>NZ_CP039690.1:1935000-7354671 GCF_005144885.1 Phreatobacter stygius
CGACATTCCCGAGTTCAATCCGCTGCGCCTGCTTGCCGGCGATCAGCCGGAACGCGCCCAGGAGGCCGAGCCCGATACCGATGGCGAAGTCACCATCGTCAATCGCGACATGGCGAGCCTGCAGCTCGCCGAGCGCAGCATGATGACGCTGACCACCGACGAGATCCTGGCACGGGTCCGTGAGGTGGCGATCCGGCGCGAGCAGGCCATTCCCGTTTCGCTGCCGCAGGCGGCAGCCTTCGTCGATGCGCCGGCGCCCGTCGATGCCAATGCGATCGACCCGGCCGCCTCCAATGTGTCGCGCGTGCCGAAGGCCGTCGCCCAGCCGGCCGCCGCGAGTGCGACCCCGCCGGACCGGGCCGCCATCGCCAAGGCCGGCGACACCATTTCCAGCATTCTCATGGAGCTCGGCGCGACCCGCGAGGACGCCCGCCTGATCGCCACCGCTTTCGGCCGCGGCGGCCGCGAGATCACGCTGCGCGAAGGCCAGCGTGTCCGCGTGCTGTTCGCGCCTGGCCCGACCGCCCGGCTGCAGCCGGTGCGGGTCATCCTGGTCGGCGACCGCGGCCCGGAATCGGCCGTGGCGCTCTCCGACGAGGGCCGCTATGTCGCCATGGAAGACCCGGCCGACGCCGCCACCATCACCCAGGATTCGGAGGAGGAGGACGACGGCCAGGGCATGCGCCTCTACAACGCCATCTACGAGACGGCGCTGCGCCAGGACATCCCCAAACCGATCATCGACGAGATGATCCGGCTCTATTCCCACGATGTCGATTTCAACCGGCGTGTCGGCCAAGGCGACCTGTTCGAGGTGTTTTACGCGTCCGACGAAGAGGGCGATGCCGGCCGCGGCGACATCCTCTACACATCGCTGACGACCGCCGGCGAGACCAGGCGCTATTACCGCTTCCACTCGACCGCCGACGGCATCGTCGACTACTACGACCAGCAGGGCAAATCGGCCCGCAAGTTCCTCATCCGCAAACCGATCACCTCGGGCCAGATGCGCTCCGAGTTCGGCATGCGCCGCCACCCGATCATGGGCTATTACAAGATGCATACCGGCGTCGACTGGGCCGATCGCATCGGCACGCCGATCATCGCGGCCGGCAACGGCGTCATCGCGAAGGCCGCCTGGTCGAGCGGTTATGGCCGGCGCATCGAGATCGAACACGCCAACGGCTACACCTCGACCTATTCGCACATGTCGGGTTTTGCCCGCGGCATCGCCGAAGGCACACGCGTGCGTCAGGGCCAGGTGATCGGCTATCTCGGCAATACCGGCCTCGCCACCGGCCCGCACCTGCACTACGAGGTCATGGTCAATGGCCGCTTCGTCGACCCGATGCGCGTGCGCGTGCCGCGCGGCCGCGAACTGGAAGGCCGGGTCCTGGCCGAGTTCATGCGCGAGCGCGAGCGCATCGACAACCTGATGACCCGCGACCGTGCCGAGACGCGCGTCACCGCGCAGAGCGGACGCTAGAGCCCCCGACCGAACCGGCGCCCGTCCTCTATTCGGCGGCAGCCAGCCTCGTCTCGCCGAGCCAGGCCTCGAGATCGACCAGCGCCCGCGCGCTCAAAGCCTGCTTGCGCGCCTGGGTTTTCGCAGTGCCGCGCAGCCTCACGCCGTCCGGCCCCTTGGTCGGACTTTGCTCGAGCGGCGGAAACAGCCCGAAATTGACGTTCATCGGCTGAAACGAGCGTGGCCCTTCGTCGATCGTCGTCATGTGACCGCCGGTGATGTGGTTGATCAGGGCGCCATGCGCCGTGGTCACCGGCGGCAGCCGCGCCTCGAGGCCAAGCCTTTCGGCCGCGGCGAAACGCCCGACCAGGCCACCGATCGCCGCGCTCTCGACATAGCCCTCGCAGCCGGTGATCTGGCCGGCGAAGCGCAGCCGCGGTTCCACCTTCAGCCGGAGCGTCTCGTCGAGCATTTTCGGCGAGTTCAGATAGGTATTGCGGTGAATGCCGCCAAGCCGGGCGAACTCGGCGTTTTCGAGCCCCGGGATCATCCGGAACACCCGGGCCTGTTCGCCATATTTCAGCTTGGTCTGGAAGCCGGTCATGTTGAACAGCGTGCCCAGCTTGTTGTCCTGGCGCAGCTGGACCACGGCATAGGCCTTCTCGGTTGGCTTGTGCCTGTTGGTCAGCCCGACCGGCTTCATCGGCCCCCAGCGCAGGGTCTCGCGGCCGCGCTCGGCCATCACCTCGATCGGCAGGCAACCGTCGAAATAGGGCGTGCCCTCCCACTCCTTGAACATGGTCTTGTCGCCGGCCAGCAGCGCGTCGACAAAAGCCTCGTATTCGTCCTTGGTCAAAGGGCAGTTGATATAGTCGGCGCCGGTGCCGCCGGGACCGGGCTTGTCGTAGCGCGACTGGAACCAGGCGATGTCCATGTTGACCGTCTCGAAATGGACGATCGGCGCGATGGCGTCGAAGAAGGCGAGCGCGGTCTCACCGGTGATCGCCCGGATGCCCTCGGCCAGCGCCGGTGAGGTCAAGGGACCGGTGGCGATGATCACATTGTCCCAGTCGGCGGGCGGCAGGCCAGCCACCTCCTCGCGTGCGATCGTCACCAAGGGATGGGCCTCCAATGCCGCTGTCACCCCTTGGCTGAAACCGTCGCGGTCGACCGCCAGCGCCCCGCCCGCCGGCACCTGATGGGCATCGCCCATGCGCATGATGAGCGAGCCCATGCGCCGCATCTCCGCATGCAACAGGCCGACCGCATTGTTTTCGGCATCATCCGAGCGGAACGAGTTCGAGCAGACCAGCTCGGCCAGGCCTTCGGTCTTGTGCGCATCGGTCTCGCGCACCGGGCGCATCTCATGAATGACCACCGGCACGCCGGCGGAGGCGATCTGCCAGGCGGCTTCGGACCCGGCGAGGCCGCCGCCAATGATGCGGATGGGGGAAAAACTTGTCATGCCCGGCGTTTTAGGCGCCATGGAGCCGGCCGGCAAGGACAACCCGGCAAGCCCAGCGCCACCGCGGCGTTCATGCGGGTCCCCCCGGAACCTCCGGCGCAAAAAAACAAAGGCCTCCCGAAGGAGGCCCCTGTCGATCTGCGGATGGAGCTCAAGCGCGGCGGGTCATTCCGCCGCCAGCGCCTGCGCCTTGGTCTCGAAGAACAAGCGGTCGGTCCCCGCCGTCACCGTGACCTTGTCGCCGTCCTTGATCTCGCCGCCGAGGATCTTTTCGGCCAGCGGATCCTGCAGCCATTTCTGGATCACCCGCTTCAACGGACGCGCGCCATAGGCCGGGTCGTAGCCCTTATCGGCGAGCCAGACCTTGGCCTTGCCGTCCATGTCGAGCAGGATCTTGCGCTCGTCCAAGAGCTTCTGCAGGCGCTTCAGCTGGATGTCGACGATCGCCGTCATCTGCTCGCGCTTCAGCCGGCCGAACAGGATGATCTCGTCGACCCGGTTGAGGAATTCGGGGCGGAAATGGCCGCGCACGATGGCCATGACGGCCTCGCGCACCTGATCCACCTCCTCGCCCTCGTTCTGCATGACCAAGAGTTCGGAGCCGAGATTGGAGGTCATGATGATGAGCACGTTGCGGAAATCGACCGTCCGCCCCTGCCCGTCGGTCAGCCGCCCGTCGTCGAGCACCTGCAGCAGCACGTTGAAGACATCCGGATGGGCCTTCTCGATCTCGTCGAACAGCACGACCTGATAGGGCCGGCGCCGGACCGCTTCGGTCAAGGCGCCGCCCTCGTCATAACCGACATAGCCGGGAGGCGCACCAATGAGCCGGCTCACCGAATGCTTCTCCATATATTCCGACATGTCGAGGCGGACCATGGCGGTCTCGTCGTCGAACAGGAATTCGGCGAGCGCCTTGGTCAGCTCGGTCTTGCCGACGCCGGTGGGTCCTAGGAACATGAACGAGCCGATCGGCCGGTTCGGGTCCTGCAGGCCGGCCCGCGCGCGGCGCACCGCGGTCGAGACCGCTTTCACCGCCTCGCCCTGGCCGACCACCCGCCTGGCGATTTCATCCTCCATGCGCAACAGCTTGTCGCGCTCGCCCTCGAGCATCCGGTCGACCGGCACGCCGGTCCAGCGCGAGACAACCTGCGCGACGTGGTCGGCGGTGACCGCCTCCTCGACCATGGCGCTGGCATTGGCGCTCGCCTGTTCGGTCTCGGTCAGCTTCTTCTCGAGCTCGGGAATGACGCCGTAGGACAGTTCGCCGGCCTTGGCCCAGTCGCCCTTGCGCTGCGCATTGGCCAGCGCGTTGCGCGCCTCGTCCAGCCGCTTCTTGATATCGGCGGCGGCACCCAGCTTGTCCTTCTCCGCCTTCCAGCGCGACGTCAGCGCATCGCTTTCTTCCTCGAGGCTGGCGAGTTCTTTCTCCAGCCGCTTCAGCCGGTCCTTGGACGCCGCATCGGTCTCCTTCTTCAGGGCCTCCTGCTCGATCTTCAGCTGGATCACGCGCCGGTCGATCTCGTCCAGCTCCTCGGGCTTGGAATCGACCTGCATGCGCAGGCGGGCCGAGGCCTCGTCGACCAGGTCGATCGCCTTGTCCGGCAGGAACCGGTCGGTAATGTAGCGGTTCGACAGGGTCGCCGCCGCGACGATCGCCGAGTCGGTGATCCTGACCTGGTGATGCTGTTCGTATTTCTCCTTCAGGCCGCGCAGGATCGAGATCGTGTCTTCGACCGACGGTTCGGGGATGAACACCGGCTGGAACCGGCGGGCAAGGGCTGCGTCCTTCTCGACGTGCTTGCGATATTCGTCGAGCGTGGTCGCGCCGATGCAATGCAGCTCGCCGCGCGCCAGCGCCGGCTTCAGCAGGTTGGAGGCGTCCATCGCGCCATCCGCCTTGCCGGCACCGACCAGGGTGTGCATCTCGTCGATGAACAGCACGATGCCGCCGTCGGACGAGGTCACCTCCTGCAGCACGGCCTTCAGGCGCTCTTCGAATTCACCGCGATATTTGGCGCCGGCGATCAGCGAGCCCATGTCGAGCGACAGGATCGCCTTGTCCTTCAGGCTCTCCGGCACGTCGCCGTCGACGACGCGCAGCGCCAGGCCTTCGACGATGGCGGTCTTGCCGACACCCGGTTCGCCGATCAGCACCGGATTGTTCTTGGTCCGGCGCGACAGCACCTGGATGGTGCGGCGGATCTCCTCGTCGCGGCCGATCACCGGGTCGAGCTTGCCCTCGCGGGCCGCCGCCGTCAGGTCGCGGGCATATTTCTTCAGGGCATCATAGGCGTTCTCAGCCGAGGCCGAGTCGGCGGTGCGGCCCTTGCGCAGGGTCTCGATCGCCTTGTTGAGCGCCTGCGGGGTGACACCTGCCGCTGCCAGCGCCTTGCCGGCCTCGGTGTCCTTTTCCAATGCCAGCGCCAGCAACAGGCGCTCGACCGTGACGAAGCTGTCACCGGCCTTGTCGGCGGCCTTTTCTGCAACGTCGAAGACGCGCGCGATGCCGGGGGCGAGATAGAGCTGGCCAGCGCCGGCGCCCTGCACCTTGGGAATTTTCTTCAGCGCCTCTTCCGTCCGCTGCAGCGCGACCTGCGGCTGGCCGCCGCCCTGGCGGATCAAGCCGGCGGACAGGCCCTCGGGATCATCGAGCAGAACCTTCAGGAGGTGCTCGGGCGCGAATTGCTGATGGCCTTCGCGGGTTGCAAGCATCTGCGCCGACTGCACGAAACCGCGGGCGCGCTCGGTATATTTTTCAAAGTTCATATGGTCTCTCCTTTGACCGATCCCGCCGTCTCGGATGAGCCCGGAGGAAACGTCCGACCGAATGAGTGTCCCGGCCCCGAAGCGACCGGCAGGCCCGATATGGGGAGGCAGGTTTCAGAGCGGAAGAGGCTTCGGTCACCGCCGCGTGATCCCGGCGGCAGCTCCGCAATCATGAGTGACGGGCTGGCGGCTTGACCGCGCCGGCGCCTTGCGTCACGTCAAGGCCGCCGACAATCCGCCCAGGACATGCCATGACCGCCCGCATCGCCGCCCTTTATCGCTACCCCGTGAAGGGGCTTTCGGCGGAACCGCTGATCGAAGCCGAGCTCGCCACCGCCGGCCATTTTCCCGGCGACAGGCTGTTCGCCATCGAGAACGGCCCGTCCGGCTTCGATCCGGCGGCGCCGGAACACCAGCCCAAGACCAAGTTCCTGGTGCTCGCCCGACAGGCGGCGCTGGCCAGGCTGAAGACCCATTACGACGAGGCGACCGGCGAACTGGCGATCGCAGCCGACGGCGCCGAAGCCGTCCGGGCCGATCTCGCGACGGCGGAGGGCCGCACCGCGATCGAGACGTTCTTCAAGACGTTCCTGGCCAAGGAGCTCGCCGGCGACCCGAAAGTGCTGACCGCGCCGATCGGCTTCCGCTTCATGGATTCGCGCTCCGGTTTTGCCTCGATCATCAATCTGGCAACCGTCCGGGCACTGGAAAAGGTCACCGGCATGGAGCTCGATCCGATCCGCTTCCGCGCCAATATCTACATTGACGGCCTGCCGGCCTTTGCCGAATTTGATTGGGTCGACAAGGCCGTCAGCGTCGGCGCAACCTTGCTGCATGGCATCAAGCGCACCGAACGTTGCGCTGCCACCACGGTCAATCCGAAGACCGCCATCCGCGACGTGATGATCCCGGCGGTGCTGATGCGCACCTATGGACATGCCGATTGCGGCATCTATGTCAGCGTCAGCGCCGGCGGCCGGATCGCGATCGGCGATGCCGTGGCGGCGCACTAGGTGCGGCTGGACCGCCGGTCGCCGGATCGGGCGGGACAGTGAGCAAGAGGCCGTCAGTGGAACAGTATGATGTGGTGGTGGTCGGTGCTGGCGCCGCCGGCATGATGTGCGCCATCGAGGCGGGAAAACGCGGCCGCTCCGTCCTGATCATCGATCATGCCGCCGCTCCCGGCGAGAAGATCCGCATCTCCGGCGGCGGCCGGTGCAATTTCACCAATATCCATACCAGCCCGCGCCAGTTCATCTCGCAGAACCCGCGGTTCTGCATTTCGGCGCTCAGCCGCTACACCCAACGTGATTTCATCGCCTGGATCGACCGGTCAGGCATCGCCTATCACGAGAAGACGCTCGGCCAGCTGTTCTGCGACGGTTCGGCGCGCGAGATCATCGATCTCCTGACCACCGAGATGGACCGGCACCATGTCGATCTCAGCCTGAACACCGTGGTCACCGATGTCGCCAGGAGCGCCGGCGGCTTTGATCTGAGGCTGAGCCACGGCGCCGTGCGCTGCGCCGCGCTGGTGGTGGCGAGCGGCGGCAAATCCATCCCCAAGATGGGCGCCACCGGCTTCGGTTATGAACTGGCCGCCCGGTTCGGCCTGAACCTGGTCGAGACCCGCCCGGCGCTGGTGCCGCTGACCTTTCAGCCCGACGTGCTGGAACGCCTGAAACCGCTTGCCGGCGTCGCGGTCGACGCGATCGTCAGCCATGGCAAGACGCGCTTCGAGGAGGCGATGCTGTTCACCCATCGGGGTTTGAGCGGCCCGGCGATCCTGCAGATCTCGTCGTTCTGGCGCGAAGGCGACGAGATCACCGTCGCCATGTTGCCTGGGCTCAACCTGCTCGACACCTTGCGCGCCGCGCGCGCCAGCAACGGCCGGCAGGCGCTGCAGACCGTGCTGGCGGCCCATCTGCCGAAGCGCCTCGCCCAGCTGCTGGTCGAGGAACAGGCGATCCAGGGCAATCTCGCCGACCTCTCCGACAAGGTGCTGGCCCGGGTCGATGCCGCGGTGAACGCCTGGCGCGTCCGCCCCAACGGCTCGGAAGGTTATCGGACCGCGGAGGTGACGCTCGGCGGCGTCGATACCCGCGATCTCGATTCGCGAACCATGGAGGCCAAGGCGGTTCCGGGGCTCTATTTCATCGGCGAGGTCGTCGACGTCACCGGCTGGCTCGGCGGTTATAACTTCCAGTGGGCCTGGTCGTCGGGCTGGAGCGCCGGGCAGGTGGTATGACCCCTGACCGGCAGCCCCGCATCATGCGGCGTGACGCTCGCCGGTCGGGCCGAAATGACCAATATAGCGGGGGCTGATCGCCGATACCGGCAGCACGATCAGCACATCGGTGGTGCCGAACTGATGGTCGACCACGGCGCCGTCGCCGACATGCGCGCCGAGCCGGAGATAACCCTTGATCAGCGGCGGCAGGGCATGCAGCGCGCGCTTCACGTCGAGTGCATCCTTGGACAGGCGCCCCATGCCGACATAACGCGACGGCAAGGCGCGCGCCGCCCATTCCTCGGGCGCGGCGGCGTGATGGTGCAGGAATGACAGTTCCAGCGACAGGGCCTTCGGATCGGTGCCGTCGAGGCTGGCGCAGCCGAACATCGCATCGATGCGATGGCGCAGCACATAGGTCCAGATGCCGTGCCAGAGCAGTTCCACCGTGCGCTTGTTGCGATAGGCCGGCTTGACGCAGGAGCGGCCGAGCTCGAGGAAGCGCAAGCCCTTGTGGCGCTCCAGCAAGCCTGCAATGTCGAATTCGGAGGCGGTGTAGAAGCCGCCGTGGCGATTGGCGACGTCCTGGCGCAGCAGCCGGTAGGTTCCGACGATGGCCGGGCGCGGCGGCCCGAAGCGCGGCCGCTTGACCACGTCATGATCGATCACCACCAGATGGTCGCAGATGGCGTCGAAGGCGTCGATGTCGCGGCGCGCCAGCTTGGACGGACCGTCGGCGATCGCCCGCATCTCCTCGTAGAAGACCTTGAAGCGCAGTTTCTGCGCCCGGCGCACTTCCGCGGCATTGGCCGCGAGCCGTACTTCGAGCGAACCGATGCGCCCAAGCGTTTCCGGCAATTCCGCCCGGGCGTCGCGCAGGCGGATGCCGCCATAGGCGCGCACCATCGGGATGATCTTGCGGCCTTGATCGGCCCAGACGGCCGGGTCCCAGGCTCGCATCGGTGAGGCGTTACGCTTGGCAACCGGCTCGGTCATGGCCGCTGTCTCCCGACGGCATGACGACCGACTCGACCGCGTCGATTCGCCTCATGCGCGTATCGCACCTCGTCTCGCATCAAGCAGACAGGTGAATGACGAAGCTGCGACGGATCAATGACATAGACGGAAGGCGCGGGCATTTTCAAGCAAGGCAGGCGCGACATCGCGGCGCGGACAGCGCGCGGATCCCAGGCCGGACGCGCTGGACGCCTGTCCCGATTATTCGGCCGTCGACAGTGTCGCGGCGCGGCCCCGGGAGGCGCCGAGTTCGGCCATATAGGCGCTTGTGGCGACCAGCATGTTGCTCGACGCCTCGGCCAAGCTCGCCAGCACCCGCGACTTCTGCGCATTGCTCAACGGACTGCCGCGAACCGCGGCGCCGAACGACGCGATGCCGCTGGTGATCGACCGCAAGGTCTCGATTTCGACGGTATGGGTCGAGCGCTTGATGTCGTCGGTGACGGACGTCGTTTCGGTCATGCCATGCCCCCCGGCCTGTTCTCTGCCGGAGCCTCACACGACATAGTTAACGTAACGTAAATAACCGGCGGGAAATTCAGCTCCCGCCGGTCTTTGTGACCGATCAGATGGTCTGATTATACTCGCCGACTTCCGGATTCTCGCGGACCACCGCGTCGACCGCCTTGAACATGTCGCGCATCCGCTTCTCCGACACCGGGCTTTCCACCACGACGACCAGTTCGGGCTTGTTCGACGAGGCGCGCACCAGCCCCCAGGTGCCGTCGGACGCGGTGACGCGCACGCCATTCACCGTGACGATGTCGACAATGGCATGGTCGGCGACGCGCTGGGCATGGTCGCGCATGTCCTGGAAGCGCTTGGTGATCCGCTCGACCACCTCATATTTGATCTCGTCGGCGCATTTCGGCGCCATGGTCGGCGTGCCCCAGGTCTTCGGCACCTCGGCATAGAGCTCGGCCATCGACTTGGTGGGGTTGCGGTCGAGCATGTCGAGCACGGCGATCGCGGTGACCACGCCGTCGTCATAACCGCGGCCGACCGGCGCGTTGAAGAAGAAGTGGCCCGACTTCTCGAAGCCGGCCAGCGCATTGAGATCGCGCACCCGCCGCTTGATGTAGGAATGGCCGGTCTTCCAATAGTCGGTGGTGGCGCCGAGCCGCTTCAGCTCCGGATCGGTGGCGAACAGGCCGGTCGACTTCACGTCGACGACGAATTGCGAGGGACCGTGCACCTTGGTCAGATCGCGCGCCAGCATGACGCCGATCTTGTCGGCGAAGATTTCCTCGCCGTGATTGTCGACCACGCCGCAGCGGTCGCCGTCGCCGTCGAAGCCGAGCCCGACATCGGCGCCGTGCTCCTTCACCGCCACCGCCATGGCATGAAGCATCTTCATGTCTTCGGGATTGGGGTTGTAGCGCGGGAAGGTGTAGTCGAGTTCGGCATCGAGCGGGATCACCTCGCAGCCGAGCTTTTCCAGGATCTGCGGCGCGAAGGCACCGGCCGTGCCGTTGCCGCAGGCCGCCACCACCTTCAGCTTGCGGCTGAATTTCGGGCGCTCGGTCAGGTCGCGGATATAGCGTCCGGCGAAGTCCTCGATGAACAGCAGCGAGCCGCCGCCGATCAGGTCGAAATCGGCCTCCAGCACGATCTTCTTCAAGGCCGTCATCTCGTCCGGACCGAAGGTGACCGGCCGCTGGGCGCCCATTTTGACGCCGGTCCAGCCATTGTCATTGTGGCTGGCGGTGACCATGGCGACACAGGGCACATCCAGTTCGAACTGGGCGAAATAGGCCATTGGCGACATGGCCAGGCCAATATCGCGCACCTTGCAGCCGGCCGCCATCAGGCCGGTCACCAGCGCCATCTTGATCGAGGCGGAATAGCTGCGGAAATCATGCCCGACGACGATCTCGCGCTTCACGCCCATGCGGCCGATCAGCGTACCGAGGCCCATGCCGACGGCCTGCACGCCCATCAGGTTCAATTCCTTGCCGAGGAACCAGCGTGCGTCATATTCGCGAAAGCCCGTGGGCTTCACCATCGGCAGGGATTCATAGGCGGCGGTATTCGGGGTCAGCGACGGCAGCGGTTTTGGAAACATGCGGAATGAACCTTCGCGCGACAGGGGACAATGGGCTTGCGAGCTTATAGCGCCAGCCATGCTCGCATGGCCATGCCATGGCCATGATGAACAGCGGGTGAGCGACGGTGCACCGCAACAATGTCGAAAACGGGAAGGCCCCGATAGCGCCGGTCAGGCGGCGCGCTGCAACGGCGGCGCGATGACGTGATGCGACAGGATCCAGGGAGCCTCTTCCACCGTCATGAGGCGGATTTCGAGCGCCTCGGTGAACAGGGCACGGACATGGTCCTCGATCGCCACCAGCGATCCGGATGACGACCGAAGCGTCAGCCGATCGGTCGCGATCTCCAGAATTCGACCCTGCATGCGCGCATAGATAACGGGTTCATCGGACATGATTGGCCTCGCGGTTCGCGGGAATGCGCATGCAAAACCCCACGAACGCCCTCCCCCCGAGACATCGCCAGGGTCGTCCGCCTGACTTGAACGATACGGCTGCCGAACACGACCGATCAAGCGGAACTTTCGGCATAGGTCACGGAGATCGCCGGCCGTCGCGCGTCAGCGTCGTTCGTCGTAGATCACCCGCACCAGATCGGCGGCGTTCTTGGCGCCGAGCTTTTCCATGATCCGGGCGCGGTGAACCTCGATCGTCCGCGGGCTGATCCCGAGACTGCGGCCGGCCTCCTTGTTGGAGGCGCCGCGCACCAGTTCCTGCAACACGTCGCGCTCGCGCGGGGTCAGCAGGCTCGCGCCATCCGGCCCGAGCGCCGCCACCGGATCGGCCCGTTCGGCACGCCGCCTGGCATTGACCGCCAGCGCCTGAATGACCTGAACGATGACCTTGTCGGCATCGAAGGGCTTTTCGACCAGATCGACGGCACCGGCCTTGATCGCTTCCACCGCCATCGGAATATCGGCATGGCCTGATATCATCACGACCGGGCCGGTGAATTTGCGCGCGTTGAGCTGTCTCAGCACGTCGAGGCCGCTCGGCCCCGGCAGATGGACGTCCAGAAGAATGGCATCCGGTGCGCGATGCTGCAGGGCAATCAGCGTTGCCGGCCCGTCGGCAAAAGTCGTGACCCGAAAACCGGATTGCTCGAACAGGATGGCAAGAGCGTCGCGAATGGCGGCATCGTCGTCGACGATGAAAAGGTCGCCCGCATGGCCCGCGTCCGTCGACATGACCAAGCCCCCTGAAATTCCAAATGGCACCGACCTCACGAGCCGCGGTCATGCTGCCCGAAGCTTCGCAAAACCCTCGTCAGTACATAACCGTATGCGACAAATTGCCCCTGGGTCAAGCCGCTCAGCCGGCGCCCTTCACCACCCGCTCGCGATACAGCAGATAGAGGCCGGAAGCGATGACGATGCCGGCGCCCGCCAGCGTATGCGGCGCCGGCACCTGGCCGAAGAACAGCGCTCCGAAAGTCACCATCCAGATGATCTGGGTGTAGATGAACGGCGACAGCACGCCGGCCGGCGCGAAGCCATGGGCCATGATCAGCAGCCAGTGGCCGATCGCGCCGAAGGCGCCCGTCGCGACCATGCCGAGAACCACCCAGCCGCTCGACGGCGTGATCCAGACCATTGGCACCAGCGCGCTCGCCACGACGGCCCCGAACGCAACCGAATAGATCGACGTCGTCGCCGGTGAATCATAATTCGCCAGCACGCGGGTCTGCAGGCTGTAGACCGCGTAGAAAAACGCGCCGGACAACGACAGCAGCATCGCCCAATGCATGCTGCCGCTCCAGGGATGCGTCACCACGATGACGCCGATGAAACCGACGACCACGGCGGCCCAGCGCCTTGGACCGATCCACTCGCCGAGAAACGGGCCGGCCAGGATCGCCACCAGGAACGGCGTCGCGAACATGATCGACACGGTCTGGTCGAGTTGAAGATATTGCAGGGCAATGAAATTGAACGCCGTCGAGCCGAACAGCAGGGCCGAACGTATCGCCTGGATCCATGGTCGCCGCGTCACCAGGACGCGCGGGTTGCGCCAGGGATTGAACATGATGAGGACCACGACCAAGGCCGCGCAATAACGCGCCCAGACCACCTGGATCGGGTCCATCGCGGTGTTGAGCCACTTGGCGATGGTGTCGAGACAGGCGAAACAGGCGAGCGCCGTCACCATCAGGCCGATGCCCTTGAGCCGCAGGCGTGCCGCCGCGGGCGCGGCGACGGCCGGCAGCGGGGCGACCCCATCCAGAGCGACTGGTCCCTCTTTCATGATAGACCAAGCCATATCCGATTTGGCTTTGGGCCGAACCGCGCGCCTCCGCATGGGAGACGTGCACGGTTTGTCGCAACGGCGGTCTGAAATCGCATGCGGCCGACCCCGCCCCGCAAAAAGCAAGAAGCCGGCGCTATGGCCGGCTTCCTGATCTCTGGGTGACGGTGGAATGCTGCCGGTCAGGAGCCGCCGCCGAACGAACGCGGCGCCGGGCTGACCACGCGTCCGCCTGCCTGGATCACCGCCAGGCCGCGTTGCGGCGTGCCGTCGGCGCGGAAGCGGAACAGGCCGTCGACACCGTTGAAGCCCGAGTCGTTGGTCAGCACGCTCTCCGAGAAACGCTGGGTGCCCTGGGTGCGGACGAGCGCGGCGACGAGCGACACCGAGTCATAGGTGAGCGAGGCGATGCGCGTCGGATCCTGACCGAAGCGGGCGCGATAGCGGCCGGCAAAGCTCTGGAAGCCGGCGCCATCGGGCGCGGCATAGACGGCGGTCGGGGCCGCCTGCGCGGCGCCGCGATTGCCGACCCAGGTGCTGACGCCCAGCACCTGGACACGCCGGGTGTCGATGCCGGCCGCCGAGAGCGCGCGGATCGCCGCACCGTCATAGGGATCCGGGACGAAGATGGCATCGATCTGATTGGCGATGCCGGCGAGCTTGGCCGCCGCTGCCGTGACGCCGGCCGGTTCGAGCGGGAAGGTCTCGATCGCGACGACGCGTCCGCCCGAGCGGCTCACCGCCTCCTGGAACGCGCCCTGCACGACCTGTCCGAAAGCCGAGTTCGGCACGAAGGCGGCATAAGAACGCTTGCCCTGCTGGGCCGCATATTGAACGATCCGCTCGACCGTCGCCTGGGGCGTAATGCTCATCAGATAGACGCCGCGGGTGGCGACGCTGACATCGGTGGAATAGGCCATGATCGGCTTGCCGGCGGGCCGGGCGACGGCCGCGGCGCCGCGCACCGATTCCGCCAGCAGCGGCCCGAGAATGAGTTCGGCGCCCTCCTGAAGGGCCGCCTGGGTTGCCGCTTGCGCGCCCTCGGTGGTGCCGCCGTCATCCTTGACCAGGATGGTCAGGTCCGGCCCCTGGAATTCCGCCATGGCCATTTCGGCGGCGTTGCGCAGGCTGGTCGCCGTGCCGCTGGCCGGTCCGCTGGCCGACAGCGGCAGCAGGAGCGCGATCTTCACCGAGCCGGTGCCGATCGTCGTGCCCGCGCCTGGCGCGGCTTGCGCGTTCGGCGGCGTCGCTGCCGGGCCGCCGGGCGCCGAGCCCCCGACATTCAGACCGGAACAACCGGCAAGCCCGAGCACCATGGCGGCCGACAAGAATCCGCGACGCGGAAGATCGAGACGCAAGAATCCGGGCGCCCCATTGCGCGCCGGGCCAAAGTCCCGCCGATTAGCCATTCTCGTCACCACGAAAGGCCTCCACATGCCCGAACGCCCCATCCACTATCTCGCATTAACCGTGTCGCATCGCCAAGGTCAAACCCATGCATGGTAAATGGCGTTGCCCTTGAGCAACAATCGAACCGCGGCGAGCCGGATCATCAATGCCGCCGCTGACCTGGCGGGGAGCCCGCGGACCGCCCGTCCACCTTGGTTTTACTGCCGCTTCGACGGTCATCCTCGCCCGGTCCGCGACGGGGTCCCGTCACGATAGACACAGCGCTTCAATTTTTGGCGTTCTCGGACGTGCCGGCGCCGAGCGGCCCTGCGTCGCGTCACATGACGGCCGCCGGCCGGCAGCTTACAGTGCCATTTGGAGATCCATCATTCATGACGCGCCTTGCCGATTCACCTTCGCCCGCACGCCGCTACCTCATCGGCGGCACCGCTTTCACTGCCCGGCCGCTGGAACCTGGCCTGCATGTGGTCGCGACGCCGATCGGCAACCTGCGCGACATCACCATCCGGGCGATCGAAACCATGGCCGCGGCCGACGTGCTGGCCTGTGAGGACACCCGCATCACCCGCCGCCTGGTCGACCATTTCGGCATGACCGTGCCGCTGGTGCCCTATCACGAGCACAATGCCGCGGAGATGCGCCCGAAACTGCTGGCCCGGCTCGCGGCCGGCCAGGCGGTCGCGCTTTGCTCCGATGCCGGAACGCCGCTGGTCTCCGACCCGGGCTTCAAGCTGGTCGAGGCGGTGCGCGCCGCCGACCTGCCGGTCGTTCCGGTGCCCGGACCTTCCGCCGTGCTGGCCGCCCTGGTGGCCGCTGGACTGCCGACCGACGCGTTCTTTTTCGACGGCTTCCTGCCGGTCAAGACGGTCGGCCGGCGCGGTCGGGCCAAGGACCTGGCCGGCGTCCCCGGCTCGCTGGTCTTTTTCGAGACCGGGCCGCGCCTGGCCACCTCGCTCGCCGATCTCCTGGCCGAACTCGGCGACCGCCAGGCGGCGGTCTGCCGTGAACTCACCAAGGCTCACGAAGAGGTCCGCCGCGGGCCGCTCAGTCTGCTTGCCGCGCATTACGCCGCCTCGGCCGACCCGAAGGGCGAGATCGTCCTGGTCATCGCCCCGCCGGGCGAGACCCCGCCGCCGGCCGCCGACGACATCGACGCCATGCTGCGCGCGGCGCTCGCCACCGGCTCGGTCAAGGATGCCGCGACCGCGGTCGCGGAGGCCACCGGCCTCGCCCGCCGCGAGCTCTACCAGCGCGCCCTGGATCTCGCCAAGACCGGGACAGGTGGCGAACCGCCCGCGGCACGCGATGGAGAGCCCGCGGCACGGACCATCCCATGAGCGGCCGTCCGGTCCGCCGGCGCGAGGCCGACCCGAAGCGCTCCGGTGCCTGGGGGCGGGGCCGGCTCGCCGAGACCGCCGCAGCCGTCCTCCTGATCTTCAAGGGCTATCGCATCCTGGCGCGCCGCTGGCGGACACCAGGCGCCGAGATCGACATGGTGGTCCGGCGTGGCAATTGCCTGGTCTTTGTCGAGGTCAAGGCGCGAACCAATCTGGCCGAGGCCGAGATCGCGCTCGGCAACGCCCAGCGCCGGCGGATCACCGAGGCCGCCGAGCGGTTCTGCGCCGCGCATCCCCGCCATGCCGGCTGCGATAGGCGCTACGACATGATCCTGGTATCGAAGGGCGCGATGCCACGCCATATTCCAGGCGCCTTCGACGCGAATTTCTGAAAGGAATGCCCCATGCGGCTCAAGGTCGCTGTCCAGATGGACGCCATCGAGACCATCAAGATCAAAGGTGATTCCGGCTTCGCGCTGATCCTGGAGGCGCAGGCCCGCGGTCACGAGGTGGGCTATTACCATCCCGACCGGCTGGCTCTGCGCGACGGCCTGCCGACCGCCTGGGTCGCGCCGCTGACCGTACGTGACGTCGAGGGCGATCACTTCACCGCCGGCGCGCCCGTGCGCACCCGGCTCGACGCGTTCGACGTGATCCTGATGCGCCAGGATCCGCCCTTCGACCTGCATTACATTACCGCCACGCATTTGCTCGAGCGCGTCCACCCGAAGACCCTGGTCGTCAATGATCCCTTCCACGTCAGGAATGCGCCGGAAAAGATCTTCGTCACGCTGTTCCCCCAGTTGATGCCGACGACCTTGATCACCCGCGACCCCGATGAGGTGCGCGCTTTCCGCCAGGAGATGGGCGACATCGTGATGAAGCCGCTCTATGGCCATGGCGGGGCCGGCGTCTTCCGGATCCGCGCCGGCGACGAGAATTTCGGCTCGTTCCTCGACACTTTCGCCAGCCTCAGCCGCGAGCCCTGGGTGATCCAGCGCTATCTGCCGGCGGTGCGTGACGGCGACAAGCGCATCATCCTGGTCGACGGTGTCTTCGCCGGCGCGGTCAACCGTGTCCCCGCGGCCGATGATCTCAGGTCCAACATGGTGCGCGGCGGCGCCGCCGAGACCACCCAGCTCAGTGAACGCGAGCGCGAGATCTGCGAGACCATCGGGCCCGAACTGAAGGCGCGCGGTCTGGTCATCGCCGGCATCGACGTGATCGGCGGCAACCTGACCGAGATCAACGTCACCGCGCCGACCGGCATCCGCGCCATCAAGCGGCTGGGCGGACCGGATCTTGCGGTCGCCGTCTGGGATGCGATCGAAGCCAGGCGCGGCTGACGCCCCGCGGCGCGGCAGGCCTGACGCCGAGGGAAGCCGGGCGCCGAGGCGTGTCGACGCGGTCGGCATGCCGGCCTCGGCGCAGCAATGGCGCGCAGGCCGAGCCGCTGATGACGCCGGCCCAGTTCCGGCGCCATCGGCGCATGCCGCCGGCCGCCGAACGCGCTCCCGAGGCGACGGCGATCGAACTCCCTGAACAATGACATCGATCACCGTTGCCACGCCGCTCCAACCAGGCCTGCGATTGACAGACGAGCATTGCCCGCTAGTCTAACCATCATACAGGTTAGGTTTTGCGGGCAATGGCGGTTGAAGCGAGCGAGCCCAGCCGGCAGGTGACCTTCACCGGCGCCGGATTTCTGCACGGCGCCCGCGCGGCGCAGGCGCTTTGCGCCGGCGTCTTCGTTTATGGCGTCGCTTTCGGACTGGTCGCCCAACAGGTTGGGCTGTCGCTGATCGAGGCGGGCCTGATGAGCGCCGTCGTCTATTCGGGTTCGGCCCAGCTTGCCGCCGCAAGCGCGCTTGGTGGTCGCGGCGCCGGTGGCGCGGTTGCCGTCTCGGCCATCGCCGCGACGATCCTGGTGATGAACGCGCGCTATATCCTCTACGGCGCCGCGCTCAGGCCCTGGCTTGGCAAGCTTCCGGCCTTCCCGGCCTATGCAACCCTGTTCTTCCTTGGCGACGGCAACTGGCTCTTGTCGATGAAGGAACATGCCGCGGGCGGAAGGGATGCGGCCTATGTCCTCGGATCGGGCCTTGCGATGTTTGTCGCCTGGCTGGCCGGGACGATCCTCGGGCAGACCGCCGGCCTGATCGTGCCGGATCCATCCCGGCTCGGCCTTGATTTTCTGCTGGTGGCTTTTGCCGCCGCCATGGGCGTCGGCATGTTCAAGGGCAAAGGCGATCTGGCCGCGCTCGCGGCGGCCGCTGCAACCGCGATCGTGGTCAATCTTGTCGCCTCGACCGGCTGGGCGATCGTCGCCGCCGGGATCGCCGGCGCCATCACCGCCGCCATCCGCTTCGCGCCACCGGACGGCGCCTGAATGTCGGTCGAACCAACCTTCCTGCCGCTTCTGCTGGCGATGGCGCTGGCCTCCTTCGCCTGCCGGGCCTCCGGCTTCTGGCTGATGCGCTTCATCCCGATCACGCCGCGGCTCGAGGCCGCGCTGAAGGCGACGCCGGTCGCCGTGATGGTCGGCATCGTCGTGCCCACCGCGATGCGCGGACAAATCCCGGAACTGATCGCGCTCGGCGTCGTGGCTGTCGCCATGCGGCTGACCGGCAATGACCTTATCGCTGCACTGGCCGGCGTCGCGACGGTTGCGGCATGGCGGGTTGTGGCCTGAGGCAAGCAGGCGGCCGGCAAGGCCATCGGGATGTTCCCTTATTGTTCTCAGCCCGCGCCTGTGCAGACTGGCACGCGGGGGTTGAACCATGGTCCAACGCGTCGCGACCGTTGCCTTCCAGGGGATCGAGGCCAAGCCCGTGGACGTGCAGGTTCATGTGCTGGCCGGCAACGTCGTCTTCAATATTGTCGGCCTGCCGGACAAGGCCGTGAACGAAGCCAAGGAGCGGGTGCGCTCGGCGCTGGTTGCCTCCGGCCTGGCACTGCCCGGCCGGCGCATCACCGTCAATCTCGCGCCGGCCGACCTGCCCAAGGAAGGCAGCCATTTCGACCTGCCGATCGCCCTTGGCCTGATGGCCGCCATCGGCGCCATTCCGCATGATGCGCTGGACGGTTTCGTCGTCCTTGGCGAACTGGCGCTGGACGGCCGGCTGACGCCGGTTGCCGGCGTCCTGCCGGCGGCCATGGCCGCCAATGCGCAAGGTCTCGGCATCATCTGCCCGGCGGCCTGCGGCCCGGAAGCTGCCTGGGCCGGCGAGGCCGTCGAGGTGCTCGCCCCCGACAACCTGGTTCAACTGGCCAATCATTTCAAAGGCACGCAGGTCCTGTCGCGGCCCAAGCCCGGCATTCGCGCCGTCGATGCGCCGCTCGCCGATTTCCGCGACATCAAGGGCCAGGAGAGCGCCAAGCGCGCGGTCGAGATCGCCGCCGCCGGTGGCCACGCCCTGTTGATGAGCGGTCCGCCGGGATCCGGCAAGTCCATGCTGGCGAGCCGCATGCCATCGATCCTGCCGCCCCTGGCGCCAGCCGAACTGCTGGAAGTCTCGATGATCCATTCGGTGGCGGGGGAACTCGAAGGCGGAGCCTTGACCACGCGGCGGCCATTCCGGGCCCCACATCACTCCGCCACCATGCCGGCGCTGATCGGCGGCGGCCAAAGGATCAAACCCGGCGAGGTGTCGCTCGCCCATCACGGCGTGCTGTTCCTCGACGAACTGCCGGAGTTCCAGCCACACGTGCTGGATGGGCTGCGCCAGCCGATCGAGACCGGCGAGGCGATGATCGCCCGGGCCAACCAGCGTGTCTGCTTCCCGGCCCGGTTCCAGCTGGTCGCCGCCATGAACCCCTGCCGCTGCGGTCTGGCGACCGACCCGGGCCATAGCTGCAAGCGCGCGGCCAATGATCGCTGCATGGCCGACTACCAGGCCAAGATCTCCGGCCCGCTGATCGACCGGATGGACCTGGTCATCGAGGTGCCGGCGGTCTCGGCTGCCGATCTGATCCTGCCGGCGCCGGGCGAAGGCAGCCGCGAGATCGGCGCCCGCGTCGCGGGCGCGCGCCTGATCCAGGCCGAACGTTATGCAGCCCTTGGCCTGGCGATCCGCCTCAACGCCCATTGCCCGCCTTCGGTGCTGGACGAGGTGGCAGCCCTCGATGCCGCCGGCCAGGCGCTGTTGCGCGACGCCGCCGACGCGATGCGGTTGACCGCGCGTGGTTATCACCGCGTCCTCAAGGTCGCCCGGACGCTCGCCGATCTCGACGGCGAGGCCAGGCTCGGCCGCATTCACCTCGCCGAGGCGCTGACCTATCGGGGCTCGCCCTCAAAGTTGCGCAGCGCGGCCTGAAGCAACCTGCCCTGGCTTCATAGCCGCCCCAGATCCCGGCTGCGCGTGGCGCCTGTCGATGTAGCCGGAGGCCGGACCGGAACTATTGGCCGGCTGAACGTCGTGGAACAAGCCGCCAAATCTGGCTGTAGCGATCAAATCCTGGCTTGCTACCGCAGCTTGTGAACATCGGTGGCCATACCTCCAATGGCTATAACCCTTTTGCCCAGGGTGCCGGACATCGTTCCTAAGTGTCTCTTTGAGTCTAAACGCCAAAGCCGTGTCGCACGGGCGAACGCGAGGCGGGCATGGGTGTGCCAGGTGGACCCTGGATGCCAGAGGGACTCCGCAGTTTCCCACACTACGTCCTGGCCGCAAGGGATCTGTCTCATGACCAAGATCAGCCGCGAGATCGCTTTCATCGACGTCAAGGTGAATGACCTCACCACGTTGCTGGCGGGGCTTCGACCGGAGGTCGAACCGATCTTGTTGGCGGAGGGCCAGCCGGCGCCGCGGCAGATGGCGGAGGCGATGAAGCATCGCGCCGGCCTCGCCGCCATTCACGTCATCGCCCACGGCGGATCGGGCGAGGTATGCTTCGGATCGGGCGCGCTCGCGCTCGAGACGCTCGACGACCATAGCGAGGATCTTGCCGCGATCGGCGAGGCGCTCGGTGACCATGGCGAGCTGCTGCTGTGGAGCTGCAATAGCGGGCGGGGCGAGCGCGGGGCGTCTTTCGTCGATGCGCTTGCACGCACGACCGGAGCAAAGGTTGCGTCGGCCGCCGGCCGCGTCGGCGCCGCGGCGTTGGGCGGCTGTTGGGCGCTCGACAGGTGCTGCGGAACCACCAAGGCCCTGCCGCCGCTGACGGCGAAGGGGATTGCGGCCTATGCGGGCGTGATGGCGACGGTAACCGCAACGACAGGGGCCGACAATTTCACCGGGACCGGCGGCACCGGCAACACGACCACGGGCACCGACACGATCAATATTGCCAATGGCACAGTGCAAAGTGGAGACGTGTTCAACGGCGGCGGCGGCGCCGACACGATCGCCCTGACGAGCAGCGGCACGACCGCTGATTTCACGGTCGCCACGGTCACCAGCGTCGAGACCCTCAGCGGCAGCGGCAGCGGCGACACGGTCACGCTGACCGCAGCCCAATTCGCCGGCTTCACGACCATCAATCTGGGCGGCGGGACGGATACGCTGAATGTCGTCGTGAACGGCACGGTCGATATTTCGGGCAGTGGCTTTCCCATGCTGACGAATATCGAGAACCGCAACATTACCGGCACCGCCGGCGCCGATTCCCTCACGATGACGGCTGCGCAATTCTCCCTGTTCGATGCGTCAGGCATCAATTCTTCGATCGACCTCGGTGGCGGGCAGGACTCGCTCACGGTCGTGACCACGGGGAACTTCAACTGGTCCAGCGTAGCCCCGGACGCGTTCCTGAACATCGAAAGCGTCACCATCCGCGACACGGGCGGGGGGCACACCATCTCGGGCGGCAACGTCGCCACGACATTCATCGTAGGCGGCGGTGACACCGTCACCGGCATGACTGCCAACGACAGATTCGACATTGCCGCCGACAACGTGCGCGACGACCTTGACGGCGGTGGCGGTTCGGACACGGCGAATTTCTCGGCCTTCACGGCCGGCCTGACTGTCGTCTTGAATGGCAGCAGCCTGGCAACTGTCGGCGGCACCGGCTCCGGGTCGAACACCGACCGGATCCAGAACATCGAGAATTTCATCGGCGGTTCCGGCAATGATTCGATCACCGGTGACGGCAGCGCCAACATTCTGACCGGTGGCGGCGGCAACGACACGATCACTGGCGCCGGTGGCACCGATACGGTCGTCTTTTCCGGCAATCGGGCGAACTACCTGATTACGCTGAGCGGCGCGACCTACACGGTCGTGGATACCCGCGCGGGCTCGCCCGATGGCACCGATACGGTGACCACGGTCGAAAATTTCCAATTCGCCGATGGCACATTCACCGCCGGAGGGACGCTCGACGTCACGGCGCCTTCGGCCGCCTCGATCACCTCGGTGACCGACGACGTGTCGCCGGTCACCGGCGCGCTGGCGAACGGCGCCAGCACCAACGATCCCGACCTGACGGTGAGAGTGAGCCTGACCGGCACCGGCGCGGTGGCCGGCGACGCCGTCCGCCTCTACAACGGCAGCGGCACGGGCAGCCCCTTGGGCAGCGCCTATACTCTCACCGCCGCCGACATCAGCAACGGCTTTGCCAATGTCCAGACCGGAACGCTGACGAACGGCACCACCTACACGATCACGGCCCGCATCACCGACGGCCAGGGCAATCAGAGCGCCGTCTCGACCAACAGCTTCACGGTGACCGAGGATACGTCTGCGCCGTCGGCGCCATCGATCACCTCTGTGACCGACAACGTGTCGCCGGTGACCGGCGCGCTGGCGAACGGCGCCAGCACCAACGATCCCGACCTGACGGTGAGAGTGAGCCTGACCGGCACCGGCGCCGTGGCCGGCGACACTATACGCCTCTATGACGGCACCGGCACGGGCAGCCCCTTGGGCAGCGCCTATACGCTTACCGCCGCCGACATCGGCAACGGCTTTGCCAATGTCCAGACCGGAACGCTGACAAACGGCACCACCTACGCCATCACAGCCCGCATCACCGACGGAGCCGGCAACCAGAGCAACGGTTCTGGCGCTTTCACTGTGACCGAGGACACCACGGCACCTTCGGCCAGCCTGACGGTCAACGCCATCACCGCGGACAATATCCTGAACGCGGCGGAGGCCGGATCGAGCGTGACGGTGACCGGCACGGTCGGCGGTGATGTCCAGGACGGCGACATCGTCAGCCTGACGGTCAATGGCACGGTCTATAGCGGTGCGGCCTCGGGCGGCACGTTCAGCATTGCGGTGTCAGGCAGCGACCTGGCCGCCGACAGCAACACGACGGTCGATGCCAGCGTCACCACGACGGACGCGGCCGGCAACAGCACGACGGCCAGCACAACTCACGCCTATGCCGTCGACACCACGGCGCCGTCGGCGAGCCTGACGGTCAACGCGATCACCGCCGACAATATCCTGAACGCGGCGGAGGCCGGATCGAACGTCACGGTGACCGGCACGGTCGGCGGCGACGTCCAGGATGGCGATATCGTCAGCCTGACTGTCAATGGCACGGTCTATAGTGGTGCGGCCTCGGCCGGCAGCTTCAGCATTGCGGTCGCCGGTTCCGATCTCGCCGCCGATGCCGACACCACCGTTGCGGCCAGCGTCACCACCACGGACGCCGCCGGCAACAGCACGACGGCGACGGCGAGCCAGTCCTATGTCGTCGACACGACGGCACCGGCAGCGAGCATCAGCGTCAACGCCATCACCGCTGACAATATCCTGAACGCGGCAGAGGCCGGATCGAACGTCACGGTGACCGGCACGGTCGGCGGTGATGTCCAGGATGGCGACATCGTCAGCCTGACGGTCAATGGCACGGTCTATAGCGGTGCGGCCTCGGGCGGCAGCTTCAGCATCGCAGTGTCAGGCAGCGACCTGGCGGCCGATGCCGACACCGCCGTTGCGGCCAGCGTCACCACCACCGACGCCGCCGGCAACAGCACGACGGCGACGGCGAGCCAGAGCTATGCGGTCGACACGACGGCCCCGGCAGCGAGCATCAGCGTCAACGCCATCACCGCTGACAATATCCTGAACGCGGCGGAGGCCGGAACCAATGTCACGGTGACCGGCACGGTCGGCGGTGATGTCCAGGATGGCGACATCGTCAGCCTGACGGTCAATGGCACGGTCTATAGCGGTGCGGCCTCGGGCGGCAGCTTCAGCATCGCAGTGTCAGGCAGCGACCTGGCGGCCGATGCCGACACCGCCGTTGCGGCCAGCGTCACCACCACCGACGCCGCCGGCAACAGCACAACGGCGACGGCGAGCCAGAGCTATGCGGTCGACACGACGGCCCCGGCAGCGAGCATCAGCGTCAACGCCATCACCGCTGACAATATCCTGAACGCGGCGGAGGCCGGAACCAATGTCACGGTGACCGGCACGGTCGGCGGCGATGTCCAGGATGGCGATATCGTCAGCCTGACGGTCAATGGCACGATCTATAGCGGCGCGGCCTCGGGTGGCAGCTTCAGCATTGCGGTGGCTGGTTCCGACCTGGCGGCCGACAGCGACACCACCGTTGCGGCCAGCGTCACCACGACGGACGCGGCCGGCAACAGCACGACGGCCAGCACAACTCACGCCTATGCCGTCGACACCACGGCGCCGTCGGCGAGCCTGACGGTCAATGCGATCACCGCCGACAATATCCTGAACGCGGCGGAGGCCGGATCGAGCGTGACGGTGACCGGCACGGTCGGCGGTGATGTCCAGGACGGCGACATCGTCAGTCTGACGGTCAATGGCAGCACGTACACGGGTGCGGCCTCGGCCGGCACTTTCAGCATCGCGGTCGCCGGTTCCGATCTCGCCGCCGATGCCGACGCCACCGTTGCGGCCAGCGTCACCACCACCGATGCCGCCGGCAACAGCACGACGGCCAGCACAACTCACGCCTATGCCGTCGACACCACGGCGCCGTCGGCGAGCCTGACGGTCAATGCGATCACCGCCGACAATATCCTGAACGCGGCGGAGGCCGGATCGAACGTCACGGTGACCGGCACGGTCGGCGGCGACGTCCAGGATGGCGACATCGTCAGCCTGACGGTCAATGGCAGCACGTACACGGGTGCGGCCTCGGGTGGCAGCTTCAGCATTGCGGTCGCCGGTTCTGATCTCGCCGCCGATGCCGATACCACCGTTGCAGCCAGCGTCACCACCACCGACGCCGCCGGCAACAGCACAACGGCGACGGCGAGCCAGAGCTATGCGGTCGACACGACCGGGCCAGCGGCCAGCCTGACGGTCAATGCGATCACCGCCGACAATATCCTGAACGCGGCGGAGGCCGGGACCAATGTCACGGTGACCGGCACGGTCGGCGGCGACGTCCAGGACGGCGACATCGTCAGCCTGACGGTCAATGGCACGGTCTATAGCGGTGCGGCCTCGGCCGGCAGCTTCAGCATCGCGGTCGCTGGTTCCGATCTCGCCGCCGATGCCGATACCACCGTTGCGGCCAGCGTCACCACGACGGACGCCGCCGGCAACAGCACGACGGCGACGGCGAGCCAGAGCTATGCGGTCGACACGACCGGGCCAGCGGCCAGCCTGACGGTCAACGCCATCACCGCGGACAATATCCTGAACGCGGCGGAGGCCGGATCGAACGTGACGGTGACCGGCACGGTCGGCGGTGATGTCCAGGATGGCGACATCGTCAGCCTGACGGTCAATGGCACGGTCTATAGCGGTGCGGCCTCGGGCGGCACGTTCAGCATTGCGGTGGCTGGTTCCGATCTCGCCGCCGATGCCGACACCACCGTTGCGGCCAGCGTCACCACCACCGACACCGCCGGCAACAGCACGACGGCCAGCACTACTCACGCCTATGCCGTCGACACCACGGCACCTGCGGCCAGCCTGACGGTCAATGCGATCACCGCCGACAACATCCTGAACGCGGCAGAGGCCGGATCGAACGTCACGGTGACCGGCACGGTCGGCGGTGATGTCCAGGATGGCGACATCGTCAGCCTGACGGTCAATGGCAGCACGTACACGAGTGCGGCCTCGGCCGGCACTTTCAGCATCGCGGTGGCTGGTTCCGATCTCGCCGCCGATGCCGACACCACCGTTGCGGCCAGCGTCACCACCACCGATGCCGCCGGCAACAGCACGACGGCGACGGCGAGCCAGAGCTATGTCGTCGACACGACCGGGCCAGCGGCCAGCCTGACGGTCAACGCCATCACCGCCGACAATATCCTGAATGCGGCAGAGGCCGGAACCAATGTCACAGTGACCGGCACGGTCGGCGGTGATGTCCAGGACGGCGACATCGTCAGCCTGACGGTCAATGGCACGGTCTATAGCGGTGCGGCCTCGGGCGGCACGTTCAGCATTGCGGTCGCCGGTTCCGATCTCGCCGCCGATGCCGATACCACCGTTGCGGCCAGCGTCACCACGACGGACGCGGCCGGCAACAGCACGACGGCCAGCACAACTCACGCCTATGCCGTCGACACCACGGCGCCGTCGGCGAGCCTGACGGTCAACGCGATCACCGCCGACAATATCCTGAACGCGGCGGAGGCCGGATCGAGCGTGACGGTGACCGGCACGGTCGGCGGCGACGTCCAGGACGGCGACATCGTCAGCCTGACGGTCAATGGCAGCACGTACACGGGTGCGGCCTCGGCCGGCACGTTCAGCATCGCGGTCGCCGGTTCCGATCTCGCCGCCGATGCCGACACCACCGTTGCGGCCAGCGTCACCACGACGGACGCGGCCGGCAACAGCACGACGGCCAGCACAACTCACGCCTATGCCGTCGACACCACGGCGCCGTCGGCGAGCCTGACGGTCAATGCGATCACCGCCGACAATATCCTGAACGCGGCGGAGGCCGGAACCAATGTCACGGTGACCGGCACGGTCGGCGGCGACGTCCAGGATGGCGACATCGTCAGCCTGACGGTCAATGGCACGGTCTATAGCGGCGCGGCCTCGGGCGGCAGCTTCAGCATCGCAGTGTCAGGCAGCGACCTGGCCGCCGATGCCGACACCACCGTTGCGGCCAGCGTCACCACCACCGATGCCGCCGGCAACAGCACGACGGCGACGGCGAGCCAGTCCTATGCGGTCGATGCGACCGGACCAGCGGCCAGCCTGACGGTCAACGCCATCACCGCCGACAATATCCTGAACGCGGCAGAGGCCGGATCGAACGTCACGGTGACCGGCACGGTCGGCGGCGACGTCCAGGACGGCGACATCGTCAGCCTGACGGTCAATGGCACGGTCTATAGCGGCGCGGCCTCGGCCGGCAGCTTCAGCATTGCGGTCGCCGGTTCCGATCTCGCCGCCGATGCCGACACCACCGTTGCAGCCAGCGTCACGACGACGGACGCCGCCGGCAACAGCACGACGGCCAGCACAACTCACGCCTATGTCGTCGACACGACGGCACCGGCAGCGAGCATCAGCGTCAACGCCATCACCGCCGACAATATCCTGAATGCGGCAGAGGCCGGATCGAACGTCACGGTGACCGGCACGGTCGGCGGCGATGTCCAGGATGGCGACATCGTCAGCCTGACGGTCAACGGCACGGTCTATAGCGGTGCGGCCTCGGCCGGCAGCTTCAGCATCGCGGTCGCTGGTTCCGATCTCGCCGCCGATGCCGATACCACCGTTGCGGCCAGCGTCACCACGACGGACGCCGCCGGCAACAGCACGACGGCGACGGCGAGCCAGAGCTATGCGGTCGACACGACCGGGCCAGCGGCCAGCCTGACGGTCAACGCCATCACCGCGGACAATATCCTGAACGCGGCGGAGGCCGGATCGAACGTCACGGTGACCGGCACGGTCGGCGGTGATGTCCAGGACGGCGACATCGTCAGCCTGACGGTCAATGGCACGGTCTATAGCGGTGCGGCCTCGGCCGGCACTTTCAGCATTGCGGTGTCAGGCAGCGACCTGGCCGCCGACAGCAACACGACGGTCGATGCCAGCGTCACCACGACGGACGCGGCCGGCAACAGCACGACGGCCAGCACAACTCACGCCTATGCCGTCGACACCACGGCGCCGTCGGCGAGCCTGACGGTCAACGCGATCACCGCCGACAATATCCTGAACGCGGCGGAGGCCGGATCGAGCGTGACGGTGACCGGCACGGTCGGCGGTGATGTCCAGGATGGCGACATCGTCAGCCTGACGGTCAATGGCACGGTCTATAGCGGTGCGGCCTCGGGCGGCAGCTTCAGCATCGCAGTGTCAGGCAGCGACCTGGCGGCCGATGCCGACACCGCCGTTGCGGCCAGCGTCACCACCACGGACGCCGCCGGCAACAGCACGACGGCGACGGCGAGCCAGTCCTATGCGGTCGACACGACGGCACCGGCAGCGAGCATCAGCGTCAACGCCATCACCGCCGACAACATCCTGAACGCGGCGGAGGCCGGATCGAACGTCACGGTGACCGGCACGGTCGGCGGCGACGTCCAGGATGGCGACATCGTCAGCCTGACGGTCAATGGCAGCACGTACACGGGTGCGGCCTCGGCCGGCACTTTCAGCATTGCGGTCGCTGGTTCCGATCTCGCCGCCGATGCCGACACCACCGTTGCAGCCAGCGTCACGACGACGGACGCCGCCGGCAACAGCACGACGGCGACGGCGAGCCAGAGCTATGCGGTCGACACGACGGCACCGGCAGCGAGCATCAGCGTCAACGCCATCACCGCCGACAACATCCTGAACGCGGCGGAGGCCGGAACCAATGTCACGGTGACCGGCACGGTCGGCGGCGATGTCCAGGATGGCGACATCGTCAGCCTGACGGTCAATGGCAGCACGTACACGGGTGCGGCCTCGGCCGGCACTTTCAGCATTGCGGTGTCAGGCAGCGACCTGGCCGCCGACAGCAACACGACGGTCGATGCCAGCGTCACCACGACGGACGCGGCCGGCAACAGCACGACGGCCAGCACAACTCACGCCTATGCCGTCGACACCACGGCGCCGTCGGCGAGCCTGACGGTCAACGCGATCACCGCCGACAATATCCTGAACGCGGCGGAGGCCGGATCGAGCGTGACGGTGACCGGCACGGTCGGCGGTGATGTCCAGGATGGCGACATCGTCAGCCTGACGGTCAATGGCACGGTCTATAGCGGTGCGGCCTCGGGCGGCAGCTTCAGCATCGCAGTGTCAGGCAGCGACCTGGCGGCCGATGCCGACACCGCCGTTGCGGCCAGCGTCACCACCACGGACGCCGCCGGCAACAGCACGACGGCGACGGCGAGCCAGTCCTATGCGGTCGACACGACGGCACCGGCAGCGAGCATCAGCGTCAACGCCATCACCGCCGACAACATCCTGAACGCGGCGGAGGCCGGATCGAACGTCACGGTGACCGGCACGGTCGGCGGCGACGTCCAGGATGGCGACATCGTCAGCCTGACGGTCAATGGCAGCACGTACACGGGTGCGGCCTCGGCCGGCACTTTCAGCATTGCGGTCGCTGGTTCCGATCTCGCCGCCGATGCCGACACCACCGTTGCAGCCAGCGTCACGACGACGGACGCCGCCGGCAACAGCACGACGGCGACGGCGAGCCAGAGCTATGCGGTCGACACGACGGCACCGGCAGCGAGCATCAGCGTCAACGCCATCACCGCCGACAACATCCTGAACGCGGCGGAGGCCGGAACCAATGTCACGGTGACCGGCACGGTCGGCGGCGATGTCCAGGATGGCGACATCGTCAGCCTGACGGTCAATGGCAGCACGTACACGGGTGCGGCCTCGGCCGGCACTTTCAGCATTGCGGTCGCTGGTTCCGATCTCGCCGCCGATGCCGACACCACCGTTGCAGCCAGCGTCACCACCACCGACGCCGCCGGCAACAGCACGACGGCGACGGCGAGCCAGAGCTATGCGGTCGATGCGACCGGGCCAGCGGCCAGCCTGACGGTCAACGCGATCACCGCCGACAACATCCTGAACGCGGCAGAGGCCGGATCGAACGTGACGGTGACCGGCACGGTCGGCGGTGATGTCCAGGATGGTGATATCGTCAGCCTGACGGTCAATGGCACGGTCTATAGCGGTGCGGCCTCGGGTGGCAGCTTCAGCATCGCGGTCGCCGGTTCCGATCTCGCCGCCGATGCCGACACCACCGTTGCGGCCAGCGTCACGACGACGGACGCGGCCGGCAACAGCACGACGGCGACGGCAAGCCAGAGCTATGCGGTCGATGCGACCGGACCAGCAGCGAGCATCAGCGTCAACGCCATCACCGCTGACAATATCCTGAACGCGGCAGAGGCCGGAACCAATGTCACGGTGACCGGCACGGTCGGCGGTGACGTCCAGGACGGCGACATCGTCAGCCTGACGGTCAATGGCACGGTCTATAGCGGTGCGGCCTCGGGTGGCAGCTTCAGCATCGCAGTGTCAGGCAGCGACCTGGCGGCCGACAGCGACACGACGGTCGATGCCAGTGTCACCACCACCGATGCCGCCGGCAACAGCACGACGGCGACGGCGAGCCAGAGCTATGCCGTCGACACGACGGCACCGGCAGCGAGCATCAGCGTCAACGCCATCACCGCCGACAATATCCTGAACGCGGCGGAGGCCGGATCGAACGTCACGGTGACCGGCACGGTCGGCGGCGACGTCCAGGACGGCGACATCGTCAGCCTGACGGTCAATGGCACAGTCTATAGCGGCGCGGCCTCGGGCGGCAGCTTCAGCATCGCGGTGGCCGGTTCCGATCTCGCCGCCGATGCCGACACCACCGTTGCGGCCAGCGTCACCACCACCGATGCCGCCGGCAACAGCACCACGGCGACGGCGAGCCAGAGCTATGCGGTCGATGCGACCGGACCAGCGGCCAGCCTGACGGTCAATGCGATCACCGCCGACAATATCCTGAACGCGGCGGAGGCCGGAACCAATGTCACGGTGACCGGCACGGTCGGCGGTGACGTCCAGGACGGCGACATCGTCAGCCTGACGGTCAATGGCACGGTCTATAGCGGCGCGGCCTCGGCCGGCACTTTCAGCATCGCGGTGGCTGGTTCCGATCTCGCCGCCGATGCCGACACCACCGTTGCGGCCAGCGTCACCACCACCGACGCCGCCGGCAACAGCACGACGGCCAGCACTACTCACGCCTATGCCGTCGACACCACGGCACCTGCGGCCAGCCTGACGGTCAATGCGATCACCGCCGACAACATCCTGAACGCGGCAGAGGCCGGATCGAACGTCACGGTGACCGGCACGGTCGGCGGTGATGTCCAGGATGGCGACATCGTCAGCCTGACGGTCAATGGCAGCACGTACACGGGTGCGGCCTCGGCCGGCACTTTCAGCATCGCGGTGGCTGGTTCCGATCTCGCCGCCGATGCCGACACCACCGTTGCGGCCAGCGTCACCACCACCGATGCCGCCGGCAACAGCACGACGGCGACGGCGAGCCAGAGCTATGTCGTCGACACGACCGGGCCAGCGGCCAGCCTGACGGTCAACGCCATCACCGCCGACAATATCCTGAATGCGGCAGAGGCCGGAACCAATGTCACAGTGACCGGCACGGTCGGCGGCGATGTCCAGGATGGCGATATCGTCAGCCTGACGGTCAATGGCAGCACGTACACGGGCGCGGCCTCGGGTGGCAGCTTCAGCATTGCGGTCGCCGGTTCCGATCTCGCCGCCGATGCCGACACCACCGTTGCGGCCAGCGTCACCACGACGGACGCAGCCGGAAACAGCACCACAGCGACAGCGAGCCAGAGCTATGCCGTCGACATCGCCGGTCCGGCGGTGGCGATCACCACGATCGAGGGTGGCGACACGACGATCAGCGCGGCGGAAGCCGCCGGTGGCATCACCGTCGCCGGCACGGCCGAGGCCGGTTCGACCCTGACGGTCAATGGCGTGGCGGTGACGGTGGCCGGTGACGGCACTTGGACCACCAGCGTGGCGGCCCCCGCGGCCGACGGCGACCTGGTGGTCACCGCGATCGCCACCGACGCGGCCGGCAACAGCCAGTCGGCGACCACGACGCTGCAGGTCGACATCGCCGGTCCGGCGGTGGCGATCACCACGATCGAGGGTGGCGACACGACGATCAGCGCGGCGGAAGCCGCCGGTGGCATCACCGTCTCCGGCACGGCCGAGGCCGGTTCGACCCTGACGGTCAATGGCGTGGCGGTGACGGTCGCCGGTGACGGCAGCTGGACCACCAGCGTGGCGGCCCCCGCGGCCGACGGCGACCTGGTGGTCACCGCGGTCGCCACCGATGCGGCCGGCAACAGCCAATCGGCGACCACGACGCTGACTGTCGACATCGCCGGTCCGGCGGTGGCGATCACCACGATCGAGGGCGGCGACACGACGATCAGCGCGGCGGAAGCCGCCGGCGGCATCACCGTCTCCGGCACGGCCGAGGTTGGTTCGACCCTGACGGTCAATGGCGTGGCGGTGACGGTCGCCGGTGACGGCAGCTGGACCACCAGCGTGGCGGCCCCCGCGGCCGACGGCGACCTGGTGGTCACCGCGGTCGCCACCGATGCGGCCGGCAACAGCCAGTCGGCGACCACGACGCTGACTGTCGACACTGCCGGTCCGGCGGTGGCGATCACCACGATCGAGGGTGGCGATACGACGATCAGCGCGGCGGAAGCCGCCGGCGGCATCACCGTCTCCGGCACGGCCGAGGTTGGTTCGACCCTGACGGTCAATGGCGTGGCGGTGACGGTCGCCGGCGACGGCAGCTGGACCACCAGCGTGGCGGCCCCCGCGGCCGACGGCGACCTGGTGGTCACCGCGGTCGCCACCGATGCGGCCGGCAACAGCCAATCGGCGACCACGACGCTGACTGTCGACACTGCCGGTCCGGCGGTGGCGATCACCACGATCGAGGGTGGCGACACGACGATCAGCGCGGCGGAAGCCGCCGGTGGCATCACCGTCGCCGGCACGGCCGAGGCCGGTTCGACCCTGACGGTCAATGGCGTGGCGGTGACGGTGGCCGGTGACGGCACTTGGACCACCAGCGTGGCGGCCCCCGCGGCCGACGGCGACCTGGTGGTCACCGCGATCGCCACCGACGCGGCCGGCAACAGCCAGTCGGCGACCACGACGCTGCAGGTCGACATCGCCGGTCCGGCGGTGGCGATCACCACGATCGAGGGTGGCGACACGACGATCAACGCGGCCGAAGCCGCCGGCGGCATCACCGTCTCCGGCACGGCCGAGGTTGGTTCGACCCTGACGGTCAATGGCGTGGCGGTGACGGTCGCCGGTGACGGCACTTGGACCACCAGCGTGGCGGCCCCCGCGGCCGACGGCGACCTGGTGGTCACCGCGATCGCCACCGATGCGGCCGGCAACAGCCAGTCGGCGACCACGACGCTGACTGTCGACACTGCCGGTCCGGCGGTGGCGATCACCACGATCGAGGGTGGCGACACGACGATCAGCGCGGCCGAAGCCGCCGGCGGCATCACCGTCTCCGGCACGGCCGAGGCCGGTTCGACCCTGACGGTCAATGGCGTGGCGGTGACGGTCGCCGGTGACGGCACTTGGACCACCAGCGTGGCGGCCCCCGCGGCCGACGGCGACCTGGTTGTCACCGCGGTCGCCACCGATGCGGCCGGCAACAGCCAGTCGGCGACCACGACGCTGACTGTCGACACTGCCGGTCCGGCGGCTGCGGTGGCGATCACCGCGATTTCCACCGACACCGGTGGGTCGTCGACCGACTTCGTCACCAGCGACACCACGCTGACGGTCAGCGGCAGCAATGGCGCGCTGGGCAGCGGCGAAAAGGTGCAGGTCTCGACCGACGGCACCACCTGGGTCGACGTTACGCCGACCGACAGCACGCATTGGAGTTATACCGACCCGGCCATCCACAGCGCGAGCTTCACCTACCTGGCGCGGGTGGTGGACGCTGACGGCAATGTCGGCAATACGACCAGCCAGGCGGTCATCATCGATACTGCGGCGCCGGCGGCTGCGGTGGCGATCGCCGCGATTTCCACCGACACCGGTGGGTCGTCGACCGACTTCGTCACCAGCGACACCACGCTGACGGTCAGCGGCAGCAATGGCGCGCTGGGCAGCGGCGAGAAGGTCCAGATCAGCATTGACGGCACCACCTGGGTCGACGTTACGCCGACCGACAGCACGCATTGGAGTTATACCGACCCGGCCGTCCATAGCACCAGCTTCACCTACCAGGTGCGGGTGGTCGATAGCGCCGGCAATGTCGGCAATACCGCGAGCCAGGCGGTCACCATCGACACCACGGCGTCTGCGGCCACGGTAGCGATCACCGCGATTTCCACCGACACCGGGACGTCGTCGACCGACTTCGTCACCAGCGACACCACGCTGACGGTCAGCGGCAGCAATGGCGCGCTGGGCAGCGGCGAGAAGGTCCAGGTCTCGACCGACGGCACCATCTGGGTCGACGTTACGCCGACCGACAGCACGCACTGGAGTTATACCGACCCGGCTGTCCATGGCACCAGCTTCACCTACCAGGTGCGGGTGGTCGATAGCGCCGGCAATGTCGGCAATACCGCGAGCCAGGCGGTCACCATCGACACCACGGCAGATTCCGGAACCACGGCATCGGTCGATATCACGCCGACAACGATCAATGCCGCCGGCGAGAGCTCTGTCGCCTACACGATTGCGGGTGTCGACCCCGACGCGACCGCGAGTATCACATTCACCAGCAGCGGTGGGGGATCTGTTACGGTGGCCGGACTCGGCAATGGCTCGTACACCGTCGATCTGACATCGTTGAATGACGGGACGATAACCGCGTCGATCGCACTAACCGATACGGCCGGTAACAGCGCGATCGGCACCGGCGACACAGCGACACTGAATACCGGTTCCGGTGCCACCATCACGGGCACTTCAGGCCCGGACCTGCTGATTGGCACCAACGGCAATGACACGCTGATGGCCCTCGGTGGCAATGACATCCTCATCGGCGGTGGCGGTAACGACAGCCTCCAAGGCCAAGCCGGCAACGACACCTTCCTGTATATGGAAGGCGACGGAGCGGACACCACCAATGGCGGCGCTGGCACCGACAGTCTCTACATTACAGGGACCTCGGCGAACGACACGATCAATGTCGTGACCTCAGGGGGCGAGATTACCGGCCTCGAAGGCGGCACGGTCGCGAGCGTCGAGAAAGTCTACCTGAATCTTGGTGGCGGCAGCGCGGATACGCTGAGCTATGCCGGCACGAGCTCGAAAGTGACGGTCAACCTGTCGACCTCGGACGCGACCGGGTTCAACTCGATCGCGGGGGTGGAGAACGTCACTGGTGGATCCGGAAATGACACGCTCACCGGAGACAACGGCAACAACATACTCGACGGTGGCGCCGGCAATGACCTCATCACGGCCCTTGGCGGCAACGACACGCTGATTGGCGGAGTAGGAAACGATACGCTGGTCGCCGGTTCCGGCAACGATGTCATTCTTGGCGGCGACGGTAGCGATACGATCCGCTACACGGCCGGCAGCGGCGTGGATACGATCGACGGCGGCACGGGCACGGACAAGCTCGTCGTTACGGGGACCGGAGGCAACGACACGATCAATGTCGTGGTCACGGGCACGACGATCACCGGTCTTGCCGGCGGCGGTGTCACCGGCGTCGAGAACGTCACGCTCGATCTCGGCGGGGGCGCGAGCGACACGCTGAACTATGCGGGAACGACGTCAAATGTGACGGTCAACCTGGCGAACGGCAGTGCGACCGGCTTCAGCTCGATCGACGGCGTGGAGAACGTCATTGGCGGTGACGGCAACGACACTCTGACCGGCAGCTCGTCCGCTGACCAGCTCAACGGCGGAGCCGGCAACGACACCATCAAGGGAGGTGCCGGAGCCGATGCGCTCACCGGTGGCAGTGGCAGCGATACGTTCGTCTACACCAGTCTGGCGAACTCGCGGGCGGCCTCCTTCGACACGATCAGCGATTTCACGACCGGTGTCGACAAAGTCCAGATCGGCCACGCTCTCAACGGTCTGACCACCGGCATCGTGAAGTCCTCCGGCATCACCGGGAACCTCGCGACCGACCTCGCCAGCGTCCTCAATAGCGCAAACCTCAAAGCCAATGGCGCTGCCGAGGTGACCATCAGCAGCGGTGCCGCCGCCGGAACCTACCTCGTCATCAACGATGGAACGGCCGGCTACAACGCGAACAATGACAGCGTCGTCAAGCTGACAGGCGCGCCGCTCCTGCACACGACCGATTTCATCGTTTGAGGCGCGCGGGGACAGGCAGTGCATGCGGTTCTGTAGCGGCGATTGTTCGTCGCCATCGCAATTCGACGAGGTTGCACCATGCAAGCGCAGTTCCGGAGCGAGACGAAATCAAGCGCCAACGGGGCGAAGCGCACGAGCGGTGCAGACCGCGCGAGGATATACAAGAACAAGGACGAACTGCGAGAACTGCTGTTTTCGTGCAGAGGCTATTTCATCACCGCCGTGATCTTCAGCCTGGCGATCAATCTGCTGTATCTCGCCGGCCCGCTTTACATGCTTCAGGTCTACGATCGCGTCGTCTCGAGCGGGAGCATGGTCACGCTCCTGATGCTGACGATCTTGCTGCTGGTCGCCTTCGCAGCCCTGGCCGGTCTCGACCTGGTCCGGACTCGCATCCTGGCGCGCGCGTCGATCCGTCTCGACCAGCGGATGGCGGGGCGCGTGATGGCGGCGATCGTCGATGCCTCACTCAAGACCGGAACCGCAAAGAGCCAATATCTTCGTGACTTCGATCATGTCCGACAGTGCATTACCGGCGTGGGAATTCATGCCCTTCTCGACCTGCCCTGGGCGCCGATCTACATCGCGGTGATCTTTCTCCTTCATCCCCTGTTGGGAGCTTTCGCCCTCGGTGCCGCGATCCTGCTCATTCTCGTGGCATTGCTCAACGAATGGTGGGTGCGCGGGCCGCTCGGCGAAGCCAACGAGGCCGGGGTTCGCGGCTACAGCTTCGCCGACATGAGCCTCCGCAATGCGGAGGTCGTGCAGGCGATGGGCATGCTGGGCGGCCTGCTGCGGCGGTGGAGCCGGGATCGCGATCTGGCCCTTGATCGACAACTGACGGCAAGCGACCGCGCCGCCGCCATGTCGAGCCTGATCCGCTTCCTGCGCCTGTCGGTACAATCCATCATTCTCGGCCTCGGCGCCTATCTGGTCGTCGAGCGCGCCGTGACGGTCGGGTCGATGTTTGCGGCCGCGATCCTGCTCGGGCGGGCCATGCAGCCGGTCGAACAGATCGTCGGGGCCTGGCGCACCGTGGTGTCGGCGCGAAGCGCCTATGGGCGCGTGGGAATGCTTCTCAAGGCCACGCCGGAGCCCGAGCCACGACTGTCGCTGCCCAGACCAGCCGGCAACCTGTCGGTCGAGAACGTCAGCTACATGCTTCACGGGAGCTCACGGCCGATCCTGCGCGCGATAGAATTTCAACTGGCGGCAGGTGAACTGCTCGGTGTGGTCGGGCCTTCGGGCGCCGGTAAATCGACACTGGCCCGCCACATCGTGGGCGTCTTGGCGCCGACCGCCGGTTCGGTACGTCTCGACGGCGCTGACGTATCGACCTGGCCGCGGGCTTCCTTTGGTTGTCATGTCGGTTATCTCCCGCAGGACATCGAGCTTTTCGCCGACACCGTGGCGGCCAATATCAGCCGGTTTCAAAATGGCGACGATGACAAGGTCATCGAGGCCGCGAAGCGTGCCAGCGTGCATGAGATGATTTTGCGCCTTCCGAACGGATATGAGACGCAGGTCGGCGAGGGCGGCGCGATCCTGTCGGGCGGCTACCGGCAGCGCATTGGATTGGCCCGCGCGATCTATGGCAATCCAAGCCTGGTGGTGCTCGACGAGCCGAGTTCAAACCTTGATGTCGATGGCGACTCCGCGCTCATGGACTGCCTTGCGCAGCTCAAGAAGGCAGGCACCGCGGTGGTCATCATATCTCATCGACCGAGCACCCTCGGTGTGGCCGATAAGATCTTGATGATCCGCGATGGTGCTGTCGAGCTGTTCGGGCCGCGCACTGAAATATTGGCGCGCCTGACGCGCCCCGTCGCGGTTCCCGCAACACCTGCCAGGAGCGCGGAGTCGTAAGCGCCCGGCTTTGACGACCATGTACAGGAGTTGATCGTGAGTCAGGCTGCCGTCATTGCAGGCGCACCACCAGCCACCGTCGCTGATCCGGCGGGCCCGAACGACGCGTTTCGCGGGTCAGCCATCGCGGGGTGGCTCATTATCGCGGCTTTTTTTGGCGGGCTCGGGTTCTGGTCCGTCACGGCCCCCCTCAACGGAGCCGTCGTGGCGAGCGCCGTGGTGAAGGTCGATGGCAATCGAAAGAGCGTCCAGCACCTGGATGGCGGCATCGTCAAGCAATTGCGCGTGAGGGAAGGCGACAAGGTCCAGGTCGGCGATGTCCTCATCGTTCTGGACGACACCCAGGCACGCGCAGAACTGGATGTGTTCTCTGAGCAATTTGTCGTCTTGCGGGCGACCGAGGAGCGGCTACGGGCAGAGTTCGGCCGTCGTCCCGAACTGGCCATGCCGCGCGACCTGACGACCCTCGAAGACCGCCGGCATGTCGCGAGCATATGGGACGGTCAGGTTCGCCAATTTGACAGCAGGCTTGCCGCCCTGGAGGGCCAACGCAGCATCATCAAGGAGAAGATCGCGCAGCTCGAACATCAGATCGTCGGTGGCGAAGCGCAGGTCAGGGCGTTCAAGGCGCAACTCGATTCCGTTCGCAACGAGATCTTGAGCCTGGCGACGCTCTTGCAGCAAGGGCTTATCGCGCGGCCTCGCTATTTGCAGCTCGAACGAGCCGCGGCTGGATTGGACGGACAGGCTGCCGACGCGATGGCCAACATCGCCCGATCAAGGCAGGCAATTGCCGAGCAGCAGCAGCAGATGGCGCAGCTCGACAACGATCGCATGGCGGACATCACGAAGGACCTGAGGGACGTCCAGGCCAAATTGCTGGAAGTGATTCCGCGGCTGGTGAATGCGCGGGCGGTGCTGAGCCGGATGGAGATCCGGTCACCCTATGGCGGACGTGTCGTTGGTCTGAACGTCTTCTCCGTCGGCGGAGTGATCCAGCGTGGAGAAAAGATCCTGGACGTGGTGCCGGAACGAGACTCGCTTGTCGTGGAAGCGCAGGTTGCGGTCGACGACATCAGTGAACTGCGGCCCGAGATGCGCGCCGAAGTGCATCTGACGGCGTACAAGCAGCGAATCACCCCGATCGTCCATGGGACCGTGTTCCAGATTGCCGCCGACCGGTTGACGGACACCAGAACCGGCACGCCTTATTACACCGCTTTGCTCCGCATTGACGAAGCTGAACTTGCACAGCTGCCCAATTACCAACTCTATCCCGGCATGCCTGCCACGGTCATGATTCCGACAACGCAGCGGACGGCCTTTGAATATCTTGTGGGCCCGCTCATCATGTCGCTCAAACATGGGTTCAGGCAGAAATAGCTGATGCGGCTGACCGCACGCGACTATCACCGCGTCCTCAAGGTCGCCCGGACGCTCGCCGATCTCGACGGCGAGGCCAGGCTCGGCCGCATTCACCTGGCCGAAGCGCTGACCTATCGGGGCTCACCCGCAAGGCTGCGCAGCGCGGCCTGAGACAACCCTGCCCTAGGCACCCGGCTCGTATCCTGGTAACCGGTCGTCAACCACGCCTCTTTACTCTTCCTCGATCTTTTCCGATCCCGCGTGGAGAGACAGCCAGTGGATCCGATCGCCCTCGTTGCCGGCATCGCAGCGGCTTTCGCCGTCGCAGCCATGGCGGGCCTTGCCAGGCTCGTCCATGTCCGCGGCGCGTTGCTGCGCAAGACCGCCGCGCTCGAGGAGACGGTGGAGGGCCTGACCGACCGCGTCTTCGAGCTCGCCGAAAGCGAGGAACGGCATCGCGACCTGGTCGACGCCCAGGGCGACCTGATCGTCCGCCGCGACCGCCAGGGCATCATCACCTTCGCCAACCAGTCCTATGCCGCACTGGTCGGCGAGCCGCCCGACGGCCTGGTCGGCCGGACCACCGGTCATCACGTCATCGCGGTCACCGCTGAACGCCACGAGCTGGACGGGTCGCACAGCGCCGACGAACGGATCGCGACCGCCGAGGGCGAGCGCTGGATCGCCTGGCGCCACCATCCGGTGCGCGGCAGCGACGGACGGCTGGACGAGATCCAGTCGGCCGGCCGCGACATCACCGAACGCAAGGCGACCGAGGCCGAGCTCGCCGAATCGCGGGCGCGCGCCGAGAGCGCCAGCAGCGCCAAATCGCGCTTCCTCGCGACCGTCAGCCATGAGATCCGCACGCCGTTGAACGGCATCATGGGCATGGCGGCGCTGCTCATCGATACCCGGCTGACGCCGGAGCAGAAGACTTATGCCGAGGCGGTGAAATCGTCAGGCGAGGCGCTGCTGTCGCTGATCGACGAAATTCTCGACTTTTCCAAGATCGAAGCCGGACGTCTCGATCTCGACATCGCGCCGTTCGAGCTGGCGGCCCTGGTCGAGGGCGTCGCCGAATTGCTCGGGCCCCGCGCCCATGGCAAGCAGCTCGATCTCGCCACCGCGGTGGCGCCCGATGTGCCGCAGCGCCTGATGGGCGACGCCACCCGGCTGCGCCAGGTTCTGCTCAATCTTGCCGGCAATGCGGTCAAATTCACCGAGGCCGGCGGCGTCGCCATTGCCGCCACCCGCGAGGCCGGCCAGCTGGTCGTCGCGATCAGCGACACCGGGCCTGGCATCGCGCCTGACGATGTCGAACGCATTTTCGACGAGTTCGAACAGGGCGAGGCGACGTTCGCGCGCCGCCATGCCGGCACCGGGCTTGGCCTCGCCATCTCCAGGCGTCTGGTTGCGCGCATGGGCGGAACACTCGGTGTCGACACCGTGCTTGGCCGGGGTTCGGTGTTCACGCTGCGCCTGCCCTTGGCACCGGCCGAGGAACAGCCGGCCCCGCTTGGCCGGCTCGACGGATTGACGGTGCTGCTGGTCTCGCCGTCGGCGGTCGAGCCGGAGATCCTGTCACGCCGCCTGAAGGCCCGTGGCGCCGAGGTCCTGCGCGCCGAGGCGGTGGCCGCAATTCCCGCGGATCGACACTTCGACACCGCGCTCATCGATCACCGCCTGGGGGATGACGCGGTGAGCGCCACGCTGTCCGCACTCGACGGGCGCGTCGAGCGCACGGTGCTGGTGGTGACGCCCGCCGCCCGCGGTGAGATCGCCGGCTGGCGCGAAAAAGGCATTGCCGGCTGGCTGATCTCGCCGGTGCGCGAGGCTTCGCTGGTCGTTCAGATCCCGCCGCGCCAGGCCGGCGGTGCAGCGACGGATCCGCTTGACGCGCGCGAGCAGACCCCGCCGGTCCGGACCGATCGGCCGCTCAAGGTGCTGGTCGCCGAGGACAACGAGATCAATGCCCTGCTGGTGCGCCGGCTCTTGGAAAAACTCGGCCATGAACCGGTCTGGGTGCGCGACGGCCGCGCCGCGGTCGAGGCCGCCCTCGACCCGGCGCAACCCTTCGATCTCATCCTGATGGACATGCAGATGCCCGAATGCGACGGGCTGTCCGCGGCCAAGATGATCCGTGCCCGCGAGGCCGCCGGGCGGCACCTGCCGATCATCGCACTCACTGCCAACGCCTTTGTCGAGGACCGCGCGGCGGCGATCGCCGCCGGCATGGACGCCTTCGTCACCAAGCCGCTCGACCGCGACCGGCTGGCCGAGACCCTCGCCTTCTACGGCCCGATCACCACGAAAGCCCGAAACCGCGAAGGGCGGCGGAAAGCGAAGGTGCGTCCGTGAACACCACGCCGGCCATGCCCTCGGCCTGCGCCGCCGCGACATTGCCGGGGCTGTCGTCGATGAACACCAGGGCGGCCGGATCGAGACCGTAGCGTTCGCACAGAATGCGATAGATGCGCCGGTCCGGCTTGTTCAGCCCTTCGTCCCCCGACAGGACCAGGCCGGTAAAGGCGCCGAGAAACGGATAGTCCGGCACCGATCGGTCGAACAGTTCGCGCGAGAAATTCGAGATCCCATAGACCGGCCCCTTGGCGGCCAGCCCCTCGAAGATCGCCCGCGTGCCGGGCACTTCGCCAGGCATGCTGTCGCGGTAATTGTCGTAAAAGCCGGCCATCACATGGGCGTAGTGCGGAAACCGCGCATGCGCCTCGCCAATGGCCTCGGCGACGCTGCGACCGGCGTCCTGGCGCGCATGCCAGGCCGTGAAGTCGGTTTCCTTGATGAAGCGGTCGAGACCTGCCGCGTCAGGGAAGAACCGGGCGAGACCGCGGCGCGGTTCCCAGCGCAGCAGAACCTGTCCGATGTCGAACACCGGAATGACCGACCGAGAGACCATACAATGCTACCTTCTTTAGCCCGTGGAAGCCAATTTTCGCGTTGAATTTCACGCGCTTAACGGACTGATAAGTCAAATCTGCCGAAGATCGTGCGACATTTTCCTCTGGTTCCCGCAGATGGCAGACGACGACACGCCGCATGGTCCGGATGCCTCGAGCACTGCGTCGGCGTCTTTGGCCGGCGACGCCGCGCTGTTGGCGCGCGCCTTGCACATCGCGCGGATGGGATATTGGAAATCCGACGATCCCAAGACCACCAGGTTCTGGATCTCGCCGGAACTCGCCGACATGTACCAGCTCGAGACCGATGCCGGCCTGGTGCCGATCGTCGATGTTCGCAAGGGCTATCTCGGCGATGCGCCCGGGCAGCTCGCCGCGAATTATCGGAACTGCTGGGAAACCGGCATTGCCTATGCCGTCCGGGGCGGCTTCCGGCGCTATGATGGCAGCGTCCTGGAATTCATGGTCCACGGCGAAGCCAAGCGTGACGAACAAGGCCGGGTCGTCAAGGTGTCGGGCATCGTCCGCGACATCACCGAAGAGACCCTGGCGCTGCGCAAGCTCGCCGAGAGCGAGCAGCGCCTGACCGATTTCGTCAACACGGCATCCGACTGGTGCTGGCAGACCGACGCCGAACATCGTTTTGTCGACCTTGCCGCCGGCGCCGCATGGCCAAGCAGCATCACCATGCCGAGCGTCAACGGCCTCACCCGGCGCAACCTGCCGATCGTGCCCGAAGACGTGCCGCTCATGGAGCAGCATTTCGCCGATCTGGCGGCGCACCGGCCGTTCCGCGACCTCGTCTATACGGTCCAGAACCCGGGCGAACCGAGCCGGACGATCCGCTCCAGCGGCAAGCCGATCTTCGACGAGAGCGGCGCCTTTCTCGGCTATCGCGGCACGGCCAGCGACATTTCCGAATTGCGGCGTACCGAAAACCTGCTGACCCAGCGTACCGAGGCGCTGCGCGAGGCGCACCGGCTCGGCAAGATCGGCACCTGGAACTACCGGCTGCGCGCCGAGCGCGTCACCTGGGCCAATGAATGCTTCTCCTTGCTCGGGCTCGACCCGGAGACCTTCGATCCGACCCATGCCAACGTGCTCGCGCATTTCCTCGACGACGCGGCGGAGCGCATCATCGCCCTGCAGAAGCTGGTCGTGCAGACCAAGCGGACCGAGACCATCGACGTCCAGGCCCGCCGGGCCGACGACACGGTCGGCGACTTCGCGCTGACCTGCAAGGCGGAGACCGACGTCGACGGCGAGGTGCTTGGCCTGATCGGCACCATGCAGGACATTTCCGAGCGCAAGGAAGCCGAACGCCGGCTCGAGGTGCTCGCCTATCGCGACCCGCTGACCGGCCTTGCCAACCGCGCCCTGTTCAAGCGCGAACTCGCTTCGATGATCGACGCCTGCTTTCGCAAAGGCAGCGGCGGCGCGCTCCTGCTGATCGACCTCGATCGCTTCAAGGAGGTCAATGACTCGCTCGGCCATGCGGCCGGCGACGAGCTGTTGACCCGTGTCGCCGTGCTGCTGCGCCAGGAGCTCGGTCCGAAAGCCTTCATCGCCCGGCTCGGCGGCGACGAATTCGCCGTGCTGCCCGAGCGCCTCGGCCACGATACCGATACCTGTGAGATGGCCGATCGCATCGTCAGCCGACTAACCGGCCCGATCGACCTGTCCGACGGCGAGGCTTTCATCGGCGCGACCGTCGGCATCGCCAACCTGCCCGAGGACGGCTCGACCGTCGACGAGGCAATGCGCAATGCCGACCTCGCCCTCTATATGGCCAAGGAGGCTGGCCGTGGCCGCAGCATGGTGTTCGCCCCGGCCTATGCCCAGGCCGTCGAGCAGCGGCTCGATCTCGGCCGCCATCTGCGCCACGCCATCGACGAGGGCACGCTGCACGCCCACTATCAGGCCCAGGTCGAACTGCCGAGCCGCAAGGTCGTCGGCTTCGAAGCGCTGCTGCGCTGGAGCCACCCCGAACGTGGGCCGATCTCGCCGGCCGAGTTCATCCCGATCGCCGAGAGCTCCGGACTGATCGTCGACCTTGGTCTCTGGGTTCTGCGCGAGGCCTGCAACCAGGCGCGCACCTGGATCGACGCAGGCCTGCCGGCACGCAGCGTGGCGGTCAATGTCTCGCCGGCGCAGTTCTGGAACATGGATTTCGAGACGGCGGTCTCGGCGGTGCTGGCCGAAACCGGACTGCCGCCACACCTGCTCTGCCTCGAACTGACCGAGAGCCTGTTCGTCGATCATACCGAGCAGCGCATCAGCCGCACGCTGACCGCGCTCTCCGCACTCGGTGTCCGGCTGGCGCTGGACGATTTCGGCACCGGCTATTCGTCGCTCGGCTATCTCACCCGCCTGCCCTTCGACCGGCTGAAGGTCGACCGGTCCTTCGTCGACGGCATTGCCACCCGGCCGGAAAAGCGCAAGCTGCTCGGCGGCATCATCGCTCTGTCCCGCGGCCTCGGCATGTCGGTGGTCGCCGAGGGCGCCGAGCGGGAATCCGAAGTGCAGGTGCTCACCGAGCTCGGCTGCGACTGTGTTCAGGGTTTTGTCTTCGCCCGTCCCGTGCCCCCCGACGCGGCGCCCTGGATCGCCGAGACGATCGAGGCATCGGTCGCTGCGCCAAGCCTCATTCCGGACAGCCAGGACGCCCATTTCGACGCCGCGCCGATCGGCGTATGACCGCCGTGGCGCGATGTGCCGACACCCGCCGCCTCAGCCGCCGACGTTATAGGCGGCCAGCGCGGCCATGTTGACCAGGTCGGAATCCCTGGCGCCGAGCGGCACGATCTGCACCGGCTTGTCGAGGCCGACGAGCAGCGGTCCGATCACCGTGGCGCCGGCCAGCTCCTGCATCATCTTGGTCGAGATCGAGGCCGAGTGGAACGCCGGCATGACCAGCACATTGGCCGGTCCGGTCAGACGGCAGAACGGATAGGCCTGCATCAGGTCGCGGTTGAGCGCGACATCGGCGGCCATCTCGCCGTCATATTCGAAATCGACCCGCCGGCTGTCGAGGATGCGCACCGCCTCGATGACCTTTTCCGAGCGTTCGCCGCGCGGATGTCCGAAGGTGGAATAGGCCAGCAGCGCGACACGCGGCTCGGTGCCGAGACGGCGCGCGACATGAGCCGCTTCGATGGCGATCTCGGCGAGTTCCTCGGCCGTCGGCATCTCGGTGATCGCGGTGTCGGCGACCAGCACGGTACGACCGCGCGACAGCACGATCGACGCGCCGATCAGCCGGTGACCCGGTTTGGTGTCGATCACTTTCAGCACGTCTTCGAGCGCCGACGAATAATTGCGCGTCACGCCGGTCACCATGCCGTCGGCATCGCCCGCCGCCACCATGGCGGCGCCGAACACGTTGCGGTCCTGGTTCACCAGCCTCTGGCAGTCGCGGAACAGGTAGCCCTGGCGCTGCAGCCGCTCGTAGAGCTGGTTGGCATAGTCGGCATTGCGGGTCGAGAGGCGGGCATTGGCGATCTCGATGCCGTCCTTCAGGTCGATGCCGGCGGCGGTCGCGGTGGCGCGCACGCGGTCCTCGCGGCCGACCAGGATAGCCGTGCCGAGACCCTGGTTGACGAAGCTCTGGGCGGCGCGGATCACCTGTTCCTCTTCGCCCTCGGCGAAGACGACGCGCCGCGGCGACCGCCGGGCACGCTCGAAAATGCGGGCGAGCACGCCGGCAACCGGATTGAGCCTGGCGATCAGTTCGGCCTTGTAGCCGGCCATGTCGACGATCGGCCGGCGCGCCACGCCGGTCTCCATCGCGGCCTGCGCCACGGCGATCGGCACCGCATACATCAGGCGCGGGTCGAACGGCACCGGGATGATATATTCCGGGCCGTATTTCGGCCGGCCGCCGCCATAGGCCGCCGCGACGTCGTCGGGCACGTCCTGGCGGGCGAGATCGGCCAGCGCCTGCGCAGCGGCGATCTTCATCTCCATGTTGATCTGGGTGGCGCGCACGTCGAGCGCGCCGCGGAACAGGAACGGGAAGCCGAGGACGTTGTTGACCTGGTTCGGATAGTCCGACCGGCCGGTCGCGACGATGGCGTCGTCGCGGATGGCATGGACTTCCTCGGGTGTGATTTCCGGATCCGGGTTGGCCATGGCGAAGATGATCGGCCGCGGCGCCATCGACGCGACCATCTCGGGCGTCAGCGCGCCCTTGACCGACAGGCCGAAGAACACGTCGGCGCCCTTGACCGCCTCGGCCAGCGTGCGCGCGTCGGTGACCGCGGCGTGGCCGGACTTCCACTGGTTCATGCCCTCGGTGCGGCCGCGATAGATGGTGCCCTTGGTGTCGCACAGGATGACGTTGTCGGGCGCAAAGCCCATCGCCTTCAACAGTTCGACGCAGGCAATGCCGGCGGCACCCGCCCCGTTGACCACCAGCCGGGTGGTCTTCACCGTCCGGCCGGTGATGTCCAGCGCATTGAGCAGGCCCGCCGCCGCGATGATCGCCGTGCCGTGCTGGTCGTCATGGAACACCGGGATGTCCATGAGCTCCTGCAGGCGCTGCTCGATGATGAAGCACTCGGGTGCCTTGATATCCTCCAGATTGATGCCGCCGAAGGACGGCCCGAGATAGCGCACCGCGTCGATGAATTTGTCGGCGTCTTCGGTATCGATCTCCAGATCGATGGAATCGACATCGGCGAAGCGCTTGAACAACACCGCCTTGCCTTCCATCACCGGCTTGGAGGCGAGCGCGCCGAGATTGCCCAGCCCGAGGATCGCGGTGCCGTTGGTGATCACCGCGACCATGTTGCCGCGCGTCGTATAGTCGAAGGCGCGGTTCGGATCCTCGGCGATCGCCAGCACCGGCACGGCGACACCCGGCGAATAGGCCAGCGACAGGTCGCGTTGGGTCGCCATCGGCTTGGTCGGCACCACCTCCAGCTTGCCGGGCTTGCCCACCTGGTGGAAGGCCAGCGCCTCCTGGTCGGTGATGGTCGGACGGTTGCGTCGGCCGGATGTGCTGTCGGTCGTCATGGCTTTTCTTTGGGCGTTCCTGAGCGGGGACGGCGACCTTAAGGGTCCGTCAGCGCTGCGGCAACGGGTCGACCGGCGGATGGGCCGACCCGCGCCCGGTTCAGCGCGGAAAGCGCGCCTTGATCACCTCGAACAACGCGCGACCGGCCTGAAACTCGCCGCCGACCGGCCGGCCGGGCTTCTCCGCCGGCACCCAGGCATAGATGTCGGCATGGACCCAGCTTTTGGTCTTCTCGACGAAGCGGTCGAGATAGAGTGCGGCGGTGATCGACCCGGCGAAACCACCGGTCGCGACATTGTTGAGATCGGCGATGCGACTTTCCAGCCCCGCCGCATAGGGGCTCCACAGCGGCAGCCGCCAGAGCGGATCGGCCACCCTCTCGCCGGCGGCGACCAGGTCGGCGGCAAGCGCATCGTCATGGCTGTAGATCGGCGGCAGATCGGGACCGAGCGCCACCCGTGCGGCCCCGGTGAGCGTCGCGAAATCGGCCATCAGCGCCGGCTCGTCCTCGTCGGCCAGCGCCAGCGCGTCGCACAGCACCAGCCGCCCTTCCGCGTCGGTATTGCCGATCTCGACGGAAAGGCCTTTGCGCGTCGGGAACACGTCGCCCGGCCGGAACGCCTGGCCGGAAATGGAGTTTTCCACCGCCGGCACCAGCAGCCTCAGCCGAACCGGAAGTCTCGCCGCCATGATCATATGGGCAAGGCCGATGGCCGCGGCGGCGCCACCCATGTCCTTCTTCATCAGCAGCATGCCCGTATCGGACTTGATATCGAGGCCGCCGGTGTCGAAGCAGACGCCCTTGCCGATCAGGGTCACCTTCGGATGATCCGGATCGCCCCAGGTGAGATCGACCAGCCTCGGGCTGCGCGCCGAAGCCATGCCGACCGCATGGATCATCGGCAGGTCGGCTTCGAGCAGATCCGGGCCGATGATCGAATAGACATCGGCGCCGTGCCGGCCGGCGAGCTCGCGGATCGCGGCCTCGAGTTCGGCGGGCCCCAGGTCATTTGCCGGCGTATTGACGAGGTCGCGCGCCAGGCTGGTCGCCTCGATCGCCTGGGTCAGCGCTTCGGCGTCGACGCCCTCGGGCACGACCAGCAGGACGTCCTTTGCCGTCGCGGTCTTGTAGCGGCCGAAGCGGTATTGCGCGGTGACGAAGGCGAAGGCCGCCCGCTCCGGATCATCCGGCCCATCGGCGAAACGGTAGAGCCCCGCCGGCAACTGGCCCGGCAGCTTGCCGGCGAGCATCAGATCCCGATGCCGTGCATCCTCGGCCTCGACACCGAACAGCACGGCAGCGACCGCACCGTCGGCATCCGGCAAGACGGCCACCTTGCCCGGCTTCGGCTCGAAGCCGGTGGCCGCCAGATAGGCCCTCTGCGCCGGCGACAAGCCGGCGCCGGCCGCGTCGAGCGAGACCGGGGTGACGAAGCTGATCGGAATGGCACCGGTGGTGCCGGCGGGCTTCAGGAGCGGATGCATGGCAAACCTTGGCTGTCGAGCGAAGCCCCCACGCTAGCGCGTGTGAGAAACGCGGGCTAGGACCGGCAGGCCGGGGACGTCACCCCCCTTCCAGGTGGCGCGCCACCATTCGGCCGAGCGAAGCGTTCCCGGAACGTCGCCTCGATCCACTGGACCACGGCCGCGACGCTCACCGTCCGGCGCCGGTCCGGATGAACGAGCAGGAACAATTCCCGCTCGGCGGTCGCCTCCTCATCACTGGCGCGCAGGAAACGCGCATCGCCATCGCCGACAAGCTCGGGCAGCATCAGTTCGGCGCCGAGCGCGACGGCGGCTTCCGCCAGCACGTCCAGCCGTCCCGAACGGAGTGCCACCAGCGCCCGCGGCCGCAGGCGATCGAGCGCCTGCATTTCCGCGACATGGGCCAGATCGTCGTCATAGCGCACGACCGGTCGACCCGCCGTCGCGCCGGCGCCGGCGCGATAGAGACGGAACCTGACAGCGCCGAGGCGCTTGGCGATCGCCTGGTCGCCGACCGGCCGGGCGAGCCGGAGCGAGATATCGGCTTCGCGACGTTCGAAGCTGGCATTGCGCGTCTCGGCGACGAAATCCAGCGTGATCCGCGGGTGCGCCGCATGGAAAGCGCCGAGCGCCGGCGCCAGCACGCCGGTCAGCACGAAGCCGATGCTCGACACCCGGACGCGACCGTCGAGCTCTGCCTTGGTGTGCCTGAGCGCGGCCTCGGACTGGCGTGCGGCATCGGCCATGACGGTGAGATGGTCGATGGCTGCGGCAAGCGCCGGGGTGGCGACAAGCCGCCCGTCGATCCGGTCGAACAGGGTCACGCCAAGCTGTCGCTCGACCCGCGCCAGGCGCCGCGCGGCCGTGGTCTGGTCAACCCCCAGAACCTTGCCGGCCTGGGTCAGGGTTCCCGCATCGACGATGCGCCGCAACAGTTCGAGATCGTCCCAGGTCATCCTGCATTCATGCAGCATCGACAGCCAGAAATACAGATTTACCTGCGCTGTCGCAGGTTCTTGAATGGCCGCGCAGAGGAGATCGCATCATGTCCACCCCCGCCACCCTTTTCACCCTGGCCGGCCGCACGCCGCAGCCGCCGAAGCTCGCCGGCGCGACGCTGGTCCTGGTCGACTATCAGAACGAATATCTGGAGGGGCCGATCGCCCTGCCCGAGGCACGCGCCGCCGTCGACCGCGCCGCCGACCTCTTGGCCAGGGCGCGCGCCGCCGGCAGCCGGATCATTCATGTCGCCCACAAGGGCGGCAAGGGCGGGCTGTTCGACCGCGACGACAGGCGCGGCGCCATCATCGACGCACTCGCACCCCGCGACAGCGAACTGGTGATCGAAAAGCCGAGGCCGAATTCGTTCTCGGGAACCGAGCTTGCGGCCAAGATCGGCGCGCCGGATGCGCCGCTGATCGTCATTGGCTTCATGACGCATATGTGCGTGTCATCGACGGTCAGGGCGGCGCTCGACCTCGGTTATGCCACGACGGTCGCCGGTGATGCCTGCGCCACCCGCGACCTGCCCGGTTCGGAAACCGGCGTGGTCAGCGCCAGGACGCTGCACGAGGCCGAACTGGCAGCCCTTGCCGATCGTTTCGCCGGGGTCTTCCCGGTCTCGGCCTTCGGCTAGAGCGGCGGCCTGCCACGATGCCGGCGCGAAGCGCATGCCGCTTCGCGCCGCCTGGCCTCAGCCGCGCAGGCTGCCGCCGGTCTTCTTGGTCACATCGGCGACGATCCGGGCACTCACCGCCTCGATCTCGGCTTCGGTCAGGGTCTTCTCGCGCGGCTGCAGCGTGACCGCCAGCGCCACCGACTTCTTGTCCGGATCGATGCCCTTGCCCTCATAGACGTCGAACACCGCGACATTGGTGACCAGCTGCCGGTCGGCGCCTTGCGCCGCCTTGACGATGTCGCCGGCCTTGACCTCGCGGTCGACCACGAAGGCGAAGTCGCGCTCGACCGGCTGGAAGGCCGAAAGCGCGAGCTGCGGCTTGGCCCGGGTCGGACGCGCCTTGGGCGCCGGAACCTTGTCCAGGATCAGTTCGAAGGCGACGATCGGCCCCTTGGCGTCGAGCGCCTCCAGCACCTTCGGATGGAGCTCGCCGAACCAGCCGAAGACGTTCTGCGGCCCCATTTGCAGGGTGCCGGAGCGCCCCGGGTGGAACCAGCCGGGCGCACCTTGCACCACCTGGACCGCGGCGATCGACAGGCCGCTCGCGGAAAGCACGGCCAGTGCGTCGGCCTTGGCGTCGAACAGGTCGACCGGACCGGAGCCCTGCCAGTGCCGGCCGGTGCCTTCGGGCTTTGCCAGGCCGCGCCTGACCCCGGCAGCCGCGACCAGTTGGTCCTCCGGGCGGTCGCCGCGGAACACCTGGCCAACCTCGAACAGGGCGACATCGCCATAACCGCGATCGGCATTGCGCTGGGCCGCCGCGACCAGGCCGGACAGCAATGACGGTCGCATGTCGGAAAGATCGGCGGCGATCGGATTGGCCAGCGCCAGTTCCGGCTGGCCGCCGCCGAACAGCTCGGCCTGGGCCTTGGAGATGAAGCTCCAGGTCACCGATTCGATCAGGCCGCGGCTGGCGAGCGTGCGCTTGGCGGCGCGCGTGCGCTTCTGGATCGGGGTGAGCACCGGTTTCGGCACGGTGCCGCCGCGATCGAGCGGCACCGCCAGCACCCGGTCGACACCGGCAATGCGCATGATCTCTTCGGTCAGATCGGCCTTGCCATGGACATCAGGCCGCCAGGACGGCGGCACGACCTTCACCACCGGCGCGTTGCCGGACACCATGAAGCCGAGGCTCTCCAGGATGCGCTTCGATTCCCGCTCGGACACATCGAGACCGGTCAGCCGCTTCGTCTCGGCGAAGGGGAAATTGATGATCAGGTCGGAATCCGGGATCTGGCCGGCGAGCGTCAGCTCAGAGGCCTCGCCGCCGCAGAATTCGATGACCATCTTGGTCGCGAGATCGGCGCCCTCCACCGTGTAGTTCGGGTCGACACCGCGCTCGAAACGATAGCGGGCATCGGTGATGATGCCGAGATTGCGGCCGGTACGGGCGATGTCGATCGGGTCCCACAGCGCCGATTCGATCAGCACGTCGGTGGTCGTCTCGTCGCAGCCGGAATGTTCGCCGCCCATGACGCCGGCGATCGATTCCATGCCATTGTCGTCGGCGATGACCGTTTCATGGCCGGTGAAGCCGTAGATGCGGCCATCCAGCGCCAGCACGGTCTCGCCCGACCTCGAGCGGCGCACCACCAGCGTGCCCTTGACCTTCCGGGCGTCGAACACGTGCAGCGGCCGGCCACGGTCGAAGGTGATGTAATTGGTGATGTCGACCAGCGCGTTGATCGGGCGCAGACCAATGGCCGCCAGCCGCCGCTGCATCCATTCCGGCGAAGCGGCGTTCTTCACCCCGCGCACCAGCCGCAGCGCGAAGGCCGGGCAATATTTCTCCTCGCCCGGGGCGAACCGGAGTTCGACCTTCTGCGGGCAAGGGAAAGTGCCCTTGACCGTCTCGAAGCGCTCGCTCTTCAGCTTGCCGAGACCCGCCGCGGCGAGATCCCGGGCGATGCCGTGGATCGAGGTGCAGTCCGGCCGGTTCGGCGTCAGGTTGATTTCGATGACCGGATCGGAAAGCCCGGCATAGTCGGCATAACGCTGGCCGACCGGCGCATCGGCCGGCAGGTCGATAATGCCGTCGTGATCCTCCGAGATTTCCAGCTCCGCCGCCGAGCACAGCATGCCGCGGCTCTCGACGCCCCTGATGGTGCCGACGCCGAGCGTGATCTTCTTGCCCGGAATATAGGTGCCGGGTGGGGAGAACACCGACTTCATGCCGGTGTGCGCGTTCGGCGCGCCGCAGACCACCTGGACCGGATCGCCCGAACCGGTATCGACCATGCAGACCCGCAGGCGGTCGGCATTCGGATGCTGCTCGGCCGAGACCACATAGGCGATGGTGAAGTCCTTGAGCTTCGCGCCGGGATCTTCGAGGTTTTCGACCTCGAGACCGATACGGGTCAGCGTCTCCGCGATCTCCGCGAGCGGCGCTTCGGTGTCGAGGTGGTCCTTGAGCCAGGAGAGGGTGAATTTCATCGACGGGATTCCGGTCTTTCGAATACGTCGAGCAGCTTGAAGCGCTCACAGACGACTTGCATGTCTTCGCGATAGGAGCCCTGGCGCTCGAAATAGCCGCGATGGGCCTGGCGCCAGGAGGCCAACGTCCGGTCGTCCTCGCCCTCCTCGAAGGCGAAGGCCTGGTCGACCTCGGTAAATCGCATCACCGCGACACCGGTCGTCTCGATGGCGCAGGCGGGCTTACCCGCGCCGTCGAGGATCACGCTGATCTCGCCGGCGCGTGGCATGATGTTGGCTTCGCAGGCGGCAAGCGATTCGCAGGTCGCCCGTTTCGTGCCGGCAAGCACCAAAGCGAGCAATGCGTCGGCGAGCGCCGGACTGTCGCCGAACGACCATCGTGGCGCATCGCGATAGCTGTCGGGAATGCCGTCCGCCGTCATGAGCTGAGCCCGCCGGCGAGCGTCGGCAGATCGAGTGGCCGGAAGCCGTAATGCGACTGCCAGCGCATATCGGCCTCGAAGAACTGCCGGAGGTCGCTGATGCCATATTTCAGCATGGCGATGCGGTCGATGCCCATGCCCCAGGCGAAGCCCTGGTAGACATCGGGATCGAGCCCGCAATTGCGGATGACATTCGGGTGCACCATGCCGCAGCCGAGGATCTCCAGCCAGTCCTCGCCCTCGCCGAAGCGGATCTCGCCGCCCTGGCGGTTGCACTGGATGTCGACCTCAAGGGACGGCTCGGTGAACGGGAAGAACGACGGGCGGAACCGCATCTTGACCTGGTCGACCTCGAAGAAGGCCTTGCAGAACTCTTCCAGGATCCAGCGCAGGTGGCCGATATGGCTGCCCTTGTCGATGACCAGGCCCTCGACCTGGTGGAACTGCGGCGTGTGGGTGGCATCCGAATCGATCCGGTAGGTCCGGCCCGGGCAGATGACCCGGATCGGCGGCTTCTGGGTCAGCATGGTGCGCACCTGCACCGGGCTGGTATGGGTGCGCAGCAGCATCCGCTCGCCGTCCGGCTTCGGATTGAAGAAGAAGGTGTCGTGCATCTCGCGGGCCGGATGGCCGAGCGGGAAGTTCAGCTTGGTGAAGTTGAGGTCGTCGGTCTCGATGTCGGGCCCTTCGGCAACCGAAAAGCCCATATCGGCGAAGATCGCGGTGAGTTCGTCGAGCACCTGCGACAGCGGGTGAATGCGGCCGGTCTCCGACGGGCTCTCGCGCACCGGCAAGGTGACGTCGACGGTCTCGGCGGCGAGCCTTGCGTCGAGCGCCGCGGCTTTCAGGATGTCGCGGCGGCTGGCGAGCGCCTCGCTCACCTTGTCCTTGACCGCGTTGATGGCGGCGCCGGCGGTCTTCCGGTCGTCGGGCGCCATCTGGCCAAGGGTCGCCAGCAAGGCCGAGACGGAGCCCTTCTTGCCGAGCGCCGCGACCCGCACGGCTTCCAGCGCCGCCTCGTCGGGAGCCGCGGCAACAGCCGCCAGGAGGTCATTTTCGAGAGAAGCAAGATCGGTCATGGGAAAGGCCGCGAATGAGGAGGCTTCGTTTCGCTTGGGGCGATGGCGGGGTCAAGGGTCATGACTAGCTCCGCCAGCGCAGCGTCATCGGCCGCAGCGGATTTTCGAACGGCTTGCCGTCGGCCTGGGCCTTCAGGAAGGCGTCCTTCACCCGCATCCACCAGCGTGCCTGGGTATCGGCATCGTTGATCAGCATCAGGTTCGGCTGGTGCATCAGGCCCTCGCGCTGCTGGATCACGACGCGCCGGTCCTGGTCCAGGAACACCCGCATCAGATGTTCGAAGATCGGCTTGAAGGTCGACATCCAGCCGGCCGAGACCCAGAAGAATTGATGCACCTCGGTTTCGCCCTCGCTGAGCGGGGTCAGCGCGGTCAACCCGGTCGCCTGGTATTTGGCGCCACGGATATTCTCGATGCGCAGGCCCGGCAGCATATAGCTGATCTCGGTGGTGACCGGCGTGCCCAGGATCTTGTAGGCGATGTTCTGCGGCGGCAGTTCATGGCGGACCATCGACCAGCCGAGCTCGGAGGGCGCGAACTTCTTCTCTTTCGGCCTGAGTTTCTTGGCGCCCTTCTTGAACCACCAGGAGGTGTGGACATAGGCCGCATGGGTCGGATCCATCAGGCCGAAGGCGGCGTGATCGACCGAACAGTGGAACGGCAGCATGATGTGGAACCGCGGGCCGACCTCATCGGCGAAGTCCGGCATGGCTGGCGGCTCGGGCTGGCCGGCCTCCGCCGGCGTCTCGCCGTTCTTGGCAAAAAAGATCCAGATCAGGCCTTGCCGCTCGCGGCAGGGGTAGGAGCCGCATTTGATCTTGGCCAGGTCCATCTGCTGGCCTTCGCGCAGCGACGGAATCTCGACGCAGGTGCCCGACGTGTCGAAGCGCCAGCCGTGGTAGCAGCACTGGATGCTCTGGCCGTCGAACTGGCCGTAATGCAGGGGAATGCCGCGATGCGGGCAGACGTCGCGAATGGCGAAGACCTCGCCGTTCGCAGCGCGGCCCATCAACACCGGTTCGCCGACCAGCGTCTTGTTCAGCATCTTGCCCGGCTTCAGGTCGCGGCCAGGCGCCGCGACATACCAGAGACCCTTGATCAGTTCAGCTGTCAGTCCCTGCATGCTGTCTCCGCACCGAAGCATGATCCGGGCCGGCGAAACCCGCCGCCCGTTCGATCACGCGAGAACCCTAAATGAACCGCCGCCGGTCCGCCTCAAGACTGTTCGACAAAACCGACTGCCCGATAGAAACGGCTGTTCGATATCACTGGCGTCCAAGAACAAAAAAGCCCGCGCAACCCCTGAAGGGTCGCGCGGGCTGAATTTTTAGACCTCTTACGTCGAGGTCAGGAAGCTGCCGGCAGCGAACCCTTGGCCTTTTCGACCAGGGCCGTAAAGCCTTCCGGCGCGGTGATGGCGAGGTCCGAAAGAACCTTGCGGTCGACCGCGATGCCGGCACCGATCAGGCCGGCAATGAAACGCGAATAGGTCAGGCCGTGCTCGCGGACAGCGGCATTGATGCGCTGGATCCACAGGGCGCGGAAATTGCGCTTCTTCACGCGACGGTCGCGCGTGGCGTACTGCATCGACTTGTCGACGGCAGCCTTCGCGGCGCGGATGGTGTTCTTGCGACGACCGCGGAAGCCGGTAGCGGCCTTCAGGGTCTTCTTGTGCTTGGCGTGTGAGGTAACGCCTCTCTTAACGCGGGCCATGACTGATCTCCTTCAAATCCGTTGAGTGTTCCTGAAAACTGCTGATCAGCCGTTCGGCAGGAAGTACTTCTTGACGTTGTCGCCGTCGGTTTTGAACAAGATGGCAGTGCCGCGGTGCTCGCGGATCTGCTTGGTCGTCCGCTTGATCATGCCATGCCGCTTGCCGGACTGGGTGTACTTCACCTTGCCGGTCGCGGTCAGCGAAAAGCGCTTCTTGGCGCCCGATTTGGTCTTCATCTTGGGCATTTGGCTCTCTTAGACTGTTGCGAGATGTCCCTTGACCGAACTTTCGAACGGTTGGGTCATCTCAGGAATGCTCAGATTGAGCGTTCGGGACCGCCACGGCAGCCCTTAATCAGCCGGGCGATCCGAAGCGCGGGCCTATACAGGACAATCGGCTTCCGGACAAGAGCCCGGTGTCTCAGCGCAAATCGGCGGGCGCCTGACGGGTGCTCAGCAGATACCAGGCGAACAACACCACCCATACCAGGTCGACCGCGACGGCAATCCCCGCCTGGTGAACGAGATAGCGCCCCCCATAGGACAGCACCAAGGCGATGAAGATCAGTTTGCTGGCGCCGGCGACGGTCAGGACGAGCGAACGAACCTGTGGATTGAACGCGCCATAGATCAGCATCGCGCCCACCAGCGTGATCAGCGCTCCCCAATTGCGCACCACGATCTCGCCGAGCGGGCCCTCCAGCGTCTCCCCGAACGTCGCGCGAAGCGCCGCCTGCGGCGCGATCGCAGCATAGACCATGGTTGCGGTCAGGAGGCCGGACACCAGCATGATCCATTTGATATTGGCTGCAACGATGTTCATGGCGGCCCCTCACCTGTGGCTCGCATGGCAAACCAGCACCCGATCATATCCGCATGCGCGCCGCCCGGCCCGAGAAAGATCGCGCTCGATAAACCCGGCGGGGCCAAGCGCGTGGTCACGGACCAGAAGCCGGAGAGCGGCAGGCCGGCACGGCCAATGTCTCATGGACGAAGGACGTACGGCCTGTTCCCGATCAAACCATGACGACGCGTTTTGGCCTTGCGCCGCGCGCCAGGTGACGCTTCCGTCCCGTTACGCTAGCACTGGCGCGTCATCATGGAGGAGACATCATGGCCAAGGGCTATTGGATCGCGCGCGTCGACGTCAACGATGCCGAGTCCTACAAGAATTACGTCGCCAAGAACGGCATCGCCTTTGCCAAGTTCGGCGGTCGTTTCGTCGTCCGCGGCGGCAAGTTCGAGACCCTGGCCGGCGTCAGCCGCGCCCGCAACGTCGTCATCGAGTTCCCGAGCTACGATCAGGCGCTGGCCTGCTGGCATTCGCCCGAATATCAGGCCGCCAAGGCCGAGCAGAAGGGTGGCGCGATCATGGATGCGATCGTCATCGAGGGTTACGAGGGTCCCCAGCCCGGCGAATGAGCGCCTTGCAGAGGCGCCCGGCCGGATCACCGGCCGGGCGCGCCTCGCAGTGCCTGACGTCAGCGGCCGGTCGCCTCGATGACGTCGTCGAGCGTGCGCAGACCCGGCCTCGGTGCGTTGACCAGCACGGCCATATTGCCCGGCGCATGCTTGTTGGCGTGCATCAGCGCATGGGCCGCCGGGATTTTATCCCAGGGAAACAGCTCGCTCATGCAAGGATCGACCCGCCGGTCGAGAACGAACTGATTGGCGGCGGCGGCCTGCTTCAGATGGGCGAAATGGCTGCCCTGGATACGCTTCTGCCGCATCCAGACATAACGCGCATCGAAGGTGATGTTGAAACCCGAGGTTCCCGCGCAAAACACCACCATGCCGCCACGCTTGGCCACCAGGCAGGACACCGGGAAGGTCGCCTCGCCCGGATGTTCGAAGACGATGTCGACGTCCTTCTTGCCGGTAATGTCCCAGATCGCCTTGCCGAACTTGCGGGCTTCCTTGGTCCAGTTGTTATATTCGTCCGAATTGACCTTGGGCATCTGGCCCCAGCAGTCGAAATCCTTGCGGTTGATCACGCCCTTGGCGCCGAGCTGCATGACATAGTCGCGCTTCGACTCGTCCGAGATGATACCGATCGGATTGGCGCCGGCAGCCGCCACAAGCTGCACCGCAAACACGCCGAGCCCCCCCGACGCGCCCCAGACCAGCACGTTGTCGCCAGGCTTCAGGGTGTGCGGCGGATGGCCGAACAGCATGCGATAGGCAGTGGCGAGCGTCAGCGTGTAGCAGGCCGACTCCTCCCAGGAGAGGTGCTTGGGCTTGTGCATGAGCTGGCGCGACTGAATCCGGCAGAACTGGGCGAAGGCGCCATCCGGCGTCTCATAACCCCAGATCCGCTGCGACGGCGAGAACATCGGGTCGCCGCCATTGCATTCCTCGTCGTCGCCGTCGTCCTGATTGCAATGGACGATGACTTCGTCGCCGACCTTCCAGCGCTTGACCTTCGAGCCGACCGCCCAGACCACGCCGGCGGCATCCGAGCCGGCGATATGGAAGGGGTGCTTGTGGCCGTCGAGCGGCGAGATCGGCTGGCCGAGGCCGGCCCAGACGCCGTTATAATTGACGCCGCCGGCCATCACATAAAGCAGCACTTCTTCTTCGCCGAGCGTCCAGGTCGGCACGACCTCGACCTTGAACGACTGTTCCGGCGGTCCGTGGCGATCCTTGCGGATCGCCCAGGCATACATATTGGCGGGCACGTGACCCAGCGGCGGCACCTCGCCGAACTCGTAGAGATCCTTGAGCGGAGTGGTGGAGCGGGCTTGCGCTTCGCCGGCCATAGGTCACCTCTGGTCACGAAAACCATTCCCCTCAGGGGGCTGGCAGGGGCAGAAATTATGTGCACTGCAACATGAATGTGCAAGCACGATCTTCGCTGCCTATGACATAATCAGTCCGGAAAACCCCATCAGACTTTCGGCATATTGCGCAGAGCAATCCGACAAAATAGAGGACAGTTTGGTTTCGCGGGCACTATCGGAAACGCCGCGTGTGCATCGCAAACCGGCGACTTCTCCACATGACCCAACGGCCGCCTCTGTTGTCCCGGCCTGCGATGCGCCTATCCTCGATTGCGCCGGAAACACGGCGGGCCCGTCCAAGGGGATCATGAGGAGGACTTCAGCATGGCAATCCAAGCATTGATCATCTGGATCATCATCGGCGCGGTCGGGGGCTGGCTCGCGGGCATCCTGATGAAGGGGGCGGGTTTCGGCCTGATCGGCAATATCATCGTCGGCATCGTCGGCGCCGCCATCGCCGGCTGGCTGCTGCCGCGTCTCGGCATCTATATCGGCGGCGGCATCATCGCCGAAATCATCAACGCGGTCATCGGCGCGGTCATCCTTCTGTTCATCATCAGCCTCGTCAAACGGGCCTAGGGATCGCCGATCGAGGCCCGCGCCATGGCCCATCCGCCGGATGGGGGTGGCGCGGGCATCTCAGGTTGCATTGCAATATGACACGGGTCAGCAGACAATAAGGGGCAAATATCCAGCTCAGGAGCCGATCTTGCGCACCAAAGAAACTCGGGAACGTCCCTGGCTCATCCGCACCTATGCCGGCCATTCGACGGCGGAGAAGTCGAACGCACTCTATCGGGCCAATCTCGCCAAGGGCCAGACCGGCCTGTCGGTCGCCTTCGATCTGCCGACCCAGACCGGTTACGACCCTGATCATGTGCTGGCACGCGGCGAGGTCGGCAAGGTCGGCGTGCCGGTCGCCCATATCGGCGACATGCGCAGCCTGTTCGACGGCATCCCGCTCGCCGAGATGAACACCTCGATGACCATCAATGCCTGCGCCGCCTGGCTGCTGGCGCTCTACGTCGCGGTGGCCGACGAGCAGGGCGTGCCGCGCAACGCGCTCGCCGGCACCACCCAGAACGACATCCTCAAGGAATATCTGTCGCGCGGAACCTATGTGTTCCCGCCCGAGCCGTCGCTCAAGCTGACCAAGGACACCATCCTGTTCACCACGGCGGAAATGCCCAAGTGGAACCCGATGAATGTCTGCTCCTATCACCTGCAGGAGGCCGGCGCGACGCCGGTGCAGGAACTCGCCTTCGCGCTCGCCAATGCCATCGCCATCCTCGACACGGTCAAGGCCTCGGGCGAGGTGCCGGATGGCGGCTTCGGCGAGGTGGTCGGCCACATCTCGTTCTTCGTCAATGCCGGCATGCGTTTCGTCACCGAGATGTGCAAGATGCGCGCCTTCGTCGACCTCTGGGAGGAGATCGTCGAAACCCGCTACGGCGTGACCGACCCCAAGCACAAGCTGTTCCGCTACGGCGTCCAGGTGAACTCGCTCGGCCTGACCGAGCAGCAGCCGGAAAACAATGTCTACCGCATCCTGATCGAGGCTCTGGCGGTGACCATCTCGAAGAAGGCCCGTTGCCGCGCCCTGCAATTGCCGGCCTGGAACGAGGCCCTCGGCCTGCCGCGCGCCTGGGACCAGCAATGGTCGCTCAGGCTGCAGCAGATCCTGGCCTACGAAACCGATCTCCTGGAATTCGGCGACCTGTTCGACGGCAATCCGGCGGTGACCGCCAAGGTTGAAAGCCTGAAGGCCGAGGCCCAGGCCGAACTGAAGCTGATCGCCGAGATGGGCGGCGCGATCGCCGCCGTGCCCTATATGAAATCCAAGCTGGTCGAGAGCAATTCCAAGCGGCTCCAGGCGATCGAGGCGGGCGAGCAGGTGGTGGTCGGCGTCAACCGCTTCACCGAGACCGAACCCTCGCCGCTGACCACGGGCGAAGGCTCGATCATGGTCGTCGATCCGGCGGTGGAAGCCGAACAGATCGCCAATCTCCAGGCCTGGCGCTCGGCCCGCGATGCCAAGGCCACCGCGGACGCGCTGGCCGAATTGCGCGCCGCCGCCAAGGAGGGCCGCAACATCATGCCGGTGTCGATCGCCGCCGCGAAGGCCGGCGTCACCACGGGCGAATGGGGTCAGGTGCTGCGCGAAGTGTTCGGCGAATATCGTGCACCCACCGGCGTCGGCCGCGCCGCGCGGGCCGATGCCGGCGATCTCGCGCCGATCCGCCTCGAGGTCGAGGCGGTGTCGCGGGCCCTTGGCCGCCGCATCAAGTTCCTGGTCGGCAAGCCCGGTCTCGACGGCCATTCCAACGGCGCCGAGCAGATCGCCGTGCGCGCCCGCGACTGCGGCATGGAGGTCGTCTATGAGGGCATCCGCCTGACCCCCGCCGAGATCGTCAATGCCGCGCTCGAAGAGGGCGTGCATGTGGTTGGCCTGTCGATCCTGTCGGGCAGCCACATACCCTTGGTCACCGAGGTGATGGAGCGCATGCGGGCCGAGGGCCTTGGCGACATCCCGGTGGTGGTCGGCGGCATCATTCCGCCCGAGGACGAGGTGACGCTCAAGAAGGCCGGCGTCGCCGCGGTCTATACGCCGAAGGATTTCCAGCTCAACGCCATCATGGCCGACGTCGTGCGCATCGTCGGCGAGGGCGCGCGCCAGGCCGCGTGAGGCTGCATTGTGCACTTGGCGCCGTGCCATGAGGTGACGGCCGGCGCCGAGTGTGCAAGCTTCGCGGCCCCTTGAGAGAATAGCCTGCCATGCTGCCCGACATTCGCGACTATGACGCTCTGACCCGCGCGTTCCGCTGGCAGGTTCCGGCCCGCTACAATATCGGCACCGATGTCTGCACCCGCTGGGCGCTCGCCGACCCGGACCGGGTGGCGATCCTCTGGAAGAAGCCCGACGGCAGCGTCGAGCCGGTGACCTATGGCCGGCTCGAGGATGCCTCCAACCGGCTAGCCAATGCGCTGACCGCCAAGGGCATCCGGCGCGGCGACCGGGTGGCGCTGGTCCTGGCGCAGGGAGCCGCCGCCGCCATCACCCATATCGCCATCTACAAGATGGGCGCCATTGCGGTGCCGCTCGCCGCCCTGTTCGGCATCGACGCCCTGGCCTTCCGGCTGAAGGATTCAGGCGCCCGGGCGCTGATCACCAATGGCGAGGGCCTGGCCAAGGTCGCCCAGATCCGCGACCAGCTCGGCGAGCTCGCTGTGCTGCTGTCGACCGACGGCCCGGCCGGCGCCGGCATTGGTGGCTTCTACGAGACGCTGGCCGAAGGTTCCGCGTCTTTTGCGGCGATCGACACCTCGGCCGATGATCCCGCCATGATGATCTATACCTCCGGCACCACCGGCCAGCCCAAGGGCGCGCTGCACGCCCATCGCGTCTTGCTCGGCCATTTGCCGGGGGTCGAGATGCCGCACGAATTCTTCCCCCAGCCGGGTGACCGCATGTGGACGCCGGCCGACTGGGCCTGGGCCGGCGGCCTGCTCAACGTGCTCCTGCCGTCGCTCCATTTCGGCGTGCCGGTGGTGGCGCGGAAGTTCGAGAAATTCGATGCCGACGAAGCCTTCGCGCTGATGGCCGAAATGGAGGTGCGCAACACTTTCGTGCCACCGACCGCGCTGCGCATGCTGCGCTCGGTCGAAAATCCGCGCTCCAAACATGCCTTCAATCTGCGCACGCTCGGCTCCGGCGGCGAGGCCTTGGGCGCCGAGACCTATGACTGGGGCCAGGCGGCGCTCGGCCTCACCATCAACGAGTTCTACGGCCAGACCGAATGCAACCTGGTGATCGCCTCCTGCGCCGCCATCGGCATCTCGAAACCGGGCGCCATCGGCAAACCGGTGCCCGGCCATGCGATCGGCGTCATCCGGGCCGACGGATCGCCCTGCGATATCGGCGAACAGGGCCAGATCGCGGTGAAACGGCCGGACCCGGTCATGTTCCTGGAATATTGGAACCGGCCTGAGGCGACCCGCGAGAAATTCATCGGCGACTGGATGACCACCGGCGACCAAGGCATCCGCGACGACGAGGGTTATGTCCATTTCTTCGGCCGCGACGACGATGTCATCACCTCGGCCGGCTACCGCATTGGCCCCGGCGAGATCGAGGACTGCCTGCTGAAGCACCCGGCGGTGTCGCTGGCCGCGGCCGTCGGCAAGCCCGACGCGCTGCGGACCGAAATCGTCAAGGCCTTTGTCGTTCTGAAGCGTGGCGTCGCGCCGTCGGATGCGCTGGCCGCCGACATCCGGGACTTCGTCAGGACGCGCATGTCGGCGCATTCTTACCCGCGTGAGATCGCCTTCATCGATGAATTGCCGATGACCACCACCGGCAAGGTCATCCGCCGGCTGTTGCGCGAACGCGCCTGAGCCGGGCAACCAGGGCCTTGGCCCCGGCCTTGGCGGAGCGCCTGGCCGCGATGACGGCAAGCACCAGGCGGTAACGCAGCCCGGCGCGGCCGGGCCGCAGCGCCACCAGCCGGCTGGTGATGCCGAGCCGGCCGGTCCAGATCCGGTCGATCATCGGATGGCCGGCGATGGCGCAGGAATCGACAAGCCGGATGGCCGGATCGGCGCATAGCCTCTCGGTGAGTTCGAGCGTCATCAGCGCCCCCGGCGAATAACGGGCATGAGCTTCGCCATAGGCCGTCTTCCAGTACCAGGCGCGATCGCCCGCCCGCAGCACGACGGCGCCGGCGACCGCCTTACCGTCCAGCAGCATGAGGTCGATCTGGGCCTGGCCGGAGGCAGCAAGCCCGCTCATCGCCTCATCGAAAAACCGCCGGCTGTCGGCCGAAACCGCCAGCGCGCTGCCCTTCCGGCCCTTCCAGCCTTCGGCCTCGAGCCTGAGGAAAGCCTCGGTGGCGTCAGCCAGCGCAAGGCCGCTGGCCGTCGAAACGACGACGAGTTCGCCCTGTTCGGCAAGCCGGCGACCGAGCCGGCGCAGCTCCTTGGAGGGACGCGGCGGATCGGCGGTGATCAGTGCTGCACGCCGGTGCGCCTCCAGCACATCGACGCGATGCTGCGACGGCCCGGCGAGAACGCCGAGCGCGGCCGTCAGCGGCGAGCCGTCGTCGAGCAGGGGCCAGTCGAGCGCCACGGCGCCGGCGGCACGGAGATAGTCGACGAGCCGGGCCAGAACCGGTCGTTCGGCGCCGGGCAGGACAAGCGGCGCGCCATAGGGTGCGTAGGGGTGCGTCCAGAGCGCAAAAACCGCTCCCCCGAGCATGAACCGGCCAGGCGCGAAACCGACGAGCCGGCCGCCCTCCTCCATCACGACGGCGCCAAGCCCCGACGCCGGGTCGATGCCGCGGGCGGCAAGCGCGAAGCCAGGCTCCAGAAAGACATTCGGACCGGCGGCCTGCGCCAGCACCGACCAGGCCTCGGCCATATCGGGCCATTGTCCGGCCGGGACCCAGCGAATAGTTGCGCCACCGGTCAATCCGCCGGTCGCGATATCAGGCTGGAGCGGCGGACTGCCGATTGCGCCATCGGCCTCTCGCCGCGGGCCTTGGGTCAGAGGGCCTTGGGTCAGAGGGCCTTGGGTCAGAGGGCCTTGGGTCAGAACATCGGCCGCCATCGCCCGCTCCTCGCCTCACGCCGCCGAAACCGGCCTGTGCTTCGCCCAGAACGATACCGCCAGGCCGAGCCGGCGCCGGGTGATCCAGAACAGGAGCACCGATTCAAGCGTCAGCGCGATGGCGGTGGCGGTGGCAGCGCCCATCATGCCGAAACGCGGGATCAGCACCAGGCAGAGGATCACGGCGGTGGCGAAGGCCGCGCCATAGATCAGCGCGCAGACGCCCTGATGGCCGGACATCGACAACAGCCGTTCCACCGGCCCGACCGCGGCGCGGGCGAGAAGACCGGCCGACACGACGAACATGGCCGGATAGCCTTTGACGAAATCCGGGCCGAACAGCATCAGGAACGGCTTGCCGAGTGCCAGGATCAGGATGGTGGCGGCAAGCGAGGGGAAGAAGGTCCAGCGGATCGACGCCTGCAGGAAGGCGGCAAGCTTCTCGCGGTCGCCGGCGACATGATATTCGCTGAAGCGGTGGGCGGCGGCCGCCGCTACGGAAAAATAGATGAAGGCAACCAGCGCCAGCGTCTTGACCGCGGCCCAATAGATCGCGACCTCCTCGGCCGAGCTGAGCTGCTTCAGCAGGATCACGTCGGTATAGGTCAGTGCCATGTAGAAGGCCTCGACCAGGAAGATCGCCGCCGAGGTCCTGAGCCAGAACCCGGCCTCGACCCGCTTGGGGCCGGCCGGCACCTGGCCTGCGAGGCGGCGCTGGATCAGCCAGAACTGGATGATCGCAGTGGTCCAGGTGGCGATGACGGCGCAGGCCATGGCGGTGACCGCGTCGGCGACCAGGCCGAGCCCATAGCCGACCACCATGCCGGCGAGCAGCAGGACCGGCCGGATCAGATAAGGCGGCCCGAGGGCCAGGTCGGTCCAGTTATACGACCGGGCAATGCCGTCCTGGATGTCGGTCAGCACGTAGAGCGGCAGGCAGATCGCCGCCAGCACCAGCGGCATCAGCATCGGCTGTGCGACCAGATGGCCGAAGCGCCAGAGCACCAGCAGGCCGAGGCCGGCAACGATGGTTGCCGCCAGGACGCCGATGATGCGCGAGCCGGCAATGAAGCCGCGCAGCCCGTCCTGATCGGCCTTTTCGCCATATTCCGGAATGAAGCGCTGGGCGGCCGAAGCGAGGCCCGCATTGGAAATATGGCCGAGCAGCAGCACCCAGACCCAGACGGAAATATAGGTTCCGAACTCGTTGCTGCCCATCCAGCGCGCCATCAGCACCTGGCTGACATAGGCGATCGCGGCGCTCATCACCCGGATGACGAAGGCCGTGCCGGCGACACGCTGGGCGATCGACTGGTGGCTTGAATCGGTCAGCACCGCACGAAACCGCTCGACGATGCCCTTCGGCGACAGCAACGTCTTTGCGTCGCGCCCCATCTGCGCTTCGTCAGATCCCATTACCGACACGAGCAGATCCTCGAGCTCAAGGACCGGCGATCCGGCTGAGCTTCGGCCCAGGCATAGCCGAAGCGCTGTTAAGAAACGGTTCGAGCCGGAGGGGGCGTTTGTCGATGAAAAAAGGGCCGGCCGCACGAGGCGGCCGGCCCGAAATCTCGACGCGTGCTGCGCCCAAGGCGCCTGGGCTTCAGGGCCTGGGTGTCGCCGGCGCGGCAGGCGCCGGCGCAGCCCCCGGGGTTGCCGGCGCGCCCGGGATCACCGGCATGGCCGGCGCCGCCGGCGGCACCAGCCGCTCGACCTGGGCCTCGGCGCGCAGCTTCTGGACCAGATCGGCCTGGGCGCGACGGGTGAGGAAGTCCTCGATCTGGCCCTTGACCTGCTCGAAGGTCGGAATGGCACGCGGCCGGCGCTCTTCCAGCTTGATGATATGCCAGCCGAACTGGCTCTTGACCGGATCGGTCGAGACATCACCCGGCTTCATGGCGAAGGCCGCATTGGCGAATTCCGGCACCATCTGGGCCTTGGTGAAGAAGCCGAGGTCGCCGCCCTCGGCGCCGCCCGGATCTTTCGACTTCTCCTTGGCGAGCGCCGCGAAGTCGGCTCCGCCGCGCAGCTGCGCGATGATGGCGCGGGCTTCCTCCTCGGTCTCGACCAGGATGTGGCGAGCGCGCACCTCTTCTTCGGGGGTGATGCGGGCACGCTGCTCGTCATAGATCTTGCGCATCTCGGCTTCGGTCACCCGCGCCGCGGTTTCCGCGGCCAGCAGCGACTCGACCAGAAGCTTGTTGCGGTAATAGACCATCTTGCGCGCGAAATCGGGACCGTTCTGGATGCCGCGACCTTCTGCTGCCCTGGCCGCAATGGTCAGGTCGATGACGAAGCCGAGCAGATAGTCGCGCTTCTGGTCGGGATTCATCTGGGCCGTGGCCTGGCCGCCGATATCCTCTTCGGCCGCATCGAGATCGGCCTGCCGGATCTCGATGCCCTGGACACGCGCCAGCACCCGGTCCGGGGACGGCGCGGCGGCGGCTGGAGCCGCGGGCGTGGCTGGAGCCGAGGGCGCGGGACGCGCCGGTGCCGCCGGCGCGGGAGCCTGGGCGGCCACGGGTCCGGCGAGCGCCATCGACAGGGCGACGAGGACAATGGGCAGACGAACGGTCATCGGAAAGCAGCCTCTGTCTGGGAAACGACGCGTCTTCGCGGGCTCGCGTGGCGCATTTAGGGCAAGGACCCTAGGGAACATAACGCGAGAGCAGTCCGCAGGTTGCGGCAGGAATGCCCGGTTCCCGCCGAATTGACAACCCATGCCCCCGTCCATATCTGTCGCACGTCTCCGTTAGAGCGTGGCTTTGCACGCTCCCGGGGATATATCCCGCCGGGAAACGACGACGGGGCGCACGGGGCGTCCCTCAACCTGCCTTGTGGGGCCGATGCAATGAACCGGAAGGCGGGGCGCTGCGACCCATCTGTTCGGCCGGAACCTGTCAGCATCGGCTTCAAGCGAAGGATTACTCATGTTCGGTCCGATCTTCCGCAAGATTTTCGGCAATAGCAGTGACCGTCGGGTCAAGGGCTACCGGCCTCAGGTCGACGCGATCAACAAGCTGGAGCCGGAGCTGGAAAAGCTGTCCGACGAGGCGTTGCGCGCGCGCACCGACGAATTCAAGGCTCAACTTGCCGCTGGCAAGACTGTCGACGACATCCTGGTGCCGGCCTTTGCCACCGTCCGGGAGGCCGCCAAGCGCGTGCTGAAGCAGCGCCACTACGACGTCCAGCTGATCGGCGGCATGGTGCTGCACGAGGGCGCCATCGCGGAAATGAAGACCGGCGAAGGCAAGACCCTGGTCGCGACGCTGGCGGTTTATCTGAACGCGCTCGCCGGCAAGGGCGTCCATGTCGTCACGGTGAACGACTATCTGGCCAAGCGCGACTCCGAATGGATGGGCCGGATCTACAAGTTCCTCGGCCTGACCACCGGCGTCATCGTCCATGGCCTCGACGATGCCCAGCGTCACGATGCCTATGCCTGCGACATCACCTACGGCACCAACAACGAGTACGGTTTCGACTATCTCCGCGACAACATGAAATATTCGGTCGCCGAGATGGTGCAGCGCGGCCACGCCTACGCCATCGTTGACGAGGTGGACAGTATCCTGATCGACGAGGCGCGCACGCCGCTGATCATTTCCGGCCCGCTCGACGACCGCTCCGACTTCTACGCGACCATCGACAAGTTCATTCCGCTGCTCGCCAAGGAAGATTACGAGATCGACGAGAAGCAGCGCACCTGCGCGCTGACCGAGACCGGCAACGAGAAGATCGAGAAACTGCTGGCCGAGGCCGGCATCCTGAAGGGCGAGCTCTACGACGTCGAGAATGTCTCGACCGTCCACCACGTCAATCAGGCGCTCAAGGCCCACCGGCTGTTCCAGCGCGACAAGGACTATATCGTCCGCAACGGCGAAGTGGTGATCATCGACGAATTCACCGGCCGCATGATGCCGGGCCGGCGCTATTCGGAAGGCCTGCACCAGGCGCTGGAGGCCAAGGAGCGCGTCCAGGTTCAGCCCGAGAACCAGACGCTGGCCTCGATCACCTTCCAGAACTATTTCCGCATGTACAAGAAGCTCGCCGGCATGACCGGCACGGCCTCCACCGAGGCCGACGAGTTCATGGACATCTACAAGCTGGAAGTGGTCGAGATCCCGACCAACCGGGGCCTGGCGCGTATCGACGAGGACGACGAGGTCTACAAATCGGTCGAGGAGAAGTTCCAGTCGATCATCACCGAGGTCGGCCTGGCACGCGCCAAGGGCCAGCCCGTGCTGGTCGGCACCACCTCGATCGAAAAATCCGAGACGCTCGCCGAGATGCTGAAGCAGCATGGCTTCCGCCAGGTCGATCTCGACGACCCCGCCGCCTTCGCACCGCTTTATGACGGCGACCAGGGCAGCGCCGGCGAAAAGGTCTTCGCCGTGCTGAACGCCCGCTATCACGAGCAGGAGGCCTTCATCGTCTCCCAGGCCGGCGTCCCCGGCGCCATCACCATTGCCACCAACATGGCTGGCCGCGGCACCGACATCCAGCTCGGCGGCAATGCCGACATGCGCATCCAGGTCGAGCTCGCAGCACTCGAAGACGGCCCGGACAAGGATGCCAAGGCCGAGGCGATCCGCCAACAGGTCGGCCAACTGAAGCAGCGCGCGCTCGACGCCGGCGGCCTCTACATCATGGGCACCGAGCGCCACGAGAGCCGGCGCATCGACAACCAGCTGCGCGGCCGTTCCGGCCGGCAGGGCGATCCCGGCCGTTCGAAATTCTACCTGTCCCTGCAGGACGACCTGATGCGCATCTTCGGGTCCGACCGCATGGAGGGCATGCTGACCAAGCTCGGCCTGAAGGAAGGCGAGGCGATCGTCCATCCCTGGATCAATCGCGCGCTGGAAAAAGCCCAGCAGAAGGTCGAAGCCCGCAACTTCGACCTGCGCAAGAACGTGCTGAAATATGACGACGTCGCCAATGATCAGCGCAAGGTGATCTTCGAGCAGCGCATCGACCTGATGAGCCAGGAAGACCTGTCCGAAATGGTCGGTGACATGCGCCATGGCGTGATCGAGGACCTGGTCCACCAGCATATCCCGCCGGATGCCTATGCCGAGCAATGGGACACCGCCAAGCTGAAGGACGAGGTCTACCGGGTGCTCAATCTCGACCTGCCGGTCCAGGACTGGGCCAAGGAAGAGGGCATTGCCGACGAAGAGGTGATCGAGCGCATCAAGACCGCCGCCGACGAGATGATGGCCTCGAAGGCCGCGCGTTTCGGGCCGGACATCCTGCGCCAGATCGAAAAGGCCGTGGTCATGCAGGTGCTCGACCACCTGTGGCGCGAGCATATCGTCCAGCTCGACCACCTGCGCCAGGTGGTGGGCCTGCGCGGTTATGCCCAGCGCGATCCGCTGAACGAGTTCAAGTCGGAAGCCTTCCAGCTGTTCGAGAGCCTGATGGAGCGGCTGCGCGAGATGACCACCCAGCAGCTCGCTTTGGTCGAGCTGCAGGAGCCGCCGCCGATGCCGGACCTGCCGCCGATGAGCGCGCACCATATCGACCCGATGACCGGGCTTGATGAATTCGCCTCCATGGGCGCACCCTCGGGCGGCTTCCAGGCGCTCGCCGCCGGCGATGCGGTGGCGGCGATCGACCGCAACCCGAACGACCCTTCGACTTGGGGCAAAGTCGGCCGGAACGAAGCCTGCCCCTGCGGCTCGGGCAAGAAGTTCAAGCATTGCCACGGACAGAACATGTGACCGGCCGGGCGGCCTCATCCGGCCGCCCAAACTTCCCGCGCCGAGCCGTGAGAACGGTCCTTGACCAGGACAACGGCTCACCCTAAAAAGCGCGCTCGCGGGCCGGGGCTGTAGCTCAGATGGGAGAGCGCTGCAATCGCACTGCAGAGGTCGGGGGTTCGAATCCCCCCAGCTCCACCAGCCCGCACTGACGTCCGCCAGGCGGACGGAGTTTCCCAGGATCGATGCGCGGCATCCACCGTCAGCAGCTGATCAGCCGCGCCGCGCCGCCGTCCACCAGCACTTCCCGCGGCAGCGGGTGGCCGAGGAAGTTCACCGGGCTGGCGCTGAGGCCATAGGCGCCCGACTGCAGCACCGCGACGAGATCGCCCTCCCGCAGGTCGGGCAGCTCGGCTTTGCGGGCGATCATGTCGAGCGGCGTGCAGAGCGGTCCGGCGAGGCTCGCCGTCACGGTTGCCGGTTCGCCCATGCGGGCCGGCGCCAGCACCGGGTAGTCGCGCTTGATGATCTGGCCGAGATTGCCCGATGCCGCGAGGTGATGATGCATGCCGCCATCGGTCACCAGGAAGCGTGATCCGCGGGAGGTCTTGGCCGCCAGCACGCATGCCACATAGACACCGGCAGGGCCGACCAGGAACCGCCCGGGCTCGACCACGACCTGCGCGTCGCGGGTCAGCGGATCGGCCGCGAGCGCCTCTGCAAGCGCCGGGATATGGGTGGCCAATCGTTCGAGGTCGAGCGCGGCCTCGCCGATATAATAGGGAATGCCGAGCCCGCCGCCGAGATCGATGGTCTTGAGCGGCCGGCCGATGCGTGCCGCGACCCGGCGGGCGACAGCCAGACCGTGAGCCCATTGCCCCGCCAGCATGTCGGCATCGAGGATCTGGGTGCCGGCGAACATGTGCACGCCCCTGAGATCGAACGCGGCGCTCGCCTCGACCTGGTCGACCACTCCGTCGAGCTCTTCCTCGTCGAAACCGAAGGGCGCCGGGCGGCCGCCCATACGCATGGCGCCGCCTTGCACCTCGGCGACCGGGTTGAAGCGGATGGCCACCGGCGCGGGCACGCCCCCGGCCTCGATCAGCCGTTCGATACGGGCGATCTCTTCCAGGCTTTCCAGGTGGATTTCACCGATCCCCTCGCGCAGCACGACGGCGAGCTCCTCGGCGCGCTTGCCCGGCCCGGCGAACAGGATGCGGCTTGGATCGGCGCCGGCCGATCGGGCCAGGCGATATTCGCCGAGCGAGGCGATTTCGACGCCCGCGCCTTGCCCGATGAGGACGCCGATCACCCCGGGGTTCGGGTTGGCTTTGATCGAATAGTGAATGCTGGCGAAGCCGGACAGGACTTCGGCGAGCTTGCCATAGGCCCGGCGCATGACGGCGGCGTCATAGACATAAAGCGGCGTGCCGTAGCGCTCAGCGAGCTCGCGCACCGCGAGATCGCCGACCAGCAAGTCCTGCCCGCGCACCGCGAATGCCGCTGCGGCCAGGCGTGCGGCATGCGTCGGATCACTGCGCGCCACGGCTGCGCTCCGCCACCAGGCCGCGATAGTCGACCTTGCCGTTCGGCGTCACCGGCAGGGCATCGACCCAGTCGATCGCGCGCGGCACCATGTAGGGCGGCAGATGCAGCGCAGCCGTCCGCAGGATGTCCTCGGCATCGGCTTCGGCCGCCTTGGCCACCCCGACCGCATGCACCTTCTGCCCGGCGAAAGGATCGGGCAGCCCGACGACCGCCACCTGGACGAAGGCGCCGGTCGCCATCAGCACCTCCTCGACCTCGGTCGGGCTGATCCGATAGCCGGCTGATTTGATCATGGCGTCGCGGCGCCCGACGAAATGAAAGAAGCCCTCGTCATCCTCGAAGACGAGGTCGCCGGAATAACAGACCGTTTCGCCGCCTTGTTCCGCGGCGACGAAGGGATGCGGCTTCAAGACCTCGGCAGTATCATCAGGCCGGTTCCAATAGCCGAGCGACACGGTTGGGCCGCGATGCACCAGAATGCCCGGCTCGCCCGGCTTGGTCCGCCGGCCCTCGGCGGTCACCGCGAAGATTTCCGTCTCGGGAATCGCCCGGCCGATCGAGGTTGGCCGGCGATCGATCTCGTCCGGCGGCAGGTAGGTCGAGCGGAATGCTTCGGTCAGCCCGTACATCAGGTAGATGCGCGTCTCCGGCAGCCTTGTCCTCAACCGCTTGACCGTTTCGGATGGTACCGCGCCGCCGGAATTGGTGATGTAGCGCAGCGACGGCAAGGCCGTGCGCGCCAGCGAGGGGCTGGCGCGCGTCAGGATCGCCCAGATCGTCGGCACGCCAGCAAGGCCGGTCACCGCCTGGTCGCGGATCGTCGCGACGATCTCGTCGCCGAACCGGAAGGTCAGCAGGATCAGCACCGCGCCCTGCTCGACCGCGGTGAGCAACTGGTTCAGGCCGTAGTCGAAGCTGAACGGTAGGATCGACAGGATGCGGTCGTCCGCGGTCAGCTTGAGATAGGTGCGGACGATGCGTGTGCCGGCGATCAGGTTGCGATGGCTCAGCATGACGCCCTTGGGGCGGCCGGTGGAGCCGGAGGTATAGAGGATGGCGGCGAGATCTTCGCCGATCGCCTGATCGCGCGGCGGCGGTGGAACCATGCCGGCGGCCGCGGCCTGATCGGGCTTGGGCGTCCAGAGCGGGGCATCGACCAGATAGAGGGACGGGCCGTCGAGATCCGCCAGGGCCTCGCGCAGCCGCGGCGCCAGCGCCTGGTTGGTCAGCACGATGCGGGCGCCGCAATCCGCGACGATGTGCTGGATCTGCGCGGCCTGCAGCAGGCTGTTGACCGGCACGAAGACGCCGCCGGCGCGGCTGGTGGCGAAGATCGCCCAGCATTCCTCGATGGATTTCGGCAGCACGATCGCCACCCGATCGCCGCGCCCGAGACCGAGCTGCCGCAGGACGCCGGCGCCGTGTTCCACCTGCGCCCGCAAGGCGCCATAAGACATCGACCTGATGCCATCGATCAGCGCCACGCGGTCCGCGGCACCGGCCGGCCCGGCGCCGATCAGATGATGCACGAGGAAGGGCGGCGACATCACCGCCGCGCTTGCCCGACGAAGCGTGCGAGTTGCTCCACCGTCTCGAAATTATCGGGGTCGAAATCCTGATCCGAAATCTCGATGCCGAAACGTTCCTCGATGAAGCCCATGAGGTCGAGCACGCCGAGCGAGTCGACCGCCCCGCTGGTCAGCACCGAAGTCGCATCGTCGAAAGGACGTGAGCCGAGGCCGGGAAAACGCTTCAGCAGGAAATCCCGGATGACCGCCTTGGCATCAACAGTGTCGATCTCGGACATCGTATTCGGGCTCGCGTGGCACATGGATCGGACTTGCACGGGTCAGTATCGAAGCAGGACAAACTCGGAATAGGCGTGATCGATGGTGTCGGGGTCCATCGTCCCGCGGGCGAAGGTCGGCCGCATGCCGCGGCTGAACCGTGACGCGGTCAGATGTTCGCCGTGCCGGGCCGGGATTTCCAGCGACACGATGCCGCGCAACAGCAGGAACCGTGAGACGGCACCGATCGCCGTCTTCAGGTCGCTCTTGCTGTCGGCATAGATGACCCGTGCGGCGGGCAGGCCCTTGCGACGGGTCCGCGCGAAAATCAGCGGCCGGAGCCTGCCGTCGAGATCGAGCGCCGCGGTGATGCAGCCCATCGCGGCGTGGTCCTCGAGCATGGTCCAGCTCGCGCCGGAGAGACGATCCCGCGGCAATTGCTCGAGACCGACGAGGCGCGCGCCGGCCTTGTCCCGATGCAGCGCCGAGAACGGCAAGGCGACCAGAAGCACGCCGTCGTTCCACAGGGTCAAGCCGAGGCGCGCGTTCAATCGCTCCACGCTGTCACTGGGGGTCAAGTCGGTATAGATCGTCTCCGGCTCGCTCAGCACCGCCTTCAGCATGCTCGGCGCCAGCCATCGATGCACTTCATCGACATACCAGCTCGACAGATTGACGATCTTGCGTTGCCGGCCATCCGGATCGGCGCGGCGGCTGCGCATGGTCAGGATCACCCCGACATCGGCGCCGCGTACACGCAGGATCTGCCCCACCGGGCCGGCCTGGATCCGGGCGTGATGATCCGCCTGCCGCTTGAGGCCGTCGACCCAGAATGAGGGGTGGCGAGACGGAAAGCCGCGCGCAAGCAAAGCATGCACGCTCTCCATATTTGTCTCGTCAATCGGAACCAGCATGGCGGCAGATCTAGCGCGGAATATCTACTTTTAAAGGCAAACGACGATTCATTCTTAATATCAAGCCGTTAACTTTGCCTGTCTCGCTTGCCCGGCGCGGCGATCGGCCACACCATGGCCGAGGCCGATTTCAATGAGCCGGGTTCGATCGCCGGCGGCAATTCCTTGAGCAGGAATTCGACCAGCGCGCGCACCCCTGGAAGCGCGCCGCGCCGCGACGGCGTCAGCAAGGTCAGCGAGGCCTGGTCGCCCCGCCAGTCCGGCAACAGCCGAACCAGGGCTCCCGACGCCAGCTCCGCCCGGCAGGCATGGGCCGGAATGGCAGCGACCCCGAAGCCGGCCACGGCCATCTTCTGCAGGACCAGCCAGTCATTGCTGTAGAAGACCGGCTGGAACGGCACCAGCACCTCGCGGCCGTCGTCGTGCCGCAACCGCCAGTCCGGTTCGTCGAGCGCCGCATCGCGGGCCAGACCCGCCACGCCACGAAGATCGTCGGGGCCGTCCAGGCGGCCGAGACCCGCAACGAAGCCGGGGCTTGCCACCAGCACCTGCTGCACCCGACAGACGGTGCGCTGGATCAGTCCAGAACTGGCCAGCGGCGGACCGTGCACACGCAGGGCCACGTCGAACCCCTCATTGATCAGATCGGAACCGGCCGTGGCCAGCCGCTGGACCACCCGGACCTTCGGATAGCTGCGCATGAAGCCCGGCAGGATCTCGGCCAGCACGTGCTGCCCGAACACCACCGGGCAGCTCAGCCGCACCAGGCCCGCCGGCTCGGCCAGCCGGCGGTTGACCGCATGCTCCGCCTCTTCAGCCTCGATGCTGACCGCCCGGCAATGCTGATAGAATTCCTGGCCGATCTCGGTCACCACGAAGTGGCGCGAGGTTCGCTGGATCAACCGGACGCCGAGTTGCTGCTCCAGCCTGATGATCCGGCGGCTCAGGTTGGATTTCGGCACGCCCAGTGTCCGGCTGGCCGCCGTGAAGCCTTTGCACTCGACGATCCGCGCGAAAAAATGGAGATCGTTGAGATCGAGCATTGGCTCCTGCACCCTCTGCGCATGCGGGTCATCATCGTCCCGAATATGGGATGATATATCTCATTTTCCCAGAATTGTGCAGTCATTCGTCCCGGATTAGCGTCCATTCAGCGCCAAACCGAGGGTCGGTTTGGACATCCGCAGCGCGACGGCCGCGCTGTCCCGGGAGACCAGACGATGAATACCAAACTGCTGGCATTCGGCATGCTTGCCGCGTCCACTTTCGCCGCCCCCGCCCAGGCGCAGGTGCAGCGCTCGCCTTACGGTCCGCCGATCACCCTGGACCAGGCCAAACGTGTGGTCGCTGCCGCGGAAGCGGAAGCGCGCAAGAACAACTGGACGGTTTCGATCGCCGTGGTCGATTCCGGCTGCAACCTCGTCCTGCTGCACCGGATCGACAATTCCAACCTCGGTGGCATCGCGGTCTCGCAGGACAAGGCCAATTCGGCCTGCCTCTATCGCGCCTCGACACGTGGCGCCGAACAGGCGCTCGCCCAGGGCGGCCTGAACATCCGCTTGCTGGCGCTGCGCGGCATGGTGCCGCTGGAAGCCGGCATCCCGATCGTCGTCAACGGCCAGCAGATCGGTTCGATCGGCGTCTCGGGCGTCCAGTCGAACGAGGACGGCCTGATCGCCCAGGCCGGCGCCGACGCACTCAAATAGCGCGCCGGCCAGTCCGCCGTCAGTCGAGCTGGGCGCCCGATGTCGCCACGACCGTCCGCCATTTGGCGATTTCACGCTGCATGACCTGGGTGAGCCGCTGGGGCGTGACGTCCTTGTCACGGATGATGCCCTGGGTTTCCAGCACCCGCGCCAGCGCCGGATCGGCCATCGACGCCACGAAAGCCCGGTTCAACGCCGTTATGACCGCCGGCGGCGTGTTTTTTGGCGCCACGATGCCGAAGAACACGCTGACGTCGAAACCCGGCAGTCCCTGTTCGGCGAGTGTCGGCACCTGGGGCATGGCGCCGGAGCGCTCCAGCGTCGTCACGCCGATGGCATTGATCGTGCCGGCCTGGATATGTGGTCCGGCGGTCAGCACATCGGTGAAGGTCATCTGGACATGGCCGGCGATCAGGTCGTTCAGCGCCGGGCCGGTGCCGCGATAGGGCACGTGTTTGATCTCGGTACCGGCGACGCCATTGAACAGCACGCCGGCGAGATGCGACGACGCGCCATTGCCGGACGAAGCGAAAAACAGCTGGCCCGGCCGCGCCTTGGCGTAAGCGATGAGCTCGGCGAGGCTGCGCGCCGGCACCTTCGGGTTCACCGCCAGGACATTGGGCAGCGCACCGATCATGATGACCGGCTCGAAACTCGTCAGCGGGTCGTAGCTCAGGTTGCGATAGAGGCTGACATTGATGGCCAGTGGTCCGGACGTGCCGAACAGGATCGTCGTGCCGTCGGGCTCGGCCCGCGCCACCTCGATCGCGCCGAGATTGCCGCCGGCGCCGGCCTTGTTCTCGACCACCACCGCGCGGCCGAGCCGGGCACGCAAGCCTTCGGCCAGATGGCGGGCGAGCGCGTCGGTCGGCCCGCCCGCGGCAAACGGCACGACCAGCCGGACCGGACCATCGGCGGCGGCCAGTGGAGCGGCGAGCCCGACGATCGCAACGACAGGCATGGCGACGACAAGCGCCGCGGCAATGAGACGGGCAAACAACGTCATGGGTCTTCCTCCTCGGCCGGGCTCTTGCCCTTGGCTTTATTGGTTCATCGGTCCTGTCATGCGGCTGGACCCGGCACGGCCCGGCTGGCGACCAGCTGGTCGATTTCGGTTTGTGTGAAGCCGGCTTCGTCGAGGATCGCCAGGCTGTCGGCACCGAAGGCCGGCGGCGTCCGGCGGTAGCTCGCCGGCGTCTCCGACAGCTTCACCGGCGCCCCGACGCCGCGATAGCCATCCTGCGAGACGACCATCTGGCGGTGCTGCGCGTGGGGATGCGCCAGCGCCTCGTCAACGCCGAGCACCGGCCCCGCCGGCACACCGGCCTGGATCAGCCGCGCGGCGAGTTCGGCGCCGTCATGGCCCGCCAGCGCGGCTTCGAGCGCCATGCGCAGGGCATCGCGGTTGGCCACCCGCGCGCCATTGCTCAGGAAACGCCGGTCGGTGGCGATCCCGGCCGCACCGATCGCTGCGCAGAGCCTGGCGAATTGCCGGTCATTGCCGACCGCCAGGAAGATCGGCTGGCCGCCTGTCGCAAACACCGAATAGGGCGCGATATTGGGATGATCATTGCCGGTGCGGCGCGAGGCGCGCCCGGACAGGAAAAAGTTCGCGGCATGCGGATGCAGCAATGACAGGCCGCTGTCGAACAACGCCGCTTCGACGAACTGCCCGCGTCCGGTGCTCTTGCGATGATTGAGCGCCAGAAGGATGCCGATCACCGCATTGAGCCCGGTGACCATGTCGACGACCGGCAGCCCGACCCGCAGCGGCGCGCCATCCGCCTCGCCATTGACCGACATCAGCCCGGCCATCGCCTGGATCACCGCGTCATATCCAGCCAGTCCGCCGAGCGGGCCGTCGGCGCCGAAGCCGCTGACCCGGCAATGGATGAGCCGCGGGAAACGATCCGCCAGCACATCGGCATAACCCAGGCCCCATTTCTCCAGCGTGCCGGTCTTGAAGTTCTCGACCAGCACGTCGGCGTCCTCGAGCAGCCGCAGCAGCACCTCGCGGGCCACCGGCTGGCCGAGATCCAGTGCGAGCCCGCGCTTGTTGCGATTGACGCCAAGGAAATAGGAGGCGGTCTCGTCCTGAAACGGCGGCCCCCAGGCGCGCGTCTCGTCACCGCCGGGTGGCTCGATCTTGATCACCTCGGCACCGTGGTCGCCAAGGATCTGGGTTGCGAACGGCCCGCCGAGTACCCGCGACAGGTCGATCACCTTGACGCCGGCCAATGCGCCCGGCCCGGGCGGCGCGCCGGTGCCGGCCGCGTCCCTGCCCGTGGCCGGCCTGACGCCCGGGCTCACGACGCAGCCCCTGGCGCGAGGCTGAGAGCCAGCGTCGCGTCGATCGGCGCCTGGCTGAGCAGGGCATCGCAGACATCGGCGTCATCGTCATCGGGTGCCAGCGGATCGCGGGCGGACAGGCGATGCCGCAGCACCAGATGGGCCAGTGCCAGGCGGCGCATGTCGGAGCCGATCCTGGCCGCCTCATAGGCGAGCACGATGGCCGAGGCGGCATGATAAAGGCCGCTCGCCATGCGCCGCGTCTCGGCCTCCCGGGCCGGATCGGCCGCCACCTCGGCGGCGAAAGCCGCGGCCCGGTCGAGCGCCCGGCCGAGCGCCCGCTTCGATACCGCCGGGATGCCCGGCGCCTCCAGCAGACGGCCGAGATAGGCCTTGAGCACGCCGAGCGTCTGTTCGCGCCGGATCGAACGGGCGACATCGAGCGCGACGATATTGCTGGTGCCTTCCCAGATCGAGCCGAGATGGGCGTCGCGCAGCACGCGGGCGTCCGACCATTCCTCGATATAGCCGGAGCCGCCACGCACCTCCATGCCGTCGCCGGTGACCTTGCGGGCGTCGCGGCAGGTGCGGAACTTCATCAGGGGCGTGAGGATGCGCAGAAGCTTGGCCGCCTCGGCATCGCCGGCATCGGCGCGCCTCAGGCAATCCGCCGTGTGCAGGGCGAGCGACCGGCCCTGCTCGGCCGAGACCATCAGCTTGACCAGTTGCCGGCGCATCAGCGGCAGCGCGACGAGCTTACCGCCGAAGGCCCGGCGGTGGCGGGCGATGAACAGCGCCTCCTGCGCGGCGCGCAACATCAGGCCGGCCGAGCGCACCGCATTGGAGAGCCTGGACATGTTGATCATGTCGGTCATCTGCTTGAAGCCAGCGCCCGGCTCGCCGACCAGGTAGGCGGTGGCGCCGTCGAGCACGATCTCGCCGCTTGCCATCGACCGTGTGCCGAGCTTGTCCTTCAGGCGGACGATGCGATAGCTGTTGCGCTGCCCATCGGCCAGAACCCGCGGCAGCAGGAACAGCGACAATCCGCGCGTGCCGGCCGCACCGCCTTCCGGACGGGCCAGCACCATGGCCAGATCGGCGTCGGCATTGGAGCAGAACCACTTGTCGCCGGTCAGCCGCCAGGTGCCGTCGCCGGCAGGCCTGGCCGCGGTCGTGATCGCGCCGACGTCGGAACCGGCATCCTGCTCGGTCATGAACATCGCGCCCTGGAACAGCTCCGCGAAATCCTGCGTGATCAGCCGGTCGCGAAAGCGCGCGACGAGCTCGGCCGAGCCGAACTTGGTCAGCGTCCGGGTCAGCGCGTCGGTCATGCTGACCGGGCAGCAGAGCCCGAACTCGGCCTGCACGAACAGCATGGTCAGGCCATATTTGATTACCGGCGGCAATGGCGCGGGCCAGCCGAAGACGCCGCCGCGATGCGACATGGCGGCAAGCCCGAACCCGGAAAAGGCATGGCGCTCGAGGGCGACATAGCTCGGATGCTTGTCGATCGACTGCCAGTCGGCGCCGCTGCGCGTGCGGCTCTTCAGCACCGGCGGATGGCTGTCGGCGGCCAGCGCCAGCTGGTCGAGATCCGCCCGCACCAACTGCCCGAGCCGGATGAAATGCGGCTCGACCGCCGCCACCAGGTCCGGCGCGCCATAGACCCTGAGCAGCCGGGCAAAATCCGGGTCGCTGAGATAGGCGTTGGTGCCGAAACTGTCGGGAATATTGCGATGGATCAGCACGGTCTCGGCGCTCATCGGCAGCTCCTCGTCTGCCATGAGCGTTAACAGCGGGGCTTTACCGGCTCCAATATTGAATTAGCATCCGGCAATAGCGAAAAGACTATCGATGCGGCCACGGGAGGGCCCAGGCCAATGGCTCCGACCTTTCGTCAATTGCGCTATTTCGCCGTGCTGGCGGAGGAGCTGCATTTCGGCCGGGCGGCACGCCGCCTCAACATGTCACAGCCGCCGCTGAGCACCGGCATCCGCCAGCTGGAGGAAGACCTGCAGGTCCGGCTGGTCGAACGCTCCAGCCGGCGGGTCACCTTGACGAGGGCTGGAGAAACCTTCGCGGTGCGGGCCCGCATGCTGCTGGGGCAATTGTCGGAGGCCGAGGCCCTGACGCGCAAGATCGCCGCAAGCCCCGGCGGGGTGGTCCGCGTCGGTCTCGTCCCGTCGATGATCTTTCGCGGCCTGCCCGGCATGCTGCATGCCTTCCGCGAGCGCCACGCCGGCTATACCGTGGAGATCCGCGAGATGAATTCGGCGACCCAGCTCGCGGCGATCTTCGAGAGCAAGATCGATATCGGTTTCGTTCACGGCATGCCGCTGCCGCCTGGCGTCGCCTCGCTGCTGATCATGGACGAGCCCTTCGTCTGCTGCCTGCCGGCATCCCATCCGCTGGCAGCCTTGAAACAGGTGTCGTTGCGCGCCCTGGCGCTCGAGCCGCTGATCATCTTCGCGCGGCCGCTGGCGCCGCATTACCACGACCACATCATCGCCCTGTTCCGCGACGCCGGTGTCGAGCCGCGCATCATGCACGAGGTCAGCCACTGGCTGACCGTGGTCGCGCTGGTTGCCCATGAGCTCGGTATTGCCTTGGTGCCGCGCTCGCTCAGCCATGCCGGTATCGCGCGCACGGTCTTTCTGCCGCTCGAGGAGGCGGCCGGCCTGCACGAGGCCCGCGCCATCTGGTCGTCGGAAGAGCAGCATGACGGCCGCGACCGGTTGATCGCCTGCGTGCGCGAGGTGCTGGACCGCACCGCGCCGGGGACCATTGGTCCGGCTTGAGCGCGGCGCGTTACGTCTGCGGCGTGTCGCGGACCAGGATGCCGAGCGCCACCAGCCGGCGGCAGAAGGCAAGCGCGGCTTCGCCGCCGAGCGACCGGGGCGTCGCGCCGTCTTCCAGCGCGGCAAGCCAGTCGAGTTCGGCGCCGCTCAGCTTCTCCGGCTCGCCCGCCCAGCGCAGCTCGGCACCTTCGCCGACCGGCACGACATAGTGGTGCACCGAGTCCGCCAGGATCAGCCGGTCGTCGGCATCCGGCGCCGGCGCCAGCAGCCCGCGGCCGGACATCGGCATGCGGTCGGCGGCCAATTGCTGCAGGAACTGCATCGATGCGAGGTCGAGCCCGGCTTCGGTGGCGACCAGGGCCAGCCGTTCGGCGGCCGCCGCCGGCAGTTTCCCGCGCGCCGCCTCGTCATTCAGCCGCCAGGTGCGGAACGACTGGCGCAAGGCCGGCTCACGCGCCTCCATCTGGTCGAGCGCCGCGCGCAGGGCGTCCGCCCAGCTCGGCTCGAGCAATCCGATCGTCGCATGCAGCGAGGGTTCGCCGCCGCCCTGGACCGAGGCGTCGTGCAGCACGCCGCGCGGCACGAACAGCACGTCGCCGGCGCGCAGCACCACCTCGCGCCCGCCGTCCGGGTCGTGGTCGCGCGGCGCCGTATCCCATGGCGTCTTGCGGGTCGCGTGCGGCACCGCCGCTTCGCCCCAGACGCGCCAGCGCTTTTCGCCCGCGACCTGCAGCACCAATACGTCATGGGTATCGAAATGGGTGCGGAAGCCCTGCGCGCCCGGCGGGGTCAGGTAGATATTGGCCTGGACCGCATGCAGGAAGACCCGTTCCAATCCGCGGCAGAAGCGCGCCAGGGGCGGGTGGAACTCGTGGAACTGCGACACGACAAGCGTCGCGCCGCCGTCGAACAGCGGGAACAGCCGGGACGGGTCGATCTTGCCGTCGGAGAAGGTGAAGAGCTCATCGGGAACGCCGGCGCTGCCGCTGCGCCCGCTGTCGGCCATGCTGACACGCGGGATCTGCGCCGCCTCGGTCTTCAGGAAGGCATCGAGATCGGCGATCGACAGCAGCCTGTCGAAGCGGCGGCGATCGGTCGCCGCGAAATGCCGCATGGTCGCGGCCTCGCGCAGCTTCAGACCGTCCTCGATGGACAGGTCACCGAAGGCAAGCGCGAAGGCTTCCGCGGCCAGCGTCATGTCGATCCTCTGATGCGGCTGAGCTAACCGGCTTACCAGCCGCGACCACCGCCGCGCGGATCGCGCGGGTCGTTGTCGGTGACGCGGGCCCGACGGCGATAGGTCCGGACGCGTCCGCGGCCCTCGGCATCATAGGGGTCGTTGTCGGTGCCGCGCCGGCGGATATAGCGGCCACGCCCGCGGCCCTCGGCGTCATAAGGATCGCTGTCGGTGACGCGCAACCGCTGGGCCTCGGCGGTGGTTGGAGCCGCCACCGTTCCGACCGCCGCGAGCGCCGCGGCGCCGAGCGCCGTCTTGAACATGAACAACCGACGGCTCAGCGCCTTGTCCGACGGCGCTGCCGTTTCCGGCGTCACGGCATCCCCAGGCATCGCCTTGTCGTTGCTGGCATCGGTCATGGTGCACTCCCACATCACGTCCGATCAGGCGGCGAACGTGAAATTAGAACCAATCGAATCTTGCCACAGCTTGACGCCTCGGCCAACCGAAAAATTGACCTTGCGTCAAGGCACGACCTGACGTTGCACGTCAGGTCAACGGTTTGGACTGATTGAGGAAAATGCGGGCAAGGCCGCGGCCGAAGTGCCGGTTATCGTGTGTCCGGCGCGGCGTTGGATTGGAGGGGAGGAGACCACGTTCAAGGGGTCGCAGATTGCGGTCCCCTCCCGTCCGAGCCAGTGAGCCGGCGACGCAATACCAGATGCCGGTTCAGCTTTGTTTGTGCAGGACCGGTGCCAAAGCGATCGACGAGCGGGCCAATCAACATGATGTGGCCGTCCGGGCAACCTGCCGCTAAATGTCGGCTCGGTGTCGCCGAGCCCTCAACATCTCTCGCGGAATGCGCTTGCAAAATGCGAGACCCCTCGCAGAATGGGAGGATCGGTGGCCGGTATCGGGCCGGTTAAGTACCGGTTTGGAGGTCGGCTCTGCGCTCTTGCCGTTGCGCCGGGCGCGGGCCTCCTATATGTGCACCGCAGCAAGGCATGCGGGCCCACGGTTCACGGGGGCCCGCTTTTTCGCTTTCCGCGACGGACGTCCGCACCATGAACATGCGCAATATCGCCATCATCGCCCACGTCGACCATGGCAAGACCACGCTGGTCGACAAGTTGCTCCAGCAATCGGGCTCGTTCCGCGAGAACCAGCGTGTGGCTGAGCGCGTGATGGATTCGAACGACCTGGAGAAGGAACGCGGCATCACCATCCTGGCCAAGGCGACCTCGGTCGTCTGGAAGGATACCCGCATCAATATCGTCGACACCCCCGGCCACGCCGATTTCGGCGGCGAGGTCGAGCGCATCCTGTCGATGGTCGACGGTGCGATCGTGCTGGTCGACGCCGCCGAGGGCCCGATGCCGCAGACCAAGTTCGTGGTCGGCAAGGCGCTGAAGATCGGCCTCCGGCCGATCGTCGCGATCAACAAGATCGACCGGCCCGACGCCCGCCACGTCGAGGTCGTCAACGAGGTGTTCGACCTGTTCGCGGCGCTCGACGCCACCGACGACCAGCTCGACTTTCCGATCCTCTACGGCTCCGGCCGCGAAGGCTGGATGGCCACCAAGCCCGAAGGCCCGATCGACCAGGGCCTGGCGCCGCTGTTCGACCTGGTGCTCGCCCATGTGCCGCCGGCCAAGGTCGAGCCCGGCGGCTTCCGCATGCTCGGAACGCTCCTGGAAGCCAATCCCTTCCTCGGCCGCATGATCACCGGCCGGATCTCATCCGGCTCGGTCAAGCCGAACCAGCCGATCAAGGTTCTGGCACGCGACGGCTCGCTGGTCGAAACCGGCCGCGTCTCGAAAATCCTCGCCTTCCGCGGCATCGAGCGCCAGCCGATCGACGAAGGTGTCGCCGGCGACATCGTCGCGATTGCCGGCCTGTCCAAGGGGTCGGTGGCCGACACCTTCTGCGCGATGGAGGTCGACACCCCGATCCAGGCCCAGCCGATCGATCCGCCGACCGTCACCATGAGCTTCATCGTCAACGACTCGCCGCTCGCCGGCACCGAGGGCGACAAGGTGACCAGCCGGATGATCCGCGACCGTCTGCTCAAGGAGGCCGAGGGCAATGTCACGCTGAAGATCGAGGAGAGCCCGGACAAGGACTCCTTCTTCGTCTCCGGCCGTGGCGAATTGCAGCTCGCCATCCTGATCGAGACCATGCGTCGCGAAGGCTTCGAGATCGCCGTGTCGCGGCCGCGCGTCGTCCTGCAGAAGGGCGAGAACGGCGAGACCCTGGAGCCGATCGAGGAAGTGCTGATCGACGTCGACGAGGAACATTCCGGCGTCGTCGTGCAGAAGATGAGCGAGCGCAAGGCCGAGATGATCGAGATGCGGCCTTCGGGCGGCAATCGCCTGAGGCTGGTGTTCCACGCCCCGACCCGCGGCCTGATCGGCTATCAGGGCGAGTTGATGACCGATACGCGCGGCACGGCGATCATGAACCGCCTGTTCCACGCCTATGAGCCCTATCGCGGCGAGATCGCGGGCCGCATCAACGGCGTGCTGATCTCCAACGACATTGGCGAGGCCGTCGCTTATGCCATGTGGAACCTGGAAGATCGCGGCCCGATGGTCATCGATCCCGGCATCCGCGTCTATCGCGGCATGATCATCGGCATCCACAATCGCGACAACGACCTCGAAGTGAACGTGCTGAAGGGCAAGAAGCTCACCAATATCCGCACCACCTCGAAGGATGAGGCGGTGCGCCTGACCCCGCCGATCCGCATGACCCTGGAGAAGGCGCTGGCCTGGATCCAGGACGACGAACTGGTCGAGGTGACGCCGAAATCCATCCGGCTGCGCAAGACCCATCTCGACCCCAACGACCGCAAGCGCTTCGAGCGGTCGTCCAAGGAAGCGGTCGGCTGAAGCTGGCCCGCGTTTCTCGGCGCGCCCGCGCGCCGGGAATGGCGGCTGCGCCGAGTTGTGAATTGTGGTCGGTCGCATCGGTTCACTAGATGTTTGATCCCGGGCTTTGATGGTGCAATCTCGATGCAGGAATCGAGGGACGCGCTATGGGCCAGGTTCTCCACGGGAGCGCCACGACGACTGAGGCGGTCCGTCGAGCGATACAACATAGTCAAGAGAGCCTGAGGGCTCTGTCTAAGCGCTACGGGATTAACCAGAAGACGGTCGCGAAGTGGAAGAAGCGGACCTCGGTGACCGATGTGCCGACCGGGCCGAAGAACCCGACTTCGACAGTGCTGACGATTGAGGAAGAGGCCGTGATCGTCGCCTTCCGGAAGCATACTTTGCTGCCGCTCGACGACTGCCTCTATGCGCTACAGCCGACGATCCCGACGCTGACGCGGTCATCCCTGCACCGCTGCCTGCAGCGTCACGGGATCAGCCGCCTGCCCGAGGTCGAAGGCGAGAAGCCGGCGAAGACGAAGTTCAAATCCTATCCGATCGGCTTCTTCCACATCGATATCGCCGAGGTGCAGACCGCTGAGGGCAAGCTGTACCTCTATGTCGCCATCGATCGCACGAGCAAATTCGCCGTCGTACAGATCGTCAGGAAGACGGGGCGGACCTCCGCGTCAGCCTTCCTCTCGGCCTTGATCGAGGCCGTCCCCTACAAGATCCATACCGTTCTCACCGACAACGGCATCCAGTTCACCTTCCCGCCACGGTATGCCGATGGTCCGACGGCGCGCTACGTGACGCACATGTTCGGCATGCGCTGCCAGGAGAACGGCATCGAGCACCGCCTCACCAAGGTGAAGCACCCTTGGACTAACGGCCAGGTCGAGCGCATGAACCGCACCATCAAAGAAGCCACCGTCAAGCGTTACCACTACGACAGCCACCGGCAGTTCGAAGCGCATCTCGCCGACTTCGTCAGCGCCTACAATTTCGGGCGGAGGCTGAAGACCCTCAAGGGCCTCACACCCTACGAATTCATCTGCAAACTCTGGACAACAGAGCCTCAACGATTCAGGCTCGATCCACTCCATCAAATGCCGGGACTAAACAACTAGAATGGGTATAGAGTGGCTGGCGCCCATCGCCGGACATGCTCATCAGAGGAACGCCATGCGCAACCTGCTCGCCATTGCAGCCTTTTCCGCTTTCATTGCCGCGCCGCAGCTCGCCTCCGCCCAGGATGCCGCCGCGGGCCAGCGCGTCTTCGCCCAGTGCAGGGCATGCCACCAGGTCGGCGAGACCGCCCGCAATGGCGTCGGGCCGCAGTTGAACGGCCTGTTCGGGCGGACCGCCGGCACGGTCGCCGGCTTCAACTATTCCGATGCCTATAAGCGGCCGGACGTCGCCTCGAAGGTCTGGAGCGAAGAGAATTTCGGCGTCTATATCCGCGATCCGCGCGGCGTCACGCCGGGCACCCGCATGGTCTTCGCCGGGTTGCGCAACGATCAACAGGTCGCCGACCTGACCGCCTATCTCAAGACCTTCGGCCCGGACGGCAAGCCGCGCCCCTGACGTCGGGCACCGGTCGACGGTTCACGGGGCGGCCCGACGGCCGCCCTTGGCTTTTCCGCGCTGGTTACCCTCGCCGCCATGGGATGAGCCACGCCGCCATCGGCGATGATCACTGGATCGCGACGTCCAGCACCGGAGCCTCGCGCTCACGTCGCGCCGCCGCCTTCTGAAGCCGGAACAGCGCGACGGCGATCGCGGTCGCCGCCGCGACGCGGCCCCAGACCGGCAGGGCATCGGCAAGCGCCAGAAAGATCCCCAAGGGGATCAGCGGCAGGCGGACCCACAAGGGCAGCGGCGCCCGGAAGAAACCGAAGAAGCCGGCGGCGACCAGTGACAGTGAAATGGCGTTGGCGAGGAACTCGCCAATGATCTCCGACCAGGTGTCCTGCAGCAGCAGGGCTCCGGAGTGCAGGTAGGAGAAGCCGACGACGAAGCCCGCGATCGACAGCCGGAAGGCCACGACGCCAGCCGCCATCGGGCTGCAACGGGCGATCGAGGCGGCCGCGTAGGACGCCACCGACACCGGCGGCGTCGCGTCCGCCAGGATCGAGAAATAGAACACGAACATATGGGCCGACAGCTCGGGAACACCGAATTTCTGCAGGATCGGCGCACCGATGGCGGCGCCGATAATATAGGCGGCGGTGGTCGGCACGCCCATGCCGAGAATCAGCACGGTGATCGCGATGAGGATGCCGGCAAGGTAGAGATTGCTGCCGGCAAGGCTCGTCACCACGGTCGAGAACGAGATGACCATGCCGGTCACGGTCAGGCAGGCGACGAACATGCCGGCGCCGGCGCAGGCCAGCGCGACGACCACCATGTTGCGGCCGCCGGTCGCCAGCATGCGCAGGACATCGGCGGGATAGAGCCGCGTATGGCCGCGCAGCCAGGACGACGGCACCATGGCGACGATACCCCAGAAGGCCGAAAAGGCCGGCGAGTAGCCGAGCGCCATGGCACCGATCATCACAAAAACCGGGACCAGCAGATGGACGTCCTTGAGCACCTCGGTCCATTGCGGGATGTCCTCGGGATCGCAGCCCACCAGACGCAGCCGCTTCGCCTCGAAATGCACGCTGACCAGGATCATGAAGAAATAGAGCAGCGAACCCGCGATCGCGGCGAGCGCGATGGTCTGGTAGGCAATGCTGGTGATCTCGGCCATGACGAAGGCGCCGGCGCCCATGACCGGCGGCATGATCTGCCCGCCGACCGAGGATGACGCCTCCACTCCAGCGGCGAAATGGCGGCGGTAGCCGAGCTTGATCATCGCCGGAATGGTGAAGGAGCCGGTGGCGAAGACATTGGCGACCGACGACCCGGATATCGTGCCGAACAGCGCAGACGACACCACCTCGACTTTGGCCGGCCCACCCGACTGCCGCCCCGCGACCTTCATGCCGAGATTGTGGAACAGCCGGCCGACGCCGGAGCCTTCGATGAAGGCGCCGAAGATGATGAACACGGCCACCATGGTGGCCGAAATGCCGGTGATCGAGCCGTAGATGCCGAGTCCGTTGAACAGATACATCGTCTCGACGATCTGGCTCGCCGGAATATCCCGGAAATAGAGGATTCCCGGCATATGCTCGGTGACGAAGAGATAACCGATGCCAAGCGCGACCAGGCCGGCGAGCACCGGCGTCACCGCCCGTCGCAAGGCCTCGAGGACCAGCACGATGGCGATCGCGCCGAGCCCCAGTTCGACCGGAAAGACCGGATCGACCGTCTCGAAGCGCAGGTTGATCACCGAGGCGCAGAACGGCCCGCCATTGGCGCATTGATAAGAATAGAGGTTCGGCAGGATGGCCAGGAAAGACAGGCCCCAGTCGATCGCGCTTGGCCTGTCCTTGGGCGACGACCCGGTGGCGGGATAGAGGATGAAAGCGAGCGGCAGCAGCAGCAGCAGATGGATCGACCGCTGCTCGCGCGGCTCGAAAATGCCGAGCCCGCCGGTCCACAGATGATAGATCGAGGCGGCCACCGCGACGCTCGCCGCCAGCCAGAAGGTCCAACCCTTGAGGTCGCGCATGATGCATCCAAAGGGCTGACCGGTGAGGCGCCTGGCCGCATCCGGCGGGAAGGACTGAGGCCCGGGTCTTGTGGCGCCGGGCCTCGTTCAACTCAGTTCTGGGCGATGCCCCGCTCGCGATAATAGCGCAAGGCGCCGGGATGAACCGGCACCGGCCGGCTCAACACCGCGGTCTCGCAGCGATAGTCCTTGAGCGAACCGTGGATCCGCGGCAGGTCCGCGACATTTTCGCAGATCGCCTTGGTGATGCGATAGACGACATCCTCGGCCACATCGCTCGACGTCACCAATGTCGTCGCCATGACCAGGGTGCGGACGTCCCGCGTCCCGTGGAAACGCGGATAGGTGCCGCCCGGAATAACGCCAGAACCCATGCCGTAGCGCTGTTTGAAGCCGTCGAGCACGTCCTGCGGGATGTCGAGGAGCTCGCCGTCGCGCCCGGTCGCCATGTCGATGACGGCCGAACCCGGCAATCCCAGCGCAAAAAAGGCGTAGTCGATCTGGTTGTCGCGATAGGCGGCGGCGACATCGGCATAGGCCGCCAGCGTGAACCGCCAGCCTCGCGCCCTGAGGCTGTCATAGGTGTGGCCATAATGGGCCAGCAGCCAGCGCAGGGCGATCTCGTCGGTCGCGCCATTGTTGGCCCCGCCGAAGCGGATGTTGCGGCCCTCGCGGAACAGCGTCGCCATGTCCATGGTCTGGCCCGACGCCCGGATGAAATGATAGGGCGTGTCGCCGAAGGACTGGCCGATCATCCGGAGCTTGTCGGCCGCCGGGCGCCCCTGATAGGTGCCCGTCGCACCAGCCGCCATGGCCGCGAAGATGTCGATCGACAAGGCGAGCTGGGCCTGCCCCTGCTGCACCGCCACCGGGTTCGCCGCGCCGCCGCCCGGCACCGCCTTGACGGTCAGGCCCGGAACCTTGTCCTCGAGCAGCTTCGCCGCACCCGAGACAATCGTGTACCAGCCGCCGCCAATCGATCCGCCGCGCCATTCGATGGTCTGGGCCGAGGCTTGCGCAACCATGGCTCCGGTCGCAACCACGGCGGCGAGCGCGAAGCCCGCGATGATCCGCTTCAACATCGTGCCCCACCTTCCGAAACGCAGGTCGTTCGCCCGCTTTGTCGAGGCAGTGTATCCGGCCGGCGAGTGCTGGCAACGGCGTTCTGCCGCCGCCCGGTCGGGTCAGAACCGTTCCGCGGCGAACGGCGCGAGCGGCACCGAGGGCACTTGGCCAGTGATCAGTTCGGCCACCAGCTTGCCGGTGACCGGTCCGGTCGACAGGCCGATATGACCATGGCCGAAGGCAAAGACGACATGGCCGTGGCGCGGCGCCCGGCCGATCACCGGCAGCCCGTCCGGGGTCGATGGCCGCGCTCCACCCCAGGGCATCGGCTCGACCGGCTCGCCGATCGACAGGGTAGCCCGCGCCTCGGGCTCGACCTCCCTCAGCTGGGCCGGATTGAGCGGGGCATCGCGCCTGGCGAGTTCGACGCCGGAGAGCAGCCGCAAGCCGATGTTCATCGGCGCGACGACATAAGCCCCGCCCGTGTCGTAGATCGGCCGTGACAGCTTGTGCTCGCCGGCATCGGCGAAATGACGGTGATAGCCGCGCTCGGCGGCCAGCGGCAGGCGATAGCCCATGGTCCTGGTCAGGCTCTCGGCCGCGGCGCCTGCCGCCAGCACCACGGTTCGCGCGCGCACATCGCCGCCGCCCTCGAGCCGGACCAGGGCGCCCTCGCCGTCCTCGGTGATGACCGCGGCCTTGGCTTGCCGGAACTGGCCGCCGCGCGCCCGGACCGCCTCGGCATAGGTCAGCACCAGTCCGCCGGGATCGCGCACCGAGCCGGTGGTCTTGTGCCACAGCCCCTTGGCGAAACGACGCTTGAGCGCCGGTTCGAACTGAATGAGTTCGGGTCCGTCGATGACCTCGGCCTCGACCTTGTGCTGGGCGAGGATCTCCCGCTCGAGCGCCGACCCGGCAAAGGCCTGATCGCTGCGATAGAGCTTCAGCCAGCCGCGCCGCTCGATCAGTGAGCGGGCGCCGATCTCGCCGGCGATCCGCCAATGCTCGTCGTAAGACGCCGCGCAGAGCGGATCGAGCGCTGCCGCGGCAGCGCGCCAGGACGCCTCGTTGCAGCGTCTGACGAAGCCGAGGAGCCAGGGCGCGACCGCGGCAAGCGACCGGTAGTCGATGCGGATCGCCGGATCGCGGTTGAGCGCATAGCGCGGCAGTTTGCCGAGCACGCCAGGCCCCGCCACCGGAAACAGCGAGCCGCGCGAAATGACCCCGGCATTGCCATAGCTGGCGGCCTCGCGGATCACGCCAGGATCGACCACAACGACCGTCAGTCCCCGCTCCAGGCAAGCCAGAGCGGTCGCCATGCCGACCATGCCGCCGCCGACGACAGCGACATCGACCGGGAGCTGGCTCACCTGGCGACCTTGGGATGGGTGCCCTCGCCAAGGTCCCAATAGAGCCCCGCCATGAGGCTGATCGCCTCGCGCACCAGCGCCGAGGGCACGTGCTCGTTCGGCGCATGCTGCGAACAGCCCGGATAGGAATGCGGGACCCAGATGGTCGGCATGCCCAGGATCTCGGCGAAGACATCGTTGGGCAGCGAGCCGCCGGCATTGGGAATGACCGCCGGCTTCTTGCCGGTCGTCTGGGCGATCGAGGCTGCCACCCATTGCACCCAGGGGTGGTCGGGATCGGTGCGCGTCGCCTTGAACGCGGCATCGCGGCCGCTCGTCACCTCGACATCCGGAAAACCGTGGCGCACGAGATGACGCTTGATCGCCGGTATGAAGCCATCCGGATTCGAGCCCACCACGGTGCGGATCTGGCAGGCGGCCTTGGCGGCCGGCGGCACGGCGTTCTGCGGATTGGCGATATCGCCGGCGCCGAAGGCCAGCACCTCGAAGGTGTTCCAGCCATAGACCTTCTCGGCCGGCGTGAAGCCCGCCTCGCCCCACCAGGGTTCGATCTGCGGTCCGCCGGGAATGCTTGCCGGCTCGATGTCGGCGAGCGCCCGCTTGACCGATGCCGGCAACTCGTCCGGCAGCAGCTCGTGCACCAGCACCTGGCCGGTCGGCCCGATAATGGTCGAGATCGCATGGGCCAGGCGCACCGCCGGGTTCGACAGGAGCCCGCCCCAATTGCCGGAATGGTGGCCGCCCTCACGCGCATTGATGGTCAGGTCGATGCGATAGCCGCCGCGCGCGCCGAGGCAGAGCGTCGGCCGCTCCGCGGTCATGCGCGGCCCGTCCGAGCCGATCAGCAGGTCGGCCCTGAACAGGTCGCGGTGCTCGCGGGCGAGATCGTGCAGGCCGGCCGAGCCGACCTCTTCGCCCATCTCGATGAGATAGCGCACGTTGAAGCCGAGCTTGCCGCGGGTTTCCAGGACGCAGCGCAGCGCCTCGATATTGATCGTGTGCTGGCCCTTGTTGTCGACCACGCCGCGGCCGTACCAGCGCGTGCCGGTATCATCCAGCGTCCAGGGATCGCGACCCTCCTGCCACTGGCCCTCGAGGCCACGGATGACATCGCCATGGCCATAGCCGAGAACCGTGACCAGCGCCGGATCCTCGATCCGCTCGGCCAGCAGGAACGGCCCCTTGGCCTTGGGGTGGGTGAGGATCTTGCAGGTGAAGCCGAGCGCCTCGAGCGAGGGCTGCATCTCGTCGGTCAGGTAGCGCGCCAGATCGGCGGCGCGATCAGGGTTTTGGCTTTCGGTTGGAATGGCGATGCGGCGGGCGAAGATGGCCTTGAGGCGGCCATCGTCGAAGGTCTTTTCAGCGGCGGTTACGGCAGCAGCGCGGGTCATCGGAAACTCGATTCGGGACAGCGGGACGAGCGGATTGCACGGGTGGGCCACGCTAGCGCAGCCACGGCCCGCCGCCCAGGACGCCGGACGCATTCGAGACCGTCGGTTGCAGGGAACCTTCGGCTTGGCTTGGCGTTGATTTGCGACCGAAGGGAGAACGGCCATGGCCACGAAGGATCAGGAGGAATTGGCGCAAAAGCTGCTGGACCATATCGCGGTAGGTCACTTCCACGTGGGCTCGCCGGCCTACTTTCTGGCCAAGCAGGTCGCCGACGAGGGCATGGGCTCCCTGCTGCCCCATCAGCGAAGTGCCTGGGACACACTGATCAAGCCGATCCTGGATGCCTCGCCCGACGAATTGCGCAAGATCGAAGAGGCCCATGCGCGCGCCAGGGCCGGCCACTGAGGTTGTCGATCGCAGCGCCTCCGAGGTACGTGGCTTCCACATGCGCTCGCTCCGGATCGTTGCGATCGCATGCGACGCGGCCGCTACCGTCCCTCTCCCTGCGCGGCGCGCGCCGGCGGCAGGTCGGCGAACGGATCGGTGGTGGTCCAGGCCTCCATCAGCTTGAGGTCGATGCCGGCGGCCTGGCTGCGCTGCCGCAGGAAAGCCATGACGACGTCGAAGCCGCCGAGGTGGCGCGGCACCGGTTCGAGCGGCTGGTCCAGCGGCAGGAAGAAATTGTCCCAGTGGATCGGAACGATCCGGCGTGCGCCGGTCATCGCGACCGTCTCGTCCCAGTAGCGCGCGAGATAGTCCTGGCTCGGCCGGCCGAGCGTGCCGACACCCAGGAACACGACGTCCGCCCGCCGGCCGCGCAGCATGCCCGGCACAAAACCCGCGCTGGCATTGACCAGCAGCGTCCGCTCGCCATGGTCGATCAGCAAGGCATAGCTGGTCCCTTCGAGATAGGCGCTGGCCCGCGCGGGCGGCGTCAGGGGCTGGCGGATCTCGCCGCCGGTGAACGGCGTCGGCGCGTGCCGCCCGGCGATGAAGCGCACGCGGAAGCGTCCGAAACGCAAGGTGTCGCCGTCGGCGGCCAGCTTGATCTGGCTCTCCGGCAGGCCCCAGCCGCGACCGATATTGGCGGTTGATTCCGAACCGACCAGCAGGGCTCCGGTCAAGCGCGCGACCTCGGGCGCATCCATCGCGTGGTCGTAGTGGGAATGGACCGGAATGACCGCCGCGAGCCTGGCAACACCTGCCCGTTGCAGGCTTTTCGCGATGATCGCGCGATCCGGTTCGACCTTGCCGAGAAACACCTCCCGGCCGCCTGGTCTCGTGAAGAAGCCATCGGTCATGATGGCGGTCTCGCCATCATCGATCAGCAGGGTCGAGACGCCGAGAAAGGTGACACGGATGCCCGGCTGGAGCACCGGGCCGCCGCGCTGGAACAGCATGCTGAACTGCCTTGGATCCGGCATGTCGTTCAGCACATAGACCACCGCGCCACCGGCGATCAGGACCAGCGCCAGGACGATGCCGGCGAGCCACCGCAGGATCCGCAATCGACCTCTCCCCGCCCCTGTGCGACGGGAGAGCTTAGCTCAAGCCGCGGCGGCCTGCGCGATCTGGGGATCGTGGAGATGGCAGGCGACCAGGCCTGCCGGGTCCTTCACCGTCCGTGGCGTCACCGTCCGGCAGGTCGCGAAAGCGTTCGGGCAACGCGGATGGAAGGCGCAGCCTGCCGGCGGATTGAGCGGATCGGGAAAGGCCAGGCCAAGGCCGGTCTCGGGAATGCCGCGGCCGGGTTCCGGCGTCAGCACCGATTGCAGCAGCGCCTTGGTGTAGGGATGACGTGGCGCCTTGAACAGGGTCGCGGTGTCGGCGAGCTCGACCACCCGGCCGAGATACATCACCGCGACACGCGTCGCGATGTGCTCGACGACAGCCAGGTTGTGCGAGATGAACACATAGGTCAGGCCGAGGTCGCGCCTGAGATCCATCAGGAGATTGAGGATCTGCGACTGCACGGAAACGTCGAGCGCGGAGGTCGGTTCGTCGCAGACCACCAGCTCCGGCTCCATGACCAGGGCGCGCGCGATCGCCACGCGCTGGCGCTGGCCGCCGGACAGCTGATTGGGGTAGCGGTCGGCGAAACGCTTGGGCAGGCCGACCTTGTCGAGAATGGCCAGCGCCTTGTCGCGCCGCGCCTCGCCATTGCCGAAACCGTGCACCAAAAGCGGGAAGGCGACGATGGAAGCGATGGTCTTGCGCGGATTGAGCGACGAATAGGGATCCTGGAACACCGGCTGGATGCGCCGCGCCACCGCCTTGCGGTCAAGCCCGCGCATGTCGGCGCCTTCGAGCGCGATGTCGCCCGAGGTCGCCGGCAGCAGGCCGAGCACCATCTTGGCAAGGGTCGACTTGCCGCAGCCGCTCTCGCCGACGATGCCGAGCACCTCGCCCTTCTCGACCGTCAGGTCGATGCCGTTGACCGCATGCAGCGTCTTTTTCCTGGCGAACAGCCCCTGGCTGACCTGGAAGGTGCGCGAGACGTTGGAAATGGTCAGAAGCGTGCTCATGCCGCCACCTTCAGGCAGGACCAGACGTGGTCGCCGGCGCTGTGCATCGGGACCGCCTCGGCGCAGGCCGCTTCGGCGAGCTTGCAGCGGGTGCGGAAGGCGCAGCCGGCGATATCGCCGACCAGCGACGGCACGACCCCCGGGATCGAGCCGAGCCGGTCGCCCGGCAAGGTTCGCCCGGGCACCGGGATACATTCCATCAGGCCGAGCGTGTAGGGATGTTTCGGTGCGTTGAACACCTCTTCCGCGGTGCCGCTCTCGACGATCTCGCCGGCATACATGACCGCCACCCGGTGGGCCATGCGGGCGACCACGCCAAGGTCGTGGGTGATCAGCAGGAGCGCGATGCCGAACTCCTTCTGCAGGTCCATCAGCAAGCGGAGAATCTGCGCCTGGATGGTCACGTCGAGCGCGGTGGTCGGCTCGTCGGCGACGATCAGGTCCGGGCCGCACATCAGCGCCATGGCGATCATCACGCGCTGGCGCAGGCCGCCGGACAGCTGATGCGGATATTGGCCGAGCCGCTGGCTGGCATTGGCGATGCCGACCTTTTCGAGCAGGAACACCGCCCGCTCGCGGGCTTGGGCGCCGCTCGAGCCCTTGTGCAGCCGGTGATGTTCCATCAGCTGGTCGCCGATCGAATAGGCCGGGTTGAGCGCCGTCATCGGCTCCTGGAAGATCATGCCCATCCGGTCGCCGCGCAGCGCGTTCCAGCGCTGCGGCCCGGCGGCGACCAGGTCTTCGCCGGCAAGCGACAGGCGGCTCGCCTGGCGACTGGCGCGCGGCGGCAGCAGGTCCATCACCGACAGCGCGGTCATCGACTTGCCGCAGCCACTCTCGCCGACCAGGCACAGCGTCTCGCCGCGCGCGATCGAGAATGAGACGCCGCGCACGGCGTGCAGCGTGCCGGCGGCGACCGCCAGGTCGACCTTCAGGTCCTTGACGTCGAGGACGGTGCTCACGAGCGGCCCTCCGGCGCGGTCACGTCACGCAAGCCATCGCCCATCATGTTGATGGCGAGCACAAGGAGCGCCAGCGCGCTGCCGGGAATGGCGATCAGCCAGAACGAGAAGAACATGAAATTTTTGGCCTCGGAGATCATCAGGCCCCAGGACGGCAGGGGCGGCTGCACGCCGAGACCCAGGAACGACAGGGCAGCTTCGAGCAGGATGGCGCTGGCCGCCTCGACGGTTGCCACCACGATCAGCTGGGGCGCGACATTAGGCAGGATCTCGCCGAAGATGATGCGTGCCTTGGAGGCGCCGGCAGCCTCGGCCGCGGCGACATAGTCGAGCGAACGGACCTGCTGGGTCGCCGAGCGCATGACCACGGCGAAGCGATCCCATTTGAGGAAGCCGAGCACGGCGATGACGATGCCGAGCGTGCCGCCGACCATGGCGACGACCGCGAGCGCCACCAGCACCACCGGCAGCGCCAGGCGCGTGGTGATCAGGAAGGTGATGGCCATGTCGACGCGGCCGCCGAAATAGCCGGCCGACAGGCCGAGCGACGTGCCGATGGTGCCGGAAATCATCATCACGGCAAAGCCGATCAAGAGCGAAATCTGGGCGCCGTAGAGCAGCCGCGAGAGATAGTCCCGGCCGAGATTGTCGGTGCCGAGCGGATGCGCCCAGGTGCCGCGCTCGTACCAGATCGGCGGCACCAGCCGGTTCATCAGGTCCTGGGCATAGGGATCGTGCGGTGCCGCCAGCGGCGCGGTCAGCGCCATCATCAGGATCACCAGGAACAGGCCGGAACCGAACAGGAGGCCCTTGTGGCCCTTGACCCGCCGCCACAGGCGGACGGCCCCGGACGGCTCCTTGACGTCGAACACATTGGCTTGGGTCGTATCCGTCATCTCATGCCACCCTGATGCGCGGATCGAGCCAGGCATTGACCAGGTCGGCGGCGAGCGTCAGCCCGACATAACCGACCGACAACAGCATCAGCACCGCCTGGATCACCGGAAAATCCTTCTGGCTGATCGCCTGATAGGCGAGATAGCCGAGCCCATCGAGGGCAAATACGGTTTCGACCACGATCGAGCCGCCGAGCAGGAAGCCCATCTGCACCGCGGTCAGCGCCACCACCGGCACCAGCGCATTGCGCAGCGCGTGTTTGATCACCACGGTCGACGACGGCAGGCCCTTGGCGCGGGCCGTGCGCACATAGTCGGAGGCGAGCACGTCGATCATGCCGGCGCGCACCAGCCGCATGAACGGCGGCGTCACGTAATAACCGAGCGCGATGGTCGGCATGACGAAGTTTTCCCAGCCGTCGGCACCGGAGACCGGCAGCCAGCGCAGGCCAATGGCAAAGACCATGATCAGGCACAGCGCGAAGAAGAAGTTCGGCAGGGCCTGGCCGACCACGGCAACCGCGAGGCAGAGCCGGTCGACCCAGGAATTCTGCCAGATCGCCGCCATCACCCCGAGCGGGATCGAGACGACCAGCGCGAAACCGATCGACAGCAGGCCGAGAATGAGGGTCGTGCCGATCTTCTCGCCGATCAGGTTGACCACCGGCGACTTGAAATAGAGCGATTGGCCGAGATCGCCGGTCACCGTGCGGCCGAGCCATTCGAGATATTGCAGCAGCAAAGGCCGGTCGAGGCCATATTGCTGGCGGATCATGGCAATGTCCTCGGCGCGCGCGCCTTCGCCGGCGATCGCGATGGCGACGTCGCCCGACAGCCGCAGCAAGAGGAAGGCGAGCGCCGAGACCGCAAACGCGACCAGCGCGGCGAGCCCCAAACGCTTCAACGTGTAGATCAACATCGGTTCAGTCGTCCTGACTTCTCAAGCCGCGCGGGCCGCGCGCCGATCTCATCCAAGCAGGCGTCAGTCCGTTCATCCCGGACCACAAGCTTGAAAAGCAGCACCTGGAGCGGTGATCCCGCCCCAGGTGCTGTCCTGCCATTTCAGGCCCGCCATTGTCACGGGCGCTCGAGCTGGTCAACCGCCCATCAGCCCGCGGCGCAGGCTGGCGATGGGCGGCGGTGGTTACCTCCAGCGCATCTCCCAGAACCGCGGCATCTCGTCCGGATAGGGCGTGAATTCGAGGTCCTTGGTCGCCGCGTAGAAGGTGACGAGCGAATAGAGCGGCACCGAAAAAGCCTGTTCCGAAATACGCGCGAGCGCATCGCGATAGGCAACCTTGCGCAGTTCCGGATCGGTCACCGTGTCGCCGCGCGACAAGAGCGCGATCAGCTCGGGATCGCGGGTCGTGTCGTCGTCGACACCCTTGTAGAACACCGAGGTCGACGCCGAGGTGTCGTTGACCGAGAACGAACCCCAGGTCTGATGCGCCAGCCCGACGCGGTTGGCGCGGTTCTGCTCGCGGAATGTCGCATACTGGCCGAAACGCAGGGTGGCGCGGATGCCGACCGCACGCAGGTAGTTGATCATCGCCTCGGCCTGGTTGCGCTCGCGATAGGAGTGCAGCTCCAGCTCGAAACCATTGGGGAAGCCGGCTTCGGCGAGCAGCTGGCGCGCCTTGGCCGGGTCATAGGCGAATTGCGTCGCCTTCGAGTCGTCGCAGCCGAACTGGGTGCGGAAGCAGATCGCGTTCAGCACCTGCGAACCCGGGCCGACGAGTTGCGACGCCATGGTCTGGCGGTCGATGGCGTGATTGATCGCCCGGCGAACCCGGACGTCGCGCAAGGCCGGCGTTGGCGACTGCTCGGATGTCGCCATCTGCAGGAAGGCAATGCGCATGGTCTCGCCCGAGACGATCTGCAGGGTCGGCACCGCACGCATCTGCGTCGCCTGGTCGGGCGCGATGTTCATGATGAAGTCGAGCCCGCCGGCGAGCATTTCGGCGACCTGGGTCTGGCGGTCGGGAATGAAGCGGATGACCACGCTCTCGATCGTCGGCTGCGGCTTCGGGCTGTCACGGAAATAGTCGGGATTGCGCCGGAGCGTGATCTGCTTGCCGATCTGGTGCTCGGTTACCCGATAGGGGCCGGTGCCGATCGGCTTCTCGTTCATGCCGCGCGGGCCGACCTGGGCATAATATTCGTTCGGATGGATGACGATCGGACCGGCGAGATATTCGATTGCCGCCGGGAACGGCCGGCGGGTGACGATGCGGACCTTGAACTTGTCGATCTTGTCGACCCGCTGGATCCAGCTGACATTCTGCTGGGTCACCGACTTGTTGGCCGGATCGGACACGTAGTTCAGCGTGAACACCACGTCGTCGGCGTCGAATTCCTCGCCATTGTGGAACTTCACGCCCTGGCGCAGGTCGAGCTCCAGCGTGCGTTCGTCGATCCAGCGCCAGGCGGTGGCGAGCTGGCCGCGATATTCATTGGTCTTCGGGTCGCGGAAGATCAGGGTGTCCCAGACCTGCTGGCCAAGGATCACGCCGATGCGGACGCTGTTGTAATAGGGGTCGACGTTCTCCGGCACCTGATCATAGCCGAACCGCACCGTATTGGCGCGCTTCTGCGCCTCCGCCGGCATGGCCAGCCCCATGAAAACGGCCGCGCCAAGCACCAGCCCCCAAAAACGCCTCATCGCCACCCTCGTCCTGTCTTACCCTGTAGTCAGGGATTATCCTGATCCTGTCGGTCCGCACAAAAAATTGTCAAGGCGACAACCTGTGCATCAGACCTGCCGAAAGGCAATAAAATGGGCGGCCTCGCCCAGGATCGCGGCCTTGGGCCCGAACGGCGCGAGATGGCGGCCGGCCGCGGCAACCAGCCGGTCGAGTTCGGCGCGCGCCCAGGCCGGACCGTAGAGCGAGACCAGCGTGCCCTTGCCGCGTTCGGCATCCTTGCCGGTCGCCTTGCCGGCGCTCGCCGCATCGCCCTCGTGATCGATCAGGTCGTCGGCGATCTGGAAGGCGAGGCCAATGGTCGCACCATAGGCCTCCAGCGCGCTGCGCTCTTCCGGGCTCGCCCCGCCCAGCACCGCGCCGGCAAGGCAGGCAAAGCGGATCAGCGCGCCGGTTTTCATCGCCTGCAACTGGCGGATCTCGGTTTCGGCGAGCGCCAGCGGCGCGCCACCGGCAAACCGCCCTTCGGCCTCGAGGTCGAGCATCTGACCGCCGGCCATGCCGCCGAGCCCGGAGGCGCGCGCCAGCAGCAGCAGCAGTTCGGCGCGGACCCGCGGGTCGGGGTGGACGGCGTCACCGGCCATCACCTCGAAGGCGAGTGTCAGCAAGGCATCGCCGGCGAGGATCGCGGTCGCCTCGTCATAAGCCCGGTGCACCGTCGGCTGGCCGCGCCGCAGGTCGTCGTCGTCCATCGCCGGCAGGTCGTCATGGACGAGCGAATAGCAGTGAATGAGCTCGAGCGCGGCCCCGGCGCGCACCGCCCGGGGTTGCGGCACGCCGAACAGGTGCGCCGTCTCGGCCACCAGAAACGGCCTCAGGCGCTTGCCGCCGGCCAGAACGCCATGGCGCATGGCGCCAAGAAGCCGGGGCGGGCGGGCGGTCTCGCCGGCGCGCGCGGCTTCGGACAGGATATCGTGAAGGACTGCTTCGACCAGGGAAGCAGCCTGGGCCAGGCGGGTCTCGAACATCGTCGAGGCGTGGCCGAGGATGGCGCGCGCGTCAAGCCCCGCGCGCCATCGCGGCGCGCGTCAATTGAGCCGGTAGAGCACGCGGAACTGCGCCGGCGCGGCGTTGATCAGGGTCTGGCCGGTCATCGGCAGGATCGAGATGATGCGGTCGGCGGCAATGCCGCGATCGGACAGGGCGCTGTTCAGCGCCTCGATGCGGGCATCGGTGACGAACTCGCTGACCGCATCGGCACGGTTCGAGGCGGCATGCTGGGCGATGGTCATGGCAATGATCCTTGGAACAGAGGGAAATGTGGCAGGCAAGACGGCCCGCCGGCCGCGGCCGGCGGGCCCGACGTCGTCAGGATGACGTCATTCGGCGGCCAGGCTGCGCGGCAGGTCGGTGACGCCGAGGCCCATGCGGGAGGCGACGCCAATGCCGTAATCCGGATCGCAGCGATAGAAGTGGCCGACCTGGCGCTTGACGATCTCGACCGGCACGCCCTGCATGGCCTCGGCGATATTGTCCATCAGCCGGTTGCGCTCGGCCGGGGTCATCAGCCGGAACAGGTTGCCGGGCTGGCTATAGTCGTCATTGCCGGCACGGTGATCGTAGCGATCGGCATCACCGGAAATCGCCAGCGGCGGTTCGCGATATTCAGGCGCCTCGGCCGGCCCGTTGACCGAGTTCGGCTCGTAATAGGCATCGGGATTGCCGGTGTCGTTGCGGAAGAATCGCATCGCCCCGTCCTTGTGATAGTGATGCACCGGGCAGCGCGGGGCATTCACCGGCAGCGCCTCGTAATGGGTGCCGAGCCGGTAGCGATGGGCGTCGGCATAAGAGAAGATGCGCGCCTGCAGCATCTTGTCGGGCGAGAAGCCGATGCCCGGCACGACGTTGGACGGCGAGAAGGCAACCTGTTCGACCTCGGCGAAATAATTGTCCGGGTTGCGATTGAGCTCGAGCACGCCGACCTCGATCAACGGATAGTCGGCATGCGGCCAGACCTTGGTCAGGTCGAAGGGGTTGTAGGCGGTCTTTTCGGCATCGGCCTCCGGCATGATCTGGATCGCCATCGTCCAGCGCGGGGACTGGCCCCGCTCGATGGCGCCGAACAGTTCCTCCTGATAGCTCTCGCGCGACCGCGCGATGACCTGGCCGCCCTCGGCATTGGTGTGGAACTTGTGGCCCTGCTGGGTCTTGAAGTGGAACTTGACCCAGAACCGCTCGTTCTTGGCATTGATCATCGAATAGGTATGCGAGCCGTAGCCGTTCATGAACATCGGCGCCACCGGCAGACCGCGGTCCGACATCAGGATGGTCACCTGGTGCAGGCTTTCCGGCGACAGCGACCAGAAATCCCACATCGCGGTCGGCGAGCGCAGATTGGTGCGCGGATGACGCTTCTGGGTGTGGATGAAGTCCGGGAACTTCAACGGGTCGCGGACGAAGAACACCGGCGTATTGTTGCCGACCAGGTCCCAATTGCCTTCGTCTGTATAAAACTTGACGGCGAAACCGCGGACGTCGCGCTCGGCATCGGCCGCGCCGAGCTCGCCCGCAACGGTCGAGAAGCGCAGCATCAGGTCGGTCTTCTGGCCGACCTTGGCGAACAGGCCGGCACGCGAATAGCGGCTGATGTCCTGGGTGACGGTCAGCGAGCCATGGGCGCCCCAGCCCTTGGCATGAACCACCCGCTCCGGGATCCGCTCGCGGTTCTGGTGCGCGAGCTTCTCGAGCAGTTGATAGTCCTGCATCAGCAGCGGCCCGCGCGGCCCGGCGCTCAGCGAGTTCTGATTGTCGGAAACCGGCGCGCCGGCGGAGGTGGTCAGGGTCGGCCTGTGGGGCATGGCGATCTTCCATCGGGGTTGGATGGAACCGTTCTAGGCCGCGCTTGTCGATCAAGACCAATAGGATTATCCTGACGTTCCAATCAGAAAAACTGATCGTCATGGTTTCCTTCAAACAACTCCGCTACTTCGACGCGGTGGCCCGGCTGAAACATTTCGGCCAGGCCGCCGAGCACTGCGCGATCACCCAGCCGGCGCTCTCCATGCAGATCCAGGATCTGGAGCAGGAGCTGAAACTTCAGCTCATCGAGCGGCGGCGCAAGGGCATCCAGTTGACCGAGGACGGCCGCGAGATCGCGCGGCGCGCCCAGCGCATCCTGGCCGACATCCGCGACCTCAGGGATTATGCCCATCATCGCGGCGCGGGGCTGTCGGGCACCTTGCATCTGGGCGTCATCCCTTCGGTCGCGCCCTATATCCTGCCGCGGTTTTTGCCGCTGTTGCGCGACGCCTTTCCCGATCTCGAGGTGCATATCCGGGAAACCCAGACCCGCCAGCTGACCCGCGAATTGCTCGATGGCGGGCTCGATCTCCTGCTCGCCGCCCTGCCGGTCGAGCATCCCGACATCGAGACCATCAGGCTGTTCGAGGATCGTTTCCTGCTGGCGCTGCCGGCCTCGCGCCAGATGCACGGGCGGGTCCAGGCCACTCCCGACCTGTTGAAGGACGACCGCCTGCTGCTGCTCGAGGAAGGCCATTGCCTGCGCGACCAGGCCTTGACCTTCTGCAGCCTGCGCAAGGTCGAGAATATCGACACATTCGGCGCCTCCAGCCTGTCGACCCTGGTGCAGATGGTGGCCAACGGCCTCGGCCTGACGCTGCTGCCGGAGATCTGCGTCGAGGTCGAAGCCCGCCACGGCCCGCTGAAGCTGATGCGCTTCGCCGATCCCGAACCGAACCGGGTGCTGGGCCTCGCCTGGCGGGCGAGCTCACCGCGCAAGCGCGACTTCGTCGAGCTCGGCCGGATGATCGTCGCGGCCCGGCCGGAATTCCCGGCGCGCGCGGATGCAACCAAAGGCTAGCGCCGGCCTCTCACATCGGCTGGCGCCAGGCCTCATACTGCTCGATCTGCCCGATATAGTTGATCGTGAAATCAATCTCGTCGAGGCCTTCCAGCAGGCAGTGCTTGCGAAAGGCATCGATCGGGAAGTCGAAGGCTGCGCCGCCGGATGTCGCGACGGTCTGGCCCGCAAGATCGATCTCGACCGTCATGCCCAATTCATCTCGCAGTCCTGCCAGCAGCAGTTGCATCTGTCCGGCCGGCAAATGGATCGGCAACAGACCGTTGATCAGGGCGTTCTGATAGAAGATGTCGCCGAAGCTCTCGGCAATGACCGCTCGGACGCCAATATCCTGCAGCGCATAGACCGCGCCCTCGCGGGACGAGCCGCAGCCGAAATTCGATCCGGCGATCAGCACTTGCGCGCCGCGATAAGGGTCCTGGTTCAGCACGAAATCCGGCCGCTCGGCCCCATCGGCCTGATAGCGCAGATCGCGAAAACAATAGGGTCCGTAACCGAGCTCGCGTTTTTGCGCCAGAAAGCGCGCCGGCAGGATCTGATCGGTGTCGACATTGTCCAGGGCCAGGGGCACTGCGACCGACTGCAGGCGGGTGAATGCCAGCATGTTCAGGACCTCGTGACGTCGACCGCGTGCCCGTGCAAGGCCACCACCGCGGCCATGGCAGGGCTCATCAGATGGGTTCGCACGCTGGCGCCTTGCCGGCCGACGAAATTGCGGTTCGACGTCGCGGCGCAGCGCTCACCTGCCTTTGCCAGATCGCCGTTCATGCCGACACACATCGAGCATCCCGACATCCGCCATTCGAGGCCGGCGTCCTTGAAGACACGATCCAGTCCTTCGGATTCAGCAACCTCGCGCACGGCCATCGAGCCAGGCACGACCAGTGCCGGAAGCACGGCCCGGCGGCCGCGCAAGACCTCGGCTGCGGCGCGAAGATCCTCGATGCGCCCATTGGTGCAGGAGCCGATGAAGACCCGGTCGAACCGGATGTCGGCCATCGGCATGCCGGCCGACAGGCCCATATAGTCGAGCGCCTCCTGTTTGCTGGCGCGGCGCGACGGGTCGGCGATCGCGGTGGGGTCCGGCACACAGCCGTTGACCGACACGCTGTCCTCCGGGCTGGTGCCCCAGGTGACCATCGGCTCGACCGTGCCGGCATCGATTTCAATCTCCTGGTCGAAGCGGGCATCGTTCTCGCTCGCCAGCGCGCGCCAGGAGGCAACCGCCTGATGCCACTGGTCGCCGGTGGGGCTGAAGGGGCGCCCCTTCACGTAGTCGAAGGTCTTCTCGTCCGGCGCGACGAGGCCGAATTTCGCGCCCGCCTCGATGGTCATGTTGCACAGGGTCAGGCGCCCTTCGATCGAAAGCGCTTCAACCGCTGCACCACAATATTCGATGGCAAATCCGGTGCCGCCGGCGGCCCCGATCCGGGCGATGATCGCCAGGATCAAGTCCTTGGCCGCAACCCTCGGCCGAAGCTGGCCGGTCAGGTGGATCCGCATCTGCTTCGGCTTCTTCTGCCAAAGCGTCTGGGTCGCCAGCGCGTGGGCGACCTGCGAGGCGCCGACCCCGAAGGCAAGCGCGCCCAGGGCACCATGGGTCGCGGTGTGGCTGTCGCCGCAAATCACCGTCAAGCCGGGCAAGCTCAGGCCGAGCTCCGGCCCGATGACATGGACGATGCCCTGCCGCGGATGCGCAAGGTCGAACAGCTTGATCCCGGCCGCGGATGTGTTGGCGCTCAGGTCGGATATGATCTCGCGGCGCGAACGAACATCGATCGTCTCGACGCTGCGGTTGTCGGTCGGAGCGTAGTGGTCGGCGGTGGCCGTGGTCAGATCAGGACGCCGGACCGGCAGGCCCTTGCGCTTGAGCAGCGCAAAGCCGTTGCGGGACCCCTCATGCAGCAAGTGCCTGTCGATATAGAGCAGCGTGCCGGCGATCGGGTGCTCCATCACGGAATGTCGCGCCCACAGCTTGTCGAACAGCGAGCGCGGCACTGTCTCGCCTGGCGGCATCGGGTCAGGCGACATGAGAGAACCTCGCGAAACCGAGCGTCTGCTGCGCCAGCAGCTTGAGGCGCGCATCGATGTCGGGATTGGAACAGCGGCCCTCGGCGTCGAACCGGCACTCGCTCGAATTGATCGCGACGCCCATCGGGGTGGGCCAGCCGCGCAGGGCATGGATGACCGCGCGCAGGCTGGCGAGCGTCGTCCCCATCGCCTGGTCGCCATAGGCACAGACGATGGTGCCGATCGCCCGGCCATCGAGATAGGGCCGCGCATCGCCGCGCAGCTCTTCGACGCAGTCCAGGGCGTTCTTGATCATGCCGGACATGATGCCGTGATAGGCGGGCGTCGAGATGATCAGGCCGTCACAGCGGCGGACCGCGTCGATCAGCCGGATGGCCCTGCCGTCCGACAGCCTGCCGGCGCCATAATTGGGAAAATCCAGGTCCGCCGAAACGAAGGCGGCGATATCAGCACCGTCGGCCTCCGCGTGGCGCAGGGCGGTCATCAGCGCCTTCTCGCTCGAGGAATTGCCGGAGGTCGTGCCGCCGATGCCGATAATATAGGGACGATACCGAGCCATGGCTGTTCAACTCCCTCGTGCGGTTGATCCGAAGGCAGGCCGATGCGGCCGCGCCGACCTGTGATGACACCTCAAGGCGCACACGCGCGCAGGCGTTTCCATTCTTCGCCGCCGGCACGGACCGCCCCGTCCTGGATGCCGATATCGCCTGGAGGCACCGGATGGCGTCCCGTCAGCCGCGCGGCCTGAAGAACCTCGTCCGAGATTCCCATGACCGATTTCAACAGGATGCTCGGCAGGATCGCGATCCGATAACCCATGGACGCGGCATCTTCGAACGAGACGTCAGGGGTCTTGCCGCGCCAGACGATGTTCAGGAGACAGGGTCCCTGAACCCGTCGTGGAATCGCGGCCATTTCGTCGAGGTCTTGCGGCGCCTCGACAAAGGCGACGTCCGCGCCGGCCTCCAGCGCCCGGTTGGCACGGTCGATCGCGGCGTCCAGGCCCTCGACCGAACGCGCATCGGTGCGGGCGATCAGGACGAAATTGCCGGTCTCGCGCGCCATGGCCGCGGCCCTGATCTTCGCGATGAACTCGCCGGCCGGAACGATCGCCTTGTTGTCGAAGTGACCACATTGCTTCGGAAACACCTGGTCTTCGATATGCATGGCGCCGACGCCTGCCCGCTCGTATTCGCGAACCGCCCGCGCGGCGTTGAGTTCATTGCCGAAACCGGTATCGCCATCGGCGATCAGCGGTATCGACAAGGACCGGGCGACCCGGCCGGCCACGGCCACCATCTCGGTCATGGTCAGCAGGCCAAAATCCGGAAAGCCATGTGACGCGGCAACCCCGGCGCCGGTCATATAGGCGGCCTTGAAACCGGCGCGCGCGATCGCCCCCGCGGTCAGGCAGTCATAGGCTCCCGGCGCCAGGATCAGCTCGCCTGTCTGAAGCAGTTCTCGCATCGATGAAGCCATTGCCGTCCTCATTTGACCCGTGATTTGGCGTCAAACGCCCAGATAGGATTTGATTTCGGACTGCCTTGCCGTGATTTCGTCGCCCCGGATCATGTCGACGATGCGCCCGTTCGCCATGACGTAATGACGGTCGGCAACGGCGGCGGCGAAGCGATAGTTCTGCTCCACCAGGAGGATGGTGTAACGCCGGGCGCGCAGCCGCCTCAGGATGTGGCCGATCTCCTGGACGACCACCGGAGCAAGTCCTTCGGTCGGTTCGTCCAGCAGCAGAATGCGCGACCCTGTGCGGAGGATCCTGGCAATGGCCAGCATCTGCTGCTCGCCACCGGACAGCTTGGTGCCCTGGCTGTTCAGCCGCGCTCGCAGGTTCGGAAAGAGGCCGAGGACGTCGTCCATCGACAGTCCGTCCGGCTGCAGGACCGGTGGAAGAAGCAGGTTTTCCAGAACCGTCAGCGACGAGAATATGCCGCGGTTCTCGGGACAATAGGCAACGCCCATGCGGGCGATCCGCCGCGCCGGCAATCCGATGGTCTCGGCACCCGCGATCTCGATCGAACCGGCTCGACCGGGCAGCATGCCCATGATCGCCTTGAGCGTGGTCGATTTGCCCGCGCCGTTGCGGCCCAGAAGCGTCACCACCTCGCCATCCGCCAAGTCGAGATCGACGCCGTGCAGGACATGACTTTCATCGTACCAGGCATTCAGGTCGCGAACCCTGAGGAGGCAGTCGCGTCGATCGGCAGCGCTGTCAGTCATGGTCGGATCCGATATAGGCTTCCTGAACCTCGGGATTGCTGGAAACAGCCGAATAGTCGCCCTCGGCCAGCACGCGCCCGCGCGCCAGCACGGTAATCCGGTCGCAAAGAGCGGCCACGACCGGCAGATTGTGTTCGACCATCAGGATGGTGCGGCCCTTCCGGATGCGCATGATGAGCTGCGAGACGCGCTCGACATCCGCAGCCGACATGCCGGCCATCGGTTCGTCGAGCAGCAGGACCCGCGGCGCCAGGGCCAGTGTCGTCGCCAGTTCGAGCGCGCGTTTGCGGCCATAGGGCAAGAGCGCCGCATTGACGTTACGGAACTCGACCAGGCCGACCTGTTCGAGAATGGCATCGGCCTCCGCCTCCAGGTCGGCAAGCGATCGATCGCTTTTCCAGAACTGGAAGATGCGCCGGGTTCGGCTCTGCAGCGCGACACAGACGTTCTGCACGGCGCTCAGGCCCGGAAAGACCGCCGAGATCTGGAACGATCGGACGAGACCGCGTCGCGCGATATCGGCCGGATCGAGCCTCGTGATCTCGTGCCCGTCGAAAAAGATCTGCCCCGCGGTCGGCGTGAGAAATTTCGTGATCAGGTTGAAACAGGTCGTCTTGCCGGCGCCGTTCGGGCCGATCAGCGCATGGATGCTGCCTTCCATCACCTGCAGATCCACCGCGTCGACGGCGCGGAAGCCCGAAAACTCCATCGCGAGCTGACGGGTCTCGATCATCACCCGGGACGTCGGCCGGCTATCCTTGATCGTCGGCTGCGCGGACATCACAGCGGCCTTCCGATCTTGCGCGAAATGACGCCGACGATGCCATCCCGGAACAGCAGAACCGAGATCACGAAGATCAGTCCCTGCAGGAAGACGACCCATTCGCCGAAACCCGCCAGATAGTTCTGGCTGACCACGATGACGGCCGCACCCACGATCGGGCCGAGGATCGTGCCGACCCCGCCGACCAGCGTCATCAGCACGACTTCGCCCGACGTCGAGATGTGGACATCGACAAGCGAGGCGATCTGAAAAACGACCGCCTTCATGGACCCGGCAAGCCCGGAAAGGCCGGCGGAAATGATGAAGACGGCCAGCTTGTAGAACCTCACATTGAGCCCGAGCGATATCGCGCGGGGCTCATTGCCGCGGATCGCCCGGAGCACCTGCCCGAACGGCGAAAATGCCAGCCGGTAGGTGAGCAGCAGCGTGACCAGGAAGACCGTCGCGATGACGAAATACAGGCTCACGTCGTTCTTCAGGTCGATCATCCCGAAGAGAGTGCCGCGCGGCACATTCTGGATGCCGTCCTCGGCACCGGTGAACGGCGAACGCAGGGCGACGAAATAGATGAGTTGGGCAAGGCCCAGCGTCACCATCGTCAAGTAGATGCCCTGTCGGCGGATCGCCAAGGCGCCGAAGACAGCGCCGAGCACAACACCGGTCATCGTTCCCAGTGCGACCGCGGCCTCGGGCGGCAGACGCCAGACCAAGGCTGCATAAGCCGCGACATAACCGCCTGCGCCGAAAAAGGCGGCGTGGCCGAAGGACAGCAAGCCGCAATGACCAAGCAGAAGATTGAATGCGATCGCGAACAGGGCGAAGCACAACAGCTTCATCAGGAAGATCGGATAGACGAAGGCGGGCAGGACGATCAGCGCCACGGCCAGCGCCAGGAATATCCAGCGGAAATGCCGACGGTCCCGGGCCGGATCGGAGATGGCCGCGCGTTGGGGCGCCTCGGTGACGAATGGCGACGAGATGGACATGACTGTCTCAGTACTTTCCCAACAGGCCTGAGGGGCGGATCGTGATGACCACGATCATCGCGACAAAAATGACGACGGAAGACGCCTCCGGATAAAAGATCTTGGTCAGGCCTTCGAGAATCCCGAGAGAGAACCCGCTGATGATCGAGCCCAGGATCGAGCCCATGCCGCCAATGACCACGACGGCGAAGACGACGCTGAGCATTTCCACGCCCATTTGCGGACTGATCGTGTAGATCGGCCCGGCGAGCACGCCGGCAAAGCCGGCCAGGGCTGCCCCGGCGCCGAATGTCAGCGTCACCAGCATCGGCACATTGACGCCAAAAGCCGAGACCAGGTCCGGGTCTTCGTTGGTGGCCCGCAGGTAAGAACCCAACCGTGTCTTCTCGATCGCATACCAGACCGAAAAGCAGATCAGGATCGACACCACGATGATCCAGGCGCGATATTTCGGCAGGAAGACGAAGCCGAGGTTCCATCCGCCGCGGAGCTCCGCCGGAATGCCGTAGGGCAGGCCGGAAGACCCGAACAATCCCTGGAACAGGGACTGCATCATGAGCGCGATGCCGAAGGTCAGAAGCAGGCCGTAGATCGGATCGAGATTGCGCAGGCGCGAGATCAACAGCCGATCCAGCACCATGCCGAATGCGCCGACGATCAGCGGCGACAGCAGCAGGGCCCACCAGTAGCCGATGCCGAGATGGGCCAGCAGCAGCCACGCGCACATGGCTCCGAGCATGTAGATCGCGCCATGGGCGAAGTTGATGATGTGCAGGAGACCGAAGATGATCGCCAGGCCAAGGCTCATCAGCGCATAGAACGAACCGTTGATCAGGCCGATCAACAATTGCCCGCTGAGAACCTGCGCTGAAATTCCGAACATGATTGCTACGCGCGCTCCTGGATCGCTGGTCGGCAGGGCCGGCGGCACCGCCGGCCCTCGCTTCGGTGTTGGCTGGGCGGACTACCGCAGCAAGGGGCAGGCGCTTTCGGCCAGCGGCCGGAAGGCGTCGTCGGCAGCCACCCTGGTGACCAGGCTGACCGCGTCCCACGGCGCCGTGCTCGGATCCGCCGGCCCCTTGGCGCGCATGAGATACATCTCGTGCATCATGCGGCCGTCGCGGCGAACCCGCCCCGACGGGGTGAAATTGTCCGAGATCGTCATCTCGTGGAGGTTCTTCAGCACGGCCGCCGCGCTGTCGGTCTTGGCCGCCTCGATCGCCTTCAGATAGGACCGGACCGCGGAATAGACGCCGGCATGCGCCTGGCCCGGATTGGAGCCGCGGCGACGGTTGAATTCACGCGCCAGCTGGCGCGTGCCGTCGTTCAGGTCCCAATAGAAGGCGTCGATATAGTGAAGGCCTTCGGCATCCTCGCGACCGAGCGCCAGGATGTCGACCATGGTGATGGCGGGGCCGACGATGCGCAGCGTGTCGCCTTTGATGCCGAACTCCCTGGCCTGCTTGACGGCGCGGACGAAGTCGGTCCCGGAATTGGCAAAGACCAGCACATTGGCGCCGGAGGCCTGCGCCTGCATGATGAAGGACGAATAGTCATTGTTGCCGGTGGGATGCCAGATGGTGCCGACGACCTGTCCGCCGCGCGTGGCAATCGTCTTGGTCATCACCTCGACCAGCGAGCGGCCGAAGGCGCTGTCCATGCCGATGAAGAACCATTTCGTGCCGCCGCTGGCACTGACCGCGTTCGCCATGGAACGGCCGGTGGCATAGGTGTCATAGGTCCAATGGATGCCGTTGGGCGAGCAGCTGTCATTGGTCAGCCGGTCGGTTCCGGGCCCGGAGAACAGGACGACCCGGTTCTTTTCCTTGACCAATTCCTGTACGGCCAATGCAACCGCCGAACTTCCGAGGTCGACGATGGCGTCGACCTGTTCGACGTCAAGCCATCGACGCGCGATGTTCAGGCCGACATCCGGCTTGTTCTGGTGATCGGCGGAGACCAGCACGATCGGGACGCCGCCGATATTGCCACCGAATTCGTCGATGGCCATTTGTGCCGCGGCGACCGAGCCGGCGCCGGTCTGATGCGAGAACGGCCCGGACATGTCGGTGAGAACGCCGATCTTGATGACGTTGTCGGACATCTGGGCCGAGGCGACCCCGGCCAGCAGGGTGCCGAACGCCAGGACGCAGGTTCGAAGAATTCTTTTCATTGTTTCCTCCCGAGATGAATGGCTGGATGCCGCCGCGAGCCGGATGGCGCGCCGGCTACAGGCGGCCTCCGTCGATGACAAAATCCGCGCCGGTCACGAACGCCGCCTCGTCCGAGGCCAGATACAGGGTCAAGGCAGCGACTTCCTCGGGCCGGCCAAGACGCTTCGCCACCCGGCCCTCGCTCAGTCCGGCCATGACCTTGTCCTGCTGCGGCCGCGACATGTTTGAAATGAAGGCGCGCGGCATCGGCGTATCGATCGCGCCCGGCAAGATCGAGTTCACCCGGATCGGCGCGAGCTCGATCGCCGCAACCCGCGACATCATCTGGACCGCCGCCTTGGAGGCGGAATAGGCGCTCATATTGGCCGTCGGCTTGGTCGCCGCCCCCGACGACATGTTGATGATCGCGCCGCCATCGGTCATCAGCGGCGCCAAGGCCCGCATCAGCAGAAACGGACCGGTGACATTGACCGCCATCAGACGGTCGAGATCGGCGCGGCTCGTCTCCATGAGCGGTTTGCCGATCATCACTCCGGCATTGTTGACCAGGATGTCGAGCCGCCCCCAAGTCTCCCTGAGGTGGTCGCCGAAACCGGCGACAGCGGTCTCCGAGGTCACGTCCAGGTCATAGCCCCGGCAGCGCCTTGCCGCGTCGTCATGACCGTCGCCGGCCCAGTCGCTGAACATCCCCTCGTCGGCGCCGATATCCGCGCCGACCACCCTCGCCCCCTCGAGGGCGAAGCGTTTGCAGATTGCCATTCCGATGCCACCGCGGGCACCGGTCACGACAACGGTCTTGCCACTGAGGGCCTGGCTCATCCGCATCACCATTCCCCGCTCAATGTCTCAATCCGCTTTGCTTCAGCAAGGGCATCACCTTGTCGCGGAAATAGGTGAGCTCGGATGCGTAGTCGACGAAGTACATGACCAGGCCATGCACGCCGCGCCCGGCATAGTCGTTCATCTGATCGACGATCTGCTCCGGCGTGCCGATCAGCGGGTGCGTGCCGTAACCCGCCACGAACCTGCGCGCGCGCTCCTCGAAACCCTGTTTGAACGAGCCGCTTTCGATGCCGAGCGTCGCCATCATGCTGCGCGCGGCCTCCCAATCGCCGTGATCGAGAATGCTCTGAAACGCCGCCTGGGCCTCCGCCTCGGTGTCGCGACAGACCACCAGCGCCGAGCACATCAGGGCGACATCGCGGTCATATTCCTTGTCGGCGCGCGCCTTGACGCTCAACAGGCGCTCGATGTCGTCAGGCCGCGACGGCGAGCCGAAGCTGATGTCGACATTGCGCGCGGTGAATTCGATGCCGGCCGGCGAGGTGCCGGCATTGACCAGAACCGGACCGGGCCGCTGCAGCGGCTTGGGGCTCGATTCCAGTCCCGCCAGATCGAAATATTGGCCCTTGAAATCGAACTCACCCGGGTCGGTCCACAGCCGCTTGACCACCTCCAGCCATTCCTCGCCGTAGCGATAGCGATCGTCGTGTTCACGCAGGCCGGTGCCGAACATTGCCATTTCGGAACGAAACCAGCCCATCACCACGTTGAGGCCGAACCGCCCGTTCGAAATGTGATCGATGGTTGCCGCCTGTTTGGCCGCCACGACGGGATGCGTGAGGCCAACGTGGGAGGTCGCGAAGCACATGATCCTGTCGGTTGCCTCCGCCATCCCGGCCGCCCAGGTGTAGACGTCGAAATTTGTGCCGTTGTGGTTGGACTGGCCGCCCTGGCCCTTCCATCGGCCGATCGGCAAGGCCACTTCCAGGCCCATCCTGTCGGCAAGCTGGATGATGTTGCGGTTCTGCTGCCAGGACATCTGATGCTCGGTCGGCAAGGTCGTAATGACGCTGCCGCCGCTGCAGTTCATGGCGAACACGCCCAGCTTGAGCTTTTGATCATTGAAGATCGGAATGTTCTGGCGCCGGTATTCGCGCAATTCTTCGCGGTTCATGATTTTGGCTCCGTGCCATCCGTCGTGACGCTGGAAGGCCGTGACGGGAACATCAGCCGAACGACACGGCGTCGGAGGTGGTGATCGCGCAGAACCGGCCGAGCATCGCGATCGAGTCCTCGTGTTCCTTCGCCGTCGCCGCCGCGCAGCAATCCTCGACCACGACGCAGTGGTAATCGCGGTCGTGAGCCTCGCGAATGCCGGCCTGGACGACCGCGGCCGTCGACACGCCCGACATCACGAGGCGCGTCATGCCATGGGCGCGCAGGAAGACTTCGAGGTTCGTGCCGTAGAACGGGCTGACCCGGTGCTTGGTCACCAGGAGATCGGTCTCGCGACGGTCGAGATCGGGATGAATCTCGGTTCCCCAGGAGTCCAGCTTGAGAATCCCGTATGTCTTGATCGCGTTGAACATCGGCGAGGTCGACGAGCATTCGCGGTAGTCGCTGGAGAAGCCGACCCGCACAAAGACAACGGGAGCCTCAGCCGCTCGCGCCTTTTCGATCACGGCCGCCGTATTGGCGAGCACATTGCGACCGCGGACCTGCTCACCGAGCGGTCCGGCGCCGTTCGGCCCGTCCTTGTGGACCAGATCGTTCTGCAGATCGAGAACGAGATATGCTGACGACATCGGATTACTTCCTTCACGGGACAGCCGGCCACGCCGCGCCTGTTGCGCGGTCAGCGGAGCTGACGGTTTGTGGTGGGCCGTGCGAGCACGGCGAGCGGTGGTGCGGGGTTACGGCACGCGCCTGGAGCGACGGCGCGGCCGGCCGGCTGTCGCGACCTGCAGGTCTTGCTGATGGCCCTGAACGGCGTTTCCCGAGTGAGGAGTCATTGAGCTCTCTTTTTTTGGAATTGATTTCCATTATTTCTGATGGCGAGCGGCGACATTGTCAACCCCTGCGACAGGAAACTTCGGCGCCGCAACCGCTGGCCCGACGATCCGTTCGAATTAGCCATCTAATATCAAATAGATAACCGATCGACGGCGCGCCGGGCCGGTCGTGGCAAAAGCCTGGATTTGCGCCAGGTATTGGAATACATTTCCATCGCGCCGGGCCTTGTGCCCCGCTTTTGCCAACCGCAAGATCACGTCATGGCCATCAAGAGCAGCACGCCGCCCGCCACGAGATCGAAGGTCCGCCAGGGCGGGAGCGGCAACGATCTGACCGGTGACAATGCGGATGACAGCCAGGTCATTGCCGCTTTGGCCCGCGGGCTGGAGGTCCTGGGCGCCTTTCATCTGGGCGACCGCCAGCTCGGCAATCACGAGCTTGCGACCCGAACCGGATTGCCCAAGGCGACCGTCTCGCGGATCACCTTCACCCTCGCCAAAAGCGGCTTCCTGTCGTTCGACCAGCGGCAGCGGATGTATCATTTGGGTCCCAAGGCGCTGAACCTCGGATTCGTGGCGCGGGCCGACGCGGATATTCGCGGCAATCTCCGGCCGATGATGCAGCAGTTCGCCAACGAAACCGGGCTGAACATCGGGCTCGGCGTTCGCGACAAGGATTCGATGCTTTACATCGACACCTGGGAGGGAACCGCGCTGGTCGGCCTGAAGGTCTATCCGGGCTTCCGGATTCCCTTTTTCACCACGGCCATGGGGCGAGCCTATCTGGCCGCCCTCACCCAGGGCGAGCTGCAGCTTCAGTTGGGTGAGCTTGCCCGGCAGATGGTCAATGACGGCCTGTCCAGAGAGGACGTCGACAAGCAGATCGACCACTACCAGCAGTATGGCTTCGCGATAAGCCTCGGTGATTGGGTCGAGGACATCGGAACCATCGCAGTGCCGTTCAGCCGCCCCGATCGGCGGCAGATCTATGTCATCAGCGTCGGCGGCCCGATCTATCGCATGACGAGGTCGGTGATATATGACGAGCTCGGCCCCAGGCTGATCGCGTTTCGCAACAGCATTGAGAGCAGTACGATATTCTAGGTCGTGTCCTCAGCCTCGCCCGGCATGCACGAGAATGTTGACGAGCTTGCCGAAGGGGTCGCGGACGTAGAAACGCCTGACGCCCCAGGGCTCGTCCGCCGGCCCATATGCGATCGGAAAACCGGCGTCCTTCATGCCTTGGAGCGCGGCGTCGAGATCGTCGACTTCGATCGACAGATCCGGCGTCGGCGTGCCCGAGCCGCCCTGCGAGGCGATGCTGACCTGGACACTCATCGCCTGGTCCGAGCCATAGGTTGCGATCCAGCCGTGATCCATCAGGAGATCGAGGCCGAGCACATCCTGGTAGAAGCGTTTAGCCACCGAAACATCCGCCGCACCAAGATTGGCGACGATCCGCTTGACCCTCATGTCCGACCTCTTGGCCATGCTCCGCCGCGCTTGCCGGCACCCCGGTCACGCCGCCTGCGGGGTCGCGCCGCCATCGGCCGGGGCCCTCCCGGCGTGATCGAGAATGCCCTTGGCGATCTCGCGCTCGCCCATGATTACCACATCGGCGCCAAGCCCGGTCAGGTGTTCGACCTCGGCATCGGAATGGGCCCGCGCGATCACCCTGATGCCGGGATTGGCGGCCTTGCTCTTGTCGATGATCTGGCCCGCCTCGAAGGCGTTCGGGATAGCCAGGATGAGCCGGCTCGCGCCGGCGACATTGGCGGCCTTGAGGATGTCGCCGCGTGCGGCATTGCCGGTGATCGTCTCGATCGCCTCGGCATGCAGCTGCGCCACCAGCTTGTCGGCATCCTCGATGACCAGAAACGGCTGGCCTTGCTGCTTCAGGCCGGCGCCGACCAGGCTGCCGACCCGGCCATAACCGACCAGCACGGTATGTCCGGTCAGGGCCGTCGCCTCCGGTAGGTCATCATCGTCATGCGCGGCCGGCACCGCGGCCGGAACAGGCCCGCCGGCCGAGGCCGCGGCATCCGGCGGGGCGGGTTCCTTGCGGTCGGCCAGCCGCTTCAGCCAGCCGACCGCCGCGAAGGCCAGCGGATTGACCAGGATCGACAGGATGGCGCCGGCCAGGATCAGGTCGCGCCCGCGTTCCGGCAACAAGGACAACTGAACCCCAAGCTCGGCCAGGATGAACGAGAACTCGCCGATCTGCGCCAGGCTCGCCGAAATGATCAGCGCGGTCGCCAGCGGATAGCCGAAGGCAAGCACGATCAGGAAGGCCGCGACCGACTTGCCGATCACGATGATGAACAGGGTCGCCATGACCGCGCCGGAGTCGTTGATCAGGCTGACCGGCGAGACCAGCATGCCGACCGACACGAAGAACAGCACCGAGAAGGCATCGCGCAGCGGCAGCGATTCCTCCGCCGCCCGGTGGCTGAGCTGCGACTCGCTCATGATCATGCCGGCGAAAAAGGCACCGAGCGCGAATGACACGCCGAACAGCTTGGCCGCGCCGAAGGCGACGCCGAGCGCGATCGACAAGACGGCGAGCCGGAACAATTCGCGCGAGCCGGTATGGGCGACATAGTGGAGGATCCAGGGGATGACCCGCCGTCCGACCACCAGCATGAGGCCGACGAAACCAGCGACCTTGACGACGGTCAGCGCAATGGCACCGCCGACGCCGAGGCCGAGATAAGCGACCAGCGGATCGGCCGCGGCCATCTGGCTGGTGCCGCCGAGCAGGCCGGAGAGCGCCGGCAGTAGCACCAGCGCCAGCACCATGGCCAGATCCTCGACGATCAGCCAGCCGACCGCGATGCGGCCGCGCTCGGTGTCGATCAGCCGCCGCTCCTGCATGGCGCGCAACAGCACGACCGTGCTGGCGACCGACAGGGCCAGGCCGAAGACCAGCCCCGCCCCGAAGCTCCAGCCCAGCGCCCAGGCAAGGCCGGCTCCCATGGCGGTCGCCACCGCGATCTGCACGACGGCCCCCGGCAGCGCGATGGTGCGCACCGACAACAGGTCCTTCAGCGAGAAATGCAGCCCGACGCCGAACATCAGCAGGATGACACCCATCTCGGCGAGTTCGGGCGCCAGCTTCTGATCGGCGACGAAGCCAGGCGTGTGCGGCCCGACCAGGACGCCGGCCAGGAGGTAGCCGACCAGCGGCGGCACCCGGAACCGGTTGGCGATGGCGCCGAAAACGAAGGCCAGTCCGAGCCCCGCGACAATGGTGGCGATCAGCGGCGTGTCATGATGCATGGGCTGGGAATGGCCTTTCAAACAATCGGGCGGGTGGAGGGCGCTTGCTCTATTTCAACCAATATGGTTGAAATTATCCGATCCATGCAAGGCCAACGGTGTTCACGGTCTGATGATTTTGCTGCCTGAACAGTGCCGGGCCGCCCGCGCCCTGCTCGACTGGTCCCAGGAACGTCTCGCGGGCCTCGCCGACGTCTCGCGCAGCACCATTCGCGGCTTCGAGGGCGGCCATCACGACCTGCACGCCGCCACCGAAGCGCAGATCGTCCAGGCCTTCCAGGCCGCCGGAATCTGCCTGCTTCCCGACGGCGAGGACGGTCTCGGCGTCCGGCTCAAGCGGTCCAAGCCTTCTTAGGACAAACCCGATGCCCGGGGATGACGGCCGCCCTTGGCGACTGCGCCACGGCCGCGCCGATCGGCCGTCGGCACCGGCCATGACCGAGGCGCGCGGGAGGCTTGTTGCAAATGATTTGCAAAAACCTTGACGCCATCCGGCGGCCATGGGACCACAAGCAGCCATGAAAGATCACGACCTTGGATGACCGACTGACCGTAGCCCGCACGAAGGACTGCGACGCTGCTCCGGAAGGCTGGCGGCGGGCGCGCGGCGGACCATCGCTGGTCGAAGTGTTCCGCACGATCCGTGTTCCGACGAAGGGCACGCCCTGGCGCAAGTTTGTTGCCTTTCTCGGTCCCGGCTACCTCGTCGCGGTCGGTTACATGGACCCGGGCAACTGGGCGACCTCGCTCGCCGGCGGCTCCAAGTTCGGCTACGCGCTGCTGTTCGTCGCCCTGCTCTCCAACATCATGGCGATCATCCTGCAGTCGCTTTGCGCCCGGCTTGCCATTGCGACCGGGCGCGATCTCGCCCAGGCCTGCCGCGACGCCTATCCGCGCTGGACCGCCTGGCCGCTCTGGGTGCTGGCCGAGGTCGCGGTCATCGCCACCGACCTCGCCGAGGTGATCGGCACCGCCATTGGCCTCAACCTCCTGTTCGGCATCCCCTTGGAAATCGGCGTGGTCATCACCGCGCTCGACGTGTTCCTGATCCTCTGGCTGCAGACCAAGGGTTTCCGCTGGATCGAGGCCTTCATCATCACGCTGATCGGCGTCATCGCGCTCTGCTTCCTGGTCCAGATCGCCATGGCCAATCCCGACTGGAGCGAGGTGATCAAGGGCTTCGCGCCGACCACCCGGATCGTCACCAATCCCGACATGCTCTATCTGGCGCTCGGCATTATCGGCGCGACCGTCATGCCGCATAATCTCTATCTGCACTCGTCCATCGTGCAGACGCGCGCCTTTGGCGAAGGCGTCCCGGAAAAACGCGAAGCGCTGAAATATGCGACGCTGGATTCGACCTTCGCGCTGATGTTCGCGCTGACCATCAATGCCTCATTGCTGATCCTGGCGGCCGCCGCGTTCAACAAGACGGGCAATACCGGCGTCGAGGAATTGCAGCAGGCCCATTCCCTGCTCACCCCGCTGCTCGGCTCGGCGATCGCGCCAAGCCTGTTCGGCATCGCGCTCCTGTGCTGCGGCCTGAACTCGACGGTGACCGCCACCATGGCCGGCCAGATCATCATGGAAGGCTTCATCGACATCCGCATCGCGGCCTGGCTCAGGCGCCTGGTCACCCGCTCGATCGCCATCGTGCCGGCGATCGTCGTGACCATCCTCTATGGCGAAGGCCAGACCGCCAAGCTCCTGATCCTCAGCCAGGTCATCCTGTCGCTGCAATTGCCCTTCGCCATCGTGCCGCTGATCCATCTCAGCGCGTCGCGCCGGCGGATGGGCGAGCTGGTCTCGCCCCGCTGGCTGACCGCGATCGCGGTGCTGATCGCGGTGACCCTGATCGTGCTGAACATCAAGATCATCATCGATTTCGCCACCGGCTGAGGCGGGCGGCTGTCACGCTGGCGGCTTCCGGCCCCCAGCGGCCGGTCACGGTCCGCTGGCCTGGACGAGATAGCTGGTCCGGGCCTCGGTCACCGCGGCCAGGCAATTGATGGCATAAAGCGTTGCCGCCGTTCCGCCGCGCAGCCGGTCCTGTTCCCAGGCGCAGGTGGCATCACGATAGGCGAGCCAGACCCGCTGGGCGCCAAGCAGCAGATCGCGATTCTGGGTGTCGCCCGCAAGCTCCCGATAGACCCGGTTGAGTTCGGCATCGGCGCTCCTGAAGCGCGCCACCGCGCAGAGCTCCAGGTCGATGCGGTTGCCGCTGTCGCAATTGGCCGGCTTGGCCTGGGCCGGCTGCGCCAGGATGCGATCGGCCAGTCCCTTCTGCTGGGCGGCGAGCGGCGGGATCGCCGTCATCATGGCCAGCAGGACAGCGATCGTGAGGCCGGTCGGGTGATGGCGTCGGTGCATGCGGTCTCCTGTTCTCCCGTAAGGCCAAATCTACCAGCCGAGGCCAGCCGCCGATAGCATTGCCCGGCTCGCCGGATCGGCTAGGGTCGAGCGCACAAAGCGCGATTCCCCAGCAGACTGCCATGCCGCCGCATCGTCTCCGCAGCCTCATCATTGCCGCCCTGTCGCTGGTGGCCATCGGTCTTGCCGGCGCACCGGCCCGGGCCCAGAGCCAGGGCACCTATCGGCTGGACATGCTGACAGCGGGCCAGAAGGACCAGCTGTTCCAGCGGGTCGACCGTTACGCCCTGGTCGAGAGCTTCCTCACCGCCTGCGGCCGGCCACCGGCCCTGGAGCTCAGGGTCCGCCGGATCGTGCGGGGCTGCGTCGCGCCGAATTCGCTCGAGGTCGTCGCTGCCCATTTCCGCCGGTCGCTCGCTGCCCGCTCGGCCGCCCGGTGGAACTGCGAGACCGACGAGGCGCGCCGGATGATCGCCCGGTCGGAACAGACGCTGCGGCTCGCCTTCGACGATCTGGCGCGTGCCTGCAGCCGGCCGGAGAGCTGAGATCGGCGCGCTCCGGCCGGCTTTTTCTTGACTCACCGGCCCTTTGGCTCTATCCGCCCAACCACTCTCGTTCATCCGAGACCTGCCTTCGCCGACCGGGACCCTGATCCCGGAGGTTCCCGCCCGACAGCGCTGAGCGCCCTCGGGCGTGTTCGGCGTTGCGGTTTGCGACGGACGTGACCATTTCCGGGCGATCCCGGTGATGAACTTTGGAGCGACCATGTTCGAAGGCCTGTCGACGCGACTGTCCGGCATCCTCGATCGTCTCAAAGGGCGCGGCGCGCTGAGCGAAGCCGATGTCCAGGAGGCGATGCGCGAGGTGCGCCGCGCGCTGCTCGAAGCCGACGTGGCGCTGGAAGTCGTCCGCTCCTTCACCGACAAGGTGCGCGACCGCGCCGTCGGTGCCGAGGTGCTGAAATCGGTCACGCCCGGCCAGATGGTCGTCAAGATCGTCCACGACACGCTGGTCGACACGCTCGGCACCGATGGCGTCGCCATCGACCTCGTCGCCGTGCCGCCGGTGCCGATCATGATGGTCGGCCTGCAGGGCTCGGGCAAGACCACCACCACCGCCAAGATCGCCAAGCGCCTCTTCGAAAAGCAGAAGAAAAAGGTGCTGATGGCCTCGCTCGACACCCGTCGACCGGCGGCCATGGAACAGCTTGCCAGCCTCGGCAAGCAGATCGGCGTCGATACCCTGCCGATCGTCACGGGCCAGTCGCCGGTCCAGATCGCCCGGCGCGCCATCGAGGCCGGCAGGCTCGGCGGTTACGACGTGGTGATGCTCGACACCGCCGGCCGCACCCATGTCGACGAAGCCATGATGATGGAGGTCGCCGAGGTCGAGCGCGCCGCCAAGCCGCATGAGACGCTGCTGGTGGTCGACAGCCTGACCGGCCAGGACGCGGTCAATGTCGCGCGCTCCTTCACCGGCCGGGTCAATGTGACCGGCGTCGTGTTGACCCGCGTCGACGGCGATGGCCGCGGCGGCGCCGCCTTGTCCATGCGTGCGGTCACCGGCAAGCCGATCAAGCTGCTCGGCACCGGCGAAAAGATGGACGGGCTGGAGGATTTCCACCCCTCGCGCGTGGCCAACCGCATCCTCGGCATGGGCGACATCGTTTCGCTGGTCGAGAAAGCCGCTGAAAGCATCGATGCCGAACAGGGCATGGCCATTGCCCGCAAGATGCAGCAGGGCAAGTTCGATCTCGACGATCTCGGCCAGCAGCTCGACCAGATGCTGAAGATCGGCGGCATGCAGGGCCTGATGGGCATGTTGCCCGGCATGAAACAGGCCAAGCAGCAGCTCGCCAGCGCCAATATGGATGACAAGGTCATCAAGCGTCAGCGCGCGGTCATCCAGGCGATGACCCGCTGGGAGCGGCGCAATCCGAAAGAAATCGACGGCAAGCGCCGCCGCCGCATCGCCAAGGGCTCGGGCACCTCGCCGGAAGAGGTCAACAAGCTGCTGAAGATGCATCGCGGCATGGCCGACATGATGAAGTCCATGGGCGGCGCCCAGGGCAAGCGTGGCCCGATGGCCGGCCTTGCCAACATGTTCGGGCTGGGTGGCGGCGGCGGCATGCCGCAGCCGACCCCGGAAATGCTCGCCGACATGGCCAAGAAACTGCCCGGCGGCATGCCGGGCGGCCTGCCCGACAAGATGCCAACCCTGCCATCAGGCGGCGGCCTGCCTCCGGGTTTCCCGGGGTTCGGCGGCAAGCTTCCGGGGCTTCCCGGTTTTCCCTTCGGCGGCAAGAAGAAATGAGCCGCCGGACCCACGACATCGCATTCACCTGACATCACGAACGACAGTTACAAGGAGACACCCCATGTCGCTCAAGATCCGCCTCGCCCGTCGCGGCACCAAGAAGCGCCCGTTCTACCAGATCGTCGTCGCCGACTCGCGCTCGCCGCGCGACGGCCGCTTCATCGAGAAGCTCGGCACCTACAATCCGATCCTCGACAAGGACAAGAAGCGTTACGAGATCAATCTCGAGGCCGCCAAGGCCTGGCTTGCCAAGGGCGCGACCCCGACCGATCGCGTCGCCCGCTTCTTCGATGCCGAAGGCCTGATGAAGCGCGAAGCCCGCAGCAATCCGGAGAAGGCCAAGCCCGGCAAGAAGGCCGAGGAGCGCGCCGCGTCGCGCGCCGCCAAGACCGCCGCAGCCGAAGCCCCGGCCGAGGGCTGAGCCTGATCCGGCCGTGGGCGCCCCCGGCGCCTCGCCACGGCCGGCCAGGACACATCAATCGCCCACCTCCCCTGACCGGGAGGTGGCGGGCAAGACCCTTCGCCGGACCGCCGGCTCGGCCAGGGCCATGCCGGCGGCAACGGCCGGCATGGCCAGATTCCTGGAGAGAGGCATCATGCCCTCCGATCTCGTCCTCGTCGCGAAATTCGGTGCCGCCCACGGCATCAAGGGCGAGGTGCGTCTGAAGTCCTACACCCAGGACCCGACCGCCATCCTCGGCTATTCGCCGCTGACCACCCGTGACGGCCGGACCTTCACGCTCGAAACGGTGCGCCCGGCCGGCGAAGTGCTGGTCGCGCGGGTCACGGAGCTGAGGGATCGCAATGCCGCCGAGGCGGTCACCAATCTCGACCTGCTGGTGCCGCGCGAGCGGCTCGCCGGACCGATGGACGAGGATGAATTCCTGCATTCCGACCTGATCGGCCTGACCGCCGTGACCACTGCCGGCGAGACCATCGGCACGGTCACCGCGGTGTTCGATTTCGGCGCCGGCGACATCATCGACGTGGCGCGCCGTGGCCGCAAGGCCGTGATGATCCCGTTCACCAAGGCGGTGGTGCCCTCCGTCGACATTGCCGGCGGCAAGCTGGTCGTCGATCCGCCGCCGGGCCTGCTCGAGGACGAGGAGGAGCCGCAATGAGCGATCCGGTCCGCGCGCTGATCTTCGACATGGACGGCACCATTGTCGACAACATGCGCTTTCACGACGACGCCTGGGAAATCTTTCACCGGCGCCACGGCCTGCCCTTCGACCGCGACCAGCATTTCGTCCAGACCGCCGGCCGTTCGCTGCCCGAGATCTTCGCGGGCCTTTTCCCCGGGCTCACCGAAGAGCGCCGCGCGGCGCTGGCCGAGGAGAAGGAAGAGCTCTACCGCGCCGCCTACAAACCCCATGCCCAACCGCTGGCCGGCCTGACCGCGCTGCTCGACGCCGCCGACGCGCTCCACCTGCCTTCGGCGGTCGCCACTGCCGCGCCACCCGACAATATCGCCGTGGTGCTCGATACGCTCGACCTCAGGCGCCGGTTCAAGGCCATCGCCTCGCCCGCCATGGGGCTGCGCGGCAAGCCCAATCCCGACATCTTCCTGAAGAGCGCCGAGCTGCTCGGCGTGCCGCCCGAAAGCTGCCTGGTGTTCGAGGATGCGCCGCTCGGCGTCGAGGCCGCCCGGCGCGCCGGCATGCGGGCGGTGGCGGTCACCACCATGCTGGCGCCGGAAGCCTTCGCCGAATTTCCCAACCGGATCGCCACGATCACCGATTTCACCGGTTTCGACCTTCAAGGCCTGACGGTACCCGCCTGATGTTCCGCGCGACCGTTCTCACCCTCTATCCGGAGATGTTCCCGGGACCGCTGGGGGCAAGCCTCGCCGGCAAAGCCATGGGCGAGGCCTGGTCGCTCGACACCGTGTTCATTCGCGATTTCACCCGGGACCGCCACCGCACCGCCGACGACACGCCGGCCGGCGGCGGACCGGGCATGGTGATGAAGGCCGATGTGCTGGCGCGCGCCATCGACGCCGCCTCGCCATCGGACGATCCGCGCCCGCGCCTGCTGATGTCGCCGCGCGGCCGGCCTTTGACCCAAGGCCGTGTCCGCGAGCTCGCCGCCGGCCCGGGTGCGATGATCCTCTGTGGCCGGTTCGAAGGGGTCGACGAACGCATCATCGAAGCCCGCGGTCTCGAAGAGGTATCGGTCGGCGATTATGTGCTGTCAGGCGGCGAGATCGCCGCGCTGGTCTTGCTCGATGCGGTGGTGCGGCTTCTGCCGGGCGTCATGGGCCACGACCAGTCCGGCACGGAGGAGAGCTTCGAGGCCGGCCTGCTCGAATACCCCCATTACACCCGGCCGCAGCTGTTCGAAGGCCGGGAGATCCCCGCCATTCTGACCTCCGGCGACCACGGCAAGATCGCCAAATGGCGGCGCGCCGAAGCCGAACGGATCACCCGCGAGCGGCGACCGGATCTTTGGTCGGCGATTTCAGCCAAGAAGGGGTGACAACTACGCCATTTTGGCGTATCGAGCCGCCTCCGATGGCACCAGGGGTGAAAGCCCCTCAGCCGAGGAACAACCGGGCGCTCGCGCCCACCCTTCGAATCAAGACCAAAAACATGCCGGACCGCTGTCGGCCGGCCACAAGGACGAGACCCATGAATCTGATCCAGACCATCGAGGCCGAAGAGGCCGTTCGCGTTCTCGGCGAGAAGACCATCCCGACCTTCGCTCCCGGCGACACCGTGATCGTCAACGTGAAGGTTCGCGAAGGCGACCGCAGCCGCGTCCAGGCCTATGAAGGCGTGTGCATCGCGCGTTCCGGCGGCGGCCTGATGGAGAGCTTCACCGTTCGCAAGATTTCTTATGGCGAGGGCGTCGAGCGCGTCTTCCCGGTCTATTCGCCGTCGATCGACTCGATCAAGGTGGTGCGCCGCGGCAAGGTCCGTCGCGCCAAGCTTTATTACCTGCGTGATCGTCGCGGCAAGTCGGCCCGTATCGCCGAGCGCGCCGACAACAAGCCGAACGCCAAGGCCAAGTGATCGCCAAGGCAGTGATCGCCGTTTCGGCGACCGGCATTTGCTGAGAATTTCGACGGGGCCTTCGGGCCCCGTTTTTATTGGCCGGCAAGGCATCGACCGGGATGACGGTCCAGACGCGGCTGCACCGTCGCATTTCAGAAATTAGTTATCGCAAAACAATAATTAAATATGCTAAGGCAATGCCTCCATAACGGAGAGCATTGATGCCCGGCCATCCTTCCATGCCCGTCTCCCCGCGCCGGCGCGCCGGCGCGGTCCTGGCCCTGATCGGCGCGGCTCTGCTGCTCGCCGGATGCGCCGACTGGAACTGGCAGGCGACCGGCGAGCGCTGGGTCGACCAGGCTTGCCGGCAATCCGGCAATTGCCGCCCGTTCTGCGACGACGCCGGCGCGCCCGGCGGGATCTGCCGTGGCGCGCCGCGCATGCCGCAAGGCCGATGACGGCCGCTCGGGCGGTCACTCGATCTTGGCGCCCGATGTCCGCACGATCTCGGCCCAGACCTTCAGGTCGGCCTCCAGCTTGGCCGCCAGTTCCGCCGGCGTCGAGGCGACGATGTCGGCACCTTGCTGGGCGAATTTCGCTTTCATATCGGGTTTGGCCAGCGCCTCGTGTGTCGCCCTCACCAGCCTGTCGATGATCGGCTGCGGCGTGCCGGCAACCCCGTAGATGGCGATCCACAATTCGGCGTCGAAACCCGGCACGGTCTCGGCAATGGCCGGCACGTCGGGAATGTTGGCATTGCGCTTCTGCGTCGACACGCCGAGCGCCCTGACCGTCCCGGCCTGGATCTGGCTGATCACCGCCGGCAGGTTGGAGAAGGTGATCGGCACATGGCCGGCGATGACATCGCTCAGCGCCGGGGCAATGCCACGATAGGGGATGTGCTTCAGGTCGATGCCGGCGCGCGATTTCAGCATCTCGCCGACCAGGTGGTTCAGCGTGCCGTTGCCGGCCGAGGCATAATGATAGTCGCCGGGCTTTTCCTTGGCCATGCGGATCAGGTCGGCGACGGTCCTGGCCGGGAAGTTCGGGTTGACCACCAGCACGTTCGGCACGGTGCCGAGCATGGAGATCGGCGCGAAATCCTTCACCGGATCGAAGCCGGTGCGGGCATAAAGCGCCGGATTGATCGCCTGGCTCGCCGAAATGGTGACCAGCAGCGTGTAGCCGTCAGGCGTCGCACGGGCGGCGGCCTGCGAGCCGAGATTGCCACCGGCGCCGGCCTTGTTCTCGATGACGAAGCGTTGGCCCATCACCTCGGATAGTTTTTCGGCGATGATCCGCGCGATGATGTCATTGGCCCCGCCGGGCGCCTGCGGCACCACCACGGTCACCGGCCGGTTCGGGTAATCGGCTTGCGCGAAGGCCGGCGCGGCGAGCGCCGAGGACAGGAGGCCGAGCGCGGCGCGGCGGGAAACGGCAGGCATGGGACAGGCTCCGGAAATCGATCGCTGTGCGGAGCACGGAAAATGACATGGCGCAAGGCGCCAAAGGAAGGGGCATTGAAGAATGCCGGCGGCCTGCCCGCCTCAATCCACCGGTCGCGCGGCCATGGACGGAGGCCGCTCGCCCGCCTTGCGTCCGGCGATCAGCCAATAGGTCAGCCCGCCGGCAAGACCCGGTGCGGCAAACAGCAGCAGCAGGCGGAACAAGGGCGATGCGCCGCGGAAGACCTCCCGTTGCGGCGCGCCGGCCAGCAGGAGGACGAGAAGGACGGCGCCGACGACCGTCACGGCGGCAACTGCGCCGGCCCCCCCATAGAACAGCGGTGAACGCAGGCCGCGTCGTTCCGCATAGGCGATGATGGCGGCTGCCGGCAGAAGCGCGAGGACGCCGATATAGACGCTGACCAGGCATAGGGCGAGATAGAGTGACCCGAGATCTTCGAGACCGGCGCGCGGACGCGCTTCGCTGACCGGCAGATTGCCGCTGGCAAAGCCCGCGGCACAGGCGAGCAGGACGAGGCCGGCGACGATGCAGGCCCCGGCATAGCCGCCGAGAACGACCAGCGGACGATCGAGCCGGCGGCGGCGATAGACCAGCTTCACGATGCCGATCGCCAGCAGGACTGATGTCGCGAGCGAGACGAGGTTGGCCACCGCCAGCCAGCGCGCCTCGCCGCCCGTCCTGGTGATGGTGTAGCTGCCTTGGGAATTCGGTGACAGGAACAGGCCGAGCACCCGGAACGACACCAGCTCGGCGAGCGCAAGCGAAGCCAGGATCCCGAGCACGGCAATGGTGACGCGCGCGGCCGCGCTGGTCGGTCCGGGCATGCTAGCCTCCGCATCAGGTGCGACGTCAGGCAAGATCGGCGCTCGCCCGTCCGGATCCAGCATGCCGGGATCGGAAGGCTGCGCCGTGCGCGCCGACACAGTCCGCCTCCCAGGACCCCATGCTGCTGCTGCCACCCTGTGTCAGCAGCACAGCTGCAAGACCGCCCGTACCTCTTCCGTTCCGGCGGGTCCCGGCCCATATTGCCGGCATGTCGAAAGCTCCGAAGCAGCCTGTCGCCGAAGTTCCGCGATCGCCAGCGGCATCGCCCTCGCCTGCCAAGGGCGCTGGACCCGCCAAGGCGAGGGATTCCAAGGCCAAGACGCCGCGATCGAAGGCCTCCAAGCCTGAGTTGCAGCCGCTCGGCCCGGCGCTGGCGGCGCTCCTGAACCCGGCGATCAATCGCGGCACGGCGGGTGTCGGCTCGCAGACCGGCCAGCCCCAGCACGGCTTTGCCGAAGCACCGCAGGCCGGTTTCCAGGCCGAGGCGAGCCTTGCCGACAAGGCGCTGGCGCATCGGCTCGGCATCAATGTCGAACAGGCCCAGGCCCTCGATATCGAGAGCGAGATCGGCACCTCCGGCGTCACCGCCACGGTCAAGGCGCTGGAGCGGCTGATCCAGGAAGGCCGGCCTGAGGTCAACGGCCAGGTCTGGCTGCCGCACAAGCCGGCACGTCCGGAAAAATGGGAGGGCGGCAAGGCGTTCGAACTGGTCTCGGAATTCGAGCCGGCCGGCGACCAGCCGACCGCCATCGCCGAGCTGGTCGACGGCCTCAGCCGCCAGGAGCGCGACCAGGTGCTGCTCGGCGTCACCGGCTCGGGCAAGACCTTCACCGCCGCCCAGATCATTGCCGCGACCCAGCGCCCGGCCATCGTGCTGGCGCCCAACAAGACGCTGGCCGCCCAGCTCTATGGCGAGTTCAAATCGTTCTTCCCGAACAATGCGGTGGAGTATTTCGTCTCCTATTACGACTACTACCAGCCGGAAGCCTATGTGCCGCGCTCGGACACCTATATCGAGAAGGAATCTTCGATCAACGAGCAGATCGACCGGATGCGCCACTCGGCCACCCGCGCCCTGCTCGAGCGCGACGACGTGATCATCGTCGCCTCGGTCTCCTGCATCTACGGCATCGGTTCGGTCGAGACCTATACCGCCATGACCTTCGGCGTGAAGGTCGGCGAGAAGCTCGACCAGCGGCAGCTGATCGCCGACCTGATCGCGCTGCAATACAAGCGCACCCAGATGGACTTTTCACGCGGCACCTTCCGGGTGCGCGGCGACACCATCGAACTGTTCCCGGCCCACCTGGAAGACCGCGCCTGGCGCATTGGCCTGTTCGGCGACGAGGTCGAGTCGATCCACGAATTCGACCCGCTGACCGGCCAGAAGAATGCCGACCTGTCCTTCGTCAAGGTCTATGCCAATTCGCACTATGTGACGCCGCGCCCGACCCTGGTCCAGGCCATCACGGGCATCAAGGAAGAGCTGCGCTGGCGGCTGGAGGAATTGAACAAGGCCGGCCGGCTCCTGGAAGCGCAAAGGCTCGAGCAGCGCACCTTGTTCGACCTGGAAATGATGGAGGCCACCGGCTCCTGCGCCGGCATCGAGAACTATTCGCGCTGGCTGACCGGCCGCCGGCCCGGCGAGCCGCCGCCGACCTTGTTCGAATATGTGCCCGACAACGCCCTGGTCTTCGTCGACGAGAGCCATGTCACCGTGCCGCAGATCGGCGGCATGTATCGTGGCGACTTCCGGCGCAAGGCGACGCTGGCCGAATATGGCTTCCGCCTGCCCTCCTGCATGGACAACCGGCCGCTGCGCTTCGAGGAGTGGGAGGCGATGCGGCCGCAGACCATCCACGTCTCGGCGACCCCCGGCGGCTGGGAGCTGGAACAGACCGGCGGCGTCTTCGCCGAACAGGTGATCCGGCCGACCGGCCTGATCGACCCGCCCTGCATCATCCGGCCGGCGCGCACCCAGGTCGACGACCTCATCGGCGAGGTCAAGGCGACGGCGGCCGCCGGCTATCGCTCGCTGGTCACCGTGCTGACCAAGCGCATGGCCGAGGACCTGACCGAATATCTGCATGAGCAGGGCGTGCGGGTCCGCTACATGCATTCCGACATCGACACGATCGAGCGGATCGAGATCCTGCGCGACCTCCGGCTCGGCGCCTTCGACGTGCTTGTCGGCATCAACCTGCTGCGCGAGGGCCTCGATATTCCCGAATGCGCGCTGGTCGCCATTCTCGATGCCGACAAGGAGGGCTTCCTGCGCTCCGAGACCTCGCTGATCCAGACCATTGGCCGCGCCGCCCGCAATGTCGACGGCCGGGTGCTGCTTTATGCCGACCAAATGACCGGCTCGCTGGAACGCGCCATTGCCGAGACCAACCGGCGGCGCGAGAAGCAGGAAGCTTATAACGCCGCCCATGGCATCACGCCGCAGACCATCAAGCGGGCGATCTCGCAGATCCTCGATTCGGTCTACGAGAAAGACCATGTCACCGTCGATGCCGGCCTGACCAAGAGCGGCGCTTCGGTCGGCCACAATCTCGCGGCGGTCACCGCCGATCTGGAAAAGCGCATGCGCGAGGCGGCCGCCGACCTGCGCTTCGAGGAGGCCGCGCGCCTGCGCGACGAGCTGAAGCGGCTGCGCGAGACCGAACTCGCTGTCATGGACGACCCGCTGGCGCGCCAGCAGGCGGTCGACGACAGGACCGGCGGCTATCGTGGCGAGCGCAAATACGGCAAGGCGGCCAATCTGCCGCCGTCCCGCGCGGCGAGGCCCGATCTCGACAGCATGGGCCCGGGCACCGATCGCGAAGTGCCTGTTGGGGCCGAGGCCCGGCACAAAGGCGGCGGCAAGCCACGGCGGGGCTGGAAGCGCTGACACGCTTCGCCGGCCGTTGTGCTGGCGCGAGACACCCGGTCACCGGCCACGGGTCGGCGCGACAGGCCGGCCCGGGCCGGCCTGTCCGTTCAAGGCAATGCGGCGATGCGATCAGCGCTGGCGGGCGATGATCTTGTCCTTGATGCCGTCATAGACGCCCTGCGGGATGATGTTGCGGTTGGGCAGGTCGTCCTTGCCGCGATAGGGGCGGCCGCGAATGATCGCGTCGGCGCGCGCCTCGCCAATGCCGGTCAGCGTCATCAGCTCGGCGCGGGTGGCCGAATTGATGTCGATCAGCGCCGATTGCGGCGTGGTCGCGGGCGTGGTGGCGGCCGGGCGCGCGGGCGCGGGCGCCGCGGGGCTGGTGGCGGCCGGCGGCGCGGCGGGCCGGGCCGGCGTTGCCGGCTGGGTCGCCTGGGCGAAGGCGCCGCCCGCGGCGGAGGCCGCCAGGGCGCCGGCGAGAAGCAGAGTCTTGAGCATGGTCGTCTCCCTCGTTGGGTCGGGCGATGGTGGGTGGCCGAATCGGCCGCCGTCACGCCGAACCTGTGGCGACAGCCGAGCACCATCGGGCGGACAGCTCAATCCGGTGTGTCCCTAGCGGCTCCGCCATCGCGCGCGCGCCGGTCCGCCTCAAATTTGCCTGTCTTTTGATTTGTCTTAAAAAAGCGAACGTTCGTTCATTTTTGCATTGCAACCTGAAACATTCCCCGCTAATGACGCCGCGTCAGCCGGAGTGCCGTTAGACAATGCCGCGTATCGACGAGATCCAGCGCACCGACCGCAAGACGACGATCCTGGACGCCGCCGAGCGCTGCTTCATGCGCTCAGGTTTTCATGGCGCGACCATGGCCGAGATCTGCGGCGAGGCCGGCATGAGCCCAGGCAATCTCTATCGTTATTTCCCCTCCAAGGAAGCGATGATCGAAGGTCTTTGCGAGCGCGATCTCGCCCAGGCCTCCGAAGGCTTCGACGCGCTGGCCACCTCCGACGACCTCTGGGCCTCGTTCCGGGACCTCGCCTATTACCACATGGTCGATGAACCACGCGCCAATTGCAGCATGTGGATCGAGATCATGTCGGAAGCGACGCGCAATCCGCAGATCGCGGCGCTGCGCGTCAAGACCGACGAATTCATCTACCAGAAGCTCTATGGCGCGCTCGATACCGCCCGGTCACGCGGCCATACCGAGCCGCATGCCGACCTCGAACGCACCGTGCAGTTCATGATCACCTATGCCGACGGCCTGATGCTGCGTCGGGGCCGTGATCCCGATTTCGATCCCGTTCCGCATGTCGAGATGATGTTCGACATCATGCGCACGATGCTGCTGACACCGCTGTCCCCGTCCAACGACAACCTGACCTGAAGCTGCCCCCCATGACCCGCATCATGACCCGCCTCATGCATCGCTCCCTGCTGCTTCTCGCCCTTGTCCTGCCGCTCGGCGCCGGCGCCGCACGGGCCAACGAACCGCGCCCGCCCTCCGTGACGGTTGCCACCGCCAGCCGTGGCGAGGTGCGCGATCTGGTGATCGTCACCGGCTCGTTCGTGGCGCGCGAAGAGGTGCTGATCTCGCCCGAGGTCGAGGGCCTGTCGATTGTCGAGATCCTGGTCGAAGAAGGCGACCAGGTGGCCGCCGGCCAGGTGCTCGCCCGGCTCAACCGCGCCATGCTCGACGTCCAGCTGGCCCAGAACGCCGCGCAGATCGCCCGTGCCGAGGCCTCGATCGCCCAGTCCAATGCCTCGATCGCCGAGGCCACCGCCAATAAGAGCCTGACCGACCAGCAATTGCAGCGCACCCGCCAATTGCAGACCACCGGTGTCGCCTCCAACGATCAGCTCGACCAGCGCCTGTCGGCCTCGCGCGCCGCCAATGCCCGCCTGGACGCCGCCCATCATGCGCTCCGCCTCGGCGAGGCCGATCTGACGCTCGCCCGCGCCCAGCGCGAGGACATCGCCCTGCGCATCGCACGCTCCGAGATCCGCACCCCTGTCGGCGGCGTCGTGTCGCGCCGCACCGCCCGTGTCGGTGCGGTCGCCGCCGCGGTCGGCGACCCCTTGTTCCGCATCATCTCGGAAGGCGCGGTGGAACTCGAGGGCGACATTGCCGAGACCACGCTCGCCAAGCTGAAGCCGGGTCAGAAGGCCGCCATCGACGCCGCCGGCTGGGACAGGCAACTCGCCGGTTCGGTGCGCCTGGTCGCGCCGGAAGTGAACCGCGCCAACCGGCTCGGCCGCGTGCGCATCGCGCTCGACGGCACCGACCGGCCACCGCTCGGTTCGTTCGGCCGCGGCCTGGTCGAGGTCGCCCGCTCGGAAGGCGTGCTGGTGCCGCTGTCCGCCGTGATGTTCGCGCAAGGCGCGGTCTCGGTGCAGGTGGTCAAGGACGGCCTGGTCGAGACCCGCACCGTCGTGCCGGGCCTGCGCGCCGATAACCGCATCGAGATCCGCCAGGGTTTGCAGGCCGGGGAACAGGTGGTGGCCGTCTCCGGCAGCTTCGTGCGCAATGGTGATCGGGTGACCCCGATCGCCCTTGCGGCCCGCTGAACGAGGCACTCCCGATGGCCTTGAACATTTCCGCCTACTCGATCCGCCAGCCGGTCCCGGCAATCGTGCTGTTCGTCGTGCTCTGCTTCCTCGGCTGGATGAGCTTCCTCAACCTGCCGATCACCCGCTTTCCCAATATCGACATCCCCTTGATCTCGGTGACGGTGACCCAGTCGGGCGCCGCACCCGCCGAACTCGAGACCCAGATCTCCAAGAAGATCGAGGACGCGGTCGCCAATATTGCCGGCGTCAAGAACGTCATGAGCAACATCACCGACGGCAGTTCGGTGACCATTGTCGAATTCCGCCTGGAGGTGAACACCGACCGGGCGCTCAATGACGTCAAGGACGCCATTTCGAAGATCCGTGCCGATCTGCCGCGCGGCATCGAAGAGCCGATCATCGAGCGGCTCGACATCGAGAACCAGCCGATCATGACGGTGGCGGTCGCCGCCCCCGCGATGACGCTCGAGCAGCTGTCCTGGTTCATCGACGACACGGTGAAGCGCGACCTGCAGGGCCTCAAGGGCATTGGCCGGGTCGCCCGCTATGGCGGCGTGACCCGCGAGATCCGCATCTCGCTCGACCCGGACCGGCTGATGGCGCTCGGCATCACCGCCGGCGACGTCAACCGCCAGCTGCGCGCCACCAATGTCGATCTCGCCGGCGGCCGTGGCGATGTCGCCGGCCAGGAGCAGTCGATCCGGACCCTCGCCTCGGCCATCAATGTCGACGATCTCGCCGGCACCAAGATCGTGCTGCCCGGCGGCCGCGAAGTCCGCCTGTCCGATCTCGGCAAGGTGACCGACCTCTATGAGGAGCCGCGCGCCTTCACCCGCGTCAATGGCGAGACGCCGACGGTGGCCTTCCAGATCTTCCGCTCGAAGGGCGCTTCCGATGCCCGGGTGGCGGCGCTCGCCCGCGCCAGGATCGTCGAGATGCGGGCCGCCCATCCGAACGTCACGTTCAGCGAGATCGACAATTCGGTGAACTACACCGAGGGCAATTTCCATTCGGCCATGGAAATGCTGCTGGAAGGCGCGATCCTCACCGTCATCGTCGTCTTCCTGTTCCTGCGCGACTTCCGCGCCACCCTGATCTCGGCCTTCGCCCTGCCGCTCTCGATCATCCCGACCTTCTGGGTGATGGAGCTCATGGGCTTCTCGATGAACCTGGTGTCGCTGCTCGCCATCATCCTGGTGACCGGCATCCTGGTCGACGATGCCATCGTCGAGATCGAGAACATCGTCCGCCACATGAAGATGGGCAAATCGCCCTATCGCGCCTCCATGGAGGCGGCCGACGAGATCGGGCTGGCGGTCATCGCCATCTCCTTCACCATCGTCGCGGTGTTCGCACCGGTGTCCTTCATGGGCGGCATTGCCGGCCAATATTTCAAGCAGTTCGGCCTGGTCGTCGCCGTCGCGGTGCTGTTCTCGCTGCTTGTGGCGCGGCTCGTGACACCCATGATGGCGGCCTATTTTCTCAAGCCCCACGAGCACAAGGAAGCCAAGGACGGCCGGCTGATGCGCGGCTATCTGCGCTTCCTGAACGGCACCATGCGGTTCCGCTATGTGACGCTTTTGGCCGGCATCGCGATCTTCGCCGTGTCGATCTATGCGATCCGTTTCCTGCCGACCGGCTTCATTCCCTTCCCCGACGAGGCGCGCTTCGTCGTCTCGGTCGAACTGCCGCCGGGCTCGACCCTGGAGGATACCCGCAACCGCACCGACGAGCTGGCCAAGCTCCTGAAGAAGGAAGTGCCGGAGGTGCAATCCGTCCTGGTGGTCGGCGGCGCAACCCCGACCGGCACCCGCGAGATCCGCCGGGCCTCGGTCATCGTCAGGCTGAGCCACAAGACCGAGCGCAGCCGCACCCAGCGGCAAATCCAGCAGGCGGTTTCCGGGCTGTTCAACCAGATCCCCGACATCCGCGCCTGGTATGTCGGCGACAATGGCGAGCGCGAGCTGTCGATCATCGTGCGCGGCAACGACGCGGCCAGCCTGAACAAGGCGGTCGCCGATCTCGAAACCGAAATGCGGCGCCTGCCCGGCTTCGTCAATGTCGCTGCCGCCGCCGGTCTGGACCGGCCGGAGATCCGCGTCGTGCCGCGCGCCGACGAGGCCGCCCGCTATGGCGTCACCACCGACCAGATCTCGGAAGCCGTGCGTGTCGCCACCATTGGCGACGTGGCGGCCAATCTCGCCAAGTTTAATGCCGGCGACCGGCAGATCCCGATCCGGGTCCAGCTCGACACCGCCGCGCGCACCAATCTCGACCTCCTGTCGCAGCTCACCGTCACCACGGCGACCAACCAGCAGGTGCCGCTGACCGCGGTTGCCGATATCACCTTCGGCCAGGGCCCCTCGTCGATCGAGCGCTACAACCGCATGCGGCGGGTCAATATCGGCGCCGACCTGACCGGCGGCCTGGAAATCGGACCGGCGCTGGAAATGGTCCTCGCCCTGCCGGTGGCCAAGAACCTGCCGGCCGGCGTGGCGTTCCAGAGCGGCGGCGATGCCGAGGTCATGGCCGAGGTGTTCCAGGGCTTCGCGCTCGCCATGGGCACCGGCCTTCTGATGGTGCTCGGCGTGCTGGTCCTGCTGTTCCACTCGCTGTTCCAGCCGCTCACCATCCTGATGTCGCTGCCGCTGTCGCTCGGCGGCGTCATCATCGCGCTGCTCTTGACCAAGAACGCCATCTCCATGCCTGTGGTCATCGGCATTCTCATGCTGATGGGCATCGTCACCAAGAACGCCATCATGCTGGTCGATTTCGCGGTCGAGCGGGTGCGCGACGGCGTGCCGCGCAAGGAGGCCATGCTGGATGCCGGCCGCAAGCGCGCCCGGCCGATCATCATGACCACGCTCGCCATGGCGGTTGGCATGATCCCGCCGGCGATCGGCATGGGCGACGGCGGCGAGTTCCGCGCGCCGATGGCCATCGCGGTGATCGGCGGCCTGCTGGTCTCGACCGTGCTGAGCCTAGTCTTCGTCCCGTCTTTCTACACCGTTATGGACGATCTCGGCCGCTTCTTCGGCTGGCTGTTCGGCCGCTTCGTCGGCCCGACCGACGAGCCGGGCGAGGCCCAGGGCGGCCATGGCCACGGAGCTCAGCCAAGCCCCGCGAATACGCAGCCGCATGCCCCGATTCGGGTCGCAGCCGAATAACCGGCCGCCGCCCTCCGCCAAGAGTATTTCCTGGCTTCCCCGTGAACCGGGAAATGCTCGAGCCTGGTGTCCGCGGGTCCGCCCCCGCGGGCACCGGGCTCTTCGCCTGGCCACCGAGCCAGGCGCTTGAGGCCCCTGCGAAAGCCCGATGGCTGCGGCCGTTTCTCAAGAAAACAGGCTGCCCGCGGCCTCCACCTCCTCGACGATGAACCGATAGGCCTCGTCGACCCGGGCGATGCGCCGGGTATCGACATGGGCGACCAGATGATAGGTGCGGCGGATGGTCAGGTTCGGCAGGACCGGCATGAGCCCCGGCACGTCGCGGGCGGCGTAGTGGTGCAGGATGCCGATGCCGACGCCGGCTTTCACCGCTTCGACCTGGGCCGTCACGCTGGCGCATTCGAGCCGCCGCTGCCCGGCATCGAAAGCCGGCGGATAATAGGTCAGCGCTTCCGAATAATGCAGCTCCTGCACCGAGGTCACGAGCAGGTGGTGCTTCAGGTCCTCTGATGTCGCCGGCGCCGGATGCCGGGCGAGATAGTCGCGCGCGGCATAGAGCCCGAGCCCGTAGTCGGTCAGCTTGCGCACCGTCAGCCGGCCGTCCTTCGGCGGGTCGATGACGATGGCAAGATCCGCCTCGCGTTTCGACAAGGACAGCGTCCGCTGCAGCGGCACCAGCTGAATGGTCAGCCCGGGGTGCCGTTCGGCCAGCCGTCCGACGCGTGGCGCCAGGAACAGGCCGCCAAACCCCTCCGGGGCGCCGATGCGGACCGTGCCCGACACCATGCGGTCGACCTGGGACACACTGGCCTGGGCATCCAGCCAGGCCGTTTCCATGCCTTCCGCCGCGCCGAGGAATTTTTCGCCCGCCAGCGTCAGCGTGACGCCGGCGGTCGAGCGCGAGAAGAGCTGCGCGCCGACCGCCGCTTCGAGCAGCGACATGCGCCGCGCGACGGTGGCGTGGTCGAGCGACAGCACCCGCGAGGCGGACAGGAACTGGCCTGTGCGGGCCACCGCGAGAAACACCCGGATATGATCCCAGTTTGGCGTCATGACACCAGCTTACGCCAATTTGCGCACAACGCATGCGCGATCTTCGCACTTGGTTCTGGCACCATTGCGCTTTAGTTCTCGGAACCAACGACAATGGGAGGATCCTCCATGCGCAACTACGGACATTTTATCGGCGGCAAACATGTCGCAGGTCAGTCGGGCCGCACCGCCGACGTGTTCCAGCCGCTCGACGGCTCGGTCTTCGCCAAGGTCGCGCTGGCGACCAAGGCGGAAGTTCGCGCCGCGGTCGAGGACGCCAAGGCCGCCCAGCCGGCCTGGGCCGCCACCAACCCGCAGCGCCGCGCCCGCGTGCTGATGAAGTTCCTCGAGCTCTGCGCCCGCGACAACGACAAGATGGCGGACCTGCTGGCGCGGGAGCACGGCAAGACCATTCCCGACGCCAAGGGCGACATCCAGCGCGGCCTGGAAGTGATCGAATTCTCGATCGGCGCGCCGCAGATGATGAAGGGCGAATATACCGAAGGTGCCGGCCCGGGCATCGACATCTATTCGATGCGCCAGCCGCTCGGCGTGGTCGCCGGCATCACCCCGTTCAACTTCCCGGCGATGATCCCGCTGTGGAAGGCGGGCCCTGCGATCGCCGCTGGCAATGCCTTCATCCTGAAGCCGTCCGAGCGCGACCCGGGCGTGCCCCTGATGCTGGCTGAGCTGTTCATCGAGGCCGGCCTGCCGCCGGGCATCTTCAACGTCGTCAATGGCGACAAGGAATCGGTCGACGCCGTGCTCGACGATCCCGACATCAAGGCGGTCGGCTTCGTCGGCTCCACCTCGATCGCCGAATATGTCTATTCGCGCGGCTGCGCCAACGGCAAGCGCGTGCAGTGCTTCGGCGGCGCCAAGAACCATATGATCATCATGCCCGATGCCGACATGGACCAGGCGGCCGACGCGCTGATCGGCGCCGGCTACGGTTCGGCTGGCGAGCGCTGCATGGCGATCTCGGTTGCCGTGCCGGTCGGCGAGGAAGCCGCCAACAGGCTGATGGAACGGCTGGTGCCGCGGGTCGAGAGCCTGAAGATCGGCCCCTCGACCTCGGCCGACGCCGATTTCGGCCCGCTGGTGACCAGCCAGGCGCTGGAGCGGGTCAAGGGTTATGTCGATATCGGCATCAAGGAAGGCGCCAAGCTGGTCGTCGACGGCCGCGGCTTCAAGATGCAGGGCTACGAGAACGGCTTCTACATGGGCGGCTGTCTGTTCGACAACGTCACCAAGGAGATGCGCATCTACCAGGAGGAAATCTTCGGGCCGGTGCTCTCGGTGGTGCGCGCCAAGACCTATAACGAGGCGCTGTCGCTGGCCAATGACCATGAATATGGCAATGGCGTCGCGATCTATACCCGCGACGGCGACGCCGCCCGCGACTTCGCCGCCAAGGTTCAGGTCGGCATGGTCGGCATCAACGTGCCGATTCCGGTGCCGCTGGCCTATTACACCTTCGGCGGCTGGAAGCGTTCGTCCTTCGGCGACCTCAACCAGCATGGCCCCGACGCCTTCCGCTTCTATACCAAGACCAAGACGATCACCTCGCGCTGGCCGTCGGGCATCAAGGACGGCGCCGAGTTCTCGATCCCGACCATGGGCTGACGCGCAAGCGCGGCACGGGTCATCCCGAACTACTCAAGGCCGTCGCGCAAGCGGCGGCCTTTTTCGTGGACACCGCAAGGATCTCTGCGAAGACGGCCTCGGAGCGGCTCGTCCGCACCGCTTCATGGGCTATCGTCATGCCCCAAAATCAGAATCAAACCGAACTCCAGGAGACGTTCCATGAAGCGCCGCGCCTTTCTCAAGACCGCCGGCATCGGCGGCGCCGCCGTCGCGGTGGCGAGCCCCGCCATTGCCCAGGCAAGCCCGAGCATCACCTGGCGCCTGACCTCGAGCTATCCGAAATCGCTCGAAACCCTCTACGGCGCCTGCACCTATCTGTCCGAACTCGTCTCGGACGCGACCGACGGCGCCTTCAAGATCCAGGTCTTTGCCGCCGGCGAGGTCGTGCCGGCGCTCGCCGTCGCCGATGCGGTCAGCAACGGCACGGTCGAAATGGGCCAGACCGGGTCCTATTTTTATATTGGCAAGGACACCGGTTTTGCTTTCGGCACGGCGATCCCCTGGGGGCCGAACAGCCGCCAGCAGAACGCCTGGCTCTACCGCGCCGGCGGCATCGACCTGTTGAACGAGTTCTACGCCAAGTTCGGCATCTTCAACCTGCCGGCCGGCAATACCGGCACCCAGATGGGCGGCTGGTTCCGCAAGGAGATCAAGTCCAAGGCCGATCTCAGCGGCCTGAAAATGCGGGTCGGCGGCCTCGGCGGCACGGTGCTGCAGAAGCTCGGCGTGGTCCCGCAACAGCTCGGTGCCGGCGACATCTATCCGGCACTCGAGCGCGGCGTGCTCGACGCCGCCGAATTCGTCGGCCCTTATGACGACGAGAAGCTCGGCTTCGTCAAGATCGCGCCCTACTACTATTACCCGGCGTTCTGGGAAGGCGGGGCCGAACTCAGCTTCTTCTTCAATCTCGACAAGTGGAAGGCGCTGCCGAAGAGCTACCAGACCATTCTGCGGACCGCCGCGGCCACCGCCGGCCACGACATGCAGGCCAAATACGACGTGCTGAACCCGCCGGCGCTGCGCCGGCTGGTTGCCGCCGGCGCGCAATTGCGGCCGCTGCCGAACGACATCCTGCGCGCCAGCTACAAGATCGCGCTCGAGCTCTACAAGGAGATGTCGGAGCAGAACCCGGCGTTCAAGAAGATCTACGAACACCAGGCGGCATTCCACCGCGACAGCCAGGCCTATTGGGCCATTTCCGACTTCTACTACGACTACATGGCGGTCTCGGCCCAGCAGCAGCGCTGGGACCGGGATTGATTCCGGTTCCGGTTCCGGCAGGGCGCTTCGCGCTGCCGGAAACCTTCGCTCGAACGCCCAGCGGGCTTGGCGGTATCCACAGGCTATTTCAGCCCGGCGAGGCGGATCGCCGCCGCGGCCTTGGCCGCCTCGTCGCGCAGGAAGGCGTCGAATTCGGCTGGCGTCGTGTCGGTCAGTGTCACGCCATGCGGCTCGAGCCTGGCGCGCACCGCCGGATCGGCAAGCGCCGCCCGCACCGCCGCGTTCCAGCGCGCGACGATCGGCTCGGACGTGCCTGAACGCATGACCAGGCCGAACCAGGATTTCGAGGTGAAACCGGCGATGCCGGCCTCCACGAGCGTCGGCACGTTGGGCAGCGAGGCAAGCCGTGTCTCATTGGCGACCGCGACGGCGCGCAGGGTTCCGGCAACCACCAGTTCGCGGACATTCTGCAGGTCGCCGAGCATCATCGGCACATGGCCGCCGATCAGGTCCTTCAGCGCCGGCGCGCTGCCATGATAGGGCACGTGGACGATCTCGACGCCGAGCCGGCGCTTCAGCACCTCGAAGCCCAGGTGATTGGAAGCGCCCCGGCCGAACGAGGCGAAGCTCGCCGATGCCGGATGCGCCCTGGCCCAGCCGGCAAGCTCGGCGAGGTTGCGCGCCGGAACCGCCGGATGGGCCACCAGGACATGCGGACTGGAGGCGAGCAGCGCCACGCCGGTGAAGTCGCGGGCATGGTCATAAGGCGCCTGGTCGGCGAGCAGCGGCGAGACCAGGAAACTGTTGGAAATGGCGAGCACCGTATAGCCGTCGGCCGGCGCCGCCGCGACGCCCTGCGAGGCGATCATCGTGCCGCCGCCCGGCTTGTTCTCGATGACGACAGCGGCTCCCCAGGCCTTGGCGACATGTTCGGCGACCACCCGGGTAATGGCATCGGTGCCGCCGCCGGCGGCGAAAGGCACCACCACCCGGATGGCGCGGCCGGCGGCCGGATAATCCTCAGCCTGGACCGGCCCGGTCAGCGCCAGCATGACGCCGAACCATGCCGCGCCGATCAACCGCAAGCCCCGCATGTCCATGGCCCTCTCCATCCCTCATCGACCCGCATGTTGAACCGCAGGTTCGCTCGTTTCGCTCCGACGCTAACAAGGTTCGGCGCCGAGACCAGCGGTCTCGGTCGCCGTGCTCGTCTGCATCGGGCTCATGCCGGACCCCGGCAAGCCTCTGGGGCGCCGGTCCAATCTTTCGACCTGCCCCGGCCGCATCGCTGACCAGCCCGCGTTCGGGGATGACGGCGTGACCGCAATCGGCCACCAATAGCCGCGAGTTCCAACCGCGAGACATTCATGACCATGCGCATCGCCTGTGGCGGCTTCATGCACGAGACCAATACCTTCGTCCCGGAGCCGACCGGTTGGGCGAGCTTTAACCAGGCCGGCGCCTGGCCCGGTTTCACCCGCGGCGATACGATCCCCGCCAAATTCGCGCCGTTCAACATCGCCATAACCGGTTTCATGGATGTGGCGATCGCCGCCGGCCACGCCATCGTGCCGCTGTCCTGGTCCTTCGCGCAACCCTCCGGCCGGGTCGCCGACAGCGTGTTCGAACGCGCCTCGGCCTATCTCCTGGCCGATATCGCCGATGCTGCGCCGGACGCGGTCTTTCTGGAACTGCACGGCGCCATGACCACCGAAACGACAGAGGATGCCGAAGGCGAATTGCTGCACCGGGTACGGCGCCTTGTTGGCCCCGACGTGCCGATCGTCGCCTCGCTCGACCTGCACGCCAATGTCACGCAGCTGATGGTCGACAATGCCAGCTTCCTGTCGGCCTATCGCACCTATCCGCATATCGACTGGCTGCAGACCGGCCAGCGCGTCGGCCGCTGGTTCGACACTGTGCGTGCCTGGGGGCCGAAGCCGGCGCGCGCCTTCCGCCAGATGCCGTTCCTGATCCCGATCGCTTCGGGCTGCTCGATGATCGAACCGATGAAGGGCCTCTACGCGCTGCTGGAGGACATCGAGGCCGAAACCGGCGTCCATCTGTCGCTGTGCCCCGGCTTCCCTTCCGCCGACATCTACGACATGGGCGCGACCGTCATCGGCTATGGCGCCACGCAACCGGAGGTCGATGCGGCCGTCGACCGATTGGCCAAGGCGGTGATCCGCTCGGAAGCCGCTTTCCTGGAACATCTGGCCAAGCCCCGCGACGAGGCCCTCGACACGGCTTTTTCGCGCGCGGCCTCGGCCGCCAGGCCGGTGATCATTGCCGATACCCAGGACAATCCCGGCGCCGGCGGCTCGTCGATCACCACCGGTTTCCTGAAGTCGCTGATCGCACGCAAGGCCGAGAAGACGCTGGCCGCGCTGTTCCACGAGCCGGAGATCGCCACGGCCGCCCACAAGGCCGGCGTCGGCAAGACCATCGACGTCACCTTTGCCGCCCATGGCTCGGGTCCCGGCGAGGAACCGCTGTCGGCATCGGCCGAGGTTGTCGCCGTCTCCGACGGCCGTTTCACCGGCACCGGCCCGATGGTTGGCGGCCAGCCGATCCATATGGGGCCGTCGGCCTGGCTCCGGATCGGCGGCATCGATGTGGTGGTCGGCACGGTGCGCCAGCAGCCGCATTGCATCGCGGTCTGCACCCATCTCGGCGTCGACATCACCGGCTACAAGGTGGTCGTGCTGAAGAGCTCGGTGCATTTCCGCGGCGACTGGCAGCCCTATGCCGACAGCGTCGTGGTTGGTGCCTCGCCCGGCGCGGCGCTCGACGATACCGGCGTCATTCCGTTCGAGCACCTGCGCCCGAACGTCCGCCGCCGGCCCATGTCCAACGCGTGACGGTCCAAGGCGTGACGGTCCAAGGCGTGACGGTCCGATGCCTGAGCGGAGCGAAACGCGGCGTCAGCGCTTGTGCTGGATCGCCGCGTCGAGCCCGCGCAGCAGCGGCAGGATGACATCGATGGTCGGCGTCGCGACGCCGGCCTCGCGCGCGAAGGCCTGGACCTGGCCGACGATCGCTTCCACCTCCATCGGCCGGCCCATCTCGACATCCTGCAACATGGACGAGCGGCCGCCGGCGCGACCCGGCGCCGGATTGACGATCGCCTCCGCGTCGACGCTGTCGGCGAAGTCCCAGCCGAGCGCCCGGGCGACCTCGACCGTCTCCTTGATCATGCCGCGCCCGACCTCGCCAATGCCCGGCGCCCTCGGCCAATCGGCTGTCGGCACCCGGGTGATCGCCGAAAGCGGGTTGCCGGCGACATTGCGGAACAGTTTTTCCCACATGTCGCGCCGAATATCCTCGGAGACCGGCGCGCTCAGGCCGGCCGCCTCGAACAGTTCGGCGGCCGCTTCCGCCCGCGGCGAGCGGTCGCCGGTCGGCTCGCCCATGATCCACTTGTTGGCGCCGAAATGGGTGACCACGCCCGGCTGCTTCAACGCGTTGGACGAATAGACCACGCCGCCGAGCACACATTCCGGACCGAGCTCGCGCCACAAAAGCCCGTCGGGATCGAGCAGCGGCAGCGAACCGCCGTCATCGATGCCGTAGCGCCACCACCAGGGAATGCCGTTGTTGAAGAACAGCGCGGCGGCGCTCGGCGCCAGCAGCTTTTTCAACGGCCTGGCAACCGCCGGCAGCGACGGCGCCTTCAACGACAGCACGACCAGGTCTTGCGGCGGCAATTTCGAGGGGTCGTCGGTCGCGGCAAAAGGTTTGCCGCCGATCACCTTGCCTTCGGTCTCCAGGAACAGGCCGTTCTCGCTGATGGCGGCGAGATGGGCGCCGCGCGCCACCACCGAGACCTCGGCATCGCCCTTGGCGATCAGACGCGCGGCCAGGTGGCCGCCAATGGCGCCAGCGCCGTAAACACAGACTTTCATGCGATGCTCTCCCGGCGGCCCGGCCGCGCGATCAGATAACGTTCAACTCCAGAACCGGTTCGCTCCTGGCGATGCGGCCATAACCGAAGACCGACAGATCGAGCGACCGGTAGCCGCCGAACACGATCTGTTCCGCGATGGCGCGGCCGGCTGCCGGCGCCTGCTGCAGTCCGTGGCCGGAGAAACCATTGATGAACTGCAGGTTGGCCACCTCCGGGTGCGGCCCGAGAATGGCGTTGTGGTCGAGCGTGTTGAAATCGTAATGCCCGGCCCAGGCGCGGATCAGGCGGAGCTCTTCGAGCGCCGGGATGCGGGTCGCCCAGGCCGGCCAGACATAGGCCTCGAACTCGTCGTGGTTCGGCTCGAAATCGCCGTGGGCCGCCGGATCCGGGTCGTTTTCGCCCGGGCCCCAGCCGCCAATGATCAGCTCGCGTTCGGGTCGCATCCAGACCCCCGAGGGATCGACGATCAGCGGCATGTTGGCAAAGGACGCTGGGCATTTGGCCACGAACACCGTGCGCTTGCGCGGTTCGACCGGCAGCGCGATGCCGGCACCCTCGGCCAGCCGTCCGGCCCAGGCGCCGGCCGCCAGCACGCAGGTGCCACAGCTCACGACGGAGCCGTCGGCGAGTGTCACGCCGGTGATCCGGTTGCCCTCGCGCTCGAGACCCTTGACCTCGGCCTTCTGGTAGACCACGCCCGCCTCGCGGGCCGCCTTGCGGAACAGGTCGAGCAGCATGGCGGCGTCGAACCAGCCTTCGCCGGTTCGCCCCCAGGCGCCCGCCGCGAGCTCCTCGGTGCTGAGCCAGGGGAAGCGCTGCTTCAGTTCGTCCGGCGACAACAGCACGATGTCGGCGCCCTCGGCGCTCTGCGTCCGCCAATTGGCCTCCAGCACGCCGCGGCCGGTGTCGCTCGCCAGGATCAGATAGCCGCCCTCATGGAAGCCGATATCGGCATCCGGACTGAAGCGCTCCTTCAGGCCGCGAATGATCTCGATGCCGAACCGGCTCATCCGGATATTCTCCGGCGTCGAGAACTGCTGGCGGATCGAGGCCGCCGACAGCGTGGTCGACGACTGGGCATAGGTCGGATCGCGTTCGATGACCCTGACGCTGCCCGCGAAACCCAGCTCTTTCTTGAGGAAATAGGCGGCGCAGGATCCCATGATCCCGCCGCCGACGATCAGAACATCCGTATCAGTCACGCGCCGCACAACCCTGAAGCAAAAGAGCGAAATCAATCTAAGCGAAAGGACGATGGCACGGCCGCCGCAAGGCGGCTAGCCTCTGGCCAGTCGCTCAGCGCATAGCCCCTTTTCGGACCGCCCGCCATGTCGAACCGCCCTCGCCGCTCCGTCCTCTATATGCCGGGCTCCAATGCCCGGGCACTCGAAAAGGCCCGCGCACTGCCCGCCGACGTCGTCATCCTCGACCTCGAGGACGCGGTTGCGCCCGACGCCAAGGCAACCGCGCGTGCGCAGGTCGCCGCCGCTGTGACAGCCGGCGGCTTCGGCCATCGCGAGGTGGTGGCGCGCATCAACGGGCTGGAAACGCCCTGGGGCATGGCCGATCTGGCGGCGATCGCGGCGACCGGTCCCGATGTCATTCTCATTCCGAAAGTCAACAAGAGCGACGACCTGATCGCCGCCGGACGAGCGCTGGCCGAGGCCGGTACGCCCGGGCGCACCCGGGTCTGGGCCATGATGGAAACGCCGCTCGCCATGCTGAACGCGGCAACCATCGCCGCGGCGGCCGCCGATCCGGCGACCCGGCTTTCCGGCTTCGTCATGGGCACCAATGATCTCGCCAAGGAAACCGGCGCCCGCCTGGTGCCTGGCCGCGCGCCGATGAATTCCTGGCTGATGACCTGCCTTGCCGCCGCCAGGGCCCATGGCCTTGTGATCATCGACGGTGTCTGGAACGAGATTGCCGACGAGGCCGGTTTCATCAGGGAATGCGCCGAGGCGCGCGACATGGGCTTCGACGGCAAGACGCTGATCCACCCGAACCAGATCGCCGGCTGCAACGCCGCCTTCTCGCCGGCCGAGACCGAGGTCGCCTGGGCCCGCAAGATCATTGCGGCTTTCGAACAGCCGGAGAATGCCGCCAAGGGCGCGCTGCAGGTCGAGGGCCGCATGGTCGAGCGGCTTCATGCCGACATGGCGCGGCGCCTGGTCGGCATTGCCGAAGCCATTGCCGAGCGCGAAATCCCGGCCGCCTAAGTCCTGTGTTGTTTGAGTTCGCCGCGGTTCGAGGGACCGGCGAGGCGTTCATCGCGAAGCCGAGCGCAATCAGCCGATTTGCATAGCGGCAGGTCAGGCTTCGAGGCCATGCACCTGAACCTCGCCCTCACCTCGCCCCAGCGGGGAGAGGTCGACCGAAGCGCAGCGGAGGTCGGGAGAGCATCTGTGTTTCGGGTCAAGCCTGTTTTGGAGCGTGAGTGGCCCAAGTGCGGTCCTGAGCGATAAGGGTGTTGGCGAGGACGACGAGCTTTCGAGCCACGGCGATGAGGGCGCATTTGGGCTTCTTGCCCTTGGCGATCAGGCGGTCGTGGAAACTTTTCATGTCGGCGTTGCAGCGCGTGGCCGAGAGCGCCGCCAGGTAGAGAACGCGGCGCACCCGGGAGCGTCCGCCCCAGATGACGCGGACGCCCTGTCGTTCACCGGAATCATCGGCGATCGGGGCTAGTCCCGCCAACAGGCTGATCTGTTTGATGTTGCAGGTCCCCAGCTCGGTCAGGGCGGCCACCAGGGTCGTGGCGACCGCCGGGCCGAACGAAGGGATCGAGATCAGAATGTCGTGGCGTCTGGCCAGGCATGGATCGGCCGCGATGCGTTTGGCGATCTCGCCGGCGATGGCTTCGATAGCCTTGGCGATCCGGGTGAGACGGTGAGCGAGATGGCGGATCAGGAACTTGTCGGTGACCGCGTGCCGCTGGTTCTTGAGGGCTGTCTGTTCGTCGACGGCCGCATCGCGGGCGCTGACCAACTCATTGAGCGCATCGAGGGCTTCCGGTGCCGGCGGTCGCTGGGCCGGGTTCATGGCCCGCGCGAACAGGGCCAACACGCGGGCATCGAGCCGGTCGGTCTTGGCCAAGGTGCCCGTGGCACGCGCGAACATGCGCACGCGATAAGGATCGACCACGGCAACCGGCACGCCCGAGGCATGCAGGCTTCGGCGAACCTGGCGGTGCCACTTGCCGGTCGCCTCGACCACGACCAGCGCCAGATCAAAGCGCTGAAGCCAGCGCTTCAACTGCCGGATGCCCAACTCGGCATTGGCAAAACGGTGGGTCTCCCCGCCGGGCAGAACGTGGATGTCGAGCCAGCTCTTGCTGACGTCGATTCCCACGGTAGACTTGCCTTCGGTCTCTTGTTTGGACGCTTCCTTGCCTTGCATACGGGACTTCCTCCCCAGCATCTGTTCAGGACAAGAGCCAGAGGACGGCCGGACCATGCTCTCCCGCGGTGCTGAGCCAAAGGGTGAAACGGTCCCGGACATCCGCGTCGAGGCCGGTGGCCACCGGCCTCGACGCACCTCTCAGCCTGCGCTGAGTCGGTCCCGCAAACATGCAAGGGGGAGAGGCGCTGACCGGGGGTCATCATGCGAAGCGCTCAACGCCCTGTTCTGAATGCTTAATTCCCCCTCTCCCGGCGCTGACGCGCCAACCTCCCCCCGCTGGGGGGAGGTTGAGCGGCGGCCACGCAACCGCCACGACGCGCACCGGATGCGTGAGCGCTGCGGCCCTTGGTCGGCCAAAGCATGAGAACCTGACCCTCGCAGCGGACACCGCCAATTGGCCGTCCTGCCCCGTTGCCTCCCCCGCCCGTTCGTGACACAGGGGTAACGAAACGGGGACCATCATGGGCGCGACGACCGCCGAGATCGACACGACAGGTTTGCGCGCGGCGCTTGGCGCGCGCTCGATTGTGCTCGTCGGTCTGATGGGCGCCGGCAAGACCTCGATCGGCCGCCGGCTCGCCCAACGCCTCGGTTTGCCCTTCATCGATGCCGACCAGGAGATCGAGAAGGCGCATGTCATGTCGATCCCGGAAATTTTCGAGAAACATGGCGAAGCCTATTTCAGGGCCGGCGAGGTGCGCGTGGTCGCCCGCATCCTGAAGGACGGTCCGCAGGTGCTGGCCACCGGCGGCGGCGCCTTCATGAACCCCGAGACCCGCGCCAATATCCGCGCGCTCGGCATTTCGCTCTGGCTGAAGGCCGATCTCGACGTGCTGATGCGGCGGGTCCGGCGGCGCAGCGACCGGCCGCTCTTGAAGCAGGCCGACCCGGAAGCCGTGCTCCGCCGGCTGATGGAGGAGCGCTATCCGGTTTATGCGGAGGCCGATCTCGCCATCGTCTCGCGCGAGGCCTCGCATGAGGAGATCGTCGACGAGGCCGTCAATGTGCTGGTCGACCATCTGCTGGCGCCGAAGGAGTTGAACCAGCCGTGAGCGCCCCGTCCGACCCCGATGCCATCACCAGCGTTCCGGTTGCGCTCGGTGAACGCTCTTACGACATCCTGATCGGCGCCGGCCTGATCGCCGGCGCCGGCGCGACCATCGCCGCGCGGTTTCCGGGCCGGGCTGTCGCCATCGTCACCGACGAGACGGTCGGCGGGCTCCATGGCCAGGCGCTCGAACAGAGCCTTGATGGGGCCGGCATCCGCCATATCCGGATCAGCGTTCCCGCGGGCGAAGCCACCAAGCGCTTCGCCATGCTCGAACAGGTGGTCGACCAGTTGCTCGCCGCCCGGATGGAGCGCGGCGACCTGGTCGTGGCGCTCGGCGGCGGCGTGGTCGGTGACCTCGCCGGCTTTGCCGCGGCCATCGTCCGGCGCGGCATGGGTTTCGTGCAGATGCCGACCAGCCTGCTCGCCCAGGTCGATTCCTCGGTCGGCGGCAAGACCGGCATCAATTCGCGCCATGGCAAGAACCTGATCGGCGCCTTCTATCAGCCCGGCCTGGTGCTGGCCGATACCGACGTGCTCGACACCCTGTCGACCCGCGAGTTCCGCGCCGGTTATGCCGAGGTCGCGAAATACGGGCTGATCGACGATCCCGGCTTCTTCGGCTGGCTGGAAGCCAATTGGCGCGGCATATTCCAGGGTGGCCGCGACCGGACCCAGGCGATCGCCACCTCCTGCCGCGCCAAGGCCGCGGTGGTCGCCCGCGACGAAACCGAAACCGGCGACCGCGCCTTGCTCAATCTCGGCCATACCTTCGGCCATGCGCTCGAAGCCGCCACCGGCTACGACAGCGCCCGCCTGGTCCATGGCGAGGGCGTCGCCATCGGCATGGCGCAGGCCTATCGTTTCTCGGCGAAACTCGGCCTTTGCCCGCCTGATGACGCCGAACGCATGCGATCGCATCTGACGGCCGTTGGATTGCCGACCGAACTCGCTCATATTCCGGGCGACGTCGGCGATGTCGACCGGCTGATGACTGCGATCCAGCAGGACAAGAAGGTGACGCGCGGCGCGCTGACCTTCATCCTGACCCGCGGCATCGGCCGAAGCTTCATCGCAGGGGATGTCGACCCCACGGCCGTGCGCTCGTTCCTGGCGGAAGAGCTCGCGCGCCGGTAGCGCCTGGCCGGTGAGCCATCGGCGGCGCGCGGGGCAGTGAGGTTAGCCGCCTCCCGGCGGCCGAGGAGACCATGGACGACATCATCATCAACCCCTGGCTGGCGCTGGCGATCATCGTGGTCAGCCTCATGCTGTCGGCGTTCTTTTCCGCCGGCGAAACGGCCATGTCGGCCACCTCCAAGGCGCGCATGCTGGCGCTGGAAACCGCCGGTGATTCCAGGGCGCGGATCATCAACCGCATGCTCGACGCCCGCGAGCGGCTGATCGGCGCCATGCTGGTCGGCAACAATGTCGTCAATATCGGCATGTCGGCCTTCACCACCAGCCTGATGGTCGGCTTCTTCGGCGCCGAGGGCGTGATCTATGCCACCGCCATCATGTCGGTGCTGATCATTGTCTTCGCCGAGGTCATGCCGAAGACGGTGGCGATCGTGCGCCCCGAACAGGTGTCGCTGGCCATTGCCCGGCCGGTCTCCTGGGTGGTCGCGGTGCTCGGCCCGGTGCTGCTGGCGATCGAGGCGATCGTGCGCGGCGTCCTGCGCCTGTTCGGCCTGAAGATCGACCAGAACCAGAGCGTCCTGTCGGGCGCCGAGGAGCTGCGCGGCACGGTCGACCTGATGCACAAGGAAGGATCGTTCGAGAAGCTCGACCGCGACATGGTCGGCGGCATTCTCGACCTGAAGGACCTGTCGGTCTCCGACGTCATGGTCCACCGTACCAAGATGGTGACCATCGACGCGGGCGATGCCCCCGACAAAGTGGTGCGCGACGTGCTCGCCGCGCCCTATACCCGCATTCCGCTGTGGCGCGACACGCCGGAAAACATCATTGGCGTGCTGCACGGCAAGGACCTGTTGCGCGCCATGGCCGCGGCCAATGGCGACGTCTCCAAGATCGACCTGACCAGTCTCGCCTTGCCGGCCTGGTTCGTGCCGGACTCGACCAGCCTGCAGGACCAGCTCAAGGCCTTCCTCCGGCGCAAGACCCATTTCGCCCTGGTCGTCGACGAATATGGCGAGGTGATGGGCCTGGTGACGCTCGAGGACATCATCGAGGAGATCGTCGGCGACATCAAAGACGAACACGACGTCCAGGTGATCGGCGTCCGGCCGCAGACCGACGGCTCGGTCAATGTCGACGGCAGCGTGCCGATCCGCGACCTCAACCGTGCGATGGACTGGCGCCTGCCCGACGAAGAGGCGACCACCATTGCCGGCCTGGTCATCCACGAGGCCCGCTCGATCCCCGAGACCGGCCAGACCTTCACCTTCCACGGCTTCCGCTTCCATGTGCTGAGGAAACAGCGCAACCGCATCACCGCCTTGAAGATCACGCCGCTGGAGCGGCCGGGCTGAGCCGGGCCGGACAAGGCGGAGCCATTGCCGGGAGGGATCGCATGATCATCGACGCCTGGGGACAACACCCGACGCTGCGCCACGCCCAGGACCCGATCTTCGATTCGTTGCGACGCTGGACCAAGGCGCCGCTGCCGACCGAAGCCCTGCCGGTGGCGACAACCGTTGCCGCGCTCGATGCCGGCGGCATCGACCACATGCTGATCAGCGCCTGGTACGCGCCGCGCAACGTCATGATCTCCAATGACGAGGTGGCGGCTTTCGCGGCGGCCTCCGGCGGGCGCCTGATCGGTGTCGGTTCGGTCGACATTTCCAGGCCGATGACAGCGATCGCCGAAATCCGCCGCTGCATCACCGAACTCGGCTTCAAGGCGATCCGCGTGCTGCCCTGGCTTTGGGAGGTGCCGCCGACCGACCGGCGCTTCTATCCCGTTTACGCCGCCTGCGCCGAGCTTGGCGTGCCCTTCTGCACCCAGATCGGCCATACCGGGCCACTGATGCCCTCGGAGGTCGGCCGGCCGATCTATCTCGACCAGGTGGCGCTCGACTTTCCCGAACTGACCATTGTCGGCGGCCATATCGGTTATCCCTGGACCGACGAGGCCATCGCGGTCGCGACCAAGCACGACAATGTCTTCATCGACACCTCGGCCTATGCGGTTGGCCGCTACCCCGCGGCATTGGTCGCCTATCTGAAGTCGAACGGCCGGACCAAGGTGCTGTTCGGCTCCAACTATCCGATGATCCTGCCGGGCAAGGCGCTCGACGGCCTCGATGCGCTTGGCCTCGACGACCAGACCCGCGCCTTGTTCCTCGGCGGCAATGCGGCGCGTGTCTACAAGCTTTGACGGAACCGCCGGCCATGCGCAGCATGGGATCGAAACGCGCCGCGATGGAGGCCTTTTCCGTGATCGTGAACCAGCCCAGGGACGAGCGGGCCATTGCGCTCATCGCCCATGACCAGAAAAAGCCGGAGATGGTTGCCTGGGCCTCGCGCCATCGCAAGGTGCTGGCCGGCCACCGGATCGTTGCCACCGGCACCACCGGCTCGCTGCTCAAGCGCGAGGTGCCCGAGCTCGATATTCGCCTGATGAAGAGCGGTCCGCTCGGCGGCGACCAGCAGATCGGCGCGCTGATCGTCGAGGATGCCATCAGCCTGCTGATCTTCCTGGTCGATCCGCTGTCGCCGCATCCCCACGACGTCGACGTCAAGGCGCTGACCCGCCTCGCCGTCGTCTACAATGTGCCGATGGCCTGCAATCTGGCGACCGCCGACCGGCTGATCGCCGGCACGGCCTGAGGCGCTCCGGGATCCCCGCCTTATTCGCCCGGCGCCCGCGCCTCGATCGCCAGGGCATGGACGCGGCCCTTCAGTTCCGCATCGAGCACCTGGTTGATCATCCGGTGGCGGTCGACCCGCGACTTGCCGGCAAACAGCGCCGAGACCAGCTTGACCCGGAAATGCGTCTCGCCGCCCTCGCGCCAGCCGCCATGGCCATGGTGCTGCTCGCTTTCGTCGATGACGGCGAGCGAAACGGGCTGGAAGGCCTGGGTGAGCTTGGCCTCGATGGTGGCGTGCACGGTCATGGTGATCTCCGGTTCCGCCCGGATATCGGCGAGCTTGGGCGCCACCGCAACCCCGCTGCGCATTCGCGCCGCCTTGCCCCGGGGCCGATGGCTCTGATACATCCGGCCCCAGCGCTTGCCGCTGAGCTTGAACCAGTCGGCCAGACAGAATGGCGCAAGCTGAACGGCAAACGCCTGAGACGATCAGGGGGAACCCCATGCAGAAGTTCACCGCGCTGACCGGCGTCGCCGCACCGATGCGGACCATCAATGTCGACACCGACATGATCATCCCGAAGCAATATCTGAAGACGATCAAGCGGACCGGGCTCGGCAAGGGCCTGTTTTCCGAGGCGCGCTATAAGGACGACGGCTCGGAGAACCCCGACTTCATCCTGAACAAGCCGGCCTATCGCAATGCCCAGATCCTGGTCGCCGGCGACAATTTCGGCTGCGGTTCGTCGCGCGAACACGCGCCCTGGGCGCTGCTCGACTACGGCATCCGCTGCGTGATCTCCACCAGCTTCGCCGACATCTTCTACAACAACTGCTTCAAGAACGGCGTGCTGCCGATCACCGTCTCGCCCGAGGACCTGGAGAAGCTGTTCGAGGACGCCGATCGCGGCTCCAACGCCACGCTGACCATCGATCTCGAGAGCCAGGAGATCCGTGGCCCCGACGGCGGCACGCTGAAATTCGAGATCGATGCCTTCCGCAAGCACTGCATGCTGAACGGCCTCGACGATATCGGCCTGACCATGGTCAAGGCCAAGTCGATCGACGATTTCGAGAAGACCGCCAGCACCGCGCGTCCCTGGATGTGATTGAACAGCACCGCGCCCAAGGCGACCGCGCGGCGGTTCGCCCCGGCACGATGCGGAAAGAGTGAGCCATGGAACGGCGCCTTATCTCAACCGGTTCGCCGTTCGAAAAGGCCGCGGGCTATTCGCGCGCGGTGGCCCAGGGCGGCTTCGTCTTCGTGGCCGGCACGACCGGCTACGACTATGCGACCATGGTGCTGCCGGAAAGCGTCGAGGACCAGGCGCGCAACTGCTTCAAGACCATCGCGGCGGCGCTCGCCGAGGCCGGCTCGTCGCTGAAGGACGTGGTGCGCGCCACCTATTACATCATCGACGCAGCCGATGCCGACAAGGTCTTCCCGATCTTCGGCGAGGTGTTCGGCGATATCCGGCCGGCGGCCACCCTAGTGGTCGTCGCAGGCCTGCTCAAGCCCGAGATCAGGGTCGAGGTCGAAGTCACCGCCATGGTGCAGGCCGCCCGCGGCTGACATCCTGTCCGATCGCTCATCTCCGCCAACGCCAGTTCCCGGTCCCGCCATGACGCAATCAAAATTGCCGAGCCTTGCTGATCTTCGCGGCGAGATCGACCGGATCGACACCGCCATGCACGAGCTCCTGATGGAGCGCGGGCAGATCATCGAGCGGTTGATCGAGATCAAGAAGACCGCCGAGACCGGTTCGGCCTTCCGCCCCGCCCGCGAGGCGGATGTGGTGCGCCGCCTGGTCGAGCGCCATCACGGCCGCCTGCCGGTGGAGCTGGTGGTGCAGATCTGGCGGCAGATCATCTCGACCTTCACCTATGTCCAGGCGCCGCATTCGATTCATGTCCTGATGGGGCCCGAGCAGGAAGGCGCCCGCGAGCTCGCCCGCTTTCATTTCGGCTTCGGCGTGCCGCTGGTACAGCATTCGAACCCGGCCTCGGTCATCGCGGCGATCGCCCGCGAGCGCGGCGATCTCGGCCTGATCGGGCTTGGCCCGGCCAAGGAGCCGTGGTGGGAAAAGCTCGGTGGTGCCGATCAGCCGATCGCCATGGCGACCGCACCGGCGATCGCGCGCGCGGCAAGTCCGCGGCCGCCGCAGGCGGTGGTCGTCGGGCATCCCTCGATCGATACGGCGGGCCTCGACATGCGGCTCGTCGCCATCACCTTGGCCGCAGCGCCGAAAGCGCCCGTCGATGCCGTGCTCGCCAGCGCCACCGCCGGCGGCAAGCACCATGTGCTCGCCTGGGGACCGCGTGAGGCGGACGAAGCCGAGATCGCCCGCGACGTCGCCCACGGCCTCCCGGTTGAAGCCGTACGCACGGTCGGCTACACCGCAAAACCAATCGCGGCCTGATCTCAGGTCGCGAACCGTCCTCGCGCCACGATGAGCCTGTTCCGATGAGCACCGCCGCCACGCGTCCCCTGCCCCGTCCCGGCATCATGGCGATCGACGCCTATGTGCCCGGCAAGTCCGGCGCTCCGGGTGTCGCCAAGGTCTACAAGCTGTCGTCCAACGAGACGCCGCTCGGGCCGAGCCCGAAGGCGATCGCCGCCTATCGGCATCTGGCGGACAAGCTGGAACTCTATCCGGAAGGATCGTCCGCGGCGCTGCGCGAAGCCATCGGCAGGCTTTATGGCCTCGATCCCGCCCGGCTCATCTGCGGCTCGGGTTCGGACGAACTCCTGTCCCTGATCACCCATGCCTATATCGGCCCGGGCGACGAGGGCATTTTCACCGAGCACGGTTTCCTGGTCTACAAGATCGCCATCCTCGCCGCCGGCGGTACGCCCGTGGTGGCCAAGGAGAAAGATCTGCACACCGATGTCGACGCCATCCTGCAGGCGGTGACGCCCAGGACCAAGGTCGTCTATCTCGCCAATCCGAACAATCCGACCGGCACCTATATCCCGTTCGACGAGGTCAAGCGCCTGCATGCCGGCCTGCCGAAATCGGTGCTGCTGGTGCTGGATGCGGCCTATGCCGAATATGTCCGCCGCAACGACTACGAGAGCGGCCTGGAACTGGTGGCATCCAACGAAAACGTCGTGATGACCCGGACCTTCTCGAAGATCTACGGGCTCGCGGCATTGCGCATCGGCTGGCTCTACGGCCCGGATCACCTGGTCGATGCCCTGAACCGCATCCGCGGCCCGTTCAACGTCAATGCCGCCGCGATCAATGCCGGCGTTGCGGCGATCGACGATCAGCCTTTCGTCCAGGCGGCCATCGAGCACAATGAGAAGTGGCTGCCCTGGCTGACCGCCGAGCTGACCAGGCTCGGCCTGGCGGTGACGCCGTCGGTTGGCAATTTCCTGCTCATCCACTTCCCCAAGACAGCGGGCAGGACCGCCAATGACGCGGACGCCTTCCTCGTCTCGAAGGGCCTCGTATTGCGCAAGGTCGGCGCCTATGGCCTGCCGGATGCGCTGCGGCTGACCGTCGGCACCGAGGAGGCCAACCGCCATCTGGTGGCGACGCTGAGCCAGTTCCTGGCCAAGGCCCAGGGGTCGTGACCGCGCCGGTCCACTTCGACAAGGTCACGCTGATCGGCATCGGGCTGATCGGCTCCTCGATCGCGCGTGCCCTCGGTGTTCTCGGCCTTGCCGGAACCGTGGTCGCGGCCGATCGTTCGGAAGCCGTGGTCGCACGGGTCCAAGAGCTCGGGCTCGCCGACGAGGCGACCACCGATCTCGCCGCGGCCGTGAAGGACGCCGATCTGGTCGTCCTGTGCGTGCCGGTCGGCGCCTGCGGCGCAGTTGCCGAAATCATCGCGCCGCACCTGAAGACCGGCGCCATCGTTTCCGATGTCGGGTCGGTCAAGGGCTCGGTCGTCGCCCAGATGGCCCCGTTCATGCCGACCGATGTGCATTTCATTCCGGCTCATCCGGTCGCCGGTACCGAACATTCGGGCCCCGATTCCGGCTTCGCCGAGCTGTTCCACGAGCGCTGGTGCATCGTCACGCCGCCGGCCGGCACCGACCCTGAGGCCGTCGAGCGGCTGACCGCCTTCTGGCAGGCGCTCGGCTCCAGGACCGAGGTGATGGCGCCGGACCACCATGACCTGGTGCTCGCCATCACCAGCCACGTGCCGCATCTGATCGCCTATAATATCGTCGGCACGGCTTCCGATCTCGAACAGGTCACCGAGAGCGAGGTGATCAAGTTTTCGGCCGGCGGTTTCCGCGACTTCACCCGCATCGCCGCATCCGACCCGACCATGTGGCGCGACGTGTTCCTGCACAACAAGGAGGCGGTGCTCGAGGTGCTCGGACGGTTCACCGAGGATCTGATCGCACTCCAGCGCAATATCCGCTGGGCCCAGGGCGACCAGCTGTTCGACCTGTTCACCCGCACCCGCGCGATCCGCCGCTCGATCATCGACCAGCACCAGGACACGGCCGATCCGGATTTCGGCCGGGCGCGCAAGTGATCTGGGATCAAGTGAGCTGGGACCAAGTGAGCTGGGACCAAGTGAGCTGGGACCAAGTGAGCTGGGACCAAGTGAGCTGCCATGCCAAGCTCTGAACTGACCGCCGAAGAGATCATTCGCCTGCTGGCGCTCGAGCCGCATCCCGAGGGCGGGCATTTCCGCGAGACCTTCCGCGACGCCCCGGCCGCCGACGGCCGCGCCGCCTCGACCCTGATCTATTTCCTGCTGCGCCAGGGCGAGCGGTCGCACTGGCACCGGGTCGACGCGACCGAGATCTGGCACTGGTATGCCGGGGCACCGCTGACCCTGACCACCGCCGCCGACCCCAAGGGGCCGGTGACCGTTGCAACCCTCGGCGTCGATCTCGCCGGCGGCGAGCGCCCGCAAGGCGTGGTGCCCAGGGATCACTGGCAAGCAGCCGAAAGCCGCGGTGCCTGGACGCTGGTCGGCTGCACGGTTGCGCCCGGTTTCGACTTTTCGGGCTTTACCCTCGCCCCGCCCGGCTGGAACCCTGGATCATGACCGACATCTCGCTCGTCCGCGATCTCGAAGAGCGGATGTTCAATGCCTGGCCGGCGCTGCAGACGATCCATCTGGACGGCTGGCTGCTGCGCATGGCGCGCGGTCATACCAAGCGGGCCAATGCGGCAAGTCCCTGGTTTCCCTCCGACCTGCCGACCGACGAGCTGATCCAGGCGGTCAAGTCGCTCTACCGCAAGGCCGGACTCGAGCCGATGGTCAGGATCACGCCGCTGGCCACCGAGGGCGTCGATGCCGCGCTCGCCGCGGCCGGCTGGACATTGTTCGACCCGACCAAGGTGATGGTCGCGCCGCTGACCGAGCGGGTGAAGCTGCAAGGCGCGCCGGCTGTCGCCGTGGTCTTGGCCGAGGAACCCTCGGTCGACTGGATCGAGGGCGCCGCCGGTGCTTATGAACTGGCCGACTGGCAGCGCGACGTGCTGGCCGAGATCGTCTCGTCGATCCGTGTCGACGCCGCCTTCGCCACCATCTTCATTGGCCGCGAACCGGTCGGCTACGGCCTCGGCGTCGCCGAGCGCGGTTATGTCGGGCTCTACGACCTGGCGGTCACGCCCGCCGCGCGCGGCCAGGGCATCGGCGCGCGGATGATCACCTCGATCATGCATTGGGGCCGCTCGAAAGGCGCCAGATCGGCCTATCTGCAGGTGCGCGAGGCCAATGCCCAGGCCCGGGCGCTCTACACCCGGCTCGGCTTTGCCGAGGTCTATGGCTATCACTGCCGGCGGCCGCCTCAGCCGGTCTCTGCCAAAACGCCGGCTGCCCTGCCCTGACGGCTTATCGCTTCAGCATGTCCCGGGACGCGATCAGCGAACCGAGCACGATCAGCACCACCGCGCCGGCCAGCGCCAGGCTCGGCCGGGCGAAGCCGAAAACCACCAGGGCCAGGGTCGACAGCACCGGCGCCGCATAGCTCGCCGCCCCGAGCACCTGGATGTCGCCGCGCTTCATGCCCCGGTCCCAGAGATAGAAGGCCGCCCCGACCGGCCCGATGCCGAGCGCCAGGATCGCCAGCCATTCGGTCGAACTCGCCGGCCAGACGGTTGGCTCGAAGGCCAGATGGCCAAGGCCGGCGAGCACGGCGGCCGCCAGGCAGAAGCCGGCCACCGCCTCGGTCGGCGCCTGAGGCAACAGGCGCGCGGTGACCGAATAGGTCGACCAGACCAGGGCACAGGCAGCGGCCGCCAAATAGCCGACAAGATGGGCCGTCTCGAAGCCGCTGCCGAGCCCACCGCGCCCGGCGATGATCAGAACCGTTCCGGCGAGGCCAAGGGCTGCCCCGATCAGATGGTGCGCCCTGAGACGGTGCCCGGGCAGCAAGGCCGAGAACAGCACGATGAGCAGCGGCCAGAGATAATTGATCAGATTGGCTTCAGCCGGCGGCGCGAAACGCAGCGCGGTGAAATAGAGCGCGTGATAACCGAACAGGCCCGCCACACCGTGGAACCAGACCACCGGCGATTGGGCAAGCAGTCCAAGACCGCCCGGACGCAAGGCGACGACGCCGAGCCCGATGGCACCGCCAATGGCGAATGTCATGGCGGTCAGCTGAAACGGCGGTACCTGCCCTGACGCGGTGGTGAACAGCGCCAGCAGGCCCCATAGGCCAATGGCGCCGAAGCCGAGCAAGGTCGCGGAACGGGAGGAGGGCATGACATGGCCCGGGATTGGATCAGCCGGACGCGTTGCCGCCGGTGTCCATCACCGACGGCTTCGAAAGGCAGGTAGAATCAGCGCCGACGCGGCGGCGGACGGCGCGCGGGCGCGCCAGGCGGACGCGGAGCGCCGGAACCCTCGCCCTTGTGGCGGAACACCAGCCGGCCCTTGTCGAGATCGTAAGGGGTCATTTCAACCGTCACCCGATCGCCAACCAGCGTCTTGATGCGGTTCTTTTTCATTTTGCCCGCCGTATAGACGACCACAATGTGACCATTGTCGAGCTCCACCCGGAATCGGGCATCGGGCATGACCTCGGTCACCATGCCGTCGAACGTGAGTACGTCTTCTTTCGCCATGGCAAGCCCCTCCGTGGGCAGCGCCTTATACGCGATACAAAAAACCCCGGCCAGGACGACAGAATCGCCCTGACAAGGGTTGCCTTGTAATCAAATTGACGCGTGACCGCCAACCTCTCGACGCCAGTACATCCATGGTCGGCGTGAAGAGGCGATCGCGCGTCGGGATCAGGCCGCGACCTTCAACTGGTCGGCCGACGACTTGCCGGTACGGCGGTCGGCGACGACTTCGAAGGAAACCTTCTGGCCTTCATTGAGGCCGTAAAGGCCAGCGCGCTCGACGGCGCTGATGTGAACGAAAACGTCGGGTCCACCAGCGTCAGGCTGGATGAATCCATAGCCCTTCTGGGAGTTGAACCACTTCACGGTTCCGGTAGCCATGTAGATGTCCTTTCGAGGAGAATGCGTATTTACTCATGCGAACGCGAAGCAACGCTGCACAAATCATCGACGTTAGGGAGGTCGTCAGCAGAGCACCGGACAAATCGCGGTGCGGGCCAAGTCGTTCGGCCGAAACTCGATAGACGTGAGCTAACAGTGATATACGTCCGAAATAAGGCAATCCGCCTTAATTAGGGCGACTTCGCGGTTGCCTCAGGTCAGCCGGCTTTGCCGCAACATTTCGCTCTGTTCGAGCAGCGGATAGGCGGTTGCGATGATATGCGCCGAGATGCGCTTCAGGTCACGCAGAATATCCAGATGCAGGCCGCTGACCTCATATCGCTCGCCATTGCCGCTGCGCACGCGGGCGAAATGCCGCTCGGTCGCCTCGCGTTCCCGGTTGCGAAAGACCTCCTTCTCCTCGGCGAGCTTGCGCGCCGCGGTGAGCTCGCCGCCGGTGAACACCGCGATCGCCAGCTGCAGGTCTTCCAGCAGCCGGCTGTGCATCTGCTCGATCTCGGCGAGCGCATCGGGCGGCAGGGCGAGCCGGTTCTTGATCTGCTTCGACGCGAGCTTCATCAGGCTCTTTTCGACGACGTCGCCGACATGTTCCAGATTGATCGCGAAGGCCAGGACGTCGGACAGCCGCCGGCTTTCCGCCTCGGTCAGGGCCTCACCGTCGATGGCCGACAGATATTGCTCGATCGCGGCATGCAGGCGGTCGAGGATATTGTCCATGTGGACGACCTCGGCCACCCGCTTGCGGTCGCCGGTATGGAACACGTCCTGCGAGCCGCGCAGCATGGCTTCGACCACATCGGTCATGCGCAAGGTCTCGCGCACCGCATTGGCGAGTGCCACGGCCGGCGTATCGAGCGCCGAGGCGGAGAGATATTTCGGCGCGCCGGGATCGCCAGCCTTGATCGCCTCGGGAAACAGCCAGACCAGCAGCCGGGCGACCGGCGGCAGCAGGCCAATGAACACCAGCGCCACCGCCAGATTGAACGCCAGGTGAAAGCTCGCCGCCATCGGTCCGGGCGACAGGCCCCATGCGCCGAGCTCGCGGGCGATCGGCCCGAGCAGCGGCAGGACGGCGACGCAACCGACCACCCGGGTGATCAGATTGCCGGCGGCGAGCCTGAGCTTGGCCGGATCGCCGCCAATCGCCTCGATCGCCGGATTGAGCGCGCTGCCGAGATTGGCGCCGAGCACCATGGCGAGCGCCGCCGGCGGTGCGACATGGCCGGCCGCCGCCATCGACATGATGAACAGCACCACGGCGACACTCGAATGCGCCGCCCAGGTCAGTGCCGCGGCGACCGCGAGATTGAGCAGGGGATCGCGGGTCAGCGCCGCGAACAGGTCGCGCACCGCCGGCGCGTCCTCCACCGGTCGCATGGTCTCGGCGAGCAGATGCAGCGCCAGCAGCATGAGCCCGAGCCCGATCGCGGCCCGGCCGAGATCGCGCACCCGGGTCCGGCTGCCGCGCCGGAATGCCACCAGGCCGCCCAGGATGAACAGCGGGAAGACCAGCGAAATGTCGAAGGAGAGCGCCTGGACGATCACCGCCGTGCCGACATTAGCGCCCAGCATCAGCGCCATGGCCGGCACCAGGCTGACCGCGCCCTCGGCGGCAAAGGAGGTGGCGAGCAGGGCGGTGGCCGTGCTGCTCTGCAGCGCCGCGGTCACCGCCGCCCCCGACAGGAAGGCCGACAGGCGGTTCTTCAACCCGACGGCAAGGAAACGCCTGAGCTCGCTGCCAAAGGCCCGCATGATGCCGGTATGCACCATGTGAATGCCCCAGAGCAGCAGCGCGACATCGCCGAGCAGCCGAATGATGACTTGGGTCGCCGACATCGCGCCTCCGCAGGCATTCTATCTGGCATGCAAGTTCGACGACAATGCGATCTGCCCGGCGCCGATGATCGGCACCGGCACCAGCGGCATCAACAGCCCGGCGCCATAGCCGGCCATGCCGCCGACGATCGCCGCCCCGAATGCCGTGCCCGCCACCAGGACGGCCTGGACGCGGCTGACATCGGCGAGCGAAAAGGCCATCGAGCGACTCGGCGTGGACGGAGGCGGCAGCGCGTTCTAGGCTCGCCGCCGATTCCCGTCCATCGTGGTCCCCGATTCGCCCATGCGCGAGAGCGCTGCCTCATCGTCTGAAAGTCCGGTCGAGACGCTGACCGGTACCGTCGAACGCGTGACGTTCCATTCGCCCGCGACCGGATTCGCGGTGCTGAAGGTGCGTGTCCGCGGGCGGCCGCAGCCGGTTTCGATCGTCGGCACGACGGCGGCGGTGGCCGCCGGCGAGATGATGACCGCGCAAGGCACCTGGGTGAACGACCGCACCCATGGCCTGCAGTTCAAGGCGAGCGCGCTGGTCACCGCCCCGCCCGCCTCGAAGGACGGCATCGAACGCTACCTGTCGTCGGGCGCGATCAAGGGCATTGGCATCGCCACCGCCCACAAGATCGTCCAGGCCTTCGGCAAGCGCACCTTCGAGGTGCTCGACAACGAACCGCATCGGCTGAGCGAGCTGCCGGGCCTGACCACGGCCCGGATCAAACGGATCACCGAAAGCTGGGCCGAGGATCGCATCGTGCGCGATCTCGGCGTGTTCCTGCAGGAGCACGGCCTTGGTCTCGGCCAGGCGACACGGGTGTTCCGCGCGCTCGGTCCGGAAGCGATCGGGCTGATCCGCCAGGATCCCTACCGGCTGGCCCGCGACGTGCGCGGCATCGGCTTCCTCACCGCCGACCAGGTGGCGACCTCCCTCGGCCTGAAGCGCGACGCGCCGGAGCGGCTGCGCGCCGGCATCACCTTCGCCTTGCAGGAGGCGCGCGACGACGGCCATTGCGGCCTGCCGCGCGAGGCCGCCATGTCGCTGGCCGCCCGTCTGCTCGATGCCGACGAGGACCTGATCGAACAGGCCGCCGATACCGAGGTGGCGAACCGCAACCTGATTGCCGACACGATCGGTGGCGCGCCGCATCTGTTCCTGAGGGAATTGCATCGCGCCGAGAAGGTCATTGGCGACAAGCTCAGGGACCTGATCGTCGGCGAACCGCCCTGGGGGCGCATCGATCTCGCAACCGAGGTGCCGCGGGTCGAGGCCCGCACCGGCAAGGCGCTAGCGCCGTCGCAACGCGAGGCCCTGAACGTCATCCTGGGCGCCAAGGTCTCGGTGATCACCGGCGGCCCGGGCGTCGGCAAGACCACGCTGCTCGACACCATCCTGAAGATCCTCACCCGCCAGGACGTCTCGGTGGTGCTCGCCGCCCCGACCGGCCGCGCCGCCAAGCGCATGACCGAGCAGACCGGCATCGAGGCCAAGACCATCCACCGCCTGCTCGAGATCGATCCGGAATTCGGCGCCTTCTCGCGCGGCCGCGACAATCTCCTGGCCTGTGACCTGCTGGTGGTCGACGAAACCTCGATGGTCGACGTGCCCTTGATGATGGCGCTGGTCGAGGCTCTGCCGACGGCATCCGCCCTGCTGCTGGTCGGCGACGTCGATCAGCTGCCGCCGGTCGGCCCGGGCCAGGTGCTCGCCGATGTCATCGCCTCCGATCTCGTGCCGGTCGCCCGCCTGACCGAGGTGTTCCGTCAGGCCGAGGCGAGCCGCATCATCGCCAATGCCCACCGGATCAACCGCGGCGAGATGCCGGAACTGCCGGCGCCCGGCGTGCAGAGCGACTTCTATTTCGTCGAGATGAACTCGCCCGAGGACGGGCTCGCCAAGATCATCGAAATCGTCAAGGAGCGCATTCCCCGCCGCTTCGGCCTCGACCCGATGCGTGACGTGCAGATCCTGGCGCCGATGAACAAGGGCGTGCTCGGCGCCCGCAACATCAATGTCGAGGTCCAGAAGGTCCTGAACCCGTCGCAGGGCCGCTCGGTCGAACGTTATGGCTGGACCTATGCCGCCGGCGACCGGGTCATGCAGACGGCCAATGACTATGACCGCGACGTGTTCAACGGCGACCTCGGCTCGGTGCTGCGCATCGACCAGGAAGAAGGCGAGCTGGTCGCTCTCTTCGACGGCCGGCAGGTGAGCTATTCCTTCGCCGAACTCGAAAACCTCATGCCGGCCTATGCCACCACCATTCACAAGAGCCAGGGCTCGGAATATCCGGCCGTGGTGGTGCCGGTGACCATGCAGCATTACGCCATGCTGGCGCGCAACCTGATCTATACGGCGGTGACCCGCGGCCGCTCGCTGGTGGTCATGGTCGGCGAGACGCGCGCCCTGAAGATCGCGGTCGGCGGCGGGCGGTCGAAGCCGCGCACCACCAAGCTCAGGGAATGGCTGACGACCTGAACGCCGGGCGCGGCTTCGGCATTTCGATAGTTCGGCCGCGGCCGAAGCATTGGCTGATCGATCGGGTTAGACTGTTGGCCATGAAAGACGGACCCAGCATCTCCGAAGTGGCCGCCCTGATCGGTGATCCCGCGCGCGCCAACATGCTCGCCGCCCTGATGTCCGGCCGCGCGCTGACCGCCAGCGAATTGGCCCACGAGGCCGGCATCACCGCGCAGACCGCCAGCGGCCATCTCGGCAAGCTGCGCGAGGCCGGGCTCCTGCTGGTCGCGGCGCAAGGCCGCCACCGCTATTTCCAGCTGTCCGGTGCCGATATCGCCCTGGTGCTCGAAGGCCTGATGGGGATCGCCGCCCGTACCGGGCGCTTGCGCACCCGCACCGGCCCGCGCGATCCGGCCATGCGCAAGGCACGCGTCTGCTACGACCATATCGCCGGCGAATGGGCGGTGCGCCTGTTCGATGCCTTCATCGCCAATGGCCGCCTCGCCGACCGCGACGGCCAGCTTGCGGTGACATCCATCGGCAAGGCGCTGTTCACCGCCGAGGGCATCGATTTCGACCGGATGGCGACGAGCCGCCGGCCGGTCTGCCGGTCCTGCCTCGACTGGAGCGAACGCCGGCCGCATCTGAGCGGCGCGCTCGGCAAGGCGCTGCTCGACCTGATGCTGGCGAAGAACTGGGTACGCCGCACCGCCGAGAGCCGGGGTCTCGACATCACGCCGCCCGGTCACCGGATGTTCCTGAGCTGGATCGGCGACAGCGAGGAAGCCCGGCCGACGGTCGTCGGCCAAGGCGGCTGACGCGAATGGTCTAGATCGAAACCACCACCGCGACCGCGCCCTCGAGTTCCGGAAGCCAGCGGGCAATGCCGCTGACCGCGGGATGATCGGGATCCGCGACGGTCACCTGGCCCAGGGCGTCGACCGCCGCCGCAAAACCGCGGGGATCGCGCGAGACCGGCATGACCGCAGCCTTCCAGACAGCCTCCTTGGCGGCCCAGACCAGGGCCGCCGTGATGGCGCGCTCGGCCGGCGCCGCGGCGTCGACCGCGGCGATCTCACGCGCATGCATGCGGGTCCGCGGCAAGGCGGCTTCGGCGATCGGTGCTTCGACATCGACGCCGATCGGCCGGTTCCACAGTCCCACCGCCAGGCGGTGGCCGCGGCTCGACGCCGAGACGTGCAGGCCAAGCCCGGTCACCAGGGGCTCGCCGACCGGACCCCGCTCGAGCGGCACCAGCGGCGGCGCCAGTCCGATCGCGGCCCCGACCGCCAGCCGCAAAGCGGCCCGGCGCTCGGTCAGTTCGGCGCGCCGGTCGGCGTGGTGGATGCCGGCGAGCAGGTCCCGCTCCGGACGCGGCAGCACCACCGCCCCGAGCGCCGCGGCGACTTCGGGGTCGCGCCGGTCCAGCACATGGACGATCGGCCTCGTCAGGGGCACCCGCCCGTCGCGCGGCACGGCAAAAGCCCCCGGCGCGCGCGCATCGGGGGCCTGGAAGCGGAAGTCGACATCGAGGCTCAAGACATGACCCTGGTCGGTTGGGCGGCTGCGCCGATCCCGGCGCTGGTCGAGACTATTGTCTCCCCCTTCATGACCGCGGTGAGGCGGCCGGGCCGGGCGAAATCGCCAAGGTCCGTCCCCAAGGCTAGCCGGGATTTCTCACGCCGGCTACAGACGCGCGATGGCCGCCGGCGGCGGCGGCGCGATCATGATGCCGCGCTCGCGGAACCGGCTGAGGATGGCAAGCTGCAGGTCGCTGCGCACGGTCAGCGAATATTCGACATTCGAAACCACGCAGCGCAGCTCGAAATCGAGGCCGGAATCGGCGAAGCGCATCAGGAACACCCGCGGCGGCGGCTGCTGCATGATGAAGCGGTTCTCACAGGCCACCGCGATCAGCTCGTCGCGGACGACTTCCGGATCGGATTCATAGGCCACCCGCACCGGCACGGCGATGCGGCTCAGCGTGTTCGAATGGGTCCAGTTCTTGACCACCCCGGTGATCATCTCGGCATTCGGCACGATGACGGTGGCGCGCTCGAAAGTTTCGATCTCGGTGGAGCGCACCGAGATCTTGCGGACATAACCTTCCTCGCCCTTCACCACGATGGAATCGCCGACCCTAATCGGCCGCTCGGCCAGCAGGATCAGGCCGGAGACGAAATTCGAGGTGATCGACTGCAGGCCGAAACCGATGCCGACCGACAGGGCACCGGCAACAATGGCGAGGTTCGACAGGTCGAGGCCGAGCTGGCGCAGGGTGATGCCCAGCACCAGGGCAAAACCGGCATAGCCGAAAATGGTCGAAACCGAGTTCTGCAGGCCGGCATCCATGCCCGACAGCGGCAGCACCTTGTCGCGCACCCAGCGCTGCACGCCACGCAGCATGAAGAAACCGATGAGCAGGACCAGCACGCCACCGGCCACCGTCAGCGCCAGGGTCCTGAGCTCGTGGAAGCGCAATCCGAAAAAAGCGTCGTCGAGCGTTGCCGCGGCGCCGCCGAACCCCCAGGGCCCGAAGACGGTGAAGGCCGACATGACCAGGATGACCACCCGCAGAACGCCGGCGAGCAAGGTGCCGACCAATTGCAGCCGCTCGGGCTTGATGCCGATCGAGGCGGCAAGCACGCGGCCGCGATGGGTCGACGCGCCGCACCATTCGGCGATGACCGCATCGAGCAGGTTGAGGATCAGGATCGTGGCCGCCGCGATCACCACCGCCGCGACCAGCCGGGTGGCAACGAAAGCGGCAAGCGCCGAATAGCCGGCGATCAGGCCGACGACCACCACCGCGACGATCAGCCAGAGCGCCGGCCGGGTCCAACCCCAGATCGGCGGCTCCTTGACCGCGGCCTCCGCCACTTCGCCCGCCGGCGGCGTTTCGGCCTCGGGTGTCTCCGCCTCGTCCGGCTCGCGTTCCATCGTGCGCCGGAGGTAGACGACGATGACGCCGACAATGGCGAGCGCGGTCAGGCTGGTGATCAGCGCGGTGATCGCGACCGGCGCGATCAGCACGCGCGCGATCGCCAGGAAGAACACGCCGGAAGCGACGACCCAGGCGGCCACGCGCATGGCGTCGAAGATCGCGTCGCCCTGCTCGTCCGGCACCGGCACCAGCCGATAGGCCGGCGCGCCCGGCGCGAAGACGCCTTGCATGACGCCGCGGGTGAACGAAATGACCAGCACCGCGGCGATCAGGGCCTGCGGCACCAACGGTTCCGCGCGCGGCAGAACCAGGCCGAAATTTTCGACAATGGCGACCGCGATGCCGACCAGGATCGGCAGCACCAGCGAGCGTTCGGCGGCGACCCTGAGGTCGGCGAGCACCTTGGCAAGCTGCGACGCCGGCTTGTCGTCGGGGCGCCGGTAGAGCCCGCGCCGCCGGAGCGTCCGATAGATCGAGAACAGCGCCCCCGCCGCCATCAGCCCGACCGCCGCCGCCACCGCCAGCCGCCCGGTGCCGACGACATCGGTCAGGTGTTGCCACCAGTCGCCGATGAGGAAGCCGGCCGATCGCCACATCCAGGGCAGCGCGCCGGACAGGTCGGACCAGAAGCGCGGGTCGACCACCGAATTCGAGCGTTCGAACAGTTCGGCGGTGAACAGCTGGCGCCGTTTCTCCACGATCCGGTCGGCCAGCTGATCGGCGCGGACCTGCAGCACCTTGATATTGCGCACCCTGGCGTCGATATCGGCGACCGCCTTGGTCTGGGTGTCGCGCATCTGGCGCGCTTCCGGGGCCTCCGGCGGGGCGTTGTCGGCGGGTTTCGGACCAAGCTGCGTCAGCCGGTCGCGCGCTTCGGTCAGACGGGGTTCGACCTCGGCGAGCGCCACCACCAGCGCATCGCGCACCGGGTCGAGCTTGCGCTTCAGGTCGGTGAGCTCGTCACCGGTGAGCCTGCGCTCCAATGCGGTTTCGATCTGGTCGAGCGCTGCCTTGGCCGGTTCGGCCGGGTCGCGTGCGGGTGCCTGGGCCAGAATCTGGCCGGCGACCAGGACCATGGCCAGGGCGGAAAGCAGGACCTGTGCGAGGACCAGGCGAAGACGTGAGCGCATCATGGTTCCAGAGAGCGGGGGACGAATCGGTTCAGCCACCATGACACAGCCGAGGCGGCCGACCGAAGGCGGCCGGCCGACCGGACTCAGTTCTGTGGCCGGAGCGACGGGTAAGGGGCAAATGACGGGATCGGGGGCAGCGGCTCGGATATGTCCTGGCCTGACTGGCGGTTGATGGCGTCGAGCACTGCCCGGAGCGCGTCACGGTCGCGGTTGACGTCGCGCAGCGGCGCGGCCGCACCTGAGCGGCGGATCAGGCTCTGCGGATCGGGCAGCACGAAGGGATCGTCCCAGGAGCCCTGGACGACGAAGGGCAGTTCGAAATTGCTGTCGGAGGTGGCCGATGGGCCGGTGCTGCGTTTCAGCGTGGCGATGCCGCGCAGGTCCAGTTCGCGCGCCTGCAGTTGCGCCGAGCCCTGCAACCGCACCCGGACGATCTGCCCGTCGAGCATGATGTCTTCGGTGGTGGCGATGCCGTTGACGATGCGAATGGTTGCCGCCATCCGGTCATAAGGCGTGCGTCCCGAGCGCGCGTCGGCGCCGGTGGCAGCGAGCGGCCGGCGCTCCAGCCGGCGCAGGATCGCCTCGGCATTGAAGCCGCGGATCGCGCCGTCGACCGCCGTCAGCGTCGCCTGGCCCGAGGCGGTGCGGGCAAGGTCCGACATGGTCGGACCATGGCCTTCGATGCTGATCTGGGCATTGCCGACGCCATCCAGCCGGCGATAGCCGAACCATTCTGACAGGCCCTGGCCAAGTTCCGCGCGCTGGACATTGAGCGTCGCCCGCACCTCGACGCCGTCGGCATGCGGCGACAGCACCAGCGCGCCGCGCAGACTGCCACCATAGGCCTGGGCTTCGCCCAGCGTGAGGGTCAGGCGGCCGTTGCGCGAGGTGACCGATGCCGCCGAGCGGCCGAGCTTGGCGCTGCCCAGCACCACCTCGCGGGCCGACAGGCGCAGATCGATATCCGACGAGGTCAGCGCGCTCAGGTCGATCGGCCGGCGGTTCCAGCCCCGGTCGGTCTCGGGGATCGGGTTCATGTCGGAAAAATAGGGCGTGGCGACCACCCTGTCCGCATCCAGCGTGCCCTGGATCTGCGGGCGGGCGCCCTGGAAACTCACCGTCAGCGCGCCCTCGGCGACATTGCCGTCGAGTTCGGCATTGACCTGCGAGAAGGCGAGCTCGGTCGGCGTGACACGCACCTCGCCTTTCAGGGCGAACGAGCCGAGCGCCGATCCGACGCCCGGATGCTGGCCGAGCCAGCGCAGCAGCGCGCGTAGCGACGTGGTCTCGACCGTCATCGTTCCGGAAGCCAGGGTCTGTGCCCGGCCGGCAATCTGTCCGTCGAACCCGACACGGACCGGCGCCGCCGCCAGGCGCATCTTCAGTCCCGTCGGCTCGGCGGTCAGCAAGGCCAGGGGCCGCGCCACGACGGCGCTGATCTCGACCGGCTCGTCGCGAAGCGTGAAACGGCCGGAAATATTGGCTTGCCGGTCGAAACGCGGCCAGGACACCGCGATCTCCATGCCGTCGATCTCGACGCGTTGCTGCGTCTTCTCATCGATCACCAAAGCCTCGCCCTGGACGATCCGGAAATCCGCCAGGCCGCCCGAGCGCTCGCGCGAGACCTGGCGGATCGCCTCCAGCGCGCGGTCCCAGTTCGACGTGCCGTTGGCCGCCACCCGAACCGCGATGCGCGGCCTGACCAGGGTGTAGTCGGAGATCGAGACCCTGCCGGCCAGCAGCGGAAACAGACGGAGTGCGCCGACCGCCGCATCGGCGGTGGCCAGCACCTCCCCGCCGGTGCCGATGGTCACGCCGTCGAGCTGAACCGAAAGCTGGGGCAGGACCGAGATCGAGACCGGACCCGATATGCTCACCGGCACGCCCAGGCGCTGGCTGAGCTCGGCCGTCACCGTATTGCGGACCGCCTCGGCTGGCAGCAGGGCCGGTACCAGCGCCAAGGCAAGCGCCAGCACCAGCGCCGTGGCGCCGACGATCGTCAACACACGTTTCAGAGAAGAGGCGAGGCTCACGCGACGTGATCCTGGGTCCGGGCTGCCGCCCACGACGGCCGGCCATCAGAATGGAAACAACATCAATATTCGCGCAGAGATGGCGTCATCACGTGGCTTTTCAATGGCCAGTTACGGTAACGCCTGCTGCCGAAAGGCCAGCCACAAGTCTGCGAACCCAGGTCGCGCCGACCTTGGTCGGCGCGACGGCGGAGTATTGACGACGCCGGCCTTTGGCTCAGGCGGCCGCCGCAAGGGTCGGACTGACCGCGAAGCTCGCTTCGGTATTGGCCTTCACATCATCCAGGCTGACGCCGGTGGCGAGCTCGATCAGGGTCATGCCGCTGCCGCCCTTCTTGTCGATGGTGAAGACACCGAGATCGGTGATCACCATGTCGACGACGCCGGCGCCGGTCAGCGGCAGGTTGCAGCGATGCAGGAGCTTCGGGCCGTCCTTGGCGCTATGCTCCATGACAACCACCACTTTCTGCACGCCGGCGACCAGGTCCATGGCGCCGCCCATGCCCTTGACCATCTTGCCCGGGATCATCCAGTTGGCCAGGTCGCCGTTCTCGGCCACCTGCATGGCGCCCAGGATCGACAGGTTGATATGGCCGCCGCGGATCATCGCAAAGCTGTCCGACGATGAAAAATAGCTGGTCGTCGGCAGTTCGGTGATGGTCTGCTTGCCGGCATTGATCAGGTCCGGATCCTCCTCGCCCTCGAACGGGAACGGCCCCATGCCGAGCATGCCGTTCTCCGACTGGAGCTGGACGTTCATGCCATCGGGAATGTGGTTCGAGACGAGCGTCGGAATACCGATGCCGAGATTGACGTAGAAACCGTCGCGCAGCTCCTTGGCGGCGCGGGCGGCCATTTCATCACGGGTCCAAGCCATCAGACTAATACTCCTCTCAGGCCGCTTGCCGCGGGCGCGTGGTGCGCTGCTCGATCCGCTTCACCGGATCGGCGACATGGACGATGCGCTTCACGTAGATGCCGGCGGTATGGATATGGTCGGGATCGATCTCGCCGGCATCGACCAGGTGCTCGACCTGGGCAATGGTCACCTTGGCGGCGGTCGCCATCATCGGATTGAAGTTCCGCGCGGTCTTCCGGTAGACCAGATTGCCCTCGCGGTCGGCCTTCCAGGCGTGGACCAGCGCGATATCCGCGAACAGGCCGCGCTCCATCACATAGGTTTCGCCGTCGAAGTCGCGGGTATCCTTGCCCTCGGCGATGATGGTGCCGACGCCGGTCTTGGTGAAGAAGGCGGGAATGCCCGCGCCGCCCGCCCGGATCCGCTCGGCGAGCGTGCCCTGGGGATTGAACTCGAGTTCCAGTTCGCCGGCCAGGAACTGCTGGGCGAACAGCTTGTTCTCGCCGACGTAAGAACTGATCATCTTCTTGATCTGCCGGGTCTCCAGGAGGATGCCGAGGCCGGCACCGTCGACGCCGGCATTGTTGGAGATGACGGTCAGGTCCTTGGCGCCGGATTCGCGCACGGCCTCGATCAGCACATCCGGAATGCCGCAGAGGCCGAAGCCACCGGACATGATCGTCATGCCGTCCTTGATCTGCCCCGCAAGCGCCTCGCGGGCGGTGGAATATGTCTTCGAACTCATCGCAAAATCGCCCCATGCACGGGCCCGTCAGGGCCACGACCGAATGCTCACAGCATTCTCTGGATGTACCGCCCGAGAATGGGCGATTTCCGGCACTGCATCAAGGACGAACGGACCATCGACGCAGGGCTCGGGCTTCCCATAGCGCAAAATCGCCGGCGGCCAGAGCCATGGTGCAAGCCGTGGGGGCCGTGGGGGCACGCCATGCATCGCCGGCCAGGCGCTGCCCGACGCCCGGCGCCGCCTGGCGTGCGCGGTTTTGATCGGGCCGGCAGGCCGAAAGGTCGATTTTTGGACATTTGCCGGACAACAGCCATCCGTCGAACGGCCGATGGGGCCGTTTGAAGCACGAAATCGCATTGACGTCGGCGCAAGCGCCGCTAGCCTCCCTGGCAAGTCCGGCTCGGCCGGATGGGGAAATCGTTCGGCACCGAAGACGGGCAATCCCGCGCGGTGCCGCTCCAGGGAGGACATGGCGTTGTCGCCATCATCATCGGCCGCGCCAACGCGGCCGCCTGCCGCGCGTCTGGACGTCGAAGGCCTGTCGTTGCAGTTCGGCGGCGTCAAGGCGCTGGACGGCGTCTCGCTGTCGGTCGCGCCCGGCTCGATCACCGCGCTGATCGGCCCGAATGGCGCGGGCAAGACCTCCGCCTTCAATGCCATGTCCGGCTTCTACCAGCCGAAGGCCGGCAAGGTGCTGCTCGACGGCCAGGACATCACCCATGTGCCGGCGCGCGACCGCGCCAAGCTCGGCCTCGCCCGCACCTTCCAGAACATCGCGCTGTTCCGCGGCATGACCGTGCTCGACAACATCAAGCTCGGCCGCCATGCCCATCTCGAGACCAATGTCTTCGACGCCTTTCTCTATTGGGGCCGCGCCAGGCGCGAGGAAATGCAGCTGCGCGCCGAGATCGAGCGCGACGTCATCGATTTTCTCGAACTCGACCATATCCGCAACGTGCCGGTGGCGATCCTGCCTTATGGCCTGCAGAAGAAGGTCGAACTGGCCCGGGCGCTCGCCATGCGGCCGCGCATCCTGATGCTCGACGAGCCGGTCGCCGGCATGAACCGCGAAGAGACCGAGGACATGGCCCGCGCCATTCTCGACGTGCGCGACGAATGGGGCGTCACCGTCCTCCTGGTCGAGCACGACATGGGCATGGTCATGGATATATCCGACCATGTCTGCGTCCTGAATTTCGGCCGCCGCATCGCCGCCGGCACACCGGCCGACGTGCGCGCCAACCCGGACGTGATCAAGGCCTATCTCGGCTCGTCCGGCGATCCGCGCAAGGTTCTGCCCGAGGTGGTGGCCTGATGTTTGCCAATATAGATCTCGTCGACCTCGTCGAAACCAGCCTCGCCGGCCTCGGCACCGGCGCGCTGCTGGCGCTCACCGGCGTCGCCTTCGTCATCATCTACAAGGCAACCAAGGTGATCAATCTGGCCATTGGCGAGATGCTGATGGTTGGCGCCTTCGTGTTCTACGGCTTCTCGGCGGGCCTGGCCTTGCCGATCTGGGCGGCGATCCCGGCCACTTTGGTGGTCGCGGCGCTCGTCGGCGGCGTCATCGAGCGGCTGATGATCCGGCCCTTGATGAAGGACAATCCGATCTCGGTCTTCATGGTGACGATCGGGCTCTCGTCGATCCTGATCGGCCTGGCCGAGATCATCTGGACCGCCGAGCCGCGCCGCCTGCCGGAATTTCTGCCCTCGCAGCCGGTGATCATCGGCGAGGCGTTCGTCGCCTCCAAGACCGCCTATTCGTTCCTGATCGCCGCTGCCGTCGTGTCGGCATTGATCACCGTCTTCGCGTTCTGGCGCGGCGGCGTGGCCTTGCGCGCCACCGCCACCGACCGTGCGGCGGCCTCGTCCGTCGGCATCAATGTGGCGGGCGTCTTCTCGTTTTCCTGGATGCTGGCCTCGGTGGTCGCAGCCCTTGCCGGCATTCTGGTCGGCTCGGTCGGCGGCATTTCCTCGGCCATGGGGCTGTTCGGCCTGTCGGTCTTCGTCGTGGTCATCCTCGGCGGCCTCGACAGCATTGCCGGCGCGCTCATCGCGGGCCTGTTCGTCGGCTGGCTCGAGGCCATGGTCGGGCGCGTCTTCGGCGGCGAATTCAAACTGGTCGCCACCTTCTCGATCCTGCTCATCGTGCTGACAGTCAGGCCCTACGGCCTGTTCGGCACCCACGAAATCGAGAGGTTGTGAGATGCGGATCGCAACCGCCAAGGAAAGCTACGCCGCCGACGAGGCGCTGTTCAAGACCGACACCCAGCGGGTCTGGTTCGCCGCCCTGATCGTCGCCCTGTTCGCTTATCCGCTCATCGGCTCGGGCTACTGGATGTTCCTCGCCGTGCTGGTGATGATCAATGTCATCTCCACCACCGGCCTGAACATCCTGACCGGCTATACCGGCCAGGTCAGCCTCGGCCATGCCGCCTTCATGGCGGTGGGCGCCTATTGCGTCGCCTTCTTCGACGGCCGGTTCGGCACGCCGGTTCTCCTCAACCTGGTCATCGCCGGCGCGATCGCCGCGGCCATCGGCATCCTCGTCGGGCTGCCGTCGCTGCGCATCAAGGGCCTCTATCTCGCCATCGCGACGCTGGCGGCCTCCGTCATCCTGCACTTCGTCTTCCTCAACTGGACACCGGTGACCGGCGGCCTGCGCGGCCTCAACGTGCCGACCGCAAGCGTCCTCGGCATCGAACTGGCAACGCCCGAGCGGCTCTACTGGCTGATCATGCCGATCGCCGTCGTCATGGTGCTGGCCGCCAGGAACCTGTTCCGCACCCGCATCGGACGCGCCTTCATCGCCATCCGCGACCGCGACATCTCGGCCGAAATCATCGGCATACCCCTGTTCAAATACAAGCTGATCAGCTTTGCCATCTCGTCCTTTTATGCCGGCGTCGCCGGCGGCCTCTGGGCCTATCTGTTCCGGGTCGTGACCCCGGAGAGCTTTCCGGCGCTCGCCTCGATCTTCTTTCTCGCCGCGGTCATCGTCGGCGGCGCCGGCACCATTGTCGGCGCCATTTTCGGCGCGGTGTTCATGACCCTGGTGCCGGAACTGCTGAAGCTCATCGCGGCCTTGATCACGCCCTGGTACCCGGACGCGCCGATCTATCTCGCGCCGGTGCGCAATGTCGTGTTCGGCGTGCTGATCGTCGGCTTCCTGATCTTCGAGCCGATGGGGCTCGCCGAGATGTGGCGCCGCATCCGGCGTTTCTTCGCGCTCTGGCCGTTCAGAACCTGAGACCCGAACACCGCCGGCAAGGCGGGATAAACCCTTCGAGGAGGATAGCCATGACACAACCGACTTCGACCAGACTGTCCCGGCGGACGTTCAACCAGCTCGGCCTCGGCGCCGCCCTGGTCGCAACATCGGGCGGCCGCAGCTTCGCCCAGGCGCCCGAGATCGTCATCGGCGCGGCCAGCCCGCTCACCGGCGTCTTCGCTTTTGCCGGCGTCGAGGGCTTCGAGGGCGCGCGCGACCATTTCGACTGGGTCAACCGCCAGGGCGGCGTCGCCGGCCGCAAGATCAAATATATCGCCGAGGATTCCGGCTATCGGGTCGACAATGCGGTGGCGATCTTCACCAAGCTGACCAGCCAGAACACCATCCCGATCTTCTTCGGCGATTCCACCGGCTTCCAGAAGGCGATCAATCCGGAATTGAACCGGCGCGGCACCACGGTCATGGCCGGCGCCTCCTTCGCCACCGAGATCGACGATGCCGCGGGCTTCCCGAACCAGTGGATTCCCGGCCCGAACTATTCCGACCAGTTGCGCGTGCTGCTGCGTTACATCCAGGCCCAGAAGCGCGGCGCCTCCGTCGTGCTGGTCAATTCCGATACCGAGTTCGGCCGCGACCCGATCGTGGCGGCCGAGCAGGAGGCGGCGCGTCTGGGACTGAACGTGGTCGAGAAGATCATCACCCAGCCGGGCTCGGTCGACGTGTCCGGCGACGTCTTGAAGATCCGCCGGCGCAACCCGGACTATGTGATCTTCCACGGCTATGTGCTGCAGCCGATCCCCGAATTCATGGCCCAGGCCCGCCAGGCCGGCATGACCTCGAAATTCATGGGCACGTTCTATTCCACCGACAGCCTGATGATGAGCCGCGCCGGCGCCGTCGCCGACGGTTATCTCGGGGTTTCCTGTTACAATTTCGACCCCAATGCACCGGGCTCCCAGATGGCGCTGGTGCGCGAGTTCAACGGCACGCGGGTGCGCACCAACGCCTATTTCCAGGGTTGGACCAATGCGATGATCGCGGTCGAGACGCTGAAGCGCACGATTGCCGCCAATCAGGAGTTCAATGCGGTCAACCTGATGAAGGCGGCGCGCTCGATCCAGAATTACGACACCGGCGGCGTCGTCGGCGTGCCCGTCTCGATCACCCGCAACTCGATTCCCGTCGGCCGGATCTACGAATTCAAGGCCGCCGAAAAGCGGCTGGTCGCGGCCTCCGACTGGATGACCATCGCGCCGACCAGCTGAGGCAGGGTTCAAGAGCCCGGCCGGCGGCTGTCGACGCCGCCGGCCGGGTCGAAGGTCCAAGGGAGGGTATCAATGCCGGCTCTGCATCGCCGCAGCTTCAATCGTCTCGGCCTCGGCGCGGCACTGGCCGCGACCGCCACCGGTCGCAGCTTCGCCCAGCCCCCCGACATCGTCATTGGCTCGGCCACGGCACTGACCGGCGTGTTTGCATTTGCCGGCGCCGAAAGCTTCGAGGGAAGCCGCGACCATTTCGACTGGGTCAACAAGCAAGGCGGCATTGCCGGCCGCCGGATCCGGTTCCTGACCGAGGATTCGGCCTACCGGGTCGATCAGGCGGTCGCCATCTTCACCCGGATGACCAGCCAGCATCAGATGCCGGTCTTCCTCGGTGATTCCACCGGCTTCCAGAAGGCGATCAATCCGGAATTGAACCGGCGCGGCACCACCGTCATGGCCGGCAATTCCTTCGCGACCGAAGTCGACGACCCCCAGGGCTTTCCGAACCAATGGATGCCCGGACCGAATTACACCGACCAGATGAAGGTGCTGCTGCGTTATATCCAGGGCCAGAAGCGCAATGCCTCGGTCGTGCTGGTCTATTCCGATACCGAGTTCGGCCGTGACCCGATCGCCGCGACCGAACGCGAGGCCGGCCGGCTCGGCCTCACCGTGGTCGAGAAGATCGCCACCCAGCCAGGCTCGGTCGATGTGTCGGGCGATGTCCTGAAGATCCGCCGGCGCAATCCCGACTACGTCATCTTCCATGGCTACGCCCTGCAGCCGATCCCGGAATTCATGGCCCAGGCCCGCCAGGCCGGCATGACCTCGAAGTTCATGGGCACGATCTTCTCGACCGACGCGACCTTGATGAACCGGGCGGGAGCGGTCGCCGACGGCTATCTCGGTGTCTCCTGTTACGAATTCGACACCAGCCGGGCCGGCGCGCAACTGGCCGCGATCCGCGAGGTCAACCCAGCACGCACGCGCATCAACGCCTATTTCCAGGGCTGGACCAATGCGCTGATCGCCAGCGAGACGCTGCGGCGCGTGCTTGCCGCCAATCAGGAACTCAATGCGCCGAACCTGATGAAGGCAGCGCGCTCGATCCAGAATTTCGACACCGGCGGTCTGATCGGCGTGCCGGCATCGATCACCCGCAATTCCATTCCGGTCGGGCGCATCTACGAGTTCAAGGCCGCCGACAAGCGCCTGGTGCCGGCCTCCGACTGGATCAGCATCGGAGCTGCGGGGTGATGCCAGGATCACCGCATCGACATTCCCGGTTTCGGTCACCCCGTCCTCTCACCGGCAGCCAGCCATGACAGCGACCAGCGACATGATCCTCGAGGTCAACAATATCGAGGTGGTCTACAACAAGGCCATCCAGGCCTTGCGCGGCCTGTCGCTGGCGGTCCCCAAGGGCCAGATCGTCGCGCTGCTCGGCTCCAACGGCGCCGGCAAGTCGACCGTGCTCAAAGCGGTCTCGGCGCTGCTGCCGATGGAAAACGGCCTGGTCACCGAGGGCCGCATCCTGTTCGACGGCAAGCCGGTCGAGCAGAGTGCGCCGCATCGGCTGGTGCGCTCCGGCCTGTTCCACGTCATGGAGGGCCGGCGCATCTTCGCCGACCTGACGGTCGAGGAGAATCTGGTCGCCGCCACCTATGCGCTGACCGGCAAGGCGGATGCCAAGCCCGATTTCGACAATGTCTATCGTTACTTTCCGCGACTCGCCGAGCGGCGGAAGAATGTTGCCGGCTATCTCTCCGGCGGCGAACAGCAGATGCTCGCCATCGGCCGTGCGCTGGTGGCGCAGCCGCGTGTCATCCTGCTCGACGAACCCTCGCTCGGCCTGGCGCCGCTGCTGGTCGAAGAAATCTTCTCGATCATCGCCCGCATCAATGCCGAGGAGGGCGTCTCCATGCTGCTGGTCGAGCAGAATGCCGCCGTCGCGCTGTCCATCGCCCATTACGGCTACATCATGGAAACAGGGCGGATCGTCATCGACGGGCCGACCGACAAGCTCATCGCCGACCGCGACGTCCAGGAATTCTACCTGGGTCTCGCGCACAAGAGCTATCGCGACATCAAGCACTACAAGCGCAGGAAGAGGTGGCTGTCATGACCGCGACCGTCATTCCGTTGAACCAGTTCCGCGAGACCTCGGATGCGGCGGCACCCGCTGCCGCCGATCCGGCCGCGCTGCCGGCCAGGACCATCATCGAGATGTTGCGCGACCACGCCCGGAGCAAGCCGGACGCCATCGCCATCCGGCAAAAGCGCTACGGCATCTGGCAGCCGACCAGCTACGCCGACTATTGGCGGCGCGCCCGCCATGTCGGTCTCGGCCTTCGCGCGCTTGGGCTGAAGCCCAAGGACCATGTCGGCATTATCTCCGAAAACCGCATCGAATGGGTTCTCTCCCAGCTCGGCGCCGGCATCGTCGGAGCCGTGACGGTCGGCGTCTACTCGACCAGTCCGGCAAGCGAGGTTGCCTATGTGCTCGATCATGCCGATGTGAGCATCGTGGTTTGCGAGGACCAGGAGCAGATCGACAAGATCGTCGAGGCGCGCGCCGACCTGCCGAAGATCATCAAGGTCATCGCGCTGGAAGACCGGGGCCTGGCCGGCTACGAGCCCGGCCTGGTGATGACCTTCGACGAGGTCGAGGCGCTCGGCCGCGCCGAGGACGAAAAGGCCCCGGGCCTCGCCGACGAGCTGATGCGGGATCATTCGCTGAACGACATCGCCCTGCTGATCTATACCTCGGGTTCGACCGGCAAGCCCAAGGGCGCGATGCTGTCCTACCGCAACATCCGGGCGGGAGCGACCGGCCTGCTCGATCGCTATGGCATTGGCGAGGGCTGGTCGACGCTGTCCTACCTGCCGCTCTGCCACGTCGCCGAACAGGGCACGACCGTGTTCGGACCGCTCTACTCGGCCAGCCAGGTGAATTTCGGCGAGAGCTTGCGCACCGTCCAGGAGGACCTGCGCGAGGTGGCGCCATCGAGCTTCCTCGGTGTGCCGCGCATCTGGGAGAAGATGCATTCGGGCATCCAGGTGATGATGTACGAGGCGCGGCCGGTGCAGAAATGGCTGTACCGGACCGCCTTCCGTCTGTGCGAACCTTTCGCCGCCAAGGCGCCGCCGCAATGGACGCTGGTCGAGCGTGCCAAATATGCACTGGCCTATGTCGCGGTGTTCCGCGCCCTGAAAAACGCCATCGGATTGACCCGCTGCCGCGTCGCCTTCACCGGCGCGGCGCCGATCTCGCCCGAGGTGATCCGCTTCTTCCGCACCATCGGGGTCCCGCTGGTCGAGCTCTACGGCATGACCGAGACCTCGGGCGGCGTGCTCGGCCAGACCGCCGATGACGTGGTCGTCGGCACGGTCGGCACGCCGATGAAAGGGTCGACCGTCGATCTGGCCGCCGACGGCGAGATCCTGGTCAGGGGGCCCGCGGTGTTCGAGGGCTATTACAAGAACGAGGAAGCGACCAGGGCGAGCATTATCGACGGCTGGCTGCATACCGGAGACGTCGCCGAACATCTTGGCCGTCACATCAAGATCGTCGACCGCAAGAAGGACATCATGATCACGGCTGGCGGCAAGAACCTGTCGCCGACCGAGATCGAACATGCGGTGAAGACCAGCCCCTTCATCAAGGAATGCATCGTCTTCGGCGATCGCCGGAAATATGTCGCGGCCCTGATCCAGATCGAGATCGAGACGGTCGGCAAATGGGCCGAGATGAAGGGCATTGCCTTCACCAACTACAAAAACCTGTCGCAGCATCCGGCGGTGCGCGATCTGGTCAGCGCCGATATCGACAAGGCCAATGACACCCTGGCTCAGGTCGCCCGGATCAAACGCTTCGAGATCCTCGACAAGGAGCTCGACCATGACGACGGCGAGGTCACCGCCACCATGAAGGTGCGGCGCAAGGCGATCGAGGCGAAATATGCCGAGGCGATCAGGCGGCTCTACGGCTGAGAGCCGTCATCAGCCCTGATAGGCCTTGGTGACCATCAGCACCTTGCCGGCACGGCCGCCCTCGCCCGCCGCGGCCATGGCGCGCTTGGCCTCGTCGAACGGGATGACCTCGGCCACCGGCGTGGTCAGCGTGCCCTGGGCCATGCCCTTGGCGATGCTGGCATAGGTTGCGGCCAGGCGTTCGCGGCCGGCATCGGCGAACCAGTGGATCAGCCAGAAGCCCTTCAGCGTCACCTTCCGGAAGATCAGGTGCTGCGCGTCGATCCGGCATTGCTCGCCGGACAGGAGGCCGTAATTGACGATCGTGCCGCCATCGGCGACGGCATTGGCCATGACGCCGGTCGCCGCCCCGCCAATGGCGTCGAGCGCCAGCTTGACCGGCGCGCCGCCGGTCAGGTCGCGGGTCAGCTTGCGAAACGCCCTGGGATCGTCGAGCCCATCCGCCACCACCGCCGTGCCGCCGGCCGCCTTGACGGCGTCAACCGCGCTGGCGCGCCGGACGATGTTCAGCGTGTTGATGCCGCGCTCGGCCGCGAGCTTGACCAGAAAGGTTCCGACCGCCGAGTTGGCGGCATTCTGCATCAGCCAGTCGCCAGCCTTGAGCGGCACCTGATCGGCCAGCAGCGCCTCGGCGGTGGCCGGATTGCCCTTGATCATGGAAGCCTGCTTGAGGTCGATATTATCAGGCAGCTTCATGGCGAGATGCGCCTTGATGTTCACCCGCTCGACCCAGCAATTGAGGATCATCGGCGAGACGATGTCGCCGACTTCAAGGCCCTGGACGCCCTCGCCCACCGCGGCGACCCGGCCGACCGCCTCGCCGCCTGGAATGAACGGCAAGGGCGGCTTGGAGACGCCGTAGAGACCCTGGATCTGCAACAGGTCGGACGGGTTGATGTTGAGCACCAGCATCTCGACCGTCACCTCGCCCGGCGCCGGCGGCGGCGGATCGGGCAGGTCCTTCAACTGGATGGTGGCCGCGGGATCGCCGAAACCCTCGATGACGACGGCTTTCATCTGTTGATCCTCCCCAGATCCGGTCCTTGTCGCAGCTGATGGCGCGGCCGGTCGACGTGCTGTTGCACGGATTGGAGCATCCGACAGCACGGAAGACAAGCCGGCGCTGCCGCCGGCGTCAGTTCCGGAAGGCCGACAGGAGATGATCGGGCGATGAGGTGTTGTGGCGGCTCGCCAGATGCCGTCCGAGCCTGACCTCGATGCCCTGGCCGCCTTGGAAGTTCATCACCGGGCTCTGGTGCCAGCGGTTCTCGGCCGGCGCGCGCCAATCGACATGGGCGCCATCGGCATTGGTCTCGGCGACATACATGGACCGCAGCCCGGCAAACGGGCCATTGACCACTGGCTGCTCGAGCTCGACCTCGACCGCCACCCGCAGGCGATCGACGGTCTGGACCTTGAGCCTGGCGGTGCCGCCGGCCTTGAAGGTGAGGTCGAAGGTCAGGCTCGCCGGGTCGAAGGCGATGGCCGAGAGATTGACCACCGGCCGCTGCATCACCTCGATCGGCCCGACGAGGAACGAGGTGCCGTAGACGATGTCGCGCAAATGCCGCGGCGGGCGCGGCTTGATGCGCCAGTAGCCGTCGACCGGGTAGAGCACCAGGAATTCATAGGGCTGCTGCCCGCGCCCCTTCCAGAACAGCTGGATCAGGTGAAAGCCTTCGTCACGGCGCCCCGCGACCGTCACCGGCACCCGTTCGGGCCGCCAGAACTTGTCGAAGGTGATACCGACGACCCGCAGCCGCGGATCGTCGTGCAGCACCACCCGTCGCGGCGTGAAGCGATGGTCGGCCTTGTCGGTGATGGTGCAATTGGTGAAGTCGGGAGCAGTCGAATCCTGAACGATCGATCCGATCACGGCCGGATGCTGCGCCTCGATGCGAAAGCGCCGGACCGACGGCGAGTGGAAGCGAAGATCGACATTGTCCTCTTCCGCGCAGAGCGTCGGCACGCTCTCATTGGTCACCCGCACGGTGGCTTCGTCGGCATGCGCGGGCAGGACGAAGCAGGCGAGAGACGCAAAAAACGCGGTGACGAAGCGGGACATGCAAGAGCTCCTGTTCGCCGAGGGGTAGCAGCGCCCCCGGCGAATAGGAAGCCGGCCGGTCGATCAATTCCTCTCGTCCGGCAGCACCGGCAGGGCGTGGAACTCGATGCCCTCGTCGGCGAGCTCACGGGCTTCTTCGGGCGTCGCCGAGCCATGGATCGAGCGATGTTCGGTCTCGCCGTAATGGATCTTGCGCGCCTCTTCGGCGAACTTGTCGCCGACCGCATCGGAATTGGCGACGAGATGGTCGCGCAATTCCTTGATCTTGGCGCGCAGCTCCTGCTCTTCGGGTGAAACCATCGCGACCTTGCGCGGCTCGTCCGGCCGGGGCGCGGCCACGGCGGCGCGGTCCTTGCGCGCCACCTGCGGCGCCATGATGGTCTTGCCGACCTTGGCCGAGCCGCAGGCCGGGCAGGTGACGAGGCCGCGCTTCAGCTGCTGGTCGAAGCTGTCGGACGAGGGGAACCAGCTCTCGAATTCGTGCGCGCTGTCGCAGGCGAGTGCATATTTGATCATGGCGTGCCCTCCAGCCGGAACACCCGGCCATTGGCGAGCGAGGGAATGCGGCCGCGGGTCTCGGCAACCTTGGCCGGGTCGATCTCGGCCAGGATCACCGCCGGTTCGTCGTGGTCGGCCTCGGCCAGGATCGTGCCCCAGGGATCGACGATCAGGCTGTGGCCATAGGTCTCGCGGCCGCAGGCATGCTTGCCGCCTTGGGCCGCGGCGATCACGAAGGCGCCGGTCTCGATGGCGCGCGCACGCATCAGCACGTGCCAATGGGCCTGGCCGGTCGGCACGGTGAACGAGGACGGGATCGCCATGATGCCGGCGCCGGCCTCGGCCAGCGACCGGTAGAGCTGCGGGAAGCGCAGATCGTAGCAGATCGTCACACCGAGCCTGGCCCAAGGCAGATCGGCCACGACGGCACGGTCGCCGGGGGCATAGGCGGCCGATTCCCGATAGGTCTGGCCGTTCGCCAGGTTGACGTCGAACATATGGATCTTGTCATAGGCCACGACGATCTCGCCGTCGGGTGAAATCAGGTAGCCGCGATTGGCCGCCTGTTTCTCGCCGATCTTGATGGCGAGCGAGCCGATATGCAGCCAGATGCCGAGCGTCATGGCCTCGGCCTGGAACACCGGCAAGCACGGATCGTCAGCCTCGGCCTTGATGGTCTCGAAGAATTTCGGCCGGTCCGGCTGCAGGATATTGGTCATTTCCGGCGTCTGGACATAGGCCGCGCCGGCACGCGCAGCTTCACGGACGAGCCCGAGCGACTGATCGAGGCTCGCCTTGATGTCGATATCCGCGCGCATCTGCACGCAGGCCGCGGTAAATGTGCCGCTCATGTCAGTCGCCAAGATCAGGCCGCCAGCAGAAGGTCGAGCTTGCCGGCGTCATCCAGCGCATGGACGTCGTCGGAGCCGCCGACATGCTGCGAGCCAATGAAGATCTGCGGCACCGTCGAGCTGCCGCCGGACTTCTGGATCATCTCGGCGCGCCGTTCCGGGTGCTTCTGGATGTCGATTTCGGTGAAAGCCGCGCCCTTGCGCTTCAAGAGCTGCTTCGCCGCATGGCAATAGGGGCAGTAATCCTTGGTATAGATGACGATTTCGGGCATCAAGCTCATCTCGTGGGTCGTATCGGCCATCAGATATGGACCGCGAAGGGGCCCTCCACAACCCTTGCCGCGGTCAACACATCGATGCGAGCCGCGCCGGCACGGCGCAGCACCCGTGCACAGGCCTCAATGGTCGCACCGGTGGTCAGGACATCATCGACCAGCACGAGCTTTCGGCCCCTGACCCAGCCCTTCTTCTCGTCCAAGACCTGGAACGCGCCCGCGACATTGTCCAGCCGCTGGGCCCGGGTCAGCCCGACCTGATGCGAGGTTCGCCGACCGCGCTTCAGCACCAGCGCTTCGTTGGCAATGCCGGTCCGCGCCGACAGGTGGCGCGTCAGTTCGGCCGCCTGATTGAACCGGCGGCGCAAGAGCCGCGTCCAGTGCAGCGGCACCGGGATCAGCGCATCGGCATCTTCGAGGATCTCGCGGCCGGCCCGTGCCATCCAGCCGGCCAGCGCCGGCGCGATCTCCAGCCGGTCGCCATATTTCAGACCATGGACGAGCGCGCGGCCGACATCGTCGAAACGAAAGGCGGCACGGGCCCGGTCGAAGGCCGGCGGATTGGCGATCGCCTGGGGCGAAACCGCGCCCGGACCGAGGTCGAAGGGCAAGGGCGTGCCGAGCCGGTCGCAGACCGGCATTTCGATATAGCCGACCCGCCGCCAGCAGCCCGGACACAGGGCACCGTGGTCGCCGACCGGATTGCGGCAGGCAAGGCAGAGCGGCGGCAAGAGCCAGTCGAGCGCCCGCCGGCCGCCCGCCCGCAGGCGCAATCCGGCTGATCGGCGCGCCGGCTTGATATCGTCGCTCTCGCCATCCATGCGGGTGAGACTAGCCGGGAATGCCGCGCCGGCGGCATCCGGGCTGTGCCGGGGGCATGGGCCAAAGCCATGCGCCAAAAAACAAAGCCGCCGGCAAACCGGCGGCTTTCTTGGTGACCAGGCAGGTGCCGGTCAGGCGTGGGTGGTGATCCACTGCTTCAGCGCCGCCTGCGGCGAGGCGCCGGTCTTGCGATCGACCAGTTTGCCGCCCTTGAAGATCATCAGGGTCGGGATCGACATGATGCCGTAGTTGGAGGCGATTTTCGGGTTCTCGTCGACATTCACCTTGACGATCTTCACCTTGTCGCCAAGTTCGGTCGAGATGGCATCGAGCGCCGGCGCGATCATCCGGCATGGGCCGCACCACGGTGCCCAGAAATCGACCACGACGGGAGCGTCGGCCTTGATGACGTCGCTCTCGAAGGTGGCATCTGTGGTGGCGGAAACGGCACCCATGGCGCTCTCCTGGAATCAAAACTACGGCCAATGAAGGTAGGGATTGCCTCCCCTGCACGTCAAGGATGCGGGCGATCACGTTCACCGTGTCGTGACGGTTATCCTATCCCGATCTTGTGACAGAGCCGCTCGACGCCGAGCGCGACGAGCCCGATTGCCAGGCCCCAGAAGGCCGCGCCGACGCCGAGGACCGAGACACCGGAGGCGGCTGTCGCAAAACTGAGGATCGCCGGAAAGCGGGTCTTGTCGTCGCCCATGGCGATCGACAGCGCCCCCATCAGCGCACCGGCCAGCGCCAGCCCGGCAATCGTGGTGATCAGCGCCTTCGGCATGGCGCCAAACAGCGCCACGAAGGGATCGGCAAAAGCCGCGAGCAGGATGAAGGCAAGACCGTAGACGATACCGGCGGGCCAGCGCTTGGCCCGGTCGGGATGGGCGTCGGGCCCGGCGCAGATCGCCGCGGTGATGGCCGCAAGGTTCGAGGTATGGGCGCCGAACGGCGCCGAGACGAGCGAGGCGATGCCGGTCACCGTCAGCACTGGTCCAACCGGCGGATTGTAGCCATTGGCCCGGAGCACGGCCAGACCCGGCAGGTTCTGCGCCGCCATGGTGACCAGATAAAGCGGCAGGCCGAGCCCGATCAGCGCGCCGGCTTCGAAGCTCGGCGTCACCCATTCCAGCCGGGCAAGGCCGAGATCGCCCGGCAACGGGCCGGCCAGGCCGAGCGCATAGGTGAGCCCGACGCCCATCGCCACCACCACCAGCATGGCGCTGGCCGGATGAACCAGGCGGGCAACCAGGAAGATCACCACCAGCGGCAGCACCAGGAGCGGCGCGCCGGGCGCTGCCAGCACGACATCGGCGACAAATTTGAACAGCACGCCCGCCAGCATCGCCGAGGCAATGCCCGGCGGGATCCGGGCGACCAGGTCGCCGATCGGCCGGACGAGGCCGGTGGCGATGATCAGCACGGCCACGAGCATGAAAGCGCCGACCGCCGCCGGCATGGTGATGGTGCCGCCGGTCGCCGCGATCAGCGCGGCCCCCGGCGTCGACCAGGCGATGATGATCGGCATCTTGTAGCGCCAGGTCAGCGCCATGCCGCTGATCGCCTGAGCGAGCGAAATGGCGGCCAGCCAGGAGATCGTCTGGCCGGGCGTGGCGCCGACCGCCTGGGCCGCCGCGATGACAATGGCAACCGTGCCGGCGAAGCCGACCAGCGGCGCGATGATCCCGGCGGTGAAGGTGGAGAGCGAAAACGGAGGCATGACCATCAGCCGCGTCGGTTGAGGCAGAAAATGCGCCGGGGCACAAAAAAGGCCCGGCTTGGCAGCCGGGCCTTTCCTGTCGCAGAGCTCAAGCTTGCGATCAATAGCGGTAGTGGTCGGCCTTGAACGGACCCTGCTGCGGCACGCCGATATAGGCGGCCTGGTCGGCCCGCAGCTTGGTCAGCTTCACGCCGATCTTCTCCAGGTGCAGCATGGCGACCTTCTCGTCGAGATGCTTCGGCAGGGTATAGACCTTCTTCTCGTACTTGCCGGGATTGGTCCACAATTCGATCTGGGCGATCGTCTGGTTGGTGAACGAAGCCGACATGACGAAGGACGGGTGGCCCATGGCGTTGCCGAGATTGACCAGGCGGCCTTCCGACAGAAGGATGATCCGGTTGCCGCCCGGGAATTCGATCTCGTCGACCTGCGGCTTGACGTTGTTCCACTTGAAGTTCTTCAGGCCGGCGACCTGGATCTCGTTGTCGAAGTGGCCGATGTTGCAGACGATCGCCCGGTCCTTCATGGCGCGCATGTGGTCGACCGTGATGATGTCCTTGTTGCCGGTGGCGGTGACATAGATGTCGGCGCGCGACAGGGCGTCCTCGATGGTCGCGACCTCATAGCCTTCCATCGCCGCCTGCAGGGCGCAGATCGGATCGACTTCCGAGACGATGACGCGGCAGCCGGCCTGGCGCAGCGAAGCGGCCGAGCCCTTGCCGACATCGCCGAAGCCGGCGACGAAGGCGACCTTGCCCGACATCATCACGTCGGTGCCGCGGCGGATCGCGTCGACCAGCGATTCACGGCAGCCGTAGAGGTTGTCGAACTTCGACTTGGTGACGGAGTCGTTGACGTTGATCGCCGGGAACAGCAGCTTGCCGGCGGAGGCCAGCTGATAGAGCCGGTTGACGCCGGTGGTGGTCTCTTCCGAGACGCCCTTGATCGCCTTGGCGAGCTCGCCGAACCAGCCCTTCGGCTTTTCCGCCAGCTTCTTCTTGAGCAGGGCGAAGAAGATTTCCTCTTCTTCCGATTCCGGCTTGTCGAGGAAACCGGCATCGCCGTTCTCGGCGCGCAGGCCGAGATGAACGAACATGGTGGCATCGCCGCCGTCGTCGAGGATCATGTTCGGCGTGCCGCCGCCATGCCAGTCGAACAGCTTGGCGGTGTAGTCCCAGTACTCGGTCAGCGTCTCGCCCTTATAAGCGAAGACCGGGATGCCGGCGGCGGCGATGGCCGCGGCGGCATGATCCTGGGTCGAATAGATGTTGCAGGACACCCAGCGGATGTCGGCGCCGAGAGCCTTCAGGGTCTCGATCAGCACCGCGGTCTGGATGGTCATGTGCAGCGAGCCGGCAATGCGCGCGCCCTTCAGCGGCTGCGACGCACCGAACTCGGCGCGGGTCGCCATGAGACCCGGCATTTCGGTCTCGGCGAGGTCGATTTCCTTGCGGCCGAAGGCGGCGAGCGCGATGTCTTTGACGATGTAGTCGATGGCGGCCATGGGATCCTCTAGGGGACAGGCGGGACGGAACAGGCTTCGCCGGACGCCCGTCCAGCGGTCGCGCGGCCTCTAGCACGCCCATCGGCGCGAGGCAATAAAGACATAAAGATTTCTTTATGTGCGCTGCGGCCAGCTCATGCCCGCCACCGGCCGTCAGGCCGCGCATTGCCTGATCAGGCCGGCGATGAAGGCATCACATTTGGCCAGTTCGGAGATCTCGATCCATTCGTCCGGCTGGTGCGCCTGGGCGATGTCGCCGGGCCCGCAAATGACCGTCGAGAGGCCGGCCTTTTGAAAAAAGCCGGCCTCCGCGCCATAGGCCACCACATGGGTGCCATTGTCGCCGGTCAGCTTGCGGGCGAGCCGCTCGGCCTCGCCCTCGGGTTCGGCGCCGAGCGCCGGCGAGGCATAACCGCGGGTGATGGTGACGCCGGCGCTCGGATGCACCGCCTTCATCTCAGGCTCGATCTCGGTGCGGACGAAATCTTCGTATTCCCGGGCATAATTTTCGCCGTCATCGCCCGGCACGACCCGGACGCCGGTGACGAACTTGCAGTCGAGCGCGGTGATGTTGTGCGCCGTGCCGCCCTGGATCATGCCGACATGCAGCATGGTCCAGCCCGGATCGAAATGTGGCACGCCGCCGGTCCTTTCCGCCTCGGCCTTGTTCTTCAGGTCGCGCTGTTCCAGCCAGGCGACCAGGCGCGCGGCGACCATGACTGCGGAAACGCCGGCATAGCGGTTGCTCGAATGCACCTCGAAGCCGCGCACATGCGTATCGATGCGCAGATAACCCTTGTGCCCGGTGACCACCTTCATCCGGCTTGGCTCGCCGACGATGCAGACCGCGGGCTTGACCCAGTCCTTGCCGAGCCTGGCGATCAGGGCGCGCGCGCCGGCCATGCGGACTTCCTCGTCCGCCGACAGACAAATGTGGATCGGCCGCTTCAGGCCGGCCTTGAGCATGGCCGGCACCGCCGCCAGCACGCAGGCGTCGAAACCCTTCATGTCGCAGGCGCCGCGGCCATAGAGCTTGTCGCCCCTGGCGACCAGGGTGAACGGGTCGCTGCTCCAGGGCTGGCCCTCGACCGGCACCACGTCGACATGGCCCGACAGCACGATCCCGCCATCGACATTGGGGCCGATCGTCGCCCACAGATTGAAATTGCGCCCGTCGGCCAGCGGCACCAGCTCGAAGGCGACGCCATGGGCCTTCAGATAGTCGCCGACGAAGTCGATCAGGGCCCGATTGTCGGTGTCCGAGACGGTCGGGAACCCGACGAGGCGGTGGAGCAGTTCGACGCTGGTCATATGCATCGGCGGATCGAACGCCAGCCGAGCCATGCACGTCAAGATGGCGCATCCGCATGGCTGCTCGATTGACCGATGCCGCGCTGTCCGATTTGCTCTGCCCTCCCGACCGCGAGATCCTTCATGCCCATCGTCAACCGTATCGCCGCCCTGCATGACGAAGTGACTGCCTGGCGCCGCGACCTGCATGAATATCCGGAGCTGCAATTCGACGTGTTTCGCACCGCCGGCATCGTCGCCGAGAAGCTTAAGGAATTCGGCTGCGACGAGGTGGTCACCGGCATCGGCAGAACCGGCGTGGTCGGCCTGATCAAGGGCTCGGGCCAAGGTTCAGGCCAAGGTTCAGGCCAAGGTTCAGGCAAGGTCATCGGGCTGCGCGCCGACATGGACGCCCTGCCGCTGACCGAAATCACCGGCAAGGCCTATGCCTCGAAGACGGCGGGCAAGATGCACGCCTGCGGCCATGACGGCCACACCGCCATGCTCTTGGGCGCCGCCAAATATCTCGCCGAAACGCGCAATTTCGACGGCACGGTCGCGGTCATCTTCCAGCCGGCGGAAGAAGGCGGCGGCGGCGCCCGCGAGATGGTCCAGGATCGCGTCATGGAGCGTTTCGGCATCCAGGAGGTCTATGGCATGCACAATGCGCCGGGGATGCCGGTCGGCACTTTCGCGCTGCGCCCCGGGCCGCTGATGGCGGCGGCCGACGGCATTCGCATCGAAGTCGAGGGCAAGGGCGGCCATGCCGCGCAGCCGCATAATGCGGTCGATACGATCCTCGTCGCCGCGCAGATCGTCGCGAACGTCCAGTCGATCGTCTCGCGCAATGTCGACCCGCTGGAGAAGGTCGTAATCTCGATCTGCGCCTTCAATGCAGGTTTCACCGACAATGTCATCCCGCAGACGGCAACCTTGCTCGGCACCGTGCGCACCCTGTCGTCGGAGCTGCGCGACCTGACCGAGCAGCGCCTGCAAGCCATCGTCGATGGGACCGCGGCGCTCCATGGCGCGACCGCCCGGCTCACCTACCGGCGCGGCGCCCCGGTCACCGCCAACCATGGGGCCGAGGCCGGTTTTGCGGCGGATGCCGCCGCCGCGGTTGTCGGCGAAGCGAGCGTCAACAGGGTGTTTCCGCCGATCATGGGCAGCGAGGACTTTGCCTTCATGCTGGAGGCGCGGCCCGGCGCCTTCATTTTCATTGGCCAGGGCGAAGGAGCCAACGTCCATCACCCGGCCTACGACTTCAACGACGAAATCATCCCGATCGGCATGAGCTATTGGGCGAAAATCGTCGAAAGCCGGCTTCCCGTCTGACATTGACCACGTTTCGCCGCCGCACCGGCAGCACGCCGGCACGGCGTGTCCCATTCCTTTTCGCCCTGGAGCCCCCCATGCCGATCGTCAACCGCATCTCCGCCCTGCATGATGAAGTCACCGCCTGGCGGCGCGACCTGCACGAACATCCGGAGTTGCAGTTCGACGTCCACCGCACCGCCGGCATCGTCGCCGAGAAGCTGAGGAGCTTCGGCTGCGACGAGGTGGTCACCGGCATTGGCCGAACCGGCGTGGTCGGCATCATCAAGGGTTCCAACAGTTCTGGCAAAATCGGCGGTTCGGGCAAGGTGATCGGGCTGCGCGCCGACATGGATGCGCTGCCGCTGACCGAGATGTCGGGCAAGCCCCATGCCTCGAAGACCCCCGGCAAGATGCATGCCTGCGGCCATGACGGCCACACCGCCATGTTGCTCGGCGCCGCCAAATATCTCGCCGAGACACGCAATTTCGACGGCGCGGTCGCGGTCATCTTCCAGCCCGCGGAAGAGGGCGAGAAGGGCGGCCAGGCCATGGTCGACGACGGCATGATGGAGCGTTTCGGCATCCAGGAGGTCTATGGCATGCACAATGCGCCGGGACTGCCGGTCGGCGCCTTTGCGCTCAGGCCCGGTCCGCTGCTCGCGGCCGTCGACAATTTCCGCGTCGACGTCGAAGGCAAGGGCGGCCACGCCGCCAAGCCGCATCTGTCGGTCGACACGATCCTGGTCGCGGCCCATATCGTCACGGCGGTCCAATCGATCGTCTCGCGCAATGTCGACCCGCTGGAAAACGCCGTGGTCTCGATCTGCGCCTTCAATGCCGGCTTTGCCAACAATGTCATTCCGCAGACCGCCGAATTGCGCGGCACGGTGCGCACCTTGAGTCCGGAGGTCAGAGATTTCGTCGAGAAGCGGCTGAAGGAGGTGGTCGAAGGCACCGCCGCCCTGTTCGGCGCCAAGGCAAGCCTCACTTACGAGCGCATCGTGCCGGTGACCGTCAATAACGAGGCGCACACGCCGTTTGCCGCCGATGCCGCCGCGGCCGTGGTCGGCGAGACAAGCGTCAACCGCGACGCTATTCCGGTCATGGGCGGCGAGGATTTCTCCTATATGCTGAATGCGCGTCCCGGCGCCTTCATCTTCATCGGCCAGGGCGATACGGCGAATGTCCATCACCCGGCTTACGACTTCAATGACGAGATCATCCCGATCGGCATGAGCTATTGGGCAAAGCTCGTGGAGACGCGGCTCACCGCCTGAAACCTGCCCGTTCAACCGCCGTCTCCCCATGGCCTGGAAAGGCCGAGACTGGCGTGACCCAGACCTGACATCCACCCGTTTTCTGTTCGGAGACCCCCATGCCCATCAACAACCGCATTTCCGCGCTTCACGACGAAGTCACCGCCTGGCGGCGCGACCTGCACGAACATCCCGAGCTGCAGTTCGACGTGCACCGCACCGCCGGCATCGTCGCCGACAAGCTCAGGGAATTCGGTTGCGACGAGGTGGTCACCGGCATCGGCAAGACCGGCGTGGTCGGCCTGATCAAGGGTTCAAAGAGCGGATCAGGCAAGGTGATCGGGCTGCGCGCCGACATGGACGCCCTGCCGCTGACCGAGATCACCGGCAAGGCCTATGCCTCCAAGACCGCCGGCAAGATGCACGCCTGCGGCCATGACGGCCACACCGCCATGCTCTTGGGCGCCGCCAAATATCTCGCCGAGACGCGCAATTTCGACGGCACCGTGGCGGTCATCTTCCAGCCGGCCGAAGAGGGCGGCGGCGGCGGCCGTGAAATGGTCAATGACGGCATGATGGACCGCTTCGGCATCCAGGAGGTCTATGGCATGCACAACACGCCGGGCATGCCGGTCGGCGCCTTCGCGCTACGCGCCGGCCCGCTGCTGGCGGCGGCCGACCGCATCCGCATCGAGGTCGAGGGCAAGGGCGGCCACGCCGCCAAGCCGCATCTGTCGGTCGACACCGTGCTGGTCGCGTCCCAGATCGTCGCCAATGTCCAGTCGATCGTCTCGCGCAACGTCAATCCACTCGACAATGTCGTGGTCTCGATCTGCGCCTTCAATGCCGGCTTCACCGACAATGTCATCCCGCAGACCGCCACCTTGCTCGGCACGGTGCGCACGCTGACGCCGGAAATGCGCGATTTCGTCGAAGCCCGCCTGCATGCCGTCGTCGAAGGCACGGCCGCCTTGTTCGGCGCGACCGCCAAGCTGCATTATTCCCGTGACTATCCGGTCACCGCCAACCATGCCGAGAACACCGTCTTCGCAGCCGACGCCGCCGCCGCGGTGGTCGGCGAAGCCGGTGTCGAGCGTAACGTCACCCCGGTCATGGGCGGCGAGGATTTCTCGTTCATGCTGGAGGCCCGTCCCGGCGCCTTCATCTTCGTCGGCCAGGGCGAGAGCGCCGGCCTGCATCACCCGGCCTATGACTTCAACGACGAGATCATCCCGATCGGCATGAGCTATTGGGCCAAGCTCGTCGAAATGCGGCTCGCCGCCTGATCCCGATCCCACTGCGCGCCTCTCCCGCTTTCTGCGTGGAGAGGCGCAGAATGACCAAAGACTCCAAGCCACCCGTTTTCCGTATCGGAGCGTTCCATGCCCATCATCAACCGCGTCGCCGATCTCGCCGATGAAATCACCGCCTGGCGCCGTGACTTCCACGAGAACCCCGAATTGCTGTTCGACGTGTTCCGGACCTCCGGCATCGTCGCCGACAAGCTGAAGGAATTCGGCTGCGACGAGGTGGTGACCGGGCTCGGCAAGACCGGCGTGGTCGCCGTGATCAAGGGCCGCAAGGCCGGCTCCGGCAAGGTCATCGGCCTGCGCGCCGACATGGACGCGCTGCCGATCGAGGAGGCGACCAACGCGCCTCACACGTCCAAAATCCCGGGCAAGATGCATGCCTGCGGCCATGACGGCCACACCGCCATGTTGCTCGGCGCCGCCAAATATCTCGCCGAGACGCGCAATTTCGACGGCACCGCGATCATGATCTTCCAGCCGGCCGAAGAAGGCGGCGGCGGCGGCGACCTGATGGTCAAGGACGGCCTGATGACCCGTTTCCGCATCCAGGAAGTCTATGGCATGCACAATATGCCGGGCATTCCGCTCGGCACCTTCGCCGTGCGCACCGGCCCGTCCATGGCGGCCGCCGACCGCTTCATCATCGATATCGAAGGCAAGGGCGGCCATGGCGCCATGCCGCATCTGTGCATCGATCCGGTGCCGGTCGGTTTTGCCATCGGTCAGGCGATGCAGACCATCGTGTCGCGCAATGTCGACCCGATCGAATGCGCCGTCGTCTCGATCACCTCGATCCATGCCGGCGAAGCTTTCAACGTCATTCCGCAGACGCTGCGCATGCTCGGCACGGTGCGCACCTTCAAGCCGGAGGTGCAGGACCTGGTCGAGGAGCGCATGAAGCAGACGGCCGAGGGCATCGCCAAGGCCATGGGCTGCACCGCCAAGGTCGACTATGTCAGGGGTTATCCGGTCACCTTCAATCACGAGGCCCAGACCAGGTTCGCCGCCGAAGTCGCCAAGGCCATTGTCGGCGCCGACAAGGTCGACACCAACACGCCGCCGCTGATGGGTGCGGAAGACTTCTCCTACATGCTGAACGAACGGCCCGGCTGCTACATCTTCGTCGGCAATGGCGATACCGCCGCCTGCCACCACCCGGCCTATGACTTCGACGACAAGGCGATCCCCGCCGGCACCAGCTATTGGGCCAAGCTCGTCGAAACCGCCATGCCGGCCTGACGATCAAGGCCGCCGGCGCATCCAACCGGATAGGCCGGCGGCCGATGTCACATCGCGGCGCGCCTTAGCGCCGGCCATCCTCGATGATCATCCGCGAGCCCTTCTCGGCGATCATCAGGGTCGGCGTATTGGTATTGCCCGAGGTGATCGTCGGCATCACCGAGGCATCGACCACCCTGAGACCGTCGATGCCGATCACCCTCAGCCGTTCGTCGACCACGGCGGTGGGGTCGGAGCGCAGCCCCATCTTGGCCGTGCCGACGGGATGGAAAATGGTCGTGCCGATATCACCGGCCGCCTTGGCAAGGCTTTCCGGATCATCGCCGACCGACGGCCCCGGCAGATATTCCTGCGGATGATAGGGCGCCAGCGCCGGCTGGCTGACCAGCCGGCGGGTCTGCCGGATGCAATCGGCCGCCACCAGGCGGTCCTCTTCGGTCGCCAGATAGTTCGGTGCGATGACCGGCTTGTCGGCGAAATCCGCCGAGCGGATATGGATCGAGCCGCGCGACGTCGGCCGGAGGTTGCAGGCTGCCGCGGTGAAGGCTGGAAAGCGGTGCAGCGGCTCGCCGAACTTGTCGAGCGACAGGGGCTGGATGTGGAACTGGATATTGGCCCGTTCCTGGCTTGGGTCGGAGCGGGTGAAAATGCCGAGCTGGGACGGCGCCATGGTCAGCGGGCCTGAGCGGAACAGGGCATATTCCATGCCCATCCAGGCCCGTTTCATCAGGTTGTGGTAGGTCTCGTTCAGCGTCTTCACGCCGTCGATCTTGTAGATCGCGCGCAATTGCAGGTGGTCCTGCAGGTTCTCGCCGACGCCCGGCTTGTCGAGCGCCACCGGGATGCCGTGACGGCCGAGCACCTCGCCCCGGCCAATGCCCGACAGTTCGAGGATCTGGGTCGAGCCGACCGAGCCGGAGGCCAGGATGACCTCGCCGACCGAACGGGCGACCAGCGTCTCGCCGCCGCGCCTCAGCTCAACCCCGGTGATCCGGCCGCCATCGATCGTCAGTCTTTCGACGACGGCGCCGGACAGCACCTCCAGATTGTCGCGCTTGTCGATCACCGGCTTGAGGAAGCCGCGCGCCGACGACCAGCGCAGGCCCTTCTTCTGGTTGACGTGGAAATAGGCGGCGCCCTCGTTGTCGCCGGTGTTGAAGTCGTCGATCGCCGGGATGCCCATCTGGGTCGCCGCCTCGCGCACCCGGTCGAGCAGGTCCCAGCGCACCCGCGGCGCCTCGACCCGCCATTCGCCGCCGGCGCCGTGATGTTCGCTGGCGCCGAGGAAATGGTCCTCGACGCCCTTGAAGATCGGCTTCACATCGTCCCAGCCCCAGCCGGTCAGGCCGAGCTGGCGCCAATGGTCATAGTCGGCGGCCTGGCCACGCATGACGATCATGGCGTTGATCGCCGAGGAGCCGCCGATCACCTTGCCGCGCGGATAGACCAGCGAGCGGCCGTTGAGCCCGGCTTCCGGCTCGGTCTTGAACATCCAGTCGGCGCGCGGATTGCCGATGGCGAAGAGATAGCCGACCGGGATGTGGAACCAGATCCAGTCGTCCTTGGTGCCGGCCTCGATCAGCAGCACGCGATTTTTGGGGTTGGCCGTCAGCCGGTTGGCCAGCACGCAGCCGGCGGTGCCGGCACCGCAGATGATATAGTCCCACTCGCCGGACAGGACGGTCGCCATGGTTGCTTCACTCCTGAATGTCCCGGGACTTCGCCCTTGTCGTCTGCTCCATGGCGCGGGCCGCCCGACGCGTCAATGGCGGCGGATGCAACGACCGCATTCGGCCCAAGCGTCCGTGCCTGTTCCACGCTCGGTCTTAGGGCGGTAAGGTCGGCGCAAACGAGGCCCAGCAGAGGACACGCCCTTGCATATTCTGATCATTGGAGCCGCCGGCATGGTCGGCCGCAAGCTGACCGATCGTCTCGTCGCCGACGGCCAGCTCGCCGGCAAGCCGATCACCGCCCTGTCGCTGGTCGATGTCGTGGCACCGGAAAAACCGACGGCCTTCCCTGGCCGGGTGACCGCCTGGGCGAGCGATATCTCGGCGCCCAACACCGCCGGCCCGATGATCGGCGCACGTCCCGATGTCATCTTCCACCTCGCGGCCATCGTGTCGGGCGAGGCCGAGGCCGATTTCGACAAGGGCTACCGGATCAATCTCGACGGCACCCGCCAGCTCTACGAGGCGATCCGTCAGGAGGGCTTGCGCGCGCCCTATCATCCGCGCGTGGTGTTCACCTCCTCCATCGCGGTCTACGGCGCGCCGTTCCACGCGGTGATCGACGACGAGTTCTTCCACACCCCGCTGACCAGCTACGGCACCCAGAAGGCGATCGGCGAGCTCCTGCTCACCGACTATTCGCGCAAGGGCTTTCTCGACGGCATCGGCATCCGCCTGCCGACCATCTGCGTGCGCCCCGGCAAGCCCAACAAGGCGGCCTCCGGCTTCTTCTCCAACATCATCCGCGAGCCACTGGCCGGCCAGGAAGCGATCCTGCCGGTGGGCGACGACGTAATGCATTGGCATGCCAGCCCGCGTTCGGCGGTCGGTTTCCTCATTCATGCCGCGACGATGAATCTCGAGCCGCTCGGCTGGCGCCGCAACCTGACCATGCCCGGCGTCGCCGCGACCATTGGCGAAGAGCTCGACGCGCTGCGCAAGATCGGCGGCGACAAGGCCTTGAAGCTGGTGCGGCGCGAACCCGATCCGGTGATCATCAAGATCGTCTCGGGCTGGCCGCAACGGTTCAATGCGGCGCGTGCCACCAGCTTGGGCTTCAGTGCGGAGAACAGTTTCGAGGAAATCGTCCGCGCCCATGTCGATGACGAACTGGGCGGCAACGTCCCTTGAGTGAAAAGGGATGCGTTTTGCCTCGCCATTGATCCCCGGCCGTCTGGTCCTGCGCTACAAGCGCTTCCTCGCCGATGTCGTGCTCGACACCGGCGAGGCGATGACCGTGCATTGCGCCAATCCGGGCTCGATGCTCGGGCTGAACGTGCCGGGAGCCAGGGTCTGGCTGTCGAAATCGAGCAATCCGGCACGCAAGCTCAGCCATTCCTGGGAGCTCGCCGAGATCGATTTCGGCCGCGGCGTCGAGATGGTCGGCATCAATACCGGCCATCCCAACGGCCTTGTCGCCGCCGCCATCCTCGACGGCACCATTGCCGAACTGTCAGGTTATGAGGCGCTCCGCCCGGAGGTCGCTTATGGCCGGAATTCGCGCGTCGACATGCTGCTGACCGCCGATGGCCGGCCGCCCTGCTATGTCGAGGTGAAAAACGTTCATCTGATGCGCCGGCCGGGCCTCGCCGAATTCCCCGACTCGGTGACCGCGCGCGGCGCCAAACATCTGGAGGAGCTCGGCGAGCAGGTCGAGGCCGGCGCGCGGGCCGTCATGGTCTTCCTGATCCAATATGGCGGCGCCGACCGTTTCGCGCTCGCCCGCGACATCGACCCGGCCTATGGCCGCGCCTTCGACCGGGCGCGAGACCGCGGTGTCGAGATGCTGGCCTATCGCTGCCGGCTGACGCCCGAAGCCATCACGGTCGAAAGCCGGGTGCCGATCGCCGAGTGAGGCTGATCAGGCCTTCTTGAGGAACTCGGTCCTGAGCACCAGCCCTTTGACCTTGTCGACCCGGCACTCCACCTCGTCCTCGTTGTCGGTCAGCCGGATGCCCTTGACCACGGTGCCGCGCTTCAGGGTGACCGAGGTCCCTTTGACCTTCAGATCCTTGATCAGGGTCACCGTGTCGCCGTCCTTCAGGATGGCGCCATTGCTGTCCTTCACATCCATCTGATCAGGTCTCCTCAGTCGTCGGCCGGTGGATAGCTGTGGCGGCCGCCGCGATAGTCGGTCACCTCGCCGGCCCCCGAATAGTCCGGCCCGAGCGGCACCTTGCCTTCGCCGCCGGGAATATCGAGCACATAGGTCGGCTGGGCGAGGCCGGACAAGCGGCCGCGCAACTGGCGCATCAAGGCCTGGCCTTCGGCGATCGTGGTGCGGAAATGCCCGGTCCCGGGTGCCAGATCGGCCTGGTGCAGGTAATAGGGCTTGACCCGGTTGGCCAGGAAGGCGCGCATCAGCGCCGCCATCGTCTCGGCATCGTCATTGATGCCCTTCAACAGCACGCTCTGGCTGACCAAGGCGATGCCGGCATCGGCGAGCAGGCCGAGCGCGGCTTCGGCCCCGGCGCTGAATTCGCGCGGATGGTTGGCGTGAACGGCGACATAGACAGCCTTGCCCGGCGCCCGCAAGGCCCGGGCGAAATCCGCCGTGATACGGGCAGGATCGACCACCGGCACACGGGTATGCCAGCGGATGACCTTGACATGCGGGATGGCGGCAAGCGCCCGCGTCACCGCGCGAACCCGCCTGGCCGACAGCATGAAGGGATCGCCGCCGGTCAGGATCACCTCGAAGATCGCCGGCCGGGCCGCGACATAGGCGAGCGCCTCGGCCAGCGCCGCCGGCGACAGATTGCCCATGCCTTTCGGGCCGACCATTTCGCGCCGGAAGCAGAAGCGGCAATAGACCGGGCAGACATGGACGATCTTCAAGAGAACCCGGTCGGGGTAGCGATGGACGATGCCCTCGACCGGCGAATAGGCCTGATCGCCGATCGGGTCGTCGCGCTCGACCGCCTGCCGGTCGAGCTCGCGGATATCAGGTACGAATTGCGCCGCGATCGGGTCATGCGCATCGGTTCGGTCGATCAGGCCGGCCACGGCGGGCGTCAGCGCCACCGCATAGCGCCCGGCCACCAGCTCGACCTCGCGCCGGCGCGCCGGCGCGACAAGTCGCGCCTCGACCAGATCGTCGGCAGAGCGCAAACTGCGGTCGGATGGGTTCGAAACCGGCTTCATCGCGCGTCTCTGCCGCGCGGCGGCCGCCTTGGCAAGCGCTTCAACGACCCAGGCTCGCCTGCGCGGTCATTCCGGCGCAGGATTGGACTTGGAACTTAGGCCTCTGCCATCGGTTGCACTTGCCGGCCAGGAGCCTTTGGATTAGGGGAAGCGCCATCTTTCGTGACCCCCGTCTTGGGAACACCATACTGCTCTAGCGTGGCGGAAAACGCAGGGGCTCAAGGGAGGACTTCCGTGAATCAGACCGGAACCTGGAATAAGGCGCACGGAGCCGACGCTTTCGGCTTTTCGGGGCTCAAGGCGATCCACTGGAACTATCTCGAACCGCAACTGGTCGAAGAAGCGATCGCCCGCGGCGAAGCCAAACTCTCGGCCGGCGGGCCGCTGGTCGCCGAGACCGGCCAGCACACCGGACGTTCGCCCAAGGACAAGTTCATCGTCCGCGACGCCACCACCGACAAGACGGTATGGTGGGACAATAACGGCGCGATGTCGCCCGAAGCGTTCGAGCTTCTCATGACGGACATGCTGGCCCATGCGGCCGGCCGCGAACTGTTCGCCCAGGACCTGCATGGCGGCGCCGACCCGGCGACCCGGATCAAGACCCGCGTCTTCACCGAATATGCCTGGCACAACCTGTTCATCCGCAATCTCCTGATCCGGCCGGCGCGCGGCGAGCTTGCCTCCTTCGTGCCCGACATGACGATCGTCGACCTGCCGTCGTTCCGGGCCGATCCGAAAAAATACGGCGTGCGCACGGAAACCGTGATCGCCTGCGACTTCACCCGCAAGATCGTGCTGATCGGCGGCTCCAGCTATGCCGGCGAGATGAAGAAATCGGTCTTCACCATGCTGAACTTCCTGCTGCCGCCGCAGGGGGTCATGCCGATGCATTGTTCGGCCAATGTCGGGCCGAACGGCGATACCGCGGTGTTTTTCGGCCTCTCCGGCACCGGCAAGACCACGCTGTCGGCCGATGCGACCCGCACGCTCATCGGCGACGACGAGCATGGCTGGGGCAAGGACGGCATCTTCAACTTCGAAGGCGGCTGCTATGCCAAGGCGATCAAGCTGTCGCGCGAGGCCGAGCCGGAAATCTATGCAACCACCGAGCGCTTCGGCTCGGTGATGGAAAATGTCGTGATCGACCCGGTCACCCGCATCCCGGATTTCGACGACAGCTCGAAGACCGAAAATACCCGCGTCGCCTACCCCATGCATTTCATCGCGAATGCCTCGGAAACCGGCCGCTCCGGCCACCCGAAGAACATCGTGATGCTGACGGCGGATGCCTATGGAGTCATGCCGCCGATCGCCAAGCTGACCCCGGCGGAAGCGATGTATCACTTCCTCTCGGGCTTCACGGCAAAAGTCGCCGGCACCGAAAAGGGCGTGACCGAGCCGCAGCCGACCTTTTCGACCTGCTTCGGCGCTCCGTTCATGCCGCGCCATCCGTCCGAATATGGCAACCTGCTGCGTGAGCTGATCGCCCGGCACCATGTCGATTGCTGGCTGGTCAATACCGGCTGGACCGGCGGCAAGCATGGCGTCGGCCGCCGCATGCCGATCTCGATCACCCGGCTCCTGCTGCGCTCGGCGCTGGACGGATCGCTGAACCGTGCCGATTTCCGTCGCGACCCCTATTTCGGCTTCGCCGTGCCGACCTCGGTGCCGGGCGTGCCGCCGCACATGCTTTATCCGATCAAGACCTGGCGCGATAAGGCCGAGTTCGACACGACCGCGCGCAAGCTGGTCGAGATGTTCCAGGAGAACTTCACCAAGTTCGAGCCCTATGTCGATGCCGACGTGAAGGCGGCGGCGCCAGCGGTCCGTCTCGCCGCCGAATAAGACCGGCGCAGCTTCTGAGCGAAATCGACGGCCGGATGCGTCAGCATTCCGGCCGTCGTCATGTGTTCGCTTGGGTTCCTGACCTCAGCCGCGCGCTGCCGGCGCCGGCGGTCGGCTGCGCGCCGGCGGCGGCGCGCTCTGCCGGGCCAGCATGGAGCGCAGATAGGCGACGTTCTGCTCGGCCTCGGCCGGAGCCAGATCCTTGCGCGCCAGTTCCTCGGCCTCGCCGAACCGGCCTTGCAGGCCAATGACCAGCGCCAGGTTCTGCCTGACCCGCCGATCGGCCGCCGGATGGGCAGCGGCCTGACGCAGCAATTGCTCGGCCTGCGGCAGCTTGCGCGACAAGGCCAGCGACAGGCCGAGATTGCTCAGGACCGCCGGCTGTCCCGGCGCGATCCTGAGCGCGTCCTCATACAATTTCTGGGCTTCGTCATGCCGAGACATCTGGTCCAGGATCGAGCCCTGGACATTGACGATGCGCCAATCCGGCATGTCCGGGCGCTGCGCCCGCGTCAGCACTTGCATGGCCTGCTCGTAGCGGCCGGTATCGGCCAGCGCCCGGCCGTATTCGCCGAGCAGGGCCAGATTGCGCGAATCCCTGATCGCCACCCGCTCCAGCACGGCAACCGCCTGCGCCGCCTGGCCGGTCGCCCTCAACGCCCGGCCATAACGCATGGCGTTGTTGGCATCCTGGGGGCTCGACTGATAGCGCGCGGCAAGGCCGTCGATCTCCTGGCGCGCCTGCTGCTCGGAGAATTGCGCCTGGACCGGCACCGAACCGGTGACATCGCCGCCGCCCGAACGCGACCGCGAGGTACAGCCTGCCAGGGCCAATGCGGCAACCGTCATGGCCAGGATCAGCTGGGATTTGCGCGGCGGGCGCGAAACGAGACGCAGCATCGTGAACTCCGGAATCGGGCAGGATCCCCTCAATGCCTCCGGTCATAATCCGTTAACGTTAATGAGCCGTTGAGATTTCGGCGTGCCCGGCTCGCTTCAGCGCCGCCGCCGATCGACGACCGGCGGCGCGAGCCAGCGCAGCGCCTGGTCGGCGGCCCGCTCGCCCGAGGCCCAGGCGCCTCCGACGGTGCCCCACAAGCCCTCGTCGGTCGCCTCCCCGGCGAACAGGATGCGCTGGCCGACCGGCTCGGCAAGACGCAGCCGCTGCGGCGTCAGGCCGGGACCTGCGACCGACCAGGCACCGCGGACGAAGGGATCGGTGCTCCAGGACGTCACCTGGACCTCACCCAGTGCCCGGCGGGCGCGCGGACCGAGTTCATTGCTGACGAATTCGCTGGCGAAGGCCTTCATCGCCGCCGGCCCCGCGGCCGCCAGGTCGCGGGCGAAGCGGCCGCCGATATCGAGGTACCACCAGTCCGAACCGCCAATCCGGGCAAGCGGCTTGGCGACGGCAGGTCCGTCCGCCTTGATCACGAAGGCCTCGTCCGGCGCCGCATCCACGGGATTGTCGGGCAGATGCACCATCAGGTGTTCATAGGCGCCGCAGGTCAGCCCATTGATGGCGTCCTGCTGGCGTTTGGGAAGCGCCGGCGCGAAGCGGATGACATTGGCGGCGAGCACGGCGGTGGACACCGTGACGATCGCCGCGCGGCCCTTCAGGCTGCCGGCCGGCGTCTCCACCGTCACGCCCCGGCCCGACCAGTCGACCTTGGTCACCGCGGTCGACAACTGGACCGGCAGGCCTTCGGCGAGCTTGGCGATGATGGTGCCGAAGCCTTCCCGGCAGAACATGTCGCGGGTTTCGATGGCATTGTAGAAGTCGACGCAGGAGATTTGCGCCATCTCCTTGCCCGAGTCCCAGGCACCCTTGAGGAATTCGACGGTCGGCCGCCAGTCGGCCAGGTCGCTTGGCACCACTTCGGACAGCGCCACCTCGCGACCGGCTTCGCCTGCGTCCAGGATCGCCCGCTGCGACCGGCGCAGCGCCGAGGCGAAACCCTCCCGCTCGCCTTCGCGCGGCCCCCGGCCTTTGATCAGAAGGCGCTGCTTGTCGGGATCGTCATAGAGCGAAAAGCCGGCGGCGCGGGCGAGCGGCACCAGCGGATTGTCGGCCGGGGCATGAATCCAATGGGCGCCGAGATCCATCGGCATGCCGAAATTGACGGTATCGGTGACGCAGCGGCCGCCGACCCGATCCTTGGCCTCGAGCACCACAACCGACCGGCCGGCGGCGATCAGCTTGCGCGCCGCGGCGATGCCGGCGGCGCCGGCGCCGATGATCACGGTGTCGACCTCGGCCGGCAATCGCGCCCCCTGGGCGGAGGCCTGCCCCGCCGCCAGCGTTGCCGAAGCGGCGAGGAGACTGCGGCGGGTCATCAACATTCCGTTCATTGTGCTCAGCGAATCCCGACAATATGTGACGCTTATCACGGGCTCATGGCACCGTCTTGGCCATGGTGACGCCAGACGTGAACCTGTTTGCAACCGATCGCGACAGACACTTGGCCTCCGGACAACGGGGGTCCCTGGGGAGGGACGTCATGGGAGAACGGCTACTCGAGGCGCTCGGAAGGCGCGTTGCGCGCTTCCTGGACAAGCGGTCGCCGGGCTATGAGCCGACCACGCCGAGCGATCCTTTTGCGCTGCGCGCGGCGCTGCGTCCGGCTGATATCCTGCTGGTCGAAGGCGATACCCGCATCTCCGCCGTGATCAAATACCTGACCCAGTCGACCTGGTCGCACGCCGCCATGTATGTCGGGCCGATCGAGGGCCGTTTCGAACCGAACGGCGAGCCCCATGTGTTGATCGAGGCCTATCTCGGCGAAGGCGTGATCTCCGCGCCCTTGTCGAAATACCGCGACTTCCACACCCGCATCTGCCGGCCGGTGGGCCTGACCACCGACGACCAGCAACGGGTGTCGAGTTTCATGACCGCCCGGATCGGCCTCGACTACGACCTGAAGAACATCCTCGACATGTTGCGCTTCCTGTTGCCCGTGCCGATCCCGGTGCGCTGGCGCCGGCGGATGATCGCCTTCGGCTCCGGCGATCCGACCCGCGCCATCTGCTCGACCCTGATCGCCCAGGCCTTCGAATCCGTGCGCTATCCGATCCTGCCGAAGATCGAACGGGTGGCGCACGAAGGCGAGCAGCGGGTGCGCGGCCGGGCGGCACGGCGGGAGATCCTGCATATCCGCCATCATTCGCTCTATGCGCCGCGCGATTTCGACATCTCGCCCTATTTCGCCATCGTCAAGCCGACGATCCAGCGCGGCTTCAACTACAAGAAGCTGCAGTGGAGCGACGCCGGCTTCGACGGCGACCCGTCGAGCGGCCATGCCGAGGCGCCGCCGCTGGTCTCGGCCGCCTGACCGCCTCCGCTCACAGGAGACCGTGTTTCCTGAAGGCCTCGGCCAGCGACATGCCGGCCTCGATGTCGGCCCGCATGCGCCGTTCGCCGGTGATCTTGCCGAGTGCGGTCGACAGCACCTCCAGCGCAGCGGCGCGCGGCACGACGACCACGCCGTCGACGTCGCCGACAATGATGTCGCCGGGCGCGATGTCGGTCTCGCCAATGCGGATCGGAATATCCTTGGCCGCCATCATGCCGCGGCCCTGGGTATCGGCCGGCGACAGCGCTCCGGTGAACACCGGAAAGCCCATGGCCCGGATCGCCGCGACGTCGCGCGCCGCGCCATCGGTCAGGAACCCCGCGGCATTCAGGTAGCGGGCGCGGGTCGACAGAAGCTCGCCCCAGGGGCCAATGCTGAGATTGCCGCCACACGCCAGCACGCAGACCTCGCCGGCCTTGAGGTCGTCGACCAGCGCGATCTCCAGATCGTAGATGTTCTCGATGTTTTCCCAGATCGGCCGGTAGGAACCGGTGCGGACCGGACCAAACAGCACCGTCCCGTCATCGACCGGGCGAATGTTGGGCGGCAGGATCTGCCGGTGGAACCCGTGCTGGTCGAGCGCATCCGAAACCGGTGCCGAAGCGATCAGCGGCCGGGCTCGTTCGATGATGTCGGCAAAACTCTCGGTCATGCTCCGTCCTTCACGTCGTGCGCTTGGCGAGGAAGTTGGCGACGCCCTTGGCGAAGGCCGGTTTGCCGATGAGCTGGACCTGGGTCTCGCGCTCGTCGTCGAGCTGATCGCCAAGCCCGCGCGTCTCGGCGGCATCCAGCAGCCGGCGGATATTGGCAAAGGCCTCCGCCGATCCCTCGCCGAGCCGCGTCGCGATCGAGCGGGCCGACGCCATGCAGGCATCGTCATCGACACAGGTCCAGACCAATCCCCATGCGGCGGCGGTCTCGGCCGGCAGCTTGTCGCCGAGCAGGGCCAGCGCCCGCGCGCGGGCCCGCCCGATGGCGCGCGGCAGGAACCAGGTCACGCCGAGATCCGGCACCAGCCCGAGCTGCGGTCCGAAGGTGAGCACAAAACTCGCCGAGCGCACGGCAACGGCAATGTCGCAGGCCAGCGCCAGGCCGACACCTGCCCCCGCGGCGACGCCATTGATCGCCGCGACCGTCGGTTTCGGAAAGCCGTCGATCGCCATGATCAACGGGTTGTAGAGATCGCGCATGGCAGCATTGACGCCATCGGCCGACGGCGCCAGCCCCTGCAGATCGGCGCCGGCGCAGAAACCGCGCCCGGCTCCGGTCAGGATCAAGGCCTTCACCGCCGCGTCGGCTCTTGCCGCCGCCACCGCCGCAAGGCTCTCGACGACCAGCTGGTCGTTAAAGGCATTGAGCCGGTCCGGCCGGTTGAGCGTCAATGTCGCGATGCCGTCGGTCACCGCATAGATCGTTGCTTCGGTCACGCGTCGATCCTTCCCGCGATCAGGCCCGATGCCTTGGCCGCCTCGATCTCCTGCCGGCTGAAGCCGGCCCCCAGCAGCAAGGAGCCGGTATCGGCCCCGGGTTCGCCGGATGGCGTCCCGAGCCGCGTCGGCGTTGCCGAGAAGCGCGGCGCCGGTTGCGGCATCGGCGCGCCATCGACCTCGGTGAACGTGCCGCGGGCGACATTATGGGGATGGGTCGCGGCTTCCGCGGGATCCAGCACCGGCGCGAAACAGACATCGCTGCCGTCGAGCAGGTCGCACCAGGCATCGCGCGTCCGGGACTTGAACGTTGCCGTCAATGTCGCCCTGAGGTCGGGCCACATTGCCTTGTCCCACTGCTTGGCGAAACGCGGATCGGTCAGATCCAGGAGCCGGATCAGCGCGGCGTAGAATTGCGGCTCGAGCGAACCGATCGAGACGTAGCGCCCATCGGCGGTCTCATAGACGCCGTAGAACGGCGCTCCGCCGTCGAGCATGTTGGCTTCACGCTCGACCTTCCAGGTCTTCTTGCCGATCATGCCGAAGATGATCGAGCCCAGCACGGCAGCGCCGTCGACCATGGCGGCGTCCACCACCTGGCCCTTGCCGGTGGCGCGCGCGCTGAGCACGCCGGCGGTGATGCCAAGCGCCAGCATCATGCCGCCGCCGCCGAAATCGCCGACCAGGTTCAAGGGAATGGCCGGCGGCCGGTCGGCCGGGCCGATCGGCCAGAGCATGCCCGACAGAGCCGCGTAGTTGATGTCGTGGCCGGGCGCCGAGGCCAGCGGCCCGTCCTGGCCCCAGCCGGTCATCCGGCCATAAACGAGGCGCGGATTGGCGGCGAGACAGACGTCAGGGCCGAGGCCGAGCCGCTCGGCGACACCTGGGCGAAAGCCTTCGATCAGCGCATCCACCTTGGCCACGAAGCGCAGGATCAGTTCGGCCGCGCCGGGTTTTTTCAGATCGACCGCGATCGACTTGCGGCCCCGGCCGAGCGAGCCGTCCGCCGACCAGGAGGCAGCCCCGGCCCGATCGACCCGGATCACCTCGGCGCCCATGTCGGCCAGCATCATGCCGCAGAATGGTCCGGGCCCCAGGCCCGCCAGTTCGATCACCGTCAGGCCGGCCAGCGGTCCGCCATGGGTCAATGCTTCCTCCTCGGCCGATCGAAGCGGCCTGTCCTGCTTGGGCCAAGACGCTAGTCGGCACTCAAAGCCTGTCAAGCCAAGGGCATTCGGCCAGTCGGCCGATGGCCGTCTGGCCACGGCCACCACCGCACGGCTCGATTTCACGTTGCATTTTGAGCCTGAGCGTCCATCTATGCCTCGAACAATTCGATCACGGCGGGCCCGGCGGTCCTGCGAGGAGCATGCGATGAGCGGCAACGGCAGCGCGAAGTTTGGTGGATCCTTTGGCGGCTCCTTCGGTGGCGGTTATGGCGGAGCGGCAGCTCAGCCGGCGGTTCAGCCGGCAGCTCCGGCCGCGTCGCCGGCCAGTGCCGCCCCGGTCGAAGGCCTGGTCAAGGAGACGACCACCAAGGATTTCGTCAAGGATGTGCTGGAGGAATCCAAGACCCAGCCGGTTCTGGTCGATTTCTGGGCGCCCTGGTGCGGCCCCTGCAAGCAGCTCACCCCGGTGATCGAGAAGGTGGTCAATGCCTTCAAGGGCAAGGTGAAGCTGGTCAAGATGAACATCGACGACCATCCCCAGGTCGCCGGCCAGCTCGGCATCCAGTCGATCCCGGCGGTCATCGCCTTCGACAAGGGCCAGGCCATCGATGGCTTCATGGGTGCCCTGCCCGAGGGGCAGGTCAGCGCCTTCATCGAAAAGCTGGTAGGCAGCAAGGCTGGCGCCGACATGGCCGAGGTGATCACCCAGGCCGATGGCCTGCTGGCCGAAGGCAATCTCGCCGGCGCGGCCGAGATCTATGCCCAGGTGTTGAGCGTCGAGCCGGACAATCTCGGGGCGCTTGGCGGCCTGGCGCGCGCAGCCGTCGAGGCGGGCGATCTGGAACAGGCCAAGGCCGTGCTGGCCCAGGTGCCCGAGAACAAGCTGAACGACAAGGCGGTGGCCGCCGCCAAGGCCGCGCTCGAGCTTGCCGAGCAGGCGGCCGAGCTCGGTCCGATCCAGGAATTCGAAGACAAGATCGCCAAGAACCCGGCCGATCATCAGGCCCGTTTCGATCTCGCGGTGGCGCTGAACGCCGCCGGCAAGCGCGACGAAGCCGCCGACCACTTGCTCGAGATCTTCAAGCGCGACCGCGCCTGGAACGACGATGGCGCGCGCAAGCAGCTGGTCCAGTTCTTCGAGGCCTGGGGGCCCATGGACGAGGCGACGCTCGCCGGCCGCCGCAAATTGTCGTCCCTGCTGTTCCGCTAAGACAAGGAGGCGCCTGGCCCCGCCTCGCGCGGCCGGGCGTCGGCTATTTGCGGCGGTTCAGGCCGAGGCGCTTGGCCGCCAGCCGGTCGAGCACGCGGTCGGGCAGCAGCCGCGGCAGCGTCCAGTTGGTCAGCGACGAACGCGTCAGCGGATAACGCGTTTTCGGTTTCGCCGTGGTCAGCGCGTGAAACACGACGTCGGCGACGGCTTCCGCCGGCAGCGCGTCATTTGCCCGCGCCAGCACTTCCTTCTCGAATTTTTCGATGATCGGTCCGTAAAAGGTCGCCTGATAGCGGCTGCGATCGATCGCGGCGGAGGATTTTTCCCAGATCGGCGTCGCCACCGGCCCCGGGCCGATGATCACCACGTCGACGCCGAACGGCATCAGCTCGCGGCGCAGTGCGTGGCTGACCGCCTCGACGGCGTGTTTCGACGCGGCATAGCCGCCGACGAAAGGCCAGACCAGTTCGCCCGACACCGACGACATGGTGACGATACGGCCGGGCTTGCCGGTGAAGCGCTCGCTGGCGCCGAGAAGGCCGGCAAAGGCCTGAACGGTCGCCACCAGGCCGCGCACATTGACGTTCCACTGCTGGTCCAGCTCATCCAGCGGCTGGTGCAGCAGCGGCCCCGGCAGCGACACGCCGGCGTTGCAGACCAGGCCGGCCAGCGGCTCATGGCCCAGCGCATCCGCAACCATGGTCGCGGCAAGGCCAAGTGAATCGATATCGGTGACGTCGGCGATCAGTCCGGTGAAATTTTCGCCGAGAGCCAGCTTCAGCCGCTCGCGATCCTCGACCCGGCGCACCGTGCCGAAGACACGCCAGCCGCGCCTGGTCAGATCGGCGGCGATCGCTTCACCGATGCCGGTGGAGACGCCGGTGACGACCGCGGCGGGCATGCCTACTCCGCCGCCGTGGCTTGCGGCCGGCCGACACCATAACGTTTCTCGATATAGTCGATCACCATGGCCTTGAAGTCGGCGGCAACGGTCGGGCCGCGCAGCGTGGTGACCTTGTGCCCGTCGACGAAGACCGGAGCGGCCGGGTTTTCGCCGGTACCCGGCAACGAAATGCCGATATCGGCATGTTTCGATTCGCCCGGCCCATTCACGATACAGCCCATGACGGCGACATTCAGCGCCTCGACGCCGGGATAGCGGGTCTTCCACTCCGGCATCGATGCGTGGATGAAACCCTGGATGTCCTGGGCCAGCTCCTGGAACAGCGTCGAGGTGGTGCGGCCGCAGCCCGGACAGGCCGCGACCAGCGGCACGAAGGTTCTGATGCCCATGGTCTGCAGGATCTCCTGCGCGACCTTCACCTCCAGCGTCCGGTCGCCGTTCGGCTCGGGCGTCAGCGATACGCGAACGGTATCGCCGATGCCGTCCTGCAGCACGACACCGAGCGCCGCCGAGGAAGCGACAATGCCTTTCGAGCCCATGCCGGCCTCGGTGAGACCGAGATGCAGCGCATAGTCCGCCCGCAACGCGAGCATCCGATAGACCGAAATCAGATCCTGCACCGCCGAAACCTTGGCCGACAGGATGATCCGGTCCTTGGCAAGGCCAATCTCCTCGGCACGCCTGGCGGACAGCACGCAGGACTGGACCATCGCCTCATGCATGACCGCGCGCGCCTCCAGCGGCGCGGCGCTCTTGGCGTTCTCGTCCATCAGATGGGTCAGCAGTTCCTGGTCGAGCGAACCCCAATTGGCGCCGATGCGCACGGCCTTGCCATGTTCGATCGCCTTTTCGACGATCATGGCGAATTGCCTGTCCTTCTTGTCCTTGAAACCGACATTGCCCGGGTTGATCCGGTATTTGTCGAGCGCTTCGGCGCAGGCCGGATGATCGGCCAGCAGCTTGTGGCCGATATAATGGAAGTCGCCGACCAGCGGCACTTCGACGCGCATGCGGGCGAGCCGGTCGCGGATATGCGGCACGGCGGCGGCGCTCTCGTCGCGATCGACCGTGATGCGCACCAGTTCCGAGCCGGCGCGTGCCAGGGCCGCGACCTGGCGAACCGTCGCCTCGACATCGGCGGTATCGGTGTTGGTCATCGACTGGACGACGATCGGTGCGCCGCCGCCGACCTGGACCGAGCCGACTTTGACGCCGACCGTCCGCTGGCGGGTTTTCACCCCAAAGCCCTGGATCATCGCTCTCGTCTCCGCTTATGCGCCCTGAGCACATAACCTTCCCCGGGCCGACAAGCCAGAGGCCCGGCGCCGGGTCGGCCGACCGTGTGCCGCGGCCTGTCGAAGCGGCAGTCGGCGCGAGGCTGGTGCTGACCGAACGTCATAGCGGTGTTTCATGACAAGATTTGGCTGCGACATCTCTGACTTAATCGAAACTTCACCAAGACTTGCTCAGCTGCGCCACGAAAAAAAGAACCGATGGGAACACTGATGCTCGCCTTCAATCTTCGCGCCAAGTTGATCGCCGGTTTCGCCGCCCTCATAGCGATCTCGGCGGTGAGCGCCGGTGTCTCGGTCTGGCGCGCCCGGACCATTTCGGAAAGCATGGAGAAGGTGGCCGCGGTGCGCTCGCCGACCGCCATTCTCGGCACCCGCATCGTCGACGCAGTGAACCGCACGCAGGTCGCGCTGCGCGACCATCTGATCGATCCCGACGAAGCCCATGTCCGGCGCTGGGAGCAGATTTGGCGCGATCTCACCAAGGCGCGCGACGAGATGGACCGCTACGCCGCCGATTTCGCCGACGAGGCTCATCGCGCCAGGTGGAAAGAGGCCCACCCGCTGTTCGAGGACATGCAGAAGGCCCAGCAACGGCTGCTTGCCGTGGTCGGTACGCCGGATCATTACCCGGCCCTGACGGCCTATGAACGCGAGATCGTGCCGCGCCTTCAGCCACTGGAGGAGGCGCTCGGCATCCTGATCACCAAGGAGATCAGCAATCCCGTCGCGTCCGAGCAATTGCTGACCGCGGGCGTGGCGCTGCAATCCAGCATTCTGTCGGCGACCCGCCACCTGCGCGGCTTCATCCATCTGGGCCGGGATCAGGACAAGGCCGCCTTCGAGCGCGCCTGGACCACCGCCGGCGACCGGATCCGCGACATTGGCGGGCTCGCCAGCGCACTCTCGGAAGACCAGACCAGGGCGCTGAACCAGATCCGCTTCGGCTTCCTGTCGGTGCGCAAGGGCTCGGCCGCGGCAACCTCGCTGCGCAGCGGTTCGGGATGGAATGCGCCGCTTGCGATGATGCACGATCAGGTGACACCACTGACCAATCGCATTCTGGATGCGCTCGAGGGGCCCGCCAATGCCGAAGGCGTCCGCCAAGGCGGCCTGATCGACGGCCAGATCGCACTGCTGACCGAAGACACCCGCAATTCCGCCGATCTCGCCAATTCGCTGTCGACCGCGCTGACGCTGGCGGCATTGCTGTCGCTGGTCGCCGGCCTTGCCATAGCGCTGGTGTTGGCCCGGATGATCGTCCGGCCGATCAGCGGCATGACCGCCGCGATGCAGGACCTGTCCTCCGGCAAGCTCGACATCGCCATTCCCGGCCAGGGCCGAACCGACGAGGTTGGCGCCATGGCCGGCGCCATGGCGGTGTTCCGCGACACCATGCGTGATGCCGACCAGGCGCGCAGCGAAGAACAGGCCCGCCAGCTCGCCGAAGCCGAACGGCTCGCCCGGCGCAATGCCGTGGCCGAAGCCTTCGTCGCCAAGATGAGCGACCTCGCCTCCGGCTTCACCGCCTCCTCCGGCCGCGTCGCGGTTTCGGCAAGCGACCTCTCGGCGACCGCGGAGGAAACCTCACGCCAGGCCGGCGAAGTGGCGGGCGCCGCCGAAATCGCCTCGATCAACGTCCAGACGGTTGCCGCCTCGACCGAGGAGCTCGCGGCATCGGTGCGCGAGATCAACGCGCAGGTGATGAAATCGGCGGAGAGCGCCGACACCGCCGTCGGCGAAGCCAAGCGTTCGGAAGAGCAGATCCGCGACCTCGCCGGCTCCGCCGACCGGATCGGCGACGTCGTCAACCTGATCAAGGCGATCGCCGACCAGACCAATCTGCTGGCGCTCAACGCGACCATCGAGGCCGCCCGCGCCGGCGAATCCGGCAGGGGTTTCGCGGTGGTCGCCTCGGAGGTGAAAAACCTCGCCGCCCAGACCGCCAAGGCGACCGAGGAGATCGCCACCAAGATCACCGAGATCCAGGGCGCCACCGCCGCCACCGTCATGTCGATTACCGCCATCGGCTCGACCATCGACACGATCAAGGCGATCACCGCCGCGGTTGCCGCCGCCATCGAACAGCAGGGCGCGGCAACCCATGAGATCGCCGGCAATTGCCAGAAAGCGGCAGCCGCCGCCGCCGGCGTCACCGGCACGATAACCGGCGTCGGCCAGGCCGCCGAGACGACCGGTCGGTCGGCCGGCGAATTGACCGGGCTTGCCACCGACCTTGCCGGCCATGCCGGCACGCTGCAGGACGAGGTTCAGGCCTTTGTCGATGCGCTGAAGGCGGCCTGATCCGGCGGCTTCGGCCGCCTCAGCCGCAATGCGCGCAGCGACCGAACATCTCGACCACCTGTGACGCCGGCCGGAAGCCGGCGCCCTGGGCGATCTTGTCGAGGTCGCGCTGGACGCTCGCGGCCGGCGCCTCGGAGACGCAACCGCAGGCGTCGCAGATCATGAACACCACGAGATCCGAGCGGTCGTGCCGATGGGCGCAGGCAATGAAGGCGTTGCGGCTCTCGATGCGATGGGCAAGGCCGGCTTCCAGCAGGAAGTCCAGCGCCCGATAGACGGTGATCGGTGCCGGCCGCCGGCCGCTCGCGCCGTGCATGCGTTCGATCAGGTCATAGGCGCCGACCGGCGCCGATGAAGCCGCCAGATGTTCCAGCACCTCGCGGCGGATCGGCGTCAGCTTGAGACGACGTTCGGCGCAGCGTGTCTCGGCAAAGGCCAGCGCATCGGCCGGCGGATGGCCGTGCTCGCAGGCATGATCGTGCGCCGTTGCTCGGACTTTCAACATGGCGTTGACTTCACTCCAGATCTTGCGGCGGTCTTATCACGACAGCGTGTCGGGCCAAAGCCGCACCGCAGCTCGGCCAATGTTGCAATGCAAACGGCTCGCGACCGTGCCAACATGCCGCGATTTGGCGTTGGACCGGCGTGACACAGGAGATGGATATCATGGCGTTGAATGGGAAGAGCGCGCTCGTCACCGGGTCGACCAGCGGCATCGGTCTGGGGATCGCCAAGGCGCTTGCGCATGAAGGCGCCGACATCATGCTGAACGGCCTCGGCAAGCCCGAGGAGATCGAGGCGATCCGGGCGTCGCTGGCCGCCGAGACCGGCCGCAAGGTGTTGTTCTCGCCCGCCGACATGACCAAGCCCGACGAGATCGCCGCCCTGGTCAGGGCCGCCGAGCAGGGCCTCGGCAAGGTCGATATCCTGGTCAACAGCGCCGGCATCCAGCATGTCTCGCCGGTCGAGGAATTCCCGATCGAAAAGTTCGACGCGATCATCGCGATCAATCTGGTCTCCGGTTTCCATCTGACCCGGGCCGTGGTGCCGGGCATGAAGGCAAACGGCTTCGGCCGGATCATCAACATCGCCTCCGCCCATTCGGTGGTCGCCTCGCCGTTCAAGTCGGCCTATGTCGCCGCCAAGCATGGCCTGCTCGGCTTCACCAAGACCATCGCGCTCGAGCTCGCCAGCTTCGGCATCACCGCCAATTGCATCTCGCCCGGCTATGTCTGGACGCCGCTGGTGGAAAAGCAGATCCCCGACACGATGAAGGCGCGCAACATGACCAAGGAACAGGTCATCAACGACGTGCTTTTGACCGCCCAGCCGACCAAAAAATTCGTCACCACCGACGAGGTCGCGGCGCTGGCGCTCTACCTCGCTTCCGATGCGGCGGCCTCGGTGACCGGCGCCAACATGCTGATCGACGGTGGCTGGACGGCCGCATGAAGAAGAACGGCGGCAAGCGCATCAATCTCGCGCTGCAGGGCGGAGGCGCGCACGGCGCCTTCACCTGGGGCGTGCTGGACGGCCTGCTCTCGGATATGCGCTTGACCATCGACGGCGTCACCGGCGCCTCCGCCGGCGCGATCAATGCGGTGCTGCTCGCCGATGGCCTGGCTGCCGGCGGCCCGATCGCCGCGCAGGACCGGCTTTCGGCCTTCTGGAAGGCGACATCGATCGACGGCAACATGGCGCCACTGCAGCGCCAGGTGATCGACCGGCTGTTCTCGGTGATGCCCTATGCGGGGTCGCCAATGGAAGCCTGGATGAATTCGATGCAGCGCTTCTTTTCCCCCTATGATCTCAACCCCTTCGACATCAATCCACTGCAGGACCTGATCCACCAGTTCGTCGATTTCGAGCGGCTGGCCGCTTATGACCGGCTGCAGGTTTTCATCGCCGCGACCAATGTCACGACCGGCAAGCTCGCCTTGTTCAGCCGCGAGCGCATGACCTGCAAGGCGGTCATGGCCTCGGCCTGCCTGCCGATGCTGTTCAAGGCCGTGGAGATCGACGGCGTGCCCTATTGGGACGGCGGCTATATGGGCAATCCGCCAATCTTTCCGCTGTTTCGCACGACCGAGGCGGAAGACGTCATCCTGGTGCAGATCAATCCGGTGGTTCGCCAGGAAACCCCGACATCGTCACGCGACATCGTCAACCGGGTCAACGAGATCACCTTCAATTCCTCGCTGCAGTCGGAACTGCGCGCAGTCGAATTCGTCTCCCGCCTGGTCGCCGAGGGCAAGCTGCCGCATGGCCGGCGGCCCGGCCAGTATCGCCACGTGAAGATGCACCGCATCGCGCTCGGCGACGCCATCGAAGGGCTGACGGCGAGCTCGAAGACCACGACGGACTATGATTTCTTCCTGCAGCTGCGCGATGCCGGCCGGCTTGCCGCCAAACATTTCCTCGACACCCACTACGACGATCTGGGCGTGCGCAGCACGCTCGATCTCAAGGCCGAGATTGCCGCCGAGAAAGGCTGACCCAGCTGGCCGGATGGCCCGGCGCAGGCCGCATCCAACCGTCGGTCAAACGCCAGTCAAGCGCCAGTCAAACGCCAGTCAAACGCCCTCGGGCCTTTGGGCGCCGGCCTGCGGCACGCCCAGCAGATCGGCGGCGCGGGCAACCACCGCCTCCTCGAATTCATGGGCCTCGCCGTCGGCCAGCACCAGGCTCCACATCATCTCGACGATGCGCCGGCGCTCGGTCTCGTCCAGCTTGCGCACCAGCACGGCGGTGAAGGTGGTCAGGTCCACCGCTTCGTTCTCGGCATTGGTCGCCGCCTCGATCAGGAGCTCGGTGTCATGCGCGCCAAGCGTGAAACCGCGCGACAGGATGATCTTGAGCTTGGCGAGCTCGACCGGAGCGACATCGCCGTCGACCGTCATGACATGGACCAGCAGAGCCGCCGCGGCGACCCGGTAGTCGCCCGCCTCGAAGGTTTCCTGCCGTTCGCCGGCCATATCCGCGATCAATGCGAAGAACTTGTCGAGCATGGTGACATCCGCAGCCTCTCTGCGTGGTGTAGCCAATCCCCTCGGGCTCAGGAAGAGGTCCAAGAGGCCGAGACCTGCGGCAAGATGTGCTGGCAGCGCATGGCGTCATCCCGACGCATCGGGGCGATTCAGGTTGGCCCGGCCGCGTGGCCGCGCTACGACACGCGCGCCGCGAGACGGCGGCCCATGGGAGATCAATCATGTCCATCGAGCGCAAGCAGGTCGGCCCCCGCATGAGCGGCGCGGTCGTCCATGGCAATACCATCTATCTCGCCGGTCAGGTGGCGAAGACCGCAGCCGGCAAATCGGTCACCGAACAGACCGCCGATATCCTGTCGATCATCGACGGCCTGCTGGCCGAATGCGGCAGCTCCAAGCTGAACCTGCTGTCGGCCAATATCTGGCTGAGCGACATGTCGACCTTCGCTGAAATGAACGCCGTCTGGGATGGCTGGGTCGCACCGGGCCACACGCCGGCGCGCGCCACCGTCGAGGCCAAGCTCGCCGCGCCGCAATTTACCGTCGAGATCATGGTCGTCGCCGCCAAAGGCTGAGCACGCCGTACCGGCGCCAACCCGAAAAAAGATAGCGCGGCGAGATTGTCTCGCCGCGCTTTTTTTATGTCCCGCGGACAGGTTCGCGGATGGCGTCAGGCCGCCCGCACGCCTTCCAGGAAAGCCTGGATTTCGCGATCGAGTGCCTGGGCCTCCTCGCCGAGGCGGCCCGACAGCGCGCGCACATCCTCAGCCGTGGCTTTTGCCGACTGGGCCGTGCCGCCGACCCGGACCATGGCTTCGGTGCTGCCGCGAGCCTCGTCGGAGGCGCGATTGACCGCGCTCGCAATGGTCGACACCGCCGCGTTCTGCTCCTCGACCGCCGCCGCAACCGAAGCGGCGATGCCGCGCATCTCGCCGATCACCGTATTGACCTTGTCGATCGCGGTGACCGCGTCGCCGGAGGCGTCCTGGATCGCGCCGATCTGGGCGGCGATCTCTTCGGTTGCCTTGGCGGTCTGCGCCGCCAGGTTCTTCACCTCGGAAGCGACGACCGCGAAACCGCGGCCGGCCTCACCGGCGCGCGCCGCCTCGATCGTGGCGTTCAGCGCCAGGAGGTTGGTCTGACCGGCGATCGCCTGGATCAGGTTGACCACCTCGCCAATACGCGTCGCGGCCTGGGCGAGCGAGCCCATGGTCTGCGCCGTGCGCTCGGCCTCGGTGACGGCAACGCCGGCCACCTCGTTCGACTTGGCGGCCTGGGTGGCGATCTCGGCGATCGACGCCGACAGTTCCTCGGCCGCCGCTGCCGCTGACGCGACCGAGCCCGAGGCCTGTTCCATCGCGCCGGTGGCGCTGTCGGTCTCGCTGGTCACCGCACCGGAGGCGGTCTCCAGATTGTCGGAGGCTCCATCGAGTTCGCCGGACGCGCCGCGCAGCGCGCTGAGCGAGCGTTCGGCGGCGTCCTCGAAGCCGCGGATCAGCTGGTCGACCGCGCCGGAGCGGCGGTTGCGCGCCTCGACTTCGGCGATCTGTTCCGCCGCCAGGCGCTCGCGCTCGATGGCATTGTCGCGGAACACCAGGACCGCGCGGGCCATTTCGCCGAGCTCGTCCTTGGCTTCCGTCGCCGGCACGGTGATCGAGGTGTCGCCGCCGGCCAGTTCCCGCATGGCGCCGGTAATGCCGCCGATCTGGCGGGTGATCGACCGGCCGAGCACCAGGCCGACCAGGCAGCAGAGCAGGATCACCGCGCCAATGATACCGATGACCAGCATGCTGGTGGCGTTCTGGGCGGCAAGCCGCGCCTCGCTCGCCTGGGTCTTGCCGGCATCGGCCGCCGCGACCAGCTTGTCGGTGGTCTGGTCGAGGCTGGTGAGCAGCCGCTCGAGCTCCCAGACCGTCGTTTCAACGGTCCTGGTGCCATCGACAAAGGCATCGAGCGCCGGCCAATAGACTTCGCCGGCCTTCATCAGATCCGACTTCATCGCCGGCGCGATCACCGAGCGGCTGACCTCGTTGACAAATTTGGTCCGGGCCTGGCGGAACAACTCGAGATCTTCCTGGGCGCCGCGCAGCATGAAGTCCTTTTCATGCCGGCGCATCTGCAGCACCTGCTCGAGGATGCCGGCGCCGTCGTCGAAATTCTGCGCCACCCGCCGGGCCAGCACCTCGAGCTGCTGGACCGATTCGGTCATGCGGCCGTTCAGGCCGGACTTGTCGTCCATGCCGAGGGTTTCGATCGTCGCCTTCATCAGTTCGAAGGCCTGGGCGGCATCGGCGAGCTGTTTCAGCGACTGGTCGATATCGGTGGCCAGCGCCGCCGCCTCCGGCTTCGCCCGGGCGGCGCGCAGCGCCATGATCGCCTCGGCGCGGGCCGTGTTGAACTGCATGGGCGCCTCGCCCTGGTAGCGCTCGGAAAAGTCGATGGCGTAGAAGCGCAGGTCGCGCACGCCGGCGCGCACCTTCTGCGCGTCCTGGGCCAGGTTGGCGAAACCGTCATAGGATTCGAAGGCCTGCGCCGCGGAGCGCTGGCCGTACCAGGAGGCGACGCCGGCCGCGAGAACACCCGCGATCGGCACCAGCGCCAGCAGCGCGATGCGCAGGCGTATCGAGAGGGCGGGCAGACGAATCGACATTGTGGGCATCCCCATGAATTCCGGCTGCGCCACAATCGCGGGGATTAGTTAAAGAACCGCTCACCGGAATCGATTTCGCAATGATTTCATGTGGTTCTACATGACATTACGTAACGCAAATACGCATTGCGGCCATTCGATTGAAAGTTGGCAGGCGGGGTCATAGGGTCCGCCCCCGACCGCCGGAAGCCGCCATGCCCTCGTTCGCCAAGGCCGTGCCTCTCGTCTTCGTCCTGATCTGGTCGACGGGATGGGTCGTCGCAGGGTTTGCCGCCCGTCATGCCGACCCCTTGTGGTTCCTGTTCGTTCGCTTTGCTCTCGCCGCCGCGGTGATCGCGCTGATCGCCGCGGCTACCCGCGCACCCTGGCCCTCCAGCCCGCGGGCGATCGGCCATGCCATGGCTTCCGGCGTGCTGCTGCACACGCTCTATCTCGGCGGCGTCTGGTGGGCGGTCCGCAACGGCGTGCCGACAGGCGTTTCCGGCATCATGGCCGGCCTGCAGCCGGTCTTCACCGCCCTTTTGGCGCCGGCGCTCATCGGCGAACGCATTTCGCTGAAGCAGGCGCTGGGCGTTGCGCTCGGTTTCGCCGGCATCATCCTGGTTCTGGCGCCGAAGGTCCTCGGCATCGACCCCGCCATGCTCGCGACGGTGCTCGTCCCGCTCGTCGTCAACGTCCTGGCCATGCTGGCGGCGACGCTCGGCTCGTTTTACCAGAAGCGCTTCGTTTCGGGCGGCGACCTGCGCACCACCACCGCCTGGCAATATGTCGGCGCAGCCCTGACCACCTTGCCGCTGGTTGTCACTTTCGGCGCGTTCGAGGCCGACTGGAACCAGACCCTGGTGCTGACCATGGCCTGGTCGGTGCTGGCCCTGTCGGTCGGCGGGGTGGGCCTGTTCCTCTACCTGATCGGCCGGGGCGAAGTGTCGCGGGCAGCAGCCTATATCTATCTCGTGCCGCCGGTTTCCGCGCTGATGTCCTATCTGTTTTTCAGCGAGACGCTGGCCGCGATCCAGCTTGTCGGCATGGCGGTGACCGCCGCCGGCGTCTGGCTGGCGGTTCGCCGGTCCTGACACGCACCAAGGCCCGGCCAGCGCCATAGGCGTCGTTAGGCGGATTGCGTCCGCCCCGGTCTGCGCTATTTTGCATCGCAGCATCGTCGATTTTGCGCTCAGGAGATCGCCATGAGCCCCGCTCTCGCCCGCCAGGATCAATCGGCCGGCCTTCTCGACCTCGCCCGCGGCGCCATCGTCGCCAGCGACGCCATTCTGGCCGACGCGACCTCGGCGGTCCGCGCGCTGGTCACCGAAGACGGCCGGATTTCCAATGCGGCGCTGGAGCGCGAGCAGCGCGCCACCCATGGCCTCGCCTGGCTTGCCACCTATGTCGAAAGCATCCGCCAGCTCACCTCCTATGCCGAGCGGCTGAGCGCCCAGGGCAAATTCGGCGAGATCGAAGAGCTCATCGTGCGCGTCGGCCTTGGCGAATATCTCGCCCAGATGCTCGGCGGCATCGCCATGAGCCAGGGCGAAACGGTGCGGCCAACCGATCTCGGCCTGTCGCCCGCCGATATCGCCAGGCGCTTCGACGGCGCCGTCGACACGCTGATCGCATCGGGCAATACCGCGACGAACCGTGCGCGCCTGGCCGTGCTGGTCCAGGAGCGTGAGTCATCAGGCCATTTCGGCGAGCCGGCGCTCGACGAAACCCTCGAGGCGATCCGCGATGAAATGCGCAAGTTCGCGCTTGCCGAGGTGCTGCCTTTTGCCCACGAGTGGCATCTCAACAACCAGTATATCCCGCTCGATGTCATCGCCAAGCTGTCCGAACTCGGCGTGTTCGGCCTGACCCTGCCGGAAAGCTATGGCGGCATGGGGCTCGGCAAGGAATCCATGTGCGTCGTCTCGGAAGAGCTGTCGCGTGGCTATATTGGCGTCGGCTCGCTCGGCACCCGCTCGGAAATCGCCTGCGAGCTGATCCTGGCAGGCGGCACGGAGGCGCAGAAGGACAAGTGGCTGCCACTGATCGCCTCCGGCGAGGTGCTGCCGACCGCGGTCTTCACCGAACCGAATACCGGCTCGGATCTCGCCTCGCTGAAGACCCGGGCCTTGCGCGACGGCGACGTCTACAAGGTGTCCGGCAACAAGACCTGGATCACCCACCCGGTCCGCGCCGACGTGATGACACTGCTGGCGCGCACCAATCCGGACGAGCCCGGCTACAAGGGCCTGTCGATGTTCATCGCCGAGAAGCCGCGGGGCACCGACGAGGAGCCGTTCCCGGCGCCGGGCATGACCGGCGGTGAGATCGAGGTGCTCGGTTATCGCGGCATGAAGGAATATGAGATCGGTTTCGACGGCTTCGAGGTGAAGGCCGAAAACCTGCTGGGCGGGGTCGAAGGCCAGGGTTTCAAGCAGTTGATGCAGACCTTCGAGGCTGCCCGCATCCAGACCGCCGCCCGCGCCGTCGGCGTTGGCCAGGCGGCCATGGATCTCGGCCTGCGTTATGCCCAGGAGCGCATCCAGTTCGGCAAGCCGCTGATCGCCTTCCCGCGGGTCGCCGACAAGATCGCCATGATGGCGGTCGAGGTGATGATCGCCCGCCAGATGACCTATTACGCCGCGCGCCAGAAAGACCATGACCGCCGCTGCGACCTGGAAGCCGGCATGGCCAAGCTGCTCGGCGCGCGTGTCGCCTGGGCGGCGGCCGACAACGCGCTGCAGATCCATGGCGGCAACGGCTTCGCGCTGGAATATCCGGTCAGCCGCGTGCTCTGCGACGCGCGCATTCTCAACATTTTCGAAGGCGCCGCCGAAATCCAGGCGCAGGTGATCGCCAGGCGGCTGCTCGACGGCGGAAACTGAACCGGCGCCGCAATGAAAAACTCGCGCAACCGAACCCGCCGAGGATCCGTCCGGGAGACTTGCGACGGGGGCTGGACAGATGGTGCGCTACGCGGCGGCGGGCTCGATCTTCGTCTATCAAAGATGGGTGTCGCCCCATAAGGGCTTTTGCTGCGCCTATCGGGTGCTGACCGGCGGCCGGTCCTGCTCGGAATATGCCCGCCAGACGGTGCTGGACCGCGGCGTGCTGACCCTGACCAAGGCCCTGCCGCGCCAATTCGCGCGCTGCAGGCGAGCCCATACGACGCTGCTCGCCACGACCGCCGCCTCGGACGAGACCGCCGAGGGCGACAACGGCCGCAAGCGCGGCACAGCGAAAGGATCCGACAGCGGCTGGTTCGACGGCGTCTGCGTCGGCATGGAATGCCTCGCCCTGCCCTGCGACTGGTAGCCCGCCGCCGACGCTGCCGGGCCGCCGCCAGCTCAGTCGTTGGCGCCGCGCAGCGCCCGATCGATATCCTCGTAGAGGTCGTCGGCATCTTCAAGGCCAACCGACAGCCGCAGCAGGTCGGTCGGGCAAGGCGAGCCGGCGCCTTCGATCGAGGCGCGATGCTCGATCAGGCTCTCGACGCCGCCGAGCGAGGTGGCGCGTTTCCACAAGGCCACGCGCGCCGCCGTCGACACCGCCGCCGTCTCGCCGGCCTTGACCCGGATCGACATCATGCCGGAAAAGCCGCCGGTCATCTGGCGCCGGGCGACCGCGTGCTGGGGATGCGAGGTCAGTCCGGGATAGAGCACCTCGGCCACCAGCGGATGGCCTTTCAGCCGCTCGGCAAGGCCCAGGGCCGCTTTCGCCTGGGCCTCGACACGCACATGCAGCGTGCGCATGCCGCGCATCAGCAGGAAGGCCTCGAACGGCCCGAGGATCTGGCCGTGCATCGAGCGGACGCGGCGGATCCTGGCCCAGAGCTCATTGGTCTCGCGGGTCACCAGCGCGCCGGCCACCACGTCGGAATGGCCGTTCAGATATTTGGTCGCGGCATGCATGACGATGTCGGCGCCAAGCGTCAGCGGCCGGGTGAAAACCGGCGTGGCCACGGTCGAATCGACAGCCACGATGGCGCCGCCGGCATGGGCCGCGTCCGCAATGGCGGCGATGTCGGACACCGTCCAGAGCGGATTGGACGGGGTCTCCAGCCAGACCAGCCTGGTCTTGCCGGGCTCGATCGCGGCCTTCACCGCCTGCAGATCCGAGGTATCGACGAATGTGGTGCGATAGCCATAGGCCGTCGCATCGTTCATCAGCCAGTTGCGCAAGGCCCAGTACATCACCGTCGGCGCGACGATATGGGCGCCGGTCGGCAAAGCCATCACCACGGCAGTCGCCGCCGACATGCCCGACCCGAGCAGCATGGCCTCGGCGCCTTCCTCGAGCTGCGTCAGCAGGGCCTCGCATTGCCTGACCGTCTGGTTGTCGGGCCGGCCATAGATGAAACCGTTGCGGTACTGGTTGTCCGGATCGCGGATGAAGGTGGTCGCGACATGGATCGGCGTCACCACCGCGTGGGTCTCATGCTCCTCCCAGCCGAGCGCCTGGGCGGCAAGGGTGCGTGGCTTGAGATGGGGAGGCTTGGACGGCGCCATGATGTCGATCCTGCAAAGACTGCGGTTGCTGGGGAGCGCCAGGACGCGATCCCGAATGGGCAAGGCTGCTGACCAATTCCACGATCGGAGATTAGAAATCTTAGATCATGGAATCAAGTGAGATCCAACGGCGAGGATGACAGCAAAGACGCCGCCGGGCTAACGTCCGGCAATGTTCCTGCCGCTGTCCGACCAGAATCCGCATCGCGCCATCACCTGGCCCTACGTGACCTACGGGCTGATCGGCCTGAACGTCGCGATTTTTCTCCTCACCACCGGCCTCGTTCCGGCCCAGACCGCCAATGCCAATGCATTGGGGCTCGGCCTGATTCCGGCCGTGGTGACCAATCAGGCGACACTCTCGCCCGAGCTTTACCTGGTGTCGCCCTGGGTGACCTGGATCACCTACATGTTCATGCATGGCGGCTGGATGCACCTCATCGGCAACATGCTGTTCCTCTGGGTGTTCGCCGACAATGTCGAGGACGCCATGGGCCATGTGCGCTTCCTCGCCTTCTACCTGATCTGCGGCCTCATCGCCGGCGCGATCCATCTGGCGATCAATCCGGTTTCACAGGCGCCGCTGGTTGGCGCATCCGGCGCGATCTCCGGCGTGCTTGCCGCCTATCTGATCCTGTTCCCGCGGGTCCGGGTGTTCGGCCTGGCCTTCAACGTCCTGCCGATATCGATCCCGGTCTGGCTGGCGCTCGGCGCCTGGATCGTCCTGCAGCTGTTCCACCTGTTCACCGCGCAAGGCGGCGATACCGCCTGGTGGGCGCATGTCGGCGGCCTGATCGCCGGCGCGCTGCTGGTCGGCCTGTTCAAGAGCCGCGACGTCATGCTGTTCGGCGAGAAGCGCCATTTGCCGGTCAGCATACCGCGCATTCCGCTGCCACGCAGGCCGGTCCGCTGATGGCACCGGCCTTTGCCATGGCGAATCCTTTCTTCTAAGACCGGTCGGGACGAACCCATCGAAACGGCCGGCCGGCCGCCAAGGAGGAAATGACATGCAGATCGGCAAGGATACCGCGGCCATTGTCACCGGCGGCGCTTCGGGTCTCGGCGAAGCAACCGCCCGCCGGCTCGCCTCGCACGGCGTCAAGGTGGCGCTGTTCGACATGAATGCCGAGCGCGGCGAGAAACTGGCGGCCGAAATCGGCGGGCTGTTCTGCCTGGTCGACGTGTCCAACGAGGCGTCCGTCGATGCCGGTTTCGTCAAGGCCCGCGCGGCGCACGGCATCGAACGGGTTCTGGTCAATTGCGCCGGCATCGGGCCGGCCAAGAAGACGATCAGCCGCGACAAGGCGACCGGCGCGATCACGCCGCATGACGTCGCGACCTTCACCAAGGTCGTGACCGTCAATCTGATCGGCAGCTTCCAGATGACCGCCAAGAGCGCCGCCGGCATGGCGTCACTCGCCCCCGTCACCAGCGACGGCGGCCGCGGCGTCATCGTGTCGACCGCCTCGGTCGCCGCCGAGGATGGCCAGATCGGCCAGGTCGCCTATTCCGCCTCGAAGGGCGGCGTGGTCGGCATGACCCTGCCGATCGCCCGCGACCTCGCCCGCGAAGGCATCCGGGTGATGACGATCATGCCCGGCTTGTTCCACACGCCGCTGTTCGACACGGTCTCGCCGGAGTTCCGCCAGTCGCTCGAAGCACAGGTGCCGTTCCCCTCGCGCCTGGGCAAGCCCGACGAATATGCCAAGATGGTGGAACATATCATCGACAACGATATGCTGAACGGCTTTGCCATCCGTCTCGACGGCGCCATCCGCATGGCACCGAAATGACGGCCTGAACCCCCTGGATCACAGCTCGTGGATGTCGCGCCCCTCGTATCGGCCTATCGCTACCGCTACCACGTCCTCGACAGCTACGGCGCGCGGGTCGGCGGGCTGACGCGGCCGGCGCCGAGCATCGAGGATGCGCTGCGCCTGGCCGCCGCCGAACTGAAGGTCACGGCCGATCCGCCGAGCGAACTCAAGCGGCGGGCGTTCCAGACCAATATGGAAACGCGGACGGCCTTGCGCGATGTCATCGCGCGGGCCGAAAACGACCTGGCCATTGCCATCACGCGCTACGGCACGGATATCGGCGCTCCGCCGACCGGGCCGCATATCGACCTGCGCGCCACGCTTGACGGCCTCGATCGCTCTTACCGGGCGCGCGAACCCGCCCCCGATGATTTCGACGGCTGGTACGACCATCTCGACGCGCAGATCGCCCATCTGGCGTCCCTGGCGGCGCTTGAACGGGATCTCGATGCGCAGCGCGGCGGCAGCCCGGTTCCCGTCAAGCTGCCCGACGGTTCGCCCGGCCGGCTGAAATGGTTTCTGGTGGCCATGGTGGTGGCCGCCATGGTGGCCCTGGGCATCGCGATTTTCACCTCGCTCAACCCGCCGGAAACCATCGCCTCGCCGCCGCTGACCGGGCCGGAAGCCCCGCGTGTGGTCCGTACCGTGCCGATCACCGTGACGCCGCCGACCGAGCCGGCCGGTGGCCAGCCTTGCCGGACCTTCGAGATCGAGGTCGCCGCGGAAGGCGCGACCCTGCTCGATGCCGTGCAAAGCGGCCGCGCCCTGGTCCGGCTCGAGCCGGGCGAAAAGGTCATGCTGCGCCAGGTCGTCGACCAGGGCCTGACCCGGATGATCGAAGTCGAAGTTCCAGCCCGTTCCGCCCATGGCTTCATTGCCGAGCGCGAGGCCCGGCTGCCGGTGATGAGCTGGACCTGCGACCGCTGAACCGAAACGTCAATTGCCGGCGATCGCGTCCATGGCCTTGGCCAGCGAAATGTCGAGATGGGTCACCCCGCCGGCGTCATGGGTCGACAGCGTCACGTCGACCGTCTTGTAGACATTGAACCATTCGGGATGGTGGTCCATCCGCTCGGCGATCAGCGCCGACCGGCTCATGAAGCCCCAGGCTTCGGAAAAATTCTTGAATACAAAGCGCCGCGCGATCGCGTCGCGGCCTTCGACCTCGGACCATTGCGGCAGCGCCGCCAGGGCCACGGTGCGTTCGACCGGATCGAGCTTGCTGCGCATGGCGGTCACTCCGCTAGGTCCCATGCCAATGGCCCGAAACACGGACCTGTTCCACCGGCCCGGGCGGCCGACGGTCCGGGCGCCGCCGGCACCCCAGCATGACTCGAAACCGGGACTTTGCGTAGGCCGTAAAAAAAGCGGGCCGGCGCCAAGCGCCGGCCCGCACGTTCGCGTCGGAGGGGATGACCGAACGTTCACCACCAGCCTTTCGGCCGGCGGCGCTCGCACCTGATCGGACAGCGCCCCGGGGGGCTGGGGGGCTGAAGAGTCCGAAGCGGCGTCGATCAGGCACGAGGCAACGGTCACAGGCTCGCCCCGGCTCTTGGCCCCACCGGGGCCGAATTGGGGCCGGACCAAGGCGTCGATGACAGCCATGTGAAGAAATTGCCGGCGGCTTGGCGCGCCGCGATCGCCGCGCCCTCAGGCGCTGACCCGCACGATCACCGGCGTGTGGCCGGTGGCGGTCAGGAAAGTCACCAGGTCGTCGCGGCCGATACTGGTCGTCGCGGTATTTTCGAGCGGATGATAATTGAGCACCTCGTGCTCCATCATGGCAGCGTCGAGCACCACGGCGACACGACCCTCGGTGTCGGCAATGGCTCCGAACGGCGTCACCGACCCCGGCTTGACGCCCCAGACCTCCTCCAGAAGCTCACCCGAGCCGAAAGACAGCCGGCCGGAGGCGCCGATCGTCTCGTGCAGCCGCTTCAGGTCGATGACCGCCGACCCGAGCGCCACCACCAGGAACAGGCGCCCCTTCTTGTCTTTCAGGAACAGGTTCTTGGTGTGCCCGCCCGGGATGCTGTCCTTGACGTGCTGGCTTTCGGCGACCGTGAACACGGCCTGGTGCTCGTGGGTCCGGGTCTTGATGCCAAGCCGTTCGAACAGGACGAACAGGTCGGCGCGCAGGGTCGTGGTGTCGGGCATGGTGGAAGGTCTGGTCCGGAACGATGTCAGGGGGTGATGGCGGCCCGGATCAGGTTGAGCGCATCGTCGCTCGCCCATTCCGCGGGTCCGGGAAGATGGCCGAGCTCGCAGCCTTGCGGATCGATCAGGAGCGTCGTCGGCATGCCGAAAGCGCGGCCGACCGATCTGAGCTCCTGGAAGATCTTGGCGGAATGGTCGGAATAGTCGGCGAGGTGCCGGATACCGGCCTCGCGCAGCCAGGCCCGCGCCTTGTCGGGATGGCGGGTGTCGATATTGACTGCCACCACCTCGAAATTGGCGCCGCCGAGCGTCGCCTGCAGCTTGTCCAGCGCCGGCATCTCATGCCGGCAAGGCACGCACCAGGTCGCCCAGAGGTTCAAGAGAACGGTGCGGCCGCGGAAATCCGAAAGTTTCAGCTCGCGGCCGTCGGCGGCCTTGAAGACAAGGTTCGGGCTCGGTTGCGGCCGTTCCGTCACCTTGAAGGCAGCCACTTCGCCGCGCGCGAACGGGCTGAGCCGGGCCGAAACCGGCTGGGCCGCCGAGCAAGCCTGCACGCCCGCATTGCCCGACAGGCCTCCTGTCCAGTAGAAGGCCCCAAACCCCGCGCCGAGGCCGATCAGGCCAGCAAGCAGAATGATCACTTTTGCACGGGACACGAAGAGGCACCTCATTTCAGCATGGTCCGGAACAGCGGCGACCGGTTTTCCGGATCATGCAACAAGACAAGAACGATCGAGGACGAGACGATGAGCAATGCGATGTGGGGCGGCCGTTACGCCTCGGGACCGGCGGCAGTGATGGAAGACATCAACGTCTCGATCGATTTCGATCAACGCCTGTATAGGCAGGACATCGCCGGCTCGAAAGCCCATGCGGCGATGTTGCGCGCTCAACGGATCGTGAGCGCCGCCGACGAAGCCGCCATCCAGAAGGGGCTCGACCAGGTCCTGGCCGAGATCGAAGGCGGCACTTTCACCTTCAAGCGCAACCTCGAAGACATCCATATGAACGTCGAAGCGCGGCTTGCCGAGATCATCGGCGCGCCGGCCGGACGGTTGCATACCGCTCGCTCGCGCAACGACCAGGTGGCGACCGATTTCAAGCTGTGGGTGCGCGATGCCGCCGACGGGCTCGATGCCCAGCTGAAGGATCTGCAGCGCGCTCTGGCCGAAAAGGCGCTGGCCGAGGCAGCCACCGTCATGCCCGGCTTCACCCATTTGCAGGTGGCCCAGCCGACCACCTTCGGCCACCACCTGATGGCCTATGTCGAGATGGTCGGCCGCGACCGCGGCCGGCTGCAGGATGCCCGCCGGCGGCTGAACGAGAGCCCGCTCGGCGCCGCGGCGCTCTGCGGCACCTCGTTCCCGATCGACCGCCAGGCAACCGCCGAGGCGCTCGGCTTCGACCGGCCGACGGCGAACTCGCTCGATTCGGTCGCCGATCGCGACTTCGTGATGGAAACGCTCGCCGCCGCCACCATCGCCGCCGTGCATCTGTCGCGTCTCGCCGAAGAGATCGTCATCTGGTGCTCGTCGCCGTTTTCCTTCGTCCGGCTGTCCGATGCCTTTTCCACCGGCTCGTCGATCATGCCGCAAAAGCGCAATCCGGACGCGGCCGAGCTGGTGCGCGCCAAGGTCGGCCGGGTGCTCGGCGGCTTCACCGCCATTGTCGTGGTGCTGAAAGGCCTGCCGCTGACCTATCAGAAGGACATGCAGGAGGACAAAGAGCCGACCATGGATGCGCTCGCCTCGCTGTCGCTGGCGATCGCAGCTGCCGCCGGCATGGTGCGCGACATGACCGCCAATGCCGCGGTGATGAAGAAGGCGGCCGGCCAGGGCTATTCGACCGCCACCGACCTCGCCGACTGGTGCGTCCGCGTGCTCGACATCCCGTTCCGCGACAGCCACCACATTGCGGCGAAATGTGTCGGCATCGCCTCGGCCAAGGGTGTGCCGCTGCACAAGCTCGATCTCACCGACCTGCAATCGGTCGACAAGCGCATCACCGAGGACGTGTTCTCGGTCCTGTCGGTCGGCCGGTCGGTCGCGAGCCGGGTCAGCTATGGCGGCACCGCGCCGAAAAATGTGCGGGCACAGGCACGTCGCTGGCTGAAGAAGCTGGCGGATTGAGAAAAATCGCCCCGACCGGCTCCGGGCTTTGAACCTTATCGCCTGATCACGCCACCCATGGTCACTCCGCCGCATATCGCGGCGGGGCTTGAACCGGGGAGGCGACCATGTTTGCTCTCATCGACATCCGAAAGTCGGCTCTCACCTTGCTTGCTGCCGCAGTCTTGTCGACCGCAGCTGGCCTCGCCGCCTCGGCTCAAGCCTCGATCGCCTCCTCCGGCCATCGCGCCTCGGTCACGATCGCCCAGGCGACCGGGACCGACGCCCATGAGCATGGCGGCCGCAACGAGCACCGGCTGGCCCGCCCGGCCAACCGCTTCAACGGCTTCGTCGGCACGCCCGGCCCGAAATCGGGCTCGATGCAGGGCCAGTAAGATCAGCTATCAGGATCTGTCAGAAGCGATTCTTACCTGACGCCGAATCCAGCACCTTTCCGAGCTGTACGGCCAGCAGTTGTTCGAGTAGCGCTTCCATCACGGAGAGATCGATCTCGCCGGCCTTGAAGGCCTGATCCGCAGCTTCCAGAGCTGCGAAATATGGACCTCTCTTATCAACGATCTGCTCTGGAATTGTCTTCGCGCCGGGTAATACGAGCCCAAGCTTCACAGACAGAACGACATAGGAGGTAATCCGGGATGTTCTGCCATTGCCGTCGCTGAACGGATGAATCCAGTTCAGACGCCACATGACATATGACGCCAAGTGTAACGCTGTTTGGTCGCGCCAATTGTCGTTGATGTAGTCGCACATTTCCTCAATCGCTTCGGCGACGAGGTGTGCTCCTATTGGCTCGTGCTTGCTGCCATGAATCCCGACGGAAGCGGGACGCCAATTTCCAGCGTACTGGCTCAGCCCCTCAAGCGCCGCGCGGTGCAGCGCCAGAATGACCGACGGGCGAAGACGAAAACCGGCACCTTTCGCAATGCCGTCTTCGATGATCTGAACACCCAGATCGAACTGACGCAGGCCATTTCTGGCCTCCGCTTCCGCCTTCGCTTGAGGATCGGAAATCAGTGACGGTTCTTCGGCCTCGCTATGACGTCGATCCTCGTCGCTCGACATGCAAGCTCACTTCTTCTCGGCGTTGTTCAGACGCTCGGCCTCACGGTCGACCATCTCCTTCGTGATCCGAGGGTTCTCAAAGTGAGTGTTTCCATACGCGAAACTGCGACGCTGGGTTTCGCGCTCACCCGACGACATCTGCGTTCCACGCGCCGTTTCGATCAAGATTTTCAACGCGTCGGACATTTGTTCGTCTCCCACCAACACAATATCGGCTCACAGGCATTAACGCCAATCAAACCCAGGTGGTCGCGCACGCGCAATCCTACAAGCCGAGCTTCTTCTTCCGCTGGCCGAGCGTGCGCAGGCGCAGCGCGTTCAGCTTGATGAAGCCGGCGGCGTCGCGGTGGTCGTAGGCGACCGCGCCTTCCTCGAAGGTCACCAGGTCCTGGTCGTAGAGCGAATAGACGCTCTCGCGGCCGACCACGATGACATTGCCCTTGTAGAGCTTCAGCCGGACCGTGCCGGTGACGAATTCCTGGCTCTTGTCGATCAGCGCCTGCAACATCTCGCGCTCGGGCGCGAACCAGAAGCCATTATAGATCAGCTCGGCATATTTCGGCATGATCTCGTCCTTGAGATGCGCCGCGCCGCGGTCGAGCGTGATGCTTTCGATCGCCCGATGGGCGACGTAGAGAATGGTGCCGCCGGGCGTCTCGTACATGCCGCGCGACTTCATGCCGACGAAGCGGTTCTCGACCAGGTCGAGCCGGCCGATGCCGTTGACTTTGCCGAGTTCGTTCAGCCGGGTCAGGATGGTCGCCGGCGACAGGGCCTGGCCGTCGATGCCAACCGCATCGCCCTCCTTGAAATCGATGGTGATATAGGTGGCCTTGTCCGGGGCGTTCTCCGGGCCGTCGGTGCGCGAATAGACGTAATCGGGCACTTCCTGGCTCGGGTCCTCCAGCACCTTGCCCTCCGAGGAGGCATGCAGCAGGTTGGCGTCGACCGAGAACGGCGCTTCGCCGCGCTTGTCCTTGGCGATCGGAATCTGGTGCTGCTCGGCGAATTTGAGCAGCTGTTCGCGGCTGGCCAGGTCCCATTCGCGCCAGGGCGCGATCACCGTGACGTCGGGCTTCAGCGCGTAATAGGTCAGCTCGAAACGGACCTGGTCATTGCCCTTGCCGGTGGCGCCATGGGAGACGGCATCCGCGCCGACCTGTTCGGCGATTTCGATCTGGCGCTTGGCGATCAGCGGCCGGGCGATCGAGGTGCCGAGCAGGTAGAGCCCCTCATACATCGCATTGGCGCGAAACATCGGGAACACGTAGTCCTTCACGAAGGTCTCGCGCAGGTCGTCCATGAAGATGTTCTCGGGCTTGATGCCGAGCAGCAGCGCCTTGTCGCGCGCCGGCCCCAGTTCCTCGCCCTGGCCGAGGTCGGCGGTGAAGGTGACGACCTCGCAGCCATAGGTGGTCTGCAGCCACTTCAGGATGATCGAGGTATCGAGGCCGCCCGAATAGGCGAGGACGACCTTCTTGACGGCTTTCTTCGAGGCCATGGCTTCAATCCGCACGAGGAAATGTATGCGCCGACTTAAAGAAGCTGGCCCGCTGGCGCAAGCGGGCTTGCTGCGGCGGGGTTAGCTCTTGCGCGAAAACAGGCCGCGGATCGATCGTCCGATCGCCCCCAGCCGGTCGGCCACCACGTCGTCATCGGGCCAACCCCAGCGCTGATAGATCCAGTAATGGAAGCCGATGACGATGAGCAGCGTCGCCAGGATGGCAATGAGCACGTCGGACAGGAAGTGCCCGCCATAGGCCATGCGCAGCGCGCTGATCGCCACCGTGTAGACGCCGACGGCCACGAGCGCCGCCGGACGGACCGCCGGCGGCGCCACCAGGGCCGGCGCGACCAGCCAGGCAGCGCCCGAAGCTTCGCCCGAGATGAACGAGCAATTGGTCCGGCAGCCGGTGCCGTCGCCGGGCTGCCACCAGGGCTGGAAGGTCCAGCGGCCGCCGAATTCGGTGACATGCACCGGGCGGGCACGGGCCCAATGCTCCTTCAGCACGACATTGACCAGGACGATGGTGGAAGCGAGCATCGATGCCACGAAGAACACCGCCATGCGCGCCGGCAGGATCGGCTTCGATCCCGGCCAGGCGATCTTGACGACCAGAGCGATGAGCGACACCACGCCGAGCCCGATCGTCGGGATCATGCTGACCTGCCTGAGCCCGTTCAGCACCGGGTAGCGCGACATCCAGAAGCCGCCATCGGCGGTCCAGAACAGCCTGGAGACCGCCAGATCGAGTTGCGGAAATACGGCGAGCACGAGGCTCGCCACCGAAAGCGCGAGGACGACGACGAAGAGAGCCTTGCGATACAAGCGTTTGTTCCGGAGAGCAGCAGGCGGGCGGATGCCACCGCCTTCTATCCCAGCGGCCTGGATCCAGAAAGCCTCATCGCGCCTCGCCGGAACCGGCATTGGCATCATGCCGCAGGATCAGCGGCATCTGGGCAAGCGCGAAGGCCATGGTCAGCGGCATGATGCCCCAGACCTTGAAGGCGACCCAGAAATCGGTCGACTGGGTGCGCCAGACGACTTCGTTGACGATCGCGAGCACGAAGAAGAACGCCGCCCAGCGCCAGGTCAGCAGGCGCCAGCCCTCATCGGTCAGGTCGAATACGGAATCGAGCACGATCTTCAGGAGATTGCGCCCGGTGACCGCCGCCCACAGCAGGATCGAGCCGAACAGCACATTCACCACGGTCGGCTTCAGCTTGATGAAGATCTCGTCATGCAGAATGAGCGTGAGGCCGCCAAAGACCGTCACCACGACCGCCGAGACCAGCGGCATGATCGGCAGCTTGCCGATCAGCGAATAGGTGATGGCAAGGGAAGCCAGCACGGCCACGATGAACACGCCGGTCGCCAGGAACAGCCGCTGGGTCTGATCGACCGCGAACCACTTGTCGCCATAAGCATTCATCAGGAAAAAGATCACCAGCGGCCCCATTTCGAGCGCGAGTTTCAAAAGGGGGGGCAGCTCACGCTTTTCTGTATGTGTCATCATCGGCTTCGTCATGGACAAATGGTGGGCTGAGACTAGCTTGTGCGCACTCGCCTGACCATCATCCCCGGAGTTTCAATTGCCCTTCGTTTTCGAGCCCGTCGCCCGTCCCGCCTTGCCGATCGTGGGCACCGACAAGCTGTTCCCGGTCAGGCGCGTCTATTGTGTCGGCCGCAACTATGCCGCCCATGCCCGCGAAATGGGCGGCGATCCGACCCGCGAGCCGCCGTTCTTCTTCCAGAAGCCGGCCGACGCGCTGCAGCCCGTGCCGCATGGCAAGACCGTCGAGCATCCCTACCCGAGCAAGACCGCGAACTATCATTTCGAGCTCGAAATGGTGGTGGCGCTGGCCAAGGGCGGTCGCGACATCCCGCTCGACAAGGCGCTGGATTGCGTCTTCGGTTATGCCGTCGGGCTCGACATGACCCGTCGCGACCTGCAGGACGAGGCCAAGCAGCTGCGCCGCCCGTGGGAGCCGGGCAAGGCCTCCGACCTGTCCGGCCCGGTCGGCCCGCTCTATCCGGCCGCGACCATCGGCCACAAGCTCAAGGGCCCGATCTCGCTCTCGGTCGACGGCGTGGTGAAGCAGAAGGCCGATCTTTCCGACATGATCTGGTCGGTGGCCGAACAGATCTCCTATCTCTCGACCTATTTCGAGGTGTTCCCCGGCGACATCATCTTCTCCGGTACGCCCGATGGCGTCGGTGCGGTCACCCGCGGTCAGACCATGCTGGCGGCGGTCGACGGCCTCGGCGAGATCAGCCTCAAGGTCGTCTGACCGGCGGTTTCGGCGCCTTGCGCCGGACCCGCGCGCGGTCGTCGGCGAACGTCCCGGTAGAGGAGAAGCAGAACGGCGGCCCGTCCATGCGGGTCGCCGACGCCGGCAGATCGCATGCGGGCGTGCCGTCTCGCACAAAAAAAACGGCCCGCTGATCACCAGCGGGCCGTTCTTCGTTGCGACAGTCGGAACCGCCAGGCGATTGCCTTACAGCGACCGCTTGATCTCCTCGACGCGATAGCACTCGATCACGTCGCCGGCACGCATGTCCTGGTAGCTCTCGAAGGCCATGCCGCATTCCTGGCCGACCTGAACTTCCTTGACCTCGTCCTTGAAGCGCTTGAGCGTCGACAGCTTGCCTTCGTGGACGACGATGTTGTCGCGGATCAGACGGACATGAGCACCGCGCTCGACGCGGCCCTCGGTCACGCGGCAACCCGCCACCTTGCCGACCTTGGTGATGTTGAACACCTCGAGGATCTGGGCATTGCCGAGCATGGTTTCGCGCAGTTCCGGCGCGAGCATGCCGGACATGGCGGCTTTGATGTCGTCCACCAGATCGTAGATGATGTTGTAGTAGCGGATCTCGATACCGGACCGGGCCGCTGCTTCGCGCGCTTCCTTATGCGCACGGGCGTTGAAGCCGAGAACCGCCGCGCCGGAGGTTTCCGCCAGCGTGACGTCGCTCTCGGTGATGCCGCCGACACCCGACAGGATCACCCGCGCCGACACCTCGTCATTGCCGAGCTTGGCCAGCGCGCCAATGATGGCTTCCACCGAACCCTGCACGTCGCCCTTGACGATCAGCGGGAACTCCTTCTTGCCCGCCCCCGCCTTGAGCTGCGTCATCATGTCGGCCAGCGAGCCACGGCCGGCGCCGACGCGCGCCGCCTGCTTCTCGCGCTTCTGATGCGAGCGGTAGTCGGTGATCTCGCGAGCCCGCGCTTCGTTCTCGACGACCGCGACACGGTCACCGGCTTCCGGCGTGCCGTTGAAACCGAGCACTTCGACCGGGGTCGAAGGACCGGCATCGGCGAGCTGGGTGCCCTTGTCCGACAAGAGCGCGCGCACCCGGCCCCATTCGGAACCGGCGACGACGATGTCGCCGGTATGCAGGGTGCCGCGCTGGATCAGCACGGTGGCAACCGGGCCACGGCCGCGATCGAGCTTGGCTTCGATCACGGTGCCTTCGGCGAGGCGGTCCGGATTGGCCTTCAGATCGAGCAGCTCCGACTGCAACTGGATCAGCTCCAGGAGCTTGTCGAGGTTCTGGCCGGTCTTGGCCGAAAGTTCGATCTCCAGCACGTCGCCGCCCAGGCTTTCGACCTGAACTTCATATTGCAGAAGGTCGGTCTTGACCTTTTCCGGGCGAGCGTCCGGCAGATCGATCTTGTTGATCGCCACGATCATCGGAACCTTGGCGGCCTTGGCGTGATTGATCGCCTCGATCGTCTGCGGCATCACCGAATCGTTGGCAGCCACCACCAGCACGACAAGGTCGGTGACCTTGGCGCCACGGGCACGCATCGCCGTGAAGGCGGCGTGGCCCGGCGTATCGATGAAGGTGATCTTGCCGCCGAGCGGCGAGACGACCTGGTAGGCACCGATATGCTGGGTGATGCCACCCGCTTCGCCCGAGACCACATTGGTCTTGCGCAACGCGTCGAGCAGCGAGGTCTTGCCGTGGTCGACGTGACCCATGATGGTCACCACCGGCGCGCGCGGCTGCAGCAGCTCGTCCGCATCCGGAATATCGAACAGACCCTCTTCTACGTCGGACTCGGCGACACGCCGCACCGCATGGCCGAGTTCCTCGGCGATCAGCTGGGCGGTGTCCGCATCGATCACATCGGTGATCTTATGCATCTGGCCCTGCTTCATCAGCATGCGGATGATGTCGACCGCGCGCTCGGACATGCGGTTGGCGAGATCCGCGATGGTGATCGTCTCGGGGATCGTGACTTCGCGCATGATCTTTTCTTTTTGCTCGGTCACCCGACGGCCCGTCATGCGCTGGACGCGGCGACGGAACGAGGCCTCCGAACGCATCCGGTCGGAGGCGTCGACGAGCGCATTGGTCAGCGTCAGGCGCGTACGGCTCGGCGCATCCGGGGTCGCGGTCGGACGCGGCGGCGGCGCTGCCGCCTTGCCGGGCATGCCGCTGCGGCGCGGGGCGCCGCGCGGTGCGTCATCCTCGTCGCCGGCGCCGGGGCGCGGACGCCCGGCCGAGGGCGGTCCGGACCGCATCGGACCGGCACCTTCGGGACGGGTGGGAATGGCACTTGCCGGCGCAGCTGCGCCGGCGCCGAAGGCACGCGGCGGGCGCGGGCCGTCGAGACGCGGCGGACGCCCGTCAAGACGCGGCGGACGATCGCCGAACGGACGGTCACCCGGCGGCCGATCCGGGCGCGGGCCGCTAAAGCCCCCGGCCGGACGATCGCCGAACGGGCGGTCGCTACGCGGCGGGCGGTCGCCAAACGGCCGGTCGCCTGGCGGACGATCCGGACGCGGGCCGCCGAAGCCGCCTTCACGCGGCGGACGGTCACCGAACGGACGATCGCCGCGCGGCGGCGGGCGATCCCCCGGCGGGCGATCAGGACGCGGGCCGCCGAAGCCGCCTTCACGCGGCGGACGGTCGCCGAACGGGCGATCGCTGCGCTGCGGGCGGTCGCCCGGCGGGCGCTCGCCTGCGCCACCGGCCGGCGTCCGCGCCTCGGCCTGCTCGGGTTGTTCGGTCGCCGGCGCCTCGGGGCGCGGCGTGCGGCCGAGATCGTCGAGCCGCTGCGGCCGGTTGTCGCCGCCGAAACGACGGCGGGCTTCGAATTCGGCACGACGACGCGCGTCTTCCTCGCGGCGATGACGCTCGTCTTCCTCGCGCTGACGGCGGTCCTGCTCGGAGCGCTCGGCATTGCGGCGGGCTTCTTCCTCGGCGCGGCGACGGGCTTCCTCTTCGGCGCCTTGGCGCTCGTCGGCCTCGCGCGAACGGGCATCCGCGAGTGCGCGGTCACGCGCATCGCGTTCCTCGTCCGACAGGGTCCTGAGGATCATGCCGGCAGCCGGCGGCTTGGCGGCCTGGACCGGCGGCGCGGCCGGACGCGGCGGCGCCTCGGCGGCGGGCGGCGCGACGGGTGCTGCGGGTTGGGCTGGCCGCGACGGCGGCGCAAAGCTGCGCGGCTTCGCCGAGACCTTCTCCACGACCACAGCTTTGCTGCGGCCATGGCTGAAGCTCTGACGAACCATGCTGTGTTCGGGTCCGGCGGGTTTTTTCAGGCTGAGCGTTTTACCGGTCAGGCTGATCGTCTTCTCGCCCGGGGTCTTCTCATCGGTCATTCGGTTCTGGTCCTGCGCCTAGCGGCTGGTCCTGGAAAATTCAGTGTTTCGGCTCGTTGACGGAAGCCGGAGATGCTCCGCCGGTCAGGTCACCGGTGCGGAAAACCTCGAGGGCCGTGCAGCGCGCGAGAAAATTTGAGCTCGGCCCGCCGGCGAGCAGCGCTGCATGTACCACATTCATGCGCCCCAATGCCAAATCCAATTGCGTCGAGGTGAACAAGGCGACGCGCGGCAGTGCGTCGTCCTCGTCATCCCGGTTGCGATAAATGGCCTGGGCCATCTTTCGCACCCCGTCGTCGCCGGCATCGGTGGCGTGGACGAGGCCGGCAAGATGCCCCTTGGCGATCGCCGCGTCTACCTTGGCGAAGCCGGTCACCACGGCGCCGGCCTTGTTGGCAAGCGACAGCGCCTCCAGGGCCTGGTTCTCGAGCAGGCGATCGATCAGATCGGGCAGCTCGGCCGAAACCGTCACGTCGCGCTTGAAGGCACGGGCAAACAGCTTGCGTTTGATCGCCTCGGCCAAGGCCACCCGGGTCGGCGTCAGCCAGGCCCCGCGTCCCGGCAGGCGAGCCTTCAGGTCCGGCACCACGGCTTCATCCGGACCAACGACGAAACGCATCAACCGGTCCGGCGTCGCCGCCTGCCGGTTGACGATGCAGGTGCGCTCGGCCTCGCCGCGGCGGACCAAAGGTCCGCCGTCGAGGGAGAGCTCATGCGTATCGTCATTCGCCGTCATCATGGCTCGTCTTGATCCCAGCCTCAGGCCTCGGCTTCCTCATGCGCCGGCTCTTCCGCCGGCGCTTCGATCCAGCCGGCCTTGACGCGGGCCGACATGATCATGCTTTCGGCCTCGTCCTTCGACAGTTCGAAACCGTCGAGGAAGCCGGCATGTTTGGTGGTCTGGCCGTCCTTGCGTTCGGACCAGCCGACCAGGTCGTCGGGAACGCAACCGGCGAAATCCTCGAGCGACTTGACGTCATTCTCGCCGAGCTTGACCATCATGGCCGTGGTCACGCCATCGACCTCGCGCAGATCGTCGGCCACGCCCAGCGCCTTGCGCTTGGCATCGTGCTCGGCCTCGATCTTGGCGATGTAGTCGAGCGCGCGGCGCTGCAATTCCGTTGCGGTCTCTTCGTCGAAGCCCTCGATGCCGGCGAGATCGGCGAGATCGACATAGGCGACCTCCTCGACCGTACGGAATCCTTCCGAGGTGAGCAACTGGCCGACGACTTCGTCGACGTCGAGCGAGGCCATGAACAGCTTGGTGCGGGCTTCGAACTCGGCCTGGCGCCGCTCGCTCTCTTCCTGCTCGGTCAGGATATCGATATCCCAGCCGGTCAGCTGCGAGGCAAGCCGCACGTTCTGGCCGCGACGGCCAATGGCCAGCGACAGCTGCGGATCCGGCACCACCACCTCGATGCGCTCGCGATCCTCGTCGAGCACGACCTTGGCGACTTCCGCAGGCGCCAGGGCATTGACCACGAAAGTGGCAATGTCCGGATTCCACGGGATGATGTCGACCTTTTCGCCCTGAAGCTCGGCGACCACCGCCTGGACGCGCGAGCCGCGCATGCCGACGCAGGCGCCGACCGGATCGATGGAGCTGTCGCGTGACACCACCGCGATCTTGGCGCGGGAGCCCGGGTCGCGGGCGACCGCCTTGATTTCGACGATGCCGTCATAGATTTCGGGCACTTCCTGGCCGAACAGCTTGGCCATGAACTGCGGATGGGTGCGCGACAGGAAGATCTGCGGGCCGCGCTGCTCGCGGCGGACGTCGAACAGATAGGCGCGCACGCGATCGCCGTTGCGGAACATTTCGCGCGGGATCAGCTCGTCGCGGCGGATGATGCCTTCGCCGCGGCCGAGATCGACGACCACATTGCCATATTCGACCCGGCGGACCAGGCCGTTGACGATCTCACCGACACGATCCTTGTACTCGTCGAACTGCCGGTCACGCTCGGCCTCGCGCACTTTCTGCACGATGACCTGCTTGGCCGACTGGGCGGCGATGCGGCCGAAATCGAAGGGCGGCAGGGTCTCGGCGATCCAGTCGCCCGGCTGAGCCGCCGGATTGCGCCGGCGGGCCTCTTCGGTGGCGATCTGCGTGGCCAGGTTCTCGACCTGGTCGACGACCAGGAGCAGGCGCGACAACCGGATTTCGCCGGTCTTGCCGTTGATCTCGGCGCGCACCTCGGTCTCCTGGCCATAGCGCGAACGCGCCGCCTTCTGGATCGCATCCTCCATCGCTTCGAGCACGATCTGCCGGTCGATCTGTTTTTCACGAGCGACGGCGTCGGCGATCTGAAGCAATTCGAGGCGGTTGGCTGAGACGGCCATGTCTGTCTCCCCTTTAGCGGGTCGGCTTTGGTTTGGCGTGACGGCCCGGGCCTTTCGGCTTCGGACCTTTGGGCCCGCCGGTGTTCCAGCCGGGCTTCGATTTCTTCGGAACCGGCGTCGCCTTGACGGGACGCGGGGTTGTCGGACGGACCACGATGAAGGCGTCCGACGGATCGTTTTCATTGTCCGGCTCGGGCAGCGCGAAACTGTCCTCGCCGTCGTCCTCGTCGTCCTCGTCGAAGTCTTCGTCGTCCTCGATCGACCGGCCGGCCGCCTTGGCGCGGCGCAGCGCCTCGCGGATAAGGTCATCGTTCAGGATCAGCCGCGCTTCGCCGATCTCTTCGATCGGCAGGACCACGTCGGGGGCCTCGTCGCCCTTGACGTCGGTCCGCTTCAGGCGCGCGCCGGTGCCGGCCGAACCCTCGACAATGCCCCTGAAACGCTTGCGGCCATCCTGCGCCACCGCCATTTCGATGCGCGCCTCGTAGCCGGCCCAGCGATCGAAATCGCCAGCGCGAACCAGCGGCCGATCGATCCCCGGCGACGACATTTCCAGATTATAGGCCTCGATGATCGGATCTTCCACATCGAGCACCGGCGACAGCGCGCGGCTGGCCGCCTCGCAATCGTCAATGGTGAAAGTGCCGTCCGGACGCTCGGCCATGATCTGCAGGGTCGAACCGCCGCCACTGGCGCCGGACACGCGCACGCGCACCAGCCGGAAGCCCAAACCTTCCAGGACAGGCTCGACGATGGCCGCCACGCGTGCGGCCACTCCGGTCTCGACGATCAGGCGCGGGTCATCCGCCGACAATAGCAACTCCAACGAACAGGAGACTTCAGAAACAAAAAGAGCGGGTCCCCGGGGGAACCCACTCTCACGATCGCGTCCAGGGGACGTTATGAGATGACCTAAGTCGGCCTTTCACATACGCCCGATCAGCCACTTTCGCAAGAGGCGCGAGACGCGCCCCCTTGGACAGCGTCACTGCTCGTCGTCGGTCTCGATGCCTTCGCCGATCAGATCGGCGACATCGTCGCCCTCATCCTCGTCTTCTTCGAGGAAGGTATCGTCATCGGCGCCGTCATCCTCGACCTCGACGTCCAGTTCGTCGTCCTCGACAGGCACGGCCTTGCCCGGCGCCGTGGCTTCATCGTCAGCCTCTTCCAGGCTGACCAGCTCGACGTCGGTATTTTCGAGCTCGGCATCGTCGTCCTCGGCCGGCGCCGGCTTGGCGGCGGCCGCGGCCGCTGCTGCGGCACCACGACGGGTGGTCGGCTCGAATATCACGCGCTGCAGCACTTCGCCGGTATAGGGCGAAATGATGGGGTCGCGGTTCAAATCATAGAACTTCTTGCCCGTGGTCGGGCAGATGCGCTTCACGCCGAGTTCCGGTCTCGCCAAAGCGGGCTCCTTACACAATCCAGGGCTTCTCTTGAAGGGCGGTCAGTTGGGCCCACGAACACCGCTTGTCAAGAGGGATGAAGCGCGGGATAGAGCGCATCCGCCCGTTTTGTCAGCGTGGGAAGCCTATTGTGAGCGCAACCGAAACCAAGATGCCGATGACCTCGAGCCGAGGCAAGGCCCTTGCCGGCACCGTGACCGTGCCCGGCGACAAGTCGATTTCGCATCGCGCCTTGATGTTCGGGCTTCTGACCGTCGGCGAAACCCGCATCACCGGCCTGCTCGAGGGCGAGGACGTGATCAACACGGCCAAGGCCTGCCGGGCGCTGGGCGCAAGGATCGAACGCACCGGCCCTGGCGCCTGGACCGTGCACGGCGTTGGTGTCGGCGGCCTGGTCCAGTCGGCGGAAGCGCTTGATTTCGGCAATTCCGGCACCGGTTGCCGCCTGATGATGGGCGTGGTCGGCTGCCATCCGATCCGCGCCACGTTCGACGGCGATGCTTCGCTGAGGAAGCGCCCGATGCGCCGGGCGCTCGATCCCCTGGAATTGTTCGGCGTTCGTGTGGTCGCGCAGGGCGAAGGCGGCCGTCTGCCGATCACCATCGAAGGCCCGAGAGACGCCGTGCCGGTCGTCTACGAATCACCGGTCGCTTCAGCGCAGGTCAAATCGGCGGTGCTGCTGGCTGGCCTCAACGCGCCTGGTGTCACCAGCGTGATCGAGAAGGAAGCCACCCGCGACCATACCGAGCGCATGCTGAGCCATTTCGGCGCCAGCGTGACCGTGACGCCTCATGGCGCCCATGGCCGGCGCATCGACCTTGTCGGCCAGCCCGAGCTGAAGCCGGCCCCGGTGGTGGTGCCGGCCGATCCGTCTTCCGCCGCCTTTCCGCTGGTCGCGGCCGCCATCGTTCCGGGCTCGGATGTGACCATTACCGGCGTGATGATGAACACGCTGCGCACCGGCCTGATCACCACGCTGATCGAGATGGGCGCCGCGATCGAACAGCTCAACCCACGGATCGAATCGGGCGAGGACATCGCGGATCTCCGGGTGCGCGGCTCGAGGCTCACCGGTGTCGACGTGCCCGCCCATCGCGCACCCTCGATGATCGACGAATATCCGATACTGGCGGTGGCCGCCGCCTTCGCCCATGGCACCACCCGCATGCGTGGCCTGCACGAATTGCGGGTCAAGGAATCCGATCGGCTCGCAGCGGTTGCCGACGGCCTGGCGGCGGCCGGCGTCGACTATGCGATCGACGGCGACGACCTGATCGTCGAGGGCACCGGCCGGGCTCCCGGCGGTGGCACCGTGGCGACCCATATGGACCACCGCATCGCCATGAGCTTCCTGGTCATGGGCCTCGCCACCGATCAGCCGATGAGCGTCGACGACACCGGCTTCATCGTCACCAGTTTCCCGGATTTCATCCCGCTGATGCGCCGGCTGGGGGCCGATTTCGCATGATCGTGGCGATCGACGGACCGGCAGCCTCGGGCAAGGGCACATTGGCGAAGCGGCTGGCCGCCCATTACGGCCTGCCACATCTCGACACCGGCCTGATCTATCGCGGCGTCGGCCGCATCATGGTCGATCGCGGCTTCCCGCTCGACAATGTCGAGATCGCCACGACGATTGCCGAGAACCTCGATCTCGCCGATCTCGATCCGGAACGGCTGCGCACCAAGGATGCCGGCGAGGCGGCTTCCGTGGTTGCCGCCCACGGACCGGTGCGCAAGGCGCTCATCGACCTGCAGCGCGCCTTTGCGACCCAGGCCGGCGGCGCCGTGCTCGATGGCCGCGACATCGGCACGGTGATCGCACCCGATGCCGAAGCCAAGCTGTTCATCACCGCGAGCGCCGAGGAACGGGCCCGCCGCCGCTTCAGGGAACTGGTCGGGCGCGGCGAAATCACCGACACGCCGGCGGGTTTTGCCGATGTCCTCGCCGACATCCTGAAGCGTGATGCCCGCGATTCCGGCCGGGCCGCGGCCCCGCTGCTGGTCGCCGCCGACGCGGTGACCATCGACACGACGGCGCTCGGTATCGAGGAAGCCTTCGCCGCCGCCCTTGCGGTTGTCGAGGCCAGGCGCCGATGACCCCGTTCGGCGCCCGTGTCCGCCAGTTGCGCGAGGCCAAGGGCGCGACGCTGACCGCCATGGCCGAAACGATCGGCGTTTCCGCCGCCTATCTCTCGGCGCTCGAACATGGCAAGCGCGGCCGGCCGAGCTGGTATCTCGTCCAGCGCATCATTGCCTATTTCGGCATCATCTGGGACGAGGCCGAAGAACTCGCCAAGCTGGCGGAAATTTCCCATCCGCGCATCGTCATCGACACCTCGGGCCTGTCACCACAGGCGACCGAGCTCGCCAATCTGCTCGCCCGCCGCATTGGTCTGTTGGCCGATGAAGAGATCGCCGAACTGCTGTTCGTGCTGAAATCCAAGCTGCCGGGACGCTAGCCGTCCCCGTCCCGATGCGCCTGGCGCACCGCCGGGCTCGGCCGCAGCGCCGGCTTGAAGATCTGGATCGCGCGTTCGCGCCGGATCGGCGCAGGTTTGTAGACCTGCTTGGTCGCCTCCACCAGGTGTACGCCGGCGAATGGCAGCGATAGCGCCGAGCCGAGCCGCTCCCAGGCCCCCGCCGAGCCGAGAATCAGCGATTTGCCGACCGGCGGTACCCACAAGGCCTGGCTCCAGGCCACCGGCGTGAATGAGCTCTCCCGCATCAGTTCGGTCAGCTGGCTCGACGAATAGGGCCGCCCCTGGCCGAATGGCGTGGTGTCGCGCTGGGCCCACAGGCCGCGCCGGTTCGGCACCACCGCCAGCACCCGGCCGCCGGCGGCGAGCACACGCCAGACCTCGCCGAGCAGCGCCTGCACGTCGTTGGAGACCTCCAGGCCGTGGACGATCAGCACCCGGTCGACCGCCGCATCGGCCAGCGGCAGCCTGTCGTCCTCGACCAGCGCCGCCTTGCTCGGCCGGGCCGTCGGCCAATGGATGACCCCCTGGCGGGCCGGCATGAAGGCCAGCGACCGCTCGGCATCCTCGCGGAACAGGCCGAGATAGGGCGTGCAATAACCCAAGCCCACCATGGTCATGCCGCGGGCGCTCGGCCAATGGGTCTGGATGGCGTGATTGACCATGCGCCGGGCGACCATGCCGAGCGAGGAGGAATAGAAGGCACGCAGATCGACGACGTCGGACACTTGTTCTCAGAACTTTCGGTTCAGCCCTGCCGAGAATGAATTGGCAGAAGCCCGCGGGCAATGACATAACCCCGCGAGGATGAACGCCGGGAGAATATCATGGCCGCCGAGATCCATCTCTTCACCTGCCTCGACGACAATTTCGGCGTGCTGATGCACGACCCCGAAACCGGCGCCACCGCTGCGATCGACGTGCCCGAGGCCGAGCCGGTTCTGGCCGCCGCCGCCGCCAAGGGCTGGACCATCAGCCACATCCTGGTCACCCACCACCATCCCGACCACGTCCAGGGCATCCCCATGGTCAAGGACGCGACCAAGGCCCGGGTGATCGCCAATGCGGCGGACGCCCACCGCATTCCGCTCGTCGACGAAACCGTGCTGCCGGGCGGCATCGCCCGCTTCGGCTCCTTCGTGGCCGATGTCATCGACACTCCAGGCCATACGGTTGGCCATGTCGCCTATCATTTCGGCTCCGAAAAGGTGCTGTTCTCCGGCGACACCCTGTTCTCGCTCGGCTGCGGCCGGCTGTTCGAGGGCACGCCGGCGCAGATGTGGGCCTCGCTCCAGGACCTGAGCCAGCTGCCGGCCGACACCAGGGTCTATTGCGGCCACGAATATACCGCCTCCAATGCCCGCTTCTCGCTCACCGTCGACCCGGGCAATGCGGCACTCAAGGCGCGCGCCGACGAGGTGGCGCGTCTGCGCTCCGCAAACCAGCCGACCTTGCCGACGACCATTGGCCGGGAGCGTGAGACCAACCCGTTCCTGCGCGCCGCCGATCCTGACATCGCAGCCCATCTCGGCATGGCCGGGGCGACGCCGCTGGCGGTGTTCACCGAGCTGCGCGAACGCAAGAACAAAGCCTGAAGCAAAAAGCACTGAAACCAGACCGTCAGCAGCGGTCGGCTCAGAAGTCGACCGCGATGCCGCCGACCTCCCAGTCGTCGTAACGCACCGGGTCGGCGCCGCCGCGCCCGTGCAGCTCGGGGTTTTTGGCGAGTTCGGCAGCCTTGGCCTCCAGCGCCGCGCGCCGCTCGGCGGCCTCCGCCAGGGCACGTTTGGCCGCTTCGCTCAGCACCTTGGCCGGCGCGGGCGGGCTCAGCGTCGAGGGTTGGGCGACCGCCACCGCGGTCGAAAAGGCCAGCTTGTCGTTCATCGACGCTTGAGAAACGCCCCTGCCCCAACAAAGTCAAGCCGTCGGCGTTGACCCGCGAGCGCGGCCGGCTATAGTCCGCCCCGCGTTGCCCCTATGGCGGAATTGGTAGACGCGCTCGACTCAAAATCGAGTTCCGCAAGGAGTGCTGGTTCGATTCCGGCTAGGGGCACCATCAACTCACCTGCGTGCGTCCGCGATAGTCCGCAAACGCCCGAGAAGCCCCTACGTATCGCCTGTGGCTTCGAGCCGAGTTACAATTCGGAGATCAAGGCACCGCACATCGCATTTGGGTTGCCTTGCGGCAAGCAGAGTACGCCCAACCAGGCGGATTGTTGCTTCTCTCCTCCGTATCGGCAAGCGCCGGGATTTGAAGAGGTAGCGGCCCGTGGCTAGCCGCTCCCAAAGAAAAGCCATCGCGTGATATGAATGGCCCTATCACGAGGGGGGCGAATCGCTTGCCAGAGACATACGATGATTCTGCCCTAAGGCATTTCGACGATGCGGCGCATCTAGCTGCCGCAGGCCATCTCGACGGAGCTGGGTACTTAATTGGCTACGCTGTTGAGTGCGCAATTAAGCACGCAGTCGAGAACATTCGGCCAGCCACAGGCGCTCCTCACGTCCACCTACCTCAATTGGTTGAGCGTGCGAAGAAGACACTGCAGGGCAGACGAAAACAGGACGTCTTTTTGCTTCTTGAAAAGCCCAACTGGCCTGCTGCCGGTTCCGTGGACACGTTCCTAAGCTAAATTCGCTTGGTTTTCGAACTCCATCGGACTGAGATAGCCGAGCGTCGAATGACGCCGGCGTGGATTGTAGAAGCGTTCGATGTAATCGAACACGTCAGCCTTGGCCTGATCGCGCGTGCGGTAGACCTTGCGAGCCGTACGCTCGGTCTTGAGCGAGGAGAAGAAGCTCTCCATTGCGGCGTTATCCCAGACGTTTCCGGAGCGGCTCATCGAACAGATGACGCCATTATCGGCCATCAGACGCTGGAACGGCGCGCTGGTGTATTGGGCGGATTCAAACGGTCGTCGCAACACTCTGAAGTTGGAGGTTGCGATGAGCATCCGAAAGCGGCGATCGGCACGGTCTGGACGAGCGCCATTACCTTCACCAGGACGGCCGCCTTTGGCGGGGCGCGATGAACAGATTCGATTCTGGCGGGCGATCGCCGCGGGGCTGAGCAGCGAAGATGCTGCTCTCGAAGCCGGAGTGTCGCAGCCTGTAGGAACCAGATGGTTCCGAAAGGCGGGCGGTATGCCACCAGCAATGTTCAGATCCTCGGCAAAGCCGCCTGGTCGTTACCTGTCATTGGTGGAGCGTGAAGAGGTCGCACTTCTTAGGGTGCAGGGCCATTCCATGCAGGAGATCGGGCGCCGCCTGAGGCGAGCCGCCTCGACAATCTCCCGTGAACTGCGGCGCAACGCAGCCACGCGCAGCGGCGGGTTGGAGTATCGGGCGACGACTGCCCAGTGGCATGCGGATCGATCGGCCCGTCGGCCCAAACCGACCAAGCTTGCGCTCAACACAACCTTGCGCACCTATGTGGAGGAGAGACTTGCCGGCGTCGTCGTGGCTCCGAGCGGCGTTTCCGTTCCAGGTCCTGCCGTTCCGTGGAAGGGCCGCCGGCATGGCCCGCGAAAGGATCGGCGATGGGCAAGGGCCTGGAGTCCGGAGCAGATTGCCCGGCGCTTGCCGATCGACTTCCCGGACGACAAGACGATGCGTATCAGCCACGAAGCCATCTATCAGGCCCTCTTCGTTCAGGGCCGGGGGGTGCTGCGCCGCGAACTGACGGCCTGCTTGCGAACAGGACGCGTGTTGCGGGTGCCAAGGGCGCGCGTCCGCAGGCGAGGCAAGGGCTTTGTCTCGCCCGAGATCATGATCAGTCAACGCCCCGTCGAAGCAGCCGATCGAGCGGTGCCTGGCCACTGGGAGGGAGACCTCATCCTCGGTCTTGGCAGCTCGGCGATCGGCACGCTGGTCGAGCGCACAACGCGCTTCACGATGCTGCTGCATCTGCCCCGCCTCGCGGGGCACGGCGAAGCTCCTCGCACGAAGAACGGGCCAGCGCTCGCGGGACACGGAGCTGAGGCCGTGCGCGATGCGATCGCGCGCACCATCATCACCTTGCCCGAAGAACTGCGTCGCTCGCTGACGTGGGATCAGGGAGCCGAAATGGCCCAGCACGATCGTCTCAAAATCGATGCGGGTGTCCAGGTCTACTTCTGCGATCCGCAAAGCCCATGGCAGCGCGGCACCAACGAGAACACCAATGGGCTGCTGCGTCAGTACTTCCCGAAAGGCACCGACCTGAGCATCCACAGCGCCGATGAGATTGCCGCCGTGGCAGCGGTCCTCAATGCCCGACCGAGAAAGACGCTGGGCTGGAAAACGCCGGCAGAGGCGCTTGACGCGTTACTGCCATGAGTGAACACAATCGGTGTTGCGACGACCGTTTGAATCCGCCTTGGCTGCCCCGGTCGGAGTGATGCAGCAGGGCGTCGGGCTTGCCCCGGCGCCAGATCGCCATCATGAGCGCATCGGTGACGAGTTGTGCCATCATCGACGCGTTCATGGACCAGCCAACCACCCGCCGCGAGAAGAGGTCGACAACCGCGGCCACGTAGAGCCAGCCTTCGGCCGTCCAGACATAGGTGAAGTCTGCCACCCACTTCTGGTTCGGCGCCGATGCCTGGAACTGGCGATCGAGCAGGTTTGACGCGATGCCGACGCTGACCCGCTCCCCCGTATCAGGGGGAAGGCCACGGCGCCGCGGCCGAGCGCGAAGAGCTTGACCGTGCATCAGACGTTCGATCCGGTGGAGCCCGCAGGAAACGCCATCGGCGAGAACGTCATGCCAGACCCGGCGAGCACCATAGGTTCTGTCGCTGGCAACGAAGCTCGCTCGCACCTTCGCGCCGATCGCCTCATCGTCCTTGGCCCGCTGGCTCGGGGACCTTGTGAGCCAGGCGTAGAAGCCAGAACGCGAGACCCCGAGCGCCTCACACAACCATGCCGTCGGCCAGATCCCCCGATGTTTCGCGACGAACCCGAATTTCATATCGAGTCCTTCGCGAAGTAGGCCGCGGCTTTTTTTAGGATATCTCGTTCGGCCTTGAGCTTGGCAACCTCGCGTCTCAGCCGCTCGATCTCCAACTGCTCGGGCTTCATCTGGCCCTGGCCGGGGAACGCCTGCTGCGGATCGGCCACAAAATCCTTGGCCCATTTGCGCAGCACGTTCTCATGCACATCCAGGTCGCGCGCCGCTTGCGCGACCGCAACCCCGCGCTCCTTGATCAGCTTCACAGCCTCGAGCTTGAACTCCCGGCTGAACTTTCGTCGTTGCATAGGCCACCTCCGGCTTCACAGTTGACACCCAAACTCGGTGTCCGTGAAACCGGCAGCAGGCCAAAAAGCGACGCTTCTCACCGGCGACCAGGATTTCAAGCCCCTAGTCGATGCCCTCGTTCAGGAAGGGATGTTCGTCACGCTGTGGTATCCTCCGGGTGAGACCAACTCGGAAATCATAAGGGCCGCCGACCGACGCAGACCGATCCTTCTGTCGCAGCTCGCGGACCTTCTCACTCCAGAATCCCGACAACGTTTCGCTTTGCCTCACATGCGGAATTTTCATCCGCCCGAACAGGCGGAGCCATCGGACAAGAGAGCTTCGTGGTCGCTAGATGATAGCAGGTACGCCCTATTTCGGGACGGTCAGGATTGGCTAGTCATCCGCAGCACGTCAGACCCCTTGAACCGGCTCCATATTCGCCATTCCAACTGGGATCTGCTGCTTTTGCATATGAAAGAACACAATATGCAGATCCCCGAGGAACATCACCGCATCGGAGCAACTTGATACTCACCGAACTGCCAGACGACCTCGCGCTGGCGCGAGCGGGCTTGGAAAGGCAACTAAGCGACTGATTTTATCGGCCTTGCTCGCCGCGTTAGCGACGACCGTATGGTCGTGACAAAATGCTTCAGCAGACATTCAGCTAGGCGACTTCGCAACGGCAGGTCAAAAATTAGGTGGTGCTTTTGGTGGTACAGCGCCCATTGACTGGCTTCAGGCGTCGCGCGGCTCGGCTACCTAGGAACCTACCAACTCTGCCTGAGCGCAACGCTGCCCCTGAGCGCGCGGTGGCGGTCGCCGACCTCGCCGTCGAGGGCGAGCGAGGCGGCGAAGCCCTGGCGGAAGCGGGCTTCCACGCCAAGCGTGGCGAGCGCGGTATGGGTCGAGGCGCGCGCGCCGAACACGGCGAAGGTCGAGCCGGCAAGCGTCTGGAACTGCGCCTCCGCGCCGCGCTGGGTGTTGGACTGCACCGCATAGGCGAGGCGCGAGAAGGCCAGGAGGTCGCCGGTCTCGGCCGAAGCGACGAGGGCATCGGCCCTGGCGCCGAGCTCGGCCCGCAGGGTGCCGGTGGTGCGGCCGGCATAAGCGAGCGCGAAGGCGCCGGTGGCGGGCATGTCCCAGCTCTCGCGATAGCCCGGCGCGACATAGGCGATGGCCTCCGCGGCGGCATAGGGAGTGAGCCCGAACTGTCCGAGCCCGAAGCGCCGGCCGGCCTCGAGACGGCCGCCGAAGGTATGGCCGACCGGTCCCGAGCGATAGGTCTCGGTCAGGCCGAACCCTGAGACATCGCGCGTCACGTCGAAGCGGTTCCAGCCATAAGCGAGCGCCGCCGAGACATGACCGGGCCCGAGCCGCATGGAGCCATAGGCGCCGATCTGCGCGAAGTCGCCGCTGCCGGAGCCGCGCGTGCCGAGGCCGAAGGAGCTGCCGCCGCCGGCGACCGCGAAACCGACGACGAGGCCCGGCGCGACCAGCCGGTCGGCGCCGGCCGCAACCCCATAAAGCGACGAGGCGGAGCCGGCCGCGCCGAGGCCGGTATCCGAGGCCGTGCGGCCGGCCTGACCGTAAGCCTTGGTCCAGATCGACCAGGCCGCTTCGACCCGCGCGGCAGGCGTGCGCACTGAAGCGATATCGGCCATCTCGATCAGCGAGGAGCCGGGCGCATTGGCGGTAGCACCGCGCGCGCCGGCCATCGGGTCGAGCATGATGCCGAGAAAGGTCGAGGCCCCGGTCAGGCCCGTCGATACGGCACCGGTGCCCGCCTCGCCGGTGAGCCGGCTGAGCTGGGTCGCCAGAGTGGCGCCGGTGACGCCGATCAGCGAGGTCGGGATGAAGCCCGGCTGCGTGCCGGTCGCATCGATCACCCGGTCGATGACGGCGGCGACATGGGCGAGGTTCCGCCCGCCCTGCCCGGCGAGCGCCGTGCCGGCACGATAGCCTTTCACCGTCAGCTGCACATCGTTCGGATTATAGACGATTGAACCGACCGCACCGTCGCCCAGCAGTGTGAAGGTGCCCGCAACGCCACCAGCCGCGGTCAGCACCGTATGGCTCTGGTCCGCAAAGCTCACCGCCTTGAACGACAGGTTGCCGCCGCCAAGCGTCGCCGTGCCGGTGGCCGTCGTGAGGCCGCCGGGAGCAAAGGCGTAGGTTCCGCCGGCATAAAGCGTCAGGTTGCCATTGACGACAAGCGTGCCACCCGATGGCGCGAAGGTCGCGCCGGACTGGACCGTGGTGTTGCCCACCGCGCCATGGCCGGAAAGCGCCCCGCCCGACCGCAGCGTGATCGTCGCGGCCCCCTTCGTGTCGGTGGTCGCCATCTCGATCCGGCTGGCCGATGTGATCGTCGCGGTGCCGGTGGAGGCATCGTCCTGGAAGCGCAGCCGGCCCGTATTGTTGATGGTCGCTGAACCTGCAGTGGCATTGTCGACAAAGGTGGTGGTGCCCGCGTTATTTATGATGGCCGAGCCTGCTGTCGTCCCGAAGCTGAATCGGAGCGTGCCCTGACCACGGTTGTCGATCGTGGCGCCTTGGCCGCTGGCAGCCGAGATGAGCGTCATGCTGCCGGTGTTTACGACCGTCGTCTGTCCCAGACCGCCCGTGCCGAAATAGCCCGAGACGAGCAAGGTTCCGCTATTGAGGATGAGCCCTGCTCCGGCATTGGTCGTCCTCATGGACAGGTAATTGCGATTGTCGATTGTCGCGGTCCCGGTCGATGACTGGTCGGAGAAGAGGATGGCGCCGAGATTGAGGATGCTCGCCTGGCCAGCGGTGCTGTCGTTGTTGAAGTCGACCCATCCGGCGCGTCGGTTCGTGATCGTCGCCGCCCCGGCGGATGATTGACCGCCGAAGGTGGTGTTCCCGGCGAGGTCGAGCGTCGCATTGCTCAGTGTCGCGGTGTTCCCAACCCTGAGCTGTCCTGCCGTCGTGATCTTCGCCGATCCGGCCGAAGAGCTGTCGAAGAACCAGATGGCAGTGCTGTTCTGTGTGGTGATGATGGCGTTGGCGGCTGTCGAGGAGTCCTCGAACTGCACCGCGCCGTTGTCGAGTGTCAGCGCCACGCTGCCCGCGGAGGAATTACCGTAAAAATAGGCTGTTCCGCCGCTGACGAGAATGCGAGACGCCGCAGCGGTGCTGTTGTCGTAGAAGTACAGCAGGCTATTGACGGCGTTGATCGTCACCGATCCGGTCGAGGCGGAATTGTAGAAATTAAGGCCGGCGCGGTCGAGGTTCAGCGTGTAATCGGCCCCCGCGGCCGCCTGCAGGCCGACACCCGTGAGACGGATCCTCTGCATGAGGTCGGACGGGTCCTGGCGGCTGAACGAATAGGCCGGCGCGCCGGCAGCAAAGTATAGGCCGCCTAAGCTCTGGTCGGCGCTGACGATCAGCGAGGTCGTCGACGAGGCGCCAAAAGTCGCGGTCCCGGTCGGCACGGCCCCGCCGGACCAGTTGTTGGCGGTGGACAGGACGTTTGAGCCGGGATTGGCCAGCCACGTCGCGTCCTGCGCGACGGCTGGAGCCGCGGCTGCCGTCAATGCCGTCGCCGCCAGCAGCACATGCACCCGCGTCCATGCACCCCGCCGGCTCATCGCCGGCCTGTTCCTGCCTTCCATGCCCAACCCCTGCTAGCCCCCGCGCCGACGGACTGGGACCGTCAGACGGCGCAAACTAGGGCGGCGCCGGCTGGCAAGTCTTCTCATCCAGCGCATGACGGAGGCGCTGTGATGGATCATAGACGGCCCGGCGTGCCACTGAGCCTGCCGGCGACATGCCGGGATTTGCGCCTCTGCGCAGTCAGCCTGAACCCGCGACTCGTTTCGCCAGCTCGGCCTTCTTGATCTTGCGGGTCGGGGTCATCGGCATCTCGTCGATGAGTTCGAGCCGTTCCGGCCATTTGGTCTTGGCGACGTCGTGGCGCGCCAGCCATGCCCTGAGTTTGTCGAGATCAATGCCGGCGCCCGCGTGCAAGACGACAAAACAACAGGCGCGCTCGCCCAGCACCGGGTCGGGCATCGGCACGATCGCGCAGATCTCGACCGCCGGATGCCGCGCGATCAGCGCCTCGACATCGGCCGGATTGAACTTCACCCCGCCCCGGTTGATCACCTCTTTCGATCGCCCGGTAATGGTGAGATGGCCGTGTTCGTCCAGGCGCGCGAGGTCGCCGGTGCGGAACCAGCCGTCGGCGCTGAAGGCTTCCGCCGTCGCACTCGGATTGTCGAGATAGCCGTCGAACACGGAGATGCCGCGCACCTGCAATTCGCCTTCCGTGCCGACTGGCAACGGCTCCGTTCCGTCGGCGACCCTGAGCTCGGTGCCGGGGCTGGCGCGCCCGACGCTGGTCAAGCGGACCGGCTCGGCATCGCCGGGCCGGGTGAAACTGCCGGCCTGCATTTCGCTCATGCCCCAGAGCTGGCAAACCTTTCCCTCCGGCATCAGGTCCTGCAGGGCGCGGGCGAGCTCCGGCGGGCAGGCGCTGCCTGATATCAGCACGAAGCGCAGCGAGGAAAGCCGGTCCGGGGTCAGTAGACCCTCGTTCAGGCAGCCAGCCAGATGCGCCGGCGCGACGAACAGCCCGGTCGGCCGGTGGCTGTCGAGCGCGGCTGCCAGGCTGACGGGCGTGAAGGCCGGCAGGACGGCGGTGGCGGCCCCCGCCGACAGCGCCAGATTGATCGAGAACAGGCCGTAGAGATGGCTGAACGGCGCCGCCGACAGCAGCACCGAGGACCCGTCAATGCCGAGTTCCGCTGCGCTGAGCCGGGCATTGGCCAGGAACCTGGCATAGGGAACCGGCACGCCTTTGGGCGCGGCCGTGGTCCCCGAGGTGTAGAGCAGGACGAACCGATCGCCGGGTTGCGGGCGATCATCGGGCGGCGTGCCCGGCCCGCTGGCCAAGGCTTCGAAGGCCATCGCGCCATCAGGCGCATTGGGCCCGACCGCAACGACAAGCCGGAGATCGGGCAGGCTTTGGCGCAGCGACAGGACGAGCGCGGCCGGGCTGACATCCCTGGCCTCGGCCAGGCAGATGACTGCCTTGGCCCTGGCATGCCGCAGCAGAGGTTCGATGTCGGCGGCTCTGTAGGGCATGTGGATGGTTTGCAGCACGGCGCCAATAGAGCCCGCCGCCAGATAGCACTGCAGAAACGCCAGGCCGTTCGGCAATTGCACCGCGATGACGTCGCCTTTGCCGAGCCCATGGGCGCGAAACGCGCCGGCGAACGCCAGCGCCTGCTGATGCAGCGCGGCGTAGGAGATGACGCCATGCGGCCCGATACAGGCGGGCTGGCCGGCCCGCGCGGCGGCATGATGGTCCATCCAGTCGCGCAGCGTTTCCGGCATCACGACCTCGGCCACATCAGCCTCCTCGATGCCCGGGCGTTGCGTCGGAGCGCGCGGGCTCCTTGCGCGCCAGCCCATCATGGCGATCGAGCATCGCCTCGCGCCAGGCGGCGAGCCGGTCGGACGGCTCGAGCACCTCGAAACGGCTGACGATGCGCGCCCACTGGAACAGGCTGAACAGGATATGGTCGGCATAGGCCGGTTGTTCGCCGCAAAGGAACGGCTGGCTGCGCAAGGTCGCCCGCGCCGGATCGAGCAGCTTGCGAAAGGCCAGAATGTCCTTGTCGCGCTCGGCGGCGAGCTGTTCCAGCGGCCGGCGGAAAACCTGCTCCATCTGCTGGCGCAGATGATGCGCGTCCTCGTCGCCGACGCATGCGACGACATCGATCATCAACAGCGGCACCAGTTTGGGAATCAGCGTGCGATCGACATAAGCGTTGACGAAACGGCAAAGCGCCTGGCCGATGGCGCCGCCGAACAGGCTCGGCCGGTCGGCGTAGCGCCGTTCCAAATGTTCGGCGATCGCCCAGGAATCGGCAATGACCTGGTCGCCGTCGACCAGGATCGGCACCTTGTCCTGGCCGCTGAAGGCGATCGCCTGCTTGTCGCTGACCGGCACCGCGCGGCTCTCCGCGCTCAGGCCCTTGTGGGCCATCGCCATATGTGTGCGCCAGGAGAACTGGCTATAGCGGCGCCCGTTCAATCCGCCGAGTTCGTAGAGGATCAAGGCCATGGTCACTCAGCCGATCTCGTGCTCTATTCATTACTTATTCTACGTCGCACTTTCAGTGAGTCAATCAGCATGGCGCCGCGTCGATCACGCATTCTCGACACCGACCAGGCCGGCATTGCCGTCCGTCCCGGACCGCCCGCGCCGCCGCACCTGGCGCGCACCGGCCACGAGGCCGTCGTCACCGAGTTCGAGCAGGCGCTGATCTGCGCCGGCGAGGCCTTTGTCCGTTTTGCCGGTGCCCTGCTCGGCCCGGAGGCGCGCGAGCACAATCTGTCCGGCCAGGACTGCATCATCCTGCAGCAATTGGTCACGGCGGGTCAGCCGAGCCGCATTGCCGACCTCCTGCGCTTCGCCAACCGGGAAGATGTCTCCAACGTCCAGTACAGCCTCAGGAAACTGATCAAGGCGGGGCTCGTCCGCCAGGTCAAAGGCGCGACCAATCGCGACATGGCTTACGCCGTCACCGAGGACGGCGCCCGCGCGACCTCACGCCTGGTCTCGCTCAGGCAGGAGCTGCTGATGCTGCCGACCAAGGAGATCGCCGGCCTCGACAGCCAGCTGCGATCGATGACCGCGGCTCTCGGCCTCCTGACCGGCCTCTATGATCACGGCAGCCGGGTGCTGGTCGGGCGGCGCTAGGTGCAGGAGCGCCCGCCCCGGCTTGGGTCAGCCGGTTTCGCACCAGACCCATAGCAGCGTCGCATCCGCGCCATCGGTGGTGTAGCAGAGGTGATCGAGGCGGCTGTCGAAATAGAGGCTGTCGCCGGCGGTCAACCTGATCTCGGCATAGGAGCCGCTGACGAAGGCGACGGCACCGGACAGGACATAGAGAAATTCTTCGCCTTTGTGCGAGGCTGGCTTTTCGAACTGGTGGGCGCTGCGTGCCTTCACCGTGGTGACGAAGGGCACCATGCGGCGGTCCTTCAGGCCGGTGCACAAGAATTCATGGATATAGTTCCGGTCCTCGGTCCGCCGTCCGCCACCCGCCGGCGTCGAGGTCAGCCGCCCGATATGGCCGGTGGATTGCTCGGAGAACAGGTTGACCAGCGCGACGCCGAGGCCGGCGGCGATCCGCTCGAGCACCTCGAAGGTCGGCGAGGCCCGGTCGTTCTCGATCTTCGAAAGGGCGGATTTCGAGACGCCGCTGCGCCGGCTGGTTTCATCCAGGGTCAGGCCCTGGTCGGTACGGATGGCGCGAATCCGCTGGCCGATCCTGAGGTCGGAGCGTTCCGCCCCGCCCGCCGCGGCATTCGACCCGAGAGGAACGACATCTGGCATGGGGGTGTTGACCTCTCAAATCGGACCGCCTCGGCCGCGCCAGGCAGTCTATCGGGCTGCGGAACCGGATTACGCCTTGTTTGGGACGTGAGGCGACGAATGGCGGCGTCCGGGCACCGCCGCCAGCAGTTCGCGGGTATAGGCGTGCTGCGGATCGGCGAAGACCGCCGCGGTGTCGCCGATCTCGACGATCCGGCCTCTTTGCATCACGGCGATCCGGTCGCAGATCTGAGCCGCGACGCGCAGGTCGTGGGTGATGAAGATCAACGACATCGCCAGCCTCTGCTTCAAATCGCGCAGCAGCAACAGGATCTGCGCCTGCACCGAGACGTCAAGCGCCGATACCGCTTCGTCGGCGACCACCACCTCCGGTTCCAGCGCCAGGGCTCGCGCGATGCCGATCCGTTGCCGCTGGCCGCCGGAGAATTCATGCGGATAGCGCTCGAGCGCATCGACGCTCAAGCCGACGAGCTGGATCAGCTCGCGCGCCTTGTCATGAGCGGCACGCGCCGGAACGCCGTGCGCCATCGGCCCGTCGGCAATGATCCGGCCAATGGTCTTGCGCGGATTGAGCGAGGCGTAGGGATCCTGGAAGACCATCTGGATACGCCGGCGCAGCGGCCGCAGCCGGCTGCCGCGCAGAGCCATGAGATCGACGTCGCCGAGCCGGATCGCGCCGCCATTGGGTTCGAGCAGGCGGACCAGGCATTTGCCGACGGTCGACTTGCCGGAACCGGATTCGCCGACGATGCCGAGCGTTTCGCCGCGCCGCAGCGTGAAGCTGACATCGGCCGCCGCCGACACGACCCGTGGCGGCCGGAAAAACCCGACGCTGGTGACATAGGTCTTCTCAAGGTTCTCGACGGCGAGCGCGGTCGCCGCATGCGGCCTCGGGCCGGCCGGCGGCGGCGTCAAGGATGGGACGGCCGCCAGCAGCGATTTCGTATAGGCGTGGGATGGCGCGCGCAGCACCTCGGCGGCGCTGCCGGTCTCGACCAGACGGCCCTGGCGCATCACCGCGACGCGGTCGGCAATGTCGTCGACCACGCCGAAATCGTGGGTGATGAACAGCACGCCCATGTCGCGGTCGCGCCTGAGCCTCTCGATCAGCTTGAGGATCTGGCCCTGGGTGGTGACGTCGAGCGCGGTGGTCGGTTCGTCGGCGATCAGCAGGCGCGGTTCGAGCGCCAGCGCCATGGCGATCATCACGCGTTGGCGCTGGCCGCCGGACAATTGATGGGGAAAGGCGCGCATCAGCTGAGCCGGTTCCGGCAGGCCCACTTCGGCGAGCAGAGCCACCGCCCGTTCGGCCCGTTCCAGTGGCATCAGGAGGCCATGGGCCTTGAATACCTCGGTGATCTGGTCGCCAATGCGCTGGACCGGATTGAGCGAGGTCATCGGCTCCTGGAAGATCATGCCGATCTGGCGGCCGCGGACCGCCCGCATCTGATCCTCCGAACGGCCGGTGAGCGAGGCTCCGCCGAGCGTGATGTCGCCGGAGCGGCTGACCAGATTGCGCGGCAGCAGGCCCATCACGGCATGGGCGGTGATCGATTTGCCGGAGCCGGATTCGCCAACGATGCACAACACCTCGCGCGCCGCGACATCGAAGCTGATGTTCTCGACGGCATGCGGCCGGTCGGCACCGGCCGGCAGGGCGATGGTCAGGTCGCGGACCGACAGGATCGGCGTTTGCACGGCGGCCACGGTCATAGTCGACCCTTCTTGAGCGTCGGGTTGAGCGCATCGTTGAGCCCTTCGCCGACCAGGTTGAGCGCCAGCACGGTGACGAAGATGGCCGCGCCGGGAATGAAGCTGATCCACCATTGTTCGAGCACCCGGGTCCGGCCGGCCCCGACCATGTAGCCCCAGCTCATCACGTTCGGATCGCCGAGCCCGAGGAACGACAGGGAGCTTTCCAGCAGGATCGCGGTCGCCGTCATCAGCGAGCCGAGCACGATGATCGGCGAAACCACATTGGGCAGCACCTCGGTCAAGATCACCTTGGCGACCGGTTGGCCGGTGACGATGGCTGCCTGGACATATTCGCGCGAGCGCAGGCTGAGCACCTCGCCGCGCACCATGCGCGCCACCGGCGGCCAGCTGACGATGGCGATCGCCAGGACGATGGAGGCGACCGACGGCTGCAGGATCGAGACGACGACGATCGCCAGCGCGAAGGACGGAATGGTCTGGAAGAATTCGGTGAGCCGCATCAGCGCGTTGTCGATCCAGCCGCCGAAATAGCCGGCGGCGGCGCCGACCGGCACGCCGACCAGCAGGGCGGCCAGCGTCGAGACCAGGCCGATCAGCAGCGACACCCGGCTGCCATGGACGAGGCCTGCGAGGATGTCGCGCCCGAGCGCGTCGGTGCCGAGCGGCGCGCGCTCCAAAGCGAAGGGCGCCAGGAACGGCCGATTGACCATGCGCCAGGGCGAGGTCGGATAGATGTGGGGCGCCAGCGCCGCCACGGCGACGATGATGAGGAGAATGGCGATGCCGACCAGGGCGCCCCGGTTCTCCGCGAAGCGGCGCAGGAATGCTGTCACGAGGCCACCTCGATGCGCGGATCGACGAACCGGTAGACCAGGTCGGTCAGGATGTTGAACAGGATCACCATGGCCGAGCAGGTGAAGAACACCCCGAGCAGGACCTGGTAGTCGCGCTGGATCAGGGCATCGAACAGCAACCGGCCGATACCGGGCCAGGCGAACACGGTCTCGACCAGCAGCGAGCCGCCGACCAGCTGCCCGGCCTGCAGGCCCGCCAGCGTCACCACCGGCAGGATGGCGTTGGGAATCATGTGGTGACGGACGATGGCGCCCGGTCCCAGGCCCTTGGCATAGGCGGTCTTGATGTAGTCGAAACCGGCCACCTCGAGCATCGAGGCGCGCATCATCCGGGCATAGACGGCCGTGAAGAACAGCCCGAGCGTGGTTGCCGGCATGATCAGGTGCCAGCCGATGTCGAGCGCCCGCCGCACGCCGGTATAACCGGCGCCAACGCTTTCGTAGCCGACATTGGGCAGCCAACCCAGGTGCTTCGAGAAGACGATCTGGGCGATCAGCGCGAGCCAGAACAGCGGCATCGCGTAGAACACCAGCGAGGCCGAGGTGATGGCGCTGTCCGACAGGCGCCCGACCCGCCGGGCAGCCAGCGTGCCGAGCGTCACGCCGGCGCAGAGCGAGATGACCAGAGCGGTGCCGGTCAGCAGCAGGGTCGCCGGCAGGCGTTCGATGATCAGATCCAGGACCGGCCGCTGCTGGCGATAGCTGAAGCCGAGATCGAGCGTCGCGATCCCCTTCATATAGTGCCAGAATTGCTCGACCAGCGGCCGGTCGAGCCCGAACTTCTCGCGCAGCTGCTGGAGGAACACGGCGTCGCCGGCCCCGGCCTCGCCGGCCATCACCTGCGCCGGATCGCCCGGCGCCAGGCGGATGAGAAAGAAGTTCATCGCGGCGATCGCGATCAGGATGACGACCGCATTGATCGTCTTCCGGCGCAGGAACCCGGCAAGTGTCACGAGCCCATCCTCCTGATGATGGCGGAACCGGCGGGAGGGACACAGCCCGCCGGCCGCCGCGGAATGGCCGAACTAAGCTTTCCAGGCATCCTGGAACGCGTCGTTCATGCCGGTTGCGGTCTTGATCAGGTTCTGGACGTTGCTGCGATGGATCGTCGGGAATTCCAGCTCCAGCATCCAGGCCACCGGCAGGTCGTCGGCCAGGATCTGTTGCGCCCGGGTATAGAGGGCCTGGCGCTGCGCCGCGTCGTTGGCGGCGGCCGCCTCGGCGAACAGCTTGTCGATGTCGGGATTCACATAGCCGGCGACATTGTTCCAGGGCGACCCCTTGGCAATGTTGCTCGAGACATAGCTGCGCGCCACCCCGAGCGCCGGATCGCCAAATTGCGACAGCCAGGTGAAGGCGAGGTCGAAATCCCAGTCGGACAGGCGCTGGCCATAACCCGCGACGTCGGTGGTCACCAGTTGCAGGTTCAGGCCGATATCGGTCAGGTTCTGCTTCACCGCCTCGGCCCAGCGTGTCCAGGCCTCACCATAAGGCAAGGCCAGCAGGCGGATCGGCTCGCCCTTGTAGCCGGCTTCCTTGAGCAGCGTCTTGGCCTTGGCCGGATCGAACGGATAGCGGGTCACCTGGTCGCTGTAGAACCGCGTCTTCGAGCTGATCGGGCCGGTCGCCACCCGCGCCAGGCCGTTCCAGATCACGTCCTTGGCGAATTCGCGGTCCATGCCGTACATGACCGCCTGGCGGAAGGCCTTCTTGGCCATCAGGCCCTGGCGATGGTTGAACCACAGCCAGGACAAAGGCGCGATCATCTCCCAGCCCTTGCCGGTCACCGACGAGTTGGGCAGCTTGGCGAGCTTGGCGACGTCGAAATTTTCCACCGTGCCGCCGGTCAGGATGTCGACCCGGCCGGTCTCGTAGGCAACGACCCGGGCGGCGGCATCCGGGATGACCTGCCAATAGACCTCGTCCAGATAGGGCAGGCCCGGCACGTGATAGTCGGCATTGCGAACGAGCTTGATATAAGAGCCGCGCTGCCATTCCGAGAACTTGAACGGGCCGGTGCCGACCGGCGTGTTGTTGGCCGGGTTGGTCTTGTAATCGGTGCCTTCGTAGAGGTGCCGCGGCACGATCGGGGTCGTGCTCAGTTCGAACATCAGGATGAACGGGCCGAACGGGTTCTTCAGGGCATAGCGCACCGTATGGTCGTCGACCTTCTCGATCCGCTCGACATGGGTGGTTGCGATCGGCCGCCAGCGCGGGTGGGTTTCACGCAGGAACTTGTCGGTCGAGAACACCACGTCGTCGGCGCCGAACGGGCGACCGTCGTGCCATTTGACGTTCTTCTTCAGATGGAAGGTATAGGCCTTGCCGTCGGCCGAAACCTCCCAGCGCTCGGCCAGGGACGGCAGCGGCGTCAGGTCGTGGCCATATTTCAGCAAGCTCTCGTAGATGCTTCCCGACACCATCTGGGTCGGCGTGTTCTGGACCAGGCCGAGCATCAGGCTCGATGGCTCGGGATGCACGACGGCGCGCACCACGCCGCCGCGCTTGGGCGTCTGGGCGACCGCGGTGATCGCACCCACCGACAGCGGGCTCAGGCCGAACAGCAGGTCGCTGCCGGCCATGCCGGCAACCCCCGCCTTGAGCAGATCTCTCTTGGTGAAATGAGGCATGTTCCTCTCCCGTCTTGTCTTTGTTGATTATTGAGCGTGCGGCGGCCGGCCGCGCCGCCGCCGCCTCACAGTGTCTCCAGCGTCCGGGCGACCGCCTCCGCGGTGGCCTGGATGTCGGCATCGCTATGGGCGAGCGAGCTGAGGCTGTGCAGCGTATTGGCCGGCGACATGTAGATGCCGCTCTGCAGCAGGGCATTGGCGAACAGCCGGAACTTGTTGCGGTCGACATGGCTGCAGAAGTCGCGGTAGTCGGTGATCGCGTCGCGGTCGGTGAAGTAGATCTGGAACACCGACCCGACGTTCTGGACGATGGCCGGATGCCGCTTCTGCGCGTTGATCACCTCGCGCAGCGCATTCGCCATCTTGCGGCCGCAAGCCTGCAATTGCTGAAAGCCGACAGCGCCCCCCTCCATCATGATCTCCAGCATGGTCTTGGTCGCGTAGAGCCCGAGGCGCGGCGCGTTGTGGCTGCCGTAATGCAACACCTTGCCCCATTCGAGCCCGTCCATGACCCAATCCGGCCCGCAGATCGCGGCGATCGGAAAGCCCTGGCCGAGCGCCTTGCCATAGGTGACGATGTCGGGCTTCAGCCCATAGAGTTCGGCGCAGCCGCCGGCGCCGACGCGAAAGCCCGTGACCGTTTCGTCGAGATAGAACAGCGCGCCGTGGCTCTTGCAGATTGCCTGGATGAACTTGAGATAGCCCTCCTTCGCCGGGATGACGCCCATATTGGTCATGATGCCCTCGGTGACGACGCAGGCGACGTCGCGGCCGTGAGCTGCCATCACCCGGGTCAGCGCGGCCTCGTCGTTCCATGGCACGACGATGGTGTCGGCCCAGGAGCCGAGGGTCAGGCCGGAGCTGTCCGGAATCCGGATCGGGTCGTTCGGATGGCCGAGCGTGGTCGGCAGCTGCGGATTGGTATTGAGCAGCACCGCGTCGTACCAGCCATGATAATGGCCTTCGAACTTGACGATCTTCGAGCGTCCGGTGAGCCCGCGGGCCAGCCGGAAGGCCGCCATGCAAGCCTCGGTTCCGGTATTGGCGAAGCGAATCTTGTCGGCATGCGGCAACAGGCCGACCAGCATTTCCGCCACCTCCACCTCGACCTCCAGCGCGGTGGCGAAATGGGTGCCGTGCACGACCTCGCGCTGCACGGCCTCGACGATGCGGGGATGGGCATGTCCGAGCGGCAAGGCGCCGAACGACATCATCCAGTCGATATATTCGTTGCCGTCGACATCGAACAGGCGGGACCCGGCGCCGCGCCGCATATAGGGCGGATAGGGGGCGTAATTGGCCGGACCGCGGGACGCCGAACTGACGCCCTCGACCAGGACGTTGACCGCACGCTGGTAGAGCTGGCCCGAGGCCGTATTAGGCAACATTCTTGATATCCTTGACCGGAACGGCGGCCCGGCCGTCCTGATCGGACGCTTGACCTCAGTTCTCTATTTTGCTCACTTGTGCACTATAAGAAACACGCCACCTGCCGCTGTCAAGCGGCGGTGCGGTCCGGGAAAGAGCGCAGCATGCAAGTCGTTTGGTCGGCTCATCAGATGAAGCACGCGGGCACGCGGTTCGTTCGCGCCGGGCAATTCGCCCCCAGTCCGGAAGTGCCGGAGCGGGCGGAATTCATCCTGAAGGCGGTCGGCGCGCGCGGCCACACGGTCGTCTCCCCCAAGGATCTGGGCCTGGCGCCGATCCTGGCCGCGCATGACGCGGACTTCGTCGCCTTCCTGCAGACGGCGCACGCCACCTGGACCAGCTTTGCCGGCATCGACGCCATCGCCATGCCCAATGTGCATCCGCGCGGTCCGCATGCACGCCGCCCGGCGGGGCCGGTCGGGTTGCTCGGCTGGTACACCGGCGACATGGCCTGCGAGATCACCGCCGACACCTGGACGGCGGTGTATGATTCCGCCCAAGCCGCCGCCAATGCCGCACGATGGACCGCCGAACGGCGCGAAACGACCTACGCACTGTGCCGCCCGCCGGGGCACCACGCCGGTCACGACCGGGCCATGGGCTTTTGCTATCTCAACAACGCGGCGATCGCCGCCGAGGAGCTGCGCCGGTCATTCGCGCGTGTCGCCATCCTCGATGTCGATGTCCATCACGGCAACGGCACGCAGGACATGTTCTACGACCGCGGCGACGTGTTCTTCGCCTCGATCCACGGCGATCCGAGCCATTATTACCCGTTCTTCTGGGGCTATCCCGATCAAACCGGCACCGGCGCCGGGGCCGGCGCCACGCTGAACGTGCCGTTTCCGGCCGGTTCCGGCGACGGCCCGTTTCTCGACGCGCTGGCCGTGGCTCTCGATGGCATCGGCCGCTTCGCCCCGCAGGCCCTGGTCCTGTCGCTCGGTGTCGACGCCTCGATCCACGACCCGCATGGCCGCCATGCCGTCAGCGACGGCGGTTTCCGCCGGATGGCGGAGCGGGTCGCGGCGCTGAAACTGCCGACGGTCATCGTGCAGGAGGGCGGTTACGCCTCAGCCGAACTCGGCACGATCGTCGCCGACATCATCGATATCCTGGCGTGATCAGGGCCAAGACACTCATGTCCAAACCGCTTCCCATGTCCGACACGCTTCTCATCGTATCGCTCGGCGAACTCGGCACCAACGTCCTCGAAGCCGTCGGCCGCAGCGGCCTGTTCGAGCGCATCGTGGTGGCCAGCCGTTCCGCCGACAAGGCGCTCGGCCGGATCAACAACGCCCTGATCGGCTGCGGCATCGACGGCCATTTCCCGCATTTCGAGGCCTTGGGCTTCGACTTCAACGATGCCGCCTGCGTTGGCGCCCTCCGCGCGCTGCGGCCCGACGTGATCTTCTCAGCCCCCACCCTGAAACCCTGGTGGCAGGTCGGCGGGCTCGACGGCGTGAAGGAGAGCCTGGCCGCCAGCGTGCCGTTCGGCGGCTATGTCAGCCTGCAGCTCGCCCCGATGGCGATGTTCCGCGAGCGCTATGCTGAGGCCGGCATTGCCGCCCGGTGGATCGCCGCATCCTTCCCCGACGTGATCAATCCGAGCCTCGCCCGGTCGGGCCCGGGCCCGGCCTGCGGCATCGGCAATGTGCGGGAGCCGATCGCCAAGATCCAGGCCTCGGTCGGCCGCAAGCGGGGCATCGCGCCGGCGCGCGTGTCGGTCCGGCTGGTCGCGCAGCACGCTTTCGAATATGGCGTGTTCCATCCGAGCCCGCCGGCCGACCTGCCGCCCTATCTTCTCAGCGTGACCGTCGACGGCGAGGATCTGACACCGCTCGGCCATAGCGCGCTGCGCGAGCCCTTCCCGTTCCCCTACGACCTGCATTTCAACCGTGTCACCGCCTCCGCTGCGCTCGACGGCATGCGCGCGCTGATCTCGCCCGAACCGATGCGCACCCACCTGCCCGGCGTGCTCGGCCTGGTCGGTGGCTATCCGGTGCTCGTCGAAGGCGGCGATATCAGGCTCGACCTCGCACCCGGCTGGACCGAAGCCGAAGCCATCGCGGCGAACGAAGCATCGCTGCCCTGGGACGGGATCGAACGGATCGAGGCTGACGGCACGATCGTGTTCACGGCCGAAACGGTGAAGGCCCTGCATGCGCTGACCGGCACTGCCATCGAATCCGCTCACCCCCGCAATGCCGCCGAACAGGCCCGGCTGATCCTGGCCGCGCTCGATTAGCCGCCCGCGACTTGCCGCCCGCGACTTGCTTCCGCCGGCACCCGTATTGTACTTGCCGCCTGACGCCGGCCTGCGTGACAAATCCCGGCTGAGTGGGCAATGGGTTCGACAGGAGCCTTCGACCCGGATCGGAATTGCGGCAGAGCGTCGACCGCGCCGATGCGGCCGCGGCCCTTTTGGTTTCCGGCGGCGGCTCCTGGGAGGCGGGCATGAAACTCAACCGACGGCTGATCCCCGACATCCGGACGTTGCAGGCGTTCGAATGCGCGGCCCGTCATTTGAGCTTCACGCAAGCGGCGGCCGAACTGAACCTCACGCAGAGCGCCGTCAGCCGGCAGATCCGCGACCTCGAGGCCCAGCTCGGCGTGACCTTGTTCGAACGGGTCCGCCGGAGGGTCGTGCTATCAGGCAGCGGCCAGGCCTTGCTCGTGGACGTACGCCGCCTGCTCCGGCAGACCGAGGAGACGATGGCGCGCGCCATGGCGGCCGGGCGATCGACATCGACGCTCAACATCGCGACGCTGCCGACCTTCGCCAGCCGCTGGCTGATGCCGCGCCTGCCGGCCTATCTGCGGGACAATCCCGGCACGGTGCTGAACCTCACCTCACGCTCCGCGCCGTTCAACTTCCACGATGAGCCCTTCGACCTCGCCATTCACCACGGCCAGCCGATCTGGGCCGGCGCGACCTGCCGCTACCTGTGCGACGAGTGGATCGTTCCCGTCGCCAGTCCGCAGGTGCTGGCGCACCATCCGGTCGACACCCCGGCCGCGCTCGCCAGTGCCTCGCTGCTGCATCTCGCGACGCGCCCGGGGCTCTGGGCCGCGTGGTTTCAGGCCAATGGTGGCGAAATCGAAGCGGCCTATCGCGGTCATCGTTTCGATCAGTTCGCGATGATCATCGAGGCCGCCGTCGCCGGGCTCGGCGTCGCGCTGTTGCCACGCTATCTCATCGAGCACGAGTTGCGATCGGGTGATCTTCAGGTGGTCTTCGACCGACCGTTCGAGACCGATAGCAGCTATTATCTGGTGGTGCCGGAAGACGGCTTGCACAACCCGCTGACCCAGGCCTTCTGCACCTGGATCTCGGCGCAGGTCAGCCCTCGCCGCCAACCAGCCGAAAGCCCGGCGCCGCCGGCCTCCGGCGACGCCGCACCGGCCTAAGGCCGCGCCCGTCAAACCGCCTTGCGCCGGCTCAGGAACCAGAACAGCAGGGGCACGCCGATCAAGGTGGCGACGAGGCCGGCTGGAAGCTGGCGCGGGAACAGGGCGACGCGGCCAAGCCAGTCGGCGCTCAGCATGATCAGCCCGCCGAGCGCCGCGGATCCGATCAGATGCGGCAACGCCCGTTCGAGCCCGAGGCGGCGCGCCAGATGGGGCGCCATCAGGCCAACGAAGCTCAGCGTGCCCACGATCATCGACCCGGCCGATGTCAGCAAGGCCGCGAAAACCAGCAGGGCAAAGCGGCTGTCCTTGATCCCGACCCCGATCGACTGGGCGAAGACCGGCCCGATCGGCAGGATGGCGAGCCAGCGCGCGGTCAGCGCGGCCGCAGCGATCAGCACGATCGCGGAACCGAGCGCCAGGCCCGCGGTCGCGCCGTCGATGCCATAGGTCGAGCCGCTCAGCCAGACCGCCAACAGCGCCGCGCGCGGATCCCCCGCCGCCGCGGCGGCGGCGACCACCGCATCGAACAACCCGCCGAGCGCAACACCGGTGAGCAAGGTCCGCTCCGGCGAGAACTGCGCCCGCCGTGCGAGCGCCAGGATCACGGCGAGCGCAACACCGGCGCCGAGCGCTGCGGCGGCGAACTGGCCGCCGCGCCCGGTCAGCCCCAGGCCGAACAGCCCGACCACAAAACCCAGCGCCGCGCCGGCGCTGATCCCGAGCATTTCAGGGCTGGCCATGACATTGCCGGTCAGCCGCTGGATCAGCACGCCGGCCGCTGCCAGCATCATGCCGGCGGCGAGTGCCGCTCCGGCGCGCGGCAGCCGCCAGGCCAGCATCAGATCGGCATTGCGGCCGAGCCCCAGGCTCCAGCCGTCCATGCCCCGGCCGAAGCCTGTCGAGACGGCGAGGCCAATGACCGCGAGCGCAACGAGGCCAAGCACCAGGGGCCCGCTCCGGGCCAGGCGGAGCCCGGCGCCGATCTCGGCCCGCGGCGGCTCCGGCGCGAGGCGCACGCGCGGCACCAGCCAGATCAGCAAGGGCGCCCCGAACAGCGCGGTGACCGCGCCGGTCGGGATCGTCGTGCCGAGTTCGTCACCCAGAATGATCACCATCTGATCGGTGGCGCAGAGCAGCAGGGCGCCGAAGACCGACGCCCAGATCAGCCGCTGGCCGAACCGCCTGGCACCGGCGAGCCCGACGATCGCCGGGGCCGCCAGCCCGACAAACCCGATGACGCCGACGGTGCTGACGACGCTTGCGGTGATCGCAACCGCAATGACCAGACCGGCAAGCCGGGCCATGGTCAAGGTCAATCCGAGCCCCCGGGCGCTGGCGTCATCAAGGCCGAGCAGGGTCAGCGGCCGGATCATCAGGATGGCGGCGGCCATCGCCAGGACGAGGCGTGGCGCGAGCAGGCTCACGGCACTCCAGTCCTGCTGTTCGAGCGCGCCATTGCCCCAGATGAACAGGCTGACCAGATAGCGGTCTTTCAAGAGGAACAGCATGGCGCCGATGGCGCCGGCATAGAGACTGACGAGCAGGCCGTTGAGAATGGTGGTGACCGGCGACAGGCCGCTTCGCCGGGACAGGGCGAAGACCAGGGCGACCGCCGCAAGGCCGCCGGCGAGCGCGATCGCCTCGCGGCCCTGGTCGAGCAGGTGAGGCGCCGCCAGGGTCGTTGCCGCGAGCGCCAGATTGGCCCCGGCGGCGACGCCGAGCGTCGTCGGCGACGCCAGGGGATTACGCAGGATCTGCTGGAACAGCGTGCCGGCCAGCGCCAGCGCCGCGCCGGCCAGCAGGCTGGTCACCAGGCGCGGCAGCCAGCTGAATTGGACGAGCAATTGGCTGATATCCTGGCCGTCCGGCGACAGAAAGGCTTGCAGCCAGAGCGCCGCCGGCGATTGCCGGCTCAGCGTCACCAGGCCAAGCCCGAGCGCGACGGCGCCGGTGGCCAATGACAGGACGATCAAGCGGGATGACGGAACAGCCTCAGCCACGGTCCGGACCCGCCGGCGCCAGCCTGTCGCCGACGATCCGGGCGAAGCGCTCGGCCGATGGCAAGGCGCCGAACATCAGGATCGGCGGCAGCCTGTCGACTTGGGCCCGCTTGACGAAGGGCAGGCTTCGCCAGAGCGGCCCACGCGACAGTCGCGCGAAATCATGAGCCGGCTCGAGATAGAATAGCCGGGCATCCGACCGGGTCGCCAGTGCTTCGATGCCGACGGTGGCGAAACCCCAGTCATTGGTTGGACCGGTCCAGGCATTGGCAAGGCCGAGGCGATCGAGCACATCCTGGAACAGGCTCTTGGCGCCATAGACCCGGACATGGCGCGCATCCAGGAAATTGACGAAAAAGATCGGCGTCTGGCGAGCCCCGGCGAGTTTCGCGCGCAGGCCGGCAAAGGTCGCGTCGACGCGGGCGACGAGCGCCTCGCCCCGGCCCTCGTCCCCGGTGATCGCCGCCAGCCGAAGCGCGGCTTCGCTGGCGCGCCTCAACGGTTCACCGGCCGCATCATAGAGCGGCAGCGTCACGACCGGCGCGATCCGCGTGAAGGTCTGAGCCAGGCGCGCCTGGTAGGGCGTCGTCACGATCAGATCCGGCGCCAGGTCCGACAAGAGTTCGAGATTGACCTCGAGCGCCGTGCCGAGATCGGCGATGCCGGCCGGCAGCCGCGGTTCGACCACCCAATCCGCCCAGTCGCCGATCGCCGGCAAACCGACCGGCACGACGCCGATCTCGAGCAGCGTTTCGGCCAGGCCGAAATCGAGCGACACGACCCGCCGGGCCGGGGCGGCAAGCGCCGTGACCGGCCCGGCCAGCGCCATCGAGGCCAGGCCGCCGGCGAGCAAGGCGCGCCTGGAACCGCCGTCAGCCAAGACGGGGTGCAGCGGCAGCCGCCGCCTCCGGCCCGAGCGCGAAACGAATGGCCCGGTTGATGGCCGCCGGCAGGACCGACATGTGCGTTTCGTCGGCGAACAGTTCAAAAGCCGAATGAAGGCCGGGAATGGCCGCAAGCCAGGTGGCCATGTCGCGGGCATTGTCGACGATGCGGCTCTCGGCGTGGTTCCGGCGGCGCTCGTCGGCGTCGGCGGCGCCGACCTGGAACGGCGCCAGGCACTGCTCGAATTCACCGGCGAGCACCAGCACGCGCGGGCTGAACTGGCCGCGCCACGCCGCGGCGAACTGCCGGCCGGTCGCCAGCAGGCCGGCATCTTCCCACCAGATGGCCGGGCTCGCGGCGATCCATGTGGTGAAAGCTTCGGGCCGCGTGAACAGCGCATGCAGCACGAAGAGCCCGCCGAAGGAATGGCCGAAGATCGCCTGGCGCGCCGGATCGACCTGGAGGCGGCGAGCGATTTCCGGCTTCAGCTCGGCTTCGATGAAGGCGAGGAAGAGATCGGCGCCACCGGTTCGGACATCCGGCCCGTCGGGCCTGTGCGGCGGATAGGTCTTGCCCGGCGGCGGCCCCATGTCCCAGGAGCGGCGCACGCTGTCATAGGCCTCGTCGGTGGGATAGCCGATGCCGACGATCGCGGCCTTGGCAATGCCGGTTCCGAGCGGGTAGCTCGACTGGACGCGCAGCGCGTCGACGGCCGTGCCGATCACCGCATTGGCATCCAGGAGATAGAGCACCGGCCAGCCGGCCGGCGGCGGCTCGCCCGACGGGATCCGCAGGAAAATCCGATAGGCCGCACCGCCGGCGCGAGGCGCGAGATCGAACTGGACGGTGCCGGCAATCAGGGCTGGGCTCTCGACCATCGTCACCACCGGTAGTTCAGGCTGGCGATGACGGTGCGCCGCGCCCCCATGTAGCAATAGCCGGCCTGGCAGGTGGTGAAGTTCCGATCGAACAGGTTCTGGGCATTGATCTTGAGGGTCAGTCCCGAGAGCCGCTTGTCGAGCGCGCCGAAATTGTAGCGGACCGCGGCATCGACCAGCGCCACGGCATCCGACTGGAAGGTGTTCTGGTCATTGCCATAGCTGAAGCCGGTATAACGCACGCCCGCGCCGACACTGAAGCCGGACCAGGCATCGCCTGGCGGCACCGCGTAATTGGCCCAGAGCGAGACCGTGTCGCCGGGAATGCCCGATGGCGTCCTGCCGACCGTGTCCGGCGTGCCCTTCATCGTCACCAGACTGAGGTGGGTATAGGAGGCAGTCAGGCTGACGCCATTGCCGAGGCTCGCGACGGCCTGCAGCTCGAGCCCGCGCGCCCGGATCGAGCCGCGCTGGATCTGGAACGAGGGATTGGTCGGGTCGGTGACGAGGCCGCCATTCTGGGTCAGTTCGAACAGCGCCGCCGTCAGGAAGCCGTTGAAGCCCGCCGGCTGGTATTTGATGCCGATCTCGGCCTGGGAACCGGTTGTCGGGTTGAACGCCGTGCCTGACAGGCCGCGGCCGAGATTGGGCACAAACGAGGTCGAATAGCTGACATAGGGCGCGATGCCGGAATCGAAGACATAGGTCAGGCCGGCCCGCCCGGTGAAGGCGTGGTTGGAATTGCCGTCGCTGGCTGCCGCGATGACGTCGCGTGTCGAGGTGTCGACCCAGTCCTGCCGGCCGCCAAGGGTGAGGATCCAACGCCCCCATTTCAGCTGGTCCTGGGCATAGATGCCGAGCTGGCGCTGGCTCTGCATGGTGGAACTGGTCAGCGCCGGCGTCGCGATCGGCTGCGCGCCGTAATTGAGCGTGACCAGATTGAGATCGGGAGCGCTGCCGAAACCCATGCGGCTGTTGAGATGGCTCTGAATGTAGTCGACCCCGAACAGCATGGTGTGCTGGATCGCGCCGGTGGAAAAATTGGCCTGGAGCTGATTGTCGGCGCTGATCGCATCCATGACGTCGCGGACGCGGCCGGTATAGCGCGACGCGGTCATGGCGACGGGATCGATGGCGCTGATGCCGACATATTTCACGTCGGCATCGACCCGTGCGTAACGGAAGTTCTGGCGGAAGGTGAAGACCTCGTCGAACCGGTGCTCGAGCAGATAGCCAATGCGGAACTGGGTCTGATCCATGGCGTTGAACGCCGGATCGCTCGAATAGGCCGGCGACCGCGCACCGTTCGTTGTCGCGTAATAGGGGAACGCGGCAGGCGTCGTGGAGCTTTGATATTCGCCGAGCACGGTCAGCGACGTCTGGTCATTCGGTCGCCAGGTGAAGGACGGCGCGAGATTGACGCGGTCGTCCCGCCCACCCAGCGTCCAGTTCTTCGACTCCCTGACGACACCGGTCAGCCGATAGAGGAACTGGCCCTGCGGATCGGCCGGACCGCCAATGTCGAAACTGCCCTGGTAGCGGTCCCAATTGCCGATCTGCAGCTCGACCTCGCGCAGCGGCTGGCTGGTCGGCCGCTTCGAGATCAGATTGACCAGGCCGCCCGGCGAGCCCGAGCCGAACAGCGAGGAACTCGGGCCGCGCACCACGAAGATGTCCTGGATGCCGTAGGGCTCTTCCTTGTAGATCGCCATATTGCCGGCCGGCTGGCGCAGCCCGTCCCGGTAGATGCCGTTATAGGTGACGTCGAAGCCGCGAATGGTGAAGGCGTCGAAACGCGAGTCGAAGCCGCTGATGCCGGTCGTGACCCCCGGCGTGTAGCTGATCGCCTCGGACAGCGTCTGGACATTGCGGTCTTCGAGCTGCTGGCGCGACACCACCGAGATCGACTGGGGCGTTTCGATGAGCGGGGTATTGGTCTTGGTCGCCGCATTGCTGCGGGTCGCGACATAACCGATCGTGCCGTCACCGGTGCCGGCGCCCTGGACATCGATGGTGTCGAGCGCGATGGCGCCTTCGGCAGTGCCGCCGGCGGCTGCCGCTCCCGGCCGGCTGATCGCCACCGTCGAGGCATTGGTGAAGCGATAGCTGAGGCCCGTGCCAGCCAGCAATTGCCTGAGCGCCTGTTCGGGCGTGTGGACACCCGACACCCCCGACGTGCGCAATCCGCGCAACGCGTCGGTCGAAGCCAGGAGCCGAAGGCGAGCGGTCTCGGCCCATTGCGTCAGGGCAATGCCGACCGGCCCGGCCGGGACATTGAAGGTGGCGGTCCCACGGCTGGCGGTCGCCGGCGCGCCCGCGGCAGGCGGCCGCTGCTGGGCTTGCGCCGGATCCGCCAGATGGATTGCCAGCCATGCCGTGGAACACAGCAAAGCTGCCGCCGTCCTGCTACGGCTCACGCCGCCAATGCCCTGCATCTCCGTCCCCATGACAAACCTTTCGACACCGCGATGATGCGGGCGGCCACGATGGCCTCTGATGGGGAAGACGACGGAGTGCGCCGGGACGACAGCGCGCATTCAAACATTGGAGCGATTCCAGGGACGGGCTCATGGCGGGTGGCGTCACCCACCATGAGCCCCCGCCCTAGTTGACCCGTTGGAACGGCATGGCCGGCCGATCGGCATCACGCTGGATGACGGCGAGGCCCGGCAGCCGCCAGACCCGCACCGGCAGAATGGCCGGCAGCGCGTCGAGCAGCGCATCGGTGTCGGCCGTCGAGAAAATGCCGGTCACCGGCAGGTCGCGCAGCGCGCTGTCGGTGATCAGGATCCGGCCGCGGCGATACCGCGCCATTGCGCCGACCACATCGCCGAGCGGGCGGCCGTCGAAAATCACCTGGCCGCGCCGCCATGCGGTCAGCATGGCGGTATCGACCGGCTCCGGGCGCCCAAGCCCGGGCCCAGGCGCATAGACGACCTGCTGGCCAGCCCGAACGTCGACGGTCACGGAGGCATCGGCGCCCGGATAAGCCACCCGCACGGCATGTTCGGTGACCACGATCCGGGCGCCCTCGCCTTCGCTGCGCACGTCGAAGGCGGTGCCCAGCGCCCGGGTCGACCCCCGGCCGGCGTGGACCACGAAGGGCCGCGCCGGATCCGGCGCCACGGTCACGAAGATCTGCCCGGTGTGCAGCACCAGGCGCCGGCGATCCGGGCCGAAATCGATATCGACGCTGGTGCCGGCATCGAGCTCCATGGTCGAGCCGTCGGCGAGCGTCATCGTCCGGCGTTCGCCGATCGACGTTCGCTGGTCGGCGAAATAGGCCGCGGGCGGGCCGAAGACCCCGCCGGAGAAACCGATGCCAGTAAGACCCGCGGTCAGCGCAAGGGCAATGGCCATGCCCCGCACTTTCGATCGCCGCCGCGGCTTGAGCGCCGGCCCCAGCCGTTCCCAGAGGCGCTCGGCGAGAACGGCGGCGCGCCGCTGCTCGGCGTTTGCCGTCTTCCAGGCCTGATAGTCCGACCAGTCCTCGGCCGTCTGGCTGCCGGAATGCAGGCGGACGAGCCAGGCAAGCGCTTGCTCGGTCATCGGATCGAGGGGCGCATCGGCTGGGTCGGGTGTCATGCGGGGCTCGCGCCGGACTGTCATCGCCTCGCCGTAGCAGGCAGCATCGGGCTCTTGTCAATGAAGACGAACATGACGGGCGAAACCACACCGGCCGCCGGCGCTGCGACGAAAAAAAATCCGCCGGCGGGTCAGAGGTCGAGAACCGCCATCCGCTTCAAGCAGTGGCGCAGCGCCGTCATGATATATTTCGTCACCATGCTGGCGGAGACGCCGAGGCGATCGGCGATCTCGGCATGGCTGAGACCCTCGACCCGGCTGAGCAGCAGGGCCGCGCGGGCCTTTGGCGGCAATTCGTCCAGCGCCTGTTTGATCGCACGGAATTCTTCGCGGGCCATCAGGCGCCGGTCGGCCGCCGGCGCGGGATCGACCAGCTCATGAGCCAGGCCATCGATCGAGGCGAAGGCGCCGCGCCGACGATCCCGTCTGACCATGTCGATGATCAGGTTGCTTGCGATGCGCCAGAGAAAGAAACGCGAACTGACCGGCGACAGACTGTGGTCGCCGGTGGTCTGGTGGGCGAGATAACGCAGGAACGTATCCTGGACGACATCGGCCGCGGCCTCCCGGTCGCGCAGCCTGGCGCGGGCGAAGCGCGTGAGGTCCTGGTGATAGGTCCGGAACAAGGCATCGAGATCGGCAGTGCCGCGGACGACATCGGTCGAGACTGTGGTCATGGCCAGCGCATCAACTGGAGGGTGGGAGCGCGCCGGATGGCGCGACAGCTTTCGCTCCAAGGCTGCCCGATCTTATCCGGCAGCCTCGTTCGGCCCTATCAGTCGCAAATTCAAAACCAATGCAAACTCAATGATTTATAGCGATTCAAAAGAAGCGCACGCGGCCTCGGTTGCGGATCGAATTCACCTTGCTTTTGAAGGCGGAACCACATGCGGCAGGCCGGCCGCACAGTCCATGATTTTATGCTCATGTGGCGTCACGGTCACAGACACCGCGCCGTTGCAGCCGCATTCGGGCGGCCACCGGATCGGCCGACGGCGGATCCGGGGCGTCGCGCTCACACCGGCAAGACGTGCAATCCCGCCGGGAAATGCTGCATCGGCTCGGCACCGGTCTCGGTGACCAGCAGAAGGTGGCCGTTCTGGACACCGGCGCGGTTGTCGCGGGTGATGACGTTCGGTTGCACGACGATCATCATGCCTGCGTCGAGTTTGAAATCCGGATCCCAGCCGGCCGCCGGCCGGCTTGCCGTGCCGAGCACCGGCGCCAGATAGCCGCCGCCATAACCGTGGATGAGGTCGTCGATGATGGTGTGGCCGGCCGCCTCGATGACCGCCGAGGCGGCGACCAGGTCGCCAGCCCGGACGCCGGGCTTGACCAGCCTGACGATGGCATCAAAGGCCGCCTCGGACACCGCGTGCAGCTCGCGATAAAGCGCATTCGGTTCTTCGCCCAATGTGAAGGTGCGCAGCACCTGGCCGGCATGATCCCAGAACTGCGCGCTGATTTCGGTGACCAGAACGTCGCCCTTTTGCAGCCTGCGGGTGGAGGGGAATTGCATCGGCACCGGCACCGCGGGCGCCGCCATCGGCGTCGTCAGGAAATAGTGGATCGAATTGATCGCACCGAAAGGCTGGTAGGGCGCTTCGACCAGGAGCCCGAGATCGCGCTCGCTCAGGCCAGGCCTGGCACCCTCGGCAAGCCCGGCAATGCCGAGATCGGTCAGCGCCGCGCCGAGCCGGAACCAGTGGAGCTCCTCCGCGGTCTTGATCAGGCGCAGCTTGCCATAGGCGGCATTGAGGTCGACGAGCCGCGAGGCGGCCGCCCGCAACCGGTCGTGCTGGCCAAGGCCGAGCGAACCGATCAGGCCGATCCGCGGCCGGCCGGGGAGCATGGTGTCCAGGGCAGCCAGCGCACGGCCGAGCCCGGATGCCTCGCCCCACTCGACCTCGGTCTCCACCGCGAGACGACGGGCCAGCGGGACATGATTGTAGTGCTGGATGAACAGGCGCTGCGGGCGGCCCGGCACGACCAGGGTCACCGCCTCCTGCGTCACCGGCCATCCGGTCAGCCAATAGGTGGTGGTCCCGCCGCGCATCGCCTGGGCGACGATCACCGCGTCGAGTTCGTGCGCGGCACAGAGATCGGCGATGCGCTGGCGCCGGGACGTCATCTCGGCCGTCGAAAACCGCGGGAACTCCGCCTCCAGCAGATTGGCGAATTCCGTCCTGATGCGACGGGTCAAGGCATCGACGGATGGCAGTGGCTGCATGATGGTCTCCCAATTCCGGATGAGCTGTGCGTGGCCGGTCAGGCCGGGCTGCGCCAGGCCGGCGCGAGGCGGCCGGCAAGGCCAGCCTTTTCGATGATCTCACGTGAGACGGCGCCGGCTTCGCGGATGACCTCGCCATGGCCCGGCCCGTTGGCGAAGCGGCCGTCCCGATAGACGATCCGACCATCGATCATGACGAGCTTCGCGTCGGTTCCCTTGGCCGCCGCGGCAAAGGTCGAGAGCGGCCGGTGCAGCACGCCGATATGCGGCCGGTGAAGATCGAAGATCACCAGGTCGGCACGCTTGCCGGCTTCGAGCGAACCGATCTCGTCGGCCATGCCAAGCGCGCGCGCCGCATTGATCGTTGCCATTTCGATGGTCCGCTCCACCGGCATGCGGGTCGGATCGAGGTGGCGGACATGCTGCATCAGCGTGCAGGCTTTCATCTGCTCGACCATGTCATTGGTGTAGTCGACCATCGGTCCGTCGGTGCCGAGCGCCGTGTTGACGCCCTTGGCCTGGGCGGTGACGAAGGGCCCGATGCCGCCGCCGCGCATGGCTTCGCTGGTTGGCGTATAGACGAGGTGCGCGCCGACATGGGCCATCTGGTCGAGGTCGAGATCGGTGCAGTGAATGCCGTGGATGAGCAACCAGCTTTCGTCGAGGACCCCGAGGCTCATCAGGTAGCGCACATCGGTGCGGCCGGTTTCGCGCAGGTGTTTCAGGAAGCCTTTTTCCAACGAGAACGTGCCCCCGGCGATATGCGAGCTGATCTTCAGCCCATGCCGGCGCGCCAGTTGATGGCCATTGGTGATCAGCTCTTCCGTGCTCATGCCGGAGGCGGTCCAATGCGCATTGGCCTCGATCACCATGGCCATGCCGACGAGGCCGCCGGCCGCGCCCTGCCAGCGCCGGCATTCCTCGTCGAAGGCGGCAATGGATTCGTCCAAGCTCAAGGGGTGGGCGGCAAAGCGCGGCGTCCGGCAGCGCAGTTCCTTGGCGAAGACCTGGCGCAGGCCGAGCTCGGCCTGCGGCGCGATGGTCGCGCGCACCAGCTCCGGCGTGGTCACCGTCACCGAATGGTTCAACGACGTGGTCGTGCCGGTCGCCAGCATTTCCATGCCGCAGAGATAGCTGGCAAGGCGCATCGCCTCGGGCGTCAGGTGCGGCACCAGCTTGAACACCAGATCGGTGATCCAGTCTTCCAGCAGCATGCCGTCGGCCAGACCCTTGAACAGCGTGTACCAATGGTGCTGGTGCGTATTGATCAGGCCGGGCAGGACGAGATTGCCGCCGGCATCGATGATCTCGTCGAAGCCGCCCGAGCGGTCATCGGCCGTCTCCGCGCCGACCGCCGCGATCCGCCCGTTCTCGATGACCAGGCTGCCCCCGCCATGGACATCCCGGCGCTCGTTGACCGTCACCACATAGCCGTTCTTGATCAGAATGCGCGACATCGCAAAGCCTCGCGTTGCGCCATGACGGGCCCCGCGTGAGGCCCCATGGACGTTCCAGGTGTTGAGGATCAATCCCGCATGAACGGAGACGGCGTGCGTCCCCGTGCCATGGCCTAAGTCGTTGCCCGGCCCGCTGTTGCGGCGGACCGGACCTGCTGGATGCGAGCGGTGGCTTTCCGTTGCCGTCCCGGCGGAACCGAGCCTTGCGCCTCGCTCCACTTGCCTTCATGTTGGGTATGCTAATATCGATTATCTTGACGTCAAGATAAATTCAAAGGACGGGCGAGAATAGTGGCGAAGGTCCCAAAGCCGACGGATTCGGTGCAGGCGCTGGTCGACGGCTGGGAGCGGCAGCGACCGGATCTGGCCCCCTGGCCGCTGGAAATTTTCGGTCGCCTCCAGCGCATTTCGGCGCAGTTGCTGCGCAGCTCCGAGGCCTTGATCGCGCCGCTCGACCTGACCTGGGAGGCGTTCAGCCTGATCGTGACGCTCCGGCGGTCCGGTCCGCCGTTCGAGCTACGGCCAACCGACATTCTGCGCGATTCGCTTTTGAGTTCCGGCGCGGTCACCAACCGCATCGACAAGGTGGAAAGGCTCGGGCTGGTCGAACGCGTTCCGGACGCCGGCGACCGGCGCAGCCTGGTCGTCCGGCTGACCCCGAAGGGCCGGCTGGTGGCGGACGAAGCCATTGCCCGCCAATTCGGCGGCCTGGCGGAAATCCTCTCGGCGCTTGCCGATGACGAGCGCGAACAACTGATCCGCCTGCTCGCCAAACTGCTTGGCGCCCTGGAGCAACGGGACCAGGTCAAGACGAAAGCCTGAGCTTGCCGCCGCAGTGGCAGTCTCGATTCATGCAATCGATTGCCGGAAAATGAACCTCCAACCACGATGTCAACCGCGGGCGGCAGGACACGACGCCCGGCCGTCCCTATCCGCTAAAGCCACGGCCGATCTGCTATTCTCGCCACCGCCCGGCCGTGCCCCGCCGGAACGCAGCGATCACGCCGCTTGACAAGTTTTGAAATTGTGCAATCGATTGCACAAATAACTTTGCCGAACCAGCGGCCAAGACCACCGAGATGCCCGGCAAGCCCGATCCGACGGCCGGCCGGCGTGCCAATGATCGCGCCAAGCGACGCAGCCAATGATGCATCCAACCATGGGGAACAGCATGTCCACGATCAGTGTCGGAGCGCGGCTCGACCGCCTGCCGGTATCCAATGTCCATCGCAAGATATTCACCCTCGTCGCCATCGGCATGTTCTTCGAGGGATTCGACATCTATCTGGCCGCCAGCGTTCTCGGCTCGACATTGCGGAGCAATTTCTCGACGATCGCCCAGAATGGTCTGTTCATCTCGGCGACCTTCGTCGGCATGATGCTCGGCGCTTTCCTCGCCGGTTTCCTCGGCGACCGTTATGGCCGCAAGCGCACCTATCAATGGAATCTGGTTGTGTTCGGGGTGGCGGCGATCCTGTCGGCCTTCGCCCCCAACATGGAGACGCTGATCGGCCTGCGTTTCCTGATGGGCCTTGGCCTCGGCGCCGAGGTCGTCGTCGGCTATTCGGTGATCACCGAATTCGTGCCGCCGAGCGTGCGCGGCCGCTGGTCCGGCATGATCGCGACCATCGTCACCGCCGGCTTGCCGGCCTCCGCGCTGATGGCCTGGCTGCTGATCCCGTCTTATGGCTGGCGCGTCATGTTCATCATCGGCGGCTGCGGCGCGCTGATCGCCTGGGCGCTGCGCAACGGCCTGCCGGAATCGCCGCGCTGGCTCGAATCGGTCGGACGCCAGGCGGAGGCCGAAGCGATCATCGCCGACATCGAACGGCAGGCATCGAACGGCCAGCCCTTGCCGCCGCCCCAGCCGACGCCTGCGCCGCTCGCCGGCGCGCGCGACCTGAGCGCCCTGGCCCGGTCACCCTTCCTCGCCCGCATGGTCGTCGGCTGCGTCTCGCTGATCGTCGTCAACACGCTGATCTACGGTTTCATTTCCTGGCTGCCGACCTTTTTCATCAGCCAGGGCCAGGACGTCACGCGCAGCTTCGGCTTCTCGCTGCTGATGGCCCTCGGCGGCCCCATCGGCTCGACCATCGGGGCCTTTGCCGCCGACCCGATCGGCCGCAAGAAGACGATCATCGGAGCGGCGGCCCTCGCCATCATTCTCGCCGCGCTGTTTCCGCTGGCCTCCGATCCGCTGCTGGTGGCAGCGCTTGGCTTCCTGCTCACCGTGCCGATCTACATTCTCGTCGCGCTGCTGTTCGGCATCTATATTCCCGAACTGTTCCCGACCGAGTTGAGGCTGCGCGCCGTCGGCATCTGCAACACCGCCGGCCGCAGCGCCAGCATCATCGTGCCGCTGGTCGTCGGCCCGTTGTTCCTGGCCTATGGCGTCACCGGCGTGCTGACCCTGATGGGCGCGGCGCTGGCGATCATGATCGTGGTGGTCGCAACGCTTGGCATCGAGCCGGAGCGCAAGGGCCTGGAGGCGGTCACCAACCTCGCCTGAGCGGCATCGCGCCTATGCCGGCACGACGGATCGGCGGGGGGCGTCTCCCGCCGCTCAGTCCGGACAGGGCGCGTTCGCCGCCGCCCAGACGGCGAGCGCCTGGCCGAGCGCCTCGACCGAAACCGGCGGCGGGCGACGCTCCTCGCCGCGGCCGTTGCGCCCGGGCTGCCAGGCCCAGAGCACCAGTGCGTCGGAGGTCATGTGACGCACCAGGTCGGCGACCGATCGTCCGCCATTGGCCCGGGGATCCTTCACGCTGCGGCAGAGCGCGCCCGAGGTCAGTCCGACCCAGCCCATCGAACGCGGCGCGAGCTTCCAGTGCGGCGCCCCCGGCACGCCGCTCGCGTTATTGTTGCGTTGCTGATGGCAGGCCGAACAATGCAGGCCGGGCGCGCCGTGATCGGCCGGGCCGCGCACGATGTTCATGCGGTGGACATGGCGGTCGTCGGTCTGTGCCGGCCGGTCCGACACCGGATGGCAATTGATGCAGCGGGGCGAGGTCAGGACCTGCTCGATCTGGCCCCAGGCCCTGAGCGCCTCAGCCGTCGGCTGCTGAGCTGCGCCCGGAACCGTCGTGACCACCGCTGTCGCGGCCATCAGCGGCCCGGCAATCCGCATCATGCATGAGCGCACTGGCATGGCCGAGCCTCCGCAATCGGATCGCAGCACCGGGACGGGCCCGGATGAGCCACGACCGAATAGCCCCATGATAGCCGGATCGGCATGCGATGACAGGCAATGTTCACCGGCGGTCGGTGACCGGTCGCGACCGATGTGACCGAATTCCCACGCCGCGCCGATTGATGCGGTAAATTGGGGAAGTTGTTTGCAATCGGTTGCTGACCCGTGCAACCCTCGGTCGGGCGGTCATCGCCACACCGGCAACGCGCGATCTTGCAAAGTGAATGCAGAGGCAGCGCATGACGAGCTCCCCCATCGAACCACGGTCCCGGGTGAACCTGCGTCGCCTCGCCGATGAGGTTGGTGTCCACCCGTCCACCGTCTCACGCGCGCTCGACCCGACCAAGCGGCACCTGGTCGCCGACGACGTCGCCGACAGGATCACCACGGCGGCCCGGCAGTTGGGCTATCGCCCCAATCCGGTCGCGGCGAGCCTGCGCACCCGCCGCTCGACCCTGGTCGGCGTACTGGTCCCCGACATCACCAACCCGGTGTTCTCGCCGATCATTTCCGGCATTGCCGAAATCCTCGGCGCCGAGGGCTATTCGACCATCGTCGCCGATGCCGGCACCGAATTTGGTCCGCGCATGGCGCTGATCGACGAATTGATCGCGCGCCGGGTCGACGGCCTGGTGCTGGCGACCGTCAGCCGCGACGACCCGATGCTGGAACATTGCCTGGCCGAAGGTGTCCATGTCGTGCTGGTCAACCGGGCCGACGATTCCGATCGCGCCTCTTCCGTTGTGTCGGACGATGTCGCCGGCATGCGGGTGGCGGTCGAGCACCTCTACCAGCTTGGCCATCGCGTCATCGGCCATCTCGCCGGCCCGTCGACCTTGTCGACAGGCCACCTTCGCCGCGTCGGCTTCGAGCAGGCCATGCAGGATCATGGCCTCGCCGTTCCCCCGGCAGCCATCGTCGAGGCGGCAAGCTACGACCGCGACGAGGGCGAGCGTGCCACGGCCAGGTTGTTGCAGGCCTATCCCGGTCTGACCGCCATTGCCGCGGCCAACGACCTGCTGGCGCTCGGCGCCTACAAGGCGCTTGCCGCACGTGGCCTGCGCTGCCCCGCCGATGTCTCGGTGGTTGGCCATAACGACATGCCGCTGGTCGACATGGTCGAGCCTCCGCTGACCACCATCCGCATTGGCCCGCGCGACATGGGACGCGATGCCGCACGTCTTCTGCTCGAGCGGATGACCGGTTCGGCTTTGCCGATCCGGCGCATCGTGCTGGCGCCGGATCTGGTTTTTCGGGCCTCGACGGCGGCCCCGCGCGGCTGAGCCCCAGACAGCCGCATTCCTGCAATCCGCGCGATGCAAGCAAACTTCGATTGACTCGGCGAGCCACCCCGACCTAGCTTGCAATCGATTGCGGTTGCGCATTCGGGCACCTGAGAGGCGTTGCCTGGTGAACAGCGACGACAGAACCGCGAACGGAGGGGCGCTATGACTGACCTGACTCGACGTCGATTTGTGGCCGGATCGGCCGCGGCAGCCAGCCTGCTGCAGAGCCCCCAGGTCTTTGCCCAGTCGAACTTCCTGGAGCCGGCGCGCATCCGCATGGGCTTCGCGCCCTATATTTCGGCCGGGCCTTATCTGATCGCCGAGGCCAAGGGCTATTTCAAGAAGCTCAATATCGAGATCGTGCCGTCGAGCCATGTCGACGGCAGCCTGTCCATGCCGGCACTGGCTGCCGGCGAGCTGGATATCACCGGTGCCACCTTGAGCGCCGGCCTGTTCAACCTGATGGCCAAGGGCGCCGGCTTGCGCATGTTCTTCGAGCGTGGGCGCGAAGCGCCCGGCTGGGGCTCGAACTCGATCATGGTCTCGAACGAATTGTGGGAGAAGGGCTTCCGCGGGCCCGACGGCTACAAGCAGGCCAAGGGCGCCACCATCGGTATTTCCTCGCGTGGCAGTGTCGCGCACTATCTGCACACCATGGGCCTCGAACGGGCCGGCATGAAGGCCGACGACCTCGAATGGTCCTGGGGCATGAGCCCCAATGTCAGCCTGCCGCTGATGAAGCAGAACCGCATCGGCATCATCAACATGCCGCTGCCCGGCGCCTATGCCGCGCAGAAACAGGGCATCGGCAAGGTCGCCACCTGGAGCGACGAGCTGGCGCCGGACTTTGTCCTGGCCTGCTCGGTCGCCAGCGAAAAATTCCTGCGCGAAAAGCATTCCGCGGCCGTGCGCTTCTCGATGGCGATCATGCAGGGCAATGCCGATTACATGGAGGCTGCCAAGAGCGGCAATCCGGAGGTCCTGAAAATCCTCGCCGACGGCACCGGCCTGACACCCCAGGTGATCGACGAGACCCGGCCGCGCTGGACCTTCATGACCATCGACGGCACGCCGAACATGGCCTCGATCATCGCGCAGCAGAAATTCTGGCGCGAACGCACCGACCTGCTCGCCCGCAGCGTGCCGGACAATCAGCTGTTCGACGATCGCGCCATCAAGGAAGCCAAGCAGCGGATGACCGAGAAGAACCCGTTCATCTGATCGCGGTTCGGGCGGATCGATACGCAAAGCGCAGGGAGGCGCTTGTCAGACCATGCAATTCGAGGCGATTTCGATTGAAGGACTGTCGCACCGGTTTCTGAGCCGGACGCGACCGCCGACCACCGCGCTGACCGACGTGTCCTGCGTCTTTCCGGCCGGCAAGGTGACCGCCATCGTCGGCCCCAGCGGCTGCGGCAAGTCGACCTTGCTGCTGATCCTGCGCGGCCTGGTGGAAGCCAGCGCCGGCAAGGTGCGGTTCCTCTACGGCGACGGTTCGGGCCAGCTGACGGCCGGTGATGCCCCGCGCATGGCCACCGTCTGGCAGTCGTTCAATCTCCTGCCCTGGCGTTCGGTCATCGACAACGTCGCCTTCGGCCTCGAACTGGCCGGCGTATCGCTCGCCGAACGCCAAGCCAAGGCGGCGGAAGCGATCAAGGCGGTCGAGCTCGCCGGCTTCGAGAAACATTATCCGGGCCAGCTCTCCGGTGGCATGAAGCAGCGCGTCGGGCTCGCCCGCGGCCTCGTCCAGTCGCCCGATATCCTGTTCCTCGACGAACCCTTTGGCGCGCTCGATGCCCAGACCAGGCTCTATCTGCAGGAACAGCTGTCGACCCTGGTCGAGGCGAGCGCCAAGACGGTGATCCTGATCACCCACTCGATCGAGGAAGCGATCTTCCTCGCCGACCACGTGATCGTCATGACCGCGCGCCCGGGCCGTGTCGCCCGCAGCCTCGACATCGACCTGCCGCGGCCGCGCGGCATCGATGTCCAGAACGACAAACGCTTCGGCGAATATTTCTCCGAGATCTATGGGCTGCTGCGCGACGAAGTCCGCAAGGCAATGTTGAACTGAGGGCTGCCACGATGTCGGATATCAACCGCTCGGCGCTGGCCGATCCCAAAGCCATCGTCGAGACCAAACCCGCGCCCGATTTCAAGGATGAAAGGCTGCGCGACGACACCTGGTTCTACGGCCCGGTGGCGATGGCGCTGTTCCTGGTGTTCTGGGAAGTCTCGATCCCCCTGTTCGACGTGCCGGAGATTTTCCTGCCGAGGCCGTCGCTGGTCATCGTCACGCTCTACGAGCTGTTTGCCACCAAGGGGCTCGCTTACGACCTCGTGCTGACGCTCTACCGCATCTTCGCCGGCTTCTTCCTGGCCGCCGTGGTCGGTGTCGGCCTTGGCCTCTTGATGGGCATGTCGCGGCGCATCTATGCCATCTGCGACATCTTCGTCGCAGCCCTCTATCCCGTGCCGAAGATCGCCCTGGTGCCGCTGCTGGTCATCTGGCTCGGCAGCGGCAATGCCTTCCAGATCGCGCTCTCGGCGCTCGGTTGCATCTTCCCGATCCTGGTCAACACCATCATCGGCGTGCGCCAATGCGACGAAGGCCTGATCCTGGCGGCCCGCGACCTCGGCGCCAGCGCCGTGCAGATCCAGCGCAAGGTGGTGTTGCCGGCGGCCGTGCCGGCGATCTTCGGCGGCCTGCGCCTGGCGCTCGGCATCTCCATCATCCTGGTGGTCGCCGCGGAAATGCAGACCGCCCGCTACGGCCTCGGCGCCAAGCTGCAGCTTGCCGGCCAGATCCTCGAGACCGGCCAGGTCTTCGCCATCCTGCTGCTGCTCGCCGTGCTCGGCATCCTGCTGACCAAGGGCCAGCAGCATCTCGACGGCAAGATCAACCGCTGGCGCACCCGCTGATATCAAGATTGGGCCGGACAACGGCCTCTGGAGAAACGTCATGAAACGGACGCTGATCGAGTGTGGCTGGCTGGTCACCATGGACGAGGCCATCGGCGATCATCGCAATGCCCGCGTGCTGGTCGAGGGCAGCCGCATCCTTGCCGCCGGCAAGGGCATCGAGGCCGAGGCCGACGAGGTCATCGATGCCCGCGACAAGATCGTCATGCCCGGGCTGATCGATGCCCATGTCCACACCTGGCAGACCGGGCTTCGCGCCATCGGCTCGGAATGGCTCGGCCCCGACTACCACGCCAATATCCACGCCAATCTGGCGACCCGCTACGGTCCCGACGACAACTACATTGGCAACCTGATCGGCGCGCTCAGCAAGATCGATAGTGGCACCACCACCATTCTCGACTGGTGCCACAACCTGACCTCGCTGCACCATGCCGAGCGTTCGGTCGACGGTCTCGAGGAATCGGGCATTCGCGCGGTCTTCGCCCATGGCACGGCCAAGCCGCCGACCAAACCGGGCGAGCTGCCCTATACCCACGTGCCGCATCCGCGCGACCGGATCGAAGCCCTGCGCAACGGCCGCTTCGCCTCCGACGACCGGCTGGTGACGCTCGCCATGGCGGTCCTCGGGCCGCATTGGGGCACTTACGAGGTGGCCGAGCAGGACCTCAGGCTTGCCCGCGAACTGAACCTGCTGTCGAGCTCGCACGCCACCCGCAAGATCCCCGACCAGGTCGCGCCGGGCGGCTACAAGAGGCTGGTCGAGGCCGGCCTGATCGGCCCGGATCACAATCTGGTCCACGGCAATTATATCGAGGATGACGAGCTGAAGGCCCTGGTCGAGGCCGGCGCCTCGGTGACCGGCACCGTGCTGGTCGAACTGCACGGCCATGCCGCCGAGCCGGTCACGCTTCGCGTGCGCAATTTCGGCGGCATGCCCTCGATCGGCATCGATGTCGAACCGATCGTGACAGGCGAGATGTTCCGCGAGATGCAGGCGGCGCTGCTGCACGCCCGCTGGGCGTCGCTGCGCGACAATGCCGCGGCCGGCAAGCCGCCGTTCAAGACCATCCCGATCAAGTCGCGCGAGGCCCTGGCCTGGGCGACCATAGGCAATGCCCGGGCGATCGGCCTGGAAGACCAGATCGGCTCGCTGACCCCCGGCAAGAAGGCCGACATCGTCATGCTGCGCGCCAATGACCTGAACCTGTTCCCGGTCCACGATCCCTTGCTGTCGATCGTCGAACAGGCCAGCGCCGGCAATGTCGACACCGTCATGATCGACGGCGTCATCCGCAAACAGGCCGGGCGCCGGGTCTTCCCGGACGACGTGCTCGCCAAGCGCAAGGTCGAGCTGGTGGCCTCCGTCGAGCGTGTCATGCGCGACGGGTCGTTCACCATGAAAGCGGCCTGAGAGCATTCACCATGACCAAGACACTGATCAAATGCGGCTGGATCGTCTCGATGGATCCGGCCATCGGCGACCTGCGCCAGGGCGAGATCCTGATCGACAATGACCGCATTGCCGCCGTCGGCCGCGACCTCCAGGCGGTCGCCGACGAGGTGGTCGACGCTTCCGACATGATCGCCATGCCGGGCATGGTGAACGCCCATCTGCACACCTGGCAGACCGGCTTGCGCGCCATTGGCTGCGAATGGGCGCATGGCGAATATTTCAAATATCTGCATGGCGGCATGGCCACGCGTTACGGTCCGGAGGACAATTACCTCGGCAACCTGATCGGCGCGCTGAACCAGATCGACGGCGGCGTCACCACGCTCAACGACTATTGCCACAACATCACCTCGACCGCCCAGGCCGAACGTTCGGTCGATGCGCTGGAGGATTCCGGCATCCGCGCCGTGTTCACCCTCGGCGCCGGCAAGCTGCCGCCCGAACGCGAGGCGATCGAACCGTTCGAGAAGCGGATCAATCCGCGCGAACGGGTCGAGAAATTCCGCAAGGGCCGGCTTGCCAGCGACGACCGCCGGGTCACCATGGCGCTGGGTGTCGCAGGCCCGCACTGGGCCGAGATGGAGCCGACCCGGATCAATCTCCGGCTCGCCCGCGAGCTCGGCCTGCGCTCGTCGACCCATGCCACCAAGCGCCCCGAACTGGCGGTCGATCCGCGCGGCTATTTCCCGCTCCTCGACGAAGGCCTGATCGGCCACGACCACACCGTCGTTCACGGCAATTATCTCGGCGACGAGGAATTGAAGCGCCTGGTCGATGCCGGCGTCACCGCCTGCGCCACGGTGCAGACCGAGCTGCGCGGTTATGCCGGCGATCCGCTGGTCGGCCGGGTCAGGGCGCTCGGCGCCATGCCCTCGCTCGGTGTCGATGTCGAGCCGCGTGTCTCCGGCGAAATGTTCCGCGAGATGCAGATCGCCCTGCTCTATGCCCTCTCCGTCTGCCAGCGCGAGAATGCCCGTGACAAGAAGCCGCCGTTCCAGGTGGTGCCGATCCGGTCACGCGAGGCGCTCGCCTGGGCCACCATCGGCGGCGCCGAGGCTTTAGGTCTCGGCAGCCAGATCGGCACGCTGACCCCGAAAAAGAAGGCCGACATCGTGCTGCTGCGCGGCACCGACCTGAACCTCTTCCCGGTCCATGATCCGATCCTGTCGATCGTCGAACAGGCCAATGCCGGCAATGTCGATACCGTCTTCATCGACGGTATCGTCCAGAAGCGCGGCGGCAAGCTGACCTTCTCCGAAGCCGTGCGCCGCCAGCGCATGACCGAGCTTGCAAGCTCGGTCGAGCGGATCATGGGCGAAGCCGGCTACGTTCCGTTCGGACGCTGACCGTCATGGCCCGAACGCTCGTCCGTTGCGGCTGGCTGGTCACCATGGATCACGCGCTCGGCGATCTCCGCCGGGCCGAGATGCTGCTCGACGGCGACCGCATCGAAGCGATCGGCCACGATCTCGGCGCGACCGTCGACGCCACCATCGACGCCTCGGACATGATCGTCTTGCCCGGGCTGATCAACATGCACCTGCATACCTTCCAGGCAGGCTTGCGCGCGATCGGCTCGGAATGGCTGGCGCCCGACTATTTCCGTCACTTCTACGGTGACATCGCCACACGGTTCGGCCCGGAGGACAATTACCTCGGCACGCTGTTCGGCGCGCTGAACCAGCTCGATTGCGGCGTCACCACGCTGTTCGACTATTGCCATAACATCCGCTCGCTGGAGCAGGCCGAGCGTTCGGTCGACGGCCTGACCGATTCCGGCATCCGCGCCGTCTTCGTGCATGGCGATGGCCTGCGCGAGCCGGCGGCACCCGGCAAGCTGCCCCAGCGCCGGCTGCATCCGCGCGACCGGGTCCAGGCGCTGCAGAGGAGCCGTTTCGCCCACGATGGCCGGATAACCCTGGCGCTCGGCATTGCCGGACCGCACTGGGCCGATTGGGAGGCTTCGCTCGCCAATGTCAGGCTTGCCCGCGACCTCGGGCTGATCGCCTCGTCCCATGTCACCAAGGCCCATCGCGACGCTGCCGTGCCTGATGGCTACGACCGGCTGGCGGCCATGGGCCTGCTCGGTCCCGATCACAATCTGGTCCATTGCAACCTGTTGACGCATGACGAGGTCGGCCGGCTCCTGGATGCCGGCTGCTCGATCACCTCGACCAACATGAACGAGCTGCACGACTACCCGCACGGCTCGGCCCTGACGACGGTGCTCGACCATGGCGGCCTGCCCTCGATCGGCATTGATGTCGAACCCATGGTGTCGGGCGACATGTGGCGCGAAATGCAGATGGCGCTGCTGTTCGCGCGCAACCGGCTCATTCGCGCGCGGGCCGCGGCCGGGCAAGGCCCGGCGATGATCGGCTCGCGCGAGGCGCTCCGCTGGGCGACCGTCGGCGGCGCCCAGGCGCTCGGCATGGCCGACAGAATCGGTTCGCTCAAGCCCGGCCACAAGGCCGATCTGGTCATGTTGCGCGCCGGCGACCTCAATCTCTTTCCCGTCCATGACCCGGTCTTCTCGATCGTCGAGCAGGCTCATTCCGGCAATGTCGACACGGTCATCGTCGATGGCATCGTCCGCAAGCAGCGCGGCCGCCTCATCTTCGACCAGGCCAGGCGCCAGGCGCTCGGCGAGCAGCTGGTCGCATCCGCCGGTCGTCTGATGGCGGAAGCAGGCTACCGCCACGCCTTTGTCTAGGCTCGGATCCGGGCCGTCGTCCCGCCTCCGGTCGAATCGCGGTCAGCGCCGGCGCGACCTTCCGGGGAATGGCGGATCTTGACGATTGCAAACGATTGCAATAGGGAGAGTTCAGGGAGTGAAACGATGATCATTGAACGCCAGGAACAGGTGACCGACGCCGTTCTCGCGGCAATGGCCAAGACGAGCGACCCTCGGCTTGCCGAGATCATGGCCGCGCTGGTCAAGCACCTGCATGCCTTCGCCCGCGAGGTCAGGCTGACCGAGCCGGAATGGGAAAAGGCCATCGAATTCGTCGTCGGCCTTGGCCAGTTGACCAACGATACCCACAACGAAGCCGTGCTGGCATCCGACGCGATCGGCTTTTCGACGCTCGTCTGTCTGCTCAACAATGGCAATGCCGGCAATACCGAGGCCGCCGCCGCCCTGCTCGGGCCGTTCTGGCGGATGAACTCGCCGCACATGGAGAACGGCGGCTCGATCATCCGCTCGGAGACGCCGGGCGAGGAGCTTGTCGCCGCCTGCCTGGTTCGCGACGCCGCCGGCAATCCGATCGCCGGCGCCGAGGTCGACGTCTGGCAGGCCTCGCCGGTCGGCATGTACGAGAACCAGGACGAGACCCAGGCCGACATGAACCTGCGCGGCAAGTTCACCACTGACGCGGATGGCGCCTTCTCGTTCCGCTCGGTCAAGCCCGCCGGTTATCCGGTGCCGACCCATGGTGTGGTCGGCAAGCTGCTGGCCGCCCAGAACCGCCATCCGTTCCGGCCGGCGCACATTCATTTCCTGATCTACAAACCGGGCTTCAAGACGCTGATCACCCAGATCTTCGTCGAGGGTGACCAATATCTGGAGACCGATGTGGTGTTCGGCGTGACCAAGGCGCTGGTCGGCGGCATTGAAAAGGGCGGCAATGGCTACACCCTCCGCTATAGTTTCGTGATGGAGCCCGGCGAAGCGGTTCTGCCGGTTCCTCCGATCAAGTGAGGATGTCATGACCCTGGGAACTGCCCTGAAGGACAAGGTCGCCGTCGTGCTCGGCGGGTCCGGCGGCATCGGCGCCGCCACCGCTTACCAATTTGCCGCCGAAGGCGCGACGGTGGTGGTCGTCTACCGCTCCGACAAGGCCGCCGCCGACGTGATCGTCGCAAGCCTGCCGGGCGCCGGCCATCTCGCCGCTGCCGCAACGGTTGAGGATACCGCCTCGCTGACCGCGCTCGCCGCCCATGTCGAGGAACGGCTCGGCCGCGCCGATATCCTGGTCAACTCGGCCGGCTTCACCAAGCCGGTGCCGGCGGGCGATCTGGATGCCCTGGACGACGCCTTCATCGACCGGATGTTCCAGGTCAACTGGCGCGGCCAGTTCGCCGCGATCCGTGCCTTTCGTCGCCTGCTCGAGGCGGGCGGCGGCGGCCTGATCGTCAATGTCTCGTCGATCGCCGCCTTGAACGGCGTCGGTTCCAACCTCGCTTACGCGGCGGTCAAGGCCGGCATGGACACGCTGACCAAGTCGCTGGCCCGGGCGCTGGCGCCGGAAATCCGCGTGATGAGCGTCTCACCCGGCGTGGTCGACACCGATTTCGTTCCTGGCCGCGGTGCCGAACAGCTTGCCAAGATCGCCCCGACCATCCCGCTGAAACGGGTCGCGACCCCCGACGATGTCGGCCGCGCCATTGTCGCCTGCGCCACCCATCTCACCTATTCGACCGGTTCGCTGATCATCGTCGACGGCGGCCGGGCACTCTGAGCTTCTCACGTTCAAGGACAAACTCATGCGCCCGATGCGGAACAAGGTCGTCATCACCTGCGCTGTGACGGGCAATCTGACCACGCCCGATCAGACGCCGCATCTTCCGATCACGCCGGAGGAGATCGCCGATGCCTGCCTCGGCGCAGCCGAAGCCGGTGCCGCCGTCACCCATATCCATGTCCGCGAGCCGGGCACCGGCAAGCCGTCCATGGCGCTCGAATATTACCAGGACGTGGTGGCCCGGATCCGCGCGCGGAACCAGAAACTGATCCTCAACATCACCACCGGTCCCGGGGGCCGCTTCGTGCCCTCCGAGGACGATCCGAAGGTCGCCGCGCCCGGCACCACGCTGCTCGCCCCGGAAAAGCGCGTCGAACATATCGCCGCGTTGAAGCCCGACATTTGCACGCTCGACCTCAACACGATGAATTCCGGCGGCCAGGTGGTCATCAACACGCCCGGCAATGTCCGGCGCATGGCCAAGGTCATCCGAGCGGCCGGCGTCAAACCGGAGATCGAACTGTTCGATTCCGGCGATATCGCCCTGATGCACGATCTCCTGAAGGACGGCTCGATTTCGGGGCCGTGCATCGCCTCCTTCGTGCTCGGCGTGAAATATGGCTTCCAACCCGGGCCCGAGACGGTGATCTATGCCCGCGATCTCTTGCCTGCCGACACCGAGTTCACGGTGATCGGCACCGGCCGATCGAGCTTTCCGATGGTGGCGCAGTCGGTGCTTGCCGGCGGCCACGCCCGCACCGGGCTCGAGGACGCGGTCTATCTCGACCGCGGCACGCTCGCGCCCTCCAACGCCGCCATGGTCGACAAGGCCCGACGCATCATCGAGGAGCTCGGCGTGCAGATCGCCAATCCCGACGAAGCCCGCGACATCCTGCACCTGCCGTCGCGCGCGGCCTGATCCGGAGCACGCCATGCACGCGAGAACCGAGATCGGCGGCAAGGCGGGCGCGATCGCCATGCGAAGCCTCCGGCTGAACGCCAAGGCCGACAGCGTCGAAGCCGTCGCGCCGACGATCGAGACACTGCCGTCTGCGCGCCCGCGCGACGGTGATGTGCTGGTCGAAATCCGCGCCGCGGCGGTCAACCCGTCCGACGCCAAGGCGGCGATCGGCATGATGCCTTATGCGATCTTCCCGCGCACGCCCGGCCGCGACTTCGCCGGCGTGGTGATCGACGGACCGGCTGACCTGGTCGGCAAGGAGGTCTTCGGTTCGTCCGGCGATCTCGGCATCCGCCGCGACGGCACCCATGCCTCGCATCTCATGGTGGAGGCGGCGGCGCTGGTCGACAAGCCGGCCGGCATCACGCTCGCCGAGGCCGCAGGCATCGGCGTGCCCTTTGTCACCGCCCAGGAAGGTTTTCGCCGCGCCGGCATGCCGAAACCGGGTGAGACCGTGCTGATCCTCGGCTTGAACGGCAAGGTCGGCCAGGCCGCGGCCCAGATCGCCACCTGGCAGGGCGCCAAGGTCATTGGCGTGGTGCGCCGGCCCGAGGACTATGCCGGTCATGCCAGCGCGCCGGTCACGGTGATCAATTCGGCAAGCGAAGACGTGGTCGCCCGGGTCAAGGACCTGACCGGCGGCAAGGGCTGCGACATCGTCTATAACACGGTCGGCGAACCCTATTACGAGGCCGGTACCCGGTCGCTCAGCGTGCTCGGCCGGCAGATCTTCATCGCCGCCCTGAAGCAGACCGTGCCGTTCGACATCTTCGCCTTCTATCGGGGCCGGCACACCTATGTCGGCATCGACACGCTGGCGCTCTCCTCGATCGCGACTGCCGACGTGCTGCGCGACCTGGTGCCGGGTTTCGCGGCCGGTGCACTGAAGCCTTTTCCGATCGAGGATCGGGCGATCTATCCGCTCGACCGGGCGCGCGAAGCCTATGTCGCGGTGCTCAGCGCGTCGCGCGATCGTGTCATCTTCCTGCCCAACGGGTGAAGCCATGCATGTCAACCGCTTCGCCGATCTGAAGCCTTACGACGCCCCCGGCCACCACGGCATGCACATGCTGCGCATGCAGGGCCGCGAGGCCGGTCCCGCCGACATGATGTGGCTCGGCGTGTCGCAGATCCTGCCCGGCGGCAGCATCGACCTGTCGAGTTCGCCGGACGAGAAGTTCTATGTCGTCCTGGAAGGCGACCTGACGGTCGAGACCGAAAGCGGTTCGGTCAGGCTCGGTGTCTGGGACAGCTGCCGCATCGCGCCGCACGAAAAACGTGCGCTCAAGAACCCGACCAATCGAACGGTCGTCGTGCTGCTGGCCATGCCGCTGCCCAAGCCCCAACCCTGAGCAAAGGCAGCGCCATGAGCCAAAGCCGCACCAAGAAAAGAAAACCGCCGAAAGAGCGTTCCATGGCAGACCATAGGATCCGGAGGAATTCCCCATGTCTCGTCTCGACCGCAGGCAAGCCCTTGGCCTAGCTCTGTTCGGCACAGCTGGCCCCACATTCGGCAGCCGGCCGTCCCTGGCCCAGGCTGCGTCAAACCAAGCCTTCCCGAACCAGATGGTTCGGATGATCGTGCCGTTCAGCGCCGGCAGCATGACCGATATCCTGGCCCGCTCGCTGGCCGAGAAGCTGCGCGAAAAATGGGGCCAGCAGGTCATCGTCGAGAACCGCCCGGGCATTGCCGGCACCGGCGGCGTCGCCCGTTCGACGCCCGACGGCCTGACGCTGATGCTGACCTCCAACGGCCACACTGTCATCCGCAGCGTCAACAAGGACGTCACCTTCGATCCGGTGAAGGATTTTGTCGGCATCACCAAGGTCGCCTCGATGCCGTCGATCATGGTGGCGCCGGCCGAGGGCGACATCCGCACGCTGAAAGACCTGATCGACGCCGCCAGGGCCAGGCCGGGCCAACTCAATTACGGCTCCGCCGGGCTCGGCAGTTCGACCGGCATCGCGGCCGAGGTGTTCCGCCAGGTGACCGGCACGCGCATGCAGCTCGTGCCCTATCGCGGCATGCCGGAGAGCCAGACCAGCGTGTTGCGCGGCGACAGCGCCTTCTGCTTCACCTTCTTCAATGTCGGCGGCGACCTGATCCAGGCCGGCCGGCTGCGGGCGCTGGCCGTCACCGGCGAGACGCGCATGGCGCAATTGCCTGACGTGCCCACGTTCAGGCAGGCCGGCCTTGCCGATTTCACCTATGATGCCTGGTTCGGCGTCATGGGGCCGGCGGGCATGCCGAAACCGCTGGTCGCGCAGATTGCCCGCGACATTGCCGCAGGCCTTGCCGAGGCCGACATCAAGACCCGCTTCGAGCAGCAGGGGGTCAACCTGGTGACCACCACGCCGGAAGCCTTCGACGCCGAAATCGCCAGGGACGCCGAACGTTATGGTCCGCTGGTTCGTCAGGCTGCCGGAGGCTGAAGCCGATGAACCGGGATGATGACATGATATCGGCGGCCATTGGCCGCCGTGCGCTGCTGGCCGCCGCAGCAGCAGCCGCCGCCGCCGCCAGCATGCTCGCGGCACCGGCCGGAGCCCAGGCTCCGGCACCCGCCCCGCCGCCGCCCGACATCCGGGATCGCACCACGATCCTGATTCGCGGCGCGACCGTCATATCGATGGATCCGGCCATCGGCGACCTCGTTCGCGGCGACATCCTGATCGAGAACGGCGCGATCCGGGCGATCGGCGCCAACGTCGCGGCACCGGCCGACGCCTTGATCATTGATGCGACCGGCAAGATCGCCTGCCCTGGCTTCGTCAACGGCCATGTCCACCTGCCGCAGGCTTTGCAGCGCGGGCTTTCGGCCGACCATTCCTTCGGCGACTATTTCCGCAGCATCGTGCTGCGCTATTCGAACCGCATGACACCGGCCGAAGTGGCGCTCGGCGTGCGCATCGGGGGCTTGCATGAAATGGCCGTCGGCACAACCACCCTTGTCGACTGGAACCGCGAGGTGATTTCGCCTGAACATGCCGACGCGGCGGTAGAGGGCCATTTCGCCTCGGGCGCCCGGACGGTGCTCTGCTACACCGTGCCGCTCAGGCCCCGGGACGGCTCGACACCCAACCATGCCCGCATGCTGGAGCATGCCAAGGCCTTGCGCGCCGGCAAGCTCGCCTCCGACACCGGCCGGGTCCGGCTCGGGGTGTGTCTGCCCGGTCCCGACTTCATGCCGCTCGACCCGGCACTGGCCGACCTCGCCATGCTGCGCGAACTCGACGTGCTCACCGCCTTCCATTGCGGCGCGCCGATCTATGCCGCCCGCAAGAAACGCGTCGTGGCGACGCTCGCCGAGCGGGGATTGCTCGACCGCAACACCCAGCTCGTCCATGCCAATGACCTGGACCTCGACGAATATCGGATCGCCGCCGACAACGGGGCGTCGCTGACCTCGACCCCCGAGGCCGAAATGCATATGGGCCACGGCTTCCCCGCCATCGGCCGGGCCCGTGACGCCGGCTTGCGCTTCAGTCTCGGCACCGACATCCCCTCGGCCTTCGGCGGCGGCATGCTGTCACAGATGCGCGTGGCCTATGCCGCCGACCTCGCGCTGCGCAACGCCACTTCCTTCCGCGACACCGGCAAGCCGCCGCAGGTCAAGCCGTGGTCGGCCCGGGCCATGCTCGAAATCCTGACCATCGGTGCAGCACGATCGGTCAACATGGACCAGGTGATTGGTTCGCTCGCACCAGGCAAACGCGCCGACATCTTGCTGTTCAACGGCGGCTCCACCGGCCTCGCGCCGGTGCTCGACCCGGTCGGCAGCATCGTCCTGCAGGCCACTCCCGCCGACATCGACACGGTCATCGTCGATGGCCGCGTGATGAAGTCGGGCGGCCGCATGACGGACCCGGAGCTGCCGAGGATCGTCGATGAGGTAAAGGTCCGCGCCGCGGCAATGGTCGAGGCGGCCACCCGCTGAGCAGCACCTTGGTGTCAGCCGGGCGGCAGCCCGCTCAGGCGGCGATCGCCTCGCGCCCGTCATGGGCCGCGACGGTGAGGTCGACGATCCGACCGGGTTCGACCGCCGACTTGAACCGCACCGGCGTGAAATGTTCGGTGCGGCCGAGATCGCGGGTTTCGGTCAGCACCTGGAAGACGCGTCCGACCATGCCGTCGAGATGAGCGCCGAGCGCTGCTTCGCCACGGCCACGCAGGCGGCGCGCCCGCTCCTTGACGATGTCGCGCGGCACCTGCGGCATCCGCGCCGCCGGCGTTCCGGGCCGCGCCGAAAATGGAAAGACATGGAGATGGGTCAGGTGGCATTCCGCGACGATGTCGAGCGAGCGGGCGAACATATCCTCGGTTTCGGTCGGAAATCCCGCGATGATATCGGCGCCGAACACCATGTCCGGCCGCAGCCGGCGAACCTGATCGCAAAAACCGATGGCGTCGGCTCGCAGGTGGCGCCGCTTCATGCGCTTCAGCACCATGTCGTCGCCGGCCTGCAGGGACAGGTGCAGATGCGGCATGAACCGGGCCTCGCCGGCGATCACGTCGAACAGGTCGGCATCGGCCTCGACCGAGTCGATCGAGGAAATCCGCAGCCGCTCCAGCTCCGGCACATGCCGCAGGATCGCCTTGACCAGGGCGCCGAGCTTCGGCTCGCCGGGCAGACCTTGACCGTAGCTGGTGATGTCGACGCCGGTCAGCACCACCTCGCGGTAGCCGTTTTCGGCGAGGCGGCGCACCTGTGCCACCACTTCGCCCATCGGCACCGAGCGTGAATTGCCGCGGCCATAAGGGATGATGCAGAAGGTGCAGCGGTGGTCGCAACCGTTCTGCACCTGGACGAAGGCGCGCGACCGGCCGGTCAGGCCGTCGACCAGATGCAGCGCCTGTTCGCGCACCGCCATGATGTCGTTGACCGCCACCTTCTCGGTCGCGGCGACGCCGAAATCCGGGCCGCGTGCCAGGGCCAGCCGGGTTTCGCCCCAGGCCGCAGCCTTCATCTTCTCGTCATTGCCGATGACCCGGTCGACCTCGGCCATTGCGGCGAACATCTCGGGTTCGGTCTGCGCGGCGCAGCCGGTCACCACGATCCGCGCCGCCGGGTTCTCCCGCTTCATCCGCCGGATGGTCTGGCGCGCCTGACGGGTGGCTTCCGCCGTCACCGCACAGGTGTTGATGACGATGGCATGGTCGAGCCCGGCCTCCGCGGCGAGCTTCTGCATCACCTCGGATTCCGAAGTGTTCAGGCGACAGCCGAAGGTGACGACCTCGACAGCCATGGGTCAGGCGGCCGCCTGGAACAATGCCGGATCGAACTCACCGGCATGTTCGAGTTCGGTCGGGCCGCTCATGATCACGTGATTGTCGTCGCGCCATTCGACCACGAGGTCGCCGCCAGGCAAGGACACGGTTGCCGACCGGCCGGTGCGCTTGGTGCGCGCCGCCGAGACCAGCGCCGCGCAGGCAGCCGAGCCGCAAGCCCGGGTGATGCCGGCGCCGCGCTCCCACACCCACAAGATGATGTGATCGGGCGCCTTGACGGCGGCGAGCGAAATATTCGCCCGATCCGGAAAGATCGGATGGTTTTCCAGCATCGGCCCGATCTTCGCGAGGTCATGGGCATAGGGATCGTCGACCCAGAACACCGCATGCGGATTGCCCATGGAGACGACCGAGGGCGAATGCAGCACCGGGGCATCGATCGGGCCGATCTGCAATTCGATGGCCCGCGTGTCGCGAAATTCCTCGGCGAGCGGAATGTCCTGCCAGCCGAACTTGGGCTCGCCCATGTCGACCGAGAACGACGCCGGACCGAGCCGCCGGCAAGCCAAAAGACCGGCCTTGGTCTCGACCAGGAGCCTGTCGCGGTCGGTCCCTTCCGTCAGCACCCAGGCGACGCAGCGCGTGCCATTGCCGCAGGCACCGGCTTCCGATCCGTCGGTATTGTAGATCCGGATGAACGTCTCGGTGCCCGGCGTGCGCGGCGCGTGCATCGCCATCAGCTGGTCGAAATGTGACCCTTCCGCACCGGCAATGGCGCGCGCCTCGGCAGCCGAAATGACATGGCTCGACCGGCGCAGGTCAACGACCACGATTTCGTTTCCGGCGCCGTTCATCTTCCAGAACGGATGGTTCGCGAGCGGGCTCATGGGGCAGCACGTCATCCAGCAGCGAAGGTCATGCGCTAAGAAGCATGCCTTTTTAAGAGTGACGCCGAGGCGTTTCCGTTCTCTATATAGGTTATCATCGTTCTGTCCAAAACGGCCGCGTTGCGACATACGTGGCCAGCGTCGAAAGCATCCGAGAGGCAGCCGCCATGAAGCCAGCACTCCTGTTTGCGATGCTCGCTGCCGGCTTGTTCGCGTGGGCCGCGCCGATTGTCGCCCAGGCGCAGCCGCCGGCGCCCCAGGCGGCGCCGGCCCAACCGGAAACGCCCGCCCTGCCAGCGCCTCCGCCGGTCGCGGCGCCCGCGCCGCAGCCGGGCTCACCTGCGCCGGAAACGCCGCCCGCCACGGCTCAGGCGCCGGGCCGGCCGGGCGATGTCGTTGAATCCGCCGGTTTCGGCGATGAAGTGACCTTGACTGCCCGCCCCGCCCTGGTGCTGGCCGGACGCGCCACCTGGGACGACCTCTACGGCACCTTCCGGCGGACGCTCGAACAGTTGAACGGCCTGGCGAGGGCCCAGGGCGTCGTCGCCGCCGGCCCGCCCATGATCCGCTTTCTGTCATCAACCGACGATCAGGCCGACTATGAGGCGATCCTGCCGGTCGTCGCCCTGACCCAGCCGCCCGAACGTTACCTGCCGGCCCGGCCCGGCACGACACCGGCGGGGCAGACCTACCGGTTCGTCCATTTCGGCGGCTACGACACGATGGAACAGACCTACGACGAGATCACCAATTTCCTCGACGAACGGTCGATCCAGGCCGAGGATTCCTTTGTCGAGGAATATGTCCGCGATCCCGAAACCACGTCGGAAGTCGATCTCGCGACGTTCATCTACGTGTTTCCGAAAAAGTAGCCCCGGCACCGCCTGGGCGCTGCCGGGATTGCGCTGCGGGACTGCGCCGAAAGAGCCGCAGCCCGCGCCAAGCGCGGGCACGCCTTTGGCGGTCAGCGTGTCACCACCACCCGCGTACCGACGCTGACCCGGCTCATCAGGTCGACGACATCGGCGTTGAGCATGCGGAAGCAGCCATAAGACGCCGCCCGCCCGACCGAGTTCGGAGCATTGGTGCCGTGAATGGCATATTCGCCACCCGCCAGCGTCATCGCCGCCTCACCCATCGGATTGTTCGGTGCGCCGCCCGGAATGAGATCGGGAATGCTCGGCCGGTCGCGCTTGACCACGGCCGGCGGCGCCCAGGCCGGCCGGACATGGCGGCCGTTGATGACTGTCACGCCTTCCCATTGCTTGCTGGCCATGCCGACCGCCACGGTATAGCGGATGGCGGTGCCGTCGCCTTGCACCAGATAGAGCCGCCTCTCGGAATTCCGGATAATGATCGTTCCGGGCTCGGCTTGCATGCTGAGGCGCACAATTTCGCGTGCCTCTACTTGACCGAATGCGCCGAAAATCGGCGCAACAAAACAGGCGGCGGCAAACCACCGCGTCATTCTCGTCCCCATAACACTCTCCCACGCCGCTCCTTTGGTCCCAGCGGTCGAGCGCCAGGAACCAGGGCCGCGCTTTCTATTGTGTTGTTGAGTGAAGATTATTGGAGCCGAGAGTCAACGAGTGGTTGCTTGCCCGGAAAAGGTTCCCGCCGCCTGTTGCGGCGCTGCAACGCTACGTCAGTTTGATGACGGTCCGTTCACCATGATTGCCGTTCATCCGGCGCTAACCATATCGTTATACCGCCACCTCACCGGCCTGCCGGCATGATCCCGTCCGAGGCGGGGGATGGCCGTGGCCCAGGATCAAGAGAAAGCGACCGCACCGGGAAATGGCCAGGCGGGCAACGCTGCTGCCGGCAATGAGGCCGACGTGGTCATGCCGGCGCGACGGCTCCGGGCGCTGAGACACCAGCCGCTCGGCCTGCTCGGTTACCTCGGCCTCGGCCTGATTGCCTCAGTCCCGATCGGCGCCCTTTCGGTCGCCGCCGTCGCCGGCAGCCAGCCGGCCACCGAAACCGTCGAGCCGCGCAGCAATGCTCCGGTCTGGCGCGCTTCCGCGGCCCGCCATGGCGGCTTCGACCTGGACGCGCCGCGCTGGCGGCCGCTCGGCCTCAAGATCAGTGTCCTCAGGCGCTCCGACGGCGTCACCCGCGAGCTCTTCCTGTTCGGCGAGGCAACCGGCGACCAGCGTCACGCCGCCATGGCGATCGACCGCGGCGATACCGGTAGCGCTCCAGCCGAGCAGGATATCGGCGCGCTTGTCGCGGATCTCGGCCTGCCGGCGCGGCTCAGGCCGAACCATCAGGCGCTCGACACCAAATTTGGTCCTTTGCCGACCATCGATATCGCCATTGACGGCCCGGCCGGTCCGAAGGCATGCCTCGGTTTTGCCCTGCGCTCGGCGGAGGCGCGGTTGCGCGTCGTCGGCTGGGTCTGCAATGCCGGTCCGGAGATCGTCAGCCGCGCTGATGCCAGCTGCTTCATCGACCGTCTGGTCACCATCGGCGCCGGCGATCAGGCGCTGGCCGGCATCTTCGTCCGGGCCGAGCTGAACCGCCAGCCCTGCGGCGCGATCCAGCCTGGCGTCACCGCTGGCGCGTCGCGCCCGTTCCAGACCGACGGCCAGGCCCGCCTGCGCCTGCGCCGGCTTTAGAAACAACGGCCAACGCGCGGCGCATTTACCAACAGTTAACCATAAGCTCCCATCCTGGCGCCGAAACAGGATCGGAGACGACCATGGCTGTTGGTCAGGTGGGTGCGCCGGCGACCGGCACCGTCGCCCCGGCGGGCCCTTCGTCAGGGCAAAATCAATCGACCGGCATCGCGCGCAATGAACCGCCGGGCCGGGTCGTCAAGACTGCCGACGTCACGGTCACCTTGTCGCCGGCGGCGCGCCAGCATCTCTCACGGACCGAAGGCTTCGCCGCCACCATCGGCACGACGAAACAGCCGAAGGCAATGACCAAGCCGGGCATCAGCGTCGACCTGAGCGTCTGAGCCGGCCTTCCCCATGCGGGCCTTCGGCGCGGCCCTGCCGCGCCGGGCCGATGCCCGTCAGGCGGCCAGCCGCTGCAATTCTTTCAGGATCGCATCGCCCATGGCCGTGGTGCCGACCACGTGGGTATTGTCGGACTTGATGTCGGCGGTGCGCAGGCCCGCGGCGAGCACATTGGTGATCGCCTTGTCGAGCAGGTCGGCCGCCTCGCTCGCCTTGAACGAATAACGCAGCGCCATCGAGAACGACGAGATCGTCGCGATCGGATTGGCCAGCCCCTTGCCGGCAATGTCGGGCGCCGAACCATGGACTGGTTCGTAGAGCGCCTTGCGCTTGCCGGTCGCCGGATCCTCGGCGCCGAGAGAAGCCGAGGGCAACATGCCGAGCGAGCCGGTCAGCATGGCCGCGATATCGGACAGGATGTCGCCAAACAGGTTGTCGGTGACCAGCACGTCATATTGTTTGGGCCAGCGCACCAGCTGCATGGCGCAATTGTCGGCCAGCACATGCTCCAGTTCGACATCGGCGAACTCGGCCTTGTGCACCCGCGTGACGATCTGTTTCCACAGCACGCCGGTCTTCATGACATTGTGCTTTTCGGCCGAAGACACCTTGTTGCGCCGGGTCTTGGCCAGTTCGAACGCGACCCGCGTGATGCGCTCGATTTCGCCTGTCGTGTAGACCTGGGTATCGATGCCGCGCTGCGAACCGTCCTCGAGCGTGACGATCTCTTTCGGCTCGCCGAAATAGACGCCGCCGGTGAGCTCGCGCACGATCAGGATGTCGAGACCCTCGACCACTTCCTGTTTCAGCGATGACGCCGCGGCGAGCGCCGGGAAGCAGATCGCCGGACGCAGGTTGGCGAACAGGCCGAGATCCTTGCGCAGCCGCAGCAAGCCGGCTTCCGGCCGCTTCGAATAGGGCACGTCGGCCCATTTCGGTCCGCCGACCGCGCCGAACAGCACCGCGTCGGCGGCCTGCGCCAGGGCCATGTCGGAATTCGAAATGGCCTCGCCATGGGCATCATAGGCCGCACCGCCGACCAGGCCGCGCTCAACCTCGAATTTCGCCACGCCTTGCTTGGTGAACCAGCCGACGATCTTCTCGACCTCGCCCATCACCTCCGGGCCGATACCGTCGCCGGGCAGGACGAGAAGCTTTTGCGTGGCCATGGCCGTTTCCCCTTGTTGGCAGCGCAGGGGCTTTAGCGTGCCGGACCGAGGCGAGGCAAGATGCCAAAATGCCGAGCTGCCAAATCGGCATAGGGGGCGGTCGTTTGACCGCACCCCTGCCACACCACCCGGCATGCGGGTCCGCACCGGGCGGTTCGAGAGATTGAGGTCAGGCGAGCCTGGGCATTCCCAGTTGGTCGGCCCATTTGATCGTGAGGACTGAGTTGAGGAGCATCCCGCTGTTGCGCCACCAGCAGCGGGAGTTTCCCGCTACCTTCTGAGCGACGTTGGGTTTGGCTCCCATCGCTATCAGCTCCCGAAGGATTGTCCTGCCCCGCTTCCAGTGCTTGAGCTGGATGGCCCGCAAGCGATGACGCATCCACTCGTCCAGCTCGCGCCAGACCTTGGGTGTTTGCGCCAGTCGGAAGTAGGCTTTCCACCCCAGCACGAAGGAGCACAACCGCGCCGTCACCGCTGTTAACGATCGCCCGGTCACCCGGGGTGTCAGTTCACGGATCCGGGTCTTGAACGCCTTGATCGCCTTGTCGGCGACCCGCCGTTTGACCACCCGACCCGGCGCCACCCAGAAGGCGTAGCCGAGAAAGCGGCGGCCGAAGACGGAAGCCACGGCACTCTTGGTCTCGTTCACCGTCAGATGAAGCCGGCCGTAGAGTCGTCGCAGCAGAGCCATGACCCGCTCGCCCGCCCGCCTGGACCGCACATAGACGTTGCTGTCGTCGGCATAGCGGCAGAAGGCATGGCCGCGTCGTTCAAGCTCCTTGTCCACCTCGTCGAGCAGCACGTTGGCCAGCAGCGGTGACAGCGGGCCACCTTGCGGCGTGCCCCTGGTCCGCTTGATGACCGCATCCCCATCAACAATGTCAGCGTTCAGGAAGGCACGGACCAGACGGATAACGCCGGGATCCGGGACCTTCCGGCGCAGACGATCGATCAGGATGTCGTGGTCCACCCGGTCGAAGAATTTCTCCAGGTCGACATCCACCACAACCCGCCGCCCGGACTGCACGAACGATTGCGCCGCCAAAACGGCATCGTGTGCGCGTCTGCCCGGGCGGAAGCCGTAGCTGTGCTCGCTGAAGGTCGGATCAAGGATCGGCTGCAGGACTTGCAGGAGCGCCTGTTGGATCAGGCGATCCAGCACCGTCGGGATGCCGAGCTCGCGCTCGCCTCCCCCCGGCTTCGGGATCATCACGCGACGCACCGGCTGCGGCTGGTACGTCCCCTTCAGCAGACTGTCGCGGATCACGGACCAGTCGGTTCGCAGCATGCTGGCCGTCTGGTCGATATCCAGACCATCCACGCCTGCCGCACCCTTGTTGGCGCGCACCTGCTTCAAGGCCCGCAGAAGGTTCTCTCGCGCCAGAACCGCTTCGAGCAGTCCCGGCCCCGTGTCGTTCCTGGTCCGGGGCGGGGGCGCGGCTTCGTCGAGACAGGAGCCCGAGCGGGCTTCACCCGTTCGCCTCTCCCGCTTCCCGGGCGTACCCGGCATCTGACGCATGGCCTTGCTCATCCTTGGGGGAACTTCACTCTCTCTCGTTCGGTCCTTCGCCGACGGTGGCCCGCCGGCTACTACGACCTCGGCTGACTTCTCGCTCCGGTTCGACACCGTCGCCCTTTCAGGCACGAGGCGAGATCTCCCCAGGTAAGAACGCAATCCTTCCCCGCACAAACGCCGGATTTACGTCATCGAGCCTTGACCACAAGGGCTTTGCGGTTCGTTGCCCGCTCGCCCTGCTCGACACCGCCTTCTATCCGGTTCTTGTCCATCGTCTCGCGGGTTACGCTCCACGCTTCCTCCCCACGGTCGGTCGCCCTTCCGCAGTTGCGCTTCGCTTCGTTCGCTGTGGCCAGCTTACGGGAGGACTTCCACCTCCAAGATTGCGCCCATGCTGGGCGCACAACGAAAAGGGCGCTCCCATGAGGGCGCGCCCTTCAGCCTCAAACCTGCCGCCGGATTACTCGGCAGTGGATTTTTCGGTCGTTCCGGTCTCGGGCGCGCTCTCTTCGCTGCTGATGCGCGGCGTGCGGCGCCGGCGCGGCTTCGGCGCCAACGGCGCCTCTTCCACTGCCGCTGCCACGACCGGTGCGCCACCGCCGGTAATGAAGGCCGGCAGGCCGATATTCACATCGTCCTCACGCGGCGCCGGCTGGGCGGGCTGTTCCTGCGGCTCGGGGCCGCCGGGCACGTCGCCCTCGGGCGCGCCGTCGCGGCGGCCGCGATCGGCGAACCGTTCGGCGCGACGCCGTTCGAAGCGCTCGCGCCGGCTCTCATAGGGCCGCCCGTCCGGGCGCACGCCCTCGCGCGGCGCTGCCTGTCCGTCGCCCTCGGCCTGGCCGGCGGCAAGATCGGGCTGCTCGGCAGCGGAGGGGTCAGCCTGGAAACGCTGGCGGTCCGGGAAACGCTGGCGGTCCGGGAACCGCTCGCCCCGGTTCTGGCCCTGGCCGTCGCGGCGCTCGCCCTGATAATCGCGGTTCTGGCCTTGGAACTCTCGGTTCTGGCCTTGGAATTCACGATTCTGACCCTGGAACTCGCGGCTCTGGCCGCCATATTCGCCGCGCGGCGGGGCAACCTGCTGCGGTGGCGGTTCGGGCCGGACCGGCACCGGCGATTCGAACCGCTTGTCGAACGGGCTGGCGAACTCGTCGTCGTCGCCGTCATCGTCGCCCTCATCCTCGGACCCGGGCTGGCCGTCCTGGCGGCCGTAGGGGTTCTGCTGGCGCAGCGCGTCGTGCGCCGAGGCAATGATGCGGAAATAATGCTCGGCGTGCTGCAGATAGTTTTCCGCCGCGACCGGATCGCCCGACGAATGGGCATCTCGCGCCAATTGCAGGTATTTTTCTGCGATATGCTGGGCGGTACCGCGGATCTTCACGTCCGGCCCGTTGGATTCATAGCCTCGCGACAGCGGGTTTGGACCCTTGCCACCGCGGTTGTTGTTGCGGCCGCGCATGCGCTTGTTGTTGCCGTTTCTCATGTCGGTCCTTCTTCGACCTGAAGTGGCCGCCCCGTCCCATGCGGCGCGCCCGGATTTTGGAGCCGCTGCCGGCAGAAACCAGATGGCCGTCTTGGCCCGGTTCTGCCGCACTTGCGGCGTTCAGCGATCGTGCGGGTTTCGGACACGGGCACCCTGCCCGGCCTGCTTCGCTCTGTCTTGCGAAGTCCTCTTTCGGGATCGGATCGTGACGCCCCTCGCGCCGCGTGTCCGAAGTTTCTACCCCACCAGACCTGTTTGGTATCTCTGGTCGATGCGCGGATTTTACCCGGGCCGCACCGATTCCCATGACCTCAAACTAGCCGGTCCTTCAGCCGATTCCAAGTAGATTCTGCGGATGCCCTTGGGGTTATGGTGACGGGTTACCCCGTAGCTGGTGAACCGCATCGATCTTGGCAAGCACATCCGGCGGTAAAACCGTGCCGCCGGCATCGATGGCGATCTTCAGCTGGGCCATCGACGTTGCGCCGATAATGGTCGACGTGACGAAGCCTCGGCTCATCACGAAAGCGATGGCGAGCGTGGCGCCGTCGATGCCGGCCTGGCCGGCGATCGCCAGATAGTCCTTGATGGCCGGTTCCGAGCCCGGCTTTTCATAACGCTGCTGGCGGTTGAACAGGGTGACCCGGGCGCCGGCCGGGCGGGCGCCGTCGAGATATTTGCCGGTCAGGAAGCCCTGCGCCAGCGGGGAATAGGCCAGCAGTCCCACCTGTTCGCGCAAGGCGACTTCGGCGAGCGCCGTCTCGAAGGTGCGATTGAGCAGGTGATAGGCATTCTGCACCGACTGCACCCGCGGCAGGCCCTGCCGATCGCTCGCGCTCAGGAACTGCATCGTGCCCCAGGCGCTCTCGTTGGACAGGCCGATGAAGCGCACCTTGCCGGCCCTGACGAAATCGCCGAGCACCTGGAGCTGCTCGCCGATGCTGGTCTCATCGGGCCGCGGCGCCCAGAGGCTGTCGTCGAAACGGCTCGGGTTGGCGCCGAACGGTGCCGGGCGCTCCGGCCAATGCAGCTGATAGAGGTCGATATAGTCGGTACCGAGGCGCTGCAGGCTGTTGTCGAGCGCTTCCGTCATCTGCGCCCGATTGAGCCTGGTCGGCTGACGGTCGGCGCGCAGCCAGTCCATCGCCCCGGATCCGGCGATCTTGGTGGCGATGACGATGTCGTCGCGCTTGCCGCGCTGTCTCAGCCAGGACCCGACGATCCGCTCGGTCGAGCCATAGGTCGCGGGCTTCGGCGGCACCGAATACATTTCCGCCGTATCGAAGAAGTTGATGCCGCGCGACACGGCATAGTCCATCTGCGCGTGTCCCTCGGCTTCGGTGTTCTGTTCGCCGAACGTCATGGTGCCGAGGCACACCGCGGAAACGTTCACGCCGGTGCGGCCGAGGGGACGGGTCTGCATGGAGCGCTGCTCTGTGTCTTTGAAGGGGAACGCCGTGATTAGGTAGCGCGACCGGCGGCGTCAACCGCCGCGGCGGGCGCGCACCGCCGCGATCAGCTCTTCGACCTTGGGCAGGATGCGCTGGACCATGACGTCGACCCCCCTGGCATTGGGGTGCATGCCGTCGGGCAGGCTCAAGCCCGCCACCGTCATGACGCCATCGAGAAAGAACGGATCGAGGATCAGTCCATATTTGGTGGCGAGGTCGGTGAAGATCGGGTTGAACGCGCCGGCATAGGCCGATCCCATATTGGGCGGCGCCAGCATGCCGGCCAGCAGGACGTCGATCTGCCGCTGTTTCAGCTTTTCCACGATCGTATCGAGATTGCGCCGGGTGATCGCCGGATCAAGCCCGCGCAGCGCGTCATTGGCGCCGAGCTGCAGGATCACCGCGTCGGTTCCGTCGCCGACCGACCAGTCGAGCCGCTCCAGCCCGCCGGTCGAGGTGTCGCCCGAAACGCCGGCGTTCTCGATGCTGACCGCCTGGCCGCGCGCCCTGAGCGCCGCCTGGAGCTTGGCAGGGAAGGCGTCGGCGGCCGGCAACTGGTAACCGGCGCTCAGGCTGTCGCCGAGTACGACGATCTTCACCTCGCGCGGCGCCTGGGCCGCAACCGGCCACACCCCGGACAAAATGCCGCCGGCAATCAACAACGAAGTGAAGAGGGTTCGCATGATAACACCCTTTCAAACCTGACTTTGACTGCCATCTAAGAATCTTTGTGCATCGCCGCAATCGTCTCCAACCACGAATGTTCTCATGGATGCCGTGACCCCTGCCTCGCTTTCCGAGAGCCGCTCGAGCCTTCGCCGATCGATCGCGCTCGACCGCGTCGACCTGTCGCTCGGGCGCGGCGCCTCACGTGTTCACATCCTGAAGGATTTGTCGCTGTCGATCGCGCCGGGCGAGAGCGTCGGGCTGGTCGGGCCTTCGGGGTCGGGCAAGTCCACCCTGCTGATGGTCATGGCCGGCCTGGAACGGCCGGATTCCGGCGCGGTCGTGGTGGCCGGCGAGGACATCACCAGGTTCGACGAGGACGGCCTGGCGCGCTTTCGCGGCCGCCATGTCGGCATCGTGTTTCAGTCCTTTCACCTGATCCCGACCATGACGGCCCTGGAAAACGTCGCCGTTCCGCTGGAGCTGTCGGGCGACAGCAATGCCTTCGACAAGGCGGCCAACGAGCTCGAGGCTGTCGGCCTCGGCTCCAGGCTCAATCACTACCCGGCCCAGATGTCGGGCGGCGAGCAGCAGCGCACCGCGCTGGCGCGCGCACTGTCGGTGCAGCCGGCCATCCTGTTCGCTGACGAGCCGACCGGCAATCTCGATGAAGCCATCGGCCGCCACGTCATCGACCTGATGTTCGCCAAGCAGGCCGAACGCGGTACCACCCTGGTGCTGGTGACCCATGATCGCGGCCTCGCCGAACGCTGCGACCGGGTGGTCCGGCTGCGCTCCGGCACCATCGTCGAGGATATCAGGATGGCGGAGCGGGTGTGATGACGAGCTTCGTCGCCCGTCCCTCACGCTTTCCCACCGCAATCCGCCTCGGCCTCAGGGAGCTGCGTGGCGGGCTCAGGGGCTTCGGCATTTTTCTCGCCTGCATTGCGCTCGGCGTTACCGCCATTGCCGGTGTCGGTTCGTTCTCGCGCGGCCTGGTCGAAGGCCTGCATCGCGAGGGCCGGGTGATTCTCGGCGCCGACGCCTCGTTCCAGGTGATCCATCAGGAGCTCGCCCCGGAGGCGGTTGCAGCGCTTGCCACCCGCGGCACGCTTGCCGTCATGGCGACCACCCGCGCCATGGCGCGGATCGAGGCCGGCAGCTCGACCCTGGTCGAGATCAAGGCCGTCGATCCCGTCAATTACCCGCTGATCGGCACGCTCGAGACCGAACCGGCCGGCACCACCACCGATCTCCTGGCAACCACGGACGGGCGGCCCGGCGTCCTGGTCGAGCCGGCCTTGCTGGCCCGCCTCAACCTGAAGGTCGGCGACCCCTTGATCCTCGGCGACCTCACCGTCGCCGTCAGCGGCATCATTCGCCAGGAGCCGGACCGGCTCGCCGGCGGCCTCGGCTTCGGGCCGCGCCTGATGATTTCGCTCGATGCCTTCCGCCAGACCGGCCTGATCCAGCCGGGATCGCTGATCCGCTGGCTCTACCAGCTGCGGCTGCAGCAGCGGCTCGCCGGCGATTCCGACGTGCTGCGCGTCGTCGCCGACATGCGCGAGCGCTTTCCCGAGGCCGGCTTCGACGTCCGCACGCGGATGAATGCCTCGCCGCAGCTCGCCTCGCAGGTGCAGCGCTTCTCGCAATTCCTGACGCTCGTCGGGCTGACCGCGCTGCTGATCGGCGGCGTCGGCGTCGCCAACGCGGTGGCCAGCCTCGTCGACCGCAAGCGTGACGACATCGCCACCTTGAAGGCTCTCGGCGCCACCGGCGGCCTGGTCTTTGCCGTAACCCTGACCCAGATCGGCGGGCTGGCGCTGATCGGCACGCTGATCGGGCTGGCCCTTGGCTCTGCCCTGCCCTACGCCGTGCTGTATCTGTTCGGCGGCTTCATCCCGATCCCGGTCGCCGCCGACGTCTATCCGGGTGAGCTGGCGATCGCTGCCGGTTACGGCCTGCTGGTGGCACTCGCCTTCACGCTCTGGCCGCTCGGCCGGGCCCATGACGTGCCGGTGGCCGCCCTGTTCCGCGACACTGTCGACAGCGACGGCCGGCTGCCGCGCAAGCGATATGTGCTGATGACCATGGCCGCCCTTGGCGGCCTGGTGGCCCTGTCGGTCGGCGCCGCCTTCAACCAGCGGCTCGCGCTGATGTTCATGCTCGGCGCCGCCGGCGCCTTCGTCATTCTGCGCCTTGTCGCCTTCGGCGTGATGGCGCTCGCCGCCCGGCTGCCGCGGCCGCGCCATACCGGCCTGCGCCTGGCCTTGTCCAACCTGCACCGGCCGGGCGCCCTGACGCCCGCCGTGGTGCTGTCGCTCGGTCTCGGCTTGACGCTCCTGTCGGTGATCGCTCTGGTCGATGCCAGCTTCCGCCGCCAGATTGAAACCGCACTGCCCGAGCGGGCGCCGTCCTTCTTCTTCGTCGACATCGCCAATTCGGAAGCCTCGCGTTTCGACGCCTTCATCGCGGCGCAGGCACCTGGCGCGCTGCTCGACCGGGTGCCCATGCTGCGCGGCCGCTTCGTCCGGCTGGGCGACCGGCCGGTCGAGGACATCCGCGCGCGCGAGGAGATCCGCTGGGCCCTGTCGGGCGATCGCGGCATTACCTATGCATCCGGCGTACCGAAGAATTCGCGGGTCGTCGAAGGCGACTGGTGGCCGGCCGACTATGCCGGGCCGCCGCTGGTCTCGTTCGACGAACGGATGGGCGCGGGTTTCGGCCTGAAGCTCGGCGACGAGGTGGTGGTCAATGTGCTCGGCCGCAACGTTACCGCGCGCATCGCGAATTTCCGGCATATCCAATGGGACAATCTCGGCATCAACTTCATCGTCGTGTTCTCGCCCAACACGTTCCGCGGCGCGCCGCACAGCCATCTCGCCACGCTGACCTTCGCGGACCAGAAGCCGGCGGCCGAGGAGATCGCCTTGCTGCAGGCCGTGGCCACCAGCTTCCCGGCGGTCACCACGGTGCGCGTCAAGGACGCGCTCGAAGCGGTCGGCCAGTTGGCCACCCAGATCGCCACGGCGATTCGCGGCGCGAGCGTCGTGACGCTGATCGCCTCCATCCTGGTGCTCGCCGGCGCGCTCGCCGCCGGCCATCGCGCCCGGGTCTATGACGCGGTGATCCTGAAGACGCTGGGCGCCAGCCGCGCCATGCTGATCGGCACCTATGCGATCGAATATGCCGTCCTCGGCACCATCACGGCGCTGTTCGGCGTGGCCGCCGGCAGTCTTGCGGCCTATCTCGTCACCACCGAGGTGATGACCATCCCCTTCGCCTTCTCGCCGCTGGCGGCCTTCGGCATCGTTGGTCTCGCCATCATCTTGACAGTCGGCTTCGGTCTCTTCGGAACCTGGCGGGCGCTCGGAGAAAAACCTGCCCCGGTACTCCGCAATATGTGACGGTTACACGTCCAGGCCATGAATAACCCTGCAAGGCAGGCCTGCGAGACGTTAAGAATTGCGACAAAGGGCCGCGCTTGGGCTGGTTTTTCTCGGGTTTGGCCGTTGAGCACTTGTGCGCGGGGGCGGGTCGGCCATATTTTAGCGTCCGAGGCAGGCGCTCCTGCGCCGTCCCACTCCGAGGGAAACCCAGAGGTAATTCGATGTCTAATTACGATCCCAATGCCCAGGCCTATGGTGGCTACGGTTATGGCCAGGCCACGGCCGTCCAGCAGGCACAGGTCGATCAGGGCCTGCGGTCGTACATGGTCGGCGTCTACAACTACATGATGCTCGGCCTTGCCATCACCGGCTTTGCCGCGCTCGGCATCTACATGCTGTCGGTGACCGGTGACGCCTCGCTCGCCGCTCGCGGCGCTCGCGGCGGCGCAATGGCCGTGTCGGCCGGTCAGTTCCTGACCCCGTTCGGCGCTTTCCTGTTCGCCAGCTGGTTCAAGTTCGTGGTCATCCTGGCGCCGCTCGGCGTCGTGATGCTCCTGTCGTTCCGTGCCGACCGCCTGAGCGCCACCTCGGCCCAGATGATGTTCTGGCTCTATGCAGCGCTGATCGGCGTCTCGATGACGACCATCCTGCTGGTCTATGCCCATACCTCGGTCGCTCGCGTGTTCTTCATCACGGCGGCGTCCTTCGGCGCGCTGTCGCTGTGGGGCTACACCACCAAGCGTGACCTGTCCGGCATGGGCACCTTCCTGATGATGGGCCTGTTCGGCCTGATCATCGCATCGCTGGTCAATATCGGCATTGCCGCCTTCACCGGCACGCCGTCGACCATGCTGCAGTGGATCATCTCGGTGGTCGGCGTTCTGGTCTTCGCGGGCCTCACCGCCTACGACACCCAGAACATCAAGAACGAGTACATCTACAGCCTGGCCTATGCCCAGGACGGCTCGCTGGTCCAGAAGGCCGCCATCTTCGGCGCCCTTCAGCTCTACATGGACTTCGTCGGCATGTTCCAGTTCCTGATGTCGATCCTCGGTTCGCGCGAGTAAGCCTGATCGCCCATCGGCGAAGACGACCCGCCCCCGGCCGCAAGGCCGGGGGTTTTGTTTGTGCCCTGTCCGGCAGGGGCCTGAGGCCTTGAGCGACGGCGCGTCGCGCCGACGCCAGGCGGTTCCGGTCCGGCAATTTCGGCGGCCGACGGAATCCTCGGTAATCTTGCCCAGACGACCCGTCGCCGATGTTGCAAATCGAGGGCACCGCCTGTACAAGGCGCGCCATTGCCGCGGTAGCTCAGCTGGTAGAGCATCGCATTCGTAATGCGGGGGTCGGGGGTTCGAATCCCTTCCGCGGCACCATTCCCCTCTCCAAGGCAATCCGGATTTACCCGGTAAGCTATTCAACAAACTGGCGTTTCTTGGTTAGGCGGCTCGGAATTGGCCCAGCCGAGCCCGATGGCATCCGTTTGCATCCATGACTCTTGTTGGCATATTTGTCGGCATCGATGCCAACATGCTCATATGGATGCCAACAGATGGCTCTGACGGATGTCGCGATCCGGAATTTGAAACCCGGTGCAAAACCAAAAAAACTTAGCGATGAGAAGGGCCTACATGTTCTGGTCACCCCGCAGGGGTCCAAGCTGTGGCGGCTGGCCTATCGCTTCGACGGCAAGCAAAAGCAGCTTGCGATCGGTGGGTATCCTGAAATCGGATTGAAGGAAGCTCGCGAAAAGACCGAACAGGCTCGGAGGCTTCTCCGAGATGGGGTCGACCCGAGCGCCAAACGACGCCTCGACAAGATCACCAGGGCTGTCACCAACGCAACGACATTCAAGTCGATCGCGGATGAACTGCTCGCCAAGAAGGCGCGAGAGGGAAAGGCAGCCCGAACCCTCCAAAAGCTGAATTGGCTTATGGGCATCGCCAACCCCGCCATCGGCGACCGGCCGATCTCTGAAATCACCCCGCCAGAAGTCCTTGCTGTCTTGCGCGGCGTGGAGGCGAGGGAGCGGCTCGAAAGTGCCAAGCGTCTCCGCGCTGTAATTGGCGAGGTCGTTCGCTACGCAATCGCTACCGGTAGGGCGACCACTGACCCGACCTACGCATTGCGCGGCGCTCTCAGGACACCGACCGTGAAGCATCGGGCTGCCATCACGGATCCCTTGGCGCTGGGGGCGCTTCTGCGGGCGATTGATGGCTTCGATGGCCAGCCTGCGACCCGAGCCGCGCTTCGGCTTATGCCGCTTCTATTCCCCCGCCCCGGCGAACTCCGCATGGCGGAATGGAGCGAGTTCGATTTTGACGGCGCCGTATGGGTCATCCCCGGCAACCGCACCAAGATGCGGCGCGAGCACCGGATCCCACTTACGCGTCAAGCCATCGATATCCTTCGGGCGCTACAACCAATTACGGGAGCAGGCAAGCTTGTGTTCCCAGGCACGCGCACAGCCCTGCGGCCAATAAGCGAGAACACTCTCAACGCGGCATTGCGGCGCATGGGGTACACGCCGGACGAAATGACCTCGCATGGGTTTCGCGCGAGCGCTTCTACCCTGTTGAACGAGAGCGGGAAATGGAACCCCGATGCCATCGAACGCGCCCTTGCCCACATGGACGAGGATACCGTCCGACGCGCCTATGCCAGAGGGGAACACTGGGAAGAGCGGGTGGCGATGATGGCATGGTGGGCCGATCACCTCGACTTGCTGCGGGCATCCGGCATGAGGCCGCAAGCGGGAGCCCTAGCGCTGGCCGCTTCAGCCCCCTCTCGCTCCAGCCCTCATTCGGAACCGGCAAAATGACTTGGAATGATAGACCCCTGCCCGACTGGCGGCCGATCAAGGAATTAATCCTTGAGCGGGCTGCGAGGAGAAGCGGTATTCCAGATCTCGGTAAATACACCCTGGACACGAAAATCGCCTGGGTCGTTTCACCCCCAAGCGACGGTGTCGAAAACGGCAAGACACGATGGTTTCCGATCACCGATCTGTTCATGACAGATGAGGAATACCACTATTGCAGCGAAGGCGATTGGCCGCCTGATTGGAAAGGTACCTATTCACAAGGGCTGAGGCAGTTCTGGATCGCCGCAGCTGAGGCGTTTCACGATGATGTCGTTTCAGGCCAAATCCAACTGTTCGCCCGACGGGGGGAAATTACAGAACCGTTCCGCGACCTTGCCGCCGACACCTGGAGAGCTGTCAAAGCCAGGGCGTTGCGCGAGGCGGAAGACGAGATCGATGAGGACGAGGAAGTCCTTGATCTAAGCCAGTGGCTGTCACGCTGCATCCGCCTGGAAAGACTATGTGGTTTCGATAATCCTCGGTTTGTTTCGGTTCACGGCAAAGAGTTGGATCGCGGGGAGATCACTGACCGATCAGGGAGCCCAGGTCGCCCCACCTCCCTTCATATCTTTGTGGCCGAGCATGCCCGGCGCGTGGCTTCTCGCACAGCGCTACTGCGCGTCAAGGACGAAGCGGAGCATCTCCATAACTGGCTCGCGACAGCGCACCCCCAAGCCCACGCCGCAAAGCCGAAGACAATCGAGAACCGCATTCGTGAGCACCATCGGACCCTAAAACGTCCCCCGAAATGAAACAGTTTGGGGCCATTTTTTGGGGGGTGGATTTGCCCCAAGGTCTTCAGACGGCCCCGGAATGCACCGGTCCCGTCTGGAGATCTGAATATGCAATCAACATTGAATGACCGGCTCGCGTACGGTGTCACCGAAGCCGCCGGATTGATCGGAATCGGCAAATCCAAAGCCTGGGAACTCATCGCCAGCGGCGAACTTCGCGCCGTTAGGATCGGCGGACGGACGGTCGTGCGGAGAGCAGATCTCACTGCATTTCTCGACGAACTCGTGTCGACCAAGGAGGCGTAGGAGGATGGCTAGTCTCATCACCATCGCCAGCATGGCCCGCAGACTGCTCGATACTGTCGCGGACGAAGCCATGCTTCAAGGCGCGCGTACCGTGACCGTCACGACCTCGATTGCCCACGACGCCGAGGTGGTCGGCAATTTGGAGGCAACATTCCTCGCGCTTGAAACCGCTGAGGCCGCCAGCGAGTGGATGCCGAAATCGATCGTGCTCACGGGCTTCGAAATTTTCGAATGCGACATTCTCCCGGACGAGGGAATGTTCACCTGCCGTGTCGGAGGAACCCTCCGTCTTGCTCCCGCCGCGCGCGCGTCCGGCGACCCCTGAAACAGGCGAACCAGCCGCGCTTCGGCGCTTCTCCTCACCCCAAATTGCAACCCGTTTCACGAACTCCGAAACATTTGTTCGCAGCGTCAGCGGCACCCCTGAGGTCACTGCCTCCAGGCACCACCAGTGAAGCACGACGACCGGTTCAGACTTGGTTCGGCCGAGCCTTCGCTGCCTCGGCTCCATTTTCTGAAGGCACTGCCGCGGACCTAAGTAAGGGAAATCGTGCAACAAGTACGAACAGCAAGGAAATGCTTGAACACGGCGAAATCCACCTCTCGCACGTCGAAGACTCCAAAAGCCTGACTGCCACTGCGCTGAGAGAGAAATACCCGAGCACATACACCAGCTGGCGGAACATGAAGCAGAGGCGCAAGGCCGGAGCGATTATTGATCCACGGCTGGAAGCCTTCTCTGACTTTCTCGCTCTTGTCGGTCCCCGCCCATCACGTGACCATACCCTCGATCGCATCGATCCGCGCAATCCGACTTACGCGCCCAAACTGGTCCGGTGGCTCGACGCCAAGGGTCAGGCCAACAATCGCCAGACCACGATAATCTTGGAGGTCGATGGTCAGGCCAAACCCTTGGCGGTTTGGGCCGAGGTGACCGGTCAGCGGCCGGATACCTTGCGTAGTCGTCACGCCAAAGGTTGGTCCGACCATGAGGTCTTGTCCGGGCGCAAGTCCGCACAAGTCGGCAACCCTTGGACCGCGCATCCATGGCCCCCTGACCCGCGGAAGAGCTATTTGGCCGAGCAGGCATATCAGCGCCTCGGCGATAGGGGCGAGCTTCGGATCGACTATTACATCCGCGCGATCAAACAGCAGATAGAGCAGATACGCTGGCGTCGCGAGGGCCTGTATGACCCCTGCAGCGGTGATTCTCCTCCTCGGGAGTGGTTGGAGCTCGGACGTGAGCTGGAGCGCTATTTCGCCAAGATGGACGACCTTTGGGAGCAACGTGCGCTCGTCTACGAGGCGATAAAGGTATGGCCAAAACCGGAGTCGTGGGCCGGCCCGAGCCGCTTCCGGAGAAAAGACGAATACTGAGGCGTTCGCTGCGATGACAAGTCGCTACAGGGGGATAGATAGCGGCGTCGGGCTATTGAACGGCTCCCCTATTGATGTGCACATCATTGCGGAGTTTTGCGGCAACGGTCCACTCAGAGCGCCAACGGCCGGCAGCAGACAACCAAATCAAGCGGAGTAGGACCACAGGACACCGGCTGGCTACGGCCGCATCACAGACAAATAGCTTAACCCCTTGGTCCGAGAAACGCTTCAATTTGCCTGAGAGCAATCCTCAGATCGGCGTCGGTCAGTTGCCGACAAATCTGATCGAGCCTTGCTTCCATCGAGGCGCGTTCGGCGCTTATGCTCCGCGGGGCCACGAGGTCCGCTAGCAGCGTTACCAACGGCACGTTTAACGCGGTGGCCAGATCCGACAGAGTGTCCAACCCCGGCAGCTGCTTGCCCCGCTCGATGTTCGATACGCTCTCAGGGGTACGATCGATCTTCGCAGCCAAGCCTTCCTGGGTCATCCCGGCAACCGAGCGCATAGCTTGAACGCGAGCGCCAATCGTCGATTTCAAATCATCGGGCATGAAACCGAAGCTGACTTCGAGTCGCATGCTTGACCACAAAGCCGGTTTCATTAGATTTTGTCGAACATGAAGTTTGCTTCATGAAACCGCGCGACTGTCCGGGAACGGCAGCCAAAACATTCCCCACAGTTGGCTTCGCGTGCATCATTTTGGAGACCGAGAATGCCGCGCCTCAGTTTGTCAGCGATGGTGCTCACAGCCGGCCTTGCGAGCGCCTCGCAGGTCCAGGCCCAGGATACGCTCGACGGCTACGTGACGCGCGCTGCCATGGCCGTCCGGCCCGACCCGGCGCGGAACGTGACCATGAGCCCGACAGGCGGCGCTCAAATGTGCATGGGTGAGGTGGTCCACCTCTACCCGAACAGCGTGGAGCAGCGGGACGCCTTCCTGCGCGGCAACATTGCGACGCTCGACCAGGAGCAAATCCGGAAAATCATGCGTTGTATGTTTCGTCTGGGCTTCATCGACAAATAGGATCAACGGACGACGTGCCCCGTCACAGGATGCGGCACTGAGTCCTGAAAGACATTGACCTCCCGCGCCGCGATGAAAGCCCTAGCCACTGGCGGTTCGATCTTGCTGTTATCGATCGACAAGTCGCTTCATTCCAGGAACGCCCGACCGTGGCACTTGCTGGTGCGAACTTCCGGGGGACCTCGCGCGGACCGTCATGGGCGGCCGAGCGCCACGTCCTGCTTTAGAGATGTCCCGATAGACCCTGCCGATATGAGACGACCACCGTTGGGGCAAAAGCGTCTCATATGAATTGTCCAAAAATCGCTTGCCGATTGTCTCGCAACAGCTATGATTCTTGTGAGACATGTGATGGATACGGCTATGGCGATTGTGGGCTACGCGCGCACTTCAACCAAGGATCAGGTCGCGGGGCTTGAGGACCAAGTCGATGCGCTCCGTGCAACCGGGTGCAAAAAGATCTTCCAGGAGCACGGGTCGGGCATCGACGCGGTTCGTCCCGAGTTGATGAAGGCTCTCGACTATGTCCGGGAGGGCGACGTGTTCACCGTTACCAAACCGGATCGCCTAGCGCGCTCCGTTCCAGATCTTCTCCAGATAGTGGGAGGCCTCAGGGAGCGCGGCGTTGAAGTTCGCATCCTGTCGATGGCGCTCGACACCTCGACGCCAACGGGGACGCTTATGCTTACCGTCCTTGGTGGTGTGGCGGCATTCGAGCGCGAGCTAATGCTGGAACGTCAGCGGGCAGGCATCGCGCGCGCAAAGAGCGAGAATAAATACAGAGGTCGAGCAGCTACCGCGCGCGCGAAGAGCGCGGAGGTGCTTTGCCTGCACAAGGAGGGCAGGAAACCGGCGTCCATCGCACGCGATTTGAACATCGGCCGGGCTTCTGTTTACCGTATCCTATCCGCCGCTCTCCCGTGATCGGCGCCATCAGCACAGAATTTGAAAAACCCTGCAGAACCAGGGCTTACGCTGAGACTCCGTCACGCTTGTTCGGAGAGTTAGGGGTCATCAGCTTGAATTCTTCCTGGAAAATCTCGTTTGATTCGAGGAATTCAGCGGTGTCGATACCTTGCTCGCGCAGGAATGGAGTATCCTTAATCTTCTCTCGGAGACCAAGCATCCTTGCTGCCGCGCGCTTGATGAACACGCTGTACGATACCGGGCGGATGACGACTCGATCATACCACTCTTTCCTGTCACCGGCCTCTGTCCGATCAACCATTGATCCGAGAACAAAGCAGGTTACATCGGTGGCCTCCGTGACATGTCCCCGCCGAATCAACTCTTTGACGTACTTCCAAGCCTGATCCTTCTGCTCGCTGCCAATAACGATGCCCGGCTTCTTAATCTCGGCGATCACTAATCGTGCTGTGCCAGAAACTTCATGGTCTGGATCATGGGAATCCCTGCTGTAGAAGCCCAACGACCCATCGGGCACCATTACGAAATCTGGCCGCAGCCTGCTTCCCGCCTCATTTGATCCAAACAGCTTTCGGATGACTTCGGTCATGCCTTTGTTACTGGTAAAATCGAGGCTTTCAAACTCCGGCCCAAAAACCCATAGCGAGCGCTCGAAAAGCGGTTGAAGATCGCCCACCTCGTCCATGGTCTCGTCACGAAGCTTGCGATCGAGTTCCTCTATAAGCCTGAGCCGCGTTTGGATCTCATCCAGCGCAATCTTTGCGGACCGAACCGTCCAATCCGTGAGGATCTGATGGAGTTCGTCCAGGTCGCCAGGAGGCATCTCATGGAGCTTCGTAATCAACCCATATTGCGACGTCGAAAGCTCCAAATTGGCAAGCACGCCAGCGACCTGCTGAATAACGTCCGCACTAATGGTGGGGCAGGTATCCACAACCCTGTCAACAAACTGGTTCCAGCGTTCGCGCCCAATTGGCGGAAGCTGGCTCACAGTCTTCCCCAGGCTTTCACGGACGGCCGCCTTGGCCTCACTGCGTTTCTCCGCACTGTGTTCCGACAAAACCTCCCTAATCTTCGTGTGGACCGCCAGATGAGTTGCCTGCCACGCCTGATCTGTTCCCACAAATCCTGACCAATCTGGGTGGACTGCCTCCGCCAGAAAATCAGCCGAAACGAGAAACTGAAATCGCTTCGCTTCCGTTGTGCGGCCGTCAAGGATTCGGTCGTGGAAGAAGCCAACCCATCCAGGTGTACCGACCAACCGAGATTGGACACGCCAAGCGATTCCATGCTGCCGGGTCGTCTTGTCCGCCTTCAGCGTGTCGATGACAATCAGATGCGCCGTTCCGAAACCAGGTACATCGATGTACGCTTCCCGTATTCTTTGTGTCGGGACGTCGTCGAAGGTTATCCGCGTTCCGTCGATGGACACCGAGAAATTTGGATCGGCAAGAAATCGCGTTCCGATGACCTCGCGAGCCTCATCGGCTGCCATGCTCACGCCATCTTGGCTGGTGGCCGAAATCTCTGTTCCATGACCGGAAACGCCATTCCGGGTGCTTAACAGCTTGAATGCGAAGGGTAGCTCGCTACTGCGGCTGACTTCGTAGGTCACCTCAATCCCATCCCTCCACGTCCTCACGACGTAAGGGTTTGAAAATCGAAAGGCAGCATGACGCCCCTTACCATTTCGACCATACGGCTGGCGTTGGGGATAGTTGACTAACTCCTCCGGCGGATCGACCCTATTTCCCTCATCTGCAATTTTATCATAGTCCATCGTGCCCCACCGCCGGGCGAATTGGGCTGCCGTCATTCCCCTGCCGTTGTCGGTGATGGAAAACCATGTCGCGTTGCCACGTTGCGGCCAACGGATAACTACCTCAGTCGCATAAGCATCCCACGCATTGGCGACGAGCTCGACGATGGCGACGGATGTGTCGGAGATGATCGCCCCGGCATATTTCCCGAGAAATCGCTCGTCAAAGAGCACGCCTTGATCGGCCATGAACTCACCCCCCACCAACCGTACATTTAATATTGTTTGGGCGGCACACGTCTACCGTGGATTGTGGCGCGCGCAACTGACCGTCGGTGCAGATCAGACACTTACATTGTGGCCGGCGCCGATTGGGGACCGGTAGCTCCGCCCCAACTGGCGACCTCAGGTCACGGAGACCACAGCCTCGGCTTGCCACCTCTGCGAGTCGGTAGCCTAGGGATAGAGCGTGGAATGGTCTATGGGCCCCTCGGGTTGCGGAACGAGGCGGAAAAGCCCCCCATCACGAAAAGTGAAGATCGGTTGTTCCGGAAAGGCTCTCGCAATGTCTTCCACAGTTCGAGCAACGCTACCCCTGACCCGCCCCAGATCGGGATGATCTATCTCTATCCACACTTCAATGGGATCAATGACGAATATGCCGCGAACAGCAAAGTCGCGCATTCCCCATTCATTGTGGCCTTGACGCTCTGACAGACTCCTTTCCAGCGTCACCAGTCGTCAGGTCTCTCTCGTTGAATTGGCGAATTCCGGTCAAAGGGTGACGGAAGGAGCCACCATCCCCAGGGTCGGCCGTCGCCAAAGACTCCTTCGCATTGAGATCAAGTATGACACCGACAGTCCCGAAGGCATGCCGATCAAAACCGTCGAACGTGTCTCCTGGTTTGACAACCGAGCAGCAGACTCCATCCTTTGCCTGACCGCCGATAACGGTGGTCAGGTCATCTGGAAACTTTGGGCTATCCGGATCGGCTCCGCCGGGCGTCCCTGAAAAATGGACGATGAGCGCGCAGTGGCGGCGGAGAAACTCATGAACCTCGACGACTTCAGGCTTCAAAAACGACTGCCCCACGGCGTTCAAAATCGCACCTCCCAGCTTGCCGAACTCACACGAAAAGAAACCCGTTTATGGGACAGATGAAAGCACTCTTCTCCCGCCGCAACTGATAGTTCGGGCATTCTCCCAGTAGGCATTGCAGCCGTCCCGTAACATTGGCAGCGTATCCGGGCGGTAAGGGGGGACGATGCCAGGGTCTGAGACATTCGAGGAAATTCTTCGCCGCGATTTGCGCTGGCCGAGAAAAGGGGACGTGCCGTTCAAGAAGTCCGATGACTGGAGCCGGAACGCTAGCATCGGCAAGTGCGGCCATGGTCGGCTTATCATGATGATGACGGGATACAAATCCGCCGCAGATCTCATGGTAGAAAAATCAAGAGAATCAAATTACGATAGAGACTGTCTTGTATTTCCAATTCTATTTAACTATCGGCAATTCATTGAATTATCGCTTAAATACTTAATTTCAACCTACGGATATACAGTATCTATTGAAGCCAATTGGAAATCACACGATCTCGCTTTTCTTTGGTCCGAATTCTTAAAGATCCTAGATGCGTATGGTGCCGATGACCCCGACCAGACCAACCCGGTTGTCGGAGCGATTGTCGCAGAGTTTTCGAAGGTAGACCCGAGATCCTACTCATACAGGTATCCCGTTGACCTAAATGGAAATCTCATCCCGATTACCTATGAGGAGCTTGACCTTGAGGCGCTGGCCGACGTCATGGAAGGTGTCGGAGCATATTTTTCGGGTTGCGATGGATACCTCTCCAGTTTGCAAGAACCGATACCGTCGGTGGAAACACAAAATGTGCCCGAATGAATTTTCCCCACCCGAACGACTAGGGAGAACACGCCGATCCAACTGTTGGCAGAATTGTTGGCATACGGCCTTAAATAAATATTTTTCATATTATAAATCAAATAGATAAGCGGCCAATATCACTCCCTTCCGCGCACCATTCCCCTCACATCCTGGATAGCCTGCCGGCGACCGGTCTTGGCCGGCAGCCAACGATGCAGCCGAGGGGCCCGGCGCGCCTCACTTGAGTTCGGCGAGCGGCCCGCGCGTGCCCAGTTCCTCGACCAGCACGCGGGTATTCTCCGAATAGTCGATCGGCACGTCGACAAGATGCACGCCGCCACCGGCGAAGGCTGCCTCCAGCGTCGGCACCAGCTGGTCGACCGCGGTCACGCGCGACGCCTTCGCGCCATAGGCTTCGGCGTAACGGACGAAATCGGGATTGCCGAAGGTCAGGCCGAAGTCCGGGAACTTGTCGACCGCCTGCTTCCAGCGGATCATGCCATAGGCATTGTCGGTGAGCACGACCACGACCAGGTTGATACCGAGGCGGACGGCGGTTTCCATCTCCTGCGAATTCATCATGAAGCCGCCGTCGCCACACACCGCCATCACCCGGCGTCCCGGATAGATCATCGCGGCCATCATGGCCGACGGCAGGCCCGCGCCCATGGTGGCGAGCGCATTGTCGAGCAGCAGGGTATTGGCGACATGCGTACGGTAATTGCGCGCGAACCAGATCTTGTACATGCCGTTGTCGAGACAGACGATGCCGTCTTCCGGCATGACCGCGCGCACGTCGTGGACGATCCGCTGCGGGGTGATCGGGAAACGGTCCTCTTCGGCACGGTCGTTGAGGCGCTCCAGGATGCCCTGCCGCAGCGCCAGAAGCTTCGGGTTCGGATCCAGCTTGCCGCCCAGCCGGTCGGCGAGCGCGGTGACCGTCGCCCCGATGTCGCCGATTACCTCGGCGTCCGGATGGAACACCTCCTCGACGACCGCCGACACATAGCCGATGTGGACGACCTTCGGGCCACCGTCCCGCCGCATCAGGAATGGCGGCTTCTCGACGGTATCGTGGCCGATCGAGATGATCAGGTCGGCCTGGTCGATCGCCTCGTGCACATAGTCGCGCTCGGATAGCGCAGCGGTGCCCATATAGAGGTTCGAGCCGCCGGTGACCGCCCCCTTGCCCATCTGGGTGTTGAAGAACGGCAGGCGCACGCGGCGAACGAAAGCCGACAGCGCATCGACCAGGCGTGGCCGGTTGCCGGCCGCGCCGATCATGACCATTGGCCGTTCGGCGGCGAGGATCAGCTCGACCGCCCGCTCCAGCGCCGCGGCAGGGGCGACCGGCCGCTCGATCGGATGCAACTGAATGATCGGCACGTCGCCGGTCTGCTCGCCGGCGACATCCTCGGGAAGCTCCAGATGGACCGGTCCCGGCCGCTCTTCCATGGCGACGCGGAAGGCATCGCGCACGACGGTCGGAATGCTCGCCGGACTGACGATCTGCCGGGTCATCTTGGTCAGCGGCTTCATCGAGGCGATCACATCGACGATCTGAAAGCGCGCCTGCTTGGCGCTCATGATCGCCTTCTGGCCGGTGATCATGATCATCGGCATGGCACCGAGATGGGCATAGGCCGCACCGGTCGAGAAATTCAGCGCGCCCGGTCCGAGCGTCGAGATGCACACGCCCGGCCGGCCGGTCAGGCGGCCATGGGTCGCCGCCATGAAGGCGGCCGCCTGTTCGTGCCGGGTCAACACCAGCTCGATGCGCGACCTTCGCAAGGCCTCGACGACATCGAGATTCTCCTCGCCCGGCACGCCGAATATGCGGTCGACGCCTTCGTTCTCGAGCGCGGCGACGAGGAGTTCGGAACCCTTCGGCATGGTGGCCTCATTGTCTTGAAAGCTGCGACGCCGGCTTGCCGCCGGCCCGGGCAAACCTCCATCGCGAGGCCTATGCCGTCAAGGCACGATCACCCGCGTCGCCGGCGGTCCGATCGGGGTCATCGGGGTGATCAGCAGGCCGAGCAAATGCAGCACGACGACGATCAGCAGCACCGCCAGCAGAACACTGACGAGCCCACGATTGCCATAACCGCGATGACCGTAATAGCCGCCGCCACCCAGCAGGATGACCAGGATGATGATCAGCAGGATCGTGTTCATGGGCATGGGCACCGCAGCCGGTTGATTGCACTGGCCAATCAACGCCTTGACCGCCGTGCGGTTCCGCCGCAGCTCGCCGCGCCCGGCCGCTCTAGGTCGATGGCCGGCGCCCGCCCTGCTTCGGCGACACCAGGATCAGCAGCACGCCGACCAGGACGACGGCCGTGCCGGCCGCCATGCGCGCGTCGAAATGATCTTCGAGCAGCACCACGCCCATGCCGATCGCCATCAGCGGACACATCAGCGTGAGGGTCGAGATCACATTGGCTTCGTATTTCTGGACGAGGCGGAAAAACAGGGAGTGACCGAGCAGCGACACGGCCAGCGCGGCGTAAAGCACGGTGGCGGCGAGGCTCCAGCCGGCCTCCAGCGCCAGCGGGATCTGGCGGGTTTCGATCAGCGCGGAGGCGGCCGCCAGCGGCACCATCGACGCGAGACCGACCCAGGCCTGGAACTGCAACGGCTGGACACCGCCCATCTGCTTGACCAGCACGATGCCGACGGCGGAGGCGAAGGCGCTGGCGACCACGAAGAGCAGGCCGAAGGACAACGAAAAGCCGCCCGGGTTCCACATGACCGCGATGGCGCCGAAAAACGCCAGCGCGATACCAAAGCCCCGGCGCCAGCTGATCCGTTCGCCGAGCACGAAGACCGACAGCAGGGCGGTGATCGGCACGCCGAGCTGGGTGACCACCGCGGCGCTCGACGGGCTTGCCGTCATCAAGCCAATGCTGACCAGGCCGAAGCCGCCGGCGCCCATCAAGAGCCCGGCCAGGACCATGCGCCAGCGCGGCCGCGGCATTGGCAGCAGCCATGGCAGGGTCGCCAGCAGCACCAGGCCGAAACGGACCGCCGAGAAGAACAGGGGCGGCGTATGCAACTCGGTCAGCGCCACCTTCGAGATGATGAAATTCGACGCCCAGACCAGGCAGACAAAGACCAGAATGGCGAAATCTCTAAGGAGCATGATCCGGGGTACGGCCCGCCGCCCATGCAATCAACCGATGCGCTCGCGCGTCAGTCATGCGCCGGCCGATGGCGCGCGCGACGCGCCGGCCGCGCGGCCCTTCCTTCGCCAGGACGGGCGCACGAGGCCGGCTAAGAGCGTCACCTCCAGTGTCAGCTCCGGCCGCTGAGCGTCTGGCGGTACAGGAAATCGACATAGGGCAAGGTGACATAGCTGCGTCCCGGCGGCAGCGCGCCGATGACCGCAGTCCGGCATTCCGGCGTCACCGGGCGGCCGGCGCGTTGGCAGAGTGCATCCGGGCTGTCGAGGAACTGCAACGGACCACGCCGTTCGACGATCTGGATCTGTCCCGCGGTGGAAGCGGGCCCCGGCGGCGTCACCAGCACGGTGCAGAACATCACAAAAGCGGCGCCAAGCGCCGCGGAGACCAGAAGAACCACCAGCCGTCTCATCGTTCCCTCCTTCGGGTCGCGTCGACCATACACATGACGCAAGGGAAGGTACCTAACCCATCATATGGGGCCAGAGAATGGCAGCCTTCATTCCTTGGCGGCGATCAGTCCCATCACGACATGCAGGCTGCTGACCGCGAGGCCGAGGAACAGCACGTCGGTGGTCACCGGCGTCAGCGCCACATGACCGCCGAACAGGATGAGACTGAGCACCCCTGCCACCAGCCCCGACGCAGCTGTCGCAACCATCAAAACCCCCCATTGCAATCCCCGGCGGAGACAAGCCATGGCGCATCTTAATGTTCCGCCAAAACACGACGGGATCATGAAAATTTTCCGGGGAATTGGGCCCGCCCGACGCGGCGTCGGATCCAGGCGCGCTAGCGTCCCGACCGACCCGCGCAGCAGAATGGCGCCGCTTTGCCGCACGATCGACCAGGCGTTCATGGCAAACCTCGTTCCCGACGGCTCAACATCCAGATCATGTCGAGAACCCCGGGCATTCGCCAAACTACCTCGATTTTACCGTGGCCTACGACGGATCGAAAGCAGCCGAAGGCAAGGCTGCCGCAGCATCGATGGAAATGCGAAGCGAATTCAGGCGGCATGCCCTGGAAAGCTGCGCGAGAGAGAAGCGTCCGGTTCGAGCCTCTCCGAAGCCGCTGCGGAATCCCCATGTCCTTGCGACCGATCATTCTCGCCGCCCTGGCGTTGCTTGCCCTCGCTACGCCGGGCGCTGCCCGCGAACTCGGCACCGCGCCCGATCTGCGCATTCTCGGCTTCTCGTCCGACGGCCGTTATTTCGGCTTCGAACAGGAGGGCGGCGATGGCGCGAGCCAGCGCGGCGCTTTCGCCGTCGATGTGGTCGACCGGACCACCGGCCTGTCCGCCACAGGCTTTCCGCGCGGAGCCACCCAATTGTCCTGGCAGGCCACCCCGGCCGATGCCCGCCACGCCGCCATGCGGGGCTTCCGCTTCGACGAGGACGACGAGGCCAGCATGCAGACGCCGGCCATCCGGCGCTGGACGCAGGCGACGACCCGCCGGCCGCTGCGCAGGCTGGGATTGACCGAGCCCGGCCGCCGTCTGGCCGGCCGGACCTGGACCGATCTGACCAGGATGGAAGGCCCTGTCCGGTTCATGGCCGATCCGGACATTATCGGCGCCCATCCCGGATTATCGACCAAATATGCCGTCGTCGCGCGGCTGACGGCGCCCGATGATCCAAATCTCGCCTGCCGGGAGCGCGAGACCGCCGCGACCTATCCGCTCGCCGTGACCCTGACGCCGGAACTGCCGTCTTGGGATCCCGAGGCGGCCAGGCGGTCACCCGAGACCTTCCGGGAACGGACCATCGAACTGACTTATATGTTGCCGCCGATGACCTGCGCGACGTCGGTCCACATCACCGACGTCTATCGCAACAGGGCCTCGACGACGCTCGCCGTGGTCGTCCTCATCATCGCCGACAGCGGTCACAGCGATTCAGCCGAATATCGCGCCGTCATGTTTCCGATGCGCTGAACCGGCCCGCGTCAGGATGCGTGCCGCAGCACCAGCGCGCGCGGAATGGCCGACAGGTCCGATTTCAGGCCGCAGACGACAAGCCCGCTGCGCCGGGCGATGGCGCCGACCTCGGCCGCCTGACCGATCCCCAGTTCGACCACGATATGGCCGCCCGGCGCCAGCAGCCGCAGAGCCTCGCCGAGAATCGCCCGATACGCGTCGAGCCCGTCGGGCCCGCCATCGAGCGCCAGGCGCGGATCGTGGTCGCGCACTTCCGGTGCGAGCAGGTCGCAGGTTTTCGATGGGATATAAGGCGGATTGGAAACGATCAGGTCGAACAGGCCAACCGCGGCCGAACCCCAGTCGCTCTCGGCGAAATCCGCGCGCTCCGCCAGTCCCAGGGCCGCGGCATTGGCTCTCGCCGCGCCGAGCGCCTCGGCCGAGCGGTCGAGGCCGAGGCCGAGCGCGCGCGGCCGTTCGGCGAGCAGCGCCAGCAGGATGGTGCCGGGTCCGGTGCCGAGATCCAGCAGCCTGGCAGGGCGGTCGGCTGATATCAGCGCCAGCGCCGCCTCGACCACTGTTTCGGTGTCCGGGCGTGGCACCAGGCAGGCCCGGTTCAGCACGAAGTCGTGGCCGTGAAATTCGCGATGCCCGAGAATGCGCGCAATCGGTTCGTGGTCGAGCCGCCGCCGCGCCAGATCCTCGAGGCAGGCCGTCATCGTCGCATCGAGCGGCGCATCGGACGCAGTCCCTGGCACCGCCGGGTCGATACCGGTCGCATGCCGCACCAGCACCCGGGCATCGAGCTCGGCTTCGTCCAGCCCTTGGGCCGCAAAGGCCTTGGCCAGCACCCGCCGCGCTTCGCTGGCCGATATGCCGGACCGGATCATCAGGCGCTCTCCAGAGCCAGCAGGCTGGCCTGATGATGCGCCACCAGCGCGTCGATGATCTCGCCGAGCGCCGTGCCGGCCATGATCTCCGGCAATTTATAGAGCGTCAGCTCGATACGATGATCGGTCACGCGGCCTTGCGGGAAATTATAGGTGCGGATGCGTTCGGAACGGTCGCCCGAGCCAACCTGCAGCCGGCGGTCGGCGGCGCGGCCGGCGGCCAGCCGCCGCCGCTCCTCGTCGAACAGCCGCGCGCGCAGGATCGCCATGGCGCGCGCCTTGTTCTTGTGCTGCGAGCGCTCGTCCTGGACCACCACCACCGTGCCGGTCGGCACGTGGGTGATGCGCACCGCCGATTCGGTCTTGTTGACATGCTGGCCGCCGGCGCCGCCGGCCCGCATGGTGTCGATGCGCAGGTCGTCGTCATTGATCGCGACATCGACCTCCTCGGCTTCCGGCAGCACGGCAACCGTCGCGGCCGAGGTATGGATGCGGCCGCCGGACTCGGTGGCCGGCACGCGCTGGACGCGATGCACGCCGCTTTCGAATTTGAGCTTGGCATAGGCACCGCTGCCGCGCAGCTCGGCGACGATTTCCTTGAACCCGCCGGCGGTGCCTTCGCTGGCCGAGACCAGTTCGACGGTCCAGCCCTGAACGGCGGCGAAGCGCTCATACATGCGGTAGAGGTCACCGGCGAACAATGATGCTTCGTCGCCGCCGGTACCGGCGCGGATTTCCAGGATGACGTTCTTGGCATCCGCCGCGTCCTTCGGCAGCAGCGCGACGCGCAGGTCCGCTTCCAGCGCCGCCAGCCGTGCCTCGACATCGGCACGCTCCTCGCGCGCCAGCGCCGCCATCTCGGCATCACCAGCCGGATCGGCCATCAGCTGGTCGAGATCGGCCACCTCGGCGACCGCGGCGCGATAGGCCTTGACCGCACCGACGACCGGATCGAGCTCGGCGAATTCGCGCGACAGCGCCACGTAGCGGTCGCCTTCCACACCGCCGGACAGTTCCGCCTCGATGACCGCGTGACGCGTCACCAGCGCTTCGAGCTTCGAGATTGGCAGCATCAGAACGTTATGCCCTCGGCCTCGACGAAATCACGCAGTTTCTCGCGAATCGAGACCCCTGCCTTCGGTTCGTCGATGAGACGGGTCAGAAGCGTTTCGAGCCGGCCGAGATCGAGCTCGAGCAGCATGGACTTGACCGGACCCATGGCCGCCGGCGACAGCGACAGCGAACGATAGCCGAGCCCCGCCAGCACCATGGCTTCCAGCGGGCGCGAGGCGAGCTCGCCGCACAGCGTCACCAGCTTGCCGTGTTCATGGCCTTTCTGGGCGAGCGAGCGCAGGGCGCGCAGGATCGGCGGCGACAACACGTCGAAACGATTGGCCACCCGGTTGTTGCCGCGATCGACGGCGAACATGAACTGCACGAGATCATTCGAGCCGACCGACAGGAAATCGACCCTGGGCAGCAATTCGTCCAGCTGGAACAACAGCGCCGGCACTTCGACCATCGCGCCGATCTGGACCCGTTCGGGCATGCGGTGGTCGTGCCGGCGCAAATGGGTCAGCTCGCGCTCGACGATCGCCTTGGCCTCGTCGAACTCCTCGACCGCGGCGATCATCGGGAACATGATGCGCACCTCGCGGCCGGCGCCGGCGCGCAGCATGGCGCGCACCTGGCTGCGCAGCAGGCCTGGACGGTCGAGGCCGAGCCGGATCGCCCGCCAGCCGAGCGCCGGGTTCTCCTCCTGGATCACCTCCATATAGGGCAGCACCTTGTCGCCGCCGATATCGAGGGTACGGAACGTCACCGGCCGATCGCCGGCGGCATCCAGCACCTTGCGATAGAGGTCGAGCTGCTCGGCGATGCGCGGCAGCGAATTGGCCACCATGAACTGCAGTTCGGTGCGAAACAGCCCAATGCCGGAAGCACCGGTCTCTTCCAGGAACGGCAGGTCGACCATCAGGCCGGCATTGAGATGGAGCCGGACCTCGACACCGTCCTTGGTCACCGCCGGCTTGTCGCGGATCGCCGCATATTGCGCCTGCCGGCGGGCGCGGAAGCGCACTTTCTCGGCATAGGCGGTCTCGACATCGCTGGTCGGCCTGAGATGGATCTCGCCGGTCGCGCCGTCGATGATGATGGCATCGCCCGGATCGGCGAGGCTGGCGGCATTCTCGGCCTGGCCGACGGTGGGAATGCCGAGCGCGCGGGCGACGATCGCCACGTGGCTGGTGGCGCCGCCCTCTTCCAGCACCAGGCCGCGCAGCCGCGTGCGGTCATAGTCGAGCAGCGAGGCCGGGCCCATGTGGCGCGCCACCACGATGGCGTTTTCCGGCAGATCCTCGCTCGCCGTCGGGCTCTTGGCGCCGGTCAGCTGGCGCAGGATGCGCATCGCCAGATCGTCCAGATCGTGCATGCGCTCGCGCATATAGGGATCGGTCTGGCGCATCATCCGGGCGCGATTGTCGGACTGGACGCGTTCGACCGCCGCCTCCGCGGTGATACCGGTGGCGATCGCCTCCTTCATGCGCCGCATGAAGCCGCGATCATGGGCGAACATCCGGTAGGCCTCGAGAATGTCCTTGTGCTCGCCGCCGCGCGCGACATCCTCGTTTTCGAGCATGTCGTCGATCTCGGCGCGGATCGCCTCGACCGCTTCATCCAGCCGCGACATTTCCTTGTTCGGATCGTCGGCGATCAGCTGCTTCACCAGGATGCGCGGCTCATGCAGCACGACGTAGCCGAGGCCGACGCCCTCGGCGAGGCCTTCGCCGGCAATGCGCAAGGGCCGGCGCGCCGCCGGCTCCTGGCCGGGCGGGGCGAGCGCCGACAGCTCGCCCGAAGCGATCATCTCGGCCAGCACCATCGAGGTCGTCTGCAGCGCCTCGACCTCGTCCTCCTCATATTTGCGATGCGCGCGGTTCTGCACGACCAGCACGCCGAGCGTGTTACCGCCGCGCAGGATCGGCACACCGAGGAAGGAGTGGAAAATCTCTTCGCCGGTCTCCGGCTTGTAGGAGAACTGCGGATGCTCCTGGGCATCCGACAGGTTGAGCGGGTCGGCGGTCTGCGCGACCAGGCCGACCAGGCCCTCGCCGGCGCGCATGACGGTCAAGTGCACCGCCTCGCGCTTCAGGCCCTGGGTTGCATAGAGCTCGAGCGTACCGTCGACGCGCAGCACATAGACCGAGCAGACCTCGGCCACCATGTTGGCCGCGATCAGCACGACGATCTTGTCGAGGCGGTCCTGCGCGGAAACCTGCTCCGCCATCACCTCGCGCAGGCGACGGAGCAAAAGGCGAGGACCACCGAAGGCGGCACGCATCGGCATGGTCACGTTCTGGGCATGATGCCCGCTATCCTGGCAACAGGAACGGCAGGGACCCCGCCGCGCCCCCACCATTAAGGGCGACATCGCCATTTGCAAAGGGCGGGCCGAACGCGAAACATCGTGATCGGCCATTGCTGCGCTGCGGCGTCGGGCAGAGCTGCGGAAATCAGCGGTTCGGGCGGCCAAGATGGCGGGTGAGAAATTCCGCGACGCGCTCGCGCGCAGCCGCCCAGGCCTCGCGATTCCCGCCGATCGTCGCGCCGCGCCCACCGGGCGCATTAAAATTCACCCGGTTGGCGTTGTGCCGGATCGGCGCCGCGCTGTCGAAGGAATGATGGGCGCCCGGATAGATCTCGATATCGACGGGCAGACCCTCGGCCTTGGCCCGTTCGGCCAGTTGCCGGCACGGTTCGGCCGGTGTCCAGTCGTCGAGCTCGCCGGTCAGGATCAAGAGCGGTGCCAGCGGCCTGAACAGGCCGCGATAGCCGGTGATCGGACTGCCCGGCTCGCGGCCGCGCGCGACGCCCCATTCGCCATAACGCCGGCCGCAACCTGGATAGAGCGCGATCGCCGCAGCGAAACCCGGCGCTGCCCGCGCGCTGTTGGCCGGCGTCGAAACGATGCTGGCAAGCGTCGACGAGCCGCCATGCGAGCCGCCCATGACCGCGATCCGCGATCCGTCGACAAAGGCGAGCCCGCGCAGATGGGCGAGAGCCGCATAGGCATCCCCGACCCGGACATCCGGCGCCGCCGCGGCCTGATCCGGCTCGAGGCAGGTGCCGTTGGGAAATCCCCGGGTGGAAAAGCTGTCCGGCCAGATCGTCACATAACCCCGACGGGTCAGCTCGCTCGACCAGCGCCAGGGCGCGCCCGACGAGGCCGGACCGAGGCCGGAGCAGTCATGCAGGATGACCACCGCCGGAAACGGCCCATCGCCGGCAGGCTTGGCGATGATGAAGGGAACGGCGAGCGTCTCGGCACCGGATGCCGCCGCCCCGTCAGGCCCGGCTGCAAGGGCGGCCATCGCCGCGAAGCCGGCCACGCGAACGATCGATGCCAGTCTCAGCATGCCCCGCGCGCCTTTGCCGGCTCGATCCTCAAAACCACAGCGCGGTCCGGCCGGGCCGGGCAAGCCCGCAGGCTCGCCTCACCCGGCTTTGTCGAGGCCGTAGAGCGAATGCAGCGTACGCGCCGCCAATTCGGTATAGGCGGCGTCGATCAGCACCGAGAATTTGATTTCCGAGGTGGTGATCGCGCGGATATTGATCCCCTTCTCGGCCAGCGCCTTGAACGCCTTGGCGGCGACGCCGGCGTGGCTGCGCATGCCGACCCCGATACACGACACCTTGACCACGTCGGAGGCCGTCTCCAGCGCCTTGAAGCCGACCGTCGGCCGGGCATCCATCAGCACGCGCTGGGCGCGCTCCAGATCGGCGCCCGGGCAAGTGAAGGTGATGTCGGTGGTCGCCCCGTCGGACGAGACGTTCTGGACGATCATGTCGACATTGATATTGGCATCGGCCAGCGGCCCGAAGATCGCCGCCGCCACACCCGGCTTGTCGGCGACCGCGCGGATGCTCACCTGCGCCTCGTCCTTGGAGAAGGCGATGCCGGTGACGACCTGCTTTTCCACGATTTCCTCCTCGTCGCAGATGAGAGTGCCGGTTTGCGGGTTGTCCGGATCGTCGAACGACGAACGGACATAGGTTCGCACCCCATGAATCATTGAAAGTTCGACCGAGCGGACCTGCAGGACCTTCGAGCCGAGCGACGCCATTTCCAGCATCTCCTCGAACCCGACCTTATCAAGGCGCTTGGCCTTCGGCACGACGCGCGGGTCGGTGGTATAGACGCCGTCGACATCGGTATAGATGTCGCAGCGTTCGGCGTGGATCGCGGCGGCGATCGCCACGGCGGAAGTGTCCGAGCCGCCCCGCCCGAGCGTGGTGATCCGGCCGGTCGCCTGATGGACGCCCTGGAAACCTGAAATGACCGCCACCTGGCCATCGGCGAAAGCCGCATCCAGATTGGCCGAGGGAATATCGGCGATGCGGGCGACCGAATGGGCGTCGTCGGTCAGGATCGGGATTTGCCAACCCTGCCAGGAACGCGCCTTCAGGCCCATGGAATTGAGCACCACCGCCAGCAGACCGGCGGTGACCTGTTCGCCGGAGGCGACCACCGCGTCATATTCGGCCTGGTCGTGGAAGGGTGCTGCCTCCTTGCACCAGGCAACCAGCTCATTGGTCTTGCCCGACATGGCGGACACCACCACCGCCACCTGATAGCCGGCCTCGACCTCCCGTTTGACGTGGCGGGCGACGTTCTTGATCCGGTCGACGGTGGCGACGGAGGTTCCGCCGAACTTCATGACGAGGCGAGACATGGCAATCAATCTCTGGCGCGACGCTACGCGCTCTTTGAAAAAAGGCGCGTATGCATAACGATCGATCGGGGCTATGGCAACGCGTCACAGCCAAACCAGCAGACAAGCCGAAACCACCGGGTGACCCATGACGGCAGCAACCCTCGACCAGGCCGAAGTGGAGAAGTTCTCCAAACTCGCCGCCGAATGGTGGAACCCTAACGGCAAGATGGCCGTGCTGCACAAGTTCAATCCGGTGCGGCTGCGTTATGTCAGGGATCTCGCGGCCGCCGCCTTCGGCCGCGACCCGCGGGCGCTGCGCGCGCTGGAGGGGTTGCGGATCCTCGATATCGGCTGCGGCGGCGGCCTCATTTCGGAACCGCTGGCCCGGATGGGCGCCCAGGTGGTCGGCGCCGACCCGGCCCGCGCCAATGTCGAGACCGCCCGCATCCATGCCGCCCAGTCGGGCGTGCCGGTCGACTATCGCTGCACCACGGCCGAGGAACTCGCCGCCGCCGGCGATGCCTTCGATGTCGTGCTGGCCATGGAAGTGGTCGAGCATGTCGCCGATGTCGAGCTGTTCACCACCACCTGCTGCGCCATGGTCAAGCCCGGCGGCCTCCTGGTCATGGCAACCATCAACCGCACCATGGCAAGCTTCGGTCTGGCCATTGTCGGCGCCGAATATGTGCTCGGCTGGCTGCCGCGCGGCACCCATGACTGGAACAAATTCGTCACGCCGGACGAACTCGAGGGCGCCATCGACAGGGGCGGCATGACCATCTTCGACCGCAAGGGCGTCTGGTACAATCTGCTGCACAGCCGCTGGGAAGAAACATCCGACCTCAAGGTCAACTACATGGTGGCGGCGCGCAGGCCCGGCTGACGCAACGGCGAATTGGCATTCCACAGCAGCCGATCGGCTTTCGCAGCCGGCTCGCTGGTGCTAATCTCGGCTCATGCGTCGCACGGTTTTCACAATCCTTGCCGTCGCGCTGGTCGCGGGCTCCGCCATGGCCCAGTCCGGCGACACGCCACGTCGCGCCCCCTTCACACCCGGACCGCCGGTCGCGCTGCCGGACTGCACCTGCCGGGCGCAAGGACGAGAATGGGGGCTAGGGCAAACTGTGTGCCTGAAAACCGCGTCTGGCGAGCGTCTGGCGACCTGCACGATGGATCTTAACGTGACGTCGTGGCGTATTACCGACGTTCCGTGTGCCACGTCTTCTTTGAAGCCATGGGTAATGGCGCTCTTGACACAGCGCAACCGGCGGTAAATCCGTAAAAATCAGGGTTGTACAGCCTGAAAATTCCAGGTTACGCTTGGTTCGGCTCTCAGGTTCGGGCGGCAAGGACCTGGCGGCGGATCGGACGGGCCATGCGTCCGGTGCAACGCGGATATTCCTGGTCCGGGGCCCTGACAGGTTCGCAATCGTGCGGAACCGGCAGTGCATACGGAAAGGCTGACCGGCATGTCGATGACGGGGATCGTCAAATTCTTCAACACTGAGAAGGGCTACGGCTTCATCAAGCCGGACGACGGAGGCAAGGACATCTTCGTCCACATCTCGGCCGTCCAGCGCTCCGGGCTCGCCACTCTGGCCGAAGGCCAGAAGCTGGAATACGAGCTCGAACCCGACAAGCGCGGCAAGGGACCCAAGGCGGTCAATCTCGCTGTTCGTGCTTGAGGCGGCATTTCGACCGCCCGTAATCGCGCCGCGCGGGGCTGCGCGCGGCGAGGATGGGGCTGCGCCGGCGAGACGGCGATCGCACGCCTTGACGTGAGGATCGAAACCATCTTGCCGCGCCCTTGCCCGTCAGGTTCCTTCCCTAGGGTTCCCGTCGCGCAGAACGCTGGCGCTAAGCGTGCCGTCCGACGTTGCCGCACGCGCATCACCACACAGGGATCGCCGCGCAGGGATCACCGCGCAAGGATCACCGCGACAGAGTGGCTCTCGCGCGGGCCCGGCTTTTCCGATAAACCGCCTTCATGACCGATCGCACGCCCCTGCCTTCGCGAGCCGACATCGTCATCGCCGGCGGCGGCCTCACCGGCCTGTCGCTGGGCGTCGCCTTGAAACATGCGCTCGGCCGCGACTTCTCCGTCGTGATGGCCGACCCGGCCCTGGCCGCCGCGCCTGTCGATGACGGCCGCGCCTCGGCCTTTGCCGCGGCCGCCCGCCGGCTGTTCGAGGTGGTCGGCGTCTGGGACGAGATCGCCCCGCAAGCGCAACCGTTCCTCGACATGGTGGTGACCGACAGCCGGACGCTCGATGTCGTCCGCCCGGTCTTCCTGACTTTCGACGGCGATGTCGGCCCGGGCGAGCCCTTCGCCCATATGGCGCCGAACGCCGTGGTCGCCCGCGCCTTGTGGCAACGCGCCCAGGCGCTGGGCATCGTCTTCCAGGCGGTCGGCGTCGAGACCTTCCGGGCCGGGCCCGGCGCCGTGACCATTGGCTTCATGAATGGCGGCACCATCACCGCGTCGCTGCTGGCGGCCTGCGACGGCGGCCGGTCGCGGCTGCGCGACCAGGCCGGCATCCGCACGGTCGGCTGGGACTATGGCCAGTCCGGCATCGTCTGCACGGTGGCGCACGAATATGACCACGGCGGCCGGGCCGAGGAACATTTCCTGCCGGCCGGGCCGTTCGCCATCCTGCCGATGACCGGCCGGCGCTCGTCCATCGTCTGGACCGAGGAGGCGGCCCGTGCCGAGCGGCTTTGCGCCTTGCCGAAAGTGCTGTTCCAGGACGAGCTGGAAAGCCGCTTCGGCCTGAAGCTTGGTGCGATCGACCTGGTCGACCAGCCGAAATCCTATCCGCTCGGCCTGAAGGTGGCGCGCGACTTCGTGGCCGAACGGCTGGCGCTGGTCGGCGATGCCGCCCATGTCATTCACCCGATCGCCGGCCAGGGCATCAATATGGGCTTGCGCGACGTCGCGGCGCTGGCCGAATGCATTGCCGATGCCGCGCGCCTCGGCCTCGATCCAGGCGGCCCCGATATGCTGGCGCGTTACCAGCGCTGGCGCCGTTTCGACACCGTGCTGATGGGGGCGACCACCGACGGCCTCAACCGGCTGTTCTCCAACGGCTCGGATCCGCTGCGTTTCGTGCGCGATCTGGGGCTTGGCCTGGTCGACCGCATGCCGGCGCTGAAACGTTTCTTCATTCGCCAGGCCGCCGGCCTGACCGGCGACGTGCCGCGCCTGCTCAAGGGCGAAGCGCTCTAGCAGCAGGACGCCGCATACATACTCTTCCCTAGTTTCCGATCACCGTGGGAAACCGCACGATCCCCCCGGCCAGGACTGCTGGCGGGAGGAATCTCAATGAAAAGAAGCTTGATCGGCCTGGCGCTGACGCTGCTGGTTTCGACCGGCGCCTGGGCGCAGGGCAATTTCATCATCATTGCCAATGACGAAAAGACATTTTTCGAAGCCAACGGTACGCGCAACGCCGCCCCCGGCAAGGACAGCGTCTCGATCGTCGACATCAGCCAGCCGCTGGCGCCGCGCATCGTCGCCAGCCTGCCGCTGATGAATTCGGTGTTCGGCCCGCCGACCAACCTGCAGATCACCCCCGACGGCCGGTTGGGCCTGGTCGCCAATCCCGTGGTGATGAACCAGGACGGGGCCAACTGGCGCGCCGCGCCGGACGACAAGCTGCACGTCATCGACCTGACCGCCACCCCGCCGCGGCTGGTCGAGACCATTACGGTCGGCCGCCAGCCATCCGGCATGGCGATTTCCCGGAAGGGCGACCTTGCCCTGGTTGCCAACCGCAACGGCAAAAGCGTCTCGGTCCTGTCCATTTCCGGCACCACCGTGCGCCAGATCGCCGAAATTCCCATGGAGGACGAAGTCGCGGCGGTTGCCATCACGCCGGACGGCCGGCGCGCCTTCGTTGCCAAGAATGCCGCCCACAAGATCGCCGTGCTCACCATCGACGGCACCACGGTGACCTATGACAAGGCCCAGGACATCGTGGTCGGCTACGGCGTCTACAATGTCGAGGTGACGCCCGACGGCCGCTATGCGTTCGCCGCCAATACCGGCATCGGCGGTGACGGCCATTCCGACACGATCAGCGTGATCGACGCCAGGGCCAATCCGCCGCGGGTGGTCGACAACGTCAATGTCGGCGACGGGCCGGAAGGTTTCGCCATCGCGCCGAACGGCCGCCACGCCGTCGCTGTCCTGCTCAAGGGTTCGGCCGCGGTCCATTCGGCCTGGTCCTACACGCGCAACGGCTCGCTCCGGCTGATCCGCATCGGACCGAACGGCCGGCTGACGGCGCTCAACGAAGTGCCGGCCGGCGCATTGCCCGAAGGCATCGCCTTCAGTCCGGACAGCCGGCATGTCTTCATCGGCAATTATGTCGACCGCAACCTGCAGGTCTATCGGATCAACGGCGACCGGCTGGTCGACACCGGCGTGAAACTGGCGCTGCCGGGACAGCCGGCCTCGATCCGCGGCCGGCCCTGACGGCCGCTTTAGAGATGCGACGCGAGCCAGTGCAGGCCCGCGTCGCGAAAGCCCTGCTCTTCGATCGCCGCGACGGTATTCTTGACATAGTCGCGATTGGCACCGGAATGGCCGTGGCCCTGGCGGACGATGTGCAACTGCTGCTCGAGGCTCAGGCGGCCGGCATATTGGCTATGGCCGCGATCGGCAATGTAGGTCACCGCCCGCACCCGCGGCTCGCCCGATGTGCTTAATGTCACGACCCGCTCGACCTCCAGATAGACCGAGGTCACCTGCTCGCGCTCGCGCAGATATTGAATCGTCGCGGCGCGGTTCTTGGCGGCGACGCGGAAGGTCATGCCGCGGCAGGCGCCGCCCCGGTCGAGCCCGAGCACCAGGCCCGGCCGTTCCGGCGTACCGCGGTGGACATGGGAATAGACGCAGAGGGCGCGGTGCAGCCCGATCAGCCGGCCGGGGACCCGCTCGACAAAGTCGAATCCCGGCCGCCACATGAGCGAACCGTAGCCGAAGACCCAAAGATCGCCGTTTTCGCTGGTCATCGGAACACGGATCGGAATTAGGAGAAGCGGACCGGGTTCTGGTAAAGACCCCGACTTCGCGATGCAAGCATCCTGCAGGACCATCAACCATGCCTCGTTTGCGCACGTTCATCCTTCCCTTCGGCGCGCTCGCGCTGGCCGCCGCCGGCTGGACGGCGGTCTGGCACTGGGGCTCGAATCGCGCCGAGGCGCTGATCGAGCGCGTGCTGGCGAGCGAGGCCGCCAACGGCCGGGTGATTCAATGCGCCGAGCGCACCCGCGGCGGCTATCCGTTCCGCCTGGAGATCAACTGCACCAAGCCGGTGGTCGAATTGCGCGACGAGAGCCGGCCGGTCCGGACCATCCGGCTGGAGCGCCTGCTGGTCGTCTCGCAGATCTGGAGCCCCGGCCATGTCATTGCCGAATGGACCGGCCCGATGACGACGAGCATCGAGGGCGACCCAACCGTCTACAGCGCCAACTGGCGCCTGGCCCAGACCTCCGCCCAACTGGCCGTTGGTGGTTACGACAATTCGAGCGCGGTGATCGACGCCTTCGAATTGTCGCGCGACGGCACCGTGCTGCTGCGCGCCGCCCGCGGTGAATTGCACACACGCCCGAACCAGGCCGACCCGGTCAGCCTGGATGTCGTCACCCGTCTGCAGGGCGCAACGCTCGGCGACGCGGTCCGGGCGCCTGTCGATGCCGAGATCCAGCTGACCGCCCGCAAGCTGCTGCGCAGCCCGAACCGGCCGCAGCCGCTGCCACCGCGCCAGTGGCAAGCCGCCGGCGGCTCGGTCGACCTGGTGATGTTTCGGGTCGCCCAGGGCGACGCGGTCGGCATCGCCAAGGGCAATCTCCGGCTGACCAATGACGGCAAGCCGGACGGCCAGATCGAATTGCGTGTCGCCAATCTGGAAAGTGCGGTGCAGGCCAACGGCCTCGGCGGCACGCTCGGCGCGGTGGTTGCCGGGCTCAATTTCACCAGCCGGGCGACCGATGTCGAAGGCAAGCCTGGCCGGTTGATCAATTTGCGCGCGAGCGAAGGCCGGCTGCAGGTCGGCCCGATCCGCATTGGCCTTCCCTCGCTCCTGCCTTGAGCCGATCACGATGAACGACGGCCAGCCGATACCGCCGAGCCCTCGCCGCCGCCATCCGGCCAAGGCGACACGCTCGGAGGCATTGCAGATGCGGCTCGCCGAGGCGATCGTCACCGGGCGGCTTGCCCCCGGGTCCGCCCTCGACGAGGTTCAGATCGCCACCGAATATGCCGTCTCCCGGACCCCGGTGCGCGAGGCGCTGCGTCAGCTCTCCTCGTCCGGCCTGGTCGAGATCAGGCCGCATCGCGGCGCGGTGGTGGCCAAGCCCGACATGGGCCAGCTCCACGACATGTTTGTCGTGATGGCCGAGCTCGAAGCGCTGTGCGCCGCGCTTTCGGCCGTGGCCATGACGCCGTCCGAGCGGATGGCGCTCGACACGCTGCACCGCTCCATGGCCGGCCTCGTCCACCAGGGCGATCTTGGCGCCTACAGCGTCGCCAATGTCGAATTCCACGTCGCGATCTATCGCGGCTCGCACAATAGCTATCTCGCCGAACTCGCCTCGGCGACCCGCCGGCGGCTCGCGCCGTTCCGCCGGGCTCAGTTCGAGGGGCGCGACCGGCTCGCCAAGTCGCATCACGAACATGATGCGGTGGTGCAGGCGATCCAGCGCGGCGACAGCGAGAGAGCCGGCAGCGCCATGCGCAACCATATCGGTTTGGCGGCACGTGCCTGGGAAGTGCTGTCGAATGAGGCGCGTCCCAGATTCTAGCATCGTTTGATTTGCCTTCATTTTAGGCACAAAAGCCAAATTACAGAATCATTGCATACAACATGTGACGCTGATCAGCGGCGAGACACGCCAGCTCAGCGCGATACCGGCTAACGCCGCCGACCGCCTCAAGTCGAAAATACCCTCATTCACAATCGCTTAGATCGAACCTCGCGCGGCTCCGGCGTCAAACGGCCCATGGTCCGGCCGCGGCATCAGCCGTTCTGGCACGGCGGTTGCGGGACAAGGCCTGTTCCTTGTTTCGCGCCGAGGCCATGCCGCAGTCTTTTCGACCCACCATCAGCACTTTGATGAAGAGCTATTCCGAGGGCCTGGCTCCGGTCTCGGTCGTCGCTGCGGCTTATGCGCGCCTTGCCGCCGTCGCCGACCCCGGCATCTTCATCCATCTTGTCCCCGAAGCCGCGGCGCTTGCGGCAGCCACCAGGCTGCCGCCCTTCGATGCCGCCCGCTACCCGCTCTGGGGCGTGCCTTTCGCGGTCAAGGACAATCTCGACGTGGCCGGCCTGCCGACCACCGCAGCCTGCCCGGCCTTCGCTTATGTCCCCGCACATTCGGCCATCGCGGTCGAGAAACTCGTGGCGGCCGGCGCCATCGTCATCGGCAAGACCAATCTCGACCAGTTCGCCACCGGTCTCGTCGGCATCCGCACGCCCTATCCGGCGCCGCGCAATGCGGTCGACCCGGCGCGCGTGCCCGGCGGCTCCAGTTCAGGTTCCGCGGTGGCCGTCGCGCAGGGCATCGTCGCCTTCGCGCTCGGCACCGATACCGCCGGCTCGGGCCGCGTGCCGGCCATGCTCAACGACATCACCGGCCTGAAACCCTCGCTCGGCGCCGTCTCGACGCGCGGCGTGGTGCCGGCCTGTCGCACGCTCGACTGCGTCTCGGTCTTTGCCCATGACGCGACCGACGCCTTCACGGTCTATCAGGTCATGCGCGGCTTCGACGCCGGCGACGCCTATTCGCGCGCAGTCGTCACCGATACGCCGGCGACCGCTGCGCCGGTCCGCCGGCTCGGCCTGCCACGGCCGGCGGACCGGCTGTTCTTCGGTGATGACGTGATGGCGACGGCCTTCGAGGCGGCTTGCGGCAAGCTCACCGCGCTGGCCGACGAGATTGTCGAGGTCGACCTGACGGCGTTCTTCGCGGCCGCCCGCCTGCTCTATGAGGGCGCCTGGGTCGCCGAGCGCCATGCGGCGATCAGGACCTTCCTGGCCGAGAAGCCGGAGGCGGTCTTCCCGGTGACCCGTGAGATCATTGCGGGCGCCGCGAATTTCTCGGCGACCGACGCCTTCGAGGCCTTCTACAAGCTGGCGGCGCTCCGGCGCGCCACCGAACCGGTCTGGCAGGCGATCGATGCGCTGGTCGTGCCGACCGCGCCGATCTTCCCGACCCTTGCCGATCTCGCCGCCGATCCGATCGGGCCGAACAGCCGGCTCGGCACCTATACCAATTTCGTCAACCTCTTGGACCTGGCGGCGCTCGCCGTGCCGGGCCCTCGCCGCAGCGACGGCCTGCCGGCCGGCGTCACGCTGATCGGCGAGCGCGGCACGGATGCCCGCCTCGCCGGTCTCGCCATGCGCTTCGAACAGACCCTTGGCGGCAGCCGTCGCGCAGCGGCGGCCTGAAGGAGATGAGCTTGCACGAACCCATCGAGATCGTGGTGGTCGGCGCGCATCTCGCCGGCATGGCGCTCAATCATGAGCTGACCTCGCGCGGCGGCCTGTTCAACCGTGTCGCCACCACCACGCCAGACTACCGCCTCTATGCGCTGGCCGGCGGCCCGCCGAAACGCCCCGGCCTGATCCGCGTCGCCGACGGCACCGGCGCACCGATCGCCTGCGAGGTCTGGACCTTGCCGGCCGCCGGCTTCGGCACCTTCGTTGCGGGCATCCCCGCGCCGCTCGGCATCGGCACGCTGAGGCTCGGCGACGGTACGACGGCCAAGGGTTTCCTGGTCGAGTCCGAAGGCCTCGCCGGCGCCGACGAGATCACCGGCCACGGCGGCTGGCGCGCCTACATCGCCCACCTGACCGGCAAAGCCGCATGAACCACCCCAACCGTCCTCGCACCGGAGCCTCGTCATGATCCGTCGTCGTCAGTTCATCGTCGGAGCCGGCATTGCCGTCGGCACGCTCGGCGCCCCGTCCATTCTGCGCGCGCAAACGCCGCGCACGGTCAAGATGGGCGCGCTCCGCCTGATCCATTCCATGCCGCCGCATTTCTACGAGCGCTTCGCTCCGGCCGGCCTGAAGGTCGAGATCATCACCTTCGACAGCCCGACCGACGGCAAGAATGCGGTGGTCACCAAGTCGGTCGATTTCGGCACGTTCGGCATCGCCGCCGGCATTCTCGGAGGCGCGGTCGGCGAGCCCGTCGTGGTGGTCGGAGCGCTGTCCAACAAGGGCATGGGCGTCATCTCCAAGGCCGGCTCGGATGTCCGCGCGGTCAAGGACCTCAAGGGCAAGCGCGTCGGCATCTGGCCAGGCTCGACGCAGGAGGTGTTCATCATGGAGCGCCTGCGCATGGAGGGCCTGTCGATCCGCGACATCACCGCCGTGCGTGTGCCCTTCGGCGAGATGCACGCCATGTTGTCGCGCGGCGACATCGACGCCTATGTCGGCGCCGAGCCGGGCCCCGGTCTGTCGATCTCGTCCGGCGTCGGCCAGCTCGTCGAATATCCCTATGGCACCGCCATGGGCGGCCTGAACATGATCTTCGCCACCCATGAGGAGACGGTCGCCAAGGACCCGGACCTGGTCCGCACCATGCTGAAGCTGCACCGCCAGTCGGTCGAGTTCATGATGGCCAACAAGCAGGTCGTCGCCGACATGACGGTCCAGAAGCTCGGCGCCAACCGCACGGCGGTCGACCAGGCGCTCGGCGCCAACAATGTCGAATATGTCTGGAAACTCGATCAGACCGTGCTGACCCAGGCGCGCACCTATTCGCAGCAGATGCTGGAGCTGAAGCAGATCCGTCAGTTGCCGAATTTCGACAGTTTCCTCAATCCGAAATTCTCCAACGAGATCGCGTCTGCCTGAGGTTCGAGACCCCGCGCCGCCCCGGGGCGGCGCGGGCCATGCCGCGAAGAGGACAGCAAGCCATGACGATTGCCGAAACGAGCCAGCTGCCAGCGGTCGCCGGCGTTGAGCGTCCGAGCCCCGGGCGCTCGGCCTGGGCGCGGCTCAAGCCGGCCGTGCTGGCGCTGATCGTGCCGGCGCTGCTGCTGCTGTTCTGGCAGGTGGCGACCAGGCTGCGCTGGACCAGGCTCATCCCGAGCCCCTACGAGGTTGCCGAATACATGGTCGATTTCGCCGTCGGCGGCATCTATGACGACGCCTTTTCCGGCACGCTGGTCACCCATCTCCTGGCCTCGATGAGCCGGGTCTATGGCGGCTTCGCGCTCGCCGCGCTGTTTGCCTTGCCGATCGGCCTGATGATCGGCCGGCTGCCGACCGCGCGCATGCTGCTCGACCCGTTCCTGCAAGTGATGCGGCCGATCCCGGTCACCGCCTGGCTGCCGCTGTCGATGATCCTGTTCGGGCTCGGGCCGCGCTCGGCCTTTGCGCTGGTCTGCCTCGGCGCCTTCTATCCGATCCTGCTCAACACCGTGTTCGGCGTCCGGGCGGTCGACCCGAAACTGTTCGAGGCCGCCTCCATGCTCGGCTGCCAGGGCAATGCCCAGTTCTTCAAGGTGGTGCTGCCGGCGGCCCTGCCGTCGATCTTCACCGGACTGAGGCTCGGGCTGGGGCTCGCCTGGTTCGTCATCGTGGTTGGCGAGATGACCGGCGTACCGCAGGGGCTCGGCGCGGTCATCATGGACGGCCGAACGCTGTCGCGCACCGAACTGGTCATTTGCGGCATGATCATCATTGGCATCGCCGGCTACATATCCGACCGCATCGTCGTGACGATCGGCAACCACCTCTTGCGCTGGAGCCCGACCCATCATGGCTGAATCGAAAACCCCGATCGTCGAGATCCGCCAGGTCTCCAAGGTCTTCCAGCTGCAGGACCAGACGATCCACGCTCTGTCCGACGCCAACCTGTCGATCCGCAAGGGCGAATTCGTCTGCCTGATCGGCGCTTCGGGCTGCGGCAAGTCGACCTTGCTGCGCATCATTGCCGGCTTCGAGGCGCCCTCCGCCGGCAAAGCCCTGATGTGGGGCCGGCCGATCGGCGGCCCCGAGCCGACGCGCGGCATGGTGTTCCAGGACTACGCCTTGTTTCCCTGGCTCAGCGTGCGCGACAATATCGGCTTCGGTCCGCAGTCGCGCGGCCTGCCGCGCAGCGTGGTCAGGGAGACCGTCGACAAGTTCATCGAACTGGTCGGCTTGAGCAAATTCGCCAACGCCTATCCGCACCAGCTCTCCGGCGGCATGAAGCAGCGCGTGGCGATCGCCCGCGTGCTCGCCAACGACGCCGAGGTGGTGCTGATGGACGAGCCCTTCGGTGCGCTCGACGCCATGACGCGCGAGCGCCTGCAGGACGAACTGCTCGACATCTGGCAGCGCACTGGACTGACCGTGGTGTTCGTCACCCATTCGATCGAGGAGGCGATCTTCCTGTCCAACCGGGTGGTGGTGATGACGCCCGGCCCCGGCCGTATCGAAAGCGACAATGCGCTCCAACTGGCGCGGCCACGCGACGTGTCGAGCCCGGCATTCAACGATATCCGCCGCGTGCTGGGCGCCAAGCTGCACAGCCACCACGGCAAGAAGGCGGCCTGAAGCCCGTTTCTCCCATGCGTCCTGAACTGCGCCTGCCCTACCGGGCCTCCATCGATCGTCCGCGTCTTGCGCTTGCCCCCGGCAAGCTGGTGGCGGTCTGGCCGGTGGTCAATGTCGAGAACTGGCGGATCGACAATCCCATGCCCCGCCAGGTGCTGGCGGCGCCGACCGGCGCCGCCCTGCAGCCCGACATCGCCAACTGGGCCTGGCACGAATACGGCATGCGCGTCGGCTTCTGGCGCTTCATGGAAGCGTTCGAGCGCCATGCGATCCGGCCGACCTTGTCGATCAATGGCTCGGTGGCGCTGGACTATCCACGCATCGCGGCGGCCGCCCGCGACGCCGGCTGGGAGTTCATGGGCCATGGCTGGCACCAGGTGCCGACCCACCGCATCGACGACCAGCGGGCGATGATCGCCAGGACCGTCGAGACCCTGTCGGAATTCGCCGGCCAACCGTGCGTCGGCTGGCTCGGGCCCGGCCTCACCGAGACGCTCGAGACCGCCGATCACCTGGCCGAAGCCGGCATCCGCTACATTGCCGACTGGGTCGTCGACGACCTGCCTTGCCGGCTCGCCACCGCGAGCGGCCCGGTGCTGACCATGCCCTATTCGGTCGAGCTGAACGATATTCCGCTGGTCATGATCCAGCACCACCGGACCGGCGAATTCCTCGAACGCACGCTCGCCCAGGCCGACCGGCTGATCGCCGAAGCCAGGAGCCCGGGCCCGCTCGGCGGCGCCAAGATCCTGAGCTTCGCCATCCACCCCTATATTACCGGCGTGCCGCATCGCATCGGCATGATCGAGGATCTGCTGGCCGAACTCGCGCGGCGGCCCGAGATCTGCTTCATGCAAGGCCACGCGATCATGGACTGGTATCTGGCTTCGGGTGATCCGACCTGAACGGCCGGCGTCCCGTTATGGTCAGGCCATGGACCTGCCCGACCTTTGAAATAGAACCCGGTCGGAGCGCTCTATTGGCGGCACGGCTTCGCCGCGACCGGCGAAACCGTACTCGGCATCGAGATCGAACGCCGCCCGGGCGCTCGGCCTCAGGCCGTGCCGGTCGGCTGAGCCAGGACCAGCGCCCAGAACACCCGGTAGCGCGATCCCGGCCGGTAACCGGTGGCAAGGCCGAGCCTGGTCACCGTCGGGCTCAGCATATTGGCCCGGTGCGGCGGTGAATCGCGCCAGCCCGAGAAGGCCTCGGCGAGCGTCATATAGCCGGCCGAGGTGTTCTCGACCGCCGTGCCATGGGCATAACCCTGCGCCGACAGGCGGGCACCGACAGCGCCGGTCCTGACACCGACCTGGTCGGCATTGGCCATGGCATAGGCCTGGGCCTCGGCGACCCGCATCAGCACGGGGTCGACGCTCAACGCGCCGCGACCGTTGTTGCGCCGGTAGCCGGTGATCATCTCGGCGGCCATGGCCGCGTCGACGCGGGCGCCGGCCTCGGCGAGATTGCGATAGAAACTCGGCTGGCCCGACGGCCGCGGAACCGGCGGCGCCGAGCAGGCGGAGAGCAGGAACAGCGACCCGCCGCCGACCAGGATCTGACGCCGCACGAGAATCCTGTCAGCCGTCTTCAGCTCGCGTTCAGCCATTGAACCTTTTCCTGTGTGGGTGTCACTCATGGTGACGCGAGTGATGCGCGTGAAAAGTTAACCGATCCTGTCAAGGCTCTATCAACCCTATGGTGGTTGAGTGACGGCAGGGGACAGATTGGGAATAGGGACAGGACATCCCATGCCTTGGTATCGTTGTGAAGCGCGCGGCCTCGAGGCCGCCAGCGCGGAGAGTACATTTGCCGCAACCCGTTTTGTCGAAGCCGATGCGGCGGAGGCCGCGGCGTCGAGCGTGCGCAAGAGCGTCGGGCGCGAACTGGTTCGCCGCGGCGTCGACCCGTTGAGCGCCGAAGCCTGCGTCAAGATCGACACCGTCAAGCGCATCGATGAGGAAGATGTACCCGGCATCGTCGCGCCCGACATGACCTGGCTGGCCAGGGTCTGAGGCGAGGCTGGCCGCACGGCCGTCAAACGCCAGCCGCGAGACAGCCGTCGGCGCCCGGCGCCCATGATCGACGGCAACGATCCGGCCGGACCGGAATGCGCCAAGAGGGAATGTAGCAAGACAACGAACAGGGACGCTCTTTCGTCTCACTGAAACGGAAGGACGCCCCGGCTTGATGGCGGATTTAGGATTGCGCCTTATTGGAAGCGCGCCATCGCGGCGCCGAGCACGGCGCCGAGGTTGCGCTGGCTGCCAGCCTGGATCAGCACGACGGCCCGCTCGCATCCCGGCGCCAGCCGCTCCAGCCGCGACGCGGTAAAGGTCTGGGCCCCGCCGGTCCATTCGCCAAGCTTCACATGCGACCTGACGACATTGCGATAGGTCACCGAATTGCCGCGGTTCTCGCCGCGCGCGATCTCGACCGCCTGCCGCGACGATACCCCGAGCAGCAGGACGGTTGCCGGCGTCTCGGCGGAAACCAGCGTGCCTTGCTGGGCCGGCAGCGTCACTGTGACGGTGTCGCCGGAATAGCTGATCGTCACCGGCACGCTCAGTGCGCCGCTCTGGCCCGCCGACTGGACCATCGCCCGCTCGACCGCCGGGCGGTCCGAGCCGATGGCATGGGTGACGCCGTTGATCACCATTTGCGGCGTATAGACCTGCCGGTCGCCGCGGGCATAGGCATAGGCCTTCTGGCGTTTGGTATTGGCCGGATCGGCCAGCGTGTCGCGCCAGCCAAGATAATCCCAGTAATCGACGGCAAAGGTCAGCGCGATCACGTCGGTGCGGTCGGCAATCTCGGCAAGATGACGATCGGCCGGCGGACAGGACGAGCAGCCCTGGCTGGTAAAAAGCTCGATGACCGCGCCTACTTTGTCCGCGGCGGCAGCAGGCGCTGCGCCAAGTGAGACGAGGCCAAGTAAAAGCCCGCCCCAAATCTTTGCCTTATGCATCGGTCTTCGCCCCGATCCAAACTTAACCCTGCCCCTGCCCTGTCCTAACCCGCACCATGGGTGCAGGCGAGTCACGGTTGGGTGAGAACCACACAAGCGCGCGTGATGATGACTCCGCTGAAAGCTGAGATGAGGACCGCGGAGTTACTCCGCGGTCACCCGGTCTGATCGGTCCGCGCAGACATCACGCGACGAGGTCGCGCAACACGTACTGCAGGATGCCGCCATTGCGGAAATAGTCGATTTCATCGAGCGTATCGATGCGGCAGAGGATCGGCACCTTCTTCACCTTGCCGTCGGCAAAGGTCACTTCGGCTTCCATCTTCTGGCGCGGCTTGACGGTTTCGAGCCCCTTGATCGCTACGCTCTCGTCGCCCTTCAGACCGAGGGAGGCCCAGGTCGTGCCCTCCTCGAGGGTGAATGGCACGATGCCCATGCCGACCAGGTTCGACCGGTGGATGCGCTCGAACGATTGCGCGATGACCGCGCGGACGCCGAGCAGGTTGGTGCCCTTGGCGGCCCAGTCGCGCGACGAGCCATTGCCATATTCGACGCCGGCGAACACCACCAGCGGCACCTTTTCCTGGCGGTACTTCATCGCCGCGTCGTAGATCGGCATTTCTTCCTTCGACGGATAGTGGATGGTGTAGCCACCTTCCTTGCCGTTCGGACCCATCATGAAGTTGCGGATACGGATATTGGCGAAGGTGCCGCGCATCATCACCTCGTGATTGCCGCGCCGCGTGCCGTACTGGTTGAAGTCGGCGACATCCACCTTGTTGTCGATGAGGTATTTGCCCGCCGGGCTCGCCGCCTTGATCGAACCGGCCGGCGAAATATGGTCGGTGGTGATCTTGTCGCCGAACAGGCCGAGAATGCGCGCGCCCTTGATGTCGCTGACATCGGCCGGCTTCATGCTCATGCCGACGAAATAGGGCGGGTTCTGCACATAGGTCGAGTGATCGTCCCAGCTATAGGTCTGGCCGGTGGGCGCCTTGACCTTGGCCCAGTTGGCGTCGCCCTTGAACACGTCGGCGTATTTTTCCTTGAACAGCTTCTTGGTGACGTTCTTGGCGATGAAGGCCTGGATTTCCTTCGACGACGGCCAGATATCCTTCAGAAAGACCGGCTGGCCCTTCTTGTCGGTGCCGAGCGGCTCCTTGGTCAGGTCGAGCTGCACCGACCCGGCCAGCGCATAGGCCACCACCAGCGGCGGCGAAGCGAGATAGTTGGCCTGCACGTCGGGCGACACGCGGCCTTCGAAATTGCGGTTGCCGGAGAGCACGGCCGCGGCGATCAGGCCCTGATCGTTGATGGCCTTGGAGATCTCCGGCGGCAGCGGCCCGGAATTGCCGATGCAGGTGGTGCAGCCGAAACCGACCAGGTTGAAGCCGAGCTTGTCCAGGTCCTTCTGCAGGCCGGAATTCGACAGATATTCGGCGACCACCTGCGAGCCCGGCGCCAGCGAGGTCTTCACCCAGGGCTTGGTCTTCAGGCCCTTGGCGACCGCGTTGCGGGCAAGCAGGCCGGCGGCGAACAGCACGGCCGGGTTGGACGTATTGGTGCAGGAGGTGATCGCGGCGATCGCCACGTCGCCATGGCCAATGGTGAAATCGCGGCCCTCGACCTTGACGCGGCGCGACAGCTCGGCCGCCTTCTTGTAGTCGGTCTCCATGGCCGAGGTGAAGCCGGCGCCGACGGCTTCCAGCGCCACCCGGCCCTCCGGACGCTTCGGGCCGGCCATCGACGGCACGACCGAGCCGAGATCGAGGTCGAGCGTGTCGGTGAATACCGGATCCGCCATGCCCTTGGTGCGGAACAGGCCCTGGGCCTTGGCATATTTCTCGACCAGCGCGATGCGCTGGCTCTTGCGGCCCGATGTCGTGAGATAGTTCAGCGTCTCGTCATCGACCGGGAAGAAGCCGCAGGTCGCGCCATATTCCGGCGCCATGTTGGCGATCGTCGCGCGATCGGCCAGCGTCATGTTGTTGAGGCCGTTGCCGAAGAATTCGACGAATTTGCCGACCACGCCCTTCTTGCGCAGCATCTGGGTGACGGTCAGCACCAGGTCGGTGGCGGTGACCCCTTCCTTCAGCCGGCCGGTCAGCTTGAAGCCGATCACCTCGGGCAACAGCATGGACTGCGGCTGGCCGAGCATGGCGGCCTCGGCCTCGATGCCGCCGACGCCCCAGCCGAGCACGGCAAGGCCATTGACCATGGTGGTGTGGCTGTCGGTGCCAACAAGCGTATCGGGATAGGCAACCTCGACCGTCTGCGAGGTCTTCTTGCCGCGCACGACCTTGGTGACCTTCTCTTTCCGGGTCCAGACCGTCTGCGCCAGATATTCCAGGTTGACCTGGTGGCAGATGCCGGTGCCGGGCGGCACGACGGAAAAGTTCTTGAACGCCTGCTGGCCCCATTTCAGGAAGCGGTAGCGCTCGCCATTGCGCTGATATTCCAGATCGACGTTCTTCTTGAATGCCTTGGCCGAGCCGAATTCGTCGACGATCACCGAGTGGTCGATCACCAGATCGACCGGCACCAGCGGGTTGATCTTCTGCGGGTCGCCGCCGAGCGACTTCATCGCATCGCGCATGGCGGCAAGGTCGACCACCGCCGGGACGCCGGTGAAGTCCTGCATCAGCACACGTGCCGGACGGAAGGCGATCTCCTTGCCGGCCTTGCCCTTGTCCTTCAGCCAGGCCGCGACCGCCTCGATATCGGCCTTGGTGACCGAGCGGCCGTCTTCGGCGCGCAACAGGTTCTCGAGCAGCACCTTCATCGAGAAGGGAAGCGCTGAAATGCCCTTGAGCCCGTTCTTCTCCGCATCCTTCAGACTGTAGTAGGCGTAGCTCTTGGTGCCGACCTTGAGTGTCTTGCGGGCTTTGAAGCTGTCGAGCGACATGAGGCGAGGATCCCTTCATCCAGGAAGGCCGACATCGCGTCCGAAGCTTCGGGCGTAGTCTCAAGGAACCCAAGCGGGCGCGGCGACCAATCGCGGGCGTTATAGAGGGATTCCAATCAACCCGCCATATGGTTAGAAGCAATCATCGCGCTCTCGCCGCTCACTCTTTCGTCGCGTAAGAACGCAGCATGATGCGTCTCAATGCCGATGCCCTCACCTGCCAGCGCGGCGGCCGGATCGTTTTCCGGGATTTGAGCTTTGAAGTCCCGGCCGGAGAGGCAATCCAGGTCGTCGGCCGCAATGGCGCCGGCAAGTCGAGCCTGTTGCGTCTGATTGCAGGTCTGGTGCGCATAGAGGCGGGCGAGCTCCGCTTCGAAGGCGGCGACCCGGAAGCGCCGATCGGTGAACAGGCGCATTATTGCGGCCACCAGGACGCTTTCAAGGGCGCCCTGACGGTTGCTGAGAACCTGGCTTTCTGGACCGCCTTTCTGGGAAGCGGCAAGCCCGGCGATACAAGCGGCGCGGCGCTCGGCCGCCTTGGCCTCGATCACCTCGCCGATCTGCCCGCCAGCTACCTTTCGGCGGGCCAGCGCCGCCGCCTGGCGCTGGCCCGCCTGATCAGCGTCAGGCGGCCGATCTGGCTGCTCGACGAGCCGACCGCCGCGCTCGACCAGGCGAGCCAGCAGGTGCTGGCCGAGATCATGGCCGAGCATCTGGCCGGCGGCGGCCTGATCCTCGCCGCAACCCATGGGCCGCTCGGCATCCCGGCACGCGAACTCAGGATCGGAGAGCCCGGATGAGCTCGCCGCTCAAAGCCCTGTTCCAGCGCGACCTGAAGCTTGCCACCCGGGTCGGCGGCGGCGCCATGATCGGTGTCGTATTCTTCCTCGCGGTGGTCACCATCGTGCCCTTCGGGGTCGGGCCGGACATGATCCTGCTTGGCCGCATCGGCCCTGCGATCCTCTGGATCGGCGCCCTGCTGGCAACCTTGCTCGGTCTCGACCGCCTGTTCCAGGCCGACGCCGATGACGGCTCGATGGATCTCCTGATGATGGCCGAGACGCCGCTCGCCCTGGTGGTCATGGCCAAGGCGGCGGCCCATTGGCTCGCCACCGGCCTGCCCTTGGTCGTGGCGGCGCCCGTCCTCGGGCTCTTGATGAACGTGCCGCCGGACGCCATGGGCGCGGTGGCGCTGACCCTGTTGGCCGGCACCCCGGCGCTGACCGGCCTCGGCACCATCGGCGCGGCACTTGCCGTCAGCCTGCGCCGCGGCGGCCTGTTGATGGCGATCCTGATCCTGCCACTGACCATTCCGGTGCTGATCTTCGGGGTTGCCGCCACCAGCGCCGCGATCGCCGGTCCGGTACCGTTCGGTGCGCCCTTCATGGTGCTGGTCGGGCTGTCGCTGGCAAGCCTGGTGCTCGGGCCGGTGGCCGCCGCGGCGGCGCTGAAATCCGGATTGGAGTGACCGGCATTCGCAAGCGAAACGGCGCGCTGCATGCGCGCGCTGCGTGTACGTGCCTTGCTATCGCCGTATCCGCACGCGACATTCGCCCGGCCTGTCCCGACAGGAGGCCGCCATGCGACGTGCAGTCTTGGTTTTCGCAGTCTTGGCCCTGTCCGGCTGCGCCAGCGCACCGGAACAGGTGGTCAGCCCGCCGCCACAACCGGAAACCACCGCCTTTTGCGCCACGGCCGAGCGCGGCGCCCGCATCCGCGTCACCGCCACCAACAATTCATCGCGGCCGATGATCTGTCAGGTCACCTGCACGTTCCAGAAGCTGAACGGTGGCACCGATTCCATGTCCTGTGACGGCACCGTCGCAGGCGGCGCCAATGCCGCGCCGTTCTGCGAGAATGTCGACCGCCGCCGGCGCGTGCGTCAGCTCACCAATACCGTGGTCGACTGCACCTTCGCCCAGGCCGGCTGACAAGCCCTTACAGGACCGGCTTGGTCCTTTCCCAGGCTTCCGGCATCTGCCGGATGAAGGCGTCAAGCCAGCCGACCAGGTTCGGATGGTTGGCCCGCCAGGCCCCCTGAAAGCGGATGTCCTGATAGCCCAGCGCGCAGGCCAGCGCGATCGTGCCGACCGTCACATCGAGCGCCGGCGGCATCGCCTCCAGCGCGGCCAGGCCGCGCGCCACCTTGCCGTGCTGATGATCGAGCCAGCGCGGTTCGCGGCGGTCCTCGGAGCGGAACATGGCCTCGTAGCGCAGCAGAATGCCGGCATCGAGAATGCCGTCGGCGAGCGCCTGCAGCGTCAAGGCCGGGATGCGCAGCTTCGGATCGGCCGGAATGATCTTGTTTCCGCCGGCTTCGATATCCAGATATTCGAGGATGACGCGGCTGTCATAGATCGTCGTGCCGTCCTCCAGGATCAGCGCCGGGATCTTGCCCAGCGGGTTCTGCAGGCGCAGCGCATCGCCGCCATCCATCGTATCGGCCAACTCGACCGTTACCCGGTCGGCCAGGTCCAGATGGGCGAGCGCAAGTTTGATCTTGCGCCCGAACGGCGACGGCGGCGATGAACGCAGGACGAGCGGCATGCTGAATTCCCCGGGCACTCTTCATGGAGTGGTCGAACCTGCGCAGGCGGTTTGGCGCCGGTCAAGCAGACCGCGCGTCAGACCGGCTGGGCCGGAACCGTCAAAATCCGTCACCGGGTCGCCCCCGCGCCGGTTCGTCTTGCCGCGTTAACGCAGCATCTCCATAATTGGCAGTCCGCTTCGAAGCTGAACCTCATGAAAATCGCATCACCCTATTTCGACAGCATCCGCGTCAAGCCAGAGGACGACCGCCGTGCCAAGGCGCGTCCGGGCATGCGCGTCTGCGGGTTCAAAGGCTGTGCCTGCGAGGCGACCCATCGCGCGCCGCTCGGCCGCGACCGGGAGGGCGAGTTCGTCTGGTTCTGCCTCGACCATGTCCGCGAATATAATGCCACCTACAACTATTTCGCCGGCATGAACGACGCGGCGGTCGCCGCCTATCAGAAGGACGCCATCACCGGCCACCGGCCGACCTGGAGCATGGGCGTCAACTCCTGGAACAAGAAGGGCCGGCGCCCGGAACCGCATGTCCATATGGGCCCGCGCGGGGCGGCCGATCCGTTCGGCATGTTCGACGGCGAAACCTGGCGCCCGCAAGGCGCAAGCCAGCCCGAACCCGAAGGCCGCCTGATCCGCAATGCCGAGCGCAAGGCGCTGAGCGCCCTCAATCTCGACATTCATGCGACTGCCACCGAGATCAAGGCCCGTTTCAAGGAACTGGCCAAACGCCTTCATCCGGATGCCAATGGCGGTGACCGATCGCGCGAGGACAAGCTGCGCGAGATCATCCAGGCCTATAATTATCTCAAGTCGGTTGGCTTCTGCTGATTGAACGCATCAATAATGCGAATGGCATTCCCGCACCTGGCGGCCTTCCGGGCGCGACCCGCGATCTGTTAAGGTTCGCCCGATTTGAAAGAAACGGCTCGCCGCGATGTGCGCGGCATCGGAGGTTTTCGTGACAGTGCAGCCTGAAAAAGGTACCGGGGCCCCGGATACCACGGTGTCCGTGCGGAAGGTGTTCGGCATCGATTCGGATATGACCGTACCGGCCTTTTCCAAGCCCGACGACCATGTTCCCGATCTGGATACGGACTATCTTTTCGATAAGCCGACCACGCTCGCGATTCTGGCGGGCTTTGCCCATAACCGCCGCGTCATGGTTTCCGGCTTCCACGGCACCGGCAAGTCGACCCATATCGAGCAGGTCGCCGCCCGGCTGAACTGGCCCTGCGTGCGCGTCAACCTCGACAGCCATGTCTCGCGTATCGACCTCGTCGGCAAGGACGCGATCGTGCTGAAGGACGGCAAGCAGATCACCGAGTTCCGTGACGGCATCCTGCCCTGGGCCTATCAGCACAATGTCGCGCTCTGTTTCGACGAATATGACGCCGGCCGCCCGGACGTGATGTTCGTCATCCAGCGCGTGCTGGAAGCCTCGGGACGCCTGACGCTGCTCGACCAGAGCCGGGTCATCCGGCCGCACCCGTCGTTCCGTCTGTTCGCCACCGCCAATACGGTCGGTCTCGGCGACACCACCGGCCTCTATCACGGCACCCAGCAGATCAACCAGGCGCAGATGGACCGCTGGTCGATCGTCACCACGCTGAACTATCTGCCGCATGACAACGAGGTCGGCATCATCCTGGCCAAGGCCAAGACCTTCGCCAAGACCGCCGAAGGCCGCGACCAGGTCAACAAGATGGTCCGGGTCGCCGATCTCACCCGCAACGCCTTCATGAACGGCGACCTGTCGACCGTCATGTCGCCGCGCACCGTGCTGACCTGGGCCGAGAACGCCGACATCTTCAAGGATATCGGCTTCGCCTTCCGCCTGACCTTCCTGAACAAATGCGACGAGATGGAACGCTCGCTGGTCGCCGAGTTCTACCAGCGCTGCTTCGGCCAGGAATTGCCGGAGAGCGCGGTCAACGTGGCGCTGAGCTAAAGGGAGCCCGGGCGGTGCGCGTCGTCGATGAAAAGACGCCCGCGAAAGCCGCCCGCGCCGTCGTCAAGGGCCTTGTCGCCTACAACACGGCGAAGGCCGGCAAGGCGAAATACAAGCGCTTCGCCGTGTCGGTCCGCGACGACAGGGACGAGATCCGGGGCGGCATCGTCGCCTACACGATCTGGAACTGGTGCTTCATCGAGCTTCTCTGGCTCGATGAAGCGGCCCGCGGCGGCGGTTTCGGCACCGAGCTGATGCAGCGGGCCGAGGCGATCGCGGCAGAACGCGGCGCCAGGCATGTCTATGTCGACACGTTCAGCTTCCAGGGCGACGGATTTTATCAGGGTCTCGGCTACGAGACCTTCGGGGAGCTGACCGAGTTTCCGCCCGGCCATCGCCGCATCTGGTTGAAGAAGGACCTTCCGTGAGTTCCAATTCCAAGGCCAAGCCATCGCCCAAGGAAAGTCCGACCGAACCGTTCAAGCGGTCGGTCGCCTCCTGCATGCGCGCCATCGCCCGGCGCGAGGATCTCGAGGTGACCTATGCCTCGGACAAGCCGGGGCTTGCCGGCGACAAGGCGCGCCTGCCGGAGCCGCCGCGCAAGATGTCGGCGCATGATGCCGCCATCGTCCGCGGCCATGGCGACGCCATGGCGCTCCGCCTTGCCGTGCACAATCCCAAGGTTCATCGCGCCATGGTGCCCGATGGTCAGGCGGCGCGTGCCGTCTTCGAGGCCGTCGAGAGCGCCCGCATCGAGGCGATCGGCGCCAACCGCATGGCCGGCGTGGCGCAGAACCTGACCGCCCGGCTCGAAGACCACTATCACCGGCTCGGCAAATACGAGGACATCACCGACAAGGCCGACGCGCCGCTCGAGGACGCGCTCGCCTTGATGGTGCGGCAGCGGCTGACCGGCCTCAAGGCGCCGAGCCAGGCCGCCAAGATCGTCGATCTCTGGAAGGAGACGATCGAGGCCAAGGCCGGCAAGAATCTGGAGAAGCTGGTTGGCCTCGAAGGCGACCAGCGCGCCTTCGGCAAGGCCGTCCGGGAACTGCTGACCTCGCTCGACATGGGCGACGAGAAGGGCAGTTCCGACGACGACAATGAGGACGACTCGGAGAACCAGGAGCAGGATTCGCCCGAATCCGGCGAAAGCCCGGACAGCCAGCAGGAGGAATCCTCCGAAGGCATGCAGATGGAGGATGCCGACGAGATGTCCGACGAGTCGCCGGATGGCGCTCAGGAGGCCTCCGACGCACAGACCGCCGAACTGCCCGACGAGAACGACATGGGCGACGCCGACGAGGCGAGCGAACCGTGGCGGCCGAAATCGCAAGGCAACGAACGCAAGGGTCCCGACTACAAGCCGTTCACGCCGAAGTTCGACGAGATCATCGACGCGCCGGATCTGTGCGACGCCGAGGAACTCGATCGCCTGCGCGCCTATCTCGACAAGCAGCTGAGCCATCTCGGCCCGGTCGTCGCCCGGCTCGCCAACCGCCTGCAGCGGCGCCTGATGGCGCAGCAGAACCGCGCCTGGGACTTCGACCTCGAGGAGGGCGTGCTCGATCCCTCACGCCTGCCGCGCGTCATCATGGACCCGATGGCGGCGCTGTCGTTCAAGCGCGAGCGCGACACCAATTTCCGCGACACGGTGGTGACCCTGCTGCTCGACAATTCCGGCTCGATGCGCGGCCGGCCGATCACCGTCGCCGCGACCTGCGCCGATATCCTGGCCCGCACCCTCGAGCGCTGCGGCGTCAAGGTCGAGATCCTCGGCTTCACCACCCGCGCCTGGAAGGGCGGGCAGGCGCGCGAGTTCTGGCTGCAGAACGGCAAGCCGGCCAATCCCGGCCGCCTCAACGATCTCAGGCACATCATCTACAAGTCGGGCGATGCTCCCTGGCGGCGGGCGCGCAAGAACCTTGGCCTGATGATGCGCGAGGGGCTGCTCAAGGAGAACATCGACGGCGAAGCGCTCGATTGGGCTCACAAGCGCCTGCTCGCGCGTTCCGAGCAGCGCAAGATCCTGATGATGATTTCGGACGGCGCGCCGGTCGACGATTCCACCTTGTCGGTCAACCCGGGCAATTACCTCGAGCGGCACCTGCGCTGGGTGATCGAGGAGATCGAGACCCGGTCGCCGGTCGAGCTCATCGCCATCGGCATTGGCCATGACGTGACCCGCTATTATCGCCGCGCGGTCACCATCGTGGATGCCGAGGAGCTGGGTGGCGCCATGACCGAAAAGCTCGCCGAACTGTTCGACGAGGGCGCCGACGGCAGCCAGCCCGCGACCCCGACCCGCCGCAAGGTCGCCTGATGACCGATCCGGGCCTGGATGGTCCGCCGTCCTCGGCTGGCCCCGGCGGGGGTGAGCCGGGCGGCTCCGCCGCCTTGTCGCGCCGCCGCCTCATGACCGGCGTGGCCGCCGCCGTGCTCGCAGCGCCGGCGCTGCCGGTTGCCGCCACCGCCAGGCCGGCCCTGCCCGGTGCGCCCGTCGACATCACCGTGCGCTCGTTCCCGATCAATGCCTTCGCCCCCGGCCAGCCGACCAAGACCGTCTTCGGCCGGCTCGAATATCTCGGCGGGCTCGAACTGCAATCGGACCATCGCGGCTTCGGCGGCATCTCGTCGATCCGCACCGATGCGACCGGCCAGCGCCTGACCGCGATCACCGACAAGGGTCAATGGCTGACCGCCCGCATCGACATGGAAGGCCGCAAGCCCGCCGGACTGTCGCAGGCGCGCATGGCGGCGATCCTCGGTCCCAATGGCCGGCCGCTCGCCGATACCGGCAATTGGGATACCGAGGCGCTCTGGATCGAGGGCGGCACGGCCTATGTCGCGGTTGAGCGCACCCACCGCATCTTCCGTTTCGACACTTTCGGCCGCGACGGCCTGACCGCCCGCGGCGTTGCCTCGCCCGTTCCGATGGGCGACCGGCGGCTCTCCGGCAATCGCGGCATCGAAGCCCTTGGCGTGCTGCCACGCCCCTCGCCGCTCGCCGGCACGCTGATCGGCATTTCCGAGCGTGGCCTGAACGATCAGGGCGATATCAGGGGCTTCCTGTTCACCCCGACGCCACGCGAATTCTTCGTCAAGCGCACCAATGAGTTCGACATCACCGACCTCGCCTTCCTGCCCAATGGCGACCTGTTGATCCTGGAGCGCTGGTTTTCGGTGTGGCGGGGCTTGGGCGTGCGCATCCGGCGCATCGATGCGGCCAATATCCGGCCGGGCGCGACCCTCGACGGCCCGATCGTCATGTCGGCCGATCTCAGCGCGCAGATCGACAATATGGAAGGGCTCGCCGTCCATCGCGACGGCAATGGCGACACCATCCTGACCCTGGTCTCGGACAATAATTTCTCGTTCCTGCAGCGCACCCTGCTGCTGCAATTCGCCTATCGCGGCTGACATGACCTTGGACGTCGCCGTTACCGGCCTGTTCTCCGCCGACGAGCGCGATTTCGTCTCGCATGCGGTCGACCGGCTCGACCTCGGCCTCGACGGCATCGCCGGCGACCGCCATGCCGGAGCCACCCGCAAGACCGGCGCGCGCGAACCCTGGCATCCGCGCGGCACGGTGATCCGCAACGACCGGCAAGTGTCGATCCTCAGCGCCGAGGAACTGGCCGAAACGGCCGCTCTGATGGGCCTGCCGACGCTGCCGGCCGAATGGATCGGCGCCAATATCACGGTTGCCGGCATGCCCGCCCTGTCGCAGCTCGCGCCGATGTCGCGGCTGATGGCGCCGTCGGGCGCGACCATCGTGGTGACCGCCTATAATGCGCCGTGCCGGCAGTCGGGCCGGGCGATCGCCGCCCGCTCCGGTGTCGCCGCGCACGAGTTCGGTTTCGTCAAGGCTGCCAGCGGCCGGCGCGGCCTGGTCGGTTATGTCGAGCGGCCTGGCCTGGTGCGGCTCGCCGACGTTCTGACCGTGGTGGCGCCGCGACGGTTTGGCCAGATTCCCTCTGGAACCCCGGGCGGAACTCGTGTATAGGCCCGCGACTTATGAATTTGCGTGCCGCGTGGCCCTTGGTCCTGTGGCCCCGCTGGAGAGACATCCATGGCCGTTCCGAGAAGAAAAACATCGCCGTCGCGTCAGGGCATGCGCCGTTCGCACGACGCCATCAAGGCTCCGACCTATGTCGAGGACAAGGACTCGGGCAATCTGCGCCGTCCGCATCACGTCGATCTGAAGACCGGCATGTATCGCGGCAAGCAGATCCTGAAGCCGAAGACCACCACCAACGACTGATCCGGCGGGCTTTCGAGCTTCGTTAAAAAAAGCCGGTCTCGCGACCGGCTTTTTTGTTGATCGCTGTCGCGCCGGTCTCAGGCGCCGGTATCGGCCTTGAAGCCGGCCGCCTCGATACCGGCGACAGCCGCCAGCTCGTCATTGTCGGAGGTGTCGCCGGAAATGCCGACCGCGCCGATCAGCGCACCCGAACCGTCGCGGATCAGCACGCCGCCCGGCACCGGCGTGAGCCGGTCGTGGGTCAGCCCGCCAAGGGCGGTGATGAAATGCGGCCGCTCGACCGCGAATTTCTGCAGCATCCGGCCGCCGACACCAACCGCCACGCAGCCATAGGCCTTGCCGTGGGCGATCTCGGCGCGCAGCAGCGCGGTATTGTCCTCGACCACGGTCATGCGGACCGCGCCGCGCGCGTCCACCACCACCACGCCGATCGGTTTGAAGCTCTTTTCATGGGCATAGGCCAGCGCCTTGTCGACAATCGTGCGGACCGAGGCGAGCGTGAGGTTGGTCATGGGCGTCTCCAGACAGGTGATAGGACAGGCTCGGAGCCTTGCGCCGGGCGCAGAATGACGGTCCACCGGAGCCATGGCGCAGCCGGGGACGCTTGTGTTAGGGCTGCGACAATCGATCGGCCCGCGAGGCCGGTCATGACAGGTTTCGGGCCTCAGCGGAAGGCCCGGTCGGAGGACGCCCATGACCGCGCAGATGACCGCGCAGACGCGTGATTTTCACAAGCCGGGCCGTTCACCGGTCTATGCCACTGAAGCCATGGCCGCGACCTCGCACCCGCTGGCAACCGCCGCCGCGATCGAGATGATGCGAGCCGGCGGCACCGCGGCCGACGCCGCGATCGCCGCGGTCGGCGTCATGGCGGTGGTCGAGCCGCATATGACCGGCATCGGCGGCGACTGTTTCGCGCTGGTCTCCAAGCCGGGCAAACCGATCTGGGGCTATAACGGCTCGGGCCGCGCCGCCAAGGCGGCCGAACCGGCCGTCCTGCGCGCCCAAGGCTTGACCTCCATACCGATCGATTCCGTCCATGCCGTCACCGTGCCGGGCGCGATCGAGGCCTGGGAAGCGATCCTCAAGGCCCATGGCAAATTCGACCTCGGCCGGGTGCTGCAGCCGGCGATCCGTTATGCCAAGGAGGGCTGGCCGGTCACCCCGCGCGTCGCCTTCGACTGGGCGGCGGATGCCGAGGCGCTGGCCAAGGACGAAGGTGCCAGCCGCCACTATCTCCTGAATGGCCGGGCGCCCAGGGCGGGCGACCGGATGTCGAGCGCGGCGCTCGGCGCAACGCTCGAAACCATTGCCAAGGAAGGCGCCAAGGGCTTCTACGAAGGCCGCGTCGCCGAGGACATCGTCAAGACGGTGCGCGCCAAGGGCGGCCTCTTGACGCTCGAGGACCTGGCCGGCCACCACGGGACGGTCGAGACCCCGGCACGGTCGAGCTACAAGGGCGTCGAGGTGGTCGAGCTGCCACCCAACGGCCAGGGCATCACCGCGCTGATCCTGCTCAACATCCTCGAGAATTTCGACCTGCGCAGCATGGACCCGCAATCGCCGGAGCGGCTGCATCTCGGCATCGAGGCTGCCCGCCTGGCTTATGCCGTCCGGGACCAGCATATTGCCGATCCCGCCCACATGCGCTTCAGCGTCGACCAGCTGACCAGCAAGGCCTTCGCCAAGAGGCTGGCCGCCATGATCAACCCGGCCAAGCGCACGCCGCTCCTGGTGCCGCCGCCGCCGGGTTCCGACACGATCTACTGCACCATCGTCGATCGCGACCGCATGGCGGTCTCGTTCATCAACTCGATCTTCCACCATTTCGGCTCGAAGATCTGCACGCCGGGCACCGGCATCCTGCTGCAGAACCGCGGCGCCGGCTTCCGTCTCGAGGAAGGCCACGCCAATTGCATCGGGCCGGCCAAGCGGCCGATGCACACGATCATTCCGGCCATGCTGGTCGAAAATGGCGAGGTGACCACCAGTTTCGGCGTCATGGGCGGCAGCTATCAGTCATCGGGCCATGCCCATGTGGTGGCCAACATGTTCGACTACGGCATGGACCCGCAGGCGGCGATCGATGCGCCGCGCGCTTTCTTCGAGGGCGAGAAGACCACGGTCGAGCCGACCTGGCCCGAGGCGACCATCGCCAGGCTGCGCGCCATGGACCACGACGTCGAGATCACCACCAAGCCGATCGGCGGCGGCCAGATGATCCGGATCGACCGGTCGGGTTTCCTGATCGGCGGATCCGACGCACGCAAGGATGGTTCGGCGCTCGGTTACTGATCGCGCCGATCAGGCCTCGCGGCGCAGCAAGGCGCCGCGAGCCGCACCGGGCCGGTCCGAAACGCCGGCCTGATAGCGTGCCTCCGCCTCGTCGACCCGGGCCTGGCGGGCGAACCGCGTTTCCGGTTCATGCATCACCTCGGCGAGCAATTGGGTGGCAAAGGCCGAGGTCAGCGGCTGGCCGAAGGCCGGACGCCGCTCCATCACCGGTTCGTGCACCACGACCAGGCCAACCGGCGGCGCGGCGACCGGGTCGGGCGCGCGGCGCTCGCCGGTGCGCGGCCGGTCGGTCCAACGGCGACCCCACCGGATGTCCGCATCGGCTGTGACACCGCTGATCGCCATGGTCGCTCCCGTTTTGCAGCCGGCGGACAGCCACCGGCAGACGGTTTCGCGCAAGAGCCGTGCCTGCCCGATTCGTACCGGAATGATACAGCGTGATAAGGAACGGTCGACAACCCGGCCGGTCGGCTGGGTCGGGCCAAGGCCCCGGCCGACGCGGTCCGTCCCTCATCGACACGCTTCATTCATACATTTTCCCGTTTGATGGGAAGGTTGGTGGTCGAGGCGGAACGGATAAAGCTGTGGACAGCGGTGATGCGACGATCGCCAGATCGGACGTGGCCGAACGCGATCGCCGCGCGGCAACGGATTCCGGCACCAATGCCATCCTGTCATCCGTCGGCACCGCGACCTATGAATGGGCCGTGCCCTCGGACCGGCTGACCTGGAGCGCCAATGCCGCCGCCGTCTTCGACGTCGAAAACCTCGCGCGTTTCGCCACCGGCCGCGGTTATGCCCAGATGCTGGCAACCGAATCCCCCGCCGGCCGCTATGAAGCGGTGGTCAACTCGCCGGGCACCGATCATGGCGACGGCGTCGCCTATGAAATCGAATATGCGCTGTCACCACGCCCCGGGGTGACCCACTGGGTCGAGGATTCCGGCCGCTGGTTCGCCTCGTCCGACGGCCGGCCGCTGCGCGCCCACGGCACGGTCCGGATCATCACCGACCGCTACGAACATCGCCGCAGGCTGGCGGCGGCGAGCGAGATCGACCCGCTGACCGGCCAGCTGTCCCGGCATCGCTTCTGCGAAGTCCTGCAGGCCACCCTCGACGATGCCCAGAAGGTCCGCGGCTCGATCGGCTTCCTGATCGCGGCGATCGACAATCTCGCACGCATCAACGAGGCCTATGGCTTCGACCGGGCCGACGAAATCATCGCCGCGGTTGGCCGGCGGATCCGCTCGCGCATGCGCGGCGGCGATCTCATTGGCCGGCTTTCGGGCAACAAGTTCGGCATCATCATGCGCAACTGCCAGCCCGACGAAATGGCGACCGCCGCCGAGCGCATCCTGGCCGGCGTCCGTGACGACGTCTTCGCCACGCCGGCTGGCCCGATCTCGATCACCGTCACCATGGGGGGCGTGATCGCCCCGCGCCATGCCGTCGACCTCACCTCGGTCATGGGCCGCGCGCAAGAAGCGCTCGACGGCGTCAAGGCCCGGCGGCGCGGCGCCTTCCAGGCCTATCAGCCCAATCTCGAGCGCGAGCAGAGCCGCCGCGAGAACCGCCGGATCACCGACGAGATCGTCACCGCTCTCAACGACCGCCGCATCAGCCTGGCCTTCCAGCCGATCGTTTCCGCCCGCGGCGCGCGCGAGGTCTCGTCTTACGAGTGCCTGCTGCGCATCCGCCGCAGCGACGGCTCGCTGCTGCCGGCCAGCACCATCGTGCCGGTGGCCGAGAAGCTCGGCCTGATCCGCCTGGTCGACCATCGGGTGCTGGAGCTTGCCGTCGCCGAGCTTTTGGCCGCGCCGACCTTGCGCCTCTCGGTCAATGTCTCGCCGGCCACCACCATGGACCACGACTGGCTCGATGCCCTTGCCGCCAAGGTCAAGGCGCATCCCGATATCGCCCGGCGGCTGAGCGTCGAGATCACCGAAACCGAAGCCATTGCCGATGTCGAAGACACCCGCCACTTCGTCGCCAGGGTGCAGGGCTTGGGCCTCAGCGTCGCCATCGACGATTTCGGCGCCGGCTACACCTCATTTCGCAATCTGCGCCGGCTCGGCGTCAATTGCGTCAAGATCGACGGCGCCTTTGTCGAGAATTTCGAGCGCGGCGAGGACGACCGGCATTTCGTCGCGACGCTCCTCGGCCTTGCCCGGCACATGGGGCTGAGCACGGTCGCCGAATGGGTGCCGAACGAGACCGTCGCCCGGGCTCTTACCGAGCTCGGCTGCGACTACCTGCAAGGTGTCCATACCGGCGGCGCCAGCGAAGCGCGGCCATGGCTCACCGACGTCACGCCCGGGCCAGGCCCCGGGGCGTGAACCCGGGCAATCCAGACCACTTGCCGGACTACTTGCGCGACAGGCTTTCGAGCTTGCGCTGCATCTCGGCGAGTTGGTGTTTCAGCTCGTCGATATCGCCGTCCTTGGCCGGAGGTTCGGCTGACGCAGCGGCAGCCTGGCCCGGCTTCTTCTCGTCGACGGCCGCCGCCTCGCCACCCGCCCGCTCGTCGCGCTTGGCGAAGGGCGAGAAGATCGAGAAGGCGCGCTCGAACATTTCCATGTTGCGCCGCACGTGGGCCTCGAACGGCTGGACCAGCGGATTGGCGCCGAAAGCGGTGCCGAGCTGCTGGCGCAGCTTGTCCTGCTCTTTCGACAGGCTGTCGATCGACAGTTCGAGAAAGCGCGGCACCAGAAGTTGCATGCTGTCGCCATAGAAACGGATCAGCTGGCGCAGGAACGCCACCGGCAGCATGTTCTGCCCGTCCTTGTTCTCCTGCTCGAAGATGATCTGTGCCAGGACCGATCGGGTGATGTCGTCGCCGGTCTTGGCGTCGTAAACCACGAAATCGTTGCCGGCTTTCACCATGACAGCCAGATCCTCGAGCGTCACGTAAGTCGAGGTACCGGTGTTGTAGAGTCGCCGGTTGGCGTATTTTTTGATCGTGACCAGATCGTTCTTGGCCATCGTTCCCCTCGGTCTGGGCGCGGTGGCCCCGATACCGCCGCATGCCATTGTTTCATCACGTTATGACGTTTCCGCAAGACCTGCCACGGTTTTGTGCAGCGCCCGCTCGACAAGGATCCGATCCGCATTTCGGCTCGGTTGACAGGCCCGCTGTATCACCGACATGGTCTGTCTCAGACAGACGCCGCCGCTGGACGTGGCGGCATGGTGAGACAGGAGGAATGCATGTCCGAGGAAGTCGTCATCGTTGGTGCCGCCCGCACGCCGGTCGGCTCGTTCAACGGCGCTCTCGCCAGTCTTCCTGCTCACGAATTGGGCGCGATCGCGATCAAGGCGGCGCTCGAGCGCGCCAATGTGAAGCCGGAAGAGGTCGACGAGGTCGTGTTCGGCCAGATCCTCACCGCCGGCGAAGGCCAGAACCCGGCCCGCCAGGCCGCGATCAAGGCCGGCATCCCCGCCGAGAAGACCGCCTGGGCCTTGAACCAGCTCTGCGGCTCCGGCCTGCGCACGGTGGCGATCGGCATGCAGCAGATCGCCAATGGCGACGCCAAGATCATCGTCGCCGGCGGCCAGGAGAGCATGTCGATGGCGCCGCATGTCGCGCATCTGCGCAACGGCACCAAGATGGGCGCGCTCGAAATGACCGATTCCATGCTGAAGGACGGCCTGATCGACGCCTTCCACGGCTATCACATGGGCATCACGGCGGAAAACGTCGCCGAGAAGTGGCAGATCACCAAGGATGAGCAGGACCGCTTTGCGGTGTCGTCGCAGAACAAGGCCGAGGCCGCCCGCAAGTCCGGCAAGTTCAAGGACGAGATCGTGCCGGTGACCATTTCGTCGCGCAAAGGCGATGTGATCGTCGACACCGACGAATATATTCGCGACGGCGCGAATATCGAGGCGATGGGCAAGCTGAAGCCGGCCTTCAAGAAGGACGGCACGGTCACCGCCGGCAATGCATCGGGCATCAATGACGGCGCGGCCGCGGTCGTGCTGATGACGCGCGCCGAGGCCGACCGGCGTGGCCTGAAGCCGCTCGCCACCGTCAAGTCCTGGGCGACCGCCGGCGTCGATCCCGCGATCATGGGATCCGGCCCGATCCCGGCGTCGCGCAAGGCGCTCGAAAAGGCCGGCTGGACGGTCAAGGATCTTGACCTGGTGGAGGCCAACGAAGCCTTCGCGGCTCAGGCCATCGCGGTCAACAAGGACATGGGCTGGGATACCGACAAGGTCAATGTCAATGGCGGCGCCATTGCCATCGGCCACCCGATCGGTGCCTCCGGCGCCCGCGTCCTGGTGACCCTGCTGCACGAAATGCAGAAGCGCGGCGCCAAGAAGGGTCTCGCCACGCTGTGCATCGGTGGTGGCATGGGCGTTGCTCTCTGCGTCGAGCGCTGAGTGCGTCGAGCGCTGAGTGCGTCGAGCACCGAGCGCTTCGCGCGCTTGACCAACCGATGACATGAAAAGGGGCGGCAACCGCCGCCCCCTAAGGTCTTCATCGCTCCATGAAGCCCTGCGAAAAACCTGGCACCAAGAGGCTGGGATCGAGAAACTGACCTTCCAAAAAACCGAAAGAGGGAAAACACCATGGCACGGGTCGCATTGGTTACCGGGGGTACGCGCGGCATTGGCGGCGCGATATCGAAGGCGCTGCAGGCTGCCGGCTACAAGGTCGCCGCCAATTATGCTGGCAATGACGAGGCCGCCGCCAAATTCAAGGCCGAGACCGGCATTCCGGTGTTCAAGTTCGACGTCGGCGACTTCGACGCCTCGGCGGCCGGCGTTGCCGCGGTCGAGGGCGAGGTCGGCGGCATCGACATCCTCGTCAACAATGCCGGCATCACGCGCGACGGCTTCTTCCACAAGATGACCAAGGACCAGTGGTCGGCGGTGATCCGCACCAATCTGGACAGCCTGTTCAATGTCACGCGGCCGGTGATCGACGGCATGCGCGCCCGCTCCTTCGGCCGCATCGTCGTGATCTCTTCGATCAATGGCCAGAAGGGCCAGATGGGCCAGGTCAATTACTCCGCCTCCAAGGCCGGCGACATCGGCTTCGTCAAGGCGCTGGCCCAGGAAAACGCCAACAAGGGCATCACCGTCAATGCCATCTGCCCGGGCTATATCGGCACCGAAATGGTCGCCGCCATCGATCCCGAAGTGCTGAAGGCCAAGATCCTGCCGCAGATCCCGGTCGGCCGGCTCGGCGACCCCTCGGAAATCGCCCGCGCCGTGGTCTTCCTCGCCTCCGACGAAGGCGGTTTCATCACCGGCTCGACGCTGACCATCAATGGCGGTCAATATTTCGCCTGACCGACCTCTCGCCGCACGCCATGCAAAAGGCCGGGTCGAACCCGGCCTTTCTTGTTGTCGGTGTCCCGGCGGCGCGCGTCAGTCGCGGGCTTCGCCCAGGAGTTCGGTGAGGAAGGGGATCAGCGGCTCATCGGCCGCGGGCATCGGGTAATCGCGCAGCCGGCCGGGCTTCACCCAGGCGAGCCGCTGGCCCTCGCGGCCCCGGACGCTGCCCTGCCACCTGCGGCACACCCAGAGCGGCATGAACAGGTGGAAGGTTTCGTAAGTGTGGCTGGCAAAGGTCAGCGGCGCCAGGCAAGGCTCCTCGACGGTAATGCCGAGCTCTTCATGGAGCTCGCGGATCAGCGTCTCCTCCGGCCGCTCGCCCGGTTCCAGCTTGCCGCCCGGAAACTCCCACAGGCCCGCCAGCGATTTGCCCTCGGGCCGCTCGGCGAGCAGGATCCGGTTGTCCTGGTCGACCAGCGCGCAAGCCACGACGAAGACCAGCTTGACGGCCACCGGTGCGCCCGCCGCCGTCACGAACGGTAGTCGCCGTTGATCGCGACATAGTCCTTGGTCAGGTCGCAGGTCATCACTTTCGCGGTGCCGCGGCCAAGCCCGAGATCGGCGGTCAGCACGATCACGTCGTGCTGCATCACCCGGCTCGCCGCGGCCTCGTCATAGGCCGGATCGCGCTCGCCCTGGTGGGCGACGCGGACATCGCCGAAAGAGATCGACAGCCTGTCGCGTTCGGCCGGCTCGCCAGCCTTGCCGACCGCCATCACCACCCGGCCCCAATTGGCGTCCTCGCCGGCGATCGCCGTCTTCACCAGCGGCGAATCCGCGATCGACTTGGCGACCTTGAAGGCCGAGGCGTTGGAGACCGCGCCCTTGACCACCACATGGACCAGCTTGCGGGCACCCTCGCCGTCGCGGGCGACCTGCTCGGCAAGATCGGCCAGCACGGCATCCAGCGCCTTCTTGAACCCGGCGAGCCGCCGGTCTCCTGCCGCCGCGATACGCGGAGCGCCGCGCGCTTCCGCAGTGCCGGTGGCGAACAGCATCAGCGTGTCGGAGGTCGAGGTATCGCTGTCGACGGTCACCGTGTTGAAGGTCGACTTGACGCCCTTGGCGAGCAGCGCCTGCAGGGCCTCGGCCGCGATCGGTGCGTCGGTGAACACAAACGACAGCATGGTCGCCATGTCGGGCGCGATCATGCCGGCGCCCTTGGCCATGCCGTTGATGGTCACCGTGGCGGCACCGAGCTTCGCCGTGGCGGTGGCAACCTTGGGGAACGTGTCGGTGGTCATGATGGCGCGGGCCGCATCCATCCAGCCGCCGGGCTTGGCGGCCGCGAAGGTCTGGTCGAGCACGCCTTCATATTTGGTCGCATCGAGCGGTTCGCCGATCACGCCGGTCGAGGCCAGGAACACCTCGCTTTGCTTGCAGCCGGCGGCCTTGGCGGCGATCCTGGCGGTCAGCGCGACCGAATCGCGGCCCTTCTTGCCGGTAAAGGCATTGGCATTGCCGGAATTGACCACCAGCGCCCGCGCCACGCCGCCACCGAGATTGGCGCGGCACCAGTCGACCGGAGCGGAGGGGCATTTCGACCTGGTGAAGACGCCGGCAACCGTGGTGCCCTTGGCAAGTCCAACCGCCAGCACGTCGGTGCGCCCGCTATAGCGGATGCCGGCCTCGGCGGTTGCCAGCGTCACGCCGTCGATGGCGGGCAGGGTCGGCACCGTCTTCGGCGCGAGCGGCGACACGGGAGGCACGAATTTGGCCATGGGATTTCCTCGGGGACTGCTGGCGATCTCGACTAAGCCCTTAGCGGATCGCACGGATCGCGAAAAGCTGGATGACAGCCGGACAGGCTTGCGGCACGCAGGTCAGAGAATGCGGCCGCGTGCGCGCCAGATCGCCGCGTTGAGTTCGCCGCCGAGCAGGAAAATGGCGGCGAGGTAGTAGAGGAAGACCAGCGCGACCATGCCCGAGGCAAGGCCGGCATAGGTGTTCACATAATTCTGCGCGAAGCCGGCGATATAGCTGCCGAACACCGTGCCGCCGATCAGCCAGAGCACCAACGTGACGACGATCCCCGGCATCACGTCCATGAAGCGGCGCCGGCCGGCCGGCAGGTAGAGATGCACGATGGTCAGCGCGACGATCAGCACCAGCGAGGCCGCGGCGACCCGGATGAACAGCACGATCCAGCCGAACGGCGCGAGCCAGGGCGCATGCCTGACCGCGGTTGCCCAGAGCAGCGGGCCGAGCACCACCAGGAAGGCGACCGCCAGCAGCGCCACGGCGCCGACCAGCACATAGCCGATCGATTCGAGCCGGCACATGTACCACCAGCGCATTTCCCGCATGTCATAGGAGCGGTTGAGGCCAACCCGCAGCGCCTCGACGCCGTTCGACGAGAAATAGACCGACAGCAATACGCCGAAGGTCAGGATGTCGGTCCGGAAGGTCGTCAGCACCGTGCTGAGCTCATGGGCGATCGGGCGGGCGACGGTTTCCGGCCAGGCCTCGAACAGGAGCTCGGTCACCGTATCGGCATAGGCCTTGGAGCCGAACAGGCCGGCCAGTGCCGTCACCACGATCAGGAACGGAAACAGCGACATCAGCCCATTGAGCGCAATATGGCTGGAAATTGCCCAGCCATCGTCCTCGAGAAACTGCTCACAGGCTTCCCAGGCGATTTTCGCCGCGCTGATGATCATTCCCAAGGCCCCGATGGCTGGTCTGATGCCGACTGATGCGTGAAACGCGCGCGCTCGGCAAGTGGTTGCACCGCGCCCTGTCGATCGCACCGGCGTTTGACCCGGCGCCAGCAAGCCGCCATATCCCGGCAATGACCGCGCCGCGCCAGTTCGATCCCGCCCTTCTCGGCCAGCGCCGCCGCCGCGCCGCGCGCGGCGAGCCGGCCGATTTTCTGCTCCGCCACGTCGCCGAGGACCTGGCGGACCGGCTGATGCTGGTGCAGCGGCAATTCAGCCGTATCGTCGATCTCGGCTCGCCGACCGACGCCGTCCGACAGGCCCTTGGCGAACGCGGCATGGCCATGGCGATCGGCACCGAGACGGTGCCGGCGCTCGGCTCCCGGCGCGCCCGGCCGGTGGTGGTCAGCCAGCCGGACGCCCTGCCCTTCGCCGCCGGCAGCCTCGACCTGGTCGTCTCGGGGCTCGCCCTGCAACTGGTCGACGACCTGCCCGGCGTCTTCGTCCAGGTGCGCCGGGCGCTGAAACCCGACGGCCTGTTCCTGGCCGCCCTGCTCGGCGGCGAGACTTTGACCGAGCTGCGCCAGGCCTTCGCCGAAGCCGAAAGCGAGGTCGAGGGCGGCATCAGCCCGCGCGTCGCGCCCTTCGCCGATATCCGCGACATTGGCGGCCTCCTGCAGCGCGCCGGCTTCGCCCTGCCGGTGACCGACACCGACAAGCTGACGGTGCGCTACGGCGACGTCTTCGCGCTGATGCGCGACCTGCGCGCCATGGGCGCGGCCAATCCGCTGGTCGACCGCCGCACCACCCCCTTGAAGCGCCGGACCCTCCTGCGCATGGCCGAGATCTACCACCAGCGCTTCGCCGATCCGGACGGGCGCATCCGCGCCACCTTCCAGATCATCACGCTGTCCGGCTGGGCGCCGCATGAAAGCCAGCAGCAGCCGCTGAAACCCGGTTCGGCCAAGGCCCGGCTCGCCGATGCCCTGAAGACGATCGAGATGCCGACCGGTGACAAGCCCGGCGATTGAACCGCTCGACAGAGCCGCAGTGTCAGCCCTAGTGTCGCGCCCCACATCCAAACCGCACAGATCGGGACGACACCCATGGACATGACAGGTTCGCAGCGCATCGAGGCCCCGCGCGAGGTCGTCTGGGAGGCGCTCAACGATCCCGAGGTGCTGAAGCAGTGCATTCCCGGCTGCCAGAGCATGGAGCGCAACGGCGACAACGGCTTCAACGCCAAGGCCGTGCTGAAGATCGGCCCGGTCAAGGCATCCTTCTCGGGCTCGGTGACGCTGTCCGATATCGACCCGCCGAACGGCTACACCATTTCGGGCGAAGGCAATGGCGGCGTCGCCGGCATGGCCAAGGGCGGCGCCACGGTGAAACTCGAATCCGAGAGCGAGACCGTCACCGTCCTGCATTATGACGTGAAGAGCCAGATTTCCGGCAAGATCGCCCAGCTCGGCTCGCGCCTGATCGACGCCACCGCCAAGAAGCTGGCCGGCGAGTTCTTCGAGAGCTTCGGCAAGGTCGTCGCTCCGCCGGCCGAGGGCGAACAGCCGACCGACGCGAAGAAGAAGTGGTGGAGCTGGAAGAAGAAGGCCTGACGGCCTGGCGCCATGGCCTCCTGCCCGACCGCCGGCGCGCTATTCGGCGCGCCGCTCGATCGCTTCCATATCGGCGTCCGACAGGCCGAAATGGTGGCCGATCTCGTGGACAAGCACATGGGCGATGACCGCCCCCAGCGTCTCGTCGTGCTCGGCCCAGTAGTCCAGGATCGGCCGGCGGTAGAGCCAGATCATATTGGGCATGGCGGCGGCCAGCTGCTCGGACCGGAACGGCAGGCCGATGCCCTGGAACAGGCCGAGCAGATCGAAATCGGTCTCGGCCCCCATCTCCTTCAGCACCTCCTCGGTCGGAAAGTCGTCGACCTGGATGACCAGCCCGGCACAGAGCTTGCGGAAGTCCTCGGGCAGGCGCGAATAGGCATCGTTGGCGATGGCCTCGAAGATTTCGAGATCGGGCGCCTTGAGGGCCGCCAACTGGTCATGGGTGATGGTCATGGCTGTCGGTTCGTTGATGTTGGGTGTGGCGCTCAACGGAAATAGGTCCAATAGAGGTAGATCAGGCAGCCGATCGCGCCGATGACGGCGAGCCCCCGGCCGACCCGCTTGCCCCAGATCTCGGCGGGATCGGTGCTCTCGCCCTTGGCGGCGAAAAAATCGGCGCCGCGCTGCAACGCCGAGCCGAGCAAGGGCGCGGAATCGCGATGGGCGCGCGCCAGGATGCGCTCGGCCTCCTCCTGCCGCTCGCGGTCCTCCCGGCTGCGATGATCGTCCTGTGCCATGAACCCGACTCTAGGCGATTTCGGCGCCAGCGGAAGGGGCCGTGATCGCTTGCCCGTCAGCAAAGCGGTCGGCAAGAGATTGGTATGATCTCGTCGTTATCATCCCCCGGGGTCACGGGAGGTTTCGATGTTCATCAGGTTGGCCTCGGCCACGGCACTCGCCATCCTGGCTTTCGCAGCCCCGGCGCAGGCCGGCTTTTTCGGCCGGTCTTACGACGAGCCGGTGATCTACCGCCCGATCGTCAATCCGCAGGTCTATTATTTCCAGCCGGCGCCGGTCCACTACGCCGCCCCGCCGCACCACCGCGTCCGGGCCGCGCGCGCCTGCCGGCCCGGCGCCCAGCACGGCCAGCCGAGGACGATGCGGCGCTGCCGCTGAGGCTCTGGCCGCCAGATCCTATTCGTCGAGCCCGACGATTGCGCGCGCGAAGTCCTTGGCGGCGAAGGGTTCCAGATCGTCGACCCCTTCGCCGACGCCGATGAAGTGAACCGGCAGGCCGAATTTCGCCGCCACCGCCACCAGGATGCCGCCACGCGCGGTACCGTCGAGCTTGGTCATGACGAGGCCGGTGACCCCTGCGGTCCGGCCAAAGACCTCGACCTGGGTCAGCGCATTCTGGCCGGTCGTGGCGTCCAGCACGAGCAGCACCGAATGCGGCGCCGACGCATCGATCTTGCGGATCACCCGCAGCACCTTTTCGAGCTCGGCCATCAGCTCGGTCTTGTTCTGAAGCCGGCCGGCCGTGTCGAGGATCAGCACGTCGGTCCCGGCATCTTGCGCGGCTTTCATCGCGTCGAAGACTAGGCCCGCAGCGTCTGACCCCTGCTCGCGCGCGATCACCGGCGAGCCGGTCCGCTCGCCCCAGATCTTCAACTGCTCGATCGCGGCGGCGCGGAACGTATCGCCGGCGCCCAGCATGACCGATTTGCCTTCGGCCCGGAATTTCGCCGCGAGCTTGCCGATGGTCGTGGTCTTGCCCGAGCCATTGACCCCGACCACCAGCACCACGAAAGGCGCTTTCGCGGCGTCGACCACCAGGGGATGGGCCACCGGCTCCAGCACCTTCTCGATTTCCGCCGACAACACGGCGCGCACTTCGTCCGGCGCGATGTCCTTGCCGAACCGGCCCTTGCCCAGGGCCTCGGTGATCCTGGCCGCCGTATCGATGCCGAGATCGGCCTGGATCAGCAGGTCTTCCAACTCCTCCAGCGTCGCGCCGTCGAGCTTGCGCTTGGTGAACAGGTCGGTGATGCCGCGGCCGAGTTTGGACGAGGTTCGCGACAGGCCGTCCTTCAGCCGCTGCCACCACTTCTTTTTCGGCTCGCTTTTCGGCTCGTTCCTGAACTCGTTCTTGGGCTCGCGCACATGGGGAACAGCGGGCGGCTGGGGGGCGAGCGGCACCGCGATCGGCGCGACCTCGATCGGACCGGCCGGCGGCAGCGCCGGGGCGGCCGCAGGCTGAACCGCCGCCTCGCCGGTCGGATGGGACGGCGGTGCGATCTCGGCGGTCTCGTCACGCCCGAACAGCCGCTTGAGGAAACCGGCCTTTTTCGGCTCGCTGGGCTTCGGCTCATCCACCATGGTCAGGCGATCTCTGTGTCGGCAAGCGTCTGGGCGCCAATATGCTGGCCTCTCGACATGTCCGGTTCGACATATCGGATTTCGACATATCGGATCCCGGGCAGGTTGACTCAAGCTACCCCTTAGGGCGATCGGTGACGCCGATGCAAGCGCAGAACCCTCAGACCTCGTCCCACCCTGTCGTCGACGACCCGCTCGGGCTGCAGGCCCGAGTGATCCATCGCGACGCCATGATGCTGATCATCGACAAGCCGGCCGGCCTGCCGGTGCACAAGGGCCCGGGCGGCGGGGCCAATCTCGCCGATCATCTGGCCGCGCTGCGCTACGGCCTGCCGCGCGATCCGGAGCTCGCCCATCGCCTCGACAAGGAGACCGCCGGCTGCCTGGTGCTCGGCCGGCATCGCAAGGCGCTGGCAAGGCTCGCCGACCTGTTCAAGGCCAATCAGGTCAAGAAGACCTATTGGGCGGTGGTCGAAGGTGGCCCGCCAGCCGATGAGGGGAGCATCACGCTTGCCATGGGTCCACGCGACCCGAAGCGTGGCTGGTGGATGAAGATCGATCCGAAGGGCCAGCCGGCCATCACCCATTTCCGCGTCCTCGGCCGCGCCGAGGGACGATCCTGGCTGGCGCTCGAACCGGTCACCGGCCGCACCCACCAGCTCCGGCTGCACTGCCAGGCCTCGGGCTTTGCGATCCTCGGCGACCCGATCTATGGCAGCGCGCCGCGCCATGGCGGGCCCGGCCTGCATCTCATGGCGCGTTCGATCACCGTGCCGTTCGACCCGAAAAAGCCGGCCGTCGAGGCCGCCGCGGCGGTGCCGCCGCATATGCAGGCAGCGCTCGCCGGCTGCGGCTGGAGCGGCACATGACCCCTGATCCCGAGATGTTCAGGGCCCATCTCGCCCGCTGGAACCTCGAACCCGACGGCCGGCCTTTCGCCACCGCTTCGAGCCGTCTGATGCCGGTTCTGTACGCAGGCCAGCCCGCCATGCTGAAGATCGCGGTCGAGGCTGAGGAGCGCTTCGGCGGCCAGTTGATGGTCTGGTGGGACGGCGAAGGCGCCGCCCGCGTCTTCGCCCATGACGACGATACGCTGCTGATGGAGCGCTCGACCGGCGCCGCCTCGCTTGCCGCCATGGTCCGGGCCGGCCATGACGACGAGGCAAGCCGGATCATTTGCACCGCCGCCGCAAGGCTGCATGCGCCGCGGCCTCGATCCCGGCCGGAACTCATTGGCCTGGAGCACTGGTTCCGCGCGCTCTGGCCCGCTGCCCGGCATGGCGGCCTGATCGCCCAGGCCGCGGCGATCGCGCGCCAACTTCTGGCCGCCCCGCGGGACATCGTCGTGCTGCACGGCGATATTCACCACGGCAATATCCTGGATTTCGGACCGCGCGGCTGGCTTGCCATCGATCCGAAGGGCCTCCTTGGCGAGCGCGCCTTCGATTTCGTCAATCTGTTCCGCAATCCGGACGAGGCGGTTGCGCTGTCGCCCGGGCGCTTTGCGCGACAGCTCGACGTGGTAACCAAGGCCGCGGGACTCGAGCCGACCCGCCTGCTGCACTGGATTCTGGCCTTTGCCGGCCTCCCGGCGGCCTGGCTGATCGGCGATGGCGAGACGCCGGACGACGACCTTGCGGTCGCCGCGCTGGCCGCGGCCGAAATTGCCAAGGCCTGACTTTCGGACGGTTCGCTTTTGTTGCCCGCTCTGGGTTAGGCTCGACTGAGAGGGAGATAACGAAAATGGCTGGCCATTACGACAAGCGGGAAACGCGCGACCCGAACGTTCGTGAGAGAGACCTGTTCAAGCGCCTGCCGGCGGCCATCGCCACGGCGCTGAAGGCGCCCGGCTGGAAGCGCCATCTCGGCAAGATCGATCCGCGCGCCATCACCTCCCGGGCAGCGCTCGCCGAACTGCCGATCCAGCGCAAGTCAGACCTGCCGGCATTGCAGAAGGCGCACCCGCCCTTTGGCGGCTTCATGCCCGGCAAGGCCAGCGCTTTCGGCCGGCTGTTCGTCTCGCCCGGCCCGATCTTCGAACCCGAACCGGTCGGCCATGACGTCTGGCGCATGGGCCGTGTGCTCGCCGCCGGCGGCTTCAAGCGCGGCGACATCGTGCTCAACACCTTTTCCTATCACCTGACCCCGGGCGGCTGGGCTTTCGATTCCGGCGCCCGCGCCGTCGGCTGCGCGGTCATTCCGGCCGGCCCGGGCAATACCGACCACCAGCTCGACCTGATCGAGGCCTATCGGCCGGTGGCCTATACCGGGGTACCGGATTTCCTGAAGATCCTGATCGACACGGCCAAGGCCAAGGGCCGCGACATCTCCTCGATCACCAAGGCGCTGGTTTCGGGCGCCGCCTTCCCGCCGTCGCTGCAGAAGGAGATCGCCGGCCACGGCATTGCCGCTTATCAGACCTACGCCATCGCCGAATGCGGCCCGATCGCCTACGAGACCGAGGCGCGCGACGGCCTGGTGCTGAACGAAGACATCATCCTGGAAATCGTCCGTCCCGGCACCGGTGATCCGGTGCGCGAAGGCGAGGTCGGCGAAATCGTCGTTACCGTGCTCGACATCCACCACCCGCTGATCCGGCTGGCGGTTGGCGACCTGACCGCGGTGCTGCCCGGTGTCTCATCCTGCGGACGGACCAATTGGCGCATCAAGGGCTGGCTCGGCCGCGCCGATCAGACCGCCAAGGTCAAGGGCATGTTCGTCCGCCCCGAACAGGTCGCCGAGGTGGTCAAGCGCCATTCCGAAATCACCCGGGCCCGCCTGGTCGTCGCGCGCAACGGCGAAACCGACATCATGACGCTGCAGGTCGAGACCCGGGCCAAGTCCGCCGAATTCCTGGCGGCCGTCGGCGAGACCGTCCAGGCGGTGACCAAGCTCAAGGGCGCGGTGACGCCGGTCGCGCCCGGCAGCCTGCCGAACGACGGCAAGGTGATCGAGGATACGCGACCGGTCGGCTGACCGCTCGGGGGCTCAGCGCAGCAATGCGGCGTAACGGTCGCGATAGGCGATCAGCAGCATGCCGGTCACGACAGCCAGGACCACCGCCACCGGCATGCCGCCGGGGTTGAGCGCGATGTGGAAGCCGATGATCACGGTGATGATCGGCAAAAGCAGCGCCACGCCCAGCGCCGGCGCGCGGTTGCTCAGCAGCATGACGGCGCCGATCAGGTTGATCGACTTCATCAGCGGCCAGAAGAAGCCGGAAACCTTCAGGGCATGTTCGAAGGCGAGGCCCGCCGGAGAGGTTGGCGGATTGATGTAATTCGTGCCGGTGAAGACCAGCAGCAGGCCGTCGATACCGCTGACCAGGAACAGGAGCCCCAGCAGGATCCGCGGTATGTCCACAAGAATAATTCTGATCATATTCAATCCAACACATGCGCCAGTCGCCCTGCATCCGTGTCGATGCCGGTCCGACATGTCGGTTTGATCGCGCCGGATCCGCGCGATCGTTTCAACGGCCCGGTTCGGGCGTTGCGGACGGACCGATGCGCGCCGGCAGCCAGCCCATCAGCTCCCGCTCGACCACGGTCCTGATCACCCCCATGCCGAGATCCGAATCGTTGAGGCAAGGGATATAGCTGAACCGCTCACCGCCATTGGCCTCGAAGATGTGGCGGTTCTCGCCGTTCAGTTCTTCCAGCGTTTCCAGGCAGTCGGCCGAGAAGCCCGGCGCCAGGATGGCCATGGACTTGACGCCTTTCCTGGCCAGCGCCTCGACGGTCTTGTCGGTATAGGGCTTGATCCACTCGTCCGGGCCGAAACGCGACTGGAAGGTCATCATCAGCCGGTCCGGTCCCATGCCGAGCGCCTCGCCGAGCAGCCGCCAGGTCTTGTGGCAGTGGCAATAATAGGGATCGCCGGCCTCGACATATTTCTGCGGCACGCCGTGAAACGAGGCGAGGATCACCTCCGGGTCGTGGTCCAGTCCTGCGAGATGAGCGCGGATCGATTGCGCCAGGGCGTCGATATAGACCGGCTCGTCGTGATAGGGCGGCGCGACCCTGACCGTCGGCTGCCAGCGCATCTCCATCAGCGCCCGGAACAGATGGTCATTGGCGGTCGCAACCGTCGCCGCGGCATATTGCGGATAGAGCGAGACGGCCAGAATCCGGTCGCAGCCAGCCTTCAACAGCCGTTCCACCGCCGGCTTGATCGCCGGATTGCCGTAACGCATGGCCCAGTCGACGACGACCTTGTCGCTCGACGCGGCCAGCTGGCTCCCGAGCTTTTCGGCCTGATTGCGGGTGATGGTCTTCAGGAAGCTCTCGTCCAGCTCCTTGTTCCAGATCGTCGCATAATCCCGGCCCTTCTTTTGCGGGCGGGTCTGCAGGATGATCAGGTTGAGGATCGGCCACCAGACCGCGCGAGGCGTCTCGATCACCCGGCGATCCCACAGGAATTCCTTCAGGTAGCGCCGCATCGACCAATAATCGGTGCCGTCGGGCGTACCGAGATTCATGATCAGCACCCCGATCTTGCCGGCCTGCACCGGCACATGATCGGGGGGAAGCTTCATTTCGGGCATCAGGGGCTCGCGGTCGACCAAGCGAAGTTGCGCGGGTGATACGCCGGAATTGGAAGGGTTGAAAGGTGCCAAGCGCCGCAGGCGGGTCAGATCGGCCGCAGGCGGGTCAGATCAGCCGCAGGCGGGTCGGATCAGCCGCAGGCGGGTCGGATCAGCCGCAGGCCGATCAGGCCCGGGCCTTGACCGCCGCCGTCAGCGCCAGGGCGAGGCCGGCGGTTGCCCCGATGGTGCCCGCGGCATTGAGCGCCAGCGCCGAGCCGAACAGCGCCGGCCCGACCACGGCTGCGGCATAACCGATCAGCACGGTGGCGAAGGCAATGGCGAGCGACAGCCCGATCTGGCGGGAGAGCCTTGTGGTCAGCAGCCGGGCGGTCGCTGCCGGGCAGACGATCATCGCAACCGCCAGCACCACGCCGACCGACTGGAAGGCAGCCGTGCAGGCAAGCGCGGTCGCGGTCAAGAGCGCGGCCTCCAGCGCGCCGATCGGCAGGCCGGCGGCGCGTGCGAAGACCGGATCGAAGGCGATCAAGGCGAGTTCCTTGTGGAAGGCCACCAGGATCGCCGTCACCAGCACCAGCACCAGGGCGAGCTCGGCGACGACCTTCGGCAGCTGACCAAGCATAACCAGCGGCGACGCCCCGGCCGCGTCATCGGCGGTCACCCAGATCAGCCCTTCCAGGTGGCCGGTCACCACGTGATGGATGTCGAAGGCGGTACGGGCAAGCCCGGTCCATTCCAGAAGCAGGATGCCGAAGGCGAAGAAGCTGGTGAACACGATGCCAAGCGCCGCGCCCGGCTCGACCCGGCCGGCGCGGGTGAGAAAGGCGACGAGGCCGCTCGCCGCGAAAGCCGCGGCCAGGCCGCCGCCAAGGATGACCGGGCTTGCGGTCGACCCCGTGACCACCACCGCGATCACCACGCCCGGCACCACGGCGTGGCTCAGCGCATCGGCGGCCATGGCGCGACGGGTGAGAATCAGAAAATTGCCGACCAGCGCACAGGCCAGCGCCGCGAGCGTCGCCGCCAGCAGCGGCACGAAATCGACCATCCAGAAATTCGCCATCAGCCTTGCCCCGCGATCAGCCCGCGGGCCCGGCCGAACACCAGGCTGAAGGCAAAGAGCAGAGCCGCGACCAGCACGATGGCCGGCCCGGTCGGCGTATCGGCCACCACCGCCGAGACGGCGGCGCCCGAGAAAGCCGAGACGGCGCCGAACCCGGCCGCGAGGATCACCACCAGGCCGGCGCGATCGGTCCAGAACCGTGCCGCCGCCGGCGGGATGACGACCAGGGCGACCGACAAGACGAAGCCGGCCACCGGCAGGGCTGCGACCACCACGACGGCGCAGACAAGCGCAACCAGCCCGTCGAGCCGCGCCACCGGCAGGCCGATCGCCCGGGCGAAGTCGGCATCGAACGCCACCGCGCAGAGCTCCTTCAGCACGGCGACCAGGATTGCCAGCACCAGGACCGCCAACAGCGCCATCACCTCGGCCTCGTGCGGCAGCATGCCGGCGGCCGAGCCGAACAGCAATTGTTCCAGTCCCGCCTGGCGCCCGATCGACAGGGTCTGCACGATGGACAGGAGCGCCAGGCCCAGCCCGAAACCGGCCGCCAGCACCGCGGCGGTCGCCGTATCCGGGCCAACCTTCGGCCGGCGGCCGAGCCATTCGATGGCGATCAGCGAGGCCAGCGCCGCGAGCCCCGCGCCGCCCATCAGCCACAGCGCGTCGCGCGGCGCCCGGTCGAGCGCCGCGGCCAGCAGGAAGGCGCCGGCAATGCCGGGCAAGGTCGCATGTGCCACGGCGTCCGAGACCAGCGCGCGCCGTCGCAGCATGGCGAAGACACCGGCGGCCCCGGCGGCACAGCCGAGCGCAGCCGATCCGAGCATGACCACCGTCGTGTTGAAACCGGCCTGCAAGCTCACCACACGCAGGATCTGGGTGATCAATTGATCCATCGGTCAGGTGGCCAGCGGCACGCCATAGGCCCTGGCCAGCACCTGCGGGGTGAAGGCCTCGGCGACCGGTCCGGCGGCAATGACCGTCTTGTTGAGCACCAGCACGTCGCGAAAGCGGGCGGCGACCGTGCCCAGGTCGTGATGCACACAGACCACCAGGCGGCCGTCCCGGTCGAGCGCGTCGAAGACATCCAGAATAATGCTCTCCGAGGCCGCGTCGACACCCGCCAGCGGCTCGTCGAGAAACAGGATGCGGGCGTCGCGGGCAAGCCCCCGGGCGAGAAAGACGCGCTGCTGCTGACCACCCGACATGGCACCGATCTGCCGGCTGGCCAGATCGGCGAGCCCGACACGGTCGAGCAGGTCGAGCGCCTTGCCGCGCCGGGCCCGGCCATAGGCCCTGAACCAGCCGGTCTCGCGCACCATGCCCTGCAGCACGACATCGAGCGCCGTCGCCGGAAAGTCCCAGTCGACCGAAGCCCGCTGCGGCACATAGGCGGTCAGGCCGCGCGCCTCGTCCATCGTGCGGCCGCCGACATTGACCTTGCCGGTCGACGGCACCAGGCCGAGGATCGCCTTGATCAAGGTCGATTTGCCCGCGCCATTCGGGCCAACCACGGCGACGAGCCCGGTTGCCGGCGCCACCCAGGTGATGTCGGTGAGCGCCGGCACGCCGCGATAGGCGACCGACAGGTCCTCCACCATGAGCCGGCCAGCCAGGACGTCCAGTGTCGGGCCGGGGGGGCGCGCCAGCATGGTCACGCCTCAGCCCGCGACATTCAGGCGGCCGGACATGCCGCGTTCGGGTGCGGTGCCGCCCAGCGCCCGGGCAATCGCCGTGACATTGTGGTCGATCATGCCGAGATAGGTGCCCTCATAGGTCCCTGGCTTGCCCATGGCGTCGGAGAACAGTTCCGCTCCGATGGCGACGGTGTGGCCACGCCGGGCCGCGCCCTCGATCGCCGCCCGGACATTGCGGTCGGACACCGAACTCTCGACGAAAATGGCAGGGATGCGCCGCTTCACCATCAGCTCGACGGTGGCCTCGATGGATTTCAGCCCGGCCTCGCTCTCGGTCGACAGGCCCTGGATGCCGTGCACCTCGAAATCAAAAGCCCTGGCGAGGTAGCCGAAGGCGTCATGCGCGGTCACCAGGAGGCGCCGTTCCGCCGGCACGCTGGACAGGATCCCGCTCGCATAGGTGCCAAGCGCCTGAAGCTCGGCAAGCGTCGATGCGAGCCGCGGCGTCACGGGATCGCGGTTGGGCCGCCCATGGGTCTCGAGCGCATGGGCCACCGCACGAACCACCACGATCCAGAGCCCTGGATCCATCCAGACATGCGGATCGGGCTTGTCCGGCACCTCCTGGTCGTTGAGGCGCCGCTCCCGGGGAACCGCGTCGGCGGCAAACACCACCGGCCGTTGCCGGCCGATCTGGGCAAAGGTCTCGCGGAACTGCGCCTCCAGGTTGAGGCCATGGGCAATCACCAGATCGGCCGCGGTCAGCTTGACGATATCGGCGCGGGTCGGGCGGTAAAGATGCGGATCGACGCCTTCGCCCATCAGCGATTCGACCTTGACCGCATCGCCCGCGAGCATACGTACCGCATCGCCCAGCATGGCGGTCGTGGTCACCACCGACAGCGGTTGAGCCGCGGCGGCGCGACCGAGGCCGAGCGCAAGACCAGCAGCGGCGCCGGCAAAAACCCGGCGTGAGACGGGTGGCATCATGGGTTCACCAGGGTTGAAGCGTTGTTGCAAGTCATTCGCAGGAAATTGCGGCGCGAGGCCTCTCGTGTCAAGTTTGTTGCGACGCATTCGCAAAAACCGCCCCGGCCGGACACCCGAAACGCCGGTGGCGCACCTGCGTCATGGGCGCGAAACGATCCAACCGCCATGATGCGTTTTCGTGACGAGGCGCGCGGCCGTGGACGACGGCGTTGCGCGCCAGCGTCGCGCCGGAGCGATCGGGGACATGCTAGGATTGTGCTCCAAAGCCTGCCGCCCTACCTTCGCATTCCCTTTCGGAGACCCATCATGTTTCCTTTTGCCGGCAGCGACATCGCCCTTGTCGCCCTTGTTGTGCTTGCCATCATTATCATCTTTTCCGGCGTCAAGACGGTGCCGCAGGGCTATCAATGGACGGTGGAGCGCTTCGGTCGTTATGTCCGCACGCTCAGGCCGGGCCTGTCGCTGATCGTGCCGTTCATCGACCGGATCGGCCACAAGGTGAACGTCATGGAGCAGGTGCTCGACGTGCCGAGCCAGGAGGTCATCACCAAGGACAACGCCAAGGTGACGGTCGACGGCATCGCCTTCTTCCAGTCGCTCGATCCGGCCAAGACCAGCTACGAGATCACCAATCTCAACCTCGCTCTGCTCAACCTGGCGATGACCAATATCCGCACGGTGATGGGCTCGATGGACCTCGACGCGCTGTTGTCGCATCGCGACGAGATCAACGAACGGCTGCTGCGTGTCGTCGACCAGGCAGCCTCGCCCTGGGGCGTCAAGGTCAATCGCATCGAGATCAAGGATATCGTGCCGCCGGCCGACCTGGTGGCGGCCATGGGCCGGCAGATGAAGGCGGAACGCGAGAAGCGTGCGGTGATCCTCGAGGCCGAGGGTCAGCGCCAATCCGAGATCCTGCGCGCCGAAGGTCAGAAGCAATCGCAGATCCTGGAAGCCGAAGGCCGGCGCGAAGCGGCCTTCCGCGACGCCGAGGCGCGCGAACGCCAGGCCCAGGCGGAAGCCAAGGCGACCGAGGTGCTGTCGGTCGCAATCGCCGGCGGCAACTCCCTGTCGGTCAACTATTTCATCGCCGAGAAATATCTGAAGGCGCTCGAGGCCATGGCCCAGTCGCCGAACCAGAAGGTGCTGATCATGCCGGTCGAGACCACCCAGATCCTGGGCTCGCTCGCCGGCATCGGCGAGATCGCCAAGGCGGCGTTTGGAACCGACGCGCCGGCCCTGGCCAGGCTTGCGCCGCGCGGCAGCGTGCCGCCGGCCGGCGGCTGAAGGTAGTCCCGAGATGATCATCAACGGCTTTGCTTCACTTGGCGCCTGGGGCTGGATCGCCTTCGCAGCGGTCCTGCTGGTCGCCGAAATCGTCGTGCCGGGCTATTTCCTGATCTGGCTCGGCGCGGCGGCAGCGATCACCGGGGTGATCTTCCTCCTCCTGCCCGACGCGTCCTGGCAGGTCCAGGCCGGCGTCTTCGCGGCGCTGGCACTGGCCAGCGTCGTCGCCTGGTTCCGTTTCGCCTGGAGCCGCAACAGCGACGCCAGCGATCAGCCGCACCTGAACGAGCGCTCCGGAACCATCGTCGGCCAGGAATTCGTCATCGATGAGCCGATCCAGGCCGGACGAGGGCGCGTCCGCATCGCCGACACGGTCTGGGCCGTCACCGGCCCGGATTGTGCGTCCGGGACGCGCGTCCGGGTCAAGCGCATCGACGGCACCACGCTGGTGGTCGAACCGGCCTAGGGCGTGCACTCATAAAGGCTGCACGCCCTAGCGGTCGGGTTCGACGATGCCGGGGAACCGGCCGCGCCCGTTCCCCGAAAGTGCCGGTCCTTCAGGCCTTCGGCGGCCAGGGCGTCTCCGGGACCGGGGTCAGCGGACCTTTGCCGTCGGCAAAGGACACGAGATTGTCGACCACCAGTTGCGCCATCGCCCGCCGGGTATGGACCGAGCCCGAGCCGACATGCGGGAACAGCACGATGTGGTCCATGGCGATCAGTTCCGCCGGCACCCGCGGCTCGTCCTCGAACACGTCGAGACCGGCCGACTTGATCGTCTTCGCCTGCAGCGCCGCGATCAGCGCCTGCTCGTCGACCACCGAGCCGCGCCCGACATTGATCAGGACGCCATCGGGACCGAGGGCTGCCAGCACCTCGGCATTGACGATCTTGTTGGTCGCATCCCCTCCCGGCGCCACGATCAACAGGACATTGACGTCCCTGGCCATGCCGACAAGGGTTGGATAATAGCCGTAGGCGACGTCCTTCTGCTCGCTGCGGCCATGATAGACCACTGGCACGCCGAAGGCATCGAGGCGCCGGGCGATCGCCTTGCCGATGCGGCCAAGGCCGAGAATGCCGACCTTGCGGTCGCGCAGCGTGCCGGTCAGCGGATAAGGTTTCTGCAGCCATTTGCCGGCGCGCAGATAGCGGTCGTTCTGCGGGAACTCGCGCACCGTCGACAACAGAAGGCCGAGCGCCGTGTCGGCGACCTCCTCGTTCAGCACGTCGGGCGTATTGGTCACCACGATGCCGTGCTGACCGGCCCAGGCCGCATCGACCGCATCGTAGCCGACGCCGAAACTGCCGACGATCTTGAGATTGGGCAGGCGGCTCATCAGGGCGGCATCGGTCGGCGAATGGTTGCCGGTGGCGATCGCCATGACGGTCGGCGCCACCTCGTTCAGCATCGCCTCCTTGTCGGCCGCCTCCCACAGCTTGTGCACGGTGAAGCGTTGCGCCAGGCCCTCCTGGACCAGCGGCATCATCGGTCCGGTCATCAGAAGATCGGGCCTGCTCATGGTTCTACTCCCTGCTGCGGTCGCGCGAACTGTCCCATGCGACATCACATTTCAAACGATTGAAGGTTCCAAGGTGTTTCTGTGATCACACTTGATTTCAGAAATTCCAGCGTGCCACACTGGCCCCGACGAAAAGACACCCCGCTGCGTCCGGCCACACGGGACCGGATCAGAGAGCCCAGGTCAAGGGGCCGAAGCGCGGGGTACGGCTGACCGCCCAGGGAGGATCATAGATGGCATCCGTCGACATCCGCGACGTGCGGAAGGCTTTCGGCTCGACACCGATCATCCATGGCGTTTCGGTGCCGATTTCCGACGGCGAGTTCGTCGTGCTGGTGGGTCCGTCCGGCTGCGGCAAATCGACTCTTCTGCGAATGATCGCGGGGCTGGAAAACATCACCGGCGGCGAGATCGCCATTGGCGACCGGGTGGTCAACAACGTTCCGCCGAAGGAACGCGACATCGCCATGGTGTTCCAGAACTACGCGCTCTATCCGCATATGACGGTGGCCGACAACATGGGCTTCTCGCTGAAGCTCCGGAACGCCGCCAAATCGGAAATCGACGTCAAGGTGAAGCGCGCCGCCGAGATCCTCAATCTCGGCGCGCTGCTCGAGCGCTATCCGCGGCAACTGTCCGGCGGCCAGCGCCAGCGCGTCGCCATGGGCCGCGCCATCGTCCGCGATCCTCAGGTGTTCCTGTTCGACGAGCCTTTGTCGAACCTCGACGCCAAGCTGCGCGTCGCCATGCGCACCGAGATCAAGGAGCTGCATCAGCGGCTGAAGACCACCACGGTCTATGTCACCCACGACCAGATCGAAGCCATGACCATGGGCGACAAGATCGTCGTCATGCATGACGGCATCGTCGAGCAAATGGGCGCGCCGCTCGATCTCTACGACAACCCGCGCAACCTGTTCGTCGCCGGCTTCATCGGTTCGCCGGCGATGAACTTCCTGAAGGGCAAGATCGACGGCAAGGATTTTGTCCTGGAGGGCGGCCAGCGCCTGCCGCTCGGCAAGCCGCCCGTCGGCTTCGACGGCAAGCCGGCGGTCTATGGCATCCGGCCCGAACATTTCCTCTTGGACGACCAGGCCGGCGCCGAGGCCGAGGTCATCGTCGTCGAGCCGACCGGTGCGGAAATCCAGGTCGTCGCCAAGCTCAATGGCCAGGACGTCATCCTGGTGTTCCGCGAACGCCATGACTTCAAGCCGGGCGACATCATCAAGCTCAGCACCGATCCGCGCGTCACCCATCTGTTCGACGCCGAGACCGGTCGTAATCTCGGCCAGCACTGACGCGGCCCGCGCGCCGGCAAAGCTCGGCCGCGACGGCCGGCAGCACCACTTTCGAAGGCTCGCCATCGGATCACGCCAAGCGGGATGAACCCGCCGAAACAACGGAAAGGCCCGCACCAGACGGGCTGCCGCCATCATCAAGGGAGGATCGACCATCATGACCAGCATCACACGCCGTTCGCTCGTCAAAGGGGCAGCCGCCGCCGGCGCGCTGACCGCTTCGAGCGCCACCGAATGGGCCAAGGCCTGGGCCCAGGCATCGCCGTTCAAGCCGGAGGCCAATGCCTCGATCAGCGTGCTGCGCTGGCGCCGTTTCGTCGAGGCCGAGGACGCCCAGTTCAACAAGATGGTCGCGGCCTTCACCCAGGCGACCGGCGTCAAGGTGACGCTGACCAGCGAGAGCTTCGACGACCTGCAGCCCAAGGCGTCGGTCGCCGCCAATACCGGCGCCGGCCCGGACATCTTCTGGGGCCTCTATTCGCTGCCCCACCTGTTCCCGCAGCGCTGCGTCGACGTCACCGACGTCGCCGACTATCTCGGCAAGAAATATGGCGGCTGGGTGCCGCTGGCCGAAGCCTATGGCAAGCTCGGCAACAAGTGGATCTCGATCCCGGTCGCGGTCAATGGCGGCTATATCAACTACCGCATTTCGTCGCTCAAGGCCGCCGGCTTCAACGAGGTTCCCGGCGACAATGCCGGCTTCCTCGAACTGTGCAAGGCGATGAAGGCCAAGGGCACGCAGGTCGGCTTCCCGCTCGGCCGCGCCACCGGCGACGGCAATGCCTTCGCCCATTGGCTGCTCTGGTCGCACGGCGCCTACCAGGTCGACGACAAGGAAAAGATCACCATCAACTCGCCGGAGACCGTCGCGGCGCTGCGTTATGCCAAGCAGCTCTACGACACCTTCATTCCGGGCACCGCCGCCTGGAACGATGCGAGCAACAACCGCGCCTATCTGTCGGGCGAGGTCCATCTGACCGCCAACGGCATCTCGATCTACGCCGCGGCGAAGATTTCCCCGGATGCCAAGCAGCGCGAGATCGCCGCCGACACCGATCACGCCTTCTGGCCGGTCGGCCCGGTCGGCAGGCCGGCTGAAATCCAGCTGGCCTTCCCGATGCTGGCCATGAACTACACGCGCTCGCCGAATGCCTGCAAAGCCTTCATGGCGTTCATCCTGGAAGCCGAGCAGTTCAATCCGTGGCTCGAGGCGGCCGGCGGCTACCTGACCCATATGCTCAACGCCTATGACAACAACCCGGTCTGGACCACCGATCCGAAGACCCGGGTGTTCCGTGAATCGGCCAAGCGCAGCCTGGTCGCCGGCGCCCGTGGACCGCTGAACGAGAAGGCGGCGACCGCAACCGCCGACTTCATCGTGGTCGATCTGTTCGCCAATTTCTGTACCGGCAAGGAGACCGAGGCAGGCGCCATCGCGCTCGCCGAACGCCAGTTGCGGCGCATCTATCGCTGACGCCAGTCCCGCTGGCTTCCCAGTCCTGCTGGCTTCATGGAGGCGGCCGCGACGCCGCCTCCCATTGCCGATTTCGGGTGGAGGCGGCGCTTTTTTGAGCTGCCTCCCTAGCCCTACGCCGGAGTTCCCCGATGGCCGACGCCGCTCTCGCCAACCCGACCGCCAAGGCCTCGCCACGCGACGTTTCGATGTGGGACCAGCTGAAGCGCAACCGCAATTGGCTCGGCGCCTGGTTCATGATGCCGGCCATCGCCTTTCTGGTGCTGTTCCTGGTCTATCCGCTGGGCAAGGGCATCTGGATCAGTTTCACCGATGCAAAGATCGGCCGCGCCGGCACTTTCATCGGCCTGGAAAACTACGAATGGCTGATGGGCGACACCGACTTCATCCGGGCGCTGATCTTCACCATCGTGTTCACCTTCATCGCCTCCGGCATCAAGTTTGCGGTCGGGCTCTATCTCGCCCTGCTGCTCAACAACAACCTGCCGTTCAAGGCACTGATCCGCTCGATCGTGCTGATTCCCTTCATCGTGCCGACCGTGCTCTCGGCGGTGGCGTTCTGGTGGATCTTCGACACCCAGTTCTCGGTCATCACCTGGGGCCTCGTGCAAGTCGGCATCCTGCCGAAAGGCGGCGTGATCAACTGGCTCGGCGACCCGTTCCTCGCCCAATGTTCGGTGATCTTCGCCAATATCTGGCGCGGCATTCCCTTCGTCGCCATCACGCTGCTGGCCGGTCTGCAGACCGTGTCGCCCTCGCTCTACGAGGCGGCGACACTGGACGGCGCATCCAAATGGCAGATCTTCCGCCACATCACCTATCCGCTGCTGACCCCGATCATCGCCGTCGTGATGACCTTCTCGGTGCTGTTCACCTTCACCGACTTCCAGCTGATCTGGGCAATGACCCGCGGCGGGCCGGTCAACGCCACCCATCTGATGGCGACGCTGTCCTACCAGCGCGGCATCCTGGGCGGCAATCTCGGCGAAGGCGCCGCCATCGCCACCGCCATGATCCCGTTCCTGCTCGCCACCATCATGCTGTCCTGGTTCGGTCTGCAGCGGCGCAAATGGCAGGCGGGAGAGAACAGTGACTGATCGCCCGATGCAGCCATTGCCGGCCGAAACGCCGGCCACCATCACCATGTTCGGCGGCGCGCCGGCCTTCGGCCAACCACGATCGAGCGGGAGAACGCCATGACCGCCACGGCCCCCCAGACCAACCCGGTCCGCGCGGCGAGCCTCGCCTCGTCCGACGCCTCCGAGGGCATGAGCTATCTCGAGAACCTGCCGCGCAAGGTGGTGACGGTCTATCTGCCGCTGATCATCATCATGATCGTGCTGCTGTTTCCGTTCTACTGGATGGTCATCACCTCGATCAAACCGGACGCCCAGCTGCTCGACCTGCAGACCAGCAACCCGTTATGGGTGACCGAGCCGACGCTGCGCCATGTCGAGAAGCTGCTGCTCGATTCCAACTATCCGCGCTGGCTGTGGAACACCATGCTGGTGGCGGTCTGCGCCACCTTCCTGTCGATCTTCGCCTCCGTCCTGGCGGCCTATGCCATCGTCCGGGTGCGCTACAAGGGCGCCCAGACGGTCGGCGGGCTGATCTTCCTCGCCTATCTGGTGCCGCCGTCGATCCTGTTCATCCCGCTGTCGACGATCATCTATGCCTATGGGCTGTTCGACACGCCCTTCGCGCTGATCCTGACCTATCCGACCATCCTCATCCCGTTCTGCACCTGGCTGCTGATGGGCTATTTCAAGACCATCCCCTACGAGCTTGAGGAATGCGCCCTGGTCGACGGCGCCAGCCGCTGGCAGATCCTGACCAAGATCATCCTGCCGCTCGCCGTGCCCGGCCTGATCTCGGCCTTCATCTTCGCCTTCACCCTGTGCTGGAACGAGTTCGTCTACGCATTGACCTTCATTTCGTCGAACCACAACAAGACCGTGCCGGTGGCGATCATCTCCGAATTCGTCGACGGCGACGTGTTCCGCTGGGGCTCGCTGATGGCCGGCGCGCTGGTCGGCTCGTTGCCGCTGGTCATCCTCTATGCCTTCTTCGTCGAGCATTATGTGTCGGCGATGACCGGCGCCGTGAAGGAGTAGGGCCTTGACCAGCATCGCCTTCGCCGGCCTTGGCGCCATGGGACGGCCGATGGCGGCCAACCTGATCAAATCCGGCCATCAGGTCAGGGGCTTCGACGTCAATCCGCTGGCGCTCGACTGGCTCGAGGGCCAGGGCGGCACGCCGTTCCCGAGCGCCAGCGACGCCGCCGATGGCGCCGACGTGCTGGTCCTGATGGTGGTCAATGCCGATCAGGCCGAGGCCGTGTTGTTCGAGGCCGGCGCCCTCGACGCCCTGAGCCCGCGGGCGCTGGTCATTCTCTCGGCCACCTGTCCGCCGGCCCGCGCCGCGGCGATCGGCGCCAAGGTCGAGGCAAGCCAGCGCCGCTTCATCGACGCGCCGGTCTCGGGCGGCGTGGTCGGCGCCGAGGCCGGCTCGCTCACCATCATGGCGGCCGGCCCCCAGGCCGAGTACGAAGCCGCCGAACCGATCCTGAGGGTGATGGGCTCCAGGCTCTACCATGTCGGCCAGAAGGCTGGCGACGGCGCCATGGTCAAGACCATCAACCAATTGCTCTGCGGCGTGCATATTGCCGCCGCGGCCGAGGCCCTGGCGCTCGGCGAGCGCGCCGGCCTCGACACCAGCCTGCTGCTCGAGATCTACGGCGCGAGCGCCGCCGGCAGCTGGATGCTCAGCAATCGCGGCCCGCGCATGCTGATGGACGATCCGCCAGTCACCTCTGCGGTCGACATCTTCGTCAAGGATCTCGGCATCGTGCTCGATGCCGGCCATTCCACCCGCGCGCCGCTGTTCCTGGCCGCCGCCGCCCACCAGCTGTTCCTGGCGGCCTCCGGCATGGGCCTCGGCAAGGCCGACGACGCGCTGGTCATCGAGGCCTATCGGGCCATGGCGCCGAAAAGCTGAATGCACAGGCCTCGATCACGACGGGGCTGACCGTCAGCCCTCACCCTCGTCGTCCTCGTCGTCGCCGCCGAGGTGTTCATGCGGCTGCAGGGTCTTCTCGATCCGGCGAAGCAATTTCCTGAGCCGTTTCACATCCTTGGTGTCGAGATCGGCAAGCATCTCGTCTTCCGCCGCGAACCACAGGTCGTCGAGCGCCAGGGCCTTGGCGCGGCCGGCCTCGGTCAGGCCGACGCGAACCAGCCGGCCGTCGCCGCCTTCGCTGGTCTTGCGCTCGACCAGGGCCTGGACATGCAGCCGGCCGACGGTCTTGGATGCGGTCGGCGGCCTGACCCGCAGCGTCGTGGCAAGGTCGCCCATGGTCATGTCACCGGCATCCGCCAGGATCTTCAGAACCTGCTCCTGGCCCGGATAGAGCCCGAGCGTGGTCAATTTGCGTGCCACCAGCGCACGATGAACGCGTGCGGCATGTTGAACATGGGCGCCAATGGTCTTGCGATAAGGTTCTCGCACCGGCCGTTCGGCCTCCTTCGCGCGGGTCATGCCTATCCCCCTGAAGCGTGACCGGGCGAGTGGCTGATATCAACCCTGCGCGCGGCCGCGTGACGGCCGCGGAGTCGCGACCGCCGCATATTCCCCTCGGCAACGTGACAACATCGTGACCAAGCCAGCCGGCTCACAAGCTGGCCATCCGATTGCGCACCTTGGCGAGAAAGGCGGCGCGGCTTTGCGGTGTCGACCGGTTCATGTCGTAATGGGCGAGATAGGTCACCGGCGACGTCGTGCGGGTCACCCCGCGCAGCGAACGGGTGCAGAACTTGCGCGGCGGATTGCCGAGCAGCAGCGCCTTCAGCCAGGTCGCGCCATAACTGGTCACCACGGCCACCTTCTTGACATTGGTGAGCTGGCCGCGCGCCTTGCCGTCGACCATGCCGAACGACACGCCGGGCAGGAAAACCCGGTCGAGAAAGCCTTTCAGCACGGCCGGCAGGCCGAAATTCCACACCGGGAACACCAGCACCAGGGCTTCCGCGGTGCGCAGCCTGTCCACATAGCCGTTGACCGGCAGGATGTTGGTGGCGAGGTCGTGATACCCGGCCCGCTCGGCGCGGCTCAGGACCGGATCGAAACCTTCGGCGTAGAGATCGCAATCATCGACCTCATGGCCCTGCGCGGCCAGCGTCTCGACCACGGCGCGATGCAGCGCCGCGCCGTAGCTTTCCGGGTTCGGATGGCAATAGAGGACGAGAACTTTCATCGGGCATCCATGGCACGATTCGTCACCTGGTCATGATCGCCGCGGTCGCGCCGCGGCGCCGCGACCGGCGGCTCGTCTCATTCGGCGACGCCCGCCTCGGCCAGGCTCTTGAACAGGAAATGTTTGCCTGATTTGTAGTCGTAGCTCGGATCCTCCCAGGCGATCATCTTGCCCGGATTGAGCAACCCCTTCGGATCCGCCTCCTTCTTGAAGGCGAGCTGGACGTCGTCGGTCTGTTTCATGCCGCCCTCTTCCAGCGTGTAGCGGTGCGGATTGAACACCGGCGCGCCCATGTCCTCATGGATCCTGACGATCTCGTCGAGCCGCTCCTCGGTCGTGAACCGCACCATTGGCAGGCCGAAACAGGTCACTTTGCCGTCGAAGCGGACGAATTCGAGATGACCGATCACCTCGTCGCCGAAATGCGCGTGCAGCTTGGCCGCCAGCGCCACCTGGTCGGGGAACGGGTAGAGCGTCTGCAGATAGGTGATCGCCGGATCGATGCGCAGCGCCCTCAGTGTCGTGTGGTTCCAGGTCAACTCGAAACCCGGCGGCAGGCGCTTCTTGTCATCGTCGGCGAGGACGTCCGAGCGGAACAACAGTTCGGCACTGGCACGCCTGGCGAGCGCCAGCGTAGCATCGACCGCGAAGTCGGCGATCATCGCGATGACCACATGGCTGTCGGGCTGCAGATAGTCCTGGTGGCGCAGGAAATAGCTGTGCGGCGCCGGCGCGGCGATCACCGTCAGGTTCTTCTTGGCGATGCCGTCCTGCTCGCCGAGCGAATTGGCGAAGCCGGCCGCGCGCTCGAACGTGTCGAAGCCGAAGATCAGGTCGACCCAGGCATAGGCCGGCCCGAGCGGCATCTCGACCTCGGTGATGATGCCGTTGGTGCCATAGGCATGGGCCACCTTGTGGAGGTCGTCGCCGGTGAGCTCGAGCACCCGCGGCTCCGCCTCCATGGTCACCACCTTGAGCCGGATCACATTGCCGGCGTCACGCAGGCCACCCCAGGTGATCGAGCCGACGCCGCCGGATCCGCCGGCGATGAAGCCGCCGACCGACGCGGTCGCATAGGTCGAGGGATGCATGCGGACTTCCTGCGCCTGGCCGCGCGCCAGCTTGTCGATATCGGCGATGACCGCGCCGGCCTCGGCGACGAAACGCCCGGGCTGCACGGCGATCACCGTATTGAGGCCGGCCAGATCCAGCACGATGCCGCCGGACAGCGGCATGGCCTGGCCGTAATTGCCGGTGCCGGTGCCGCGCGGCGTCACCGGGATCCCCAGTTCATAGGCCGCGGCCAGGGTGCGTATAACCTCCGCCTCGTTCGCCGGCGACACGATGATGTCGCCGACGACATGATCGAGCTGCCGCTTCAAGGTCGGCGAGTACCAATAGAAGTCCCGGCTCTTCTGTTTCACCAGCGCCGGGTTCTCTTCCGTTCTGATGCCGCCGAGGCGGCTCTTCAACCCGGCGATGTCGTAGGTCGTCATGGCGTCAACTCCACAGCACGTCGAGGTCGCGATAGCAGGGCAGCGTCGTATCGATGGCCCGGCCGGCCCGGATCACCGTCCGGTCGGCCTCCGGCCGGGCCAGGAGTTCGGTCCAGGTCCGGCCGCGGAACAGCACGAGATCGGCGGCAAGGCCTGCCGCGATCAGGCCGCGACCGGAGAACCCGCAGGCCTCGGCCGGAGTTCCCGTCACGGTCAACGGCCAGTCGCCGACCGGATGGTCGAAATGCAGGATCCGGGTCGCCGCCCGGTACACCTCCAGCACATCCAGGTCGCCATAGGCATAAAAGGGGTCGCGGGTGTTGTCGGATGCGACCATGACCGGCGTGCCGCGCTGCTTCATCTCGTGCAGCAAGGTGACACCGCGCCGGCGTGGCGTGCGCCCGAAGCTCCGGTCCTGCAGATACATGTTGCACATCGGCAGCGAGACGACGGCGAGGCCCGCCTTGGCGACCAGGTCCAGCGTGCGCTCGACCTCGTCGTCGGCCTGCGCCGACAGCGAGCAGCAATGGCCAACCACGATCCGGCCATTGCCGTTCTCGGCCCAGCCGAAACGCAACGCGGCCTCGGCGATCAGCCGCAACGAATGGGCCCCCGCATCAAGCGTCTCGTCGACATGGAAGTCGAGCTTGAAACCTTGCGCCAGCGCCGTCGAAAAAAGCTGCTCGAGCCCCTCGGCCAGGTTCGGCGACATATAGGTGACGCAGCCGAGGCCGCCGCCGAAACGCTTCAGCACGGGCACCAGCTTGTCGAGATAGCCGTCCTCGACCACGACATCGATGCCGCAGAGCGAGGAGGCCTGCAGGTCGATCCGGCCAAGCCACTCCTGCCGGAGCTCACTGAATAGGGGCCAGGAAATGTCGATCTGGCCGGGCAGCGAATCGATATGGGTGCGGATCGCCGCGGTGCCGTGGGCAAAAGCCGACCTGAGCCCGAAATTCATCCGCGTCCTGACGTCCACCGCCGACCAGTTGGCCTGGCGATCGGCGGCGACCGCGGCGAGCGCGCCCGGAAAGGTGCCGTCGGGATTGGCCGCGCGCGGCCAGATATGGCCCTTGTCGAGATGGGTATGGCTGTCGACGAAACAGGGAAACACCATGGCCCGATCGAGATCGACGGTGGCCAGGTCGGTCGCGGCATCGGCCGCCGACCGCACGCCGATCGTTTCGATCCGGCCGTCGGTGATGACGATGTCGGCGAGCGCCAGGCCATCGCCATTGGCATCAAGCGTGGCGCCGCCGACCAGCGCTGCCGGAACCGTCGCATTGGCGAGCCGATAGCGGCCACTGTCGGGAAGCGAGGCAAAACCGAGACCCATGCAATTCTCCTGCGCGCAATCTGTTTGCGTGGCCCTGCCGCTATGCGTCAGCCTGAATCGGCGGCGGCGCATCGGTGGGCGCTGCAATAGATCACGAGGCGTGCGCGGGAGGCCAGAGCCGCGGTGGAATGGAGGTGCTGCGCCGCGGCCGGCAGCGCCGGATTTGCCGCCGGCTGGCGGTTCGAAGCACCTCTGGCCGGCATCAAACGGCCGCGAACCGCGCCAAGATCCACAGTCGTGGAAAAAAGTGTCACGGGACCATTGCAATCCTCGGCGTCCTTTGGCATAGAACCGCCCTCTTCGATGCTTCGGCGGTCGAGAGACAAATTGATGCGGGAGTAGCTCAGGGGTAGAGCACAACCTTGCCAAGGTTGGGGTCGAGGGTTCGAATCCCTTCTCCCGCTCCAATTTGTCTCTTCATAGCCGCCGCCCGAACTTCCGGAGAATTCCCATGACATACGGATCCGTGAAGTCGTTCATGCGCGCGATCGACATCGATTTCCTGCGCGTCGACGGTGCTGCCGAAACCGCCCGCTTCTTCGTGCCGAACCCCGGCCGCCGCATCGAGATCGCACCGCGCGGCGTCACCGTGACCCGCCGCACCGTCAAGCCGCGCTCGCGGGTGAAGCGCTTCATCCGCATTTCCTGAGAGCGGACAGGGCGACCCAGGTCGTCATTTCAACCACATCAGAACGCCGCTGCCGCCGCCACGGCGCACCGGACCATGCCGGCATGGCTCGCCATGGACCGCTTGCTGCGACCGTCAGGTGGCCGGTTCGAAGGCGAGGCCGTCGCCGACGCGGTCGATGGTGAGCGGGCTGCGGTCGCGCAACATGCTGTTGCGCTTGACGACCGTGTCGGTGTCGATCCGGCCGGTCGTGCGCTGTACCCGGCCGGTCAGGTAGTTGATGCTGATGCCGCTGGTCTGGCCGCTGTTGCGCATCGTCGTGTCCCGGTCGTAACCGATTACCCGCAAGCTGCCGCCCTGGTAACGCAACGTATAGGTCGTCGACGAGAGCTCCCAGGACCCGGCGCTTGAAAACATGCCGAGACGGACCTTCACGACGCCGCGTGCGACGGTGACGGCATTGTCGCCGAGGGGATCCTCGAGGGTCGGCGCATCGCGGCGCGGGATCAGGTTATGGTTCTGCAAGGCCAGGTCGAAACCGCCGCCGGCCTTGCCGAGCGCCAGCGCGAGGATCCGCGGATTGGTGTTGAAGCGTTTTTCGCCGAGCCCGGAATTGGTCAGGATATTGACCGGGTCGTCCTGGCGCAGGACCAGCACCAGATCCGCGATGCCGTCACCGTTGAGGTCGCCGCGCCGGCTCTGCTCCAGGCGCCAGCCCGGCGGCACGAAGCCGTCCGGGGCGGCGGCCTGTTTCGCCAGCTGCGGATAGGTCACGGGCGGAATCACCAGATCGTCGCCGCAGGCCACGGCGATCGGCTGGACGATCACGGCGAGGACGCAGGACAGGGCCTTGAAGTGATGCATGGCAAGCCTTTTGAAGACGGCGGTCGGGACAGGCCATAGGACCCGCCGGTTACGGCGATATGGCGCGGCCGGGCGCGTGGTTTCGACGCCCCATGCAGGGCGCAGGCAACTGCCCCCGCCCCGGATCATCAGAGCCCAGGCCGGCTTTCTCCGGCCTGGCTCCGGACCGCAAAGCTTATTGTACGGCCCTCAGCGGCTTTTCGAGCGCCGCCAGCACGCGCCTGAGCTCATGGCCGCGCTTCAGGATGAGGCCGGTCGCGGCGATCACCGAATAGGCGCCCTGGCGCGCCGCCAGCTTCGGATCCTTGACGATCCGGTAGAGCGGCACCTCGGAGGCGCGGCGGAAAATCGAGAACACCGCCTTGTCCTTGAGGAAATCGATCGCGTAGTCGCGCCATTCGCCGGCAGCCACCATGCGTCCATAGAGGTTCAGGATGTCGTCCAGTTCGCGCCGGTCGAAGGCTATGCGCGAGGTGGAGGCACCGGCGTTCATGGGAACGACAGTGCCCTGCAAACTCGTCTCGGCATCGGACATGAGGCTCCTTCCAGCGCTCCATCTCGCGTCACGAAGCAGTCATGATCTGCCTCGCGCGCGAGCTTGGCAAGCCGGGGCGGGCCCAAAGGCTGGTCCGATCGGGCGAGCCATGCCGTACCCGCCGGCCTCGGACGGGTGGCCGGCCGCTACCGGATCGCCCGTCTCAGACCGCTGTCGTCAGGCTGGCTGGGCCGTGCGCTCGAACAGCGGCAAGGTCTTGAACTGGCCCTTGGGCGCAAGGATGCCCTCGGCCACCAGCTGGTCATGCACACCCTTCGCCTTGTCATAGGCATAAGAGCCTTCATAGAAGGCGATGGTGCCGCCGGCGCGGGTCTGGCCGGCCAGCAGTTTCACCATCTGATAGTCGGTGAGGCCGCCATACTCATCGTTCTTCTCGGTGCGGAATTCGCCGACATGGAACAGGGTGACCACGTCGAACACCGGCAGGAGCCGCGCGTCGAGCTGGTAGATGTCGCCGAAATAGGCCTTGTAGCCCCAGCCGAGCTCGGGGTTCTCGGTGATCATCGTCTCATAGGTGCGGATCTCGCCGGGTGACGCGGTAATGCCGAGAATGGCATTGTTCAGCCCCTTTTCGACATTGTGCAGGCCGAGCAGGTGGTGACCGCCAGTGCCGAAATGGAAGATCGCCTTGCCCCGGGTTTCGGTCTCTTCCAGCCAGTCGCAGAAATGCGCGTCGCAGGGACATTCCTTCACGCGAAGGTCCCAGAAGTGATCCCAGATATGCAGCGTCATCGATAGCTCCTCGGGCGCCGCGCCAAAGCGGCGTTGGATGTCAGGGGATGGGTTCGGGTGATCGGGTCTCGAGCGGGATGGAGGTCAGCCTGGCGCCGCGCTCGCCGCGCGTCAGCACCAGCTTGCGGTCGTGCAGCGCCTCCAGGCCCGGGCGCAGGCCGACGCTGATCAGGGTCGAGCCGTCGAGGGCCGCGGCCAGCACCGCCATCAGCCGGGCTTCGCCCGGTTCGTCGAGCGCGCTGGTTGCGCCGTCGAGAATGACCAGGTCGGGCTTCTGGACCAGGAGCCGCGCCACGGCGAGGCGCTGGCGCTCGCCATTGGACAGGATCTGCTCCCAGCGCTCGGCCTCGCCGAGCCGGGCCTCGAGATAGCCGAGGCCGACCTGGACCAGCGCCTCGCTCAGCACGGCGTCGTCGACTTCGGCCGTCTGGGCCGGATAGAGCAGCGCCGCACGCAAGGTGCCGGCCGGCAGATAGGCCCGCTGCGGCACGAAGGCGACGGCGCCGCCGGCCGGCAGCGCGATGACGCCCGAGCCCCAGGGCCAGAGCCCGGCCAGCGCCCTGACCAGCGTCGACTTGCCGGAGCCGCTCTCGCCCGAGATCATGACCTTTTCGCCGGGCTCGATGCGCACCGAGATCTGGTCGATCAGCACCTGGCCCGCGCGGTCGGCAATGGTCAGTTCGTCGAGCCGGACGACGCCCGAAACCGAGGGCGCCAGGACCACGCCGCCAGTGTGGTTCTCGTCGAAACCGCCGTCGATATCGTGGATAGCATTGGTCAGGTCGGTGACACGCTGCATCGAGGCGTAACACTGGGCGATCGCCCGGTAATTGTCGACCAGCCAGGCGATCGCCAGCTGCACCTGCAGAAAGGCGCCGGCGAGCTGGGTCACCTGGCCGAGCGTGAAATCGCCGGACAGATATTTCGGCGCCGCCAGCAACAGCGGCAGCACCGGGATGAACACGCCGTTCGAATTGGTCAGCCAGGTGATCCGGCCGTGCCGGCTGACCACATTCAGCCAACGCCCGACCAGATCGGCATAGGTCGCGCCGAGTGCGCGCCGCTCGTCGGCTTCGCCACGGATCAGCGCGACGCTTTCGCTGTTTTCGCGCAGCCGCGTCAATTCGAAGCGGAGTTTCGCCTCGCCCTCGTTGCGGCGCGCCACCGCGCCCGGCAGCGATCGGCCGATCCACAACATCAGGCAGGACATCACCACGCCGTAGACGACCGCCGCCAGCACCAGATAGCCCGGGATGACGAAGCTGCCCTCGCCGACATGAACGGTGAGCGAGCCGCCGACCACCCAGAGGACGCCGACGAAGGTCAGCGCCGACACCACCGAGGACAAGAGCCCGATGGCGAAGTCGACGATCGGCTCGGTGGCCATGCGGGTATCGTCGGCAATGCGGTATTCCGGATTGGCCGGTTCGGTTCCGGCAAGCCCCATGCGGTAATAGCGCTGCCGGCCGATCCAGCGGTCGAGCAGCGTGCCGATCAGCCATTCGCGCCAGCGCACCTGCAGCGTCTCGCGCGACATGACGACACCGACACCGACCGCCGCGGCGCAGAAGACCAGGCCGAAAAACACCAGGACCGCCCAGGCGACCGTTGCCGTTTCGGAATTTTCCAGCGCGTCGAAGAACCGCCGGTTCCAGGTATTGACCAGGAAATTGATGCCGACATTGACCACCAGGAGGGCGGCGAGCGCGGCGGTCAGGAACCAGGCGCGCCGCGCCGTCGCCCCGCTCCACCAGCCGGCGGCCAAGGCGAAGAAGTCGCTGACCACCTTGCGGTCGAGACCTTCATGAGCAGCGCCGGGCGCGGGAGAGGCCATGAACGATGGATCCACGAGGCGGCTTTGGAACGGCCGCGAGCCACGATGCTGAACACGAAGACGTGAACGACTCTCCCGATTGGGCGCTGAACCCAAGATGAACAGAACAAGCCGGGAGATTCGGCAAATAGGGCTGCCTCAGCCGATGCCAAGGACCCTGAGCCACAGAACCGTGGTCGCCACCGACAGAACGGTGGAGAGCGCGACCGAGGTCGAGGCGATGCCGACGCCCTGGCCGTAGCGGGCGGCGAACAGATAGGCGTTGATGCCCGCCGGCATGGCGGCGAACAGCACCACGGTGCCGGTCCAGACCGGCGGCAGCGCGAAGACATGAGCGGCCACGACATAGGCAATGGCCGGATGGACGATCAACCGGAGCAGGCTGATCATCAGGGCCACCGGCAGGTCGGCCTTGACGCCATAGGCCTTCAGCGACAGGCCGAGCGCGAACAACGACAGGGGCACGGTGGTATCGGCCAGCATGCCGAGCGTGGCGCCGAACGGCCCCGACGGCCGGAAGCCGACGACCTGGGCCAGCACGCCCGCCGCCATGGCGATCAGCAAGGGGTGGGTCGTCAGACCCCTGGCCAGTTTGCGGACCACCGCGCCGCCACTGGCCGAGCGTGTGCCTTCCAGCATGAGGGTCGCCACCGTCATGGTGATCGGCAGGTTGACCGCCAGCAGCATGGCGATCGGAAAGCCGGCCTGGTCGCCATAAGCCTTCAGGATGATCGGTATGCCGATCAGCACGGTATTGGCCTGGCCTGCGGCGAGGCCGGCAATGACCGCGTCGCCATGCGACGTCTTGAACAGGGTTGCCGCCAGCATCATCGAGGCGAGCCACACCACGCCCATGCCGACGTAATAGGCGATCCAGAACCCCCACGGAAAGGTTTCGGGAAACACCGCCGCGGTGATCAGCTTGAACAGCAGCGCCGGCGCGCCGACGACGAACAGGAAGGCGGTGATGCCCTCGTTCGAGCGCTCGCCGATGAGACCGGTCAGGGCGGCGAAATAGCCGAGCGCGACCAGGCCGAAGACCGGCACGACGAGCAGGACGAGATCGAGCATGAGGCGTTCGAATTCCGCGGGACGATCCGCGCAATAAACACTTTCTTGTCTATTGCACGTTAACCCTTGGCGCATGCCCGCCATGTCGCTCTCCGTGCTGATCGCCGATGACCACGCGTTTTCACGCGACGTGGTCGCGCGGATCGCGACGGCGCTCGGCCACAGCGTGATTGCCGTCGACGGCGGCCATGCCGCGCTGGAAGCCGCAGCCCTGACCCATTTCGATGTCGCGGTGATCGATCGGCGCATGCCCGACATGGACGGCGTCGCGGTCGCCATCGCGCTCAAGTCGCAGGGGCCGCATCCGCGCCTGGTCGCGCTTTCCGGCGATGACCCGAACGACATGCTGCCGGGCCTGTTCGACGTCGTGCTGCAGAAGCCGGTCGAAGCCGCGGTCCTGGCCAAGGCGATTTCCGGCTGAAGCCGCCCGACTGTTGCCCCCGCGACACGCGCATCTGCCATTCTGTTAACCAATCTTTCAGTCCGCCTGATTTTTCATCAAGCTTAGGAAAATTCTTCTGCGTCCTTGGTGATTCCAAGCATGTCTGCGCGTCCCCCGGTCCGATACGAGCCAAAACTTGCGGGTCCCTCCGGGACGCGCGAGCACGGACCGGGCACCATGCTGATCGTGTTGCATCAGGAACATTCGACGCCCGGCCGGGTCGGCCGTCTGCTGCAGGAGCGCGGCTATCGGCTCGATATTCGCCGGCCACGCTTCGGCGATCCGCTGCCCAAGACCACCCGTCCTTTCGCCGGAGCGGTCATTTTCGGCGGGCCGATGAGCGCCAATGACCCCGACGATTTCGTCAAGCACGAGACCGACTGGATCGGCACCGCCTTGAAGGAGGAGCTGCCCTTCCTCGGCATTTGCCTCGGCGCGCAGATGCTGGCGAAACACCTCGGCGCCACCGTCTCGACGCACCCCGAAGGCCATGTCGAGGTCGGTTATTACCCCTTGCACACGACCGCCGCCGCCAGGGCCGAGATGCCCTGGCCGGACCACGTCTATCAGTGGCATCGCGAAGGCTTCGAAAAGCCCTGCGGCGCCGAGCTGCTGGCGACCGGCGACTGTTTCGAGAACCAGGCGATCCGGGTCGGCCGCGCCGCCTATGGCATTCAGTTCCATCCGGAAGTGACCCACTGGATGATGTGCCGCTGGACCACCCGCGCCCACGAGCGCATGGCCTCGCCCAACGCCAAGAGCCGCCAGGAGCATTTCGACGGCCGTTATGCCCATGATCCGGCGGTGCGCATCTGGCTCGACGCATTTCTGGATCATTGGACCGCATTGAAACCGCATGACTGCATGCAGCCGGAGGATGCGTCACTGGCGTGACATCGCAGCCGGTCAGCGTCATGCTTCGTAGGTCTCGGAGCGATTCGGGATCCTGGTAGCAGGGAGGTTGCCATGCCCCGCATCTTCACTGGTCTCGAAGTCCCGGAGACCATGGCTGATGACCTGAGCAGGCTCCAAGGCGGTCTGGGCTCGGCCCGCTGGATCGACCCCGAGGACTTTCACATCACATTGCGCTTCATTGGCGATGTCGGCGAAAGAGCCGCCAACGACATTGCCGACATGCTCTATGCGGTCAGGAAGCGATCGATCGAGGTGACCCTGACCGGGCTCGGCTCGTTCGGCGGCGACAAGCCCCGTTCGCTCTATATCGCGGTGAAACCGAGCCAGCCGCTGATGGAATTGCAGGCCGAACACGAGCGGATCATGCGCCGGGTCGGGCTGGAACCGGAAACCCGCAAGTTCACACCGCACGTCACCCTGGCCCGGCTCGGCCGCAATGCCCGGGCCCGCGACGTCGCCGACTGGATCGCCTTGCGCGGCCTGTTCATGAGCCGGACCTTCCTGGTGCCGCACTTCGTGCTGTTCTCGGCCAAGGAATCGGTCGGCGGCGGGCCCTATCTGGTCGAAGAGACCTATCCGCTGGCGGCCTGAGGCTCACTGGCACCCGACAGGCCTGGGCAGCGGACAATCTTGACCCTTGTCGGAGGCGCGGCAAATGCGCGCCTCGTCGACGCCAAGTGATCGGCCAAAGCCAGGATCGGTTCAGCTCAGGCTCAGTTGACCCGCGCGCCCGTCGACACCGAGGCATGCGGTCGCGGCAGCGGCACCGGCGCGCCGGTGGCGGGAACCTGTGCTGCCGGGGTCGCCTCGACGGCGGGCGCCGGACCTGCCGTCGGGCTCGTGCCGATCAGCCGGGTGAACCAATTGCCGGACTGCTGGGGCGCCGGCGCTTCGGCCGGGGCAAAGGCCGTGAGGGCCGAGGCCTGCGCCGGCGCTGCGGCGCCGCTCTGCGCGATGACCGTCGTGCGCAATGGCGAGGGGGCCGGAACCGGAGCCGCCGCCAGAGTGGTCGGCTGAGCCGCTTCGACCGCGGCAGGGGCGGCCGCAACGGCCGTCGCCGGCGCAGGAGCCACCGGAGCCGGTTCGGCGGCAACAGGCGAACGCGCCGTGACCAGCGTCACCGGTGTGCTCTCCTGGCTCGCCAACGAGAAGCTCGGCTCGCTCGCGCCGACCCGGATGCGCCGGTGGGCGAAACGGTCGGCGAAGCGCTGATTGGTGCCGCCGTCAATGCCGGACCGGGCAGGTGCTGCCTCGATCTGGCCAGCCAGCGCGGCGACCTGGGCCATGTCGCGGGAATTCTTGGCGGTCACCGCCTGACGGATCGCCGGCGGCACGACATAGGCCGGGCAGGCGGACGCAGACTGGAACGCCGGGCGCGAGGCCGGGTCGTCGCTGACCGCGGTGAAGCGGCTGCGCACGCCGCGGGCGGGGATGGCGCGCGCCGCCGGCGCGGCCGACGTCGTGCTGGCCCGGGCGGCATCGTTCATCGACACCGGAACGGCGGCGGCCGCCGAGGTCGAGACATTGGCGCGGCCGGCGGCCGAATTGCGCGTGCTGGCCCAGGGATCGGCGCCGATCATTTCGCGCGGGGCCCCCGCGAGCGAAGCGTTCTGCGTGCCGCCGCCGGCTTGCGCCAGCGAGGAGTTCGGCGCCACCGCGTTGAACACGTAGCGACGCTCGCAGACATCGACCTGGGGTTCCTGGCGGGTCACCTCGAAGTGATCGTAACCTTCCTTCAGGTTGCGCCAGAACGCCATGTTCGGATTGTTGCGGTGACGGGCGAGATTGCGCGGCGTCATGCGGAACGGATAGGCCTGGACCTGGAACGATTCCTGGCCGCCCTGCAGCGCGTCACGCGCCAGCGCATAGACCTCGGCGATCGCCTCGTCGGTCATCGCGTAGCAGCCGCGCGACGAGCAGTCGCCATGGACCATCAGGTGCGAGCCGCTGCGGCCATGGGCCCGATCGAAATTGTTCGGGAAGCCCATGTTGAAGGCGAGATAATAGGACGAGTTCGGGTTCATCAGGCCCGGCGTGATCGCATAGAAGCCTTCGGGAGACTGGCGATCGCCTTCGCGGACCTTCGGGCCGAGGTCACCGGAATAATTGCAGATCGGGTAGACCTTGAAGAGCGCGTAGCGGCCGTTGGCGTCTTTTTTCCAGACCTCGAGCTCGGCTTCCTGCTTGAAGATGCGCATCAGCACCGGCGAGGTACGCGTCATGCCCTTGGTGTTGAGCTCTTCGAGCACGGCCTGCGACAAGGCAATGTTGCCGCGGTTGGGATTGCCGCGCGACATGGTGTTGTCCTGGCAGGCGCCCAACGCGAGCGCGATCAACGCGGCCGAAGCCAACAGCCTCAGGCTTCTGATCCGCGATGCCCCCCTGGCGGCTCGAGCCGTCTGACGCAATGCTCTGCTCCCGACCTTGGGCCAAACCGCCCTTTTACGGTGTCAGTCTGACGCCTGTGATCCTTAAGGGATCCTTAGTGGAGACGGATAGCGTCAACCCGAGGTTACTGCAAGATGCCGAAAACGCCACGGAGGGTTAACGAAATTCACATGAAACGGACATCGTGGCGAACATGCGGCAGCCGCCGCATTCCGATCAGACCGACCGGCCGATCGCCAGGAATTTGTCACGCCTGAGCTTACGAATATCATCCGGCGATTGCCCGGCCAACTGCTGGAGCCCCTGGGCCAGCGCATCGCCGACGCGCAGGATGGCGGCGTCGGGATCGCGATGCGCGCCGCCGACCGGCTCGTTGACGATCTGGTCGATCACCCCGAAACGCAGCAGGTCCTGCGCGGTGATCTTCATGTTGGTGGCGGCGTCCTGCGCCTTGGCGGTGTCGCGCCACAGGATCGAGGCCGCCCCCTCCGGCGAGATGACGCTATAGATCGAATGTTCGAGCATCATGACCCGGTTGGCCGCGGCGATCGCGATGGCTCCGCCCGAGCCGCCCTCGCCGATGATGACAGCGATGTTGGGCACGCCGAGCGACAGGCTGCGATCGGTCGAGCGGGCGATCGCCTCGGCCTGGCCGCGCTCCTCGGCGCCGATGCCCGGATAGGCGCCGGCGGTGTCGACCAGCGAGACCACCGGGATGTCGAAGCGCTCGGCGGTTTCCATCAGACGCACCGCCTTGCGATAACCCTCCGGGCGGGCCATGCCGAAATTGTGCCGGATGCGGGTCTCGGTGGTGTCGCCGCGCTCATGGCCCATGATGCAGATGCTCTGGCCGCGGAACCGGCCGAAACCACCGACGATCGCCTCGTCCTCGCCGAACACCCGGTCGCCGGCCAGCGGCGTGAAATCCTCGATCAGCTTGGCGATATAGTCGAGCGTATGCGGCCGGGCCGGATGGCGGGCGACCAGGGTCTTCTGCCAGGGGGTGAGCCCGGAATAGAGATCCTTCAGCGCCTGGTCGGCCTTCTGCTCGAGCTTGGCGACCTCGTCGGTGATCGACACGCCGCCGTCGCGCGCGGCGACCTCGCGCAGTTCCTCGACTTTGGATTCGAGCTCGGCGATCGGCTTTTCGAAATCGAGATAACTACGCATCGGGTATGGATCGGGCCAGGCCTTTGGGGGGCGGCCCGAGGGCCGGTGCAGGGCGAGGAAATGCCCCTTGAGGGGGTCGAAAGTCAAGCGAAGACAGGAATATCAGTCGTCGTCGGCCAGCGGATGCAGATCGCGGACGAGGCCGGCGAGGCGCTCGTCGAGTACATGGGTATAGATCTGCGTCGTCGCTATATCGGCATGGCCGAGCAGTTGCTGGACCGATCTCAGATCGGCGCCGTTCTGCAGAAGATGGCTGGCAAAGGCATGGCGCAGCACATGCGGACTGACCTTGGCGACCGGCAGGCCGGCGGCCGAGGCGACCTGCTTCAGTTCGCGCCCGACATATTGCCGCGTCAGGTGGCCGCTCTCGCCCGATGACGGGAACAGCCATTTCGACGGCCCGAGGCCGGCCTCCTCGCGCAGCGCCAGATAGGTTGCCATGGCGTCCTTGGCCGCCTGGTTCAGCGGCACGACCCGCTCCTTGTTGCCTTTGCCGCGCACCACCAGGAACCGCTGGTCACGGCGCGCCGCAGTGACCGGCAGGCTGATCAGCTCGGAGATGCGCAGGCCGCTCGCATAAAGCAGCTCGAGCAGGCAGGCCATGCGCGCCGTTCTCAGCCGCTCGCCGACCGGCCGGGCGGCGTCGGCGAGCCCTTCCTTGGCCACCGCCAGGAGCCGGTCGACTTCGCCAAGGCTCAGAACTTTGGGCAAGGGCCGGCCCCGCTTCGGCCCCTCCAGCACGGCGGCCGGGTCATCTGGCGTCAGCCCCTCGCCGTAAAGGAAGCGGTGCAACTGGCGCACCGCCGAGAGCCTGCGGGCGACCGAGGCGGTCTTCAGGCCGCGGCCGGCGCAATCGGCGAGATAGGCGCGGATCATGTCGGTGGTCGCCGCCTTCGGCCCGACCCCCTCGGTGCCGATGAAGCCGGCATAGTCGTCGAGGTCGCGGCGATAGGCGGCGAGCGTATTGATCGCCGCGCCGCGCTCGGCCGCCATCATGTCGAGGAACAGGTCGATCTCGCTTGACCCGCGCGCCATGGCGTCAGCGCTTTGGCTGCAGGCGGTTCGCCGGAATGGTCACCGTCATGTCCCGCGGCTCCGGATCGACCAGATAGGCGAAGGCCAGCATGCTGGCGAAGACGAGCCCGCCGAGCACGACCATGATGGTCAAGAAACGCATCAATGTCGGCATGACGGCTAAGCTCTCGATCGCGGCGCTCTGAGCCTTCGAGACTGACCACGAATGGTGGTGCGCCGCAAGCCGCCGCACACTGCGGGAAAGCGCGGGAAGTCGTGCATGACCGGCAAAGCCGGCTTCCCGCCGGCCCGGGCGGCCTCTATGGTCCAGCCGCCTGTCCGCTCGAGGTCCTGATGCCGCTGACGATTGCCACCTGGAACATCAATTCGGTGCGCTTGCGTATCGACACCGTCGCCCGTTTCGTCGAGGCCTATCGGCCGGATGTGCTGTGCCTTCAGGAAACCAAGTGCATGGACGGCCAGTTTCCGCTCGCCGACGTCAAGAAGATGGGCTTCGACCATGTCGCGATCCATGGCCAGAAGGGTTATCACGGCGTCGCAGTGCTCTCCCGCTACGGCCTTGCCGATATCGACCGGAAGGGTTTCTTCGGCAAGCAGGATGCCCGCCATGTGGCGGTGACGCTCGCCGACGGTCCCGCGGCCGGCGCCCGCATCCATAATTTCTACGTGCCGGCCGGCGGCGACGAGCCGGATCCGGCGATCAACGAAAAGTTCGCCCACAAGCTCGGCTTTCTCGACGAGATGGAGGCCTGGGAAGCACTGCGCGTCGGCGCCGGATCGTCCAGGGCGATCCTGGTCGGCGACCTCAACATCGCGCCGCTCGAGCATGACGTATGGAGCTCGAAGCAGCTGCGCAACGTCGTCTCCCACACGCCGCTGGAGCGCCAGCGGCTGACCGAGGTGGCGAAAACCGGCGGCTGGGTCGACATGATGCGCGAACTCACCCCCGAGCCGGAGAAGCTCTACACGTGGTGGAGCTACCGCGCCGCCGACTGGGCTGCCGCCAACAAGGGCCGCCGGCTCGATCATGTCTGGCTGAGCCCGGCCTTGGCACCGGCCATGCGCGGCTGCCAGATTGCCCGGGAAACCCGCGGCTGGGACAAGCCGTCCGACCACGTGCCGGTGATTGCGACGCTCGATCTTTGACGTCATCTTTCGACGGCTGCGACGTTGTTTCTGTTGCATCGCATCATCCGAACGCCCTATGGGGCGGAACCGGCCGTTTCGTTGACACCCCGCGGACCCGCTTCTACGGTGCCCGCCCGGCTCGAAAGGCCTAGAAACCGATCATCCGAACGGCAATTGCGCCTGTTTCGGGGAGGGACATGATGAAGATCCTGGTACCCGTGAAACGGGTTGTCGATTACAACGTGAAGATCCGCGTGAAGCCGGATGGTTCGGGCGTCGAACTTGCCAATGTGAAGATGTCGATGAACCCCTTCGACGAGATTGCCGTCGAAGAGGCGCTGCGCCTGAAGGAAAAGGGCGCCGCCACCGAGATCGTCGTCGTGTCGATCGGGCCGCAGGGCGCCGCCGAGACGATCCGTACCGGTCTCGCCATGGGCGCCGACCGCGGCATCCACGTGAAGACCGACGCGACCGTCGAGCCGCTGGCGGTCGCCAAGATCCTCAAGGGCGTGATCGCCGAAGAGGCGCCGGGCCTGGTGATCCTCGGCAAGCAGGCGATCGACGACGACGCCAACCAGACCGGCCAGATGCTGGCCGCCCTGCTGGGCTGGCCGCAGGGTTCGTTTGCTTCGAAAGTCGAGCTCTCGGCCGACAGCGTCTCGGTCACCCGCGAGGTCGACGGCGGCCTGCAGACCGTCAAGCTCAACGTTCCCGCGATCGTCACCACCGATCTCCGCCTGAACGAGCCGCGTTACGCCTCGCTGCCGAACATCATGAAGGCCAAGAAGAAGCCGATCGACGAGAAGTCGCCTGACAGCTACGGCGTCGATATCGCGCCGCGCCTCAAGGTGCTGAAGACCGTCGAGCCGGGCGGCCGCAAGGCCGGCGTCAAGGTGGCCTCGGCTGCCGAGCTCGTCAGCAAACTCAAGAACGAAGCCGGGGTGCTCTGATGTCGACCCTTCTCCTCGCGGAACACGACAACACCACGGTCAAGGATCCGACCGCCAAGGCGCTGACCGCCGCGATCGCGCTCGGCGCGCCCGTCACCGTGCTGGTCGCCGGTTCCGGCTGCGCCGCCGCCGGCCAGGCCGCGGCCAAGCTCGCCGGCGTCGCCAAGGTGATCGTCGTCGACAGCCCGGTCTATGCCCACCTGCTGGCCGAGCCGACCGCAGCCCTGATCGTCGCGCTGGCGCCGGGTTATGCCAATATCGTCGCGCCCTCGACCTCGAACGGCAAGAACATCCTGCCGCGCGTCGCCGCCCTGCTCGACGTCATGCAGATCTCCGACATCGTCAAGGTGATCTCGCCCGACACGTTCGAGCGGCCGATCTATGCCGGCAATGCGCTGCAGACCGTGCAGTCGACCGATGCCACCAAGGTCATCACCGTGCGCACCGCCTCGTTCCAGGCGGCGGGCGAGGGCGGACCGGCGCCGGTCGAGACCGCCGCGGCCTCGGCCGATCCGGCGCTCTCCAGCTTTGTCGGCGAGGAACTGTCCAAGTCCGACCGTCCGGAGCTCGGCGCCGCCAAGATCATCATCTCGGGTGGCCGTGCGCTCGGCTCGAAAGAAGCCTTTGCCCGGGTCATCGAGCCGGTTGCCGACAAGCTCGGCGCGGCCATGGGCGCATCGCGCGCCGCGGTCGATGCCGGTTATGCACCGAACGACTGGCAGGTCGGCCAGACCGGCAAGGTCGTGGCGCCCGACCTCTATATCGCGGTGGGCATTTCCGGTGCGATCCAGCATCTCGCCGGCATGAAGGACTCGAAGGTCATCGTCGCCATCAACAAGGACGAGGAGGCGCCGATCTTCCAGGTTGCCGACTACGGACTGGTCGGCGACCTGTTCACGCTGCTGCCCGAGCTCGAGAAAGAGCTCGCCGCCATCGGCAAGTGAGACCGGCATGACGGCTACGGGCGGGCTGCCTTTGCTGGCGGACCCGCCTGTATTCGCTAATATGATCCCGATGGCATCGCTCGACGGACCGTCGTAGATATGTCGCGGAGAAGAATTTGTTCGCACCGTTACCCGTGAGACGAACGGGTCGGTCACCGGGTGTAGCCATGGACATTCGCAAGATCGGCGTTATCGGCGCCGGCCAGATGGGCAACGGGATCGCGCATGTCGCGGCACTCTCGGGCATTGACGTGGTGCTGCATGATCTGTCGGAAGACCGGATCAGGTCGGGGCTCGCCACCATCAACGGCAATATGAGCCGGCAGCTGTCGAAGAACCTCATCACCGAGGAAGAACGGCACACCGCGCTCGCCAGGATCACCGCCGGTCCGAAGCTCGAGGACTTTGGCGACTGCGACATGGTGATCGAGGCCGCCACCGAAAACGAGCAGGTCAAGATCAAGATCTTCCAGTCGGTCATTCCGATGCTCAGGCCGGATGCCATCCTGGCCAGCAACACCTCGTCGATCTCGATCACCCGGCTCGCCTCGACCACCGACCGGCCCGAGCGTTTCATCGGCATCCATTTCATGAATCCGGTGCCGGTGATGCAGCTCGTCGAGCTGATCCGCGGCATCGCCACCGAGGACGATACGTTCGAGTCCTCCAGAGCCTTCGTCGCCCGGCTCGGCAAGACCATTGCGGTGGCCGAGGATTTCCCCGCCTTCATCGTCAACCGCATCCTGCTGCCGATGATCAACGAGGCGATCTACACGCTTTACGAAGGCGTCGGATCGGTCGAAGCGATCGATACCGGCATGCGGCTCGGCGCCAATCACCCGATGGGCCCGCTGCAGCTCGCCGACTTCATTGGCCTCGACACCTGCCTGTCGGTCATGCAGGTGCTCTATGAGGGGCTCGCCGATTCGAAATACCGGCCCTGCCCGCTGCTGGTGAAATATGTCGAGGCCGGCTGGCTCGGCCGGAAGACCCAGCGCGGCTTCTACGATTATCGCGGCGAGCGGCCGATTCCGACCCGGTAAGCCGGAGTTTTCCGGATCGGACCAAGGCTTCGTTAAGCCGACCTGAGCTAGTCCTTGGCGCCTCATCGCGAAGGATCGCTTGATGTCGACTGACAGTATCGTCGGGGCCATGGCCGGAATGGCCATGGATCGCACCCAAATGGGTATCCAGACCGCCATGATCCGCCAGGAGGTCAAGGCCGACCAGCAACTGGTCGACCTGCTGGCCGGCGCCGCCCGGGCAGCGCCCGCTCCGGGCACCGGCCTGGTGGTCGACAAGACCGCCTGACCCGGCCGGAAGTCCCTACCGAAATCTGAGAATGAAACGCTCGACCGCGGCTTCCCACAGCGGAACCCCGCGCAGGTTCGGCAGCAAGGCGTGGCCGTCCCGCTCGAACTCCCGGACCGCGACGAATTCGGCGACGCCGCCGGCCTCGACGAAGGCCTGGTGCAGGCGGCTGGCCAGCACCGGTGGGAATGAGCGGTCGTTGGCGCTGTAGAGCCACAGGGCCGGCGTGCGCGCCCGGCGCCCCAGCACGGCCGCATCACGCACCAGCTCATCCATGGCGCAGATCTGGCCGGTCTCGCCGGAACGGCCGAGCCGCCCGCCGCTGAAATTGATCACCCCCGCCACCGCCGGATGGTTCTCGGCGGCGAGCGCCAGCACCGCCCAGCCGCCGGTCGACTGGCCGACCGCAATGACGCCGTCGCGACGGACAAAGGCCTGGGCGGTGAGCCCGTCGATCGCCGCACCGAGGTCGGCGGCGTCCGCCCGTCCACCGGCGACATGGCTCGGCCGCCGGCAGGCGAAACGTTCCGCCCGTTCGCCGCCGCTCAGGCCATAACCGCGCCGATGCACCACGGCCACGACATAACCACGCTCGATGAACCAGTCGACCGCATGCTGATAGACACCGTGACGCGGTTCGCCATTGCGGGACGCCTCGCCGGAGGTGTGATGCGCCATCACGACAAGCGGCCGCGGTGCGTCATCCGGCGGACGGAAAACGATCGCGGCGATCGAGCGGCCCTCATCGGCCGGGTGGCCGATGCGCCAGACCTGCTCGCGATGCAGCGTGCCCTGCTGGCCTTCGGACCTGGTCTCCTGGGCTTGCGCCGTCGGCGCGACCAAGGCCGCCGCCAAGGCGGCCGCAACGAGTGCGACGGCAACACCCAGGGCCCGCAGCCTGGCTGCCGGCATGCGTCCGGACCAGGCCTCCGCCAAAAACCTCATCCGCGGACGAGGTCGCCGAGCAGGCTCGCGGCCACCGTCGCCTTCGACACGGTCAGGCCCGAGTTGGCGATTTCGGACACCGCCGAGCGAATCCGCTCGGCGCGGGCGCCGTTGACCGCCATCCAGGCCGCCACCGCCTGTTCGCCGGTCGCCGTGCCGCCATTGACCATGTCGGCCGAAATGCGCCGCTCGGCATTGGCGATGGCATCGAGCGCGCGATCGAGCGCCAACCGGTCGAAATAGTCGGTGACGGTGATCGCCCGCGCGGCGGTCTTGACCGCGTCCAGCCGGAACACCGAGGAGGCGGCGAAGCTGGTGGCCGCGACATCCGCGACCGGCCGGCCGGTCTGATCGGCGACCGCGACGATGTCAGGCGCCGCCGCCAGATGATCGAGGCTCGCCAGCACCCCGGCCAGCGGGTCGGGCACGCCGGCGTTCTGCAGCTCGGCGGTGCGCGCGGCGCGCGCCGCCGCCGCATCGGGCGGCAGCGCCGTATCGAGGCTGGCGGCGACCGCCTCGATCCCGGAACGATGATGGGCCACGACGTCGGCCAGCCCCTTGGACAGGTCGACATTGCGGATGAACCAGACGACCCGATCGATCAGCAGGTTCTGGATCGCCGCATAGAGTTCCAGCTGCAGGCTGCCGGCGACCCGGTTGTCGAGCCCGTCGAGCTCGGTGTTCAGCGCGGTCATGCCATAGGCGTCGCGCACCGCCGCGAAGGCGGAGGCGATGGTCGAAACGTCGGCACCGGTCTGGTCGGCCAGCCGGACCACGAAGGTCGACCCGCCACGATTGATCATCGAGTTGGACAGGCCGGTCGCGATGATCTCGCGGCGCAGCCGATGGGCTTCGATCGCATCCGGGAAGCGCTCCTGGATCGGCCGCGGGAAATAACGGATCAGCTCGCGGGCGAGATAGGGATCGTCCGGCACGTTGGAGGCCAGGAGATCGTCGTAGAGATCGAGCTTGGCATAGGCGAGCAACACGGCGAGCTCGGGCCGCGTCAACGGGTCGCCGCGGCGGCGCCGGTCGGCGAGTTCGGCCTCGTCGGGCAGGTATTCGACGGCCCGGTCGAGCTTGCCCTCGGTTTCCAGGCTCTGCATCAAGCGCTGCTGGAAGCCGAGCTCCTCGAGCCCGCGCCGCTGCGACAACGACAGGGCCAAGGTCTGCAGGTAGTTGTTGCGCAGCACCAGGTGGCCGACGTCATCGGTCATCTCGGCGAGCAGGTGATTGCGGTCGTCCTGGCTCAGCCGGCCATCGGTCTCGGGCTTCGCCAGCGCGATCTTGATATTGACCTCGAGGTCGGACGTGTTGACCCCAGCCGAATTGTCGATGGCGTCGGTGTTGATCCGTACCCCACGCCGGCCAGCCTCGATGCGGCCCTTCTGGGTCATGCCGAGATTGGCGCCTTCGCCCACCACCTTGGCGCGGATGTCCATGCCGGTGATGCGGATCGGGTCATTGGCGCGGTCGCCGGCCTGGTCGTCGGTTTCGCTGGTACCGCGGACATAGGTGCCGATGCCGCCGAACCACAGGAGGTCGACCTGCATCTTCAGGATGGCGTTCATCACCTCCTGCGGCGTCGCCACCGGCTTGGTCAGACCGAGCATGAGCTGGACATGGGCCGAAAGCTGGATCGACTTGGCCGAGCGCGGGAACACGCCGCCGCCCTCCGAGATCAGGCTCTTGTCGTAATCGGCCCAGGACGAGCGGGGCAGGTCGAACAGCCGCTTGCGTTCGGCCCAGGCCTTGGCCGGATCCGGTTCCGGATCGAGGAAGATGTCGCGGTGGTCGAAGGCGGCGGTGAGCTTGATGGTCTTTTCCAAGAGCATGCCGTTGCCGAACACGTCGCCCGACATGTCGCCGACACCGGCGACGGTGAACGGCGTCACCCCGATATCGACGCCGGTCTCGCGGAAGTGGCGTTTCACCGCCTCCCAGGCACCGCGCGCGGTGATCGCCATCTTCTTGTGGTCGTAGCCCTGGCTGCCGCCGGAGGCGAAGGCGTCGCCCAGCCAGTGACCCTTCTCGGCCGACAGCGCATTGGCGGTATCGGAGAAGGTCGCCGTTCCCTTGTCGGCCGCCACCACCAGATAGGGATCGTCGCCGTCATGGCGCACGGTATCGGCCGGCGGCACGATGCCGGAGCCCTCGATATTGTCGGTGAGCTGCAACAGCGAGCGCACGAAGATGCGATAGGCCTCGGTCCCCTCGGCGAGCCAGCCATCGCGCTGGGTCACCGGCGGCAGCCGCTTCGGCACGAAGCCGCCCTTGGCGCCAACCGGCACGATCACCGCGTTCTTGACCTGCTGCGCCTTGACCAGGCCGAGCACTTCGGTGCGGAAATCCTGCGGCCGGTCGGACCAGCGCAGGCCGCCGCGCGCGACCTTGCCGAAGCGCAGGTGAATGCCCTCGACCCGCGGCGAATAGACGAAGATCTCGTAGAGCGGCTTGGGCGCCGGCAGGCCGTCGATCTTTTTCGATTCGAACTTGATGGCGATGGTCGGCCGGACCTTTCCGTCGTCGCCGATCTGGTAGAAATTCGTGCGGATCGCCGCCTGGACCAGATTGATGAAGCTGCGCAGGATGCGGTCTTCGTCGAGTGCGGTGACGTGGCCGAGCGCTTCCTCGAGCCGCGCGACAATGTCGAGTTGCTTGGCGTGACGCTCTTCGATCGACAGGCTCAGGCGCGGGTCGAAGCGCAGGTGGAACATCAGCACCACGCCCTTGGTGACCCCGGCGTGCTTGCGCAATGTCGTCCAGAGATAGTCCTGGCTGAACGGCACGCGGATCTGCCAGAGCATGCGGGCAAGCGTGCGGATCAGCGCCACGTCGCGCCAGCCGAGTGCGGCCTCCAGCGTCAGCGCGTTGAAGCCGTCGCTCTCGGCTTCGCCCCGCATCACCGCCATCAGGGCGGCTTCGAGCTTTTCGTCCAGCGCTTCGAGATCGATCGGCGCGCCGCCCGGACGGGTCAGCGACATGTCGTGCAGCCAGATGATCTGCGACGAGCTGCCGCCGGCCGGCATCACCTCATAGGTGCGCTCGTCGACGACGGCGAAACCCATGGCTTCGAGGATCGGCACGCGCTCGGACAGTGGGATCGGCTTGGCGCGGGCAAAGACCTTCAATCCCGCCTCGGCCTTGTCGGTCGGCTGCGACCGGTAGAAGTCGATCGCCAGCGGACGCTGGTCGGACAGGCCCTCCAGGATGCGGATATCGCCGATCGCCGTCTCCGGCGGCACGGCTTCGCGATAGGCCGCCGAGAAGGCGTCGCGATAGCGGCCGACCAGGACGCTGGCCTTGAGCGGATCGTGGACCAGGCTCAGCGCCTGGCCGAGGCCGTCGCCCCAGGTCCTGACGATGCGCGAAACCGCCGTCTCCAGCGTCGTCCGGTCGACCTGTGGGGTCGCGCCATCGTCGCGGCCGATGATGAAATGCACACGGGTCAGCGAGCCGTCGGGATAATAGGGGTAATAGGCCGAGATCCGACCCCGATAGACCGAGGCGAGATATTGGCCGATCGCCATGCGCGCGGCGGTGTCGTAGCGGTCGCGCGGCACATAGACCAGGATCGAGACGAAGCGGTCGAACCGATCGGCCCGCACCAGCACGCGCACGCGCGGCCGCTCGTCGAGCTGCAGCACCGCCAGGGCATGGGCGAACAGGGTCTCGTCGTCGATCTGGAACAGTTCGTCGCGCGGATAGCTCTCCAGCACATTGACCAGCGCCTTGCCGGAATGCCCGTCCGGATCGAAGCCGGCACGGGTCAGCACCTTGTCGACCTTGCGCCTGAGATAGGGAATGGTCTTGGCCGAGCGGGTATAGACGGTCGAGGTGAACAGCCCGACCATGCGGACCTCACCGACCAGCTCGCCGCTCCGGTCGAAACGCTTGACGCCGATATAGTCCATGTGGATGCGGCGGTGGACCCGCGAGCGGACATTCGCCTTGGTGATGATCAGCGGCACCGGCTGCATCAGGAATTCGCGCATTTCCGGCGTCATGGTCACGAGTTCCGTGCCGCGCCGCAGGATACGGACATTCTCGTCGCGCAGGATGCCGAGACCGGAGGTGAATTCCGGCTCCATCTGACCCTCGGCGAGGCCGCCGACATAGGAATAGTCGCGCAGGCCCAGGAAGGTGAAGTTATTGGCGGCCAGCCATTCCAGGAACTGGATGCCCTCGGCCATTTCGGTCACCGGCAGGACCGGATTGTTCTTCAGATCGTCGATGATGCCGTCGACGCGGGTGATCATCGGCTTCCAGTCGGCGACGCAGATGCGCACGTCGGCAAGCGTCGCCTCGAGCTCGGAGATCAGTGACGCCCGGCGCGTCTCGTCGGCGATCCTGACCACATGGATGTGGATGATGCTCTCGCGCAGCGCCGGTGCGTCGGCAGGGTCGAGCCCGCGATAGGCCGAAATCGCGCCATTCGGCTCTCGTTCGACGGTGACGATCGGATGCGCCACCAGGCGGATGTCGACCCCCTGCTCGGCCAGCACGCCCATGACCGAATCGACCAGGAACGGCATGTTGTCGTTGACCACCTCGACGACGGTGACCGTGCCGACCTGCGAACCCGGCGACGGTGCCACCGGGTCGTCGAGACGGATGGCGCTCTGCCCCGGTGCGCGGGTCGACAGCGCCACGTAGCTCGCCGCCGCGAGGCTCGCCAGGTCGCGCGCGTCATAGGCAATGAGGTCTTCGGGCGCCGTGCGGCCGAACAGGTCGGCCACGTAGCTTTCAGGAATGTCGCCGAGAGTGCCGCGCAGGATGATGGCCGCCTGTTCGATGATGCCTGCGGTTCCGCTCGCATCCTCGGTCCGGTTCGTCATGCTGTGCTCCATCGCGGCGCCAGTTGCTTTTGTTCGGTGCCGAGGGCCAGCATGACCACGCGACCGGACCCTCGTAAAGACAATTTCGTCCGCTACCAGAGCCCGGCGCGGTCATGCTACGAGGCTGTGACCGGATCAAGACTTGATCGTCGCGGGATCAACCAGGACGAACGGGAGAGACACATGGACGCAGTGACAGCCACGCCCGCGGAGGCGCCGATTGCGCTCGATCTGCCGGAATCGGTGCTCGACGGCGAGATGGAAGCCTATTTCCAGAAGTGCCGCGACAAGATCGGTTATGTGCCGAACGTGCTGCGCGCCTATTCTCACGACCTGGCCAAGCTGAAGGCCTTCGTGGCCATGTACAACGACCTCATGCTGGCGCCCTCCGGGCTGACCAAGCTGGAGCGGGAAATGATCGCGGTGGCGGTCTCGGCGGTGAACCGTTGCTATTACTGCCTGGTCGCCCACGGCGCCGCGGTCCGCCAGCTCTCGGGTGATCCGGTGCTCGGTGAGCAGATCGTCATGAACTATCGCGCCGCCCGGCTCGGGCCGCGCCAGCGCGCCATGCTCGATTTCGCGGTCAAGCTGACCGAGACGCCCTGGATGGTCGAGGAAGAGGATCGCGACCGGCTGCGCCACGCCGGCTTCACCACCCGCGACATCTGGGACATCGGGGCGGTCGCCGGCTTCTTCAACATGTCGAACCGGGTCGCCGCGGCGACCGACATGCGGCCGAACGCCGAATATCACGCAACCGCCCGCTGAAAGCCGGCGCGGCGGCGGGCCAGGGCGTCGTTGCCCCTTCCACGATCGGGGTGAATGGCCTAAGCCCCGCCGGAGTGCCGATGGCCGTACTGGCAATCGGCCTCCTCGGCCCTACATGGAGATGAGTACCCCATGCGTTCTCGCGGAGCTCCAGCCATGGCGATGAACACCGTCTATCGCGGGCCGGCCGACCTTCCCGACGTGATCGCGGTCTTTCCGCTGCCGGGCGCGCTGCTGCTGCCGCGCGGCCAGTTGCCGTTGAACATTTTCGAGCCGCGCTATCTCGCGATGATCGATGATGCCTTCACCGCCGGCCACCGGATCATTGGCATGGTGCAACCGATCCCGGCCGAGGAGGACGCCAAGCGCCCGACCCTGTCGGATGTCGGCTGTGCCGGCCGCGTCACCCAGATCGCCGAAACCGGCGACGGCCGCTACATGCTGAGCCTGACCGGCATCGCCCGGTTCCGGATCGACAGCGAACTGGCCGCGGTCACCGCCTATCGCCAGGCCAAGGTCGATTTCCAGCCTTATGCCGGCGACTTCGAGGCGCGGGTCGGCGAAGACGCGGTCGATCGCGACGGCCTCTTGAAGGCGCTGCAGGAATTCCTCGATGCCAACAACATGGAAGCCGACTGGGACGGCATCCGGCGCGCGCCGACCGAGGCGCTGGTCAACGCGCTCTGCATGATGTCGCCTTGGGGCGTCCGCGAGAAGCAGGCGCTGCTCGAGGCCCCCGATCTGAAAACCCGCGCTGCGCTGCTGGTCGCGGTGACCGAAGTGGCGCTTGCCAAGGACCAGTCGCCGGACGACAAGGCGCCGCTGAACTGACCAGCGCCGGCGGCGTGATGCCGGCGGCTGTGGCGATCCCATCGGAAGAGACCCATGAACGACGATATTTCCGCGGCCGGAACACCGGCAGAGACTTCGGATCAGCGCACGGCCGTGCCGCCGACGCGGCCCGGCACGGTCGACCCGCGCCTGCTCGAAGTGCTGGTCTGCCCGGTCACCAAGGCGACGCTGGAATATGACGCCGCCGCCAATGAACTGATCTCGCGCGCCGCCAGGCTCGCCTATCCGATCCGCGACGGCATCCCGATCATGCTGCCGGAAGAGGCCCGCCCGCTGGCCGACTGACCGGGCGGTCAGGCCAGGGCAACGGCTGCCTGGCTGTGACGGTCGATCAGCACCTTGCGCAGCTTTTCCAGCGCCCGGCTCTCGATCTGGCGGACCCGTTCCTTGGAGATTCCCAGCCGGTCGCCGAGGCTTTCCAGCGTTGCGCCCTCGTCGTTGAGACGGCGCTCACGCAGGATTTTCAGCTCGCGCTCGGACAAGACGTCGAGGGCTGCCCGAAGCCAGCGAACCCGCCGCTCGCCGTCGATCGCCTCACCGACCACTTCATCCGGCAGCGGCCCCTTGTCGATCAGGAAATCCATGCGTTCGGTGCCGGAACCGGCGTCGCTGTCGTGGCTCGGCGCATTGAGCGACATTTCCGGGCTGGAGAGCCGCGCATCCATCAGCGCCACATCGGCCTCGGAGACACCGACCGCCACCGCGATCTCCCGGTGAATGGCGGTTCTGGCAACCCCGATCTCCATCGTCTGCGACAAACGGGCGCGCAATCGGCGCAGGTTGAAGAACAGGGCCTTCTGGCTTGACGAGGTGCCGCCACGCACGATCGACCAGTTGCGCAGGATATAGTCCTGCAGCGCAGCGCGGATCCACCATGTCGCATAGGTCGAGAACCGAACCTCCCGCGCGGGCTCGAAGCGGGATGCTGCCTCCAGCAGCCCGACATGGCCCTCCTGGATCAGATCGGCCATCGGCAAGCCGTAGTGGCGAAAGCGCGCGGCAAGCGCGATGACCAGCCGCATATGCGCCTGCGCCAGACGATGCAGGGCCACTTCGTCCCGGGCATCCTTCCAGCGCACCGCCAGGGCGTGCTCTTCATCCCGTTCCAGAAATGGCGCAGCCATGGCGGCCTTGAGCAGCCCGCGCCGAACCCCCGACACCCGCGCCATGACGACCTCCCCCTGGTCGAAGCCCATGGCAGGTTGTCCCCGCTCTCATGTTGCTTAGGGAATTTACGTATGCGATATTGCGTAGAATCACCAGTCTGTTGAAGGGGTTACGGAAATGCTGCGACATTCTGCCGCAGATCGATCCGGCCATTGGACCATCGACGGCGGACGCCAATCGGCATAGGGGGCGGTCGTTTGACCGCACCCCTGCCACACCACCCGGCATGCGGGTCCGCACCGGGCGGTTCGAGAGATTGAGGTCAGGCGAGCCTGGGCATTCCCAGTTGGTCGGCCCATTTGATCGTGAGGACTGAGTTGAGGAGCATCCCGCTGTTGCGCCACCAGCAGCGGGAGTTTCCCGCTACCTTCTGAGCGACGTTGGGTTTGGCTCCCATCGCTATCAGCTCCCGAAGGATTGTCCTGCCCCGCTTCCAGTGCTTGAGCTGGCCCGCAAGCGATGACGCATCCACTCGTCCAGCTCGCGCCAGACCTTGGGTGTTTGCGCCAGTCGGAAGTAGGCTTTCCACCCCAGCACGAAGGAGCACAACCGCGCCGTCACCGCTGTTAACGATCGCCCGGTCACCCGGGGTGTCAGTTCACGGATCCGGGTCTTGAACGCCTTGATCGCCTTGTCGGCGACCCGCCGTTTGACCACCCGACCCGGCGCCACCCAGAAGGCGTAGCCGAGAAAGCGGCGGCCGAAGACGGAAGCCACGGCACTCTTGGTCTCGTTCACCGTCAGATGAAGCCGGCCGTAGAGTCGTCGCAGCAGAGCCATGACCCGCTCGCCCGCCCGCCTGGACCGCACATAGACGTTGCTGTCGTCGGCATAGCGGCAGAAGGCATGGCCGCGTCGTTCAAGCTCCTTGTCCACCTCGTCGAGCAGCACGTTGGGGTCGTGTCCCGATTGGTGGTGTAACTGACGGGTGGTCATCGGCGGTTGCCGGTTAGGTTTGGGTTGCGACGACCAACCCCGAACCGAGAGATCCACCGATGACCGACGAGATGATGAACCTGCGCGGGCTGCTGGAGAAGAGCCCCGACGCCGATTTGCTGCGCGAGATGATCGGCTTTGCCGCCGGGCGGCTGATGGAGCTTGAGGTCAGCGGCCTTGCCGGCGCCGGCTTCGGCGAGAAGAGCCCGGACCGCCTGGCCCAGCGCAATGGCTATCGCGAGCGGGATTGGGAGACCCGCGCCGGCACGGTCGAGCTGCGCATCCCGAGGCTACGCAAAGGCTCCTACTTTCCGGGCTTTCTGGAGCCGCGCCGGCTGGCCGAGAAGGCGCTGACCGCGGTGATCCAAGAGGCTTACATCCAGGGCATCTCGACCCGCTCGGTCGATGACCTGGTCAAGGCGATGGGCATGAGCGGCATCTCGAAGAGCCAAGTCAGCCGGCTCTGCGAGGAAATCGACCAGCGCGTCCATGCGTTCCTCGACCGGCCGATCGAGGGCGACTGGCCCTATCTGTGGATCGACGCGACCTATGTGAAGGTCCGCCAGGCCGGCCGGATTGTCTCGGTGGCGGTGATCGTGGCGGTCGGTGTAAGCGGCGACGGTCGGCGCGAGGTGCTGGGCATGGATATCGGCCCCTCCGAGGCAGAGACGTTCTGGACGGCGTTCTTGCGCAAACTGGCCAGACGCGGCCTGCGCGGCGTAAAACTCGTCGTCTCCGACAGCCACGAAGGCATCAAGGCGGCGGTCTCCAAGGTGCTCACCGCGACCTGGCAGCGCTGCCGCGTGCACTTCATGAGGAATGCGCTCGCCCATGCCGGCCGCAGCGGGCGGCGCGTTGTCTCAGCCTTCATCGCCACCGCCTTCGCCCAGAACGATGCCGCCGCCGCCAGCCAGCAATGGCGCCGGGTCGCCGACCAGCTCAGGCCAACGGTGCCGAAACTGGCGGCTCTGATGGATACCGCCGAGACCGACGTGCTGGCCTATATGACCTTCCCGACGCAACATCGGGCGAAGCTCCACAGCACCAATCCGCTGGAGCGCGTCAACGGCGAGATCAAGCGCAGGACCGAGGTGGTCGGCATCTTCCCCAACGAGGCCGCCATCGCCCGGCTCGTCGGCGCGATCCTGCTCGAACAGAACGATGAATGGGCCGTCCAGCGGGCCCGCTACATGACCCTGGAAACCATGGCCGGCCTGAGCGATGATCCTAGTGTCGGCCTGCCAGCCGTGGCAGCCTGACCAGCCCGGCCTATGCCGGCGATCGTGGGGCCTTGCGCCAGCTACACCACGCTACGGGACATGACCGCACGTTGGCCAGCAGCGGTGACAGCGGGCCACCTTGCGGCGTGCCCCTGGTCCGCTTGATGACCGCATCCCCATCAACAATGTCAGCGTTCAGGAAGGCACGGACCAGACGGATAACGCCGGGATCCGGGACCTTCCGGCGCAGACGATCGATCAGGATGTCGTGGTCCACCCGGTCGAAGAATTTCTCCAGGTCGACATCCACCACAACCCGCCGCCCGGACTGCACGAACGATTGCGCCGCCAAAACGGCATCGTGTGCGCGTCTGCCCGGGCGGAAGCCGTAGCTGTGCTCGCTGAAGGTCGGATCAAGGATCGGCTGCAGGACTTGCAGGAGCGCCTGTTGGATCAGGCGATCCAGCACCGTCGGGATGCCGAGCTCGCGCTCGCCTCCCCCCGGCTTCGGGATCATCACGCGACGCACCGGCTGCGGCTGGTACGTCCCCTTCAGCAGACTGTCGCGGATCACGGACCAGTCGGTTCGCAGCATGCTGGCCGTCTGGTCGATATCCAGACCATCCACGCCTGCCGCACCCTTGTTGGCGCGCACCTGCTTCAAGGCCCGCAGAAGGTTCTCTCGCGCCAGAACCGCTTCGAGCAGTCCCGGCCCCGTGTCGTTCCTGGTCCGGGGCGGGGGCGCGGCTTCGTCGAGACAGGAGCCCGAGCGGGCTTCACCCGTTCGCCTCTCCCGCTTCCCGGGCGTACCCGGCATCTGACGCATGGCCTTGCTCATCCTTGGGGGAACTTCACTCTCTCTCGTTCGGTCCTTCGCCGACGGTGGCCCGCCGGCTACTACGACCTCGGCTGACTTCTCGCTCCGGTTCGACACCGTCGCCCTTTCAGGCACGAGGCGAGATCTCCCCAGGTAAGAACGCAATCCTTCCCCGCACAAACGCCGGATTTACGTCATCGAGCCTTGACCACAAGGGCTTTGCGGTTCGTTGCCCGCTCGCCCTGCTCGACACCGCCTTCTATCCGGTTCTTGTCCATCGTCTCGCGGGTTACGCTCCACGCTTCCTCCCCACGGTCGGTCGCCCTTCCGCAGTTGCGCTTCGCTTCGTTCGCTGTGGCCAGCTTACGGGAGGACTTCCACCTCCAAGATTGCGCCCATGCTGGGCGCACAACGAAAAAGCCCGGCACGAGGCCGGGCTTTTGAATGATCTGGATCGTCAGGCTCAGGCGGCTTCGACTTCGGTCTCGTCCGCTTCGTCGACCAGCTCCTCGGCCTTGGCAACGCCGCGGCGCGGGCCTTTGGCAAGCTGGGCTTCGATCTGCTTGACCGCTTCGGCCTCGACAATCCGCTCGACAGCGGCGAGTTCACGCGCCATGCGGTCGAGAGCCTGTTCATAGAGCTGGCGCTCGGAATAGGACTGCTCGGGTTGAGTGTCGGAGCGGAACAGATCCCGGACGACTTCCGAAATCGCGATCAGATCGCCGGAGTTGATCTTGGCTTCATATTCCTGCGCGCGACGCGACCACATCGTCCGCTTGATCCGGGCACGGCCCTTGAGCACCTCGAGAGCCTTGGCCATGACATCCGGCTCAGCCAGCTTGCGCATGCCGACCTGCGCGATTTTCGCGGTCGGAACACGCAACGTCATCTTGTCCTTTTCGAAGGTGATGACAAACAGCTCAAGCTTGAAGCCGGCAATATCCTGCTCCTCGATGGACACGATTTGCCCGACCCCGTGGGACGGATAGACGATATATTCGTTCGTCTTGAAGCCCTGACGGGTCTGCGCGTTCTTTTTGGTGGTCATTCTGCGCCTTACTCCTCGCCGGCCTAGATCTGGCCGCTGGTGACGCCGGACCGTCGGCGAATGACCGCCGGCAGCCGGTCCACGACGCCCGACGGGCTCGTGGTGGTTCGCGCGAAAGGAACGATTTGCGAGATCTGAACGGATCCAGCCTTAGGTCCCTGACGGTAGCCGGCGACAAAAACAACCACCGCGGCACGGCGAAAACCGCTTGCGCGGGCTTCCATCGTGTCGTTTCATCGGAATTTTCCGAAAAAAGGCGCTCCACAAAGCGGGAGCGCACCGGCTGGACCGTTATGTTGACCGACTGTAACCGGACACTATCACAATTTACGCCGAAATCAAAGGCTTAAGCGAATAGGCCCGGCGAAGCGCCCCGAAACGGGCCCCGATCCGCCGGTAAATGGGTCCGGTGAGTTGGGTCAGTCACCTTGACCCGGTTCCGGCGACAACAGGGCTTCCTTGTCGGGTTTGCCGTCCCAATCCTTGGCATCGGCAGGCGACTCGCGCTTCTGCGTGATGTTCGGCCATTTCGACGCAAAGTCGGCATTGATGCCGAGCCACTTTTCCAGACCCGTCTCGGTATCCGGCTTGATCGCTTCCGCCGGGCATTCCGGTTCGCAGACGCCGCAATCGATGCACTCGTCCGGGTGGATGACGAGAAAATTCTCCCCCTCGTAGAAGCAGTCGACGGGACAAACTTCTACGCAGTCCATGTATTTGCACTTGATGCAATTCTCGGTGACCACATAGGTCATGGACAGGCTCCGGCGGGCGGCGATAGGCGAACTTGCGAATTACCAGATCGGAACGTTCGTACGCAAGTGAACTCGCGGCTCCGAAGACGGCAGTCTTGCCGTTTCGAGGCCCGAGCACGATCTTATGACGGCCGCCACCTGGGGATTTTATATGAACTACGCCAAGACCGCGATGCTTCTTGCCGCCATGACCGCGCTGTTCATGGGGCTCGGCTACCTCATTGGCGGCCGCACCGGCATGTTCGTCGCGCTGGCCGTCGCGGCCGTCATGAACTTTTGGAGCTATTGGGGATCGGATCGCGCCGTCCTCAACATGTATGGTGCGCAGGAGGTCGACCAGCACTCTGCGCCCGACCTCTATGCGATGGTCCACGGGCTGACCGAACGCGCCGGCCTGCCCATGCCGCGGGTCTTCATCATCCACGAGGACCAGCCGAACGCCTTCGCCACCGGCCGCAACCCGGAAAACGCCGCCGTCGCGGTCAATACCGGACTGCTCAACCGGCTGACGCGCGACGAGGTCGCCGGCGTCGTCGCCCACGAACTGGCGCATATCAAGAACCGCGACACCTTGACCATGACGATCACCGCGACCTTGGCTGGCGCGGTCTCGATGCTGGCCAATTTCGCGGCCTTTGCCGGCGGTTCGAACGACACGCGCAACCCGGTCGGCCTGATCGGCTCGATTGCCATGATGATCCTGGCGCCGCTCGCGGCGTCGATCGTCCAGATGGCCATTTCGCGGTCGCGCGAATATGAGGCCGACCGCATCGGCGCGGAGATTTCCGGCAATCCGATCGCACTCGCCTCGGCGCTCGCCAAGATCGCCGGAGCCCATGACGACGCCGTCAATGTCACCGCCGAGCGCAATCCGCAGACCGCCCATATGTTCATCATCAATCCGCTGAGCGGCCAGCGGATGGACAACCTGTTCTCGACCCATCCCGATACCGGCAACCGGATTGCCGCCCTCGAGGCGCTCGCCGCGCAGTGGGGCGTGGCGCATTATTCCGCGCCGGTTCCGCCGAACCAGGCGGCACCCTGGGGCAGTGCGCAGCGCCGGCCCGGCCCCTGGGGTTGAAGACGAGGCCGGCCAGCCCCCGGTCGGTTTGACCAGGAGCCGGCCGGGTCGATCTGTCGCATGATCGGCGACGCGTCAGGCGGCGCGCAGGCTTTTGACGAAATCCGCCACTTCCGATTTCAGCTCGGCCGCCTTTTCGGTCAGGTTTGACGACAGTCCCATCAGTTGTGTCGAGGCGGCCCCGGTCATTTCGGCTGCCCGGCCAACACCGTTGATATTGCCGGTCACGGCCTCGGTGCCCTGGGCCGCGCGCTGCGTGTTCGAGGCGATTTCCTGGGTCGCGGCGCCCTGCTCCTCGACCGAACCGGCGACGCTGGTCGAGATCGAACGGATCGAGGCAATGGTGCCGACGATCTTCTCGATCGAGCCGACGGTACGCGCCGTCGCCTGCTGGATCTCCATGATCTTCGCGCTGATCTCGTTGGTGGCGCGCGCCGTCTGGGCCGCGAGCTGCTTCACTTCGCTGGCCACCACCGCAAAACCCTTGCCGGCTTCCCCCGCCCGCGCCGCCTCGATCGTGGCGTTCAGCGCCAGGAGATTGGTCTGCCCGGCGATCGTATTGATCAGCTCGATCACCTGGCCGATCTTCTCCGCGGCATCCGACAGGGCGCGGATATCGCTTTCGGTGCGCGACGCTTCCTCCGCCGCGGTATTGGCGATATCGGCGGACTGGTTGACCTTGGCCGCGATCTCCTGGACCGAGGCGGCCATTTCTTCGGTCGAGACGGCAACGGTCTGGACGTTGAGCGAGGCGCGCTCGGCCGCGCCGGAGACGGCGGTGGCCTGGCGCGAGGTCTCTTCCGCCGTTGCGGCGAGGTTCCTGGCGGAATCCTCCAATTCGCTCGACGACTGCGAGAAGCCCTCCGCCAGCGCGCCGAGCTTGGCCTGGAACGAGTCGGCAATGGCATTGCGCTCGACCACCAGCCGTTCGGCCGCGCGCTTCTCGTTCGCCACCTGCTCCTGCCTGAGCCGTTCGGTCTCGGCCAGCCCGTCCCGGAACACCTCGAGCGCCCGCGCCATGTCGCCGATCTCGTTCTGCGTCGTCGCGTTGGGAATTTCGGTATCGAGATTGCCGCCGGCGACCGATTGCATCGCCCCGGTCAGCTTGCCGAGCGGACGGGTGACGCCGATCAGCACGAAGCCCGCGGCGCCGAGGCCGACGACGATGCCGAAACCCAGCAGCAACAGCGTCTGGAAGCGCGCGCTGTCATAGGTCGCGATGCTCTGGGCATATTGGGTATCGCTGCCGGTGGCGTTGAATTCGAGCGACTTGTCGGCGGCGGCCACCACCTGGTCGAACAATTGCACCGACTCGCCATAGAGTTTGGCGACTTCATCGGCCTGCCCGCGTCGGGCGGCGTCGACCACCTTGTCGGAATGTGCCTTGTAGCGGGCCCAGGTCGCCTTGATCTGCTCGAACAACTGACGTTCGGTGGCATCGGCCTGCATCGTCTCATACTGCCGGAAGGTCGCCGCGATGTCGTTGACCATCCGGTCGCGGAATTTCTCCAGTTCCGCCGCCTGCGCGCCGTCGCGCATGCCCGACAGGCGAAGTTCGGCGACGCGGACCCGCGCCACCTGATATTTGAAAACGCCCAGAGTACGCACACTCGGCAGCCAGTTCGTCGCCATCTCCTTGACGTCGCTATTGACCGCGGCAAGCTTCGACACTGCCGACCAGCCCTGGATTCCCGAGACGCCGATCATTAGCAGCAGGGTCGCGATCAACACCAGTTTCACTGGGACTTTCATTCGAGATGCATCCTTCTTGGCGCCGGGACAGCGGCGATCTCGCTTTGATTAGAGATTCATCCTAAATGCATGGTTAAATTGGAATAATGCCGCTCACTAGACTCGTTTTATATTTGTCGTCAGAAAAATAGGTAAACATACTTATATACGAATTTCATATGGCATAGCGAATCTCAACTCTAGGCAGTTTCTGGATTTCGCCTCTCGAAATTGGCTCGCCCGGTTGTTTCCGGCTCGCCCTCGCCACAATTCGGCACAGAACCTTTACCTTGGATTATCTTACAACAACGCAGTGTATCTCCTGGAAATACGCTCGCGTTCGAACGACCACCGGCGGCGGTCGGCGAGCCCGCGGGCCGGCCCCTTGCCGCAGCGGGGCTTGCCGCCTAAACGGACCGGATGAGCAAGCGTCCGTTCCGACCAGCAGCCAGGAAACCGGCCCCGCCACCTGGCCTCGCCTCCCGCAGACGTGCCTGCGAGCTGGTCGAAACGGTCACCTTGTGGCTCCGGCCGCTCGACGAGGCGCTGGACGAACCGACCGGCCTCGATGCCGCCGACCGCGCCCTTGCCCGCAAGATCGCCGCCACGGCGCTGCGCCGCCTCGGTTCGATCGACAAGATCCTGCGCGGCAGGCTCGCCAAGGGTTTGCCCGACGGCTTGCCCCGGCTCAAGACCGTGCTGCAGACCGGCGCTTGCCAGATCCTGTTTCTCGACGTGCCCGACTATGCCGCCGTCGATGTTGCGGTGCGCCTGGTCGAAGCCGACCGCAAGGCCAAGGGTTTTGTCGGCCTGACCAATGCGGTGCTGCGCGGCATTGCCCGCGACAAGGAATTGATCCTGGCCGAGCTCGACGCCCTGGACGATCTCGCGCCCTGGCTGAGGCAACGCTGGACCGCCACCTATGGCGAGGCCGCGACCCGCGCCATCGCCGAAATCCAATCGATCGAACCGCCGCTGGATCTGACCGTCAAGGCCGATCCGGAGGCCTGGGCCGCCCGGCTTGCCGGCCGGGTGACGCCGACCGGTTCGGTCCGCCTGAGCGGTGCCGGCCCGGTGACCGAGCTGGCCGGTTTTGACGATGGCGCCTGGTGGGTGCAGGACGCCGCCGCCGCCCTGCCGGCGCGCCTGCTCGGCGACGTCAGAGGCCTTGCGGTCGCCGATCTCTGTGCCGCACCCGGCGGCAAGACCGCCCAGCTCGCCGCCGCCGGTGCCGTCGTCACTGCCGTCGACCGCTCGGCCAAGCGGCTGGAACGGCTGACCCAGAACATGCAGCGGCTCGGCCTTACGGTCACCGTCCTGACCGCCGATGCGATGAATCTCACCGGCAGCTACGACGCCGTGCTGCTGGATGCGCCCTGTACGGCGACCGGCACGGTGCGCGGCCATCCCGACGTGATGCACCTGAAGACGATGGCCGATGTCGAAGGCCTCGCCCGCATGCAGGCCCGCCTGCTCGACCGGGTCGCCGATCTCTTGAAGCCGGGCGGCAAGGCGATCTATTGCACCTGCTCGCTGGAGCCGGAGGAGGGCGAGCAGCAGATTTCGGCGCTGATCGCCCGCGATCCGCGCATCGGCCTCGATCCGATCGATCCCGACGAGTTTCCGGGCCTTGGCCCTTTCATCGGCGCCGCCGGCATGCTGCGCACCTTGCCGTCGGCCTGGGCCAATGCCGATGCCTCGCTCGCCGGCCTCGACGGCTTCTTTGCCGCCCGGCTCGTCCGGCATTGACGGCCCCTCTCGCGATCCTGGGAATGATCCGTTATGGTGCGCCCGCTTCGTCCCCGAGAGGCCACGCATTGACCGCTTATCCGTCCCGCCGTACCGCTCTCGTCCTCGTCGTTTCGGGCGCCCTGGCGCTTGGCGCCTGCGGCCGTCGCGGCAATCTCGAACTGCCGGGCCCGACGCCCTCGCCGATCGGCGGCCCGACGCCGCCCAGCCTGCCGCCGCGCACCGAGACCGCCGCCGATCCGGCCAATCCGCCGCAACGCCAGCCGGGCGGCCAGGTCACCGCCCCGGCCACGCGGAATTATGATCCGAACCGGCCGGTCGGCCAGCGGCCGCTCGTGCCGTCCGGCCGCTTCATCCTCGATCCGCTCTTGTAAGCCATGCACCATTTTGCCTACCGCGCCGGCGTCATGCACGCCGAGGATGTCGCGCTCGACCGGCTCGCCGGCGAGGTGGGCACGCCGTTCTATTGTTATGCGACGGCGACGCTGGAGCGCCACTACCGGGTGTTCACCGAGGCCTTTGCCGGGCTCGACTCGCTCGTCTGTTATGCCATGAAGGCCAATTCGAACCAGGCGGTGATCAAGACCCTGGCGAGCCTCGGCGCCGGCATGGACGTGGTCTCGGGCGGCGAATTGAAGCGTGCGCTGGCCGCCGGCGTGCCGGGCCAGCGGATCATGTTCTCCGGCGTCGGCAAGACCCGCGAGGAGCATCGCGCCGCCCTCGAGGCCGGGGTCTTCTGCATCAATGTCGAAAGCGAGCCGGAGGTCATCCAGCTGTCCGAGGTCGCGACCTCGCTCGGCACCACCGCCCATATTTCGTTCCGGGTCAATCCGGATGTCGACGCCCGGACCCACGCCAAGATCTCCACCGGCAAGAGCGAGAACAAGTTCGGCATTCCGATCTCGACGGCGCGCGAGGTCTATGCCCGATCGGCCCGGCTGCCCGGCATCAAGATCGCCGGCGTCGACATGCATATCGGGTCGCAGATCACCGATCTCGCGCCGTTCGACGACGCCTTCGCGCTGCTCACCGACTTCGTCCGGACGCTGCGCGCCGACGGCCACCGCATCGATCATGTCGATGTCGGCGGCGGCCTCGGCATTCCCTACAAGGACGACAACGAGCCGCCGCCCGATCCGGCCCGTTATGCCGAGGTGGTCAAGCGCCACACCGCCACGATCGACGCCAAGGTGATCTTTGAGCCGGGCCGCCTGATCGTCGGCAATGCCGGCATCCTGGTCACCCGCGTTCTCTATGTGAAGGAGGGCGAGGGCCGCACTTTCGTGGTGGTCGACGCCGCCATGAACGACCTGATCCGCCCGACCCTTTATGAGGCCCATCACGAGATCCGGCCGATTGTCGAGCCGGTTGCCGGCGCGGCCCGCCCGAAGGTCGACGTCGTCGGGCCGGTCTGCGAGACCGGCGACTATATGGCGCTCGGCCGCAAGCTGCCCGAGGTGAAGGCCGGCGATCTCCTGGCGATCATGTCGGCGGGCGCCTATGGCGCCGTCCAGGCCGGCACCTACAACACCCGCGCCCTGTCGCCGGAAGTGCTGGTCAAGGGCGCCGATTGGGCGGTCGTCAGGCCGCGCGTCGAGGTCGATGCGATCATCGCGCTCGACCGGGTGCCCGGCTGGCTCTGATGCTGCAGTGCCAAACGGCGGATTGACCCGGCGGCCGCAAGGGCGTTGAACGGGGCTAATCTGCGTCCGTGAGGTGCCCCATGTTGCCAACCCGCCTGATTGACGGCTACGCGTCCTTTCTCGACGGCCGTTTCCCGCGCGAAACCGAGCGCTACCAGCAACTCGAAAAAGACGGCCAGCGCCCGAAGACCATGGTCATCGGCTGCTGCGACAGCCGCGTCTCGCCCGAGGTCATCTTCGACGTCGGCCCGGGCGAACTGTTCGTCGTCCGCAATGTCGCCAACCTGGTGCCGCCTTATGCGCCGGACGAGAACTATCACGGCACCTCCGCCGCCCTCGAATTCGCGGTCATGGCGCTGCGCGTTTCCGACATCGTGGTGCTCGGTCACGGCCGCTGCGGCGGCATCCGGGCTGCCGTCAGCGACGATGCCGAACCGCTGTCGCCGGGCGATTTCATCGGCAAGTGGATGGGCATGATCGCACCCGCGATCGAAGAGGCCGGCCCGCGCGGCGCCTTGTCCATGGCCGACTACCTGACCCGGCTCGAACATGCCTCGGTCGCGACATCGCTCAGGAACCTGCGCACCTTCCCCTGCGTGCGCATTCTGGAAGAACGCGGCAAGCTGAAGCTGCACGGCGCCTTTTTCGGTGTCGCCACCGGTGTGTTGAGCGTGCTCGACGAGGCGACCGGCATCTTCGCGCCGGTGCTCGACCGGCCCGGCAAGACATTCAGCTGCGATGCGGTGGCATAAGGCGAATAGCGGGTAGCGAATAGCGAGTAGCGAATGGGGAGCGGCGGTGACCGCTCCGAGCGGGGCACGTGCCAACCGCGCAACCCCATTCGCTATTCGCCATTCGCCCTCCGAAACGGCAACGGCGGGCCTGGGGCCCGCCGTTGGCAACAAGACGTCTGGATGAGCAGGCGGCATCAAGCCGCGGCTTTGGCCTTCGGCTGGATCAGCTTGCGGTTGATCAAGACTTCGGCGATCTGCACCGCGTTCAAGGCCGCGCCCTTGCGCAGATTGTCCGAGACGCACCAGAAAGCCAGACCGTTCTCGACCGTCGAATCCTCGCGGATGCGCGAAATATAGGTTGCGTCCTCGCCGGCGGCATCGAGCGGCGTGGCGTAGCCACCCGGCTCCTGCTTGTCGATCACCAGGATGCCCGGCGCCGCGCGCAGGATTTCACGCGCCTCTTCGGCCCGGATCGGCTGCTCGCACTCGATGTTGACGGCTTCCGAATGGGCAATGAACACCGGCACGCGCACGCAGGTGGCGGTCAGCTTGATCTTCGGGTCGAGAATCTTCTTGGTCTCGACCGTCATCTTCCACTCTTCCTTGGTGGACCCGTCTTCCATGAACACGTCGATATGGGGGATCACGTTGAAGGCGATGCGCTTCGGGAACTTCTTCACCTCGACCTCCTTGAGGGAGTAGAGGCCCTTGGTCTGGCGGTCGAGCTCGTCCATGCCGTCCTTGCCGGCGCCCGACACCGACTGATAGGTCGAAACCACCACCCGCTTGATGCCGAAGCGGTCATGCAGCGGCTTCAACGCGACCACCAGCTGCGCCGTCGAGCAGTTCGGATTGGCGATGATATTGCGCTTGGAAAAGCCGGTAATGGCATCGGCGTTCACTTCCGGCACGATCAGCGGCACGTCGGAATCGTAGCGGAAGGCCGAGGAATTATCGATCACCACGCAGCCCTGCTGGCCGATCTTCGGCGACCATTCCTTCGACACCGCGCCACCCGCCGACATCAGGCAGATATCGGTATCGGAAAAGTCGTAATTTTCGAGCGCCCGGACCTTCAGCGTCTTGTCGCCGAAGGAGACCTCCTGGCCCATCGACCGGCGCGAGGCGAGCGGCACGACCTCGTCGACCGGGAACCCGCGTTCGGCCAGGATGGCAAGCATTTCGCGGCCCACATTGCCCGTGGCACCAACGACGGCGACCTTGTAACCCATGATCTGAAGCCCTTGAGTTTTCAACTCTCCCCCGGGATCGAAACCTTATCTCAAGGTTTCGTGGTGCCCATCTCCCCCGTCGGGGGAGCACCCGGAAGCGAGGACTAAGCGTCAGCCTGCCGTGCCGCTTTTGGCGGCCGGCGTGGTTTTCGTGCTTTTCGTGGTTGCAGCGAAAGCCATTGACGGAGAGGGTCCTCGGCGGAAGTGCCGTGAAGGTTAGGAAGAACATCACGCGCCATAAAAAGTCAATGCGGATGACGCCTTCGGGCCTTGGCTTTTCATAAAGGGCGCCGCAGTTTCGCCGGAAAACCCGTATCATCACACGCTGCGGTTCTGTCGCCGCGCCGACGAATGCCGAATGCCCGAGTGAACCCATGGTCCAGACGCTGTCCCGCCGAAACCTCCTGAGCCTTGCCGCCGCCGCCGGCATGGCGCCGGTCCTGACCGGCGAGGCGCGTGCCGCGACCGGCCTGCAATTCGGCCCGGCCCGCGCCTTCTCCTACGAAGACCTGAAAGCCATGGCGCGCGAGCGCGCCGGCAAGCCTTATGTCGCCCCGCCCCGGCCGAACCCCGAGATCGTCGCGCGGATCGACTACGACAACCATGGCAAGCTGCGCTTCAACAAGGATTTTGCGCTGTTCGGCACTGGCCCGGGCGCCTATCCCGTGACCTTCCAGCATGTCGGCCAGTATTTTCCCAAGACCGTACGCATGCACGCCCTGGCCAATGGCCAGGCGCGCGAGATCCTCTACGACAACAGCTATTTCACCATCCAGCCGGACCATCCGGCGGCCAAGCTGCCGGCCGAACCCTCGGCTTTTGCCGGCCTCTGGCTGCAGGAAGCGCGATCGCGCGACTGGAAGAAGGACGAGCCCTGGGCGACCTGGCTCGGCGCCTCCTATTTCCGCGCCGTCGGCGAGCTCGGCCAGGTTGGCCTGTCGGCCCGCGGCATCGCCCTGTCGCCCGGCCAGGGCCCCGGACCGGAGGAGTTTCCGGACTTCGTCGCCTTCTGGGTCGAGACCGCCGAGAAGGAGACCGATCCGGTCACCCTCTATGCCCTGCTCGACGGCCCCTCGCTCACCGGCGCCTACCGGTTCCAGTGCCGGCGCACGTCGGGTGTCATCATGGATATCGAAGCGACGCTCAATTTCCGCGCCCGCGTCACCCAGCTCGGCGTCGCCCCCCTGACCTCGATGTACTGGTATTCCGAGACGACCACGTCGCGCACCACCGACTGGCGGCCGGAAGTGCATGACAGCGACGGTCTGGCCATCTGGACCGGCGCCGGCGAGCGCATCTGGCGGCCGCTCAACAATCCGCCGCGCACCATGACCTCGAGCTTCGTCGACCATGGTCCGCGCGGTTTCGGCCTGCTGCAGCGCGATCGCGAATTCCTGCATTACCTCGACGGCGTCAAATATGAGAAGCGGCCCTCGGCCTGGGTCGAGCCGCTGGGCGACTGGGGCCGCGGCGCGGTTCAGATCGTCGAATTGCCGACCGATGACGAGATTCACGACAATATCGTCGCCATGTGGGTGCCGGAGGAGGCTTCCGCAGCCGGCTCGTCACGCGAATACCGCTACCGGCTGCACTGGCTCGCCGACGAACCGACGCCGACCCCGCTGGCCCGCGTTGTCGCGACCCGGCTCGGCCGCGGCGGCCAGCCCGGCCAGCCGCGGCCTCCGGGCGTCCGCAAGTTCCTGATCGAGTTCAAGGGCGGCCCGCTCGCCAACCTGCCGAAAGGCGTCATTCCAGAACCGGTCCTGTCGGCCTCGCGCGGCAGCTTCGGCGACTACAAATATACCGAGGCCGTGCCGAATGACGTGCCCGGCCATTGGCGCACCCAGTTCGACCTCAAGGTCGAAGGCAGCGACCCCGTGGAAATGCGCTGCTACCTGAAGGTCGGCGATCAGGTCGCGTCCGAAACCTGGCTCTACCAGTACCACCCGCAGGCCTGAGGCCGGCACGCGCGTCAAGACATCGTCAAGACCGGCATGGGATAGCAGCGGCTATCCCGGCGCGGGCGGACGCCTTATCGTTCGCCATGCGCCCAGCCTTGCGCCTTGAAAGGACAGTTCGATGAAGACACGTGCCGCCGTCGCCTGGGAAGCCGGCAAGCCCCTGACCATCGAAACCATCGACATCCAGGGGCCGAAGCCGGGCGAGGTGCTGGTCGAGGTGATGGCGACCGGTGTCTGCCACACCGATGCCTATACCCTGTCCGGCCTTGATTCCGAGGGCAAGTTCCCGGCGATCCTCGGCCATGAAGGCGCCGGCATCGTGCGCGAGATCGGCGCCGGCGTGACCACGCTGAAGGTCGGCGACCATGTCATCCCGCTCTACACGCCGGAATGCCGGCAGTGCAAAACCTGCCTGTCGCAGCGCTCCAATCTGTGCACCTCGATCCGCGCCACCCAGGGCCAGGGCCTGATGCCGGACAATACCAGCCGGTTCTCCTGCGACGGCGGCGAGGTGTTCCACTACATGGGCTGCTCGACCTTCGCCAATTTCACCGTGTTGCCCGAGATCGCGCTCGCCAAGGTGCGCGAGGACGCCCCCTTCGACAAGATCTGCTACATCGGCTGCGGCGTCACCACCGGCATCGGCGCGGTCATCTATACCGCCAAGGTCTGGCCGGGCGCCAATGTGGTGGTGTTCGGGCTCGGTGGCATTGGCCTCAATGTCATCCAGGGCGCCCGCATGGTCGGCGCCGACAAGATCATTGGCGTCGACCTCAACCCGGGCAAGCGCGCCATGGCCGAAAAGTTCGGCATGACCCATTTCGTCAATCCCGACGAGGTCGGCCGCGACAAGGTGGTCCAGGCGATCGTCGACCTGACCGGCGGCGGTGCCGACTTCTCGTTCGAATGCATCGGCAGCGTGCATACCATGCGCCAGGCGCTGGAATGCTGCCATCGCGGCTGGGGCGAGAGCATCATCATCGGCGTCGCGCCATCGGGCACCGAGATTTCCACCCGGCCGTTCCAACTGGTCACCGGGCGGGTCTGGAAAGGCTCGGCCTTCGGTGGCGCCCGCGGCCGCACCGACGTGCCCAAGATCGTCGACTGGTACATGGAGGGCAAGATCGACATCGACAGCCTGATCACCCACACCATGCCGCTCGACGAGATCAACACCGCCTTCGACCTGATGCACGAGGGTAAATCGATCCGTTCCGTCATCGTTTATTGAGGCGGAGGCGCGGCCACGGGCGTCGTCAGCGCGGCTCCTGCCCGGCTCGGCCGAGCAGCCGCTCGACGGTGGCGACCGCTTCGACCAGTTCGGCCTGATCGGTTTCCGGCAGTCCGCTCAGCAGCGCCGCGATCTGGTCGTGCGAGCGGGCGTCCAGGGGTGCGAAGGCCCGTCGCCCGGCGTTGGTGAGCGACAGGAGATTGCGCCGTCCGTCCTCCGGCGACACCTGCCTGGCGATGAGGCCGGTCTCCTCGAACCGGCTGAGAATCCGGCTGAGATAACCGGCATCGAGCCCGAGGTCGCGCCTGAGCAAGGTCGCGGTCAGGCCGTCGCGATAGGCGAGCTCCCACAGGATCCGGACTTCGGTCATCGAAAACGAGCTTGCCAGCAGCCCTTCTTCCAAAAGCCCGATCTGGCGTGTGTAGAAGCGCGTGAACCGGCGGATGGCGGCGATGCGCTGTTCGAGGGCATCGGTGGTTGGCCGGCGAACCATGGGTGGAATCCTAACAGAAGGCGCGGCCGATACACCGCCCGGCAACTTCGGCCAATACATCGGCCGGCGGCCGTGGATCATCGCATGCGAAACGGGAGGCGAGACATGATCGCACGGATCTGGCGCGGCTTTGCCGCGTCGCCTGAAGCCGCCGATGCCTACCAGGCCTTCCTGCGCGACAGTTTCCTGCCCGCGGCGGCGCGGCTCGCCGGCTTTGCCGGGGTTCATGTGCTCCGGCGAACCCTGCCGGGCGGCGAAATCGAGTTCACCACGATCACCCGGTTTGCCTCGCTCGACGCCGTCAGGGCCTTCGCCGGCGACGATTATGAAATTGCCAATGTCGCGCCCCGCGCCCGCGCGCTGCTGGCGCATTTCCAGACGAGCTGCAGCCATCACGACGTCGTCCTCACCGAAACCGACCTCGCCTGACACTGGAACGGCTAGACCGTCAGGGCGCACAGGCCGCCATCGACGAGCAGGTTCTGACCGGTGATGAAGCCTGAGCGGGCGCCGCACAGAAAGGCGCAGGCCTCGCCGAACTCGCGCGGATCGCCGGCGCGCCCGGCTGGAACCCGGGCGATCAGCCGCTCCGCCATCGCGCCGAGATCCTTGATCCGCTCGGTCAGGATAGTACCGGGCAGGAGGTTGTTGATGGTCACGTTGCGCACCGCGACCTGGCGGCAGACGCTCGCGGCATAACCGGTCAGGGCGAGCCTGGCAGCGGTCGACAGATCCAGCCGCTCGACGGGCACACGCACCGTCATCGAGGTGATATTGACGATCCGTCCGAAGCCGCGGCCGGCCATGCCGTCGACGGTCATCCGGATCAGCTCGGCCGCGGCCAGGAAATTGGCATCCAGCGCGCGCGACCAATCCTCCAGCGTCAGCGCGCGAAAATCCTTGGCCGGCGGCCCGCCGCCATTGGTCACCAGAATGTCCGGCTCCGGACAGGCCGCCAGCGCGCCAAGGCGACCATCCACCGTCGCCAGATCGGCGGCGACAATCGCCGGCCGTTCGCCTGTCGCCGCTTCGATCCGGGCGGCAGCCTCCAAGAGGCGCGGCGTGTCGCGCGCGGCCAGAACGACATGAACGCCTTCGCCGGCAAGCGCCTCGGCGCAGGCAAAACCAAGGCCTCGCGATGCACCGCAGACGAGCGCGCGACGGCCGGCTATCCCGAGGTCCATGATGATCTCCGTCCCGGTGGATCAGGTTGCGTCGCGGCAACGTGCCGGCCGGTCATGCCGGTTGCGCGCCGTCATAGCCTTCGAAGATGACGAGATCGGCCTCGGAAGCCACGGTCCGAAGCTGCAGAACCGCCTGATATTCGGGCGAATGCCAACAGGCCAGCGCCGCTTCATAGGACGGGAACTCGATCACCACATTGCGCTCGCGGGTCGTGCCCTCGACCACCTGGAAGCGCCCGGCGCGCACCAGGAACCGGCCGCCAAATTTGGCGAAGGCAGGCCCGTTGGCCGCGACATATTTCTGGTAGGCGACCTTGTCGTGGATATCGACACGCGCGACCCAATAACCCCTCGCCATCGCGTCCTCCCTTGGCAGCTCGTCACCCTAGCAGACGTCGGCTCGCCCGACCGCGTATTGGCGAATGCTGACGCGCCAAAGCCGCGCGAGGCGACCGCGACGCCGCCTTCAACAACGACCAATAGCACTCCCGCGACGCTCCTTACCGTCCATCGAGCGAGCCGACGGCTCATCGACCAAGGGAGCAGCCATGCTGACCGAAACACAGAAGCAGATCCGGGATGTCGCGCGGCAATTCGCCCAGAAAGAGCTCGCGCCGGGCGCCGCCGAACGCGACCGCGCGGTGGTGTTCCCGGAGGCGGCGCTGAAGGCCATGGGCCGGCTCGGCCTGATGGGCATCATGATCGATGAGGCCCATGGCGGCGCCGGCGCCGATTACGTCGCTTTCGCCCAGGCCGTGACCGAGATCGCGGCAGCCGACGGCGCCTGCTCGACCGTCATGCAGGTCCATAACGGTCTCGTCTGCATGGGGATCGCGCGCTACGCCTCGACCGCCCAGAAGGAGCGTTTCCTTGTGCCATTGGCGCGTGGCGAAGCCCTCGGCTGCTTCTGCCTCACCGAGCCGGAGGCGGGCTCGGATGCCGCCGCGATCCGCACTACGGCGCGCCGGCGCGGCAATCATTTCGTGCTCAACGGTGCGAAGCAGTTCATCACCTCGGGCAGCAGCTCCGACACCGCCATCGTCTTCGCGGTCACCGATCCGGCGGCCGGCAAGAAGGGCCTCACCGCCTTCATCGTGCCGACCACCACGCCCGGCTATCAGGTCGCCCGGATCGAACACACCATGGGCCAGCGATCGACCGACCATTGCCACATCGTCTTCGAGGATTGTGAGGTCCCCGCCGATCACATGCTGGGCGAGGAAGGCGAAGGCTTGCGCATCGCCTTGTCCAATCTCGAAGGTGGCCGCATCGGTGTCGCCGCCCAATCGCTCGGCATGGCGCGCGCGGCCTATGAAGCGGCCCTTCGATACGCCAGGGAACGCCGGACCTTCGGCAAGCCGATCATCGAGCATCAGGCGGTCGCGTTCCGGCTCGCCGACATGGCGACCGCGCTCGATGCGGCCGAACTGATGACCTGGCGTGCCGCCACCCTGCGCGACGCCGGCGCCCCCTGCCTGAAGGAAGCGTCGATGGCCAAGCTGTTCGCCAGCGAGGCGGCGGAACGGATCTGCAACGATGCCATCCAGACGCTCGGCGGCTACGGCTATCTCGAGGATTTTCCGGTCGAACGGATCTATCGCGACGTGCGCGTCTGCACGATCTACGAGGGCACGTCGGATATCCAGCGCCTGGTGATCAGCCGCCAGATCGCCGGGTGATCGCGCGACCTTGCCGTCAGGTGCCGGGCGCGAGGCCAACCAGGCCGATCTTGACCCGCCGGTTGTGCCGGCCCTTGTTGTCGATCTTCAACACCTTGATCGGCCGCGAGTGCCCGGTCGAGACGAGATGGGTGCCGCCGCAGGCCTGGCGGTCGAGACCGGCAATCTCGACGATCCGGATCTTGCCGTCGGCGGTTGGCGGCGGCGCCGCCGAGCGGGTGCGGATCAGGCCGTGTTCGTCGAGGGCGGCATCCAGCGGCATATAGCTGTCGGTGACCGCCAGATCCTGCCGGATCGCTGCGTTGATCGGGGCGTCGAGCTCGCGCAGCCGTTCGTTGTCGGCATCCGGCAAGTCGAAATCCATCCGCGCCGTGCCGTCGTCGTTCATCTGCACGCCGGTCACCAAGGCGCCGTCGAACATCTGGTAGACCAGGGCATTGAGCAGATGGGTATCGGTGTGCAACTCGCGCATCATCTGGCGGAACACCGGATCGACAATGGCGTCGACCCGTCCGGCAAGCACGACCGGTTCGGCCAGCAGAACCCACTGGCGCCCGGCCCATGATTCAAATCCCTGGATCTGGATCTCGCCGTCCGCCCAGCGGATCGTGCCCCGATCGGCCAATTGGCCGCCGCCACCTGGAAAGAACGGCGACTGCGCCAGGGCGATCCGCCCGGGCTGCGCCTCGATGATCTCGGTTTCGAGCGACAAGGTCTCGGGATGGTCGTGATAGAAGGAGCGCGACATGGTCTGTGGTGGTCCTGATGATCAGGCCCGCAGCTTGCTGATCGACGCGGCCTTGTATTGGCGAGAATTGCCCGAGCGACCTCTTATGCGGCCGCCTTGGCGAATTGCAGCGGCGTGATGCCGTAACAGCGCTTGAAATGCTTGGTCAGCGCGCTCTGGTCGTAGAACCCGGCGGCCAGCGCCGCCTCGGCGATCGGGTGATGGCGCTTCAAGAGCCGGCAGGCGGTGTTCAGCCGCAGCTGCGTCAGATAGGCATAAGGAGTAATGCCGATGACGCGGTTGAACAGGCCGATCAGCTGGAACTCGGTCAGTCCGAACTCCCGGCCGAGCCCATCGAGCGTCAAAGCCTCGGCCTGACGTTCGGCCATGATCTTGCGCAACCGTTCGAACAGCGCCCGGTCGCCCGGCGGCGCGGCTGGCCGCTCGCCGCCATCGCCGTGGCGGTCGAACAGCATGCCGAAGGCGGCCAGCAGGGCCTCGCGTTCGGCCAATGTATCATCGGCCGATTGCAGGCGGCGATGCAGTTGCAGAAAGCCGGCGACAAGATCGGCGTCGGTGAAATCATTGCGCAGAAAATAGGGAATGCGGTCGATGCCGAGGCCCTCGGCGACCGCCCGGATCGCCGGCTGCGGCAGATAGAAGCCGCGATAACGCCAGCTATGGCTGGCGCCCATCCAGCCGGAATGCGGTTCGCCGGGATTGAATGCGAAGAGCCGTGATGCGTGCGCCTGGCCGACCTGGCCCCGGCTCTTGATTTCGGCACCGCCGGTTTCGGTTACGGCGACGACGAAGGCTTCGTGGACATGCGGCGCATAGGAGTGGGTCGTGAAGTCCGCGCACATCAGGCTCAGGCCCGGGATATTCCGGTCGTTCCAGTAGACTGTCCGGTTGTTGGGATCGTGACGCGCCATGGTCGATCCGACGTCTGTGGAGCTCCCGAGGTCCTGCTCCCGGGAGCGCCGGCACGATGCCGCCGGATATTTGCTTCTGTCAACTAAATCATCCGGGACAGGCCATCGGCTCCGCACGCTTGAAGGCGGAGCCGCCCTCGCGGCCGCTTCACCCCGCCATGCGTACCGCTGCGGCCTTGGTCTTCAGACGGATGAGAACGTCGTCGGCGCTCGGCCGCGGCTTCGCGCCGAAACCGGCGGCGGCGAGCACGCCGGCGATATTGGTCGACAAGGCGGCGTTGTTGAGCGCATCGCGGGCACTTGCCGCGGCCTCGCTTTCAGCCTGCCTGGCATGCAGCCTGGCCAAGGTCGCCTCGGCTTCGGCGAGCGCATTGTCGGTCGCCGGCCCGGCCGGTCCGTTGCGCAGGTGACGCACGGTCTCGGTGGCGCGGGCGATGCGCCGGTCGCGTTCCCAGTCGGCAAGCCGGCCTTCGGCAGCCGCGACATCGCGCTTCAATCTGCCGATCTCCATGGCAAAGGCCTTGTGCGCCTCGCATCCGGACATCCTGACGGCTTCGAGCGCCGCAATGGTCGCGGCCACCTGGCTCGCCAGCGCGGCGCGGCCGCTCTGGAGCGCGGCGGTGGCGCGAATTTCCAGGCCAGCGATGCGCCGCTCGATCGTCACGATGCGCTTGGCCTGGGCTTGGTCGGAGGCGATCGCCGCGGCCAGGGCGCGCTGCGCCAGATCGAGGCTGATCGCGGCGTCACGCTTCTGCTGGTCGAGAAGGCTCAGGGCGCGCCGGGCCGCCAGCGCCTTGCTGGCTTTCTGGCCGCGGATCAGGGTCATCATTGCCTTGAACATTTGACTCTCCCTCGGTATGAACGTTGTTCACGAGCTTGGTGTAGCAGTGCCATGAACGTTGTTCAAGAGATTTTTGAACGATGTTCATAAATTTTCTGAAGGCCGGGAAAAGCGGGATGGACATCACTGAACGACGGGCGAAATTGCGTGAGGCGTTGATCGACGCCGCCGACGAGGCCATCGGCCGCGACGGCCTGTCGGCGCTGAAGGCCCGCGCGCTGGCCGAAGCGGCCGGCTGCGCCGTCGGTGCCATCTATAATGTCTTCCCCGACCTCGACGCGCTGATCTACGAGGTCAATGCCCGCACCTTGAAGCGCCTCGATGCGACGCTCGGCGCCGGCCTGCCGGCCGACGATCCGGAGGCCGCCATGCAGGCCCTGGCGCTCGGCTATCACCGCTTCTCACGCGCCGACAGCCGGCATTGGCGCGCCGTCTTCGCCCATCAGATCCCGGACGGAGCGGTTCCGCCGGACTGGTATCTCGGCCTGGTCGGCCGGTTGTTCCGCCACATCGAGGAACCGCTGGCGACGCTTCTGCCGCATCTCGATGGCCAGATCCGGCAATCGCTGGCCCGCACCCTGTTCTCGGCGGTGCATGGCATCGTCTCGATCGGCCTCGAGGAAAAGCTCGGCTCGACGCCGGACGAGATCATTGCCCGCGGTTTGAAGCTGATGGTGCGCGCCTGGGTCGCCGGCCTGCCGGTCGCAACGGCGCCACGCCCGGCTATTCGACCCTGACGGTGACGCTGGCGCTGCGGCCCTCGGCGTCGATCACCGACAGCGTGGTGAAGCCCGGCCCGTCCGGCGCGACGCTTGCCTGACGCTGCGCGCCGAAGCGAGCCACCGGGCGGCCGTCGACCAGCACGGTAAAGGGCGGCCGGCCGCCGGTGGTGCGCACCGGCAACGGCTCCATGGTGCCGGTCGCGGCCCCCAGGTCGATGCGCACGCCATCCGGCGGGAAGGCGATCTTCAGGTCGCGCGTGTCGCTGGCCTCTTCCCGCGTCGAGCCGAAACGGCGCAGCGGCGGCGGCAATTGCCCGTTGCTCATCGACGCCACCGAATCCGGGCGCCCCGGCAGCGGTGCATAGGGCCCGAGCCGGGCGAAAGCATCGAACAGGATCGGCGCGGCCGCCGTGCGGCCGGTAATGCCCGGCACCGACGAGCCATCGGGACGGCCGACCCACACCGCGATGGTGCGCTGGCCGTCGAAGCCGATCGCCCAGGCGTCGCGGAAGCCGTAGGAGGTGCCGGTCTTGAAGGCGTAGCGGCCAGCAAGCGCGGCTTCCGGCGCGGGCGCCTCGGCAAGAATGTCGCCGACCGCCCAGGCGGCGGCCTCCTCGGCCAGCGGACGCGGCGCGGCCGGCGCCGGAGCGTCGCGCCGCTCGATCAGCGCCGGCATGTCGCCGAGCCGCGCCAGGCCCGCATAGAGCGCGGCAAGATCGTTCAGCCGCAAGCCGACGCCGCCGAGCCCGACCGCCAGTCCCGGCACCTCGCCGCGCGGCAGCACCGGCCGCACGCCGGCCTGTTCCAGCCGCGAGAAGAAGCGCTGCGGGCCAACCGCCTCGAGAAGCGCGATCGCCGGCACGTTGAGCGACATTTGCAGGGCGGTGCGGGTCGACACGGTGCCCTGGTAGCCGCGATCGAAATTGACCGGGGCATAGCTGCCGAAGCGCGACGGCCGGTCCTCGATCAGCGTCTCGGGATGGGCGAGGCCGGCCTCGAAGGCCAGCGCATAGATGAACGGCTTCAAGGCCGAGCCGGGCGAGCGGACCGCCCGGGTCATGTCGACGGAGCCCTGCCGGTCGTTGTCCAGCGGGTCGGCGGCGCCGATCCGGGCGATCACTTCGCCGGAGCGATGGTCGATCGCCACCAGCGCGGCGGAGATCTTGGCCCCGACCGCCCGCGCCCGCTCGCGCAGCAGCGCCTCGAGCGCCTCCTGGTGGTTGCGATCGAAGGTCATGCGGTGAACCCGCCGGGCCGGATCGGCGGCGACCGCCTCGGCCGCGGCATGCCAGGCGAAGGCCGGCATCGCCCGGCGGGCGACCGGCATGCGTTCGGCCTTGCCGGCCTCGACCTGTTCCGGTTTCAGCACGCCGGCGAGCAGCATGCGGTCGAGCACCCGGTCACGCGCCCGCCGGGCCCGTTCGACGAAACGGTCCGGCCGGCGTGTCTCCGGTGCCTGCGGCAAGGCGACCAGCAGGGCGGCTTCGCCCGGCGACAACCGGCGCGGCTCCTTGCCGAAATAGGCGAGCGAAGCGGCGCGCACGCCTTCGACATTGCCGCCATAGGGCGCCAGCGACAGGTAGAGATCGAGGATGCGCTGCTGGCCGAACTCGCGCTGCAGGCGCACCGCCCGCGCCATCTCGCGCAGCTTCACGGCGATCGACCGGCCGTCCTCGCGCTTGTCGATCAGCCGGGCCACCTGCATGGCAAGCGTCGAGCCGCCGGAGACGATGCGGCCATTGGTCAGCCACTGGCCGGCGGCGCGGGCAAGCGCCATCGGATCGACGCCGGGATGGCTGTCGAAGCGCCGGTCCTCATAAGCCTTGAGCATGCGCAGGAACAAAGGATCGACATCCGCCACGGCGCCGGGAAAGCGCCACATGTCGTCGTCGGTCTGGAACGGCCTGAGCAGCCGGCCATGACGGTCGACCACTTCGCGCGAGAACGGCGTGGCCGAACCATCGGGCCCGGCCCCCATTTGCCAGAGCACGATGCCGCCCGCGAGGCTGGCGAGAACGATCCCGCCGCCCGCGAGCACCAGCAGGCGCCGCCGGATCACGGCGCGCCGCCCGTCACCTCGGCCTGGCCGACCGCGGTGCGCGCCGAACGCTCCGGCCGATACATGTCCTCGATGGTCGCCGGCGGCACGACATACCGGCCGGGTGTCACCGCGCGGATCATATAGGCGACCTGCCAGCTGGCCTTGGCGCCGCCGGAACGGCTATAGGCCGCCATGAACCGGTCGTCGCGGAAGGCCTTGTAGTCAGGCTGCACCTGTTCGGCCGGCAGCCAGCGCAGCGCCGAGGTCTCGGCACTGGCGATCAGGCTCGGATTGTCGATCTCGAAGCCTGCCGGCAACCGGTCGACCAGCATGATCTGGCCGAGCTGCGGCACCGCCTCGGTGACATTGAGCACGACCACCAGGCGGGTGCCCTGGGCGACCCGGGCGATGTCCACCGGCCGGCCGTCCAGCGCCATGTAGCGGCGCTGCAAGGTGAAGCCGTTGGACGCCGGCGGCTCGGGGGCGGCCGGCGTGCCCGTGGCGGTCACCACGGCGCGCACCGCTTCCGGTCCGGTATTGCGCAAGGCCAGGCCGTCATTGACCTCGGCCGAACGCAGGGTGCGGGCGAGCGCGCCCTGATGCGCCGCGCCGCCGACATCCAGCGAGATGCGCTTGGCGTCCTCGATCAGCGCCTGGGCGGCAAGCACCAGCCAGACCTTTTCCTGGGTCGACAGATAACGCGTCCGGACCCGCAGATCCTCGACCACTCTCTGGGCATCCAGGATGATGCGCTGGGTCAGCCGCGCCTCCGAGCCGAGCGCCATCAGGGCCGCCGCATCGCGCAGGCGCGAGCCATAGTCGAAACGGCCGAGATCGGTCTGGCGGCCATCGCGCAGCAAGGCCACGGCGGAGGTGAACACCCGCTCGGCCCGGCCGGTATCGCCCATCAGGGCGAGCGCCGCACCGAGCTGACCGCGCGCCACCGGCGTGCTGATCTGGCCGAGCTGGGTATCGGCGAGCCAGCGCAGCTCGGACAGCGAGCCCCGGCCGGCGCGTGCCAGCACATAATGGGCGTAGGCCAGGTCCATGCCCTTGTTGTCGCCGACGCCATTGGTCGAGGCGACCAGCGTCCGCAGCCGGTCGATCGCCGACTGGAAGGCCTGATTGGGCACGCCGTAGCCCTTCTCGCGGGCGCGCATCAGGAAGTCCGTGACATAGGCGTCGAGCCAGGGATCCTCGTTCGAGCCGGCGGTCCACAGGCCGAACGAGCCGGTGCCCGATTGCCGCGACAGGATGCGGTCGATCGAATCGCGGATGCGCTCGGCGACCGGTGTCTCCATGCCGAGCCCGCCTTCGGCGGCCGACAGCACGTCGAGATAAAGCAGCGGCAGCGCGCGGCTGGTGGTCTGCTCGGTGCAGCCGTAAGGGTAGCGATCGAGCGCCATGATCAGGCCGGGCACGTCGATGGCGGTCGACGGGCTGACCGAGACCGCCACCTGGGCCGACCCCGGCACGAAACTGCCGACCAGGTCCCTGGAGACCGTGACCGCCTCGCCGGGATTCATCGTCATGACGGTCCGCAGCGAAACGTCGGGCAAGGCCGGGCGCACGCCGAGCGAATAGCGCGAGGTGACATCGAGCCCGTTCGGGCCGGTCAGCCTGACGCCGAGCCGGCCGATGCCGAGCCCGTCGGCCGAGAGCGGCACCGAGACGGCGCCACGGCCGCCATTGGCGGCCAGCCTGACCGTCGATTGCGCCTGGCCGACCTGCAGCGGCCCCTCCGGCGTCACGGTGACGCGGTAGTCGCCGGCTGGCGCTTCGGCATTGACCAGGTCGAGCCTCAGCGTGCCGCGGTCGGCATGGCCGAGCACCCGCGGCAAGGTTGCGGTCACCACCACCGGATCGCGGGCAATGACGTCGCGCGACGCCGAACCGTGCTTGGTGGTGGTCCAGGCCATGGCCATCAGACGGACCGTGCCGTTGAAGTCCGGAATGTCGAACACCGCCTCGGCCCGGCCATCGGGGCCAACGGTCAGGATGCCAGAGAACAGCGACAGCGGCTGCTGCGCCGGCGGCGCGCCGGTGAAGCGGTTGGACGGGCCGTCGCCGCCGGAGCGGATCGAGCCGCGCGCCGCCGACATGCCGTCGATCAACAGGCCGTAGAGATCGCGCACTTCGGCCGACAGCCGGCGCTGGCCGAGATAATAGTCGTCCGGCTTCGGCGCCTGGTAATTGGTCACGGTCAGGATGCCGAGATCGACGGCGGCAACCGTCACCCGCGCCTCGTCGCCCGGCTGCAGGCCGTCGACCTTGACCGGCACGCGCAAGGTGGTGCGCGGCGAGATCTTCTCCGGTGCCTCGAGGCTGACCCGCAGCCGCCGCTCATTGGTATCGACGCCGAACCAGGCAAGGCCGATCGCCCGGCCCGGCATGCGCGAGGCTGCCGCATCCAGCGGCCGGCGCAGGAACACCGTGGCATAGGCGCCGGCGCCCCAATTCTGGCCGACCGGAAGGGTCACCTTGCTCTGGCCCTGCGGCACCTCGATGGTCTGTTCGGCGAGCAGCCGGTCACCCAGCACCGCCACCGTCGCGGTGCCGGCGAAACGTGAATTGATCGACACGGTCATGGTCTCGCCGGTCCGGTAGGACGGCTTGTCCAGGCTCATTTCCAGGACATCCGGCGTGTCGGCCGTGCCGCCGGCGCCGTAACCGGATTCGAACACCACTGTTGTCATCGGCCCGGCGAGATCGCCACCCGAGACCTCCAGGCGATATTTGCCCCAGGCCACCGGCACCTGAATGCGGCCGGCCTGGCCCGGCGTCGTCTCGACCTGGCCATCGGCAATCCGCCGTGTCGTGACGATCGCCTGGCTGCCCCAGCCGCTGACGCCGCGTGTCCAGGTCCAGCGCGTCTCGAGCTTCAGCACCTGCCAGGTCAGCGCGCCGCGGGTTCGGGTCCGCCCGTCATTGGCAACCCCGATGACCTCGAACGACGCGGTCTCGTTCTCGGCGACACGATTGGCCTCGAACAGCGGCTTGACGCCGATCAGCGGCGTCCCCGGCAGCACCGGCAAGGTGGCGGTCCGTTCGACCGCGCGGCCGCCCGGTTCGGCGACGCGCACCTGCAGGCGGGCCGACAGGGGGCGCGTGGTGTCCTCCATCCTCGGCAGCGCGGCGCCAAGCGTCACCCGGCCACGCTCGTCGGTCTTGATGCCGTCGGGCAGCGGCTGGCGGTCGCGTTTGGTCTCTTCTTCGCCAAGGCCAAAATTGAAGCCAGGGAAATCCGGCAGGCCGGTGGTGGTCTCCATCACCACCTCGCCTTCGACGGCGAGATCGGCGCCCGGCAGGCCGAACAGATAGCGGGCGTCAACGGTGGCGCCGAACGGGCTGCCACGGGTCAGCCGCTGGCTCGCCGGCGTCAGGTCGAAGGCGATGCGGTCGGGCACGAAGTCCTCGACCATGAAGCGGACTTCACCGGCGGTCGGGCTGCGCGGATCGGTGATGGCCCGCACGCGCCAGGTTCCGGTGGGCGCCGACGACACGATCGGGATCGGCACGGCGCGCGCGCCGGCACCCTGGTCCTGGGTGACGATACGGCGATATTCGACGCCATCCGGCCGCTCGACGATCAGCGTCAGCGGCATGCCGGTGACCGCGTCGCCCTTGGCGTCGCGCAGCAGCGCCGTCAGGTAGACCGTCTCGCCCGGCCGGTAGATGCCGCGCTCCGGCACCAGGAAGGCATCGAGCGGCCCGCTCAGTTCACGCCCTGCAACGCCGCGATCCGAAAGATCGAAGGCCGGCTGGCGCAGGTTGAGGAAGGCATAGTCGCCCTGGGCGGTGGTCGCCACCAGCAGGGCCGGCGTCAGTGCGCCCTCGCCGCGCGTCAGGCCCGGCTCGAACCGGACATGGCCGCTCGCATCGGTGCGCTTGACGCCCAGAACCTCGTTGTTGCGGGCCAGCAGCCGCACTTCGGTCTCGGCCAGCGGCTTGGCCGAGTTCAGCGAATGGACGAAGCCGTGGACGCCGTCGACGCCCGAGAGCGCGGTCAGGCCGAGATCCGAAACGATGAACCACTGCGCCACCAGGCCGCTATCCGAACTGTCGCCGTCGCTGTCGGAGCGCCGCTGCGCATTGGTCGGTTTGGCGGTGATGACATAGACGCCCGGCTCCAGCGCCCTGACCGCCTCGTCGACCGGAAAGGCCGTGGTGACATCGGCGTTGAGACGGTTCTCCACCGTCAGCTTGCCCTTCCAGGCCGACATGCCGCGCTCGGTGATGAGCTGGCGCATTTCGTAGCCGTCGAGCGGCTTGGGGAAATCCTCGGCCACCGTCTGGGCGATCGAACGGTCGCCGAGCCGGACGATCTCGACATCCACCGAATCGACATTGACGCTGATCACCGGCAGGCCGCGCTGGCCGGAGCGGGGCAGCACATAGGCGCGCCCGGTGAAGCGCACCGACGGCGTGCGGTCGCGGACATAGACCGTCGCTTCGACATTGCGCGTCAGCGTCTCGCCGGGAATCTCCGAGGGCAGGCCCTGCAGCAGCTGGAACGAATAACGCTCGCCATGGCGCAGGCCGTCGACGCAGATCTGCCGGTCTTCCACCGTGATCGGCGGATTGGTCGCGCCGGTCTGGCGCACGAAGGGGGCGAAATCGGTGCGGCCCTTGCGCAGGTTCTCCGAGAAGACGAAACAGGCGCGCGGGCGCATGCCGTCGGAATCGATCTTCGTTTCACGCAGGCGGAAGCCATGCTGGTCGCGCAGGCGGGTATAGGCTTCGCGCGCCTCCGGCGTGTCGCGGGCCTCCACCACGGCGCGCGCGATGTCGATGGCGAAGCGCCATTGCTGGCGCGCCACCATGACCTGGCGCAGCTGGGCCAGTGCGAAGGCTTCCTCATTGCGGTTCTGCGAACGCCGATAGGCGAGATAGGCAGCGCCCACCACGTCGTCGCGCAGCTGCTGCCGCTCGCGCCAGTCATTGGTCACGACGCTGCCGAGCGCCTGCGAGTAGCGCACCCAGGGCGCGGTATCCGGCGCCGACCGCAGCGCGATGGTTTCCCAGAACCGGGCGGCGGCGCGGAAATCGCCGCGTGTCGTGGCGGCATCGGCATCGCGCCTGACATCGGCGATCGGCCGGGTGTCGGTGGCGGTCTTGCCTTCGATCGAGACCTCGAACTTGCGGGCGAGTTCGTTGAGGTCGTCGCGCTGGAAGGCCCTGAGCGCCGGTAGCGCCGGCGCCTGTGCGACCGGGGGACGCTGCGGCTGGGCGCCGGGCTGGCCCTGTTGCGGTCGCGGCACGGGCTGGGCCGGACCCTGCGCGAGATCGACGATCTCGGGTTCAGGCGCCTGGGCAAGAACGGAATGGGGGGTCGAAAAAGCAAAAGCCGCGGCAAGAACGAGCGGCCCCGCGGCCGCAAGGAGACCTCGGATGCGCATAGCATTATCCTCTGCAGCGATCCGACGCCCCCGACGGCCGCGCAGGCGTGAGTGGACCACCCCGCTCACCTTACGGCAATCAGGAGAGATACGGGCTTGTCCTAGGGTGCAATGTCAGCCGTAGGGGATTCTCCGCAGATCCTCGGTTGGAGCGGCGGGTTATTCGGCCTGGATCCCGGCGTCGCGAATCATCCGCGCCCAATTGCCGATCTGTGCCTTGACGAACACCCCGAGCTCCTCCGGCGGCCCGGAAAAGGCGTCGAAGCCGACACCGGCCAGTTTCGTGGCGATGGCCGGATCGGCGACGATGGCGCGCAGTTCGCGGTTCAGCCTGGCGACCACATCGGGCGCGGTGCGGGCCGGCGCAAACACCCCGTTCCATGAGGTGATGTCGAATTCGGCGACGCCGGCCTCCTGCATCGAGGGCAGGTTCGGCAACAATTTGGAGCGTTCGGCGGTGGTCACCGCCAGCGCCCGGATCGCGCCGGCCTGGACCTGGGTCAGCGCCGCGGTGATGTCGACGAACATCATGGAAATCCGGCCGGCGAGAATTTCGGTGATCGCCGGCGGCGTCGAACGGAACGGCACATGCAGCGCCTCGAACCCGGCGCGGCGCATGAATGTCGCACCAGCCACGATGCCGGTGGAATTGCCGCTGGCATAAGACAGCTTGCCCGGATTGGCCTTGGCATGGGCGACCAGCTCGGCCACCGATTTCACCGGCAGCCGCGGATCGACCACCAGCATGAAGGGCAGGTTGCCGAGCCGGGCCACCGGTGCGAAATCCGCCACCGGATCATAGGTCAGGTTTTTCATCAGGCTCGGATTGGCCGAGTGCGTGGTGTTGGTCGTCATGAACAGCGTGTAGCCATCGGCCGGGGCGCGGGCCACGAAGGTCGCCGCCACCGAGCCGTTGGCACCCGCCCGGTTTTCCACCACCACGCCCTGGCCGAGCCGGCTCGACAGCTGTTCGGCAACCACGCGCGCCACCGTGTCGGTGCCGCTGCCCGCTGCGAAAGGCACGACCAGGGTGATCGGCCGCTCGGGAAAGGCGGCCTGCGCCAACCGCGTACCGGCGGCGAGCGCCGCCGCGCCGGCCAGCAAGGCGCGGCGGTCGATCATGGATCCGTGCATGGAAACCTCCCCTAGCGGCGAATGACCCGTTTCGGGTTCTCTTCGTATGGCGGCGTATAGACGACCAGCACGCGCACCGGCGTCGCGCTGGTCACCGTGAAGACATGCTCCATGCCGGCTGGAAAAAAGCAGCTGTCGCCGGGAACCATGTCGAAGCTCTGGCCGTCGATCTCGGCCCGCGCGGCGCCGGCCAGCAGATAGCAGATCTGGTCGATGCCGGGATGGGCATGGGGCAGCGCGCCATTGCCCTTCTCGATCGTGCCGAGCAGCATTTCGACGCTTTCGGCCCCAACCGTCTCGCGCCCGATCAGGCGGCGGTTGGTGGTGCCGGTGTGATTGGCGGGATGATAACCCGGCACGTCCGCCTCACGGACGTGGTAGCGGCGCGGCGCAACTTCGCCGGAGCGCCCGGTCTCGGCCGTCATGATCATCCTCCCGAAGACCGGTTCGTCCGGCCCGTCCCCGCTTCGGGGGCATTTTGCCCGGAGTGTGAGGACCGCCGCGGGACTGTCAAGCCGGCAGCCTTGCCGGCGCCCCGGCCGGCCAGGGTCTACGGCTCGGGTTTCGCCAGCTCCTCCTCGACCTGGCCGAGCCGGTCCTTGCCGAAAAACATCTCGGTCCCGACGAAAAAGGTGGGAATGCCGAACACGCCGCGCGCCACCGCGGCTTCGGTATTGGCGACGAGCATCGCCTTCACGTCCGCGTCCTGGCTGCGCGCGACCAGGCTCTCGCCATCGAGGCCGGCCTCGTTCAGGACCCGCAACACCACCACCGGATCGTCCATTTTTTCGCCGGCCTCCCACATCGCCGCGAGCACGGCCGGGACGTAGCGCTCGGCCACGCCGGCGATTTCGGCGGCGACCAGGCCGCGCATGATCAACAGGGTGTTGACCGGGAAATGCGGGTTGAAGCGAAACCGGCTGAGCCCGTGCCTTGCGACAAAGCGCCGGGTCTCCAGCATCTCATAGGCAAGCTTGCCCTTGATGCCGCCGAAGGCCTGCATCGGCGACTGGTTGTTGGTCGCCTTGAAGATGCCGCCGAGCAGGCAGGGCACCAGCCTGACGGTCGCAGCCCTGCGCGCGGCGATGCCCGGCAGCACCTGCCAGGCGAGATAGGCATTGGGGCTGCCGAAATCGAACAGGAACTCCACGGTCCTCGCGGCCGACACGGTCATGACCTCACCAGGCCTCCGTCCAGGGCCTGAGATCCATCTCATGGGTCCAGGCCGAGCGGCCCTGCCGGTGGAGCCAGACGTAATTGCGGGCGATCTCGTCGGGCTTCAGCACCTCGTCGCGCGCCAGCCGCTCGTCGAGATCGGGCAGCCGGCCGCGCGCGAAGCTGCCGTCAATGGTGCCGTCGATCACGACATGGGCGACATGCAGGCCCTTCGGGCCGAGCTCGCGCGCCATGCTCTGGGCCAGCGCCCTGAGGCCATGCTTGGCGCCGGCAAAGGCCGAGAACTGGGCACGGCCGCGCAGGCTGGCGGTGGCGCCGGTGAAGATCACCGTGCCGCGTCCGCGCGGCGTCATCACCCGCGCCGCCTCGCGGCCGGTCAGGAAGCCGGCGAGCGCCGCCATTTCCCAGACCTTGGTATAGACCCGGGTGGTGGTCTCGACGATCGGGAACCAGACATTGGCGCCGATATTGAAGACGACCACCGCGAGCGGCCCGATCTCGGCCTCGATACGGTCGAACAGCTCGACCATTTCGGTCTCTTCGCGCGCATCGACGCCAAACGCATGAGCCTTGCCGCCATCCTCGCGGATCGACGCGGCGAGCCGCTCCAGCGTGTCGAGATGGCGTGGCCGGCGGGTCAGGCAGACGGTCAGGCCATCGCGCGCAAAGGCGCGGGCAATGGCGCTGCCGACCCCCTCCCCGGCGCCGACGACCAGACAGACGCCTTGCCCGGCTTGTGACTGCTCCGCCATTGTCGTCGCCCCCGGCTCCCGGTCCGGGGCAGGTTCGTCTCGAAAGGCCGCGCGGTCAATCGTGCCGCCTTTAGCGCTCGACGATGACGGCCACCGGCCCGCCGCCGGGCGGTCCCTGATGTTCGGCGCCGCCCGAGACATAGATCATCGATCGCCCGACCAGCCCGCCAAGCGCGCCGGCGACATAGGCCCGGGCATGGCGGGTCGACGAAATATCGGAATCGTCCAGCATGGTGTGGCGCTCGCCGCGCAATTCGCCGTCCGGGCTCGCCTCGGCCTTGGCCAAAAGCGCCACCAGGTGGCTGCGCTGGCGCGGATCGAGCTGGCCGTCGGCCGGCAGCCCGACCCGGGCGAGCGCCGCCCTGACCGGCTCGATGTCGATGGCATCCGCCATGACCGCGTGGTCGATGGTGATGAGACCGGACCAGGCGGCCGAGCGGCCGAGCACGACGACCTCGTGATGGCTGAGCTCGACCCCGGCCGAAGCGCTGGCCCTGGCCGACCACAGGCTGAAATCGCGGCCGATCACCACGTCCGACACAGCCGAGCGCGGGACCTCGCCGAGCGCGACCGCCACGCCGAGCGACGATGCGCCGCGCGACAGGCCCATCGATTTCAAGGTGTCGCGCACCGCAACCGTGACGCCGCGAGCCTCCGCCTCGCCGATTCGCCTGTTGGTCAAGAGCGGACACTTGATCTGGACGAAATGAACATCCTCGGGGTCCTCGATCGCCGCCTGCCGCATCGCCGCCCGTACCGCCTCGGCAACCTGATCGACCTGGCCGAGCCGGCCGAGCGCTTCGGCCGGCAAGGCTGCGGTATGGACCCGTCCGATCGCCAGGGCCGGGCCGGCGAGCCCATCGCCTTCGACCCGCTCGAACACCGTCCAATGCGGCGACATGGCGCCTTCGGTGCCCCCCGACATGACGTAACAGACCTCGGCCGCGCGCTCAGGCCCGATATGGCGGGCAAGCGCCAGGCTCAGCGACTGCGTGGCAAACCCGCGGGAGAAATCATTGACGCAGCCATTGCCCTCGGTCTTGCCGAAGATCGCCAGGATGCCGCCCGGATCGATGGCCCCGGCCTGGATCGCGGCCTCCAGTCCCGAGGCGTCGTCGGGGCCGCTGGCAGCAAGGCGGTGAACGCGGGCGATCGGCATGGCGGCTTCCTTCGTGCTAGGCTCAACAACTGAGGCTGGAGGGTTTTAGCAAGCCCCGTGCCGGTTTTGCTTGACATCATCGGCAGGTGCCACTATCCGGTCGCCTCTCCGAAAAGGACCATTTTGTCCCGCGGCCGGCGCACGCCGTCGCCATGTCTTTAGGATCCGACCGATGTCGCGTCGTTGTGAACTCACCGGTAAGGGTGTTCTGGTTGGCCACCGGGTCAGCCACTCGAACATCAAGACGAAGCACCGCTTCCTGCCGAACCTGCAGAACATCTCCTTCACGTCCGAACTGCTCGGCCAGAGCATTTCGCTGCGCGTGTCGACCCACGCTCTGCGTTCGGTCGATCACAATGGCGGCCTGGACGCATTCCTGGCCAAGGCCCGCGCCGAGGTTCTCTCGCCGAAGGCCCGTCAGCTGAAGGCGACCATCGCCAAGAAGCGCGCCGAGGCTGCCGAGCCGGCCGCCGCCTGATCAGGCGTTAAGCTTCTGTAAAGATTTGACAACCGGCGCCGGGGAACTGGCGCCGGTTTTCGTTATTGCCGCTGCGTCATTGTCTCGCAGCGACCTGATCCCCATATCACGCTAAGTTGAGTCAAGCGCGGGTGGACCCCGTTTCTCGCGCAGTGGGGAGAACGATGACGACCAAAAGCCTTTTCCGCATGACCGCCGTGGCCTCCGTGGCTCTCATGCTGGGCGCGCTCGCAGCCGAAGCCCGGCCGGGCGGCGGCCGCTCCTCGGGTAGCCGCGGCAGCAACACCCATTCCGCCCCGCCCGCCACCAATACCGCGCCCTCGACGGCGCAGCCGATGCAGCGCACCACCGCGCCGACACCGGCGCCCGGCACCCAGCAGCCCGGCATGGGCCAGCGGCCTCCGGCGGCCAACCAGCCAGCGGCCCAAGGGTCGCGCTGGGGTGGTCTCGGCATGGGCCTCGCCGCGGGCTTCCTCGGCGCCGGCCTGTTCGGCCTGTTGTCCGGCGGCGGCTTCCTGAGCGGCCTCGGCTCGCTCATGGGCATGGTCGGCTTCCTGTTCCAGGTCGCCCTGATCGGCGGCGTGATCTTCCTGGTCGTGCGCTTCCTGCGCGGCCGGCGCGAACAGCAGGCTGGTGGCCCGATGCCGGCTCATGCCCGCATGGGCGGCGCCGACCCGATGCCGAACGGTCCGATCCCCGGCATGGCCGGCGGTTCGGTGGCCTCGCCTTCGGCCGCCCCGTCGGACAAGATCGGCGTGACCGGTCAGGACTTCGACCAGTTCGAGCGGCGCCTCCAGGAGGTGCAGGACGCCTATTCGCGTGAGGATCTGAACGCTTTGCGTGCAGTCGCGACGCCGGAAATGGTGTCCTATTTCGCCGAAGACCTGAAAGCCAATGCCGACAAGGGTGCGGTCAACCGCATCTCCAACGTCAAGCTGCTGCAGGGCGACCTGTCGGAAGCTTGGCGCGAGCAGGATGGCGACTATGCCACCGTCGCCATGCGTTACGGCCTGACCGACGTCACGCTGGAGCGCGCCTCGGGCCGCATCATCGCCGGCAATCCGCGCGGTGAAGAGGTCACTGAGCTGTGGACCTTCCGCAGGCCGCATGGCGGCACCTGGCAGCTGTCGGCGATCCAGCAGGCCGCCTGACATCTGCGGCAAATCGCTGCGCATTCGAAGCCCCGGCCGCAAGCCGGGGCTTTTTTCTGTCGATAGCCGGTTTCGGCGAAGGAATTCCCGGCCCGGGTGCCACGGCCGCGGACGTTAACCCTTTGATCATACCTGTTGACGAAAGCTTAACGAAACCGTTGCGAGCCGACAGCCTTCGTGGTTCCATTCTTCTCACCATGAAGACCGTCACGACCGAAATCCGTCTTGCTCGCATTGCCGATGCTCCGATCGTCGCCGAGGTGCACGACGAGGCTTGGCGGGCGGCCTATCGCGGCCTCATTCCAGGCGCCGAGCTGGAGAAGCTCATCTCGCGCCGCGGACCGGGCTGGTGGGAATCAGCGATTCGCAAAGGCAATCGCATAGCCCTGCTCGGGTTCGGCGACGAGGTCGCGGGTTATGCCAATTACGGGCGCAACCGGGCCAAGGCCTTGTCTTATGACGGCGAAATCTACGAGCTTTATCTCAGGCCCAAATTCATTGGCCTGGGGCTCGGCCGCAAGCTGTTCCAGGCCGCGCGCAAGGACCTGGTCGGCCACGGCCTCGACAGCGTCGTGGTCTGGGCCTTGAGCGACAATGACGCGGCGGTGAACTTCTACCGGGCGCTCGGCGGCAAGCCGGTGGCCCGCTCGTCCGAAACTTTCGGCGTCCGTTCACTCGACAAGACCGCTTTCGGCTGGACCGCGTAACGGCCTGATTTCCCTGGACGTCCCGTCTTCTTGCGGCCGCATCGCGCGGGCGCCCGGTCTTTTAGTCCTTAGGCGCACTTGCCGCCGAGGGGCCTAAGCCGCTATCGAGGCGGCACGATTTTCCGGAGAGCGTCCCGATGCGTATCGATGCCGTTTCGATTGGCAAGAACCCGCCCCACGAGGTCAATGTGATCGTGGAGGTCCCGGTTGGCGGCGAGCCGATCAAATACGAGATGGACAAGGAAGCCGGCACACTGGTGGTCGACCGCTTCCTCTACACATCGATGCGCTACCCCGGAAATTACGGTTTCATCCCGCATACGCTGTCCGAGGACGGCGATCCATGCGACGTGCTGATCGCCAACCAGCGCGGCATCGTGCCCGGCGCCATTGTCGCGGTCCGCCCGGTCGGCGTGCTGAAGATGATCGATGAAGCCGGCGGCGACGAGAAGATCGTCGCCGTGCCCGTGCCGCGGCTGACCCGGCGTTATGAGAATGTCCATGAGGCGACCGACCTGCCGGAAATCACCCGCCAGCAGATCGAGCATTTCTTCACCCACTACAAGGATCTCGAGCCCGGCAAATGGGTCAAGGTCGAGGGTTGGGGCGATGCGGCGGAAGCCCGCAGGCTAATCGAAGAAGCCATGGAGCGGGCCAACAAGGCCAAGACCTGACGACAAATCGGACCTGACGACAATCGGGCCTGACGACAATCCGGCCCGACGACGTCCGACGAAACCACCGGCCGGGATCAGCCCGGCCGCTTCGGACCGGCGGCCAGCGCCTCGGCCACCTTGGCGCGGATGTCGGCCAGCGAGAACGGCTTGGTCACCACGTCGTGGATCAGCGCGTCGAGCCCGTGGGCACGTTCGCGCTGGTCGGCATAACCGGTCATCAAGAGGATGATCAGGTTGGGAAATTGCGGCGCGGCGGCCAGCGCCAGGGCAATGCCGTCCATCAGCGGCATGCGGATATCGGTCAATAACAGGTCGAAGGCGCCGTTCTCGCGTTCGAGCAATTCGAGCGCCTCGGCGCCGTCACGGGTTTCGACCACCACGTGACCGTCGATCTCCAAGGCCCGGCGGACAAAGATCCGGACCGGTTCGTCGTCCTCGGCGATCAGCACGCGCGCCATGGCCGATCAGTCCTCGATGACACCGACAAAGGGCAATTGCCGCCAGGCATGGGCGACGTCCATGCCGTAACCGACCACGAAGACGTCGGGGCAGACGAAGCCGACATAGTCGGGTTGCAGGTTGATGGCACGTTTGCCGGGCTTTTCCAGCAGCACGCAGGTCCTGACACTCCTGGCGCCGCGCGCGCTCAGGAGATCCTTTGCATAGGTCAGCGTCCGGCCGCTTTCCAGGATGTCGTCGACCAGCAGCACGTCGCGATCGGCGACCGGGCTTTCGACGTCGTGCAGAATGCGCACCGAACCGCTGGAGACGGTGCCTTCGAGATAGCTCGACAGCGACATGAACTCGACCTCCGGCGCCATGCCGGCGGCGTCCATCGCGCGGATCAGGTCAGCGGCGAACACGAAGCTGCCCTTCAAGACGGCAATGACCAGAAGCCGCTCGGGGTTGGTGCCGGCGATTTCGCTCACCAGCTCCTTCTGGCGCTGGGCGATCGCCTCGGCCGAGAACAGCACGCGAATCTTGGAACGGTCCATCACAGGGCTCCGGGGAAGTCTTGCTCATGGCTTAGCGCGGCCTGATCGCCGCGTCATCTGCCGCCGGCGTCCTGGCGGGTGAAGAAACGCACCTCGACGGTCGCGCCGTCCGGTGGCGGCGAGGCCAGCCTGGAGCGGAACGGCGCGGCTTCGCCCGGCGCCAGCTGCGGCTTGGGCGCCGTCGCGGTCCAGGTATAGATCTCCTTGCCGGTCGCGTCGCGCACCGCCAGCCGCAGCCGCGGCAGGTCGATCGGACGGCCCGTGATATTGACGAGCTTGCCCTCGACCACCAGCACGACGACGCCATCGACGATTTCGTTGGCGCCCTTGACCTCCTGGAAATCGACGCCGCGCAGATTCACGGGAACGCCGAGCGTCTCGTAGACGGTGGCGCTGTCGGGCACGGTCCGGACCACCTGCTCGCGGCCGAGAAAGAAGGTCGCCAGGACCGCCATGCCGATGAGCACGATGGTCATCGGCACCGGCAGGCGGAGGCTGAACCCCTTCGACCGCGCGGCATAGGCGCGCTTGCGCCGTTGCGCGGCGCTCGATTCGATATCGCCGCGCGATGAACGCGGTTTCACCGGGCTTGCCGCCTGGCGATCGTCGACACGCGGTGGCAAGGGATCGGCCGGCATATCAGGGGCGATCGGTGGCGACTCGGCGACCGGCATCGCCGCCGATGTTTCCACGGGCTCGGAGCCTGGTCTGTCGCGGGCCTCTTCGGCGAAGGCCGCGCCCCAGTCGTCGTCGCCGGCGGCCTGGTTAGCGGTGGAACCGGAATGGGCTTCGGCCTCGGCAATGGCCGGTTCGGGCAAGGCGCTGTCGGGGGTCGCCAGCCAGACCGTCCGGCAACGGGCGCAACGCACCTGCCGCCCGGCATCGCCGAGCGCGGTCGCGGTTACCCGGAAGGCCGTCGCGCAGGACGGACAGACGATCAACATGAAACCTGCCCCGGGACGGATGTCCCTTCGATGCACCCTCGCTTGAGCGTGGTTAATCCGCCGTTAAGCGCGGGGCCCCGGCAGGCCGGAAACCGCGCCTTGGCGGTCCGAAACGCCAGGCCATGCCTGTGTACGATGGCGCGGCGCCGGCTCAGGTGGTCGCCACGATCGTCACGCCTTCGACAAGCCACAACCGTCACGTCATGGTGCGGCCTGCCGTTGGGCGTAAAGTCCGGCTCCGTGGCATGATCGCGTCCTTGCGAATCGCGCCCTGCAGCGCGGCCCGAATGAAAGAGACATTGCCCCTTGGTTCGTTTCGAGAATGTCGGTTTGCGCTACGGCCTCGGTCCGGAGGTGCTGCGGGATCTGTCCTTCGGCATCGACCCGCATTCCTTCCAATTCCTCACCGGTCCATCAGGCGCCGGCAAGACCAGCCTGCTGAAACTCCTGTTCCTGTCGCTCCGGCCGACCCGCGGGCTGGTGACCGTGTTCGACCACGACACCGCCCGGCTGTCGAAGGACGAATTGTCGGTGCTGCGCCGGCGCATCGGCATCGTGTTCCAGGACTTCCGCCTGCTCGACCATCTGACCACTTATGAGAATGTCGCGCTGCCCATGCGTGTGCTCGGCAAGGACGAGACCAGCTACCGTTCCGAGGTCGTCGACCTCCTGGAATGGGTCGGGCTCGGCCACCGCATCGACGCCTACCCGCCGATCCTGTCGGGCGGCGAGAAGCAGCGCGCGGCGATCGCCCGCGCGGTCATCGTCCGCCCGGAAATGCTGCTGGCCGACGAGCCGACCGGCAATGTCGATCCGCCGCTCGCCAAGCGCCTGCTCAGGCTGTTCGTCGAACTGAACCGCACCGGCACCGCCGTCCTGATCGCCACCCATGACCTGTCCCTCCTGGACCAGGTCGAGGCGCGCCGCCTGATCATCGACGACGGCTTCGTCTCGATCAACGACCCGCATCACCTCGAGGACGACCGGTGGTGATCGACCTGACCCCCTTGAAAGCCCTGTGGGCGCAGCTGGCCGGGCGCCTCGGACTGCCGGTACCGGCGCCGGCCGGCGACCCTGAAGCGGGCGACGACCGGCTGCCGGCGAGCAGCGGCGCATCACTGGTGCCGCCGTCCTCGATCGCCGGCCGGGCGCTGGTCGTCATCATCGCCATCATGACCTTCCTCGGCTCGCTGACCGTCGGCGCGGTCGACCTGGTGCGCACCGCCGCCGATGATTGGACCGCCTCGATCGTGCGCGAGGCGACCATCCAGATCCGGCCGGCGCCCGGCCGCAACCTGCAGGTCGACGTGACCCGCGCGACCGAGGTCGCCGTCCGTTTCCCCGGCGTCGCCGATGTCTCGCCCTATACGGCGGAAGAGACCGCCCGCATGCTGGAGCCCTGGCTCGGCACCGGGCTTGCGACCGACGACCTGCCGATCCCCCGGCTGATCGTGCTCCGGCTCGCCGACGACCGGCCGGCCGACCTGGCCGGGCTCAGGCGGGCACTGGTCGAGCAGGTGCCGAGTGCCAGCCTCGACGATCATCGCCAATGGTTCGACCGGCTCAAGGCCATGGCCCGGGCGGTCGTCATCGTTGGCCTGACCATCGTCACATTGATGATCCTGACAACAGGCCTTTCGGTGATCTTCGCCACCCGCGCGGCGGTCGCCACCAACCGCCCGGTGGTCGAGGTGCTGCATTTCGTCGGCGCGCGTGATGCCTTCATCGCCGGCGAATTCCAGCGCCACTTCCTCTGGCTGGCGCTCAAGGGAGGTCTCGCCGGTGGCGGTGCCGCGATCGTCTCGATCCTGACCGCCGGCCTCATCGCCTCGCGCTGGCGCGCCACCGCCGGCGGCGATCAGATCGAGGCTCTGTTCGGCACGTTCTCGCTCGGCTCGACCGGTTATGTCGGCATTGTCGTGCTGGTCGTGCTGGTCACCACGGTCGCCGCGCTGACCTCGCGCTGGACGGTCATGCGGACCTTGAACGCGATCGACTAGAACCTGCTACTGTAGGATCCGCTCGTAATTGATCCGGAACTGCCGCTGGTCCGGCCTGCGGCTGGTGTCGAGATTGTGCACGGCGACCGAGGTCTCGTAGCCCTGTGCGTCGAACACCGTCCACTGCCGGAGCGTGAAGTCATTGGCATTGAACAGGATCATCAGCCGGTTGGTGCCGCCGATGGCCTGGCGTTCCTCCAGCATCACGATGACATAGTCGGGATCGCGGGTGACCGACGTGACATTGGCGTCGCGCAGGATGTCGACACGATCCGACAGCAGGAAACGCAACGGCGTCTGCGACAGGGGATAGATGTCTTGCGTGTTCAGCCGTCGGTCGCGCACCGCCACCGACTGGCCGTCGGCGATGATCTCGACCGGGCTCGGCGCATTGTACTGGAAGCGGATCTTGCCGGGCTTGTCGAGATAGAGCTTGCCGGTGGTGCGCCGGCCGTCCGGCCCGACCTGGACGAAATCGCCCTGCATGAAGCGGATGCCGTTGAAATAGGCGTTCACCTGCTGGGCGATGTCACGCGTATCGGCGTCGATGCCGCGGGCGGCGCGCGGCGCCTGACGCCGGACCGGCGGGGTCAACGGCCCGGCGGCCGTCGTGGTCGGCGCCGGCGCCGGCGCGGCTGCCGGGCCGGGCGGCTGCGGCATGGCGGGCGCGGTCGGCGAATCGGTCGAGGGACGCACGGCCGGCACTGGCGCAACCCGCGGCGGGCCGCCTGACGGCGCTGCCGCGCCGGGTGCCGGGCCGGATGCCGGGCCGAGCTGAAGCGGCGCGCCCTGGGCGAGCATGATCGGGCGGTCGGAGGCAGCCGCAAGCGAGGCCGCCCCGAACAGCGCGACCCCGGCCAGCAGCAGACAGGCCGGTCCCGCGATTGTCAGGCGTCTCGTCATCGCAGCTCCATGATTGGCTGGCGCGGGTGATAGGCAGTCGATAGGGCGAATTCGAGGCGAAACCCGGCCCTCAATCCGCGCCCTCGGGCAGCAGGATCTCACGCTTGCCTGCATGATTCGCCGGTCCGACGATACCTTCCCGCTCCATCCGCTCGATCAATGAGGCGGCGCGGTTGTAACCGATCTGCAGCCGCCTCTGGATATAGGAGGTCGACGCCTTCTTGTCGCGCATGACCACCTGGATCGCCCGGTCGTAGAGATCCGCCGGTTCGTCGCCGAAAGCGCCCTTGTCGAACACGGCGCCGTCCTCGCCCTCGCCGTCGGCGGCCTCCTCGTCATCGGTGGTGACCGATTCCAGATAGTCGGGCGCGCCCTGCTGCTTCAGATGACCGACGATCCGCTCGACCTCCTCGTCCGAGACGAACGGGCCGTGGACGCGGCTGATCCGGCCGCCGCCGGCCATGAACAGCATGTCGCCGCGGCCGAGCAGCTGCTCGGCACCCTGCTCGCCCAGAATGGTGCGGCTGTCGATCTTCGAGGTCACCTGGAACGAGATGCGGGTCGGGAAGTTCGCCTTGATCGTGCCGGTGATGACGTCGACCGACGGACGCTGGGTCGCCATGATCAGGTGGATGCCGGCGGCGCGCGCCATCTGGGCCAGACGCTGGATGGCGCCTTCGATGTCCTTGCCCGCGACCATCATCAGGTCGGCCATTTCGTCGACGATGACGACGATATAGGGGATCGGGTCGAGGCCCATCTCCTCCTGCTCGTAGACCGCCTCGCCGGTTTCCCGGTCGAAGCCGGTCTGGACGGTGCGGGTCAGCAATTCGCCCTTCGAACGGGCTTGCGCCATGCGGGCATTGAAGCCGTCGATATTGCGCACGCCGAGCTTCGACATTTTCTTGTAGCGCTCTTCCATCTCGCGCACCGCCCATTTGAGCGCCACGACCGCCTTTTTCGGGTCGGTGACGACAGGGGTGAGCAGATGCGGAATGCCGTCATAGATCGACAATTCGAGCATTTTCGGATCGACCATGATCAGCCGGCACTGCGCCGGCGTCAGCCGGTAGACCAGCGACAGGATCATCGTGTTGATGGCGACCGACTTGCCCGAGCCGGTGGTACCGGCCACCAGCAGATGCGGCATCTTGGCGAGATCGGCGATCACCGGATCGCCGCCAATGGTCTTGCCGAGCGCGATCGGCAGCTTTTCCTTGGCGGTGATGAAATCCTGGCTCGCCAGCATTTCGCGCAGCAGCACGTTTTCGCGCCTGGCATTGGGCAGTTCGATGCCGATGGCATTGCGGCCTGGCACCAGCGCGACGCGCGCCGAGACCGCCGACATGGAGCGGGCGATATCGTCGGCAAGGCCGATCACCCGGTTGGAGCGCGTGCCCGGCGCCGGCTCGAGCTCGTAGAGCGTCACCACCGGGCCTGGCCGGACATTGATAATCTCGCCACGCACGCCGAAATCGTCGAGCACCGAGGCGAGCGTCGCGGCATTGTCCTGCAGCGCCTCGGTCGACATCGAGACGTCGCGTTCGGAGGGCTTGGGTTCGGTCAGCAGGTCGAGCGGCGGCAGCTCATAGCTGTCGTCGATGCCGTCGGGCGGCGGCAGCGGCAGCTTCTGCTGGACCGCCACCGGGCGGGGGGCGGGTGCCGGCGCGTGAATACGCGGGCCACGGCCATCGGCGGCTGGGCGGGGTTCGACCTCGAATGGCGGTTCGTCGTCGACGGGCGGCCGGCCGGCGAGGCCCGGCGCGATGCGCGGTGCATCCACCTCCGGCTCGTCCTGACGGACCCGGGCCGGCGGCGCGTGATAGGTCCTGGGCGCCCGTTCGGCGGCCGCCTCGACCACCGGCTCGCGGCGCGCGCCGGTTGCCCGGGCGGCCACCGGAAAGTCGTCGTCCGGTTCGGTGAAGAAGGCTTTCGCGCGTGCGGCGAGACCCGGTGTCGCCGGTTCGGCGCGGCCGGCAGGCGCGCCGGCCGCGGCGCGCGCCAGATCCGGCGCTTCGCCCGCCATGCGCTTCAGCTTGGCCTTGGCCGACAGGACGCCATGGGCCAGCGCGCCGAGGCTGTTGGCGGCAAAGCCGCTGAGCCGTCCCGGCTCCTGGTCGTCGCTGCCGCGCACGCGCACCGCCCGCGCCGGGGCCAGCTCGTCGGCGAGCTCCTCCTCGGGCGGCCGGGCCGCCTTGATCATGACGCCGGCGGCGATCGCCGCGACGAACAGCCCAAGCCCCAGAATGGCAATGGCGACGAAGCCGCGCGTCAGGCCGGAGAGATTGCCGGCAACCGCGCTGATCACCGCCAGGCCGCCGTCGCCGATGACACCGCCGATACCGGTCGGCAGCGGCCAGCCGCGCGGCGCCTGCACCACGGAAGCGGCAACCGCCAGGATCATGCCGGCGGCGATGCCGAGCGGAATCCGCAGGCCTTCGCGATCGAACGGCCGGTTGGTGACGAAGCGCCAGCCCCACGCCGCCGCGACCCCGATGAGGCCAATGGCGCCGAGCCCGAACAGCTGCATGAGCAGATCGGCGAGGATCGCGCCGGGACGGCCGACCCAGTTCTTCACCGGCGCATTGGTGGCATGGCTGAGCGACGGATCGCCGGCGGTCCAGGTCATCAGGGCAAGCGCGGCCAGGCCGACGGCGGCAAGGATCGCAAGGCCGCCGATCTGTCGGATCTTGCGGCGCATTGCACCCTTCATCGCTTCGGGAAAGATCGAAAGCCCGGTATGCCGCCGCGCCACAGCCATGTCGGTCGCATCCTGTGAAGGGAGGGCCGGACGGGACATCCGCGCGCAGGCGGACGCCCCGGAAAGCCATCCGGTTCGTGAACCTGAACTTAGCGAGGCAAGGGTTGACGGGTGATTAACCATCGCCCGATTGGCCGGGTCGCGCGCCCTGCTGCCGGCATAAAGAAAACCCCCGGCGCGCTGCGCCGGGGGTCGTGTCGAGTCTCGAAAGCAGGCGGTCAGGCTCAGGGATTGTAAGCCCGCTCGCCATGCTCGGCGAGATCGAGACCCTCGCGCTCGCGGTCGGCGGAAACCCTCAGGCCGACGATCACGTCGACGATCTTGAACAGCACCAGCGAGCCGACGCCGGACCAGACCAGGGTCAGAAGCACCGCCTTGACCTGGGCCATGAAGGCCGGGCCGAATTCATAGGCCGCGACCGCCAGTTCGCCCGGCTTGGTTTCGTAGTCGGGGATGCCGACGCCGCCGAGCGAGGTATTGACCAGAATGCCGGTCGCCAGGGCGCCGATGATGCCGCCGACGCAATGGATGCCGAAGACGTCGAGCGAGTCGTCGTAGCCGAAGGCGTTCTTCACCGTCGAGCAGAAGACGAAGCAGACGCCGCCGGCGACCAGGCCGAGGACGATCGAGCCCATCGGCCCGGCGAAACCCGAAGCGGGTGTCACCGCGACCAGACCGGCAACGGCACCGGAGACCGCGCCGAGCAGCGAGGGCTTGCCCTTGGCCGCCCATTCGACGAACAGCCAGGACAGCGCCGCGGCGGCCGTCGCCACCAAGGTGTTCATCATGGCGAGCGCCGCCGTGCCATTGGCTTCGAGGTTGGAGCCGGCATTGAAGCCGAACCAGCCGACCCAGAGCAGGGCGGCGCCGATCAGGGTCATGACCAGCGAATGGGGCGGCATCAGTTCCTTGCCGTAACCGATGCGCTTGCCGATGACGAGGCAGCCGACCAGGCCGGCAATGCCGGCATTGATATGGACCACCGTACCGCCGGCGAAGTCGAGAGCACCCCACTGATAGATCAGGCCGGCATCGGCCTTGACCGCGGCGAGCTTGGCTTCGGCCGCCGCCTTGGCGGCTGCGTCGGCACCGGCTGCTGCGACCGCCTTGACCGCGTCGGCAATAGCGTCGGGACCGGCCCAGTACCAGACCATATGGGCGATCGGGAAGTAAATGAAGGTCACCCACAGGACCACGAACAGGATGACCGCGGAGAACTTCGCCCGCTCGGCGATGGCGCCGATGATCAGCGCCGGCGTGATGCAGGCGAAGGTCATCTGGAAGCAGATATAGGCGAGTTCGGGGATCACCACGCCGTTCGAGAAGGTCGCGGCGGTCGAATTGGCATCGACCCCGATCAGGAAGGCCTTGGAGAAGCCGCCGATATAGGCATTGAGCCCGCCGCCGCTGGTGAAGGTGAGCGAGTAGCCATAGACCACCCAGATGATCGCCACGAGAGCAACGATCACGAAGATCTGGGTGAGCACCGACAGCATGTTCTTGGTGCGCACGAGGCCGCCATAAAACAGCGCCAGGCCCGGAACCGTCATCAACAGCACCAGCACCGAGGAAACCAGCATCCAGGCGGTGTCACCCGGATTGGGCTTCGGCGGCGTCGGCGCCGGCGCCTGGGCCAGCGCCGGTTCGACGAAGACTGCCGCGGCGGCCAACAGCGCAAGCGCCGTGAAGCCCCACCGGGAACATATGGACTTGGTCATGTGGGAGTACTCCGGAAGGATATTGGGCGTTTGGGGGCCGCGTCAGAGCGCGTCGACGTCGGTCTCGCCGGTGCGGATGCGCACGGCATGCTCGATCGAGGTCACGAAGATCTTGCCGTCGCCGATCTGGCCGGTCTTGGCGGCGCCTGCGATGGCCGCGACGACCTTGTCGACGTCGCCGGCCGGGACAGCCACCTCGATCTTCAGCTTCGGCAGGAAGCTGACGGCATATTCGGCGCCGCGATAGATCTCGGTATGGCCCTTCTGGCGGCCATAGCCCTTCACTTCCGTCACGGTGAGGCCGTGGACCCCGATGCCGGTCAAGGCATCGCGGACCTCCTCCAGTTTGAATGGCTTGATGATAGCCATCACGATTTTCATATCGACATCCCCGAATTGGCTTCGCCGGAAGGCACCGGGTTGAAGCGTTGCTGGCGGCTCTTCGGCCCAACCCGAGCGGGGGCTGCGATCCGAACCAGGGACAGGGAATCAAGTCGCGTGCCAGTCGCACACGGCTCTGAAAAATGAAGTTATTTCAAATAGATAGATAGGGCTCCGGAAGTCTCTCCGAGAGCTTTCTCTGATTTTTGCCCAAACAATAGGCAATACAAAGCGTGCCATAAAGCCGCCGCAGCTTTGCCATGGCGGATTGCCCAGGAAATGTGCAGAATCGGAAACCGGTCACGTGCCGCGAAGCGGCCGGATCAACCCTTCCTGGGCGACTGACGCCACCAGCAACCCGTCGCGGGTGAAGATCGAGCCACGCGAAAAGCCGCGCGCGCCCTGGGACGACGGCGAATCCTGCGCATAGAGCAGCCATTGGTCGGCGCGGAACGGTCGGTGGAACCACATGGCGTGGTCGAGGCTGGCGCCCTGGATCGTCGCATCGAACAGGGTCCGCCCATGCGGGATCAGCGCTGCATCCAAAAGCGTCATGTCGGAGGCATAGGCCAGCACGCAGCGATGGACGATCGGATCGTCAGGCAAGGTGCCGGTCGCCCGGATCCAGGCGTGGAATTTGCCCTCGGGCTGACGCACGCCGCGATAACGCTCAAGTTCGACCGGACGCAATTCGATCGGCCGCTCACGGGCGAAATAGGCCTTCACCGCCGGCGGCGCCGCGGGGTCGAGATTGCGGCCGATCTCGGCCTCCGCCGGCAGGCTCTCCGGCGGCGGCACGTCGGGCATGCCGAACTGATGCTCGAAACCACCCTCTTCGACCTGAAACGAGGCGGACAGCGAAAAGATCGCGGCGCCGTGCTGGATCGCCAGCACCCGCCGGGTCGAAAAGCTCTTGCCGTCACGAATGCGCTCGACCTCATAGATGATCGGCGCCTTGGGATCGCCGGGCAGCACGAAATAGGCATGCAGCGAATGCGGTGCGCGGGCCTCGACGGTGCGGCAGGCAGCGACCAGCGCCTGGCCGATCACCTGGCCGCCGAACACCCGCTGCCAGCCCTCTTTCGGGCTCTGGCCGCGGAACAGGTTCACCTCGAGCCGCTCGAGATCGAGGATCTTCAAGAGGCGGTCGACGGCTGCGGACATGAGCGGGAAGGCTCCGGCGAGGGCTTAGACTGATCGCAGAGACCATCTTGGACGGATCGAGGTCAACCCCTCCCGGCCACGATCCCTTCCAACTACTGCCGCTTGGCGAGCGCATCCCGTTTGGTGGCGAGCGAGGCGGCGATCACCGCAATCGTCACCGCCGCGATCATCAGCGTGCAGATCGCGTTGATTTCCGGCGTCACGCCGAGCCGGACCTGGCTGTAGATGCGCATTGGCAAGGTGGTTGCCCCGGGGCCGGTGGTGAAGCTCGCGATCACCAGATCGTCGAGCGAGAGCGTGAAGGCGAGCAGGAAGCCTGCGATGACCGCCGGGGCGATGATCGGCAGGGTGACCCGGAAGAACACCTGGGCCGGCGAAGCGCCGAGATCGGCCGCCGCCTCTTCCAGCGACGCATCGAAACTGACCAGCCGCGACTGCACCACCACCGCCACGAAGCCGAGCGTGAAGGTCGCGTGCGCCACCGTCACCGTCCAGAAGCCGCGATCGATGCCGAGCGAGACGAACAGGAGAAGCAGCGACAGTCCGGTGATCACCTCGGGCATGACCAGCGGCGCATAGACCATGCCGGTGAACAGGAAGCGCCCGCGAAAGCGCAGGTAGCGGGTCAGCGCGAGCGCCGCGAAGGTGCCGATGACGGTGGCGATGACCGCCGAGACGAACGCGACCTTGGCGGTCATCCAGGCCGAATCGAGGAGCTGGCGGTTGTCCAGGATCGCGCTGTACCAGCGCGTCGAAAAGCCGCCCCAGACGGTGACCAGCTGGCTGGCATTGAACGAGAACACGATCAGGATGACGATCGGCAGGTAGAGGAAGCCGAAGCCGAGCGTCAGCGCGGTGGCGTCGATCAGGCGGGAGCGCCGGTTCATCGCCAGTCCCTCTTCATCGGGCAGCTTCCAGCTGGCGCGCCTGCAGGTGCTGATAGACCATGATCGGCCCGACCAGCACGACGAGCAGCAGGATGGCGACGGCTGACGCCACCGGCCAGTCGCGATTGGCGAAGAACTCGGTCCACAACGTCTTGCCGATCATCAGGGTTTCCGAGCCGCCGAGCAGATCCGGGATCACCACTTCTCCGGTGATCGGGATGAAACACAGGAAGCAGCCGGCAATGATGCCCGGCAAGGTCAGCGGCACGGTGATGCGCCAGAACGCCAGCCAGGGCGGGCAGCCCAGATCATTGGCCGCTTCCAAGAGGCTCCGGTCGATCCGCTCCAGCGCCGCATAGAGCGGCAGCACCATGAAGGGCAGGTAGGAATAGACCACCCCGATCAGGATCGCCGTCTCGGTATTGGCGATCTGCAGGCGCGTGCCGATCAGGCCGAGGCCGAGCAGCAGTTCGTTCAACAGCCCTTCGGGTTTGAGGATGCCGATCCAGGCATAGACCCGGATCAGGAAGCTGGTCCAGAACGGCAGGATCACCGCCATGACCAGGAGCGGCCTGAACCGTTCCGGAGCGCGGGCCATGGCATGGGCCATGGGGTAACCGATGATCAGCAGGATCAAGGTGCCGATCACGGCGATCCGGAGCGATGAGACGAAGGCGTCGATATAGAGACTGTCGCCGACGATCACGCCATAATTGGCCAATGACAGCTGGCCTGCCTTGTCGAGCCAGCCGGCCAGGCCGTCGCCAGCCTGGAAGACCGGCTCATAAGGCGGTACCGCGGTCGCCACCTGCGACAGCGACATTTTCGCGACGATGGCGAAGGGCACCAGGAAGAACAGCGCCAGCCAGAGATAGGGCACCAGGATGGTGACGCGGCGGGTGGCGCGATCGCTCATGGCCGCTACCGGGTCAACAGGACGAGCGCGTCGGCCGCGACCGCCAGGCGCACCGGCTCGCCCCAGGTGATCGGCCGCTCGACCAGGCGCGCGGCATTGGCGACCGCGGCGCGCAAGCGCAGGCCGCCGGCCCCGATCACATAGGTGGTCCAGTCGCCGAGATAGCCGATATCGTTGACGACGCCGTCGATCACCGTCCAGCCGTCGGGAGCCGGCTCGCCGCTCCTGAGGATGCGGGTCTTCTCCGGCCGCCAGGCAACCGCCACCGCCTGGCCGGCCGACACGGCCTCGGCCGCCTCGACGCTGACCCGTCCGGCAATCGCCGTCTCGATCGTCGCACGCCCGCCCTCGACCGCCGCGACCTTGCCCTCGATCAGGTTGATGTCGCCAATGAAGCCGGCGACATAACGGCTCGCCGGTGCCTCGTAGATCACCGGCGGCGGCGCCACCTGTACCACATGGCCCTTGTCCATCACCGCGATGCGGGTCGCCATGGTCATCGCTTCGTCCTGGTCATGGGTGACGATGACAAAAGTGATGCCGAGCCGCTCCTGCAGGGCGATCAGCTCGAACTGGGTCTCCTCGCGCAGCTTGCGGTCGAGCGCGCCGAGCGGTTCGTCGAGCAGCAGGACCTTCGGCCGCTTGACCAGCGCGCGGGCGAGCGCCACGCGCTGGCGCTGGCCGCCGGACAATTGATGCGGTTTGCGGCCGGCATAGGCTTCGAGCTTGACCAGTTTCAGCATGGCCGCGACCCGTTCGTGGATCTCGTCCTTCGGCAGTTGCTCCATGGCCAGGCCGAAGGCGATGTTCTTCTCCACGCTCATATGTGGAAACAGCGCATAGGACTGGAACATCATGTTGACCGGCCGCCGATGCGCCGGCACGCCGGCGAGGTCCTGGCCGCCGAGCAGCACGCGGCCGGCGCTCGGCGTTTCGAAGCCGGCGAGCAACCGCATCAGCGTGCTCTTGCCGCAGCCCGACGGCCCGAGCAGCGCGAAGAATTCGCGCTCATAGATCTTTAGCGTCAGGTCTTCGACCGCCGGCTCGGCGCCGTAGCGCTTGGTCACCCCGTCATAGACGACCAGCGGCTCCAGCCTCGGATCGTCCCATGGCGCGAAGGTGGAGCGCACGGCTCCGAGCGATGTCGTCAATTTGGCAGTCCGCGCGATCTCGTTCACGGCAGGAACGCATAGAGCATTTCTGGCCGAAGTGGGAACCGGTTCGCATGAAGAAAATGCGCTGGCGCCGCTGCGCAGTGATTATGTGATCTTTGACGGGATAGGGCGGCGCCGTTTTTCGCCGGCCTTTCGATGGTGAACATCCAATTGACCTGGGCCGAAGTCGTGGATGGCCGGGACAAGCCCGGCCAAGACGGAAAGCGTGCGGCGATGGCGGCTTGGCACCACGTCCGTAGGCTCGCGCCACTTCGTCTTGCCCGGGCTTGTCCCGGGCATCCACGGCTTGGTTGCACCCAAATCAACCCGTCATGATCACTGTGCAGCGGTACTTTGTGCAGCAGTACTTGGGGAAACCCATCGCCTCAGCGTCCGGTCTTGGCCCGTGTCCAGGCCCGGGTGATCACCCGCTGCAGACGCGCGTCCGGGCTGGTCACGTTGAACAGCCGCGCCATGACCGCGTCCGGCGGATAGATCGACGGATTGTCGCGCACGGCCGGCAGGACCAGTGGCCGCGCGGCGAGATTACCGCTGGCATAAGAGACGAAGCTCGCAACCCGGGCGCCGACCTCCGGCCGCAGCAGATAGTTGATGAAGGCCTGGGCGAGGTCCGGGTTCGGCGCATCGGCGGGGATCGCCATCTGGTCGAACCACATCTGCGCGCCTTCGCGCGGAATGACATATTGGATGTCGATCCCGTTGCCGGCTTCCTTTGCCCGCTTCTGGGCCTGAAAGACGTCGCCAGAATAGCCGACCACCAGGCAGATATCGCCATTGGCCAGCGCCGAAATATATTCCGACGAATGGAACTTGGTCACCAGCGTGCGCAACAGCTGGATATGCGCGGCGGCCGCCTCCCAGTCTTCCGCCCGTTTGGAATTCGGGTCGCGGCCGAGATAGCGCATCACCGAGGGCAGGAGATCCTCGGCGGTATCGAGGAAATGGATGCCGCAATCCTTGAACCGCTTGAGCGTTTCGAAATCGAAGGCGAGCTTCCAGGAATCGAGCGGCGCGTCGGCCATCCGTTCGCGGATCTTGGCGACATTGTAACCGATGCCGGTGGTGCCCCAGAGATAGTTCACCGAATAGGCATTGCCGGGATCGAATTGGGCGACCCGGCGCTGCACGTCCGGCCAGAGATTGGCGAGGTTCGGGATCTTCGCCGGCTCCAGGCGCCGATGCACATTGGCGGCGATCTGGCGCGACAGGAACGGCCCCGATGGCACCACGATGTCGTAGCCGGTGCGGCCGGCCAGGAGCCGCGTCTCCAGCACCTCGTTTGAATCATAGGTGTCGTAGATGACCTTGGCGTTGAACTCACGTTCGAAGTCGCGCAGCACCTGTTCGTCGATATAGTTCGACCAGTTGAAGATGCGCAGTTCCCGCGTGCCCTGCGCCTCGGCGATCGCCGCCAGGCCGAGTGTCGCGAACGCGGCCACAAGGCCTTTCAGCAGGATACGCGTTCTCATCATTCCATCCTTTGAACCAAGCCACCGGACGCCGGCGAATGCGGCAATCTAGGCAAAGCCGCGCGCTTAGCAACAGCCCAATCGATCGGTGAAATGGCGGCAGACGGCCGTTTCCAGTTCGGGCAGCGCGCAGCGGAACGTTTCGCGCCCGGGCATGCCGGCCCGCAGCCTTTCACGCAATTCGGCCTGGGCCGCATCGAGGTCGATACCGATGACACGGCCATCCCTGACGATGCTCCGGCCGGCCACGATCGATTCGGCGAGATGCCGGGCCGAACCGCGGGCGAACAACAGCTCGGTGGGCGCCACCGGCATCAGGGCGTCTTCGTCGAGCGCCTTGCGGTCGAGGATCAGGAGATCGGCCGGCGCACCGGCCGCGATGCGGCCGGTGACCGGCGAGCGCAAAGTCGCGTGGCCATTGGCGAAGACCGCCTGGAGCACGTCGGCCGGCGTCACCTGGCGGTCGAAACCCCAGCCGCCGTGCAGCGACCAGACCAGGCGCATCTCGCGGATCAGGTCGTCATCCTCGTCGAAAGCCTGGCCGTCAACGCCGAGACCGACCTTGCAGCCGGCCGCGAGCATGGCCGCGACCGGCGCGAGGCCGGACCGCAGCGCCAGGTTGGACGAGGTATTGACCGAAATGGTGGCGCCGCTTTCGGCGATGATCGCAAGATCGGCCGGATTGGCCCAGGTGCAATGGGCCAGTGTCAGGCGCGGCGACAACAGGCCGATATCCCGAAGGTGGCGGGCAATGCCTCGTGGGAAATGCTGGTCGGCATAGGCGCGCTGATAGCGCGTCTCGAGCAGATGCATATGAACCCGCCGCCCGGTCGAGGCTGACCCTTCGGCAATGGCTTCCAGCAGCGCGGGCGTCGCCCATTGCACGCCGTTCGGGCCGTATTGGACGTCGACCATGTCGGAGCCGATCGCCTCGGCCACCGCCTCGACCCGCGCCATCTGCTCCTCGACGCCGATCGGAGGGCTCAAGAAGCGCGCGGCAATGTCGGCGCGGGCCTCGTCCGACAGGGCGTCCAGGATCGGTCCCGAATCGCCATAGACCAGCGGATTGGTGTTGCGCATGGCGATGGCGAAGCCGATGCGAAGGCCGACATCGCTGGCCGCCCGCGCCACGGCCCTGGCTTCCGTCACATAGTCGGTCAGCCCCTGGACGCCGGTATAATGGACCATCGCCGCGCCCTGCCCGCCCAGCGCCGCGCGGCCGAACGGCGCGATCGATGCGAGATAGGGGTCGACCGGCGCGAACAGTCTCAGCCGGTGCAGCCAGATCTCGAGCGGCTTGGCGAAACCGCCGATCGATGAGGTGCGGATCGGCCGGCCGTGGTCATGGGCGTTGGCGAGCGCCGGCATGACCAGGAGATCGTCATGCGGCGCACCCGGCGGCAGAGCCTCGACGCTTGCGATATCACTGCCGTCGAGCGTGATGCGCGAAGGACCTTGCGCCGCCCCTGAGCTGTCGAGGATCGCGGCGCAGGTGATGATACGGGACATGCGAGGACTCCATCCAGGCCGGCTGGGGCCAAGGCCCCTTGTCAGACCGCGATGCTCCGCGCGGCCACCGCCGGCAGGAACGCGCGGTTGAACACTTCGCCCGGGGCCGGCGCCCGCGGCAAGGCGAAAGCTTCGACGATCTGGTCGATCGCCCGCGCCATCCGGGCATCGGCCACGTCGCCGAGACCTGACGCGCGAACCTCTGGCGTGATCATAGCGGTCCTGGCGGCATAGTCGACGCGACGCGCTTCGAGGGCGGCATTGAACAAGGGCTCGACCTTGGTCATCGGCGCCATGCCGGCAACCGGATCGGCCAGCACCTCCTTGATCGCCCGGTTGATCGCCGCGACCAGCCCGCGGACCGCTTCGGGCCGGTCGCGCAGCAGTTTTTGCGACACCATGATGCCGTTGGAATAGGAGGAAATGCCGTAGTCGCCGAAGATGAACCAGCGAAAATCCCGGTCCGGATCCTGACGCATGCCGACCAGATTCATATAGCTGGTCAGCGTGAAGATCAGCGAGGCCTGAACCTGATCCTGGATCAGCATCTGCTCCTGCAGATTGGGCGCCATGTTGATGATGTCGCTCTTGGCCGGGTCGATGCCGTTGAGCTTGGCGAAGGCCGGCCACATGCGCGTGGTGGCCGAGCCGGCGGGACCGCCGAGCTTCTTGCCCTCCAGGTCCTTGACCGTGGTGATGCCGCTCGACGCCTTGACCAGGATGCCGAAGGGCGCCTTGTTGTAGATCATGTAGACCATCACCGGCTGGTCGCCCGGTCGGGCGGCGGCGTTCTGGATGATGGCGTTGATATCGCCGAAACCGGCGTCATAGGCGCCGCCCATGATGCGCGTGACGGTGGCCGCCGATCCCTCGCCCTGGTCGATCGTCACATCGAGCCCGGCGTCACGAAAATAGCCCTTCTCGGCGGCCAGATAATACCAGGCATGGACACCCTGGAAGCGCCAGTCGAGGGTGAACTTGATCGGCACCCGCCCCTGAGCCAGGGCCGGGCTGGCCAAAGCCGGGCTGGCCAAAGCCGGGCTGGCCAGGACGGCAGCGCTGCCGGCGAGGAACATGCGGCGGGATGCGGTCATGGCGTGTCCTCAGGTTCTCGGAGAAGCTGCGAGCCGGCGCTCAGCTGACGGCCAGATCCTTGCGGTGGGCCCAGCCGGTCACCCGGTATTCGAAGATCGAGAAGATGACGTAGAGCCCGACGCCGAGCGCGCCGAGCACGAACAGCCCGGCAAAGACCAGCGGCACGTTGAAGGTCGACGAGGCGATCATCATCATGTTGCCGATGCCGCGGTTCGAGGCGACCGTCTCGGCCACCACCGAACCGACAAAGGCGAGCGTGATCGCAACCTTCAGCGAGGCGAAGAAATAGGGCATGGAGCGCGGCAGCGCGACATTCCACAGGATGTCGAATTTCGACGCCTTCAGCGTCTTCATGACGTCTTCCAGCTCAGGCTCGACGGTGGCGATGCCGGTCGCGACATTCACCACGATCGGGAAGATGCAAATGATCGCGGCGGTCAGGATGGCCGGCACAGTGCCGGCGCCGAACCACAGGACGAAGATCGGCACGACAGCGACCTTGGGGATCGAGGAAAAACCGACCAGCAGCGGATAGGCCGTGTCATAGGCCAGTTTCGACGAGCCGATCAAAAGCCCGAAGGCCATGCCGATGACCACGCCGATGCCGAAGCCGACCAGCGTCGTGTAGAGCGTCTGGTAGGTATGCGGCCAGATCGCCGGCCAATATTGAATCAGCGCCTGGATGATCTGGCTCGGCCGCGGCAGCACGATGTCGGAGATACCGAGCATCAGGCAGGCGAGTTCCCAGAACACGAAGACGCCGATGATCAGGCTGGTCGAGGCCGCCCTTTCGCGGATCAGTTCGAGCGCGCGCTCCATTTCAATGTCCCCCCGCCTGGACGATGCCGCTGCCGCCGCGAGCGCCGACGATCAGGCCGCGCAGCTGCTGGTTCAGCGCCACGAAGTCCGGCTGATAGGTCATTTCGATCGAGCGCGGCCGGGCGAATGTGACGGTCTTGTCCTCGAGGATCCGGCCGGGCCGCGCCGACATCACGCAGATCCGGCTGCCGAGGAAGGCTGCCTCGCGCAGATCGTGGGTGACCAGCAGGACCGTCGTCTTCTTGGTCATCCAGAGCTCCTGCATGATCTGCCAGAGCTCCTCGCGGGTGAACTGGTCGAGCGCGCCGAACGGCTCGTCGAGCAGCAGGAGGTCGGGCTCGTGGATCAGCGCGCGGCAAAGATTGGCCCGCTGCATCATGCCGCCGGACAATTGCCAGGGATATTTGTCGCCGAAGCCGGCAAGACCGACCTGGGCCAGCAGCGCTTCGACCCGGTCGCGGAACTCGCCCTTGCGCTTCGACCGGAACTCGGCCCGGAACGGCGGCACGATCTTCAGCGGCAACATGACGTTGTCGCGAATGTTCAGCCAGGGCAGCAGCGTCGGGTTCTGATAGGCCATGCCGATGCGGATCGGCGTCGCGCCGAGTTCGCGCCCGCCGAAATAGACATAACCGGTCGACGGCTTCATCAGATCGCCGACCAGCTTCAGAAGCGTCGACTTGCCGCAACCCGAGGGGCCGACCAGGGCGACGAAATCGCCCTCGGCCACGGCAAGCGAGGTTTCGGCCAGGGCCTGTACACGCTTGGCGCCACGCCCGAAGGTCACCGAGACCTTCTCGAAGGCGATGAACGGCCGGGCATTGGAAACCTGGCCGAAACTGCCCGGATTGTGGGCAGTCGGGCTTGGATCGATCGTGGCGAGCGCGGCGCGCATGGATAAATCCAGTCCTGGCTAGCGTTGGTCGGATCTTCGCAAGACCGATGCCAAGGTCTGGTCGGCATGGTTCAGCACCGCCGGCGGCATGCGCTGGATGCCGGTGACCTGCCGGCCATGGCCTCTGGCCTCGGCCACCAGCCGGCGGTCCTTCTGGACGAAGCGGCCGCGCACCAGCGTGTGCACCGGCACGCCGGTGACGCTGTCGCCCTCGAATGGCGTGATCTTGCCGCGCGAATGCAGCCGGGCGGCCTCGATGATCTCGGTCTTGGTCATATCGACCACTGCGATATCGGCATGAGCTCCGGCTTCGATCCGTCCCTTGACCGGCCAAAGCCCGAAACGTTTCGCCGGCTGTTCGGCCGAGAAGCGGACATAGTCCTCGAGGCTGATGCGCCCCTTGGCGACCTGGTTCAGCATCAGCGGCATTTGCGTCTCGACGCCGGGAAAGCCGCAATCGGCCTCCCAGATCACCGCTTTCGTCTTCTCCTCCGGACTGTGCGGCGCATGGTCGGTCTCGATCAGGTCGACCGTGCCATCCTGCAAGGCAGCCCAGATCGCCGTGGAATCGCTGGCCTCGCGCACCGGCGGATTGACCCGGATGACCGAGCCGAGCCGGGCATAGTCCCTGGTGTCGAGCAGGAGATAACAGGGGCATGTGCCGCCCGTGATGTCGACGCCGCGCGCCTTGGCGTCGCGCAAAGGCCCGAGCTCGAGGGCCGAGGAAATATGCAGAACATGCACACGCGCACCGGTCCATTCCGCCAGGATGGCGGCGCGTGCCACCGCTTCCGCCGCCACCACGGCCGGCCGCGCCGCGACATGGGCGAGCGGGTCGTTGCGGCCGGCTTCGATCAGGCGCTTCTGGCGCCAGGCCATGATCGAGGCGGTTTCGGCATGCAGCGCGATGCGCAGGCCGGACGGCGCGATGATCTCGAAACCCTCCAGCATGGCCCCGGTCGAGGGCGACGGCAGATTGCCGAACGTATTGCCCATGAAACATTTGAAGGCATTGACGCCGCCGTCGATCAGCCCCTGCAAACAATCGATATTGTCTTCCGCCAGCAGGCCGTAGATGCCGTAATCGACATAGGCCTTGCGGGCCGCCTCCTGTTTGACCCTAAGCTCGGCGACCGAACGGGTCGGTGGATGGGTGTTGGGCATCTCGAACACGGTGGTCGTGCCGCCCATCGCGGCGGCCGCCGTGCCGGTTTCCCAGTCTTCCTTGTGGGTGTAGCCGGGCTCGCGGAAATGCACGTGCACATCGATCGCGCCGGGCAGCACGAACAGGCCCGACGCGTCCAGCGTCTCGGCTGCCTCGGGCAGCGCGCCGGGCGCGCCGACGGCCAGGATCAGGCCGTCCTTGACCGCCACGTCGGCGCGGAAGCGGGCGTCGCCGCTGACCAGCGTGCCACCCTTGATCAGGAGATCGGCGGTCCTCATCTCTGCCCTCACAGCATGGCCCAGCCGCCATCGACCGGCAGGTCGACGCCGGTGATCTGCCGCGCCCTGTCGGAGGCCAGGAACAGGCAGGCATTGGCGACGTCGATATCGGTCGAGACCCGCCGGAGCGCATAGTCGGCGGCGTGCCGTTCGACCGCCGCCGCCTCGGAAATGCCGAGCCTCCTGGCCATTTCCGGCACCACCTTGGTGCGGAAACGTTCGCCTTCGATCATGCCTGGCGCGACGCAATTGACATTGATGCCATAGGGACCGACCTCCAGGGCGAAGCTCTTGGTCATGCCCCGCAGGCCCCATTTGGACGCCGAATAGGCCATGCGGCCGGCCCTGCCCCGCATGCCGAAAGTGCCGCCGACATTGACGATCTTGCCCGAGCGCTGCGCGATCATGGCCGGCGTCACCGCCTTCATGGTGTTGAAACAGCCGCGCATGTTGAGATCGACGATCTCGTCGAACTCGGCTTCCGTGGTTTGCCAGCCGGCCTTGCCGATCGGGCCGGAGCCGCCGGCGACATTGACCAGCACGTCGATCCGCCCGCCAAAGGCTGCCTTCGTGCCGGCGATCGCCGCCTCGCAGTCGGCCCCGCTGGTAATGTCGCAGGCGAAGATCTCGGCCTCGACGCCGGCCGCCCGCACCTCGTCTGCCACCGGCGTGATCGCACCGATATCCCGGCCGAGCAGGGAGAGCCGCGCCCCCTCCGCCGCAAAAGCGCGCGTCACCGCCGCGCCCATGCCTTTGGCCGGTCCGGTGATGACCACGACCCGGCCCTTGAGATCGAGTTCCATGATGCTTCTCTCAGGCGAGCTTGGTGATGCGTTCGGCCATCGGCGGCAGGAAGGCATCGTTGAAGATCTCGGCGGGCCCGGGCGCCCGTGGCAGCCCGTTGGCCTCGCGCACGATGCCGATCGCTTTGGCGAGCCGCGCCGGATCCGGCGCGCCGAGCCCGAGCGTCGCGATCTCCGGATGCGCCATTTCGTCCTGCAGCGTCGCGACCAGGCGCTCCTTTTCGACCGCCTTGTTGATCAGGGGTTCGCGCCGGGCGACCGCCTCGACCGCCGCATCGTGATCTCTCAGCGTGTCGACAAGTCCCCGGTTGAAGGCGCGCACCACGCCGCGCGCCGCACCGGGATTATCGGCAGCGAGTTTCCGCGAGACGATCAGGCAGTTGGAATAGAGATCCATGCCGTGATCGCCGTAATTGATGAACCGGAATTGCTTGTCCGGATCGATGCCGACGAGCTTGGCCGAGAAGCGGATGGTGTTGACGAAACCGAACACCCCGGCCACCTGGTCGCGCTGGAGCATCTGTTCGCGCAGGTTGGGCGCCATATTGGTGATGCTGACCTTCGAGGCGTCGACGCCGGCAAGCTTGCAGAAGGCCGGAAACAGCTGCAGCGCCCCGTCATTGGCCGGGCCGCCGAGCGTCCTGCCCTCCAGATCCCTGGGTGTCTTGATCGGCCCGTCGGCCTTGACCGCAATGGTGAAGGGCGGCCGATTGAACATCATGTAGATGCCGATCGGCGTCGAGGCATCCGGCGCGGGCTTGCGGCCGGCCAGGACCATCAGCGCATTGATGTCGCCGAAGCCCATGTCATAGGCCCCCGACGCGACCCGGCCGACCGCCGCGCCCGAGCCGTCGCCCTGGTCGATGTCGAGCTCGATGCCGGCCTCGCGCAGATAGCCTTTGTCCTGGGCGATGAAGAACCAGCTCTGCGGCCCCTGATAGCGCCAGTTCAGCACCATCCTGAGCTTGGTCAGGCCCTGCGCCAGCGCCGGAGCGCCGAGGCCCTTGCCGACCGCGACCGCGCCAAGCGCGCCGCCGGTCAGCGCACCGAACGAGCGGCGTGAAAACGTGGAACCCATGGTGCAACCCCTCAGATGGCGAAAGGTTAGGAGCCCCTCGCCACCTGATCAATTGCATAACATGAGCAGAACCTGCCTAAGGATTAGGCAGAAAATCTAGCGGCTGGCACGACCCATGGCGCCATAAACCAGGTTGCGCATGACCGACTGGTAGTAGTTGCGCTGGTTCGGTGCCTGGATCATCAGCACCACGCCGAGGTCGTTCGCCGGATCGACCCAGAAGCGCGTGCCGGTAATGCCGCCCCACCAGGCCTCGCCCTTATGGCCGATCGTCGTGGCGACGCCGTCATCGGCGCGCACCGCGAAGCCGAGGCCGAAACCATGGCCGGGGCCGGGCAGATAGATCGGACCGCGCACCGGCCCCAGGTGATCCGACATCATGTAGCGAACGGTCTGCGGCGACAGCAGGCGGACCCCATCGAGTTCGCCCTCGTTCAGCAGCATGCGCATGAAGCGGCCGTAATCCTGGGCGGTCGAAGCCGCACCGGCGCCACCGGAGAAGCGTTTCGGCGGCTTGGTCAGGTCGAGCCAGTTCATCGTCTCCATATCAGGGTCACCAGGGCGGGCATTGGCGAGCCGCGCAAGCCGCGGCCCGGCCACCTGGAACACCGTGTCGCGCATGCCGAGCGGTTTCAGCACCATCTCGTCGAGCGCCGCATCAAGGGTCTTGCCGGTCACCCGCTCGACGACATGGCCGAGAATGTCGGTGGAAACCGAATATTCAAAGGTGCTGCCCGGCTGGTACATCAGCGGAATCGCCTTCAGCCGGCTGAGCATCTCGCTGGCAGTCGGTCCGTAGAGGCCGGCAATGTCCTGGTCGGCATAGGCCCGGCGCACCGGGTTCATCTGGCCAAGGAAATGATAGGTCAGCCCCGAGGTATGGCGGAACAGGTCCTGGATGGTGATCGGCCGGGCATCGACCAGTTCGGTTGCGGCCTGGCCACCGGCATCGCGCCGCTCGACCGCCACCTTCAGGCCCTGCAGCTCCGGCAGGTAGGTCGCAACCGGATCACTGAGCTGGATCTTGCCCTGCTCGACCAGTTGCATGGCCGCGACCGACACCAGCGGCTTGGTCATCGAAGCGATCCGGAAGATCGAATCGCGCCGCATTGGCCTGGCGGCGGCGACATCCTGTTGGCCGAAGGCCTCCTGGAACAGGGTGCCGTTGCCGCGGGTGATCAGCAGCACCGCGCCGGGAATGCGGCCCTGTGCCACGTCGCCGCGCAATTGCGCACGGATCCGCTCGAGGCCGGCCGGCGTGAAGCGCGCCGGCGTCACCGCCTCGCGGGCAGCGGCCGGCACCACTGTCGGGGCACCGAGCGCAAGGCCGAGCGCCATGGCCGCGCCGATCAGCGCGGCCCGTGGTCGGATAGGCATGGGATCCTCCCTGGATCGATCTTTGAGCCGGCCGCCGTCGAGGGCGGCCAGGCGTCAGGATGATCCGGCATGCCGGCCGGAACAATCCGGCCGGCAGTCAGGAGAAACCCGGAACCAGGCCGGTTAGTCACGCACGAGAATGTTGCGGAACTGCCAGGGATCGCTGGTGTCGATGTCTTCCGGGAAATAGCCCGGCCGGCCGGCGAGCGGGGTCCAGTCGGTATAGGCGCCGGTCACCGGTCCGAGATAGGGCCGCTGCACCTCCAGGCACCGGCGGAAGTCGATATCGTCGGCCTCGACGATGCCGGCCTGCGGGTTTTCCAGTGCCCAGACCATGCCGGCGAGCACGGCGGAGGTCACCTGCAAACCGGTGGCGTTCTGGTAAGGCGCCAGCCGCCGGGTTTCTTCGATCGAGAGCTGCGATCCGTACCAATAGGCGTTGCCGGCATGGCCGTAGAGCAGCACGCCGAGCTCGTCGATGCCGTCGGCGATTTCGTTCTCGCCGAGAATTTGCCATTCGTCCTGGCGCTTGCCGGCGGCGCCGAACATTTCGTGCAGCGACAGCACCGCATCGTTCGACGGGTGATAGGCATAGTGGCAGGTCGGCCGGTAGGTCACCTTGCCGGCCTCGTCGCGCACGGTGAGGAAATCGGCGATCGAGATCGCCTCGTTGTGGGTGACCAGGAAGGCATATTGCGCACCCATGGTCGGGCACCACGAACGCACCCGGGTATTGGCGCCGGCCTGCAGCAGATAGATCGCCGCACCCGAGCCTTCGCGATGCTGCCGGGCGGTCTCGGGCATCCAGGTTTCATGGGTGCCCCAGCCGAGCTCGGCCGGCTGCAGGCCTTCCGAGATGAAGCCCTCGACCGACCAGGTGTTGACGAACACATTGGGCGGCTTCGGCTGCTTGGCGCGCTGGGTGTCGCGTTCGGCGATGTGAATGCCCTTGACCCCGGCCTTGGCGGCCAGCGCCGCCCAGTCGGCCTTCGACCGCGGCTGCGCAAAACTGATGCCGGCATCGGTCGCGACGTTCAGCAGCGCCTGCTTGACGAACCAGGACACCATGCCCGGATTGGCGCCGCAGCAGGACACCGCCGTCGTACCGCCCGGCGCCTTGGCACGCGCCGCCAGCACCCGCTCGCGCAGCATGTAATTGGTGCGCGCGCCGGTATCCATGGTGGCGTCGTAATAGAAGCCCGGCCATGGCTCCGCCACGGTGTCGATATAGAGTGCGCCGAGCTTGCGGCAGAGCTCCATGATCGCCACCGACGAGGTATCGACCGACAGATTGACACAGAAACCCTGGCCGCCGCCCTTGGTCAGCAGCGGCTGCAGCAGCGTCACGTAATTTTCGGGCGTCACCGCTTCCTGGATGAAGGTGATGCCACGCTCGTCCAGGAGATGCCGGTTGGTATCGGCCGGATCGATCACCACCAGGCGCGTCTTGTCGAACTTGAAATGGCGTTCGATCAGCGGCAACGTGCCGCGGCCGATGGAGCCGAAACCGATCATCACGATCGGCCCGGTAATATCATGATAGACGGGCCACTGGCTCATAAGGGTTCTCCTGAAGAGGCAGGCAGTATAACGAAGGAAAGGCCCCGGCCTTGCGGACGGGACCTGCGAATAGAGCTGGTTGCGCATTGGCCATGCGAAAGCCCTCCCGTCAACGCCTATTCGTGTGACGGCGTAATGACGGAAGCGGTGGACGCGACCTTTGGCCCCTCTGGCCGCCACCGCGAATAAGGGTATAATTTTCTCTCCAAGCTAGCGTCGACGACAACGAAATGCTGGCGGATCGCATCTCGGGAGAGGCTTCATGGCGACGAAAAAGGAACGCTCGGTCGGGGAACTCTATCGGGATGACCCCGAGCGTGCGGAGGCCGAGATCTTTGGTCGCAAGGCTGCCAAGCCCCAAGGCGGCGCCGAGGCCAAGGCCGCTTCGCGGCGCGGCTTCCTGGGCGGTGCCGGCCTCGCCGCCATGTCGGCGGCTGTCGGCGGTCCGATCGTCCACGCCGCCGCCATGCCCGGTGGTCTGATTCCCGCGGCCATGGCGCAGGCCGCCCCGGCCCAGCCGGCGGCGCCCGGCCAGGCCGCCGCTCCGCCGGCGCCCCAGGGCCCGCCGCCGCTCGACTATCCCGGCAAGGCGCGCGGCCTCATGCTGCTGCAGGACCGGCCGCTGGTCGCCGAGACGCCGGAACATATGCTCGACGATGCGACCACCCCGGTCGACCGCTTCTTCGTCCGCAACAATGGCCAGATCGCCGCCGATTTTGCCAATCCCGACAGCCATGCCTTCGTCATTGACGGCGAGGTCAATGCGCCGCTCCGCCTGACCGTCGGCGAACTCAAGTCGCGCTACCGCGCGGTCACCTATCGCCTGCAGCTGGAATGCGGCGGCAATGGCCGGTCGCAGTTCTCGCCCCAGGCTCGCGGCAATCAATGGGGCAATGGCGCCATCGGCTGCGCCGAATGGACCGGCGTGCCCTTGCGCGATCTCCTGCGCGCCGCCGGCCTGAAGGAGACCGCGCGCTTCACCGGTCACTACGGCGCCGATCCGCACCTCTCCGGCGATGCCGCCCGCCAGTCGATCTCGCGCGGCATGCCGATCGCCAAGGCCCTCGAGCGCCATACCATCGTGGCCTTCGCCATGAACGGTCAGCCGATCCCGCTGATCCATGGCGGGCCGGTCAGGCTGATCACACCCGGCTGGCCGGGTTCGCTGTCGCATAAATGGCTGACCCGCATCTGGATCCGCGACAAGCCGCATGACGGCGCCGGCATGGGCGGCACCAGCTACCGCGTTCCGACCGTACCGATCGTGCCGGGCTCCAATGTCGACGGCCGCGAGAACTTCGCCGACATGACCTCGATGCCGCTGCGCTCGATCCTGACCAGCCATGCCAATGGCGCGCGGCTGGCCAAAGGCACCCGCTCGCTGGATATTCGCGGCGCCGCCTGGGCCGGCGATCTGGATGTGCAGCGGGTCCACGTCTCGACCAATTTTGGCCAGACCTGGCGAGCCATGCGGCTGGCCGAGCCGAAGAACCGCTTCGACTGGCGCCGCTGGTCGGGCGCCATCCAGTTTCCCACCGACGGCTATTACGAGGTCTGGGTGCGTGGCCAGGACAGCTCGGGCAAATATCAGCCGCACACCGCCGGCAATTGGAACCCGCAAGGCTACGGCGCCAACTCGTTCCACCGCATCGCCATGCTGATCGGGTGACCGGATGCGTCTTTTGAGGGGATTTGCCGTCGCGCTGATGCTGGGCATCGGCGCGGCCGGCGGGCCTGCCGCCGGGCAGCAGCCGCCGGCCTTCGAGCCCCAGGCCGAGACGCCCGAGGCCTGGCCGGCGGGCGAGGGCCGCGACGAGACCTTCTACATGTGCACGGCCTGCCATTCGACCGGGCTGATCACCCGTATCGGCCAGAGCCGCGAGCAGTGGAGCGGCGTCATCGACCTGATGGTGTCGAAACACGGCATGCTGGCGCCCGATGCCAAGGACCGCGACATGTTCCTGAACTATCTCTCGGCGGCTTTCCCGCTCCGCGCCCCGGCCCAGGGTGGCGGCTGGCGCAATCCGTTTCAGCCGCAGCGCTAACGCCGGCCGGCCCCGGCACCGGACCTAGCGGGCGGCGAGCGCCGCCTCGATATGCGGCCGGATCCGGGACGCCAGCGACTGCGGCGTGATCGGCCCGACATGTTTGTAGAGAATGCGCCCGTCGCGGCCGACGATGAAGGTCTCCGGAACCCCGTAGACACCCCAGTCGATCGCCGCGCGGCCATTCGGATCGACGCCGACCAGCTGGTAGGGATTGCCGCCGCGCCCGAGAAAGCGGCGGGCATTGTCCGGCTGGTCCTTCTGGTTGATGCCGGCCATGCGGATTCGCGTATCCTTGGCAAGCTCGACCAGCATCGGATGTTCTTCGTGGCAGGGAATGCACCAGGAGGCGAAGACATTGACCACGGTCACCTGGCCCTTGAGGTCCGCGTCGGAAAAGCCGGGCCGGTCGATGCCGTCGAGCGGTTGAAGCGCGAAGGTCGGCGCTGGCTTGCCGATCAGCGCCGACGGCAGTTTCTGCGGGTCGCCTTGCAGGCCGATCATGAACAGCACGGCCAGGCCAATGAAAACGGCGAGCGGCAGCAGGGTCAGCCAGCTCCGCCGCTTGGGCGCGATTGGCGCACTGGTCTCGCTGGTCATGCCGCGTCCTTCGGTTGCGCTGCCGAGCGGCGGGTCACGCCACGCGCCGTCAGGTCGGCGAGAATGGCTGTTTGCCTGGCATGGTCGACGACGATCCAGGCAATCAGGCCGGCAATCGTCGCGACGCTCAGCCCATAGGCGGCCAGAATGAAGCCTGCATGCGGTCCCTGCATCATCACGTCCAACCCGGCCATCGCGTCACTCCCCCGCCACCAGCCCGGCACCGGCCGGCACGGCCTCGCGCTGGGCCTGGACCAGGCGGATCGCCCGCACCCGGCGGCGCAGCACCTCGTTGCGCATGGCGGCGAGGTGCAAGGTCAGGAACAGGGCCGTGAAGGCGACGGCCGAAACCATCAGCGGGGTCAGGATCGACGCGTGAACGGTCGGTCCGTCGAGCCGGAACACCGAGGCCGGCTGATGCAGGGTGTTCCACCAGTCGACCGAAAATTTGATGATCGGAATATTGACCGAGCCGACCAGCGTCAGCACCGCCGCCGCCCGGCCCGCGCGGCCGGGATCATCGACCGTGCGCCACAGCGCGATCAGCCCGAGATACATCAGGAACAGCACCAGTTCCGAGGTCAGGCGCGCGTCCCAGATCCACCAGGTCCCCCACATCGGCTTGCCCCAGAGCGAGCCGGTGGCCAGGCAGAGAAAGGTGAAGGTCGCGCCGATCGGAGCCGCGGCCTTGGCCGCGACATCGGCGAGCGGATGGCGCCAGACCAGCGTGCCGAGCGCCGAGACCGCCATCATCGAATAACACAACATCGACAGCCAGGCCGACGGCACATGGATGAACATGATCCGGACCGTGCCGCCCTGCTGGTAATCATCCGGCGCGACGAAGAACACGAGATAGCCGGCCACCACGAACAAAAGCGTGGTCACGCCGGCAAGCCAGGGCAGGGCCCGCGCGACGAGTGCCAGGAAACGGGTCGGATTGGCGAGATCGAGAAGCGCCATGATCGGCTTGGTTTAATCGCGGGAAGGACCTGACGCAATGCGGCGGATCAACCCGGCCGCCTTGCCCTGCACGCATGAGACGGGCGCAGAATAAGAAAACGGCCCGGGCGAAACCCGGGCCGTCATCGAAGTCGGGCTGGCGCCGGATCAGAAGCGGTAGTTGATGCCGGTCCGGATCTGGTGGCCCTCGAAGCCGATGCGCGGGACATCGGTCAGCGCGGTATAGGTCGCCTTCTGCAGGCTGGTGTAGCGATACTCCAGCAGCGCCGTCCAGTTGCGGGTGAAGGCATATTCGCCGCCCACGCCGGCGGTCCAGCCGGTCAGCATCTTCGACTGCGAGAAATTGCCCGGGATCGTCTCGCTGGCGCGGACATTGCCGAGCGCCAGACCGGCGGTCGCGTAGAGCAGCATGTTGTCCTGCACGGCGTAGCCGAGGCGGGCGCGGATCGAACCGTTCCAGTTCATGCTGGTCCGCACGTCGGTCGGCTGCGTGTCGACATAGCGGCGGTTGATGCTGGAATAGTTCACGTCACCGACGATACCGACAACGAAGCGGTTGATCTGGTAGTCGTAGCCGGCCTGCAGGCCGCCGGTGAAGCCGGACGCGCCGCCGAGGCTATAACCGGCATTGTTGTTGAAGCTCGACGAGAAGTTGGCGCCGATATTGGCGCCGACATAGAAGCCGGTCCAGATGCCGGCCGGGGCGACCGGCACGTAGACGGCCTCCGGATAAGGCCCGCGGCGCGGCAGGTCGGCCGCGAAGGCCGGGGTGGCGAGCACGGCGGCAGTCGCCGCAGCCCAAATGATCTTTTTCATCGTCAACTCCTGTCCCACGAACGCCACGAGGAATTTCCTCCCGTCGCGGACCGTCCCAGATCCAATGCGGTGAACAATCTATAACCGCATTCATTCAAGTTTTCGCGGGATGAATGGCCCCGTCGTTAATGGAGCGTTACCAATCGAACCGCACGTGATCGTTCAAGAACGACCAACGCCGTCATTCACATCGGTTATTGGCTGAAATGAGGCTCAATGTTCACGTCATGATTGGAAATAAAACGTTACTATTTCAATATATACTTTAGGAAAACAAATAACCACCGCCCATTGGCAATTGACCTCTTTCGGCATGTGGCACAATCGTGGCAGGCCGACGGCAGTTCCAGGTCCGGCCAAGACGAACACCGCAGCGCAACAAGAGGGAACCGTGGCATCACATCGCCGGTCGCCGCCGGGCAAGAACAGGGTGCCCGGGTGACTGGCCCCCATGCGGCGGACCTGCGATCCGCGCCCGTGGCACAAATGCACCAGGGTGCCTATTTCCATGAAACGGATCCTGAGACCTGATCGAGGCCCCATGCCACAGACGGAAACTGCGCTGGTCACCGGCGGCGCCCGGCGCATCGGCCGGGCGATCACCGAGGCCCTGGCCAACACCGGCTTCGGTGTGGTCATCCACGTCAATCGCTCGGTGGCGGAAGGCGAGGCCCTGGCGGCGGCGATTCGCAGCCACGGCGGACGGGCCGCCGTCGTCGTGGCCGATCTGGCCGAACCGGCCGCCGTGGACGGGCTGATCGCCGCCGCCCGGGCGGCGCTCGGCCCCTTGAGTCTTTTGGTCAACAATGCCAGCGAGTTCGAAGAGGACCATCTGGGCACGCTGACCCGCGACCGCTGGAACCGGCAGTTCCGTGTCAACCTGCAGACGCCGTCCTTTCTCGCCCAGGATTTCGCGGCCCAGGCGCCCGACGGCGCCGCGATCGTCAATATCGTCGACCAGCGGGTGTTCAAGCCGACCCCGCAATTCTATTCTTACACCTTGACCAAGATCGCCCTGCAGGCGGCGACAAAGACCATGGCGCAGGCGTTGGCGCCGCGGATCCGTGTCAACGCGGTTGCCCCCGGCCCGACCTTCGCCAATATCCGCCAGGATAAGGCGGATTTCGAACGCCAGGCCGCATCGACCTTGCTCGGTGTGCCGAGTACGCCGGAAGCGATCGCCGAAGCGGTGGTCTACCTCGCCCGCGCCGGCGCGGTGACGGGCGCGACCATCGCGGTTGATTCCGGCCAGCATCTGGCCTGGAAGACCGCCGACGTCTGGGGCATCAAAGAGTAGCCTCGACAGGCCGGCGCGACTGATTCCATCTGCCCGCCGTCGACACATCGCTAAGAAAACACGCCGCCAGGCCATAGAGACAGACCTTTTTCCATGACGCGCCAATCCGGACCGGCCAATCTCGAACCTGACCTGAGCGATCTCGAATTGCCCGAGACCGACGAGGCCGACGAGGTTGTGCTGGACCTGATCGCCGACGACGATGCGGCACCGGCCGCCGGCCCGCTTGCCGCCGGCATCGACGTGATCAAGGCGGCGGTCAGACACGCGCCGAAGGGGTCCGGCGTCTATCGGATGATCGGCGCGAGCGGCGAGGTCCTTTATGTCGGCAAGGCCAAGTCGATCACCAAGCGGGTGATTTCTTACGCCCGGCCAATTGGCCTGGCCACCCGCATCGCGCGCATGGTGGCGGCCACCACCGCGATGGAATTCGTCTCGACCAACACCGAGACCGAGGCCCTGCTGCTCGAAGCCAACCTGATCAAACAGCTCAGGCCGCGCTTCAACGTGCTGCTGCGCGACGACAAGTCCTTCCCCTATATCCTGATATCAGGCGACCACGCGTCACCGCGCATCGCCAAGCACCGCGGCGCGCGCTCGATGAAGGGTGACTATTTCGGCCCCTTCGCCTCGGCTCAGGCGGTCGGGCGCACCATCAACGCGCTGGAGCGCGCCTTCCTGATCCGCTCCTGCGCCGATCCGGTGTTCGAGAGCCGCACCCGCCCCTGTCTCCTGTTCCAGATCAAGCGCTGCTCCGGTCCCTGCACCGCCGAGATCAGCAAGGACGGCTATGATGCGCTGGTCAACGAAGCCAAGCTGTTCCTCTCCGGCCGTAGCCAGGTGGTCAAGCGGGTGCTTGCCGACCAGATGGAACAGGCCGCCGAGAATCTCGAATTCGAGCGCGCCGCCGTCTATCGCGACAGGCTTGCCGCCTTGTCCGCCATCCAGGCGACCCAGGGCATCAATCCGCGCGGCGTCGAGGAGGCCGATGTCTTTGCCGCGACCCAGCAGGGCGGCCAGACCTGCATCCAGGTATTCTTCTTCCGCACCGGCCAGAACTGGGGCAATCGAGCCTATTATCCGCGTGCCGACCGCTCGATCGAAGCGGCCGAGGTGCTGGGCTCATTCGTCGCCCAGTTCTATGACGACAAGCCACCGCCATCGCTGGTCCTGTTATCGCATGAGGTCGAGGATCAGCAACTGCTCGGCGAAGCCCTGTCGACGCGTGCCGGACGGCGGGTCGAGGTTGCGACGCCGAAGCGCGGCGAGAAAAAGGATCTCGTCGACCATGCCCTGCAGAATGCCCGCGAGGCGCTCGGCCGCAAGCTTGCCGAAAGCGCCTCGCAGCTGAAGCTGCTCGGCGGCCTCGCCGAGGCTTTCGGGCTGGACAAGCCACCGCGCCGCATCGAGGTCTATGACAACTCGCACATCATGGGCACCAATGCCGTCGGCGGCATGATCGTGGCCGGGCCGGAAGGCTTCCGGCGGAAGGATTACCGCACCTTCAACATCAAGTCCGACATCGCGCCGGGTGACGATTTCGGCATGATGCGCGAGGTGCTCGAGCGCCGTTTCAAGCGGCTCTTGAAGGGCGATGCCGAAGCCGCCGGCGAAGCGGCCGTCGATGGTGACGACGAACAGTCGGCCTGGCCCGACCTGGTGCTGATCGACGGCGGCCCGGGACAGCTTTCCGCGGCCCGCCAGATCCTCACCGATCTCGGCATCGCCAATGTTCCGCTGGTCGGCATCGCCAAGGGGCGCGACCGCGAGGCCGGCCGCGAGACCTTCCATATGGCCGGCCGCGAGCCGTTCCGGCTCGAACCGCGCGATCCCGTGCTCTATTTCGTCCAGCGGCTGCGCGACGAAGCGCACCGCTTTGCCATCGGCACCCATCGGGGCCGGCGCAAGAAAGACATGAAGGAAGCGGGCCTGGCCGAGATCGCCGGCATCGGGCCATCACGCAAACGGGCGCTGCTCAATCATTTCGGCACGCTGAAAGCGATCGAAAGGGCCGGGCTCGACGATCTGCAGCGGGCGCCCGGCATCAATGCCGGCACCGCCAAGGCGGTCTATGACTTCTTCCACCCGACCGGCTGACGCCGGCTCAGGCGCCTGCAGCGCGCGCCTCCGCGACCAGCCGGTCGGTCGCCGTCTCGATCGCGGTTTTCAGCCTTTCGGCAAACTCCTCCGGCGGCAGGCCGGGAAGGATCGGATCGAGGCATTCGACGATCACCGTACCCGGCCGCCGCATGAACGACCGGCGCGGCCAGAACAGCCCGGCATTATGCGCCACCGGCTGGCACGGCACGCCGAGCGCCTGATAGAGATGGGTCACGCCATATTTATAGTCGGGCGGCGCCCCGACCGCCCGGCGCGTGCCTTCGGGAAAGATCATCACCTGCTGGCCGCGCCCGACCGCGTCGTGGGCGCCGGGTGTGATCGAGGCCAGCGTGCCGCCCTTCTTGCCGCGCTCGACCGGGATCTGCTCGGCCTTCCAGACCGCCCAGCCGAACAACGGAACATGAATCAGCTCGCGCTTGAACACATAGGCCGGCCGGCGGAACGGAATGAAGAAGGCGAAGGTTTCCCAGGCCGACTGGTGCTTGGCCGCGACCAGAATGGCGCCGGCCGGGATCTTCTCCAGGCCACGGAAATCGACATGCATGCCGCAGATCACGCCGAGCGCCCAGAGATTGGCCCGCCCCCAGACCCAGCCGACGAACAGGATCGGTCTCGGCGACGGCCAGGCCAGGACCGGGACCAGGATGATCACCAGCAGCAGCGTCCAGAGATAGAAGAACAGATTGAAGATGGCCGAGCGCAACAGCAGCATCAGGCGGGTCCCCCCGCCCCGAGGCGGTGCTCAATAGGTCGCGGCGCGCGCCGTGCGCGGTTCGGCGGTCGGGATATCCAGCCTGAGCCGTACGGCAGCCATCAGGTATTTGGCATATTCGAAGCTCAGAATCTTCAGACTTGGCGGATCTTTCCACCAGACATTGCGCTTCATCGCCTCGGTCGACACCGGATAGGCGATCAGCTTCACGTCGGGCAGGACCCGCTGCAATTCCAGCATGGTGCGCGGCATGTGGTAGCTCGATGTCACCACCAGCACCGAACGGAACCCGTTGCTGCGCACCCACTTGCCGGTTTCCATGGCGTTGCCGAGCGTGTTCAGCGCCCGGTGGTCGAGATCGATACAGCATTGCATCAAGGCGGCCGAGCCTGGGATCAGTCGCGCCAGCTCCCGCTCGCCGACCATCGGATTGACGCCGCTGATCAGCAATCGGCGACCCTGGCCGGTACCGAGCAGCGCAATGGCGTCGGTCAAACGCGATGATCCGCCGGTCATGGCGACGATCGCCTCGGCACGCGGTCCGTCGGTCTCGGCCACCCGCGTTGCCGACCGGGCAAACGGAATGAAACCGATCGCCAGCCCGGTCAGGCCAACCAGGCAGAGACCCAGAACGACAGGTGCCGGGCGAAACAGCCAGCGTCCCCGTCTCCGTTGCTCCGTGACGGGGGTCACATTTGGCGCGGCGCTCGGCGCGGCCCATGTACGCGTTCGCGACATTCCCTAAAGTATACCATCGATTGCGGCGGACTCACGACCCGTCTGTGACCTAGCGCCACGGTCTTCAACGATCCGTTAAGCAAAACGCCGCGGCTGGCCTAGGGGCATCGTAACCCGGTCTGACCGTTCGGCCGAGGTTGACCTTCAAGCCGCCGGCTGGTGGTGTGGCCGGACACGAGGAGACCACGTCGATGAAAGCCGTTCTGTGCAAGACCTTCGGACCGCCCGAAAGCCTCGTCATCGAGGAACTGCCGGATCCGAGCGCTGGCGCCGGCGAGGTGGTTGTCGCGGTGACCGCCGTCGGGCTCAACTTCTTCGACAACCTGATCATCAAGAACATGTATCAGGTGAAACCGCCCATGCCGTTTTCGCCGGGCTCCGAATTCGCCGGCCGCATCCTCAGCCTGGGCGACGGCGTGACCGGCTTCAAGATCGGCGACCGGGTGGCCGGCAACCTGTCGCATGGCGCGGCGCGTACCCAGATCGTGGCCAAGGCGACCGCGCTGGCGCCGATCCCCGATGCCTTGACCGACGAGCAGGCCGCTGGCCTCGTCATCACCTATGGCACGACCATTCACGCCCTGAAGGACCGCGCCCAGCTGAAGCCGGGTGAGACGCTCGCCGTGCTGGGCGCCGCCGGCGGCGTCGGCCTCGCGGCGATCGAGCTCGGCAAGGCCATGGGCGCCCGGGTCATCGCCTGCGCCTCGACCGATGACAAGCTCGCCTTCTGCAAGGCCCATGGCGCCGACGAGGGCATCAATTACGCGACCGAGGACCTGAAGGAGCGGCTGCGCGCGCTGACCGACGGCAAGGGGCCTGACGTGATCTACGATCCGGTCGGCGACAAATATGCCGAGCCGGCGCTGCGCGCGATTGCCTGGGAGGGCCGTTTCCTGGTCATCGGTTTTGCTGGCGGCGAGATCCCGAAGATCCCGCTGAACCTGACCTTGCTGAAGAGCTGCGACATCCGCGGCGTGTTCTGGGGCGCCTTCGCCCAGCGCAATCCGAAGGCCAATAGCGAGAACCTCGCGCAGGTCGCTCGCTGGACCGCCGAGAAGAAGCTGTCGCTGCATGTCCACGCGACCTATCCCTTGGAACGGATCGCCGACGCGCTGAACGAGATCGCCACCCGCAAGGCCAAGGGCAAGGTCATCCTGAAACCCTGACCCCAACGGTCACCGCCGGCAGCCCGGAGATCCGTCACCCATCTCCGGCTGCAATATCCGGCGGCAATAGTCAGGCCGCCGTGGCAAAGGCCTGGACCGGGGTCGCCAGATCCGCCGCGACGGTGGCGCGTTCCTGCTCGTTTTCGGCGATCAGGTGCACATGCACCTCGTCGGCGCGCTTCATCTGGGCGAGCCGCGCCAGGGCCCGGGCCGAACACGGCGCACGCCCGGCCCAGACCGCCAGGCGGGTGCCGTCGGTTTCGCGCCGGGCCAGCACCATCACCGCACCCTCATAGGCCGGCGGATCGCTCGCCGGATAGACCGTCGCCAGATAGCGCCGGCCGGAAATGCCGCGCCAGGCATGAAAGCGTGCGGCCAGGCCGGCGACCGCCAGAGCCTGGGGCGGGCCTGCATCGAATGCATGGATGATTCGCTGTCTGCTCATTGGAACATAATGAGAACAAACTGGCCGAACCGTCAACGGCAAAGCGCGCTGCCGCCACTGGCGCGGCGCATTTTTTGAGCGCCGGCGGCGCCGACGGCGAACCTCAGGCGGCAAATTCGATCCGCTGGCCAAAGGCCAGTCCGCCCGGGACGACCAGCGCCCCGCCCGCCGTCGCCGTCGCCGCCCCCTGACGCGCCAGCACGGCGCCGACTTGGTCGCGCGACGCGCCGGCGACCCGATAGCCGATGAAGCGGGCAGCCGAACCGGGCTGGCGCGTGCCCGGCGCTTCGGCGCTCACCTGGAGCGCCACCCGGCCGAGCGTCACGCGGCCGCCCTCGGTTGTCGTTTCATGAGGCCTGTCCAGAATATCGGCCAGCCGGCGCGCCGCGGCCAACGGGTCGCCCGCGGCGCAGTCGACCCGGTCGAAGGCCCGGGCGCCGTTGCGGTGGTCGGTCCAGGCCGGGCGCCGGTAGAGCTCGACATTGTGATAGCGGCAACCGTTGAAGGTCACCACGTCGTCGACCGGCAGCAGCACGTCGAATTCCGGCCAGACCGATTCGGACGCCGACACTTTCCATTCGCGCCGGACATGGACCGGCGGCGCGAAGCCGCAGCCGAGCGCATTGAGCCGGGCATGAGCGCGCGCGGCATCGGCGAACGACAGCACCATCGACTTGATGCCTTCTTCGCCGGTCAAAAGCCGCGCCATCGCGGGCGGCAGTTTTTCCGGGTCCGAGACGCTCATCAGCTCGATGAAATTGGCCGAGCCACCCGATGTCTCGGGGAACAGGATCAGCCGGTTGACGATGCCCATGCCATCGATGCGGCTTTCCGGTGTCAGCGTGAAGCCGAGCGCGTCGAAGAAGCGGGCCGCCGCGTCGAGGTCGTGCACGAAGGTCAGCAGATGGTCGATGGCCTCGACCGGATTGTCGCTCACGGCATTTGCTCCGCATGATCGAGAAGGGCGTTGACGTGCAAGGCAACGGCATCGACGACATCGGCCGGCGCCGCGCCGTCCTGATAGAGCAGCGGCAGTTCCGTGCAGGCGAGCAGGATGGCGTCCGCGCCGCGCTGGCGCAGCCGTTCGCCGACCGCGTCGATCGCCTGCCGCGCCGCCGCCGTCACCATGCCGCGGGTCAGCTGGTTCTCGATGATGTCGTCGATGACGGCCTGGTCGGCTGCATCCGGGCGCAGCACCGCGCCGACGCCGGCGCGTGCGAGATGGTCGTCGAAGAAATCCTGGCCGGCGGCGAAACCGGTCGCCAGAACGCCGACCCGCCGGCAGCCGCGCTGCTTGAGGAACGGGCCGACCGGGTCCAGCACATGCAGGCACGGCACGCGCACCTGCTTTGCCAGCACGTCGAAAACCCGGTGCGCCGTCACGGCGGTCAGTGCGACGCAGCTCGCTCCGCCCTCCTCCAGGCCTTCGGCCGCGCGCCAGAGGTGGTGGCCGACGCCATCCCATTTGCCGGCCGAGGCAAGCTGGAACAGTGGCGCGAAATCGAGTGTGTAGACGAGACTTTCGAGCGTCGACTTGGCGCCGCGCCGCGTCTCGCTGGCTTCGTTCAGCATGCGGTAGTACCGCGCGGTCGAATGCCAGCTCATGCCGCCAACCAGGCCGATCAAGGGTTTGCTGAAAGGTCCACGCTCGGTCATGCGGCGAATGCCTCGATCATTGGCCCGACATTGGGTGCCTCAGCCAGCGTCTCGATTGCGGCAATCAAGTGATCGGCGCGGCCGATCCAGCATTCGCGCCCGGAGAAAGCGACGCATTGCCGGAATTTCGCCGCAAGGTCAGCCGTCGATGCCGGGTTCTCCGGCCAGCCGCGGCCGAACTGGGCCGGCACCAGCAATTCCGACCCGTCCGCATGCCGGACGATCACCTCGCATTGATCGAAATGTCCGAACGCGGGTTCTTCCGCGACGGCCATCCGGCCGGCAAAGGCAACGATATCGGGCGCGGTCGCAGCCGAAGCCGTGAATTCTTCGAGTGTCGCCCGGCCACGCAGGATTGCATTGGCGGCGACGTAGCGGACGCTGAACTGGGCGTCGATCTCGGGCGTCGTGGTGGGCGCATAGGCGCCGCCGCAGATGACCCGCATGGTCGGCGATATCCGGATCGCGACATCGGTCACCGCGGCGGGCCTCAGGTCGCCGCTTTGCCTGGCAGCCAGCAGCGCTTCGGTGAGCGCCAGCGTCACGCCGCAGCTCGGATAGAGTTTGAAGCAGGTCGCCTCTTGCCCCAGGAACCGCTGCCCGAGACCTTCGTCCAAGCCGTCGAGCCTGGGTTCAGCCGGGCCGTAGAGCCGGAAGAAGCCGCTCTCGCCGGCCAGCACACGGCGCGGACCGGTGATGCCGGCCGCCGCCATCAGGGTCGCCTCGAGTGCGTGGCGGGCGACCAGTCCCTGGCTGATCCGCACCGCCAGCGCCTTGTCCTGATAGTGCTGGAAGGTGCCGATGCCGAAATCGAAGGCAAGGCCGACCGCATGGCCGAGCTGGTCGCGCGACAGGCCGAGCAGCCGCCCGGCGATGACCGCACCGGAAAACAGCCCGAGAATGTTCGAATCGAAACCGCGGTAGAAGAAGCCATTGGCTTGCGCCGCGCGGTTGATGCGCTGGCCGACGTCCTGCCCCACCGCCAGCGCCGCCAGGATATCGGCCCCGCTTGCATCAGACAGTTCGGCCGCCGCGAGCGCGACGGGCACATCCGACGAACTCGGATGCCAGCCCGGCGACAGCACGTCGCAGAAGTCCAGCGCCCGGGCGCGTACCGCATTGACGAAGGCGGTCTGGGGCGCCGCCAGCCGCTCCGTCGATCCGATCACGGTGGCTTCGGCCGTGCCGCTCCAGCGGCGGGCGAGCGACAGTGCCGTCCCGGTGCCGGCCTGGTCGTGGCCGGCGGCGAGGCAGCCGAGATTGTCGAGCACACGGCGAGCCTGGAAGGCGATCGTGCGGGCCGGCACAGCCGATGCCCGGACGCCGGCTGCATGGTCGATCAGCCCTTCGATCGGATCGGTCACTGCTGCTCGATCCCGAGATCGCGGAACACCGCTTTGATCGTGACGATCTCGCGCTCCAGGCTGACCGCGAATTCGTCGGGCGACGAGGCGATCGGCTCGAAGCCGAGCTTGCCCATGCGCTCGGCGACTTCGGGCGCGCGCACCACCGCACGCATTTCATTGGCCAGCTTGTCGACGATCGGCCGCGGCGTCCGGCCGGGCGCGAAGGCGCCGAGCCAGATGCCGATCTTGAACACCGGATCGGCCAGGCCGAGCTCGGTCAATGTCGGCAGGTCGGGCAAAGCCGGAGACCGTTTGAGACCGGACACGGCGAGCGCCCTGAGCGCACCCTGCTCGATATGCTGGCGGGTATTGGCGATCGAGGCGAAGGACACCGCGATCTGGTTGGCGATCAGGTCGTTCACGATCGGCGCTTCGCCACGATAGGGCACGTGGGTCAGGTTGAGCTTGAAATGGCGGTTCCACAACGCCTCACCCGCCAGATGCGCCGAGCCGCCGATACCCCAGGACCCGAAGGATAGAGGCTGACCCGAAGCCTTGGCCTGTTCGGCGAATTCCTGCGGCGTCCTGGCGGTGAACTTGGCGCTGGTGACCAGGATCATCGGCGCCAGGAAAGCCTGGGTGATCGGCGCGAAATCCTTGATCGGGTCATAGGCGATGGTCTTGAACAGGGCGACATTGTTGACCTGCGTGTCGATCACCGTGAACAGGATGGTGTGGCCATCCGGCTCGGCGCGCGCCACCGCATTCGCCCCCAGCATGCCGCTGGCGCCGGTGCGGTTCTCGATCACCACACCCTGGCCGAGCCGCCTGGCCAGGCCTTCGCCGACCAGGCGCGCGGTCGCGTCCAGCGGCCCCCCGGCTGAATAGGGCACGATGAAGATGATCGGGCGGCTCGGAAAGGCCTGCGCCCGGGCCTGGCCGGCGACCGCGACGCCCGCCGCGCCGATGATGAATTGACGGCGATCCATCGGGACCCCTCCATGACGACTGGAAGGAGTTTAGCGGCGGCGAAACCGCCGGTGAGGCCGAATGTTGCGTCAAGCCGGGCTTTTTATCGCGCGCTTGCGCCGTGCCGCGCGGCGCTCGGCGAAAATCCGAAACGGCCGCGAAAGGCGCGCGCGAATTTCGACGGACAGGCCCAGCCGGCATCGAGCGCAACCGCCAGCACCGTTCGATCGGTCGATTGCAAATCCACTAGCGCCTTGTCGAGGCGCTGCAGCCGCATGATCCGCGCCGGTGCGTCGCCGTGCCGCGCCTTGCTGGCGCGCCACAAGGTCGAGCGGGCATAACCGGTGGCGGCCTCGATCGCCTTGAGCCGGGTCGGCGCCGGCCGGCCGGCATTGAACTCGAGCAGGTTCTGCAACGCGCCGGCCGCTCCGTTGCGGCCGGCCAGGCCGGCGCCGCTTTGCGCCGAACGTCTGAGGAAAGCGCAGACGAGTTCGGCACCACGCCCGGACAGTGCGCTCAGCATCATGCGCTCGCTGGTCTCCCAGGGCTGGAAGCCGTCGAGAATGGCGCGTTCGCGGCTGGACCAGGGCCTATTCGCCAGGACGCGCCCGTCATCGGAGCCGAGCAGCACCGTGGTCTGGCCGTCGAGATCGATCGCGAGATCATGCACCAGGCGCGCCAGCGCCGACGGCGTCAGCCGGATCTGCAGGAAGGAGGCGGGCCCGGCCGGCAGGTGAACGATGAAACCGCCGCCGGCATTGGGGGCCCGCAAATGGGCGTGGCCGTTGCGGAAGCCGAGCGAACCCGGGCGCTGCCCGATGATCTCGCCCGAGATGTCACCGGTCATGAAGAAGGTCAGCAGCAGTTGCGGACCGGGATGCAGATGAACCCGCACCGGACGGCCGAGCCTGAACCGGCCGAACACCGCCGACACGCCGTTGTCGATCGCGCTGCGCAGAAAGATGTCCTGCCGGTCGGCGGAGCGATGGACGAATTCACTCATTTGCGGCAGCGGCGGCAGAACCGCATCGGGGGTGGCGCGCGGATCCGACAGACGGCGAATGAAGGCACCCTCGCCGATGGCCCGCGTTGCTATCTGCATCGCCTTCTCCCGTCAGGACGCCTTTCCGAGCGGCCGCGACAGCAGCGCCTGGCGGTCGATCTTGCCGGAGCCCGTCTTCGGCAATTCGTCGAGATAGTCGACGCGCCGCGGATATTTATAGGGCAACAGCCTTTGCTTCACATAGGCCTGAAGTTCGGCGGTGCGGCTGCCGTCGGTCGCGCCGTCCGATGAAACGACGAAAGCGTGCAGCGTCATGCGCCGGTCCGGCAGTTCGACCGCCATGACCGCGCATTCGCGGACCGCCGGGTGATCGGCGAGCGCCAGTTCGATCTCCAGCGGATAGACCCATTGTCCGGACACCTTGATCAGGTCGTCGGCGCGGCCCTTGAAGGTGAAGAATCCGTCGGCGTCGCAGGTAAACCGGTCGCCGGTCCAGATCCAGCCGTCGCGGAACGTCTCGGCGGTCTTGTCCGGGCGGTTCCAATAGAGTGGCGCGCTCGAGCCGCCCCGGACCCACAGGATGCCTTCCTCGCCCGCGCCGGCGTCACGGCCGTCGCGATCGGTCAGCCTGACCTCGTAGCCGGGCACGCGCAGGCCGGCGGCGCCGGGTTTTCGCCGGCCAGGCAGGTTGGACAGGTAGATGTGCAGCGCCTCGGTCGAGCCGAGGCCTTCGACGATGTCGCGGCCGGCAATCGCCGTCCAGGCAGCGGCGGTCTCGTTCGCCAGCACCTCGGCCGCGGAGACGCAGAGCCGGAGCGAGGAGAAGTCGGTCCGCTCAACCTCGGCGGCATTGACCAGCGCGGTATAGAGTGTCGGCAGGCCGAAAAAGACGCTCGGGCGATAGCGCGTGATGCAATCGAGCACGGCGCGTGGCTCCGGCCGGCCCGGCAGGAGCACGCAGGCCGCACCGACCGAAAAGGGGAAGGTCAGCGAGTTGCCGAGACCATAGGCGAAGAAGATCTTCGGGACCGAGAAGCAGATGTCGTCTTCGCGCAAAGCCAGCACGTGCCGGCCATAGCTCGCCGCCGTATAGGCCATGTCGTGCTGGAGATGGACGATGCCCTTCGGCCGGCCGGTCGATCCGGACGAATACATCCAGAAGGCCATATCGTCGCGATGCGTGGCGGCGGCGGCGAGGCTGCCGTCGAAACCGGCAAGCCAGCGCGATGCGATGGTGACCTGCGCGGCGCCGGCAGGCTCGGCATCGGCTTGATCGCCAACCACGATGATGCGGTCGAGCCTTGCCCCGTCCGCCGCGAGGCCCGCCATGAGGCCGGCAAATCCCGGCTCGACGATCGCCACGCGCGCCGCGGAATCGTCGAGGTAATAACGCAGGAGCTCCGGCGGCGTCAGGGTATTGACCATCACCGGCACGAGGCCGGCCCGGATCGCGCCAAAAAAGGCGGCGGGATAGGCCGGCGTATCGTCGAGCAGCATCAGCACCCGCTCGCCGCGCTTGAGACCGAGCGCCAGCAGGCCCTGGCCGAAAAGCGCGGCGTCTTTTGCCAATCCCTCATAGGTCACATCGCCGAGCGGGCAATGGATCGCGATCCGGCCGCCGCGCCCGGCGGCGAGATTGTCGAACAGGATGGCGCTGGCATTGTAGCGCTCGGGCACGGCAAAGCCGATTTCGCGCGCCGCCGGGCCGTCATGCGGCACGGCATCAATGATCCCGGCGCTCATGCCGCGACCGCCGCGTCATAGGCCGCGACGAAACGCGGCGCGACGGCCGCCAGGCGATCCTTGTCGACCCGGCCCGAGCGCGTCACATAGCTCATGGCGAAGTCGAAAGGCGGCAACCGCATGTGATCGCGGAACCGTTCGTACCAGGCGGCCGACGCATCGGCGGCACGCAAGATCTTCTCGACGATCGGCCGGCGCGCCGCCTCATAGGCCTGAAGCCCGGCCCGGACATCGCCCGGTTGGGCCTCCAGCGCCTTGACCAGGGCAATCACGTCCTCGATCGCCAGCCGCGTGCCCGAGCCGATCGAGAAATGCGCGGTATGCAGCGCGTCGCCGACCAGCGCCACATTGCCGGCATGCCAGCGCTGGGTGCGCAGCTTCGGGAACTGCCGCCAGACCGACCGGTTGGAGATCAGCGGCTTTCCGGCGAGCGCTTCGGCGAAGACCCGTTCGCACAGGCCGCGCGACGCGTCCTCGTCCATCGCCGCGAACCCGGCCCGGGCAAAGGTCTCAGGATCACACTCGATGATGAATGTGCTCATGTCCGGCTGATAGCGATAGTGATGGGCATTGAAGACGCCGAGTTCGGTTTCGACGAAGCTCTGGGTCAGCGTCTCGAAGCGTTTCGCCACGCCATACCAGGCGAAGCGGTTGTCGAGATGGCTCATGGTCGGGCCGAATTCCGCCGCGCGGCTGCGCCGGGCGAGCGAATTGACGCCGTCGGCGCCGACGATCAGGTCGACCGGACCGAATTCGTCGAGCGAGCGCACCACCCGCCCATAGGCCGGCGCGACGCCGACATCGCCGGCACGCTGCTGCAGCAGGCGCAAGAGCTCCAGCCTGCCGATCGCGGAAAAGCCGATGCCGTCAATGGCAATGGACCGGCCGCGATGCACCAGCGTGATGTCCGACCAGGTCTGCATCCGGGGCGCGATCAGCGCATGGGTTTCGGCGTCATCCTCGCGCAGGAAGTCCAGAGCGCGATCGGAAAACACCACGCCGAAGCCGAATGTGGCATCGGCGGCGTTTTGTTCGACGACGATCAGCTCGTCGCCGGGATGGCGGCGCTTCCACAAGGTGGCGAAGACCAGGCCGGCAGGCCCGGCGCCCAGAACAGCGATGCGCATGTGATGTCCTCCGACGACGGCCCGGTCGCGACCGGGCTCTTGTGCATTTGACAATATGAAAAGCATTATCCAAAAGAGAACGCAAGGCCGCCGCATGGACCAGGCGAAATCCGGAGAGCGCTCATGTCGGAACCGGGCTTCCAGTGCCGTTTCACCATCGAATGGGGCGATTGCGACGAAGCCGGCATCGTCTATTACCCGCGCTATCTCGATCTCTTCGACCGGACCTTCCAGGGCTTCCTGCGCAGTCGCGGCCTGAGCCAGCGGGTGCTGCGCGCCCGTTTCGGCATCGTCGGCACGGCGATCGTCGAGGCCCACGCCGAATTCCGCGGACCCGCCACCTATGACGACGAACTCGTCGCCATGGCTTCGATCACGGCCTGGCACGACAGGCGCTTCCGGATCGACTACCGCCTCGTGCGGGCGGACAAACCGATCGTGACCGGTTACGAAGACCGGGCCTGGGTCGGCCGCGACCCGGCCGGCAGGCTCGCGGGACAGCCGATCCCCGAGGCGTTCAGAACGGCGATGGAGTGAGGCAGAATGGCGATCAAGCCGGTGGCGGCCGACGACAACGCCGATGCGGATGCGCCGCGCCGGGGCATCGGTTCAGCCGACAAGGCGGTCGACATGCTGGTGGCCCTGATCGAGGCCGGTCGGGCCGCGCCCTTGCGTGACCTGGCCCGGGCGACCGACATGCCGGCGAGCCTGGCGCACCGCTATCTCTCGAGCCTTGTCGCCCGCCGGCTCGCCCGCCAGGACGGCGCGACCGGCTTCTACGATCTCGGCCCGCTGGCCATCCGCCTGGGCGCCGAGGCGCTCGGCCGCGTCGATCCGCTGGCTCTGGCCATGGAAGCCATGCCGGCACTGTGCGACGAAACCGGCCTGACGGTCCTGCTCAACGTCCTCGGCGATAGCGGTCCGGTCATCGTGCGCTGGCAACGCAGCCGGGTGCCCTTCATGACGACGCTCGCCGTCGGCGCGACCTTGCCGCTGACCCAGTCGGCAACCGGGCGCGTGCTGCTGGCCTTCCTGCCGGCCAGGCCCGTCGCCAGGCTGATCGAGCGCGACACGGCTGCTCCCGGCCTCGCGGCGCGCCTCGCCCAGATCAGGACGCGGGGTTACGACACCGCCGATTCGACCGTCATTCCCGGCCTCGCGGCGATCAGCGCGCCGGTGCTCGACGCCCAGGACGAGGCGGTCGCGGCCCTCACCCTGGTCGGCGCCGGGCCGGACGTGCGTCCGCTGCAGCAAAAGGCGATCGACGCGCTGATGGCGACCTGCCGCCATGTTTCGGGTCAATGCGGCAGCGACTTCCTGGCAAGGCTCGAAGGACCGGCCTAGGTCTCGAAGCCCCGGCGCGGCGCGCGCGACGCTTCGTTGTTGAGGGTGACGAGATCGATCAGCAAGGCCACCAGCTTGTCCTGATCGGCGCGCTTGAGCGGACCGAGGATCCGTTCCTGCGCCCTCTGGACCCCGGGCTCGGCCTGTTCGAGCAATGCGGCCCCTTCCGGCGTCAGGGCCAAAAGCTTGATGCGCTTGTCGGAGGGGCTGCCGCTGCGGAGGATCCAGCCTTTGCCCTCGAGCCGTTCCAGCACCCCGCCGACGGTTGGCCGATCGAAGGCGATCAGGCCGGCGAGCCGCGTCGCGTCGATGCCGGGATGCTCGCGAATGGCATAAAGCGCGGCATATTGAACCGGCGTCAGGTCGAGATCGGCGGTTTCCTCCAGGAAGATGGCGACCGCGATTTGCTGCGCGCGGCGGATCAGATAGCCGGGCTTGGCGTAGAGCAGCGGCAACGACATGAAGCGGGATCTCCGTCCTCGCCCGAATGTCTCGCGTGGTTATGGCCGCGTGAGACATTCGGGCTGGCCTCCCGGGATAGCCGATCCCCGGCCGGCTGGTCGAGGGGCTGGCTGATCGGTCACTCGGCGTCCGGCTGCCGATCGGGTGCTGCGTCGCGGAAGGCGGCGAGGCCGGCGCAAGCCTGTTCGATGGCGATCAGCCGCGGGAAAGCCTCGACCGCCACGCCGAACCGCCGGGCATTGGCGAGCTGCGGAACGAGACAGATATCGGCGAGTGTCGGCCGTTCACCGAAGCAGAACGGGCCCGGCTCGCCGTCGAGCAGCGCCGCGCAGGCGGTGAGCCCGTCTCGATTGACGCTGGCCGCCCAGGCCTGGACCTCGGCTTCGGCGATGCCGAGCCGGCGCAGCCGCGCCAGCACCTTCAGGTTCTGCACCGGATGGATGTCGCAGGCGATCGCAAGCGCGAACGCTTTCGCCCGTACCCGCCGCCAGGGATCCGAGGGCAGAAGCGGCGGCGACGGCCTCAACTCCTCCAGCCAGTCGATGATCGCCAGCGACTGGGTCAGGAGCCCGCCGTCATCGGTTTCGAGCGTCGGCACCAGCCCTTGCGGGTTCAGCGCGAGATAAGCCTCGGCATTCTGTTCGCCCTTGCGCAGGTGATGCGCCACCTGGGCGGCCTGGAGCCCCTTGAGATTGAGCGCGATGCGCACCCGGTAGCTCGCCGAACTGCGGAAATAGCCGTGCAGCACCATGCCGGTATCGCTCCATGCCTGAACAAGATTGACAGTATGCTTTCAATAAGTATGCTTATGAATAGGAGCTGTCAAATCAAGGCGGCCACGGGAAAGCGGTCGTCCGCGACCACATAAGGAGCGCCGAACATGTCCATCGCACCTCTCGAAACCCCGGCGCGGCGCGCCTTCTACGACAAGATCGACAAGTCGAGCATGACCGCGCTGTGGACCGTGCTCGGCGCGCTGATCACGCCGGAGCCGAAATCGGCTTGCGTGCCGCATCTCTGGCGTTTCGCCGATATTCGCGCGGCCATGATCGAAGCCGGCAGCCTGATCACCGCGAAAGAGGCGGAGCGGCGCGTGCTGATCCTGGAAAACCCCGGGCTGCGCGGCAGATCGAGCATCACCACCTCGCTTTATGCCGGCGTGCAGCTGATCCTGCCGGGCGAAGTCGCGCCAGCCCACAAACACGCCCAGTCGGCGCTGCGTTTCGTGCTCGAAGGCTCGGGCGCCCATACCGCCGTCAATGGCGAGCGGACCCGCATGGAGGTCGGCGATTTCGTCATCACGCCCTCCGACGCCTGGCACGACCACGGCAACGAGACCGACGCACCGATGTTCTGGCTCGACGGGCTCGACATCCCGCTGATCCAGTTTCTCGATGTCTCCTTCATCGAGCACCACGGCGACGATGCACAGGCGCTGACCCGGCCCGAGGGCGATTCTTTGGCTCGCTTCGGCGCCAACATGCTGCCGGTCGACCAGACGTCGGGCAGCCTGACCTCGCCGATCTTCAATTACCCCTATGCCCGCTCGCGCGAAGCGCTGGACCAGATGCGGCGCGCCCGCCAATGGGACCCCTGCCACGGCCTGAAGATGCGCTACGTCAATCCTCAGACCGGCGACCATGCCATGCCGACCATTGGCGCCTTCCTGCAATTGCTGCCGAAAGGTTTCGTCTCCAGCCGCTATCGCTCGACCGACGCCACCGTCTTCACCCCGGTCGAGGGCCGCGGCCGCTCGACCATTGGCGACACCGTGGTCGAATGGGGGCCGAAGGACATCTTCGTGGTGCCGAGCTGGAAACCCGTGGTGCACGAGGCGAGCGAAGACGCGGTGCTGTTCAGCTTCTCCGACCGGCCGGTGCAGGAAAAGCTCGGCGTCTTGCGTGAAGACCGCGGCAACGCCTGAGCGGAACGGACAGAGCCATGCCCGACTTCGTCCTTGCGCCGCCGCCCGTCCCCTCCGTCGCGGTCGCCGGCGGCAAACGCTTCGCGGTGCGCCGGATTTTCTGCGTCGGGCGCAACTATGCCGCCCATGCCCGTGAAATGGGCAAGGACCCGGCGCGCGAACCGCCGTTTTTCTTCCTCAAACCCGCCGACACGGTGGTCGATGACGGCGCGGCCATCGCCTATCCGCCGGAGACCCGCAATTTCCACTACGAGATCGAGCTGGTCGTCGCCATTGGCCGGGACGGCGCCGATATCCCCGAGGCCGAGGCCCTGGCCCATGTCTGGGGTTATGGCGTCGGCATCGACCTGACCCGGCGCGACCTGCAGCTTGCCGCCCGCGACGCCGGCCGCCCCTGGGACTGGGGCAAGGGTTTCGACCGCTCGGCACCGATCGCGCCGCTGCGTGCCGCCTCGGCCATTGGCCACCCGGCCCGTGGCCGCATCTGGCTCAAGGTCAACGGCCAGGTGAAACAGGACCAGGACATCGCCGATCTCATCTGGTCGGTGCCCGAGATCATCGCCATCGCCTCGCGCTCGATGGCGCTGAAGGCCGGCGACCTGATCATGACCGGGACACCGGCCGGCGTCGGCCCGGTGGTCGCCGGCGACCGCATCACCGGCGGCATCGACGGCCTCGGCGAAATTGCCGTCACGATCGCGGCCGGCGGGCCGTGACCACCTGACTACACCCTCAAGCCAAGAGCCCGACCAAGCCAAGAGCCCGACGAAAACGGGCCGGACGCCATCCAGGAGAGGAAACCATGAAATCCACCATCGCCGCGCTGGCGCTCGCCAGCCTCATGCCTCATCTCACACCCCTTGCCGCCCAAGCACAGGAACCGCCCCGGACCCCGATCAAGATCGGTTTCGTCTCGACCTTTTCCGGTCCTTCCGGCCAGCTCGGCCAGGAGCTCCTGCTCGGCTTTCGCCTCGGTATCGCCAGCGTCGGCGGTCAGCTCGGCGGCCGGCCGGTGGAGATCATCGAGGGCGACGATCAGGCCAAACCCGATGTCGGCCGCCAGCTCGTCGACAAGATGATCGAGAGCAATCGTGTCCAGATCATCACCGGCATCAATTTCTCCAACGTCCTTCTGGCGGTGGCCAAACCGGCGCTGGATGCCGGCGCCTTCGTCATCAGCGTCAATGCCGGCCCCTCGCAGCTCGCCGGCCGAGGTTGCCACCCGCGCTTCTTCGCCGCGGCGTTCCAGAACGACACCTCGGCCGAAGCCATGGGCTTGCATCTCACCGCCAAGGGCGTCCGCCGCGTCTACCTGATGGCGCCGAACTATCCGGCCGGCCGGGATTATCTCAACGGCTTCAAGCGCACCTTCAAGGGCGAGATCGTCGGCGAGGTCTATACCGCCTTCGGCCAGCTCGATTACGCCGCCGAGATCGCCCAGTTGCGGGCGGCCGGCCCGGAAGCCGTGTTCTTTTTCTATCCTGGCGGCATGGGCATCAATTTCGTCAAGCAATATGCCCAGGCCGGCCTGCGCGCCGCCGTCCCGCTTTATGGCCCGTCCTTCTCGCTGGACCAGACCGTGCTGCCGGCGATCGGCGACGCCGCACTCGGCGCCTTCGCCTCGAGCTTCTGGAGCGAAAGCCTGGACAATGCCGCGAGCCGCAAGTTCGTCGCCGATTTCGAGGCGGCGCATGGCCGGATCCCGGCGCCCTACGCTGCCCAAGGATACGACGCCGCCCGGCTGATCGATGCCGCGCTGAAGTCGATCGGCGGCCGGATCGAGGACAAGGCCGCGTTCCAGCGCGCGCTGGAAACCGTGACGTTCGACACGGTCAGGGGTCGCTTCCGGTTCAACACCAACCACTTCCCGATCCAGGATTTCTACCTGAACGAGATCGTCAAGGACGACCGCGGCCGCCTGGTCATGGGCCTGCGCGAGCGCATCGTGGCGGATTATCCGGATGCCTATGCCGGTGAGTGCCGCATGCGGCCGGCGACCAACTGACACCAGCAGCCAGTGCATGGGAACCGGCGGCCTGCCGGTTCCGATCGCCAATGGCCGCTCCGGCCGGCACTGACCTCGGGATCCGTCGATGACCTTTGCCCTCTTCGCCGAGCAATTGCTCAACGGCGTCCAGCTCGGCGTGATGCTGTTCCTGATGTCGGCCGGACTGACCCTGGTCTTCGGCATCATGAACCTGATCAACCTCGCCCATGGCGCGCTCTACATGCTCGGCGCCTTCATCGCGGCGGCGGTCGCCAATGCCAGCGGCTCTTTCCTGCTGGGCGTGCTTGTCGCGGTCCCCGCGACCGGCCTCATCGGCGCGGTCCTGGAAATGACCTTGCTCCGGCATTTTTATGCCCGCTCGCATCTCGACCAGGTGCTGGTCACCTTCGGCCTGATCCTGGTGTCGAACGAAGTGGTCAAGCTGATCTGGGGCGCGGTGCCGCTGCGCTTCGCCCTGCCGCCCATGCTGGACGGCGCGGTCGAGATCTTTCCGGGCGTTGCCTACCCGATGTTCCGCCTGGCCATCCTGGCGCTCGGCCTCGTCGTCGCCGTCGCGCTCTACCTGGTGATCATGAAGACCCGGATCGGCATGTGGGTGCGCGCCGGCGCCAGCGACCGCGCCATGGCGGCGGCGCTCGGCGTCGACGTCAACAGGGTCTTCGTCCTGGTCTTCGCGGCGGGTTCGGCGCTCGCCGGCCTCGCCGGCATCATGGCCGGGCCGATCCTGGCGGTGCAGGTCGGCATGGGCGAGCCGATCCTGATCCTGGCCCTGGTGGTCACCGTCATCGGCGGCATCGGTTCGATCAAGGGCGCTTTCATCGCGGCTCTGGCCATTGGCCTGATCGACACGTTCGGCCGCGTTCTCCTGTCCCCCGCGCTCGGCAGCATGGCGATCTTCATGGCCATGGCCGTCATCCTCGCCTGGCGCCCCAAAGGATTGTTCCCGGTTCATGGCTGACACGGCTCTTCCTGCGATCGACCGCCCGGGCCCCCGGCAAGTTCTTCGAGCCGGGCCCTGGCTGAAGCTCTGGCCGGTCCTGCTGGTCCTGCTGGCGCTGGCCACCGTGCCCGTGGTGGCAACCGCCGCCGGCGAACCTTTCCTGATCCGGGTGTTCACCCGCATCGTCATCTTCGCGCTCGCCGCCGCCGGGCTGAACCTGGTGCTCGGCTTCGGCGGCCTGGTCAGCCTGGCCCATGCGAGCCTGTTCGGCATTGGCGGTTATGTCGTCGCGATCCTGGCCCAGCACGAGGCGGAAGCGGAACCTTTCGGCTTCGCTCCGCTGCTCCTGTCAGGCACCAGCGATCTGATGATCTCGGTGCCGCTGGCGGTGCTCGCCTCCGGTCTCGTCGCGGCCGCGATGGGCATCGTCGCGATCCGGACCGGCGGCGCCTATTTCATCATGATCACCCTCGCCTTCAATCAGATGCTCTATTATTTCTTCGTGGCGCTGCAGCGTTACGGCGGCGAGGACGGCCTGCAGATCCTCGGCAGCCTGCATCTGGCCGGCCTCGACGTCGCCAACCGGGTGCATTTTTATTACGCCTGCCTGGTCCTGCTCGGCCTCGTGCTGGTCGCCACGCAGCGTCTGGTCGACAGCCGCTTCGGCATGGTGTTGCGCGCCACCGCCCAGAACGAGCGGCGGGTCGTCGCGGTCGGCCTTGCGCCGCTCAGCTACAAGCTCGTGGCTTTCGCGCTGTCCGGCGCGATCGCAGGCCTTGCCGGCGCGCTGATGGCGGTCGGCCAGCAATTCATCAGCCCGGTCGACATGGCCTGGATCCGCTCGGGCGACCTGGTGGTCATCTGCGTCATGGGCGGGCTCACCGTGGTGGTCGGGCCGGTGATCGGCGCCGCGGTGTTCCTGATGCTCGAACTCGTCCTGTCGAGCTATACGAGCCATTGGCACCTGCCCTTCGGCATCATCGTCATCGGGCTCGCGGTGGTCCTGCGCGGCGGCCTGGCCGACCTGCCCAGACGCATCGCCGGCAAGTTCGGCCGGGGAGAGCGGCCATGACCGGCCGGCCCCTGCTCGAGATCCGCCATCTCAGCAAAAATTTCGGCGGCCTGGTCGCCACCAGCGACGTCAGCCTGGAGGTCCGGCCCGGCGAAACGCTCGCCCTGATCGGCCCGAACGGCGCCGGCAAGACCACCTTGATCGCGCAATTGCAGGGCGAGTTGCGGCCATCCTCCGGTGCCATTCTGTTCCGTGGCCGCGACATCACCCACATGCCGCCGCAGCGGCGCGCATCGCTCGGCCTTGCCCGGTCGTTCCAGATCACCGCCGTGCTGCCGGACTTCACCGCGCTCGAAAATGTCCGGCTGGCGGTACAGGCCCGCAGCGGGCATTCCTTCCGGTTCTGGCGCTCCGCCGCGGGCGACGCGTCCCTCGACGGCCCTGCCGGCGAGGCCCTGGACCAGGTCGGGCTCGGCGCCCGCAGGGCGACACGCGCCGATGCCTTGTCGCATGGCGAGCAGCGGCAGCTGGAACTGGCCATTGCGCTCGCCATGAAGCCAGCGCTGCTGCTGCTCGACGAGCCGATGGCCGGCATCGGCCGGCAGGATGCCGCCGCGATGACGGCCCTGCTGCGCAATCTGAAGCGATCCTACAGCATCGTGCTGGTCGAACACGACATGAACGCCGTCTTCGCCCTGGCCGACCGCGTCGCGGTACTGGTCGCCGGCGCGGTCATTGCCGTTGGCGCGCCCGATGCGGTGCGGGCCGATCCGGCGGTGCGCGCCGCCTATCTCGGCCACACGTCGTGAGGAGGCGCTGATGCTGCTCGAAGTGCGCGGCCTTGCCGCCGCCTATGGCGCAAGCCAGGTTCTGTTCGGCCTGTCGATCGATGTCGGTGCCGGCGAGGTGATCTCGCTGATCGGCCGCAACGGCATGGGCAAGTCGACCACGGTGAAATCGATCGTCGGCATGCTCAAGCCAAAGGCCGGCACCGTGCGTTTCAACGGCGAGCGGATCGACGGCCAGCCCTCGCACCGGCTGGCGCGCATGGGCCTCGGCCTGGTTCCCGAGGGCCGGCGTATCTTTCCCAATCTGACGGTCAGGGAAAACCTGGTCATGGCTGCCGCCGACCGCCGCGCGGCCGATGATCCATGGACGCTCGAGCGTGTCATTGCCTTCTTCCCGCGCCTGGGCGAACGGCTGGGCAATGGTGGGCATCAGCTTTCGGGCGGCGAACAGCAGATGCTGGCCATCGGCCGGGCGCTGATGACCAACCCGGTCCTGCTCATCCTCGACGAGGCGACCGAGGGGCTCGCCCCGGTCATTCGTGAACTGATCTGGACGCGGCTCGCCGCGCTGAAGGCCACGGGATTGGCCATGATCGTCATCGACAAAGACATCGAGGCGGTCGCTGCGCTGGCCGACCGGCATTTTGTCGTCGAGAAGGGCGAAATCCTCTGGACTGGCTCATCCGGCGAACTGATGGCCGACACCGCCATGCGCGCGCTTTATCTGGCGGTCTGACGCCGGCCCTAATGGCCGGCGGCGAGCGTGCCGCGCTGGCGGCTGTCGGAGGCGCCGGTCCAGCCCTGGGGGGTCGCCAGGATGGCATTGACATTGCCGAAGGCCGGCCGCGGCGCGATGCGGTGGCCGCGCCCGACCAGCAGCCGCAGCGTGTCGACCGAGACGCCCTGTTCGACATCGATGGCGTCGGGCTGCCACTGATGGTGGACGCGCGGCGCGGCAATCGCTTCGGCAATGTTCATGCGATGGTCGGCCACATTGAGAATGGTCTGCAGGGTGATGGTGATGATCCGGCTGCCGCCCGGTGATCCCGTGACCATGGCGACCTTGCCGTCGCGAAACAGGATGGTCGGGGTCATCGACGACAGGGGACGCTTGCCCGGTCCCGGCAGGTTGGCCGCGCCCTGGACCAGGCCGTAGGCATTGACCGCGCCGGCCTTGGCGGCGAAATCGTCCATCTCGTTGTTCATCAGGATGCCGGTGCCCTCGGCGACCAGCCCCAGCCCGTAGGAGAAGTTCAGCGTATAGGTATTGGCGACCGCATTGCCTGATCGGTCGACCACCGAGAAATGCGTCGTCTGCTCGCCTTCATGTGGCGCCGGATCGCCAGGCCGAACCTCGGCCGCCGGCCGCGCCCGGCCACGGTCGATCAAGGGACGAAGGATGTCGGCATAAGCCCTCGAGGTCAGGCCGCGCACCGGCACGCTGGTGCCGTCGGGATCGCCGAGATGTTGCGCACGATCGGCATAAGCGAGCTTCATCGCCTCGACCATGACATGGATCGCCTCGGCGCTGTTATGGCCCATGGCACCGAGATCGAACGGCTCCAGCAGGTTGAGCAGTTGGATGAGATGGACGCCGCCCGATGACGGCGGCGGCATGGAGGCGAGCGTGTAGCCGCGATAGCGGCCACGCACGACGTCGCGGATGACAGGGCGATAGGCGGCGAGATCGGCGACCGTCATGATGCCGCCATGGGCGCCGAGCGCCGCGACGATCCGTTCGGCGATGGTGCCCTCGTAGAAACCCGCAGGGCCGCGCTGGGCAATGGCTTCGAGCGAGCGGGCGAGATCGGCCTGGACCAGGGTCTCGCCGCGCCGCGGCGCCGATCCGTCCGGTTTCAGGAAGATCCGCATCGAGGCCGGGAAACGGGCGAGCCGGCGGGCCGCCTGCGGCAGCGAATCGGCAAGATCCTCGTCGACCGGAATGCCGTCGCGGGCGAGCCGGATGGCCGGCTGGATCAGCTCGGCCAGCGTGAACCGGCCGGATCCGTAGCGCCGATGCGCCTCGGCGAGCCCGGCAACCGTTCCCGGCACGCCGGCGGCCAGCCCCGAATCACGCGACAGGCGCGGGTCCGGCTCGCCATTGGGGCCGAGGAACATGGTCGGCGTCGCCGCTTGCGGGGCCATTTCACGATAGTCGATGGCGATCGTCTCGTTGCGTTCGGCGAGATGCACCAGCATGAAACCGCCGCCGCCGAGGTTGCCGGCCCGCGGCAAGGTGACGGCGAGCGCGAAACCGACCGCCACCGCAGCGTCCACGGCATTGCCGCCGCGCGCCAGAACCGAGACCCCGACACGGGTCGCCTGGGCTTCCTGGCTGGTCACCAAGCCGTTCGCGGCGATCGCCGGGTGGACCCGGGCGACGTCCGAAATGATCGGCCAAGTCGGCAAGGAGGTCGGCAAGGAGGTCGGCAAGGAGGTCGGCGACAGCGTCGGCAGGGGCGCTGGCGAAGGCACCGGCAAAACCGTCGGTGCAGGCGCCGGAGCCGGCTGCGCCACCGGCTGGGCCAGGGCCACGCAGGACAACAGGCCCGCAACGAGGACAGCATGAACACACCGCATGGACGGCCTCCGACATCTGCCGCAGTCTAGCCCTGCGCAGGGCCCCCTTGGCAATTGACTGCGCCGCGCCATGATACCAGAACCATCACGTGCTTTTGATTTGCGAGACCCGCCATGGCTGCTCCCGACCGCCTGCCCGCGATCCCGCCTTCGGCCTATACCCCGGCCCAGGCGGAAGCCGCAGCCGAGTTCCGCGCGCGCCGCGGCGCCGAGCCGTTCGGGCCCTATGCACCGCTGCTGCGCTCGCCCAAGGTCATGCAGGATGTCGAGGCGCTCGGCCGGCGCATGCGCCACGGTTCCTGCCTGACCGAAGATCTGAAGGAAATGGCCATTTGCCAGGTGGCGCGGGCCTATTGCCAGCAGTTCGAATGGTCGGTGCATGTCCTCGAGGCGGAAAAGGCCGGCGTCTCCAGGGCGCTGCTGGAGGCGATCGCCGAGGGCCGCAGGCCCGATGTCATGACCTCGGACGAAGCCTTGATCCATGACGCCGTGGCCGAGCTCATCGCCACCAAGCGCTGGTCCGACACGACCTATGCCCGCATCGTCGCCCGCCACGGCGAGCAGGGTGCGGTCGAGATCCCCGCCCTGATCGGCATCTATGCCTTGCTGGCGCTGGTGCTCAACGTCGCCCGCACCCCGGCCGACGGTGCCGAGGGCCTGGCGCGTTGGCCCGAATAATAACGATTGCAGGTGCATGATATCCGCTGCGCCAGAACCCGGTTAAGTTCGAGATCATGCAAACTCAATCCCTCGCCGTCGCCGAACCCCCTGCCGAGCCGGCCCGCAGTGCGGCGATCACCGGCTGGGTGCTGTTCGATTGGGCGGCTCAGCCCTATTTCACCCTGATCAACACCTTCGTCTATGCGCCGTTCTTCGCCAGCGCGGTCGCCGCCAATCCGGTCGAAGGCCAGGCCATGTGGGGTTTCGCCACCAGCGCCGCCGGGCTCGCCATCGCCTTCCTGTCGCCGATACTGGGCGCCATCGCCGATGCGTCGGGCCGCCGCAAGCCGTGGATCGCCGCCTTCGGGGTCCTGCTGGTGGTCGGATCGGGGCTCCTGTGGTTCGGCCGGCCCGGCGCGCCGGAAACAGTGGCGCTCGTCCTGTTCGCCTTCGTGCTCGCCACCATCGGCGCGGAATTCGCCACCGTCTTCAACAATTCCATGATGCCGACCCTGGTACCGCCCGACCGCATGGGCCGGCTCTCCGGTCTCGGCTGGGCGATCGGTTATGTCGGCGGCATGACGTCGCTGATCCTGATGCTGGGTTTCCTGGTGGCAAACCCGGAGACCGGCAAGACGATCATTGGCCTGAAACCGCTGTTCGGGCTCGATGCGGCGGCGCGCGAGGGCGACCGGGCCGCCGGCCCGCTGACTGCCCTGTGGTTCATCGTCTTCGTCATTCCGCTCTTCCTGTTCACCCCGGACGTGCCGGCCAGGATGGGCATGGCGGACGCCGCGAGATCCGGCCTCAGAAGCATCCGCGGCACCATCGCCGAGCTGCGCAAGCACCGCAACATCATGGTCTTCCTGATCGCCAACATGATCTACATGGACGGCCTGATCGCGCTGTTTGCCCTCGGCGGCATCTATGCGGCCGGCGTGTTCGGCTGGACGACGATCGAAATCGGCCTGTTCGGCATGCTCCTGACCATCACCGGCACGTTCGGCGCGCTGATCGGCGGCAAGCTCGACGATGCGATCGGCTCGAAGCCGGTGATCCTCGGCGCCATCCTGTTCCTGACCCTGTCGACTTTTGCCATCCTGCTGATCGGGCCGGGCCACGTCTTCTTCGTCTTCGAGACGGCGAAACCGATGCCCGGCGACGGCCTGTTCGCGACCCTGCCGGAACGGATCTACCTGATCCTCGGCGGGATCATGGGCGCCGCCGCGGGCCCGCTCCAGGCGGCCTCGCGCTCGCTCCTGGTCCGGCTCGCGCCGCGCGACAAGATCGGCCAGTTCTTCGGCTTGTTCGCCCTGTCGGGCAAGGTCACCGCCTTTGTCGGCCCGTTCCTGTCGAGCGTCGTGACGCTGGCGCTCAACGACCAGCGCGCCGGCCTCGGCGTGCTGCTGGTCATGTTCGTCATCGGAGCGATCACCCTGACGCAGGTGCGCACCCGGCCCGCGCCGGCCTGAGCCGGCTCGGATGGCCCCAACGATCCTGGCCTCTCTCCGAAGCCGGCCCTAGCTGCGGCCGCCCCAGGGCGCCGATGAGGGATAACCGCCTTGCTGCGGCGCGGCCTGAGCCTGGAAAGCCATCTCGACCGAAACGGCGGTGCCGCTGACGCTGACCATCAGCATGGACTTGCCGAGCGTCTCGTAATCGACATCGATGCCGACAATGGCATTGGCGCCGAGCCGCTGGGCTTCCTGCATCATTTCGCCGAAAGCGGTGTTGCGGCCGTCGCGCAGCACCGCCTCGTAGGAGCCGGCGCGGCCGCCGACGATGTCGCGGATCGACGCGAAGAAATCACGGAAGATGTTGGCGCCGAGAATGACCTCGCCGGTCACCACGCCGTGGTAGCGAATGATGCGGCCGCCTTCGAGGGTCGGCGTCGTGGTCAGCAGCATGGGAGGATCTCCGGTTCGCGACCGCGCCAATCTAGAACATCTGCCGGCGCCGTCGATACCGTTGCGTCAAGGGCATCGGGTCATGGCCCGGCGGCGCGCCCGGACCTCAATGGCGGAAGTGGCGGGTGCCGGTGAACACCATGGCAAGGCCGGCCTGGTCGGCGGCCTCGATGACCTCCTTGTCGCGCATCGAGCCGCCGGGCTGGATCACCGCGGTTGCACCCGCCTCGACCGCTGCCAGCAGACCGTCGGCAAACGGGAAGAAGGCGTCGGAAGCGACCACCGAACCCTTGGTGAGCGGCACGGCATGGCCGGCGGCGACCGCCGCGTCCTCGGCCTTGCGCGCGGCGATGCGCGCCGAATCGACCCGGCTCATCTGGCCGGCGCCGACGCCCACCGTCGCACCGTCCTTGGCATAGACGATGGTGTTCGACTTGACGTGTTTGGCAACCCGGAAGGCGAAGCGCAGGTCGTTGAGCTCCTGCGCCGTCGGCGCGCGCCTGGTCACCACCCTCAGGTCCATGGCGTCGACCACGGCATTGTCGCGCGACTGCACCAGAAGCCCACCGGCCACCGTCTTGACCGTCAGGCCGGCCGCCCGCGGGTCGGGAATGCCGCCGGCGACCAGCAGGCGCAGGTTCTTTTTGGCTGCGACGATGGCCCTGGCCTCGTCGGTCGCATCGGGGGCGATGATCACCTCGGTAAAGATCTCGACGATCCGGCGCGCCGCTTCGGCGTCGAGCGTACGGTTCAGCGCGACAATGCCGCCAAAGGCCGAGACCGGGTCGCAGGCCAGCGCCCGCTCATAGGCTTCGATCAGGCTTGCCGCCTCGGCGACGCCACAGGGATTGGCGTGCTTGATGATGGCCACCGCCGCGGTGCGCGCCGGATCGAACTCGCCGACCAGTTCATAGGCCGCATCGGTATCGTTGAGGTTGTTGTAGGAGAGCTCCTTGCCCTGCAGCTGACGGGCGGTCGCGACGCCCGGACGCGCATCCGGGCCTTGCGGGGTCTTGTAGAAGGCCGCCCATTGATGCGGATTTTCGCCATAGCGCAACGCCTGGGCCAGCGAGCCGCCAAAGGCCCGGTAAGGCGTCGCGGTCTCCTTCAGCGCGTCGAACAGCCAGTTCGAGATCGCCGCGTCATAGCTTGCCGTGCGGGCATAGGCCTTGGCCGCGAGCCTGCGCCGCAGATCGAGCGTGGTGGCGCCGCCATTCGCCTTCATCGCCTCGATGACCGACGGATAATCGGCGGCATCCACCACCACCGTCACCGCATCATGGTTCTTCGAGGCCGCGCGGATCATGGCCGGGCCGCCGATATCGATGTTCTCGATCGTGTCGTCCCAGGTCGCGCCGCGGGCAATCGTCGCCTCGAACGGATAGAGGTTCACCACCAGGAGATCGATCGGCAGGATGCCATGGGCCTTCGCGGCGGCCTCATGATCGGCATTGCCGCGAATGGCCAGAAGCCCGCCATGCACCTTCGGATGCAGCGTCTTGACCCGGCCGTCCATCATTTCCGGAAAACCGGTGAGATCGGCCACTTCGGTCACCGCCAGGCCGGCATCCTTGAGCGTCTTGTAGGTGCCGCCGGTCGAGACCAGGGCGACGCCAAGCCCGGCGAGTTCGCGGGCAAAATCGACGATGCCGGTCTTGTCGGAGACCGAAATGAGCGCACGAGCGACGGGAGCATTGGCGGAAGCGGTCACGGTGGCGGTCTCCGGGAAGGTTTGGCCGCGCCTTAGCATGGCCGGCGCGGCGCCGGAACCGCATCTTTGACGGAAAATCACCGCAGGCGCCGGATCCGCCACCTTTTGCCGTTACAGCGGCAGTTGCGGTTCGGGCTCGCTGTCGGGCACATGGGTCGCCGGCCGCTCCAGCCGGCGCAGCGTCCAGCGCACGCTCGGCGTCGTGCCCGACCGGCCCTCGACCACCAGTTGCGAGGTGCGCCGCGGGCCCTCCGGCATGGCGAGCGCAATGCTCTCCTCGATGGTCACCCCGGCATCGGCGGCAAAGACCCAGGCCTCGCCGGTCGGCAACAGCAGCAGAACCGAACGGCCCTGCTCGGTCGGCACCGGCTGGACGGTCGGGTGCAGGTGGAAGCGCAACGCATAGGGCTGGTCGGCACCCTCGATCGCATCCTCGCCGTCGAGCCTTTCGCCATCTTCGGCGAGCGTCATCACCCGGGCGACCTGCACGCCGAGGCGCCGGCGGTAGCCGTCATGGGTTGCGGTGACGGTCAGGTCGCGCCGGTCGACCTCGACCACATGTGGCCCCGACAGCATGGCTCCCTCGGCCGGGCCACGGCGCACGAAGCGGGCCGACGAGCGATCGGCGACGGTTGCCGTCGAATGGGCGGCGGTCTTGCGCGCCTCCTTGCGCCAGCTGGCGCGATGGACGGTCGGCACGCCGCAATTCATCACCACCAGCTGCCGCCCGGTCGACAGTTCGAACGACAAGGTCCCGGCATGGGCACCGGTGCTATAGCTCGCCGGCGGCGGCGCGCCGACATCGGTGATGACAACCGTGGTCCCCGCTTCCAGCCGCTCGAAACCGCTATGCGGCGCCGAGCCCGGCACCGTGCCGCGCGATTCGTCATAGACCAGCGCCGTCGTCACCAGATCGATGCCGGTCGGCCCCATGCCGTTGAACCGCGCGATCGTGCCGTCGCCGAGCCGGAAGAACCGGATCATCGGCATCATCCGATCGACCGCGGTGAGGATCGCCGCGGGCGGCGTGACATTGCGTGCCGGAAACAGCTGGCGCAACGGCAGGAGGTCGAGCACGAGGCCGACCAGCACGCCCGGATCGCGACTGACATGGCCGCCATCGGGCAGAATCTGACGATCGAGCTCCTCGCCCAGGCGCTGCGAGGCCCATTTCAGCAGCCGCTCCTCGCCTTCCAGGCAGAGCCCGGCCATGACCAGCGCAACCAGCACCGCCAGCCGGTCGGCACCAGGGGCAAGGGAGGCGAACTGGGCGTCGAGCACGCGCACCTGCCACCAGAGCGAGCGGGCGAAGCGGCGATAGAACATCTCGTCCGCGCCGGCGAGCAACAGGCCGGAGGCGGCGAGCCAGGCCCTCAGCCGTTCGGCGGTGATCTGCGGCTGCCAGCCGACGGAATGGTCGCGGCCCTGCGCGGCGAGCCAGGCTTCGACCAGTTGGCGGGCCGCGGCGCCCGCCTCGGGCGTAGCGGCCGCCCTCAGATGCCGCAGCCAGCCGAAACCGGACAGCGCCTCCTGCCATTCTTCCGACGGCGGCGTGGCGGCGAACGGGTCGACCGCCTGAACCGTGCGACCGGCAAAGACATGCAGGCCTGCGATGATCTCGTCGGCCCGGACCGGATCGGCAGTGCGCAATTCCTGCGGCACCAGCAGCAGGCGCGGTGTCTGGCTGCGCCCGCGCCAGATCCGCATCATGCCGGCGCCGACCGGCCAGCCACGCGCACGGCGGTAATATCCGACGGCGGCAAGCCGGCCGGCGATTACCCACTCGCTCATCCACGCAAGGGTCTTTGCTACCAAAACCCGTCCGCCCCCAACCCACTTGGCCAACCAGACCCGCCGAATCGCTCGGCCAGTCATAGCCGGTCCGTCGTGCCGCCGGCCCCTCATAGAAGACACGGCTGCATTTCCAAGGCGTTAACCATTTTCGCGCTTTGATGCCTGCATACGGCGCGGGGGGTCGACGACCCGGCGCTGGCTGGTGATGGAGTCTGTGCCGTGTCTCGATCGAGCCTCCTGGCGGGTATCGCCGCCTTTGCCGCGATTGCCTCTCCTGCCGCGGCGATCGAAGCCGTTTCCGGACGCTACGAGATCATGATCGGCGGCCTGCAGGTCGGCGTCGCCGGCTTCGAAGGGCGCATTTCCAACGACAGCTATGAAACCTCCGTCTCGGTGCGCCTCTCCGGCGTGTCGCGGCTGATCGCGTCCGGCCGCGGCTCGGCGACCGCCTCGGGCCGGATCGCCGGCGGGCGCGCCGTGCCGGCCAATTATGCTCTGACCCTCAACACGACCCAGCAGAATGAAGCGATCCGCATGGCCATGTCCGGCGGCGCGGTGCGCACGTTCAGCGCCGAGCCGGCAAAACCCGAGGCGCCCGACCAGGTGCCGCTGACGGCGAGCCATCGCCAGGGTGTGCTGGATCCGCTGGCCGCGGCGCTGTTCGTGGTGGCCGGTTCCGGCCCGACGGTTTCGGCCGAAGCCTGCGCCCGGACCTTCCCGGTCTTCGACGGGCGTCAGCGCTACGACCTCGCCTTTTCCTATTCCCGGACCGAGGAACTCAAGGTTCCCGGTTATTCCGGCCCGGCGGTCGTCTGCAATGCCCGCTATCGGCCGATCGCCGGCCATCGCCCGGCGCAGACCCAGGGCATGGAGCAGAACCGCGACATGCAAATCTGGCTCGCCCCGGTCGCCGGAACGCGCGCCCTGGTGCCGGCACGCATCATGATCCGCACGCCGGTCGGCATGGCTCAGATCGAACCGACCAAGCTCGAGCTCGGCAGCCCCACCTCGACCGCCTCGATCAACCGCTGACGCCGGCTAAGGGCCGCTCCCGGAGCGGCGCAGCAGGTCGCTTCACAGGGCTTGGCGCACGCAAAGGCAGCGATCCCGGGCTCGATTTCCGGGCGGCCTGCCCGAGATTTGAGCAAACGCTGATTTTGCTTCGAAAAACGGGTTGCCGTCGGCCCCGGCATGGTCTTTGCTGCCATCTGTAATTCTACGAGACGGGTCCCGATCCGGGCCGGTCCGGACTGGGTCGCCGCAGCGGCCCGGCCGCTCAACAATAATATGCCGAAGGGCCCTGCCATGACCGATCTCCCGCGCTCCCGCCCGACCCGCCGCGACACCCTGAAACTCGCCGGCGCTGCCGCGATCGCGGGCCTCGCTGCTCCCGCCGTCCATGCCCAGGCGACCACCAATGTGCGCTTCACGCTGGACTGGCGGTTCGAAGGGCCGGCCGGCCTGTTTCTCAGCGCGCTGGAAAAGGGGCATTTCCGGGCCGAGGGCCTGAACGTCTCGATCGACGCCGCCTCCGGCTCGCGCGAGGGCGTCACCCGGGTTGCTTCCGGCACCTATGACATGGGCTTCGGCGACGTCAATTCGATGATCCGGTTCCGCGACGAAAACCCGACCGTCGATCTGAAGGCGGTCATGATGGTCTATGACCGTCCGCCCTTCTCGATCGTCGGCCGCCGCTCGCGCGGCATCACCGCCGACGTCAAGAGCCTGGAAGGCAAGAAGTTCGGGGCGCCCGCGCCGGATGCCGCCTATGCCCAGTGGCCGATCTTCCGCGCCGTGAACAATCTCAACGAGTCGACCATGCGGTTCGAGAATGTCGGCTTTCCCGTGCGCGAACCGATGCTGGCCTCCGGCGAAGTCGACGCGATCTTCGGTTTCGCCCATTCCTCCTACATCAACCTGAAGTCGCGTGGCGTGCCCGACAGCGACATCATCGTGCTGCACATGTACGACTATGGTGTCGATCTCTACGGCAACGTCCTGATGCCGAGCCCGGGCTTCCTGCAGGCGAACCGCGCCGCGGTCGCCGGCTTCAACCGCGCCGTGGTCAAGGGCATCCGCGATTGCATTGCCGACCAGGCCGCTTCGGTGAAGCTGGTGCTCGCGCGCAACGACGTGGCGCGCCAGGAGACCGAGGCTGAACGTCTCAAGATGACCATCGACAATTACGTGCTCACACCCTGGGTCAAGGCCAATGGCGTCGGCGGCATCGATCCGGCGCGCATGGCGAAGGCCATCGACCAGATCGGCCTGACCTTCACCTACAAGAACAAGCCGAAGGTCGAGGACGTCTTCCTGGCCGATCTGCTGCCGCCCGCCGGCGACCGCCGGCTGGCCTGAGTCCGGCCCGCGACGATCGACCGGGGCACGAACCGCCCCGGTCCCTGTTCTCCCGCCGAAAGCTCGTCCTTGCGCCCCTTCGTCGAACTGACCGACGTCAGCCATACCTATGCGACCGGCGCGACGCTTGCCGTCGACGGCCTCAACCTGAAGGTCAACGAAGGCGAGTTCGCGGCCGTCGTCGGCCCTTCGGGCTGTGGCAAGTCGACTTTGATGAAGCTCGCCACCGGCCTGCAATTCCCGCAGAAGGGTGCGGTTGTCGTCGACGGCCGCGAGGTGACCGCGCCGGTCAAGATCGCCGGCATGGCGTTCCAGGCGCCGACCCTGCTGCCCTGGCGCACCACACTCGAAAACCTCATGCTGCCGCTCGAGATCGTCGAGCCGCACCGCTCCCGCCTGCGCCGGCACAAGGCCGAATATGTCGAGAAGGCCGAGGCGCTGCTGGAATCGGTCGGGCTGAAGGACGCCGGTTCGAAATTTCCCTGGCAATTGTCCGGCGGCATGCAGCAGCGCTCCTCGCTCTGCCGGGCACTGATCCACGAACCCAAGCTCCTGATGCTCGACGAGCCCTTCGGCGCGCTCGACGCCTTCACCCGCGAGGAGCTCTGGTGCGTCATCCGCGACCTGCACGCGCGCGGCAATTTCACCGTGATCCTGGTCACCCACGACCTGCGCGAGGCGACTTTCCTGGCCGACCGGATCTTCTGCATGTCGTCCAGGCCGGGCCGGATCATCGCCGAGCGAGAGGTCGGCTTTGCCCGCCCGCGCGACCTCGAGCTTACCTACACCCAGGAATTCTCCGCCATCGTCCACGATCTGCGCGCCCGCATCGCGGAAGCGCGCACGACCGCCTGAAAGGCGCATCATGCAGGTCCTTTTCGACTTCCTGCTCGCCTGGTGGCCGGTCGGTCTGGTGCTGGGCGTCCTGGCCTATGTGCTGTTCCTGCTGTCCCAGGTGGTGACCGCGACCACGCTGGACCGCACCAAATTGTCGCTTCAGCTCGCGCCGCTGCTCTGCACCGCCGCCTCGTTCCTGGCCTGGGAATTGTTCTGCCGGGCGTTTGGCGTGTCGACCTTCGTGCTGCCGGCGCCGAGCGACATCGCGCTGTCCTTGTGGGAATTCCGCCGCCAGATCGGCCTGCATTCGTTCCACACCGCCTGGATGACGCTCGCCGGTTTCGGCCTGGCGGTGGCCTTCGGCATCCTTCTCGGCCTGCTGCTCGGCGCCAGCCGCTTCTTTTATGCCGGCTTCTATCCGCTCCTGGTCGGCTTCAATTCGGTGCCGAAAGTGGCGGTCGTACCGATCCTGGTGATCTGGTTCGGGGTCGGCTGGCTGCCCGCCGTGCTCACCGCCTTCATGATCTCGTTCTTCCCGATCGTGGTGAATGTCGCGACCGGGCTTGCCACCATCGAACCGGAAGTCGAGGACGTGCTGAAGGCGCTCGGCGCCTCCAAATTGCAGATCATGACCAAGGTCGGCATTCCGCGCTCGCTGCCCTATTTCTTCGGCTCGCTGAAGGTCGCCATCACGCTCGCCTATGTCGGCTCGGTGATCGCCGAATACAACGCCTCGCGCTTCGGCATCGGCAATCTGATGGCGCGGGCTTCCGCCGACTTCAACGTGCCGCTGCTGTTCGCCTCCCTCATCGCGCTCGCGATCCTCGGGGTGGTCATGTACATGGCAACCGTCTGGCTGGAGAACCGCATGACCGGCTGGGCGCAGCGCTCGTCCTTCGCGGCCGGATGACGCATCGACACGCCGCGGTTGCCGCTTGCCCCGCCGGCCGCCCGGCCCCATAAATCGGGGCCTTGCGACCCATCCATCCGATCCCTCCTCGATAACGGGCCCCCATGAAAGCGCTCATCGATGTCATCGACATCGCCCTCAACATCTACAAGTGGGTGATCATCGTCTCGGCGGTTCTGTCCTGGCTCATTGCGTTCAACGTGGTGAATTACCGCAACCAGATCGTCGCGCAGATCGACCAGACGTTGCGGGCGCTGACCGAGCCGGTTCTGGCGCCGATCAGGGCGCGCATGCCCAATACCGGTGCGGTCGACCTGTCGCCGGTCGTGCTGCTGCTGGGCATCATCCTTATCCAGCTGGTGCTGGCCTACTACGTCCGACCCTATGTGTTCTGAGCGCCGGACATGACGGCCGCGCCCTATCGCCTCGCCAATGACACGCTGCTGCTCGACGTCAGGCTGACGCCGCGCGGCGGCCGCGATGCCCTCGAAGGGACCGACCGGCTCGCCGATGGCCGTGCGGTGGTCAAGGCCAGGGTCAGGGCGGTGCCGGAGGACGGCAAGGCCAATGCCGCGCTCGAGCAGCTGGTCGCCGATAGGCTCGGTGTCGCCCGGTCGCAGGTGTCGGTGGTCCAGGGCAAGACCGCCCGGCTGAAGACGGTTGCCGTCCACGGCGATCCGGTGAGCCTGTCGGCGGCGGCGGCCCGCCTGTTCGCCGCGGCCGCCTTGGCCGTTGCGGCCCTTGGCATCAGCACCCCGGCCGCGGCCCAGTTCGTCACCCGTGGCGATATCTGCGCCAGCCCGACCGAATTCGTGCGCACCCGCGTCATGGTCGAACGCGCCGGCCTGTCGGGACCGGACAAGAGCCGGCTCGTCCGGACGCTGCGGTCGGCTCAGTCGCTCGCCGAGGAAGGCTGCCCGAACCGCGATGGCTGGCTGATCCGCCGCGCGGTCGGCATGCTCAATGCGGTCAACCGCGAAGTGCGCAACCCGCCGGTCGATCTGCCGCTGTTTCTGAGGGATTGAACCGCGCCGGTCAGCCCTTGCGGTCGTTCGATGCCGGTGCGCCGAAGCTGACCGCACCGTCGACGACCGCTACCGGGCCCTTGTGCAGCTTTTCGGCAATGCCGTAGAGCTGCTCGCGCCGTTGCATCTCGGTCCAGACATCATCGGGGACAATGCCCATATCGACCCACAGCACGGTCAGATTGTAGAGCAGGTCGGCGCTTTCGCGCACCACAGCGTCACGATCGCCACACACGGCGTCGATGGTCACCTCGGCCGCTTCCTCGACCAGCTTCTTGGCCATTTTGGCCCGGCCGCCCTGCATCAGCCGCGCCGTGCGCGACTGGCCGGGATCGGTCTCCCGTGCCTTCAAGACGGCCTTGTGTAACCGCTGCATCGTGTCGGCCATCAATGATGTCTTCCTTGGAGAACTCCGCGAATCAGGACCGAAAATCGCTGCAATGATGAAACGGTGTCACAGAACCGAGGCAAGTCAATGACGCGAATCGACCGGTCCGCGACCTGCGCCGGCAAGAACTTCCGGTGCTGACAACTCATTGCATACAAGGAACGGGTGCCACGCAGAGAACGGGTGGCAGGCCGAACCGCAAAGACCGATAGGATGGGATCTCGCGACACGGATCGATTCGGGAAGGCGTCGTCATGTCTCCACGCGACTGGGCTCTCTTGTTGACGCTCTCGGTGCTGTGGGGCGGATCGTTCTTCTTCGTCAAATTGGCGCTTGCCGACCTGCCGCCGCTGACCGTCGTGCTGGCGCGCGTGACGATCGCCGCGGCGACCTTGTACGTCGTTGTCAGGACCACCGGCCAAGCCTTGCCGCGCGGCCGCAAAGCCTGGTGGACGCTGCTGGTCATGGCCATCGTCAACAATCTGATCCCGTTCTCGCTGATCTTTTCCGGCCAGACGGTCATTCCCTCCGGGCTCGCCGCCATCCTCAACGCCACCACGCCCTTGTTCACCGTGGTGGTGATGCACCTGTTCACCTCGGACGAAAAAGCCACGCCGCCCAAGGTCGCGGGCCTGCTCTTGGGTTTTGCCGGCGTCGTGGTGCTGATCGGGCCGGCCGTCACCGGCGCGCTCGACACACCGGTCTGGGCGCTGCTCGCCTGCCTGGCCGCCGCCATTTCTTATGCCTTTTCCGGTCTCTGGGGCCGCCGCATCAAGACGCTCGGCATCGAACCGGCGGTGACCGCCTGGGGTCAGGTGACCTTGACCATGCTGATGATGCTGCCGATCGTCGCTCTGCTCGACCGGCCCTGGACGCTGGCAAGCCCGAGCGGCACGACCATCCTGGCCCTGCTCGGGCTCGGCATCCTGTCGACCGCGCTGGCCTATGTGATCTTCTTCAAGATCCTGGCGAGCGCCGGCCCGACCAATCTGATGCTGGTGACCTTCCTCATTCCGGTCTCGGCAATCCTGCTCGGCAGCCTGGTGCTGGGCGAGCGGCTCGCCTGGACCCATGCCGTCGGCATGACGCTGATCGGACTTGGCCTGGCGGCGATCGACGGCCGGTTGTGGAAGCGCCTGATCGCCCGCACGGCTTGAGATCCCGGACTGCATCGCAATGGGTTATAGCCCGGCCGCCTCGGCCGGTCGCGCCGCCGAACAGCAGCAGCCGGAGGCCGGTGGCTCCCGATCATCGCTGACCCGGCTGACCCGTTCGGCCGAACGGCGCGCCTCGCGGGCGAGCGCCGACACGCGTGCGGCGTCGAGCTTGCCGTTGCGCAGCATGACATCGATGGCGACCAGGGCCTGATTGAGCTCGTCGAGCGCGTCGTGATCAGTCATGCCATTCCCCTAGCATCTGCGAACCTGGCGCAGAGGCTAGGGAGACGAGGTTTCAGACGCGCGCCATGCATCGAGACTAATGTTGCATGTCCCGAAATATGGCGCGCTGGCGCATCGTCGAACGACGCGGCTGCCGGCCCGCCCGAGTCCGGGAATAGGCCGGCGGACCGAGGTCAGCCCGGTTCGCAACGGGTTTCCGAGCGGATGGCGGCATCGACGGCGGCACGCGAATAAGGCAGCGCCGCATAGTCTCCGCTCACCCAACGCTCGAACAGGTCGCGGTAATGCGGCGAAGCCGGATTGCCCGACTGTCCCGGCGTGTTGATCGCAACCGACCGATCGAGATCGGCGAGGTCGACCACCAGCCGGAACGACGAGCCCATCATGGTGCGGAAATCGGTTGCCCGATATCCGGTATGCATCGGCGTCGCGCTCGATCCGCTATGCGGCAGCGGACCGACGGATGCCGCCTTGGCCTGTTCCGGCGTCATCAGCGCACTCAACGGATGGTCGAACTGGCCGTGATGCAGCTTGCCCCAGGCCCAGGCCTTCGGATCATCGCCGATCAGCGCCTTGACGTCGCGCACCGCCGCTGCAAGCGAACCCAGCAGGATCGCGTCGCGACCGGCCTTCGGATCGGCGCCGAACCGCTCGTCCGGATCTTCGAGGACGGCCAGCGTGCCCTCGACATCGCCCGGAACCATCAGGCCATGCAGATCCTGCGGCACGATCGCCGCCCACAGGGCCTTTTTCAGATGACGGCTCCACCAGACCTCGAACAGGGCCGCCGGCCCGGAGGTCGAGGTCAGCGCATGATCCCAGCCGGTGAACAGGCCGAGACCGAGCGCGGCGTCGGCGTCGCGGCTGGTCAGGCCGGCGAGAAGCCTGGTCGCCCGCCGCGCCGGCACCGATACGACATCGGTCTGCAAGGCGCGCGAGGTCGCCAGCCTGTGCGGTTTGACGGAGGCCAGCACCTCCTCGATGCGGGTGGCGCGCGCCCGTTCGACCCATTCGAAACCGATCGGATGGGCCTCGTGGTCCCAGTCCTCGGGCAGGTTCATTTCGTTGGCCGAGAAGACGAAGCCATGGGCCGGGTTTTCGGTCAGCGGCATTGTCGAACTGTCGCGGAAGCCCGCCCATTCATAGCGGCCGTCGCCGGGCACCGGCAGCAGCCCGTCCCAGTTCGGCCTGACCGGATTGATGCCCGCCGGCATCCAGGCCACCGTGCCGGCCTTGTCGGCATAGACGAAATTGACCGAGGGCGTACCCCAGCTCTCCGTCCCGGCGCGGAATTCGGCGAGCGTCCTGGCGCGCATCAGCTTGTGGGTGCCGAGATAGGGCGCGGTGCCCGGCTCGAACCAGACCGAGCGGATCGCATAGGCGCGGCGTTTGTCCCGGTCCTCGTGCACGACCGGGCCGTGGCGGGTGAATTTCAGCCGGAGCACCTGGTCGGGATGACCTTTGACCGACACGGTCTCCTCGACCACGCGCATCCGCTCCCAGGCGCCGTCGTAGCGGTAGAGATCCGCATCGTCCGGATCGGTCTCGTAGACATAGAGGTCTTCCTGGTCGATGTAGAAGATGGTGAGCGCCCAGGCCATGGTGCCGTTATGGCCGATATGAACGCCGGGAACGCAAGGCTCACCGGCACCGACCACGTCGAGGCCGGGCGCGCTCAGGTGCACCAGCGACCGCAGCGACGGCATGCCGTGCAGGCGGTGCGGGTCGGAGGCCAGGATCGGCTTGCCGGTATCGGTCAGGCTGCCATGCACCGCCCAGTTGTTCGAGCCGCTATGCTGGGCGTCGAGCACCACCTCGAGCAGATCGGTGACGCCGCGCCATTTCGGCGCGTCTTCCAGGCTGGCCGCGAGCCTCTCCTCGGAAAAGCTGGCGCTGGCGCCGGCGAGCTTGAGCAGGTCGAGCACGGCGAGCGGGATGCTCGCCGGATCGAGCCCCTCGGGCACCACAGGCACGACCGCCGGTTCGAGCGACCGGCGCAACAGGTCGGTGCGGTGATCCGCCTTGGCCAGGACCTGGCAGCGCAGCACCTCCGACAGCACATTGCGGCTGAGCGAGTGGGTGCGGATGCGCGAGACGTCGCCGGGCGCCCAGCGCGCCGGCCTGGTGCCGGTGAGGCCGAACTCGAAGGGCAGCAGCGACGGATCGGCTTCGGTCATCGCAATGAAGGCATTGATGCCCCTGGTGAAGGCGGTGAAGGTTGCCTTGGCCTCCGGCCCATAGGCGGCGAACTCCGCCTCCTGGTCGCCGCGATAGAGGAACAGCCGCGACGCGCGGTCCTGCTCGAGAAAGCCCGGCCCGAAATCGGCCGCCAGCAGGCCGAGGCCGCGCTTGCGCCACAGGTCGATCTGGAACAGTCGCTCGCGCGCCGCGTGGAAGCCCTGGAGGAAGAACAGGTCGGCTTCGTTCTCGGCGCGGATATGCGGGATGCCGTTGCCGTCGACCCCGATGGAGCCGGGAGCCGAAAGACCGGAAAGCGTGAGCGTCTGTGTGCGTGTCATGATCGATCGTCTTGGCCAAAAGGGCCGCGACTGTGCCATTGCGATCGCCGTCAGGCCAGCCGCGATCGAGCGCCCGGCACCTGCGCCGACGCATGCCTGTGAAACCTCGCATCTGGACAGACCCGCACGGCGTGCCAGAGTGGCGCATGATGGCCTAAGCTGAAAAAACCGGCAGCCGTTCCAGGGGACAGTCATGACATGTTTTTCTGCGCGCCGTTATTCGACCGGACGCTTTCCGGCCCGACGCCTGCTGCTTGTCCTGGCCGGCCTGGCCAGCCTGGCGGCGGCCAGCCTCGCCGCCCCGGCCCACGCCCAGGCTCCGGCCCCGGCCTTCGCACCGGCGATCGTCTATGATCTCGGCGGCCGCTTCGACAAATCCTTCAACGAGGCCGGTTATGCCGGGGCCGAGCGGTTCAAGCGCGAGACCGGCATCGACTATCGCGACTTCGAGATCCGCAACGATACCCAGCGCGAACAGGCGCTGCGCAATTTCGCGCAGCGCGGCCAGAATCCCATCGTCGCCGTCGGCTTCTCGTTCCGCGCCGCGATGGAAAAGGTTGCCGCCGAATTCCCCAACACCCGTTTTGCCATCATCGACAGCGCGGTGAACCTGCCCAATGTGCAGAGCGTGCTGTTCAAGGAGCATGAAGGCTCCTATCTGGTCGGCGTGCTCGCGGCGCTCCGCTCGCAGACCAATACCATCGGCTTCGTCGGCGGCATGGATATTCCGCTGATCCGCAAGTTCGCCTGCGGCTATGTCCAGGGCGCGCGCGCCGCCCGGCCGGGTATCACCATCATCCAGAACATGACCGGCACGACGGGTGCCGCCTTCAGCGATCCGGTGCGCGGCGGCGAACTGGCGCGCGGCCAGATCGCCCAGGGCGCAGACATCGTCTATCATGCCGCCGGCTCCACCGGCATCGGCGTACTGCAGGCGGTGGCGGATGCGGGCAAGCTCGGCATCGGTGTCGATTCCAACCAGAATGCGCTTCACCCCGGCCGCATTCTCACCTCCATGCTGAAACGGGTCGACGTGGCGGTGCACGCAGCCTTCGCCAGCGCGCGTGCCGGCACCTGGCGCTCCGGCATCACGGTCCTCGGTCTTGCCGACGGCGCGGTCGACTGGGCCGACGACGCCCACAATGCCGCGTTGATCACCGCCGAAATGCGCGCGGCCGTCGTCAAGGCTGCCGAGGACATCAAGGCCGGCCGGCTGCAGGTTCACGACTTCATGGCCACCAACAGCTGCCCGGTTCCATGAACATCACGGTTCTCGGCTCAGGCGACGCCTTTGGTTCGGGCGGACGGTTCTCGACCTGCCTGTACCTGACCGCCGATGACGGCACGACCATGCTGGTCGACTGCGCCGCCACCTCGATGCCGGCGCTCAACCGGGCCGGCATCGATCGCAACGCCATCTCGGCGATCCTGTTCACCCATTTCCATGGCGACCATTTCGGCGGCCTGCCGTTCTTCGTGCTCGACGCCCAATTCGTCACGCGCCGGCGCGCGCCGCTCACCATTGCCGGGCCGAAAGGAGTCGAGGAGCGGGCACACATTGCGCTCGAAGCCGCCTTCCCGGGCTCGTCTGGGGCAAAACGTGCCTTCGACATGCAGTTCATCGAGATCGCGCCCGGCGCGCCGGCCGAGGTTGCCGGCGCCGGCGTCAGCGCCTTCGCCATGATCCATGACGACAGGGCCGGGCCTTGCCTCGGCTACCGCATCGCGCGCGACAACAGGGTCTTTGCCTATTCCGGCGACACCTCCTGGACCGACCAGCTGATCCCGCTGAGCCGCGAGGCCGACGTCCTGCTGGTCGAATGCTACACCGTCGACCGCAAGCTGCCGAACCACCTGGACTATCGGACGCTCTCGGCCCATCTGTCCGAGCTCGCCGCCAAACGGATCATCCTGACCCATATGGGCTCGTCCATGCTCGAATGGGCCGAGGACCTGCCGGTGGAACGGGCCTTCGATGGCCTCGTGATCGCGCTATGACGGCCCCTGCCATTGCCATGACCGGCATCGACAAGCGCTTCGGCGCTGTTCATGCCAATAAGACAGTCGATTTCACGGTCGAGCGCGGCACGGTGCGGGGCTTGATCGGCGAGAACGGCGCCGGCAAGTCGACACTGATGTCGATCCTCTACGGTTTCTACGCGCCGGATCAGGGGCACATTGCCGTCAACGGCAAGGCGATCGACATTCGCGCGCCGGCCGATGCGATCGCCGCCGGCATCGGCATGGTGCACCAGCACTTCATGCTGGTCGAAACCTTCACGGTGGTGGAAAACCTCATGCTCGGCGCCGAGGGCGGCGCGCTGACCGCCCGCGGCGCGAGCGCGATGCGTGCCAGGCTCGCCGCGCTCAGCCGCGACTATGGCCTCGATGTCGATCCGGACGCGGTCATCGCCGATCTCGCGGTCGGTCAGCTGCAGCGCGTCGAAATCCTCAAAGCCCTGGTGCGCGGCGCCGACATCCTGATCCTCGACGAGCCGACGGCCGTCCTGACGCCTGACGAAGCCGACAAACTGTTCGTCCTGGTGCGTCGCCTGGCCGACGAAGGCAAGGCGGTGATCATCGTCACGCACAAGCTCAAGGAGATCATGGCGGTGACCGACCAGGTCTCGGTCATGCGGCGCGGCGAAATGGTGGCAACCGTCGAGACCGGCGAGACCAGCCAGGAGCAGCTGGCCGAACTGATGGTCGGTCGGCATGTCGCGCTCACCGTCGACAAGACTATCGCCGAAGCCGGCAAGACCGTATTGGAGGTGCGCGATCTCAGCCTGCGCGACAGCCGCGGCACGCTGCGCCTCGACCAGGTCGGTTTCGACGTCAAGGCCGGCGAGATCGTCGGCATTGCCGGCGTCTCCGGCAACGGCCAGTCGGAACTGCTCGAAATCATCGCCGGCATGCGGCGGCCGAGCTCCGGAACGATCGCGCTCGGCGGCGCGCTGCTGGATTGCGGCGGACGCGACGACCCGCAGAGCCTGCGCGCCCAGGGCCTGCGCCACGTGCCCGAGGACCGGCAGCGCCGGGGCCTGGTCAAGCCGTTCGATGCCGCCGAGAGCGCCATTCTGGGCTGCACCGACGAACAGCGCTTCGGTTTCGGACCGTTTCTCAACCATCGCGCCGTGGTCGCCGACTGCGCCAGCAAGATGGCAACCTTCGATGTGCGCCCGGCCGATCCGGGCCTGACCACGGCGCTGTTTTCCGGCGGCAACCAGCAGAAGATCGTGCTGGCGCGCGAAATCGAACGAGACCCGGTCCTGCTCCTGGTCGGCCAGCCGACCCGCGGCGTCGATATCGGCGCCATCGAACTGATCCATCGCCGGCTGATCGCGCTGCGCGACGAGGGCAAGGCGATCCTGGTCGTCTCCACCGAACTCGACGAGGTTCTGGCGCTGGCCGACCGCGTGCTTGTGATGAGCGGCGGCCGCATCACCGGCGAACGCCAAGCGGCGTCGACAGACGAGCGCGACATTGGCCTCTTGATGGCCGGCATCGGCGAGGCGCGCGAATGAACGATCGCGACCTGCCACTCTGGCTGACGGCGGTCGCCATTCCCCTGGTCAATGTCGCCGTCGCCTTCCTGGCTGCCGGCCTGGTGGTCACGCTGATCGGCGAGAGCCCGTTCGAGGCGCTGGCGATCATGCTGCGCGGCGCACTCGGCTCGGACTACGGCCTCGGCTACACGCTGTTTTATACCACCAGCTACATCTTCACCGGGCTCGCCGTGGCGGTCGCCTTCCATGCCGGCCATTTTAACATTGGCGGCGAGGGCCAGGCCCTGATGGGCGGCCTCGGCGCAGCCCTGGTGGCGCTGTCGCTGCCACAGCTGCCGGCACTCGTCCTGTTGCCGCTCTGCGTGATCGGCGCAGCCCTCGGCGGCACGGCCTGGGCTTTCATACCGGCCTGGCTGCAGGCCCGGCGCGGCAGCCACATCGTCATCACCACCATCATGTTCAATTTCATCGCGGGGGCTCTGCTCGTCTATCTGCTGGTCGGACCGCTGAAGATGGCCGGCTCCATGGCGCCGGAGACAGCGAAGTTCACCGATGCCGCGATCCTGCCTTCGATCGCCACCATGACCGGCTGGTTCGGCTGGACGGTCGCCCGTTCGCCGCTCAACCTGTCGCTGCTGATCGCGCTGGCCGCAGCCGCCGCCGTCTGGGTGCTGATCTGGCACACCCGGCTCGGCTACCGCATCCGCACCGTCGGCGCCAATCCGGATGCCGCCGTCTATGCCGGCATCTCGCCGGCGCGCGTCACCATGATCGCCCTGATGCTGTCGGGTGGCCTCGCCGGATTGATGGCGACCAACGAGATCCTCGGTGCCCAGGGGCGGCTGATCAACGAATTCGTCGCCGGCGCGGGTTTTGTCGGCATCGCCGCCGCCCTGATGGGGCGCGCCCATCCCTTCGGCATCGTGCTGGCAAGCCTGCTGTTTGGGGTGCTGACCCAGGGCGGCGCCGAGCTTGCCTTCGAAAAGCCGAGGATCACCCGCGAAATGATCGTGGTCATCCAGGGCTTCGTCATCCTGTTCGCCGGCGCGCTGGAGAGCCTGTTCGCCGAACGGCTGGCCGCGCTCTATCAGCGGTTCACCGTTCAGGAGGCTTGAATGATCGAAGCCTGGACCATCCTGCTGGTGGCCTGCGACAGCGCCATCAGGCTGTCGGTACCGCTGATCTTCGCTTGCCTCGCCGGCCTCTATTCGGAACGTGCCGGCGTGGTCGATATTGGCCTCGAGGGCAAGCTGCTGGTCGGCGCCTTCGCGGCCGGCGCCACCGCGGCGGTCATCCCCAATCCCTGGATTGGACTTGCCGCGGCGATCGGTACCTCGGTCGTCTTCGCGCTGATCCACGGTTTTGCCTCGATCAGCCAGCGCGGCAACCAGATCGTCTCCGGCGTCGCGCTGAACGTGCTGGCCTCCGGCCTCACCGCCGTGCTCGGCAATGCCTGGTTCGACCAGGGCGGGCGGACCCCGCAACTGCCCGCAAGCGCGCGTTTCAACGAGATCACCTTGCCTCTTGCCGAGACGGCCGCTGGCGTCCCGGTCATCGGCACCTTCTATGCCGACATCATTTCCGGCCATTCCGTGCCGGTCTATCTCGCCTTCATCCTGGTGCCGATCACCGCCTTCGCGCTCTATCAGACCCGCTGGGGCCTGCGCCTGCGCGCGGTGGGAGAAAACCCGGCGGCGGTCGATACCGCCGGCGTCTCGGTCGCGCGGCTGCGCTATCAGGCGGTGATCGTCGCCGGCATCCTGTGCGGCATGGGCGGCGCCTATCTCGCCATTGCCCAATCGGCCGGCTTCATCAACGACATGACCGCCGGCAAGGGCTTCATTGCCCTCGCCGCATTGATCTTCGCCAAATGGCGGCCTTGGGCCGCGCTCGGCGCCTGCCTGCTGTTCGGCCTGATGGATGCGACCGCGCTGCGCATTCAGGGCGCGTCTTTTCCGGGCATTGGCCAGGTGCCTGTTCAGGCCATCCAGGCTTTGCCTTATATCTTCACCGTGGTGCTGCTGGCCGGCTTCATCGGCCGGGCGACGCCACCCAAGGCCTCCGGCATTCCCTATGTGAAGGATCGTACGTGACACCGGAGCTGAAAGCCCTGTTCGACGCAGCCAGGCGCGCCCAGGCGCAAGCCTACGCGCCCTATTCGCGGTTCCGGGTCGGCGCCGCCATCAGGTCGGCCTCCGGCGCCATCCATGCCGGCTGCAATGTCGAGAATGCGGCCTATCCGGTCGGCGCCTGCGCCGAGGCCGGCGCGCTATCGGCCATGGTGCTGGCCGGCGACCGGCAGATCGCCGAGATCCTGGTGATCGGCGACGGGCCGGAGCTGTGCACGCCTTGCGGCGCCTGCCGCCAGCGCCTGCGTGAATTCTCGGCCGATGCCGTGCTCGTGCATGTCGCCGGGCCGGAAGGGCTGAGGCGCAGCTTCACGCTCGGCAGCCTGCTGCCCTTTTCCTTCGGGCCGGACAACCTGACATGACCGCCGCCGCGATCATCCGGCAGCGCACCGGAGCAGAGCCGTTCGACTGCGCCATCGTGCTCGGCACCGGGCTTGGGCCCCTGGCCGAGACGATCGCGGACGCGACCGTCATCCCCTATGCCGAACTGCCCGGCTTCCCCGGCGCCGGCGTCTCCGGCCATGCCGGCCGGCTCGTTGTCGGCCGCCTCGAGGGGCGGCGCGTCGCGGTCATGCAAGGCCGCGCCCATGTCTATGAACAGGGCGACGCGCGGGTCATGAAGCCGGCGATCGACACATTCGCCACGCTCGGCGCGCGCGCCCTGCTGCTGACCAATGCCGCGGGGTCGCTGAAGGCCGACATGCCGCCCGGCGCGGTCATGGCGATATCGGACCACATCGCCCTGTTCGGACCCAATCCGCTGATCGGTTTGCCCGGCGACGCGCGTTTCGTGCCGATGAACGACGCCTATCACCCCGGACTGACGGCGGCGCTCGCCCGCGGCGCGCAACGCGGCGGCGTCCGGCTGCACCAGGGCGTCTATGCCTGGGTCACCGGCCCGAGCTTCGAAACGCCTGCCGAAATCCGCGCACTGCAGCGCCTGGGCGCCGACGCCGTCGGCATGTCCACCGTGCCGGAGGTCATCCTCGCCCGCCATGCCGGACTTTCCGTCGTCGCGCTGTCCATGATCACCAACTATGGTGCGGGACTGGCGCCGCAAGCCCCGTCCCATGGCGAGACCAAGACGGTCGCGGCCGAGGGCGCTGGCGCCGTCGCAGCCGTGATCCGAGGTTTTCTCTCGGAGATGTCAGCATGACCAGGTCTATCTCGGCTCCTTTTGCCGCCCGCGCCGTGGCGCTGCTCGACCTCACCGACCTGTCGAACGGCCTTGACGAGGCCGGCGTCGAGACGCTCTGCAGCCGCGCCGTCACGCGGCTCGGCCCGGTTGCGGCGGTCTGCACCTGGGCCGGCTTCGTCCCCCAGGCCAAACGCCTGTTGAAGGACACGGGAGTGAAGGTCGCGACCGTGGTGAATTTCCCGGCCGGCGGCACCGACGTGACCCAGGTCGCCGACGAGACCCGTTATGCGCTGCTCGACGGCGCCGACGAGATCGACCTGGTTCTGCCCTGGCGCGCCCTGGTCAAAGGCGACCGCGAGACGGTCGGCGCGCTGATCGGCGCGGTGCGCAGCGCGGTTCCCTCGACCAGACTGTTGAAGGTCATCCTGGAGACCGGCGAACTGACGTCGCCGCACCTGATCCGCGAGGCCGCCCGCATCGCCATTACGACCGGCGCCGATTTCATCAAGACCTCGACCGGCAAGACCACGGTGTCGGCCACGCCCGAAGCGGTCCAGATCATGCTCGAAGAGATCCGTGCCGCGCCGCGGTCGGTCGGGCTGAAGCCCTCCGGCGGCATTCGCACGGTGGCCGATGCGGCCGCCTATCTGGCGCTCGCCGATGGCATCATGGGGCCCGCCTGGGCAAGCCCCAGAACCTTCCGTTTCGGCGCCTCCGGGCTGCTCGACGCGCTTCTGGCGGATCAGGCCGCTGCGCCGACGGCAACCGGCACCCCATATTAAAGATGGCCCTGACCGGTCGAGGACCACACGCATGACGCTGCTTCCGCAAGAGATCATCCGCGACAAGCGCGACGGCCGGGCTCTGGCCCCGGAGGCCATCGACGCCTTCGTCGCCGGCATCGGCGCGGGCAAGGTCACCGAGGCGCAGGTCGCAGCCCTTGCCATGGCGATCTTTTTCCAGGGCATGTCGATGGCCGAACGCATCGCGCTGACCCGCGCCATGACCCATTCCGGCGATGTCCTGTCGTGGCGTGACCTCGATCTGTCCGGCCCGGTGCTCGACAAGCATTCGACCGGCGGGGTCGGCGACACCGTCTCGCTCATGCTGGCGCCGATGGTCGCGGCAGCCGGCGGCTTCGTACCGATGATTTCCGGTCGCGGCCTCGGCCATACCGGCGGCACCCTCGACAAGCTCGAATCGATCCCCGGCTATGACGCGACACCTTCGCTCGACCGCCTGCGCCGGACCGTCAGGGAGGTTGGCTGCGCCATCATCGGGCAGACTGCCAATCTGGCGCCGGCCGACAAGGTGATCTATGGCGTCCGCGACGTCACGGCGACGGTCGAATCGATCCCGCTGCTGACCTCCTCGATCCTGTCGAAAAAACTCGCCGCCGGCCTCGACGGGCTGGTGATGGACGTCAAGACCGGCTCGGGCGCCTTCATGCCGGAATTCCCACGCTCGAAGGAGCTGGCCGAATCCATTGCCACCGTTGCCGCCGGCGCCGGCCTGCCGACGGTCGCGCTGGTCACCGCCATGGACCAGCCGCTCGCCAACGCCGCCGGCAATGCCGTCGAGGTTCGCTGGGCGATCGACTATCTCTCGGGCCGGCATCGCCAGTCCCGCCTGCATGGCGTCACCATGGCGCTCGCCGCCGAACTCCTGGTGCTGGGCAAGCTCGCTCCGAACCTCGACCAGGCCCAGGGCAAGCTCGAACGGGTGCTCGACAACGGCCGTGCCGCCGAAACCTTCGAGCGCATGGTCGTGGCGCTGGGTGGTCCCGGCGACCTGATGGAGAGCCCCGACAAACACTTGCCGCGGGCGCCACTGATCCGGCCGGTACTGGCGGCCGCCGCCGGAACCGTGACCACCATCGATACCCGCGCCATCGGCATGAGCGTGGTGGCGCTGGGCGGCGGACGCACCCGCTCGGCCGATCCGGTCGATCACGCCGTCGGCCTGACCGATCTGGTCATGCTCGGCGAGGCCATTGAACGGGGCCAGCCGCTGGCCATGGTCCATTCGCGCGACGAGGCCGGCTTCGACGCCGCCGCGGCGATGATCCACGCCGCGATCACGCTCGATCATGGCGGTGCCCTGGTCGGCGCGCTCGTCCAGGCCCGGATCGCGGGGTGAAACCATGGCCCGCGCGCTGATCCTGGTGCTCGATTCCGTCGGCATCGGCGCCGCCGAGGATGCCGAACGTTATGGCGATGTCGGATCCGATACGCTCGGCCATGTTGCCGCATGGTTCGCCCAGCGTGGGCCCGGCCTGCATTTGCCGAACCTTGCAACGCTTGGCCTCGCCAAGGCGGCCGAGGCCTCCACCGGCCGCATGCCGCCGGGGCTCGCCGCCACCGGCCGGATCACCGCCCGCTACGGTTACGGCGTCGAGACCTCCCGGGGCAAGGACACGCCGTCCGGCCATTGGGAGATCGCCGGCGTGCCGGTCGCGACCGACTGGGGTTATTTCCCGGATACCCAACCGTGCTTTCCGCCCGAACTGATCGCGGCTCTGGTCGGGCGCTGCGGCCTCGACGGAATTCTCGGCGATCGTCATGCCTCCGGCACCGCCATCATCGCCGAACTCGGTGACGAGCATATCGCGACAGGCAGGCCGATCGTCTACACCTCGGCCGATTCGGTCATGCAAATCGCCGCCCACGAACAGGCCTTCGGGCTCGAGCGGCTCTATGCCGTCTGCGCCGTCGCGCGCGAGCTCTGCGATCCCCTTGATATCGGCCGGGTCATCGCCCGGCCTTTCCTCGGATCGTCGGCCGCCGATTTCGTCCGCACCGGCAATCGCCGCGACTATGCCGTGCCGCCGCCGGCGCCGACCATCCTGGAACTTGCCGAGAAGGCTGGCCGGACCGTCATCACGATTGGCAAGATCGGCGACATCTTCGCCCATGTCGGCACCGGCGAGGTGCTCAAGGCCGCCGGCAACATGGCACTGTTCGACCGCATGCTCGAAGGCCTGGACCGGCTGCCCGAGCAAGGGCTGCTGATGGCCAATTTCATCGATTTCGATTCGCTCTACGGCCACCGCCGCGACCCGAAGGGTTATGGCCAGGCCTTGAAGGAATTCGACGCCCGACTGCCGGAGCTGGCGGCGCGCCTGAAGCCTGGCGATCTCGTGGTGATTTCGGCCGATCACGGCTGCGATCCGACCTATCCCGGCTCCGAACACACGCGCGAGCACGTGCCGATCCTCGCCTATGGCCCGGGCCAGCCGACCGGCCCGATCGGCCGGCGCGACAGCCTGGCCGACATCGCCGCGACGGTTGCCCGCCATCTCGATCTCACCGCGCCCGGCGCCGGCACGCCGTTCTAGAACTGCCGCCGGATTCGGAACCACCTCACCTTGCGGCGCGTTCCGCGTCGTGTTTCACAGGGACGTAAGCGGTTTCGACAGAGGGCGGCGCATGTCACTTCTCCAGGTCTATTGGCGGGTTCTGATGCAACTCGGGCCGGAGAAGCGGCTCGGCCTGACCCTGCTCACCTGCAATATCGTGCTGGCCTGCATCATGTTCGCCGAACCGATCCTGTTCGGCCGGATCATCGACACGCTGTCGAACGCGCAGGCGCGCGGCCGCACCATCACCTGGGGTGAATTGCTGCCCTTGGTCATCGCCTGGGTATCGTTCGGCCTGTTCACCATCGGTGCCGGCGTGCTGGTCGCCTTGCATGCCGACCGCATGTCGCATCGCCGTCGGCTGGCGTTCATGCAGCATTTCTTCGAGCACGTGCTCAACCTGCCGCTCAGCTACCATTCCGGCACCCATTCCGGCCGGCTCCTGAAGCAGATGTTGGAAGGCTCCAACGCCATGGCCTGGCTGTTGCTGTCCTTCCTGCGCGAGCACTGCGCCTCGATGATCGCGCTGGTCATCCTGGTGCCGGTTTCGCTTTGGGTGAACTGGCGGCTGGGCAGCCTGCTGGTGGTCATGGTGTTCTTCTTCTTTTTCCTGACCAGCTATGTGCTGCGCAAGACCGAGACGCTGCAGGGCAAGGTCCAGGAGTTTCACAATGCGCTCGCCGAACGCGCCACCGATGCGCTCGGCAACGTGCCGGTCATCCAGTCGTTCACCCGGATCGACGCCGAAGTGCGCGCCATGCGCTCGACCGTCGACGCCCTGCTGGCGGCCCAGATCCCGGTCTTGTCCTGGTGGGCGATCGCCGCCGTCGCCTCGCGGGCCTCGGCGACGCTGACGGTCCTGTCGATTTTCCTGACCGGCACCTGGCTGCATATCAACGGGCTCGCCAGCATTGGCGAGATCGTCACCTTCATGGGTTTCGCCACCATGCTGATCGCCAGGCTCGAGGCGCTGGTCGGCTTCATCAACGCGGTGTTCCTGGAAGGCCCGAAGATCAAGGACTTCTTCGACGTCATCGACACCAGCCCGCAGGTGCGCGACCGGCCCAATGCCATCGACGTCGGCAAGGTCGTCGGCAAGGTCGCCTTCGAGAATGTTTCGTTCTCTTATGACGGCAAGCGCGCGGCGGTGGCCGACCTGTCCTTTGTCGCGGCCCCCGGCGATACCATCGCGTTGGTCGGCTCGACCGGTTCCGGCAAGTCCACCACGCTGTCGCTGCTGCACCGGGTGTTCGACCCGCAGTCCGGCCGCATCACCATTGACGGCCATGACATCCGCGACGTGACCATGGTGTCGCTCCGCCGCAATATCGGCGTGGTGTTCCAGGAACCCATGCTGTTTGCCCGCACCATCAAGGAAAACCTGCAGGTTGGCCGCGCCGACGCCACCGACGCCGAGATCTGGGCGGCCTGCCAGCGGGCCCAGGCCGCCGACTTCCTGGGGCGTCAGCCGGATGGGCTGGATACCGAAATCGCCGAACGCGGCCGGTCGCTCTCAGGCGGCGAGCGCCAGCGCCTGTCGATCGCGCGCGCCCTGTTGAAAGACCCGCCGGTGCTGATTCTCGACGAGGCGACCTCGGCACTCGACGCGACCACCGAACAGAAGCTGCAGGCGGCGCTGGTCGAGGTGATGAAGGGGCGTACCACCTTCGTCATCGCCCACCGGCTCGCCACCATCCGGCACGCCACCCGCATCCTGGTCTTCGAACAGGGCCGCGTGGTCGAAAGCGGCACGTTCGAGGAACTGGTGGCCCAGGGCGGCGTGTTCGCCGGCCTGGCGCGGGCGCAGTTCATGACCGGCGAGCACGAGAAGAAGCCGGAGCCGTCGATCGTCGAGACCTGAGGCGGTCTCAGACGAAGCGCAGCGACATCGGCTGGACGGCGAGCCCCTCGACCACCGTCGTCCAGAGTTCTCCCGGCGCGACCGGCAAGGCGCGTGTCACCGTGCCGGTGGTGATGATTTCGCCCGCACCGATCGGCATGGCCTGCGCATCCTCGGCGAGCACGCCGGCAAGATGCCTGATCGCCGACAAGGGCCCGCCCAGCACATTGGCCGCCACACCGCGATCGGCAACCACGCCGTCCTTCGACAGGGTGATCGAAAAGCCGGTGAGCGCGTCGAGCCACGGCTCGGGATCGCCGCCGACCGGCAGTTGCGGCCCGCAATAGAGCGCGCCGTGCAGGCCGAAGGCGGCAATGCAATCGGCCGCCTGGAAGCGCCAGCCGGGATAAAGCGACTGGACGATCTCGAAGCCATGGGCGACCCAGCCGATCGCGCCGAGAATCGCCCGTTCATCCATGTCGGACGTCACGCCGGCCTTGAAGCCGAACACGATTTCCGGCTCGATCCGCGGTTCGACCAGCCGGCTGAGCGGCGCCTCGGCCGGCCCGGTCACCGCGGTATAGGTCTTGTCGTAGACCGGTCCCCAGATCGGCGAATAGACCCCGTATTCGTCCCAGATCGTCCGGTTGGTGAAGCCGATCTTGCGGCCGATCACCGTTTCGCCGCGCGCGGTCCGCCGCCGCGTGATCTCGTGCGAGACCTTCTGTGCGTCCTCGGCTGAAAAGGTCGGCTCCAGGCCGGTCAACGGGCCGATCTGCCGCCGGCCGTCATAGGCCGCGAGAATCTCGTCCGCGAACTGGCGGGTCTGCGAAGAGCACAACGACATGGGACACGAGCCCGCCGGACGAGAACGACACGCCCCCGGCCTCAAGCCGGAGGCGATGGATCGAACCTGGCGTCGCTTACTGCGGCGCCGCCGGGGCCGGAGCCGGAGGCACGACCGGCGCCGGCGTCACCGTTTCGGCCGGAGCCGGAGCCGGAGCCGCGGGCAGTGCTGGCGTCGCCGGAGCGGCGGCGCTGCGGGTGCCGGGCGGGAATTTCGCATCCGTCCTGACCCCACGCAGCAGATCGAAGGCATGGTTCAGCTGGAGGTCGTCCTTCTGCTCACGCGGCACATAGCCGGATGAGGCCGAACGCTCCTCGTTGGCGTCCTGGTTCGGGTTGCGCAAATGGCCACGCAGGCCCGCCTCGCCACGGTTCTGCGCCTGCGCTTCGGCGGCGCGGGCCCTCAGCTCTTCCGGCAGCGGCTGCTCGGTGAGGATATCGGGATCGATGCCGCGGGCCTGGATCGAGCGGCCCGACGGCGTGTAATAGCGCGCCGTGGTCAGCCGGAGCGCACCCTGGCTGCCGAGCGGAATGATCGTCTGCACCGACCCCTTGCCGAACGACCGGGTGCCGAGCACGGTCGCCCGCTTATGGTCCTGCAGCGCACCGGCGACGATCTCCGAGGCCGAGGCGGAACCGCCATTGATCAGCACGATGATCGGCTTGCCGCCGGTCAGATCGCCCGAGCGGGCGTTCCAGCGTTGCGTCTCCTCGGCGTTCCGGCCGCGGGTCGAGACGATCTCGCCGCGCTCCAGGAAGGCATCGGACACCGAAATCGACTGATCGAGCAGGCCGCCCGGATTGTTTCTGAGGTCGACGACATAACCGCGCAGCTTGTCGGCCGGCACCTTGTTGCGGATCTCCTCCAGCGCGCGGCGCAGGCTGTCGGTCGTCTGCTCGTTGAACTGCGAGATACGGACATAACCGATATCGTCGCCGATGATCTGATGCCGCACGGCGCGGATGACGATGCGATCGCGGGTGATCGGAATATCGCGGGGCGCCGCGGTGCCGGGACGGGTGACGCGGATGGTGATCGCGGAGCCCACCGGCCCGCGCATCTTTTCCACCGCCTGCTGCAGCGTGAGGCCCTGGATCGGCTCGTTGTCGATATGGGTGATGATGTCATTGGCCAGGATGCCGGCCTTGGAGGCGGGCGTGTCGTCGATCGGCGCGACCACCTTGATCGCGCCGTCTTCCTGGGTGACCTCGATGCCCAGTCCGCCGAACTCGCCGCGGGTCTGCACCTGCATGTCGCGGAAATTGCGCGCGTCCATGAAGCTCGAATGCGGGTCGAGCGAGGTCAGCATGCCGTTGATGGCGGCCTCGATCAGCTTGGCGTCATCCGGCTTCTCGACATAGTCCGAACGCACCCGTTCGAAGATGTCGCCGAACAGATTGATCTGCCGATAGGTGTCGGATCCTGCGGCATTGGCGCTCATCCCCAGGATCGCGCGCGGCTGGGACACCGCGACAGTCGCGAGCGCGCCCATGGCGGCGCCGGCAAGGAGGAGCGAAGCTTTGCGCATCATCCGCGAACCCTTTCATTGGTCTGAACGCCCGGAGCCCGGGGGGCCCACCAAGGCGCGGGGTCGATATTCGACCCATCCTTGCGGAACTCGACATAGAGGACGGGCTGAGAAGAGCCCGTTGTCACCGCCGCGGCCGGAGGGGGTGCGTCACCCATGACGCCCACCGGCTCGCCGGCCAAGACGAACTGACCAAGATCAACGGTGATCCTGTCCATTCCGGCGAGGACGACATGATACCCGCCCCCGGCATTCAGGATCAAGAGTTGTCCGTAGGTCCTGAACGGGCCCGAATAGACCACCCACCCGTCGGCCGGCGCGGTCACGGAAGCGCCGGCGCGGGTCGCGATCGACTGGCCACGCTCGATTCCGCCCAATCCGTCCTGGGCGCCGAATTCACGCAAACGCACACCCAGGACCGGCAAAGGCAGGCTCCCGCGGGTCTGTGCGAAGGGAATTGCCGGGTTCATGCGCCCGGCATTCTGCAAAGCCGCCATCTGCGACCGCCGGTCGGTCAGGCCTGGTCCACGCGCCACCACCGAGGTGCGGGCGGCCTCCGCGGCCCGTTGCGCCGCGGCGATTTCGGTTTCCATCCGGCCGATCAAAAGTTCGAGATTACCGGCCTGGCGTGACAATCCGGCCGCCCTCAGCTTCTCGGCGTCGAGCGATTGCTCGTTTGCCGCCACCTGCTTCTGACGCGCCTCGGCCAGCGCCTCCAGGCGAATGCGCTCGGTGTCCAGCGCGATCATGTCCTGTTTCAGCGTGTCCCGTTCGGTGGCGATCGACCGGCGCACCGCGGCGAGATCTTCCAGATCGCGCGCCAGGACACGCACGGCATCACGCATTTCCGGCACCAGCGTGCCGAGCAGCATGGCGGTCCGCACCGTCTTCAAAACGTCGTCGGCGCCGACAAGCATCGCCGGCGGTGGTCGCCGGCCCATGCGTTGCAGCGAGGCCAGCACCTGGGCGATCAGGTCGCGCCGCGTATCGAGCGACGCCCGGATCTCGGCCTGGCGGCCGTCGAGGCCGGCGAGCCTCGCCTCGCTCTCGATCACCTTGCCTTCGAAGGCCCGGACCTTGGCGGCGGCCTCGATGCCGGAACGCACCAGGGCGGCCCGATCGGCCCGCATGGTGCTGATTTCCTGCTCGATCCGCGCCCGTTCGGCGCCGGTCCGCTGCATGTCGCTCTTGATGGCGTCGAGTTCGCGCTGGCGCTCCTGACGCTCAGCCTCCGCCCGCTCGGCCGGCGACGGCGTCTGGGCGGCCGCCGGCATGGCGACGACAATGGGAGCGAGGATGGCGAGGCTGAGACGCATCGGGCCCGAATCAGGAGGGCGGAACAGAACCGAACGATACACTCAGGTTGGGCCGGGGCGGAATCAGGGCAAGCGGTTGTTGCTTTGAAGGCGCAGTCACCGCCGCACCCGGCGACGCCGTTCAGTTGAACAGCGCGTCGATGTCGTCCTGGCTGGCATGGCCGCTGTCGCCGTCGATCTTCGGCCCGTTGACCAGGGCCGCGTCGCCGGTCGCCTCGGCGATGGCGTCGATATCGACATCCTTGAAGCTGTCGAGCCCGCCCCAGATGTCCATCATCTTGACGATGCGCTCTTCGATGAACTTCAGCGTATTGACCACCTTGGTGATGCGCTGGCCGGTGAGATCCTGGAAATTGCAGTGCTCGAAGATCGTGATGATCTTCTGCTGGACGTCGTCGATGGCGCCGCGATCCTGCTGGCTCTTGAGTTTCGCCGAAAGATGGCTGGCGATCTGATCGATCGCTTCGGCCGCGGTCAGAATGCCTTCGGTCGCCAGTTCCGTGCCGGACACGATCGCGTCGAGCTCGTGGGTGACGCGGGTCATCTGCTTGCCCTGGAAGCCGGAGACATGCAGCGTCGCGATCTCGTGTTTGGTCTGGTTGATCGCCTGGTAGATGCTGTCGAGCTCGGCCTTCAGCTTCATCGCCTCCTGCATCTCGCTGCGATAGGCGTCGATCATCTGCCGCGAGACCTCTTCCGGCGGCCGGATCAGCGCGCGCAGCGATTTCAGCTCGGACATGATCTCCTGATGGCCGGAACCGGCCGGGGAGCCGTCATTCGCCGTGACGGCAAGCTCCGCCGGCTGCGAAAAGGATTCGATGCGGAAGGCTTTTTTATTCGCGCGCATGAACAACCTGAATGTCGATCGACCGGCCGGACCATCGATGGCCCGCGATCGGAACCCTTGGTCGCGCGTGGTTAAGAACGGGTTCCGGCCGTGCCGCAAATTCCACTGGCAGCATGTGAAAAGGCGTTAACCTTTCCAAACGCCTAATTCATCACCCGTTAACCCTGATCAGCGTGATTTTACTGGGAGTTAAGCCTAAAGGAAACTTGCGGAGCAGGGGCGATGTCGCGGCGGCATCAGGCCTGCCTTGTTTACCGTTTTCTCGCCGTTTCAACGCTTCAGTGGGCCAGGAAAACCGGGGCCGCCTGCTCCGCCGATGCGTTTGAACCGGGTTCGCCGATGACCAAGCTCGCCCTCACCGCCGCCCTGTTCGGCCTGCTGGCGCCAAATCTCGCCCTGGCCCAGGACGGCTCCGCGCCGCGCGGCGTGATCTATGCCGAGCGCGGCATGATGCCGGCCGCCTCCACCGCCATCCGCTCGCGCCCGATGACAGCCTATGCCGAGCCCGCCGGATCAGCCGGCCGGCGCGGCGCGATGGGCGGCGGCTTCATCGAATATCTGTTCAACGGCGGCGAGGCGCCGCCGGCCCCACGCGGCGCGCGTGCTGTGCCGGTGTCGCCGGTCACCCCAGCTCCGGTCGGCGCTGTGCCGTCGATCGAGGAGCGGGTCATTCCGCTGCAGCGCCGGGCCGCCCGCGACCCGGCCGCGCTCGCCATGCCGGACCAGCCGGGCGTGCCGCGCGGCATGCATCCGCGCTTCCTGCCGCAGACGGTTGCCTATCAGACGAGCCAGCGGCCCGGCACCATCATCATCGATACCCGCGAGCGTTTCCTCTATCTGGTCGAGGCCAATGGCATGGCCAGGCGCTACGGCGTCGGCGTCGGCCGCCCGGGCTTCGGCTGGACCGGCAACAAGACGATCACCCGCAAGGCCGAGTGGCCGGACTGGCGCCCGCCCGCCGACATGCTGCGCCGCCGCCCGGACCTGCCGCGCTTCATGGCGGGCGGCCCGGCCAATCCGCTCGGCGCACGCGCCATGTATCTCGGTTCGTCGCTCTACCGCATCCATGGCTCGAACGAGCCGCACACCATCGGCACCTATGTCTCCTCGGGCTGCTTCCGCATGCGCAACGAGGACGTCACCGATCTCTACGAGCGCGTCCGGGTCGGCACCAAGGTGGTCGTGATGTGACCGGCGGCCGGCACGGCCGGCCGGCGCCAGGCGAATAGAAATCTCCGCTCCGCAGATCACCCGCGCGTCGGTGTCGGTTGCACGACCCGGTCGCGCTGATATCGTCTTTATTGAATTTTTATAGCCTTCCCCGCTCTCCCGGAGACCATCATGTCCAAAGCGTCCGCGCTGCGTCTTGTCGATGCCGATTCGGTCGGCACCGCCTCGGTTCCGAACGATCTCGAAGCCTTCTGGATGCCGTTCACCTCGAACCGCGCCTTCAAGGCCCGGCCGCGCATGGTCGCCCGCGCCAAGGACATGTATTATTACACCCCCGAAGGCCGCCCGGTGATGGACGGCACGGCGGGCCTGTGGTGCTCGAACGCCGGTCACGGCCGTGATCCGATCGTCCAGGCGATCCAGAAACAGGCGGCCGAGCTCGATTTCGCACCGTCGTTCCAATATGGCCACCCCAAGGCCTTCGAGCTGGCCAGCCGCATCGCGGCGCTGGCGCCGGCCGATCTCGACCACGTGTTCTTCTGCAATTCCGGCTCGGAAGCCGCCGACACCGCGCTGAAGATCGCGCTCGCTTATTGGAACGTCCGCGGCAAGGGTTCCAAGACCCGCCTGATCGGCCGCGAGCGTGGCTATCACGGTGTCGGCTTCGGCGGCATCACGGTTGGCGGCATCGTGCCGAACCGCAAGTTCTTCGGCTCGCTGCTCGCCGGCGCCGATCACCTGCCGCACACCTATAACCGCGAGGAGCAGCGCTTCTCGGTCGGCGAACCCGAGTGGGGCGCCCATCTCGCCGACGAACTGGAGCGGATCGTCGCGCTGCATGACGCCTCCACCATCGCCGCCGTCATGGTCGAGCCGATGGCCGGCTCGACCGGCGTTCTGCCGGCGCCGAAGGGTTATCTCAAGCGCCTGCGCGAGCTCTGCACCAAGCACGACATCCTCTTGATCTTCGACGAGGTCATCACCGGCTTCGGCCGCCTCGGCCACGCCTTCGCCTCCGAGCGCTACGGCGTGACCCCGGACCTCCTGACCTTCGCCAAGGGCGTCACCAATGCCACCGCCCCGATGGGCGGCGTCATTGCCCGCAAGGAGATCCACGACACCTTCATGACCGGCCCGGCCCATGTGGTCGAGCTGTTCCACGGCTATACCTATTCGGCCCATCCGCTGGCCTGCGCCGCCGGCCTCGCCACCCTCGACCTCTATCGCGACGAGGGCCTGTTCGAGCGCGCCAAGACGCTCGAGCCGCTCTGGGCCGAGGCGGTCATGAGCCTCAAGACCAAGCCGGGCGTGCTCGATATCCGCCAGGTCGGCCTGACCGCGGCGGTCGACTTCGAAGGCCGCAAGGATGCCGTCGGCAAGCGCGGTTACGATGCGCTCGAGCATGCCTTCCACGAAGAGGGCCTGATGATCCGCACCGCCGGCGACGCCATCGTGCTGACCCCGCCGCTGATCGTCACCGAGAGCCAGATCGCCGAGATGGTCGAGAAGGCCGGCCGGGTGATCGAGGCGACCGCCTGATCAAGGCCAATTGCTGCCTGCAAGTATCGAACCCCCGGTCGCCCAGCGCCCGGGGGTTTTGTTGTGCGGGGGTTGGTCCGCCAAGAGCCCGACAGAATGTTCACTTCGTCTTGCCCGGGCTTGTCCCGGGCATCCACGTCTCAACCCCGTGTCAATGCGTGGATGGCCGGGACGAGCCCGGCCAAGACGAACCGGGTCGTCTGCGGCCGGCAGGCCAATGACGAGCGATGCCTCACGTCCAGGCCAGGCCCGACGTGTTCAGGAACAGCGCGTAGAGCGAGGTCTGGCCGCAGATATAGAGCCGGTTGCGCTTGCGGCCGCCGAAACAGACATTGCCGACGATCTCACCGATCGGGATCGTGCCGAGATGGGTCCCGTCCGGGGCATAACAGAACACGCCGTGGCCGGCCGAGGTCCAGATATTGCCGTGGATATCGACGCGGAAACCGTCGAAAAAGCCGGCCGGACAGGTGGCGAAGACGCGCGGCCGTGCCACCGACCGGCCATCGGCGGCAACCTCATAAGCCGTGATGGTGACGGCCAGGTCAGGCACGTGCGAGCGGCCGGTATCGGCGACGTAAAGGGTCCTCTCGTCGGGCGAGAAGGCGAGCCCGTTGGGCTTCACCCGGTCGGTGATCATGGCGTCGACCGCGCCGGTCGCCCGGTCGATCCGGAACACGTAGGACGCGCCGATCTCGCTCGGAGCGGCATCGCCCTCATAGTCGCCGTCGATGCCGTAGGTCGGGTCGGTGAACCAGATCGACCCGTCCGATTTCACCACCACGTCGTTTGGCGAATTCAGCCGCTTGTCGTTCCAGCGGTCGGCGAGGATCACCCGGCTGCCGTCATGTTCGATGCGCGACACGCAGCGGCCGCGATGCTCGCAACAGACGAGCCGCCCCTGGCGGTCGACGGTATGGCCGTTGTGATGATTGCACGGGCTCATGAACACCGACACCGAGCCGTCGGTCTCGTCGAAGCGCATCAGCCGATCATTGGGGATGTCCGACCAGATCAGGTATTTGCCGGCCGGAAAATAGGCTGGCCCCTCGGCCCAGCGGCAGCCGGTATGAAGCTTTTCGAGCTTGGCATGGCCAATGATGAGCCGGGCGAAACGCGGATCGTGAATGACGACATCGCTCAACGGGCAATCCTCGGGTGACGGCGCAAAGGGCGGATCGAACAGGCAGCGCTCAGGCGAAGGCGAGCTGCACCTTCATGGCCCGCGAGCGGTCGGAGGCAAGGTCGAAGGCTTCGACCGCCCGGTCGACCGGGAAGGTCGCGGTCAGCAGCGGCCCGACATCGATCCGGCCTGCGCCCAGCATGGCGACGGCCAGCGCGAACTCCTCATGAAACCGGAAGCTGCCGCGCAGCTCCAGTTCCTTGGCGACCAGAACGCTGATCGGAATGGCGAATTCGCCGCCGGTGCCGACCTGGACGACAATCCCGCCCGGCCTGAGCGCGGCCAAGGCGCCGGTCAGCGCGCCGCCATTGCCCGAGGCTTCGAACAGCACGTCGAAAGAACCCTTGTCGGCCTCGTAGTCAGCCAGCGCTTGCGGCTCGGTCGCCGTGTTGACGGCCCGGTCGACGCCGAGCCGGCGCGCCATGGCGATCGGCGCTTCCGCGATGTCGGTGGCGACGATCTCGGCCGCCCCGGCGGCGCGGGCAGCCAGTGCGCAAAGCGCGCCGATCGGGCCGCAGCCGGTGACCAGCACGCGCTTGCCGAGCACTGCGCCGGCCCGGCGCACCGCATGCAGGCAGACCGCCAGGGGTTCGGCGAAGGCGGCTTCCGACAGGCTGACATGGTCGGCCACCCGGTGCGCCTGGACCGCGTCGCAGACCAGCACCTCGCGGAAGGCGCCCTGAATATGCGGAAACGGCATGGCCGAGCCATAAAAGCGCATGTTGAGACAGTGGTTGTGCCGGCCTTCCCGGCAATAACGGCACTGGCCGCAGGGCCGGCTCGGGCTGACCGCCACCCGGTCACCCGGCTTCAAGGCCACGACCGCCGGTCCGACCGCATCGACCACGCCGGCAATCTCGTGACCGAGGATCATCGGCTCCTTGATCCGGACCGTCCCGAAGCCGCCCTGGTGGTAATAATGCAGGTCCGAGCCGCAAATGCCGCCGGCGGCGATCTTGACGGCGATGTCGTGCGGCCCGAGCGCCTCGACGGCGCGCTCCTCGACGCGCAGATCGTGCGGGGCATGGATCACCAGCGCCTTCATGGCATGTCCTCGAAACTGACCATCCTGCGGCGGGCGTCGATGCGGTCGACCCGGTCGCATCTCATGCTATCGCTATTGCCCGGAGCCTGTCCCGCCCCGCTTGGAGCATTCCGCTCGAAGCGAGCCAAGCCGGCCGGAACGGCCCCGGGACAATGGGAGAGCCAAGACATGACGTCCTATTTCGACGTATCCGGACGCCTGGCGCTGGTCACTGGTTCCAGCGCCGGCATTGGCCTGGCGCTGGCCCGCGGCCTGGCGCGCGCCGGCGCCCGGGTGGTGCTCAATGGCCGCGACGTCGACCGGCTGAAACAGGCCGCCGACGGCCTGGCGGCCGAAGGGCTCCAGGTTCACAGCCTCGCCTTCGACGTCACCGACCCCGCGGCGGTGGCCGAGGCGGTCGATCGGATCGAGCGCGACATCGGTCCGCTCGACATCCTGATCAACAATGCCGGCATCCAGCGGCGCATGCCGCTGGACGAATTTCCCGAGGCAACCTGGCGCGAGCTGATGGCAACCAATCTCGACAGCGTGTTTTTTGTTGCCAAGGCGGTGGCCAAGGCGATGATCCCGCGCAAGTCGGGCGCCATCGTCAACATCTGCTCGGTGCAGAGCGAGCTGGGGCGCCCGGCCATTGCCCCCTATGCCGCCTCGAAAGGCGCCGTGAAGATGCTGACCAAGGGCATGGCGATCGACTGGGGCAAACACGGCATCCGGGTCAACGGCCTTGGTCCCGGCTATTTCAAGACCGAACTGAACAAGGCGCTGGTCGAGAACGAAGCTTTTTCGGCCTGGCTCACCGCCCGCACGCCGCTCGGCCGCTGGGGCGATGTCGATGAACTGGTCGGCGCCTGCCTGTTCCTGGTCTCGCCGGCGGCAAGCTTCGTCACCGGCCATGTGCTTTATGTCGACGGCGGCGTCACCGCGCAGCTTTGACAAGGCCGCGCAGCGCAGCGGCTGCGCAGTCAGAGCAGGGCGCGCATCCACACCGTCGCCGCCGCCGCTCCGGCATCCGGCGTACCGATGGCCCGGTCGCCGAGATAGGCGGCCCGGCCGAGCCGCGGGCGCATGCCGGCGGTGGCCTGAAAGCCCTTGTCCGCCGCTTCGACCGCCGCCCGCCAGGCCTCGGTCAGCGGCCTGCCATCCCTGGCCGCAGCCTCGAAAGCCTCGGCGCCCGGCACCAGGGCGTCCAGCATGGTGCGGTCGCCGGGCTTTGCGCCGCCAAGTTCGGTGATTGCGTCGACGCCGGCGCGAAAGGCCGCCGCATAGGCCTCGGCCTCCGCTCCCGCCCCGCTGTCGAGAACCCGCGCCGCGCGCATCAAGGCGACTGCGTAGAACGGCCCGGAACTGCCGGCGATTGCCCGGCGCAGCGCCCCGGCAAGCGCTGTCAGCGCGGTGGCCGGATCGCTGAACGCGCCATCGGGCAAGGCCCGAAGCGCTTCGGCGCCACGCAGCATGCTGATGCCGAGATCGCCGTCACCGGCCGCGCTGTCGAGGGTCGTGAGCCGTTCTTCGGCCGCCTCGAGCGCGGCCGCGACCTTGAACAGCCGGCCACGAACCTGCAGGTCGGCGATCCCGGCGGCGGCCGGGTCGGCCACCGCCGCCGGTCCGGGCAGGACTTTCGGGACCGCGATCCGGCCACCTCCGGGCCAGGCCGGCGCCGCGGCCGGCGCGTCGAGCAGGCTCAGGCTGTCGTCGTCGACCTCGAGCAGCGACAGCGAGCAGCCGGGCATTTCGATGGCGGTGAGGAAATTGCCGCTCCAGGCCCGTTCGACGCGGATGCCGCGCCCGCGCAGCACGGTGAGCGCCCGGCGGGCGACGATCGCCAGCTCCATGGGCGGCGTGCCGCCGAGGCCGTTGACCAGCAGCGCCACCCGGTCGCCATCGCCGAGCCCCTGATCTTTCAGGATGATCTCCAGCATGGTGTCGACCAGCGCGTCGGCCGCTTCCAGCGCGCCGCGCCGCACGCCTTGCTCGCCATGGATGCCGAGCCCGAGCTCGACCTCGTTGTCGCCAAGCAGAAAGCCGGGGCGACCGGCCGCCGGCACGGTGCAGGCGCCCAGCGCCACCCCCATCGTGCCGAGCCCGCCGGCTGCCTGGCGCGCCGTCTCGGCTACCCGCGCCAGCGGCCAGCCGGCTTCCGCCGCAGCACCGGCAATCTTGTGCACCAGCACCGTTCCGGCAATGCCGCGGCGGCGTTCGGCCGGCACCGTGTCGTGCAGAGCGACATCGTCGGCGACCATCACGATCTCGGTCGGAATGCCCTCGGCCTTGGCGAGTTCGGCGGCCAGGCCGAAATTCAGCCGGTCGCCGGTATAGTTCTTGACGACGAGCACCGCGCCGGCCGGCCCGGCGGCGGCGCGGATCGCGGTCAGCACCGCGTCGGCGCTTGGCGAGGTGAACACGTCGCCCGATATCGCGGCGGTCAGCAGGCCTTGCCCGACATAACCCGCATGGGCCGGCTCGTGGCCGGCGCCGCCGCCCGAGAGAACCGCGACCTTGCGCGCGCCGGGCTCGGGCAGCACGGCCCGGACGATCACGTCCTCATCGGCCAGCAAGGCCTGATCCGGGCAAAGGGCAACCAGCCCCTCGAGCATTTCCCGCACGACATGGCGCGGATCATTGACCAGCTTCTTCATGGGCGGTGCTTTCGTGATCGCGGCTGTCATGGCCGCGTGTCAGGCCCGGAGCGGATGGCGAGGCACCGCCCCGCCATCCCACGCCCGGCGCTCAGGCGCCGAGCCGGTTGGTCGCCAGCCGGAGTTCGACCAGCCTCGCATACATGCTGGCCGCATAGGGCAGCACCGCGTCATTGAAGTCGTAGCTCGGATTGTGGACATTGGCGCTGTCGCCATTGCCGATATTGATATAGGCGCCGGGCACCTTCTCCAGCATGAAGGAGAAGTCCTCCGAGCCCATGATCAGATCGCGCTCGCGGTTGACATTGGCCTCGCCGGCGATCTCGGCGGCAACGTCGGCGGCAAAAGCCGTCTCGTCGGCGCCGTTGACCAGGGGCGCGAAGATCAGCCGGAAGTCGACCTCGGCCGTGGCACCGAAACCGGCTGCCACGCCGGTCGCGATGCGCCGCATATTGGTCTCGATGATGTCAAGCACCTCGGGCTTGAACCAGCGGGCGGTGCCGCGCACCGCCGCCTGGTTCGGCACCACGTTATAGGCGTCACCGCCTTCGATCCGGGTGACGCTGATGACCGCCGCGTCGACCGCGCCGACATTGCGGGCCGGGATCGACTGCAGCGCCGTGACGATGTGGCAGGCGGTCAGCACCGGATCGACGCTGTGCTCGGGATGGGCGCCGTGCGAACCCTTGCCCTTGACGACGATGTCGAAAAACGCGCCGCCGGCCATCATCGGGCCCGGCCGGATCGCAAATTTGCCGACCGGCAATTGCGGCGCGTTGTGGAAGCCGAACAGTACGTCGCAGGGAAAGCGCTCGAACAGGCCGTCGGCCAGCATGGCGTTGGCGCCGCCGAGCCCTTCCTCGGCCGGCTGGAAGATCAGGTTGACCACGCCGTCGAAGCGGCGGGTCTCGGACAGGTAGCGCGCCGCGCCGAGCAGGCTCGCGACATGGCCATCATGGCCGCAGGCATGCATCCGGCCGTCGATCGTCGAGCGGTGGGCGAAGCTGTTGGCCTCCTGCATGGGCAGCGCGTCCATGTCGGCGCGCAGGCCGATCGAGCGCGAACTGTCGCCGACCTTCAGCCGGCCGACAACGCCGGTCTTGCCGACGCCGCGATGCACCTCGAAACCGAAACCGTCGAGCGTGCGGGCGATGAAGTCGGAGGTGCGTTTTTCCTCGAAGCCGACCTCGGGATGCCGGTGCAGGTCCTGGCGCCAGGCCGTCATCGTGTCTTCGAATGCCTTGATCTTGTCGAGAACGGTCATGCCGGGCTTTCCGCTGTGGAGAAAATTCGACCGCAAGCTAACACGGCCGGTCGCTCATGCCAGCGCGCTCGGCCGGCCAGCACCGCATTGGAGCCATCCCGCCTGCGCCTAGCCCGATCAGCAGCGTCGCGCTGCCTGCCTGCCGCCGGTCTCCGGCTGCCCAAGTTTATACTCATTCTAATCTTTGTTCAGTTTTGAGGCCTTTTAATGTACGACCAATCTAGAACAAGTATATAGTTTCAATGAATACGTAATGATTGTTGACGAGACAGAACTGCATCTGCATTTTGCGGCGCTTCAATGGCATTTTGGCTGGAAGATGAAGATGCAGCATGCGCCGCGGTTACGCAGAACTGGCAAGAGTCTGATCGTTGCGAGCCTTGGCGGGCTTGTCAGCGCCGGCATGGCCTTGCCGGCCCAAGCGCAACAGACCCAGGTCCTTGACGAGATCACCGTCACGGCAACCCGCGCAGCGCGCCCGATCGAGCAGGTTCCGACCACCGTCCAGGTGATCGAACGCGCCGAGATCGAGCAGCAGCTGCAGTTCTCGGCCAATCCGGCCGTCGCTCTCTCCAAGCTGGTGCCCGGCTATTCCGCCTCGACCGAGACGATCTCCAATGCCTCGGAAAGCTATCGGGGACGCAGCCTCCTGGTGATGATCGACGGCGTGCCGCTGAACACGCCGCTGCGCGACGTGTCGCGGATCGCCTCGCTGATCGACCTCAATTCGGTCGAGCGGATCGAAGTCGCGTCCGGCGCCTCCAGCCTCTATGGCGCCGGCGCCACCGGCGGCACGGTCAATTTCATCACCCGCCGGCCGGTCGACGGCAAGCCGCAGGTGACCGTCAGTTCGACACTCCGGGCGTTCACCGCCAATCCCGGCAATTCGCTGGCACCGGAGGTCTCGGTCAGCGTCCTCGGCGGCCAGAACGGCTTCGACTATTCGGTCATCGCCACCGGCCGCGCCGCCGGCCGCAGCTATGACGGCGCCGGCCGTGAACTGCCCTCCGACGCCATGCTCGGCCAGGGCGGCGGCGACCGCTATTGGAACGGCAACCTGTTCGCCCGCCTCGGTTACAATTTCGACGCCAGCCGGCGCTTCGAAGTCTCGGCGACCATGATCCGGCTGGAGCAGAACCCGCAATACAACACGCTCTATTCCGGCACCTATGCCCGGCCCGACACCTCGAGCCTCTATTCGGGCTCGAGCGTCATGGAGCGGACCAGCTCGTTCCAGGCGCGTTATACCGACACGTCGTTCCTGCTCGGCAATCTGTCGGTGCAGGGCTTCTACAACGACACCAACAAGCGGTTCAATTACTCGACCTATTCTTACCCCTATAACAGCCAGGTCTATTATTCCGGCAACCCGGCCTCGCCGACCAGCCCGGCGAACCAGACGGTCCTGCACTCGACCCGTTATGGCGTGAACGCGACCGTCGATACCCCGCTCGATTTCCTGTGGCGCGGCGCCCGGCTGACCTGGGGCGCCGACGCCATGCGCGATCACACCTCGCAGGAACTGGTCGACGGCCGCCAGGTGTTCACGCCCCTGGCCCAGACGACGCTGGCCGGCTTCACCCAGCTGCAGGTGCCGGTGGCCGACCGGCTGACCGTGCGCGGCGGCATCCGCTACGAGAGCTTCGCCCTGACCGTGTCGGACTATACCCGCCCCGACATCTATGCCGGCCTGAGCCCGGCCATGGTGTTCCTGCTGCCGGCGCTGAAGGTCACCGGCGGTTCGTTCAACTATTCCGCGCCGACCTATAATCTGGGCGCCACGTTCAAGCTGACCGATACGATCGATCTTTATGGCGGCTTCTCCCAGGGCTATGCCCTGCCTGATATCGGCGCCTTCACCCGCCGCGCCGGTTCGACGCTGGCCTATGCCTGTCCGGTCATGATGCCGGCCTGCCTTCCGGCCGGCACCACGGTCAGCTATTCCAGCATCGCGCCCCGGGCCCAGCTGGTGAACAATTACGAGATCGGCATCCGCGGCCGCATCGGCGCTTTCCGCGGCGGCCTCGCCGGCTTCGTCAGCACTTCGAACAACGGCGTCACCTTCGATCCCCTCAGCAACACCCTGTCCCAGCAGAAGGAGATGATCTACGGCATCGAGTTCCAGGGCGAGGTCGCGGTCTCCAGCGCGCTGACGCTTGGCACCAACATGACCTATCGCGAGGGTCGCTACGATTCCAACAAGGACGGCCGCCTCGACAGCTGGCTGCCCAACAACCGCATCGCCAATCCGTTCCGCGGCACGCTCTACGGCATCTACCGTTTCGACAACGATGTGGCGCTGCGCGTCGAGGGCGTCGGTTTCACCGCCCGCGAACAGCCGATCAACCTCGCCGGCACCATCTACAAGATCCGTCCCGGCTTCACCGTCAATGCCTCGGTGACCGCGCCGGTCTATGGCGGCCAGGCCTTCCTGGCGGTCAACAACCTGTTCGACACGCTCTATGAAAACCCGTCGGCGACCTCCGTGCGCAATCTCACCAGCTATGCCTGGGGCCGCACCGTCACCGCCGGCTATCGCCGCACCTTTTGAGCCCTGAGATCATGGTGGAACTCGACCAAGGCGCCGACGGCGTCGTGACCTTGCGGTTCCTGCCGCCCTATGGCGACAACGACGAGCGCGCCTATCTCGACGCGCTTGGGCTCGTCGGGCGGCTGGACAGGCGCTATGCGCTGCTGACCGTGTTCGGCGGCGGCGGCAAGCTGTCGGCGGCCGGTGAGCGCGAACAGGCGTTGTGGTTCAAGGCCACCCGCGACCAGATGAACCGGTGCTGCGCCGGCATCGCCATGATCCGCCCCGGCGCGACGGAAGCGACCGCCGCGGTGTTCCAGCGGCTCTGGCCCTTCCCGGTCTCGCTCGTGTCCGACGAGGCCGCCGGCCGCGCCGTCCTGCGCGCCCATCTCGGAGCCATCTCATGACGCTTGCGATCGACGACGCCCGACCGCCGGGCCGGATGCGCCTGTTCGTGGTTCTGGCCGGGCTCTATGTCGCCCAGGCGATCCCGTCCTATCTGTTCGCCGCCGCCATTCCGCCGATCATGCGCGAACAGGGCGTCTCGCGCACGGCCATCGGGTCGATCTCGCTCCTGTTCCTGCCACTGGTGCTGAAATTCCTCTGGGCGCCGCTGGTCGACCGCATCCGACCGCTGGCCCGCGCCCACCGGGCGAGCTGGGTGTTCCTCACCCAGGCCGGCATCGTCATCTGCATCCTCGGCCTCGTCGCCGTCGAGGTCACCGACGTGAAAGCGGTCCTGGCGATCGGCTTCGTCGCCTCTCTCCTGCTCGCCACCCAGGACATCGCCACCGACGGCTATGCCGCCAAACACCTGCCGGAACAGGACCGGGCGATCGGCAATGCCATTCAGGGCGGCGCGGTCGCCTTCGGCGTGGTGGTCGGCGGCACGCTCGGCCTGGTGCTCTACCACTATGCCGGCTGGGCCTGGATGCTGATGATCATCGCGGCGATTTCGGTGCTGCCGCTGGTCGCCGCCGTGATGATGCGCGAGGACGACCCGGCAGCCGCGGCGACGACACCGAGACCCTCGCTGATGGCCTTCCTGAAACGTCCGGAGGCGCGCCAGATCTTGTGGATCGCGCTGATCTACCGGGCGAGCGAAGGTTTCGTGAAGGCGATGGAAGGCCCCTATCTCGTCGATGTCGGCGTGCCGCTCAACCAGATCGGTTATCTCTCGGGAACCGCGGCGGCCACCGCCGGGCTTGCCGGCTCGGCCATTGCCGCCTGGCTGATCAAACGGCGGGGCCTGAGTTTCGTGCTCAGCCTGCTCGGCGGCATGCGCACCGTCTGCTTCCTGCTGTTCGCGCTGCACGCCTACGGGCTGATCACCGGCAAGGAGGCGCTGTTCGGCGCTGCGGGCTTCCAGACCTTGATCCGCTACATGGAGATCGTCGCGCTCTACAGCCTGTTCATGGCGGTGAGTTCATCCGAACAGCCGGGCACCGATTTCACCATTCTCGCCTGCGCCCAGCTGGTGGTTTATCTCGCCGGCTCGATGCTGTCAGGCCGCATCGCCGACTGGCTCGGTTATGGCGCGCTGTTCGCCCTGTCGACCGGTTTGTCCGCCATCGCCGTGCTGGCGACGCTGCGCATGTTGCGGCACGTCAGGCTCGGCCACAACGGCAGGCCGGCGCCGGCATGAGGTGATCGTCGAACCCTTCAGTCGGTCAGCCAGGTCAGCTCGACGATGAACTGGGCGCCCGGCACCTCGTCGGCCGTCCCCTCGCACATGATCCGGTCGCCGTCCGGCGTGCCGATCAGCCGGACGTGAACCTCGTCCTGGCCGAAGATCGTCTGCAGGCCCCGGCCCTGGCTGTGCCGATAGGTCCTGACCTCGAGCGTCACCCGGTTGCCCTCGTGGCCCTGCGTGCCGGTATAATAGAAGCCGCCGTCGCCGCCCCAGACCCGGCCGCCCTGGATGTGCAGCACGCCCGTGCCCCAGCCGAGCGGGCTCTGGAAGCGCAGCCTGTAAATCCCGTCACGCATATCGCGGGAGCCCTTTCCTGCCGCAAACCAGCAGGCTGACTAACCGTTCGGCGTGCCGCCGTCCATGCGCGGCGTGGCAGGGCCCGCGTGCTACGCCAGCCAGCGCTTGCGCCGGCGATAATGTTTCACCGCGTGGTAGTCGACCTTGTGATTGCCGCCGAGATAGGCCTCGGCGACATCGGGATTGCTGCTCAGCACCTCGGCCGCACCGCCCATCAGGATACGACCGTTCTCGATCAGATAGGCCTGTTCGGCGATGTCGAGTGCGGCCGCCGCGTTCTGTTCGACCAGCAGCACGGCGACGCCGCTGTCGGCATTGATGCTGCGGACGATGTCGAAGATCTCGTCGACCAGGAAGGGGGCGAGGCCGAGGCTCGGCTCGTCGAGCATCAGGAGTTTCGGTTCGGTCATCAGCGCCCGGCCGATGGCCAGCATCTGCTGCTCGCCGCCGGACAGGTAGCCGGCTTTCGCCTTGGCGCGCTGCTTCAGCCGCGGGAACATGCCGAAGACCTTGTCGATCAGCGCCGTGACATGGCCGCGGTCGCGATGCATGGAGGCCGCCGCGATCAGGTTCTCCTCCGGCGTCAGATGACCGAAGACGCGCCGGCCTTCCAGCACATGGGCAATGCCGCGCCTGACCCGGTCGGGCGGATCGAGCGCCAGGATGTCCTCGCCGGCAAAGCTCACCTCGCCGCGCGACACCTCGCCGCGCTCGGGCTTCAAGAGGCCGCTGATCGATTTCAGGATCGTGCTCTTGCCCGCCCCATTGGCGCCGAGCAGCGCCACGAGGCCACGCTCCGGCACCTCGATCGACACGCCTTTGACCGCCAGGAAGACGCGGTCATAGACCACCTCGACATTGTTGAGCGTGAGAAGGGCCATTCGGAACTCCGCTTAGATCCCGCTCCCCGGACCGCCGAAGCGATCGCGGGAAGCGGGACATATCCATGCATTCGGGCGCGCTCAGGCCGTCACTTGCCCGACCTGCGGAACTCTTCCGAATATTTGCGGATCTCGGCCCAGACGATGTCCTGGTTGGCGGTGAACCAGTCGGTCGCCGGCACGAATTTCGCGCCGTCCCAACGGGAGATCCGGCCGAGGCCGCCGCCCTGATGGTCTTCCTTGCTCACCGTCGTCGGCGGCAGCAATCCCTCGGCGGTGAAGTTGCTGATCGACCGCAGACCCTCGTTCAACCAGGGTCCGGTGACAGGGCCGTTCGGGGCTTTTTCGAAGGCCTTGCGGACGCCCTCGACCATCAACGAACCCATCTGGACGCCGTAATTGTAATAGCTGGTGCCGACCTTGGCCTCCGGACCCGCACCTTTGCCCTTGGCCACCACCTCGGCCAGGATGTCGCGGATCGGCTTCGGCTCGCGGCCGCTGACGCAGGGCTCGACCTTCAGGACGCCTTTGGCCGCCTCGCGGCCGACCACGTCCATGTCCGATTCCGAGATCCAGACGCTGGATGAGACACGGTCCATGCGCATGCCGTTGCGGATGGCTTCGGTCAGCGCCACGGTCTGGCCGACGCCGGCGCCCCAGAAGATGACGAAATCCGGCCTTGCCCGGCGCACCTGCGGCCAGATCGCGGCCTGGTCGTTGCCCGGCGGCGTGTAGGGGAAGGGCAGGAGCTCGAAACCGAGGCGCTGGGCCAGGACCTGCAGGATCGGCAGGGGCTCCTTGCCGAAGGGCGTGTCGATATGGACGAACACCACCTTCTTGCCGCGCAGGTTGCCGTTCTCGATCTGGCGGAAATAGTCGATGATCAGGCCGGCCTGGGTCCAGTAATTGATCGACAGCGGCAGCACGTAGGGAAAGCTCGTGCCGTCGGCCGCGTCGCTGCGTCCGGAATAGGCGGTCACCAGATTGACCTTGTCTTCCAGCGCGCGCGGCACCAGCGCTCGCGCCACCGGCGTCGACAGCGGGTCGATCAGCACCGAGCCCTCGCGCTTGCCGCGCTCGTAGGCCTCGATCGCCCGTGGCAGGTCGTTGGCATGATCCGACACGTCGGCGACGATGCGGTAGCCGTTGATGCCGCCGCGCTCGTTGACCAGGGTGAAATAGTCGCGCTGGCCCTGGTTATATTCCGAGGTCACGAAGGTGTAGATGCGCGTGAAGTCCTGGGACAGCGTGAACCGGACGACCTTTTCCTGGGCGAAGGCGCCCGTGGTGGAAACGGCCGGCGCGGCGAGCGCTGCCGCGGTCCCGGACAAGAAGATGCGACGGTTGACTGACATGACGTGTTTCCTCCGCCCTTTGTTTTGGTGCCGTTACCGTTGGGCGTGGCGGAACGGCCAGACGAGCAGATAATTCCGGAGATTGTCGTAGATCTTGGCGAGACCGAGCGGCTCGTAGAGCAGGAAGCCGATGACCAGCGCGCCATAGGCCATCAGGGGCACGTGGGCCCTGAGATCGATCGACATGCTGACCCCGAGCGTGGTCGAGATCAGGCCCATCAGGTTGTTCAGGACGATCGGCGCGAACAGGATGAGTGCTGCGCCGAAGAACGGCCCGAGCACGCTGCCGAGACCGCCGACGATCACCATGGCGAGCAGCTGGATCGACAATTCGATGTGGAACTGGTCCGGCGACACGGCGCGCAAATAACAGACCGCCAGAACCGAGCCGACGACGCCGCCGATGAACGAACTGACCCAGAAGGCGAGCAGCTTGTATTTGAAGGTGCTGACGCCGAGGATCTGCGCGGCATAGTCCTTCTCGCGCACCGCGGCCAGCGCCCGGCCGAAGCTGGTCCGGCGCACGTTGAGCATGAACAGGGTGACCAGGACGCAGACCGACAGCGCGACGAAATAGGTCTCGACGTCGCCGCGCACGCTGAATCCGAGGAAGCGCACCGGCGGCACCTGGATGGTGGCAAGCGAGCCGCCGCTGATCGCCGGGGTCTGCGAGATGACGAAATCGACGATATACTGCATGGCGAGCGTCGCCATGGCGAGATAGATGCCTTTGACGCGCAGCGCCGCGGCGCCGAAGATAATGCCGATGGTGGCGCTCAACAGGCCACCGGCGATCATCGCGATCTCCAGCGGCACGCCGTAGCGTACCAGATGCACCGAGCCATAGGCGCCGATCGCCATGACCGCGCCATAGCCGAGATGGATCTGGCCGGCACCGCCCATCACCAGGTTGAGCCCGAGCGCCGCGGTCGACCAGATCAGCCAGGGCAGCAGATAGCCGGCAAGATAGAGCCGGTCGAGGGTGAACGGCGCGAGCACCAGGAAGCCGAGCACCAGCAGGATCAGCCAGCGGTCGAACCGCAAGGGGAAGAGCTGGCGCTCGTCCTGGTAACGGGTGTGTCGGATGCCGGCGCGCCTGTAGAACATGGGACCCTAGACTCTCTCGATGTGCTCGCGGCCGAACAGGCCGTGAGGCTTCAGGAGCAAGGTGAGAAGGATGATGACGGAGGCGACGATGTCGCGGGTGCCGCCGCCGACAATGGGATCGATGATGCCGGTGGCGAGGCTTTCGGCGACCCCGACGATCAGTCCGGCAACCAGCACGCCGGGAATCGAATCGAGCCCGCCGAGAATGGCGATCGCCAGCGCCTTGATCAGCAAGAGCGACAGCGACCAGTCGACCCCTGGGTCGCCCCCCACAGGATGCCGGCGCCGGTGGCGGTCATCGCGCCGAGACCCCAGGCCACCGCGATGGCCTTTTCGACGCGGATGCCGACCGACCAGGAGGCGGTCTGGTCGTCGGCCACCGCGCGCATGACGATGCCGTAGCGCGAATTGAAGAACAGCAGCGACAAGAGGATCAGGCAGAACGAGATCGATCCGCCGATCATGGTCGAGCGGTTGATCAGCATTTCGCCAATGAAGATGGGCGTCTGGGGTATGCCGATATCGAGCCGCTTGACCGCCGCGCCGAACACCCCGGGCATCAGCCCGCGCAGCAGGATCTCGATGCCGAGCGTCAGCATGATGGTCATGATGACAGGCTGGCCGATCATCCGGCGCAGCGCGACGCGCTCGACCATGGTGCCGGCAAAGAACATGACGACGAGGGCCAGGGCAATGGCGAGCCACATCGGCGCGCCGAGACCCGCCGAGATCGCCCAGGTAATATAGGCACCGGTCATGCCGATGGCACCCTGCGCCAGATTGGCGAGGCCCGAGGTCTTGTAGATCAGCACGATGCCGAGCGAGACCAGCGCATACATCAGGCCGACAAAAGCGCCGCTGATGGCGAGTTCGGTGATGAGGATGAAATCCATCAGACGGGAACCTCGCTGATCGTGAGCGTGCGCCGGATCATCCCGTGCTCGCCGCTCTCATAGGTGATCGCGGCGTCGAACACGGTCTGCCGCTCGGTGCCGTAGAGCGCGTGGATCAGCGCGCCATAGGTGGTCTCGATGACGTTGCGGCGGAGCTTGCGCGTGCGGGTGATCTCGCCGTCGTCGGCGTCGAAATCCTTGTGCAGGTTGACGAAGCGGCGAACCCTCAGGCCCTCCGGCTGCAGCGTGTTGACATGGGCGACCACCGTCCCGATCAGGTCCATGACCTCGGGCTTCTGCGACAGGTCCGCATAGGAGGTGTAGGAGATCCGCCGCTCTTCGGCCCAGTGGCCGACCGCGTCGAAATCGATGCAGACGATAGCGGTGAGCCGGTCGCGCCCGGCGCCGATGACCGCGACATTGCGGATATAGGGGCTGAACTTCAGGCGGTTCTCGATGAAGTTCGGGATGTAGCGCTCGCCGGCCGCTGTCCGCACGACTTCGCTGACCCGGCCGAGCACGATGAGGTCACCGTCCTCGTCGATGAAGCCGGCGTCGCCGGTATGCAGCCAGCCGTCGACAATCGCCTTGGCGGTGCCTTCGGCGTCGTCGAAATAGCCCGAGATCACCGAGGGCGACTTGACCAGGATCTCGCCTGACTCGTCGATCTTCAGTTCGACGCCGGCCATCGGCCGCCCGACCGTGTGCAGCTTCACCCGGCCTTCCGCCTGGGCCGCGGTCAGGGCGCAGGTTTCGGTCTGGCCGTAGAACTGCTTCAGCTTGATGCCGAGCGCCCGGAAGAACAGGAAGGTGTCCTCACCCAGCGCCTCGCCGCCGGTGAAGGCTCGCTCGGCCCGGCCAAGCCCGAGATAGTCGCGCAAGGGTGCGTAGACCAGCACCTCGCCCACCCCATTGATCAACCGTTCGCCGATGCTCGGCTGGCCGCCGGCGAGCCGCTTGCGCTCCAGCGCCACGGCATGCGGCATGAAGATGTCGAACAGCTTGCGTTTCAGCGGCGTCGAATTCTTCATGCCGACCTGGATGCGGGTCAGCATCTGGTCCCAGGCGCGTGGCGCGGCGAGATAGAAGGTCGGCGCCACCTCGCGCAGGTCGTGCATGACCGTTTCCTGCCGCTCGGGAATGTTGATGGTGGCGACCATCATCAGCCCGGCGCCGAGCGTGAAGACGAAGTCGCCGACCCAGGCGGTCGGCAGATAGGCGAACAGTTCCTCGTGGGCGTGGAAATAGCCGCTCTCGGCCGCGTTCAGCACGCCGCGCGTGACATTGCGATGGCTGAGCGGAATGCCTTTCGGCTGGCCGGTCGTGCCCGACGAGTGCAGCAGCACGGTGACGTCGTCGGGACCGGCGCGCCCGATCAGTTCGGCGGCGAGCCCCGGCTCGCGCTCGAGCCGCGCCCGCCCTTCGGCGATAACAGCCTCGAACGACACGATGCCCGCGTCGGCATAGGTGCCGAGCCCGCGCGGGTCGTCATAGATGATGGTCGTCGGCCGGCCGATCCTGGCGCGCAGGTCGAGGAGCTTGTCGACCTGTTCCTGGTCTTCGGCGACCGCGATGATCGGCGCGCCGTGGCGGGTCGAGACGACGAGTTCGTCGAGCGGCACGTCGGGATAGACGGGCGAGGGAAAGGCACGGAGCACATTCGCCGCCAGCATGGAGAAATAGAGCCTGGGGCGATTGTCGCCGATGACGATCAGCGCCGCGCCCGGTGCCAGGCCGCGGGCCTCGAGCGCAACCGCCATGGCCAGGACCTCGGCCAGCACCTCGCGCCAGTTCAGCTCCTGCCAGACGCCGTATTTGCGTTCGCGAAAGGCGACGCGATCGCCGGATTCGGCGGCATTGCGGGCGAGCGCCGCGACCAGGGTCGCCGGCTGCCCGTCGGCATGTTTGGCCCAGCTCACCGGCACCGGAAGCTTCGTCAGGGGGGCGTTCATCATGCCGCTCCCTGCTGGTGGCGCTTGGCGGCGCGCTCGCCGAGATAGGCCGAGACGACGCGCGGATGCGAAATCGCCTCCTGCGGCTTGCCTTCGGAAATGATCTCGCCATAGCTGAGCACGACGACCCGGTCGCAGATCGCGGTGACCACATCCATGTGGTGCTCGATGATCAGGATGGTGACGCCGCGCGCCTCGCGGGCATCCAGAATGAAGCGGGCGATATATTCCTTCTCTTCCTGGTTCATGCCGGCCATCGGCTCGTCCAGGATCAGGAAACGCGGCTCGGCGACCAGCGCGCGCGCCAGCTCGACGCGTTTCTGCAGGCCGAGCGGGATCACGTCGACCGGCTCGTCGCGGATGTCCTGCAACTGCATGAACTCGATGACTTCCTCGACGACGCGACGGTTCGCCAGCTCCTCGCGCTGCGCCCACCACCAATAGAAGAAGGTGCCGAGCGCGCTCGGCTTCATATGGACGTGGCGGCCGATCAGGATGTTGTCGAGAACGCTCATGCCCTTGAACAAAGCGAGGTTCTGGAACGTGCGGGCGACGCCGCGCCGGGCAATGGCATGCGGCGCGACATGGGTGATGTTCTCGCCGAACAGGGTCACGGTGCCGGCATTGGGCGGGTAGAAGCCGGTCACCACATTGACCAGCGTGGTCTTGCCGCTGCCGTTCGGACCGACCAGGCCGAAGATCTCACCCTCACGGACGTCGAGCGAGGTGCCTTTCAGCGCCTTCAGCCCACCGAACGAGCGCTCGATATCGCGACAGGCCAGCACGACCGGTCGGTCGGTCGAAGGCGTGGTGTCGATGCTGGTTGCGTTCATGACCCGCCTCACATCCTGAAGACGCCGTAATGAGGATCCTTGCCGGGCGCATTGAGCGCCGCGGACAAGGCGATGGCCAGCGCGTTGCGGGTGTCGACGGGATCCAGAATGCCGTCGTCCCAGATCTCCGAGGTCGAATAATAGGCGCTCGACTGGCGCCGGTATTCATCCAGGATCGGCTCGCGGATCGCCGCGATGCCGCCGGTGTCCAATTGTTCGCCGTTGCGGGCCAACTGCCGGATCTTGATGTCGGCCAGCACGTTGGACGCCTGTTCGGCGCCCATCACCGAGATCTGGCTCTGCGGCCACATGAACAGGAAGCGCGGGTCGAAGGCGCGGCCCGACATGCCGTAATTGCCGGCGCCGAACGAACCATTGACCACCACGGTGATCTTCGGCACCTCGAGGCCGGCGACCGCCATGATCATCTTGGCGCCGTCCTTGGTGATGCCGCGATGCTCATACTCGCGGCCGACCATGTATCCGGTGATATTCTGCAGGAACAGCACCGGGGTCCGGTTCTGGTCGCAGAGCTGCATGAAATGCGCGCCCTTGAGCGCGCTGTCGTTGAACAGCACGCCGTTATTGGCGAGGATGCCGACCGGGCAGCCCCAGATATGGGCGAAGCCGCAGATCAGCGTCGTGCCGTAAGCCGGCTGATATTCGTGGAACCGGCTGCCGTCGACGAGGCGCGCGATCACCTCGCGCATGTCGAACTGCACCTTGATGTCGCGTGGGATGACACCGTAGAGCTCGTCCGGGTCATAGGCCGGCGGCTCGGGCGTTGCCCAGTCGACCGCGGCCTTGGCGCGCTTGGGAAACGTGCCGACGATCTCGCGCGCAATCGCGATGGCGTGGCGCTCGTTGCTGGCGGGATAGTCGGCCGTGCCGGAAATCCGCGTATGCACGTCGGCGCCACCGAGCTCCTCGACCGTCACCTCTTCGCCGGTCGCGGCCTTCACCAGCGGCGGGCCACCGAGGAAGATCGCGCCGGTGCCCTTGACGATGACGTTATATTCGCTGAGCGCCGGCACATAGGCACCGCCCGCCGTGCAATGGCCGAGCACGATCGCCACTTGCGGCACGCCCATTTTCGACAAGGTCGCCTGGTTGCGGAAGATCCGGCCGGCGAGATAGCGGTCGCCGAACAGTTCCGCCTGCAGCGGCAGGAAGCCGCCGGCGCTGTCGCACAGATGCACCACCGGCAACCGGTTCTCGATGGCGATATCCAGCGTCCGGACGATCTTCTTGACCGACAGGGGATACCAGGCGCCGCCTTTCACGCTGGCGTCGTCGGCATGGATGATCACCTCGCGGCCCGAGACGATGCCGATGCCGGAGACGACGCCGGCGCCCGGCACGTCGCCGTCATAGGCGTGCCCGGCGGCGAGCGTCGACAGTTCGAGGAAGGGCGTGCCGGGATCGAGCAGCGCCTCGATCCGGTCGCGCACGAACATCTTGTTCTGGCGCGCCAGGCGCTGCAGGTCGCGCTCGGGGCGGATCAGCCGGGCGTCGCGCTGACGGTTCCTGAGTTCCGCCGCAAGGCCCCGGTTATGGGCGAGATTGGCCTGAAACTCGGCCGAGCGCGTGTCCAGCGACGAGATGATCTTGCGCATGTCAGGCCTCGCTCGCGGTCAGGCTGACCAGCGGCGCATCGCGATCGAAGCTTTGGCCCTCGCTGACATGGATGTCGCCGATCCGGCCGTCCTGCCAGGCGCGGATGGTGGTCTCGAGTTTCATGCTCTCGATCACCAGGATCGGATCGCCGACCGCGACCGCCTGGCCAAGCACCGCATCGATGCGCACCACCGTGCCGGGCATTGGCGCCCGCGCCATGTCGGCGCCGCCGCTCGCATCCGCATCGGCGAAGCGCCGGGCCGGGTCGAGATGGCGAATGACATGGGACCGGCCGCCGACATGGACATGCAGGAGCTCGCCCTCGATCGCCACGAGCATCGGCTCGGAGACCCCGTCGACCGTCAGCATCTGGCGCAGGCCGCCCTCGGCCGACAGCGCCACGCGCGCCTCACCGCCATCGCGGTGCAGCCGATAACCCGCACCCTCACGGGCGAGCCAGAGCTCGATCTCGGATCCGGCAATGTCGAAAGCGTGCCGCATGTCAGTTCCGCCAGGCGCCAATGGAGGCATGAAGGGTGGGGACGGCATCGGCCCCGTCGCGCACCGCGCGGGTCGAAAGCGCAGCGACCGCCAGAAGCTTCAGTTCGGTCACCCGATCGAGCGGCGGCTCGGCCGCCAGCGACGGGTTCTCGTCGAGCCAGCCGGTATGAACCTCGCCGGCGGCAAAGGCCGGGTCGGCGATGAGCCGGCCAAGGAAGGCCATATTGGTCTCGCAGCCGAGCAGGGCGAAATCGGCGAGCGCCCGGCGGGCACGGTCGATCGCTTGGCCACGGTCGGCGCCGTGGACGATCAGTTTGGCCAGCATCGGATCGAAGGCGGTGGTCACCCTTTGCCCTTGGCCGAAACCGGCATCGACCCGGACACCTTCGCCTTGCGGCAATTCCAGCGCCAGGATCCGGCCGGTGGTCGGGGTGAAGCCGCGCGAGGCGGATTCGGCATAGACCCGGAGTTCGATGGAATGGCCCGACGACGTGACATCGGCCTGCGAGAAGGCCAGGGCCTCGCCGCCTGCGACCCGCAGCTGCTGCTCGACCAGGTCGATGCCGGTGACCATTTCGGTGACCGGGTGCTCGACCTGCAGGCGGGTGTTCATTTCCAGGAAATAGAACTGGCCGTCGCCGAAGATGAATTCGACCGTACCGGCATTGCGATAGCCGGCGGCGCGCGCGATGCCGGCGGCGGTTTCGCAAATGCGCTCCCGCAAGGCCGGGCTGAGTGCCGGCGACGGCGTTTCCTCGACGATCTTCTGGAAGCGGCGCTGGACCGAACACTCGCGCTCGCCCAGATGCACGACATGGCCATGGGCGTCGCCCAGCACCTGAACCTCGATATGGCGGGGCCGCTCGACGAAACGTTCGACATAGAGCCGGCCGTCACCGAAATAGCGGGTGCCTTCGCTGCGCGCCTGGATGATCTCCTGCTCGAGCAGGGCCATGTCGCGGACGATGCGCATGCCCTTGCCGCCGCCGCCGGCGGATGGCTTGACCAGCAGCGGCGCGCCGAGCGCGCGGGCCCGCTCGACGAAGCTTGCCGGGTCGTCATCCTCGATCGCCGAGGGCGCTACCGGAAAACCGTGCTCGACGACAAAGGCACGGGCCCGGATCTTGTCGCCCATCAGATCGATCGCCTCGGGCGTCGGCCCGACGAAGACGAGGCCGGCCGCCGCCACGGCACGGGCAAAACCGGCATTTTCCGACAGGAAGCCGTAGCCCGGATGGATCGCCTGGGCACCCGAGCGCCGGGCCGCATCGATGATCTGCGCCCCGTCGAGATAGGCGGCAACCCCGGTGCGCCCCTCGATGCCCACCACCATGTCGGCGGCCTCCGCCGCCGGCGAGCCGGCATCGGCCTCGTGGCAGACCACCACGGTGCGCAGGCCCAGGCGTTTGGCCGAGCGGATGATCCTGAGCGCGATCTCGCCGCGATTGGCGACCAGCAGCGTGTCGAAGGGCAAGCGGCTCATGACGCGGCTCCGGCATCCCGCCGGGCGATCAGGCCGTAGCGCAAGAGCTCGACGAGATTGCGCGCGGTGGCGTCGACATCATGCGGACGGCCATTGACCGCCGCCCAGGAGCGGTGTTCGACGGCGCCGAAAATGACGTCACGCACCAGGCGGATGTCGATATCGGCGCGCACCTCGCCGGTCGCGACGCCGGCTTCGATGATGCGGATCAGGATCGAGGTATAACGGCGGTTCAATTCGTGTACCGGCGAGCCCTGGTAGTCGCTGGCGGTCCGCACTTCCGAGATGAACAGCCGGCAAAGGTCCGCATCGGCGACGAAGGCCACCAGATGCCGGTGGATCAGGTCGTGCAGGCGGGTCTCGAACGGCGCATCGCGGGTGGCGATGATCTCGAGGTCGACCATGGTCCGCTCGTAGAAGGCGCGCAGCACTTCGTTGAGCAGGTCGCGCTTGTTCTGGAAGTAGCGATAGGCCAGCCCGTCCGAGACGCCGGCGGCGCGCGCGATATCGGCAATGGAGGTGCCCTCGAAGCCCTTCTCGGCAAAGGCCTGCTTGGCCGCCGAGAGGATCGAATCGCGGCGATCCTGCATTCGTTTTGCGCTGATCACAGGCATGAGCACGCCTGTGCCGCGGCCGGGCCGCGCCAGTCCCTGAACATGATGTCCTCCCCCGGAGCGCCTCTTGTCGGAGACTGGGCGCTTGCCAAGTTGCCCATAGTGAATATTATTCATTGAAGCATGTCAACACGCCCAAAGCGGCGAAAACGTCCTGGGGAGGACATTATGGACACGACCGGGACATCCGGACGAAACCGTGCGGCATCGGCCTTCGAGCTATCGGCCGATCAGCAGGAAATCCTTGATCTGGCATCGCGATTCGGCCGCGACGAACTGCTCGCGCTGCAGCCGCGCATGGACGACGAGGAATGGTGGCCGCCGGAGGCCATGCCGGCGCTGGCCAAGATGGGTTTCCTCGGCGTGACGGTGCCGGAGGAGCTCGGCGGCAGCGGTTCGGACTTCTTCACCTCGGCGCTGATCACCCAAGGCCTGGCGCGCTACAACCCGGCGATCGCGCTCTCCTATGTCGCCCATGAAAACCTCTGCCTGAACAATATCGCGCGCAATGCCAGCGCCGAGGTCAAGCGCCGGGTCGTGCCGGGGCTCTGCGACGGCACCAAGATCGGCGCGCTCGCGCTGACCGAGCCCGGCGCCGGCTCCGACGCGCTTGGCTCGATGGCCACCACCGCCAGGCTGGACGGCGACAGCTACGTGCTCAACGGCCGCAAGCTCTTCATCACCAACGGCCCGGTCGCCGATATCGTGCTGGTCTATGCCAAGACCGACCGGGCCCGGGGCGCCAAGGGCATTTCCGCCTTCATCGTCGAGAAGGGCACGCCCGGTTTCGCGGTGGCCCAGAAGCTCGACAAGATGGGCTTTCGCGGCTCGACCACCGCCGAGCTGACCTTCGACGACTGCCGCGTGCCGGCCGCCAACATGGTCGGCGCCGAGCACCGGGGTGTCGCGGTGGTCATGAGCGGGCTCGACCTCGAGCGCGCCATCGTCGCCATGATCAATGTCGGCATGGCCGAGCGGGCCCTGGAGCTCGCCATCGACTATGCCAAGACACGCGAGCAGTTCGGCCGCAAGATCGGCGAGTTCCAGCTGGTCCAGGGCAAGCTTGCCGAGATGTATGTCACGGTCGAAGCGATGAAGGCGCTGTGCTACCGCACCCTCGCCGAGGCGAACGACCTGGAAGAGGGCGCGGGCGGCCGCGGCGAGATCCACAAGATCACCGCCGCCGCGATCATGTTTGCCGCCGAAGGCTGCAGCAAAGTGGTCGCCGACGCGGTGCAGATCTTCGGCGGCGCCGGCTACATGCGCGAGACCGAGGTCAACCGGCTCTACCGTGCCTCCAAGCTGCTGGAAATCGGTGCCGGCACCACCGAGATCCGCAAGCTGATCATTGCCGGCGAGCTGCTGCGCTGACCGGCGGTATCCGGCGTCAGGGCTCGAATCGCGGCGTCCGCCGCTCCAGGAAGGCGGCAATGCCTTCCCGGAAATCGGCTGTCGCTGCCCGCTCGATGAACGAGACCTTTTCGGCGGCGAGCTGTTCGGCGAAATCTGCCGTCACCGCCGCGCCGACCAGCCGCTTGACCGCCGCCGTCGCGCCATGGGCGCCGCCGGCGATCTTGCGCGCCATGGCGAGCGCTTCGGCCTCGACATCGCCCGCCGGCACCACGCGATTGACCAGGCCGAGCGCCAGCGCCGTGTGCGCATCCATCGGCTCGTTCAGCAGCATGACTTCCATGGCGCGGCGCGCCCCGAGCAGCCGGGTCAGCGACCAGGTGGTGCCGCCATCGGGGCTCGTGCCGATCTTGGTATAGGCGGAGAGGAAACTCGCATCGTCCGCCGCCACGCCGAGGTCGCAGGCGAGCGCCAGGCCAAGGCCGCCGCCGGCGACCGGCCCTTGCAGTGCCGCAATGACCGGCTGCGGCATTTGCCTGATCGCCAGCATGGCGGCATGGAACAGGTCGATCAGCTGGGTCGCGGCGGCCGGCGCTTTTTCCGGGTCCCGGTGGAACAAGGTGAGATCGCCGCCGGCCATGAAGGACCGGCCGGCGCCGGCGAGCACGACAACTCGGATCGTGGCGTCGGCCGCGATGCGCCGGAGCGCCGCCAGCAGGCCCTCGCCCATGGCGATGTCGAGCACGTTCAGCTGCTTCGGCCGGTTGAGCCGGATGACCGCGATCGGGCCATCGACGCTGGTGAGCACCGGTGCCTCAGTGCTGCTCTGCGCGAGCGGCGCGGCTTCCTTGGACATGACTTCCTCCTTGTGGCGCCCTTGAACCTCGGGCGATTTCGGGTAGAGTTCAGCAAAAATGAATAACATTCAATGGGAGAAAACGATGACTGATGTCCGCGTCGAAACGCGGGGACAGGCGCTTTGGCTCACGATCGATCGCGAGGCCAAGCGCAACGCCCTGGATGATGCCGTGCTGCATGCCCTGCGCGAGGGCGTCGAGAGCGCCGGCGGCCGCGACGGCATCCGGGCGGTGGTCATCACCGGCGCCGGTTCGAAGGTCTTCTGCGCCGGCGGCAATCTGAAACAGGATGCCGAAGGCGACCCCTTCCGGGTCGATCCCAACCGGCTCGACAATCCGGTCGCCCTGCTGCTCAGGGCGATCGAGGACTGCCCGGTGGCGACCATCGCCAGGGTCAATGGCCATGCGCTTGGCGGCGGCTTCGGGCTCGTCTGCGCCTGCGACTTCGCCATTGCCGCCGACCACGCCCGGCTCGGCACGCCGGAGATCAGTCTCGGCCTGTTCCCGCTGATGATCCTGCCCTCGATCCTGCGCGTCTTGTCGCGCCGCGACGCGGCAAAGCTCTGCATGACCGGCAAGCCGATCTCGGCGGCGGAAGCGCAGGCGATCGGTGCCGTCAACGAGGCGCTGCCGGAAACCGGGCTCGATGCCGCGATCGACACGCTCGTCGCCTCACTTGCCGGCGGCGCGCCGACCGCCATGCGCTTCGGCCGTCGCGCGCTCAATACCATTGCTGAGATGCCCTATCTCGCCGGGCTGGAATATGCCCAGCGCGTCTTGCCTCTGCTGGCCAAGACCGACGACGCGATCGAGGGCTTCAAGGCCTTCAACGAAAGGCGCGCGCCGCGTTGGGTGACATCATGAGCGATCAGGCCAAGACCATTCGAATCGGCTGCGCCTCGGGCTTCTGGGGCGATACGCCGGCCGGCGCCCGGCAATTGGTCGAGCGCGGCGAAATCGACTATCTGGTCTTCGACTATCTCGCCGAGATCACGCTGGCGCTGCTCGCCCGGATCCGCGCGAAGCGGCCGGAGCTCGGCTTCGTGCCGGATTTCGTCGACACCGTCGCGGCGCTGCTGCCCGACATCATGGCGCGCGGCATTCGCGTCGTGTCGAATGGCGGCGGCATGAACCCCGAGGCTGCCGCGGCCGAGCTTGGCCGGCGCGCGGCGGCCCTTGGCCTTGCCCCGAAAATCGCGGTCGTGACCGGCGACGATCTCTTGCCGCGCCTCGAGGAGTTCCGGGCGGCTGGCGTCAGCGAGATGTTCACCGGCGCGCCTCTCCCGGAAAAACTGACCAGCGCCAATGCCTATCTCGGCGCCGGGCCGATCGCCTTCGCGCTCGCCCGCGGCGCCGACATCGTGATCACCGGGCGCTGTGTCGATTCGGCTGTCACGCTCGGCGCGCTGATGCATGAATTCGGCTGGGCGCCGACCGATTACGACCGGCTTTCCGCCGGCAGCCTGGCTGGCCACCTGCTCGAATGTGGCGCCCAGGCGACCGGCGGTCTCGCCACCGACTGGGCCGACGTGCCCGGCTGGGACGACATGGGCTTTCCGATTGCCGAATGCCGCGCCGACGGTCGATTCCTGATCACCAAACCGCCGGCGACCGGCGGGCTGATCACGCCGCTCAACGTCGCCGAACAGATGCTCTACGAGATCGGCGACCCCAAGGCCTATCTCCTGCCCGATGTCGCCTGCGATTTCAGCCAGGTCGTGATGACCGAGGCTGGCCCCGACCAGGTCCTGGTCACCGGCGCGCGCGGCCGGGCACCGACCGGCAGCCTGAAGGTCAGCGCCACCTTTGCCGAGGGCTTCCGCACCATCGGCACGGTGACCATCGCCGGCCGCGATGCGGCGCCCAAGGCCAGGCGGACCGGCGAAGCCATCATCGCGCGCGCCCGCCGGCTGGTCGCCGAGGCCGGTCTTGCCGATTTCCGCGAAACCTCGATCGAAGTCCTCGGCAGCGAGGCCACCTATGGCGACCAGGCCCGCCCCGAGGCGCTGGCAAGCCGCGAGGTCGTGCTGAAGATCGGCGCCCGGCACGATGCCGAAGCGCCACTCGCCATGCTCGCCCGCGAGATCGCGCCGGCCGCGACCGCCATGGCCCAGGGCCTGACCGGCTTCTTCGCCGGGCGCCCTGGCGTCCAGCCGGTTCTGCGCGGCTATTCGTTTCTGGTGCCCGCGGAAAAAGTGCCGGCCAGCGTCGCAATCGATGGGCAACGATATGATTTGCCGGCAACCGATTCACGTGAAACGCCAGCGCCCGAGCCGGGCGGGGTATCACCCGAGCCGGCTGTTCCGGCGACTGCCACGACCGTGCCGCTGATCGCGTTGGCCGTCGGCCGCAGCGGCGACAAGGGCAATTCCGCCAATATCGGCGTGATCGCGCGAAAGCCGGAATACCTGCCCTTCATCCGCGCCGCACTGACGCCGGAGCAGATCAGGGACTATTTCCGCCAGACCGGCGTCACCCACGTCGAACGCTTCGAACTGCCCGGCATGAACGCGCTGAATTTCCTGCTGCATGACTGCCTCGGCGGCGGCGGCATCGCCTCCCTGCGCATCGATCCGCAAGGCAAGGCCTTCGCCCAGATGCTGATGGATATCGCCATTCCCGTTCCAACCGATCTCGCGGAACTCGCACGCGGAGCGCGCCGGCCATGACCCAGACATCGCCTCATGCGACCGGCAGCGATGCCGACCTGATCACCGCGCCGCTGACCTATCGCGCCGATCTCCTGAAGGACCAGGTGGTGCTGGTCTCGGGCGCCGGCAGCGGCATCGGCAAGGCCATCGCCGTCCAATGCGCCAGGCTCGGCGCCAGGCTCGCGATTTGCGGCCGCAAGGCCGACAAGCTGGAGGCGACCGCCGAGCTGATCCGCGGCCTTGGCGGCGAGGTCCTGGTGCGGCCAGCCTCGATTCGCGATGCCGATGATGTCGGCCGGCTTCACGCCGAAGTCTGGCAGCGCTTCGGCCGGCTCGACCATCTCGTCAACAATGCCGGCGGCCAGTTTCCGCAGGCCGCGATCGATTATTCGGTGAAGGGCTGGAACGCCGTCATCGACACCAATCTGACTGGCACCTGGCACATGATGCAGGCCGCCGCCCGCGGCTGGCGCGACCATGGCACTCCGGGCTCGATCATCAATATCGTCACCGTGATCTGGCGCGGCATGCCGGGCGTCGCTCATACCTGCGCGGCGCGCGCCGGCGTCATCTACCTGTCCAAGACGGTCGCGATCGAATGGGCGCCACTCAACATCCGGGTCAATTGCGTGGCCCCCGGCGCCATCGCCACCGAGGGCATGGATGTCTATTCCGATGAGGCGCAACGTGACCTGCCGCGCTCCAACCTGATGCAGCGCTTCGGCCAGGCCCGCGATGTCGCCGACGCCGTCACCTATCTCGCCGGCCCGAGCGGCGCCTTCGTCACCGGCGAGGTCATGGTGGTCGACGGCGGCAACCAGGTCTGGGGCGACCAGTGGACCATCCCGCGTCCCGATTATTTCGGCGGCCAGCGACCCTGACCCGAACGGGCCTGGCATTGTGACGCAACAGGACCGGACCGGCCGGCGCGCGGGGGCGGTCGCGGCTCCCGATGGAATTCAGGGCTGAGCCGGTCAGGGCAGGTCGTTCATGTCGACCATCTCGAGCTGGAGGCTGAGGGCTCGTTTCACGAACTCGATTTCTCCATCCCGCAAATAGGTCTTGTAGGCGGCAATCGCGAAGCCGTCCGGATCGACGCCATAGACAAAATCATTGATGTGGTAGGTGCTGGAAAAGGCCTGCCGATCGGGATATCGCGCCAGTATCCCGGCCCTCAGATCCGGCGCCATCAGTGCGATCTGCACCGCATAGGCCAAAGCTTCATGCCATGCCCGCGGCAGCTTCCGATGGTTCGCACCCAGCAGCTGATAGATGACCGCATGGGCAATCTCGTGTTTCAGGATCGAATGGGCGAGCGGTTGATCCCATGGCAGGCCCCAGGGCCTTCGCTGATAGACCCACGGCGAGGTCGAGCTGGTCATCCGAATTTCCTGGCGTGCGGCAAGGTAGAACCCGGTCACCGGGATCGGTTCGACAGTCGTCAGCGGCGTGGCCGCATCGGCGCCGCTCTCGAGATGGACCGACTGCTGAAACCGGATCGTCACCCGAAGCTCGACCGCAAGGCCGCCATCGGCGAAATATTGCAGGACTTCGCCAAGCGCGGCGCAGGCCTCGTCATGCTCGCCTGGACTACCAACCACGGTCACGCCGCTGCGGCCGCACGCGGCGAGCGCCTTGACCGGTACGGCGGCCGCCGCCAGAAGAGCCAGGATCAGCACCAGCGTCGCATGGCCCCGACGCGGTCGTTCGGTGATCGAGGCAGGAGGCTGATGGCCGCGCAGGATGTGTGAGAGCCACGCTTGGAGCGAACGAGCCCGAGCCATCATCACCTCCTCGAACACAACGCGACGAAGGGCTGCGTTCGGCTGGCTGAGCCGCCGACCATGCAGCGTGACGTGCCGGCTATTGGCGAGGCGCGCGACGCCGATGTCCTGATGGAGCGATGGCCAAGACCCGAAATTTCGCCTAGACTTTGCCGATGGTGGGATGGCGCCGTTCGCCTGGAGCGACGGCATGGAACATATTGTTCATAACGTCCTCCGTTTCGATCGATTCACGCTCGATCTGACGCGCGGATGTCTACGTCACGCCGATCGGGACATCGCCCTGCGCCCCAAGGCGTTCGAGTTGCTGCGCCACCTTGCGGAGAATGCCGGCCGGCTGGTTCCCAAGGACGAGCTCTGCCGTGCCGTCTGGCCCGGTGTGTTCGTATCGGACGACTCGCTCGTCCAGTGCATCCGGGAACTGCGCGACAAATTGGACGACCACAGCCATCGGCTGATCAAGACGATGCCGCGCCGGGGCTACCTCCTGGACGCCCAGGTCGAGCCCCTGTTTTTGGGCCCGGCCGCCTTGCGCCCCGACCAAGCCATCGGGACGGGGCCGGCCGATTCCGCCGCCGAGGCGCCCGGGCGCGACCCAATTGCAGCCGCCTCGCCTGGCCGCTGGTGGCCGTTGCGCCGGCCGGCGCGAAGCCAGGTGATCGGTTCGCTGGTGCTGGTCAGCGCCGCGCTGATCGCCGGCGCGACGATCTGGGCGACGATCGGGCCGCGCCCGACGGCGCAACCGACCGTTGCCGCAGCTGCCCATGCCGTCCCGCGTCTCTCGCTCGCCGTGCTGCCGTTCCAGAATCTCGGCGCGGATCTGGAACAGAACAACGTCGCCAGCAGCATTACCGACGACCTGATTACCGGCCTGTCGCGGTTTTACGGCGGGCTGTCGATCGCCCGCAGTGTGGCTTTCACCCCCACGGAAGCGCCGATCGATGTCCGAAAGGTCGGGCGCGAATTGGGTGTTCGCTACGTGGTGGAGGGCACGATTCGCCGCTCCGGCGATCAGCTGCGCGTCACCGCGCGACTGATCGACGCGAGCACGGCGGCCAATATCTGGACCGAGTCGTTCGATACCGAGTTGCGTGGGATTTCGGAATTGCGGGACGAGGTGACGATGCGGCTGTCGCGCAGCTTCGTGGTCGAACTTTTCCATGCGGAACGCGCGCGCTCCATCCGCGAGCGCCCCGACAATCCCGACGCAACCGACTATTTGATCCGCGCAAGCACTCTCTTGCACGATACGCCGGATGGCGGCGACTTGTCGGAGCCGCGGCGCCTGTTTCGCGAAGCATTGCGGCTCGACGGATCGCTGCCCGGTGCCTGGATGGGAGTGGCCAGCAGCTATCTCCGCCGCATCCGCTTCAGCCCGACACGCGAACAGGATCTCCAGGAGGCCAGTGAGGCGGCCGAGCGCGCCGTCACCTTGAAACCCATGGCCGCCGGCCCGCATGTCACCCGGGGCTGGGTGCGCTACGAGCAGAAGCGGATGGGCGACGCGCTGATGGATTTCGAACATGCCATGCAGCTCGATCCACGCAATCCGGAGGTCCTGGCGAGCATCGCGGCGGCCAATATCATGCTCGGCCGGCCGGAAAATGCCCTGGAATCGCTGCGCAAGGCGATGCGGCTGAGCCCAACGGACCGCCATCTGCCGCGCTGGCAATTGATCATGGGTGTCGCCCGCCTCCATCTCGGCCACGACGATGAGGCGGTCGAATGGCTGAGACGATCGGCAGCCTTGAACGCCCAGGACCAGTTCACCCAATTGTTTCTGGCCAGCGCGCTGGCGCGGATCGGCCGGGAGGCCGAAGCCCGCGCCGCGGTCGCCAACCTGCTCCAGCTGGCGCCCGGCTTCAGTCTCAGCCGTTTCAGATCCTTGGAACCGTCGGACGCGCCGGCATTCCTGGCGCAGCGCGAACGCGTCTATGACGGTCTGCGTCGCGCCGGACTGCCGGACTGAAGCAATGCGCCGGAACCGGCATGATGTGCCAAAGAACGGGGCTGCGACTGCGACCGACCGGTCTCGCCGGGCGGCGATTTCCTCGCCGACCGGATCCAGCCGCAGGGTTGACCCGCGTTTCTCACCCCGCCAGGGCCCGCATTGACCTGCTCCCCTCAGATGGTGCTATGAGTTTACGTTAGGGAAAGCATGGAGAATGGAATGCGGTTCGTCTGGCCCCTCGCTCTGGCGATCATGCTGGTCGCCCCGGCGACGGCGCGCACACAGAGCTTTGACATGGCCAAGCTCGACTGCCGCCGGTTCACCGATCTGCCGCGCTCGGATCGGAGCGCCCTGATGTTCTGGATGGCCGGTGTCGCCGGCGCACGCGACGGCGATCCGGTGATCGACGACCGGATCGAGCAGGTGATGCGGCGCACCGAGCACTACTGCGTCAGCGACCGGAGCGCCCTGGCACAGGACGGCTTTGCCGCGGCCCGGTCCGGCCGGTCCTTTTCGTTCCAGCTGGATATCGGCGGCTCGGCCTATACCCTGCGTGGCGACCTCGGCGACGGCAGCCTGGCCTTGTTGTGCCTGGCCGGGCCACCGCGCGCCTCGCTCGGGCTCTATTTCGAGGCGCTCGAACCCGAGGCCGATTATGAGGCCGGCACCAAGGTCGAGGTGACCATTGGCAACGAGGCGACGCCAGGCGAAAGCATCACCATGACCGCCGGCCGCGCCGGCCATCTCGGCCCGCCGCCGCAGGCCGATGATCAGGCCATGGACCGGCTGATCAGGCGCCTGGCGGCACCGGTCCTGTCCGCGCGCGACCATGTCCTGGTGCGGCTCGGCCCGCGCGAGCACCGCATTCCCGCAACGACGCTGGCGGCGGCTCTCGCCCGCATGCCGCGCGAATGCACCGGTAGCTGAGGGCATGGCGATGCGTGTCCCGATCTTGCTGGCCGCCGTGGTCCTGGCGGTCGTCCTCGTCGCCCCGGTTGCCGTCCGCGCCGAGCCGATCGACATCTCGAAATTCGCCTGCCGCGAGTTCCTCGAGCTGACCGATGATGAGCAGCGGATGCTGCTGTTCTGGCTGCACGGCTATGCCAGTGCGCATGCCGACACGACCGCCCTCGACAATGAACAGTTTCTCCAGGGCGCCGAGCAGCGATTGGCGCAATGCCGCGCCGATCCTTCGCGCCTGCTCATCCCCGACTTCGCCCGCGCGCCTCAGCCGCGAACGCCCCGGTGAGCCGGGGCGTCGGCCTGGACCGATCGCCGGCCAGGTCTCGTCAGCGCAGCGGCGGGGCGTAGAGGATGCCGCCCATGTTCCACAACTGGTTGAGGCCGCGCGGGATGCCGAGGCGCGACTGCACGCCGACATTGCGCTCATAGATCTCGGCGTAATTGCCCACCGCGCGCACCGCCTGAACCGCCCAGCCATTGGCCAGCCCGAGCTGTGCGCCGAAGCCGCCTTCGGTGCCGACGAAGCGCCGGATATCCGGTTTCGCCGAGGCCAGCGCCTCGCCGACCGTCTTGGCCGAGATGCCCAGTTCCTCGGCATTGACCAGGGCGAAATTGACCCATTTGACAATGGTGAACCAGGCCACGTCATCCTGGCGCACCACCGGCCCGAGCGGCTCCTTGGAGATGATGTCGGGCAGAATGGTCGCGTCCGCCGGCCGCGGCAGCTTCAGCCGCTCGGCATAAAGCGCCGACTGGTCGCTGGTCAGCACGTCGCATTGGCCGGTCTCGAAGGCCTTCAGCGCCTCGGCCGAGGTCGGAAAGGTGCGGACCTCCAGATTCATCGCATTGGCCACGAAGAAATCGCGCAGATTGGCCTCGGTGGTCGTGCCCGATTGAACGCAGACGGTGGCGCCGTCGAGTTCGAGCGCCGAGGTGACGTTCGGCCGGCGCGCCACCATGAAGCCCTGGCCGTCATGATAGGTGATGCCGGCGAACAACAGGCCGGGCCCGGCCTCGCGCTCCAGCGTCCAGGTCGAGTTGCGGGAGAGCACGTCGATCCGCCGCGTCTGCAGCGCCTCGAAGCGCTCGTTGGCGGCGAGCGGCACGAACTCCACCTTGGCCGGATCATTGAAGATGGCGGCCGCCAGCGCCCGGCAGAAGTCGACGTCGAAACCCGACCACTGGCCCTTGTCGTCGCGCGACGAAAAGCCGAACAGTCCCTGGCTGACCCCGCAGGCGAGCGTGCCACGATCGCGCACCGTCTTCAGGGTCTGCGCTTCCGCGGCGGTTGCGGCAGACGCGATGATTGCCACCCCGGCAAGGGCAAGCAGTTTAACCGTGGCGGCTCGAGCGGCCGTGAACATGGACCTCATCTCCGCGTCTGGTGGGTTGTCTTGCCGTCATGGCCTTTGGCCATGACGGCTTTTGGAGCTGACGGCTTTGGAACTGACGGCTTGGCGGCCGTCACAGCGCCGCCGCGTGGCGGACGATCACCTTGGTTCCGACCGGCACGCGCTCGTAAAGGTCGGCGACGTCGTTGTTGACCAGCCGGAAGCAGCCCGACGACACCGATTGGCCGATGGTCTGCGGCTGATTGGTGCCGTGGATGCGATAGATGGTGGCGCCGAGATAGAGCCCGCGTGCGCCCATTGGGTTGCCGGGACCGCCGGCCATGAACCGCGGCAGGTAGGGCTGCCGGGCGATCATTTCCGGCGGCGGACGCCAGTCCGGCCACTCGCTCTTGCGGCTGATCCGCTGCAGTCCCGACCACTGGAAACCCTCGCGGCCGACGCCGATGCCGTAGCGCAGCGCGCGGTTGTTGCCCTGCACCAGATAGAGGAAGCGCTCGGAGGTGTGGATGACGATGGTGCCGGGCGCCTCATTGCTGCGGAAATAGACCAGCTGGCGCGCCAAGGGGCCCTCGAGCTGCTCTGCTTCAGGTGTCGGCACCCGGCCCGGCTCGTCACCGATCGCCATGGTCTCGCGCATCGCCGAAGCCGGCGCGCCCTGCGCCAGCACCGGCGCCGCGCCAAGTCCGGCGAGCCAAAGCCCGGCAAGACCGGCCGCGGCCAGCACCATCTCGAGCGAGCGCCGCGCAGGCCACAGCGCCATGGATGCTTGCATCATGTTTACCGCCTCATGGTTCATCACAAATCGGTCTGTCCGGCCGTCAACGGCCGCACCGCACATAGACCATCGTGCCGTAGCGTTCGGCCACCTCGGGATTGACGAACCGCATGATCAGCACCGGCTCGTTGAACGAGACGATCTCGCGATCCTGCGGATGGCCGGGCGGCGCCTCGAAGCCGAGATAGGTCTTGCCGCCAGGTCCGCCCTTGAGCTTCAGCTCATAGGGCGTCGAGTCGTCGGCGACATGCATGATGACGCCGTCGGTCGGTCCCTTGGTGATCACATAAGGCAGCCGGCATTGGCTGCGCGCCTGCGCTTCGGTGCGCCCCCGGTCCTGGTCGCGCCGGAACGAGGCGACGCCCCAGCGGCCGACCAGGCTCTCGGTGGCATAGGCCGGCGGCAGGGCGCCTTGAGCGACGGGAGACGGGACATCCGGAGCGCTGGCGCAGCCCGCAAGCAAAGCGCTCGCGACAATCATGCCGAACCTAACCCATGATCGATTTGCGCCGGAGCGAAAGGAAATGCGCCGGGACGGCAATGACATCGGACCGGAAGAAGACGGCATCAAGACATCCTCGGCGAACCATTACTGAGGCGATGCTAGGGGGTTCCACCCGGGCTGTCACCTGGCCACATCTGATCTCGGTACAAATCCGGGGTGCGTCTCGGTACTATTCTGGAGTGGCGGTGCCGGTACTCGCCGGCCGCCGCCGCTCCGAGCGCCTCACGTCCGGCTGTCATTTGGGCTTGTTCTTGGTCTCGCGGCTGGCCGGATCCTGGCCCGCGCCCTGACCGAACAGCCCGCGGAACATCTCGGGCAGCCAATCGGCATTGGTCGGCACGCCGGAAAGCCACATGCGTGCCAGTCCCTCCGGTGAAAACTTCTCCGCCTCGGCCATCATGCGTTTCTCGACCTCGGCGAGCCAGGCGGTCTGCATCGGTTGAACATCCGGCAAACCCAAGAAAACCCGCGCCTCGACAGGCGTGCAATCGATGTCGATGGTGATCTTCATTCAGTCCTCCTCGACCGATCCACCGGTCCGCCTGCGTTGCTGTTCACAAACAGCGGAGAAGAGATCCAGATCTTTGCACCTTTGGCGCCGGTTGGACCAGCTTGACCGGCAGTCGTGATCTTGGGCAACAAACAACAGCGAGACAATGGCATATCCATGCGCAAGGATGCTGGCGTATAGCCAGAGGCATGGCTTGCGGCGCGCGCGTATTCGGTGATCCCCGGCTGCGCTTTCGACAAGGCCGACGCAGCGGAACAACGGCCGGGCAAACGGTCACGAGGGGAGCGATCACATGGATCAAGGCAAGCAAGCCGACAACGCCTGGCGCGTTCTCATTCTGCTGTTTCTGGCCAATCTCTTCAATTTCTTCGATCGGGCGGTGCCGGCCATCGTGATCGAGCCGATCCGCCACGAATGGGGCCTGAGCGATTTCCAGCTCGGCCTGATCACCGCCGCCTTCACCATCGTCTATGCGCTCGCCGGCCTGCCGCTTGGCCGCATGGCGGACACCGCGTCGCGCAAGAAAATCATGGCCTGGGGCCTGGTCGCCTGGAGTGGCTTCACCGGCCTCACCGGCATCGCGTGGAATTTCTGGTCGTTCCTCATCATGCGCATTGGTGTCGGTGTCGGCGAAGCGAGTTATGCGCCGGCGGCCAATGCGTTGATCGGCGACCTTTTCCCCTCCGACAGGCGATCACGGGCGATCGGCATTTTCATGCTCGGCCTGCCGGTCGGCCTGATCCTGGCCTTCTTCACCGTCGGCGCCATGGTCAAGGCCTTCGATTCGTGGCGCGCGCCGTTCTTCATTGCCATGATCCCCGGCCTGATCCTGGCGGTCTTCATGCTGTTCATCCGCGAGCCGGCGCGCGGCGCCGCCGAGACATCCAAGGTTTCGCAAGCCGCCATCAGCCAGCCGATCCGCAAGGTGTTGAGCATCCCGACCATGTGGTGGATCATTCTGGCCGGCATCGCCTCGAATTTTTCCGCTTATTCGGTCAGCAGTTTCATGGTGCCGGTGCTGCAGCGCTATTTCGGATTGCCGCTGGAAAAGGCGGCGGTGACCACCGGCATCATTGTCGGGGTCACCGGCCTTGTCGGCCTGACGCTCGGCGGCTGGATCGCCGACAGGATGCACCAGAAGTCGGAAATGCGCCGCTTGCTGTTCGGCGCCGTCAGCCTGCTCGTCGCGGCCGTCGCGACCTGGTACGCGCTGCGTCTCGACAGCAGCCAGGTGGTCTTGTTCACCGCCATATTCAGCCTCGGCTGGCTGCTTCAATATACCTATTACACCTGCGTCTATCCGGCCCTGCAGGACATCGTCGAGCCGCGGCTGCGCGCCACCGCCGTCGCGGTGTTTTTCGCCGCCTTCTATCTGCTCGGCGGCGCCTTCGGTCCGGTGGTTGTCGGATTGCTGTCGGACCACTATGCGCAGGCCGCCATGACCGCGGCCGGGGCCTCGGCCATGACCGAACAGTTCAAGGCCGTCGGCCTGCATGGCGCGATGTCGCTGGTGCCGGTGTCGCTGTTCGTCACCGCGCTGATGATGTTCCTGGCGGCCCGCCGCTTTCCGGTCGACGCCAAGGCGATGCGCGACGGCATGGCGACATCAGGCCCGCTCGTGACCGGTGCCGCGCCGGCGCACTAGCCCGGCGTGCAGCGGCATGATCGGGCAGGCCGGCGGCGGCGGCTGGACGTCGAGGTGCGAGGCCCTTCGCTTCAAGCCGTCTCCGCGGCCTTGGGCTGCGGCGGCAGGTCGTCCGGCGCCCCGGCCTCCGCCACACGCGACGCCGGCACCCCGCTGAACCGGGCGTAGAGCGCCGGCAGCACCAGCAGGGTGAGCAGCGTCGCGCTGATCAGACCGCCGATGACCACGGTGGCGAGCGGCTTTTGCACCTCGGCGCCGGTGCCGGTGGCGATCGCCATGGGCACGAAGCCGAGCGAAGCGACCAGCGCGGTCATCGCGACCGGACGCAGGCGGGTGAGCGCGCCCTGCATGATCGCGTCACGCTTGCTCAAGCCCTCCTCCAGCAGCTGCTTGATATAGGTCAGCATGACCAGGCCGTTCAGCACGGCGACGCCGGACAGCGCAATGAACCCGACGGCCGCGGCGACCGAGAACGGCATGCCGCGCAGCCATAGCGCCACGATGCCGCCGGTCAGCGCCAGCGGCACCGCGCTGAACACCAGCAGCGCGTCACGCGGCGAACCGAGCGCCGAATAGAGCAGGAGGAAGATCAGGAAGAAGCAGGCCGGCACGACGATCATCAGCCGCTGCCGGGCCGCGGCGAGATTCTCGAACTGGCCGCCCCAGGTGACGTAATAACCCGGCGGCAACGGCACCTGCCGCACCTTGGCCTGCGCTTCCTCGACGACCGAGGCGATGTCGCGGCCGCGGACATTGGCGGTCACCACCACCCGGCGCTTGCCGTTTTCGCGTGAGATCTGGTTCGGGCCTTCGACAAAGGAGAGGCTCGCGACCTGTTCCAGCAGGATCGACGCCGGCCGCCCGGACCCCGCGGCCGCAAGCGGAATAGGCAAGTGCTTGAGCTTTTCCAGATCATCCCTGACGACATCAGGCAAGCGAACGACGATCGGAAAGCGGCGATCGCCTTCAAAGATGACGCCGGCCTCGCGGCCGCCAATGGCCGCCCCGATGACCTCCTGAACCGCGAAGACGCTGAGCCCCATGCGGGCGATCGCCGCCTTGTCGATCTTGATCTCCAGGAAGGGCAAGCCGCCGACCTGTTCGACCTTCACGTCCTGGGCGCCCGGGGTGGCGCGCAGGATGGTGGCGATCTGGTTCGCCGCCCGCAGCATCGGTTCGAACTCGTCGCCGAACACTTTGACCGCCAGGTCGCCACGAACACCGGCCAGCAGCTCGTTGAAGCGCATCTGGATCGGCTGGGTGAATTCGTAATTGTTGCCGACGAGCTTTTCCACGGCGGCCTTGATCCGCTCGATCAGCACGTCCTTCGCCAGGGTCGGATCGGGCCATTCCGACTGGGGCTTGAGCATGATGAACGTGTCGGAGGCGTTCGGCGGCATCGGATCGGCGGCGACCTCGGCCGTGCCGGTCTTGGAGAACACATAAGCGACCTCGGCGAAGCCACTGACGGCCTTTTCGACGTCGAGCTGCATGGCTTGCGACTGCGACAGCGAAACGCTCGGGATCCGCAAGGCGTGCATGGCGATGTTCTTTTCATCGAGTGTCGGGATGAACTCCTGCCCGAGACTGTTGAACAAGAGGCCAGCGCCGACCAGCAGCACCATGGCTCCCGTGATGAAGGCTGAGGGGATACGCACGGCGCTCTTCAGCAAGGGCTCGTAGGCGGCCTTCAGCCCGCGGACGAACAGGTTCTCCTTCTCCTGAACCTTTCCGGTAATGGCGATGGCGATCATCGCCGGCACGAAGGTGATGGACAGGACGAAGGCCGCGGCGAGCGCTATGATGACGGTGAGCGCCATCGGCTCGAACATCTTGCCTTCGACGCCGGTGAAGGTCAGCAGCGGCACATAGACCAGGATGATGATCGCCTGTCCGTAGACCGACGGTTTGATCATCTCTTCGGCGGCTTCGATGACGGTGCTCAGGCGCTCCCCGAGGCTCAGCCTTTGGCCGAGATGATGCTGCCGCTCGGCGAGCCGGCGCAGGGTATTTTCCGTGATGATGACGGCGCCGTCGACGATCAGGCCGAAGTCGAGCGCGCCGAGGCTCATGAGATTGGCACTGATCCGGCCCTGCACCATGCCGGTCATGGTCATGAGCATGGCGATCGGGATGATCAGCGCGGTGATGACAGCCGCCCGGAAATTGCCGAGCATCAGGAACAGCACGAGAATGACCAGGAAGGCGCCCTCGGCGAGGTTCTTGGCCACCGTCTTGACTGTCGCGTCGACCAGGACGGTCCGGTTGAGGACGGTCTTGGCCTCGATGCCTGATGGCAACGAACGATTGATCTCTTGCAGCTTGGCGTCGACGGCCGCCGACACGGTGCGGCTGTTGCCGCCGATCAGCATCATCGCCGTGCCGACCACCACCTCGGCGCCGTTCTCGCTGCCGCTGCCGGTTCGCATTTCCCGGCCAATGCCGATCTCGGCGATATCACTGACCCTGATCGGAACGCCGTCGCGGGTCGCGACCACGACACTGCCGATGTCGGCGATCGATTCCAGACGGCCCGCGGCGCGCACAGCATAGGCCTCGCCGTTGCGCTCGAGATAGCCGGCGCCGCGGCTGACATTGTTGCGTTCGAGCGCTTCGGCGAGATCGCCGAACGAGAGATTGAGCGCGGTGAGCTTGCCCGGGTCGGGCTGCACCAGAAATTGCTTTTCGAACCCGCCGATCACGTCGATGCCGGCGACACCGGGCACGGTCCTGAGCTGCGGACGGATGATCCAGTCCTGCACGGTCCTGAGATAGGCCGACCGTTCGAGCTCCGTCCTGAGCCGCTGACCTTCGGGGGTGAGGTAGCTGCCGTCGCGCTGCCACCCGGGCTCGCCGGGGCGGCCCGGGCTCCGCTCGCCGGGCGGCTTGAAATGCACCGCCCACATATAGATCTCGCCCAATCCCGACGAGATCGGACCCATGCGTGGCCTGACCCCGGCGGGCATGGTTCGCTCCGCTTCGGCCAGGCGCTCTCCGACCTGTTGCCGGGCGAAATAGATGTCGGTCTTCTCGGAAAAGACCGCGGTCACCTGGGAGAAGCCGTTGCGCGACAGCGAGCGGGTATATTCAAGCCCGCGAATGCCGGCGAGCGCGGTCTCGACCGGAAAGGTCACCTGTTTCTCGACGTCGACCGGCGAGAGCGCCGGCGCCAGGCTGTTGATCTGCACCTGGTTGTTGGTGATGTCGGGCACGGCGTCGATCGGCAGCTTGGTCAGCGACCACAGGCCGAACGCCGCCGCCGCGATCGTCAGGAGAACGACGAGCCAGCGATGATGAACCGAGAAAGCGAGGATACGTGCGATCATGGATGCGATCCGCCTAGTGCGAGTGCTCGGCTTCGGCTTTGCCGAGCTCGGCTTTCAGCAGGAAGGTGTTGCTGACGGCGATGACCTCGCCGGCATCGACACCGAAGGCGATCTCGACGAACTGGTCGTCTTCCTTGCCGACGACCACCTTACGCCGCTCGAAACCCGTCTCGGTCCGGACGAACAGCACCGGCGAACCCTCCATGGTCTGCAGCGCCGCGCGCGGCACCCGGATATCGACGCGGGCCTCTTCGATCGCCACTTCGGCATTGACGAAGGAGCCCGGCCGCCAGCCATGGTCCTTGTTGTCGATCACGGCGATCACCCGGGCCGAGCGCGTGTCCTGGTTCAAAAGCGGGCTGATGAACACCACCTTGCCCTCGGAGCGCCGGTCGGTCCCGCCCGCGCTGATCCGGACCCTATTGCCTTCCTTGATCTCGGCCAGGTCGGCGGTCGACACGGTCAGCTCGACCCAGACCGAGGTCAGGTCGACGATGACGAACAGCTCCTTCGCCTGGCCCTCGCCACCAACCGGCGCGCCGAGATCGACGATCCGCTCGACCACCCGGCCGCCGCCCGGAGAGCGAATTTCATAACGCTGCAGGCCGTTGACGGTCTGCATCGAGAGGCCGGAGACCTCCTGATCGCTGACCCCCAGCGCCGACAATTTCTGGCGCGCCAGATGCACCCGGAGCTGCGCTTCCGTGAAAGCGTTGCGGGCCTTGAGATATTGCTGCTCGGCCTGGATCCGGCGTTGCCAGAGCGTTTCCTCGCGCTCGAACAGCGTCTTCTGCAGGCCAAAATTGACCTGGGCCCCGACATATTCGCTTTTGGCCTCGGCCACCTCGCGGCTATCCAGGATCGCCAGCACCTCGCCCGGGCGGACCTCGTCGCCGAGACCCTTGCGCAGCTCGGCGACCGTGCCGACAACCTTGGCGGCGATACGCCAGATCGTGTTGCGGTCCGGCACGATCACGCCGGGAACGACGAGGTGCCGGCTCAAGGTGCCGGCTTCGACGGTTGCCAGGCTGATCCGTGCCGTCTCGATCCGCGCGGCATCCATCCGCAGCGTGCCCTCGGCCTCTCCGCTGGCGCCGTGGCCGGCCTCGCTTGCCGCCGGCGTCGCGCGCGCGTCGACCCCGCTCGCGGTCACCAGGCCGGTCGAGGTCAATAGCCCGCGGGCGGATTGCGGGATCTGCGGCGCCAGCACGCTCAGGAGCACGCCGGCGACCAGCGCGGAGATCGCGATGAGGATCGGCTTCATGGACATATCCTTCGCAGCCGCCCGATCCCCCGCGGGTTCTCGCGAGCGGCGCTCAGTCAGCAAGGGTCACGGCGGCGGTCAGAACGTGGCGCGAACCGTCGACCCGCCGGGGATGCTCAGCTGGATCGCGCCCTTGCTGCCGGCCGGGATCGCCACTGGCGCCGTGCCGGTCAGGCGCGGGCCGTCGGCCGGGCTCAGCGGAAAGCGATGGGTGGTGCCGTTGACGACGATCGTCGCATTCGCCGTAAAGCCGGTTGCGGCGACGGGTCGCGACCGCTCGTCGCTCAGGTAGACCACGACATTGCTCGTGCCATCCAGCACCACTTCGACATGATGCCGCGCGCCGGCATCGATCTTCCAGCCGCCATTCGGACCACGCTCGGGCCCGCTTGCCATCGCGCCGGAGGAGAGGCTGACGGCCATCAGCGCGGCCAGGACATGTTTCAACATCGGGTCATCCTCCATGGACAAGGCCATCGCGGCCGTCTTTGCCATCACCGCAGTGCAGCAACGGCATGGCGAAGCGATGTAGCGGAAAATCCACGTCGGAGTATTTCGGCTTTGTAACGAAATATGACGGGCTAATCAGACTGCGCTTCAAGTAATACAGTTACGCAGAGCCCGCCTTCCGTCCGATTTGCCAAGCTGATCGTGCCGCCATGGGCGCGGACGATTTCATTGGCTATGGTCAAACCCAGGCCAAAACCACCGGAGCCGCGGTTGCGCGAGTGATCGAGCCGGACGAACGGCTCGAACATTGCGTCCATGTCTTGGTCGGGGATGCCCGGCCCCTCATCCGCCACGCAGACGCGGGCCTGCCCGTGCTCGGCACGAACCGTGATGGCGGCGACGCCGCCATATTTGATGGCGTTCTGGATGAGGTTGGTCAGCGCCCGCTTGAGCGCCAGATGCCGGCCGTGCACCACGATCGAACGGGGCGCGTCGAGACTGACGCTGTCGCCGGCATCGCGGGCATCATCGGCAATGGTTGCGATGATCGCGATCAGGTCGACCGGCCGCATCTCTTCGTCCGACCGGTCGCCCCTGAGATAGCTCAAGGTGGCGTCGATCATCGCTTCCATTTCACTTAAGTCGGCGGCGATCGCCCTTTGCGTCTCGGCATTGCCGATCTCGTCGATGCGCATGCGCAGGCGGGTCAGCGGCGTCTTCAGGTCGTGCGAGACTGCCGCCAGCGCCTGGGTGCGCGCGGTGATCAGGCGACGGATGCGGCCCTGCATCTCGTTGAAGGCATGGGCAAGCGTCCTGATCTCGTATGGCCCTGTCTCCGGCACCGGCGCCCGGTCCGCCGAAGCGTAGAGCTTGCGGGCGGCCTCGGCGAAGCGCTCCAGCGGCCGGGTCAGCCAGCGGATCAGCAGCACGGCCACGATCACCACGCCGAACGCCATCAGGGTCGTCGACAGGATCGCGCTGTCGGAGCGGGAATGGTGGCTATGGCTCGCCAGCAGGTCGACATTGAGCCACGAACCGTCGGGCAATTGCATCGAGATGGCCGCCAGATGACTGCTGGCATTGGCCTGGTCGCTGCCGATGACGAGGCCGTTCTCCGCCCAGGCCGGCACCGCCGCGACCAGCCGGTCGCGCAGCCCGGCCCAGGTTTCGGTCGCCAGCGGGTCGGCGCTGGCGCGCCGTTGCAGGCCCCAATGCGCCTCGATGACGCCGCCGGCGAGATCGTGGGTCAAGGCGTCGCGGTCACGCGGCGGGATGTGCAGGACGGCGCGATAGATCGCGGTCAGGCGCTCGGCGAGCTGTTTCTCATTGGCCAGCACGGCTTCGCTGTTGAGCGTCGCTTCGTAGAACCAGAGGCTGCTGCCCTGGACGGTGGCGATGCCCAGGAGCAGGACGACCACCGTCCGCCCGACCAGGGTCTCGAACAGCCACCTCACGCGCGCGCCACCTCGGGTATGAACAGATAACCGAGGCCGCGCACCGTCTTGATCATGTCCTGCGCCTGGTCACCGCCGCTGAGCTTGCGCCGGAGCCGGCTGACCTGAACATCGATCGACCGGTCGAAAGCCGCCGACACCCGGTTGCGCGCGGCATCGAGCAGATGATCGCGCGACAGCACCCGCTGCGGCGCCTCGACGAAGGACAGGAGCAGGTCATATTCGCCGGTCGAGAGATCGACGACGACGCCGCGCGTGTCGGTCAGCTCGCGCCGGCGCGTGTCGAGCGTCCAGCCGTCGAAGGCGAAACGCCAGGACTGGTTGGCGCGCGCTTCCGCCGGCGACGAGGTCCGGCGCAGCACGGCACGGATCCGGGCCGCCAGTTCGCGCGTGTTGAACGGCTTGGAAATATAATCGTCGGCGCCGAATTCGAGCCCGAGCACGCGGTCCATGTCATCGCCGCGGGCGGTCAGCATGACGATCGGAATGGCCGATTCCGCGCGCAGCTCCCGACAGAGCTCCAGGCCGCTGATGCCGGGCAGCATCAGGTCCAGGATGATCAGGTCGACATCGGTCGCCTTCAGCGTCTCGCGCATCTCGCGACCGTCGCGCACCGGCGTGACGCGAAACCCGGATTCGCGCAGGAATTTCGCGACGAGGCGGCGGATCTCGCCGTCATCGTCGACGAGCAGGATATGCGGGTCGCTCATGGTGTCTCGCAGTGACAGGATGAGGCGGCGCGATCGGCGCCCCGGCATCCGCCACCCTACAGCGCCAAATGTGCCCCCATGTTGCTGCTCTGTTACGGATTGTACGGCGCGGCGCGTGGCCGCCGCCCCTGACAGGACGGCGGCCGGGTCATGCCCACCTGCGCGTCAGTGGTGGCGATGGATCGCGATCACCCGGTTGTTGCCGTCGACGATCACGTGGTTGTTGTTGACATGGGTGTAGCGGTGACCACGGAACCGCGGGTGACCGTCGATCGCGTGATAGCTGAGATTGCCGGCGAGCTGGGTGCCGACCGTGACATCGCCGGCAATGGTCGCCGACGGCATGGCCGTCCGGCTGATATAGCCATCGAGGAAGGCGCGCTCATCCGCGGAATAGGATTGCGCGGCATCGCTGGCGCCTTGCGCCCGAACCGGCTGGGTCGTGATCGCGGGAATGGCGGCGACGAGCGACAGGGCCAGGATCCTTGCGAGTACTGACATCGATTTCTCCATGTTGCGGCCTCGATGAGAGTGCCGATGACATGTTGATGCTAGAGAAATGCATGTCGATCAATCGATATATTACAACAATATATTTCGTAATACTTCGAAATACGCTGAAAGGCAAAAGACATAAACAGTAACATCAAGCGACATCCTCACCGGATGATCGAACGGCGTTCTTCCGATGTTCCGGTCGCTCTCGTTACCGAGCCCTTGCCCCCCGATCTGGGGTGGGCCCGTCGGCGATATCCGGTGCGGCGCAAGAGCCGTAGCGCTTGAACGGATGATGGCAGCTGTCCGATGCAACCTTTGCAGTTCTTGCATCAGGCGGCGATGCATGGTGGAGCCGCAAGTCGCCAGTCGCTTGCACGGTTCTTGCTCCGCCGCATAGGCACGATCGCCCTTACGTCTCCGCCCGTTCCGCCGCGATCGCCGACACCACCTTCTGACCCCCGCTCTGAATGTGCTGACTCAGCCAGACGCTGCCGACCACCACGGCCATGCCGACGATCTGCAGCGGGCTCAGCGCCTGGCCGAGCAGCCACCAGCCGAGAATGACCGCGGTCACCGGGCTGAGGAAGCCGAGCGAGGCGACGACCGAGGGTTCGAGCCGGGCGACGCCGCGGAACCAGAGGATATAGGTGAGCGCCGCGCCGATCAGGCCGAGATAGGCAAGGCCGGCAATGTTGGCCTGCGTCAGCGCCGGCAGGGCCGGCTCCAGCACGAAGGCGACCGGCACCAGCAGGATGCCGCCGGCGGTCAGCTGCCAGGCCGTGAAGGTCAGCGGCGAGACCGGCGGCTGCCAGAACCGGCTGAGCACCGTGCCGAAGGCCATCGAGACGGCACCGGCGAGCCCGGCGGCGATGCCGATCGGATCGAGCGTCGCCTGCGGCGTCAGGATCAGCAGCGCGACCCCGGCCATGCCGGCGATCGCCGCGACAATGGCGAGCACGCGCATGGGCGAGCCGAGCAGGCCGCGCGCCAGGAAGATGACGAACAGCGGCTGGATCGCGCCAACGGTTGCGGCGACGCCACCCGGAAGCCGGTAGGCCGCGACGAACAGCATGGCCCAGAAGAACGAGAAGTTGAGCGCGCCGAGCAGGAAGGCGCGCGGCCACCAGATCCCCCGAGGCAGTTCGCGCACCAGCAGCAGCAGAAGCAGGCCGGCCGGCAGCGCCCGCAGCATGGCGACCGTCATCGGATAGCCCTGCGGCAGGAATTCGGTGGTGACGAAATAGGTGCTGCCCCAGATGGCCGGCGCAATCGCGGTCAACAGCAGGTCGGAACGGCGCGTCATGATGCCTCGGCCAGAATGAAAACGACGCAGCGGCGACGGCAGGGCCGTGCCGGCAAGTCTTTCGTCGTGACAACGGAAGGCGCTTCACCGCGCCATGGACCGCAGCTAATTGCCGGCCCCTCGATTGATAATATAGGCTTTGGGAGAGATACCCGGCACCGGGAGTGAATAATAGATGGATCACCTGACCGCGCTGAAGGTGTTTCGGCAAGCCGTCGAGCTCGGCAGTTTCGCCGAGGCGTCGCGCCGGCTCGGCCTTTCGCCCGCCGCGATCAGCAAGAACATCAGCGAGCTGGAAAGCCATCTGGCGGCGCGGTTGTTGAACCGCACCACCCGCCGTATGAGCCTGACCGAGGCCGGCTCGCTTTATTATGCCCAGGTCGTGCGCATCCTCGACGATCTCGACGAGGCCGACCGCTCGCTCGGGCCGCTGCAGCACATGCCGAGCGGCACGCTCAGGGTCAGCGCGCCGATGACGCTGACGCTGATGTGCCTGTCGGCGGCGATCCCGGGCTTCCTGGACCGCCATCCGGACCTGTCACTCGATCTGCGCATGGAGGACCGGCGGGTCGATATCGTCAAGGAAGGTTACGACCTCGCCATCCGCGGCAGCGACAATATCGAGGATTCGAGCCTGATCGCCCGCAAGCTGATGACCTTGCCGCATGTCGTCTGCGGCGCGCCCTCCTATTTCGAGCGCTTCGGCACGCCCGAGACGCCGGAGGACCTTAGGCGTCACAACGCCATCAAGTTCACCCTGTCGAGCCATGTCGACGACTGGGACTTCCGCAGGGCCGACCGGTCGGTGCGCGTCGCCGTCACCGGCCGCTACAGGGTGTCCTCGAGCCTGGCGGTCCGCGACGCCCTGCGCGCCGGCTTCGGCCTCAGCCTGGTCCCCCGGCTCTACATCCGGGAGGACCTCGAGCAGGGACGGCTGCGAACCGTGCTCGACGACTGGTCGGCGGTCGAAACCTCGATCTATGCGGTCTATCCGTCGCGGCGCCATGTCGACGCCAAATTGCGGGCCTTTCTCGACTTTCTGGTCGAAGAGCTGGGCGAGGGATAGGCATCCCGGCATCCGCCCGATCCCGCCTGAGCGCAGACCACGACCCGCGCGGGCGCTAGCGACCGGTGACGCGTTGAATAGCTGACATCACGGCATGAAGGCGGCTGTTCGCCTCGGTCTCGCTTTGCGCGTCGAGCCGCGCCAGCGTGGCAGCCGCAAGATCCAATGAGGCTTCGAGATCCGCCCGCGCCACGGGATCGCTTGGATCGTCGAGCGCCGCCCTGATCTTGCCGCGGATGGCGTCGAGCCACACCTTGAACCGGGCACGTTCGCTGGCACGCGCCGCGTTCGTCGCGCGAAACCAGTCTTCACCGAGAAGATCTTCCGCAGATGCCTTGGTTCTGGCTCGGGCCATGCCGTGGCAAGTCCGGCCGAGCCAAATAGTTCCCTCAGCCCCGAGGCTTGGAGACCGAACCATCGGATACGGATTAATTTTGGCTCAAATCATAGGGGCATATTTGCCGGCAAGGCATGCGAACAGCACGGCACGCCCAGCTGATCTCAGGCGATCACGTCTTCCTGGTCGGATCGCCAAGCGTTTCATTGAGCAAGACGGCCTCGCGCGTCAGACGGAGAACGGTGGCGGGATCGACGGGGGTCGCCTCGGACATGTGAAACGTCGCCATTTCATATTTGCCGCCGGCCTTCAGCCGCGGCTCGATCGCGCGCAGGCGCTGGCCGCGCCAAAAACCGAGCAGCACCCGGGTCTCTTCGGCCCGGATCAGCAGCGCCGGCCCTTGCGCGACATAGACGAGGTGGCCCCATTTCACCACCTCCCGCAGAACCGACGCCTGCCGCACCGCGCTGCGCAACAGCTCGACCCGATCGCGCTGCCAGCCGGTCAGCGCCATGACATAGGCATCGGGATCGGCCGCTGGCGTGGTTTTCCGCACGGCTCATCTCCCCGGCCGACGAAGATTGGACACTATCGTCATCGCCGCGCGCATAAGTCCAATCGATCGCGGAATGGCCGGATCCGCCCGGCTCGACGCGGACCGCCAAAGGCAGGTAGGACTTGGCGCCCCAGAACCAGGATTGTGGTGCCGGTCGGACATGCCGAATTGGTCGAAAGCGCAAGCGGAAGCGGCCGGGATTGCCGCGGATTGGTCGAGGGAAGCCGGGCCAGGCGGCGCCATAACGCTGTTTGACCGCCATGGCCTGCGCCACCGGAGCGCCGGCGGTTTGGCCGTTATCGAACATGGCGTGCCGTTCACGGCGGAGACCAACCATCGCCTGGCCTCGATCAGCAAGCACATGCTGGCGGTGCTTCTGCTCAAGGCCGGCGTGCCGCTGGATGCGACGCTTGGCGAACTCCTGCCTGACCTGTCCGGCGCGGCCGGCGAGGTCCAGCTTGGCCGCGCGCTCGATATGACCGGGGCGCTGCCCGACATGATGGAGCTGATGTGGCAGGAGGGCGTGCCGTTCACCGCAGGTCTCGGCGAGGCCGACCTCGCTGGGCGCGCCCTGGGGCTTGCCGCGCTCAATGCCGAGCCCGGCACCGAGATGGCCTATTCCAACACCGGATGGCGCCTGGCCCAGGCGGTCCTGACCCGGCGGGTGGGGGCTCCCTATGCGCAGATCGTCGACGGACTGATGGGCGAGCTCGGCCTGCGCGTCCGTTTCGTCCAGGACGAAACCGAGCTGGTGCCTGATCTGTCGAGCGGTTACTGGCGCGACACTGGCGCATGGCGGCGCGGCCGCTATGGCTTTCATTTCTCGGCCTCGGGCGGAATGGTCGCGAGCGCCGCGGCGCTGGCCGGCTGGGGTTCCGCGCTGCTTGCCGGGCGCGGCCCCCTGGCAGGCATGCTGGAACGGCTGACCGCGCCGCGGCTGTTCGTCAACGGCCTCGAGAGTTCCTATCGGCTCGGGCTGGTCTGCAGCAGGCTCGGGTCGGTCGCCTGGGTTGGCCATGGCGGCTCGCTGCCGGGCTATCGCAACCACCTCCTGATGGCGCCGTCGCTCGGTGCCGGCGTGGTCGTGCTGACCAATCGCGAGGAAGACGCGCTGGGGCCCGCCCTGCGGGTTCTCGCGAGCCTTGTCGGCGAACCGCTGCCCGCGCCGCCGCGCGGCCTGGTGCCGGGCCTTTTCGCTGCCGAGCATGGGCCGTTCTGGGCCGAGCTCTCCAGCGATGCCGTGAGTTTCATGGGCGGCTTCGAAAGCCTTGCCGCCGATGGCGCGGGCGGCTTCATCAGCCTCCCGGCCTATCTCGACACGCGTTTCAGACAGACCGGGCCGGATGTCCTCGAAGGGCTGTTCGGCGGCGTCGAACGAAAACTCGTCCGGGTGCCCCAGACGACGCGCCTCGATCCGGCCCTGGCCGGCCGCTGGCGCGCCCGCCGATCCGGGCGGGACATGGTCTTGCGCGCGGACGGCACGGCTTTGATGCCCTTCGCCGGCACTGAAGGGATCGAGGCGCGGCTGACGCCGCTTCCCGATGGCCGCGCCCTGGTCGCGCTCAGCCACGGACCATGGCGCCACCGGTCCTGCGCAGGCCTGCGGCCCGACGGCAGCCTCTTGCTGGCCAGCCATCGCTCGCGAATACTGGAATTCGACCGCATCGCATGAGGACACCGCCTTGACCCGTACGCGCCGTGTTGCCCTGAGCCTCGCCGCCGCATCGATGCTCGCAAGCCTGCAGGCCTATGCCCAGCCGGCGCCGCAGCGCGTGTTGCGGGTCGCCCCGCATGCCGACCTGAAGACGCTGGACCCGGTCGCCGCCTCGATCGTCATCACCCGCATGCATGGCCTGATGATCTACGAGACGCTGTTTGCCTGGGACGCCAACCTCGTCCCGCGGCCGCAAATGGTCGAGAGCTTCTCGACCTCTGCCGACGGCCTCGCCTGGACCTTCACGCTCAGGCCGGGCCTCAAGTTTCACGACGGCCAGCCGGTCACCAGCCGCGACGTCATCGCCTCGCTGAAACGCTGGATGGCGCGCGACACCATCGGCGGCAAGCTCGGCGAATATACCGACCGGATGGAAGCGGTGGACGACCGGACCTTCGTGCTGCGGCTGAAGCGGCCCTTCGCGCTCGTGCCCTTCGCGCTCGGCTCGGCGGTCGGCCAGATCCCAGCGATCATGCGCGAAAGCGATGCCGCGAGCGATCCGATGCGGCCGGTGACCGAAGCGATCGGCAGCGGTCCGTTCCGCTTCAACCGGGCCGAATGGCGCAGCGGCGCCAAGGTCGTCTACGACCGCAATGCCGATTACCTGCCGCGCTCAGAGCCGCCGGATGGGCTTGCCGGCGGCCGCGTGGTCAAGGTCGACCGGGTCGAGTGGCTGATCATGCCCGACCCGGCGACCGCCGCCGCGGCGCTGCAGACCGGCGAGATCGACATCTGGGAACAGCCGAGCCAGGACCTGATTCCGGTGGTGACCGGCAACCGCAACATCCGGGTCGAGCGTTATTCCAACCTCGCCAACCAGGTCATGCTCCGGCCGAACCACCTCTATCCGCCGTTCAACAATCCCAAGGCGCGGCTCGCGCTCGCCTATGCCACCGACCAGGCCGATTTCCTTGCCGGCGGTTTCGGCGACGAACGGTTCTGGCGGCGCTGCAACGCCTATTTCGTCTGCGGCGGGCCGAACGGCACGGAAGCCGGCACGGAAGCCTATGCCAAGCCGGATCTCGAAACCGCCCGCCGGCTGCTGCGCGAGAGCGGCTATAATGGCGAGCGCCTGGTGCTCACCACCAGCAACGACATTGCCGCGATCGGCCGCATGGCCGAGGTCACCGCGGATGCGCTGAAAAAAGTCGGCTTCAACGTCGATGTCCAGTTCGCCGACTGGGGCACGGTGACGACACGCCAGCAAAACCGCGGTTCGCCGGACCAGGGCGGCTGGAACCTGTTCGTCACCTATGCCTCGGGCGCGACCATGCAGTCGCCAATGACCAATATCGGCACCAACATGGCCTGCGAGCGCGCCTGGGCCGGCTGGCCTTGCGATGCCGAAGCCGAACGGCTGCGCGGCGCGGTGGTCGACGCGACCGACGACACCCAGCGCAAGAACGCGGTCGAGGCGCTGCACCGCCGCCTGGCCGAAATGCAGCCCTATCGGGTGCTCGGCCAGTTCGACCAGCCCTATGCGCACCGAACCACCATTTCAGGCGTTCTGATCGCGCCGGTCATGCTGTTCTGGAACATCGAGAAGAAATAGGCGCCCCGGGGGCGTCCGCTGCCTTGGGTCAGTGTCGTCGCTTGTGGACTGACGCTCATGCGAGAGCCCGCCGGCCAGCCAGGCGGTCTCAGCGGAGCCGTGTGCGAAACGAACTGGCGTGAGATCAAGGAACTGGCGGAGAGGGAGGGATTCGAACCCCCGATACGGTTGCCCGTATGCCGCATTTCGAGTGCGGTGCATTCGACCACTCTGCCACCTCTCCGCGGTCGCGAAGACGAGCGCAAACGCGATCGTCCTGGTCTGAAGCAAGCGCCGTGTAGCGGAAGGCGCGCACCGGTTCAAGCACCTCGCTGCCGATTTGCGATTTTCGCTGGCGGGTGCCCACTGTTTTCCTTGACTTCGCGGGCATTTTCCAGCATTGAGCCGCCTCTTGAAAGCGCGCGCTCGACGACTTCGGTCCGGCAAGGCTCGCGCTTTCCGTCGTAAACCGCCCTTCGGGGCGGCAAGATCAACCAAAAAGACGGCCGCCGCTCCGGTTTCACGGGACGGCAAAGGTTCGTCGCAAGCCAAGGACCTACGTCAATGTACGCAGTCATCAAGACTGGCGGCAAGCAATACAAGGTTGCCGCCGCCGACACGATCACCATCGAGAAGCTCGTGGCCGAGGCCGGCGAGATCGTGGTGTTCCCCGAGGTTCTGATGCTCGGCGGCGAGGCCGGCATCACCATTGGCGCGCCGCTGGTCGCCGGTGCCTCGGTCGCAGCAGAAGTCGTCAAGCAGGCCCGCGGCCCGAAGGTCATTTCCTTCAAGAAGCGGCGCCGCCAGAATTCGAAGCGCAAGCGTGGTCACCGCCAGGACCTGACCATCGTGCGCATCGCTGAAATCCTCACCGGTGGCGCCAAGCCGACGGTGACCTCGAAAGTGGCTCTGGCCACCGCGACCGAAAAGCCGGCCAAGGCCGAAAAGGCCGCCAAGCCGGCCAAGGCTGCGGCGGCCGCTCCGGCCAGCGAAGGGCTCGACAGCTCGAACCTGTCGCTGATCGCCGGCATCGGCCCGACGATCGAGAAGAAGCTGCGCGCTGCCGGGATCACCTCCTGGGAGCAGATCGCCTCCTGGACCGAGGCCGATCTCGAGGCGAAGGACAAGGAGCTCGCGCTCCGTGGCCGCGCCACGCGCGAGGAATGGGTCGAGCAGGCCAAGGAACTTCTCGCCGGCAAGCCGCCGCGCGCCAAGGTCGACCAGGCCGAATTGAAATCGGGCGAGGATCGGTAAGCGGTTTCCCGCTTGTCACCACGCCGCAGAACACGTTTTATAAGTCAGAACAGATCGGGAGCTCACGATGGCTCACAAAAAGGCAGGCGGTTCGTCGAGAAACGGCCGCGATTCACAGTCAAAGCGGCTGGGCGTTAAGCGCTTCGGCGGTCAGGCCGTCATCTCTGGCAACATCCTCGTTCGCCAGCGTGGCACCAAATTCCATCCCGGCAACAATGTCGGGCTTGGCGTTGATCACACGCTTTTCGCGACGGTAGACGGCCGCGTGGAGTTTCGTACGAAATCCAATAACCGAACCTATGTGTCGGTCGTTCCGATGATTGCCGCAGCCGAGTAAACGGCGGCATCCCATCGGAGCCGCCGGCGAACAGCCCGGCCGCTCCGATGATCTCAGGTTCAAGGATCAAGGGGCGCCAGGCGGCAAGCTGGCGCCCCTTTTTCTTTTGGCCCTGGGATGGTCCCCGGGTCGCATAACGGCAAGGAGCCGTATCATGACCGCCCTGGAAACCATCCTGGAATGCCGCGGAAGCGGCGTGACGACCGAGTGCAGTATCCCCGTCCTCGAGACTGAGCGGCTCGTCCTCCGTGCGCCGCGTTTCGAGGACGCGCGCGCGATCGCTGGCGTAGCCAATGATCGCCGTATCGCCGAAATGACGGCGAATCTCCCGCATCCCTATGCGGAAAAAGACGCGGAGAACTGGATTACAAACGCCTGGCAAGGCGAGGATCATCCCTTTCTCATCACGTCGAAAACCGACGGCGCCCTGATTGGTGCGACGGGTTTCGTGATGCCGGAAATCGGCGATCCCGAAATCGGTTATTGGGTCGGCATCGCCCATTGGGGCAAGGGCTACGCAACGGAAGCGGCGCGCGCGGTGGTCGATCACCTGTTCATGAATCACGCCGCCAAATCGATCGCGGCGCGGGCCCGCGTGGTCAATCCGGCCTCGCGGCGGGTGATCGAAAAGTGCGGCTTCCAATGGGTCGGCGCCGGCCTCACCCGCTCGCGTCTGCTGGCGAGCTCGGTGCCGGTCGACAAGTTCCAGCTGGACCGCAGCGTCTGGTCGAGCCTGAAGGCCTGGCGCGATCCGATCCTCAGGCGCAGCGCGCCGAAGATCGTCATTGGCGAGCTCGGCTGATCGTCGATCGACCCCCGGCCCTCTCGGCCGGGGGTTCACCCCGCCCCGCAAGTCTCACACGGGCGAAGGCCCGCGGCACGGCGCATGACCTCGCTTTGGCTCGCTGAAGTTCCCATCGAAACGCCCCGCCTTGCGCTCCGCCACCTCGATCCCGGCGATGCGCCGCGCCTTGCCCGTTATGTCGGCGAAACCGGTGTCGCGCGCATGCTGGCGCTCGTGCCGCTGCCTTATGCCGAAGCCGATGCGGAAGCCTTCATCGCCGGCATGCGCGCCTCCAATGCCGCCGGCCGCGGGCTCGGTCTCGCGGTCGTCGAGAAACATGATCCCGGCGCCCTGATCGGCGTCATGTCCTTTGCCGGGGTCCTGCCGGTGGTGGAAATCGGCTGGTGGCTCGGCCGGCCCTATTGGGGCCGCGGCTTCGCCACCGAAGCGGCCGGCGCGCTGCTCAAGGTCGCCTTCCTGGAGCCGCGGCTGGAGCGTGTCGTCGCCGGCGCCTTCCACGACAATCCGGCGTCGCTGCATGTCCAGGACAAGCTCGGCTTCACCAGAACCGGCTTGTCGCAACGGCACAATCTGGCGCGTGGCGGGCTGGTCCGGCACATCGACACCGAAATCACCCGGCCGATGCGTCCAGCGCGTTGAGCCCGCGCGGCCGCCGGGTTATGGACTTGTTCATGACCGTCACCTCCATTCCCATCGGCGTCGTCACCGTGTCCGACCGCGCCAGCCGCGGCGTCTATGAGGACAAGGGCGGGCCGGGCATCGTCGCGGCCCTCACCGAGCTTCTGGCCTCGCCCTGGCATCCGGTCGCCCGGGTCATCCCGGACGAGCAGCCGGCCATCGAAGCGGCCCTGATCGCGCTCGCCGACGTCGAACACTGCCCGCTGATCCTGACCACCGGCGGCACCGGTCCGGCCTTGCGCGACGTCACGCCCGAGGCGACCGAGGCGGTCTGTGAAAAGCTGATGCCGGGCTTCGGCGAGCTGATGCGGGCGGTCAGCCTGAAGGTCGTGCCAACAGCCATCCTGTCGCGCCAGACCGCCGGCATTCGCGGCCGCACGCTGATCGTCAACCTGCCCGGCAAACCCTCGTCGATCCGCGAATGCCTCGATGCGGTGATGCCGGCCATTCCCTATTGCATCGACCTGATCGGCGGCGCCCGGCTGGAAACCAACCCGGCCCACTGCGTGGCGTTCCGGCCGAAAGGCGCCTGAGGGATCATCGGCGGCAAACCCTTTGACCGGCCGGCAGGCTCGCCTATCCTCTTGCGCCATCAGGCGTGGCAAGGGGAGACGATCGATGGACCGGCGCGAGTTTGGATCCAAGGCAGCACTCGGATTGGGCGCGGCCATGCTGCCATTGGCGACTTCGGCCCAGGCTCAAGGGACCGATCCGCTCAAGGCGCGTGTGCTCGGCGGCGCCATCACCGACGTGCCCGGCATCAAGATCGGCCATTTCACCGATGAGCGCCGGCCGACCGGCTGCACGGTCGTCCTGGTCGAAGAGGCCGCGACCGCCGGCGTCGACGTGCGCGGGGCGGCGCCTGGCACGCGCGAGACCGACCTGCTCAACCCGACCAATCTGGTCGACAAGGTCCATGCCATTCTGCTCGCCGGCGGCAGCGCCTTCGGCCTTGATGCCGCCACCGGCGTGGTTCGCTGGCTGGAGGAAAAGGGCATCGGCTTCCCGGCCGGTCCGGCCCGGGTGCCGATCGTACCGGCGGCGATCCTGTTCGACCTCGGCGTCGGCGATCACAAGATCCGCCCGGACGCGGCCGCTGGCTACAAGGCCTGCGAGGCGGCCACCACCACGGCTCCGGCCGAGGGTTCTGTTGGCGCCGGCGCCGGCGCAACCGTCGGCAAGCTGTTCGGCATGGGCCGCGCCATGAAGGGCGGCATCGGCACCGCCGCCGTCAAGGTCGGCAAGATCACCATTGGCGCGATCGTCGCGGTCAATGCGGTCGGCGACGTCATCGACCCCTCCACCGGCGCGGTGGTGGCCGGCGCTCGCACCGAGGACGGCCGGCGCAAGCTCGGCGTGACCCAGGCGATCCTGCGCGGCGAACTGCCGCCGTCGATCCAGGCCGGCATGGCCACCACCATCGGCGTGGTCGCAACCGATGCCACCTTGACCAAGGCCCAGGCGCAAAAACTCGCCCAGATGGCCCATGACGGCCTGGCGCGCGCCATCGACCCGATCCACACCATGTGGGACGGCGACACCATGTTCGCGCTCGGCACCGGCAAAAGCGGGCTGCCCGGCAACATGATGGCGCTCGGCGCGATCGCCGCCCAGGTCACCACCGCCGCGGTGTTGCGTGCGGTCCTGAATGCCAAGGGTCTCAGCGGCCCGGGCTTGCCGACGCTGCCGGCGGCCTCCGAGCTGACCTGACGCCGTTCAAAAACAAAGCCCGCGGCCGGTTGCGGCGCGCGGGCTTTGCTCTCGCATGTCTTGTCGCGATTCGTCCTGGCGTCAGCGCAGCCGCTCGAGCACGCTGACGTAATTGGCGACAGCCGCGCCGCCCATGTTGAAGATGCCGCCGAGCTTGGCGCCCTTCACCTGGATGCCGCCGGCCTGGTCCATTAGCTGCATCGAGCTCAGCACGTGCATCGACACGCCGGTCGCGCCGATCGGATGGCCCTTGGACTTCAGCCCGCCGGACGGATTGACCGGCAGCTTGCCGTCTTTCAGGGTCCAGCCCTCCAGCACGGCGCGTGCGCCCTGGCCTTCCGGCACCAGGCCCATGGCCTCATATTCGATCAGTTCGGCGACCGTGAAACAGTCATGGGTCTCGACGAAGGAGAGATCCGACAAGGCGATGCCGGCTTCCGCCAGCGCCTTGCCCCAGGCTTTCGTGCAGCCCTCGAATTTCAGGATGTCGCGCTTCGACATGGGCAGGAAGTCCTGCACATGGGCCGTGCCGCGGAACGCCACCGCCTTGTTCAGCTTCAGCGCGGTGGCGACATCGGTCACCACCAGGGCCGCCGCGCCGTCCGACACCAGCGAACAGTCGGTGCGCTTCAGCGGGCCTGCGACGAACGGGTTCTTTTCGCTTTCGGTGCGGCAGAATTCGAAGCCGAAATCCTTGCGCATCTGGGCATAGGGATTGTCGACACCGTTCTTGTGGTTCTTCGCGGCGATCGCCGCCAGCGCGTCGGACTGGTCGCCCCAGCGCTGGAAATAGGAATGGGCGATCTTGCCGAAGACACCGGCAAAACCCGCCGGGGTATCGCCGTCTTCGGGCAGATAGGACGCTTTCAGCAGGTTCTTGCCGATCTCGGGGCCGGGCGTCCGGGTCATCTGTTCGACGCCGACCACCAACACGATGCGGGCATCGCCGGCCTTCACCGCCCGCACCGCCTGATGCACCGCGGCCGAGCCGGTCGCGCAGGCATTTTCCACCCGCGTCGCCGGCTTGAAGCGCAGGCGCGGATCGGCCTGCAGCACCAGCGAGGCGGTGAAGTCCTGGGGCGAGAAGCCGGCATTGAAATGGCCGAGCAGGATCTCGTCGACATCGTCAGGACCAAGCCCGGCATCGATCAAGGCATCGGTCGCGACCCGCACGACCAGGCTCTCGACGGTCTCGTTCTCCAGCTTGCCGAAGGGGGTATGGGCCCAGCCGACGATGCAGGCGGTCATCTGAAGTCTCCTCGGGAGGTCTAAAGGCGTAGTTACACTATATGCCCCGGCAATCCGCCTCGCCATCGTCCGTCCGGCGCATGGCTGATCCGGCGCGATCTCGGGGCCGACGCCACCTGCCATGCCCCGGTGTCAGGCCTTGGTGTTGAGCTCGGCCACCCGCGCCATGGCGACGACCGTCGCGCGCTCGGCAAAGTCGGCGATCAGCGCCAATTGCTCATCGCTATAGGCGGCCAGGAGTTCGGTCATGGCCCGCTGCAGCGGCTCGCAATAGGCGGCCAGCCGCCCGATCCGGTCCTCGCGCACCTTGACCAGCACCTTGCGCCGATCATGTGCGTCCGCCGTGCGTTCGACCAGTTCCTGGCGCTCGAGCCGGTCGATCAGCCCGGTGCGGCGCCCGATCTCGCCGGCGGTCGCGGGTCCGCCCATCAGGATCAGGTCGAGGCATTCGAGATCGCTCGAATTGATGCCGACACGGCGGGCGACCGCCTGGCTGTGCAGCACGCCGGCCGCCGATGACCGGCGCAGCGCCAGCATCAGGCGTTCCGCCGCGCCGAGGGGTTATGTCATGGGCCACGGCGCGCGTCGATGGCTCGACAGCCGACCGGCCCCGACGCCATGACCAGCGACGCCGAACCGCCGACGGCCCCCGCCACCGGCTCCAGGACCATCGCATTCGCTGGTAGATGCGGTGCCGGCCGACCACCCTGGCGGACCATCCGGATCGACCAGTTTGACGTGTGGTGCTGCGGCGGAAAATGGACCGGCCGGGCCATTGTTTGGCCGCGTTCGGACGATTGATAGCGGACCTCGCCCGTCTTGACCGGCCTCGCAACTCAACCCCGTGGTACACCCCACTTGGCGAACCACTCGCGAAGCAGGTAAAAGACCTAAGCTCCCCTCGTCTTATTCCCCATAAAGGCTCGACCTTGCGGATCAGCGCTCCCGCCCTCGCCGCCACGATCGCGCTTAGCCTCGGGCTCGTTTCGCCGGCAGCCGCGCAGCAGGTCGGACCGACCATCGTTGTTGACGTCGCCAGCGGCCAGGTTCTGCAGGCCGACCGGGCCGGAACAGCCTGGCTGCCGGCATCGCTCACCAAGATGATGACCGCCTATGTCGCGCTCAGCCAGGTGCGCCAGGGCCGGGTCACCATGAATACCGGCCTGACCGTGTCGCAGCGCGCGGCGCGCGCCACGCCCTCCAAAATGGGCTTTCGCCCCGGCACCGTCGTCACCATCGACAACGCCTTGAAGATCATCATGGTCAAGTCGGCGAACGACGTGTCGGTCACCATTGCCGAAGGCCTCGGCGGATCGGTCGAGAATTTTGCCGCGATGATGAACGCCGAGGCCCGCAGGCTCGGCATGACGGCGACACGTTTCATCAATCCGAACGGCTTGCCCGGCGCCGGCCAGCAGACCTCGGCGCGCGACATGGCGGTGCTCGCCCGCGCGCTGATGCGTGAATTTCCCGAGCAGTCGATGCTCTGGCGCATGCCGGCGATCCGCTACGGCAATCGCGTCATGCGCAACCATAACCACCTGATCGGCCGTTATCCCGGCGCCGACGGGTTCAAGACCGGTTTCACCTGCGCCTCCGGCTTCAATGTCGTCGCCACCGCCACCCGCGGCGGCCGGCAACTGATCGTCGTGGTGCTCGGCGCCACCTCGGCGCGTGGCCGGGCCGAGACGGCCGCCGGCCTGTTCGAGCGTCATTTCGGCGGTTTCGGCGGTTCCGGCGTCAGCGTCGACGGCATTGCCAACGACGCCTTCTCGGCACCCGCCAATATCCGCGACCAGGCTTGCCGGCGGCGCGGCCGCGGCCCCGCCTATATCGAATCGGGCGAAGACCTGGAGAACGAGCCGATCGCCTCCACCAGCGACCCCGGCAATCTCAGCTATGCCCAGATGATGGCCCAGCCGTCGCAGCGCCGGAGCATGGGCATCCAGGCCTTCGCCGCCATTCCCGGCCAGGTGCCGTCGCTGCTCGGCCCCTACCGGCCGAGCATGGATCCGATCCCGGTGTTCATCGGCGGCGCCGGCTCGGCGCCTCCGCCGGCCACCGCCGCACCCATGCTGGCCTCGACGCCCGGTTCCAGGCGCGTCACCTTGCCGGCATCCGGGACCACCACCTTGCCCCAGCCCGTGGCGGCCGGCATGACCTCGACCGTGACGACCGTCGCCGCGCCGGCGCCGACGCCGGCTCCGGCCGGCGCCATTGGGCGCGCCGCCGCCCCGGATCGGGCAGCCCATGCGCCCGCCGGAGGCCAGCGCGCCCACGGCGCGATCGGGCTTGCGGCGCCGACGACGCAACATGCCGCCCCGCCGACCCGGCCGGGAGCCATTGGCGCGGTTGGCGCACCGATGGCGCTGCAGGGCGCCGCATCGTCGACGGCAAGCCCCGCGCCGGCCGCCAGCCGGTCGTCCGACACGCCGCAACGGCCAACCGTGCAGACCGGCCGCCATGCCGAAACCGGCCGGCGCAATCCGCGCGAGGTCCGGCCGGCGGCGAGCACTGCCACCCGGCCCGCGGCCCGCCCCGCCCCGCGGCCGCAGCCGGCGCCGACCCCGGTCGTCCCACGCCCGTGACCATGCCATCGCGCGCCGTCGGCATTACCGCGGCGCTCGCTGGCGCGGTCGCTTATGGCGTCAACATCGTCTTCGCCCGCATGGCGACCCAGCAGGGCGTTTCCGCCGCCGATCTGGTTTTCCTGCGGGTCTTCCTGATGATGGGCGCGGTGGCGGCGACCCTTGCGCTGGCCGGCGGTTCGCTGAAGGTCGAGACCCGCGACCGGCCGCTCCTGATCCTGGTCGGCATCACCTCGGGCTGCCTCGGGCTCGCCTATTTCTTTGCCGTGTCCTTCGTGCCGATCGGCATCGCCGCGGTCATCTTCTACACCTTTCCCCTGCTGATCCTGATCGCCAGCCCGTTCATCGACGGCGAGCGCTTCACGTTGCAGCGCCTCGGCGTTTTCGCGCTGGCCTTCGGCGGTCTCGCCATTGCCCTCGGACCGACGCTTGGCGGTATCGACATGCGTGGCGTGCTCCTGGCGGCATTGGCCAGCGTGCTCGCCGCCAGCCAGTTCTTCGCCGCCGCGAGAGCCGGCGCGCGGATCAGCCCGGCCGCCCTGCTGTTCTGGTCGCATGTGGTGATCATGCCGATCGCCGGCCTGGTGGCGCTCGCCAATGGCCTTGGCCAATTGAGCGCGCTGGGCGGCGCCTGGTTCGCCGCGACCATGACCATGCTTGGTTATCTCGTCGGTTTTGCCTTCCAGATGCTCAGCGCCCGCAACGCGCCGCCGGCGCTGGTCGGCCTGGTCTTCTGCCTCGAACCGGTGGTCGCCATCGTCACCGCCAACTTCGTCCTTGGCGAAACGCTCTCGGCGCCCCAAATGGTGGGAAGCCTGCTTGTCCTCACCGCCCTCGTCGCATCTTCGCTCGCCGAATTGCGGCGCGAACCGAAACCCGCCTGAAACCCATGCCCGACGCCCCGCGCCCCCGACGGCCGCGCGCCCCGATCCCGGTGACCGTGCTGACCGGCTTCCTCGGAGCCGGCAAGACCACCTTGCTCAACCGGCTGCTGGCTGATCCCGGCATGAAGAACACCGCCGTGCTGATCAACGAGTTCGGCGAGATCGGCCTCGATCACCTGCTGGTGCGCACCGTCGAGGACGGCATCGTCATGCTGTCGTCGGGCTGTGTCTGTTGCACGGTGCGCGGCGATCTCGTCTCGGCGCTCGAGGATCTCCTGCGCGCGCTCGACAATGGCCGCATCGATGCCTTCGATCGGGTGGTCATCGAGACAACCGGCCTGGCCGATCCCATTCCGGTCATCCACACCATGATGGCGCATCCCTATCTGGTGATGCGCTACCGGCTCGACGCGGTCATCACCGTCGTCGACGCGGTCAACGGCCTTGCCACCCTCGACGGCCATCCGGAAGCGGTGAAACAGGCAGCGGTGGCCGACCGGATCGTGCTGACCAAGACCGATCTGATCGACAGCGACGACCGCCTGGTGGCGCTCGGCCAGCTCGAGGCGCGCCTGGCCGCCCTGGCACCGACCGCGATCCGGCTCGATGCCGCCAGGGGCGAGGCCGACGCCAAGGCGGTTCTGGCCGCCGGCCTTTATGACCCGGCCACCAAGGTTCCCGATGTCACCCGCTGGCTGAACGAGGCGGCGCTCGCCACCGACGGCAGCGACCACAGCCATGACGACGGCATCAAGGCCTTCGCGCTGACCAGCGACCAACCGCTCGGTTCCGCCGCCTTCGACATGTTCCTGGAACTGTTGCGCGGCGCCCACGGGCCGAAGCTCCTGCGGGTCAAAGGCGTGGTCAAGATCGCCGAGTTCCCGGACCGGCCGGTGGTCATCCACGGCGCCCAGCACGTCTTCCACCCGACCACGGTCCTGGATGCCTGGCCCGATGGCGACGCGCGCACCCGCATCGTCTTCATCCTCAAGGACATGGAACCGCAGGTGATCCAGGCGCTTTATGATGCCTTCCTGGGCGTGCCGCGCGCCGACCAGCCGGACCGCGCCGCGCTGACCGACAACCCTCTCGCCATTCCGGGGCTTGGCCTGTGAGCAAGATCGAAACCCCCGAAGCGGTCCTGGCCTTCTGGCGCAATGCCGGCCCGCAACTCTGGTTCGCCAAGGACGAGGCTTTCGACGCCGCCATCACCGCGCGTTTCGCCGCAACCTATGAGGCGGCGGCCGCCGGCGACCTCGAAGGCTGGGAAGCAACGGCGGAGGCGACGCTGGCGCTGATCATCGTGCTCGACCAGTTCTCCCGGAACATGTTTCGCGGGCGTGCGCGAGCCTTCTGGGCCGATCCGCTGGCCCTGGCGGTGGCCGAGCGCGCCATCGGCAAGGGCCTGGACCGGCTGATCGGGCCGGACCTGCGCCTGTTCCTCTATTTGCCGATGGAACATACCGAGCAGCTCGCCGTGCAGCGCCGTTCGGTGGCGCTGTTCAGGACGCTCGGCGATGCCGAACTCGACAATTATGCCGAGGTCCATCACCAGCTGATCGCCCGCTTTGGCCGTTTCCCTCACCGCAACGCCATTCTGGGCCGCGACAGTACTCCCGAGGAGCTGGCTTTCCTGGAAACGGACGGCTTCAAGGGCTAGATATCGGTTCGTGGGTCGATCCCGACGAGCCGCCCGATATCGGCAGGGCTGGCGCCGCCCGCGCGCAGCGCGGCAAGACCGGTCGCCGCCTCGCTTTTCGACAGTTTGCGGCCGTCGGCGCCCAGGATCAGGCGGTGATGCCGGTAAAGCGGCTCGGCGAGGCCGAGCAGTTCCTGCAGCAGCCGGTGCACCGCGGTCGCCTCGAACAGGTCCTGGCCGCGCACGATGTGACTGACGTCCTGCAGCGCATCATCGACAACCACCGACAGGTGATAGCTGGTCGGCACATCCTTGCGCGCCAGCACGACATCGCCCCAGCATGCGGGATCGGCGGCGACACTGCGCAACCGGGCCCCGGTCTCGTCCACTTCCGTCCAGGTCAGAGGCCGGCCGAGCCGGCTGATCGCTTCGGCCATCCTGAGCCGGAGCGCGAAGGGTCGCCCGGACGCGACACCTTCATTCCGTTCGGCCGCCGTCATCGCCGCGCCCGTCCCGGCATAAAGCGGCACCCCGTCCGGATCGATCGGCCAGGATCGGCCGGTCGCGGCCTCGCGTTCGGCCACCAGCGCCTTCAATTCGCCGCGGCTCTCGAAACTCGCATAGATCAGGCCGAGAGCATCGAGCTGGCCAAGCGCCTGCCGATAGGTGTCCAGGTGTTCGGATTGCCGCCGCGGCGGCATTTCGAAGCCGATGCCGAGCCAGGCCAGGTCGGCGAGCATGGCGCGTTCGAATTCCGGCCGGCAGCGCGTCCGGTCGATATCCTCGATGCGCAGCAACAGGCGGCCGCCGAGCCTGGTGGCCATGGCGGCATTCTCGAGCGCACTCAGCGCGTGGCCGAGATGCAGCGCGCCGTTGGGGCTCGGCGCGAAGCGCAGGACGGCAGGATCGCTCCGGGAAATCGGCGGATGCACAAGGGCCATGGTCAAGCCTATGCTGACAGCCCCGCACGAACGCAACCCGCAACGCTCCAACCAGGCCATCATGCGCATTGAAACCGAGGCCGATCTCGCCGGCGCGCTCGCCGCGCTGGCGGGCCTTTGCCCTCATATGGCGAAAACCCATGCCGAACTCGGGACACCACCGCTGCGGCGGCGCGCACCGGGTTTCGAGGGCCTGGTCCAGATCGTCGTGTTCCAGCAGATTTCGGTCGATGCCGCGCGCGCCATCTGGGCGCGCGCCGAGACCGTCTTCGGGCGTTGGACACCGGAGATCCTCGGCGCCGCCAGTGACGAGACCTATCGGGCGGCCGGCCTGTCGCGACCGAAAGTGCGCACGCTCAGGGCGATCTCGGCCGCGGTGACCGAAGGCGGTCTCGACCTCGAGGCGCTCGATCGCCACGGCGCGGACGCCGCCCATGCCATGCTGACGCAGGTGAAAGGCATCGGGCCCTGGACCGCCGACGTCTATCTCCTGTCCTGCCTCGGCCATATCGACGCCTGGCCGGCCGGCGATATCGCCTTGCAGGCGGCTGCCGGCGACCTGCTGGGCTTGCCGGCCCGGCCGACCGCCAAGGAGATGGGGCCGCTCGCCGAACGCTGGCGGCCTTATCGCGCCGTGGCGGCGCGCCTGCTCTGGGCTCACTATGCCGCGCGCCGCACCGGCCGCGTCGCCGAACCGACGGTGGCGTGATGCTGGACGGACCACGCCTTGCGCCGCTGTCCGGCCGGGCCCGCCAGCTCGTGGTCATCCTGCATGGCTATGGCGCCGATGGCGACGATCTGATCGCGCTCGGCGAGGCCTGGCGCCAGGCCTTGCCGGACGCAGCCTTCGTCGCGCCCGATGGCCCCGAGCCCTGCGACCACATGCCGAGCGGCCGGCAATGGTTCCCGCTGGATCTCCGAAACCCGCGCGAATACTGGCTCGGCTGTATTGGCGTGCGCGCGGCGATCGATTGCTTTCTCGATGCCGAACTGCGGCGTCTGGCGCTCGATGACGGCGCGCTTGGCCTGGTCGGCTTCAGCCAGGGCACGATGACCGCGCTGCATGTCGGCCTGCGCCGCAAGAACGCTCCGGCGGCCCTGGTCGGCTATTCCGGCCGCCTGGCCGGCCCGGACAGCCTCGCCGAGGTCACCGTCCGGCCGCCGGTGACCTTGATCCATGGCGGGCTGGACGACGTGATCCCGGCGGTCGACATGGGCGTGGCCGCGACCGCGCTCAGCAGTGCTGGCCTTGCCGTCGAGACCCACCTCATCCCCGATATCGGCCACGAGATCGACGGCCGCGCTCTCGGCTTCGGGCTCGCCGCACTGAGCCGCGGATTCCAGGCGGACTGAACGCCAAGCGGGTCGAGGCTTCACAAGACCGACACAGTGCTCCTATTATTAACGGGCATCTGCTTTCGCTGCTCGCGAATCAGCGGGCAGGACCGGTCGCAGGGAGTGTGCTCGTGACGGTCGCCGTTTCTCCGAGGGATCTGCCGGTTTCTTCCGGCATTTCCCCAGGTTCATGGCCTGCCCTCGTGCTCAACGCGGACTACCGCCCGTTGAGCTATTACCCCCTGTCGCTCTGGTCCTGGCAGGACACCATCAAGGCGGTGTTCCTCGATCGCGTCTCGGTGGTTTCGTTTTACGAGAAGGCGATCCGCTCGCCGAGCTTCGAGATGAAGCTGCCGAGCGTGGTGTCGCTGAAGACCTATGTGAAGCCGTCGCGCAACCCGGCCTTCACCCGGTTCAACGTGTTCCTGCGCGACAAATTCCGCTGCCAATATTGCGGCGACAGCGACGACCTGACCTTCGACCACCTGGTGCCGCGCTCGAAGGGCGGGCAAACCACCTGGGACAATGTGCTGGCCGCCTGTTCGCCGTGCAATCTGCTCAAGGGCTCGAAGACCCTGCGTGAATCGGGCATGCACCTGATGCAGCATCCCTACACGCCGACGATCCAGGACCTGCACAGCAACGGCCGGCTGTTCCCGCCGAACTACCTGCACGACAGCTGGATGGACTATCTCTATTGGGATACCGAACTGGAGCCGTGAGCGGCTGCCGGGTTCAGGCCTCTTCGCTGGTCCGCGCCGCGCCGACGAGCGCGACGATCGACAGGCCGGTCGCGATCACCACGTTCCAGCCGGCGAGCGAGACGCCGAGGAAGCGCCAGGCCGCCACCGTGCAGTCGACCACCCGCGGGCCGCTCTGCAGCTGACGCAGGAGATCGCCGGGCGTGCGGGCGAGTGCGGCCGGCTGCGAACAGCTGGTCGGGCCCTGCCAGAAGCCCCATTCGGCGCCGGCGTGGTAGGCGCCGAGCCCGACCGCCCAGGCCATGACCAGGGCCAGTGCCAGCAATCCGACACGAATGGCGAGCGGCGGCAGCCGCAGGACAGCGCCGAGCGCCACGGCGAAAGCCAGGGGAATGGCGATGTAATAGGGCAGGCGCTGCTCGAGGCAGAGCGGACAGGGCGCCAGCCCGATCACATATTGAAAGAAATAGGCGCCGAGAATCGTGCTGGTCGCGCCCAGGCCGACGACCAGGGCCGCAATGAGCCAGGGGCGCCGGCGGGCGACGGTGAGAGTGCTGGTGGCCAGAGTGCCGACGGAAAATGTGCTGACGGTCATGGCGACATTTCTTGATCCGTTCACAACGATCTGTCCATCCCGTGAGCCGGCCATGTCGGCTTTCGGTTGACCCAAGACGCCCCCTCGTTCATCACAAGATCATGAGCTCGGCTGATCCGATCCCCCGCGTGCGCCGCGGCGGCGCGTTCAATATTCCCAATATGCTCACCTACGGGCGGGTCGTTGCCGTGCCGCTGGTGGCGGCTTGCCTGTTCGTGCAGGTCATCTACGAAAGCGGGCTCTGGCTGCGTTGGGTGGCGCTGACGATCTTCATCATCGCCGCGATCACCGACTATTTCGACGGCTATCTCGCCCGCGCCCTGTCGCAGCAATCGGCCATCGGGCGGATGCTCGATCCCATTGCCGACAAGCTGCTGGTCGGCGTGGTGCTGTTGATGCTGGCCGCCGACGGCACCATTCTCGGCTGGTCGCTGTGGGCCGCGGTGGTGATCCTGTCGCGCGAGATCCTGGTCTCGGGCCTGCGCGAGTTCCTGGCCGAGCTGCAGGTCTCCGTACCGGTGACCCAGCTGGCCAAATGGAAAACGGCGTTGCAGCTGGTGGCGGTCGGGTTTCTCATTGCCGGTCCGGCCGGCGACCAGGTCATCCCCTTCGTCACCCAGGTCGGCATTGGCCTGTTGTGGGTCGCCGCCCTGCTGACGCTTTATACCGGCTTCGACTATTTTCGCGCCGGCGTCGGCCATCTGATCGATGAGGACGAGCGGTGAAGATCCTCTATTTCGCCTGGGTGCGCGAGCGCATCGGCAAGGCCGAGGAAACCATTGTGCTGCCCGAGACGGTCAGGACGGTCGCCGACCTGATCGCCCATCTCACCGGCCGCGGCGAGGAATATGCCTATGCCTTCGAGAACCCGAAGGTGATTCGCGCCGCCATCGACCAGGTCCATGTGAAACCCGCGGCCATGCTGGAAGGTGCCAAGGAAGTGGCCTTCTTTCCGCCGATGACCGGCGGCTGAACCGGCATGCCGACCAGGCGCAGACTTCTCGGCTCCTTGGCCTCGATCCCGCTGCTCGCCGCCGCCGGCGCGTTGCTGGCATCCCGTGCCAACCCCTATTATTCCGGACCGGTGTCGGATCATTTCGACGGCACCCGCTTCTTCGACCCGCATGGTGCCGCACCGCGCCCCTTGTCCGATCTGCTGCGCTGGCAGTTCGGCTCCGACGCCCGCGCCCGCTGGCCCGCCGCCTGGCCGCTCGAGCGGTTCGACACGCCGCCGGCTCGGGTCGAGGGCGACGCCCTGAGACTTGGCTATGCCGGCCATGCCAGCCTGCTGTTGCAGACGCGCGGGCTGAACATCCTGCTGGACCCGGTCTGGTCGGAACGCTTCTCGCCTTTGTCCTTCCTTGGTCCGAAACGGGTCAATCCGCCGGGTATCCGCTTCGAAGACCTGCCGAAGATCGACCTGGTTCTGGTCAGCCATGGCCATTACGACCATCTGGATCTCGCGACGCTGTCGAGGCTTGCGGCCAGCCACGCCCCGCGGGTGATCACGCCGCTCGGCCAGGATGCGATCATGAAGGCGCATGATCCGGCGATTCGCGCCGAAGCCCATGACTGGGGCGACCGGGTCGAGATCGGCCATGACATGGCGGTCAATCTGGCGCCGATGCGGCACTGGACCGCGCGTGGCCTGTTCGACCGCAACAAGGCGCTGTGGGCTGCCTTCATTATCGAGACGCCGGCCGGCCACATCTATCACATTGGCGATACCGGTTATGGCGACGGCCACCATTTCCGCGAAGCCAGGCGCCGCTTCGGCGACTTCCGGCTGGCGATCCTGCCGATCGGCGCCTATGAGCCGCGCTGGTTCATGAGCGAGCAGCACATGAACCCCGAAGAGGCGGTCCAGGTGATGCTGGATTGCGGCGCCCGCCATGCGCTCGCCCATCATTGGGGCACCGTCCAGCTCACCAATGAGCCGATCGAAGCGCCTCGCGCCGCGCTCGCCGAAGCGCTCAAGGCCAGGAATATCGCCGCCGACAGGTTTCGGGCGATCCGGCCGGGCGAGGCCTGGGATATTCCGGCTGCCGGCGCCTGAGAGCCCGTCCGAGCCGCAGGTTCTGCCCCCGGCTCGGCGCGGCCTGCGATGTCAGGACAGGCCCTGCCACGCGGTGACGACCGCCACCGTGATCAGCACCACGCCGGCGCCGCGGCCAAGGCTCACCGTCATGCCCGGACTGGATGTCAGCCAGTCCCGCCCGCTGCTTCCAGCCAGCGCCACCCCACCATAGACGGCAAGCTGCGTCGCCGCGGTCATCACCGCCAAAACGATGGCCTGCGCCCAGATCGGGCCGAATTCCGGCTTCAGGAACTGCGGATAGACCGCCAGCATGAAAAGATAGGCCTTCGGATTGAGCAGGCTCGTCACGATGCCTTGCCGGAAACTGGTCCACAGCGACTGGATCGGCAGGCTGCCGATCGCACCGATGACCACGGAACTGCGCAGCAACGTCCAGCCGATCCAGACGATATAGGCTGCCCCCGCCAGCAGCAGCACGGTGAACAGGCCGGGAACCAGACGCAGAAGCAGCCCGACGCCGAGCGCTGCATAGATGCCGTGGAACACGCCGCCCGCGATGATTCCGGCCGTGGCGGCCAGACCCTGGCGGCGGCCGCCGGTCAGTGAATTCGCCAGCACGAACACCATGTCCATGCCCGGCACGATGATGATGCCGAACAGGAGCACGAAGAAGAGCCAGAGGTTTTCGGCATAATTCATGTCAGTTGTCCGCCGCCGTGCCGCCCCGGAAATCGAGGGAGCCTTTGCTTTTCAGGGTGTTGTGGCGGATATATAAGACGGGCCAACTGACACCGAATGTCAGTTGTATGTGTGAAGTGCGGGATTTCCCGAGGTCACGTGATGCCGAAGGCCTCGCGCCTGTTCGAGATCATTCAGACCCTGCGCCTGGCCAGGACACCGGTCACCGCAGCGGCGATGGCCGAGACGCTGGAGGTCAGCCAGCGCACGGTCTATCGCGATGTCCTCGCGCTGCAGGCCATGCGCGTGCCGATCGAGGGCGATCGCGGCATCGGCTACATCATGCGACCGGGCTTCGACCTGCCGCCGCTGATGTTCTCGATCGAAGAGATGGAAGCTCTCGTCCTGGCGCTGGCGCTCTTGGAACGCACCGGCGACGGCGAGCTGAAGGAGGCCGCCAAGCGGGTCGGCGCAAAGATCGCGGGCGCGGTGCCGGCACCGCTTCGCCAGGTCCTTCACACCAACACGCTGCATGCCTGGGGCTCGGTGGCGCCGGCACCGCCCGGGCTCGATCTTGCGCTGGTGCGCCGCGCCATCCGCGACGAACGGAAACTCGATCTGGCTTATCGCGATGAGCAAGGCCAGGCGACCGAGCGAACCATCTGGCCGGTCGCGCTGATCTATTATTCCGAGACCGCCAATATCGTCGCCTGGTGCGAACTGCGCCAGGCGCGGCGCAACTTCCGGTCCGACCGGGTCGCGCGCTGCGCGGCATGCGACAGTTTCTTCAGGGGCAAAGGCGATCGCCTGCGCCAGGAATGGATCAGCGGCTGGAACACCAGCGGCGCGAGAGACGACACCTGAAGCGCTTGCCGCGCATCGGTGGGCGCCCCGTTACTGGATCTGCAGGCCGCGCAGCAGCCGCTCGATATAATCCATCTCGAGCTGCGGCCGGTCCGGATCCGACAGGCGCCGGCGCAACTCCTCCAGAACCCGCTGGGCGCGCTGGGCCGCACCCTCGCCGGCGTTGGGAATGCGGACATTGGAGTTTTCATTGGCCTCGCGGCCGCGCGTCGGCCGGCCGAGCGGGTCGTAGTCCTGGTTGCCGGCCTGGCCATTGCGGCCGGGCTGGCCCTGCTGATTGCCCTGGCCCTGCTGGCCCTGACCCTCCTGCATTTGCTGGGCGAGCCCCTGCGCGCCTTGCTGCAGGCTCCTCAGTGCCCGTCCCTGGGCATCGGCCGCGCCCTGGCCGTCGCCGCGGCCAAGCGCACCTTCGGCTTCGCGCATGGCACGGCCGGCATTGCCCATGCCCTGCTCCGCCTGCCGGCCACCCGGCGAATCGCCCTGGTCGCCCTGCTGGCCGAGCTGCTCACGCAATTGATCGAGCAATTCGCGCAATTGCCGCTGGCTCTCGCCAAGCTCGGAGAAGCTCGGGGGTCCGTCGCCCGGCTGGTCGCCCTGGCCCTGCTGCGGTTGCCCGTCCTGACCCGGCTGGCCCGGCTGACCGCGCTGGTTCGGACGCTGCTGCTGGCCGCGCTGGGCCCGACGCTGCTCCTGGCCCCGCCGGAAGGTCTGGTCGCGCAATTGCTGCTGGCGGCGGATCATGTCGGACAGCTGGTCGAGCGCGTTCTCGCCCTGCTCGGTGCCGTCGCCCATCTCCTGTTGCTGCTGCTGGCGGCCGGCCTGCAGGCCCTGCAGCATCTGCTGCAATTCCTGCATCAGCCGCTGCGCCTGCTCGCGCGCGCCGCTGCGGGCAAGGTTCTCGATGCGGTTCAGCATGTCGCGCAGGTCCTGCGGACGGACCGTGCGCGCATTGGGATCGCGCTGGGCCTGCTGCTGGTTCTGCCCGTCCTGGCGGTTGCGCAGCGCCTGTTCGGTCAGTTCGCGCATCAACCGGTCCATGGCCTGGCGCAGGTCCTGCGACAGGCGGCGGATCTCGTCTTCCGATGCGCCGCGCTCGATCGCCTGGCGCAGCCGCTCGGCCGCCGCCTGCACCGCGCGCTCGGCTTCCGACACGTCGCCGTCCTCGATCCGGACGGCGATATCCCAGAGATAATCCATGACCTCGGTCAGCTGGGCATCGCTCGACGCCCGCGTCAGCCGGAAATAGGCGGTGCGCAGCCCGAGATAGACCGCCGTCTCCATGCCGAACACATCAGGCGCAGTGGTCAGCGCCTCCAGGGCGCGCGCCACCCGCGGCCGCGCATTGGCATCGAGCGCCAGGATGCGCCGCTGCTCGACCAGGGCGCGCGGCACCGGCTTGGCGAAGCTGCGCTGCGGCAAGGTGGCGACGACCGTGTCGGACCGGCCTTCATTGCCGGCATCGTCCTTGGCATGCAGCGTCACCGCCACCTGCAGCCCGGCGAACGGATGCGCGACGAAATCGCGGCTGGTCTGGCTCGTGCCGTGGCGCGTGCGCGCCTGCGGCAAGACCAGCGGGATCGGCGGCAGTTCGGCCAGCGGCCGGGCCGACGGCCGCTGCAGCGCGGTGGCCGATGGCGCGAGCTGGAACCGCGCCTCGGCTTCGGTGACGCCGTAGTCGTCCTCGATCTTGTAGGACAGCATGAGCTGGTTGCGCTGGTCGGCCTGCGGATCACGCTCGAAGGTAATCGTCGGCGCCTGATCGATCAGCGCCTCGAAGCGCCAGTCGAGCGGTTCCGCGCCGGTGCCGCGGACCGTCAGCTGGCCGTCCCTGGCGATGACCCAGCGCGTCTCGGCAAGACCGGCCGGCGCGGTCGGCGTGGCACCCGTGGTGGCCGGTGGCGGGGCAGCCGTGACGCCGCCATCGGCGCGAATGTCGACATTGGCAAGGCCGGTCACCCGCAAGGTGACGACCGAACCCGCCGGCACCTTGAAACTGTCGGGCGTCGCCTCGCGCTGCGCGACCGGCTCGGTCGAGCGGCGGGTCGGCAGGATCAGGGGTGGCCGGCCGGTATAGGTCGGTGGCGTCACCCAGGCGTCGACCCGGTAGGTGATCGGCGCCGGCGGCGCGCGCCAGTCGAACGCCGTCATCAGCCGCGCCATGCGTTCGTCGCCGGCCAGGAAATAGGCCGGAACGATCAGCAGCAGCGCCAGGGAGCGGATCGCATAACGATCGAGATTGGCCATGCGCGGCATCGGAATGCCGGTCTTCAGCCGGCCGGTCGCGGCCAGTACGCGCGCCCGGTGCTCATCCCACAGCGCCTTGGCGAAAGGATCGTCCCGGGTGGCCAGTTCGTCGGCGAGCGCGGTCGCCGGCCGGTGCCCGCCGCCGGTCGACCGGTCGATCCGGCGCAAGGCCTCCTGATCGGTCGGCCGCCGGATGGTCAGAAGCGGCCAGGCGGCAATGACCAAGAGGCCCAGCACGAAGATGACGCCGCCAAACCGCGCCCAATAGGGCACGACCTGCCAGAATCCGAGCCAGGAGACCGCCAGGACGCCGCCGAAAATGCCAAGGAACAGCACCAGGCGCGGCCAGACACGCTCCCACAGCAGGACGGCCCGCGCGCGATCGATGGTATGGCCGAGCGCCGGATCATGTCCGGGCCCCGTCGCCTGCCGCTCGGTATTCGTGCCGTCGCTCAATGACCGCTCCGGTTCGTGCCACCTTGCACTGCACAGGGTAACACGAATGTCACGGAAGGCCACCTCACCGGCCCGGCCAGCCGATCACGGATCAGTGCGGAGCCTGTGAGGAGGCCGCCCTGAACCTCCCGGGCCATGCCTCAGACCAGCGACGCCAGGCTCGCCAGATCGACATTGGCGCCGCAGGCGAGCACCCCGACCCGCTCGCCCGGAGCCGGGCGATAGGCGCCGGCGATCAGGGCGGCGAGGGCCGCGGCCCCACCTGGCTCGGCGGCGGCACGCAGGTTCAGCCAGAGCCGCCGCTGGGCCTCGCGGATCGCCTCGTCCGGCACCAGCACGACGCTGTCGACATGGCGCGCCGCCACCTCGTGAACGCGCGCCAGCACGTTCCGGGCGCCGAGCGAATCGGCCGCGATGGAATCGACCTCGACATCGACCGGCCCGCCGGCGGCCAGCGCGGCCTGCAGCGCGCGCGAGCCTTCCGGCTCGACGCCGACCACCTTGACCCGGCCGTCGAACCAGCGGGCAATGCCGGAAATCAGGCCACCGCCGCCGACCGCCACCAGGACGGTGTCGAGGCCGCCGGCATCCTCTTCCCATTCGAGCCCGACCGTGCCTTGCCCGGCCATGGTCGGCCAGGCGTCATAGGCGTGGACCGAATGAGCGCCGCTTGCCGCCGCATAGGCTTCGCAGGCCGCCAGAGCATCGGCATAGCGTGCGCCGCCGACGACCAGGTCGGCACCGGTCTCGCGGATCCGGGCGATTTTCGCCGGCGACGAGATCTCAGGCACGAAGATGCGTGCGGCGATGCCGAGCTTGGTCGCCGCATAGGCCACCGCGATGCCGTGATTGCCACCCGAGGCGGCACAGACGCCAGCGGCGGGCAAGGGGCTGCCCAGCAGCGTGTTGAAGGCGCCGCGCGCCTTGAAGGTGCCCGTGACCTGCAGGAATTCGAGCTTCATCGACAGGGGAATGCCGAGGCCGAAGGTCTCGGGCCCGAGCGCAACCGTCGGGGTCCGCCTGATATGGCCGGCGATGCGGGCGTGGGCGGCACTGATGTCGTCAGGTGTCAGCATGATCGTTCCCAAAGTCGGCCCGAACCGGAGCCGCTTCGCGCTCCGCGGTCAAGCCCAGATCGCGACCGTCAGCCCGAACGCATCGCTGAGCGGCGGATCCGGAAAGGGGCGCGCCGTGCCGGCATGCAACCGGCGGGCGATCAGCGCGTTGACGCAGGCATCGAGCAGATCATCGGCACCGGCACCGCGCGGCGCCTTGTCGAGAAAGGGTTCGGGAAAGCCATGGTTGACCAGGATGGCGCGCCGGAGCGCCAGGCCGGAGCCATGAACGAGCGATTTGACCTTCTTCGGCAAGGCCACGGCCGTCTCGCCGTTGAGGCGCCAGAAGGCGAGCTCCGGATGGACCTCGAAGATGCGCCGGCCGAGCGTCGGATCGGCGCGCATCATCTGATCGATCTCGCGGATCTTGGGAAACAGGAAGAAGGCCTGTTTCGACACCTTGCGCGGCGGGTCGGAGGTTTCCAGCGCGACTTTGCAGGCCTCCCAATAGTCGAGCATATGGACGGCGCTGCGCGACGGCAGCGAGAACACCGACGACTGGCGCTCGCCGAGATACGGCCGGACATGGCGTTCCGGCCCGCGGCCGCCGGCGCCGGCCCGTTCCGGCAGGCCGATCGGCATGTCGACGGCAATAATGCCGGCGCCGTCGATCAGGTCGGCAAAACGCGGGCTGACCGTCACTTGGGGTTCGATCGGGCCGGCTGCCGTTATCGTCACCGCGATCCAGCCGGCCTTGCATCCGTCGACGCCGCGAACGACTGTGGCTGAACCATCGGGATAGTCGTCCGGCATGATCTTCCGCCTTCTCCGCCGCGCCAGGCTCGTCATCGCGATCCTTGTCGCGGCTCCGCTGCTGTTCGCCCTTGTCTACACCGTCGTCACGCCGGTCTCGACATTGATGGCGTGGCGCAAGGTCACCGGCGGGCGGGTCGAACGTGTCACCGTATCGCTCGCCAATGTCTCCCGATCGGTGCCACGCGCGCTGATCGCCTCCGAGGATGCTCGCTTCTGCGGCCATTGGGGCGTCGACTGGCGCGAGCTTCAGGCGGTTCTGGACGATGACGACGGCCCGTCGCGCGGCGCCTCGACCATTTCCATGCAGGTCGCCCGCAACCTGTTCCTCTGGCAGGGCGATTCCGGCCCGACCGCCTATCTGCGCAAGGGCCTGGAGATCCCGCTGGCACTGGTCATCGACCTGATCTGGTCGAAACGGCGGATGATGGAGGTCTATCTCAACATTGCCGAATGGGGCCCGGACGGCGAGTTCGGCATCGAGGCCGGCAGCCGGCGCGCCTTCAACAAGCCGGCGGCACGGCTGACGCCGTCGGAAGCAGCCCTGCTCGTCTCGATCCTGCCGAATCCGATCGAGCGCGACGCCCGCCAGCCCGGCCCCGGCGTCCGGCGGAAAGCCGCGATCGTCAGCCGGCGCGCCGCCGCCGCGGCCATCGACTGTCTCGGCTGATGACCCGGGGTGGACGGCTCGCGGCGCCGCGGTCACTATCGCCGGGCATGCGTCAACTGGTCCTCGCCGCTTTCCTCTTGTGCCCGCTCGGCCAGGCTGCCGCGCAGCCGCCGCCGGCCGTCCCGCAGACGACACCGGCCCAGATCGACCGTGTCGTCGGCCCCTGGGAATTGTCCAACCCGGCGGGCGACCGCAAATGCGACGTCACCTTCAAGGCCGAACGGGCCGGTCCCGGCTTCGGCCTCGGTTTCGCGGCAAGCTGCGCCGCCATCTTTCCGGCGGTCACCGGTGTCGTCGGCTGGGCGGTCACGCCCAACGGCAATATCCAATGGCTCGACCGCACCGGCGCCGCCACCTTCGATTTCGGCGAGACCGAGGTCGGCATTTTCGAGGCGCTCCGGCCAGGCGACCCGAGCGTCTATTTCCTGACCAATCGCGGGCTTGCCGGCACCACCTTGCCGACCGCCGACGAGCTCACCGGCATCTGGACGCTGGGCCAGCCGCGCGGGCGGGCGCTCTGCACCCTGACGTTCAAGCCGGAGCTGGCCGCCAATGCCGGACCGCTCGAACAACGCTTCACGCTCGACGCCGCCGAGGGCTGCGAGCGGTCGGTCGCGGCCCTCGGGCTTTCCAGCTGGCGCCTCGAGCGCGAGTTGCTGGTGCTCCAGGGCGCTACGACCGTGCTGTCGTTCAAGCGCGATCCGGACGGCCGCTGGACCAAGGTGCCGGCCGATAACCGGCCGCTGGTGTTGAGCCGCGAATAGCAGCGCCGATCGGCAGTGCCGCGGCGCTCATCGACCTTGCCTTGGGGCAGCCGGTCGGCCGGGCCCAGGAGAGGGGCGGCCCGGACATTCTGGCGCTGGAGGCCATGGCGGCGAGCTACACGCGCCTGCTCGTCGCCGACCCGGCCGCCGGCGAGACCAACTGGGACGCGTTCCCGAGGCGGCGCGCCTAGGGCGGCATCCCTCGCAAATCAGAACGTCTGCGCCATCGCCAGGAGCTTTTGCACCGTGTTCCAGTTTCTGGCGGTGCCCAGCGTCCCGAGCCGGCGCTCGATCACCCCCGGCAGCAGTTTCGAGCCGGTTGCGCCGGTGGGATAGTCGACACAGAGATCGTCGCCGCAAAAAGCCAACCGTTCCGGGCCTTGATGCTGGGCAAGCGCCGTGACGCTCTCGGGGCGCGGCGTCGCGGCCAGGAAACACACGCACAATTCACTCGGGCGCGCCTCAGCGGCCTCCGGAAAGGGATTGGCCGCAACGATCGCCGCAAGGTCGTCCGGCCTGCGCAGGACCACCAGGTTCGCCAGATCGAAGCGCCGGAGCACCCGTTCGACGATCGCCTGCACGGTCGCCGGCGACTTGCGGGTCTCGATGATGAGATTGCCGGTCTGGATATAGGTCGCGACCCTTGCCAGTCCGGCCGCCTGGCAGCCCTCGCGCAGGTCCTGCATCGACATCTTGGCGTGGGTCGCCGGGCCGATGGCACGAATGAGCCCGATCAACACCGTCATCGCTGGTCACCCGATGGTTCGAGGCCGCGCGCCATGGTCAGCAGCGTCTTGGTGGTGTTCCAGTTGCGCGCGGTCGCCGGGACCTTCAACGCCTTGTCGAGCACGGCCGGTGTCAGCTTCGAGCGGCCGACCCCCTCGCGGTAGTCGATATAGAGGTGCTCGCCGTCGAGATGCAGCCGCTCCGGCCCGTCATAGGCCGCCAGCCTCGCCGCCGCGCCCTCCGGCGGCAGACCGTCGAGAAAGCTGACCAGCATCAGATTGGGACGCTCCACCGCGGCATCGGTGAAGGGATTGCCGGCGATGACGGCGGCCAGTTCGGCCGGCGTGCGGATGAGCGTGTGGTTCCTGGTCAGGCCGAACCGGTCGCGCAGCACACCGGCGACCAGGCCCTTCACCTCCGCCGCCGATTGGTCGGTGGCAAAAACGATGTTGCCGCTGGCGATATAGGTCGAGACCTGCCTCAGCCCGGCCTGGTCCAGGGCAGCCCTCAGCTCCTTCATTGGCATCTTGTCGGGCCCGCCGACATTGATGGCGCGCAGCAGCGCAATGAACACGGCCATGGCCGGCGACCTCCCCCGATCGGCCAGTCATACAGGCGCAGAGCGGATTCGGGCAGCCTTGCGCGAGTTGCCCGGCAGCGACCTGGGTCGAGCAGGCCGAAGCCCGCGACCGGTCATAACAGGGCCCAAGACACCGCGGTATAGTGCCCGTCACGCCCGCGCCTGGAGCACACGAATGAGTGCCGCCAACGAACAGCAGATCAGCGATTGGAACGGCGCGACCGGTGCGCGATGGCTGGCCAATCAGGAATGGCTCGACCGGAGCCTCAGCACCTATGGCGCCGCCGCCCTGACGGCGGCTCGGGCCCGGCCCGGCGAGGCGGTGCTCGATATCGGCTGCGGCGCCGGCGCCACCACGCTCGATCTCGCGCGGCAGGTGCTGCCCGGCGGCACGATGGTCGCGGTCGACATTTCCGAACCGCTGATCGGGCGTGCCCGCGAACGGGCGAAGGCGCTCGAGCTTGCGATCGATTTCAAGCTGGCCGATGCCAGCGCGCATCCGTTCAAGCCGGCGGCCTTCGACCTGTTGTTCTCCCGTTTCGGCGTCATGTTCTTCGACGATCCGGTGGCAGCGTTCAGCCACCTCCGGGAGACGCTCCGGGCCGGCGGGCGGCTGGCTTTCGTCTGCTGGCGCAGCATGGGCGAGAACGACTGGTTCAAGGTGCCGCTCGGCGCAGTCCTGGACATCCTGCCGCCATTGCCGCCTGCCGAGCCCTTTGCTCCGGGCCCGTTCGCCTTTGGCGACCGGCGTCGCGTGGACGGCATATTGCGTCAGGCAGGCTTTGCCAATGTCGCCTTCGCGCCGTTCGATGCGCCGGTGCTGCTGGGCCTCGGCGAGACCCGCCAGGCGGCGGTCGACGACGCCGTGGACCAGGCGCTTCGGGTCGGCCCCCTGCCGCGCCTGCTCGCCGAGCAGACCGATGATCTGCGCGAACGCGCGACCGCCGCCATTCGCAAGGCCTTGGCCGGATGCGCCACCGCCGATGGCGTGGCCGTTTTCGGCGCGGCCTGGATCGTCACCGCCACGGCCTGATCCGGTCAATCGGCGCACTCGCCGCCGATAGCCGGGAGGCCGAGGACCGGGAGAAAGTGGCGGACGGGCCGGCGGGCGGTTGTCTATTGTTCGTTTCTGGCATAACGTATGCCAGCGAAGAAGAATGCGACGATACGGGAGGATCGAGCCATGAAGATCCATGAGTTCCAGGCGAAACATCTCCTGACGCCCTACGGCCTTCAGGCGCCGGACGGCGCCGTCGCCATCACCGCACGCGAGGCCGGCGACATCGCCCGGCGGCTCGGCGTGCAGCATGTCATCGTGAAAGCCCAGATCCACGCCGGCGGCCGCAAGCGGGCCGGTGGCGTCCAGCGCGTCGGTAGCCCGGTCGAAGCGGAAGTGGCGGCAAGCCGGCTCATCGGCGAGACCCTGGTGACGGCGCAGACCGGACCGGCCGGCCAGAAGGTCAGACGCATCCTGGTCGAGGCCGCGGTCGTCGCGATGCGCGAACTGCACCTTGCCTTGCTGGTCGATTCCGCCTCCGGCGAGCTCATGCTGATCGGCAGCGCCAAGGGCGGCGAGGACATCGAGGAGCGCGCGGCAAGTGGCGACCTGCCCTTGAGCCGGCTCAAGCTCGGCACCGGCCAGGAGCGGCGCACCGACGAGATCGCCGCCTTCGTCACGGCGCTCGGGCTCGACGGGGCGCTGCATGCCCAAGCCTGCGCCCTGGTCGACGGCCTCCGGCGCGCCTTTGTCGAGCTCGATGCCAGCCTGATCGAAATCAATCCGCTGGCGGTCACCGCGGGCGGCGCGCTCGTGGCGCTCGACGTCAAGATGGTGTTCGACGACAATGCCCTGTTCCGCCACGCCGACCTGGCCGCCTTGCGCGACGAGGACGAGACCAGCGCCATCGAGCTGCAGGCGCAGCGCCATCAGCTCAACTATGTCCAGCTCGACGGCGACATCGGCATGGTCGCGAATGGCGCGGGGCTTGGCCTTGCCACCCTCGACATGGTCGTCGCAGCCAAGGGCAGGCCGGCCAATTTCATGGATATCCGGACCACCGCGACCAGCCTGGACGTCGCCCATGGTTTCCGGCTGCTGCTCGACAATCCGGCGACCCGGGCGATCCTGATCAATGTCCATGGTGGCGGCATGCAAGCCTGCGACACCATTGCCGAGGGGCTCGGCATCGCGATCAGGCGCACCGGCCGCCGTTCCCTGCCGCTGGTGGTGCGGCTCGCCGGCAACAACGCCGAATTCGCCCGCTCGCGCTTCGAGAATTTCGGCTGCGCGATCATCGATTGCCCCGACATGTGGACCGCCGCATCGCAAGCGGTCTCGCTTGCTGCCAAGGGAGCCTGAGCCATGGCCGTCTTTCTGGACCGCGATACCCGCGCCATCTGCCAGGGCATGACCGGCTGGGCCGGCACCCACCACGTGGCGCGCATGATGGAATATGGCACCAAGGTCGTCGGCGGCGTGACGCCCGGCAAGGGCGGCCGCTCGCATCTCAACCTGCCGGTCTATGACCGGGTTGCCGATGCCCGTCGCGAGACCGGCGCCAATGCCAGCATCCTGTTCGTGCCGCCACCCACCGCAGCCGCCGCCATGATCGAGGCGATCGAGGCCGAGATGCCGCTGGTCGTGGTCGTCACCGAGCGGGTGCCGGTGCTCGACATGGTTCGGGTGCGCGACGCGCTGAAAGGCGGGCGCACCATCCTGGTCGGCGCCAACTCGCAAGGCATCCTGGTGCCGGGCATCGGCAAGCTCGGCGTGATGGCGACCGGCAGCGAGCGCCCCGGCGGTATCGGCATCGTCTCGCGCTCGGCATCGCTGACCAGCGAGGTGGTGGCCCAGATCACCACCGCCGGCCTCGGCCAGTCGACCACGGTCGGGATCGGCGGCGACCCGATCCATGGCATCGGCATGCGCGAATGCCTCGAACGGCTGCTCGACGATGCCGATACCGAAGGCGTCGTCTTGATCGGCGAGATCGGCGGCACCGAGGAAGAAGAGGTCGCCGATTACATCGCGGGGCTCCGGCCGTCGAAGCCCATCGTCGCGCTGATCGTCGGCCGGGAGGCTCCGCCGGCGCGCCGGATGGGCCATGCCGGCACTTTGACCTTGCGCGGCACCGGCGATGCCGCGGCCAAGATCAAGGCGCTGGCAGCGGCCGGCGTCAGGATCGCGCCGAGCCCGCATCTGGTCGGCGAAACCATCCGGCAGGCGCTTGCCGAGCGGCGCTAGGGCCCGGGACGCCGCCCGCCGATCGAGGCGGTGATCTCGTCGGCGGCCCGGCGCACCATCGGGCCGAACTCATCGAGCTTGCGCAGCGTCACGCGCACCGCCGGTCCCGATATCGAAACCCCGGCGATCACCTCGGCATGTTCGTTGAAGATCGGCGCGGCCACGCAGCGCATGCCGACGGTGCGCTCCTCGTCGTCGAGCGCCCAGCCGCGCCGCCGCGCCTCGTCGAGTTCGCGCAGCAGCAGCCCGAGATCGGTGCGGGTCTGCTCGGTGAAGCGTTGCAGGCGCCTTGCACCGCAGATCTGCCGGACCCGGTGTTCCGGAAACTCGGCCAGCAGCGCCTTGCCGACGCCGGACGAATGCATGGCGCCACGGCTGCCGGCGCGGAAAAAGGCGCGCAGCGTGTCATGGCTTTCCACCTGCGAGATGAACACCACCTCGCCATTGTCCTCGATGCCGAGATTGACGGTTTCTCCGGTCGCTTCCATCAGCGCCCGCATGGTCGTCCGGCCCATGCTGGCAATGCGCCGGTTGCGCAGGAAGGCCGAGCCGATCTTGAACGCCTCGACGCCGACAAGCCAATGGCCGCGATCCATGTCGTGCAGCACGAAGCCGCGGCTTTCCAGCGTCAGCAGCACCCGGTGCACCGTGGAGGCCGAGACGCCGGAGCGGCGGCTGAGCTCGGTCAGGGTCAGCCCATCCTCCTCGGCAAGCAGGCCGAGTAGCGCAAGCCCCCGGTCCAGCGCCTGCACCGATCCCGGCGCCAGCGCGGCCTTCAACGAGCGCGGACGCCCACGGCCCTTGCGAGGTTCGACCAATGCCATTGCCGCGCTCCTGCAATCGTCAGCCGGCCGAGCAGAACACAGGCGCGGTGATCAGGCGAATGGAAAATGAAATAATTTTTCAGAAGGAACCAATACGGAATTCTGAAAGAAATATAACGCGCTGTTTTATAAGGCTATTTTTCTGCATCGGTGAAGGCGAAAAAACTTTCTGAAATAAATTGACCGGCTCCGACTTGTGGGATCTGGTATGCCAATCAATAGCATCTCGTCGGGAGAATGCGCCATGCCGAAAATGAAGGCCATCGAGGCCGCGATCAGGGTTCTGGAACGCGAAGGGGTCACACAAGCCTTCGGCGTGCCGGGCGCGGCGATCAACCCGCTATATGCCGCGCTCAGGAGCCGCCAGACGATCCACCACATCCTGGCGCGCCATGTCGAAGGCGCCTCCCACATGGCCGAGGGTTACACCCGCGCCAAGGCGGGCAATATCGGCGTCTGCATCGGCACGTCGGGGCCGGCGGGCACCGACATGATCACCGGGCTCTATTCGGCCATCGCCGATTCCATCCCGATCCTCTGCATCACCGGCCAGGCCCCACGGGCACGGCTCTACAAGGAGGATTTCCAGGCCGTCGACATCGAGGCGATCGCCAAGCCGGTGACCAAATGGGCGGTGACCGTGCGCGAGCCCGGCCTGGTGCCGCGCGTCTTCCAGCAGGCCTTCCACGTCATGCGCTCGGGCCGTCCGGGTCCGGTGCTCATCGACCTGCCGCTGGACGTCCAGCTCGCCGAGATCGAATTCGACGACGAGACCTATGAACCGCTGCCGGTCTACAAGCCGGCCGCCTCGCGCCGCCAGATCGACAAGGCGATGGCCATGCTGGACGCGGCCGAGCGGCCGTTGATCGTCGCCGGCGGCGGCATCATCAATGCCGATGCCGCCGAACTGCTGGTCGAATTCGCCGAGCTGACCGGCGTGCCGGTCGTCCCGACCCTGATGGGCTGGGGCGCGATTCCCGACGATCATCCGCTGATGGCCGGCATGGTCGGCCTGCAGACCAGCCACCGTTACGGCAATGCCACGATGCTCGCCTCCGACTTCGTGCTCGGCATCGGCAACCGCTGGGCCAATCGCCATACCGGCTCGATCGAGACCTACACCAAGGGGCGCCGTTTCGTGCATGTCGACATCGAGCCGACCCAGATCGGCCGTGTCTTCAACCCGGATTACGGCATCGTCTCCGATGCCAAGGCGGCGCTCGAGCTGTTCGTCGATGCGGCGCGCGAGCGCGGCGGCAAGGGGCAGTTGAAGAACCGCAACAATTGGTCGCGCGAATGCCTCGCCCGCCGCCAGACCATGCTGCGCAAGAGCCATTTCGACAACGTGCCGCTGAAGCCCCAGCGGGTTTACCAGGAGATGAACGAGGCCTTCGGCCGCGACGTCTGCTACATCTCGACCATTGGCCTGTCGCAGATCGCCGGCGCCCAGTTCCTCAACGTCCACAACCCGCGCCACTGGATCAATTGCGGCCAGGCCGGCCCGCTCGGCTGGACGCTGCCGGCGGCGCTCGGGGTCCGCGCCGCCGATCCCGACCGCGAGATCGTCGCGCTGTCCGGCGACTATGACTTCCAGTTCCTGATCGAGGAACTGGCGGTCGGGGCCCAGTTCAAGCTGCCCTATATCCACATCGTCGTGAACAACTCCTATCTCGGCCTGATCCGCCAGGCCCAGCGCGGCTTCGACATGGATTTCCAAGTCCAGCTCGCCTTCGACAACATCAACGCCCCCGATCTCGCCGGCTACGGCGTCGACCATGTCGCGGTGGCCGAAGGGCTTGGCTGCAAGGCGATCCGGGTGCGCAGTCCGAACGAGTTCAAGGCCGCCTTCGCCCAGGCCAAGGCCTGGCTGAAAGAGCACCAGGTGCCGGTCGTCATGGAGTTCATCCTGGAGCGCGTCACCAATATCGCCATGGGCACCGAGATCGACAATGTCGTCGAGTTCGAAGAGGTGCTCGATCTGCCCGTGCCGGAACGCGAGCTCCAGCCGGCGGAATGACAGCGAGCCGCGGCGCGGCGGCTGCCGCCGCGCCTGACGTCACCCAGCAATGACGGGACAAGCCCATGCCGCGTTTTGCCGCCAACCTGACGATGCTGTTCAACGAGCAGGCGTTTCTCGACCGGTTCCAGGCCGCGGCCGAGGCCGGCTTCAATGGCGTCGAATATCTGTTCCCTTATGATTTCGACAAGCTCGAGCTCGCCGCCCGCCTGAAGCGCTGGAACCTGGCGCAGGTTCTGCACAACCTGCCGGCCGGCCATTGGGACGCCGGCGAGCGCGGCATCGCCATCCTGCCCGACCGCGCCGGCGAGTTTCGCAGCGGCGTCTACCGGGCGATCGACTATGCCACCGCGCTCGGCTGCAGCCAGGTCAACTGCCTCGTCGGCGTGGCGCCGGAAGGCGTCGATCACGCGCGCCTGTATGAAACCCTGGTGAGCAACCTGCGGCTGGCGGCCGACGAACTCGAACAGGCGGGCATCGCGCTGCTGATCGAGCCGATCAATACCCGCGACATCCCGGGCTTCTTCCTGAACCGGACGGACCAGGCGCTGCGCCTGATCGACGACGTCGGTTCGTCGAACCTGTTCATCCAGTACGACATCTACCACATGCAGATCATGGAGGGCGATCTGGCCCGGACCATCGAGACCCATCTCGACCGGATCGGCCATATCCAGCTTGCCGACAATCCCGGACGCAACGAACCCGGCACGGGCGAGATCAACTTTCCCTTCCTGTACCGGCACCTGGACGCCATCGGTTACGCCGGCTGGGTCGGCTGCGAATACCGGCCAGCCCGCGACACCCTGGCGGGCCTGACCTGGCTGCCCCGCCAAAAACTGACCGCGTGACGGCGAAGGCGGCTGCGCGATGTTGAACGGAAGAAAGGTCACGCCATGACTGAAATCGGCTTCATCGGACTGGGCATCATGGGCCGTCCGATGGCGGAACATCTGATCGCCGGCGATCATCGTCTGCATGTCTCGCGCCACCACAAGCCGGTGGCGCCGGATCTCGTGGAGAAGGGCGTCGTCGTCCACGCGACGCCGAAAGCCGTCGCCGAGGCGAGCGACGTCATTTTCCTGATGCTGCCCGATACCCCGCAGGTCGAGGACGTGCTGTTTTCGCCCGACGGGGTCGCGGCCGGCCTGGGCGCGGCCAAAATCGTCGTCGACATGAGTTCGATCTCGCCAATGGCGACCAAGGACTTCGCCCGACGCATCGAGGCTGCCGGCGGCCTTTATCTCGACGCGCCGGTCTCCGGCGGCGAGGTCGGCGCCAAGGCGGCAAGCCTCACCATCATGGTCGGCGGCCCGGAGGCGGCGTTTGCCCGGGTCAAGGGGCTGCTCGAACTGATGGGCCGGAACATCACGCTGGTCGGTGGCAATGGCGACGGGCAAACCACCAAGGTGGCCAATCAGATCATCGTCGCCCTGACCATCGAGGCGGTCGGCGAGGCCCTGCTGTTCGCCTCCAAGGCGGGCGCCGATCCGGCCAAGGTCCGCCAGGCGCTAATGGGCGGCTTCGCCGCGTCGCGGATCCTCGAGGTCCATGGCGACCGCATGGTCAAGCGCAGCTTCGAGCCCGGTTTCCGCATCGGACTGCATCAGAAGGATCTGAACCTCGCCCTCGACGGCGCCCGCGCGCTCGGCCTGTCGCTGCCGAACACGGCAACCGCGCAGGAACTGTTCAACGCCTGCGTCGCCCATGGCGGCAAGAACTGGGACCACTCGGCCATGGTGCGCGCGCTGGAACTGATGGCGAACCACCAGGTCGGCGCGACGACAGCCAAGGGGGAATGACCATGAAGATCTGTATCTACGGCGCCGGCGCGATCGGCGGTTATATGGGCGTGATGCTGAAGCGCGGCGGCGCCGACGTCTCGCTGGTTGCTCGCGGCGCTCATCTGGAGGCCATCAAGGCCAATGGGCTGAAGCTCGTGCTCAAGGACGAAAAGCTCACCGAGCGCATGCCCGCCAGCAGCGCGTCGCGCGACCTTGGGCCTCAGGACGTGGTGATCGTCGCGCTCAAGGCGCACCAGGCCTGGGAGGCGGCCGAGGACATCAAGCCCTTGCTCGGGCCGGAGACCATCGTGGTCACCGCCCAGAACGGCGTGCCCTGGTGGTATTTCCACGGCCTCGACGGACCCTATGCCGATCTCCGCCTGGCGAGCGTCGATCCGGGCGACCGCCAATGGCGGGCCATTGGCCCGCAACGCGCCATCGGCTGCACGGTCTATCCGGCGACCGAGATCATCGAGCCGGGCGTCATCAAACATATCTATGGCGACCAGTTCGGCCTCGGCGAACCCAACCGGGTCGCCAGCGACCGGCTTGCCCGCTTCGCCGAGGCGCTTGCCGCCGGCGGCCTGAAGCCGCGCCTCTATCCCGATATCCGCGACGACATCTGGATCAAGCTGTGGGGCAATCTCTGCTTCAATCCGATCTCGGCGCTGACCCAGGCGACCCTCGACATCGTCGCGACCGATCCCGGCACGCGGGCTTTGTCGCGCAACATGATGCTCGAGGCCCAGGAAATCGCCGAAACCCTTGGCGTCACCTTCCGGGTCGATGTCGATCGCCGGATCAATGGCGCCGCCGGTGTCGGCGCCCACCGCACCTCGATGCTGCAGGATCTGGACAAGGGCCGGCCGCTCGAGATCGACGCGCTTTTGACCGCCGTCCAGGAAATGGGCCGGCTGGTCAAGGTTCACACGCCCTATATCGATGCGGTGCTAGGGCTGGTGCAGCAGCTGGGACGGGTGAAGGGCCTCTATCCGACCTTCCCGGCCGAAACCGCTCTGGTGGACGAGCGCCGACTGGCCGCCTCATGATGCGCGCGAATCGGCGGTATTCCGACCAGCACCGCCGACCTGCCGAGCCATTGTGAGGACATCGTGAAAAGACATCGACGCGCGAAAATCGTTGCGACCCTTGGGCCCGCAAGTTCGGACGCCGACACCATCCGCCGCCTGTTCGAGGCCGGCGTCGATGTCTTCCGGCTGAATTTCAGCCATGGCAGCAAGGATGATCACCGCGCCCGGCGCGACATCATCCGCTCGCTCGAGCGCGAGGCCGACTATCCGATCGCCATCCTGCAGGACCTGCAGGGCCCGAAGATCCGTCTCGGCGCGGTCAAGGACGGCAAGGTGGCGCTCGCCACCGGCTCGACCATCCGTCTCGTCCTCGACAAGACCGCGAGCGATGCCGGCCATCTGCCGCTGCCGCATCCGGAAATCTTCGAAGCCGTCATGCCCGGCCACAACCTGCTGGTCGACGACGGCAAGGTGCGCCTGGTGGTCACCGGCCTGACCAATGATGCGATCGAGGCCCGTGTCGCCGTCGGCGGTGTGGTCAGCGACCGCAAGGGCGTCAATCTGCCCGACACCGTGCTGCAGCTCTCGCCGATCACCGAGAAGGACCGCGAGGATCTCGCCTTCGGCCTCGATCTCGGCGTCGACTGGGTCGCCTTCTCGTTCGTCCAGCGCCCCTCCGACCTGATCGAGGCGCACCAGCTGGTCGGCGGCCGCGCCGGCGTCATGGCCAAGATCGAGAAGCCCTCGGCGCTGACGGCCATCGACGACATCATCACGCTGGCCGACGCGGTGATGGTCGCGCGCGGCGATCTCGGCGTCGAGATCCCCGCCGAGGACGTGCCGGGTGCGCAGAAGGACCTGGTGCGGCTCTGCCGCCTGGCCGCCAAGCCGGTGATCATTGCCACCCAGATGCTCGAATCGATGATCCAGACGCCAACCCCGACGCGGGCGGAAGCCTCCGACGTCGCGACCGCCATCTATGACGGTGCCGATGCGGTCATGCTGTCGGCGGAAAGCGCCTCCGGCCAGTTTCCGGTTCACGCGGTCGAAACCATGGACCGCATCATCAGGCGCACCGAACAGCACCGGTCCTACCGGCCGATCATCGAAGCCCTCAAACCCGCGATCGAGGCCATGCCGCAACATGCGGTCGCGGCAGCCGCGGCGGAAGTCGCCGATGCGATTGGCGCCTCCGCCGTCGTCGCCTTCACCCAGAACGGCACCACCGCCTACCGCATCGCGCGCCAGCGCTCGCCGGTGCCGATCCTCGGCCTGACGCCGCACGAGCAGACGGCGCGCCGGCTGGCGCTGCTCTGGGGCACCTACAGCATCCGCTCCGACGAGGTCTCCGACTATAGCCAGATGGTCGACCAGGCCGTCGCCCAGGCGCTTGCCGCGGACTACGTCAAGCCCGGCGAGACCCTCGTCGTCGTCGCCGGCGTGCCGTTCGGCCAGTCCGGCAGCACCAACAATCTGAGGGTGGTGACGGTCTGAGATCGCCGATCTCGGCCGCCGCCGCCGGACCCAAGGGAGAGACCATGTCCAGCGCATCAATCCGGCCGGCGGCCGACCACGGCGGCGATCCGACGGCCCGGTGGGTCCGTTTCGCGCGAAACGGCGCCGAAGGTTTCGGCACGATCGCGGGCGACGCCATCGCCGTCCACGCCGGCTGCATGTTTGCCGGCGCGGCGCCGACCGGCGAGACCGTGGCCTTGGCCAGCGTCGAGCTGCTGGCCCCGGCGACGCCCTCGAAGATCATCGCGCTCTGGAACAATTTTCACGCGCTCGCCGGCAAGCTGGCGGTGCCGGTGCCGTCCGAACCGCTCTACCTGATGAAGGCGCCGTCCTCGATCGCCGCGCCGGGCGCGACGATCCCCCGGCCGTCGTCCTATTCCGGGCGGGTCGTCTATGAGGGCGAGCTCGGCATCATCATCGGCAAGACCTGCCACGAGGTGAGCCCGGACGAGGCCGGTGATTTCATCTTCGGCTATACCTGCGTCAACGACATCACGGCGCTCGACCTGATCGCCGCCGACCCGACCTTCTCGCAATGGGTGCGCGCCAAGAGTTTCGATGGCTTCGGCCCGTTCGGCCCGGTGGTGGCGACCGGCATCGAGCCCGGCGGGCTGACGGTGCGCACGGTGTTCAATGGCCAGGAGCGCCAGAACTATTCGGTCACCGACATGATCTTCCAGCCGCACGACCTGGTCAGCCGCATTTCACACGACATGACGCTGGTGCCGGGCGATCTCATCTGCTGCGGCACCTCGCTCGGCGTCGGCACGATCAAGGAGCCGACCAACACGATCGAGGTGACGATCGACGGCATCGGCACGCTGACCAACGGCTTCGTGCAATAGCTGGTGGCGCCTTGCTCATCGGGCGGCCGTCCTTCGAGGCTCGCGCAAGGGCGCGAGCACCTTCAGCGCAAAAGCGAAGCTTTTGTCGCGGGGATGAGGGGATGTCGTGAATTGCACTGACGTTGCTTATGGCTGCCCCAAATGCAGGGCTCGTTGGCCGGCTTCAGCTGAAGGAGCCTCGCCTCAGTCGAAGATATCGGCGTGTTCGTCGACATAGGCCGCGAGGCCGAGCGTGTGATCGCGCGACAATCGTTCGGCGAGCTCGATATCGCGGCGCTCCAGCGCCTCGATGATCTTCAGGTGATCGACGATCGAGCGGCTCGCCCGGTCGTCGCGGCCAATGGTCATCTGACGGATGCCGCGCACGTGGAGCAGCAGGTTGTTGGTCATGTCGATCAGCAATTGCGAGCCGCTGAGGCCGATCAGTGTCTGGTGGAACACGATATTGGCCGAGGAATATTCGCTGACATGTTCGGCCGGCTTGTGCGCCTCGTTGAAGTTCTTGAACAGCGTGCGCAGCTTGCCGATCTCGGCATCGCTCGCCCGCACGACCACCAGCCGCGCGGCCATGCTCTCCAGCGCCGCCCAGGCCTGGATCATCTCGACGACTTCGTTCTTGGTCTTTTTCAGCACCACGATGCCGCGCCGCGGCAGCGACTTCACGAAGCCTTCCTGCTCGAGCATCGCCACCGCCTCGCGCACCGGCGTGCGGCTGACGCCGAGCCGCTCGGACAGCTGGCGCTCGTCGATCCAGGTCGGCTCGCGCGAGCCGTAGATATCCATGTTGATGATCGCGTTCTTCAACGCGGCATAGACCTTGGTCTTGAAGGTTTCCTCGGGCGCGAAACGCTCGAGCACGAGGTTCGGCGCAGAGCTGTCCGGCAGGGACGCGCGCAACGGGGCTTTCAACGGTCATACTCCTGCATCGTCGGGCCGGACCGCGCGAGGCGGCGGCGGGTTCTTGCCGATGGTGTACCAGATGCCTGGGCTCCGTTGAAATCCCCGTTTCATCCTGCTTTCGTCCAAATTGCGGTTTTCCGGCATGATTTTGCCAGCGCCGACCTCGGCGGCACACGCATGCCGCGCAACCGATGCAGCCCGCGGGCTTTGCAGGGGTGGAGGCCGACCGCCGGTCGATTGGTCACACGGCCGAAAGCGCCTCGAACCTGAGGGTCCGAGACGCCGTAGGATTGGCAGGGGCGATGCCGGGAGCCCGCAACGCCTGGCTCTAGAACGACCACTCGATCTCGGCGCCGCGCTCCTCGCGCGCCGGCGGATCGCCTTTCAGCAGCTCCACCAGCGTCTTGCCGAGCCTCGCCGGTGACGGCGAGACACGGATGCCGGCGGCCTCCATGGCGGCGATCTTGTCCTCGGCGCCGCCCTTGCCGCCCGAGATGATCGCACCGGCATGGCCCATGCGACGGCCGGGAGGCGCGGTGCGGCCGGCGATGAAGCCGACCATCGGCTTCTTGCGGCCGCGCCTGGCCTCATCCCGGATGAACTGGGCGGCATCTTCCTCGGCCGCGCCGCCGATCTCGCCGATCATCACGATCGTTTCGGTCTTCGGATCGGCCAGGAACATTTCCAGCATGTCGATGAATTCGGTGCCCTTGACCGGATCGCCGCCGATGCCGACCGCAGTGGTCTGGCCAAGCCCCTCGCGCGTGGTCTGGAACACCGCTTCATAGGTCAGCGTACCCGAACGCGAGACGATGCCGACCGAGCCGCTCTTGAAGATATTGGCGGGCATGATGCCGATCTTGGACTGGCCGGCGGTCACGATGCCGGGACAGTTTGGACCGATCAGGCGCGATTTCGAGCCTTCCAGCGAACGTTTCACCTTGATCATGTCCTGCACCGGAATGCCCTCGGTAATGCAGACGATCAGCGGAATTTCCGCCTGGATCGCCTCGCAGATGGCATCCGCGGCGCCCGGCGGCGGCACATAGACGACGCTCGCCTGCGCCCCGGTCCGATCGCGCGCCTCCACGACCGTATTGAACACCGGCAGGTCGAGATGGGTCTGGCCGCCCTTGCCGGGCGCCACGCCACCGACCATCCGGGTGCCATAGGCGATCGCCTGCTCGGAATGGAACGTGCCGTTCTTGCCGGTAAAGCCCTGGCAGATGACCTTGGTGTTCTTGTCGATGAGAATGGCCATGATCTGTTTCCTTAAGCCCCGCGCACGGCGGCGACGATCTTCTGGGCGGCGTCATCAAGGTCGTCGGCCGGGATGACGTTGAGGCCGGAGGACCGGATGATCTGCTTGCCTTCCTCGACATTGGTGCCTTCGAGCCGCACCACCAGCGGCACTTCCAGGCCAACCGTCTTCACCGCGGCGATGACGCCGCGCGCGATGACGTCGCATTTCATGATGCCGCCGAAGATATTGACCAGGATGCCCTTCACCTGCGGATCGGCGGTGATGATCTTGAACGCCGCGGTGACCTTCTCCTCGCTGGCGCCGCCGCCGACATCCAGGAAGTTCGCCGGCTCCTCGCCATAGAGCTTGATGATGTCGAGGGTGGCCATGGCCAGACCGGCGCCGTTGACCATGCAGCCGATCGTGCCGTCGAGCGCGATATAGGCGAGGTCATATTTCGACGCCTCGATCTCCTTGGCGTCCTCTTCCGTCTCGTCGCGGAGCTTGAACAGGTCCGGGTGGCGGAACAGCGCGTTGTCGTCGAACGACACCTTGGCGTCGAGACAGCGCAACTTGCCGTCCTTGGTGACAACAAGCGGATTGATCTCCAGCATCGCCATGTCCTCCTCGACGAAGGCCCGGTAGAGCTTCGCCGCGAGATCTTCGGCCTGTCTGGCGAGATCGCCGGTCAGGCCCAGCGTTTCGGCCACCGTGCGGCCGTGCAGCGGCATGATGCCGGTGGCCGGATCGACCGAGAAGGTCCTGATCTTCTCCGGATTGTCATGCGCCACTTCCTCGATGTTCATGCCGCCTTCGGTCGACACGACGAAGGCGACCCGCGAGGTGTCGCGGTCGACCAGCATCGACAGATAGAACTCGCTGGCGATCGCCGAGCCATCCTCGATATAGACACGGTTGACCTGCTTGCCGGCCGGGCCGGTCTGCGCCGTGACCAGCGTCTGGCCGAGCATTTCGCGGACGAAGGCGGAAGCCTCCTCGACCGAGCTCGCGAGCCTGACGCCGCCTTTGTCGCCGGCCGCCTTTTCCTTGAACTTGCCCTTGCCGCGGCCGCCGGCATGGATCTGCGACTTGACCACCCAGACCGGCCCGCGCAGCTGGCGGGCGACTGCCTCGGCATCTTCGGCCTTGAGCACGGGATAACCGTCTGGGACCGGCACTCCGAATTCGCGGAGCAGTCCCTTGGCCTGGTATTCGTGAATGTTCATGACGATCTCTCGGGTTTCAGGAGAGCGGCTCAGCCTGTCGAGGCGCCAGCCATGGGTCTTCGGATCTTGATGGTTTCCGGCCCGCGGGCAAGCCACGACCGTGCTCCCTCCCCGACCGGGGGAGGGAGTGCTGGTCATGCCATGCGAACGCGTGGAAGGGTTTCGGCCTCAGGCCTTGATCAAGCCGGCCGCGCGGGCCCACTTGTATTTGGCGCCGAGCACCTCGACGGGCGTTTCCGTCGTGTAGGGATAGGCCACGATGCCGTGGTCGTAGAGCTTCTCGCAGGCGAGCTCGACCTCGGTATCGCCAACCAGCGACGCGACGATCGGCTTGTCGATACCCTTGGCGCGGGCCTCGTTGACCACCTCGATCATCTTGTCGGCGAAGACCAGCGGCGGCGTCACGATGGTGTGCCAGTAACCGAGGATCAGGGCATGGATGCGATCGTCGGTCAGGCCGAGGCGCACGGTGTTTTGGTAGGTCAGCGGCGGCTCGCCGCCGGTGATGTCGACCGGATTGCCAGCGGCGCCAAAGGGCGGAATGAACTTGCGGAACGCCGCATCCAGGTCGTCCGGCATCTTCATCAAGGTCAGGCCATTGTCGAAACAGGCATCCGACAAGAGCACGCCCGATCCGCCGGCGCCGGTGATGATCAGAACGTTCTCGCCCTTCGGCGCCGGCAGCACCTGCACGCCGCGGGCATATTCCAGCATGCCGCGCAGCGACGGCGCCCGGATGACGCCGGAGGCCTTCAGGATGTCGTCATAGATCTTGTCATTGCCGGCGAGCGCGCCGGTGTGCGAGGCCGCCGCCTTGGCGCCATAGGCCGTGCGGCCGGCCTTCAGCATGATCACCGGCTTCTTTTTCGAGACCCGCGAGGCGACTTCGGAAAAGGCGCGCCCGTCCTTCAGATCTTCGCAATGCATGGCGATGAGCTGGGTGTTCGGATCCTGCTCGAAGAAGGTCAGGAGATCGTCCTCGTCGATATCCGACTTGTTGCCGAGGCCGACGATCGACGACACGCCCATCTTGGTCGAGCGGGCAAAGCCGATGATCGACATGCCGACCCCGCCGGATTGCGACGAGAGCGCCGCCTTGCCCTTGACGTCGAAGGCCGTGCAGAAGGTCGCGCAGAGGTTCTCCGGCGTATAATAGAAGCCGTAGATATTGGGCCCCATGATGCGCACATTGTTCTTGTGCGCGGTCGCCAGCAGCTCGTCCTGCAGCGCCTGATTGTTGGTTTCGGCGAAACCCGAGGGGATCATCACCGCGCCCGGGATCTGTTTGCGGCCGACCTCTTCCATGGCGGCGACGCACAGATGCGCCGGCACGGCGAAGACCGCGACATCGACCACGCCGGGATAGTCGAGCACCGACTTGTAGGCTTTGACGCCCTCGATCGTATCGGCCTTCGGATGCACCGGCACGATGGTGCCCTTGTAGCCGCCATTGATCAGGTTCTTCATCACCGAATTGCCGATCTTGCCGGCCTCGTTCGACGCGCCGATCACCGCCACGGCGACCGGGTGGAAGATCCGGTTCATCGATGCGACGATCGCCGCCTGGTCGGGCCGGAAGCGCTGCACGCGCGGTTCGAAATTGCAGACGATGCGGGCATCGACCGCGGTCGCGCCGGATTTGGTGGCGAAGACCGGATTGAGGTCGAGCTCCTCGATCTCGGGGAAATCGTCGAGCAGCGCCGAGACCTGCACCAGGATGGCGGCCAGCGCCTCGCGGCTGACCGGATCGGCCCCGCGCACGCCGTCGAGCACTTCCTTGGCCTTGATCGAACCGATCATGTCGAGCGCCTGGGCGGTGCTCACCGGCGCCAGGCGGAAGGTCAGATCTTTCAGCACTTCGACGAGGATGCCGCCGAGGCCGAAGGCGACCAGCTTGCCGAAGGACGGATCGGTAATGGCGCCGACCAACGTCTCGGTCGCGCCCGACGGCAACATCTGCTGTACCTGGACGCCTTCGACCTTGGCGTCAGCCTTGTATGTCCGGGCATTGGCCAGGATCGTGTCATGAGCGACACGGGCCTCGGCATCGCTCCTGACCCCGACGATGACGCCGCCGGCATCGGTCTTGTGCAGGATGTCGGCCGAAACGATCTTCATGACGACGGGGTAACCCATGCTGGCAGCGAGCTTGACCGCCTCGTCGGCCGATTTGGCCAGGCCTTCCTTGGGCAGCGGGATGTCATAGGCGTCGCAGACGATCTTCGCCTCGGGGGCGGTCAGGCCGGTGCGGCCGTCCGCCTTGACGCCATCCAGGACCTTGCGGACGATTGCTTTGTCGACCGCGGCGTCGCGCTGATCGATCCGTACGGCAGCTTGGTTCACCATGATGGATTTCCTCCCGTGGAAATTTTTTCCGCCAAATCCGCAGTCGCGCCGTGCGGTTGTCCCGCACATCTGCTGGGGTAATCTTGGCGTTTGGTATTTGGCATGCCAATCATCATTGCTGTCAAGAGGGGGAGATTGGCCACGGCGAATTTTAGCGCAGGCCGCCGCTGGCCACGCCGACGGCGCTTTGGCGCGCGCGGGGCGTGAAGGATGAGGGGCCGTACCGCCAACTCCTGGCATTATGGATACCAGCAGTTGGCAGGGCGGATTCTTTCGGCTACCGTCGTGTCCGTCACAAGCGCCGACATAACGGCGCGGGACCAACGGAACTTCAGGTTCCGAACGGGGAGGATGTTCGGCGGATGAGCCAGCAGCACGACCACAACGTCCAGCTCTTCGAGCATCCGGGTCTTGGCCGGAAGCGTGCGAAATCGACGCCGAAAGGCCGGCAGGTCGATCCCCGCGCGCTCGAGGAGATCGACGCGCTGCTGGGCGACCGTTCACGCCGGCGCGATCTCTTGATCGAACACCTCCACCTGATCCAGGATCGCTATCATCAGATTTCGGTCGCCCACCTGGCGGCGCTGGCCGACCAGATGAAACTCGCCTTCGCCGAGGTCTTCGAAACCGCGACCTTTTACGCCCATTTCGACATCGTGAAGGAGGGTGAGCCGTCGATCCCGCCGCTCACCGTCCGGGTCTGCGACAGCCTGACCTGCGCGATGCATTGCGCGCAGGACTTGCTCGACACCCTTGAAAAGACCGTCCCCGCCGGCGTCCGCGTGGTGCGGGCGCCCTGCCTTGGCCTGTGCGATCATGCGCCGGTGGCCGAGGTCGGCCACCATTTCGTTCACCGCGCGACGCCGGAGACGGTCACCGCCGCGATCGCCGCCGGCGACACCCATGTGCACAGGACCGACTATGTCGATTATGCCGCCTATGTCGCCGGCGGCGGCTATGCGCTGCTGAACGACCTGCGCGCCGGTCGGCGCAGCATCGAATCGATCCTCGCCCTGCTCGACGATTCCGGCCTTCGCGGTCTCGGCGGCGCCGGTTTCCCGACCGGGCGCAAATGGCGCGCCGTGCGTGGCGAGCCCGGGCCGCGTTTGATGGCGGTCAATGGCGACGAGGGCGAGCCCGGCACCTTCAAGGACCGCTATTATCTCAACACCGATCCGCACCGCTTCCTGGAAGGCACGTTGATCGGCGCCCATGTGGTGGAAGCAAGCGACGTCTATATCTATCTGCGCGACGAATATCCGCTGGCGCGCGAAATCCTGACCCGCGAACTCGCCAGGCTGCCGCCGGGCGGCCCGGTCATCCACATGCGCCGGGGCGCCGGCGCCTATATCTGCGGTGAGGAATCCTCGCTGCTCGAAAGCCTGGAAGGCAAGCGCGGCCTGCCCCGCCACAAACCGCCCTACCCGTTCCAGGTTGGCCTGTTCGGCCTGCCGACCCTGATCAACAATGTCGAGACGCTCTACTGGATCCGCGACATCGTCGAGAAGGGCAATGGCTGGTGGAATGCGCACGGCCGCAATGGCCGCGTCGGTCTGCGCAGCTATTCGGTCTCCGGCCGCGTCAGGGAACCCGGCGTCAAGCTGGCGCCGGCCGGCGTCACCATTCGCGAGCTGATCGAGGAATTCTGCGGCGGCATGCAGGACGGCCACCGCTTTCACGCATATCTGCCCGGTGGCGCATCCGGTGGCATCCTGCCCGCCGCGATGGACGACATCCCGCTCGATTTCGGCACGCTCGAAAAACATGGCTGCTTCATCGGCTCGGCCGCCGTCGTGGTGCTCTCCGACCGCGACGACATGCGTGGCGCGGCGCTGAACCTGATGCGCTTCTTCGAGGACGAGAGCTGCGGCCAGTGCACGCCCTGCCGGGTCGGCACGCAGAAGGCCGTCACGCTGATGCAGCGTCCGGTGTGGGACCAGGACCTGCTCGGCGAGCTGTCGCAGGCGATGCGCGACGCCTCGATCTGCGGCCTCGGCCAGGCGGCAGCCAATCCGTTGACCTGCGTGATGCGTTACTTCCCGGAAGAATTCATGACGAAGGACGCTGCGGAATGAGCCAGACGATCACCTTCGAACTGAATGGCGAGCGCGTCGAGGCACGCTCCGGCGAAACCATCTGGCAGGTCGCCCAGCGGCTCGGCACCGCCATTCCGCATCTCTGCTATCAGCCCGAGCCGGACTACCGCGCCGACGGCAATTGCCGCGCCTGCATGGTCGAGATCGAAGGCGAGCGCGTGCTGGCCGCCTCCTGCATGCGCAAACCGACGGTCGGCATGAAGGTGCATAGCGACACCGAACGGGCCGACAAGGCGCGCAAGATGGTGATGGAACTCTTGGTCGCCGACCAGCCGGCGCGCGCGACCTCGCATGATCCGACCTCGAAGTTCTGGGCCTGGGCCGACAGGACCGGCGTCACCGAAAGCCGTTTCCCGGCCGCCCGGCGCTGGCCCTCCGACGTCAGCCACACCGCGATGAGCGTCAATCTCGACGCCTGCATCCAATGCGGCCTGTGCGTCAGGGCTTGCCGCGAAGTCCAGGTCAACGACGTCATCGGCATGGCTTATCGTGGCGCCGGCGCCAAGATCGTCTTCGACTTCGACGACCCGATGGGCAGTTCGAGCTGTGTGGCCTGCGGCGAATGCGTCCAGGCCTGCCCGACCGGCGCGCTGATGCCCGCGGCCTTTCTCGACGACCGCCAGACCCGCACGGTCTGGGCCGACAGGAAAGTCGATTCGCTTTGCCCCTATTGCGGCGTCGGCTGCCAGGTGAGCTACAACGTCAAGGACGAGAAGATCATCTATGCCGAGGGCCGTGACGGCCCGGCCAACCACAACCGGCTGTGCGTCAAGGGCCGCTTCGGTTTCGATTACATCCATCACCCACACCGGCTGACCAAGCCGCTGGTGCGGCTCGCCAACATGCCCAAGGACGCCCGCGACCAGGTCGACCCGGCCAATCCCTGGACCCATTTCCGCGAGGCCTCGTGGGACGAGGCGCTCGACATTGCCGCCAGCGGCCTTGCCCGGATCCGCGACGAGAAGGGCCGCAAGGCGCTGGCCGGTTTCGGTTCGGCCAAGGGTTCGAACGAAGAGGCCTATCTGTTCCAGAAGCTGGTGCGCACCGGTTTCGGTTCGAACAATGTCGACCATTGCACCAGGCTGTGCCACGCCTCGTCGGTGGCGGCCTTGATGGAAGGCGTCAATTCCGGCGCCGTCACCGCCCCCTTCGCGGCGGCTCTCGACGCCGAGCTGATCCTCGTCATCGGCGCCAATCCGACGATCAATCATCCGGTCGCCGCGACCTTCATGAAGAACGCCGTCAAGACGGGCGCGAAACTCGTCATCATGGATCCGCGCCACCAGACCCTGTCGCGCCATGCCTGGAAACATCTGGCCTTCAAGCCCGGCAGCGACGTCGCCATGCTCAATGCGCTGCTGCACACGATCATCACCGAGGGCCTGACCGACGAGCAATACATTGCCGGCTATACCGAAGGTTACGACCGGCTGAAGGCGAGCATCCAGGCCTTTCCGCCGGAAGAGATGGCGGCGGTCTGCGGCATTCCGGCCGAGACCTTGAAGGAGGTCGCGCGCGCCTATGCCCGCTCGCGCGCTTCGATCATCTTCTGGGGCATGGGCATCAGCCAGCACGTCCATGGCACCGACAATGCCCGCTGCCTGATCGCGCTCGCCATGGTCACCGGCCAGATCGGCCGGCCGGGCACCGGTCTGCACCCCCTGCGCGGCCAGAACAATGTCCAGGGCGCCTCCGATGCCGGCCTCATTCCGATGGTCTATCCGGACTACCAATCGGTCGAGAAGGACGAGGTCCGGGCGATCTTCGAGACGCTCTGGGGCCAGTCGCTCGATCCGAAGAAGGGTCTCACCGTCGTCGAGATCATGAATGCGATCCATGCCGGCGACATCACCGGCATGTATATCGAGGGCGAGAATCCGGCCATGTCGGACCCCGACCTCAACCATGCCCGCGGCGCGCTGGCCAAACTCGACCACCTGGTCGTGCAGGACCTGTTCCTGACCGAGACCGCCTTCCATGCCGACGTGGTGCTGCCGGCCTCGGCCTTCGCCGAAAAGGTCGGCACCTTCACCAATACCGACCGCCGGGTGCAGATCGCCCGCCAGGTCGTACGTCCGCCCGGCGAGGCGAAACAGGATTGGTGGATCATCCAGGAAATCGCCAGGCGCATGGGCTGTGCCTGGAGTTATGGCGGGCCCGCCGATGTCTTCGCCGAAATGGCGCTGGTCATGCCCTCGTTCAGGAACATCACCTGGGAACGCCTGGAGCGCGAAGGCGCGGTGACTTATCCGGTCGACGGGCCGGACCAGCCGGGCAACGAGATCATCTTCGCTAAGGGGTTTCCGACCGAAAGCGGCCGCGCCCGGATCGTGCCGGCGCATATCGTGCCGCCCGACGAATTGCCCGACGACGACTATCCGATGGTGCTGTCGACCGGCCGGGTGCTGGAACATTGGCACACCGGCTCGATGACCCGCCGCGCCGGCGTGCTCGACGACCTCGAACCCGAGGCGGTCGCCTTGATGTCTCCAAGGGATCTCGGCCGCCTCGGCATCGCACCCGGCGGCCTGGTCCGGCTGGAGACGCGGCGCGGCGCCATTGCCGTGAAGGTGCGCTCCGATCGCGACGTGCCTGAGAACATGGTGTTCATGCCGTTCTGCTACGCCGAGGCCGCGGCCAACCTCTTGACCAATCCGGCGCTCGACCCGATGGGCAAGATCCCCGAATTCAAGTTCTGCGCGGTGCGCGCCCGGGCCGAGCACGATCATATGAGCACGGCTGCCGAATAAGTCGGTTGCAGCCCAACAACAGAAACGCCGGTGGAGCCCTGGCTTCGCCGGCGTCGTCTTGTGCGTTTTTGCGGCCAGTGCAACGGCCGGCTCCACCAAAAAAAGGGCGGAACCCCTGAAAGGTTCCGCCCCTAGTCGCTCTCGAGGAGCCAAGGAGGGTGGGCACTGCCAGGCTAGAGGGCGGGGCTACTCCGCGGCGACCCGCGGCCGGGCGCCGGTGGCCCCCGACTCGGTGATCGCCGCGATGCGGTTCTCGTCGAATTTCAGCACGTCGCGCAGAACCTCTTCGGTATGCTCGCCCAAAAGCGGCGACCGTTTCACGTCGGTCGGGCTGTTGGACAGTTTGATCGGGTTGCCGACCGACAGGTACTTGCCGCGCTTGGGATGATCGACCTCGACCACCGTGCCGGTCTCGCGCAGCGATTTCTCTTCGGCGATCTCCTTCATCGACAGGATCGGGCCGCAGGGAATGTCATATTGGTTGAGCAGGTCCATGGCCTCGAACTTGGTCATGGTCATGGTCCATTGCTCGATCCGCCCGAAGATCTCGTTCAGGCGCGGCAGGCGGGCCGGCGGCGTGGCGTAGCCGGGATCGGTCTTCCAGCCCTGCTCGCCGATGACATCGCAGATCGCCTCCCAGACCGGCGCCTGGGTGATGAAATAGATATAGGCGTTGGGATCGGTCTCCCAGCCCTTGCACTTGAGGATGCGGCCGGGCTGGCCACCGCCGGAATCGTTGCCGGCGCGCGGCACGGCCTCGCCGAACGGCACGCCTTCGCCGAATTGGCTGAACTCGCTCAGCGGACCATGCGCCAGGCGCTGCTGGTCGCGCAATTTGACCCGGCAGAGATTGAGAACGCCGTCCTGCATGGCGCAATCGACCTTCTGGCCGAGGCCCGAATGGGTGCGGTGATAGAGCGCCGTGACGATGCCCAGCGCCAGATGCAGGCCGGTGCCGGAATCGCCGATCTGCGCGCCGGTGACCAGCGGCGGTCCTTCCCGGAAGCCGGTGGTCGAGGCCGAGCCGCCGGCGCATTGCGCGACATTCTCGTAGACCTTGCAATCCTCGTAGGGGCCCGGGCCGAAACCCTTGACGGAAGCGACGATGAGGCGCGGATTGACCTCATGGAGCTTCTTCCAGGTCAGCCCCATGCGGTCGAGCACGCCGGGCGCGAAATTCTCCACCAGCACGTCGCAGATCTTCACCATCTCCCACAGCACTTCCATGCCCTTGGGGTTCTTGGTGTCGAGCGTGATCGACCGCTTGTTGTGGTTCAGCATGGTGAAATAGAGGCTGTCGGCGTCCGGCACGTCGCGCAACTGGCCGCGCGTGATGTCACCGGCGCCGGGACGCTCGACCTTGATCACGTCGGCGCCGAACCAGGCCAGCAACTGGGTGCAGGTCGGCCCGGACTGGACATGGGTGAAGTCTAGGATTTTGACGCCTTCGAGGGCCTTGCTCATGGAATCCTCCCGTTCAGGATGTCTGTTGGTGCCAGGGGCGGCTTCGGCCCGCTGCGGTTTTCAAAAAGGCGGCGCCGCGGCGCCGCCTCGTTGGTCGAGGAAGCGGCTCGAACGAGCCCGTCACTTCTTGCGGACCACGCTTTGTGGATTGAGATTGCCGATGCGGCCGCTCTCGGTGCCGGCGCCCGGGTCGATCGCGGCGTTGATCAGGGTCGGTCGGCCGGAATCCATCGCCGCGTTCACCGCGCGGCTCAGCTCGTCCGGCGTCGTCGCATGGACACCGACGCCGCCGAAGGCCTCCATCATCTTGTCGTAGCGCGAGTCCTTGACGAACACGGTCGTCGCCACGTCCGGGCCCCCCGTCGGATTGACGTCGGTGCCGCGATAGATGCCGTTATTGTTGAAGATGACGATGCAAACCGGCAGGTTGTACCGGCAGATCGTCTCGACCTCCATGCCGGAGAAGCCGAAGGCGCTGTCGCCTTCGACCGCCAGCACCGGCTTGCCGGTTTCGATGGCCGCCGCGATGGCGAAGCCCATGCCGATGCCCATGACGCCCCAGGTGCCGACATCCAGGCGCTTGCGCGGCTGATACATGTCGATGATGCCACGGGCGAGATCGAGCGTATTGGCGCCCTCGTTGACCAGGATGGCGTCCGGCCGCTCCTTGACGATGGTCCTGAGCGCACCCAGCGCGCCGTGGAAATCCATTGGCGCCGAGTTCTTCATCAGCCGCGGCGCCATCTTGGCGATATTTTCTTCACGCTTCGATTGGACGGCGCCGATCCAGTCGGCCGGCGGTGCCGGCCATTGGCCATCGATGCCGTCGAGCAGCGCCTGGACGCAGGAGCCGATATCGCCGACCAGCGGCGCGACGATCTCGACATTGCTGTCCATCTCTTTCGGCTCGATGTCGATCTGGATGAACTTTTTCGATCCGGGCTCGCCCCAGGTCTTGCCCTTGCCATGGGACAGCAGCCAGTTCAGGCGGGCGCCGATCAGCATCACCACGTCGGCATCTTTCAGCACGGTCGAGCGCGCCGCGCCCGCGCATTGCGGGTGCGTATCGGGCAGAAGCCCCTTGGCCATGCTCATCGGCAGGAACGGAACGCCGCTCTTTTCGACCAGCGCGCGAACGGCGTCATCGGCCTGGGCATAGGCCGCGCCCTTGCCGAGAATGATCAGCGGGCGCTTGGCGCTCTTCAGCACATCGAGCGCACGTTTGACCGCGGCAGGCGCGGGGATCTGGGCCGGCGCCGCGTCGATGACCTTGACCAGCGACTTTTGTCCGGCTTCGGCGTTCATGACCTGGGAGAACAGCTTGGCCGGCAGGTCGAGATAGACGCCGCCCGGGCGGCCGGAGACCGCTGCGCGGATCGCGCGGGCCAAGCCGATGCCGATATCGGCCGCGTGCAGCACGCGGAACGCCGCCTTGCAGAGCGGCTTGGCGATGGCGAGCTGGTCCATCTCTTCGTAGTCGCCCTGCTGCAGGTCGACGATCTCGCGCTCGGACGAGCCGCTGATCAGGATCATCGGGAAACAGTTGGTGGTGGCGTTGGCCAGCGCCGTCAGGCCGTTGAGAAAGCCCGGCGCCGAGACGGTCAGGCAGATGCCGGGCTTCTTCGTCAGGTAGCCGGCAATCGCCGCCGCATTGCCGGCGTGCTGTTCGTGCCGGAACGAGATGACGCGGATGCCGGCCGCCTGCGCCATGCGGCCGAGATCGGTGATCGGGATGCCCGGCACGCCATAGATCGTGCGGATATCGTTGAGCTTCAGCGCGTCGATCAGGAGGTGAAAGCCGTCGGTCAGCTCCTGCGCCGTGTCGGCCTGGTCCGAGGCATCGCTCGCGACCTCTAATGTTGCCGTGCTCATGTGCGTTTTCCTCCCGTTTTTGTCTTCACCGCCCATCTTGGATGGGACGGCGCCGTTTCCTTGCCCCTGAGAAAGATCAAGCGAAGAATTCCCCGCCGTGCCTTTCGACATAAGCCGCAAGCCCCAGGGTATGTTGACGCGACAGCTGCTCGGCCCGGTCGGCATCGCGGCTCTCGATCGCATCGATGATCGCCACGTGATCCTTGATCGATGCGCTGATCCGCTCGGCCCGCCCGATGGTGATCCGGCGAATGCCGCGCACATGCAGCAGCAGGTTGGCCGTCAGGTCCTCGAGCAGCTGCGATCCGCCGAGCTGGATGATCGCCTGATGGAAGCTGATATTGGCGGCGGAATATTCCTCCAGGTGATCGGCGGGCTGATGTTCCGCGCCGAACTCCTTGAAGATCAGCCTTAGGTTCGCGATCTCCCTGGCCGGCGCCAGGGCGGCGGCGCGCCGCGCCGCCATGCCCTCGAGCGCCGCCCAGGCTTCGATCATCTCGACGATCTCGCGCAGGGACTTCTTGATGACGATGATGCCGCGGCGGGGGATCGGCCGGACGAAACCTTCGTTCTCCAGCATGGTCAGGGCTTCGCGCACCGGCGTGCGGCTGACCCCGAGCTGCTCGGACAACTGGCGTTCGTCCAGCCAGATGGTTTCCGGGCTGCTGTAGAGATCCATTTCGGTGATCGCGCGCTTCAGATCGGCATAGACCCGCTGCTTGAAGGTCTGCTCCGGCTTGACCATCTCAATGGTCAGGGCCGCGTCGCCGCGGCTCGCCAGCGAGGTCCGGATGAATTCCGTCGACGTTCGGCTCGATTGGACCTTCACAGCGCCTCGCAGAGGTCTGGGCGACATTTGGCACGTCGTATGCCAGATATGTGGCATGCCAGTCGTCGGCCTGTCAATGGCATTGCAAATCGGCTTCGCAGCCCGCTGATCTTGTGCGTTGCAATATTTTGTGAGCTGCGTTGCAATATGGCGCATGGCGATCTGGTGTCTGGCATGCCAGATAGAGATCACCCATCGGACTGGAGACCGACATGACGACCCGACTTCTCATGCAGTACCGCCGCCGCCCGAGCCTGGCCCAGCGCCTCTGGGCGCCGATCGGTGCCTTCCTCGATCATGTTGCCGTCATCAATGCGCGCAACGGCGCGACCGGGCCGTTCGGCCTCTGATTCAGCCTTCGGCTGGCTGTTCGAATTCACCGAGGGAGGGCGCAAGCTCTCCCTTTTTGTTTGAGACGGCCAGGGCTGGCGCCGCATTTTTCGGCACCATTTTGTCTTGCGCACTGGCATAACATATACCAAACTCCCCCCAAGTGAGTGACGGCAAGTCGCCATGACAACACAATCAGGGGTAGGAAATGAACGATATTGCGCAAGGAGGAGCGGCAGCTCCACGCGTCAGCGATAGCTACCGTTGGACGCAGCTCGCCATTGGCGTCGTCTGCATGGTGATGATCGCCAACCTGCAATATGGCTGGACCTTCTTCGTTCCGGACATCCAGAAGAAATTCGGCTGGGACCGCGCCGCGATCCAGTGGGCGTTCACCCTGTTCGTGTTGTTCGAGACCTGGCTGGTGCCGATCGAAGGCTGGTTCGTCGACAAATACGGCCCGCGCATCGTCATCATCTTTGGTGGCGTGCTCTGCGGCATCGGCTGGGTCATCAACGGTTATGCCGAGACGCTCAGCGGCTTCTATCTTGGCCAGGTCATTGCCGGCATCGGCGCCGGCGCCGTCTACGGCACCTGCGTCGGCAACGCCCTGAAGTGGTTCCCGGACAAGCGCGGCCTGGCCGCCGGCATCACCGCGGCCGGCTTCGGCGCCGGCTCGGCGCTCACGGTTGCGCCGATTCAGGCAATGATCGAGGGTTCCGGCTTCCAGGCCGCCTTCATCAATTTCGGCATCGGCCAGGGCGTCATCGTCGTCATCATGGCCTTCTTCCTGTTCGCGCCGCTCGCCGGCCAGGTTCCGACCGTTGTCGCCAACGCCAACATCATCCAGACCCGACGCAACTACAAACCGACCGAGGTGCTGCGCGAGCCGATCTTCTGGCTGATGTATTTCATGTTCGTCATCGTCGGCGCCGGCGGCCTGATGATCACCGCCAACCTCAAGCCGATCGCCGCCGACTTCAAGATCGACAACATCCCGGTGACGCTGATGGGCGTGACCATGACGGCGATCACCTTCGCGGCCACCATCGACCGCGTGCTGAACGGCCTGACGCGCCCGTTCTTCGGCTGGGTCTCCGACAATATCGGCCGCGAGAACACCATGTTCATCGCCTTCGCCATGGAAGGCGTCGGCATCTACATGCTCTATCTCTGGGGTCACGATCCGATCTGGTTCGTGCTCCTGTCGGGCTTCGTGTTCTTCGCCTGGGGCGAGATCTACTCGCTGTTCCCGTCGACCTGCACGGACACGTTCGGCGCCAAATTCGCGGCCACCAATGCCGGCCTGCTCTACACGGCAAAAGGCACAGCTGCGCTGCTCGTGCCGCTCGCCAACTACATGCAACAGACCTCGAACAGCTGGGACGGCGTCTTCCTGATCGCGGCGGGGGCGAACATTCTCGCGTCCTTCCTCGCCATCGCCGTGCTGAAGCCCTGGCGCCGCGGCGTCGTGGCCAGGGCGCAGGTGCCCGAGACCCCGGCAATGCGCCCAGTCTGATCCCCTCAGTCCTGGCGAACGGGAGGGCCGCGACCGGCAAGGGTCGCGGCCTTTTCTTTTATGCGACCGGATGTTGCGATTGCATGATGTCGCGATTTCATGCAACTCCGACTTGAACGATCGGAGATATTGACTAGATATCGCCTGGCCCTATCCCGGTCGACATCATCCGAGCTTTGTTCGGCAAGCGACGAACATGAGCGCCGCGACCCGTGTTTCGCGCGACGATGAGAACCGGGGTATCGGATGCGCTGGAGGATCGCCGTCATGACGTCACCGATTGCCGTTCAACCGCAGGCCGCAGACGCGGCGGCATCCGCCCGCGCGCCGGAAAGGCACCGTGTCGTAATCGTCGGCGGCGGCTTCGGCGGGCTGGAGGCGGTCCAGCGGCTGTCCGGCCTGCCCGTCGCCATCACCCTCGTCGACCGGCGCAACCATCATCTTTTCCAGCCATTGCTCTATCAGGTCGCCACAGCTTCGCTGGCGACCTCCGAGGTCGCCTGGCCGATCCGCAGCATTCTGCGCCGGCGTCCCGATGTCACGACCTTGCTGGCCACCGCGATCGGCGTCGACGCCGATGCGCACCGGCTGCTGCTCGATGACGGCGGTGGGCTGTCCTACGACACGCTGATTCTGGCCACCGGCGCCCGGCACGCCTATTTCGGCCATGACGAATGGGAGCCTTTCGCACCCGGGCTGAAGACGCTCGAGGATGCCACCACGGTCCGCCGCCGCATCCTGCTCGCCTTCGAGCGCGCCGAACGCGAAACCGACCCCGAGCAGCAGGCCGCGCTCCTGACCTTCGTGATCGTCGGCGCCGGCCCGACCGGCGTCGAGCTCGCCGGCACCATCGCTGAACTCGCCCGCGACACCTTGCCGCCGGACTTCCGCAACATCGATACCCACAAGGCGCGTGTCTTCCTGATCGAGGCGGGCCCGCGCGTGCTGGCGGGTTATGCCGAGGACCTTTCGGCCTATGCGCAGCGCTCGCTCGAACGGCTCGGCGTCGAGGTCGTCCTTGGCCAGCCGGTCTCCGAATGCACCGCCGACGGCGTCACTTATGGCGACCGGCAGCTGGCCGCCAGGACGATCATCTGGGCGGCCGGCGTCAAGGCCTCGCCGGTGGCGGAATGGCTCGGCGCTCCAGCCGACCGGGCCGGGCGATTGATGGTTGCCCCGGATCTCACCGTGCCCGGCCGTCCCGATATCTTCGCCATTGGCGACACGGTGACGATCTCGGCTCCCGACGGAAAGCCGGTCCCCGGCATCGCGCCGGCGGCGAAACAGCAAGGCCGCTACGTCGCCGAGGTCATCAAGGCGCGCCTGCGCGGCGAGGCCGCGCCCGCGGCCTTCCGTTACAAACATGCCGGCAGCCTGGCGCAGATCGGCAAGCGGCTGGCGGTGATCGATTTCGGCCGCATCAAGCTGCGCGGCGCGCTCGCCTGGTGGATCTGGGGCATCGCCCATATCTATTTCCTGATCGGCCTGCGCACCCGGCTGACGGTCGCGGTCAACTGGCTGTGGATCCACGCGCGCAACCAGCGCAGCGCCCGGCTGATCACGCAAGGCCGCAATCCGCCGGACCGGCCGGTCGAGCCTTGAACGGCGGGCCGCCACGGTCCCGCGCTGGCCACGCTCAGATCAGCTGCAGCCCCTTGAAGCTGACATGGCCGTCGCGGCCGACGATGATGTGGTCATGCACCGCTACGCCCAGGGGCTTGGCGATCTCGATGATCTGCTGGGTCATCAGGATATCGGCGCGCGACGGCGTCGGATCGCCGGACGGGTGGTTGTGGACCAGGATCAGCGCGGTCGCCGAGAGCTCGAGGGCCCGTTTCAGCACCTCGCGCGGATAGACCGGCGTGTGGTCGATCGTGCCCTCGCCCTGTACCTCGTCGGCGATCAGCGCGTTCTTCTTGTCGAGATAGAGCACGCGAAATTGCTCGCGTTCGGCAAAGGCCATGGCCGAGCGGCAATAGTCGATGACGCTGGACCAGGACGACAGCACCGGGCGGCGCTCGATCCGGCTCCTGCCGAAACGCACGGCCGCCGCCTGGATCACCTTCAGCTCGGTGATCGCCACGGCGGTCATGCCATCGATCTCGGCGAGCCGGAGCTCGGGCGCGGCGGCGACTTCGGCAAACGACCCGAAGCGCTTCAGCAAGGCCTTGGCAAGCGGTTTGACATCGCGCCTGGGAATGGCGCGGAACAGCACGAGCTCGATCAGTTCGTAGTCGGCCAAAGCGTCGGCGCCGGCCTCGCGGAAGCGCTTGCGCAGCCGCTCCCGATGGCCGTGGAAATGCGGCGGCTCGGTTGCATCGGGCAAAGTTGCTTCGCTCTTCTCGGTCATTGGCGCGCGGATCCCTCGACCGAACGCTAATCGACCCCGCGCCTTTGCTGTGTTCCGGTCGAATACGGATGGCCCCGACGCGGGCCGTGGTCATGGGCTGCCAAGCCACGGCAGGCCGGCGATGCCTGTGCCGTCCTTGGACCCACTATCGGCGGGATCGCGCGAAGTCGACGAAAGCCCTGAGCTTCGGCGGCGTCAGCCGGCGGCTCGGATAATAGATGTGAAGGGGATCATAGGCTGGGCAATAGGCCTCCAGAACCTTGACCAGCGTGGCGTCGCCGATCCGGGCGGCCGCCAGCCGCTCGACGACGAAGGCCAGGCCAAGGCCCCTGGCGGCAGCATCCACCATCAGCGGCATGGTGTTGGCCGACAGCCGCGGATCGGGCCTATAGGCAATGTCACGCCCGTCCACGACGAAATCCCAGGGCGCGATCGCGCGGTTCGAGGCGAGCCGGTAGGCGATGCAGGCATGGCCATCCAGATCGGCCGGCCGTGCCGGCGTTCCGTGGCGGGCCAGGTAATCAGGGCTCGCCACGACGGCGGTGCGAAGCGCAGCGCTGACGCGCACCGCGATCATGTCCTGTTCCAGCAATTCGCCGATGCGTATGCCGGCATCGAAGCCTTCGGCCGCCAGGTCGACGAAGCCGTCATCGAAGACAAGGTCGAGCTTCACGTCCGGATAGGCCTTGAGGAACGGCGTCATCAAGGGTTCCATCAGGAGCGGGCCGGCGATCCAGGGCACGCTGATGCGCAGCAGTCCGGCCGGATGATCCCGGGTTTCCTTCAGCGCGGCGCCGGCCGTCAGAATTTCTTCCGCCGCCGGCCCGACCCGATCGAGATAGGCCGCGCCCGCTTCGGTCAGGCCGACGCTGCGGGTGGTGCGATTGAGCAGCCGGACACCCAGGCGCGCCTCCAGCCCGCGCACCGCCTCGCTCAGGGACGGCGGCGATACGCCGAGTTCAGCCGCCGCGCGGGTGAAACTCTTCGTCTCCGCCACCTTGAGAAAGGCAATCAGGCCGCTGAGCTGGTCCAACCGCATTATGAGGATTTCCCGAATAGCCTGGAAGGATATAGCCGGTTTTTTAGCATTAGGAACCTGACGCATGGTCTCCGGCAGCGCGACCCAGACATCGCGCCTGACCCTTATCCTGCCTGGGAGCCCGCCATGCCCGACAGCCGACAGAACGACCCACGGCTCAGCAGGCGCGCGACGCTGCTCGCCGCACCGATTGCCGCAGGTTTCGCGGTCGCCCCGCTGGCCGGCGCGCCGGTTGCGGCTGAATCCGGCGGGCCGGCCACGGCTTCATCGAACCCGACGCGAAACCGAATGCAGGGAAAGGTCGCCCTGGTCACTGGCGCGGCGCGCGGCATCGGCCGCGCCAGCGCCGTCCTGCTCGCCCGCGAAGGCGCCGATATCGTTGCCCTCGACATTGCCGCACCGATTGCAAGCGTCACGCAATATCCGGCGGCAACCCCGGCCGATCTCGAAGAAACGGCGCGCCTGGTGGCGGCAACCGGCCGGCATTGCTTGTCCATCCGCGCCGACGTCCGCGACCTGCCGGGCCTGCGTGAAGCGGTTGCCCGAACCCTGCGCGATCTCGGCAGGCTCGATGTCGCCGTCGTCAATGCCGGCATCGGCATGTGGGGATCGCTCGCGGCGATGACCGATCGCCAGTGGGGCGATGTCATCGACATCAACCTGACCGGCGCGGCCAATACCATTCGGGCCGTGCTGCCGCCCATGATCGAGCGGCAGGACGGACGGATCGTGGCGATCGCCTCGGTCGGCGGACGCGCCGGTTTTGCCGATGTCAGCGCCTATTGCGCCAGCAAATGGGGGCTGATCGGCCTGGTCAAATCGGCCGCTCTCGAACTCGGCAGATCCAATGTCCGGATCAATGCCGTCTGTCCGACCGCGGTCGATACCCCGATGTTCCGCAGTCCCAATGGCCAATATCGGTCGGCCTTGCCGGAGCTCGGCCGGCTGCCGACGAATGCCGACATGATCGAGCTGATGCTCCGGACACACGCCCTGCCGGTGCCTTGGGTCAGCCCGGACGACGTCGCCGGCGCCGTGCTGTTTCTGGCTTCCGACGAAGCCCGTTACCTGACCGGCGGCGCGGTCGACGTCGGCGCCGGAAGCAATGCCCGCTACACGGCCTGAGGGTTGTCGAAACCGCTCAGCGCGCCGGATCGGGCATCGACGCGGCGGGCTGCCACAGCTCGATCGGATTGCCTTCCGGATCATGGATGCGGCAGAAACGGCCAACCTCGGAGTCCCATTCCGCGCGGGTCTCGGTCGCGATGCCGGCGGCCTTCAGGTCGGCCATCATCCGGTCGAGATCGTCGACCCGGAAATTGACCATCCACTGTTGCGCCGCCCGGCCGAAATAGGCGGTGTCCTCGGCGAAGGGCGAAAACACCGTCGGGCCGGCAGTCTGGCTCCAGACGCTCCTGGCGATATCGTCGATCCCGAGATGGGTCTCGTACCAGGCAGCCAATGCCTTGGGGTCGCGGGCGCGAAAGAACAGCCCGCCAATGCCTGTCACCTTGGCCATGTTCGGTCTCCGACAAACGCCATGACATTGGCCGATATCGTCGGTCACCGCGCGGCGACACGCAACCGCACGGCCGCCGCATGGCAGCACGCCGCGTCCAGCCATGCCCGAATCGCCGCCATGCTCATCCCATCGACAGGGGTTGAAAGCCCTTGCCCTCGCGGCGCCGGCAGACGACTTTGGCGCCGATGGAATGAGGAGACGTTTGCGATGGGCACGTTCAAGGCGGTGGTGGTGACCAAGGGCGAGACCGGCACGACGGCCGCGCTGTCGACCTTCGACGAAAACGACCTGATGGACGGCGATGTCACCGTCCGCGTCTCGCATTCGACGCTCAACTACAAGGACGGCCTGGCGCTGACCGGCAAGGCGCCGGTGATCCGGCGCTTCCCGATGATCCCCGGCATCGACTTCGCCGGCGTGGTCGAGACCTCGAGCCATGCCGATTTCAAGCCCGGCGACGCCGTCATCCTCAATGGCTGGGGCACCGGCGAGACCCATCTCGGCGCCTTCGCCGAAAAGACCCGGGTCAAGGGTGACTGGCTGGTGCCGCTGCCCGCCGGGTTGTCGTCTGCCGAAGCCATGGCGGTCGGCACTGCCGGTTACACCGCCATGCTCTGCGTCATGGCGCTGGAACGCCACGGCATCCGGCCGGACCGGGGGCCGGTGGTGGTAACCGGCGCCGCCGGTGGCGTCGGCTCGGTCGCCACCGCGCTGCTCGCCAAGCTCGGCTACCACGTCATCGCCTCCACCGGCCGGCCGCAGGAGGCCAGCTATCTCACCGCGCTCGGCGCGGCCGAGATCATCGATCGTGCCGAATTGTCGGGCCCGGCCAAGCCGCTCGCCAAGGAACGCTGGGCCGGCGGTGTCGATTCGGTCGGCTCGCACACCCTCGCCAATGTGCTCGCCATGACCCGTTACGGCGGCGCGGTCGCGGCCTGCGGCCTCGCCCAGGGCATGGACCTGCCGACCACCGTGGCACCCTTCATCCTGCGCGGCGTGTCGCTGCTCGGCGTCGATTCGGTGATGGCGCCGAAAACGCTGAGGCTCGAGGCCTGGTCCAGGCTGGCGCGCGATCTCGATCGGGAGAAGCTCGCCACCATCACCTCGACCATCCCGCTCGAGAGCGTCATCGAGGCTGGTCAGGCGATCATCGAGGGACGCATTCGCGGCCGGGTTGTCGTCACGATTGATTGAGCCAACCCGCCGAATCCTGAAAGCCGCACCAAATATTGCTGTTGCGAGCCGGTTCGGCTCGCAACAGATGTCGAGGTAAGGACAGGATCATGATGCCGTTGCGCCGAACAGTCGTGCATTGTTTCCTTCTGGCCGGGCTCGGCTTGGGACTGTCCGGTTTGGGATTGCCCGGCCTGGGGTTGACCCGGCACGCCATGGCGCAGGTCCGCATCCCCGGCGACCCGGCCACGCCCGGCGGTCCGCTCGGCCTGCCGCTGGGCAGCGGCGACCCTCAGCAGCAAATCCTGCAACAGCAGCAACAGCTTCAACAGCAACAGCGCGACCGCGACGCCCAGCAGTTGCAGCAGCAGCAGATCCAGCGCCAGCAGATCCAGGATCAGCAGAGGTGGCAAAGAAGCCTGCAGCAGCAACAGCGCGGCGAGCAGGTCCAGCCACGCTTCCAGCCGCAGCCCGTGCAGGGACGCCGGCCTTCGCCGCCGATCACCAGGCAGCCGCCGCCATCCGACCAGGGCTCGGATTGCCGGACCGTCGAGCGCCGCCTGCGCGGCGGCCGGGTCGTGCAGCGGCGGGAATGCCGGGTTTGCGACCCGCCGATCGAAAATTACGGCGTGCTGGTCGAGGCCCGCCGCCCGCGCTGCCGCGTGGTCTCCCGCCCGGTCGGCTGACCCGGACACGGGTGGCCGATTGTTGCGGCCGGGCCGGCCCGTTGGCGGTCCGCAATGCGAGGGATGGTCGTTGCATCGCAAAACGGCCATCATGGGCGCCGAACGTGAGACCGGTATGACCCGAACGCGCCTCGTTATTTTCGGTGTTCTCAGCGCCATCGTCGGCTGCGCCGCGCTTGCGACCTTTTGGGTCAATCGGCCGACGACGTTGACCTTTGCCATTGGCCCGGCCGGCTCCGAGGCAGCCAAGCTTGTCGATGCCCTGAGGCTGTCGCTGTTGCGCGAGCGCTTGAGCGTCCGCCTGAAACTGATCACCTCGGATTCGCCGAGCGACAGCGCCGCCAAGATCGATCGCGGCGATGCGGACCTCGCCGTCGTGCGCGCCGACATCGCCTTCCCGCCCTCGGCGCTCGCCGTGGCGATTTGGCAGCGCAATCCGGTAGTGCTCGCCGCACCCGCCAGCTCCGGCATCGAGCGCTGGACCGACCTGCCCGGCAAGGCGGTCGGCGTCGTCGGCCGCGGCACCGGTTTCAACGTCCGCCTGGTCGAGACCATCCTGCGCGAGCACGGCATCCAGCCCTCCAGCGTCCGGCTCCTCGACATCCAGCCGTGGGAAGCCGGCGACGCCTTCAAGAAGCTGAAGATCCAGGCCCTGGTGACCATTGGCCCGGCCTCGGCCAAGCCGGTCGCCGACGCCATGGCCGGGCTGATCCGCGAGGCGCCGGAAGGGCGCATCACGTTGGTGCCGATCCGCGAAGCCGAAGCCATGGCCGACCGGGTCTTCTTCCTCGAATCGATCGATGTGGTCGCCGGCTCCTTCGGCTCCAATCCACCGCGGCCGCCGGAGAGCTTCCCGACCCTTGGCGTCGTGCACTATCTGGTGGCGCGGCGCACTTTGGCCGACACGGTGGTGTCGGAATTCACCCAGCAGCTGTTCACGCTGCGCCCGGCCCTGGCGACCCAGCATCCGGTGGCCTTTCGCATCGAGGTGCCGGAGACCGAAAAGGGCTCCTCGGTGCAGGTCCACCCGGGCGCGCTCGCCTATCTCACCGGCGAGCAGAAGACCTTCCTCGAACTCTACAGCGACTATCTCTACCTCGCGATCTTCGCGCTCTCGCTCGGCGGCTCGGCGATTGCGGCACTGGCCGGCTATTTCGGCATGGGCCGGCGCGAGGTCGACCCGGGACGGCTGCCGGAGGTCCTGCACCTGTTGCGCGATATCCGCGCCACCGACGATCCCGACGAACTCGACCGGATCGCCCAGCGCGCCGACGACATCTTTGTCGAATCGATCGAGAAGTCGAAGGACCCGGGCTTTGATGAAGGGCGGTTCGCCACCTTGACGCTGGCCCTCGACCGGCTCAACGCCGCGCTGGCCGACCGCCGCCGGGCGCTGGCCATGCAGAGCGAATATGACGACGAGGACGACGGCCTGAGCGGCGACGGCCCGGCCGTGGCCCGGCCGGTGGCGTCGCGGGGGTGACGGACCAGACGGGTGACGCTATAGCTTCGGGCCATCGTGGAAGGAGGGTCTCCGTGGCATCGGCGAAGTCAGACACATCGTTCAGTTCGATCGAGGAAGCCTGCATTGCCAAGGGCATGCGGATGACCGATCAGCGGCGGGTCATCGCGCGGGTCATCTCTTCCGCCGAGGATCATCCCGACGTCGAGGAACTGCACCGGCGCGCCAATGCCATCGATACCAATATCTCGCTGTCGACGGTCTATCGGACGGTCAAGCTGTTCGAGGATTCGGGCATCATCACCCGTCACGTCTTCGGCGACGGTCGGGCCCGTTATGAAACCATTCCGGAGGCGCACCATGATCACCTGATCGATCTGCGCACCGGACGGGTGGTCGAATTCCAGTCCGAGGAGATCGAGCGCCTGCAGACCGAAATCGCCCGCAAGCTCGGCTACAAGCTGGTCGATCATCGCCTCGAGCTCTATTGCGTGCCGCTCGATGACGAGCACTGACCTGCCCTCCGTCCAGCCGCCGGTGGATCAGTTCGGCCGGGAAGGCTCGAGCCCGTTCGACACCGTTCGCGCCATCTTCTGGCTGGCCGTGCTGATCGCCACGGCGGTCGTCCTGCTGCCGGTCCAGATGGTCGCCCATGCCTTGAAACTGCCGCTGCGCCATACCGTGCCGATGCTGTTCCACCGGGTCGTTCTGGTGGCGCTCGGCACCAAGGTGACCGTGCGCGGCGAGCCGACCACCCATCGCCCGGTGCTTTATGTGCCGAACCACGTGACCTGGGTCGACATCATGGTGCTCGGCTCGCTGGCGCCGGTTTCCTTCGTCGCCAAGTCCGAGGTCGCCACCTGGCCGGTCTTCGGTTATCTCGCCAAGCTCCAGCGTTCGATCTTTGTCGATCGCGACCGGCGCCACGCGACGCCCAAGACCGCCGATGAAATGATCGAGCGGATGCGCGAGGGCGAGCCGGTCGTGCTGTTCGCCGAAGGCACCTCGTCGGACGGCAATCGCATCCTGAAATTCCGCGGCGCCCTCATCGGCGCGGCCGAGAGCCTGGCGCGGGCCACCGGCGAGAGCGTCTGGATCCAGCCGATCGCGCTGGCCTATCGGCGCATCAACGGCCTGCCGGCCGGCCGCCAGCATCGCCCGCGCATTTCCTGGTCCGGCGACATCGCCATGATCCCCCATGCCTGGGCCCTGCTCAAGGACGGCGCCGTCGATGTCGACGTCATCTTCGGTAATCCCGTGCCGTTCGATCCGAGCGCCGACCGCAAGGCGATCGCCCATTACCTCGAGGCGCGCGTCCGCGGCCTGCACGCGGCGGCATTGACCGGCAAGGATGACAGCCTGCCGCCGCTCTCCTCGCTCTGATCAGGGCGTAAGGCCTTCGCGCGCCAGCGCCGCGGCAAGGGCGTCGTCCGGCACGACCATGATGTCGGGCACGGCGGTCCAGACCAGCCAGGCCTCGATCGGGCGGTCGTCATGGATCCGCGCCAGCAGCGCGCGATAGAGCGCGAGCTGCGTCACATAGCTCTCCGGCACCTCCGCCAGCTGGCGCGGCGCCGGGTCGTTGGTCTTGAAATCCGCGATGACGATCCGGCCGGTCTCGATCACCAGCCGGTCGATCTGTCCGGACACTGGCCGGCCATTCAGGGTTCCGGCGATCGGCACTTCGGCGCGGCTCGCCGCGGTGAACAGCGGCCCGAAGCGCGGGTCCGCGAGGATCGCCGCAACGCTTGCCGCGATCGCCTGCCGCCCCTCCTCGTCGATCGACGTCTGGCGTGCCAGGAACCGCCAGGTCGCCTCCTCGCGCTTGTCGCGCGCGACATCGGGCAAGGATTGCAGCAGGCGATGGGTCAGCGTGCCGCGCTTCAGCGCGGCTTCGCGGGCCGCCACGGCATCGGGCGAGAACGGCAGGCGCCGGCCCTTGCCGGAATCGACATGCATCCCGGACGGCGTCACCGGCCGAGGCGGGATCGCGACCGCCGGCGCGGGGCGCCGGAGCCAGGCCGGTTCGACCTCGGCAGCGAGGGTTTCCACGGCCGGCGCGGCGGCAGCCGCCAGGTCGGCTTGGCCCAAGAGCCAGCGCTTGACCGTGCCGTCCCCATCATCGGCCGGTTGCTCGACCGCTTTTTCGTGCAGCGCCTGGGCGATCATGTCGTACCAGGCATCGGTCGACCCCCGGACGGGCTTCGCGCCGCAGATGATCAGCTTGTCGGCCGCGCGCGTCATGGCGACATAGAGCAGCCGGCGATATTCCTGCGCCTGGCGGTCGCGGTGATGGTCCCGCGCCGCGGCCACGACCTCGACATCGGCCTTTTTCGACGGCGACCAGACCAGATGTGGCACCGCGCCTTCCGGTCCGGCGCCAGGTGCGATCTTGAACAGTTTCGGGTCGAACTGGCCGCCCGGCTTGCTCATCGTATCGGCCAGGATGACGATATCCGCCTCCAGGCCCTTGGCGCCATGCACGGTCATGACGCGCACCTCGTTGCGGCCGAGATCCATGTCGCGTTTCACCTCCGTGGCACTCGCCCGCATATAGGTCAGGAAACCGCGCAGTGTCGGGATGTCGCTCGCCTCGAAGGCCAGCGCCAGGGACAGGAACTCATCGATGGCATCCGCCGCCTCGAAGCCGAGGCGGGCCAGGATGCGTGCCCGGCCGCCGTCGCGCGCCAGCACCTGGGCGAAAAAGCTGGCTGGCGTCAGAACCAGCGCCTCGTCGCGCCAGCGCCGGATCTGCTGCGCAAAGGCAAGGCCGGTCGCCTGAACCGCCGCCCAGAGCGACCCGGGACGTCTGGCTGCCAGCGCCATGAGTTCGTCCTCGCCGAGGCCGACCAGCGGGCTCTTCAGCACGGTGGCGAGCGACAGGTCGTCATCCGGCGTCAGCAGGCAGTCGGCCAGCGCCATCAGGTCCATGACCGCGATATGTTCGCCGAGGATCAGACGATCGGCGCCGGCCACCGGCACGTTCTGGTTCTTCAGGGCTCGGATCACCTGGTCGAACAGGGCGCCGCGCCGCCGCACCAGGATCAGGATGTCGCCGGGCGCGATCGGCTTGTCCTTGTCCGGCAGGCGGTCGCGCCGGTCGAGCCAGATGCGGATGTGACCGGCGATCCGGCCGGCAAGCCGCGCCACCGGATCGGAGATTTCCATGGCATCGAGCGGTGCGGTCCAGGGCGAACGATCCTCGGCCTCCTGCTTTTCGATCGGCGGCCAGAGCTCGACGATGCCCGGCGCCGCGCGCCGCGCGGCTTCGTGCGGCGCCAGCGACCCCTGGTCGGCCGAGAGGCCGCGGCGCGTGGCCGGGTCGTCGAACACCCGATCGACCGCGCCGAGCACGACCGGCGTCGAGCGGAACGAGAAGTTCAGCCGGACTTGCTCGAACGGTTTGCCGGCCTGTCCGAACGCCCGAGCGAATTTCAGCCGCATGTCGGTGAACCAGGCGGGGTCGGCGCCCTGGAACGAATAGATCGACTGCTTCTCGTCGCCAACGACGAACAGGGTTCGCGCCGTGTCGCGCGCGCCTTCCCCATCGGTGAATTCGGCGACCAGCGCGCTGACCAGTTCCCATTGCCCGGGGCTGGTGTCCTGGGCTTCGTCGACCAGGATATGGTCGATGCCCTGGTCGAGCTTGTAGAGGATCCAGCGGGCATCGACGCGGGCGAACAGGGCGCGGGTCTTGCCGACCAGATCGTCGAAATCGAGCGCGCCGCGCGCCGCTTTCTCAGCTTCGACCCGGGTCAGGACGGCCTCCGCGAGCGTCAGCAAGGCGGCGGTGCGATCGCGCAGTGCAGCGGCCTTTTGCCGGCGCAACAGCAGACCGAGGCGCTCCTGTTCCCGATCGAAGCGGCCGGCGAGCGCCGGCTCCGCGTCGCGGACGGCCTTGGTGAGGATGGTCTTTCTGAGGTCCCCTTCCTTGGTGAAGAAGATCGCCCGGTAGTGCTCGATGAACAGGGCCGGATCTTTCGCCGCCTGGCGCAGCCGCGCCGCAATGTCCCGTTCCGTGGCTTTCGTCGAGAGCTGCTCGAGCGTCGCCGCGACCGACAGCCATTCCGACGGCGGCACGAGCGCCGCACCGAGCGCCTCGGCGGCAAGGCTCGCCTCGCTATCGGCCGGCGACACCCCGAGCGTCTCGCCGAGCGCTGCCATGGCGCGACCGAAATCCGCTTCGGTCTTGATCTGGCCGAGCACCGCGTCACGCGCATTGACCGCTTCGGACAGGAGCTCGGTGACCGTCTGGTCGGCGGCCGCCACCGACAAGGACGCCAGCGCCCGGCCGAGGCGGCCCTGCGGATCGGCCGCTGCCTTCAGGAGCACGGCGAGCTTGGCCCGCTCCACCGTTTCGGCCTTGCCGCGGTCGTCCATCACGGTGAACTGCGAGGCGACATTGGCCTCGAACGGGAACTGGTGCAGCACGCGCTCGCAAAAGGCGTGAATGGTCTGAACCTTGAGGCCGCCGGGCGTCTCCAGGGCTTCGGCGAACAGCCGCCGCGCCCGGATGATCCGCCTGGCGCTCGGCCTGATACCGTCGAGATCCAGGAGCGCCGCGCCGAGCCTCTGGTCGTCGAGCCCGGTCCATTCGCCAAGCATGGCGAAGACCCGGTTCGCCATGGTCGCGGCCGCCGCCTTGGTGAAGGTCAGACAGAGGATTGCGCCGGGCGGCGTGCCTTCCAGCATCAGCCGCACCACGCGGCGCGCCAGCACATAGGTCTTGCCCGAGCCGGCATTGGCCGCGACCCAGACCGAGATCAGCGGATCGGAGGCCTTGCGCTGTGCGATGGCAGCGTCGGGCGGAGCGACGATCGCGCGGCTCATTCGCCGTCTCCCCCACCGCCGGCGGCCGACCATTCCTTGACCCGGGCGAGATGGGCATAGTCGTTGGAACGCCCGCCGACGAATTGCGGGATCGCCCAGGACAGATAGCCCTGGGCCGGATTTTCAAAGGCTGCGACCAGTTCGCGCAGGCGGGTGATGGTCTCGACCACCAGCTCGTCGGCGCTCTTGTCGGCCATGCGGACGGGCAGGAATTCGCCGGCGGGATCGCGCCCGCCGAGCTTGGCATAGACCAGCGCGCCGATCGGCGTATCGGCCGGCACGCCAAAAAAGCCGCCGGCTTTCAGCACCGCGGCTTCCAGCGCCAATTGTGGTGCCAGCCCGGATTGAACCTGGTTGGCGCTCGGCGGCTGGCCGGTCTTGTAATCGACGATCTCCGCCATGCCGTCCTTGCGGATGTCGATGCGATCGGCCGACGTGGTGAGCACGAAGCGCCGGCCGGCCGGCGTTTCCCATTCCAGCCGGCCCTTGATCTCGGCATGGACGTCGATGAGGTCGGCGCGGCGCGACTGGTCCTCGGCCGCGAACCATTGCGCGATGCGGAGGAAGCGCGGCCACCAGATGGCCCTGACCGAGGGATCGTCCCAATAGGGTGCGAAATGGTCGCGCCCGAGCGCCACGAGGCGGCCGACCGGATCGGCGGCGAAGCCCTTGGCCTGCACCTCCTGGGTAAAGGCCGCCAGCACGCCATGGATCACCGTGCCGCGCTCGGCGGCGCCCGGAACCTCGTCGAGATTGTCGAGCGCGCTGAGCTTCAGCACGTGCTGGGCATAGATGGCATAGGGATCACGCAGCCAGGTTTCGATTGCCGTCACCGGCAAGCGCGCCGGCCTGAGCTCCAGCGGTGGCGCCGGCGCCGGCCGGGCGACGGGCCGGATCACGGCGGGCCGGTCGAGCCGCTGCGCCAGGGCGAGCACCGTTTCGCCCTTGGCGACGAGCGACTGCCAGACGTCGTCGCCAAGCACCGCGGCGAGCCGCTGCAGCCAGCGCGACCTGACCGTCGGCACCCCGCCGCTCTTGGCCGCGCGCGTCAGCACGACGCGGCGATTGCCCAGAAGCTGGCAGAAGTCGTGGGCGGCAAGGCCAATGCGCCGCTCCGGCGGATCGATGCCGAAGGCCGTGCGCATGGCCCGGTTCAGCCAGGGATCGAGCTTGGCCTCACCCGGCCAGGAGCCCTCGACCAGCCCGGCCAGCACCACAGTGCCGGCATCGAGCAGACGGGCTTCGGGCAGGCCGAGGACGCGGATGCGCGCGCCGGGCCGCGCCGGAACACGAACCGTCTCGGTGGCGATCAAGGCGTCGAAGACGCTGCAATAATCGCCCGGCGGCAAAGCGAAAGACGCCGCCGTCGCGCCGCTCGCCTTGGCCAGCACCGAGGCGATCTCCTCGCCGCCTTGCGCCTCGGCGTCGAGGTGGAGCGCATCCAAAACCGCCCCATGGCTGGCGGCAAAGGCGGCCAGTGGCGTCTCGCTGGCCTGGTTCAGCGCCATCAGCGGCGCCAGAGCCGCGACAATCCGGCCGAGCAGAGCGCGCCCGTCGGCGAGCGCCTCGGCGCTCACCCGGCTCGCTGCATCGGCGGGCCGCGGCGAAGCCGACGGCATGACCTTGTCGAGCTTGGCGAGATAGCCGTCGAGCCCGCCCGACGGACGCAAGCCGCGCAGCGTGGTCAGCTCGATCGCGGCGATGGCCTGGTCGCGGCGACCCGGATCGAGCCCGTGGTCCAGCGCGGGATGCGCGATCAAGGCCAGCAATGTCGCCGGGGCCGGATCGTCGAAGACCAGCGCGGCGACCAGGCGGGCGACCGCCGCCACCGGCGTTCCGGCGAGCGGCCGGCCACCGGAATCGTCGACGGTGACGTTCCAGCGCGACAGTTCGGCGAGCACCCGGCGCGCCAGCGCCCGGTCCGGCGTGACCAGGGCGGCGGTGGCCTTGGGATCTTCGGCGATCTCACGCAGCACCAGCGCCACGCCGAGCGCCTCGTCGCGCTCGTTCGCCGCTTCGACCACGGTCAGTCCGTCGAGCATGGCCTCGGTCGGTGCATGGATGCCGGCGCCCCAGAGTTCGGTGGTCGCGGCCGGGCGCATTGCTTCGGAGAGCAGCGTCTCGCGGCCATGGCCGTCCGCTCCGGCGAGATCCCCGACCGCGTCGCGCGTCACGCCGACATGTTCGATCAGCCGCTTCAGGCCGAATTGCGGATGGCCGTGGGACGTCGGGACTTGCGAGGCCGGGCCATTGGTCCCGCCAATGGCCTCCCAGGAGGCGGCATCGAGACCCCGGTCGAGCCCGGGCAGGATCAGCGCGCCCTTGGGATGGTGGGCGATCGCTTTCAGGAGGTCGCGGGTCGCCAGGATCGAGCCGGTCGAGCCGGCCGCAATGATCGGCCCGGGGGAGGCCGCCAGCCGGATCGTCTCGGCGGCGATCAGCCGGTCGCGGCGAACCGCCGGCTCCTCCAACCCGTTGGCGGCGAGATGAGCCGGCCAGGCTTCCGTCGCAATGCCGAGAAAGCTCCGCGTCATGGTCCAGAACGTGTCGAGGCCGGTCTCGACGATCCGGTCGAGATTGGACCAGGGCACGCGCTCGGTCTCGACCTGGTCCATCAGCCGCATCAGATCGGCGGCGAGCGCCAGGGCATCTCCGGTCGAAGTCGAGACGATCAGCGGATCGGCGGCCGACAGCTTCATCACCGCCCGGTCGACGCTGGCCGCCCAGGCGCGCACCAGGCCGGCAAGCGTCAGCCGCCGGTCGAGCGAGGCCATGGCCGGCCCGATGGCGTCGATGCCGAGCGTATCGAGCGGATCCGGGTCGGCGAAATCCCATTCGTCTTCGTCGATGTCACCGATCGGTGCGATGCGCGGCAGCAGCATGGCCTGGTCCGAGGCGACCGCCAGGAAGGCGTCGTGCATGGCCCGGCAAGCGCGCCGGTTGGGCAAGAGGATGGTGCCGGCGGCAAGCGACAGCGGGTCGGACCGGTCCGGCCAGCCGGCGATGACACGGCCGTCGAGGACAGCCCGCGCCAAGGTCGCCAGATGCGGCCTGGAGGCGGGAATCGTCAGGACATGCGGGTTCGACGGCATGGCTCAGTCGTGCAGCCTCGGACGCCCAAGGGCAAGCCTTGGAGTGACCGCTGCCGCCGCACCGACCAAAGTCCCATGCCTCCGGCCTAGGCATGTGGCATGCCATGTCCGTTCCCCGGCCTGCGATTCCGGGGTGATCGTGCCCAACCAACGGTCATTTCCCGCCACTATCTTCGTCTCGACAGCCGGAACATGCGGGCTAGCCTTGTCCGAACCCCAGGATATCGAGGATAGGACCATGCCGTTCTCCGGTCTCGACCGTCGTGATTTTCTGAAGAGCAGCGCCGCCGCGGCCCTGGCGGGCGGAGTGGTCTTTCCGGCGCAGGCCCAGGAACGGGTGATTCGTTACGGCATCTCGATGGCCGACATCCCGCAGACCACCGGCCAGCCGGACCGCGGCGCCGGCGGTTACCAGTTCACCGGCTATACGCTCTACGATCCCCTGGTGGCCTGGGAAATGAATGTCGCGGACCGGCCGGGCAAGCTCGTGCCGGGGCTCGCGACCGAATGGGCGATCGACCCGGCGGATGCCAGGAAATGGCTGTTCAAGCTGAGGCCGGGCGTGAAATTCCATGATGGTTCGGCTTTCGACGCCGATGCCGTGGTTTGGAATTTCGACAAGGTCCTGAGCAACCAGGCGCCGCATTTCGACCAGCGCCAGTCGTCCCAGGTGCGTGCCCGGCTGCCTTCGGTCGCCAGTTGGCGCAAGCTCGACGCCATGACGGTCGAGGTGACCACCAAGACCATCGATTCGTTCTTCCCCTATCAGATGTTGTGGTTCCTGGTGTCGAGCCCGGCGCAATATGAAAAGGTCGGCCGCGACTGGCAGCGTTTTGCCAGCGCGCCGTCAGGCACCGGGCCGTTCAAGCTTGCCCGTCTCGTCCCTCGCGAGCTCTGCGAACTCGTCCGCAATGCCGATTATTGGGACAAGAGCCGGCTGGCCAAGGCCGACCGGATCATCCTGTCCTGCCTGCCCGAAACCATCACCCGCACCAATGCGCTGCTGTCAGGCTCGATCGACATGATCGAGGCGCCGGCCCCCGACGTCATGCCGCGGTTGAAGCAGGCCGGCTTCAAGCTGGTCGACAATGTCACGCCGCATGTCTGGAACTATCATCTCTCGACCTTGCCCGGCTCGCCCTGGACCGACATCCGCACCCGCAAGGCCGCCAATCTGGCGATCGACCGCGCCTCCGTGGTCGAACTGCTCGGCGGCCTCGCCAAGCCGGCCTATGGCCAGGTCGACCGGACCAGTCCCTGGTTCGGCAAGCCGGCCTTCGCGCTGAGATATGACGTCGACGCCGCACGCAAGCTGATGACCGAAGCCGGCTATTCGGCCGCCAGCCCGCTGAAGACCCAGTTCATCATCGCAAGCTCCGGCTCCGGCCAGATGTTGTCGCTGCCGATGAACGAGCTGGTCCAGCAGATGTTCAAGGAGGCTTTCATCGACATCGATTTCAAGGTGGTCGAGCTCGAGCCGCTCTACACCGCCTGGCGCCAGGGCGCGGCCCATGACTCGCTGAAGGGCATCACCGCCAACAATGTCGCCTATGTCACCTCCGACCCGCTCTACGCCTTCATCCGCTTCTTCCACTCCAACCAGGTCTCGCCGACCGGCGTGAACTGGGGGCACTACAAGAACCCGGAGGTCGACAAGCTGATCGACGCGGCCCTTTTGTCGACCAATGTGGCCGAACAGGACGCGCTGATGGCCAGGGTCCATGAAAGGATCGTCGACGACGCCCTGCTGGTCTGGGTGGTGCACGACACCAATCCGCATGTCACCGGCCCGAGGGTCGGCGGTTATACCCAGGCCCAGCACTGGTTCCAGGATCTGACGACGTTGGGGTAAGGGGCGAATAGCGAATGGGGATGAAGCGAAACGCGCGGTGTCCGTAAACCCTCGCCCGCTTGCGGGAGAAGGTGGGTCCGTCAGGACCCGGGTGAGGGCCTGAAGAGGGCCGGCCCATCAATTCGACCCGAAATGCACTGGCAGCATCGACGCAACCACCCTCACCCGGGTCCTCCGGACCCACCCTCTCCCGCGAAGGCGCGGGAGAGGGTTGATGCGCGGGTTCACTTCAGTCCGCGGAAAAAACGACCACGAATTCGGAAGTACCAACCCCTTCCCCCTCCCCCACTCGCCACTCGCCCGGCCTTACGCCGGCGGCGTATAACCCTTGGGCAGTCGGGCGCGTTCGATCTGGGCCATGTCGCAGAGCACGTCGACCATCGCCGAGAAATCATTCTGGCCATAACCACGGGCACGTGCCGTCGAGAAAGCCTCGCGCGCCGCGGCGGCGACCGGCAGCGGCACCCGCGCCGAATTGGCGGCCTGAATGATCAGCGACAGATCCTTATGCGCGAGATCGATGGTGAAACCGGCCTCGGTATCGCCGGCCAGCACCTTGTTCGGCCAATTGACCTTGAGCTGGCCGTTGGTGGCGGTGGTGCCGTAGAGCACGTCGAGCGTCTTGCCCAGATCCAGGCCGAAGCGCTGCGACAGCGACAGGGCCTCGGCATTGAGCTGGCACAGGATGATCGCCAGGTAATTGTTGACGAGTTTCATGCGCGTGCCGGCACCCGGGCCGCCGCTGTGATGGATGGTCGTGCCCATGGCCTGGAGCAGCGGCAAGGCGCGGACATAATCGGCGGCGTCGGCGCCGACCATGAACAGGCTTTCGCCGCGATCGGCATGCCAGGCGAGCCGGCCGACCGGCGCGTCGACCGCGGTCATGCCGCGCCGGCGGGTCTCGGCATGCAGCCTGTCGGTGGTTTCCGGATCGATCGTCGACATGTCGATGATCATGGTACCGGGCTTGGCATGGTCGAGCACGCCGCCGGGCGCCAGCACGACCTCGCCGACCTCCTTGCCGGTCGGCAGCATGGTGACGACGATGTCGGAAGCCGCGGCGATCTCGGCTGGCGTGCCGCGCCTGGCGCCGAGCCCTTCAAGCACCGCCACCGGCGCCTCGGTCACGTCATGAACGACAAGCGAAAAACCCTTGGTCTGCAGGTTGGAGGCCATGCCTCGCCCCATCCGTCCAAGCCCGATAAATCCGACCGTCATGCCTGTCCTCCCAAGGGAACTCTTGTTTCTGATCGATGCGGACGCCATCGTGATCCGCCTCGACGCCGAGCGGAGCCTATCCAGCGCATGAACGCCTTGCACCCCCAACCGATGCATGTCTCGCCCGCCGGCTGGCCGGGCGACATCTTCGCCGCGCTCAAGGCCGCGCGGGTGCGCCAGGTCGCTTATGTCCCGGATGGCGGCCATGCCGAGCTGATCCGCGCGGTTCACGCCGACACGGCGATGATCGGCATTCCCCTGACGACCGAAGAGGAGGGCGTCGCACTGGTCTCCGGCGCCTGGCTCGGCGGCGACCGCGCCTGCCTCCTGATGCAATCGTCGGGCGTCGGCAATTGCGTCAACATGTTCTCGCTGATCAAGAACATGGGCGGGCCGTTCCTGACCTTCGTGACCATGCGCGGCGAATGGGGCGAGTTCAATCCGTGGCAGGTGCCGATGGGCACGGCAACACCCGACGCCTTCCGTCTGATGGGCATTCATGTGCTGCGCGCCTCCGAGCCGCATGAGGTTGGCCCGGCTGCCGCGGCCGGCATCCGCATGGCCTATGAGGGCGGCAGCGCGGTTGCCGTCCTGCTGTCCCAACAACTGATCGGCGCCAAGGTCTTCGTGAAATGAGCGAGAACAGCGATTCCACCGGTCTCGACCGTCGCGCCGTGGTGGCGCGCCTCTTGGCTGACCGCGGCGACCTGATCGTCGTCACCGGCTTGGGTTCACCAACCTATGATGTCGCCGCGGCCGGCGACCATGACCGCAATGTCTATCTCTGGGGCGCGATGGGCGGCGCGGCGGTCTGTGCGCTCGGCATCGCGCTGGCCAGGCCCGACACGCCTGTTGTCGCGGTGACCGGCGACGGCGAAATGCTGATGGGCATGGGGTCGTTCGCCACCATTGCCGTGCAGCAGCCGAAAAACCTGACCGTCATCGTCCTCGACAACGGCCTTTACGGCGAGACCGGCGGCCAGGCGAGCCATACGGCGGTCGCCGATCTCGCCGGCATCGCCAAGGCCTCGGGCATCGCCGATGCCCGGGTGGTGACCGACATGGACGCGGTCGAAGGCCTCGCCGCCCGGGTCGGGGCATCGGGCCAGGGCCCCTGCGTCGCGGTCGTCAAGATCGACCGGGCCGAACAGGAACGGGTGCTGCCGACCCGTGACGGCCACGCGGTTCGCATCCGGGTGCGCCAGGCCCTCGGCCTGTCGGTGGACTGATGCTCTCCCCGGAAGAACTCGAGCGTTATGCGCGCCATATCGTGCTGCGCGAGGTCGGCGGGCCCGGCCAGCAGAAGCTCGGCCGCGCGCGGGTCCTGGTCATCGGCGCCGGCGGCCTGGGCGCGCCTCTGCTGCTCTATCTCGCCGCCTCCGGCATCGGCACGCTCGGCATTGTCGATGACGATGCGGTGTCGCTGTCCAACCTGCAGCGCCAGGTGATCCACGCGACCGCCGATCTCGGCGTCCTGAAGACCGAAAGCGCGGCCGGCGCCATCCGCCGGCTCAATCCGCATGTCGAGGTGGTTGCCCATATCACCAGGCTGACCGCCACAAACGCGCGCGAGCTGGTGCGCGGTTATGACCTGGTCGCCGATGGCTCGGACAATTTCGCCACCCGTTACGCCGTCTCGGATGCCTGTTTCCACGAAGGCAAGCCGCTGATCACGGCCGCGGTCGGCACTTTCGACGCCACCCTGACCACCATAAGAGCGCACGAGAAGGGCTCGGACGGCACGCCCAATCCGACCTATCGCTGCCTGTTTCCCGATGCACCGCCACCCGGCACCGTGCCGACCTGTTCGGAGGTCGGCGTGCTCGGCGCGCTCACCGGCATTGTCGGCTCGATGATGGCGCTCGAGGTGATCAGGGAGATCGTCGGTTTCGGCGAGGGTCTCACCGGCCGCCTCATGATGATCGACATGCGCGACATGCGCTTCGAGACGATCAGATATCGCTGGGATCCGGACAATCCGCTGAGCGGGACGGGAGCCTGAGCTCCCGGCCCGGCACCTACAGCATGCTGGGCAGCACGCGGTCCGGCGGCTTGTGGCCGTCCATGAAGGCCTTGATGTTGACGATGACCTTCTCGCCCATGTCGACGCGGCCTTCGATGGTGGCCGAGCCCATATGCGGCAGCAGCACGACCTTGCCGGCCTTGGCGAGCTTCAGCAGCCGCGGATTGACCGCCGGCTCGTGCTCGAACACGTCGAGACCGGCACCGGCGAGATCGCCCGCCTCGATCATCCGGGTCAACGCCACTTCGTCGATGATCTCGCCACGCGCGGTGTTGACGATGAAGGCGTCCTTCTTGAGCAGCTTCAAGCGGCGCGCCGACAGCAGATGATAGGTCGCCGGCGTGTGCGGGCAATTCACCGACACGATATCCATGCGGGCGAGCATCTGGTCGAGGCTCTCCCAATAGGTGGCGTCGAGTTCCCGCTCGACCCGCTCCGGCAACCGGCGGCGGTTGTGGTAATGGATCTGCATGCCGAAGGCGGCGGCGCGCCTGGCCAGCGCCTGGCCGATCCGGCCCATGCCGATAATGCCGAGCCGCTTGCCGTGAATGCGCTTGCCGAGCATCCAGGTCGGCGACCAGCCGCTCCAGTCGCCATGCTCCAGCACCTCGAAGCCTTCGGCCAGCCGGCGCGGCACGGCCAGGATCAGCGCCATGGTCATGTCGGCGGTATCCTCGGTCAGGACACCCGGCGTGTTGGTCACGGTAATGCCCCGCTGCACCGCTGTCGCCACGTCGATATTGTCGACGCCATTGCCGAACTGGGCGATCAGCCGCAATTGCGGGCCGGCTTGGGCCAGCAAGGCCGCGTCGATCCTGTCGGTCACGGTCGGTACGATCACGTCGGCGACCTTCATCGCCGCGGCCAGATCGTCCTGGCTCATCGGCTTGTCGTCGACATTCAGCCGGGTCTCGAACAGTTCGCGCATGCGCGTCTCGACCGTATCCGGCAACTTGCGCGTCACGACGACGAGCGGCTTCTTGCGGTTCGCCATCCTTTGAACCCTCGATTCGACTGTCCCGACCGCTTCGTCAAACCAGTCTTAACCCTGTTCGGTCAGACTGCGGTCTGTCGGGCTCTCTCTATCAGAAGGCCCGCGCCAGACAAAGCGGTCGGTCTCGTCCACTGAACCTGTCTTTCGGACGGGTCCGGCAGCGGTTCTCTTGTGTGAGTTGCGTATGCGTCATCGTATCGTCGGCGCGGCCCTGGCCGCTATCGTCTCGATCGTTCTCGCCGGCCCTTCGCATGTCGAGGCCACCGAAATTACCGGCTCGCTCGGTTCGCAGACCCGATTGCCGGTGCCGCGCTTCGTCAGCCTGAAATCCGAGCGGGTCAATGCCCGCATGGGTCCGACCCGCGACCATGAGGTCGTCTGGATCTATCAGCGCTCCGGCCTGCCGGTGGAAGTCACCGCCGAATTCGAGAACTGGCGGCGCATCCGCGACCGCGACGGCACCGAAACCTGGGTGTTCCATTCCATGCTGTCGGGACGGCGCACCGGCATGGTGCAGCAGCAGCGCGGCCATGAAAACGAATTGGTGTCGCTGATGGACCGCGCCGGTGGCAACCGGATCGTCGCCCGTCTCGAGCCGCGCGTGCAGGGGCAGGTCAGATCCTGCAACCGCACCTGGTGCCGCTTCACTGGCGACGGCTTCGACGGCTGGATCGAGCAGAGCCGTCTGTGGGGCGTTTATCCGAACGAACAGATGGACTGACGCCGAAAGCCGGAACTGCTGCCGCAACTGTTGTCGGAACTCTTGCCGGAGCCCTTGCCAGGCCGCAGCCGGCGGGCGACAGATGCCGGACCGGCGCGCTGCCCGACGAGATCCCGATGCCGACTGCCGCCCCGCGCGATCTGCCGACGACCTTGTCCCGGGCGCTGTTCGTCACGCGTTTCGGCGGGGTCTGGGAACATTCGCCCTGGATCGCCGAGGCCGCCTTCGACGCCGGCCTTCCGGCCGGGGCCGATACCGCCGAAGGCCTGCACGCATTGATGACCAGGGTGATGCGGGCGGCCGACGACGGCAGGAAACTCGACCTCATCCGGGCCCATCCGGATCTGGCCGGAAAGCTCGCCGCGGCCGGCAAGCTCACCGCCGAATCGTCGGGCGAACAGGCATCTGCCGGGCTCGACCGGCTGACCGATGCCGAACGCAGCACGTTCACCACGCTGAACGACGCCTACAAGGCGAAATTCGCCTTTCCTTTCATCATGGCGGTGAAGGGGCGCAGCAAGGACGAGATCCGCCGGGCTTTCGAGATCCGGCTCGGCAATGACCTGAAGACCGAGCTTGCCACCGCGCTTGCCGAGATCGAGCGCATCGCGCTGATCCGGCTGCAGGCCCTGCTGCCCTGATCCCCTGGGTCAGGCCCCGATCACCCGCTCCAGCACCTTGCGCGCCCTCGCCTCGATCGCCGGCCGCTTGACGTGACGGCCGCCATCGACCACGCGCCGCCCCGAAACATAGACCTCGCTGATGGCGTCGCGGCTCGGCCCGAACACCCAGCTGTCCAGAATGGCGTCACCCGTGCGGGCGGCAAAGGCGATGCCGCCGGTGTCGAGAACCACCAGATCGGCCGGTGCGCCGACCGAAATGCCCTGGGGTCCGAGCCCCAAGGCCTGGCCACCACCGGCGAGGCAGGCATCGAACAGGGTCCGGCCGGTCGAGGCGCCGCGTGGCGCCAGTGCATTGCGCCGGCGTGAGCCGAACCGCTGGGCATATTCGAGCATGGCAAGTTCGGCCAATGCCGAAATCGCCACGTTCGAATCGGTGCCGATGCCGAACCGGCCGCCCTGACCGACAAAATCGACGCCGTCGAACAGCCCGTCGCCGAGATTGGCCTCGGTGATCGGGCAGAGGCCGACCACGACACCGGCCTTGGCCATGGCCGCCCGTTCGCCGGCATCGGCATGGGTGGCGTGGATCAGGCACCAGCGCTCGCTGAGCGCCACGGTCTCGCCAAGCAATTCGATCGGCCGCCGGCCATGGAAGGCCAGGCAATCCTCGACCTCCTTGACCTGTTCCGAGACATGGATGTGGACCGGTCCCTCGGGAAACAGACCGATGAGCCGGGTCAGCTCGTCCTCAGTCACCGCGCGCAGCGAATGCGGCGCGATGCCGAAATGGCCGCGGGCATAAGCCTTCGCCGCAACCGATGCGCCTTCGGCCAGCCTCGCGAAACCGTCGAGACCGGTGATGAAGCGGCGCTGGCCTTCGCTTGGCGGCGTGCCGCCGAACCCTGCATGGGCATAAAACACCGGCAGCAGGGTGATGGCGATGCCGGTCTCGCCGGCGGCCGCGACATGGCGGCGGCTGAGCTCGGCCGGATCGGCGTAAGCCCGGCCGTCCTTGTCATTGTGCAGATAATGGAATTCGCCAACCGTGGTGTAGCCAGCCTCGACCATCTCGACATAGGCGAGCGCCGCGATCGCTTCGACATCATCAGGGTCGAGCGCACCGACAAAACGGTACATCCAATCGCGCCAGGTCCAGAACGAATCGTCGCCCGTGCCGGCCACCTCGGTGAGGCCCGCCATGCCGCGCTGGAAGGCGTGCGAATGCAGATTGGGCAAGCCCGGCAGTGTCGCGCCTTTCAGGCGCGCCACCCCGGAGGGCGCTGGCCCCTGTGCGATGGCCGAGATCCGCCCGTCGCTGGCGATCGTCAGGGTGAGGTCGTCACGCCAACCCGCCGGCGTCAGGGCCTTGTCCAGATGGAGCTTGTCCATCGCTGTCTCCCTGCTTAGGGTTTTTCCCCCTAGCCTCCATTTCTCACACCGGCTAGCACCCCTGACCATGGAATACCACGTGCCGCGAGGCCATCATGCGCGTTGATCATCTGTTTCGGAACGCGCGGCTTGCCACCATGGCCGGACCAGGGCTCGGCCTGGTCGAGGACGGCGTCATCGCGACCGGCGACGGCAAGATCGTCTTTGCCGGCGCCCGCGCCGAGATGCCGGCGGTCGAACCGGCGCAGGAAACCGATTGCGAGGGGCGCTGGATCACCCCTGGCCTGATCGATTGCCATACGCACCTGGTTTATGGCGGCGACCGCGCGCGCGAATTCGAACTGCGCCTCGAGGGCGCCAGTTATGAAGAAATCGCGCGCGCCGGCGGCGGCATCGTTTCGACCGTCAAGGCCACCCGTGCGGCAACGACGGCCGACCTGACCCGCGAGACCTTGCCGCGCCTCGACGCCCTGATCGCCGAAGGCGTTACCACGGTCGAGATCAAGTCGGGTTATGGCCTGAACACGGAAACCGAAACGCGCCAGCTGGTGGCCGCCCGCGGCCTCGGCAAGCTGCGTGATGTCGGGGTGGTCACCACCTTCCTCGGCGCCCATGCCCTGCCGGCCGAAGCCGAGGGTGACAAGGACCGCTACATCGACCTGGTCTGCCACGAAATGTTGCCGGCGATTGCCGCGGCCGGGCTGGCCGACGCGGTCGACGCCTTCTGCGAAGGCATCGCTTTCTCGACGGAACAGACGGCAAGGGTTTTCGCCGCGGCGAAACGACATGGCCTGCCGGTGAAGCTGCACGCCGACCAGCTGTCCAATCTGCATGGCGCCCGGCTCGCCGCCGAGCATGGCGCGCTCTCCGCCGACCATCTGGAATATACCGACGAGGATGGCGCGGCCCGCATGGCCGCCGCCGGCACGGTTGCAGTGCTGCTGCCGGGCGCCTTCTATTTCATCCGCGAGACCAAGGTTCCGCCCGTCGATCTGTTCCGCAAATCCGGCACGGCGATCGCGCTCGCCACCGATTCGAACCCCGGCAGTTCGCCGCTGACCTCGCCGCTGATCACCATGAACATGGGCGCGACGCTGTTCCGCCTGACCGTCGAGGAATGCCTGGCCGGCTTCACCCGCAATGCCGCCAAGGCGCTCGGGCGGGCCGACATCGGCACGCTGGAAGCGGGAAAGCGCGCCGATCTTGCCATCTGGTCGATCGAAAGACCGGCCGAACTCGTCTATCGCATCGGCTTCAATCCGCTGCATGCCCGCCATCGAGGAGCCTGATGACCGACCATATTCGTGCAGGGAACAACCCGCTTTCGCTGTGGCGCGCGGTCGCGGCCGGCGCGACGCCGGCGCTTGACCCGGCAACCGGCCCGGCCATTGCCGAAGGCCACCGGCTGCTGATGGCGGCAGCCCGCGGCAATGACGCGGTCTATGGCGTCAATACCGGCTTCGGCAAGCTCGCCAGCGTGCGCATTCCGACCGACAAGCTCGCCGAATTGCAGGTCAATATCGTCCGCTCCCACCAGGCCGGCATTGGCGAGCCGCTCGGCGAGCCGGTGGTGCGCCTGACCATCGCGCTCAAGATCGCAAGCCTTGCCCATGGCGCCTCCGGCGTGCAGCCGGCGACCATCGCACTGCTCGCCGCCATGCTGGCCAAGGGCGTCCTGCCGGTCATTCCGGCGCAGGGCTCGGTTGGCGCGTCCGGCGATCTCGCACCACTTGCCCATCTCGCCGCCGTGCTGATCGGCGAAGGCGAAGCAAACCTCGACGGCATTCGCATGTCCGGCGGCGTGGCACTGGCCAAGGCCGGGCTGACGCCGGTCACCCTTGGCCCCAAGGAAGGCCTGGCGCTACTCAATGGCACCCAGGTCTCGACCGCGCTGGCGCTGCACGGCCTGTTCGCGATCGAGCGTTGTTTTGCCGCCGCCCTGGTCACCGGCGCCTTGTCGACCGACGCCATTGCCGGCTCCGACACACCGTTTGATGCGCGTATCCAGACGCTGCGCGGCCAGCCCGGGCAAATCGCGGTGGCCGATGTCTTGCGCGCGCTGATGGCCGACAGCGCGATTCGCCGTTCACATCTCGCCGATGACCCGCGCGTCCAGGACCCCTATTCGATCCGCTGCCAGCCGCAGGTGATGGGCGCGGCGCTCGACGTGATCCGCTCGGCCGCCGCCATGCTGCGCCACGAGGCGAGCGGCGTCACCGACAACCCGCTGGTCATGCACGATACCGGCGAGGTGATTTCCGGCGGCAATTTCCACGCCGAGCCGGTGGCCTTCGCCGCCGACATGCTGGCGCTGGCGGCCTGCGAGATCGGCAATCTGGTGCAGCGCCGCTGCGCCATGCTGGTCGATCCCGTGCTGTCGGGCCTGCCGGCCTTCCTGGTCGCCGCGCCCGGGCTCAATTCCGGCTTCATGATCGCCGAAGTGGCGAGCGCCGCACTCGCTTCCGAAAACCGCCAGCGCTCGACGCCGGCGGTCACCGACACCATCCCGACCTCGGCCAATCAGGAAGACCATGTCTCGATGGCGACCCATGGCGCGCGCCGGCTGACGCCGATGGCGGAGAACCTTAGCCATATCATCGGCATCGAGGCGCTGATGGCAGCCCAGGGCGTCGACATGCGCCAACCCCTGAAGACCAGCCCCTTGCTCGCCGAGGCCCATGCCGCGATCCGCGCCATCGCGCCGGTGCTCGACCACGACCGGCCGCTATCGGCCGAGATGACCGCCGCGGCCCGGCTGGTCGCCTCGGGCCGGCTCGCCGACCCCTTCGATGCTCTTGTCGCTCCGCTGTTTGGAGATGCGCCATGATCCCGGTCACCGTCATTCCCGGCGACGGCCCGCTGGTGCTCGGCCAGCCGCATGTCGGCACCATGATCCCACCCGAGGTCTCGGTCGAACTGAACGATCTCGGCCGTTCGGTACCCGATACCGACTGGTGGATCGGCGAGCTCTACCAGACCATCGCCAAGCGCACCGGGGCGACCGTCGTGCGCCAGGAACTGTCGCGTTTCGTCATTGACGTGAACCGCGATCCCTCGGGCGTTTCGCTCTATCCGGGCCAGAACACCACGACGCCCTGCCCGACCGTCACCTTCGACGCCCAGCCGATCTACGGGCAAGGCCGGGAACCGGGCCCGGCCGAGATCGGTCGCCGGCGCCGGCTTTATTTCGAGCCGTTTCATGCCGCCATGGCCGCGGCGATCGAGGCCAAGCGCATTCGCCACGGCTATTGCGTGCTCTATGACTGCCACTCGATCCGGTCGGAAGTGCCGAACCTGTTCCCGGGCACCTTGCCGGTGTTCAATATCGGCAGCAATGACGACCGGTCCTGCCATCCCGCCATCACCGCGGCGGCGGTGCGCGAGGCCGAGGCCTCGGGCCTGAGTTTTGTCGCCAATGGCCGTTTCAAGGGTGGCTGGATCACCCGGCACTACGGTGCGCCCGACCGCAAGGTGCACGCGATCCAGATGGAACTGGCGCAATCGGCCTATATGCTGGAGGCGCCGCCCTGGAATTATGACGACAAGGTCGCCGAGAACACCGAACGCATCCTCGACCGCATCGTCTCCGCCATTCTCGAAGCTGCCGCCAAGTTGGAAGCCTGATCATGGCCACTCGCCTCGACAACGCCCGCGTCATCCGCAGCCCGCATGGTCTCGACATGACCTGCAAGACCTGGGGCGCGGAAGCAGCGCTGCGCATGCTGATGAACAATCTCGATCCGGAGGTCGCCGAACGGCCGAACGAGCTGGTCGTTTATGGTGGCATCGGCCGGGCCGCGCGCGACTGGGAGAGTTTCGACCGGATCGTCGCCTCGCTCCGCTCGCTCGAACCCGACGAAACCTTGATCGTCCAGTCCGGCAAGCCGGTCGGCATCTTCCGCACCCATCTCGACGCGCCGCGTGTGCTGATCGCCAATTCCAACCTGGTGCCGGGGTGGGCGACCTGGGACCATTTCCACCATCTCGATCGCCTCGGCCTGATGATGTATGGCCAGATGACCGCCGGATCCTGGATCTATATTGGCACCCAGGGCATCGTTCAGGGCACCTACGAGACCTTTGCCGAGGTGGCGCGCCAGCATTTCGGCGGCTCGCTCGAGGGCAAATGGATCCTGACCGGCGGCCTCGGCGGCATGGGCGGCGCCCAGCCGCTTGCGGCCACCATGGCCGGCGCTTCGATGATCGCGGTGGAATGCCAGCCGAGCCGGATCGAGATGCGGCTGCGCACCCGCTATCTCGACACCCAGGCCAGCAGCGTCGACGAGGCGCTGGAGATCATCGAGCGCTCGCACCGGGCCGGCAAGCCGATCTCGGTCGGAGTTCACGGCAATGCCGCCGAGGTCTTCCCCGATATGGTCAAGCGCGGCATCCGGCCGGATGTCGTCACCGACCAGACCTCGGCGCATGATCCGATCAACGGCTATCTGCCGGCCGGCTGGACCCTGACCGAATGGGAGGACCGCCGCGTCCGCGACCCGAAGGCGGTCGAGAAAGCCGCCAAGGAGAGCATGGCGACCCATGTCCGCGCCATGCTGGCGTTCCACCGCCAGGGCGTGCCGACGCTCGATTACGGCAACAATATCCGCCAGATGGCCAAGGATATGGGCGTCGCCGACGCGTTTGATTTCCCTGGCTTCGTGCCGGCCTATATCCGGCCGCTGTTCTGCCGCGGCATCGGACCGTTCCGCTGGGCCGCGCTGTCGGGCGACCCGCAAGACATCGCCAGGACCGACGCCAGGGTGAAGCAACTGATCCCCGACGATCCGCACCTGCACAACTGGCTCGACATGGCGCGCGAGCGCATCCAGTTCCAGGGCCTGCCGGCGCGCATCTGCTGGGTTGGCCTCGGCGACCGGCATCGGCTGGGTGTCGCCTTCAACGAGATGGTGGCCAAGGGCGAGATCGGCCCGATCGTCATTGGCCGCGACCATCTCGATTCCGGTTCGGTCGCCTCGCCCAACCGCGAAACCGAAGCGATGAAGGACGGCTCGGACGCGGTCTCCGACTGGCCGCTGCTGAATGCCCTGCTCAACACCGCATCGGGCGCCACCTGGGTGTCGCTGCACCACGGCGGCGGTGTCGGCATGGGCTATTCGCAACATTCCGGCATGGTGATTCTTGCCGACGGCACGCCCGAGGCCACCGCCCGCCTCGGCCGCGTGTTGTGGAACGACCCGGCCACCGGCGTCATGCGCCATGCCGATGCCGGTTACGATATCGCCATCGATTGCGCCAAGGACAAGGGTCTGAAGCTGCCCGCGCTCGGCATCGGCGTCTAGCGGACCGGCCGCCCGCCCGTTCGCCACGGCTCCGATGCGTCGGCCTGGACTTGCGAAGCCGGCCGACGGGTGCTCGACTGGGCAGCCGGAGGCTGCGCTCATGGACTGGTCGGCCAAGCAATATGTGAAGTTCGAGGATGAGCGCACGCGGCCGGCGCGCGACCTGCTCGCAGCGGTGCCGACCCGTGACCCGCGCCGCGTGGTCGATCTCGGCTGCGGGCCCGGCAACACCACCGAACTTCTGCTCAACCGGTTTCCGAAGGCCGAGATCGTCGGCATCGATTCCTCGCCCGACATGGTCACCAATGCCCGCGCCCGGCTGCGCAATATCGCCTTCGAGGTGGCCGACCTGACCACCTGGCGGCCCAATCCGGCGGCGCCCGCCGACATCATCTATTCCAATGCCGTGTTCCAGTGGATCGCCGGCCACGACACCATCCTGCCGCGGCTCGCCGGCCTGCTGCCATCGGGCGGCAGCCTGGCCATCCAGATGCCCGACAATCTCGATGAGCCGAGCCATGTCGCCATGCGCGAGGTTGCCCGCACCGGGCCGTGGGCCGCCAAACTCGCGGCCGCCGAGGGCAGGCGCACCAGCATCGGCTCGCCTGCCTTCTATTACGATCTCCTGGCGCCGCATGTGGCACGCGTCGACGTCTGGCGTACCGTCTACAATCACCCGCTCGACGGCGTCGACGCCATTGTCGAGTGGTTCAAGGGCTCGGGCCTCAGGCCGTTCCTGACGGCGCTCGACCCGGCCGAACGCCAAGCCTATCTCGCCGCCTATCGCGCGGCGATCGCCCCGCATTACCCCCTGACGGCCGATGGCAAGGTGCTGCTGCCCTTCCCGCGGCTGTTCATTGTCGCAACCCGCTGAAAGCCGGCCCCGCCGGCACCCGACCGCGCCCGCGCAAGACGGGCCGGCGTCTCGAACGAGGAACCCCATGAATCGCATCGATCTTGCCGGCCGCACCGCGGTAATCACCGGTGGCGCGCGCGGCATCGGTTATGCCGCGGCCGCACGCATGCTGGCCTCCGGCGCCGCCGTGGCGCTGTGGGACGTCGATCAGGCAAGGCTGACCGAGGCCGCCGAGGCCTTGTCGGCCGAGGCGGATGTCCCGGCCGGCCGGGTCTCGGTCCATGTGGTCGAGCTGACCGATGACGACGCGGTCAAGGTCGCGACCGAGGCGACCGTTGCCCGCCACGGCGGCATCGACATCCTGGTCAACAATGCCGGCATTACCGGCGGCAATGGCAAGCTCTGGGAGCTGGCGCCAGAGGTCTGGCGCCGGGTCGTCGACGTCAATCTGGTCGGGCCCTACCTGACCTGCCGGGCGATCGTGCCGGTCATGCTGGCCAAGGGTTATGGCCGCATCGTCAACATCGCCTCGATCGCCGGCAAGGACGGCAATCCCAATGCCTCGCATTATTCGGCGTCGAAAGCCGGCCTGATCGGCCTGACCAAATCGCTCGGCAAGGAACTGGCGACCAGCAACATCCTGGTCAATTGCATCACCCCGGCGGCGGCCAAGACCGAGATCTTCGACCAGATGAAACAGGAACATATCGACTTCATGCTGTCGAAGATCCCGATGAGCCGCTTCCTGCAGGTCGACGAGGCCGCCGCCATGATCGCCTGGCTGTCGTCGGAAGACTGCGCCTTCTCCACCGGAGCGGTGTTCGACATCTCAGGCGGCCGCGCGGTCTATTAATCCATGTGAGAGCTTCGGGCTCACACTGGCCCGAAAGCTGCTTGTCCCCGATGAGCCGGCGGTGAGACACTTGCCGCCATGACCTCGGAGACGGCCCTGACCGACCTCAGCCTGACCATCGCGATCGTCGATGAAAGCCGCTCGCGCGCGGCGATCATCGAGGATGGTCTGCGCGAGGCCGGTTATGTCCACATCGTTCATATCGACGAGATGACCAATCTGCTGGCCAGGCTCTACCAGATCGATCCGGACGTCGTGGTCATCGATCTGGAAAACCCGTCGCGTGACGTGCTCGAACAGCTCTTCCAGGTGTCGAAGCTGGTCAAGCGGCCGGTCGCCATGTTCGTCGACCAGTCCGACACCGGCATGATCAACAAGGCGATCGAGGCCGGCGTCTCGGCCTATGTCGTCGACGGCATGAAGAAGGAGCGCGTCAAGGGCATCCTGGACATGTGCATTGCCCGGTTCCACGCCTATGCCCGGCTGCAGGCCGAGCTCGACCAGGCGAAATCGGCGCTGGAGGAACGCAAGGTCGTCGAGCGCGCCAAGGGCCTCTTGATGAAGCACAAGGGCATCACCGAGGAGGAGGCCTATGCCCAGCTGCGCCGCCGCGCGATGAACGAGAAAAAGAAGATCGCCGAAATCGCCGCCGCGGTGGTGACCGGTCTGGAGATGCTCGGATGAAACAGGTCTCCGTCGGTTTCATTCCACTGACCGATGCCGCGCCCCTGATCGCGGCGCGCGAATGCGGTTTCGCGGCCAAAGCCGGCATCGAACTCGATCTGGTGCGCGAGGTCTCCTGGGCCAATATTCGCGACAAGCTGTCGGTCGGGCTGTTCGACGCGGCCCATATGCTGGCGCCGATGGCGTTGGCGAGCGCGCTCGGCATCGGCCATGTCCGGGTGCCGCTCAGCGCGCCGCTGTCATTGGGCCTGAATGGCGACGCCATCACCGTCTCCAGCGCCTTTGCCGGCGAGATGGGCGAAATCCCCGACGATCCCTTCGCCGCCGTCGGGCTGATCGCCGCGGCGCTGAAACGGCGCGAGAGCGCCGGCCTCGCCCCGCCGGCCTTCGGCATCGTCTTCCCGTTCTCGACCCACAACTACCTGCTGCGCGCCTATCTCGCGGCCGGCGGCATCGATCCCGACCGCGACGTGCAGCTTGTGGTGATCCCGCCCTCGCTAATGGTCAGCTCGCTGGAAAAAGGGCTGATCGACGGCTTCTGCGTCGGTTCGCCGTGGAACTCGGTGGCGGTGGACAAGGGCATCGGCCGGATCATCGCGGCCGGCGCCTCGCTCTATTCTGCCATGCCGGGCAAAGTCCTGGCGGTCGGCGATGCCTATGCGTCAGCTAACGCGCCGGCCGCCGTCGCGCTGGTCGCGGCCGTCGTCGAGGGGGCTGCCTGGTGTGCGGCGCCGGCCAATGCGGAAGCCCTGGCGCTGATGTTGTCGGCGCCCGAATACCTCGATGTCCCCGCCGAACTGATCCGCCGGACCATCGACGGCCGCCTGACTTTTGCGCCCGGCGACAACCCCGTCGCGATCCCCGATTTTCTCCGCTTCGACGTGCCACGGGCGGTCAGGCCCGATGCCGGCCGTTTCCTCTGGCTCTACGCCCAGATGGTGCGGTGGAGGCAAACCCGCTTCAGTCCTGGCGCGGTATCGCGCATTCGGGCCTGGGCGGTCCAAGGCCTGGCGGCGGCCACCAGCCACGACATGCCGGACGACGTCGTCGGCGACCCTGTCGGCAGCCGGGTTGAGCCGGCCTTCGACCCCGATGGAATCGAAGCCTATCTCGACGGCTTCGACGCCCGCGGACAGGTCCGCTCGACCACCTGACCGGAATGTGCACTGCACAATGAAGCGGCACGCTGCGAAACCCTGCGGCACTGGCAGGGCCGGCCCGCGACCCACGACCGGATCTGAATAATTCGATCAAGCGATTGATATCGCTTGATGATCGCGTGAAGCCAGCGCCTGGCACGATCTTTGTATCTCTTTCATCTGTCCGAGGGTGACGCCCGTCGCCGGAAGATAAGGCCCAGCGCAGGGCCATCAGCAATGCCGCTGACAGACGTTCGACACCCTGAGGCCCGCACGCGAAAGCGTCGTCGGCGAAGTGTCGAGCCGAGTCGGCGGCTTTTTTGTGCCCGGAACCATCAGGGCGGTGCGCAAGGGAATCGCATTCGAGACTGCATCATCTGGCGAACGGCCGCAGGACCAGGAACGAGAGAATGACCGAAACCTCGACGAAATCTCGCATCGACGCCTTGCGGTTCGATCGCCGTGGCCTGCTGAAGGGAACGGCGGCGACCGCCGCCCTGCTCACCGCCGCCAGGGCCGCCCTTCCCGGCGGTGCCTTTGCTCAAGGCGCCGGGCCGGAGGTAAAGGGCACCAAGCTCGGCTATATCGCGCTGACCGATGCCGCGGCGCTGATCATCGCCAAGGAAAAAGGCCTCTATGCCAAGCACGGCGTGCCCGACATGGACATCGCCAAACAGGCCTCCTGGGGCGCCACGCGCGACAACATGGCGCTCGGCACCAAGGCGAACGGCATCGACGGTGGCCACATCCTCAGGCCGAAGACGCATCTCTACACGACCGGCAAGGTCATGCAGAACAACCAGCCTTTGCCGATGTACACGCTGCTCAACCTCAACGAGGACGGCCAGGCGATCTCGGTCTCCAATGAATACAAGGACCTGAACGTCCAGAAGGATGCCTCGCCCTTGAAGGCCGCCTTCGAACGCAAGAAGGCGCAGGGCAAGGAACTGACCGCCGCCATGACCTTTCCGGGCGGCACCCACGATCTGTGGATCCGCTACTGGCTCGCCGCCGGCGGCATCGACCCCGATACCGACATCAAGGTGATCACCGTGCCGCCGCCGCAGATGGTGGCGAACATGAAGGTCGGCAACATGGACTGCTTCTGCGTCGGCGAGCCGTGGAACGAACAGCTGGTCAACCAGAATATCGGCTACAGCGCGCTGACCACCGGCGAGCTCTGGTTCAAGCACCCGGAGAAGATCCTCGGCATGCGCGCTGACTGGGTCGATGCCAATCCCAAGGCAACCCAGGCCATCCTGATGGCCGTGATGGAAGCCCAGATGTGGTGCGACAGGATGGAGAACAAGCAGGAACTCGCCGAGATCGTCGGCCGCCGCCAATGGTTCAACGTGCCGGTCAACGACATCAACGGCCGGCTGCGCGGCGACATCAATTACGGCAATGGCCGCACCGTCGCGGGGTCCAACCTGCGCATGAAGTTCTGGGGCGAGGGCGGCGCGTCGTCTTATCCCTGGAAGAGCCTCGACACCTGGTTCGTCGCCGAGAACATCCGCTGGGGCAAGTTCGAGCCGACGACCGACATCAAGGCCCTGGTCGACCGGACCAACCGGTCTGATCTCTGGCTTCAGGCCGCCAGGACGCTTGGCGTCGCCGGCGTCCCGACGTCGGATTCGCGCGGCGTCGAAACGTTCTTCGACGGCGTGAAATTCGATCCGGCCGATCCGGCCGCCTATCTCAAATCGCTGAAGATCAAGCGCGCCCAGGTCTAGCCGTCCAGGCCCGAAAGCCCGCCCGAGTCCGGAGCCGGCTCTTGCGAGCCCCGCCCAATACATCGACCGCCCGGAACTCACCGGACGGTCCGTCCTCCCGGAGATCGCCTCTCATGTCGCGTGCCGCCTTGAAAGCCGTCGAGATGCCGCCAGCCGCCCATGCCGCCCCTCAGGGCGGCGCCGAGGTGATCAAGCTTGCGCCGGCCAAGACCCGGAGCCTCGCCGCCTGGCTGAAGCCGAAGGCCATCGGTTTCGTCGCGACGGTGCTGCCGCCGCTGATCATGCTGGCGCTGATCATGCTGGTCTGGGAGATCTTGTGCTCGGGACGCGGCGCGACGCTGCCGCCGCCCTCGCAGGTCTGGAAGGAGGCAAGCGACCTCATTCTCGATCCCTTCTTCGTCAATGGCAGCCAGGATATCGGGCTCGGCTGGCGCGTGCTGACCTCGCTTCAGCGCGTCGCCATCGGCTTCGGCCTGTCGGCCGTGGTCGGCATCCTGGTCGGCGCCCTTGTCGGCCAGTCGACCTGGGCCATGCGCGGCCTCGATCCGATCTTCCAGGTGCTGCGCACGGTGCCGCCGCTGGCCTGGCTGCCGATCTCGCTCGCCGCCTTCCGCGATGCCAATCCGAGCGCCATCTTCGTCATCTTCATCACCGCGATCTGGCCGATCCTGATCAACACCTCGGTCGGCATCCGCAACATTCCGCAGGACTATCGCAACGTCGCCGCGGTGCTGCGGCTGAACCATTTCGAGTTCTTCTGGAAGATCATGCTGCCCTCGGCAGCGCCCTATATCTTCACCGGCCTGCGCATTGGCGTGGGCCTGGCCTGGCTCGCCATCGTTGCCGCCGAGATGCTCACCGGCGGCGTCGGCATCGGCTTCTTCATCTGGGATGCCTGGAACTCGTCCAAGCTCCCCGACATCATCGTGGCGCTCGTCTATATCGGCCTGATCGGCTTCGTTCTCGACCGCCTGATCTCCGGCCTGGCCACCATCGTCACCCGCGGCACGGCAGCGAACTGAGGACAAGCCCCATGGCCAAGCAAGTTCCCTATCTCCTCATCGAGGCCGTCGAAAAGACCTATAGCCGCGGCGGCACCTCGAACAATGTGCTGCACGACATCACGCTCGCCATCGACAAGGGCGAATATGTCTCGATCATCGGCCATTCCGGCTGCGGAAAATCCACCCTGCTGAACATCGTGGCCGGCCTGACCCAGGCCACCACGGGCGCCGTGCTCTTGGAAAACAAGGAGGTCAATGCACCCGGGCCCGACCGCGCCGTGGTGTTCCAGAACCATTCGCTGCTGCCCTGGCTGACCGTCTACGACAATGTCCGCATGGCGGTCGACAAGGTCTTCGCCGGCCGGAAGTCCAAGGCCGAGCGGCACGACTGGACCATGCACAAGCTCGACCTCGTCCATATGGGCCACGCCAGGGATCGCCGGCCGGGCGAGATTTCCGGCGGCATGAAACAGCGCGTCGGCATCGCCCGCGCCCTGGCGATGGAACCGAAGATCCTGCTGCTCGACGAACCCTTCGGCGCGCTCGATGCGCTGACCCGCGCCCATCTGCAGGACTCGATCATGCAGATCCATGCCACCTTGAACAACACCATGATCATGATCACCCATGATGTCGACGAGGCAGTGCTCCTGTCCGACCGGATCATCATGATGACCAACGGCCCGGCCGCAACCATCGGCGAAATCCTGGACGTCACCCTGCCGCGGCCGCGCAAGCGGCTCGAACTGGTCGCCAACCCGACCTATATCAAGGCCCGCGAGGCGGTGCTCAAGTTCCTCTACGAACGCCATAAATTCGTCGAAGCGGCCTGAGGCGCCGGCCATGTCGGAACCCCTCGTCGTCATTGGCAATGGCATGGCATCGGCGCGCTTCGTCGAGGAACTCGGCAAGCAGGCGCTCGGGCGCTATTCGGTGCTGGTCATCGGTGCCGAGCCGACGCTCGCCTATAACCGCGTCCTGCTCTCGTCGCTGCTCGCCGGCGAGGTCGAGGCCGGCGATATCGAGCTGAAGTCGAAAAGCTGGTGGCGCAGCCAGGGCGTCACCCTGGTCTACGGCCGGCGCGCCGTGACGATCGACCCGGCGGCACGCACGGTCGCGCTCGAGGGCGGCGCCTGCATTCCCTTCGCCAGGCTGGTGCTCGCCACCGGCTCGCTGCCGATCCGCCTGCCGAAACCCGGCATGGACCTTCCAGGCGTGCTCACCTTCCGCGACCACGACGACGTCGCCGCCATGCTGGCGGCAACCGGACCGGCGACCCGGGCCGTGGTCATCGGCGGCGGATTGCTCGGCATCGAGGCGGCCCATGGGCTGGCCCGCACCGGCACCCATGTCACGCTGATCCACCTGATGGACCGGCTGATGGAACGCCAGCTCGACCGGGAGGCCGCCAACCTTCTGAAGCGGGCTCTGGAGGAGCGCGGCATCACCGTGCTGCTCGGCGCCGACACCGCCGCCATCGAGGGCGACGGCTGCGTCGAGGCCGTCAGGCTTGCCGATGGCCGCGTTCTCGCCGCCGACATGGTGGTCTCCGCCGTCGGCATCCGGCCGAATGCCGAGCTCGCGCGTTCCGCCGGGCTGACCCTTGGCCGCGGCATTGTTGTCGACGACCAGATGACCACGTCGGACCCCGCCATCCACGCCATTGGCGAATGCGCCGAGCACCGCGGCATCTGTTACGGGCTGGTCGAACCGGCCTATGAACAAGGCCAGGTGCTTGCCCGTCATCTCGCCGGCAAGGCCGCCGCCTATGCCGGCACGGTGCTTTCGACCAATCTCAAGGTTTCTGGCGTGCCGGTCTTCTCGGCCGGCGATTTCATCGGCGCCGACGGCACCGAAATCATCGTCTGGCGCGACCCGGGCCTTGGCACTTATCGCAAGCTGGTGCTGCGGGACGACGTGCTGGTCGGCGCGGTGCTGTTCGGCGAAACCGGCGACGGGCTCTGGTATCTCGACCTGATCCGCCGTGGCGAACCGCTCGGCCGGCTGCGCGAGGCGGTGGTCTTCGGACGCGCCTTGGCGGAAGCGGCCTGAGATGACCGCGCACGCCGGCAGCCCCCGACCGGTCGCCACCGCCTGCCCCTATTGCGGCGTCGGCTGCGGCGTCCTGGCAAGCACCGGGCCGGATGGCGGCGTGACCATATCCGGCGACCCCGCCCACCCGGCCAATCGCGGCCGGCTCTGCGTCAAGGGCTCGACGCTGGGCGAAACCCTGTCTTTGGACGGCCGGCTGCTGCACCCGATGATCCGTGCGGGCTCCGGTGTGCTGCAACGGGTGTCCTGGGCAAGCGCGCTCGATGCGGTCGCCGAGGGCTTTGCCCGCATCGCCCGCAACCACGGCCCCGACGCAACCGCCTTCTATCTCTCCGGTCAGTTGCTGACCGAAGACTATTACGTCGCCAACAAGCTGATGAAGGGCTTTCTCGGCACGGCCAATGTCGACACCAATTCCCGGCTGTGCATGGCCTCTTCGGTCGCCGGCCACCGGCGCGGTTTCGGCTCCGACACGGTGCCTGGAAGCTATGACGACCTGGATCAGGCCGATCTCCTGGTGCTGGTCGGCTCGAATGCGGCCTGGTGCCACCCGGTCCTCTGGCAGCGCATGGTCGCCAACAAGCAGAGCCGGGGTGCCCGCATCGTCGTCATCGACCCGCGCCGGACCGCAACATCGGCCGAGGCCGACCTCATGCTGGCGATCCGGCCGGGTACCGACGGCACCTTGTTTGCCGGCCTGCTGGTTCATCTGGCCGAGACCGGCACGCTCGACCAGGCCTATATCGCCGCCCATACGGAAGGTTTCGACCAAGCCCTGGAACGCGCCCGCGAGCTCGGCCCTTCGATCGAGGCCACCGCCAGGGCCTGTGGCCTCGCCGGTGGCGACGTCAGGCGGCTGTTCCATTGGTTTCGCACCACCGAGCGCTCGGTCACGCTCTATAGCCAGGGCGTCAATCAGTCGGCCCAGGGCACCGACAAGGTCAGCGCCATCCTCAATTGCCATCTCGCCACCGGGCGGATCGGCCGCGCCGGCATGGGGCCGTTCTCGCTGACCGGCCAGCCGAACGCCATGGGTGGCCGCGAGGTCGGCGGCCTCGCCAATATGCTGGCCGCCCATATGGGCTTTTCCAGCGTCGAGATCGATCGGGTCCGCCGCTTCTGGGGCGCCCCGCGGATGGCGGAACGTGAAGGCCTGAAGGCGGTCGCCATGTTCGACGCCATTGAAAAGGGAACGATCAAGGCGCTCTGGGTGATGGCGACCAATCCGGCCGCCAGCCTGCCGCGCGCCGATGCCGTGCGCCGGGCCATGGCCGGCCTCGATCATTTTGTCGTCTCCGAAAATGTGCTGTCCAACGACACGATCAATTCCGGTGCCCGGATCCTGCTGCCGGCCGCCGCTTGGGGCGAGAAGGACGGCACGGTCACCAATTCGGAACGCCGGATCACCCGGCAGCGGCGGTTCCTGCCATTGCCGGGCGAAGCCAGGCCCGACTGGTGGATCGTCGCCGAGGTGGCCAAGCGGCTCGGTTTTGCCGAGGCCTTTTCCTGGCCTGATGTCGCCAGCGTCTTCCGCGAACATGCCGCGCTCTCCAGTTTCGAGAACCAGGGCAGCCGCGATTTCGATATTGGCGGCCTCAGCCAGCTGTCGGCAACGGAGTTCGAGGCGCTCGAGCCGGTGCAATGGCCGGTGCGCAGGCGAAGCGACACCGCCGACAAACGTTTCTTCGCCAATGGCGGCTTCTTCACCCCGGACGGCAAGGCCCGTTTCATCGCCATCGAGGCACCGGGCCTGCGAACCGAGCCGGATGCTGCGCACCCTTATGTCCTCAATACCGGCCGCATGCGCGACCACTGGCATACGATGACGCGCACCGGCAAGGCGCCGACCCTCGGCCGCCATGCGATCGAGCCGGCCGTCGAGATCCACCCTCGGGACGCGGCGGCGGCGAGCCTTGCCGCGGGCGATTTCGCCGAGGTGTCGACGGCCCACGGTCGGGTGACCTTGCGGGTGGTGATCGATGAAGGCCAGGCGCCGGGCTCGCTGTTCGTGCCCATCCACTGGACCGCCGAGACGGCCAGCCATGGCCGGGTCGGGGCCTTGGTGCAGCCCGCCACCGATCCGTTTTCCGGCCAGCCCGAAATGAAGGCGACACCGGCGGCGATCAGCCGCGTGGCGCCGGGCATCGAGGGTTTCATCCTGTCCCGTTCCGCCGTCGCCTTGCCCGCGGGCACCCGTTGGGCCCGCGCGGCCGTCGCGGGCGGCCTCGGCACCGTGTTCTCGGCTCCCGGTGGCATCGACGGCGCGGTGATCGCTGCCCATCTGAAGCCGCCCGGCGGCGCCGTCAGCGAAATGGTCGACCTCGGCCGCGGCGTCTATCGCGCGGCGATCTTCGATGGCGCGCGGTTGGTGGCGGTGATCTTTGTCGCCGCCGGAGGCCGGCCGTCCTGGTCCTGGATCGAGGCGCAATTCGGAGCGGCCGAGCTGTCGCCCCTGGCGCGCAAGGCCCTGTTGTCCGGCCGGGCACCTGACGGCATGGCCGACGCCGGTCCGACCATCTGCGCCTGCTTTGCCATTGGCCTGACCGCCATCAAGGCGGCGATCGCCGAGGGCGCCTGCGACGTCGACGCGGTCGGCCGTGCCCTGAAGGCCGGCACCAATTGCGGGTCGTGCCGGCCGGAGATCAAGAAGCTCATCGAGACCCGGCCGGTCACGGCGCCGGCGCTGGCCTGACCCGCGACGCCGCGCGAGACATTTCGTGAAGCCCGTCTTATGACTTGCAACCATGGATCTTGGATTGCAGGGCAGATCGGCGATCGTCTGCGGCGGCAGCCGCGGCATGGGTCGCGCCGCCGCGGAATTTCTGGCAGCCGAAGGGGTGGCGCTGACCATCCTGGCACGCAATCCGCGAACACTTGAAGCGGCGGCCGCGGAAATCCGCGACAGATTCGGTGTGACCGTGGTCGCAGTGGCCGGCGACGTGACCACCGAGGCCGGCCGGGCCGCGGCTTTGCGTGCCTGTCCGGCACCGGACATTCTCATCAACAATGCCGACGGCATGGCGCCCGGCGATTTCCGCGACTGGACCCGCGCCGACTGGATCGCCGCGATCGATTCCATGATGCTGGCGCCGATCGAGCTGATCAAGGCAACCGTCGACGGCATGATGGCGCGCGGCTTCGGCCGGGTGGTCAATATCGTGTCGCGCTCGGTGAAGATCCCGCAAGCCGAGATGGGCCTGTCCAATGGCGCGCGATCCGGCCTGGTCGGCTTCGTCGCCGGCCTCGCCCGCCAGACCGTCGCCAGGGGCGTGACCATCAACAATATCCTGCCCGGCATCATCGCCACCGATGCGCAGAAACATCACGTCGCCAAGCTGACCGAAATGACCGGCCGCTCCTTCGACGAGATCTGGGCCGAACGTGGCCGCGAGAACCCCGCCGGCCGCTATGGCGAGGCGTCCGAAATCGGCGCCACCATCGCTTTCCTTTGCTCGGCCCATGCCGGTTTCATCACCGGCCAGAGCATTCTCGTCGATGGCGGCCAATATCCCGGCACCTATTAGCATCGAGGGCGACCGAAGCATGACGCTGCTTGATATCGACCAGATCCGTGCCGACACGCCGGCCGCCGAGCGCCTGGTCTATTTTCACAATGCCGGCGCGGCGCTCATGCCCGTGCCGGTGGTCGACGCGCAGAAGCGCCATCTCGACCTCGAAGCCGAGATCGGCGGTTATGCCGCGGCCGACCGCGAAGCCGGGCGCCTCGACGCCGTCTACGGCTCGGTGGCGCGGCTGCTGAACGCCGCGCCCGACGAGATCGCGCTGACGGAGAATGCCACGGTTGCCTGGCAAATGGCCTTCTATGGTCTCCGCTTCCAGCCTGGCGACCGGATTCTGACGGCCGAAGCCGAGTATGGCGCCAACTATGTCGCCTATCTGCAGGTCGCCCGCCGCACCGGCGCGATCATCGATGTCGTGCCGAGCGACGCGACCGGCGAGCTCGATGTCGATCAGCTGGAGCGAATGATCGACGACCGGGTCAAGCTGATCGCCATCACCTGGGTTCCGACCAATGGCGGCCTGACCAATCCGGCGGCGGCGGTCGGCCGCGTCGCGCGGGCGCATGGCATCCCCTATCTGCTCGATGCCTGCCAGGCGGTCGGCCAGATGCCGGTTGATGTCGAGGCTATCGGCTGCGACCTGCTGGCCGCGACCGGCCGGAAATTCCTGCGTGGGCCGCGCGGCACCGGCTTCCTTTATGTCCGGAACAGCATGATCGAACGCATCGAGCCGCCGATGATCGACCATTTCGCCGCGGTCTGGGTGGCGCGCGACCGCTACGAGCTGCGCACCGACGCGCGCCGGTTCGAGACTTGGGAAAACAACTATGCGGCACGCATGGGGCTCGGTGTCGCGGTCGATTATGCGCTGGCCCTCGGCCTCGACCGGATCGAAGCGCGCAGCCGGCTCTTGTCAGGCCGCCTGCGGGCGGGGCTCGCGGCGGTCCGCGGCGTCACCATCCGCGACCTCGGGCGCAATCCCTCGGCCATCGTCAGCTTCACCGTCGAAGGCCATGACGCCAGTGCCGTGGTGAAGGCCGCCGAGGCGGCCGGCATCACCATTGGCGCGTCGAACCCGTCGAGCACGCGACTGGACGCCGAGGCGCGGCATTTGCCGCCGCTGGTGCGCGCCTCGCCGCATTATTACAACACCGAAGCCGAGGTCGACCGGCTGATCGCACTCTGTGAGCGGCTGACCGCCTGACGCCTCAGTCTTTGTCGCGGGCGAGCCACACGAAGGCCAGCGCAATGGCGGCCGGCAGTGCCTGGATGAACAGGATCGAGGTCTTGGCGGTGGCCGCGCCATAGAGGCCGGCGACGATCACGCAGCCCAGGAAGAACAGCTTCAGCGAGAACGACAGCGCCTTGGGTGCGATCAGGCTCCAGAGCAGGCCGGCGGCCAGGAAGCCGTTATAGAGGCCCTGGTTGGCGGCAAGCACCGACGAGGCCGCAGCAAAGTCCGGCGTCATGTTGAAGGTGCGCTGGCCGAAAGGCGTGGTCCAGAGGAACATTTCCAGGACCAGGAAGAAGACGTGGATGAGCGCCACGACGAGGACGAGCAGACGGGCAATCAGCGGCAGCATCGGTCGGCTCCGAACCTCTTGGGCTGATGCCCCGCGCGCCGTAGCCCGAGGCTTTGACGGCCAATAACCGGCCTGGCACGGGCAAAGTCAATCTGGCCTGGCCTCGGAGGCCTGAATCAGTCCTTGCGCCGGAGCTTGAACACCGCCTGCTCGCCGAACAGGTTCCAGAACCACCAGGGCGCGTGCACCCTCACCGCGCGACCGTGCCGATCGAGCGCCGCCGAGCGCTCGGTGACGGCATCCACTTCGCGCACCAGATCGACGAAGTCGCGGATCGTGCAGAAGTGGATGTTGGGCGTGTCGTACCAGTGATAGGGCAGGTTCTCGCTGGCCGGCATGCGGCCGCGCGTCAACAGCTGCATGCGCAGGCGCCAATGGCCGAAATTCGGGAACGAGATGATGGCGCGCTTGCCGATGCGCAGCATGTGTTCCAGCACCACCCGCGGCGCCCGCGTCGCCTGGATGGTCTGCGACAGGATCACCACGTCGAAGGAATCGTCGGGATAGAAGGCAAGGTCGGTGTCGGCGTCGCCCTGAATCACCGCCAGGCCGGCGGCGACGCAGTCGTTGACGCCCTCGCGCGACAATTCGATGCCCCGGCCGTCGACACCCTTCTGATCGCGCAGGAGTTTCAGCAGTCCGCCATCGCCGCAACCGACATCCAGCACCTTCGAGCCGGGCGCAATCATGCTGGCGACATGCAGATAGTCCGGCCGAATGCCCTCGGCCTTGGCGGTCATGGTCAGATCCGCACCCATCAGCCGGCAGGCCCTGCCAGGCCGCGGGCACGGGCCGCCGCGTCGAGAAAGCCGCGCGTGATGGCGAACAGTTCCGGCTCGTCGAGCAGGAAGGCGTCGTGGCCCTTGTCGGAGGCGATTTCGGCAAAGGAGACCGAGGCGCCGGCGGCGTTCAAGGCATGCACCACCTGGCGCGAATCGGCGGTCGGGAACAGCCAGTCGGAGGTGAACGAGACGATGCAGAAGCGCGTCTTGGTGCCGGCAAAGGCCTTGGCCAGCGAACCGCCGTGGTCGGCGGCGATGTCGAAATAATCCATCGCCCGGGTCACATAGAGATAGCTGTTGGCGTCGAAGCGCTCGACGAAAGCCTCGCCCTGGTAGCGCAGATAGCTTTCGACCTGAAAATCCGCGTCGAAGGAGAAGGTCGGTGCGTCCCGGTCCTGGAACCGGCGGCCGAACTTCCGGTGCAGCGCCATGTCGGAGAGATAGGTGATGTGGGCGGCCATGCGGGCCACAGCCAGACCCGCCGAAGGCCTGGCGCCCTCGACCAGATAGCGCCCGCCGCGCCATTGCGGATCGGCCATGATGGCTTGCCGGCCAACCTCGTGAAACGCGATGTTCTGCGCCGAATGTTTCGCCGAGGTGGCGATCGGCAGGGCCGAGAACACCATGTCCTTGTATTCGGCCGCCCATTGCAGCACCTGCATGCCGCCCATCGAGCCGCCGAGCACGCAGAACAGGGTGTCGATGCCGAGCCGCTTCACCAGCATGGCCTGGGCACGGACCATGTCGGGGATGGTGATCAGCGGCAAGGTCAGGCCATAGGCCTCGCCGGTCGCCGGGTCGGCCGAGGCCGGGCCGGTGGTGCCCATGCAGCCGCCGAGCACGTTCGAGCAAATGACGAAATAGCGGTCGGTGTCGATCGGCTTGCCGGGACCGATCATGATCTCCCACCAGCCGGGCTTGCCGGTGACCGGGTTGTCGCTCGCCACGTGCTGATCGCCGGTCAGGGCGTGGCAGACCAGCACGGCGTTGGATTTTTCGGCATTCAGCCTGCCATAGGTCTGGTAGGCGATCTGGAACGGGCTGAGCGCAACGCCGGCATCGAGCACCAGGGGCTCGTCGGGCCCGAACCGGGCGCGCAGGCCCGCCGGCTCATCCGCCTGGCGGCGAGCCATGTCGTCTTCGGGAGGGCGCGGCGCGGCACGAGCCATGAAATGGTTTCAGCGAGCGTTTTGAAAGTCAGTCGTTTCGTTCGTTATTCCGAACATTAGCGGCAGGCCGCATCGAAGGCCAGAGTGATCTCGCGATCAATCATCCCCGTCTTTCAGCCGATCCATGGCCCGGCGTTCGGCCTTGGTCGGCCGGCCGGAACCGCTGTCACGCTCGGCCACCGGTGACGGCAACTCGGCCCTGGGCGGCGGCGCGGGCGACTGGTCTTCGTAGATATGCTGCGCCTCGCTGTAAGGACCCCGGCGCTCGGCCAGCGCAACAACCTTCAAGACTTTGACCTGGCTGTGAAGCCCAATGGTCAGGACGTCGCCGATCCGGACCGCCTTGTGGGCCTGGTCGACCCGCACGCCGTTCAGCCGCACCGAACCGTCTTCGCAGAGCGCGGAAGCCGCAGCCCGCGTCTTCACGACGCGGGCGAACCACAACCATTTGTCGATGCGCAGCTTGTCCGTGTCGCTCAAACGCGGAGCCTTCGATCAGGTCTTCTTCTGCATCGCCTCTTTCAACGCCAGGAGCTTGGCGAAAGGCGAATTCGGATCGGGTTCACGCTCCTTGCGCGGCGCCTGCTCGGCGCGCAAGGCGCGAAGGTCCGGCCGGTCGTCGCGCTGCGGCCGGTCACGACGCTCACCATCGCCACCTTTGCCGCGGAAGTCCTTGAACTTCGAGAAATCGCGCCGCGGCGGACGGCCGCCGGCGCGCTGCTCACCCTCGGTCGCCCCGTCGCGCTGCGGGAACGGCCGGCGGCTCTGGCCACCGTCACGCTTCTCCGGGGCGGGCTGACCATCACGCGGCTGGCCGCCAGGTGCCTGGCCATCCCGTGCCTGCCCATCCCGTGGCTGGCCGTTGCGCTGCTGGCCCTGGCGCGGCCGGAAGTCGCGACGCTGGCCTTGCTCGCCCGGCTTGTCGCCGCCGCGTTCGCCACCCCGGCGAAAATCCCGGCGTGCCGGCCGCTCGCCGTCGATGCGGCCGCCCGGACGCCAGACCTCGACCATGGCCGGTTCCGCCGGCTTGGCATCCACCGCTGCCGGTTCGACCATGGCCGTCTCGGTGGCAGCCGCCGCGGTCGTCGCCTCAGAGCCTTCCGTCTCGATCGTCGTGGTTTCGGTGACCACGTCCGGCTCGGTAGTTGCCGTCTCGACGGTTTCCGCCGCACCCGACACCGCCTCGGCGGCCATTTCGGTCACGGTTTCGACGGCTGGTTCTTCCGCGGGCGGCTCCGCCTGCTCCGGCACGGCAACCGCTTCCGGCTCAGTCGGCGCGATCGGCTCGGCGGCGACCGGATCTGTCTCGGCCACACCCTCGACGGCCGGCGCATCCGCCGCTTCGGACCCTGCGGTCTCGACCGATGCGAAAGTCTCGGTGGCGACGGGATCGGCCTCGGCCGGAGCTTCGACCGGCGTGGCGACCGGCGTATCCGCCGGCGTGGCGGCAGCCGGAACCACCTCGAGCTTCGGCGTCGGCGCCGGACGCTTGTCCGACCGGTAGCCGAGACCCTTCAGGATCGAGGCGAAATCTTCCCCCGAGCAACCGACCAGCGAGGTCATGCCGACAGTCGCAGTGAAGCCGCCGCCCGGGAAATGCCCCGCCGGCTCCGGCGTCGCCGTGCCGGGCCGCCAAGCCAGCGCCGGACGGATCAGATCGGCCAGGCGCTCCAGGATATCGACACGCACGGCGCGCGGCCCAAGCGCGCGGAAGCCGACGAAACGGTAGAGATCCTTGTCGATCTCCGGATCGACCGCGATCGAGGTCCGGCCGGACGCGGCCAGCGCCGGCAATTCGGTCAGGCCCTTGGCCTCCAGCTTGTCCGCCTTCAGCATATAGAGCTGCAGCGCCAGCCCGCGCGGCGCCGGCTTCAAGGTTGCCGGCAGATAGATGTGATAGGCGCCGAAACGGACGCCGAGCTTGCGCAACGCGGCGCGCGCCTCCTGGTCGAGCTGCTTGACGTCTTCCGAGATCTTGGCCCGCTCGATGACCCCGAGCGCCTCGGCGAGCTGGAAGGCGACGCCGCGGGCAAGGCCCTGCAATTCTTCGGAGCGCTCGAGCGCGGTGACCGGGCCGAGCAATTTCTCGATCTGCGCGTGGACCCACAGATCGAGCCGCGCCTGCACCTGGTCGCGCGGCGTTCCCGTCAGATGTTCGTCGGCCAGGATGCGGACGCGCGGCGACAGGACCTTGTCGCCGCCGACCAGCTTGGCGACGGCTTCGCCGTGCCAGCGAATGGTGCCGTCGTTCGACAGGATGAAGGCCTCGTCGCCTGAGCCGTTGAGCTTCTCGGCACGCGCGTCGATCTCGCCGCCCAAGGCCTTGGACGCAGCGGCCCGCAATGCCTTGCCGGCCTCGCCGTCGCCGGCCGACGGATCCGGCGTGAAGCGGAAACCGTCCAGCCGCCCGACATGTTGACCTTCGACAGTGACGTCTCCGGTCCTGGTAATCTCGGCCTCAAGCATTGTGTTTTCCCTTAGGCGCCGCATGAGCACGCTCGTCCTGCGGTCGACGAAGCGCTGCGTCAAGCGTTCGTGCAGTGCATCCGACAATTTGTCTTCCACCCGTCGCGTCTCCGCTTCCCAGTGAACGGGGTCGTCGACCCAGTCCGGGCGGTTGGCGGCAAAGGTCCAGGTGCGGATATGGGCGATGCGATTCGACAAGGTATCGATGTCGCCATCGATCCGATCAGCGAAGGCGACCTGGGCGGCGATCCAATCCGACGGAATCCGCCCGGATCGGCCCGTGAGGAAGCCAAAAATGGTGGTTACGAGGTCCGCATGGCTCGCCAGCGATATCTTGCGATAGTCCGGCATCAGGCAGGCGTCCCACAATTTCGACACCGCCGCCCTGCCTTTGGCGCGGTCGCGCACGTCGTCGTCACGCAGCGCCAACTCGAGCACGCGCTGGTCCTCGGCGATCGGAGAACGGGTCAATCCCGGCTCCGTCGGCACCACGTCGAGGCTCGCGCGCAAGGTCTCGACCGATGAGAAATTGAGCTCGGTGTTGCGCCATTGCAGCACTTTGACGCCGTCGAAGGAATGGGCCTCGAGCGCCTGGACCAGCTCGGGCTCGAACGGCGGGCAGCGCCCCGTGGTCCCGAACGTGCCGTCACGGCTGGATCGCCCGGCGCGTCCGGCGACCTGGGCGAATTCGACCGGGTTCAGCCGGCGGAACTGGTAGCCGTCGAATTTGCGGTCGGCCGCGAAGGCGACATGCTCGACATCCAGGTTGAGGCCCATGCCAATGGCGTCGGTGGCGATGAGGTAATCGACATCGCCCGACTGGTACATTTCGACCTGGGCGTTGCGGGTGCGCGGCGACAGCGCGCCGAGCACCACCGCCGCGCCGCCGCGCTGGCGGCGGATCAGTTCGGCGATGGCATAGACCTCGTCGGCCGAGAAGGCGACGATGGCCGAACGCCGCGGCAGGCGTGTGATCTTCTTCTCGCCGGCGAAGGTGAGGTTGGAGAAGCGCGGCCGGGTCACGATGTTGGCGCCCGGGATCAGCTTCTCGATCAGCCCGCGCATGGTCGCGGCGCCCAGCAGCATGGTCTCGTCGCGACCGCGGCGGTTCAGCAACCGGTCGGTAAAGACATGGCCGCGGTCGAGATCGGAAGCGATCTGGATCTCGTCAATGGCCAGGAACGACACGTCGAGGTCGAGCGGCATGGCTTCGACGGTCGAGACCCAGAAGCGCGCGCCTTGCGGCTTGATCTTCTCTTCGCCGGTGATGAGCGCGACCTGGCTCTCGCCGACGCGCGCCACGAGCTTGCCATAGACTTCGCGGGCGAGCAGGCGCAGCGGCAGCCCGATCAGACCCGACGGATGGGCGATCATGCGCTCAATGGCGAGCGTGGTCTTGCCCGTGTTGGTGGGCCCCAGGACGGCGGTGACCCCGCGCCCGCGCAGGGCAGGGGGCAATGGCGGCAAAGATAACGTCATGCAGTGCTCGAAAGACGCCGCACGAGTGACCCCGGCGGCGCTTGGTTGTAGCACGCGGGCGAGCGAAATGAGTGACATTTCGGTACCGCCTGCGGACAGGATCGAGAGAAGAACGAGTCTGGAACGAATCAGGTCCGAATCGGTGACTCGTGATGAGTCATGTTTCGTTCACGGCGAGATATGGTGTGCTGGAGTGCTGATGCCTACCAGATGAATCAATCATGTCAAAAAGTGATTCGAAATACGGAGATCGCGAGTCATGACGTCGAGTGAATGCTTGGCGACACTTGGCGGACCTGGGACCCGCGTCGATCGGGGTGCCGGCAAGACTCTGCGCAAGGGACCGGCCGAAGCTGGTGATCCCTCAACTCGTCAAAGCCTGCCGAAGGCGCCGGCCGTCGTCATTCCATGGTCGCGAGCACCCGCCGGACATCGGCAATGCTGAACGGCTTTTCGAGCATCGGGATCTCGCCGGTCCCGGCATGGCGCTGGATGGTTCCCGGCCCTTCCACGGCATCTCCGGTCATGATCACGACACGCCGGGCGAGCTCCGGATAGCGCGCAACCAGGGCATCGCGGAAACTGAGCCCGTCCATGCCGGGCATCCGGAGATCGACAAAGGCCAGATTGGCGGCCGACGCCGCCAGGCCGTCCAGCGCCTCCGCGGCGGTTTTCGCCGGCAGCACCCTGTGCCCGAGCAGCTCGAGCATTTCCGCGAGGCTGTCGCGGACATCGGTCTCGTCATCGATCACCAGGATGGAGAAGCCACCGATCGCCTCCGGCGTGGCGTGAGCCTCCGCCCAGGCCTCGGCGCCCGCGGTCGGCAGCGCAATGGTGAACCGCGCACCGCCGCCGTCGCGCATGCCGAGCGAGATCGTGCCGCCGTGGGCCTCGACCACCGTCTTGCAGATCGACAGGCCGATGCCGGTTCCGACACCCGCCGGCTTGGTGGTGAAATAGGGCTCGAAGATCCGTTGCGCCAGGTCCGGCGGTACACCCGGGCCGTTGTCGGCGACCTCGAGCAGCACCTGGCCCCCGTCCTGGCGGGTCGCCAGAAAGATCCGGCGCGGACCCGCCTGGTCGGCCAGCGCCTGTTGGGCATTGATGATCAGATTGGCGATCACCTGACTGAGGAAATCGTGATCGGCGAGGATATCGGGCAGATTGCCGTCGAAGGCCGGGATGGCTTCGATGCCGTGCGACCGGAGGCCGTAGCCGAGCATTTCGACCGTTGCCTCGGTCAGTTGATTGAGTTTCGCCGGCTCGCGCTTCTCGGGACGCTGGCGCGCCATTGCCAGGAAGCTCTTGACGATACGACCGGCCCGCTCGGCCGCGGCATGGATCCGCTCGGCCCGGCGCTTCGACTCCGGGCTCGGCGAGGTTTCGACCAGCAGCGTCGACTGCGCCACCAGGATCGCCAGCGGATTGTTCAATTCATGGGCGACGCCGGCGAGCAGCGAGCCCATGGCGGAGAGTTTTTCGGCCTGGTGCAGGCGTTCGCGCTGCATGGCGAACTGCATTTCGGACTGGCGCGTCAGGGTGAGGTCGCGAATATGGGCGGTGAACACCCGCCGCTCGGCCAGGCGGATCTCCGAAACGGTCATTTCGACCGGAAAGACCCGGCCCTTGGCCGTGACGGCCTCGACCTGCGCCCGCTGATCGGCGCCCGCGCCCGACCAGATCTCGGTATAGCGCGCCATGCCCGTCGTGCCGCTTCCAGCTGGTGCCGACGGCACGATCAGGTCCGAAAAGGGCCGGCCGATCGCGGTTGCCCGCGCATAGCCGAAGACGGCGACCGCCGCCGGATTGAAATCGAGCACCAGGCCGGCCTCGTCGACCACCACGATCGGATCGATCGAGGTCGCGATGATGGCGCTGCTGATCGTTTCCTGCGCGTCGAGGGCAGCGACGCGGGCTTCCAGCCCTTCTTCGCGCAGCTTCAGGTCGGTGATGTCCCTGAGGAAGGCGAGATAGCCGATCGGTTGGCCATCCGCGCCCATGCAGGGCGAATAGGTCTGTTCGACATAACGGCGCTGGCCGTCGCCATAGACGATCCAGTCGCTCCAGCTCCGGGCCCGTCCTTGCGTGAGATCGGCGAAAAGCGGCTCGGCCTGCATGGCGAAAGCCTCGCCCAGCAGGTCGTGCATGGTCTGGCCGGCAATCTCCTCGATCTTGAAATTGAACAGATCGAGCGCGGCCTTGTTGGCATAGACGTAACGCCTGTCGGCATCGATCGCGGTCACCCGCGCCGGCATGGCGTCGAACAGCCGGGCAAGCGCGGACGGGTCGAGCCGGCCATGCGGCGCGATCACCGCGTCATCGAACAGCCGGCCGATCTCGCGTCGCTGGTCCCCGGTCCGGCTGATATCGGCGGGCTCCACCATGGTCACGCCCCGCCGGGCACGAAGACATAACCCTCGCCGCGCACGGTCTTGATGAACCGCGGATGTTCCGGATCCGGCTCGATCTTCTTGCGCAGCCGGGTCACCCGGATATCGATCGAACGATCGCTTTCCTCGGCGCTCCGGCCATGGGCGAATTCCTGCAGCTGGCCGCGCGACAGCACCCGGTTGGGCCGGGTGGCGAGCGCCTGTAGCAGGTCGAACTCCATGGCGGTCAGGTCGATCGCGGCGCCATCCGTATCGACCAGCCGGCGCGCGTCGAGATCGAGCGTCAGGGCGCCGAATTTCAGGTGGCGGCCTTCCGGCGCAACCGCCGCGGGCGTCGCCGCCGCGCCGCCCGGCGCCGCCTTGACGCGTCTCAGCACGCTTTTGATCCGCGCCAGCAGTTCACGCAGCTCGTAGGGCTTGACCAGGTAATCGTCGGCGCCGATCTCCAGCCCGACGATCCGGTCGATCGGCCGGCCGGCCGCGGTCGCCATGATGATGCCGGTACTGCCGGATTTGCGGATGAAACGGGCCAGCGACAACCCGTCTTCGCCAGGCATGGCAATGTCGAGAATGGCGACGTCGATGGCTTTGCCAACCGAGTCTTCGCGGAAGGCCTGGGCATTGCGGAAGCTGAAAACCTCGAAACCTTGCAGGTCGAGATACTCGGCAACCGCTTCGCGCAGGTGCTCTTCATCGTCGACGATGGCGACGGTCGTTTTCATTCGCTATGCCCTTGCTGTTTGAGCCATGATGACAGCGCATACCGCTCCGCACTAGGATGAACTGTCGTTTGGTTATGCAACCTGGATGATCGACGCAAAGAGGTCCTGACATGGCGCGACGCGGACGCATCGCGATCCTTGACGACGAGCCGGATTGGGTCGACGCGGTTCATGAATATCTGATCGATCTCGGCTACGACGTCGACCGGCTCGGCGCGGCCTGGGAGCTGGAGCCCTATCTCGCGCGCGAGCGGCCGGATCTCCTGATCCTCGACCTCGGCCTGCCGGGCGAGAGCGGCATCGACATCCTGATCCGCACCGATCTGGCGAGCGACATTGCCGTGCTGGTGCTGACCGGCAATCCGGATCCGATCGACCGCGTCCTCGGCCTGGAGCTGGGTGCCGACGATTATGTCCAGAAACCGGTCGAACTGCGCGAGCTGGCGGCGCGTGTCGCCGGCATCCTGCAACGGCGCCTGGGGCGGCGGCGCAATCTGGTGGTGTTCGAAACCGCTTCGGTCGACCTGGTGGCGGCCCGCGTGCTGAAGGCGGACGGCTCGACGGAACGCCTGTCGGCGGGCGAGGTCGCGCTGATCCGCGCCTTCGCCGACAGTCCGGGCAAGGTGCTGACGCGCGAGGAAATCATGGAGCGGGCGCCCGCAGAAGACGAAGAGGCCTTCGACCGCGCCATCGACTCCCGTATCGCAAGGCTCCGGCGCAAGCTCGACACCGAAGCGATCCGCACCGTGCGCGGCCATGGCTACGTGTTCGACCTGCCGAGCCACGGCGGCGGCGCCCAGGCCGTTGCCCCGGACGCGCACGAGCCGCTGTGAGGGCGAGCAAGCCCCTCGCACCGTTCGGTTGTCATCTTTGCGCTCGGGCACCATCGGCCATTCCTGTCATGTCGGCGCGACAGGTATGCGGCAGCCTGGCGCATCGAACGATGTCGCGCCAGCGCGAACGATGTTTCAGCTACGCAGGCGCGGCGACATCAGACCATCCGCACCGGAAATAATGGAAACAGCGGAGGAACCTGTCCGGCATCGGGGTGAAGGACTGCCCGGTCAGGGTTGGGCCAGGCAAGCGAGCCCTTGAACCCGGACAGCTCCATGACACCCAAGCAGGTCGCCCTCATCCGCAGGCAGTTCGGCACGGTTGCCGCCCGCAAGGATGAATTCGCCGCGGCGTTCTACGAGGCGCTGTTCCATTCCGACCCGACGCTCCGGCCGATGTTTCCGGCCGACATGCGCCCGCAGCGCGCCAAGCTAGTCGTGGCCCTCGCCCATGTGATCCTGTCGCTCGACGATCTCAGCGCCGTGCTCGAGGACGTCCGGGCGCTCGGCCTCAAACATGTCGGTTACGGCGTCGTCCCCGACCATTACAACGCCGTCGGCGAAGCGCTGCTGGCAGCACTTGCCGAAATGCTCGGCGATGCCTTCGACGATGCCTCGCAGGCGGCCTGGGCGCTGGCCTACGGCACGATCGCCGATGTCATGATCGAAGCGGCAGCCGACAAGATCTATCTCGAGGCGGCCGAATGAACGTCACGCCTTGAGCCGGGCCGCCAATCCATTGGTGGCGACCTTGGCCAGCACCAGGCGTACGTCGTCGAGCGTGAACGGCTTTTCCAGCACCACGACCTCGCTGCCGCGTGCCCGGGCCAGGCGGTCCGGGCCGGCCACCGTGTCACCGGTGACGATGATCGTCCGCTCGGCGAGCTTCGGGTCCCGGTCGTGAATGCGATCGCGGAAATCGATGCCGTCGAGACCGGGCATGCGCAGATCGGCGAAGACCACGTCGAACACCGTCTGGTCGATCCGTTCCAGCGCCAGGACGGAACGGTCGACGACGCTCGGACGATGGCCGAGACCCTCGATGATTTCCGCCAGGCTGCGCGCAACGTCAGCCTCGTCGTCGACGATCAGCACGGACAATCCGACATGTTCGGCCGCCGGGCCGGCGGCCGTCGCGGTCGCCACGACCTGGTCGCTGCGCGGCAGGCTGATGTCGAAACGGGCGCCGCCCTCGGGGCGATTGGTCAGCGCGATCGTGCCGCCATGGGCCTCGACCACATTGCGGCAGATCGACAGGCCGATACCGGTTCCGACCCCGGCCGGCTTGGTGGTGAAATAGGGGTCGAAGACGCGCCGGATGAGATCCGGCGGCACGCCCGGGCCATTGTCCGAGACCGTGATGGTGACGCGATCGCCGGCCAGGCCGGTCTCCACCCGGATCAGCCGTGGTGCCGGGCGGTCCATTAGCGCCTGCTGGGCATTGATGATCAGATTGGCGATCACCTGCGACAGCAGATCCCGATCGCCCATGATCGCCGGCAGGCCGGGATCAAGCCTGGCCTCGACCGCGATATCAGAGCTTCGCAGGCCGTAGGCGACCATGTCGAGCGCGCCCGAGGCGACCGCATTGATGTCGACGGCCTCGCGCTGCGGCGGTTTTTGCCGCGCCATTGCCAGGAAGCTCTTCACGATCCGGCCGCACCGCTCGGCAGCCGCCCGAATGCGCTCGCCGCGGCGCCTGACCTCGTCGGTGCCGGCCTTCTCGACGAGCAGCGACGATTGCGCGATGACGATCGCCAGCGGGTTGTTCAGCTCATGCGCGACACCGGCCAGCAGTGAGCCCATGGCCGACAGCTTCTCGATCTGATGCAATCGTTCGCGGCTCGCCTGCGCCTCATTGGCCATGCGCTGCGCTTCGGTCAGGTCGCGCACATGGGCCATGAACAGCCGGTGATCGGCGAAGCGCACCGTGTTGACCGAATATTCGACCGGAAAGATCGAACCGTCCTTGCGCTGGCCCTCGGTCTCGAAGCGCCGGGCCAGACTGCCGACATCGGTCTTGGCCTTGTAGCGCTGCATCGTGGCGATCTGCAGTTCGCGCTGGGCTGCCGGAACCACCAGGTCCCACGAGAGCTGGCCAATCGCCTCGGCGCGGCTGAAGCCGAACATGGCCTCGGCCGCCGGATTGAATTCGATCACCCGCCAATCCGCATCGGCGACGATGATGGCGTCGAGCGACGATTGGACGACCGCCTTGTTCAGCGCTTCGCTGCGCGCCAGCGCGTCGATATTCTTGGCAAGTTCCTGTTCGCCGAGCTTCAGCTCGGTCAGATCGCGGGTGAAGGTCAGGAAACCCACCTCGATTTCGCCGACCGGGACATAGGGGATCAGCGAGACCTGCAGGTAACGGCCGCCCTTCTCGATGAAATCGATCCAGCCTTCCCAGCGCATGGTCTCGCCGCCGCGAACCCGGTCGGCCATGGCCTGATACTGGGCCACCACGTTCGGCCCCAGGACCTCGCCGACCGTATGGCCGATGACCTCGCCCGAGGTCTTGCCGAGGAATTCGAGAAACTCCCGGTTGGCATCGCGATAGACCAGATTGTGGTCGACATAGACGGTGCGCAACGGAATGCCGTCGATCATCGCCCGAAGCTGATGGATCTGCGCGGTGCGCTCGCCAACCGCGGTTTCGACCTGCTGGCGCAACGGCATCCAGGGCGCCGGCACCGGCGGCGCCGGCAGGACCCCGCCCTTGGTGGCTTCGATGCCATAACGGGCCAGCGCCACGGCGGGTGCGACGAACTGGCGCCAGATCAGCACGGCCAGCACAGTGAAGGTCGCGACAATGCCGGCGACCAGCGTGACGTGCTCGACCAGGTGTTCACGCGCCTGCGCGGTGATCTCGGCCCGGCCATAGGTCGACCAGCCGAGATAGATCACCAGCAGCAGCAGGGGCAGACCGCACAGAATCAGCAGCCCGGCGAAACGCCGCGACAATTCAGATCGGCTCTGGCGCGCGGTGCTGTTCCGTCCGCCGGACTGGACCATGGCTCATTCTCCGGTGCGCCACTGGCAGCAATCGCTGCAGGACGGCCGCGGCTTCGGACCCGGGCAGCATTCGCCTCTTGCCTGTTGAATTCGGGCCCCGGGCCGGGACATTGGTCGGCTGCTGACGCTTCGTCAAGCAGTCGCCCGGGACGCCCCGCTCAATCGTCCGAGATCGACGCGAAAATGCCGCCGATACGGTTGAGTTCGGCCGTGGTCGCCCGCATCTTCTGGCGAAACTCGCCATGGACCCGCCGCGCAGCCTGGGGGAATTCGGTGAGGATCCGGCGAAACAGGCTGCGTGGCACACGCATGGCGGTCGATGGCTGGCGCGCGGTTGCGGTTGCCGGCCTCAGCGTTTCGACGATCAATGCGATTTCGCCGAGCAGCGCCCCGGGGCCGGCCAGCCGCTCGGCGATCCCGCTGGAACTGGTCAGCAGAAATTCGCCCTCGACCACCACAAAGCCGGCATCGGCCGCCTGCCCCTCGCGAAACAGCGTGTCGCCGCCGCGCAAGAACCGCGTCTCGGCGGAAAAGGCGAGTAGCCGCAAGGGCTCCTGGCCAAGGGAAGCGAAGAGCGGAACGCGCGCGAGCAGGGCGATATCATCGTCGAGAGCCATCGAATGCCGTTTTGCCCCTCAAGGGACGAGCTTGTACCCGCCGGCTTCGGTGACCAGCAATGCGGCGTTGGCTGGATCCTTCTCGATCTTCTGCCGCAACCGGTAAATATGGGTCTCGAGCGTATGGGTGGTGACGCCCGAATTGTAGCCCCAGACTTCGGAGAGCAGGACTTCGCGAGAGACCGGCTTCAGTCCCTGCCGATAGAGATAGCGCAGGATCGCGGTTTCCTTTTCGGTCAGCCGGATCTTGCTGTTCTTCTCGGTGATCAAGAGCTTGGACGACGGGCGGAAGCTATAGAGCCCGATCTGAAAAACCGCGTCCTCGCTCGCCTCGTGCTGGCGCAATTGGGCACGAATGCGGGCCAGCAGCACGGCGAAGCGGAACGGCTTGACGACATAGTCGTTGGCGCCGGCCTCGAGCCCCAGGATCGTGTCCGAATCGGTGTCGTGGCCGGTGAGCATGATCACCGGGCTCTTGAACCCGCCCTTGCGCATGATCTTGACCGCCTCGCGGCCGTCCATGTCCGGCAGCCCGACATCCATGATCAGGAGATCAAGATGTTCCCCCTTGGTCGCCTGGATCGCCTTGGCGGCCGAATCGACCGTGATGGTCTCGAACTCCTCATGGAGCGCCAGTTGTTCGGCAAGCGCTTCGCGCATGTCGTTATCGTCGTCACAGAGCAGAATCTTTCGCACTTGGCTCATCGAATCACCCGAAAAAGGAAGGGGGCGGCCTTGGTCGCGGCACTTTGACTAGGACACAGAACAGCATTACGCGCAAACGCCGATGGGCGTTACCAAATCCATACATGCCTCCTAGCGATCCGAGTGTCGATATCATGGCGAAGCGTCTGATTAGTCGCATTTTTGTCCACGCGCTGCCCGGCCGTCCGACGCGCGGCATGGTCCATGTCGGACTGGCCGCCTTTCCCTGCGCGCTCGGCCGCGCCGGCATCCGCAGCGCCAAGCGCGAAGGCGACGGCGCAACCCCGCGGGCAAGCCTGCCGCTGCGGCGGGTGTTCTACCGCCACGACCGGCTGGTCAAGCCGGCAAGCCGGCAGGCCACCCGGGCTATCCGCCCCGATGATGCCTGGTGCGACGACGCGGCGGATCGCCGCTACAACCGCCTGATCAAGCGTCCGCCGGGATCGGCCGAGGAATGCCTGACCCGGGCGGATCATCTCTACGACGTCATTGTCGAGCTCGGCTGGAACGACCATCCGGTGCGCCGCCATCGCGGCAGCGCGATCTTCTGGCACGGCGCGCGCGATGGTTTCACCGCGACCGCCGGTTGCGTGGCGATCCGGCGCGAGGTTTTCGCCAAGATCCTGCCACGGCTCGCCCGCGACGCGGTGATGGTGATCCGGTAGCGCCTGTCAGACCGACGCGGTCATGCCGCCGTCAACATAAAGGACATGGCCGGTGACATAGTCGGAGGCGCGCGAGGCGAGGAAGACGCAGGCACCCTGCAGCTCCTCCAGTTCGCCCCAGCGGCCGAGCGGCGTGCGGCTCGCCACCCAGGCCGTGAAGACCTCGTCGCGGTACAGGCTCTCGTTCAGCTCGGTCTTGAAATAGCCCGGCCCGATGCCGTTGACCCGGATGCCGTGCTTGGCCCAATCCACCGCCATGGCCTTGGTGAGCATTTTCAGCGCGCCCTTGGAGGTGACATAGGCGGCAATGGTCGGCCGGGCGATTTCGCTGGTCACCGAGCAGGTATTGATGATCTTGCCCCGGCCGCGCGGGATCATGTGGCGGGCGACCGCCTTCGACACGTAGAAGGCGCTGTCGAGATTGGTCGCCATCACCCGCCGCCAGGCCTCTTCCGGAAATTCGTCCAACGGCGCCCGAAACGTCGTGCCGGCATTGTTGACCAAGATGTCGATCGGGCCGTCCTCGCGCTCGATCGCATCGACCACGGCGGCCGCCGCCGGCTGGTCGGTGACGTCGAAGGCGCGGCTGCTGACGGTGAAACCCTGGGCCGCGAGCCCGGCGGCGGCCGCCGCCAGCTTGTCGCGATCGCGTCCGTTGAGGACGATGGCAGCCCCCGCCTCGGCCAGCCCCTGGGCATAAGCCAGCCCGATGCCCGTGCTGGAGCCGGTGATCAGGGCGCGCCGGCCCGAAAGATCGAAACTCGTCAAAGCCATGGTCGTCCCCCGTCAGGCTTTCGAGGAAAAGCCATGCCAGGGCGCGGCGCAAGGCCCGCCGGCCGCGTCGCGGCCGCGCGACCGGCATCGCATGATCAGGACTATTCCTGGATGACCTTGACCAGTTCGCCGCCGCGCGGCTGTTCGCCGGGTCCAAGCCCGTTCAACACGCGGAAACGCTCGTCAGCGCGATCGGCAACCTGCATGCGCGACAGGAAACTGTCGACCGTATCGCCCTCGCCGGCCCGAACCATGCGGATGCGCACCTGGCGCACCGCCTGTTCGGCCGAGGTCAGCCGGCGGAAGCTCTCCATCGAGCTGCGGAACATCTGGTCGACCTCGGCATTCAGGTCGCGCGCGGCATAGATCAGGCGATAGACCTCGGCGCCGAAGCGCACGACGAAGATGCGGAACGACCAGTCCGGTCCACGGGCAAGCGCGGTTGCCGCCTGGAACCCGTTGACCGTCACCGCCTCGACCGAGCTCTCCGCCAGTCCGTCGATCCAGCCCGATCCCAGATAGGCCTGCAGGGTCTGGTTGGCCGGCACGCGCACCACGTCGAGCCGGATCGCCATGTCGTTCGGACCAAGGCCGGTCACCGCCGAACGCGAGTTTTCCAGCGTGAAACCTTCCGGCGCGGTCACCGTGAAGCCGAGACGCGGGTGGATGAAGCTTCGGCCGCGCACGAACCCCTGGCGTGGATCCTCGCCATAGGTCAGCCCGTCGAGGGCGCGCAGATAACGTTCCTTGTCGCGCGGCACGCCACCGGGCCCGGAATATTGCCGCGCCACCAGGATGGCCTGGCGGATCCGTTCCGGCGTCGAAGGGTGCGAGGCGAGGAAGTCCGGTCCGCCGCTGGCCGCCTGTGCCTGGCTGCGGATCGCCGCATTGCGCTCCATCGACTGCAGGAAGCGCGAAGCCCCGTAAGGATCGAAACCGGCTTTGGCCAGGAGCCTGACGCCGATCGCATCGGCCTCGAGCTCCTGGCTGCGCGAGAAACTCGCCAGCGATATCCGGGCCGCTTCGCGGCGCTGTTCGGCGCCGGCGAGATCGTTCAGCAGGCGCGCGCGCATCACCGCCACCAGCTCGCTGGTACGGACCTGGTCCTCGCGCTGATTGGCGTGGCGCGCCGAGACATGCGCCATTTCGTGGCCGAGCACGGCGGCGAATTCGCTGACGTCATTGACCAGGCCGAGCATGCCGCGGGTGACATAGAGATGGCCCGACGGCAGCGCAAAAGCATTGATCGACGGTGAATTGAGCACGGTCAGACGATAGCGCTGGTCGGGCCGGTCGGAGGCGGCGCCCAGGCGGTCGAGGATTTCGCTCGCCAGCCGTTCGATCGCACCGGCGTCATACTCGCCGCCGAAGGCCGCGAGAATGCGCGAATGATCCCGGGTCGTCAGCGGCGGCAGCCGCGCCTCGGTTGGCGCCGGCACCGGGGTCGGGACATTGGCGGCCGGGTCGGGCGTGGTCGCGCAGCTGGTCAGCAGCAAGGCAAGCACCAGCGTCGCTGGGTAAGCCGCCCGGCGCAAATGCTCCTGTGCTCGTCCGAACCGAGTCACGGTCCGCCGCTACCTAGCACCGCCGGAAGGCGGCTCCGCGATGGTGATGGCCTCCGGTATCGCCGCCGCGATAGAGGGACCGCGCCGGGTCGTCACGATCCCACGCACGCGCAGCATGTGCCCACGGATTGCGGCGGGTTCAAGCCCATTTTCTCGGAAAGCGGCCATGTCGCGATCCGAAATGGTTACCGTCAGCGCTCCTGAATTGGGTGGCCCGAAGTTGATATAGGTGATGCGGCCCTGGGTTCTGGCGCTGCGCACGCGGCCTTCGACAATGGCAAACCGGCCTTCCGATCGCGCCAGCGCGTCGCCGTCGGTTGCTCCGATCGGCGCCCCGTCGCCAGCCCAAAGGCCCCGCCTGGCGCGAATCGCTTCGGTTTCGGCCCGCTCGAACAGGCGCCAGCAATCGCGCGGGACAAGCCGGGTCGGCGTCAGGCGGACCCGGCCTTCGCGCAGGAGCGGCAGTTCGATCGGCCCGGCCGCGCCGAAGGCCTGTGCGGGGATGCGGCCGTGCCGGTCGGTGACGCCGAGCGAGACCACCCGTGTCGGACCATCGGGTGTCACCACTGATTCGCCCGATAGCGCCACCAGACGGAAGCGCCGGCCATCGGGCGCGGCCAGGACCAGCGGCGTGTCGGCGCGCAGGCCCGGCACATCGAAACCCATGTCGGAAACGCAAGCGGCGGCCGGAACGGCCGCCGCGAGGCTGATCGTCAAGGCCAGCGCGATGCGCCGCCGGGCCATGTGCCTCAGGCGCCTTTCCGGTTCTGCCTGTTGTTGATGAGGTCGTCGACCACAGCGGGATCGGCGAGCGTCGAGGTGTCGCCGAGCGCGCCGAACTCGTCCTCGGCGATCTTGCGCAGGATCCGGCGCATGATCTTGCCCGAGCGGGTCTTCGGCAGGCCCGGCGCGAACTGGATCAGATCCGGCGAGGCGATCGGCCCGATCTCCTTGCGCACCCAGGAGACCAGCTCCTTGCGCAGGTCCTCGCTCGGCTGTTCGCCGGTCATCAGGGTGACATAGGCATAGATGCCCTGGCCCTTGATGTCGTGGGGATAGCCGACCACGGCCGCCTCCGACACCTTGGCGTGGGCGACCAGCGCGCTCTCGACCTCTGCCGTGCCCATGCGGTGGCCCGACACGTTGATGACGTCGTCGACACGGCCGGTGATCCAATAATAGCCGTCGGCATCGCGCCGGCAGCCGTCGCCGGTGAAATATTTGTTCTTATAGGTCGAGAAATAGGTCTGCACGAAGCGCTCGTGGTCGCCGAACACCGTGCGCATCTGGCCCGGCCACGAATCGGCGATCACCAGATTGCCCTCGGCGGCGCCGTCGAGAACCTTGCCGTCGGCATCGACGATCTCCGGCTTGACGCCGAAGAACGGCCGGGTCGCCGAACCGGGCTTCAGATTGGTCGCGCCGGGCAGCGGCGTGATCAGGATGCCGCCGGTTTCGGTCTGCCACCAGGTATCGACGATCGGACAGCGGCTTTCGCCGACCACCCGGTGATACCATTCCCAGGCTTCCGGATTGATCGGCTCACCGACCGAGCCGAGCAGCCTGAGCGACGCGCGCGAAGTCCGCTTCACCGGCTCCTCGCCGGCGCCCATCAGCGACCGGATAGCGGTCGGCGCGGTGTAGAAGGTGTTGACCTTGTGCTTGTCGACGACGTCCCAGAACCTGGAGATCGACGGATAGGTCGGGATGCCCTCGAACATCAGCGTGGTCGCGCCATTCGCCAGCGGACCATAGACGATATAGCTGTGGCCGGTGACCCAGCCGACATCCGCGGTGCACCAATAGATGTCGCCGTCCTTGTAGTCGAAGACATATTGGTGGGTCATCGACGCATAGACGAGATAGCCGCCGGTGGTGTGCAGGACCCCCTTGGGCTTGCCGGTCGAGCCGGACGTATAGAGGATGAACAGCGGATCCTCCGCGTTCATCTCCTCGGCCAGGCATTCGTCCGGCACCTTGGCGGCGAGATCGTCGAAATAGTGGTCGCGGCCTTCGGTCATCGCCACCGCGCCGCCGGTGCGCTTCACCACGATGACGCTTTTGACGATGCCCGGCGCCTTGTCGCAGGCGGCATCGACATTGATCTTGAGCGGCACCTTGCGGCCGCCGCGCAGGCCCTCGTCGGCGGTAATGACCACGCCGGTGGCCGCATCCTCGATACGACCGGCCAGGCTATCGGGCGAAAACCCGCCGAAAACGATGGAATGCACCGCGCCGACGCGGGTGCAGGCCAACATCGCATAGGCCGCTTCCGGGATCATCGGCAGGTAGAGCGTAACCCGGTCGCCTTTCTTCACGCCCTGCGATTTCAGCACGTTCGCCCATTTCATCACGTGGCGGTGCAGCTCGCGATAGGTGATCCGGGCGTCTTCCTTGGGATCGTCGCCTTCCCAGATGATCGCGACCTGGTCGCCGCGGGTCGCCAGATGGCGGTCGACGCAGTTGTAGGCGACGTTGGTGGTGCCGTCCTCGAACCATTTGATCGAGACGTTGTCGGGCGAAAACGAGCTGTTCTGGACCCTGCTATAAGGTTTGAACCATTCGATCCGCTTGCCGTGCTCGCCCCAGAAGGCCTCCGGCGCCTTGACCGAGGCTTCGTACATCGCCTTGTATTTGGCATCGTCGATATAGGCGCGCGCGGCCCACTCAGCGCTGACCGGATAGAGCTTTTCCGCCGACATCAGATACCCCTTCCTCGATGGCAACCGCAGGCGCGTCCGTGGATACGCTGGTGCGGCACGATGGTTTCCTCAGCGAGCGATCTTGGCATGCCGATCGCCTCTCCGTTTCGCGCGGACAATACGTCGGCGGCGGGTGACGGCTCAAGAGAGCGATGCGTCACACTTTGGTCGTTCGCCTTTCGACTCAGACGAGCGAGGCCAAGCCATGCGAAGCCGCCGCATTGACCAAAGCCGCCCGGGCCCTAAGCTTCGCCCAAACAACAAAGCATTCGCCAAGGGGAGATGACGATGACGACATTTGCTGCGTTGGACGAGATTCTGGGCGGCGCCGCCGCGCGCGGCGAGGTTCCAGGCGTGATCGGCCTGGTTGGCGCGCCCGGTGAGACGCTCTACGAGGGCGCCTTCGGCAAGCGCGACATCGGCAAGCCGCAGGCGATGACCATGGACACGGTGGTCTGGATCGCCTCGATGACCAAGGCCGTGACCGGTGCCGCCGCCATGCAGCTGGTCGAACAAGGCAGGATCGACCTCGATGCGCCCGCCGCTCGTGTTGTCGCCGAGATCGGCCATGCTCGGGTGCTCGATGGCTTCGATGCCGATGGCAAGCCGCAGCTGCGGGCGCCGAAACGGGCGATTACGTTGCGCGATCTGCTCACCCATACCGCCGGCTACAGTTACGATATGTGGAATCCGGACATCGGCCGCTACATGGCGGCGACTGGCACGCCCGGCGTCACCGGCTGCCAGAACGCCGCGCTCACCACGCCGCTGGTCGCCGACCCGGGCGAGGTCTTCGAATACGGCATCTCCATCGACTGGGCGGGCAAGATGGTCGAGGCCGTGTCGGGCCAGCGGCTGGAGAGCTATTTCGCCGACCATCTGTTCGCGCCGCTCGGCATGAAGGACACCATGTTCAAGATGGGCGCCGACCAGCTCGCCCGGCACGCACCGATCCACGCCCGCACGCCCGACGGCCTGGTGGCGACCGACATGATGATCCCGCAGGAACCGGAATTCTTCATGGGCGGCGGCGGCCTCTATTCCACCGCCCGCGATTATCTCGCCTTTGCCACGATGATCCTCAATGGCGGCGCGGGGAACGGCAACCGTGTGCTCAAGGCTGAAACCGTCGCCGAAATGTCCAGGGATCAGATCCCGGGCATCAAGATCGGCACGCTGGTCAGCGCCATCCCGCCGGCTACCAACGACGCCAATTTTTTCCCCGGGGTCAGCCAGGGCTGGGGCCTGAGCTTCCTGATCAACCGTGACCGCTCGCCAGAGGGCCGGCCGGCCGGTTCGCTCGCCTGGGCGGGGCTTGCCAATACCTTCTTCTGGATCGACCCCAAGACACGGATCACCGGCATCTTGCTGACCCAGATCCTGCCTTTCTTCGACGTCGAGGCGATCAAGCTGTTCCGGGCGTTCGAAACCGGCGTTTATCGGGCGACCGCATAGCTGACCTGTCGGGTCGCCCCGCCCGGCGGGACCCCGTCGAGAGACGGATCCTGCCGCCGATTGACCCGCCGAAACGCCGAGGCCATGGTTCCGGGCCGGCAGGCCAAGTGCAGCCGCATGGGGGGGTTCCTTGAGCAGATTGGCTAGCCTGGACCGCATTTTCAGCGAATCGATCGGGCGCGGCGACCTGCCGGGGGTCGTCGCCACCGTCGGCTCGCGTGAGGGCGTGCTTTATCAAGGTGCCTTCGGCCGGCGCGATATCGGCAAGCCCGCCCCGATGACCGCGGACACGGTGTTCTGGATCGCCTCGATGACCAAGGCGATCACCACGGTGGCGGTGATGCAGCTGGTCGAGCAGGGCCGGATCGATCTCGACCAGCCGGTCAGCCGCTATGCACCCGCGCTTGGCGAGGCCAGGGTGCTCGAAGGCTTCGACGAAGCCGGCGCGCCGCGGCTGCGCGCGCCGAAAAGCGCCGTCACCATGCGCCGGTTGCTCACCCATACAGCCGGTTACGGTTATGATTTCGCCAGCGGCGCGATCCGGCAATATATGAAGGCGACCGGCACGCCGTCGTCCGCCTCCGGACAGACGGCATCATTGTCGATCCCGCTGCTGTTCGATCCGGGCGAGGCGTTCCAATACGGCATCAGCACGGATTGGGCCGGCCGGATCGTCGAGGCGGTGAGCGGGCAGGATCTCGACGCCTATTTCGCCGAACACATCTTCAGGCCGCTCGGCATGGCCGACACCATGTTCGTGCTCGGGCAGGACCAGCATGCACGCCGGGCGACCGTCCATGCGATCAAGGAGGATGCCGCCTTCGTGCCGACCGAGATGGTCGTGCAGCAGGACCCGGAATTCTTCTCCGGCGGCGGCGGGCTCTATTCGACCGCCGCCGACTATCTCGCCTTCGTCCGGATGATCCTCAATGACGGCCTCGGCAACGGCCAGCGCATCCTGAAAGCCGAAACCATCGCGGCCATGGCGGTGGACCAGATCCCGCACATGGCGATGCCGGAGATGAAGCTCAATTCGCCGACCGGCCTGCGCGACACCAATTTTTATCCCGGCATGAGCCAGGGCTGGAGCCTCGGCTTCCTGATCAACCGTGAAACCTCGCCCGAGGGCCGGCCGGCCGGCTCGCTCGCCTGGGGCGGTTTTGCCAATACGCTCTACTGGATCGACCGGAAGAACGGCATTTCCGGCATCCTGCTGAGCCAGGTCGTGCCGTTCTTCGATCCGCGCGCCATTGCGCTGTTCAAGGCCTTCGAGGCGGCGGTCTATCGCGAACTGTGACGCGCGGGACCGGCGCTCAGGACTTGCCGCCGGCCTTTTTCGGGTCGATCCCGCCCATCGCGCAGACGAGGTCCCACTCGGCATCGGTAACCGGCTGGACCGACAGCCTGGAATATTTCATCAGCGCCATCTCGGAGAGCCGCGGCTCGCCCTTGATGGTGGCGAGCGACACCGGCGTCTTCAGCGGCATCACCGCCTTGATGTCGACGACCACCCAGGGTTCATCCGCTCCGACGCCCGGATCGGGATAGGATTCGCGGATCACCTCGACGATGCCGACGATCTCCTTGCCCTCGTTCGAATGGTAGAAGAAGCCGCGATCGCCGGCCTTCATCCGGATCAGGTTCAGCTTGGCGGCATGATTGCGCACGCCGTCCCAGAACGTGCCCTTGGGGCCGGCCGCGACCTGGGCGTCCCAGGACCATTTGAACGGTTCGGATTTGTACAGCCAATGCGCCACGTCAGCCCTCGCCCTGGCTCTTTTGTCCCGCGACCGGGATCAGCTTGCGAAACGTGTCCAGTTCGGTGACGAAACGGTCGAATTCGGCCAACGTCATGGTGGTCTTGCCATCGGACAGCTCGATCACCACGATCGGCTCGCCATTGCTGCGCCGTTTCATCAGCTTGGCGACCGGGAACACCACCGAATGGGTCAGGTCGAAGGGATGGGTTTCGGCGACCAGATCGGCGCCCATGGCCTTCTGGGCCGCCTCGACGCCTCGTGCGATTTTATCGAAGAAGTTCGTCATGCCTCACTCCGCCTTTTGGGGTCTGGCCATCAACTGGGCGATCGCCTGGTTCACGTCGATCAGGCCGCCCAGCACCGCATCGATCGCTTCCGCGATCGGCATGTCGATGCTGTGCGCCCGCGCCGTCTCGACTAATATTTCGGCGGTCAGGGCGCCTTCGGCAAGCGCGCCTCGGCCGCTCAGCAAATCGAGCCCCTTGCCCTCGCCAAGCGCGTAGCCGAGGGCAAAATTGCGCGATTGCGGCCCCGAGCAGGTCAGGATCAGGTCGCCGAGGCCCGAAAGCCCCATCAAGGTCTCGGGCCGGGCGCCGAAAGCCCGGCCGAAGCGGCTCAGTTCGGCAAAACCGCGCGCGGTGATCGCCGCAGCCGCACTGGCGCCGAGCTTGCGCCCCGCGACGATGCCGGCGGCAATGGCCAGCACGTTTTTCGCTGCCCCGCCAATCTCGGCGCCCCTGATATCGGTGGTGTGATAGAGCCGGAACGACGACGATCCGAGCGTGTCGGCGATGTGTTTGGCCAGCGCCTCGTCCTTGGCCGCCACGGTCACCGCCGTCGGCAGGCCCTTTTCCACGTCGGCGGCGAAGCTCGGGCCAGACAGGATCGCCGGCACCGCTTTCGGCACCGCTTCCCCGACCACCTCGGTCATGAACCGCCCGGTGCCACGTTCGATACCCTTGGAGCAGACGATCAGCGGCGTGCCCTGACGGATCACCGTCTCGACCACTTCGCAGACCGCGCGCAAGGCCTGCGCCGGCACCACGGCCAGCACCAGGTCGGCGCGCGCGGCTTCGGCGAGCGAGGCGGTCGCGGTCACCCGATCCTGGATGCGCGCGCCCGGCAGGCGGCTTTCATTGGTGCGCCTGGCATTGATCTCGGCGGCAACCGCCGGTTCGCGCGCCCAGATCACCGTCGCCCGGCCGGCCCTGGCCGCGGCATTGGCGAGCGCGGTCCCCCAGGCGCCCGCGCCGAGCACGGCGACGGACGGAGTGTCGTTTGATGTCATGCCTTGGCTCCCAAACGGCCCGAGCCGACCGTAGCCGCCTCGGCGTCGAGGGGCCAGCGGGCGCGCGGCGCGATGTCGAGCGGGTCGGTCAGGCCGAGCGCCAGCCGTTCGGCGCCCGCCCAAGCGATCATCGCGCCATTGTCGGTGCAAAGCTTCGGCGGTGGCACCACCAGCCGGAGGCCGGTGGCATCGGCAGTGGCCTGCAGCACCCGCTTCAAGGTCTGGTTGGCGCCGACCCCGCCAGCCACGACCAGCGCCGAGGGCTCGCCGAAACGGATCCGGAACAGCTTGATCGCCACCCGGCAGCGGTCGGCCACCATGTCGGCGACCGCCATCTGGAACGAGGCGCAGAGGTCGGCGACATCCTTGTCGGACAATCCGGCCTCGCGGCCGGCCAAAACGCGCTCGGCCAGAACACGCTCGGCTTCCTGGCGCACCGCCGTCTTCAGCCCGGACAGCGAGAAATCGGGATCCGGCCGGCCGGCCAGCGGTCGCGGGAAAGCGAAGCGTTTGGCATCGCCGTCTTTCGCGCGCTGTTCCACCTCCGGCCCGCCCGGATAGGGCAGGTCCAGGAGCTTGGCCACCTTGTCGAAGGCCTCGCCAATGGCGTCGTCAATGGTCGTGCCGAGCTTGGTATAGGAACCGACCCCGGTCACCGCGAGCAGCTGGGTATGGCCGCCGGAGGCCAGGAACAGCAGATAGGGAAAGGCCACCTGATCGGTCAGCCGCGCCGTCAGCGCATGCGCTTCCAGGTGATTGACCGCGATCAGCGGCTTGCCGGCAATGAGCGCAATGGCCTTGGCGGTGGTCAGCCCGATCAGGACGCCGCCGACCAGGCCGGGGCCGCCGGCGGCGGCCACCGCATCGAGGTCGTTGACGCCGATATCGGCCTGCCGCAGCGCCTGCTCGATCACCAGGTCGACAATATCCACATGGGCACGCGCCGCGATCTCCGGCACCACGCCGCCATAGGGCGCGTGCTCTGCGATCTGCGAGCGCACCACATTCGACAGGATTTCGCCCTTGCCGGCCGCGTCGACGCGCACGACGGCCGCTGCCGTTTCGTCGCAGGTCGTTTCGATGCCGAGAACAAGCATTGGTTCGTCTTCGCTTTGCGGCTACGGAGTTTTCCGAAGAGCGGATCGGTCGTTATGATCCGTGCCCGGCCCTCCGCCTAACATCGGACCTCGATATGGTGCAATCGCCCTTCCTTCGCATCGGTACGCGCGGCTCGGCGCTGGCGCTCGCCCAGGCCCACGAGGTCAGGACCTTGCTGGCACGTGCCCATGACGTCCCCGAGACGGCGATCGATGTCGAGATCATCAAGACCAGCGGTGACATGATCCAGGACCGGCCACTGTCGGAAGCCGGCGGCAAGGGCCTGTTCACCAAGGAGATCGAGGAGGCCCTGATCTCGGGCCGCATCGACCTCGCGGTGCATTCCTCCAAGGACATGCCGACCGTCCTGCCCGACGGCCTCGGGCTGACCGCCTTCCTGGCGCGCGAGGACGTGCGCGATGCCTTCATTGGCCACGCCGTGAAAAACCTGGTCGATTTGCCGCAGGGTGCGGTGGTCGGTTCGGCCTCGCTCCGCCGCCAGGCTCAGATCAGGCGCGAGCGGCCCGACCTGTCGACCGTGCTGTTCCGCGGCAATGTCCCGACCCGGCTCGACAAGGTGCGCCGCGGCGAGGTCGCCGGCACGCTCCTGGCGCTGGCCGGGCTGAAGCGCCTGGGCCTCGCCGCCGAAGCCACCGAGATCATCGGCACCGAGCGTTTCCTTCCCGCCGTCGGCCAGGGCGCCATCGCCATCGAGACCCGGCTCGACGATACCAGGACCCGTCAGCTGATCGCGCCGCTCAATGACGCCGCGACCGAAATCGCCTTGCGCGCCGAGCGGGCCTTCCTGAGGGTGCTCGACGGCTCCTGCCGGACGCCGATCGCCGGCCTCGCCCTGGTCCGTGACGGCCGGCTCGGCTTCGACGGCGAGATCCTTCGCCCCGACGGCAGCGAGAGCTTCAAGGCGAGCCGGACCGGCAGTATTGCCGAAGCCGAGACGCTTGGCCGGGATGCCGGCGAGGAATTGAAGGCGCGCGCGCCGGCCGGTTTCTTCGAGAGCCGTTGATGCGCGTGCTGGTGACACGGCCGGAACCGGAGGCTAGCCGCACCGCCGTCCAGCTGGCGGCGCTCGGCCACCAGCCGGTCGTGGCGCCACTGCTGGTCACCGAGCCCCTGGCTGCCGACCTGCCGACCGGGGCGATAACCGCGCTTGCCGTCACCAGCCCCCGGACCGCCTCGCTGATCGACCGGGAGACCGTCGCCAGGCTCGCCGCTGTTCCGGTCTTTTCGGTCGGCGACCGCACCGCCGCGGCCATGGTCGAGGCGGGCTTCCGCGATGTTCGATCGGCGGCCGGCGATGTCGCGGCACTCGGCCGGCTGTTGGCCGCGGCTGGTCTCGCGCGCGGCGCCCATGTCCTGAGCATTGGCGGCGAGGAACGGGCCGGCGACCTCGCTGCCCTGGTCGCGCCCGCCGGCCTGATCGTCTCGGCCTGCATCCTCTATCGCATGGTCCCGGTGGCGCAACTGCCGCCCGCGCTGGCCGATGCCCTCGGCGCCGCGGGCCCGGCGGCGGCGCTGCATTATTCACCACGTTCAGCCGCAACTTTTGTCGATCTGGTCGCCGCCGCCGGGCTCGAGGCCAGATCCGGGCCTGGGCCCGGCCGCCTGGTCCATCTCTGCCTGTCGGCGGCGGTCGCCGAACCGCTTCGCCAGCGCGGCTATTCCGGCATCAGGATCGCGACGCGACCGGATGAAGCAGCCTTGCTCGACCTCATCGGCGGCTGACGCTGTTGCGGGCCAATGGCCCTGGGGATAGACCTTGACGGGAGCGGTGCAACGGAGACGCGACGCATGGCGAATGACGAGCGCCCGGACAACGACGCCAAACCGAAGCGCCGCGCCAAGACGCCGGTGATCACGCTGGAGGCGACCGAGGTCACTCCGCCGGAAGCCGCCAAGTCGACATCAGGCGAACCGACGCCAAACGAATCGACGTCAAACGAATCAACCTTCGGTGCATCGGCCCCCAGCGAATCGACACCGGACCAGCCGGCAGTGTCGGAAAATCCGGCCGGGGCCGGCCCGGCAGCCGACCGGGCGGCAGAGCCGGTTGTCGCGCCGGTGACCGAAAGCCACCAGCAGCCCGCGGCCACAGCCGCAGCCGAACCGGATCGGCCGATCCCGGCCGAGGCCGTTTCGGCGCCGTCCGGCGCCCCCCAGGTCGCGCCCGTGCCCCAGGTCCCGCCGGCACCGCAGGTCACGCCATCGCGCCAGCCCGGCTTCGGCCGGTTGGCCGCCGCTGGCCTGATCGGCGCGCTGCTGACCGGTGGCCTGGGTTATGCCGGATCGCTGGCCGGCCTGCTGCCCGGCGCCAAACAGGCCGATGTCGCCAGTCTCGAGCGCCGCGTGGCCGATCTCGACCGTGCCGTACGCGAGACCGCCGCGCGGCCGCCGCAGGCACCCGACTTTTCGCCGCTGATCCGTCGCGTCGAGGCCGTCGACGCGGCCCGCGCCGCCCTGGAGACCCGGCTCGCGGCGCTCGAACGCCGCCCGGCCGATCCATCGACACCGTCAGCCGTCCCGGCGGCACCGGTCGAGCTGACCCCGCTCAGCCGGGAAATCGAGGCGCTGAAGACCGCCCTTGCCGCCGTCACCGAAGCGCAAAGCCGCGCCGGTGGACCGGCTGCGACCGCGATCCCCGGCCCGGACCTCGTCACGATCGAGACCCGGGTTCAGAGCCTGCTCGCGCCGCAGACGCAGCGGATCGACGGCGTCGAAACCCGCGTTCAGAGCCTTGGCGTCGACGTCAAAGCCGGTGCCGAGGCGGCCCAGGCGCTGGCCGCCCGGGTCACCGCCCTCGACACGGCCCGCGCCCAGACAAGCGGCGCCGGACAACGCGCCGCCCTGCTGGTCGGCATCGAAATGCTCCGCTCGGCGGTCGATCGCGGCAGTCCCTATGCGGCGGAGCTCAGGGCCTTGAAGGCGCTCGGCGCCAATGCCGCCGCGCTTCAGCCGCTCGAGGCCACGTCGGAGCGCGGCCTCGCGCCCGCGCCGCTGCTGGCCCGGCGCTTCGCCGCCATGGCGGCGACGCTCGCCAAGGCAGCGCCGCGTCCGAGTGACGGCAGCCTGTTCGACCGGCTGGCCGCCAATGCCCAGTCGCTGATCCGCATCCGGCCGGTTGGCGAGGCCGCCGGCGACGACGCGCCGGTGGTGGTCGCGCGCATCGAGGCCAAGCTCGGCCGCGCCGATCTTGCCGGCGCGCTCGCCGATTTCGACCGGCTTCCCGAGGCGACCAAGGCCGTCGCCAGGGACTGGGAACGGGACGCGCGCGCACGCCTTGCCGGCGAAGCGGCGCTGAAGCAGATGGCGGACGAGGCCATCGGCGCACTCGCGACGCGCTGAGGAGAACATCATGGTCGGCGTCATCCTCTTCCTCGTCCTTCTGGCGGTGCTCGCCACCGGCGCCGCCTGGGTGGCGGACCAGCCCGGCACTGTCACCGTGGTCTGGCTCGGCCGCCACATTGAATTCGACGTGCTGACCGGCCTGATCGCGGTTCTGGTCGCCGCCGCCGTTATCATGGCCTTGATCGCGCTGATCAAATGGCTGGTCGCCAGCCCCCGCATCGCCGCCCGGGTGATGCACCGCCGCAAGATCGAAAAAGGCCAGGAGGCGATCACCCGCGGCATCGTCGCGATCGGCGCCGGCGACCGACGGGCCGCCGAAAAGCACGCCTATGACGCTGACCGGCTCGCCCCCAATGCGCCACTGACCCTGCTTCTGAAAGCCCAGGCCGCCCAGCTCGCCGGCGATCGCGCCGGTGCCGAGCAGGCCTTCCGCACCATGGTCGACCGCCCCGACACCAAGGTGCTGGGCCTGCGCGGGCTCTATGTCGAGGCGCAGCGGCGCACCGACGTGGTGGCGGCCCGCGCCATTGCCGAAGAGGCGGTCAAGGCCTCGCCCTCGGCGACCTGGGCCGCCCAGGCCGTGCTCGAACAGCAGGGCAGCGCCGGCGACTGGGACGGCGCGCTGGCGAGCATCGAGCGGCAATATGCCGCGCGTGTCATCGACAAGGACGCAGCCAAACGCCTGCGGGCGGTTCTTTTGACCGCCAAGGCGGCGGCGCTGGAGGAGCGCGATCCTCCGGCTGCCAAGGCGCTGGCCGTCGAGGCGGTCGGACTGGCCCCGGAACTGGTTCCCGCCGCGGCGATCGCCGGCCGCCTGGCTGCCGCCGACGGCGACATCAAGAAGGCCTCGCGGGTGATCGAAGCGGCCTGGAAGATCGCGCCCCACCCCGATCTCGCCGAGGCCTATGCCCATGCACGCCACGGCGATTCGCGCGGCGACCAGTTGAAACGGGTCGAAACGCTCGCCCGGCTGACCCCCTCGCATCCCGAAGGCCTGCTGGCCATTGGCCGGGCGGCGATCGATGCCAGCGACTTTGCCGCCGCGCATCGTGCCCTGGACGAACTGGCGGCCAGCGCGCCGACCCAGCGCCTGTGCCTGCTGATGGCCGAACTGAGCGCCAAGGAGAGCAATGACCAGGGCCGGGCCCGGGAATGGATGGCCCGGGCGCTGCGCGCGCCGCGCGATCCGGCCTGGACCGCCGACGGCCAGGCAAGCGACGTCTGGCTGCCGGCCTCGCCGGTGACCGGCAAGCTCGACGTCTTCCAGTGGAAGGTTCCGGTCGCCGAACTGGGCGGCCCGATGCTGCATGTCGACGACGTGCTCGCCGATGCCTCCGAACCGGCGGTCCCGGCCGGCCCGGTTGTCGAGATCGTCGCGGACGCGCCGCAAGCCGGGCCCGAGCCGGACTCAAAACCAGAAATCAAATCCGAACCCGTGGCACCCCGCCCGATCGAACTGCCGGCCGTGGTCGAGACCGCGCCGGAGCCCCCCGTCGTCTCGCCGGCTGTCGCGGTTCCCGAACCCGCCTCGGAGAATGGCGCGAAACCACGCCCCGCGCGCGGCGAGACGGTCTTCCCGATCGCACGCGCGCCGGATGATCCGGGCCCGGACGGCAATGCCGAGCCGAAGAAGCGCATGTCGTTCTTCGGCAACTGAGATCCGCCGCCGATATATTCGCCGTCTTGCCCGCACCGGTGACTTGCCGGGCCTAACCCGGCTGTGAGATAGAGGGCGCGTCGGTCCCGTAGCTCAGCAGGATAGAGCAGCGGTTTCCTAAACCGGAGGTCAGGGGTTCGAATCCCTTCGGGACCGCCAAAAGGCCTTTTGGATCAAGAGCTTACGTTAATTCCTCGAGACCGTCCCGGCGCTGCTGGCGGCCGCCGCGGCGTAAGTTTCAGGCCTTGCTGCGCGTGCCAAAAATGGCACTGCCGACCCGCACATGGGTGGCGCCCATCGCGATGGCGGTCGCAAAATCCGCGCTCATGCCCATGGAGACGACGGCCAGGTTGTTGCGCCGGGCAATGGTGGTGAGCAGCGCGAAATGCGGCGCCGGCGGTTCGTCGGCCGGCGGGATCGCCATCAGCCCGGCAATGGCGAGGCCATGCAGGTCGCGGCATTCGGCAAGGAAGGCGTCGACCATTTCCGGCAGAACGCCGCCCTTTTGCGGCTCGGCACCGGTATTGACCTGGACCAGCAGCTTCGGCCGGCGCTGCTGCCGGGTCATTTCCTTGGCCAGTTCCTTGGCGAGCGAGGATCGGTCCAGGCTTTCGATCACGTCGAACAGCTGGACCGCGTCCTTGGCCTTGTTCGACTGCAATGGCCCGATCATATGCAGTTCGACATCGGGATAGCGGCTGCGCAACGCCGGCCACTTCTCCCGGGTCTCCTGCACGTAGTTCTCGCCGAACACCCGCTGGCCGGCCGCCAGCGCCGGCTCGATCGCCTCGGCCGGAAAGGTTTTGGAGACCGCGACGAGGGTGACCGCGCCGGCCGGCCGCTTGGCGGCGACCGCGGCTTCGGCAATGGCGCTGTTCACTTGGGCCAGGTGATCGACGACGTCCGACATGGAAGGCACTCCGCAGGTTGGCCTTGCGCTAACCTGTAAACGGTTGACCGGTCCAGACCTTTCGTGTGTTGTCCCGCCTCGCTTATTCGCTCATTTTTTCGACTGCCGAACCGCTGATCATGTCCACCGAACGCTACAATGCCCGCACCGCAGAGCCAAAATGGCGCGGGGTCTGGGACCAGAACAAGATCTTCGAAACGAAGAACGCGGATCCGCGGCCGAAATATTACGTGCTCGAGATGTTCCCCTATCCGTCCGGGCGCATCCATATGGGCCACGTGCGCAATTATACGATGGGCGACGTGGTGGCCCGCTACAAGCGCGCCAAGGGTTTCAACGTGCTGCATCCGATGGGCTGGGACGCCTTCGGCCTGCCGGCCGAAAACGCCGCCATGGCCTCCAAGGTTCACCCCAAGGAATGGACCTACAAGAACATCGAGACCATGAAGGCCCAGTTGAAGAACATGGGCCTGTCGCTCGACTGGTCGCGCGAGCTGGCGACCTGCGATCCGAGCTATTACCGCCACCAGCAGAAGCTGTTCACCGATTTCATGGCCGCCGGCCTGGTCGAACGCCGCTCGGCCCGGGTCAACTGGGATCCGGTCGATCAGACCGTGCTGGCCAATGAGCAGGTCATCGATGGCCGCGGCTGGCGCTCCGGCGAACTGGTCGAGCAGCGCGAGCTGACCCAGTGGTTCCTCAAGATCACCGCCTATAACCAGGATCTGCTCGACGCCCTCGACGGCCTGGAGCGCTGGCCGGACAAAGTCCGGCTGATGCAGAAGAACTGGATCGGCCGTTCCGAGGGCCTGATGGTGCGCTGGGCCCTGAAGGACGGCACGGCGCCGGCCGGCTCGACCGAGCTCGAGGTCTATACCACCCGCCCGGATACGCTGTTCGGCGCAAGCTTCATGGCGATCGCGCCCGATCACCCCTTGGCCAAGGCAGCCGCCGCGACCAATCCTGGGCTCGCCGCCTTCAGCGACGAATGCCGTCGCATGGGCACTTCGGTGGCAGCCCTCGAGACCGCCGAGAAGCTCGGTTTCGATACTGGCATCAAGGCGCTGCATCCCTTCGACCCCAGCTGGGAAGTGCCTGTCTACGTCGCCAATTTCGTCCTGATGGACTACGGCACCGGCGCCATTTTCGGCTGCCCGTCGGGCGACCAGCGCGATCTCGACTTCGCGCGCAAATACGATCTCCCGGTCGTCACCGTGGTGCGCCCGGCCGATGCGGCCGGCGATTTCGAAGTGACCGATACGTCGTTCGACGGCGACGGCGTGATGATCAATTCACGCTTTCTCGACGGCCTGCCGAGCCAGGCCGCTTTCCAGGAGGTCGCCTCGCGACTGGAAAGCACGACGCTCGGCAATCGGCCGGTTGCTGCCCGCAAGGTCAATTTCCGCCTGCGCGACTGGCTGATTTCGCGGCAGCGCTATTGGGGCTGCCCGATCCCGGTGATCCACTGCGATGCCTGCGGGCCAGTCGCCGTGCCGGCCCAGGACCTGCCGGTGCGTCTGCCCGACGATGCCGACTTCTCCAAGCCCGGCAATCCGCTCGACCGGCATCCGACCTGGAAACATGTCGCCTGTCCGAACTGCGGCAAGCCGGCGCGGCGCGAAACCGACACCATGGACACCTTTGTCGACAGTTCCTGGTATTTCGCCCGCTTCACCGATCCCTGGCGCACCGATACGCCGACCGACCCCGCGGTGGTCAATGACTGGTTGCCGGTCGATCAATATATCGGCGGCATCGAACATGCGATCCTGCACCTGCTCTACAGCCGCTTCTTCACCCGCGCCATGAAGGCGACCGGCCATGCCGGTCTCGACGAGCCGTTCCGCGGCCTGTTCACCCAGGGCATGGTGGTGCACGAGACCTATCGTGGACCGGATGGCGCCTATGTCACGCCGGCCGAGGTGACGATTTCGGGCGAGGGCGACCAGCGGCGGGCGGTTCTGACCGGAACCAACAGTCCGATCGAGATCGGCTCGATCGAGAAAATGTCGAAATCGAAGAAGAATGTCGTCGATCCCGACGACATCATCGACACTTATGGCGCGGATACCGCGCGCTGGTTCATGCTGTCGGACTCGCCGCCCGAGCGCGACGTGATCTGGACCGAGGCCGGCGTCGAGGGCGCCAGCCGTTTCGTCCAGCGGGTCTGGCGCCTGGTCGGCGATATCGTCGCCAGAACCGACACAATCAGGACCGCCGTCCCGGCCACGTCAGGCAAAGCCGGCGACGGCGCCATCGGCGAGGCCGCGACAGCCGTGCGGCGTGCCGCCCACACGGCCTTGTCGTCGGTCGAGACCGATGTCGAGCGCCTGGCCTTCAACCGCTGCGTCGCGCATATCTACACGCTCGCCAATGCGCTTAGCCGCGCCCTCGACGGTATCAAGGGCGACGAGCGGCCGGCGGCCGATCTTTCGTCGGCGCTGCGCGAGGCGGCCGATATCCTGGTGCAACTTGTCGCCCCGATGATGCCGCACTTGGCTGAAGAATGCTGGACCGCGCTCGGCCATCCAGGCCTGGTTGCGGAAATGGCCTGGCCGGCGATCGATCGTGCCGTTCTGGTCGAGGACACCGTCACATTGCCGGTGCAGGTCAATGGCAAGAAGCGAGCGGACTTGACGATCGCGCGCGACGCGGCTCAGAAAGATATCGAGGCCGCCGTGCTCGCGCTCGAGCCGGTCACCAAGGCGCTGGAGGGCCGGCCGGTGAAAAAGATCATCGTTGTGCCGCAGAGGATCGTGAATGTCGTCGGCTAACATCTCCCGGCGCGCGATCATTCGCGCCCTTGCCGTCACCGCCGGCGCAGGCGCGCTCGCCGGCTGCTTCACGCCGCTCTATGGCGACCCCAATGTGGTGCCTGGAGCCCGCAATGCCCAGGCGCATCTGCAGAACCTCGAGATCCCCGAGATCGGCGGCCGGTCCGGCGTGGTGCTGCGCAACGAGCTGATCTACCTGACCCAGGGCGGCGGCGGCCGGGCTCAGGCGCCGACCCATGTGCTCCGGGTCAGCCTCGGCGTCGACAGCGTACCGCTGCTGCTCAACACGGCCGCCGGGCGTCCCTCGGCGCAATCAATATCGCTGATCGGCAATTATTTCATCACGCCGGTCGGCAGCCAAGAAGTGCTGCATCGCGGCCAGGCCGTCGCCAGCGCCTCGTTCGATCGGACCGCCCAGCGGCTTGCCTCCGACCGCGCGGTGATCGAGGCACAGGAACGTGCCGCCAAGTCGCTGGCCGAAACGATCGTCACGCAGGTGGCGGGATGGTACGTCACGCGTCCACGGTGACGCCGTGACCGTGCTGAAGAGTGCCGAGATCGACCGGTTCCTGAAGAATCCGGATTCCGGCCGCGCCATTGCGCTGGTCTACGGGCCGGATTCCGGACTGGTCTCGGAACGTGCGCGCGCCATCGCAAAAGCCACGGTGCCGGATCTCGACGACCCCTTCTCGGTGATCCGGCTCGATGGCGACGTGCTCGCCGCCGACCCGGTGCGTCTTGCCGACGAGGCCAATACCATGGCGCTGTTCGGCGCCAGGCGGCTGATCTGGGTGCGCGCCGGCGAAAAGCCGATCGCCGCGGCGGTCACGCCGCTTCTCGCCGACCCGCCAACCGGCGCCTTCGTACTGATAGAGGCCGGTGATCTGAAGAAGAATGCAGCGCTCAGGGTCGAGACCGAGCGCTCGGCGAAAGCCGCCGTCATTCCCTGCTATTCCGATGGCGAGGCCGACCTGAAACGGCTGATCGCCGAAGAGACCGCCGCCGCCGGCCTGACCATGGAACCGCCGGCGATTGCCGCCCTGCTGACCTTCCTCGGCGGCGATCGCGCCGCCTCGCGCGCGGAAATCCAGAAGATCTGCCTCTACGCCCATGGCCAGGGCCATATCACGCTTGCCGACATCGAAGCGGTGGCCGGTGACAGCCTGGCGCTCGGCGTCGATGAGATCGTCGACGCCGCGGCCTCGGGCGACCCGACGGCACTCGATCGCCTGCTGTTGCGGGCCGCAGCCTCCGGCGTCGCAGTGCCGCAGATCATGATCGCCATGGGCCGGCATTTGTCGGCGCTGCACAAGGCGCGCGTCGCGATCGAAAAGGGCGCGTCGATCAGCGCCGCGGCCGACCGTTTCGAGCCGCCGGTGTTTTTCCGGCGCAGGCCGGTCGTCGAGCGTCAGCTCGGCCTGTGGAACACCGGCCGCCTGGAGCGCGTCATGGCGCGTGTCGCCGAAGCCACTTTCGAAACCCGCATCAAGGCGGTGCTCGCCGAAGCTATCGTCAGCCGGACGCTGATGGCCATTGCCATGATCGCGCGCGCCGGCCGGAACTGAGCCGGCGAACCCGCGCTTAGCGCTGCAGGCGACGGCAGATATCGTCGAGCTGTTCCAATGACTTGTAGCGGATCTTGAGTTCGCCGCCCGAACCGCGGTGATCAACGGTCACGATCATGCCGAGCGCATCCGACAGGGCTTTTTCCAGTGCCTTGGTATCGGTGTCCTTCTCGACCCGCTCGCGCTGCCGTGGCGCCCGGCCCGAACGTTCGGCCTGTTCTTGGGCCAGCGCCTCGACCTGCCGGACATTCAACCCGCGCTCGACAATGTCGGCGGCAATCCGCTCCGGATCGTCATGGGCGAGCAAGGCGCGGGCATGGCCGGCGGTCAATTGTCCGTCGCGCAGGTAATTCTGCACACGATCGGAGAGTTTCAGCAGGCGCAGGGTATTGGCGACATGGCTGCGGCTCTTGCCGATCACCTTGGCCATGTCGACCTGGCTATAGCCGAACTGTTCGATCAGCTCGTTATAACCCAGCGCTTCTTCGAGCGGATTGAGATCGGCACGCTGGACGTTCTCGATGATCGCCAGTTCCAGCGCCTCACGGTCGCCCACCTCGACCAGGTGGATCGGCACCTCATGCTGGCCGGCCTGCTGGGCTGCCCGCCAACGCCGTTCGCCGGCAACAATCTCGAAGGCATCGACGGCGCCAGCGACCGCCCGAACGACAATCGGCTGGATGATGCCGCGTTCACGAATCGAATCGGCGAGCTCCTGCAGCTCTTCGTCCTTGAATATCCGCCTGGGATTGCGCGGATTGGCCCGAATGAATTCGATGGGAACCCTGCGGGTGGAGCGAACCCGGTCGATGGCGGCGGATTCTTCGCCAACATCGCCGATCAGGGCAGCCAGGCCCCGGCCCAGACGCGATCTCGTCGCCTCTTCCGCCATGATTCAACTCTCCTTCAACTCGGCTTCGAAACGAAGCGCCACATATGAATCGATGCGGGTCCGAATCGATATCGGATCAGGCCGCGCGCAAATGCTTTTCACGCTGGATGATCTCGGAAGCGAGCCTGAGATAGGCTTGGCTTCCAACGCATTTCAGATCGTAGAGCAGGACCGGCTTGCCGTAGCTCGGCGCCTCCGACACCCGCACATTGCGCGGGATGATGGTCTGATAGACCTTGTCGCCCATGAATTGGCGCACATCGTCAACCACCTGGGCGGACAGATTGTTCCGCGCATCATACATGGTCAGGACGATGCCGTGGATGGTCAGCCCGGGGTTGAAGTTGGTCTTGACCTGCTCGACAGTCTTGATCAGCTGGGACAGGCCCTCCAGCGCGAAGAATTCGCACTGCAGCGGCACCAGAATGGCATTGGCCGCCGCCATGGCGTTGATGGTGAGCAGGTTGAGCGACGGCGGGCAGTCGATCAGCACATAGGAATAATCGCCACCGAGACCGCGGATCGCCTGCCTGAGCCGATAGGCCCGGTCCTTCTCCGTGGAGATCTCGATTTCGACACCGGACAGGTCCATGGTCGAGGGCGCAATCGAAAGCCGCGGCACCGACGTTTCCTGCACCGCTTCGGACAGCGTGAGGTCACCGACCAGGACATGATAGGTCGAGCGGTTGCGCGCGCGCCGATCGATCCCCAGTCCGGTCGAGGCATTGCCTTGTGGATCGAGGTCGACGATCAGCACACGTTCGCCAATGGCGGCGAGCGCGGTCCCCAGATTGATCGCGGTGGTCGTCTTGCCCACCCCGCCCTTCTGATTGGCGAGCGCGAGAACCCTGGGACCGGTCAACGGAAGAGACGAAGAGAGCATCGCCATGACGAACCGTCCGACGTTGGATGTGATCAGGAAGGAACTGGAGCCGCGTTTCTGAGCGTGACGATACGCGCCTGAGAGTCCGTCGCGCTGGGCGTCAATACGGGATCGAGTGTCCAATATTTAGCGGCTTCCGTCAATTCACGCGCTACATCTTGTCCCTTGAGGAAGAGTCCTATCGCTCCAGTTTTCAACAGATCATGGCTGAGTGTGATCAATTCGGTGAGCGGCGCGAGCGCCCGGGCGGTCACCACGTCAACCGGTCCATGCCAGTTTGCCACGACATCTTCGATACGCGCGGCATGGATGGTGGCCGGAACCTTCATGATCCGCGCCGCTTCGCGCAGGAACGCCGCCTTGCCGAGCTTGCTTTCGACGCAATGGATCCGGGCGCCGGGCTGATCCGCGAGGGCCGCCGCGATGACCAGGCCCGGCAGGCCTGCGCCTGAGCCGAGGTCAACCCAGATCCGGCCCGCCGGCACGAATTTGACCAATTGCAGGCAGTCGGCGATGTGACGGGTCCACACGGCGGCCAGCGTCGCCGGCGCCACCAGATTTTTGGTCGGGTTCCACCGGCGCAGCAGGTCGACATAGAGCACCAGGCGCTCCAGCGTTTCACGTGAAACCGCCACGCCGGCTGTCGCCGCGGCACGCTGCGCCTCGCCGATCTCGCGCTGATCCGCCATTGCCGCCTCTCAAGCTGCGTCGAGTGCGCGGGCACGGCGCGCCCAGACCGCAATCAAGGTCAGCGCCGCAGGCGTCATGCCGTCCATCCGGCCGGCCTGGCCCAGGGTCCTGGGCTTGGTCAAGGTCAGTTTGGCTCGGATCTCGTTCGACAAGCCCGGTATGGCCTCGACATCCCAATCCTCGGGCAGCGTCACGTCCTCGTCGCGCCGATAGGCTTCCGCCTCTGCGGCTTGCCGGCCGAGATAGACGGCATAACGCGCATCCGTCTCGACCTGCTCGCTCAAGCGCGCATCGACACCGTTCAAAGCCGGCCAGACCTTGGCGAGGTCGGCCCAGGCAATATCAGGTCGCGACAGAAGCTCGAAGCCGCTGCGCCTGATCCCGTCGTGATTCAACGCCATCCCATGCTTGGCCGCTTCATTCGGTGTCAGGCTCAGCGCGCGCACCTGGTTGCGCAGGTTGTCCAGGGCCTCAACTTTGGTCCGGAACCGAATCGATCGTTCCGCCCCGACACAGCCGATCGCCAGGCCCTTGCCGGTCAATCTCTGATCGGCATTGTCGGCGCGCAATGTCAGGCGATATTCCGCCCGTGACGTGAACATGCGATAGGGCTCGCTGACGCCACGCGTGGTCAGGTCGTCGATCATCACGCCGAGATAGGACTCGTCGCGGCCGAAGCTGATACCCTCGCCGCCTCCGGCACGCCGGGCTGCATTCAAGCCGGCGACCAGTCCCTGGCCCGCCGCCTCCTCGTAACCCGTCGTGCCATTGATCTGGCCGGCAAGGAAAAGTCCGCTCAGCCGACGCGCCTCGAGTGTCGCCCGGAGCTCGCGCGGATCGACATGATCATATTCGATGGCATAACCAAAGCGCGTGATGGTGACCCGTTCCAGGCCCGGAATGGTGCGCAGGAAAGCCTCCTGGACATCCTCGGGCAAGGAGGTCGACAGCCCATTCGGATAGACGGTCGGGTCCTCGAGCCCTTCCGGCTCCAGGAAAATCTGGTGACCGTCGCGGTCGCCAAATCGCACCACCTTGTCCTCGATGGAGGGGCAATAGCGCGGCCCTACTCCTTCGATCCGACCGCCATACATGGCCGAGCGGGACAGGTTGTCGCGGATCAGCTGGTGCGTCGCGGCTGTCGTCCGGGTAATACCGCAGGCGATCTGGCGATTGACGATCCGATCGGTCAGGGCTGAAAAAGGTTCCGGATCCGAATCGGCCTGCTGGCTTTCCAAACTCGCCCAATCAATGGTCCGCCCATCGAGCCGCGCCGGCGTGCCCGTCTTGAGCCTGCCCAGCGCGAAGCCATGGCTCATCAGGCTCGCGGCAAGGCCGAGGCTCGGCGCCTCGCCGGCGCGACCCGCCGGGACCTGCTTCTCACCAATATGGATCATGCCGCGCAGGAACGTACCCGTGGTGATCACCAAGGCAGCACAGGACAGGGAACGACCGTCCTGCAGCTCCAGGCCGACAACCCGTCCCGCCATCACGTCGATCGCGCGCGCTTCGGCCTCGACCACCGTCAGGCCTGGCTGATTGCGGATCGCCTCCTGCATCGCCGCCGCATAGAGCCCGCGATCGGCCTGTGTCCGAGGCCCACGGACGGCTGGCCCCTTGCGCCGGTTCAACACACGGAACTGGATGCCGCCGGCATCCGCGACCTTGCCCATCAGTCCGTCAAGGGCATCCACCTCGCGAACCAGGTGGCCCTTGCCAAGCCCGCCAATGGCCGGATTGCAGGACATCGCGCCGACCGTCTCAAAACGGTGCGTGACAAGGGCGGTCCGGGCGCCCATGCGCGCAGCGGCCGCCGCTGCCTCGCAGCCAGCATGCCCGCCGCCGATCACCACGACGTCAAATGCCAATTCTCGGTCCGTCATCTTGCACGCGCCATCGGATTCAAATGTCTTCCTAGCCGGCCGGGTCAGTCAGGTCAAAAGCCAAAAGGCCGAATGAGGCGGTCCTCTCCTGCCGGGGCGTTGAACGGATCGAACCGGAGCCGAATCGACTCGGTTTGCGCCACCGTCGGTTTCACGTGAAACACTGCGGAGTCATTTCATTTACCGATGCAGAAGGATGAGAAGACCACATCGAGCACAGCCTCGACATCGACCCGTCCGGTTGCGCGGCCTAAGGCGGAGAGACCGGCCCGGAGATTTTCGGCGACAAGCTCAGTTTCCTGAGACCAATCGCGAATCAATAGACCGTCCGCCAACGCCCGGTGCAGATCCGCGAAGACCGCCCTGTGCCGTTCGCGGACCAGCACCGCCGGTTCGCCGCCTGCGTGATCGCGGCCGAACGTGGCCAGGTCGGCCAGAAGTTCCCGGATACCGATCCCCTCCACGGCGGAAATGCGGTGCCGAAAGAAATGATCGGCGGCCATATCGGGACCGAATCGATCGATCTGGGTCTGGACATGCCAGATCTTGACCTCCTGGCCGGCATCCCAGTCCGGGTCGATCACCGCCTCGGCGTCAGCCGATTGCAGGAACAGGACCAGATCTGCGGAGCGGATGCGCGAGCGCGCGCGCCGGATACCTTCAAGCTCGATCGGGTCAGCGCCGGCGCGCAGGCCGGCGGTGTCGGTCAGCACGAAGGCGACACCATCGAGATCAAGGTGAACCTCCAGGGCATCACGGGTCGTGCCGGCGATCGGAGAGACGATGGCGACGTCGCGCCCAGCCAATGTGTTCAGCAAGGTCGACTTTCCGGCATTGGGCGGGCCGGCAATGGCAACCCGCAAGCCATCCCGGATGCGCTCGCCGCGGTCACTGTCCGCCAGCAGCGCCAGCACCTGCCGGTCGAGTTCCTCGATCCGCCGGCGCGCATCGCCAAGTGCCGACGTCCCGACATCGTCCTCATCGGGAAAGTCTATCGTCGCCTCGACCAGCGCCAGGGCGTTGACCAGATTGACCCGCAAGGCCTCGCCGACATTGGCAATCCGGCCGCCATATTGCGCATAGGCTTGTCGGCGCTGGGCCTCGGTCTCCGCCGCGAGCAGATCGGCCAGGCCCTCGACCGCTGCAAGGTCGAGCTTGCCGTTCTCAAAGGCGCGACGGGTGAATTCGCCCGGCTCGGCCGGCCGGACGCCGTCGACCGTCAGCACGGCACGGAGCGTTGCCGCCGTAACGGCGCGTCCGCCATGGACCTGCAGTTCGGCGACGTCTTCGCCGGTAAAGCTGCGAGGTGCTGGAAACCACAGCACCAGAGCCGAATCGATCGGTGTACCGCCAACTGGATCGTAGAGAGTTGAATAGGTCGCGACACGAGGTCGAGGCAGGCGCCGGGTGAGCGCGCGCAGGACATGGCCTGCGGCCGGCCCGGAAATCCGCAGAATGGCCACCCCGGCCATACCGGGCGCGGTGGAAATAGCCGCGATTGTCTTCACCGGCGCCATCTCTCGTGGCATTCACCCACGGCGTTGTCGCCGTGAGCATCGTTCCGCATACGAATCGGTGGTCATATGGGCCGCCAGGACTCGCACAGGTTGTTTCGCCTGCGAATCGGTAAGGCCCTACGTGTTCATCGAATCGAAGAAATCGCCATTGGTCTTGGTCTGGCGCAACTTGTCGAGCAGGAACTCGATCGCGTCGACCGTGCCCATCGGATTGAGGATGCGGCGCAGCACATACATCTTCTTCAGAATGTCGGGCGCGACCAGCAGCTCTTCCTTGCGGGTGCCGGATCGGGTGATGTCGATCGACGGGAAAGTGCGCTTGTCGGCAACCTTGCGGTCCAGGATGATTTCCGAGTTACCGGTGCCCTTGAACTCTTCGAAGATCACTTCGTCCATGCGGCTGCCGGTATCGATCAGGGCGGTCGCAATGATCGTCAGCGAGCCACCTTCCTCGATATTGCGGGCGGCGCCAAAGAAGCGCTTCGGGCGCTGCAGGGCGTTGGCGTCGACACCACCGGTCAGCACCTTGCCGGAGGACGGCACGACGGTGTTGTAGGCGCGGCCGAGCCGGGTGATCGAATCAAGCAAGATGACGACGTCCCGTCCATGCTCGACCAGGCGCTTCGCCTTCTCGATCACCATTTCGGCGACCTGAACGTGACGTGTCGCAGGCTCGTCGAAGGTCGAGGAAATCACCTCGCCATTCACCGAGCGCTGCATGTCGGTGACTTCTTCGGGCCGCTCGTCGATCAGCAGCACGATCAGATAACATTCCGGATGATTGCGGGTGATCGACTGCGCGATGTTCTGCAGCAGCACGGTCTTGCCGGTCCGCGGCGGCGCGACGATCAGCGCGCGCTGGCCTTTGCCGATCGGCACGACCACATCCATCACGCGCGCCGAGAAATCCTTCTTGGTCAGATCCTCGTTTTCGAGCTTGATCCGCTGGTTCGGGTAAAGCGGCGTCAGATTGTCGAAATTGACCTTGTGACGGGCCTTTTCCGGCTCCTCGAAATTGATCAGATTGACCTTCAGCAGCGCGAAATAGCGCTCGCCTTCTTTCGGCGAACGGATCTGGCCCTCGATCGTATCGCCGGTGCGAAGACCAAACCGGCGGATTTGAGAGGGCGAGACGTAGATATCGTCCGGGCCGGCGAGATAATTGGCGTCCGGCGAGCGCAGGAAGCCGAAACCGTCCTGCAGCACCTCGACGACACCTTCGCCGATGATTTCAATGTCTTGTGCCGCCAGCTGTTTCAGGCAGGCGAACATCATCTCCTGCTTGCGCAGCGTCGAGGCATTCTCAACCTGCAGCTCTTCGGCGAAAGCCAGGAGCTCGGTGGGCGATTTGGTCTTGATGTCTTGGAGTTTGATCTGCTGCATCGGAACCGCAAAGGGGTGGGACGGCCGAGGGCGCGGAACAAAAATGAACCGGAACCGCACCGTAAGGAGGAGGGAATGAAAGTCGCAGATCGCGAGGGAATGCGGGGCCGGGGAGGCCTCTATCCGGATCAAGGAGCGGCACGCAACGGTGCTACTGCAGATGACCCTGTCTGCGTTTGGGAGGCGCCCATGGAATAAGCGTTGCGCTTGGCAATTGCAAGCCCTGCCGGCGCCGAGTTTGCCGGCGCCCCGGACCGGCCGGTGGCCGGCTCAAAACGGCTTGACGACCACCAGAATCACCACCGCGATCATGATCATCGTCGGCACCTCGTTCATGACACGCCAGTGCCTGGCGCTTCTCCTATTGCGATCCTCGGCAAAAGCCCGCACAGCGCCGGCGAAATAGCCGTGAACCCCGGACAGGGCGAAGACCAGCGCCAGCTTGGCATGCAGCCATCCGCCCCGGAAGCCGAAGCTCGACCAGGCGAGCCAGAGCCCCAGGACCCAGGTCATGATCATCGCCGGGTTGATGATATATTCGAGCAACCTGGCTTCCATCGTCTTGAACGTCTCGGAAGCCTCCGAGCCAGGCGCGGCAGCGCAGTGATAAACAAAAAGCCGTGGCAGATAGAGCATGCCGGCCATCCACGAGATCACCGCGATCACATGGAAGGCCTTGATCCAGAGCACTGCGCTTGCCGGCGCGAGCCAGGCAAGCCCAAAGGCCGAGGCCGTGGTGATAGCCAGCGCCGTCAGCGCCCGCCTGGCCCGATCGGCGCCGGTCATTCGAGGCCCGGCCATCACGACCTCCAGGCGCGAACCCGCGCAATCATCTGCTCGACATGAGCGATCGGTGTCGGTGGCAGAATGCCGTGGCCGAGATTGAAGACGTAGCGGCCGCCGGCATAATCGGAAAGCGCCTGATCGACAGCTTGCTCCAGCGCATCACCGCCGGCGAGCAGCACCAGAGGATCGATATTGCCCTGAACCGCAACCTTCGGCTGGATCTCGCGCCTGACGAAGTCGGCATCCGCAGTCCAATCGAGACCGACCGCATCGGCCTGCGTGCCGTCGACCGTCAGCTTGAGCCGGAAGCTCGCACCCTTCGGGAAAACGATGACCGGCACGCCAGGCACGGCCCGCTTGACCCCGGCGACGATGCGCGCGGTTGGTTCAACCGACCAGCGTGCAAATTCCGACGCCGGCAGAATCCCCGCCCAGGTGTCGAAGATCTGCACCGCGTCGGCGCCGGCCCTGATCTGCCCGACGAGATAGCTGATCGAAGCCTCGACCAGCCGGTCGATCAGCAGGGCGAAGCCGGCCGGATCGCGATAAGCGAAAAGCCGGGCAGCCATCTGATCCTCGCCACCTCGGCCGGCGATCATATAGGTCGCCACCGTCCAGGGCGCCCCGCAGAAGCCGAGCAAGGTCACATCCTGGGGCAAGCCCGCCTTGACCTGACGAACGGTCTCATAGACCGGCTCCACGATCGTCCCATCGAGATCATCGGAAAGCCTCTTCAGAGCCTCGCGGTCGGCGACCGGATCGAGCCTTGGGCCCTCGCCGGCTTCGAAGGTTACCCGCTGACCAAGCGCATGGGGCACGACCAGGATGTCGGAAAACAGGATCGCCCCGTCGAAACCGAAACGCCGGATCGGCTGCAGGGTGACCTCGGCCGCCTTTTCCGGATTGAAGCACAGGTTCAGGAACGATCCCGCCTCGGCGCGCAGGGCGCGATATTCCGGCAGATAACGTCCGGCCTGGCGCATCATCCAGATCGGCGGGGTCGGTTGCCGGTCGCCCTTCAGGACGGAGAGGAGGGACTTTGTCACCAGGGTGCCTGTCTTCCTTCACTCCCCTCAAGACTATTCTTAAAGAGAGTCTTTTATGATTCCTTGGCCTTGGATTAGGGGAAGCCAAATTCGTCCACAAGCTATCCAAAGGCTATTCGGCCATCGCCGGTGCGTGCCAAATGCGTTGAGCCAATTGCGCCCGGTTTGACAACCCTTTGGTTTCGTTCTGCTTTCCAGCGACATCCCGAGCCGCGTTCGACCATGCTCGGCGGCAATCCCGGACAGGCATGGATTCGATATCCCGTCGTGACAAGCTGGGGATGGCGGCGGGACGTTTCACGCGAAAGGTCTTGCCGTCCTCGGTTTGGCATGGCCTTGTCCGCAATCATCCACAGCCGCATACAACGCGGGTCCCCGGGCGAGGCTGATGACCCAGCGACACGAAAGCTATTTTCACCTGCACCTCGTTTCAGACGCGACCGGCGAAACGCTGATGACCGTCGGGCGTGCCGCGGCCGTGCAATATGCGACGGTTTCGGCGATCGAGCATGTCTATCCACTGGTCCGATCGCAGAAACAGCTCGACCGTGTGATCTCGGAAATCGAGAACAATCCGGGTATCGTGCTCTATACCCTGGTCGATCATGAGCTGTCCGATCGCCTGGAAGGCAAATGCCGCGAATTCGGCTGTCCCTGCATGTCGGTTCTGGCGCCGGTCCTGTCGATGTTCCAGAACTATCTGGGGGCCGCCTCGACCCCACGGGTTGGCGCGCAGCATGTGCTGAATGCCGAATATTTCCTGCGCATCGACGCCCTGAACTACACGATGATGCATGATGACGGCCAATTGCCGGAGAATTGGGAAGAGGCCGACGTGCTGCTGGTTGGCGTGTCCAGGACCTCGAAGACGCCGACCTCGATCTATCTGGCCAATCGCGGCGTCAAGACAGCCAATATCCCGATGGTGCCCGGCATCCCCTTGCCGCCGAATATCGAGGCTTTGAAAAAACCGCTGGTGGTTGGCCTGTTCGCCAGCCCCGAGCGGATCGTGCAGATCCGGGAAAACCGGATTCTCAGTCTCAACGCCACCCAGGACAAATCGAGCTATGTCGATCGGGCAGCGGTGGCCGAGGAGATCACGCTGTCGCGCCGCCTGTTCGCGGCGAAGAGCTGGCCGATGATCGACGTCACCCGCCGGTCGATCGAGGAGACCGCGGCGGCCATCATTACCTATCTCAAAGATCACCGGCGGGCCCTCGCCGACCGGGATGGTTCGTGACCATGTTCGTCCTGGCCTCGAAATCGAAGGCGCGCGCCGCCATGCTGGCCGGTGCCGGCATCAGGACCGAACTGGTTGCCGCCGATATTGACGAGCGCGCCCTGGACGAGACCTGGAGCGCCGCGGGCTTCGGCCCGGCCGAGGTCGCCCGTCTCCTGGCCGAGACGAAAGCCAAGACGGTGAGCCTGCAGATGCCCGGCCGGATCGTGATCGGTGCCGATCAGACCCTGGCGCTCGGCACCCAGCGCTTTTCGAAGCCGGCCACGGTCGCTGCGGCGCGCGCTCAGCTTCTATCGTTTCGCGGGCGAATCCACCACCTGCACTCGGCGGTGGCGCTGGCGCGGGATGGTGAATTGACCTTCGCGACCGTCACCTCGGCCACCATGCATGTACGGAAATTCTCCGATGGCTTCCTCGAAGCCTATCTCGCCGACATGGGTGACGAGGTGCTGAAGTCGGTCGGCTGCTATCAGTTCGAGGGGCTCGGCATTCAGCTGTTCGATCGGGTCGAGGGCGACTATTTCACCATTCTCGGCATGCCGTTGCTGCCGCTGCTGGCGGCGCTGCGAAAACAGGATCTTGTTCCATCATGAAACGCGCCTGCATCGTCGGTTGGCCGGTCAAACACAGCCGATCGCCGATGATCCACCGCTATTGGCTGGCCGAACACAAGATTGCCGGGGACTATGTCCAGGAAAGCGTCGAGCCGGCCGATTTCGCCCGGTTCCTGCGCGGCCTGGCCGATCGCGGTTATGTCGGCTGCAACGTCACCCTGCCACACAAGGAGGCAGCCTTCGGGTTGCTCGACGAGGTCGATCCGTCAGCGGCGGCGCTCGGCGCCGCCAATACGATCTGGCTTGCCGATGGCCGTTTGCACGGCACCAACAGCGACGTTTCCGGTTTTCTTTCGAGCCTTGATGCCGAGGTCCCCGGCTGGCCGGACCTCACCGGCCATGGCCTGGTTCTGGGCGCGGGCGGTGCTGCGCGCGGCATTGTCCACGGCCTGCTGTCGCGTCGTGTCGAGACGATTACGGTGGCGAATCGATCGCTCGGCAAGGCCGAGGCGATTGCCGCCGAATTTGGTCCGCGGGTTCGCGCCATCGGGTTGAACGAGGTTGCCAGGGCTTTGCCGACGGCCGACCTCCTGGTCAACACGACGGCGCTTGGCATGGCCGGACAGCCACCGCTCGACTTGGCGCTCGACGGTCTGAAGGCCACCGCGATCGTCACCGACATCGTTTATGTGCCGCTGGAAACCGAACTGATCGTCCAGGCGGCGGCACGCGGGCATCGCACGGTCGGCGGCCTCGGCATGCTGCTGTATCAGGCGATACCGGGCTTCATCCGCTGGTTCGGCGTGACGCCTGTCGTCACCAGGGACCTGTATGACCTGGTCGCGGCCGACGTCAGAGGATCTTGAAATGCTTGTGTTGGGACTGACCGGCTCGATCGGTATGGGAAAGTCGACGACCTCGGGTTTCTTTCGTGACGCCGGCATCCCGGTGCACGATGCCGACGCCGTCGTCCACCGGCTTTATTCGGGCGAGGCGGTGGCGCTGATCGAAAGCGCCTTCCCGGGCGTTACGGCGGACGGCGTCGTCGACCGCGTCAAGCTTGGCGCCGCCGTGCTCGGCAAACCCGATGCGCTGAAAAAGCTGGAGACGATCGTCCATCCCTTGGTGCAGCAGGCCAAGCAGAGATTTCTGGCGAGATGCCGGGCCGAAGGCCGTTCTCTGGTGGTGCTCGACGTGCCGCTGCTGCTCGAGACCGGCGGCGATGCGAATGTCGACGCGGTGGTCGTCGCCTCCGCGCCGGCCGAGGTCCAGCGCGCCCGCGTGCTGGCCCGGCCGGGGATGACGGCGGACAAGCTCGATGCCATTCTGGCGCGGCAGGTGCCTGATTCCGAAAAGCGCCGGCGCGCCCACATCATTGTTGATACCGGCCTTGGTTTCGACGCCGCCCGCCGCCAGGTGCAGGCGGTCGTCAGGGCCTTCGCCGGCAGCCGCGGGAGAATTTGATGCGCGAGATCATTCTCGACACGGAAACGACCGGGCTCGACCCCCTGCGTGGCGACCGGCTGGTCGAGATCGGCGGCATCGAGCTGGTCAACCAGTTCCCGACCGGCCGGACCTTCCACGTCTATATCAATCCGGAACGCGACATGCCGGAGGAGGCTTTCCGCGTCCACGGCCTGTCGGCGGAGTTTCTCCGGGACAAGCCGGTCTTCGCCGCCGTGGTCGACGACTTCATCAGCTTTGCCGACGGCGCAAAGCTGGTCATCCACAATGCCTCTTTCGACATGGGGTTCATCAATGCCGAGCTGAAGCGGGCGGGTCGCGAACCGATTGGCATGGACCGCGTGCTCGACACGCTGACCATGGCGCGCCGCAAGTTTCCCGGCGGCTCGAACAGTCTTGATGCGCTCTGCTCGCGTTTCGGCATCGACAATTCGAAACGCACCAAGCACGGCGCGCTGCTCGACGCCGAATTGCTGGCCGATGTCTATATCGAGCTGATCGGCGGCCGGCAGACGTCGCTCGTGCTGGCTGATTCGCGGCGCTCGGCAACCCGCGCGACCACCGGATCGGGGGTTGCCAGTCCAAGGGAGCAGCCGCTCGCTCCCCGCCTGTCGGTCGAAGCCATGGTCGCTCATGCGGCTTTCATCGCCGAAATGGGCGAAAAGGCGATCTGGTACGACATCTTACCCAAGCCTGAACCAGGCTGACCGAGATTGATCGGCGGTTCTTGACCCCCCGCGGACATCCCGATACGAATGACCGAACCATGACAGGGTCCGCAACGGGCCCTTTTTTGTCGGACCTTTCAATGGTCGATCGCACGCCCACGAGCCGGGCCATCGTGCGCAACCGCTCCGATCAGCGGCACGATGACGAAGCTCGTTTTCTTCGAAACTGGCTCAAGAATCCGCTCCGGATGGGTGCAGTGACGCCGTCCGGCCCGGTTCTCGCGCGCCGGATGGCTGGTTATGTCGACCCGGCCGGAACCGGGCCGGTGATCGAGCTTGGGCCGGGCACCGGGCCGGTCACCGCTGCGCTGGTCGAACGCGGGGTCAATCCCGCACGCCTGGTGCTGGTGGAATATTCCCCGGAGTTCTGCCGTCTGTTGCGCGAACGTTTTCCCCAGGCAACCGTTGTCCATGGCGATGCCTATGCGCTTGGCCGGACGCTTGCCGGCAAGCTCTCGGGTCCTGCCGACGCGGTTGTGTCCGGCCTGCCGCTGGTCACCCGGCCGGAGCCGGTACGCCTGAAGCTGCTGCATGACGCCTTCGGCCTGATGAAGCCGGGCGCGCCTTTCATCCAGTTCACCTATGCGGTGGTGTCGCCGGTGCCGTTGAAGGGCGCCGACTTTGCGGCCGAGCCGTCGGACCGGGTCTGGCGCAATATTCCGCCGGCGCGTGTCTGGGTCTATCGGCGCGGCTCATGAAATGATTCACGTGAAACACCTTCGAAGCCGGCCCCGTCCGGGCGTGTTTCGTCTCGGTCGGGACCGCAGACTGGCGCCCGCCTGATCCAGTTCGAGACGGTCACGGCTTAAGGCCTAGTCCGGCAGGCAATGCGCCTGCGGGAACGTGTAGATCCGTTCGTCGCCCAGCATGAAAGCGGAAAACCCCCGCGGGAACAGCGCTTCAATGGCGCCGCTGCGCACGTTCAAGCCACCGGTATAGGCGCCGAAGGCCGGCATGACGAGCCTTTGCCCGTCGCTGGCGAAGGCGCGTCGCCTGATGCCGCGGCCGCGGCCGCGCACCTTGGCGCAGGGATGAAAATGCCCGGCGATTTCGCCGCGGGCCGGCCTGGAGGAGGGCTGGTGAACGAAGACCAGCCCCTGCTCGTCGATTGTTGTGGCGTGCTCGCCCGGCAAGATGCCGCTCAAGGCCTCGTCGTGATTGCCCTCGATCCAGATCCAGGACAGGCCGCGCTGCAGGTCGCCGAGGGCTGTGCGGTCGCTGTCGGCAATCCGGTCGAGCGCCCCGCCGTCGTGAAAGCTGTCGCCGAGCGCAATGACCCGGCGCGGGCGAAACCGGTCAAGCGCCAGGGCCAGCATGGCAAGCGTCGCGGCCGTATCATAAGGCGGCAACAGGACGCCGCGCGCGGCAAAGCTCGAGCCCTTTTCCAGGTGCAGGTCGGAGACGACGAGAGTTTGCCTGTCGTCCCACCAGAGCGCGCCGGAACAGTCGACCACAAAGGCCTGGTCGGCGACCGGTATGATGGTTTCGGCGAGTTTCCGGGCCGGTGCGGCGGTCATCAGGTCATGCTCCGAGGCCAGCCTCGGCCAGAAGATCGGCCTCGGCTTCGGCGAGGATCGCGTCGGCGGCTTCGCCATGCACCGGCTCGCGGCCGATTTCCAGCATGACCGGCACGGCGAGCGGGGATATTCGTTCAAGCCGTTTGTGCACGATTCGCCCCTTGATGCGCGAGAGCATCTGGCCAAGGCGGGCGATATCGAGAAGCCCGGTTGCCGCATCGGCGCGCGCCGCTCGTAGCAGGATATGGCCCGGTTCGTGGCGGCGCAGCACGTCATAGACCAGATCGGTCGACAGGGTGACCTGCCGGCCGGTCTTTTCCTTGCCTGGATGGCGCCGCTCGATCAGGCCCGAGATGACCGCGCAGGCGCGGAACATGCGCTTCATCAACTGGCTTTCGGCGAGCCAGGCTTCCAGGTCGTCGCCCAGCATGTCCTGGTCGAACAGCGCCGCCATTGACAGCCGACCACTGGCGATGGCCTGGCCGATATCGGCCAGGCACCAGACCGACAGCGAATAGTCGGTCGCGACGAAACCCATTGGCTTCATGCCGGCGCGCTCGAGCCGGCGGGTCAAGAGCATCCCAAGCGTCTGGTGCGCCAGGCGGCCTTCGAAGGGATAAGCCACGAGATAAAATTTGGCGGCACGGGGAAATGTCTCGACCAGCAATTCGTCCCGGCCGGGGATCACCGAGACCCGGCGCTGCAGCTCCAGCCAGTCGGCGACGGGACGCGGCAGCTCCTTCCAGGCGGCCCGATCCGACAGCATGCGCCTGACGCTGTCGGCCAGGAAGGTCGAGAGCGGAAACTTGCCGCCGGAATAGGCCGGAATTCTCGGTTCTTTCGACGACGAGCGCGATGCGTAGACCTCGTCTTCGACCAGAGCGTCATATTGCAGGATCTCGCCGGCGAACAGGAAGGTGTCGCCGGGCACCAGGCCCTCGATGAAATATTCCTCGATCTCGCCGAGAACCCGGCCGCCGCGGGCGATCGGCCCGGCATAGCCGTGTTTCGGCTGGCGCGCCGAGCGGACGAGCCTGACCTTCAACATGGTCGATTCGACGATGGTGCCGATATTCATCCGGTATTGGGTGGCGAGCTTCGGGTGGGACAGGGCCCAGAGGCCGTTCTTGCCGAGCCGGATCTTGGCGAAGCGTTCGTAACTCTTCAGCGCATAACCGCCGGTGGCGACGAAGGCCAGGACATCGTCGAAATCGGCTCGGGCGAGGTCGGCATAGGGCGCGGCACTTCGCACCTCCCCATAAAGCGCCGCCGCGGCAAAGGGTCCTGCACAGGCGGTGCCCAGAATATGCTGCGCCAGCACGTCGAATGCGCCGGTGCGCAGCGGTGGCGTATCCTGCGCGCCGTCGCGCACGGCCTCGAGGGCCGCACGGCATTCCAGCACTTCGAAGCGATTGGCCGGCACCAGCACCGCTTGTGAGGCTTCGTCGAGCCGATGATTGGCCCGGCCGATCCGCTGCATCAGCCGGCTCGCCCCCTTTGGCGCGCCGACATTCAGCACGAGGTCGACATCACCCCAGTCGACGCCGAGATCCAGCGACGAGGTGCAGACGACCGCCTTCAGCCGGCCTGCCGCCATGGCGTCCTCGACCCGCCGGCGCTGGGCGACATCCAGGGAGCCGTGATGCAGGGCGATCGCCAGGCCGTCGTCATTGATGCCCCACAACGACTGGAACAGCATTTCCGCCTGTGAGCGGGTGTTGACGAAAACCAGCGTGGTGCGATGGACCTTGATCGCCTCGTAGATTTCGTGAAGCGCATGTTTCGCCGAATGGCCAGACCAGGGCAGGTGCGCACGTGTCTCCAGCATGGAGACATCGGCGCGCGCGCCGCCTTCCGCGACGACGATTTCGGCAAGTGGCCGGCTTCGATGCTGTGGCACCAGGAACCGCGCGAGATCGGCGGGATCGGCAACGGTTGCCGACAGGCCGACGGCCTGGAGATCGGGGGCCAGCTCGAACAGGCGCGCCAGGCCAAGCGACAGGAGGTCACCGCGCTTCGACGTGACCAGCGCGTGCAATTCATCGAGCACGACGCGCTTCAGGCCAGCGAACAGAAGGGGCGCGTCGGCGCTGGCGATCAACAGGGCCAGCTGCTCGGGTGTCGTCAGCAGGATCTGCGGCGGATCCGCACGTTGGCGCAGCCGCTTGGCCGCCGGCGTATCGCCGGTCCGCGTCTCGATGCGCATGGCAAGGCCCATCTCGGCAACCGGCTTGTACAGATTGCGCGCAACGTCGACGGCCAGCGCCTTCAGCGGCGAGATATAGAGGGTGTGCAGGCCGGAGCGCTCGCGTGGCCTGGCCGCGCTCAACTCGACAAGGCTCGGCAGGAAGCCGGCCAGCGTCTTGCCGGCTCCGGTCGGTGCCACCAGCAGCACCGATCGTCCGGTCCGGCCGAGCGCCAGAAGCTGCAGTTGATGCGCTCGGGGCGTCCAGCCACGGCTGGCGAACCAGCCGCCGAAGCGCTCCGGCAGCACGGTCGCGTCCTTCAGGGTCTCGGTCGAGCGCGCGGACATGACCCCAAGAACTAAACGCGAACAGCGCGGAGGTCGAGAGGCGCCGTCCAAGCGCGCCATTCATGCCAGGATTGATTTGCGCGCGGCTGCTTCTGATGCTCTGAGGGCGGCAGGTCGCGTCAGCGCGCCATTGCCGGAGCCTGCCATGATTGCCACCCGCCTGATCACCTGCCTCGCCGCCCTGATCGGCGCGGCAGGCGTTGTGCTCGCTGCCCTCTCAACCCATGCCTATGCCGGCACCAGCCTGAACGTGGCCGCGAGCATGCTGTCGCTGCACGCCCCGGCCATTCTCGCGCTTGCGATCGGCGGCAGGGCGGGTGTGTTGCACGCTCCCACGTCGGTGGTCGCCGCCTGGGGCCTGATCGTCGGTGTCTTGCTCTTTTCCGGCGATCTCGGCTGGCGCGCCTATTCCGGCGCGGCGGCGTTTCCGATGGCGGCGCCGTCAGGCGGTGTCGTGCTGATCGCCGGCTGGCTGATCGCTGCCTTGTCCGGTCTCATCGGCCAGGCGCGCCGCGCCTGAGCCGGGCCGGATCGCATCATTCGACCGGCTGCGGCCCGACATAGCGGGCGCGCGGGCGGATCAGCGTGCCGTCCTGCTGCTGTTCCAGCGCATGGGCGATCCAGCCAACCGTGCGGCCGACGGCAAACAGGGCCAGAGCCGAGCCCGCGGCGAGCCGCAGCGCCCGGCAGGCCGAAACCAGCGCGAAATCGATATTGGGATCGCGCCGGCCGATTTCGTCCATCGCCGCGATCAGCGCCGCGCGCGTCGGGTCGGCCGGCAGCAGCGCAAGCAAGGCCCGCGCCCGCGGGTCGCCACCCGGATAGAGCGGATGGCCGAAGCCCGGCAGCCGGTCGCCGCGTCTCAGCCGTTCTTCCACCACCCGGGTGGCGTCGCCGATACGTTCGGCTTCGTCGAACAGGATCTCGACCAGGCTGGTCGTACCGCCGTGCAGCGGCCCGGACAGCGCTCCAAGGCCGCCGAGGAGACAGGCCGTCAGCGAGGCCCCGGTGGAGGCGACGACCCGGACCGCGAAAGCCGAGGCGTTCGATTCATGGTCGGCCAGCAGCACCATGGCGGCGCGGATGATCTCCGCATCCGCGGGTCCGACGCCCCAGGCATGGGCCATCTGAAGGTGGATCGGCTGCGGACCTGTCGCGGTACCGGTGACGCCAGCCGCCATCAGGCGCAGCAACGTGGCCGCCTCGGGCCACAGCCGGCGTATATCGCGCTGCCAGATCATGCGCGTGTTGACACCGCGCTCGGCCAACAGCGCAAGGCAGCGATCGATCGGATGCGCGCCAGCCGCCATGGCCGGCGCCGGCAGGTCGGACGTATCGGCGAACGGGTCGTTCGGTTCGCATTGCCAGAGCAGGCGCGCGGCGTCCTCGACCGTTGCGGCCTTGGCGAGCTCGACCGCATCCCGGCCGCGATAGAACAGGCGGTTGTCCTCGATCAAGGTGATGCCCGACGACAGCGCCGGTGGCCCCCAGTCGAGGCTTGCCCCGGCAATCTGCTCGGGTTTGCGGCCGCGCGCCTTGGTTTTGGCCAGCCGCGCGATGTCGGCGGCCCGGTAGACGCTTCGCCGCGGATCGTCGACGTCCGGACGCGCCTGGATCAGGCCGCGGCTGACATAGGCATAAAGGCTGGCCCGGGCAATGCCGAGCATGGCGGCAGCGGTGTTGGCGTCGAGGAACCGGTCGAGCGTCATGGCTTTCAGGTCCGGGCATAATATATTGATTACCTGAATCAATATTGACGATATGAATTTGAAGCGCAAGCTGGCGATCCGAAAATGACGAGGTATTGCCATGTCTTCAGGTCTCGATGACGTCATCGCCGCTGAAACCGTTCTGAGCCATGTCGACGGCGCCGCCGGCCGGCTGATCGTTCGCGGGTTCGATCTGGACGAGCTCGCCGGGCAGCGAAGCTTCGAAGCGGTGCTGGCCTTGCTCTGGGACGGTTTCGTGGCCGAATCGATGGATGAACAGGCGATCCGCGCGGCGCTCGGCAAGGCCCGTGTCGCCGCTTATGCGACCGTCGGCAGGCTGATCGCCGCGACCGACGGGCTGTCCGCGGTCGAATCGCTCCGGCTGCTGCTCGCAGCCCTGCCGGATGCCGAGCCGACGCCTCACCATGTCCTGGCGGTTGCCGCCGTTCCGGTCTTTGCCGCCGCGATCGCCCGCCGCAAGCGCGGCCTCGCTCCGGTCGCACCCGACGAGAGCCTCGGCCAGGCCGAGGACTGCCTGCGAATGATGCGCGGACAGGCCGTTCCGGCAGCCCATGCCCGGGCGCTCGAGGCCTATCTCGTCACCGTCGCCGATCACGGGCTCAATGCCTCGACCTTCGCCGCGCGGGTCATCGCCTCGACGCGCGCCGGCTTGCTGTCGGCCGTGGTTGGCGCGCTTTGCGCGCTGAAGGGGCCGCTGCACGGCGGGGCACCCGGCCCGGTTCTCGATATGCTCGATGCCATTGGCACTCCGGCCAATATCCGGCCATGGCTTGCTTCGGCGCTTGCCGATGGCGCGCGCCTGATGGGTTTCGGCCACCGGATCTACCGGGTGCGCGACCCGCGCGCCGATGTGCTGAAGGGCGTCGCCGCCGATCTCAGCCTCGGCAACAACCGGATCCGTTTCGCCGAGGAGGTGGAAGCCGGCGCCCTCGAGCTGCTGCGCGAGCACAAGGCCGGGCGGTCGCTCGACACCAATGTCGAGTTCTATACCGCCCTGGTTCTCGAAGCCCTGGAGCTGCCGCGCGACAGTTTCACCAATGTCTTCGCGACCGGTCGCGTCGCCGGCTGGACCGCCCATGTCCTCGAGCAGGAGCAGAGTGGCCGGATCATCCGTCCGCAGTCGCATTATACCGGCCCGATGCCCGGACAGCTGCACGCGGCCTGAGCCGCCATGGCGCGGTGACCGGTCACCGCGCCAGCAAGCCCGTCGGGAGATGCAAGGCCGTCGCGCGGGACTGCTGCTGTTTTGTGCAGGTGGAGAATGTTAACCTCTCCGGCCCTGCCCTTGATGGTGCCGACTTGCTGCAAAAGACATCACCTGCACCCAACCGGGCTTCGTCGTCCGAAATCGACGGCCCGGCCGCCTGGATGCGTCTTCTGGTGGCGCTGGCGCTCGGCACCATCGGCGGTGTCGGCATGTGGTCGGTGGTCGTCGTGCTGCCCGCAGTGCAGGCGGATTTTGGCATCGCGCGCGGCGACGCCTCCCTGCCCTATACATTCACGATGATCGGCTTCGCCCTCGGTGGCGTGCTGATGGGCCGGCTGACCGATCGTTTCGGCATCATGTTCCCGGTGATGGGCGGCGGCCTGGTCATGGGCCTCGGTTATGTGATCGCCGGACTGGCGCCCAATGTCTGGGTGTTCGCGGCGGCCCACGGCCTGCTCATCGGAATGTTCGGTGCGGCCGCCGTATTCGGGCCGCTGATGGCGCATGTCTCGCTGTGGTTCCACAAGCGGCGCGGGATCGCCGTCGCGCTCTGCGCCTGCGGCAACTACATCGCAGGCGCAGTCTGGCCGCAGGTGGTTCGTTTCGCGCTCGAATCGGTCGGCTGGCGCATGACCCATATCGCGATCGGCATTTTCGTCGCGGTGACGATGGCGCCACTTGCGCTGCTGTTGCGTCGGGCCCCGCCGCCGGAGCCGGTCACGACCAGCGCCTCGCCCCATATCCGCAAGACCGCGGGCCTCGGGCTGCAACCGAACAGCTTGATGTGGCTCCTCGCCGTTGCCGGTGTTGCCTGCTGTGTTGCCATGGCCATGCCGCAGGTCCATATCGTCGCCTATTGCGCCGATCTCGGTTACGGCGTCGCGCGTGGCGCGGAAATGCTGTCCTTGATGTTGGCCTTCGGTGTCGTCAGCCGGGTCGCCTCGGGCTTTATCGCCGACCGGATCGGCGGGCTTGCGACATTGCTTCTCAGCGCGGTTCTCCAGGGGGTGGCGCTGTTGCTGTTCCTGACCTCGGACGCTTTAACGCCGCTCTATATCTTCTCGATCCTGTTCGGCCTGTTCCAGGGCGGCATCGTGCCGAGCTATGCCATTATCGTGCGGGAATATTTCCCGGCGGGCGAGGCCGGGGTGCGGGTGGGCGTCGTGTTGATGGCGACCCTTCTGGGCATGGCTCTCGGCGGTTGGATGTCGGGCGTCATCTACGACCTGACCCAGTCCTACCAGGCCGCCTTCGTCAACGGCATCCTGTGGAACCTGCTCAACGTGGCGATTGTCGGCTGGCTCTTGTTCCGGCGCGAGCGGATCACCCGACGGGCCTGAGCGGCGGCCTGGCATTCTCGACGGCGCTGCCGCGATGTGGCCAATCTTGCCGCGCGGTTCCAAGGGCCGCTGGCCCCCAGGCGGGAGGCAGACATGAAAGGCATCACCCGGATCGGCATCGACGTTCCCCATGTCGAGCAGCTTTTCACCACCTTCGATCCATCGCCGTTCCATGAGCACAACCTGAACCGGCCGATCGGCCAATATATCGTCTCCCAGGCCTGGGACGCGCCGCGCGGCGACGGTTTCATCATCGACCTCTCCGAAAATGGCCAGCCGGCCGCACGGGCGACCACCAGCAAGCTGGAGAAGGTGGTCGACGTGCATTTTGGACGCCTTGCCACCACCGAGCACCAGAATTTGCGCCGGCTGCTGCGGCGCGGGGTGATTTCGCTGATGATCGGATTGTGCGTGCTCGCCGCCTGCACGGCACTGGCCCAGGTGGTCGACGCTGCGCCGATCCGTGACGGCTGGCGCGAGGGCCTGCGCGACGGGCTTTCGGTGTTCGGCTGGGTCGCCAACTGGCGGCCCGCCGAGATCCTGCTCTACGACTGGTGGCCGGTGCGCCGGTCGCGCAACCTTTATCGCAGGCTGGCGGCGGCCGAGGTGGTGCCGGCCGGCGGGCCGCGGCTCGCGCCCGCGCCGCCGCTCAGTTCGAGCCCATCAGACGGATGGCGGCCGGCCCCATGATGACGATGAACAGGCAGGGCAGGAAGAACAGGATCATCGGCACGGTCAGCTTGGGCGGCAGTCCCGCGGCCTTTTTTTCCGCTTCGGACATGCGCATGTCGCGATTTTCCTGGGCCATGACGCGCAGCGTATTGGCCAGCGGCGTGCCGTAGCGCTCGGACTGGATGAGCGCCATGCAGACTGCCCGCACCCCGTCGAGATCGGTGCGCTTGGCGAGGTTTTCATAGGCGAGCCGGCGATCCTGCAGGTAGCTGAGCTCGGCCGTCGTCAGCGTCAGTTCCTCGGCCAGCGGCACCGATTGGGTGCCGATCTCGCCGCTGACGCGCCTGAATGCGACTTCGATCGACATGCCGCTCTCGACGCAGATCAGCATCAGATCCAGGGCGTCGGGAAAGGCCCGCCGGATCGAGGTCTGCCGGCGCGCGATCTGGTTTTTCAGGAACAGCATCGGCAGCTGCAGGCCAATATAGGCGGCAAACAGGGCAAGCAGCAGCCGGACGATCGCCGGTTGCTGAAGATCGTTGATAACAAAGAGATAAAACAGCGCCACCATGAAGGTGATGACCGGCACCACCAAGCGGAAGAGCAGGAAGGCGACATAGGGACCCTGGCCGCGGTGGCCGGCCTGCATGAGCTTGTCACGCGCCTCGTCCTGGGCGAGGTGTTTGGTCAGCTTCAGCGTCTCGACGATCGACAGCATCCAGGCCTTCGGTGTCGGCCGGACATTGATCCGCTCGCCGCTGGCGAGCCGCGCGCGCTCACGTTCGCGAATGCGGCTGCGCTCGACCGAGACCGCTTTCATGCGCCGGCCGAGATTGTCGCCGGCAAGCAGCGGCATGGTGAAGGTCAGGACGGTCGCGCCCACCGCGATGGCGATGAGCAGCTGGATCATGAAATCCCGGTCGTGAAGCTTCTCGATGAGGAGGCCCAGCATGTCAGCTCTTCCGCATCAGAAATCGAAGTTGATCATTTTGCGCATGACCAAGACGCCGGTGAACATCCACAACAGGCAGCCGGCAAGCATCATGCGGCCCATGTCGGTCGTCCACAGAAGCGAAATATATTGCGGCGTCGACAAGTAGACGAAGATCATCACGCCTGGCGGCAAGCAGGCGATGATCCCGGCCGAGGCCTTGGCTTCCTGCGACATCGAGACGATCTTCGCCTTCATCTTCTTGCGGTCGCGCAGCACCTTGGACAGGTTGCCGAGGCTCTCCGCCAGATTGCCGCCGGCCTTTTGCTGGATCGATACGACGATGCAGAAGAAATTGGCTTCCGCGACCGGCATGCGCTCGTAGAGCTTCAGCACGGCCTCGTGCAAGGGAATGCCCATCGTCGTCTGTTCGATGATGTGGCGGAATTCGGCTTTCACCGGCTCTTGCGCCTCGGTTGCGACAATGCGCAGGCAATCACCCAGCGGCAGGCCTGCCTTGACGCCGCGCACGATGACGTCGACGGCATTGGCGAGCTCGTTCAGGAAAGCGACCAGCCGGCGTTTCTTCAGGAAGCTCAGGAGCCACTGCGGCAAACCGACGCCCAGCGCCAGTCCGGCGGCCAGCGCCCAGAGGGGCCCAACACCGAAGACCACGGCCCCCAGGAAGCCGAGCACCGCGAGAACACCCGAGAACATAAGGAAACGGTTCTTCGACCAGGTCAGCCCGGCCTGGGCGATGCGCACCGACAGCGGTGGCCGGCTCGCATTGTTCTGACGCCGGTCGATTTCCTTCAGCGTCTCCTCGACGCTCGGCCGTTTCACTGCTGGCTCGTCCGCCTTGCGAACCGCGCGAGCCGTCGTGCCGGCAACGGCCTCGCGCCGCTCGTCGGCCTTCACTTCGCCGGAGAGGGATGGATAGATCAGGGCATAGGCGAGCCCACCGGCGCAGAGGACCGCCAGCCCGATAATCGCCAGGGTGTCGATCTCGAACATCGCCTACCTCATCGGCTCGTCGACATCGGCCGCGTCGAGCGCCGCGGCCAACCTCTTGTCCTCGCCATAATAGCGAGCGCGATCCCAGAAACGCGGACGGCCGATGCCGGTCGAACGGTGGCGGCCATTGATCTTGCCATGCTCGTCCTCACCCAGCATTTCGTAGACGAACAGATCCTGGGTAATCGGCGTATCGCCTTCGAGCCCCATCACCTCGGTGATGTGGGTGATCCGGCGCGAGCCGTCGCGCAGGCGAGAGGCCTGCACGATGATATCGACCGAGCCGACGATGATCTCGCGCACCGTCTTGGCCGGCAGCGTATAGCCGCCCATGGCGATCATCGATTCCATGCGGCTGAGACATTCGCGCGGGCTATTGGCGTGGATCGTGCCCATCGAGCCGTCGTGACCGGTGTTCATCGCTTGCAGAAGGTCGAACACTTCGGGACCGCGGACCTCGCCGACGATGATCCGTTCGGGGCGCATGCGCAGGCAGTTTCTGACCAGTTCGCGCATGGTCACCTGGCCTTCGCCTTCGAGATTGGGCGGCCGGGTTTCCAGGCGTACGACATGCGGCTGCTGCAATTGCAGCTCGGCAGCGTCCTCGCAGGTGATGATCCGCTCGTCGCTATCGATATAGCGGGTCAGGCAATTGAGCAGTGTCGTCTTGCCCGAGCCGGTGCCGCCCGAGACGACGATATTGCAGCGTACCCGGCCGATGATCTTGAGAACCTCGGCGCCCTCGGGCGAAATCGAACCGAACTTGACCAGCTGCTCGAGCGTCAGCTTGTCCTTCTTGAATTTGCGGATGGTCAGCGCAGCACCGTCAATGGCAAGCGGCGGAGCGATGACGTTGACGCGTGAGCCGTCGGGCAGGCGGGCATCGCAGATGGGCGACGATTCATCGACGCGCCGGCCGACCTGGCTGACGATACGCTGGCAGATGTTCATCAACTGCGAGGCGTCGCGGAACCGGATACCGGTCCGCTGAATCTTGCCGGCGACCTCGATATAGACCGTGTTCGGGCCATTGACCATGACGTCCGAGATGTCGTCGCGGGCCAGCAGCGGCTCGAGCGGCCCGTAGCCGAGAACGTCGTTGCAGATGTCCTCGAGCAGGTCCTCCTGTTCGGCGATCGACATCACCACGTTCTTGATGGTGATGATCTCGTTGACGATGTCGCGGATTTCCTCGCGCGCCGACTGGCCGTCGAGCTTGGCGAGCTGCGACAGGTCGATCGCTTCGATCAGCGCACCGAAGACCTGGCCCTTGGTCTCGTAAAAGCTCGCGGAGCGCTGCCGTTCGTCCGACGGCGGCGGCGCGGCCGGCGCGGCCGGGGCCATCGGCGCAAGCGGCGGCGAGGCGACACTCGGCGAGAACCGTGCCGCCGGATCCGGCGCACGCGAGGCGCTGGTCGATGACGGGCGTTCGAGCGTGCCCACACCCTGCGAGGGGGGGCGTCCGCTTCCCGATCCCGTTGTGCCGCGCTTTCCGAACATGGTGCGTCAGATCCCCGGCCGTCAGGCCTTCTTGCGTCGCTGCGTCAGTTTTTCGAGCAATGGCGTGAGCGGAGCGAGCAGCCCCTGGCGTGTCTTGCGCGTGTCGTGGCGGCCGGTCATGGCCAGGGCAAGCTCGGTGAACTGGCCCGAGACCTTATGGCCAGGTTCCATCTCGGCGATCATCTGGCCGTTATTGGCCGCCGTGCCGAACAGTTGCGGCTCGAATGCGATGACCGAAACCGGATCGGCCTCCAGCGCCTTGGCGAAATCGACCGGCTTGATCTCCGGGCGTTTGGCAACGCCGATCTGGTTCAGCAGATAGCGCGGCGCCGAATCGTTCGGTCGCGAGGCCCGCAACAGGTCCATCATGTTCTTGGCATTGCGCAGATTGGCGAGATCCGGCGCGGCGACGACCAGGATCTCGTCGGCATTGGTCAGAGCGCGCTTCGACCAGGCCGTCCAGCCATGCGGCAGATCGAGGATGATCGCGGGAATGGTGGCGCGCAGAATATCGATCAGCGGGTCGAAAGCGTCCGGTCCGATATCATAGACACGCTCGAGCGTTGCAGGTGCCGCGAGCAGCGAGAGATTGTCCGAGCAGCGTGACAGCAGCCGGTCGATGAAGGCGGTATCGACGCGATCCGGCGAGAACACCGCGTCGGCGATTCCCTGCGGCGGATCCTGGTTGAAATCGAGGCCGCCCGTGCCGAACGGCAGATCCATGTCGGCAATGCAGGTGTCGACGCCGATATCGCGGGAAATCGCCCAGCCGAGATTATGCGCAATCGTCGAGGCGCCGACGCCGCCCTTGGCGCCGATCACCGCGATCACCCGGCCGACCGGCTTGGTCCCGGGCGCGGCATAAAGCGACGATACGGTTCTGACCACATCGAGCACGCCGATCGGACCGATGAGGTAATCGCTCACGCCGCGCGCCACCAGCTCGCGATAGAGCACGATGTCATTGACCTGGCCAATGACGATCACCTTGGTGGTGGCGTCACACACCTCGGCCAGCTCGTCGAGATGGTCGAGGATCTCGTTGCGACGGCCGACCGTCTCGAGAATGACCACATTTGGCGTCGGCGACGAGCGATAGGCTTCCGCCGCAGCCGGAGCTCCACCCATTTGAACGCGCAGATGGGCCTTGTCCATGCGCCGGTCTTCGGCGGCCTCGGCGATCACCTCCGCCAGATCGGCGGTTTCGCAGAAGGCCTGCAGCGAAATGCGCGGGACAGGAGCGATCTGCTCGCTGAGATCCTGATCTTGATGCGGCGTGTCCTGCACGTTGGTTATCCTCCTCCGCCCCTGACGCCGGCCTTGACGTCGGTGAGCGGCTGAATCGGCTGATGGATCGTGTGCGGCCCCGGCGACTCGCCGCGTCGATAGCGGGCCAGAGCGGTCTGGCGGCGCGTCGAATCGAGTTCACCTTGCGCGCGCGGATGCAGGAGATCGCTCGGCTGCGCGACCATGGCCGCGAGGTTCTGTTGCGTGGCGCAGCCGAAGTTCCAATAGGTCTTGTTGAGATTGCTCATCGCTCCGTCGCTCGGACCGAGGTCATGCGGCCACTGGCCGCATTGGCTCGCGACATAGGCGCCCTGCGGCGACACCATGATCGGATGACGCTGCCGGTAGTCCACCGGCACGCCCTGATCGATTGCCGTGACACGGTTGTGCTGGCAGCCGCCGATGCCAATGGCGGCTATTCCAAACAGCGCAAGGCGGATTGCCGGGATGCGGCGAAGCGCGCGGAACATGTGCAATCCCTCTCGAAGATCAGTCACGGATGAAGCCGACCGGTCCGTTGAAACGGCCATTCGGCGGCGCTGCGCCGGTCGTGCCGTAGATGCGATTGAGCCGGCCGATCAGGATGCCCGCCGGATCGGAGGCGTCGCGGTAGTTGTCGTCGGGACGGGCGAGCTGGTTGGCCGGAACCGGCCGGACGATGTAGGGCGTCACGATGACCACCAGTTCGGTTTCGCCGCGCTGATAGTCGCGCGAACGGAACAGCGCACCGATGATCGGCAGGTTGATCATGCCGGGCAGACCGCTGATCGCCTGCCGGGTCTGCTCCTGCAGGAGGCCGGCCATGACGATCGATCCGCCCGACGGCAGTTCCACGGTGGTGTCGGCGCGGCGGGTCCGCAGACCCGGGACGTTGAGCGACTGCAGGCGCAATGAGAATTCATTGGAGAGCTCGCTGACCTCGACGCCGACGCGCAGGCTGATCCGGCCCTCGGACAGCACGATCGGCGTGAACGCGAGGCCGACGCCGAACGGCTTGAACTCGAGCGAGATATTGCCCTGTTGGTCTCGTCCTGACGGAATTGGAAATTCGCCGCCCGCCAGGAAGCGCGCCTGTTCGCCGGAGATGGCGGTCAACGTCGGTTCGGCGAGTGTCCGCGCCAGCCCGCTTTCTTCGAACGCGCGCACCGTGCCGGCGACGATGGTGTTGCCGACGCGGGTGCCGATGGTGCCGGCATTGGGCGTCGGATCGATATTGTTGACGTTGAACCGGCCCTGGGTCAGCAGGCCGTAGACGAAGCCGCCGGAATTGGCGAGGTTGCCCGAGGCGCCGGGGACCGCCGGGGTGGTAAAGGGGTCGAAAGCCTGTAGGTTTACGCCCAATTGCTTGATCGCGGTCCGCTGGATCTCGGCGACCGTCACCTTCAGATGCACCTGGTCGCGGCCGCGGATCGAGATCGCGTTGACCACCTTCTTCTCGTCGCCGACCAGCCGGATCGCGACATCGACGGCCTGCTGCGCCTCGAGCGGCGTCGCGACCTGGCCGGAGAGCACCACGGCATCGTTGACCGAGCGGACATCGAGGTTGGAGCCCGGCAGCAGGCTGCGCAGCGCGAGCCGCAGCCCGCCGAGATCGCGGCCGACCTCGATGTCATAGCCGGCAATCTGCCGGCCCTCGGCATCCAGGAAGAAGACATTGGTCTGGCCAACCGCGACGCCGATCAGAAAGACCCGCCGCGCCGATCGCACGACCGCGTTGGCGATCGCCGGGTTGGCGACGATGACATCGCGGGCATCGCGCGGCAGGTCGATCGCCAATGATTTGCCGACGCCGAGCGCAACCGGCCTGTTGCCCAATGTTTCAACCCGCTGACGCGGCACCGAACTCGACTGTGCCAGCACGGAGGAGAAGCTCGTCGCAGCCATCAGAGCGCCGATCACGACCACGGGCACGTGGCGGCCGATCAAAGTCATCGTCCGGGCTACGGCGCGCATTGGAAGCTCTTTCGCGGACATGGCGTGCAGGATTGCGCGGCGCATCATTCGGTCCCTTGCGTGCTGGTTGGCACCGATTGCACGGTGCCATGGCGCACGATGGTCATCCGGTTGCCGTGGCGCGACGAGAACATCGGGTCGCCGTCGTCGCCGGCTTCGCCGGCAAGGTTGGACGAGGCGGAATCGGCGAGGCTGCGCAGCGCCAGCGACAGGGTGCCGAGCTCGCGGGCAAGCGCCAGCGTTTCGGCCTGGACCGGGGTCAGTTCCAGGGTGGCGGTGCGGCCGACAATGGTTTTCTCGCCATTGCGTTCTTCCACCACCTGATCGACCGCCAGCACGCGCACATTGCGCAGCACGGTCGAACTCGTATGGCTCATGCCTTCGGCCTGGGCCGCGGCGGTGCCGTTGCGGCGGGCGAGAATGACGTCGACGCGGTCATTGGGCAGGATGAAGGCACCGGCGCCGCGCGACGGGTCGTCGATCGGCGCCGCGATGGCGCGCATGCCGGGCGCCAGAATGGCCGACATGAAGCCTCGGCCACCCTTGATCAGCTTGGCGGGCCGGATCGGCTCACCCTGGACGAAGGAGGTGCGCGCGATCGAGCCGATAGCCTCGTCCATCGCCGCCTGGCCGTTGTTGCCGCTGCGCCTGACGACAAAGTTGTCGGATCCGGCCTCTTCGGGCCAGCGGCGCCATTGAATATCGCTGGGCAACAGGACCTTGCCCATGGGCACGTCGACGCTTGCCACCAGGACATCGACGGTGCGCATTTCGGGAGCCGGCGCGACGGTCTGCTGAACCACCGGGGCCGGAGCCCTGCGGCCGCCCATCAGCATTGCGGCAAGCCCACCGGCACCGAGCGCCACTGCAATGACGACGATCTGGGCAGGCTTCAAACGCATCTGACGGACCCTCACGCTCGGCGAGGAACGTTAGCCCTCGTCTCGATGGCGGATTTCATCAGGCAAAGGTCAACTTATGGTTAATTAGACGTGAGCAATCTGGCCCAACAGGAGGTAACCGGCTCAGCTCATAGCGTTCCGGTCAATTGGGCAGCGCGCCATTCATCCAGATGCTCGTCGGGTAGAGCAGCAGGCCGGCGGCGGCAAGCGCGATGCCATAGGGGATACCGGTCTTGGCATCAGTGATCTTGGCGTACCAGCCCTCCCGCATCAGGAAGGCCGGGTGCATCGGTGCGCCGCGCAGCGACAAGAGCCCGATGGTCAGCAGACCGCCGAGCAGCGATGAATAGAGTGCATATTCCAGAAGTTGCGACCAGCCGAGCCAGAGCGCCGTCACCGCGGCGAGCTTGGCATCGCCGCCGCCGATCCAGCCGCAGGCGAAAAAGCCGAAGGTGATGGCAAGTACCGCCAAGCCGGCCAGGCCGTGCATGCCGATCGCCTGCCAACTCATGCCGCTGACCAAGGCAAGGGCAATGAAGGCTGCGACCAGGACCAGCGAAATCCGGTTGGAGATGGTCATGGTGAACAGATCGCTGGCGGCAGCGAAGGCCATCATTGCCGGAAAGATCAGGAGAATGGCGAGTTCGGTCATGATGCTTGGATCCAACAACCCGGCCGACGATGACATGCCGACGGTTTCAGACCAGTGAACGCCAGAGGATGAGCGAGCCGGCCACCAGGCCCGTGGCAAGCACGGCCACGACAAGGAAAAGTGTCGATGCGGCCTCGGCACGGATGACGGCAAGCTGCGCGTCGATCGACGCCAGCGTCTCGACCCTGTGTCCCCTGGTCATGTTCGCGGAGTTGAATGTCATCGCGCATCGTCGCCAAGAAGATGAAGGACCGCGGGAGATCCGGTTTGTTTCGAACCGGCTTCAGCGAGACAAATTGCCTTCAATGAAGACAAACATGTCTTTGATCTTGTTACCTATACTGAACATGACCACGATTATGGCCGCCGCGAGCGCGGCGATGATCAAGCCATACTCCATCGCCGTTGCTCCGGAGTTGTCCCTGAGGAAGCGAGCGATACAGGCTCTCATGACGGCATCCCGCGGCTTCCAGAGTCCAAATGGCCCGCCAGATGGCGAGCCATGGAAGAGCCAATCGACCTGGCACTTACTTCTTCAATTCGGTGTCGATGAAGGTAAACTTGGTGAGAACGGTGCCGCCGATCGAATTGACGGTGACGATGATGACAGCGGCGATGCCGGCGGCGATCAGGCCATATTCGATGGCGGTGGCGCCGGACTGGTCCTTGGCGAAGCGGGCGAGAAGGCTCTTCATGACTGACTCCTAGTGTCCACGTTGAGGCGCCGATCTGGCGCTATCCGGCAGGTCTTTTGCCGACCCTTTCGAATGATTGACAACCTAGCAGCCACCTCTTGCGGCTTAGTTAAATCGAACGTGTGAATTCCTCGAAATAGACAAGGTCTTCGAGTTGGTTAATCTCGCCTTGATCGCAATAATAATTGGTTTATGACTTGCGAAAATCCGAGTAAAAATTCTTAACGTCGGATTTCTTGTCACCGTAATACACGAATAAGTGGCCAGACGTCGTTGTCGTTGCGCAAATATCAGATGGTAATTGAGCCTGGTCGAGGCCGATCCGCTGCCGGTGCGGCGCCGGCTGGCGGCAATTGGCAAATCGTTCACCAATTTCTGGTTAGCTCGCGGCCATGAATGATATCCGCCCGCTGTCCGGAGCTTTGAACACCATGGCGGTCACGTCTAGTCGCCGGTCGCCGCTCATTGCATTTCTGCTGACCCTTGGGCTCGTCATGCTTGCCGCACAGCCGTCGCGGGCTGTTGAAGCGGCACAGAACCAGGCGGAACTCGCGACCCATGGCCTGACGGTGACGATGGATCAGGCGCGCATCGTGCGCCTGCCCCCGCGCGTGACGACGCTGGTCATTGGCAATCCATTGATCGCCGACGCCACCGTGCAGAATGGCGGGCTGATGGTGCTGACCGGCAAAGGCATTGGCTCGACCAATCTGATCGCATTGGACGCGCGCGGCGAACAGCTGATGGCGGTGCAGATCCGCGTGCGTCCGCAAAATGATGCCGTCGTGCAGGTTTATCGCGGCGTCGAACGGGAAACCTATTCCTGCACGCCCACCTGCGAGCGCACTATGGCGGTTGGCGATTCCAAGGTGTTTTTCGATACGGCGCTGGGTCAGTCGCGGAGCCGCGACGCCGCCGCATCCAATCGCGGCGCCGCCGCGGCCGCGCCGCGTTGACCCCAAGCACCGCTCAGTTTTGGGTTTCGGGGCAAGAGTTCGTCAATGGGTTTCCGCTAAGACAACCAGCCTTGACGGCCGGCCGATTATGCGTGCCCGGGTCAGGAGACGAAGGGCATGTCCGTTTTGCGTCCGGGTGGCTGCATGACTTGGTTGTCTTTGCGATCGTTGCGCGGCGGCTTGACGCCGGTGCGGATCGTCCGCCGTTTCAAGCGCGATGCCGATGGTGTGACGGCGGTCGAGTTCGGCCTCGTTGCTTTGCCGTTCTTTACGCTGCTTTTTGGTATCATCGAGGTGGCGCTGGCCTTTTTTGCCAGCCAGATCCTGGAAACGGCCACCGCCGATGCGGCGCGCCTGGTCCTGACCGGGCAGGCCCAGGCCGCCAATTTCAACAAGGCGGCGTTCCAGCAGGCGGTCTGCGACAAAGCCAGAGTCATGTTGAGCTGTTCCGGTATCGCCGTCGACGTGAAGACCGTCGCCAATTTCGGCAATGCCGATACGTCGGGTCCGGCGCGGACGAGTTCGGGCGCGGTGAACTATTCCAGCATGGGCTACAATCAGGGCAATGGCGGCGACATCGTCGTCGTCAAGGTGGTCTATGAATGGCCGATCATGATGCCGACCTTCGGGCTTGGCTTTGGCGATCTGCCGAATGGCAAGCGCCTGCTCAGGGCGACGGCGGTGTTCCGCAACGAACCCTTCTAACCCTTCCCGACGCGGGCGCCCTCGCCGTGCACGTCCTCATGAAGGCTTTGCTGAAATGATGCTCTCGATGATGTGCACTGATCTCAGGTTCCGCATTGCCTCGATCGCGACGAGGAGCGGCGACCTGCTGTCGCGCGTCCGCCGCGACAATCGGGGCGTGGCTGCGGTCGAGTTCGCCATTGTCGTGACGCTGATGGTCCCGCTGCTTTTCATGGCCTTCGAAACGACGCAGGCCTTGCAGGCGAACCGCAAGGTATCGGTCGCCACCCGCGCGCTGGCCGATCTGGCGTCTCAGACCTCGGTCATCGCCAATGCCGACATGACCAATATCCTGAATGCCACCGCCGGCGTCATGGCGCCGTTTCCGACCAGCAAGACCGCCGCGGTCGTGACCGGCATCAAGATCGACGACAAGGGCAAGGCAACTGCCGCCTGGAGCGATGTCTGCAACAAGGTCGGTGCCCTGACCGATTCAGCGGGCAATTCCGTCGGCCAGCGCCACGCGGTCGGTAGCGTCATGGTCGTGCCGCCACAGCTCATGCCGCCTCTTGGCACCACCGGCTTCCTTGTCTTGGCCGAGGTCTTCCACAAATACGTTCCCATCGCGGGTTGGGAGCTCACCGGCGGCATCGTGCTGTCGGATCGGCTCTATGCCACGCCGCGCATCGGCACCTCGGTCACCCGCAGCGGCACGAACGCCCCCTGTGCCTGATCACCAGACGATTGGGCTTTCGTCTTCCAGCGTGACACCGAGCCGCCGTGCTATGCCGCGGGCCGCGACGACGGCGGTGGCGAAAGTCGCCTGCAGCAGGTAGCCGCCGGTCGGCGCCTCCCAGTCGAGCATTTCACCGGCGACGAAGACGCCGGGCAGGGCGGCGAGTTCGCCTTCGGCGCTGACGGCATCGCGGCTGACGCCGCCGGCGGTGGAAATCGCCCGTTCGATCGGTCGCACCGCCTGAATGTCGATGACGGCCGCCTTGATCAGAGCGGCAAGGCGCGCCGGATCGCGTGGCAGCGGACCAGCCACGGCTTCGTGCAGGACGCCGATGGCCTGGGGCGTCAATCCCAAGCGCTTCTTCAGCCTGCTCGACAGCGAATCCTTGGTGCGCGCGCCGGCGATCCGGGCGGCGATCGTGCCCTGGGCCAGATCCGGCTTCAGATCGATGGCAAGCCGGGCCTTGCCGTCGGCGAGCGCTGCGCGGATCGGCGCGGAGAGGGCATAGACCACGCCACCCTCCAGCCCAGCCGCCGTGATGACGGCCTCGCCCTCGGCTTGCCGGTCCCCGACGGTGATCGCAATGCGCTTCAGCGGCTGGCCGGCAAAGCGCGCGGCAAATTCGGGGGACCAGTCGATCTCGATCCCCATATTGGCCGGCTCGAGCGGTGTGATGGCAACACCCCTCGCCGCAAGCAGCCCGACCCAGGCACCATCCGAACCCATGCGCGGCCAACTGGCTCCGCCAAGCGCCAACAGGACCGCCTTGGCCTTGACGGTTTCGCCGCCGTCGGGGCCGTCGAACAGCAAGGCGCCGGCCGGGCCGAAACCGGTGAAACGGCGGCGGGTGGCCAGGGTGACGCCCTTGGCCTCGAGCCGGGCCAGCCAGGCGCGCGCCAGCGGCGACGCCTTGAAGCTTTCGGGAAACACCCGGCCGCTCGATCCGACAAAGGTTTTCTGGCCGAGCCCCTCGGCCCAGGCCCTGAGCGCTGCCGGCGGAAAGGCGTCCAGCCCGGGCCGGAGCCATGGCCCGGCGGCGCCATAGCGAGCCAGAAAGGCCGCCCGCGGCTCCGAATGGGTCAGATTGAGGCCGCCTCGTCCGGCCAGCAGAAATTTTCGCGCCGGCGAGGCCAGGCGCTCGAAGATCGTGACCTCGAGCCCGGCCTCGGCAAGTTTTTCCGCGGCAAACAGCCCGGCCGGCCCGGCGCCGACAATCGCGACCTGGCAGGACCGGCGGCTCATGGCTTCAACCCGCGATCGATCATGCCTGGCCCCACCGCCGCACCATAGATTGACGTCGTCTGCCGCCTTTCGCCTTCCGCCGCAAGCGGTTCCGGTGCCAGGATGGCGGACAACCGCGTCAAGCGGACGAGCAGGGAAGGAGAGATCCATGGCGCCGGTCGTCATTGCCATCGACCAGGGAACCACGTCGTCACGGGCCATCGTGTTCGGCCCGGACCTGTCGATCCGCGCCGTCGCGCAGCAGGAATTCACCCAACACTATCCTGCCTCCGGCTGGGTCGAGCACGATCTCGAAGAGATCTGGGCGAGCGTGGTCGAAACCACCCGGACGGCCATGGCCAGGGCTGGCGTGGAAGCCGGCGACGTCGCCGGGCTCGGCATCACCAACCAGCGCGAGACCACGGTCATCTGGGAGCGCGCCACCGGCAAGCCGATCCACCGGGCGATCGTCTGGCAGGATCGGCGCACCGCTGCCGAATGCGCGCGGCTGAAAGCCGAGGGCCATGAGGCGCTGGTCGCGGCCCGCTCGGGCTTGCTGCTCGACCCTTATTTTTCCGGCACCAAGATCGCCTGGATCCTCGACCATGTCGAAGGCGCGCGCGAGCGGGCGGCCCGTGGCGAACTGGCCTTCGGAACCATCGACAGCTTCCTGCTGTGGCGGCTCACCGGCGGCAAGGTCCACGCGACCGATGCGACCAATGCGTCGCGCACCATGCTGTTCGACATCCATCAGGGCGACTGGAACCCGGATCTCATGCATCTGATCCGGGTGCCGCGTCCGCTGATGCCGGAGGTAAGGGATTGCGCCGCCGACTACGGCGTCACCGAGGCCGGATTGTTCGGCGGGCCGATCGCGATCGGCGGCATTGCCGGCGATCAGCAGGCCGCGACCGTCGGGCAAGCCTGTTTTTCGCCGGGAATGATGAAATCGACCTATGGCACCGGCTGTTTCGCGCTGCTGAACACCGGCGCCGAGGCAGTGGCCTCGCGCTCGAAACTGCTCACCACCATTGCCTATCAGCTCAACGGCAAGCGCGCCTACGCTCTCGAAGGGTCGATCTTCGTCGCCGGCGCTGCGGTCCAATGGCTGCGCGACGGTCTCGGCATCATCAAGGCCGCCGGCGAGACCGGGGCTTTGGCGGAAGCCGCCGATCCGCAGCAGGACGTGGTGCTGGTGCCCGCCTTTGTCGGGCTCGGAGCGCCCTATTGGGACGCCGAATGCCGCGGCGCGATCTTCGGCCTGACGCGCGCGACCGGCCCGCGCGAAATGGCGCGCGCCGCGCTCGAAAGCGTGTGTTTTCAAACCGCCGATCTCTTGTCGGCCATGCGCGCCGATTGGCCCGGCGCCGGCAGCGCCGGCACGGTGCTGCGTGTCGACGGTGGCATGGTCGCCTCCGACTGGACCATGCAGCGCCTTGCCGATCTGCTCGATGCGCCGGTCGACCGGCCGAAGGTGCTGGAGACGACCGCGCTGGGGGCTGCCTATCTCGCCGGCCTTGCCCGTGGCGTCTATCCGGAGCCTGAGGAATTTGCCCGCGGCTGGCGGCTGGAGCAGCGTTTCATGCCGGCCATGGACGAAACGACCCGCGGCGCGAAACTGGTGCGCTGGCGGGATGCGGTGTCGCGCACGCTGTCGCGTGGGTAGACCAAACGGTCAGGAATCGGGCCAGCGCCGTTTCAGCTCAGGTCGAAGGGCACGACCTTGCGGCTGTCCGACGGCACGCGGATTTCCCGGTCCACCGGCGGCACGGCGCGCTGGTGGCAGGAACCGCGCTCGCAGATGCGGCAGGACACGCCGATCTTGGCGACATTGGCTTCCGCCTTCAGGTCGATGCCTTCGGAATAGATGATGTCGCCGGCATAAGAGAGCTCGCAGCCGAGCCCGAAGGCGTAACGCCGGACCGGCGCGCGCCAATGCGCCGCGCCCTTGGTCACCGCGCGGGCGAGCGACAGATAACGCACGCCATCGGGCATTTCGGCAACCTGCACAAAGGTCCGGCCGGTCTGTTCGAAGGCCTCGTGGACGTTCCACAAGGGGCAGGCGCCGCCGAAACGGGCGAACTGGAAGCGTGTCGCCGAATGGCGCTTGATGACATTGCCGGCCCGGTCGACCTTCAGGAAATAGAACGGAATGCCCTTCTGGCCCGGCCGCTGCAGGGTGGAAAGCCGGTGGCAGACCTGTTCCAGGCTCGCCCCGAAAATGCGGCCGAGCAGATCGATATCATGGCGGGTCTCCTTGGCTGCCGCCAGGAAACGCCGATAGGGCAGCATCAGGGCGCCGGCGAAATAATTGGCCAGCGCCACGCGCGCAATATCGCTGGCGGCGCGCGACCGGAACCGGCCGCCTTCGGCAAGGGCCGCCAGCGTGTCGGCCTGCTCCAGTCGGGCGATGCGATTGGCCAGCAGGAAGATGCGGGTCGCCGGATCGAGCGCGCCGTCGAGCACCACCAGTTTGGGGCCGGCCTCATAGCGCTCCATCAGGTCGTCGCCGAGATTGGCGGTGGCATCGACCGTGACGCCATGGCGGCTCGCCAGATAACCCGTCAGCACCTGCAGCCGATCGCTCGCCGCCGCCAGTCCGAGGCGCTCGGCAAGGTCTTCGGCAGCCCGGTCGAGATCGTCGACATAATTGTCGACATAGTGGAAATAGTCGCGAACCTCTTCATAAGGCAGCAGCGCCGCCTCGCCCTCTTCGCCCGTTGGCGGCAAGAGCGGCGCATCGCCGGCGGCCTGCAGCCTCTCGCGCAGCCGCCGCGCGGTCTGATGCATGCGCAGGAAAGCCCTGGCAAAGGCCGGACTGTCGGAGGCGACCCGCTTCAGGTCCTGCAAACCCGGCGCGCTTTCCGCGAGCATCGGGTCGGCCGCCGCCTCGCGCAGGTCGGTGACCAGGCGGTCGGTGTCGTCGACCGCGAATGTCGCGAGATCGACGCCGAAGGTCTGCCCGAGCGCGACCAGAACGCTGGCGGTCACCGGCCGCTGATTGTTCTCGATCTGATTGAGATAGCTCACGGAAAGACCGAGGCGCTGGGCGAAGGCGGTCTGGGTCAGACGGGTGCCCTCGCGCAAACGGCGGAGCGCGGGACCAACAAAAATCTTGCGGGACATGGCGCGCCTCCTGGACCGTGATACCGCCTGACCGTTCGGCCTAGATCGAAGCACATCGGCCGAAGGATAGAAATGCAAAAATTTCGCAATGTTGCAGCATGATCTTTCGCATTTTGATGCCGTGGGGGGCGGTGCTAGCTTTTGTCTCACGTGCTCACCGCCAATCCGACACGAGGGATTTCACATGACGAACCTCGCTCAGTCCGCGCCTCGCGACACGCTCACCTTCGCTGTGCATCATCCCTTTCCGATCGTCGCCGAGACGCTCGACGCGCTGGTGCGCGCCAATCAGCCGGGCGCGACCGCGGTCGATTATGCCAAGGCCGACCTGGTGATCGCGACGCTGGAAACGCTCAACGGCCTGGAGCTGACCCCCGGCACGCGCGTCGCGGTACTGGTCGATCATGCCGACCGTCGTCCGGTCCAGGATGCGCGCGGCCGCGGCGCGATCGCCGCCTTGCCGCTCGATCTGCCCGCCGATCATCTGCGCGCAGCGCTCGGCGCGGTGCTCGCCGGCCGCAACTGGTGGCCGGTGGTCGCCAATGTCGACCCGGAAGGCCAGGCGCCGGCGTCGCGCCGGCTCGACGCCCTGTCCGGCCAGCAGTTCAAGGTGCTGGACCTGATGAGCCGTGGCCGGCTCAACAAACAGATCGCTTATGATCTCGGGATTTCCGAAGGCACGGTGAAATCCCATGTCTCCTCGATCCTGCGCAAGCTCGGCGTCGAGCGGCGCACCCAGGCGATCGCAACCTTCATCACGACAGGCGATATGAGCCGTGGCATGGTCCGCACCACCATCGGGCCGGTGGCGGCCCATTTGTCGCGGGCGACACACGCGGCGCGCTAAGCCGCTTTCGGCGCCTTTGTCATCGAAGCGCCGCGGCCGTCCCGCTAAAACCGGTGACGGCATGCGGCGCGACGTGCTGAACTGCCGGGCGCGCGTGGGCCGCCGGTGGTTCGACAGAAGGAGGCGTGGATGAAGCGGAAGGTCAGGCGGGCGATCGTCGCAGCGGCGGTATTGATCTGTTCAGCCGCGCCAGTCGTGGCGCAGGACTATCGCGGATGGTCGTGTCGCGATCTGTGGGTCGAGCGCAATCAGATCTACAAGGACGCGGGTTATTGCTTCAGGACGCCGCGGGCGATCTCCTATTTTGGCAATGGCGGGTGCAGCTATGACCGCCAGGCCGATGTGCCGCTGTCGCAGACCCAGCGCCGGATCATCGCCGACGTCACCAGGGCGGAGCGCTATATGGGGTGCGTGGACTAAAGCGGCGATGCCGCTGATCGACCGCAGGCTGCTGCTGACCGGGCTGGCGGCGATGCCGCTCGCCGGCGCGGCGCCGGCGGCCGCCACCGTCTCGGCCGACCGGCTGGCGAAGCTGGTCGCCAGCTATCCCGATCATCTCGCCGCCGTGGTCGACGACATCCTGGTCTGGCGCGACGGCACCAGGATGACCATCGGATCCGACCGGCCGGCGCGCGCCTTCGAAGACATGGTGCGCTCGGCGACGATTGCCGACCAATTGCGTCAGACCTATCAGCCCGGACCGCCTCAGGACCGGCCAGCGCGCGATGAAAGCCCCGGCCGCCTGCGCAACACCGCCTTTTTCGTGAAGATGTACGGAGATTGCGCCAAGGGCGGCGTGACCCGGCTGATGCGGCCGGTCGCCTGGATGCCGAAAACCGCGTCGCAGACGATCCAGCTGACCAATGTCAACGATGTCGCGGCGCGCATGGAACGGGTCATCGATCTGCTCGACCGGCTGCCGGACCGGCTGAAGGCCTTCCTTGTGCCCTCGGCCGGCACCTATAACTGCCGGGTGGTGGCCGATACCGGCGTGCCCAGCATGCACGCCTATGGCGCGGCCATCGACATTCATGTCGGCCAATCCGACTATTGGGCCTGGGCAAGCCGGCGCGGGGAAATCGCCTACCGCAACCGGATCCCCTTCGAGATCGTCGCGATCTTCGAGGCGGAAGGCTTCATCTGGGGCGGCAAGTGGTATCATTTCGATACCATGCACTTCGAATACCGCCCGGAAATGTTCGGCTGAAGGGCGGTTCGGAGGGCGGTGATCCCTCCGAAACCATGGCGCATCGATGAGGCCGCCGCCGCGATCGTTGCGGCGGCGCCGGCCTGGCGGCTCCGGCAGCCCTGGCTACAGGATGAACCGGCTGAGGTCGGCGTTTTTCGCGAGATCGCCCACCGTCTTCATCACATAGGCGCCATCGATGGTCACCGTCTCGCCGGCACGATCGGGGGCGGTGAAGGAGATATCGTCCAGCACGCGCTCCATGATCGTCTGCAGCCGGCGGGCGCCGATATTCTCGACCGAGGCATTCACCGCCACCGCCAGATCGGCAATGGCGTCGATCGCATCGTCGGTCAGCACCAGGGCGATGCCTTCCGTGGCCATCATGGCGATCGACTGCTTGACCAGGCTCGCCTCGGTCTCGGTCAGGATCCTGCGTAAATCCTCGCGTGTGAGCGCGTTGAGTTCGACGCGGATCGGCAGGCGGCCCTGCAATTCCGGCAGTAGGTCGGACGGCTTGGCGATATGGAAGGCACCGGAGGCGATGAACAGGATGTGGTCGGATTTGACCGGCCCGTGCTTGGTCGACACTGTCGTGCCCTCGATCAGCGGCAAGAGGTCGCGCTGCACGCCCTCGCGCGACACGTCGCCGCCGACCCTTGCGCCGTCGCGGGCGCAGATCTTGTCGATCTCGTCGATGAACACGATGCCGTTGTTCTCGACCACCTTGATGGCTTCCTGCACCAGCGTGTCCTGGTCGACCAGCTTGTCGGCCTCTTCCTGCACCAGCGGCTGATAGGCCTCCTTGACGGTGGCGCGGCGCTGTTTGGTGCGCCCGCCCATCATCTTGCCCAGCATGTCCGAAAGATTGGCAATGCCGATCTGGCCGCCGGGCATGCCGGGAATATCCATCATCGGCAGGTTCGACGGCGTCGCCGCCACCTCGATGTCGATCTCCTTGTCGTCCATCTCGCCGTTGCGCAGCTTCTTGCGGAAGCTGTCGCGGGTGGCCGGCGAGGCGGTCGCGCCGACCAGCGCGTCGAGCACCCGCTCTTCGGCCGCGACATGCGCCTTGGCCTGGACGTCCCGCCGCTTGGTTTCCCGGACGATGGAGATGCCGACTTCGAGCAGGTCGCGGATGATCTGCTCGACGTCGCGGCCGACATAACCGACCTCGGTGAACTTGGTCGCTTCCACCTTGAGGAAAGGCGCGTTGGCGAGCCTGGCGAGCCGGCGCGAGATCTCGGTCTTGCCGACGCCGGTCGGTCCGATCATCAGGATGTTTTTCGGCAGAACCTCTTCGCGCAGCGTCTCGTCGAGCTGCAGCCGGCGCCAGCGATTGCGCACGGCGATCGCCACCGCGCGCTTGGCGTCATTCTGGCCGATGATGTGGCGATCGAGCTCGGAAACAATCTCGCGGGGGGAAAAATCGGTCATCCAATGGTCTCGATCACCACATTGTCGTTGGTATAGACGCAGATCTCGGCGGCGATCTTCATCGCTTTGCGCACGATCGCTTCCGCGTCCAGGTCGGTATCGGCGAGCGCGCGCGCCGCCGACAAGGCATAATTGCCGCCGGAGCCGATGGCCATGATGCCGCCTTCCGGTTCCAGCACGTCGCCGGTACCGGTGAGGATCAGCGACACGTCCTTGTCGGCAACGATCATCATCGCTTCCAGGCGGCGCAGATACCGGTCGGTGCGCCAGTCCTTGGCGAGCTCCACGGCGGCCCGCGTCAGCTGTCCCGGATATTGCTCGAGCTTGGCCTCCAGACGCTCGAACAGCGTGAAGGCATCCGCCGTCGCGCCGGCAAAACCGGCGATGACGTCGCCCTTGGCGAGCCGGCGCACCTTCTTCGCATTGGCCTTGATCACGGTCTGGCCGAGGCTCACCTGGCCATCGCCACCGATCACCACCCGGCCGCCCTTGCGGACCGAACAGATGGTGGTGGCGTGCCAGCCGGGAAAAGCATTGTCATTGGTCGTCATGGGAACTCCGAGGCAAGCCCGTCATTTAGGCCGAATGTGCCGCGACGCAAGCGCGGCCGCTAGTCGGGCTTGGTATGCAAAGCCAAGAGTTTTTTTGGCGCGGCATTGCGCCAGGCGGCGGTCAGCGCGGCCAGGACGGCGTCACGATCGGCGGCGACCAGGCTGACCGTGGTCCAGCCCTGCCGGCCCCAGGCATTGGGGATCGGTGAAAAGATCTCCGGCGCGCTCTCGACATAAACAGGTTGCTGGTCGGGCGTCAGCTTGACGTTGAAACTCGAACCATCGGGCGCCAGCGTCGCGAAGATCTTGCCCTTGGCGACCTTCACGGCGGTGCGCTCGAAATGCGGCGCGGATTCGGTCTCCGGCAGGCTCAGGGCGACAACGAGCACTTCGTCACGGGTCATGGCACGCTGCTCCGACACGGGGACACCCACCCTAGCCCGAATTTCGCGGTGCGCTACGGCCTGACAAGGTTGCATTGCCGCGGCCATCCACGGCGTCGACTTGGCTCGACCGTCCAGACACCGCGCCTTTCGCCAGTCTCCTCGCGCCGGTCATCGCGCAACAGCCATGGCCGGGTCGGAAACGCGGACTGGCGCGTCCGACAACCATCCGGGAGCGTTTGGGTTTTCACACGGGCCGCCCGCTGGTAGAAGACCCGGCAATCCGCTTGGAGATCGCTATGCGCAAGGCCTCGGTGACCCGCACCACCAAGGAGACGGATATTTCCGTCTCGGTCGATCTGGACGGCGCCGGAACCGCCGCCGTCGCGACCGGCGTCGGCTTTTTCGATCACATGCTGGACCAGATTGCCCGCCACGGCATGATCGACCTCACCGTCGAGGCCAAGGGCGACCTGCATATCGATGACCATCACACGGTGGAAGATGTCGGCATCGCGCTCGGCCAGGCCGTCCGCAAGGCGCTCGGCGACATGAAAGGCATCACCCGTTATGCCGATGTCCACCTGGCGATGGACGAGACCTTGACGCGCGTCGCCCTCGACGTGTCGGGCCGTCCCTTCCTGGTGTTCCGCACGGCCTTTCCACGCGACAAGATCGGCACCTTCGACACCGAACTGGTCCGCGAGTTCTTCCAGGCCTTCGCCATGAATTCCGGCATCACGCTGCATGTCGAGACGCTTTATGGCGACAATGCCCATCATATTGCCGAAAGCTGCTTCAAGGGGCTGGCCCGCGCGCTGCGCACCGCTTTCGCCATCGATCCACGCCGCGCCCACGAGGTCCCCTCGACCAAGGGCGTGTTGTGATGGCCGCCCTGAAGAGCTTCACCATCCATTCGGCGCCCGAACAGGCCGGGCGCGACCCCGACGGGGCGCTGCGCTTCGTGCCGGACAGCTTTTCGGTCGTCGCCTTCGTCGCGCCCTGGGCCTATTTCCTGTGGCACCGCATGTGGCTGGTCACGCTGGCTTATGTCGTGGCGGTCGCCATCCTGATCGCGGCGCTGTTGTTCGCCGGCTTTGCCATGCCGGTGCGGGTCGGCATCGCCTTCGTCTTCAACCTGCTGATCGGGCTCGAAGCAACCAATCTCCGGCGCTGGACGCTTGGCCGTCGCGGCTTTCGCGACGAAGGCGTCGTGGTTGCGTCGACGCGCGACGAGGCCGAGCGCCGCTATTTTTCCGAGCGCGCCTCGGCGCTCGCCCCGCCGCCAGCCACGCTCGGCGGTCCGCCTTCGGTCTTCGCGGCGCCGAGCGCCCCGGCCGGAGACCATGTGATCGGGCTGTTCCCGGAGGCCGAGAGCCGCCCGCGAGGCACCAGATGAGCGTTGCCATTGTCGATTACGGCTCGGGCAATCTGCACTCGGCGCAGAAGGCTTTCGAGCGAATGGCGCGCGAGCGCGGCCTGAACGCGCCGGTGCTGGTCACTGCCGACCCGGATCTGGTCCGCAAGGCCGATCGCGTCGTGCTGCCCGGCGTCGGCGCCTTTGCCGATTGCCGCAAGGGCCTTGTCGGGGTCCCCGGCATGGTCGAGGCCTTGACCGAGGTGGTGCGCGGCCGTGGCCGGCCATTTCTCGGTATTTGCGTCGGCATGCAGCTGATGGCCGGCCGGGGCCTGGAAAAGGACGTCACCGCCGGCCTCGGCTGGGTGCCCGGCGACATCGACCTGATCCGCCCGACCGGCGCCAATCTGAAGATCCCGCACATGGGCTGGAATACTCTCGACGTGAAACGTGACCACCCGGTGCTCTCGGGCATCCCGACCGGCCCCGACGGATTGCACGCCTATTTCGTCCATTCCTACCACCTGACCGCAACCGCCGCCGACGTGGTGCTGGCGGAGGCCGATTATGGCGGGCCGGTGACCGCCATGATCGCGCGCGACACCATGGTCGGCACCCAGTTCCATCCGGAAAAGAGTCAGCAGCTCGGCCTGACTCTGATCGGCAATTTCCTCGAGTGGCGGCCGTGAGACTGTTTCCCGCGATTGACCTCAAAGATGGCCGCTGCGTTCGCCTGAAGCAGGGTGATATGGCGCAGGCGACCGTCTATTCCGACGATCCCGCTGCCCAGGCGCGCGACTTCGAGGCCCTCGGTTTCGATTATTTGCATGTCGTCGATCTCGACGGCGCCTTTGCCGGCAAGCCGGTCAATGCCGCGGCCGTCGAAGCGATCCGCGCCGCGACCCGTTTTCCGGTTCAGCTCGGCGGCGGCATTCGCGACATGAAGACGGTCGAAGGCTGGCTTTTGAAGGGTGTCACCCGCGTCATCATCGGCACGGCGGCGGTGCGCGATCCCGAATTCGTCAAGACGGCGGCGAAAGCCTTTCCCGGCCGGGTCGCCGTCGGCATCGACGCCCGCGACGGTTGGGTGGCTGTCGAGGGCTGGGCCGAGACCTCGACCCTGCATGCCCATGAGCTTGCCAAGCGCTTCGAGGACGCCGGCGTCGCCGCCATCGTCTATACCAATATCGCGCGCGACGGCATGCTCTCCGGCATCGATTGGGACGGCACCATCGCGCTGGCCGACCAGGTCGCCATTCCGGTGGTCGCCTCCGGCGGCCTTGCCTCGATGGACGATGTGCGCGAACTGATCTCGCCCCGCGCCGAAAAGCTCGAAGGCGCGATTACCGGCAAGGCGCTCTACGACGGCCGGCTCGACCCGCGGCAAGCGCTGGCCGCGATCAAGGCTGCGAGGCGTCCATGAGCTTCAAGGTGCGCATCATTCCCTGCCTCGACGTCAAGGATGGCCGCGTCGTCAAGGGCGTTCAATTCGTCGATCTGATCGATGCCGGCGATCCGGTCGAGGCGGCCAAGGCTTATGACGCGGCAGGCGCCGACGAATTGACCTTTCTCGACATCACCGCCAGTTCCGACAACCGCGCCACCATGTTCGACGTGGTCCGGCGCACGGCCGAGGCCTGTTTCATGCCGCTCACCGTTGGCGGTGGTGTTCGAGCGGTCGAGGACATCCGCGCGCTCCTGGTCTCCGGCGCCGACAAGGTGTCGATCAACACTGCCGCTGTCACTGACCGCGCCTTTGTCGGCCGGGCCGCCGACAAGTTCGGCAATCAGTGCATTGTCGTGGCGATCGATGCCAAGAAAGTGTCGGGCGCCGGCGAGGCCGACCGCTGGGAAATCTTCACCCATGGCGGACGCAAGCCCACCGGCATCGATGCGATCGACTATGCCCGCGAGGTGGTGGCGCTCGGCGCCGGCGAGATTCTGCTGACCTCGATGGATCGCGACGGCACCAAGGCCGGCTTCGACCTTGCGCTGACCCGGGCGGTGTCGGACGCGGTGCCGGTGCCGGTGATCGCCTCGGGCGGCGTCGGCGCGCTCGACCATTTTGTCGAAGGCGTATCGAAGGGGGGCGCCACCGGTGTGCTGGCCGCATCGGTGTTCCACTTCGGCACCTTCACGGTGCCGCAGGTCAAGCGGCACATGAAGGCCGCCGGCCTGCCCGTGCGGATGGATGGCATCAAGGACTAGGGTCCGGACACAAACAGGGATGGGGACATGATTCCGGTCGACACGCTCTTGGTTCTGGCCGGCCTCTGGCTGATCGCGGTCATCACGCCCGGCCCGAACACCTTGCTTTTTGTCGCCGTCGGCTTGTCCTCGCCGACCCGCTCCGTGCTGGCGGTCGTGGCGGCAGTTATCCTCGGCACATTCTGCTGGGGTCTGGCCGGCCTTTTCGGCCTGTTCTGGCTGTTCGAACTGTTTCCCGCTGCCGCCCTTGCCGTGAAGCTGCTCGGCGGCGCCTATCTCGCCTGGATGGGCCTGCGGCTGATCTGGCGCAACCTGGCGCCGCCGCCCGAGGCCGGGCGCATGCGAGCGCCCACGCTCGATACCCGCAAAGCCTTCGTCACCGGTCTGGTCACGGCGCTCGGCAATCCGAAATCGCTGGTCTTCGTCTCGTCGCTGTTCGCGGTGACCCATCTCGCCGAGCAGCCGCTCGCCATTGGGCTTCTCGGCGTCGCCATCATGGTCTCGATGTCGGCGACCTATTATCTCCTGTTCGCCCTGGTCCTGCGCAAATTGCCGATGGCGCGCGGCCCGAGCCGCATGGGCCGCGCCGTTGGTGCCGGCGCGGGCTTTGTCATGATCGCTTATGGCGGCAAGATGATCTGGGAGCGCTGAAGCGCTCCCCGTCAGCTTCAGAAAATGAAGCCGTTCTCGGCGGCCAGCGACTTCAGGTCGGCCTCCGGCCGGGCGCCCATATGGCTGATGATCTCGGCGGCACAGAGCGCGCCGAGCCCGAGCGAGGCTTCGTGGCCGATGCCGCGGGCGAAGCCTGCCAGGAAGCCTGCGGCGAACAGGTCGCCGGCGCCGGTCGTGTCGACCACCCGGGCGACCGGATAGGCCGGCACGGAAACGAGGTTCGCACCTTCCGCGGCCAACGCGCCCTCGTCGCCGCGGGTGACCACGGCGAGCCTGGCGTCGGCGCGTAGCGCATCGAGCGCCGTGGCGAAATCGGAGGTCTGGTAGAGCGATTTCAGCTCGCTCTCATTGGCGAAGACGATATCCACCACCTTGTCGCGCAGGAGCTGCAGGAACTCGTCGCGATAGCGGTCGACGCAGAATGAATCCGACAGCGTCAGCGCCACCTGGCGATTGGCGCCATGGGCGATCTTGGCAGCCTTCAGAAAGGCCTGCTTGGCCGCCGGCGGATCCCACAGATAACCTTCGAGATAGGTCACGCCGGCATTGGCGATGGTGTCTTCGTCGACATCGTCGGGCGACAGCAGCTGGGCGGCGCCGAGATAGGTGTTCATGGTGCGCTCGCCGTCCGGCGTCACCAGGATGAAGCAGCGCGCGGTTGCCGGCCCGTCTTCGGCGAGCTTGGTCGGGAAATGCACGCCGGCGGCGCGGATGCCGTGGCTGAAGGTGCGGCCGAGCGGATCGTTCTTCACCTTGCCGATGAAACCCGGCTTCAGGCCCAGCATGCCGCAGCCGACAATGGTATTGGCGGCCGAACCGCCGGAGATCTCCACCGTCTGCGCCATTGATGCATAGATCGCCTCGGCGCGCGGCTCGTCGATCAGCATCATCGCGCCCTTCGGCACCTCGAGCCTGGCGAGCAGGTCATCCTGGATGCGGGCGAGCACATCGACAATGGCGTTGCCGATACCGGCAACGTCGTAGCGGGCCTGGGACATGAAACGGCTTCTCCGCGAAATCTCTTGGAACGTCTCTTGGAACGGTTGCGCGCCCTCTACACTTTGACGGCGGTTCCGGCAATGTCGCCGGCTCGGCGTGGTTGACATCATCGGCCAGTCTGGTTGCTTGGCCCCGACAAGGTTCGGCAGGCGGGAGGACGAGGCGATGCAGCTCGGCATGGTGGGGCTCGGCCGGATGGGGGCGAATATCGTCCGCCGGCTGATCCGGGCAGGACATTCTTGTGTCGTCCACGACGCCAATGCAGCGCCGGGCAAGGCTCTGGCCGCCGAAGGCGCCCGGAATGCCGAAAGCCTCGCCGGGCTGGTCGAGGCGCTGGCCGCGCCGCGCGCCGTCTGGGTAATGCTGCCGGCCGGCGCCGTGACAGAAGCGATGATCGCCGAACTGGCGGACCTGCTGTCGCCCGGCGATATCATCATCGACGGCGGCAACAGCTTCTGGAAGGACGATATCCGCCGGGCCGGGGTCCTGGCCGAAAGAGGTCTCAGCTATCTCGATGTCGGCACGTCAGGCGGCGTCTGGGGCCTGGAGCGCGGCTATTGCCTGATGATCGGCGGCGACCGGGCGGCAGTGACCCGGCTCGATCCGATCTTTTCGGCGCTGGCGCCCGGCCGCGGCGACATCCCGGCGACCCGGCACCGCGACGATCGCGCCGGCACGGCCGAGCAAGGCTATCTCCATTGCGGGCCGAGCGGCGCCGGGCACTATGTCAAGATGATCCATAACGGCATCGAATACGGCATGATGCAGGCCTTCGCCGAAGGCTTCGACATCCTGAACAATGCCGGTTCGGCGCGATTGCCGGCCGAGCAGCGCTTCGATCTCGACCTTGCCGAGATTGCCGAGGTCTGGCGTCGCGGCAGCGTGGTGACGTCGTGGCTGCTGGATCTCACCGCGGAAGCCCTGGCCGAGGACGGTGCCTTGTCGGGCTTCTCCGGCCATGTCGATGATTCCGGCGAAGGCCGCTGGACGGTCGAAGCGGCCATCGAGCAGGCGACGCCGGCCGAGGTGCTGACCTCGGCGCTCTATACCCGCTTCCGCTCGCGCCAGGACCACACATTCGCGGAAAAGGTCCTGTCCGCCATGCGCAAGGGGTTCGGCGGCCACCAGGAACCGAAGAAGCCGGCATGAGCCCAAGAACCGGCCGAGAGACCAGGCAGGGCGCCGAGGCGGGCGCGACCGGTGGCGCCAGGCAACAGGCCGGCCCGCCAACGGCGATCATTGTCATGGGCGTTTCCGGCAGTGGCAAATCGACGGTCGGCGCCCAACTCGCCCGCATGCTCGGCTGGGATTTCAGGGATGGCGATGCGTTCCATCCGCCGGCCAATGTCGAGAAGATGCGTTCCGGCGCGCCGCTGACCGATGCCGATCGCTGGCCCTGGCTCGACGCCATCGCTGGCCACGTCGCAACGCTCGAAGGATCCGGCGGTCACGTGGTCATCGCCTGTTCGGCCCTGAAGCGGGCCTATCGCGACCGGCTGCGGGCGCCGGGCTCGCGGCTGCGCTTCGTCTATCTTGCCGGCAGTTTCGCGCTGATCGACGCCCGCATGGCGGCGCGCGTCGATCATTTCATGCCGCCGAGCCTGCTCGAGAGCCAGTTCGCGACCCTGGAACCGCCTGGTCCCGACGAGCGGGCGATCACCGTGCCGATCGACATGGCGCCCGACGCGATCGTCCGGGCGATCCGCGATCAGCTCAGCTGATCAGCGCTTGCGGCCGGGAAACGCCTTGCGGTGCTGGGCGAGGTCGGCGAGCGCGCCGGTCCTCACCGCCCACATGTCGCATTCGCCAATGACGATGCCATAACCTTGCGCCGCCAGATGGGATGCGTCGCGGCCGGGGATCGGAATGGTGCCGAGCACCTTGCCGGCCGTCTTGGTCGCATTGGCCGCCTGGTCGATGCTCGCGAGCACATCCGGCGCGGTCAGCTGGCCAAGCTTGCCGAGCGAGCCGGCCAGGTCGTTGGCGCCGATGAACAGGCAATCGGCGCCGGCGAGCGCGGCGATGTCGCCGGCGATCGCGGCACAGGCCGCACTTTCCACCTGCAGCGCCAGGAAAGTCTCTTCATGTGCCGTGTCGGCATAGGTCTCGTCGAAGCCATAGAGGCCGGAGCGGGAAACCGAAGCGGCATAACCGCGCCGGCCGCGCGGCGGATAGAGGCAGGCGTCGATCACCGCCTTTGCCTGATCGACCGTATCGACCATCGGCACCATCAGGGAATGGATGCCGGCATCGAGCATGCGCTTGAAATGGCTGGAATCCTGCCCCGGCACCCGCACCATGGCCTCGCCGCCGCCGGCCTCGACCGCGCGCACGCAGGTCAAGACGTCGGCGATGTCGATCGGCGTGTGTTCGGTGTCGATCAGCACGATGTCATATCCGGCCAGCGCATAGAGCTCGCACACGGCCGGAGCACCGGAAAACACCCAGGCGCCAATGAGCTTCTCGCCGGCGACAGCGCGGCGCTTCAGGCGGTTGCGGATCATTCAAGTCTCCTTGGGGCCCGGTTCGGGCGCTACTTTGGGAATCAGCGGAATATCGCGGGTGGCGAGCTGCGCGGCGCCCTGTTCGATGGCGCCGCGCGCCGGCAGGCTCGGCTGAGCCCCGAAACCGGTGCAGGCGAGCGATCCGGCCGCCGAACCATGTTCGACCGCGCTGGTCAGGCCACGTCCTTGCGCCAGGGCGGCGGCGAAGGCGCCGCAGAAGGCATCGCCCGCCGCCGTGGTGTCGACGACATCGACTTTCAGCGCCGGCACCGGGCAGCGCACGCCGCCGCCCCAGGCCAGCGCACCGGCGGCGCCAAGCGTCACGATGGCGGTCACCCCGAGGCGCCGATCGATCTCGCAGGCGATTGCCTCGGCATCCACGGCCGCCATGCCGAGGCCTTCGGCCAAAGCCAGGATTTCGTGCTCGTTGACGATGACCACGTCGACCAGCGCCATCAGTTCCGCCGGCACCGGACCGGCCGGGGCGCGATTGAGCACGACGGTGAGTTCGCGTGCCTTGGCCCACTGGGCGGCAGCGAGGATTTCCGCCCCCGGCACTTCCCATTGCAGCATCAGGATGTCGCCCTTGCCGGCCTCAAGGTCGTCGAGCGCGGCGGCCGAGGCCCGGGCATTGGCGCCGGCCGCGACGACGATCTGGTTGCGGCCGGCCGGATCGACCGCGATGAAGGCGGCCCCGGTTGGCGCCTCGACCCGTGCCACCCTGGAAATATCGACGCCGGCCGCGGCGAGCGCAGCGAGCGCGGCTTCGGCGAAACCATCGCGGCCGACCGCGCCGACCATCACGACCTCGGCGCCGGCGCGGCGGGCGGCGAGCGCCTGATTGGCGCCCTTGCCACCGGGCACCGTGACATAATCCGGTCCGAGCACGGTTTCGCCCGCCGACGGCAGCACCGGCACGCGCGCGACGAGGTCGACATTGAGGGAGCCGAAGACGACGATCATGGAGCCTGCAAGCTGGCTTGCCCGGTAGCTCGCGGTCAAGGCGGTGGCGACAGGGCGGCAATGCAATCCTGGGCCTCGTCGCGCTCGAATTCGGCCGATTACGGATTTTGATTTGCCCTGGGGATCGCGACGCGCGATGCACTGGGACATGGGACAGCCAGCGATTGAGGCCGAGGCTCTGGTCAAGGATTACGGCACGGTGCGTGCCGTCGACGGCCTGTCCTTTGCGCTTCAGCCCGGTTCGACCACCGCCTTGCTCGGCGGTAATGGTGCCGGCAAGACCACCACCATCGCCATGATCATGGGGCTGACGCTGCCGACATCGGGCGAGGTCCGGGTGCTCGGCACCGACATGGCACGGCGCCGGCACGACGTGCTGCACCGGATGAATTTCGAGAGCCCCTATGTCGACATGCCGCACCGGCTGACGGTGCGCCAGAACCTGACGGTTTTCGGCAAGCTCTATGGCGTCAAGGCGTTGAAGGAGCGGATCGCGGCGCTCGCCGCCGATCTCGATCTCGGCGACTTCCTGGATCGCGCGACCGGCAAGCTCTCGGCTGGCCAGAAGACGCGTGTGGCGCTGGCCAAGGCGCTGATCAACGACCCCGAGGTCATGCTGCTCGACGAACCGACCGCCTCGCTCGACCCTGACACCGCCGACTGGATCCGCAGCCACCTGGAGCAATACCGGCTGCGGCGCGGCGCCACCATTCTGCTGGCGTCGCACAATATGGGCGAGGTCGAGCGGCTCTGCGATCGCGTCATCATGCTGAAAAAGGGACGCATCGAGGACGACGGCTCGCCGGCCGAGCTGATCGCGCGCTACGGGCGCTCCAATCTCGAAGAGGTGTTCCTCGATGTCGCCCGCGGACGCAAGGAGGCGGCTGAATGACCGGCGCTACCACGACCATCCGCACGCGCGTCAAGATCTGCTGCATCTCATCGGTCGCCGAGGCCCGGATGGCAATTGCCGCCGGTGCCGATGCGTTGGGTTTCGTGGCGGCCATGCCGTCGGGGCCGGGCATCGTCGATGACGCGACGATCCGCTCGGTGACCACCGAACTGCCGCCGCCGATCGCCAGCTTCCTTTTGACCGCGCGGGTCCGCGGGCTGGACATTGCCGATCATATCCGCGCCTGCGGCACCAATACCGTGCAGATCGTCGACCACATCGATCCCGCCGAATTGGCCGTCATCGCCGTCGCGTTGCCCATGGTGCGGCGCGTCCAGGTCATTCATGTCGAAGGACCGCAGGCGCTCGACCTGATCCCGACCTATGAACCCTATGTCCATGCCTTCCTGCTCGATTCCGGCAAGCCGGGCGGTACCATGCGTGAACTGGGCGGCACCGGACGAACCCATGACTGGGCGGTCAGCCGCGAATTCGTCGCCAGAACCTCCCGGCCGGTGTTCCTCGCCGGCGGCCTGAACGCCGGCAATGCCATCGAGGCGATCGCCCGCGTCAAGCCGTTCGGGCTGGACCTGTGCTCGGGCGTGCGCACCAATGGTCATCTCGACCAGGCCAAGCTCACCGCCTTCATGCAGGCCGTCAGGAGCACGGCATGACCTTTTCCTTCGCCCGGGTCGGCGCGCTCTGCCTGCGCTACCTCTATCTCCTCTCCTCGTCCTGGCCGCGGCTGCTCGAGCTGGTCTATTGGCCGATCCTCAACCTGATGACCTGGGGCTTCCTTCAGACCTATGCGATGAACACCTCCAACAGCGCGCTGTTCGCCGCCGGGGCGCTGGTCTCGGGGCTGCTGCTCTGGGAGGTGCTGTTTCGCGGCCAGCTCGGCTTTTCGATCTCGTTCCTGGAGGAGATCTGGTCGCGCAATCTCGGCAACCTCTTGATGAGCCCGCTCAGGCCGATCGAGTTCGTCGCGGCCCTGATGGTCATGAGCCTGCTCCGGCTGATGGTCGGGCTGTTGCCGACGGTGGTCCTGGCGATCGCCTTTTTTGGTTTTGATCTGGCGCGCCTCGGCATTGGCCTTGTCGCCTTCTTCGCGCTTCTGATCATCACCGGCTGGGCGGTGGCGCTGCTGGTCGCCGGCCTCATCCTGCGCCACGGCCTGGGCGCCGAAAGCCTCGCCTGGACCATCCTGTTCGTGTTCTGGCCGCTCTGCTGCGTCTATTATCCGCTCGCCGTGCTGCCCTGGTGGCTGAAGCCGATCGCGCTCGCCCTGCCGCCGACCTATGTCTTCGAGGGCATGCGCACGGTGCTCGCCGAAGGCGTCCTCAGGCTCGATTATCTGGCCGCCGCCGCGATCCTCAACATGATCTGGTTTGCCGTCGCGTCCTGGGGCTTCGTCTTCCTGTTGAACAAGGCCCGTGCCGCAGGCGCGCTTCTGTCCAGCGGAGAATGAGATTTCTCCGGCGTCGGCATCGGCAGCACGGATCATCCGTAGAAACCCCGACCGACGAAAGTTCACAGTTTGTTAGCCGCGCTCTGATTGCCTGGATTGTGTCAAAGAGATTACAAATTACCGCAGCGCAGCAAACGCAGGCTGGGTGATTCCGCGTCAGGCCGCGACCCGTGGCACCGCGCCGGCCGGTTCAATCCTGAGCCCGGCCGCGACCCAGCCCCGTCTTTTCGGAGGCCGCCCGAGTGCCGCTTTATCATTGGTATGAAGCAACGCATGCCATGTTGTCGCCTTATCGCGCCATGGCCGATGCAACCAAACTGGCCTTGTCAAATCCCGTCAACCCGTGGTCGCACACGCCGTTCGGCAAGCAGATGGCGGCGGCCTGCGAGGTGTTCGAGCGCACCACCCGCCGTTATGGCAAGCCGGCCTTCAACCTGCCGACCGCGCTGGTCGGCGGCGAACGCGTGGCGGTGACCGAGAAGGTCGTCTGGTCCAGGCCGTTCTGCAACCTCATCCATTTCCAGCGGGCGATCCCGCACAACCACCGGCCCGATCCGAAAGTGCTGATCGTCGCGCCGATGTCGGGCCATTACGCCACGCTGCTGCGCGGCACGGTCGAGGCGTTCCTGCCGAGCCATGAGGTGTTCATCACCGACTGGGTCGACGCCCGCATGGTGCCGATGAGCGATGGCCCGTTCGATCTCGACGACTATGTCGACTACATCATCTCGATGCTGCATGTGCTGGGCCCCGACACCCATGTCATGGGGGTCTGCCAGCCGGCGGTACCGGTGTTCATGGCGGTTGCGCGCATGGAGGCCGAAGAGGATCCTTATGTGCCGACCACGCTCACCCTGATGGGCGGGCCGATCGACACGCGCGCCAGTCCAACCGCCGTCAACAAGCTCGCCCATGAGCGCGGCACCGACTGGTTCCGGCGCAACGTCATCACCACCGTGCCGTTCCCGCATGTCGGCATGATGCGGCCGGTCTATCCGGGCTTCCTGCAGCTCACCGGCTTCATGACAATGAATCTCGACCGCCATGTCGATGCTCATCGCGACCTGTTCCGCAACCTGGTCAAGGGCGACGGCGACGGCGCGCAGAAGCACCGCGAGTTCTATGACGAATATCTCTCGGTCATGGACCTGACCGCCGAGTTCTACATGCAGACGATCGAGCGGGTGTTCGTCGAGCATCACCTGCCGCTCGGCATCATGAAACACCGCGGCCAGCCGGTCGACCCGAAGGCGATCAAGCGGGTCGCGCTGATGACCGTCGAGGGCGAGAACGACGATATTACCGGCGGCGGCCAGACGCTCGCGGCCCACGGGCTCGCCACCTCGCTGTCCGAAGACATGCGTGTGCACTATCTCCAGCCGGCGGTCGGCCACTATGGCGTGTTCAACGGTTCGCGCTTCCGCGCCGAGATCGCGCCGCGGGTGATGGATTTCATGCGGACCCATGCCTGGCGCAAGGCCAAGGCCGGGCAAACCCAGCCGAGTGCCAAGCCGGTGGTGGCAAAACCCGCGGCGCTCAAGATGATCCGTGGTGGCCGGGCGGCCGCCGGCGCGCTGCATGCGGCCAAGAAAGATTGATCGAGGATCGGTCGGAATTGCCGGATCCGGCGGACGCCTGGTCCTGAGGCTAATCCGAGGCATCGGCGGCGTCGGGCGGCACGTCAGGGCGCTGCGCTGCCGCTTCACCATGTGGCGTTCGCCCCACCGACTCAGTTAATCTCGCGCCCATGTCGATCATTCGTCGCCTGTTCCAGCGCGAGCCCGATCCAGAGACGATCACCGTCCATCACGAGGGTGTCGCCTATGCGGTCGCGGTCAGGCGCATGGCGCAGGCGCGCCGCTTCACGCTCCGGGTGCGCGCGGCGAGCCGCGACGCGGTGCTGACCATGCCGCCGCGCGCGCGGTTTTCCGATGCCACAGCCTTCGCCGAGCGCCATGGCGGCTGGATCGCCGCCCGCCTCAACCGCATTCCCGACGCGCTCGATTTTGCCCCTGGAGCCGTCGTGCCGCTCAGGGGCGTTGCCCATGACGTGGTCCATCGCGCCGACCGGCGCGGCACGGTCTGGATCGAGAATGGCGAGATCCATGTCGCCGGCGACCAGGCCTTTGTCGCGCGTCGCGTCCAGGATTATCTCAAGCGCGAGGCGAAAAAGGACCTGGAGGCGGCAACCCGCCGCTATGCCGAAGCGCTCGGGGTCAAGGTGACGCGCATCACCATGCGCGACCAGTCGAGCCGCTGGGGTTCATGTTCGTCGAACGGCGCCATCAATTATTCCTGGCGGCTGATCCTGGCGCCGCCCTTCGTGCTGGACTACCTGGCGGCCCACGAGGTCGCGCATTTGCGCGAGATGAACCATTCGGCGCGGTTCTGGCGCATCGTCAGGAATCTCTGCCCGGGGCTGGAGGCGGCCAAGGCCTGGCTGCGCGCCAATGGCGCCCATCTGCACCGCTACGGCACCGGCTAGCTGTTTAGTCCCGGCATTTGATGGAGTGGATCGAGCCTGAATCGTTGAGGCTCTGTTGTCCAGAGTTTGCAGATGAATTCGTAGGGTGTGAGGCCCTTGAGGGTCTTCAGCCTCCGCCCGAAATTGTAGGCGCTGACGAAGTCGGCGAGATGCGCTTCGAACTGCCGGTGGCTGTCGTAGTGGTAACGCTTGACGGTGGCTTCTTTGATGGTGCGGTTCATGCGCTCGACCTGGCCGTTCGTCCAAGGGTGCTTCACCTTGGTGAGGCGGTGCTCGATGCCGTTCTCCTGGCAGCGCATGCCGAACATGTGCGTCACGTAGCGCGCCGTCGGACCATCGGCATACCGTGGCGGGAAGGTGAACTGGATGCCGTTGTCGGTGAGAACGGTATGGATCTTGTAGGGGACGGCCTCGATCAAGGCCGAGAGGAAGGCTGACGCGGAGGTCCGCCCCGTCTTCCTGACGATCTGTACGACGGCGAATTTGCTCGTGCGATCGATGGCGACATAGAGGTACAGCTTGCCCTCAGCGGTCTGCACCTCGGCGATATCGATGTGGAAGAAGCCGATCGGATAGGATTTGAACTTCGTCTTCGCCGGCTTCTCGCCTTCGACCTCGGGCAGGCGGCTGATCCCGTGACGCTGCAGGCAGCGGTGCAGGGATGACCGCGTCAGCGTCGGGATCGTCGGCTGTAGCGCATAGAGGCAGTCGTCGAGCGGCAGCAAAGTATGCTTCCGGAAGGCGACGATCACGGCCTCTTCCTCAATCGTCAGCACTGTCGAAGTCGGGTTCTTCGGCCCGGTCGGCACATCGGTCACCGAGGTCCGCTTCTTCCACTTCGCGACCGTCTTCTGGTTAATCCCGTAGCGCTTAGACAGAGCCCTCAGGCTCTCTTGACTATGTTGTATCGCTCGACGGACCGCCTCAGTCGTCGTGGCGCTCCCGTGGAGAACCTGGCCCATAGCGCGTCCCTCGATTCCTGCATCGAGATTGCACCATCAAAGCCCGGGATCAAACAGCTAGCATCCTCGCGTGCACGGCGGCTTTTTGTTCATGCCGGTCTTTCGTTCATGCCGGTCTTGGGCTCACGACAGCCGCTTCTGCACAAAAACCAGGTCGAGGCGGCGGCCGAATTTGGTGCCGACTTCATACATGCGGCCAACCTCGGTGAAGCCGGCCCGCCGGTGCAGCTTCAGCGAGGCGCTGTTCGAGCCTTCGATGCCGCCAATGATGACATGTTTGCCCTGGGCCTTGGCGCGCGCGATCAGCGCATCGACGACGGCGACCCCGACGCCGCCGCCACGCCGGTCCGGGCTGACATAGACGGAGTGCTCGACGGCATCGCGATAGCCGTCCCAGGCGCGGAACTGGACATAGGAGCCGAAGCCGACGACCTTGCCGTTATCGACCGCGACCAGCACCGGATAGCCGTTGCCGACCCGTTCGCGCCACCAGACATGCCGGCTTTCAAGGTCGACCGGAGCATCGCTCCAGACCGCCGTGGTATTGACGATGGCGTCGTTGAGAATGGCCAGAATGGCCGGCAGATCCTCTTCGCGCGCGTCGCGGACCACGACGTTCGATGGCCGCGGCGGCCGGTCCGGGGTCAGCACCTTGGCCAGGAACGTCGTGTCGCAATAGCCGCCGTCCGGGAACAGCGCATAGTCGGCGACGAAGCCGCAGCGCTGCCAGCCGGCGCGCTCATAGACGCGGATCGCCTCGCCATTGGCCGAATCGAGCAGCAGCAAGGTCCGCCCACGCGCCAAGGCCTCGTCCTCCAGGCGCTTCAGCATGGTGCCGGCAATGCCCTGGCGGCGCCCCGCGCTATGGACGATCATTTTCCTCACCTCCGCGCGATGCGGCTGGTTCGGCGGCATGTCGAGGCCGAGCTGCGCCGTGCCGACAATGCGCTCGTCGAGGAAAGCGGCGACCAGGATCGTCTCGCCCGTCGCAACCTTGTCGGCGATGCCGTTGAAAAAGCCCTCGGCTTCAGCCTGGCCATAAGGCTTCATGAAGCTGATCGATGCGCCATGGGCGACGCAATCGACCAGAACCGCGGCCAGGCCCGGGACATGCCTGCGGGCGGCGTCGGCGTCGAGAACTTCGATACGGATCATCGGCGGCCTCCATCGGGAACCAGCACCACGGCGTAACGCACGGGCCGGTCGCCGCGGTTTTCAAAGACGAGCGGATGGTCGAGCCGCATGACGCGGCAGTCACCCGACGCAAGTTCGGTGGTCAATCCATCGGTCGTGAGCGTCAGCACGCCGTCGAACACCCAGACGAATTGCTCGGCCGGGACGGTGACCAGATTGTCATATGCAACACGAGCGCCGGCCGGCAGCATCACCTCGACGACATCGGTGCCGGACGCGCCTCGCGGCGCGACGTTGCGCCGGGTATAGCCCGTTTCCGGGTCGACGCGCACCGGACTGTCGGCGGCGCGGCGCACCGTCTCCCGTCGAGGCTCGTCCTGTTCGAACAAAGCGGCCAGCGTCACACCGAGCGCTGCGCCCAACTTGACCAGCAGCACCGCCGTGGCGCTGGCCTCGGCGCGCTCGATCCTGGAGATCATGGCGCGCGACACACCGGATATGGTGGCGAGCTGGTCCAGAGTAAAGCCCTTGGCGGCGCGCAGCTCGCGAACGCGCTGGGCGACGACTTGGTCAAGGTCGCTGACTTGCTCCATGATAAGAGAATACGATTCTCAGATCATGGAATCAAGGGGTAGCTCAACCACCTGCCATGGCGGTCACCGCATCGGTCAGCCGGGTCAGGTCTTCCGGCCGCGACAGGCGATGGTCACCGTCCTTGATCAGCGTCACCACCACATCATCCCGGGCGATTCGCGCCACCATGTCCATGGCATGTTGCCACGGCACGTCGGGGTCCTGCATGCCCTGCAGCACATGCACCGGGCAGCCGGTCTCGATCAGGCCGCCGAGCACCAGATTGTTGCGGCCGTCCTCGATCAGTTCGCGGGTGATCGGATAGCCGTCCGTTTCATAGGCCGACGGCCTGACCCAGCGCCCCTCCACCTCGATCTGCCGCTTCACCGCATCCGGAAAGGCCTTCCACATCAGCGCCTCGGTGAAATCCGCGGCCGGCGCGATCAGCACCATGCCGCCGGCCGGCCGGGCCAGGCGCCGGGCCACCAGGAGCGCGATCCAGCCGCCCATGGACGAGCCGACCAGGATCGGCGCCGGGCCGGCCAGCGCGATCACCGCGGTGGCTTCCTCGGCCCAGCGCGTGATCGTGCCCTGTTCGAACCGGCCCGGCGATTCGCCATGGCCGGAATAGTCGAAGCGCAGATAGGCGCGGCCGGTCGCCGCGGCGTGATCGGCCAGGGCCTGGGCCTTGGTGCCCTTCATGTCGGACTTGAAGCCGCCGAGCCAGACGATGGTCGGCCGGCTGCCGTCGATCCGCCGATAGGCGATCTCGCGGGTCGACGAGCCCTGGCCGACAGTCAGGAATTGCGGATCAGGTAAGCTCGGCATCACACTCGTCCTCTACGATTCGCTTTTGGTCCTACCTGTCCGGGCCGTGCTGGGAAAGAGCGATGCGCGACGCCAGTCTGCCGCGAGAGCCGGGCCTCGAAGGCCGAACCGTCCTGCAGGTCCTGCCGGCGCTCGACGGTGGCCGCGAACCGCGGCTGGTGCTGGCGATCGCCGCGGCGCTGACGCGGGCCGGCGCGCGGGCCCTGGTCGCCGCGGAAAAGGGCCCGCTGATCGGCGAGTTGCAGGCGGCCGGCGGTGAATGGATCCCGCTCGACGCCAGGACCCGCAATCCGGTCGGTCTGATGCGCAATGCCGCGACGCTGTCCGGGTTGATCGGGCGCGAGGCAGTCGACCTCATCCATGTCCATGCCAGCGGTCCGGCCTGGAGCGCCCATTCCGCCGCGCGCCTGGCGCGCCGGCCCTTGATCACCAGTTTCCACGCCTCGCCCGACGCCTCGCCACGCCTGCCGACGCTTGCCCGCTGGGCCCTTGGCCGCGGCGATGCCGTGCTGGTGCCCTCCGCCTATCTGGCCGCCAGGGTCGGCGCGATCCACGGCGTCGAGCGGGCTCGCCTGGCCGTCGTCTCGCCGGGCCTCGACCTCGCCGGTTTCGATCCGGCGCGGGTGCCGCGCGAGGCGAATGTCAGTTTCCGGCTGGCCGCGGGGCTGACCGGCGCCGGCCGCATGGTGCTGCATCAGGCGCGGCTCGATCCGGCCAAGGGCCAGATGGTGCTGGTCGATGCGGTGCGTCTCCTGGTCAATGGCGGGCTCACCGACACGGTCTTCGTGATCGCCTGCGAAGGACCGGAGCGGGCCGGCTACCGGGCCCAGCTGGCGCGGCGCATCCAGGCCCAGGGTCTCGACGACATCGTCCGCCTGGTCGGGCCGGAGGATTGCGGCCCAGGTGCGTTGGTCTCGGCGCATCTTGCCGTGGTCGCTTCGATCCAACCGGAATCGATCGGCCGCAATGCCATCGAGGCCATTGCCATGGGGCTGCCGGCGATCGTCTCGGACGATGGCGCGCTGCCCGAGGTGGTGCCGGCGCCGCCGGCGGCGAGCGAAAGCGAACGTGTCGGTTTCCGGGTTTCGTCCGGCGATGCGCTGGCGCTCGCCGAAGGCATCGGTGCCGGGCTGTCGCTGGAACCCGGCGCGCATGACGCGATCGGCCGTCGCGGCCGCGTCCATGCCCGGCGATTTTCGCTCGAGCGCATGCAAGAAGACGTTCTTGGCGTCTATCGTCGGCTGCTGATCGTCGGACGCCGCGCTAAAATCGCCGCGAACCATTGACTTCCGCAGCAATTCTACCGATCTTCCCGTCCTTCCGGATGCCCAGTTGATCCTGCGTTCGTTCCCGCAACCGGAATGGCGCGCGTTTCCACCCGTCCGGGACCTTTCAACATCAGAGGAGATGTCCCCATTCGCAGACCAATGAGAGCCGCCGCCCCCGTCGAACGAGACGGTCCGCGCATCAACGACATGATCCGTGTCCGTGACGTCCAGTTGATCGACGCCGAAGGTGAGAACCGCGGCGTGGTGCCGACGCGCGACGCCGTCCAGATGGCTACAGAAGCGGGTCTTGATCTCGTGGAGGTTGCGCCGAACGCGGTGCCGCCGGTCTGCAAGATCATGGACTACGGCAAGTTCAAGTTCCAGGAACAGAAAAAGGCCGCCGAGGCCCGCCGTAACCAGAAAACGGTCGAGGTCAAGGAAATCAAGCTGCGTCCGGGTATCGACGACCACGACTACGATACCAAGATGAAGGCGATGAAGCGGTTCTTCGAGGAGGGCGATAAGGTCAAGGTGACCCTGCGCTTCCGCGGTCGCGAAATGGCCCATGTCGATATCGGCGTGAAGGTTCTCGATCGCGTCAAGGCCGACACGCTGACCATTGCCAAGGTCGAGCAGGAAAGCCGGCTCGAGGGCAAGCAGATGATCATGATCCTCGCGCCCAAATGATGCATCGACGCGATGCGTCCAGGTGACGGCCGGACGATCGGGCCGCGGCAACGGTGATCCGCCGGACTGAGTTGCGCCGGGAGCGCATCGACTGAACGGCGCTCGAACGCCATAAAGACGCCTGCGGATCGCCGCGGGCGTTTTTTGTTTGGACCACGCGGCGTCTTTCCAAGGGATCAGGGACAGGGATCATGACCGCCGAATTGAAGACATTGCGCCGGGAACTCGCCGCCGCCCTTCGGCTCGCCGCCAAGTTCGAGCTCAACGAGGGCGTCTGCAACCATTTCTCGGTTGTCGTTCCGGGCAAGGACGAGCGCTTCCTGATCAACCCCTATGGCATCCACTGGGCCGAGATGCGGCCGGACGACCTGCTCCTGATCGACGGCGAGGGCACCATTCATGAAGGCTGGGGCGAGGTCGAAGCCTCGGCGCGCAACATCCACATTGCCGGCCATCGCGCCAATCCGCGCCATCAGGCGATCCTGCACGTGCATATGCCGCATGCCACGGCGCTGACCATGGTCGAGGACGGCAAGCTGGAAATGGCCCACCAGACCGCTTGCCGGTTTCTCGACCGCACCGCCTATCAGGGTTTCGGCGGCGTGGCGCTGACCGCCGAGGAGGGCGAGCGCATCGCCCAGGCGCAAAAGGACAATCCGCACGCCGACATCATCTTTCTCGAGCATCACGGCGTGAGCATTGGCGGGCCCTCGGTGGCGGTCGCCTTCGACGATCTCTACTATCTCGAACGCGCCTGCCGGCAGCAGATCCTGGCGCAGTCGACCGGCAAACCTTTGAAGATCATCCCCGAGGCGCAGGCCAGGCAGACCGCGCGCGAATGGATGCAGGTGCTCGATTATCAGGCCAACAAGCATTTCGATGCGCTGATGCGGCTGCACGGGCTTTGAGCCGGACGGCCGGCTCCTGTGCATTTTGCCGCATGGGACGGCAGATTAGAACCGTGCTAAAGCGCTGTTGACCAGTTTGATCTTGATCAGGGCGGCCGTGCAAGGCCGCCCGGTGATCGTTGGACCGTCCGTCCTGGCGGCCCGAGCGAGACCGGACCTGCCATGACCTATTCCAGCTTCTTCGAAAATGCCGTCGCCCGGTTGAAGGACGAGCGCCGTTATCGGGTGTTCGCCGATCTCGAACGGTCGGTCGGCTGCTTCCCGCGGGCCACCTGGCATGGCCCTGACGGCATCAGCGAGGTCATCATCTGGTGCTCCAACGACTATCTCGGCATGGGCCATCATCCTCAGGTGATCGAGGCCATGGCCGAATGCGCCAGGCGCATGGGCACCGGCGCCGGCGGCACCCGCAACATCTCCGGCACCTCGCATCCGATCGTCGAACTGGAGCGCGAGCTGGCCGACCTGCACGGCAAGCAGGCGGCGCTCGTCTTCACCTCGGGTTATGTCTCGAACCAGACCGGCATTTCGACCATTGCCAGGCTGATCCCGGATTGCCTGATCCTGTCGGATGCGCTCAACCACAATTCGATGATCGAAGGCATAAGGCAGGCCGGCTGCGAGAAGCAGGTGTTCCGGCACAACGACCTCGGTCATCTCGAGCAGCTGCTCGCCGCCGCCGGCCGCGAGCGCAACAAGCTGATCGTGTTCGAAAGCGTCTATTCGATGGACGGCGATATCGCGCCGATCGCGGCCATTTGCGATCTCGCCGAGCGCTATCGCGCCATGACCTATATCGATGAGGTCCATGCCGTCGGCATGTATGGGCCGCGCGGCGCCGGCATTGCCGAACGTGACGGCATGATGCACCGCCTCGACGTGATCGAAGGCACGCTCGGCAAGGCCTTCGGCGTCATGGGCGGCTATATCACCGGTGATGCCGTCTTGATCGATGCGGTGCGCAGCCACGCCGCCGGCTTCATTTTCACCACGGCGCTGCCGCCGGCGATCGCCAGCGCGGCGGTGACCTCGATCCGCCATCTGAAGGGCTCGTCGCTGGAACGGTCGGCCCAGCAGCGCCAGGCGGCCCGCACCAAGCGCGTGCTGGCGCTCGCCGGCTTGCCTGTCATGGACAGCCAGACCCATATCGTGCCGGTGCTGGTGGGCGATGCCGAGAAGTGCAAGGCGGCCAGCGATCGCCTGTTGCGGCACCACGGCATCTATATCCAGCCGATCAATTATCCGACCGTGCCGCGCGGCGCGGAGCGGCTTCGAATCACGCCTGGGCCGGCGCATTCCGATGTGATGATCGACGATCTCGCCGCGGGCCTCCTCGAGGTCTGGCTGGCGCTCGATTTGCCGCTCAAGGCCTGGGCCGCGGCGGCGGAATAGCCGCTCAGGCGGTCGTCAGGTCGGGCACCAGCCGGGCGCGTGCCATCGGCAGGCGCGACACGATCCGGTCGATTTCAGCCGGTCGCATCAGCCGGAACCGCACCGGCGCCTTGTGGACATCGGTCAGCGGCTTGCCGGCGGCGACGCGCCAGCCATGCACCAGCGCCTCATAGGTATGGGCATCGACGCCGGCGACATGGCAGACCGCGCCGAGCGCCTTCTCGTCGTCGCGCTCGATGAGCTTGCGGCCAGCCTCGGCATCCCGGCCGATCGAGCGCATGATGAGATCGATCGCGGATAGAATTTCGCGCTTTTCGGCCAGTTTCGAGACGGTGTCGATCAGCGCGTCGCCGGTCAGGACCTCCTCTTGCGAGATCTTGAACTTTTTGGCGATGTCGGCCGGACAATCGGTTCTTTGTCCGAGCAACGAGCGGATCGCCGGATCAGAACCGAGCCGGGCGACAATGTCGCCGAAGCCCTCGGCCGACAGCCGGGCGCCCTGATTGCGCACCAGCACGGCGATCGTCGTACTCTCGCCGATCCGCGCGATGGTATCGGCGAGCGGGCCCGACAGGGCTTGCCGCTTGGCAATGATCCGCATGTGATCCTGCCGCTCGGCGGTGCAGACCCCGACAAGCAACGTGTCGCTCATGTCGGGCGCCATCAGGATCACTTCGGCGACGGCGACCGTGTCGCAGGCCAGCGCCATGCTGGCCTCCGGCAGGGCAGCGACGCAACGCGCCAGTTTCGGCGAGGCGCGAACGCGGCTCGACAAGGGCGCTTCCCGCAACGCCTGGGCCACGATGAGGTCGAGCACCAGAGCCTTGCGGCTTTCGGCGTCAGGGCGTTCACGGACGATCTCGTCGACAAGCTCTTCGACCAGCGCGCCGCGCAGCTTCGGTGCGAGCTCGCCAATCATCGCATTGATCGGTTCTAGTGCCGCGGCGATATTCGATGTCATCGGCCATGACCTTTTTTTGCACCATGACCTAAATGTATTAACTAGATCTAAAGGTGAGCGCCTGACCAAAGCACTCGAAAAGCTTCGTTTGACTGCGATCTGATTCAGAATAACTATATATGTGACAGGAATATTATAATATAGTCTTGTTTATTGTTAGAGATATGAGTGGGCCAGGCAGGAATTGGAGTAAAAAGGCAAGTATCACGACGCGATACGGCATGCCGTTCGCCCCAGATGCTCGGAGGGCAACGGCGGCAAGCCCATGCATTCCGTTAGGGAATGTGTTATTTCTGCCCGATTATGACGTTATCCGGAATATCGATCAGGAATTGCTCGACGGTGCCAATGTCGTCATCGCGGCGGTGGAGCGGCGCCAGCCGGGCATCGACCGCGGAGTCCTCCAGGCAGCGGTAGCGGCCGAGCAGGAAGCGCGGGTCGGGCATGGGCTTGCGCCAGCGCCGATGAATCGCCGCGATCAGCGTGAGATAGACCTGCTCGTCGAGGCCCAGGGCACGGGCAATGGCCTCGAACGGTTCGATCCGGGTGCGCCCGAGGGTTGCGAGCACCGCGTCGTGATCGAGATCGAGCATGACCGTCAGCATGTCCATGGCCGGCAGCGCCCGATCGGTCGCACTCAGCAGCGTCACGGCTTCGCCGAGCGATAGTGCGCCGGCCTGGACGGCGTCGCGCACCTCCTGCGTGGTCATTTCGGAGCCGTGATCCAACCGGAGCCGTCGCGCCTTGGCCGAGGTCGCATCCGAGGCGCTCTGGCGCGCCGCGGTCACCACGGCCCGGTCGAGCTTTTCATAAAGCCGCGCCTTCAGCTGGTCGGAGATGAGGCCGACCAGCCGGCGAACCTGTTCGCCGTCGAGATCCGTCCGGGCGCAAAGATGTTCCTGCAGCGCGCGGTCGTGCGACGCGCGCGCCAGCATCAGGTTCAAGGCCCTGGCCGGCAAGGGCGCGCGGCAATTCGAGGCCAGCGCCCTGATCGTGCGGGCATCGCCGGCTTCGGCCAATGCCTCGGCCGCCTCGGCCGTCAGGTCGGCGCGCGCCGCGATGATCCGCATGTCGAGGAACCGCCGGGTCTGGCCGAGCAGCCGGACGGCCGGGCCGTCGGCCGCCAACTCGGTGCCGGCCTCTGCCCGCATGATCTCCGCGATCAAAGCTCCGTCGGCCTCGACCGCCGCGGCGATGGCCGGCAGGTCATAATCCAGCGCGCCGAAATCGCGGGCGAAGTCGAGCCGGCCGGCGATCGGCACGCGGGGCAGCAGGTGCGCCACGATATGGTCGAGCTGAGCCCGGGCGCGGCTCGACAGCCGCCGGCCGGTCGTGCCCATCTGCTCGAGGATGTCGGCGACCAGGGCCTGCTGCGCCTCGGCCGGCAGCCGGTCGATGGCGACCAGCACTGATTCCACCGAGCTGTCGAGTGAACTGGGCATTGGCTGCCATGCCGATGGGTTGCCGCGGCAGGATGCGGCGGGTCCCGATAAGGCCGCGTAAATGCGATCGCAGAGAATCGGTCCGAACCGGGCTAGATATCGAGCGGTGTCGCCCGCGACCGCAGCACGCTGATGCCGCGCCGGCCGATGGACCGGGCGAAGGCGCGCTCGCTGCCCTGGCCGGGCCGATGTCCGCCGCGCGAGCGATAATGCGCGGTATTGATCAAGAGGCCCTGGCTCGCGGCCGGACCGAAGCCAAGTGCAAAGCCGAGGCGCGCCCGGAAACTGGTCAGTTTTGGCGCCATGCCGAAACCGTCGACGCCGTGGGCGAAGATCGCCGCGCGGCGCCTGGCCTCGCCGTGCCGCGAGACGTTTTCCAGAAAGCTGCGAACCTCCCGGATCCAGCCTTCGTCGAGCACCACGCCCGGCGCAATGAACAGGAGCCAGGGCGCCTTGGCGGCGGCTGCCGCTTCGGCGAGACGGGCGCCGCGATCGGCCGAGCCCTTCAACAGGCGGCAGCCGGCAATGTCGGCGACCGCCTCGGTCTCGTCGGTCGAGCCGCCATCGACCAGGATCGCTTCGACGATGAGGCCGTCGGCGGCGCCCGCCACCAGCGAGGCGAGCGTCGGGACGAGCCTGCGCTCGTCGTTCAAGGTCGGGATCACCACGCTCAGCAAGACGGCCGGTCCTTTTGCAGCGCAGTATAACGATGTCGCACTGCGTTCATCCAGCCTTCATTCAAAGGGCAGCAAAACACCGGGCCCGGCTGGCTTGAACCGGCCGAGGTTGAAATGCGCCACGGAAAGCGCCTAAACAGACGCGCCGTGGCGGCGAGCGTGCGGCGCAAGATCGGAACGGGATGTCGACAATGACGACATGGGTTTACACCTTCGGCGACGGCAAGGCTGAAGGGCAGTCGAGCATGCGCAACCTGCTTGGCGGCAAGGGCGCGAACCTCGCGGAAATGTCCAATATGGGCCTGCCCGTTCCGCCCGGCTTCACCATCACCACCGAGCTCTGCACCTCGTATTATGCCAATGGGCGCAGTTATCCGGCCGAGCTGAAGGCGCAGGTCGAGGCGGGCCTCGACCATGTCGGCAAGCTGGCCGCCAAGGTGTTCGGCGACGCCAGGAACCCGCTGCTCGTCTCGGTCCGGTCGGGCGCCCGCGCCTCGATGCCGGGCATGATGGACACGATCCTCAACCTCGGCCTGAACGACGTGACGGTCGCGGCGGTGGCCGCCGAAGCCGGCGACGAGCGCTTCGCCTATGACAGCTATCGCCGCTTCATCCAGATGTATTCCAACGTCGTGCTCGAGGTGGATCATCATAATTTCGAGGAGATCCTCGAGCACTACAAGGACCGCAAGGGCTATTCACTCGACACCGAGCTGTCGGCCGCCGACTGGAAACATCTGGTCGGCGACTACAAGGTCAAGGTTCAGGAAGAGACCGGCAAGCCCTTCCCGCAGGACCCGCACGAGCAGCTCTGGGGGGCGATCGGCGCAGTGTTCTCATCCTGGATGAACCAGCGCGCCATCACCTATCGCCGGCTGCATGCCATTCCGGAAAGCTGGGGCACGGCGGTCAATGTCCAGGCCATGGTGTTCGGCAACATGGGCGAGACCTCGGCCACCGGCGTCGCCTTCACCCGCAATCCCTCGACCGGCGCCAAGGAGCTCTATGGCGAGTTCCTGATCAACGCCCAGGGCGAGGACGTGGTCGCCGGCATCCGCACGCCGCAGAACATCACCGAAGTCGCCCGGATCGGCGCCAAGTCGGACAAGCCGTCGATGGAGACGGCGCTGCCCGAGGTCTATCATCAGTTCATCGCGGTCGCCGATACGCTCGAGCGGCATTATCGCGACATGCAGGACCTCGAATTCACCGTCGAGCGCGGCAAGCTTTGGATGCTGCAGACCCGCAACGGCAAGCGCACCGCCAAGGCGAGCCTGCGGATTGCGGTCGAGCTCGCCGCCGAGGGCCTGATCACCCGCGACGAGGCGATCTCGCGGGTCGATCCGGCTTCGCTCGACCAGCTCCTGCACCCGACCATCGATCCCGCCGCCGAGCGCCGGATTCTCGCCACTGGCCTGCCGGCCTCGCCCGGCGCCGCGCAAGGCGAAATCGTGTTCAATTCGGACGAGGCCGAGGCCATGAAGGCCGGCGGCCACAAGGTCATTCTGGTGCGTGTCGAGACCAGCCCGGAAGACATTCACGGCATGCACGCCGCCGAGGGTATTCTCACCACCCGTGGCGGCATGACCTCGCATGCCGCCGTGGTCGCCCGCGGCATGGGCAAGCCTTGCGTGTCGGGCGCCGGCTCGCTGCGCGTCGATTATGCCGCGCAGACAATGACGGTGGCCGGCCAGACGCTGAAAAAGGGCGAAGTCATCACCATTGACGGTTCGACCGGCCAGATCCTGCTCGGCGAGGTCAGCATGCTGCAGCCGGAACTGTCGGGCGAGTTTGCCACCCTGATGGGCTGGGCCGACGCGGCGCGCCGCCTGAAAGTCCGCACCAATGCCGATACCCCGGCCGATGCCCGGGTCGCGGTCAAGTTCGGCGCCGAAGGCATTGGCCTGTGCCGCACCGAACACATGTTCTTCGACGAGGCCCGCATTGTCGCCATGCGCGAGATGATTCTCGCCGACGACGAGAAGGGCCGCCGCCTGGCGCTCGCCAAGCTTCTGCCGATGCAGCGTTCGGATTTCGTCGAGCTGTTCGAGATCATGGCCGGGCTGCCGGTGACGATCCGCCTGCTCGACCCGCCGCTGCATGAATTCCTGCCGCACACCGATGCCGAGGTCGCCGAGGTGGCGGCGGCCATGGGCGCCGATCCGAAAAAGCTGAAGGCGCGCGCCGAGGAGCTGCATGAGGTCAATCCGATGCTCGGCTTCCGCGGCTGCCGCCTGGCGGTCGCCTATCCCGAGATCGCCGAAATGCAGGCCCGCGCCATCTTCGAGGCGGCGGTCGAGGCTGCGCGCCGCAGCGGTTCGGCCATCGTGCCGGAAGTGATGGTGCCGCTGGTCGCGACCACGGCCGAATTCGATCTGGTCAAGGCGCGCATCGTTGCCATGGCCGATGCGGTGATCAAGGAAACCGGCGCCAAGCTCGACTATATCGTCGGCACCATGATCGAACTGCCGCGCGCCGCGCTGCAGGCCGGCAAGATCGCCGAGACCGCCGAGTTCTTTTCCTTCGGCACCAATGACCTGACCCAGACGACTTTCGGTATTTCGCGTGATGACGCGGCGAGTTTCCTCAATCCCTATCTTGCCAAGGGCATCATCGAGGTCGACCCGTTCATCTCGCTCGACCAGGAAGGCGTCGGCGAACTGGTCAAGATCGCCGCGGAGCGTGGCCGCAAGACCCGGCCCGACATCAAGCTCGGCATTTGCGGCGAGCATGGCGGCGATCCGGCCTCGATCCATTTCTGCGAGACGGTCGGGCTCGACTATGTCTCCTGCTCGCCGTTCCGCGTGCCGATCGCCCGCCTCGCCGCGGCTCAGGCGGCACTCGGCAAGGCGGCCGCCGGCCAGGCCTGAGCCGCGGCGCATCGGCCTGATGGCACGGCTGGTCCGTGCCGCCGTTCCGTGTCAGGGTCGCAAACCCGACGACCCTGAAGCCGAAGAGCGCCGCCGTGACCGACGACACCAGCCGCACGATCCCGATCACCGGTCTCGTCTTTGTTCTTGTCATGCTGGTGGCCGGGCTCGCCCTGGCTCTGCTGCTCAAGGCCTATCCCGGGCTCGGCGAGACCGTGCCCGGCCTGATGTGGCTGCTGGTCGCGGCGCTGGTCTTTGATGTTGCGGTCAATGCGCTCGCCACGCGCGGCGTTGCGCAGGCGCTGACCATGCCCTGGCGTGTCGGCGGCTTTTGCGCCGGCGCCGTCGTCCAGCATTTTACCTCCACCTATGCCCTCTGACGCTTCGACCGCGTCAATGGCCGGCCCGATGATCCGCGGACGTTCCAAAGGGCGTTTCATGGGGCGTTCCATGGGGCGTTCCACGTGAAACCCTTCACGCTCGAAGCGGTCCGGGCTGGCGGCAAGCGCGCCATTGCCCAGGCGCTCGCCGCGATCGAGACCATGGCGGGTCAGGCCGAACTCGCGGCCTTTCTCGACCAGGCTTGTCGTGAGGCCAGGGGCGCCACTCTCGGCTTGACCGGCCCGCCGGGCGTCGGCAAGTCGACCTTGACCAATGTGCTGGTGCAGCGCTGGCGCGCACGTGGCGAAACCGTCGGCGTCGTCGCGGTCGATCCATCCTCGCGCCGGACCGGCGGGGCGTTGCTTGGCGACCGCGCCCGGATTTCCACCGACCCGGCCGACAGGAACGTCTTCGTGCGCTCGATGGCGGCCCGCGATCGGCTCGGCGGCCTGTCCGACCAGACGGTGGCGGCCATGGTGGTGATGCGCGCGGTGTTCGACCGGGTGCTGATCGAGAGCGTCGGCATCGGTCAATCCGAAGCCGATGTCGGCATGGTCGCCGACACGGTGGTGTTGTGCATTCAGCCGGGTTCCGGCGACAGCCTGCAGTTCATGAAGGCCGGCGTCATGGAATTGCCCGATGTCATCGCCGTCACCAAGGCCGACATGGGCGACGCCGCAAGGCGGGCCAAGGCCGATGTCGAGGGCGCGCTGACGCTTGTGGCCCAGGACCCGGGCGCCTGGGTCGCGCCGGTGGTGCTGATCTCGTCGGCGACCGGCGATGGCATGGACGGGCTCGACGCGGCGATCGAGAGCCACCGGCGCTGGCTCGGCACCGAGCGGCTGGCGATGCGCCGCCGCGCCCAGGAAGCGCAGTGGATCGAGGAGGTCGTGCGCAGCCGCTTCGGCACCGCCGGCCTGGACGCGGCGCGGGCCGTGCCGGTCACGGCGACGGGTCCATTTGCCCGCGAGCATGCCGTCACCACCGCGCTGAACCGGCTTCTGACGCGCTCTGAACGTCATTAACGCGCCCTCAACCTTACCCAGGCAATAAGGTTGATATCCGGTCACCATGTTCTGGGGCCGGTTTGTTCTGTGGCGTGTTTCGCGTGGAGTGCGTTGCGTATGCGTGCGTTGCGTCGGCGTTCTGCGTCCGGAGTCCGTTCGGCCGCCCTGGTTCCGGGCCTGGCCGCGTCCATCCTGGTCCTGTCCTGCCAGTCGGTCGCCTATCAGGACCTCGTGAGCTATCTCGCCCAGCGTTCGGGCGTCGACCAGACCTGGCGCCGGCACGTGGCGAGCCTGGTCCGGCCGCAAATGACCATGGCGAGCTTCGCCTTCGCCCGCCCCATGCCGCGCGAAGAGGCTCAGCCGAACCGGGTGCTGGCGCATTTCGATGCCGCCGGCGCCGGACGTGCCAATCCCCGTTCCGGCGACCGCCTGGTTGGACCGGCGGTCGGCGCCGGCACCGGCCGGGCGGTCGTCTATCCGGCAGTCAATCGCGAGGCCAAGAGCGACCTTCTGGTCGAACGGGCGCGGCTTCGGCCGAGCCTCACCGCGGCGCAGCCGACCACGGCGCTGCTCCAGGCGCCTGCGGACCTGACGACGATCGCCCGCTTCAGCCATGACCCGGCGGTCGAACGCACCGATACCGAGCACTCGCCTTTGGCTCTCGGCGGCGTCCAGCTTGCGTCGATCGCGCCGGAGGCGGTGCTCGACGACCGTTCCGCGGCAGCCCGCCTCGGCCTCGCCGGGCCGGCGATCGGGCCGGCCGATCCGGTCGTGGCCGAGGACCGTCCAAGCAACGGCCAATCGCACAACGGCCAGTCGACCGACAGCCAATCGACCGATGGGCGGTCGGGCGACGAGCGTCGTTTCGCCACCGAACTCACCGAGGAGCGCGCCGGCATTGCGATATCAGGCGACGGGCCGCTGGCGCGCGCCGGTGCCGGCTTCGGTGCCCCGGCACTGCCGCTCGAAAATGAGCCATTCCGGGTCGCCACGACCCATGAGCCGGTCGCCGGCTTCGATCCGATCCTCGGCGCCTTTGCCACCGATCGGCGCGGTGACCGTCCGGATCCGGCGCTCGCGCGCGCCTTCCGCACGCCTGGCCCGCTCAGGCTCGAGGAACCGTCGCCGGCCCGGCTGACCCGCACCGGCCATCCGGTCCTGGCGCTCGCATTGTCCGGTCCGGCGCTGGCGCGCGCCGAGAAGTGCCTGTCTGAAGCGGTCTATTGGGAGGCCCGCAGCGAGCCGGAACGTGGCCAGATGGCGGTCGCGCAGGTGGTGGTCAACCGCGCGGTTTCCGGCTTCTATCCACGCGACATCTGCGGCGTCGTCTACCAGAATGCCCACCGCTATCTCGCCTGCCAGTTCACCTTCGCCTGTGAAGGCCGCCGCAGCCTGGCGCCGACCGAGGTGGAGCCCTGGACGCAGGCAAGCCGCATCGCCCGCGACATGCTGGCCGGTCGCACCTGGATCGCCGAGGTTGGTCACGCGACCCACTATCACGCGACCTATGTCAGGCCCTGGTGGGCGCGCTCGATGAACCGGCTGCAGCAGATCGGCGTCCATGTGTTCTACCGACCGCGGCAATGGGATCCCCTGCCGCAAGTGCAGCTGACCCAACAGCCGCCCCATCAAAGCTGAGCGCGCCGGCGGCGATCACGGCTTGTCACGCCCGGATCAATCGCACGTGACCGGCGTAACCAATGGTCGTTTCCAGGGGTACTGGCAGCAGAGGCGCAGGAGGCGCTTCCGCACAATCGAAGCCAGAACCCAAGGAAACGGAGAACGACCATGAAGAAGCTCATCCTCGCCGCCGCCCTGACCGCCGCCTCGCTCGTTCCGGCTTTCGCGGAAGGCCAGGGCCCCCATTTCTACGGCACCCCCGAGCGTCAGGTGACGAACACTCGGGAGTTTGGGACCCTGCGCGAATTCAGCCTGCGCCGCGCACCGGCGCCGGTCGCGACAACCTCCGGCTTGTCGCAGCTGAATGACCGGCAGGCCTATCCGATGGCCGCCGTCTCGCAGCAATAAATCGCATCGACCATGCCGTCTCGCGCCGGGGCCTGCCCCCGGCGCTTGCCGTTGCCGGCTTGCCCATTACGTCATCGCATGGGAGTCATTACGGCTTTTCGTTTTGCCTTCGCGGCTTCCGCTCCTAGGTTGAGCTGCGCCCGTGTATCAGCACGACGCGAATTCCGGAGAGACCCATGGCCACCACGACCGTATCCGACCGGCAGGCTGGCTGGCGCACACCCTTCGTAATCGTCGTCTGCGGCTGCCTGATCGGACTGCTGTCGTTCGGGCCGCGATCGGTGGTCGGCATGTTCCTGATGCCGATTTCGGTCGAGAACGGCTGGACGCGTGACGTCCTCTCCCTGACCATTGCCATCCAGAACCTGATGTGGGGGGTCGGCCAGCCTTTTGCCGGCGCCATTGCCGACCGCTTCGGTACGCTGAAGGTCTTCTGGGCGGGCACCATCATGTATGCCGCCGGCCTTGCCTGCATGGCCTTGCCGCTGCCGCCGCTCGCCATGCACGTCTTGTCCGGTTCGCTGGTCGGCCTTGGCCTTGCCGGCGTCTCCTTCAATCTTGTGCTCGCCTGCTTCACCAAGCTTCTGCCCGAGGCCAAGCGGCCCATGGCGCTCGGCCTCGGCACCGCCGCCTCCTCCTTCGGCCAGTTCGTCTTCGCGCCGTTGACGCCGTTCCTGATCGACCTTCTGGGCTGGCAAGGTGCGCTGCTGGTGTTCTCCGCGGTGGTTGGTCTGATCTTCCCGCTGTCGCTGGCGCTCGCCACCAATCCGAAGGCCGGCATCGGCACCGGCACCGGCACCGAGGCCAGCGTCGTGGCGACCATGAAGGCGGCGCTTGGCCATCGCAGCTACGTCTATCTGGTGCTCGGCTTTTTCACCTGCGGCTTCCAGCTCGCCTTCATCACCACCCACTACCCGCCCTATCTCGCCGACCTGAAGATGCCGGCCTGGGTCGCCGGCCTGGCGCTCGCTTTCATTGGCCTCTTCAACATCGTGGGATCGCTGAGCGCCGGCTGGCTGTCCGGCCGCATGTCCAAGCGCTGGTTGCTGGTCTGGATCTATTTCGCCCGCGGCGCGGTCGTGGTCATGCTGCTGGTCCTGCCGCCGAGCCCGGCCCTGGCGCTCGCCTTCGCCGCCATGATGGGGCTCCTCTGGCTCTCCACCGTGCCGCCGACCTCCGGCCTGGTCGCCCTGATGTTCGGCACCCGCTACATGGCGATGCTTTATGGCTTCGTCTTCTTCTCCCACCAGGTCGGCGGCTTCCTGGGCGTCTGGCTCGGTGGCGTGCTCTATGAACGCACCGGCTCCTACGACATCGTCTGGTGGCTGAGCGTGCTGTTCTGCGTCGGCTCCGCCCTGATCAATATCCCGATCAAGGAAGAGCCGGTCCGGCGTCCCGACCTGGTCCCGGCCGAATAGGCCGGTCCGGCTTGGGCTTAGCGGGCGACCACCACCTGCCGGCAGGCATCCGGCAGGCCGGCCATGGTGATTGGCGGCGGTGGCCGCCAGTTCGGGTTGGGCCGCGGGTTCAGCACCTCGTCGGTGAACCACCAGTCGAGCTCGGCACCGCAGCCTTCCGCTGACGGCGGCGGGTCCTGCGGCCGGCACGCGGCCGAGCCGGCCGGACAGGTGATCCGGATATGCATGTGGTAATTGTGCCCGGGCACCGGCCGGACCTTGGCGAGCCAAGAGCGGTTGCCCGTGGCCTCGCGGCACAGCGCCTTCTTGATCGCCGCATTGACCAGCACGCGTTCGACCCGCGGATCGGTCGCGGCGGCGCGGATCACCTTCAGATGTTCCGCCGTCCAGGTCGACGGCTCGATGTCGAGCCGGTCGGTGCGCACCATGTTGACCGCCGAGGTCACCTCGCGCTCTTCATGGGTCAGTGGGCGGCGCGGCATGGGGGTGAGCCAGATATCGGCGTCGAGCCCGATCTGATGGGAGGCATGGCCTGTTATCATCGGCCCGCCGCGCGGCTGCGAGATGTCGCCGACCAGGATGCCCGGCCAGCTCGAGAGGCGCGGCACCTGGCGGGCGAAGCGCTCCAGGAAGGAGATCATCTCCGGATGACCCCACATGCGGTTGCGTGACAGCCGCATCACCTGCCAGGCGTCGCCATTGACCGACAGGGCGGTGGCGCCGGCGAGGCAGCCACGTGAATAGAAACCGAACGCCCGCGCCTCCATTGGCGCCGCGCCGGTGGCGCGGCCGAAAATTTCCTTGGCCGGCACGCTCGGGTCGTTCGGATTGGCGAGTGGCGGCAACGGCCGGGGATTGACCGTGCCGCGGTCCTGGGCGAACGCAGGCGCGGCGAGCGCCGCCGACACCAAGGCGGCCAGGGCGAGTTTGGCGATCAATGCCGCGACGGCGGCGGGCGAGCGGGTCATGGGCATTCCGGCGCGACAGACGGACAGGTCCAGCGAGCTTAGCCAAGTATTCGTTAACCATTCATGTCAAGTCGCATGCGCCGGGTGTTTCGCCTGGCGCGGTGCGGCCGATGCAAGTTTTCACATCTTGGCGGTGCGAGAATTCGGGCGCAGCCGGGCGTCGGGCCATTGAATTAATGCTTAAGGTGAATCCGCGAGTCATCTTTACAGGTCGGCGAAGACCAGGAATCACTTGGGCCCACCAAGGTGGACGGATCCGGTTCCGGGTCTGGTGGAAGGGGAATTCCATGCGCTTTTCGGGATTCACGCGCGCGATAACATCGGGCGTCGTGGCAGTCGCCGGCCTGATCTTCGCAATGACGAGAGCCGATGCCGCGATCGTCGTCCGGGTCGACAAGACCACCCAGACCATGCGGGTCATCGTCGATGGCGAGCAACGCCATGTCTGGAACGTCTCGACCGGCCGGATCGGCTACAACACGCCGGTCGGCACCTATAGCCCGCAGCGGCTGGAGCGCCATTGGCGCTCGCGCAAATACGGCATGGCGCCCATGCCCCATTCGATCTTCTTCCGGGGCGGCTACGCCATTCACGGCACCAATATGGTTGGCCGGCTCGGCCGCACCGACAGCCATGGCTGCATCCGGCTGGCACCGGGCAATGCCCGCACGCTCTTTGAGATGGTCGCGGCACGGCGCGGCTCCACCCGCATCGTCATCGAGGGCACGTCGCGGCCCGAGCCGGCGGTCATGGCCTCGCGCCGCTCCGGCCCGCGGGTCGCCTCCGCCGGCCGGGCCCGCACGGCCCAGATGCGGCTCGCCCAGCCGGTCCGCAACCAGGCCACGCGGCCGGCCGGCCAATACCGGGTGGCGACCCCGGGCGCGCCGCTGCACCTGATCCAGGCACCGGGCCAGGGTCGTGCGGTGGCGGCGGCCATGCAGCCGCTCGGCCAATACCGGGCGGTGGCGCCGGGCGCGCCGCCGCGCCTGATCCAGACACCGGGCCAACATCGTGCGACGCAGGTTGCCGTGCAGCCGGCCGGCCAATACCGGGTGGCGGCCCCTGGCGCGCCGCTGCGCCTGGTCCAGACACCGGGCCAGCATCGCGTGACGCAGGTTGCCGGACACCCGCGCGCGGCCCATCCGGTGGCTTATCGGACGGCGCAGCCGCGCCCGATGGTGGTCATGCCGGCGCCCTCGGCCAATCCCTTCGCCAACTGGTTCATGCTGCGATGAAGCGCGGCGTCTGAGCAGGGGTCCCCGGCTCATAAATCGATGGATTCGGGCCGCTTTTGCCGGCGGTCCCGGGCGTGACTCGGTCCTGAAGGACGGAGCCGACCGATGTGCACGCGTCGCCTGCGGCGGCGTCCTTGCAAATTGCCGCGTGGGCCTTTATCAGCGCCCTCCACGGACAGGTGGCCGAGTGGTTGAAGGCGCACGCCTGGAAAGTGTGTATACGGGGAACCGTATCGCGGGTTCGAATCCCGCCCTGTCCGCCATCCCCTACCGAAACCCCTATGTTTCTGCAGGCTATTGACCCGCAACGACCGTCACGGGTCGCCGGGCCGAGGGCTGCGGCATGCGAGGCTCCCATCGCGCGCGGTCTCGACAAAGGCTGGAACAATCGCGGCGGTGAACCGGCGGTCGCCGGCTCAATTCGCCTGGTCGACCGCTTGCCCGCCGGCGCCCGCCGGCTAGCGGCGGGCCGGCGTCAACCGACGGAGAATATCCTCCAACCGGTCGCTGCCGACCGGCCGGCCATTGAACCGCACCGAGGTCACGCCGACGCAGCGCGGCAGGTCCATCTCGCCAGCCAGTTGCAGCTCCTGCCGGGCCTGCGCGGATTGGCCGGGCGTCGCGCATTGCATGGTGAACTGGTCATTCACCCGGCTGGTATGGCACGACCCGCCCTGGCGCTGGAACGCGCCCTGCACCTGGGCAACCGACCCGAGGTCGATCCGGCTGTTCTGTGCAAAACCCCAAAGGCAGAGATCGGTGTTCGCGGAGGCGGGTTGGAGAGCCACGATCGTCGCAAATGCGGCGCCAAGGGCGAAAGAGGCACGAACCTGAATGCGCATGCGGACGTCCTTGGGACATGAGGGTCGAGGGCGCGGGTGGCGATTCCCGCCTGATGATCGGCTCTATCGCTAGCGGCTATCAGGCGGTCAAGTCAGAATGGCGGCGGGATGTTGCGTCCGGAACGCGTTTTTTTCAGCGTTCCCGCGCCCGCGAGATCGCAAGGCGGCGCGAGGCCGGCGCTGCCTCCGGACGGCCGCCGGTGCGAAGCCGATCAGGCCTCGATCAGCTTGGTGCGCACCGCATAACGCACCAGTTCGGCCATCGAGCGCATGCCGAGCTTGCGCATGGCGGTGGCGCGATGGGTCTCGATGGTCTTGACGCTGACCTGCAACCGCCAGGCGATGCCCTTGTTGCTCAGCCCCTCGGCGATGTACTGGACCGTCTCGCGTTCGCGCGGCGTCAGCTTCACCGAAGGCTCGCCCTGGCCGACCAATGACGACAGCATGGCTTCCGAGACCCGCGCGGTGAAATAGGGTCGTGCCAGCGCCAGAGTGCTGATGGCGTTGAGCAGTTGATCTTCCGCGTCACTCTTCAGGAGGAAACCGCGGGCGCCGGCTTGCAGCGCGTCGCGGATCAAGGTCTCGCCGTCATGCTCGGAAAAGATCAGCACCTGCAGTTTCGGCAGGACCGGCAGGATCTGCCTGGCAACATCCAACCCGTTCAGCTCGGGCATGAAATAGTCAAGGATCGCAACATCCGGCCTGGTCTCGATCGCGCGTTCGACGGCTTGCAAACCATTCGCCGCCTCGCCGCAAATGTCCCAACCGTCGCGCGTCTCGATCAGGCTGCGCAGTCCGCGCCGGACGATCTCGTGGTCATCAGCCAACAATATACGCACCATGACGCCGCTCCTTGCCCCGTTGGGACGCCATCTTCTGATCGGGGGTTGTCCACCGGTCCTTGTTCGCTTGAGGAATTCTGGATCGGCTTCACCGGGCAAACCCCGAGCCGGGAGGTGGGCTATTTCCGGATGAGACCGGATATAGAACAGCTTCATGGCGCCGTCGATTTGACCGCACAAGGCACGATTGCGTGAGCAAAGCGGCGGTCCCGGCGTCCGCGATCATGGTCGCGGCGGCCTGCACCAGCCTGGCGGCGCCAGCCCGCTTGGATCTCATCCAGGGACATCACGGGGATCGGCTCGGCAATTCACCTGAGCGCGACGGAGGTCTGACCCGATGCCGCTCCGGTCCTGTGCGTGCCTTGATCACAATGGCCTTTCCGCCCGAGGCAGCGACATGGTCCTGCACCGAACACGCCTTGCGGCCCTGTCGGCCCTGGTCACGCTGGCCCTGCTTGCCGGTTCGCCGGCCCGTTCGGCCGAGGCCGGTCCAGTCTGGGGCGATGGTGCGCCGGCCGAAAGGCCGATGCCGGCCAACCCGCCGCAGACACTGGCGGACGCGGCCGGGCGTCATTGTGCCAGCCGCTGCGCGAGCCCGCTGATCGGCCCGACCTGCGGGCCGGTGCATGGTGTCGATCCGCCGCGCTTCAGGGGCGTCATCGGGCCCTGTGTGATGGATATTGGTGTCGCCAGGGTCGATCCGGTCGGGAGGACCGCCGAGCAATGACCAACTGCGCATCGCCTCGACCGGATGTCCGGGCGCAGCCGGCCCGAGGCCGCCTCCGCAATCACCCGCGGATCTCCGGGCGGGTTTTTGCCCATCGAAACCGCATCTGATTTTCCCTTCGGGGTCAGGGAATCCGCCAAGTTACGCGCGCGTCGGGAGTGATTAGGTCTTGAAGACGCGGGTAGGAGCATCGTCATGGCGCGGGTCCTCTTGGCCGAAGATCACGAGATCGTCCGTCGCGGTATCCGAAGCCTGCTGGAATCGCGCGGAAACTTTGAAATCTGCGCCGAAGCCGCGGATGGCCTCGATGCCGTGCGCCTGGCGATCCAGGAAAAGCCTGATATCGCGATCATCGACTATTCCCTGCCCAGGCTGAACGGCCTGGAGGTCGTCAAGCAGGTCCGCAAGGTCCTGCCGCGGATCCAGATCCTGATGTTCACCCAGCATGACAGCGAGGATCTGATGCGCGACATCCTGCGCGCCGGAGTTCGCAGTTTCCTGCTGAAGAGCGAGGCCGACGAACATCTGATCCAGGCGGTCAGCGCGCTGGCGATGTCGCGGCCCTATTTCACCACGCGGGTTTCCGAAACCATGCTGGCGACCTTTATCGGCAGCACGACGCCGGCGACGCAATTGACCAGCCGCGAACGCGAGACGGTGCAGTTGATCGCCGAGGGCGCCAGCAACAAGCGCATCGCCGCCGAGCTTGGCGTCAGCGTCAAGACGGTTGAGACCCATCGTTCGACGGCGATGCGCAAGCTCGGTGCGAAATCGATGGCGGATCTCGTCCGTTATGCCGTGCGCAACAAGCTGGTGGAGTCCTGACCGGCCACGCGGCCCCCCGGATCCCCCAGGGCCGGATCACCCCAGGGGATGCCGAAGCCGACATGGCCTCATGGGTCGCCGCCGCCCGGCATGGGTCGATGGGAAGCACCGGAAAGGGCGATCCGCAGTACCGCCTCCGATCGAGGGGCCGGTCGGCAAACCTAGCCAAAACCCAACCCTGTTCCTGAGGTCATCATCTCATGCCGCCTCAGTAGTTGCCGTAGTCCAGCCCAGGGCATTGCCTGATCGAAGTCGAATCCATTCAAGCGTTTCATGAAGTCGCCACGCCAAGAGGAGGACCAAATGGCTCGCCCAACCTTCAAGTTCCTGATGACCATTGCAGCCCTGTCGACCGGTGCCGTCCTGTTGTTTGTCACCAATGCCGATGCGCAGTCGCGTTCGGCATCGCAACGCAACAATCCGCGGGTCATCTCCAAGTGCATGCACGATGTCGTCGATGCCGTTCCCGGCGACCGTAACGATCAAGGCATCTCGCGCACCCGGGCCGCGATGTACCAGTCCTGCGTGCGCAACGGCGGAACCATTCCCGGCCGGCGCTGATCTGCTTTCGTCGAGGGTCCGGGCGGCGAACTTCACCTCCCTTCAACAGCCCTGCGCAGACCGAATTGAAGGCCGCCGAAAGGTGGCCTTCTTATTGTTGTGCGCCCAGCATGGGCGCAATCTTGGAGGTGGAAGTCCTCCCGTAAGCTGGCCACAGCGAACGAAGCGAAGCGCAACTGCGGAAGGGCGACCGACCGTGGGGAGGAAGCGTGGAGCGTAACCCGCGAGACGATGGACAAGAACCGGATAGAAGGCGGTGTCGAGCAGGGCGAGCGGGCAACGAACCGCAAAGCCCTTGTGGTCAAGGCTCGATGACGTAAATCCGGCGTTTGTGCGGGGAAGGATTGCGTTCTTACCTGGGGAGATCTCGCCTCGTGCCTGAAAGGGCGACGGTGTCGAACCGGAGCGAGAAGTCAGCCGAGGTCGTAGTAGCCGGCGGGCCACCGTCGGCGAAGGACCGAACGAGAGAGAGTGAAGTTCCCCCAAGGATGAGCAAGGCCATGCGTCAGATGCCGGGTACGCCCGGGAAGCGGGAGAGGCGAACGGGTGAAGCCCGCTCGGGCTCCTGTCTCGACGAAGCCGCGCCCCCGCCCCGGACCAGGAACGACACGGGGCCGGGACTGCTCGAAGCGGTTCTGGCGCGAGAGAACCTTCTGCGGGCCTTGAAGCAGGTGCGCGCCAACAAGGGTGCGGCAGGCGTGGATGGTCTGGATATCGACCAGACGGCCAGCATGCTGCGAACCGACTGGTCCGTGATCCGCGACAGTCTGCTGAAGGGGACGTACCAGCCGCAGCCGGTGCGTCGCGTGATGATCCCGAAGCCGGGGGGAGGCGAGCGCGAGCTCGGCATCCCGACGGTGCTGGATCGCCTGATCCAACAGGCGCTCCTGCAAGTCCTGCAGCCGATCCTTGATCCGACCTTCAGCGAGCACAGCTACGGCTTCCGCCCGGGCAGACGCGCACACGATGCCGTTTTGGCGGCGCAATCGTTCGTGCAGTCCGGGCGGCGGGTTGTGGTGGATGTCGACCTGGAGAAATTCTTCGACCGGGTGGACCACGACATCCTGATCGATCGTCTGCGCCGGAAGGTCCCGGATCCCGGCGTTATCCGTCTGGTCCGTGCCTTCCTGAACGCTGACATTGTTGATGGGGATGCGGTCATCAAGCGGACCAGGGGCACGCCGCAAGGTGGCCCGCTGTCACCGCTGCTGGCCAACGTGCTGCTCGACGAGGTGGACAAGGAGCTTGAACGACGCGGCCATGCCTTCTGCCGCTATGCCGACGACAGCAACGTCTATGTGCGGTCCAGGCGGGCGGGCGAGCGGGTCATGGCTCTGCTGCGACGACTCTACGGCCGGCTTCATCTGACGGTGAACGAGACCAAGAGTGCCGTGGCTTCCGTCTTCGGCCGCCGCTTTCTCGGCTACGCCTTCTGGGTGGCGCCGGGTCGGGTGGTCAAACGGCGGGTCGCCGACAAGGCGATCAAGGCGTTCAAGACCCGGATCCGTGAACTGACACCCCGGGTGACCGGGCGATCGTTAACAGCGGTGACGGCGCGGTTGTGCTCCTTCGTGCTGGGGTGGAAAGCCTACTTCCGACTGGCGCAAACACCCAAGGTCTGGCGCGAGCTGGACGAGTGGATGCGTCATCGCTTGCGGGCCATCCAGCTCAAGCACTGGAAGCGGGGCAGGACAATCCTTCGGGAGCTGATAGCGATGGGAGCCAAACCCAACGTCGCTCAGAAGGTAGCGGGAAACTCCCGCTGCTGGTGGCGCAACAGCGGGATGCTCCTCAACTCAGTCCTCACGATCAAATGGGCCGACCAACTGGGAATGCCCAGGCTCGCCTGACCTCAATCTCTCGAACCGCCCGGTGCGGACCCGCATGCCGGGTGGTGTGGCAGGGGTGCGGTCAAACGACCGCCCCCTATGCCGATTAGGCCCTGCCGCCGGGCCTGGTGCCGATCGTCGGGCCTGTGGTTGCAACCGCCCGAGCCAGCCCGCGGATGATGGTCTCCAACCGCCGCGCCCTTGACAAAACCGGCGGAGACGCCAGATTCACTCCGATGAAACCGCTTTTCGCCGATCACCAAAACGCTTCCCTTCGGGTGAAGCTCATCCTGGGCGCGTAGCCCCGGCTCGGCGTGCGTGCGCCCCGAGACGGGGCGACGGTTTCATTCTCCGCACGACAGATGCGCTCATGTTCCGCCAAGGCGCGGACTTAGAGCCGAGGTCGTCGGCCGCCGGCGCTTTTGCCGCGGCTCCCTCAGACATATCCCTCAGGTTTTGACTATGAATACCCCCATCCAGACTACCAATGCAGCCACCCTGCCGCCTATTGTCGTCAGCGATTTTGACCACCAGCGGTTGTCCGTGCTCGCCAATGATGCGCTCCGGCGCGCGCCGGAAGTGGCCGAAGCGCTGCTGACCGAACTCGACCGTGCCGAGGTCGTCGCATCGCAGGCGCTGCCGCGTGATGCCATCGGCATGCATTCCACCGTGGAATTCACCTCGCACGGCGGACAGTTGCGCCGTGTCCAGCTGGTTTTTCCGGCCGAGGCCGACATTGCCGAAGGCAAGATCTCGATCATGACGCCGCTCGGCGCGGCTTTGATCGGCCTGTCGCCGGGCCAGTCCTTCGAATGGGTTGGCCCGGGCGGTCATCCCAACCGATTGACCGTCATCAGCGTCGAGCGCGCCGCCGAAGCAGGCGCCTCGGCCTGATCGGCGCACAGCGCCCGATCTTCTGCCCCATGGCCTTTCAGTTCCGTGCCGGTGGGAACCGGCACGGAATGTTCATTGTCTTGGGTTATTTGTGATCTTGGCGAAAGTCATAAGAATAGTACTATTCTAAAGAAGTGTTCCCTCTGGCCAGCTTGAAATAGTTCCAGAAGATAGACGTTGAATCGCCAGTTTGACTTCGCTAATCGCTCCCGTGACCACGCAACGATGCCTGACAAGCAGCGCATCGGTCGTGGCATCGGAGTGATGCATGGCTATCCTCATCTCGGAAGCTCGGATCAGGACGCGCGCCGCCGAAGCCCATATCGCCAGGCTCTGCGCTGATATCGCCAAATTCGACCTGTTCACCGCGACCTGTAGCGTCGAGACCGGTCGCGCCGAGCTGCCTTGGGGTCTTGCCACCATGCGGGCCGAGGCCGAGGCCCTGCTCATGCGTGCCGAAGCGCGTGACGAAGAAGCGCTCTCCACCCTCAAATTTGTCCTGGCCGAGCGGCTGACCGCGCTGGCGGCCGATGAGAAACCCGAGATCGTCTGGACCGGCGACGGTTGCGGCGGCACGGTCCTGCCGAGTTTCCGCGAAATGCGAGTGAAACGTTGGGTCGACGTCACGCCGCATGTCCGGCGCATCACCTTTTCAGGCGAGGATCTCGGTCGTTTCGACTCCGCCAGCCTGCATCTCCGCCTGCTGATCCCGCCGGCTGGCCTCGACGTGCCGGAATGGCCGGTGCCGGGCCGCGACGGCCGTCCGGCCTGGCCACCGGAAGGCCGCCGGCCGGCCGCGCGCACCTATACGGCGCGCCGGGTCGATGTCGCGGCGGGCGAGCTCGATGTCGACTTCGTCATGCATGGCGATGAGGGCGTCGCCTCCGCCTGGGCGGCACGCGCCAGGGCCGGCCAGGTGGTTGGCATGCTCGGGCCGGGCGGCAGCCGGATGCCGGCCGCCGACTGGCACCTGTTCGCCGGTGACGAGACCGCGCTTCCCGCCATGGCCAGGCTCATCGGGGGCTTGCCCGGGACGGCCCGCGGCCTTGCCTTCATCGAGGTCGAGGATGCGCGTGACGAACAGCCGATCGCCAGCAAGGCCGCCATCGATATCGTCTGGCTGCATCGCAACGGCGTGCCGTCAGGCCAGTCGCCGGCGCTGGAGCGACATGTCAGAGCGGTGGAATGGCCGAAGCAGGGCACCTGTTTCGGCTGGCTCGGCGCGGAGGCGGCGACCGTCAAGGCGATCCGCCGCCATTGGCGCCAGGATCTCGGCCTCGAGCGCGGCCAGCACCTGGCCGTGGCCTATTGGCGCCTGGGTAAAAGCGAGGCTGAAGCCAGGGCGGAGCCTGCTGGCGACGACACTTGACCGATTGCGACGCGCGGCGGTCACCGCCGCGCGTCATGATCCGGCCGGTTATCCGGCCTGGTTATTCAGCCGCCTGGCTCAGCGCGGGATAGTCCGTATAACCCTTGGCGTTGCCGCCATAGAGGGTTGCCCGCTCCACCTCGTTCAGCGGCGCGTTGACGCGCAGCCGCTCCGGCAGGTCCGGATTGGCGATGAAGGCCTTGCCGAAGGCAATGCCGTCGGCCCGGCCTTCGCTGACCGCCTCGATGGCGAGTTCGCGGGTATAGCCGTTATTGGCGATATAGGCGCCGGGGAAGGACTGGCGCAGCGCGGCATAATCGAAGGCGACATTGTCACGCGGCCCGCCGGTGGCGCCTTCGACCACGTGGATGAAGGCGATGCCGCGCTTGCCGAGCTCTTGCACCAGATAGCCGAACACCTCGGCCGGATCGCTGGTCACCGCGTCATTGGCCGGGCTGACCGGCGACAGGCGGATGCCGAGCCGCTCCTTCGGATAGACCTTCAGCACCGCGTCGACCACTTCGAGCGCCAGCCGCGCGCGGTTCTCGACCGAGCCGCCATATTGGTCGGTGCGCTGGTTGGTACCGTCCTTCAGGAACTGGTCGATCAGATAGCCGTTGGCGCCATGCAACTCGATGCCGTCGAAGCCGGCGCGCTTGGCATTCTCCGCCGCCTTGACATAGTCGGCGACGATGCCGGGGATCTCGGCGGTGTCGAGCGCGCGCGGCGCCGAGGTCTCGACAAACCCGGTCTCGACATAGGTCTTCGACTTGGCGGTGATCGCCGAGGGTGCCACCGGCGCTTGGCCATCAGCCTGCAGCGAGGTGTGCGAGATGCGTCCGACATGCCAGAGCTGGACGAAGACATGGCCTTTGGCGGCGTGGACCGCGTCGGTCACCTCGCGCCAGCCGTTGACCTGCTCGTCGGTATAGAGCCCGGGCGTCCAGATATAGCCCTGGCCCTGCCGGGAGATCTGGGTCGCCTCGGTGATGATCAGGCCTGCGGAAGCGCGCTGCACGTAATATTCGACATTGAGCCGGTTCGGCGCGTCGGTTCCAGGCGTCGCCCGGTTGCGCGTCAGCGGCGCCATGACCAGGCGGTTGGGCAAGGTCAGGTCGCCGATCTTGAACGGCGTGAAGAGGGCGCTTGCGTCATTGCTCATCGGGGGAAGACCTGTCGGCGGTTGGCAAAAGGGGAACGGCGGCCAAGGCAGCCGAACGGTAGGGTTGAGGTGGGACCTTCAGTTGCGCCGCACAAATGCGCATGACGCAGGTCAGCCCCGATGAATCGGATCGATCCAGAGCACGGTCTCGGGTTTCTCCACCGGCTCGATGTCGAGATTGATCGCCACCGCTTCGCCGTCCGAGCGGACCAGCACGCATTCGAGCTGCTCATCCGGGCTCGCATTGATCTCCTGATGCGGCACGTAAGGCGGCACGAAGATGAAATCGCCCGGCCCGGCCTCGGCGACGAATTGCAGATGCTCGCCCCAGCGCATGCGAGCACGGCCGCGCACCACATAGATCACGCTCTCCAGGTGGCCATGATGGTGGGCGCCGGTCTTGGCATCCGGCTTGATCGTCACCGTTCCCGCCCACAGCTTCTGCGCGCCGACCCGGGCGAAATTGATCGCCGCAGCGCGGTTCATGCCCGGCGTCGAGGGCACATTGGGGTCGAGCTGGTCGCCTGGAATGACCCTCACCCCATCATGTTTCCAGCGGTCGTCATGCGCATGATGGTGGTCGTGCGCGGGGTCATGGTGGTGGCCGGCGTGGTGATGATCATGGTCCTGGGCGCTCATCAGCGAATGATCCTCGATTGGGTCCAATGGCGTCGCTGCCCGCGATCATCGCGGGCGCGCCAATTTCAAGGCGTGATGTCGTCGTTGCGCTGCTCAGATCACATAGACGAAGGCTTCATAAGCCTCGCGGCTGAGAATCTGGTCCATCGACCGGGCCGGTTCGGCGCATCCGGCGGATCCCACGGGTTTTGCCGGCACGCCGGCGACCGTCGTATTCGGCGCCACCGCATGCAGCACGACCGAGCCCGCGGCCACCCGCGCACAGCGGCCGATCTCGATATTGCCGAGGATCTTGGCGCCGGCGCCGATCAGCACGCCGCGCCGGACCTTCGGGTGCCGGTCGCCGCCTTCCTTGCCGGTGCCGCCAAGCGTCACGTCCTGCAGGATCGAGACGTCGTCCTCGATCACCGCGGTCTCGCCGACCACCAGGCCGGTGGCATGGTCGAGGAAAATGCCGCGGCCGATCGGCACGGCCGGATTGATGTCGACCTGGAACACCTCCGACGACCGGCTCTGCAGGTAGAGCGCAAAATCGCGCCGGCCCCGGCCGAACAGCCAATGCGCCAGCCGGTGCGTCTGGATGGCATGGAAGCCTTTGAAGAACAGCACGGGATCGGCGAGCCGGCTTGCCGCGGGATCGCGGTCGATCACCGCGGCGGCGTCGGCGCGCATGGCCGTGCCGATGGCATGCGAGTGTTTGAGCGCTTCGGTGAAGGCGTCGAGCAGGATGTCGGCCGGAATATCGGCATTGGCGAGCCTGGCCGAAATCCGGCGCGCGACGGCATCCTCGAACGACTTCGCGTGGCCGATCGTCCTGAGCATCAAGGTGGCGAGTTCCGGATTGCCGGCGGCAATCTGGTCGGCCTCGGCGCGCAGGCGATGCCAGGCCGCGTCCGCCGTGTCGGCGGGCAGCTGAATGACGGAACCCGAAGCAGGATGTGTTTTGGCCATGAGCGAACCGATGCCTGGTGCCTTGATCACTGAGGCAAAAGGAACACCCCCGAACCGACAAAGATCAAGTCAATTCCTGGTGGCAAAACAATCATCTCGCAGGTTGCGTCAGTTTAGAAAAAAGCAGTCATCAGAATTCGGCGCGAAAGAATATTTGTCTCGCCGAGAAGTGCCGGCGGAGCGCTTTTCCACGACCGGGCCGCTGGCGGGCAATGGGGTTCTCCGCCGCGCCGAACATTCGAAACATCGTTCCAATTGACTGCCAGGTCGCGGGCGCGGAGCATCGGGTCCGCCGTCTTGAGGAGAGCCGTCGCCATGGCCTGGATCAGAAAAGCGCTGGATCATTATTACGGTCGGCTGGCAGAGCTTGACCACGTCTCGCCCCCTTTTCCCTGGGGCTGGTATTGACCGCCGATGGCCGGCCGGCCGTGGCCGGGCCGGAGCCCGTGCCGTCAGATGATCGGTCGAGGCCGGCCGCATGGGATCGGGTTACGTGGGATTTCGCGGCGAGCGATGTCCGGCCCGAGGCGATGAGCGCTCAGGACATCGGAACGCGCCCCGACCTGCCACTGGTCCTGCTCAGACATGACCGGGACGAGGTGCTGTCGATGGCCTCGGTCTGATCCGGCGCGCAAACGCAATATTGAGATCGATATTCTCTGAATCACAACCCTGTTGGCGCCAATATAACGCGATTATGTTTCGCCATAACCAGATAATCTCTGCGTAGAAATAATTATCAATTCGGTCATTCATACAAGATCAGCGTTCTCGATATCGCCGGCATTTTGGAAAACCAGATGAATTGACTTGATTGCTCAACCGTTCCCATCGTGAGACCAGGAATATTGGCGCGATGGATGGGCGATCATGGACCGCAGGACATTTCTGGCCGCGACCGCATCGGTGGGGTGGGGCCTGCCGACGGCTCCGGCGGTGGCCCAGCCGGGTCCGGCCGGCCTCCCGCGGGAATTGCGCATCGGCTTCCAGAAGAGCGGCGTCCTCCTGATCGCCAAGCAGCAGGGATTGTTCGAACAGCGCTTCAAGCCGCTGGGCGTCGAGGTGAAATGGACCGAATTTCAGTTCGGCCCGCCCTTGCTGGAGGCCCTCAATGTCGGGTCGATCGATTATGGCCCGACCGGCGATGCGCCGCCGATCTTCGCCCAGGCCGCCCGCGCCAATCTCTATTATGCGGCAGCCAATGAATCGGCCGGCAACGGCTCGGCGATCCTGCTTCCGGCCCATTCGCCGATCCGCACGCTCGGCGATCTGAAAGGCAAGCGTATCGGCTTCGCCAGGGCATCCAGCGCGCACAACCTGACCATCGAGGCGATCGAAAAGGCTGGCATCGGTTATGCCGATTTCACCCCGGTCTATCTGCCGCCGGCGGATGCGCGGGCCGCCTTCGAGCGCGGTGCGATCGATGCCTGGACCATCTGGGATCCCTATTTTGCCATTGCCGAGAAGATCCCGGGCACGCGTATCCTGTCGCTGTCGCGCGGCATCGTCGCGCAGAACTCCTATTTCCTGGCCAATCGTGGCTTTACCGACCGGCATCCGGCCGTTGTCGCTGTCATCAACGCGGAATTGGCCAAGGTCGCGGCCTGGGCCGACGGCCATCGTGGCGACGTGGCGATCCTGCTCGCCCAGGCGACCGGGCTCGACCGCGAGTCCTGGCAGCGCGCCATCGACCGGACCGAATTCGCCGTTGGCCCGGTCAGCGAGGCGGCGATCGCCGAACAGCAACGCGTCGCCGACCGGTTCCACCGTCTCGGCCTGATTCCGCGACCGATCAATATCCGCGAGATCGTCTGGACCTGGGTGCCCAAAGCCTGACGCCGAGCGCCCGGACCCGACAAGGCGCGCCACCGCTCATTTTCCGCAAGGACAAGCCCGATGACCCTTCATGCCGCCGTGCCGTCGCCAAAACCGCTGGATCTGTTCTGGTTCATTCCGGTCAGCGGCGACGGATCCTATCTCGGCACCACCGCCGGTCATCGCCCGGCCGATTTCCGCTATCTCAAGGAAATCGCCCAGGCCGCCGACCGGCTCGGCTTCAAGGGCGTGCTGATCCCGACCGGCAAGGCCTGCGACGATCCCTTGATCACCGCCGCCGCCCTGGCCGCCCATACCGAGCGGTTGAAATTCCTGGTGGCGCTGCGGCCAGGCGTCGCCTCGCCGACCTTTGCCGCCCGTCAGGCGGCGGCGATCGACCGGATCAGCCAGGGCCGCTTCATCGTCAACATCGTGACCGGCGGCAATCCGGCCGAGCTCGCCGCCGACGGTGTCCATCTCTCGCACGATGAGCGTTACGCCCACACCGCCGAGTTCCTGTCGGTCTATCGACGGTTGCTCGAAGGCGAAAAAGTCGACCTGGACGGCCGCTATATCCAGGTGAAGGGCGCCAAGCTGGAGTTCCCGCCGGTGCAGCGGCCGGCGCCGCCGATCTGGTTCGGCGGATCGTCCGATCCGGCGCTCGATGTCGCGGCCGAACATGTCGACGTCTATCTGACCTGGGGCGAAACGCCGGACCAGGTGAAGCTGAAGCTCGACGATGTCCGCGCCCGGGCGGCGCGGCACGGCCGCACCGTCAAGTTCGGCCTGCGCATCCATCTGATCGTCCGCGAGACCGATGCCGAAGCCTGGGCGGCGGCCGACAAGCTGATTTCGAAACTGCCGGATGAGGCCATCGCCGCGGCGCAGAGGAAATTCGCCGAGGATTCCGATTCGATCGGGCAGAAGCGCCAGAGCGCGCTGATCCGCGGCCGTGACAATCTCGAGATCGCGCCCAATCTCTGGGCCGGCATCGGGCTGGTGCGCGGCGGCGCCGGCACGGCGCTGGTCGGCAGCCCGCAGACGGTCGCCGCGCGGTTGCGCGACTATCAGGCGCTTGGCATCGAAACCGTCATCGCCTCCGGCTACCCGCATCTCGAGGAAGCCTATCAGGTGGCCGAACTGCTGTTTCCCGAGCTCGGCATCGGTGCCGTGCCCGAGCGCGCGCACACCACCCAGGTCGGCGAATTCGGCGTCAGCGGCACCGGCGTGCGTGTCGCCGTGGCGGCGTCGTGAGACCGGCCGTGGTGGATCTCGGCCAAACCGTCGCGGCGTCGCCGGATCGCGCGCCGCGGCGCGGCGACGGCGATCGCTGGCGTCAGGCTCTGCTGGCCTCGTCGGCAACCCCCTGGGGCCTGCCGGTCTTGATCCTGGTCGCCTGGCAGCTCGCGTCCCATGCCGGGATCATCTCCGCCAATGTGCTGCCGGCTCCGAGCCAGGTCATCGACGCCGCCATTCGCCTGACGTTGAACGGCGAGCTCGCCACCAATATCGCGGTCAGCTTTCGTCGGGCGATGTCCGGCTTCCTGGTCGGCGGTTCGCTCGCCTTCGCGCTCGGCCTGCTGAACGGGTTGTCGGCCCTCTCGGAGAAACTCACCGACACCACCGTTCAGATGCTGCGCAACATCCCGAACCTGGCGCTGATCCCGCTGGTCATCCTGTGGTTCGGCATCGAGGAGGAGGCGAAACTCTTCCTGACCGCGCTCGGCGTGTTCTTCCCCGTCTATATCAACACCTTTCACGGCGTCCGCACGGTCGATCCGCAACTGGTCGAGATGGGCCGCTCCTACGGCATGTCGCGCTGGGAGCTGTTTCGTCGCGTGGTGTTGCCCGGCGCGCTGCCGTCGATCTTCGTCGGCTTGCGCTACGGCCTCGGCATCATGTGGCTGACCCTGATCGTCGCCGAAACCATCGCGGCCAGTTCCGGCATTGGCTACATGGCCATGAACGCCCGCGAATTCATGCTGGTCGACGTGGTGGTGCTGGCCATCGTGATCTACGCGGCGCTCGGCAAGCTCGCCGATTCCACCGTGCGGTTCCTCGAACGGCTGTGCCTTGCCTGGCACCCGGCCTTCCGCAAGACCGGAGGAGCGCCAGCATGACCTCCGTTGTCGAGGGTGCCGATGCGCACGCGCCTCGTTTCGACGGTCTGTTCGCCGACCCGGCGGACCTCGCCCGGCGCGCCCGCGGCATCACGATCGCGGCGCGCGGACTGAGTAGGCGTTTCGGCGCGATCGAGGTGCTCAGAGGTCTCGACCTCGATGTTCCCGCCGGGCAGTTTCTGGCGGTGGTCGGCAAGAGCGGCTGCGGCAAGAGCACGCTGCTGCGCATCCTGGCTGGCCTCGACCGGCCGGGTGCCGGCCGCCTCGGTTTCGGCGACCGGGACGTCGACCCGGTCGGTGAAGCATCCGCCGGATCGGCATTTGCGCGGCTGATGTTCCAGGAGCCACGCCTGCTGCCCTGGGCGCGCGTGCTGGCCAATGTCGAGGTCGGGCTTGGCGAGGATCGCCGGCACGCCGACGGCCGCCAGCGGGCGCTGGAGACGCTCCGCGCGGTTGGCCTCGATGATCGGGCCGGCGAATGGCCATCGGTCCTGTCAGGCGGCCAGAAGCAGCGGGTCGCGCTGGCGCGCGCCCTTGTCTGCCGGCCGCGGTTCCTGGCCCTCGACGAGCCGCTCGGCGCGCTCGACGCGCTGACCCGCATCGAGATGCAGCACTTGCTCGAGCGGGTCTGGCGTCAGCAGGGCTTCACCGCCGTGCTGGTCACCCACGATGTCGCGGAAGCGCTGACCCTGGCCGACCGGGTCGTGCTGATCGAGGACGGCGCCATCGCGCTCGATATCGCCGTCGACCTGCCGAGGCCGCGACGACGTGGCTCGGTCGCGCTCGCCCGGCTCGAGGAGCAGATCCTGAAAAAGCTGATCCGCGAAGAAACGTTTGCGCCCGAATACACGATTTAATCGGACGAGGTCCGTCATGAATGCCTTTTCTCCCTTGCCTCTGGCCGCCAAGGCCCTCGAAGCCGGCACGGCGCCGTTCCGCGATGCCATGCGGCAGCTTGCCGGCGGGGTCTGCGTCATCACCGCCGGCATCGGCGAGGATCGTTCCGGTCTGACCGCGACGTCGCCGACGTCGCTGTCGATGGATCCGCCGACCATCCTGGTCTCGATCAACCGGGCCTCCTCGGCTTTCCCGGTCATTGCCAGCTATCGCCACTTCGCCGTCAACCTGCTGGCCGCCGATCAGCAGGCGGTCGCCGAGAGCTTCACCGGCAAGGGCGGCCTGCGCGGCGCCCAGCGCTATCGCGGCGCCGAATGGACGACGCTGCAGACCTCGGCGCCGATCCTCGAAGGCGCGCTGGCCGCGGTCGATTGCGAGGTCGAGGAGCTGATCGAGCGGCATTCGCACGTCATCGTGCTCGGCCGGGTTGTCGCCGTCCGCAGCGGCGCCAAGACCTCGGCGCTGGTCTATTGGCATGGCGGTTACGACCGGCTCGAGGCCACGCCGGCCGGCCTTTCGCTGGCCGCCGGGCTCGCCGCCTATTGAGCCCGGTCAGGGCAAGGCGATGTCGACCTTCAGTCCGCCGAGCGCCGAGCGGCCGAGCGTCAGGTCGCCGCCATAGGCCTCGACCAGGTCCTTGACGATGGCGAGGCCGAAGCCCGAGCCTTCGACCTGTTCGTCGAGGCGCCGGCCACGCTCGATCTCGAAGCTGGGATCGTCGTCCGGCAGCCCCGGACCATCGTCCTCCACGGTGATGCGGATGCCGCCGCCGGCAACCTCTTCCGCCGCGATCTGCACCCGTCCGCGGGTCCATTTGCGCGCATTGTCGATGACATTGCCCAGCACCTCGGTCAGGTCGGTCTCATCCATCGGCGCCGCGGCACTGGCCGGCACCTTGACCTCGAAGGCGATCGGATGGGTGCTCGGCAGGACCGCCAGCGCCTTGGTCAGTGCCGCCGCCACCGGGGCGACCGGGGTCGGATGGCTGCGCCGGAAGGCCCGCACGCCGGCGCGTGCGCGGACCAGTTCGCGGGTGACGTGCCGGCTCATGCGCTGGATCTCGCCGTCGATCTCGGTTGCCGCGTCCATCTGGCCGGTCTCGCGCAGGTGCCGTGCGGTCGAGCTCAGCACCGCGAGCGGCGTCTTCAGGCCGTGCGCGAGGTCGCCGGCGCGGGCGCGCGCCGTCACCAGATCGGCATTGCGCGCCTGCAGCAGTGCGTTGAGGTCGTCGACCAGCGGCCGGACCTCGTCGGGAAAGGCGCCCTCGACCGTGGTCCGGCGGCCATGGTGCACCTCGATCAGTGCCGCGCGCAGCGCTCTGAGCGGCGCCAGGCTGGCGCGGGTGGCAAACCACAGCGCGGCGACGAGCGCCAGGCCGAGCGCGGCCAGCGAGGAGGCGGCGAACTGGATGAAGGCGGTGCGTGCCTCGTCGAGTTCGCCCTGGTCGAGGCCGACCGCGATCCGGGCGATGGTTGGCGTCGAGCCGCCGGGCACCACCACCCGGCGCTCGAGCACGAACATGCGCCGGCCTTCGGGAGCCGGCCTTTCATAGATCGCGACATCGTTGCCGGTCGGCGGTTGCGGCCGCCAGTCGATGGCGAAATCGAGCAGCGACCGGGACTTCAGTTCGGCCGCCTGGCCCCGGCCCGCCTGCCAGTAATAGCCGCCATAAGGCGTGCGGAAGCGCGGGTCGGACAGCTCGACATCGATGACCAGCCGGCCGTCGGCGGCAATCCGCGCATGGGCGGCCAGTGTCCTCAGGTCGTCACCCACTTCGGCCACGGCCCGGGCGCGGATATTGCCGTCGAAGATGAAGGTCAGCACGAAGCCGGCGAGCACCAGGGCAACCGTGATGGCGCCCGCGGCCAGGATGGTGAAGCGCGCCCGCAGCGAACTCGGGATCACGAGGCGGCACCCTCCGTCGGGGTGACGCAATAGCCGTGGCCGCGACGGGTCTCGATGACCGGTATGCCGAGCTTCTTGCGCAGCCGCGCGATCAGCACCTCGATGGCGTTGGAGTCATGCTCTTTGTCCTGGTCGTAGATATGCGCGCCAAGCTCGCTCTGTGAGACGACGCGGCCGTTCTGCAGGATGAGATAGGTCAGGAGCCGGTATTCCAGCGGCGTCAGCGCAACGGCGCGGCCATCGACGGAGACGTCCTTCTTGCGGGTGTCGACCTCGACCGGACCGACCGCCAGGATCGACGAGGCATGGCCGCCGGCGCGCCGGGTCAGCGCACGCACCCGCGCCACCAGTTCCTCCATGTGGAACGGTTTGGTCAGGTAGTCGTCGGCGCCGGAATCGATGCCCTCGACCTTTTCCCGCCAGCCGTCGCGGGCGGTCAGCAGCAGCACCGGCATGCGCCGCCCGGCAGCGCGCCATTTGCGCAGCACCGTCAGCCCATCCATGACCGGCAAGCCGAGATCGAGCACGACGATGTCGAAATCCTCGCTGTCGGCCCGGAACCAACCATCCTCGCCGTCGCCGCTGGTTTCGACGATGAAGCCGGCGGCCGACAAGGCCGCGGTCACGTCGGCCGCAATCCGCCTTTCGTCTTCGATCACGAGTACGCGCAATGCCGCTGCCCTTCACGATGGCCGGCCGGCCGGATCCGATTGTTCCGGCCAAGGTCCGGCGGTCGGAGCGAGGTCTGTCCCACGCGCCGGACCTGCTCCATCTGACAATGAAACATGGCGACACTGTCAATTGGCTTTCAAGCGCGGGCAACCACGGGGGCCCGGGCCGTTCCATGCGGCGGCGCGTTTGGCGCTACGCGGCCCGGTGCCTGCGCGGCCGCTCCTGCAGGTGCCGCGAGACGGCCAGGTGGGCGTCCCGTACGTTCGGAAACAGGCTGCCATCCAGGCCGCCGAAACGGCTGGTCGCGGAGAAGAACCGGAAGCCCGCGCCATCGCGGCCGACCAGGCCGGCGGTCTCCTCGCCGATTTCGATCACATGGGCGTTCGACATGACAATCGCCATCGGCCGCGCCGACGTCCCCTGTTTGCTGTGACGGAATGCGGTTAGGCTGCCCCACGGCCTGCCGACGGGTCATGGCGAGCAAAGCGGCTGCCGGCGGGACTGGCGATCAGGTGCCGGCGCCGGAACCCACGACATGACATCGTGGCGGTTTGGCAAGCGCCGAGCAGTGCAGGGTCTTGTCTTCAAAGGCTGTGATCGAGGACTACACGAGACAATTCTATACTTGAACAATAGTCGGATCGTCGTCAACGAAATCGTGGTTCGAAGTTCAACCGGAAATTGAAACGGGGATCATGATATTTGAGGCCCGCGGAGAGGAATTTTCCTCTTGGCCTGTGCCAAATTGGCAATGAGAAAAGAATATTCTTAGTCGACCAAAAACGGCGACCGCGGGCGGCGGCCTCCGCGACACCCTGACGCCCTTGTCCGCCGCCTATCGGCGAGAGTAAAAAGACCTCTCGGCGCGCAAGCATGCTATAATGAAATTCTCTGGATCTGTTGTATCGCAATAGACGCCTTCTTTTCTGCGTTTATGACCTTGAACTGACAGTCATCTTCGTTCTTTCTCTTCGTTGAGACGGCCTTGGCCACCCAGGCCGCGCTGAGCATTTCGACATCGGAGACTGACATGCTGTTGAGCTTGCGATCGACGCGCACCCGCGATCTCGCCGGCGTCGTTCTCGCCTTCGGCTTCGTGCTGGCAACCACGCTTTATGTGCGCGCCCAGACGCCGGCACAGCCAGCCCCGGCCGCGGCCGCGGTGACCTTGATCAACGTTTCCTACGACCCGACGCGCGAGCTCTACCGCGTCATCAACGAGGCTTTTGCCAAGGACTGGCAGGCCCGCGCGGGCCAGCGCGTCACCATTCGCACGTCCCATGGCGGTTCGGGCCGGCAGGCCCGCTCGGTCATTGACGGCCTGGACGCCGATGTCGTGACCCTGGCGCTGGCCGGCGATATCGACGCGATCGCCCGTGAATCCCGCCGCTTGCCCGACAATTGGCAGTCCCGGCTGCCGAACAACGCCTCGCCCTATACCTCGACCATCGTGTTCCTGGTGCGCAAGGGCAACCCGAAGGCCATCCGCGACTGGGACGATCTGGCGAGACCCGGCGTCTCGGTGATCACGCCGAACCCGAAAACCTCGGGCGGCGCGCGCTGGAACTACCTGGCCGCCTGGGCTTATGAGCTTGCCCGCACCAATGGCGACCAGGCCGCCGCCAAGCGCCTGGTCGAGGCCATCTTCCGCAATGTGCCGGTGCTCGACACCGGCGCGCGCGGCTCGACCACGACCTTTGTCCAGCGCGGCCTCGGCGACGTGCTGATCGCCTGGGAGAACGAGGCCTATCTGTCGCTGCAGGAGTTTGGCGCGGACAAGTTCGACATCGTCAATCCGAGCGTCTCGATCCTGGCCGAACCGCCGGTCTCGCTGGTCGACCAGGTGGTCGACCGCCGCGGCACGCGCGCCGTCGCCCAGGCCTATCTCGAATTCCTCTACACGCCGGCCGCCCAGGCGATCATCGCGCGCAACTTCTACCGCCCGGTCCATCCCCAGCATGCCGACCAGGCCGACATCGCGCGCTTTCAGCCGATCAAGCTGGTGACCATCGATCAGGTCTTCGGCGGCTGGGCCAAGGCCCATGCCGACCATTTCGCCGATGGCGCCACCTTCGACCAGATCTACCGGCCCGGAGCCGCGACGAGATGACCGCGACCGCCCTTCCAGCGGGAGCCTTCCAATTGCGGAAGCCGAGTGCCTTGCCCGGCTTCGGTTTGACGCTCGGATTCACCCTCACCTACCTGTCGCTCATCGTCCTCATTCCGCTCGGCGTGCTGATCTGGCGTGCCAGCGGCCTGGGGTTTGAGGGCATCTGGCACGTCGCCTCGTCGCCGCGCGTGCTGGCGGCGCTCCAGACCAGCTTCGTCATCTCGTTTGCCGCCGCGGCCCTGAACGCGGGTTTTGGCCTGATCGTCGCCTGGGTGCTGACGCGCTATTCGTTCCCCGGTCGCGCCGTGCTCGATGCCATTGTCGACCTGCCTTTCGCGCTGCCGACCGCGGTTGCCGGCATTGCGCTCGCCGCGCTTTACGCGCCGAATGGCTGGGTTGGCGCCTGGCTCGATCCCCTCGGCATCAAGGTCGCCTATACCCCGCTCGGCATTTTTGTCGCGCTGGTCTTCATTGGACTGCCCTTTGTCGTCCGCACCGTCCAGCCGGTGCTGGCCGATCTCGACCGCGAGATCGAGGAGGCCTCGGCGACGCTCGGCGCCAATCGCCGGCAGACCATCCTGCGGGTCATTCTTCCGCCGCTGCTGCCCTCGGTGCTGACCGGCTTCGCGCTGGCCTTTGCCCGTGCCGTCGGCGAATACGGCTCGGTCATCTTCATTGCCGGCAACATGCCGTTCCGCTCGGAGATCGCTCCGCTCCTGATCGTCGTCCAGCTCGAGGAATTCAACTACGCCGGCGCGACCGCCATCGCGACCATCATGCTGGCGATTTCCTTCGTGGCGCTGCTGGCGATCAACCTCTTGCAGTCGTTCAGCCGGCGGAGGTTCGGTCATGTCTGACCTCACCACCTCCGATCTCGGCACCACGCGCCCGTCCGCAGCCGCGACCGGCGAGGGCCTGGCGACGCGCATCGTGCTGATCACCCTGGCCGTCGCCTTCCTGGCGCTGTTCGTCCTGCTGCCGCTGTTCGCGGTCTTCGCCGAGGCGTTCCGGCGCGGCGCCGGGGCCTTCTTCCAGGCCTTTCGCGACGAGGACACGCTGTCGGCGATCGAGCTCACCTTGACGGTCGCGGCGATCGCCGTGCCGGCCAACCTGATCTTCGGCATCGCCGCTGCCTGGGCCGTGGCCAAGTTCGAATTCCCGGGCAAGAGCCTGCTGGTGACGCTGATCGACCTGCCCTTCTCGGTGTCGCCGGTCGTCTCGGGCCTGATCTATGTGCTGCTGTTCGGGGCCCAGGGCCTGTTTGGCAAAACCCTCGACGCCCACGACTTCAAGATCATCTTTGCCGTGCCGGGCATCGTGCTGGCGACCATTTTCGTCACCTTCCCGTTCATCGCCCGCGAACTCATCCCGCTGATGCAGGAGCAGGGCACCAGCGAGGAGGAAGCCGCCCTGACGCTTGGTGCATCGGGCTTGCGGACCTTCCTCACCATCACCTTGCCGAACGTCAAATGGGCGCTGCTCTACGGCGTGCTGCTCTGCAACGCCCGCGCCATGGGCGAGTTCGGCGCCGTCTCGGTCGTGTCGGGCCATATCCGTGGCCTTACCAACACCATGCCTCTCCACGTGGAGATACTCTACAATGAGTACAACTTTGTCGCTGCCTTCGCAGTCGCTTCGCTTCTCGCCGGGCTCGCCCTTGTCACGCTTTTCGCCAAATCCATCCTCGAATGGCGTTACGGAGACGCTCTCGCCGGCACGCGTGGGCACTGAGGGTGTGCATGCGGTCGCCATTCGCGCGCAGGGGCTGATCAAGGCTTTTGGCGGCGGCGCTGCGGCGCTCGCCGGCATCGACCTCGACGTCCGGCCGGGCGAACTTCTGGCGCTGCTCGGGCCGTCCGGCTCGGGCAAGACCACCTTGCTGCGCGTGGTGGCGGGGCTCGAACATGCCAATGCCGGCCGCATCCTGTTCGACGAGGAGGATGCCACCGCCCTGCCGGTCCAGGCGCGCAATGTCGGCTTCGTGTTCCAGCACTATGCCTTGTTCCGCCATCTCAACGTCGCCGACAATATTGCCTATGGCCTGAGGGTTCGCCCGCGCGCCACCCGGCCGGCGCGCGCCGAGATCCGCCGGCGTGTCGGCGAACTGCTCGATCTGGTCCAGCTTTCCGGCCTTGAAAAGCGCTTTCCCAACCAGCTGTCCGGCGGCCAGCGCCAGCGTGTCGCGCTCGCCCGCGCGCTTGCCGTCGATCCCAAGGTGCTGCTGCTCGACGAGCCGTTCGGCGCGCTCGACGCCCAGGTGCGCCGGGATCTGCGCCGCTGGCTGCGCGAAATCCACGACCGCACCGGCCACACCACCTTGTTCGTCACCCACGACCAGGACGAAGCGCTCGAACTGGCCGACCGGGTCGCCATCCTGAACAAGGGCAAGCTGGAGCAGATCGGCACGCCGGACGAGATCTACGATCATCCGGCGACCGCCTTCGTGGCCGGCTTCATCGGCGAGGCGGTCAGGCTGGCGGTCGAGGTGCGCGACGGAGCGGTGCGGATCGGCGAGGTCGGCATCATCTCGGCGCCGATCGGTACGCCATCCGGCCCGGCCGAGCTGTTCGTCCGGCCGGACGATCTGACGATCGCCGCCGCGGGCATTCCGGCGATCAAGGCGCGCGTCGTCGGCATCCGCCGATCCGGCCCGGCGCGCCGGGTCGATATTCACCTCGCCGAGGGTCAGCCGCCGGTCGAGATCGAGGTGGGGACGGAGACACGTGTCGAAAAGGGCGAGTGGATCTCGGTCACGCTGAAGACAGTGCGTCTTTTTCCTGTCGCCAGCGTGTGAGGTCGTCCCGTGTCGCGTTTTAAGTTCTTCCCGATCTCTTATGACGTCGCATCGCGTTTTGTCGTGGTGGCCGGCAATGGCGAGCAAGCCCTGCAGAAGCTCCGGCTGCTGGTGCGCACCGAGGCGCGCCTGGTGCTCTGCGCGCCGGCGCCGTCGGCCGAACTCGCGGCTTTTGCCGTCGAACACGGCATCGAGCATGTGACGGCCGAACCGGACGCTCGCCGCCTCGCCAGTGCCGCGCTGCTGTTCGTCGCGACCGGCGATGCCGTCGACGACGCCCGGCTGGCGCTGACCGGTCGTGCCGCCGGCGTGCCGGTCAATGTCGTCGACCGGCCGCAGATTTCCGATTTCGCCGTGCCGGCCATCGTCGACCGCGCGCCCATCGCCATTGCGATTTCCACCGATGGTCACGCGCCGGTGCTGGCGCAGAAGGTTCGCGCCGCCATCGAGGCGCTGTTGCCGCCGGCCTTCGGCCGTCTCGGCGATCTCGCCGCAGCCATTCGTGAAACGGTCAATGCCCGGCTCCACGATGCCGGCCGGCGGCGCCATTTCTGGACCCGCCTGTTCGACGGGCGCGCCGCTGCCGTCGCCTTGACAGGCGAGGTCGAGCGGGCCGCGATCATTGCGATCAATGCGCTTGACGGCGCGCGCGCCGAGGCCGCGCCGCCGGGCAAGGTGTTTCTGGTTGGTGCCGGCCCCGGCGCGGAGGACCTGTTGACGCTGCGCGCCCATCGGCTGCTGCAGACCGCCGACGTGATCGTTCACGACGCGCTGGTGCCCGAGGCGGTGATCGCCATGGGCCGGCGCGATGCCGAGCGTATCTCCGTCGGCAAGCGCAAGGGTCGCCACTCGGTGGGTCAGGCCGAGATCGACGCGCTGCTGGTCAGCCTCGGTTCCGAGGGCAAGCAGGTGGTCCGCCTGAAGGCCGGCGACCCCATGGTGTTCGGCCGCGCCGGCGAGGAGGTCGCGGCTCTGCGCGCCGCCGGCATCGCTTACGAAATCGTGCCGGGCATCACCGCAGCCCTTGCCGCGGCCGCCGACGCCGCCATTCCGCTGACGCTCCGCGGTGTCGCCTCGCAGCTGATCATTGCCACCGGCCATGGGGCCGAGGGTTCCGAGCCGGAAGGCTGGGAAAAGCTCGCGGCCGATGGCGCAACCGTTGCCGTCTACATGGGCAAGTCGGTCGCCGATCGCATTGTCGCCCGTCTCGCCGCCGCCGGCCTTGCCGGCGCGACGCCGGTGGTGGCGGTCGAGAATGCCGGCCGTGCCGGGCGCCGCCTGTTTGCCGGGACGCTCGCCGAACTGGCGCGGCTCGCCGCCCGCGACGACCTCGCCGGTCCGGTGCTCATCATGATCGGCCAGGCGGTCGCCCATGGCGATCTCGCCGATGCCGAACCCTTCGTCACGCCGCTCGCCGCGGCCGCCTGAGAGCTCACCATGTCGCAACCCGTCAAGGCGCCCAAAGTCTTCAAGCCGGTGGTGGTCACCGCCAATGAACTCGCCTCCGGCGCCGTGGTGTTCCGTCACGCCGACGGCAGCTGGTCGATCGATGTCGGCAAGGCCGAGATCGCCGAGACCCGCGAGGCGGGCGACGACCTCCTGGCCCGTGCCCAGGCCGACCAGGACGCCTGCGTCGTTGTCGAGCCGGTGCTGATCGAGATCGTCCGCGAGGGCGGTTTCGTCCGGCCGGCATCCTTGCGCGAACTGATCCGCGCCAGTGGGCCGACGGTGGCGCTGCCCTCCGACGCCTACGCCCATCTCTGACGTTCGAGGCCGCCATGTACCGTTACGATGAATTCGATCAGGCCTTTGTCGACGAGCGCGTCGCGGAGTTCAGCGACCAGGTGGCGCGCCGGCTGTCGGGCGAACTGACCGAAGACCAGTTCAAGCCGCTCCGGCTGATGAACGGCGTCTATCTGCAGCTGCACGCCTATATGCTCAGGATCGCCATTCCCTACGGCACGCTGTCGTCGCGCCAGATGCGCAAGCTCGCCCATATCGGGCGCACCTATGACCGCGACTACGGCCATTTCACCACCCGCCAGAACCTGCAGTTCAACTGGATCCGGCTTGCCGACGTGCCGGCCATCCTGAAGGAACTGGCCGAGGTCGAGATGCATGCCATCCAGACCTCGGGCAATTGCATCCGAAACGTCACCGCCGATCATTTCGCCGGCGCCGCGGCCGATGAGGTCGCCGACCCCAGGCCCTATGCCGAGGTGCTCCGGCAATGGTCGTCGCTGCATCCGGAATTCACCTTCCTGCCGCGCAAGTTCAAGCTGGCGGTGACCGGCGCGCCGAATGACCGCGCCGCCATCCAGGTCCACGACATCGGGCTCGAGGTGAAGCGCAACGACCGGGGCGAGATCGGGTTCGCGGTCTGGGTCGGCGGCGGCCAGGGCCGCACTCCGATGATCGCCAAGAAGGTGCGCGATTTCCTGCCCGAGGCCGATCTCCTGGCCTATTGCGAGGCGATCCTGCGCGTCTACAACCTGGAGGGCCGGCGCGACAACAAATACAAGGCGCGCATCAAGATCCTCGTCCACGAAATGGGCGAGGCCGAGATCACCCGAGCGGTCGAGGCCGAATTCGCCGCGATCGGCCACAAGACATTGGCCTTGCCGGCCGACGAGGTCGCGCGGATCGGCGCCTATTTCGCCCCGCCGACGCTGGCCAGGCTGCCGGCCGGCTCGGATGTGCTTGATAAGGCCAAGGCCGCCGACCCGGCGCTTGCCCGCTTCGTTTCGCGCAACGTCTCGGCCCACAAGGCGCCCGGCTACGGCATCGTCACGGTGTCGCTGAAGCCGATCGGCCTGCCGCCGGGAGACGCGACCTCGGGCCAGATGGATGCCATTGCCGATATCGCCGAGCGTTATTCGGCCGACGAGATCCGGGTCAGCCACGAGCAGAACCTGGTCCTGCCGCATGTCCGGCTCGACGACGTGCCGGCGGTCTTCGCGGCGCTCAAGCGGGCGCGGCTCGCCACTCCCAATGCCGGCTTGATCACCGATATCATCGCCTGCCCCGGCCTCGACTATTGCGCGCTCGCCAATGCCCGTTCGATCCCGGTTGCCCAGCGCATTTCCGAACGCTTCCAGGCGATCGAGCAGCAGGAAGAGATCGGCGAATTGAAGCTGAAGATCTCCGGCTGCATCAATGCCTGCGGCCACCATCACGTTGGCCATATCGGCATTCTCGGGGTCGATCGGAAGGGTGAGGAATTCTACCAGATCACGCTTGGCGGCTCGGCCGATCAGAGCTCGGCGATCGGTGAGATCGTCGGCCGGGGCTTCTCCTCCGACGAGGTGGTCGACGCGATCGAGAACATCGTCACGACCTATCTGAAGATCCGCGCCGAGCCGTCCGAGAATTTCCTTGCGACCTACCGGCGCGTCGGCGAGGCTCCGTTTCGCGAGGCGCTTTATGCTGACGCTTGATCTGACACGCCGCCGCCAGGCTACGGACGAGGCCTTGGCGGCGAAAGCCGCCCTGCTCGACCGTATCCATGGCAACCGCCACCCTGCCGAGATCCTGACGATCGCGCTCGTCGATGAGTTCCCGGGCCGGACGGCGCTGGTCACCTCGTTCGGCGCGGATTCGGCGGTGCTGCTGCACCTGGCGGCATCGGTCGATCCTTCGATTCCGGTGATCTTCGTCGATACCGGCAGGCATTTCGCCGAGACGCTGGCCTATCGCGACAGGCTGGTCGGCCGTCTCGGCCTGACCGATCTGCGCAGCATCGGCCCGACCGACGCCGAGGTGGCGGCGCATGATCCGGTGCTGGCGCTGGCTGAACGCGATCCCGACGCCTGTTGTGGCTTTCGCAAGGTCGGCCCCCTCGTCCGGGCGCTCCAGCCCTTCGCCGCGTCGATTTCGGGCCGCAAGCGCCACCAGGCGGCGACCCGCACCGGCCTTGCCGTGTTCGAGGCCGAGGACGGGCAGATCAAGATCAACCCGCTGGCGGCCTGGAACGCCGCCGATATCGCCGCCTATGCCAGGGCGCATGACCTGCCGGCACATCCGCTGGTCGCGGATGGCTATCCCTCCATCGGTTGCGCCCCATGCACGTCGCGCGTCGAGGCCGGCGAGGATCTCCGCGCCGGGCGCTGGCGCGGCTCTTCCAAGATCGAATGCGGCATTCACCAGCCCGCCCGAGCGCTGGCTGCGACGAGAACAGGAAGCTAGAGACCATGGCCTTGTATCGGGACGGCGGTTTTGTCGCCGATGACTGGAGTTTCCCGGCGGAGGCCGAACCCGTGCCCGCCGCGGGCAAGATCGCTTTGCCCAAGGCGCGCCTGACCGCCGCCTGGACCGATCTCGCCGGCCGGGCCGACCCGATCGGCCTGGTGCTCAATTCGGGCGAAAATCTCGACGGGCTGGCCGAAGCCATTCCGCTGCTGTCGCTGGTCAAGCTGGTCATCCCGCGCTATGCCGACGGCCGGCTCTATTCGATCGCCCGCCTGTTGCGCGACCGCTACGGTTTCAAGGGCGAGATCCGGGCGGCCGGCGACGTGCTGCGCGACCAGATCATCTTTCTCGCGCGTGCCGGTTTCGACGCCTTCGAGGTGACCCATGAGGGCACCATCAAGGCCTTGCGCGAGGGCGCGATCATCGCCGTGCATCACCACTATCAGCCGGCCTCTCACGAGATCGGCGAAGCCAAGCCCGGGCCGCGCCCCTGGCTTCGCCTGTCGTCAGTGCCGGGAGTTGCCCAGTGACCGTGTCCGCCGTTCGTGCATTGAAGTCCGACGACACCACCGACACGCGCGATGCCAGAAGCCCGCTGTCGCCGCATCTGCAGCGCCTCGAGGACGAGGCGATCTTCATCATGCGCGAGGTCGTGGCCGAATTCCGCAACCCGGTCATGCTCTATTCGGTCGGCAAGGATTCGAGCGTGATGCTGCACATCGCGCGCAAGGCCTTCTTTCCGGCAAAGCCGCCCTTTCCGTTCCTGCACATCGCATCGGGCTGGGACTTCAAGGCGCTGCTCGATCACCGTGACCGCATGGCGCGCGACTACGGCCTGGATCTGCTGGTCCATGCCAACGACGCCGCGGCCGCGGCCGGGGTCAATCCGTTCGACACCGAGACCGGCGAATATTCGCGCCTGATGCTGACCGAGGTGCTGAAGAGCGCGCTCGACCAGCATGGCTTCGACGCGGCCTTCGGCGGCGGCCGCCGCGACGAGGAGAAGGCGCGCGCCAAGGAGCGCATCTTCTCGCACCGCTCGGCCGGCCATGTCTGGGACCCGCGCAACCAGCGCCCGGAACTCTGGCGGCTGTTCAACACGCGGCTGAGCGCCGGCGACACCATGCGGGTGTTTCCCTTGTCCAATTGGACCGAACTCGACGTCTGGGACTATATCCGCGCCGAAAACATCCCGATCGTGCCGATCTATCTCGCCGCCGACCGCCAGGTGGTCGAGCGTGATGGCGCGCTGATCATGGTCGATGACGAGCGCATGCGGTTCCGGCCCGACGAGCAGGTGGTGACGCGCCGCATCCGCTTCCGCACGCTCGGCTGCTGGCCGCTGACCGGCGCGGTCGCCTCGGAAGCCACTTCGGTCGAGGACATCGTCTCCGAGATCGTCGCATCGCGCACCTCGGAGCGCGAGGGCCGGCTGGTCGACGGCGCCCTGCAGGCCTCGATGGAACGCAAGAAGCGCGAGGGCTATTTCTGATGACGACATCGGTCGCCACCCGGCCCGCCGGCCTCGATCCGGCCAATGACACGCTGCCGGTTCGCGACCGCGGAGCGCTGCGCTTCATCACCTGCGGCTCGGTGGATGACGGCAAATCGACCCTGATCGGCCGGTTGCTGCACGATTCGATCGGGCTTCTCGAAGACCAGATCGCCGGCCTGAAGGACGACAGCCGGCGCTTCGGCACGACCGGCGAGGAGCTCGATCTCGCCTTGCTGCTCGACGGCCTCGAGGCCGAGCGCGAACAGGGCATCACCATCGACGTCGCCTATCGCTTCTTCTCGACCGCCCGGCGCGCTTTCGTCGTGGCCGATACGCCGGGCCACGCCCAATATACCCGCAACATGGCGACCGGCGCCTCGACCGCCGAGCTCGCGGTGCTGCTGGTCGATGCCCGCAAGGGGCTTTTGGAGCAGACGCGCCGCCATGCCGCCATCGTCTCGCTGCTCGGCATCCGGCACGTGGTTCTGGCGGTCAACAAGATCGACCTGGTCGATTTCTCGCAAGAGCGCTTCGACGCCATCGTCGCCGATTTCGAAGTCTTCGCCGCGCCGTTGAATTTCCGGTCGGTCGTCGCGATCCCACTCTCGGCGCGCTTCGGCGACAATGTCACCACGCGCAGCCGCCAGACGCCCTGGTATGAGGGTCCCTCGCTCATTCGCCATCTCGAAGCGGTCGACACCGTCGACGATGTCGACCAGGCGGCCTTCCGCATGGCGGTCCAATGGGTCAATCGCGCCAGTATCGACTTCCGCGGTGTCGCCGGAACCGTCGCGAGCGGCCGCGTCTCGGTCGGCGACAGCGTGCTCATCACCTCGTCGGGCCAGACCACCCGGGTCAAGCGCATCGTCACCCAGGACGGCGACCTCGGCTCGGCGGAAGCCGGCCGCGCCATCACGCTCACCTTTACCGACGAGGTCGATGTCTCACGCGGCGACCTGATCGCCGAACCGCGTCAGCGCCCGGCGACCGCGCGCAAGCTCTCGGCCGATCTCGTCTGGATGGGCGAGACGCCCGGAGCCGCCGGCGACCGCTATCTTCTGAAGATCGGCAGCGCCACGGTTCCGGCCACTGTGACGCGGCTCGTCGACACCTTGGATGTCGCCACGCTGGCGCGCCGGGACGGCCCGCTCTCCTTCGCGCTCAACACCATTGGCCGGGTCGAGATCGAGGCGGCGAGCCGGGTTGCCTTCGACCCCTATGCCGACAATCGCGAGACCGGCGCCTTCATCCTGATCGACCGGGCGACCCATCTCACGGTGGCCGCCGGCCTGGTTGTCGACGGCCTCGACCGGGCGCGCGAAGTGCACCGTCATCCCGTCGATGTCACCGCGACCGTGCGCGCCGCGCTGAAAAGCCAGTTTCCGCTCACCGTCTGGCTGACCGGATTGCCCGGCTCGGGCAAGTCGACCATCGCCAACCTGGTCGAGCGGCGGCTCGCGGCCCTTGGCCGCCATACCACGCTGCTCGACGGCGACAATCTCCGCCAGGGCCTGAATGCCGATCTCGGCTTTGACGCCGCGGCGCGGGCTGAAAACGTCCGGCGTGTCGGCGAGGTGGCGAAGCTGATGACCGAGGCAGGCCTGATCACCCTGGTGGCGCTGGTCTCGCCGTTCCGGGCCGACCGCGACCGTGTCGCGTCACTGTTCCCCATTGGCCAGTTTGTCGAGGTGTTTGTCGATGCTTCGCCCGAGACCTGCCGGGCGCGCGACCCGAAAGGCCTCTATGCCAAGGCCGACGCGGGCCGGATCGTCAATTTTACCGGCCGCGATCAGGCCTATGAGCCGCCCCAGACGCCCGCGCTCGTGCTGCGCAGCGAAGAATTGAGCGCCGAAGAAGCGGCTGAGCGGGTGGTCGACCTCATCCTGGCGCGCATCGAACCGCCGCTTGGCGGTCTCGATTCCGCACAGCTTTGACGTTCAGGCGTCGCGCTCGCCGATCATCGTCTCGAGCGCCAGCGAGGCCTTGGTCCGATAACGTTCCTTGTGGCGCACCAGGCTGAAGGCGCGCGGCGGCAAGGCGAAATCGATGCGTTTCAGCCGTCCGGCGGCGAGCCGCGCCGCCGCGACCAGTTCCGAGACCGCCGCCACCAGGGTGCCGGCCTCGACCGCCGAGCACAGGGCTTCGTTGGACGGCAGCTCCAGCGCCACGTTCAGTTCGGCTGGCGCAAGGCCATGCGCCCCGAGCGCCGCCTCGAGCACGGATCGCGTTCCGGAGCCCGCCTCGCGCATGACCCAGCGGGCGGCGGCGAGGTCGCCCGGCCGGATCGGCCGACCATCGGTCCAGGCATGCCGCGGCGCCGCCACCAGGATCAGCCGGTCCTCGGCCACCACCTTGCTCGACAGGGCGGGCTGGTCGATGACGCCTTCGATGAAGCCGAGTTCGGCCCGGCCGTTCAGCACGGCCTCGGCGACGCTGCGGGTATTGCCTGACGTCAGCTGCAGCGCGATGGCCGGATGGGCGTCGTGGAAGCGGGCGAGCAATCGCGGCAGCCAATAGCTCCCGATCGTCTGGCTCGCCTCGATATGGATGGCGCCGCGCTTCAGCCCGCCCAGTTCCGCCAGGGCGAGTTCGGCGGCGCGAGCCCGGGCGAGCGTCGCCCGTGCCTCGCCGAGAAAGATCGCCCCTGCCTCGGTCAGCTCGATCCGCCGGCCGACACGGTGAAACAGCGAGATGCCGTGGCGGTCCTCGAGGGCACGCACGGCCGAGCTCACCGCCGAAGGCGTCAGGTTGAGGGCCGATGCGGCGCGGGTCAGATGTTCGCGTTCGGCCACCGCGACGAAAATGCGAAGCTGTTCCAGGGTCATGATAACCGTTCGATCTGATCGAATGGAACATACATTATTTCGCGATAGATCGAACGGTTAAGGCGGCGCATGCCTGCGGCGAGCAAACCGGAGCGCCTCGCATGCCTGCCGCAGGTCCCATGACATCCAACACCGTCTTGCCTGGCCTCGGCCTCAGCATCGCTGTCGCCGGGGTCGCGGCCGGCCTCGAACAGGCCCAGCTCTGGCTGTTCGGCCGGGCCTGGCTCGAGGCTCTGGTGCTCGCCATCCTGGTCGGCATGGCGGTCAGGACCTTTCTGCGGCTCGGCCCACGCCATGATCGCGGCGTCGAATTCGCGGCCAAGACGGTGCTCGAATGGGCGGTGGTCCTGCTTGGCGTCTCGGTCTCGGCAGGCGCGCTCAGTGCCGCCGGCCCCTTGCTGATCGCCGGCATCGCCACGGTGGTCGTCGTGGCGATCCTGGCCAGTTACGGCATCGGGCGGGCCTTGGGCCTGCCGCATCGGCTGGCTGTCCTGGTCGCCTGCGGCAATTCGATCTGCGGCAATTCGGCAATCGCGGCGGCCGCGCCGGTGATCGGCGCGGACGGCGAGGATGTCGCGGCCTCGATTGCCTTCACCGCCGCGCTCGGCGTGGTCGTGGTTCTCTGCCTGCCGCTGCTGGTGCCGCTGCTCGGCCTCTCGCCCCTGCAATATGGCGTCTTTGCCGGGCTGACCGTCTACGCGGTTCCGCAGGTGCTTGCGGCGACCGCTCCGGTCGGGCTCGTGAGCGTCCAGGTCGGCACGCTGGTCAAGCTCATCAGGGTGCTCATGCTCGGCCCGGTCATCCTGGCGCTGGCGCTCGGCGGCCGCGACAACCGTCATCAGGCCCCACGTCGCCTGGTGCCGTGGTTCATCGTCGGTTTCCTGGTGCTGATGGCGCTGCGCTCCCTCGACCTGGTGCCAGCAATGGTCGTGTCGTCCCTGACCGAGCTTTCGACCGTCCTGACCATTGTCGCGATGGCAGCGCTTGGCCTTGGTGTCGACGGACGCATGCTGGGCGCCGCTGGCGGCCGGGTGACCGCGGCGGCAGTCCTGTCGCTGGTCGTGCTGGGCGGCATCAGCCTGCTGCTGATCCGGTCGTTGGGGATTGCCTGAGGGCGCCGTGGCGCACAGCCCCGTGTGAAAATCGAGGGTCAGACCCAGGCCGGGATCGGGCTCAGTTTGACGCGCGACGCGGTGCCGACGGTTTCGCCCAGCCGCGCGGCGAGCGCCTGTTCGAGCAGGGCCGGTTCGTTGACCGGGCCGTCGAAGCCGGCAAGCCGCGGGTCGGCGCCGTCGAACAGCGTAAGCTCCATGAGGTCGCCCTCACGAAACAGCGCACCGGCGACCGCGCCGTCGACGGTCAGCGTCCACAGGCCGTAATGGTCTTCGGCCGCAAACGACCGGCGGATCGTCGCGAACATGCGGCCGAACCGCCCGCCCGCCGTCTCATCGGTCTTGCCGCCAACCGCTGGCATCGCCCAAGCTCCTCGCAAAAGACGAGAAATTCTAAGGGCTTATCAGGCGTCACGAAAGAGAATGGCCTTGCCTTTTCAGGGCGCCGGACAGGACAGATCATCTCCTATTCGTGGCCCGAAGAGCGAACCATTCCGCGTCTGCCGGTTGCGTGCCTATCGCCGCGTGAACAGCTGCACGCCGGCGGCGTCCAGGGCCGAAACGATCAGCCCGTCGCCACGCAACCGGTGCAGATGCGCCAGCGTCTCCGAGATCGCCAGATAGGCGTGGCCGTCGCCCATGGCGCGCGGGAACAGCGCGACCGCCGCCTCATAGGCCGACATGGGCCGGTCCAGCGCCTCGCGCAGCCGATCGAGCCGCTTGATGTGATGGTCGCGCAGCGCCGCGAGCCTGAGGTGCAGGCCGTGAAACGGCAGGCCGTGCGACGGCAGAACCAGCGTATCTTCCGGCAGGCCCGCGAAGCGATCGAGCGAAGCCAGATATTCGGCGAGCGGATCGGCATCCGGCTCACCGGGAAAGACGCCGATGACCGGGGTGATATGCGACAGCACCTGGTCGCCGGCGATCAGGATATGGTCGGCCTCACAATAGAACGAGGCATGTTCCTCGCTATGTCCGCCGGCGGTGATGATGCGCCAGTCGCGTCCGCCCATGCGCAGCGTCGCGCCGTCGTGCAGGCGTTCGATCTGCCGGGGCGGCGGTCCGAGCGCGGTTGAAAAAGTCGACCGGTCCGAGGCGAAACGTTTGACCAGCGCTGCGTCGCAGCCGTTGCGCGCCATGTATTTTGCCACATGGGGTTTCGGCGGCTCGCGGGAATCGGCATGGCGGATGCGGGCCCACAGCCATTCGATCAGCGTCGAGGCGAAGGGGATATCGTGGCGCGCGACCAGATGGCCGGCAAGTCCGACATGGTCGGTATGGCCATGGGTCGCCACCAGCCTGGCCAGCGGCCGGTCGCTCAACGGGCCGGCCAGCATGGCCTCCCAGAGCGCCCGCATGTCGGGCGATTCGATGCCGGCATCAACGGCCGTCCAGCCCTGCCCATCGTCCAGGAACCAGACATTGACGTGATTGAGGATGAAGGGCAGCGGCAGGCGCGCCCATCTGAGGCCGGCCGCGAGCTCCGGAACCTCGCCGGGCTGGGGGGTTGGCAGTGCGGTGAACTGGAGCGGGCTCGGCGGGCGCGAAACATCGGCGCGGTCGGCTCGGGCTTCGGCCATCACTCTTCTTCTTCTTCGTCCATGTCGGTCTGGCGGACCGCACGCTGGCGCGCCCACATGGAGGCATAGAGGCCGCCGCGCGCCACCAGGTCCTGGTGCTTGCCGGTTTCGCAGATCCGGCCATGCTCCAGCACGATGATCCGGTCCGCGCTGGTCACGCTGCCGAGCCGGTGGGTGACGCTGACCACCGTGCGCGTCTCGGCGATCCGGCGCAGCGTGTCGTTGAGTTTCGATTCGGTTCCCGCGTCGAGCGCACTGGTCGCCTCGTCGAGGATCAGCACCGCCGGATTGCGCACGATGGCGCGGGCGATGGCGACGCGCTGGCGCTGGCCGCCCGACAACTGACCGCCGCGCTCGCCGACCAGCGTGTCGTAGCCCTCGGGCAGCGACACGATGAAGTCGTGCACCTCGGCCTGGCGGGCCGCGTCATGAATGTCGTCCAGGGTCGCCGCCGGATTGCCCATGCGGATATTGTCGGCGATCGAGGCGTTGAACAGAAAGCTCTCCTGGAACACCACTGCCATCTGGGCACGCAGCGATTCCTGGGCGACGGTACGGATGTCGACGCCGTCGATCCGGATGGTCCCTTCGGTCGGGTCGTAGAAACGCATCAACAGGTTGAGAAACGTGCTCTTGCCCGAGCCGCTCGGCCCGACAATGCCGAAGAACGACCCCTTCGGCACGGTCACCGCCAGCCCTTCGGTGCGGAAGCTGGAGCCGGGATAATTGAAGGCCACGTCGTCGAAGACGATGGCGCGCTCGAATGGTTTCAGGTCGGCGGCACCGGGCGGATCGACCATGGTCGGTTTGATCGCCAGGAGGTCGCCGAGATGGCGGATCGAGCCGGCCGCCTGGGCCATGGTCGGGACATATTGCGTGACATTGGTCAGTGCGTAGCCCATCGACAGGAACACGCCCTCGAAGGCGATGATGGTGCCCACCGTGATCCGGTCGGTATAGGCCCAATAGGCGCCGAGCGCGAAGACGCCGATATGGATGACGTAGAGGCCGGTCTGCGCCGTGCGTTCGACCAGGGCGCTGGTGAAATTGGTCCGCCGCGCGATGGTCTGCCAGGAGGTGTTCAGGATGCTGAAATCGGATCGCGCCCGGTCGGCCAGGCCAAAGGCCTTGATCACCGGCTGGGCGGCGACGTTTTCCTGCACTGCGCCGAGCAGCTTTCCTTCGGTCAGGCGCTTGTCATAGGCATAGGTGAAGGCGCGGCGGGCGAAGATGCGCGGCCACCACAGGATCAACGGGAAGATCAGCGAGCCGATCATGCCGAGCCAGACGTCGAACATGAACATCAGGATGGTGGCGTAGATCACCTCCAGGAACGGCATGATGAACAGCGGCACGACGCCGACGATGCCAACCTCGATGGCCACCAGGTCGCCGGAAAAGCGCGACAGCACCGTGCCGGTCGGCGTGGTGTGAAAGAACGGCATGGACATGGTCTGCACATGGTTGAACAGGTGCTGGCGGATGTCCCGGACAATGTCGGAAAAGACGCGGGTGTAGATGTAGTCGGCAATCAGCGCGACGATCGATACGGTCACCGCGGCGAGGCCCATGAAAACAAGCGATTTGACCAGGGCATCCCATTCTTTTTTGATCAGGCCCTCGTCGATCAGATATTGGGTGACCAGCGGAAACGAGAAATTCAGCGCGGCCTCGACCAGCACGAGCAGGCCGAGAAGGACGAAGATCGCCCTGTAGGGTTTGCAGAAGGGCGCGAGGAACGCGATGATCGCCTTGACGTCGTCGGCGCTGACGTCCTCCGCCTCCTCGTCCAGATCGTCTTCCGGATCGACGGTCGTCTTGTCGCTGATCATGGGTCGAGCAACGGTCGGCTCGAGGCGCGTCGATGTCGTGGCTTCACTGAACGCCTCGCGGCAAGCGGTTGTTCACCTTGGGGGGCCCCGGCGCCGGCCTTGCGCTGGAAAATCGAGCGAATGGCCGGGGGGCGATACCGTCCCGGCCATGGTAGCGCAATTGTCAGAATAGGCGAGCCATGGATCGCGTCCCGGATCAGCGTGCCGCCGCCGCCGTCCGGATCTTGCTGGTCGGGCCCTGCTCGCGCCCGGCCATCAGCTTGGCGACCCATTGGGCCGCATCCGGCTTGGCGTAGAAGCAATAGCGCATGGTCTCCATATCCGGATACCAGGGGAAATCGCCTTCATTGGCGTCGCATTCGATCTTCCAGGCCTTCTTGAGGATCTTCTGATCGTGGACCGCCGGCCGCCAGCCGTGGCGCTGGAAGCGCTCGGACCACTGCCAGGTGGTCTCCAGCGTCAGCACGCCGTCGAAGACGTCGTGATACTCGATGACCTCGCGGGTCATGTCGGCGGTGATGCCGCCGAAAAAGATGCCGATGCGGGTGACCCGGTAGAGCTCCTTGATCGCCTCGTCGATCAGGTCCTCCGGCACGTAGCAGAGGCAGGTGTCATAGATGACGTCGAAGGACTGGTCTTCGAACGGCAGCTTGGTGACGTCGCCGAGAAGGTTGCGATGCAGCCAGTTTTTCGGCGTCTGGGCATGGACGTGGCGGTTGTTTTCGATGCCCCAGGCGTCGATGCCGATATTGGCGAAACATTCCAGCGTCAGGCCGCTGGCCGAACCGACATCCAGCAGGTTGTAGGGCGCCTTGATGCCGAAAATGCACTCGTAGAGGTCGGCATTGTACTGCTCGTCGAAATATTCGCGGAACGATTCCTCGTAGGACAGTCCGACGGCATATTCGTCGTGATAGTCGTTGGTCAGCGTCGATTCGACGAAGCCCTCTTCCACCACGCCCTTGAGCTTGCTGGCGTCGGCCTTCTTCTGGGCGCCCGAATAGGCGGCACCGCGCAATTTGCCCATCATCATGTCGACGACAAAATTCGCCGAGTCATAGGCGCCGTTGACGGTCGAATCGAACAGGTAGTCGCCGACCAGATAGAGGTTCGGCAGCACCTTGCCGTCGGGTTGATGGCGCTCGCGCAGCTCGGGCGCCGGATGGCCGCCGGGCAGGCCGGAAATCGTGCCGACCCAGCGCTGCACCTTGGCCTCGACGAACTGCTTCCTGGCCAGCGGCAAAAGCTCGGAGGGCAGCGAATCGAGCGCCAGCTGAATCAGCGTCTGGTCGTCGAGATTGGACAGCGCCAAGGCATCGGTGGCGGTGATCAGCCAGCCGAGCACGCCATGCTTGGACGGATGCCGTGAGCTCTCGTCATAGATGCAGCAGCCGCCGAAGGCGTCCGACATGATGTAGCTGCCCTGGAAATGCTCGTTCCAGAACGGCTTCTTGAACAGCGCCGTGACGCGCAGGTAATGCGCCGGATTGTCGTAGCGCCGCTGGTGCTGCTGGATCGCCATGCGGGCCTCGCGGCCCTCGAATTCGATCTGGCTGACCCAGTAGTTCGGCAGCGCCACCACGACATGGTCGAACTCGTGGATCTCGGTCTTGCCGTTGCGGCGGACCGACAGGTTGTAGGTGCCGTCCTCGTTGCGGGCGATCTTGTCGACCCGGCTCTGCAGCATCACCTTGCCCGAGATGCGCTTCTTCAGGCCTTCGATCAGCCGGTCATTGCCGCCGACGATCGAATAGAGCCGGAGATATTTCGGGTCGTCCATCAGGACGTTCTTCAGCCCGTTCAGCGCATTGGTCAGCTGCGCTTCCGTGGCGACGTCGGAGCGGGCCGCGACCTCGACATATTTGCGGGCGGTCTCGTCCGGAATGGCGTCGAGCACGTCCCGGAAGGTCTTGCCGGCCCAGGGATGCTTGTTGTCGTCGCCGGAATAGCCTTCGTAATATTCATCCGGCGAACACAGCGCATGGCATTCGGCCACGAAGGCGTCCAGCGCCTTCACGGTGGCTTCGCCGAAATGTTTCTTGATGTCGCGCTTGGTGTTGAGGATCGCGTCGCCGAGAATGACGCCCTTGCCCTCCATCGGCACGACGTCCAGCTCCATCACCTCGGTGATGATGCGCCTCAGCGGGTCGGGGCCGAAATGCGAATAGTCATAATATTCGGCGACACCGCGCTCGAACAGCGAATTGCCCTTTTCGAACCGGTCGGTGATGACCTTGCCGCCGAGCCGGTCGGAGGCTTCGAACAGCGTCGCGGTGAACAGGCCATCGCAGAACCGGTCGAGGAGATAATTGGTGAACAGGCCGCCCGGCCCGCCACCCACGATCGCGACACGCGTCATATTCGAGCTTTCGTCTCTTGGCCGGAACCATCCGCGACAAGCACGGCGATCCCCGGAAATCATCGGGTGAGCTTTGGGCTGGTGCTATAGCGAGACCGCGCCGGTTAATAAAGACACACCCGCCGGAAAACCGGCGAGACAGTGACCTGGCGGCTGCCTTCGCACCACCCCGCAAGGAGTGTGGTTGCATCAATGAATGCCACCAGCTGAACGCAATGTGAACCGCTTGGTGGCGCTGGCCTTTTTGCTCCTTCGAGCTGACGCGTAACGTCAGCGCGATCAGCCCTCCTCGCCGGCGGCACTCGGGAGCCGGCTCACTTCATGATGGTCGGCAGCCAGAGCGCGATGCTCGGCCACATCATCAGGAAACCGATGGCCAGAATATAGACCGCCATGAACGGTATCACGCCGGAAAACACATCCGATATCGGCCCGCCGTCCTTGCGCATGCCCTGCAGCACATAAAGCACGGTTCCGTCAGGCGGCGAGATCAGCGCGATCTCCACCAGCATGACCACGATCACGCCGAACCAGATCGGGTCGTAGCCGAGCGCGGTCACTACCGGAAAGATCACCGGAATGGTGGTGACGATCATCGAGAAGCCCTCCATGAACGTGCCGAGCGCCAGGTAGAAGCCGATGATCATCAGCATGATCGCCCAGGGCGGCAGCGGCATTTCCGAAACCAGCCTGGCCAGCGCCTGGGGCACGCCGAGGGCGGTGAAGACGAAATTCAGGACATAGGCGCCGAACAGGATGAGGCCGATCATCGCGGTGTTGCGGGCGGTCGCCTCGGCCGAGTCGTTCAGCATCTTCCAGCTGAGCTTGCCGCCGATGGCGGCGAACAGGATGGCGGCGATCACGCCGAGCGCCGCCGACTCGGTCGGCGTCGCCAGGCCGCCATAGATGGTGCCGAGCACGATCAGGATCAGTGCCGCGGTTGGCGCGAGATCGACGAGGCTCGCCAGTTTTTCGCACATCGGGATCTTCGGCGCGGTCAGGTCGCGCGGCGCGGCCGTCTTGGCCTTCAAGAGGATCACCAGGGTGAACAGCAGCACCACCAGGATGCTCGGGCCGACGGCGGCGATATAGAGCGCGCCGACCGAGGTCTCGGTGATCAGCCCATAGATGATGAAGGTAATGCCCGGCGGGATGAGATTGCCGAGCGCGCCACCGGCGGCAAGCGACCCCAGCACCATGCGCGGGTCGTAGGGTTTGCCCCGGAAGAACGGCAGCGCCACCGAACCCATGGTGGCGGCGGTGGCCACCGACGAGCCCGAGATCGCCGAAAAGATTGCCGACGACGCGATATTGGTGTGCAGGAGCCCGCCCGGCATGCGGTTGAGCCAGATGTTCAGCGTCCGGTAGAGCCGGTCGGACAGGCCGGCGCGCAACAGGATCTCGCCCATCAGCAGGAACAGCGGCACCGCGACCAGCACGAAGCTCGACGACGGGTTCCAGATCGTCTGGCCGAGGAACAGCCAGAACGGCCGGTCGGAAAACGCATAACCGACGATCAGCCCGAGCACGCCGAGCGCCGCGCCGACATAGATGCCCATGCCGAAAAACACCGCGAACAGGCCGACCAGCAGCAGGATCTCGCCGACCAGGCCGCTGGCCGGACCGGAGCCGGTCAGGCTCAGGCCCAGCATGGTTCCGGCCAGGATCAGCAGGAAGACGATCGCGATCATGGCCGGAACTCCGTGGCGGGCGCATCGCCGACCGCTTCCAGCGCTTCGGCGGCCTCTTCTTCATAGGTGCGGGCGTGCAGCATGGCCTCGGCCTCGCTGCCGCGCCCGGCCAGCACCAGGCAGGTCGCCTCCAGGAGCATGGCGACGATCAACAGCAGCATGACGCCGATGCCGAAGGCCCAGAGCCCCTGGGGCAGCGCCAGCGGCGTGCGCAGGATCGAGATGTCGGTCGCGCCGAACAGCATGGATTCGTCGACCAGCAGCCAGGCGCCGTAGAACATGTAGCCGACGAAGACACAGAGAAAGGCGAGGCTCGCCACGTGCAGCCAGTAGCGGATGGCGTCGGGAAATTTGTTGACCAGGAGGTCGATGCGCACATGGGCGCGCATCGACAGCGTATGGGCCAGGCCCCAGGCGATGCCGAAGGCCAGAGCATAACCGGACAATTCGGTGGTCGACTGGGTCGAGAAACCGAGAAAGCGCCGCGCCAGCACGTCGAAGGTGATCAACGCCGAAATGGCGATGAAACCCCAACCCGCGGCATAGCCCATCCATCGGCCGATGACGGCCAGCCCGCGGCGGCAGGTCGCCGCCGCGTCGATCATCCCGTTGAGCATGGCCGGTCCCCGGTTCGAAACGTCGGCGCCAATCAGTTGGTGACGAATTGCACGCCGGTGATCGGTGCGACGACGCGGTTATAGATCTCGCCGCAGCGGGCCCCGCAGCGCTTCACCCAGGCCGGCAGGACCGTCGAGGTCAGCACCGTGCGCAAGGCCTCGCTGTCAGCCGGGGTCGGCTCGAAGGCGGTCATCGGCTTGTTGTCGACGAGACGGCCGAGCTTGCAGCCTTCGCGGTTGCCGGTATTGCAGGCAACCCCATCCTCGGTCGCGACCCGGCCGAGCTGCCACTGGGCCTCCTCGACCTCGGCCATGGTGGTCTCGAGCATGGTCCGGACCGCCGGATCGAGCCGGTTCCACCAGGCGATGTTCACCACATAGGCCGAGATCGACCAGAAAAGCGGCAGCGTATAGAGGCTCTGGGTGACCTCGTACCAGCGCGCGCCATTGCCGGAAGCGGTGCCGGTGATGGCGCAATCGACCACGCCGCGCTCGAGCGCGGCATAGACCTCGGGGAAGCCGATGCCGGTCGGCTGGCCGCCGATGGTCGAAACGAAATCGTTCGACGATCCGCCGCCGGTGCGAATGCGCTTGCCGCGCAGGTCGGCAAGGCTGGTCACACGGTCGCGGCAGAAGAACACCTGGGCCGGGAACGGGTACATGGCGATGATCTTGACGCCGAAACGCTCGAGTTCCTTGTTCAGCTCCGGCAGCATGGCCTGGGCCACCCGGCGCGACTGGCGCAGCGTCGGGTTGAGGCCGGCGAGGTCGACGACATCGGCCAGCGGCACGTCGCCGGAGGCGGTATTGAGCGGCACGGCGCCGATATCGACCTGGCCGGAACGGACCAGGCGCAGGATCTCCGGCCCGTTGAGATTGCGCTCGGGCCAGCTCGCCAGCGTCACCGAAATGCGGCCGCCGGAGCGTTGCGGCAGGCCCTCGCGCAGCATGGGGATGTCGACACGCGAATATTGCGGCAAGGCCGGGCCGGGCTGGGTCACCATCTGGACGCTCACCGGCGGTCCGGGCGGCAGCGTCTGGGCAAGCGTCGCCGTCGCGCCGCCGAGGCTGAGCGCGAAGACCGTTGCGGTAGCGGATCGGAACAGGGTCATGCGGGGCTCTCCTTGGCGATCATGGCCGGGCGGCCGGAAGGGGCGGCGGATAGTAGGTGAACTCGATCAACAGGCAGCCCGCCTCGCTGAAGAAGGGGCCATGCACGATATCGGCGGGACGGCAGGCATAGGTGCCGGCCGGAAGCACGACGGCGCTGTCTCGTGCATCCGGCGTGCCAATCGACAGCGAACCGGAGACGATGAACACCTCCTCACACCAGTCATGCCGGACGGCGTGGTCGACCGCCGCGCCAGCCGCCCAGCGGGCAAGCCGCGTGACCGAACCGGTCCGGGCAACCGGATCGAGCTCACCCGAGAGGATCTTCTCCTCGACGCCGGCATAACCGGCGACCGGGCGCCAGTCGTCCGCGCCGAGCGCGTCAAAGAATTCCCGGTGACGCTTGGCGAAGCCACCGAAGCCCGCATGCGGGACGCCGCCGCCTTGCGTCACAGCGCGGCGAGCCGGCTGTTCTTCAGGTCGGTCACCAGCATGGAGCCTGGTGCATGGGTGATGGCGAAGGCCGGCCTGGTCGCCGCGATCACCGCCTGGGGCGTCACGCCGCAGGCCCAGAACACCGGCAGCTCATCGGCCTTCACCTCGACCGGGTCGCCATAGTCTGGCCTGTCGATGTCCTTGATGCCGATCGCCTGGGGCATGCCGATATGAACCGGCGCGCCATGCACCGAGGGGAAGCGCGAGGTGATCTGGATGGCGCGGATCGCGTCGGCCGGCTTGAACGGCCGCATCGACACGACAAGCGGTCCGGCGAACGGCCCGGCCGGCGCGCAGGCGATCGAGGTCCGATAGACCGGCACGCCGGTATTGCAGCTGATATGGCGCAGCGGCAGCCCGTCCTGGATCAGCGCCTCTTCGAACGAGAACGAGCAGCCGAGCACGAAGGCGACCAGATCATCGCGCCAGACCGACAGGATATCGGTCGGCTCGTCGACCAGCTCGCCATTCTTCCACACCCGGTAACGCGGAATGTCGGTGCGGATGTCGAGATCGGCGCCGAGTGCCGGGATCGCCGGGTTGCCCGGCTCGGAAATGCCGATCACCGGGCAGGGTTTGGGATTGAGCGTGCAGAAGCGCAGGAAATCACCGGCGAGCGCCTTCGGCAGGATCGCCAGATTGCCCTGGACATGACCAGGCGCGAGCCCCGCCGTCTGGCCGGTGATGCCGGCGGCCCTGACCGCATGGCGGACCGCGACCGGATCGGTCAGGGCGCCGCCGCCCTGCGCCTTCAATTGCACCACAGCCATCGAGCTCCCCCAAGCGCGAGTTCCATAAGGTCAGGGGAGTGCAACATTCCTGTTGCATTGCGTCCAATACGAAGTTTGGATCAGGAGTGATAAATTCTACTTATTGAAGCGATGGGAGAATGATTGATTTCAAAGCGCTCGAAACCCTGGTCTGGGTGGCGACGCTCAAGAGCTTTCACCGGGCCGCGGTGAAACTGAACACCACCCAGCCGGCGGTGTCGCAGCGCATCGCCCAGCTGGAGACCGAAATCGGCGCGCGGCTGCTGGAGCGCGAAAAACGCAATGTCGTCCCGACCGAGGCCGGTCGCCACGTGCTCGACTATGCCGATCGGCTGCTCAGGCTGCGCTCCGAGATGCTGCACGGTATCGCCGACCGCTCGGCGATTCGCGGCACGCTGCGCCTCGGTGTGGCCGAGACGGTTGTTCATACCTGGCTGTCGCGCTTCGTCGAACGCATGGCCAAGGCCTATCCGAAGCTCGCCCTGGAAATCGAGGTCGACATCTCGCCCAACCTGCGCGATCGGCTGGTCGCCCAGGAAATCGACCTGGCCTTCATGCTCGGCCCGCTGGTCGCCCCGAGCCTGAAGAGCCGGCCGCTGTGCACCTATCCGCTCGGCTTTTTTGCCAGCGACGCGCTCGGCCTGCCGCCGAGCGGGGTGACCTTGCAAGCGCTCGCCGCCCACCCGATCGTCACTTTCTCGCGCAATACCAGGCCCTATATGGCGATCCGCGAGCTGTTCTCCGCGTCGGGCCTGCCGCCGACCCATATCCACGCCTCGGCCTCGCTCGCCACCATTCTGCGCATGGCCGAGGATGGCCTCGGCATTGCCGCCATCCCGAGCCCGATTGCCGCCGACAAGCTGACCGCCGGCCAGCTCAAGCGCGTCGACACGATGGTCCTGCTGCCGGATCTCGATTTTGTCGCGGCCTGGCGGGTGACCCCTGACGCCGCCACCATCGAGGCGGTCGCCGATCTCGCCGGCGTGGTCGCCGCCGGCGGCTGAAGCCCATCCTTGTCCAGTCCGCAACCTAGCCGTGGTCGGGTTTCTGCTCGGTCGCCCACATCGGCCCGAGATCGTCCATGGCCGCCTCGATACATTCGACGGCAAGCCTCACGGCGGCTCCGCCGGCGAAGACCAGCTCGATCGTGCCGGTCGGCTCGTCGGCGGGTTCGAAGCGCAGTGCCAGCAGGTTCAGCACCGTATCGGTGCCTTTCGGCACGCCCTTGGCGCTGACCGCGCCGACCCGTTCGAAGCGGACACCGGTCCGCCGCCGCTGGCGGGCGCCGTCTTCCGCCGCCGACCAGTCGAACCGGTTGCAGATGAAGGCGAACTGCCGCGTCTTGGCAATGAAGGCGAGGTCGGAGGCCTTGACGACGGCGTCCTGCAGGTGAGCGGAAACGATGCCGAGATCGTCGGCATCGAAGGCGAAGAGTTTGAGGGGTGTCGCGGTCATTGGATTTCTCATGCGTGGCGTCCTATAGGACGGGAGAACCGCCGCGTCGTCCATAAGCGCGTTGCGAGCCAGCCTTTTTTCGAGTCCGAAACCGATGACCATCCGTTCGCATGTGGGCGACCTGCCCGACCTCAACCATTATCGCGTCGGCGTGGTGGCGATCGACACCGAAACGCTCGGCCTGATCCCGCAGCGCGACCGGCTCTGTGTGGTCCAGCTCTCGCCGGGCGACGGCAGCGCCGATGTCGTGCAGATCCGCCCCGGCCAGCCAAGGCCCGCCAATCTCTCGGCGCTGATCGCCGATCCCGGCATCGTCAAGCTGTTCCATTTCGCGCGTTTCGACATTGCGGTGATGAAACATGCCTTCGGCGTGATGACCACGCCGGTCTATTGCACCAAGATCGCCTCCAGGCTGGTGCGCACCTATACCGACCGGCATGGCCTGAAGGATCTGTCCAAGGATCTGCTCGGGCTCGACATCTCCAAGGCCCAGCAGAGTTCCGACTGGGCCGCCGAGACGTTGAGCCCGGCGCAGCTCGAATATGCCGCCTCCGACGTGCTGCACCTGCATGCCCTCAAGGATCGGCTGGATTTCATGCTCGCCCGGGAGGGCCGCACCGCGCTGGCCGAGGCCTGTTTCCGGTTTCTGCCGGTTCGCGCCGAGCTTGACCTTGCCGGCTGGCCGGAAACCGATATTTTTGCGCATTCGTAAACCCTGGCATGGGATCGATCGAGTTCATACATCCGGCGCTGGCCGGTCATCCCGTCCCCGCCATGCTGGGGCCATAGAATGGGGTAGAGTGCGCCCGCATAGGTGGTCGATCCAAGGGATCGGCGCCACTCTGCCGTGAAGGAACGACAATGGCCGCACGTCCGATCGACGATTTCGGAGGCGCCGCCGGCGGCGCATTCGGCGTCGCCGCGCGCGAGCAAGCCTTTCAGGCCGCCTTCCGGCATTCCCGGCAGGTGCGTCGGCTGCGTGTCGCCGTGCCGCTGGCGGCGAGCCTGATCGTCGTCGTGGTCAGCTTCGTCAGCTGGTGGGATCCGTTGCGCATGCTCAACCTGCCGGTCTCGATCGGCGCCCTGTCGCTTTCGGGCTCGAAGGTGACCATGGAGGCGCCGCGCCTGACCGGCTATACCAATGACAACCGGTTCTACCGCGTCACCGCGATCCGGGCCGAGCACGACATCGCCCATTCCAACGTCGTCGGCCTGTCGGCCATCGATGCCGAGATGGAGCTCGAAGGCGGCGGCACGGCGCGGGTGGTCTCGTCGAGCGGCGTGCTGGACACCAAGTCCGGTATTGTCGAACTGACTTCGGCGGTGTCGGTGACGACCTCCAACGGCCAGGCGGGCCAGGTGACCAGCGCCGTGGTCGACACCCGCACCGGCACGATCACCGCCAAGGGGCCGGTCAATCTGGAGTCGCCGCGCGGCCAGATCGCCGGCGACCGAATGGAAATCCGCGAGAACGGCAAAGTCATCCTGCTCGAAGGCGCGGTTCGTGGTAATTTCATGCCCGAGCCGCCCGATCCGTCGGTGACCGACTTGAACACCGATACCCCGTCCCCGCCCGCGGCACCCCGCAACGACCCTGCACCACGCTGATCCGGAGATCGACTTCATGACGCTGGCCGGCCTTGTCCTGCCCCCGCGCCGCCTCGCGGCCCTTCTTCCGGCGGCGCTTGTCGCCGGCCTTGTCGGCCTGAGCGTCTCGGGCCTGCCCGCGCTTGCCCAACAGGCCGGCAGCCCCTTTGTCGGCTTCTCGCAGAACCGCGATCAGCCGATCAATTTCGAGGCCGACCGGGCCGAGGTCTTCGACAATGAGAAGAAGGCGATCCTGACCGGCAATGTCCGGATCCGTCAGGGCGAATCGAATCTGGCCACCGGCCGGCTGGTCATCCTCTACGAGGACAATTCCGGTGGTGGCCGTCCGCCGCAGGGCCGTCCGGCAGCCATTCCAGGCGCGTCCGGCCAGCCCGGCCAGCAGAATGTCCGCCGCTTCGAGATGCAGGGCGGCGTCATGGTGCAATCCAAGAACCAGAACGCCACCGCCGAGCGCGGCTCGTTCGACGCCCGCCGCAACGAGGCGATCCTCGAGGGAAATGTCGTCCTGACCCAGTGCGACAACGTGCTGCGCGGCAGCCGGCTGCAGGCCGACCTGACCGCCAACCGCGTCCGTCTCGACGGCGGCCCGTCGACCGCCGGCCGGGTTTCCGGCGTGCTGTCGAGCTCGAGCGGCGCTCCGGGCGGCGGCGGCTCCGCCGCCAATCCGGACTGTGCGCCCACCCCGCCGGCACGCACTGCTCCGCAGCGCGCGCCGCGCGGCTGACGCGCCAGCCGCAGGACAAGGCATGACGGTGCTCGATCGCATGGCAGGACTATTCGGGCGCCGCGCCCCGGCTCAGCCGGCGCCGGCGATCGACGCCGATTGGCTGGTGCGGCAGATGGCCGACGAGGTCGCGGCGCTGGAACCGCCAGCGCCCGAACCGGTGATCCAGGATCAGCACGAGCCGCGTTCCGGCGAGGGCGTGCTGGGCGTTCACGGCGTCTGGAAGACCTATAAGGGCCGGGCCGTGGTGCGCGGGGTCAGCCTCGATGTCCGCCGCGGCGAGGCGGTCGGGCTGCTCGGCCCGAACGGCGCCGGCAAGACCACGGTTTTTTACATGATCACCGGCCTGGTGGAGGCCGACAAGGGTCGCACCGAGCTCGACGGCCACGACATCACCGCGTTGCCGATGTATCGCCGCGCCCGCCTCGGCATTGGCTACCTGCCGCAGGAAGCCTCGATTTTTCGTGGCCTGAATGTCGAGGACAACATTCGCGCCGTGCTCGAGGTGACCGAGCGCGACAAGAAGAAGCGCGAATACGAACTCGACGAACTGCTCGAGGAATTCAACATCGCCCGGCTGCGCAAGAGCCCGGCCATCGCCTTGTCGGGCGGTGAGCGCCGCCGCCTGGAAATCGCCCGGGCGCTGGCGACACGGCCGTCCTTCATGCTGCTGGACGAGCCCTTTGCCGGCATCGATCCGATCGCCGTCGGCGATATCCAGAACCTGGTGCGCCACCTGAAGGAGCGCGGCATCGGCGTGCTCATCACCGACCACAATGTGCGCGAGACGCTGGGCCTGATCGACCGGGCCTATATCATCCATTCCGGTCAGGTCCTGATGGAAGGCACGCCGGACGAGATCGTCTCCAATCCGGATGTCCGCCGGCTCTATCTCGGCGAGGAATTCCGGCTCTGACCGGACGATAACCTTACGGAAGCGATTTAACGGATCGGTCATGCCTGTTATGGCATGAACCTTGCTAACCGCCCGGCCCCGCTCTATTGAACAGAACGGTCCAACCCCGCGGCGCCAAGGATCCCGATGGCCCTGTCTGCACGATTAGAGCTCCGCGTCGGCCAGTCGCTGGTCATGACGCCTCAGCTCATGCAGGCCATCAAACTCCTGCAGCTGTCCAATCTCGATCTTGTCGCCTATGTCGAGGCCGAGCTCGAAAAGAATCCGCTTCTGGAACGGGCCGAACCGGCGCCGGAATCGGTTCCCGATGCCGAGGCGCCGACCGTGGTGGCCGCGTCGGACGGCGACGCCGAAGCCGGCGACTGGCTCGGCGACACCCTCGACAACAGCCGCACCGCGATCGAGGAGCGGCTCGGCACCGACATGGAAAACGTCTTCCCGGACGACAAGGGGCCGGAGCTCAAGCACGCCGACGCCGCCTCCGATCCGATGACCTCGTCCTGGTCGAATGTCGGCTCCGGCGGGCGCGACGAGGACGACTACAATCTCGAAGCCTTTGTCTCGGCCGGCCTGTCGCTGGCCGATCACCTGTCGAACCAGCTGGCACTGGCGGTGGAAACGCCACAGGAGCGGCTGATCGGCCAGATGTTGATCGATTCGGTCGATGATGCCGGCTATCTGACGATTTCCACCGACGAGGTTGCCGACCGGCTGGGCGCCGAATTGGCTGAGGTGGAGCGTATTCTCGGCCTGATCCAGGCCTTCGAGCCGTCGGGCGTGGCGGCGCGCAATCTGGCCGAATGCCTGGCGATCCAATTGCGCGACAAGAACCGTTACGACCCGGCCATGCAGGTGCTGGTCGCCCATCTCGACCTGCTCGCCAAGCGCGACTTCCAGGCCTTGAAGCGGCTCTGCGCGATCGATGACGAGGATATCGCCGACATGGTCGCCGAAATCCGCCGGCTCAACCCGAAGCCCGGCCTCGCCTTCGGTTTCGCGCCGGTCCAGGCCCTGGTCCCCGATGTCATGGTGCGCGCCGGGCCGGATGGCGGCTGGCTGGTCGAGCTGAACACCGAGACGCTGCCCAAGGTGCTGGTCAACCAGACCTATTACGCGCGCATCTCGAAGACCGCCAAATCCGAGACCGACAAGACCTTCCTGGCCGACGCGATGCAGACGGCGACCTGGCTGACCCGCGCGCTCGACCAGCGTGCCCGCACCATCCTGAAGGTTGCGACCGAGATCGTCCGCCAGCAGGACGCCTTCTTCGCGCTGGGCGTCCAATATCTCAGGCCGCTCAACCTGAAGACCATTGCCGACGCCATCAGCATGCACGAATCGACGGTGTCGCGGGTCACCTCGAACAAATCGATCGCCACCAGCCGGGGCATTTTCGAGATGAAGTATTTCTTCACCTCGGCGATCGCCAGTTCCGAGGGCGGCGAGAGCCATTCGGCCGAGGCGGTGCGCTTCCGCATCAAGCAGATGATCGACCAGGAGGACGTTGCCGACGTGCTGTCGGACGACGCCATCATGGACAAGTTGCGCGAATCCGGCATCGACATCGCGCGCCGCACCGTCGCCAAATACCGCGAAGCCCTGCGCATTCCCTCGTCGGTGCAGCGCCGCCGCGAGAAACAGGCCATGGCGAGCTAGATTTCAGCGACCCCAGGCCTGTTCCAAGTTTCCCTGTTCCAAGTTTCCCTGTTCCAAGTTTGCCTGTTCCGGATTTGCCCGGATCAGGACCGGCGGGCGAGCGGGCACTCGCTCTCCTCGACCGGCTTGATCATGTCGCCGGCCGCGATGGTGGCGCGGACATGCATGAGATCCCAGGCGCCGCGCGATTCCGCGGGGGTTTTCACCTCCACCAGCAGCATGTCGCGCATCAGCCGGCCATCCGCCCGCAGCCGGGCATTGGCGGTCATGAAATCATTGACCGGCAGTTCCTTCATCTGGGCCATGACCCGGTCGCCGGCATCGGTGCCGGAGGCTTCCACGCTTTTCAGGTAGTGCAGCACGGCACTGTAGACGGCGGCCTGGGCATGGGTGGGCGGCCGGCCCATGCGCGCCTCGAAGCGGCGGGCGAAGGCCCGGCTCGGGTCGTCGCGGTCCCAGTAATAGCCGGCGAGGAAAGTGGTGCCCTGCGACAGGTCGAGGCCGATGGCCTTGACGTTGACGATGGTGAAGATCGGCACCGCCAGCTTCACGCCGTTGCGCATCATGCCGAATTCGGCGGCCTGCTTGATGGCGCCGGTGGTGTCGGCGCCGGCATTGAGCAGCGCCAGCACCTGCAGGTTCGCGCCGGCGCCCTGGAACAGGAACGAGCCGAAGTCCATGGTGTTCAGCGGGTGACGCACGGAACCGACCACTTCGCCGCCGCGCTGGCGCAGCGTATCGGTCATGTCGCGCTGCATGGCGTGGCCGAAGGCGTAGTCCGCGGTCAACAGGAACCAGCGGCGGTGCCGCTCGCTGAGGAGCGCGGTCGCCAGCCCCTTGGCCAGCGCATGGGTGTCGTAGAGCCAGAGCGCGCTGTTCGGCGTGCAGGCCTTGCCGACCAGATCGACATTGCCGCTGCCGACGTGAACCACGACCTTGTTGGCCTGGCGGATCGTGTCCTGGATGGCAAGCGACACGCCGGAATTGGCGATGTCGAAAAAGGCATCGGCGCGATCGCCGTCGATCATCCGCTTCACCAGCGTGGCGGCCAGGTCGACCTTGTTCTGGTGATCGGCGCCGACGACCTGGATCGGCTTGCCGGCCACGGTCCGGCCGAAATCCTCGACCGCCAGTTCGGCGGCGACGACCGAGCCGCGGCCGGAGGTGTCGCTATAGGCCGACGACTGGTCGTTCAGCACGACCAGCCTGACGGCGTCGTCGGAAATCTGCGCCTTGGCCGGTGCCGCGGCCGCAAGCCACAGGAATGCCCCGGCGCACAGGCCGGCGATCTTCGACATCATGGTGTTCTCCCCGGAGTTCATCGTGTCGGTGTGTCTGTGATGGCGACGGCGACCTGCGCCGGGCGCCGGGTTCCTTGCCGTCGGCAGCCGTCAACGGCCGGCAGCGGCCGCGAGGTAGCGATCGCGCAGGTGTCGCTTCACCAGCTTGCCGGTGGGCGTGCGCGGCAACTCCGCTTCGAAATCGATGCTGCGCGGGCATTTGAGCGCCGACAGCCGGCCACGGCAGTAGGCGATCAGCGCCGCCTCCAGCGCCGGGCCGGCGCGCGCCATGTCGCGCGGCTGGACGACGGCCTTCACTTCCTCGCCCATCTCGGCGTTGGGAATGCCGAACACCGCGACGTCGGCCACGTCAGGATGGCTGATCAGCGCGTCCTCGGCCTCCTGCGGATAGATGTTCACCCCGCCGGAAATGATCATGTAGGCCTTGCGGTCGGTCAGGTAGAGGAAGCCGTCCGCGTCGAGGTGGCCGATGTCGCCGAGCGTCGACCAGCCCTTGTCGTTATAGGCGTCTTCGGTCTTTTTCGGATCGTTGTGATAGGTGAACGGCAGGCTGTCGGCGAAATAGACCGCGCCGGTCTCGCCGACCGGCAGTTCCTCACCATCCGCGTCGACGATCTTCAGCGTGCCGAGCACCGAGCGTCCGACCGTACCGCGGTGGCCGAGCCAGTCCTGCGCGGTCGCAACCGTGACGCCGTTGGCTTCGGTGCCGGCGTAATATTCGACCAGGATCGGCCCCCACCAGTCGAGCATGGCCGCCTTGACCTCGACCGGGCAGGGGGCGGCGGCATGGACGGCGCCACGCAGCGACGTCACGTCGTAGCGTCGACGCACCGCCTCCGGCAGCTTCAGCATGCGCACGAACATGGTCGGCACGAGCTGTGAATGGGTTGCCCGGCAGGTTTCCACCAGGCGCAGGAATTCCTCGGCGTCGAACTTCTCCATGATCACCGAGGTGCCGCCAAGCGCTGCCGACATCATGTTGAAGCGCAGCGGAGCGGCATGGTAGAGCGGCGCCGGCGACAGGTAGATGCTGCCCGCATTCATCCCGCACAGGTCCTGGCACAGCACTTTCAGCAACGGACTGAGCTGGCTGATCGGCTGGTGCCGGAACGGCTGCTTCACGCCCTTGGGCCGGCCGGTCGTGCCGGAGGAATAGAGCATGTCGAAGCCGCCGGTCTCATCGCCGACCGGCGCCGTCGGCCGCCGGTCCCGCTCCATCTCCCACGACCTGAATCCGGAGCGGCTGCCGCCGGCGATGAACCGGCCGAGCCCGGCGTCGTCCTGAAGGCCCACGGCCTGATCGGCGGTCGCCGGCGTCACGATCAGCGCCTTGGCGCCGCAATCCCTGACGATATAGGCGATCTCGTCCGCCGTGAGGTAGCGGCTGATCGCCGTGTAATAGACGCCGGAGCGCTGCGCCGCCCAGCAGATCTCCATGAAGGCGAGACAGTTCTCCATGATCAGGGCGATGTGGTCGCCGGGCGCCAGGCCCAGATCGCGGAACAGATGGGCTCCCTGGTTCGAACGGTCGTCCAGGGTGCGGTAGTTCAGGCTCTCGCCCGATCCGGCCATGCGATAGGCGATCTTGTCCGGCTGGCTGCGGGCGTGGAACGACGGATGGGTCTCACTCACGGTCTGTTTCCTCCGGGCAATGGCGGCTTGGTGCCGCTCTTTCGCTTGGGTTCTCGATGTCTGCCGAAACGGCGCGGCCATGGCCGCGCCGGCTGCGCGTCAGGCGGTCTGCAAGTCAGGCGGTCTGGGTTTGGCGCCAGTCGCGCTTGATCTTCTTGGCGAGCGACCATTTGTGCACTTCGGTCGGGCCGTCATAGATGCGGAAGGCGCGGATCTCGCGAAACACCTGCTCGACGATCGTGTCGCCCGAGACGCCGGCGCCGCCCATCACCTGGACGCAGCGGTCGGCCACCCGCATCAGCGCCTCCGAGACCGCCACCTTGGCCATCGAGCTTTCCGCCGTGCCGAGCGAACCGCCGTCGAGCACGCCGGCGCACCAGTCGATCATCAGCTCCGCCTGTTTCAGGTCGATGAGGTTTTCCGCCAGCATGAAACCGACGCCCTCATGGTCGACGAGAACCTTGCCGAAGGCCTCCCGACGGCAGGCATAATCGGTGGCGATCTCATTGGCGCGAATGCAGGCGCCGAGCCAGCGCATGCAATGCGACAGCCGCGCCGGCGACAGGCGCACCTGGGCATATTTGAAACCCTCGCCGCTGGCGCCGAGCATCTGGTCGGCCGGCACGCGCAAGCCCTCGATCGCGACTATCGCATGGCCGCCGGGCATGGAGTTGTCGATGGTGTCGAGCACCCGCTCGATGCGGATCGCCGGATCCGGCAGGTCGACCAGGAACATGCAGGCGCCATCGTCGGACCTGGCCATGACGATGCCGACCTTGGCGCCCTCCGCCCCGGTGATGAAGGCCTTGCGGCCGTCGATGACCCAATGGTTGCCGTCCAGCCGGCAGAGCGTCTTCATCATGGACGGGTCGGAGCCGGCGCCGCCCTCCAGCGCCGGCTCGGTCATGAAGAAGGCCGAACGGGCATGCCCTTCGACCAGGGGCGCGAGGAAACGTTGCTTCTGCGCCTCGCTGCCGACCTTGCCGAGCAGGTACATATTGCCTTCGTCGGGGGCCGCGGTGTTGCAGGCGATCGGCCCGAGCGGCGAGAGCCCGCTCATGCGCAGCACCACCGCCGTCTCGCGCTGGCTGAGGTGGCCGCCGTCGGGCAGGATATGCGGCGTCAGGACGCCGGCCGCCCGCGCCTTGTCGCGCAGCTCCGCCACCAGCTCCTCGGCGGGGCCATGGGGGCCGCAACGACGATCGCGCTCGTAGGGCGCGACGACGCCGCGGACGAAGGCCTCGACCCGTTCCGCGATGGCCGCGGCGCGCTCGGACACCATGCCGGCCTCTTGCCCCGACGCTGCGCTCATTTCGCGGCCATGCGGATGGCGCCGTCGAGACGAATGGTCTCGCCGTTCAGCATCGGATTGGCGATGATCGATTCGACCATCTGGGCATATTCGTCGGGATGGCCGAGCCGGGCCGGGAACGGCACCTGCCGGCCGAGCGAATCCTGCGCTTCCTGCGGCAGCGAGGCCAGCAGAGGGGTGAGGAACAGGCCGGGCGCAATGGTGACCACCCGGATGCCGTAGCGGGCGAGTTCGCGCGCGATCGGCAACGTCATGCCGACGATCCCGCCCTTTGAGGCGGCATAGGCCGCCTGCCCGATCTGGCCGTCGAAGGCGGCGACGCTCGCCGTGTTGACGACGACGCCGCGCTCTTCTCCCACCGGCTCGGCGGTCGCCAGGCGCGCGGCGAATTTGGACAGCACGTTGAACGTGCCGGAGAGATTGATGGCGACGATCTTGCTGAAGTCGCCGAGCGGCAGCGCCGAGCCGTCCCGGTTGATGACCTTGGCCGGCGGCCCGATGCCGGCGCAATTGACCAGGATGCGGGCCTTGCCGTGAAGCCCCTCGGCCTCGGCGAGGCCTGCGTCCACCGCCGCTTCGTCGACCACGTTCACCTTGACGAAATGGCCACCGGTCTCGCGGGCCTTCTCGCGGCCGAGATCCTCGTTCAGGTCGAAGATCGTCACCTTGGCGCCGGCCCGCGCCAGCCGCGAGGCGGTCGCGCCGCCAAGGCCCGAAGCTCCGCCCGTGACGATCGCCGCAATCCCTTTTGCATCCATGGCCAACTTCCCTTGTCGCTCGGCAGCCGTCGAAACGGACGATTGCAAAACCAGTCCGTAGAATATCTACTGCTCAGTAAGGTGCATGGTGCCCGGCTGGCGGGTCAATCCGGTCGTGCGGGGGATGGTGATGGGATCGGTGGCGCCGGCGAAAACGATGCAGGATGAGGCAGGCTCGCCGTTCAGGGACCGCGAACAGCGCCTGGAGGACCGCGAACGCAAGCGCGAAACGGTGCTCCGCGCGGCTGTTCGCATGTTCAACGCGCGCGGCTTCCACGCAGCCTCGCTCGACGAGGTGGCAGCCAGCATCGGCGTGTCGAAGCCGACGATCTACCACTATCTCGGCAACAAGGAGCAGGTGCTGCTGGAATGTTTCACCCGCGGCCTCGACGCGCTCGACCGGGCGGTCGAGAAGGCCTCCGCCGCGCCGGGCACGGGGCTCGAGCGCCTCAGCGCCTTCCTCGTTCGTTATGCCGAAAACAATATGAGCGATTTCGGCCGTTGCGTGGTCCGGACCGGCAATGACGCCCTGTCGCCGGAGGGCGCGGCGCGCTTCCGGGCCATGAAGCGCAAGATCGATGGCCATCTTCGCCGGCTGGTCGCCGAAGCCATGGCCGACGGCTCGGCCGCGCCTGCCGATGTCAAGCTGACCGCCTTCACCCTGGCGAGTGCCGTGAACGGCTCGGCCTTCTGGTTCTCGGCCGATGGCGCGCTGCCCGCCCGGGCCGTGGCGGAGGCGATCGTGGCGATCCTGACCGCCGGGCTCGCGCCGCGCGCCGTGCCTCAGCCGCTCGGTTGAGTCGCGCGAGGTTGGCTGGGCTTTGCGGCTATTCGGCGCCGAGCACCAGATCGTCCCGGTGCACCATGGCGGCGCGACCCTTGTAGCCGAGGATATCCTCGATCGCGCGTGAGCTGCGACCGATGATCTGGGCCGCCTCGATGCCGTCGAAGGCGACCAGGCCGCGGCCGATCTCGGCGCCGTCGGCGCCACGGATGACCACCGCATCGCCGCGCTCGAAAGTGCCCTCGACCTTGCGCACGCCCGCCGGCAGCAGGCTTTTTCCGGCCCGCAGCGCCTCGACCGCACCGGCGTCGAGCCATAAGACGCCGCGCGGCTCCAGTGAGCCGGCAATCCACTTCTTGCGGCTGGTGATCGGCTGGGTCGGCGTCAGGAACCAGGTGCAGGGCCCACCGGCCTCGACCCGCCCGAGCGGATGATCATGCTTGCCCGAGGCGATCACCATGGTGGTGCCGGCGGTGGTGGCGATCTTGCCGGCCTCGACCTTGGTGGTCATGCCGCCGCGCGACAGTTCGGACGCCGCGCCGCCGGCGACGCTCTCGATTTCGGGGGTGATGCGCGGCACCACCGGGATCAGCGTCGCCTTGGGGTCCAGGTGCGGCGGGGCGGTATAGAGGCCGTCGATGTCGGAGAGCAGCACCAGGCAATCGGCGCCGATCATGGTGGCGACGCGCGCGGCCAGCCGGTCGTTGTCGCCGTAGCGGATCTCGTCGGTCGCCACCGTGTCGTTCTCGTTGACGACCGGCACGGCCTTGAAGCCGAGCAAGGTCTGGATCGTGCTGCGGGCGTTCAGGTAACGGCGCCGTTCCTCGGTGTCGTGCAGCGTCAGCAGGATCTGGCCGGCGATGATGCCATGGGCGCCGAGCACTTCCGACCAGGCCCGGGCCAGCGCGATCTGGCCGACCGAGGCTGCCGCCTGGCTTTGCTCGAGCTCGAGCGGGCCTTTCGGCAGTTGCAGGATGGTGCGCCCAAGGGCAATCGACCCCGACGAGACGATCAGCATGTCGGCGCCACGGCTGGCGTGACGGGCGACGTCGGCGGCCAGCGTCTCCAGCCAGACGCGCTTCAACTCGCCCTTCGTCCCGTCGACCAGGAGCGAGGAGCCGATCTTCACGACGATGCGGCGGAAGCCTGAAAGGGTGGGCGTTGCGGTCACGGCCTGAAACACGAAGCCCGCGGCGCGTCGGGCGCGGCGGCAGGATAAGGACTGCCGCAGATGCGGCCCGCCGGTCTTAGCGCGGATTTCCTGAAGTCGCCATGGCCCAGGCGCCGTTGCGGCGGACCACCGCCGCAACCGTCCGGCCGCCGCAATACTGCGCCGCCGCTCAATTGGCGGCGGGCATGCGCTCGTCGATGCCGCGGACGTAAAAATTCATGCCGAGGATCTGTTCGTCCGCCAGCACGCCATTGCCCTTGCATTCGACCGTCTGGCCGTCGGCACGCACCACCGGACAGCGGAACGGATGCAGCGTGCCGGCCTTGATCGCGGCCTCGGTCGCCTCCGCCAAGGCCTTCACCTCGGCCGGCATGTTGGTATAGGGCGCCATGTGGACGAGGCCGGTATTCAGCCCGCCCCAGACGTCGCCCGAGGTCCAGGTGCCGTCGAGCATGGCCTTCACCCGGGCGGTGTAATAGGGCGCCCAGTCGTTGACGATCGAGGTGAGCTGGGCCTTCGGCCCGAACCGGATCATGTCGGAATCCTGGCCGAAGGCCAGGATGCCGCGCTGTTCGGCGATCTGCATGGCGGCCGGCGAATCGGTGTGTTGCGAGATGATGTCGGCGCCCTGGTCGGCCAGCGCCTTGGCGGCATCGGCCTCCTTGCCGGGGTCGTACCAGGAATTGACCCAGACGATCTTGATCTTCAGGTCGGGCCGCACCGATTGGGCGCCGAGCATGAAGGCGTTGATGCCGGACACCACCTCGGGAATGGCGAACGAGCCGATATAACCGACCGTGCCGGTCTTCGACATGCGCGCGGCGATCTGGCCGAGAATGTAGCGGCCTTCGTAGAAGCGCCCGGCATAGGTTGCGAGATTGGCCGAACGCTTGAAGCCGGTGGCGTGCTCGAACCGGACATTCGGGTGGCGCTGGGCCACCCGCGCGGTCGGATCCATGAAGCCGAACGAGGTGGTGAAGATCAGCCGGTGGCCGGTGCGGGCGAGCTGCTCGATGACCCGTTCGGCGTCGGGACCCTCGGCGACCTTCTCGACGAAGGTGGTTTCGATCCGGTTGCCATAGGTCTGCTCGAGCTGGCGCCGGGCGACATCATGCTGGTAGGTCCAGCCGTGATCGCCGACGGGACCGACATAGACGAAGCCGATCTTCAGCTTGTCCTGGGCGTAGGCCGCGGCAAGGCCGACCGTGACGCCGACCGCGGCCACGGCTGCTGCGAGAACTGTCCTGAGCTTCATGGGTCCCGTCCCGTCTGGAGCAGCCGGTTTCCGGCCCGGCCTTCGGGCAGGATCGTGGCGCGGCCGGAGGCGTTGATCAAGCGCCATCGGTCCCTGACGGTGACCGACCTAGTCTTTGGTGACGGTGATGTCGGGCGCGTTCGGGTTCTTCATGCCGACGACATGGTAGCCGGCATCGACATGGTGGATCTCGCCGGTCACGCCGCGCGACAGATTCGACAGGAAATACATGCCGGCGTCACCGACCTCGTCGATGGTGACGGTGCGGCGCAGCGGCGAATTATACTCGTTCCACTTCAGGATATAGCGGAAGTCGCCGATGCCCGAGGCCGCCAGCGTCTTGATCGGGCCGGCCGAGATGGCGTTGACCCGGATGTTCTTTTCGCCGAGATCGGCGGCCAGATAGCGCACGCTGGCTTCCAGCGCCGCCTTGGCGACGCCCATGACATTGTAATGCGGCATCCATTTCTCGGCGCCGTAATAGGTCAGCGTCAGCAGCGACCCGCCATTGGTCATCAGCTTCTCGGCGCGCTGGGCGATCGCCGTGAAGGAATAGCAGGAGATCAGCAGCGACTTGGCGAAATTGCCCTCGGTCGTATCGACATAGCGGCCGGTGAGCTCGTCCTTGTCGGAGAAGGCGATGGCATGCAGCACGAAGTCGAGCCCGCCGAGCACCCGCTGGGTTTCGGCGAACACCGCATCCACCGTCGCCGTGTCGGTGACGTCGCAATGGCCGACCACATGGCCGCCGAGCTCGGCTGCCAGCGGCCTGACCCGCTTCTCCAGCGCTTCGCCCTGATAGGTGAACGCCAGTTCGGCGCCCTGGGCGCGACAAGCCTTGGCGATGCCCCAGGCAATAGACCGGTTGTTCGCCACCCCAAGAATGAGGCCGCGCTTGCCCTGCATGATGCCCGCCATGTGATCCTCGCCCGGCATTTCCAGAAAATGAGCCGGGAGCTATGCCACCGCCAGCGGGGCGGTGCAAGGAGCGCTCACAAACCCTGGCGCGGGTCGGTCTTGCGCCGTTCCTTCAGAACCCGCGCGAAACCCTCGAGGTCGGCGCTCGGTTCCGGCAGCACGATGCGCATGGTGACATAGAGATCACCCGGTCCATCGGCGCTGGCGAGCCCCTTGCCGCGCAGCCGGAAACTCTTGCCCGAGGCGGTCATGGCGGGCAGCGTCAGCTCCACCTCGCCGTCCAAGGTCGGCGCCCGCACCTTGCCGCCGAGGATCGCCTCGTCGAGCGCGATCGGCAGTTCGAGGCGAACATCCTTGCCCTCGGCGCGGAAGGCCGGGTGCGGCTCGACTGCGATCACCACATAGGCGTCGCCGGTCGGCCGGCCGAGGCTGCCGGGTTTGCCCTTGCCGCGCAGCCGCATGCGATGGCCGTCGCGGGTGCCGGACGGGATCTTGATGTCGACCGCCTCGCCCGACGGCAGCACGACGCGCTGGGTTGCCCCGCGCGCCGCGTCGAGGAACGGCACGCGCACCGTCAGGGTCACGTCCTCGCCGCCGGACTGCGGCTCGCCGCCGGCCCCGAACGGGTCGCCGCCGCGAAACGAGCCGCCGGCACGGCCGGTCATGCCGGACAGGATGTCGAAGAAATCGTCCGACGACGGCGCGCCGCCGGCCTTGCGGTTGCCCGAGCGCCTGAAGCCCTCCTGGCCGAAGCTGAAGGTCTCGAAGATCGTATCGCCGCCCGGTGCGCCACCACGCGTGCCGCCGGGCCTGCCGCCGAAGCCTTCGAAACCGGTGAAGCGCTGCTTGCCTTCGGCGTCGATCTCGCCGCGGTCGAAGGATTTGCGCTTGGCCTCGTCGGACAACAGCTCATAGGCGTTGTTCAGCTCGGCGAAGCGGTCCTGCGCCTTGGCGTCTTTCGGATTGGCGTCCGGATGCAGCGCCTTGGCCTTCTTGCGGAAGGCCTTCTTGATATCCTCGGCGTTCGCTGTGCGCGCGACGCCGATCACGTCATAGGGATCGCGTGCCATGATTGTCCTTGAAAATCGCATGGCCGGCCGGGCGATGCGATCCGTCGATGGTTTCAGTCGGCCTCAATGTGGGGATCGCGGCGGATGATGACAATGTGGGGCGTGGTCTTGGCGGCTTCTTGGCGGTCAGCTGCGCCGCCACGGCCGGAGTTCGAGCACCGCCCAGGCGCCGGTGGTGCGGCAGGCGCGACCGTCGAACCAGACTTCCTTGCCGTCCTTGATGGCGCTGCCGAGGAAGTCCCGGCAGGTCTGGCCGGCCGTGCCGTTGACGCGCTGCAGCGCCGTCACGGTGCCACGCATGCCGCTCTGGCTGTTTTCCCAGGGAATGCTTGGGGTATCGGCCCGGTCGGCGAGGGCTTCCAGCAGCACGCGCTTGGCGGCCTGCCAGTCGCCTTCCGGGATCGGCAGGGCACCGGCCGCGGCCGTCGGCGGCACCGGCTCGCCGCTGCGCCGGATCGAACCGGTGGTGATCGGGTCGGTCGGCTGCGCGGTCTGGCCGACCGCTGCCAGGGACAAAGGCGCCGGCGATGCAGGGGTCTCGGCCGTGGCGGTCTCGGCCGATTGCGGCGCCTGGGCCGCCGGCGGCGGGGTTTGCGTGCGCTCCCACAATGACGGCAAGGTCACGGCGCAGCCGGGCAATGTCATCAGCGCGACAGCCATCGCGACGAGGCGCGCGAGGCGGCCATCGCATGGGTGGATGCGCATTCCAGGGCTTGGGCAAGCCCCTTCCCTGACGCTATATGCTTGGCGAACGCCAAACGTCTCGCCCATACGCTTTCGACTCCGGAGCCCAGTACCGCTCTGAGGCGGAGTGAACAACGGAGTTGGTTAATGTCAGGTTCGGATCAAGCGGAATTCAGCGAGGCCGACGAACCCTTCGACCTGTTCGACCGATGGATGGCCGACGCCACCGCGTCCGAGCCGAACGACCCGAACGCCATGGCGCTGTCGACGGTCGATGCCGACGGCCTGCCCAATGTCCGCATGGTGCTGTTGAAGGGCGTCGATGTCAGGGGGTTCGTCTTCTACACCAATACCGAAAGCCAGAAGGGGGTCGAGCTCCTGGGCGCCGGCAAGGCGGCCGCGGTGTTCCACTGGAAGTCGCTGCATCGCCAGGTCAGGGTGCGCGGCCCGGTCGAGCGCGTCACCGATGCGGAAGCCGATGCCTATTTCGCTTCGCGGGCGCGCTCGAGCCGCATCGGCGCCTGGGCGAGCCAGCAGTCGCGGCCGCTGGAGACCCGCTTCGCCCTGGAGAAGGCGGTGGCGTTCTACACGGCCAAATATGCCATTGGCGAGGTGCCGCGCCCGCCGCACTGGACCGGCTTCCGCATCCTGCCGACCTATCTGGAGTTCTGGCACGACCGGCCGTTCCGCCTGCATGACCGCGTGGTGTTCCGCCGCGAACGCCCGGAGGGGCCCTGGACGACCAAGGAGCGGCTCTATCCCTGACCGGCCAGGCCCGGCGGCGCGCCGCCGGGCGCGAGCAGCAGATCGCTCTCGTCCTTCAAGGAGATGCCGGTCAGTTGGCGCCGGAAGGCCTCGGCGGCGAGCCAGCTGAGCTTGAAGGCGGCGAGCTCGACGGCGAGGCCGCCGGCCCGGATGTTCGAGACGCAGTTGCGTTCGGCGTCGTTCCGGCCAGGCCTCGCGTCGAAGGTCAGATAGGCGCCGAGGCTGTCGGGTGACGACAGTCCCGGCCGCTCCCCGATCAGCACGAGCACGGCCCGGGCGCCAAGCTCGGCCGCGACGGCATCGCCGAGCGCCACCCGCGCGCCGGTCGCGACCACCACCGGACCGATGGCGATGCCGGCCGAGGCCAGGCGCGGCAGGAGCGCGCCGACCAGCGCCAGCGCATTGGTTTCCACCGCGGTTGCCGACAGGCCGTCGGCGATGACGATGACCAGGTCACCAGGGGCCTCGGCGCAAGCCGCGAGCCTGGACCTCGAGGTTTCGGCGAGCGCGCGGCCCCAGTCCGGGCGCCTGAGATAGGCGGCGCGATCGCGCGCCAGGCTTTCCACCGTGACGGCCGCGAGGCCGAGATCGCCGAGGCCGGCGGCGATCCGCTCCGGGTCGAAGGTCGCATGGACCGCGTCGCGCGCCTTGGCATGGGCCAGCGCGAAAGCCAGCACTTCGCTCGTCGGCAGCGATCCGCCGGCCCGGCCGATCGCGATGCGGGCCGGCGTGCGGGAGGCGAGATGCGACCAGGGATCGCGGGTCATGCCGGCTACTCCGCGGCGATCAGCCGATGGCCGGGACGGGCCGGCAACAGCCGCCCCGCGGCATCGGTCAGCGCGAGCGATTGCAGCCAGGCCTCGAATTCCGGCGCACGTTTCAGCCCGAACACCTCGCGGACATAAAGCGCGTCGTGGAACGAGGTCGACTGATAGTTCAGCATCACGTCGTCGGCGCCGGGAACGCCCATGATGTAGGAGACGCCGGCCGCGGCGAGACAGGTCAGCAGCGTGTCCATGTCGTCCTGATCGGCCTCGGCATGGTTGGTGTAGCAAACGTCGCAACCGAGCGGCACGCCCATCAGCTTGCCGCAGAAATGGTCTTCCAGCCCGGCCCGCAGGATCTGCTTGCCGTCATAGAGATATTCCGGGCCGATGAAGCCGACCACGGTATTGACCAGGAGCGGCTGGAAGGCGCGGGCCACGGCCTGCGCGCGGGCCTCCAGCGTCTGCTGGTCGACGCCGTGATGGGCCGCGGCCGACAGCGCGGTGCCCTGGCCGGTCTCGAAATACATGACGTTGTCGCCCAGCGTGCCGCGCTTCAGCGAGCGTGCGGCGTCCAGTCCCTCCGTCAGCACCGACAGGGTGACGCCGAAACTGGCATTGGCGCGCTCGGTGCCGGCGACCGACTGGAACACCAGGTCGACCGGCGCGCCGCGGTTGATCAATTCGATCGACGAGGTGACATGGGTCAGCACGCAGCCCTGGGTCGGGATGGCGTGGCGCTGGATGATCTCGTCGATGAGTTTCAGCAGATCGCCGAGGACCGGCAGCGAATCGGAGGCCGGATTGATGCCGATGGTGGCATCGCCCGCGCCATACATCAGGCCGTCGACGATCGAGGCGGCGATCCCGCCCGGATCGTCGGAGGGATGGTTCGGCTGCAGCCGGACCGCCATGGTGCCGGCAAGGCCGATGGTGTTGCGGAACCTGGTCACCACCTGGCACTTCCTGGCCGCCAGGATCAGATCCTGGTTGCGCATCAGCTTCGACACCGCCGCGGCGACTTCGGGCGTGATGCCGGGCGCCAGCGCCGCCAGCACGGCCGGTGTCGCTTCCGCCGACAGGAGCCAGTCGCGGAACGCGCCGACCGTCAGGCTGGCGACCGCCGCGAAGGCGCGGTCGTCATGGCCGTCGAGGATCAGCCGGGTCACCTCATCGTCGTCATAAGGCACCAGCGGTTCCGCCAGGATCGCCTTCAGCGGCAGGTCGGCGAGCGCCAGCTTGGCTGCGACGCATTCCTCCTGGGTGGCGGCGGCGATCCCGGCGAGCTGGTCGCCCGAGCGGATCGGCGTTGCCTTGGCCATGAGATCCCTCAGGTCGGCGAAGACGTGGGTGCTGCCGCCGATGGTCGCGCGAAACGGCATCGCATCTCCTGATCGTGTATCCACCTGACACCAATATGCTCTATGGAGTGTAGCCGACCGACCGCCTCGGTCCATTCCAGAATGCTCAGGGACGCGACCTTGAACCAGCCTCGTCGAACCCTTCTCCTGACCGGTGCCAGCCGCGGCATCGGCCACGCCACCGTCAAGCGCTTTTCCTCGGCCGGATGGCGCGTGATCACCTGCTCGCGCCAGGCCTTCCCGGAAAACTGTCCCTGGGAAATGGGGCCTGAAGATCACATCCAGGTGGATCTCGCCGATGCCGCCGATACCGAGCGCGCCATTGACGATATCAGGGCGCGCCTCACCGGCGGCCGGCTGGAGGCGCTGGTCAACAATGCCGGCATTTCACCGAAGGGCGAGGCTGGCGGCCGGCTGGATTCGCTGCATACGCCGCTGACCGTCTGGCAGCAGGTGTTCCAGGTCAATTTCTTTTCGTCGATCCTGCTGGCGCGCGGTCTTCTGGCCGAGCTCAAGGAGGCCAAGGGTTCGATCGTCAACGTCACCTCGATCGCCGGCTCCCGGGTGCACCCCTTCGCCGGTGCCGCCTATGCCACCTCCAAGGCCGCGCTCGCCGGCCTGACCCGTGAGATGGCGGCCGACTTCGCGCCGCACGGCATTCGTGTCAACGCCATCGCGCCGGGCGAGATCGATACATCGATCCTGTCGCCCGGCACCGACAAGATCGTCGAACAGATCCCGATGCGCCGGCTCGGCACGCCCGACGAGGTGGCTAAGATCATCTATGTGCTGTGCACCGAGACCTCGAGCTATCTCAACGGTGCCGAGATCCACATCAATGGCGGCCAGCACGTTTGAATGGGTTTGAGGCGGCTTAGGCGGCGTCCTCGGCGAGCCGGCGCAGCGCGTCGCCGGTCGCGGCATCGGCCGGCAGGAAGGCCTCGATCGCCAGTTCGGCCAGGGTCACGTCGATCGGCGTGCCGAACACCGTGGTCGTGCTGACAAAGGACAGCGTTCCTGCCGCCGTCTTCAGCCTGAGCGGCACGAACAGCTCGTGGGCCTCCTGGCCGCGGCCCGGGCGCGGCGGCGCCAGCGGCACCGGATAGGCCGAGGCCTCGCGGTTCAGCTCTTCCAGCACCGGGTCGGCGGTAATCTCGATCTGGCGCCTGAGGCGCGCCAGGAGATGGGCCCGCCATTCCGCGAAATTCTCGATCCTCGGCGCCAGCCCGCCCGGGTGCAGGCCAAGCCTCAGCACGTTGATCGGCGCGGTCACCAGGGCCTCGTCGCAGCCTTCGAGGAACGGACCTATGGCATTGTTGGCGGCGACCAGCGTCCAGTGCCGGTCGATGGCGACCGCCGGATAGGGTTCGTGGCCGGCCAGCACGATATCGATGGCCCGGCGCGCGGCGGCGATCGCCGGATCGTCGAGCCTGCGCTCCGGGAAGATCGGCGCGAAGCCCGCCGCAACCAGCAGAACGTTGCGCTCGCGCAAGGGGATGTCGAGCTGTTCGGCCAGATGCAGGATCATCTCGCGGCTGGGGGCGGCGCGGCCGGTTTCGACAAAGCTCAGGTGTCGGGTCGAGATATCGGCCTCCGAAGCGAGATCGAGCTGGCTGAGGCGACGACGCTGGCGCCATTCGCGCAGGTGGTCACCGATGGGGCGGGCGGCGGAGTTCATGGTGTTCATGGCCGAAGGTTAGCCCGATCGCCATGCCTCGACCAATGACCTCGGAGGTAATCGACCAGCCGCGCATTTCTCCCGAGGATGGCGTCATCAGCTGATCGGCACGCCGGTCCTGAACCCGAAAACGCCAGCTCCGGAGACCATGATGTCGTCCATCGCCACTTCGATCTTCCGCACCACCAATCCGGTGACCCTGCTGCGCCGCGTGCTGGCCTTCGACGCCGTCACCAGCGGTGCCATGGGTCTCATGCTGATCCTCGGCGCCGGCCTGCTGGAACCGCTTCTGGCCATTCCGAAGAGCCATCTGATGCTGGCCGGCGCGATCCTGGTGCCGTTCGCGCTCGGTGTCGGTCTTGCCGCTGCCCGCGCCGAGCTCAGCCGCAAGGCGATCTGGGCGATCGTCATCATCAATGCGCTGTGGGTGATCGAGAGCTTCGCCGTGCTCTTCGCCGGCGCGATCAGCCCGAACGTGCTGGGCGTGGCCTTCGTCGTCGCTCAGGCCGTGTTCGTCGCGGTCCTGGCCGAGCTCCAGGTCATCGGCCTGAAGCTTCTGGCGCGCGGCTGATGTCGAACCCGACCTCGAGGAGCCGGCGGCAAGCCGGCTCCTCTCTTGTCCAGCCCTCGGTCAGAGCCAGCCTTTCTTGCGGAACCACAGATAGGGCAGCACGCCGGAGAACAGCATCAGCGTCATGGCCATCGGGTAGCCCAGTTCCCAGCCGAGCTCCGGCATCATCTTGAAGTTCATGCCGTAGATGGTGCCGACCAGGGTCGGCGGCATGAACACCACCGACAGCACCGCGAAGATCTTGACGATATTGTTCTGCTCGATGCCGATCAGGCCGAGCACCGCGTCGAGCAGGAAGGTGATCTTGTTGGCCAGCGAATCGCAGTGCTGGGTGAGCGATTCGGCGTCGCGGTTTTGGCTCTTCAGCAGCGCCCGGACATCCTTCGAAACCTTGTTGCCCTCGATCTCAGTCGCCAGGAACAACAGCAGGCGGTTGATCGAGACCAGGCTTTCCCGCGCCTTGGAGACCAGTTCGCCCTTGGTGCCGAGCGTCTGCAAGACGTCCTGGAAGGTTTCGGACGCCGCCCGCGCGCCGGTATGGCGACCGGTGAAGATCCGGCTCGAGGCCTGTTCGATCTCCTCGCCGACCCGCTCCAGGATGTCGGCGATGCGATCGACGATGGTGTCGAGCAAGCCGGTCATGATCGCTTCGGGGGTGGCCTGCACCGCGCCCGGTTTCTGCGCCCGGTTGAGGAACAGGTTGATCGGCTTCGGCGTGTCGTAGCGCACCGTGATCAGGCGTGTCGGCGACAGCACGAACGAGATCTGCGTCAGTTTCGGCGCGCCGAGCTCGGTATTGCACAGCAGGGTGGCGGTCATGTAGCGCACGCCGTGATCGACATAGAGCCGGCTCGACGGTTCGATCTCGAGCATTTCCTCGCGCGTCGGGATCTCGATGCCCAGGCATTTTTCCAGGAGCTTGTCCTCGCCCTGCACGGGCTGGAACAGGTCGACCCATTTGACATTGGCCGGCACCGCATCGGCGGTCGCCTCGATTCGAACGAGGGCCTCGTTCTCGACCCCATAGGCATTAAACATGGCTCAAGCTCCGAATGCGCCGGCTGGGCCTGCCTAGCGCACTTCGCGCCGACCTGGGAACCCGCGCGCGACAAGAAAGCGTGACGATGACGTCGCCATGACGGTAACGCCGGCAAATGGATTCGGCCGAGCCCTGTGGCAAACCGGGTCGCCGGCATGGGCCGCACACCGGGCTCCGGTCCGCGCGAAAGATTGGTCCGCGAAGAAATTCAGGTTAGTCGGAACGGACCATGCAGGCCTATCCCCTTCTTCAAGCAGCCCTGACCGGCTTCTTCATCGGCTTCGGGCTGATCGTCGCCATCGGCGCGCAGAATGCCTTCGTGCTCCGTCAGGGGCTGATGCACCGGCACGTGCTGGCGGTCACCACGGTCTGCGCCCTGTCGGACGCCTTGCTGATCGTCGCCGGCGTTGCCGGCCTCGGCACGCTGGTGCAATCCTCGCCCAGGCTTCTCACCGTTGCGACGCTCGGCGGCGCGGCCTTCCTCGCGGCCTATGGCTGGCTTGCCGCCCGGCGCGCGTTTCATCCGGGCAGCCTGGTCGCGGCCGGCAACGGCGCCGCCGACGGACTGAAGGCGACGCTCGCCACGGCACTCGCCCTCACCTTCCTCAATCCGCACGTCTATCTCGACACGGTCGTGCTGGTCGGCAGCCTGTCGGCGCAGTTTTCCGGCACCGCGAAGCTCGCCTACGCCGCCGGCGCCGCGCTCGCATCCGGCGTGTGGTTCTATGGGCTCGGCTTTGGCGCCCGCCTGATCGCGCCGGTATTCGCCCGGCCGGCGGCCTGGCGGGTGCTCGACGGCTCGATCGCCCTGGTCATGTGGACCATCGCCGCAAGCCTGGTCTCGAACTGGCTCCGCGGCTGACGCGCGAACCAGGACCGGTGGGCTGGACGCGCAGAAAAAAAGGCCGGTCTTGCGACCGGCCTTGGAGGTGGTTCAGGAGAGGCATGTGGGAGGTAGGCACTGTGGCCGGCCGAAGCCGGGTCTTTGAAGATCAGTTCCAGGTCAATCGACCAGATCGGTCGAAAAAGTCAGTCGACGAAGTCTTCGATCCTGCGCGGGGCCGGGGTTTCCGGTGCGTTGGATCGCGATGGCTTGGTCAGGGAAGTGGCCGCGGAAACGGCCGATATGCCGATCCGACGATAGTGCGCGGCGAGCGGATCGCCGGGCGCCTCGGCAGCGACAACAGCGGCCGTCGGGGCGAAAGTCATGGGTCTGATCTCCATTTTGCTCCGGACGCGTGCTTGCATAGGGCCAGCGCCGGACCGGGCAATGTCTAGGCGGGCGATGCGGCGGCCATTGGTTCCGATCGTGGACGGATCGTGGCGCCGTGAGGCTCTCTTCGCGGCGGCCGAGGCGCTGCTGACGTGGCGCGGCATGGCAGAATTGCAACAGAGCCGCGCATTTGCCAGCCATTCGCAATGTGGCGCATTGACCAAAAGTCACGTCTTCGCCACAAGAATTACCGACGAACGAATATGAAGTCGCGCGCTGGCCGGTTGCTGTCTCGCGTCCTGTGGCATTTGAGAGGACTTCGGTATGCGGTGGGGCTTCCTTGCGTTGGCTGCGTTGGCATTGGCCGGCTGCAACAACCAGACGGTGAACGCCGTTCGACCGGTCTCCGAGCGCGACGCGACCTTGATGGCACAGGGGCCTCAGGTCGAGATGGATTACTGGCGCATGCCGCTCAGGGTGCCCTATCGCACCACCGAGGCGCCGGGCACCATTATTGTCGAGACCGCCTCCAAGCATCTCTTCCTGGTCGAAGAAGGTGGTTCGGCCATTCGTTATCAGGTCGCGGTGGGCAATGAAGCCTTCGGCTGGACCGGCACGGCGACCATTCAACGCAAGGCCGAATGGCCGACCTGGACGCCGCCGGCCGAGATGCGCCGGCGCTGGCCGCAATTGCCTGCCTTCATGGAAGGCGGACCGCAGAACCCGATGGGCGCGCGCGCGCTCTATCTCTACCAGAACGGCCGCGACACGCTTTATCGCATCCATGGCACCAATTCGCCGCTGCAGATCGGCGAGGCCGTGTCGTCGGGCTGCATTCGCATGCATAACGAACACGCGGTCGACCTGTTCAACCGCGTGCCGGTGGGAACCAAGGTAATCGTGCGCTGACACGAAGCCCAGGCTGAGCGTGATCGACCGATCGCCCTCGGCTTGACATGACAAAGGCGGCCCTTGAGCCGCCTTTTTTCTTTGTCCGCTCGGATATTGGCTCAGGGCCCGGTCTTGGTCGGTTTCGGCGTACCGAGCGCACCTGCGACCGCTTTGATGGCAACCTTGCCGTAACGGTCTTCCAGCCGGACACCGCCCTTAGGCTGCGCCCGCGGGGTCTTCGAAACCATTGCTTCCTCCTGAACGGTTTTACCGTTCTCGTGTTTGTTCGGTGAATGTTACACGATCGTGCCGCCGAGCCGAAGGGGCCAGTCGTGCGACGCAACATTCGGGCGTGCAGCGCGGCAGCAGGGGTCGTCCCTCGGTTCGTTCGGGACACAGGCGATCCAACATCTTGCGGGTCCACAGGATTGTCACGCTAGATATGGCGTTAGCGTGCTTTTCGTGGCAGCTTGAGGCCCTGATGAAATCCGACTGAAGCGAAGTCCTGGGACCATGAAGTTCTCCCGCCTGCGCATTCTCGGCTTCAAGACTTTCGTGGAGCCGATGGAGTTCCTGATCGAGCCGGGCTTGACCGGCGTGGTCGGGCCGAATGGCTGCGGCAAGTCGAATCTGGTCGAGGCGCTGCGCTGGGTCATGGGCGAAAATTCGTTCAAGAACATGCGTGCCTCCGGCATGGACGACGTGATCTTTTCCGGATCGGGCGGCCGTCCCGCGCGCAACACGGCCGAGGTGACGCTGACCGTCGACAACAGCCAGCGCCTGGCGCCGGCCCAGTTCAACGATCACGACGTGCTCGAAGTGTCCCGCCGCATCGAGCGCGAGGCCGGCTCGATCTACAAGATCAACGGTCGCGAGGTGCGTGCCCGCGACGTGCAGATGCTGTTCGCCGACGCCTCCACCGGTGCCCGGTCGCCGGCGCTGGTCCGTCAGGGCCAGATCAGCGAAATCATCAATGCCAAACCGCAGGCGCGCCGGCGCATCCTGGAGGAGGCGGCCGGCATTGCCGGTCTCTACGCGCGCCGGCACGAGGCGGAGACCCGGCTGAGGGCGGCCGAAACCAATCTCGAGCGGCTCGAGGTGGTGCTCGCCCAGATCGAGGGCCAGCTCGACAACCTGAAGCGCCAGGCCCGCCAGGCGGTCCGTTATCGCGGGCTCTCGGCCGATATCCGCAAGGCCGAGGCGACGCTGGTCTTCCTCAAGTTCCGCGAAGCCGGGGAGGCGGTGCGCGAGGCCGGGCGGCTGGTCGAGCTGGAAACGCGGGTGGTCGCCGAGCGCACCACCGGCCAGGCGGAAGCCGCCAAGAACCAGGCCGTCGCGGCGCATCACCTGCCCGGCTTGCGCGACGAGGCGGCCAAGGCCGGCGCCGTGCTGCAGCGTCTGGTGCTGGCGCGCGACCAGCTCGACGGCGAAGAGCGCCGTGCCCGTGAGCGCATCGCCGAGCTCGAGCGCCGGGTTGCCCAGCTCGATGGCGATATCGCCCGCGAGAAGGCGCTGGGCGCCGATGCCGATGGCGTTCTCGCCCGGCTTGGAACCGAAGAGCAGGGCCTGCGCGAGGCGATGGACGGCGCCAAGGGCGCCGAGATCGAAGCCGGCGCCAAGGTCATAGCGGCGGAAATAACGCTTGGCGGCAGCGAGAAGGCCTTTTCCGAGGCGACCTCGGCCTTGGCCGAAGCGGTCGCCCGGCGCAATCAGCTGGAGCGCGCGATCCGCGACGTCTCCGAGCGGCTGGTGCGGCTGGAAGGCCAATTGGCCGAGATCGTCGACGAGACGGCGAAGCTGGAGGCGAGCTCCGATCATGCCGCCCGGCTCGAAAGCCTGAAGATGCAGTTGGAGGAGGCTTCCGCTGCGCTCGAGGAAGCGGAGGCGGAAGCGGTGTCGGCCGAACAGGCTCATGCCGGCGCCCGCAGCCAGGAGGGCGAGGCCCGTCGGCCGCTGGCCGATGCCGAGCGCCAGGTCCAGCATCTCGACACCGAGGTGCGCACCCTCGCCAAGGTGCTGAACGTCTCGCACAAGTCGGCCTGGCCGCCGGTGGTCGAGGCGATCCGGGTTGCCAAGGGTTATGAGACGGCGCTTGGCGCGGCGCTCGGCGACGATCTCGACGTGCCGACCGCGGCAGCCTCGCCGCAGCATTGGGGCGGCGCCGACGCGGCGGGCGATGCGGCTTTGCCCGACGGCGCCGAGCCGCTTTCCGCCCATGTCACGGCGCCGGCCGAGCTCAGCCGGCGCCTGGCGCAGATCGGCATCGTGCCGCGCGCCGACGGCGCGCGCCTCGCGGCCGGCCTGAAACCCGGCCAGCGGCTGGTGTCGAAGCAGGGCGATCTCTGGCGCTGGGACGGTTTCGTGGTGGCGGCGAATGCCCCGACCGCCGCCGCCCGCCGCCTTGCCGAGCGCAATCGCCTGGGCGACATCGAAAAGGACCTGGTGGCGGCTCGGGCGACCGTCGTCGGGTTGAAGGCGACGGCGGAAGCCGCTGCCGCGGCGGTCAGGCGCGCGGCGACCCGCGAACAGACCGCCCGCGACGGCTGGCGGGCCGCCCAGCGTGCCGCCGATGGCCTGCGCGACCAGCTCGCCAATGCCGAGCGCGCCGCCGCCAGCGTCACCACCCGGCTCGCCGCATTGGTCGAGGCGCGCTCGCGCCTGAGTGCCAGCATCGAGGAGGCGGCCGCCGTCAAGGCCGATGCCGCCCGCGCGCTCGAGAACCTCGGCCGGACCGCCCATCTCGAGACGGTCCTTGCCGAAAGCCGCACCGAGGTGGCCCAGCATCGCGCCGTGCTCGCCGAAGCCCGTGCCAATGCCCAGGGGCTTGCCCGCGAGGCGGAGATGCGCGGCCGCCGGCTCGGCGAGATCGGCAGCGACCGCCAGGCCTGGCTGACCCGCCAGGCCAATTCCGGCCGGCAGATCGCCGATCTCGATCGCCGGCTGGCGGAAGCCCGCGCCGAAGCCCAGGGACTGGCCGACGCGCCGGACACCTTCGTCGAGCAGCGCCGCGCTCTGATCGGCCGGATCCAGGACGCCGAAACCGCCCAGAAGGCTGCCGCCGACAAGCTCGCCGCCGGCGAGACCACGCTCGCCGACGCCGACCGGGCGGCCCGCTCGGCGCTCGATGCCATGGCTGGCGCGCGCGAAGGTCTGGTGCGGGCCGAGGCAAGGCTCGAGGCGGCGCAGGCGCGCCTGCGCGAGATCGAGCAGGAAATCACCGAAAAATTCGAAGTGCAGCCGATGGCGCTGCCGAAGATCGCCGAGATCGCCGTCGACGCCCAGATGCCTGCGACCCGCGACCTGGAAGACGCCCTTGAGCGGCTGAAGCGCGAGCGCGAAAAGCTCGGCGGGGTCAATCTGCGCGCCGATGACGAGCTGACCGAGGTGCAGGCGCAGTTCGACGGCATGATCGCCGAGCGCGACGACCTGGTCGAGGCGATCAAGAAGCTGCGCGCCGGCATCGGCTCGCTGAACCGCGAGGGTCGCGAACGGCTGCTCGCCTCTTTCGCCATCGTCAATGAGAACTTCCAGCGGCTGTTCGCCACCCTGTTCGGCGGCGGCACGGCGGAGCTGCAGCTGGTCGAATCCGACGATCCGCTGGAGGCCGGTCTCGATATCCTGGCCAAACCGCCGGGCAAGAAACCGCAGACCCTGTCGCTGCTGTCCGGCGGCGAGCAGGCCTTGACGGCGATCGCCCTGATCTTTGCGGTGTTCCTGACCAATCCGGCGCCGATCTGCGTGCTCGACGAGGTCGACGCGCCGCTCGACGACGCCAATGTCGAGCGTTATTGCGACCTCTTGCACGACATGACCCGCACCACCCAGACCCGCTTCGTGGTGATCACCCACAATCCGATCACCATGAGCCGGATGAACCGGCTGTTCGGCGTCACCATGGCCGAGCGCGGCATCTCGACCCTGGTCAGCGTCGATCTCGACCGCGCCGAGCACCTGATCGCGGCGGAATAGCTGCTCGCGCTTGGCAAATTCACTACGAATGTATATACATGCCGGCTGAGACCAATCTCGGCTGAAAATTTTCCGAGATACTGGGCTGCGCCCAACTCAAAAGCAGACGTCGGGCTGATCGGATCGATTCCGTTCAGTGAGACCTTTTGAAGCGAGCGCGGATATGGATTTTGAGTGGGACAACGATAAGCGCCTCTCGAACTTCAACAAGCACGGCATAGATTTCGTCGATGCAACCGCCGTCTTGGTAACTCCAAGCTATACCGTCAGGTCGAAGCACCTGTCGGAGGCGCGATGGATCACGATCGGTGAGTTGGATGGCGTCTTGATAGCGGTCATCTGGACGTGGCGAAACGAAACGCAGCGGCTGATTTCGGCCCGACGGGCAAGACCAAATGAGCGAAAAGATTACGCGCGTCACATTGGAACAGGTTCGATCGGGTAAGCTGAAAGGCGAGACCGACTGGGCCCGGGTGCGGGCCATGACCGATGAGGATGTCGAGCGGGCGATCGCCGAAGATCCCGACGCCGACACCATGGTCGACGACCCCGACGAAATCTATGTCGGCATCGTCGCCGACTGGACGCCGCCGCCGCGCAAGGCCGCCATTTCCATCCGGCTCGACGAGGATGTCCTGGCCTTCTTCAAGGCGGCGAGGGGCCCCTATCAGACCCATATCAACGCGGTGCTGCGGTCCTATATGACATCGGTGACCAAGGCACGCGGCGCCAAGGCGTCGGCCAAGGCTCGCCCGGTGCGGCGGAAATCCGTGCCGAAATCCGCCGCCGAGTAGCCGGCGGCCTCAGCCGCAGCAGGAGCCGCCGCCCTCGACGCTCGCGTCGTTCTTGTCGGCCGGCAGGTCCATGGCCGGGTTCTCGGCGAAAAAGCCGTTCGGCTTCAGCGTGAAGCCGGCATATTCCACCGGCATCACCGGAAAATCCTCGGGCTTGCAGACATGGGTATGGCCGAACGAGTGCCAGACCACGATGTCTTCGTTCTCGATCGGCCGGTTCTGCGCGCTGTAGCGCGGCAGGCCGTCGCCGCCGGCATGCTGGTTCGGATAGTCGCCGCTGGCATATTTCTCCGCCGGGTCGAAGCGGGTCACCCAGACATGTTTGGAGGCGAAACCGCCGCGCTGGTGCACGAAGGAGCCCTCTTGCGCCAGCATCAAGGGGCTCGGCTGGACGATCAGCTTGTAGCCGGTCGGCTTGCCGACGCTGTTGGTCACATTGGGATTGCTGATCTTCCAATAACGCCCGGTGCGTCCGTCGGCTTCGCGGGCCGCGTCGCGTTCGCGCGCCAGCACCCGCGAGGTCGTGTCGAAAACATTGCCATAGGGGTTGTCGCGGCCCCAGGGCCGTGGCTGGAACTCGTGTTCGGACACGGTGTTCTTTTCACCGTCGACCATCATATGCATGCGCACGTTGAAGAAATGCTGGTGGGTCGGGCCGCCCAGATTGTCGTCGACCATGCCGCCCCAGGGATAGGTTTTGCCGGGCGCCACCGCGGCGGTCTGGATGATGCCGGTCAGCTTGGCCTCGAGCTGGATCGTGCCGTCCTGGTAGAGATGCCAGTAGAAGCCGTAGTCGTAATTGCCGACGGTGGCGAAGAAGCTGATCACCAGGCGGCGCGAGCGCCTGACCTCATAGGTGTCGTTCCTGAATTCGTAGTGCTTCCAGAGGATGCCGTAATCCTCCTCGTGCAGGCACACGGCGTTCTTCATGACGAAGGGCTTGCCCGTGTCGTCGGCCACCGGAATGTCGAAATAGTGGATATGGCCGAGGCAGTCGCAGCCGAGTTCGAGCGCATTGGCGAGCTTGCCGAGGCCATATTCGCCGGCGTCGAAGGCGCTCTTCCAGAAATGGTTGGCACTCGGGTCGGCATAGGGCACCACCATTTCGGTGACGCTGGCGCGATAGATGATCGGCCGCTCCCGGCCCTTGTCGGCATAGCCGAGCTGGTGCAGCACCAGGCCCTCGCGCGGGGTGAAGCCGATGCGAAACGACCAGTTCTGCCAGGTCACCTTCCAGCCGTCGACCGAGAAGCTTGGGCCGTCGCGCTGGACGATATCGAGCGGCTTCAGGCCCGGGCGTTTGTCGGCAAAGGATTCGCGGTTGTAGTTCCGCTTCTTTTTCGGGATCGGGATGATCTCGTCCTCGTCGACGAGATGGACGACTTTTTCCTCGATCAGGTCGACCAGGGCGACCACGCCCTCGATCGGCGAGGCATAGCCATTGTCCTTGCGATCGGCGCGATAATAGGACACCGCGCTGACCAGCCGGCGGCCGCGCTCGGCGTCGCGGTCGAAATAGCCGGCCGAGAACGGATCGACCTGGACCAGTTCGATCTCGGCATCGGTCAGGCCGCGCCGGGTCATGGCACGACGCCATCCGGCATCGGCCTTGACGATGTCGCCGGCCTTGAAGAACTCCTCCAGGAACACCGGCGGCTGGCCGTAGGGCGGGGTTTTCACCGCGCGCTCGACGACGCTGACGACGGTCCTCGCCGTGATGTCGACCACCGCCTCGTGGACCCGTCCGGTCTTGCTGTCCACCGTCACCAGGAAGGCCCGGCGCCGGATCGCTTGGCCTGGCGTGTAGGCCAGCACCTCGGCTTTCGGCGGCTCGTCCAGTTGCGCCATGGCGAACCGGGTGTTGGGCCCGAGCTTTTCGGCCGACAGGAGAATATCCGTCGCGCTGGCGATTTCCCGTTCGGTCAGCGGATCCAGCGGATGACCGGGGATGGAGAACTGCGCAGCCATCGGGGACACGGTCATGTATCGAACTCCATGCGGCACGGCCCAATGAGCCGGTCAAAGGATCGGTTTTGCCGGCCGCGACAGGGGGCCGTCTCGTCCGCTCGCAGCCTGCGCCGGTTTGGCCGGCCGCCGCAAGACGGGTGGCCGCAAGCGAGCTCATGCGGCGGACTGTCGCTCGACGATGCAGGGGTGATAGGACAAACCGATTATCCCGCGAAAATGATTCAAAATATCAGTGGGTTAAACTAAAACCGGCGATCCTTGACACGGTTTCGCCCCGTCACTATAGGTGTCCCCGGCTTACGGGGGGTGGCAGACCGGCGTCCTTCCGTGGTTTCGCAAGATCTGACCGGGCCGGCCGAACAGGCAGGTCTTAGATGGCGGACAAGCGAAACGACGGAGCGGCAGGCGGGCGGTCGTCTGAAGAAGCCGACCTCGACGCGCGTCGCCGCGCGCTCGGATCGAAGCTCGAAGCACTCGAGCAAAAGCGAGCCGAGACGCGTGGTTCTGTCAGCCGGTCGGGCTCCGATACGTCGGGCATGGGGCGCGGTTTCCGCTACTCGGCCGATTTCGTCTCGGCGGTTCTTGTCGGTTGCGGCATCGGATGGTTGTTCGACCGTCTGCTCGGCACGCGACCGTGGGGTCTGATGATTTTTGTCGTGCTCGGCTTTGTCGCGGGGGTCTTCAACCTCCTCAGGCTTGCCGAACGCGAACGCCGGCAGAGCGATCAATAGAACGCGCCGCCGGTTCGCCGCGGGGTCCCTAGGGCCTCGCGACCGTGGCATGAATGAACTGGAGCAGCCGACCGATGGCGAGCCCGATCGCACAATTCGAGATCAAGCCGCTCATTACGCTCGGCAAGATCGGTCAGTCGCCGATCGCCTTCACCAATTCGGCTGCCTTCATGTTCGTCGCTGTGGCGATCATCCTCGCCTTCCTGCTCCTGTCGACGCGCGGCCGCGCGCTGGTGCCGTCCAGATGGCAGTCACTGGCCGAGATGTCCTACGAATTTGTCGCCAATACGGTGCGACAATCGGCCGGCCACGAAGGCATGAAGTTCTTCCCGCTGGTGTTCTCGCTGTTCATGTTCGTGCTGATCGCCAACCTGGTTGGCCTGATCCCCTACACGTTCACCGTCACCAGCCACATCATCGTCACCTTCCTGCTGGCCATGCTGGTGTTCCTGACCGTGGTGGTCTACGGCTTCGCCAAGCACGGCCTGCACTTCTTCCGCCTCTTCGTGCCATCAGGCGTGCCCGGCTACGTGCTGCCGCTGGTCGTCGTCATCGAGGTCATCTCGTTCCTGTCGCGGCCGATTTCGCTCTCGGTTCGTCTGTTCGCCAACATGCTGGCCGGCCATATCGCGTTGAAGATCTTCGCGGGCTTCGTCGCCTCCATGCTGGGTGCCGGCATCTGGGCGATCTTCGCGCCGCTGCCTTTGGCACTGGCCGTCGGCCTGACCGCGCTGGAGCTGCTGGTTGCCTTCCTGCAGGCTTACGTCTTCACCATCCTGACCTGCATCTACCTCAACGACGCGCTGCATCCGGGTCACTGACCCGGCTGCCGCCCGTCTCCGTCCAAACCCATCAATCCCCCTTCATCGACACCTCAAGGAGTTCATCATGGATCCGGTTGCAGCGAAGTATCTCGGCGCGGGCCTGGCCTGCATCGGCATGGCCGGCGCCGCCATTGGCGTGGGCAACATCTTCGGTCAGTTCCTCTCGGGCGCCCTGCGCAACCCGAGCGCCGCTGACGGCCAGTTCCCCCGTCTCATCTTCGGCTTCGCCGTGACCGAAGCGCTCGGAATCTTCTCGCTCCTGATCGCGCTGCTGCTGCTCTTCGCGGTCTGATACGAGCCGGTCGGGCGGCGTTTGCGCCGCCCCCGATATCCCGGGGCTTCGGCGCCAGCGGCGCCGGGCCCTTCTCGGCTTGCTTTAGGATCCTGAGGATCGGTCATGGCTTCTCCCACGACAAGCGGAACCTCCGTGCCGCACGATGCACACGGAAGCGTCGGGTTCCCGCCCTTCCAGGGCGACACTTTCCTGTCGCAGATCCTGTGGCTGGCGATCGCGTTCGGCCTGCTCTACTGGCTGCTCTCCAAGGTGGCTCTGCCGCGCATTGGCGGGATCCTGCAGGAGCGCAGCGAGCGGATCGCCCGTGACCTCGAGGAAGCCCAGCGGCTGAAGGCCGAATCGGAAGCCGCCGGCGCGGCTTACGAGAAGTCGCTCGCCGACGCCCGCAGCAATGCCCAGGCGATCGCGGCCGAAACCCATGCCAAGGTCTCGGCCGAAGCGGACGCCACCCGCAAGTCCCTGGAGGCCGATCTGAACGCCAAGCTGCACCAGGCCGAGGCTCAGATCGCCGCGTCCAAGACCAAGGCGATGACCAATGTCCGCGGTATCGCCATCGATACGGCTCCGAGCATCGTGCTTCAGCTGACCGGCAAGACGCCGGCGGCGGCCGATGTCGAGAAGGCCGTCGACGCGGCCCTGAAGAGCTGAGGAAACCATCATGTTCTTCGAAGCTGAAACCTGGGTCGCCGTTGCCTTCCTGATCTTTATCGGGATCCTCGGCTATTTCGGCGTGCACAAGCTGGTGCTGAACGCGATCGATGACCGCGGTCGCAAGATCGAGGGCGAGCTCGCCGAGGCCAAGCGCCTGCGCGAGGAAGCGCAGGCGATCGTCGCCGACTACAAGACCAAGCAGATCGCGGCCGAGAAGGAAGCGGTCGCCATCATCGCGGCCGCCAAGGCCGATGCCGAGCGACTCGCCGCGGAAGCCAAGGCCAAGGTCGAGGATTTCGTCACCCGCCGGACCAAGATGGCGGAAGCCAAGATCGCCCAGGCCGAGGCCCAGGCGGTTGCCGACGTGCGTGCCGCCGCGGCTGATGTCGCGACCGCCGCCGCCAGCGCCGTGCTGGCCGACATCGCCAAGGGTGCCGCCGGCAACGACCTGATCAAGGCCGGCATTGCCGAGGTCAAGGCGAAGCTGAACTGATCGGCTGACGCCAGCCCGCAGCATCAAAGACTGATAATCAAAAGGCCGCCGGGATCGCTCCCGGCGGCCTTTTTCTTAAGCAATCCCGCATTTGCCGCCGGTCAGGCCGGCGGCAGCAACGGAACGATGATCTTTTCGAACTCCTCCAGCGGCTGCGCGCCGAGCACGCGCTTGCCGTTGACGAAGAAGGTCGGGGTCGAATCGACGCCGAAGACGCTCGACGCGCGATCGCGCACGGCGTTCAGGGCATCCAGGATCGCCTGGTTGTTCAGGCAAGCCTCGAAGGCCGCCTGGGTGAAGCCGGCCTGGCGCGTGATGCCGGTCACCGCGGTCAGCGGGTCATTGGTGAAGGCCCAGTTGCGCTGTTCCCGGAAGAACACGTTGATCATCGCGAAATAGCGCGCCTGATCGCCGCTCGACATGCCGTCGGCGCCGAGCGCGCAGCGCGTCAGCATATAGACCGCGGTATCGAGCTGGTTCAGCGGGAACTCGCGGAACACCAGCCTCACCTTGCCGGTGTCGATATATTTCTCTTTCAGGCCCGGCAGGATGGCGGTGTGGAAGGTGGCGCAATGGCCGCAGGTCAGCGAGGCATATTCGACCAGAGTGACCGGTGCTGCCGCATTGCCCAGAACGCAGTCGCCGAGCGGACCAGGGGTCATCAGCTCCTTGACGTCGACCGTTTCGGCGGCGCTGCGCCGCGGACCCTGGGCGAAGGCGGGGCCGGCCAGCGACAGCGCCGCGGCGCCGGTCAGCGCCAGACCGGCTGACCCTTCGAGAAGTTCTCTGCGCGACATCGACATGTCGATCTTTCCTTGTGCCCAATCGAAGCTGACCAACGCCAATACCCGTCGCGTCCAACCGTGGCAACATCACGACGATCACTTGCTTTGGCGGCATTGGTCACGCTTGCGCGAGAATCCGGGCGGTCTTGCCGGCTAGAGCAAGGTGCCGATCAGCGCTTCGAGATCGGCATCCGTGCCGGTCGCCTTGCGCCCATTGACGAAGAAGGTCGGCGTCGAATTGACGCCGAACCGGCCGGCCGCGCGATCGCGGCTGTACAACACGGCGTCGAGGATCGCCTGGTCGCGCAGGCATTGCTCGAGGTCGGCCTGGGCGTAACCGACATCCGCAGCGATCCTGGCGAGCGCGACGATCGGGTTGTCGGCGCCGGTCCAGTCGCGTTGGCGCCGGAACAGGGCGTCCAGATAGACGAAATAGCGCTCCTGGTCGCCGAGCGCGCGGCCCTGCGAGCCAAGCGTGCAGCGGGCGAAGATATAGGCGGCCAGATCCAGCTGGTTCAGGGGAAATTCGCGAAACACCAGGCGCATATGCCCCCGGTCGATGAATTTCTCTTTCAGCACCGGCAGCGTGGTGATGTGGAAATGGGCACAGTGCGGACAGGTGGCGGAGGCATATTCCACCATGGTCACGGCAGCGTCGGGGGCACCGAGAATGCAGTCGCCGAGCGGTCCGGGCACCATCAGCTGGGCGACATCCACCGCCGTCATGGCCGGATCGGGGCTCTGCGCAAAAATCTGGGCGCGCGCCGGAGAGCCCAGGCCGAAGAGCCCGGCTGATCCCATGACCGTGCCCATGACCGTGCGCATGAGCGCGCTTGTGAGCGCCCCTTGGGTCAGAATGCCGCGTCGCGATATCGGCATGGCCAAGACCTCCGCGGCCGTGGCATTGGTGCCGCCGGCCTCGGCCTCACACTGGCGACGCCGCATCGATCATGCAATGCATGGCCGCGTCCCGCAGGCCGCCTTGGTGGTCACGAGCGCGCGATGATTTCCCGTTCGCGATGGACCGCCCGTCCGGCCACCGCACCACCGGCCTTGCGGCGCATCAGCGCCATGGGCCGGCGCGCGCGCAGCGCCGAATGCCGGCGCCGGCGTGGCCCCGGCCGGCCGAGAACCACCTGGCCAAGCCGCTCGAAAGCCTCGCGGATGGCGCCGTCCGGCTCGATCACCAGCAGGGGCAAGGCAAATCTGCGCGCCCAGAGCTGCCATTGGGCGACCACGTCGTCGCCGTCGGTGGCGACGAACAGCGGCACGTTCAGGCTCGGGTCGCCATGGGCAAGCACGACCTCGACCTTGTCGGTGCCGTGGATCGCGCCGTCGCCGATCCTGACCGCGACACCGCGATAGGCCGTGACCGGCAATTGCAGCTTCATCCTGGCCCCGCCGACGGTTCTGCGGATGACCAGCCGGTCGTCGAAGAGGTCGATCGACCGGTCGCCGCTATCGGTGCCCTCGTCGGGGACGGAATAGCGGGCCGGAAGACGGGTGGGATCGAGGCACAAGGCCTCGATCCCGGCGGACGCTCCGCCTGGCACCGTTTGACGCAACACTTGCATGCTCCCTGGGGTCTTTGGCCGCTTGGTGAGCAGCTCTCGCCCCGTCGTTATCCCGACTGTCGCAGCATTTCTTGTCCGCGAGCTTAAGGCGAACGGTTAAGCGGAACTCAATCTGATCGGAAGATATGCAGTTGTTTTGCTATGCTTGAGAAAGGCTTCGCATGCTTGCTTTCGGAATGCTTGGGAGACGTGCTTTCGCAAAGCTTCAGAGGCAGGATGAATCAATCACTACCGGTTTCGGCCGGATTTGAATGGAAGGCTGCTCGCGCGATCGTGCGGCTCCGCCAAAGGCAAAACCTGCATGCCGCCTTGAATCGGCGCGCTCCGGTCCCTACACGAGAACGATCCTCCCGACGGCCACAGGCGTGCTCATGTCCGATCTTCTCGATACCGAGGTTCTCATCGACCAGGCGCGCCGCCTCGTCGCTGCTGCGCGCCGGGCCGGTGCCGACGCCTGCGACGTGGTCGCGGTGCGCGGCATCTCGGTCGGCGTCCAGATGCGCGACGGCCAGGTCGAGGCAACCGATCGGGCCGAGGGCGACGATATCGGCCTGCGCGTCTTTGTCGGCAGGCGCAGCGCTTCGGTTTCGTCCAACGATCCGCGCGAGGATGTGGCGGCCCTGGCGGAGCGGGCCGTGGCCATTGCCCGGGTCGCGCCGGAGGACCCGGTCGCCGGCCTGGCCGACCCGGCCGAGCTCGCCACCAGCTGGGCCGATCTCGACCTGCTCGATCCGGTGCTGGCTGATGTTGCCGAACTGGAAGGGCTGGCCCGCCGCGCCGAGGCCGCGGCGCTGGCCGTACCGGGCGTCAGCAAATCGGGTGGGGCGGGTGCCAATGCCGGGCTCGGCGGCTTCGCGCTGGTCACCTCGACCGGTTTCGAAGGCGCCTCTCTCGGCTCCTGGACCTCGTTCCAGATGACCGCCATTGCCGGCGAAGGCACCGGCATGGAGCGCGACTATGACTATTCCTCGGTCCGCCATCGCGCCGATCTCGCCTCCGCCGAGACGATCGGGGTTAGCGCCGGCGAACGCGCGGTCAAGCGGTTGAACCCGCGCAAGGTCGATACCCGCAAGGTGCCGGTGATCTTCGATCCGCGCACGGCGGCGAGCTTTCCAGGTCATCTCGCCGGCGCGGTCAACGGCCAGGCGGTCGCCCGCAAGACCTCGTTCCTGCGCGACAAGCTCGGCCAGCGCATCTTCAAGCCGGGGGTCGCCATCATTGACGACCCGCTCAGGCCGCGCGGCCTCGGCTCCCGGCCTTTCGATGGCGAAGGCGTCGCCGCCCGGCGCCTGGCGGTGATCGAGGACGGCATCCTGACGAGCTGGTTCCTGGATACGACGACGGCGCGCGAACTCGGCCTGAAGACCACCGGCCACGCCAGCCGCGGCGTCGGCGGGCCGCCGGCGCCGGGCAGCACCAATCTTCACCTGGCCGCCGGCACCGAGACGCCGGAGGCGATGATCCGCTCGATCAAGGACGGGCTTTACGTCACCGATATGATCGGCAGCGGCGTCAACATGGTCACCGGGGACTATTCCCGCGGCTGTTCCGGTTTCTGGATCGAGAACGGCGAACTGGCCTTTCCGGTGGCCGAGATCACCATCGCCGGCAATCTGGTCGACATGTTCCTGAACCTGACGCCGGCCAATGATCTCAGTTTCAGATATGGCACCAATGCGCCGAGCGTGCTGGTCGAAGGCCTGACCATTGCCGGACGCTGACGACCTGCAGCTGCGCGATCTCCTGGTCGCGCTCGCGGCCGAGGCGGGCGCGATCGCGCTCGACTTTGCCAAGCGCGGCATGAAGACCTGGACCAAGGCCCACGCCTCGCCGGTCACCGAGGCCGACATCGCCATCGACACGTTCCTGAAGGACCGCCTCGGCGCCGCCCGGCCGGATTTCGGCTGGCTTTCCGAGGAGACGGCCGACGATCCCGCGCGCCTCGGCAAGCGGCAGGTCTTCATTGTCGATCCGATCGACGGCACCCGCGCCTTTGCCGGCGGCCTGCCGGACTGGACCGTGTCGCTTGCCGTGGTCCGCGACGGCCGGCCGGTGGCCGCGGCGCTCGCCGAACCCGAGGCCCGCCGCGTTTTTGCCGCCGCCCTTGGCCATGGCGCCACCGTCGGTGGCCGGAGCCTTGTCGCAGGATCGCGCGAGACCCTGACGGGTGCCCGGGTCGCCGGGCCGAAGCCGATGGTGGAACAGGCGCAGCGGCAGGGCGCCATCGTGCTGCCGAAAATTCATTCGCTGGCGCTGCGCTTCGCCAAGGTTGCGGTCGGCGAGATCGATGCCGGCTTTGCCGGCGGCCAAAGCCATGACTGGGACCTTGCGGCGGCCGATCTTTTGGTGCACGAAGCAGGCGCATCATTGACCGGTTTCGACGGTGCAGTGCCCATCTATAACAGGCCCGCTCCCGTGCATGTTCCGCTCGTCTGCGCCGGGTTTCCGCTGCACGGGCTGCTGACGAGCACGATCCGATAGCGCGCTCGATCGGCCGCCGCGAACGGTCACGAATTGACGGAGTGACTGCCGCCATGGTCGGTACCAGTGAGACCAAGCAACTGCTGCATCTTGTCTTCGGCGGCGAATTGACGCGCCTCGACGGCACCGAGTTCAAGGACCTGTCGAAACTCGAGGTCGTCGGCATCTTCCCGAATTACGCCACCGCGCATGCCGCCTGGAAGGGCAAGGCCCAGCAGACCGTGGACAACGCGCATATGCGCTTCTTCATCGTTCATCTGCACCGCCTGCTCGATCCGGACGCGGCCTGACGCCGGCCAGCGGTCGCTCGCCCGATGTCCTTCCTGAAACGCTTCGGCCGGTCGGCGCGTGTCCGCTCGGCCGCGGGCTCCTTCCTGGCCGGCTATCTCAAGCTGGTCTGGAACACCGGCCGGTTCGCCTTCGACCCGCCCAATCTTTACGACTATGCCGACGCCAATCTGCCGGTGATCTTCGCCATGTGGCACGGCCAGCACTTCCTGACGCCCTTCGTGCGCAAGCCGGAATATCAGGCCGCCGTGCTGATCTCGCGCTCCACCGACGGCGAGATGAATGCGATCGCCGCCGAGAAGCTCGGCATCCGGACGATCCGCGGCTCGGGCGACCACCGCGGTCAGTTCGCCCGCAAGGGCGGCGTCGGTGCCTTTTTTGAAATGCTCGAGACCCTGCGGGCGGGCGTGACCGTCGCGGTGACCGCCGATGTGCCGAAGGTCGGCAAGAAGGCCGGGCTCGGCATCGTCATGCTGGCGAAACATTCGGGCCGGCCGATCCTGCCGATCGCGATTGCCACGGCGCGGCGCATCGATCTGAAATCCTGGGACAAGGCGAGCATCAATCTGCCATTCTCGCGCGGTGCTGTGGTCGCCGGCAAACCCATCTGGGTGCCCGCCGATGTCGACGACGCCGGGCTCGAGACCTGGCGGCAAGCTGTGGAAGACGAAATGAACCGGGCGACCGCCAGGGCCTATGAGATCGCTGAAGGCCATTCCGCGCCCGCGCTCTGGTCGGAAGACGAGGTCGCCGCCCTGTTGAGCGCCCGCGAGCGGTCGGATGCCTCGCGGCGGACGGCGCCCGATGGCTCGCAAAGCCGCGCCGGAGCCGGCAATGGCTGAATGGCAGCGCTACCGCACCACAGCCCTGTTGCGCAATTACGCCCGCGCGACCGCTTTGCTCGGGCCGGCGGCCGACCTGCTGGCCCGCCGCCGTCTTCGCCAGGGCAAGGAAGATCCGCTGCGCGTGCAGGAACGTCGCGGCGAGGCGACGGTCGCCCGGCCGGCCGGCCGGCTGGTCTGGCTGCACGGCGCCAGCGTCGGCGAGTTTCTGTCGATCGTGCCGCTGGTCCAGCGTCTGCAGGCGCGCGGCGTCACGGTGCTGGTCACCACGGTGACGTTGACCGCCGCGGCGCTTGCCGCCAAACGTCTGCCCCCGGGCGCCATCCACCAGTTCATGCCCTGGGATGTGCCGTCCTTCGTCGACCGTTTCCTCAACCATTGGCGCCCGGATCTGGCGATCTTCGCCGAATCCGAACTCTGGCCGAACCTGATCATGCGGACCACCGGTCGCGGCACGCCGCTGATCCAGGTCAATGGACGGATGTCGGAACGATCGTTCAAGGGCTGGATGCGGGTGCCCCGCTCGATCGGCTCGCTGCTGTCGCGCTTCGAGCTTTGCCTGATGCAGACGGTCGACGATGCCCGCCGCGTCGAAGCACTTGGCGCGCCGCGCGTATCGACCACCGGCAATCTGAAATTTGATGTGCCGGCCCCTGAGGTCGAGCCGGGCGCCGCTGCGGCCTTGACCAAGGCCATCGGCAGCCGGCCGGTCTTCCTGGCCGCCTCGACCCATGAGGGCGAAGACGAGATCGTGCTGCAGGCGCATCGGCTGATGGCGCCGCGGCTGCCCAACCTGCTCACCATCATCGCGCCGCGTCACCCGGGGCGCGGCGCCGATATCGCAGCGCTCGCCGAGGACAACGGGCTGGTTGCGGCCCAGCGCTCGGCCGGCGCGCTTCCCGATATCAGGACCGCCGTCTACGTCGCCGACACGCTCGGCGAGATGGGCCTGTTCTACCGCGCGGCGCCGGTCGCCTTTCTCGGCGGCTCGTTGATCCGTCACGGCGGCCAGAACCCGATCGAGCCGGCCAAGCTCGGCGCGGCCATCGTGCACGGGCCGCATGTGTTCAATTTCGCCGCCGTCTATGCCGCGCTGACCGAGAAGGCCGCGGTCCAGGAGGTCGGCACGGCCGAGGCTCTGGCCGCCGCGGTCACCATGCTGCTGACCGATCCCGTCGGACGCACCGCCCAGCGGGAGGCCGCAAGCGAGACGGTCGCCGGGCTCGGCGGCGCCCTGGAGCGCACGCTCGCCGCGATCGAACCCTATTTCCTGGCGCTCGCCATGCGCAATGCATCATGAGGAACGCGGGCGTGAGGCGCGCTCCGTGAAGGCCCCGGGCTTCTGGTCCGATCCGGCGAGCCTCGCCGGCCACCTTCTCTCGCCGCTGGGTGCAATCGTCGGCATGGTGACGCTCAGGCGCATGGCGAGGCCCGGCGCGCGCGCCGCCCTGCCGGTCATCTGCATCGGCAATCCGACGGTCGGCGGCTCGGGCAAGAGCCCCGCGACGCTCATGGTCGCGGCCCGGCTTGCGGCGATGGGCCATCGGCCGGCCATTCTCACCCGCGGTTATGGCGGCGCGCTGGCCGGCCCGCTCGCCGTCGATCCCGCGCACCAAGACGCCAGCGAGGTGGGCGACGAGGCGCTGGTCCATGCGCGAAGCTTTCCGACCATCGTGGCGCGCGACCGGGTGGCCGGTGCCGCATTCGCCGCGCGCCACGGCGCAACCATCGTGGTGATGGATGACGGCTTTCAGAATCCGTCGCTGATCAAGGACTTGACGCTGCTGACGGTCGACGCCGCCGCCGGGCTCGGCAATGGCCGGGTCATGCCGGCAGGCCCGCTCCGGGCGCCATTCGCACCGCAGATCGCCCGGGCCGGGGCGCTCCTGGTCGTTGGTTCAGGTGCGGCCGGTGACAGGCTCGCGGCCGAGGTTGCCGGACGCGGCAGCGTCGTGGTCAGGGCGCGCCTGGTTCCGGAACCGGGCATCGCGGCATGGCTCGACGGGCGCGACGTGCTGGCCTTCTGCGGCATCGGCCGGCCGGCGAAATTTGTCGAAACCCTGGGGGAAGCGGGGGCCCGCAATGCCGTGCTTCGGCCGTTTCCGGATCATCACCTTTACGGTGATGCGGATGCCCGGCGGCTTCTCGACGAAGCGTCGCGCACCGGTCTGCCCTTGGTCACGACCGAGAAGGACGCCGTCAAATTGCGTGGCTCGGCGGCGCTGGAAGCGCTTGGCTCCGCGGCCACCGTCATCCCGGTCCGGTTGACGCCGGACGATCCGGCCGGGCTCGACCGGTTGCTTCAGCCGTTCAGCCCGTCAGAGCCTTAGACCGCGCCGGATGCAGCCTGGCGAGCACGGCCTCCGGGCTCGCATAGGCTTCCTGGAACTGCACGCTCCAATATTTCAGGTCGTCGAGCACGATCGCCTGGCCGGTCACGCCGCAGCGCACGAAGGCGCCGGGCTTGACGATCCGATAGTCGCCGTCGAGGTAGCGAAGCTCGGCTTCGCCATCGGCTGGACGGCCCGGGGTCAGGCGATTGAGCATGGCCGGTTCAAATTCTGTCTCGAGATTATTGCGAGCCGCCGGTGCGGGCGGGATCCTGTCCGCTCTGCTGGCGGTTATAGGCGGCACTCGGGTCTTCAGGACGCCGGCCGATCGGCCCGTAAGGCGCGTCCGGCGAAGCCGTGCGATAGCCCGGCGGCGGTTCGACCAGCCGGCGGCGCGTCGGTTCGCCGGGGAACGGCACGACCGCGTCCTGCGTCGTCGGCCCGAACAGCGAGCCGACCTGCTGCCAGATCGGGCGGACGCCCATCGCCGCGGCGCCGGCCGGGCCGGAGATTTCCTGCTGCGACTGCTGGCGCGTCGCATCCACCGGCCCGCCGCCGAACCAGCCGCCGCCCTGGCGGGCGCGCAATTCGCCATTGGTCAGGGTGCGGCCGAGGTCGTCGCGGACGATCGGGGTATTTTCTGCAAGCCCGCGCGCACGGGCGCGGGCGACATCGGGATCATTCGGCCAGGCGGCATTGCGCGAGGCGGCCGGGTCCTGCGGTGCCGGCAGCGCGCTGTTGCGCGGCAGCACCAGGGGCGCGCGCTCGCGATAGTCGATCACCGGGCGCTCGCCGTCGACGATGCCGAGGCCGCTGAGCAGGCCCTGGAACATGTTGCGTTCGAAGGTGCCTTCGGCCTGCGGGGGAGCCTGCTGGGCCTGGGCAGCCGACGCCGACAGGCCGAACGCCGTGGCGAGGAGCGCGACATGGATGCGCTTCATGATCGTCACCTTGTGTTGTCGCCGACACCCGGAGGCATCGAGCTTGCGGCCTTATTCCGCGCAATCATGCCGATTTCGAGGCATGCGGCCGGCCGCCGATGAGCGACTCATACAGAAGCAGGCCAACCCCCGCAACGATGGCGACATCGGCGAGGTTGAAGATGTACCAGCGGAACTGCCAGGTCGCCGTGGTGATATGAAAGGCGAAGAAATCGGCCACCGCGCCATAGAACAGCCGGTCGAGGCCATTGCCGAGCGCGCCGCCGGCGATCAGGCCGAGCGACAGCGCGGTCAACCAGCTTTCGGCACGGTAGAGCCACCAGGCGATCACCGCCACGGCGCCGGCCTTGAAGGCGATCAGCGCCCATTGGCCCCATTGGCTTTCCTGCTGGAACAGCCCGAACGACACGCCGTAGTTCCAGGCCATGACCAGATCGAGCACCGGCGCGACGGTGATCGATTGGCGTGCCTCGATATCGACGACCTGCAGCATGAAGACCTTGAAGGCCTGGTCGACGGCAAGGGTCGCGATGACGGCCATGAGGCCGAGCCGGAGATAGGGCGATGCGGTCACGGGTACGGTTCCAGTCGAGATCAGGCGCAGTTGGCGTGCCAGGTCGCCCGGGTCAAGCCCCCTTCGATTTTCACGGCAGCGGTCTTTCATCTCGACAAGACATCCGCGACCCGTCATATCCGCGCAACCGCCAGCCGAAATGCCCGACATGACGCCCATCATCTATTTCGTTCGCCACGGCGAGACCGATTGGAATGCCGAAGGGCGCCTGCAGGGCCAGCGCGACATTCCCCTGAACGATCTCGGCCGCGTGCAGGCCGAAGAGGTCGCCGGCGTGCTGACCAGGCTCAATGGCCGCTTCGAAGATCTGGCCTATTGGGCAAGCCCGCTGTCGCGGGCCCGCGAAACCATGGAGCTGATGCGCATCCGGCTCGGCCTCGCGGCTAAGGCCTATCGCACCGATGATCGGTTGAAGGAGATTGCCTTCGGCGATTGGGAGGGGTTCACCTGGAGCCAGGTGGAACAGGCAAACCCTGAGCTTGCCGCCGCGCGGATCGCCGACAAATGGCATGTCACACCGCCGTCGGGCGAGAACTACGAGGTGGTCGCCACCCGCCTGCACCAGTTCCTCGGGCTCGTCGAGCGCGACAGCGTGGTGGTGGCTCATGGCGGCGTCGGCCGTGCCCTGATGGCGCTCGCCGGCGGCCTGGCCAAGCCGGCGGCGGCCGAAACCTATGTCCGACAAGGCGTCATCTATGTCTTCGAGGCCGGCGGCTTCCGGGTCGAGGAGCCATGAGGCGCCGCTGACGGGGCGCCGCTGACGGGGCGCCTCAATAATTGCCGAGCAGGCCGAATATGCTGCGCGCGGTCGGCAGGTTCGGACGGCCGCTCGGCCGATCCCACGGGCACTGGAAGTGCCCGGCGCTGACCGTCTCGTCCATGCGCGCCGGGAAACATTTCGGCCGGGTGCCCGGCGCCAATGTGCCGCGGCTCTGGTGCACCAGCAGGACGCGGTCGCGGGTTTCGTCATCAAGGCCCGGTTGGGCATGCGCCGGAACGGCGGCGGCCAGCAGCAGCAAGGTGGCGAAGGCGGTCGGGCGGATCATGGCGCTTCCTCAAGCGAAAGCATTTTTCACGCGACGGCAACGGCTTCGCGCAACCAAATGCGACTGCAAGGCGAGCAGTTGTCCACCGGACGTAAGGCGGAAATATGCTCGTAACGGAGGAGTTCAGGCTTAGGTCGTGCACTCATAATGGATGGCGTCACGATGGGGCCAAAATGATCGAGGGCCGAGAAACACTGGCAATTTGGAGAAGTGCGCAGCCCGATGTCTTCCATCGGGCAAGCGCTTCGACGCGGCCATCGACCATTTTCGCCCCACCGCGAAGCGGCGCGGTCCTTTTGGCCGGCTGGTGCGTCGACTTACCCCGGCAAACCAATTGGTTTGCCTTGAGCAAGCCGAGAGGCTTGCGTCGGCAAGCCTCCTGCCATCCGGCCAAAAATCCTCGCGTCGTGACGCCATCCATTATGAGTGCACGACCTAACACCAACCACCGGGACCGTCATCGGGTTCCAGGCGTTGCGGCGTCACCGCATGCCGGTCTTGCGGCCGACCGCGCGGCCGAAGCGCTCGACCGCCTGGCGCAGGCCATCGTCGTCGAAACCGGCGAGCGCCGCGGCGAGCCGCCGCTCGTCCGCCGGCGGCGGCTTCGGCGCGGCGGGTTTCTTCTTCAGCGCCATCGGCACCTGGGTCAGCCGCATCGCCGCGACGCAGCGCCAGCCGAAAAAGGCATTGACCCGCTCGATGACCACCGGGGTCATGTGCTGGACCTCGAGCGCGAAGGGTGCCTCGACCCGGACATGCAGGGTGCCCGGCTCCGGTTCGGCGGTCGCCTGGGTTCGCTTGGGCCAGGCGATCTTGATCGGCGAACAGCGCCTGGCAAGATCGTCCCCGACGATTTCATCCCAGCGGGTGACCACTTCGGTCGCCGCGAAACCGGCCTTCTGCAGGGTTTCGGCGATCTGGGCGGCGACCAGGTCGGCAAGCGGACGGGGCCCCCTGCGGCGGAACGTCTGTGTGTTCATCATCGCCAACCGTTGAAAGCGCCCGCGCCTCGCGTCAGGGTCGAGCCATGGCGAGTCGACCGGTGACATCAACGACTTTAACACGGCCGAAGCAGCGGCGTGAGGCCGATGCGTCGCGCCACCACGCCGCCGCGCTGCTGGCCTGGTACGACCGGCACCGCCGCCGGCTGGCCTGGCGCGCCCTGCCCGGCGCCGCGGTCGATCCCTATCGGGTCTGGCTGTCGGAAATCATGCTGCAGCAGACGACCGTCAAGGCCGTCGGTCCCTATTTCGCCCGCTTCACCGAGCGTTGGCCAACCGTCGAAGCGCTGGCGCGAAGTCCGGTCGAGGAGGTCATGAAGACCTGGGCGGGGCTTGGTTATTATTCCCGCGCCCGCAACCTGCATGCCTGCGCCCTGGCGGTCGCCGAACGCCATGGCGGCCGCTTTCCGTCCGACGTCGAGGGCCTTCGCGGCCTGCCCGGCATTGGCGACTATACCGCCTCCGCCATTGCCGCCATTGCCTTCGATCGGCCCGCGGCGGTGGTCGACGGCAATGTCGAGCGGGTGGTGACCCGGCTCGATGCCATCGAGACGGAACTGCCCGCGGCCAAGCCGGCGATCAAGGCCCGTGTCGCCGAACTGCTCGATTCCACCCGCCCGGGCGATTTCGCGCAAGCCATGATGGATCTCGGCGCAACCATCTGCACACCCAAGCGGCCGGCCTGTTCGCTGTGTCCCTGGCAGGCGTCCTGTGCCGCCCGCAAGGCCGGGACCCAGGAGACCTATCCGCGCAAAGCACCAAAAACCACCGGCAGGCTCAGGCGCGGCGCGGCTTTCGTCGTGGTCCGCGCCGATCGCCATTTGCTGGTCAGGACCCGCCCGCCCAAGGGGTTGCTCGGCGGCATGACCGAAATCCCAGGTAGCGTCTGGAGCGCCGATTTCGCCGTCGCGGCGGCCAGGGCGGAAGCGCCGATGCCGCTGGCCTTCACCCGGCTGCCGGGCTCGGTCAGCCATGTCTTCACCCATTTCCCGCTCGAGCTCGCGGTGTTCCATGCCTCGGCGCCGGCCGGCGCGCCGGCGCCGGCCGGCATGCGCTGGATCACCCTCGACGAGATTGCCGGCGAGGCCTTTCCGACCGTCATGCGCAAGGTGATCGCCCACGCGCTCTGAACCGAAACGGCGCGACGGCCTCGACAGGCGACCCGCTGAGATGTTTGATGGCCGCCCTCGGCTCGGGGCAAGATCATGGATCTCTCAGGCTTTCTGTTGTTTTGCGGCGTCTATGCCATGGCGACCTTTTCGCCGGGGCCGGCGGTCGCCGCGGTCGTCGCGCGGGTGCTGGGCACCGGCTTGCGGCGGACCGCGCCGTTCATCTGGGGCATTGTCGCCGGCGACCTCGTCTGGTTCGCGCTCGTCGTCCTTGGGCTTGCGGCACTGGCGCAGAATTTCCACGCGCTGTTCCTGGTCATCAAATATGCCGGCGCGGCTTACCTGCTCTATCTCGCCTACAAGCTGTGGACCGCCCCGGCCGAGGCGCCCGAGGCCGCCGAACAGGCCCGCGGTGAAGGCTTCAGGCTGTTTCTCGGCGGCCTGGCGCTGACCATGGGCAATGCCAAGGTCATGGTGTTCTTCGTCTCGATCCTGCCGCTGGTGGTCGATCTCGCGGCGATCAGCCCGCTGATGGCGGTCGAGCTCTCGGCGGTGATGATGCTGATCCTGTCGGTGGCGATGTGGACCTATGCGCTCGCCGCTGCCCGCGCCCGCCGGTTCATCGCGAGCCCCAGGGCGATGAAGCTGGTCAATCGCGGCACCGGCGCGGTGATGGCGGGCGCCGCCCTGGCGGTTGCCGCCCGCGGCTGAGCGGACGGGCTCTTCAGATTTCGAAGAACACCGTCTCGCCGTCGCCCTGCAGGCGGATGTCGAGCCGGTAGGTCGAGCCTTCGCGCCTGGCGATCAAGGTCTGGCGCCGGTCGGACGGCACCAGGTTGAGGATCGCGTCGGTCGCGTTCGACGGCTCGCCGTCGAAATAGATCCGGGTATAGAGGTGCTTCAGCATGCCGCGGCCGAACACCGCCACAAGCAAGTGCGGCGCCTGTTCGCCGCCGTTCAGGCCGGGCGTGCGGCCGGGCTTGATCGTCTCGAACCGATAGGTGCCGTCGGCCAGCGTGTCGGACCGTCCGAAACCCATGAAACTGTTGCTGGCGCGCGCCCGGCCATCGGCCGGATGGGCGTAGCGGCCCTCGGCGTCGGCCTGCCAGATCTCGATCATGGCATCCGGCACCGGCGTGCCTTCGCCGTCGAAAACGCGGCCGGTGACGACGATCCGTTCGCCCGGCGTGCCCTGCGCCGCGACCTGGCCGTCGACCGTGACGGGCACCTTTGGATAGGCGCTGCCGGGCGTCAGGCCATAATGGAAGAACGGCCCGACCGTCTGCGAGGGTGAGATGCCGTCCGGCCGGTCAGTGCTCATGGGGCTCTTCCATCGGAGTGGCCTCACGGCCGCGCAGGACGATGTCGAACTGATAACCCAGCGCCCATTCCGGCACGGTGGTGTCGAGGTCGAAGCGGGAAATCAGCCGTTCGCGGGCCTTCGCATCGTGAATGCCGTTGAAGATCGGATCGAACGGAAACAGCGGGTCGCCGGGGAAATACATCTGGGTGACCAGCCGCGACAGGAAGGACGGGCCGAACACCGAGAAATGGATATGGGCCGGCCGCCAGGCATTGTGGTGGTTGCGCCACGGATAGGCCCCGGGCTTCACCGTGGTGAAGCGGTAGCGGCCGTCCTCGCCGGTGACATAACGGCCGGCGCCGGTGAAGTTCGGATCGAGCGGCGCCGGATGCTGGTCGCGGCTATGGACATAACGGCCGGCCGCATTGGCCTGCCAGAGCTCGACCAGGGCGTTCGGCACCGGCCGGCCGTCCTCGTCGAGCACCCGGCCGGTGACGATGATGCGTTCGCCTTGCGGCTCACCGTCATGCTGGCGGGTCAGGTCGCTGTCGGTCTCGGTGACCTTGTCGTGGCCATAGACCGGGCCGGTCAGCTCGGACAGCGTATGCGGCACGATGATCAACGGCTTCTTCGGCGCGCGCAAAACCGTGCTGGTATAGCTCGGATGCAGGCTCGGCGGATGCGCCAGCGTCGACTTGCGTGGAAATTCCAACGTCATCGTCTCGCTCCCTTGTGGCTTCCTCGAGGTCTTGCCGGGTGGTTCACCCGGCCAATCGGAATTCGGTCTGGCCGGTTCAGCTGACCCGCTCGACCGCCAGCGCCACGCCCTGGCCGACACCCACGCACATGGTGGCGAGGCCGTAGCGTCCACCGGTCTTTTCCAGCTGGTGCACGGCGGTCGCCGCGATCCTGGCCCCCGACATGCCGAGCGGATGGCCGAGCGCGATGGCGCCGCCATTCGGGTTCACATGGTCGGCGTCCTCGGGCACGCCGATGCCGCGCAGCACCGCGATGCCCTGGCTGGCGAAGGCCTCGTTCAATTCGATCACGTCGAAATCCGAGACCTTGATGCCGAGCCGCTCGACCAGCTTCTTCACCGCCGGGATCGGGCCGATGCCCATGATCCGCGGCGGCACGCCGGCGGAGGCAAGGCCGAGAATGCGGGCGCGCGGCGTCAGGCCGTATTTCCGGACCGCCGCTGCCGAGGCGATGATCATCGCGGCCGCGCCGTCATTGACCCCGGAGGCGTTGCCGGCGGTCACCGTGCCCGGCTGGCGCACGAAGGCCTTCAGCTTGGCCAGGCCCTCGGCCGTCGTCTCGGGGCGCGGATGTTCGTCCTTGTCGACGATGACGGGGCCGGCCTTGCCGCCGGCGATCTCGACCGGCACGATCTCTTCGGCGAAATAGCCGGATGCGATCGCCCGGCCGGCGCGGTGCTGGGAGCGCAGCGCGAAGGCATCCTGCGCCTCGCGTGACACCTGGAACTCCTCGGCGACGTTCTCGCCGGTCTCCGGCATGGAATCGACGCCATATTGCGCCTTCATCAGGGGGTTGATGAAGCGCCAGCCGATCGTCGTGTCGAAAATCTCCGAGGTGCGCTGGAACGGCTCGGCCGATTTGCCCATGACGAAGGGCGCGCGCGTCATGCTCTCGACGCCGCCGGCAATGGCGAGGTCGATGTCGCCGGCCTTGACCGCCCGGGCAGCCGCGCCGACCGCGTCGAGACCGGAGGCACAGAGCCGGTTGACGGTCAGTGCCGGGGTCGTGTCGGGCAGGCCCGACAGCAGCGTCGCCATGCGCGCGACATTGCGGTTGTCCTCGCCGGCCTGGTTGGCGCAGCCGAAGATCACCTCGTCGATGGCCTCCCGGATCGCCGGGTGCCGGGCAATCAGCGCCTTCAGCGGCACCGCCGCGAGGTCATCGGCGCGGACCTTGGCCAGCGCGCCGCCGTAGCGGCCGATCGGGGTGCGCACGGCGTCGCAGATGAAGACATCGGCCATGGTCGTTTCCTCTCGAGAACCTCGGTGTTTTTTGCCTCAGGCCGCGTGCGCTGCCTTGGTGCGGGCGTGCAGGTCGCGCAGAACGTTGAGCTCGGTCTCGGTCGGCGCAGGCGTCTCGCGGACGTTTTCAGCATATTTCACCGGCCAGCCGCAATTGGCCTGGATCTGCTCGCGCGTCACGCCCGGATGGATCGTGGTGACGGTCAATTCGCTGGTCGCCGCGTCCGGCTCGAAGATGCAGAGATCGGTGATCAGCTGGGTCGGACCCTTGGTCTTGACCCCCAGGGCCTCGCGCGAGCCCTTGCCGGTGCCGTGGCCGAGCGAGGTAATGAACGGCAGCTTGTCCATGAAGGCGCGCTGGCCCATCGCCATGATGATGAAGATCTGGCCGCAATGGATGGCGATTTCCGGCGCGCCGCCGCCGCCGGGCAGGCGAACCCTGGGATTGTCGTAGGGACCGACCACCGTGGTGTTCAGATTGGCGAAGCGGTCGATCTGGGCGCCGCCGAGGAAACCGACGGTGATCCGGCCGCCCTGCAGCCAGTAACGGAACATTTCCGGCACCGGTACGGTGGTCAGCGCGGTATCGCACAATTCGCCGTCGCCGATCGACAAGGGCAGCACGGTCGGCCGGGTCGACAGGGTTCCGGATTCGTAGATCAGCGTGATCTTCGGGGCATGGGTCAGGCGGGCGAGATTGCAGGCGGCCGACGGCGCGCCGATGCCGACGAAGCAGACATCGTCATTGCCGAGCAGGCGCGCCGCGCCGATCGTCATGATTTCGGTGGGGGTGTAATCGGTCATGATCGGCTCCTTCACGCGGCCGCGACGGCGAAGCGCCGGGCGTGGGCGGCGAAAGCCTCCGGCCCCTTGGACATGACGTTCTCCTCCATCCATTTCAGGAAGGTCGCGCGGTCGCGGGCGATCGCGTCCCAGGCGATGTAGAAGGCATTGTCGCGTTTGTAATAGCCCTGGGCATAAGACGGGTGCGCGCCGCCCGGCACCTTGACCACCGCGCCGACCGTCCAGGACGGCAGGATCACCGCATTGGCGTTGCGCGGGCCGAAATCGTCGACGATCTCCTCGACCGTGATCACCGAGCGCTTGGCCGCCAGCACCGCCTCCTTCTGCACGCCGACAATGCCTTCGAGCAGCACATTGCCTTCGCGGTCGGCCCGCAGCGCGTGAATGATCGAGACATCGGGGCGCACCGCCGGCACGGTCGCCAGCACCTCGCCGGTATAGGGACAGGTCACCGATTTGATCCGCGGATTGACCTTGGGCAGGTCGACGCCCTTGTAGCCGCGGAACACCGCGAAGGGCAGGTTGGCAGCCCCCGCCTCGAAGGCATTGGCCATGGCGGCGTGGGAATGTTCCTCGATCTCGAGCTTGCGTGGCCAGCCGCTCTCGACCGCCTCGCGCATCCGGTGCAGCGAACCGACGCCCGGATTGCCGGCCCAGGAGAACACCAGCTTCTTCACCTGGCCCATGCCGATCAGCTGATCGTAGAGAATGTCCGGGGTCATCCGGATCAGGGTCAGATCCTGGCGCTTCTGCCGGATCACCTCGTGGCCGGCCGCATAGGGGATGAGATGGGTGAAGCCTTCCATGGCGATGGTGTCGCCGTCGCGAACATTGGCGGCGATGGCGTCGGACAGGGACATGAATGTCGCCATGGTCCATCCTTCTTAACGGTTGGCGCTTCCTCAGGCCCATCTCCTCGCGCCACCGACCCGGTCTGTCAAGTGCGATATTCTGACATCAGGGCGATTAGCGCACTAATCCGCATGGCATAGCTCCCTTGCTGTCGGCGCGGCCGCGCCGCCGTCACGACCGCGGTGTGACTTTGATGGGAGCAGGCCAGGGAATGGGCAGCCTAAATCACAGGCACGGTACGCCGTTGGTCATTCCGCGTGGCTGCTGTTTTGCAGAAATTCATTGCTGGATGCCGTTCCACGGAAGGTGAAACCACCACCACTCCATCAACAGCATCCGGAAAACCCCTTATGGCACGGGCTTTGCCAAGCGTTACCGTGGACCGTCCGGCCAAGGTCGGAATGGTCCGAAAGGCCTCTTCAAAGGGCGGCAACAGCCCAGGCCTTAGGCAGAGCGGGACGTCGACGGCGCGCAGTTCCAGGGGAGAATGGATTATGGATCGCAGAGACTTCATCAAGGCCGGGGCCGGCATGAGCGCGCTTGCCGCGAGCGGTCTGTCGGCGCCGGCGTTGAGCCAGGGCGTGGCGGCCAAGACGCTGCGCTTCGTGCCACAGGCCAATCTGGCCAATTTCGACCCCATCTGGGGCACCCAATATGTCGTCCGCAACGCCGCGGCCATGGTCTGGGACACGCTCTATGGCGTCGACGACAAGCTGGTGCCGCAGCGCCAGATGGCCGAATCGGAGGAGGTCTCCGCCGACGGCCTGACCTGGACCTTCAAGCTGCGCTCCGGCCTGAAATTCCATGACGGCACGCCGGTGCTCGCCCGCGACTGCGTGGCGAGTCTCGCCCGCTGGTCGGCACGCGATCCGATGGGCCTGATGCTCAAGGCGATCCAGGAGGAACTGGTCGCGGTCGACGACACGACGTTCCGCTGGAAGCTGAAGAAGCCCTATCCGAAAATGCTGCTGGCGCTGGGCAAGAACAATGCGCCCTGCACCTTCATCATGCCCGAGCGCATCGCCAAGACCGACCCGTTCACCCAGATCAGCGAATATATCGGCTCCGGTCCGATGAAATTTGTCCGCGGCGACTGGGTTCCCGGCGCCAAGGCGGTGTTCGAGCGTTTCGCCGACTATGTGCCGCGTTCGGAGCCCGCCTCCTGGCTCGCCGGCGGCAAGAAGATGCTGGTCGACCGCATCGAATGGCTGATCATGCCGGATCCGGCCACCGCTTCCGCCGCGCTGCAGAACGGCGAGGTCGACTGGTGGGAGAACCCGATCGCCGACCTCGTGCCGGTGCTCAAGCGCAACCGCAATATCCGGGTCGATATTGGCGACCCCCTGGGCAATATCGGCGCCTTCCGCCTGAACCACCTGCATCCGCCGTTCAATGACGTCAGGGCGCGCCGCGCGCTGCTCATGGCCTTGAACCAGGAGGATTTCATGCGCGCCATTGTCGGCTCGGACGACAATCTGTGGAAACCGCTGCCGGGCTACTTCACCCCCGGCACGCCGCTCTACAACGAAGAAGGCGGCGAGATTCTGAAAGGCCCGCGCGACATCGAGGGCGCCAAGAAGCTGCTCGCCGAAAGCGGTTATTCCGGCCAGCCGATCACCATGGTGGTGGCGCAGGACCAGCCGATCACCAAGGCCCAAGGCGACGTCGCCGCCGATCTCCTGAAGAAGCTCGGCATGAATGTCGATTTCGTCGCGACCGACTGGGGCACCACCGGCCAGCGCCGCGCCGTCAAGGCGCCGCCGGCCCAGGGCGGCTGGAACATCTTCTTCTCCTGGCACGCCGGTGCCGACTGCATCAATCCGGCGAGCTATACCGCCATTCGGGCCAATGGCGACGGCGCCTGGTTCGGCTGGCCCAACATCCCGGCCGTCGAACAGCAGGTGACGAACTGGTTCGACGCCAAGAATATCGATGAGGAGAAGGTGGCGATGCGCGCTCTCAACAAGGCCGCGCTGGACAATGTCGTCTTCGTGCCGCCGGGCTTCTTCCTTGGCTACACCGCCTGGCGCAGCAATGTCAGCGGCATCGTCAAGGGCCCACTGCCATTCTTTTGGGGTGTCTCCAAGAGCTGATCGCATAAGCCTGCCGATCAGCATAGGCTGCTGATCGGCACCAGCTCGCACATGGCGGATCTTGATCCGCCATGCTCCGGGCGTTTCATGAAAAGACGGTCCTGATGTTCGTTTACATCTCGCGGCGTATTCTGGCGACGATCCCCGTAATGGCGGTGGTCGCGCTCTTCGTCTTCTCGCTGCTTTATATCGCGCCGGGTGATCCGGCGGCGGTGATTGCCGGCGACCAGGCCTCGCCGGCCGATGTCGAGAAGATCCGCCAGAGCCTCGGTCTCGACCGGCCGTTCCTGGTCCAGTTCGGCGAATGGGTCTGGAAACTCGTCCACTTCGATCTCGGCACGTCGATCTTCACCGGCCTGCCGGTGACCGCGCTGATCGCGCAGCGGATCGAGCCGACGCTGTCATTGATGATCGTCACGCTGATTCTGGCGGTGTCGATCGCGGTGCCGCTGGGCGTCATGGCCGCCTGGCAGGTCGGCACCTGGATCGACCGTGCGATCATGGCCTTTGCCGTGTTCGGCTTCTCGGTGCCGGTCTTCGTGGTCGGTTATCTCCTGGCCTACTTTTTTGCGCTCGAGCTCGAATGGCTGCCGGTCCAGGGTTATACGCCGATCGCGCAAGGGCTGTGGCCGTGGTTTGAGAATCTCATCCTGCCATCGATTGCGCTCGGCTGCGTCTATATCGCGCTGATCGCCCGCATCACCCGGGCGACCATGCTGGAAGTGCTGCAGCAGGACTATGTCCGCACCGCGCGCGCCAAGGGCGTCAGCCAGGGCGGCATCCTGTTCGTCCACGCGCTCAAGAACGCCGCCGTGCCGATCGTCACGGTCATCGGCATCGGCATCGCGCTATTGATCGGCGGCGCCGTGGTCACCGAGAGCGTCTTTGCCATCCCCGGCCTCGGCCGGCTCACCGTCGATGCCATCCTCAGGCGTGACTATCCGGTGATCCAGGGCCTGGTGCTGCTGTTTTCCTTCGTCTACGTGCTGGTCAATCTCGCGATCGACCTCGTCTACACGCTTGTCGATCCGAGGATCCGCTATTGAACATGCAGTCCCCCATATTCCGGCCGGCACCGCGGTCGCCCCTGAGCTTCCGGACATCCTGCCCGACGTCAAGCCGCGCCGCGGCGTGCTCGGCTTCCTCAGGCGCTATCCGACCATTGCGCTCGGCGGCGCGCTGCTGCTGCTGATGCTGATCGCGGCGCTGTTTGCGCCCTGGCTCGGCACGGTCGATCCGACCGCGATCGCCACCTCCAGGCGTACCCGCGAGCCGTCGGCGCTCTATTGGTTCGGCACCGACATGCTCGGCCGCGACATCTATTCGCGCGTGCTCTACGGCGCCCGGGTGTCGCTCACCGTCGGCTTCTCGGTGGCCCTGCTCGCCTCCGCCGGCGGCTTGCTGGTCGGTCTCGTCTCCGGTTTCGTCCGGCTCGCCGACAGCATCGTCATGCGGGTGATGGACGGCATCATGTCGATCCCGCCGATCCTGCTGGCGGTGGCGCTGATGGCGCTCACCCGCGGCTCGGTCGGCAATGTCATCATCGCCATTACCATTGCCGAGATCCCGCGCGTGTCGCGCCTGGTGCGTGGTGTCGTGCTGAGCTTGCGCGAACAGCCCTATGTCGACGCGGCGGTGGCGGCCGGCACCCGCGCGCCGATGATCATCCTGCGCCATATCCTGCCCAACACCCTGGCGCCGCTGATCGTCCAGGCAACCTATATCTGCGCCAGCGCCATGATCACCGAGGCGATCCTGTCGTTCATCGGCGCCGGTACGCCGCCGATCATCCCGTCCTGGGGCAACATCATGGCCGAGGGCCGGGCGCTCTGGCAGGTCAAGTTCTACATCGTGCTGTTCCCGGCGATCTTCCTGTCGCTGACGGTGCTGGCGGTAAATCTGCTCGGCGATGGTCTGCGCGATGCGCTCGATCCCCGCATGGCCAAGGGGGACTGAGCACCATGACCACTGGCACCATGACCGCTGGCAGCACGACCACTGCCACCGCGACCGATCCGACCACCGAGCCCTTGCTCGAGGTCATCAACCTCCAGACCCATTTCCGGACGCCCGACGGCATCAACCGCGCGGTCGACGGCGTGTCGTTCTACGTCAAGGCCGGCGAGACGCTCGCCGTGGTCGGCGAATCCGGCTGCGGCAAGTCGGTCACCGCCATGTCGCTGCTCCGGCTGATTCCGGATCCGCCGGGCCGCATCGCCGGCTCGATCCGGTTTCAGGGGACCGACCTGCTGGCGCTCAGCGAGAAGGAGATGCGGGCGATCCGCGGCAACGACATCTCGATGATCTTCCAGGAGCCGATGACGAGCCTCAATCCGGTGCTCACCGTCGGCAAGCAGATCGGCGAGACGCTGCGCCTGCACCAGGGCCTCAACAAGAACGAGGCCGAGAAGCGGGCCATCGAGATGCTCACTCTGGTCGGCATTCCCGAACCGGCGCGGCGGGTGACGGAATATCCGCACCAGCTGTCCGGCGGCATGCGCCAGCGCGTCATGATCGCCATTGCGCTCGCCTGCAATCCCAAGCTCCTGATCGCCGACGAACCGACCACCGCGCTCGACGTCACCATCCAGGCCCAGATCCTCGACCTGATGCGCGATCTGAAGAACCGGGTCGGCGCGGCCATCGTGCTGATCACCCATGATCTCGGCGTGGTCGCCGAGGTCGCCGAACGGGTCATGGTCATGTATGCCGGCCGCAAGGTCGAGGAGGCGACCGTCACCGACCTGTTCCGCAATCCGCGCCATCCCTATACCCAAGGGCTGCTCGGGGCGGTGCCCAAGCTCGGCTCCTCGCTCGAGGGCACGGCCACCCGGCTCGCCGAGATCCCCGGCCTGGTGCCGAGCCTGAAGAGCAAGATTACCGGCTGCGTCTTCGCCGGCCGCTGCTCCAAGGTCACCGATCTCTGCCGGGCGGTCGCGCCCGGTCTCGAAGCCAAGGCCGCGCATCACATCGTCGCCTGCCACCACGCGCCCAAGGAGGCAGTCGCCGCATGAACCAGCCCCTTCTGGAAGTGAATGACCTGAAGAAGCATTTTCCGATCACCGGAGGCTTTTTCGGCGGTGTCACCGCCAAGGTCTATGCCGTCGACGGCATCTCCTTTGCCATCGACAAGGGCGAGACCCTGTCGCTGGTGGGGGAATCGGGCTGCGGCAAGTCGACCGTCGGCAAGGCCATCCTCAGGCTGTTCCCGATCACCTCGGGCCAGGTGGTGCTTGATGGCCAGCGCATCGACGACATGTCGGCGGGCACGCTCCGGCCATTGCGCCGGCGGGTCCAGGTGGTGTTCCAGGACCCGTTCTCCTCGCTCAACCCGCGTCTCAGGGTGCGCGACATCCTGGCCGAGCCGATCACCAATTTCGGCCTCGCCAAGAACCGCGCCGAGGTCGACGCCCGCATCGCCGACCTGATGGATACGGTCAGGCTGCCGCGCGACGCGGTGAACCGCTGGCCGCATGAATTCTCCGGCGGCCAGCGCCAGCGCATCGGCATCGCCCGGGCGCTCGCCGCCGAACCCGACCTGATCATCTGCGACGAGGCGGTCTCGGCGCTCGATGTCTCGGTCAAGGCGCAGATCGTCAACCTGCTGCAGGACCTGCAGAAGGAGCTCGGCCTGGCGCTCCTGTTCATCAGCCACGACCTGGCGGTGGTCGAGCACATGACCCACCGGGTGGCGGTGATGTATCTCGGCAAGATCGTCGAGATCGCGCCACGCCGCGGCATCTTCGCCGATCCGAAGCACCCCTATACCCAGGCGCTGCTGTCAGCCGTACCGGTGCCGGACCCGGGCGCGGCGCGCGACCGGATCATCCTGAAGGGCGACGTGCCGAGCCCGATCAACCCGCCCAAGGGCTGCCGCTTCCACACCCGCTGCCCCTATGCCTTCGACCGCTGCAGGCAAGAGGAACCGGTGCTCAAAGCCACCAGCGAGGGCCATTTCGCCGCCTGCCACCTGCATGACGAAACGCGCCCGGCCGCGGCCGCCGCGTCAAATTGAAACATGCCCGTTTTATTGGGTTTACGGGCGAAACGCGGGGGGCCATCTGGCGATCCGCGAAAAATGCCTTATTTGTGCAGTGGAGTGCGGGCTGTGCGATGGTCCACGACTGGACTGCTCTGTCGCGCCTCGTTTCCGCCCCGAAAGTCGGCTCATGGATATCTATACGATCGTCTTCCTCGCCCTCGCGGTGTTCATCTTCTTCCGCTTGCGTAGCGTGCTCGGAACGAAGACCGGCCAGGAGCGCGATCCGTTCCAGCCGGGCGACAAGAATCGCGATGCCCAGCGCGGCCCGGGTCAGGGGCCTGCCGATGTCGTGCCCTTGCCGAATCGCAACGGCCAGCAGCCGCCCGCGCCGGTGGTCCAGGCCGAGCCGACCGAGCCGCGATGGGGTGATGTCGCGACCGCCGGTTCGCCGGTGGCCCGCGGACTTGATGCGATCGCAGCCCGCGATCCGTCTTTTGATGCCATCGGTTTCGTCGGCGGCGCCAAGTCGGCCTATGAGATGATCGTCCTGGCCTTTGCCGGCGGCGACCGCCGCACCTTGCGTGATCTGCTCGCCAAGGACGTGTTCGAGGGCTTCGAGACGGCGATCAAGGAGCGTGAGACCCGCGGCGAGGCCGTCGAGACCCGCTTTGTCGGCATCGAGAAGGCCGAGGTCACCGATGCTCAGATGCGCGGCGATCAGGCGCAGGTCACCTTGAAATTCGTCTCCCAGCTGGTCACCGCGACGCGCGACCGGTCCGGCGCCGTGGTCGATGGTTCGCCCGATCGCGTCACCGATGTCACCGACATCTGGACCTTCGCGCGCAATGCCACCGATCGCGATCCCAACTGGCGCCTGATCGCGACCGAAGCCGGCAGCTGAACGCGCCCGTCGCAACGGAGGCCTTCGATGACGAGCCGCAGGGTCCGCGCCGGAGGCCTCGCGGTCCTGGCGATGGCCGGACTGCTCTCCTGCGGCCGGCCGGCCCTGGCTGCGAGCGAACTCCTGCTTCTGTTGCAGCCGCAGGCGCCGGCTGGAGCAGGTCCCGGTTCTCCCGAAGCACCGGCCGTCCCGCAGCAACCGCCGGGGCCCGCCGCCGAAACCCCCGCAGCACCGGCTGATCCGGGCGCCGAGCCGCCGCAGGCAGCCGAACTGCCGCTGGTCCCTCCGGCGCTTGAAACCCACGCCTCGGGATTTCCCTTCATATTCTCCGATGCCCGTCTCGAGGCGGCGAAATTCGCCGAGGTTCCCGGCTGGGACGAGGACCGGCACGACCTCGCCTTCAAGCCCTTTGCCACCTCCTGCCGCCAGATCTTGCGGGCGCGCTCGGCGCCGCGCGCGGCTCAGCCGATCTGGTTTGCGCTGCGCGAGATCTGTCCGCGCGCGCTCGACCTGCCGAGCCCGGTCAGCCGCGCCGCGGCAAAAGCCTTTTTCGAGGCCGAGTTCCGCCCCGCCCGGATCGCCAAGATGACCGATCCGGCCGGCTTCCTCACCGGCTATTACGAGCCGGAGGTTCAGGCCGCGCGCGAGCGCTCCGCCGAATATGGCGTCGCCTTCCTGGCCCGGCCCGGCGACCTTGCCAATGGCCGCGGCGCGACATCCGGCGGCTTCGATGCCCGCGGTGGCGCCGGCCGCTGGGTGGCGGGACGTTTCCTGCCCTATTTCGATCGCGGCGAGATCGAAGCCGGCGCGCTCGACGGGCGTGGACTGGAGATCGCCTGGGTGCGCGATCCCGTCGATGTCCTGTTCACCCAGATCCAGGGCTCGGCGCGCCTGCGTTTTGCCGACGGATCGACATTGCGCATTGGCTATGCCGCGCATAACGGTCACCGCTATGTGCCGGTTGGCCGGGTTCTGGTCGAACGCGGCATCGCCACCCGCGAGCAGATGTCGATGGATTTCATCAGAACCTGGATGGGCCAGAACCCGGAGGCCGCGCGCGACGTGCGCTGGCAGAACCGGTCTTATGTGTTCTTCCGCGTCAAGAGCGAGCTTGGCACCGAGGACGGGCCGATCGGCGGCCAGGGCGTGTCGATCACCGATTGGCGCTCGATCGCCATCGACCGCAATGTCCATGCCTATGGCACGCCGGTGTTCATCGACAGCATGCTGCCGACCGGATCTTCGGAATCGGGCGAGCCGTTTCGCCGCCTGATGATCGCCCAGGACACCGGTTCGGCGATCGTCGGCCCGGCGCGCGGCGACCTGTTCCTCGGCACGGGATCGGAGGCCGGCTCGACCGCCGGGCGGATCCGCCACCGGGCCGACTGGTATGTTCTGCTGCCCGCGCCGCTGTCGCCGGAGGCGGCCAATGTGCCGGTGCCCTTGCCGCGGCCGGCGCGATGACCGGCCGTCGCGGCAAGAAGCTCTCCGCCGAGGACAGGACGTTGTGGTCGCATGTGGCGCGCAGCGTCACGCCGCTCGATCCGGCACGCGCCGCCGACCTCCTGGCCGAACCCGCCGAAGACGTCGTCCAGAAGCCCGAGCCCGCGGCCAAGGCGGTCGCCGCGACCAGGATCGCCAAGGCCGCGCTGCCGGCGCCGCCGCCGCTCGCGCCGCTGGAAAAGCGCCTGCGCCAGCGCCTGACGCGTGGCCAGGCCGATGTCGACGCCAGGCTCGACCTGCATGGCCTGACCCAGGAGGCCGCGCATCGGCGGCTGCTGACCTTTCTGCGCCGGGCCCAGCTCGAAGGTTTCCGGGTGGTGATCGTCATCACCGGCAAGGGCGCGCCGAAACGGACGGCCGCCTTTGACACGGCGGACTGGAGTTCCGATCCGTTCGCCGGCCGCGGCGTGCTGCGCCGCATGGTGCCGCATTGGCTGACCTTGCCGGAAATGCGGTCGCTGGTGATCGGTTTCGAAGAGGCGGCCATTGGCCATGGCGGCGCCGGCGCGCTCTATGTCCGCATTCGCCGGCCGGCCGGGGGCTGACCGGCGCGATTTGATCGGACCTGTGGCCGCCCGGCTCTTGACCTGACCGATCTGCCGATCAATCGTCCAGCGAATCTTATTCGGAGTGCCATGCCATGCGGATTCCTGCCCTTCTCGCTTCAGCCGCCGGATTGACGATCGCGCTCAACGGCGCGGCTCTCGGGCAGGACAGGGCACGCGGGCTCGGCGGCACGACGCTGACCACCAGCCGCATCGACCCCGATACCGGCGGATTTCGCGGCGGATCCAGCGGTTACGGTATTCCAGGCGGGCTGATCTTCCGCGATCCGCGCTTCCAGAATGTCCTGCTGCCCTGCGACGATCCGCAGGCGCTGACCACCGTGAGCCAGCGCTTCGCCGAAAAGGAAGGCCAGTTCTGGAATTCGGCGCTGACCATTGCCGGCTTCGACCGCATCCGGCAGGTCTCGATCAATCCCTGGGGCCGCAACAATATTCCGCGCATCTATTGCTCGGCGCGCGCCCACCTGTCGGATGGCCGCGTCCGCACGGTCGATTATGCCATCATGGAAGACCAGAGCATCATCGGCTATACCTGGGGTGTCGAATGGTGCGTGCGCGGCCTCGATCGCGGCTGGAGTTTCGCGCCCAATTGCCGGATGGCGCGGCCCTGACGGACGTGGCTTCGCCCAGGCATCCGCTAAAATACGTTCTTTCTTTGTTCTCGTTTGCTGACTAGCCTTCCGGGCAGTTCAACGGGAGGTTGATCATGTCGGTTGCGATCTCGAAGCGTCTGCGCGCGCTCGTCCTTGGCAGTGCCTTGCTGGTCTCGGCCGGGGCTGGCGCTGCCTTCGGCCAGGCGCGCCACGGCGCGACGCCGGGCGAGTTCGATTTTTACGTCCTGGCGCTGTCCTGGTCGCCGTCCTTCTGCGAGGCCCAGGGCGAACGGTCGAGCCGTTCGATGCAATGCGCCGGCGAGCGGCCGTTCAGCTTCGTTGTCCATGGCCTCTGGCCGCAATTCACCCGCGGCTTCCCGGAATATTGCCAGGTTCCGGCGCCCGAGCTCGACCGGCGCGTGGTCAATGGCATGCTCGACATCATGCCGGCGCCGGGGCTGGTCCGTCAGCAATGGGCCAAGCACGGCACCTGCTCGGGCGCGCGCTCGGCCAGCGCCTATTTCGAGACGGTCCGGCAAGCCCGCGCCAAGATCCGCATTCCGCAGGAATTCGAGAACATCACGGCGATCAAGACCGTCTCGCCCGACGAGGTCGAGGACGCCTTCGTGCGCGTCAATCCGGGCCTGGCGCGCGACATGATCAGTGTGCAATGCGACAGCCAGCGGCTGCGCGAGGTGCGCATCTGCATTGGCCGCGACATGAACTTCACCGCCTGCGAGGAAGCCGAGCGGCGCGCCTGCCGGCGCGAGCAGCTGGTACTGCCGCCGGCCCGGGCCGGCCGCAGCTGAGGCCTCGGACCGCCGTCGGCACGTCCTGCGGCACGTCCTGCGTCGATCATGCCGTTCAGGCCGTCAGGGCAGCGCCGCCAGATAGCGCACCGGACGCCCGGCGATCACGGCCTGCGCCGCATGCAGGATGGCGTTGGTGTCGATGCCGAAATGGCGATAGAGGTCGCCGACCGTGCCGGTCTGGCCGAAATGCTCGACGCCGAGCGATTTCAGCCGGTGGCCGTGCACCGAGCCGATCCAGGCAAGCGCGGCCGGGTGGCCGTCGATCACGGTCACCAAACCGCATTCGCGCGACAGGGGCTGGATCAGCCGCTCGATATGACTGGTGGCATTGCCAATCCCGCGCTGGCGCGCCCGTTCGGCGGCGGTCCATCCGGCGTTCAGCCGGTCGGCCGAGGTGATCGCCAGCACGCCGACGTCCCGGTGGCTTTCGGCCAGCAGCCCGGCGGCGGCGATCGCTTCCGGCGCCACCGTGCCGGTATAGGCAATCACCACCTGGCAGTTCGGGCCGGGCCGGCGCATCCAATAGGCGCCGTTGACGATGTCGCGTTGCAGCGCCGCCGTCATGGCCCGTTGCGGCTGGTCGATCGTGCGGGTCGACAACCGCAGATAGACCGAGCCGCCGGTCTCGTCGCGCAGCCAGTTGGCCTCGTCCGGATCATCGCCGCCGTCGCGCTGCATATAGTCGAAGCCGAACTGCATGATGGTTGCGAGTTCGTCGACGAAAGCCGGCTCGAAGGCGGCGAGCCCGTCCTGGGCAATGCCGATCAGCGGCGTCGCGATCGACTGGTGGGCGCCGCCCTCGGGCGCCAGCGTCACGCCTGACGGTGTCGCCACCAGCATGAAACGGGCATCCTGGTAACAGGCATAGTTGAGCGCATCGAGGCCGCGCTGGATGAACGGGTCATAAAGCGTGCCGACCGGCAGCAGCCTTTCGCCGTGGATCGAATGGGACAGGCCGAGCGCCGACAGCATGATGAACAGGTTCATCTCGGCAATACCCAGCTCGATATGCTGGCCCTTGGGCGAGAAGTCCCAGTTGAAGGTCGAGGGGATCCGCTCCTGCTTGAACGTATCGGCGAGCGACTCGCGGGCGAACAGGCCGCGGCGATTGACGAAGGCGCCGAGATTGGTCGACACCGTGACATCGGGCGAGGCGGTGACGATCCGGTCGGCGAAGGTCGTATCCGAGCGGGCGATCTCGTTGAGGATCAGGCCGAAACCCTGCTGCGTCGACATCGCCGCCTGGGCCGGCCAGGCCAGCGTCTCCGGCACCGGAATTTTCGGCGCGGTCAGGCGCCGGGCGCCCTTGCGTGCGAAGGGAACCTTGGCGAGGAAGCTTTCGAGCTCGGCCGGCGCCACCGTCAGCCCCTCGAACCTGTCCCACTCGTGGCCGGTGCGGACGTTCATCGCGCCGCGCAGGGCGTCCATCTGGCCTGATGTCATCAGGCCGGCATGGTTGTCCTTGTGGCCCTGCAGCGGCAGGCCGAAACCCTTGATCGTATAGGCGATGAAACAGACCGGTCGGTCATGGTCGATCCGCTCGAAGGCCTCCAGCAGCAGCGCCAGGTCATGGCCGCCGAGATTGGTCATCAGCCGGGCGAGCTCGGCATCCGAGCGCTTGTCGATCAACCGGGTCACCGGGCCCTGGTCGCCGATATCGTCGGTGAGCCGCTTGCGCCAGGCCGCTCCCCCCTGGAAGCACAGGGCCGAAAACAGCTGGTTCGGGCAAGTGTCGATCCAGGCCCTGAGCCGTTCGCCGCCGGGTTCGGCGAAGGCCGCCTCCTGCAGCTTGCCATGTTTCAGGATGACCACGTCCCAGCCGAAATTGCGGAACATCGCCTCGAACCGTTCCCACAGGCCCTCGCGGATCACCGCGTCCAGGCTCTGCCGGTTGTAATCGACCACCCACCAGGTGTTGCGCAGGCCATGCTTCCAGCCCTCGATCAGCGCCTCGTAGATATTGCCCTCGTCCATTTCGGCGTCGCCGATCAGCGCCACCATGCGGCCTTCCGCCTGGCTCCTGGCCCAGCCATGGGCCTTCACATAGTCTTGCACCAGCGAGGAGAACAGCGTCTGGGCAACGCCCAAGCCGACCGACCCGGTCGAGAAATCGACGTCGTCGCCATCCTTGGTGCGTGAGGGATAGCTCTGGGCGCCCTTGTAGCCGCGGAAATTCTCCAGCTTGGCGCGCGTCTGATTGCCGAACAGATATTGGATGGCGTGGAAATTCGGGCTGGCATGCGGCTTCACCGCCACCCGGTCGTCGGGCCTGAGCACCGCAAAATAGAGCGCCGTCATGATGGTCGCGAGCGACGCCGAAGACGCCTGGTGGCCGCCGACCTTCATGCCGTCAGGGCTGTCGCGCAGGTGATTGGCATGATGGATGGTCCAGGACGCGAGCCACAGCACCTTCTGTTCAAGGGCGGTCAAGGCGGTCAGGCGGCGATCGGTCATGGCATTCCTCGGTCGCGCTTGTTGAGGTGGCGCGCATCGCGCGATCTTGCCAAAGGCGCGGGCGTCATGCCTGCCAAATTTGGCCATGGACGAAGCATCATTTGGCAGTTAGCGCTAAGCCCGGGTTCATTTGAAGTCGAATTATCCAATATGCACCTCGACCAACTCGATCGCCGCATCCTCGCCGAGCTGCAGCGCGACGGCCGGATCACCAATCAGGCGCTGGCCGAGCGGGTCGGCCTGTCGGCAACGCCCTGTTTGCGCCGGGTCAAGCTCCTGGAGGCCGCCGGCATCATCAAGGGTTATGTCGCCATGGTCGACCAGAAGGCGGTCGACCTGCCGGTCAGCGTGTTCATTTCGATCAAGCTCGAGCGCCAGCGCGAGGAGGAGCTCGACCGCTTCGCCGGCGCGGTGGCGCGCTGGCCAGAGGTGATGGAATGCTACCTGATGACCGGCCAGCGCGACTATCTCCTGCGTGTCGTCTGCGCCGACCTGCCGGCCTATGAGCAGTTCCTCAAGGACAAGCTGACCCGCCTCGACGGCGTCGCCTCGATCGAATCGAGCTTCGCGCTGGCCCAGGTGAAACACACCAACGTGTTGCCGATCGCCTGAGATTCGGGCCAGGATCAGGCCGACCGTGCTGATTTGCCTGATTTTCGTCCCTTTGCCGCAGTGCTCTGCTGGCCCGATCAGCCCACCCCGGAAGGTTCGCCATGTTTCGCCCGTCCCGCAGAACTGTCCTGACCCTGGCCGCGGCAAGTGCCGGCGCCGGCCTGCTGGCGCCCGAGGTGCTCGCCGACGCGGAACGCGAGACCCATGGCATCTCGTCCTTTGGCGATCTGAAATATGGCCCGGACTTCAAGCATTTCGACTTCGTCAATCCGCAGGCGCCGAAAGGCGGCGTGTTCAGCCACAGCCCGGCGAGCTGGGGTTTCAACCAGAACCCCACCACCTTCAACACCATGAACACCTTCGTGCTGCGCGGCGACGCGCCGCCGCAGCTCGACGGCATCTTCGCGAGCCTGATGTCGGGCGGCGGCGACGAACCCGATTCGCTTTACGGCCTGGTCGCCGAGCGCGTCCGCATTTCGGCCGATGGCCAGACCTACCGCTTCGTGCTGCGCGACATTGCGAAATTCCATGACGGCACGCCGATCACCGCGGCCGATGTCGCCTGGTCGATGATGACGCTGAAGGAGAAGGGCCATCCGATCCTGCGGGTGATCCTGCGCGACCTTGCCGGCGCCGAGGCCGAGGGCGAAAAGCTGGTCAAGCTGACTTTTGCTCAAGGTCGCTCGCGTGATCTGCCGCTCACGGTTGCCGGCATGCCGATCCTGTCGAAGGCCTGGCATGCAACCCGCGATTTCGAGGCCTCGACCATGGAGCTGCCGCTCGGCTCGTCGGCCTACAAGGTCGGCCGTTTCGAGCCGGGCCGCTTCATCGAATATGAGCGGGTCAAGGATTGGTGGGGCGAGAAGCTGCCGGTCGCGGTCGGCCAGAACAATTTCGACGTCGTCCGGCTGGAATTCTTCCGCGACCGCGACGTCAGTTTCGAGGCCTTCAAGAGCCGCACCTACACCTTCCGCGAGGAGTTCGTCTCGCGCACCTGGGCAACCCAATATGATTTTCCGGCGGCGCGCGATGGCCGGGTGATGCGCAAGGAGCTGCGCGACGAGACGCCATCAGGCGCCCAGGGCTGGTTCATCAATACGCGGCGCGAGAAATTCCGCGACCCGAGAGTGCGCGAGGCCATCGGTCTCGCCTTCGATTTCGAATGGACCAACAAGAACGTCATGTTCGACACCTATAAGCGGACCCATTCGTTCTTCCAGAATTCGCCGATGATGGCCGTTGGCCCACCCTCGGCGGAAGAACTGGCGCTGCTCGAGCCGTTCCGCGACAAGCTGCCGGCGGAAGTGTTCGGCGAACCCTATTCGCCGCCGGTCTCCGATGGCTCCGGCCAGGATCGCAACCTCTTGCGCCGGGCCACCGCGCTGCTTCGCGAGGCGGGCTTTAGCCTGCGCGACAACAAACTCACCGACCCGCGCGGCCAGCCGATGACGATCGAATTTGTCGATTTCGACAATTCGCTCGAGCGCCATACCCAGCCCTTTGTCGCCAATCTGCGCCGGCTCGGCATCGAGGCGAACATTCGGCGGGTCGATTCCGCGCAATATCAGGCACGCCTGAAGGACTATGATTTCGACCTGACCATCCGGCGCTATTCGCTGTCGCTGACCCCCGGCGAATCCATGCGGACCTTTTTCGGTTCGGCCAGTGGCCGCGAACCCGGCTCGAACAATCTCTCGGGCATTGCCGATCCGGTGCTCGACGCCTTGATCGAAAAGGCCCTGGTGGCGAAAAGCCGGCCCGAGCTGACGATGACCTGCAAGGCGATCGACCGGGTGCTGCGGGCCGGCCGCTATTGGGTGCCCAACTGGTACCAGGGCGTCCACAAGATCGCCTATTGGGACATGTTCGGCTTCCCCGAGACCAAGCCGCGTTACGGCCGCGGCGCACCCGGCACCTGGTGGTTCGATCCGGTCAAGGCCGCGCGCATCAGCCAGGGCTGAAGCGGGCGCCGACACGGCGCTACAGCCCCATCTGGCGGCCGGCGAGATCCTTCATGATCTCCTCGGTGCCGCCGCCGATGGCATTGACCTTCACTTCGCGATAGATCCGCTCGACCTTGCCGCCGCGCATGAAGCCGGCGCCGCCGAAGATCTGCACGGCCTCGGAGGCGCAGAAGGCCATGGTCTGGGTGGCCTGGTTCTTCAGCATGCAGATCTCGGCGACCGGGTTCTCGCCCTGCTCCAGCCGCCAGGTCAGCATTTCCAGCCAGGCCTGGCTCGCCGCCACGCGCTCGGCCATGTCGACCAGCTTGTGCCGGATCACCTGGTGCTGGGTCAGCGGCTTGCCGAAGGTCTGCCGTTCTTTGGCATAAGTCCTTGCCTCGTCGAGGCAAACCTCGGCGAAGGCGGTGCAGCCGGCCGCCATGGTCAGGCGCTCGTGGTTGAAATTGCGCATGACGATCTTGAAGCCCTGGCCCTCTTCACCGATCAGGTTCTCTGTGGGCACGCGGACATCATCGAAATGCAGGGTCGCGGTGTCGGAGGCCCACCAGCCCATCTTCTTCAACGGCGTGCGTGAGAAGCCGGGGCTGTCGCGCTCGATCAAGAGCAGGCTGACGCCGCCGGCGCCGGGGCCGCCGGTGCGCACGGCCACGGTGTAATAGTCCGCCCGCATGCCCGAGGTGATGAAGGTCTTCTCGCCATTGACGACATAATGGTCGCCCTGCCGGCGGGCGCTGGTCCGCAGATTGGCGACATCCGAGCCGCCGCTCGGTTCGGTGATGGCGAGCGCCGAAATCTTCGCGCCCGACAGGATCTGCGGCAAGACCCGCGCCTTGACCTCCGGCGTGGCGGCGAGCGCGATCGGCGGCGCGCCGATGGCATGGCTCATCAGGCTGGCGCTGACACCGCCCGAACCCGGCCTGGCCAGTTCCTGCACCGCGACAAGCCACATGAACCGGTCGGCCGCGACCCCGCCATAGGCCTCGGGAAAGCCGAGGCCGATCAGGCCGATCTCGGCGGCCTTGCGGTAGAGCTCGCGGGGGAATTCTTCCTGTTCGTCCCAGGCTTGGGCATAGGGCTCGATTTCGCGCGCGACGAAGCGGCGAACCACGTCGCGAAAGGCCTCGTGGTCGGCCGTATAGAACGGACTGGCCAAAGCGCGGTCCTCATGTCGGTGGTCGGGGTGAGCGCCGCCGGGAGGCCCGGCGGCGCGGGTGTCGCCTGGCTCAATGCGTCGGTATGGCGCCGTGCACCCAATCGCGGGTGATCACCCAGCGGCCGTTGCGCACCTGCGACAGGCGCGCGGAGTTGTTGCAGAGCCGGTTCTGCGCGGTAATGGCACAGCCCTGGCTGCCGAACAGGTCGGTGCCGTAGGGCGTTTCCATGGCGCGCAGGAAGCTCTCGACCGTCAGGTCCTGGCCGGCCTTCACCGCGGCTTCGTAGAACAGATTGCCGATCTGCCAGCCATAGGCCGAGAATACGGTCGGATCCTCGCCGAATTTCGCCTTGTAGCGGACCGCCCATTCGCGGATCGCTGGGTTCGGATCATCCGGATAGGGATGGGCCGTGGTGGTGACCGCATAGAAACCTTCGGCGACCGGCCCGCCGAGCTGCGGAATGAGGTGGGTATAGGCTGCGCTGGTGGCGACGAAGACCGCGTCGAGGCCGATCTTCTTGGCTTCGGCCAGTACGCCGACCGTCTCGCGGATGATCGTGCCCATGACAACGAGATCACAATTGGCCGCCTTCAGCCGGGCCACCTGCGAGGAAAATTCGGTCGCGCCGCGCTTGTAGGACGCCCGTTCGACGAAGGTCTGGTTGAGCGTCGCCAGGGCCGCCTCGCCACCGCGCATGACCTCCAGGCCGAACTCGTCGTCCTGATAGACCACGCAGGCGCGCTTCAGCGCGCGCTCCTTGACGATCTCCGGCAGCATGGTGCGCAACTGGTCGTAATAGGCCGTGGCGAAAGCCATTTTCAGCGGCTGCGCCGGCAGGTACATTTCGCGGGCGGCGGTCACCGGCATGAAATTCGGCACGTTGCGCTCGAACTGCACCGGCATGGCGGCCATGTTCTGCGCCGTGCCGAGATGGCCGATCATCATGAAGATGCGGTCGCTATTGACCAGTTTCTGCGCCGCCAGCAGCGCTTTGCGCGGATCATAGGCGTTGTCCTCGACAATGAGGCGCACCTGCCGGCCATGGATGCCGCCGCGGGCATTCAATTCGTCGAAATACATTTGCAGCCCGCTGCGGATCTGCTTGCCATAGCCCGCCGCTGGTCCGGACAGGTCCTGGATGCTGCCGAGTGTGATCTGGGTGGGCGTGACCCCTTGTGTCTGCGCCCATGCGGTGCCGGCAGTGAGGCAAAGCGCCAGTGCCAGGCCGGTGGTAAGTCTGGTCTTCATCATTTCCTCCATCTGGGTCACCCGCAGTTGCTTCGCGGCGATCTTCTTAGAGTTAGGTCATGAATGCTGGTGGTCGCGCGAGACTAGTCCAATCCGCCAATTTGTCATAGCAGCTGTCATGCCGCGGAACTGCGATACATGCCGTCGATCAGTTCGGCATATTTCTTCTGCACGAAGCCGCGCTTCAGTTTCATGGTCGGCGTCAGCTCCTCGTCTTCGGCTGTCAGCTGCTGTTCGATCAGCCGGAAGCTCTTCACCTGTTCGACCCGGGCGAATTTTTTGTTGACCCGCTCGACCTCGGTCTCGATCAGCGCCTGCACTGCCGGTGCGCGGCAGAGGCTGGCATAGTTGGAGAAGGGTATGTCGCGGTCCTGGGCGAATTTCTCGACATTTTCCAGGTCGATCATGACCAGCGCGGTGAGATAGGGCCGCCGGTCGCCGATCACCACGGCGTCGGTAATATAGGGCGAAAATTTCAGCTCGTTCTCGATCTCGCTCGGCGTGACGTTCTTGCCGCCGGCAGTGATGATGATGTCCTTCATCCGGTCGGTGATCTTGAAGAAGCCCTCATTGTCGACCATGCCGACATCGCCGGTATGCAGCCAGCCGTCGCGAATGGCTTCCGCCGTCTTTTCCGGCTGATTGAGATAGCCCGATATGATGGTCGGACCGCGGGCCAGGATTTCGCCCTCGGGGGAAATCTTCATTTCGATTGCGCTGGTCGGCCGGCCGATGGTGCCGGGCTTGACCCGCTCGAACGGCACGACGCTGCCGGCACCCGATGTCTCGGTCATGCCCCAGAGTTCGAGCAGCGGCACGCCGAGCGCGAAATACCAGCGGATCAGGTCGGGCGAGACCGGCGCGGCACCGGTCGCCAGGAACCGGCAGCGATGGATGCCGATCGCCCGGCGGACATTGTTGAGCGCCAGCCAGCGGCCGAGATGCACCTTCAGCCGCAAGCCGAGCGGGATCGGCTGGCCGTCGATATAGAGGTCGGCGGCCTTGCGGCCCTGTTCGATCGACCAGCCATAGATCAGCCGCTGTGCCGGGGTCGCCTCGGCGAGCCTGATCATCACGCCGGAATAGAATTTCTCCCAGATCCGCGGCACCGCGAAGAAGATGGTCGGCGAGATCTCCCGGACGTTTTCCGGAACCGTTTCCGGGTTCTCGACGAAATTCAGGGTGGCGCCGGAATAGAGCGCCAGGAGCTGCCCGCCGACCCGTTCGGCGACATGGCAGAGCGGCAGGAAAGCCATGCGCTGGTCGTCTTCGTTCTGGCGCAGCGTCTCGTTGGTGATGACCGAGATGGCCGAGAGGATGTTGCGATGGGTGAGCATCGCGCCTTTCGGCTTGCCTGTCGTGCCCGAGGTATAGACCAGGATGGCCAGGTCTTCGGGTTTGCGGCTCTTGAGCCGGCGTGCCCAGAGCTCCGGATCGTTCCCGTCGGTGGCGCGGCCGAGCGCGCGCAGCGCCTCCAGGCTCATCACCTGCGGATCCGAGAAGCGCATCAGACCCTCGGTGTCGAACACGATGATCTTGGCGAGATCGGGCGTGCGGGCCCGGATTTCCAGGATCTTGTCGAGCTGCTCCTCGTCCTCGACGAAGACGAAGCGTGTGGCCGAATCGGTCATCAGATATTCGCACTGTTCCGGCGCGTCGGTCGGATAGATGCCGTTGGAGACGCCACCGGCGCACAGCACGGCGTAATCGGCAAAGGACCATTCCCGCCGGGTGTTGGACAGGATCGAGGCGACGTCGCCGGGCTCCAGCCCGAGGGCTGCGAGGCCAAGCGCGATCTCGCGCACGATGACGCCCATTTCAGTCCAGGTGGTCGACTGCCAGAGCCCGAGATCCTTCTGGCGCAGGGCGATCTTGTCGCCGCGCATGGCGATCGCCGAGGCCAGGATCTCGGCGATCGTTTCGCCGGCGGGGGTCGCCGGGCGGCGGACGTCCTGGAATGGCCAGATTTCCAACATCGGCTGTCTCCTACCGCCACATCTTCTTTTTCTTCCAGCGCCGGTGGCCGCGCACGCCGACATCCTTCAGGCCGAGATAGAATTCCTTGACGTCGTCCTTGTCCCGCAGCTTCGCGCAGCTGTCCTCCATGACGATGCGGCCATGTTCGAGAATGTAGCCGAAATCGGCGGTTTCCAGTGCCATGGCGGCATTCTGCTCGACCAGCAGAATGGTCACGCCGCGCTCGCGGTTGACCCGTTTGACGATGGAAAAGATGTCCTGGGTCAGTTTCGGCGACAGCCCGAGCGAGGGTTCGTCCAGGAGCAGGAGATCCGGCCTGGACATCAGCGCGCGGGAAATGGCGAGCATCTGCTGCTGGCCGCCCGAGAGCAGGCCGGCCTCCTGGTCGGCGCGCTCCTTCAGGATCGGGAAATAGCTCTCGACCAGTTCGAGATCGCGGGCGATCTCGTCGCGATCCGAACGGGTGAAGGCGCCCATCAAGAGGTTGTTGCGCACCGACAGCAGCGGAAACACCTCGCGGCCCTCGGGCGAATGGCTCAGGCCGCGGCGGACGATCTCGGCCGGATCGCGCCGGTCGATCGGCTCGCCCTTGAAGGTGATCGCCCCCTTCTGCGGATCGAGAATGCCGGAGATCGTCTTCAGGATGGTGGTCTTGCCCGCGCCATTGGCGCCCAGCACCGTGACGATGGCGCCCTTGGCCACCGACAGCGAGACGCCGCGAATGGCTTTCACCGCGCCATAGGCCGCCTCGACATTGGCAAGAGTCAGGATGGGTTCGGTCAGGACCGGTGCGGTCATGTCGGCACGACCTCCAGGGCTGGGCGGCCGATATAGGCCTCGATCACGGCGGGGTGGCGCTGCACCTCGTCGGGCTTGCCGAGCGCCAGCACCCGCCCCTGGTTCATCGCCAGCACCCGGTCGGAGACGCGCGACACCAGCGTCATGTCGTGTTCGACCATGATCACGGTGATGCCGAGGTCCTTGGTGATGTCCTCGATCCAGAAGGCCATGTCCTCGGTCTCCTCGACATTGAGGCCGGACGAGGGTTCGTCGAGCAGCAGGAGCTTCGGCTTGGTGGCGAGCGCCCGGCCGAGCTCGACTACCTTGCGCGCGCCATAAGGCAGGCCGGCCACCATGCTGTCGCGGTGAACCGCCAGGTCGAGCAGGTCGATGATCCGCTCGACATGTTCGCGCAGCGCCACCTCGGCGCGGCGCACCGAGGGCAGGAACAGGGCCTCGGTCAGCGGATTGGTGGTGCGGTGGATATGGGCGCCGATCAGCAGGTTCTGCAGCACGGTGGCATGCTCGAACAGCTCGATATTCTGGAAGGTCCGGGCAATGCCGAGGCTTGCCACCCGGTGCGGCGCGACCTGGGTGATGTCCTGGCCCTCGAGCAAGATCGTGCCCGTGGTCGCGTCGTAGATCCGGCTGATGATGTTGAACACCGTGGTCTTGCCGGCGCCGTTCGGCCCGATAATGGTGAAGACCTCGCCCTTGGCGACGGTGAAGCTGACATCGTCGACGGCGCGCAGGCCGCCGAACTGGACCGAAATGCCCTTGGCTTCGAACAGGTGCCCGCTCATTTCAACCGGTCCGATTTCTGGAAGGCCTTCTGCCGGCGGAACATGCCTTTCCGGTAGAACGGGAACAGGTCGAAATAGGCTTTGAGCTTAAGCCATGCGCCGTAGATGCCGAGCGGCTCGAACAGCACGGTGAGGATCAGCATCATGCCGAAAATGGTCGGCTGCAGGCCGGTCGCCTCCGCCAGCGCCGAAGGCATGAGCGGTTTGACCGCATTGATCACCTGCGGCAGCGCGATCAGGAAGATGGCGCCGAAGGCCGCGCCGTGGATCGAACCGAGGCCGCCGATCACCACCATCATCAAGAGCTCGATCGACTGCACGACGGTGAACTGGTCGGGCGACAGGAAGCGGATATTGTGGGCGTAGAGCGCGCCGGCGACGCCGGCGAAGGCCGCGCTGATCGAAAACGACAGCGTCTTGTAGGTGGCCAGGTGCACGCCCATGCTCTGCGCGGAAATCTCGGAATCGCGGATCGCCACGAAGGCCCGGCCGGTCGGCGAGCGCAGCAGGTTGATCAGCACCAGCGCGGCGGCGATGGCGAAGCCGAGGCAGAGATAATAGAAGGCCGGGCCGTCGGCGAAACGCAGGCCGAACAACTGGATCGGCGGCACCATCAGGCCGGCATTGCCGCCGGTGACATGTTCGGCCCGGGCGATGACCTCTTCCACGATGGTGCCGAAGGCGAGCGTCGCGATGCCGAGATAGAGGCCTTTGACGCGCAGGGCCGGCAGGCCGATGATCACGCCGACAATCGCCGCCAGCAGGCCTGACGCGGCAACCGACAGGAAGAACGGCCAGCCGGCAATGGCCAGCACCGCTTCGGTATAGGCGCCGACCGCCATGAAGGCGGCGTGGCCGAGCGACATCTGCCCGGTGAAGCCGGCCAGCAGCATCAGCCCGAAGGCGATGATCGTGTAGATCAGCATCTGCGACATCTGGGTCAGCAGATAGGGCGAGGCCGCCGCCGGAATGGCCAGGAGGGCAACGATCAGCAGGCCGTACCAGAACAGCTGGCCGTTGTGCTGGATCAGGTTGATGTCCTGTTCGTAGCGGGTCTTGAAGATGAACCGCATGGCGTCACACCTTCTTTCGGGCGGTTTCGCCGAACAGGCCGGTGGGTTTGAACACCAGCATGAGCAGCACGACGACGAAGGCGGCGACGTCCTTGAAGCCCTCCATCAGGTAGAAGCCGGCGAGAGACTCGACGACGCCGATGATCAAGCCCCCGACGATCGCGCCGGGCAGGCTGGTGAAGCCGCCGATGACCGCGGCCGGAAAGGCCTTGATGCCGATCAGCCCCATATTGGCATGGACGAAGGTGAGCGGCGCCAGCAGGATGCCGGCAATCGCCGCGACCGCCGCGCTGATCCCCCAGATCAGCCCCGACAGGCGCTTGACCGGAATGCCCATGTAATAGGCCGCCAGCTGGTTCTGCGACATGGCCTGCATGGCGATGCCGACCTTGGTGTAATGGAACATGGCGGCGAGCAGGCCGCACAGCACGATGGTGGCGGCGATGATGACGATGTGCTCGGCGCTGATCACCAGCGTGCCGAGCCGGAAGATCTCGCCGCGGAACGGCACCGGCAGCGCATGGGTGTCGGTGCCGACCACCGGGATCATGGTGACCAGGCCGCGCGCCATATAGCTCAGCCCGATGGTCACCATGACGATCGAGAAGGCGGGGTGGCCAAGGATCGGCTGGAGCACGACGCGTTCGATGGCAAGGCCGATCAGCGCGGTCGCGGCCATGGCGGCCAGGATCACCAGCCAATAGGGCAAGCCGAGCGTGGTGGCGGCGAACAGGCCGGCAAAGGCGCCGATCATCATCAACTCGCCCTGGGCGAAATTGACGGTTTCGGTCGCCTTGTAGATGAGCACGAAGCCGAGCGCGATCAGGCCATAGATGCAGCCTTGCGCGAGCCCGCTGATCACCAGCTGAACGATCTGCAAACGGTTCTCCCCTTTGGGCTGTCGGCGTTCCCCATGCACGGCTTGTGGGCCGAGGCCGGTTGATCCGGCCTTCGGCCAGGCTGTCATTGCAGCTTCAGGATCGTACGGGCCTCCTCGGGGCTCGCGACCGTGCGGCCCGCCTGTCTTACGTATGCCGCGAGCTGATCGATCAGCGGGCCGTTCGACGCGACCTTGGTGCCGTCGTCCCGGTAGAACGTGTCTTCCAGCCCGCTACGCAAATGGCCGCCGAGCTCGGCGCAGCGCCGGTGCAGCGGCCAGATGCCGCCGCGGCCGATGGCGGTGACCTGCCAATTGGCGGCCGGCGCCTTCAGCTTGATCAGGATCGGCAGCAGATCGGGGTCGGCCGGCATGCCGGATTCGACGCCCATGACGAAATTGTACTGCAGCGGTCCCTTGACCATGCCGACTTGCGAATACATCGCGACGCAGCGGGCGATGCCGACGTCGAAACATTCGAACTCCGGCAAGGTGCCGGCGCTGGCCATCACATCGAGATAGGCCTGGATCTTCTCGACCGGATTGTCGAACAGCATCGGCTTCCAGGCCCAGGTCCCGTCCGCCTTGACCTTCAGATAATTGAGCGAGCCGGCATTGCAGGCGGCCATTTCAGGTTTGGTTTCGCGAATGCAGGCGAGCGCGCCGGCATAATCGGGACCGACGACACCGGAGGTGTGATTGATGATCACATCTGGACAGGCGGTGCGGATCGCCGCCTGCACCTCGACCGAAAGCGAGGTGTCCCAGGACGGCAGATGGCCTTTGCCCTCGCCCTGCTGGCGCAGGTGGATATGCATGACGGATGCGCCGGCGTCATAGGCACGCTTCGCCTCGGCCGCCATTTCGGCCGGCGTGACCGGCACGCTATGCTGCTTCGGATCAGTCAGCACGCCGTTCAGCGCGCAGGTGATGATCGCCTTGTCGCTCATGGCCGGCTCGTTCCCGAATGACCTTGGCCCGTGATCTCGAGGGCCATCGTTTCAGTCCCGCCGGGCGGCGTCTTGTGTAAATCGGCTAGATGGGTCACCGGCCGGTCCAGTTCGGCTTGCGCTTTTCGGCAAAGGCGGCGATGCCCTCCTTGGCGTCTTCGGTGGCCGCGGTCAGCGCGATCTGCGCTTCGGTATAGGCAATGGCCTCGTCGAACGACATGGCGGCAATGGCGCGCATGGCATATTTGCCGCGCCGGATGGCGGTCGGCGACTTGTCGACGACCCGGGCGATCAGCCAGTCCAGCTTGGCATCCAGCCCGGCCGCCGGCGCGACATGGTTGATCAGTCCCGCGGCCTTGGCCTCATGGGCATCGAAGGGTTCGCCGGTCAGGCACCATTCATGGACCAGCCGGCGCGGCACGATCCGCTGCAGCAGGCTCAGCACCTGCATGGGGAACACGCCGACCTTCACCTCCGGCAGGCCGAAGATCGCGCTCTCGGCCGCCACCGCCATGTCGGTCATGCACAAAAGCCCCATGCCGCCAGCCATGCAGACGCCGTTGACCCGCGCGATCGACGGCTTGGTGGCGTTCTGCGAGAGCCTCAGGAGATCGGCATAATCGCTGTTCGGCTTGGCCAGGTCCTGGAAGAAGCCTTTGCCGAGCTGCAGGTCGGCGCCGGCGCAAAACGCCTTGTCGCCGGCGCCGGTCAGCACGATGACCCGGATATCCGGGTCGCCATGGGCCTCGGCATAACCGCGGGCAATGCCGGCGACGACCTCGCCGTTCATGGCGTTGCGCTTGTCCGGCCGGTTGATGGTGATCCACAGCGCCTGGCCGCGCTTGTCGATGAGGACGGTGTCGGATGCCGGGGTTTCGGACATCGGGATCCCTTTCAGGCGGCGGCCGCTTCGATCCTGGCGATCAGGCGATGGGTGGTCACCTGCTCGCCGGCGGCCACGCCGATATCGGTGATGGTGCCGGCGACCGGCGCGGTGTGGACATGTTCCATCTTCATCGCCTCCAGCGTGACGATCGGCTGGCCGGCCGCGACCTGGTCGCCGGCCGCCACATGCACGGCGACGATCCGGCCGTTCATGGCCGCCAGCAGGCGGCCGTCGCTGTCGTCGGCCCCGGCGATTTCGGCGACCGCCCGGGTCAGGTCGCGGATGGCGACGGCGTCGGCGCCCTGCTGAAGGAACAGCGCGGCGCCGGCGCGCGCGAAGACCAGCGTGTCGGCGACGCCGTCATGGCTGAACCGCAGCGCATTCGGCCCGATGCCGTCGACCTGGATGCGCCGGTCCTGGCCGTCGAACTGGATGCGGTGGCTGCCGTCGCGATCCCGGTAGATGCCGACCTCGGCTTTCACGCCGTCGATCTCGACCAGCATGGGAACCGGCAGGGGCGGCCCGAGATGGCGGGTCGTGCCGCGATGGGCGGGTGCGGTGTCGGTGACATAGAAGAGCAGGGCCGCGAGCACCGGCGCGGGCAGGCCCTGGCCGGGCCCCGGCTTCAAGGTTTCGCCGTGCTCGGCGACAAAACCGGTGGTCGCTTGACCGGCGGCGAAGGCCGGGTGATCGAGCACGCGCGCCAGGAAGCCTTGATTGGTCGGGATGCCCAGGACCGCGGCCCGCGTCAACCCGGCGATCAGCTTGCGCCGGGCCTCGTCGCGCGTCGCACCATGGGCGATCACCTTGGCGATCATCGAATCGTAGAAGGGCGGGATCTCGGTGCCGGAGCCGACCGCGGTTTCGACCCGCAATTCCCCGGGCATCGCCCAATAGGCGATGCTGCCGGACTGCGGCATGAAGTCGTGGGCCGGATCCTCGGCGCAGAGCCTGACCTCGATGGCATGGCCGGCGAGGCCGATCGCCTGCTGGCCGAGCGGCAAGGGTTCGCCGGCCGCGACCCGCAGCTGCCATTCGACCAGGTCGAGCCCGGTGATCAGTTCGGTGACCGGGTGCTCGACCTGCAGGCGGGTGTTCATTTCCATGAAATAGAAGGCGCCGTCCGGCTCCAGCAGGAATTCCAGCGTGCCGGCCCCCTCGTAGCCGAGCGCCTTGACCGCCTTGACGGCGGTCGCCCCCATGCGCGCGCGCAAATCCGCCGAAACCACCGGCGAGGGCGCTTCCTCGACCAGTTTCTGATGGCGCCGCTGCACCGAGCAGTCGCGCTCGCCGAGATGCACCGCGCCGCCATGGCGGTCGCCGAAGACCTGGATTTCGATATGGCGCGGATCGATGATCGCCCGTTCCAGGATGACGGTTGGGTCGCCGAAAGCGTTCTCGGCTTCGGACCGGGCGCTGCGGAGCAGATCGGTGAACCGCGCGGCATCCGGCACCAGGCGCATGCCGCGCCCGCCACCACCGGCCACCGCCTTGATCATGACCGGGAAGCCGATCCTGGCGGCCTCTTCGGCGAGCCTCGCCTCGCCCTGGTCGGCGCCCTGATAGCCGGGCACCACGGGCACGCCGGCACCCGCCATGATTGTCTTGGCGCCGGCCTTGTTGCCCATGGCATCGATGGCCTCGGGCGACGGGCCAATGAAGACCAGGCCGGCGGCGCGGCAGGCCCGGGCGAAATCGGCATTCTCGGCCAGGAATCCGTAGCCTGGATGGACCGCGTCGGCGCCGGAGGCCTTGGCCGCGGCGATGATCCGGTCGATCGCCAGGTAGGACTGGCTCGGCAGGGCCTCGCCGATATGGACGGCGCGGTCGGCCGCGTGCACGTGTTGCGCCCCCGCATCGGCGGAAGAATAGACCGCCACCACGCCATGGCCCATCCGGCGCGCCGTGCGCATGATGCGCAGCGCGATCTCGCCCCGGTTGGCGATTAGGACCGAGGTGAAGGGGGTCGCGGCTGTCATCGTCGCGGCATTGGCTTTTGTCGTCATGGCCGGGCCACCGAGAACTGCATGGCCACCGGCTGGCGCCGGTCCGCCTCGCGGCAGATGGCCAGCGCCTCGGCCAGCACCGCGCGGGTGTCGCGCGGGTCGATCACACCGTCGTCGAGCAGCTTGGCGCTGGTGGTGAAGACATCCATCTGTCGCTCGAACAGGCTGATGATGTCGCCTTTCAGCCGGGTCACCTGCTCTTCGTCCACCGGTTTGCCGCGCCTGGCGGCGGCGGCTTTGGTGACGATCGCCATGGTCTCGGCGGCTTGTTCGCCGCCCATCACGGCGGTCCGGGCATTCGGCCAGGAGAAGCAGAAGCGGGGATGGAAACCGCGCCCGCACATGCCGTAATTGCCGGCGCCATAAGAGGCGCCGCAATAGAGCGTGATCTGCGGCACGGTGGCGCTGGTCACCGCCTGGATCATCTTGGCGCCGTGCTTGATCATGCCGGCCTCCTCATAGGCCCGCCCGACCATGTAGCCGGTGGTGTTGTTCAGGTAGAGGATCGGTGTTTTCGACTGGCAGCAGGCCTGGATGAAATGGGTCGCCTTGTTGGCGCCGGCGGGATCCAGCGGCGCATTGTTGGTGATGATGCCGACCGGATGACCCTCGATCGCCGCATGGCCGCAGACCGTGCCGGGCCCGTAATTCTCGCCGAAGGCCAGGAAGTCGGAACCGTCGACGATGCGGGCGATCACCTCGCGCATGTCGACCGGCCGCTTGCCGTCCATCGGCATGATGCCGATCAGCTCCTCGGCGTCATAGCGCGGCGGTTCATAGGAGGGCTGGGCGGGCAGCGCGATATCCTTGTCCCAGCCGAGCCCGGCCATGATGCCGCGGGCGAGCCTGAGCGCGTCGCGATCGTCCTCGGCCAGGTAGTCGCCGAGGCCCGAAATGGTGGTGTGCATCTCGGCGCCGCCGAGTTCTTCTTCCGTGGCGATCTCGCCGGTCGCGGCCTTCAGCAAGGGCGGACCGGCCAGGAAGGCGCGGGTGCGGCCGCGCACCATGACGATATAGTCCGACAGGCCGGTCTGATAGGCGCCGCCGGCGGTCGACGAACCATGGGTGACGGTGACCACGGGCAGGCCGGCGGCCGACAGCCGCGCCAGGTTGCGGAAGATATTGCCGCCGCGGATGAAGTCCTCGACCCGGTAGCGCATCAGGTTGGCGCCGGCGCTTTCGACCAGCTGCAGGTAGGGCAGCTTGTTTTCGAGCGCCAGTTCCTGCACGCGCAATTGCTTGTCGAGGCCCATCGGCTGCAGCGCGCCGGCATCGATGCCGGAATCGCTGGCGCTGATCATGCAGCGCACGCCCGAGACGAAACCGATGCCGGCAATGACGCCGCCGCCGGGAACGCTCTTGTCCGCATCCGGCACGTCCATCATGTAGCCGGCAAGCGTCGACAGTTCGAGGAAAGGCGAGCCCGGATCGAGCACCAGCGCGATACGCTCGCGCGGCAAGAGCTGGCCACGTTCGTGGAAGCGGGCCTTCGCGGCGGCCGAAGCGGAGCGGGCGCGCGCTTCCAGAAGGCGCACCCGTTCGATCAGCGCCAGCATGCCGTCGCGATGGCCGCGAAAGGTCTCGCCGCCGGTCGACAACATGGTTTCGATGACGGCCATCGGCAGGCAACCCTTGAACGATCGGGCCGGCAAATGGCCCAGGTTCAAGACTGACGCCGGCCCGGACGGCCGTCTTGTGTCGAGTCGCTGCTGGCTATCCGGCCTTCTTGGTCGGATCCTGTCCGATACCGTCGCGCCGCGCGGTTTCCTCCTGGGCGGCCAGCGCCCGCAGAAAGGCCCGCCGCGCGGCGAGACGCTGCCAATAGGCTTGCGTTGCCGGCACGAACTCTCTGGCCAGCCCGAGATTGTTGGCGAGCATCAAGGCATAACCGACCGACACGTCGGCCGCGGTGAACCGTCCGGCGCACAGGGTCTCCTGCGCGGCGACCACGGCATCGACGGCGCGCAGCCGGCCGAGGAACCAGCGCGAATAGTCCTCGACCACCTGGGGGCTTCGCCGTTCCGGCGGCTCCAGCCTGGAATAGCGCAGCACCAGGGCTTGCGGAAAAGTCAGCGTCGCCTCGCCGAAATGCAGCCAGTTGAGATAGGCGCCGTAGTCGGCCTCCTCGGGCGCCACGGTGAGCGGGGTTGGACCATATTTGATGCCGAGATAGTGGCAGATGCCGGCCGACTCGGTCATCCGCGTCTCGCCATCGATCAGATAGGGGATGGTGCCCAGCGGATTGATCGCCAGATAGTCCTTGGCGAACATGCGCGGCGGAAACGGCAACATCTTCAGGTCATAGGCAAGGCCCAGCTCCTCCAGCATCCACAGGGGGCGGAACGAGCGGGCGCTGGCGCAGTGGTAAAGCGTGATCATGAGGCAGCTGGCTTCTCAGGTTTTGTTGGTCTGGCCCGGCAAGGTGCCCATCATCTTGCACAGGACGGAGAGCATGACCTCGTCGGCGCCGGCGCCGATCGAGGCGAGCCGGCCGTCGCGATAGGCCCGGCTGACCGGGGTTTCGTTCATGAAGCCCATGCCGCCCCAATATTGCAGCAGCGCGTCGCTGAGCTCGCGGTTGAGCCGGCCGGCCTTCAGCTTGGCCATGGTGGCGAGCCGGGTGACATCGTCGCCCTTCAGGTAGAGCGCTGCGGCACGATAGACCAGCGAACGCAGCAGCTCGACTTCGGTCTGCAGCTCGGCGATGCGGAAATGCACGACCTGATTGTCCAGGATCGACTGCCCGAAGGCCGAGCGCTGGCGGGTATAGTCGATGGTCGCCTCGATCAGGAACTCGTTCGCCTTGAGGCTGGCCGCCGCCCCCCACAGGCGCTCCTCCTGGAACTGCAGCATCTGATAGGTGAAGCCCTTGCCCTCTTCGCCGATGCGGTTGCGTTTCGGCACCCGCACATTGTCGAAAAAGATCTGCGCGGTATCGGACGAATGCATGCCCATCTTGTCGAGCTTGCGGGCGATTTCGACGCCTTTGGTCTTCATCGGCACGCAGATCAGCGACTTGTTGCGATGGACCTGGCCGTCGCTGGTATTGGCGAGCAGGCAGATCCAGTCGGCCTGGGTGCCGTTGGTGATCCACATCTTGCCGCCATTGATGACATAGTCGTCGCCGTCGGAGCGGGCCTGGGTCTTGATCGAGGCGACGTCGGAACCGGCGCTCGGCTCGGAGACGCCGATACAGGCGACAAAGTCGCCGCTGATCGAGGGCGCCAGGAATTCGCGGCGCAGCGCGTCCGAGCCGAAGCGCGCCAGCGCCGGGGTCGCCATGTCGGTCTGCACGCCGATCGCCATGGGCACGCCGCCGCAACGGATCGCGCCGAGCTCCTCGGCCATCAGCAGCGCGAAGGAATAGTCCAGGCCCTGGCCGCCATATTCGACCGGCTTGTTGAGGCCGAGAAAACCGAGCGCGCCGAGCTTCCTGAACAGCTCGTGCGCGGGGAAGATGCCGGCCTTTTCCCATTCATCGACATGCGGATTGATTTCGCTGGCGATGAATTTCTGCAGGCTGCGCCGGACCTCTTCGTGTTCTGCCGTATCGAGCATGGCCTGTCCCTTGAGATGACGATCCGGGCCAGCTTGCCGTTAACGTCAGCCCCCGGCTTGCGTCCAGTGGTCACGCCGGATCACCGCGCCTGGCCTGGGCGGCGGCCGGGCTCCGGAAAATGTCCAGTTCGCGCGACCCGGAAAAGATCGCGCGCGGCTTCAATCCGTAGAAGCGCCGGATCGAATGACTGAAATGGGTCGAGTCGGGATAACCGATATCCAGTGCGAGATGCGCCATGTTGATCGCCTCATTGGCGAAATTCAGCAGATGGCGGGCACGCTTCCAGGCGCGCAGCGCCCTGAACGGCACGTCGGTCTCCTGCTTGAACAGGTGCAGGAAGCGCGACACCGAGAGGTTGGCGGCCGACGCGCAGGTGCTCGCCGGCAGGATGCTGCCCGGCTGAGCACGCATTTCGTCGAGCACGCGGGCGATGCGCGGGTCGAACCGGCGTCGCGCCAGCGGTGCGCCGAACACCTCGGCGTCGAACTCGGCGGTAATGATCTCGTGCTTGTGCGCCGTTTCGAAGAACACCCGGTAGGCGGATCGGATCCGCGCCGCCAGCACCAGCTGGCACATGGCGTCGCTGGTCCTGGCGAGGTGGTCGAGAGCGGCCCGGTCGACCGTCTCCGGCTCGACCAGCACGCAGGCGACCGCCGGAAATTCGCTGGTCATGCTGTGCACGGTATTGGGCGGCACCAGGGCTGCCTCGACGGTGCGTGTCGCCTGACCCTCGATGGTCAGGTCCAGGCTGCCGCGCATGGAGGCATAAAACAGCAGTGCCCCCGAGGTCCTCTTGCGCGGTCGCCCGAGCAGCCCGGCATAAAACACCCGGTCAGGGCCGTAGAGCATGAACCGTTCCGAGCACGGCTTGCCGCCACTCATGCACGTCCTCCCATCTGCTGTCTTTTTGTTATCCGTCGACTATAGGCTTTCCGCGCGCCCCTGCCAGTCCGGCGAACGGCCGCGGCACGACCGTCTGGATGTGACCAGCGATCATCCAGTTTCAGATAGGTTTCCGGCGCATAGCTAATTTTATCAAATCAAGAACCAGAACCGCGCGCTGGGCCTTGATTTGGGCCTGGATCGAATGATCTATGGCGCGACCGGCGTTCGCACAGCAGTCCGCCGACCAGTCTTCCAGGAGGAATGCCGATGAAACGCCGCCACTTTATCGCCGCCACGGGGGCTGGCCTTGCCGCCACCGCGGTCGCCGCGCCCGCGCTTGCCCAGTCTGCTCCCGAGATCAAGTGGCGCATGACGTCCAGCTTCCCGAAGTCGCTCGACACCATCTATGGCGGTGCGGAGAACGTCGCCAAGCAGGTCGCCGAGATGACCGACAACAAGTTCCAGATCCAGGTTTTCGCCGCCGGCGAAATCGTCCCGGGTCTGCAGGCGGCCGATGCGGTGAGCAATGGCTCGGTCGAGTCCTGCCATACCTGTTCCTATTATTATGTCGGCAAGGATCCGACCTTTGCCATCGGCACCTCGGTGCCGTTCGGCCTGAACGCCCGCCAGCAGAACGCCTGGCTGTCCCAGGGCGGCGGCGCCGAGCTCTTCAACGAGTTCTACAAGAAGTATAATTTCCACGCGATCCAGACCGGCAATACCGGTGCCCAGATGGGCGGCTGGTTCCGCAAGGAAATCAAGTCGGTGGCCGATCTCAACGGCTTGAAGATGCGGATTGCCGGCATCACCGGCTCGGTGCTGCAGAAGCTCGGCGTCGTGCCGCAGCAGCTCGCCGGCGGCGACATCTATCCCGCCCTCGAGCGCGGCACGATCGACGGTGCCGAGTGGGTCGGTCCTTATGACGACGAGAAGCTCGGCTTCAACAAGGTCGCTCCGTTCTATTATTATCCCGGCTGGTGGGAAGGCGGCCCGGCGATCCACACCTTCATCAATCTGGAAAAGTGGAACGCCCTGCCGAAGAGCTATCAGGCCGCGCTGAACAATGCCTGCGCCAATGCCACGCTGATCATGCAGGGCAAATACGACCTGCAGAATCCGCAGGCCCTGCGCCGCCTGGTGGCCGCCGGCACCCAGCTGCGTCCGTTCCCGCAAGAGGTCATGGAAGCAAGCTTCAACGCCGCCAATGAGCTCTATGCCGAGATCGGCTCGAAGAACGCCGACTTCAAGAAGATCATCGATGCGATGACCGCCACCCGCAACGACCAGTACCTGTGGTGGCAGGTGGCCGAGTTCACCTATGACGCCTTCATGATCCGCCAGCGCGCGCGCCGCTGACCGGCACGGCCGCCGTCGTTCCGACGGCTCTCAGGTTGAGTTGACGACGGGCCGTATCTTCCGGGATACGGCCCGTTTTCGGTCTCGATCCAGCGTCGCGCCCGGCGAGGCGGGCGTTCGGGATGCCGGCGACCTGGGCCTCGGCCATCGCGCGCTTGCGGGCCGGCTGGTCCCCTCTTCCGGCCGATTTCAACCGGCCCGGCTCAAACCGCGGCGCCGGCGCAGGCCGGAGCGACGGCATTGATGGCGCGCGCCAGGCCGTCGCACACCCGCTCGATATCCTGATCGTTCAGCCGCCCGTGGAACGGCAAGGCCAAAGTCGTCGCGGAGACCCGCTCGGCGATTGGAAACTGGCCCGGCCGATAGCCGTAGTCCCGACGATAGAACGGTTGCAGATGGATCGGCGGAAAGTAGTTGCGCGTCGGAATTCCCTGGGCTGCCATATGCTGGGCGATGTCCTCGCGCGGCAAGCCATCGTCGAGGCGCACAACATAGACAAACCAACTCATTCGGGTGGTGCCGCCGCAGGGCATGATCGGGCGGACGCCGGGAATGCGCTTCAACGCTTCGTGGTATCGGGCAGCGACCGCGCTGCGTTGGCCGAGCAGCGATTCGACTCGCGAAAGCTGAGACACGCCGAGGCCAGCACTCATCTCGTCGAGGCGATAGTTGAAGCCGAGCCGGTCGTGGGTGAGCCAACCGCCCATCTCCGCACGACCCTGGTTGCGCAGGCTCCGCAGCGCCTTCGCCCATTCCGGATCGTCGGTCACGACGACACCACCCTCGCCTGTGGTCATCTGCTTGTTGGGATAGAAGGCAAACACCGCAGCCTGGCCGAAGGTCCCGACTTTTCGGCCCTTATATTCGGAGCCCAGGGCCTCACAGGCATCTTCGACCACGGTCACGGAGTGTCTGGTCGCGATCGCGTTCAACCGATCCATGTCGGCCGGCTGACCAAAGACATGGATGGGTAGGATCGCCCGGGTGCGGGCGGTGATCGCCGCTTCGACCAGGCGCGTGTCGATGTTGAGGCTTTCCTCGTCGATATCAACGAAGACGGGCTTGCCGCGTTCATAAAGGATGCAGTTGGCCGAAGCGACGAAACTGAACGGCGAGGTAATGACCTCGCCTCCATCGTCAACGCCGGCGAGCCGCATGCAGAGGTGGAGGCCGGCCGTTCCATTGGCGACCGCTACGGCGTGGCGAGCACCGACATAGTCGGCAATCAACGCCTCAAATTTCTCGAGATAAGGGCCGATACTCAATTGCCCGCTGCGCAGGATTTCGGTGACCAGCGCGATGTCGTCTTCATTGATGTCGGGACTGGACATCTGCAACGCCGCCGGCTGGGTGCGGTTCATGTCAGTCTCCGCGCGGGAATACCGGCAACCGTAGCACCGTCCGGCACGTCACGCGTAACCACGGCACCGGCTCCGACGATGGACCAGGAACCAATGCGCAAGCCGGGTAAGACCCTGCTGCCCAATCCGAGAAACGCCCCTTCGCCGATCGTGACATTGCCAGCAAGACAGCTGCCTGGGGCGATGTGCGCGTGTGGGCCGATCACACAGTCATGCTCCACGATCGCGCCGGTGTTGATGATGACGTTCATTCCGACGTCCGCGTAGGCATTGACGACAGCGCCCGCCATGATCGCCGTGCCATCCTTGACGCTTGCGCGATCGCTGACGGTGGCCCGCGGATGGATGGCGGATGTCAATCTCGCTCCTGCGGCGGTAACGCGCTGCACTGCTTTACGCCGCGCGTGATTATCGCCAATCGCGAAAATCAAGCGCTCGATGCCGTGCTGCGACCACGCGTCCATGCGGCCGATGACCCGGACTCCCGCAATGACGCGTCCGACCAGCTCTGCTTTATCATCGAGGAAGCCAGCAAGGTCGTCCTTGCCAAGCGTCAGGACCGTGTCAGCCACGACCTTGCCGTGCCCCCCAGCACCAACGATCGCAATTCTCAATGTCCCCTCGATGGTAGTTCCACGCGTGCGGAGCCGTAATGTTCCCGTGAGTCTCTGGTTTAGGTATGGAAAACCAATAGAATCTCCGCTTGTTCGATGCAAGCTGGTGCAAGGAGTCAACGGCGAGTTCTGGCCGGTTGCGATGGCTGCTCATGATCGGTAAAGTTGTGCGTCTGGCTGGATCAAGTTGACTTGGCACCAGTATCTCGCTAGGCGCGCTGCAGGATCAGGGGCCGCTCTTCGTCAAGCGCCAATGAATGCATCAGGTCGCAAGGTACGAGAGCCAGCGCGTGCGCATATCGCGGAGAGGCGAATGCGCGTTTGCCATATCCTTGCGACCACTGAAGGCGCCGTTTGGGCCTTCGAGCAGTTGCGCGACCTTCGGGACCGCTTCGGCTACGATGTGTCGGTCATCCTGAATGGCCGCAAGGGTAAGCTTGTTGACCGCTTCGAAGCCGCCGGTATCCGCGTGCTCGTCGCCGATTTTGAGTTCCTGAATTCATCGGATCTGCTTGCCCTGCCGATGAAGATATGGGCGCTCGCCGGGATATTGCGGCACGAGCGCTTCGATATCGTGCAGACGCATCTTTTCCATTCGATGGTTATCGGTCGCTTGGCCGCGTGGCTCGCCGACGTTCCGGTTCGCCTGTCGATGGTTGCCGGCCCGTTTCATCTGGAGGCCTACACGCCGCGCTGGATCGATGGATCGACGCAATGGATGGAAACGGCGCTGATTCCCTCCTGCGAATTCAGCCGCACGCTCTACAAGTCGATGGGCGTCCGCGATGCGAGGCTCAGGGTCATTTATTACGGACCCGATGACGCGAAATTCGATCCCCGGCACCACACGGCAGCAGAGCTGCGCAACGAATACGGGTGGTCGGCGGACACGCCTCTGATCGGCATGGTCGCATACTTCTATCCAGAACTCGGTGTGAACCGCTGGACGCCGCCGGCCGTGCAGGGGCGGTCCGTCAAATGCCAGGCAGACCTGATCAAGGCCATGCCAGCCATTCTTGAACAGGTTCCGGGCGCGAAGCTCGTTCTGGTTGGCTCGGGATGGGAGGAGGGTGGCCGCGCCTATCTCGCCAAGATGGAAGGGCTGGTTCAGAATCTCGGATTGACCGAGAGTGTGAAGTTCCTCGGATTCCGCGCCGATATTCCAGCCCTGTTGAAGAGCTTCGACGTCGCCGTGCAGGCATCCGCCAGTGAGAACCTCGGCGGGAGCATCGAAGGCCTCCTGATGGAGTGCCCCATGGTGGCGACCCGCTGCGGCGGTTTGGTCGACAGCGTGATCGACGGACAGACGGGCGTTCTGGTCGAACCCGGCGACCCCGCCGACCTTGCCCGCGGCATTCTCGAACTGCTGCGCAAGCCAGAGGCGGCGCGTTCGCTCGGCCGCAACGGCCGGCAGCTGATGCTGGAAAAATTCACGCTCCGCAGGACGGTCGAAGATGAGCACGCGTTGTATCAGTCTTTGGCCAGGTCCGCGCGGCCTGGCTACCGGCTGCATCGCAGCGTCTGGCGCGCCTTTCTCGGCGCGCTTGTTTGTCTGTATCTTGCCTTCCGATACTGGTTCGTCGACCTGCGGCTCTTGCCTGCGCTCGATGCGGGATGGCGGCCTTGGCAATTCCGACGGTTGCGTCGCGCAGCGGCGAGATTGAAGATTGGCATTGCGCGCCGTCTTGCTCCTGCGCGCACCGTCGGGCAGATCGCGGTCCCGATAGAGACAGCCAAATCGCGCTCGGCCAATGAACAGTTCCGATCGGCCGAGGTCGCGCCGGTGGACCCCTTTGCGGGCATGAGAGTTGCTGCCCGCATGAGGCTCTACCGGCTCTACGCGTTCATTGGGCGCCGAAAGCTGGGGTGGGGATTGCGCCGTCGCGCCAAAGAGGTCGCAAAGGCCATCTTCCGCAGATAAGCGAGCAGCCGGTCCTGTCGGGTCGCGGCGGCGTTCGCGCGGGGCTTAATGGTACAGCCGGCTGGTTTCGAACCAGCTACCTCCAGAGCCACAATCTGGCGCTCTACCAAGTGAGCTACGGCTGCCCATGCGGGCGTGACGCGACGCCCGATCAACGCGGACCCTAGTAGTCTGAAGGGCCGGCCTTGGCAAGACGGCCAAGTGTGACGAAAATCACGGAATATCGGTTTTCCCGAATCGAGTTGAAAATCCGGGTCGAAAAAAACCCGGGCGCGAAGCCCGGGCTTGGAGGCTTGACCACGTGCTGCATGACGCGGTCTTGGGAGCAGCGCGGCGCCCGCCGGCAGGCAGGCGCGCCTTGAGAATTACTTGGTCGCGGTCTTGAAGGCCTTCTCGACCTTCTCCTTGACCGGCTCGACGGTGTCGGTGGCAACCTTCTGGGCGATCGCCGAGAGATCCTTGGCCTGGCCCTGGAACGTCTCGAACTGTTTGCGCAGATAGGCCGACTGGAGCTCGATGACCTCGGCAAGCGTCTTCACGCCCATCAGGTCGCGGGCATGATCGAACCCGGCGTTGAGGTTGGCGCGGGCGGCTTCCAGTGCCTTCAGATTGAAGTCCTTCACCCCGGTCGAAGCGGTGGCGTAGGTGTCTTCGAGAAGGTCGGTGGTCTCTTCGGCTGCGGCCTTCAGCTTGGCATAGCCGTCCTTCATCTGGACGACGACCTTGTCGGCGGTCTCGCGCAGCGCGGCCGGGACTTCGATTTTGGACAGGTCGAAAGCGGCGGCGTCGAATTTCGGCATTTCGAACTTGGTCAGGTCGAAGGCCGGGAACGGCGAGGCCGGAACGGTGGTCTCGGTCTTGGTGGTTTTGGCTGCCTGGCTCATGTCGCATTTCCTCTCGGGGAACCGAACATCGAGGCTCCGCGAAGCCTTCCCCCTAGATGAGGCTTCCCCGGGCGAACCGACCCGCAGTTAGACTGCTTGGAGATCGGCGTTGGCCATTCGATAGCCCATTTCATTGTGCAACGCAACATATTCTGCAATGCACAAGACAAAGTCGTTCATTCGGGCACCCGGCCCGCCGCCGATCAGCCTTCTGCCCGTTGGGCTCAAGCCTTGCCGTTGCTGGGTTTTTTCGCGGCCGCGCCGGTCAGCGTCGCACCCAGCTCCTTGGCCTGCGCCTGCATGGCCTGCATCTGGCTCTGGAGGAATTCGGCCTGGATCTGCATCACCTCGACCATATCGGTCGCGCGGACCAGCTTCTGGGCGAAAGCGAAACTTGCCGCCACGTTGGTCTCGGCGATCTCGATGGCCTTGCGGCTGACGTCGCGGGCGCCCGATTGGACGGTCTCGCCGGAGCCTTCCATGGCGGTGACGGTGCGGTGGGCGGCGCCGACGAAGCCATCGAAGGCCTTGCGCGCCTGTTCGACGCTCTTGTCGGCGAACTCGCGCATTTCCAGCGGAATCTCGTAGGCGACCGGTGCCTTGGCGACCATGCGACCCTCCCCGACTCAGCCTGCAGACAGACGCCCCGGCCGAATCATTGCCCAGATCCGGGCAAAGCGGAAGCGGGCCGGTCCTGAGAGTACACAGCGGCGGCGATTGCGGATGCAGCGGCGGCGCCTACATTAACCCTAACGAAGGGTTGAGGACCTGGAATGGCGGGCTGGCGTGGACGGGCGGCGTCGGTTCCGACACTATCTGTCAAGACTTCGTTCATCATGTTGGTGGCGCGACCGCGCGCTGCCTTTGGGGGATCGCCCGGATGACATCCCTGTCGCCCGATGTGTCGACGGTGCTCGCCAACCCGGCGATCTCCGGCCTCATCGCCGAAGCCGGTCCGTGGTGGCTGTGGTCGGCCGATGCGGCGCGGCTGGTCGCCACCAACGGTGCCGGCGCGCGTGCCATGGGCCTGGCCGGCATCGCCACGGCGACCGAACGAAGCTATGCCGCGAGCCATCCGCTGGCCGGCCAGATCGCCCGGCTGGCGCCGAACCTGCCGGCCGACGGCGCGCCGCGCCTGGAACGGCTGCGCCTGTTCGGCCGTTTCGGCTCGGAAAATGCCCTTGCCCAGGCGCGCCTGGTCCGTGCCGGCGAGACGGCCATGGTCGTCGTCACGCTGGTGGCGCCGGCCAAGGGGACGCCGCGCGCCGCCGCCCTGTCCTTCATCCAGGATCTGTCGGCTCCAGCCGCCTTGTTCGACAGCCAGGGCGCGCCGCTCGGCGTCAGCGCGGTTGCCCGGCCTTTCGCCGGGGCCGATCTTAGTGCCCTGATCGGCGCCGAGGCGCCCCAGGTCAAGGCGGCGCTGGCCGACCACGGCCTGGCCCGGCTCGATCTGGTGACCGGCCCCCTGGTGATCGTGGCGCTGCCGGCGGCTGACGCCCTGGTCGCTTTCCTCGGCGCAAGGGAGCGCCAGGAGCCGGAGCCGGGCCTTCGGCTGGTCGCTTCCTCGGCAAGGCCAGAGGCGGCCGTGACCCCGCCCGATGCCATGCCGCGGGTCGGCGAGGCGGTCGAAGCCGCCACGGCGACCGAAGTCGCGCCAGCCGCGAGCGCGGTGCCGCGCGCCACCGCAGTGCCGGCGCAGGTCGCCGAACCGGCCGCCGTGCCGGCACAGGCCGATGCCGCGCTCGAGCCGCCGCAGCGGTTTTCCTGGCGTCTCGATGCCGACAGGCGCTTCGGCGCCATCGATCCGTCCGTCCTTGCGGCGCCGTCCGGCCTGACCCTTGCCGAAGCCGTCGATCGTTTCGATCTCGACCCCGACGGCGCGCTCGCCGCGGCGATTGCCACGGCCAAGCCGTTCAGCGGCATTCCGGCAGCCTGGCCGCTCGGCGAAACACGCCGGCTGTCGGTCACGCTCGCGGCCTTTCCGAGCCTGCGCGACGGCAGCCTCCAGGGCTATTCCGGTTTTGGCCTGGTCACCGGCGAGACGGCGCCGATCGCACCGCCGCCGGTCGAGGCCGGGTCCGAGGAGGCCGCTGCCGTCGACCAAGGCAAGGCCGAAGCGCCGGCCGCCGATGCGGCCGACGTTGCGGCAACCGCCGGCCAGCTTTCCGTCCAGGCCTCGTTAACCGAGCCGACGGTTGAGGCTGTCGTCGCCCCGCTCGAGGCTGCTACCCAGCCGGCCCCCGACGTCGCCGTCCCGGCGACCGAATCGCCTGGTGACGAAACCGCCAATGCCCCCGATGCCAAGCACGACGAGCCGAAGCAGACGGACACCAAAGATGCCGGCACGCCGGCCGCCGCTCCATTCGAAGAGCAGCGCCCGGTGCTCACCGTGCACACCAACCCGCCCAATGTCGTGGCGCTGCGCAGCACGGCCGGGCAGGACATGAAGCGCACCGCGACGCTGTCGCCGGGCGAGCGCAACGCCTTCCGTGAGATTGCCAAGGCGCTGGGCGCCAAGACCGACATGGACGACGGCACCGCCTCGCCGCCGCTGGCGCCGAAAGCGCCTGCCGCCGATCTTGCCGCACCGGCTGCTCCTGCCGCCAAGCTGGTGACTCCCACCGAATCGGCCAGGCCCGAATCGGTCGATCCCGCGCCGGCCAGGCCCGATTTGACCGAGCCCGAATCGGCGACGTTCGAACCGGTTGAGCCCGAGACTGTCGCACCTGTCGCGGAGATTGTGGCCGAACCGATTGCGGCTGAAACCGTCGCGGCCGCGGCCGCGGCCGAGACCGAAGCCGAGACCAATGCCCCGGCCCAGGCCGAACTGGTGACGCCGGCCATAACCGATGCGCCGTCGATCACGCCGCCGCGGACCTTTGTCGACGCCGGAACGCCGTTCGGTCCGCTGCCGAGCGCTTTTGGCGCCACGCCTGGCGCTGCCCCCCGGCCCGCACCGCCCTCCGGGCCCGCCACGCCCCAGCCGCCAGCGCCACCGGCGCTGCCGATCGCGGCCGACGCCGATACCCGTGCGCTGCTCGACCGGGTGCCGCTCGGCCTGCTCGTCCATCGTGGCAATTCGGTGCTGCTCGCCAATCGCACGCTGCTCGACTGGACCGGTTATGCGAGCGAAGCCGCCCTCGAAGCGGCCGGCGGCGTCGCCCGTGTCTTCGCCACCCAGCCGAACCAGGATCAGCTCGGCTCCGACACGGCGATCGCGATTACCGCCGCCGACGGCTCGGTCGTGCCGGTCGAGGCACGGCTGTCGAAATTCCCCTGGGCCGGCGATCAGGCCTTCCTGTTCACGCTCACCCGGGTCGACGCCGCGGCGGCGCCTGACGGCGAAGCCGAGACCGCGACGCTCACCGAATTGCGCGGGCGACTGGAGGAGGTCGAGCAGATCCTCGACACCGCCACCGACGGCATCGTGATCCTGGCGCCGGACGGCGCCATCGAGAGCATGAACCGTTCGGCGGAAGCCCTGTTCGGTTATGAATCGGCCGATCTGAAAGGCCGCAGCTTCACCACGCTGTTCGCGCCCGAGAGCCATCGGTCGGCGATCGACTATTGCGACGGCCTGCTCGCCAATGGCGTTGCCAGCGTGCTCAACGACGGCCGCCAGATCATCGGCCGCTTCAAGCAGGGCGGCCTGATCCCGCTCTACATGACCATGGGCCGCACCGGCCCGCGCGCCCGGCCGAAGCTCGCCGCCGTGTTCCGCGACATGACACAATGGAAGAAGGCGGAAGAAGATCTGGTCGCCGCCCGGCGCCAGGCCGAGCAGGCCTCGTCGCAAAAATCCGACTTCCTGGCCAAGATCAGCCATGAAATCCGCACGCCGCTCAACGCCATTATCGGTTTTTCCGAAGTGATGATGGAAGAGCGCTTCGGGCCGATCGGCAACGAGCGCTACCGCGACTATCTCAAGGATATCCACGCGTCCGGCGGCCATGTCCTGTCGCTGATCAACGATCTCCTGGATCTGTCCAAGATCGAGGCCGGCAAGCTCGAACTGTCGTTCACCAGTGTCGATCTCAATGACGTCGTCCAGTCGACGGTGGCGATCATGCAGCCGCAGGCCAACCGCGAGCGGGTGATCATCCGCTCCTCGCTGATGGGCAAGCTGCCCAATGTCGTGGCGGATGCCCGGTCGCTGCGCCAGATCGCGCTGAACCTGTTGTCGAATTCGGTCAAGTTCACCCCGGCCGGCGGCCAGATCATCGTCTCCACCGCGCTGTCGGATGCCGGCGAGGCCGTGTTGCGCGTGCGCGATACCGGGGTCGGCATGACCGATACCGAGCTGCAGGCGGCGATGGAGCCGTTCCGCCAGGTCGCGACCTCCAATCCGCAGAGCGTCAAGGGCACCGGTCTCGGCTTGCCGCTGACCAAGGCCCTGGTGGAAGCGAACCGGGCAAGCTTCGGCATCTCGTCGACGCCCAATCAGGGCACGCTCGTCGAAGTGGTGTTCCCGGCGACCCGCGTGCTGGCGGAATAGCGCCCGCGCGGCCTCACGCAAAACCTTGAAACGGCGCGCCTCCCATGCGAGGAAGCGCGCCACCTTATCGGCGCCGATGCGCGCCGTCCTTCAAGGGAATCCGCGTCCATGGCGACCTTCAAGCCGCTCGTCTTCTCCGGCATGCAACCATCCGGCGACCTGCACCTCGGGAATTATCTCGGCGCACTGGTCAATTGGGTGCGCATGCAGGAGACGCACGACTGCATCTATTGCGTCGTCGACATGCACGCGATCACGGTGTGGCAGGATCCGGCTGCGCTGAAGAAGGCGATTCGCGAGGTGACCGCCGCCTATATCGCCGCCGGCATCGACCCCAAGCGCTCCATCCTGTTCAACCAGAGCCAGGTGCACGAGCACGCCGAGCTTGCCTGGGTGTTCAATTGCGTCGCGCGCATGGGCTGGATGAGCCGCATGACGCAGTTCAAGGAGAAGGCCGGCAAGGACCGCGAGAACGTCTCGCTCGGCCTGTTCGCCTATCCGAGCCTGATGGCGGCCGACATCCTGGTCTATCGGGCGACCCACGTGCCGGTGGGCGAGGACCAGAAGCAGCATCTGGAACTGACCCGCGACATCGCCATCAAGTTCAACAATGATTTTGGCCCGCGCATCGCCGAACTCGGGCTTGGCGATGGCTTCTTCCCGGTCACCGAGCCGGTCATCATGGGGCCGGCGACCCGGGTCATGAGCCTGCGCGACGGCACCAAGAAGATGTCGAAGTCGGACCCGTCCGACTATTCGCGCATCAACCTGACCGATGACGCCGACACGATCTCGCAGAAGATCCGCAAGGCCCGCACCGATCCCGAGCCCTTGCCTTCGGAAGAGAAGGGCCTGGAAGGCCGCGCCGAGGCGGACAATCTGGTCGGTATTTTTGCCGCGCTGTCCAACCGCAGCAAGGCCGACGTGCTGGCTGAATTCGGCGGCGGTCAGTTCTCCGGGTTCAAGGCGGCGCTGGCCGATGTGGCGGTCGCCAAGCTCGCGCCGATCACCGGCGAAATGCAGCGCCTGCTTGCCGATCCCGCCGAGATCGACCGGATCCTGGCCGAGGGTTCGGCGCGGGCCCGCGCCATCGCCGCGCCGGTCATGGCCTCGGTGAAGGATATCCTCGGCTTCGTCCGGTCCTAGCCAGCGGCCCGCTGCCGGCGGCCGACCGGGTCTTGTCCCCGTCCGTCTCGGTCTTGCCTGTTGACTCCAGGCTCGCCGCTCGGAACTGTGGCGCCCAAGAACATCCGCGCGGATTTTCCGGCGCGGAGGGGAATGGGAGCCTATCCATGAAGAGTCTGTTCCGTGGCGCGCTGCTTGCCGCCATCCTGGGCGGAGCCGGCGCGGCGAATGCCCAGCAACTGGCGCCGAGCCCGACGCTCGATGCCATCCGCGCCCGCGGCCATCTCGAATGCGGCGTGCATCTCGGCCTGCCGGGTTTCTCCTTCGCCAATGACAAGGGCGAGTGGTCGGGCCTCGATGTCGATTATTGCCGGGCGCTGGCCGCCGCCGTGCTCGGCGACGCGACCAAGGTTCGTTTCACGCCGACCTCGGTGCAGCAGCGCTGGCCGGTGCTGCAGTCGGGCCAGGTCGATGTCCTGTCGCGCAACACCACCATCACCTATTCGCGCAACGTGACGCTCGGGGTGAACTTCCAGGGCATCAATTTTTATGAAGGCCAGACCTTCATCGTGCGCACCGCTTCGGGCGCCAAGAAACCGTCGGATCTCGAGAACGCCTCGATCTGCGTTGCCGCCGGCTCGACCGAGGAGCGCATGGCGGCCGACTATTTCCGCGAGCGCAATCTCAAGGTCTCGATCATCAACTTCCAGAAGAACGACGACGCCATCGCGGCTTACGACGCCGGCCGTTGCGACAGCTACACCGCCGGCCTCGGCGCGCTGGCTGGCCAGCGCATCAAGCTGAAGAACCCGGCCGAGCACACCATCATGACCGAGACCATCTCGAACGACCCGCAGGGTCCGGTGACCCGCTGGGGCGACGAGCGCTGGCAGGCCATCGTCCGCTGGGTGCTGAACGGCCAGATCGCGGCGGAAAATCTCGGCGTCACCTCTAGAAATGTCGATGACTTCAGGGCCAATTCCAAGAATGCCGAAATCCGTCGCCTGCTCGGCGCCGATGGCGGCTTCGGCGCCATGCTGGGCCTGTCCAACGACTGGCTGTTCAACGCCATCAAGCAGGTCGGCAACTATGCCGAGAGCTATGAGCGCACCGTCGGCAAGGGCTCGCCGCTCGGCCTGGAGCGTGGGCAGAACCAGCTGTGGACCCGCGGCGGCCTGTTGTTCTCGCCGCCGTTCCAATGACCGGATCGCCGGCGGCCATTGTCCGGCCGGCCGGCTGCGGCCTGCAAGCCTGACCGTCTTCCCGCCATCACGACCTCCCTCGCCCCTGGCGAGGGAGGTTCTCTGCCCTCCGGCCGTCATGTGCCATGGCTGAACTCACCCGGCTGATCTACGACAAGCGTGCGCGCGAGATCTTCTGGCAGGTCGTGATCCTGCTCGCGCTGGTCATCGTCACCGTGTTCATCGTGCGCAACGCGTCGCAGAACATGGTCAATGCCGGCATCGCCTCGGGATTCGATTTCCTGTGGCGCACCTCGGGCATCGACGTGCCCTTCGTGCTGACCGACTACACCAGCAATTCGAACATTCTCGGCCTGCTCTGGGTTGGCGTCGTCAACACCCTGGTGGTCACCATCGTGTCGATCATCGCGGCCACCTTGCTCGGCTTCGTGGTCGGCGTGGCCAGGCTGTCGAAAAACAAGCTCCTGTCGGGCATTGCCGGCGCCTTCATCGAGATCGTGCGCAACATCCCGCTCTTGTTCTTCGTCATGTTCTGGTACTCGCTGGTCATCAACGCCTTACCGGCGCCGCGCCAGTCGATCGGCATTTTCAGCGTCGCCTTCCTCAACAATCGCGGACTGACCATCCCGGTGCCGGTCGAGGGCTCGGCCTTCAAGATCGCCGCGCTGGTGATCCTTGCCGGCATTGTCGGCCAGGCCGCGATCGCCATCTGGGCCAAGCGCCGGCGCGATGCCACCGGCCAGATCTTCCCGGCCTGGGCCACCGGGCTGGTCCTGCTCATCGGCTTGCCGGTGCTGGCCTTCGGCATTGCCGGTTTCGCCACCACCTGGGACCTGCCGGCCTTCCGCGGCTTCAATTTCCGTGGCGGTTTCGTGCTGGTGCCGGAATTCGTCGCGCTGTTCCTGGCGCTCACCGTCTATACCGCCGGCTTCATCGCCGAGGTGGTGCGCGGCGGCATCCAGGCCGTGGTCAAGGGCCAGTGGGAGGCCGCCTACGCGCTGGGCCTCAGGCCGAACCGGACGCTCAGCCTGGTCGTCATCCCGCAGGCCATGCGCGTGATGATCCCGCCGATGACCAGCCAATATCTCAACGTCCTGAAGAACTCGTCCTTCGGCGCGGCCATTGCCTATCCCGACCTGGTCAGTGTCTTCGTCGGTTCGGCGCTCAACAATACCGGCCAGGCGATCGAGATCATCGCCATCACGCTGGCCATCTATCTGGCCATCGGGCTCGCCGTCTCCGGCTTCATGAACTGGTACAACGCCAAGACCGCTCTGGTGACCCGATGACTGACGTGGCCGCCACCGACCTCGCCCGGCCGCAGGGCCCGTCCATTCTCCGGCGTCTGCGCGGCGACTATTTCGCGACGCCGGTCGATGCGGTCATCTCGATCGTCTGCCTCGTCGCGCTGGTTGCGATCATCGTGCCGGTGCTGCGCTGGGCGCTGATCGACGCCAATTTTGTCGGCACCACGCGCAATGACTGCACCGGCGGCGGCGCCTGCTGGGTGTTCATTCGCGCCCGTTTCGGCCAGTTCATGTACGGGCTCTACCCGATCGAGGAGCGCTGGCGCGTCAATCTCGCCGGCCTCCTGCTGCTGGCAACCGTTGCGCTGTCGTTCTGGAAGGCCATGCCGCAGCGCGGCCGCGTCGTGCCGCTCATGTGGGTCGCCGTCATGCTGGTCGGCGTCTGGCTGCTCTCCGGCGGCCTCGGCCTCGTCCGGGTCGAGACCCGCCAATGGGGCGGGCTGATGCTGACCATCTTCCTGTCGGTCTATGCCGGCGTGCTGGCGGTGCCGCTCGGCATCCTGATGGCGCTCGGGCGCCGTTCCGAATTGCCGGTCATCCGCATGCTGTCGACCATCTTCATCGAATTCTGGCGCGGCGTGCCGATCATCACGGTGATCTTCCTGGCGTCGCTCTTGCTGCCGCTGATCATGCCGGCCGGCTGGGACATCGACCGGCTGGTGCGGGCGGTGGTCGGCCTCGCCTTCGTCATCGCCGCCTATATGGCGGAAGCCGTGCGCGGCGGCCTGCAGGCCATCCCCAAGGGCCAGTCGGAGGCCGCCGCCGCCGCCAGTCTCGGCTATTGGACCACGACGCGGCTGATCGTGCTGCCGCAGGCGCTGCGCATCGCCATGCCGGCCATGACCAACGAATTCATCGCGCTGGTCAAGAACACCTCGCTGGTGTCCATCGTCTCGATCTTCGACCTGCTCGGCATTGCCCAGGCCGCATTGGCCGATCCCAATTGGGTCGGCATGAACAACGAGGCCTATGTCTTTGCCGGCTCGGTCTATTGGATCATCTGCTTCGGCCTGTCGCGCTGGGCGCGCCGGCTGGAAGGCAAGAAGACCACCTATTAGCGGCCATTGCCGGGCCGCGGCGGCGGGGCTAGTTCTCGGCGGGTCCCCTGCTGATGGAAGCCGCCATGTCGCAATCCACCGGTCCGCTCTCCGACATCAAGGTGATCGAGCTCGGCTCGTTCATCGCCGGCCCTTATGGCGGCCAGCTGCTGGCCGACATGGGCGCCGACCTGATCAAGTTCGAGGACCCCGGCAAGGGCGACGCCATGCGCCAATGGGGTTACGCCAAGAAGGACGGCGCCTCGGTCTGGTGGCCGGTGATCGGCCGCAATAAAAAAAGCATCACCGTCGACCTGCGGAGGCCCGAGGGCCAGGAGGTGCTCCGCCGCCTGATCGCCGAAGCCGACGTGCTGCTCGAAAATTTCCGGCCGGGCACGCTGGAGAAATGGGGCCTGACCGTCGAGGCGCTGCGGGCGTTGAATCCCGGGCTGATCGTCGCGCGGGTGTCCGGTTATGGCCAATATGGGCCCTACGCGGAAAAGGCCGGCTTCGCCGCGGTCGCCGAGGCGATCGGCGGCATGCGGGTGATCAACGGTTACCCCGACCGGCTGCCGACCCGCACCGGCCTGTCGATCGGCGACACGCTGGCCGGCATCTACGCCGCCTTCGGCATTCTGGCGGCGCTGCACCAGCGCGGCTGCGACGGCCAGGGCCAGGTCATCGATGTCGGCCTGACCGACGCCATCCTGGCCGCCAGCGAAGGCATCGTCGCGGAATATTCGGTGACCGGTCATGTCCGCGGCCGCACCGGGCTGACCTCGCCGGGATTTGCACCGTCCAATATCTATCCGACGCTGGATGGCCACCACATCGTCATCGGCGCCAATGCCGACACCATCTTCGGCCGGCTCGCCGAGGTCATGGGCATGGCCGGGCTCAAACACGATCCGCGCTTTGCCACCCATGGCGCCCGCGGCCAGCCGGACAACCAGGCCGAAATCGACCGGATCATCGGCGACTGGACGGCGACCCGTCCGCGCGCCGAACTGTTGAAACTGCTCGACGGCGCCTCGGTGCCGGCCGGCGGCGTCAATGACGCGGCGGCGGTTGCCGCCGATCCGCATTTCCGCGCCCGCGACATGGTGGTCGAGGTCGAGACCGCCGATTTCGGACCGATGACCATGCAGGGCATCGTGCCGAAGCTGACGCGCACGCCCGGCAAGATCCGCTGGCCCGGCGCGCGCCTCGGCGAGCATACCGACGCGGTGCTGGGTGCTACCGGCTATTCGGCCGATGAGATCGCAGCGATGCGCGAGAATGGCGTTCTCTAGCGGCCGTTTGTCATGCGATCCCAGGCTTCCGAATTGAATTCCTGGCTTCAGAATTGAAATCCTGGCTTCAGAATTGAAATCCTGGCTTCAGAATTGACTTGGGCGCCGCGCCCGCGTGTGATCGGACAATGACCGCGACAAGCTCCTCTTCGCTCGACACCCTGTTCATGGCGCGCGCCGTAGCGCTGTCGCGCGAGCATATGGAGAAGGGCGAGGGTGGCCCGTTCGGGGCGCTGGTCGCGGTCGGCGACACGGTCGTCGCGGAGGGTTGGAACCAGGTCACCTCGACCAATGATCCGACCGCTCATGCCGAAGTGGTGGCGATCCGGCGCGCCTGCACGGCGCTTGGCCGTTTCGATCTCCGCGGCGCGACGCTCTATACGAGTTGCGAACCCTGCCCGATGTGCCTTGCTTCCGCGCTCTGGGCCCGGGTCGGCCGCATCGTTTATGCCAATACCCGCGGCGACGCGGCGGCGATCGAATTCGACGATGCGCCGTTCTATGACGAGGTGGCGCGGGCGCCGTCGACCACCCTGGTCGCCATGGAGCACCAGCCGAGTGCCGAAGCGCGCGCGGTGTTTCAGGCCTGGGCCGCCAAGCCCGACAAGATTGCCTATTGATGGCGGCGCTCCTCGAGGCTCGCGGCATCGTCAAGCGGTTCGGCGCGCTGGCCGCCAATGACCACATCGACCTGACCGTCCAGCCCGCCGAGATCCATGCCCTGCTGGGTGAGAACGGCGCCGGCAAGTCGACCCTGGTGAAGATCCTCTATGGCCTGCTCGAGCCGGCCGAGGGCCGCATCGCCTGGAGCGGGCAAACTGTCCGGCTGGCCAATCCCGCCGAGGCGCGGGCGCTCGGCATTGGCATGGTGTTCCAGCATTTCTCGCTGTTCGAGGCGCTCACCGTTGCCGAGAACGTCGCGCTGTCGCTGCCCTCGGCCACGCCGATGACGCGGATCGAGGCCGAGGTGGCGCGCCTGTCGCGCGCCTATGGCTTGCCGCTCGAGCCGAAGCGCGAGGTCTGGCGCCTGTCGGTCGGCGAGCGCCAGCGCATCGAGATCGTCCGCGCCTTGTTGCAGAATCCGAAACTCCTGATCCTCGACGAGCCGACCTCGGTCCTGACCCCGCAGGAGGTCGACCAGCTGTTCCGGACGCTCGAGGCGCTGAAGGCCGAAGGACGCAGCGTGCTCTACATCTCGCACAAGCTCGACGAGGTCCGCCGGCTGTGCGACCGGGCCACCATTCTGCGCGGCGGCAAGGTGGTGGCGACCTGTGATCCGCGCACCGAAACCGCGGCGAGCCTTGCCCGCCTGATGGTTGGCGCCGACGTGGCGACGCTGAAGGTCGCGACCCACGTGCCGGGCGATATCCGCCTGGCGGTGAACGACCTGTCCTTGCCGGCCGCCGACAGCCATGGCGTGACGCTGAGCCGGGTCTCGTTCAGCGTTCGCGCCGGCGAGATCTTCGGCATTGCCGGCGTTGCCGGCAACGGCCAGGACGAGCTGTTCCAGGCCCTCTCCGGCGAGCGGCTGAGCCCGTCGGAGGCGATCCGGATCGACGATCGGCCCGCTGGCCTCGAGGATATCACCCGGCGCCGGCGCCGCGGCGCGGCCTTTGTCCCGGAGCAACGGCTTGGTCATGCCGCGGCGGCGGATTTCTCCCTGACCGACAACGCCCTGCTGTCGGGCCATGGCACCAACGGCTTCGTCTCGCGCGGGCTGGTCGACCGCGCCAGCCTCGCAGCCTGGGTGGCGCGCGTGGTCAAGGCCTTCGACGTGCGCGCCGGCAGCGCCGACCCCTTGGCCAAGGCGCTGTCCGGCGGCAATCTGCAGAAATTCGTGGTTGGCCGCGAGATCCTGCGCGAGCCCTTGCTGCTGGTCGTGGCGCAGCCGACCTGGGGCGTCGACGCGGCGGCCGCCGCCACCATTCGCCAGGCGCTGATCGACCTTGCCGTGCGTGGTGCGGCGGTCGTGGTGATCAGCCAGGATCTCGATGAACTCTACGAACTGGCCGACCGGCTCGCCGTCATCTCGGCCGGAGCCCTGTCGGAGGCGCGTCTGGCGGCCGATTTCCCGCGCGGGCAGGTTGGCCTGCTGATGGGCGGCATCCCTGGGGCAGCGCCATGAGGCTGCAGCTCGAACGCCGCGACAACCAGCCGTTCTGGCTCTCGTTCGCCTCGCCGCTGGTTGCCGTGATGCTGACGCTGATCGCCGGCGCGATCCTGTTCTCGCTGATGGGCAAGGCGCCGCTCGCCGCGCTCAAGGTCTATTTCCTCGATCCCCTGTCCGACGGCTGGGCGCTGCAGGAATTGACCGTCAAGGCGACGCCCCTGGCGCTGATCGCAGTGGGCCTGAGCCTCTGCTACCTCTCCAACAACTGGAATATCGGCGCCGAGGGCCAGCTCGTCATGGGCGCCATTTTTGGCTCCTGGCTGGCGCTCGCCACCCACGGCACGCCCAATGGTCCCTGGGTGCTGCCCGCCATGCTGGCCATGGGCGCGTTCGGCGGCATGCTGCTGGCTCTGGTCCCGGCAGTGCTGAAGACCCGTTACGGCGCCAACGAGATCCTGACCAGCCTGATGCTGGTCTATGTCGCCGAACTGGCGCTCGACTATCTCGTGCGCGGACCCTGGCGCGATCCGAAGGGCTTCAATTTCCCGCAATCGGTCAATTTCGAGCCGGAGGCCGTCATGCCGCTGATCGTCGGCGGCGGTCGCATGCATGTCGGCTTCATCCTGGCCGTCGTGGTGGCGATTGCGGCGACCTTCATGATCGGCCGCACGCTGAAGGGTTTCGAGATCCGGCTGGTCGGCGCGGCACCGCGGGCTGCCCGCTTCGCCGGTTTCGACGACCGCCGCACCACGCTCTTCGTCTTCGCCGTATCGGGGGCTCTCGCCGGCCTTGCCGGCATCATCGAGGTGGCCGGGCCGATCGGCCAGCTGCAGCCGTCGATTTCGCCGGGCTACGGCTTCACCGCGATCATCGTCGCCTTCCTCGGCCGGCTCAATCCGGTCGGCGCGCTGATCGCCGCCTTGTTTCTGGCGCTCACCTTCATTGGCGGCGAGAACGCCCAGATCACGCTGCGCGTGCCGCTCGACCTCACCCGCGTGTTCCAGGGCCTGCTGCTGTTCTTCGTGCTCGGCTGCGACACTTTCATTCTCTATCGCCTGCGCCTCGTCGGGCGCGAGAGGGCCGCCTGATGGGGATCGTCGAAGCCATCCTCTTGACCGTCGTCACCGCCGCGACGCCGCTGTTCATCGCCGCCCTCGGCGAGCTGGTGGCCGAACGGTCCGGCGTCCTGAATCTCGGTGTCGAGGGCATGATGATCATCGGGGCGGCGACCGGTTTTGCCGCCGCCATCCTGTCCGGCTCGACGCTGGTCGGTTGCCTCGCGGCGATCGCCGCCGGCATGGTCATGGCGGGCCTGTTCGCGGCGCTGGCGCTCGGCCTGGCCACCAATCAGGTGGCGACCGGCCTGGCGCTGACGATCCTCGGCCTCGGCCTGTCCGGCCTGATCGGGGCCGATTTCATCGGCGCCCGGCGCGATCCCATGGCGAAGATCGCCTTGCCCTGGCTGAGCGACCTGCCGGTTGTCGGCAAGCTCCTGTTCCAGCAGGACCCGGTGGTCTACCTGTCGGTCGCGCTCGGCGCCGCGGTCTGGTGGTTTCTCTACCGGTCGCGCGCCGGCCTTGTCCTGCGCGCCGTCGGCGAGAGCCACGGCTCGGCCCATGCGCTCGGCTATTCGGTCTTGAAGATCCGGTTTCTCGCGGTGCTGTTCGGCGGCGCCTGCGCCGGGCTTGCCGGCGCCTATCTGTCGCTGGCCTATACGCCGTTCTGGTCGCCCGGCATGACCGCCGGGCGGGGTTGGATCGCGCTTGCCATTGTCGTCTTCGCCAGCTGGCGGCCGGGCCGCGCCATGATCGGCGCCTATCTGTTCGGCGGCGTGACCATCCTTCAGCTGCACGCCCAGGCGCGCGGCCTGGGCATTCCAAGCCAGCTCATGTCGGCCTTGCCTTATCTCGCCACCATCCTGGTCCTGGTCTTGATCAGCCGGGCGGGACGGGTGGCGAGCCAGGCGCCCGCGGCGCTCGGCACGCCCTTCGTGCCGGATCGCTAGCGCGTTTCTCACGGGCCTATGGCCTGCGCGGCGCACCCAAGCCGCCACCGCGCCAATCGCGCATTCGGTGATGCCCGTCACATCGGCGCGCCGCCGCTCCAGGCATCCTTGGCCTCACCGACAGCAAACGGGCTTCGGCCAAGCCCCAGGAGGGTTTCATGATCAGCAAGACGACCAAATATCTCGCGATCGCCGCTCTGGCTCTCGCCGGGTCGGCCTTCATCGCGACGACCGATGCCGAGGCGCGCGGCGGTCGCGGCGGCGGCGGTGTCCGTAGCGGCGGCATGCATCATGGCGGGTTCCGCCATGGCGGCGGCTTCCACCGGCACGGCCATCATTTCCATCGCCACGGGCATTTCCATCGTCACGGGCATTTCCACCGCCATGGCCATTGGCATCACCGGCACTACCGCTTCGGCCTTTACGGCGGCCCGCCCTGTGAATGGGATTATTACCGGCAGATCCGCATCTGCTATTGATCCCTGTCCACCAGGCCATGGACGGGGCGGCGCGAGCCGCCCCCTTTTGCCAAGCCCTACCGCTTCGGCAGGCTTCGCCGCTTCACCTTGTCCTTTGCCCGCCGGGATGCAAGCGTCACCTGCCATGCCGACAGCCTCGCCGCGCCTCGACGACTTCGCCAATGCCGCGCCGGCGGGCCGGCCGCATTTTTTTGCGGCCCTGCCGTCCGACATGACGTCGCGGCTCCTCGACCGCGCCATGCCGGTCAAGCTCGATCCGGGCCAGGTGCTGTTCCTGGCCGGCGATCCCGGCGACGGCTGTTACCTGATCGACGATGGCCTTCTGAAGGTCGAACTCGCCTCGGAGAACGGCATCCAGCGCATTCTCGCCCTGCTGCGGCCAGGCTCGGTGGTGGGCGAATTGTCGCTGATCGACGGCCACCCGCGGTCGGCCTCGGTCTCGGCGCTGAAGGCGGCGCGGCTGCGCTTCATTCCGCGTATCGCCTTCGACGATCTGGTGGCGCGCGACGCCGCCATCTGCCGCGCCATCGCCGTCCTGCTTGCCGGGCGTCTGCGCGATACCAACCTGGCCCTCGCCACCGCCAATTTCATGGCGGTCAAGGGGCGCGTGGCGGTGGCCCTCGTGGCTCTTGCCGAGGGCTTCGGCCAGGATGTCGGATCCGGCCGCATCCTGATCAAGGTCAAGCTCGGCCAGGCCGATATCGCGGCCATGGCCGGCGTGTCCAGGGAAACCGCCAGCCGCATGTTGAACGACTGGCTGCGCAGGGGCGATATCAGCCGGCTGGCCGGCTATTATTGCCTCGAGCGGCCGCAGGTGATCACCCGCGCCGCCCGTTGATCAGGGCGCCGGCTTTTCGCCCAGCAGGAAAAAGGTTTCGGCCTCGCCGATCCCCTTCAGCGCGACGGTGCCGCGGGCTTCGAACCGGAAGGCCTCGCAGGTCGCGTCATGGAATGCCCGGCTGACATGGATTCGGCCGGGCAGGCCGGTGCTTTCCATGCGCGACGCGGTGTTCACCGCATCGCCCCAGAGGTCGTAGCCCATGCGGGTCCGGCCGATGACGCCGGCTGTCGCCACGCCGCGATGGATGCCGACGCGTAGATCCAGCCGATGCCCGGCAAGGGCCGCGCGGGCTTTCTGCGTCTCGATCATGGCGAGGGCGAAGCGGCCCATGCGGACCGCACCGTCGCTGCCGGCCTCGCCGATCCCGGCGGCGACCATATAGCTGTCGCCGATGCTCTTGATCTTCTGCACGCCATGATCGGCGCAATTGTCGTCCCAGGCGCGCGCCAGGTCGTCGAGATAGGCAACGATCACGTCGGGCGGCAGCCGGTGCGAGGCCGTGGTGAAGCCGACCAGATCGGCGAACAGGATGATCGCGTCGTCGAGCCGGTCGGCGATCGGCTTCGAGGGGTTGGCCTTGAGGCGTTCGGCGATCAGCGCCGGCAGCAGGATCTCCAGAAGCGCGTCGGAGCGGCCGAGCGCCGCTTCGACTTCGTTCTGGGTGCGGCGCAGGGCGGTCAGGGCGTAAAAGATCATCACCGCATTGATCAGGATCGCGTTGAGCATGCCCTGGATCGCCAGCGACCGGCGGATCTCGGCATCCTCGGGCACGATCAGCCCATGCGGCGAGATCAGGAACAGCGCGGCGATGAGCGCCATGAAGGTCGCCGCCATGAACGGCAGCCAGAGCCGCCAGTTCTCGATGCCGATCAGGAACAGGATGCCGCCGGCCAGCGTGAAATAGACCTGCAGCCCGCTGTCGCGGCCGAGCATGGCGACGACGAAGCAATTGCCTGCGATGACCAGGCTGAGCAGCGCCACGGCGCCGGCATTCGGGCCGCGCCGATGCAAGCGATGGATGAACAGTTCGAGAATCACCATCAAGGCGTTGTAGAGATGGATCACCATCATGCCGTCGAAGTCGTGCAGCGCGTTCGAGACGAGATGCGAACCGGCATTCGACATGGCGGCGAATGTCGCGACATTGGTCAGGCGCTGGCGCCGCGCCACCTCCTTGTCGGCGGTTACGATGCCGATCGAGATCGCCCGTTCGAGCCAGGCGGGAAGCGTGATGCCCCGGCGTTCAGGCTTTGCGAACAGCTCGTCATCGGGCGTCATGGCAGGTCCAGTACAACAAAATGCTTCAATATTATCAAATATTAAGCTTGCGTTCGCGGGCGCCGGGGCATGGCCCTGCCGGCCGGCCCGTTCCGATGTCGCATTGACTTGTCATTTCGTAATCCGTAACCGTCACCTACATAAGAAGATGGAAGCGGAACGGCCCACCGGTCCGCGATCCGAACAGACAATCGGGGGAGCCTTATGGCTCTGCGCATTTCTGGCAAGAACCTCGATATCGGTGAAGCGCTTCGTGAACGAATCGCGGTGCGCGTGGGGGACGCCACCGGCCGATATGCCGATGGCCGTTATACCGGACATGTGACCGTCGAGAAGGAAGCCCATGGTTTCCGCGCGGTCTATGCGTTGCACCTGGCGAGCGGCACGACGCTGCAGGCCGAGGCTTTCGCGGCCGACGCCTATGCAGCCTGCGACCTCGCCGCCGAGCGCATCGAGAAGCGGCTCCGGCGCTATGCGCGGCGCCAGAAGGACCGGACAGCCAGCAATGGCCAGGCCGCCACCGTCGAGGCACGGTCCTATGTCATCGAGGCGCCGGTCGACCTGGCTGACGAGGATGACGATGGCCCGACCGGTGAATTCGAGCCGGTGATCATTGCCGAACAGACCGCCAACCTGAAACGCATGACAGTGGCCGACGCCGTGATGGAACTGGACGTCACGGGGGCGCGAACCATTGTCTTTCACCACGCAGTGCACGGAAGGGTGAATGTCGTGTACCGGAGGGCCGACGGGCATGTCGGCTGGGTGGATCCTCCGGCGGCGGAGCCGAGCGGGCCGTCCTGACCCGTCATGGCATCGTCATTGCATGGGCCGAGATAGAGGCCCGCGTCCAACACGCTATCCCAAGAAGGCAGCCAATGCCGATCCATGACATCATCGCCGCCGGCGCCATCATCCCCCTCCTTCACGTGGAATCGAAGAAGCAGCTGCTCCAGGAGATTGCCGCCAAGGCCGCGGAACTGACCGGCCGTTCGGCCCGTGAGATCTACGACACCCTGAACGAGCGCGAGCGCCTGGGGTCGACCGGCGCCGGCAGCGGCATCGCCATTCCGCACGGCAAGCTGCCGAAGCTCGAGCGTGTCACCGGCCTGTTCGCCCGCCTCGACCATCCCGTCGATTTCGACGCGATCGACGGCCAGCCGGTCGACCTGGTCTTCGCTCTGCTGGCGCCCGAAGGCGCCGGCGCCGATCATTTGAAGGCGCTGTCGCGCATCGCCCGGCTGACCCGCGACCCCGGCAATGTCCAGAAGCTGCGGGCGGCCCGCGACGAGGCGACGTTGCGCCTGCTGCTCGCCCAGCCGATCACCTCCAACGCCGCATGAGGCGCTGGCTGGCGGCGCCGCTTGCGCTGTTGGCTCTGACCTCGGCCGCCGCCGCCGCGCCCAGCCGCGTCGTTTCGTTCAATCTCTGCGCCGATCAGCTGGTCCTGGCGCTGGCTGATCCCAGCCAGATCGCCGCGCTTTCGCCTTATGCCAGACATGTCGGCATATCCGCGGCGGCCGAGGCCGCGCGCGCCTTTCCGGTGACCTCCGGATCGGCCGAAGAAGCGCTGGCGCTCGGCGCCGACCTGGTTTTCCTCGGCCCCCGCGACCGGCTCGCCACCGGGCAATTGCTCGGCGGCCGCGGCATTCGCGTCGAGCGCATGCCGCTCGCCACTTCGCTCGACGACGCCAAGGCGATCATCCGCAGCACGGCCGCGATCCTGGGCCATCCGGAACGCGGCGAGGCCTTGGCTGCCCGCCTCGATGCCGCGACCGCCCCGCCTGGACCCGCGCCGAGCGCGCTGCCCTATGAGCGGCGCGGTTATGCCGCCGGTCCCACGACCATGCTCGGCGATGCCCTGGCGCGGGCCGGCTTCCGCCATGCCAGGCCGGCGGCGGGTTTTGGCGGCTTCGTCAGCCTCGAGGCCATCGTGCTGCTCCGGCCGGACGTCCTTGTTCTCAACGGCCCGCCGGCCCGCGCCGCCGATCAGGGCACGGCGCTGCTCGCCCATCCGGTGCTGGCCAGGCTCTATCCGCCGGACCGCCGGATCGTCATCCCTGATGTGCTGACCGTCTGTCCCGGCCCGGGACTGGTCGAGGCCATCACCCGGCTCGCCGCGGCGCGCGCGGCGGCCATGCGCTGACCATCAGACCCCAATTCCACCATGGTTGTTGGTTCAGCTCTTGGCGCCAGCAGTGCGAGTGCTTAGCTACCCCCGAGCTCGCACATCAATTGCGCGGAGACTTCGTGTCCGACCCGATCGCCTTCGAGGACTGCCTCAAACTTGTGCTGTCGCTTGATGCGACGACGCCGGCCGCGGCTCAGCCGAAGCGGCTCGACAGTTTGTTTCGCGACCTGTCGCGGTTCCAGCCGCGTCGGCCGGCCTATGAGCTGCAGGACCTGATCTGGGCGATCTGGACCAATCACCGGGATCCGCATGCCGACGAAGCCATGGAGCAGGCGATCAATGCCATGGCGGTGAAACATTACGACATGGCGCATCTGGTGCTCGACGCGCTGGTCGACGCCCGCCCGGATTGGTCGGAGGCCTGGAACAAGCGGGCGACCCTGCATTTCATCCGGGGCGACGATGCCAATGCCGTCGCCGACGTGATGGAAACCCTGAAGCGCGAGCCGCGGCATTTCGGCGCAATCTCGGGTTTCGCGCAGATCTGCCTGCGCCATGGCCGCGAGGCCGACGCGCTCGCCGCCTTCGAAGTGGCGCTGGGCATCAATCCGCACCTGGAAGGGGTCGCGGCGCTGGTCGCCGAGATGCACGCCAAGGGCGGGCGGGTCCTGCACTGACCGGGCTGCCCGAGTGCGGGCGAACCGGCTAAACCGGTCACCCGCCTTCGCATCGGCTCTTGCCCCATTGTCCCTTCTCCCCCTCGCGCTCAAAGCCCTGACGACGGCGGCAATCGTCGTCTCGGCCGCCGTCGTCGCCGAACGCACCCGGCCGTTCCTTGCGGCGATGGTTCTGGCTCTGCCGGTCTCCACCGGCCCGGCCTATGTCATGCTGGCGCTCGACCACGACGCGCCGTTCATTGCCGCGGCGAGCCTGTCCAGCCTCTCGGTCAATGTCTCGATCGTGCCGGCGGGGATCGCTTATGCGCTGCTGGCGCGCCGCGGCTTCGGCCTTGCCGCCTCGTTCGCCGCCATGCTGTCGGCCTGGCTCGCCACCGCCCTGTTGATCCAGCTGGCCGACTGGACGCTGGTTCCGGCCCTGGTGCTGAATGCCGTCGTCTTCGGCATCGCCATTGTGGCCACCTGGCCCTGGCGCAAGGCTAAGCTCGGCCTGCCGCCGCGGCGACGCTGGTACGACATCCCGCTGCGCGTCGCGCTGGTGGTCACCCTGGTGGTGCTGGTGGTCACCGTGTCGGAGCGGATCGGCCCGGCGGTGACCGGCACCGCCACCCTGTTTCCGGCGAGCTTTTCGAGTTTCATCCTGCTGATGCATCGCCGGCTCGGCGGACCGGTGGTGGCGGCTGCCATGATCAACGGCCTGGTCATGCTGGTCGGCTTTGTCGGCTTCCTGCTGGCGATCCATCTGTTCGCCGCGGCGGGTCAGGTCTGGACCGGGCTCCTGGTCGGCCTCGCCGTCCCGGTGTTCTGGTCGCTCGCGCTCCTGGCCGCCAACCGCATCAGGCTTTCCTGAGGCTCGCCCGCTTGGCTTTCAGCGCGTAGAGCGCCTCATGCGCCTCGCGCGGCGTCATGTCGTCGGGGTCGATGGTGTCGAGCAGGTCCAGCGCCGGCTCGGGCTTGGCGGGCCCGGCCTGCGGCCGCGGCGCGGCGGCGAACAGCGGCAGGTCGTCGACCAGGCGCCGGACCGGGGCGGCCCGGTCGGTCGCCTCCAATTCGGCCAGCACGTGTTTGGCCCGCTCGATCACCGAGGGCGGCAGGCCGGCGAGCTTGGCCACCTGGATGCCGTAGGAGCGATCGGCGGCGCCTTCGGTCACCTCGTGCAGGAAGATCACGTCGCCCTGCCATTCCTTCACCCGCATGGTGGCGTTGTGCAGCCGGTTGAGCCGTTTCGACAGCACGGTCAATTCGTGGAAATGGGTGGCGAACAGCGACCGGCAACGATTGGTCTCATGCAGATGTTCGACCGCCGCCCAGGCGATCGACAGGCCGTCGAAGGTCGCGGTGCCGCGGCCGATCTCGTCGAGGATGACGAGGGCCCGCGCGCCGGCCTGATTGAGGATCGCCGCGGTCTCGACCATCTCGACCATGAAGGTCGAGCGCCCGCGCGCCAGGTCGTCGGCGGCGCCGACACGCGAGAACAGCCGGTCGACCATGCCGATATGGGCCGAGGCCGCCGGGACGAAGGAGCCCATCTGGGCCAGCACCGCGACCAGCGCGTTCTGCCGCAGGAAGGTGGATTTACCGGCCATGTTGGGGCCGGTGATCAGCCAGATCCGGCCCTTGCCGTCATGGCCCGACAGCTCGCAGTCATTGGCGACGAAGGGCGCGGTGCGGGCGATCGCCTGCTCGACCACCGGGTGGCGGCCGCCCTTGACCGCGAAGGCCAAGGACATGTCGACCAGCGGCCGGACATAGGCCTGCTCGACGGCCAGCGTCGCATTGGCGCTGGCGACATCGAGCGTGGCGATCGCTTCCGCCGCCTGTTTGATCGGCCCGGCATGGCCGAGCACGGTCTGGCTCAGCCGGTCGAAGACCTCCAGTTCCAGCCCCAGCGCCCGGTCGGCGGCCCCGGCGATCTTCGCCTCCAGCGCACCGAGCTCGGTGGTGGTGAAACGCATGACGCCGGCCAGCGTCTGGCGGTGGATATAGGTGGCGTTGAGCGGCGGCTTCAGGAAGCCGTCGCCATGCTGCTGCGCCACCTCGACGAAATAGCCCAGCACGTTGTTGTGCTTGATCTTCAGCGCCCGGATGCCGGTCTCCTCGGCATAACGCGTCTGCAGCCCCGCGATGATGCGCCGGCTTTCGTCGCGAAGCCCGCGTGCCTCGTCGAGATCGGCGAGATGGCCGGCCCGCACGAAACCGCCATCGCGCTTCAACAGCGGCAGGTCGTCGGCGAGCGCGTCGGCAAGCATGCCGGCAAGCGCCGGATCCGGCTGCGACAGGCCATGGGCCACCGTCGCCAGTTCGCCTGCCGTTTCGCTGGCGATCAGTTCGGCAAGGCCGCCGGCCGCCACCAGGCCCTGGCCGATCGCGGCGAGATCGCGCGGCCCGCCCCGGCCCATGGCGATGCGGGTCAACGCCCGGGCCATGTCGGGCGCGCTTTGCAGCCGGGCCCGGATTTCGGCCCTGAGCGCCGTTGCCGCGGCCAGCGCCTCGACCGCGTCGTGGCGGGCGGCGATGGCGTCCGGATCGGTCAGCGGATTGGCCAGCCGGTTGGCCAGCAGGCGGGCGCCGGCGGCGACCACCGTCCGGTCGATCGCCGCCAGCAGCGAGCCCGCGCGTTCGCCGCCGAGCGTGCGCACCAGCTCCAGATTGGCGCGCGTCGCGGCGTCGATCAGCATGGTCGCGCCCTGGGCCTCACGCACCGGCGGCGACAGCGGCGGGCGTGAGGCGAGCTGGGTGCGTTCGACATAGGTGACGGCCGCCGCCGCCGCGGTCAGCTCCAGCCGCGAGAACGTGCCGAAACCATCCAGCGTCCTGACGCCGAAATAGGTGGCGAGGCGCCGTTCGGCGCTGGCGCCGTCGAAAACGTCGCGCGGGGCCGGCGACACCGCCTTGAACGAGCGCCAGAACGGCGCCAGATCGGCATCGGCGAACAAGGCGTCGGAGACGACGATCTCGCCCGGGTCGATCCGGGCGATGTCGGCCGAAAGCCGCCCGCCATCGGTCTCGGCGACCCGGAACTCGCCGGTCGACATGTCGAGCCAGGCCAGCGCGAAGGCGTCGACGCTGGCGACCGAGGAGGTCTTGGCCCGCGCCACCGCCAGAAGGTAATTGTTGCGCCGCGCTTCCAGCAGCGAATCCTCGGTCAGCGTGCCCGGCGTGACCAGCCGGATCACACCGCGATTGACCACCGATTTCGAGCCGCGCTTGCGGGCTTCCGCCGGATCCTCGGTCTGTTCGCACACCGCGACGCGGAAACCTTGCTGGATCAGCCGGTGCAGATAGTCCTCCGCCGCATGGACCGGCACGCCGGCCATCGGAATGTCCTGGCCGAGATGTTTGCCGCGCTTGGTCAGGGTGATGCCGAGGGCGCGCGACGCGGCCACCGCGTCGTCGAAGAACATCTCGTAGAAATCGCCCATCCGGTAGAACAGCAGACTGTCCGGATTGGTCGCCTTGATCTCGATATATTGCTCCATCATCGGCGTGACGCGGTTGTCCACCGGCACGTCGGGGGCGGTTTCGGAATCAGCGGGCGTCTGGGTCAGCATGGCGACGGACGCTGGCAGGTGAGGACGGCGAATTCAACCGCCAGGGTCGATCCGCCCACAGGCGATCAGCCGATGATGCGCGACAGCTCGGCCTGCACCGTCCTGAGCTTCGGCAACAGGTCGCGCACCAGCATGTCGGGCGAGAAACGGGTTGCATGGGTGCCGACATTGACGGCCGCGAGCGTCCGGCCGCGGATATCGATCACGGGAACGGCGATCGAGGTCAGGCCGATCTCCAGTTCCTGGTCGATGATGGCGAAGCCGTCGCTGCGCGCCGCCGCGATCGCCGCCATGATCGCCGAGACCTCGGTGCGGGTCTTCGGTGTCAGCGGCCGGCGGACCGAGGTCTCGACATGCCGGCGCGCCGTCTCTTCGGGCAGGGTTGCGAGCAGCACCCGCCCCATCGAGGTGCAGAAGGCCGGCAGCCGCGCGCCGACCGACAGTCCGACCGACATGATCCGCTTGGTCGCGGAGCGTGCGACATAGACGATCTCGTTGCCGTCGAGGATCGAGGCCGAGCAGCTCTCGCCGATCGCCTCGCTCAGCCGTTCCAGGGCGCTCTGCAGGATGGCGGTGAGCGGGGTCGAGGACAGATAGGCATAACCGAGCTTCAGCACGCGCGGCGTCAGCCGGAAGAACTTGCCGTCGGTTTCGGCATAACCGATGCGGTTGAGCGTGATCAGGCAGCGTCGGGCGGTGGCCCGCGTCAGGCCGGTCATGCGCGCGACATCGGCAATGGTCAGGCGCTGATGGTCCGCGTCGAAACAGGCGATCACCGCCAGGCCCTTTTCCAGCCCGAGCATGTGGTCGCGGTCGATCTGCTTGAAGCTGTCGGTGGGGATATCCAAGAGAGCCTCGCCGGTCACGTGCGGTCACCGCACGTGATGCCGCCTTTCCGGCCGAAGAGCAACTCCGCCTCAGCCGCCAGGCGGATGTCGCCTCGCGCAACAAGGGTGCCCGGGCCCGGGCACCGGACAGAAACAAAAGCGTGATATTGGGTCACGGCACGGCCGGGTCTGTGATGCGTACCGGCCTCTTTTCGCGGCTTCCTTGTCGCGGTACATGCCGTTGTCCCGCCTGGAAGCTTCACCCATGACCCTCCGCCTGCTCGTCGTCGAAGGCAACACCGCCGCCGACCGCGCCCGCCATGCCCGGTCGCGCGGCGCCATGCCCTCGGAAGCTTATGCCGAGGTGCTGCGTGAACTCGCCCCCGACGCGGTCGTCGACCTGTGCTTTCCAGCCGACCGCCAAGCCAATCTGCCCGATGCCGCCGGTCTCGAAGGCTATGACGGCGTGGCGCTGACCGGCTCGTCGCTCAACCTCTACGACATGACGTCGGAGATTACCGCGCAGATCGACCTGGCGCGCGCGGTTTTTGCCGCCGGCACGCCGGTGTTCGGCTCCTGCTGGGGCCTGCAGGTGCTGACCGCCGCTGCCGGTGGCGTCGTGCGCAGGAATCCCCGGGGTCGCGAAATGGGCATTGCCCGCAAGATCGCGCCGAACGATAGCGGCAAGGCCCATCCGATGCTGGCCGAGCGGCCCGCCGCTTTCGACGCCCTGGCGGTGCATCAGGACGAGATCGAGACCATGGCGCCGGGCACCACGCTGCTCGCCTCCAACAGCATGAGCGAGGTCCAGGCGGTCGAGATCAAGGCCGGCCGCGCCACCGCCTGGGCGGTGCAGTACCATCCCGAATTCTCCTTCGGCGAGGTCTCGGCCATTGGTGGCGCGCTGGGCGGCCGCCTGATCGACGAGGGCTTCTTCGAGGACCTGTCGACGCTCATGCGCTGGCGCGCCGATCTCGACCTCCTGGAGGCCGACCCGGCCAACAAGGCGGTCGCCTGGCGCCACGGCCTGGATGCCGAAATCCTGGTCAAGTCGAAGCGCCGCAGCGAGATCGGCCGGTGGATCGACGCCATGGTGCGGCCGACCCGATCGGCGCGCGGGCGCGCCTGATCACGCGTTCTTGCGCACGAAGAGACAGCATGGCTGCCTTACGATTCATCCGGATAGACGGGGTGAATCGACGTGTTAGCGTCCCCATCTTTCAAACAGGAGGAGCTCGCCATGGCCCCTGTTGAACAGGTTGGTGCCGCGCCCCGGCTGGTTGTGCCGCCGACGGCCTGGCTTAGACGCTGGCTGCATCTGGTCTCCGATGCCCTGACCTACGGACCGCCTTCGGCCGCGGTGAATTTTTTCACCGGCTCGCAGCGGCCGGTCGATCCGGAGACGGTCTGGCGCTTCTTCACCTATCCCTATCCGGATTTCATCCAGTCGATTGTCGACAATTATCCGCCGGCAGCCCGGCGCCAGCGGCTGGTTGCCCGCATGCTCGAGCAGTCCCATGCCGGCGGCATCGAATATCACTACGATCTGTCGAACGACTTCTACCGTCTGTTCCTCGACAAGACCTTCATGTTCTACAGCTGCGCCGACTTCAAATCGCCTGGCGACACGCTCGAGCAGGCCCAGCTGAACAAGGCCAACCATCTCCTGTCGCTGATCGATCCGAAACCGGGCGAGGCGATCCTCGAGCTCGGCTGCGGCTGGGGCTCGATGCTGCGCCATATCGATGCCCATACCGGCGACAAGCAGAACCTCTCCGGCTACACGCTGTCGCGCGAGCAGAAGCGCTATATCGAGGAGAAGTTCGGCTTCAACGTCATGCTCGAGGACTTCGTCACCACGGATCTCGGCCGCGAGCGGTATGACAAGATCTATTCGATCGGGGCGATCGAGCATGTCCGTCCGGACGAGATCCTGCCATTGTCGAAGAAGATCTATGCTGCCTTGAAGCCGGGCGGCCGCGCCGTGCACCATTTCTTCTCGCTGAACGGCGACGATCCGACGGCGACCTCGATGGTCACGGCGCAATTGTTCTTCCCCGGCTCGATCCTGTCGCTGCACGGACAGCACCTGGCCGCCGCGCGCGAGGCCGGCTTCACCCTCACCAATGATTCCGAGCACGACTACCGGCCGACGCTGCGCGCCTGGTTCGACAATCTCGTGGCCAACCGCGACCGGGCCCACGAGCTGGTCGGCATTCAGCAGACCAACAAATACCTGGCCTTTTTCGCCTCGTCCTGGGCCTTCTTCAACCTGAAGCAGGCGACCTTGCACCGGCTGGTGCTGGTGAAAGGGTAACAACAGCCTCGCTCGGCCGACGGTGATTTGCCTCGTCGGCCGCGGCGTCCTTTATCCGGCGACGGCCCTACACATCCACCTTCAGGGCGGCGATGAACGCCTCTTGGGGAATGTCGACCTTGCCGAACTGGCGCATGCGCTTCTTGCCCTCTTTCTGCTTGTCCAGGAGCTTGCGCTTGCGCGAGATGTCGCCGCCGTAACATTTGGCGGTGACGTCCTTGCGCAGGGCCGAGATGGTTTCGCGGGCAATCACCTTGGCGCCGATCGAGGCCTGGATCGGGATCTTGAACAGGTGCTGCGGGATCAGGTCCTTCAGCTTTTCGCACATGGCCCGGCCGCGTTGCTCGGCGCGCGCCCGGTGCACCAGCATGGACAAGGCGTCGACCGGCTCGCCATTGACCAGGATCGACATCTTCACCAGGTCGCCGTCGCGATAGTCGGTGATCTGGTAATCGAACGAGGCATAACCCTTGGAAATCGATTTCAGCCGATCGTAGAAATCGAACACCACCTCGTTGAGCGGCAGGTCATAGGTGACCATGGCGCGGCTGCCGACATAGTTGAGGTCGATCTGGACGCCGCGGCGATCCTGGCAAAGCTTCAGGACCGAGCCGAGATAGTCGTCGGGCGTCATGATCTTGGCACGGATCCAGGGCTCGGAAATGGTCTCGATCTTCATCGGATCCGGCATGTCGGCCGGATTGTGCAGCTCGATCAGCTCGCCGTTCCTGAGCAGGATCTGGTAGATGACCGACGGCGCCGTGGCGATCAGGTCGAGATTGAACTCGCGTTCCAGCCGCTCCTGGATGATCTCCAGGTGCAACAGGCCGAGGAAGCCGCAGCGGAAGCCGAAGCCGAGCGCCGCCGAACTCTCCATTTCGAACGAGAAGCTCGCATCATTGAGGCGCAGCCGGCCCATGGCGGCGCGCAGATCTTCGAAATCGGCCGCATCCTGGGGGAACAGGCCGCAGAACACCACCGGCTGCGCCGGCTTGAAGCCGGGCAGGGCCTGGGCGGTCGGCTTCTTCTCGTCGGTAATGGTGTCGCCGACGCGGGTATCGGCGACCTCCTTGATGGAAGCGGTGATGAAACCGACCTCGCCCGGCCCGAGATCGGCGATATCGGTCATTTTCGGGGTGAACACGCCGATCTTGTCGATGTTATAGACGGCGCCGGTGCCCATCATCTTGATCCGGCTGTCTTTCTTCATGCTGCCGTCGATGACCCGGACCAGCACGATGACGCCCAGATAGGCATCGTACCATGAGTCGACCAGCATCGCCTTCAACGGCGCATTGCGATCGCCCTTGGGCGGCGGCAGGCGGGTGACGATCGCCTCCAGCACGGCCTCGATGTTCAGGCCGGTCTTGGCCGAGATCGGCACGGCCTCGGAAGCGTCGAGGCCGATCACCTCCTCGATCTGCTGCTTCACCCGTTCCGGTTCGGCCGCCGGCAGGTCGACCTTGTTGAGCACCGGCACGATCTCATGGCCGGCATCCAGCGCCTGGTAGACATTGGCGAGCGTCTGGGCCTCGACGCCCTGGGAGGCGTCGACGACCAGGAGCGAACCTTCGCAAGCGGCGAGCGAGCGCGACACTTCGTAAGCGAAGTCGACATGGCCGGGCGTGTCCATGAGGTTCATGACATAGGTCTTGCCGTCATGGGCCGTGTAGTTCAGCCGGACCGTCTGCGCCTTGATGGTGATTCCGCGTTCTTTTTCGATATCCATGTTGTCGAGGACCTGTTCGGTCATCTCGCGCGCGGTCAGGCCGCCGGTTGTCTGAATCAGACGGTCGGCGAGCGTCGACTTGCCATGGTCGATATGGGCGACGATGGAGAAATTGCGGATCAGTTCGAGCGGCGTGTCGGTCATAGGGCCGCACATAGCAGCGCTGGACCGAAGTTTAAAGGTTTGCCGCGCGCGTGGCCGTCGATTGAGCGTCGCGATCAGCTGTCGATGGACCGGGCAACGGTTGCCGACGAGCCGAGTTCGTAGCGGATCTGGCGGGCGATGGGGCGCGTGCCGCGCAGCGCGCCGGTGACGATACCGAGTGCCAGAAGGGTGGCGCCGAACGACAGGATGAAAGTGGATGTCTTCACGGCCGCCTCCTCGCCAGGGCATGCGAGAAGGATGTCAGGCGTGGCTCGCCGCCGCTGTGCGGCACGTCACACTGGCGCAGGCCATACCGGCGACGCACCGGCCGATGGTGCGCCGGGTCGCGCCAGGTCGCGCCGGGCCGCCCGTCGATCCGGCGATGCCGATGCCGGGCCGGGCTTCGCTGGCACCTTGCCTTTCCGGTCGCATCCGCAGGTGCGGGCGGTAATTTCCCCTTCTTGCGGCTCTTCAACGCAGGTGCGAGATTGACGGTTTGCGGATCGATGGAGGCCGGATGACCCGCAAGCGCACGAGCTATCAGTCAGGCCACGCGCCGAAATTCCTGGTTGTCGTCGACGACAGCCCGGAATGCGACCGCGCCATCGTGTTTGCCGCCCGGCGCGCCTCGCGCACCGGCCATGGCTTGCAGATGCTGGCCGTGGTCGACCCGCAGCTGGGTGACGGCCAGGGCCTGTTCGGCGTCGCCGAAGTGATGCGCGCCGAGGCCCATGCCGAGGCCCGCGCCAAGCTCGACGCCGCCGCCGACCGGGCCATGAAGCTGGTTGGCGTCGAGCCCGAGCTGGTCGTGCGCGACGGCGCCATGGCGGAGGCCATTCTGGCCCAGATCGAGGAGGATCCCGACGTGGCGATCCTGATCCTCGCCGCCGGCACCGGCAAGGACGGCCCGGGTCCCCTGGTCTCGAGCCTTGCCCGCTCGGCCGGCACCTTCCCCATTCCCGTCGCGCTGGTGCCCGGACAATTGACCGATGAGGAGATCGAGGCACTGGCTTAGGCGTCACTGCCGGATCGGCCTGCGCGGGTTTTCGCCCGGTTCGCCGGTTGACGGGCATGCCTGCCATCGCCACATCAGAACCAGATGGATTTCTTGGAATGGTTCTGCTTGAATCATTCCAATCCGGCGCCGGCCTTGACCCGGTCGTCCGAGGAGACCTTGACGATGTTCATTCAGACCGAAGCCACGCCAAATCCGGCGACCCTGAAGTTCCTGCCCGGCCGCACCGTGCTGGAGGACGGCACCTTGCATATGCCGAATGTCGACGCCGCCCGGCAGTCGCCGCTGGCCGAGAAGCTGTTCGGCATCGAGGGTGTCGCCGGGGTGTTCTTCGGCAATGATTTCATCACCGTCACCAAGGGCACGGCCGAATGGCAGCACCTGAAGCCGGCGATCCTCGGCGCGATCATGGAACATTACATGTCGGGCCTGCCGCTGCTGCGCAACGAGACGCCGATCGCGCCTGACAGCGACGACGAGTTTTTCGATCCGGCCGACGCCGAGACCGTCGATACGATCAAGGAACTGTTGGAAACCCGGGTTCGCCCGGCGGTTGCCGCCGATGGCGGCGACATCACGTTTCGCGGCTTCAAGGACGGCATTGTTTATTTGAACATGCAGGGTTCCTGCGCCGGCTGCCCGTCGTCGACGGCCACCCTCAAGCACGGCATCCAGAACCTGATGCGCCACTTCCTGCCCGACGTGCGCGAGGTCCAGTCGGTCTGACCGTCGGGCTGGCGCAAAAGCGCCGGCCGCGCCCGGCCGTCAGGGATGCAGCGCCAGGCCTTTGACGATCCGGTCGATCTGCCGCCGGTCGTCATGCAGCCCGAGCCCGACCAGGTCGAGCGCATCGGTCGGCACCGCGGCGACCGCTGCCCGGTTGTCGCTGTCGTTGCCGGTCGAAAACAGCGCGCTTGTATAGAGCGACGGCGTCAGTCCGCGCTCCGCCGCCCGTTTCAAGGTGCGGGTCAATTCGTCGCCGGAGGCCGCGAAGATCAACACCGGCTGGCGGATCAGCGGGCCGTAGATGCGGCCGGACGCATCGGCATAGCGTTCGCCCGGCAATTCCGGATAGGCTCCGACCAGGCCTCCCGACAGGAAGGCGGTGACGTTGAGTTTCTGCCAGGTGGCGAGATCGTCGCGCACCACGATGGCGATCTTGGTTTCAAAGCGCATGAGTGACAGCGTGGACGAGGAGACGCGCATGCGTCTTGAACGATCGTGCGGGCCGTCGCCGGCCGACTGGATCAGGCTTGCGCCGGCCCAGCCCGGTCTCGAGCGGCTCGAAGCCTTTTTCGCCGGCCATGCCTATGACCCGCACCGGCACGACACCTACGCCATCGGCTATACCCTGGCCGGCGTGCAATCCTTCACCTATCGCGGCGCCCGCGCCGACAGTGCCACCGGCCATGTCATGGTGCTGCATCCCGACGAGCGGCACGACGGCCGCGCCGGGGTCGAATCGGGCTTTCGCTACCGCATGCTCTATCTCGAGCCGCGCCTGGTCCGCGACGCGCTGGCCGGGCGGGCGCATAGCCTGCCTTTCGTGAAGGCCGCGGTTTCGGCCGATGGCCGCCTGCTCGACGCGTTGCGGCCGGCTTTCGACAGCCTTGACCGGCCGCTCGAGCCATTGGAGGCCGACCAGATCGTGCTGGCCATTGCCGAAGCCCTGCTGGCGCGCGACGGTTCGGCCGGCGGCGCCGGGCGGATGACAGCCTCAGCCGTCGCGGTCGAGCGTGTCAGGCAGTTTCTCGACGTGCATTTCGACCGTCAGGTCGGCTCCGACGAACTCGAAGCCGCCGCCGGCCTCGACCGGTTCGCCCTGGCGCGGCATTTCCGGGCGCTGCTCGGCACCAGCCCCTATCGTTATCTCACCATGCGCCGTCTCGACCATGCCCGCGCCGGCATCCGCGCCGGCCGGTCGCTGGCCGAGGCCGCCCTGGCCAGCGGCTTTGCCGACCAGAGCCATATGACCCGCCAGTTCAAGCAAGCCTTCGGCCTGCCGCCCGGCCGCTGGCGCGCGATCGGCGTCGCCGGCTGAGCCACCGGCCGGCTCAAGGTCGAGAGCGTTCACCCGAATAGATCAGGACAAAGCGCTGCACTGCGCGCCGGGCAACCGCTTCGCAATCGTCCCGGTCTGTGCCCTGGACCCGATGCAGCGCCAGAATCTGGCGGTCGCCGACCAGGAGCCCGTAGAAGGTCGCGTAGGCCTCGCCGACATCGGCGGCCGCGATATCGCCCTGCGCGCGCATCTGCTCGATCAACGCGATGAGCCGCGGCGCCGACCGGTTCTTGCCGGTTTCGATCAGGATCCGGCTCAAGGCCCCGCTCTGATCGGCCAGCGCGGCGCGGTTGATCGCAAGCGATGCGTCCGAGGTGAGCAGTTCGAGCAATCGGGTGCCGGCCGCGATCAGGCCGTCACGCGCCGAGGCCGACGGGTCCACCGCCTGCATGGTCGCATTCAGCTGTCCGGCCTGCCGCTCGACAAGCGCCGCCAGGATGGCGTCCCGATCCCTGAACAACAGGTAGAGCGTGTCCTTGGAGCATCTGGCGTCGCGCGCCAGCGCCGCAGTGGTCACGGCTGGCAGCCCGCCGGTCCTCAACAGCAGCAGCGCGGCATCCAGGATGTCGTTCCGCCGGTCGGCGGTCATTCGGTTCGGCACGTCGCGCTCTCGGTCCCGGCTCAAAATTCTCGCTTGCGAGTACCAGTACCATGCGGTACTGAAAGCGCAAGTACCGTTCGGTACTGATACGCGGAGGCAGTGCCATGACGGTTCATCATGACGGTTCCTTCCGGTCCGCCGCCTCGATCGGACCGGCGCTCGTCTTTCTCCTCGCGATGGCGGCGCTCGTTTGCGCCGGCGCGATCGCCGGCTTCTTTTATGCCTATTCCAGTTCGGTGATGGGCGGTCTCGACGCCGCCGCGCCCCAGGCGGCGCTGATCGCCATGCAAGGCATCAACGCCACGGTCCGAAATCCGAGCTTCGCCCCGGCCTTTTTCGGCACGCCGGTCGCGGCACTTGCCGCAGGCCTCGGCTTCATGGCGCTTCGGCAGAAACGCGCGGGCCGCCTCTTGCTGCTGGCATCGGCGACCTATGTCTGCGGCGCGATGGCGCCGACCTTCCTGGTCAACGTGGCGATGAACGACGCGCTCGCCGGCCTGAGCATTCCCGCCGATCCGCGGGAGGCCGCAAGGCTCTGGTCGGACTATTCGCTGCGGTGGACCTGGTGGAACAGCCTGCGCATGCTGTTCAGCATGCTCAGCCTGCTTTTGGTCGGCCTGGCGCTGTTCGTCGCCGGCCTCGATGCGAGCCGGCTGCGGCGGCCCTGACGGTGCCGCCGGCGCGGCCGCCGGGTCACGGCGCGCCGGCCTAGCGTGGAATTCAAGGTCTTTGATTCCGGATGCTCGCCCCCTTCGCGCCGCGCCCGGGCCGGTATAGATGTCTTTTATGCTTCTGCTTGCCCTGGATACGGCGCTCGGCGCCTCGTCAGCCGCCATCTTGGACACGGCCACCGACCGCGTCGTGGCGCGCGTTTCCGAACCGATGGATCGGGGCCATGCCGAACGGCTGTTGCCGATGGTCGCTGACCTGTTCGCCGGCGCCGGCCTTGCGCCGCGCGACTGCCGGCGTTTCGTGGCGACCATCGGACCCGGCAGTTTCACCGGGCTGCGCGTCGCCATCGCGGCGGCCCGCGGCATGGCGCTGGCGGCCGGCGGCGACGCGGTCGGCATCTCGACGCTCGATGCCTTGGCCGCGCCGCGCCTTGCCGCCGCCGATCCCGGGCCGGTGCTGTCGGTCATCGATGCCCGCCACGGCCATGTCTATGCGGCGCTGGCCGGTGCCGACGGAGGCGCCATCCTGGCGCCCGGCTATTGGCCCGCGGCGGTCGCGGCGGCTGCCGCCGCCAACCATGCCGCCGCGATCATCGGCCCCGGCGCGACGGTGCTTCTGGCGGCCTGGCCCGAAGGCGTGCCGCAGCCCGGCCTGGTCGAACCCTCAGGCTTTCCCGATATTGGCTGGGTCGCCGGCCTCGGCGCCAAAGCCGACCCGCGCACCGCTCCCTGCCGGCCGCTCTATCTGAAGGAGGCCGATGCCAAGCCTCAGGTCCGCTCGCCGCTCCGGCCGGCGAGGGCGTCATGATGACGCTTTATGATTTCTGGGCCTGGTGGCCGGCCGCCGAACCGGCGCTCGGCCGCGCCGAGATGGCCGATGCGCGCGAACTTGCCGCGATCCACGGCGCGTCGTTCCATCGCGGCTGGGACGCCCATGAGTTCGAAACCATGCTGGTCGACCGGGCGGTTCTCAGCCATGTCATCCGCCGCCGGCCGGCCGCCCCGGTCGGCGGCTTCGTGCTCAGCCGGCTGGCCGCCGACGAAGCCGAGATCCTGACCGTTGCCGTGCTGCCGCGCCTGCGTGGCCGCGGCTTCGCCGCTCGCCTGCTCGACACCCATGTCAAGGATCTGATGCGTGCCGGCATCGCCACCCTGTTCCTGGAGGTCGAGGCGGAAAACGCGCCGGCGCTGAAACTCTATCAGCGCCAGGGCTTCACCGTCATTGGCCGGCGCAAGGGTTATTACAAGACCGCATCGGGCACGAGCGACGCGGTGATGATGCGAAAGGCCCTGCCGCCGATCTGATCGCGCTGATGGTGTCGGCACGGCGCGCGGGCAACACTGAAATTTTCGTGTCGTCGTTCTCGTTTCGGACTCTTAAACCACGAGTCACGCCAGGGGTAGAGTGGCACTGATTCGCGGCGCGGAGCGGCACCGTCGCGAAACCGCTTGCGCGGAGTTTGACGACGGCCCGCCGGACGAAGGATAGGCGATGCCGGACCTGGACAAGGTCGACGACGCATCCGGGCACGGCAATTCGTGGGTGGGTGCGCGATCGAGACGCGCCGGAGCCACCCTCTCGGGGGCCGCTTCGGCCCTGCTTGCGACCACCTCTCTCGTTTCGGCGGCCGAGGCCGTCATGCCGGTGTCCGACGCATTGCGCCTGCTTGCGCCGCACGAATGGGCGGTGCTCGGCTTGCATGTCGGCGTGGTGATCTTTGGCGTCGTCACCGGCATCGGGCTGTTGCGCACCCGCGCGCGGGCGGCTGCCGACGAACTCAAGGCGCGTCAGGAGATCAACGCCCTCAAGCTGTCGCTCGACCGCGCCAACGAACTGCTGACGCTCGACCCCCATGTGGTGGTGGTCTGGGGCGACGACGACGAACCGGAGATCGCCGGCGACGTCGCATTGCTCATCGACCTGCCGGCGCCGCGCCGGGTGCTGGCGTTCGGGACCTGGCTTGCCGCCGACAAGGCAGCCGAACTCGACCGGGCGGTCGAGCTGCTGCGCCGCGCCGGCACGCCCTTCAGGCAGGAATTCCTCACCGCCGAAGGTCGGCCGGTCGAGGCCGAGGGCCGCCCGATCGGCGGCCGGGCGGTGTTGCGCCTGCGTTTGATGGCCGGCATCCGCGAGGAGCTCGCCAAGCTGCGCGAGCGGCATGGCGAATTCGTCCGCGAGACCGAGACGGTGCGCGCCTTCCTGAGCGGCCTGCCCATGCCGGTCTGGATCCGCGACGCCGAAGGCCGGCTCACCTGGGTCAACCAGGCCTATGCGCGGGCGACCGATACCGAAAGCGGGCCGCAGGCGGTGGCCAATGCGGCCGAGCTGCTGGAACCGGCCGACCGGGCCGAAGCGGCGCGCTGCCGCACGGCCCGCGAACCTTTCGCCCGGCGGGTGACCGCGGTTTCGGCCGGCGCCCGGCGCGTCTTCGACGCGATCGAGCGCCCGGCGGCGCGTGGCGCGGCCGGCCTGGCGGTCGACGTGACCGAGCTTGAAGCGGTGCGCGCGCAGTTCGCCGTCGAGATGGAAACCCACAAGCGCACGCTGGATCAGCTGGCGACCGCCGTTGCCATCTATGATGCCAACAAGCGGCTGGTCTTCCACAACGAGGCCTTCCGCCTGCTCTGGGATCTCGATCCGGCCTTCCTGCATCAGGTGCCGACCGACGGCGACGTGCTCGACAAGCTGCGCGAGCAGCGCAAGATTCCCGAGCAGTCGAATTTCCGCGAATGGAAGAAATCGCTGCACACGGTCTATGAGGCGATCGACACCGAGCCGCGCAGCCATGAATGGGTGCTGCCGAGCGGCCGGTTCCTGCGCGTCGTGCAGAACCCCGACCCCGCCGGCGGCGTCACCTATGTCTTCGAGGACCAGACCCGCCGCCTGCAGCTCGAGACCCAGGTCGCGGCCTTCGGCAAGGTGCAGCGTGAGACGCTCGACCATCTGGACGAGGCGGTCGCGGTGTTCGGTTCCGACGGCCGGCTGTCATTGCACAACCGCGCCTTTGCCACCCTCTGGGACATTGACCAGGACGTGCTCGAGGCGCGGCCGCATATCGACCAGATCGCCGGGCTGTGCATCCCCTATGTCAAGGATGCCAGCGCCTGGCCGGAGATCAAGACGGCGGTGGCCGCCCTCGACGACCAGCGCCGGCCGCAAAGTTTCCGCATCGACCGCAACGACGGCGCGGTGCTCGACGCGGTCACCGCGCCGCTGCCCGACGGCGCGACGCTGGTCACCTTCCGCAATGTCACCAATATGGTGATGGTCGAGCGCGCCCTGACCGAGCGCAACGAAGCGCTCGAGACCGCCGAGAAGATGCGCAACGACTTCGTCCACCACGTCTCCTATCAACTGCGCACGCCGCTCACGACCATTATCGGCTTCGCCCAGGTGCTCGACGACGCGGCGGTCGGCCCGCTCAACGACAAGCAGCGCGAATATCTCGGCTATATCGGCGTGTCGTCCTCGGCGCTTTTGTCGATCATCAACGACGTGCTGGATCTCGCCACCATCGATGCCGGCGTCATGCAGCTCGAACTCGGCGATGTCGATATTCGCGCCGCCATGCAGACCGCCGCCGACGCGGTGAAGGACCGGCTCGCCGAAGGCCAGGTCAGGATCGAGCTGCGCTCGGCCAAGGATATCGGCACGTTCCGCGCCGATGGCCAGCGGGTCCGCCAGGTGCTGTTCAATCTTCTGTCCAATGCCATCGGCTTCTCCGAGCGTGGTGGCATGGTGGTGCTCGACGCCACCCGCCAGGACGAGGAGATCGTCTTCAAGGTGCGCGACCAGGGTGCCGGTATCGCGCCGGAAATGATCGGCCGCATCTTCGACCGGTTCGAGACCAGGACGACCGGCTCGCGCCATCGTGGCGCCGGCCTCGGACTGTCCATTGTCCAATCCTTCGTCGCGCTGCATAAGGGCCACGTTTCCGTCGAAAGCACGCCTGGCCAGGGCACGCAGGTCAAAGTGACCTTCCCGGCCCATCTCGGCGATTATTCAAAGGCCGCCGAATGACCGATCCGTTGCGTCACTCCATCCTGCTCGCCAACGAGGCGGCGACGCGCCAGCTCGCCATGGATCTCGCCATGGCGGTGCAGGTCAATGATATCGTCACCTTGAGCGGCGAGCTCGGCTCGGGCAAATCGACGCTGGCCCGCGCGCTGGTGCGGGCGCTGGCCGAAGACGACAAGCTCGAAGTGCCGAGCCCGACCTTCGCGATCATCCAGCCTTATGACATCAAGCGCTTTCCGGTGATCCATGCCGATCTCTACCGGGTCGTTTCGCCCGACGAGATCACCGAACTCGGCTGGGACGACGTCTCGGAAAATGCCCTGCTGCTGGTCGAATGGCCGGATCGGCTGGGCGGCGCCCTGTCCGGCGACCGGCTGGAGGTGGAGCTGGCATCGAGCCCGGCCCATGGCCAGACCGCGCGCGCGGCAACCCTTGTCGGCCATGGCGGCTGGGCCCAGCGCCTGGCTCGCCTGGTGGCGCTGCGCGGTTTCATCGACAATGCCGGCTGGAGCGCGGCAACCCGCCGGCACCTGCAAGGTGATGCCTCGACCCGCTCCTACGAGCGGCTGATCGACGGCAAGCGCCGGGCCGTGCTGATGAACGCACCGCGCCGGCCCGACGGCCCGCCGGTCAAGAACGGCTTGCCCTATAGCCGCATCGCCCATCTCGCCGAGGACATGGTGCCCTTCGTGGCGCTGGCCGAGGGCTTGCGCGATGCCGGGCTGTCGTCGCCGGAAATCGAGGCGGTCGATCTCGACCAGGGTTTCCTGGTGCTCGAAGACCTCGGCGAGGTCGGCGTGGCCGCCGACGGCGCGCCGATCGCCGAACGCTACATGGCCGCGATCGACGTGCTGGCGCACCTGCATTCACGGCCGAGGCCGGATACGCTCGGCACGCCCAAGGGGCCCTACACGTTGCCGGATTACGACCGCGACGCCCTGGGCGCGGAGGTCGAACTCCTGCTCGACTGGTACATTCCGATGACCCAGGCACGCATTCCGGCGAGCGAAAAACATGTCTTCCTGAAGCACTGGGCCGACCTGTTCGCCGAAGTCGAGAGCGCCCCGAAGACCTGGACGCTGCGCGACTTTCATTCGCCCAACCTGATCTGGCTCGGCGAGCGCGACGGCATCGAGAAGGTCGGCCTGATCGACTTCCAGGATGCGGTGATGGGGCCGGCGGCCTATGACGTCGCATCGCTCCTGCAGGACGCCCGGGTCACCGTGCCGGAGGTGCTGGAACTGCAATTGCTGTCGCGTTACGCCACCGCGCGCCGGGCGGCCGATCCGCATTTCGACATGCCGGCCTTCGCCAGGCTCTACGCCATCATGGGGGCGCAACGCGCCACCAAGATCCTCGGCATCTTCGCCCGTCTCGACAAGCGCGACGGCAAGCCGCAATACCTCAAGCACATCCCGCGCATCTGGGCCTATCTGCACCGCTGCCTGGCCCATCCGGCGCTGGCCCAGGTCAAGCGCTGGGTCGACGATCGCGTGCCCAAACCGTGAGTCGTGCCGTGAGTCGTGCCGTCACTTCGATCAACACCGCCATGGTGCTGGCCGCCGGCCTCGGCACGCGCATGCGGCCGATCACCGACCGGATCCCCAAGCCGCTGGTCGAGGTCGCCGGCAAGACCATGCTCGATCACGTGCTGGATCCGCTCGCCGCGGCCGGCATCGAGACCGCGGTGGTCAATGTCCACCACCTGGCCGATCAGATCGAGGCAGCGGTGGCGCGCCGCGCCAGGCCAGCGATCGTCGTTTCCGACGAGCGCCAGGCCCTGCTCGATTCCGGCGGCGGCGTGGTCAAGGCCCTGCCGTGGCTGGGTGACAGCTTCGTCATCCGCAATGCCGACAGCTTCTGGACCGACCGGACGCAGTCGAACGTGACAAGGCTGATCCAGGCCTTCGATCCCGCGCGGATGGACACGCTCCTGCTGCTGGCCTCGCTCACCGACAGTGTCGGCTTCGACGGCGCCGGTGATTTTTTCCGCGACGATGCCGGACGCCTGGAGCGGCGCGGCAAACGGTCCACGGCGCCTTTCGCCTATGCCGGCGCGGCGATCATGCAGGCCGCCGATTTCGCCGGCCGGCAGCCGGGCGAAGCCTTCTCGCTCAACGACATGTGGAATGCGTCGATTGCCCGGGGCCGGCTCTTCGGCCTGCCGCTGGACGGGCTCTGGCTGCATGTCGGCACGCCCGAGGCGATCGGCGAAGCGGAAGCCGCGATCGCAGCGGCAAACTGAGGTTTCGCTTCAAGAGGCTTCCCTTCGGGCCCGGCCGGGTGTATTCCGCCGCCTCCTTTTCGCTTCCCCCCGGTCCGATCCCGGGAGAAGGACAAAAATCATGGCCAAACGTTTCGATACGGGCACCGGCCCGTCCCAAAGGCAATTGCGCGTCGGCGAACTGCTGCGCCACGCGCTCGCCGACGTGCTCTCGCGCGGCGAAGTGCACGACCCGGTGCTGACGGCCCATGTCGTCACCGTGCCCGAGGTGAAGATGTCGCCCGACCTGAAGATCGCCACCTGTTTCATCATGCCGCTGGGCGGCAAGGACAAGGAAGCGGTGATCGAGGCGCTGGCGCGCAACAAGCGCTATCTGCGCGGCGAGCTCGCCCATCGCACCAATCTGAAATTCGCCCCCGACCTGCGCTTCCGCATCGACGGCTCGTTCGACGAAGGCTCGCGCATCGATCGCCTGCTCGACAGCGATGCGGTGCGCCGCGACCTCGACCGCAAGGACGGCACCCAGGACGAGGACGAACGATGAACCAGCCGCGCTCGAAGAAGATCGACGTCCATGGCTGGATCGTGCTCGACAAGGATCTCGGCCAGACCTCGACCCATGCCGTCTCGGCGGTCCGCCGCCTGTTCAACGCCAAGAAGGGCGGCCATGCCGGCACGCTCGACCCGCTCGCCTCGGGCCTCCTGCCGATCGCGCTCGGCGAAGCCACCAAGACCGTGCCCTTCGTCATGGACGGCCGCAAGACCTATCGCTTCACGGTGACCTGGGGGTCGGAGACCACGACCGACGACACCGAGGGCGAGGTAACCGCCCGCTCCGACCTGCGTCCGAGCCGCGAGGCGGTCGAGGCGCTGCTGCCCCGCTATACCGGCACCATCATGCAGGTGCCGCCGAAATTTTCGGCCATCAAGGTCGATGGCGAGCGTGCTTACGATCTCGCCCGCGACGGCGAGGAGGTGACGCTCGCCGCCCGGCCGATCACCATCGACAGCCTGACCTTGGTATCGCTCTCCGAGACCTCGGCCGAGTTCGAGGCGGAATGTGGCAAGGGCACCTATGTCCGGGCCATCGCCCGCGATATCGGTCGCGACCTCGCCTGTTTCGGCCATGTCACCGCGCTGCGCCGCACCCGCGTCGGGCCGTTCGGCGAGAACGACACCGTGACGCTGGAGGAACTGCGCGAATTGCTCGACGGCAAGATCGACAGCCAGACCCTCGACGATGCCTTGCTGCCGGTCGAGGCGGCCCTGGCCGAGGTGCCGGAGGTGCAGGTGACCCGTGATGTCGCCGCGCGGCTGGTGCGCGGCCAGAGCGCCATTCTGCGCGGGCGCGACGCGCCGGTCGGCGGAACCGTATGGGTTTCCGCCGGTGGCGATCCGATCGCGGTCTGCGAAGTCGAGCGCGGCGAGCTGGTGCCGAAGCGGGTCTTTGTCTTCCAGGCGTGAATAAGTTTCACGCCTGCGTTGACGCGCCGGCTCGGCATGGCTATGACACGCGCCTCGCCCAGATGGCGGAATTGGTAGACGCGCACGGTTCAGGTCCGTGTACCGCAAGGTGTGAAGGTTCGAGTCCTTTTCTGGGCACCAATTCTCAAGCGCCCGTCCCTTGATCCAAGGGGCGGGCGTTTTTGCGTCAGGGGCGCCGGCGAAACCGCAAAAAGCCCGCGCCGATGGCTCGACGCGGGCTGGTTTGAGCGAGTCTTGACGCTCGACAATGGCGACCTGTGGGCAGGTCCTGCGGCAAAGAGCCGGAGCCCGCGCTCGATACGCTGAGTGGCCCGGTCGCCGTCCTTGAACCGGCTTCGATATCTCGCACTGCGTCGAGCACATCGGCAGTCGCAAGAGGTGGGGGAGAACGAGGAGACGGGGTGGCGTTCAGGAGGGTTTGATTTTTTCCGCCGCAACCTAGAGTGATGAGCTTGGGGGAAATCATGTCAGGTCCGTCGCTCGATACTGTCGTTTCGACCTTCGGCCAGAGCGCCAAGGCCAAGCTGTCTAATCCGGCCATCGCCGGCGCGCCGGAGGACCAACTCCGCAGTCCGCTTGAAGTCCTCATTGAGCAGGGGCTTGCGCCCATCGCCGGGCATGCAGTCGGCCAGGTGAGCCTCGTCGGCGAAACCGGCCTTGCCGACATTAAGACGCGGCCGGATTATGCAGTCACCGTTGGGAAAGTACTGGTTGGCTTTATCGAGCTCAAGGCGCCCGGTAAGGGCGCCGATCCCCGCAAATTCCAGGACCCGCACGACAAGGACCAGTGGGCGCGACTGAAGTCCCTCCCCAACCTCCTTTACACTGACGGCAATGCCTTCAGCCTATGGCGCGACGGAGCGCCCCAGGGGTCCATCATCCGTCTTGAAGGCGACGTGGAAATCTCCGGGGTCAAGTTGAAGGCGCCCGGTGAGCTCGTGGCCCTGTTCAGTGACTTCCTGTCTTGGAGCCCCATCCCGCCGAAATCGCCGAGGCGGCTCGCCGAGATCAGTGCCCGCCTCTGTCGGCTGCTGCGTGATGAGGTGAGTGAGCAACTCGAGCGTGGTAGCTCGGGCCTGACAGGCCTTGCCGACGACTGGCGGAAGTTGCTCTTTCCGCAGGCCGACGACGCCCAGTTCGCCGATGGCTACGCCCAGGCTGTGACCTTCGGCCTGCTGATCGCTCGCACCCGCGACATCTCACTCGCGGACGGCATCGAGCACGCTGCATCTGACCTGAAGAAATCGAACTCGCTCATCGGCACGGCGCTCGGCCTCCTGACGGACAATCCGGTCAACCAGAAGGCACTCGCCACCTCACTTGGCGCCATGACGCGCGTGCTGAACGAGGTGAATTGGGCGGAGGTCAGCAAGGATGACCCCGATGCCTGGCTCTATTTCTACGAGCACTTCCTTGAGGTCTACGACAACACCCTTCGTAAACGGACGGGCTCCTACTACACCCCGCCGGAAGTGGTGAACGCCATGGTTCGGTTTGTCGACGATGTGCTCCGCGGACCCCTGTTCGGACGTGCTGCCGGTCTCGCCTCGGCGGAAGTAACGGTGGCTGACCCCGCTGTCGGCACAGGCACCTTCCTGCTGGGCGTGCTTCGGAAAATTGCCGCCAATTGGCCTGCTGCCGGTTCCGTGGACACGTTCCTAAGCTAAATTCGCTTGGTTTTCGAACTCCATCGGACTGAGATAGCCGAGCGTCGAATGACGCCGGCGTGGATTGTAGAAGCGTTCGATGTAATCGAACACGTCAGCCTTGGCCTGATCGCGCGTGCGGTAGACCTTGCGAGCCGTACGCTCGGTCTTGAGCGAGGAGAAGAAGCTCTCCATTGCGGCGTTATCCCAGACGTTTCCGGAGCGGCTCATCGAACAGATGACGCCATTATCGGCCATCAGACGCTGGAACGGCGCGCTGGTGTATTGGCTGCCCCGGTCGGAGTGATGCAGCAGGGCGTCGGGCTTGCCCCGGCGCCAGATCGCCATCATGAGCGCATCGGTGACGAGTTGTGCCATCATCGACGCGTTCATGGACCAGCCAACCACCCGCCGCGAGAAGAGGTCGACAACCGCGGCCACGTAGAGCCAGCCTTCGGCCGTCCAGACATAGGTGAAGTCTGCCACCCACTTCTGGTTCGGCGCCGATGCCTGGAACTGGCGATCGAGCAGGTTTGACGCGATGCCGACGCTGACCCGCTCCCCCGTATCAGGGGGAAGGCCACGGCGCCGCGGCCGAGCGCGAAGAGCTTGACCGTGCATCAGACGTTCGATCCGGTGGAGCCCGCAGGAAACGCCATCGGCGAGAACGTCATGCCAGACCCGGCGAGCACCATAGGTTCTGTCGCTGGCAACGAAGCTCGCTCGCACCTTCGCGCCGATCGCCTCATCGTCCTTGGCCCGCTGGCTCGGGGACCTTGTGAGCCAGGCGTAGAAGCCAGAACGCGAGACCCCGAGCGCCTCACACAACCATGCCGTCGGCCAGATCCCCCGATGTTTCGCGACGAACCCGAATTTCATATCGAGTCCTTCGCGAAGTAGGCCGCGGCTTTTTTTAGGATATCTCGTTCGGCCTTGAGCTTGGCAACCTCGCGTCTCAGCCGCTCGATCTCCAACTGCTCGGGCTTCATCTGGCCCTGGCCGGGGAACGCCTGCTGCGGATCGGCCACAAAATCCTTGGCCCATTTGCGCAGCACGTTCTCATGCACATCCAGGTCGCGCGCCGCTTGCGCGACCGCAACCCCGCGCTCCTTGATCAGCTTCACAGCCTCGAGCTTGAACTCCCGGCTGAACTTTCGTCGTTGCATAGGCCACCTCCGGCTTCACAGTTGACACCCAAACTCGGTGTCCGTGAAACCGGCAGCAGGCCAAATGTCACCGCGGACTTGGGGCCGGGCGCGGTGAGGGGAGCTATTGCTGCGGCGGCCGACCGGCTGATCGGGTTCGAACTGCAATTCGGCCCCTTTGCTGTCGCCCAGCTTCGTCTCATCGCCGAATTCCAGACGCTGATGAAGGTCAAGGACAGTGAGACCTCGACCCTGCCGGCGTTGAAGCTCTTCATCACCGACACGCTTGGCAACCCTTACGTCGAGGACGAATGGCTACCGCAGTTCATGCAACCTATCGCGCGCTCGCGGCAGGAGGCCAACGCCATCAAGAAGGGCCAGCCGATCACCGTGGTGATCGGAAACCCGCCCTACAAGGAGAAGGCCGAGGGGCGCGGAGGCTGGATCGAGGCCGGCTCCGCCGGGCGCGCGGCACCTCTGGACTGGTGGCGCCCGCCCGCGGAATGGGGTGTTGGCGCGCACACCAAACATCTGAAGAACCTCTACATCTATTTCTGGCGCTGGGCGACCTGGAAGGTCTTCGGCACCGGCCATGCGGCAGCCGCCGGCCAGCCGGACAGGGATGAGGAGGGCATCATCTGCTACATCACGGTCGCCGGGTTCCTGAATGGCGAAGGCTTTGAGAAGATGCGGCAGGACCTGCGCCGGACCGCCTCCGCCATCTGGGTGATTGACTGCTCGCCGGAGGGCCACCAGCCGGAGGTCGCAACACGCATATTCCAGGGCGTGCAACAGCCGGTTTGCATCGTCGTTGCGGCCCGAAAGAAGGGCAAGCAGGCCGACGCGCCCGCGTCGGTTCAATATATCACCTTGCCCGAGGGCCGCCGCGAGGACAAGTTCTCAGCCCTCGCAAGGCTGTCGCTCGCAGACGGTGCGTGGGTCGCCTGCCCTACGGGCTGGCGCGAACCTTTTCTGCCAGCCGCCACCGGGCTCTGGGCCGAGATGCCGGCGCTCACCGACCTGTTCGTCTATGACGGGTCCGGCGTCATGCCGGGTCGCACCTGGGTGATCGCGCCGGATCGCGGGACCCTGTCGCGCCGCTGGGACCGGCTCATTGCTGAAAAGGATGCTGACAGGAAAGAAGTGCTCTTCCATCCGCATCTACGGGGAGGCGAGCCGGGGGACAAACATGTCCGCAAGGACCTTAAGAAGGGGCTGGCGAACCATGAGCAGAGGTTGTCACCAGTGATCAGCGAGACCCAGTCGGTCATCAAACCAGTGCGGTATGGGTTCCGCTCCTTGGACCGGCAGTGGATCATTCCCGATGCCCGGCTGATCAACCAATCGAACCCTTCGCTTTGGGACGACTATTCCGACAAGCAGGTGTTTCTGACCGCGCCAGACGACCGCTCGCCTTCGAACGGTCCGGCGCTGACATTTCTCGGCCTCATCCCGGACTTGCACCACTACAACGGCCGTGGTGGCCGGACCATGCCGCTCTGGCGCGATGCGGCGGCGAGCCTGACGAACATCCGCTCCGAGGCCCTTGCCTTCCTCGCTGAATCCTACGGCCGCGAGGTCACTCCCGAAGACGTCATGGCATATCTGGCCGCGCTCATGGCCCATCCGGCCTTTACGGAGCGCTTTGAGCGCGACCTAATACAACCCGGCTTGCGCGTCCCGCTCACCGCCGACGCCGGACTCTTTGGCCGAGCCGTAGAGATCGGCGGCGAGGTAGTCTGGCTGCACTGCCATGGCGAGCGCTTCGTCAACCCGGCCGCCGGCCGTCCGAAGGGTCCACCGCGCCTACCTGTGGAGGAGGGCCCCTTCCTTCCCGAGAGCGGCGCTATTCCCGGGGCTCCGGAGCCACTGCCCGACACGATCAGCTACGATGCCTCCACGCGCCATCTTATCATCGGCAAGGGCCATGTTGACCGGGTGACGCCAGCCATGTGGGCCTATGAGGTTTCCGGTAAACCAGTGATCCGCCAATGGTTCAGCTACCGCCGGCGCGATCGGACCCGCCCGATCATCGGTGATCGGCGGCCGCCCTCGCCCCTTGACGCCATCCAGCCCGACCATTGGCTAGCCGAATATGACAGTGACCTCATCGACCTGCTGCACGTCATCGGCCGGCTGGTGAAGCTGGAGCCGGCGCAGGCTGAATTGCTCAAAGAGGTTCTGGACAAGCCGCTGATCAGGCTTGAGACGCTGGCGTCCGACGCCGATCATGGGCTGTGATTCGGTCAGGATGCAGCAAAGGCTCCCATGGGTAAGGCACAGCTCGACATGTTCTCGGGTCAAGACGACCTGTTTCCGGTCGCGCCCACGTCCTATCGGGCCGACCCGGATCGGGTGCGCCGTCGGCTGGAGCGCATTCTGGCAGAGCTGAAGGCGGCCGGTTCAATGCCGTGGGATACTGAGAAGCGCCGCTATCACCAAACCGTCGTGCCGCAGATGACCCTCTGGCTGCCAGAGGGGGAAGCTGCCCAGTTCCGCCTCGTCTTCGATACCGAGATGGCGCGACTTGGTGAAGTTTGACGATCGAAGGCTTCCCATGCGGCCCATCACTGGGACATAAAGCAACAAGGAAACCCGCGCCGATGGCTCGACGCGGGCTGGCTAGATCTGCTTTCGGCTCTCGACCGCGCCTGTTACTGGCTGCCCTCGATAAAGCGCGGCATGGCGTTCAGCTGATCCTTGGTGCGCATGACGATGGCGAACATCTTGCCGTTCGTATCACGCATCAGCCGGAGATCCTGCCAGTCGAGGGCGATCGCCTTCTCGCCGATGCCGAGGAAGCCGCCGACGCCGAGAACGATCTGCTTGACCCGGCCGTCATTGGTCAGCACCAGCGAGTTGACCTCGCCGATATTGTCGTGACGCTCGCGCATGGCGCGCCACTGGGCGTCGTCCATGGTGGCTGGCGCGGCCGACGGCGCCGGCACGGTCGATGCCGTGGTCGTCGGATCGGCAGCACTCGCCGCATTGGCCGGTTTCGGCGCATAGACGGTCATGCCGATCAGGCTGCGGGTGGTGAATTCATTGGGTGACATTGAACTCTGCACCGGACGCGCCGCCGGTGCCGTCTGAGGTGCCGGCGCTGTCTGAGGCGCCGCCGGTGCGGTCTGCGGCGTCGTTTGCGGTGCGGTCTGGGCCATGGCGGCGCCGCTCAGCGCAACCAGGACCGAGGCGATAGCCAGACTGTTCCGGGTCATTGTGATCTCCCTTGTCATCGAAAAGACGTGACCCGTGGTCGCGTGGACCGGCGCGGCGGCCGGCCCATGCGGCGGGATATCGATGAAACGCGGGAGTTGTGCCGGCCGTTCCCCGAGGCGGCCGATTTCGGCGCCGCGACGAAACCGTGGACCGCGGAGCCTGTCGTTTGCGGGATCGCGTGCCAGCACGTGCCGGGAGCGCCGGCCCGGACCTTTTGCGCGCCCGGCTATGGCGCCAGCCGGGACAGGACGGCGAAGGCCGCCCTCACGCGGGCCTCGTTGGGGTAGTTCTTGTTGGCGAGCATGACGATCCCGATGCGTCTTGCGGGGATATAGGCGACATAGGCGCCGAAGCCGTTCGTCGATCCGGTCTTGTTGATGAGGACGTCCTGGCGTGGCGCCATTGGCGGCTCGATCCTTTCGACCGGCATCGGCTCGCGATTGGCCGACGGCGCGTTGCCCGCGACGAGGTTCGCGAGTGCGACGGGATAGGGATAGTGTTCCCAGATCAGGTCCTGGACGAAGGGACCCGCCCGGAACGATCCGGTGTGGGTCGCCATGACCGCCCGGCTGACCCGTTCCGGCACCTCGCCGAGGCCCATATTCACCTCCAGGAAGCGCATCATGTCGACGCTGTTCGACTTCACCCCATAAGCTTCGGATGCGAGCATGCCGGGACCGACCCGGACCGGCGCGTCGGCGCGCGTGTAGCCCCAGGCATAAGATTTCATCTCGTTGGGCGGAACGTTGATATAGGTCCGGCGCAGGCCGAGATCCGGGAACAGCCGGCGCTCCATCAGGTTCTCGAAGCTGTCGCCCATGCTCCTGGCGGCGATCACCCCGAGCAGGCCGACGCTCGGATTGGCATAACTTCGCCGCGTTCCCGCGGCGAACTGCGGTTTCCAGTTGCGGAAATAGGCCATCAGCTGGTCACGATCCCGGACCGTGTCGGGCACCTGCAGCGGGAAGCCGCCGGCCGTATGCGTGGCGAGATCGCGCACGCTGACCCGGCCGAGCGGCGTGCCCGCGAGTTCGGGCAGGTGGTCGCCGATATTGCCATCGAGCGACAGCTTGCCGGCGACCTCCGCCGAGGTGGCGAGCGTCGCGGTGAAGGTCTTGCTGATCGACCCGAGTTCGAACAGCGTGTCGCGGGTGACCGGGACCCGTGGCTCCCGCGAGGCCAGGCCATAGTCGAAGAAATGGCGCTGCCCGTTGATCGTGACGGCCACGGCGAGCCCGGGTATGCCGAATTGTTCGATGATCGGCGTCATCGCGTCATCGACCGCCTGCTTCACGTCGGCGTCGCGCAGGGCGCCGGCAGAGGCATGGGGAGCGCTCGCGAGCGCCATGGCAACAAGGCTGGCGGCTATCCGGGGCAACAGTCGTGGCGACAAGGGAACCTCCTGAGGTGTCGGACCAGCACGCCGTCTATGACCCCTTCCAGGCCCCTGGCAAACGATGATATCTGGGCTGAGTCATTAGAAAAATTCTGGTGTCGATGGTTCGGCCCGTCCTGTCGCCGAACGCCTTGCGGCCATTCGCGGCCTCGGCCGGGCATCGCGCTGGTCTGCCGCCGCTGGCGCAGAACCCTGGCCGCAGCTCGCCTGCGCCATCGCGTGCGGTTCGTCGCTCGCGCTGGTGGCGGCCGCGGCGCAGGGCGCCGGTGTCGCCCTCGCGCCCGCTTCGACTGCATCGCGCCAGCTTGGCAACGGTTCGATCCGGCGGCCTTTCGAGGGCCCCGATTTCGCCGGGGAGCTATGGGCTGGCCGGGCTCAAGTCGCAGAAATCCACGGCCGCCATGACGGCCTTCGGCCAAGGGATCACGGCTCAGGCGTCCGGGTCCTGGTCGATGAAGGCGACCCCGAGGGTTCGGCCCTGGCGCCAGACCAGGCGGCACAGCCGGTTCGGCCTGCGGTTGCGCCCCAGCCGCAGAATGAACCGCTCGGCAAGCGCGCCATCGCCGGCGAGCGCCAGTTGCGCGCCGCTCGCGGAAATATCCAGGATCTGGCAGGGGCTGGTGCTGCCGTCCGCCAGGTTTTCGATGGCGGCGGCGTAGCGCAGGTCGCGGCGGCTGGCCTGGCGCGGCTCGGGCTCGCCGACACGCGGTCGCGCGCGCTTGGCTCGAACGGGGCCCGGCTTCAGCAAGGCAAATGCTCCTGTCCCGGCCCGCCGAAGCGCGGACCGGCATCAGGCGGTCTAGCAGGCAATGCTTTCGCAATGGTGGAACCGCCGGCGCAAAGGCCGCCGGCCGGGCGCTCAGCCGGAAATGCGCTCGATGTCCGCGCCGCAGGCGGCAAGCTTGGTTTCCAGCCGCTCGAAGCCGCGATCGAGATGATAGACCCGGTTGACCATGGTCTCGCCCTGGGCGGCGAGTGCCGCGATGACCAGCGAGACCGAGGCGCGCAGATCGGTCGCCATGACCGGCGCGCCCTTCAGCGTGTCGACCCCCTCGATGGTGGCGGTCTGGCCGTCCAGGTGGATATGGGCGCCGAGGCGGGCGAGCTCCTGCACATGCATGAAGCGGTTCTCGAAGATCGTCTCGGTGATCTTCGACGTGCCCTTGGCGCGGGTCATCAGGCCCATCAGCTGGGCCTGCAGGTCGGTCGGGAAGCCCGGGAACGGATCGGTGGTCACCGAGACCGGCGACAGGCCGTGGCCGTTGCGCTGGACCCGGATGCCCTCGTTGGTGGTGGTGATCTCGGCGCCGGCCTCGACCAGCACGTCGAGCGCCGACTGCAGCAGCTCCGGCCGGGCGCCCTCCAGCATCACGTCGCCGCCGGTCATGGCGACGCACATGGCATAGGTGCCGGTCTCGATGCGGTCGGCGACGACGGCATGGTGCGTGCCCTTCAGCCGGGTCACGCCGGTGATCTCGATCGTGCCGGTGCCGGCGCCCTTGATCTTGGCGCCCATCTTGATCAGGCATTCCGCGAGATCGACGATCTCGGGCTCGCGCGCGGCATTGTGGATGACCGTCGTGCCGTCGGCGAGCGAGGCCGCCATCAGCGCGACATGGGTGCCGCCGACGGTCACCTTGCCGAAATCGATCTCGGCGCCCTTCAGGCCTGTCGGGGCCTTGACCACGGCATAACCGGCATCGATGTCGATCTGGGCGCCGAGCCGCTCCAGCGCCTGCAGCAACAGGTCGACCGGCCGGGTGCCGATGGCGCAGCCGCCGGGCAGCGACACCTTGGCGACGCCCATGCGGGCAACCAGCGGCGCGATCACCCAGAAGCTGGCGCGCATGGTCGAGACGAGTTCATAGGGCGCTGTGGTGTCGACGATCGAGCGGGCGTTCAGCCGGACCGTCTGGCCCATCAGCACGTCGTCGCCCGAGCGCTTGCCGGCAATGGTCACGTCGACGCCGTGATTGCCCAGGATGCGCGCCAGGTTGGAGACATCCGACAGCCGCGGCACATTGGTCAGGGTCAGCTCGTCCTCGGTCAGGAGCGAGGCGATCATCAGCGGCAGCGCGGCGTTCTTGGCGCCGGAGATCGGAATGGTGCCGTGAAGCGGGCGGCCGCCGGTGATGCGGATGCGATCCATGCCGAACTCCTTGGGGCTGAACGATGCCGGCGCGGCGCGACGGCGCCGGTCTGGCTCAAGACAACAGAACGGCCGCGCGATTCCACGATATGCCGGCGCTGCCTGATGACCGGTCTAGCCGACGAAACAGGGCGAAACAAGGAAGGGAGTTCGGCGGCGGCGTGGCGGCCGGCTTCGATCCGGCCGCGCGGCGTGGCGGCCGCCCCGGCCATGCAGCGATGCATGAACGTCATGCACGCGGCCGGTCAGCCCTGCTCCTCCGGCTCGCCAGCCCCGGTTCCGGTTTGGGCCCGTCCGCGCGCCTGCGCCTTGCGCCGCTTGAGATTGGCCTTCAACTGCGCCGCCAGCCGTTCGGCGCGCCGATCGCGGCCGCGCTGTTCGGCCGCCTTGTCGTCGGCGGGTGATTTTTCGCTGGGTTTCGAAGCCTGGTCGGTCATGGCGTGGATGATTATCGGCACATCTCTTTGTGCTGCCAACCGCTAAACACGTCACCGGCCTCTTGCATCCCCGGTTGCCCTGTGGCAGGGAAGCGTCCCGATCGTCGGGGGCCGCATTCGAGCGACCTCGGCGCCTGGTTTGGCTGCGGTAGCTCAGTGGTAGAGCACTCCCTTGGTAAGGGAGAGGTCGAGAGTTCAATCCTCTCTCGCAGCACCAGTTTTTCGTCCATACCCGCCATCTCGCCTTGAGCTTGCCCCGAACGCGCTCGCGCATTTCTCTGCCCGTCGACGTTTCGGGCTAGAGATAATATCGCTTGCCACCGGCGATATCGTCTGAGATATTATCTCTCTTGAAAACGATCATCCTCACCGCTTCGGCAGCCAGGGAACTCGATGCCCTACCGGGTCAAGCGCGTTTGGCGGTGACGGAAGCGCTGGTTGGTTACGCGATCCATGGGCGGGGCGACGTCAAGGCGCTCTCCGGCCGCCAAGGCTACCGGATGCGTGTTGGCCAGTACCGGGTGATCTTCGGCGAGGACAGTACGACGATCCTCGCCATCTATATCGGCCGCGGGGCGACCACCACGGACAAGGGGAACCGAAATGTCGTTTCAGGCACCGACCGCACAGCGCTTCGTGACGCCGTCCGGCGACGAGATGGTGATCATTCCGCGCGCCGAATATGATCGACTGGTGGCGCTGGCCGCCGAGATCGACGAAGACGCCGAGGATGTCGCCACTTATGACCGCGCCAAAGCCGCGCTCGCCACGGCGGCTGACGTTGTCCTGCCGCCCGAGGTTAGCCGGCGAATGCTCGCCGGCGCCAGCCTGATCAAGGCGATCCGGAAATGGCGACTGCTCACGCAAGAGCAGGTTGCCGCGCATACCGGGCTGGCTCAGGGCTACCTTTCCGATATCGAAGGCGGCCGGAAGAAAGGCACGCCCGAGACGCTGGCAAAATTGGCCGAGGCGCTCGACGTCCCCGATTTTTGGCTGCAGACACCAGGCACTTGACCAAGGCCCGGTGGCGGAGAGCCGCTGAACCTGATTCACATCCGCGCCAGCACCAGGACCGGTGTGCCCCGGGCATCGGCGAGCACCAGTTTCTGGCGCACCGGATCGACCCGCCAGCCGCGTGCATCCTCGAGCGCCAGGAGGAATTTCCGCTCCTGGTCCATGGCCGCCGGCGTGCAGGCCATTTGGGTGGAGATCATGCGGCCGAACGCAATCGTCGCGCCTGATATCGTTGCGCGGCCGCCGATCCGGTTGCAGCCGCCGGTGCCCGAGACCCGGCCGTCAGGGGCGATCTCCAGGACCGACTGAAGCCGGTCGATGACCCCGCCACCCCTGATGTCCTCGGCCAGCCATCGGCCGGCCGGGCTTGGCTGACGCGGGGCCTCCGCCTGGCCACCGACGCGCTCGACGCGGATCTCGGTCTGGTTGCGGCCGCCGGCAAAAACCGGATGGCGCGTGGTGTTGATGAACATCAGCCGGTCGCCGTCGGTGATGCGCGCCTGCAGCGCATAGCTTCGCCGCGGCTGGATCTGCGCGCTGTCGAAGCGGAGGATGTAGCGGATCGGGTTGCGCGGTCCCGCGGCAATGCGCGTTTCGGCGATGGTGCGTGCCGGCGCGTCGGCCAGCGACACGTCGAGCAGCTTGACCTCGACAATGGTGGTTGGCGGCAGGGCGATGCGCTCGCGGTAGATGACCGTCCCGCGCAGCGTCCGGGCCGCGGCAAAGGCTTCGCTCGCCGGCAACAGCATCGCCAGGCCGGCAAGCCCGGTAAGGCTGCGCCGGGAGATCTCGGCCTTGTTCTTCTTGCTGTCCACAGGCGCGGCTCCTTCCCGATGGTTCAGGTCGGGCCGGAGTGTAGCCGGTGGAGAGCGGAACGCTCAATCGCGCCGCCCGGGCTGGTGCCACCTCAAAAAACGGGCCGCCCGAAGGCAGCCCGTTGCCGATGCTGATGGCTGAAAGACGATCAGTAGCGGGCGACCACGGCCGACGGGCCGGTGGTGAAGTGATAGGACAGGCCGAGCCGGACCGTGTGGATCTGCGGGTTGATGCGCTCGGCATAACCGATGAAGCGGGCGGTCGACTTGCCGTAATCGGTGTAGCGATATTCGATGCGGGCCGACAGGTTCGGCGTGAAGGCGTATTCGACGCCGGCGCCCAGGGTCCAGCCGGTGAAGCTGGTGCCGATCGATTCCGCCGGTACAAAAGAGAGATTGGTCGCGTTGGCGCCCAGGAACGCCACGCCGCCGGTGGCGTAGACCAGGGCGCGGTCGATGGCGAAACCGGCGCGGGCGCGCACCGAGGCGTTCCAGCGATGCTTCAGGCCGTTGATGTGACCGCCCGAGCCGCGGTCATTGCCGTTGATGCCCGAGGCTTCGATATCGCCTTCGAGACCGATCACGAACTGGTTGAACTGATAGAGATAGCCGGCATGCAGGCCGCCGACGATGCCCGACTGGCGGGCCGCATCCTGGATCAAGGGGAAGGTCGTCGCCGTCGACGGGACGCCATAGGGCTGCGAGGCCGAACCCCAGCCGTAACCGACCTGGCCGCCCAGGTAGAAGCCGGTCCAGTTGAACACCGGCGCCACGACGACCGCGGCGATCGGGCCGCGCGCGCCACCGAGGTCGGCGGCGAAGGCGCCGGTCGAAAGCGCGCCGACAGCAACGGCGGCAAGCAAGATCTTCTTCATGGCAATCCCCAGCGATGTATTTTCCGAATGCTGAGAATCTGAGTATTTCGCATGGCGATTTTGTACAAGCTCCAGCGGAAGGTCGCGATGCGGAACGGGCAATGCTGTTGCGCCGGCAGCACACGTGACGTGACACGTCAATTCGCTGGGAGCCCGGACGTTAATGGATACTGAAGAATTCAGGGGTTGCCGCAGGGCGGCAAGCAACGGTTCGCGCCATGCGGCCGGGTTCAGCCGGTGAGCCCGGATCGGCTCAATTGGCGGGTCGCGCGATACTCTCGGCAATATTGACCAGCGACCGGCGCACCGCCGGATCTTCGATGCGCGCATAGGCCTGGAGCAATTGGATGGCGCCCGGCACGATCAGCAGCGCGCCCGGCGTCGGCAGCATGTCTTCGGCCATTTCCGTTTCGGTCGGCGCGTCCTCGAAGAAAAACGACACGGGAACGCCCAGAATGCCGGACATCTGCATCAGGCGGCTCGCCCCGATCCGGTTGACGCCCTTTTCGTATTTCTGCACCTGCTGGAAAGTCAGACCCAGTCGCTCGCCGAGCTTTTCCTGACTGATGCCCAGCATCATCCGCCGCATACGCACCCGCATTCCGACATGCCGGTCGACCGGGTTCGGATTCTTGACCGACATTGCGTCTCCTCAGGATCTGCGCCGACGTGCTCTCGATGGCGCCTGACGCACGAAGGCACTCATGCAGCCACAAGGCATCGATACCGGCCTCTTCGAAATGGAACTCAACGTTTGCTCGGAACTATGTGGCATTTATTGCGATATTTCGTGGTGTCCACAAGTCGCCCACACATAGGTAAATCCTCTAGGGCGGTTGTTCCGGCGATTTGACGGCTCACGAGTGCCGTTTGGCCACCGTCAGCCTGATATGGCCGTCGGCGCCATAGTCGACCCGCAGATGTTCGGGCGCCTGGACCGAGCCGAGGAAGGTCTGCAGGCTCGACAGCGCATGATCCGGCATGGCGAGAATGCCGCGCATCAGTTCCAGAAGGCCCGGTTCCTGGCTCCAATAGACCAGTTCGCGCAGCCGCGTGATGTCGAAATTGTCGTCCAGCACGATCAGCTCGTCGGCTGGCGATCGATGGTGGTTTCGCTTCGGTGTCGTCATTCAAGTCTCCCATCGATGGGCCCCGGCTCAGCCGACGGCCGCAAGCGCCTGTTCTTCGGTCTGGATCTCGGCAAACCGGGCGACCAGCCCGATCAGCGTGGTCAGATAGGCATCGGGATCGGCGTCCTCGCGGGGGCGGGAGCCCGCGACGGCATCCGAAATGCAGATCAGTCTCTGGCCGCGGTGGAACCCTTCGATAGCGGTCGAGAGGATCGTCTCCTCCAGCGAGAAGCCCATGACGAAACAGTCCAGCGGCCCGAGATTGGCCAGGTAGTCGGCAAAGCGCGGCGAGCTGTAGGCCGATGGCAGGGGGTGCTCGAAGATCAGCTCGCCCGGCTGCGGCCGCCAGCCGGGGATCCAGTCGGTCAGGCTCGACGCCGGGTTGAACCAGGCCGCCCGGGCGACCCGCTTCAGATGGACGATCGGCCACATGCCGTCGCGCCAGGCTGACAAGAGCCGGCCGCAGGCGCCGAGCGCGGCATCGCCGTCGCGCACGGTATGGGCGCGGCCGGTCGCGATATATTCCTGCTGCAGGTCGCAGCAGATCAGCAAGGGCGCCGGCTGGCGCAGCCGGTCAGCGGCCGAGGCGAAGGATCGCGCCGGCACTAGACCGCAACCTTCAGGTCGCGCAGCGGGCTCGAGACGTTGCGGTCGGCCGAGCGTTCCAGCACACCGGCCTGGTCCCACTGGCCCTCGGGGCGAATGATCACATAGGGGTCGCTGTCGATGGTGATGGCGTTCGGGTCGGCCGGCAGGTCCAGGACCATTTCGGTATAGCTGAAGTCGGAGAACACGACCTTCCGGTTGTGGTGCAGGGGCTTGGCTCCGAAGCGCGCCCAGAAATCGACCAGCCGGTCCTGCGCCTGGCCGTAGATCCGCCGGTAGCCCTTGCGCTTGAGGAAGCCGACGCATTCGCGCACCAGCCGGAAGGCCACGGTGGAGCGACGGTACTGGTGGCGCACGGCGAGCCGCTCGACCTTGGCGAAGTCGGCAAAGAACCGTGCCCTCAGGCAGGCCACCGGTTCGCCGCCGATGAAACCGATGAAATGGGCGGCGACCAGGTCGTTGCCGTCGAATTCCTCCTCATAGGGGCAATCCTGCTCGGCCAGATAGACCGCCGAGCGGATCGCGGTGACCAGCATCAGATCCTGAACATTGCGGGCGATGCGGATCGTGATGGCTTTGGTGGCCGGGTCGGCATCGTTGCTCATGATGGGCCTCCGCCAGCCAAGGCCGGATCACCCACCACCGCGCCGCCGGCCCGATTGGCCAGCCGCCGATAGATCCACAGATCAGGTTGAAAGCTCGGTGTCCGCTCGAAACCGACCTGGCGCAGCAGGCGCGCGCCGTCGGCGGTCGCCGGCTGGGCGTAATAGTCGGCCACGGCAAAGGCGCCACGCATCATCCTGACCGCGACATCGGCGATGCCGGCGGCCGCCCGTCCGCGCGCGGCCAGCGCCCAGACGTAAAGCGCCGCCGGGCCCTCGTTGCGCCCGGCAAGCAGAGCCAGGTCGGGATCGGCGAAATCGAAGGTATCGAGCAGGACGTGTTCGAGGCCGTCCTGATTGAGATAGAGGAAGGCGATGCCACCTCTGATCCGGCCGCGGACGCGGAACGGAAAGATCGACGGCGCCTGATGCCGGTAGACGCGCTCGACCACGTCATTGCCGATCTTGACCGCGGAAATCGACTGCCGCGCCAGATCGGCCATGCCGGCAAGCTCGTGATGGCGTGCCGGCGAAGCATCGACGAGTTGCGCCGAGCTCAACAGATCCAGGGAATGTCGTGGCAAAATCATACCACTATCGTGACCACCGACAGGCATCTACAATCCCCCCAACAAGCAAGACCGATCGTTAAGCTAGTTGCGAGGAGGCAGGCGCGATGCAGGAGAAAACGCAGCGGGCTGCTGCGTCAGTGCAGCGTCAGAAGCCGATCGAGCCGATCGACGCGTCGTGGGGCGATCTGAAGATCTTTCTCGTCTGCGTCGATCACCACAGTTTCCGCAAGGGCGCCCAGATCCTGGGCATGACCGACACCACGGTGATGCGCCGGATCGATCGCCTCGAGGAGGCCCTGGGCTTTGCGCTGTTCGTCAGGCATCAGGCCGGCCTGCAACTGACCGACGAAGGCCGGGCGATCCTCGACGACGCCCGCAAGATGGAGCGCCTGAGCTTCGATATCTTCCGCCGCGCCGCCCATGCCGGCCCGGATCCGCAAGGCGTCGTGCGGCTGGCGGTCACCGAGGGCGTCGGAACCTATTGGGTGCTGCCGAAGCTGATCGATTTCCAGGCGACCTACCGGCGGCTGACGGTCGATCTGCGCTGCGCGATGGAGCCGGCCGATGTCGGCAGGCTGGAGGCCGATGTCGCCATCCAGTTCGCGCCGCCCGACAATCCCGACCTGATCATCGCCAAACTCGGCCGGCTGCACGTCTATCCCTTCGTTTCGGAAAACTACGCCCGTGATTTCGGCGTGCCCACCTCGATCGCCGAACTGCGCCAGCACCGGATCATCCAGCAGGTGGCGCCGCAGCTCGACGAGACCGCCTATGCGCGGGCGCTCGGCGTCGATTCGCTCGCCGGCATCGTCGGCATCCGCACCAATTCGTCGACCGCCACGCTTTATGCGGTCGAGCGCGGCGTCGGCGCCGGCATGCTGCCGACCTGCTCGATCGCGCTCGGCGCCCGGCTCGTGCCGCTCGATGTCGGCATCCGCCACCACCTGGATCTGTGGCTGACCTATCATCCCGAGCTGAAGCGCTCGGAAAAGCACATGTTGCTGGTGAACTGGCTGAAGCGGATCTTCGACCCCTCGCTCTACGCCTGTTTCAAGGACGAATTCATCCATCCGAGCGAACTCGCCGCGCGCATGGGCGATGCCGCCAAGGCGATGAGCCTCGGCGACTACGCGGCGCCGACGCCGCTGCGTTAGAGCCTGATCGTCTCGCATTGAGGCGCATGGCACCGAGGATTCCGCGCCTTCGCGACCTCGCGCCGGAACCACCGCCCTCACCTCGCCCCGGCGGGGAGAGGTCGACCGTGAGCGTAGCGAGCGGTTGGGAGAGGCGGGCGAGGCGCTGGACGAGACATCACCATGCGAAACGGGCAGCGCTTGGTTTGGAAGCCACAACGCCCCCTCTCCCGGCCTTCGTTCCTCAGGCCGACCTCTCCCCGCCGGGGCGAGGTGAGGGCGATGGCTCCAGTGCGAGATCTCGAAGGGGAGCAGTCCGAGGGCGCAACGCTTCGATCTGAAGCGATCACACGCTCGGCGACCAATCACGCCTCCAGGCCGGGGCCCACGGAACCGCCGGCCGGCCGCCGCGTTGGCAAACCATGACCGAACATCCGATCGGACGCCTGTTGACCACCCTCGGCACCTTGACGGCGCGCCCTGCCGCCTTCATCGTGGTCGGGCTGTTCGCTGCCGCCTGGCTGATCCTGTCGCCGGCGACGCTGGAGTGGCACGGTGTCGCGACGCTCGCGACCTGGCTGATGACGCTTCTGATCCAGCGCGCCGAACATCGCGACACCCAGGCGATCCAGGCCAAGCTCGATGAACTGCTGCGCGCCGAGCGGCTGGCGTCGAACGCCCTGACCAAGATAGACGACCAGGAGCCGGAGGCGATCGAGGCGCATCGCGAGCGGGCCCAGAAGTCCGACTGACGGGCCGGCCACCGCTGCCGGTTCCGCGACACGATCAGCCCGGTCGCCTCGGTCAGGCCTGCAGCCGGGGCCAATCGCTTTTGCGCGATGCCAGCCGGCGGCGATGTCGACCCGTCCCGCGGCGGCACCCTTACAGGCTCTTTATGCCGGGCTGGCGCCTTCCGCATCGCTCCCTGATGCCGATCGGACGCAATAAGGGCCGACTTCATTCCAAGCCGTGGAAGGGTTTGCCGTGTCTGATCTCATCTATGTCGCACTGGGTCTCGGGCTGTTCGGCCTGATGATCGTTTATGTCCGCGCCGCGACGCGAGCATGAGGGCACCACGATGTTCGATCTCATTCTCGCCGGGACGGTGGGCCTCGGGCTCGCCTTCTATCTCATCCTTGTCCTCCTCCGCCCCGAGAAGTTCTGACGCATCTCGCGTTGGATCCTTCGGCGCTTTTGCTGTGGTGATGCCATGACCGTGAACGGCTGGCTGCAAGTCCTGCTTCTTCTCATTCTGGTGGCCGCGACCGCGCGGCCACTCGGCCTGTTCTTCGCAGCCGTGCTCGATGGCCAGAAAACCTGGCTCCATCCGGTCCTGGCCCCGGTCGAGCGCGGCTTCTACAAGCTCGCCGGCGTCGACCCCGCGAAGGAGCAGCGCTGGACCGACTATGCCATCGCTGTCCTGGTGTTCAACGCCGCGGGCTTCCTGTTCCTCTATGGCCTGATCCGCCTGCAGACCCTGTTGCCGCTCAATCCGGCCGGCCAGGGCGAGGTTTCGGCCCATCTCGCCTTCAACACGGCGATCTCCTTCGTCACCAACACCAACTGGCAGAGCTATGGCGGCGAGACGACCATGTCGCATCTCACCCAGATGCTCGGCCTCACCGTGCAGAACTTCATTTCGGCGGCCACCGGCATCGCGGTCTTCGCCGCCCTGGCGCGTGCCTTCGCGCGGGAAAAGACCGACGGGCTCGGCAATTTCTGGGTCGACCTGACCCGCTCGACGCTCTACCTGCTGCTGCCGATCGCGATTGTCACGGCGCTCGTGCTCGTCGCCCTCGGCCTGCCGCAGACGCTGGCTGGCTCAGTCGAGGCGACGACGCTCGAAGGCGCCAACCAGGTGCTCGCCCAAGGGCCGGTCGCCTCGCAGATCGCGATCAAGCAGCTCGGCACCAATGGCGGCGGCTTCTTCAACGTCAATTCCTCGCATCCCTTCGAGAACCCCAACGCCTGGAGCAACATGCTCACCGTCTGGGCGATCGTCGCCATGCCGCTCGGCATCGCCATCGCCTTCGGCCGGATGATCGGCCGCGAGCGCGACGGCTGGGCGCTGTTCGCCGTGATGATGCTGTCTCTCGCGGTCTGCTGCGGCATCGTCTATTGGGCCGAGGCTTCCGGCACGCCGCAAATGGCGGCGCTCGGCATCAACGGCGCCAATATGGAGGGCAAGGAGGTCCGTTTCGGCCCGGCTCTGTCGGCGGTCTGGACGGTGTTCACCACCGGCGCCTCCAACGGCTCGGTCAATGCCATGCACGGCTCCTACACGCCGCTCGGCGGCCTGGTGGCGATGTTCTTGATGCAGCTTGGCGAAATCCTGCCGGGCGGTGTCGGTTCGGGTCTCTACGGCATCATCCTCTATGCCATCCTCGCCATGTTCGTGGCGGGCCTGATGGTGGGCCGGACGCCGGAATATCTCGGCAAGAAGCTCGAATCGCGCGAGGTCAAGCTCGCCGTCCTCGGCGTGCTGGTCGTGCCGCTCCTGATCCTCGGCTTCGCCGCGGTGTCGATGGTGCTGCCCGCCGCGCTCGCCGGCACCGCCAACCCGGGTGCGCGCGGTTATTCCGAGATCCTCTATGCCTTCACCTCGGCTGCCGGCAATAACGGCTCGGCTTTCGCCGGCCTCACCGCCAATGCCTATTGGTACGACACGACCCTTGGCATCGCCATGCATCTCGGCCGCTTCGCCATCATCGTGCCGGTCATGGCCATTGCCGGCTCGATCGTCGCCAAACCGAAGCTCGCGCCGTCGGCCGGCACGTTCCCGACCGATACGGCCCTGTTCGTCGGCCTGCTCGCCGGCGTGATCCTGATCCTGGGCGGCCTGCAGTTCTTCCCAGCCCTGTCTCTCGGCCCGGTTCTCGAGCACATGCAGATGCTCTCCGGCCAGATCGCCAATTGAGGCACATCATGACCCGTAAACGCTATGCGGCGCCGGCGCTGTTCGCCGGTCCCCTCGTCCAGCAGGCAACCATCGATGCCTTCAGGAAGCTCGATCCGCGCGTCCTCGTCGCCAATCCGGTCATCTTCGTGACCGAAGCGGTGGCGGCGGTCGTCACCATCGTGCTGATCCGCGATCTCCTGACCGGCGCCGCCACGGCCTTCACCGCCCAGATCGCACTGTGGCTGTGGCTGACCGTCATCTTCTCGACCTTCGCCGAGGCGCTGGCCGAGGGCCGTGGCAAGGCCCAGGCCGACGCCTTGCGCCGGACCCGCACCGACACCCGCGCCAAACGGCTGGTCTCGGCCAGCAATGACCGGATCGTCGAAACGGTCTCGGCGCTCGATCTGAAACCCGGCGACCTCGTGCGGGTCGAGACCGGCGACGTGATCCCCGGCGACGGCGACATCGTCGCGGGCATCGCCTCGGTCAACGAGGCGGCGATAACAGGCGAGTCCGCCCCGGTCATCCGTGAAGCCGGCGGCGACCGCTCGGCGGTGACCGGCGGCACCACTGTCGTGTCCGACTGGATCATCGTCAAGGTCACCGCCCAGCCTGGCCATTCCTTCCTCGACCGCATGATCGCGCTGGTCGAGGGCGCCGAGCGCCAGAAGACCCCGAACGAGATCGCACTCACCGTGCTGCTCGCCGGCATGACCCTGGTGTTCATCGTCGCGGTCGGCACGCTGCCGGGTTTTGCCGCCTATCACGGCATGGCCATGCCGGTGGTGGTGCTGATCGCGCTCCTGGTCTGCCTCATTCCCACGACCATTGGCGGGCTCCTGTCGGCCATCGGCATTGCCGGCATGGACCGGTTGTTGAAGTTCAACGTGCTGGCCACCTCCGGCCGCGCGGTCGAGGCGTCGGGCGACGTCGACACGCTGCTGCTCGACAAGACCGGCACGATCACCTTCGGCAACCGCATGGCCTCCGAGGTCATCCCGATGCCGGGCATTTCGGCGCATCAGGTGATGGAGGCCGCGGTACTGGCCTCGCTCGCCGACGAGACCGCCGAAGGCCGCTCGATCCTGGAGCTCGCCCGCAACACCATGAACATCGCGCTCGACCGTCCGGCCGGCGCCAGCTTCATCGAATTCTCGGCCGCCACCAGGCTGTCGGGCGTCGATCTGGACGGCCGTCGCCTGCGCAAGGGCGCCATCGACTCCGTGGTGAAATTCGCCCGGCAGACCACCTGTGGCCAGCCGATCACCGAGCCGCCGGGTTTCCGCGAGACGGTCGACCGCATCGCGCGCTCGGGCGGCACGCCGCTCGGTCTGGTCGAGAACGACCGCATCCTGGGCGTCATCCACCTGAAGGACGTGGTCAAGCCCGACATCAAGGAACGTTTCGCCGAACTGCGCCGCATGGGCATCCGCACCGTCATGGTCACCGGCGACAATCCGGCGACGGCGGCGGCGATCGCCTCGGAAGCCGGCGTCGACGATTTCATCGCCGAGGCGACACCCCAGGACAAGCTCGCCTTCATTCGCGCCGAACAGTCCAAGGGCCGCCTCGTCGCCATGTGTGGCGACGGCACCAATGACGCGCCGGCGCTGGCCCAGGCCGATGTCGGGGTTGCCATGCAGACCGGCACCCAGGCCGCACGCGAGGCCGGCAACATGGTCGATCTGGATTCGGACCCGACCAAGCTCATCGAGGTCGTCGGCATCGGCAAGCAATTGTTGATGACCCGCGGCGCGCTGACCACCTTCTCGATCGCCAATGACGTCGCGAAATATTTCGCCATCCTGCCGGCGCTGTTCGTCGCCTCCCTGCCGGCGCTCGGCGCGCTCAACGTCATGGGGCTGTCCAGCCCGCAATCGGCGATCCTGTCGGCGGTCATCTTCAACGCGCTGATCATCGTTGCCCTGGTGCCGCTGGCGCTGAAGGGCGTGGCCTACCGGCCGGTCGGCGCCGCCGCCCTGCTGCGCCGCAATCTGGTGGTCTACGGGCTCGGCGGGCTCATCGTGCCGTTCGTCGGCATCAAACTCATCGACATGGCCGTCACAGCCATTGGTCTCAGCTGAGGACAGCGATCATGATCGCCCATCTTCGACCCGCATGCGTGCTTCTGGCCCTGTTCACCGTCCTGACCGGCCTGGTCTACCCCCTCGCCATCACCGGCATTGCCCAGGCGGTCTTGCCGAGCCAGGCCAATGGCTCGCTGATCGTTCGCGACGGCAAGGTCGTCGGCTCCGAACTGATCGGCCAGTCCTTCACCTCGCAGCGCTATTTCCACCCGCGCCCCTCGGCGACCTCGGCCGCCGATCCGCAGGACGCGACCAAGACGGTCGACGCGCCCTATAACGCCGCCGCCTCGACCGGCTCCAATCTCGGCCCCCTGACAGGCAAGCTGGTCGATCGCGTCAAGGCCGATATCGAGACGCTGCGCGCGGCTGGCGTCCAGGGACCGATCCCGCCGGATGCGGTGACCACCTCCGGCTCGGGTCTCGACCCGCATATCACGCCGGAGAATGCGCTGACCCAGGTCGGGCGTGTCGCGGCCGCCCGCAATCTGCCGGCCGACCGGGTGCGCCAGCTGGTCGAGGCGCAGGTCGAGGGCCGCGCTCTCGGCCTGGTCGGCGAGCGGCGGGTCAATGTGCTCCGGCTCAATCTCGCACTCGACGCACTTCGGTCCTAAACTGACCGGATGGCCGTTGACGAAACGAATCGCCCCGACCCCGATGCACTCCTGGCCTTGGCCCGGAAGGCGGGCCGTGGCCGTCTGAAGATCTTCCTCGGCGCCTCGCCCGGCGTCGGCAAGACCTATGCCATGCTGGCCTCGGGGCGGGAGCAGCGGGCGGCCGGCGCCGATGTCGTCGCCGGTCTCATCGAGACCCACGGCCGGCGCGAAACCGAAGCGCTGGTCGAGGGTTTCGAGGTCATTCCCCGGCAATTGATCGTCTACCGCAACCGCGCGGTGCCGGAGTTCGATCTCGATGCGGCGCTCGCCCGCAGGCCGGCTTTGCTTCTGGTCGATGAGCTCGCCCATACCAATGTGCCGGGGTCGCGCCATCCGAAACGCTGGATGGACGTCAAGGAACTGCTGGCCGCCGGCATCGATGTCTGGACAACGCTCAATGTCCAGCACCTGGACAGCCTGAACGACGTCGTCCTGAAGATCACCAAGGTCCGGGTGCGCGAGACCGTGCCGGACCGGGTGTTCGAGGAGGCCGACGAGGTCGTCCTGGTCGACCTGCCGCCCGACGAGCTCCTGAAGCGGCTGGCCGAGGGCAAGGTCTATGTCCAGGAGACCGCGACCCAGGCGGTGCAGAGCTTCTTCAAGCCGCAAAACCTGACGGCGCTGCGCGAACTGGCGCTCCGGCGCACCGCCGAGACGGTCGACGCCTCGCTGGTCGAACGCATGCGCGCCGGCGCCATCGAGGGCCCCTGGGCCGCCGGGGAGCGCATTCTGGCGCTGGTCGGCCCGGATCCCCTGTCGCCTTTCGTGGTGCGTCAGGCCAAGCGCATGGCCGATGTCATGGACGCCCCCTGGACCGTCATCTCGGTCGAGCGGCCAACCGATGTCCTGGCCGAGGCCAAGCGCCGGCGGCTCGACGAGACGCTGCAGCTCGCCAAGGACCTGGGCGCCGAGACCGAGCGGCTTGTCGGTGCCGACATCCCGAGCGAAGTGTTGCGTTATGCCCGGCGCGAGAACGTCACCCAGATCGTCGTCGGCCGGTCGACCGGCGGGCGCATCGCCGTCCTGTTCGGCCGGGCGCTGGCGCAGGAACTGGTGCGCCAGGCCGCCGACATCAGCGTCCATGTGGTGACCGCGACGCCGGAAAAGCAGGAACGGCCGGCGGCCAGGCTGTTGCCACGCCGGCTCCGCGCCTGGCCCTATCTCGGATCGGCGGCGCTGGTTGGCGCGGCCGTGCTGTTCGGCGAAGTGATCGGTGGCAATGCCACCATGCCGAACCTGTCGCTGGTCTTCCTGGCGGCGGTGGTCGGCGCCGCGGTGGCCTTCGGCCGCTGGCCGGCGATCGTCGCTTCGGCCCTGTCTTTCCTCGCCTATAATTTCTTCTTCATCGAGCCGATCTACACGCTGACCGTGGCGCAGCCGCATGAACTGCTGGCGCTGTTGGTCTTCCTGGTCGTCGCCGTGCTGGTCTCGACGCTCGCCGGCCGGGTCCGCGACCAGGCCCGCATTGCCTCCGACCGCATGCGCGCGACGCGCAGGCTCTATGATTTCTCGCGGCGGATTTCCGGCATTGCCTCGCTCGACGAGGTTGCCGAGGCCGCCGCCAGCGACATGCATGGGGCGCTCGCCCGCAATGTGGTGATCCTGCTTGCCCGCGATGGCGACATTGCCCTGACCGGCATGTGGCCGCCGGTCGACGAACTGGACGCGGCCAGCATGGCGGCGGCGCGCTGGGCGCATGAACATGACGAGCCGGCCGGCAGCAAGACCCAGACCTTGCCGACCGCGCCCTGGCTGTTCGTGCCGCTGAAGACGCCGCGCGCCCGGGTCGGCGTCATCGGTATATCGGAGGCTTCCGACGGTGCGCCGCTCGACCCCGAGGCGCGTTCGCTGTTCGACACGCTGGCCGAGCAGACGGCGGCGGCGATCGAGCGTGCCTCGCTGTCGCGCGAGATGGGCGCGGTCAAGGCGGCGGCCGAGACCGAGCGGGTGCGCAACACGCTGCTCGCCTCGATCAGCCACGATTTCCGCACGCCGCTCGCCTCGATCCTCGGCGCTTCGACCACGCTGATCGCCTTTGGCGACAAGATGGCCGGCACGACCCGGGCCGACATGCTGACCCAGATCAAGGAGGAGACCGAACATCTCGACCGGATGGTGCGCGACCTCCTGGCCATCACCCGCCTGGAGGCCGGCGGGCTCGAGCTCCGGCGCGATTGGCTCGACCTGAAGGAAACCGCCAACCGGGTGGCGATCGCGGCGCGCCGGCGCTGGCCCGGCCGGGTCATCGATGTCCTGGCGGCGGGCGCGCCGCTGGTCGAGGCCGATGCCACGCTGATCGAGCAGGCGCTGTCCAACATTGTCGAGAACGCGCTCAGGCATGGCGGGCCCGAGGCCCGCGTCGTCCTGTCGGTGCGCGAGGCGGCGGGCGATGCCGTGATTGCCGTCACCGATGACGGCGCCGGCATCACCGCCGAGGCCCTGCCGCATATCTTCGAGAAATTCGCCTCCAGCGGCGCCCGCGACCGGCGCGACGGCGGCGAGAGCACCGGGCTCGGATTGGCCATTGCCAAAGGCATTGTCGAGGCGCATGGCGGAACCATCCAGGCCGAAAGCCCGGTGGATGGACAGGGCGGGACGCGGCTGACCATCAGGCTCGCGAAACCGGCGGAAACGAAGGCGTCATGAGCATGAAGACCCGCATCCTGGTGGTCGACGACGAGGCCGCGATTCATCGCTTCCTGACGCCGGCCCTGGAGGCCTCCGACTACCAGGTGGTCAGCGTCACCAACGGCAGCGACGCGGTGCGCCGCATTGCCGGCTCGGCGCCCGACGGAGTGATCCTCGATCTCGGCCTGCCGGACATGGACGGCAAGGAGGTGATCGCCAAGGTGCGCGCCTTCTCCGACGTGCCGATCGTCGTGCTGTCGGCGCGCGACCGCGAGGCCGAGAAGATCGAGGCGCTCGATCTCGGCGCCGACGACTATGTCAACAAGCCGTTCGGCATCGGCGAGCTCCTGGCGCGGGTCCGTGCCGCGCTGCGCCATCGCAAGGGCGGGGCGGCCGAACAATCGGTCTTCGCCGTCGGGCCGATCGAGATCGACGTGCCGGCCCATCGGGCCACCAGCGCCGGCAGCGATTTGAAACTGACGCCGAAGGAATTCGAACTGCTGGTGCTGCTCGCCCGCAATGCCGGCAAGGTGATGACCCATCGCCAGATCCTGGCGGCGGTCTGGGGACCGGCCCATGTCGAGGACACCCAATATCTGCGTGTCTATGTCGGCCAGCTCAGGCAGAAGATCGAAGCCGATCCGGCCGAGCCCAGGCTGATCCTGACCGAGCCGGGCATCGGTTACCGGATGGGCGAATAGCCGGCCAAATGAGCCGCTAGCCGCTATTCACACAGGCGCGATTCGCCGTTGCGGCCCCTGGGCTCGCGGTCGAAATGCAGATGGTTGGCATGGGCTGCGTTGGAGCCCGGGCCAAGCACGGTGGTGAACCAGCCGCAGGCGGCGCGGCGGACCGCGTCGATGAAGCGCTTCTGCGTGTCGTCGGCGGGATGTTCGACCACGATCCGCTTGGTGTCGGCGAGCCCGAACCAGGCGATGTCGATGGCCCGGCCCTGGCCGTGGGAACTGATCCGGGCGCCGGCGACCCGGTTGCGCGGCCGGCATTCGAAGCCCGGGCCGGTGCCGAGCCGCGCCAGCTGTGTCTCGAACTGGCTCCTGGCCAGCGGCGCCATCAGGTCGCGCGCGAACAGCGCGAGCGTCTCGGCGAAGGGGCAGTCGACCAGCGGCCGGTCCGGCAGGTCCAGCACCTGTCCGGCGCCGAGATCCAGGGCCTCGAGGCGAACCGGGGTAGCGATCGAACAGATGTTCGCCGCCGTGTCCGGCACGGGCGCGGCCACGAAACGCACGCCGATGGCGCGCAGCCGATCGAGACAGGCGGCGGTCGCTGGAGCCACCGGGGCGGGCTCGCCGGATCGGGTCTCGGCCGCGGCCGCGGCGGCCGGAGCCGCAGCCGGGCCAGGTGCTGCGACGGCCGGGGCCTCCGGCGGCCTTGGCAGCGGCACCGGGGCTGGCGGCACCATGCGGGCCGGCACCGGTCGTGACCGGTACCGGCGGGCGGCCTCGGCTGGCGAGGCATGGCCCGCGACGATCAGCACGATCGCGAGCGACACCGGTAGCGACAAGCCGAAGCGGCCGGAGCCGGATGCCATCACGCCATCCTCTGCTTTTTCGGGAAAGGGCCCATCGCAACGGGCAACGAGGGTCCCGGGTCAACGCGAACCGGCCGCCTTGGTTCCGCTCGGCAGTGCCGGCGGCTTGACGGCGGCCGCGAATATGCGTCTTGGGAGAGCTGCGTCCACGGCGCCGTCAAGCGATCCGGACAGATCCCGTCTCCCGATCGCGAGTTCCCTCGACATGACCTTTCTTGAGCACCCGCGCGCCACCTGGCTCGATCCGACCTCCGGAGGTTTGCGCGACCAGGCCGAACTGATGCACGCCGTGGCCCGGCAGCAGGTGGTGCTGCTCGGCGAAACCCACGATGTCGCTGAAATCCACCGCTGGCAGCTGCACGTCACGACCTATCTGCACGGATTGAGGCCCCATCTGGCGGTCGGCTACGAGATGTTCCCGCGCCGCGTACAGCCGGTGCTCGATCGCTGGGTCGAGGGCGCCTATTCGACCGCGGGCTTTCTCGAGGCGGTCGAATGGCCCGATGTCTGGGGTTTCGACGCCGAACTCTACCTGCCGCTGTTGCATTTCTGCCGCCAGCAACGCGTCCGCATGCTGGCGCTGAACTGCCATCGGCCGCTGGTCACGCGGGTCGGCAAGGAGGGCTGGAAGGCGATCCCCGAGGACGAACGCGACGGCCTGACGCCGGCGGCTGCGGCGACGCCTGCCTATCGCGACTATCTGTTCGCGATCACCGGAGGCGCCGGCCCGGCCCGCACGGCGGCAAGCGCCCAGGATCCGGCCTTTGATCGTTTCGTCCGGGCGCAGCAGACCTGGGACCGGGCTTTCGCCTGCAATATCGCCCGCGTGCTCGACGAAGCCGAACCGCCGCTGGTGGTCGGTATCATTGGCCGCGGCCATCTCGAATATGGCCATGGCACGCCTTTCCAGTTGCGTGATCTCGGTGTCGGGCCGGTGGCCGTGCTGCTGCCGACCGACCAGGCGCGCCACCAGGCCGGCGCGATATCGGGCCTGGCCGATGCGATCTTCCGGCTCGACACTCCCGAGCCGCCATCGGCGTTCCGCGCCAGGCGCGACCGCCAGACCTGATCCCCTTCGGGCCTGACCTCCTTCAAGACCTGCCATCCGCGCCCCTGGGCCGGTTCGCCGGATGCCGCGCAGCGCTTGCCACTTGCCATGATCATTTAGTTATGATTTATAATTGTTATATTGCAGTCGGAGTTCGCCGATGTCCAAAGCCGGAACCGCTTCCGCCCGCCCCTTATCGGGCCCGCTGACCGTCGTGGTCGCAGGCGCCGTGATGACGGTCGGCATCAACCGGCCGCACAAGCGCAACGCCATCGACGACGCGACCGTGCTGGCGCTGGACGGCTGTTTTCAGGCCATCCCTGGGGGTGTCCGGGTGGCGATCATCCATGGTGTCGGCGAGCATTTCTGCGCCGGTCTCGACCTGTCGGAACTGACCGAGCGCGACACCACCGAAGGCCTGATGCATTCCAGGCTCTGGCACAGGGCCTTCGACAAGATCCAGTTCGGCCCGGTGCCGGTGATCGCCGCCCTGCAAGGCGCGGTGATCGGCGGCGGCCTGGAGCTGGCCTCGGCCTGCCATATCCGGGTCGCCGAGCGGAGCGCCTTCTATGCCCTGCCGGAAGGCCAGCGCGGCATCTTTGTCGGCGGCGGCGGCTCGGTTCGCCTGCCGCGCCTGATCGGCGTTGCCCGGATGGCGGACATGATGCTGACCGGCCGCACCTATGGCGCCGAAGAGGGCGTGCCGCTCGGTTTCTCGCAATATCTGGTCGACAATGGCCAGGGGCTCGCGACCGCGCGCGATCTGGCGGCCAAGGTCGCAGCCAATGCGCCAATGACCAATTTTGCGGTGGTGCAGGCCTTGCCGCGCATTGCCGACCTGGACCCGCAGGCCGGCCTCCTGATGGAATCGCTGATGGCGGCGGTCGCCCAGAACGACCACGAGGCGAAGAGCCGGATCCAGGCCTTCCTGACCAAGAAGGCCGGCAAGGTGAAGCCGGGCTAGGTGTTTGATCCCGGGCTTTGATGGTGCAATCTCGATGCAGGAATCGAGGGACGCGCTATGGGCCAGGTTCTCCACGGGAGCGCCACGACGACTGAGGCGGTCCGTCGAGCGATACAACATAGTCAAGAGAGCCTGAGGGCTCTGTCTAAGCGCTACGGGATTAACCAGAAGACGGTCGCGAAGTGGAAGAAGCGGACCTCGGTGACCGATGTGCCGACCGGGCCGAAGAACCCGACTTCGACAGTGCTGACGATTGAGGAAGAGGCCGTGATCGTCGCCTTCCGGAAGCATACTTTGCTGCCGCTCGACGACTGCCTCTATGCGCTACAGCCGACGATCCCGACGCTGACGCGGTCATCCCTGCACCGCTGCCTGCAGCGTCACGGGATCAGCCGCCTGCCCGAGGTCGAAGGCGAGAAGCCGGCGAAGACGAAGTTCAAATCCTATCCGATCGGCTTCTTCCACATCGATATCGCCGAGGTGCAGACCGCTGAGGGCAAGCTGTACCTCTATGTCGCCATCGATCGCACGAGCAAATTCGCCGTCGTACAGATCGTCAGGAAGACGGGGCGGACCTCCGCGTCAGCCTTCCTCTCGGCCTTGATCGAGGCCGTCCCCTACAAGATCCATACCGTTCTCACCGACAACGGCATCCAGTTCACCTTCCCGCCACGGTATGCCGATGGTCCGACGGCGCGCTACGTGACGCACATGTTCGGCATGCGCTGCCAGGAGAACGGCATCGAGCACCGCCTCACCAAGGTGAAGCACCCTTGGACGAACGGCCAGGTCGAGCGCATGAACCGCACCATCAAAGAAGCCACCGTCAAGCGTTACCACTACGACAGCCACCGGCAGTTCGAAGCGCATCTCGCCGACTTCGTCAGCGCCTACAATTTCGGGCGGAGGCTGAAGACCCTCAAGGGCCTCACACCCTACGAATTCATCTGCAAACTCTGGACAACAGAGCCTCAACGATTCAGGCTCGATCCACTCCATCAAATGCCGGGACTAAACAGCTAGGGTCCAGACCCTGGCGGACCGGCATTGTCAAAGCGCTCCAGCAAGAGGGCGCGGCAAGGATGATCAAGGGGAGACACGGCATGACAGCCGCTCAGGCGCAGCCCTTGCGCCCGATCCAGTTCGGCAGCCCGACCGTCGACGTCGAACACCGGCCCGATGGCGTCATGCTGCTTCGCCCGCGCGAGCCGCTGGCGGCCTATCCGGAGCGTCTGTCCGACCGGCTCGACCATTGGGCCGCGGCGGCGCCGGACCGCGTCTTCCTGGCCGAACGGGCTGGCGAGACCGCCTGGCGGAGCGTCACCTATGCAACCGCGCGGGCAAAAGCGCGCGCCATTGCCGGTGCGCTTCTGGAGCGCGGCCTGTCGCCCGAACGGCCCTTGATGATCCTGTCGGGCAACGGGATCGATCATGGCCTGATGGCGCTGGCAGCGCTTTATGCCGGCATTCCCGTCTGTCCGGTTTCGCCCGCCTATTCCTTGGTATCGAAGGATTTCGGCAAGCTCCGACACGCCGTCGGGCTTCTGACGCCCGGTCTCGTCTTCGTCGACAAGGCGGCCGCCTACGCCACCGCGATCGATGCTACCGTGCCCGCCGGCACCGAGGTGGTCGCCGCCACCGGTGAGATCGCCGGCCGCGCGGTGACGCCACTTGCCGCGCTTCTGGCCAGGGCCGACGATGCAAGGGTCGAGGCGGCCAGGGCCGCGGTCCACTCCGGCACCATCGCCAAATTCCTGCTGACCTCCGGCTCGACCGGCATGCCGAAGGCTGTGATCAACACCCAGCGCATGCTCTGCGCCAACCAGGTCATGCTGCGCGAGACGCTGGCCTTCCTGAAACACGAACCGCCGGTCATCATCGACTGGCTGCCGTGGAACCACACCTTCGGCGGCAATCACAATGTCGGGCTCGTCCTGTTCAACGGCGGCTCGCTTTATATCGACGACGGCAAGCCGACGCCCGACGGCATCGCGGCGACGGTCCGGAACCTGCGCGAGATCGCGCCGACCGTCTATTTCAACGTACCGAAGGGCTATGAGGCGCTGGTCGCCTATCTCAGCGCCGATGCAAGCCTGCGCCGCAGCTTCTTCTCGCGGCTGAACTGCCTGTTCTTTGCCGGCGCATCATTGGCGCGCCATGTCTGGGACGCGCTCGACCAGATCGCCATTGCCGAGACGGGCGCGCGCATTCCCATGCTCACCGGGCTCGGCGCCACCGAAACCGCGCCGTTCTGCATGTCGGTGACGCCGCAGACCAGCCGATCCGGCCATGTCGGCCTGCCGGTCGCCGGCAACGAGATCAAGCTGGTGCCCTCGGGCAACAAGCTCGAGGTGCGCGTGCGCGGGCCCAATGTCACGCCGGGCTATTGGCGCCAACAGGAGATGACCGAAAAGGCTTTCGACGAAGAGGGCTTCTACAAGTTCGGTGACGCGCTGAAGCCGGTCGATCCCACGGATTTTTCCAAGGGTTTCGATTTCGACGGCCGCATCGCCGAGGATTTCAAGCTCGCCACCGGCACCTGGGTCAGCGTCGGCCCCTTGCGCGCCCAGATCATTGCCGCCTGCGCGCCGCTGGTGCGCGACGTCGTCATTGCCGGCATCGACCGGCAGGACCTGTCGGCCATCGTCATTCTCGATCTCGATGGCGTGCGCGCCGCCTCGCCACATCTGAGCGGGGTCAGCGACCTCGCCGCGATCACTGCCGATCCGGCATTGCGCGCGGCCGTCCAAGCCCGGCTCGCCGCCATGGCGGCCAGCGCTTCCGGCTCGGCCACGCGGGTCGTCCGCGCCATCCTGATGGACGTGCCGCCGTCGATCGACCGCGGCGAGATCACCGACAAGGGCTCGATCAACCAGCGCGCCGTGCTCGAATGCCGGCAAGCCCTGGTCGAGGACCTCTACGCACCCGTGCCCTCGGCGCGGGTCATCCGTGCCACCGAGTGAGGTTTCGATGAGCCCCAAGCCCCTGGTTTCAAGCTGGTCGGAGGTTGTCCTGGTCGACGGCCTGCGCACCCCCTTCGTCGACTATAATGGCGCGCTCGGCCTGGTCTCGCCGATCGATCTTGGCATCAAGGTCGGCCGCGAGGTGCTGAAGCGCACCGGCATCGAGGCTGGCGACGTCGGCACCGTCATTTGCGGCTCCATGGCCCAGGCCAGTTACGACGCCTATATGCTGCCGCGCCATGTCGGGCTCTATTCCGGCGCGCCGATCGAAGTCCCGGCCCATCTGGTCCAGCGCGTCTGCGGCACCGGCGTCGAGGTCCTCTCGCAGGCCGCCGACGCTGTCGCGCTCGGCCGTGCCGAGGTGGCGCTCTGCGTCGGCGCGGAATCGATGAGCCGCAATCCGGTGGCCGCCTATACCCATCGTGGCGGCTTCCGCATGGGCCAGGTCGAGTTCAAGGATTTCCTCTGGGAAGCGCTCCTGGACCCGGCCGCCAATGTCACCATGGGCGGCACCGCGGAAAATCTCGCCCGGCGCTACCAGATCACCAGGGACGAGGTCGACGCCTATGCCGCGCGCTCTTTTGCCCGCGCAGTCGCGGCCCAGGAGCGCGGGTTCCTCGCCGGCGAAATCGTCGCGGTGACCGACGAGACCTTCGAGCGCGACGGTCTCGCGCCGCGCGGCATCCACCTGAAGAAGGGCGCTCACGTCGCGCTCGACAGCCATATCCGGCCGTCCTCGGTCGAGGCGCTGGGCAAGATCCGCCCGGCCTTTGGCGGGGTCCAGACCGGCGGCAATTCCTCCGCCGTGGTCGACGGCGCGGCCGCCGCCATCGTCGCCAGCACCGGATATGCCCGCGATCGCGGGCTGAAACCGCTCGCCCGGATCCTTGTCGCCGCGGCCGTCGGGGTTCCGCCCGAGATCATGGGCATTGGCCCGGTGCCGGCGATCCGGGCGGTGGCGGCCAAGGCCGGCATCCGCGTCGAGGACATCGACCGCATCGAGATCAACGAGGCCTTCGGCGCCCAGGCCATGGCCTGCGCCCGCGAACTCGGCCTCGACGAGGCAAGGCTCAACGTCAATGGCGGCGCCATCGCCATTGGCCATCCGCTGGGCGCCACCGGCATCCGGCTCGCGGTCACCGTGGCGCGCGAATTGCGCGAAACGGGCCTGCGCTACGGCGTGGCGTCGGCCTGTATCGGCGGCGGCCAGGGCATCGCCATGCTGGTCGAAAATCCGGCGGCGAGGGGGGTATCATGAGCTTCACGGTCAGGCGCACGGTGCGGATCGAGTGGGGCGACTGCGACCCCGCCGGCATCGTCTGGTATCCGCGCTATTTCGGCATGTTCGACGCCGCAACCGCCGGTCTCCTGGAGGCGGCCGGCTTTCCCAAGCCCGCCATGCTCGCCCGTTTCGAAGTCGTGGGCTATCCAACAGTTGACACTCGTGCCAAATTTCTTAGTCCCTCGAAGTTCGGCGAGGACATCGTCATCGAAACCGCCATCCCGGCGTTCAAGCGCTCGAGCTTCGAGGTTCTGCACCGCGTGTTCAAAGGCGACATCCTGGCCATCGAGGGCTTCGAGACGCGGGTGCTGGTGAAGCGCGACCCGGCGACTGGCGGCATCAAGTCCTGTCCGGTGCCGCAGGAGATCATCGACGCCCTGATGAATTGATTGCACCATCGGCATGAACCATGAGGCCGCACAAAAAAAGCGGTCCCCACGCATCCCCTGGGAGGAACCTATGACCAGATTGACCAGACGATCCACCTTGCTCGGCGGCGCCGCCGTCGGCCTTGTCGGATTTGCCGGCCGTGCCGCGGCGCAGACGCCTCAGATCAACCTCGGCATCACCATTTCCATCACCGGTCCGGCGGCCGCCCTCGGCATCCCCATCCGCAACTCGATCGATATCCTGCCGACCGAGATCGCCGGGGTGAAGATCAATCCGATCGTGCTCGACGACGCCGGCGATCCGACCGCCGCCACCACCAATGCCCGGCGTTTCGTCACCCAGGACAAGGTCGACGTGCTGATGGGCTCCTCGACCACGCCGCCCGGCATCGCGGTGGCCAATGTCGCCTTCGAGACCGGCGTGCCGCATTTTTCCTTCGCGCCGATCCCGGTGCCGGCGGGCCGCGAGAAGTGGAGCGTGGTCATGCCGCAGCCGGTGTCCTTGATGGCCAAGGCGCTGTTCGATCACATGAAGCGCGCCAATATCAAGAATGTCGCGATGATCGGTTTTTCCGATTCGTGGGGCGACCTGTGGCTGCGCGAGTTCAAGGCGCAGGGCGAGGCCGCCGGGCTTAAGCTGGTCGCCGACGAGCGTTACGCCCGGGCCGACACCTCGGTCGCCGGCCAGACCCTGAAGATCATCGCGACCCGTCCGGACGCGGTCCTGGTTGCCGGCTCGGGCACCGGCGCGGCGCTGCCGCAGATCGCGCTGAAGGAGCGTGGGTATGCCGGGCCGATCTACCATACCCACGGGGCGGTCACCCGTGACTTCATCCGGATCGCCGGCCGCTCGGCCGAAGGCGTGATCATGGCCTCCGGGCCGGTGATCGCGCCCGAACTGCTGCCCGACAGCGCCGCCACCAAGGCGCCGGGCCTGGCTTATGTCACCGCCTATGAGGCGAAGTTCGGCAAGGACACCCGGACCCAGTTCGGCGCCCATGTCTTCGATGCCTATGAGGTGCTGAAACGGGTCGTGCCGGTCGCCATCAAGGAGGCCAGGCCCGGCACGGTCGAATTCCGCGAGGCGATCCGCAAGGCCATGCTGAGCGAGCGCGACATCAAGGCGAGCCAGGGCGTGTTCAATTTCACCGAGACCGACCGCTACGGCGTCGACGAGCGCGCCCGCGTGCTGATCACGGTGAAGGACGGCAACTGGGCCCTGGTGTCCTGACCCCTTCATACCGGCCGCCCGGCTACCTCGGCCGGGCCGCCGTTCTTCTGTTTCCAGACGGGTTGAGAGCATGAGCGTGACGCGGACCCAGGTGGTCATCATCGGGTCGGGGCCTTCGGGCCTGCTGCTCGGCCAGATCCTCGATCGGGCCGGCATCGACAATATCGTGCTGGAGCGCAAGTCGAAGGACTATGTGCTGGCGCGCGTCCGCGCCGGCGTGCTCGAACAGGGCACCGTCGACCTCCTGACCGCGGTCGGGGTTGGCGAGCGCCTGGCCCAGGACGGCCTCGTCCATCACGGCATTTCACTGTGCTTCGACAGCAGCCTGCACCGCATCGACATGACCGCGCTGACCGGCAAGGCGGTCACCGTCTATGGCCAGACCGAGGTGACGCGCGACCTGATGGAAGCCCGCGAGGCCTATGGCGCCAAGACGGTCTACGAAGCCGACCAGGTGACGCCGCATGATTTCGCCGGCGACAGGCCGCGCGTCACCTATGTCAAGGACGGCGTCGCCCATGAGATCGCCTGCGACTTCATCGCCGGTTGCGACGGCTATCACGGCGTCTCGCGCGACAGCGTGCCGGCCGGGGCGCTGACCACCTATGAGCGGATCTATCCGTTCGGCTGGCTCGGCATCCTGGCCGAAGTGCCGCCGGCCGACCATGAGCTGATCTATGCCAATTCACCGCGCGGTTTCGCGCTCTGCTCGATGCGCTCGACGCACCGCAGCCGCTATTACGTCCAGTGCCCGATCGACGACCGGGTCGAGGATTGGCCGGACCAGCGCTTCTGGGACGAATTGCGCCTGAGGCTCGATCCGGTCTCCGCGGCCAGGGTGACCACCGGTCCCTCGTTCGAGAAGTCGATCGCGCCGCTGCGCAGCTTCGTCGCCGAACCCTTGCGTTTCGGCCGGCTGTTCCTGGTCGGCGATGCCGCCCATATCGTGCCGCCGACCGGCGCCAAGGGCCTGAACCTGGCGGTCAGCGACGTGCGCTATCTCTCGGAAGCGCTGATCGAACATTATGGCGAGCAGTCCGACGCCGGCCTCGACGCCTATTCGGGCCGGGCGCTCGGCCGGATCTGGAAAGCGGTGCGCTTTTCCTGGTGGATGACCACCATGCTGCATCGTTTTCCGCAGGCGACCAGCTTCGACCAGCGCATCCAGGAGGCCGACCTGGCCTATCTGGTCTCGTCCAAGGCGGCGATGACCTCGCTGTCGGAGAACTATGTCGGCCTGCCGCACTGAGGCCCAAGACGAAGGTCTCGAGGTTCCGCTTCAAAAAATGCACGATGGTGCCGGGCGGCGGCGTGCTCGGCGACGCGTGCGGGCGGGCGTCCAGGCGAAGCCGGGCGCAGCATCATGCCCGCCGAGACCATATCCAAGAGCGGTGGTCCAAGAGCGGTGGTCCAAGAGCGGTGGTCCAAGAGCGATGGCTGAGCGATGAACGCCTAGGCACGTCGTGCAAATATTATCCACTTGACTTGATTTTGGATCCAATCAAATGATCCCGGATCGGCTGGCAGGGGCGGCGAAAAGTCCGCTTCCTCCCATCCGCGGCTGCGGCTGTCGCGGCCCTTCGGGAGGCAAACAGCTATGGGTGTCGTCAGGTCCATCGTCTCGGCGGTCGCCGTTCTTGCCGCAGTCGCTGGCGCACCGGCCGGGGCTCAGGACTACCCTGATCGGCCCGTCCGCATCATTGTCCCCTTCCCGGCCGGTGGCGGCACCGACGCGCTCAGTCGCATTCTGGCGGAGCGTCTCGAGAACCAGCTGCAGCAGAAGTTCTTCGTCGAGAACGTCTCGGGCGCCGGCGGCAATATCGGGGCGAACCGCATCGCGCAGTCCGAGCCGGATGGCTACAGCCTGTTGATCGGCCCCATGGGTGTCGTCAGCGTCAATCCTCTGATCTACCGCAACACCGGCACCAGCATCGTCGACCGCCTCGTGCCGGTTTCGATCGTCTTCGAGACTGGCCACATCATCATCGTGAACCCCGCGGTCGACGCGCGAACGCTGGCGGACCTGACGAGCCTGTCGAAGCGGCCGGGCCGGGCATTGAACTTCGCGTCGGGCGGGATCGGAACGTCGACCCACCTTTATGCGGAGCTGTTCAAGGTTCTGACCGGTGCTTCGATGACCCATGTGCCTTATCGCGGCAACGGGCCGGCGCTGCTGGACGTGGTCGCCGGACACGCCCAGGTGATGTTCGACCAGATCGCATCGGCATCCGAGCAGGTTCGCGCCGGCAAGGTCCGCGCCCTTGCCGTGACCACCCCCGCGCGCCTCGACATTCTGCCGGATCTGCCGACGGTCGCCGAGGTGGGAATGCCGCAGCTTGCCGGCACGTCCTGGACGATGCTCATGGCGCCCCAAGGCACGCCGGATGCCGTGATCCAGAAGCTGAACCAGGCGATCACGGCTGTTGTCGCGGAGCAGGCGACGCGCAGGAAGATGGAAGCGATCGGGGCGTCGGCCCGCGCCAGTTCCGCGGCGGAAGCCGCCGCCCTGCTGCGGTCGGAGCTGGAACGCTGGCGCCCTGTCGTGGCTGCCACCGGCATCCAGGCAAACTGACGGCGGGCCGGATGAGCTTGTCAGCATCACGCTTCCCGCAGCCGCCGCGCACGCGATCACGGGGCTCATGGCCGATCCGCATCCCTGCCGCATCACGTGTCCACGGCTTCCTCGTTCGGCCAGGCATCGCCCGCGAGCCGGAAAGTTCATTGTATCCATTCTTCAGGTATTGTATCCATTTCGTGAAGGTTCCTCCAACCGCGAGCCGCGCTCATGCTGAGACGTACCCTCTTCCTTCTCCCGCCAGTGCTTGCAACGGTCCCCGCTCTCCTCGTGTCCGGCTCCGCCCAGGCTCAAGGCCAGTCGCGGTCGACCTGGGACCAGATCATGGAGACCAAGACCTTGCGTCTTGGCGCCGCCATCAGTGAGCCCTGGTACTTCAAGGACGCCAACAGCACGCAGGAGACCGGCGGCGTCCGGGTCGGCTCGGATCTCTGGCGGGGCGTGGGCCCGCTGCTCGGCCAGGAGATCGCCAACGCGATGGGCGTGAAACTGCAGATCGTCGAGACGACATGGGCGAATGGCGTCGCGGGCCTTCAGTCCAATCAGTTCGACCTCATGTTCATTCTGGACCCCACCCCGCAGCGCGCCTTGTCGATCGACTTCTCGCCGGCGCCGGTCCTTTGGTACCCGCTTTCCCTGCTGTCGCGTGAGCCGGCATCCGCGCCGAACTGGTCCGACTTCAACGACCCCAAATACCGGATCGGCGTTGGCCTCGGCACCGCGCAGGACCAGTACATCACCAAGATCCTGCCGAAGGCGACGATCACGCGCTTTCAGGACAACGGCGCGGTCATTGCGGCCTTCCAGGCCAACAGGATCGATGCCGGCTGCCTCACCGCGCCAACCGCCGACATCGCGCGCGGCCGGCTCAAGGCGGGCCACACGCTTCTGCCCAAGCCGATCAACGCGGTCGCTGCCGGCGCCGCGTTGCGCACCGAACCGGACCGCCGGTGGCGCGACTATCTGACCACTGTGGTGAGCTATTACTACAACACCGGCAAGACCCAGGAGATCTATGACCAGTACATGGTCTTCCGTGGTCTCGACCCGGCGCAGGTAACCCCGATCAGCCGGGAAAACTGGCCGCGCTGACGCTGCGGACCGCGCAAGCCTGACCTCGTCTGCCAGACCGAGCACGGAGCCTCGCATGACCTATCAATGGGACTTCGGACCGGTCTGGCGCAATCTCGACGGCCTGGCGATCGGCCTTTTCGGCACGCTCCAGCTCACGGCGGCCTGCCTGGCGCTGGCCGTCCCCCTGGGGCTGCTTCTCGCGATCTTCCGGTTATCGGGTTATCGCGTCCTGTCGGGCCTGGCGCTCGTCTATATCGACTTCTTCCGGACGGCTGCTTCGCTCGTCCTGATCTTCTGGTTCTTCTTTGCCTTTCCGATGCTGGTCAATCTCGACTTCACCGCATTCACGGCGGCCTTCCTGGCGATCGGACTGCAGGGCGCTGCCTATTTTGCCGAGGTCTTTCGGGGCGGCATCACGTCGATCGGTCGCGGCCAATGGGAGGCTGCGCGCGCGATCGGCATGGGTGATGCCGTCGCCATGCGCTACATCATTCTGCCGCAGGCCGTCAGGCGGATGCTGCCGGTGTTCTTCACCCGGGCGACGCTGATGCTGAAGACGACCACGCTCGCCTCGGCCATCGCCTATACCGACATCGTCTATGTCGCGTTCCGGGTCTCCTCCGACACCTACCGGCCGATCGAGACCTTCACCGTCACCGGTGTCATCTTCTTCATCCTGATCTTCACCCTCTCTCGATTTGCCGCCTTCCTTGAGCGTCGGCTGGCGGTCGCGACATGAGGGCCGCGCGATGACCTATCAGTGGGATTTTTCCTTCCTCATCACCAACTGGGCGGTTGTCGCCGCGGGCCTGATCAACACTTTGAAGCTCGCCGTGACCAGCATCCTGGGCGGCCTGGCGCTTGGCCTGATCGCCGGCTCGGCCAAGTCATCCCGTTCGGTCCTGCTGCGCATGGTCGGCACCGTTTGGATCGAGGCTTTCCGCAACGTTCCCGCCATGGTGCTGGTGTTCTGGTGCTTCTTCGCGGTCCCGATCCTGACCGGCATCCAGAACGACCGGTTTACCGTCTCCGCCATCGCGCTGACGCTTTATGCCAGCGCCTATTTCGGCGAGATCTATCGAAGCGGAATCGAGTCGGTCGAGCGTGGCCAATGGGAAGCGGCCAAGGCGCTCGGCTTCGGCTACCTCGATCAGATGCGCTATTTCATCCTGCCGCAGGCCGTCACGCGCATGATCCCGGCCTTCACCAATGAAGCGATCGAGGTGGTCAAACTGACCGCGATCGCCTCGACGATCGCCTATGCCGAGCTGATGTACGCCGCCAAGCAGCTCAGCGACACCGAATATCGCCCGGTCGAGGCCTATACCGCCATTTCGGTGCTGTTTATCGCCGTCCTCTACGTTTTGAGCATGGTCTCCCGCCGTGTCGAGGCGACAATGAATGCGCGGACCTGAAGACCCAAGTGAGAGTGAGCCATGACCGAAGTTCTGAAGGTGACGGGCCTGCGCAAATCCTTCGGAGAGCACGAGGTCCTGCGCGGCATCGACCTCACCGTGAACCAGGGCGAGACCGTCGTGCTGCTCGGCTCGAGCGGATCCGGCAAGAGCACGCTGCTGCGTTGCATCAATTTCCTTGAGCCGCCGACAACAGGCCGGGTCCATTTTCGCGGAAAGCCCGTCGGCACCGCCAAAGAGGGCTCCAACCCGCCTGAGGTCTGCTACCGCGCCCGTGACCTGAACGAGCTGCGGACCCATATCGGCATGGTCTTTCAGCAGTTCAATCTGTTTCCCCACCTGACGGTGGAACAGAACATCATGGTCGGCCCGATGAAGCTTCGTGGCCTCGGCAAGGACGAGGCGCGGGAGCGCGCCCATTTCCAGCTGAAGCGGGTCGGCATTGCCGAGAAGGCGAGCCAATATCCCGCCCGCCTTTCGGGCGGGCAGCAGCAGCGTGTCGCCATCGCCCGGGCGCTGGCGATGGAGCCGGCTGTCATGCTGTTCGACGAAGCCACCTCCGCGCTCGATCCGGAACTGGTCGGCGAGGTCCTGATGGTCATGCGCCAGCTGAGCGAGGAGCGGATGACGATGATCGTCGTGACCCATGAGCTGGGCTTTGCCTACAACGTCGCCAGCAAGGTTGTTTTCCTCCATCAGGGTGTCATCCATGAGGAAGGCCCCCCGGACCAGGTCCTGGTCGCGCCCACCCAGGACCGGACGCGCGAATTCCTCCGCGGTTTCCATCTGTTCCGGATCCCCGAACTGAAAAGCGAAGATCCCGCGGCTCAGAGCCGCATGACGGTCAACTAGGCGCGGGTTTGCGACCAAACCGCTGCCCAGCCGTCGTTTCGCTTCCGCATAGGGTGACACGATCCTCCTGTATCGCTACGCATTGTTGGACAACACCGAGACATGCACCGATTGATGACAGGTCCTCACGCTCGCGGGCGCAGCGCCGCCAGTTCCGAACCGAAGCTCCCGGCGCATGAACTCGTGCGCGAGGGATTGCGCGAAGCGATCATGAGCGGCGAATTCGAGAGCGGAACGCTGTTGCGGCAGGATGCCCTCGCCGAGCGGTTCGGCACGAGCCGCATTCCGGTCCGCGAGGCGCTTCAAAAGCTCGAGGCCGAGGGTCTGGTCCGGATTCATCCGAACCGCGGCGCGGTGGTCACCCACCTGTCGCTGGAAGACGTGCTCGAGCTGATGGATATCCGCATTGCGCTCGAGTGCCGTGCGCTGACGCTCGCTATCCCCAACATGACGGAAGAGGATACCGCGGCGCTCGAAGAGGATCTGCGCCTCTACGACCAGGAGGAGGACCCGCGCAACTGGCCGCGGCTCAACTGGAAATTCCACCAAGCCATCTACGCGGCCTGCGATCGCCCCAAACTCATCAGCATGATCGAGTCCAACGTCGAGCAGATCGGCCGTTTCACAAGCGAGCAGGTGTCCCTGGCCGCGGGCAAACGGCGGCCTCAGGAAGAACATTGGAACATTCTGGAAGCGTGCAAGCAAGGCAATGCCGAAAAGGCCGCACGCCTGCTTCAGCAACACATCCAGCACACTCAGAAGTCATTATTGGCGGCCGCGCGGAGAGAAGGCTTGATCCGTCCCCGGCGTTGAGAACCGCCGCATAGGTGCCCGTCCTTGGACGGAATATTGTATCCATAAATCAAGTTTTGGATATAATTCCCTCATCCGGGCGGCTCTGTCCGCCCGCGCGGACCGGGGCGCTTTTTGAATGAGTTCCAGCCAATCCAAGCGGGTTTCGATCGACCACCTGGAAAGCCTTGTTCAGGCTGCCCTGCTCAGAGCCGGCATGGCGCCGGAAAACGTCGGTCCTGTCGCGGCAACGATTGTCGCTTGCGAGCGCGACGGTGTGAAAAGTCACGGGATTCTGAGGCTTCCCGGGTTCGTACACTCGCTGCAACTGGGCTGGGCGGACGGAAGGTCGCGGCCGGCGATCACAGGTCAGACCGCCAGCCTTGTCTCCATCGATGCGGCGAATGGATTCGCCCAGGTCGCCCTGGACTTTGCCAGGCCGCGCTTGCTTGAGATGGCGGAGGCGGCGGGCGTCGCGGTCCTGCTGACGAAAAACTCGCATCATTTCGCCGCGCTGTGGCCTGATATCGAGCCGTTTGCATCGCGCGGCCTGGTCGCCTTGACCTGCGTCAATTCGAAGAAACGGATGGCCGCCTGGGGCGGCGGGCGGCCGGTGACGGGCACCAATGCCATCGCCTTCGCCACGCCGAGGCCCGGCCATCCGCCGCTCGTCTGGGATCAATCGTCGAGCGTGCTCTCGCAGGGTGATGTCCTGCTGGCTGCCAATGAAGGCCGCGCTGTTCCGGCAGGCATCGGTTGCGACGCCAAGGGTCAGCCGACGACATCGCCCTCCGAAATCCTCGATGGCGGCGCCCTGCTACCGTTCGGCGGCAGCAAGGGCGCTTCGCTTGCCGTCATGGTCGAGATCCTCGCCGCCGCCCTCACCGGGGGCCGCTTCGGTTTTGAAGACCAGTCGCCACCCGGGCCGGCCACGACGTCGTTCGGCGGCCAGTTTCTGCTGCTCATCAACCCCGGACGGGTTCAATCCGGGTTTGACGAGCGGGTTTCCGCGCTTGTCGCGGCGATCCTCGATGCTGGCGCCAGCCGGCTGCCGGGAGACCGGAGATATCGGCAAAGACAGATATCCGCAGTCGACGGCATCGTCCTGGACGCCGCGGCGCATGCGTTGCTGCTGCGGCTTGCGGGACGATCCGGCGGACCGGTTGCCGGCACCGGCGGAGAGCTGCCATGAGCCGCGGGAACGTCACCGTCATCGGCGCCGGCATGGTCGGCATTTGCTGCGCGAGCTACCTGCAGCGCGCGCGGTACCAGGTGACGGTGATCGATCCGCTGGCGCCGGGCTCGGCCTGCTCGTTCGGCAATGCCGGGGTGATTGCGCCGGGAGCCTGTCTGCCGCTGGCCATGCCGGGCCTATGGCGGCAGGTGCCGGGTTTCCTGCTCGACCCGCTCGGGCCGCTGTCCATTCGCTGGCGCGATCTTGCCGGATCGCTGCCGTGGCTGATGGATTGGCTGCGGACGTCAAGTCCTGCCAGGGCAAGGCAGATCTCGGCGGCCATGCGGTCGCTTCATCGACCGGCGTTCGACTGCCTCGAACCGCTGTTGCGAGACGCCGGCGCGGCGGATTTCATCACGCGGGCCGGCCAGCTCTATGTCAGCAGCCACCGCGACACCGTCCTTGGCAGTCCCTTGGCGGTGGAGCTTTTGCGCGAGGCCGGCGTTCGGACCGAACACCTGGGTCCGGATGAGGTCCGGCAGCTCGAGCCGACCCTCGCGGGCGTCCGAAGCGGGCTGCTTTTCCCCGACAACGGCCACTCGAAAAACTCCTATCGCGTCGTCCAGCGGCTGGCCGAGCATTTTGTGCAGCGCGGCGGGACCGTTGTCCCGGACGCGGTGAAGGGTTTCGACATCGCCAGTGACGACGTCACCACGGTGATCGGCGCCTGCGGAATATATCCTGCTGGAACAAGCGTGGTCGCTGCCGGTGCCTGGTCCGACCGTCTGGCCGGCCAGCTCGGCACGAAGGTTCGCATGATCGCCGAGCGCGGCTATCACGTGACCGCGGCGGATTCCGGCGAGATGCCGAACCGGGTGATCAGTCACGTCGATCACCGTATCGCGATAACCCCGATGGATATTGGCGTGCGGATCGGCGGCACGGTGGAGATTGCCGATGTCGACGCTCCGCCAAATTTTGCCCGCGCCAAAAAACTCCTGGAGATCGGTCGCGCGGTGCTGCCCGGCGCCCGTCTCGACAATGTCACGGAATGGATGGGACCCCGACCCTCGGTGCCCGACGGTCTGCCGGTCATCGACAGGTCGCCGCACCTGCGCAACGTGATCTATGCGTTCGGCCACTCCCATTATGGCTTCATGGGCGCCGCGCCCACCGGGCGCCTGGTTGCCGATCTCGTGAGCGGCGAAACGCCCTTCATCGATGCCAAGCCGTTCTCGCTGGCGCGCCTGTCCTGACCCGGACCTCCTGATTCCGGACCGTCGAGATCGGCGCGGCCGACGCCTTTCTTGCGCGCCCATGTCCGATCACATTTTATCCACTTGACTTGATTTTGGATCCATATGAAGGAGAATGAACTGACCGGCGGCAGGACGTGCCTCAGGCTTTCAAGTCGTCTTGCTGCCCTTTCCGATGCCAATCAATGAGGGATAGGTCCATGGATCCGGCGGCAAGCCTTCCAGCCTCACGCGCGGACGTCACCATTATCGGCGGCGGCGCGATAGGACTTGCGACCGCCTATTTCCTGGCGATCCATCCCAAGCCCTGCTCCGTTACCGTCATCGAGAGAGATCCGACCTACGCCCTGGCCTCGACACCACGGGCATCGGGGGGAATCCGCCGGCAATTCGCGCGCGATGAAAACATCCACCTGTCGAATTTCAGCATTCCGTTCTTCGATGGTTTCGAGGCGTTGATGGAGGTCGATGGCGAACGGCCCGACATCAACCTCAGGAAGAACGGCTATCTGTTCATCGTTCCGCCGGAGCAAATGGCGAACCTGGAACGGAATTTCACCAGGCAGCGGTCGCTCGGCGCGAATGTCGAGCTGCTCGATCGCGACATGCTGCGCAGCGCCTACCCGTCGATGAATGTCGATGACCTGGGCGGGGGTGTTCGCTCTCCCGACGACGGCTGGCTCGACCCCTATTCGGTCTTGATGGGCTTGCGCAAGAAGGTGAAGAGCCTCGGCGTTGCGCTGGTCACCGACGAGGTAACCGGCATCGCCAGGCAGGGGTCTCTGGTCCGTTCCGTTCAACTGAAGTCGGGCGCGAGGATCGCGACCGATGCCGTGGTCAATGCGGCGGGAGCCTGGGCGGCTAAGATCTGCGCGATGGTCGGCATGACCGCCCCGATCAGCCCGCTGCGGCGCTACGAGCACTATTTCGAAGCGGCGGAACCGATCGAGCCACTGCCCTATCTGAAGGATGTCAGGCGCCTGGCGTTCCGACCGGAAGGCAAAGGTTATTCCGGCGGCGTACCAACCCTGGACGAGCCGCGCGGCTTCAATTTCGAGGCCGATCACAGCTATTTCGAAGAGGTGGTCTGGCCCGCGCTCGCGCACCGTTTCCCGCAATTCGAGCGGACGAAATGCAAGGCGACATTGCCTGGCCTCTATGACCAGAACGACTTCGACGGTAACCCCATCATTGGCGCCTGGACCGGCGAATGCAGCAACTTCTTCCTGAATGCCGGCTATTCCGGGCATGGCCTGATGCATAGCCCGGGGAGCGGCCGGGCGATCGCCGAACTCATTCTCGACGGCTCGTTCCAGACCACCGACCTGTCGCGGCTCGGATGGAGCCGCGTGGTCGAGAACAAGCCCTACCCGGAAACGGGAATTATCTAGGCGCCTCCAGCCCAACGAGAGAGCGACACGTGACGGTCTCACCTGAATGCCATTTCAACTCCGCCGTCATCGGTGCCGGCAATATCGGCCTTGCCGTCGCCTATTACCTGGTCACGCGCCATCACATCCGTGAGGTCGTCGTCATCGACGACCTCAACCTCTTGAGCCTGACATCGGCTCAATCCGGCGAGAACTACCGTAATTGGTGGCCCAACCCCATCATGGCGGAATTCACCGACCACAGTATCGATCTCCTGGAGGACATCGCCAGCCAAACCGGCGACCGCATCCAGATGACCCGCAGGGGTTATGCGCTGGTGACGCGCCGATCGCGGCCGGAGGACCTCATCAACGAGCTCTACGCCGGCTACGGATCGGATGCCGAGCGCATCATCAGAATTCACGACGGCGGTCCGGCGGGCGGCTATCAGGCACCTGAAGTCGATGACTGGCGGACATCGCCTTCCGGCGTGGACGTGCTGCTCGACAAGGAGCTGATCCGCGCCACCTTCCCCGGCTATGCGGACGATGTTGCGGCGATCCTGCATATCCGCCGCGCCGGCTCCATCAGCGGACAGCAGTTGGGCCAGTACATGCTGGAGGCCATTCGTGCCGCCGGCGGCCGTCTCCTGCGCGGCAAGGTCGTTGGCATCGAGCGGGGATCGGCGTTCCGGCTCGACCTGCAGACGCCGGACGGCCCGCGAGCGGTCTCGGCCGACCGTCTCGTCAACGCCGCAGGCCCATATTTCGCCGACATCGCGACGATGCTGGGCGAACAGCTGCCGGTCTCCTGCGTCTTTCAGCAGAAGATTGCCTTCGAGGATCGTGAGGCGGCGATTTCGCGCAAGATGCCTTTCACCATCGATCTGGATGGCCAGCAGATCGCCTGGACGGACGAGGAGCGCGAGGTCCTGGGCGAGGACCCGTCGACCGCGCGCTTCCTGAAGGCCATGCCGGGCGGCATTCACTGCCGGCCGGATGGCGCCGAAGGCGGCCGGTGGATCAAGCTCGGTTGGGCCTATAATCACGCGACCAGCGACCCGCATGCCGAAGATCCGATCGATCCCCAGTTTCCCGACATCGTGCTGCGCGGGGCAAGCCGTCTTCATCCCGGGCTGAAGAGCTATATTGGCCGCCTGCCGCGCAATGCGCACCACTATGGCGGCTACTACACCCTGACGGACGAAAACTGGCCGCTTGTCGGCCCCATGGCGACCCCGGGCGCTTTCATGGCGGGGGCCCTGTCGGGCTTCGGCACGATGGCCGCCTGTGCCGCGGGCGAGCTGTGCGCCGCCTGGCTGACCGGCAGCGCCGTGCCTGACTATGCGCACACGCTGACCCTGGCCCGCTACGGCGATCCGGCCTTGATGGCCAGAATTGCGGCCGAGAAGAAGGGCCATCTGTAGCGCGGGTCCCGCGGCCGTCATCCGGCCACAAGCCCGCGCCCTTCGCGCGTTGAACAGGCGATCCTCGGCGCGGCGGCGGAAGCGCCTGCTCAGGCGGCGGCCGTCACCGGCGGCTCGAAGGCCTGGATCGGCGGCAGGTTGCCGTCGAAGCGCTCGACCTCGACGGTGGTGATCTGGCCGGTGCAGCCTTGCGCCAAGGCCGAGGTGCCGACGTCGCGGGTCAGCACATTGGGATTGCCGTGGACGCACAGGGGGTTGTCGTCCTCCGGATCGACCGGGTCGTACCAGGCGCCGGTCGGCAGCTGGATGACGCCGCGACAAATGTCCTCGGTGACGCGCACGCCGGCGAGGCAGGCGCCGCGCTCGTTGAACAGCTTGATGATGTCGCCGTCGCTGATCCCGCGTGCCGCCGCATCGGTCGGATGCATCTGCGCGACCTCCCGGCCGCGATGCTTGGAATCGGTGCTGTGCCCGCCGAAATCGAGCTGGCTGTGCAACCGCGTCGCCGGCTGGTTGGCGACCAGGAACATCGGCGTGCCGGGGCGGGGAACCTCCACCCTGGGCAGCCAGGTGGGGTGGCCCGGGCAGTCCGGTTCGCCATAGCCCGCGATGGTCTCGGAGAAGATCTCGATCTTGCCGCTGGGCGTCGTCAGCGGGTTGGCGTCCGGGTCGTCGCGGAACTTGCGCAAATGCCCGCCATCGTCGGGAAGCTGGGGCAGCATCATGCTGCCGGCCGTCCAGAATTCATCGAAGCCCGGCGCCGGCAGCCCCTGTTCGGCAAGCGCCGTGCGGGTCGGCTCGTAGAGATATTCCAGCCACTGGCGCACCGTGCGGCCTTCGGTGAAGGCCTCGGTCGCGCCGAGGCGTTCGGCAAGGCCGGAAAAGATCGCGTAGTCGTCACGCGCTTCGCCATAGGGCTCGACCACCGGATGCATGGCGACCATCAGCGGGTCGTTGGAGCTGCAGCCGATATCCTCGCGCTCCAGCGTCATGGTGCAGGGCAGGACGATGTCGGCATGGCGCGCCGTCGCGGTCCAGGCGAGTTCATGCACCACCAGCGTGTCGAGTTTGCCGAAAGCCTTGCGCAGCCGGTTCAGGTCCTGATGGTGGTGGAACGGATTGCCGCCGGCCCAATAGACCAGGCGGATGTCTGGATAGGTCTTGGTCTGGCCGTTGTAGCGATACTGCGTGCCGGGGTTCAGCAACATGTCGGCGATGCGGGCGACCGGGATGAACTCGGCAACCCCGTTGCGGGCCTGCGACAAGGTCGGCCCGGGCACCGCATTGTAGCGCCGGCCGTAATAGCCGATGGCGCCGAGCGCATAGGCGTAGCCGCCGCCGGGCAGGCCGATCTGCCCGAGCGCCGCGGCCAGCACCGCGCCCATCCAGACCGGCTGCTCGCCGTGCTCGGCGCGCTGCAGCGAATGGGACACCACGATCACCGCGCGACGGCCATGCAGGCGATGGGCGAGCGAGCGGATCGTCTCGGCCGGAACGCCGGTGAGGCCTGCGGCCCAGCCGGCATCCTTGGGCTGGCCGTCGGTCGCGCCGAGGAGGTAGCGCTCGAAGACCGGCCACCCCACCGTATAACGATCGAGAAAGTCGCGATCGTGCCGGCCCTCGACGGCCAGCGTGTGGACCAGCGCCAGCATCAATGCAGTGTCGGTGCCGGGAATGGCGCCGAGCCACTCGGCCCGGGCCGCCACGGGCAGGTCGCTGCGCAGCGGGCTGACCAGCACGAATTCGCAGCCGCGCGCGCTGGCGCGCTCCATGGCGCCGCGCTCGACATGTTCGCTGATGCTGCCGCCGGCGACCATGCTGTTTTTCAGCGCCATGCCGCCAAAGGCCAGCACGATGTCGCTGTGTTCGGCGATCTGTTCCCAGGAGACGTTGCGCTTGGTGATCTCCTCGTAGCCGCCGAGGATCTGCGGCAAGAGCACCGACGAGGCGCCGGAACTGTAGCTGTTGACCGAGCGGACATAACCGCCGAGCGCGGTGTTGAGGAAGCGGTGGATCTGGCTCTGGGCGTGGTGGAAGCGCCCGGCGCTGGCCCAGCCATAGGAGCCGCCGAACACCGCGCCCGGCCCATGCTTGTCGCGCACACGGGCGAGCTCCGACCCGAGCAGGTCCATGACCGCGTCCCAGGACATCGGCACGAATTCGTCGCGGCCGCGCCGGTCGTCCGGGCCGGGGCCGCGCTCGAGCCAGCCCTTGCGGACCATTGGCTGGGCGATGCGGGCCCGGTGCCGGAGTGCGGCCGGGAAATTGTCGATGATGCCATTGGGATCGGGATCGCCGGGATGCGGCCGGACATCGAGCTTGCCGTCCCGCCAGCGCGCCGAGAACACGCCCCAATGCGAGGTGTGGGGCTTGAAGCCGGCATCATCCCCAGGGGTGGCGTCGCGCAGGTCGATTCCGTCGGTCATGAAATGCTCCGGATCAAAACGGCTGTGAGCACGAGTTTCTGGTCGGCGGCGGCGACCGCCTCAGGCTGCGTTCTGCTGGCCATTGTGCAGATTGCGCAGCGCTTGGCCACGCTGCCGGCACGGCAGCAGGGTCGCGCCTGTGGCGGATCTCAGCCCGCGACCATCGAGCCTCCTGTCGCCGAAGAGCTCGGCTTGCCGGTGCGCCGACCGGCGAGCGCCCGCGGCGGTGAGACGGTCGACTTTATCGGGTTCACGCGATGCAGCTTACAATTTGTTATCGTCTGCCCGTGATCCTGACCTGACCTGACCTGACCTGACCTGGCAGGGCGTCCGGCGGATCGGCATGTTTGGTTTCTCGAGGTTCGAACTCGCGTTCAAGCTGTGGTGGCTTGCCCTCATGGGCCTTTCCATGGAAGGGCTTCGCTGGTTCGATGGCCTCAACGACCTTACGGCCTTCCTCGCGCTGTCTCTGTCATTCTCGATTGCTGTTTGGATTGCCTGTCGCGCAAGTTCGTCCAAGCCCCGACACGGGTCATCGGTCGAATCACGGCAATCCTACCGAGAGCGTTTCGGGCCGGGTCGGATCGAACGCGGTTATGCGGCGTTGCCAAGTTTCGTTGGCCGTCTGAGGGGGCGCCGGCGGCAACACCGCTAGTGCCCGAGACCCAGATAGCTCTCGGCGATGCGCGGATCGCGGGCGAGTTCGACCGACGGCCCTTCCAGGCTGATCCGGCCGAGCTCCATGACATAGGCCCGGTCGGCGGCGTTGAGCGCCGCCCGGGCATTCTGTTCGACCAGCAGGATCGCCACGCCGGTCGCGCGCAGGTCGGCGATGATGGCGAAGATATCGGCGACGATCTTCGGCGCCAGCCCGAGGCTCGGCTCGTCGAGCATCAGGAGGCGCGGCCGGCTCATCAGCGCCCGGCCCATGGCGAGCATCTGCCGCTCGCCGCCGGACAGCGTGCCGGCGAGCTGGCTGCGCCTTTCCTTCAGCCGGGGGAAGCGATCGAACACCTGAACCAGCGTCTCCGCCGCGGCCTTCCGGTCGACGCGGAAGCCGCCGAGCACCAGATTGTCTTCCACCGTCATGGTGCCGAACAGTTCGCGTTTCTCGGCGACCAGGCAGAGCCCGAGGCCGACGCGGTCTTCGGCCTCGACCGCCGCCATGTCGCGGCCGTCGAAGCGGATACGCCCGTGCGACGGCAGGAGGCCGAGTGCCGCATTGAGCAGGGTGCTTTTGCCCGCGCCATTGGCGCCGATGACGGTGACGATCTCGCCGGCCATGACCTTGAGCGAGACGCCGGTCACCGCCTCGACATGGCCATAGGCGACCGACAGTTGGTCGATGATCAGGAGTTCGCTCATTCAGGCGCCCCGAGATAGGCGGCGAGCACCGCCGGGTTTTGCTTGATCGCCGCTGGTGGTCCCTCGGCGATCTTGGTGCCGAAATCGAGCACGACGATATGATCGGTGAGGTTCATCACGAAACCCATGTCGTGTTCGACCAGCAGCACCGAGACGCCCTGGCTGCGCAGGTGCCGGAGCAGTTCCGACAGCGCCGCCTTTTCCAGGTGACGCAGGCCCGCCGCCGGTTCGTCGAGCAAGAGCAGGTCCGGATCGAGACAGAGCGCGCGGGCGATCTCGACGATGCGCTGCTGGCCGAGCGCCAGCGAGCCGGCCGGCTTGTGCATATGGTCGGCCAGCCCCACCCGGGCGATCTGGCGGGCCGCTTCGCCGATCAGGCGCGTCTCCTCGGCACGGTCGAGCCTGAAAAGGCCACGCATGACGCCGGCCTGGCCGCGCAGGTGCGCGCCGAGCGCGACATTGTCCAGTACCGACATCTCGGGCAGCAGTTTCACATGCTGGAAGCTGCGGGCAATGCCGAGCCCGGCAATGGCCTGCGGGCGCTCGCCGCCGATCGGCCGGCCGGCGAAGACGACGTCGCCGGCGGTGATCGGCAGCACGCCGGTGATCAGGTTGAAGGTCGTGCTCTTGCCCGCGCCATTGGGGCCGATCAGCGCGACGATCTCGCCACGTTTGACCTGGAACGAGACGTCGTTGACCGCCACCAGCCCGCCGAAGGTCTTGCGCGCCGCCGTGACCGCCAGCAGCGGTTCGGCCTTGGCCTTCTGGCGGCCCGGCAAGGGTGCCGCGTCCCGGTCCACCGGGGCTGGCGCACCTTTCGGAAACAGCGCCACGATGCGTGGCCACAGGCCGTCGCGCGCGCCTTGCAGGATGGCGACCAGCAGCACGCCGAACACGATGGTCTCATATTGCGCGGCCGTGCCGAACAGCGCCGGCACGATGCGCTGCAGCGCATCCTTCAGCAGGATGACCAGGGAGGCGCCGACCACCGCGCCCCAGATCTGGCCGGCGCCGCCGACCACCGCCATGAACAGATATTCGATACCGGCATTGATGCCGAACGGGGTCGGGTTCACCGCCCGCTGGACATGGGCGTAGAGCCAACCGGAGAGGCCGGCGAGCAGCGCCGCATAAACGAAGACGATGAGCTTGACCCGCGCCGGCTCGATGCCGAAGGCTTCGGCTGCGACCCGGCCGCCGCGCAGCGCCCGGATCGCCCGGCCGGCGCGTGAATCCAGGAGATTGGTGGTGAGGATCGCCGCCAGCACGACGAACCCCCAGATGACGTAATAGACCGCCTGCGGCTCGATCAGCGACCAGCCGAACAGCGACAGCGGCGGCACGCCGGAGATGCCGTCATGGCGGCCGAGCAGCTCGATCTTGCCGAACAGGTAATAGAGCGAAATGCCCCAGGCGATGGTGCCGAGCGGCAGGAAATGGCCGGAGAGCCGGACCGTGACGAGGCCGAGCACGACGGCGGCCAGTCCGGTGACGGCCAGCGCCACCGGCAGCGCCGCCCAGGGGTTGAAGCCGAATTTGGTGGTCAGCACGGCCGACGTATAGGCGCCGAAACCGCAGAACGCCGCCTGGCCGAACGAGGTCAGGCCGCCGACGCCGGTGAGCAGCACCAGGCCCATGGCGACCAGGGCGGCCAGGCCGATATTGTCGAGCAGCGTGATCCAGAACACCGAAAGGCCCGGAAGCAGCGGAATGACGGCAATGAGCGCGACAAAGAGAAGCAAGCCGAGACGTTGCATGGCCTAGTCCTCCTCGTCGGCATGGGGATTGGTGAACGAGCGCCAGATCAGCACCGGCAGGATCAGCGTGAAGACGATGACCTCCTTCATGTCGCTGGCGAGGAACGAGGCGAGCGCCTCGACCACACCAACCACGATGGCCGCGGCTGCGGTCACGGGATAGCTGACCAGGCCGCCGATGATGGCGGCGACGAAGCCCTTCAGGCCGATCAGGAACCCGGTGTCGTAATAGAGCGTGGTCATCGGCACGATGAGAATGCCGGAGACCGCGCCGATGACCGCGGCGAGCGTGAAGGCGATCCGTCCGGACAGGCCGAGGCGGATGCCGACGAGGCGCGCGCCGATGCGGTTGATGGCGGTGGCGCGCAGCGCCTTGCCGGTCAGCGTCCGGCCGAAGAACAGGTAGAGCGCGACGATCAGCAGGCTGGTGATGGCATAGATGCCGAGGCTCTGGCCGGTTGCCACGATCGGCCCGAGCGGCACCACGGCGCTGGAGATCGGCGGGGCGCGCAGGCCCTCGGCGCCAAAGAAGACCAGGCCCAGGCCGGTCATGGCGAGATGCACGCCGACCGCGGTGATCAGCAGCACCAGCACGGAGGAATCGGCGATCGGCGCAAAGGCGACACGGTAGAGATAAGGCCCGATCGGTGCGATGATGGCGATGGTCAGGATAAGATTGACCGCGGTGCCGGCCTGGCTTGCCACCGCGATGGTGGTCAGGCCGAGAATGGCGAGCGGCAGGATCAGCTTGGACAGGGCTTCGCGGCCGGTGCCGATCAGGTCCAGCGCCTTGCGCCGCGCGACCATTTCAACGAGGAAGGCGGCAATGCCGAAGACCACCACCATGAAGGCGGTGCCCGGCACTTTGCCGGCTTCGAGCAGCGCGAAGGTCATGCCGCCATAAGCGACGAACTCGCCCTGCGGCACGAAGATGACCCGGGTCACCGCGAAGACCAGCACCAGGGCGAGGCCCAGCAGCGCATAGATCGCGCCATTGGTGATGCCGTCCTGCAGCAGGAAAAGCAGAATGGTCGTGTCCATGGTCACGACACCCCCGCGACATGTGTTATGCCGCCGGGCGAGCCTCCGGATCGTCGCCCGGAGCTGGCGCATCGATGATGCGTCGGCATGCTGTCCTCCCTGGTGGCTTTCTTATAAATTGGGTATAGTATATAATCATTCTTGTTGCTAACACAATCGGTCAGATGAGCCCGAAAGCCGAGATGCCTGGACGATCGAAAGCCACGACAAAGCTGCGGCGCGCCCAGGCGGAGCCGGCCGCGCCGGACGACGTGGACGAGGCCCCGCCGGCCGCGCTCGACATGGGGCCGCTGTCCGGCCTGGTCGGTTATGTCTTGCGCCGGGCGCAGCTTTCGGTGTTCGACGATTTCATCAAATGTTTCGCGCCGCTGGGTCTGCGGCCGGCGCAATTCAGCGCGCTGGTGCTGATCGATGCCAATCCTGGCCGCAGCCAGCGCGAGATCGCCGCGGCGCTTGGCATCCAGCGGCCGAACTTCGTCGCCATGATGGATCAGTTCGAGCGGCGTGGGCTCGCCCGCCGCCTGCGCTCCGACACCGACCGGCGCACCCATGCGCTGGTGCTGACCGATGACGGCAAGCGGCTGCTCGGCGAGGCCGAGACGGTGGTGGCGGTTCACGAGGCACGGGTCACCGCCCGATTGGGCGCGAAAGGCCGCGACGCGCTGCTGAATCTGCTCGCCCGTCTCTGACCGGTCAGCCCTGCGACCGTTGACCCCTGCGTTCCGGACGCTTAACTCAGGCGCGACAGTCCATTTCCGCGCGGCGGCGCCGGTTTCGCCCGCGGCCGATCCATTCCAGACGACACGTTCATGGCCATTCGCGACATCATCTCCCTGCCCGACCCACGCCTCAGGCTCGTCAGCGAGCCGGTCGAGCGCATCGACGCCGAGATCAAGAAGCTCGCGGCCGACATGCTCGACACCATGTACGAAGCGCCGGGCATCGGCCTGGCGGCCATCCAGGTCGCCGTGCCGAAGCGCATCTTCACCATCGACCTTGCCCGCAAGGACGAGGAGAAGAAGCCGATCGTGCTGATCAACCCGGAGATCACCTTCACCTCCGAGGACATGGCCGTCTATGAGGAGGGCTGTCTCTCCATCCCCGAATATTACGAGGAGGTGGAGCGGCCGGCGCGCTGCGGCGTGCGTTATCTCGATCTCGAGGGCCGCAGCATCGAGATGATGTGCGAAGGCTTGCTGGCGACCTGCATCCAGCACGAATTCGACCATCTGAACGGCGTCTTGTTCATCGACTACCTGTCGCGCCTGAAGCGCGAGCGGGTGATCAAGAAGTTCACCAAGGCGGCCAAGCGCGAGGCCACCGGGTGAGCCTGCGTGTGGTTTTCATGGGCACGCCCGATTTCGCGGTGCCGACAGTCTCCGAGATCATCGGCCAGGGCCATGACGTGGTCGCCGTCTATACGCGCGCGCCGAAACCGGCCGGCCGCGGCATGGAAGCGACCAGGACGCCGGTGCACGGCCTCGCCGATCGTTTCGGCATTCCGGTGTTCACGCCCAGGACCCTCAGGGATCCGGCCGCCCAGGCGGATTTTTCGAGCCTCGGCGCCGATGTCGCCGTGGTCGTCGCTTATGGCCTGATCCTGCCGCTCGCCGTGCTGGAGGCGCCGGCGCTCGGCTGCCTCAACCTGCACGGCTCGCTGCTGCCGCGCTGGCGCGGCGCGGCCCCGATCCAGCGGGCGATCATGGCCGGCGACACCGAGACCGGCGTCATGGTGATGAAAATGGACGAGGGGCTCGATACCGGCCCGGTCGCCATGGTCGAAAAGATCGCCATTGCGCCCGACATGACCGCCCAGGACCTGCACGACCGGATGAGCGGGCTCGGCGCCGACCTGATGGTCCGGGCGCTCGCGGCGCTTGACCGCGGTTCGCTCAATTTCGTGGCGCAGGCGACAGATGGCGTCACTTATGCCGCCAAGATCGACAAGGCCGAGGCACGGATCGACTGGTCGAGCCCGTCGGACGAGGTCCACAACAAGGTGCGCGGCCTGTCGCCTTTCCCGGGCGCCTGGTTCGAGGCCGATCTCGGCAAGGGCCGCGAACGGGTCAAGGTGCTGCGCTCGGCCCGCGCCGAAGGCTCCGGCGCACCCGGCGAGGTCATCGACGATCAGCTGGCCATTGCCTGCGGAACCGGCGCCATCCGCCTCCTCGAGGTCCAGCGCGCCGGCGCCAAGGCGATGCGGGCCGGCGATTTCCTGCGTGGCGCCAGGCTCGACGCCGGCATCCGGCTCGGCTGATGTCTCGCTACCGGCTGACCATCGAATATGACGGCGGGCCCTATATCGGCTGGCAGATGCAGGGCGCGAGCTTCGGCCGTTCGATCCAAGGCGCGCTGGTCCAGGCGATCGCCGCCTTCTGCGGCGAGGAGGTCAAGGTCTATGGCGCCGGCCGCACCGATACCGGCGTCCATGCGCTCGGCCAGGTGGCCCATATCGATCTCGCCCGCGACTGGCCGAACCGCGTCGTGCGCGACGCCATCAACCGCCATCTGAAGGAAGATGCCATTGCGGTGATCGCGGCCGACAAGATGCCGGACGATTTCGACGCGCGATTTTCGGCGATCCGGCGGCATTATCTCTACCGCATCATCGATCGCCGGCCGCCGCTGACGCTCGATGCCAGGCGCGCTTGGTGGTCGCCGCGGCGGCTCGACGTCGAGGCCATGCGGGCCGCCGCCGCGCGATTGATCGGCCGGCACGACTTCACCACCTTCCGGGCCACCGAATGCCAGGCCAAGTCGCCGGTGAAAAATCTCGACGTCTTCGACATCGTGCGTGACGCCGACGGCATTGCCTGCAGCCTGTCGGCGCGCTCCTTCCTGCACAACCAGGTGCGCTCCATGGTCGGCACGGTGAAACTGGTCGGCGAGGGGCTCTGGACCCCCGAGGATGTCACCGAGGCGCTGGAAGCACGCGACCGCAAGGCCTGCGGCACGGTCGGACCCTCGCATGCGCTCTACCTGACCCGGGTCGACTATCCCGAGAAGTGGCTGCCGCTGCCGGATACAGGTGATCAGACCGCGAAATAGCGGTCGATGATTCGCCGGTAGATGGCGGTCAGCGCCACCAGATCGGCGACCGGCACGCGTTCGTCGACGGCATGCATGGTCTGCCCGACCAGGCCGAATTCGATCACCGGGCAATAGTTCTTGATGAAGCGGGCATCCGAGGTGCCGCCCGAGGTCGAGAGCACGGGCCTGATGCCGGTCACCTCTTCGATGGTCGCCTGGACCATGTCGACGAAAACGCCGGGCTGGGTCAGGAAGGATTCCGAATTGCCGCGGGCATAAGCGACGCCGGGGCTGATGCCGTCCTGCGCCGCACCCGCCACGATCGCCTCGATCCAGGCCTTCAGGCTGGCCGTGCTGTGGCGGTCGTTGAAGCGGATATTGAGCCGGGCGACCGCCTTTTGCGGGATCACATTGGTGGCGCCATTGCCGACATCGACCGAGGTGATCTCGAGATTGGACGGGTCGAAATGATCGGTGCCGGCATCCAGCGGCGCGGCGGTCAGCCGGGCGAGAATGGCGAGCAGGGCCGGGATCGGGTTGGCGGCAAGATGTGGATAGGCGACATGGCCTTGCCGGCCTTCGACCGTGATGACGGCCGACAGCGAGCCGCGCCGGCCGATCTTGATCATGTCGCCGAGGCGGGCCGGATTGGTCGGCTCGCCCAGGATGCAATGATCGAAGCGTTCGCCGCGCTTGGCCGCCCAGTCGATGAGTTTCACCGTGCCGTTGACCGAGGGGCCTTCCTCGTCGCCGGTGATGAGGAAGCTGATCGAGCCTTTCGGCTTGCCGCCATGGGCGGCGAGATGGTCGAGTGCCGCGGCGACGAAACAGCCGATGCCGCCCTTCATGTCGACGGCGCCGCGACCATAGAGCACGCCGCCGTCGATCGCGCCGGCGAAAGGGTCGTGACGCCAGGCCGCCGGGTCACCCGGCGGCACGACGTCGGTATGGCCGGCGAAGACGAGATGCGGCCCGGTTGAACCGATGCGCGCATAGAGGTTCTCGACGTCGGGTGTGCCGGGTTCGGAAAAGCCGAGCCGATGAACCGTGAAGCCGGCGCCGCCGAGCGTCGTTTCGAGCAGGGCCAGCGCCCCGCCCTCGGCCGGGGTGACCGAGGGACAGCTCAACAGCCTGGCGGTGAGTTCGATCGGGTCGGTCGTCATGCAGCCTGGGACGCGAGGGGATCGGGGCCGTAGCGGTTCGGCCCGTTGGTGCCCTGGAAGAAGCCGAGCACGACGAGCAGCGCAAGCGCGGCAATGCCCAGGATCGGCAGCAGGATGGAAAAGAACAGGACGCCGAGGCCGAGGCCGCCGAACATCGAAATGACCGTGAGCGCGATCTGGAAGGCCATGAAGGCCTGCACATAGGTCTGCGGATAGTCGAGGTCGTTCGAGCGCTTCAGGGCCAGGCAATAGGCCGGATAGGCCAGCACCAGCGAGACGAGCCCGGACAGAAAGGCCCCGCCGATCAATCCAAAGAACCAGCCGACAATCAAATTCACGACGGCGAGTGCGATGGCGCCGATCCAGAAATCCTGGCGCCCGATGCGGCCTTCGAATGTCAGCAGCAATTTCTGGAATTGAGGCAGCAGTTTCTGAGGATCGAGATTCTGGAAGTCCATTCGGGTCTCCATGGGATCGTGTCGCCCGGCGGCGACACTCGCAACCGCGCGACGCAAGGTCAACGGTTCATTGCGGGCCCGATTGTTTCAATCTCGTGGGCCCCCGCCCGGGGGATTGTTTCAGTCCAGGGGGTTGGGGCCGAAGCGATTGGCGCCGGCTTCGCCGGGCATCAGGCCGAGATCGATCACCAGCACGATCATCGAGGCGAGCACGGCGATGCCGAGCACGACCAGCGCCGCCTTCATGCCCGCGCCGTCTTCCATATAACCCAGCACCTGCAGGAAGCTGATCAGGAAGGCCGGCAGGAAGAACACCAGGAGATAGAGCTCCGAGCGGCCGCGGTCATGGGTGCGCTTGGCGGCGAGCGCCAGCGAGGGGTAGAGGAAGGCGAGGCCAATCACCGCGGAGGCCGGATTGCCGCCGATGTCGAAGGCCAGCCGGTCGCCGAAATAGGCGGCGATGTTGAGCACGATCGCCGCGATCCAGAACGGCAGGCGGGAGATGCGGCCGTCGAACGAGAACAGCAGGTAGCTCCAGACCGCCGGCTGCATCCAGATCCGTCTTTGGGTCCAGTCGACCTTGGCCATCAGATCACGACCATGCCATGCGGACCGTCAGCTGTGGCCATCAATCGCGCAGCAATTCGTTGATCGCGGTCTTGGAGCGGGTCTGCGCGTCGACCTTCTTGACGATCACGGCGCAATAGGTCGACGGCCCCCAGTTTTCGCCGGGCAGGGCCTTGCCGGGCAGGTTGCCCGAGACCACCACCGAATAGGGCGGCACCTTGCCAATATGGATCTCGCCGGTGGCGCGATCGACGATCTTGGTCGAGGCGCCGATGAACACGCCCATCGAGATGACCGAGCCTTCGCCGACGATGACGCCCTCGACCACTTCCGAGCGGGCGCCGACGAAACAATTGTCCTCGATGATAACCGGGCCGGCCTGCAGCGGCTCGAGCACGCCGCCGATGCCGACGCCGCCGGACAGGTGCACGTTCTTGCCGATCTGCGCGCAGGAGCCGACCGTCGCCCAGGTGTCGACCATGGTGCCCTCGTCGACATAGGCGCCGAGATTGACGAAGGACGGCATCAGCACCACACCCTTGCCGATGAAGGCCGAGCGGCGCACCACGCAGTTCGGCACGGCGCGGAAGCCCGCCGGGCCGAATTCATTGGCCGTCCAGCCCTCGAACTTCGACGGCACCTTGTCCCACCAGGTGGCGCCGCCGGGCCCGCCCGAAATCGCCGTCATGTCGTTCAGCCGGAACGACAGCAGCACCGCCTTCTTCAGCCATTGATGCACGGTCCAGCCGTCGGCGCCCTTGGAAGCGACGCGAACTTCGCCGCGGTCGAGCATCAGCAGCGCGGTATCGACGGCGTCGCGCACCTCGCCCTTGGTCGCGGCATCGATCGATGCGCGGTTCTCGAAAGCGGTTTCGATGACCGACTGGAGCTGTGCATGCGACATGGGCGTGTTCCGTGCTCGAACAGATGACTGTCGGCGGTTGTCCCTGTGCGTCCCCCTCCTGTCAAGCGCGCCGGCTGGTGCCTGCGGGCGGCGGGCCGGTCAGCGCCGGCCGGCGGCTCGATTGCATCGATGCAGGAATCCGCTTGCCGGGGTCGCATGGCATGGCATCACATTCCATTTAGGCGCCAACAGGCCGCATCCTCTGCGGCGAAACCGTTCAGGAGAGCGTCATGTCCGCCGCCAAGCTCGTCATGCTCGAAAACGCGCCGGCCCCGGTCGCGCCGCGCACGCGCATCGGCCATGTCCATCTGAAGGTCGCCGACCTCGACCGGTCGCTCGCCTTCTACCGTGACCTGCTCGGCTTCTCGGTGACCCAGCGCTACGGCGCGCAGGCGGTGTTCCTGTCGGCCGATGGCTATCATCACGACATTGGCCTCAACACCTGGGAGAGCAAGGGCGGCAGCCCGCCGCCATCAGGCACGACCGGCCTCTACCACACCGCCATTCTCTATCCCGACCGCGGTTCGCTCGGCGCGGCGCTGCGCCGCCTGGCCGAAGCCGGCGTCAAGCTCGACGGCGCGGCCGACCATGGCGTCAGCGAGGCGCTCTATCTGACCGATCCCGATGGCAATGGCGTCGAACTCTATCGCGACCGGCCGGAAGCCGAATGGCCGCGCAATCCCGATGGTACGCTGGCCATGTCGAACAAGCACCTCGATCTCGAGGCCTTGCTGGCGGACGCGACGCCCAAGGCGGCCTGACGCGGCGGCCGGGGTCTGATCAGGGGTGCAGCCTGATCAGCCGCTTGCCGCGGTTGTCGCCCTGATAGAGCCCTTTTATGGCGCCCGGCGCCTGATCGATGCCGTCGAGAATGTCCTCGGCATAGGCGAGCCGCCCGTCGCGCACCCAGCCGGCGAGGCGGGCGATCGCCTCGGCATATCTAGCCTGGTAGTCGAACACCAGGAAGCCTTGCACGCGGGCGCGCTTGACCAGCAGGTGGCGCTCGACACGCGGCCCCGACGGCCAGGTCTCCCAGCTCGATACCGAGGCCGTGCCGCAAATCACCACCCGCGCGCGCACCGCCAGATGTTTCATCACGGCATCGCTGATCCGGCCCGCGGTGTTGTCGAAATAGACGTCGACGCCATCGGGGCAGGCCGCGGCGATGGCGGCATCGAGATCGTTGGTCGCCTTGTAGTCGATCGCCGCGTCGAAACCGAAATCGTCGCGGCACTGGGCCGTCTTGGCGCCGCCGCCCGCGATGCCGACCGTGCGGCAGCCGGAAAGCCTGGCGATCTGGCCGACCGCCGAGCCGACCGAGCCGGCGGCGGTCGAGACCACCACCGTGTCGCCGGGCTTCGGCTGGCCGACCTCGATCAGGCCGAAATAGGCGGTGACGCCGTTCAGCCCGAGCACGCCGAGCGCCAGCGACAAGGGCAGGTCGGTTTCCGTGACCTTGCGCGTTACCGCCGCCGCGCCGACGACGGCGAGATCCTGCCAGCCGAACAGGCCGGTCACCTTGTCGCCTTCGGCAAAGCCTTGGTGGCGCGAGGCGACCACTTCGCCGGCGGCGAAGGCGCGCATGACCTCGCCAATGCCGACCGGCACCGAATAATTGGCCACCGCACTGACCCAGCCGCGCATCGCCGGCTCGACCGACAGGAACTGATTGCGCACCAGGATTTCGCCGTCGCGCAGCTCGGGCACGGCGGTTTCGACGATGTCGAAATGTTCGGGCCCGGGAATGTCGGCCGGACGGGCCTTGAGCAGGACTTGGCGGTTCAACTGCGGCATGACGGTCACCGGGTCGGAACAGGGAACATGCGCCATGTCAGCACGGATCGTGTCGTCGCGGCAGCCCTGCCGGCGCCGCCGGCCATGCGCTGGCGTCAGGCGCCCTGACCGAAGCCTGAGAAGATCGCCGCCAGCACGGCATCTTCATCGGTTCCCCCAGGCGGAAGCCGCGCAGGGTTGAAGATAGAGCGGAGGTAATATTGTAACTCCGTTCTGCTACTGGCTTTGCAAGCCGGGATGCCGGTTCTAAGCTTGCCGCATTGTGACACCGGGCGCCTCGGCCCCGACGGCCCTCGCGCCCGTTGCCTCGCCCGGATCGGGAGGACCCCATGTCACGGAAGTTCATTGATTGCCGTGAAATGCCCAGCGAGATGAATTGCACGGTCGCCTTGAGCGCCGATACCGAAGAGGAATTGCTGGAAGTCGTGATCCAGCACGCCGTCGCCGTGCACAAATATGAGGATACGCCGGAACTGCGCACCATGATCACTGGCGCGATGAAGGATGGCACGCCGCCGGTCGAAGCGCCCAAAAGGGCCGCCTGACCCGTTTGATCACTGAGGCTTGTGATCATTGGGGCTCGTGATCATTGGGGCTTGTGATCGTTGAAGCCTGAAGCGGCCCGGATGAAGCACCTGCTCCATCCGGGCCTCGTTCGTCAGAGCGCCCGGTTGCTGGCTTTCACGGCATCGGCCTCGACATAGACCTCAGCCCCCATCTCCAGGAACTTCTCGCTCATCTGCGCCATGCCGACCTGTTGGTCGTTGAGGGTCGCGGCATAGTCGCGGACGTCCTGGGTGATCTTCATCGAGCAGAATTTCGGCCCGCACATCGAGCAGAAATGCGCCACCTTATGCGCTTCCTTCGGCAGGGTCTCGTCGTGGAACGAGCGGGCCGTGTCGGGGTCGAGACCGAGATTGAACTGGTCCTCCCAGCGGAAGTCGAAGCGGGCGCGCGACAGGGCGTCGTCGCGCAGCTGCGCCGCCGGGTGGCCCTTGCCGAGATCGGCGGCATGGGCCGCGATCTTGTAGGTGATCACGCCGACCTTCACGTCGTCGCGGTTGGGCAGGCCGAGATGTTCCTTCGGCGTGACGTAGCAGAGCATGGCGCAGCCGAACCAGCCGATCATCGCCGCCCCGATGCCTGAGGTGATATGGTCATAACCCGGCGCGATGTCGGTCGTCAGCGGCCCGAGCGTATAGAACGGCGCCTCGCCGCAGGCCTTCAGCTGCTTTTCCATATTGACCTTGATCTTGTGGATCGGCACGTGGCCGGGCCCCTCGATCATCACCTGGCAGCCCTTGTTCCAGGCGATCTGGGTCAATTCGCCGAGCGTTTCCAGTTCGGCGAACTGGGCCGCGTCATTGGCATCGGCGATCGAGCCCGGACGCAGGCCGTCGCCGAGCGAGAACGACACGTCATAGGCCCGCATGATGTCGCAGATCTCGTCGAAATGCGTGTAGAGGAAGCTTTCCTTGTGATGCGCCAGGCACCACTTGGCCATGATCGAGCCGCCGCGCGAGACGATGCCGGTGACCCTTTTCGCGGTCAGCGGCACATAGGCCAACCGGACGCCGGCATGAATGGTGAAATAGTCGACGCCCTGCTCGCACTGCTCGATCAGCGTGTCGCGATAGACCTCCCAGGTCAGCTTGACCGGGTCGCCGTCGACCTTTTCCAGCGCCTGGTAGATCGGCACCGTGCCGATCGGCACCGGCGAATTGCGGATGATCCATTCGCGCGTGTTGTGGATGTTGCGTCCGGTGGAGAGGTCCATCACCGTGTCGGCGCCCCAGCGGATCGACCAGACCAGCTTGTCGACCTCTTCCTCGATCGACGAGGACACGGCGGAATTGCCGATATTGGCGTTGATCTTCACCAGGAAGTTGCGGCCGATGATCATCGGCTCCAATTCGGGGTGGTTGATGTTGCAGGGGATGATGGCGCGGCCGCGGGCGATCTCCGAGCGGACGAATTCCGGCGTGATGAAGGCCGGGATCTCGGCACCGAAGCTCTCGCCGTCGGCAATCGTCGCCGCGGCATCGGCCAGCGCCTGCTTGCGGCCGAGATTTTCACGCTCGGCGACATAGATCATCTCCTTGGTGATGATCCCGGCGCGGGCGAATTCATATTGGGTGATCAGCTGGCCGGGCAGGCCGCGCAGCGGCTGGTTGACCACCGGAAAGGCGCGCGCCAGATGTTTGCCGGCATGGCCGTTGTCTTCCGGCTTGATCTCGCGGCCGACATAACGCTCGACGCCGCCGCGCTCGGTCACCCAGGTCTCGCGGGCCCGCGACAGGCCCTTTTCGACGTCGATGACGACATCCGGGTCGGTATAGGGACCGGACGTGTCATAAACCGCCAGCGGCGCTTCGCCGGAGCCTTCGGTCAGCGCGATCTCGCGCAGAGGAACCCGGATATCAGGGGCGGAATCGGGGATCGCGAAGATCTTGCGTGAGGCGGGCATCGGCCCGGTGGTCACGGCGGCCTTGATGTCTTTGACAGGTGCATTCATGACGCGTGCTCCCTTGAGGGTGCGGGTGTTGGCGGGGTCGGCTGACGAGAGCCATCGAGGCGCCGGCGGCATGCGGTTTCCGGCTGGTCGGCCCGGCCAACACAAACGGCGTGCGCGCAGCAACCACTGCGAGCACGGGCGTTTGACGCGCAAAGAGCGAAGTCGGCATGCGTCCCATCCCTCCGCCGGCATGACCCGGATCAGGTTCAAGGGTCGCCACGGTGCCAGGATGGTTTCTGGCGTCGTGGCCTCTCAGCCCCCTCACGGGGCTCCCCTTGGAGCGGTGCCGAATGTGACGTCTTGACGGCCGAAGTCAAGCCGCGCCGCCGTGGCGAAGGGCGGGGCGGCCGTCCTGCGCGGCAGGCAATTGCGCAATTGCCCCGATCTTCCCTTTCACCTGAGGCTCCAAATCGGCTAAGACGCCCGCGTCTTGTCGCCCCAGGAACTTGCCGCTATCGCGGCGATCGCCGGAGTCCGCCATGTCCGTTGATGCCCATGACATCGGCCGCGTCCTCAACGAGGCGCTGCCCTATATGCAGAAATATGACGACGAGATCATCGTGGTGAAATATGGCGGCCACGCCATGGGCGACGAAGAAGGCGCGCGCTCCTTTGCCCGCGACATCGTCATGCTCGAACAGTCCGGCATCAATCCGGTGGTGGTTCACGGCGGCGGCCCGCAGATCGGCCAGATGCTGGCCAAGCTCGGCATCAAGAGCCAGTTCGTCGACGGCCTGCGCGTCACCGACAAGCCGACGGTGGAAATCGTCGAGATGATCCTCGCCGGCTCGATCAACAAGCAGATCGTCGGTTTCATCAATGCCGCCGGCGGCAAGGCCATCGGGCTCTGCGGCAAGGATGGCGACATGGTCAAGGCGGTGAAGGTCAGCCGCACCGCCCGCGATCCCGATTCCAATATCGAGCAGGCGATCGATCTCGGTTTTGTCGGCGAGCCCGACAAGGTCGACACCAAGGTGCTCGACACCGTGCTCGGCAAGGAGCTGATCCCGGTGCTGGCGCCGGTCGCGACCTCGAAGGAGGGCGACACCTACAACGTCAATGCCGACACCTTTGCCGGCGCCATTGCCGGCGCGCTCGGCGCCAAGCGGCTGCTGCTTTTGACCGATGTGCCCGGCGTGCTCGACAAGAACAAGAACCTGATCAAGGAATTGTCGGTCGATGATTGCCGGCGGCTGATCGCCGATGGCACCGCCACCGGCGGCATGATCCCGAAGATCGAGACCTGCATCTATGCCATCGAGCGCGGCGTCGAGGGCGTGGTGATCCTGGATGGCAAGACCCCGCATGCGGTTCTGGTGGAGCTTCTCACCCATGGTGGCGCGGGCACCCTCATCCACGCCTGAGCCGGCCGGCCGCGCCATCCGCCCGCTTGCCGGCCTGGTGCCGGGTGGCTTGGCGCCGAGTGGCTTGGCGCTTGCCGCGGCCCTGGCGCTGGGCGCGGCGCCGGCCGCCGCCGAAACGCGGCTGTGCAACCGCACCAGCCTGGTCACCGAGGCGGCCATCGGCGTGCTCGCCGATGACACCGCCGCCACCCGCGGCTGGTTCAGGCTGGATCCCGGCCAGTGCCGGGTCATCCTGCAGACGGCCGAAGCCCCCGGCCGCCTGTTCCTCAACACCCGCGGGCTCACCGAGCCGCCGGGCACCGGGCTCGGCCAGCCGGACAATGTCCGGCTCTGCGTCGGCGAAGGTGATTTTCTGGTCGCTGCGGCGCTGGCCTGCCAGCGCCCCGGCACGCGGCTGGTGCCCTTCGCGGAAATGCGCCCAACCGTGATCGACGGCATTGCCGTCCTGTTCCTGTCGGAGGCCGCCGATTACGACCTGCCGCAGGCGCGCCGCGCCGGCATCCAGCGCCTGTTGACCCGGATGGGCTATGATCCCGGCCCGATCGACGGGCTCGACGGCCCGCGCACCGACGCCGCGCTCAGGGCCTTCGTCGCCGACCGCAATCTGCCAGCCGACAGCGGTGCCGCGCCCGACATTTTCGACACGCTGATCGCGGCGCTGCGCGCCGGCGAAGGTCCGGGTTTCGCCTGGTGCAACGATAGCGGCAATCGGATCATGGCGGCGCTCGGCGTCGAAGAAGGCGGCCGCGTCGTCACCCGCGGCTGGTATCGCATCGAGCCGGGCGCCTGCCTGAAGCCGCCGATCGATGCCGCGGCGGTCAGGGTCTATTCTTTTGCCGAGGCGGTGGACGCCGAAGGCCGGCCGGTGCTTTCGGCGGGCAAGCCGCTGACCTATGGTGGTGAGGTTGCGGCCTGCATTCGTCCGGCCGAGTTCGAGATCGCAGGCGCCGGTGACTGCGCCGCCCATGGCGCGACATCGGTCGCCTTTCTGGAGGTCAGCTTCGACGGCCGCCGTCGCGCCTCAGTTCGTTTCCGGGAGCCGTGATGCCTCAGAATCTGCCGCTGCCCGCCGCCTTCGCCAATGTCCAGGCCTGGATCTTCGACCTCGACAACACGCTCTATCCGCCCCACCTGTCGCTCTGGTCGGAGATCGACGGCCGGATCAAGGCCTATGTCTCGAGCTTCCTCAAGATCACGCCCGACGAGGCCTTCACGCTGCAGAAGGACTATTACCGGCGCTACGGCACCTCGCTGCGCGGCCTGATGATCGAACACGGCATGAGCCCCGACGATTTCCTGGCCTATGTCCACGACATCGACCATTCGCCGCTGCAGGCCAATCCCGAGCTCGGCGCGGCGATCGCCGCACTCCCCGGACGGAAATTCGTCTTCACCTCGGGCACCCGCTCGCATGTCGCGGCGGTGACCCGCCGGCTCGGCTTCGAGAACCAGTTCGACGGCGTGTTCGACATTGTCGATGCCGGCCTGCTGCCGAAGCCGCATCATGCGACCTATGAGAAGTTCCTGGCCGACCATGGCGTCGATCCGAAACAGGCCGCCATGTTCGAAGATCTCGCGCGCAACCTCGAAGCGCCCCATGCGCTGGGCATGAAAACCGTGCTGGTGGTGCCGGAAAACACCCGCGAACTGTTCCGCGAGACCTGGGAATTCGAAGGCCGCGACGACGACCATGTCGACTTCGTCACCGACGACCTGACCGCCTTCCTGATCCGGCTGAGGCTTTGACGCCTGATCAGATCGAAGCACTGCATTGAGGACAGGCCTATCCTTGATGCAATACTTCAATCCCAAGTGAGCCGGTCAGAAACCGCCCTTGGTGCTGAACCCGTCGTCGCCGCCCGAGCTGCCACCCGACGATCCGCCGCCGCCCCAGGAACCACCGCCGCCGCCGCCTCCGCCGCCCCAGGAACCGCCGCCACCCCAGGAGCCGCCGCCGCCCCAGGCACCGCCGCCCCAGCTCGAGCCACCGTCGCCGCTCGGATAACCGGACCGGGGCTGGTTCCAGCGCCGCCCCTGCTCCATGCGCGACCAATAGTCGGCGCCGGTCAGCGCGCCGTTCACCAGGCCGCGCAGCAGGTGGCCGATCACGTCATTGTCGAAATAGGAGCCGTCGGCGTCATAACGGCGGTTGCGGAAGCCGCTGGCGACCTGGGAGATTTCCGAGCGCCGCCGCGACACCTCGGCGAGCTCGCCGCGCACCCGCTTCACCGCATCGCCGAGCCGGTCCTGCTGGTCGCGCGCCGCGCCGACGCCCTTGACGATCTTTTCGTCCTCCGGCGAGGGCGTCGCCACCGCTTCCTGGTAGAGCCGGTTCAGGTCGGCGCCGCGCAGCGCGTCGGCGAGCAGGGCCACGGCCTCCTTGTAGCGCGGATCCTCGCCCCGGCCGAACGCGTCGATCTCGGCCTCGATCGCCGCATGGTCCTTCTCGGCGGCGGCGCGGGTCGCGTCCAAAGCATCGAGGCGGCGCCGATGCTCATCGATCTCGGCGGTTGCCTGGTCGCCGCCGCTGGCGACGAAGGCGCCCTTTTCCATCGCCTTGACCCGTTCGACCGCGTCGACCGCCAGCGCCGCGCTGCGATTGGCGTGTTCGCGCAGCCGCTGCGAGATCTCGGTCAGCATGGCATAGTTCGGCCGGGCGTCGTGATAGCGGATCAGCCGCGCGACCCAGCCGTCGATCAGGCGCGCGATATTGCCGGCCTGATAGTCCTGAGTGCCATAGCCGCGGCTCCACAGATAAGTGAACAGCGCGTCGTCCTCGTAAGGCTTGCGCTTGGCCTCCAATTCGTCCTCGGCGAGCTTGGCCTTCTTTTCCGAGGCCTGCGCCACGCCGACCGCCTGCTCGGCCTCGGCCCTGACCGCGGCATAGTCGCTTTTGGCGGCAAGCCCGACCTGGGCTTCGTTCTCCACCGCCCGGCGCTTTTCTTCGGCGTCCGCAAGTTCGGTGGCAAACGACTGCCGTTCAGCGGCGATGCGGGCAATGTCGGCTTCGCTCGCCGCCAGCCGCTTGCCGAGCGTCGTCCGGTCGTTGGCGCGCAGGGCCAGCACGGCGCGCACCCGGGTCGCCAGTTGCGCCAGCTGGCCGCCGAGGCCGTCCGAGCTCTTCAGCCGGAACACCGCGAGGTCGCGATAACCCTCGGCCTCGTCGGCCTTGGCCTCGGCCATCTGGCGCATGGCGTCATCCAGGCGGCGATTGGCATCGGCCTCGGCCGTTCTCAATTGGCCGAGCGCATCCTCGATGCCGCCAAGCGCCGAATGTCCGGGGATCATGGTGTCATGCTCCTACCAGCGCGTGATGGCGCCGCCCGGCAGCGCGACGCGCCAGGTGGGTTCCAATTGGCCGCGCGCCTTGCGACCGAGCGTCGCGTTCTGGATGATCCCGTCATCGGCCTTGTCGCGGCGGATCTCGTCGAAGACGCTCTCGGGCACCCGCACCGCCCATTTGCTGACCACCGAGGCGGCGCCGTCCTCTTCCGACGTGACGCTGCGCGACAGCGGTCGGCCGTCGCGGCCGATCGCCTCGACCACCAGGTAATAATTGTTGGCGGCGCGGTTGCGGTTCGGCGCCCGGATGATGCCGGTCAGTTCGCCCGGCCGCGAGACCACCCGCACGTCATATTCGGAACGCACCTCGTCACGCAGCTGGGCGAGTTCCGCCACCGTCTTGCGGGCGAGCTCGGCCTTGCCGTCACGCGCCGCCGACTGGCCGTCGGCGACCAGCGCCGCCACCCGTGCCTTGATCGCGTCGACGGTGGCGTCGCGGTTGATGTCGCCGGCGATCTGGGTCAGCGAGGCGGGAATGGTGGTCGACAGCTCGGTGCGCGCCGCCTGGTCCTGATAGACCAGGGTGCCCGTGCCGATGCCCAGCGCCGCCAGCGCGCCGAGCGCCCATTTGCCCCAGACACCGCGCCGGACATAGAGCCTGGCGAGCTTGACCCGCAGCGTCGAGGCCGGCGGCTTGTAGACGAAGCGCTCCTCGCGCAGCGCCTTGACGCCCTGCTTCAGGATCTCGTCGGAGACCGTGATGCCCTGGTTCCGGTAGATCTCGCGCAGCCGCTCGATCAGGTCTTCCTCGCGGTCGCCTTCGGCGAGCTCGCGTTCGGTCAGCTTGGCGCGATGGCGCAGGGTGTCGACGACGTCCATGGCGAGCATGACGTCGTCGAGCTGGGCGGGCGGCTGGGCCGCGGCTACGGGCGCGGCGGCGACGGCGGTATCGGTCATGGAATGATGCTCCCGTCAGGGTCTCACATCCCGAGCGCCGCGCCCTTTTCGGCGAGGGCGGCGAGCCGGCGCTTGCCGTCCTCGACCGCGTCGCGGATCTCCTGGCTGTTCTGTGTCGACAGTTTGCGCATCTCCAGGATGATCTCGCCCGACTTTTCCTGGAACGACACCACCGACTCGACCAGCTTCTTCACCGCGTCGGCGCGGATCGTCGGTCCATAGCCGGCGCGCAAGGCTTCTTCCTGCACCTTGTCGCCGATCTCGGACAGCGTCTCGAGCGATTTCGACACGCCTTCCTTCATCTCGTTCAGGGTGCGGGTCGATTCGTGCAGGCCCTGCAGGCCGGTGAACGAGGCCTTCAGCGCGGTCAGCACCGCGTCATTGGTCGAGAAGAACGAGATCGCCTGCGAATAGACCCGCTCCTTGGCCGAGGTGGTCTGCATCAGGCGCGCCATGATGACCTCGGAGGTGTTGTAGCCGATGGTCAGGTTGTCGGAGAGGTCCTTGGCGATCTGGTAGCGCTTTTCCTCGTCCTGCATCTCGCGCAGCTTGGTGTCGCGGACCAGTTCGAGATTGGCCCGTTCGGCGGGGATCGTGCCGGTATAGGCGGCGACCGCTTCGGAGGCGGCCTTCAGCTCGTCCTGCTTGGCCTTCAGCTTGGCATCGGCCTTTTCCAGCACTTCGAGCGCCTGCACTTCCGACTGTTTCAGGGCGCCGCGGAAATCGCGATAGGCATCCAGGATGGTCACCTCGCGGTTGATCTGGTCCTTGGTGGCGCGCGCCACGTCCAGATAGACCGTGCGGATGCCGTCGAAGCGGGTGGCGATGTCGCCGCGGCGGACCTTGGTCCAGATGTTCTCCAGCCGCTCGAAGGTGGAGATCTTGCCGTCCGACAACTGCTCGACCATGCGCTTGGCATCGTCGCGGATCGAATTGAAGCTCGAGGTGATCAGCTCGTAGCGTTCGCCGACCTCCATGCCGGCAACCTGGTTGCGCACGACCTCGTTGAACACGCCGACCTGGTTCAACGTCCGCGCGATCACGGTGACGCGCTCCTGGTCGAGGTCGGAGATCTTCTGCAACAGCGCGATGATCGGCTGTTCCTCGATCTTCGAGGGCATCAATCCGAGGTCGCGCAACACGCCGGTGGCGCGGTCGAGATATTGCATCGGGGAGGGGATAACGGTTTTGGTGGTCGTGGGCGCAGGGGTGCTCATCTCAACGCTCGTTCGCCAGAACCGGCCCGCCGCCGGCCGGCTCAATGTGATGGCCGCGGGTTGTAAAGGCAAGACGGCCGACCGGGCAGATATCGGCGCCGGCCCGCTCCGTCCGGCCGCTCAGCGCCGCGCCGTGCGCAGGATGGTGCCGGCGATCTGTTCGGCCATGCAGGCGTGACCGGCCGGCGACAGATGCAGTCCGTCCCATGAGATCAACCCGTCGAAGGCCGGGCGATTGGTCGCCGCCAGCCGTTGCATGGCGGCAAAACGCCGCGCCACCGGCACGCCGCGGCGAGCGCCCTCCTCGGCGATGATCCGGGCCTTGATCGCGGTCGCGCCGCTGCCTTCGGCCCAGCGGGAGAATTGCGGGTCGACCAGCACGGCATCGGCGCCGGCGCCGCGGATGGCGGCAAGGCCGCTGGCGACGGTCGCCCGGAAGCTCTCCGGCGAGACGCCGAAATTGGCGTCGTTGGTGCCGAGCTGCCAGACCACCAGATGCGGCCGGTGGGCGGCGATCTCGGCCTGCAGCCGGCCCGCCGCGCCCGACGCGGTTTCCGCCGGCACGCCTGATATCACCACCTCGATGGCCGATTGCGGCGCGCGCGACTTGATCAGCGGCCCGAGCTGGTTGGCAAAGCCCGCGCCGCCGCCGCCGAAGCCGGCCGTGCTCGACGAGCCGATGGCCAGGATCTTCAGCGGCTGGTGCGCGCGCAGCCGGGCGGCGGTCTGCGGCAGCGATCCGCCGGGCGTTGCGGCGGCGACCGACGCGACGGTGCAGGCGGCTTCCGCCGCGGCCGGTGCAAGGACGGCGAGCAAGGCAATGGCAAGTCGGGCGATCATGGACGGGTCTCGGACGGCGACCATCCTTGGTAGCGGAACCGCCGGGGGCCGCGCAATCCGTGTCGCTCGGCTCACCCCCGCCTTACGTGCGGTCGGCGGCGCCGAGCACCAGGCGGGCGGCCAGCGGCAGCAGCACGGCGATGCCGACGAAGCGGACGATGTGATGGGCGCCGACAAAGGCCGGATCCATGTCGAGCACGAAGGCGAGGATCGCCATGGCCTCGATGCCGCCGGGCGCATAGGCGAGGATGACCTTGCCGACCGGCAGGCCGGCAAGGCCGGCAACGACGGCCGCGACACCCACGGTGACGCCGGTGCCGACCAGGAAGGCGCCGATCGAAGGCCTGAGCATCTGGCGGAGTTCAACCAGCGAGGTGCCGGCGAAACGCGCCGCGATCAGCACGCCCATGACGATGAAGCCGGCCAGCACCAGCGGCTGCGGCACGGCGGCGGTAACCAGGCCCGTGCCGTGCAGGACGGCGCTGGCGAGCATGGCGCCAACCGTTGCGCCGCCCGGCACGCCGAGCCGTTCCATGCCGAGCCCGCAGGAGACGGCGAGCAGCGCCATCAGTGGATAATCGAACCAGGCCGCACTGCCCGTCGCGACGGCCGCCTTGGGCGCGGCGGCGCCGAGCCCGGCCAGCGCCAGGAAGCTCGGCAGCGCCGCGACCAGCAGCACCAGCCGGAAGCTCTGCACCACCACCACCGAGCGGGCATCGGCCTTCGACCCGATGGTCAGCGCCATCACATAGTTCATCGCGCCGGGGATCGAGGCGTAAAACGCCGTCGACCGGTCGAAACCCTCGACGCGGGTGAGATAGACCACGATGGCGCCGATGATCGCCGGCACCAGCACCACGAGCCCGCCCATGGAAATCGGCCAGGACAGCGCCAGCCTGAGCGTCTCGGGCGTCACCGCCTGGCCCATCACGGTGCCGAGCAGCAGGAAGATGGCCGGGCTCACCGGCTCGGGCACGCGCACGTTGAGGCCGGCAAAGGCGGCGATCGACACCGCCACCAGCGATCCCGACATCCAGGCGGCCGGCAGGCCGAGCCGATCGAAGGCGAACCCTCCGGCGGCCCCGATCAGGCAGGGCAGCATGAAGGTCTTGATCAGCCGGAGAAGGTCGCCGCGCGTCATCATGGAATGACCACGCTGTCGCATGGCCAGAGCCCCGATGCAAAGCCCCGGGCGCATGGCAGCCAACGGCTTCGTCGTCAGCCCTTCAGCTTGGCCTCCAGCGCCTCGATCCGGTCGGCTTCGGCGGGCGGCTTGTCCCAGCGGATGCGGGCGATGCGCGGAAACCGCATGGCGATGCCGGACTTGTGCCGGGTCGAGCGTTGCAGGCCTTCGAAGGCGATCTCCAGCACCAGGCCCTCTTGGGCCGTATGGGTGACCTCGCGCACCGGCCCGAAACGGTTGATCGTATGGTTGCGGACGAAGCGGTCGAGCTCTTTCAGCTCCTCGTCGGTGAAGCCGAAATAGGCCTTGCCGACCGGCACCAGTTCGTCGCCCGCCGCGCCGCTGCGCCAGACCCCGAAGGTGAAGTCGGAATAGAAGCTCGAGCGCTTGCCATGGCCGCGCTGGGCATACATCAGCACGCAGTCGACCACCATCGGGTCGCGTTTCCACTTGTACCAGAGCCCTTTCGGCCGGCCCGGCAGATAGGCCGCGTCATGGCGCTTCAGCATCAGGCCCTCGATGGCCTCGGCATCGCCGCCGACCGAGGCCGGGTCGATCCGTGCCGCCGCCAGCCCCTCCCAGGTGTCGAAACCCACGAAGGGCGACAGGTCCAGCCGGGCGTGGCGATGGCGCGCGACAAAGGCCTCGAGGCGGGCTCGCCTGATGTCGAAGGGCAGCGGCCGCAGGTCCTCCGCACCGTCGAACAACAGGTCATAGACGCGGATATGGGCCGGGAAATCGGCCAGCATGGCGGCCGAGACCTGTTTGCGGTTGAGCCGCTGCTGCAGCACGTTGAAACTCTGCACCCGGTTGTCGCGCAGGATCAGCAGTTCGCCGTCGAGCACGCCGTCGAAATCCATCGCCTCGATCAGATCCGGAAAGCCGCCGGATATGTCTTCGCCGGTGCGTGAATAGAGCCTGGCGACGCGCCGGCCGTCGGTGCGGGTGCCGGCCGCCGCCTGGACACGGATGCCGTCCCATTTCCATTCGGCGGCGAAATCGGCCGGCTGCAACCTGTCGAAATCCTGGTCTTCCAGTGCATGGGCGAGCATGGGCGGGCGGAACGGCGCGGGATCACGCGCCTCGGGTTTTGCGGCCCGGCCTTCGACCCAGGCGAACAGCTCCTCATAGGGCGGCGTCAGGCCGGGCCAGACCAGTTCGATCTCGTCCGGGTCCTTGGCGCCGAGATCGGCGACCGCCGTCTTGGCGAGCCGCGCCGAGACGCCGATGCGCATGGCCCCGGTGATCAGTTTCAACAGCGCCCACCGGCCGGTCTCGTCGAGCTGGTCGAGCCAGGAGGCGACGCGCTTCGGCAGCGCCAGCTTGCCCGTCGTGGCAAGCCCCTGGACCACTTCGGACAAGCTCGGCCCGGGCGGATTGTTGTGCTCGCGTGGCTCCGCTGGTCGCGGCCAGATCAGCGCCACGGTTTCCGAGAGGTCGCCGACATAGTCGTAGGACAGCTCGAACAGAACCGGGTCGACCCGCTCGGTGATCAGCGTCCGGATCAACCCGGCCTTGGCGTGCTGGAAGCTCAGCGCGCCGGTCATCGCGGCCAGCGCGAAGCCGCGCTCGGGATCGGGCGTCGAACGGAGATAGTCGGTGATCAGCCGGAGCTTGGCATTGCGCCGGGGTTCATAGGCGAGGCGATCGAGCAGGGCGGCGAAGCGGTTCATCCGGCGGTCTCCGCGGCCGGTGCCTCGGCTTCGCCCTCGTCGCCATAACCGACCAGCCTGAGCGGCTTCGCCTTGAGGCCCCGCGTGCCGCACCAATGGACCAGCGCGTCCTCCTGGCCATGGGTGACCCAGACCTCGCCGGCGCCGGTATCGAGAACGGTCCGCCCGAGCTCGTCCCAGTCGGCATGATCGGAGATGACCAGCGGCAGTTCCACCCCGCCCTGCTTGGCCCTGGCGCGCACCCGCATCCAGCCCGAGGCGAAGGCCGTCACCGGATCGGGAAAACGCCGGGCCCACAGGTCCTTCATCGATCCCGGCGGGCAGATGATGATGGCGCCGCCGAGCTCTCCTTTTTCGGCATCCCTGGCGAGCCTGACGTCACCGAAATCGAAACCCTCGCTTTCATAGAAGCGGGTCAGCTTTTCCATGGCGCCATGCAGGTAGATCGGCCGGTCATGGCCGGCTTGCCGGACCAGCGCCATGACGCGCTGTGCCTTGCCGAGCGAATAGGCGCCGACCATGTGGGCGCGCTCCGGGAACAGCGCGACGGAAGCGAGAAGCCTGGCGACTTCGTCGCTCGCGTCGGGATGGCGGAACACCGGCAGGCCGAAGGTCGCTTCCGTGATGAAGACATCGCAGGGCACCACCTCGAAGCCTTCGGCGGTCGGATCGGCCGCCCGTTTGTAGTCGCCCGACACGACGATCTTCAGTCCGCCGTGCTCGACCGCGATCTGGGCCGAGCCGTGGATATGGCCGGCCGGATGGAAGCTGAACCTGACCCCGTTGATGGTCACCGGATCGTGCCATGTTGCCGCCTGGGTGGCGCCGGCGAAATCCTCGCCATAACGGATCGCCATGACCTTCAGCGTCGCTTCGGTCGCCATCACCGCGTCATGGCCGGCGCGGGCATGGTCGGAATGGCCATGGGTGATCAAGGCGCGCCTGACCGGCCTCAGCGGATCGATATGCACGCCGGCGGGCGGACAATAGAGGCCCTGCGGCGTCGGCTGGAGCAGGTCTTCAGGACGCATGGCAAGCAATTAAGTACTCCCTGCCGTGACGAAAAGAGCCGGAAAATCTCGACCCCGTGTTTTGCGTTGTGGCTCCGGCTCGCCTAAATAAGACGCATGAGCTTCGACACCGCTGACAACGCCACCGATCGGACACCGCGCCTGGCGCGCTGGGCGCTGGGCGGCGGCGTGGCCGCGCTCATGCTGACCGCCGGCCTGTTGTGGTGGACTCAAGGGTCGAAAGTGTTTCTCGACACGCTCGCCGCCGGCCTTGCCTGGTGTTTCTGAGATCGACATGACCCAAACGACCCCGCCAGCCGGGCAGCGCCCCCGCTCCGCCGCCTTGATCCTGTCCTTCGCCCTGCTCATCGCCGGCTTGAGCGCGCTCGCCGTGGTGGTCTGGCTGACCATGCCGCGCGGCGGCGCGGTGGCGACCGGCTCGTCGGCCATCGGCGGCGCCTTCTCGCTGACCGATCAGGCCGGCAAGCCGGTGACCGAGAAGGATTTCGCGGGCAAGCCGACGCTGGTCTTTTTCGGTTTCACCCATTGCCCTGACGTCTGTCCGACCAAGCTGTTCGAAATGACCCAGGTGCTCGACAAGCTCGGTCCCGACGCCCAGCGGGTCAATGTCGCCTTCGTAACCGTCGACCCGGCGCGCGACACCAAGGAACTGCTGTCGACCTATCTCGGCAGCTTCCATCCGCGCATCCTCGGCCTGACCGGCACCGAGGAGCAGGTCGCCCAGGCCATGCGCGCCTATCGCGCCTTTGCCCGCAAGGTGCCGCAGGACGGCGGCAACTACACCATGGACCATACGGTGTTCGTCTATCTGATGGACCGCAACGGCCAGTTCGTCTCGACCTTCGACGTCCAGCGCGATCCGGCGGTCGCGGCGCGCGACCTGCGCCGCTATATGTAAATTCGTCAACCACGTTCCCGCTTCGTTCGCAAGCGCCGCCCGAATCGGCTAGGCTTGCGGCCATGTCCGATATCGTTCTCGTCATCGCTGGCCGGCCGATCGCAGCGGGCGAAGTCGTGCTCGCGCTGCTCGGCCTTGCGGTCGTTCTGCTGCTGGTCATGTTCGTCGCCCTGCGCCGGCAGGCGGCGACCCGCGCGATGGAGGCCGAACGCGCCATCATCCACGCCCAGGAGCTCGAGGAGCGCATGGGCGAGATGAATCGCGCCCAGTCCGAGATGACCGGCCGGATGCAGGCCATGGTCGAGGGCCTGCATGCCCGCCAGTTCGACCTGTCGAAATCGCTCGGCGAGCGGCTCGACGGCATGAGCACCCGGCTCGGCCTGTCGCTGGAGGGCCAGACCCGCACGACGGTTGAAAATCTCGGCAAGCTGAACGAGCGCCTGGCGGTGATCGATTCGGCGCAGAAGAACCTGACCGACCTCGCCGGCCAGGTGGTGTCGCTGAAGGACGTGCTGGCCAACAAGCAGGCCCGCGGCGCCTTCGGCCAGGGCCGGATGGAGGCGATCCTCCAGGACGGCCTGCCGCGCAACGGTTATGAGCTGCAGCCGACGCTCACGTCAGGCAAGCGCCCCGACGCGATGATCCGGCTCGCCGGCGATCCGCGCGGCCTGGTCGTCGACGCCAAGTTCCCGCTCGAATCGATCACGCTCTGGCGCGAAGCCAAGGCCGAGGAATTGCGCCGTATGGCGGCCCAGCGCCTGCGCCAGGACCTCGCGGTGCATGTGAAGGACATTTCCGAGAAATACCTGATCCCGGGCGAGACCCAGGAGGTGGCGCTGATGTTCGTGCCCTCCGAAGGCATCTATGCCGACCTGCACGAACATTTCGACGACGTCATGCAGAAGGCCTTCCGGGCCCGCGTCATGGTGGTCTCGCCGTCGCTGCTGATGCTGGCCGTGCAGGTGGTGCAGGGCCTGCTGAAGGACGAGCGCATGCGCGACGAGGCCCGCGTCATCCAGAAGGAGGTCAGCCTCCTGCTCGACGACGTCTCGCGCCTGTCCGACCGGGTCTTGAACCTGCAGCGCCATTTCGGCCAGGCCCATGACGACCTCGGCCAGATCCTGACCTCAGCCGACAAGATCGCCAAGCGCGGCGGTCGCATCGAAGCGCTTGAATTCGACGAGCCGCCGGCTTCGGCCGAGGCCCTGGCCAAGCTGCCGCTCAAGGGCTCGCTCGCGGCGGAGTAAGCGTTAGTTCGCTTTATTCTTTTCGAAAAAGATCGGGCTGGCGTCCCTCGTCTTTCGTTCCGTCCGTTTCGTCTGGACGGGTGACAGAATCCCTATGCCGTTCGACAAGAAGCTTGCGCACTAGGTCTCTGGCCAAGATGAACTTCTCGACATCCTCCCGGAGTTCACTATCCGTCAAAAGCTGATAGTCCCCCCTCATCCACAACTCAGAATCCCGCTCTCCCTCTTTCGATTTAGGAAAGAAAAGCATCTCTCCTGGGCTGTTTTGAAAGTCAGTGAGCGAAAAGTACGCGTCCTCGTAGATCGTAACTAACAATCTGCGCTGCCGAGTCGTGAGCGGGAGTTTCGACCAGCCGCAGAGAAACACGGGTACAATCTGGCGCTCCTCAACGATAACGGACAACGCCTCAACCGGCACAAGAATGTCGCGCGAGACGCGAAAATACTCTCGTGCGGATTGCATCGGATTTCGTGCCGAGTAGCGACGATCTTGATCGTATTCAAAGAATGCTCTTACAAGCGAGGAATTACTTCCTCGGCCGGCCGGCGCTCCTGAACGATCAACAGCTGTCAAGCCATCCCGAAGTGATATTCCAAGTTCTATTCTATCTTTGCAAACTCTAGCAGCCGGTTGATAGGTGAACGGTGGAATCGCTCGTATCCAGCGAAGTATGGCTTTCGCGGTCGAGTGCTCATCATCCCCGATAAAGCGGACCCAGTTCGGGGCGGATGGAGGTTTATCAAGCTTCGCAAGAATCTTGCTGATAGAGGAATCCATTAGTGTCTCGCGGCGCTATTGAACCAACTGCGAATCGAATCGTCACTAATGCGCATAGTAGGATTAGACAGCGTATCATAATTCCAGGTTCTGTCCCACGGACCATCTTTCTCATGTGAAAGAGCCACAAGGGCGGCGGCCGATAGTCGAATATACCTGGGCAGTATCTGGTCGATAAGATTACGGTCCGATAGTGCGATATCGGGCGCGTCAATAGTTCCCAATCCGGTATTTAAATCAATCTTGCGCGCGCGCGTTGATATTGGCTTGTCTTTATGAATTCTGAATTCACGATATATTTCGCGAAAGACGGGACCATGCTCCCAAGCTTCGATCTTTGCTGTAATAAGAGGTTTATTTGATTCGACCACAAAATGAGCGTGTAGAAAATATATAAGCTTGTTAATAGCAATATTAGTCAGCGGGACGTGAAGCTTGTCAGCGACATCCAATATGTAGTTTGCAATATCGCGAACGTCGTACGTCATGGTCTTGGAATCAAAGCATATTCATGATTTGTTCACAAGAAGCATCGGGGCTACTATCCCCAGTAGCCTCTGCGGAACTCACCTCAGGCACGGTAAATGCCGCAGATTTTCGTAGCTGACTCTCCGCAGGTTTTCCTACGATAGCTGGCTGGCGGCGGAGAAGTGCCCGATCACGTCGCCCGGCCGATTGCGCACACCAAGCCCTCACGATCTGCGCGACGGTCTCGGCGACCGGCATCCGGCGATCAAAGTCTGCGAGCAGCACGGCGCCTTGCCATTGGGCTGCCCTCCGAGCCTGCCGCGTATCGGCGCGAGGGCCACAGGTCTCGCGCGACCTGATCGACGGCGATGCGGTGCCGTGCCGCAGCGACAAAACGGCGCTATGGCGTCCGACATCGATCGGTTTGGCCGTTTCCATCATTGCGATCGTTCGGAATTGGCGCACGCCGCCTGCGCCGAATACCGATTTCGTGTTGCCGGCAGCGCCCCTAGGCTATCGGCCAAGATCGTGCGATCGATGCGATCAGCAATCAGAAAACCGACGCACTTGACGTCTGGGAGGGAATGGGAATGGGAACGTCGGATCGTGTTCATCCAGTTGACGAAGTGCTGCCGCTTCCGAAAATGTTCGCGTTGGGGCTCCAGCACGTCCTGGTCATGTATGCCAGCGCAATAACAATTCCGCTCATCATCGGCTCCGCGCTCAAATTGCCGAGAGAGGACATCGCCCTGCTGATCAGCGCGGATCTGTTTACCTGCGGTATCGTCACTATTCTGCAAAGTGTCGGTATCTGGGGCATCGGCATCCGCCTTCCCGTCATCATGGGTGTGACCTTTATTGCCGTCGGACCGATGCTTGCCATCGGCGCCAATCCGGAACTGGGCCTGCTCGGCATCTTCGGCTCGGCACTCGCCGCCGGCCTGATCGGCTTCCTGATCGCGCCGCTCGTCGGCCGGTTGCTGCCGCTGTTCCCCTCCGTCGTGACCGGGATCGTCATCCTGATGATCGGCATTTCGCTGATGCGGGTTGGCATCAATTGGGCCGGCGGCGGCCTGGACAATCCGAATTTCGGCAAGCCGCTCTATCTCGGCATGACCGCCATGCTGCTCCTGCTGATGCTCGCCATCGTCAAGTTCGGACGCGGCTTCATGGTCAATCTGGCGGTCCTGCTCGGCATCATCGTCGGCTTTCTCGCCGCGATCCCGCTCGGCGAGGTCAATTTTGCTGGCCTGGGCGAGGCCAAGTGGGTCGCCGTGATCACGCCATTCCAGTTCGGCTGGCCGAAATTCGACTTCTGGGCCATCGCCACCATGACCACTGCGATGCTGGTGGTGTTCATCGAATCGACCGGTGTCTTCCTGGGGCTCGGCCAGCTCACCGGCAAGCCGATCGGCGAGCGCGAGATCACCCGCGGCCTGCGGGCCGATGGCCTGGGCGCCAGCATCGGCGCGGTCTTCAACACGTTCCCCTACACGACCTTCTCGCAGAACATGGGATTGGTCGCGCTGACCGGCGTGCGCAGCCGCTGGGTGACGGCAACCGCCGGCGTCATTCTCATTGTCCTCGGCCTGGTGCCGAAAATGGGCCATGTCATTGCCGCCGTGCCGCTGTTCGTGCTTGGCGCCGCCGGCATCTTGATGTTCGGACTGATCGTCGCCACCGGCATCAAGGTCCTGTCCGCGGTCGACTACACAAATAACAAATACAATCTGTATATTGTGGCGATCTCGGTCGCCGTCGGCATGATCCCGCTGGTCTCGCCCGGCTTCTTCAAGCACATGCCGAAAGAACTGGCGCCGCTCCTGCACAGCGGGATCCTGATCTCGGCGATCACCGCGGTTGCTCTCAATCTGATCCTGAATGGTCTGCGCCGGGCCGAGGATGCCCGGGCCGAAGCTGTCGCGTCGATGATGAAGGCCGATACGCCGCACTGATCCGGGGTGCCGACCGCGATATTGTTCGCGTCGGCCCCGGGGTGTAGGTCTGCGGTTGCGGTCCTCCGAATTCGACATGTGCAATGCCAGCTACAGAGGCCGCTGTAGCTGGCGTTTCATTGATTGCGCGGCCCCATGCGTTTCGACCTCTTCGACCTGCAGCTTTTCGTGGCGATCGCCGAAGCCGGCAATCTCACGCAGGCGTCCAACAAGCTGCATATCGTGCCCTCCGCATCGAGCGCGCGGATCAAGCAGCTCGAAGACAGTTTCGGCGTGCGCCTGTTCCACCGTGCGAGCACCGGCCTCAGCCTGACGCCGGCCGGGCAGGCCATGCTGTTTCATGCCCGGCGCATCCTGCTTCGGGCCAACCGGATGCGCGACGAACTGTCCGAGTTCTCGCGCGGGCTCCAGGGTGTGGTTCGCATCTTCTCGATTTCGATCGGCGCGACCGTCTATCTGCCCAAGGCGCTGAGCAGCTTCCTGACCAAACATGCGCAGGTCTCGGTCGAGATCGAGGAACATATCAGCGACGACATCATTCGCGCCGTGCGCGAATATCGGGCCGATATCGGCATTATCGGCGGCAAGTTCGCGGTCGACGAATTGCAGATCTTCCCCTATGCGAACGAACGCCTGGTCGTTCTCGCCTCCGTCGACCATCCGATCTGCGCGCGGCCGGACATCTCGTTTGAGGAAGCGCTCGATCTCGACTTCATCGGGCTCAATCCGCACAACACCTTGAACCTGTTCCTGATCCGTCAGGCCAACCAGGTCGGCAAGACGTTCCGCACGCGCGCGCTGGTCCGCGGCCCCTATGAGGCGAGCGCCATGGTGGTCGGCAATGCCGGCATTACCATCGTCGAGGAATCGGTGGCGCGGCAGTGCGCGCTGACCATGCCGCTCCGCGCGATCCCGCTGTCGGACCCCTGGGCGCTGCGCGAGATGCAGATCTGCGTCCGGAATCTCGGCGAGTTGCCGCCCTTCGCGCGTGATCTGGTCGCGATGCTGCGGGCCGACGGAACCTCCTTGACGCCGGCTTCCGCTGGCGCTGCGGCTCCTTCGCCGATTTCGAATGCGCCATCCGGAATTGACTGATGGCGAGGCGCAAGGCTCTTCCATAGCGTCCCCGGCAACGGTCGGGTGGTTCTGATGCGCGCATGCGCTTCACCCGGCACAGGCTTTACCGGGAGAAACGTGATGGCCATCGAAGTTGCCAAGATCGAGATCAAAAGCGTCGCCGATGCCGCCGGGCTGGCCGATTGCATCCGGGGCGGCGGCATGGCCGCCAATGAGGTGGTCGCGGTGATCGGCAAGACCGAAGGCAATGGCGGCGTCAACGACTTCACCCGCATTCTGGCCGACCAGGCCTTCCGCGGCGTTCTGATGAAGCACGGCACGCGGAGCGAGGCCGAGATCCATCAGATTCCGATGGTCTGGTCGGGTGGCTGCGATGGCGTCATCACGCCGCATGCCACTGTCTTCGCGCGCAACGGCCAGACCGGCACGGCCGGCAAGTCGCGCCTCGTCATGGGCGTGGCGATGAGCCCGAAGATCCTGCCCGAAGATATCGGCCGGCCGGCCATGGTGGAAAAGATCGCCGAAGGCGTGCGCATGGCGATGAAGGATGCCGGCATCACCAATCCGGCGGATGTCCACTATGTCCAGACCAAGACGCCGCTCCTGACCATCGACACCATCCAGGACGCCCATCGCCGCGGTCACGACGCGTTCTGCGAAGTGCATGAATCGATGGGTGTCTCGAACGGCACCACCGGGCTCGGCATTGCGGTAGCCCTCGGCGAAGTCGCCAGATACCGGGCCGAAGACATTTGCCGGAACCTCGATCTCTATTCCTCGGTCGCGTCCTGCTCGTCGGGCGTCGAGCTCGACTGTGGCCAGATCGTCCTGTTCGGCAACAAGGACGGTGCCGGCGGCCGCTATCGCATCGGCCATAGCGTGATGAAGGACGCGCTCGATATCGACGGCATTTACGATGCCATCCGCAATGCCGGCCTCGAACTGCCGGAGCGGCCACGCGCCGCCGATCTCAACGGCAAGCTGGTCAACTGCTTCATCAAGTGTGAGGCCGACCGCACCGCGAAATTGCGCGGCCGCCGGCAGATCATGCTCGACGATTCCGATGTGCACCATCATCGCCACGCCAAGGGTGCGGTCGGCGGCGTGGCGGCGGCGGCGATCGGCGATGCGGCGGTGTTCGTCTCGGTCGATGCCATGCACCAGGGGCCGCAGGGTGGCGGACCGGTCATCGCCATCGTTGACGTCGGCGAATAATCGACGCGTCCCGGCGCGTTCCCTCCTTGAACCCCTGTGGTCGAGACCGATGAGCATCAACAGCGACATTGCGGCACTGGCGGCGCGGCACCAGGCCGACCTGATCCGCGCCGGGGAGATCAGCGCGGTCGAGGTGCTGGATGCCGCCCTGGCGCGCATCGAGAAGCTCAATCCGAAGCTGAACGCGATCGTGACCCTGCTCGAAGGCCAGGCCCGCGCCGCCGCGCTCCAGGCCGACCAGGCGGTTCGCGCCGGCGAGCCGCTCGGCCTGCTGCACGGCCTGCCGCTGGTGGTGAAGGACGTGACCGACGTCGCCGCGGTGCCGACCACCTATGGATCACCCCTGTTCCGCGACAATGTCGCGGAACAGGATGCCGAAGTGATTGCCCGCCTGCGCCGGGCCGGCGCGATCTTTCTCGGCAAGACCAACACGCCGGAATTCGCCACCGGCGCCAATACCGTCAACGACCTGTTCGGCGCCACGCTGAACCCGTGGAATCCCGAACTCAGCCCGGCCGGGTCTTCCGGCGGATCGGCGGTGGCGGTGGCGACCGGCATGGCGCCGCTGGCGCAGGGCACCGACTTTGGCTGCTCGATCCGCATTCCCGCATCCTTCTGCGGCATTGTTGGCCTCAGGACGACGCCCGGGCTGATCCCGAACGACCCGATGAATCTCTATTGGGATCCTGGCCAGGTTCACGGTCCGATGGCCCGCTCGGCCGAGGATGCCGCCTTGATGCTCGACGCCATGACCGGCTTCGATCCTTACTGGCCGATTTCGATCGCGCCGTCCTGGACGAGCGCCCTCGATGTGGTTTCGCGCACCGAGGACGCCAGGGGGCTGAAGATCGCCTATGCGCCGGACATTGCCGGTATCGGCGTCGATGCCGAGGTCGACCAGATCTGCCGCCAGGCCGCCCGGCGGCTGTCGCGCCATGGCGCCGAGGTCGACGAGATCGACTTCGATGTCTCCGAGGGCCGCGAGGCCTATATGACCTGGCGCGGCGAATGGATGATCGGGCAGCGGCTGCAACAGCTCGACCTGATCGATCGCTTCGGGCCGAACCTCGCCGGCAATCTCAAGGCCGGGCTTCAGATCGACGCGCTCGACCGGGCGGATGGCCAGCATGTCCGTCAGGCGGTGTGGCGCAAGTACCGGGCGCTGCTGACACGATACGACTACCTCGTCACGCCGGCCGCGCCCGTGCCGCCCTATCCGGTGTCGCAGAATTTCCCGGATCGCATCGGCGGCAAGCAGCTCGAGAACTATGTCGACTGGATTGCCGGCGCCTATCTCGTCACGCTGGTCGGATTTCCGGCGGGCTCGGTGCCCGCTGGCCTGACCGCCAGCCGGCTGCCGGTCGGCCTGCAGATCATCGGCCGCCGGCTCGCCGACGCCAATATCCTTGGTCTCGCAAAGCTTGTCGCTGCCGACAGCGCGATCGGTTCGCCACCGGCGAATTGAACCGTCGACGCCGCGCCGGCGGCGGTCGCCAGGTCACGACGAGGCGCTGGGCCAGGCCGCCATCATCAGGCGCTGACGGCCCGCCCGGCGGGCCATCGAACGCCGCTGCTTGCCGCTCACCAGGAGGCGATGATGAAACCGCTGAAGTCGAGGACCTCGGATGTCACGCCCGTCTTCGTCAGCGAGCTGATCGAGACGCTGACCCGGCGCGGCCTGGCGCTGTTCGGCCGCAGGGACGCCAGGGGGGAGGTGGCGCAGGCGCGCGATCTGGCGGCACTCGGCGAGCTGCTTCTGTCGCGCCGCGGCGAGGCGTCCGGCGTCACGCTGGCCGAGACCCTGCTGGCCGCCTTCGCCGCGGCAAGCGCGGCCGAGCGCCTGACCTTCCTGCTGGCGCTGGCGGACCGCTTCGGCCCGGACCCTGCCGCGGTTCAGCGCGCGATCGCCGCTGTCCTTGACATCTCCGAAACCGGCGCCCTGGAAAAACTGCATGCGGCGTCCGAGCCGCGCCGTCAGGCGCTGTTCAGGCGGCTGAACCTTGCGCCAGGCGGCACCACCGCGCTGCTGCGCATGCGCGAGGACCTGCTCGGACACCTGTCCGACCATCCCCGGCTGAAGCTGGTCGACGACGATTTCGTCCATCTGTTCTCGTCCTGGTTCAATCGCGGCTTCCTCGCGCTTCGGCGCATCGACTGGACGACGTCGCCGAACATCCTGGAACGGATCATCCGCTACGAGGCGGTCCATGCCATCCGGGACTGGGACGATCTGCGCAACCGGCTCGCCCCGGAAGATCGGCGCTGTTACGGCTTCTTCCACCCGCAACTGGTCGACGAGCCCCTGATCTTCGTCGAGGTCGCGCTGACCAGGGACATCCCGCCGGCGGTCGGCCCCCTGCTCGATCTGGCCCGGACGCCAATCGCCGCGGCCGAGGCGACGACGGCGGTGTTCTATTCGATCTCGAACACGCAGCGCGGCCTCGGAAGCGTTTCCTTCGGCAATTTCCTGATCAAGCAGGTCGTCGAAGACCTGAAACGCGAACTGCCCAATGTGAAGACGTCGGTCACGCTGTCGCCGGTGCCCGGCTTCGCCTCCTGGCTGGCGGGGCAACGGAAAGCCGAGGTCGCCTGGCTCGACGCGGCGACACAGGCGGAACTTGGCCTCGTCGACGAGCACGGTTGGCATGCCGATGCCGGCAAGGCCGAGCGGGTGCGCGCGGTGCTGCTGCCCATTGCCGTGCGCTACTTGCTCGCGGCCAAGACCGCAGGCGGGCGTCCGGTCGATCCGGTGGCGCGCTTTCATCTGGGCAATGGCGCCCGGCTCGAACGGCTCAATTTCCTTGGCGACGTGTCGGCCAAGGGCCTGAAACAATCCCACGGGCTGATGGTCAACTATCTCTATGCGCTCGACGAAATCGAGGTGAACCACGAAGCCTTCGCCGAGAAGGGCGTCATTGCGGCCGCGCCGGCCGTGCGCCAGCTGGCGCCTGCCGACAAATCCTCTCGAAGCACCGTCCCGGCGCCGTGATCGGCAGCTTGTCTCGACCCCTGTCCCCCTCTAACGGCCCCTTTTCCAGGTGCGATGCCCATGACCGCCAACCTGTTCGACCGCCTGTGCGGAACCGTCGCCGATCCCGCCAAGATCGCCGTGGAAACGGCGAGCGGTGGGCGCGTCTCCTATGCCGCTCTTGTCGCCTGGTCCGGGCGCATGGCGAATGCGCTCGTCGCGCGCGGGCTGAAGCCGGGCGATCGCGTGGCGGTCCAGGTCGAGAAGTCCCTGGCGGCCCTCGTCGTCTATCTGGCAACCATTCGCGCCGGCGGTGTGTTCCTGCCGCTCAACACCGCCTATACCCCGGCCGAGATCGACTATTTTCTGAGCGATTCCGAGCCGGTGGTCTTCGTCTGCGATCCGGCGAGCCAGGCCGATCTGCAGCCGATCGCCGCCCGGGTGGGCGCCGCGCTTTTCACGCTCGATGCCGCGGGGCAGGGCAGTCTCGCCGGCGCGGCGCAAGGCGCGCCGGCGGATTTTGCGACGGTCACGCGGGAGCCGCACGATCTCGCCGCGATGCTTTACACCTCGGGCACGACCGGGCGCGCGAAGGGCGCCATGCTGTCGCACGACAATCTTGCCTCGAATGCCGAGGCGCTCAGGCAAGCCTGGCGTTTCAGCGCTGGCGACGTGCTGATCCATGCGCTGCCGATCTTCCACACCCATGGGCTGTTCGTCGCCTCGAACATCGCGCTGCTGTCAGGTGCATCCATGGTCCTGCTGCCGAAATTCGACGTCGACCAGATCTTCGGTGTGATGGCGCGCGCCACCTGCCTGATGGGCGTGCCGACCTTCTATGTCCGCCTGCTGAAGGACGCGCGGCTGACACCGGCAGCGACGAAGCACATGCGGCTGTTCGTCTCCGGCTCGGCGCCGCTGCTGGCCGAAACCCATCGGGACTGGCAGGGCCGGACCGGCCACGCGATCCTCGAGCGTTATGGCATGACCGAAACCAACATGATCACGTCGAACCCTTATGACGGCGAGCGGCTGCCCGGCACCGTCGGCCTGCCCTTGGCCGGGGTCGATGTCAGGATCACCGCTCCGGAGGGCGGCGGGGAACTGGCGCGGGGCGAGATCGGCATGATCGAGATCAAGGGTCGCAACGTGTTTCGAGGTTACTGGCGCATGCCCGAGAAGACCGCGGCTGAATTCCGCGACGATGGTTTCTTCATCTCCGGCGATCTCGGCCGGATCGACCAACGCGGTTATCTCCATATCGTCGGACGCGGCAAGGATCTCATCATCACCGGCGGCTACAACGTCTACCCGAAGGAGGTCGAGGGCGAGATCGACGGCATTCCGGGCGTGGTGGAAAGCGCGGTCATTGGTTTGCCCCATCGCGATTTCGGCGAGGCGGTGACCGCCGTCGTGGTCGCCGGCACGGCGGCCGCGCTGACGGAAGCGGCGATCCTGGACGCGCTCCGGCCGAGGCTTGCCCGCTACAAGCTGCCGAAGCGCGTGATCTTCAGTGCCGATCTGCCGCGCAACGCCATGGGCAAGGTGCAGAAGAACCTGCTGCGCAGCGCCCATGACGGGCTCTACGGCTGAGGCCGGCATCGGCCGGCCCGGGTCAGGCCTGACGCCCGATCGCCCGGCACCAGGCCTTGAGGTCCGCTTCGACGGTTTCGGCGACCGGCCTGCGGCGGTCGAAGCCGGCGAGTAGCACGGCGCCTTGCCATTGCGCCACCATCAGCCGTCCGAGATCGGGCCGCGGACCCGCTGCATCGCCGAGGCAGTCGCCGAGGATCGTCGCGATGGTCTCGAACCAGGCGACGCCGCGCTGGCGGAGCGCCGGATCGATCAGGTCCTCGCGCAACACCAGCAGCCCGTCGGCATAGTCGTCGCCATCGCCATAACCGCCCGACAGCGCCACCAGCCAGGCGACCGCGCCTGCGGGGTTGCGCGTCACCGTGGCGCCTTCGGCCGCGGTGCGCACCTCGAGCGCGCTCCAGGCATGGGCAAGGGTCGCTTCGAGCAGGCCGGCCTTGCTGCCGAAACGCTGCACCAGGGTTGCCGGAGAAAGTCCGATCTCGGCGGTCAGCGCCGCGAAGCTGACGCCCTCCGGCCCGGCCCGGCGCATCAGCACGAGGGCCTGGTCGAGCACGATCTGGTCGGGGATGGAACGCGGACGGGCCATGGTTGCTCTATTGTAAATGAACGTTCGTTTATATATGGCGCAGAACGCCATTCAACAGGAGACCTGAAGCCATGGCCCGCATCCTCGGCTATGTCGGCATGAGCGTCGACGGCTATATCGCGTCACCCGACGGCACGCTCGACTGGCTGCGCAAATACGACACGATCGATTTCGGCCCATTCGCCTTCGAGACGTTCCTCGAGGGCATCCGCACCATCGTCATGGGGCGGGCAACCTATGACGTGGTCGCCGATCATCCCGGGCCATGGGCCTATGCCGGCAAGCGTGTCTTCGTGGTGACGTCGCGGCCCATCGACCGGCCGATCGGCGATGTCGAGCTCTGGACCGGCGGTATCGACGCGCTGGTCGGCCACCTGCGCGCGCTCGATGACGGCGATGTCTGGATGGTCGGCGGCGGGCTTCTGCAGCAGGCCTTCATCGCCTGCGGCGCCCTCGACCAGCTCGAGCTCTATGTCGTGCCCGAGATCGTCGGGGCCGGCATTCCCTTGTTTCCGGCCAACGGCTTTTCGCGCAGCATCAAGCTCGTCTCGACCGACGTGCTGCCGGAGGGGTGTGTCAGACTGTTCTACGAATTCGGGGCAACCGCCTGACCGGCGATCTTAGCCTTCCTTGCTGGCCAGCCCGTCCCAGAACGCCTTGGCCTTGGCGAAGAAGCCCGCGGTTTCCGGCTGGGTGTCCTTCGAGCTCTCCTTGTCGAACTCGGCGAGCAGTTCCTTCTGGCGCTTGGTCAGGTTGCGCGGGGTCTCGACGTCGACCTGGACATAGAGGTCGCCGGTGACCTTGGAGCGCAGCACCGGCATGCCTTTGCCGGACAGGCGGAAGCGCTTGCCCGATTGGGTGCCTTCGGGAACCTTGACCTGCGCCCGGCCGCCGTCGACGGTCGGCACCTCGAAGGCGCCGCCGAGCGTGGCGGTGACCAGCGAGACCGGCGCCCGGCAATAGAGATCCTGGCCGTCGCGCTGGAAGAAGGAGTGCGGCTGGATCGACAGGAAAATATAGAGATCGCCCGACGGGCCGCCGCGGAAACCGGCCTCGCCTTCATTGGCAAGCCGGATGCGCGTGCCGTCCTCGACGCCCGCGGGGATGTTGACCGACAGGACCCGCTCCTTGGTCACCCGGCCGGCGCCGCCGCAATTGGCGCAAGGGTCTTCGATCACCTGGCCGCGGCCCTGGCAGGTCGGGCAGGTCCGTTCGATCGAGAAGAAACCCTGGCTGGCGCGCACCCGGCCGTGGCCGCCGCAGGTGCCGCAGGTCTTCGGCTTGGAGCCGGCCTTGGCGCCCGAGCCCGAACAGACCTCGCAGGTCGCGGTCGTCGGAATGCGCAGCTGGGCGGACTTGCCGTGAAAGGCTTCCTCCAGCGTGATGTCCATGTTGTAGCGAAGATCGGCGCCGCGCTCGCGGCCACCCCCGCCGCCGGCACCCCTGCGGCGGCCGCCGGCCATGCCGAACAATTCTTCGAAGATGTCGGACATGGACGACGAGAAGTCGCCGCCGAAGCCCTGGGGCCCGCCGCCGCCATTCTCGAAAGCCTGGTGGCCGAACCGGTCATAGGCCGCGCGCTTCTGGCCGTCGGACAAGACCTGATAGGCTTCGTTCAGTTCCTTGAACTGGTGCTCGGCTTCGGAATTGTTCGGGTTGCGGTCGGGATGATACTGCATCGCCTTCTTGCGGAAGGCCGATTTCAGCGCGGCATCATCGGCATCGCGGCCGCATCCCAGAATGTCGTAATAGTCGCGCTTGGACATCTTGCTCTGATCACCAATGGCCGCGGGCCGCCAAGATGATGGCGGTCATGCCCAGGAACAGGCAAAGCGGCGAATAATAAGCCGTGTCAAGGCGGGCAAAGACCGAACCGTTCGGCTTCTTGAAGAAACCGACCAGGTTGAAGTCGCCAATGGCCCGACTGATGAATGCAAGGCCGGCGAGGCCAATTGCGATGGTTGGCAGGATCGGCGGCAGAAGGCCCAACCGGATCACCCCGCCAGCCAAAAGGAACAGCACGCCGAGGCCCGCGATCAGCACGGCGACCAGCGCTGTCAGTGATTGGCCCGGCACGAAGCTCGGCCGCCCTTCGAGGCTCGGGATCGCCGCCTGCAGGCCGGCCTGGCCGCCCAGCGCCCAATAGCCGTGAAGCCCCGCCGTCACGAACAGAACCAGCCCTGCGATGAGCGTCATGCATGTGACGACTGTCGCCATCGAAGGCCCCTCGATCAAACGCCCGGGGTTTTTCAAGCCCCCGGGCGATCCGTTGAAGTCGTATCAGGCCGACTTCTTGTTGTTCTTGTCGTCCTTCACTTCCGTGAAGTCGGCATCGACCACATCGTCCTTCTTCGGCGCGGCGCCGGCCTCGGCCTCGCCGCTCTGCGCGGCATACATGGCCTCGCCGAGCTTCATCGAGGCCTGCGCCAGCGCATTGGCCTTTTCCTTCAGCGCCTCGGCATCTTCGCCCTTGGCTGCTTCCTTGACGGCCGCAAGCGCGTCCTCGATGGCCTTGCGGTCGGCTTCGCCGACCTTGGCGCCATGTTCGGCCAGCGCCTTCTCGGTGGAGTGAACGAGGCCGTCGGCCTGGTTCCTGGCTTCCGCCAGCTCCTTGCGCTGCTTGTCCTCGGCGGCGTGGGCCTCGGCGTCCTTGACCATCTTTTCGATGTCGTTGTCGGACAGGCCGCCGGAGGCCTGGATGCGGATCTGCTGTTCCTTGCCGGTGCCCTTGTCCTTGGCCTGGACATTGACGATGCCGTTGGCATCGATGTCGAAGGTCACCTCGATCTGCGGAATGCCGCGCGGCGCCGGCGGAATGCCCATCAGATCGAACTGGCCGAGGATCTTGTTGTCGGCGGCCATCTCGCGCTCGCCCTGGAAGACCCGGATCGTCACCGCGTTCTGATTGTCGTCGGCGGTGGAGAAGACCTGGCTCTTCTTGGTCGGGATCGTGGTGTTGCGGTCGATCAGGCGGGTGAACACGCCACCCAGCGTCTCGATGCCGAGCGACAGCGGCGTCACGTCGAGCAGCAGCACGTCCTTGACGTCGCCCTGCAGCACGCCGGCCTGGATCGCCGCGCCCATGGCGACGACCTCATCCGGGTTGACGCCCTTGTGCGGCTCCTTGCCGAAGAACTGCTTCACCACTTCCTGGATCTTCGGCATGCGGGTCATGCCGCCGACCAGGACCACTTCGTCGATCTGACCGGCCGACAGGCCGGCATCCTTCAGCGCCTTGCGGCAGGGTTCGACGGTGCGCTGCACGAGATCGTCGACCAGCGCCTCGAACTTGGCGCGGGTGAGCTTCAACTGCAGGTGTTTCGGACCCGAGGCGTCGGCCGTGATGAACGGCAGGTTGATTTCGGTCTGGGTCGAGGACGACAGCTCGATCTTGGCCTTCTCGGCGGCTTCCTTCAGCCGCTGCAGCGCCAGCTTGTCCTTGCGCAGGTCGATGCCCTGCTCCTTCTGGAACTCGGCCGCCAGATAGTCGACCAGACGCATGTCGAAGTCTTCACCGCCCAGGAACGTGTCGCCATTGGTCGATTTGACCTCGAACACGCCGTCGCCGATCTCCAGGATCGACACGTCGAACGTGCCGCCACCGAGGTCGTAGACCGCGATCGTGCCGGAGGTCTTCTTGTCGAGGCCATAAGCGAGCGCCGCCGCGGTCGGCTCGTTGATGATGCGCAGCACCTCGAGGCCGGCGATCTTGCCGGCATCCTTGGTCGCCTGGCGCTGGGCGTCGTTGAAATAGGCGGGAACCGTGATCACCGCCTGGTCGACGGTCTGACCGAGATAGGATTCGGCGGTTTCCTTCATCTTCTGCAGGATGAAGGCCGAGATCTGCGAGGGCGAGTAGCTCTTGCCCTCGGCCTCGACCCAGGCGTCGCCATTGCCGGCCCGCGCGATCTTGTAGGGGACCAGCTTCTGGTCCTTGGCAACGGTCGGGTCATCATAGCGGCGGCCGATCAGGCGCTTCACCGCGAAAATCGTCCGCTCGGGATTGGTCACCGCCTGGCGCTTGGCCGGCTGGCCGACGAGGCGTTCCTCATCGGTGAAGGCCACGATGGACGGCGTCGTATTGGCGCCTTCCGAATTGATGATCACCTTCGGCGTCGTGCCTTCCATCACCGCGACGCATGAATTGGTCGTGCCGAGGTCGATGCCGATGACCTTGCCCATAATCTTCTCCTCACTCTAAGCGGGTCGGCAGGGCCCGAAGCACCCTTGAACGCGACAAGACAGCACGGGCGGGGCGCCCGTCGGAACTTGTTTGCGCCGACCCCTTTTCATCCTGGGGTTTTGAAGTGAACGAAAGCGGCGAAACCCTCGAAGCTCTCGTTGGTTGTTCGCGATATAGGGACAGGCTTTTCAGCATGCAAGAACTGCTGTCGCATCGCAGCCGGGAATTCGCTCCCTCAAACCCGCCGGTTCTCCGCCGGAACCGGCCCGCGGGACACGACTGCGGCTGAACGGCAACAATGCCGGACCGACACGTTCCTGGCCGCTTCACGCGACGTGACCCGGCGCTGCCGGCGCGCTATGTGACAGGAGTTCAACGATTATCGGATCTCTCGATGAAGCGTTTCGGTTTCCTCCTGGCGATTTCCGCCCTGGTCGCCTTTGGCGGCCTGGAGGCCCGCGCGCAAATGCAATTGCCCGGCGCCGTGGCTCCGACGCCACAGGGCGCCACCGTGCCGTCGGGACGGCCGCCGGCCGCCCGGGGCGGCGGTGTCGGCCAGTCGGGCCAGCGCGGGCCGGCCGGGCCGCCGCCACGGCGCGGCGAGGAGACCTTGCCGGGCCGCAACCTGCGCTATCTCGGCCGGCAGGGCTCCATGGTGATTACCCGCGTCGGCCCGCCGACCCAGCAGAGCTTCACCATTGCCGCGACCGGCGCCGGCCGACGCGGCAATGATATCCGCAGCATCTGCACGCCGGACCTGAATGCCGGCCAGACCGTCACCCTGAAGCCGCTCGGCCGGCCGGCAGGCCTGTCGCGCTTCGAGGCTGCCTTCCCCGGCTGCACCATGGTCATCGACCTGCTGTCCGATGCGGCCATCGTGACCGCGCCCGACGGCGTCTGCCGGTTCACCGAAGAATGTATCGTCGACCCGACCGGCATCTGGGGACCGGTCGACCGGGAAATGCCCTCCGACGCCGAGATCGAGCGGGCACGCGGCGCCGCCGACCGGCGGCTCAACGAGGCGCGCCGCACCTTGCAGGCGCGGCTGCGCACGACCCCCGAGGGGCGGGCCTTCCTGCAGGAACAGGCCGGTTTTGGCGCCAATCGCGAGCGGGTCTGCCGCAATTACGGTACTTCGGATGCGGGTCTCGGCTATTGCGCGCTGAAATATACCGAGGCGCGGGCGGCAGCTCTCGAGGCGCGCGTGGCAACGCCGGCGCCGGCCGAGGCCTCGACCGCGCGGCGTCCGCCGTCGCGATGACCGCCGTCCCGGTCGTTCCGGGCTGCGTCTGGTACCCGGGCTATCTGGATGGCCCGGCGCAGGCCGGGCTCGCTGCGACCTTGCGCGGGCTGATCGGCGAGGCGCCCCTGTTCCAGCCGGTCATGCCGCGCACCGCCAAGCCCTTCTCGGTCCGGATGACCAATGCCGGACCGCTCGGCTGGGTCTCGGACGTTGCCGGCTATCGGTACCAGCAGCTGCATCCGGTGACCGGCAAGCCCTGGCCGCCGATCCCGGAGATGGTCATGGCGGCCTGGCGGGAGCTTTCCGGTTACCCGCACGCCCCCGAAGCCTGCCTGGTCAACTGGTACGCGCCCGGCGCCCGGATGAGCCTGCACCAGGATCGCGACGAGCAGAATTTCGACGCGCCGGTGGTCTCGCTGTCGCTCGGTGACACCGGCCTGTTCCGGATCGGTGGCAGCGCGCGCGGCGGCAAGACCGTCTCGGTCAAGCTCGCCTCGGGCGATGCCCTGGTGTTCGGCGGCGCCGCCCGGCTCGCCTTTCACGGCGTCGACCGGCTGCTGCCGGGCACCAGCACGCTGCTCAGGGACGGCGGCCGGATCAACCTGACGCTTCGCCGCGTCACCCCGGCCGCCTGAACCGGACCGTCAGTTGGTCGGGGTGGCGATCGGCGTCAGCCAGCCGATGACGCAGCCCGACGGGTCGGCGATGATGGCGATGCGGCCGACACCGGGAATGTCGAAGGGTTCCTGCAGCAACTGGCCGCCGGCTGCGGTGACGGCCTGGGTGCGCTGGTCGACATTGTCGATTTCGACATAAGACAGCCAGCCCGGCGTCGCCTCCGGATCATCCGCGGGCATCGACATGATGCCGGCGGCGGGCGACCCGTCGGAAGCGTGCGCGATCCAGTATTCGGCATCCGGCATGGGAAACTTCTGGTAGGTCCAGCCGGCGGTCGCGGCGTAGAAGGCCTTGGCCTTCTCGACATCGTCGGTCATCAATTCGTTCCAGTTGAACTTCCCGTGCATGCCTGCCTCCCGTGTGGTCTTCGAGGATCGTCGATGAGGCGGCGCGCCGCCATGTGACTTTTGGTCCGAGTAACGTGTCGTCCGAGTAACGTGTGGCCCGAGTGACTTATGGTCGAATTGCCTGCAGGCGGAAATGCGGCGGTGACTGCGCGAGCGGGCCCTGTGAACGATCAGCCGATCAGCCGCGACAGCACCTTGGCGGTGTAGTCGACCATCGGCACGATCCGGGCATAGTTGAGCCGGGTCGGCCCGATCACGCCGAGCACGCCGACGATGCGGCTCTGGCCGTCGCGATAGGGTGCGACGATCATCGACGAACCGGACAGCGAGAACAGCTTGTTCTCCGAGCCGATGAAGATGCGCACGCCCTCCGCCGTCTCGGCGCGGTCGAGCAGGTCGACCAGGTCGCGTTTCGATTCCAGGTCGTCGAACAGGAGCCGGATGCGCTCCAGATCCTCCAGCGCCTTGAGGTCGCCGAGCAGGTTGGCCTGGCCGCGCACGATCAGCTGGCGGTCGGCCGGGTCGCCGCCCGACCAGGAGGCGAAGCCGGCCTCGACCAGCTTCTGGGTGAGGCCGTCGAGTTCGGCCTTGGCGGTGGCCAGGCCCCGCTGCAGCTCGACCCGCGCCTCGGTCAGCGTCCGTCCGCGAATGCGCGCATTGAGGAAATTGGAGGCTTCCACCAGCGCCGAGGGCGGCAGGCCGGGCGGGATCGGCACGATGCGGTTCTCGACCTGGCCATCCTCGGAGACCAGCACGACCAGGGCCTTCTCCAGTTCGATGCGGACGAATTCGACATGTTTCAGCCGGGCGTTGGATTTCGAGGTCAGCACCACGCCGGCGCCGCGCGACATGCCGGACAGGAGCTGCGAGGCGTCCGCCAGCACCGTCTCCATCGAGCGGTCGGGACCGGAGGCGGCGACCTGGGCCTCGATGGCATTGCGCTCGGATTCGGCGAGATCGCCGAATTGCATCAAGGCGTCGACGAAGAAGCGCAGGCCGGTTTCGGTCGGCAGCCGCCCGGCCGAGGTATGCGGCGCGAAGATCAGGCCGGCTTCCTCCAGATCGTGCATGACATTGCGGATCGACGCCGGCGACAGCGTCATCGGGATGATCCGTGACAGGTTGCGCGAACCGACCGGCTCGCCGGTGGCCAGATAGCTTTCGACGATCTGCCGGAAAATCTCGCGCGAACGCTCGTCGAGCTGGGCGAGCGCGGACAGGGTGGCTTGGGAACGCGGGGTTTCGGCGGACAAGGCTGGACCTCCAAGCGGCGAATTTGGGCCGTGGGGGCCGCCTGATCAAGCCTCGAAGCCTATCACGGCTCGGCCCTGCCGGTGGGCTCGTTCTTGTTCTTCGGCCCGGCTCGCCGTAAGAACCGCAATCATTTGACCAGGAACCCGCCATGCGTCCCTCCAAACGCGCGCCCGACGCGCTGCGCCCCGTCTCGCTCGAACGCGCGGTTGCCCGCTATGCCGAAGGCTCCTGTTTCGTGAAATTCGGCAATACCCATGTGCTGTGCACCGCGAGCCTGGAAGAAAAGCCGCCATCCTGGCTGCGCGGCCAGGGTCGCGGCTGGGTGACCGCGGAATATTCCATGCTGCCGCGCGCGACGCTGGAGCGCACGCGCCGGGAATCGACCGCCGGCAAGCCGTCCGGCCGCACCATGGAGATCCAGCGGCTGATCGGCCGGGCGCTGCGCACGGTGGTCGACCTGCCGGCGCTGGGCGAACGGCAGATCACCATCGACTGCGACGTGATCCAGGCTGATGGCGGCACGCGCACCGCCGCGATCACCGGCGCCTGGGTGGCGCTGCATGATTGCATCGCCTGGATGAAGGCCCGCGACATGGTCAAGGCGAACCCGCTGAAGGACCATATCGCCGCCATTTCCTGCGGTATCTACAAGGGGACGCCGGTGCTCGACCTCGACTATGCCGAGGATTCGGAAGCCGATACCGACGCGAATTTCGTGCTGACCGGCGCCGGCGGCATTGTCGAGATCCAGGGCACCGCCGAGAAGACGCCGTTCTCGGAAGCCGAGCTGCTGCAGCTCCTGGCGCTCGCCAAGACCGGCTGCACCAAGCTGGTCGACCTGCAGAAGACGGCGGTCGCGTGACCGGCCGCAAGCTCAGCGCCGGCACCCGGCTGGTGGTTGCCACCCACAACAAGGGCAAGCTCGCCGAATTCCGCGACCTGATGGGCCCGCATGGCATCGAGCTGGTCTCCGCCGGCGAGCTCGGCCTGCCCGAGCCCGCCGAGATCGGCACGCTTTATGCCGAGAACGCCGCCATCAAGGCGCGCGCCGCCACCGCCGCCACCGGATTGCCGGCGGTTGCCGATGATTCCGGCCTGGCCATCGACGCGCTCGACGGCGCCCCCGGCCTGTTCACCGCCGACTGGGCCGGCAACCCGCGCGACTTCGCCGCCGCCATGGCCCGCGTCGATCGCGAGCTGGCCTTGCGCGGCGTCGCCACCGCCGGCGCCCGGGCCCATTTCGTTTCGGCCCTGTCGCTGACCTGGCCCGACGGCGAAGAGGCGATCTTCGAGGGACGGGTGTTCGGCACGCTGGCCTGGCCGCCGCGCGGCGCGCAAGGTTTCGGTTACGACCCGATGTTTGTGCCCGACGGCCTGGCACTGACCTTCGGCGAGATCGGGCCGGAAGCCAAACATGGCCTGCCGCCCCATGGCCAGGGCCTGTCGCACCGCGCCCGCGCCTTCATGCGGCTCGCCGAAACGGTCCTGCCGCCGCTTCAAAACCTGGCCGGAAAGGCCTAGATACGGGCCATGACGACATTTCGACCTCCCGGCGGCGGCGGCACGGACGATCCCGGATTCGGGGTCTATGTCCATTGGCCGTTCTGCGCCTCGAAATGTCCCTATTGCGATTTCAACAGCCATGTCCGCCATGTCGCGCCCGACCAGGAGCGCTTCGTTGCGGCGTTTGCCCGCGAATTGAGGACGACCGCCGCGCGTGTGCCCGGCCGCCGCGTGTCGTCGATCTTCCTCGGTGGCGGCACGCCCTCGCTGATGTTGCCGGCAACGGTTGGCGCCGTGCTCGACGAGATCGCCAGGCTCTGGACCGTCGGTGCCGATTGCGAGGTGACGCTGGAGGCCAATCCGACCAGCGTCGAGGCCGAGCGCTTCAAGGGTTTTCGCGCCGCCGGCGTCAACCGGGTCTCGCTCGGCGTCCAGGCGCTCGACGATGCCGACCTGAAAAGTCTCGGCCGGATGCATTCGGTCGACGAGGCGCTGCGCGCTGTCGACGTCGCGCGCCGGCATTTCGACCGCTATTCCTTCGATCTCATCTATGCCCGCACCGACCAGACCCCTCAGGCCTGGGAGGCCGAGCTCCGGCGGGCCATTGCGGAAGCCGCCGAACATCTCTCGCTCTACCAGCTCACCATTGAGCCCGGCACGGTGTTCGAGGCCCTGCACCGCGCCGGCAAGCTGAAGGTCCCGGACGCCGAAATGGGCCGGGTTCTTTACGACCTGACCCAGCAGATTTGCAGCGAGGCCGGGCTGCCGGCCTATGAGATTTCCAACCACGCCCGCCCCGGCGCCGAGTGCCGGCACAACATGATCTATTGGCGTTCGGGCGATTTCGCCGGCGTCGGGCCCGGCGCCCATGGCCGGCTGACGCTTGGCAACGGCCGGGTCGCGACATCAACCGAAAAGCATCCGGAAACCTGGCTCGGCCTGGTCGAGGCCCAGGGTTCCGGCGTCATTGCCGAGGAGCGGCTGGTCCAGGAAGAGACCGCGGACGAATTCCTGGTCATGGGCCTGAGGCTCGCCGAAGGCATTGACCTGAAGCGCTATGAGGCCCTGTCCGGCCGCGTGCTGGATCCCGAGCGCATTGCCTTCCTGGAGGGCGAAGGTTTCCTGGCGCGCCTGCCCGGCGATCGCCTCAAGGTGACCCCGGCGGGTTTCCCGGTGCTCGACGCCGTGGTCGCCGATCTCGCGATGTGAGCCGTCTTCGGCTCGGCTCGGTTTGGGCGCCGTCGCGCCGCATGGCTTTTCCAGCCCATGCGGCCTAGGTTCCGCCGATGCGGATGAATCTCAGGCTCAACCTGCTGACTGAAACCACCACCTGGCGGCGCAGCGTCCGGCTGGAGACGCTGATCCGGCTGCGCTGGTTCGCGCTCGCCGGCCAGACCGCGGCGATCTTCACGGTATTCTGGGGTCTTGATTCCTCGCTGCCGATCGAATGGTGCCTGATCGCGGTCGGCGCCTCGGCCTGGCTCAACATTTCGCTCCGGCTGCGTTATCCGGCCAATCACCGGCTGGACGCGCCGGAAGCCGGCGCGTCGCTCGCCTGGGACATCCTGCAGCTGGCCTTCCTGTTGTTCCTCACCGGCGGCTTGGAAAATCCCTTTGCCTTCCTGTTCCTCGCCCCGGTGCTGATCTCGGCCACCTCGCTGCCGCCGCGCATGACCCTGTCGATCGGCGTCCTGGCGGTGGCTTGCGCCAGTGTCGTCGCCTTCGTGCATTTGCCGCTGCCGTGGGAATGGCGCGACGACCTGCGTCTGCCGACGCTCTACCTCTTCGGCGTCTGGGCGGCGCTGGTGCTCTGCATTTCCTTCATCGGGCTCTATGCCTGGCAGGTCGCCGAGGAATCGCGCCAGTTCACCGACGCGCTCGCCGCCACCGAACTGGTGCTGGCGCGCGAGCTGCACCTGTCGCAGCTCGACGGCCTGGCCGCCGCCGCCGCGCATGAACTCGGCACGCCGCTCGCGACCATTGCGCTGGTCACCAAGGAGCTCGCCGGCGAATTGCCCAAGGACGGGCCGATCGGCGAGGACATGGCGCTGCTCGGCGAGCAGGTCAAACGCTGCCGCGAGATTCTGGCCAAACTGAAGAGCCTGTCGGGCGGCGACGCGCCGTTCGACACCATGCCGCTGGCCCAGCTGATCGAGGAGGTGGTCCAGCCACACCGTTTCTTCGACGTCGCCATCACCGTCGACCTGCCTGAGAACCGCGAGGGCGGCCCGGTGATCCAGCGCAACCCGGCGGTGCTCTACGGGCTCGGCAATATTGTCGAAAACGCCGTCGATTTCGCCCGCTCGTCGGTGGCGATCAAGGCGCATTGGGACAATAGCCAGGTGGCCGTCATCATTGCCGACGACGGCCCGGGCTTCCCGCCCGATATCGTCGACCGCATTGGCGAGCCCTATCTCACCCGGCGCGGCAAGGGCCGCAGCCGGCGCGCGGCGGACGAGGAGCAGATCGGCGAGGAGCCGTCGGGCATGGGGCTCGGCGTGTTCATCGCCAAGACATTGCTGGAACGGTCCGGCGCGCGTATCACCTTCCGCAACAGGACGGCGCCCGAAACCGGCGCCATCGTCGAGGTGGTCTGGCCGCGCGCGGCCTTCCGCGACGGCCTCTCCGGTCCGGCGCCCAGGGCCGTTCCGGTGCAGCCGGCGCAGACCGAGACTTGAGTGGCGCCGCCGACATCCTAGATAAGGAAGACGGCACTGGTGCCGAAATCGCCGACCGGAGGTGCATCACATGCTCGAGAATGAATCCGCCACTCACACGGCATCGGTCGAATTGCCGGCGGATCGCTCGCTCCTGGTCGTCGATGACGACAAGCCATTCCTGCAGCGCTTGTGCCGGGCCATGGAGGCCCGCGGCTTCGCGGTCACGCCGGCCGAAAGCGTGGCCCAGGGCCTGGCCGTGGTCGCGGCGCGCCCGCCGGCCTTCGCCGTGGTCGACATGCGGCTCGGCGACGGCAACGGCCTCGATGTCATCTCGGCCTTGAAGACGGCGCGCCCCGACGCGCGCGGCGTCATCCTGACCGGCTATGGCAATATCGCCACCGCGGTGAACGCGGTGAAGCTTGGCGCCGTCGACTATCTGGCCAAGCCCGCCGACGCCGACGACGTGTTCGCAGCCCTTCTGGCGGTGGCGCGGCCGATGAGCGACCTGCCGGAAAACCCGATGTCGGCCGACCGGGTGCGCTGGGAACATATCCAGCGGGTTTATGAGCTGTGCAGCCGCAACGTCTCCGAGACCGCCCGCCGGCTCGGCATGCACCGGCGCACCCTGCAGCGCATCCTGGCCAAGCGCGCGCCGCGCTGATCCGGCCTCACAGGTCCCAATTGCCGCGCGCCAGCGGGTCGTGCAGCAGGGTCAGCCGGCCGGCGGCGGCGCGGGCGAAGCGCAGCAGCATGGCCTTGCGGGTTGCCGCCGCCAGCGGCGTGGCGATGCCGTCGCGCAGCAGTTCGGCGCCATGGGCGTCGGCCAGGATCAGGCCGGCCTCGTCCGGCAGGATCGCGGTCGGGAAATCCGGCGCGACCGCAAACAGCACCCGGTCGGCATGGGCGCGATAGTCGCCCCATTTGCGATCGGTGCGGAAATCATCGATCGAGGATTTGACCTCGATGATCCACAGCGTTCCCGCCGGATTGAGCGCCACCAGGTCGGCGCGCCGGCCGGACGGCAAGGGCAATTCGGCGACCACGGCGAAATCGAGCGCCGCCATCAGCCGGGTCGTGCCGCGGGCAATGGCCAGCGCCCGTTCCGACTGACGGCCGTCGACGGGAGGCTGGGGCAGGGTGGCGGAGGGGCTTCGGTCCATGGCTCATCATGCGGCGATTCAGGCCCGGCGTGGAAGCCTGCGGCCGGTCCCCGGGGGGCGAACCACCGTATCGCTTCCCTTTGCGCCGTTTTCGTGTATAAGCCGCGCCTTCGGTGGCACGATCTGTACCACCGGGTCCGCACCGGCGCTCATTCCCTGTTCATTGCCCGCGGAGCCATTCGACCACGCTGGACGACATCCCGGCGCGGCCGCAAGACCAACACTCATGAATAAGGATTTGACCGATGTCGGTTTCTGACGCCCGTAAGGCCGAGCTCATCAAGGAATATGCCCTGAAGGCCGGCGACACTGGTTCGCCTGAGGTCCAGGTTGCGATCCTCACCGAGCGCATCACCAATCTGACCGAGCATTTCAAGAGCCACGTGAAGGACAACCATTCCCGCCGTGGTCTTCTGAAGATGGTTTCGCAGCGCCGTTCGCTTCTCGACTATGTGAAGCGCAAGGACGAGCCGCGCTACAAGGCGCTGATCGAGCGCCTCGGCATCCGTCGCTGACATCCGGACCGGCCCTGCCGCTTGAACAGCGGGCGGGGCCGTTTCGCATTCGAGAGGCCTTCCCATCCCGGGAGCCTCCGCACCGAAGGCCGCGCAGGGTCGCGGTCCTGGCTAGACAAGGCCACACACTGGACAGACCGATCGCCATGGCAGGATCGCAAGGGGCTCGGGGCGCGTGACGCCGCGATACGAGCCTCTTGCCGTCTTGCCCATGGCTATTTGCCGTCCGTAGGTCCGAGAAAGGAAAAAAGCCATGTTCGATATTCATCGCGAGGAGATCACCTGGGGTGGTCGCAAGCTGGTCCTCGAGACCGGCAAGATCGCCCGCCAGGCGCACGGCGCCGTGCTCGCCACCTATGGCGAGACCACCGTGCTCGCCACCGTCGTGTCCAATTTCGAGCCGAAGGCCGGCATCGACTTCTTCCCGCTGACGGTCAACTATCAGGAAAAATACTTCGCGGCCGGTCGCATTCCCGGCGGCTATTTCAAGCGTGAAGGCCAGCCGACCGAGCGCGAGACGCTGGTGTCGCGCCTGATCGACCGGCCGATCCGGCCGCTGTTCGTCGACGGCTACAAGAACGAGACGCAGGTGATCGTCACCACGCTCTCGCACGACATGGAAAACGATCCCGACATCGTCGCCATGGTCGCCGCTTCCGCGGCGTTGACCCTGTCCGGCGTGCCCTTCATGGGCCCGGTGGGTGCCGCCCGCGTCGGTTACATCGACGGCGAATACGTGCTCAACCCCTATGTCGACGACATCAAGGATTCGAAGCTCGATCTGGTCGTCGCCGGCACCGCCGACGCCGTGCTGATGGTTGAATCGGAAGCCCAGGAGCTGTCCGAAGAGGTCATGCTCGGCGCCGTCATGTTCGGCCACAAATATTTCCAGCCGGTCATCAACGCGATCATCGCGCTGGCCGAGAAGGCCGCCAAGGAACCGCGCGACTTCACCCCGCCCGACTATTCGGCGCTGGAGAAGGACATGCTGGCGCTGGTCGAGAAGGACCTGCGCGCCGCCTATTCGATCCGCGAGAAGACCGCCCGTTATGCCGCGGTCGGCGAAGTCAAGAAGACGGCGCTGGCCCAGTTCGCCGGCGATGCCGCCGAAGGCAAGCTGGACAAGCAGGTGGTTGCCGGCGTGTTCAAGGAGCTCGAAGCCAAGGTCGTTCGCCTGAACATCCTCGACACCGGCTCGCGCATCGACGGCCGTGACCTGAAGACCGTCCGTCCGATCGTCTCGGAAGTCGGCATCCTGCCGCGCACCCATGGTTCGGCCGTGTTCACCCGCGGCGAGACCCAGGCACTGGTGGTCACCACGCTCGGCACCGCGGAAGACGAGCAGTTCATCGACGCGCTCAACGGCACCTACAAGGAAAACTTCCTGCTGCACTACAACTTCCCCCCCTATTCGGTGGGTGAAGCCGGCCGCATGGGCCGTCCGGGCCGCCGCGAAGTCGGCCACGGCAAGCTTGCCTGGCGCGCGGTGCGTCCGATGCTGCCGGAGAAGCACGAGTTCCCCTACACCATCCGCGTCGTTTCCGAGGTCACCGAGTCCAACGGTTCCTCGTCGATGGCCACCGTCTGCGGCGCCTCGCTGGCGCTGATGGACGCCGGCGTGCCGATCAAGCGTCCGATCGCCGGTATCGCCATGGGCCTGATCCTCGAGGGCGAGCGCTTCGCGGTGCTGTCCGACATCCTCGGCGACGAGGATCACCTCGGCGACATGGACTTCAAGGTGGCCGGTTCGTCCGAGGGCATCACCTCGCTCCAGATGGACATCAAGATCGCCGGCATCACCGAGGAGATCATGAAGGTCGCCCTCGGCCAGGCCAAGGACGGCCGCGCCCATATCCTGGGCGAGATGGCCAATGCGCTCACCGCCGCCCGTTCGGAGCTCGGCGAACATGCGCCGCGCATCGAGAGCTTCAAGATCCCGACCGACAAGATCCGCGAAGTGATCGGCACCGGCGGCAAGGTGATCCGCGAGATCGTCGAGAAGACCGGCGCCAAGATCAATATCGAGGACGACGGCACCGTGAAGGTGGCGTCGGCCAATGGCGAATCGATCCGCGCCGCGGTCAACTGGATCAAGTCGATCACCCAGGAGCCCGAGCTCGGCCAGATCTATGACGGCACCGTCGTCAAGGTTGTCGATTTCGGCGCCTTCGTGAACTTCTTCGGCTCGCGTGACGGCCTCGTCCACATCTCGCAGCTCGCCAATCAGCGGGTCGGCAAGGTGACCGACGTGGTCAAGGAAGGCGACAAGGTCAAGGTGAAGCTGCTCGGCTTCGACGATCGCGGCAAGACCCGCCTGTCGATGAAGATCGTCGACCAGACGACCGGCGAAGACCTCGAGAAGAAGCAGAAGGAAGAGGGCGACGCCGCCGAGTGAGCGGTGCGCTGAAAGGCCTTCTTTGGCCGACGGATGAATTCAAGGAGGGCGGCCGAAAGGCCGCCCTTTTTGCTGGGCGCCGGCAGGATCGGCCATGCGGCCGAGGCGCTCGCCCGGTCGTTTCTTTCGACGCAACGCAATTTCTCAAGAGGTGCAAGACCGCGGAAACATGGCCGTGCTGAAACTGAAGGGGATGGCAGCGCCGCTGCCGCCAAGCTGACGGTTTTTTTAGGTGATGACCAGCACGGCGATTTCAGGGCACCGGTTGCCGACCCAATATGTCCTGGCCGCCGGCTGCGTGCTCGCCGCGATCCTGCTCATGGTGGTTGGCCAACATATCGACCGGCGCCTCGGCCGCCGTGTCGACCGGATCGCGGCCGGCATCGTCTCGATCGATCCGGCACGGCTGAACCCGGCCCATGACGGCCGCCTCGTTCATGTCACCGGCATCGTCACGGCCCAGGCGCCGGTGGTCGATCCCGACACCGGCTTTCAGGCCGACGGCCTCAAGCTGACGCGCCAGGTCGAGATGTTCCAGTGGATGCGCCTCACCGGCGCCGATTCCGCCAGCCGGACCATCGCGGCCCGCTGGCTCGGCTTCGGTTATCCGACCATGCTCCTGAGCATCGACGGCAAGCCCGACGGGCGCAGCAATCCGCCCATGCCGCTGATGTCACGGACCATGCTCGCGCCGGGCATGCTGATCGGCGACCTGCCGCTCGACCCGCGGCTTGCCGAGCGCATTGCCCCTGTCGTCCGCCAGCCGGTATCGGCCGGGGCCTTGCCGGCGCTGGCCGCCAGGCTCGGGCGGAACGATCTGCGCCTGGTCGGCGGACGCATCGTTTCGGCCGTCGATCCCGCGGCGCCCGAGGTCGGCGATCTCGCGATATCCTATAGCCTGGAGGTCGCCGGCCCCGCCCCGGTGAGCCTGATCGCGCGCCAGCAGGGTGACCGCCTGGTGCCGGTCTCGGCCGATGAGGCGCGGATATTGCCGGTCACGATGGCCGGCGGCGTCCACGACGCCGGCTATTTCGCGGCCCAGGCGCGCGCCGCCGTCGGCCATGACTGGAGCTGGACGATGCGTCTTCTGGCGCTCGGCCTCGTCGCCATGGGGTGCTGTGTCGTCATCTATTGGGGCGCCGATCTCACCGGTCGGGACCATGAGATCGGCGGCATCCTCCTGATGATCCCGGTGCTGCTGGTCGCCGCGCCGGTCTGGGGACTGGCCATGCTCCTTGCCCTCGTCATGGGCCTGACCTGGTGGGCGCTGGCGCTCGGCATGGCCGGCTGCCTCGCCGTCATGGTCTGGCTGACCCTGCACTGGCTCGATCGCGGCCCGGGACAGCAGGCCTGACCGTCAGCCCGCTTCCGGACGAAGCGAACCGACGGCCGGTCGCGGTCTCAATTCGTCGCGAAGCAGTAGAACAGGCCGTTGCCACCGGTCGCCTTCAAGGCGTCGATGCCGCAGCCGCGCGACGGATGGGAGGTGTTCCACGACAGCGCCGGCGGCTCGGTGTTCAGGCCCTGGCGGTCATGATGGCCAACCATGGCGGAGCCCTCGCCGCTCTTGGTCCAGTTGCCGCAGGTGCGATCGTCGGCGCCGGCAAAGGCGGTGCCGTCGGTCTGCGAGCCGGTCAGGATGTCATGCATGTTGGGCGTGTCGCCGCGGCCGTTCACCAGCTCGCCTTTTTCGGTCAGCGCCGTCTGCTTGTTGAGATTGTTGGTGCCGTGCAGTTCGGCGACGTCCTTGGCGATGACCGCGCCGCGGGCATTCTGCCAGGGGCCGCGGCCGATCCGGTCGCGCGCATTCACGGCGCCCGCCCCTTGCGTCGACAGATAGGCCCGCCAGGTGCGGGTTCCGGCCCCTGCGGCCTGGGCGAGCGCCTGGCAATGCCGGTCGGCGCCTTCGAGCCCGCCGAGGTCGGCGCCCCGTCCGGGTCCCTGAGAGGTGATGAAGAAGGTCATGTTGGCGGGCTGGGCGACCGCCGGCGCCCCCATCAGGGCAAGGGCTGCGGCAGCGGCGAGAAGGCTGGTCTGGCAGCGGGTCATGGGGCTTCCTCCGGGTCGTTATGACGAGCCGCGCTTTGCCGCGCGGCTTCGCTTAAACCCTAGGGAGAGAAGATTTTTCCGCCAAAACACAGGTCGGTGAGACATGTAACCATGTTGCATTGGAACCGGCCGTGCCCGGCCGGCCCGTCAGCTCTTGCTTGCGGCGAGCTTTTTCACCGCCGCGCTGGTCACCACCGCGCGCCGCTCGGCATAGGCCTCGTGGTTCTCTTCGATCCGCGGCAGGTCATAGAGATAGTTGACCATCACGCCATGGGATTGCCTGAGGCCCGAGGCCGACAGGTCGGCGCCGGGATTGATCCGCTCGAGCCTGGCGCCATTGCCGAGATGGAAACGGGCGACCGGATCGAGCGGCCGCCCGCCCGGCGATTTGGCCGCGACGAAATAGCGGGCGGCGGCGCGCGCCAGCACCCGGTCGACCCATTCGGCGGCCAGGGTGTTGGCGCGCCAGTCGGGCTTGTCCAGGAGCTGCAGCGCCTCGCGGTCTTCCGCCGCGAGCTCCGAGGGTTCGGCCTCGCGCTCCTGTTTCAGCCAGCGCGCGAAACCCGGCACCGGCGACAGCGTCACGAAGGTCGCGAGCTTCGGCAGCTCCCGTTTCAGCTCCTCCACCACCTGCTTGATCAGGAACGAGCCGAAGGAAATGCCGGCAAGCCCGTCCTGGCAGTTGGAGATCGAATAGAACACCGCCACCCGGGCCTCGTCGGCGGCCACCGGCATGCCGCCTTCGGCGATCAGCGGCCCGATCGCGCCGGGGATTTCGGTGGTTAGCGCCACCTCGACGAAGATCAGCGGCTCGTCGTCGAGCTGGGGATGGAAGAAGGCATAGCAGCGCCGGTCTTCCGGCTGCAGCCTGCGGCGCAGGTCGTCCCAGTCCCTGATCGCGTGGACCGCCTCGTAGCGGATGATCTTTTCCAGGATATTGGCCGGCGTCGACCAGTCGATGCGCCGGACCACCAGGAAACCGCGATTGAACCAGGATGAGAACAGGTGGACGAGATCGCTGTCGAGCACCTTCAGTTCCGGGTGGTCGGGCAGTCGTGCCAGCAGGTCCTCGCGCAGCCTGACCAGCGACAGCGTGCCGCCCGGCGCCAGGTTGAGCCGGCGGACCAGTTCCTGGCGGCGCGGTTCGGCGGCGACATGCAGCTGGGCGGTGGCCGCGGCCGTCGGGTCGGCCTGGTAGTCGGCGATCGCCGCCTGCAGCTTGTCATGGTCGGCGGCGAAACGTTCGGCGACCGCGCCGAGCACGGCCGTGCGGCCCTTGGCGTCGAGCGCGCGATAGCTGGAAATGATGTCGCGGGCGAGCGCCACGCCCGAAGCCTCGCCCCGGCGGGACAGGAGCTGGTCGGCCAGTTGCAGGATATCGGCGGGCGAGCGCCTGGTGGTCTCCTCCGGACCCCAGCCGATCAGCTGGCGGCTGCGCCGGGTGACGGTTGCGAGCAGATCAGTCACGAAGGTCATGCGGCCGGTCTCCAGCGGCCGGCGGCGCCGGCCTCAGGACATGATCCGAAGTTCCCGGGCATCGGGGCGCCGAGGCCCGGTCCCTTTGATCATGCCTCACTCCAATGGTCGTGATGGTGCCACAGATTGTTGCGCTGCGGCGAGGCCGTTTTCACACCTTCGCGCGATCGGCCATCAGGCCGCCGGCCGCCAGTCGATATGCAGCTCCTCGCGAAAGGCGAAGCGCTTCAGGTGGTCCTCGACGACCTGTTCGAGGGTTTGCAGCCGCTCGGTTGTCGCATCGAGGCGCAAGGACAGAATGTCGCCATTGGCAGTGAGGATCAGTCGCGCTTCCTCGCTGAACGGGATCTTGCCCGTATGGGCATCGAACTCGACCTGGAACTTGTGGCTCCAATGCTTGCACAGCTGCTGCAAGTAGCGGCTGGCATTGGCGGTGGCAACGTCGGCGAGAGAAACAGGCATATCAATTCCTTCGAGGATCTTGGCCTCGATCATGAACGTCCGTGCGGCGATGAAAAGGCATGCGGGCATGCGGTGCCGCAGGGCTCCCGCGCGCCCAGAGCATTTCCCGCCGGCCTGGATCGGCTTGCCAACCCCGCCGGCCGTGAAACAGGCGGGTCCCAAGCCGGGCGGAAATTGCGCGAGAGCATGGCGCGGCCTTGGCGACACGCGTCGCGGCTGGCCGGAAACCTGTCGCTTAAGGATCGGGCTTCGAGCCGGCGTCGGCAGGCTCGGCCGGTCAGCGGTTCTTGAAGTCGGCCGGCCGCTTCTCGGCGAAGGCTGCCATGCCTTCCTTCTGGTCGGCCATGGCGAACATCGCGTGGAACACCCGGCGTTCGAAACGCACGCCCTCGGCGAGCGTCGTCTCATAGGACCGGTTGACCGATTCCTTGGTCATCATGACGGCCGGCAGCGACAGGTCGGCGATCTGGGCTGCGACCTTCATCGCCTCAGCGACCAGGTCGGCGGCCGGAACGATGCGCGAGACGAGGCCGACCCGCTCGGCCTCGGCCGCGTCCATCAGGCGGCCGGTCAGGCACATTTCCATGGCCTTGGACTTGCCGACGAAACGGGTCAGGCGCTGCGTGCCGCCGGCGCCCGGCATGACGCCGAGCTTGATTTCGGGCTGGCCGAACTTGGCGGTATCGGCCGCCAGGATGAAATCGCACATCATGGCGAGCTCGCAGCCGCCGCCCAGCGCATAACCGGCCACCGCCGCGATGATCGGCTTGCGCCGCTGGCCGATGCGATCCCAGGTGGTGATGAAGTCTTCCAGATAGCTTTCCGGATAGGTCTTGGCCTTCATCTCCAGGATGTCGGCGCCGGCGGCAAAGGCCTTTTCCGAGCCGGTGATGACGATGGCGCCGATGCCGGGATCCCTCTCGAAGCCGTCCAGCACCGCATTGATCTCGCCGATCACCTGGCTGTTCAACGCGTTCAGCGCCTTCGGCCGGTTGAGTGTGACCAGGCCGACCTTGCCGCGGGTTTCGACGATGATGGTCTCGTAGGACACGGGCGTTTCCATGGACGTTTCCTCAAGGCTCGGGATGTCGCGACAGCTAGCCGAAGGCTGCGGCGCTGTCATCTTGTCCGATGGGATGGTTTTTCATCCCATCGGATGGGATGGCATCGCCGGCGGCGGCGTCACACCCGTCGCAGGCTGACGCTCTCGATCTGGTGGTTGCGATCCTTCTTCAGGATCAGCTTGGCGCGCTGGCGGGTGGGCAGGATGTTGTCGCGCAGGTTGACCAGGTTGATGCCGTACCAGAAGCCGAGCGCCGTCTTCAGCGCCTCGAACTCGGTCTTTTCGGCATAACGGCGGAAATAGCTCTGCGGATCGCGGAAGGCGGTTTCACGCAGCCGCATGAAGCGCTCGATATACCATTGTTCCAGCACGTCCTCCTCGGCGTCGATGAACACCGAGAAGTCGAAATAGTCGGAGACATAGGGAATGGCCTTGCCGTCGCGTGGCGGCCGGCCGGTCTGCAGCACGTTCAGGCCCTCGACGATCAGGATGTCCGGCCGCTCGACCGTGATGCTGCCGCCCGGCACCACGTCATAGACGGTGTGGGAATAGATCGGTGCCTTGACGTGGCGCTTGCCGGCCTTGACGTCGGCCAGGAAGCGCAGCAGCGACTTGGTGTCGTAGCTCTCCGGAAAGCCCTTTTTCTTCATCAGGTCTTCGCGTTCCAGATAGGCGTTCGGGAACAGGAAGCCGTCGGTGGTGACCAGGTCGACCTTTGGCGTGTTCGACCAGCGCGACAGCAGCGCCTGGAGCACGCGCGAGGTGGTCGATTTGCCGACCGCGACCGAACCGGCGACGCCGATGACGAAGGGGATCTTCACATCGGTCGCGCCGAGGAAGGTCTGGCTGGCGCGCGACAGCTTCTGCTGGGCCGCGACATAAAAGGACAAGAGGCGCGAGATCGGCAGATAGATCGCCTCGACCTCGTCGATCGACAATTGGTCGGTGAACGACTTGAGCTTGGTCACCTCGTCAGGCGTCAAGGTCATTGGCGTGTCGGCGCGCTTGGCCGCCCATTGCGCGCGGGTGAACACGCGATAGGGCGAGGGAGCGTCGACCTCGTGCACCATGGTGGTGGCTCCGATCATGTCGTCGAGCAGGGGACCTTCGTTCATCGGCCGGCTCCCGCAGGCTTTTCGCCGCGCGATGCCTTTTCCGCATGGCCCGACTGATGGGTGCGGCGGCCGAGCTCGGCCATCACGGCATCCAGCGTGATGCCGCGGCTTTTCCACACCACCAGGAGATGGAACAGCAGGTCGGCGCTTTCGGCGATCAGCGCGTTCGGCTCGCCCTCGGTCGCCGCGATGACGGTCTCGACCGCTTCCTCGCCGAATTTCTTGGCGCAATGCACCGGGCCTTTGGCGATCAGCGAGGCGGTGTAGCTTTGCTCGGACGCAGCGGCGGCGCGCGCCGCCACGACGGTCTCGAGATCGGCGAGCGTGAAGGAACTCATCGGCACATCGCTCTGGGTGGCCCCGTCCGCGACAGGGACAGGCTCCAAGATCGCGGCATCTTGCAGAAAACGCGACAAATGTCACGAGTGGCGGATTGGGGGATGGCGGCCCGGCCGGAATCGGCCGGCCGCCATGGCGCTCAGGCGCGCAGCAGGGCGGCGATCGCCAGGTCTTTTGTCGCCAGGTTTCGGGTCGTCATGACCGTCACAACGGGTTGATCGCAGCAAGCAGGCCAGCCGCCACGATGATCACCGCCATGCTTGCGGCGACGAAGCCCGGCAGGCCCAGGAGCGGGATACCGACGCCCGGCCGGGTGCCCTGCCTGCCGGCTCTGCCGGTCGAGGCGGGGGCAACCAATGCGCTGGCGCGGGTGGTCCCGGGCACCGTGGCGGATCGCGGCCACGCGCCATGGTCGCCATCGCTCGGTCTTGTCGCTGGCGCGGCAGGGCCCTGCACGGGCCAGTCGGGGCGCGGGCGGAAGTCCAGTTCGACGGTGCCGCCGACGAACATCACGTCCACCGGTTCGCCGCCGTTCTCGGTCATCGCTTCGTCCAGCGCCGCATCCCGCGACGGGAACAGCGAGCCATAACCGCCGTCGACGCTTTGCAGCACCCAGAGGCCGGCGCTGTTGCGCCCGCAGATGAGACGGAACGGCTGCGACACGGGTCGGGACAGGGTGGATAGTAGCGAAGACATGACCGTCTCCCTCGGCACTGCGGAACCGGCTTGTCATAGGCCCGGACGCCGTAAGGGAGCGATCGGAATTGCGGCCCGCCAAGGTAAGGATTCCATAAGGATCGGGCGGTCAGCCGCGGGTCGGACGCACCATCAGGCGGGCGGCCGCGTCATAGCTCGCGAGCTTGTCGGCAAGCGCGGGATCGGTGACCACCGAAAAGCCGTGGCGCTGCCAGAAGCCCTGCGAGTTGTTGACCGCCACCAGCGACAGGTCGGGCAAGCCCTCGGCGACGGCCTGGCCGACCAGGATGGCCACGATCGCGGATGCGGCGCCGCTGCCGCGCGCCGCCGGCAACAGCGCGAGGTCATGAATGTAATAGGTCGACCGGTCGTCCGGGAGTTTCGTCAGCAATGCGTTGAGCGCCGGCAACTGTCCCGATCGCCAGGGATGGCTGACGACATAACCGGCCGGGCTGCCGGCGGCCTCGAGCATCAGGCAGCCCTCAGGGTAGAGCGCCAGCCGTTCCGCGAACACCGCGTCGTCCTCGGGGAAATCCGGATGCACTTCCGCCGCGATCGCCGCCACGCGGCCAAGGTCGCCGGGCCGCATCGGCCGCCATGTGTGGCCGCTTGCGATCGCCATGCCGGATCAGTTCCGCTGCTGCAGGGCGAGCTGGATGCCGAGCCCGACATAGATGCTGCCGATCACCTTGCCCTGCCAGCGCCCGATCGCCCGGTTGCGGCTGATCCAGCCGGCCGCCGGCGCCGCCATCAGCGCCAGGACCGAGGTGAAGGCGGCGCTCATCGCGACGAAGATCGCGCCGAGCATGACGAGCTGCAGGGCGGCGGAGCCGCGCTCGGGATGGACGAATTGCGGCAGGAAGGACAGGAAGAACAGCGCGGTCTTCGGATTGAGCATCTCGGTCAGGATGGCCTGGCGGAACGCGGTTGCACCCGACACCCTGGCAACCCTGGGCATGTCGAGATTGCCGCCACGCTCGCGCCAGGCGCAGTAGCCGAGATAGATCAGATAGGCCGCGCCGCAATATTTGACGATGTCGAAGGCAAGCGCCGAGGTCATCAGGATGGCCGACAGGCCGAGCACCGCCATCAGGGTGTGCAGGGCATCGCCCGCCGCGATGCCGAGCCCGGTGGCGATGCCGGAGCGGGCGCCGCCCTTGATGCTGCGTGCGAGCGTCAGCAGAACCGCCGGGCCGGGCACCAGGAACAGGGCCAGGACCACCGCCATATAGGTGCCGATTTCCACCAGGCTGAACATCGCCGTCTCCCGCTGCGCCGGCCGGCCGCCGGCTGCGCGGCGATCAAGCCCGTGCCGGATTTACCTGTCAATGCGGTGTCCGGTGGGCTTCGGGCTTAGACGCCCGCCCAGGCCCGCCTGACCGCCCCGGGCGTGACGGCGAAGGCCTTGGCACCGGCGCGGGTCACCGCCCGCTCCAGCCGGATATGGCGGGCGGCGATGCGGGCGAGCTTGTGTCCGGGGGCGGCTTCCCGGCGCAGCCGCTGGGCCAGGAGGTCGAGGTCGCGGATCGACCCCATCAGTTCACCCAACTGGTCGAGCTTGCCGGGTTTCGGACTGGCGCCTTTGGGCCTGACGTCATCCAGGGCCTCGACCAGATGCAGGCAGTCCTTGATGCGTTTGCGCGCCTCGTGCAGCGGTTCCGGCTGGGGCGCCGCCTCATAGGTGTGGAAAGCCCGGCGGGCCCGCCCATAGGCCCGCCGCATGGCCTTGGCCAGGAACTGCCGGGGCGAGGCTTGGAGCGGCAGGCGGGCAATCACCTTGGCCTGGCGTTGCAGCGCCTGGCCGAGTGCCGCGAGATCGAGCGTGCCGGCCTGGGTGACCACCGGGCCGGTCGCTCCCACCGCCTGGGCCGCTTCGTCGAGCGCATGGGCGTCGCGGAGCGGCGCCAGGGCGTGGGCGAAGGCGCGCAGCAGGGCGTTTTCGCGCGTCACCGCTTCCGCCGCCAGGGGTTTCAGCGCACGCAACAGGCTGCGCGCGCGCTTGATGTGGCGCCGGGCGTGATGCACGGCCTTCACGTGGTCGGGTTCCGAGGCGATCAGCCGGCCGGCGGCGCGGGCATGGGCCGCTGCCGCGCCGGCCAGATATTGCGCGTCGGTCATCCGCCTCACGCGGCCACTCCGGTGCCGATCGGGCAGGCGACGCCGGTGCCGCCGAGCCCGCAATAGCCGCGCGGATTCTTGGCCAGATATTGCTGGTGGTAGTCCTCGGCGAAATAGAATTCCGGCGCGTCGAGGATCTCGGTGGTGATCGGCCCGTAACCCTTGCCGCCGAGCGCCTGGCCGTAGGCCGCCTTGGACGTTTCCGCCGCGGTCCGCTGCGCCGCGCTGGTCAGGTAGAGACCCGAGCGGTATTGCGTGCCGACGTCGTTGCCCTGGCGCATGCCCTGGGTCGGGTCGTGGCTCTCCCAGAAGGTCTTCAGGACCGCCTCGGTCGACACCTGGGCCGGGTCATAGACCACCAGCACCACCTCGTTATGGCCGGTCATGCCGGAGCAGACCTCCTCATAGGTCGGGTTCGGCGTCAGTCCCGCAGCATAACCGACCGCCGTCACCCAGACGCCCGGCAATTCCCAGAACTTGCGTTCGGCGCCCCAGAAGCAGCCGAGCCCGACGATCATCGTCTCGTGGCCGTCCGGATAGGGCCCTTTCAGCGGCCGGCCATTGACGAAATGACGCTCGGCGGTGGGGATGGCGGTGGTGCGGCCCGGCAGCGCCTCGCGGGCGGCGGGCACGGCGAGCTTCTTGAACGAGAACATGGGAAACCTCCTGTAGGCCTTAGGGTCCATACTCGATGACGGCAGGGTCACCCCTCGTTCGCGCGACGATGGTCAAACGTTACCCGAGCGGAACGCCGGAGTGAACAAGCTTGCGCAAGAGCCGATCTCGCGCATGGCGGGTTTGCGTGGTCAGCGCCGGCCGATGACACCGATCTGCGGTTCATATTTGCGCCCCGCGATCATCAGGAGGGCGCCGAGCCCAAGTCCGGCGAGCGCGGTCGGCAGGATCAGCACGGTCAGCATGACCGGGTCCCACAGCCAGGCGAGACCGGCCTTTTCCAGCGCCGGCTGCACCGCCTGCAGGCTGTCGGAATGCAGCGTGCGCCAGGTCTCGCCGATGACCGTATAGATCAGCCGGCCGCCGGCGATCGACTTGGTCCCGTCGATGACCAGCGCGATAAAGCCCAGGGCCACCAAAATAAACCCGACGAGGCGCAAGACGAAGCGGATCATGGCAAGCGACAAATCCTGTCTCGACGCCAGATAACCATGCCGTGGCCCGACCGCAAGCCGGGCGAAACCGCCGGATGAATCAAACGGCCACGCCGGTGCCGGCTACCCGCCGGCCAATGGCGCGCCCGCGGTGAAGAACAGCCAGGTGACCAGGATGAACAGGGGCACCAGGATCGCCATCGACCAGGCCATGTAGCCGAAGAGGGCCGGCATCTTCACGCCCATGCTCCAACCGCCGGCCGTCCTCTCGACAATGCAAGCTCTCGCGCAACGGCGATTGCCGAGGCAATCACGATCCGCTAAAGACGTGACACCGACGCACTGCGTCGCCGGCTTGCACCCATAGCTCAGCTGGATAGAGCGTTGCCCTCCGAAGGCAAAGGTCTCAGGTTCGAATCCTGATGGGTGCGCCATTTTTCCGTCCCATCAGAAAACGCGCGAACGCACGGCTGCTGTTGTGTGGGTTTCGGACCGAGCTCCGGGCAGACCTGCCCCGCTTCTCGGGCTGGCGCCAAAACCATCATCCACCAACTCTTGCCGCGACCATCCGGTCGGGCCGGGTCAATGGCTTCAGGCAGTTCAGCTATTGAGGTGGGACACACGCCGGTATTCGCGCGGCGTAAAGCCGATCTTGTTTTTGAAGAAGCGCGAGAAGTGTCCTGGCGCGGCGAAGCCGAGATCAAGAGAAATGTCGCTGGCCGGCCGATCGGTGCCGATCAGCTGCTCAATCGCGTATTCCACCCGTAGCGTGTCGTTGTAGACGCTGGGGGTCATCCCCATGCTGGCGCCAAACTGCTCAAAGAAGCGTGACCGAGACAGGCCGACCGACTGCGCGAGGACATCAAGATTGTGCGGCTTTGCCGGTTCCGCTCGCATCAGGCCGACGGCTCTGCGAATGCGGCGGTCGACCGCCCTGGGCTCGATGGGGGTGAGATCGGCCGCTGAGTTCGCCGAGAGCACCCGTTGGAGCAGCTCGAGAATGTCTGCTTCCAGCTCGTCTTCGCCTGCCGGCATCGCAGCATCGGCAATGGTCGCGGCGATCTTGGCGACCAGTGCCCGCATGGGGGTGTCGACGGTCGCCGACTGGCGATTGAACGGGCGCCGAGCCAGGAAGCTGCCGCCACGCACGAGCCAGCCGGCTTCCAGGTAGAGCGCCAGGATGGTGATGGGGGGATCGTTGACATCCCGCCAGTTGGCGTGTGGCACCCAAGGATTGATGAGCACCATTTCATCATCGGTGATCGGGCAGAGCGCGCCGTTGACCTGGTAGGCGCCGTCCTTGCCATCGACCTTGATCAGCGCATGCACATGCGGATGGGCGTGGACATGAACGGGCTGGTTGGTGCGGAAAAGCGTCACCCGGCCGAACAGGCCCTGATGGACGCCGATGACGCCGGTCATGCTTCCTCCTTCGCCTGCTCTGTCTGGCAAGGCTTTCCCGGCATCATCCACTAAATCGGACGGAAAGGTAAGTTACCGGACACGACGGTAAGCCGCCGATGCGGCCGACCTGTACGATCCCTGGCGAATAGCGGCGCCCTGCTTCGGTTCAGAGGGCCTCCTGAGCATCTCTTCGACCCGGAAATGACGCATCATGATCGTAGAGGAAAGAATTTATACGCTGATGGCCGGGAAGGTAGCCGACTATCTCAAGGTTTATGAGAACGAGGGTTTGGCCATCCAGAAGGACATGCTCGGAACTATGGTCGGGTATTTCTCAACGGAGTTCGGTCCACTCAACCAGATCGTGCATCTGTGGGCCTATCGCGATCTTGCCGACCGGGAGACCCGTCGGCGCCGGCTGGCCGCCGGTCCCGGCTGGCAGGCCTATGTGGCGAAGATCCGCCCATGGGTGGTGAACCAGGAGAACAAGCTCCTGATCCCGGCCGCTTTTTCCCCGAAGCTGATCCATGAGGATGCCGCATGACCACGCCCGCCATGGAACTGAGGCTCGTCGAGGACGTGATCGCCTCGGGAGCGCGGCTGTCATTGCCGAACGATGGCGTCCATCGTGTCTGCTATGTCGTTCACGGGGAGATCGAAGCCGCTGGCACCTCCCTGCGCGACGACCAGGCGATCCTGCTGCCCGGACCTGCCCAGGTGAAAGCGGCAGCAGCCGGCGCGACGGTCTGGCGCTACGAACTCGCGCCCGAGGCAGCGCGCGTCGTCCCGTTGTCGACAGAAGCGGGCGTCACGCGCGAGAAGTTGCGCCGGCGCATTGTCTGGCCGGTCGCCGACGAGATCCTGATCCGCGCCGACAGCGTCTCCTTCCCGCCGGGCGGCTGCGCCTACCTGCACACGCATCAGGGGCCAGGCATCCGCTGCCTGATCGATGGCGGCATCCGCATCGACACCGCGGGCCATTCGGCAAGCTTCGGTCCCGGCGCCGCATGGTTCGAAAGCGGCCCCGATCCCGTCTTCGCACAGGCGGCGGGCGATCGTGCCAGCCGCTTCATCCGCGTCATGGTGCTGCCGGCCGCCCTCTTGGGCCGCAGCTCCATCGCCTATGTCAACGCGGAAGATCGCGAGAAGCCGAAGTCGCAGGTCTACACGGGCTACGTGGACCAGATTGTCCGCGCCTGACCGCCGGAGCCGTTGCGGGAGCGACGCATGTCGAGCTCATCGAAAGTGCGGGGAGGCGGCCGTCGGCCCTGGCATCGGCAAAGGCCTCGCTGATCGAAATCATCGTCGAGCCGGAGGCGCTGACGCCGAGACAGAGCTTCAGCGAGATTCGCAAGGCCGCCCGGTCGTCAAGAAGCAGTCCCGAAGACTGCCGCGCAGGAAACAAGATGGAGGAATCGTGATGGACATTCGCCGCAGAACCGCTCTTGCCGGCCTCGCCATGATCGCCGCCGCCGGCCTCGCCGGAGCGCCGGCCATGGCGCAAGGCGCCTATCCCGAACGACCCATCCGGGTCATCGTGCCCTTCGCCGCCGGCAGCGCTTCGGACATTGTCGGACGCATCGTGCTCGAGAAGATGGCGGATGATCTCGGCCACCGCTTCGTGGTGGAGAACCAGGCCGGTGCCAGCGGCAATCTCGGTACGGCGGCCGTGGCCCGTGCAGAACCGGATGGCTACACGATCCTGGTCTCGGCCTCCGGGCCGCTGGCAGTCAATCAGTCGCTCTTTCCCAGGATCGGCTATGATCCGCTGGCCGACTTCGAGCCGATCTCGCTGATCGCCACCCTGCCGAACGTCATCGTGGTCAATGCCGACCAGCCGCTGCGATCGGTGTCCGACCTCATCGCCGCGGCCAAGACGGAACCGGGCAAGCTGCACTACGGCAGCATCGGCAACGGCAGTTCGCAGCATCTCGCGGCCGCCTATTTCGAGCAGGTCACCGGAACGCGCATGGCGCACATTCCCTACCGGGTGACGGGACAGCTCGTGAGCGACCTCGTCGGCGGACAGTTGCAGGTCTCCTTCCAGCTCATCCCCAATGTGCTCGGGCAGATCCAGGGTGGTCAGCTGCGCCCCCTCGCGATTACCGCAAACAAGCGTTCCGAGGTGCTGCCTGAGGTGCCGACGGTCGCGGAGGTCGGCATGATCGGCTACGAGGCCTATGGCTGGTTCGCCATGCTCGCGCCGAAGAACACGCCAGCTCCGATCGTCGCGCGCCTGCACGCCGCCTACATGAAGGCCATGTCCGATCCCGCGACGCGCCGCCGGATCGTCGAGGTCGGCGCCGAGCCGGCCACGTCGACGCCAGCGGAGTTGCGCGCATTCATGCAGGCCGAGGCCAGGAAATGGGGCGACATCATTCGCGCCAACAATATCAAGCCCAACTAGACGGCGTTCCAAGCGGCCCGGCCGAGCCCGCTGGATCGTTCGAGGATCGCAGCCGAATGAGGGACGGCCCGGACGCGCTTCAATGGGGGCGGATCAAACCCGCCCCGCTACCCCATGATTCACCGGGCAATGGCGATTGGACGACGTGTCGCTTTGGCGGCGCCAACGTGAGGCCGAAGCCGATATCCGATCCCGATTTTGCCGGTGACAGCTGCGATCCCCAACGGGCTGATGGAAAGAGCCCGATGCGGTTTGTCAGGTGGTCGCGTCCCGCATCCCATCCCGCAGTTTCTGCACCTTTTGGTTCAGGTCGATCATGTCCGGCACGGTGAAACCCGAATGCTTCAGCAGAGCATCGGTCAGGCAGCCGGTTTTCACATGAAGATCGCGGCCCTTCGCGGTCAGGTGGACCTGCACCTGCCGCTCGTCCACCACGCTGCGCTGCCGGCCGAGAAAACCCGCCGCTTCCAGCCGCTTCACCGCCGGCGTGATGGTGCTGGGCTCGAGACCCAGCCGGTCGGCGATAACAGAGATCGTCAGGCCGTCCTTTTCCCACAATGTGCTCAGGACCAGATACTGCGTGTAGGTGACGCCCAAGGCATCGAGCATCGGCTTGTAGGCCCGGTTGATGGCGATCGAAGCCGAATAGATCGAGAAGCAGAGTTGGCTGTCCAGCGGCAGCGTGGGGGCGTCGGGCATCAGGGTCTCCAATGGGTGCCGCAGGTTCGGCATCGCGAAAAATGATATCGCGATAAAAAAGAGCTTTACAAGGGAATCGGATGTCCGTATAGGATGATTATCGCGATAATGATTATCGCGGAATCAAGCCCAAGGGAGATCCGAAATGACCAGCATCCTCAGCACCTCCGCCTCCGTCGCCAAGAATGTCGTGCTTGTTCATGGCGGCTTCGTCGACGGTTCGGGCTGGCAGGGCGTCTACGACATTCTGAAGAAGGACGGTTACAACGTCACCATCGTGCAGAATCCGACCACCTCGCTTGCCGACGATGTTGCGGTCACCAGGCGTGCCATCGCGCAGCAGGATGGACCGGTCGTTCTTGTCGGCCACTCCTATGGCGGCGTGGTCGTCTCCGAAGCCGGAACCGCCGAAAAGGTGAAGGCTGCCGTCTATATCGCGGCTTTCGCGCCGGACCAGGGCGAGTCGGTCTCCACCCTGATCGCCAACCCGCCGGCTGGCGCGCCCGTGCCGCCGATCATGCCCCCTGTCGACGGCTTCCTCTTTCTCGACAAGGCGAAGTTCGCTGCCTCCTTCGCGGCCGATGTCGACCCCAAGACCGCGGCCTTCATGGCCGACTCCCAGGTGCCGTGGGGTGTCGAAGCGCTGACCGGCGCCGTGACCGTCCCGGCCTGGAAGACGAAGCCGAGCTACTATCTGGTTGCCGCGGACGACCGCATGATCCCCCCGGCGGCCCAGCGCATGATGGCAGAGCGTGCCGGTGCGACGGTTGTCGAGACCGCCGGTAGCCATGCGGTCTATGTCTCGAAGCCCGAGGCGGTCGCCAGGCTCATCGCGCAGGCCGCCGAAGCGAAGTAAAGGCGATAACCGATAGGCGCCCCCGGACGCACCGCGCCCGGGGGCTTTCGCGTTCGAATGCGCGAGGACGGTGCGCTATCGTCAGCCTGCGGATCACGAGAGGATGAAGCGCAGCAGCGCCATGGATAGCGCGCCGATGGCAATTCCGAAAAAAGAGCGAACCACACCCGATAGCCGGCCAGCCACAGGCCTGATGCGGCCAAGTGCCCGCACCAGCCCGGCTTGCGCGCCCATGATCCCGATCTCGGCGCGGTTCACCCCCTTCGACGCGCCGGGCAAGTCCCGGCTCACATCAATCCATCCGCGCCAGGGTCTGCTCGAGGTTTGCCAGGAACTGCCGCCACCCGGCCTTGGCGCCCTGATAGGCCTGCCGCTGGTCCGGCCGGAAGCCCGATTGCTCCATGCGCAGATGGGTCCCCGCGCTGGTCGGGGTGAGGGTCCAGGTGACGACGCTCTCCAGGCCATAGGCCGCCCAGGTGTAGGACAGCGTCTTGTGCGGCTCGACCGCCATGACCTGGCAGTCGACCGCGCCCCAGTCCGCGCGAAGATTGAACCGGTGGTCGACGACCGGCATGAAATCGTTCTTCATCAGCCACTCCTCGATCAGGTGTGGCTGGGTCAGCGCGCGCCAGATCTTCTCCGGCGGAAACGGGATCTCTCGTTCGACGACAACGGACTGGGTCTCGGTCGCGTGCTGGTTCATGGGTCTATTCCTTTTCGAGGAGATCACGTCCGAGGGCGGGCCCGGCCGGCCCGCGCTGACGTGTTCAGGGCCGCGGCGGCGCGAATGAGCGCTTTCAACGCCGCTTCATCGATCGTGTCGCCTTCATGGAAATCGATGGCACGCCTGGTATTGCTTTCGAGGCTGGCGTTGAACAGGCCTGAAGGATCCTCCAGCGCGGCGCCCTTGGCGAAGGTCAGCTTCACCGCAGTCTTGTAGGTCTCACCGGTGCAGATCATTCCGGCCTGCGACCAGACCGGAACGCCCCGCCACTTCCACTCCTCGATCACTTCGGGGCAGGCCTGCTTGATGAGATTGCGGACCCGGGCGAGCGTCTCGCCCCGCCAATCTTTCAGCTCGCCGATGCGCGCATCGATCAGCTCCGAGGCAGAGACGTCTGCTTCCTGTCCGTCCTTGGCGTCGCTCTTCATGCTTGCTGTCGCTTTCGTCCTGGTTGTCGTCGCTCACCCGCATGTGCGGGCTGATGATCCGGCGTCCGCTCACGCCCCGCAGCCGCCGCGCATTGGTCGCTCACATTCGCTCGCCGGGCAACTGGCTGGCTTGCTGCACCCAGGCGGCGAGCTGCGCTTCATCGAGCTGGTCGTGCTCATGGATGTCGAGGTAGCGGGTGTCCTGGCTCTTGGATGCGCCGGGCGGGACAGGGCGCAGCGACGCGCCGCGGAAGAAGGCCAGCTTGACGTATTTCGCGAAGCAATGGACGCCGAGGAACCAGCCCTGGCCCTCGACGCCATAGAGCGGCGAGTTCCATTTGACCGCCTTGTGCACGCCGGGGACGGTGCGCGAGATGAGCGCGTCGAGGCGGCGCCCAACCTCGCTTTTCCAGCCCGGCATGGCCGCGATATAGGCCTGCACGGGGGCGTCGCCATAACCCTTGGCGATCTGCGGATTGCCGCCCGCGAGCAGGGCCGGCTTGGCGGCCTTGTCGGATTGCGGCTCCGGTGCCGTCTTGCGCGGCTTGGCCGCCGTCGCGGCGGCCTTCTTTGCGACCGTCTTGGCGGCCTTCGCCGGCGTCTTGGGCGTCCTCTCGACAATGACGGAGAGCGTTTCGATTGCCGCCTTGCTCATTGGTCCATCCTCTTGAGCAGATCTTCCAGGTCGTCGAACCGGTTTTGCCAGAAGCCGGCCATTTGGCTTGTCCAGTCGATCAGTGGGGCGAGCGCGCCGAGCTGCGCGCTATAATGTGTGTGGCGACCTTCGTGGCGGTCGCGCACCAGGCCGGCCAGTTTCAGCGCGCCGAGATGTTTCGAGACGACCGGTTGCGAGACCCCGGCCCGGGCCGTCAGATCCCCGACCGTCTTCTCGCCTTCGCGGCACAGCCGTTCGAACAAGGCCCGCCGGGTTGGATCGGCGAGCGTTTTGAAGAGCACATCGTGAGCCTTTGACATTTGGGATCGATACCCCGCTGGCTATTGATCGACCAATAGCTACAGAGCTATGTGTCTGTCAAGCAGGGACATCAACGCGAGCTGATTGCATAGTCAATCGACTATGTGTCAGCCGGTCATGAACGCCGGGTCGTGGATGTGAGCGCTGCCCGCATGGGCAATCGCGGCACCCGGTCAGGCGCTCGCGGCCAGCGGCGCGTCCTGCCTTATCTCGTGATAACGCCGGCAGCGCACCCGATGATCAGGCGCGACCTCCTCGAGCGCCGGCGTCGCCGTCGCCCGGCACAGGTCGCGCGCCTCGGGGCAGCGCGGATGAAAACCGCAGCCGGCCGGCAGGTTGAGCGGGTTGGGCAGCTCGCCGGTGATCTTGGTGCCCCGGCTGCGCTTGAACGGGTCGGGAATCGCGGCGATCAGTGCACGCGTATAGGGATGCCCCGGCCGCGTGAAAATGTCTTCCCAGGCGCCGGTCTCGACGATCCGGCCGAGATACATCACCGCGACACGGTCGCTCATGTGCTCGACGACGCCGAGGTCATGGCTGATCATGATGTAGGAGAGCCCGAGCGTCTCTTTCAGTTCGAGCAGGAGATTGATGATCTGCGCCCGGATCGAGACGTCGAGCGCGGAAACCGGTTCGTCGAGAATGACGATCTGCGGCTCGAGGATCAGCGCGCGTGCGATGCCGATGCGCTGGCGCTGGCCGCCGGAAAATTCGTGCGGATAACGTTCGGCCGCCTCCGGGCGCAGGCCGACACGGGCCAGCATGCCCTGGACGCGCGCGTCGATCTCGCTCTTCGCCGTCACGCCGTGGAGGCGCAGCGGGCCTTCCAGCGTCGCGCGCACGGTCTGGCGCGGGTTCAGCGACGAATAGGGATCCTGGAACACCATCTGGGCGACCCGGGCGCGTGCCTTGCGGTCCATGCCGGCGGTTCCGAGTTCGTGTCCGCCGACCACGATGCGGCCTTGCGTCGGCGGCTGCAGCCCGAGGATCGCGAGCGCCAGCGTCGACTTTCCGCAGCCGGACTCGCCGACCAGGCCCAGGCATTCGCCCCGCTTCAGCGCGAGATCGACGCCGTTGACGGCGTGGACGAGGCGCCGCGGTCCGCCGAGCAGCCCCCCGCCGAGCGGGAAATGAACCGTGAGGTTCTCGACCTGCAGGATCGTTTCGGCCGATCGTTCAGACATGATGATGGCACCTCACGAGACCGCCATTGGCCAGGGGGGTCACCTCAGGATCCTGGCGCACGCACAATTCGGTGCTGGCATGGCAGCGCGGATTGAAGCGGCAGCCATCCGGGAAAGCCGTCACCGGCGGAACCACGCCGGTGATCTCGGCGAGCCGTTGCTGGCCATGGGCGGAACGCGCGCCGAGCAGCGGCAGCGAGGCGACGAGGCCGCCGGTATAGGGATGGCTCGGGGCCTGGAAGATCTCGTCGGCCGAGCGCTGTTCGACCAGGCGCCCGGCATACATGACGCCGACCCGGCTGCACATGTTGGCGATCAGCCCGAGATCGTGGCTGATCATCAGCACGGCGGTGCCCTTGGCGGCCGACAGGTCGCGGATCAGGTCGAGGATCTCGGCCTGCACGGTGACGTCGAGCGCCGTCGTCGGCTCGTCGGCGAGCAGGAGATCCGGCCCGCAGGCCAAGGCGATGGCGATCATCACGCGCTGGCGCATGCCGCCGGAGAGCTGGTGCGGATAGTCCTTGACCCGCCGCTCGGGCGCCGAAACCCGGACACTCGCGAGCGCATCGACGGCCTGGCGTTCGGCCTCCTTCCAGCTCGCCCCGCGATGCAGCACGAACATCTCGGCAATCTGCCGGCCGACCGGCAGGAGCGGGTTCAGCGCCGTCATCGGCTCCTGGAAGATCATCGCGATCCGGTCGCCGCGCAGTTTGCGCGCCTCGGCCGATGGCAGGTCGCGGATCTCGCGGCCGTTGAAGCGGATGCTGCCGCCGCCGATGCCGAGCGGGGCTTTCAGCAATCCCATCAGGGCCAGGCTGGTAATGCTCTTGCCGCAACCGGACTCGCCGACCAGGCCGAAGGTCTCGCCCCGGGCGATGCTGAACGAGACATCCTGCACGGCCGGGTATTTCCGGTCCCCGATGGTCAGGTCGATCCGGAGGTTCTCGACCTCAAGCAAGGCGTCGCCGGTCATGACCGCCGGCTCCGCGATTGCGGGTCGAGAATGTCGCGCAGGCCGTCGCCGAGCAGGTTCAAGCCCAGCACGGTGACGAAGATCGCCAGCCCGGGGAAAACCGAGATCCAGGGCGCCGTGGTGATCTGGTCGCGCGCGTCCGACAGCATGCTGCCCCAGCTCGGGAATGGCGGCCGGATGCCGAGGCCGAGGAACGACAGCGTCGCCTCCGCCAGCACCGCCCCGCCGATGCCGAGCGTGGCGATCACGATGATCGGGCCGAGCATGTTGGGCAGGAGCTGGGTCAGCATGATGCGAATGTCGCCATAACCGAGCGTCTTGGCCGCCTGGACATAACCCTGGCTCTTCAGCGACAGGGTCGAGGCCCGTGCCAGCCGGCAGGTGAACGACCAGTTGGTCAGGCCGAGAGCGATCAGGAGGCTGGTCAACCCCGGGTTGAGGATCGCCATGATCGCCAGGGCGAAGATCAGCGAGGGGATCGACAACATCATATTGGTCAGGCCGCTGACGAAATCGTCCCACCAGCCGCCCCAATAGCCCGCGGAGACGCCGAGAGCCACGCCGATCACCGTATTGATCAGCTGCGAGACGATGCCCACCGTCAGCGAGATCTGGGCGCCGTAGAGGACGCGGCTGTAGATGTCGCGGCCCTGCGCATCGGTGCCGAACCAGAACTCCTTGCCCGGCGGCAGTTCGGCATTCATCAGATCGGCGTCCAGCACCGGGTCGGTATGGGCGAGCCAGGGCGCGAACAGCCCGGCGACCACCACCGTGGTCAAGGCGACGCCACCGATGATGAGACTGACATTCAGCTTCATGGGGCCGCCCTCAGCTATATTTGATACGCGGATCGATCATCGCGCACAGCACGTCGACGATCGTGTTGATCAGGAGAAACAGCAGGACGATGAACAGGATCGTGCCTTGCACGACCGGGATGTCGCGCAGGGTCACGCTGTCGACCAGCAGCGACCCGAGGCCCGGCCAGGCGAACAGCTTTTCGACCACCACGGCCTGGCCGATCACCGATCCGAACTGCAGCCCGATCGTGGTCAGCACGATGACCAAGGCATTGCGCGCCAGGTGCCATTGCACCACGCGGCGCTCGCTCATGCCCTTGGAGCGGGCGGTGCGGACGAAATCGGCGTTCATGATATCGAGCACCGCCGCCCGGGTGGTGCGGGCGAGCAGCGCGAGCGGCGCGACGCCGAGCGTCACCGCCGGCAGGATCAGGTGGCTGAGACCGCCATTGCCGTAGCCGAAACTCGGGAACCAGCCCAGTTGCAGCGCGAACAGGTACATCAGCAGCAGGCCGAGCCAGAATTTCGGCAGCGACAGCCCGGAAACGGCGCCGATCATCGAGACGGTGTCGATCCAGCTGCCCGGCCGCATGGCGGCGATGAAGCCGAGCGTGACGCCGAAGACCATGGCGAAGAGCATCGCGGCGAAGGTCAGCTGCGCGGTCGGCCAGAGCCGCGCGGCCAGCATGGATGTCACGGATTGCCGCGTGCGGAACGACGTGCCGAGATCGAGCTGGGCGAGTTTGGCGACATATTTGCCGAAGCGGACATAGACCGGATCGTCGAGCCCCAGTTCCTTGTTCATGCGCGCCATGACCTCGGCATCGACGACGTTGCGGCCGTCGTCGCCGAGGCTCGCGGCGAACGTGCCGGGGATCACGCTGAACAAGAGGAAGATCAGGGCCGCGACGGCCAGGATGATCGGCACCGCCTGCAGGAGACGCCGCACAATGAACTGGATCATGAGAGGCTCCACCCGGGCGCTCCGGAACGACGTCCGGGGCGCCGGAACCACAGGTCAGGAAAGGCCGGCCTGGTCGGGGCCTATTTGGCCGGCGAGGTTTCGTCGATCCAGATGTCCTCGAAATTCTGCACCGCGAGCTCGGTGGCGTTCGGTTGCAGCCCTCTCAGCCAGGGCTGATAGGCCATCACCGCCTTGTTGTAGTTGAACCACCACATCGGAACCTCTTCGAGGAGGATGGCATTGGCCTTGCGCAGGTTTTCGGCTCGGACAGCCGGATCGTCGGTCCGGCCGGCCTCGTCCAGCAGCCGGTCGAATTCGGGGTTCTTGAACAGCGCGTAATTGCAGGCCGACTGCGGGGTTGCCGAGTGGAAGCAGCGCAGCGCCGTTGCCGGATCGGGCCCTGAGACCATCGAATACATGAAGGCCTGGAACTGTCCGCTGCGCAGGACCTCGGCCAGCACGGTCGATTCGACCGGCTTGATGGTGACCTTGATGCCGGCCCTCTGGAGCATCGGGATGATCGCCTCGACCACCGGGATGCCCCAGCTTTCGTTCGAGGTCGCGGTGATCTCGAACTCGATGCCATTCGGATAGCCGGCCTCGGTCAGAAGCTGCCTGGCCTTGGCCGGATCAAAGGCATAGGGCCTCAGATTGGCGTCATAGGCGGGCGACGAGATCGGCAGCCAGCTGGTCGCCCGGAAGGCCTTTTCCCTGAGCAGCCGCCTGATGATCAGATCGGCGTCGATGGCGTAGCCGATCGCCTGGCGCACGCGCCGGTCGGCGAAAGGCTTGAAGTTCGGGTTCATGCCGATGACCCGGGTGAACACCTCGGGGACCTCGAGGATCCCCCGCGACAGCTGCGGGTCGGCCCGATAGGCGACATATTGCGCCGCGCCGAGGATGGAGGCATCGATCTCCCGGCTGCGGAACGCGACGTCGCGCGCGGCGGCTTCGCCCATGATCGAGATCACCACCCGGTCGGCATAGGGCCTGCCGGCTTTGTAGAACCGCTCCCAGCGCTCCCCGACGATGCGTGATCCCGGGACATATTCGACGAACTTATAGGGACCGAGGCCGATCGGCCGGGCGGCGAAGCTCTCGCTATTGCCCTCGCCCACCGGATAGATCGAGGTCACCGCCTGGTAGAAATTGAACCCCGGCTCGATCCGTTCGGTCAGCGTCATCTCGAGCGTGAAGTCGTCGATCTTGCGCAAGCCGGAGATCTCCCGCGCCTGGCCCTTTTCGACCTCGATCGCCCCTTTGATCAGGCGGGCGTAGCGCGCGCCCGGAAAGGCCTTGGCGCCGTCCATCAGCCGGGTATAGGTCCAGATGATGTCGTCGGCGGTCATCCGGCGGCCATTGTGGAAATAGGCGTCGTCACGCAGCTTGAAGGTATGGACGAGGCCGCCGCCCGAGACCGTCACCTCCCTGGCGAGTTCGAGCACCGGCTTGTTGGCGGCCGCGTCCCAGCTATAGAGCGTGCGGTGGATGGCGCGCGCCCAGATCTCGTCCTGCGAGCGCGGCGTGGTGTGAATGTCGAGACTGGCGAAGCTCGAGCCGTAAGGCGCGGTGAACCGGATCGTGCCGCCCCGGCGCGGCGTCTGCGCTTCGGCGGCGTCGGCCAGAAGGCCCGCTGCCCCCAAGCTCACGGCCCCCATCACGGCGGCAAGCGTGGTCGCGATAACCCATTTCTTCAGCACGGCTGATCCTCCCCGGTCTTTTCTGGCGTCGTTTCCCCGGCGACCGGTGGTCCGGCCGCACTTTTTTGTTGTGGCGACACCGTAGAGCCTTTGTGCCCAAAAATGCGACACGCATTTCAGAACAATCCCCTATGCAGTAAACGGGTCGCCGGCGGCGGCCATGGCGTGGGGCTTGCGATCTCTCCGGCGACCGGTGGAACAGCAACGACGCGAGCGCGTTGGATCGCAGACGGGGATCACGCCACGATCCCCGGGCCGCGCTTGCCCGGCGTCGAATGAGCACCGCGATCATGCGTCTCGAGCACCGGGGGGCGGCTTCAAAGCGGAGGCTGTCATGAAGCACGAGAGCTTAGCCGAAATCAGACAGGTCGCCGACATTTTCTCCCTTGGGCGAGATGTCCCGCGACTGTCTCACCGCGAGCGTCTGGAACGTTGGGCCGCGGTTCTCGACCAGCATGAGGGCCAGGTCGTGCCGCTGGTCCGGATCGAGGACTACGCGCCGCGGGAGCGCGACAACCTGCGCGGCGACAAGACGCCGCTATCGGTCGCCTTTTCAGATCCGATCCTGCGCGCCGACGGCCTCCTCAGCGACCGGCTGGGCGACGCCGTGGGTTTCTTCGGCCTGGGACATGCCGAGGCCCATCGGCTTCTCTGTGACTGTCATTATCGCGGCACCATGACGGCGCCGAAGGTCGCGGCGCGGCTGCGCGCGATCGCCAGGGGTGGGATCATGCAAAGGATCTGGGACTGGACGACCCGGCGGGTGGCTGCCGGTTAGGCATCGCCGCCGCCCATGCGACCGGCTCGATGAGGTGCCGGATCACCGGCGCGCCGGTGCGCGCCGGTCGATCATGTGCTTCGCCCTCAGGTGAAGTCGGTTCCCCGCCCATCCGGCGCCAGGAAGCCGAACAGGTGCAGCGACCGGTCGGCGGTGTCGACCAGCCGGGTCATGATCGCGCGCAACATATCGAATTCTTCCGCGGTCAGGTCGGCGAACAGGGCGTCGTTGACCGGTGCCTGCACCACGGTCAGCTCGTCGAGCAGGGCGCGCGCCTTGGCCGTGATGGTCAGGTTGACCCGGCGGCGATCCTCCAGGCTGGTCTCCTTGGACACGAGCTTCCTGGCCACCAGCTTGTTGACCTCGATGGTCACGAAGGCGCCGCTCAGGTGCACGTGCTCGGCAACCGCATTGATGCCGACGCCGGCCGGCCCGTGCAGATGGGCAATGGTGATCAGGATGGTATATTGCGTGCTGGTCAGGCCGATCAGCCCGCCGAGCCGGCCGCGCACCTCCTGGATCCGCGCCGAAAAGGCCAGCGTATCGTGGACGAAGTGGCGAAAGGCCTTGTCGGAGCCGTCCCTGAGCAATTCCGGTCTGGACACGGTCAGGGGCCGCCCGGCCGGAGGTGCCAAGTCTTTTTGGGGCGCAATCTCATGCGTCGCTGAGAGCTTTCTCGCCATGTCCGACCGCCCGGCCGCCCTCCGCATTTCATCGTCGTTGTCCCGCTCGTCCTCGCTCGCGCCGGATGCCGCGCGTCGGCCTGGGACAGTGACACGACGGCGCCACCTATAGCGCAGTTTCGGCACGGTCAACACCGCGGATAGCCCGCCGATGCGGCCCACGCGGCTGGCCGGTGCCGCCGCGGGCCGGCGCCTGCCATTGCCTGGCGCCTCGGCCGTACTGTCGGGAAATGCAGCGTTCACAGGGCGTTACGCCTCCGATGGCGGTCGTCGCGAAGCCACTTGACAGTGAATGCTTGATCAAGATAGCTTTCTTTATAAGCTAATTAACAAAGATACTTTCCATGGCCAACGAAGCTGGATCCCATCTGTCGGCGTCGTCAGGCGCTGCGGCTTTCGATGCCCGCGCGTTTCGCCGCGCGCTCGGCCAGTTCGCCACCGGGGTTGCCATCGTCACGGCCCATGGCGGCGCCGGCGAGGCCATCGGGCTGACCATGAGTTCGTTCAATTCGGTGTCGATCGATCCGCCGCTGATCCTGTTCAGCGCCGACCGCAAGGCTTTGAGCCTGCCGGCCATGCTCGTCGCCAGGGGCTATGCGGTGAACATTCTGAGCCGGGGGCAGGAACATCTGTCCAACCAGTTCGCCCGGGCGCAGGCCGACAAATGGGCCGCGGTCGCCTCGGCGCCGGGTCACGCCGAAGCGCCCTTGCTGCACGGTGCGCTCGCCCATTTCGAATGCGAACCCTATGCCCATTACGACGGCGGCGACCACGTCATCTTCGTCGGCAAGGTCATTCGCTTCTCGACGCCGGCCGACCTCGAAACCCAGCCGCTGCTGTTCTTTCGCGGCAAATATCACGGCGTCGATGGCGAGGGCGAGCGGGCGCCGCTCTGGCCGCTGCCGATCCACTACTAGCCAGCCGAACCATCCGCAACGACCGGATCATTTTGCCTCAGGGAGGTCATGTCATGATGAAGAACGGGAAAGACCATATCGCGTCGCTGCGCGATGGCCGCGAGGTCTATATCGACGGCAGGCGGGTCAATGATGTCACCAGCCATCCGGCCTATCGCAATGCGGTCAGGTCGACCGGCAAGCTGTTCGACTTCCACGCGGCACCCGCCAACCAGGACCTGATGACCTTCGTGGCGCCGGATTCGGGCGTCAGGGCGAACCGCATCTGGCAATTGCCCGGGTCCTATGAGGAACTGGTCGTCAGGCGCAAGGCGCTGGAGGCCTGGACCGAACTGCATGGCGGCTTCATGGGGCGCGCGCCCGACCACGTCGCCTCCTGCATCGCCGGCATGTATATGGGCCTCGAGGTGTTCGAGGCCTATGACCCCAAGCGCGCGGCGGCCCTTGCCGACTATTACCGCTACGCCCGCGACAACGACCTCTACCTGACCTATGTCATCATCAATCCGCAGGCCGACCGCTCGAAGAGCGCGGCCCAGCAGAAGAGCGAGTTCCTGGCCGCCGGCGTGGTCGACCGCGACCGCGAGGGCATCACGGTGCGCGGCGCCAAGATGCTGGCGACCGGCGGCATCATGGCCAATGAAGTGCTGGTCACCATCATCCAGCCGCTGCAGCCGGGCGAAGAGAAATACGCCTATTCCTTCGCCATTCCGATGAACACCAAGGGTCTGAAGATCCTGTCGCGCAAGTCCTATGAGGCGGCCGCGCCCTCGGTGTTCGACAACCCCTTGTCGAGCCGCTTCGACGAGAATGACGCGGTGCTCTATTTCGACGACGTCAAGGTGCCGTGGGACCGGGTCTTCGTCGTCGACAATGTCGAGATGTGCCAGAAGCAGTTCCACGCGACGCCTGCCCATGTCTATCAGAACTACCAGGCGATGATCCGCCTGGCGGTGAAGCTGCGCTTCCTGACCGGCATCGCCCGGCGCACCGCCGAGATGAACGGCGTGGTCAATTTCCCGCAGGTGCGCGAGACGCTCGGACAGCTGGCGGCCGAGGTCGGCATGGTCGATGCGCTGGTCGCCTGCATGGAGGTGCAGGGATCGCAGCGCGGGGCCTATTTCGTGCCGCACACCCATACGCTCTACGCGGCGCAGACCCTGACCCAGCAGCTCTATCCCAAGGTGATGACGACGCTCCGCGAGCTCGCCGGCGGCGGCATGATCATGCTGCCGTCGTCGGTTGAGGACTTCCGGAACCCGGAGCTTGCCGGCCTGATCGGGAAGACCCAGCAGTCGCCGGCGGCAAGTGCCGTCGACAAGGTGAAGTTCTACAAGCTCGCCTGGGACGCGGTCGGTTCGGAATTCGCCTCGCGCCACACCCAATACGAGATGTTCTACGCCGGTGCGACCTTCGTCACCAAGGGTCATTCCTTCCGCAGCTACGACTGGGCCCGGGCCGATCGCGCGCTCAACCTGATGCTCGATGGCTATGCGCTCGGCGACGAAGTTCCCGGGCTCGCCGAAGCCCCCGCCGCCTGACCACCAGAAACCGTCTTCCAGGGAGCCGAGCATGGCCATCAACAAGCTGCACGACGAATTCCACACCCTCGACATGACCGCCGGCTGGGAGGTCCCCGAGGGCTATCCCTCGGGCATCAAGCAGAAGGTTCTCTCGGGGGCGCTCGACGAGCCGAACCGCCTGGGCAGCCGCACGCGGCTGTTGAAATTCGATGCCGGCACCTTCACCACCAAACCCTTCGTTCACGACTATTGGGAAGAGGTGTTCCTGGTGTCGGGCGACCTGACGGTCGGCAATGACGAGGCCGGCAAGGGCGGCACGCCGTTCCAGCCCTTCACCTATGCCTGCCGCCCGCCCGGCGCCTTCCACGGCCCGTTCAAGTCGGAGGCCGGCTGCCTTCTGCTCGAGATCCACTATTTCGATCCGGCCTGAGCCGGCTGCCGGACCGCGCAAGCGACAAGGCCCGTCACGCATGTCGTGGCGGGCCTTTTTCTGTGGCGCGGTCGGTTTCACTTCGTCCTGGCCGTGCTTGTCACGGCCATCCACGGCTTCCGCGGGTCAAGGCATGCGTGGACGGCCGGCCGAAGGCTGGCCATGACGAAAAAGGGCGGCGACGGGGATCTCGTCCGCCGCCCGCCTTCACAACTGCCGGATGATATTGCCGCGATAGCCCGCGATATGGGCGCGCATCGCCTGTTCGGCGGCATCGGGGTTGCGCGCCCGCATCGCCGCGACAATGGCGTGGTGCTCCTCGATGACGCGGCGGTGGTGCTCGGCGTCGCGCAGCGACATGAACCAGACGCGCAGCGACCGGTCGTGCAGATGCGCCAGCACCTCGGCCAGGATCGGGTTGCCTGCGCCGGTGGCGATCACCTGGTGGAACCGGCGGTCGAGCAGCATGAGCCGGGCGATGTCGCAGGCCCGCGCGGCCTCGCCGGCTTGCGTGACATTCTGCTCGAGCTCGGCGATATCCCGCGGCGTCGCCCGTTCCACCGCCAGGCGCACGCAATAGGTCTCGTTGACCAGGCGGACGCTGGCGATATCCAGCACCTCGTCCAGGCTGATCGGGCGGACCAGGATGCCCTTGCGCGCCAGCACGTCGACCAGGCCGTCGCGCTTCAGCCGGATGAAGGCCTGGTGCACCGGGGTCCGGCCATAACCGAGCTCGGCGCTGACCGCCGCCTCGCTCAGGCATTCGCCGGGCCGGTAGACGCAGGTGATCACCCGATGCTTGATCTCGGCATAAGCGAGATCATTGCATGAGGGCGCTGCGGGCGGCGGCGCCGGCCGCCCTTCGCGGTCGTCATGCGGGCCATCGGTCACGATGCCGTGCCGGGATCAGGCCAGCGGCAGGGCAATGACTTCGTAGCCATGCCGGATGCGGCGGCCGAGCACCGGATCCTCGATCTCGAAGTCGAAGCGGTCGGCCGGGCGAATGCCGCCGCGCGCGGCCAGCGTGCCGCCGAACATCGCGGTGCCCTCGGGCAAGGGTGCCCCGTTCAGATAGCCGCCGATGACGGCGTCTGGCGCCAGCATCGTATCGACCGGGCCTTCCTGATAGAGCGCGCGGGTGCCGTCGATGGTGGCCCAGGAGCGCAAGGTCAGCCGGTCCCAATGATCCGCCACGTCGTCGAACAGCCAGAGCTCGGGCGCCACCGGCTTCTCGCACATTTGCTTGGAGACGGTGACGTCATAGGTCTCGACCTGCCGGTCGGTATGGTCGGAGCCGACACCGACATAGGTGACGCCGCCGCTGCGCAGCAGCATGAACTCGACCTCGCCGCTCGACGCCCGGCCGGAAACCTCGATCCGGTCGTCGATGGTGAGCCGGCTCGAAGCCACGCGGTAATAGACCGGCGTGGTCGCCGGCCGCTTGACGCCGAGCGCTTCCAGCTCGGCGATATGTTTTTCCCGCGCCGCCGGATCGCGGCCGGTCCAGCCGGCGATCACGGCATGGTCGATCCGGAAGATCTCGGCGCTGGAGCGCTGCTGGCGCTTGACGACAAAAGGCAGGTTCGACGAGGTCATGCTGGATGTCCGCTTGTGGGTGTGGGACGGCGGGACGGTGCCCCGCCGCCGGCGCCTCAGGCTGCCGTGCGCTTGTCGAGCAGGACCCATTTTCCGCCCTTCACCTCGATGACATAGACCGGCTTGATGGCGTCGCCGTCGGCATCGAAGCTGATCGGCCCTTCCAGCGCCGGATAGTTCTTCAGCGCGCGCAGGGCATCGCGGATCTGCACCCGCTCCTCGGCCGCCCTGGCCGGATCGCCGGTCACCTTGGCGAGCTTCATCGCCTCGGCATAGAGGTAGACGATGTCGTAGACCGAGGCGTCGAACTGGTTCGGCTCGGTGCGTGCGAGACCCGCGGCCTTGGCCCGCTTGGCGAAGTCCTCGGCGAAGGTACGGGTGCGCTGGTCGACGTCGCGGAAGAAGGTCGTGCCGATGGTCATGGTCTCGCCGGCGCCGTCCATGCGGGCCGGCAGGTCGGGATCGGCAATGGTGGTGCCGCCGATCACCCGCGTGCTGACGCCTTGCCGGCGCAGTTCCTTGGCAAGGTTGATGGCGCCCTCGGGCGGCGCGCCGAGGCCGACGATGTCGGGTTTCATCTGGGCGAGCCGCGACACCTGCGGCGACAGGTCGAAGGCGTTCAGCTGAAAATCGACCGAGCCGAGGATCGGCACGCCGTGTTTCGGCAGCAAGGTCGGCAGCACGGTGATGCCGATCGACTTCGACACCGTGTCGTCGGAGGCGAAGGCGATCGCGCTCGAACCGGCAGCGAGGCCTTTCGCTTTGATCGCGGCCAGCACCTGGTCGATCACCTGGCCTTCGTCGGTGGTGTTGCGGAAGGCGAAGCGAAAGCCCTTGGCCAGGCTCGGGGCGGACGAGGCCATCGACATCTGCGTGATGCCGGCACGGTCGCCGGCCGGGAAGGCGACCCGGACCTCGCTCGACGAGAACGGCCCGATAATCGCCAGCGCCTTGCCGTCCTCGGCCAGCTGGCGCACTGCGAGCTGGGCCTGGCGCGGCTCGCCGCCGGTGTCGAACTTGACCACCTTCAGGCGTTTGCCGTTGATCCCGCCGGCGGCGTTGATCTCGTCGACGGCGAAATCGACCGCGACCTCATTGGCCGCGGCGAGGCTGACATAGGGGCCGGTCTTGGCCATGGAATAACCGAGGATCAGCTCCTGCGGTCCGGCGGCTTGCGCCCGCGACATCAGCGCAAAACCCGCGCCGGCGGCTAAAACTTGACGACGTGTCTGCACGGTTCGGTTCCTCTCGTGGTCGGAGCTCAGCTTGGGGTAAGGGCGTTCGGGGCGGGCTTGGCCGCGCCGAGATAGGCTGCCTGCAGGGCCGGATCGGCGGCCAGCTGGCGCGGATCGCCGGCCATCAGCACGCGGCCGAGTTCGAGCACGGTGGCGCTGTCGGCCGCGGCCAGCGCCTTGCCGGTGTTCTGCTCCACCAGCAGGATGGTCAGGCCGTCGCGGTTGAGCTCGGCGAGCAAGTCGAACAGCCGTTCGACGAACAAGGGCGACAGGCCGAGCGAAGGTTCGTCCAGCATCATCAGGCGCGGCTTGGCGAGCAGCGCTCGGCCGATCGCCAGCATCTGCTGCTCGCCGCCCGACAGGCAGGAAGCGAGCATCGACCGGCGCTCGGCGAGGTTCGGAAAGCGCTCGTAGATCATCTCGATCTCGCGCCTGACGGCCACGCCGTCGCGGCGCAGATGAGCGCCGAGCCGGAGGTTGTCCTCGATGGTCAGCGAGATCAGGATGCGCCGGCCTTCCGGCACCAGCACGATGCCCTGGGCGAGCCGGCCATGGGTCGGCAGGCGGGTGATGTCGGTGCCGGCAAAACGCAGGCTGCCGGTGGTCGGCTTGGCGGTGCCGATCATCGCGCGCAGGAGCGTGCTCTTGCCCGCGCCATTGGCGCCGAGAACGGTGGCGACCTCGCCGTCGCGCACGGTGAGCGAAACGCCCGACAGCGCGCGGACGCGGCCATAGTCGACGGTCAGGTCGGCGACCTCGAGAAGCACCATGGTTCAAACCCCTCCCGTCGCGCCGAGATAGGCCTCGCGGACTTTCGGCTCGCGCTGGATGTCGGCAAGCGAGCCCTCGGCGATCTTTTCGCCGAAGTTCAGCACCACGACGTGGTCGCAGAGGCTGTCGACGAAATGCATGTCGTGCTCGACCACCAGCAGCGTCACGCCACGCGCCTTCAGCGCGACGAGATGGTCGCGCAAGGTCACCGTCTCGCTCGGGTTGAGCCCGGCGGCGGGTTCGTCGAGCAGCAGCAGGGTTGGCTTGGCGAGCGTCGCGCGCACCAGGTCGACGCGTTTGCGCACGCCATAGGAGAGCGCGCTCACCGGTGCGTCGGCGAAGCGCTCGAGACCCCACTCTTCCAGCGCCGCGACGGCCTCGCGCCGCCACCGGTGGCGGGGGAACAGCCGGAACGGCGAGGCGAGGTCGCGCAAGCCCCGGGTCTGCACGTGCTGGCCGACCAAGAGGTTCTCGATGACCGAGAGATGCGCCATCAGCCGGACGTTCTGGAAGCTGCGCGACAGGCCGAGGCGGATGCGCTGGCGCGACGGCACGTCGGTGATGTCGCGGCCGTCGACCGCGATCCGCCCGCCGGTGACGCCATAGACGCCGCTGATCAGGTTGAACACGGTGGTCTTGCCGGCGCCGTTCGGGCCGATCAGCGCGGTCGCCTCGCCGCGCCGGACATCGAAGCTCAGATCACGCACGACCTTGAGCGCGTTGAACGATTTCGACAGCCCGGCGACCGACAGGACGGGTTGGGAGGAAGCCGTCATGACGCGTCTCCCGCCCGGCGCCTGAAGCGGTGGAACAGGTTGGCGGTGACGAGCCCTTGGGGCCTTGCCGCCATGATCAGGATGATGAGGGCGGCGAAGGCCGCGTAACGCCATTGCGAACTGGTGCGCAGGAGTTCCGGCAGGAGCGTGAAGAAGGCGGCGCCGACCAGCGGACCCCAGACCGTCTGGGTGCCGCCGAGCAGCACGTAGAGCGCGGTATAGACGCTCAGCAGCACGCTGAAATGTTGCGCCTCGACGAAGCTGAAATGATGGGCGTAGAAGCCGCCGCCGATGCCGGCGATGACCGCCCCGATGGTGAAGCCGGCGACCTGCAGGCCGCGGACGTTGAGGCCGAGCAGGTCGGCGACGACGACATCGCTCTTCACCGCGGTCAGGTAGAGCGCGAAACGGGTGCGCGAGATCAGGAAGACGACCAGCACGATCACCACCGCGGCGGCGATCACCCAGGGTGCGCCGACATAGGTGCTGACCGGATAGCCGGCGGCCGCGCCGACCGCCTCGACATTGAGGAAGACCGCCGCGATCAGCTGGCCGAGCGCGAAGGTGGCGAGCGCCAGGTAGATGCCATGGGTGCGCAGCACCGGCACGGCGACGATCAGCGCGATGAGCCCGGCCAGGAGGCCGCCGGTCGGGATGGCGAAGGCCACCGACCAGTCGAATTCATTGGTGAGATAGGCGGCGGCATAGGCGCCGATCGCCATGAAGCCGGCAATGCCGAGATTGAGCTGGCCGGCGGCCAGCGGCAGGTAGACCGCATAGGCCGCGATGATGTTGAACGACAGGATGACCAGGATGCCGAGCTGATAACTGGTCATCACAGCTTCTCCCGCGTCAGGCTGGCGCCGAGCAGGCCTTGCGGCCGGATGATCAGGATGACCAGGAGCAGGCCGTAGACGGTGATATTGACCATGTTGGCACCGAGGAAATGGATCGAAAGGACCTCGGCGAGGCCAATGATCATGCCGCCGAGGATGGCGCCCCAGATGCTGCCCATGCCGCCGATGATCATGGCGGCGACGCCCTTGAACCCGACCACCTCGCCCATGAAGGGCGAGGCCTGCTGGTAGTTCATCGCGAAGAGTATGCCGCCCATGGCGGTGAACACCGCCGAGAACACGAAGACCTGCGGGATCAGCCGCGAGACGTTGACGCCGAGCACGGTCGCGGTTTCGCGGCTCTCGGCGATGGCGCGGATCCGCCGGCCGGTGCTGGTGGCCTTCAGGAACACCGACAAGCCCGCCACCAGCGCGACCGCGACCAAAAGGCTGACGAGCTGCGCTCCGCCGATGACCAGGCCCGCGGCGCGGATGTTGAAATCGGGGATGAGGGCTGGAAACGACTGCTGGTCGGAGCCGAAGCGGATCAGCACCAGGTTTTCCAGGAGCACCAGGAAGCCGAGCGAACTGACCAGCGGGATCTCCGGGTCGCCCTCGGCCATCAGGCGGTAGGACAGCCGTTCCACCAGCAGCGCCACCGCCGCGGCGGCGCAAAGCGCGGTGATGATCGCGGCCGACCAGTGCCAGCCGGCGGCCAGCATGGCCCAGCTGACCATGCCGCCCAGCATGAACAGGCCGGGGATCGAGAAATTCAGGAAATTGAGGATGCCGATGGCAATGGTGAAAGCCACCGCGACGAGCACGTAGATGCTTCCCAGCATCGATCCGTTGACGATCTGCTGCGCCAACATGCGCATCCTCCTCATAGTCGAATTATCATTCTTAATTAGCTTTAGAAAAAAGCTATTTCATATCGAAGTCAAGCTGAAATTTCAGACGTTCCGCAGCCATCGGCGGCCGTGCGGCAGCACGTGCTTGCGGCATTTCGTCGAGATTTTGGGCAAGGGGCGGGGCGACCGCGTCGCATCGATCGGCGGCAATGCCGGTGACCTCAGGCGCCGCGCCGTCTCAACGCCGGCCGCGCGATCGCTTGACATGTCGCTGGTTCGAAACCTGGCCGGGACGATGCGCCGGCGATGCGCGCCGGCGCTCAGATATAGGGGCGCCGCTCACGCTGCAGGAAGCCCGGCGTTGCCAGATCGGCCTCGGGTCGGGATGCGCCCGATGCCGGGCCGGGCGGGTCGATCGCGGCCGTCCACTCGGGCAGCGGCGCGTCCATGGTGGCGAGCTTGGCCGGCACCGGGCTGGTCTGCGTCGCCTGCCAACGCCGGATCAGCGCCTTCATGGCCTCCGGTCCCTCCCGGCGGATGACCGAAGGCGCGCAGCCGAAGGTCGCCCGGAACAGCCGGTTGAAATGCGAGATGTCGGAAAAGCCGCTTTCGGTCGCGACGATGGTGATGGTCTTGTCGGAATTGGCCAGCAGCCACAGGCCGTAGAACACCCGGAGGTCGCGCGAGAACTCCTGGATGCTCTTGCCGACGACCTTGCGAAAGACCCGCTCCAGCTGGCGTTTCGACAGGCCGACCGTATGGGCGATATCGTCGACCTTCTGCGGCGTGCTGAGATTCTGCTCGATCAGCAGCATGGCGCGGCGCACCCTGGTATCGTCGACCGCGCCGGCGCTCGGCGGTTGCGGCTGGGCGCCGGCCGCGGGCCGGGCCTTGTCGGTCACCATGATGTGCAGGCTCTTCTGCGCGCGGCCGGGACCCAGGTGCCGCTCGACCATCCAGGCGCCGAGATCGAGCGCCGCAAGGCCGCCCGCGCAGGTGATGAACGGGCCGTCCTCGACGAACAGCTGGTCGGCCACCGGCACCATGTCGCCATAACGGTCGATCAGGTCGGGCAGGTGGTACCAGCTGACGCAGCACTTGCGGCCGCGCATGAGCTGGGCTTCCGCGAGCGCGAAGCTGCCGGTGCAGACGCCGGCGATCGAAACCCCCTTGGCCGCCGCCTGGCGCAGGAAATCCAGCGTCTTGGGATGATAGGTCGTGCCGCGGTCGATCAGGCCGCCGACCACGACGATATAGTCGAAACGCTCGGGCCGGTCGAAGGTCTCCCAGGGCAGGACCTGCAGGCCGCAGCTCGCCGCGATCGGGCTGAGATCGGGCGCCAGAACGCTCCAGGAACAGCGTTCCGGCCGGCTCCGGTCGCCCTCGTCGGCGGCCAGCCGCAACAGGTCCATGATCGCCGAAAAGGCGATCAGCGTGAAATTGGGCAGGAGCACGAAGCCGACCGACAGCTGGCGCCGCGGCGCCTTGGCCGATGGGAGACCGCGATGGTGACCGAACTCTGCCATGCGTCCTCCGGAATGGCCGCGCTCGGGCGAGCCTATCAGTCCGGGAAACAACAGCAAGGATCGGGCCAATTATTCGGCCTCGACGAGGGGCGCCGCCAGCCGCCGGCGGGTCAATGGACACCGCCGAAATAGGCGCGCTGCACCTCGGCATCGGCCAAAAGCACCTCGGGTGTGCCGTGCACGGCGATCCGCCCTTGCGACAGCACATAACCGTAATGGGCGATCGCCAGCGTCTGGTTGACGTTCTGCTCGACCAGCAGGACGGTCACGCCGGTGTCGTTGATGCGCCGGATGACGTTGAAGTTCTCCTGGACGAACAGGGGCGACAGGCCGAGCGAGGGCTCGTCGACAACCAGCAGCTTCGGTTCGGTCATCAGGCCGCGGCCGATCGAGACCATGGCCTGTTCGCCGCCCGACATGGTGCCCGCCAATTGCCTGGCGCGTTCGCCGAGCCGCGGAAAGGTCTCGAACACCTTGTCCATGCGCATCCGGATCACCTTCTCGGAGGCCACCCGGTAGGCGCCGAGGCGCAGGTTCTCCTCCACCGTCATCTTGGCGAAGATGCGCCGTCCCTCGGGAATGCAGGCGATGCCGAGGCCGACGATCTCGTGGGTCTGCAGGGTGTCGAGCTTGTGGCCGTCGAAGGCGATCGAGCCGGCGCGTGGCGGCGTCAGGCGCAGGATCGAACGGATCAGCGTCGACTTGCCGGCGCCGTTCGACCCGAGGATGCAGGTGATGCGTCCGGGCGCCACCTCGATCGACAGGCCGGAGAGCACATCGGCCCGGTCATAGGCGGTGTAGACGTCCGTAACTGTCAGCCGGCCGGTCATGATTGCCCCAGATAGGCTTCGCGCACGACCGGGTCCGCGGCAACGTCGCGGAACCGGCCCTCGCAGATCTTCTTGCCGTAATTGAGCACCACGCAGCGGTCGGTGACCCGCTCGATCAGGCCCATTTCATGCTCGACGATGATGATGGTGAGATCGCCCAGCGAGCGGCGCACGCCCAGGATCTCGTCCATCAGCTGGTCGGTCTCGTCATGGGTCATGCCGGCGGAGGGTTCGTCGAGCAGCACCAGCTTCGGCCGGCCGACCAGGGCGCGGCAGATCTCGACCCGGCGGCGGTCGATCATGCCGAGCGAAATGGCCGGTTCGAACAGCTTGTCGGCCAGTGTCGGGCTGAACACATGCAAGAGCTCGCGCGCCTCGGCCGCCATGGTCCGGGCCTCGGTCGCGAAGGCCTTGCGGCGGAACAGGTTGTGCCAGAGCCCGCTGTCGAGGCGGCCCTGCGCGCCGAGCGCGATATTGTCGAACACCGACAAGGGCAGGCAGAGTCGCGAGCGCTGAAAGGTGCGGGCAAGCCCATGGGCCGACAGGTTCTGCGCCTGGGCGCGGGTGATGTCGACGCCGTCGAGGCGGATCGAGCCGGCGCTCGCCGCATAGACGCCGCTGACCACATTGAAGAAGGTCGTCTTGCCCGAACCGTTGGGGCCGATCAGCCCCAGCACTTCGCCGCGGCCGACATCGATGTCGAGTTCGTTGAGCGCCATGAGCCCGCCGAAGCGCACGGACAGGCCGCGGCATTCGAGCAATCTCGCCGGGCTCGCCGCGCTGGCCGGGTTGGCCTGTGCCTGATGCGCACTCATGACCGGGCCTCCAGGTTGAGCTTGCGCACCCGGCGCGCCACCAGCCCGTCGGGCCGGACGATCAGGATGACGATCACCAGCAGCGCGTAGAGCAGCAGCCGGTATTCCTGGATGAATTGCAGCTTCTCCGGCAGCAGCACCACGATGAGGGCTGCCGGCAGCACGCCCCAGCGGTTGCCGATGCCGCCGAGAATGACGATCGACACCATGACGAGCGAGTCGCCGAAGGTGAAATTGCTCGGCGCGATGAAGCCGGTCATCTTCGCATAGACCGCGCCCATCACGCCGGCCAGGAAATTGCCCAGCGTGAAGGCCAGGATCTTCCACCGACCGATCTTCAGGCCGAACACCGAGGCCGCGGTTTCGTCGAGCCGGACGGCATCGAACCAGATGCCGATCCAGGACCGGTCGATCAGGCCGGCCAGCATCATGGCGAGCGCCGCCAGCGCGCCGGTCAGCAGCACGTAATTGGCGTAGAACGAGATGGTGAAGCCGGCGATGTGCAGGTCCTCGGAAAAATCCCAGCCGAACAGGTTGATGCCGGGGATCTTCAGGCCCTGCGGCCCGCCGAGCAGTTCGTTGGCGTCGAGGAAGACGTTGAACATCACGCCGAAGGCCAGCGTCGTCAGCGCCGCGTAGTGGCCGCGCGTGCGCAGCACCGGCAGGATCAAGAGCGAGCCGATGGCAACCGCGACCAGTCCGCCGGTGACCAGCACGACGGGATCGGGCAGGCCGCCGGCCTGGCCGAGCATGGCGGCGGTATAACCGCCGGTGCCGACAAAGGCGGCGGCGGCGAAATTGGTCAGGCCGGCATAACCCATCTGGATGGTCAGGCCGACGCAGACGGTGGCATAGATCAGCACGGTTGAGAGCATCAGCAGGCCGAAATTGTCGTCCCTGAGCACGAACAGCACGGCGAGCGTCGCAGCCGTGATGAGGCCGCGCAGCAGCCAGGGGTGGTCGGCGGCGGCGGCCTCGGTCGCCGCCACGCCGCCGAAGCGGGCCGCGCCCAGGCAGATCGCGGCGATCGCCGCCAGCGCCAGGCCGAGCAGTTTCTGGTTCTCGATCAGCACCAGGACGGTCAGTGCTGTCGCCGCGAAGGCGACCGCCGCCACCAGCGGCCACCGATGGGCGCGCTGGCCGGACCGGGGCAAGGTGCCGGCGCCGGTGCGGACCGGGGAATCGCCGGCCAGTTGGCCGACGCGGCTCATGTCGGACAGATCGGTCATACCCGCTCGCTCCCCCGCTCGGCGAGCAGCCCGGTCGGCCGCCAGGTGATGAGCACGATGACCAGGACGAAGGCGAAGACGTTCTTGTAGTCGCTCATCGACGGGATCGCCGCGACCACGAAGGTCTGCAGGCCGGCGAACAGATAACCGCCGATGATGGCGCCCCAGATATTGCCGAGGCCGCCGACAATCGCCGCGCTGAAGCCGATGACCGCGAGCAGCAGGCCCATGCCGTAATTGATCTCGCTGTAATAGAGCCCGTAGATCGTGCCGGCGAAGCCGGCGGTGATCGATCCCAGCGCGAAGGTGAGCGGAATGACCCGCGCATAGTTGATGCCCATGGTCCGGGCCGTCTCGACATCCTCGGCCACCGCCCGCATGGCGAGGCCGAAGCGCGTGCGGTTGATGATCCAATGCACCACCGCGATCGAGGCGATGCCGGCGACCATCAGGATCAGCCCGTCATTGCGGACGAAGACATTGCCGAGGTTGAAGCCGCCCGAGGGCAGCAGTTCGGGAAAGCGCTGCGGATTCGTGCCGTTCGGAAAGAACAGCCGGATCGCCTCGCGAATGAGGGTGCCGACCATCATGGTCATCAAGAGCATGTTGAGCGGCGGCGCATTGCGCAGCGGCATGATCAGGAAATGCGAGATGCCGGCGCCGACCACGGCCGACAGCAGCATGGCCGCCGCGAATACCGCGATCAGCTGGATGCCGACCGGCAATCCCAGCGCATGGGTCGCCCAGGCGGCGACCAGGCCGCCGAAGGCGCCGAGCGTCAGCACGTCGCCATGGGAGAACTTGATGACGTTCATCACCCCGAAGAAGATGGTGAACCCCATGGCCACCAGGCCATAGATTGTTCCCTGCATCAGGCCGTTGAGCAGGTGTTGGCCGATCATGCCCATGGGAGCGTCCTTCGCTTCAGATGTCCCACGGGGCTCAGGGCAGGTTTTTCAGCTTGCGCTTGCCGCTGGCATATTCGCTGTCTTCCCAGACCACCCACTTGCCGTCCTGCACGACATATTTGGTGGTGAGCGGCGTGATGTTCTGCCCGTGATCGTCGAAATTGATCGGGCCGACGATGGACGGGCGGTCCTTCACGTCGCCGAGCGCGGCGGTCACCTTGGCGCGGTCCGGGCCGGTCTTCTCGATGGTCTCCAGCACCAGCCGGGTCGCCACATAGGCGAAGGGGCCATAGGCTTCCGGCGGATCGCGATAGCCGGCGGCGGCGTAATTGTCGGTGAAGAACTTGCCGCCCGGCATGCGCGAGATCGGCGGGCTGTCGAAGAAGGTCAGCGTGCCCTCGGCAAGCTCCGGCCCGACCGCTGCGATGAAGGCATCGCCCATGATGCCGGAATTGCCCTCGAACTGGGCGACGATGCCGAGCTTCTCCATTTGCGTGCGCAGGCGCGCGCCGAGCGGCGTCAGGCCGCCGAAATAGATCACCTCGGGTTTCAGTTCCTTGATCTTGGTCAGCTCGGCGGAAAGATCCTGCTGGTCCGGCGGCACGGCGAAGGTGCCGAGGATCTCGTTGCCGTTCTCCAGAGTGAACTGGGCGAAGTACTTGTTCATCGACTTGCCGTAGTCGGTGGAGTCGACGAAGGAGACGAACTTCCTGTAGCCGCGCTCCCTCATGAACTGCGCGCCGACCCGGTTCTGGCCGATCAGGATGCCGCTGACCCGGTGCACCTCGGGATATTTCCTGGCATAGGTGATCTCCGGCAGCACCGCCGCCCAGACCACCATCGGCAGCTTGAAGCGGTTGAAGATGTCGACCGTGGCGATCGCGGTCGCCGAGCAATAATGCGGGATCGCCGCGATGATCGAGCGGTCGGAGGCGATCTTGGTCACCACCTGCACGCCGACATTCGGTTTGCACTCGTCGTCGAGCACCACCAGCTCATAATCGTATTTGGTCGTCGGATCGGCGTTCATCAGCTTGACCGCAAGCTCGGCTGAATTGCGTCCGCCGATGCCGTGCGGCGACAAGGCGCCGGTCAGCGGCCCGACAAAGGCGATCTTGACCTTGTCTTTCGCATAAGCCTGGTCGGCACCGCCGCGGGCGAGCTGCAGCACGCCGGATGCTGCAAGCGCGGTGAAGGTCCGCTTCGTCATCGTCGCCATGGTTCATCTCCGGAAGTTATTGTTCTCCTCGAACGTTAGGCGGCGGGCGAAATGCCAAGCTAGGACGCATGGGCGCTCGGGCTTGAACGAATGCGTCATCTCCGATCGGGCGCGCGGCGAGAAGATTGCCGCTGCGCGCCGCGCCTGTCCCAGTGTCATGGCGCAATCGTCCTATCGGCTTTGGCTGCTCCGGCCGAACAATCGGACCATTCCAAGTCGGACTGTTCCAAGTCGGATCATTCGAAATCGAGCCGCATGGGACGGGCTGCGCGCGCAGCCACCGCCGATGCCGGAGCCAGCAAGAAGGAAAAAGGCCATGTCCTCGGATCTGCACCAGAAGTCTGTTGTCATCGATGGCCTGATCATTTCCGATTTCGGCCGGCCGGTGTTCGAGGACATGCGGCGGGGCGGCCTGACCGCTGCCAACTGCACCTGCTGCGTCTGGGAAGGCTTCACCGAGACCATGCGCAACGTGATGCGCTGGAAAGCCTGGTTCCGCGAGCATGGCGACATCATCAGCCAGATCTACACCACGGCCGACATCCTGAAGGCCAAGGCCGAGGGCAAGACCGGCATCATCCTCGGCTGGCAGAACATCACCGGCATCGAGGACCAGATCGGCTATCTCGGCCTGTTCAAGGAACTCGGCATCGGCATCATTCAGATGGCCTATAACACCCAGAACCTGGTCGGCACCGGCTGTTATGAATCCAAGGACGGCGGCCTGTCCGATTTCGGCCGCGAGGTGGTCGCCGAGATGAACCGGCTCGGCATCCTCTGCGACCTCTCCCATGTCGGGGCCCAGACCAGCACGGATGTCATCCTCGCCTCCAAGCAGCCGGTCGCCTATTCGCACTGCCTGCCGGCCGGCCTGAAGGCGCATCCGCGCAACAAGACCGACGAGCAGCTGAAATTCATCGTCGATCACGGCGGTTTCGTTGGCGTCACCATGTTCCCGCCCTTCCTGAAGCGCGGGCCGGCAGCCAATGTCGACGATTATGTCGAGGCGATCGAATATGTCATCGACATCTGCGGCGAGGCCAATGTCGGCATCGGCACCGACTTCACGCAAGGCTACGGCCAGGAATTCTTCGACTGGATCACCCATGACAAGGGTTATGCCCGTCGCCTGACCAATTTCGGCGAGGTCATCAACCCCGAGGGTCTGCGCACCATCGGCGACTGGCCGAACCTGACCGAGGCCATGGAGCGTCGCGGCTGGTCGACCGGCCGCATCGAGGCGGTCATCGGCAAGAACTGGTTCAACCTCCTGCACAATGTCTGGGGAGCCTGAGCCATGGGCAAGCCCGCGATCGACATCGAGGTCGACGATGCCACCGGCCGCTGGTCGGTCGACGCGCTGCCGATGATCCTGGTGCCGCAGCACTTCTTCCTGAACAACCACTATGCCGTCGAGGCGGCGCTGGGCCCTGACAAGCTCGAGGAAATCCTGCGTCCGGCCGGCCACCGCTCGGCCTATTTCTGGTGCGAGAAGGAAGCCGCCCATCACGGCATGGGCGGCGTCGAGGTGTTCCACCACTATATGCGGCGGATCACCCAGCGCGGCTGGGGCCAGTTCGAGGTGCTCGACCTGACCCCCGAGGCCGGCACGGCCCATGTCCGCCTGAACAATTCCGCCATGGTCGACGAGGCGCACCGGCACAGCGGCCGCAAGGTTTGCTACATGTTCGCGGCCTGGCTCGAAGGCTCGCTCGAATATGTCGCGGCCAATGCCGGCCGCAAGCAGCGGCTGACGGCGCGCGAGGTCTATTGCGCGGCCGAAGGCCAGCACGATCACTGCCTGTTCGAGGTCGTGCCGCAATCGCCGCAATCCTGAGGCCGGAGCGGGCTTGAACGAAACGGCCGCCGGTCGGATCGACATGTCGCTTCCGTTCCAGCGCCAAGGCCGTCTCGTGCTCGCGCGAAGGCGGTGCGCCAGGCAAGCATGGTCTCAGCCAAGATCCATCCTCACCGGAACCGCTCCGATGCAGAATTATTCGGCCTTGTCCCTGTTCCGCCGCGCGCTCGGCGGCCATGCCGGCTGGCAGCGGCAATGGCGCTCGCCGGAGCCGAAGGCCGAATATGACGTCGTCATCGTCGGCGCCGGCGGCCACGGCCTGGCCTGCGCCTATTATCTTGCCAAGCAACACGGCATCACCAATGTCGCGGTGGTCGAGCGCGGCTGGCTCGGCGGCGGCAATACCGGCCGCAACACCACGATCATCCGCTCCAACTACCTGTTCGACGAGAGCGCGGCGCTCTACGAGCACGCACTGAAGCTGTGGGAAGGCCTGTCGCAGGACCTGAACTACAACGTCATGTACTCGCCACGCGGCGTGCTGATGCTCGCCCATAACATTCACGACGTGCAGAGCTTCAGGCGCCATGTCCATGCCAACCGGCTGAACGGCATCGACAATGAGTGGCTGACGACGGAAGAGTGCAAGGAATTCTGCCCGGCGCTCAATATCGGTTCGGGCATGCGCTATCCGATCCTCGGCGGCGCGCTGCAGCGGCGCGGCGGCACGGCGCGGCACGATGCGGTCGCCTGGGGTTATGCCCGCGGCGCCGATGCGCGCGGCGTCGACATCATCGAGAATTGCGAGGTCACCGGCATCCGGCGCGGTCCCGGCGGCGCGGTCGAAGGCGTCGAGACCAGCCGCGGCTTCATCCGGACGAAGAAGGTCGGCGTCTCCGCCGCCGGCCATACCAGCGTCGTCATGGACCGGGCCGGCGTTCGCCTGCCGCTGGAAAGCTATCCGCTGCAGGCGCTGGTGTCCGAACCGGTCAAGCCGGCCTTTCCCTGCGTGGTCATGTCCAACACCATCCACGCCTATATCTCGCAGTCGGACAAGGGCGAGATGGTCATCGGCGCCGGCACCGACGCCTATACCTCCTATTCGCAGCGCGGCGCGCTGCACATCACCACCCATACGCTGGACGCCATCTGCGAGCTCGTGCCGATGTTCCGCCGGCTTCGCATGCTGCGCAACTGGGGCGGCATCGTCGACGTCACCCCGGATCGCTCGCCGATCATCGCCAAGACGCCGGTGCCCGGCCTCTACGTCAATTGCGGCTGGGGCACCGGCGGCTTCAAGGCGACGCCGGGCGCGGGCCATGTCTTTGCCTGGACCATCGCCCGGGACGAGCCGCATCCGATCAATGCGCCTTTCACCATCGAACGCTTCCGCGACGGCGTCCTCATCGACGAGGCCGCCGCCGCCGCCGTCGCCCACTGAGCGCTGGAGTTCGAGCCATCATGCTTCTCATCACCTGCCCCTATTGCGGCCAGCGCCCCGAGACCGAGTTCGCTTATGGCGGCGAGGCTCACATCGCGCGGCCCGTCGACCCGATGAGCCTCGACGACGAGGCCTGGGCGAGCTTCCTCTACATGCGCGCCAATCCGAAGGGCGAGCATGCCGAGCGCTGGCGCCATGCCCATGGCTGCGGCCGCTTCTTCAACGTGCTGCGCGACACGGTGAGCGATGCGATCGCCGCCACCTATCCGGCCGGCACACCACGGCCCGGGCCGGATGCCGCATCCGAGGAGGCCGGCCGATGAACGCGCCTTTCCGCCTGCCCTCCGGCGGCCGCATCGATCGCGGCAGGCCGATCCGGTTCAGCTTCGACGGCCGGACCTATCAGGGTTTTGCCGGCGATACGCTGGCCTCGGCGCTGATCGCCAACGGCGTCCACCTGGTCGGCCGGTCGTTCAAATATCACCGGCCGCGCGGCATCATGACGGCGGGCTCGGACGAACCCAATGCGCTGGTCGGCATTGGCGCGGACGAGGCGCGCTATACTCCCAACCTGCGCGCCACCCAGGTCGAGCTCCATGACGGCCTGGTCGCCGAGAGCCAGAACCGCTGGCCCTCGCTCGGCTTCGATCTGGGCGCCGCCAATGAGCTGGTCTCGGCCTTCCTGCCGGCCGGTTTCTACTACAAGACCTTCATGTGGCCGCGGGCCGCCTGGAAAAAGCTCTACGAGCCGATGATCCGCCGGGCCGCCGGCCTCGGGCGGGCGCCGACCAGGCCCGATGCCGACCGCTATACCCAGGTCCATGCCCATTGCGACGTGCTGGTGGTCGGTTCGGGCCCGGCCGGTCTCGCCGCAGCACTCGCCGCGGCCAAGGCCGGCGCCAAGGTCATCCTCTGCGACGAACAGGCGGAACTCGGCGGCTCGCTGCTGTCCGAGACCGCGGCGACGATCGATGGCCGCTCCGCTGCCGGCTGGCTCACCGAAACGCTCGCCGATCTCGCCGGGCGCGCCAATGTCACGCTGATGCCGCGGACCACCGCCTTCGGCTGGTATCCGCATAATTTCCTCGGGCTCAGCGAGCGCGTCACCGATCATCTCGCCAGCGCCGATCCGAAACTGCCGCGCGAACGGCTCTGGCAGCTGCGCGCCAGGGAAGTGGTGCTGGCGACGGGTGCCATCGAGCGGCCGCTGGCCTTCCCCGACAATGACCGGCCGGGCGTGATGATGGCGGAAGCCGCCCGCACCTACGCCAATCGTTACGGCGTCAAGCCGGGCGACCGGGCCGTGGTCTTCACCGCCTGCGACAGCGCCTATCGCGCCGCCCTCGATCTCAAGGCCGCCGGTGTCACCATCGCTGTCATCGCCGACCTCAGACCGGCGCCGGCGGGGCCCTGGGTCGCGCGCGCCAAGGCCGCCGGCATCGACGTGCGCGCCGCCACCGTGGTCACCGGAACCGGCGGGCGCCTGCGCGTCGCGTCCGCAAGCCTTGCCCGGCTCGGCGCGGGCGGCCGCCTCGGCCAGTCCGAGACCATCGCCTGCGATCTCGTGCTGATGTCCGGCGGCTTCACGCCGAGCGTCCACCTGTTCTCGCAATCACGCGGCAAGCTCGTCTATGACGAGGCGCTGCAGGCCTATCTGCCCGGCGCCTCGGCCGAGCGCGAGCGATCGGCCGGCGCCTGTCGCGGCCTCTACGATCTCGACCGGGTGCTGGCCGACGGCTTTGCCGGCGGAACCGCCGCGGCCGCGGCCGCGGGATTTGGCGACAGCGGCCAGCAGGTTTTTGCCGTCGAAGCCGAAAGCACCGGGACCGACGGGTTCATCGGCGCGACCCCGCATGGCCGCGATCCGCTGAAGACGCGCGCCTGGATCGATTTCCAGAACGACGTGACCGAGAAGGACGTCAGGCTGGCGACCCGCGAGGGCTTCCGTTCGATCGAGCACGTCAAGCGCTACACCACGACCGGCATGGCCACCGACCAGGGCAAGACCTCGAACATGAATGCGCTGGGTGTCGTCTCGGATGCCTTGAAGCTGCCGGTGCCGAAGATCGGCCTGACCACCTTCCGGCCGCCCTATACGCCGACCACTTTCGGCATTTTCGCCGGGCAGTCGCGCGGCGAGCTGTTCGATCCGGTGCGCCGCACGGCGATCCATGGCTGGGCCGAAGCCGAGGGCGCGGCCTTCGAGGAAGTCAGCCTGTGGAAACGCGCCCACTATTTCCCGCGCCCCGGCGAGGACATGCATCAGGCGGTGGCGCGCGAATGCCTGGCGGTGCGCCGCGCGGTCGGCATTTTTGATGCGTCCACGCTCGGCAAGATCGAGATCGTCGGCGCCGACGCCGCCGAGTTCATGAACCGCATGTACACCAATGCCTGGACCAAGCTGGAGCCCGGCCGGCTGCGCTATGGCGTGATGCTGCGCGAGGACGGCTTCGTCATGGATGACGGTGTGGTCGGCCGCATGGCGCCCGACCGCTTCCACGTCACCACCACGACCGGCGGCGCCGCCCGCGTGCTGGCCATGATGGAGGACTATCTCCAGACCGAATGGCCCGATCTCGACGTCTGGCTGACCTCGACGACCGAGCAATGGGCGGTCATCGCGGTGCAGGGGCCGAACGCCCGCGAGGTGCTGGAGCCGCTGGTCGAGGGCATCGATCTCTCACGCGAGGCCATGCCGCATATGAGCGTGCGCGAGGGTCGGATCTGTGGCGTGCCGACCCGCCTGTTTCGCGTCTCCTTCACCGGCGAACTCGGCTTCGAGGTCAATGTGCCGGCCGGTCACGGCCGCGCGGTCTGGGAGGCCATCGTCGCCGAAGGCAAGCCCCATGGCATCACGCCTTATGGCACCGAGACCATGCATGTGCTGCGCGCCGAGAAGGGTTTTATCATTGTCGGCCAGGAGACCGACGGCACGGTGACCCCTGACGACGCCGGTCTCGGCTGGGCGATCGGCAAGGCGAAGAAGGATTTCGTCGGCAAACGATCGCTCGCCCGCCCCGCCATGATCCGCGACGACCGCAAGCAGCTGGTCGGGCTTCTGACCGTCGATCCCAAGTGTGTGCTGGAAGAGGGCGCGCAGATCGTCGCCGATGCCAACCAGCCGATCCCGATGACCATGATCGGCCACGTCACCTCGTCCTATTGGAGCGCGACGCTCGACCGCTCCATTGCGCTGGCCTTGCTGCGCGGCGGCCGGGCGCGCATGGGCCAGCGCCTGTCGGTGCCGATGCCGGGCGGGCCGATCACCGTCGAAGTGGTCGAGCCGGTGTTCTACGACGCCAAAGGAGAGCGCCTCGATGCTTGACCAATCGACGCTGCGTGCCGGTGCGCTCGATCACCTGGCCACCGGCGCCCGGGTCATTCCGGCCGCCATGCTCGACGTGCTGCCGGATGCGGCGAAACTGGTGTTCCGCGGCCGTCCCCCGGCGGTGGCCACGGCGGACCAGGCCTTCGGCCTCGCCTTGCCGCGCGAGGCTTGCCGTTTCAACGCCAAGGGCGGCCGCACGGCCTTCTGGCTCGGCCCGGACGAATGGCTGTTGCAGGCGGCCGGCGAAGATCCGGCGGTGCTGTTCGACGGCCTCGGCCAGGCGCTCCTGGGCGCGCGCCATTCGCTCGTCGATGTCAGCCACCGCTCGGATGCCTTCAGCCTGTCCGGCTCGAAAAGCGCCTATGTGCTGAACCATGGCTGCCCGCTCGACCTGTCGGCCGCGGCCTTCCCGGTCGGCATGTGCACGCGCACGCTGATCGGCAAGGCGACGGTCATGCTGTCGCGGCCGGAGCCTGATAGGTTCCATGTCGATGTCTGGCGCTCCTTCGCACCCTATGTCTGGCAATTGCTGGACGAGGCGCGCGGTGAACTCGTCTGACGGCTCTTTCTCCAGACAGCGGGCAGCACGATGATCGGCGTCTTCGAGTTGTTCAAGATCGGCATCGGTCCGTCATCTTCGCATACGGTCGGCCCGATGAAGGCGGCGGCCGCCTTCGCCGCGGCGGTGGCGGCCGCGGGCCTGTTGCCGCGCGTCGCCCGGGTGCGCGCCGACCTCTTCGGTTCGCTGGCCTGGACCGGCAAGGGCCATGGCACCGACAAGGCGGTGATCCTGGGGCTGGCGGGCGAAGCGCCCGATACCATCGACCCAGACGCCGCCGACGGCATTGTCTTGAGCGTTCGCGAAAAGCATGAGCTGCGCTTTGCCGGCCGCCGGGCCATCCGTTTCGATGCGGTAAGCGACATCGTCTTCGACGGGGTCGGCGCCACGCCGCAGCATCCCAACACTTTGGCCTTCACCGTGCTGGACGCCGCGGGCGTGGAGCTGGCGAGCGAACGCTGGTGCTCGGTCGGCGGCGGCTTCGTCATCCGCGAGGAGGCGATCGGCGAACCGCAGGTCGAAACCGGCGGGCCGATCCCTTTTCCCTTCCGTTCGGGCCGGGACCTCTTGGCGCTGGGGGCCGGCGCCGGCCTGTCGATCGCCGAGATGGTCATGGCCAATGAGGTCAGCCGGCGTCCGGCCGCCGAGGTCGAGCACTATCTCGACCGGGTCGCCAGCGTCATGATGGCCTGCATCGATCGCGGCATGGTGACCGAGGGCGAATTGCCCGGTGGCCTGCATGTCCGGCGCCGCGCGCCCGCGCTCAAGCGCAAGCTCGACGCCGCCGCCGGTTCCAACGCGCGCTCGCCGCATGAGGTGATGGACTGGCTCAGCCTCTATGCCATTGCCGTCAACGAGGAAAATGCCGCCGGCAGCCGGGTCGTCACGGCGCCGACCAATGGCGCGGCCGGCATCGTGCCGGCGGCGCTGCGTTATTATCGCGACCATTGCCGTGGCGCCGATGCCGAGGGCATCAGGCGCTTCCTTTTGACCGCCGCCGCGATCGGCGCGCTGTTCAAGATGAACGCCTCGATCTCCGGCGCCGAGGTCGGCTGCCAGGGCGAGGTCGGCGTGGCCTGTTCCATGGCCGCGGCGGGCCTCGCGGCGGTGCTCGGCGGCTCCAACGAGCAGATCGAGAATGCCGCCGAAATCGGCATGGAACATCATCTCGGCATGACCTGCGATCCGATCGGCGGGCTGGTGCAGGTGCCCTGCATCGAACGCAACGCCTTCGGAACGGTTAGCGCCATCAACGCGGCTTCGCTGGCTTTGCAGGGCGACGGCACCCATGTCGTCTCGCTCGACAAGGTCATCGTCACCATGCGGGAAACCGGCCGCGACATGCAGTCGAAATACAAGGAGACCTCGCTTGGAGGTCTCGCCGTCAATCTCGCCGAATGCTGAAGGGACCGCCATGACCAGGATCGAACGTGCCAGCTTCTTCAGCGCCGACATCGCGCAAGCTGATCCCGCCATCGCCGAGGCCATCGCCAGCGAACTCGGCCGGCAGCGCGACGAGATCGAGCTGATCGCCTCGGAGAACATCGTCTCTCATGCCGTGCTGCAGGCGCAGGGCTCGGTGCTGACCAACAAATATGCCGAGGGTTATCCGGGCCGCCGTTATTACGGCGGCTGCCAGTTCGTCGACATCGCCGAGGAGATCGCCATAGCGCGCGCCAAAGAGCTGTTCGGCTGCGGTTTCGCCAACGTCCAGCCGAATTCCGGCAGCCAGGCCAACCAGGCGGTGTTCATGGCGCTGATGCAGCCGGGCGACACCTTCATGGGGCTCGACCTCGCCGCCGGCGGCCATCTCACCCATGGCGCCAAGCCGAACATGTCGGGCAAATGGTTCAACGTCGTCAGTTATGGCGTCAGGCCGGACGACCAGCTCATCGACATGGAGATGGTCGAGTGCCTGGCCCATGAGCACCGGCCCAAGGTCATCGTCGCCGGCGGCTCGGCCTATTCGCGCTTCTGGGATTTCGCCGGCTTCCGCCGGATCGCCGACGCGGTCGGCGCCTCGCTCTTCGTCGACATGGCGCATTTCGCCGGGCTGGTGGCGGGCGGCGTCCATCCCTCGCCCTTCCCGCATGCCCATGTCGTCACCTCGACCACCCACAAGACCTTGCGCGGGCCGCGCGGCGGGCTGATCCTGACCAATGACGAGGCGCTGGCGAAGAAGCTGAATTCGGCGATCTTCCCCGGCCTTCAGGGCGGTCCGCTGATGCATGTGATCGCCGCCAAGGCGGTGGCCTTCGGCGAGGCGCTGACGCCGGCCTTCCGCCGTTATGCCGGCGATGTCGTCGACAATGCCCGGGTGCTGGCGGCAACCCTGAGCGAAGCCGGTTATGCCATCGTCTCCGGTGGCACCGACAACCACCTGATGCTGGTCGATCTCAGCGCCAAGGGCTTGAACGGCAAGATCGCCGAGGCGGCGCTCGGCCGTGCCCATATCACCTGCAACAAGAACGGCATTCCCTTCGATCCGGAAAAGCCGACCGTCACCTCGGGCATTCGCCTGGGTAGCGCGGCGGCCACCACGCGCGGCTTCGGCACGGCGGAGTTCGCGGCCGTCGGCCAGCTGATCGCCGAGGTGCTGGACGCGGTTGCGATCTCCAATGACGGCACCGCCTCGGGCGCGGAAGCCGCGGTCAGGGCCAAGGTGGCCGACCTGACCAGGGCCTTCCCGATCTACGGCTGAGCGACGCCAGACGTCAGGTCGCATTCCGCCTGAGGGGACTTGACGGACCTGCCGGCTTCTCACTCTTCTTGTGCGCGCGAGAATCAAGGCCACTGGCAGGGACGAGGTCCATGGCGGGACGGCAGTCGACGTGGAGTTCCGGCAAGCCGAGGCCGGCGCCATTGGCCGGTCCGGAGAAGGATCGGATCATCGCGGCCTGCGAAGGCTTCATCCGCGATGTCCTGAAGCCGCGCTTTCTGCCGGCAATCCGCCCGACGGAATTCAATTATTGCGTCGACATTTTCGGCAAATGGGCCGGTGGGCGCTATCGCTTCATCCAGCTCTACCGGTCCGGTTTTGTCGAGAACCTTGGAGACGAATTCGAAGCACCCTTCGCGCGGCTCGACTATATGGGTCCGGGCCGCTTCGATATCCAATGGATGCGCCATACCGGGAAATGGTGGCCGCTCTATGCCGGCCTGAGCTTGAGCCGCGCCCTCGCCGCGCTCGAAAGCGACGAGCTTCTCCATCCGATCTGAATGCGCGCCGCCGCGAAAAAGGCCGCCGCAGATCAGAAGCGCCGGGACGCTGAGGCCGCAAAGGCCCGCCGCGCGAGGCTTGATGCCCTGGCGCAGCAAGGCGAGGCCGTGTGGCACCAGGTGCAAGCCGAAATTACCCGCTCCAACGGTCCAGCCTATGACAGGGCCGCGGCCACGCTCCTCGACCTCAAGACTTTGGCCGAGGAGCGCGGAACCGCGACCGATTTCCATCGTCGCCTCGCCGGGCTCGTCGAGCAGCACGCGCGAAAGCAGAGGTTCATCGAGAGGCTACGTCAGCACGATCTGGGTACCTGAGCTTAGGTCGTCGGCCCTGTTCGCGAGAAATTCCGATTGTCGGGACGATTTCGGGTGCTGTAGTGGCGGGTAGGGCGAAGGCGGCGGCGCCGGTCGCTGACTGCCGCTCTTGGCGTTGACGATTGAAGCCGAATGGCGGAAACGCACCTTTGACGGGGTCTCGACGCGGCCGGAAGCGTGGCCCGGATGGCAATGCGCAGGCTCGCCATCGGCCCGTCCAATCCGGTCGGCGTGTTGACAATGTAGATACGTTTTATCATATTGCGCCCATGATCAAAGGTCGCTCATCCTCTTCGGAAATCTTGCACCCCGAGACCGTAGCGGTTGCGGAACGGCCTCCGGCTGCCGAGCCCAAGGGCAGCATCAATCTGCGCATCGAGGCAAACACCCGTCAGCTCATCGACGATGCGGCGGCGATCCTGGGCAAGACGCGCACCGAGTTCATGATCGATAGCGCCCGCTCGCGAGCGATCGACGTGCTGCTGGACCAGCGTCTGTTTGTGCTCGATTCCGAGCGCTACGACGCCTTCATCCATGCGCTCGACAATCCCCCGGCTCCTGGACCCAAGCTACGCGCGCTGCTGCGTCGAGTTCCGGCATGGCAACGTGACGCTTGATCCTGCGTCTCCGTACACGAAGCTCTCTGTCCCGGTCCCGCTGACGGCGAGCCATGATCTTGCGGATTTCGATTGCGGCGAGGCGGCCTTGAACGATTGGCTCACGCAGCGCGCGCTGAAAAACGAGAGCCGGTTCTCCCGGACCTATGTTGTTTGCGATGGGAGCAAGGTCGTTGCTTACTTCTGCATCGCCGCCGGCGCGGTAGGGCGGATGAGTGCGCCTGGCAAGGTCCGGCGCAATGCGCCCGACACGATTCCAGTGTCGGTGATCGGACGGCTGGCCGTAAGCCGCGCCTATGCCGGTCGTGGACTGGGTGCCGACATCCTGTCGGACGCGCTGCGCCGCATCGCCGTCGCATCCCAGAGCATCGGGATCGGTGCCGTGCTGGTGCAGGCCAAGGACGACGATGCGAAGCGCTTCTACATGGCCTGCGCAGAGTTCAACGAATACCCGGCCGAGAGCCGCACACTATTTCTGCCTATCGAAACGGTGATCGCGGCCTTTGGCTGAAAGGTTATCAAGTCAGAACGCGCGCTAACATTGTTCGAGCGCATCGGTCGAGGGGGTGCCCAATCAGGCCGTGGCCCTGAAAGAGATCCTTGAGAGCCCGTGAGGGCGGGATCGCGCCACGCCTGATCGATACGCTTCGCGGTCGCGTTGAGCGCTATTTCTTCTGGGACTCGACATAAGCGATATAGCCGCGCACATCGGCGGCCGGTTCGGCATAGGCGCCGCCGAGCGATGTCTCCATCGCCGTCACATAGGTCTTGGCCCAATCCGGCAGCGCATAGTCGATCGCGGCGAGAAATTCGAGCGTCGCCGCAAGCCTGATGTCGGCGATCGACGGCTTGGCCCCGCCGATGAACGGCTTGTCGTCCAGGTAGAACGCGTGGAAGACCTCCAGCGGTTCGGCGAGAGCCTCGGCGGCCGCCTGACGCGCCTTCTCCTTGGTCCCGGCATCGGCATCGCCGTGGCCGACTTCGCCTGGATATTGCGGGAAGCCGAGGGCGGGATAAGTGGCCCGCGCGAGATAGGGATAGAAGGTGCCGATCAGGTAGAACATGGCACTGTCGATCATCGCGCGTCTGGCCGGATCTTTCGGGTAAAACGCCTCGAGCCCGTGCTTGTTGCAGAGATACTGCATGATCGCGCAGCTCTCCCACAAAGCGCCCTTGGGCAAATCATCGGCTTCGATCATCGGCGTCAGATGCGACGGACACCGCGCCAGGTAGTCGGGCGTGCGCGTCTGGCCGTAGACGTCGTTTTCGGTGAAATCCAGGCCCGCGGCCCGCACGAAGACGCGAACGGCCATGTTGTTGACGCTGGGCTTGATCACATTGAGCTTGATGGCAGGCATGATCGTCCTCCCTTTGATCGCTTTTCCCGGTTCAGTACGGATTCTTCGGTTCCCGATCGCCCGACAGCGTCGGTCGGGTCGCCATCAGCGCCTCGATCGCATCGGCCAGATGCACCTCGGCGATGTTGTAGTCGCCGCGCGCAACCCTGATCTTGTGGGCTTCCATCAAGACGTCGGCATGGCCAAGGCCCGCCGGCGGCTCGAAACGGTAGGAGGCGAGCTCGATCAGCAATCCGAGCGGGTCTTCGAAATAGATCGAATCCATGAAGCCGCGGTCCTTCACGCCGCTATGCCTGATCTTGCGTTCGTCCAGACGGGCGACGGCCTGCAGGAACGTCACCCGCGAGACGGCGAAGGCGATGTGATGGACGCAGCCGATATCCGTCGGCGTCCGCTGAGTGTCGGGTTTGCGGGCTTCATCGGTGAAGACCGTGATGAGCCGGCCGTCGCCCGGATCGAAATAGAGATGGCTTTCGGCCGGCTTGTCGAGGTTCGGCTGCTCGAAAACGAAGGGCATGCCGAGCACGCCTTCCCAGAAGTCGATGGACGTCTGCCGGTTCGCGCCGACCAGCGTGATGTGGTGGACCCCTTGCGACTGAAGTTTTCGCATCGCCGTCCTCGCCCGCTATCCTCGAGCGTCAAGGCTACACCAGTTTCGACTTCTATTCGCGGGGCTGAATCGTCCGCCAGGGCACACGGCCTACTCGCGCCGAAACGGCAAACACATGGCAGCCGCTGGCCGGCCATGCAGCCAGCGACGACGCGATCGGCTCGCCCGTCATAGGTCGGTCGATAACGCCCAGCCTGACCGGACGAGGGCGTGACATGGCACTCGGTGAGATGCCTGAGGGCCGTTGTCGCGCGCCCTGCTCCTCGAGCAGCCGGGCGATCTCGCGATAACCCCTTTGCCGGGCATGCTTGAGCGGCGTCACGCCGTCGCGGTCGGCGATATTGGGATCGGCGCCGGCGGCCAGCAGCGGGCCGACGATCGCGACATCCAGCCGGCGCTGGCCGAAATGGACATCGCCAGGCGCGGCGCGGGCTGTGACATCCGGTCAGTTGCCGGCGTTCGCGTTCCAGGCGACGACCACCGTTCGATAGGACTTCAGCGTGCCGAGCGTCTTTTCGGCGTAGCCGCCCTTGCCCATGGGATCCATGACGAAGACCGTGGCGGCATCGGCATTGTCGCCCGTCTCGGCAACTCCGTAGACGACCATGCAATGCGAGGAATGGCCGCTGTCGAGGCACATCCACAGCCGGCCGCGGGCGCTGATCTTTTCGAAGAAATAGTTGAAGCTGAGAGTATGACCGGGCTTGACCTCATGCGCCATGTCGAGGTCTTCAAGCATGAATTTGAGATTCCGCTTGGTTGCCGCCTCGCGCTCCTCGGTGGTAAGCGGCTGTCCCTTTTTCCGCTCCATGGCGGCGATCGCACGTTCGGCGTTCGGCTCCTGGGCGCCGGTATCAGGGTTCGTGGCGTAAAGCCGTTTCAGCTCGCTCTGCGGGTGTGGATCAAGGAGCGCGGCGAGATAGGAATCCATGGCCGCCGCCCAACACAGCCAGGAGAGAGTCTGGCCGACCTTTGGCGGCTCGCGCTTGATGATCCGCTTGCCAACGACGAAGACATTCATCTGGGCCCAGGGCGCCGGTCCGAGCATGGCATGGATCTTGACCGAGCCCTTGGTCAATGCCGCGAGAGTGAAGCAGCGGGTATGATCGATCTGCGGATAGTCCCACAAGCCGGAGCGGGAAACGACGCCATCCGGAGTGATCTTGGGTGTGAGTTGCGCGCCTCCCGGACCGCCGCCCCACAGGGCAATGATCCGCTTGTCGCCAATCTTCATGTAGAGGTCGACCTCGTTATAGTTTTCCGACTCGTCGTACGGATTGAAAAAATGGGCCATGCGGACCTCCGGGTCCTCCTGGGCCTGTGCTTGTTGCCTCGCCGGCCCGAGCAGATCAACAACAGTTATCGGCGTCCGGCCAGGATTTGGCCGGGTTGCTGTGCACCAGAATTGCAGCTCCTAAGATATCACAAGGGTCGCCGATTTCATCCCCTCGCGATGGCCGGCCGGCCGACGGCATGACATGGCACTCGGTGAGATGCCCGAGGGCGGCGTTATCGCGCGCCCTTCTCCTCGAGCAGCCGGGCGATCTCGCGATAGCCCCTTTGCCGGGCGTGCTTGAGCGGCGTCACGCCGTCGCGGTCGGCGATATTGGGATTGGCGCCGGCGGCCAGCAGCAGGCCGACGATCGCGATATGGCGCGGGCCGCCGTCGGACAGGATGATCGCCTCGATCAGGCCGGTCCAGCCGAGCCGGTTGACATGGTCGACGGCGACGCCGGCGCGGATCAGCTCGGCGACGGTCTCGACATGGCCGCGTTCGCAGGCCGGGATCAGCGCCGTGCCGCCGAAGCGGTTGGTGCTTTTCAGATCCGCGCCGTGGGCGAGCGTCAGCTTCAGGATCTCGAGATGGCCCCTGGCGCCGGCATAAAGATAGGGACTGTCCTGAATGCCATCCTTGGCATTGACGTTGGCGCCGGCCGCGATCAGCGCGCTGGCCACCGCGACATGGTTGCCATGGGTGGCGGCGAGCAGGGCGGTCGCGTCATTGTGGCCGCGCGCGTCGACCCGGGCGCCCTGGCCGATGAGCCGCTGGACGGCGGCAAGGTCGCCGGCTTCGGCCGCCTGGAAGAGTTGCCGGTCGAGCGCCGCATTGGCGGCATTGGCTGACGGTGCCGACATGCTGAGCGCTCCGAAGGCGATGAGGCCGATCAGCATCCGGGTTCTGGTCAGCATCATCGCATGGGTCCCGTGGGTGGTGGCCGCGGCATTTTGCCGTTCGCCGACAGCTAGAAGCGATCGCGGCCGGTGACAAGCCGCCATGCGGCGTCATCGATGCCGGCCATCACCGGTTACGGCCCGGTCGGGCCAAGTCTTCAGGTATCGCGGTACGGCAGTTTGTCGCCCTTGCCTCAGGGTTTCGCCCCGGCGACGGTCGCCGAAAATATGGCGAGACTGTGTCATTTTGCGCGAATGCTCGCAGGAATCCCTGCAACGTCGACGTTTGCATGGTATATCTATTTGATGGAACTGGAATAGGCTGCCTAAATTTTCATCGAAATGAAATATACTTAAAATACAGTTTTGGAAAGAATGCGGCTCCTTCACGTCACGTTAACGATCTTCTTGTTAGCCCAGAAGTAACGGCGTGCGCCTTGGCCAGGCGTCCATTGCATCGTGCCATGAACTGGGCTGCTGGAGTGTCCTTGAATGTCGTTGCTCGCGCGTTTCCGCATTTTGACCAAGGTTTTGTCGATCGTCGGCTTTCTGTCGCTGATCGCCTGCGTGGTCGCCGGCCTCGGCATCAGCTCGCTGAAGTCGCTGAGCGACGCGACCGATGTCATGGAGGCGGCATCCGGCGGCGCACTGGGCGTCACCCGCCTCGGCTCGATCGTCCTGTCGCTGAACCGCGCCGAATTCCGCGTTGCCGGCGATCCGCGGCCGCAGGTGCTTCAGGAGATCCGCAAGCCTCTGGAGGAGGACCTCGCCCGGTTCCGCCAGCGCCTGGCCGAGACCCGGCGCGGCCTGGGCGCCGAAGACATGGCGGCGCTGGGTGAGATCGAGGCGACGTTCGAGGCCTACCAGAAGGAATTGCAGAGCACGCTCGCCGTCGCCGCCGCGGTGCGCAATTTCCAGGCTTCGGAAGAAATGCAGCGCCTGCAGAGCGAAGCCATGGCGAGCCAGGCGGTGGCTGAGAGACTGCGTCTTGCGGTCCGCGCCCTCGGCGACAAGCTCGATGCCCGCGTCGCCGCCGTGTCGCGCGCGGCGACCGCCGAGTATCAGCGCTCCTCCGCCATCTTGACCACGATTGCCGGCGTCGGCATCGCGCTGGGCCTGGCCTTCGGTTTCCTGGTCGGCCAGTTCGGCATTGCCCGGCCGATCCGCTCCATCGTCACGATCCTGCAGCGTCTCGCCGGCGGCGACTATGCCGCCACGGTAACCGGTGCGGAACGGCGCGACGAGGTTGGCGACGTCGCCAAGGCAGCCCTGGTGTTCAAGGACAATGGCCTGGACAAGATCCGCCTGGAGCAGGAACAGGAGCGCGCCAAGGCGCAGAGCGAAGCCGACAAGCGCGTCGCCATGGCCGAACTGGCCGATGGCTTCGAAAGGGCGGTCGGCGGCATCGTCGAGGCGGTCTCGTCCGCCTCGACCGAACTGCAAGCCGCGGCCCAGACCATGACCGCCTCGGCGGAAGAGACCTCGGCCCAGTCGCTGGCGGTGGCGAGCGCTTCGGAGGAGGCCTCGACCAATGTCCAGACGGTGGCGACCGCTGCCGAGGAACTGTCGATTTCGGTCCTGGAGATCAGCCGGCAGGTCAGCGATTCCGCCAGCATCGCCACGCAAGCCGCGGGCGACGCCGACGCGACCGCCGAGAAGATGCGCCGCCTGTCGGTGGCGGCCCAGAAGATCGGCGATATCGTTGGCCTGATCAGCAATATTGCCGGCCAGACCAACCTGCTCGCGCTCAACGCGACGATCGAGGCGGCGCGCGCCGGCGAAGCCGGCCGGGGTTTCGCGGTGGTCGCCTCCGAGGTCAAGGCGCTGGCCGACCAGACCGCCAAGGCGACCGCCGAGATCAGCACCCAGGTCGCCGATATCCAGGCCTCGACCGCCGAATCGGAAGCGGCCATCCAAGGCATTACCGGCGTGATCCAGCGGATCAACGACACCGCCAGTTCGATCGCGGCGGCGGTCGAGGAGCAGGGCGCGGCGACCCAGGAAATCGCCCGCAATGTCGCCCAGGCCTCGGCCGGCACCTCGGAGGTTTCGGCCAATATTGCCGGGGTCACCCAGGCCGCGGCCGAATCCAGCGCCGCCTCCAGCCAGGTGCTGGCATCGGCCTCCGATCTGTCCCGCCAGTCGGAAATGCTGCGGGGCGAGCTCCACAAATTCCTGGAAAACGTCCGCGCCGCCTGATCCGCGGTGCTGGCTCCCATATGAATTGAAACGTATTCTCGGATCGATCGATCAGTTCTATGCATCTGCCGCGTCGCGCCCCGACATCAGGGCCCGGCGCGGCGGGAGCTTTTGTGATGCGCATCGACTTTCTGGGGCTGGAGGCTTTCGTCGCGATCGCCGAGCGCGGCAGTTTCAACCGGGCAGCCGCCCATCTGAACCTGTCGCAGACGGCGCTGAGCCATCGCATGAAGAAGCTCGAGGACGATCTCGGCGTCCGGCTGCTCACCCGCACCACCCGCCAGGTGACGCTGACGCCGGCCGGCCTCGAACTTTTGCCGAAGGCGCAGGGCGTGATGGCCGAGCTGACCTCCTCCTTCGTGGCGCTGCGCGATCGCGGCCGGCAGCGGCTGGAGCGCATTGCCATCGGCTGCCTGCCGACCATTGCGGTCGCCTATCTGCCCGCCGTGCTGGCGGCCTTCCGGCGGGTTCATCCGCAGGTCGGCGTCCGGGTCTATGACAATTCCGCCACCGAGATCGCCGAGCATGTCCAGGCTGGCCGCGCCGAATTCGGCCTGACCATTGTCGCCGCCAACCGCTGGGACCTGGAAATCCGGCCACTGCTGAAGGAGCCCTTCATGCTGGTTTGCCCGGACGGGCATGCGCTGGCCAGGGAGGCGGCGGTCAACTGGTCGGCGCTCGAAGGCGTGCCGCTGGTGCGCATCGCGCCGCATACCGGCAACCGGGTGCTGATCGACGACGCGCTCGGCTCGCGCCGGGAGAACCTCGACTGGCGTTACGAGGTGCAGCATGTCGCCACCGCGGTCAGCATGGTGCGCGCCGGCATTGGCCTCACCATCGTGCCGCGCCTGGCGCTCGGCACCGTCGACCCGGCTGGCGTCACCGCGTTGTCGCTGCGCAATCCCGGCGTCACCCGCACGCTCGGCATCGTCTCCAAACATGGCATTCCGCCGTCGCCGCCGGCGGCGGCCTTGCTTGAGCTGATCGTGACGCAGCTACGCGAGAGCGCCAGGGCTGCGGCCGATAGCTGAGCCAGTTGAGAGAGTCCTGCCAAAACTCTCATTTGATTCATGGGTCGGCTTTCGCTTCTGTGTCGCCAGGTGATGTCCAGGCCGGGCAGCTCCTGCGAGCGGGCGAGGTTTGATTGACCAATAGGCTGTCTTTGGCGCTGATCGGTTTCGGCGAGGTTGGCCAGACCTTCGCGCGGCAATGGCTGGCGCGTGGCGATATCGCGGTCGCGGCCTATGACATCCTGTTCGCCAATGCCGACAGGGCGGCCACCCATCGCGCGGTCGCCGGCGACATCGGGGTCAAGGCCGCGGCCTCCGCTGCGCTCGCCGCCGCCGGCGCCGACATCGTCGTCTCGGCGGTGACCGCTTCCGCGGTGCTCGACGTCGCCGCCGAGGCCGCCGCCTTCCTCAAGCCCGGCCAGATCTTCTTCGACGTCAATTCGGCCTCGCCCACCACCAAGCGGCGTGCCGCCGAACGCGTCCAGGCGACCGGCGCCCACTACGTCGAGGGCGCGGTGATGGCCCCCGTCGCGCCCTATGGCATTCGCGTGCCGATCCTCGCCGGCGGCCCCGAAGCCGAGCATGTCGCGGGCCGGCTCAACGCCATTGGCATGGATGTCACGGCGGTCGCCACCGAGCACGGCCGGGCTTCGGCGATGAAGCTTTGCCGGTCGATCATGATCAAGGGCATCGAGGCCCTGATCGTCGAAAGCGCTGCTTCAGCCAAGGCATGGAGTGTCGAGGCCGAGGTGTTCGGCAGCCTGACCGAAACCTTCCCGTCGATCGACTGGCCGGCGCTCGCCGCCAGCATGGCCGAGCGGGTCGCACGGCATGGCGTCAGGCGTGCCGCCGAAATGCGCGAGGCGGCCGAGATGGTCGCCGATCTCGGCATCGATCCGGCGCTCTGCCGGGCGGTCGCCGATGCGCAAGAGCGCGGAGCGCGTCTTGCTGAGGACCGGCGCGGAGCGCGTCTTGCCGAGGACCGGCGCGGAGCGCGTCTTGCCGAGGACCGGCGCGGAGCGCGTCTTGCCGGAGACCAGCGCGGAGCGCGTCTTGCTGAGGACCGGCGCGGAGCGCGTCTTGCCGGAGACCAGCGGGGTGCCAAGCCGAAATGAGCACAACCACGATGAGCCAGCCCGAACCGACCATTCTCGCGCCGGATCCGGACACCCGCACGCCGGCCTTCAGCTTGCCGCCCGGCACCTGCGACAGCCATTGCCACATCTTCGGGCCGCATGCGCGCTACCCCTATGCACCCGGCCGCTCCTATACGCCGCATGACGCGCCGCTTGCTGCCTTCCGCGCCCTGCACGGCAAGCTCGGCGTCGCGCGCGCGGTCATCGTCAACGCCACCTGCCACGGCCGCGACAACAGCGTGGTGACCGATGCCATTGCCGAAAGCGGCGGGCGTTATCTCGGCGTCGCCAATATCGACGAGAGCTTCACCGATCGCGAACTGGAGCGGCTGACCGAACAGGGCATTCGTGGCTGCCGCTTCACCTTCGTTCGCCGGCTCGGCGCGGTGCCGGATCTCGCTGCCTTCCAGCGCATCGTCCAGCGCATCAGGCCGCTCGGCTGGCATGTCGACCTCTATTTCGAGGCGCAGGACGTGCCGGATTTCGTGCCCATGCTGCGCGCCCTGCCGGTCCCTCATGTGATCGATCATATGGGCGGGGTCCGGGCCGGCGCGAGCCACGACGCGGCCGCCTTCGCGGCGCTGGTCGAGCTCCTGAAAACCGACGAGCAGTGCTGGATGAAGGTCACCGGCCCCGAGCGCATCAGCGCCGCCGGCCCGCCTTTCCGGGACGTCGTGCCCTTTGCCCGGGCCTTGATCGCGGCCGCCCCCGACCGCGTGCTCTGGGGCACCGACTGGCCGCATCCGAACGTCAAGCTGATGCCCAATGACGGCGATCTCGTCGACATCGTGCCCCATTACACGACCGATCCGGCGCTGCAGCAGGCCCTGCTCGTCGACAATCCCGCGCGGCTCTACCGCTTCGCCTGATGCCCATGGCCTGATGCCCGCCGAGACGGGCTGGAGAACCGACGATGGCTCATCTCACCTCTCTCACCTCGCGCCGACAGGTGCTCGCCGGCCTCGGCGCCGCGGCGGCCGTGCCGCTGGCCGCGCCGGCGCTCGCCCAGGGCGGCTTTCCGAACCGGCCGATCCGCATCTTCGTGCCCTTTGCCGCCGGCGGTATCGCCGATATCACCACCCGCATCGTCGGCGAGAAGCTGACCGGCCTGATCGGCCAGCAGCTCACCATCATGAACCAGCCGGGCCCGGGCGGCATGTCGGCGGCGCGCCAGGTACTGACCGCCGATGCCGACGGCTATACCCTGGCGCTGCTCACCAACGGCACCGCGGTGAGCGCCGCGCTCTACACCAATCTGCAGTTCGATCCGGTCAACGACTTCGTGCCGGTGTCGACGCTCGGCCTGTTCGATTTCGTCTTCGCCACCAGCGCCACCGCGCCACGCCAGACGCTCAAAGAGGTGCTCGACTACGGCAAGGCCAATCCGGGCAAGCTTAATGTCGGCACCATTCTCTACGGCTCGACCCAGCACCTCTCGGCGGCGCTGTTCAAGTCGGCCACCGGCATCGATTTCACCCATGTGCCCTACCGGTCGACCCCCGACCTGACCAATGGCGCGATCCGCGGCGATGTCGACCTTGCCATCGACAGCTATGCGTCGCTCGGCGGCAGCATCACCGGCAACCAGCTCAAGGCCCTTGCCGTGTCGGGCGCCCGGCGGTCGGCCGCGTTGCCCGACGTGCCGACGGCGGCCGAGGCCGGCGTCGCCGACTATGACGTGACCTCCTGGAATGCCGTCTTCGCGCCCAAGGGCACGCCCGCCGGGATCGTCGCCCTGCTCAACCAGCGCCTGCGCGAGGCGGTGAACGAGCCGAGCGTCAAGGCGCGTTTCCTCGAGCTCGGCATCGAGGCCGCCGGCAGCTCTGCCGAAGAGCTCGGCGCCAAGCTCAAGAGCGATATCGCCAAATGGACCGCTGTGATCGACAAGGCCGGCCTGCAGCGCCAGTCGTTCCGCTGAGGGGATGGATAGGTAACCCTCTCCCAATGGGCTACTAGATTCACACATCTTTTGCCTGGGCGAGAGCGTCCCATCCCTGCTTGGCATCGTAGAAGGATAGCCAGCCCTGTAGCATGACCATCGGGCCAGGCTTGCCGTAATATCCGGTCCAGCCACCGAGCCTTGCGCAAACCCAGGCGGCAAAGGCGAGCGAGCCCTTGGGGTGTGGATTCTTCTGCCGCTGGGTCTTGCCCTCCAGCTTGGCCGAGAGCGCCTCGAGCAAGGGCTGATCTTCCGGCTGGAAGGCATCGGTGAGCGGCCTGAGCGGGGTCTGAGGCGATGCGCCGTCACGAGCATGGACGAGTTGCTGGACGCTGACCGCGGCCACCAGCGCTGCCATGACCAGCTTGAGACGGGGCACATCCTCGGCGATGCGCAGGCCTTCGATGTCGTAGCCCTGGGTCTTCAGGGTGCGGAACAACTGCTCGATGGCCCAACGACGCCGGTAGAGCTCGGCCACCGCCAGGGCTTCGGTGATGTCGCGGACCGCGCGCGAGATCAAGAGCCGCCAGTGAACCGCCGGCTCGCCCGCCGGTGGATCGACTTCGCGGATATCGACCAGCGTCATGCCGACGCTCGCCGGCAGGGCCTCAAGTCCTGGTGTGCCGGCCTTGGGACGTGCCAATTGCGCCGCCATGAAGCGGACCGCCAGTCGCGCCTGGCGCGCCTTGCGGCCGGGCTTGGCCGGCAGGTCCAGCAGGGTCCGGCCGGCCTCAGGCAAGGCATCCACGGTGGCAAACAGCAGACCGCCATCGCCGAGGCTGCGATCTTGGGCCGCCCTGACCAGAAGCTCGATGTCCTTCGGGCGTCGTGCAAAGGCCTCGAAGATATCGCCCTCGCGATCGGCGATCACCGTCACGCTACGAGCCAGCGCCCCGATCCTGGCCGCGTCTTCGCCCCCTTCCAGCCAGCGCCGGCTCTCTTTCGCCGCCAATGGGCGGGATTTCCGCTCCCCACGCAAGCCTTTGTCGCGGCTCATGAATTGAGCATGCGCCAACCCCAGGATGGCGCCGTCCTCGGCATCCACCGCGATCATCGCATGCAACATAAGCCCACCGCCGCCGCTCGACTTGATGCTGGTGGTGTCCTGGATCGCCAGCACCGGCCGGCCGATACACCGTTCCGCCGTGCGCTCTTGCGCCGTCGCCGCCATCTCTTCGACCGTCACCGCCGGATTGCGCAGCAAACGGGTCAGGCGCATCTCGCCTCGCCGGTTGCCGCCCAGCGGCCGAATCCGAATGCCACGACCACCCCACTCGACCAGCCGGCGGTGCAAAAAGACCCCCCTTTTTCCAGCCGGCGGTCGCCAAACCGCCCCAGCCCATGCTCCTGCATCTGCTTCCTCCCGCTAGCTGCGGATCAAGGAATCAGAGCCGCATCCTCCTCGCAACCCACGATGTGTGAATGTCGTAGCCCAATGGGAGAGAGTTGATTCGTCGTTGTTTTTCTAAGTGCTGATCACCCCTCCAGCTCATCCAGGCTGTCGACATAACGCAGGCCCGCCTTGGCCAGCGGCTCGCGCATCTTGTAGAGGTCGAGCCCGAGCTCACCGGAGGCCAACCGGCGCCGCTTGTCCTCTTCGTTGGCCAGCCGGGCATCGGCGGCATCAGCGATTTTGCCGGCTATCTTGTGCGGCACCACCACCACGCCGTCGTCATCGGCAACGATGACGTCGCCGGGATTGACGGCAGCGCCGGCGCAGACCACCGGCACGTTCACCGAGCCGATCGTCGCCTTCACCGTGCCTTTGGCCGAGACCGCCCGCGACCAGGCAGGAAAGCCCATCTCCTGCAGGGTTGCGACGTCGCGCACGCCGGCGTCGATGACCAGGCCGAGGACGCCGCGGGCCTTCAGCGAGGTCGCAAGCAGGTCGCCGAACATGCCATCGGTCGAATCGGTGGTCATGCCGACCACCAGCACGTCGCCTGGCCGGCACTGCTCGACGGCGACATGGATCATCCAGTTGTCGCCGGGCTGGCCGAGCACGGTGACGGCATTGCCGGCGATCGCGGCGCCCGGCCAGACCGGCCGCATATAGGGTTTCATCAGGCCGAGCCGGCCCATGGCCTCGTGCACGGTGGAGACGCCGGCCTTGGCCAGCCGCTCGGCGATGGCGCGCTCGACGCGCGGAATGTTGCGGACGACGACGCCGATCATGCCAGTTCCTCCAGGGCCTCGGGGAACAGCCGCTGATAGGCCTCGCCATAGGTCATCGGCTTGCCGCTGTTGCGGCCGCCCTGGACACCCCGGTTGAGCGCCACGCGGGTGTAATAGTCCCAGAGGTGCTTCTGCGCGGCGAGGATCTCGAAGGCCTGGCGCTTCTGCTCCCAGACCGCGTCGATATTGAGGATCAGGTTCGGCTTGTAATTGCACTGTTCGGGCTGGTGCGGCTCGAACAGGAACACCGGCGGCGCCGCATAGACCCGGTCGGGATCCGGCTTGTGGCCGGCCGATTGCGCCACGATGCGCGCCTCCTGGGCGAGGTGGGCTGCCACCGGATGATCGAAATTATAGGGGTCTTCCAGCGCATGGGTCAGCACGAAGGCCGGCTTCTCCTCGCGGTAGATGTCGATCAGCCGGTCGAGAATCGCCTCGCTCGGCCGCAGCGGATAATCGCCGGCGTCGAAGAACTCGATCTCGGCGCCGAGCAGGGCTGCCGCCGCCTCGGCCTCGGCGCGCCGTCCGGCCTTGACCTCCGCCATGCCGACGCCGGCCTTCTTCCAGGCCCATTGGCTCTCGCCGCGCTCGCCATAACTCAGGCAGGCGATCTTCATCCGATAGCCTTTCTTGGCATGCAGTGCGATGGCGCCGCCGGCGCGCCAGACGAAATCGCCGGGATGGGCGGTGACGACGAGACCGCTCTTCTGTGTGGACATGGGTGAAACCTCGTGGACGATCGGACAGGCCGGCCTATTCGGCGGCCCGGGGGAACAGGGTGGCGCCCTCGATGCGCGCATCGGCGCGGGCGTAGACCGTGCCGTCGAACAGCGCGCGCGCGGTGCGCAACAGCCCGGCGCGCGTGACGACCGGGGCTTGCGGGCTGCCGCCGACCTCGAGCCGGACAGTGAACTCGCCGGTCGGGTGCTCGACCGAAATGAATTTGGTCGCGCCTTCGGGAAGCCGCGCCACCTTGGCCGCGGGCGAGCCCGGCAGCACGCAGGCGGTCGCCACCGACACGGCGGCGAAGACGCCGATCGCGGCATGGCATTCATGCGGAATGAAGCTGCGGGTCGAAACGTGGCCGCCGGCGGCGGGCGGCGCCACCAGGCAGATCTTCGGCACGTTCTTGTTCGCCGCATCGGCGATGTTCATCAGAGGCGATGCGGCGAGCCGGATCTCTTCCAGCCGCGCCTTCAGGTCCACATCCTTGTTCAACTGGTCATGGGGTTCGTAGCCGGTCCGGCCGACGGCTGAGGCCGCCAGCACGATGACCGGCATGCCATTGTCGATCAGCGTGACCTCGACGCCGGCGACCTGGTCGACCGCCCGGCCGGTCGGCAGCAGGGCGCCGCAGACGGAGCCCGCCGCGTCGAGAAAATCGATGGCGACGGGGGCCGCCGTGCCCGGCACACCGTCGATACGGGCATCGCCCGCGTAGTTCACCCGGCCGCCGGGGGTTTCGATCAGCAGTTCGGCAATGGTGCCGGTATTGATCGTCCGCACCTTCACCCGGGTCACCGGGTCGCCGGCCTGGATCAGCCCGCGCTCGATGGCGAAGGGCGCGACGCCGGCCAGGATATTGCCGCAGTTCTGGTTGGTGTCGACCCGCGGCCTGTCGACCAGAATCTGGGCGAACAGGAAGTCGATATCGCAACCGGCTTCGGTCGATCGCGACACGATGGCGACCTTGCTGGTCAGCGGATGGGCGCCGCCGATGCCGTCGATCTGGCGCGGGTCGGGCGAGCCCATCACGGCGAGCAGCAGCGCATCGCGTCGGGCCGTGTCCGCCGGCAGGTCGGAAGCCAGGAAATAGGCCCCCTTGGACGTGCCGCCGCGCATCATCATGCATCGAAGGGCTGTCTGCATCGGATCGCATCTCATTGGAATGTGGTCACGATGGCGCGCCGCCACTGATGAAGCAAATGATCTGTTCTCCGCGATCGATGAAGCAGATTGATCAAAGCGGAGCGCTGGCCGCGCGGCGCTTGGCGCCCGTCTCAAAGCTGAGACGGGCCGTCGCAGCCTTGCGAGCGGCATGGGCCGGGCAGCGCTCGTCGCACGATGGCATCCCTTTGATATGGAAGAATTTTCCGGGAATCCGTGCCGCCGGTCCCGCGCTGGCATGGCGGTTGCTGACCCAAGCCGATGCAGGGCGCGCAGACGCCTTCGACGCCACGATCAAGAAGGGAAACACCATGGATATCGGCTATTTCACCATGCCGTCCCACCCGCCGGAGAGAGGCCTGAAGGACGGCCACGACTGGGACCTGCAGGTCCTGCGCTGGTGCGACGAACTCGGTTACCAGGAAGCCTGGGTCGGCGAACACCATACCGCCCCCTGGGAGCCGCATCCGGCGCCGGATCTCCTGCTCGCCCAGGCCTTCCTGCAGACCAAGACTATTAGGCTCGGCCCGGGCGGCTTCCTCTTGCCCTATCACCACCCCGCCGAGCTCGCCAACCGTGTCGCCATGCTGGATCACCTGTCCGAAGGCCGGCTGAATTTCGGCGTGGCGGCGAGCGGCCTGCCGAGCGACTGGGCCATGTTCAACGTCGACGGCATGTCCGGCCAGAACCGCGACATGACCCGCGAGGCGCTGGAGATCATCCTGCGGCTCTGGACCGAGGATGCACCCTTCACCCATCAGGGCAAGTTCTGGACGGTGTCGAAACCCGACGTGATGTTCGACTTCCTGAAACCCCATATCAAGCCGATCCAGAGCCCGCATCCGCCGATCGCGGTGGCGGGGTTGAGCAAGGGCTCCGACACGCTGAAGCTCGCCGGGGAGCGCGGTTTCATCCCGATGAGCCTCAATCTCAACCCGGCCTATGTCTCCAGCCACTGGGAATCGGTCGAGATCGGCGCCGCCCGCACCGGCCGCACCCCCAACCGGCAGGACTGGCGCATGGTGCGCGAGGTCTTTGTCGCTGAGACCGACGAGGAGGCCTGGAAACTCTCGGTCGGCGGCATGATGGGCCGCATGATGAGCGAATATTTCCTGCAGCTGCTCGCGCATTTCGGCTTCAAGGACTATCTCAAGCACGCTCCCGACGTGCCCGACAGCGACGTCACCGTCGACTATTGCGCACGGCACAACTGGATCGTCGGTTCGCCGGCCACCGTCGCCGAGAAGATCGAGACGATCTACAACCAGGTTGGCGGCTTCGGCACGCTGCTGGTCTTCGGTTTCGACTACAAGGACAATCCCGAGGTCTGGCACAATTCCCTCAGGCTGCTGGCGAAAGAGGTCATGCCGCGGCTGAAGCATCTGACACCGGCCATGGTTCGCGCCGCCTGAGACAAGCGACGGGGCGGCCGTGCCGCTCCGTTTCTCGAGACAGCCGGCCGGTCGGCCAGACGGGTGCGCGGGACATGTCCCGCGCCGCCGCGAAGCCGCTCGCCGCAAGCCCAAGAGGATCCGGCCATCATGGACGCTCAGACCTACAAACAGGCCATGCGCCACTGCGCCGGCGCGGTGGCGCTGGTGACGGTCGGCCGCGAGGCTGGCCGGCGCACCGGCCTGACCGTCACCGCGGTCTGTTCGCTGTCGGACGATCCGCCCTCGCTCATCGTCTGCGTCAATCGCAATGCCAGCGCCCATCCGCGCATTCGCGAGGAGGGCTGTTTCGTGGTCAATTTCCTCGGCGAGGAACATGCGCCGCTGGCGCTGACCTTCGCCGGCCGGAAGGGGGTCAATGGCGACGCACGTTTCGCGCTCGGCGACTGGGCGGTGCGCGCTACCGGAACGCCTGTTCTCGCCGATGCGATCGTCGCTTTCGACTGCGACCTGCGCGAGGAGTTCGAGACCAAGACCCATTCGGTCTTTGTCGGCGAGGTTCGCGCGGTGCACCTGCGCGACGCCCACCTGGGTGATGGCCATGTCCCGGCCGAGGCGCGGCCTCTGGTCTATGTCCGCGGCGGCTTCCACGGCCTCTGCGCCATTGCCTGAGCGCTGCGGCTCAACTTGGCGCATCATGGCTTCTTGGTGAAACATCCTGCACAAAGCTTTGTGCAAGACCATACAATCTTTTCAGCTCCAGATGATCAACTCTAAAGCCCAGGCGTTATACCCCTCAGTCGCTTGAGCTTGCGGTAGAGCGTCGCCCGGCTGATGCCGAGCGCGCCGGCCGCCTCCGGCACACGGCCGGCATGGCTGCGCAGCACGTCGTCGATCACGGTGCGCTCGGCGGCGGCAAGGCTCGGCGTACCACCGCCATGGCCGAGCGCCGGCAGGTCGAGATCGTCAGCCGCGATCACACCGGCTTCGGCGGTGCAGGCGGCGAGCCTCAGGACATGGCGCAACTGGCGGATATTGCCGGGCCAGCCATAACCGAGCAGCGCTGCCCGGGCGGCCGGCGAGATCAGGGCCTCGGGTGCTTCCTCACGCGCCACGGCGTCGATCAGCGCGGCTTTGTCGGTCCGCTCGCGCAAGGCCGGCAGGTCGACTTGCAAGCCGCGCAGCCGGTAATAGAGGTCGGCGCGGAACCGGCCGTCGCGCGTAAGCTCCGCGAGATCCTGGTGGCTTGCGCTGATCAGGCGGAAATCGACCGGCACCGGCCGGCCGGCGCCGAGCGGCAGCACCTCGCGGTTCTCCAGCACCCTCAAGAGCCGGGTCTGCAGCGCCAGCGGCATGTCGCCGATCTCGTCGAGGAACAGGGTGCCCTTGTCGGCCTGGACGATCAGCCCCTTCGATCCCTCGCGGCGCGCGCCGGTGAAGGCGCCGGCTTCGTAACCGAACAATTCGCTGTCGATCAGGCTCTCCGGCATGGCCGCGCAATTCAGCGCGACATAGGGGCGCCCCGCCCGGCTGCCGGCGGCGTGCAGGGTGCGGGCGAACAGGTCTTTGCCCGTCCCGGTCTCGCCGTGCAGCAGCACCGGCAGGTCATGGTCGGCAAGCGCGATCAGCCGCCGGACATCCCTTGCGAGCGCGGCATGGCCGCCGGCAAGACGCATCAGCGCGGCCTGGCCGTCCTGGGGCGGCCGGGCCGGGCGATGCCGGATCGTGGTCGCGGACCGGCGTTGCGCCGCCGGCTGGCTGATCCGGGCATGGCCGAGCCTGGTGCCGTCGCGCCGGCGCATGCCGATCGGCGTCTCGGGCGCCGCCCGTTCGAAACCCTTGTCGATGACAACGACGTCCGACAGCCGGGTGCCGGCCTGGATCGCGGCATCCGACAGGCCGAGGCCGAGCCTTGCCGCGCGGCTGGCGCCAATGATCTTCTGGTCGTCGTCGAAGGCCAGGAAACCGCCGACATTGAAACCGCCGACATTCTGGCCGCCGCCATCCTCGCCGCCACCATTGAGCGAAGCGATCCAGGCCGTGCCGAAATGCGCGCGGAAAATCCGTTCCTCGATGCGCCGGGCGGCTTCCACTGTCACCGCCAGCGCCAGGTCGTTGGCCGGCCGCGCCAGCTCGGTCCGGCACGAGGTGATGTTGAGCGCGCCGGCGAGCCGGCCGGCATGGTCGAAGACCGGCGCCACCTTGCAGCTCATCGTCGCCCAATGTTCGCGGAAATGATCGGCCCGATGCACCGAGATCGGCCGCTCTTCGGCAAGGCAGGTGCCAACCCCGTTGGTGCCCTCGATCGCCTCGGCGAAAATCGAGCCGGTATAGAGTTTCCACTGGCGGAACAGGGCTTCGTCGGCCGGCGGAATCCGGCTGGCGATCATCACCGCATTGGTATCGGTGAAATTGACGCAATAGCCGCCGTCGCGCACCAGCCGGTAGAGCGTCTCGATTTCCGGCATGGCCAGATGGATCAGGCCGTCCATTGGCTGGATGAAATCTTTCAGCTCCGCCTGGGTCAGGGTGCGCGGCGGGCCGTCCCTGGCGGGATCGAGCTTATGCTCGACCAGGCAGCGGCGCCAGGAACTGGCGATGCGCGGCTCCGCGCCGACGCTCGGCAGGGTCTGGAGCGTCGACAGAACCCGTTCGGCATGGTGCGTCGTCTTCAGGCTGGCCATGCTTGGTCTCCCTGCCGGCATCCCGGTGCTTTTTTGTTTTGTGTCGTCCTGGTCCCGGCCGGCCGTCGCGCGCGCGGCCACGGGCGGGTGCCGTGGCGCCGGCCTGTCGTGCCGGCGGGCGAAGGGCGTGGCGGGTTGCGGCCTTAGCCATGCGGCGAACCGAAGCGGGGGTATCGTGCCGGCGTCGAGGCGATCATGAAGGCCCTCTCATCGTGACGAGACGAAACGCGACATGTCCTGCTTGCACGGCGGCAGGGCCTGGCCCGCCAACCCCTTGGCGCCCCGGTCCGGGCCTGCCGATACCGATGGCCGGCCCGGCTGCGCGGCCAGTTTCGCACCGGGTCGTCATATGTCAATTCGGTTGCAGGCGCGGGCGCCGCCGCCATCTGTCCCGGCCACGCTCCGGTGGCCCTGCCACGGCTGGTTGCGGCGCTCGCCGCCTGCCTCTTGCAGGTGCTTGCGGCCGGGCCGCCCGCGGCGAAGGATGGCCTGGACGTCTTGCAGTGCCTGCCTTGAATGACCTCCAGACCTGGCCCGTCCCGCAAGGGGCGGGCCTTTTATCGCGGCCTCCAAGATACGACCGGAAACAAAATTCCGCGCCCGGAGGGAGTTCCGCCGCGTCGGCGTCTGATCGAAAATGGCGGTGTCGCCGAGGCCGCCCACACGCCCGGCCGGAGCGGCACGGCCGCCGGGCGATCCCCGGCGGCCATCCCGCCGGCCGAAGCGCATAGCCCGCGCCGGCTGAACGGCGTTGCATCCGCCTCACCGGCCTGGCTGATCCGGCCCCTAACTCCAGGTCGTTCTTGCGGGTGACCCTGAGGCCGATGCGCGAGGTGATCCGCCGCGTCGGGCGCGCGGCAAGCGGGTTCTTGCGTTTCGCAGCTTCGGAAACATCCTATTTGCAGCGACAAAAATATTGACCGCAAGACAAATCGTAGCTACAAAAAGATCGTGAAAATCACCTGGGATGAACCCAAGCGCCTCGCCAACCTTGCCAAGCACGGCATGGATTTCAGGGTGCTGGACGGTGATTTTTTCCTGAGGTCCGCGATCGTGCCGGCCAAAGCCGGCCGGTCCATGGCGATCGGTCGCCTCGACGACGGCACGATCGTGGTGGTTTTCTCTCGCCTGGGCACTGAAGGCATTTCGGTCATCAGCATGCGTCCGGCGAGCGCGAGCGAGCGGAGGTTTCTCTATGACGAAGGGTAAGGCCTTCAAGCCTGGACAGGGCTATTCGCAACAGGACTGGGACGAGGTCTCGGACAGCCCGGAGCTCACCGAGGCGGAGATCAGGGCGGCGCGACCATTTGCCGAAGCATTTCCGGATCTGGCCGAAAGCGTGCGGCGCACGCGCGGCCCACAGAAGGCGCCGGTCAAGCGGCTGGTTTCGTTGCGATTGAGCCAGGATGTGATCGACCGTTTCAAGGCTGCCGGGCCGGGCTGGCAATCGCGCATCGATGACGCCTTGCGCAAGGCGGCGGGGCTCTAGGGCCTGACCGCTGCCGCAGTGCTGGCCCCGGTGCCCCGTCGCCTCACCGGTCGGGCTGATCCGGCCCCCATTCCTGGTAGTTCTTGCGAATGACCCTGAGGCCGATGCGCAAGGTGATCCGCCGCGTCGGGCGCGCGGCGACCGCCGCCTCATAGGCGCCGAAACCGATCGGCAGCAGGCTGACCCGGGCCAGCACCTTGCGGATTTGGTCTTTCTCGTCCCATTCCTCGACGGCATAAGCGAGGTCTTCCACGGGCTTGCTCATTGCCGACCTTTCACCAGGTTCAGATGGCGCCGGACGAAGCCGTGGGACACGAGCCTGTCGGCATCCGCGGCCAGCGTCGCGATGTCGCGCAGCAGCGCACGCACGGTTTCCCGTGCGTCGCCGCCGAATTCGGCGATCGCCGCGTCGATCTCACCCTCGGTCGGGCCGTCATCGATCTTGCGCAAGGCTTCGCCGTCTGGCTCGGGGGCCATGATCGAGATCCACAATTTGACTCTGCTGTTCTTGTTATGTTCTTATTTTGTGGCGGGACGCAAGCCCCGTTTTGTGTCGGTCCCCGGGAGGTGATCATGGCCAGGACCACCTATTACGTGATGCAACCCTTCAGGCTCGTCGACGGCGAGGTCGTGCCCGGCGAACCGGTCGAGAAGCGCAGCGCCGAATCCGCCCGCACCGCCGCGCGCCTCGCCGGCGCCGACGAGAACGGCGGCGCCATCGCATTCGCGCGATCGGGCGATCCCGAGCTCGGTGATTTCGAGGAGGCCGAGATCCTGGCCCGGTTCGGCATCGTGCCCGACGAATTCGTCATGGCGCAGGGCTGAGGCGGGAGGGGGGCTTAGCATGCGTGCCTGATCAGGCCGGAATGCCGGAGCGTCGCCGCCGCCTCACTCGGCTGCCGGCGCCTCGCTCAATTCGAGCAGGTCGCTGAACCGGCGCACCGCGCGCTGCAGCGCTGCCGCGGTCTCCGGAATGCGGTCGCGGCAGCGGAACATGGGTCCGGCCACCACCAGCGACAGGCGGCGCGACTGGATCGGCAGCGGCAGGGCCACGCCAACCAGGTCCGGGCTGAAATCGGCGAGGCTTTGGTGCCAGCCGCGTTCGGCCGAGCGGCGCAGTTCCGCCTCCACCGCTTCCATGCTGGTGGGGGTGGTCTCCGAATATTGCTGGAAGCTGATCTTGCGGTAGAGCGCATAACGCTCGTCGCGTGAATATTGCGCCAGGATGGCCCGGCCGGTCGAGCTGGCATGGATCGGCAGCTTGTGGCCGACCTGGGCGAAATAGCGGATCGGCGAATTCGATTCGACCACATGGATGAACAGGGCCGAGGTGCCGGCGGGCGCGCCGATCGCCGTGGTCTCGCCGGTCTCTTCGGCAATTTCGGCAACCAGCGAATAGGCTGCCTCGGGCAGCGGCTCGGCGTCGGCGATGGTCTGGACCAGCGACAGCCAGCGTGGGCTCGGATAATAGCCGCCGCGCGTGCGCGGCTCGTAGAGAAAGCCTTTGTCGGCCAGCGTGCCGAGCAGGTTGAATGCGCTGGAGCGCGGCCAGCCGAGTTCGTCGGCGACCTCCGACAAGGTCGCCGGCCGCCGGCGCTTGGCGAAATATTCGAGAATCTCCAATACGTTCGCCGCCTGCTTTACCAGCATTGTCCGTCCAGGTCCGTTCCCAGCGCCGCCGTCATCGGGTCGTCGTCTTGCCTGCTCATGGCTGTGGCCGCGCGTAGCTGAGAACCCGCTCGGCCGCACGCAGATGTGGCTTGTCGATCATCTTGCCGTCGAGCTTCACTACCCCCACGCTTGGCCCCTTGGCAAATGCCGCGACGATGCGTTCGGCCCAGGCGAGTTCGGAGGCTCCCGGCGTGAAGGCCGCATGAACCGCGTCGATATGTTTGGGGTGGATCACCGCCTTGGCGAGGAAGCCGTCGCGGCGCGCGGCGCGCGCCTCCGTCGCCAGGCTTTCGACGTCGTCGATGTCGGTGCAAACCGTGTCGATCGGGATGACGCCGGCGGCTGCCGCCGCCATCAGGCAGAGGTTGCGCGCCAGCTGATAGGGGCCATGGTAAAATCCGGCGCCGCCGTTCTCGGTGGCGCCGATCGAGGCCGCCAGGTCCTCCGCCCCCACATCAGGCCGGCCAGCCTTGGGCCGCAATCGCGGTAGGAGCCGAGCGCGAAGATCGAGGCCGCGGTCTCGGTGACGATGGCGATGATCTTGGTCGTTCCGGGCGCGATGCCATGGGCCGCCTCGAACGCGTCGAGATAAAACGACAGCCGGCGGATATCGTCGCCGGAAGCGCATTTCGGCAGCACGATGCCGTCGGGCCCGGCCGGCATCACCGCCGCAAGGTCGGCCAGCGCCAGGCCGGTGTCGAGCGCATTGATCCTGACGAACAGCTTTTGCGTGCCGGCCCGCGCGCCGAGCATGGCGCAGGTCGCGGTCCGCGCCTCAGCCTTGGCCTCCGGACCGACCGAATCCTCGAGGTCGAGAATCAGCGCGTCGGCGGCGGTTTGCCTGGCCCGCTCGAATTTGCGGGCGCTGTCGCCGGGAACGAAGAGCAGCGAGCGCATCAGGCGGCGGCCTGCTTGCGATGCATCATCGCCTGCCGCCGGCAGGAGGCGACGACGTCGCCGTGCTGGTTGGTGCAGCTATGCTCCAATTCGACGATGCCGACCCCCGGGCGCGACTTGCTGAGCCGCTTCGAGACGACCTTGGTATGGGCCTTCAGGGTGTCGCCATGGAACACCGGTTTCGGGAAGACCACGTCGGTCATGCCGAGATTGGCCACCGTCGTGCCCAGCGTCGTGTCGTAGACGGTCATGCCGATCATGATGCCGAGCGTGTAGAGCGAGTTGAAAATGCGCTGGCCGAATTCGGTGTTGGCCGAAAAATGCGCATCGATATGCAGCGGCTGCGGGTTCATCGTCATCAGGCTGAACATGGTGTTGTCCATCTCGGTGACGGTGCGGGTCAGCACGTGGTCGAAGGTCGCGCCTTCCTGGAATTCTTCGTAATACAGGCCGGGCATGTCGGGTCTCCTCAAGGATGGGGTTGGCCGGGCTTCGGCCCGGTGTCGCGGATCGTGCCGGCGGCTTCCAGCGCGGCGATCCGTTCAGGCGGGATGCCCCAATGCGCCAGCGCCGCCCGGCTGCTCGCCCCGAGCGCTTCCGGCGGTGCGGGCAGGTCCGGCGGGGTCCGGCTGAAGCGTGGCGCCGGCGCCGGCTGGGTGATGCCGTCGATCGCGACGAAGGTGCCGCGCTCGCGCATATGCGGATGGGCGGCGGCTTCCGGCAGCGACAGGACCGGAGCGAAACAGGCGTCGGTGCCTTCGAGCAGGGCCTGCCATTCAGCCCGCGTCCGGCGCCGGAAATGCGCCGCCAGGATGTCCCGCGCCGCCGGCCAGTTGGCCGGTTCCGCGACATCCGGAAAGGCGTCGGCGTCGAGGCCGAGCAGGGTGATCAACTGGCTGCGGAATTTCGCTTCGATCGGCGCGATGCTGATCCATTCGCCGTCGGCGCATCGGTAGACGTCGTAATGCGGCGCGCCGGAATCGAGCAGGTTCGTGCCGCGCGGGCCATTGTGCAGGCCGGCCGCTTGGAGCCCGCAGAGGCTGGTCAGCAAGGTCGCGGTGCCATCGACCATGGCGGCATCGACCACCTGGCCGAGGCCGGAGGTGCGGGCTTCAAGAACGGCGGCCAGCAGCCCGAAGGCCATCAGCATGGCGCCGCCGCCGAAATCGCCGATCAGGTTCAGAGGCGGCGTCGGCGGCGCATCCCGCCGCCCGATGGCGCCGAGCGCGCCGGCCAGCGCGATATAGTTCAGGTCGTGCCCGGCGGCTTGCGCCAGCGGCCCGGTCTGGCCCCAGCCGGTCAGCCGGCCGAACACCAGCCGCGGGTTCCTGGCAAGGCAGATCTCCGGCCCGAGCCCCAGCCGTTCCATCGTGCCGGGCCGGAAGCCCTCGATGAGCGCGTCGGCCCCGGCCACCAGGTCGAGCACGCAGGCGATCCCCTCCGGCCGCTTCAGGTCGACCGCCACCGACGGGCGGCCGCGATTGGTCAGGTCGAACCGCGCCGGCCTTTCGATGCCGTTGCCGCTCGGCGCCAGCCGGTCGATCCGGACGATATCGGCGCCGAGATCGGCCAGCAGCATGGCGCACATCGGGGTTGGCCCAATGCCGGCGAGCTCGACCACCCGCACGCCGCTCAACGGTCCGTGCCGCCGGCTGGCGGCGGCTGTCGTCTGTATCGGTTCAGGCATCGTACGAGCCCTCCCCGGCCTGGCGGGCGAGATCGTCGCGGAAGCGCGGGTCGGCAATGGCGATCAGCCGTTCGGCGCGGGCATGCAGCGGCACGTTGCGCAGGTCCGCGACGCCATGCTCGGTCACCACGACATCGACGTCGCTATGGGCGAGCGTCACCCGCTGGGTCCGGTGGACGATGCGGCTCGCCGCGCCGTTGCGGGCGGTCGCTGGCAGGGCAATGATCGCCCGGCCGCCGCGGGCCGCGACGCCGCCGCGGGCGAAATCGACCAGGCCGCCGACGCCGCCGACCGCTGCCCCGCCGGCCATTTCGGAATTCACCTGGCCGGTCAGGTCGACTTCGATTGCCGAATTGATCGACAAGAAATTGTCCTGGCGGCTGAGCACCTCGATGCCATGGGTATGGGCCGCCGGCAGCACGGCGATCTCGGGGTTCAGATGCAGATGGCGGTTCAGCCGGTGCGTGCCGCACACCGTATTGGTGACCGTCACCCCCGGGTCGACCGATTTATAGGCATTGGTGATGACGCCTTGTTCGATCAGGTCGAGCACCCGGTCGGTGATCACGCCGGAATGAAACCCGAGGTCGCGATGGCCCTCGAGCCCGCTCAGAATGGCATCGGGGATGGAGCCGATGCCGATCTGCAGGGTCGAACGGTCGGCGATCAGACCCGCGACATGGCCGGCAATGCTTTGCTCGACTGCGCCGATGCGGCCCGGCTGCAGCTCGATCGGCGCCCGGCGCGCCGCGATCACCGCGGTGATCGTGGTGTCCGTGGGCAGGAAAGCCCCGGTCGTCACCGGCACGTCGGCATGAACCTCGACCAGCACCGCGCGGGCATGGCGCGCGGCGAGCGCGGCATAGTCGTTGGCAAGGCCGAGGTTGAAGCCGCCGGAGCTCGCGGCAACCTGCAGCAGCACGACATCGGCGCGGATCTCGCCGGTCGCGAAGGCCGCGTTCAACGCGCCGTAGTGGCGCGGCAGGATGGCCAGGCGCCCGGCCTTGGCCAGGCGCGGATTGGTGCCGGTCGCGCCATAGCTGAGGAAGCTCAGCGCCGGCGCGCGGTCCGGCGCGAACGTGTTCGAGAACGTCGTGCCGAGGAACACTTCGAGCCGGCCGATCCGGTCCGCCTGGTCGACCAGCGCCTCGGTGAGCGTGGTCGGTTCCGCGGTCAATTGACCGCAGACGACCCGGTCGCCCGGCTGGATGAACGCGGCCAGATCGAGATCGTCGGGATTGATCTGTCGAACCAAGGATTTGTCCTGATCGTCAATAAGACTTGGGCAGGCCGAGAACCTTCTCGGCGATGAAGCTCAGCACCAGTTGCGGGCTGATCGGCGCGATGCGCGGGATCATGACCTCGCGCAGATAGCGCTCGACATGAAACTCCTTGGCATAACCGAAACCGCCATGGGTCATGATGGCCTGCTGGCAAGCGTCGAAACCGGCTTCGCCGGCGAGATATTTCGCGGCATTGGCGGAGGCGCCGCACGGCCGGCCGGTGTCATATTCCCAGGCCGCCTTCATGATCATCAGGCGGGCCGCCTCCAGGTCCATCCAGTTCTTGGCGAGCGGATGCTGGATCGCCTGGTTCTGACCGATCGGCCGGTTGAAGACGATGCGCTCCTTGGCGTAAGCCGTGGCCCGCGCCAGGGCGAGCCGGCCGAGCCCGACCGCTTCCGCCGCGATCAGGACGCGCTCCGGGTTCATGCCGTGCAGGATATATTCGAACCCGCGGCCTTCCTCGCCGATGCGGTCTTCGACCGGCACCTCCAGCCCCTCGATGAACAATTCGTTCGAATCGACGGCCTTGCGGCCCATCTTCTCGATCTCGTGCACCTTGATCTTCGAGCGGTCGAAGGTGGTGCAGAACAGCGACAGGCCGAAGGTCGGTTTGGTCACCTCCTCAAGTGGTGTGGTGCGGGCGAGCAGCAGCATCCGGTCGGCGACCTGGGCGGTCGAGATCCACACCTTCTGACCATCGACGATATAGCGGTCGCCCTTGCGCACGGCGCGGGTCTTGAGCTGGGTGGTGTTGAGCCCGGTATTCGGCTCGGTCACCGCGAAACAGGTCTTCTCCTTGCCCTGGACCATGGGCGGCAGGATGCGCCGCTTCTGTTCGGCGGTGCCGAAAACCACCACCGGATTGAGCCCGAAGACGTTGATATGCACGGCCGACGCCCCGGACATGCCGGCGCCCGACTCGGCAATGGCCTGCATCATGACCGCGGCTTCGGTGATGCCGAGGCCGGAGCCGCCATACTCCTCGGGAATGCAGATGCCGAGCCAGCCGTCGGCGGCGAGCGCTGAAAACAGCGCGTCGGGAAAGCCGCCATGCTTGTCCAGGTTGAGCCAGTAGTCGTCGCCGAACCGGGCGCAGATGCCGGCGACCGCTTCGCGGATCGCCTCCTGCTCGGGGGTGAGGGCGAAATCCATTTCAGAACGTCTCCGTCAAGGCTTTGAAGGGGCAACCGGCGCCGGAACCGAGACGACACCAGTATCGATCAATCGTTGGATGGTGGCCGGGTCGAAACCGGCGGCCGCCAGGATCTCGACACCCTGCTCGCCCTTGCGTGGCGCCAGATTGCCGATTTCGGCCGGGGTCTCGGACCAGGTGGTGGCCATGCGCATGGTGCGCATGCGGCCTTCGGTCGGGTGGTCGACCATCTGGAAAAAGTCGGTCGCGACCAGATGTGGATCATCGAGCACGCTTTCCACGTCATGCATGGGCATGGCCGGGACATCGGCCTGTTCGAGCAGGGCCAGCCATTCGGCGGTGGTTTTCGTCTCGAACAGTTCGGCCAGCGCGCCATAGACGAAGTCGATATTGGCGGAGCGGTTGGCAAAGCTTGCGAAGCGCGGATCACGTTCCGGCAGGTCGGAACGCCCGACGGCTGAGAGAAAGCTCGTCCACTGCTTGTCATTATAGACCAGGGCGCAGACATGACCGTCGCTGGTCTTGTAGGGCCGGCGCTCGGGCGACAATTGCCGGGCATAGCCGCCGCGGTCGAGCGGCGGATCGAAGCTCAGCCCGCTGAGATGGTCGCCGAGCACGAAACCGACCATGGTCTCGAACATCGGCACATCCAGCCTCTGGCCGCGCCCGGTGCGCTCGCGATGCACCAGGGTGGCGCAGATGGCGCCGACCGCGGTCAGGCCGACCACGCGGTCGGCGACCGCTGTCGGCACGTAGCGCGGTATGCCGTCGCCGGACCTGGCGATCAGCGCCGACATGGTCGAACCGCCCTGGATCAGGTCGTCGTAAGCCGGCTTGGCGGCATAGGGCCCGTCCTGGCCGAAGCCGAAGACGCCGGCATAGATGATGCGCGGGTTGATCGCTGCGATGGTCTCGTAGTCGAGGCCGAGCCGTGCCATCGCCTGGGGCCGCACGTTGTAGACCAGCACGTCGGCGTCGGCGGCCAGCCGCTTCAGCGCGTCGCGTCCATCGGGATGTTTCAGGTCCAGGCAGATGCTGCGCTTGTTGCGGTTGGCATTGAGATAGATGGCGCCCATGCCGTCATGGCGGAACGGCCCGATCTGACGGGTCAGGTCGCCCTCGGGCGCTTCGACCTTGATCACGTCGGCGCCCATGTCCGCCAGCATCTGCGTGGCGTAGGGGCCCATCAGGACCGAGGTCATGTCGATGATCTTGATCCCTGCGATCGGACCCATGGGTGCTGTACCTGCGATGCGTGGCGGTCGGCCGATATTCGGCGCCGGCCCTCCGATGGTCGAGCCATAAATCAGTTCATGATCATGGACAAGATATTTTCTAATTTGAATTCCTCGGTCAAACGGCTGTGCTTCTCCGTCTCGCCACGCGAAATTTTTGACCTGGTGCAGCGCAAAATTGCGCTGCTGCGCTGCAAAAGTAGCGCCGAAATTCAAGCTATGCCAGAGAAAACTCAGCAAAATGAAGCGATTATGAGCTCTTGCTCGTGGTCGCCGTCGTCATGGCGGGCCAGTTGACAGCAAAGTTCGCGAGTGAGTATCAATAATTCGCACACGTGAATTTTGCGCTGGCCGCGCACACCGCCGATCCACGGCCGGTGTGTCGGTGCGCGGCGCGCGAGGGCAGATGTTGGAACGCAATCGCTACGAACGGCTTTTCATTGGCGGCGAATGGGTCGCGCCGCTCGACGGCGCGATCGTCGAGACCACCGATCCGGCCACCGGTCAGCCCTGGGCGACCGTCGCCTTTGGCGGGCCTGGGGATATCGACCGGGCGGTCGCGGCCGCCCGCGAGGCTTTCGAAGGTCCCTGGCGCCGCATGCCGGGCTGGGAACGCGCCGTGCTGCTGCGCCGCTTCGCCGATCTCTATGAGCGGCGCGCCGGCGACATGGCGGTTCTGGAATCGCGCGACACCGGTCGCCCGATCCGCGAGACGCGCCCGGATCTCGGTGCGCACCATCGCTGGTATCACTGGTTCGCGTCGCTGGCCGACAAGCTCGACGGTCGCACCATTCCGATCGATCCTTCGGTCCACGCCTATACCGAGCGGCGTCCGGTCGGCGTGGTCGGCGCCATCACGCCCTGGAACGCACCGATGCTGACGACCGCCTGGAAGGTCGGGCCGGCGCTCGCGGCGGGCTGCACCGTGGTGCTGAAGCCGGCCGAGCAGACCCCGGTGACCGCCTTCGAGCTTGCCCGCATTGTCGAGGAGGCGGGGCTACCGCCGGGCGTCCTGAATGTCGTGCCGGGCCTTGGTCATTCCACCGGCGCGCATCTGGTCGCCCATCCCGGCGTCGACAAGATCGCCTTTACCGGCGAGGGCCGCACCGCCCAGGAGATCCTGCGCAGCGGTGCCGCGACGCTGAAGCGCTTCTCGTTCGAGCTCGGCGGAAAATCGCCCCACATCATCTTCGAGGATGCCGATTTCGATCAGGCGATGAACGCCGCCACCTCGTCAGCCTGGGTCGTCTGCGGCCAGAGCTGCGCACTCGGCTCGCGCGTGCTGGTGCAGCGCTCGATCTATGACCGCGTGGTCGAAGCGTTCCAGCGCCGCGCGGCGCGGGTCCGGGTCGGCATGCCCTTGGATGAAGCGACCCATATGGGCCCCCAGGCCCATGCCGAGCAGCTCGACAAGACGCTGTCTTATATCGCGATTGGCCAGGCCGAGGGCGCGACGCTCGCCGCCGGCGGCAGGCGGCTCGACCAGGGCCAACTGGCGGGCGGCTATTTCGTCGAGCCGACGGTCTTTGCCGGTGTCGACAACCGGATGCGGATCGCGCGCGAGGAGATCTTCGGGCCGGTCGCCTCGCTCATCCCCTTCGCCGACGAGGACGAGGCGGTGAGCATTGCCAACGACACCCGCTACGGCCTCACCGCCGGCCTGTGGACGCGCGACACCGGCCGCGCGCATCGCGTCGCCGGCCGCATCGATGCCGGCATGGTCTGGGTCAACACCTATCGCTACATCCGCTGGTCGACCCCCTATGGCGGCGTCAAGGCCAGCGGCTGGGGCCGCGAGAACGGCGTCGAGGCCCTCGACAACTATCTCGATACGCGAACCACCATCGTCAGCACGTCGGGCCAGTTCCCCGACATCTACGCTCAGTGATCATCAAGCGAAGGACATGAAGCTCATGCGTCTTGCGGGCAAACTCGCGGTCGTCACGGCCGCCGCGTCGGGAATGGGTCGGGCCGGTGTCGAGCTGTTTCTGAGGGAAGGCGCCAAGGTCGCCGCCGTCGACATCGATGCCCAGGCGCTCGACCGTCTCGCGAGCGAGATGAAGGCCAAGGGCAGCCCGATCGAGACGGTCCAGGCCGACCTGTCGCAGCCCGAAGGGGCCCGGCAGTCGATCAACGATGCCGCGGCCAGGCTCGGCGGCATCGACGTGTTGTGGGCCCATGCCGGCATTCCAGGACCGGCCGGCGTCGAGAACCTCGACTTCGCGCAATACGAAAAAGCGATGGCGCTGAACGTCACCTCGGCCGTGCTCGCCGCCGGTGAGGTGGTCGCCCATATGCGCAAGCGCGGCGGCGGCTCGCTGATCTTCACCGCCTCGGTCTCCGGCCTGGTCGGCTCGATGTTCAGCCCGGTCTATTCGGCCGGCAAGTTCGCCATTGTCGGCCTGACCAAGTCGCTCGCCCAGCGCTTCGCCGCCGACGGCGTGCGCGTCAACGTCGTCTGCCCCGGCCTGACCGACACGCCGATGAAGCTCGGTTTCACCGGCCGCTCGGGCGATCCGGTGGAAGCCGCGACAAACCAGGAGCGCCTGCTGGCCCTGGTGCCGATGGGCCGGCTTTGCCAGGCCGAGGAGGTTGCCCATGCCGTGCTCTGGCTCGCCTCCGACGACGCCTCTTTCGTGACCGGCGTCGCGCTGCCGGTCGACGGCGGGTTCACCGCACGCTGATCCGACAAGCGGCCCGCAAGAGGCCGGCACATGCCCAATCACAACATCCAATGATCCTCGGGAGGGACTTCATATGACCATCGTCAGCAAACGCACCTTGCTGCAGCTCACCGCGACCGCGGTTGCGGCCGGCGTCACGCCGGCCCATGCGGCCGATCCGCTCAAGATCGGCGTCCTGGTGCCGCTGACCGGGGCAACGGCTTCCGACGGCGCGCGCCTGTTGAAGGCCCATGAACTCGCGGCCAAGGAGATCAATGCCCGCGGGCTCGCCGGGCTCGGCGGGGCCAAGATCGAACTGATCGTCGGCGATACCCAATCCCGGCCGGAGGTCGGGCGCAGCGAGGCCGAACGGCTGATCTCGCGCAACAGCGTCAGCGCCTTGCTCGGCGCCTGGGCCTCCGCCGTCACCATCCCGTCCATGCAGGTGGCCGAGCGCTATCGCACGCCCTTCATCGTGACCAGCGCGGTCACCGATTCGATCACCGAGCAGAAACTGCAGTTCGTCTTCCGCGTCTCGCCCAAGGGGAGCTGGGCGGCCAAGGACGTGGTGAACTTCATTGGCCACCTGCGTACCAAGGGGGCGGCCGTCAACAAGGTGGCTCTCGCCTATGAGGACGGGCCGTTCGGCCAGACGGTGTCGAAGGGCTACAAGGCCTTCCTGCCGGAACAGGGCATCCAGCTGGCGGCCGAGGAAACCTTCCGCACCGGCTCCGCCGACCTGTCAACCCAGGCTGCCAAGCTCAAGGCGAGCGGCGCCGACCTCGTGCTCATCGTCTGCTATGTCGACGATGAAACCGTGCTGCTCCGGGCGCTCGCCGCCCAGCAATACAAGCCGCTGGTGCTCGGTTATGGCGGCGGCCATGTCCACCCGACCCTGCTCCAGCTCGGCCCGCTGGTGGAGGGCGCCTTCGGCATCGTCGAGTGGATGCCCGATATCAAGAAGCCGGCGACCGAAGCCTTCGTGAAGGCCTATCGCGCCGCCTATAACAACGAGGCGCCGTTGAGCAATGCGGCGCAGGCCTATGCCGCGACCTGGGCGGTGGCGCTCGCCGCGGATGCCGCGGGCAACCGCAATGCCATCGCGATCCGCGATGCCCTGCGCAAGCTCCGGCTGTCCGACGGCCCGGCGTCCCTGCTGCCCAACGATACCCTCGCCTTCGACGAGCACGGCCAGAACATCGTCGGCAACGTCATGTCGCAGGTGATCGGCGGGCAGTTCGTCACCGTCTGGCCGGAAGCCGTCGCCAGCCAGCCGATCAGGCTGCCGTCGCGCTGACCGCCTCCCGATGTGCCGGGCCGCGCCGCGGCCCGGCCCGGCCGCTCCAGCCTGGAAAGATGCTCATGTCCTTCGGGATATTTCTGCAAGCCGTCGTCAGCGGGCTCGCCAATGGTGCGATCTATGCGCTGATCGCGGTGGGCCTGACGCTCGTCTTCGGCGTCATGCGGATCATCAATTTCGCCCATGGCGAATTCCTGATGATCGCCATGTATGCCGGCTATTTCAGCTGGGCCCTGTTGGGCATCGATCCGCTCCTGTCCATCCTGATCGTCACGCCGGCGCTGATGCTGGCGGGCGTGCTGCTCTACGGCTCGCTCGTCCGCTTCGCCCTGAACGTGCCGGAGATCAACCAGATGGCGGTGACGCTCGGCCTGTCGCTGCTGCTCCAGCATCTGGCGCTGGTGCTGTTCACCGGTGACAACATGCTGGTCACCCAGCCGCGCTCGACCGCCGGCATCGTCATGGGCCCGGTGGTCGTGCAGATCAACCAGCTGATCGCCTGCGGCGCCTCGCTGACCCTCTTGGGGCTGCTCTATCTGTTCATGAAGCGGACGGATTTCGGCCTGGTCATGCGGGCGGTGTCGCAGTCGCGCGACGGCGCGGCGCTGTCCGGCATCGACATCGCCTCGGTCTACAAATGGGCCATGGCCGTCGGCGTCGGCACGCTCGGCGTCACCGGCCCGCTGCTGGTCTCGATCCTCTATGCCAATCCCCATGTCGGCGCGCTGTTCACCCTGAAGGCCTTTGTCATCGTCATCGTCGGCGGCCTCGGCAGCTTCGGCGGGGCTTTGCTCGGGGCGATGGTGGTGGGGCTTGCCGAGAGCATCGCCGGCGCCTGGTTTTCCGCCTCGGCAGCCGCCGCGGTTCCCTTCGCGATCCTGATCCTGATCCTGCTCGTGCGCCCCGAGGGTCTGATGTTCCGGGTGAGCCGCTGATGACCAGCCTGCGCAACATCCTTGTTATCACCGGCCTGGTCGCTGCCGCCTTCTTCGCCGCCAGCGGCGACCGCTACTACATGGACATCTTCATCCTCACCTGTTTCTACGGCACGCTCGCCGTGTCGTGGAACATGATGGCCGGCCTGACCGGGCTGATGTCGCTCGGCCATGCGCTGTTCGTCGGCATCGGCGCCTATAGTGTCGCCTGGGGCGCGTCGGTCCATGGCTGGCCGCCGATCGTCACCTGGCCCTTGGGCATCGCGCTGTCGGTCGCCGCCGCCACCGTCATTGGCCTGCTCTGTTTCCGTTATGGCTTGCGCGGTTATTTCTTCGCCATCGCGACGCTCGCCTTCAACGAGGTCGCCTTCTTCGTGGTGTCGGGAAACATCGCGCTCGGCCGTTCCGACGGCATCATCCTGCCGATCTCTTCCGAGGACTCGCTGGCCCGGCTGCAGTTCTTCGAGAAATGGCCCTATGGGCTGATCATCGGCACCGTGCTGATCGGCACGCTGATAACAGGCGAACTCCTGATGAAGTCGCGCACCGGCTATTACTGGCGGGCGCTGCGCGACAACGAGGAGGCGGCCGAGGCGCTCGGCATCAATGCGCGCGCCCTGAAACTGCGCTGCTTCATCATCAGTGCCGGCATTTCCAGCCTGTGCGGCGCCTTCTATGCCAATTACGTCGCCTTCGTCGATCCGCGCTCGGTGCTCGGCATCGACCTGTCGATCCAGATGCTGGTCTATTCGATCATCGGCGGCATGGCGCTGCTGTGGGGGCCGCTCGTCGGCGCCGCCATCCTGGTGCCGTTCAGCATTGTCCTGCGTGGCTTCACCTCGATCCAGGGCAGCGACATCATCGTCTACGCCATCCTGCTGATCGTGCTGGCGCTGATCCTGCCGCAGGGCATCGCCGGCTGGTTCGTCGCCCGCTGGCGCCGGTCGCAGGCGCTGCGCCGCCAGGCCGTGCGTCCGGGCGCCAGCCTTTCCGAGGCCAGGCCGGAGGCTGGGTCATGACGGCGCTTCTTACCCTCGAAGGGGTCAGCAAGTCTTTCGGCGGCCTCAACGCCCTGCGCGACGTCGGCTTCAGCGTCGCGGCGAACGAAATCTTCGCGATCATCGGGCCGAACGGCGCCGGCAAGACCACCCTGTTCAATTGCATCGCGGGCGCGATTCCGCCGTCCTCCGGGACGATCCGCTTCGCCGGCCAGCGCATCGACGGCCGGCGGCCGCACGAGATCTGCAGCCTGGGGCTTGTCCGCACCTTCCAGATCGTCAAGCCGTTTCGCGGCATGACCGTGCTGGAAAACGTCAAGGTCGCGGCCTTCTCCCGCCACCCTGCGGCGCGCGCCGCCGAGATCGCCGCCCGCCGCGTCATCGAGCGGCTCGACATGGTTGAGCTCGCCGAGGTCGATGCCGACGAGCTGAACGTCGCCCAGCTGCGCCGGCTCGAGATTGCCCGCGCGCTGGCGACCGAGCCGAAAATGCTGCTGCTCGACGAGGCGCTCGCCGGCCTGACCGCCACCGAGACGACGGTGATGTGCGACATCATTCGCCGGCTGCCGGAACAGGGCATCGCGGTGATCGTCGTCGAGCACTCGATTCCCGTCGTCAGCAGCCTGTGCAGCCGGGCGGTGGTCATCACCTTCGGCGAGGTTCTGGTCGAAGGCCCGACCCGCCAGGTGATCGCCGATCCGAGGGTCCAGGAAGCTTATCTCGGCAAGGCGGAAGCATGAGCACGCTGACGGTGGAGAAGGTCTCGGCCGGCTACGGCAAGGTCAATGTCATCAGGGGCATCGACCTCGAGATCGGCGCGGGCAAGCGGATTGCGCTGGTCGGCTCGAACGGCGCCGGCAAGAGCACGATCGTCAAGGCGATCAACGGCCTGTTGCCGCTTGGCCAGGGCGGCATCACCTGGGACGGCAGCCCGATCGGCCGGATGCGCGCCTCGCACCGCACCAGGGCCGGTATCGCGACGGTGCCGGAAGGCCGGCTCTTGTTTCCCACCTGCACGGTGCTCGAAAATCTTTGCGCCGCGACCAGCTATGGCGAGGCCAAGACCCATCGCGCGCAAAGCCTCGACAAGGTCTTCGCGCTGTTTCCGCGCCTGAAGGAACGCTCGAGCCAGCTCGCCGGCACCCTGTCCGGCGGCGAACAGCAGATGGTCGCCATCGGCCGTGCGCTGATGACGCGGCCGAAGCTCCTGATCCTGGACGAGCCGTCGATCGGGCTCGCGCCGCGGATCGTCGGCGAGATCTTCGAGGTGCTGGGCGCGCTGACCCAGACCGGGCTCAGCCTGCTGCTGGTCGAACAGAACGTCCAGCTGAGCCTCCGGTCGGTCGATTATGCCTATGTCCTGCGCCAGGGCGAGATCGTGCTGCAGGGGCCGGCCCAGGACCTCTTGGCCAATGACCAGGTGCGCGAGGCCTATCTCGGGCAGTGAGGCCATCGCGGCAGGCGCGCGGACGGCCAAGATCAGCCCGCCGTGCGGTACTGGTTCTGGTCGATGCCGTAGCGGCGGAGCTTGTCGTAGAAGGTCTTGCGCGGCAGGCCGAGCGCCTCGACCGCCAGCCGGACATCACCGCGGCTCGCCGCCAGCGCTTCGCGGATGAGGCCCGCCTCATAGGCCTCGACCCGCTCCGGCAGGGACCGGCCCTGGTCGGGCGACGCCGCGCTTGCCGGCGTGTCGGCGACGAGGCCGAGCGCGACCCGTTCGGCATAATGGGCGAGCTCGCGGACATTGCCGGGCCAGTCATGGGCGCTCAGCCGGTGCCGGACCGCGGCGTCGAGCGCCGGCGGGTCGCGGCGGAACCGTTTGGCCGCACGGGTCAGGAAATGGCCGAAGAGCAGCGGGATGTCGTCGGCCCGCTCGCGCAGGGGCGGCACGCGCACCGACACGACATGCAGGCGGTAATAGAGATCCTCGCGGAAGGCGCCCTGCTTGGCGAGCCCCAGGAGGTCGACCTTGGTCGCCGCGACCAGGCGGACATCGACGCGGCGCACCTCGTTGGTGCCGAGCGGGGTGATCTCGCGCGCCTCCAGGACGCGCAACAGCTTGACCTGCAGGGCCGGCGACATGGCCTCGATCTCGTCGAGGAACAGGGTGCCGCCATGGGCATATTCGAACCGGCCGATGCGCTTGCGCTGGGCGCCGGTGAAGGCGCCGGGTTCATGGCCGAACAATTCGCTTTCGATCACGGTCTCCGGCAGGGCGCCGCAATTGACCGCGACGAAGGGGCGCGAGGCCCGGTGGCTCCAGCGGTGCAGGGCATTGGCCACCACGTCCTTGCCGCTGCCGGTCTCGCCTTCCACCAGCACATCGACATCGGCATCGGCGACCTGATGCAGCGTCTGGCGCAGCCGTTCCATGACCGGGGTGACGCCCAAGAGCGGCAGGTCGTCGCTGGCCGCTTCCGCGGCGCGCTTGAGCGCCCGGTTCTCCAGCACCAGCCGGCGCTTTTCCAGGGCGTGGCGAATGCTGCCGATCAGCCGGTCGACGGCAAAGGGCTTGGCGACGAAGTCATAGGCGCCCTCGCGCATGGCATCGACCGCCATGGCGATATCGCCATGGCCGGTGATCAGGATTACCGGCAGGTCCGGGTCGATCCGTTTCAGCCGGCGGAACAGTTCGAGCCCGTCGATCCGGGGCATGCGGATATCGCTGACCACGACGCCGGCAAAGGCCGCATCGATCTCGTCGAGGGCGGCGGTCGCCGAGGGATAGGCCGCAACCGTCAGCCCCGCCAGTGTCAGCGACTGGACATTGGCGGCGCGCAGCACCTCGTCGTCGTCGATGAAGGCGACATCCATCAGGAAGCCCTCGGCAAGGTGATGGTGAACACGGCGCCGCCGCGGTTCTCGACGGCAAAGCTGCCGCCGGCTTCGGTGATGATGTCGTTGGAGATCACCAGGCCAAGGCCGAGGCCACCAGGCTTGGTGGTGGTGAACGGCATGAACAGCGAGGCCATGACCTCGGCCGGCAGGCCCGGACCGTTGTCGGCGATCTCGATCGACACCCGGTCGGCTTCCGTTCCTGCGGCGATGCGGATCCGCCCGTCCGGGGTGTTCGAAAGCGCCTCGAGCGCGTTCTGCAACAGATTGACCAGCACCTGCTCGAGCCGGATCCGGTCCGCCGTGACGATCAGGTCCGGTTCCGCCATGACGACCTCGAGGTCGACGGCCTGCAGCCGCAAGCGGTGGCCGACCAGCAGCAGCGCGCCGTCGATGACGGTCTGAAGCCGCACCGCCTCGACCTTGGCCGGCGCCTTGCGCGCGAAGGCCCGGAGCTCGCCGGTAATGGTGCCGATCTTGTCCGTCAGGCTTGCGATCGTCGCGAGATTGCCGCTCGCCACCGTCACCTCGTTGCGGGCGAGCAGTTCCCTGGCATTGTCGGCGAAGGTCCTGATCGCCGCGACCGGCTGGTTGATCTCATGGGCGACGCTGGCCGAGATCTGGCCGAGCACCGCGAGCTTGCTCGCCTGGACGAGCTCGTCCTGCAGGTTGTCGAGGGCGGCCTGGGCGCGCTGCCGCTCGTCGATTTCGGCGACCAGCCGGCCATTGACGGTCTCTAGTTCGGCAGTGCGCTGCCGGACATTGGTCTCGAGCTCGCGCCTGACGCGCTCCTGGCGGGCGCGCTCGGTCTCGCGCCGCCGGTGATTGAGCCGCCAGAGCCCGGCGGTGCCGAGGCCGATCAGTCCGGCGAGCAAGGCAACCGCGCGCGCCGCGGCCGCGGCGAGGCCGAGCGTCGGCTCGGCCGGCGCCAGCACGTGCAGGCGCCACTGGGTGGTCGGCACCTCGGTCGCGTGTTCGACGAACATCCGGTCCTGCGCCTCGCCCGGCAGCCGCGCCCTGACCACGTCCTGATCGGCTCCGCTGAGGCGGGTGGCCAAGGGCAGCAGCTCGAGCGAGGCATCGCCGAATTGCAGGCTCGCCCGGATCTCGGCGCGTTCGCCGGCGGCGATCGGCGCGGTCGCGTGGAAACGCCAGGCCGGCTCGCTGGAGATCAGCACGATGCTGCGCTCGTCGGTCACGAAGGTCGGCGTGGCGAAGCGCCGCCATTCGGTCTCGATCGCCTGGACTTCGACCTTGACCACGATGATGCCGATGACGCCGTCCGGCCCGTCGAGCCGGCGGGTCAGGAACAGGCCGGGCAGCTGGCTCACCGTGCCGAAGGCGAAATGTTCGGCCGCGCCATGGGCTACCGCCAGGCGGTAATAGGGGCGGAAGGCATAGTTGTTGCCGATGAAACTCGTCGGCGTGCGCCAGTTGCTGGCGGCGATCGTCATGCCCAAGGGATCGAGCAGGTAGATGACCGAGACGCGCGCATTGGTGCTCAAGGTCTCGAGCTTGGGATTGAGCGCTGCGATGCGCTCCGGATCTTTCGAGGCGAGCGCCGCGCGCACGTCCGGGTCCTCGGCCAGGATCAGTGGCAGCGTGCGGTGTTTCTCGATCTCGCTCTGCAGCACGGCGACGCGCAGTTCGGCGGCGGTCGCGGCGGCGACGCGGACGCTGCCATAGGCCCAGCGCGCGGCGGCATAGCGGGCGGCGAAATCGAGCGCGGCGAGCGTCGCGACCGCCAGCACCACGGCGACCGCCCGGCGCGGGGTGAGCCAACGCCGGACCTTGCCGAAGCCGGGAGACACAAAAGCCGACATGGCAGCGAGCCGTCTGGTTCGGGCGCCGGCCGCCGGAGCGGCCGGACCTGGGCGTGCGAAAATCCGCCGCGAGCCTAGCACGCTGTGCGGATTTCCGCACAAGGGTGCCGGCGGGCGGCCTGGTCTCAGAAAAGATTCATGTGCTATTGCAATGGCTTATGAATTTCGGGCTGGCGCGCCGAACCCTGGCACAGGCCTTGCGGACATTGCCATGCCCGGTGCGGAACGCGCCAGGGACGAGCAAACGCAACGACGGTTCGAACGACGCCCAGGACGAGGCGCGACGACCAAGAGGTGAGGATACTCAAGATGGCTTATGCGCTCGAGGCGCCGGCTGAAGCCGTGCGCAAGAAATTCCATCAGCATCTCTACGTTCAGGTCCTGGCCGCGATCACCGCCGGCATTCTGCTCGGGCATTTCTATCCCTCGCTCGGCGCCGAGATGAAGCCGCTCGGCGACGCCTTCATCAAGCTGGTCAAGATGATCATCGCCCCGGTGATCTCCTGACCGTCGTCACCGGCATTGCCGGCATGCGCGACCTGGAAAAGGTCGGCCGCGTCGCCGGCAAGGCGATGATCTATTTCCTCACCTTCTCGACGCTGGCGCTGATCATCGGCCTGATCATCGGCAATCTGGTCCAGCCTGGCGCCGGCCTGCATATCGACCCGGCGACCCTCGATCCCAAGGCGGTGGCCGGCTACACCGCCAAGGCCCATGAGCAGAGCCTCGTCGCCTTCCTGATGAACATCATCCCGGCCTCGCCGGTCAGCGCGCTGGCCAATGGCGACGTGCTGCAGGTGCTGTTCTTCTCGGTGCTGTTCGGCATTGCGCTGGCTGCCGTCGGCGACCGTGGCGAGCCGGTCCTGGAGCTCATGCAGTCGCTCTCCCAGGCCATGTTCAAGCTGGTCCACATCCTGATGAAGGCGGCCCCGATCGGCGCCTTCGGCGCCATGGCCTTCACCATTGGCCAATATGGCATCGGCTCGATCGCCAGCCTCGCTCTGCTGGTGGCGACCTTCTACCTGACCTCCTTCCTGTTCGTCTTCGTCGTGCTCGGCCTGGTCGCCCGCTACAACGGCTTCTCGATCGTCGCCCTGCTCCGCTACATCAAGGAAGAACTCCTGCTGGTGCTCGGCACCAGCTCTTCGGAAGCCGCCCTGCCGAGCCTGATGGAAAAGATGGAGCGTGCCGGCTGCCGCAAGTCTGTGGTCGGCCTGGTCATCCCGACCGGCTATTCGTTCAATCTCGACGGCACCAATATCTACATGACCATGGCGGCGCTGTTCATCGCGCAGGCCACCGGCATCCAGCTCAGCCTGTGGGACCAGGTGCTGCTGCTGCTGGTCGCCATGCTCTCCTCCAAGGGCGCCGCCGGCATCACCGGCGCCGGCTTCATCACGCTGGCCGCCACCCTTTCGGTGGTGCCGGCCGTGCCGGTCGCCGGCATGGCGCTGATCCTCGGCATCGACCGGTTCATGTCGGAATGCCGTGCGCTGACCAATTTTGTCGGCAATGCGGTCGCGACCATCGTGGTTGCCCGCTGGGAAGGCGAACTCGACCAGGACCGGCTGCGCGCGGTGCTCGCCGGCGAGGACGTGTCGGAAGCGGCCGAAGATGCGGTCATCGTACCCGCCGAGTGACATCCGCCGCAGCCTGACGCCACGCGTTGACATCGACCCATCCCGCCGGCTTCGCCGGCGGGATTTTTCTTGGGTATCGCCAGCGCCGGCCTGCGACGTGGCGTCGGCGTGCTGTTTCCTGTCCACTGGACAGGCGGTAATTGTACGGTGTACAGGAGAAGATCCAAGAGGGCGAATGTGATGCTGCAGGCGGCGTCACCAAGACCTGCACAGGGAGGCTTCCGGCCGTGCCAGCGATCGACGACCAACCCCCCAGCCAGCACCAGCCGCGCCCACGGCTCACCGCATTTCTGCTGGGGCTTGCCTGTATCGGCGCGCTCTACCAGCCAATGGCGGCCCGGCCGGTCGCGGCGCAAACCGTGGCGCCTGCGGCGCAACCGGTCCGGCTGCTGGTGCCTTTCGCGCCCGGCGGCGGCACCGATGTCGCGGCGCGGTTGCTGGCTGAACGGCTGCAGGCCGCGCTCGGCGGCAGCGTCATCGTCGAAAACCGGCCCGGCGCCACCGGCTCCATCGCGGCGCGCGAAGTGGCCCGGGCGCCGGCCGACGGCCATGTCCTGTTGGTCGGTACCGCCGGCACGCAAGCGGTCGCGCCGGTGCTGGCCGGCAGCCGCTCGGCCTTCGATCCGGTTGCCGACTTCATGCCGGTCGCCAGCATCGGAACGACGCCCAATCTGATCGTGGTTCCCGGCCATTCGCCCTATGTGAGCCTCGCCGCGCTGGTGGCCGACGCGCGGGCCCGGCCGGAGGCCTTGAGCTTCGGCTCCAGCGGGGCCGGCACGGTGTCGCATCTGACCGCCGAGCTCCTGCGTTTCCATGCCGGTTTCAAGGCCTTGCACGTGCCCTATCGTGGTGGCGCTGCAGCTTTCGGCGATCTTGTGTCCGGCCGCGTCCAGTTCATGGTCGACGTGCCCGTGGCCCTGGTCGAACAGGTCAAGGCCGGCGCGCTCAGGGCGCTCGCGGTGACCGCGACCCGTCGTCTGGTGTCGCTGCCCGACGTGCCGACAGCGGCGGAGGCAGGCTTTCCCGCCGTTCAATCGGAGGTCTGGATCGGCCTGTTCGCACCAAAGGGCACACCCGGGCCGGTCGTCCAAAGGCTCACCCAGGCGGTCGCCGCGATCGTCCGCGACCAGGCTTTCGCGGAGCGCCTGGCAACCCTCGGTTTCGAGCCGCTCGGCGGCGGACCCGAGCAGCTCGCCGCGTTGCTGCGGACCGACCGCGACCGCTGGTCGCAACTGGTCGACGGTCTCGGCCTCAAGGCGGACTAGGGCCATTCGATGGACTGGAGCTTTCCTTATCCCTCGACCCGCCTGCCGGTGTTTGGCGATGCCTGTGTCGCGACCAGCCAGCCGCTGGCGGCGCAGGCCGGCCTCGCCATGCTGGCGCGCGGCGGCAATGCCATCGACGCGGCGGTTGCGACGGCGATCGCGCTGACCGTTGTCGAGCCGACCATGAACGGCCTCGGCAGCGACCTCTTCGCCATCGTCTGGGACGGCACGCGCCTGCATGGGCTCAATGCCTCCGGGCGGGCGCCACTGCGGCTGGAGCGACGGCGTTTCGCCCATGCGGCGGCGATGCCGCTGACCGGATGGGACACCGTGATGACCCCGGGCGCGGTGTCCGGCTGGCTCGCCCTGTCCCGGGCGTTCGGCCGGCTGCCTTTCGCCGATCTGCTCGAACCGGCGATCCGTTATGCCGCCGATGGTTTCCTGGTGCCCGTCGTGGTCGCGCGCCATTGGCAGATGCAGGCGTCATGGTTTGACGGCCAGCCGGGCTTTGCCGACAGCTTCCTGCCCGGCGGGCGGGCGCCGCGTCCTGGCGAACGGTTCCGCCATGCCGGTCTGGCGACGACCCTTGAGCGGATCGCCGCGAGCGACGGCCGCGACTTCTACGAGGGACGCCTTGCCGAGGCCATGGCCGCTTTCGCCGCGGCCCATGACGCGCCGCTCGGCGCCGCCGATCTGGCCGCCCATGAGGTCGCCTGGGTCGCGCCGATCAGCCAGCGCTATCGCGGCGCGGTCGTGCATGAGCCGCCGCCCAATGGCCAAGGCATCGCGGCGCTGGCAGCACTCGGCATTCTCGGCCATTTCGACCTTGCTCGGTTTGCGCCCGACGATCCGGAGCGCCTGCACCTGATGATCGAGGCGACCCGCCTCGCCCTGCGCGACCTCGCCGACCATGTCGGCGACCCCCGGTCGATGACCCTGACGCCGGCCGACCTCCTGGCGCCGTCGCGTCTGGCTGAAGCGGCCGGCGCGATCGATCTCGCGCGGACCATGGATCTCGGCCATGAGACGGGCCGCGCCCAGGGCACGGTCTATCTGGCATCGGCCGATCGCGACGGCTTGATGGCTTCCGTCATCCAATCCAACTTCCGCGGTTTCGGCTCCGGCGTGGTCGTGCCGGGTACCGGCATCGCGCTCAACAACCGGGGCTCGGGCTTTTGCCTGACACCTGGCCATCCGAACGAGGCCGGCGCCGGCAAGCGGCCGCTCAACACCATCATCCCGGGTTTCATGACACGCCTGGCCGACGGCGCGCCGCAGGCCGCCTTCGGGGTCATGGGTGGTACCATGCAGGCGCAAGGCCATGTCCAGCTCGTCTCGCGCATGATCGATCATGGCGAGAACCCGCAGGCAGCCATCGACGCGCCGCGCTGGCGTATCGCCGGCGACGGCACGGTCATGGTCGAGGCCGGCCTGCCGGCGGCGACCGCGACAGCGCTGGCTGGCAAGGGCCATCGCCTGGTCGCGATGCCGGGCTGGTCGCATGAAGCCGGCGCCGCGCAGCTGATCATGCGTCTCGGCGAGGCCGGGGCAGGTTATGTCGCGGCGACCGAAAGCCGGCGCGACGGGCTGGTCGCGGCGCTCTGACGGCCGCTCACATCTGCGCCACTGCGGTCGTCCGCATATGGGCGATCAGGAATTCGGTGAACACCTTGATCTTGACCGGCAGCCGCCGCTTGTCCTGATAGGCGATATTCATGGTCAGCGGCGGCAGGTCCCAGTCGTCGAGGATGACCTTGAGCCGGCCGGCGGCGATCTCGTCATGGACGATATAGAGCGGCTGGATCAGGATGCCGTGGCCGGCAACCGCGGCGGCCCGGATGATCTGCCCGTCATTGCTGTCGAGCACGCTGGTGATCCGCACGTGCCGGGATGACGCGCCCTTTTTCAGGTGCAGCACATAGGGGTCGTTGGCGAGGTTGTAGACCAGCATGTCGTGGCTCGCGAGCTCGTCGGGCGCGGTTGGCGTGCCGCGCCGGGCGAGATAGTCCGGCGCGGCCGCCAGCACGCGCCGCGTCCGGCTCAGCCGGCGCACGATGATGTTGGAATCGGGTTCGTGCTCGCGGGTCCGGATCGCGACGTCGATGCCGGCCTCGATGAAGTCGGGATACCGGTTGGCGGCGATGATCTGGACGCCGAGTTTCGGATAAAGCGCGCGGAAGGCCGGCAGGATCGGCGCCAGATAGATCAGCGCAAACGACAGGGAACTGGTGACGCGCAGCAGGCCGGCCGGGGCCACCGCGCGTTCGTTGACAGCCTGCTCGGCATCGGCGAGCTCGGTCAGTACGCCGGTGCAGCGCTGGAAGAACTCCTGGCCGGCCTCGGTCAGCCACAGCCGGCGGGTGTTGCGTTCGATCAGCCGCGCCGCCAGCCGGTCCTCCAGCGCGCTCAGGTGCCGGCTGGCCGCGGCATTGGACATGCCGAGGAACTCGGCGGCCTTCGACAGGCTGCCGAGTTCGGCGGTCTTGACGAAGATCTCGACCTGTTTGAGGCGGTCCATGATTTTTCCATCTGATGGAAAAGTATCTTTCCGATTACACGCTTTTCTTCCATTTCCCGCAAGCCGATGCTGCACTCGGATCAACGGTCGCAGCAGGACATCATGGCCAGTCCGATCAAGCATATCGTCATGTGGCGCCTGCGCGGCGAAACGCCCGAGGAGCGCGCCGCCGCCCGGCGCAAGGTGAAGGCTGCCTTCGAGGGCCTGATCGGCCTGATCGAGGGCCTCAACTGCATCGAGGTCGGCGTCGACATCAGCAATGTCGACTATGCCTGCGACGTCGTGCTGGTCTCGGAATTTGCCAATGCCGCCGATCTGGAGCGCTATGCGACCCATCCGGAACATCTGCGGGTCCGGCGCGAGCTCGGCGACCTGCGCATCGACCGGCACCAGGTCGACTACATTCCGGGTGCTTGAACCAGAAAGACGGGCGGGCGCTGTCGCGAACCGCCCGGCAGGCAGGGGACGGAACGATCGAGGAGACGCGCCATGGTTGGCTCTTTCGTCTATGGCGGTCTGCCGACCCGGGTGGTGTTCGGCAGCGGCACGCTGGCGCGATTGCCGGACGAGGTGGCGCGGCTGGAAGCGCGGCGGGTGCTGGTCCTGACCACGCCGCACCAGGCGGTCGAGGGCGAACGCGTCGTGCGCCTGCTCGGCGATCTCGCGGCCGGCGTCTATTGCGGCGCGGTCATGCACACGCCGGCCGAGGTCACCCGCGATGCCATGGAGACCTTGCAGGGCGCCGGGGCCGACTGCGTCGTGTCGCTCGGCGGCGGCTCGACCATCGGGCTCGGCAAGGCGCTGGCCCTGCGCACCGGCGTCAACCAGATCGCGGTGCCGACGACCTATGCCGGTTCCGAGATGACGCCGATCCTGGGCGAGACCAAGGACGGCCTGAAGACCACGGTCCGCACCCTCGACGTGCTGCCGGAAACGGTCATCTACGACGTCGATCTGACCCTGTCCTTGCCGGTCGGGCTGACCGGCACCTCCGGCATCAACGCCATCGCTCATGCCGTCGAGGCCTTGTACGCGCAAGACCGCAATCCGATCGTCTCGCTGATGGCCGAGGAGGGCATCCGGGCCCTTGCCGCCGCCCTGCCGCGGATCGTCGAGCGTCCGTCCGACGCTGAGGCCCGCGCCGAGGCGCTTTATGGCGCCTGGCTCTGCGGTTCCTGTCTCGGCACGGTCGGCATGGCCCTGCACCACAAGCTCTGTCACACGCTCGGCGGCTCGTTCGACCTGCCGCATGCCGAGACCCATACGGTCGTCCTGCCGCATGCCGCCGCCTATAACAGCGCCGCCGCGCCCGAGGCTCTCGCCCGCGTCGCCACGGCGCTCGGCGTTGCCGATGCACCCCAAGGGCTGTTCGATCTTGCCGGAAGCGTGGGCGCCAAGCGTGCCCTGAAAGATCTCGGCATGGCGGAAGCCGGCATCGAGCAAGCCGCCGATCTCGCCGTCAAGAATCCCTATTGGAACCCCCGGCCGGTCGACCGCGCGGCGATCCGGGACCTGATCGCCAGGGCCTGGGCCGGCGACCGCCCCGTGGCGGCCTGAGGTCGCGACGATGACGCGTACCCTGATCCGTTCGGCCATCATCGTCTCGATGGATCCCGCCATCGGCGATTTCCGCCAGGGCGACATCCTGATCGACGGCACGACGATCGCGGCGGTGGCTCCGTCGATCGAGGCCGCCGATGCCGAGATCGTCGACGCCCGCGACCGCATCGTCATTCCCGGCCTCGTCAACGCCCATATGCACACCTGGCAAACCGGCCTGCGCGGCATTGCCGCGAACTGGACGCTGCTCGAATATTTCGCCTGGGTTCATCGTGGGTTGGCGACCCGCTTCCGGCCCGACGACATCCATGTCGCGACGCTGGCCGGCGCGCTCGGCCAGATCGATGCCGGCGCGACCACCCTGGTCGACTGGTGCCACAACAATCCGACCCCGGCCCATACCGATGCCGCCGTCGACGCCTTGTTCGAGAGCGGCATCCGGGCCGCCTTTTTCCACGGCTCGCCGAAACCCGACCCGAAGCCGGGCGAGCCGCATTTCTCCGAAGTGCCGCATCCGCGCGCCGAAATCGACCGGCTGACGAGAACCCGCTTCTCAGGGCCGGACCAGCGCGTCACGCTCGGCATGGCGATCCTCGGGCCGCATTATTCAACCCTCGAGGTTGCGCGCCGGGACCTGAAGCTTGCGCGCGACTTCGGCCTGGTCGCGTCGATGCACCAGGGCGGCGGACCCGCCAGGACGCCGGGCGGCTGGGAGACACTGCTGGACGACCAGCTGGTCGGTCCTGCGGTCAATATCGTTCACGGCAACGACCTGAGCGACACCCTGCTGGACCGGCTGGTCGACAAGGGCGTGTCATTTTCGGTGGCGCCGGAAAACGAGATGGCCCAGGGCCATGGCGTGCCGATCACCGGCCGGCTCATTCGCCGTGGCGTCGCGCCCTCGCTCGGCGTCGATATCGAAAGTGTCGTGTCGTCGGATCTGTTCACCGTCATGCGCATGGCGCTGGCGGGCCAGCGGCTGATCGACAATGCCGAAAGCCGGGCGCAGAACGGCACCATCCCGGAAACATCGACCGTCACCACCCGGCAGGCGCTCGCCTGGATCACCATTGAAGGCGCCCGGATGCTCGGCCTCGCGCACCGCATCGGGTCGCTGACACCCGGCAAGCAGGCCGATCTCGTGGTGCTCGATGCCAGCCAGCTCAACCTCTGGCCGGTACACGATCCAGTGTCCAGCGTGGTGATGCAGGCCGGCGCCCGCAATGTCGAAAGCGTCATGATCGCCGGCCGCTTCGTCAAGCGCAACGGCAAGCTGGCCTTCGGCGATACCCGAAACCTTCGCGAACGGCTGGCCGCATCCGGCAGCAGGATCCTGAGCGAGCTCGGTCTTGGCCAAGCGCAGCATGAGGATGGTCACATGAGGATGGTCACATGAGGACTCGGGCATGACCAGGATCGGCTTCATCGGGCTCGGCAAGCTCGGACTGCCCGTTGCCATGCGCCTCGCCAAGGCCGGCCATGACGTCATCGGCTTCGACCGGTCCGCCGACCGGCGCGGCGAGGCGGCCGGACGGGGGCTTGGCCTCGCTGGCGACGGACCGGCGGCTGTCGCCGGCGCCGCCTTCGTCTTCACCTCGCTGCCCGACGACGCCGCCTTGAAGGGCGCGCTTCTTGCCGACGCCGGCCTGGTGCAGGCGCTCGCGGGCGGAGCCATTCTGGTCGAAACCTCGACGGTGTCGCCGGAAGCCTCGGCCAGCGTCGCCGAAGCACTCGCAGCCCGCGATGTCGGCTATCTTCGCTCGCCCGTGTCGGGCAATCCGGTGCTGGCCGAGGCCGGCACGCTGACGGCCATGGCCTCCGGCCCGCGCGCCGCCTTCGATCTCGCCGTCCCGGTTCTCGAGGCCTTCACCAAGGCGCAGGTCTATCTCGGCGAGGCCGAACAGGCGCGTTACGCCAAGCTCGCGATCAACCTGATGATCGCGGTCAGCGCGGGAATGATGGCCGACGCGCTGGTGCTGGCCGAAAAGGGCGAAGTGCCCTGGGCCGCCATGCTCGACCTGATGGCGGAGAGCGCGGTCGGCTCGCCCATGGTCAAATACAAGGTGCCGCCGCTCAAGACCCGGGACTATTCATCGACCTTTTCCTGCGGCCAGATGGCCAAGGACCTGGATCTGATCCTCGGCGCCGCCTCGGCCGCCGGCCTGTCCCTGCCTTATGGCGACCTCGCACGAGCGACCTATCGCGACCTGATCGAGAGCGGCCGAAGCGACGCCGATTTCATTGCCGCGGTCGAGCGTGCGGAAGAACGCGCCGGCCTCGGCCCGCGGTGAATGTGAGGAGATGCGCCCATGCTGAGCTTCAATGAGCACAACCTGTCCGAAGAGGTCGTGGCGCGCTTCGACGGCTGCGACAATCCTCGGCTGAAGCAGATCGTCCAGGCGCTGGTCCGTCACAGCCATGCCTTCGTCAGGGAGGTCGAGCTGACCCAGGACGAATGGGCCTTCGCCATCGATTATCTCACCCGCACCGGCCACATGTGCGACGACAAGCGCCAGGAATTCATCCTCCTGTCCGATGTCATGGGCGTGTCGATGCTGGTCGATGCGATCAATCACCGGATGCCCGACGGCGCCACCGAGACGACCGTGCTCGGGCCGTTCTACCTCGGCGAGCATCGGGTCACGCCGCATGGCGCCGATATCGCGGCCGGACTGGACGGCGAGCCGATGTATGTCGAGGGCAAGGTCAGCACCGCCGACGGCGCGCCGCTCGCCGGCGCGGTCATCGACATCTGGCATTCCGACGATGACGGTTTTTATGACGCCCAGAAGAGCGAGGCCGACGAAGCCTCGCTGCGCGCCCGGTTCATTTCCGACGCAGCCGGCCGCTTCCACTTCAAGTCGATCGTGCCGTCGAGCTATCCCATTCCCCATGACGGGCCGGTCGGCCAGCTCCTGGAGGCGACCAAGCGCCATCCGATGCGGCCGGCCCATGTGCATTTCCACGTCTCCGCGCCAGGTTTCGAAACCCTCGTCACCCATGTCTTCATATCGGGCGACCCGTGGCTGGAGAGCGACGCGGTCTTCGGCGTCAAGGAAAGCCTTATCGCCGCTCTGCCCGGGCGCGAAGGGCCGATTTTTCCCGACGGATCGCCGTCGCCGGATCGCTGGCGCCATCTGAAATACGATTTCGGGCTGAAAGCCGTCGGGAGGCGCGCCGTCGCCTGACCCATGCCGAAGACAAGAAGGGCCAAAAATGGCCATCGTCCAGGGAGGATCCGATGAATGCTCATGTCAGGCCAGGCGATGTCAGTCCCGATGATGTCGCCATACCCGTGGTGTCGCTGAAAGGCATCGAGAAGTCGTTCCCCGGCGTCAAGGCGCTGCAGGACGTTTCGATCGATCTCTATGCCGGCGAAGTCCACATGATCATGGGCGAGAACGGCGCCGGCAAATCGACGCTGATGAAGATCCTGTGCGGCGCCTATGCCTCGGATGCCGGTGAGTTCTTCGTCCATGGCCAGAGGGAAACCTTGAGCGGGCCGCAGGATGCCCGGCGGTTCGGTATCGCGGTCATTTTCCAGGAATTCTCGCTGGTTCCGCATCTCGACGTGGCCCAGAACATTCTGCTCGGCCGCGAACCCAGGGGGCTTCTGCCCGGCCAGATCGATCTTCGCGCGCTCTACGCCGAGGCGCAGCGCTATCTCGACATGCTCGGCAGCGACATCGATGCCAGGACGCCGGTGCACAGGCTGCGGGTCGCCGAGCAGCAGATGGTCGAGATCGCCAAGGCGCTGTCCCAGGATGCCCGCGTGCTGGTGCTCGACGAGCCGACATCGGCGCTGTCCGATCGCGAGGTCGAGCAATTGTTCCGGGTCATCCGCGCGCTCCAGTCCGAGGGTGTCGCAATGGCCTATATCTCGCACCGCATGGCCGAGGTCTTCGAACTCGGCAATCGGATCACGGTCATCCGCGACGGCCAGTTCATCGGCACGAAAATGCCTGCCGAGACGAGCCCCGACGAGATCGTCACCATGATGGTCGGTCGCGCCGTCGACATGAGCTACGGCCGCGAATTCTGCAAGGATCCGGGCGAGTGCGTGATCGAATTGCGCAATGTCTCGTCAACGAACGGCATCAAGGACGTCTCGCTCCATGTCCGCCGCGGCGAGATCGTCGGTTTGAGCGGCCTGGTCGGCTCCGGCCGCACCGAGGTGGCTCGCGCCATCTTCGGCGCCGATGCGATATCGGCCGGCGAGATCCGCTATTGCGGCGGGACCTATCGCGGCACGCCGACGAAAGCGCGCGACCTCGGCATCGCCCTGATCCCGGAGAACCGCAAGACCCAAGGCCTCGCGCTCGCCCGATCGGTGCGCGACAACATGCTGTCGGCAAGCCTCGGCAAGACCTTCTCGACCGGCTGGTTCTCGCCGCGCCGCGCCACCGAGATCGCCAGGTCGCTCATCGAACGCCTGAGGGTCGCAACGCCGTCGCCGGCGCGTCGCGCTGGTCTCCTCAGCGGCGGCAACCAGCAGAAGGTGGTGATCGGCAAATGGCTGAATGCCGATTCCGATCTGTTCATCTTCGACGAGCCGACCCGCGGCATCGATGTCGGCGCCAAGGCCGAGATCTTCACGCTCATCGACGGCCTGGTGAAACAGGGCAAGGCGGTGCTGATGATCTCGTCCGAACTGTCCGAGATCATCAATGTCTGCGACCGGGCCTATGTCATGAAGGACAAGCGTGTCGTCGGCGAACTCGACCGTTCCAACCTCCGCCAGGAGAGCGTGATGAAACTGGCGGTGCACCATGGCTGATCTCGCCTTGCCGACCGGCCTGTCCAGGCGGTTGCATGTTCGATCACCGGGCATCTGGGTGATCCTCGCCCTGTTGATCCTGGTCTTCGCGGTGACCGCGCCGGGCTTTCTCAGCCAGCGCAACATCACCAATATCGGCCAGCAGTCGTCGATCCTGTTGATCCTGGCGCTGCCGATGACCCTGATCATCCTGACCGAAGGGCTGGACCTGTCGATGGGCGCGCTGACCGGGCTCGTCAGTATGGGCATCGCGCTGACCTCCAGCCTCGGCTATCCCGTGCCGGTGGCGATCCTGGTTGGCCTGTCCATTGGTTTCGCCGGCGGGCTGTTCAACGGCGTCCTGGTCGCCAAGCTCCAGATCCCGCCCTTTGTCGGCACGCTCGGTACGCTCGGCATGGCCCAGGGCCTTGCCGTCGTGATGACCGATGGCCAGAGCATCGTCGATATCGCCGATGCCATTCCCGACTTCTATTCCGCCCGCGTCCTTGGCATGCCGGCGCCGGTGCTGGTCGCCGTCATCGCTTACGCGGTCACCCATTTCCTGCTCTATCGGACCCAGTTCGGCGTCGCGGTCTTTGCGCTGGGCGGCAATCGCGAGGCCTGGAAGCTCGCCGGCGGCCATGTCGATCGCTGCCTCATTGCGGTCTATGGTTTTGCCGGATTGATGGTTGGCATTGCCGGCTTCCTGTTCACCGCCCGGATGAGCGCCGGCCATCCCACCGCGTCGCTCGGCATGGAGTTCGATGCGCTGGCAGCGGTTGCTCTTGGCGGCACGTCGTTCGAGCGCGGCAACGGCTGGCTGTTCGGCACGGTGCTCGGCGTGCTCGCCATCGGGGTCTTGCGCAACGGCCTCAATCTCCTCGGCTTTGCCTCGTCCATGCAGGTCGTCAGCGTCGGTCTTCTGGTTCTGGTTGCGCTGTTCATCGACGGTTTCAGGAGGGGATCATGACCGATCTTGGCCTCGACCGGCGAGCTGAGGTCACACCCGCGCCGCCCATGCGCTTCATGACACGTGTCGCCGCGGGCATCCTGGCCGCGCCGGTCATCCTGCGCCTTGCCACCGTGCTGCTGCTTTGCGCCTGCCTGACGGTCGCGACGCCGAACTTCCTGACCGAGATGAATATCCTCAACGTGCTCCGGCAGACGGCGCTGTTGTTCCTGGTCGCATCCGGACTGACGCTGGTGCTGATCGGCGGCGGCATCGATCTGTCTGTTGGAGCCAATCTCGGCTTGAGCGCCTGCGTCTCCGCCCTGGTCCTGCAGGCGACCGGATCGCTCGCCCTGACCCTGGCCGCGGGCATTGCGATCGGAACCCTGGTCGGCTTTGCCAACGGCCTTTTGGTCGCGGTCATGCGCATCCCGCCCTTCATCGCCACCTACGGCATGCTTTGGGTGCTGCTCGGCATCACCTATCGGGTGATGGCCGGCGAAAGCGTCCACGGCTTTCCGGCCAGCTTCCGTTTCCTCGGCTCCGGCCACCTCTTCGGCGTGCCGGTGCCGGTCTATCTGATGTTCCTGTTCCTGGGCGTCGGCGGGCTGTTCCTCAGCCGTACGCGCTGGGGCCAGGAGGTCTATGCCATGGGCGCCAATCCGGAGGCCGCCCGCCTCTCGGGGATCCCGATCCGGTCGCGCCAGATCCTCACCTATACCTTGAGCGGCGCTATGGCCGGCCTCGCCGCGTTGGTCCTGCTCGCCCGGGTCAATTCGGCCGAAGGCGATATTGGCGAGGCCATGACCTTGCCGGCGATCACCGCGGTGCTGATCGGCGGCACCTCGCTGTTCGGCGGCCTCGGCACGGTGTCCGGCACCTTTGTCGGCGCGCTGATCCTGACCCTGGTGATCAATGGAATGAACCTGCTGTCGGTCCATTCGAACTGGCAGCCGTTCGTGGCGGGCGCGATCGTCATTCTGGCGGTGCTCGTCGATAGGCTGACAAGCCAAAGGCAAAGCTGAGAAGGGCGCTCGATCGCCCCACATCACGAGCTCTCGCAACGAGAGCCATCAAGGAGGAACGTCCGATGCGACTGATCATTACGGCGACCATGGCGACCCTTGCCCTTGCCAGCGTGGCAAGGGCCGACGGCGAGCGGATCGCGGTCTTCACCAAGAACCAGACCAATCCCTTTTTCCAGGTGGTCAGGCTCGGCGCCGACAATGCCGCGCGCCAGATGGGCGCAACCGTCACCCATTATATTCCAACCCGCCCCGACAGCATTCCCGAGCAGATCAGCCAGATCGAGGACGTCACCGTGCGCCGTCCGAATGCCGTGGTCTTCACGCCCGTCGACTTCAAGGCGTTGACCCCGGCCATTCGCCGGCTCAACGAAGCCGGCATACCCGCCGTCAACATGACCGACCGGGCCGAGCGCGGCAATTTCGTCGCCTTCGTCGGCGCGGCCGATTACGATCTTGCGCTGACGACGGCGCGCTACCTGTTCCAGAAGATGGGCGGCCAGGGCAATGTCGTGGCGCTCGAGGGCATCAAGGGCACCCTGGTCTCGACCGAGCGCATGCGCGGCTTCACCGACGCCCTGAAGGAATTCCCCAATATCAAGGTGGTGGCGACACAAGCCGCGAGCTTTCAAAGGCTCGCGGCGCTTCAGGTGATGGAGAACCTGATCCAGGCCCATCCCAGGATCGAGGGGATTTTCGCCGCCAATGACGCCATGGCGACCGGCGCGATCGAAGCGCTGGAGGCCGCCAAACGCCAGTCGCTGGTGGTTGGCATCAACGGCACCAAGGAAGCCATCGACGCCATCAAGGCCGGCAAGATGTTGGCCAGCGGCGACTACAGCGCCTTCCTCCATGGCTGTTTCGGCATGATGGCGGCGATCCGCAATCTGCGCGGCTTGCCGGTGCCCCGCGAGATCGTGTTCCCGGCCCGCGTGGTCGACAATACCAACTACCAGAGCCTCGATATCGCGCCGGATCAAATGACCTGCCCGGCCTGGGACAGCGTCGTGACGCCAGGACGGTCCTGAGGCGATCCCGGGCCGTGGCAGGCTCGCCGCGGCCCGCTTTTCATCAACGACGAGGCCGCCATGCTGTTCACCATCCACGCGCTCGACAAGCCGGGTGCGCTGCCGACCCGGCTTGCCCATTACGACGCGCACAAGGCCTTCCTCGCCGACACCGCGGATCATGGCGTCAGGATCGTCATGTCCGGGCCGCTGGTCGAGGACGACGGCGTCACCGCCAAGGGATCGTTCTTCCTGGTCGAGGCAGCCGATCGCGCGACGGTCGAGACGTTCAACCGGGCCGACCCGTTCCATGCCGCCGGAATCTGGAGCGCGGTGACCATTGTCGCCTTCCTGCGCCGGCAAGGATGAGCCCGATGAAACTCGCGATCGTCGGCCTCGGCTGGTGGGGCAAGCAGATCATTGCCGCGCTGGCGCCGAGCACCAGGCTGACGGTCGTCTGCGGTGTCGACCCCGCGGCCCCTGGCGGGACAGCCGAATTTCTCGCCGCGCATGGCATCCGGCTGGAGCCGGAATTCGACCGGATGTTGCGCGATCCCGTGATCGATGGGGTGGTGATCGCCACGCCCCATGCCTTGCATGAAGAACAGGTCCTGGCGGCGATCGCAGCCGGCAAGCAGGTGTTCTGCGAAAAGCCGGTCGCCATGTCGGCCGAAGGTGCCCGGCGGATCGCCGGCGCCTGCGCGGCCAAGGGCCTGGTGCTGGGCGTGGGCCACGAGCGCCGTTACGAGCCGGCGTTCCGCGCGCTCGTCGCCATGGTCGAAGCCGGCAAGCTCGGCCGCCTTTTGCATCTCGACGCCAATGTCAGCCATGATCTGTTCCGAAAGCTCGATGCTGCGAACTGGCGGCTCAAGGCCCAGGATGCGCCGGCCGCCATGATGACCGCGGTCGGCATTCACGTGACCGATCTGTTCGTCCGGCTGGCCGGCCCGGTGAACGAAGTCCAGGCCGAAACCGCGTCGCTGGTCTTTGCGCCGCCGGCGGAGGATTTCGTCTCGGCACGGTTCAGCTTCATCAACGGCGCCAGGGGGTCGCTGACCTGTCTCTCCGCGACGCCCTTTTATGGGCGCGTGACTGTTTATGGCGATGCGGGCTGGGTCGAGATCGTCAGCGAAGGCAATGTCGATCAGGGCAAGCCCACGATCATGACGGTTGCGACCGCGACCGGCGAGCCGCGGCTGGTTCGCCAGTTTGCCGCGACCGATACGGTGATCGAGAATTTCGAGGCCTGGGCTGCCGCCGTCGACGGCGGCGCTGCCTATGATTTCACCGCCGCGCAGATCCTTGCCAATTCCGAATTGCTCGAGGCCATCGTCCGGTCGGCCGCGCGCTCAGGCGAGCGTATCGTGATTGGCGCCATCGGCGCGCCATAAGGCGGTTCGGGCTACCGCTCCGCCTCTTTCGGCGCAGGGAAGGGGGTCGGATCGGCGAAGCGCCTGACGATATTGGTGATCAGCCGGGCCACCGGGTTGTCGTAGTTGTCGATCGGCAAGGCACCGATGAAATTCATCGAGCCGACCGAGAACACCGCGCCGCCATTGGCGGTTTCCATGAAGGTCAGGTCGGAGCGGATGATGTCCGCGCGCTGGCCCGGCCAGGTATGGTCGCGGCGTTCTTCGTTGACCGGCTGATAGGAGGGATCCTCGACCACGGCACGGCCGACGATAATGGCATGGGCTGGCGTGCCCAGGCGTTCGTCGGCCCGGTCGAGTTCATGGCCCGCCGCGCCGCCGCCCATCAGTCCGCGTTCGCCGAACACCGTGCCGGGCACCGCCTTGTCCTCCATGCCCGCGCGCATGAAGGCGACGCGTGGGTCCAGGATCCCGTCCAGGAAAGTATAGGGGTAGCCCTTGTATTCGCCCTGGGTGCTGAAACCGACGCCGACGAGCGCCTGCGGCGGCCGGCCGAGCCGCCGCCAGAGCCCGCCATAAGAGCCGTCGAAGGCGTGGTAGCTCTCTCCGGGTAAGGTCTCCCACAGGCGGATGCCGCCCTCGGCCCGGCGCAGCTCGAACGCCCAGGGACCGTCGGCATGCGGCACCACCTTCCAGTAGAAACCGTTGCCGCCGAGATAGACGAAGCGGCCGCCGCCGTCGAAATAGGTGGCCAGCGCGTCGAGCGTCTGGGTGGTGTGATATTCCGGATGCTGGCCGGTCAGCACCACCTGGTATTGCGACAGGAGTTCGACGCCTTCGGCATGGACATCGTGGTCGGTGATCACCTCGAAGGCGATGCCTTTCCGGGTCAAAAGATCGGTGATGTAGCTGTCCGCCGATATCCAGTAGAGGCCGGAGCTGTCCGGGCTCGGATCGACCAGGTGGATCTGGTTGACCCGCTTGTCGATCAGCGGCCGGCGGGTGGTCGACATGACCACGCCGCTGCCGTCGGAATGGAAATTATAGGGTGACACGCCATATTCGGGATGGCCGTCGGGCGCCTGGGCGAGCGCCCCCCAGGCCAGCGACCGCTCGGTGATCAGCGCCTGCCGGCCGGGCTTCTGATATTGGCTGTAGACGGTGTAGCTGAAGGTCGGCGCCAGGAAGGCGACCTTCGCCTGGGATCCCGGCACGGCGGCGCGGACATAAAACACGATATTGTCGCGTGCGCCGTCCTTGTCGAGATGCAGGGCATAGACGCCGCTCACCCAGTCGTCCGGCACGGTGAAACGGAGCGAGGTTTTCCAGCCGGCATCGCCAATGTCGTCGTCATGGAAGTGAATCGCTGCCCATTGGTCCGGCGCCTCGGTCCAGCGATGCAGCGCGCCGGTCCAGCGCGAGCCGGTCATGGCGCGTGTCGGCAGATTGACGCAGCGGCCGTGAAACCCGTGGGGGCCGATATCGGCCGCCCTGTCGGTCGGGATATCCACGGCGAAATCCCATTCGGCAATCAGGCCGCTCGCGGCGAGCGCGATGCCGGAGCCTTGCGAGGCCAGGATGGATTCGAGGCCGTCGGTGCCGCCGAGCAAACGCGGCCGCTCGATCTTGCCGTTAAAATGAGCCGTCACCGCCGTGCCGACCCGCTCCGCGGCGATGGCGACGCGGCCGTTGCCGGCCAAGGCGCCGGCTGCCGTGGCCTGGCTGAGAGTTCGCCGCTCGTCGCGGTCGAGCCGGAGCTTGCGCGGCACCTGGCCGAGCTCGAGCGTGTGGCTTGCCGGATCATAGCGGCAGGCGATGTCGTGCCAGGCCCGTTCGGTCAGCGGCATGCCGGCCTCGATCTCGGTCGTACCGGCGGCGGTCGCCAGCCGGCAGAAGGCGCCTGCCGGGCCAATGCCGAGCGTCAGCGCGGCGCCGTTGCCGGCCCAGTTCAGCACCGTCTGCCGGCCGGCGCCGAGGAGCGTCGGCCAGACCGTCGCCGCGAAGGCGACCGGCGGTCCGCCGGCGCCGAGGTCGAGTTTCGGCACGTCGACCCAGGATCCCCTGGCGATCAGCTGTTCTTCGCCAGGGTGCTCGCCCTCGAGCTGCCAGGCCACCGGCACCTCACGATAGCCGGGCCCCTTGGGGTTGGGGTCGCCGCACAGCACGCGGGCGATCCGGGCCGAATAGCGCCCGCCGCCACGCACGCCGATCTTGAAGCTCAACTCCTCTCCCGGGCGCACGCTCCAGCGGTCGACATAACCAGTAATGGGCAGCATGTGAGAGGTCCTCGATACGGTCGTGTCTCAGGCGCGGCGGACGTTCCAGAACAAAGGCAGGCCTTTCAGGATGCCGGAGAGCTCCTTCTTGTAGGCCGTCGGCTGATAGAACACGCCAAGCGGCACATAGGGCACGTCGACGAAGGCCTGGCGTTGCATCTCCGTGCCGATCTTGCGCTGCGCCTCGGCATCGGGTGCGACGAACCAGGCGTCGCGCAATTCCTCGAGCTTGGGGCTCGACGACCAGCCGAAGGTCGCCTTGTCGCCCGATCCGCGCAGGAAGTTGTGCGCCGAGGGGTTGAGCTGGGTGACGCCGGCCGAATAGGTGCAGAAGGCGTTGTAGCCGCCCTTGTCCGGGGTCTCGCGGTTGGCCATGCGGCGCAGCATCGAGCCCCAGTCCATGACAGCATAGTCGACATTGATGCCGATCTTGCGGAACAGGTCGGCGGTGACCTCGCTCATCGCGCCAATGACCGGGAAATCGCCCGGCGCGATCAGCATCACCTTCTCGCCTTTGTAGCCGGCTTCCTTGATCGCCCTGGTGGCGGCGGCCAGATCGCGCGGACCGGTGAGCGCCGACATGCCCGCGTCGCTCGCCATGTTGGAGCCGGGCGGAAAGAAGCCGATCCCGTCGCGCCACAGGCTCTTGTCGTCGCCGGCAATCGCCGACATGAAATCGCTCTGGCTGATCGCCGACAGCACCGCCCGGCGGATCGCCGGATTGTCGAAGGGAGCCTGCGTATGATTGAAGCGCAGCACGCCGACATTGCCGATCGGGTCGAGCAGCTCGACCTTCAGCGCATTGTTGCGCTTGAGCGGCGGCAAGAGATCCATGATCGGCTGGTCCCACCAGTCGATCTCGCCCCGCTGCAGGGCCGCGGCGGCGGTCGCGGCATCCGGCAGGATCTGCCATTCGACCCGGTCGAAATGCACCTGCTTCGGTCCCGCCAGCAGGCTGGTGGTGCCCTCCGGCCGCGGCACGTAGTTGTCGAAGCGCGAATAGACGATACGCGACCCCGGAACATGCTGGTCGGCCTGGAAGCGGAACGGGCCGCTGCCGATCAGTTCCTTCACCGGCAGGTTGCTGTCGGTCAGGGCAAGTCGCTCCGGCATGATGAAGGCGATGATCGCGCCGACCTTGCCGAGCGCCTCCGGCAGCATCGGGAACGGGCTCTTCAGCCGCCAGCGCACGGTGCGATCGTCCGGCGCCGAGAGCTCGTCCACCACGGTGAACAGCGAATTGCCGAAGGCGTCGCGCGAAGCCCAGCGGCGCAGGCTGGCGACCACGTCGCGCGCCCTGACCGGTTCGTTGTCGTGGAACTTCAGACCCTCGCGCAGCGTCATCACCCAGGTCTTGCCGTCATTGTCGACCGTGTGGCCCGCGACCATTTGCGGCTGCGGCCGAAGCTGCTCGTCGACGCCATAAAGCGTGTCGAAGACCAGGAAGCCGTGATTGCGGTTGACCAGCCCGGTGGTGATCATCGGGTCGAGGATCGCGGCATCCGCCTGCGGCACGAAGCGCAGCGTCCGTGCGGCCTGGGCCTGAGCGATGGCGGGGCTTGCGAGGCGGGATCCGAGGGCGGCGCAGACAGCGCCACCAAGCGTGGAACGAAGCAGGTCTCGACGGTGCATGCACGCTCTCCTCGCAAGGGTGGAAGGGATCGGTGGTGCTACTCCGCGGCTTGGCTGGGGTTGGGCCGGAGCTGTGCTTCGCGGACCTGTGCTTCACGGACCTGTGCGTCGCGGACCTGTGCGTCGCCGACCTGGGTTTCGACCTGGCCGAGCGTCCGCGCGAACAGGTCCAGGATCTCGTCGACCTCGGCGGCCGTGATGATCAACGGCGGGCAGAAGCCGATCGTGTCGCCCATGGCGCGGATGATCAGGCCGTTCTGCAGCGCCAACGCGTCGAACCGCGCGCCGACCTTCAGGCCGGGATCGAAGGCGGCGCGTGTCGCGGGGTCGGCGACCAGCTCGACGCCGATCATCAGGCCTTCGCCGCGCACCTGCCCGACAATGGCGGAACGGTTGGCGATCGCCTCCAGGCCGGTCTTCAGCCGGGTTCCCATGGCGCGGACATGCTCGACCAGGTCCATCTCGTGATAGATGCGCAGCGTTTCCAGCGCGACGGCGGCGCCGACCGGGTGGCCGGAATTGGTGAAGCCATGGCCGAACAGTTCGCCGGCCTTGTTCATCTCGGCGAGCGCGTCGCGGACCGGCCGGCCGAGCAGCACGGCGGAGATCGGGAAATAGGACGAGGACAGGCCCTTGGCGAGCGCCATCATGTCGGGCTGCATGCCCACCGTCTGGCAGCCGAACCAGTTGCCGGTGCGGCCGAAACCGCAGACCACCTCGTCGGCCAGGACAAGGATGTCATGGCGGCGCAGCACCGCCTCGATCTTGGCGAAGTAACCCTGGGGCGGCACGACGATGCCGCCGCCGGCATTGATCGGCTCGGCGATAAAGGCGGCGATCGTGTCGGGACCTTCGGCCACAATCATTGCCTCGAGATCATCGGCGAGACGGGTGGCGAAAGCCTCGTCGGTCTCGTCGGGCAGGGCGCCATGATAGGCATCCGGACAATGGGTGTGCAGGAAACCCGGCAACGGCAGGCCGTATTCGCGATGCATCCGCGGCAGGCCGCACATGGAGGCCGCGACGATGGTCGAGCCGTGGAAACCCCGGTCGCGGGCGATGATCTTGCGTTTGGCCTGATGGCCGCGGGCGGCATGATAGACCCAGGCGAGCTTGACCATGGTCTCGGTCGCTTCCGACCCGGACGTGGCGAAATAGGCCTGGGCATGCGGAATGGGGGAGATCGCGACCAGCTGTTCGGCGAGGTCGATGGTGACGTCGGGCGTCTTGTGGTTGAAGCTGTGGTAGAAGCCGAACTTGTCGTAAGCCGCGGCGGCGGCGGCCTTCAGGCGCTCGTTCGAAAAGCCGAGCGACGTGCACCAGAGCCCGGCCATGGCCTCGAGGTAACGCTTGCCCTGGGCGTCGAAGACATAGACGCCTTCGCCGCGCGCCATGATCAGCGGCCCGACCTCGGCATGCCGGCCGGGATTGGTCTGCGAATGCAGGTGAAACAGCACGTCGCGTGCTTCGGCCGAATTCGGCTTCAGGTTCGCCATGGGGTCAGCTCCTCGTGCCGCCGCGACCGGCGTCACGCATCCCGAGAGGAAGACGGGGCTGCTGCCCTCTTTTTGGTCATACCAAATTGGCCTGACCAGATTGTCTCGGCTATATCTGGCTTGTCAAACTCAAAAACCGGACGGTTCAACCCGCCATGCTGCCTGATCCGCCTCCATCGCCGCCGCGCAGTTTCGAGATTGTCGCCCGGCAAATCGCCGCCATGGTCCAGTCCAGCTACAAGATCGGCCAGCGATTGCCCGCCGAGCGCGATCTGGCCAAATCTTTCGGTGTGTCCCGGCCGACCATCCGCGAGGCGATCCTGTCGCTCGCCATGGCAGGCATGCTGAAAGTGCGGAGCAACAGCGGTGCCTATGTCATCAGCCGGCACGAGGCGCCCGAGGTCCAGGCGCTGGAGGGTTTCGGGCCGTTTGAAAACCTGGAGGCCCGCCGGCTGATCGAGCCGCAGATCGCCGCGATCGCCGCCCAGCGCGCCTCGGAGGCGATCCTCGCCCAGCTTGCCGAGACGCTCGCCATGATGCGCTGGGAACATGCGCAGGGAAACGAAGCCGACGGCCCGGACCATCGCTTCCATATCCTGCTGGCGGAGGCGTCCGGCAATGGCGCCCTGGTGTCGATCTCGGATTCGCTGTGGCGTGGCCAGATCGAGTCGCGCATCTGGCGCGAGATCCATGTCCACATGCGGATGGAGGACTACCGCCCGATGTGGCTCAGGGATCACGAGGCGATCTACGAGGCTGTGCGCGCCAGACATGCCAGGAAGGCGAGCGCCGCCATGACCCGGCATCTCGACAATATCCGCGAGGCCTTGATGACCGCCTCCAACGCCAGGGCGATGGCTGCGCCGCGATCTTGAACGGCGGACCGCCGGGCGCCACACCTGTGCCGCTGGCGATTGACCGATATGCGCGAATGCCAATCAATCAAAGAAAGGCATTTGCCAATAGATTGCGCTATCGGCATTGCGAATGCGTCCGGCGCCATGGCCGCGAGCCGCGGATATGCTGGATCATTCGACCTCGGAACGGAGAGAACAATGCGTTTATTGGTGGTCGGGGCCGGATCGACCGGCGGCTATTTCGGCGGTCGTCTGGCTCAGGCCGGCCGTGACGTGACCTTCCTGGTCCGGCCGAAGCGGGCAGCTGAGATCGAGGCCAACGGGCTGCAGATCGTCAGCCCCCATGGTGACGTGACGCTGACGCCGAAACTCGTCACGGCGGGCCAGCTGACCCAACCGTTCGACGCGGTCCTGCTCACCGTCAAGGCCTTTGCGCTGGAGCGGGCGCTCGACGACCTCATCCCCGCCATCGGGCCCGAAACCATGATCCTGCCGGTGCTGAACGGCATGAGGCATGTCGATGTGCTGGCCACGCGTTTCGGCGAAAAGGCGGTGCTCGGCGGCGTCTGCAAGATCGCCGCGACGATCGACGGCCAGGGCCGCATCGTTCAGCTCGCCAAGTTCCAGGAGCTGGTTTACGGCGAGCTGAACGGCCAGCCGTCGGCGCGCACCGAGGCGCTCGATGGCTTCATGCAGGGTGCCGGTTTCGACGCCCGGCTGTCGCCGGCGGTCGAGCGCGAGATGTGGGAAAAATGGGTGCTGCTGGCAACGCTCGGCGGCATCACCTGCCTGATGCGCGGCACGGTCGGGGATATCGCCGCGGCGCCCGGCGGCACTGATTTCGTGCACGGCTTCCTCGATGAGGTCGTGACTGTCGTCAAGACGGTCGGCAAGGCGCCGAACCCGGATTTCCTCGCCAATGTCAGGGCGCAGATGACCGCCGCCGGCTCGCCCCAGGCTTCCTCCATGTATCGGGATCTGCAGGCCGGCAACGCGGTCGAGGCTGATCAGATCATCGGCGACCTCTTGGCCCGGGCCCGCAGCGCCGGCATTGCCACGCCGCTGATCGCCACCGCCTATACCCATCTGTCGGTCTACCAGAACCGGGTCACCGCCTGATCACCGCCTGATCCCGGGCGTCGCGGCGCCAGGCCGGAGCGGGGGCGCATGGCCATTGCCGGCCGGCTTGCTCCGGCTGATCGCCCGCAGGCCCGCCTCGCTCAGGTCAGCTGCAGCCGACCGGCGGGCGGCTGCCGCGTGGGCAGGACCGGCCGAAGTTCCGGCCGGTGCCGTACCACTCGCCGCTGCGACGGCGCTCCCAGCCGGCTCCGAAGTTCGAGCCGGTGCCGACGATGCGGCCGCGCTCGACATCGTAGCCACCGCCAAAGCGCGTGCCCGTGCCGGTGATTCGATTGCCCCGCTGTTCGTAACCGCCGCCAAAATTGCGCCCGGTGCCGCGATAGGTCGTCGTGCGGCCGTGGCGCGAACGGTCGACGTCATAACCCCGGCCGAAACGGCGGCCCTCGCCGCGCAGGTTGCCGCGGCTGTCCTGGACATATTGGACCTGCTCGATGCGATAGCCGTCGATCGGCGCCGGCGTGGCGGCCAACGTGGCGCCGGCGATCTGTCCTGCGACGAGCAGTGAAAGGGCGAAGCTCATCATCTCGGTTCCCGTGCCTGGTCTTTTGGATCGACTTTATGGCTTGACGTTGTGGCTTGACGTTATGGCTTGACGTTGCCTGGGCCTTTTGCGGCCAAGGTCGTTTCAGCGCTGTGCCGCCTGGCGATCAACCAATTTCGGCCTGCAACAGGACGGAGACGCGGCTTTTCCGATCCGGTCACGCCGTTTCGCGAGACCTGAGTGCCATGATGGCACTGGTCCGGCGCAAAGCCGGAGGCCGAGTGAGCCGATTTGGCACAGGCGCACGATCAAGGCGGGCCGTGGACCGTTGCCGGACGACAGCGACGCCCAAATCCCGGCGCGCAAGTCCCGGCATCCAGGTTTTGGCAGGCTGACGTATCAGGGGAGGATTGGAGCGGGCGGCGGGAATCGAACCCGCATATTCAGCTTGGGAAGCTGACGTTCTACCACTGAACTACGCCCGCTCAGGATCGGGCGCGACCATAGCCACAGCCATGCCGGCTTCGCAAGAGGCGTGGCGCGTCGGCGTCCTGGGCTTCGGCCCAAAAACGCAGACGGCCCGCGGCGGCGGCCGCGGGCCGTCCTTCGGAGTGACCCTGGAGGAACGAGGAGCGGTCACTCCTCCGCCCGGACGACGGATTCCCTGGGCAGGGATCCATCGGTGGTGGCCCGGACGGGGATCTGGAGCAGGAAGGAGCAGCGGCCGTCCTGCGCGACGAGCACGTCGAGCAGGCTTCGCGTGGCGCGATCGTCAGGTTTTTGGGCCTTTCGATCTCTCGTCATCGCGTCTCAGTCCTTCCCCTTGAGGGACGCCCTGTCCCAGGTTGGAACGGCGGGCGTCTTCGTCAGGACATCTCGCAAGGGCGGGGCCTGCCAGCCGGTTTTTGAGCGGTCTCGACCACGGCGCTTGCGGATGCAGTGAAGGAACCGTAAACGCGCTCGGTGTTCACTTCAGCGCTCCCCATCGATGAGGCCTTGCCCGGGTTGAAGGCGGCGCTCGCCGCCACGCCGTCCGCCGTGCTGGTGGCGCCGCCCGGCGCCGGCAAATCGACCCGCGTGCCGCTGGTGCTGGCGGGCGAGGCCTGGGTCGGCGACGGTAAGATCCTGGTGCTCGAGCCCCGGCGCATCGCGGCCCGCGCGGTCGCCGACCGGATGGCCAGGACGCTCGGCGAGCCGGTCGGCGCGACCGTCGGCCTGCGTGTGCGCTTCGGCTCCAAGATCTCGGGCCGCACCCGCATCGAGGTGGTCACCGAAGGCATTTTCACCCGCATGATCCTGGACGATCCGGCGCTGTCGGGCGTGTCGGCCGTGCTGTTCGACGAATTCCACGAGCGCAGCCTCGATGCCGATCTCGGCCTTGCCCTGGCGCTCGACGCCCAGGCCGGCCTGCGCGAGGACCTGCGCATCCTGGTCATGTCGGCAACGCTCGACGGTGCGCGGGTCGCAAGGCTGCTCGGCGACGCGCCGGTGGTCGAGAGCGCCGGCCGGGCCTATCCCGTCGAGACCCGTTTCACCGGCCGCGATCCGGCCGCCCGGCTCGAGGACGAGGTTACCCGCGTGGTGCGACGCGCCTTGGCCGAGGAACCGGGCTCGGCCCTGGTCTTCCTGCCCGGCACAGCCGAGATCCGGCGGGTCGCCGACCTGTTGAAAGCCACGATCAAGGACCCGGCCGTCGACATCGTGCCGCTTTATGGCGCGCTCGAACCGCGCGAGCAGGACCGTGCGGTTGAACCAGCCGCGAGCGGCCGGCGCAAGGTGGTGCTGGCGACCTCGATCGCCGAGACCTCGCTGACCATCGAGGGCGTGCGCATCGTGGTCGATTCAGGCCTTGCCCGGGTGCCGCGCTTCGAACCGGACCTCGGCCTGACCCGGCTCGAAACCGTGCGCGTGTCGCGCGCCGCAGCCGACCAGCGCCGCGGCCGCGCCGGCCGCACGCAGGCGGGTGTCTGCTACCGGCTCTGGGACGAGGCGCAGGAGGGCTCGTTCCCGGCCTATGCCGCACCCGAGATCCTGGCCGCCGATCTCTCGTCGCTGCTGCTCGACTGCGCGTCCTGGGGTGTCACCGATCCCTTGACCCTGGCCTTTCTCGATCCGCCGCCGAAACCGGCTCTGGCCGAGGCGCGTGTCCTGCTCGAAAGCCTCGGCGCGCTCGAGCCGGACGGCCGGATCAATGCCGAGGGCGAGAGGCTGCGCGCCCTGCCGCTGGCGCCAAGGCTCGCCCGCATGGTGGTCGATGCCGCCAGGCGCGGCGAGGGCCGGCTGGCCGCCGATCTCGCGCTCATCGTCTCGGAACGGGGCCTTGGCGGCGACGACGTCCATCTCGGCCACCGGCTCGACCGGCTGCGCTCCGATCGCGGCAAGCGCGCCGAAGAGGGCCGGCGCATGGCCGCCGGCTGGCTCCGCGACGTCAATGCCGTCAGGGACGAAGGCGCCGGTCCCGAACGCGCCGGCGCCGTGCTGGCGCTGGCCTTCCCCGATCGCATTGCCAAGGCGCGTGGCCGCGACGGCGAATTCCTGCTGGCCAATGGCCGGGGCGCGGCGGTCGATGCCGCCTCGCCCCTGGCGCGCGAGCCGTTCCTGGCCATTGCCGAAATCGGCGGCGTTGCCGCCCGTTCGCGGATCTTCTCGGCCGCGCCGATCACCCTCGCCGAGATCGAGGCCGATTTCGCCGACCGCATCGCGACGCGCGAGGAGGTGGTCTTCGACAAGACGGCGGCCGCCTTGCGGGCGCGCCGGGCGCGCCGCCTCGGCGCCATTGCGCTCGGCGTCGATACGCTGGCCGTGCCGGCCAATGAGGCGAGCGCCGTGGCGCTCGCCGAAGGCATTGCCGGGCTCGGCATCGGCCGGCTGCCCTGGTCGAAGACCCAGCTCGCCATGCGCCATCGTGTCGCCTTCCTGCGCCGTGTCGACCAGAGCTTTCCCGATCTCTCCGACGAAACCCTGGCGGCAACCGCCGCCGCATGGCTGCCCCACCATATTCTCGGCAAGACCGCACTGGCCCAGATCGGCGCCGACGATCTCGGCGCGGCGCTCGACCAGCTGGTGCCCTGGGACGTCAAGCGACGGATCGAGACCGACCTGCCATCCCATTTCGATGCGCCCTCGGGCCAGCGCCATCCGATCGACTACGAGGGCGGGGAGCCGACCTTGTCGATCCGGGTCCAGGAGCTGTTCGGGCTCGCCGTCCATCCAAGCGTCGCCCGCGGCAAGATCCCGCTGGTGGTCGAGCTCCTGTCGCCGGCGCACCGGCCGGTGCAGGTGACACGCGACCTGCCGGGCTTCTGGAAAGGCTCCTATCAGGCGGTGAAGAGCGAGATGAAGGGGCGTTATCCACGCCATCCCTGGCCGGACGACCCGGCGGCCGCGGCGGCGACCCACCGGGCCAAGCCACGCGGGACTTGAGATACGGAACCTGAGAGAAGGGCCGTGGGCTGACGGTTCCACCTCGTCATGGCCGTGCTTGTCACGGCCATGACGAGGTGGCGTCTGCGGCGAAGGGCAGCCTCGCCCGATCGGCGGGTTGCTTTCGCCGGGACCATTTCCGACAAAGAGGCCTGTCCCGGAGGTGGTCATGTCCCGATCGGTTGAGCTCATCGAGGTCGCGCCGCGCGACGGCCTGCAGAACGAGAAGGTACCGGTCTCGACCGCCGACAAGATCGCGCTGATCGAGCGCTCCTTCGCCGCCGGCTTCCGCAAGGTCGAGGTGACCAGCTTCGTCAATCCGAAACGGGTGCCGCAAATGGCCGATGCCGAGGCTGTCATGGCCGGCATCCTGCCGCGCTATGCCGACCGCACGCTGGTTGGCCTGGCGCTCAATGTGAAGGGCGCCGAGCGGGCCCTGGCCGCCGGCTGCAACCAGATCAATTATGTCTGCGTCGCCAGCGAGACCTTTGCGCGGAAGAACCAGAACGCCAGCACCGCCGAACTGGTGGCCGGCGCCGGCGAGGTGGCGCGCCTGGTCAAGGCCGCCGGCAAGCCGCTGGCGATTTCCATTGCCACCGCCTTCGGCTGCCCGTTCGACGGCGAGGTGCCGGTCGAGCGCGTCATGGCGATCGCGGCTGAAGTGCTGCGCCTCGACCCCTATGAGATCGGTTTCGCCGACACCATCGGTTGCGGCGTGCCGAGCCAGGTCACCGACATGCTGGCGCGCGCCAAGGCCTTGTCGGCGACCGTCAAGCTGCGCTGCCACTTTCACGACACCCGCAACACCGGCGTCGCCAATGCGATCGCTGCGGTCGCGGCGGGTGTCGACTATCTCGACGCCTCGGTCGGCGGCGTCGGCGGTTGCCCGTTCGCGCCCAATGCGACCGGCAATGTCGCGACCGAGGACCTGGTCTACACCTTCAACCGCATGGGCATTTCGACCGGCCTCGACATCGACCGGCTGATCGATACCGCGCATTGGCTGTCGGGCGTGCTCGGCAAGCCGCTGCCGGCGGCGCTCAGCCGGGCCGGCGTGTTCCCGCCGCGGGCTGCCTGACCATGACCCTGTTCTCACGCGACGACCTCGACGCCGCGGCTCGCCTGGTCCACGCCGTCATGCCGCCGACGCCGGCCTATGCCTGGCCGCTATTGGCCGAGCGTTTTGGCCTGCAAGTCGTCGTCAAGCACGAGAACCACACGCCGATCGGCGCCTTCAAGGTGCGCGGCGGCATCGTCTATCTCGACCGGCTGAAGCGTGAACGGCCCGAGGTCAAAGGCATCGTCTCGGCGACCCGCGGCAATCACGGCCAGAGCCTGGCTTTTGCTGCGCGCCATGCCGGGCTGCCGCTCGCCGTCGTCGTGCCCCATGGCAATTCGGTCGAGAAGAACGCCGCGATGAGGGCCTTCGGCGCCGAGCTGATCGAACATGGCCGCGACTTCGACGAGGCGCGCGAGCGCGCCGCCGCGATCGCCGCCGAGCGTGGCTTCGAGTTCGTACCGTCGTTCCACCGCGACCTGGTCATGGGGGTGGCGACCTATGGGCTGGAGCTGTTCTTAGCCCATCCGGATATCGACATTCTCTACGCGCCGATCGGCCTCGGCTCGGGGCTTTGCGGGCTGATCAGCGCGCGCGACCTGCTCGGCCTGAAGACCCGTATCGTCGGCGTGGTTTCGGAAGATGCCGCGGCCTATGCCCTGTCGGTCGAGGCCGGTCGCGTCGTCGAGGTCAATGCCACCAATACCTTTGCCGACGGCATCGCCGTGCGCATTCCCTCGGCCGAGGCGCTGGCGATCATCATTGATGGCGCCGAGCGCATCGTCAAAGTCTCCGAGGACGCGATCGCCGAAGCCGTCAGAACCTATTGGACCGATACCCACAATGCCGCCGAGGGCGCTGGCGCGGCAGCCCTCGCCGCACTCGCCAAGGAGGCGCCGGCGCTCAAGGGCCTGAAGGCTGCCGTGATCCTCAGCGGCCAGAACATCGACCGGCCGGTGATGCTGGAGATCCTCAGCGGGCGCACGCCGAAGGCGATGTGAGAGATTCGCGCCGGGTCATCGCCGTGACAGATCGCGGCGGAGAAAATCGTTCAGCCGATCGACCGCCGCCGTGGCTGGGGCCGGGCCGCGCAGGATGCCGATCTCCATATCGTCCAGCGGCGGCAAGCCTTCATTCTCGCCAATGATGCTGAGCGACGGCGGTGCGCTGCACGCGGCAAGGCCTGCAACGGCAAGTCCGGCCTGAACCACGGCGATCAGGCCGAGCAGGCTGGCGCTGGAATAGGTGCAGCGATAGGCGCGGTCGGCATTTTCGAGCGCCCGCAGAACATGGATGCGGGCGGCGCATCCCGGTTCGAACAGGGCAACCGGCAGAGGATCGTCCTCCCACGCCACATGGTGCGGCGAGGCAACCCAGACCAGGCGTTCCCGCCGCATCACTTCGAGCGGCTGCGCGGGCGAGCGTGTGACGATCGCCAGATCGAGCCGTCCCTCGCCGATGGTTTTCACCAGCGTGGTCGACGGTTCGCAGATCAGTTCCACCGTCACCAGGGGATGCTCCGCCGCGAAGCGCGACAGCACCGGCGGCAGCAGGAAAGCCGCGTAATCATCCGGCACGCCGAGACGCACCGAGCCGGCCTCTTCCGCGCGGCTGACGCTGGCCCAGGCCTCATCCGACAGTCTGAGCAGCCGGCGGGCATAGGTCAGGAAGCCTTCGCCGGTCTGGCTGAGGGTCACCGCTCGCGGCGAACGGATCAGCAGCTGTTTGCCGACCGCCAGCTCCAGCCGCTGCATCTGCATGCTGACGGCCGACTGACTGCGCCCGATCCGTGGCGCAGCGTTCGAGAAGCTGCCGGTCTCGACGACGGCAACGAAGGTTTTGACAAGATCGAGGTCGAGGGGCGGGGCCATATCGCTATCAGAATATCGAATGGCAACATCCAGGTCTATTCGTTTGCTTGGGGTGAAACCTGCTGGCTCACTGCCTGCCCGCACGGCGTGCAGGAGGCCTCATGCAACACGCACCTTCCGCCCGGTTTCCGGCCGCCGGTCTTGCCCTGGCCATGGCGATCACCGGCACCGTCGGCGCCTTCGCCACCGAGGCCGGGCTTGATCCGGTCACGACGGTGTTCTGGCGCTGCGTCTTCGCCACGGCGTTTCTCGCGACCTGGTGCATCCTTGCCCGCTCTCTGCCGGATCCGACACTTGCCGCATCGGGGCTCATCCGCGCGACGCTCGGCGGCGTCTGCATGGTGCTCAGCTGGACCGCTTTTTTTGCTGCCTTCGCCATGACCTCGATCGCGACGGCGACGATCGTCTATCATGTCCAGCCGTTTTTCGTGGTCCTGCTCGGCATCGTCTTTCTCGGCGAGCGGGTCACCCTCGACCAGGTCGTCTGGATGATCGGGGCCTTTGTCGGCCTCGTGCTGGCGAGCGGTCTTGTCGCCTCCTCCACGGCCGTCGGCGCGTCATGGGCGCTCGGGATCGCCACGGCGCTCGGCGGGGCGATGCTCTACGCGATCGCGACGATCCTCGCCAAAGGGCTCGATGGCCAGCGCCCGGACATCACCACGCTGTGCCAGACCGCCGCTGGAATCGTCATGCTTGCGCCGTTTGCCGACTTTGTCCGGCCCGTGTCGCCGGCGTCATGGGGCTGGCTGATCGGCATCGGAACGCTGCACACCGGCATAGCCTATATGCTGATGTACCGGGCCTATCCGCAGCTGACGACGCCGGTGATCGGCGTCCTCACCTTCATCTACCCGCTGGTCGCGATCATCATCGACTGGACCATCTATGGCCACCCGCTGGGATGGATGCAGGCGGTCGGCATGGCGCTGATCGCACTCGCGACCTTTGCCGTCCGGCTCGGCTGGCGCCTGCCGGGCCGGCCCGTGTGCCCGGTCTGACCGTCAGCCTCCTCGTCTCAGCGCGCACCGGTCTTCCGCGCCAAGGCCGCATCCCACCACCAGATGGCCGGGAAGGCCGGGCTGCCATAGTCGGGCATGCGATCGGGCCGGCCGAAGCGGTTCCAGCGGGCGGTGCGGGTCTCGGCCGAAAACCAGGTCGGGATCACGTATTGGTTGGCCAAAAGGACCCGGTCGAGCGCCTTGGTCGCCGCCACCAGCTCGGCCCGGTCCTTGGCGAAGATGACCCGGCTGATCAATTGGTCGACGGCCGGGTTCTTGATGCCGGCGCTGTTCAGCGTGCCGGGCCGGTCGGCGGCTTCCGAGCCGAAGAAGTCGCGCTGCTCGTTGCCCGGCGACAAGGACTGCGGATAGCCGCCGATGATCGCGTCGAAACGGCGCTCGTTCAGCCGGTTGATATATTGCGCGGTATCGACCAGCCGCGGGGTCAGTTCGATGCCGAGCCGGTCGAGCGCCGCCTTATAGGCCAGCGCATGGCGTTCGAAGGTCGGTCCGTTCAGCAGGAGTTCGATCTTCAGCGGCTGGCCGGTGCCGATCTCGACCATCCGCCGGTTGCGAACCTCGTAGCCCGCCTCGCGCATCAGCCGGATGGCCTCGCGCAGGTTCGCCCGCTGGGCGTCCTGGCTGCCATTGACCGGATTGGCATAAGGCGTGGTGAACACCTCGGGTGGCACCTGGGCGCGCACCGTTTCCAGAATGGCCAGCTCCTGGCCGGTCGGCAGGCCGCGGGCCGCGAGCTCGGTATCCTCGAAGAAGCTCGCCGTGCGCCGATAGGCGCTGAACATCAGGTTGGCGTTCATGCTCTCGAAATCGAACATCAGGTTGAGCGCCCGGCGCACCCTGACATCGCCGAACTTGGCCAGCCTGAGATTGAGGATGATCGCCTGCATGCCTGCCGGCATGCGGTCGGGAAAGGTTTCCAGCTTCACCCGGCCGTCGCGCACCGCCGGAAAATCGTAACCGGTCGCCCAATAGCGCGCGGTGTTCTCGTTGCGGAAATCGACCTGGTCGGCTTTGAACCCTTCGAGCTCCACGGTGTCGTCGCGATAGACCTCGAAGCGCAGCTCGTCGAAATTGTGCTGGCCGACATAGATCGGCAGGTCCCTGGCCCACCAGTCGGTCACCCGCTCCATCACCACGTTGCGGCCGGCCTCGAAGCTCCTGATCCGGTAGGGGCCCGAGCCGAGCGGCGGTTCCAGCGTCGTCTGCGAGATGTCGCGCCGGCGCCCCTGGGCATCGGTGCCTTCCCACCAATGGCGCGGCAGCACCTGCAACTGGCCGACGATCTGCGGTTTTTCCCGGTTGCCGGCACTGTCGAAGCTGAAGGTCACCTCGCGCTCGGCGGTTTTTTCCACGCGCACCACGTTGCGATAATAGAAACCCATGCGCGGGTCGTTCTTTTTCACCTGCTCCATGGTCCAGATCACGTCTTCCGGGGTGATCGGCCGGCCATCATGCCAGCGGGCGCTCGGATTGATCCGATAGGTGGCGGAGGAAAAATCATCGGGATGGCGCACGGCATCGGCGACCGCGCCATAAGCGGTGGAGATCTCGTCCGTCGCGTCCTCGAACAGCGGCATATAAAGCAGGCCGGCAATCGGCGGCGTCGCGCCGCGCGGCAGGATCTGGTTGAAACTGTCGAAGGCGCCGTCGATCGACAGGCGCGCCACGCCGCCTTTCGGCGCCTCGGGGTTGACATAACCGGTGTGCCGGAAGTCCGGCGGGTAGCGCAGCGCGCCGACCAGCGAGAGGCCGTGTCGCCAGGGCGGGGCATCCGCCGCCCGCACCTGGCCAAGGCCTGCGACCAGGCCGATGGAAAGGGCGCCGAAGGCGCGTCGGGTGGTGGGCATGGCGGTTCTCATTCCCGGCTGAAACTGGTCCGGGCTATCATAACCGGTGACGGTGCGACCGAAAGTCTGCTTGAATCTTGCGCGCCGGCACCACAGCTAAGGCGCTCGCCGGGATTTTTCTCAAAGGGGCTCATGGCCGGTGCGTGCCATAACCCTTGGGAGACATCCGGGCATAAGGGGAGTTTGATGATCCGGTTGCGCTGGCTGATCCTGGGAGTGATCGCACTTCCTTTTGTCGAATTTGCCGCCTTCTGGTGGGTCGCCGGACGTGTTGGCTTCTTCACGGCCCTGATCAGCGTCATTGCCACCTCGATGATCGGCGTGATGATCCTGAAGGGCGGTGCGCGGCTCTTGTTCACCCAGCTCGCCGCCGGCCGGGTCGTGCTGTTGAACCAGGGTGCGGCGCGCAGCGGCATGCTGACCGCCCTTGCCGGTCTGCTCCTGGCCATTCCCGGCTTCGTCACCGACCTGGCGGCCGTCGCGTTGCTGCTGCCGGCGCTCAAGGCGCTGCTGTTCGGCACGCGGGCGCTGACGCCACATGGCCCAAGCCGGACCCCGCCGCCGCCCGGCGTGGTCGATCTCGATCCGGGCGACTGGCGCGAGGAGACCGAACCGGCGCGGTCGCGCCGCCGGACCCGCCGCATCGATCGGGACTGACCGCCGTCGGATTGACCGCCGCCGGATCGAGCAGCGTTCTTGCCGGCTCCAGCCGCGCGTGCTAGCGAGCGCGCCGATCGCGCATTTTCTGCCGCCCGATGCGGCGTGAACGGAGACGACCCTGATGACCCCCAACGGCGGCAATGAAACGGAAGCCGCGCCTCAGCTCAACGTGCTGGCGCAGTATATCAAGGATCTCTCCTTCGAGAATCCCAACGCCCCGCGCTCGCTGATGCCCCAGCAGGAGCAGCCGGCGATCAATATCCAGATCAACGTCAACGCCAATCCGATGAGCGAGACGGAGTTCCAGATCGAGCTGACCATCGATGGCGATGCGCGCACCAAGGATCTGATCCTGTTCAAGTTCGAGCTGGTCTATGGCGGCATCTTCCGCATTGCCGGCGTGCCGGCCGAGGCGGTCCATCCGATCGTGCTGATCGAGTGCCCGCGCCTGCTGTTTCCCTTCGCGCGCCAGATCATCGCCAATTCGACCCGCGACGGCGGCTTCCCGCCGCTCTATCTCGACCCGGTCGATTTCGCCGCGCTCTATCGCCAGCGCATTGCCGAGAACCCGCAGGCTCCGGCCGGCCCGGCTTTGACCCAGTAAGGGCTTTGGCTCGCTAGGATTTGGCGGAGCCAGCAAGACTGGACGATCTCGTGACACGCGGAAAGCCGGGCTTCGCGCCCGGCTTTTTGCATTTTTTGAGGTAACGGCCCGATGGTGACGGCATGATGGTGACGGCATGATCTTGGATCGCGCGGCCTTCATCCGCGACAACACCCGGCTGCTCGCGGTGCCCCATGCGCCCGAGATCCGGCTGCATCTGGCAGACGAAGCGACCACGCTTTGGCAGAAGACCGAAGACGAGCTCGGTTCGATCGGCCTGCCGCCGCCGTTCTGGGCCTTTGCCTGGGCCGGTGGCCAGGCGCTGGCCCGCTATGTGCTGGATCAGCCGGCCCTCATTGCCGGCAAGTCGGTGCTCGATGTCGCGACCGGCTCCGGGCTTGTCGCCATTGCCGCCGCCAAGGCCGGTGCGTCCCGCGTCAGCGCGGTCGATATCGACGCCTTCGCCGAGGTCGCGGTGGCGCTCAATGCCGCGGCGAACGGGGTCGCGATCGAAGCCAGAACCGGCGATCCGACCGGCACCGATGACGGCTGGCAGGTGATTCTGGCCGGCGACATCTGCTATCAGCGCGACATGACGCAAGCCATGCTCGGCTGGCTCGGGCCGATCGCCGCGGCCGGCCGGACCGTATTGATCGGTGATCCCGGGCGCACCTATCTGCCGAGGGAGCGGCTTGAAAAGCTTGCCGAATATGAGGTTCCGGTGACCCGCGCGCTCGAGGATCTCGAGATCAAACGGACCGGGGTCTGGCGATTGATCGCGTGAGCCCGTCAGGCTGCGTTGTCTAATTGCCATGTTTTCGCGTATTATGAGGTTTGTGCGCCCGAGAGGCGCGAAGCAGAGAGGATCGGACCCCTGTCCACCACCAACCTGCCGGGACCGGCGAAGAGTGCGCCGCTGACCGGGACCCCCGCGACGAGCCCCGCTCCTGCCGAGGTCCTGAAAATCGTTCTCGAGACCCTTGAAGACAACAAGGCCGAGGAAATCCAGACAATCGACCTGAAGGGCAAGACTTCCATCGCCGACGCGATGGTGGTGTCGTCGGGACGTTCGCACCGTCATGTCGGCGCGCTCGCGGACTATCTGGTCCAGGCGCTGAAGGATGCCGGCGTGGTCCAGGTCCGGGTCGAAGGCGTACCCGCCTGCGACTGGGTGCTGGTGGATGCCGGCGACGTGATCATTCACGTGTTCCGCCCGGAAGTCCGCAGCTTCTACAATCTCGAGAAGATGTGGTCGGCGGCGCGTCCGGCCGAGCGGCTGGCCGGCTGAGCCCTCAGCGCTCGGGCCGGAATTCTCATGCGGCTGATCCTGGTCGCCGTCGGGCGGACGAAAGCCGGCCCGGAGACGGAACTGGCCGCGCGTTACCAAGATCGCGCGGCAAAAGCCGGCAAGGCGCTCGGATTTCGCGGCCTCGACGTGGTCACGCTCGACGAAAGCCGGGCGGCCGACGGCGCGCAGCGCAAGGCGGAGGAGGCCGGCGCCATTCGCCGCCAGCGCGTCGGCCGTCTCATCCTGCTCGACGAACGGGGAAAGAGCCTCGGCAGCGAAGCCTTCGCCGAGCGGCTCGGCCGCTGGAAGGACAAGAGCGAGGAGGCGGCGACCCTGGTCATTGGCGGTCCCGACGGTCTCGATCCGGCGCTCCACGCCGAGGCTGATCTGGTGCTCTCGTTCGGCGCCATGACCTGGCCGCACCAATTGGTGCGCGTCCTGGCGCTCGAGCAGCTCTATCGGGCCATGACGATCCTCGCCGGCCATCCCTATCACCGGGCATGACCGGCGCCACGGATCGGGAAAGATCGACAGGCCGTTCGTGAATGAACCTCGCATGACAGCCGCCGCCGGGGCAGGGCGCGCTCGCGCGATGCCTGCCTTGGCCGAGGCATCGACCCGGGCCGCCTTTTTCCTGGGGGGTTTCGGCATGGCGGCCTGGGCGCCACTGGTTCCCTTTGCCAAGGAGCGCGCCCATCTCGACGACGGTGCGCTCGGCCTGCTGCTGCTTTGCCTGGGCGCGGGTTCGCTGATCGCGATGCCGCTGGCCGGCGCCCTGGCGACCCGTCTCGGCTGCCGTGCGGTCATCTGGGCCGCCAGCCTGATGATCTGCGCGGCACTGCCATGGCTCGCCATCGGCGCAAGCCCGCTGTGGCTGGCCGCGGCGCTGCTGGTTTTTGGCGCCGGCGTCGGCGCCGTCGATGTCGCGGCCAACATCCAGGCGGTGACGGTCGAAGGGGCCGCCGGCCGCACCTTGATGTCGGGTTTCCATGGCCTCTTCAGCCTCGGCGGCATTGCCGGAGCCGGCGGCGTCAGCTTGCTGCTCTGGCTCGGAGCCTCGCCGTTATGGGCCATGCTGGTGGCCGCGGCGATCATTCTCGGCCTGATGGCGGGTTTTGGCCACGGCCTCCTGTCCCATGGCGGGGCTGACGGCGCGCCACTTTTCGTGCTTCCGCACGGCCGGGTGGTCCTGATCGGATGGCTCTGCTTCATCGTTTTCCTGGCCGAGGGCTCGATGCTCGACTGGAGCGCGGTCTTCCTGACCTCGGTGCGCGACGTCGCGCCGGCCCATGCCGGGCTCGGTTATGCGGGTTTTGCCGTCGCCATGACGCTCGGCCGGCTCAATGGCGACCGCGTCGTCCAGGCTCTGGGCGGACCGGCCGTTCTGGTCTTCGGCGGCATCTGCGCCGCATCGGGGTTCGGCCTGGCGATCCTGGTTCCTTCGTCCGCGGCGGCGCTCGCCGGCTTCACCATGGTCGGGCTCGGCGCCTCCAATGTGGTGCCGGTGCTCTATTCGGCGATCGGGCGGCAAACCGCGATGCCGCCGCCGCTCGCCGTGGCGGCGGTCACCACGGTCGGTTATGCCGGCATTCTGGCGGGCCCGGCCCTGATCGGTTTCCTGGCCCACGCGACCAGTCTGCCCTGGGCCTTCGCGGCGGTCGCGGGGCTGTTGGTGGCCGTCGCCGCCAGCGCCCGGATCGCCGGGCCTTAAGCGCCGTTGCGCGGCCGGGGAAATCTGCCGGACCGCCTCTTACTCTGTCATCGAAGCTTCACTAGAGTGTCATCTGTCCGTCGTTCGGCGGACCCAAGAACGGCACGGGTTTCGCCCGCAAAGCCGCATTGGCGCTCAGCCGCGCCCTTTGGGAGGTCTATCGATGTTGAATCGCCGTTTCATGCTGGCGGTTGCTGCCGCCGCCGCGCTCGTGTCCAGCCCCGCCTCGGCCCAGGTCGAGATCCAGTGGTGGCATGCGATGACCGGCGCCAACAACGAGGTGGTGGTCAAGCTGGCCGAGGAGTTCAACGCGTCGCAGCGCGAATTCCGGGTCGTGCCGACCTATAAGGGCTCCTATCCCGACACGATGAATGCCGGCATCGCCGCCTTCCGCGCCGGCAATGCACCGCACATCCTGCAGGTTTTCGAGGTTGGCACCGCCACCATGATGGCTGCCCGCGGCGCCATCAAGCCGGTCTACCAGTTGATGAGCGAGGCCAACGAGCCGTTCGACCCGCAAGCCTATCTGCCGGCGGTTGCCGGCTATTATTCGACCTCGCGCGGCGAGATGTTGTCCTTCCCGTTCAACTCCTCGTCCTCGGTCATGTGGTACAACAAGGACGCCTTCCGCCGCGCCGGCCTCAATCCGGATCAGCCGCCGCGCACCTGGCCTGATGTCTTCGAGGCGGCAAAAAAGCTGCGCGCAGCCGGTTACGACAAATGCGGCTTCTCGTCGGCCTGGATCACCTGGCTCAATATCGAGCAGTTCTCGCTCTGGCATAACGTGCCGCTGTCGACCCGGGCCAATGGCATTGACGGCTTCGACACCGAGCTCAGGTTCAATTCGCCGCTGCATGTCCGTCACCTGCAGAACCTGGTCGAACTGCAGCGCGACAATACCTTCAGCTATTCCGGCCGCACCAATACCGGTGAGGGCCGCTTCACCTCGGGCGAATGCCCGATCATGCTGACCTCGTCCGGCTTCTACGGCAACGTGCGCGCCAATGCGAAGTTCGAATGGGCCAACGCGGCGATGCCCTATTATCCCGACGTCGCCGGCGCGCCGCAGAACTCGACGCTGGGCGGCGCCTCGCTCTGGGTCATGGGCGGCCGGCCGGCCGCCGAATATCGTGGCGTGGCGCGCTTCTTCACCTTCCTTTCCGATGTCGACCGGCAGGCCAAGCTGCATACCGATTCCGGCTATCTGCCGATCACCCGGGCGGCTTACGCGAAAGTGAAGGCTTCGGGCTTCTACGTGCAGAACCCCTATCTCGAGACGCCGCTTCTGGAGCTGACCAACAAGGAGCCGACCGAGAATTCCCGCGGCCTGCGGCTTGGCAACATGGTGCAGCTGCGCGACGTCTGGGCCGAAGAGATCGAAGCCGCGCTGGCCGGCCAGAAGCCGGCGCAGGCCGCGCTCGACGCGGCCGTGGCGCGCGGCAACACCATGCTTCGCCAGTTCGAGCGTACCGTCACGCGCTGATCGAGGCGATGCCGGAGCGGGCTTAAGGCCCGCTCCGGAACGTGCCTTCGGGGGGATCATGGAAAAACGGGTCGTTTTCGACGGCAAGTTGCTGCCCTACATGCTGCTTCTGCCGCAGCTCGCCGTCACGCTGGTCTTCTTCTATTGGCCGGCGGGCCAGGCGGTCTGGCAGTCGTTCCTGATCCAGGATGCCTTCGGCCTATCGACGGAATTCGTCTGGCTGGAAAACTATTCCGACCTGTTGTCCAAGCCGGAATATTACAAGTCGATGGTGACGACCGCGATCTTTTCCGCCCTGGTCGCCTGCCTGTCGCTGTCGCTGTCGCTGTTCCTGGCGATCCAGGCCGACAAGCAGATCCGCGGCACCGGCGCCTACAAGGCCTTCCTGATGTGGCCTTATGCGGTTGCCCCCGCCATTGCCGGCGTGCTCTGGCTGTTCATGTTCCAGCCCTCGCTCGGCCTGATCGCCCAGGCGCTCCGCTCGCTCGGCTTCGACTGGAACCCGCTGTTGAACGGCAATCACGCCATGACGCTGGTGGTCATGGCCGCGACCTGGAAGCAGATCAGCTATAATTTCCTGTTCTTCCTGGCCGGCCTGCAGTCGATTCCGAAGAGCGTCATCGAGGCCGCCGCGATCGACGGCGCGGGGCCGATGCGCCGGTTCTGGACCATCATCTTCCCGTTATTGTCGCCGACCACCTTCTTCCTGCTGGTGGTCAACATCGTCTACGTCTTCTTCGACACGTTCGGCATCATCGACGCGACCACCAGCGGCGGCCCGGCCAAGGCCACCGAAACCCTGGTCTACAAGGTCTATTCCGACGGTCGCCTGGGCGGCGATCTCGGCGGTTCGGCGGCGCAGTCGGTGATCTTGATGATCATGGTGATCGGGCTCACCGCCATCCAGTTCCGCTATGTCGAGCGCAAGGTCCAATACTGATGGTCGAGCGCAAGCGTTTCCTGGATTTCCTGCCGCACCTGGTGCTGCTCGTCGGCATCATGATCGTGGCCTTCCCGGTCTATGTCGCCTTCGTCGCCTCGACCTGGGACGCCTCGACCATCTCCAACGGCCAGATGCCGCTGCGGCCCGGGCCCTATTTCCTGGAGAACTACTACAAGACCATTTTTGTCGGCACGGCCTCGTCGACCCGCGAGCCGGTCGGCGGCATGATGCTGAACAGCCTGGTGATGGCGCTGACCATTGCCATCGGCAAGATCATGATCTCGATCGTTTCGGCCTTCGCCGTGGTCTATTTCCGCTTTCCGTTCCGGATGACCGCCTTCTGGGTGATCTTCATGACCCTGATGCTGCCGGTCGAGGTGCGCATCTATCCGACCTACAAGATCGTCGCCGATCTCGGCCTGCTCGACACCTATGCCGGCCTGACCATCCCGCTGATCGCCTCGGCGACCGCGACGCTCTTGTTCCGCCAGTTCTTCATGACCGTGCCGGACGAACTGGTCGAGGCCTCGAAGATCGACGGCGCCAGCGCCATGCAATTCTTCAAGGACACACTGCTGCCGCTGTCGATCACCTCGATCGCGGCGATGTTCGTGATCCAGTTCATCTATGGCTGGAACCAGTATCTCTGGCCGCTCCTGATCACCACCCGCGACGACATGCAGACCATCGTCATCGGCATCAAGAAGATGATCGTCACCCAGGATGCGCTGACCGAATGGCAGCTGGCCATGGCGACCGCGATCCTCGCCATGCTGCCGCCGGTCCTGGTGGTGGTGATCATGCAGAAGCTCTTCGTGAAGGGCCTCGTCGAGACGGAAAAATGAGGACATATCGATGAGCGAGGTCATTCTCGACCAGGTCCGCAAGGTCTATCCCGGCGGCGTCGAAGCCGTGAAGGGGGTCGATATCAAGGTGCCGACCGGCGCGTTTTGCGTGCTGGTCGGACCGTCCGGCTGCGGCAAATCCACACTCCTGCGCATGATCGCCGGGCTGGAAACCATCACCGGCGGCTCGATCACCATTGGCGGGGTCGTCTGCAACCAGCTGGAGCCGGCCGAACGCGACATCGCCATGGTGTTCCAGAACTACGCGCTCTATCCGCATATGAGCGTCTACGACAACATGGCCTATGGCCTGCGCAACCGCGGCACGCCCAAGCCCGAGATCGACACGCGCGTCCGTGAGGCGGCCCGTATCCTGGAAATCACGCCGTTCCTCGAGCGCAAGCCGCGCGCGCTCTCCGGCGGCCAGCGCCAGCGCGTCGCCATGGGCCGCGCCATCGTGCGCAAGCCCAAGGCTTTCCTGTTCGACGAGCCCCTGTCCAATCTCGATGCCAAGCTGCGCATGCAGATGCGGGTCGAGATCAAGAAGCTGCAGCGGGCGCTCGGGACCACCTCGGTCTATGTCACCCATGACCAGCTCGAGGCCATGACGCTGGCCGACATCCTGGTGGTGATGAACCGGGGCGAGGTCGAGCAGGCCGGCAGTCCGCTCGATCTCTACGAGCGGCCGGCGACCACCTTCGTCGCGAGCTTCATCGGCGCGCCGCCGATGAACCTGATCAAGGTTGCCCAGGGACCGAACGGGCCGGTGCTTGCAGGCGTCACCGGTGGCAAGGGCCTGGCCGTACCGGCCGGCGGTGCGCTGCTCGGCATTCGGCCCGAGCACCTGACCCTGGTGACCGGGCCGGTGCCGGACGACGCGGTCGGCCTGACCTTTCCGGTTTCGGCGGTCGAGGCGGTCGGTGCCGAAACCTTCGTCTACGGCCCGCTCGACGGCAACGGTTTGGAGATCATCGCCCGGCTGCCGGGCAAGGCGCTGCTGGCCCCCGGCACGCCGGTCTCGGTCATGGCGACCGCCGATCACCTGCACCTGTTCGATCCCGACAGCGGCAAGCGGCTGTAGGATTGCAGCCCTGCCACCGGATGGCTCCCACGCCGCGCCGATCTTGAACCTGCTCGCCGCGACCTCCATATTCCAGAGGTCGCGGAACGCTCCGTGACGCTGGGCGCCTTCGGGGCCCGGCCGATGTCGCTCAGTCGAGGACCTCGACCATGTCGCGTGTGCCGTCTCTCTCGTCGCCGTTTCTGCTCGGTTTCGATCAGCTCGAGCGGGTGCTCGATCGGGTCACCAAGGCAGCCGACGGCTATCCGCCCTACAATATCGAGCGGATCGCTGCGGAAGCGGGCCTGCCGGACCGGCTTCGGATCACCCTGGCTGTTGCGGGTTTCACCCGCGATCAGCTCGATGTGACGGTGGAAGAAAGCCAATTGACCATTCGCGGCCGTCAACAGGACGACGGCGAGGGTCGGACCTTCATCCATCGGGGGATTGCGGCACGGCAATTCCAGCGCGTCTTCGTGCTGGCGGATGGCATGGAAGTGATGGGAGCAGACCTGAAGAACGGGTTGCTCTCGGTTGATCTTGCCCGCCCGGAGCCTGAACGGATCGTGCGGCGCATTGATATAGCGGCTCACGACTGAGCCTTGTTCGACCTGCCTATGGAGGAGGTTTGACCATGAATACGATCATGACCCCTGAAGTGCTTGCCCAGATCGGCCTGTCCAAGGTCGCTTATGTCAAAGCCATCCGCTCCGACGATATGGCCCGGATGTTTCCGCAGGCCCCGCCGCTGCCGCCGGGGCTCGACCTGTTCGCGCTGATTTCTGCCGATGGTTCGCCGATCATGGTGACCGACCGCCGCGAAGAGGCGGTGGCCAATGCCTGGCAGAACGAACTCGAGACCGTCAGCCTGCACTGACCGACCCATCTCCGGCAATGATGCCGGCCGCGCCGCCCATGCCGCGGCGTCGGGTGAACCATGTGCGGTGGTCAGTGCATCTTGGCTGACTTGCCGCGCACCTGCCAGAAGCGCAACACGCGCAGTGCCGTGTTGGTGGTCAGCTTGTCATAGCTCTCGCGCGCCAGTTCGAGCGCTGCGGGAGCCATGCTGGCGCCGTTCGGACGCACTTTCAGCACATGTTTGAGCGCCGACCAGGACAGGCCGGCGGCGCGCGCCAGGATCAGGATCGGGTCGGCGCGCTCGCCCAGGAACAGCCGTTCGACCATGTCGACCGGCACGCCGCAGAGCACCGACAGCGCACAGACCGTTTCCTCGAACTTGTCCTGCTTGGCATAGGCCTTGAGCTCGGCCTCGCCGAGCTTGCCCTTGTGGTGCAGCCCGACGATCGCCCGGTGAATGGCGGTATAGTCGCGCCGCTCCGGGCCGGAGCCAACCGCGATCCGGTCGGCGATGCCGGCAAGCGCGGTGCGCACCTGGGCGCGGTCCTTGGCGGCGGTCGAGGCCAGCAGGCGCTCCTGGACGCCCTCCTTGGCGCTCGCCAGGATCACCCGGAACAGATAGGGCGGAATGTCCTTGCGCAGGCCAATGCATTCGGCGAGCACGTCGTCGTCCTTGGCACGCGACACCAGGGCGCCATAGCCTTCGGTGGAGAAGGCGGCGCCCTCATTGGCTGCGACCGTCAGCGCGACCTTGTCGTTGCCACGCTTGACCAGCACGTCGGTCACCACTTCCGAGACCTTCTTGCGGCAGGCAATCGCCTGCATGTGGTCCTGGCTCTTGGTCTCCGCGATATCGGCGAGCAGGCTGTCGTCGAGCTGGGCGGCCAAAAGCAGGATCGGCCGGGCGACATCGATCTCGTCGTCCTGGGCAAGGCTGCGCAGCACCGTCGGCGGGGCGTTCTCAACCGGTGCCAGGCGCTCGGACAGCTCCTGGCGGACGGCTTTTTCCATCGCCGCGGACAGGCGCATGATGACGTTGTCGAACAGCGAGATCTGCGTCTGGGTATAACGCGCGGCGTCGCCGAGAAAGAGATCGGTGACCTTGCGCAGCGTCTCGACCCGCCGGTCGCTCGGACCGCGGGCAATGACATGTTCGAGTTCCTCGATGATCGTCGCGGCGGCTGCCATCGACACCCCAATCTGCGATTTGCTCGGCAATGCTGTTCCCTGGGGAACCCTAGCCGCCGCGCCATTAAGAAGAGGTTTCGCTCACGCTGCGTAATGTGGAAAACCGCGCCATTGGCTGGAAATGGCGGGTTTTCGCGGTGGATGCAGCGCTTCGGCCACGGCCTGGAGGGCCGCATGGCGGTTCCCCTCCCGACTTGGTGAAATTCGTCGGAACGGTGCTTGATGCGCCGGAGGAAATGTGCGAGACACGCGCTCCGCAACGCGAGCCGCCTTGGCCCGCGCTGCTTAGGGCCCTCCTCGGGGCCCTCCTGGCGGATACCCCAAGATCCGCCCGAACGTCCGACAGGGACGTGTGGGGCCATAGCTCAGCTGGGAGAGCGCTTGAATGGCATTCAAGAGGTCGGCGGTTCGATCCCGCCTGGCTCCACCAAATCTCTCCGCATGAACAGTTTCAGCCGGCGCGCCGGTGTGGCGTCCGGTGTGGCTCGCGCCTGATCGGCAGGCGTTTCATCGCTGCTGCCCGCCCTTCGACTAGGGCAGCATGGCCGACATGCGCGCCGCGCCCTCCTTCAGCCGTGGCAGGATCTCGTTGAGCAGCCGCTCGTCCGATGTCCTGAGCGCGCTGGCGCTGGCATTGAGGGAGGCGACCACCAGTCCGCCGCGATTTCGCACCGGCACGGAAATACCGATCAGGCCCTCCTCGAGCTCTTCCCGGTTGATCGCATAACCGTCGGCGCCGGCCGCCGTGATGATCTTCAAGAGCTCGGCGCGGCTGGTGACGGTGCTCGGCGTCAGCTTTTCCACCTTGCTCCGCGCCAGCAGGGCTTCCAGCTCGCCGGGCGGCAGGGCCGCCAACTGCACCCGGCCCGAGGCGGCGGTGAAGGCCGGCAGCCGCATGCCCATGGTGATCACATAGGCCATGCGGCGCCCGGGCATGTCGGAGCGCGCGACAAAAATCACCTCGGCCTCGTCGAGCACCGAGATCGAAACGGTTTCTTCGATGGTTCGCGACAGCTCGTCGAGATAGGGCTGCAAGGCCGCGCCAAGGCCAACCGAGGCGAGGAAGGAATAACCGAGCCGGAGCACGCGGGTGGTCAGCTCGAACTGCTTGCCATTGACCTTGGCGAAGCCGAGCTCGGTCAGCGTCAGCAGCAGCCGGCGCGTCACCGCGCGATCGAGCTTGATGCGCTGGGCGACCTCGGCGACCGACATGCTGCGGTGGCCGGGTCCGAACGCCTCGATGACCGAAAGGCCGCGGGCGAACCCCGTCACGAAGGTCTGACTCTGCCGTGTTTCGCCGTCCGTCATGATGCCCCCCGGGGCGCGAACCGCGGCCCGCCCCCGCTGCTTGCATAATGGGCGAGCCGCCGCTTGGGCAAGCCGGATGCGGCGGGGATGGCGCCTAGAGCAGGATGCCGGTGAGCTGCTCGGCGCAGGCCTGCAGTTTCGGGATGACGTCGGCGACCATGCGTTGCCTGTCGATCCGGCCGAGATAGGAGCTCGTGTTGAGTGCTGCGACCGGGCGGCCGGAACGGCTGCGCACCAGCACCGAGGCGCCGAGCAGATCGAGCTCGGTCTCCTGCTCGTTCAGGGCATAACCCTGCGCGCGGGCCTCGGCGATCAGCGCGGCCAGCCGGGCCGGATCGGTTTCGGTATGCGGCGTCAGGCGTGTCAGGTCGCTGCGCGCCAGGATGGCCTGGGCGTCCGCCGGCGGCAGCGCACTCAACAGCATGCGCCCGGAGGCCGAGGCGTAAGCCGCCACCGTCATCCCCGGCGTGATCGTGTAGGAGATGCGGCCCGCCTCGGCATGGCCGGCAAAGGCATCGGAGCGCGCGATGAACACGACCCGGTCGCCGGACAGGACCGACAGCGACACCGTGTCGCCGATCTCGCGCGACAGTCTGTCGAGGAACGGCTGGGTCGCGCCGTCGAGCCCGACTGTGGCGAGATAGGAATAACCGAGATGCAGGATGCGCGGCGTCAGTTCGTATTTGCGCCGGTCGACCGTGACAAAGCCGAGCTCCTGCAGCGTCAGCAGGAGCCGGCGGGCCACCGCCCGGTCGAGCCCGGTCCTGACGGCGACATCGGCAACCGTCAATTGCCGGGCCGTCGGCCCGAAGGCCTCGATGACCGACAGGCCACGGGCAAAGCCTGAAACGAAACGATAGCTCTTCTTCTGGTCGGCTTCGGCCATTCTTGTCCCTTTGGCGCGTTCGTGCTGGCGAATCCACCGTTTCGGCCGTCTGGCTGGCGGACCCTAGTCGAGTTCGGCCGGATCGTCAGCGCGCCGCGTCCGTTTGACGGCACATTCCATTTTGCTATATAACGCACAAATGAGCGCTAAGCGCTCAAACCAATGAGACGCGGCAAAGCAGCGTCCGTCCAGACGGGAGAAGATCCATGCCGATATCGAGACGCGACATCATGCGCGCCCTGCCCGTGCTCGGCGCGGCGGGCGCCCTGGTCCCCGGCATCTTCGAGGCCCAGGCCCAGGACCTCTGGCGGGTCGCCTCCGCCGCGCCGCCGACCGGCATCCTGCGCGAGCATCACGAGCGCATCGCGCTGCAGATCGGCGCCGCCAGCCAGGGCGGGATCCAGTCGGCTTTCCAATATGTCTCCAGCGAGCAGGAGGCGCTGCAGCAGATCACCCGCGGCCGTCTGCAGGGCGGCGTCATCTCGATGATCGCGCTCGGCGCCATCGTGCCCGAGGCCGGTGTCCTGCTGACACCTTTCCTGTTCGAATCCGAGGCCGAGGCGGAATGGGTGATCCGCAACCGCCTGGCCGACAAGCTGCGTCCCTTGCTGGAGGCGAAAGGCCTGGCCCTGATCGGCTTTGCCGCCGGCGGCTGGATCAATGTGGCGACCAGGACCGCCGTGAAATCGCCGGCCGACGTGCGCGGCCGCAAGATCCGGGCGTCACCCGCGCCGGCCTCGCAATTTTTCTGGTCGACCCTTGGCGCCAATCCCGTGCAATTGCCGATCGGCGAATTGTTTTCCGCGCTCGAACAGGGCCTGGTCGAGGGCGCCGACCTGCCCTTCACCTTTTATGTCGCCTCGCCCGCCGCGGTCAGCACGCCGCACTACACGCTGACCCGTCACGGCTACAATTTCAGCGGCGTGATCGTGAACCTCGGTGCCTGGAACAAGCTGCCGGCGGCACGCAAAGCCGCCATCCTGGCGGGCCTGCCGACACTCGAGACGCTGAACCGCGAGTTCGACCAGTCGGAGACGGCGCTGGCCGAAAAATTCCGCGGCACCGGCGGCAGCATCCACGCCTTGAGCCAGGAGGAGCGGCAGGGCTGGATCGGCGCCATCGCGGCGCGCCAGCAGGCCTTTGTCGGCGGTCTGGGCGCGCCGTCGGCAGCCTTTTTCGAGGTGGTCCAGAGCGGCCGGCGCGATTTTGCGGCAACCCGGTCCTGACCGGCCGCGTCGCCGCAAACCACTCAGGCAATCGACAACGTCATCTAGAGGGGGCGACGTCATGGTCGCAACGGCCCGCCGCATGCTCGCGGCCTTGTTCTGGCTTGAATCCGCCATTGCGGTCGCGGCTCTTCTGGCGGTGGCGGCGATCCTGTTCGCCGATGTCGTCGGCCGTGAGCTGTTCGGCCAAGGCCTGTTCGGCGCGCTGCGCGCCGCGGTCTATGCCACCGCCATTGCCGGTCTGATCGGTTTCGGCCTGTGCACGGCAGCCGGCGCCCACATGCGGGTCAACCTGCTCGACAAATTGCTTCCGGCGCGCCTGGAGCCGTCGATCGAACGCATCGCCGACGGCCTGTCCTTCGTCATCTGCGCGGCCTTTGCCTATTGGTCGGTGCTCTATGTCCTCCAGACCTACGCGCAAAATGAGCAGGCGCTGTCGCTCGGCGTACCGGTCTGGCCGTTTCAGGTCGTCCTGCCCTGGATGTTCATCTCGGCCGGCATCCGCTACCTGATCTTCGCCCTGCTGCCGGTCCTGCGTCCGGTCGAACAGGAGCCGACGCCATGATGGCCCTGGCCCTTCCCGCCGTCATTCTCGGCCTTCTGGTGCTGCGCCAGAACGTCATCCTCACCGTCGCCGCGGCGGTCGCCTTCGTGCACGCTTTCCTCGCCCGCGGCAGTTCGGTCGAATATCTCGTCCAGGACCTCTGGTTCACCGTCGACCGCGAGGTTCTGCTGTCGATCCCGATGTTCATGTTCGCCGGCGTGCTGATGTCGCGCGGCAGCATTGTCGGCCGCCTGGTGCGCGTCATGGTCGCGCTGACGTCCTGGATTCCCGGGGGCCTCGGCGTTGCCACCGTGCTGGCCATGGCCGCCTTCTCGGCCATTTCCGGCTCGTCGGTGGTGACCATGCTGGCGATCGGCACGCTGATGTATCCGGCGCTGCTCGCCAACGGTTATGGCAAGAACTATTCGCTCGGCGTGCTCTGCGCCGGCGGCACGCTCGGCATCATCATCCCGCCCAGCATCCTCATGGTGCTCTATGGCATCACCACCAATGTCTCGATCACCGACCTGTTCAAGGCCGGCTGGGGACCGGGCCTGCTGCTGACCGGCGCGCTCTGCCTCTACACCGTCGTCATCGGCTGGCGGCGTGAGACGACTCCGTTCGACTGGCGCGAGCTCCTGACCGCGACCAGGACCGGGGTCACCGCCATCCTGATGCCGGTGATCCTGCTCGGCGGCATCTATACCGGCCGCTTCACGGTGACTGAATCGGCAGCCTTGTCGGTTGTCTATGCGCTGCTCGTGGAGCTCGCCATCCATCGCGAGGTGAGGCTCGGCGACATCAGGGATATCGCGGTCGAAACCGTCAAGCTGCTCGGCAACATGCTGCCGCTGCTGGCGGTCGCCGGCAGCCTCAACGTCATCCTCGATTATGAGGGCGTGCCGAAGGCACTGGTCGACATGGCCCAGACCGTCGTCCATGACCGCTGGGCGATGATCCTGGCCATCAATGTCCTGCTCTTGATCGCCGGCGCCATGATGGACGAGGGCTCGGCCATCGTCATCTTCGCTCCCCTGATCGCGCCGCTCGGCGCGGCCTATGGCTTCGACCCCGTGCACTTCGCGATCATCGTCATCGTCAACCTGCAGGTCGGTTATGTCGCGCCGCCGGTGGCGATCAACCTGATCGTGGCGACCGCCGCCTTCAAGGAGAGTTTCGGCCTGATCTGCCGGTCGGTCATGCCGTTCGTCGCCATCATGCTGGCTGTGCTCGCCGTCACCGTCCTGGTGCCCGGCCTGTCGCTGGTCTTCGTCAAATGACCGGTATGACAGCTGCCGAGGCCGACGACGACAATGTGGCCGATCTCGGCCTTGCCGAGTCCGCGCGCCGGATCGCCGCCGGCGCGCTCGATCCGGTCGAGCTCATCGACGCCTGCCTCGCCCGCATCGGCGCGCGCGATCCAGAGCTCGGCGCCTTCGTGCATCTGGACGAGGGTGCGGCGAGACAAGCCGCGATGGCGGCACGGCAGAGGCTGCGAAGCGGAGCGCCAGTCGGTCCGCTGCACGGCATTGCCATCGGCATCAAGGACATCATCGACGTCCAGGGGCAGCCGACGCGCAGCGGTTCGCTGGCGCGTTCCGGCCTTGCCGTGGCGCGCGACGCCGTCGTCTGCGCGCGGCTGAGGGCGGCCGGGGCGATCATCGTCGGCAAGCTCGCGACCTATGAGCTGGCTTACGGAACGATCGAGCCCGACCGTCCCTTGCCGGGTGTGAATCCGTGGAACCCCAGGCGCTGGACCGGTGCCTCGTCGAGCGGTTCGGCCGTCGCGGTGGCGGCCGGCCTGGTGCCGGCGGCGCTCGGGACCGACAGCGCCGGTTCGATTCGCGGCCCGGCCTCGTTCTGTGGCGTCACCGGCTTCAAGCCGTCTTATGGCCGGATCCCGCTCGACGGCATCGAGCCGCTGGCGCCTTCGCTCGACCATTGCGGCGTGTTCACCCGATCGGCCGAGGATGCCGCGCTGCTGTTCGCCGTGCTGGCCGATCCAGCCGTCGCGGCGGAACGGCGCCTGGAGCCGGATCCCGGCGCGGGCCTCAGGATCGGCCTGCCGATGCCCTGGCTTGGCGCCACGCTGCCGCTCGACCGCGAGACCCATTCCGCCTTCGCGCGGGCAATCGGTCAGTTCGAGACCTTGGGTGCATCCGTCCAGGAGGTCACCTTGCCGCCGCTCGGTGACTATCACGCCGCCTGTTTCGCCATTCTCATGGACGAGGCGCTGGCGATCCACGGCGGCGAACTGGACGCCAGGCCGGGCCTGTTCGGCGCGACGCTGAAGAGCCGGCTTCATGACGGGCCGGCCCGGCTCGGCGTCACGGCGGCCGCGGCGCGTGCGATGCGCGCCGCACTCGGTGGTGCGCTCGATCGGGCCTTCGATCGGGTCGACGTCCTGATCACGCCGACCTCGCCGGGACCGGCGCCGGACCTGTCGTCGCTCTCGACGCTCGGCTTTCTCGATCATCCGCAATTGACTGCGCCGGCCAATCTCGCCGGGCTGCCCGCCGTGTCGCTGCCCTGCGGGCTGACCGGCAATGGCTTGCCGATCGGTCTTCAGATAATGGCGCGCCGCGGCGGCGACCGGCTCCTGCTGCGGGCCGCCGGCCGGATCCAGGCCGCGACCGATTGGCATGACGCCCGGCCGTCCTGACCGACCCGCTCAGCCGGCCCGGCCGAGGTCGAAAAAGGCGATCTGCATGGCGACCTGGGCATCCGACATGGCAAGCCCGGTCTGCACCCGGCAGCCATGGGCGCGGGCCGCTTTCAGAAGCGGCGTCTCGACCGGCTCGGTGACGACGTCGGCAACCAGCGCGTCCCGCGGCAGGCTCGTGGGATCGAACGGCATGCGCCCGTCCTCACCCATGCCGACCGGGCTCGCGTTGATCGCCAGGTGATAGGCGCCGAGATCCGCTCCGACATCGGTGCCGAGGCGGTCGGCGACACCGGCGGCCTTCGCCAGCGCGGCGAGAGCTTCGCGGCGCGCATCATCGGGCTCATGGAACGCGATGCGGCTCACGCCGGCTTCGGTGAGGCTGAGCAGCAGAGCCCGGCCGACCGCGCCGGCGCCGAACACCACGGCGTTCTTGCCGGCCGGATCGAAACCGCCAGCGGCGAGCGCCTTCAGAAATCCCGGGCCGTCGCTCATGTCACCGGCGAGCCGGCCATCCGGCCGCCGCCGGATCAGGTTGACCGCGCCGAGCAGGCGTGCCCGGTCGGTCAGGTCGTCGACGAGGCTGGCGCAGGGCATCTTGTGCGGCACCGTGACGATCGTGCCCGGCGCATTGCGCCAGCCGCGCAGGGTTCTGATGAAGTCGGGCAGCGCCGCCGGTTCCAGATCGACCGGCACCAGAACCGCGTCGACCCCGCTGCGGCGGAATTCCGGATTGAGCGTGGTTGGCGAGCGGACCTGGGCAATGGGGTGCCCGATAATGGTCAGGACGGTCGTCCGGCCCGACAGGGCGGGCGCCGGCGCAAGGTCGGTCTCAGTCGTCATTGGATTTCCTCTTGTGCGTAGAGCGCACGTTTGTATATATATCGCACAAAGCAGCTTCTAGCATGATGGCGGAAGCGACGACAATGCACCGCCGCGCAGGATAGCCGGCGGCGAGAAGCAGAGGTCAGTTTCATGCATACGGACGTGCTTGTTGTCGGCGGCGGGCTCGGCGGCGTTTCGGCGACGCTTGCGGCGGCGCGCCTCGGTCGCCGGGTCATTCTGGTCGAGGAGCTCGACTGGCTCGGCGGCCAGCTGACCGCCCAGGGCGTGCCGCTGGACGAACACCCCTGGGTCGAGCTCGATGTCGGTTCGCGCAGCTATTCGCGTTTCCGCCGGCTGATCCGCGACTATTACCTCACCCATTACCCGGTTACGGCGAAAGCCCGCGCCCGCGTGCCGTTCAATCCCGGCATGGGCAATGTCGGCACGCTCTGCCACGAGCCGAAAGTGGCGGTCCGGGTGATCGACGACATGCTGGCGCCGTTCGAGAGTTCGGGGCGGCTCAGGGTGTTGCGCCGGCATTCGGCGGTGACGGCCCATCTCGATGGCGACCGCATCACCGGCCTGACGCTGCGCAACCACGAGACCGGTGCGCTCGTCGATGTCGAGGCCCTGCTGGTGGTCGATGCCACCGAGACCGGCGAATTGCTCGAACTCGCTGGCGTGGAACATGTCATTGGCGCCGAATCGGCCGCCGAGACCGGCGAACTGCATGCCCTTCCGGTGGCCGATCCGATGGACCAGCAGGCGCTGACCTGGTGTTTCGCGATGGATCACCTGCCCGGCGAGGACCACACCATCGCGCGGCCGGAGCGTTATGCCGAATTCCGCGACCTGAAGCTCGATTTCTGGCCGAACCGGCAGTTCAACTGGACGGTCAGCAATCACGTCACCCATCAGCCGCTGACCCGCGCCTTGTTTGCCGGCGACAGCGACGAGGACTATCTGTTCGACCTCTGGCACGCGCGTCGCATTGCCTGCCGGCGCAGTTTCGAGCCGGGCGCCTATGCGAGCGACATCACGCTCGCGAACTGGCCGCAGATGGACTACTGGCTGAAGCCGGTCATTGGCGTTTCGCCCGAGGCGCGTGACGCCGCGCTCGCGGAATGCCGCCAGTTCAGCCTGGCCTTTCTGTTTTGGATGCAGACCGAGGCGCCCCGCCACGACCGGGGTTACGGCTATCCGGGCCTGCGCCTGCGCGGCGATGTGCTCGGCACATCCGATGGCCTCGCCAAGCAGGTCTATTACCGCGAGGGCCGGCGGATCAAGGCCGAGTTCACCGTCAAGGAACAGCATATCGGCGTCGCCGCGCGGCCTGGCGCGACAGCGGCCGAATCCTTCTTCGACAGCGTCGGCATCGGCGCCTATCGCATCGACCTGCATCCGCCGACCAGCCGGGCGCGCGATACCGTCGACATCGACAGCTATCCCTTCGAGATCCCGCTTGGCGCGCTCATTCCGGTGCGCGTCGAAAACCTGCTGCCGGCCTGCAAGAACCTCGGCACCACGCGCATCACCAGCGGCGCCTACCGCGTCCATGTGGTCGAATGGAGCATTGGCGAGGCGGTCGGAACGCTCGCCGCCTATGCGGCGAAGCACGGCGTGCCGCCGCGCGCGGTGCGCGCCGATGCCGGGCGGCTCGCCGACCTGCAGGCGCTGATGGGCGATGTCGGCGCGCCGATCCGCTGGCCGCAGTTCGGTGCGCTGACGCCCGGCAGCCGGCGCGGCTATCGCCCGCCGCCGCAACTCTGAGCTTGCAGGTTCGTGATGCTCGATGGTTTCACCTATCAGACCGTGGAGACCGGCGAAGCCTCGATCCGGGTGGCGGTCGCGGGCTCCGGCCCACCGGTCCTGCTGCTGCATGGCTATCCGCAGACCCATATGGCCTGGCACCGGATCGCCCCCGTGCTGGCACGCGAGTTCACCGTGGTCGCGCCGGACCTGCGCGGTTATGGCGATAGCACCGCCGCGATCCATCTCTCCGGCCCGGACAGCATGGCCAAGCGCGCCCTGGCCCGCGACCAGGTGGCGGTCATGAGCCATCTCGGCTTCGACCGTTATGCCGTGGTCGCGCATGACCGCGGCGCCCGGGTCGGCTACCGGCTGGCGCTCGACCATCCGGCAAGGGTCAAGGCCTTTGCCTCGCTCACCGTCGTGCCGACCATCGAGGTCTGGCAGCGGGTCGACATGGCCTTCGCCATGGGTGCCTGGCACTGGTTCCTGTTCGCCCAAGCCTTCGACCTGCCCGAGCGGTTCATCGGCGCCGACCCCGACGATTTCCTGGACCGGACCTTGCGGAAGATGACACGCTACCGCGACCGGCTCGGCCCGCAAGCGGTCGCCGCCTATCGTGCGGCGTTCCGGCGCGACGCGGTGCGCCATGCCATGATGAACGATTACCGGGCCGCCGCGACCATCGACCTCGACCACGACAAGGCCGACCGCGCGGCGGGGCGAAAACTTGGCTGTCCGGTGCTGGTCACCTGGGAAGCCGGCCGGCATCAAAGCGGCGAGACGCTCGCCGATATCTGGCAGGGCTGGGCGGACGAGGTCGAGGGCGGTCCGATCGATGCCGGCCATCTGCAGGCCGAGGAGGCGCCCGGCGAGGTCCTGGCGCTGCTCATGCCGTTTCTCAATCGAAACACCTGAAGCTCGAAACCCACAACCGACCACCAAGAAACCAGACTCAAGAAACCAACGAGGAACCCCGCCATGACCCGTTTCATCTCCACAGTTGCGGCTCTCCTGGGCCTCGTTCTCGCGCCCGTGGCGGCGCTGGCGCAGCCGCCGCTGCTGAACCGGCCGATCAATCTCCATGTCGGTTTTGCCGCCGGCGGCCCGGCCGACGTGCTGGCCCGGGTGATCGCCGAAAAGCTGCGCGAGACGACCGGGCAAACCCTCGTGGTGGTCAACCGCTCCGGCGCCGGCGGCACGCTGGCGGCGGCGACAGTGGCCAAAGCCCAGCCCGACGGCGCCAACCTCTTGCTGGTGACCAGCGGCCATGCCGGCGCGCCGGCGCTCTATCCCAACCTGAGCTTCGACAACCAGAGGGACTTCGCGCCGGTCATCGCGCTCGCCGAGTCGCCGATTGTCGTGCTGGTCAACGGCAAGTCGCGCTATCGCACCTTGCAGGACCTGCTCGAGGCCGCGCGCGCCAATCCCGGCAAGCTCAATTTCGGCACCGGCGGCGGCGGCGCCACCTTGACCGCGCTATCGGCCATGCTGCTGCGCAAGGAGGTGGGTTTCGACGCCGTCGTCATCAATTTTCCGGGCTCCGGACCGGCCAATGTCGCCTTGATGGGCAATGTCATCGATTTTCAGTTCGACACACTCTCGGGCGCCGTCGGGCTGTTGAGTTCCGGCGACCTCCGGGCGCTGGCGGTCAGCACAGCCAGGCGGTCGAGCATCCTGCCCGACGTGCCGACGGTGGCGGAGGCGGTCAGGCCCGGCTTCGACGTCACCGGCTGGTTCGGCATCCTGGCGCCGGCCGGCACCGACCCGGCCTTTGTCGGCCGCCTGAACGCCGCCATCAATGCCGCACTTCAGGCGCCCGATGTCCGCCAGAAACTCGCCGTGCTCGGCATCGAGCCGATCGGTGGCACGCCGCAGCAGTTCGGCGCGCTGATCGCCTCCGAGACGGTCCGCTGGGGCGGGCTCATTCGCGAGCTTGGGCTGAGGGTCGACTGACGCGCTCGGCGGTATTTCAGCGCTGGCCGAGGGCTTCCAGCGTGGCGCGGGTGCGTTCTCCGCAGAGCCGGGCGCGCTCCATCGCCGAAAGTCCGGCATGGCCGGCGACGGGCGCTTCGATACTGAGTGGGATGCCGGCCGGCAGCGCGTCAAGCAGGCCGGCGATGTCGAGTTCGCCGTCGCCCGGATAGAGCCGGTCGCCCCGCGCCTCGCGGCGCAGGTCGTCCGGGAAGGGGGGCTCGCGCCTTGCGTCGCAGAGCTGGATATAGCTCAGGCGATCGGGCGAAATGCCGGCGAGATCCTGGGGCCCGCCGCCCGAGCGCCGCAGATGCAGCGCGTCGATCATGATGCCGCTGCCGGCAACCACCGCGGCATCGACCACGGCCTCGGCCGCGGCGAGCGTGTTGACCACGCAATAGGGAATGAATTCGAGCATGGTGCCGAGCCCGTGCTGGCGGGCGGTCGCCGCCAGCCGGCCGAAATTCTCGACCTGGCGGCTCGGCTCGGGATCATGACCGATGGCCAGGACCTGGGTGGCGCCGAGCCGCGCCGCCGTTTCGGCGATGGCCGTAAAGGCGGCGGGGTCGGTGTCCGGCGTCAGCCAGATCGCCTCGACGTCGAGGATGCTGACGCCGGTTGCCGCCATCGCGTCCAGGATGGCGCGGATCATCGTTTCGTCGCCGATGACCGGCACGATCCGGTCGGATGCGGTGGGCGCGACGATCCTGAGGCCGACATGGTCGAAACCGCCGGCCGCCGCCGCCCGGATCAGTTCGACCGGCCCGGCATCGATGACGGTCAGGTGCGCCAGCGACAGCCGGCGTCCGGAGGGATGTGTCGGGGACGGTGTCATGTGCGGCCCTCAGCCGATCAGTTGCAAGAGCGTATCCGACAGCAATTGCGGATGGGTGACCATGGCGTCATGGGGGGCTTGCAAACCGACATAACGCCATGACCCGTCGGCCTTGATCCGGTCGCGCGTCCCGTCAAAAAACACCATGCCCGGGGCGTCGCAGGAAATATAGGAACGACGCGGCAGGTGAGCCACGCCCTTCTCGATCCGGATCGGCTGGGCATAGGTGCCGAACGGCTGCGCACTCATGCGGCCGTCGAGCCAGGCGGCATCCGTCTTGTCGGTCACGCCGAAATCGGCCGCGGTCAGTGCCGGGATGTTCCAGTTCGGGTCGGCGACCGCCTTGGCGTTGCGTTCGATGGTCGATTGTTCGCCGGCATATTGGTTCACCGTCTCGCCGTTCAGCGGGAAGAAGGCGTCGAGCAGGATGAGATGCGACACCCGCTTGCCCAGCAACTCCACGGCCCCGGTGACGACGAAGCCGCCATAGCTGTGGCCGACCAGCACGACGTCGTTCAGCTCCTCGTTTTCGATATGCTGCACGACATCCTGGATATGGGTGTCGAGCACGACCGACCGCGATATCAGGTGCCGCCTTTCGCCGAGCCCGGTCAGCGTCGGGGCGCTGACCGGGTGGCCGGCGGCCTCCAGCCGTGGCTTGACCCGCGACCAGCACCAGCCGCCATGCCAGGCGCCGTGAACCAGCACGATCGGCGCGCGCCGTGCCGGGGCCGGCTGCGCCGCGGCATCGCCCGCAAAGGCGGCGAGGCCGCCGCCGACAACCAGAGTCCGCCTGTTCATCGGATCATCTCCCCTATCGATTGCTGATGGTTTGTCGATCAAGGTCACTTCACGAAGGACCAGGCGGTCGGCCGCATGACCACGCCGACATGGTCCTGTTCATGCTCGCGCGATTGCCGGATCCAGGCTGCCCATTCCGGAAAATCCTCTGGCCGGGATTCGGCCCGGGTCAGCGCCAGGACATTGGGGAACGACCAGACGAGGATGACTTCGCCGCCATTTCGGAAGGCCACCTCGTAAGCGCCGAGCAAGCTGAAACCATAGGCCGTGCCGATCGCCTGACGCGCCTCGCCGAGACGGGCGAGGTAGCCGGCGCCGCCGCCGGGTTTGAGGCGGATGGTCTGGTGCAGCACCACCGGCGCACGCTGGCCGCGGCCGATCAGCGCCTCGCGTGTCGGCGTGTAGTCGGTGCCGACAAGCACGCGGTCGAAGCCGCCGCTGCGTTCGCCATACCAGCGCTCCAGCGGCTTGTGGAACAGGTCCTGGTGGCTGTCGAAATGCGCGCCGAAGCCGGCCCAGCTGCCCGGTCCCTGCCAGAACGACACCATTTGCGGCCAGTGCCCGGTCAGGAAGATCGGAATCCACATGGCGATCAGTTCGCCGCCGGCCGAACCCTCGGCATTGCCCTCGCGATGGACGATCTCGCCGAGCTGGTCGAGATAGCGGCTATGGGCGCCCAGTGCGCGCACCGGATCGAGCGTCTCGTGGAAATAGATCTGCATCGCGGGTCCGTGGCTCGTCGTGTCAAATGTGCACTAAGCGCACATAAGAGCGATATACGCACAAGACAAAACAAGCTGTCAAGATCGGCGCGCGCCGCGGGGCTCCCACGGCGCAGGGTCGGCGGTTCTGGATGAGAGCGGCCGAAAGCCGCGTAATCGGCGATGTCGGTGGCTCACCCGCCCTTCGGCACAGCCATCGGCCGGGAAGAGCCGACGCCCGGCATCGGGTACGATCGCGCTCCTCCGCGACGGGCGACGACCGAACCGGTCAGGTGCGACGAACGCCCCACGGGAACGGGCTGACCCCCTCGACCATGCCGGTAATGCTGTTGCGATAGGCCGTGCGGATCCGGAACAGGCCGAGCGGCACGACCGGCGCTTCTTGCGCCGCGACAGTCTGAATGTCTAATGCCAGCCTGATCCGCTCCGCCTCGGTGGCTGCCGTCAGCCATTGCTGGTTCAGCGCCTCGGCGGCCTTGCTTTCGTACCAGCCGAACCAGCCGGCGGCGCCCTGGCCGCGGGTGTAGCTGAGCATCGGCGGCAAGGTATTGCCGACCGCCTGGAACCAGGTGTGGAAAATGCTCCAGCCACCCTTGTCCGCCGGTTCCCGGCTGCCGCGGCGCTGCAGCACCGTGCCCCAGTCGGTCTCGAGCAGTTCCGAGTTGAGGCCGAGCTTGAGCAATGTGTCATGGGTGATCTGGCCCATCGGCCGGATCGTCGGAAAGTCGGCAGGGTTCAGGATGACGATCTTTTCGCCGTTATAGCCCGACGCCTTGACCAGGTCCCGGGCGCGGGCCAGATTCGGCTTGTCGGACATCGCTTGATTGGCCGGCGTGGCGGTATAGGGCGTCCCGCACGGAATGGTCGTGTGGCAGGTCTGGTAGGCGCTCGGATCGTTGTTGGTGATCGCGCCGAGATAGTCGACCTGGTTGACGGCCCTGAGCACCGCTTCGCGCAGCTTGACGTTGTTGAAGGGCGCCTGGGAACTGTTGAACCTGACGACGCCGATATAGCCGTTCGGATCGCCGTCGCCGAGGGTGATATTGCGGTTTCGCTTCAACAGCGGAACCGTATCGGCGAGCACCTGCTCCCACCAGTCGATCTCGCCGGTCTGCAGCGCCGCGAGCGCCGTGGCGCTGTCCGGCATGGCAGTCCATTCGATCCGGTCGAAATGTGCGATCTTTCCGCCCGAGGTTCGCTCAGGGTTTCCCGGGGCCGGACGGTAGCCCGCGAACTTCGCATAGGCCGCGCGGGTGCCGGACACGAAATCTTGCGCCAGGAAGCGGTACGGCCCGGAGCCGACCATCTCGGTGACCTGTTTCAGGGGGTCCGTCATCGCCAGCCGCTCGGGCATGATGAACGGCACGTTGGTGGCGGGTTTCGCCAAGGCGAACAGCATCAGCGGGAACGGCTGCCTGAGCCGGATGACGAGGGTCTTGTCGTCCTTGGCGAGCCATTCATCGACCGATGCCGCGAGCAATTGGCCGAGCACGTCGCGGGCCGCCCAGCGCTTCAGGCTGGCAATGCAATCGACGGCCCTGACCGGCACGCCGTCGTGGAACATCAAGCCGTCGCGTAGCGTCACGGTCCAGGTCAGCTTGTCGTCGGAGACGCTGTGTCCCGCCGCCATCTGGGGCATGACGTTGAACCTGGCGTCCAGCCCGTAGAGCGTGTCGAAGACGTAAAAGCCGTGGTTCTGGACGACGGCGGCGGTGGTCCAGATCGGGTCGAGCGAGGACAGGCCCGCCTGCGGCACGAAGCGCAAGGTCTTGTCTCTGGTCGACTGGGCGATGGCAGGCGCCGCCACCGAAGCTGCTGCGATCGAGAGAAGTGAGCGACGGCTTAACATGGTGGCTCTCCGTGCGGGGCAGACCTGCTCCGCACGATCTCAGACCGTCCAAGGGTTCCTTCACAGGACCACTTTTGCCGATGCGGTGAACCACGCCTGCCGCCGCCGGCGGCGCTGTCATGCTCAGACGCGGCAGTCCTCCAGCCGCCGCTTCTGCTGGCCGGCCGCGTCGAAATTCGCCGGATCCAGCCAGGCTTCATAAGCCTGGCGAAGCGCCGGCCATTCCTTGTCGATGATCGAAAACCAGGCCGTGTCGCGGTTCTCGCCCTTCACGATGAGATGCTGGCGGAACAGGCCCTCGTGTTGAAAGCCGAACCGTTTTGCCGCCCGCTTGGACGGTTCGTTGCGGTTGTTGCACTTCCACTCGTAGCGCCGGTAGCCCAGCTCTTCGAAGGCATATTGCATGAACAGGAACTGGGCCTCGGTTGCCGCCGGCCGGCGCGACATCAACGGCCCCCAGTAGATATTGCCGATCTCGATGGAGCCCGACGCCGGATCGATGCGCATCAATGTCTGTCGGCCGGCCGCCTTGCCGGACGCCTTGTCGATGACCGCAAAAAACAGCGGGTCCTCGCTGCGCTCCACCCGTTCGAGCCAGGCCTGGAAGGACGTGCGGTCCTCCGGCGGCGACTCGTAGAGATAGGCGAAGCGGCTGGCCGCATCCGGCACATCAGACGCTTCGAACAGATCGTCGCCGTGCTTTCGGGCGTCGAGCGGTTCGAGCCGGACGTAACGGCCATCCAGAACGTTGCGAACCGGGCGCGGGCGGGGCTGCCAATCTTTCAGATCGTCGGACATGTGCTTCCAGAATGCTCTCGGGTGAGGATGGGGCGAGGTCTTGGCCGTCGCGGCGTCGACCATGACCGGCGCCGGGCGACACGATGGGAACGGCGGACCACCGAGGCGGCCGGCCCTGTTCGGAGATGAGCTTGGAGTGCCGGCGGCGCCGCAGCGGCGCGCCGCTGAGGACGGATGTTATGTCAGTGCGTAGCGCCTGGACAATTGGTCGATGACAAAGTGGACGTTGCGCGCGGTTATCTTGGACAGTCCGATCGCCATCTTGCCGGTATGCTGGCCCCTGATCGAATAGTCGCCGATATTTTTTGCACCCAGCAAGCCGTTCGGCGCCCCCTGAGAGGCTTGTCGACGGCCGTCGCCGGCAGCCGCGCTGGGGATCGCGACATGAATGCCCGGATCATCGGAAAAATGCTCGCCCGGGGCCAGGTTGGCGGCCCGCCATGCATCGAAGAACAGCTTCTTTCGTTCGGCCATCGTGGTCCTGACATTGTCGATATGGTCGTCCATGTAGCCCCGGCCGATGAACTCGGCCATCACCGACAGGGCGCCGTTCTCGGGCGACAGTCCGAGAAAAGATTGAAGGTTTTGAAGCGTGTCGACGATCTCTTTCGGCGCCAGCAGGAAGCCGAGCTGGTTTCGATAGGAGAAGAACTTGCTTAAGGAGCCGATATAGATCGTGCCGCCCGCCTCGGTCAGCGAATAGTAGGGGTTTCGGTTTTCCGTATAGACGCCGAGACAGCCTTCGTAATCGTCTTCCACGATCATGATGTGGTGGGCGCGCGCCCATTCGACGATCTCCAGCTTTCGCGCGAGGGTGACCCGCGTGCCGGTCGGAAACTGCACCGCCGATGAGGTCAGGATCATTCTGACGCCGGCCGGGTCGATGTCGAACGGAGCGGCGCCCTCGGCGTCATTGCCGACCGGGACGATGACCAGGCCGGCAAATCGCAAGGCCGCGCAGGACAGGGGGTGTCCGGGATCCTCGGCCATGCAGCGTTCGCCGGGGTTGGCCAGCGCCATGCCGAGCAGCGACAGCGACGGCCAGGTCCCCTTGGTCACCAGGATGTTGTCCGGATGGGCATCGACGTTGCTGCAGGTCCTGAGCCGGCTGCTGACGAAAGACTTGATCTGCCACAGGCTGTCGGTCCGATGGGTCCGCAGCGCGCGCGTCGCGCTCTCGGCCAGGCGCTCCGCTGCCCGCCACTGGGCCAGTGGAAACAGATCCGGATGGTTGTTCCCCGGCAGCAGCAATGTGCCGTCCGAAAGCGCGACCTCGCGCGCGGCCCCGCGGAAGCTGGTGATCCGGCTGGAATAGCGGACGGGCGGGGTCTCGCCCTTCGGCTTGTAGTCGAAATTGACGAAGGTCCCGGATCCGTTCTGCGAGACCAGCAGACCGTCGATGATCAGCTGTTCGTAGACCTCGACGATGACCCCGCGGGACACGCCGAGGAGTTTCGCAAGCGCCCGCTGCGACGGCATGCGGGCATGCCTGGGAATGTGCCCGGCGATGATCTTGTCGCGGATCCCGCTGGCGAGCTGTCGCGTCACCGAGCCGGCCGAAAGCGGAATGCTGCGGAACAGGGCGTGCATCTCTTCACCGAACGGGTCTTTGGCAATCCGGAACAATTTCACCTGCAGACATGGTCCCCACCGAGGCGTCCCCAAAAGGCGTTCCCAAAGACGTCCGACAGCCGATCGGACAATCGCCGCGAGCTGCTCTCTCCGCCGGTTTGCCCGGCGCGACGGTTCCCTGGCGGGGCCGCAACCACGGCATGATAAGGACCGCTTCCCGGTCGGCACAGGACCGGTTTCCTGCGCCCGGCAGGACCACTCGCCGGCCGCGGCGATGGCCTCTCCGGCGCAACCGAAGGGTGGACCACCGGCTGCGTCTGAAGTGGTCCTGTCCGCCGCATCATCTCTGCGCTTCCGTGCGCTCCAGACGTTTCCGCGCAAGGGTGGCCCATGACCGGTTCGATGCTGACAGCCAACTCGATGTTTCCAGACGACCTCATCTTCGTTCGGCCCGACCAGCGCGAGCCGGGCCCGGTGACGCGCGGCCAGGTTCGCGAGAAGGCCTTCGTCAATGACGATATCTGGGTTGGCTATTGCGACATCACGGCGCGCGACGAGCCCGGCCAATGGCATCACCACGCCAATTACGACAGCATCATGTATCTGATGTCCGGCCGCTGCCGCATCGAGTGGGGTGACGGCGGCAAGCAGGCGATCATGTCGGCGGGCGATTTCGGCTTTTTCGGCAAGGGCGTCGTCCACCGCGTGCAGATCATCGACGACGGGCGCTGCGACTACGTCTTCGTCCGCTTGGGCGAGGGCGAGAGCGTCGTTGCGGTCGACCAGCCGGGACCGCGCGTTCGCTCAGGGCCGGGGCCTGACATGTTCCCCGACGATCTCATCTTCGTCCGGCCCGACCAGCGCGAGCCGGGTCCGGTCACGCGTGGCCAGCTGCGCGAGAAGGCCTTCGTCAATGACCACATCTGGGTTGGCTATTGCGACGTCACCGCTCGCGACGAACCCGGCCAATGGCATCACCACGCCAATTACGACAGCATCATGTATCTGACCTCCGGCCGCTGCCGCATCGAGTGGGGCGACAGCGGCAAGTCGGCGATCATGTCGGCCGGCGATTTCGGCTTTTTCGGCAAGGGCGTCATTCACCGCGTCCAGGTCATCGACGATGGGCGCTGCGACTATGTCTTCGTCCGGCTGGGCCAGGGCGAAAGCGTCGTGCCGGTGGCGGGGCCTGGCAAACGGCTCAGGACCGGGACGGCCTGAACCGCGCAAGTGCGCTGGTCTTTTCATTAGACCGCGCAATAGCGCTGGTCTTTTCATTAGACCGCGCAATAGCGCTCCTGGATCGCCCTGTCGGCGAGCAGGGCGGCGGCGCTGCTTTCGTGCACCACTTCGCCCTGGTCGATGATCACGGCGCGGCTGGCGAGCTTCAGTGCCCATTCGACATTCTGCTCGACCAGGAGAAGGGTGATGCCCGCGTCGCGCATGCGGCGGAACAGGACGCCCATTTCCTCGACCAGCACCGGCATGATGCCTTCGGACGGTTCGTCGAGCAGGATCATCTTCGGCCGGGCGATCATGGCGCGGGCGATCGCCAGCATCTGCTGTTCGCCACCGGACAATGTCATGCCCTGCTGGTCGAGCCGTTCCTTCAGCCGTGGGAAGCTCAGGGCGATCTCGTCGATGGCGCTGGCCATGTCGATCTTGCCCGAGGTCGCCACCAGCCCGAGCTGCAGGTTCTCGCGCACGGTCAGGCCGGGCACGATGCGCCGCTCCTCGGGCACATAAGCGAGGCCCAGCCGGAACCGGGCATGGGCCGGCAGGGCCAGGAGATCATGGCCGTCGAACCGGACGCTGCCGGTCACCTTGGGCATCAGCCCCATGGCGGCGCGCATGGTGGTGGTCTTGCCGGCGCCGTTGCGCCCGACCAGCGCGACGATCTCGCCGGCCTCGACCGTCAGCGAGACGCCGTGCAGCACGTGGCTCGCGTCGTACCAGGCGTTCAGTCCTTGGATCTCAAGCATAGCCATCATTCTGTCCGAGATAGACGCGCCTGACTTCGGTATCGGCCTGGATCGCCTGCGGGCTGCCGTCGGCGATCACCCGGCCGTGGTGCAGCACCAGGATGCGGTCGCTGAGCCCCAAGATCATCTTCATCTTGTGCTCGACCAGCAGGATGGTGCGGTCGCGCGCGAGCTTTTCGATCAGCGCCACCATGTCGCGGGTCTCTTCCGGGCCCATGCCGGCGGTCGGTTCGTCGAGCAGCAGCAAGGCCGGGTTGGCGACCAGGGCGACCGCAATCTCCAGCGCCCGCTGTTCGCCATGGGCGAGGAACTTGGCGGTGCGGGCGCCTTTGGCCGCAAGCCCGACGGCGTCGAGCGCCGCTTCCGCCTTGGCGTCGAGCTCGCCGAGATGGGCCCGGTTGATCAGGATATTGTAGCGCGAGCGGAACGCCTGGGCCGCCACCCGGACGTTCTCATGCGCGCTCAGTTCCGGGAAGATATTGGTGATCTGGTAGGAGCGTGAAATGCCGAGATGGGCGAAACGGTGCTGCGGCGTCCCGGTCAGGTTCTGCCCGCGGAAATGAATGGTCCCGGTGGAGGGCGGCAGCACGCCGGACAGCACGTTGAACAAGGTGCTCTTGCCGGCGCCGTTCGGTCCGATGACGGCGGTCACCTTGTTGGCCTCGAAAGCGGCGGTGACGCCTTCCAGCGCGATGAAGCCGCCGAAACGCCGGCCGATATTGTCGACAGTGAGCAGCGGCGTGCTCATCGGCCGGTCCTCCACGCAATGAAGGTGCCCCAGATGCCCTTGGGCAGGAACAGCACGCAGAGGATGAACATCGAACCGACGATGATCTGCCAGTGCGAGGTCCAGAGCGAGGCGACGTCCTCGACCAGAAGGAAGACCAGCGCGCCGACGAAGGGGCCGAAGAAGCTGCCGGCGCCGCCGAGCAGGGTCATCATCACGACAAGCCCCGAGGTGTTGTAGTGCAGGGTGTCGAGCGGCACGATGGCGAGATGCAGCGCCGACAAGGTGCCGGCCAGACCGCAGATCAGGCCGGACAGCACGAAGGCGATGAGCTTGGTGCGCTCCACGTCGTAACCGCAGGCGCGGGCGCGCACCTCGTTCTCGCGGATCGCCTCGATCACCGCGCCGAAGGGCGAGTTGAGGATGCGCGAGACGAACCAGAGGGCTGCCGCCGCGAACAGCATGATGACGTAATATTTGTTGACCGGATCGAGGAAGTCGACCGACAGCCCGGCGAGGTCGAGCCTGCCGACGGTGAAGCCGCGCAGGCCGTTCTCGCCGCCGGTCCAGGACGAGGCCTGCAGTGCGGTGTAATAAACGAGCTGCGACAGGGCGAGCGTCACCATCGAGAAATAGATGCCGCGGGTGCGGATCGACAGCGCCCCGATGACCAGCGCCAGCAGGCCGGCGACCAGGATGCCGGTGGCGACCGCCGCGTACCAGGGCAGGCCGAAATGGGCAATCGCGATGCCGGTGACATAGGCGCCGGCGCCGAAGAAGGCGGCATGGCCGAAGGACAGAAGGCCGGTGTAGCCGAACAGCAGATTATAACCGACGGCATAGATGCCATAGATCAGCACGTTCACGGCGAGCGCCTTGGACGGCAGGATCCAGGGCAGAAGGCAGAGCGCGACGACGCAGAGCGGCACGCGCCAGCGGGTGAAGGCGGCCTTGAGCCGGCTCGCCTGGCCCGCGCCGGTGCCTGCGGCGTGGCGTATTTGGCGCAGCGGGGTCTCGACAGCCATGGCCGGTTTCTCGGTCATGCGCCACCGCCCGTCTTGCCGAACAGGCCCTGGGGCCGGATCAGCAGAACCAGGGCCATCAGGGCGAACATCACGATGGTTGCCATTTCGGGTGCGATGAGCGCGGTCAGGCTGACCGCGATGCCGACCAGCAGGCCGGCGACAACAGCGCCGAGCAGCGAGCCGAGCCCGCCGATGACGGTGACCACGAAGGCTTCCGCCAGCACCAGCGACCCCATCTCGGGATTGACGTTGCGCATCGGCGCCGACAGCACGCCGCCGAGCGCGGTGAGACCGACGCCGAGGCCGAAGACCAGCAGCCAGAGCCGGCCGATATCGACCCCCAGCACACGCATGATCAGGGGATCGCGCGCGCCGGCCCGGACGATCAGGCCGAAGCGGGTCTTTTCCAGGCCGAGCCAGAGTGCGAGCAGCACCACCGCGACCACCGCCACGACGAACAGCCGGTAGATGGGGAAGAAACCGATGCCGAGATCGACCACGCCCTGCAGCGCCTGGGGCGTCGAGAACGGGATGCCGTCGGAACCGAAGATGATCCTAACCGCTTCGACCAGGACATAACCGAGCCCGAAGGTGAGCAGCAGCGGATCGTCGGGCGAGCGCTTGTAGAGCGGCCGGATCAGCACGCGCTCGATGATCACCCCGAACAGCCCGATGGCGATGGGCGCGACGATCAGCGCCCACCAGAAGCTGCCGGTGAGCGACGCCACCCACAGGCCGGCATAGGCACCGACCATGAACAGCGCGCCATGGGCGAAGTTCACGATGCCGAGCATGCCGAAGACGATCGTCAGCCCGAGCGCGACCATGATCAGGATCGCGCCGAGGGCGACGCCGGCGACGAGCTGCATGGCGATGAGTTCGACGTCCATCCCGGCTCCTCTGGGTCTTCAGGCGGTCAGGCCGGGAAGCCGAGTTCGGCGCAGCTGCGCAGCGCTGCCTCCGAACCGGCTTCTTCGACCAGCACGTTGAACAGGTCCATGTCGCTCTTCATGTCGGTCTTCTTCTTCGACTCGAGCACCAGCACCGACTGCACCGACTGGTGGTCGCAGGCGCGATAGCTCTGCGGCCCCTTGGCGATGTCGTATTTCAGGCCTTCGAGCGCCTTCGCCACCTTGTCGGTCTCTGTGCCGCCGGCCGCCTGCATGGCGAGCAGCAGCGAATAGACGCCGGTGAAGCCATAGGCGCCGTAATCGGTCGGCACGGCTCCGCCATTGGCGGCACGGAAGGCATCGTTGAAGCTCTTCGCCGAGGCGATCGTCCGCTCCAGGCCCCAGTAATAGTTGGCGCCGCCGACGACGCCCTCGAAGGCATCGGGGCCGATGGCCAGGCGCTGGTTGTGCAGGAGCACCGGCACGACGATCTTCATCTGCTGCTTCATGCCGAAATCGACCGCCTGCTTGATCGCATTGGCCTGGTCGCGGCCGAAATTGCAGATGCACAGGATATCCGGCCGCATCGAGCGCAGGCGCGGCATGAAGGTCGAATAGTCGGCGGCACCGAACGGATGCAGGATCTCGCCGACGCTCTGCGCGCCGATGGCGGCCTGCGCCCGCTTGAAGCCGCGCAGCATCTCGTGGCCATAGGCGTAGTCGGCGACCAGATAGGCCACCTTGGAGCCGGGTTTGAAGGTGTGCTTGGCGACCGCCGCCGTCGTCATGTGCGGGTTCAGCGCCTCATGGAAGGTGAAGCGGCTGAAATCCTTGACCTCGTTGATCGTGTCGGACTGGCTGATCGAGACATAGATCACGCCACGTGCCCGGGTGACCTCGTTGACCGCCAGCTGCACCGCGCTCGACAGCGCGCCGACAATGGCGTGGACCTTGTCCTTCTCGATCAGTTCCAGCGTGCGGGTCGCCGCCTCGCCGGCATTCAGCTTGTCGTCGCGAACCAGCAGCTCGACCTTGCGGCCGGCGACGCCGCCCTTGTCGTTGATCAGCTTGACCGCCAGTTCGGCGCTCTTCACCTGGTCGCGCGCCTCGGCCGCGAAGGCGCCGGTGAGCGGGGTCGGGAAGCCGATGCGAATGGTCTCGCCCTGGGCGCGCGCGACCCAGGGCATGGCGATGAGGCCGGTGCCGGCGCCGATACCGGCGATCACGGCGCGGCGCGATGTCGTCTTGAACAGGCCGTCCTTCACTTCACTCATGGTTTCCTCCTCGTCGATCTTGTTGTCGTTGGTTGGTTTGTCAGACACGCCCGAGGGCCCTCAGGATCCGGTGCGGTGTCATTGGAATCCGGCCGATGGCGGCTTCGAACGGCGCGATCGCGTCGTTGACCGCATTGAGCGCGGCGGCCGAGGCGGCGGCCGTTCCGGCTTCGCCGCAGCCCTTGGCGCCGAGCTCGGTATCCTTGGTCGGCGTCTCGACATGGCCAATGACGATGTCGGGCATCTCGCAGGCCATCGGCACGAGATAGTCGGCGAGCGAGCCGTTGGTCAGCTGGCCGTTGTCGTCATAAAGGCATTCCTCGAACAAGGCCGCGCCGAGGCCCTGGACCACGCCGCCGCGCACCTGCTCGTCGACCAGCATGGGATTGATGATGGTGCCGCAATCCTCGACCACCCAGTGCTTCAGCACCTTGACGAAGCCGGTCTCGACATCGACCTCGACATGGCAGCCCTGGATGCCGTTGGTGAAGGCGAAGGGATAACCTTCGGGCGCGAAATGATGCGCCACCGTCAGCTGCGCCTGGGTGCCGGGCGGCAGGATGTCGGAGCGGAAATAGGCAATGCGCGCAACCTCGGCGAGGCTCATGCGCGGCGCGCCGCCGGCCTGCTCGACCACCTGGCCGTCGATCAGGTCGAGATCGTCGGCGCGCGCCTGCAGGATGGCCGCGGCGATGCCAAGGACATTGCGTTTCAGCGCCTTGGCAGCCTGGAACGCCGTCTCGCCGCCGATGCCGGCGCCGCGGCAGGCCCAGGTCGCGCCGCCATGCGGGGTGATGTCGGTATCGCCGGTGATCACCTTGACGCGGTCACGGTCGACGCCGAGCTTCTCGGCGACGATCTGGCCGATGATCGTCTCGGTGCCCTGGCCCTGTTCGGTGACCGAAACCAGGCACTGCACCTCGCCTGATGGCGTGATCTTCACCACCGCGCCGTCCTGAGCCGAGATATGGGCGCCACCGATGCCGTAAAAGGCCGGGCTCGGATTGGTGATCTCGACGAAGGTGGCAATGCCGATGCCGCGATGAACGCCGCGTGTCCGCGCCTCGGCCTGATCGAGACGGAGGCCGTCATAGTCCATCATCGCCTTCAGCCTGGCGAGGCAGACCTCATGCGACAGCTTCTCGAAACGGTAGCCGGTCGCAGACGTTGCCGGATAGGCGTCATCGGAGATCAGGTTCTTCGCCCTGAAGGCGAAAGGATCGAGGCCGGCCTCGGCCGCGGCCAGATCGACCAGGCGCTCGGTCACCGCGCAGGCGATGGGGTGGCCGACCGCGCGATACTGGCTGGTCTGCACCTTGTTCTGGAACACCACGCTGAGCCCGGCGCGATAGTTGGCGAAGCGGTAGGGCGCGCCGATCAGCCGGATGACCTGATTGCCCTCGACCACGCTGGTGCGTGGATAGGTCGAGAAGGCGCCGACGCCGGTGACGTCGTCGACATCCATGGCGAGGATGGTGCCTTCGGCGTCGGTTGCCAGGCGCGCCCGGACCCGGTGGTCGCGGGCATGAATATCGGAGACGAAGGCTTCGATCCGGTCGGCGACGTAGCGCACCGGGCGGCCGATCAGAATGCTCAAGCCCACCACCGCCATGTCCTCGTGATAGACATGCAGCTTCATGCCGAACGAACCGCCGATATCGGGCGCGATGACCCTGACGCGCGCTTCGGCCAGGCCGAAATGCCGGCTGTAAAGATCCTGGAACTGGTAGGGCGTCTGGGTGGCGTGATGCACCGTCAGCTGCCGCTCGCTCGGGTCGTAGTCGGCGAGGATCGAGCGTGGTTCGAGCGTCACCGCCGTATGCCGGCCGAAACGGAGCTCGGTCTCGACCACATGGGCGGCGCCGGCGAAGACCTCGTCCACCGCGCCGGCATCGATCAGCGTCTTGAAACAGATGTTGTCGTCGATGCTGCCGGAGGCGCGCTCGGCGCCCTCTGCGCGCGCCGCGTCGATATCGCCGACGACGGCGAGCTCCTCGAAATCGATCAGCACCGCTTCCGCCGCATCTTCCGCCGCGGCCCTGGTGTCGGCGACAACAGCCACCACCGCCTGGCCGGCCCAAACCACCTCGTCGAGCGGCAAGGGCAGTTGCGGCGACGATTTCATGCCCTTGAAATGGTCGAGCGTGCCGGTCCACGGCGTGCAGATCTTCGCCAGATCCGCGCCGGTCGCAATCAGCCGGACGCCCGGCATGGCGGCGGCTTCCGCGGTGTCGATGCCGGTGATCCGGGCATGGGCATAGGGGCTGCGCACGAAGGCGGCATGCAGCATGCGCGGCAGCACGAGGTCGCTGACGAAGCGCCCGCGTCCCGACAGGAGCCGCATGGCGTTCGGCCGGGTGACGGCACGGCCGATATAGGAGTTGGGGCGATCGAGCCTGCTCAGCGGCGCGTTCATGGCCGAGCCTCGTCGGGCAGGCGCGCTTGGGGCCGGAGCGCTTGCGCATGAGCGGCGGCCCGCGTCCGGGCGGTCGCCTCGATCGCGTCGACGATCGCCTCGTAGCCGGTACATCGACAGTAATTGCCGGACAGGGCATCGCGGATCTGATCGCGCGACGGCACGCCGCCGCGGGCGAGGATCGCATAGGCCGAGGCCAGCATGCCCGGCGTACAGAAGCCGCATTGCAGGGCGTTGCGGTCGCGGAAGGCCGCCTGCAGATCGGCCAGCGCACCGCGTTCGGTCAGGCCTTCCACGGTCTCGACGGTGCTGCCTTCGGCCTGCACCGCGAACATCAGGCAGGCATGCACCGGCCGGTCGTCGACCAGCACCAGGCAAGCGCCGCAGGCGCCCATTTCGCAGCCGATATGGCTGCCGGTCAGCTCAAGGTCCTGGCGCAGAAAATCGACCAGCGACAGGCGCGGCTCGACCGCGCCCTGGTGGGTTTCGCCATTGACCGTCAGGGTAACGGAAACCTTCGCCGTCATGCCGGCCTCGCCAGCCGGCCGAGCAGGCGGCCGAGCAGGACGCGGGCGAGGTGCCGGCGGGTCACGGCTGGAACCTGGGCATCGTCGGTCGGGTCGAGATCGGCGTCGAGCGCCGCCTGGGCACGGGCGATCGACGTGGCGTCGAGCGGCGCGCCGGTCAGGGCTGCCTCGGCCTGATGGACCCTGACCGGGGTCGCGCCGACGGACAGAAAAGCGATGCGCAGGCGGGCGATCGTCCCGTCGACGAGGGTTGCCTGCACGCCCGCGCCAACCAGGGCATAGTCGCCGCGCCGGCGCGCCAGTTCGTCGAAGGCCCAGCGTTCATCCGGGCCGACCGGCGGCACCAGGATTGCGGTCAGCAATTCGCCGGGCTCCAGCGCGGTCTGGTAGAGGTCCTGGAAATAGTCGTCCGCCGGCACCAGCCGCACCCCGTCGGGGCCGCTGATCTCGATTTCGGCTGACGTCGCCAGCATCATGGCGGGCAGTTCCGAGGCCGGGTCGGCAAGCGCCACGCTGCCGCCGATCGTGCCCCTGTTGCGAATGGCCGGGTGGGCGATGTAGGGCGCGGCTTCGCTGAGGAGCGGCGCGTGCCTGAGGATCAGCGGATCGGTCAAAAGCTCGGCATGGCGGGTGAGGGCGCCAATGCGCAGGCGATCGCCGGTGAGGCTGACCCCGCGCAAGGCCTCTATATGGGCAATGTCGATCAGCCGGTCGGGCGCTTGCAGCCGAAGCGCCAGGGCCGGCACCAGGCTTTGTCCGCCGGCGATATAGCTCGCATCGCCATCCGTGCCGGCAAAGGCGCTCAGCGCCTCGGCGACGGTTCTGGGGCGAACATAACTGAACGCGCGCGCTTTCACCGGCGGCGATCTCCAGGCTGCGTTTCCAGGGATGGCTCTCTTAACTTGTGACCACTTGGTCACAAACATAGACACGAGTTTAGAACCGCGTCAAGGAAGTGACCATTTGGTCACTTCGTCTTGGCAGGGCCGTCGTGTCGTGATCAAAGGAGCGGACGGCGGCAGCGCCGCATGAAGGGGCACCGGATTTGGCAATCCCGGATTTGACTCAAGAACCGGCCAAGCCGCGCCGCCGCAACATGCGGGCGCCGGCGCGTGAGCAGTTGATCGTCGACGAAGCCGTGCGCTTCTTCGCCGCCCATGGTTTCGAGGGCCAGACCCGCGAGCTCGCCAAGCGCATGGGCATTACCCATTCGGCGATCTACCGGCATTTCCCGAGCAAGGAAGCGCTGATCGAGCGGGTTTACGAGCAGGTCTATCTGAGCCGCTGGAAACCGTCCTGGGCCGGCCTTGTCGTCGACCGCGAGCGCCCGCTGGAAGCGCGGCTGACCCAGTTCTATCTCGAATATGTCGAGCGGGTTTTCGACCACGACTGGGTCCGGATCTTCGTTTTTTCCGGGCTCAAGTCTTTCGACATCACCCATCGTTATCTCACCATCGTGGCCGAGCGGATCATCGCGCCGGCCTGCGCGGAATTCCGCCACGAGCTGGGCCTGCCGACGCCGGCCGAAGCGCCGCTGTCGGAGCGCGAGCGCGAGATGTTCTGGGGCCTGCATGGCCGGATCTTCTATCTGGCCATCCGCCGTTTCGTTTACGGCACGCCGACGCCGGCCGATCTCGACGCGATCGTCCGCGATGCCGTGACGAGTTTCTTTTCAGGCTCGGCGCCCGTCATGCGCGGCATCGTTCGGCAAGGAGCTGCGCTGGAATAAGTCACTGATTGCCGGCGCATCTCTACGTCACCCCCGGCGAGCGAAGCGAGGGAAGGGGGTCCAGAGGTTGAAGGGCTTGTGGTTCAGCGCTTTGAAATGACTTGGCTTTCACGCGCTCAAAGCACCGCCTTTCGGTTTCTGGGCCCCCTTCCCTCGCTTCGCTCGCCGGGGGTGACGTAAGTGCCCCCTTAGAAGCGAGCCGTCGCCTGCAAACACACCCAGTACATCTTGCAGGAGGTGCCGCTCGAAATTGGCCTTACCACCTGACCATTTGACAAATCGTGCCTCCCCATTAGCTTGCGCGGGTCATGCCGGGAGGCCTTGGTGTCGCCGTTTCAAGCCGTTGACCAGGACAGGCTCTACGAGCGCGTCGCCCGCCAGGTCGCCGATCTCGTTGCCCGTGGCGATCTGAAACCGGGCGAACGCTTGCCAGCCGAGCGTGAGCTTGCCCGCATGTTCGGGGTCAGCCGCCCGACCGTGCGCGAGGCGATGATCGCGCTCGAGATCGCCGGCCTGGTCGAGGTCAGGACGGGTTCGGGCATTACCGTCAGCGATGCCCCGCCGTCGCGCGTGGTGGCTTTCGATGCCGGCCCGAGCCCGCATGAACTGATCCAGGCGCGCCGGATGGTCGAGCCGGAAATCGCCGCGCTCGCCGCGACCAGTGCTTCGGCGGATCATGTCGCGGCGCTCGAAGCCCTGATCGCCGACCTCGAGGCGAGCCCCGACCATCGCGCCAGCCAGACCGTCGACCGGGCCTTCCATGTCGCCATCGCCCGGGCAACCGGCAATACCGTGCTGGTCGCCATTGTCGAGGGCCTGTGGGACCGGATGTTCTCGCCCTTGTTCGAGGTCGTCTCGACGCGCACCGGCCTGCCGGAAAACCGCCGCATGACGCTCGCCGACCATCACATCATCGTCCGGGCTCTTGCCGCGCGCGATCCCGTCGCGGCGCGCGCGGCCATGCTCGCCCATCTCACCCATGTCCAAATGATCATCGTCGGGCCGACCGAGCCCGCTGAGGAGGTCGCATGACGCCGCTGAGGCTGCCGCCGGCTGAAAGCCGCATCTGTTCGCCGGACCGGCTCTTGCCGATCGAACCGGCGGCACGGGCCATCGCCCGGCGCCTCTACGACAGCGTCGCCACGCTGCCGATCATCTCGCCGCATGGCCATACCGACCCGCGCTGGTATGCCGAGAACGAACCCTTCGCCGATCCGGCCCGGCTCTTCGTCATTCCCGATCACTATGTGTTCCGCATGCTCTATTCCCAGGGTGTGCCGATGGAAGCGCTCGGCATCGCGGCCAAGGACGGTTCGCCGGTCGAAACCGATGCGCGCAAGATCTGGCGACTGTTCGCCGCGAACTATCATTTGCTGCGGGCAACCCCGACCAGGCTCTGGCTCGACCATGCCTTCGCGGCCCTGTTCGGCCTCGACGAGCGGCTCTCGGCCGCCAATGCCGATGCGGCTTATGAGCGCGTCGCCGCGGCGCTGGAAACCCCGGCCTACCGGCCGCGCGCCCTGTTCGAGACCTTCGACATCGAGGTCATCGCCACCACCGAAGGCGCGCTCGACGACCTCCAATGGCACGCCAGGATCGCCGCTTCCGGCTGGACCGGCCGGGTCGTCACCACCTATCGGCCGGATGCCGTGGTCGATCCCGATTTCGAGGGTTTTCGCGACAATGTCCGACGGCTCGGCGACATTACCGGGGAGGACACCGCGACCTGGACCGGTTATCTCGCCGCCCATCGCAAGCGCCGGGCCTTTTTCAAGAGCCATGGCGCGACCGCTTCCGACCACGGCCATGCCTCGGCGAGGACCGCCAATCTCGGCCCTGTCGAGGTCGAGCGGCTGTTCCACCGGATCGTCACGGGCGACGCCGGCGCCGACGAGGCCGACCTGTTCCGTGGCCAGATGTTGACGGAAATGGCCCGCATGAGCCTGGACGACGGGCTGGTCCTGCAGATCCATCCGGGCTCCCGGCGCAATCACAACTGCCAGGTCCATGGCCGTTTCGGCCGCGACATGGGCGCCGACATTCCCGGCCCGACCGACTATGTCGGCGCGTTGAAACCGCTGCTCGACGCGTTCGGCAACGAGCCCGGGCTGACCATCATCCTGTTCACCCTCGACGAAACCGCCTATTCGCGAGAGCTTGCGCCGCTCGCCGGCCACTATCCGGCGCTGCGCCTCGGGCCACCCTGGTGGTTTTACGATTCGGTCGAAGGCATGAAGCGTTTCAAGGACCTGGCAATCGAGACCGCCGGTTTCTACAACACCGTCGGCTTCAACGACGACACCCGCGCCTTCCCCTCGATCCCGGCGCGCCACGACGTCGCCCGCCGGGTCGATTGCGGCCATCTCGCCGAACTCGTGCTGACCGGCCGGCTCGACGAGGACGAGGCCGGCGAACTGGCGCATGACCTGGCCTATGGGCTGGCCAAGAAGGCTTATCGGCTGTGAACCGGCTGTCGAATGCAACGCTTGGCGGCCTTCCGCCGTCCGTCGCCAGGCCTGCCTATGATCGCGGCGCGGTGACATCAGGCATCGTGCATCTCGGCATCGGTGCCTTTCATCGCGCCCACCAGGCGGTGGTGATCGACGATCGCCTGGCCGCCGGCGAGACCGGCTGGGGCATAGTCGGGGCTTCGCTGCGCGCCGGCGATACCCGCGACGCGCTGAAACCCCAGGACGGGCTCTATACGCTCGCGGTCCGCTCGGCCGAACCGACGCGCTTCCGGGTGATCGGCGCGATCGCCAAGGTGCTGGTCGCGCCCGAGGGTCCGGAGCGGCTTTTGGCCAGGCTTGCCGATCCCGCGGTGCGCATCGTCTCGCTGACGGTCACCGAAAAGGGCTATTGCCACGACCCGGCGACCGGCGCGCTGGCCGAGGATCATCCAGATGTCCAGCACGATCTGAGCGAAGCCCTGCCGCGCTCGGCGCCGGGCTACCTGGTCGAAGCCTTGCGCCGCCGCCGCCGGGCCGGCCACGCGCCTTTCACGGTGCTGTCCTGTGACAATCTGCCGGCCAATGGCGCGACGGTGAAGCGGGTGCTGACACGTTTCGCTCGCCTGCGCGACGCCGATCTCGGCCGCTGGATCGAGGCTGAGCTTGCCTGCCCTTCGACCATGGTCGACCGCATCGTGCCGGCGACCGCCGATGCCGACCGCACCGAGGTCGATGCCGCGCTCGGCGTCGCTGACGCCTGGCCTGTCGTCGCCGAACCGTTCTGGCAATGGGTGGTGGAGGACCATTTCCCCACCGGCCGGCCGGACCTTGCGGCCAGCGGCGTCGAAATGGTTCGGGATGTCGCGCCCTACGAGCTGATGAAGCTCCGGCTGCTCAACGGCGCCCATTCGACGCTCGCCTATCTCGGTTACCTCGCCGGCTACGAGACGGTCGCCGACGCCGTTGCCGACGCTGGTATCCTCAGTGTCGTGGCCCGCCTGATGGACGAGGCGACACCAACCTTGCGGCCGCTGCCGGGTTTCGATCTCGATGCCTACAAGCAGAACCTGAGGCGGCGTTTCGCCAACCCGGCACTGCGCCATCGCACCTGGCAGATCGCCATGGACGGGTCGCAGAAACTGCCGCAGCGGCTGGTCGCCCCGGCCCGCGACCGGCTTGCCCAGGGCCAGCCGATCGGCGTCATGGCGCTCGGGATCGCCGCCTGGATGCGCTACGTCACAGGCTCGGACGAAAAGGGCGGCATCATCGACCTGCGCGATCCCTTGACCGACCGCCTGAGGACCATCGCCGCCGAGGCCGGGCCGGTTGCGGCGAGGCTCACGCCGGCACTGCTCGGCATCCGCGAGATCTTCGGTGCCGATTTCGCCGCCGATCCGCGTGTCGTCGAACCGGTGATACGGGCGCTCGACAGCCTGTTCCAGGTCGGCGCGCGCGCGACCGCGGCACGGCTGGCGCGTCGCGACCTGGTCCTGTGACGGGCAAGCTCAGAACGAGGTGCGCGAGCGGATCGCCGCGGTGATCGTGCCCTCGTCGAGATAGTCGAGCTCGCCGCCGACCGGCACGCCATGTGCCAGCCGCGTCACCTTGGCGTCGGTATTGGCCAAGAGGTCGGTGACGTAATGGGCGGTGGTCTGGCCATCGACCGTGGCGTTGACCGCGAGAATCACTTCGCGCACGCCGCTCTCGCGCACCCGGGTCACCAGGCTCTCGATATTGAGGTCCTGCGGCCCGACGCCGTCGAGCGGCGACAGGGTGCCGCCGAGCACGTGATATTTGGCATTGATGGCGCTGGCGCGTTCCAGCGCCCAGAGATCGGAGACATCCTCGACCACCACGATGACCGAGCCGTCGCGGCGCGGATCGCTGCATACCGTGCAGGGGTCGGAGGTGTCGACATTGCCGCAGGTCGAGCAGATGACGATCTTGGCAAGCGCGTCTTCCAGCGCCGCGGTCAGCGGCTGCATCAGGCTCTCGCGCTTCTTGACCAGATGCAGCGCGGCGCGCCTGGCCGAGCGGGGCCCGAGGCCCGGCAGCTTGGCGAGCAACTGGATCAGCCGCTCGATCTCGGGGCCGGCGACACGTCTCTGCATCGGAATCTTGTCTCAGGCGGAGGTGGGTCGATTCTCGCGGGCCGAAATATGCTCGCGAGGACGCATATTCCGGATTGATACACCCGTGGTGCTGCAGTCCAGATAGTGGTCCTTCGAGGCTCGCTGCGCTCGCACCTCAGGATGAGGGCGGGTGGTGTGCTGCATCAGCGTGGCTCATGCAGCCTCGCGCGCATCTTGCGCACCTGCACCGCCGCTGCCGCAGTTCTCAACAATCCTCATCCTGAGGTGCGAGCGCAGTGAGCCTCGAAGGACGGCCGCCCCTGATGCAGGGGCCAAGCCGAAATCAATCATGCATTAGAACGGCAGTTTCATGCCGGGCGGCAAGGGCAGGCCGCCGGTCACCGCCTTCATCCGCTCCGCCATCACGATTTCGGCCTTCTTGCGCGCATCGGCATGGGCGGCGACGATCAGGTCCTCGACGATTTCTTTCTCGTCCGCCTTGAGCAGCGAGGCGTCGATCGCCAGGCCCTTCATGTCACCCTTGGCGGTCAGCCGCACGGTGACCATGCCGCCGCCGGCCGACCCTTCGACCTCGGTGCGGTCCATGTCGGCCTGCGCCTCCTGCAGCTTGGCCTGCATGGCCTGTGCCTGTTTCATCAAGCCCATGATGTCTTTCATGGCGTCACCCTCAAGTCAGAAGTCGTCGTCCCAGGGGGCCACCGGCTCCCAATTGTCGTCATCGTCGTCGCGCTCGACGGGTGCGGCGACGGCGCCGTCGACCTGATCGTTCAACGGCCGGACCGAGACGATCTCGGCGCCCGGAAAGCGGGTCAGGATGGCCTGGATGGTCGGATGGGCGAGAACGCCGCGCTCGCGGGCGGCCTGTTCGGCCTCCTGCTGTTCGCGGAGGGTCGGTTCACCGTCTTCCGACGACACGGTGACCATCCAGCGCTTGCCGGTCCAGTCCGACAGTTTTTTCTGAATGTCGCCGGCGAGCGTCGGCAGCGCCTGGCGGGTCAGCCGGATGTCGAGCCGGCCGTCCTCGCAGCGCACCAGGTGCACGTCGCGCTCGAGCGCGCTCTTCAACCGGATATCGCGTTTGTCGGCGACGAGCTTCACCACCTCGGGGAAGGATGCGAGCACCAGGCCCGGCTGGGCTGGCGCTGCCAAAGGCGCCTGCATGGCGGCCGGGGCCTGCATCGCCGCCGGCGCGCGCTCCGGCATGGCGACCGACTGAAGCCTGGGCGCGACCGCGGCATTGCTGGCGCCAAGGTTGCCCGCGCCGAGATTTCCCGCGCCCAGATTTCCCGCGCCCAGATTTCCCGCGCCATGGCCGTTTGCGCCACCACCATTGCCGTTGCCCGGCGCGCGCAGCGCCGGCGCGGAGGCCGCCGCCGAGCCGTCGGCCAGCATGCGCAAGGCTTCGTCGGGCGTCGGCAGGTCGGCGGCATAAGCGATGCGCACCAGCACCATGTCGGCGGAGGCGAAGGGTTTCGGCGAGCGGCCGACCTCCTCGATGCCCTTCATCAGCATCTGCCAGGCCCGCGTCAGCACCCGGTGCGACAGCTTGGCCGCGAAGATGCGGCCGCGGTCGCGTTCGGTCTCGCTGAACGACAGGTCATCGGCAGCCTGCGGCACGACCTTCACGCGGGTGACGAAATGGACGAATTCGGCCAGTTCCGTCAGCACGATTTCCGGGTCGGCGCCGTCGTCATACTGGCTTTTCAGCTCGGCCATGGCGGCGGCGATATTGCCCGACATCAAATGTTCGAACAGGTCGATGACCCGCGCGCGGTCGGCCAGGCCCAGCATGCGGCGGACCTCGTCCGAACTCACCTGGCCGGCACCGTGCGCAATCGCCTGGTCGAGGATCGACAGGCTGTCGCGCACCGAGCCTTCGCCGGCGCGCGCGATCAGCCCGAGCGCGTCGGCCTCGACCTCGACCTTTTCCTTGCCGCAGATCGATTGCAGGTGGCGTACCAGCACGTCGGCATCGACGCGCCGGAGATCGAAGCGCTGGCAGCGCGACAGCACCGTCACCGGCACCTTGCGGATCTCGGTGGTGGCGAACATGAACTTCACATGGGCCGGCGGTTCCTCCAGCGTCTTCAGGAAGGCGTTCCACGCCTTCTCCGAGAGCATGTGGACCTCGTCGACGATATAGACCTTGTAGCGCGCCGACACCGGCGCATAACGCGCGCCGTCGGTAATCGCCCGGACGTCGTCAATGCCGGTATGGGAGGCCGCGTCGATCTCCATCACGTCGACATGCCGGCCTTCCATGATCGCCTGGCAGTGGATGCCGGGCCTGGACAGGTGGATCGACGGCTTGTCGATCTCGCCGGGCAGTTCGTAATTGAGGGCGCGGGCCAGAATGCGGGCGGTGGTGGTCTTGCCGACCCCGCGCACGCCGGTGAACACATAGGCCTGGGCGATCCGGCCGGTGTCGAAGGCATTCGACAGGGTCCGGACCATGGCCTCCTGGCCGATCAGGTCCTCGAAGCTCTGCGGGCGGTATTTGCGGGCGAGCACGCGATAGCTCGCGCCTGCTGCGGGCTCTGTCACCCCGAGATCGAACCCGGGTTCGTTCTCGGGCGTGGAATCCATTGCGCGCTCGACGTGTGTTGAAGTGGGAGGCTGACACGCGACCCGAAACGGGCTCGTTACGGCTGCTTCCTTCCGGACCTGACCGGGTTGGCGAGAGTCTCGTCCACCGCCAACCTCCCAGGGTCTATATGGAGCGTCGAGACGCCGAACTCAAGCCGATTCGAAAGGCATCCGCCATGACCAGTGAACAGCACGACCTCGAGATCGACCCGCGGCTGGCCGCCGATTCGGTGCCGGTGACCGACCTTTCGCTCTGTCATATCAGGCTGATGAACGATGCCACCTATCCCTGGCTCATTCTGATTCCGCGCCGCGACGGAGCTGTGGAAATCGCCGATCTGGCGCGCGCCGACCGCATCGCCCTGATGGACGAGATCGCGCTCGCCTCCGGCGTGCTGCGGGCGATGACCCATTGCGACAAGCTCAATGTCGCGGCGCTCGGCAATATGGTGCCGCAGCTTCATGTTCATGTCATCGCGCGCTTCCGCGGCGATCCCGCCTGGCCCGGCCCGGTCTGGGGCAAGGCGCCGCCGCAGGCCTATGGCGATACGCCGCGCGCTGGCCTGGTCGCGGCGCTGGCTGCAAGGCTCGTCACCGGCTGACGCGTTGCTCGGGCGCATGAGCCGTGCGAGCGTCGGCGCCTTCAGATCGAAAAGAAGCCCCATATGTCCGATTTCGACCCCATGCCCAAGCTTCCGCCGATCAGCCTCGGCTATACCGAAAATACGCTCGACCGGATGAGCGCCAAGCGCGGCGATGCCGGCTGGGTGGCGGCCACGCTCGCCGATCCGCGCGCCCGGCTCTACCTGTTCGGTGGCGAAACGCCGGTGCTCAGGCGCAATGGCGAGATGGCCGACCCGCTGTTCACGCTGGCCGAAGCCGAGCCGTTCGGTCCCGGCCTGGAGACGGCTTTCCTCGGCCTCGCCAATGGCGCGCCGCGTTTTGCCCGCCTCCTGCCCGACTTCGCCAAGCCCGACCCGGAAGCCTATCGCATCCCCGAGGTGAAGCTCGCGGATCCGAGCCTCCTGGTCACCGACATGCGCTCGATCGCGGTCGCCGGGCTGGTCGAGGCCCATCACCTCGGGCCGATGGCCGAGGGCAAGGCCTTGATGTACTGGCACACGACCCACCGCTTCTGCGGCAAATGCGGCTCGCCCTCGACGGCGGCCCAGGCCGGCTGGCGGCGCGATTGCCCGACCTGCCAGGCGGTGCATTTTCCGCGCACCGATCCGGTGGTGATCATGCTGGCGGTCGACGGCGACCGCTGCCTGATGGGCCGCCAGCGCCGGTTTCCGCCGGGCATGTATTCGGCGCTCGCCGGCTTCCTGGAGCCGGGCGAGACGATTGCCGACGCGGTGCGTCGCGAGATCATGGAAGAAGCCCATATTGCGGTCGGCCGGGTCGGTTATCTGTTCGACCAGCCCTGGCCCTTCCCCGGCTCGCTGATGATCGGCTGCCATGCCGAGGCGACCTCGCGCGAGATCGAGATCGACACCGAGGAGCTCGAGGACGCACGCTGGTTCACCCGCGAGGAGTGCTGGATGATGCTGGCGCGCCAGCATCCCGAGCGGCTGTCCTGCCCGCCGCCGATCGCCATCGCCCATCACCTCATCCGGGCCTTCGTCGATGGCGGCCTGGTGATCAGGGAATAGGCCGGCCCCACCGATCGGCTGTTAGCCGAGCCGCTTCTTGACCAGCGCGATGGCTTCGGCTGCGCGCGAGCCCGGCGGTTGCGGCATCCAGGCGCAGGCGGTGGTCCAGGGCGGCAGATCGGCCGCCTCGGCCAGCGGCAGGATGGTCGCGCCGTCGACGGTCAGGCGCTTGGCGATCACCGAGGGCACCAGCGCCGAACCGAGGCCGAGCGCCACCATGGCGAGGACCGACGGCCATTCCCTGGCGCTTTGCGCGACATGGGGATCGGCGCCGGTTGCCCTGAAGGCGCCGATGAGCCCGTCATGGACGAGCGGCGCGAGCGCGCGGTCGAGCATGACGAGCGGCTTGCGGGCGAGATTGGCGAGGCTGACCGTCTTGCGCAGATGGGCATCGGCCTGGGGCACCGCCGCCGACCATTTGGAGGCCGCCACGATGCGATGCTCCAGGCGCGGCGTCGCGGCAAAGGGCGGGCTGAGAAACCCCAGCACCAGCCGGCCGTCGGCGAGTGCCTGCAATTGATCGGCGGCCTGCAGGTCGTGAATCTCGGGCGCGAGCCCGGCCTCGGCCCAGGCCGGATCCTCGGCAATGTCGCGCAGCGGCCCGAACAGTGCGCCGGCGGCAACCCCGATGGCGATCGTGTCGGGGCGCCCGGCGACGGCGCGCGCCAGCCGCTCGGCCCGCTCAGAGGCGGCAAGCGCCAGGCGTGCCTCGCCGACAAAGGCTTCGCCCGCCGGCGTCAGCCGCACCGTCTTGCCGGAATGATCGAACAGCAGCGCGCCAATCCGCCGCTCGAGCTGGGCGATGCGCGCCGTGACGGTGCGCTTGCCGATGCCGCCGGCACGCGCGCCGGCCTTGCCGAGGTCGCCGGTATCGGCGAGCGCCACCGCGAGACGAAATGTGTCGTAGTCCATGGCGCCGCCCATCCTTGTCGCGACATTGCCGCGATTCGGGCCGCCGGATTTACTCGGCGATCTGCTTTTCCACTTCGTTGCGCCAGGGGTGCTGCGGAAACACGCCGAGAATGGTCAGTTCCTTGGCGAAGAAGGCGAGCTCTTCCAGCGCCAGCTTGACCGGCCGGTCGTCCGGATGGCCCTCGATCTCGGCATAGAACTCGGTGGCGACGAAGCGGCCGTCGATCATGTGGCTTTCGAGCTTGGTCATGTTGACGCCGTTGGTGGCGAAGCCGCCGGTCGCCTTGTAGAGCGCGGCCGGCACGTTGCGCACCTGAAAGACGAAGCTGGTCAGGCAGTTCTGGTTGGGTGCGGCCCAGATCTTCTGGCGCGACAGGATGACGAAGCGCGTGGTGTTGTGAGCAGCGTCCTCGATGTCCTCGGCGAGGATGTCGAGGCCATAGACCTCGGCCGCGAGCCTCGGCGCGATGGCGGCTTGTGTCGGGTCGCAGGCCTCCGCCACCTCGCGCGCCGAACCGGCCGTGTCGCCCGCGACCACCGGCTTCAGGCCGAGCTTGCGGATGATCAGCCGGCACTGGCCGATGCCCATGATGTGGCTGCGCGCGGTCTTGATGGTGGCGAGCGATGCGCCCTTGATCGCCATCAGCTGGAAGCGGATCGGCAGGAAATATTCGCCGATGATGTGCAGGCCGGCGCGCGGCAGCAGATGGTGGACGTCGGCGACGCGGCCGGCGATCGAATTCTCGATCGGGATCATGCCGAGATCGGCCTCGCCGTTCTGCACGGCGGCGAAGGCGTCCTCGAAGCTCGGGCACGGCAGCACGTCGGCCTGCGGAAACACGTCATTCGCCGCGATATGCGAATTGGCTCCGAGTTCGCCCTGGAAGGAAATGCGCTTCGGCGCGAGGATCATGGGACGCGAGCTCCGCTCAGGGTCATCAGCTTCGAATGGGGTCATCGTGGATCTGTCAGGCGGCATCTATCAGGCTTGGGCGATCAGCGCACGGGCTCGTTCGAGATCGGCCGGCGTGTCGACACCCAGCGGCACGGCATCGACGACAGCGACATCGATGCGCATGCCGTTTTCCAGCGCGCGCAGCTGCTCGAGCCGCTCGCGTTTTTCGAGCGGCGCCGGCGGCAGCGCGACGAAACGGTCGAGGGCGGCGCGCCGATAGGCGTAAAGCCCGATATGGTGATAGAGCGGCCCGTCGCCCGATGGCGCCGTGGCGCGGGTGAAATAGAGCGCCCGGAGCCGGCGGTCGCCGAGCGGCGTGCCGATCACCTTGACCACATTGGGATTGTTGATCTCCTCGTGGCGGGTGATCACCGCCGCCAGCGTGCCGATGTCGACCAGGGGATCGTCGAGCAGGTCGGCCGAGGCGCGCACCACCTTCGGGTCGATGGTCGGCAGGTCGCCCTGGACATTGACGATGCGCTCGATCAGCCGGTCCGGGTCGACCAGGTCGGCCGCTTCCCGGATCCGGTCGGAGCCGGTCGGATGATCGGCGCGGGTCATCACGGCGCGACCGCCAGCGGCCTCGACCGCCGCGACGATCTCGGCCGAATCGGTCGCCACCACCACCGGACCGAGGCCGGCCGCTTCGGCCCGCCGCATGACCTGCACGATCATCGGCTGTCCGCCGATATCGGCGAGCGGCTTGCCCGGCAGGCGCGAGGCGCTCATGCGCGCGGGGATCAGGACGATAGAGGTTGTCATCGAGGGATTTTGGGGTAGAAGGCCAGTTTGGAGGCGTCAAAAAGTAGCATGCGAGAAGCGTGCTTATACGGGTTGCCTCCAGAGGAGCAAATTGGATAGTGTCCGCGCCGAATTGGCCGGCGTCATCCGCGCGGGTTTTTGCGCACTCCTTTTAATGTCGACGCGTCGCCGGTTGCCTGGAGCTTGTCCCGATGGACGGATTTGAATTCAACAAGATCGCGATGGCTCTGCTGCTGGTGGGGACGAGCACGCTTGGCGGCAGCATTCTCGCCAATGACGTGATCTTCAAGCCGACCAAGCCGGCAAAACCCGGTTTCGAGGTTGCCGTTGCGGCAGCGCCGGCTGCTGGCGCGGCCGCTGCTGCGGCCGCCCCGGCCAAGCCGATCGCCGAGATCATGGCCTCGGCCAATCCGGCCAACGGGGCCGCCGTGTTCCGCCAGTGCCAGGCCTGCCACAATGCCACCAAGGGCGGTCCGAACGGCGCCGGCCCAGGCCTTTACGGTATTGTCAGCCGCCCGCATGCCGCTTCGCCCGGCTTCAATTATTCGGCCGCCATGAAAGGCAAGAGCGCGGAGCCCTGGAGCTTCGAGGCGCTGTTCGCCTTCCTCGGCTCGCCGCGCACCGCCATTCCCGGCACCACCATGTCGTTTGCCGGCATCCGCTCCGAGCAGCAGCGCGCCGACCTTCTGGCCTATCTGGCGCAGCAGGCCGATACGCCGGTCGCGCTGCCGAAATAGGCCTCCAGACCAGGTCGAGATCGCAAGGCCGGGGCTCGCCCCGGCCTTTTGCTTTGACGGCGAGGGCATCAAGGCGCACCCTTCCGCAGCGGATTTGAGCCTGAATCGGTCTCGAATCGACCCATGACATCGCTCTGCCATGGCATTATCCTAGGCGAGTCCTATTTCCGCCACGCTTAACCCGTTCGAACGGCAGGTCTTTGCCCCCATTCAAGGTTGAACAATGCCGACCATCGCACTCGTCGACGACGACCGGAACATTCTGACCTCGGTCGCGATCGCGCTCGAAGCCGAAGGTTATCGGATCGTGACCTACAATGACGGGGCTTCCGCGCTCGACGGATTCAAGCAGTCGCCGCCGGACCTCGCCATCCTCGACATCAAGATGCCGCGCATGGACGGCATGGAGCTGTTGCGCCGCCTGCGCCAGAAGACCGACATGCCGGTGATCTTCCTCACCTCCAAGGATGAGGAGATCGACGAACTGTTCGGCCTGAAGATGGGCGCCGACGATTTCATCCGGAAGCCGTTCTCGCAGCGCCTGCTGGTCGAGCGCGTCAAGGCGGTGCTGCGTCGTGCCCAGGCCAAGGATCCGGCCGCCGAAGCCAAGACCGACGCCAAGGTGCTGGAGCGCGGCAAGCTGCGCATGGATCCGGAGCGCCATACCTGCACCTGGGACGGCCATCAGGTGACGCTCACCGTCACCGAGTTCCTGATCCTGCAGGCCCTGGCCACGCGTCCCGGCGTTGTGAAGAGCCGCAACGCACTGATGGATGCGGCTTACGACGATCAGGTCTATGTCGACGACCGCACCATCGACAGCCACATCAAGCGCCTGCGCAAGAAGTTCAAGGTGGTCGATGACGACTTCGAGATGATCGAGACGCTTTACGGCGTCGGCTACCGCTTCAAGGAGTGAGGCGGACCGCCTCGCTGCAACGCTCATGCTCGATCGGACGCCGCAAACTGCTCTTGAAGGCTCGCCCGTGGCCTTGAACATGCGGTCCGGGCGGCCCTGGACCCGGCTCGTCCATGTGCTCGCGCGCGGCATGCGCGCGGTGCTGAACCGGTCGTTCTCCAGCCTCACCCGCCGCATCGTGCTGCTCAATCTGGCGGGGCTGGTGGCCTTGGTCTCCGGCATTCTCTGGCTGTCGCAGTTTCGCGCCGGCCTGATCGAGTCGCGGGCGCAGAGCCTGCTGGTGCAGGGCGAGATCATCGCCGGCGCCATTGCCGCATCCGCCGCGGTCGACGGCTCGGTCATTCCGATCGATCCCGACAAGCTGTTCGAGATGCAGCTCGGCGGCTCCGGCGCCTCGGTCGACGATCCGAGCGCGCTCCTGGAATTCCCGATCAATCCCGAGCGTGTCGCCCCGGTGCTGCGCCGCCTGACCGGGCCAACCGAGACCCAGGCGCGCATCTATGACCGCGAAGGCAATCTCATTCTCGACAGCCGCAACCTCTATGGCCGCGGTGATATCTCGACCTTCGACCTGCCGCCGATCGGCCAGAAGCCGCCATTTTATGAGAAATGGTGGAACGAGGTCCGCCGCTTCCTGCGCGGCGGCGGCGATTTCCCGATCTATCGCGATGTCGGCTTTCGCAACGGCAAGATCTATCCGGAGGTTGCCCAGGCGCTGAGCGGCCAGAAGGGCAGCATGGTCAGGGTCAATGACCGCGGCGAGGTGATCGTTTCCGTAGCGATCCCGGTCCAGCGTTTCCGCGGCGTGCTCGGCGTGCTGCTGCTCAACACCCAGGGCGGCGAGATCGACGCGGTGATCGACGCCGAGCGGTTCCAGGTGCTGCGCGTCTTCCTGGTCGCCGCCTTCGTCATGGTGGTGCTGTCGATCCTGATGGCGCGAACCATTGCCGGCCCGGTCCGCAAGCTTGCCGACGGCGCCGAGAAGGTGCGCCGCCACCATCGCTCGCGCGAGGAAATCCCCGATTTCAGCCACCGCCGCGACGAGATCGGCCATTTGTCGCGGTCGCTGCGCGACATGACCGACGCGCTTTATGCGCGCATCGCCTCGATCGAGAGCTTCGCCGCCGATGTCGCCCATGAACTCAAGAACCCGCTGACCTCCCTGCGCTCGGCGGTCGAGACCTTGCCGCTCGCCAAGTCGGACACCTCGCGATCGCGCCTGCTCGAGGTGATCCAGCACGACGTCAGGCGGCTGGACCGGCTGATCACCGACATTTCCGATGCCAGCCGGCTGGATGCCGAGCTGCAACGCCAGGAGGCCACCAAGGTCGATGTCGCCAAGCTGCTCAGCACGCTTGTCACCATCGCCAACGAGGTCAAGCGTGCCGACGGCGTCAAGGTTTCCCTGAGTTTCGAGGGTGGCCGGCCGCAAGATTTCGTCGTGCCGGGCCATGACAGCCGGATCAGCCAGGTCGTCACCAATCTGGTCGACAATGCCCGCTCGTTCTCGACTGCCGGCGGCGAGGTCAGGGTCACCGCCCGCAAGCTGAAGGGCGCCGTCGAGATCACCGTCGAGGATGACGGCCCGGGCATTCGTCCCGATGCGCTGCAGCGCATCTTCGAGCGCTTCTACACCGATCGCCCGCACCAGGATTATGGCCAGAATTCCGGCCTCGGCCTGTCCATTTCCCGGCAGATCATCGAGGCCCACGGCGGTCGCATCTGGGCCGAGAACCGGCCCGGTCCCGATGACGACGAGGGCGAACCGACCAGCCTCGGTGCCCGCTTCGTCGTGCGCCTGCCGGCGGTCTGACGATGCCAGAAAGCGCCGGCCGCACGGTTCACGCAAGCGCCGTCCTGGTTGGCGCCAAGGCCGTGCTGATCCGCGGCGCTTCGGGCGCCGGCAAGTCGCGCCTGGTGCTCGGCCTGATCGACGCGGGGCGCTCCGGCGGGCTGGCTTTCGCCAGGCTTGTCGCCGACGACCGGGTCCGCCTCGAAGCGGCTCACGGCCGGCTGCTGGTCAGCGCACCTCAGCCGATCGCGGGCCTGGTCGAAGAGCGCGGCCGGGGCGTGATGGCCTGTGCCTACGAGGCCATGGCGGTGGTCGGTCTGGTCGTCGATCTCGATGCCGGCGATGCGGCCCGCATGCCGGACCCCCTGGCGCTGCAGACCGTCGTCGAAGGCGTCATAGTGTCGCGGCTTCCCGTGGCCCCGGGTTGCGATCCGCTGCCGCTTGTGCTCTCGCTATTGCAAGGGAGGCGATGACATGAGGCCAGTGTTGCTGCGGCGCACCAATCTGCAATCGTTCGCAACGGTGGGCCTTGCGCTTGCCGGTAACATGGTGATCATATCCGCCTCTTTCGTGATATTGCGCGCAAGTTTTGGCGCGCGGAGTGCCGGATGATCGGTCTCGTCATCGTCACGCATGGTCAACTCGCCATCGAGTTCCGCGCCGCCATGGAACATGTGGTGGGACCACAGCGCCAGGTCGAAACGGTGGCCATAGGGCCGAATGACGACATGGATCAGCGTCGTCGCGACATCATCGCGGCCGTCGATCACGTCGATACCGGCGACGGTGTGGCCGTGCTGACCGACATGTTCGGCGGCACACCGTCCAACCTGGCCATTTCCGTCATGAACGGCCGTGCGGTCGAAGTGATCGCCGGCATCAATCTGCCGATGCTGGTCAAGCTGGCCACCGTGCGCGGCGAGAAGCCGCTGCAGGAAGCCGTGCTGCACGCCCAGGAGGCGGGCCGCAAATATATCAACATCGCCAGCCGCGTGCTTGCGGGTCATTGAGCGATGCGGGTGGACGACAAGGCGAGAGCGTCTGCAGGCGCCGACGGAGGAGCAGGGGATTTCCGATGGCGGATAACGAGACCGACTGTCCGCCGGATGCGCCGGCCGCCGAGGGCGAGATCGTCCGTGAGGTGCCGATTCTCAACAAGCGCGGCCTGCATGCCCGCGCCTCGGCCAAATTTGTCGCCTGCGCCGACCGGTTCGATGCCGCGGTGAGCGTTTCCCGCTGCGGCGAGACCGTCGACGGCACCTCGATCATGGGCCTGATGATGCTGGCCGCCGGCATTGGCACCTCGATCACCGTCAGGGCGACCGGCCGTGAGGCCTCGGAAGCCATCGACGCCATTGCCGTCCTGGTCGCCGACCGGTTCGGCGAAGGCGAATAGCAGCGTTCAGGCCGCGCGCCCTTGCCCGGCCGGAAGGCCCGTGCGAAAAACCTGGATGAGCGAAACGCCGCCCGCCCCGACCCGCGTCGCCCCATCGATCGGCGCGCGTGGCATCGAGAAATTCCTGTTCGCCGGCCGCTGGCTGATGGCGCCGTTCTATATTGGCCTGATCATTGGCCTGGCGCTTCTGGTGATCACCTTCCTGCGCGAATTGGCGCATCTGGTCATGCATATCCCGACCGCCAAGGAGTCCGATGTCATTCTGGGCATCCTGACGCTCGTCGACCTGTCGCTGGCCGGCAATCTGGTGATCATGGTGGTGTTCTCCGGTTATGAGAACTTCATCTCCAAAATGCACCACGTGCACGAGGACGATCGGCCGGAATGGATGGGCATGATCGATTTTTCGGGGCTGAAGCTCAAACTTCTGGCCTCGATCGTCGCCATTTCGGCGATCCATCTGCTCAAGGCCTTCATGAATATCGGCGCCATGACGGACCGCGACGTGACCTGGCTGCTGCTCATCCATGTGGTCTTCGTCACCTCGGGCGTGTTCCTTGCGCTGTCGGACAGATTGACGGGTCCCTCGCATTGACGAGGCCGCGATGACCGATTGGCGCTCTTTCTGGGACGGCGAACACGCGATCTACGTGAACGCGACGCACAAGGCCGTCCACTACAAGGCGATCGCCGACGGTATTCTCCGCCATCTCGCCGAAACCGGCGCCGGGCCGGATGCGGTGGTGCTCGATTATGCCTGCGGCGAAGCGCTGGAGGCCGGTCGGATCGCCCAGGCCTGCGGGCGCCTGGTCCTGTGCGACGGCGCGCCTTCGGTGGTTGCCCGGCTGAGAGACCATTTCGGTGGCCTGCCGGATGTCATTGCAAGCGTGCTGCCGGAAGAGCTCGACAGCGTGCTGGCCGATCACGCGGCCGATCTCATCATGGTCAGTTCGCTCATCCAATATCTGACGCGCGCCGATCTCGGCGCCCTGCTCGACCGGTTCAGGGCCAAGCTGAAGCCATCGGGCCGGCTGGTCATCGCCGACGTCATTTCGCCCGATACCGGCATCGTTGCCGATGTCGGCTCGCTGTTGCGCAACGCCGCCGCTCACGGCTTCCTGTTCGCGGCAATCGCCGGCCTCGCCGCCACCGCCATCTCGCCTTATCGCAAGATCCGCAGCGAGCTGGGCCTGTCGACCTATTCGCAGGCCGACATGCTCGGCCTGTTCGCCGAGCACGGTTTTGCGGCGGAGCGTTATCAGGTCAATCTCGGCCTGACGCCGCACCGCATGACCTTCGTCGCGCGGCCGTCCTAAGCGTCGAATTTCCGGCCATGCCGGTGAATTGACTCTTTTTCGGCCTTTCTGCATACCGATCACCCCGTTCGTCCAAACGAACGATCTTGGTTCCGGTGCTCTCATGAACCCGATTTTCGCCGATATCCCCACCACCGTTTTCGAGGTCATGTCGCAGCTCGCCCGTGAGACCGGCGCGATCAATCTCGGCCAGGGTTTTCCCGACGATCCGGGGCCGGCCGACGTGCGCCAGAAAGCCGCCGAGGCCGTCGTCTCGGGCTGGAACCAATATCCGCCGATGATGGGCCTGCCGGAGCTGCGCCAGGCGGTCTCCACCCACTATGCCCGCTTCCAGGGGCTGAAGCTCGATCCCGACCAGGAGGTGATGATCACCTCGGGCGCGACGGAAGCGATCGCCGGCGCGCTGTTCGCGCTGATCGAGCCGGGCGACGAGGTCGTGCTGTTCCAGCCGATGTACGACGCCTATCTGCCGCTGGTGCGCCGGGCCGGCGGCGTGCCGCGCTTCGTCACGCTCAAGCCGCCGCACTGGCGTTTCGACGAAGCCGATCTCGCCGCGGTCTTCTCGGCCAGGACCAAGGTCGTGCTGTTCAACAATCCGCTCAATCCCTCGGCCTCGGTCTTCCCGCGCGAGGACCTGGAGCTGCTCGGCCGCTTCTGCGAACGTTTCGGCGCAACCGTCGTCTCCGACGAGGTCTGGGAGCATGTGATCTTCGACGGCGCCAGGCACGTCTCGGTGCTGGCCGTCGACAGCCTGCGCGAGCGCGCGGTGAAGATTGGCTCGGCCGGCAAGATCTTCTCGTTGACCGGCTGGAAGGTCGGCTTCGTGGCGGCCGCGCCGGCCCTTCTGAAAGTGCTGGCCAAGGCTCACCAGTTCCTCACCTTCACCACGCCGCCGAACCTTCAGGCTGCGGTGGCCTATGGGCTGGCCAAGGACGACGACTATTTCATCGGCATGCGCGCCGACCTGGAGCGGGCCCGCGACCTGTTCGCGGCCGGGCTTGCCGGCGCCGGTTTCGAGGTCCTGCCGAGCGCGGCGACCTATTTCATCAATATCGATCTCGCGCCCGCCGGCATTACCGACGACGTCGCCTTCTGCCGCAAGCTGGTCACCGAGCATGGCGTCGCGGCGATCCCGGTGTCGGCCTTTTATGCACAGACGCCGGTCACCTCGGTGGTGCGCTTCTGCTTCGCCAAGAAGAACGAGACCCTGAACGGCGCCCTGGAGCGGCTTGCCCAGGTGTTCTCGCGCGCCGCCTGAACCCTGGCGGCCGACCAGCGACCTGCCGGCAAAATCCCGGCAGGCGATCCGGCCCGGCTCAGGCCACTGCCAGCGACGGCTGCGCCTCGACAGTGGCGCACAGCTCGGCGATCGAAATCCTGTCGAGCTCGGCGAAGAACCGGCGTTCGGCCTCGGCGATCGCCGGCTCGACCACGGTGGTGACCAGCAGCGCGATCTCTTCGGGCTCGTCCTCGCTGGCCGTGGCGACGGCGCGCGCGATCTCGCCGCAACTGATCTTGCGACGGTCGCGGGCAATATCGTAGCCGCCGCGTGGCCCGCGCAACCCTTTCAGGATGCCGGCGCGGACGAGGCCCTGCAGCAGGGGCTCCAGATGGCGGGGCGGCAAGGCATGCCGCTGCGCCAAAGCTTTCGCGGCCACGGGCGCCTGGCGGCCGTAGATCGCGATATCGACGACGGCCGCTATGGCTAAGCGACCGCGGCGGGACAGGACGGACATGCAAACCTCAGCGTCGAGGGCTAACGTCGATTTCCCTTAGCGTAAGGTGAGCACATGTTGCCCGACTCAGAATAGGCAAGTTTTGCATACGACCTGTGATTGCAACGCAGGGGTCGTGCTTTAACGCCCGGTCGAACCAAAACCGCCGGAACCGCGAGATGTTTTATCCAATGTATCAGCTGGAATCAGCGTCGCACGGGTCACCGGCGCGATGACCAGCTGGGCGATGCGCTCGCCGCGGCGGATTGTCACAGGCTCCTCGCCGAGATTGATCAGGATGACCTTCACCTCGCCGCGATAATCCGCGTCGATCGTGCCGGGAGCATTGGCAACCGTAATGCCGTGCTTGAGCGCCAGGCCCGAGCGGGGCCGCACCTGGCCTTCGAAACCTTCCGGAATGGCCAGGGTCAGCCCGGTCGGAACGGCGGCCCGGGCGCGTGGCGCGAGCGTGACGGGCTCTGCATCGGGCAAGGCTGCGACCAGATCCATGCCGGCGCTGCCGCTGGTCTGGGCGGCGGGCAAGGGCAATCCCTCGCCATGGGCGAGCCGTTGCACCGGGATCGAAAGCGGCATGGTCATGATGTCTCGGTTTTCGCGTCTAGATTGTCGTTAGGGTGGTCTTGCCGGGAGCTTCGGCCGGCAGGCGGCGCGAGGCTCCGGTCAAGATCGGGTTCAAAGCCTCTTTCAAAGCCTTTTTCAAAGCCTCTTGGCGACGAGGGCGATGAGCGCGCGGGCGACATCGTCCTTGGACTGCCTGGCCCAGGTCTCGACGCCATCGGCCGAGACGATATGGACGGTATTGGCATCGCCGCCGAAGGTTCCGGTCGCGACGCCGACGTCATTGGCGACGATCAGGTCCGAGCCCTTGCGGGCGAGCTTGGCCCGGGCATTGTCGATGACCGCCTCGGTCTCGGCGGCGAAACCGACGACCAGCTGTGGCCGCTTGCTCGGGTGCTTGGCGACGGTCGCCAGAATGTCCGGGTTTTCGACGAAGGCGAGGCTCGGCGGGCCGGCCGGACCTTTCTTCAGCTTGGCGCCGGCGACGTCGGCGACACGCCAGTCGGCGACCGCCGCGGCGAAGATCGCGATGGTGGCCGGCAGCGCTTGCTCGACCGCCGTCAGCATGTCGCGGGCGCTTTCGACATGCACCACGGTGACGCCCACCGGGTCCGGCAGGTTGACCGGACCGGTGACCAGCACCACCTCGGCGCCAGCCTCGGCCGCCGCCTTGGCGATGGCATGGCCCTGCTTGCCGGAGGAGTTGTTGGACAGGTAGCGCACCGGGTCGATGGCTTCGCGCGTCGGCCCCGAGGTCACCACCACACGCTTGCCGACCAGCGGCCGGCTGACCGCCGGGTCCTGCATCATCCGCTCGATCGCCGCGATGATCTCATGCGGCTCGGCCATGCGGCCGGGGCCGAACTCGCCGCAGGCCATGCCCCCGTCATTCGGCCCGACCGTTTCGACACCGTCGCCCTTCAGGATGGCGAGATTGCGCTGGGTCGCCGGATGCAGCCACATGCGCACATTCATGGCCGGTGCCAGCAGCACCCGCTTGTCGGTCGCCAGCAGCGCCGTCGAGGCGAGGTCGTTGGCGAGGCCCTGGGCCATCTTGGCCATGAGATCGGCGGTCGCCGGCGCGACCACCATCAGGTCGGCGTCGCGCGACAGCTCGATATGGCCCATTTCGGCCTCGTCGGTCAGCGAGAACAGCTCCTGGTGGACCTTGCCGCCGCTGAGCGAGCCGACCGACAGTGGCGTGACGAACTCGGCGCCCGCCCTGGTCAGGATGCAGTGGACGCTGGCGCCGCGATCCTGCAAGCGGCGGATCAGTTCCAGCGACTTGTAGGCGGCGATGCCGCCGCCGATGATCAGAAGGATACGCTTGGACTGGAGCATGGTGAGATGAGCCCGGTCGCGAGGGGAGCGCGACCCTAACCGGTTGTTTGAACCGATCAAGGTCGCCTTTGAGCTATGGCGGAACAGTCAGCGGAACGGCGGTTCGTCGAAACTCCTGAGCTTGCGCGAGTGGATCGCGCCGCCGGTGCGCTTCAGCCGCTCGATGGCATCGAGCCCGACCAGCAGATGCTGCGCCACCGCATTGGCATAGAAGGCATTGGCGGCGCCGGGCAGCTTGATCTCGCCGTGCAGCGGCTTGTCGGAAACGCAGAGCAGCGTGCCGTAAGGCACCCGCAGCCGGTAGCCCTGGGCAGCGATCGTGCCGCTTTCCATGTCGACCGCAATGGCGCGCGACAGGTTGATCAGCCGCTTTTCCTGGGTGTAGCGCAGCTCCCAGTTCCGGTCGTCATTGGTCACCACCGTGCCGGTGCGCAGCCGGTGTTTCAGCGTGTCGCCGCTGGCCCCGGTCACCGCCGCGCAGGCTTCCTGCAAGGCGGTCTGGATCTCGGCCAGCGCGGGTATCGGGATTTCCGGCGGCACCAGCCCATCGAGAATGCGGTCGCGCCGGAGATAGGCATGGGCCAGCACATAGTCGCCGATCTCCTGGGCCTGGCGCAGGCCGCCGCAATGGCCGACCATCAGCCAGCAATGCGGCCTCAGCACCGCCAGATGGTCGGTCATGTTCTTGGCGTTGGACGGACCGACGCCAATATTGACCAGGGTCACGCCCGGCGTGCCGGTGCGCTCCAGATGATAGGCCGGCATCTGGAAGCGGTGCCAGGCCGAGGCCGCGATGCGCTCCACCGCGCCGTCGAGATTGCTCTGGTCGACGCTGAGTCCGCCCGGCGCGATCAGCCTGACGGCGCGGCCCTGGACGATCTCCTCGACCGACCAGGCGACGAACTGGTCGACATAGCGGTGATAATTGGTCAGCAGGATCCAGGGCTGCACGGACCGCCAGTCGGTGCCGGTGTAATGGACGATGCGGCGGAGCGAATAGTCGACCCGGACCGCGTCGAACAGCGACAGCGGCCGGCCGCTGACCGCCGATCCCTCATAGGTGCCGTCGGCGATTTCGTCGCCGACCAGCGCCAGCAGCGGCACCGGGAAGAAACGGGCGAGGTCGCCGGGCGTCGCGTTGCCGGCGGAGAACTCGTTGCCGCCGTCGAGCACATAGGGGTAGGGGATTTCCTGGGTGCTCGGCCGGACCTCGATGACCGCGCCATATTCCGACACCAGCGGGCGCAATTGGTCGAGCAGGTAGCGGCGGAACTCGCCGGGATGGGTCACCGTCGTGGTGTAGAGGCCGGGATGGGCGAACTTGCCATAGGCGCGACGGTTGCGCGGCGCCGCCCGGTCGGGGGCATAGGTGACCGCGAGTTCGGGATAGACGAAGCGGGTGCGCTCTTCCGTCGAGGGCGGCGGGCCGCCGTCGAGGAACCGCGCGAGTGCCGCGCGCAAGGCACCGGTCGCCTCGGCATAAAGCTGCTCCAGGAGGTCGACGGCGGTATCGGGGGTGAGCAATTGAGCCATGACTGAACATAGTCGCAGCTCGGGGCCGCCGGAAGGTGGCGCTTCAGCCGAGCAACAGATTGGCGGCCAGCAGGGCCGCGATCAGCCACAGCGCCACCGTGCTCCAGCGGTTGCGCCGGGCTTCCGCCTCGCCGATGCCCTTCAACGATTGCGGCGACAGCACGAAACCGTCGCGGGTCAGCTCGTCGACCCGCTCCGACAGCATGGCTGCGCGCGCGAGCAAGATCGGCACGTCGCCGACGATCTTGCCGAGCGTCAGCGCGCCTTCGCCGACATCCTGCAATCGCCCGACCGGCCCGAGATTGCGGCTGATCCACTCGCGCACCACCGGCTCGGCGGTCGACCACATGTCGAGTTTCGGGTCGAGCGAGCGCGCGACACCTTCCACCACCACCATGGTCTTCTGCAAGAGGATCAGCTCGGTGCGGGTGGTCATCTCGAAGATCGCCGTCACCTCGAACAGCAGCGACAAGAGCTTCGCCATGGAGATCTGGTCGGCGGTGCGCGAATGGATCGGCTCGCCGATCGCCCGGATCGCCTGGGCGAATTCGTCGATCGAATGGTGCCCGGGCACATAGCCGGCCTCGAAATGCACCTCCGCGACGCGGCGATAGGCCTTGGTGATGAAGCCGAGCAGGATCTCGGCCAGAAAGCGGCGCTCCTTCGGTCCGATCCGGCCCATGATGCCGAAATCGACCGCGACGAGATTGCCCCTCTCGTCGGCGAACAGGTTGCCCTGGTGCATGTCGGCATGGAAAAAGCCGTCGCGCAGCGCATGGCGCAGGAAGCTCTGGATCACGGTCCGGCCGAGCGCCTCCGGATCGATGCCGGCCTTGGCCAGCGCGTCGCGGTCGCCGAGCCGGATGCCGTCGATCCATTCAGTCGTCAGCACCAGCTTGCCGGTGCGGTTCCAGTCGACCTCGGGCACGCGAAAGGCCGGATCGCCCTTGGTCCGGTCGGCCATTTCCGAGGCCGCGGCCGCTTCCAGCCGCATGTCGAGCTCGATCGCCATGGACCGGGCGAGCGTATCGACGATGCCGATCGGCCTGAGCCGGCGGCTGTCGGGTGCGAAGCGTTCGGCGAAGCGGGCGGCGAAATAATAATCGGAGAGGTCGGCGCGGAACCGGTCGGCGACGCCGGGCCGCAGCACCTTGACCGCGACGTCGCGTTCGATGCCGTTGTCGCGGGTGCGCGCCTTGTGGACCTGCGCGACGGAGGCCGCCGCAATGGCCGGACCGAAGCTCGAGAACAGCTCCGAGACCGGCTGGCCCAGCGTTTCGCTGACGATCCGCTCGGCGTCCGCCTGGTCGAATGGCGGCACCTGGTCCTGCAGGGCCTCCAGGTCGCTGGCGATCGCCGGGCCGACCACGTCGGGCCGGGTCGACAAGAACTGGCCGAGCTTGACATAGGTCGGTCCGAGCCGGGTCAGTGCCGCGGTCAGCTTGTCGGAGCGTGTGCGGGAGCGCCGTCGCTCGATCAGGCGCGCCAGCCTCAGGCCGAGCCGGGCCGGCCGGGGCATGGTTTCCAGGTCGACCAGACCGAACACGCCTTCGCGGGCAAAGACGAAACCGGCGCGGCCGAGCCGCAGGATATGAACAAGTCCGCCGAGCAAGATCAGACCTTCCAGCCGCCATGCAGGCAGACAATGCCGCCGGTCATCGCCGTGACCTCGACACGGCCGAAGCCGGCCTTGCGGATCATCTCGGCGAAGGCCTCGGGACGCGGGAACTTGCGGATCGATTCGACCAGGTACTGGTAGGGTTCGGCATCGCCGGTCACCAGCCTGCCGAGCGGCGGAATGACGCTGAACGAATAGAAGTCATAGACGCGGTCGAGGCCTGGAACGACCTCGGGCGAGAATTCCAGCACCTGCAGCCGGCCGCCGGGCTTCAGCACGCGATAGGCCTCGTCGAGCGCCAGCTGGATGCGCGGCACGTTGCGGATGCCGAAAGCGATCGTGTAGCCGTCGAACGAGCCTGACGGAAACGGCAGCGCCTCGGCATTGCCCTGGACGAATTCGACACGGGCCGCGAGCCCGCGCTTGTCGGCGCGCTCCCGGCCGACCTTCAGCATCTCGCCGTTGATGTCGCAGACGGTGGCCTGGGCCGCCGCGCCCGCATCGACCACTTTGAAGGCGACGTCACCGGTGCCGCCGGCGACATCCAGATGGGCGAAGGGCCGGGTCCTGGAAATACCCAGCCGCGTTACCATCACGTCCTTCCAGACGCGGTGCAGGCCGGCCGACATCAGGTCGTTCATCAGGTCGTAGCGGCCGGCCACCTTGTGGAACACATCGTCGACCAGGCCCTGCTTGGCGTCGAGATCGACGCGGCGGAAACCAAAATCGGTGTCATGGGTGGCGGCGGACATTGCGAAGCCTCGTGAGTGCGGCGGGACCATAGCGGAACGCTCCGGCCGACGCTATGACGAGTGGGTCGCAGGGTTGACGCCCGCCCGATGCGGCGAAACGAGGCTGCGAACAGTCCATGCCTGAATTGCCTGAAGTCGAAACCGTCCGCCGCGGCCTTGCCCCGGTGATGGAGGGGGCGACGATCAGCCGCGCCGAGGTGCGCCGGAAGGATCTGCGCTTTCCTTTCCCCGAGAACTTCCGCGACCGGCTGACCGGCCGGCGCATCGAGAGCCTCGGCCGGCGTGCCAAATATTTGCTGGCCGATCTCGATGGCGGCGAGGTGATGATCATGCATCTCGGCATGTCCGGCTCGTTCCGTATCGAACAGCAGGTCGCCGGCGACTTCCATCACGCGCGCTCGCGCGATGCGGCGCACGACCATGTGGTGTTTCACATGAGTTCGGGCGCGATGGTCACCTATAACGACCCGCGCCGCTTCGGTTTCATGCTGCTGGCCGACCGGGCGAAGCTCCCCGAACACCCGCTCTTTGCCCATCTGGGCGTCGAGCCGACCGGCAACAGCCTGTCCGCCGACTATCTCGCCGGTCAGTTCAAGGACAAGCAGGCGCCGCTGAAGGCAGCCCTGCTCGACCAGTCGATCATCGCCGGCCTCGGCAATATCTATGTCTGCGAAGCCCTGTTCCGTTCCGGCCTGTCGCCGACGCGCAAGGCCGGAACCCTGGTGACCAAGGCCGGCGCGCCGAGCGTCCGTCTCGAGCGCCTGGTGCCGGTCATCCACGACGTCATCGCCGAAGCGCTCGAGGCTGGCGGCTCGACACTGCGCGACCATGCCCAGCCATCGGGCGAGCTCGGCTATTTCCAGCATCGCTTCCAGATCTATGACCGCGAGGGAGAAGCTTGCCTGAAGCCGGGTTGCGGGAACATTGTTCGCCGCATCGTGCAGTCGAACAGATCGACGTTCTACTGCCCGACCTGTCAGCGCTAGGAAAATGCCATGCTGAAGATCTGGGGCCGCGACAATTCGGCCAACGTGCAGAAGGTCATGTGGTGCGTCGGCGAACTCGGCCTTGCCCATGAACGGATTGACGCCGGCCGCCAGTTCGGTGTGGTCAACGAGCCCCACTACCGCGCCAGGAATCCGAACGGCCGGGTGCCGACGGTCGAGGACGAAGGCGTCGTCTTGTGGGAATCGAACGCGGTGTGCCGGCATCTGGCGCGCAAGCACGGCCGGCTGATGCCGGCGGCGCTGGCCGACAAGGCGCGTGTCGACATGTGGATGGACTGGCAGCAGACCGAAGCCATGACCGCACTCACGCCGGTCTTCTGGGGCCTGGTGCGGACCGCGCCCGACCAGCGCGACCACGCCGCCATCCAGGACGGCACGGCCAGATCGATTGCCGCCATGACCATCCTCGACGCCGAGCTTGGCCGTCACAGCCATGTCGTCGGTCATACCTTTTCGGTTGCCGATATCCCGCTCGGCGTCATGGCCTTCCGTTATTATGGCCTGATCCCGGACGCGCCGAAGCTTGTCCATCTCGACCGCTGGTATGCCTTGATGCTGCAACGGCCGGCGTTTCGCCGGCATGTGGCGGACATTCCGCTGACCTGACGCCGGCGCCGGTTCGGGGCTCCGGAAAGGCTGCGGCAATGGTGCCGTGCTTCGCGCGTTGACTTTTCCGTGGCGTCCTGCCTATAACCCGGCCGACTTGGGAGCGGCCCGCGCCCGGGGCGTGGTTCGTTTACGGACCGCCGCTGGCGAGCCACCCCGAACCCCATCCGATCGTTTTGATCAAGACCCGCGCGGAGATGTCCCGTGAAACGCACCTACCAACCCTCCAAGCTCGTGCGCAAGCGCCGGCATGGCTTCCGCGCCCGCATGGCTACCAAGGGCGGCCAGCGGATTTTGTCGGCGCGCCGCGCGCGTGGCCGCAAGCGCTTGTCGGCGTGACCCGTCGCGGCCGATTTTTCGGCCGGTCCGCCTGACGGGAGGACGACGATGATCGGTTTGACACCACCCAGCCGCCTCGTTCGTCGCGCCGATTTCATTGCCTGTTCCAAAGGCCGCCGTGTCGCAACGGCGGCCTTCGTCTTGCAGGAACGCCAGCGCGGCGACGCCGCGGCTCCGCGTTTCGGCTTCACGGTGACCAAGAAGACCGGCGGCGCCGTCGAGCGCAACCGCATGCGCCGCCGCCTCAAGGAGGCCGTGCGGCTCGGTGCGCGCGAGGCCGCCCGGCCCGGTTCCGATTATGTGCTGGTGCTCACCCGCGCCGCCCTCGATCGCCCCTTCGACACGCTCCTCACCGATCTGACCGAAGCGCTTCGGCGCTCGGCCGCGCCCAAGGCGCGCTGATCACCCCGATCTTTCCACGACCGCACCCGCACGGACCGATGGCTGACAACAACCGCAACTACATTCTCGCGATCGTGCTCTCCATCCTCGTGCTGGTCGGCTGGCAATATTTCATTGGCATGCCCCAGATGGAGCGCCAGCGTGAGGCCCAGCGCCAGCAGCAGGCCCAGCAGCCGACCGCGACCCAGCCGGCGCCCGGCACCACGCCCGCTCCTGGAGCCGTGCCGGTCCCCGGCGGCGCGACCGCTCCGGCGGCGCCCGGCGCGGTGGCGCCGGCCGCCGTCGTCACCCAGTCGCGCGAACAGGTCATCGCGGCGACCCCGCGCATTGCCATCGAGACGCCGCGGCTGACCGGTTCGATCAATCTGGTCGGCGCGCGCGTCGACGATCTGGTGCTCGCGACCTATCGCGAGACGGTCGAGAAGAACAGCGCCAATGTCATCCTGTTCGCGCCCCAGGGCTCGCCGATCGATCCGACCAATCACCGCCAGCCGTTCTATGCCGAATTCGGCTTCGTCGCCGGCGCCGGCCAGACCATCGCCGTGCCGAACGCCCAGACCCGCTGGACCCAGGTCGGCAGTGGCAAGCTGACGCCCTCGACGCCGGTGACGCTCACCTGGGACAATGGCCAGGGGCTGACCTTCAACCGGACCTACGAGATCGACCCGACCTATATGGTCACCGTGCGCGACAGCGTGGTCAATGCCGGCCAGACGCCGGCGACCTTGCATCCCTACGGCCTGATCTCGCGCCACGGCACGCCGCAGACCTCGGGCTATTACATCCTGCACGAAGGCCTGATCGGCGTGTTCGGCGACAAGGGCCTGCAGGAAGTCGGCTATTCGGCGATCGAGACCGCCCGCACCCAGGCGTTCAAGTCGCGCGGCGGCTGGCTTGGTATGACCGACAAATATTGGGCTGCCGCGCTGATCCCGGACCAGACCACCGAGCTCGATTCGAGCTTCAAGTTCTTCCAGGCGAGCGGGCTGAAGAGCTATCAGACCGACTACCTGCAACCGGCGCTGACGGTTGCGGCCGGCGGCCGGGCGGAGGCGACCACGCGCCTGTTCGCCGGCGCCAAGGAAGTGGCCGTTGTCGACGGTTATTCCAGCAGCCTGAATGTCGACCGCTTCGACCGGCTGATCGACTGGGGCTGGTTCTATTTCATCACCAAGCCGCTGTTCACGGTGATGGACTGGATCTTCCTCAAGACCGGCAATTTCGGCATCGCCATCCTGCTGGTCACGCTGCTGGTCAAGGGCCTGTTCTTCCCGCTGGCCAACAAGAGCTACGCCTCCATCACCATGATGAAGAAGGTGCAGCCGGAAATGATGGAAATCCGCGACCGTTTCGCGGATGACAAGATGAAGCAGCAGCAGGAGCTGATGGCGCTCTACAAGCGCGAGAAGATCAATCCGCTCGCCGGCTGCTGGCCGATCATCATCCAGATCCCGGTGTTCTTCGCGCTCTACAAGGTGCTGTTCATCACCATCGAGATGCGGCACGCGCCGTTCTTCGGCTGGATCCACGACCTGTCCGCGCCGGACCCGACCTCGATGTTCAACCTGTTCGGCCTCATCCCCTTCACGGTGCCGGCCTTCCTGCTGATCGGCGTCTGGCCGCTCATCATGGGTGTCACCATGTGGGTCCAGATGCAGATGAACCCGGCCCCGACCGATCCGATCCAGGCGACCTTCTTCAAGTGGATGCCGATCATGTTCACCTTCATGCTGGCCTCGTTCCCGGCCGGCCTGGTGATCTATTGGGCCTGGAACAACACGCTCTCGGTGCTGCAGCAGGCGGTGATCATGCGTCGTTACGGCGTCAAGCTGGAACTCTGGGACAATCTGAAGTCGATGTTCGGCGCGACCAAGAAACCCCCGACCTGACACGTTGACTGCTTTTCATCAGGCTCCCGCGACGGCTAGGATCGCCGCGGGAGCCTTTTCCATTTCTGCAAGCCCGCGGCGGCCCGGCCGGCCGGGCTCCATTGCCAGCCGGCAGCGGCGCATGGGAGACGGCACGTGAGCGACAAGCTGATCGAAACCGGCCGCAAGCTGTTTGCCAGGCCCTGGGATTTCTGGCGCGGCACGCCCAACATGCAACATCTGCCGCCGATGAACGGCACCGAGATCGCCTTTGCCGGGCGGTCCAATGTCGGCAAGTCGAGCCTGATCAACGCGCTGGTCAACCAGAACAGCCTGGCGCGGACCTCGAACACGCCGGGCCGCACCCAGGAGCTGAACTTCTTCCACGTGCCGCCTGAGCAGGGCGCGCCGACCGACCTCGTCATCGTCGACATGCCGGGTTACGGCTTTGCCGCGGCGCCCGAGGCCAAGGTGAAGGAGTGGACGCGGCTGATCCACGACTATCTGCGCGGCCGGCAGAATCTCGCCCGCGTCTATGTCCTGGTCGATGCCCGCCACGGGTTGAAGCCGGTCGATGTCGAGGTGCTCGACGAGCTCGGCAAGTCGGCGGTGTCCTATCAGATCGTGCTGACCAAGGCCGACCAGATTTCCGTGACCGCGCTCGACGATCTGATCGCGGCGACGCTTGAGACGGTCAAGAAGCGGGCCGCCGCCTTCCCGGAGATCATTGCGACCTCCAGCCGCAAGGGCCAGGGCATTCCGGAACTGCGCGCCGCGATCGCCCAGGTCATCGAGGACCGGCGCTAGCCGAGGCCCTCCGGACCACAGCCTCGCCTCGATGTGCCTCATCCCGGTTCGCCGCCGCGCCGGGAAGGATGCTCCTTCGCCGCCCGGTGGATCATCGACACGGTCCGGCCGACCTCACACCCAGCCCCGGCTTGCCAGAGAGAGAGCTCGGTCAATGAACCTATCCGCCAGCCCGGTCAGCCTGACCCCCACCATCGTTCGGTTCGCGATGGCTTTCATAGTGTGTGTCGCGGTCGTCTACGCGGTCACCGCGGCGCTGAACTTCAAAGTCCCGAGCTCGATGGGGATCATTACCCTGGTGGTTGCTCTTGCTCCGGCGCTTGATGTGTTTGCGCGGGCGACCGGCCGGGTCATGACAGCTGGCGAAAAGCTGCGCTTCTCGGCAAGCGCGGCGGGCATTGCTCTGATCGTGAATGTCACGGCGCTGCTGATCCAGGCCTATATGACTTTCGGTTTCCTGAGCTTCGGCAATCTTGCGGTGATGCTCGGGCTCGGCAGGGCGAGGCTTGACCTGTCCATCGCGGCGCTTGGCCTGGCCGGCGCTTTCGGGCTTGCCTTTGCCATCACCTATGTCAGCGCGGGCTTCATGGGGCGGGGTGCGCTGAAGCGCCTTGCCAAGGCAAAATAGTCCGATGCCAGGCACGGGATAGCCCGTCCAACGACGGAACACCCCTGCCAGCGACGGTCAGCCGGGCCTGAGGCGCCCCCGGCCTCAGTGCGCCTCGTCCCAGTTCGCCGCGGCGCGCGCGTCGACGGCGAGCGGCACCTTGAGCTGCAGCGCCGGGAAGGGCGCATCCTCCATCACCCGGCGGATCACCGGCAGGCTGCGGTCGACCTCGGCGTCCGGCACTTCGAACACCAGTTCGTCATGCACTTGCAGCAGCATCAGGGCATCGAGCTTGGCGGCGGCGAGCGCCGCATCCATGCGGATCATGGCGCGGCGGATGACATCGGCGGCCGAGCCCTGGATCGGCGCATTGATCGCCTGGCGCTCGACAAAGGCGCGTTCGGACGGATTGCCCGACCGGATCGCCGGGAAATGGCAGCGCCGGCCGAAGATCGTCTCGACATAACCGTTCTCGCGGCAGAACGCCTTGGTCGCATCCATGTAGTCGCGGATGCCGGGAAAGCGCTCGAAATATTTCTTGATATAGGCGCCGGCCTCTTCGCGCGCGATGCCCAGCTGATTGGCCAGGCCAAAGGCCGAAATGCCGTAGATGATGCCGAAATTGATCGCCTTGGCGCGCCGGCGCACCAGCGGATCCATGCCCTTGACCGGCACGCCGAACATCTCCGACGCGGTCATTGCGTGAATGTCGACGCCATCGGCGAAAGCCTGGCGCAACTGCGGGATGTCGGCGATATGGGCGAGCACGCGCAGCTCGATCTGGCTGTAGTCGGCCGAGACCAGTTTCATGCCGGGCGCCGCGATGAAGGCGGTGCGGATCTTGCGGCCTTCCTCGGTGCGAACCGGAATGTTCTGGATATTGGGCTCCGACGAGGACAGCCGGCCGGTCGTGGTGGCGGCGAGCGAGAACGAGGTGTGAACCCGGCCGGTCTCGGCGTTCATGTAGGTCGGCAGGGCGTCGGTATAGGTCGACTTGAGCTTCGAGACGGTGCGCCAGTCGAGGATCTTCTGCGGTAGCTCGTGGCCTTGCTCGGCGAGGTCCTCCAGCACGCCGGCCGCGGTCGACCAGGCGCCGGTCTTGGTCTTGGTGCCGCCGGGCAGGCTCATCTTGCCGAACAGGATGTCGCCGAGCTGCTTGGGCGAGCCGGGATTGAGCGGCTCGCCGGCCAGCACCTGGATCTCCGCCTCGACGCGGGCGGCGGTCTGGGCGAAATCGCCGGACAATCGTGCCAGCACCTGGCGGTCGACCAGGATGCCGCGCCGTTCCATGCGGGCGAGCACGGCGGCGAGCGGCCGCTCCAGCGTCTCGTAGACATTGGTCTTGGCTTCGGCCGGCAGGCGGGGCTTGAGCACCTGCCAGAGCCTGAGCGTTACGTCGGCATCCTCCGCGGCATAGGCGGTCGCCTTGTCGAGCGGCACCCGATCGAAGGTGACGGCGTTCTTGCCTGAACCGGCGACGCTCGAATAGGCGATCGTCTCGTGGCCGAGATGGCGTTCCGACAAGGCATCCATGCCGTGGCCGCCGCGCCCGCCGTCGAGCACGTAAGAGATCAGCATGGTGTCGTCATAGGGCGCTACCGTCACGCCGTAGCGACCGAGGATCAGCAGGTCGTATTTCAGGTTCTGCCCGACCTTCAGGACACCGGGATCTTCGGCCAGCGCCTTCAGCCGGTCGAGCGCGGCGCGGATCGGGATCTGGTCCGGCACCAGGCCCGAATCGAACAGGCCTTCGCTGCCGGCGCGATGGTTGAGCGGTACATAGCAGGCCTTGCCGGCGGCGGTTGCCAGCGAGAAGCCGACCAGTTCGGCGCTCATCGCGTCGAGCGAAGTGGTCTCGGTGTCGAGCGCCACCACGCCGGCCTCGCGCGCCTCGGCGATGAAGGCATCGAGCGCGTCGAGGGTGGTGATGCAGAGATAGCCGGAGCGATCGACCGGAGTGGTCTTCAACGTCTGGGCGACGCGCGCGGCCAGCGCCTGCGGCGTGGCTTCGACATCCCCGAAGCTCGCCTCGGCGGCGGCGGGCGGCGCTGCCGCGGCGCCATCGGCGGCACCTGGCGCGGCGACCGCCACCGCCCGGGACGCACCGGCGACCGGGGCGAGCCGCGGGTCCGGTTCGATCTGGCTGGCATCGACGCCATAGAGCTCGGCGACCCGGCGTGTGATGGTGGTGAATTCCAGGGCCTTCAGGAAGGCGACCAGGGTCTTGCCGTCGGGTTTTTCCAGGCCGGTCTCGTCGAGCGGTATCTCGACGTTCACGTCGCGCACCAGTTCGACCAGCTTGCGCGACAAGCGCACCTTTTCGATCACTTCGGGGTCGGTCAGGGTTTCGCGCCGCTTCGGCTGCTTGATCTCAGCCGCGCGCGCCAGCAGCGTCTCGACATCGCCGAATTCGGCGATCAGCTGGGCCGCCGTCTTGCGGCCGATGCCCGGTGCGCCCGGCACATTGTCCGAGGTGTCGCCTTCCAGCGCCTGGATGTCGACGATCTTTTCGGGCGGCTGGCCTTCCCAATATTCCGAGACCTCGCCGAGCTTGTCGACCGGCACGTTCCAGCGCTCGAAGCGATCCTCGTGGATCAGCAGGCGCTCGGGCCGATAGCCGGGTTTGCCCTTGATACCGCTCTCCGGATCGTAAAAGGCGACGCGCGGCCCGACCAGCTGCATCAGGTCCTTGTCGGCGGAGATGATCAGCACGTCCGCGCCGCGGCCCTTGGCCTGTTCGGCATAGGTCGCGATCAGGTCGTCGGCCTCATAGGTGTCCTGCTCGATCGGATGCAGGCCGAAGGCGCGGATGGCGTCGCGCATCAGCGGGAACTGCGGCACCAGGTCCTCCGGCGGCGGCGGCCGGTTACCCTTGTAGGCCGGGTAGAGCACCTTGCGGAACGAGTTCTCGCTCTTGTCCAGGATCATCGCCAGATGGGTCGGTTTTACGCCGAGCGCGCCGTCCTGGACGAATTGCAGGATCTTGGTGGCGAACAGCCTGACCGCGCCGGTCGGCAGCCCATCCGACCGGGAATTGTATTTCCGGTCCTGGTTCATCGATTGGAAATAGGAGCGGAAGACGAAGGAGGAAGCGTCGACGAGAAAGACGCGATCGCCTTCGCGGACGGGGCGGTGATGGTCGGCGTGCATGGTGCGGGAAGCCTCAAACGAGTCGGAGGGCATTATGGACGGCGGCGACGCGCGCGTCATGTCGTCTTCGCCAAGGGAACCGCCGGCTGGTCATGCGACGGGGTCTGCCCTGCGTGGCGGGAAGACCAGGGTGCCACGGACAAAGATTGAAACAAGCGCATTTCGCGGCATGATTGTGCTTCTTCCCTAAGGAGATTCGCTGCCGGTTGCGGCGATCAGGCTCTCGTATTAGCCGGCCCTTTTGATTTGAGGATGTCATGGCCAATCCCATTTTTCCGATCAGGCCGCTGCCCGTCGTCTTGCCCAAACCCGCCAGCAAGATCAGCGCCGTCTTCTTCTTTTTTGTCATGATGGGCCTGGCCGGCGGTTTGGCCTATTTCTCCGCGCCTGGCCTGGCGCAGGATTTCCAGATCAACGGCAACGACGAACCCGCGCCGAATGCGCGCGTCGTCACCGGCAAGTGCCGCAGCAAGATCATTCTGCATTTCTGCGACGCGACGATCGAGCGCGGCACCGCCAGCGGCCCGGTGCGGGAGGAAAGCCATTTCGCCTTCATCGACCTGCATTTCGGGTCCTATTCGACCCATGTCGTGCAGCGGCAGGGCAATCCCGCCGTCGTCACCACCTCGCTGGCGCTCGATCATCTCTGGGATCGAGCCCTGCTCGCCGGTGGCTTGTTCATTCTGTTCATCGTCGGTGGCTTCGCCCTGCTCCGGCAGGCGTTTCGCCGCGGGGAGGGCGTCAACAAGGCGTTCAAGCCACTGAACAATACGGTCATGACGCCGGTTATCGCCGACATTCACGGTCACCAGGACGAGGGCGACAAGGGGCGCACCTGGCGCTACACGCCGGCAGGTCCCTCGCTCGGCAAGGAAACCTCGGTCCGCTTCGAGGCCGGCACCTGGCCCTTCTTCCTCAATCCGGAGGGCACCAAGGCGCTGGCGGTGGTCGGCCGTCCGGGCGGCGAGGCGCTGCTGCTGGACAACGACCTGGCGGTTCTCGGCATGACCGACGAGGAGCGCCAGACCTTGCAGGCCTGGCGCCAGTCGCTGCTCGACAAGGCGGCGGAGCGCAATGCTGCGCAGGCCGCGGTCCAGACCGCCTAAGGGAGCCTGTCGTTCGCGGCGGTCCGTCCGAAGCGTCCGCCGCCGGCTGGCGCCGCAGAGCTGAAACATCGTCGCTCTAGGTGGTGTCCCCGACACCTCCTGTGGACCGAGACGATGGACGCCGCCATGCATCAGCCGCCTTTCCCCACCCGCCCCCTGAAGGTGCTGCTGCCCAAGCGGCCGAGCCGGCTCGGCGCCTTCGCGCTGTTTCTGACCGGCGTCCTGTTTGTCGCCGGCATCGCTTTCCTGATGGGGCCGGACCTGGTGAAGGATGCGCGCCTCGTCGGCAATGTCGAGCCGGCCACGCAAGCGCGATTCATATCGGGAAAATGCAAGAGCAAGCTTGTTCTGCATTTCTGCGATGCGACGATCGAGCGACGCGGTCCGGCCGGAAACATCCGCGAAGAGACGAGCTTCGGCTTCTTCGATCTGCATCTCGGGGCCTATTCGATCCGGGTGATGCAGCAGAAGGGCAACCCGAATGTCGTCACCACCGACCTGGCGCTCGACCATTTCTGGAACCGGCTGATCACCGTCGGCCTGTTCGTCGCGCTGTTCGGCGCAGGGGCTCTCGCGTCCCTGCGCCAGGCCGTGCGGCGGCGGACCGGCGATCCCAACAAGCCTTTGCGCGCGCTGTCCGGCAAGGTCCTGAGCCCGCTTCTGGTCGACCTGCGTGGCGAGGGCACCGAGAACGGCAAGACCTGGACCTGGACCTACGCGCGGCCAATGTCGGGCCCGGCTTTCGGGCCCGAGACCGCGGTCGATTTCCCCGCCGGGCTTTGGCCGTTTTTCGTCGACCAGGCCGGTTCGCAGGCGCTCGCCGCCGGCGGGCCGAACGGCGAGGTTCTGCTGCTCGATGGCGGGCTGACCGTTCTCGACATGCGGCCTGAGGAGCGGCAGCGCCTGTTCGACTGGCATGCTGCCAGCCTCGCCGAGGAAGCCACCCGTCAGCAGCCCCCGGCCTATGGTGCGGCCACTCCGGCGAGCGCCTAGCCCGAATGTCGGGTTAGCGTTCGTTCCAGTGGACCATCGGAAGACCGGCCACCGGCGAGCGGAAGAACGGGATGCGGGTGCCGCGCAGCGAGCCGATATAGACCGTCTTCAGGTCCGGCCCGCCGAAGGTGACGGAAGCGAACCAGGGCGCGATGCGGCCGCCGGCCGCCAGCATATGCTCCGGCCCCGCCTCGCCCTTGTAGAAGGCGGTCATCAATTGCCGGCTGGTCCAGGGGTCGTGGTCGTCGAGCAGAATGCGCAATTCGCCTTCCGGGGTGATGGCGAAGATGCGGTCCATCATCACATGGGTGCCCCAGAGATTGCCGAAGGCATCGAAGGCGATACCGTCGATCGGCGCGCCGTGATCCTCCGGCCCGAAGGTCTGCCGTTCGGTCAGGCTGCCGTCGTTCTGGACGCGGAAGCGGGTGATCTTCGGCCCCGAGGTCTCGACCGCATAGAGCCATTCTTCCCCGGCATCGAAGCGGATCTCGTTGGTGAAGGCGATGTTGTCGGCCACCACCTTGAGCCGGCCCTGGTCGTAGAGCGCGATGAAGCCGTCGGCGATCTTGGGCGACACGGCCTGCATCCAGTTGACGATACGCGTCGAAATGGTCAGCCACAGCCGGTCCTTGGAGTCGCGCAGCACGAAATTGACCTTGCCGATCGGCCTCCCGTCGATCGTGTCGGCCAGCACCCGGGTCTCGCCGGTCGTGCGGTTCATGATCTCCAGCCGGTCAGTGCCGAAATTGGAGATGACGATGTCGCCGTTGCGGGCGAAGGCGAGGCCGTTCGGCAGCGTGCCGACAGTGAAGCGGGTGGCCTCGTCGGTGGCGCCGGCGAAGGCATTGGCCTCGCTCTGGGTGATCAACTGCTGCGAGCCGTCGGCACGGATATGCACCACGCCGCCGCGGGCATCCGCCGCCCACAACGAGCCGTCGCGTTCGGCCAGGATGCATTCCGGCCGCTGCAGCCCTTCGCCGACATAACCGATTGCGCTGCGGTCGACCGTGAAGCCGTCGATCGGGTTGTTCGCCATGGGTTTCCTCAGGGGATATGACGCGCGTGTGTCCGCGCTTTTGGAGACGTGACGGCGCCGCTCAGGCGTCTTTTCTGACGACGCGGTTGGTCAGCGTGCCCAAGCCTTCGACCGTCAGCTCGACCACGTCGCCGGCCTTGAGGAAGCGGTCGAGCTCGAGCCCGCAGCCGCCGCCGACCGTACCGGAGCCGAAGAATTCGCCGGCATGCAGCGTCTCCGAGCGCGAGACATAGGCGATCATGTCCTCGAAGGAATGCAGCATCCCGGCGGTCGTCGTATCGGTCCAGGTCTCGCCGTTGATCCTGGCGACCGCCTTCAGCGCGTAGGGATCCTTCACCGCGTCGGCGGTGACGAGGTACGGCCCCATGGCATTGCCGGCATCGAAGCTTTTGCCCTTGGTCGGGCCGAGCATGCCCTGCATTTCGGCCAACTGGGCATCGCGTGCCGAGAAGTCGTTGAAAATCGTGTAACCGAAGATGTGGTCTTTTGCCTTGTCCCTGGCGATATCGGTGCCGCCACGACCGAGCACGATGCCGAACTCGAGTTCGAAATCCATCAGCTTGCTGTAGGACGGCCAGACCACCTCGGTGCCGGTGCCGACCACGCTGAAGCGGTTGGTGATGTAATAGATCGGTCTGTCACGATAGACCTGAGGCACGTCGGCATCGGGTTTTACCGCCGCGGCCGCGGCCTCGTCGCCCTGCATCCGCGCAACGATCCGCCGCATGCCGACCGGCGCTTGGATGATATGGCCGGGAAACACGGAAAAATCGCGCATCTGCGGCGGCACCGGGATCGGCGCCAACAGCCTTGTCGCGGCGAGCGGCTGCGACAGGTCTTCATCGCCGGAGCGGGCTTCGACCAGCCGCCGGGCGAGATCGAGCCCGGCGGAACCGGCATCGATCAGCGCCAGCATGGAGCCGAAAGCCTGGTCGGGCTCGCCCGAGCGCCTGGCCGCGGCGGCCAGATCCAGCACGCGTTCGGCGCTGGCCGTGCCGACGACCGCGCCGACGAGCTGCCGGCCCTGCGTGTCGGCAAAGGTCACGAGTTTCATCGGCTCAGTCCTCGAAGATCGCGACCGCCCGGCAGAAGCCGGCGGAAGCCTTGTGAATCTTGAACGGGAAGCAGGAAATCTGGAAACCGGTCGCCGGCAGCTGGTCGAGATTGGTCAGCTTCTCGATATGGCCATAGGCACGCACCATGCCGGCGCGATGGCCTTCCCAGATCAGGCCGGCATCGTGGGTCTCGGCATATTTCTTGGCGGTATGGATGAAGGGCGCGTCCCAGCTCCAGGCGTCGGTGCCGGTGATCCTGACGCCGCGTTCGGTCAGATAGAGGGTTGCCTCGCGGCCCATGCCGCAGCCGCGGCCGACATAGTCGGGCTCGCCATAGCGGGCGCCCGCCGCCGTGTTGACCACCACGATGTCGAGCGGCTGAAGCGTCACGCCGGCCCGCTTCAACTCGGCGTCGACATCGGCGGCACTTGCCACATAACCGTCCGGGAAGTGCCGGAAATCGAGCTTCACGCCGCGCTGCAGACACCATTCGAGCGGCATTTCGTCGATGGTCCAGGCCGGCTTGCCGCCATCCGTGGTCGAGTGGAAATGATAGGGCGCATCGAGATGGGTGCCGTTATGGGTCGAGCAGGCCAGCATCTCGACCGCCCAGCCGTCGCCGCCCGGCAGGTCGTCCCGGGTCAGGCCCGGAAAGAATTGCAGGATCTGCTGCACCGAGGCCTTGTGGTCGATATAGGTGATCGACGGGGTGGTGCCCGGCGGGTCCGAGGCGATGTCGGCTCGGAGCGATACGGACAGGTCGACGATCCGGCGCGCCATGGTAGTTCCTCCGTCAGTGCTGTGTTTGCCAGCGCAGCGTGTGCTTTTCGACCGCACGCAGAGCCAGGTTCGAGACGAGGCCGATCGCGCCCAACAGCGCGATGCCGGCGAACAGGTCGGCCGACTGGAACGACCGGGCGGCGAGCAGGATCGCGGTGCCGAGACCGGCCTGGGACGCCAGCATCTCGCAGATGATCGCCAGGATCAGCGCCACCGTCATCGACAGCCGCATGCCGGCCAGGATGTCGGGCATGGCATTGGGCAGGCCCATCTTCCAGGCGAAGGCCGGCCCCGACATCTGCAGGCAGCGCGCCACCTCTTTCAGGCGAGGTTCGACCTCGGCGAAGCCGTGGATGGTGCCGAGCAGCGTCGGCCAGAGCGAGCCGAAGGCGACGACGGTGAGCGCCATGGCCGGTGACAGGCCCATCAGCGCGATCGCCACCGGAATGATCGCCGAGGCCGGCAGGGGCCTCAGGAATTCCAGCGTCGGCTGCAGATAGTCGCGCGCCGTCCTGGACAGGCCGATGGCGGCGCCCAGGACCACGCCGACCAGGCCGGCGAGCAGCCAGCCCTGCAGCATGCGGCCGACCGTGCCGATGGTCTGGCTCAAGAGGTCGCCGCGCCGGAAGCCGTCGATCAGCGCGGCCCAGGCATCGAAGGGGTTGGGCACGAAGGCGCGCGAGACGCTGCCGGTGACGGCGGCGAGCCACCACAGGAACAGGATCGCCGCGACGACGCCGAGCGAGCCGATGAACACGAGGATGTCACGCGTCTTCATGTCCGCGCCTCCGCGGCGATCCGCTGGTGGCGGAACAGCCGTCCCTGCAGGACGTTGAGGCCGGCATTGACGCCCCAGCCGATGAAGCCGATCCACAAGAGCGCGGCGAGCATCAGCTCCGGCCTGAGCGACTGCTGCGCGATCACCAGCATGTAGCCGAGCCCTTGCGGGTTGGCGGCGATCTCGACCGTGACCGCGACCACCAGGGCAAAACCGGCGGCCAGCCTGAGCGCCACGAAGATGCGCGGCATGGCCGCCGGCAGCACGATTTTCCACAGCCGCTGTGCCGGTGTCAGGCCGATCACCTTGGACACCTCCAGGAGCCGCGGCTCGATCTGCGAGGCGGCGGCCTGCGCCAGGATCAGGCAGGGCCAGAACGTGGCGAAGGCGACGATCGCCATCTCGATGCGGTAGCCGAAACCGAAGATCAGCATGGCGAGCGGGATGAGCGCGACCGACGGGATCGGCCGGAACAGCTCCACCGACGGTGTCGTCAGGGCGATCGCGGTGCGCGACAGGCCGATCAGGAAGCCGAGCACCAGGCCCGACACGGCGCCGATGATAAGGCCGCCGACGGCGCCGATCAGCGTCTGATAGGTGGCGACGGCAAGCGTGCCGTCGGCCAGCGCCTCCGCCCAGGCCCTGGCGACCGCCGACGGCGCCGCCAGGCTCTCGGAGGCGGCGCCCGGTCCGCGAAACCAGATCTCGGCGGCGACCAGCACCGCGAGCGGCAGGGCCGCCGCCTTGGCCCAGCCGGTGGAAGAGCCGGACATCAATGGCCCTCTTGCATCATGTCGAACAGGTCGCGCCGGAGCTGCAGGAAGTCCGGGTGCTCGCGGGTGGTCAGCTGGTTGCGCGGACGCTTGAGCGGCACGTCGACGAGGCGGGCGATCCGCCCCGGATTGGGCAGAAGCGCGACCACGCGGTCGCCGAGATAGAGCGCTTCTTCGAGGTCATGGGTCACGAAGAACACCGTGGTGTTGCGCTCGGCGGCGAGCGCCAGCACCTCGTCCTGCAACTGCTGGCGGGTCATCGCGTCGAGCGCGCCGAACGGCTCGTCCATCAAGAGGATCTTGGGATCCTGGGCGAGACAGCGGGCGATCTGCAGCCGCTGCTGCATGCCGCCCGAGAGCTGCGAGGGGAATTTGTCGGCATGGTCCTTCAGCCCGACCTTTTCCAGCAGGGCTTCGATCAGCGGTCCCTGCTCGGCGCGCGGCATGGCGGCGGCTTCCAGTGCCAGCGCGACATTGCCGCTGGCATTGCGCCAGGGCAGGAGCGCGCGGCCATAGTCCTGGAACACCACCGAGACCTCGCGCGTCGGGCCGGTGATCGGCCGGCCGAACGAGGTGACGCTGCCGGCGGTGGCGGCGACCAGGCCGGCGACCACCCGCAGAAGTGTGGTCTTGCCGCAGCCCGACGGGCCCATCACGCAGATGAACTCGCCCGGCTTCACGTCGAGCGTCACATTGTCCAGGATCGGCTTGCCGCCGAGCTCCACACGGAGCCCGGCGAAAGCGATGGCGGCGTTGTCGGCCGGCGTACGGGCGAGCATATCCGGCTTGCTCACGGCAGGACGACGTTGGTTGCGACCGGCTGGCCGCGCAGCATGTCCTGCTCGCGCATGATCTTGATCCAGTAGTCGATCTCGGCGACCGTGATGGTCGGCTTCTGCGCCGAGATGATCGCGGTGGCGAGGACGGCGGGCGGCAGCGGGATATATTTGCCGATCACCGAGCGCACCTTGGTGTCGTTGGCCTTGTCGGCGACGAAGGCCGAACCTTCGGCGAGGCCCTCGCGGAACGCCTTGATCAATTGCGGGTTCTTGGTCGCCCAGGCGCGGGTGGTCGAATAGAGGATGGCCGGCAGGCCGGCCGGCAGCTCGGTGTGGAAATAGGACACCACGCGGCCGATATTGCCCTGGACGATGCGTTCCATGATCGGCGAGCCGGTGATCAGGCCGTCGACCGAACCGCCGCGCAGGATATCGGCCATTTGCGGGAACGGCGTCTCGACGAAGGTGACCTTCTTCCAGTCGGCGCCCTTCTCGGCCATCCACTTGCGGAACAGCACATGCAGGAAGGCGCCGAGGCCGGGCACGCCAATGCGCTTGCCCTCGGCCGATTTGGCATCGGTGATGCCCGCGCCGGTCTTCTCGACGAAGCCGTAATTGGCGACGTCCTTGGAGGTCACCGAACCGCCGGCGATGGCCACCAGGTCGAGCCCGCCGTCATTGGCCTGCAGCATCACCGACGGCGTCGGCCCGCCGATCTGCACGCTCTCGGCCTGCAGGGCCGCGGGAATATTGGAGTTCAGCGCGATCAGCTGGAAGCCGACATCGAGGCCGCGCTTGCGGAAATGGCCTTCCTCCTGGGCAACGAAGGCGGAGGTGAAATCGGCAACGGCGGTATAGCCGAGCAAGATTTTCGTCGGCGCCTGGGCGCTGGCCGGAAGGCCGGCGAGTGCGGTGCCGGCGGCAAGGCCGCCCGTGAAGCCACGGCGGGTCAGTTTGGTCATGGACATCGTCCTCCTGATCGAGCTTGTTCTGGTCCGGATCTTGGCCGTCCGGTTGTTGTTGATGATGGAAGGGTCAGATGGTCGGAGGCTTGGCCTCCGGCAAAGCCGGGCGCGGGCGCGCCTCGGCGAAGGCGCGCAGGCCCGCCGCGGCGAAACGCGCGGCGCGCGACAGCAGGGCCTCGGTATCGCGGTCGGACGTCGCGCCTTCCGACAGCCGGTCGGCGCGTCCGGTCGGCGACATCTGGGTCAGTGCCGAGCCGATGATGAACAGATAGCCCCAGGTCGCGTCGGCGAGCGACAGGTCGGGCAGCGCCATCCGGAGCGCCGCGATATAGCGCTTGGCCATGGCGTCATAGCTCGCCGCAATCAGCCCCTGCGCCCAGGGATTGTTGGAGGCGCCGGTGGTCAGGATCAGATTGGCGAAGGAATGGCCGCCACGCGACGGATCGTGCCCGGCCTCGACGGTTGGTCGCAGCAGCGAATCGACGATCTCTTCGACCGTCAGGTTGCCGCGGGCGATCATGGTCTCGAGCCTGGCCAGGCGGATCCGGTTGATGGCGCCCGAGCGGCGCGCGAACATGGCCTCGAACAGGCCTTCCTTGGTCCGGAAGTGATAGTGCAGCAGCGCCTGGGCGACGCCGGCCGACTGGGCGATCTCGCGCATGCTGGCGCCGTCGAAGCCCAATTTGGCAAAAAGCCGCTCCGCCGCGTCGAGAATATCCTCCTTCGACGTCGGCTTGATGCGGGTTTTCGCAAGCGGTTCGGGCATAGGTAACCGGCGCAAGGAGTTACTGACTGTTCGATCAGTCAAGCATGCGGAGGCGCCCGGCGCAAGACCTGTCCTTGGTGTCCGGCAAGACCCGTCCTTGGTGTCTGGCAAGACCTGTCCTTGGTGCCTGGCAAGACCTGTCCTTGGTGTCTGGACAGAGCCGCGATAGGCTCGAGCGGCGAGCCCGCGGGCAATCGTCCCGCGCCAGACCGACGGACGCCATGAGCCCGGCCGCTGATTCCGCGAGACTGTTCTTCTGGGGCGCGCGCGCGCTTTATCTCGGGCCGAGCTTCGGGCTCGGCGCCCACCGCAACGCCGCCGCCGTGCTCTGCGCCAGCCTCGATGGTGAATTCGGCCTGGCGCGCGATCCGAGCCGCAGCGAGCCCGATTTCGTTGCCTGCCGGACCGCGCTGATTCCGGCCAATACCCTGCATTGGATCAGGCCCGGGCCGGCGCCGATGGCCTTTCTTTATGTCGATCCGGCGAGCGCCGATCATGCCCGGCTGCGCGCCCGGATGCGTGCCGTCGGTCCGGCCGACAGCCACGGCCATGCCGACGAGGCGGCTTATCTTGGCCTGCTCGGCCGGCTGCGCCAGGGCGCTGCCTGGTCCGAGCTGCGCGAAGAGCTGGCCGCGATCCTGCAGCTTTCGCCAGCGGCGCCGGGCGATGACCGGATCAAAGCCGTCATCCGGCGGCTGGCGCGCGAGCCCGAGCGTGCCAATGGCCTCGACCAGCATGCCGCGGCAATCGGCCTGTCGGCCTCCAGGCTCCAGCACCTGTTCAAGGACGAGACCGGGCTCGCTTTCCGGCGCTACAAGCTCTGGACCCGGATGGGCGCGGCGATCAGGGCGATGGCCAGGGGCGAGCCCCTCACCGCGGCGGCGCTCGGCGCGGGGTTTGCCAGCTCGGCGCATTTCAGCAGCGCGTTTCGCGCCATGTTCGGCCTCACGCCCTCGGCCTTCGCCAGGCCTGGCCTGACGATTGTCCAGGCACCGCCGGCACGATAGCCGGTTTTTGAAAGCCGGACGGCGCCGTCCCCGCCATCCTGCCGCATGGCGAATGGAGCCTGAGGGAGCCGCGATGTCCGTTCTGAACGACGCTTATGACGACCACCTGCGCAACGCCAACCTGGCGGTCGTGCAGCGCTATTGCGCGGCCTGGCTTGCCGGCGACCGGCAAGCCTTGGCCGGCTGCTACCACGACGATTTCACCTTGCATTACGGCGGCGCCAATCCGTTCTCGGGCATTCATGCCGGCAAGCCGGCGGCGCTCAAGGTGCTTGCCGAGGTCAGCCGCCGGACCAATCGCAAGCTGCTGGCGATCGTCGACTGCCTGGCCGGTCCGAACCGTGCCGTGGTCATCGCGCGGGAGGCGTTCGAGCGTGGTGCCCTGCGCGCCGAGCTGGAGCGCACGCTGGTCTATACGATCCGGGACGACCGGCTCGACACCTGCTGGGTGTTCGATGTCGACCAGGCCCTGGTCGACCGGTTCCTCGCCGATGGCTGACCGCGACTGGCTACCAGGCCAGCACCCGGCGGCCGATGGCGGCGCCGGCGGCGGCCATGACGCCGATCGCGACCGTGTACCAGGTCGCGACGAACAGTGGCGAGTCGTCGACGCAGTGCAGGCCGTAGAACACCGCCGCGATCGCGCCGGCGGCGAAGCCGGCAATGGCGCCGGCGCGCGTCGGGTCGGCTGGCGCGCCCGCGCGCATGGCGGCCAGGATGGCGGCCAGCGGGGCTGCCGCCATGAAGGGAATGGCGACCAGGCAGAGCGCCCAGTTGCGGCCGACGAGGCGCGTGCCATAGGCCGCCGGCGCCTGGGTCGCCAGTTCATGGCCGAGGCCGAACAGCATGAGCGCGGCCGGCACCAGGAGCAGGACCGGCGAGAGCACGCCTTCGGGCCGGGCAGCGGCGCGGAGCAGGGCGACCGCGCCGACCACCAGGGTCGCGACATAGACCATCTTCAGATCGAACAGCATGGTGGTCGCAGCCTCAGCGAGGTCGGAGCGCGGCTTGACCACCAGCATCAGCAGCGCGAAGGCGATCACCGCCGAAACGACCAGCGCCAGCGCGATCCGGCGCGAAGCCGGCGCTTCGGTCAGGGTGGCATCGCGCGACAGCGCGGCGATCAGGTCATCGGTCTTCATCTGAGTTCACACGCTCCCGCGCAGCATCTTGGCAAGGCCGCTGAGGCCTCGGTGGAGCGCGACGCGCACCGCGCCTTCGCTCATCGACAGGGCGCTGGCGGTCTCCGCCGTATTGTGGCCATCGACGAACATGGCGCGGATCACCGCCTTCTGGCCGCCGGGCAGGTTTTCGGCGAGCTTCAACACGTCGCGCGTGGCGATTTCCGGCTCGTTGGACGGCGCCGCCACCACTTCGGCCAGGGCATCGATATCGACCTCGCCGGTCGAGCCGCGGCGGCGCAATGCATCGATCAGCTTGTGGCGGAGGATCGCGCGCACCCAAGGCACCAGCGGCTGGGTGGCGATCCAGCTGGTTCTCTTGGTATGGATGGCGATCAGCACTTCCTGCACGATATCCTCCGCTTCCGCGGTCGACCGCCCGGCGCGGGCAAGGCCGCTGCGGGCAATCATCCGCAAGAATGGCGCAAGCTCGCCGAGCAGCCGCCCATAGGCTGCCGCGTCGCCGGCCAGGCCGGCGCGCATCAGCGCGCGCCACTCGTCGTCGCGATCTCTCACCTCGGACCCATTGCCCTTGTTCGTGACGTAACGCCCAAACGTTACGGCCGGTGCGGTCGGATTATCGTGGCGCGGCCACCATTCGGCCGCGCGGCCAGAGGTAACATCCTTCGCCCGTGCCGCGAAGACCGCGGCGCTTGCAATGCGACGCGGCTTGCAATGCGCCGCCGCTTGCAATGCGAGATGCAGGGGCCATGATGCCCGCCGGGCCTTGCCGCTGCAGGCCATTCCACTGCGTCGGCGGTTCGGCCAGGGGCCGGCCGGCGACCCCGCCAAGGCCGCGAACGAGCCGGCCTGACGCAGTCATCGCGTGACCGGTCGCAAGGAAATATGTTGACGTTTACGTAAACGGACGCTAGACCACCGTCGATCGCGGCAAGACCCTGCCGCCGGTGACGCCCGAGGCCCTTGCAGGATGACGCACCCGCTGATCCTCGATGCCCATGGACGCGGCTCGGCCGCGACGCTCGCCGATCTCGTGGCCGGCGCCGGCGGCGCATCGCCGACCGCGACGAAGGATTTCCTGACCATCCGCGAAATGACCCGTGAATTCGGCGTCACCGCACGGGCCCTGCGCTTCTACGAAGAAAAGAACCTGATCGCGCCCGAGCGCAGCGGCCAGGACCGGCTCTATTCGCGCCGTGACCGCGGCCGGCTCCGGCTGGTGCTGATGGGCAAATGTGTCGGCTTCTCGCTGGAAGAGGTCAAAGCCATGCTCGACCTCTATGACCTCGGCGACGGCGGCGTCACACAGATGAAGGTCGCGCGCGGCAAATATCGCGAGCAGGTTGCCCGCCTGCGTAGCCAGAAGCGCGACATCGACACAGCCATCAACGAACTCGAGCGGGCCATCACGGTCATCGACCAGCGGCTCGCCACCAAGGGCACCACGCCCGACGGCGACTGACGTCATGCCGGCCCCGGACGGGCCGGTCGAAGCCAACCTCCCGCGTCGCCATCAAGCGCGGGTGTCTTGAGGGAGAAGAGCCATGCCGGTCTATAAGGCCCCTGTCGAGGACACGTTGTTCGTTCTGTACGATGTGCTGAACATGGAAAACTACGGCAATCTGCCGGGCTTTTCCGACGCGCCGCGCGATCTGGTCGAAGCTGTGCTGAACGAAGGCGCCAAGCTCTGCGAAGAGGTGCTGCAGCCGCTCAATGTCGTCGGCGACACCATCGGCTGCCATCGCAATGACGACGGCTCGGTCACCACGCCGCCGGGTTTCAAGGCGGCCTATGAGCAATATCGCGAGGGCGGCTGGCTGGCGCTCTCCGCCGATCCGGACTATGGCGGCCAGGGCCTGCCGGTGGTGCTCAATGCGGCGATCGGCGAATTCCTGTCGTCGTCGAACCTCGCCTGGGCGATGTATCCGGGCCTGACCCAGGGCGCCATGGCGGCCTTGCATGTCCATGCCAATGACGAGATCAAGCGGACCTACCTGCCCAAGATGGCGTCGGGGGTCTGGACCGGCACGATGAACCTGACCGAGCCGCATTGCGGCACCGATCTCGGGCTGTTGCGCACCAAGGCCGTGCCCCAGGGCGACGGCTCCTACAAGATATCAGGCCAGAAGATCTTCATCTCGGCCGGCGAGCACGACATGTCGGAGAACATCGTGCACCTGGTGCTCGCCCGCATCGAAGGCGCGCCGGCCGGCACCAAGGGCATCTCGCTGTTCGTCGTGCCGAAATTCCTGCCCGATGCCGACGGCAATGCCGGCAGCCGGAACCCCGTCTCCTGCGGCAAGATCGAGGAGAAGATGGGCATTCACGGCAATTCGACCTGTGTCATGAACTATGACGAGGCGACCGGCTGGCTGGTTGGCCAGGAGAACAAGGGCCTGCCGGCCATGTTCGTGATGATGAACGAGGCGCGCCTGTCGGTCGGCCTGCAGGGCCTGTCGCAATCGGAAGTCGCCTATCAGAACGCCGTCACCTATGCCAAGGATCGCCTGCAGGGCCGCTCGCTGTCGGGCCCGAAGGCGCCCGACAAGCCGGCCGATCCGATCATCGTGCATCCGGATGTCCGGCGGACGCTGATGACCATGCGCGCGGTCAACGAGGCCGGCCGCGCCCTGGTGCTGTGGACCGCGCTGCAGGCCGACGTCCATCACCGCTCCGAGGATGCCGCCGAGAAGCAGAAGGCCGATGACCACATGGGCCTGATGACCCCGGTGGTCAAAGGCGTGCTGACCGATCTCGGCTTCGACAATGCCGTCAAGGCGCAGCAGCTCTATGGCGGCCACGGCTATATCAATGAATGGGGCATGGGCCAGTTCGTCCGCGATGCCCGCATCACCATGATCTATGAGGGTGCCAACGGCATCCAGGCGCTCGACCTGGTCGGCCGCAAGCTCGGCGCCAATGGCGGCCGGGCGGTGATGAGCTTCTTCGGCGAGGTTGGCGCCTTCTGCTCGCAGAACAAGGACGACGCGGCGCTGGCCCCCTTCATCGGTTCGTTGTCGAAGGGCCTGAAGGACCTGCAGGCGGCGACCATGTGGTTCATGCAGAACGCCATGGCCAAGCCGGACAATGCCGGCGCCGGCTCGACGCCCTACATGCATCTCTTCGGCCTGGTGGCCATGGGTTACATGTGGGCGAAAATGGCCAAGGCGGCCAATCTGAAGCTCGCCAACGGCGCCAATGGCACGGAAGAGCGGATGAACGCCAAGCTTGGCGTCGCGCGTTTCTTCTTCGAGCAGATGATGCCGGAAACCGCGGCGCATCTCGCCCGCATCACGGCCGGCGCGGATTCGATGATGGCGCTGCCGGCCGACGCCTTCTGAGTCCGGGAAACGGCGAGCCCGCCGGTCCGGCGGGCTCTCCCGAATGACCAATGGAGGGTGTCGCGCATTCGATGGTGTAACAGCACGCTCGATCTGCGACAGTCGCCTAAAAAAACGACCCTTGGGAGTTTCGTCATGAGCCCGCTCAACCTGCCGAAGCCGGCCTGGCACACCGAAGAGCACCAGATGCTCGCGGACAGCGCCAAGGCCTTCCTCGCCAAGGAATTCGTGCCGAATATCGAGCGCTGGACCGAGGCCGGCGTGATGGACCGCGATGCCTGGACCAAGGCTGGCGAGGCTGGCCTGCTGTCCGCCTCGATCCCCGAGGAATATGGCGGCTCCGGCGGCAATTACGGCCACGAGGCGATCATTGCCCATGAGATCGGTCTGGCCGGCGCCGACAGTTGGGGCTGGGCGATCCACGGACCGATCGTCGCGCCCTATATTTTCCATTACGGCACCAGCGAGCAGAAGCAGAACTGGCTGACCAAGATGGCGACCGGCGAACTGATCGCCGCGCTCGCCATGACCGAGCCCGGAGCCGGCTCCGACGTCCAGGGCATCCGCACCAAGGCCGAGCGCTCCGGCAATGGCTGGGTGCTGAACGGCTCGAAGACCTTCATCACCAATGGCCAGCACGCCAATATGATCGTGGTGGCGGCCAAGACCGATCCGAGCCAGGGCGCCAAGGGCGTCTCGCTGTTCGTGGTCGAGACCGACAACGCGCCGGGCTTCCGCCGCGGCCGCAAGCTGAAGAAGCTCGGCCTCGACTGGGCCGACACCTCGGAACTGTTCTTCGACGACATGAAGCTGCCGGCGGAGGCCTTGCTCGGTTCCGAGCCGAACCAGGGCTTCTACCAGATGATGCAGTCGCTGCCGCAGGAGCGCCTGACCATTGCCGGCGCCGCGGTCGCCATGATCGAGCGGGCTCTCGGCCTGACCATCGACTACGTCAAGGAACGCAAGGCTTTCGGCAAGCGCATCATCGACTTCCAGAACACCCAGTTCGAACTGGCCGACATGAAGACCCAGGCGACCATGGCCAAGGTTTTCTACGAGTACTGCGTCGGCCTGCATATCGAAGGAAAGTGCGACACCGCCATGGCTTCGATGGCGAAATACAAGCTCTCCGACCTGCAGAACACCATTGTCGACCGTTGCCTCCAGCTGTTCGGCGGCTACGGCTTCATGGACGAATATCCGATCTCGCGCATGTACCGCGACGCGCGCATCCAGCGCATCTATGGCGGCACCAACGAGATCATGAAGCTGTTGATTTCGCGCACGCTCTGAGGCGTTGCGCGCCTGAAGGTTCGATACGGGAAAGGAACCCGCCATGACCGACGTTTTCGTCTATGACCATGTCCGCACGCCGCGCGGCAAAGGCAAGGCCGACGGGTCCCTCCACGAGGTGACCGCGCTGGAACTGGCGACCCAGGCGCTGCGCGCCCTCAAGGCGCGCAACAATCTCGACACCAAGCGGCTGGTCGATGACGTGGTGCTCGGCTGCGTCGATCCGGTCGGCGAGGCCGGCGGCGACATCGCCCGCATCGCGGCGCTGAAGGCCGATTACGGCCAGGAGGTTCCGGGCATCCAGATCAACCGCTTCTGCGCCTCCGGCCTCGATGCGGTCAATTTCGCCGCCGCCCAGGTGATGGCCGGCCAGCACGAGATGACCGTTGCCGGCGGCGTCGAGAGCATGTCGCGTGTCGGCATGGGCGCCTCGGGCGGTGCCTGGCCGGCCGACCCGTCGATCGCGGTGAAGAGCTACTTTCTGCCGCAAGGCGTCTCGGCCGATCTGATCGCGACCAAATATGGTTTCTCGCGCGCCGACGTCGATGCCTATGCGGTGGAGAGCCAGAAGCGCGCCGCCAGGTCCTGGGAAGAAGGCCGGTTCAAGAACTCGGTCATTCCGGTCAAGGACATCAACGGCATCACGATCCTGGCCCATGACGAGCACATGCGCCCGTCGACCACCATGCAGTCGCTGGCGAGCCTGAATGCCTCCTTCGTCATGATGGGCGAGGCGGGTGGCTTTGACGCGGTTGCGGTCCAGGCCTATCCGGAAATCGAAGGCGTCACCCACGTCCACCATGCCGGCAACTCCTCGGGCATCGTCGACGGTGCCGCCGCCATCCTGCTCGGCAACAAGAATGCCGGAACCGCCGCCGGCCTGAAGCCGCGCGCGCGCATCCGCGCCTTCGCCAATATGGGCTCGGAACCGGCGATCATGCTGACCGGTCCGATCGACGTCACCGAAAAGCTCCTGAAGAAGGCGCGCATGACGATCGGCGACATCGACCTGTTCGAGCTGAACGAGGCCTTCGCCTCGGTCGTGCTGCGCTACATGCAACATTTCGACATTTCCCACGACAAGATGAACGTCTGTGGCGGCGCCATCGCCATGGGCCACCCGCTCGGCGCTACCGGCGCCATGATCCTCGGCACCGTGCTCGACGAACTCGAGCGCACCGGCAAGTCGACCGCCCTCGTGACGCTGTGCATCGGCGCCGGCATGGGCACGGCGACGATCATCGAGCGCGTCTGAGAGGAGACAGGACCATGAACCTCAAGAACTTTACCTGGTCGGTCGACGCCGACGGCATCGCGCTCCTCACCTGGGACATGAAAGACAAGTCGATGAATGTCATCGACGAGTCGGTCGGCCAGGATCTCAACGCGGCGGTCGACGCCGTCGTCGCCGATCCGGCGATCAAGGGCTGCGTCATCACCTCGGCGAAGGACACTTTCTCCGGCGGCGCCGATCTGACCATGCTCGAGCGTTCGGGCAAGGCCTATGCGGCCAATGTGAAGGCCAAGGGCGAAGAGGCGGCCATGGTCGCCTTCTTCGAAGAGAGCCGGTCGCTGTCGCTGATCCTGCGCAAGCTCGAGACCTGCGGCAAACCTTTCGTCGCCGCGATCAACGGCATGTGCCTCGGCGGTGCCTTCGAGATCGCGCTGGCGAGCCATGCCCGCATCGCTTCCGACAATCCGAAGCTGCGCGTCGGCCTGCCCGAAGTGAAGGTTGGCCTGTTCCCGGGCGCCGGCGGCACCCAGCGCGTGCCGCGCATGACCAATACCCAGGATGCCCTGCAGATGCTCTTGAAGGGCGACCAGCTGAAGGCCGACCGGGCCAAGGCGCTCGGCCTGATCGACGAGATCGTTCCGGCGGCAAATCTGGTCGAGGCGGCCAAGGCCCGGCTGAAGGCCGGTGTCGACCCGAAGAAGCCGTGGGACAAGGACAAGTTCCGCCTGCCGTCGGGACCGGTCTATTCGGCCGCCGGCATGATGACCTGGCCGCCGGCCAACGCCATCTACCGGCGCGAGACCTATGACAATTTCCCCGGCGCCCGCGCCATCATGCAGGTGGTCTATGAAGGCCTGCAGGTGCCGATGGATATCGCGCTGCGCATCGAATCGCGGCACTTCGCCCATGTCCTGCGCTCGCCGCAGGCCCATGCGATGATCCGCTCGCTGTTCGTCTCGCTCGGCGCGCTCGGCAAGGGGCTGCGCCGGCCGCAAGGCGTGCCGCCGGCCAAGCTTGGCACCGTCGGCGTGCTCGGCGCCGGCTTCATGGGCGCCAGCATTGCCTATGTCACGGCGCTTGCCGGTATGGACGTCGTCCTGCTCGACCGCGACATGGACAGTGCGGAGAAGGGCAAGGCCCATTCCCACAAGCTGGTCACCGACCAGATCAACAAGGGCCGCTCGACCTCGGCGGCGCGCGAGGCGCTGCTCGCCAAGATCAAGCCGACCGCCGACTATGCCGATCTTAGCCGTTGCGACCTGATCGTCGAGGCGGTGTTCGAGGATCCGGCGGTCAAGGCCGACGTGATCAAGAAGGCCGAAGCGGCGATCCGTCCGGATTGCATCTTCGCCTCCAACACCTCGACCTTGCCGATATCCGGGCTTGCCAAGAACTCGGTCCGCCCGGACCAGTTCATCGGCATCCACTTCTTCTCGCCGGTCGACAAGATGATGCTGGTCGAGACGATCATGGCCGAGAAGACCGGTGACCGGGCGCTCGCCACGGCGCTGGACTACGTCAAGGCGATCCGGAAGACGCCGATCGTGGTCAACGACACCCGCGGCTTCTACGTCAATCGCTGCGTCGGCAATTACATCAAGGAAGCCCATCTTCTGCTGATGGAAGGCGTGCCGCCGGTCATGATCGACAATCTCGCCAAGCAGGCGGGCATGCCGGTCGGGCCGCTGACGCTGAACGACGAGGTCGCCATCGATCTCGGCCTGAAGATCCTGAAAGCGACCAAGATCCAGGTCGGCGAGCAGGCGGTCGACCCGCAGCAGGAAAAGCTCCTGACCTTCCTGGTCGAACAGGAAGGCCGCGTCGGCAAGAAGGCCAAGAAGGGCTTCTACGACTATCCCGACACCGGCAAGAAGACGATTTGGCCGGGCCTGAAGGAGTTCGTCGGCCAGCAGATCGCGCCCGAGGACGTCGACCGCCAGGAGGTCATCGACCGCCTGCTGGTGACCACCGCCCTCGAAGCCGCGCGCTGCGTCGAAGAGGGTGTCGTCACCGATCCGCGCGAGGCCGATGTCGGCTCCATCCTCGGTTTCGGTTTCGCGCCGTGGTCGGGCGGCACGCTGTCTTATATCGACATGACCGGCACCAAGGCCTTCGTCGCCAAATGTGACGCGCTGGCCGCCAAGTTCGGCGACCGCTTCACGCCCAACAAGCTGTTGCGCGAGATGGCGGCGACCGGCGAGACCTTCTACGGCCGCATGGCGCAGAAGAAGGCGGCGGCCTGAGGCTCAGCTGCGATTCACCGATGCGACGGGCGGCCCTGGGCCGCCCGTTCTCATGTCGGAGCGGCCGAGCCGCGACAGTTTTGCACAGGCCCGGGCTTTTTGGCGCACCGGGTCTGCCCCCTGCCGCCGTTGCACAGGCGAAATACGTGTGCTAACGGACACGCGACTTCGGGGGGCAGGCGCGTCAGTGCATTCTCTCCAGGTCTCAATTTCCCAGTCGAGCCAAGGGTTTGCGGCTGTCACACGCGAGTGCGGCCGAAGGTCTGAACGAAATGGCTCGACGCCGAGCGCGAGAGACACGCGGTGGCCGTCGAAGATAAGACCGTTTCGGGCATGGCAGGGCGTTACGCCTCCGCCCTTTTTGAACTGGCGACCGAGGCAGGTCAGATCGATGCGGTTGCCGCCGATCTCGGTCGCTTCAAGGCCCTCCTGGATGGCTCGGACGATCTGAAGCGGCTGGTCAAGAGCCCGGTCTTCTCAGCCGAGGACCAGGTCAAGGCCGTCACCGCCATTCTCGGCCAGGCCAAGATCGGCGGTCTCGCCGGCAATCTCATCAAGGTGGTCGCCGCCAACCGGCGCCTGTTCGCCGTCGAGGGCATTATTCGCGGATTCTCGGCGCTGGTCGCCCAGGCCCGCGGCGAGGTCACCGCCGAGGTGACGGTGGCCGAAGGCCTGTCGGCTGCCAACGCCAAGACGCTCACCGAAGCGCTCAAGGACGTGCTCGGCAAGGAACCCAAGATCGAAGTCAAGGTGGACCCGGCCATTCTCGGCGGGCTGATCGTCAAGGTCGGTTCGCGAATGATCGACACCTCGCTCCGCACCAAGCTCAACACCATTAAAAACGCCATGAAAGAGGTCGGCTGATGGACATCCGCGCCGCTGAAATTTCTGCGATCCTCAAGGACCAGATCAAGAACTTCGGCCAGGAGGCGGAAGTCTCTGAAGTCGGCCAGGTGCTGTCCGTCGGTGACGGTATCGCCCGCGTCTACGGCCTCGACAACGTCCAGGCCGGCGAAATGGTCGAGTTCGACAACGGCATTCGCGGCATGGCGCTGAACCTCGAGGTCGACAATGTCGGCATCGTGCTGTTCGGCAACGACCGCGACATCAAGGAAGGCGACACGGTCAAGCGGACCGGCGCCATCGTCGACGTGCCCGTCGGCAAGGGTCTGCTCGGCCGCGTCGTCGACGCGCTCGGCAACCCGATCGACGGCAAGGGCCCGATCGTCGCCGACAAGCGCTCGCGCGTCGACGTCAAGGCGCCCGGCATCATTCCGCGCAAGTCGGTGCACGAGCCGATGGCCACCGGCCTGAAGTCGATCGATGCGCTGATCCCGATCGGCCGCGGCCAGCGCGAGCTGATCATCGGCGATCGCCAGACCGGCAAGACCGCCATCGCGCTCGACACCATCCTCAACCAGAAGTCGCTGAACCAGGGCACCGACGAGAGCGCCAAGCTCTATTGCGTCTATGTCGCCGTCGGCCAGAAGCGCTCCACGGTTGCCCAGTTCGTCAAGGCTCTCGAAGAGAACGGCGCGCTGGAATATTCGATCGTCATCGCCGCCACCGCCTCCGATCCGGCGCCGATGCAGTTCCTGGCGCCGTTCTCCGGCTGCGCCATGGGCGAGTTTTTCCGCGACAACGGCATGCACGCCGTCATCATCTATGACGATCTGTCGAAACAGGCCGTGTCCTACCGCCAGATGTCGCTGCTGCTGCGCCGCCCGCCGGGCCGCGAAGCCTATCCGGGCGACGTGTTCTATCTCCACTCCCGCCTGCTCGAGCGCGCCGCCAAGATGGGCGACGATGCCGGCAAGGGCTCGCTGACCGCGCTGCCGATCATCGAGACCCAGGCCAATGACGTGTCGGCCTATATCCCGACCAACGTGATCTCGATCACCGACGGCCAGATCTTCCTCGAGACCGACCTGTTCTTCCAGGGCATCCGCCCGGCGGTGAACGTCGGCCTGTCGGTGTCGCGCGTCGGCTCCTCGGCGCAGACCAAGGCGATGAAGAAGGTCGCCGGCAAGATCAAGGGCGAGCTCGCCCAGTACCGCGAAATGGCCGCCTTCGCCCAGTTCGGTTCGGATCTCGATGCGACCACCCAGCGCCTGCTGAACCGCGGGTCGCGCCTGACCGAACTCCTGAAGCAGGGCCAGTATTCGCCGCTGAAGATGGAAGAGCAGGTCTGCGTGATCTGGGCCGGCACCAACGGCTATCTCGACAAGCTGGCGCTCAACCGCGTCAAGGCTTTCGAGGACGGCCTGCTGGCCAAGCTGCACGCCGATGGCGCGATCCTCGAGGCGATCCGCACCTCCAAGGACCTCTCGGACGACACGGCCGCCAAGCTGAAGTCGGTGGTCGAGGGTTTCGCGGCGTCCTTCGTCTGACCAGGGGCTCATGAGCTACATCACCAACAGCTTAGGCCCGGGCGAAACGGTCGTGCATGAAGCCACGATCCACTGGATCGCCTATTTCTGGCCGGGGGTGACGGTGCTCGCGGGCCTCGGCGCCGCCATTCTGCTGCCGCCCTACGGGGCGGTGGTCCTGGCTCTCGGCGCCGTCTGGCTGCTCGGGGCCTGGATCCTGACCCGGTCGACGGAGCTGGCGGTGACGTCGCGCAAGGTGGTGGCGAAATGGGGGCTTATCGCCCGCTCCACCATCGAACAGCGGCTCGAGAAGGTCGATTCGATTTCGGTCGATCAGACCTTCTGGGGCCGCATCCTGAATTTCGGGCACGTGACCATCCACGGCACGGGCATCAACGCCACGCCGATCAAGAGAATTGCTGATCCGCTGACCTTCCGCCGCAAGGTGGAACAGGCCATCGAAGCCAGAAGGGACGTCGGCTGATGCCGAGCTTGAAGGATCTGAGAAACCGCATCGCTTCGGTCAAGGCGACGCAGAAGATCACCAAGGCCATGCAGATGGTGGCCGCGGCGAAGCTGAAGCGTGCGCAGAACGCGGCCGAAGCAGCCCGCCCCTATGCCGAGAAGATGGAAACGGTGCTGGCCAACCTCACCGGTTCGGTCGCCGGCGCCGACGCGCCGTTGCTGCTGACCGGCACCGGCAAGTCGGACGTGCATCTGCTGGTGGTCTGCACCGCCGAGCGTGGCCTCTGTGGTGCCTTCAACTCGTCCATCGTGCGTCTCGCCCGTGAAAAGGCCCTGGCGCTGCAGGCCGAAGGCAAGACCGTCAAGTTCCTTTGCGTCGGACGCAAGGGCCATGACCTGATCCGCCGCCAGTTCGAGAAGCAGATCGTCGGCTTCATCGAATTCCGCGCCATCAAGCAGCTGTCCTACGCCCAGGCCGAACAGGTCGGCCGCGAGCTTCTGAAGCTGTTCGAGGCGGGCAAGTTCGATGTCGCGACCCTGTTCTTCTCCAAGTTCAAATCGGTGATCTCGCAGATCCCGACCGCCAGCCAGCTGATCCCGGCCCAGGTGCCGGGCGGTGACGCCGGCGGCGCCAAGACCCCTTATGAGTTCGAGCCCGGCGAGGGCGAGATCCTGGCCGACCTGCTGCCGCGCAACATCACGGTGCAGATCTTCAAGGCCATCCTGGAAAACGCCGCGTCCGAGCAGGGTGCCCGCATGTCCTCGATGGACAGCGCCACCCGCAACGCCGGCGAGATGATCAAGAAGCAGACGCTCAAATATAACCGTGCGCGTCAGGCGATGATCACCAAGGAACTCATTGAAATCATCTCGGGCGCCGAGGCGCTCTGAAGCCCCAAATTAGATCGAGGACCGTATCATGGCGAAGAAAGCGACGAGCGCGAAGGCGGCAGGCAGTGTGGGCCGGATCACCCAGGTCATCGGCGCCGTGGTCGACGTCCAGTTCGACGACAATCTGCCGCAGATCCTGAACGCGCTGGAAACCTCCAACAACGGCAACCGCATGGTGCTCGAGGTGGCTCAGCATCTCGGCGAGAACACCGTGCGCTGCATCGCCATGGACACCTCCGAAGGCCTGGTTCGCGGCCAGCCGGTGACCGACACCGGTCTGCCGATCGCGGTGCCGGTCGGTGCCGAGACGCTCGGCCGCATTCTCAACGTCATCGGCGAACCGATCGATGAAGCCGGTCCGGTCAAGACGACCCGCACCCGCGCCATCCACCAGCCGGCTCCCTCGTTTGCCGAGCAGTCGACCGAAGCGGAAATCCTCGTCACCGGCATCAAGGTCGTCGACCTCCTGGCGCCCTATGCCAAGGGCGGCAAGATCGGCCTGTTCGGCGGCGCCGGCGTCGGCAAGACCGTGCTGATCCAGGAACTGATCAACAACGTCGCCAAGGCCCATGGCGGCTATTCGGTGTTCGCCGGCGTCGGCGAGCGCACCCGCGAAGGCAACGATCTCTATCACGAGTTCATCGAGTCCGGCGTCAACAAGAAGGGCGGCGGCGAAGGCTCGAAATGTGCCCTGGTGTTCGGCCAGATGAACGAGCCTCCGGGCGCCCGCGCCCGCGTCGCGCTGTCCGGTCTGACCATCGCCGAGGACTTCCGCGACCAGGGTCAGGACGTGTTGTTCTTCATCGACAACATCTTCCGCTTCACCCAGGCCGGCTCGGAAGTGTCGGCGCTGCTCGGCCGTATCCCTTCGGCGGTCGGCTATCAGCCGACGCTCGCCACCGACATGGGCGCGCTGCAGGAGCGCATCACCACCACCCAGAAGGGCTCGATTACCTCGGTGCAGGCGATCTACGTGCCGGCCGACGACTTGACCGACCCGGCGCCGGCCACCTCGTTTGCCCACTTGGACGCGACCACCGTGCTCAACCGCTCGATCGCGGAAAAGGGCATCTATCCGGCGGTCGATCCGCTCGACTCGACCTCGCGCATGCTCGACGCCCGCGTCATCGGCGAGGAGCATTACCAGGTCGCGCGCAAGGTCCAGCAGACCCTGCAGCGCTACAAGTCGCTGCAGGACATCATCGCGATCCTCGGCATGGACGAGCTGTCGGAAGAGGACAAGCTGACGGTGTCCCGCGCCCGCAAGGTCGAGCGCTTCCTGTCGCAGCCCTTCCACGTCGCCGAAGTGTTCACCGGCGCGCCGGGCAAGTTCGTCGACCTGAAGGACACCATCAAGGGCTTCGGCGATCTGTGCGACGGCAAGTACGACTACCTGCCGGAAGCGGCCTTCTACATGGTCGGCACCATCGAAGAGGCGGTCGAGAAGGGCCGCAAGCTCGCCGCGGAAGCGGCCTGATCAGGCGATAGGGAACCGCGTTCATGACGACCTTCACATTCGAACTGGTCAGCCCTGAGCGGCAGCTCTTCTCCGGCGCGGTCGAGCAGGTCGTCGTGCCCGGCTCGGAAGGCGAATTCGGCGTGCTGGCCAACCACGCGCCCTTCGTCTCGTCGCTGCGTCCGGGCATCCTGACGATCCATGGCGAAGGCCAGCCGAAGCGCCTCTATGTGCGCGGCGGTTTTGCCGAGGTCGCCGACGGTACCCTGACGGTGCTGGCCGAGACCGCGACCGCGGTCGAGGATCTGCGCGCCGATCAGATCGACGCCGAGATCAAGGAAGCCCAGGAAGACCTCGCCGACGCCAAGGACGACGCCACCCGCGCCAAGGCGGCCGAGCAGCTCGATCAGCTGAACAGCGTCAAGGCCGTGCTCGCTTCGGCGAAGTCGACGCACTGATCCTTCGCTGATCCAAGCCAATTTGAGAAAGGCCGCCCTTGCAGGCGGCCTTTTTTTATGCGCGGTCGTGCCGGTTCAGGCCTTGGCGCAGATCCGGGTTCAAGCCGGCAGGTCGCTCGCCTTGATCCTGGCGACGCCGAGCGCGGTCATGTCGGTCCAGGCCTTGGCGAGCGAACCGTTCAGGTCGATCGCCCGGCAAGCCTCCTCGACGACGAAAGTCTTCAGGCCGTTCCTGGCGGCATCCTGGGCGGTCCAGCTGACACAGAAGTCCGTGGCGAGCCCGACCACCACGGCGCGCGTGATGCCCCGTTCCTTCAGGTAGCCGCCAAGCCCGGTGACGGTCTTGCGGTCGGCCTCCTGGAAACCGGAATAGCTGTCGACCTCCTTGCGATAGCCCTTGCGGACAATGGTCTGGGCATGGGGCAGGTCGAGGTCGTCGTGGAACTCCGCGCCGACCGAGTTCCAGATGCAGTGATCCGGCCACAGCACCTGCGGCCCATAGGGCATCTGGATGACCTCGAAGGGCTTCTTGCCGGGGTGGCTGGAAGCGAAGGAGGAATGCCCGGCGGGATGCCAGTCCTGGGTCAGCACGACATTCTGGAATTTCGGCCCGAGCGCATTGATCACGGCGACGACCTCGTCGCCCTTCTGCACGGCGAGATGGCCGCCCGGGCAGAAATCATTCTGGACGTCGACGACGATGAGAACGGTTGAAGCATCGATCACGGGCTTCTCCTGTGCTCTTGCCGGCGGGGCGGCGCCAACGGCAGTCAAAAGCGTCGCTCCGGCGATGAGGATGCGGCGGTCGATCTCGAATGGCCTGTCCATGATGGTCTCCCGGCGTCGCGAGGTGAAGTCCGAGAGGCTAGCCTCTCGGCTGGTCCACGCGATGCGGAGGAACCCTTAGAAGGTGGCGATTTCAGCGCGTGAACGGGTGGAACGTCTGCAGCACGCGCTCGTAGACGCCGCGCTTGAACGGGATGATCAGCTCGGGCATGGCGGCCAGGCGCTCCCAGCGCCAGGCCTCGAATTCCGGCTTGTGGCCGCCGCCGGGATGGGCGACGTCGATCTCGCTGTCCGGACCGTCGAAGCGGAAAGCAAACCACTTCTGTGTCTGCCCGCGATAGCGGCCGCGCCAGGCCTGGCCGGCGACCACCGGGGGCAGGTCGTAGGCGAACCATTCCGGTGCCTCGGCGAGCAGGGTCGCCGAGCGGACATTGGTTTCCTCGTAGAGCTCGCGTATGGCCGCCGCCAGCGGCTCCTCGCCGGGATCGATGCCGCCCTGCGGCATTTGCCAGGAATGGCTGCCATCGACATGTTCGGGCGCCGGCCCTCGGCGCTTGCCGGCAAAGACGAGGCCGTCGCGGTTGATCAGCACCACCCCGACACAGGGGCGGTAGGGCAGGTCTTCGAAGCGGGCCATGATGACGTCCGGGGCGGCGAGGGCGTTAGCGAAACATTAACCAGCCGGCGCCCGGCGCGCCACGCCCGCGGTGACCGGAACCAGCATCAATCCGCGACTTTCCAGGGCGCGTGCCCATTGCGTCACGCGCTCGATGGTCACCGGCAGGGCCGAACCGATGCCGAGCGCGAAGCCGCGCTCGCGGGCGCGCGCCTCCAGCCGGGCCAGTTGCGCGTCGAGTTCGGCCGGCGTCGGCACGCGATCGAGATGGACGTCGCCGCGCAGGCTCGGCTGCTGCAGCGAACCGGCGATCTGCTGCACCAGGCTGCGCGGGCTGGTGCCGTCGTCGACCACCATCAGGCCGCGCCTGGCGGTTTCCCGCAGGATCGGCGCGAGTGCGTTCTCGGAAGCCGTGAACTTGGCGCCCATGTAATTGACCACACCGGCATACCCCTGGAACCGGCTCATCGCCCAATGCAGCCGCTCGGTATTGCGTTCGGCCGACAGCGTGGTCAGCAGCGTCTGCGGGCCCGGATCATTGTCGGGAAAGTCGAAGGGTTCCATCGGCACCTGCAGGAACACTTCGTGGCCCTCGGAGCGGGCGCGCATGACGACGCGCTCGAGATCCGCGCCATAGGGCGCAAAGGCCAGCGACACGGCGCCGGGCAATTTGGTGATCGCTTCGGCGGTGCTGTTCTGGCTGATGCCGAGGCCGCCGATCAGGATCGCGACCCGCGGCAGGCCGGCCTGCTGGCCGTTCGGCACGCGGAAGCTACGGGCATAGGCCTCGGAAGGCTTGCGGCCGTCGCTGGCGACCCGTGGCAAGGGTCCCTGCGCGCTGCGTTCGGTCAGGCGCGGATCGAGCCCGGCGGAACGATCGGACTCCGGGGTCGCCGCGACGCGCACCTCGCGACGGGCCCCCGACATGCCGTCGATGATGTTGATGGTGGTGCCGCCCTCGGCCGCCGCCTCATTCGATGTGGTATTTGGCGTCGGCCGTGGTTCGACCGGTTCGGCGGCCCGTGGCGCGGGCGCGGCGATGGCCGCGATGGCGCGGGGCTCGCCGCCCAGCGGATTGCGGATCAGCAATACCGTGCCGGCAATCATGATGATGGCCGCACCGACCAGCCCGGCGGCAATCGGCATCAGCGGCGGCAGGAACCGCCGTCTGGCGTCTGGCTTGGTCTCGACCCCGAGCGGGGCATTGAGGTCATCGGTCATGGCGCGCCGGTTTGCGGGAAACGGATCGCCGCCACATCTACATCGGGCCGGAACTCTTAAGCGCCGGTTAACCAAAGCTGTTCAATGCGCGCGTGTCTTGCCCCCGCAACCGACATTTTGCGCGGCGCCGGTGTCGTGTTAGGCAAAACCCCCGGAGGGCCCTGATCTTGCCGACGCAAATCGTACCGTTGCAGACCTCGCCGTCGTTGACGGGTGCCGATGCCATGCCGGGCATCGACCAGGTCATGCTGGCGATCGGCGCCGAGGCCAAGGCAGCGGCGCGCCGTCTTGCGCTGGCCGCGACCGGGCAGAAGAATACCGCCCTCGATGCCATCGCAAGGGCGATCCGCGCGCAGGCGGGTCAGATCCTTGCCGCCAATGCCGACGACCTTGCCGATGCCCGGCGCGATGGCCTGGCCGCCTCCTTCGTCGATCGCCTGACGCTCAACCCGACGCGTATCGAGGCGATGGCTGCCGGTGTCGAGATCGTCCGCGATCTCGCCGACCCTGTTGGCGCCGTGATGGCCGAATGGGACCGGCCGAACGGCCTTCATTTCGAGCGCGTACGGGCGCCTCTCGGCGTTATCGGGGTGATCTATGAGAGCCGGCCCAACGTCACGGTCGATGCCGGTGCGCTCTGCCTGAAGGCGGGCAACGCGGTGATCCTGCGTGGCGGCTCCGACAGTTTCCGTTCGTCGCGGGCGATCCATGCCGCGATCGTCGCCGGCCTCGAGGCCGCCGGCCTGCCGGCCGCCGCCGTCTCGCTGGTGCCGACCCGCGATCGTTCGGCGGTCGGCCTGATGCTGCAGGGGCTCGGCGGCACCGTCGACGTCATCGTGCCGCGCGGCGGCAGGAGCCTGGTCGCTCGTGTCCAGGCCGAAGCCCGGGTGCCGGTCTTCGCCCATCTCGACGGCAATTGCCATGTCTATGTCCATGCCGGCGCCGACCTTGCCATGGCCGAAGCCATCCTGGTCAATGCCAAGATGCGCCGCACCGGCGTCTGCGGTGCCGCCGAGACGCTGCTGGTCGATCGATCCGTGACCGGCAGCCATCTGAAGCCGCTGGTCTCGGCCCTGCTCGACGCCGGCTGCGCGGTGCGCGGCGACAGCCTGACCGGCCTGGCCGATCCGCGTGTCACCGCCGCCACGGACGAGGACTGGGGCACCGAATTCCTCGACGCGATCATTGCGGTCAAGGTGGTCGACGGGCTCGATGACGCCATTGCCCATATCGAGCGTTACGGCTCACACCATACCGATGCCATCATCACCGCCGATGCGGCGGCGGCCGAGCGTTTCCTCGCCGAGGTCGACAGCGCCATCGTGCTGCACAATGCCTCGACTCAGTTCGCCGATGGCGGCGAGTTTGGCTTCGGCGCCGAGATCGGCATCGCCACCGGCAAGATGCATGCCCGTGGCCCGGTCGGCGTCGAACAGCTCACCTCGTTCAAATATCGCGTGCGCGGCACGGGACAGCTGCGTCCGTGAGGCCACTTGGCGCCCGTATCGCGCCGCGCTTGCGGCGGGGCGGCGCGCGCCTCGTCCTGCCGCCTCATGCGGCGGGCATGCGCATTGGCCTGTTCGGCGGCTCGTTCAATCCGCCGCATGACGCCCATCGGCTGGTCGCGCTGACGGCGCTGAAGCGCCTCGGGCTGGATGCGGTCTGGTGGCTGGTCACGCCGGGCAATCCGCTCAAGGCCCAGGGCGGCCTTGCGCCGCTTGCCGAGCGCATGACCGCGGCGCGGCGGCTTGCCGCCCATCCGGCGATCCATGTCACCGATATCGAGGCCGGGCTCGGTACCCGCTTCACCTTCGATACGATCGCGGCGCTGAGAGCTCGCTGCCCGGGAGTCCGTTTCGTCTGGATCATGGGCGCCGACAATCTCGCCCAGTTTCACCGCTGGCAGAACTGGCGCGGCATTGCGAGCCTTCTGCCGATCGCCGTCGTAGACCGGCCGGGCACCGGCCTGCGCGCCGCCGCCGGCGTTGCCGCCACGGCGCTCGCCCGCTACCGAATGAACGAGACCGACGGCCTGCTCCTGCCTTTCGCCCGGCCGCCAGCCTGGATCTTCCTGCACGGACTGAAGTCGCCGCTGTCGTCGACGGCCATCCGCGCGCTGAACGGCAATCATTAAAATTAGAACTATCCGTTTAAACGGCGTTCAAAGCTGCCCGCCTATGGTGCGTCCACTGAGTGCAAGCGTTGGGGCAGACAGGATGAACGGTCTGATGTCAAAGAAGGTCGAACAGCTCTTGTCGAGCGTCGATGTTCTGGTGGTCGATGACAACCAGTTCATGCGCAAGGTCGTGCGCAACATCCTCAACAATATCGGCATCAAGACCGTCCACGAGGCGGCAGATGGTCTGGCGGGTCTCGAATATATCCGCCTGCATGCACCTGATATCGTCATTCTCGACTGGGAAATGCCGATGCTGAACGGCGCCGAGATGCTGCGCATCGTGCGCAACCCGGCAACTTTCCCGATGCCCGACGTGCCGATCATCATGCTGACCTCGCATCTCGAGCGCTGGCGCGTGGTGGAAGCCAACCGGCTCGGCGTGCACGAGTTCGTCGCCAAGCCGATCTCCGGCAAGGCGCTGCTCGAGCGCATCGTCTCGATCATCGCCCGGCCTCGGCCGATGGTTCATCTGGACGGCTATTACGGCCCGGAGCCGCGCAAGCTGGTGATCGAGCCGCGGCTGCGCGCGCGCAAGGTTCCGGAAGCCGCCAACATCGCCTGATCAGGCGCGCGATCTTGACGATCGCTGCGCACGGCGCGCATGCACGGGCTTAGGCTTTGCGCGGGGCCCGGAACATGCTTTCCTTGGACTTTATAGCTGTTCTAAGGAATGCCGCCATGGCCGACGCCCCATCCGCCGCTACCAAGCCTGCCGCCCATCCCCAGGGCCTCTCGATGATCGAGAAGCGCCGGATCGAGGCGGAAATCCTCAAGCATGTCTATGATGAGCTGAAGGCGAGCCAGGGCATCGAGGTGGCCAAGCGCACCATTGGCGAGGCGGTGCGCCGCTCGGCGGTGGAACAGGCCGGGCGTTTCGCCGCCCAGTCGCCCGAGGGCACGTCGCTCCAGGCCTTCATCGACATGCAGTCGTTGTGGACCCAAGGCGGCGCGCTGGAGGTCGAGGTGGTCGGGCAGACGTCCGACACCTATGCGTTCAATGTCACCCGCTGCCGCTACTCGGAAATGTACAAGGACATGGGCCTTGGCGAGATCGGCCACCTCTTGTCATGCCAGCGCGACGGCACCTTCTGCGAAGGCTATGACAAGAAGCTGAAGCTGGACCGGACACAAACCATCATGCAGGGCGCCAGCCACTGCGATTTCCGCTTCCGCTACGAGACCGGCAAGTCGGGCTGATCAGGCCGGCACCTTGCCGACATAGTCGCGCTTGCCGATGTCGAGGCCGTTCTCACGCAGGATGGCGTAGGCCATGGTGACGTGGAAATAGAAGTTCGGCAGCGCCATATGGGCGAGATAGGCCTTGCCCTTGAAGGTCATCGGCTGGCCGGCGACGGTGATCGTCACGTCCTTGTCGGCGGCCGCGTCGATCACTGCCTTGTCCAGGCCGGTGACGAAGCTGATGGTCTTGGCGATCCGTTCCTTCAGTTCGGAAATGCTGGTTTCGACGTCGGGATATTTCGGCGGATCGATGCCGACCAGCCGCGAGCATGGCCCCTTGGCGAAATCGGTGGCGAGCTGGACCTGACGGGCGAGCGCGAACATGTCGGGCGCCAGCCGGCTGTCGAGCAGCACTTTCGGATCCACCTTCTTGGCTTCGGCGAAGGCCGCCGCCTTGTCGAGCAGCCCGGACAGGCTGGTCAGCATTTGCACGAAGATCGGCACGGACAGGTCGGAGAGCGTCGTGGCCATGGATGATGTCCCAAGAGGATCGGGTGCCCGGGAAACCGGGCGCCGGAGAATCAGGTGCTACGGACCATCCGTGCCCTGGAGCGATTTACTCCCAGCCGGCGGCTCGCGCCAAGACTGCTTCTCGCGCCAAGACGGCTTCAAGTCGCTATAAGAAGCGCATGCCTGCTGCGATTCCCCGTGCTGCCGATCAATCCGTGCCGGTCCAGGGCCGCGTCACCCGGATCGGGCTGTCGCGCTTCAGGAGCTATGCCACGGCCCAGATCGCGCCCGACGCGGCATTGGTCGTGCTGGCCGGCCCGAACGGCGCCGGCAAGACCAATGTGCTCGAGGCCCTGTCGCTGCTGACCCCCGGCCGCGGCCTCAGGCGGGCGACGCTCGGCGAGATCGCCTGCGACCAGGGCGATGGCGGCTGGGCGGTCAATGCCGCGGTCGAGGGCGCCTATGGCGAAGCCGTGCTCGGCACCGGCATCGAGGCTGGCGATGTCGAGGTCCGCACCAGGCTCTGCCGCATCGACCGGGTGGCGGTCGGTTCCGCCGCGGCCTTCGCCGAACATGTCCGGGTGGTCTGGCTGACGCCGGCCATGGACGGCCTGTTCCTCGGCTCGGGCGGCGAGCGGCGGCGCTTCCTCGACCGCCTAGTCCTGGCGGTCGATGCCGAACATGGCGGGCGGGTCAACGCGCTGGAGCGCTCGCTGCGGGCGCGCAACCGCCTGCTCGAGGACGTGTCGCCCGATCCGGCCTGGCTTGACGCGGTCGAGCACGAGACGGCGGAACTGGCGGTGGCGGTCGCCGCCGCGCGTGCCGAGACGGTGCACCGGCTCGCCGGCCTGATCGAGGCGACCAAGGATCCGGCCTCGCCCTTCCCCTGGGCCGCGCTGGCCCTCGACGGCGCCGTCGAAGCCGCGGTGCTGACGCGTCCGGCGGTCGAGGTCGAGGATGATTACCGCGCCGTGCTGCGCGACCACCGGTCACGCGACCGCGCCGCCGGCCGCACCACCCAGGGGCCGCACCTGACCGACCTTCTGGCGGTACATGGTCCGTCCGGCGCGCCCGCCGAGCGCTGCTCGACCGGTCAGCAGAAGGCGCTGCTGGTTGGCCTGGTGCTGGCCCACGCCCGCCTGGTCGCCGAAATGGCCGGCTTCACGCCGATCGTGCTGCTGGACGAGGTGGCCGCCCATCTCGACCCGGAGCGGCGGGCCGCGCTTTACGATGCGCTCGAGAAGCTCGGCGCCCAGGTCTGGATGACCGGCGCCGATCCGGCGGCGTTTGAAGCCCTCAGGAGCCGCGCCGATCTGTTTGCCGTGACGCCCGGGACGATCGCCCGGGCGTGAGCCCCCGAACGGCCCGGGCGTGAGCTCTGAACGGCCCGGGCGCAAGTCGCGGAGCGGCAGGCCTTGCTCAGGCGTGCTCGGGGCCGGCCTTCGGCCGGCGGCGGAGAAAGGCCCCGATCAGCACCACGCCGATCGCGCCGGCGACGGCTGCGATGTAATGCGGCCAGGGGCTGGCCTTCAGGCCGATCGCCGGGTTGGGATCGAGCTGGACCATGCTGGGATTCCAGGCGGCCAGCTGCTTCAGCACCAGCGGGTCGTTGACGACCATGTCGCCGGCGATCCAGCCGAGCAGGGCGGCGCCGGCCCAGACGAAGATCGGGAAACGCTCGATCAGGGCGAGCACCATGCCCGAGCCCGCGACGATCAGCGGAATGGTCAGGGCGAGGCCGAAGATGAACAGCCAGACATTGCCATGGGAGGCGGCGGCGATCGCCAGCACGTTGTCGAGGCTCATCACCGCGTCGGCGATCGCCACGGTCTTGACCGCCTTCCACAGGTTGTCGGTCTCTTCGAGTTCGCTGTGCGCCTCCTCGCCGTCATCGGAGGCGAGCTTGACTGCGACCCAGAGCAGCAGCAGGCCACCGACAAGCTTCAGCAGCGGAATGGCCAGGAGATAGGTGATGATCAGCGCGAAGAGGATGCGCAGGCCGACCGCCGCGCCGGCGCCCAGGATGATGCCGATCTTGCGCTGCTTTTCCGGCAGACCCCGGCAGGCCAGTGCGATGACCACGGCGTTGTCGCCGGACAGAAGGAGGTCGATCCAGATGATCTGGAGAAGGCCTATCCAAAAATTGCTGTCCATTGCGCGTCCCGTCTCCCCTGGCGCCGGCCACTATGCAGCGCACAAACTGAAACGGCGACATAGTACGTAGTTGGCCCTATGCCAGGGGGGTGGCCGGTTTTTTTATCGGGTGTGTCGCTTAGGCCGCAGCCCGGGCTTCCCGACGCTTCATCAGATAGGCGATCGCGACCACCAGGACAGCTCCGACGATCTCGGCGGGAAGCTCTATCCGGTGGGCGAATTCGCTGCCCAGGACCTTGATGGTCATCGGGTCGTGCAGCATCATGTCGCCGGCGAGCCAGCCGAGCAGCGCGGCGCCGGCCCAGATCAGGATCGGCAGCTTTTCCAGCAGCTTCATGATGATCGAGGCGCCTGCGACGATCAGCGGGATCGAGATGACCAGGCCCATGACCAGCATGGTCGTGTTGTCCTTGGCGACGGCCGCGATCGCCAGCACATTGTCGAGGCTCATCACGGCGTCGGCGATGGCAACGGTCCTGACCGCGTACCAGAGCTGGTCGGAAGCCTTGATCTCGTCGCCGTCATGGCTGTCGTCGGCAATCAGCTTGATCGCGATCCAGAGCAGCAGCAGCCCGCCGATCAGCCTGAGGAAGGGCATGTCGAGCAAGGTGGCGACGAACAGCGTGAAGATGACCCGCAGCAGGATGGCGACGCCGGCGCCCAGCACCATGCCGATCAACCGCTGCCGCTCCGGCAGAGCCCGGCAGGCGAGCGCGATGACCACCGCATTGTCACCGGACAGGATGATGTTGATCCAGATGACCTGGACGATGCCGACAAGGCTCAGCGAGCTGAAGTCCATCGCGTAGCAGTCCTTGGGGGTTCTTCGGAGGGCGTTGGTGCGCGCGTGCCCACGGCAATTTCGGCGCGCACCCTAAGGTTGGTGAATACGCGCCGATATTCGTGTTTCTGCGTAAAATCCGCTGCCCTGCAGAGACCGGTGGTCGGACCGCCGGTCTCTATCGCGCCTCAGGCGATCGCGTCGGCGATCGCCTGGCCGCAAGCGATCGTATTCGCCTTGCCGCCGAGATCGCCGGTGCGGTAGTCGGCCTTGGCCAGCACCTCTTCGATGGCGCGCACGATGGCCGCCGCCGCTTCGGTCTCGCCGAGATGATCGAGCATCATCGCCGCCGACCAGATCTGCCCGACCGGATTGGCGATGCCCTTGCCGGCAATGTCGGGCGCCGAGCCGTGCACCGGTTCGAACAGCGAGGGGAACTTGCGGTCCGGATTGATATTGCCCGACGGCGCAATGCCGATCGTGCCGGTGCAGGCCGGGCCGAGATCGGACAGGATGTCGCCGAACAGGTTGGAGGCGACGACCACGTCGAAACGATCCGGATTGAGCACGAAATGGGCGGTCAGGATGTCGATATGGTACTGGTCGACGGAAACCTCGGGATAGGCCTTCTTCATCTCGGCGACCCGCTCGTCCCAATAGGGCATGGTGATCGCGATGCCGTTCGACTTGGTGGCGCTGGTCAGCTTCTTGCGCGGGCGCTTCTTGGCCAGCTCGAAGGCATATTTCAGGATCCGGTCGACGCCGATGCGGGTCATTACGGTTTCCTGCACCACGAACTCGCGCTCGGTGCCCGGGAACATGCGCCCGCCGATCGACGAATATTCGCCCTCGGTGTTCTCGCGCACCACGAAGAAGTCGATATCGCCGGGCTTGCGGTTGGCGAGCGGCGCCGGCACGCCCGGCATCAGCTTCACCGGGCGCAGATTGACATATTGGTCGAACTCACGGCGCATCAGCAGCAGCGAGCCCCACAGCGAAATATGATCCGGGATCTTCGCCGGCAGGCCGACGGCGCCGAAGAAGATGGCGTCATGGCTGCCGATCCTGGCCTTCCAGTCCTCCGGCATCATCCGGCCGTGCTTCTCGTAATAGTCGTAGGACGAGAAGTCGAAATGATCGAGATCGACCGAGAACTTGTATTTCTTCGCCGCGGCCTCGAGCACGCGCACGCCTTCCGGCATGACCTCCTTGCCGATGCCGTCGCCGGGGATGACCGCGAGCTTGTAGGTGTTCGAGCGGGCCATGGATCGTCTCCTCTGATCTCGTGCTGCATGGGATAGGCCGCGGGCGCCGCCGCCGGCAACCACGTCCTGGGGCATGGCGTCCATGACGTGCCGGCACGGGCCGAGGCCGGGGGCATCACTATGCGTTGTCGGCGCCGATCGATGCGATGACCGCATCGGTCACCTGGCGCGTCGTCGCCTTGCCGCCGAGATCGGGCGTATGCAGGTCCGGATCGGCGGTCACCCGCTCGATCGCCCGCATCAGGCGGTCGGCCGCCGGCTTCTCGCCGAGATGTTCGAGCATCATCGTGGCGGTCCAGAACGTGCCGATCGGATTGGCGATGCCCTTGCCGGTGATATCGAAGGCCGATCCATGGATCGGCTCGAACATCGAGGGGAAGCGGCGCTCCGGGTTGAGATTGGCGGTCGGTGCGATGCCGAGCGAGCCGGCGAGTGCCGCGGCGAGATCGGACAGGATGTCGGCATGCAGGTTGGTCGCCACCACCGTGTCGATCGTCTCGGGTTTCATGGTCATGCGCATGGTCATGGCGTCGACCAGCATCTTGTCCCAGGTGACGTCGGGATAGTCGCGCGCCACCTCGGCGGCGATCTCGTCCCACATCACCATGGCATGGCGCTGGGCGTTCGATTTGGTCACCACGGTCAACAGCTTGCGCGGCCGCGAGCGGGCCATCTCGAAAGCGAAACGAATGATCCTGACGACCCCGGTGCGGGTCATCATGGAGACGTCGGTGGCGACCTCCTCGGGCAATCCGCGATGCACCCGTCCGCCGACGCCGGCATATTCGCCCTCGGAATTCTCCCGCACGATGACCCAGTCGAGCTCGGGACCGGAGACATGGCGCAGCGGGCTGGTGATGCCCGGCAGCACGCGGGTCGGACGGACATTGGCATATTGGTCGAACGGCTGGCAGATCGCCAGTCGGAGCCCCCAGAGCGAGATGTGGTCGGGCACGTCGGGTGCGCCGACGGCGCCGAAATAGATCGCATCGTGATTGCGGATCTGGTCGCGACCGTCCTCCGGCATCATCAGGCCGTGGGCCTTGTAATAGTCCGAACCCCAGTCGAAATGGTCGAAGGCCAGGGTGAAACCGCCATCGCGCCTGGCCAGCGCCTCGAGCACTTCGATGCCGGCGGCGATGACTTCCTTGCCGATCCCGTCGCCGGGAATGGCCGCGATCCTGTGGGTCTTCATCTCCGGAGGTCCTTCCCATGCGGTCGCCGCCGCGGCTAGGCTCGCTTTGGCGCGAACCATTTGCATTGGCCTTGAAACCGGGCTGATGTCAATAATCCATTGCAGCTTCCATGGAAGATGATATTCCTGCGCTGGAAGCATGGAGGATGCCGATGTCGAGGACCGTCAAGGCTATGGCCGTGGTTGCCGAACGGCGCCCGTCGCTGGTCGACGATGCCTATGCCGCGATGAAGGAGGCGATCCGCGAGAGCACCTTCGTGCCGGGTTATCAGGCATCCGAACAGGAGATCGCGCTGCGCCTGGGCATGAGCCGCACGCCGGTCCACGAAGCCTCGATCCGGCTGCAGGAAGAGGGCCTGGTGCGCATCGTGCCGAAACGCGGCATCGTCATCTGCGCGCTCGCGCCCGATGATCTCAGAGAGATCTACGACGTGGTCATCGCGATCGAGGCGAGCGCTGCCGAACTGGTCGCCAAGCTGCCGGAGGCCGAACGTTCCGGCGTCGCCGATGAGCTCGCGGCGGCGACCGCGCGGATGGCCGAAGCCCATGCCGCCGGCCGGCTGCCGGACTGGGGCAAGGCCGACGAAGCCTTCCACCGGCTTCTGGTCGAGCGCTGCGGCAACCGGCGGATCTCGCGCATCATCCAGACCGTCAATGACCAGTCGCACCGCGCCCGCATGCTGACCTTGAAGCTGCGCAAGCAACTGCCGGCCTCGATCGCCGATCACCAGGCGATCATCGAGGCGATCCGCCGTGGTGACGCGGCCGGCGCCCATGCGGCGGCCCGCCAGCATCGCAGCCGCGCGCGCGACGAACTCCTGCCGCTGCTGGAGGACTTCGGGCTGAAGCACTTGTGAGCCGGCCGCCGCGCGGCTGGCCGGCATCGACATATCGGAGATCGCGGACAACGCGACCGGGCACGATCATTGGAGGAACCCATGCGACGCGTTTTCACGGCCCTGGCGGCCGCCCTGGCCATCCTGTCGGGGCCAGCCTCGGCCCAGACCTTTCCGAACCGGGCCATCACCATGGTGGTGCCCTTTGCCGCCGGCGGCACCACCGACATCATCGCGCGCATCATGGCCGAGCACATGTCACGCACGCTCGGCCAGTCGATCGTGGTCGAGAACGTCGCTGGCGCCGGTGGCACCACCGGCTCGCTTCGGGTCGCCCGGGCCGCGCCCGACGGCTACACGCTGATCATGGGCAATATGGGCACCCATTCGGCATCTGTCGGGCTCTATCCCAATCTCGCCTATGACCCGCGCACGGATTTCGAGCCGGTGATGAACGCGGCGGGAACGCCGATGATGATCGCCGCGCACAAGGATTTTCCGGCCAGGACCCTTGCCGAGATGATCGCCCTCTTGAAGGCCGATCCGTCGCGCTACAACTATGGCCATGGCGGCGTCGGTTCGACCTCGCACCTGACCTGCGTGTTCTTCCACCACCTGATCGGCGCGCCGGTGCAGCATGTGCCGTTCCGCGGTTCGGGGCCGGCGCTGGCGGCCTTGCTCGGCAAGCAGCTCGACTATGTCTGCGACCAGACGGTCACCATCATCCCGCAGCTTTCGGGCCTCAACACCTATGTCATCGCCACGCCGGCGCGGTCACCGGCCGCGCCCGACGTGCCGACCGCGGCCGAAGCCGGACTGCCGGCCTTCCAGGTGGTTGGCTGGAACGCCATGTTCGCGCCGAAGGGCACGCCGCGCGAGATCATCGACCGGCTCAATGTCGCCGGTCGCGCCGCGCTCGCCGACGAGAGCGTGCGCAAGCGCCTGCTCGAACTCGGCTGCGAGATCCCGGATGCCGCCGGCCAGACGGCGCAAGCGCTCGGCGCCCATGTTCGCGCCGAGGTCGACAAATGGACCCCGGTGATCAAGGCGGCCGGCGTCACCGCCGGCAATTGACCGGCCGGTCACGGCGCCCGGCGATCCCGCCGGGCGGGCTTCCGCCGCCGGTCAGAAGAACCGCTCCAGTTCGGCGGCGACCAGGTCAGGCAGTTCCTCGGCGAGATAGTGCCCGCCGGGCAGCGCCTGTCCGCGGACGTCGGCGGCCCTCTCGCGCCACAGCGCCAGCGCGTCGAAGCACTTTTCGATGACGCCGTTCTGGCCCCACAGCACCAGCAAGGGGCAGTTGAGTTTCCGGGTGCCATCGGCATCGTCATGGGCGATGTCGATGGCGGCGGCGGCGCGATAGTCCTCGCAGCTTGCGTGGATGGTGCGCGGGTCGCGGAAACATCGGAGATAGTCGTTCAGCGCGGCTTCCGTGAACGGTGTCAGGCCGGCCGAGCCCGCGCCGCATTTTTTCAGCCAGTAGGAGTCCGGATCGGCGCCGATCATCCGTTCCGGAAACGGCGCCGGCGTGATCAGGAAGAACCAGTGCCAATAGGCCCGGGCAAAGGCATCGGTCGTGTCCCGGTACATTTCGCGGGTCGGCGCGATGTCGAGCACAGCGAGCTTCTTGACGCGGTCGGCGTGATCGAGCGCCAGGCGATGCGACACCCGCGCGCCGCGATCATGGCCACAGACGAAGAAGCTGTCATGGCCGAGCGCGGTCATCACCTCGGCCATGTCCTGGGCCATGGCGCGTTTGGAATAGGGCGCGTGATCCTGGCTCGTCTCCGGCTTGCCGCTGTCGCCATAGCCGCGCAGGTCGGCCGCCACCACGGTGAAGCGCTGGCTGAGGCGCGGTGCGATCTTGTGCCACAGCACATGGGTCTGCGGGTAGCCGTGCAGCAGCAGCAAAGGCGGGCCTGATCCGCCGGTGCGCAGCCGGATCGTGGTGCCCGAGGTCGCGACGTCGAGCATGCGGAAACCCGGAAACATCCGATCCGCGACCGGCAATTCGATGATCATGCGGCAATCCTTGTCTGGCCTGGACGGGCGGCGGCGTGTTCGCGATCACTTGACGGCCTTGTATCCAACACGCACTGGATTAGGTATGGCAAACTATACGAACCCTCGAATTCGACAGAACGTGGGTCGCCACCGGAGGATCTTCATGAACAAGCGTCATTTGCTCGCCGCCGCTGCGGCAGCCCTGGTCGCCGGCGCCGTGCCCGCCGCCGCGCAGACCTTCCCGTCCCGGCCGATCACCATGATCATTCCGTTCGCCGCCGGCGGACCGACCGATGTGGTCGCGCGCATCGTCGCCGAGAGCATGAGCCGGTCGCTTGGCCAGGCCGTGGTCATCGAAAACGTCTCGGGTGCCGGCGGCACCACCGGCTCGACCCGCCTGACCACGCAGGCCGCAGACGGCTACACCATCATGATCGGCCATACCGGCACCCATGCCGCGTCGGTCGCGCTCTATCCGAACCTGCGTTACAATCCGGCGGCGGATTTTACGCCGATCGGACTGGTCAACACCAATGCCATCCTGATCACCGCCAAGAACGCCCTGCCGGCCAACACGCTCGCCGAGTTCGTCGCCTGGATCAAGGCCAACGAGCGGACCGCCAACAATGCCCATGCCGGCATCGGTTCGGTCAGCCACACCACCTGCCTGCTGCTCAATTCGATCATTGGCGTGAACCCGCAGACCGTGCCTTATCGCGGCACCGGCCCGGCGATGAACGACCTGGTCGCCGGCCAGGTCGACTATCTCTGCGATCAGGTCGTCAATGTCGCGCCGCAGGTGCGTGCCGGCACGATCAAGGCTTTCGCGGTCGCCCAGCAGACCCGCAATCAGGCCTTGCCCAACGTGCCGACCACGGCGGAAGCCGGCCTGCCGGCCTATCAGGTGGTGGTCTGGAACGCCATGCTGGCGCCCAAGGGCACGCCGGCGCCGGTCATCACCAAGCTCAACGAAGCACTGCGCGCGGCGCTTGCCGACGCCGGCGTGCGCGCGCGCCTGGCCGAGCTCGGCGCCGATCTGCCGAGCGATGTCCAGGTGAGCCCGGCCGGCCTGCAGGCCTTCATCGAGGCCGAGATCGCCAAGTGGACGCCGGTGATCAAGGCGGCGGGCGTCACCGCGACCAACTGATCGTCGCGCGCACCGTTCGGCCAAGAATCAGTACCCAAGAACCAGTACCCAAGAACCAGCGCCCGGCCTCGTGCCGGGCGTTGCCGTTCAGGGCCGCCGGCGGCGGCTCAGGTCTTTCCTGCGAGGGTCGCGATGACGAAGTCGACGCGGGCGGCGACCGGCGCGCGCGGCAGTTCCACCAGCTCATAACCGTATTGGCGATAGGTCAGGACCATCGCGCTATGGGTTCGCGCGGCCTCGTCCAGGTCCTGCTTCCGCTCGCCGTCGGTTCGGTAGATCTCCGGCCAGGGCGGCGCGATGAAGACGCGCCGGTTGTAGCGCAGCGTCCTGGCCGCGACATCCATATGGTGCGGGATCGGCAGGCCGATCAGGTTGAGATAGCCGAGCACATCGGGCACGCCGCGATCAAACAGGACGGCGCCGGGCTGGCCCGCCGCGGCGTGATAGTTGCCCATTTCGAAAGCCAGCATCATCTCGGCGAACAAGGCGCGATCAAGCCAGGGCAAGGCGCGTCCGCCGATCGCCTGCTGGTCCCGGATGATCCTCCGGCCGACCTCCTCGGAGGTCGCGAGCCCGGCGGTCTTCAAGGCGTCGATCAGCGTGGTCTTGCCGGAGCCCGGACCACCGGTGACGACGAAGAGGCGGCCGGGTCCGTGGATGGGGTGGTCAGGCATGGGCGGGCGCCTCTCCCGGCGGTTGATCAATCGATGACGACGGCCGAACGCCCAAAGTGGCGGCAGGCTGGTTCAAGGTCCATCGGCTTGTTCAAATGACGGCGGGCAGGCCGTAATCGCCGCCGGCTCCCTGTGCCAGCAGCTTGGCGATAACAGCAAGGCCGTGGGCGAGTTCGTCGGGCGGTGGGGCGCCCAGGCAGAGCCGGATCCCGGAGAGCTGCACCGTCGGGTCGACCGCCAGCGCCGAAGGCGGCGTGACCATCACGCCAAGCGCGGCGGCACCTTCCGCAACATGCAGCGCCGCCGCCATGGGCATGGGCAGCCAGGCATGAAACCCGTTGCTCCCCGATGCCGCCAGCTGGCCGGGCAGTGCGGCGCGCGCCATGGCCATTCGCCTCGCCGCCTCGGCGCGGACCGATGCGCCGACCGAAGTCGCGGTCCCGTCCGTCAGCCACTGCGCCATGATCAGGTTGCAGAGCGGCGAGGCCATGGTGCTTGTCGTCTGGAGCATGGCGAGCGCGCGATCGATCAGCCCGGGCGGCGTGGCCAGGACGCCGATGCGCAGGCCTGGACTGAGGTTCTTCGAAAGGCCGTTGACGTAGAGGCTACGCTCGGGGGCGAGCGCCGCCAGCGCGGGCAGGTCAGGCGGGGTGAACAGCGAATAGACGTCGTCCTCGACAATGGTGACGTCATGGGCCCTGCAGAGCCGGACGATATCCTGGCGCCGCGCCAGGCCCATCGTGGCGGCCGTCGGATTTTGCAGCGTCGGCGTCACATAGAGGGCAACCGGGCCATGGTCGGTTCGGCTGCGCAAGGCCCGGTCGAGAGCCTCGGGCCTCAGGCCCTCCTCGTCGATGTCGAGCGGCTTCATCCGATAGTCCGCATGGCGCGCGAGCGCGATCGCTCCGGGATAGGTCACCGCCTCGGTCAGCAGCAGGCCACCGCGCGGGCAGGCCAGCGCCAAGGCAATGGACAGGGCGTGCTGCGCGCCGTTGCAGAGAAGCAGACGATCCGGCGCGATCGCGAGGCGATGATCGGCCAGCCATCGCGCCATCAACATCCGATGGTCGTCACGGCCGGCGGCGGGGCAATAGCGCCCGAAACTCTCCGCGCCGAGCCGTCCGGTCAGCGTTGCGAGTGTCGCCGTCATCAGCCGGTCACTCAGCATCTGAGGCGGCGTATTGACGCTGAGATCGACAACCGTCCTGGCGCGCAGGATGGAGCCCGCAACGAACATTCCCCGTCCGCGCTCGCTCTGCACCAGCCCTCGCCGTTCCAGCACCGCATAAGCCCTGGTGACGGTGCCGAGCCCTATGCCGAGCTGAAAGGCCAGGTCGCGATGCGGCGGCAGGCGCGCGCCGGCCGGGACAGAGCCGGCAGCAATGTCCTCCGCAAGCGCCGCGACCAGCCGCTCATAGGGCGGGCCCGCCGTTTCGCCGAGTCGTGGCTGCCAGGGCGACGCGAGACGCATGAGGATTCCAAGAATAGTGTCACATGACACTATTATGGTATCGCCAAAAGTGTCACATGTCTATTGCAGCCGCACCTGCCGATGGATCGCGGTGCCCGCCTTATGACCCCAAGCCTGCTGCTGACCTTTGCAACCTATGCCTTCGTGACCTCCATCACGCCCGGACCGAACAATGCGATGGTGCTGGCGTCGGGACTGAATTTCGGATTTCGCAGGACGATCCCGCATCTCCTCGGCATCAACCTCGGCTTCTCGGCCATGGTGCTGGCGGTTGGCCTGGGGCTTGGCGGCGTCTTCACCGCCTGGCCTGTCCTCCACGACGTGCTGCGTTATGTCGGCGCCCTCTATCTCGTTTATCTCGCCTGGAAGATCGCCCGATCGGGGACAACGGCCGATGGCGCGGCCGCCGCCCGGCCGATGAGCTTCGCGCAAGCCGCGGCGTTTCAATGGGTCAATCCCAAGGCCTGGATCATGGCGATCGGGGCGGTGGCGACCTACACCCCGCAAAATGGCTTCTTTCTCAACATCGTCGTCGTGACCGTCGTTTTCGCCTTGATCAACGGGCCGTGCATCGCGGCCTGGGCCGGATTCGGCGTCGTGCTGCGCCGGGTCCTGACCGGAGCCCGCTCCCAGCGCATCTTCAATCTGGCGATGGCAACACTTCTCGTCCTGTCGCTGGCGCCGATCCTGTTCGACAGCCTGAAATGAGGCCACGCGCCGTGAGCCCGTCGCCATCGGCCGAGGTTCGAGAAACGCAGGCTAGTTCCGCTGCGGCGGCCGGTTCTCGAACCGCTTCGACCATTCCGCCAGGATCCGGTCGCGATTATCGGCCATCCAGGTGTAGTTGAGCTGGATCATCCGGCTTTCGGCATCGGTCGGATAATTGGGCGGCACATTGACGATGCCCGGCCTTGCGACGATGCCGTAGAAGCGCGCGAACAGTTCATTGGCGTTGCGGCCGGTCGCCCAGTCGGCGATCCGCCGCGCGGCGGCGGCCTGGGCCGGCGGCCGGCCACGAATGATCGCGAGCGCGCCCATTTCCCAGCCGACACCGTCGCGCGGCACGATGATGTCGATCGGCGCGCCCAGGCTGCGTTCGCGCGCCGCGCGCATGTCGAAGCTGATGCCGATGACCCGCTCGCCGCGCGCCGCCTGAACGCACGGCGCGCTGCCGGAATGGGTGTAGAGCGACACGTTGCGGTCCAGCGCTTCCATGTAGCGCCAGGCGGCGTCCTCGCCCATGATCTGGATCCAGCTGGCGACGATCAGAAAGCCGGTGCCGGACGAAGCCGGGTGCGGCATGACCAGCCGGCTGCGCAGGCTCGGATGGATCAGGTCGCCCCAGCTTTCCGGCTTCGGGATGTTGGCCTTGCCGGCTTCGACCGTGTTGAAGCAGAGCGCGATCACGAAGGCGTCGAGGCCGGTCCAGCTATAGGGCTCGCTGGTGTCCTGAAACGCCGGCTTGAGGCCTTCGGCGCCTTGCGGGCGATAGGCTTCCAGCAGGTTCATTCGTTCGAGCAGCAACAGGCTGGAGGTCACCAGGCCGAACACCATGTCGGCGCGCGGACTGTCGCGCTCGGCCATCAGCCGGGCCGTGATCACGCCGGTCGAATCGCGCACCCATTGGACCTCGATATCGGGCAGGTCGGTTTCGATCGCGGCCTTCAGGGCGCTGAGCTCTTCGGTTTCGGTCGCGGTATAGACCATCACCCGCGTCCGGCTTTGCGCCCCGACGTCGGCCGCACCGGCGATCAGAAGGGTTGCGCCGAGGGCCAAGGCGGCGAGCCGACACGAAAACCCCATGGTCTGCCCCCTTCGGGCCCATCCCCCCGAGCCCGTCCGATCATAAACCGATTGAATGCGCCGTGACAGATGTCAATCAAGCACCAAACGGACCAGATATGCCGTCAGGTTACCAGAATCGCCCGGAAATCATTGACATTGGTATGGGTCGGCCCGGTGACGACGAGGCCGTCGAGGGCCGCGAAAAAGCCGAAGCCGTCGTGGCGGTCGAGATAGCTGCGCGGGTTGAGCCCACGCTCGGCGGCGGCCGCGATCAGGGCGGGTGTCACCACCGCGCCGGCATTGGCCTCGACCCCGTCAATGCCGTCGGTGTCGATGGCCAGCGCATGCACCCGTTCGCGATGGGCGGGCGAGAAGCCCTGGATCGCGACGGCGAAGGCCAGGGCGAACTCGGAATTCCGGCCGCCGCGGCCGGTTGGGCGATCCCTGGGCAAGGTGACGGTGGTCTCGCCGCCGGACAGGATCAGCACAGGCGGCTTGGCCGGCAGGCCGTGTTCGAGGATCGAGCGGGCAAGCGCGGCATGGACCAGGGCCACGTCGCGCGCCTCGCCCTCGATGGTGTCGCCGAGCACCAGTGTCGTCAGCCCGGCATCCGCGGCAATCCTGGCCGCCGCGCGCAGGCTCTCGACCGGCCTGGCGATCAGCCGGATATCGATGCCGCCGGCAAAGGCCGGGTGATCCGGCTTCGGGCTTTCCGAGGCCGGGTCCTGCAGGTGGAGCATGACGCTTGCCGGCAGGTCCATCCGATAGCGCTGGATGATGGCGAGCGCGTCCTTGCGTGTCGTCGGGTCCGGCACGGTCGGCCCCGAGGCGATCACCGCCGGGTCGTCGCCGGGCACATCGGAAATCGCGATCGTCACGACCTTGGCCGGATAGGCGGCGGCGGCGAGCCGGCCGCCGGCAATGGCCGAAACGTGCTTGCGGACACAGTTCATCGCGCCGATATCGGCGCCCGAGGCGAGCAGGGCGGAATTGACCGCCTTCAGGTCGTCGAGTGTCAGCGCTCCGGCGGGCGCGGCCAGCAGGGCCGAGCCGCCGCCGGAAATCAGCGCGACCACCAGGTCATCGGCGGACAGGCGGGCGAGCCGTTGCAGGATGCGGTCGCTGGCGGCGAGCCCGGCCGCATCCGGCACCGGATGGGCGGCTTCCAGCACCTCGATGCGTGTGCAGGGCACCGCATGGCCGTAGCGGGTGACCACGGTGCCGGTGAGCGGCGCCGGCCAGACCTTCTCGAAGGCGGCGGCCATCGCGGCGGCGGCCTTGCCGGCACCGACGACAACGGTCCGGCCGGTCGGTACCGGCGGCAGGTGATCGGCGATCCGGTCGGGCAGGGCCGCGGCAATGGCCGCGTGGCCGAGCGAGATCAGGAAGGCGCGGGGGTCTGAAAGATCTGTCACGGGCTGACCTGTCGAAGCGGGCCGTCAAACAAGCAGGTCGCGGCCGGCGCGGCAAGCGCGGTTTGCCGGTTCGTCCGCGGTGGGCGCAGACCGTGCGGAGAACGGCCATCCCGTTGGGCGCTACCCAGGGCTCGGCGCATGACGTATGGCTGCCTGATGCCTTATCCGTTCAACCAGGCCTGCCGGACCGAGATTGCCGACCGCGTCGCGGCCTTCCGGCGTTTGCCCAAGGACGCGGCCGGGCAGGCCTTGAAACAGGCGGCCGTGGCGATCGTTCTGGTCGAAGCCGGCGAAGCCTCGGGCGAAACGGCTTTCCTGCTGACGCGACGGGCCACCGGCCTGCGCTCCCACGGCGGCCAATGGGCTTTGCCGGGCGGGCGCTGTGACGCTGGCGAGACGCCGGCCGAAGCGGCGCTGCGTGAACTCGATGAAGAGATCGGCCTGAAACTCGGCGCCGCTGACGTCCTGGGTGTGCTCGACGACTATCCGACCCGTTCGGGTTATCTGGTGACGCCGGTGGTGGCCTGGGCGGTCGGCAGCGCCGCGCTTCGCCTGAACCGGGAGGAGGTGTCGTCGGTCCATCGCATTCCGCTGGCCGAGATCATGCGGCCGGATGTCGTCGATTTCACCACGATCCCGGAGAGCCGGCGGCAGGTGGTGCGCATGGCGATCTCGGGCGACATCATCCATGCACCCACCGCCGCCTTGATCTACCAGTTCCGCGAAGTGCTGGCCGGCCGCGCCACGCGGGTCAACGATCTCGAGCAGCCGCTGTTCGCCTGGCGCTGAGGCTTTGGAACCACAAGGCATGCATTTCGGACGGATTGCCGGCCGGCTCAGGCTCTCCTAGAACACATGACCCGGCCCAGGCGCCCGTCCTGCCCCAAGAGCTCCGATGCTGTTCGAACTCACGCAAGAAGAAGTGCTGATCCGCGACACCGCGCGCAAGATTGCGACCGACCGGATCCAGCCCCTGGCCGAGACGCTCGATCGTGGCGGCGGTCGCGCGGAATTCCTCGCCAACCTGAAAGCGCTCGCGGAATCGGGCTTCATGGCGGTGAATATCCGCTCCGAATTCGGCGGCACCGAAGCCGGCTCGGTCGCTTTCGCGCTGACCGTCGAGGAGCTTGGTTATGCCTGCGCCTCGACCGGCGTCACCGCCTCGGTGACCAATATGGTGGCCGAGGTCATCCAAGCGGTCGGCTCGGCTGCGCAGAAGCGGCTCTACATCCCGCGCCTGGCCGACGGCACCTATCCGGCCGGCGCCTTCTGCCTGACCGAAGCCGCTGCCGGTTCTGATCCGGCGGGCATGAAGACCCGCGCGCGCCGTGACGGCGACGATTTCGTGCTCGATGGCCAGAAGCTCTACATCACCTCGGGCGAATATGCCGGCCTGTTCATCGTCTGGGCGGTGACCGATCCCGAGGCCAAGAAGGGCAAGGGCATTTCCTGCTTCCTGGTCGAGGCCGGCACACCAGGGCTGACCATCGGCAAGGCCGAGAAGAAGCTCGGCCAGCACGGCTCGGCCACCAATGTCGTGCATTTCGACGGCTGCCGCGTGCCGGGCTCCGCCCTGATGGGCAAGCTCGACGACGGTTTCCGCATCGCGGTGGGGGAGTTGGCCGGCGGCCGCATCGGCATTGCTGCGCTGTCCCTCGGCATTGCCCGCGCCGCCATGGATGCGGCCAAGGCCTATGTCAGGGAACGTCAGCAGTTCGGCCAGGCGATCAGCGAGTTCCAGGGCATCCAGTGGATGATCGCCGACCGCGAGACCGATCTGGAGGCGGCGCGCCTGCTGATCCTCAGCGCCGCGGCCAGGAAAGATCGCGGCGAACCGTTCGGGCGCGAGGCGTCGATGGCCAAGCTGTTTGCCTCCGAAGCGGCGCTGCGCGCCACCGACACGGCGCTGCAACTCCATGGCGGCGCCGGTTATTGCGCCGATTTCCCGGTCGAGCGGCATTTCCGCGATGCCCGCATCACCCGGATTTACGAGGGCACGAGCGAGGTCCAGCGCCTCATCATCGCCCGTGAGACGCTGCGGCAGTGACCGCGGCCCGATCAGAACACGACAAGACGAGGAAGCTTGAGGCATGACCACCGAACTCGCGAGCCGCACCGGCGGCCAGATCCTCGTCGATCAGCTGATCGTCCAGGGCGCCGATCACGTCTTCTGCGTGCCGGGCGAAAGCTATCTCGCGGTGCTCGACGCGCTGCATGACGCCGACACCAAGGTCACCATTTGCCGGCAGGAAGGTGGCGCGGCGATGATGGCGGAGGCCTATGGCAAGCTGACCGGCCGGCCGGGCATCTGCATGGTGACGCGCGGACCGGGCGCCACCAATGCCTCGCCCGGCGTGCATATCGCGCAACAGGATTCGACCCCGATGATCCTGTTCGTCGGCCAGATCGAGCGCGGCATGCGCGGGCGCGACGCCTTCCAGGAGGTCGACTACGGCAAGCTGTTCGGCGGCATCTGCAAATGGGTTGCCGAGATCGACGACGCCGATCGCGTGCCGGAAATGATCGCGCGCGCCTATGCCACCGCCATGCAGGGCCGGCCCGGCCCGGTGGTGCTGGTGCTGCCCGAGGACATGCTGACCGACACGGCTGAAGTGCCCGATGCGCCGCGCGTCGAGGCGGCCGAGACCTGGCCCGGCAATAACGACATGGTCAAGCTGCAGAAGCTGCTCTGGGCCGCCAAGAAGCCGGTGCTGCTGCTCGGCGGTTCGCGCTGGTCGGAAAAGGCTGTCGATGCGGTCACCCGTTTCGCCGAGCGCTTCGAGCTGCCGGTGATCTGCCAGTTCCGCCGCCAGATGCTGTTCGACCACGAACATGCCAATTATGCCGGCGATCTGGGTCTCGGCGGCAATCCGGACATGCTGAAGCTGATCAAGGACAGCGACCTGATCATCGCGCTCGGCGGCCGGCTCTCCGAAATCGCCTCGCAGAGCTACACGCTGATCGACATTCCCCAGCCGAGCCAGACCTTCGTCCACATCCATCCGGGGCCGGAGGAGCTCGGCCGGGTCTACCAGGCCCATCTGCCCATCCAGGCGAGCCCGACGGCCTTCGCCGCGGCGGTCGAGGGGTTGCAGCCGCCGCAGGCGATCGCCTGGTCGGGCGCCGCCGCCAGGGCGCATGAGAGCTATCTCGCCTGGACCGGCAATCCGGCGCGGCTGCCCGGCAAGCTGCAATATGGCGAGATCATGAGCTGGCTGCGCGACCGCCTGCCTGACGATGCCATCGTCTGCAACGGCGCCGGCAATTACGCCATCTGGGTGCACCGCTTCCTGCGCTTCAGGCGCTACGGCACCCAGCTCGCGCCGACCTCCGGCTCGATGGGCTACGGCACGCCCGCCGCGGTTGGCGCCAAGCGCATGCAGCCGGACAAGATGGTGGTGGCTTTCGCCGGCGACGGCTGTTTCATGATGAACGGCCAGGAATTCGCCACCGCCTGCCAATACGACCTGCCGATCATCGTCGTGGTTGTCGACAACGGCATGTACGGCACCATCCGCATGCACCAGGAACGCGACTATCCCGGCCGGGTCTCCGCGACGACCTTGAAGAACCCGGATTTCGCGGCGCTGGCGCGCGCTTATGGCGGCCATGGCGAGACCGTGCACGAGACCGCCGAATTCGCCGCCGCCTTCGAGCGGGCGGTGGCCTCGGGCAAGCCGGCGATCCTCCATCTGTTCCTCGACCAGCAGGCGATCACCCCGACCACCACGATCGAACAGATCCGCGAAAAGGCCCGCGCCAAGGGCTGAGGCCGATCTCGCCGTCGCTTGGCGCCTCAGCCGTTGAGGTGGCAGGCCGACAGGCGGTCGGGCGCGATCTCCCGCAAGGCCGGCACCTCGGTCTTGCAGCGGGCCATGGCGTGCGGGCAGCGCGGGTGGAAATGGCAGCCGGGCGGCGGATGGAGCGGCGAGGGGATCTCGCCCTCGATCGGCTTGAACTGGCGTTTTCCCATGTCGACCCGCGGCACCTCGGCGAGCAACGCCTGGGTATAGGGATGGTTCGGCCGGGCGAACAGGTCCTCGGCCGGCGCCAGCTCGACGATCCGGCCGAGATAGAGGATCGCCACCCGGTCGGCGACGTGCCGCACCACGCCGAGGTCATGGCTGATGAACAGGTAGGTCAGCCCGAAATCGGCGCGCAACTGCATGAACAGGTTCAGGACCTGGGCCTGGATCGACACGTCCAATGCCGCGACGCTCTCGTCCGCCACGATCATTTTCGGCTTCACCGCCAGCGCCCGGGCAATGCCGATGCGCGCCCGCTGGCCGCCGGAGAACTGGTGCGGATAACGCTTGGCATAAGCCGGGTCGAGGCCGACCTTGCGCATCAGGTCGGTGAGGTAGTCTTCGGCTCCGGCCTTGTCGACGATGCCGTGATAGACCGGCGCCTCGGAAATGATGTCTTCGACCCGCATGCGCGGATTGAGCGAGGACATCGGGTCCTGGAACACCATCTGGACGGCGAGTTCGGCGGCGCGCCGCTCGGCCCCGGCCAGCTTCGCGCGGTCGCGGCCTTCGAACCTGACCAGACCTTCCGATTGCGACCAGATGCCCGAGACGATACGGCCGAGCGTCGACTTGCCCGAACCGGACTCGCCGACCAGCCCCAGCACCTCGCCGGGCCGGACCGCCAGATCGACATGGTCGAGCGCATGGACGACCTCGCGCTTCGGACCGGCGCCGACCAGGCCGGCCAGCTTGGCGGCGAGGTCCGGCTCCCTGGCGAAACGTTTGGAGACGCCTTGAACCTCGATGATCGGCGTGGTCATGCCGCAACCTCGTCGAGGGCTGGATGGAAGCAACGAAGGCGCCGGCCGGCGAGCGGGTGCGTCTCGGGCGGCGGTTCACGCCGGCAATCGGCTTGCACCGCGGGGCAGCGCGGCGCGAATGGGCAGCCGGGCGGCAACCTGAGCAGGTTCGGCGTCATGCCGGGGATCTGGGCGAGCGGGCGGCCGCGCGGATTGCGGCTCGGCAGGCTTTCCAGAAGGCCGCGCGTATAGGGGTGGCAGGCGCGCGCCAGCACATCCTGGGTCGGGCCCTCCTCGACGATCCGGCCGGCATACATCACCGCCACCCGGTCGGCGAGGCCGGAGACGATGGCAAGATCATGGGTGATCCAGACCAGGGCGGTGCCGGTATTGGCGGCGAGTTTCTGCACCTCGGCGAGGATCTGCGCCTGGATGGTGACGTCGAGCGCGGTCGTCGGTTCGTCGGCGATGATGACAGCCGGCTTGTGCAGCAGCGCGATGGCGATCGCCACACGCTGGCGCATGCCGCCGGAGAACTGGTGCGGATAGCTCTCGAGCCGCTGATCCGGCGAGGCGATGCCGACCTGCACCAGCGCCTCGCGGCAGCGTTCGCGGGCTGCCTCGCTGGAAATGTCGATATGGGCCTTGAGCGTCTCGATCATCTGGGTGTCGACGCGCAGCACCGGATTGAGCGTCATCATCGGGTCCTGGAAGATCATGGCGATCCGCCGTCCCCTGATATCGCGCCAGGCCTTTTCGCCGAGCCCGACCAGCTCCTCGCCCATCAGCTTGATCGAGCCGGAGACCACCCGTCCCGGCGGGTCGATCAGCCCGAGGATGGAAAAGCCGGTGATCGATTTTCCGGAACCGGACTCGCCGACCAGGCCCATCACCTCGCCGCGGGCGACCTTGAACGACACACCGTCGACGGCCTTGACCACGCCGGCGCGGGTGAAGAAATGCGTCTTGAGATCGGCGACTTCCAGAACAGGCGTCATGAGCGGAACCTCGCGATCGCCGTCGTCAGCTCTACGTCATCCCCGGCGAGCCCGCAGGGCGAGGGAAGGGGATCCAGGGGCCGACAGGCTGCGCTGTCTGCGCGTGAGCATCGTGCCGGAGCGGACGCGGCGTCACGGTTCCGACCTGCAACCCCTGGACCCCCTTCCCCTCGCTGCGCTCGGCCGGGGGTGACGTAGAGCGCTTCCCGCATTCCGCCGCCCATATCAATTTCAAGGCAATTGCCGGTCGCGTTCATCGAACTCAACATGATGATGCCACCGCTCATTTCTTCAGGCGCGGGTTCAGCTGGTCGCGCAAATGGTCGCCGACCAGATTGATCAGCAGGATGGTAATCAAGAGCGCGACGCCCGGAAACACGCTGACCCAATATTTGCCGGACAGGATATATTTGTAGCCGTTGGAGATGAGCAGCCCGAGCGAGGGCTCGGTGATCGGCACGCCGACGCCGAGATAGGACAAGACCGCCTCCAGCGAGATGGCATGGGCCACCTGCACGGTCGCCACCACGATCAGCGGCGGCAGGCAGTTCGGCAGGAGATGGCGGAAAATGATCCGGTATTTCGGCAAGGCCAGGCAGTGGGCGGCCTCGATATATTCGCGCCGCCGCTCGACCAGCGCGCCGCCGCGCACGGTGCGGGCATAATAGGCCCATTGGGTGGTCACCAGCGCGATGATCACCTTGTCGATGCCGGTGCCGAGCAGGGCCAGCAGGATCAGCGCGATCAGGATCGCCGGGAACGACAGCTGCAGGTCGACGACGCGCATGATCAGGCTGTCGATGCGCCCGCCGAAATAGGCGGCGGCCACCCCGATGCTCAGGCCCACCACCAGCGCGATGACGGTGGCGGTGGCGGCGACGAACAGCGACAGGCGCAGCCCGTAGATCATGGCCGACAACATGTCGCGGCCCTGGTCGTCGGTGCCGAGCAGATAGAGTCTGCCGTCGAGCGAGCGCTCGCCGGGCGCCAGCATGTTGTCGAGGATCGAGATCTGGCTCATGTCATAGGGGTTCTGCGGCGTCAGCCAGGGCGCGAAGATCGACAGGAGCGCCAGCGCGGTCACCAGGATCAGCGCGCCGACGGCGATCTTGCTTTCGGCGAACTCCGAGACGAAGCGGCGAAACGGCGTCTCGACGCGCTCGACGGGCAGGCTCGGGGCGGGCAGGGCGGTATCGGTCATGTCATGGTCCTCCCGCTCAGCTTTCGATGTCCTGCAGGCGCACCCGCGGGTCGAGGATCGAATAGAGGATGTCGACCACCAGGTTGATCGTCACGAACATCACCACCACGATCATCAGGTAGGCGACGATCACAGGCCGATCGAGCCGGTAGATGCTGTCGATCAGGAGCTTGCCCATGCCCGGCCAGGAGAACACCTGCTCGGTGACGACGGCGAAGGCGATCATCGCGCCGAGCTCGAGACCAAGCACGGTGACGACCGGGATCAGGATGTTCTTCAGCAGGTGCACGCCGATGATCCGGCTCGGCGACAGGCCCTTGGCCCGGGCAAAGCGGACATAGTCCTGCAGCATGGCCTCGCGCGTGCCGGCATAGGCGAGCCGGATCACCAGCGAGGTCTTGTAGATGGCGAGCGTCAGAGCCGGCATGATCAGGTTCGGCCAGCCCGCCGGATTGAACAGTGACAGTTCGAGGCCGAATACCGTGCCGGTCGGGCCGCGGCCGCCGGCCGGCAGCCATTGCAGCGTCACCGCAAAAAACAGGATCAGCATGATGCCGAACCAGAAGTTCGGCAGCGAAAAGCCGACCACCGAACCGGTCATGATGGTCCGGCCGATGATCGTATTGTGCCTGAGCCCGGCGATCACCCCGAGTGGCACGCCGATCAGCGCGGTCATCCCGAGTGCCACGATGGCGAGTTCCATGGTCGCCGGCATGCGCGAGATGATCAGCCCGAGCGCATCGACGCCATGGACGAAACTCTTGCCGAAATCGCCATGCAGCAGGTTCCAGAGGAAGACGCCGAACTGGACATAGATCGGCTTGTCGAGGCCGAGCCGGGCGATCGCCGCGTCGCGCTCGGTCTGGTCGGCATCCGGCGCCAGCAGGATGTCGATCGGATTGCCGATGGCGTAGACGCCGAGAAACACCAGCACCGCCATGGCGGCGACGACGAAAGCGCTCTGGCCGAGACGTCTGAGGATGAAGACGAGCATCGCTGGCAGGTTCCATGCGGCGCGAGGTGGCAGTCCGGAATGCGCTTATCGGCTCGAACGGCCGGATGGCCGCTCGTCGCGATGGGGTCGGCGGCAGGCCTCCCGGCCGACCGGCAGGGCCTTGGCGTCAGCGTGACGCCGCCGCCTGCTGGACCAGTTCGGCGCGGCTATATTGGTTCATCTGCGCCGTATAGGTCAGGCCGCGCCGGAAGGCCCAGACCGACACTTCGAAATGCAGCGGGATCAGGCCGAAATCGGCCATCACCATTTTCGAGGCCTCGGCGAGCAGCGCGTTGCGCCTGGCATCGTCGACGATGGTCAGCGCCTCGAACAGCTTGGCATCCATGGCCGGGTTGGAATAGCCGCCGGGATTGGTCGTGCCCATGCCGCGGTTGCGGTCGGGTGTGGCGGCGAGCGCCCGCAGCGGGTTCGACATCTCGGCGGTATCGGCGGCCCAGCCGGACAGCCAGAAGCCGAATTCGGCGCGGTTGCGCCGGGCGAAGAAGGTCGACGCGGTCATCGCGTCGATCTGGGTCCTGATGCCGATGCGGGTCAGCATCTGGGCGATCGCCTGGGCGATCTGGCCGTCATTGATATAGCGGTCGTTGGGCGTGCCCAGCACCAGTCCGAAACCGTTCGGGTAGCCGGCTTCGGCCAAAAGCTGCTTGGCCCGGTCGATATTCGGCCGTTCCGGCTTGATGCCGGCATTGGTGCCCGGCAGCGGGTTCGGCAGAAGCTCGGCGGCGGCCACGCCGACGCCGCCCATGATGCGGGCAACGATGGCGTCACGGTCGATGGCCAGGCTGATCGCCTCGCGCACGCGCCGGTCGCGGAACGGATTCTTGCCAGCCGTATCGGTCACGCCGGGCGGCGGCGTTTCGGTCAGATAGTTGAAATGCAGATAGATGATCCGGCTCGACAGCGCCTCGGCGGTGGCGAATTGCGGGTTCTGCTTGATCCGCGGCAGATCCTGGATCGGCGGGTTCTCGATGAAGTCGACGTCGCCGGCGAGCAGCGCCGCGACGCGCGAGGCGGCCTGGGTGATCGGGCGCAGGGTGACGCGCTGCCAGATCGGCTTTTCGCCCCAATAGCCGTCATTGCGTTCGAGCACGATACGGTCGCCGCGGGTGAACGAGGCATAACGGAACGGGCCGGTGCCGATCGCGAGTTTCAGATTGTTGAAATCCTCGGTCTTCGGCCAGGCCTCGACGCCGGTGCAGCCGGCGCGGTTGAAGGTGAGGTTTTCCGGCGCGCCCGCGGCCTTGGCCGAAATGATCGCGATATTCGACAGTTCATTGGCCAGGATCGGATGCGGCGCCGTCGTCGTCACGATCACCGTATAGGGATCGGGCGCCGTCATGGTGGCGATCGCCCGCATGCTGACCACCAGCGAGGAGGGCGAGTTTTCCACCTTCGGCACGCGGCAATAGGAGAAGATCACGTCGCGGGCGGTGAATTCCGTGCCGTCGGTGAACTTGACGCCGCGGCGCAGCTTGAACTCCCAGGTCGTCGGGTCGACGGCGCGCACGCTTTCGGCGAGCTTCGGAATCGGCTGCTGGTTCTTGTCCTGATCGGTCAGGCTTTCGAAGACGTGCGAGCGCAGCTGGTGGTTCGGTGTCAGATTGTGGAAATGCGGGTCGACCGAACTCGGCTCGGCGGACAGGCCAACGCGCAGTTCCTGCGCGGCCGCCGGCAGTGCCAGCATCAATGCGGCGACGGCCGCGCCCATGATCGTGCGAATGCGACGCATCTCGCTCATCCTCTGTGTCGTCTAAAGGCCGGGGACCGGGCGTCCCTCTTGGCGTATTGGAACTGGCGCGCATTGAACTTCGGAAAAGCCCCAATAGGAAGCCCCTTCGCGAACCGGCCCACAGCCGCCTATGCTGGCGGCTGAAACAAGAGGCCTGCAGTGACTGCCACCCTGACCACTTCCGACGTTCTCGCCGCGCTGATCGGCTTCGATACGACGAGCCGCAATTCCAACCTGCCGCTGATCGGCTGGGTCGAGGACTATCTCGGCCGCTATGGCGTCAAGGGCGAACGGGTCTATGACGCGACCGGCCAGAAGGCCAATCTGTGGGTGACCATCGGGCCGAAGGACGTGCCGGGTTACGTGCCGTCGGGCCATGTCGACGTCGTGCCGGTCGATGGCCAGAACTGGGCGACCGACCCGTTCAAGCTGACCGCCAGAGACGGCCGTCTCTATGGCCGGGGCACCTGCGACATGAAGGGTTTTGTCGCGGCTTCGCTTGCCGCCGTGCCGGCGATGGTCGCGGCCCCGCTCGCCAAACCCATCCACCTCGCCATTTCCTACGACGAGGAGGTCGGCTGCCGCGGCGTGCGCACGCTGCTGGCCGTGTTGAAGGACCGGCCGGTGAAGCCGGAGGCCTGTTTTGTCGGCGAGCCGACCAATATGCAGGTGGTCACCGCCCACAAGACCGGCCGCCCCATGCGCTGCACGGTGCGCGGCAAGGAGGCGCATTCCTCGCTCCGGCCGTTCGGCGTCAGCGCCATCGAGGAAGCCGCCAAGCTGATCGTCAGGATCAACGAGATCGGCCAGAGGCTGGCCAGGCGGACCGATCTCGACATGTTGTTCTCCGTGCCGTTTTCCACCACCAGCGTCGGTGTCATCAAGGGCGGCACGGTGCGCAATATCGTCGCCGGCGAATGTGTCGTCGATTTCGACCTGCGCTGCGTCCCGGGCGATGATCCCTATGCCATCGTCGCCGAGATCGAGGCCTATGCCCGCGACGTGCTGGAGCCGCCGATGAAGGCCATCGAGCCGACCGCCGGCTTCACCTTCGAGGAATTGTCGCTGGTGCCGGGTCTCGACACATCCGCCGACGCGCCGGTCACCGTGCTGGCCAAGGCGCTCGCCGGCCGCAATGACCACGCCAAGGTTGCTTATGGCACGGAAGCCGGCCTGTTCCAGGAAATCGGCATCCCGACCGTGGTCGTCGGTCCGGGCTCGATCGAACAGGCGCACAAGCCGGACGAATTCATCGAGCAGGTCGAATTGACCAAGGCCGATGCCTTCATCGCCAAGCTGGTCGCCCATGCGGCGCGGGGTTAACTTTGATGAAATGGCCACTTCTGCTGGCTTTTCCTTGTTTTCGCCGCATGTTTTGATGTAGAGACCCGTCCCGCCCCTTTTGGCGGACAGTGGGCGATTATGAAGTTTCTCGATCAAGCCAAGGTCTTTGTGAAATCCGGTGCCGGCGGCGCCGGCTGCGTGTCCTTCCATCGCGCCAAGTTCATCGAATTCGGTGGGCCTGACGGCGGCGACGGCGGCCGCGGCGGCGACGTCGTGATCGAATGCGTCGAGGGCCTGAACACGCTCATCGACTATCGCTACCAGCAGCATTTCAAGGCCAAGATCGGTGTTCACGGCATGGGCCGCAACCGGGCCGGCGCGCGCGGCGCCGACGCGGTGCTGAAGGTTCCGGCCGGCACCCAGATCTTCGACGAGGAAGGCGAGACGCTGATCGCCGATCTCACCGAGGTCGGCCAGCGCGTCGTGCTGTTCCAGGGCGGCAATGGCGGTTTCGGCAATGCTCATTTCAAGAGCGCCACCAATCAGGCGCCGCGCCATGCCAATCCGGGCCAACCGGCCAAGGAAGCCTGGATCATCCTGCGCCTGAAGCTGATCGCCGATGCCGGCCTGATCGGCATGCCCAATGCCGGCAAGTCGACCTTTCTGGCCGCGACCACCGCCGCCAAGCCGAAAATCGCCGACTATCCCTTCACCACGCTGCATCCGGGCCTTGGCGTGGTGCGTGCGATCGGTCGCGAATTCGTGCTGGCCGACATTCCCGGCCTGATCGAGGGTGCCCATGACGGCCATGGCCTCGGCGACCGGTTCCTCGGCCATGTCGAGCGCTGCCGGGTGCTGCTGCATCTGGTCGATGGCACCAGCGAACATGCCGGCAAGGCCTATAAGCTGGTGCGCAGCGAGATCGAGGCTTATGGCGCGGGTCTCGCCGACAAGCCGGAGATCGTTGCCTTGTCCAAGGCCGATGCGCTCGATCCGGAGACCCGCAAGGACCAGCTGGCCAAGCTGAAGCGCGCCGCCAAGAAAACGCCGCTGGTGCTGTCGGCGGCCTCCGGCGAAGGCGTCGAGACGGCGCTGACCGAGCTCCTGAAGATCATCGACGCGGCCCGCGCCGCCGAGCCGAAGCCGGTATCGGCCGAAGCCGTGATCGAGCCGGTCGAGACCGGCTGGCGGCCCTGAGCCGGGGCCGCCGGCTCGGGCCGGGTTGGCCGGCTGGCGCCTATCGCGGTCCGGCCGGAAAGTCCGGGTGAGACATTTTGCCGCCTCGCCGCGCGGAATTGCCCTTTGCCGCCGCTGCTCCTCTTTCCATTCTGGTTGCATTATGCAATTGGAGCGGCTCACGGGAGAGACCGCGATGGGTAAGCTTTTTCTGCAGATCAATGTCTCGGTCGACGGTTTCATCGAGGATGAGGCCGGGCAAATGGACTGGCGCTTCGTCGATGACGAGTTCGAGGCCTTCATCAACGACACGCTGGCATCCCTCGACGCGATGGTCTTCGGGCGGCGCGCCTTCGAGCTTCTTCAGCAGTACTGGCCGACCGCCGCGGCGAACGAAGGCATTTCGGCGCACCATGCCGCCGCGGCGGCGATGATGAACAGCCTGCCGAAATATGTCGTCTCCACCGGCCTTTCGGCGCCGAGCTGGTCGAATGCCCATGTTCTTGCCGACCTGTCGGGCGTGGCCGGGCTCAAGCAGCGATCGACCCGCGACATCGCGCTGTTCGCCGGCGCCGGCATCGCCCGCAGCGCCATGGCGGCCGGCCTCGTCGACGAATACCGGCTGATCGTCAATCCCGCGCTGATCGCCGGCGGCATAAGGCTCTTCGACGGCGGCTACGCGCGCGCGAACCTCGCGCTGGCCGATGTCAGGCGATTTGCCTCCGGTGCGCTGCTGCTCACCTATCGGCCTGGTGAACTACGGCTCGACTGACGCGGCCTGGCGCCCCCGTCCGTCGGCCGCCGCCAAGCGGTGGCCTCGGGAGCGCACCCGGCAGGGCCGGGCTTCGGCACGGAAGGGCTCATGCCTGCCGGCGATCGAGCCCGAGGCTCAGGGCCAGTGCCGTCAGAACGGCGGCCATGATCCAGCGCTGCGCCTGGGCCCAGCGCGGACGGTGCGCGAACCAGAGCGCCACGCTGCCGGCCGCCAGCACGATGGCGGCGTTGACCGCGAAGCTGACGATGATCTGGGTCGTGCCGAGCAGGACACTCTGCATCAGCACGTCGCCTCTCGCCGGATCGATGAACTGCGGCAGCAGGGACAGGTAGAGCATCGCGATCTTCGGGTTCAAGAGATTGGTCAGGAAGCCCATGGCGAACAGCCGCCCCGGCGGGTCGACGGCGAGATCGGTTCGCGGTTCCAGCACCGAGCGTGCGCCCGGCCTCACGGCATTCCAGGCGAGATAGAGGAGATAGCCGGCACCGGCCCATTTGATCGCCTCATAGGCGAGCGGAATGGCGAACAGCAGGGCGGTTACGCCGAGTGCGGCGGCGAGCATGTAGAAGACGAAGCCCGCGATGACGCCGAACAAGGAGACGAAGCCGGCGAGCCGGCCCTGGGTGATCGACCGGCTGATCAGATAGATCATGTTCGGCCCGGGCGTCAGGACCATGGTCAGCGCCACCAGTGCGAAAGCGGCAATGTTGCTCAACGACACCATGGCCAGGTCTTTCTCTCTCGCCCGTCTCCAGATTGCCGGCAGAAAATGCAACGCCTATGCTATCGGCGCAATATTGATATTGCCCTCGGAGCAATATGGCAGACATGGACTACAAAGCGATCGCCGACGAACTTGCCGGTGAGATCGAGGCGGGGCGTCTCAGGCCCGGCGAGCGTCTGCCGCCGCAACGGGAATTCGCCTATCGGCGCGGCATCGCCGCGTCCACCGCCGCCCGCGTCTATGCGGCGCTCATGCGCAAGGGCCTGGTGACCGGCGAAGTCGGCCGCGGCACCTATGTCCGTTCGACCACCGCCCTCGCCGGCCCGGCTCTGTCTGAGCCGGGTGCGGCCCCGATCGATCTCGAGCTCAATTTTCCCATGCTCGCCGGGCAGGCGCCCGAACTTGCCCGGTCCCTGGCGGGATTGATGCGTCCCGACCGGTTGGCCCAGGCGCTTCGGCCGATCGGGGCGGCCGGAACGCCGGCGGCGCGCGATCTCGCGGCTCGCTTCCTCGCACGCGGCGGCTGGAAGCCTCGGCCGGAGAGCCTCTTGTTCACCGGCAATGGACGGCAGGCCATTGCCGCCGTCCTTTCCGCGGTGGCCGCCCCCGGCACCCGGGTCGGTGTCGAGGCCTTGACCTATCCCGTGCTGATCTCGATCGCGACCCGGCTCGGCATCGAGCTCATCGCGATCGACATGGACGGTTTCGGCATGCGGCCCGACGCGCTGGCCGCCGCCCATCGCGGCCGGCCGCTCAAGGCGATCTGCCTGCAGCCGTTCCTGCATAACCCGCTCGGCGTCAGCATGACCCTCGCGCGCCGGCAGGAGATTGCCGTGTTCCTCGAGGCACAGGGCGTCATCGCCATCGAGGATGCCATTTACGCCTTCCTGGTCGACGATGCGCCGCTGGCGGCGCTGGCGGCGGATCATGTCGTTGTCGTCGACAGCCTGTCGAAGCGCCTGGCGCCAGGCCTGACGCTTGGTTTCATCTCCGCTCCGCCAAACCGGATGTCGGGCATCGCCAATGCCCTGCGCGCCGGTGCCTGGGGGCCGGCGGGAGTGCCCTTCGCAGCTGCCATGCAATGGATCGCCGACGGGACGGCGGCGCGGCTTGCCACCGCCAAGCGCGCGGACGCCGGTTATCGGCAGGAGCTTGCCCGTGCAGCGCTTGCCGGTCTCTCCATGCAGGCGGACGTGCGGGCTTACCATCTTTGGCTGGAGCTGCCGGATCATTGGCGGGCGGGAGCCTATGTCGCCGCGGCCTCCAGGCTTGGCATATCCATCGTTCCGGCCAGCGCCTTCGCCGTCGACCAGGGTTTCGCGCCCAATGCCGTAAGGCTGGCGCTCGCCTCGCCCGCACCGGCGGAGCTGTCCCGGGCGCTCGTCGTCCTGGCCGAACTTGCGCTATCATCTCCAACCGAACGGGATGTCGGATAGGACATCCCTGTCATGGGCCAAGGCCGTAGCCCGCCTTGGAAAACCGGGCTACCTCTCGAGGCCCGTCAGGCAAGGCTCGCATCATGGCTCTCGATCGGCGCATCCAGGATCTCCTCGGCATCGAACTGCCGATCATTCAGGCTCCCATGGCCGGCGCCCAAGGCGCGGACATGGTGATCGCCGTCTCCGAGGCCGGCGGGCTGGGCTCCCTGCCTGGCGCGCTGCTGACGGTCGAGCAGATGCGCAGCGAACTCGGCATCATCAGGCAGCGCACGGCCAAACCGATCAATGTCAATTTCTTCTGCCATGTGCCGCCGGCGCCGGACGCGGCGCGCGAGGCCGGCTGGAAGCGGCGCCTCGAGGGCTATTACCGCGAATTCGGCCTCGACCCCCTGGCACCGACACCGGCCGGCGTCCGGGCGCCGTTCGACGACGCCTTCTGCACGGTCATGGAAGAGTTCACGCCGGAGGTGGTCAGCTTTCATTTCGGCCTGCCCGCCAGGCCTTTGCTCGACCGCGTCCGCGCCACCGGCGCCAGGATCATCGCCTCGGCGACCTCGGCCGATGAGGCGCGCTGGCTCGAGGACCATGGCTGTGACGCGATCATCGCGCAGGGCTACGAGGCCGGTGGTCATCGCGGCATTTTTCTGACCGATGCGGTCGCCAACCAGGCCGGCACCATGGCGCTGGTGCCGCAGGTGGTCGACGCGGTGAAAGTGCCGGTCATCGCCGCCGGCGGCATGGCCGACGGGCGTGGCATTGCCGCGGCCTTCGCGCTCGGCGCCTCGGCGGTGCAGATCGGCACGGCCTTTCTGTTCTGCCCGGAAGCCAGGATCACGCCCATGCACCGCAAGGCGCTGGCCGATGCCAAGGACGATTCGACCGCACTGACCAACCTGTTCACCGGCCGGCCAGCGCGCGGTATCGTCAACCGGCTGATGCGCGAGGCCGGCCCGCTTTCGGCCGAAGCGCCGGCCTTCCCGACCGCCGGCGCCGCGCTGGCGCCGCTGAAGGCCAAGGCCGAAGCTGCGGGCTCCGGCGATTTCTCGTCGCTCTGGTCGGGGCAGGCGGCAGCACTTGGCCGCGAAATGCCGGCGGGGGAACTGACCCGGCTGCTGATGGCCGAGACCGTCAAGAGGCTCGGTCAACTCTAGGCAGGATCTGATCGAGCGAACGAAGTCACCGGAATTGGTACTGGCTTACCTGCTGTGTCCTGCGCTACCTTTCCGTAAGCGGGGAGGCATGACACATGCTGATCACCAACGTCCGGGCACACCACATCCGTATCCCCTACGAAGCCGGCGTGGCGAGCTTCAAGCAGGGCGCCTCGGCGATTGCGGCGGTCGACATAGTTCTCGTCGAGGTCTCGACTGACACCGGGCTCACCGGCTGGGGCGATGCTTGGGGCTACGTGTGTCCGCAGACGACTTCAACTGCCATTGACGAGATGATCGCGCCGCAGGCCCGAGGCCTCGAAGTTCCGGATGCCGCGGGCATTCCTGCATTCATGGATCGCATCCAGCGCAACCTGCATCTGTTCGGCCGTTATGGCATTACGATGTTTGCGATCTCCGGCCTCGACATCGCATTGTGGGATCTCGCAGCAAGGGTGAAGGGCGAGCCCCTGCACCGCCTGATCGGCGCCTGCAGGAGAGCGCGCATTCCCGCCTATGCAAGCCTGCTTCGGATCGGCGACCCCGCGCTTGTTGCGAACGAATGCGAGGCTGCGCTGCGCCGTGGCTACCCGGCGATCAAGCTGCATGAGACGACCGTGCCTCCGGTGTTTGCGGCGCGGCAGGCCGTCGGCACCGGCATCCCGCTCATGGTCGACATGAACTGCCCGATGGATGAAGCCGCCGCGACCGCGTTCGCCCAGGCCTGTCGTGCGGCAGCGCCTTTGTTTCTCGAGGAACCGGTCTGGCCGCCGGAGGACTTTAAGGCCCTGGCCGCGGTGCGCGCGAAGGGCGGGCTCGCCATTGCGGCGGGGGAGAATGCCTGCACCGTCTATCAATTCCGCCAGATGATGACCGAGGGCGCCGTGACCTATGCGCAGCCCTCGGTCATCAAGGTCGGCGGGATCACCGAATATTTGAAAGTTGCCGCCTTGGCCGACGCAATGGGCGTGAAGCTTGCGCCGCATTCCCCTTATTTCGGGCCTGGCTTTCTGGCGACGCTGCAGCTCATGTCGCTCCGCGACGACGGCACGTTCATCGAAATATTCTACATGAACCGCGCCGCATGTCTCTGGCGTGGCCGGATCGATATCGACGCGAAGGGCAGCATCGCCGTGCCCGAAGGGCCGGGGCTCGGCTACGAGCCGGACAATGAGATCATGGAGCGCTACCGCGTGTCGTGATCTCGCGCTGCCCTCCAGGCAATCTCAAGCGAGCCCGCCGGCCCCGAGCACGGTGCGTGGCGCACTGCGTCGCCAAGGCCCCGATCGCAGCGGCTCTGGCGTGTTCTGGTACGCCCAGATCGGGCTCACTCGTTGCCGGTGCTGCGGCTGAAGCGCTGGCGGATACGGGTCAAAAGCATGTCGCGCACCTGCCGGTAGGCATCCATGCGCTGCTCGCGCGAGCCCTGGGTGAGGGTTGGATCGGGCGTCGGCCAATATTCTACGTCCATGTCATTGGTGCGGGTCAGGTCGAGCGCGCGGTGATGGGCCTCGGGGGCCAGGGTTACCACCAGGTCGAAGTTCAGCCCCTCCCATTCCTCCAGCTCTTCGAGGGTTTTCGGCCGGGTTTTCTGGGTGTCGATGCCGAGTTCGTCCATCACCGCGTCGACAAAGGGGTCATGCTCGCCCTTGCGTACCCCGGCGCTCTCGACGAAGACCGTCTTGCCGAAGAAATGCTGCATGATCGCCGCCGCCATGGGCGAGCGCACCTGGTTCATGCCGCAGGCGAACAGGACGGCCTGGGGATTGCGGCGGCGAACCGACAACGGATCAGCCCTTCCAGTGCAGGACCGAGATCAGCGTGAACAGGCGCCGCGCGGTGTCGAAATCGAAGTCGAGTTTGTCCTTGAGCCGCTCTTTCAGCGTCTCCGAGCCTTCGTTGTGCAGCCCGCGCCGGGCCATGTCGATGGTCTCGATATGCGAGGGCGTGGCGTGGCGAATGGCGTCGTAATAGCTGTCGCAGATCATGAAATAGTCCTTCACGATCCGCCGGAACGGCGTCATCGACAGCACGTGGGTGACCACCTGGCTGCCGTCCTCGTGTTTGACGTCGAAGACCAGCTTGCCGTCGGCGAGCGAGACGGCCAGCGTGTAGGGGCCGCCATCGACACCGGCCGGACCGAAGGAGTTCTCCTCCAGCAGGTCATAGATGGCGATGGCGCGCTCATGCTCGATATCCGGCGAGGAGCGCCCGATCGAGGCTTCATCCAGGGTCACCGCCACCAGACGGCGCACGGGCTTCCGATCGGTCACGACATTCCTCTTCAGATCCTCGCGCAGCGGCCGCTGATGTCGGCACGGGTCCGGCAACAATGGCGGGCGGGGTCGCGTCTGTCGACTAGCCGAGGTTCATCCGAATGGCCACCGATCGGGCATGGGCGTCGAGACCCTCGGCCTCGCCGAGCGCGATCGCCGCCGGTCCGAGTGCCCGCAACTGCTCCGGCCCGCATTTCAACAGCGAGGTGCGCTTCATGAAATCGAGCACGCCGAGGCCGGAGGAGAAGCGTGCCGAGCGCGCCGTCGGCAGCACATGGTTCGAGCCACCGACATAGTCGCCGATCGCCTCCGGCGTGTGGCCGCCGAGGAAGATCGCGCCGGCATTGCGGATGCGGGCCGCCAGGCCTTCGGCATCCTCGGCAATGATCTCCAGGTGCTCGGCGGCGATCCGGTCGGCCAGCGGCACGGCCTCGTCGAGGTTCGCCACCTCGATCACCGCGCCATAGTCGCGCCAGCTGGTGCCGGCGATATCGGCGCGCGGCAAGGTTACCAATTGCCGTTCGACCGCCGCGACCACCGCGTCGCCGAGCGTCGGGTCGTCGGTGATCAAAAGCGATTGTGCGGCCGTGTCATGTTCGGCCTGGGCCAGGAGGTCGGCGGCGATCCAGTCCGGATTGGCCGTCTTGTCGGCAATGACCAGCACCTCGGACGGGCCGGCGATCATGTCGATGCCGACCGTGCCGAACACCTGGCGCTTGGCTGCGGCGACGAAGGCATTGCCCGGCCCCATGATCTTGGCGACCGGCTTGATCGTCGCGGTGCCATGGGCGAGCGCGAACACCGCCTGGGCTCCGCCGATGCGGTAGACCTCGTCGACGCCGGCGAGGTCGGCGGCGGCCAGCACCAGGGGATTGAGCACGCCGCCGGGCGCCGGCACCACCATGACGATACGTGGACAGCCGGCGACCTTGGCCGGAATGGCGTTCATCAGCACCGATGACGGATAGGCCGCGGTGCCGCCAGGCACATAGAGGCCAACCGCCTCGATGGCGGTCCAGCGATAACCGAGCTCGACGCCGAGTGCGTCGGTGAAGCGGTCGTCCCTGGGCCTCTGCCTGAGGTGATAGCTGTGGATCCGTTCGGCGGCGAGCTTCAGCGCTTCCAATGTCCGCGCATCGCAGGCGGCGATCGCCTGGGCGATCTCATCCGCCGAGACGCGCATGGTGGCCGGCGTCAGCGTCAGCTTGTCGAAACGGGCGGTCAGTTCGATCACCGCGTCGTCGCCGCGCGCGATCACCTCGGCGCCGATCGCCTTGACGGTCTGGCTGACCTCCTCGGAGACCTCCCGTTTCATCGCCAGCAGTTCGGCGAAGCGGGCGGCGAAATCATTTGTGCGGGTCGAAAGGCGGAGCGGCATGGCAAGATCCTCGAGGCCTGGAGCCATGCGGGAGCCGCCGCCGGGCGTCAAGTCCGCCCGCCGGCCCGCCCGTGCTGGAGGCTTGCCTGCAAGGCCCGGGGTCGGCATGGTCCGCCGCGCGAGGAGAACAGTCATGGACATCAAGACCCAGCCTGGCGCCATGCCCGGCAACATCCCGGAAAACGCGCCGCAGCCGGCCGATTTCAAACCGGTCGAATGGGCCAGGGATCTCCTGCGATCGGTTCGCACTGCGGCACTCGGCACGCTCGACCGCAATACCGGCCATCCCGTCACGACGCTGGTGACGGTGGCGACCGATTTCGACGGCGCGCCGCTGATCATGATCTCCAACTTGTCGAGCCACACCGCCAATCTGAAGGCCGATCCGCGCGCTTCCCTCTTGCTCGCGCGCACCGGCAAGGGCGACCCCTTGGCGCATCCGCGCCTGACCGTGCTCGGCCGGTTCGACCGCATCGAGGATGAGGCGCTGCGGGCGCGCGCCAAGGCGCGCTTCGTCGCGCGCAATCCGAAATCGGCGCTTTATGCCGATTTTCCGGATTTCAGCCTGTGGCGCCTGGATGTCGCCGCCGGCCACCTCAATGGCGGCTTCGCCCGTGCCGCCGACTTGCCCGGCCGCGACCTGATCATCGATGTCGGTGATGCCGAAGGCCTGATCGCTTCCGAAGCCGGCGCCATCGCCCATATGAACGAGGACCATGCCGACGCGGTGTCGGTCTATGCGACAGTGCTGGCAGGCGAACAGCCGGGCCCGTGGCGGATGACCGGCGCCGATCCCGAAGGTTTCGACCTCGCGGCGAACGACCGCACGGCGCGGGTGCTGTTTCCGCATCGGGTGACATCAGGCGAGAGCCTGCACAAGACGCTGGTCCAGATGGTGCGCGAGGCCAGAGGCAGGGCCGGCTGAGGCCCGCCGGAAGGGCCCGGTTCAGGCCGCGTGCCCGCGACCGGTCGTGGGCGACGATGCGGCGCTACGTCTTGCCGGCCGGGGCAGGGTGTCCGCCGCAACTCGGCAGTTCCGGATCGACGAAGCCCCAGCTGGGCGCCGATGCCGTCCAGATCGTGCTCTGTGGCCGGCTCAGCTCGGGATCATCGAGCGCGCCGGCCCTGACCACCATGAAGTCGGGCAGGCTCAGGTCTTCGCTGAACAGGGGCGTCCCACATTTCGGGCAGAAGCGGCGACGCATCGCAGCCCCGCTATCGGCGGTGCTGTAATATTCACGGACCTCGCCGGTGGTCGTGAAGGTTTCGGTTCTGAAGATCGCGCCGACCGACGCGTTGCCGGACGACAGGTATTGGCAATCCCTGCACCAGCAGGCGCGCGCGACAAGCGGCGGCTCGTCGAACTGGAACTGGACCGCCCCGCAGAAGCATCGGCCGGTGATACGTTTCGCCATTCTGAATGCCCTTCTCAAGTTGGCATGGGTCGAGCCAAGCCGGTGCCGTCCGGACTGGCAACCGGCTTTCGCTGCGATGCCGCGGCGATCGGCCCGAGCGGATCCGTTCGCTAGCGCCGGGCGCGGTAGCCGCCGAGCACGGTCTCGACGATTTCTTCGGCCAGTTGCTCTCGGTGCCGGCGCGTCTCGCCGGGGCGGGGCGAATACCAGACCGTCACCCAGTTGAGCGCGCCGAGCAGGGTACGCATGGCGAGCGAGGGGTCCGGCACGGCCAGTGTGCCGTCGGCGATGCCGGCTTCGAACGTGTGGCGGAACAGGTCCTCATAGACGAAGCGCAGGCCCATCAGCTCCTCGAGCACCGCCTTGTGCTCGGGGCTGGTCTCGCCGAAACGATAGAGATCGACGCCCATGGTCAGCGTCCGCTGAAACGTGCGCGTCTCCATCATGCAGAGCGTATGGGCCTTGGCCATGCCGTGGAGCCGCTGCTCGCCGCTGCCGCCCTGCGCCACGACTGGTTCGCAGGCCTGCATCAGGATATCCATGGCGCGTCGATAGACCTGGAAGAACAGTTCGGGTTTCGAGCGGAAGTGGTGATAGACGCGTCCCTTGGTCGCGCCCAGCGCCTCCGCCACGTCATCCATCGAGGTCTGCTCGTAACCGCGGCGCATGAAACATTCCGCCGCCGCCGCGAGCACTTCCTCGCGGCGGTCCAGGGGAACGATGTCGCTGGCTGCGATTTCCGGAGCGGTGACGGACATGACTGTCTTGACGATAGCGGTCTCGGGGTTTGGCGAGTTCGGGTGCGGGAGACCTCAGCCGGCATCCGGCAGCGGGTGATCGGCGAACTGCTTGCGCAATGTCAGCTTGGACACCTTGCCAGTGGCGGTCAGCGGCAATTGCTCGACGAATACGACGTCGTCGGGCATTTGCCACTTGGCGATCGCCTTCTCCAGCGTCGCGATGATCTCTTCCTTCTTCGGCTCGGCGCCGGCCGCCTTGACCACCACCATCAAGGGCCGCTCCTGCCATTTCGGATGGGGCACGCCGATGACCGCGCAGGCGGCGATGCCGGGATGCGCCATGGCGGCATTCTCGACATCGATGGAGGAGATCCATTCGCCGCCCGATTTCACCAGATCCTTGGTGCGATCGACGATGATCAGATAGCCGTCCGGGGTGATCTTGGCGACATCGCCGGTGCCGAACCAGCCGTCCTTGTCGAGGGCCTTGGCGCTGGCCTCGGCATTCTCGTAATAGCCCGAGATGATCGCCGGTCCGCGCACGAACAATTCGCCCGAGGCTTCGCCGTCATGGGGCAGGCGGTGGCCTGCCTCGTCGACGATCTTGAGCTCGACGCCGAACATGCGCCGGCCCTGGCGTGCCTTCAGGTCGATACGCTGCTGCAACGGCTTGCCGCGATCCTTCATCGCCAGCACGCCGAGCGTGCCGACCGGGCTCATCTCGGTCATGCCCCAGCCGTGAATGACACCGACACCCATGGTCTCGAAGGTTTCGATCATGGCGCGCGGCGCCGCCGAACCGCCGATGATCACCTCGTTGAGGTGTTCGGGCTTGCGGCCGCGCTTCTGGATCTCGGCGAGCAATCCCATCCAGACCGTTGGCACGCCCCAGGACGAGGTGACCTTTTCGGCCTCCAGGAGATCGTAGAGGTTCGGCCCGTCGAGCTTGACGCCCGGCATGACCAGGTTGATGCCGACGATCGGCGCCGTATAGGGCAAGCCCCAGGCATTGACGTGGAACAGCGGCACCACCGGCAGGATGGTTGAGCCCGAGCCGAGGCTCGACATGCCCGAGGTCAAGGTGAACAGGGCGTGCAGCATCACCGAGCGCTGGCTGTAGAGCGCGCCCTTCGGCTCGCCGGTCGTGCCGGACGTGTAGCAAAGCGAGCAGCCGGCATTCTCGTCGACCCGCGGCCAGGCGAAGCTGTCGGGCTGGCCGGCCAGGAGATCCTCATAGACCAGGATGCCGTCGAGCCCTTCGCCTGACGGCTTGTGGGCGGCATCGGTCATCGCGACATAGATCATGTCCTTTGGCCAATGGGCGCGCATCTTGGCGACCAGCGGCGCCAGGTTGATGTCGAAGAACAGCACCCGGTCCTTGGCGTGGTTGACGATATAGACGAGCTGTTCGGGAAACAGCCGTGGATTGATCGTGTGGGTGACCGCGCCGATGCCGCCAATGGCGTAATAGAGCTCGAAATGCCGGTAGCCGTTCCAGGCCAGCGTCGCGACCCGGTCGCCCTCCTTCACGCCCAGCGCCGTCAAGGCATGGGCCAGCTTGGCGACCCGCGGCAAGGTCTCGCCATAGGTCGTCCGGTGCATTCCGCCTTCGATGGTCGCCGACACGATCGACGCGTCCGGATGCATCTCGGCGCCGTATTCGATCGCCGCCGAAACGTTCAGCGGCGTGTCCATCATCAAACCGCGTAGCATGCGCCATCCTCCCTGTGGATCGCACCCTTGGTGGGTGCTTGATCAAGTCTTAGTTCGCGCCTGGGGCTTTTTCACCCTCGGTCCAATGGCCGATGAAAAAGTTTCGCAGGTGCAGCAGGAAACCCCTCGACAAGCCATTTCAGCCCGAACATACTCTGGAGTATGTCCCCGCCTGAGCGGGGCCGTCAATGAACGAAAGCGGCGCCGGCGGAAAAAAGCCGGGCACAGGGAGAACGCCGATGGATGCGCTGGAAGCCTTCCGGCGGGATACGCGTGCTTGGCTCGAGGCCAATTGCCCGAAGGAGATGCGTTCGCCCATTCGTGGCGACGGGGAGATTTGCTGGGGCGGCCGCAACTGGACCTTCCAGTCGGATGCCCAGCGGGTCTGGCTGGAACGCATGGCGGCGCGCGGCTGGACCGTGCCGGCCTGGCCCAAGGCTTATGGCGGCGGCGGCCTGAGCCACGAAGAGGTCAAGGTGCTGAAGGAGGAGATGGCGGCGATCCGTGCCCGCTCGCCGCTCGAGAGCTTCGGCATCTGGATGCTTGGCCCGGCGCTGCTCGCCTTCGGCAGCGAGGAACAGAAGAAGCAATATCTGCCGCCGATCGCCCGTGGCGAGATCCGCTGGTGCCAGGGCTATTCCGAGCCCAATGCCGGCTCCGACCTCGCCTCGCTGCAGACCAAGGCCGAGGATGGCGGCGACCATTTCATCGTCACCGGATCGAAGATCTGGACCAGCTACGCCGACAAGGCCGACATGATCTTCTGCCTGGTGCGCACCGATCCGGCCGCGCCCAAGCACCTCGGCATTTCCTTCATCCTGTTCGACATGACCTGGCCTGGGGTCTCGACCAAGCCGATCACCCTGATCTCCGGCAAGTCGCCGTTCTGCGAGACCTTTTTCGACGGCGTGAAAGTGCCCAAGGCCAATCTGGTCGGCACGCTCAACCGCGGCTGGGACATCGCCAAATACCTGCTCACCCATGAGCGCGAGATGATCGGCGGCGGTGCCGGCGGCCTGCTCGGCGGCCGGTCGCCCGGCCAGGTCGCGGCCGACGAGATCGGTCTCGATGCCACGGGCCGGCTCGACGATGCCTTCCTGCGCACCGACACGGCGCGCGCCGAGGTCGACGCGCTGGCTTTCGCGCTGACCATGGCGCGCTACAAGGACGAGGCCGCCGCCGGCGGCCGCGGCGTTGGCGACAAGTCCTCGGTGCTCAAATATTACGGCACCGAACTCAACAAGCGCCGCTACGAGCTGATGATGCGGCTGGCCGGCCATGGCGGCCTGGAATGGGAAGGCGCGCGTTCGAACGACGGCGAACTGCCCCGCGCCTGGCTGCGCACCAAGGCCAATTCCATCGAGGGCGGCACGTCGGAGGTGATGCTCGACATCGTCGCCAAGCGCCTGCTCGATCTGCCGTCGGCTTGAGGGTTTGAGTTCGCCATGCTTGTTCTGAATGAAGACCAGCGCATGCTTCAGGACGCGGCCCGCGGCTTCGTCCAGGAGAAGTCCCCGGTCGCGTCGCTGCGCAAGCTGCGCGACCAGCACGTCGCCGACGGTTTCGACCGGGCGCTCTGGCGCGACATGGCCGATATGGGCTGGGCCGGCGTCCTGGTGCCGGAAGAGGCCGGCGGCCTCGGTTTCGGCTATGTCGGTGCCGGCCTGATCTGCGAGGAGATGGGCCGGACGCTCGCCGCCTCGCCATTCCTGTCGACCGCCGTCATGGCGGCCACCGCGCTGTCGAGAGCCGGCACGCCGGCGCAGAAGGACCGCTGGCTGCCGGCGATCGCCGCGGGCGAGGCGATCATCGCCACCGCCGTCGACGAGGGGCGCAAGCACAATCCGGCCAAAACCGCGCTGAAGGCGGAAGCCTCCGGCAATGGCTTCAAGCTGTCGGGCGAAAAGATCCAGGTCGCCGACGGTCATGTCGCCGACGCCATCCTGGTGGCGGCGCGCACCGCCGGCACGCCCGGCGAGAAGGACGGCATCAGCCTGTTCCTGATCGATCCCAAGACCCGCGGGCTTTCGACCGAACGGGTCGCGACGCTCGATTCCCGGGGCGCTGCCCGCCTCACCTTCGACGACGTCCAGGTGACCGGCGCCGATCTCGTCGGCGAGCTCGACCAGGGCCTTGGCCTGATCGAGATCGTGCTGGGCGCGGGCCGCGCCGGCCTTGCCGCCGAGCTGACCGGCAATGCCCAGGAAACCTTCGGCCGGACCGTCGCCTATCTGCGCGAACGCAAGCAGTTCGGCCGCACCATTGGCGCCTTCCAGGCGCTGCAGCACCGGGCCGCCCACCTGTTCTGCGAGATCGAGATCGCCAGGTCGGCGGTGCTGTCGGCGCTCCAGGCGCTCGACCGCGACCCGGCGGACGCAGCGCTCTCGGTGTCGCTTGCCAAGGCCAAGGCGGCGGATGTCGCGAGGCTCGCCGCCCAGGAGGCGATCCAGATGCATGGCGGCATCGGCATGACCGATGCCATCGATATCGGCCTGTTCGCCAAGCGCATGCAGGTCGCGGCCGAGCTCTATGGCGATGCCGACTTCCACGCCGACCGGGTGGCGCTGGCGCGCGGCTTTTGAACCGGGCGGGTATTTTCCAAGACCGGTTCGAGCGCGCATGATGCGGCCGGGCAAGACGATCAGGATCTGAGGTGTTGCCATGACCTTTCTCGACGACCTCTTCGGCCTCAAGGGCAAGACCGCGCTGGTCACCGGCGGGGCGACCGGCATCGGCCGCATGGGCGCGGAGGCGCTGGTCATGGCCGGCGCGCGCGTGCTGATCGCCTCGCGCAAGGGCGAGGCCTGCGAGGTGGTCGCCAAGGAATTGAACGGGCTCGGTGGCGCCGGCTCGGCCGAGGGCTTTGCCGGCGATGTCGGCACCGACCAGGGGGTCCATGATCTGAGCGCCGCGGTCCGCGCCCGCACCGACCGCCTCGACATCCTCTGGAACAATGCCGGCAAGACCTGGGGCGAGCCCCTGCCGACCTTCCCGTTCAAGGCCTGGGACAGCGTCATGTCGGTCAATGTCGCCGGCCTGTTCAGCCTGACCCGCGACCTGCTGCCGTTGCTCGAAAAGTCGGCCACCGCGGACAATCCGTCGCGGGTGGTCAATGTCGGCTCGGTCATGGGCACCCAGCCGGTCGGTGCCGGCGCCTATTCCTACGCCGCCTCGAAGGCGGCCGTGCATCATCTGACCAAGATCCTGGCGATCGAACTGGCGCATAAGCAGATCACCGTGAACGCCATCGCGCCCGGACCTTTCATCAGCCGGATGACCGCATTTGCGCTCGGCAGCGACACCGGCCAGGCCCGCGCGGCGAAGGACAGCCCGCTCGGCCGCATCGGCCGGCCGAGCGATATCATGGGCTGCCTGTTGTTCCTGTGCGGCCGCGGCGGCGCCTATACCACCGGCGCGATCCTGCCGGTCGACGGCGGCATCAGCGTCGATAGCGGCCACAAGCTGTTTGGAGGAGAATGACTGCCATGGCGAGCGAACTGACCATCGATGAGCTGAAGGGCAAGATCGGCGAGGAGATCGGCGTCTCCAAATGGTTCGACATTCCCCAGTCGACGATTGACGCCTTTGCCGACCTGACCCACGATCACCAGTTCATTCATATCGATCCGGTCAAGGCCAAGATGACGCCGTTCGGCGGCACCATTGCCCATGGCTTCCTGACCGTGTCGATGCTGTCCGCCTTTGCCATCGACGCCCTGCCGGCCATTACCGGCCGCGCCATGGGCGTCAATTACGGCTTCGACAAGCTGCGCATGATCTCGCCGGTCAAGGCCGGCGCCAAGGTGCGCGGCCGTTTCGTTCTGAAGGGGCTCGAATCGAAGAACCCCAAGCAGCACCAGTTGACCTATGCCGTGACCGTCGAGATCGACGGTGGCGACAAGCCGGCGGTCGTCGCCGACTGGGTCACGCTCGCTTATCTGATGTGAGGACTTGAGCATGACCATTCGTTTCGACGGGCGCGTCGCCATCGTCACCGGGGCCGGCAACGGCCTCGGCCGTTCTCATGCCCTGGGGCTCGCCGCGCGCGGTGCCAAGGTCGTCATCGTCGATTTCGGCGGGGCCCGCGACGGTACCGGCGGTTCCTCGGAAGCCGCCGACAAGGTGGTCGCAGAGATCGTCGCGGCCGGCGGCGAGGCCATGGCGCATGGCGCCAATGTCGCCGATTTCACCCAGGTCCAGGACATGGTCGCCAAGACCATGGCCAGGTGGGGCCGCATCGACATTCTGGTCAACAATGCCGGCATCCTGCGCGACAAGACCTTCGCCAAGATGGAGCTCGCCGATTTCGAGGCGGTGATGGCGGTTCATGTCATGGGCACCGTCAATTGCACCAAGGCGGTCTGGGAGATCATGCGGACGCAGAATTACGGCCGCATCGTCTTCACCTCGTCCTCGTCCGGCCTCTACGGCAATTTCGGCCAGTCCAACTACGGTGCCGCCAAGGCTGCCATGGTCGGCCTGATGAACGTCCTGCACATGGAAGGTGCCAAGAACGATATCCGCGTCAACACGCTGGCGCCGACCGCGGCGACCCGCATGACCTCGGATCTGATGGCGGCCGAGGCGCTGGCCCTGCTGACGCCGGAATCGATCACCCCCGGCGTGCTGTTCCTGGTCAGCGACAAGGCGCCGTCGCGCGTCATCCTGTGCGCCGGCGCCGGCGCCTATGCCCGCACCATCATCTACGAAACCGACGGCATCTATCTCGATGAGGCCGAGCGCACGCCCGAGACGATCGCCGCGCGCTTCGACGACATCTCCAACCCGAACGGCCAGAAGGCGCTGCAGGGTGCCTTCGAGCAAACCACCAAATTCGCCATGAAAGCCGCCGCGGCCAAGGGTGTCACCCTGCCGCCGCGCTGAAGATGCGACCCTAGAGGAGAGAGCCATGCGTGAAGCCGTCATCGTCTCCACCGCCCGCACGGGCCTTGCCAAGTCCTGGAAGGGCGCGCTCAACAACACCCATGGCGCGGCCATGGGCGGACACGCCACCAAACATGCCATCCAGCGCGCCAAGATCGATCCCGGCGAGGTCGAGGACGTCATCGTCGGTTGCGCCAATCCGGAAGGCGCGACGGGTTCCAACATCGCCCGCCAGATCGCCCTGTCGGCTGGCTGCCCGGTGACCGTCTCGGGCCTGACCGTCAACCGCTTCTGCTCGTCCGGTCTGCAGACGATCGCCACCGCCGCCCAGCGGGTGATCGCGGGCGAGGGCGAGATCTTCGCCGCCGGCGGCGTCGAATCCATTTCGCTGGTGCAGAACCAGGCCAACAAGTCGAACCTGATCGACCCCTGGCTGAAGCAGCACAAGCCGGAAATCTACTGGCCGATGCTGCAGACCGCCGAGACCGTGGCCAAGCGCTACAACATCTCGCGCCATCTGCAGGACGAATATGGCGTCGAGAGCCAGCGGCGTGCCGCCGCCGCCCGCCAGGGCCGCAAGTTCGACGACGAGATCGTGCCGTTCACCACCACCATGACCATGGCGGAGATGAACGACAAAAAAGAGGTCGTGCGCACCTGGCAGGAAGAGGTGACGCTGACCGAGGATGAAGGCATCCGGGCCGACACCACCTATGAAGGCGTGTCGAAGATCCGCCCGGCGATCGAAGGCGGCGTCATCTCGGCCGGCAATGCCAGCCAGTTCTCCGATGGCGCCTCGATGGCCATCGTCATGGACGGCAAGATGGCCGAGCAGCGCAACATCAACCCGCTCGGCATCTTCAAGGGTTTCGCGGTGGCCGGCTGCGAGCCGGACGAGATGGGCATCGGCCCGGTCTTCGCCGTGCCGAAGCTTTTGAAGCGCCATGGCCTGAAGGTCGAGGACATCGATCTGTGGGAGCTCAACGAGGCGTTCGCCGTGCAGGTGCTCTATTGCCGCGACCAGCTCGGCATTCCCTATGACCGGCTGAATGTCGACGGTGGCGCCATCGCGGTCGGCCATCCCTACGGTGTTTCCGGCGCCCGCCTGGTCGGCCACGCGCTGATCGAAGGAAAACGCCGCAATGCCAAGCATGTGGTGGTCACCATGTGCATTGGCGGCGGCATGGGAGCGGCAGGGTTGTTCGAGGTCGTCTGACCTGATTGACTGTCGGGAAAGGCGGCTTGCAAGCCGCCTTTCCAACCGAATGAGAGCCGCGCCAAGCGGCCGGTTGAACAGAGGAAACGGCGCGGCGATACGCCGCCGATAGCGGTTGAATGCCGCGCTAGAGGAGGAAACCATGTCTAAGCTCACCCGCCGCCAGGTTGTCGGCTCGGGCCTTGCCGCCGCGGCGCTCACCAGCTTGCCGGCTTCGGCGCAGGCCGGACCGGTGCGTATCGCCTATATCGATCCGCTGTCGGGCTTCATGGCTCCGGTCGGTGATGGCGGCCTCAAGCAGTTCGAGTTCGAATGCGAGCGGATCAATGCCGCCGGCGGCGTGGCCGGCGGGCGCAAGCTCGAGGTCGTCGGCCTCGACAACAAGCTCAATCCGCAGGAATCGATCGTCCAGCTGGAAAAGGCGATCGACCAGGGCATTCGTTATGTCGCGCAGGGCAACGGCTCGTCGGTGGCCTCGGCCCTGGTCGACGCGATCGAGAAGCACAACGCCCGCAATCCCCGCCAGGCGGTGATGTATCTGAACTACGCCGCCGTCGACCCGATGTTCACCAACGACAAGTGCTCGTTCTGGCATTTCCGCTTCGACGCCGATTCCGACATGAAGATGTCGGCGCTGACCGACTACATCAAGGGCCTGCCGGACCTGAAGCGCATCTACATCATCGGCCAGGACTATTCGTTCGGTAAGGCGGTCGCCGACGCGGCGGTCAAGATGTTGGGCACCAAGCGTCCGGACATCCAGATCGTCGGCAACGAACTGCATCCGCTGGCCCGCGTGCGCGACTTCTCGCCTTATATCACCAAGATGCGTGCGGCCGGCGCCCAGGCTGTCATCACCGGCAACTGGGGCAACGACATGCAGTTGCTCATCAAGGCCTCTTCGGACGCCGGCTTCAATGTGCCCTATTTCACCTATTACGGCGGTGGTCTTGGCGCGGTTGCCGGCATGGGCAAGTCGGCGGTCGGCCTGGTCCGGCAGATCACCGAATGGCACGCCAATATCCCTGACATCGGCATGGACGACATCGTCCGCAGCTTCAAGGCCAAGCATCGCGAGCTCGATTATTACTATTATCGGGTGAAGGTGATGTTCGACATGCTGTCGAAAGCGATGAACGATACCAAGTCGGTCGAGCCGCGCGACGTGGCGCTGGCGCTCGAAGGCATGGAGATCAAGATCGAGACCGGCATGGCCTCGATGCGCAAGGACAATCACCAGCTGATCCAGCCGCTCTACATCTCGACCCTGTCGGAAAACGTCAAATTCGACGTCGACAATACCGGCCTCGGCTTCAAGACCGATATCCGGATCGACGGGCCGGCCACCTCCATGGCCTCGACCTGTCAGATGCGCCGCCCCGGCGCCTGATCGGAACCCTTGCGACGGGCCGGGTCGTCCCGGTCCGTCGTGCCCCCGTCCTGGCCGGTTCCGGAGGCTCTCCCTGATGGAGACGATCGTCTTCTCCACGCTTAACGGCGTGCTTTATGGTCTTCTGCTCTTCATGCTCGCGAGCGGGCTGACGCTCATCTTCTCGATGATGGGCGTGCTCAATTTCGCCCATGCCAGTTTTTACATGCTCGGCGCCTATGTGGCGTTCACGCTCGGCTCGGTTACCGGCTTCTGGGTCGCGCTCATCCTCGCGCCACTGGTGGTCGGGCTGTTCGGCGCCGTCGTCGAGCGGTTCGGGCTGCGCCACGTGCACAAGAACGGCCATGTCGCCGAACTCCTGTTCACCTTCGGCATTGCCTATCTCATCGAGGAGATCGTCAAGCTGATCTGGGGCAAGAACCCCTTGCCCTATACCCCGCCGCCGATCCTTCAGCAGCCACTGTTCACGCTGTGGGGCACGCATTACCCGGCGTTCCGCATCTTCATGATGGTCGTCGCCATTGCCATGTTCGTGGCGCTCTGGGCCCTGCTGAAGCGGACCCGCGTCGGCCTGATCGTGCAGGCGTCGCTGTCCAATCCGCACATGGTCGGCCATCTCGGCCACAATGTGCCGCTGGTCTTCATGGGCGTCTTCGCCGTCGGCTGCGCCATGGCGGGCCTTGCCGGCGTCATCGGCGGCGCGCTGCTGGTCACCGATCCGGCCATGGCCCTCACCCTCGGGCCGATCGTCTTCGTGGTGGTGGTGGTCGGCGGCATGGGCTCGCTCGGCGGCGCCTTTGTCGCCTCCATCCTGATCGGCCTGATCCAGACCTTCGCGGTCGCCGTCGACGCTTCCCTCTCCGATCTCCTGGCAAGGTTCGGCATCCTGGTCTCCAACCGCTCGGATCTCGGCCGCATCACGCTCGCCCAGGTCGCGCCGATGCTGCCGTTCCTGATCCTCGTCCTCGTGCTCATTTTCCGGCCCCGCGGCCTTATGGGGGCTCGTGAATCATGACCGGCGCCTCGACCTTCAAGACCCTGCTGATCTGGCTCGGCTTCGCCGTGCTGCTGATCGTCCTGCCGATGGTGTTTGCCTCGCGCACCTCGCTCACCCTGATGAACATCATCGGCGTCTGGGTGGTGTTCGCGCTCGCCTACAACATGCTGCTCGGCCAGTCCGGCATGCTGTCCTTCGGCCATGCCGTCTATTTCGGTCTCGGCGGTTATGCCGCGATCCACATGATGGCGGCGATCAAGTCGCAACGCCTCGGCATTCCCGTGGCGGCCCTGCCGGTGGTCGGCTTCATGGCCGGCATGGCCGCAGGCGCGGTCATCGGCTGGTTCTCCTGCCGCCGTTCCGGCACGCCGTTCGCCATGATCTCGCTCGGCGTCGGCGAGCTGATCGCCGCGTCGGGGCTCATGTTCGTCTCGATCTTCGGCGGCGAGGAGGGCGTATCCGGCGATCGTTCGGCCGGGCCGGAATGGTTCGGATTCTCGCTCGGGCCGCAGATCAACGTCTATTATTTCATTGCCTTCTGGGTCTTCGCGGCGACGCTCGCCATGTGGGCTTTCACCAAGACGCCGCTTGGCCGGCTCGCCAATGCGGTGCGCGACAATCCCGACCGCGTCGCCTTCATCGGTTATGATCCGCAACGCGTGCGCTATCTGGTGTTCCTGATATCGGGCGGCTTCGCGGGTCTCGCGGGTTCGCTGTCGGCGGTGAATTTCGAGATCATCACCCCGGAGAAGCTCGGCGCGCTCAATTCCGGCGCGGTGCTCCTGATGGCCTATATTGGCGGCGCCGCGGTGTTCTTCGGCCCGATCATCGGCGCCGTGCTGATCTCGCTCATGCAGTCCATGCTGTCGGACTTCACCAAGGTCTGGCAGCTCTATCTCGGCCTGCTTTTCGTGGTTGTCGTGATGTTCGCGCCTTATGGCATCGGCGGCATCGTGGCGCAGGTCCTCAACGCCGTCCGCAAGGGCGAACTTGCCGAAAAGCTGCCCGGCTGGCTCATGGGCGCGCTCGGCGCCATCGTCGCTTTCGGCGGCGCCATCATGGCGATCGAGATGGCCTATCGGGTGCGCGAAGGCGGCCGTCCCTTCACCGCCTTCGGCTCCGCTTTCCCGCACACCGCGCTGTCGAGCTGGGCCATTGCCGCAGGCCTCATTGCCCTCGGGCTCGCCATTGTCGTCGTGGCCGTCAGGTGGCGACGGCGAGGCTCGCTCGGTGCGGCCCTTCGCCTGAAGGAGGTCGCGCCATGAGTGCCAAGTCCCAGGCTGCCCTGACGCTGAGCAAGGTGACCAAGAATTTTGGCCTGGCGGAGATCATCCGCTCGGTCGATCTCGATATTCCCGCCGGCGAGCGCCATGCCATAATCGGGCCCAACGGCGCCGGTAAGTCGACCTTGTTCAACCTGATCTCGGGCGCCTTTCCGCCGACCTCGGGCGAAATCCTGATCGACGGCCAATCGGTCGGCGGCACGCCGCCCTACCAGATCAATCGCCGCGGCCTGTCCCGTTCGTTCCAGGTCACCAATATCTTCCACAACATGAGCGTCTACGAGAATATCCGCTGCGCGACGCTCTGGGCGCTCGGCCATCGTTATGTCTTCTGGCGCTCGATCGCGGGCTTGCGCGATGTCTCGGCGCGTTCCGAGGAAATCCTCGAACTCATTGGCCTGGCTCCGGTGCGCAACTCGCCGGCGGGCCTCTTGTCCTATGCCGACCAGCGGGCGCTCGAGATCGGCGTCACCATAGCCGGTGGCGCCAAGGTGATCCTGCTGGATGAGCCGACCGCCGGCATGAGCGCGCATGAGACCGAACGGGCGGTCAACCTGATCAGGAAGGTCACGGAAGGACGCACGCTGATCATCGTCGAGCACGACATGAGCGTGGTCTTCGGCCTGGCCGACCGGATCTCGGTGCTGGTCTATGGCCAGATCATCGCCTCCGGGCCGCCAGCCCAGATCCGCGCCGACAAAAAGGTCAAGGAAGCCTATCTCGGCGAGGAGGCCGTCTGATGCTCGAGGTCTCTCAGCTTCACGCCTTCTACGGCAAGAGCCATATCCTGCAGGGCGTCGACATCTCGATCGGCGGCGGCGAGGTGGTCAGCCTGCTCGGCCGCAACGGCGTCGGCCGCTCGACCACCGTCAAGGCGATCATGGGCGAGGTGGCGCCCAGGGGCTCGATCCGGTTCAAGGGCTGGGAGATCGCCGGGCTGCCGAGCCATCGCATCGCCCGCCTCGGCATTGGCTATGTGCCCGAGCACCGCGACATCTTTCCCGATCTGACGGTGCGGCAGAACCTGATGCTCGGCATGAAGGATGCCAGGGCCGAGGGACGCTGGACCATCCAGGGCTCGCTCGACATGTTCCCCAACCTCGCCGCCCGCGCCGAGGCGCCGGCCGGCGTCCTGTCGGGTGGCGAGAAGCAGATGCTCACCATGTGCCGGACCATGATGGGCGATCCGGACCTGGTGATGATCGACGAACCGACCGAGGGCCTGGCGCCGCTCATCGTCCGCCAGGTCGGCGAACTGATCGTCGAGATCGCCCGGCGCGGGGTTGCCATTCTGCTGGTCGAGCAGAAGCTGTCGATCGCGCTGGATATCTCGCATCGCGTCTATGTCATGGGCCACGGGCGGATCGTCTTCGAAGGCACGCCCGCCGACCTCAAGGCCAATGAGGCCGTGCGCAAGGAATGGCTCGAGGTGTGAGCCCACGGGGTTCACGCCGCTCGTTTTTTCAAAGGTGTAAGGAGAAAGCTCATGTTCCTCGGGATGTCCGATCGTGTGAAACCGCTCGTCGAGCAAGTCCGCGCCATGATCCGTGACGAGGTCGTGCCGCTGGAACATGAATATGAGGCCGAGATCGGCAAGGCCGGCGACCGCTTCGCCATGACCAAGCGCCAGATCGACATCCTCGAAGGGCTGAAGGCCAAGGCCAAGGCCAAGAACATGTGGAACTTCTGGCTGACCGGCTCCGAACAGGGTTACGGCTTGACCACCGTCGAATATGCTTATCTCGCCGAAGAAATGGGCCGCTCGCACCTGGCCGCCGAGACCTTCAACTGCTCGGCGCCCGACACCGGCAACATGGAGGTGATCGAGCGTTACGGCACCCAGGCGCAGAAGGACAGGTGGCTGAAGCCATTGCTCGCCGGCGAGATCCGCTCGGCCTATCTGATGACCGAGCCGTCGGTCGCCTCGTCCGATGCCACCAATGTCTCGCTTTCGGCTGTCCTCGACGGCGACGAATGGGTGATGAATGGTGAGAAGTGGTGGGCTTCCGGTGCCGGTGATCCGCGCTGCAAGATCTACATCACCATGTGCGTCACCGATCCCGACGCCGACAAGCACAAGCGCCATTCGCAGATCTTCGTGCCGGCCGGCACCAAGGGCATCACCGTGCTCCGGCCGATGCAGGTGTTCGGCAACGACGACGCGCCGCACGGCCACATGCATATCCGCTTCGAGAATGTCCGGGTGCCCAAGGACAACCTGATCCTCGGCCGCGGCCGCGGTTTCGAGGTGGCCCAGGGGCGGCTCGGACCGGGCCGCATCCATCACTGCATGCGCGCCATCGGCCAGGCCGAGCGCGCGCTCGAACTCATGTGCCGGCGCGCCGCGACGCGTGAGGCCTTCGGCAAGAAGCTGATGGATCTCGGCGCCAATTTCGACATCATCGCGGAATGCCGCATGGAGATCGAGATGGCCCGGCTGCTGTGCCTCAAGGCCGCCTGGATGATGGACAACGTCTCCAAGGTGGAAGCCGCGCACTGGATCTCGCAGATCAAGGTGGTGGCGCCACGCATGGCGCTCAAGGTGGTCGACGAATCCATGCAGATGCATGGCGGCGCCGGGGTCAGCCAGGACACGCCGCTGGCCAAGATGTGGACGGGCCTGCGGACGCTCCGCTTCGCCGACGGTCCGGACGCGGTGCATCGCCGGCAGGTCGCCCGCACCGAGCTGAAGCGTTACGTCAACCGGGGGCCTGAGCCTTGACCGCACCGGTCATGACCATCGACGAGCCATCACTGGCGGCTTATCTCGAGGCGCATTGGCCGGGCTTCAAGGGCCCGGTCACGGCCGAGAAATTCGCCGGCGGCCAGTCGAACCCGACCTTTCTCCTGACCCATGCGGGTGGCAAGGCGGTGCTGCGCAAGAAGCCGCCGGGTCAGCTGTTGAAATCGGCCCATGCGATCGACCGCGAATATCGGGTGATGAAGGCACTCGGTCCAACCGATGTGCCCGTGCCGGACATGTATGTGCTGTGCGAGGACGACCAGGTCATCGGCACCTCCTTCTTCGTCATGCAATATGTCGAGGGCCGGGTGATCTGGGACCCGGCCATGCCGGATGCGACGCCGGCCGATCGCGCCGGCGTCTATGACGCGATGAACGCGGCGCTGGCCGCGCTGCATCTCGTCGACGTCGCCAAGGTCGGCCTGTCGGATTTTGGTAAGCCGGGTAACTATTTTGCCCGCCAGCTCGCCCGCTGGACCGAAAACTACCGGGCCTCCGAGACCGAGGCGATCCCCGACATGAACAGGCTGATCGCCTGGCTCGAACAGGCTCTGCCGGCCGATGACGGCCGGGTCAGCCTGGTCCATGGCGACTACCGCATCGACAACATGCTGTTCGCCCATGACGCGCCGCGGCTGCTCGCCATTGTCGATTGGGAATTGTCGACGGTCGGCCATCCCTTCGCCGACCTGGCCTATCAGTGCATGCAATGGCGCCTGCCCAATGTCGGCAGCTTCCGCGGCCTTGATGGCGTCGACCGGATGACCTCCGGCATCCCGACCGAGGCCGACTATGTCGCGCTCTATGGCCGGCGGACCGGCATCGGCGAGATCCCCGACTGGTCGTTCCACCTCGCCTTCGCCTTCTTCCGTCTCGGCGCCATCCTGCAGGGCGTGCTCAAGCGCGCGCTGTCGGGCAATGCCTCGAACCCCGAGCGAGCGATGAAAGCGCGGAAGAACGTGCCGGTCCTCGCCCGCATGGCGCTGGATGTGATCGAAAGGCAAGCATGATGACCGAGGCCAGACGTTTCCAGGGCAAGGTGGTCCTGATCACCGGCGCGGCCAGCGGCTTCGGCCGCCGCGCGGCTGAAAGATTTGCCGGCGAAGGAGCCAATCTCGTGCTGGGCGACATCCAGGATCACGCCCTGGAAGTGACCGCCGAGATGGCACGCAAGGCCGGCGCCAAGGTGGTGACGCGGGTGACCAATGTCACCAGCGCGGCGGCGGTCGAGGCACTGGTGCGCGCGGCGGTCGAAACCTTCGGCCGGCTCGACATCGCGCTGAACAATGCCGGCATCGCCCATGGCTCGGTGAAGATCCAGGACACCGACGACGCGCTGATGCGCAAGATGCTCGATGTCAATGTCATGGGCGTGTTTCATGGCCTGAAAGCCCAGATCCCGGTGATGGAAAAGCAGGGCTCCGGCGTCATCTTGAACACGGCTTCCGTCGCCGGCATTACCGGCGCGCCTTTGCTCGGGGCCTATGCGGCGGCCAAGCACGCGGTGATCGGCCTGACCAAGACGGCGGCGGCCGAGACCGCGCGCAAGGGCGTGCGCGTCAATGCCATCTGTCCGGCCTTTGCCGAGACCCCGATGCTCACCGACGCCCTGATCCACAAGGACGCGTCGAAGGAAGAGGCCTTGGCGCGCCTGGTTCAGGCCGTGCCGATGCGGCGGCCGGGAACGGCGGACGAAATCGTCCAGGCCATGCTGTGGATCTGCTCGCCGGAAAACTCCTTCATGACCGGCCATGCGCTGGTCCTCGACGGCGGCCTGACCGCGCTCTGAGCGGCAATCCCGTCCGAACGCGGCATGCGCGCGCGGCGTGACGCGCGCCGGCCGATCCGGCATGCCTCAGGCCGCGCGTCTTGGCGCCGCCGGGGCGGGCGGCGCGGCGCGGTCGTCCGCGGCGGGCTGGTGGTCGTTCCTGGCCATGCGCATCGCCAGCACGATGAACGCCAGCGCCGTGGCCTCACACAGAGCGGCCGCGACACCGAGCATCGGCAGCGAGCCGTAGCTGATCACCAGCGAGCCGAGTGCCGCGCCGAGCGCGATGCCGAGATAGAGCGCCGAAGCGTTCAGCGACAGCGTGACCATGGCCGCCTGCGGCGCGAGGCCAACGAGGCGCGCCGACTGGGCGGGATAGCCGCCCCAGCCGATGGCGCCCCAGAGCGCGATCAGGACGAAAAAGATCGCCGCCGCGACCGGACCGGCCGGAACCGTCAGAGCGATGATCGATGTCACCAGAAAAATCGCCAGCAGGCCGGCCACCGCCAACCCGACGGTGCGCATCGGACCGAAACGGTCGGAGATCCGGCCGCCAATGCCGTTGCCGATCGCCGCGCCGACGCCGAAGATCACCAGCGCCACGCTGAGAACCGCACCTGTGATGCCGGCATGCGCCGCCAGGAACGGAGCGATATAGGTGTAGATGGTCATGGCGCCGGTGATCCACATCAGCGTCGAGGCGAGCGCCAGCAGCACCCGCGGCTGACGTGCCACCGCCAGTCGCTCCGCCAGTGTGCTGGAGCCGAGCGGCAGCTCCCGGGGCAGGCCGAAAGCGAGGCCGATGATGCCGAGGACGGCGAGCCCGCCGACCATGACGAAGGCGAGCCGCCAGTTGCCGAGCGCCGCCACCAGGGTGCCCAGGGGCACGCCGAGCGCGGTGGCGAGCGTCAGGCCCCCGGTGACGACCGCGATGGCGCGTCCGCGCCGTTCCGGGCCGACGAGGCTGATCGCGACCGCGTTCGCCGTCGGCATGAAGACACCGGCCGAGATGCCGATAGCGATCCGGGCGGCCATCAGCACCGGCAGGCTCGAGGTGGCGGCCGCCGCCAGATTGCCGACGGCGAAAACGGCGAGAGCTGCAAGCAGCAGCCTTTTGCGGGCGACCTCGGCGAGCAGCGAGGACAGGATCGGTGAACTGATCGCATAGGCGGCGGCGAAGGCGGTGACCAGATGTCCGCTTCGTTCGACCGTCGTGCCGAGATCGGTCGAGATGGCCGGCAGGATGCCTGCGATCATGAAACCTTCGGTGCCGATCGCGAAGGCGCCGAGAGCAAGCCAGACGAGCTGGGACATATCGTCATCATTAATTCAATAATTATTGAAATTACGAAGATCGGAGCCAATGTCAACTGAATTTCAATGATCATTGAAGATTGCAGGCGAGCCGCTCCGTCGCTACATCTGGCGGATGATCAAGACCGTGCCTCACCCCGATATCGACGCGATCGATGCCGCAACGGTGTTTGCGGCGCTGAGCGAGCCGACGCGCCTGGCGATCTGCCTGAGCCTTGCCGACAACGAGGAACTGGAGGCGCGTTGCGGCAGCTTCCAGGAACTCGGCACGCCGTCGAACCTGACCTATCACTTCACCCGGCTGCGCGATGCCGGCATTACCCGCGTCAGGCTGCAGGGCACTTCGCGCTTCATCCGCCTGCGCCGCGACGATCTCGACCGGCGCTTTCCGGGCCTGCTCGATGCCGTCCTGGATGCCGCCCGGCGCAGCCGGTCGTCGCTGCCCGCCATCGACATGGACTGTGACTAGGGGCGAATGGCGAGTAGCGAGTGGCGCCTGCGCTCAAGACACAGGGCCTGCGCATTTCCGTCACTGAGGCGAGGGGTGATTCACGGCGCTGCCGACATCATCCCCACGCGCCACCCGCCACTCGCGATCTCCCTAATTCTGCCATCAGCCCCGCGCAAAGCCGGCTGGCGAAGTGGCACCGCTTTTTTGTATTCCTGCCGGCCTCGACACAATCTCGCACACCTTTCGCTGGCCGGGCCTCCGCGCCGGCCATGCAGGCGTTTCCCATCATGTCAGCGTCCAATCCCCAGGATCCGAGCCGTCATGCCGGCCTGAGCTTCGTGCAATTTGTCGGGCTCATGGCCGCGCTGATGGCGACCAATGCGCTCGCCATCGATGCCATGCTGCCGGCGCTGCCGGAGATTGGCGACGCCCTCGGCATCGCCTCGCCGAATGGGCGGCAATGGATCATCACCTCCTATCTGCTCGGTTTCGGCGCGGCGCAGATCGTCTATGGCACGCTCGCCGACCGGTTCGGCCGCCGGATCGTGCTGCTCACCGGGCTGGGCATCTATGTCGCGGCAAGCCTGATGGCGACATTCGCCGACACCTTCGACACCATGATGATCGCGCGCGTGCTGCAGGGCGTCGGCGCCGCCGGCACGCGTGTTCTCGCGGTCTCAATCGTCCGTGACTGCTATTCCGGGCGTCAGATGGCGCGGGTCATGTCACTGACCTTCATCGTCTTCCTGACCGTGCCGATCCTGGCCCCGTCGATTGGCCAGGTCATTGTCCTGTTCGGCATCTGGCGCTGGATTTTCGCCGTCCTCGCGCTGTTCGGCATCGCCGTCCTGGCCTGGGCGGCCTGGCGCCTGCCGGAGACCTTGCATCCCGAAGACCGGGTGATGATCGCGCTCGGGCCGATCGCCCATGCCTTTGCCCAGACTGTCACCAACCGTCTCGCGGTCGGCTACATGCTGGCCATGACCTTCATCCTGGGCGGCCTGTTCGGCTTCATCAACACCGCCCAGCAGCTGTTCGTCGATGTCTTCAAGGCGCCGCAGCTGTTCACGCTGATCTTCGCGCTCATCGCGGCCTTCATGGGGCTCGCGTCCTTTCTCAATTCGCGCATCGTCGAACGTCTCGGCATGCGCCGCGTGTCGCACGCCGCGCTGCTCGCCTTCATCGCGATCACCGTGATCCATGCGACAATCGCGATGACGATCACCGAGACGCTCTGGATCTTCGCCGTGATGCAAGCCTGCACGATGTTCTGCTTCGGTCTGGTCGCGTCCAATTTCGGCGCCATGGCGATGGATCCGCTCGGCCATGTGGCCGGCACGGCCTCCTCGGTTCAGGGCTTCGTCACAACCGTCGGCGGTGCGCTTCTCGGCTTCTTCATCGGCCAGCATTTCGACGGCACGTCGGTCCCCAACACGCTCGGATTTGCCGTCTGCGGCGTCATCGGGCTGGCCATGGTGCTGATCGCCGAACGCGGCCGCCTGTTCCAGCCGCACCAGGCACCGGTGGTCGAGGCGACGCGCTAGTTCATCGTCCGCCTGGCATTCGGGCTGTCGAGCGAGAAGGCCGGGATCTCGGCCTGAAAACTCTCTTCCCGGTCGGTCACCATGACATAGTGGCCGACCATGATGCCGGTCGGCGTGTTGAGCGGGCAGCCCGACGTATATTCAAAGGCCCCGCCCGGCTCGAGCACCGGCTGCTCGCCGACCACGCCCGAGCCGCGGACCTCCTGGACCTGGCCGGTCTCGTCGGTGATGTGCCAATAGCGCGTGCGCAACTGCACGCGGTCCGCCGACAGGTTGAGGATCTCTATTCGGTAGGCCCAGAAATAGCGGCTATCCTCCGGCGACGACCGTTCGGGCAGGTACTGGGGCGTGACCGTGATCTGGATGCCACGCGTGAGCGCGCGATACATGGGAGCCCTCGACGGCTGTGCGGGGGGCCTTGGCCCCAACCCGGTTTTCTCACATGGGCTGTCGCCCGCGTGAGAGGACCGGGCGGGGCCAAGTGTGCGGAGCGAGGCCGCGCTGTCAACGGCCATGGACGCCGGCACGATCGATCGCCGGTTGCGCCGCCTGACCGATCCTGCCCTTGACGCCGCCGCCGCGGTGCTGGTTCGCCTGGGCGTCGGCGCCGACCAGGTGACGTTTGCCGGTCTTGTCCTCGGCCTTGCCGCTCGGCGCCGCGGCGGACAAGTCGTTGCACTATCTCCGGGGCCTGGCCGAGGGCGCCGAGACCATCGTGGTCTTTGTCGCCATGGCCCTGTTGCTCTCGATGTTCCCGCTCCGGGCCTGGGGGTTCGCGGCGATTTGCCTCATCTCAGGCGCGGCCCGGATTGCCTTTTGGTTATCTCGCCGCGCGCGGTCAGGGCTCGAGCGGCGGGAATTGATGCTGCCCGTCCGGCCCGAGCAGCAGCGGCTTGGTCCATCTGACCGCGGTCATGGCAAGTTCGGCATAAAGATGGGGGAACAGGGCGCCGCCGCGCGACGCCTCCCATTTCAGCGCCGGTCCGAGTGCGCCCGCGTCGATGGCGGCGAGCACCAGGTCGTCCTGCCCGGCAAAGTGTTTGGCCGCGGTCTCGGCAACCTGCCCGGCGGTGGAGAAATGGATATAGCCGTCCGCCAGGTCGACCGGCGCGCCGGCGAAGCGGCCGGCTGCGCGGGCTTCGTCCCAGGCAGCGCGCTGCGCGATCTTGTAGATGGTCATGGTCATCGTGCGGAGCTCCGGCGACAGGGATCGACGCTGCTCCTGGCGTGCTTCTGCGACGAGGGCAAGGGCAAAGACCAGGAGTTTGGCGCATGGCGAATCTGATCTCGCTCCATTGACGACCCCCAGGTGAACAGTCCTATTGACGGACGGTCTTCCTTTTGGGTGATGATGATCGCATCGGCGTTCGGCCGGGCGAGCGAGCGGGAGAAGCAGATGTTCTCGCATGCCGATATCTGGGCTGCGATCGACAAACTTGCCGAGAGCCATGGTCTCAGCCCATCGGGCCTGGCCAAGCGTGCCGGTCTCGACGCGACCACCTTCAACAGGTCGAAACGGGTGATGAACGACGGCCGCGAGCGCTGGCCATCGACCGAATCGATCGCCAAGGTGCTGAATGCGACCAATACCGTTTTCGGCGACTTCGTCAGTCTTGTCGGCCGCTCGACGATGCGCACCAGGGTGCTGCCGATCCTCGGCCTTGCCCAGGCCGGCGCCGGCGGCTTTTTCGACGCCAACGGCTTTCCCGCCGGCCAGGGCTGGGACGAGGTCAGCTTTCCCGAGATCGGCGAAGAGGTGGTCTTTGCCCTGGAAATCCAGGGCGATTCGATGTTGCCGGCCTATCGCGACGGCGACCGCATCGTGGTCTCGCCCTCGGCGGCCGTCCGGCGCGGCGACCGGGTCGTGGTGCAGACCCGCGACGGCGAGATCATGGCCAAGGAACTGAAGCGCCAGACCAACAAGACGATCGAGCTCGCGTCGCTGAACACCGACCACCCCGACCGCGTTTTCGCGGTCGCCGATATCGCCTGGATGGCCCGCATCATGTGGGTCAGCCAGTAGGCCGGATGGCTCAGCCTTTGACGAATTCGCCGGCCAGCGCCTTGGCGATCAGCGCGCGCGTCTCGGTTATGCCGTAGAGCACGGCGAACGAGCCGAAGCGCGGGCCGCGCTCCTGGCCGAGCAGCACCTTGTAGATGGTCGCGAACCATTCCGACGACACGCCGGGCTTTTCCGGCGTCGCGCCCTTGGCCTTGAGGTCCTGGTAACGCGGGATGGCCCGGCCGACATCATAGGCCGTTGCCTGGACATCCTCCGGGCTGACGTCGACCGGCAGTGCGGCGAGCGCGGCCGACAGGGCCTGCAGCGCCCCGCGTTCGACCGCGTCGGCCTCCTTGTAGACCTTGGTTGGCTTCACGAAGTCGTGGAAATAGCGCACGGCATAACCAGCGAGCTCGTCGAGCTTCGGGTTCTTCTCGGGGCTCGCATCCGGCGCATAGCGGCGGATGAAGCCCCACAGCACCTGCGGCTCGTGGGCGTTCGACACCGAAACCAGGTTCATCAGCATGGAGAACGAGATCGGCACGTCGACCCTGGGCGGATTGCCGGAGTGGATGTGCCAGGCCGGGTTCAACAGGCGCGTCTTGTCGTCCTGCGCCGGGTATTTCTCGACAAAGGTCAGATAGTCGTCGGCATTGCGCGGAATGACGTCGAAGAACAGCCGCTTGGCGCTCTTCGGCTGCTGATACATGAACAGCGACAGGCTCTCCGGCGAGGCATAGGCGAGCCAATCCTCGATGGTCAGGCCATTGCCCTTGGACTTGGAGATCTTCTGGCCGTTCTCGTCGAGGAACAGTTCGTAGTTGAAGCCCTCCGGCGGCGTGCCGCCGAGCGCCCGGCAGATCTTGCTCGACTGCGTGACGGAATCGATCAGGTCCTTGCCGGCCATTTCATAATCGATGCCGAGCGCGGTCCAGCGCATGGCCCAGTCGGGCTTCCATTGCAGCTTGGCATGGCCGCCGGTGACCGGCGTCTCATAGCGGGTGCCCGAAACGGGATCGCGCCAGACGATCGTGCCCTTGCCGACATGGCGCTCCTCGATCGGCACCTGCATGACCACGCCGGATTCCGGATGGATCGGCAGGAACGGCGAATAGGTGGCGCGGCGCTCCTCGCCGAGCGTCGGCAGCATGATCGCCTGGATCGCGTCGAAGCGCTCGAGCGCGACCAGCAAGGTCTGGTCGAAAGCGCCGGAGCGGTACATCTGCGTCGACGAGACGAATTCGTAATCGAAGCCGAACTGGTCGAGGAAGCCCATCAGGCGGGCATTGTTGTGCTCGCCGAACGAGGCATGGGTGCCGAAGGGATCGGGCACCGCGGTCAGCGACCGGCCGAGATGCTGGGTCAGGAGCTCCTTGTTCGGCACATTGTCCGGCACCTTGCGCAGGCCGTCGAGATCGTCGGAAAAGGCGATCAGCCGGGTCGGGACCTTGTCTTCGGTCAGGACGCGGAAAGCCGTGCGCACCATGGTCGTGCGCGCCACTTCGCCGAAGGTGCCGATATGCGGCAGGCCCGAGGGGCCGTAACCGGTCTCGAACACCACCGGGCCGACCTTCGGCGTCCTGGCGAGCCGGGCGACCAGCTTTTTCGCTTCCTCGAACGGCCAGGCGGTCGAGACCTTGGCGGCCTCCAACAAGGCGGGCGTGAGCGTCAGCGCGGCGGCGGGCATGGGCAGGTTTCCGGACAGGTCGGGCGGGATCAGGGTGCGATGCAATAGGGCCAAGCAGACCGGGGCGTCAATGAAAGCGAGCCCTTGACCGATTTCAATCCTTGGTCAGGCGGATCACAAATTGGCGTTTCCAAAGCGTCGCGACCGCCGGGATAGTTCGTCGAACCGTCGCTTTCGACAGGAAGGTTTTCCGATGCCGGCTTACACGATGTACCAGGTGGACGCCTTTGCCTCGCGCATTTTCGCCGGCAACCCGGCCGCCGTGCTGGTCCTCGACGACTGGCTGGCGGTCGAGACGATGCAGGCGATCGCCGAGGAGAACAACCTTGCCGAGACGGCCTTCGCGCGGCCAAGCGGCAAGGGCTGGGACCTGCGCTGGTTCACGCCGACGACGGAGGTGAATTTTTGCGGCCACGCGACGCTCGCGACCGCCCATGTGCTGGCGACCGAGCTGAACATCCCGGGCGATTTCGCCTTTGCCACCAGGGTCGGCGAATTGCGCGTGGCGCGCCAGGACGGCGCCTATGTGATGGACCTGCCCTGCCTGCCGCCCGAGCCGATCGGCGACGAGCCGACGGCACTCACCGCGATCTTCGGCGACCGGCGGCGGGCGACCTTTCGCAATTTCGAGAACCTGTTCGTCGAGCTTGAGGACGAGGCGGCCCTGCGCGCTTTCGTGCCGGATCTGATGACGATCGCGACGCTGGTTCCGCCCGGACTGGTGATCACGGCCAAGGCGGAAACGCATGATTTCGTGTCGCGTTATTTCGTGCCGGCCGAAGGCATTCCCGAAGATCCGGTGACCGGTTCGATCCACGCGACGCTGGTGCCCTATTGGGCCGGCAAGCTTGGAAAGACCCGGCTTTCAGCCCTGCAATGCTCGAAACGCGGCGGCCATCTCCTGTGCGAGCTGGCCGGCGACCGCGTGCTGCTGACCGGCCAGGCGGTGACCTTCATGACCGCCACGATCCATTTGCCGGACTGACGACAAGGCTGGCCCTGACGGGAACGACATTTCGGCGCGCACCGAAGCATCGGCCGCGCCAAACCGGCACTGTCGGGCATCGTCATCGGGGGATTTCACATGACCGCTCAGGCCGTTCAGGCTCCATTTTTCGGTTGGCGCGTGGTCGGCGGCGCCTTCGTCCTGGCGGTCTTCGGCTGGGGTCTCGGCTTCTATGGGCCGCCGGTCTTCCTGCATGCCGTGCGCGAGGCCCGCGGCTGGCCGCTGACCCTGGTCTCGGTCGCCGTCACCACCCATTTCCTGGTTGGCGCGGTGGTGGTCGCCAACCTGCCGGCGCTCTATCGGCGCTTTGGCGTGCCGTCGGTGACCAAGGCCGGCGCACTCGCCCTGGGACTTGGCGTCTTCGGCTGGGCGGTCGCGGCCGAGCCTTGGCAGTTGATGGCCGCGACCGTGCTGAGCGGCGGCGGCTGGGTGGCGATGGGCGCTGCCGCCGTCAACGCCATCGTCTCGCCCTGGTTCGTGCGCTCGCGGCCGGCCGCGCTGTCCATGGCCTATAACGGCGCGAGCATTGGCGGCGTGCTGTTTTCGCCGCTCTGGGTCATGGCCATTTCCAGCCTCGGCTTTCCGACCGCCGCCGCGTTGATCGGCCTGGTCACGGTGGTGGTCATGTGGGTTCTGGCCGATGTGGTGTTCCGTCATACGCCCGAGAGCCTGGGGGTCGAACCGGACGGCGACACCGCCGGCGCAAGGCCTGCCTCGGCCGTCGCGGCGCAAGCCCGGCCGCTGCCCGGCTCGGCGCTCTGGCGCGACCTCGGCTTCATCACGCTGGCGGCCGGCATGGCGCTCGGCCTGTTCGCCCAGATTGGCCTGATCGCCCATCTGTTCTCGCTGCTGGTGCCGGCGCTCGGCGCCCAATATGCCGGCCTTGCCATGGGTTTTGCCACCATTTGCGCCATTGCCGGCCGCACGCTGGTCGGCTGGCTGATGCCCGCCGATGCCGACCGCCGGCTGGTCGGCTGCCTCGCCTATGCCGTGCAGATCGTCGGTTCCGTCGTGTTCATCCTGGCGGCGGGTGAGAATGTCGCCCTGCTGCTCCTCGGCGTTGCCCTGTTCGGCTCCGGCATCGGCAATGCCACCTCGCTGCCGCCGCTCATCGCCCAGGTCGAGTTCACCCGCGAGGACGTGCCACGGGTGGTCGCGCTGATCGTCGCCATCGCCCAGGCGAGCTATGCCTTCGCGCCGGCGGCCTTCGGCCTGATCCGCGACCTGACCCAGACGACGCCGGGTGCCGCGCCGCTGTTCTTCGCAGCGGCCGCCGTCGTGCAGGGGCTGGCGATCGCAACCTTCTTGATCGGCCGCAGGCGTCAGCCCATGTGATTCAGCCCGTGTGATCCGGGCTGGCCCGGAGCAAGATTTTCCAAGTGCGGCCCGCGACGCCGGTGCTATGATCGGAGCAGTCATGACAGAGCCTGGCTACACACTGTTCGAGACCGCCATCGGCCTCTGCGCCATTGCCTGGGGCGAGGCCGGGATTATCGGCGCGCAACTGCCCGAGGGTGATGCCGCGCGATCGCGCGCACGGCTTGCCCGGCGCTTTCCGGACGCACGTGAAGCGCCGCCGCCACCGGCCGTCAGCCGGGCGATTGCCGAGATCGTCGCGCTGATCGCCGGCGAGCCACGAGACCTTCATGCCATCCAGCTCGACATGGCGGGCGTGCCGGATTTCCACCAGAAGGTCTATCAGGTCGCCCGCGCCATCCTGCCCGGCGAAACCTTGACCTATGGCGAGGTCGCCAAGCGCATCGGCGAGCCGGGAGCCTCCCAGGCGGTTGGCCAGGCGCTCGGCAAGAACCCGTTCCCGATCATCATTCCCTGTCATCGCGTCTTGGCGGCCGGCGGCAAGACCGGCGGCTTCTCGGCCAATGGCGGCGTCGAGACCAAGTTCCGCCTGCTGACCATCGAGCGCGCGCGGACCAGCGCCGAGCCGACCCTGTTCGACGGCGACAGCGCCTTCGGCTTCGCGGCCCCGCCGCGCCAGAAATCGCGGAGCGGCTGACCATGACGGCCATGACGCTCTGTGATTGCGCTTCGATGTTCGTGATGGACTACCGCTGCACCGCGGGTCCCGACGACCGGCCGTTCACCGAGGTTCATGACCGGTTCTCGCTGTCCTATGTCCGCCGCGGCAGTTTCGCCGTGGCGAGCCGCGGCCAGTCGTTCGACCTGGTGGCCGGCTCGATCTTTGTCGGCCATCCCGGCGACGAATATGTCTGCCGCCATGACCATCACGTCTGTGGCGACGAATGCCTGTCGTTTCAGCCTTCGGCCGAACTGGTCGACGCGATCGGCCCGCGCGCCGATCTCTGGCGCATCGGCGTCCTGCCGCCCCTGCCCGCGCTGACCGTCATTGGCGAGCTCGGTCAGGCCGCCGCCGATGGCCGCAGCGATGTCGGTGTCGACGAAGTCGGCCATCTGCTCGCCGCCCGTTTCATCGATGTCGCTTCCGGCCACAAACGCAAGCCGGCCACGGCCGTGGAACGCGACCGCCGTCGCGCGGTCGAGGCGGCGTTCTGGATCGACACCTATTCGCACCGCCCGATCGGGCTCGAGGATGCCGCAAGCCAGGCCGGCCTCAGCCCGTTTCATTTCCTCCGGCTGTTCACCCGGACGCTCGGCGTGACGCCGCATCAATATCTCGTCCAGTCGCGGCTGCGCCACGCGGCACGGCTGCTGGCCGATGACGAACGCTCGATCACCGATATCGCCTATGATGTCGGCTTCGGCGACCTGTCGAATTTCGTCCGCACCTTCCATCGGGCCGCTGGCGTCTCGCCGGGCGGATTCCGCAAGGCGGCGAAGGGCGATCGCAAGATATTCCAAGAACGCCTGGGGGCCTTCGCCCTAGCCTGACCTCCTACTCCAGGAGGACACCATGTCCATGTACGATCATTTCGGTTTGCGGGTTGGCGATATGGACGCGAGCGTCCGTTTCTACGACGCCGTGCTGTCGCCGCTCGGTCACGTCGCCGGGCCGCGTGAGGAAACCTATGCCGGTTTCGGACCGGCTGACGCGCCGGCCTTCTGGCTGCATCCGGAAAAGAACCGGACCGGCTCCGGTTGCCACATCGCCTTCCGGGCGCCGAGCCGTGCCGCGGTCGACGGCTTCCATGCCGCCGGGCTGAAGGCCGGGGCCAAGGACAATGGCGCGCCCGGCATCCGCGCCGATTATGGCCCGACCTATTACGCAGCCTTCCTGATCGACCCCGACGGCAACAATGTCGAAGCGGTCTGCACGAAATAGCCGCTTGTCCGAAACCTCTGGAGCACGGGAGGTCGCGCCATGGCGTCGATCCGCAGGGATATTCTGATTGAAGCCGGCCCGGACCATGTCTGGGCGGCGGTCCGCGACTATGGCCAGGTTCACACCAGGCTGGCGCCGGGCTTTGTCACCGGCACGACGCTGGAGGGCGATCTGAGGGTGGTCACCTTCGCCAGCGGCCTGATGCTGCGCGAGCTGATCGTCGATGTCGACGATCAGGCGCGCCGTCTCGCCTGGGCGGCGATCGAAGGTCGGGCGACCCATCACAACGGCTCGCTGCAGGTCTTCGCCGAGGACAGCGGCGCCAGCCGGCTCGTCTGGATCACCGATATCCTGCCGCATGAGCTGGCGCCGCCGATCGGCGCCATCATGGCCGAGGGCATGGTGGTCATGAAACGGACGCTGGAGCAGAGCGCCCGCCAGGCCGCCTGAGCCTCAGTTGAACCAGATCGCGTAGGTCAGGAACTGGCCGGAGAACACGCGCTGCCACTGCGCCCAGCTCTGCCGTGTGATCTGCGGACCATCCTTCAGGTAGGGCAGGGCGGCGTGGCCGGTGCCCCAGAGCACCAGGTCGAAAGGCCTGGGCTGTTCGAAAAAGGCACGGAAATCGATGCCTTGCCGGTAGCGCCAGTGCGGCAGCAGCAATTTGCCGTCCAGCACCGCCTCGAATTCGGTCAGCGCCGCCTGCCAGCCGTCGAGCCGTTCCTGGGTCACTTCCAGGCCCGGAAAGGCGGTGTTGCGCTGTTTCGGGCCCGGCAGCCATTCCTGGTCGTCGTCGGTCTCCGCCAGCACCTCCTTCCAGCTTTGCCGGCTGAGCGCGATCACCGCTTTCAGATGATCGCGGGCTTTCACCAGGCGCTCCGGTTCGGCCAGCGGCCAGCGAACCAGATGGACCAGCGCGATGAGATCGCCCAGCTGTCCGGCATCGCCGCCGATGATCGGGTCGCGCAGCGGCTCCGGCGCGGCGCGCGGCCCCGACGGATCGGCCGCCCCCTGAAACAACAGATGGGCGGCGCCGTCATAGGTCTCGTGCCAGTCATAGGCGAGCGCGAATTCGAGGAAGGCCGACAAGAGCCTGGAATAACCGCGCAGCCAGATCATGTCGGCACGGTCGAAGCCGACCTCCCAGGGCGGGCTGTCCGGTTCGGCGCGCGACTGGCCGATCATGCCGACGCGCGCGATGATCCGGCCGAGAGCCTCGTCCGCCGAGGCCTGGCCGTCGCCGTTCAGGTCGAGGCGGATCGCGTTGAGATCGAGCGGCAGACGCACCGATCCATCGGGCAGGCGCGCCAGCACGGCTTCGGCCGCGGTGAGGTCGGCGAGAAACCGGACATAGATCGCCCGGAGCTTGTCATAGGTCAGCGGCTCCGGATTGGCATTTTCCGGCACCGGCAGGCGCAGGATCGGAATGCTGCCGCTGCGCGGTGGTCGCAGGCCGTGGCGATGGAGCCCCTGGCCAAGGGTTTCGACGGCCCGCGCGAACTTGACCATGCCAAGCGCCGCCACCGTCTGGGTGTCCTGGGTCCGGCCTGTCAGTTCGGCCTCGCCCTGGGCCAGGGTGCCGGCGCTGGCATGCCGCCTGAGTAGATCGCCGGCGCCGGCGTCCTGCGCCCGGGCGCCCGTCTCGAAGGCCCAGGCGGTGAGCGCCAGCAGTCCGGCGAACAGAGTTCTGATCATGACATCGCTCCTCGGTCGGCGCGGACGAAGCCCGAACTCTGTGGCGGAACCACGTCGGTCGCACACGGCAGGGCGCTCTAGTAGATCCCGACCGGAAAGGCCTTCAGATAGAGGTCGGTATAGATGCCCTTTTCCCAGAGCCGCTGCAGCGCATGGTTGATGGCGATCCTGAGCGGATCGTTGCCGCGCCGCATGACGACGGCGAGGCCCTCGCCGAAATAGCGGTTCTCGGTGAAGGCCTGGCCGAGGAAGCGGCAGCAGTCGGCCGATGCCTGGCCGTTCAGCCAGAAGGCATGGCTGACGCCATCGCCGAACAAGACATCGACGTCGCGGCCGCTCAGCGCCTTGCGCGCCTCGACAAGCGTCGGATAGCGGCGGATCGCCGAACCGCGGAAGAAGGCCTGGACATAGGCCTCATGGGCCGTGCCGGTGACAACCGCGATGGAGCGGCCGGCAAGCGCTTCGGGGGTCGCGTCGGCGAGTGCGGTGTCCCGGCGCATGACGAAGCGGGCCGGCGTCTCCAGATAGCGGTCGGACACCTCGTAGCGCCGGCGGATCTCCGGGGTGATCGCCTGGGCTGCGATGATGGCATCGCCGCCATTGCGGTCGAGGCTTTCCAAAAGTGTGTCCCAGCGCCGGACCTGGATCGTGCAGGGCACTTTCAGTTCTTCGCAGAGCGCCCGGGCGAGGTCGACATTGAAGCCGATCGGCTGGCCTTCGGGCCCGGCGAAATTGAATGGCGGATAATCGTCTTCGGTCAGGAAGCGGATTTGCGGCACGCGCGTCATGTCGACCCGCTCGCTGCGCCGGCGCGGATCCCAATAGCTCGGGATGATCACTTGCGGCGCGGCATCCGGCGGACGCGGGCTCGGAATCGGCGCCTGCTGCGCGCGCGCGGGCCCGCAGGCGAGTGCCGTGATCATCGCGAGGGCAAGAACGGCCTGGAGCGTCATGGCGCGAACGGGATCTCATGCGGGCGGTTGATCGAAACGGCTCCCTTATAGCCTAGTCGCAGCCTGCCGCGAGCCGCGTCCCGACCATACGGCCTGCGCGTCGAAATCTGGTTGCTTTCGCGCCGTCGCGGGGTAACAAAAGTCGGCATGCGCGGGGCGCCCGCAGGTGTCCCCGCTGGGCTCCAGAAAGAATTATCGTGACAAGGGCTTATGCCCTGATGGCCCTGGGAGGGCGCAGATGACCGAGGCCGCCAAGCCGAGCGTGATCGTCGAGGATCTGGCGCCGCATGTGGCGCTGGTCAGGATCGATCGTCCCGAGGCGCGCAATGCGCTGAACGCCGAGACGCGCGCGGCACTGGTCGAGGCCTTTCAAAGGCTCGGCGCCGACCCGGATGTGCGTGTCGTGGTCCTGACCGGCACCGGCAAGGCCTTCGTCGCGGGCGCCGACATCAAGGACATGGCGAGCCGCACGCCACCCGACATGATGGCGCGCCGGACCCATTTGCAGTGGCAGGTGATCGCCCAGTTTCCCAAGCCCCTGATCGCGGCGGTCAACGGCTTTGCCCTTGGCGGCGGCTGCGAGCTCGCCATGCATGCCGACATCATCATTGCGGCCGAGAGCGCGAGGTTCGGCCAGCCGGAGATCAAGATCGGCATCATGCCCGGTGCCGGCGGCACCCAGCGGCTGATCCGCGCGGTCGGCAAGTTCAAGGCGATGAAACTCATGCTGACCGGCGCGGTGATCGACGCGCATGAGGCCGATCGCATCGGGCTGGTCACCGAGGTCGTGCCGGATGCCGAGCTGATGGAGCGCGCCAAGGCGCTGGCCGTCGAGATCGCCGGCCTGCCGCCGGTGGCGCTGGCCGAGATCAAGGACGTGGCACTGACCGGCGAAGACCTGCCGCTGGCCGCCGCCCTGGCGCTGGAGCGCAAGGCCTTCCAGTTGCTGTTCTCGACCGAGGACCAGAAGGAGGGCATGGGCGCCTTCCTCGACAAGCGTTCGCCTGACTTCAAGGGACGTTGAATCATGCCGGAATTTGCGAAAGTGGGTGTCGTCGGGGTCGGCGCCATGGGTGGCGGCATCGTTCAGATGGCGGCCCAGGCTGGCGCCGAGGTGGTGCTGTTCGACGCCCGGCCGGGCGGGGCAAAAGCTGCCGTCGAGAAGCTCGGCGCGACCTGGGACGGACTGGCGGCCAAGGGCCGCATGACCGCCGAGGCCGTGGCCGCAGCCAAGGCCAGGCTGACGCCGGCGGCCTCGATCGCCGATCTCGCGCGTTGCGACCTGGTCATCGAGGCGATCGTCGAAGACCTCGAGGTCAAGCGGAAGACCTTCGTCGAGCTGGAGACCGTGGTGCGCCACGATTGCGTGCTGGCCACCAACACCTCGTCGCTGTCGGTGACCGCCATCGCGGCCGCCTGCGCCCGCCCCGAACGGGTCGCCGGCTATCATTTCTTCAATCCCGTGCCGCTGATGAAAGTCGTCGAGGTGATCGACGGTGCACGCACGGCAGCCGGCATTTCCGGCCGGCTCGCAGCCTTCGCCCGAGAATATGGCCACCGTCCCATCGCCTGCATCGATTCGCCCGGTTTCGTGGTCAATCATGCCGGGCGCGGCTTCGGCACCGAGGCGCTCCAGATCGTCGTCGGCGAGGGTGCCGCCGCCTATGCCGACGTCGACCGCGCCTTGCGCGACCAGGTCGGTTTCCGGCTCGGGCCATTCGAGCTCCTGGACCTGACCGGCCTCGACGTGTCGCAGCCGGTCGGCGAGAGCATGTTCCGGCAGTTCTACGGCGAAGCGCGGTTCCGGCCGTCCTGGCTGCTGAAACAGCGCCTGGACGCGGGCCTGCTTGGCCGCAAGGCCGGTCACGGCTTTTATGCCCATGGCCCCGAGGGCCAGGAAAAGCCGCCGGAACAGGCGATTCCCCGAGCCGATCCGCGGCCGGTCTGGGTGGTGGCGGTGGAGTCGGCCTGGCGTGACGAGATCGTTGCCATAGTCCAGGCCGCCGGCTGGCCGGTGGCGAGCGGTCCGCAGCCGCCGGATGATGCCTTGATCGTGGTCGCGCCGCTCGGCCATGACGCGACCGCCGCGGCCGAGGGACTGCAGGTGCCCGCCACCCGGCTGGTGGCCATCGACGCGCTGTTCGGACTTGCCAAGCGGCGGGTGATCATGGCCGCGCCCGGCGCCGATACGGGCTTTGTCGAAGCCGCCCATGCCCTGTTCGCGGCCGACGGAACCCCGGTCACCCGCATCCGCGATTCCGCTGGCTTCATTGCCCAGCGGGTGGTCGCCACCATCGTCAACATTGCCTCCGACATGGCCCAGCAGCGCATCGCCAGCCCCGCCGACATCGACGACGCCGTGCGGCTCGGCCTCGGCTATCCGCAAGGCCCCCTGGCGCTCGGCGACGCGGTCGGGCCCGAGCGTATCGCCGCGATCCTCGCGGCCCTGAACGGCCTGTCGGGCGATCTGCGCTACCGGGCGAGCCCCTGGCTGCGCCGGCGCGCCGGGCTCGGCCTCAGCCTGGCGACGCCCGAGCCGTGACGATGGAGGATCGCGCCCATCCCGGACCGGCCGACGGCCCCGGTCGCCTCAGCGGCTTTCAGAAGCTGATCGGCTGGAAGGTCAAGGTCTGGGAAGACGGCCATGCGGTGATCACCTGCGAGATCCGGCAGGACTTCATGAACCGAAGCGGCATTCTGCATGGCGGGCTGATCGCCACCTTGCTCGATTCGGTTGCCGGGCACGCCGCTTTCGGCGCGCCGCCGGCCGATCCGAGCCAGCCGCGGCAGGGCGGCGTCACCTTGTCCTTCACCATCAATTATCTCGGCACGGCAAAAGAGGGCGAGCTGACGGTGACCGGCCGGCGCACCGGCGGCGGCAAAAGCATCATCTTCGCCCGTGCCGAAGTCGTCGATGCGGCGGGGCAGCTGATTGCCGAGGCGACCGGTACGTTCAAGCGGATGAAGCCCAAGCCGTGAGGCGGCACCACCGCCGCGCCCGATGAAGGGCTCACTCGGCCGGGTCGAACTCGGCCGGAGCGAATTTGTAGCTGGTCGAGCAATATTCGCAGGTCACCGTGATCGCGCCGTGCTCGACCATGTCGTGACGCTCCTGAGGCGTGAAGCTGCGCACGATGTTCTCGATCTTGTCGCGCGAGCAGGTGCAGTGGTCCGACACGCCCTGCGCGTCGAACACCCGGACCCCGCGTTCGTGAAACAGGCGGAACAGCAACCGCTCGGGCGATACGGTGCGGTCGACCAGCTCGTCGTCGCCGATCGTGTCGGTCAGCGCGCGGGCTTCGGCCCAGGCCTCATCCGGCTCGGGCAGGGGCGTGCCGTCCGGCGCGTCGCCGGGCGCGAGGTCGCGGGTGATCGCGCTGCCGGCTTTCGGCACGTGCTGGACCAGCATGCCGCCGGCACGCCAGGCGCGGCTCGGACCGTTCTCGCCGGGCACCAGCTCTTCGGCCGCGGCGAGCCTGACCCGCGTCTCGATCTGCTCCGACTGGCGGAAATATTGGTCCGCCGCCTGTTCCAGTCCCTGGCCGTCGAGTGAGACGATACCTTGGTAGCGCTGCGTTTCGGCGCCCTGGTCGATGGTCATCACCAATTGTCCGCTGCCCAGCAGGCTGGCCGGATCGGCGCGGCCGGCTGCGGCCGCCTCGGCAACCTTGCCAGCATCGAAGCGGGCGAGCGCCCTGACCTTGTCGGGCGTGGTGACATCGACCACCAGCATGCGGACCGGGCCGTCGGTCTGCGTCTGCAGGATCAGCCGGCCGTCGAATTTGAGGCCCGAGCCGAGCAGCACGGTCAGCGCGGTGGCCTCGGCAAGCAGGCGCGACACCTCCGGCGGGTAGCCGTGGCGGTCGATGATGGTGGTCGCGGAGCGGCCAAGGCGCGCCACGCGGCCGCGCAGGTCGAGCTCGTCGACGTGAAAGGGCACGACAATGTCGTCGGCGCCGTGGGTGAGATCGGGGACAGTGGACATGAGCCGCTATATGGCGCTGTCGGGCGCCGATTGCGAGAGGGTTTGACAGCTGTCCGGCGCATGGCTCGCAGGTGATTCGCGGGAGGCCCGGCGCGGCCCTTCGGCAGCCCGCCGCGAGCCCGCCACAATCACGTTCCCGTGAGTCTGGACCGGAACAGAAAAATTCAGTCGGCTTGCGGGTTTGCGCGGGATGAAAAGTCGTGGCCGCGCGGTCACAGTCATGGCGAAAAAATGGCCTTGCCCATGGCGGCAGGCGCGACGCCCCGTTGCAATGCAACGAAGCTTGCCGCTTTCATACCGTCAGCGGTGTTTTACAATCTGGCCTTGTCGGGCCGCCTCCGCCGGTATCGCTGTTTCAACAGGTCAAGGTGCATCCATGCGGCGCATTCTGCCAATTCTCGCCACCACGGCGACGCTCCTGCTGTCGGCGACCGCCGCGCAGGCGCAGTTTCTGTTCTTCGGAAATCAGAACACCCAGCAGGTCATGATCGACCCGGCCACCGGCCAGCCGATGCGCCAGACGCCGCGCACCGATGGCGGCCCGCGTGTCGGCGCCAGCGCCATCCCGCGCGAGACGGTGTCTTATGCCGGTGGACATGCGCCGGGCACGGTCATCATTTCCACCCAGGAGCGCCGGCTTTATCTCGTCCAGCCGGGCCGCACCGCCATTCGCTATGGCGTCGGCGTCGGCCGCCCGGGCTTCGCCTGGGCCGGCGTGAAGTCGATCACCCGCAAAGCCGAGTGGCCGGATTGGCGTCCGCCGGCGCAGATGCTGCGCCGCCGCCCCGATCTGCCCCGCTTCATGGCCGGCGGCCCGCAGAACCCGCTCGGCGCCCGGGCGCTCTATCTCGGTTCTTCGCTCTACCGCATCCACGGGTCCAACGAGCCGCACACGATCGGCACGGCCGTGTCGTCGGGCTGCTTCCGCATGACCAACGAGGACGTGATGGATCTCTACGCCCGCGTCCGCGTCGGCACCCGGGTGGTCGTCACCCGCTGAACCTGGCTGCGATCGACCTGTCGAGGTGAGGGCCGGCGGCAGCGCCGGCCTTTGCTTTTTCAGGCGCTCGTCCTGGCGCATTTGATTCCCGCGCCAAAAGTCCCATTTTGGGGGCTGACCGAATCGGAAGCTTCAAGCCCCATGGCCGACCCCGTGACCCATCGCCAGCCGAGCCTCGCCGAACGGGCGATGGCCGCGCGTGGCGAGGCGGCGGCGATCGGCTATCTCGCCAATCTGAATCCCGAACAGCGTGCCGCCGTCGAGACGATCGACGGGCCGGTGCTGGTTCTGGCCGGCGCCGGCACGGGCAAGACCCGGGTGCTGACCACCCGCATCGCCCATATCCTGGCGAGCCGGCGCGCCTTCCCGGGCGAGATCCTGGCGGTGACCTTCACCAACAAGGCCGCGCGCGAGATGAAGGAGCGCATTGGCCACCTGGTCGGCGAGGCGGTCGAAGGCATGCCCTGGCTCGGCACCTTTCACGCAACCGGCGTCAAGATGTTGCGTCGGCATGCCGAATTGGTCGGCCTGAAGCCGGGCTTTTCGATCCTCGATACCGACGACCAGATCCGCCTGTTGAGGCAATTGATCCAGGCCGAAAATATCGACGAGAAGCGCTGGCCGGCGCGGGTGCTGGCGGGCGCCATCGATGGCTGGAAGAACCGGGCGCTCACGCCGGACAAGGTGCCGGCGGGCGAAGGCGGCGCTTATGCCAACGGCCTCGGCGTCAAGCTCTACAAGGACTATCAAGACCGGCTGAAAGTGCTGAACGCCGTCGATTTCGGCGACCTGCTGCTGGAAGTCATCCGGCTGTTCCGCGAGAATCCGGATGTGCTGGCGCACTACCAGCAGCGGTTCAAGTTCCTCCTGGTCGACGAGTATCAGGACACCAACGTGGCGCAATATCTGTGGTTGCGCCTGCTGGCCCAGCGCCAGGAGGGCCGGCCGCAGAACATCTGCTGCGTCGGCGACGACGATCAGTCGATCTATGGCTGGCGCGGTGCCGAAGTCGACAACATCCTGCGCTTCGACAAGGATTTTCCCGGCGCCACCGTCATCCGGCTCGAGCGCAATTACCGCTCGACTGGCCATATCCTGGCCGCCGCCTCTCATCTGATCGCCCATAACGAGGGCCGGCTCGGCAAGACGCTGTTCACCGACGGCGAAGACGGCGAGCGGCCGACACTGACCTCGGTCTGGGATTCGGAGGAAGAGGCGCGTTCGGTCGGCGAGGAGATCGAACAGTTGCAGCGCCAGGGCCACGCCCTGAACGAGATGGCGATCCTGGTGCGGGCCTCGTTCCAGATGCGCGAGTTCGAAGATCGCTTCATCACCATTGGCCTGCCCTATCGGGTCATCGGTGGCCCGCGCTTCTACGAGCGGCTGGAGATCCGCGATGCGCTCGCCTATCTGCGCTGCGTCGCTCAGCCGGCCGACGACCTGGCCTTCGAACGCATCGTCAACACGCCGAAGCGCGGCCTGGGCGATGCCACGCTGCAGCTTCTGCACGACCATGCCCGCGCCCGGAACGTGCCGCTCATGCAGGCCGCCAGGGTCATGGTCGAGACCGAGGAATTCAAGCCCAAGGCGCGCAATGCGCTGAAGTCGCTGATCGACGCCTTCGACGGCTGGGCCGCCAAGCTCGACACGCTGCCGCATCAGGAGCTCGCCGAACTGGTGCTCGACGAGAGCGGCTATACCGAGATGTGGCAGAAGGACCGCACGGCCGAGGCCGCCGGGCGGCTGGAAAACCTCAAGGAACTGGTCCGTTCCATGGAAGAGTTCGAAAACCTCGCCGGCTTCCTCGAACATATCGCGCTGGTCACCGATGCGCGTGGCGAAGGCGAGAGCGACGATGCCGTGTCGATCATGACGCTGCATTCGGCCAAGGGGCTGGAATTCGACTCTGTCTTCCTGCCCGGCTGGGAGGAGGGGCTGTTTCCGCATCAGCGCGCGCTCGACGAGAGCGGCCGCGCCGGCCTCGAGGAAGAACGCCGGCTCGCCTATGTCGGCATCACCCGCGCGCGCCGCAATGCCAGGATCTATTTCGCCGGCAACCGGCGCATTCACGGCCTGTGGCAATCGACGGTGCCGAGCCGTTTCGTCAACGAACTGCCGGAAGGCCATGTGACGATTGCCGAAGGCCTTGGCACGTCAGGTTACGGCGGCATGGGCCGCGGCGGCTTCGGCGAGAGCCGGTTCGACAAGGCCGGGGCTTTCTCCTCGACCTATGCCACGCCCGGCTGGCAGCGCGCCCAGGCGCAGAAGTCGCTGGCCGATGCGCAAGGCCGTTTCACCGGCCGTTCCGGCAGCCAGGCCTTCGGCTCGACCTTCGCGGAGGGCCGCGGCGGCTTCCAGGGCCGGCTGACCGAACGCTCCGGCGGCGGCCGCACCATCGATGGCGAACTCGTCGCCAAATCGACCGGCGAACCCTCGCGCCACAAGGTCGGCGACAGGGTGTTCCACTTGAAGTTCGGTTATGGCGAAGTGGTCGCGGCCGACGGCAACAAGCTCACCGTCCAGTTCGACAAGGCCGGCGAGAAGAAGGTGGTCGACAGCTTCGTCGAGGCGGCGTGATCGTTATCTGGATAACCGGCGGAAAAGCTTGAGTAGCGTCCGTTAGGCCGCTGACTTCAGATGCAAATCGAGTGTCAATCCAAATCGGCTTGTTTCCCACGCCTGTGAGAATCGGGGACATTGGGGTTTTGGCGGCTGCGGCCCAACCAATTCGGTCACCTGGCCGCCCCCGCGCATATTGTACTGACCGGGATCAACCGATTCGAAAGGCCCGGTCATGCTTCGCAGCAGTCGTGACATTGTCCGTCACCTTGAACGTGAAGGTTGGGTTCAAATCGGCGGCAAGGGCTCGCATGAGAAGTTCCGGGACCCCGGAAACCGGCAAGACGACGGTGGTGCCGGATCCGAACAAGGACCTCGGCAAAGGGCTGGTCGACAAGATCTAAAAGCAGATCGGCTGGTCGGGCGACTGACGTTGGCGCATCATAGTTTCATGATCCACTATCTCGCGATTGTTGAGGATGAAGGGCCCGAATTCGCCGTTGGCGTCTGGTTTCCCGACTTGCCTGGCTGCACTTCGGCCGGCGATACGGTTGAGGAGGCCATGTTGAACGCCCGCGAGGTGGTCGCGCTTTATCTCGAGGATTTTCCGGCCGACGGAAAGCCCAATCCCAGCCCGCGCTCATTGGCGGAGATCAAGGCCGATCCTGAGCATGCGGATGATGTTGTGAAATATATCGTTGCCTTGATCCCGTTTGATCCGGTGCCGCACCGGGTCGCAGCGGAGTGAGGCGGCAGAATCGTCCGCCGAGGTGACATGGCGGTCGCGGGCGATTAATAAGCGCCATGCTTGAAGGCCTGCACCCGACCTCCCCGACCCATCTGATGCGTCTCGAAACCTCCGAGCGCGCCGCCCGCCGTGTCGCCGATATCGTCTCGGAGACCTTCGACCCGGCCGAAACGGCGGTTGCCGCCTTCGAGGCGCCCGACGGCAAGATCTGGCTGGTCGAGGTGTTTTTCCGCGAACAGCCCGACGAGGCCAATGTGCGTGAACTGGTGCGGGTGGCGGCCGGCGAGGCCGTCGCCGCCTGCCTGACCTTCCATGCCATCGAGAGCAAGGACTGGGTGCGCACCTCGCTCGACGGTCTCAAACCCGTCGTCGCCGGCCGCTTCACCGTTTACGGCTCCCATGACCGCGACCAGGTGGCGGTCAATGCCATCCCGATCGAGATCGAGGCGGCGCTCGCCTTCGGCACCGGCCACCATGGCACGACGCTCGGCTGCCTGCGCGCCATCGATGCGCTGGCCAAGCGCCGGCGGGCCTTCCGGCCGCTCGACGTCGGCACCGGCACCGGCGTGCTGGCGATCGCGGCCGGCTTGCGCCACCGGGTGGCGGTGCTCGCCTCCGACATCGACCAGGTCTCGGTCGCCGCGGCGCGCGACAATGCCGTGCTCAACAAGGCCCGCACTTACGTCCATGCCATCCATGCCGCCGGGTTGAAGGATGCGCGCTTCCGTTATGGCGCGCCTTATGACCTGGTGCTCGCCAATATCCTGCCGCGTCCGCTGGTCGGGCTAGCAACCGATCTGGTCCGCCTGATCGCGCCCGGCGGCACGGTCGTGCTGTCGGGCATCATTCCGCCCCACGCCAATATGGTGATCTCGGCCTATCGCACCCGCGGCCTCAGGCTGGTCTCGCGCCAGGAGATCGAGGGCTGGGTCACGCTGACCATGCAGAAGTAACAGGACGATGCAAAAATGACCGGCCGGGGCCGCTCGGCCCGGCTTGCTCCGGCGAGAGGCCAATGGTCAACTCCGCCTCGTGCGGAGAGACACGATGATGCGCATCGCCCTTCGGATCGCGAAATGGTCAGGGCTCTTCGTCGCCTTGCTGGCGCTGGCCGGGATCGGCGCCGGCCTTTGGTACTGGTATGCGGTGGAGCCCAAGGTTTCCGGGACCGTGACGCTGCCGGGCTTCGATCGGCCGGTCGAAATCATCAGGGACAAGGAAGGCGTCGCCCACATCTTCGCCGCGACCGATACCGATGCGGCGGCGGCCCTCGGCTTCGTCCATGCCCAGGACCGGTTGTGGCAACTCGAGATGAACCGCCGCATCGCCGCGGGGCGGCTCTCCGAGATCGTCGGCGAGCCGGGGCTGGAGACCGACCGGTTCCTGCGCACCATCGGCATCCGCCGCACGGCGGAAGCGATCTACCGCAATATCGACGCCGAGACGCGCGCCCAGCTGCTGGCCTATTCGCGCGGCGTCAATGCCTTCATCGAGACCAGCAATGCGCCGCTGCCACCCGAATTCTACGTCCTGCGCGCGCCGGCACCCGAGCCCTGGTCGCCAGTCGATTCGATCGGCTGGTCCTTGATGATGGCGCTCGATCTCGGCGGCAACCTGTCGTCCGAGATCATGCGGCTGAGGCTGGCCCAGTCCGGCATGGCGATGGACCGGATCGGCGAGATCCTGCCGCCCTATCCGGGCGAAGCCTGGCCGAGGCTCGCCGACTATACCGCGCTCTATCGGGGCCTGGCGCCGGAGACCCGCCGCGCGGCGCAAGCAATCCGCGGCCTGGAACTCGGCCTCGAAGGTGTCGGCTCGAACAATTGGGTGGTTTCGGGCGCCCGCGCCGAATCCGGCCGGCCCTTGCTCGCCAATGATCCGCATCTTGGCCTCTCGGCTCCGGCGCTCTGGTATTTCGCGCGGATGACCTCGCCGTCCGGTACGGTGATCGGCGCCACCTTGCCGGGCGCGCCCGGCGTCGTCCTCGGCCGCAACGAGCGCATTGCCTGGGGCTTCACCAATACCAACCCGGATGTCCAGGACATCTATATCGAGCGGCTCGATGCGCGCGATCCCGCGGTCTATCAGGCGCCCGACGGCTGGCGGCGCTTCGAGACGGTGGAGGAACGCATTCGCGTGCGTGGCGGTGCCGATCAGGTGATGACCGTGCGCATCTCCAGGCACGGCCCGATCATCTCGGACGGCGCGTCGCGCGGTGCGACCGCCGGTGCGCCGCGAGGTTATGCGCTGGCGCTGCAATGGACCGCGCTCAGGCCCGACAACCTGACGATCCAGGCCGCCGCCCGCATCAATGCGGCGCGGAACTGGGACGAGTTCCTGGCCGCCGCGCGCCATTTCCATTCACCCCAGCAGAACATGGTCTATGCCGATATCGACGGCAATATCGGCTTCATCGCGGCCGGCCGGGTGCCCGTGCGCAAACCCGAAAACGACCTGGGCGGGCTGTTTCCGGCGCCGGGATGGGACGCCCGCTACGATTGGGCCGGCTTCATCCCGTTCGAGCAGTTGCCGCGGGAGTTCAATCCCGAGCGCGGTTACCGTGCGACCGCCAACGAACGGATCACCGCCGAAGGCTATCCCCATTTCATCACCTATGAATGGGCTTCGCCACACCGCGCCAATCGCATCAATGAACTGCTGACCGCGCGTGACAAGCACTCCCTCGACAGCTTCCGGGCAATCCAGGCCGACCACCGCTCCAATGCGGTGCGCGAGATCCTGCCGCTGTTGCTGGCGGCGCCCGCGGCCGGCCAGCGCGAGCGCCAGGTGATCGATCGGCTGCGCGGTTTCGACGGCGCCATGGCCGTCGACCGGGCCGAGCCGCTGGTCGTCACCGCCTGGATGCGTGAGCTGACCCGTCTGGTCTATGCCGACGAACTGGGACCGGCCCTGTTCGCGGACTACTGGGACCAGCGACAGGTGTTCATGATGGCGGTGCTATCAGGCCAGGGCGGCCAGGGTGCCTGGTGCAACCGGCGCGGCGCGGCCGAACCGACGACCTGCGAGAGCCTGATCAGCCGTGCGCTGGTGCTGGCCCTCGACGATCTGGAGAAACGTTACGGCGCCGACCGTGCCGCCTGGCGTTGGGGTGCCGCACATGACGCCCGTTCCGAGCACCGGCCGTTCGCGCGGGTCGCCCAGCTCGCCCGCTTTTTCGACCTGCGTGTGCCGGTTCCCGGCGACACCTATACGGTCAACGTCAACCGGCACACCATTCGGACCGAGGCGGAGCCCTTCGTGTCGCGCCATGGCGCGAGCCTCAGGGCGCTTTATGATTTCGCCGACCTCGAGCGGTCACTGTTCATCCACTCGACCGGCCAGTCGGGATTGGTCTCGTCATCGCTCTACCGCAATTTCTCCGACCGCTGGGCGCGGGTGGATTACATTCCGATGCGGACGCGGCGCGCCGACATCGAGCGCGACGCCATCGGCACGTTGACCATCCGGCCGCGCTAGCGGCACAGCGGCAGCAAAGGAAAGACAGAGGCGCGGTTGGCGGGCGGCCGGCTACTGCTCCGCCTTGGCGGCGTCCGCCGCCACCTGATGCTCGGCCGCAAGTTCGACATCCAGCCCGTAGACCTTCTCGAAGGCCGGCCGCGCATTGACCCGGTTGACATAGTCGGTGATCACCGGCCGTTCCGGTATCAGCCCGTAGCCGGTCGTCCATTTCAAGGCGGTGCCCCAGAGCACGTCGGCGGCGCTGAAATCCGGACCGAGCACATAGGCATTGACCGACAGTTGCTTGACCAGCATTTCGAACATCGAGTCGAAGTCGCCATAAGGTGACAAAGCCGGTGGCCCCGGATCACGCTTCATGACGCGATCGACGACCGCCGGCTCGTAGCAGGAACCGTAATAGACCATCCAGCGCAGATAAGGGCCGCGCGCCGGATCGTTCAGCGCGGGCGCCAGACCAGCTTTGGGAAACAGGTCGGCGAGATAGAGGTTGATCGCCACTTGTTCGGTCACCAACGCTTCGCCGTGGCGGATGACCGGCACCTTTCCGAGCGGGTTGACCGCCAGATATTCCTGGCTCCGTTGCTCGCCGACCTTTCTGTTGATCACATGCAGCTTATAGGGCGCGCCCAGTTCCTCCAGCAGAATGCGGGTGCCGGTCGAGCGTGTCTGCGGCGCATGGAACAGGGTGATCGTGTCGTTCATGGCGTCTTCTCCTCCCGGATCCGGCCCGGGAAGGAGCTGTCTACCACGCCGGGCAGGATTGGAGGCGCGTGCCGGTCACTGCGGCCTGAAGCGCGATGACGAATGCTGATGGGCGATCTTCCACTGGCCGTTCCGCCGCACCATCACGAAGGTGTAGCGGCCGGGAATGGAGATCGACTTTCCGTCGGGCAGCGTCGCGGAAAACTCGTCATAGCCGGTCAGCACCACGGCCTCGTCGGAGAGTTGCTGCGCCGACATATCGCCGAGCCTGACCTGAGCCCGGGCGCGCAGTGGCGCCATGAAATATTCGCGCAAGGCCGCCTCGCCGACGATCAGCGTCGAGCTGATGATGCCCTGCACGGTCGCATCGGGCAGGTAGATCGGCGCCAACACGTTGATGTCGCTTGAATTGAACGCGGCCTCCCACGTCTGCAATGCGGCATAGGCGTCTTCTTTTGGCCCGGCTTCCGCAGCTCCCGGCAACAAACAGAGCCATGCACTTGCGGCAAAGGACAAAGCCCATCTCGGTGGCATTCTCTGCTTCCGTTCCTAGAAAGTGAATTGGAGATCTGCGGCAGGATGCAATGCGGATTTTGAACGACAACAAAGTCGACAGGATCTTGTGGGGCGGAAGTCTTTCCAGATTGTTGCATTTTGCGTGGAGCAAAGTGCTTCGTTGCCGACTATTTGGGTTGTAGTGTAGAATTTCCCGGTATTTTTGCGGGAATTACAGCTTTTGATGATTTTCCTGGCGGTGTTGCTAGGTAAAGTTGTGGCGGTCACGCGGTCCGGTGACCCGCTGCGGCACGGGGCTCCGGACGGCCGGGATGCAATCGGATGCTTACGGTCGAAGCACCCTTGCCAGCAATTCGACGAGGCCTTTTGCCGCCGCCCCGTCGGTGTCGAGTTTCGGGTTGAAGATCGTGACGTTCAGGCCGATGGCTTTGCCGGAAGTGATCGCCGCCCGGAGCGTCACACCCACCTCGTCCCATGACAGCCCGCCGGGCATGCGATAGTCGACAGCCGGCATGATCGCGTCATCGAGCACGTCGGCATCGAGATGCAGCCAGAAGCCGGCGCGTTCGGGCTGCGACAGATAGCTGACGGCCTGGCCGGCCGCCGCGGCGGCCCCGAGCCGGCGGACGCCAGCCAGATCGATCAGCCTGATCGCAGTGTCCTCGATGCGCTGGCTGCCATGCACCTCGGCCTCGGCGGCGTCGCGCCGCCCGAATACCGTGACATCCTCGTCGTGCAGCAAAGGGTGCCTGCCCTCGAGCACGGTTACCACCCTGGGTCCGCGGCCGGTGGCGAGCGCAAGCTCCATCGATGCCGCCTCGCCGTTCGGCTCGGCGTCCGGCTGGTAGAAGTCGGCGTGGCCGTCGAGGAACATGAGGCCGTAGCGTCCGCGACGCTTGAGCGCGAGCAGGCAGCCGAGCAGGATCGAACAATCGCCGCCGAGCACCACCGGAAATTCGCCGGCATCGAGGACCGAGCCGACGGCGTCGGCGAGCGTCACCGAATAGTTGGCGATTCCCTGCGGGTTGAGCAGCAGGGTTTCCGGGTCGCGGCGGTGATCGTAAGGCGGCGGCGTGACGCGCCCGGCGCGTCGCGCGCCGAGCCGCTCGGCGAGCCCCGCCGTCAGCAAGGCGTCGGGCAGCGTCTCGACGCCGGCCGGAAACAACCCGAGCGCCGATGGGGCCTCAATGATCGCGAAGCGGGGACCGGCCATGATTACCTGCCCAGTGCTTTTGGGGACCGGCGCCAAGGCAGCCCAGCCCTTGCTGCGATGAAAGCATCGTGGGCTGGCTGCGCAAGTGCACCGGTCAGGCGGTCTTTCGTGTCGCCGGTGACAGCCGGTGGACCACCGGCGCGAGCTTGATGACATTCCGGCCGGCGCGCTTGGCAGCGTAAAGCGCCATGTCGGCGGCTTCGATCAGCGCGCTTCGGTCAGGCGTTGCCGCGCTCGGATAGACGGTCGCACAGCCGATGCTGACCGTCACCACATGCACCGGCGGATTGCCGCGATGCGCCAGGCCGAGCTCCTGGATGGCCAAGCGGACCCGCTCGCCCATGCGTTCGCACCCGGCCGGATCGGTGCTCGGCATGAGCAGGGCGAATTCCTCGCCGCCATAGCGGGCGGCGCTGTCGGCGGGACGCCGGGCGACCTGAGATATGGCGACGGCGACCCGGCGCAGGCATTCGTCGCCAGACTGATGGCCATAGCCGTCGTTGAACTTCTTGAACTGGTCGACGTCGATCAACAGCAGCGATACGGGGTCGCCGTCACGTTGGCACCGGAGCCATTCCGCTTCGAAAACCTCATCGAAGCACCGGCGATTGGCGATGCCCGTCAGTCCGTCGCGGGTGGCGAGCGCGGCAAGCTGGGTCTCCAGTTCCTTGTGCTCGGTCATGTCGCGGGACACTGCGACGACACCGTCGATCTCGGCGGTTTGCGGATCGCGTGTCACATTGAGCGAGGACTCGACCCAGATCTCGCCCTTCTCCCGATGGCGCGTGCGATAGGTCAGTTTTGCTTCCGCCAGGTCGCCGCGCCGGAGCGCCTCGACCGTTCGGTCGACTGCCGGCCTGTCATCCGGGTTGATCCCGTTCAGCGCCGGCGTGCCGATCAGGTCCGCGGCGCTCCAGCCGACCACCCGGACCGCCGATGGCGAGACATAGATCAGCTGACCGTCGAAACCGATGCGGCTGACCATGTCGCTGGAGGCTTCGGCCAGCAGGCGGAAATCCGCCTCGCGGGCCTCGACGACATGGGCCATCCGCTGCCGCTCGATCATCTGCCGCACCAGGAACAGACCGAGCATTGCGATCAGCATGGTCAACCCGGCGACGAAGGTCATCCGCTCGACTGCGGCGACGCGCCAGCTTGCCAGCACGTCGGCACGTCCCCTCGAGGCGACCACGATCAACGGGAAGCGTTCGCTGCGTCGATAGGCACTCAGCCGTTCGATGCCGTCGAGCGCCGAGGTGAAGGCCAATGTGCCGGCGGTTTGGCGAGCGGCATGGTGGACCACCGGCGAGGCCGAAACATCGCGTCCGATGAAGCTGTCATCGACGGGGAAACGGGCCAGCAGGGTGCCATTGGCCGCGATCAGGGCGAGCGAGCCTTGCTTGCCCATGTCGAACTGGCTGTAGAATGTCTCGAAATAGGCGATGTCCACCGTGGCCAGAACGACGCCGGCAAACTCGCCCTCGGGCGTCTGGACGCGGCGCGAGACGGTGACGATCCACTGGCCGCCGGATCGACTTCTGACCGGTCGCCCGATGAACGCGCCGCGTTCCGTCGAACTGCGGTGATGGGCAAAATAGTCCCGATCGCTGTTGTTGAAGCGTGCGACGTCGACCGGCTCGCTCGTCGCGAGCCAAGCCCCGTCCGCGCCATAGACGAACAGGCCGCGCAACCGCGGCATGGTCGCCTTGCGCAAATGAAGGACGCCCTGCAGCCGCGCCATCGCCGCCGGTGTGGTGCCCTCCGTTTCCAGGCGATGGACGACGCCGATGACCGCATTGTCCACGAGCTCGATGCTGTCCTCGGCATGCTGGAGCAGGGAGCGCACCAGATTGGCCGCGTCGACTTCGGCGGCACGCAGATCCTGGTCGCGGGCCGACCATTCCCTGAGCGCTCCCATGGCCAGGATGGCACCGCAGACCAGCATGACGAAGGCCGCGGCGATACCGGGCAGGTGCCGCTTCATCGAGGTCGAGACGGGGCGTGACATATAGGACATGGGCATGGGACCGTTGCGGCGACGATCCCATGCCCACCTTAACAAATGGGAAGACGTTAATTCTCGTTTAGAATGAGCTTTGCCGGTGAGCCGAGCGTCCACGGCAAACCCTGTCGGAGGAAAGCGAGAATGAACCCGCGTCGGTGTTGACGTAGCGGAGGGAGAATGCTCGACGATCAAAAGCGCGTTTTCGGTCTGTGGTTTTCGCGCCCGGCAATAAATTTGCCGACAGCAATCAGAGGCCGGGGGTCGAATGTTTCGTCTTGGTGCTTTGATGTTGTCTGCTGCGATTTTTCGCTCCTGTGATTCCGTCGAAACTATTTTCGTTGTCTATTTTCTATCTTGTGGGAAATGCCGATAAGAATGCACTTGAGTGTGCTGAACGAAACCTGGGTGCGGTTTGCGCCTTAAAGGAAAATTAAGCCTGATATTGAAGATATTGGCCCGGGCTGAAGTTGTTTCACGGGGCAGATCATGTCGGTTCTCGCGCGCATCCGCATCACTTCAAAGCTGATGATCATCATCCTGGCGTTGAACCTGGTGGCCGTTACCATGGCCGGGGTCGGCTACTACGCCTTGAAGCGCGTCGGAGAGGAGACCGCTCGCATGGCCAATGTCGCCAAGCGCGCCACGACATCCGCACGGATGGGCCAGAATGCAATGATGATCGGGCGGCTGGAAGCGGTTATGGCCGCGAGCCCGACAGCCGAAATTGTCAACACCAGTCTCGCCGGCATCCGGGCTGAGCTGAAGACTTTCGGAGAACGCGCAGCGCTCATCCGCTCCAGCCCCTGGCAGCCCGCCCGGGAGACGCTCACCAAGGTCGAGGCCGCGCTGGATCGTTACAAGACGGCGCTCGGACCACTGCAGGATCGCGCCCGCGCCATTAGCGGCACCGCCACGGCCGAACAGCAGAAGCAGCTGGCCGAGGTGCTCTCCGCCACCCGGCAGCCATTCCTCGATGTGCGCAACGCCATGCGTGAACTGACGGAGATGCAGTCCAATCGCGTCGACGAATTCGCTCAAGGGGTCGAGGCGCTCGGCACGGACATGTCGCGGCTGCTGATGATCCTGGGCGGACTTGGCCTTCTGGCCGGCATCGGGCTGGGCATCGCTGTCGGCCGTTTCGGTATCGCCGTGCCGATCACCAGGCTGACGGCATTGCTCAATGCTCTGGCCAAGGGGCGGTTCGATGTCGATGTCGACGGCACCGCGCGTCAGGACGAGATCGGCGATATCGCCCGGGCGGCCGCGACCTTCAAACAGAACGGCATCGAGGCCCGGGACCTGCGCGAGGCCCAGGAGGCGGCGAAGGCCCGCGCCGCCGCCGAGCAGAAGGCGCTGCTCAACCGCATGGCCGATGAATTCGATGCGGCTGTCGGTGGAATCGTCGCCAATGTCTCGGCCTCGTCCGAACAGCTCAAGGCGGCAGCCGAGACCTTGTCGGGCACGGCCGCGGAAGCGGCCGCCCAGTCGGGCGCCGTGGCGGCCGCCTCCGAACAGGGCTCCGGCAACATCCAGACGGTCGCCTCGGCGACCGAAGAGATGGCCGCTTCGGTGCGCGAGATCGGCGCGCAGGTCGAGCGCTCGGCACACATGGCGAGCGGTGCCGTCTCCGGGGCGGATCTCTCCGCAGTCAGGGTCAAGGACCTGTCCGAGAAGGTGCAGAAGATTGGCGAAATCGTCGAGCTGATCAATGCGATCGCCGCGCAGACCAACCTCCTGGCGCTGAATGCCACGATCGAGGCGGCGCGTGCCGGAGAGGCCGGCCGGGGCTTCGCGGTCGTGGCGTCGGAGGTCAAGAGCCTGGCCGATCAGACCGCCAAGGCGACCACCGAGATCGCCAACCAGATCGGTGGCATCCAGTCCGCCACCAGCGAGTCGGCCAGCGCCATTACCGGCATTGCCAAGACGATCCGCGAGATCAGCGCGGTGGCCGGCGACATCGCCGCGGCGGTGGACGAGCAGAGCGCGGCCACCCAGGAGATCGCCCGCAATGTCCAGCAGGCCTCGGCCGGCTCTTCGGAGGTTTCCGCCAATATCGCGGGTGTTTCCCAGGCGGTCTCCGAGACCGGGGCGGCTGCCGCCCAGGTCCTGTCTTCGGCTGAAGGGCTGGCCGCCCAGGCCGGCCAATTGCGCAGCGAGATGGCCAGGTTCCTGGCGACCGTCAGGGCCGCCTGAGGCGGCTCAGATCCGCTTCTCGTAATCCCGCTCGACCACCGCGTGGGTGGCCCAGAACGGCTGCGGCACGCGTCCGTTCAGCTTGTCGACCAGGATGCCCAGATGGGTGTGCCAGCCGCTCGCCACGCTGCACATCTCGGCCTGGTCCTTGAGCCGCCGGTGGGTCAGGACGAGGAGGACGTCCGGCCCCTGTTCGGCCAGCTCGAAACTGACCTCCGAACCGGTCGGCTCCGGGCTGTCCCACAAGAAACTCAGCCGATACGGCGGGTCCACCCGGGTGATCCGGCCGTGGTTCACATGGCCTTTCTCCAGTCCCTCATATTTCTCCGGGATGGTCTCCTTGTGCGGCGTCAGGGTCTGATGGTCGAAGAAGAGTTCGGCCTTGCCGCCGACGCGCAAATCCATCTCGCCGGAGGCGAGCCAGGTGCCGCGCTTGTCGGCTTCGGTCAGGTAGGCCCACACCCGCTCGATCGGGCCGGGCAGGACGCGGCGGAATACCACCACGCCGGCTTCGGTCACAATGCCATGGTCACTCATCACTTGCTCCTGGGCTTCTTCGGTGTGCCTTGATCGGCCTGGGGTTTTCTCAGCTCGCGTTCCAACGCATCGAGCTTGCCGCTCCAGAACGCCCTGACTTCGCCAAGCCAGGCGTCGATCTCGTCGAGGCCGGTCGGGTCGAGGCGGTAGATGCGCCGCTGCCCGTCGACCCGCATGCTGACGAGGCGGGTCTCGCGCAGAACTTTCAAATGTTGCGAAATGGCCGGCGCGCTGATGTCGAAACGCTCGACGATGTCGGCCACCGCCCTTTCGCCTTGCGACAGCATGGCAACGATGGCGCGGCGGGTCGGGTCGGACAGGGCGGCAAAAGCTGACATGACGATAGAATTCGTCATTCACTTAATTAAGTCAATGACGAAATTATTGGGATGCCCTGGCGACCCGGCGCGACACCGACCGGACATTGAAAGGACGATCGCGAAAGCGCCAGCGCCACCGCCTTGGACGAGCCTATCCGCTTGATCCGAGACGGTGGCCGGGACCTGGAAGGCTCAACGAGCCTGTGTGGACGGCTCCGGCGCCACGCCGGCGCCTTGGGACAGCACCCGCTGCATCAGAACGGTATCGACCCAGCGCCCGAGCTTGAAGCCGACCGACCGCAAGGTTCCCGCCGGCGCGAAGCCGAGGCTGCGATGGAGTGCGATCGATCCCGCATTGCCGCTGTCGCCGATCACCGCCAGCATTTGCCGCCAGGGCCCGCGTTCGCAGCGCGCGATCAGATCGGTCAGCAGGCACGTGCCGATGCCCTGGCCGCCGAGGCCATCGGCGACATAGACGGTATCCTCGATGGCGTAGCGATAGGCCGGGCGCGGCCGGTAGGCGGTGGCATAGCTGTAGCCGACGATGCGTCCGTCCCGTTCGGCTGTCAGGTAGGGCAGGCCGGCACCGAGCACGGCGGCGCGGCGCGACAACATCTCCTCCACCGAAGGCGGCGTTTCCTCGAAGGTCGCCAGGCCATGCAGCACATGGTGTGAATAGATCGCCTGCACCGCGGTCATGTCCGCGACGGTTGCCTCACGCACGATGATGCCACGCGCCGATCCGTCCGTTCGCACTCCGTCGGCCTTGGCCATATCCACCTTGCTCATCCATGTTCCCCTGGCATCCGCGCCGCCATGGCTATGCATCATGCCCCGCAAGCGGCCCCGTCGTCCCGCGGTGATCGCGGCGCGTGTCAGGCCGATATCGGTCAGCATCCGGTCGTCCAGTTCATTCAGCGCCCGACGCTGAAGGATCCGGGAATGGGGTGAGGCGAGGAGATAGCGGGAGACCTCCTTCAGCAATTCCAACGCCAAGATGTGCCGCAGAACCATGTCTCGTCCAGCCGATCCGAACCCGGCGCCAAGTGCTGATGACATGCCGGTCATTGGATCTTGCGGTCATGCGCTCCATAATGGAAGCTTCTGGAGATTATGCGAAGCATGAGGAAATCTTTGCCATGCGCGGCCTCAATCTCGACCACCTGCGCAGTTTCGCGGATGTCGTCGAGCTGGGCAGCTTCTCGGCTGCCGCCGAGCGTGCGGGGCTCTCCCAGCCAGCCATCAGCCTGCAGATCCGCCAGCTCGAAAGCCGGCTCGGCAGCCGCCTGATCGAGCGGGTCGGTCGGCGCGCAACCCCGACGGCGGCCGGCAGCGAGCTTCTCCTGCACGTCGCCCAGCTCGACGATGTCGTGGCTGCCATCCTCGACAGCATGGCGCGCCATGCCTCCGGCGCGGTCGGCCGGGTCAGGCTCGGCACCGGCGCCACGGCTTGCATCTATCTCCTGCCGCCGATCCTGCGCGGCCTGCGCCAGCGCCTGCCCTCGATCGAGATCACGGTGAGCACCGGCAACACCGTCGATGTCGTCAAGGCGGTGGAGGACAACACTCTGGACATTGGCCTGGTCACCATGCCGGTTTCCGGCCGCATGCTGGAGATCATCCCGGTGCTGGACGACGAGTTCGTGGCGATCCAGTCGAGCGACGGCCCGGCCTTGCCCGATGCGGTCACCGCCGAGGCACTGTCGCGCCTGCCGCTGCTGCTTTACGAGCCCGGCGCCAATACCCGGCGGATTGCCGACGAGTGGTTCGCCCGCGCCAATGTCCGGCTCAAGCCGGTCATGTCGCTCGGCAGCGTCGAAGCCATCAAGCAATTGGTCGCGGCAGGACTTGGCGCGGCCATCCTGCCGCGCATGTCCGTGCCTGAACGCGGCGGTCCGTCGGGCCTCGTCTCGCGCTCGCTGACGCCGCGGCTGTCGCGCAAACTCGTTCTGGTCATCCGGCGCGACAAGCCGTTGGGGCGGGCCCTGAAAGCGATGATCGAGGCGTTGCGGGCGGCGGCGGCATAAGCCGTCGCTCAGGCCGCCTTGGCGTGCCTGGCGCTCGGGGTCCGCATCGTCACCAGCTCTTCCGCCGCGGTCGGATGCACCGCCATGGTCGCGTCGAAGTCTTCCTTCGTGGCGCCCATTTTCACCGCAATGCCGGCCATCTGGATCATCTCGCCGGCATCGGGTCCGCAAATATGCACACCCAGCACCTTGTCGGTCTCGCCGTCGACGACCAGTTTCATCAGGGTCCTGGTGTCCCGGCCGCTCAAGGTGTGCTTCATCGGCTTGAACACGGCGCGATAGATGTCGACGGCATGGCCGCTGGCGCGCGCGACCTGTTCGGTCACGCCGACCGTGCCGATTTCAGGCTCGGAGAAGACCGCCGTCGGAATGGTCGAATGATCCGCCGACCAGGGTTTGCCGCCGAAGATCGTGTCGGCGAAGGCGTGGCCTTCACGGATCGCCACCGGCGTCAGGTTCACCCGGTTGGTGACATCGCCGACCGCATAGATCGAGGCGACCGACGAGCGGCTGCGGGCGTCGACCTTGACGGCTCCGATCTCGTCGACGGCGACGCCGGCGGCCTCAAGCCCGAGCCGGGCCGTATTCGGCTTGCGGCCGATCGCGGCCAGGACCTGATCGGCCTCGACCGGCGCATGGCCGTTCTTGAAATGGACGGTCAGGCCGCTGGCTGCCTTGTCGATGCCGGTGAAGACGTCGCCCATGACGAGTTTGATGCCCTTCTTGGCATATTCGGCCATCAGATGGTCGCGCAGGTCCTCGTCGAAGCCGCGCAGGATCTTCTCGCCGCGATAGACCAGGGTGACTTCGGAACCGAGGCCGGCGAACACGCCGGCGAATTCGACCGCGATATAGCCGCCGCCGGCAATGACGATGCGCTTGGGCAATTCGGCCAGCTGGAACACCTCGTTCGACGAGATCATGTGTTCGCCGCCACGCAGCGCCTCGTCGGTCGACGGGCGGGCGCCGGTGGCGATCAGGATATAACGCGCGGTGACGGTCGTGCCGTCGGCGAGCCGGACGCTGTTCGGGCCGGTGATCACGGCACGCTGGGGCAGTATCTCCACGCCGGCCCGGTCGAGATTGGCCCGGTAGGCCGCCTCCAGCCTGGCGATTTCCTTGTCCTTGTTGGCGATCAGGGTTGCCCAGTCGAAGCGCGCGCCGTCGATCGTCCAGCCGAAGCCCCGCGCGTCCTCGATATGCTCGTGATATTGCGAGGCATAGACCAGGAGTTTTTTCGGCACGCAGCCCCTGATAACGCAGGTGCCGCCGACCCGGTATTCCTCGGCGATCTTCACTTTGGCGCCGTGGCCCGCCGCGATGCGGGCGGCTCTCACGCCGCCCGAACCGGCTCCAATGACGAACAGATCGACGTCGTAGGCCATGCCCGCTTCCTCTCGAATTAGCGTTGCCAAGATAGGGATTGTGGCGTCGAAGCGACAGATCAGATTGGCCACAGGGCAGGTCTGCCGGAATCCGCATTTCCCCTCTATGGCCGGGATCGCGCCGGAGGGCGACAGTCGGCCAAACGACTTGGGGAGGACATGATGAGCGTCTTGACGCGCCGCGAAGCCGTCGCCTGTTCGGCGGCCGCGCTGGCAACCCTTTGTGGCACGCGCTTGCATGCGCAAAGCCTGCCCGAGCTGAAGCTGATGGTGCCGGCGGCGCCCGGCGGCGGCTGGGACCAGACCGCCCGCGTCATGCAAAGCGTGCTGACCACCCAGCGCATGGTCCGCTCGGCCCAGGTCAACAACGTGCCCGGCGCCGGCGGCACCATTGGCCTTGCCCAGTTCATCAACGGCTTCAAGGGCGATCCGTCCGGCCTGATGGTGTCGGGTTTCGTCATGGTCGGTGCGATCCTGATGAACAAGTCGCCGGTGACACTGGCCGAGGTGACGCCGATCGCCCGGCTCACCGGCGAGTGGCAGGCGCTCGTCGTCGCCCAGAACTCGCCGATCAAATCCGTGCAGGATCTGGTCAACGCAGTGAAGGCCGATGTCACCAAGGTCAGCTGGGGTGGCGGTTCGGCTGGCGGCGTCGACCACATCACCGCGGCCATGTTCGCGTCGAAGGCTGGTGCCGACGGCTCGAAGGTCAATTACATCGCCCATGCCGGCGGCGGCGAGGCGCTGGCCGCCATCCTGTCGGGACGGGTCACCGTCGGGGTCAGCGGCGGCAGCGAATTTGAGCAGCATGTGAAGGGTCGGCGGCTACGCTGGATCGGCCTGACCGCGCCGAAAGCCACGCCCGACCTGCCCGGTCCGACACTCGCCGACCAGGGTTTCGACCTGGAACTGCAGAACTGGCGTGGCCTGTTCGCCGCCGCCGGTCTCAGCGCCGAGCAGCGTGCCGGCATCACCAAGCTCACGAGCGACATGGTCAAGTCCAAGGCCTGGCTCGAGCAGATCGCCCAGAAGGGCTGGCAGGACACCTATCTCGACGGCCCGGCTTTCGAGACCTTCGTCGCCGACGAAATCAAGCGGGTCGACGGCGTGCTGCGCGACCTTGGACTGGTGAGGGCGTGATGGCGGATGAAAGCCACACGGCGCCCGATCGCTCCGTCATCGCGATCGGCGCCGCCCTGCTGGTGGTCTCAGGCGTGGTGTTCTGGCAGTCCTGGGGCCTCAGGGCGAGCTTCGGCAACCAGGCGATCGGTCCCCAGATGATGCCGTTCCTGGTCAGCGGCCTGCTGGCGGTCTTCGGCGTGCTGACCATCCTGGAGGGGCTGCGTGGCGTAGCGCCAGCGCGTGACAGCGAGGATTGGTCGGCGGTTCTGTGGATTGCCGGCGGGCTTGCGGTGATGATCGCCCTGGTCAAGACGGCGGGCTTCGTACCGGCAACGGCGTTGCTGTTCGCCGCCACCGCGCGCGCTTTCGGTTCCACCCGCGCGCTGGTCGACCTGGCGCTCGGCGCGGTCATCGCCCTGGTGGTCTATCTGTTCTTCGTGCGGGTTCTTGGCCTCTCGCTGCCTTCGGGCTTTGTCGAAACCCTGTTCTGAGGCCGCGATGGAAACCCTCTCCGCCCTGATGCACGGCCTGACGATCGCGATCCAGCCGGGCAATCTGCTGTTCGCCCTGGTCGGGGTTACGCTCGGGACGGCGGTCGGCGTGCTGCCCGGCATCGGGCCGGCGATGACGGTCGCGCTCCTGTTGCCGATCACCTTCAAGATGGACCCCGGCGGCTCGCTGATCATGTTCGCCGGCATCTATTACGGTGCCATGTATGGCGGCTCGACCACCTCGATCCTGCTCAATACGCCAGGCGAAAGCGCCTCCATCGTCACCGCGCTGGAGGGCAACAAGATGGCCCGCGCCGGGCGCGGCGGGCCAGCGCTCGCGACCGCGGCGATCGGCTCCTTCGTGGCCGGCACCATTGCCACCGCGCTGTTGACCGTGCTGGCGCCGACGCTGGCAGAGGTCGCCATCGGCTTCGGGCCGGAGGACTATTTCGCCCTGATGGTGGTCGCCTTCATCACCGTGTCGGCCACTTTTGGCTCGTCGCGCCTGCGTGGCCTGACGTCGCTCGCCATCGGGCTGACGCTCGGCCTGGTCGGCATCGACAAGCTCACCGGCCAGTCGCGCCTGGCCTTCGGCATTCCCGACCTGCTCGACGGCCTGGAAGTGACGACGGTCGCGGTCGCCATGTTCGCGGTCGGCGAGGCCATGGCGGTGGCCGCCGCGCGCGCCAGGGCGGGTGACGAGCAGGTCGAGGCGATCAGAGGCTCGCTCTGGATGACCAAGGAGGACTGGCGGCGCTCCTGGGGGCCGTGGTTGCGCGGCACGGCTTTCGGTTTTCCGATCGGCGCCTTGCCGGCGGGCGGTGCCGAGATCCCGACCTTCCTGTCCTATGCGACGGAAAAGAAGATCAGCAAACATCCGGAAGAGTTCGGCCGCGGCGCCATCGAAGGCGTTGCCGGTCCGGAGGCCGCCAACAATGCTTCGGCGGCCGGCACGCTGGTGCCGCTGCTGACTTTGGGCATTCCGACCTCGGCCACCGCCGCCATCATGCTGGCCGGCTTCCAGCAATATAACCTTCAGCCGGGCCCATTGCTGTTCGTCACTTCGGCTGATGTCGTGTGGGGCCTGATCGCTTCGCTGTTCATCGCGAACTTCATTCTGATCGTGCTGAACCTGCCGCTGGTCGGCCTCTGGGTGCGGCTCCTGATGATCCCCAGGCCCTGGCTCTATGGCGGCATTCTGGTCTTCGCCACCGTCGGCGTGCTGGCGGCCAAGGCGTCGCTGGTCGAACTGGCGCTGGTGCTGCTGCTCGGCCTGCTCGCCTTCGGCATGCGCCGCTTCGACTATCCGATCGCGCCGGTCATCGTCGGCATGATCCTGGGCCCGATGGCGGAGACCCAGCTGCGCCGGGCGCTGCAGATCTCGAACGGCGATGCCATGGTGCTGCTGACCAGCCCGATCTCGGCCACGCTTCTGGTGATTGCCGTGATCGCGCTGTTCGGGCCGATGCTCTGGGCAAGGCTCGGCTGGTCGATGAAATCGGACGAGGACTGATGGATGGTCGTCGCGGCCGGCCCTGCGTCCGGCCGCGTTCGTCTCAGAGCCGGATGCCGCGCTTCTGGAATTCTTCGCGGAAGCGCTGCACGAGATCGCGGGTGACGACCTGGCTCCACTGCTGCGACCGGGCGAAGGTCTCCTCCATGATCGAGGGGACCGTGCGCACCAGTTTCTGGCCCTCGGCCGACTGATAGAAGGCCTGGATGCGCTTCAACTCGTCCATGGTGAAGCGCTGGGCATAGGCCACCGAGATCGACTGGATCAGCTCGTTGACGCGCGGCTGGAATTCCGCCTTCAGCAGTTCGCCGACTTCGTTGAACTGCCGGCCGAGATCCGGATTGGTCGGCAGGAACATGGCCTTGGCCTGTTCGATGAAGGCCGGAATGACATTCTCGAACGAGGTCGAGGCACCCGACAACTCGACCACCTGGCGCGCGAGCGCGACTTGTTCGGCCGGCGGCTGGGGAGCCGGAGCCTGGGCGGCGGGCGCCTGGGCGAGCAAGGAACCAGGCCGCTGGGCAGGCGCATTCTGCGCGAAGGCAGCATGCGGCGCGGCCAAAGCGGCAGTAGCCAGCGCTGCAGCTACGAACGAACGGACGAGCATCAAAGAAACTCCTCAAGAGAGCGAGCGGCCGCAGAATGCCGCGGCGACGTCGGTGTTAAACACGTCCTACGACCTCCGCGCCCCCAGGGGAAGCAATGATCGCGAAACTGGCAAGGCCAATGAACAATCCGTGCTCAACGACACCGGGCACGGCGTGGAGGCGGGCGGCAAGCGCGACCGGATCTGCGATCCGTTCGCAGGCTGCGTCGAGGATCATGTGACCGCCGTCCGTGACGAAAACATGGCCATCGGCCTTCTTGCGCAGATTCAGCGGCCCTGGGCAACCGGCCGCATCCAGCACCTTGGCGACCGCGCGCCGGGTTGCCTCCAGGCCGAACAGGTTCACCTCGATGGGCAGTGGATAGCGGCCGAGCGTCGCGACCTGTTTGGAGGCGTCGGCGATGACGATCATCCGCGCCGAGGCGGATGCCACGATCTTTTCCCTGAGCAGCGCACCGCCGCCGCCCTTGATCAGGTTGAGCGCGGGGTCGATTTCATCGGCGCCGTCAATGGTCAGATCGAGCTCCGGGGTCTCGTCGAGCGTGGTCAGCGGCACGTTCAGCCGCTCGGCCTGGGCCCGCGTGACCTCGGATGTCGGGACGCCGATTACCCTCAGCCCGCCGGCGACCCGCTCGGCCAGGAGATCGACGAAATGTTTGGCGGTCGAGCCGGTGCCGAGCCCGAGACGCATGCCGTCCTCGACGAAGGACAGCGCCTTGGCGGCGGCATCGCGTTTGAGGGCCTCGGGATCGCTCATGCGAAAGGTTCCATCATGAAACTTGAGGGCGGATAGCGCGGCCGGGCGACAAGGTCCAGTGCTTAACGGTTCTTACGAGGCCATACTTGCCGCGCGCCAGCGCGAACCGTCGGAAATCCACAGCCTGCGGCCCGTCGACCTTCGATCCGGGCCAAGGTGGTGAATGGCGTCTGCACGACCTTGCACGGATTGTCGGGGTCGGACGGCAAGCTCGGTTTTTAGAAATCAACGGTATCCATGCGCGGCGCGGCGCTCGGGCTCATCACCTCGAGATCCGGCTCGGGCACCGGATCGCCGGTGTCGCGGAAGCGGTTGACGATCGGATAGCGGCGATCGCGGCCGAAATTGCGCGCGGTCACCTTCACCCCCGGGGCCGCCTGGCGCCGCTTGTATTCGGCGATCGCCAGCAGGCGCTCGATTTTCTTGACCGTGTCCTTGTCGTAGCCTTCGGCGACGATGGCAGCGACCGATGCCTCCTTTTCGACCAGCCGCTCCAGGATGGCGTCGAGCACGTCATAGGGCGGCAGCGAATCCTGGTCCTTCTGATTCTCGCGCAATTCCGCCGAGGGCGGCTTGGTGATGATATTGACCGGGATCACCTCGCCATCGGGGCCGAGCGCACCCGGTGGTTTCCAGCGATTGCGCAGCGCCGACAGGCGGAAGACCTCGGTCTTGTAAAGATCCTTGACCGGATTGTAGCCGCCGTTCATGTCGCCATAGATGGTGGCATAGCCGACCGACATCTCGCTCTTGTTGCCGGTGGTGACCACCATGGCGCCGAACTTGTTGGAGATCGACATCAGGATGGTGCCGCGCGCCCGGCTTTGCAGGTTTTCTTCCGTGATGTCGCGGCTGGTGCCCTTGAACAGCGGTGCGAGGGCTGATTCCAGTCCCTCCACCGCGCTTGCTATCGGCACCACGTCATAACGCACGCCGAGCGCGCGGGCGCAGGCGAAGGCGTCCTTGAGCGATTCTTCCGCCGTGAAAATATAGGGCAGCATGACGCAATGAACCCGGTCGGGCCCAAGCGCATCGACCGCCATGGCCGCACAGATCGCCGAATCGATGCCACCCGAGAGCCCCAGCACGACGCCCGGAAAGCGGTTTTTCTCGACATAGTCGCGCAGGCCCAGCACGCAGGCCTGGTAATTGGCCTCGTCGCCGCCGGCATGGGGATGGATCGGGCCGGAGAAACTCCAGCCGCCATTGGCCTTGGTGGCCTCGACGAAAGCCAGCGTCTCGACGAAGGCCGGCAACTGCATGGCCAGCCGGTGGTCGGCATTGACCGCCAGCGAGGCGCCGTCGAACACCAGCTCGTCCTGGCCGCCGATCTGGTTGATATAGAGCATCGGCAGCCCGGTCTCGGTGATGCGGGCGACGATGGTGTTCATGCGCTCGTCATAGACCGTCTCGCGATAAGGCGAGCCATTGGGCACGACGAGGAACTCGGCGCCGGTTTCCGACAGGGTCTCGGCGACCTCGGTGCTCCAGATGTCCTCGCAGATCGGAAAGCCGATACGCACGCCGCGCACGTTGATCGGTCCGGGCAGGGGACCGGGCGCAAAGACCCGCTTCTCGTCGAATACCGAATAATTCGGCAGGTCGACCTTGTAGCGGACCGCCTGGATCAGGCCGGCATCGCAATAGATGGCGGCATTGTAGACCTTGCCGGCATCGGCCCAAGGCGTCGTCACCACCATGGCCGGCCCGCCATCGGCGGTGTCGCGGGCCAGTGCTTCGACGGCCTGCCGGCAAGCGGCCTGGAAAGCCGGCTTCAGCACGAGGTCTTCCGGCGGATAGCCGGACAGGAACAGTTCGGAAAAGACCAGGAGATCGGCCTGCCGCGCAGCGGCGTCGGCACGTGCGGCGCGGGCCCTGGCGAGATTGCCTGATACATCGCCCATCACGGGATTGAGCTGGGCGATCGCGATGCGGAGCGAGGAAGGCGGCTGGGACATGGTCAAGATGTAACGCGCCGCGCTCCGCTTCTCAATGTGGGACCGGCTTTGCGCGGATGCATGGGTCGGTCGGCGAGCTCGGCAATCCGCCGCGTCTTCTGAACAAAAGGTAAAAAATACAGAAGCGCCAAGTGGTTGCAGAGTGGCGAGCCTTAACGCGGCAGTAACCTTGATGATTCATGAATGGGGTGTTCGACATCGGCGGCGCAAAGCCGATTCTGCGCGGGGGACGGGTCATGGCGAGGCGTATGAGGATCGCTGCGGGGCTGACGGCGCTGGCGGCCCTTCTGGCCGTCGCGGGCGGCGCGCAGGCGGCCGACATGGCACTCAGGGGGTCGCTGCCGAGCTATGAGGCAAGCACGCCCGGCTGGGGCGGCCTGTATGGCGGTATTCATGGCGGCATCGGCAGTGCCAATTTCGATGGGACGGGCGCAGCGCGCTCAGATGCGACCCGGCGCTTGGCGGGGTTGGTTTTTCTCGGTTCGAATAGTCTGCCCTCCGCACCCGACATGATTCAGATCGGGGCGATCCGATCCACGCCGACAATCTTCGGCTTGTTCGTTGGTTATCAGGCGCAATATGAAGACGCCGTCATCGGCGTCGAATTCGACTACAACCGTATCGGTGGCAGCGCGGGCGGTACGCGCTCCTGGACCCAGCCTTACTCCGTCATGTACTCCAGCACGGGATTTACCGACGCCTTCTCGCAGGGCGCCACCGTCACGGCACGGCTGCAGGACTATGTCACGTTGCGTATGCGCGCCGGCTGGGCTTACGGGCGCCTGATGCCTTACATCACGGCGGGTGCCGTCTTGGCGCGCGGCAGTACGTCGGTGACTTATACCGCCGGCTATGAACGGATCGATACCGATGCCGCGGATGGGGCAAATTGGACGCAACCTTTTAGTCTCATCACCCCCGCGGCTCCGCTCAACACGACCTCGTCGTCGAATGCGACTGGCTTCGGGTTCGCTGCTGGCGCCGGTCTCGAAGCCCTGGTCACCGACAATATCTTCGTCCGCGGCGAATATCAGTTCATTCGTGTGCCGAGCCTCGGCGGCGTGCCGGTCACGTTGCAAACGGTGCGCGCCGGTGTCGGCATCAAATACTGACCTTGGCCTTCAATATGGAAAGACCCGCGCCGGTCACCCGGCGCGGGTCTTTCTCGTTGTGCGCCCAGCATGGGCGCAATCTTGGAGGTGGAAGTCCTCCCGTAAGCTGGCCACAGCGAACGAAGCGAAGCGCAACTGCGGAAGGGCGACCGACCGTGGGGAGGAAGCGTGGAGCGTAACCCGCGAGACGATGGACAAGAACCGGATAGAAGGCGGTGTCGAGCAGGGCGAGCGGGCAACGAACCGCAAAGCCCTTGTGGTCAAGGCTCGATGACGTAAATCCGGCGTTTGTGCGGGGAAGGATTGCGTTCTTACCTGGGGAGATCTCGCCTCGTGCCTGAAAGGGCGACAGTGTCGAACCGGAGCGAGAAGTCAGCCGAGGTCGTAGTAGCCGGCGGGCCACCGTCGGCGAAGGACCGAACGAGAGAGAGTGAAGTTCCCCCAAGGATGAGCAAGGCCATGCGTCAGATGCCGGGTACGCCCGGGAAGCGGGAGAGGCGAACGGGTGAAGCCCGCTCGGGCTCCTGTCTCGACGAAGCCGCGCCCCCGCCCCGGACCAGGAACGACACGGGGCCGGGACTGCTCGAAGCGGTTCTGGCGCGAGAGAACCTTCTGCGGGCCTTGAAGCAGGTGCGCGCCAACAAGGGTGCGGCAGGCGTGGATGGTCTGGATATCGACCAGACGGCCAGCATGCTGCGAACCGACTGGTCCGTGATCCGCGACAGTCTGCTGAAGGGGACGTACCAGCCGCAGCCGGTGCGTCGCGTGATGATCCCGAAGCCGGGGGGAGGCGAGCGCGAGCTCGGCATCCCGACGGTGCTGGATCGCCTGATCCAACAGGCGCTCCTGCAAGTCCTGCAGCCGATCCTTGATCCGACCTTCAGCGAGCACAGCTACGGCTTCCGCCCGGGCAGACGCGCACACGATGCCGTTTTGGCGGCGCAATCGTTCGTGCAGTCCGGGCGGCGGGTTGTGGTGGATGTCGACCTGGAGAAATTCTTCGACCGGGTGGACCACGACATCCTGATCGATCGTCTGCGCCGGAAGGTCCCGGATCCCGGCGTTATCCGTCTGGTCCGTGCCTTCCTGAACGCTGACATTGTTGATGGGGATGCGGTCATCAAGCGGACCAGGGGCACGCCGCAAGGTGGCCCGCTGTCACCGCTGCTGGCCAACGTGCTGCTCGACGAGGTGGACAAGGAGCTTGAACGACGCGGCCATGCCTTCTGCCGCTATGCCGACGACAGCAACGTCTATGTGCGGTCCAGGCGGGCGGGCGAGCGGGTCATGGCTCTGCTGCGACGACTCTACGGCCGGCTTCATCTGACGGTGAACGAGACCAAGAGTGCCGTGGCTTCCGTCTTCGGCCGCCGCTTTCTCGGCTACGCCTTCTGGGTGGCGCCGGGTCGGGTGGTCAAACGGCGGGTCGCCGACAAGGCGATCAAGGCGTTCAAGACCCGGATCCGTGAACTGACACCCCGGGTGACCGGGCGATCGTTAACAGCGGTGACGGCGCGGTTGTGCTCCTTCGTGCTGGGGTGGAAAGCCTACTTCCGACTGGCGCAAACACCCAAGGTCTGGCGCGAGCTGGACGAGTGGATGCGTCATCGCTTGCGGGCCATCCAGCTCAAGCACTGGAAGCGGGGCAGGACAATCCTTCGGGAGCTGATAGCGATGGGAGCCAAACCCAACGTCGCTCAGAAGGTAGCGGGAAACTCCCGCTGCTGGTGGCGCAACAGCGGGATGCTCCTCAACTCAGTCCTCACGATCAAATGGGCCGACCAACTGGGAATGCCCAGGCTCGCCTGACCTCAATCTCTCGAACCGCCCGGTGCGGACCCGCATGCCGGGTGGTGTGGCAGGGGTGCGGTCAAACGACCGCCCCCTATGCCGATTCAGTGTTCCGGACCGCCTATTCGGCGGCTTCACGCACGCCCGGCCCGCGGTTGAGCCGCTGGCGTTTCAGCATTTCGGCGACCTTGAACGACACCTCCAGCGCCTGCTCGGCATTCAGCCGCGGGTCGCAATGGGTGTGGTAGCGGTCCGACAGCTCGGTATCGGTGATCGCCGCCCGGCCGCCGGTGCATTCGGTGACGTTCTTGCCGGTCATCTCCAGGTGGATGCCGCCGGCATAGGTGCCTTCGGCCTCGTGGATGGCGAAGAACCGCTCGACCTCGCCCATGATCAGGTCGAACGGGCGGGTCTTGTAGCCATTGCCCGACTTGATCGTGTTGCCGTGCATGGGATCGCAGGACCAGACCACCGTGCGGCCTTCCTTGGCCACCGCGCGGATCAGCGCCGGCAGGTGCTTTTCCACCTTGTCCGCGCCGAACCGGCAGATTAGCGTGATGCGCCCGGCCTTGTCCTCGGGGTTCAGCACATCCAACAGGCGCAGCATGCTGTCCGGCTCGAGGCTCGGCCCGCATTTGAACGCGATCGGGTTCTGCACGCCGCGGAAATATTCGACATGGGCATGGTCGGGCTGGCGTGTGCGGTCGCCGATCCACAACATGTGGCCTGACGTCGCATACCAGTCGCCGCTGGTCGAATCGACGCGGGTCAGCGCCTCCTCATAACCGAGCAGCAACGCCTCGTGGCTGGTGAAGAGCTCCGTCGTCCGCATTTCCGGATGGGCTTCCGGATCGATGCCGCAGGCGCGCATGAAGTCGAGCGCCTCCTGGATGCGCTCGGCCAGATGCCGGTATTTGTCGGTGGCCGGGCTGTCCTTGACGAAGCCCAGCATCCACTTCATCGCATTGTCGAGATTGGCATAACCGCCATAGGCGAAGGCCCTGAGCAGATTGAGGGTCGCCGCCGACTGGCGATAGGCCATGGCCTGGCGCTGCGGATCGGGTTCGCGCGCCTCCGGCGTGAAATTGATGTCGTTGATGATGTCGCCGCGATAGGACGCCAAAGTCACGCCGTCGATGGTCTCGGTATCGGTCGAACGCGGCTTGGCGAACTGCCCGGCGACCCGCCCGACCTTGACCACCGGCATGCCGCCGGCATAGGTCAGCACCACCGCCATCTGCAGGAAAGCCCTGAAGAAGTCGCGGATATTGTCGGCGCCATGCTCGGCGAAGCTCTCGGCGCAGTCACCGCCCTGGAGCAGGAAGGCTTCGCCTTTTGCGACTTTCGCGAGCGCCTTCTTGAGATTTCGCGCCTCGCCCGCAAAAACGAGTGGAGGAAAGCCCGCAAGGCGCTTCTCGACGTCCTGAAGAGCAGCCTGGTCCTTATAGACCGGCACCTGCAGGATCGGCTTCGACCGCCAGCTCGACGGGCTCCAACGCTCGCCCATGACATCCTCCTTGCGCATTGATGCGAAAATGTGATCGCCGCCTCGCCGGAACGGACAAGGTACGATCAGGATCGCGGCTTATACACGACACCGGCGATCCCGGCGAGTGTCGGAGAATCGATGATGAGTTTCCTCATGGGAACCACGCATTGCGTTCTTCCGTTCTCTCTTGTACGCGCTTCCAGCGACGACCTCGAGGCTTTGAAATGACCCGCGTCCTGCGCTCTGTCCTATTCGCGGCCGTTGCATCGACGGCGCTTGGCCTGGCGGCACCGGTTCTCGCCCAAGCGACAAGCCACAAGCTCGACGTGACCGTCGACCAGCCGGCCTGCATAACCCGGCCGCAACCGGCCTGCACCGCCGAGCTCGCCTTGCTGGCCGCCCGCGACGAAGCCGAGGGCTGGGCGGTGACCGCAGCCTTCGAGGCCTTTATTGCCGCGGATCCGGATCTGGCCGCGCGCGACCGCTGGATGGAGCGCTACGAAGCCTGGGCGGCGGTCGCCACCGTCGACGGCATCAAGGAGCGGATCATTCCGGTGCGTGCCGAACATCTGGCGCGCAAGGGCGACTTCGCCGGTGCTTATCGCGAGCTCGGCCTCGACCGGGCGCAGCCCGACGCCCTGGCCGAGCCTTCGGTGCTGATCCTCGACGAGGCGCGTGCCGGCCGCATCCGCGACACGCTGCCGCGGATCGAGCGGCTGGTGGAAAGTGACAGCCGCGACGACCTGCGCCTGGAAATTCTGGAAATCGCACTTGCCCGCGCGCCCCATGATGCCGACGTGGTCGCCGGCGGCATCAAGGACCGGTTTTCGCGCCGCATGGCCCAGGCCCTGCAGGCTGGCGCCCGCGGCGACCAGGCGATCGGCCGCTCGATCGATGAATGGGCGCGCGGCGCGCGCGCCAACCAGACGAGCCCGTTCGACGATGCCGACACGGCGCGGCGCGAGAGCTGGGATACCTTCCTGCGCGGCGCCGTCGCAGCCAATAATCTCGACGCCTTCCGGTTCGGCATCACCAGCCGACCGGCTTTCGACACCGCCGCCGACGCCGAAGGGGCGAGCAAGCTCCTGCGCATCCTGATGCGCGAAGGCCGTGCCGACTGGATCCGGGTGCTTGGCCCGGCGCTGCAACTGCCGGCCGGCGAGAGCGTTTCGGTCGATGAGGATATCGGCTCGATGCGCGCCCTGCCGATCGGCAAGCTGGTCGGCGTCGCAGCTGCGGCGGAGGCGACCGGCTCGGCGCGCGGCGCAGTGGTCGATACCGCGGTGGAAATGCTGATCGGGCGCGGCGCCATTGCCGAGGCGCGCGATCTGTTCGTCAGCGCCGGCCGGCTCGATGAGCTGAACCGTGTCACCTTCGATCAGGAACGCATTGGCGTGGTGTTCGAAACGCTGTGGCGCGCCATTGTCGGCAATGGGCCCAAGCAGACCGTCGAGGCGCTCGCCGCGCGGATCACCTCGCCCGGTGCGAAAGACTATATGGCGCGTGTCGAGCGGCTCACGGCCCGCATGCAGGAGATCGCCGCCGGCAACAAGGGCGAGGAGCCGGCCGACGACGAATGGGCGATCATGCTGGATGTCGCCATCGCTTCCGGCGATCCGGTGCTGATGACCAAGATCGCTGCGGCTATGAAGGATCCGGGGCTGCGCTCCACCGCCTTTGTACAGGTGACCCGCAACGTGTGGGAACGCGCCGCGCGCTGAAGGCTCAGCGCGTGAAGGCGCGGATCGCGCCGACCACGCCCCCGACCATCAACACGATGGCGGCGGCCTCCGCGAGGCTCGGCCAGCGCCCGGCGTGGATGAAGCCATAGGTCAGGCCGAACAGGGTCTCCGAGACGATCAACTGGGCGGCGAGCGAAACCGGCAGCCGGGTCGAAGCGATCGACCACAGCCAGGTCGCGAGAAACGACGAGGCCAGCCCGACCATCAGGCTCCAGGCGACCAGCGGCCCGAGCGCGGGCACAGCCAGACCGATCGACGGGGCGGCGGAAAGGCCCCACGCCCAGGCGATTGCGATAAGCAGGGGCAAGGTGGCAAGCGTTGCGGTCCCGGTCAGCGCGGTCCAGCCGACGGCATCGGCGGCCACCTCGCCCTGGCGCAAGACGGCGGCATTGCGCATGCCGTACCAGTACCAGCTGGCGAAGCCGCCGACGGCCAGGGCGACGCCGAGCAGAATGCCCGGCCTGCCGGCTTCCGGCGTCTCGCCGAAGGCTGCGCCGTTGACGATGGCAAGGCCCAGCGCGATGGCCGTCAGCGGTGGCAGCAGGCGCCGAAACGACAATCGGTCGGTGCCCCGGTTGCCGCCGATCGCCATGGCGACGGGCAGGGCCCCGATGATCAGCGCGACGATCGACGTGCCGACGAGCGGAATGGCGAGTGCGATCAGGCCGAAATAGACGTTGAAGCCGGCGGCGCCCAACAGAACCAGGGTCCAGCTCATGCCGGCGGGAAGATCCCGCCAGTCGCGAAAGCCGCGCGAGGCCAGGAGCGCCAGCGACACGAGGCCGAAGACCAGCGTCCGCAGGATCACCAGGTCCATCGGCTTGAACGGAGCGACCATCAGCGGCGCGACGAAGGTCAGGCCCCAGAGCGCGCCGGCTGCGAGACCGGCGAGAATGCCCAGGGTCATGCTGATCGACTCATGATGCTACCTTGGCGACGCCTTCAGCCCTGCAGCTTGGCCCACAGCTCGCGGTCGCGAATGTCGGTCCAGATCACCGGCCAGTCGATGCCGCTGGCCTCGTCATAGGCGCGTGAGACGTTGAACGGCAGGCAATGTTCGTAGATGGCGAAGGAGGCGAACTTCGGATCCATCGCCACACGGGCGGCGTCGAAGGCCTCTTTCAACGAGCGCTTCTTGGCAACGCTGTCGGCAACCGAGGCGTAAAGCGTCGACAGGAAGTCGCGTGTCAGCATGATGCCGTCCTTGACCATGGCGGCGCTGGTCAGGGCCGCGCCGCGGCCGGGCACGACGGCCTTGGCGTTCAGGGCCGAAATCGCGTCCAAAGTTGCCGGCCAGTCCTTGAAATGGGCATCGCCGCAATAGCAGGCCGAGTGATATTCGACGAGATCGCCGGTGAAGGCGACCTCGGCATCCGGTACGACGGCGACGATGTCGCCGGCTGTGTGGCCCCGGCCGAGATGCATCAGCTTCACCTGACGCTTGCCGAGCCAGACCGTCATCTCGCGGGCGAAGGTGGCATGCGGCCAGGTCAGGCCCGACGGGATCGATTCGGCGCCGGGGAACAGCCGCGGGAACCGGCCGATTTCGCTGGCCTTGTCCTGCTCGCCGCGCTCGACGATCAGGCCGCGCGTGGCGTCGGAGGCGAGAATGGTCGCGCCGTCATAGGCCGAGGCGCCGAGCACGCGCACCGCGTGATAATGCGACAGTACGACATATTTGATCGGCTTGTCGGTGACCGTCCTGACCTTGGCGATGACATCGGCCGCCATGGCCGGTGTCGCCTGGGCATCGATCACCATGCAGCTGTCGTCGCCGACGATGATGCCGGAATTCGGATCACCTTCCGCGGTATAGGCGTAGAGCCCCTCGCCGAGCTGGTCGAACGAGATCTTTTTCGGGCCGAGATCGGCGGTGGAGGCGAAGGCCTTGCTCACAGGGGTCACTCCAGAATGGCGGGCAGCGACTGGAACCCACGAAAGCGCAGGCGTCCGGTCCGGATGGCGGTTCCGGTCAGCCGATAGCACGGAAAGCGGGCGAGGAAACGGCCCACGGCAATGCGGCCCTCCAGACGCGCAACTGCCATGCCGACGCATTGATGCGGTCCCGAGGCGTAGCCGAGATGGCGGTTCGGCTGGCGTCCGACGTCGAAACGGTCCGGATCGGCGAACACCACCGGGTCGCGATTGGCAGCCCCGATGCACAACGTCACGCGGGTGCCGGCTTCGAGCGCGACATCGCCGATCGCGGTGGCCGCGGTGGTGATGCGGTTGCCGAGCTGGTTTGAGCTCTCGACCCTCAGCGCCTCCTCGACCGCCAGCCGGGCAAGGCCTGGATCGGCGATCAGCCTGGCCCGCTCTGTCGGCCACCGGTCGATCAGCCAGAGCGCATTGCCGATCAGGTTGGTGGTCGTCTCGTGGCCGGCATTGAGGATGAAGATGCAGTTCTGCAGAAGCTCGGCTTCCGACAGGCGGTCGCCGTCGGCTTCGCCCAGGATCAGCCGGGTCAGGACGTCCTTGTCGGGATCGCCCGGGGTCTGGCGCCGGCGCGCCACCAGGGTTTCGAGATAGGCCAGGAAATCGCTGACGGCCTGGTTGCCGCGCTGCATCTGTTCAGGCGCCAGCACCGGCTCGAGCGCGCCGAGAATGGCCAATGACCAGTCGCGCAGCGGCTCGCGTTCGCCATGGGGAATGGCGAGCAGGTTGCCGATCACCTCGATCGGAATGGCCGCAGCGAAATCGTCTATCAGGTCGATCTCGCCGCGCTTCGCCATGGCCTGGATGAGCCGGTCGACCAGGGCCTCGACATTGGCTTCCAGCGCCGAAACCGCGCGCGGATTGAGCGCGCCGGCGAGAATCTTGCGCACCCGGGTGTGCAGCGGCGGATCGTTGAACACCAGGCTGGTGGTGTGATGCCGGAACAACGGGCTGTCGCCATATTTCGGAGCGAATTCGACCCGCTTGTCGGACGAAAAAGTCGTAGTGTCCTTGTAGACGGCCTCGAGGTCCGCATGGCGTGTCAGGAAGATCGAGCCGTCGGGCATGCGCCTGACCGGTTCGTGTTCGCGCAGCGCCCGGTAGATCGGGAAGGGATCGTCGGTGAAGCCTTCGGGCGGCGCGCGCAGGTCGAAACGCGCCGCGAGCTCGGCGGCGGGGCTCCGCTCCGAGCCGGTCGCCGCCGTCGTCGTCACGGGTGGTGTTTCCTGACGATCTGATCGATGGCGCCGAAAATCGAATGTCCCTTGGCATCCTTCATCTCGATGCGCACGGCATCGCCGAAGCGCATGAACGGTGTCTTCGGCTCGCCGTTGCGAATGGTTTCAACCGTCCTCAGCTCGGCAATGCAGACATAGCCGAGCCCGTCCTCGGCAATCGGCCTGCCGGGACCGCCATCGGCATCGCGGTTCGACACCGTGCCGGAGCCGATGACGGTGCCCGCGACCAGCGGCCGGGTCCTGGCGGCATGGGCGATCAGCGTGCCGAAGTCGAAGGTCATGTCGACGCCGGCATCCGGTTTGCCGAAAGGTTCGCCGTTGAAGAAGGCGAGCAGCGGCCGGCTGAGCTTGCCGTCCTGCCAGGCCGTGCCCAGTTCGTCCGGCGTCACCGCCACGGGAGAGAAGGCGCTTGACGACTTCGACTGGAAAAAGCCGAAACCCTTGCCGAGCTCACCGGGGATCAGGTTCCGCAGGCTGACGTCATTGGCGATCATGACGAGCCGGATCAGCCCACGTGCTGCGGCCGGGGTTACGCCCATCGGCACGTCGTCGGTGATGACGGCGACCTCGCCTTCGAAATCGATGCCATGGGCCTCGTCCGGCAAGGTGATGGGGTCGCGCGGCCCGAGGAACGAATCCGAACCGCCTTGGTACATGAGCGGGTCGGTCCAGAACGACGGTGGCATTTCCACCCCCCGGGCCTGGCGGACCAGCGCCACGTGGTTCACATAGGCTGAGCCATCGGCCCATTGATAGGCGCGCGGCAGCGGGCTTGCGCAATGATGTTCGTGGAAGCGGAATGACGGCACCGAGCCGATTTCCAGCTGTTCGGCGAGGTCAGCGAGCCGTGGCGACAGCCGCTCCCAGTCGTCCAGGGCCGCCTGCAGCGTCGCCACCACCGGGAAGGCATCGGTCGCGCGGGTGAGATCCCTGGACACGATCACCAGGCGTCCGTCACGGCCGTGTTTGAGCGAAGCAAGTTTCATGTAGGCGAACCTCGGCGGCTATCGAAGCACGATCCGGACGTCATCGGCCGGGGAGCTATCAAAGCCTGTCGGAGCCGGATTGGCCAGCGTCTTCGCAACGGAGTGTCCGGTTCGGCCGGGCATGGGTCTCCCGCGTTGCGCGGGCTGCCGCCACATCCTAGATTTGGTTAGCCGGACGCTTGTTCTCCGGCGGGGAAAAAACCCGATGGACGGCCGTGCGATGGAAGGACAAGCCGGATCGGCTGCGAAGCTGGAACTTGAGACCTTCCTGCCCTACCGGCTGAATGTGCTGGCCACCATTGTCAGCCAGGGGCTCTCGGGCATCTACGCCAAGCGCTACGGCATCGGCGTTCCGGAATGGCGGGTGATGGCGACGCTCGGCCAGTTCGGCGCCATGACCGCCAAGGACATCGGCAGCCATAGCCGCATGCACAAGACCAAGGTCTCGCGCGCCGTCGCGGTTCTGGAGAAGCGTCTGTTGGTGCAGCGCCGGGCCAATCGGCAGGATCTGCGCGAAGCCTTTCTGTCGCTGAGCGAGCATGGGCGCGCCATCTATGACGATCTGGTGCCGGTCGCCCTGACCTTTGCCGCCGAGCTGACCCAGGGCCTGACCAGGACCGAGCGCGCCGAACTCGATATCTTGCTCGCCAAGCTGATGGACCGCGGCCTGAAGCTGTTGCGCGACAACGCCGAGGCGAACGGAGAAGACTGAGCCGGTCGGGCCGATCGTCGATGACGACGCGCCGGGCTGCGCTTAAGCTGCTGCTGGGAGGCCCCGATGAAACTCTATACTTACTTCCGCTCATCCGCCGCGTTCCGCGTCCGGATTGCCCTGAATCTCAAAGGACTGAGCTATGAATCGGTCCCCATCCACCTCGTCCGCGACGGCGGCGAACAAAAAAAGCCCGCCTACCGCGCGATCAATCCGCAGGGCCGGCTACCGGCCTTGATCGTCGACGGGCCGGCAGGCGAGGCCGTGCTGACGCAATCGCTCGCCATCATCGAATATCTCGATGAGATCGCTCCCGAACCGCCACTGCTGCCGACCGACCCGATTGCCCGGGCGCGGACTCGCGCCGCGGCCCAGCTCATCGCCTGCGACATTCATCCCCTGAACAATCCAGGCACGACCGGCTATCTCAAGACGGTCATGGGCCAGTCGTCGGAAGCGATCAGCCAATGGTACAGCCATTTCATCCGCGATGGCTTCACGGCGCTGGAACGGCTGGTCGAGCCCGGTCCCTACGCCTTCGGGGCGGCGGTGACCGTCGCCGATCTCTGCATCGTGCCGCAAATGTTCAACGCCCGGCGCTTCAATGTGCCGCTCGACGACTTCCCACGGCTCATTGCAATCACCGAGGCCTGCCTGAAGCTGAAGGCTTTCGCCGATGCGCGCCCGGAGGCGCAACCCGACGCCGAATAATGGGCGGGTGGCTCAGCCGCGATGGCCGTGGTCGCGGTGGCCGGTCGCGGCGGGTGGGTTCGACGGGATCGACGAGCCCCAGCTGCGCCGTTCCGGCAAGCTGGTGCGTCGGCCGCCGGACACGGCATGGCCGATGCCGGCACCGGCCAGGATGCCGAGAGCGCCGACCAGCCACACCAGGAACACCACGGAAAGGCCGAGGCTGTGCAGCGCATCGGCGAACCAGCCGAACGAATAGGGGTCGGGCGTGAAGCCCGGCACGTTGCTCATGCCTGCGGCGCTCGACCCGAACAGGTCGATCAGCGAATAGGCGATGAAGGCGACGATCGACCAGAGCGCGATCGCTATGCCGGTGCCCCACCAGATGAATTTGCGCATAGGCGGACCTTCCTCCTCGCTCCACGCGATGTGGGGTGCCGTTTGGCCTGTGCAAGATCCCGGCTGCTCTGCACCTGTAGCGCGCGCGATCGAATGGCATTTGGCGCGCGGTCGGATGGCAGCATGCCGGCCTCGGGTGGCCGGGCGTTCGGGCGCGGTTGTGATGGCCGGGCGGGCGGCGGTGGGCGCCGGGCCGGTCAGGACGTGGTCTTGCCCGGGGGCACGGCCTCGATCTCGGTCAGATAGGCGAGATTGGCGGCGAAGGTATGTTTGACCTTGGTGATCGACCAGGTGACGTCGACGGCGGGGTCGATGCCGGCGGGCGTGAGATTGGCCTCGGCCTGGGCGGTGGGGCGGCCGTAGAGCCGCATCCACAGCTTGCCGCGGGCGCGCGCCAGTTCGCCGCGCTTGCCCTCGGCGGCCCGCCGGGCGTCGGCCTCGTTCTGGAACGGGTCGCGGAAGGTGAAGGCGGCGGCGCCGCCGAGGCCGGACAGCGTGAAGGTGCGGATGCGCCCGGTGGCCCGGTCGTTCCAGGGCGCCACGACCTGGCCGTGGGTCGGCGCCTCGGTCTCGGTGACCTTGACCGAACCCGGGCCGGCGAGATCCGCAGGCTTGACCACCAGCGGCGGCAGCGCCTGGCCGGTGACCGACCTGGCCTGGCCGAGCGGGGCCACCACCAGCCGGCCGTCCTTGGGCGCGGCGGCGGCATTTTCGCGCCGCGCCAGCCGGGTGGCCAGATGCAGGTCGCTCTCGGCGCGCTGGGCGAGATAGGACACCTTGACGGTGGCGAGCGCCGGCGCGATCGCCAGCGCAAGACCCATGCGGCCGGCGATCTCGCCATAGATCTGGCCGAGCGTGGTATCGGCATAGGCCCTGTTGCGCCGCTCCTTGGCCGCCTTGCGGTCGTCGAAGGCCTTGGCCGTGATGGTCAGCCGGTCCGGATAGAACTCATGGGCGACCTCGGTGATGGTGTAGGAGCCGAAGCGGATGATGCCGGTTTCCTTGTAACCGCCGCCGAACTCTATCCTTGCGCCGACCTTGGGCCTGGCGATTTTCGGCTGGCTGTTGTCGACGGTGATCGCCAGCGTGTCGTTGCGCATGCCGATGCCGTCGACCACCTCGGCCCGCATCATCCGCGAGAACAAGAGGTCGGACACGTTCTGCCCGTCGACCAGGCACCAGATCGCCGGCGTATGGCCGTCGCGCATGAACGGGGCGAGATCGATGCCGAACCGATCCAGCATGGCTCAGCCGAAGATCCGGAGCATGGGCGCGGGCGTCTTGGCGGCCGGATCCGGCCGTGCCGGCAGGTTGACCGGAAGGCCGGCCGGCAACCGGCCGGGCTCGGCCAGGAGATGCGGGTTCAGCGCCAGCGCCGCGGCATAGAGCCGGCGCTGGTCGGCCGGCCGCGGCGCCAGTTCGCGCCAGATCAGCTGGTCGAGCAATTCGTCGCCTGTGGTGATGACCCGCGCCATGTCAGCCGCCGAAATATTTGAGGGTGAGGGTGATGTCGGATTTCCGCGCGACGCCGCCGAGGCCGAGATAGAGGCCGGCATCCTTCAGGCTGTCGATCACCCACAGCCCCCAATAGTCGCCATTGCCGAGCGCCACCGGCAGCGGCTGGCCGAGATCGCCGAAAGCCTCCAGCGCATAGGGTGTCGCGGCCGAATGGCCGGTCACCGCGCCGGGCATCAGCGTGCCCACCAGCGCCATCGACTTGGCGCCTTTGCCGAGAAACTGCAGGCCGGGATAGGCGCCGATGCGCTCGACCTCGTGCCAGCGCCACTTGGCATTGACCTCGCGGGCATGCGGGGAAAAGGCGCGCAGGCCGAAAGCCACCGGACCGATGATCATGACCAGGCTCATGCGTGGGCCTCATGCAGGCTGCCGTTGAGACGCTGGGCGATGCGCGTGCCGAGTTCCTGGGCGAGTTCGGCAACCGACAGGCCGTGCTGCGCCACGGTGACGCCGCCCATGGTGATGGCGACCGAGACCGGCGCGCCGCGCGCGCCGCTAAGACCATTGCCATGGCCGCCGGCCTCGCCGCCGTCGAGGCTTGCGCGCGTCGGCAGCGTCCAGTTGTCGGCGTTCGGCCTGACCGTGCCGCCCGACATGGGCAGGGGGGTGAACGGTCCGGTGGACGACCCTGCGTCGGGTGCCTGGCCGCCCAACATCGGCAGCGGCTGGACCGGCCCGCCCGGCGATTCGAGAATCGGCGGCACGGGCGCCGGCGCCGCGCCGGTGCTCGGGCGGGTCGCGGCGCCGGGCAGGTTCGCTCCGGCCGCTCCAGCGGGGCTTGCCGCGGGCGTCATCGCCCTGATCCGCTGGTCGAGCGCGGTGCCGAGCGCCTCGAGCGCGCCGATCCGTTCCCATATCCTCTGGTACTGCGCGCGCTCCGGCGCGTTGAAAGCAGCGCCGCCATTGCGCAGCCGGTCGGCTTCGGCGAGCGCCGTCGCTTGCTCGGCCTGGACGATGCCAAACTCGGCCCGCAGCGTCGCCGGCGTCTGCGGATATTGCGCCTCGGCCTCGGCCGGGCGCGGCATCGGCACAGGCGCGCCGGGCATTCCCGGCGCATCGCCCGGCCGCGATCCGGGCACAGCCGCGCTGGCGGTGCCGTCATTGGCGCCGGGCGGACCGGCTGCGGCGCGCTGGGCGGCGGCCAGCTCGGCCTGCTTGGCCGCACGGGTCTGTTCCAATCCGGGCACACGACCGGCGAGGCCACCGTCTCGCCTGGCCTCGGCGATGTCGCGATCGAGCCCTGCGATCTCTTCGCGCAGGATCCGTGCCCTGCCTGCGGCGACCGCTTCCGCGGTGGTCGGATACTCCGCCTCGGCTTGCCGGTTGACGGCGCCGGCACCGACGCCAATGCCGTCGAGCGCCCGTCGTCCGGCGCGACCGGTGACGTCGTCGAACAGCCGCCTGCTGCGGTCGATTTCGCCGCTGTTGCTGCCCCTGGCCTGCGCGAATTCACGATCGACCGTACCAGCCGTGCCCCGCGCGGCGAGATCGTGCTCGATTTCGCGCCGGCGCGGGTTCTCCTCGGCCAGCCGTTCGATGGCATCGGCCGCGCTTTCGCCGACCGTGTCGTTGAGGAATTTGCGCCGCTTGGCGACATCGGTCATGCCGCGCACGGTTTCCAGGTAGCGGTTGATCGCGCCGTTCGGGTCGCGCGCGCGCTGCCGGTCGAACTGCCCCAGGTCGATCCCGGCGCGGCGAAAAGCGCCGGCGAATTCCTCGCCGCGATTGCCGCGATTGCCCAGCGCCCCGAACAGCGCGTTCAAGCCGGTGGCGGCGTCGTCGGTCTCCACGCCGGCGACGTGCATGGCGGCGCCATAGGGAACCAATTGGTCTGGCGACAGGCCCATGCCGCGGCCCTCGCGGCCGACCTTGCCGACCAGCGACATCATGTCGAGCGGAGCGGCATTCACCGCGTGGGCGCCGGCGGTGGCTGTGTCGGTGACCCGTTCCAGTTGCGGCTGGCTGGCCTGCAAGGCCCGGCCGGCGTGTGCGAGTGCCCGGCCGGTTTCGGCGGAGTCGGCGCCCCAGGCGACGGCTGCCCTGGCGCCATATTCGGTGAAGCGCGTCCGGTCCGCCGCGGGCCGGCTGCCACGCAGGCCGGCGGTCATGATGCCGGCAATGTCCTTGGTGGCCAGCCCGGTATTGCGCGCGGTGCGCTGCAGCGTCTCGCGGTCGGCCTCCAGCTCGTCGCCGGTCGCGCGGGTGACGCGGCCGAGGTCGACCATCGTCCGGTCGAGCTCGGTCGCAACCTCGAGGCCGTGCTTGGCTGTATCGTAGACGGGGCCGCCGATATAGTCCCAAAGGCGCCTCAGCATGCCGCCGGGCGCGGACGGCGAGGATGGCGTCTCGGCCATGGCTCAGCCTCCCCTGATCGCCAGCGCCAGATCCACCTGGCGCCGGACCCGGCGGATCTCGGCGGCCTTGCGCCACCAGGTCAGTTCGGCGAGCGTCATGGCCATCAGGTCGCTCCTCGGAAACGGATAAGTGCCGGCGACGGTTTCGAAGACGAGGAGGAGCGCGCCGATGCTCACCCCTCCGGCGAAGGGTCCGCGGCCGGCGTGCCGCCAGCCTCTTCACCGGTCTCGTCAGCCGTCTCGACCTCGACCGCCTGGCCGATCTTGGCGTCGTACCAGCTGCGGATGGTGATCAGGCTCGACAGCGGCGCCCTGGCGATGGCGTCGAGCGTGACGCCGGCGCAGGCGGCATAGATCCGGGCCTCGACCTCGGAACGGCTGGCCTTGGCCCCCGACAGCGCGAAGGCGTCGATCCAGTCGCCGGCGCGCGGTTCGCGCGCCGGTTCCGGCAGGTCGGCCGGCGGCTCGCGCCATTGCCGGTCGCCCCAGGTCTCGATCGCCCGCTGCACGGCGAGCGGCACGGCGCGCAGGGCGGCGTGCGGCAGGCCGCTGGCGAGCGCCGCCAGCCGGTTCTTCAGTTCCGCCTCGCCGCCCTCGCCGAGATTGCGGGCGGCGGCGAACATGTCGGCGGCTGTCGCCGCTTTCAGTTCGATCACCGCGATGGTGCGCTGGTCGAAGACCAAGGGCGGCGACAGCTTGATCCGGGTGACGGCCATCTGAGTGCTCAGCCCGTGCCGATGAGCGACATGGCGCTCTGGATCTGGTTGAGGCCGAGACCCGAGAAGATGCCCATTTCGGGATCGACATGATAGATCTCGACCTGGCCCTTCAGCCAGCGCATCGACTGGATATGCAGGGTGACGGTCATCTCGCCGCCGGTGGTGCCGCGGTCCCAGGTGCCGAATTCGAGATCGGCCTGGGCCACCATGCGGAACACCTCGACGCTCGAGGTGCCGGTGCGCGGCTCGTAGAATTCGCGCCGAAGCAGCAGGGGCTTGGCCGCCCCCGGGCCGAAACCGGCAAGTGCCGCCGCCTCCAGGTCGTAGTCGGAGAAGACGATCGGCGCGGTCATCGCCTCGACCAGGCCGATCGAGGAGGTGACCTGGCCGGCCATGCCGCCGCCGGCATAGGTCTGGCGGATATGCTTGAGCTTCGGCGGGGTGAATTTGGCGTTGTTGGCGAGCTTCAGGCTGTCGCCGATGGCGACCGACCAGAACCGTCCCGTCTTGATGTAAGCCATGGTCAGACCTCCAACGTGCTGTCGAGCGCGCGGACGATCCGGCCGACCATGTCGACGAGATAGCGCGGGTCGCGCGCGCTCTCGATTTCGAGCGTGTAGATCGGTGGAACTTCCTCGGCCGTATAGGTGATGCGGATGACCCCGTCGCGCAGCTTGGCCGACGGGTTCTTGTGCGGCTGCAGCTCGACCCGGCCACCGGCCAGGATGCCGATCGAGGCCCAATATTTGGCCTTGTCGTCGAGCGCGGCGATGGTGTTGATCACCTGCGGCGCGGTCATCGGCCGGTCCATCACCGGCTTCAGCTCGGTCGCGGCCATCACCTCGAAGGCGTAGCGCGCGGCGACGACCGGATGGAACTGCCAGCGCCTGTCCTCGGCCGCCGTCAGGCCGCCCTGATATTCGAAGCCCTGGTCGCGCACGATCGTGTTGATCGCATTGGTGTTGAGAAAATTGGCTTCGGTCGTGTGGTCGCTGATGTCGTAGTCGATCAGCCGCTCGGTGCCGACAATGCCGCCGATATTGCGGTTCGACCAGGAGAAGTGGAAGCCTTCATTGGCGATCACGCCCATGCCCATGCCGAGCACCCAGGGGCTGGCGGCCTGCAGCACGGTGGTGCCGGTGTCGCTCGACGCCTTCACCCGGGGGTCGATCAGGATGGTCGAGAGCGAGCCGGAATCGGCGCGATAGGCAACCGCCGCCTCGCGCGTGGTCGAGGGCAGGTCGGCATAAACGAAACCGCGGCGCGCCTCGCAATAGGGCTCGATGGCCGCCAGGATCGGATTCTTGGCATCGCCCAGGCGATGCGCGGTGAACGAGCCGAAGGTGAAATGGTTGGGCGTCAGGCCGGTCTCGACCTTGGCCTTCTTGAAAGCGTGCCAGCCGGTAAAGGCGCTGGCATTGCCGACCATGTTGGCAATGGTCTCCTCGAGCTTGGTCGCGGCATTGGCGTTGGTGCTCTCGGCGGTGCGGACCGCGACGATGCGCGCCTGGCCGCCGGAGGCGACCCGGATGGCGTTGATCTTGATCGCCAGGTCCGAACCCGGCGTCAGCGCGGCGATCTTGGCGTCGTCGGCATCGTCATTGATCAGCCCGACCGGCTTGTTCAGCTCCCAGATCGGGCTGACGGTCGCGGCATCGATCCCCATGACGCCAATGACGTCGCGATCCGGCACGCGCAACAGCGGCTGGTCGTCGTTCAACCTGATAATGCGTGTGCCGTGGTGGCGCGGAAGCTCGGTCATGAGCGGTCGGTCCTCGTTTCATTGGCGTCAGGGCCTTCGAGGAGCAGTTGACCATGCCGCGCGCGCGCGCATGAGGGCGGCAAATGCGGCCCCTTCGGGGGGCGAATAGCGCGTGGTGAATGGCGAATGGGGGCGGACGGCGTCGGGCGCGCGAAACGAAACCGGCCCGGCCTCGCGGGTGCGAGGCCGGGCCGGTGGCTGGTGCGGGCGGCGCGAGGCCGGCCGGGTCGAAGGTCTTGAGCCGGCCAGGCGGCCGGAGCTCAGGCGTATTGCGGCCTGAGCGCGGGGCCGTCGAGCGACACGACGCGCGTGCCGGTGAGCAACTGCACGGCGACGATGAGGAAGGCCATGTTATAGGCGAATTCGGCATTGCAGGACGACACCCAGCCGTCACCGGTCTGATACATGCAGGCGCCTTGGCAGAGCTGCAGCACCGGGCAGGTCGGACACTCCTTGCGGGCCGACCAGCGCCAGGAGGTATTGAGCCTGACCTTGTCCATCGCCATGACATGGCCGATGCGATGCGGCCCCTTGGTCGAGACGTTCTGGCAGGTGCCGACATTGCCGAGCAGGTCGACGGCGAGCTGGTCTTCCCGATCCATTCCGCATTTCTGCCCGAGCACCGACGAGGGGCGCTGCCGAAGGATAGAGTTCATGCAATCCCTGACCTTGCGCTGAAAGGCCGGGACCTTGGTGAGCGCGCCCGTCATGACGCCGTCCACGACACGGCTTGTCAGCTCGGCGAGCTGCGCCGGAGAGAACCTCGAGGTCGGGTCGCCTTCGTTGTACTCGTGGACGACCCCCTCGAAGCTCACCACAAGCTCGGGCCGGTCCAAACGCTTGCGCAGCCACGTCGTGACAGCGACAGGGTCGCTCGACACGGGCGTGAGCACGGCGTTGATGGACAGGCGATGGCCGAACGTGTCTGCCGCATAGCGCCACAGGTCCAGGACTTCGGGATCGTCCAGTGGGTCGGGACCACGGATGCCCTGACCGGGGCCATCATGGGAGATCGCGAAGTGGAACCCCCATTCCCGCATCCGGTCCAGGCGCTCGCGCGTCATCAGCGGCTTGTCGCCCTCGCGAGACCCGTTCGTAACCGTGCCGAATTCTGCTTGCGGGAACCGCGCCCTGAGAGCCGGCGCAAGAACTTCGATCTTGTGCCAATACAACAGCGGTTCGCCGCCCCAGAATTCGATGCGGGTCAGGCTCGAAGGATCGAGCCAGCGGTCGAGCTGCGCGAGGAAGATTTCGGCGTCGCGGGTGGAGGTCTTCTCGGCTGTCCCTTTCTGCTGCCCCTGAAGGCAGTAGGAGCAGCCATAGTTGCAGCCAAGACCGAGCTGGATTTTCAAGCGGCGCGGGGCTGCGCTCTTGCGGCCGGGCTCATCCGGCGTCAGCGGGCCGAGCGGCACGGGCCACGCGCCGGGCGGGGAGACGCCGGACATCGTGTGGATCGGCGACCCCGGTTGCACGACAAGGTCCCCGCGCTCGTCCGTCAGGCGGGACGTGTGCTGGTCGTAGCCGAACGTCCGCTGGCGACCGGCCTTGTCCATGGCATGAATTGAAAACATCAGGCGGGCCTGTCGTAGCGGATGACGGAACGGTCCATGGGCATCGGCGGCGACGCCAGATAGGTTCGTCGGTCTGGTTGCAGCCACGGCACGCTCGGATCGTGCGTCGGCGGCGGGAGGTTCGGGAACGACACGCCTGCCGGAATGATCCCCGTCACAGTGCGGCGATAGGTGCCGAGCCTGCCGGCGGGATTGTCGGCGGCTGTCGCCTGGTCGAAGCCAGCCGGAGCGGTTGCCCAGCACGCCCGGCAGTCCAGGCCTTCAAAATGGGTCACGGCGTGGTCAACGAGCGCGACCGCCGCGGCAGGACCAGCGAAGACGGCGGCAAGCTCCGATTGGATCAACCACTCGCGGCTCCCTGGCTCGTTCACGCACACGATCATGGCGTCGCGTATCGCGTCGTCAAAGAACAATGCATGCGTCGTGACCGTCCAGAGGCGGCGCAACAACGCCGACTGCATCGCTATCTTATGGGACAGCGACATTTCGAGGCCGTTCGCGTGGATCATGCGGTCGCCGAATTCAACGGTCGATCGGGCGTCGTCTGTCGTGAGCTTGCGTATCATGCGCAATCACCACAGGCACAGGCGCTGAGCGCGAATGTCACCTTCCCGTAGAAGTCGGCGATCGATATCGTCCCGGTCGGGAACTGTTCCGGAGCGTTATCGAGGCCATGAATTCGCCCACGGTACCAGTTCAAATCGTAGGTGCCGTATTTTGGGTATGGGCCGGCGTCGAGATTGGTGACAGCATTCCGATTGCCCCACCCGGAATTGTACGGGGGGTCCGTGTGGTTCCTGATGGTGTAGAGGCTCAGCTCTCCGCTGGTGGGCAATGGCATGTTCAGCCCCCCTTGGTATTCACGGAGGCGAGAACGAACATCTGGTCGAGGACGGACGGGACCTGCGGGACAGCTGCGAGCATCGGGACCTTTAGTGCGTATTCGGCCATCAAGATGCGCGCGACGGTCTCATCGCACATGGTGTTGCGCGCGAATTGCAACACGGTCGGCCGGTCGAGCTGATCGAACGGGGTGAAGGAGGCCTGATCCGGCGGGGCGAGGAAGGTGGTTCCCTCGCGCTGCACGAAATAGGCGCTCGTGCCGTACGAGCAGCGCCACGTGACGGCTTCAACGACATTGGTCAGGCCGTTGAGTTCCGGGGCGACATGAACGACGGTCGCAGTCCAGGAGAATTCAGGGGCTGGGGCGGTGGTCATGCGACCTCCTTCGCGAGGTTGGCTTTGAGGCTGTCGACTTCGGCCATCAGGCCCTTCACGGCCTGGACGAGTACGGGGATGAGCTTTTCCGGGCGCACGGTCAGATAGGGATCGGCCGGATCGACGGGGACGTCGGTGCGCGGCGTCTTGTGTTCGTCCTGGTACTGGAGGAGTTGCTCGGCGACGCCCTGGGGCAGCACACTGGCCACCTCCTGGGCGATGAAGCCGACCTGGTCCTGCCCGGCCTCGGCCTCGCCGACAAGTTGGCGGCCGATGCCGTTCCAGCGGAACCGGACGCCTCGGATGCCCTCGATGATGGCGCGCCAGTCGTCGATCGGACGGATCTCGTCCTTCAGCCGCCGGTCCGAATAATAGGCGACCACATTGCCGGTGGCGTAGAAGTTGCCCGCGCCCTCCAGGAAGGCTCGCACCGCGCCGGCACCGTCCTGCCATTGATGGAACCAGCTTCCATAGCCTCGCCATGTCGAGGGGCCGGCGTTCTCGAAATGCATCCGGGGGTGGCCGTCATTGGTGTTTTTCCAGGCGCTGACCTGGTTGTTGAAGTAGCCCGCCGGGGTGAAATTGCCGCTGTGCCAGAGCGTGTAGGCGAGCGCGCCGGTCGACCAGCCGCCGACCTTCCACTGGTTGTCACTGTCGAGGCCGAAATAGGCGGCGAAGGCATTCGGGCGGTGGAACCCGATCATCGCCGCGGAGGTGGCGCCGCTGCTGCGGATCTCGAGCGAGCCGAGGCCGCCCGTGGCGGTGGCCATGGCCGTGCTATTGGTGTCGATTGCCGACAGGCGGCCGTTCAGGGTCACCGCGCCCGACAGGGCGGCGCCGGCCTTGACGGCATAACGGGCATCGCCCCAGGCGGTGTCGAAGGCCAGGCTGCGGCTCGCCGCAAGGCTGCCGCCGCCGGAAAGCCCGGTGCCGGCGGCGATGGCGGTGGTGCCGAGCGCGTAGCGCGCATCGCCCCAGGCGGAGTCGAAGGCGAGCGTGCGGCTGGCGGCGAGCGTGCCGCCGCCGGTGAGCCCGGTGCCGGCCGTGATGGTGGTGGCGCCGAGCGCGAAGGCCGCGGCATGCTGGCCGTCGATGAGGTCGGCATCGAGGCCGGAGCCCGCGCCGTCGACGGTCTGCAGCTTGGCCATGACGTCGGCCGCGCTATAGCTCGCGGCCGGCAGCTTGGTGGCGAGCGAGGTGGTGATGGTGGTGGCGAAATTGGGATCATTGCCCAGCGCATTGGCGAATTCGACGAATGTGTCGAGCGCCGCCGGCGCAGCGCCGGTGATCGCGGCGATCTTGGCGTCGAGCGCCTGTTTCAGCCCGGCCGGATCGACCGCCAGGGTGGTGGAGGTGCCGGCTGTCGCCTCCGCGCCGGTGGCCAGCCTGACGATGCCGGCGACCGTCTGGCTGGCCGAGGGTGCCAGTGCCGCGATCGCCTCGGCGGTCCTGAGCGGCGTCATGGCGGTGGCATTGTCGCTGCCGGCGATCGCCTGGGCCTGCGACGCGGCGGTCACGGTGATCGCGCGGTCGGCCGTCAGGTCGCCGCCGCCGGACGCAAGCCCGCTGCCGGTGACCGTGCGGGTGGTGAGCGGCCGGGCGGCGAGCCCGGTCCCGATCGCGTTGAGGATCGCCTGGACCGTGGTGCCGCTCAGGCCCGCCGGGGCCGTGCCGGTCACCAGGGCCGCGCTGTAATCGCCGGCGGTCGGGTTGACGCCGCCGACCCGGCCGTTGAACGAGGTCACCGAGGTGTCGGAGGCGGCCACCAGCGAGCGCCAGGTGACCGGCGCGATACTGGCGACGAAGTCGATATAATAGGTCGCCGGCGGGCCCGGCACCTCATGAAAATACCAGTTGCCGACGGCGAGCGGCGTGCCGTCGGTCTGGGTCGCGGGCGGGCTCGTATGCACGCCGAGGAAACCGCGCATATGGGCGATGGCCGCCGCCGCCGCCGTTTCGGTCTGGCCTTGGGCGATCTGCGCCTGGTTGCGCGAGCTGTCGGCTGCCGCCGCCTCGGCGAGCGCGACGTCGCGCGCCGCCAGCGCATCGGCCGAGGATTGCGCCGCCTCGTCGCGCCGGCTGAGCGCCTGGACCGCGGCGGCTTCCGCCGCCACCCGGTGGCCATGGACCGCGGGGATCGCCGCGGCATTGTCGGTGGCCGAGGCCGCCGAAATGGTCCAGCCCGCGTGGAAGCCGGAACCGGCGGCCCGGTCGACATCGATGGTCAGTTCGCCTGATGTCGGGTCATAGGCGACCAGGCTGCCGAGCATGGCTTCGGTCGGCTCGCCGGTCTTGATCATGGCGAGATAGGCGGCGGGTGCGAATTGCCGGCGATGGTCCGCGTCGACGATGAACACCTTGCGGTCGACGCTGACCTCGATCTGGCTCGCCGACGAGGTCGTCAGGATCGCGCCGAGCGAGGCATAGTCGTTCAGGTTCTCGACGATCGGCGCCATGATCTCGTCGAGGCGGGCAAGCCCCGCCGAGACGAATTTTGCTTTCTCCTGGTCGAACGAGACGGCCTTGTCCTCGATCGCAGCGGTGCGCACATCCAGATCCTTGAGGATCGGGTTGACGGTTGCGGCATTGGCGAAGTCGCCGTCCTTGATACGGTATTTTTCGAAGCGGATCGGCATCGGGCATGGACCTCGGCGATGAGGAGAGGGGGCTGGTCGGTCAGGCGGCGGCCGCGGCCACGGGATAGGCCGAGGCGATGTCGTCGCCGATCGCCTCCTTGACCCTTTGCTTGACCGTGTAGGTCTTGCCCGGGCGGAACACGACGCCGGCGACCTTGGGTGTGACGCGGGCGACCGTGATGTCGAAGAAGACGTCTTTGGTCGCGGCCGGCAGGCTTTCGGCCGGGGTGTCGGGGCTGGGTTTCTTGGCCATGGGAGGCGCTCCGTTCGGATGTCTGAAGGGGCTTGGAGGCTCAGAAGGCAATGTCGACGCGGGTCGACACGAGATAGGTGTCGAGCGCCGTCGAGGTGGTGCCGCTCTGCTCGATCTTGTAGGCCGAGACCGGCGCCGTGGTGTTGAAGGTGTAGGTCCGGATGATCGCCTTCGGATCTTCGGTCGGCGTCGTATCGGTGACGTCGGGCAGCTCGATCGTGGCAAAGCCCGGCGCGCCGCACAGAAGCCGCATGGCATGGGCGTGGCGGGTGCCGCTCCAGTTCTCCAGACGCACGGTCACCTGCACTTGGGATGTCGGCACCGGCAGGGTGCGCGGCGTCGAGATGTGCTTGAACGTGGTGCGCGGCCGGGACAGCCTGACGCGCGACCCCGACAGCCGGATGCCCGGCGCGACATCGGTGGTGCCGATCAGCACCGCGCGGAACTGCAGCAAGGGCGGCAGGCCGATCAGCTTGGCCGGCGTCAGGCTGTCGATCGGTTCCCAGCCGGAGCCGGATTTCTGCACCTCGAAATAGCACTGGCAGGAGCGCGGCACGACCATGCCGGCCAGGATGTCGAGCGAGGAAATGCCGCCATTGAGCTGCAGCGGCTGCAGTTCCACCACGGTGCGCACCCGTTCGAACCTGGCGAATTCCACCGAGAACACCAGGTCCTTGGTGAAGTCGCCTTCGAACCAGGCGCCATCGGTCGAATAGAACAATGTCCCCTGGGCATATTCGCCCCCCGAGGCTACCGCCGCATAGTGGTCGGCCGCCGTCACCAGCACGATGGCGTAACGGCCGCCGGCCGACAGGAAGGTCGGCGCGAGCGGGAACAGCGTCATGCCGTCCTGCGGGAACAGTCTCAGGTCGGCGCGCTGCACGGTCACCTGGGCGACCGTCTTGGAGAGATCAGGCGCGCCGAGATAGGTCTCGCAGACGGCAAGCGTGATGGCGCCGGAGCCGGCGAGCCGGGTCAGGCCGACGCGCAGGCCGGTCAGCCAGCCGTCCTGGGAGTTCAGGAAGGTCTGCGCCACCGTCTGGCCGTTGACCACCGTTGTGGTGGTCAGGACGTCCCAATAGGGCTCCTCGTAGCTGTCGATCCAATATTGCTGCAGGCGGATGAAATTATGCGCGCCGCGCAGCTCCTCCGGATTGTTGATGATGAAGCTCTCGCCGTTCAGCGTGAAGACGTTGCTGGTCGGGTCGATCTGGCCTTGCGCCCAATAGTTGCGGGCATTGGTGCAGACCGAGAACTCCTGGCCGTAACGCACCCGTTGCCGGCTCATGGTCTTCTGGACGATGGTCTGGGCCTGGCTCTGGTACTGCGACAGGCGCAGCTCGCCGGCATAAGACGCGACCGTGATGCGCGGGATCGAGGCATGCGCCGGCAGCAGCACGCCGTTCTTCACCACCTGGGCCGGATCCAGCGCATTGAACACGCTGATCTGGCTGTCGCCCTGGTTCTCCGGCCCGAAACGCACGCCTTCCTCGACCTTGGCCAGGAGGTCGAGATTGGTGACGTCGGTTTCCGCCGAGGTCAGGTAGAAATCGGCGGCATAGCTCGAATAGTCGTCGGGCAGGCCGACGACATCCTTCAGCCGGGCGATGTCGGAGGCCATTTCGATGATGGCGCGGGTCGAGGCGCTGCCCTTCAGCCGGTTGGCCAGCGCCGAGATGTCGGAACCGATGGTCTGGATCCGCGGTTCGGCGGACGCCTGGAATTTCTCCAGCAGGCCGACGCGGCTGTCGACCTCGGTCAGCCGCGGCATGCGGTTGCCGGCGATCATGGTGATGCCGCCATCGGCAATGCCGGTCGGGGTCAACAGGATGTCGCAGACCGCCAGGAACTGGGCGCCGAGCGGCGAGCGCTGCGGGTCGGCGCTTTCAAGGCCCGCGATCAGGCCGACATTGGCGACCCGGTCGTGGCGCATCGACACGGTCTGCGACTGGGTCACGTCATTGTCGACGTCGATCAGGTAGGAGCGCGGCTGGATGTCGACCTCCGCCGTGCCTTGCCAGATATAGACGGTGACCAGGCGCTTGGCGGCGGCGGGCAGGAAATCGAACAGCGATTTCTGCACCGTCGCGGCCGCCGCATAGACTTCGCCGGACGCGAACAGCCGGCCCGGCGCGACATTGATCTCGGTCGCCGAGACGCTGGTCACCTCGAAGCCGGAAAAGCGCTTCTGGGTCGAAATGGTATCGGCGACCAGGTGGTCCAGGGTTGCCTCGACATGGCCCTGGAGATTGTTGAAGTCGTTCTCGACGACCTCCTGGCGGGCACGAAACGTCACTTTGCTCAGCATGTCAGCCTCTCACGGGTTGGCCAAATCGGAAGGCGCCGAAATAGAGGTCGCCGCCGAAGATCGGCGGGCGGTAGACCTCGGTATCGACGAGGATGGTGTCGCGCGCCGACTTGGCGGTGCGGATGGCGTCGAGTACGCGCGCGAGCTTGGTCTGGTCGGATCGGACGAGATAACCCTGGACATAACGGCCGAAGGTCCAGCGGTGCCGGCGGCCGAGCACCGCCACCGCCAGTTCCGCGGTGCGCGGCGCGATGCCGAGCCGGGCCTTGCCCATGAAGGCGATGGCGCCGGTCCTGGCGATGCTGCGGCGCGGGTCGTGCAGCCTGATGCTGTCATAGATGGTCAGCGCCGCCCGGCTCGGCACCAGATAGCGGCCGGTCGGGATCACGCCCGAGAACAGGCTCTTGCCGCCGCGGCCGAGCTCGTGGACCGTCTCCGGCACGATCGAGACCGGGCTCAGGCCCTCGGTCGCCGAGGTCAGCCGGTCGTAACCGTCGAGCGAGGCGGCGGCAAAGGACACCGAGACGATGCGGCTCGCCTGCACCGGCTTGGTGAAATAGCGGGCGTAACGATGCCCGGCGCCGAGGAAATAGCCGCCGCGGCCGCGGCCGGGGATCAGGTAGCGTTCGGCGCCATGGACCGGCTGGCCGGTGTCGGTCGCCACCGTCTCGATCTGCAGGGGCGTCACCGTGCCCTGGTCGTGCAGGCTGGCCCGCCGGCCGAACAGGAGCGGCGCCCGGCTCGGCAAGGGAAAGGCCGGGATGCGGTTGCCGGCATCCGACAGGAACGAGCGGATGCTTCCCATGAGCGGGCCGCAGATCAGCCGGCGCCCGGCCCGCTCGCGGTCGGAGCGGGTGCGGATGCGGATCTCCGGCAGGCGCTTCATGAACTCGAGCCGCTCGGCGAGCGTCAGGCCGGCGGAAACATAAAACTTGGCCGGCGGCACCACGGCGCGCACCAGTTCGCCGCCGGCGAGCTGGACATAGCGGCGGATGCCCTCGAGCGTGCCCTTTTGCCGGTGCAGCGCCAGCGACTGGGCGCAGACCCAGCGCTTGCGGTCGAGCGGCCAGTCCTCGTACCAGATATCGACCGACAGCGCCCAGGCGAGATAGGGCAGCAGCCGTTCCGGGCAGGTCCAGGGGTTCCACAGGGTGTCGATCGGGAAGGCGAGATCGAAGGCACGGCCCTTCAGGCTCGCCAGCGCGCGCTCGGGCGTGGTCGCATTGCGCGGCAGGAGATGGTCGGCGAAGGCGAACCCGTCAGCCATCCCGGCGCTCCGTGCGGATGTCGATCGAGACGGCGCGGGCCACGCCGTCGAAGCCGGGGTCGAAATGCTGGAGCGGTTCTTCCAGCAGGCAGCGGGTGACGCCGGGCACCCGCATGGCGGCGATCAGCGCATCGGTGCCGACGATCTCGCCGACATGGGCGCTCGCGTGATCGGCGACCGCCCGGCAGCGTTCCACCGCGATCTGGCGCAGCATGGCCGGATCGGCGCCGGCGCCGTGCTGCAGCACGCCCTTGATGCGATAGGCCATGGGCCGGGCGATGCCGACCGAGACGACATCGGTCAGGGGCTTGTGTTTCCTGACCTCGTCGAGAATGGCGAGCGACACCGCGGCCGGGTCGAGATCGTCGGGCGGCAGGGCGATCAGGGTCAGCCGCCGGTCCAGGTCGTCGGAGACGCCGAGGCCGGCATCCATCAGCCGGGGCACGGCGGTCAGCGCCCAATAACGATAGCCGCCTTCGGTGCCGGTGCCGGCATAGGCTTCGGGCGCCAGGCGGATGCGGTCGCGGAAGCGGTCGTCGCTTTCCATGACCGGCGCCACCGGCGGCACGGCATCGGCGTCGCCGGCCGTGACGACCAGCCGCCGGACGCCGAGATCGGCATAATAGGTCGCGGCGATCTGGTCGAGATCGGCGCCGCTGGAGGTTGCCAGCAGCACCGCCTCGCAGCGCTTGTTGTCGCGGGCGAGCTTGTTCGCCAGCGCATAGGCCCAGACATGGCAGGCCTTGACGAAGGGATCCTGGTCGAACACCCCGGTCCACTCCGGCAGGCGCCGCTTCAGGTCGGCGATCCAGTCGAGCACCAGGCGGTCGGGATCGATCGGATCGATGATCGTCGGCGGCGCGAGCAGCGTCAGGTCGATCGGGGTTGCGCGTGGTGAGACCGGGATCATCGGGCGATCTCCCGCTCGGCGCCGACATCGTCGACCAGGTCTTCGAGCCTGACCGTCAGCCTGGTGACGCCGTCCTGGCCGATGGTCCGAGGCGTGATGCCGCGAAAGCGCAAGGGCGCCGCGCCGGTCTCGCGGTGGCGGATCTGGTCGAGCGCGCGGGCCATGGCGACGCTGACCCGCGCCAGGGTCTCGCCATTGGCGGGTCGGTCGACCAGCGCCATGTGCCCGGCGCCGAGCTCACGCTGCAGCACGCGCGTGCCGGATGGCGTGGTCAGCGCGTCGGCGACCAGGGTGCCGGCGACATAGGTCCAGCCGCTCACCAGCGCGAAGCTCTCGCGGTCGATGCCCGTGATCGTCACCTGATGTCCCCTTCCGGTTTGCAGTCGTTCGCTGCGGTCTTTGGCTTCGGTTCGGTCAAGACGGCCCGCGTCAGAGATCGGGGTTCGGATCGGCGCCGACCACCACCTCGGAGGAGGCGACGATCCGGCCGCCCGACACCGCGATGAAGGCCGAGCCGACACGCAGCTTGGCAACCCCGTTGCCGGCCGAGAACGAGGCGGCGTTGGCGCCCTCGCCGACGCGGCCATGGAGCCGGTCCTCGCGCCAGGTCATGCGGGTCTTGCCGGTCTGAATGACGCCTTCGTCGGCGCGATCCGACGGGCTTTCCTTCTGATCCGAATAGGTGCCGGGCTCGACGACGCTGGCTTCCGAAATCTCGCCGTCGACCGAGACGACGGTGACCTTCTCGCCGGCTTTCGGCAGGAAATGGGTCTGGAACCGGCCGTTCATCTCACGCGTGCGGATCCACGGCGTCATCAGCTCCTGGCCGGGCGTGCCGACATCCACCTTGATCCGGCGCTTGGCCGCATCGACCTGTTTGACCGTGCCCTCGACGCGGTTGTTGGCGCGCCGGCGGTCCTCGTCCTGCTGGCGAAACACGATCTCGCCGATGATGTCTTCCAGCGAGGTGCTCATGACGGGGCTCCCAGTTCGGCGATGACCTCGGCCGGCATGACCGCGACGACGGTCTCGCCGCGCTCCCATTCGGCGCTGACCAGCGCCGCGCCGATCTCGGCATCGAAGCTGTCGGCTTGCGGGGTGCCGATGATCAGCTGATGGACCCAGGACACGGTGTGGCAGACGATGCCGTCGGGCTGCAGCTCGATCGGCGTGTCGAAATCGACCGCCAGCGCGCGCGTCTCGGTGACCCGGTCGATGCCCGGCAGCCAGGAGACCAGCTGGGCGGCGAGGCCGACCGCCGCATCGGCGGTGGCGCGGCCGGCCGCGGCCAGCGTCGGGAAGCTCAAGGACGCCCCGCCGCGGGCGACGAAACAGGCGGAAAAGGTGATGGCCAGCGCGCCGTCGCCGGCCTCGACCGGCTCGACCGTGGCCTTGCCGCGGGACCCGAGAATGACCCGCAGCGCCGGATCGGCCATGGCGAGCGCGCGGATGTCGGCGATGCCGGGCGTGCCGGGAATTTCGGTGATCGGCGTCGCCGCCGGCACATGGGTGCCGGCAAAGGTGGTGATGCGGTCGACCAGCGGTCCGAACAGGCTCATGCCGGCCTCCGCGGGCTTGCGCCGAGGCCGACGACCGCCACCCGAACCGCGCGGGCGATGACAGGGATCGCGCCGGCGGCAGCAAGGGCCACGCTGGCAGGAGCCGCCGAGGCGCGGAGAGGTCTCGCGCGGGCCGGCTCGGCAACAGGGGTGTGGGTGGCGGTCGTCATGAATGGACCTTGGCCCACCCGCGTCCGCGCAATGAGGGCCGCATTTGCGGCCCGGGGCGCCGGTTCGGCAAACGAACCGGCGCGCAGGGAGCCTAACGCGGCGGGCGCCGGGCGTCCAATGGCGCGCCCGAGGGCCGGGACGCGTCGCCGGCGGTGTCCGGGGGGTTTGGACATGTGGGATGGGCAGCGGAGGGGGAGGGGGCGCCGGGGGCACTCCGGCGGGGGAAGTGACTTGGCAGCGCGGGCGCGGCGCATTCCGCGCCGCCCCTGTGCAAAACCCGACCTCTTGCGAGCCTCGAAGGACGGCCGACCTCTGTGCTGCGCATGAGACGCGAGCTTTGCGTCCGCCTCGCCGCCACCCGCCCCTACCGGCTGCGGTCCTCGATCAGATAGTCCTGCATGCGGCTGGCCATGGCCGCGACCGGCTTCAGCCGTTCGTCCATGGTCTCGAGCCGGCCTTCCAGCCGGGCGATCGCCATTTTCATGCGATGCGCGGTGTCCTTGTCGGGCAGGTGTTCCAGCTCGCCTTCGGCGCGGGTCAGGCGGTCGTCGAGCTGGTCGATCTTCAGCGCCAGCGCGCCGTGCCGGCCGGCCGCCTCGGTGCGGTTTTTCTCGACATCGTCCTTGGCCGCCCGCGACCGGCTGGCCACCACCGTATAGGTCAGCGCCACGGTGGTGACGATGATCGATAGCCAGCTCGGGATCGAACCCGGGTCCATCACGACGGCCCGCCGGCCGGCATGTCCGCCGGCGCGGCCGGGGCTCGGCGCTGCAGCCGCGCCGCCGTCGGGTCCGGATAGGCGACGCGGTCGAGCTCGAAATGCCGGCCGTCGAAAAGCCCCTTGATATGGCCGCCCCAGCGGATCCTGACGCCTTCGGCCGCTGCCGCCGCGGCAAAGCTGCGGGCGATCGCCTGATAGGACGCGGCGCGATGATGTGGCTTGCCGCCATCGGTCGCCACGACATCGACGGCGAAACCGCCGAGGTGGCGCGACTGAAGCGTCCTGGACTTGCCGTCGCGGACCAGCTGGCGCTGGCGGGCGAGACTGCGGCGGCCCTCGGTGACCTCGAACGGCGTGCCGGCCTCGGCGGCTTGCGCGGCGGCGCGCAACACGACGCGCCGGAGATCGGCATGGACGCCGTCGAGCTGGGCCAGCGACGGAGGGGTGAGGAATCGACTCATGACGGACATCCAAGGCACCGGCCGCACCGCGACGGCGCGCTGGCGCTGAGAGTGGTTGATGGGGCGGGCAATAGGAGGGGCGGCAAACGCCTCCCCAATCGCGGCGACCTAGTCGAACAGATCGTCCTGGCCGCGGCGGCCGCGCGCCTTGGCGAGCTTCGGTCCGCCGCGCGCCTTTTGCTGGTTGCGCTGCACCGTGGTGCGGTCGATGCCCAGCGCATGGGCGATTTCGGTCTGGCTGGCGCCGGCAGCACTCATCCGGATGATCGCCTCGCGCCGCCGCCGGGCCTCGCCCGCCAGCGCCGGCGGGATCAGCACGGTCTCGCCGCCGAACAGCGACACCAGCTTGCGCGCCGCCTCCAGCCCGAGCAGCTGCGTCAGCGGATGCTGCTGGCCGAGCCGTTTCGGCACATAGAACCGCCGCCCGGCATAAGCGACGCCGAGGCTCAGCGCCGCCTTGGTGCCGGCGGCCTCGGCGATCTCCATCAGCCGGGGCGGCAGATAGGTCCGGCGCTCGGTCATGATCCGGGCTTCCCGCCAGCCAGCTTGCTGGCCATCCTGCCCGCCACCTTGGCCAGGTGGCGGGCCCGCATGGCCTTCAGCGCCTCGGTCACGCCGGTGGCTCCGGCGACATCCAGCCATTCGGGCTCGTCGACACCGGCCATACGCTTGACGAAGGCGCCGAGGGCAGAACGGCTGCCATCGTCGAGCGCGCCGAGCCGGCCGAGATCGGTCCACAGCGCGAAGACCTTGCGGACATGGCGCTTGGCCGACGCGGTCGGGCCCGCCATCCCGCCGCCAACCTTGGACCTCCAGCCGAGCCGCTCGAATCGGGCGACCACCCGCGCGAGTTCGGCCCTGTCACAATCCGCCGCGCTGTGCTTCGCCGTCTCGGCGGCGAGCAAGGCGCGATAGCTGGCCTCGTCCAGGCCGAGGTCGCGGCGCGCGATATGGATCTTGGCGAGCAGCGCGCGCCTCGCCGGGCGATCGTCGTCGATAGGCTCAGACGCGTTCATCGAACCTCGCCCCAGAAGGCCGGATGACCTGATATGGCCAGGCACAGCACGGCGATGCCGAGCGCCATCAGGAAGGCGCCGAACGTGCCTTTCGGGGCGGCCTCGGCCGGGGCCAGGCGGCCGGCCGCCGAGGCGGCGAGCCACCAGCCGAGCGCGAGCGCCATGGCGACGGCACCGCCGGTCGAACTCAGGAGGATGGCCAGCGGCAGCGGGCTCATGGCTCTTCTCCCCCGGCCGGATGGCGTTCGCAAGGCACCGCCATCAGCGGAATGATCGTCGCCGGCGCCTGGTCGACGGTGGTCCGGGCTGGGCCGGGCGCCCTGTCGCGCCCGAGGAAATTCGGGAGGTCGATGATCACGGCGCTCGCAGCCGGGTCGTGCGCTTCCGACGCCGTTTCGGCGCGATCGGCCGGTTCGGCGCAGAGCGCCATCAGCCGGCGCTCGCTGTCCTCCAGCCGGCGGGCCTCGGCGGCGAGATCCCTCAAGCCCTCGGCGAGCCGGCCGGCAAGCCCGGCCGAGAGCGGCAGCCGGGCCCGGCTGGTCCGCTGGAACAGTTCGGCCAGGTCGGCGAGCAGGCCGGACACTGTGGTCATGGCGCGGTTTCCTCCGGGTCTTGCAGGCAGGCGACCACCGGCGTGGTTGCCAGGGTGGTCACCGGCATTTGGCGGTTGGCGTCGAACAGCCGGTCGCCGCGCGGCTCCGGCGCGCGCGGCCCGCTATTGGCGGCCGGGTTCAGCCGCCAGTGGCAGCTGCGGCCGGCGGCGAGCCGGAACACATAGCCGGCACGCGCCAGCCGGCGCAGAAAGGCGCCGGCCGCGGCGGGCGAGACCACCACCGTGTCGGTGCTGGCGGTCAGGCTCAGCTCGCGCGTGTCCACCGCGCCTTTCAGGCCGCGCAGCGCGGTCCAGATCTGTTGCCGGCTTTCGGCCGCCGGCTTCGGCCTTTTGACCGTCATCGTCGTGGCTCCGGCCCGGCGGGTCATCGGCGCTGCCTGACCGGCGCGGCGCCGGTGAAGAAACCGCCGCCATAGGCGGCCCGGTCGACCGCCGTCGCGCCCTTCACCGCGGCCCATTCGGCGACCCGGTTGAGATTGACCACGATGCGCCGCGCGCGGCCCTCGGCGATCTCCCGGATATGGTCGATGAGGTCGTCGGCGAGCGTCACGCGGGCGGCGAAAAGCCCCGCCAGCTTGCGCGCGTCGTCGAGGTCGCAGGGTTCGGCCATGGCCCAGTCGAGCACCCGGCTATGGGTGCGCTCGGATCTCATGAGCTTTTGCGGCAGGGCCTCCTCGCCGATCAGCACGACCGGCACCTGCGCCCCCTCGTGGATCTCGCGGATGAGTTCGATCATGCCCTTGTCGACCAGCCGGTCGGCCTCGTCGATGAAGACGGGGGCATGACCGGGCGCCGCCAGCCGGATGATCAACTGCTCGGCCATGTCGGCGACGGTGCCGCGCGGCTCGCTCACGCCGTCCTCGCGCAGCAGCGCGCGCAACAGGCTTTTCCGGGTCCAGCTGTCGCCGATCTCGACGCGCAGCGCGCCGCGGATCTTGTTCTGGGCATAGATCGCCGCCCAGGTCTTGCCGAAGCCGGAATGGCCATAGAAGGCGCCGAGCCCCGGCAGATTGGCCGGCCGGGCGATCAGCCCGTTGACCAGGCCCATCATCGCCACGACGTTCTTCAGCGGCGCGAAGCTCGGCGGCGCGGCGGCCGGCGGGGTCGATCGGGGTGTCGATCCGGTGGTCGACAGGGTTGTCGATAGGGTTGTCGACAGGGTTTTGGAGCTCATCGCTTGTCCCTCTTGCGTGATGCTTGGGCCCCGCTGCCGGGGCGGTCTGGTCCAGCCGCGTTCAGCGCAAGGCCTGGTCGCCGAAATCGGCGTAGAGCGTGGCGAGCGACCGGTATTCCGGGGTCTGGCGGTAGCCGCCGAGCCAGAGCGCCTCCTCGGTCGACAGCGTCTCGGCGGCGGCGAGCCGGGCCTCCAGCCCGAGCGCCCGGCGATAGCGGATCTGCGGTGTTTCGAAGGAGCGAAGCGGGGTGACCTCGGGCGTCGGATCGGCCGCGGGCGCCGGCCCCGGCACGGCCTCGCCATGGCTCGGTGGCACCGCTGCGCGGCCAGCCCTGACGGCGCTGCCGGCGGCGGCGAGTTCCGGGGTCGAATGCGCTTCGGCGCGTTTCGGAAATTCCACCAGCGTGCCGGCGCGCGCCGCCGCCCGCCGGTTCAGGGCCTCGACCACGTCGCGCGGCTTGATCGCCCGGGCCTCGCGGCGCAACGCCTTGGTCCCCTGGTCGATGAAGCGCTTCTGGCTGGCGCGGGTCTCGGCGACGATCGCCGCCCGGTCGAGGCCGGCCATGCCGGGAGCGAGCGCAATGGCCCGAAACGTCTCGCCGTCCTCGGCGAAGACGAAGACCCGGCCCATGTCGGCCGGATCGAGCCGCACGAAGACCCGCTCGCCGACCCTCAGCTCCGGGCTGAGATAGAACAGGTGGTCGATCCTCAGGCCCTGCTTGCCGACCGTGCGATAGCCGTCCTGGCCGGCGATCGGCGCGCAGAGCAGGGCGAGCGCCGCCTCGTCGGCGACCCGGCGCACCGGCTGGCGCCAGGCCGCCGCGACCTGGAACGGCGTCGCGCCGGCAAGGCCGCCATGCGGCCGGTGGGCATAGCGCCCCTCGGCCCAGGTGTCGCAATAGCGGCCGAGCTCCGCGGCCGAGAGGTCGACGCAAAAGGCCTGGGCGTCGTCCTGGCCGAGCCTCGCGGCAAAGGCCTTGCGCTGCTCGATCACCTTGCGGTCGGCCACCGAATGGCCAATGAAGCCGGGCAAGGTCGCCATCAGGTCGCGCTGCACCGTGCCGATGGCGCGTTCGACCGTGCCCTTCTCCTCGGGGCTGAAGGGGTTGGCCGTATCGGCCTCGATGCCGAGCGCGGCGAACAGCCGTTTCGACGCCTTGGCGACAAAATCCGAGCCATTGTCGGTCTTGATCCGTTCGGGCACGCCCCAGGCGATCAGCGCCTTGCGGATCAAGAGCGCCACGGCCTCGGCGCGCGGCGTCCGGGTCACCAGGATGGTGAGCCGGCGCGAGAACACGTCGATGCAGACATAGAGGCTGTAGCGGCCGTCGCGGGTCAGCACGTCGGCGGGCGAGGCGTCGATCTCCCACAAGGCGTTCAGCGCGGTGACCAGATGGGCGCGCGCGCCCGACGCCCGGTAGCGGCTCTTGAAGCCGTCGGGATGGGTCAGCGCCATCAGTTCCATGGCGTGGCCGGCGCGCCAGCGCTTCAGCGCGGCCTGGAAGGCCCGCACCGTCGGCATGGCGACGCTGCGGCCGCGATAGCTCAGCGTCTCGCCATAGAGGTCGATCAGATAGTCCCTGACATGGTCGGCCGAGAGCGCCGGCTGGCGCACGATCAGCGCCAGCGCCTTGACCTTGATCTCGCCGTTCTCGGCCTGCTCGAGAATGCCCTGGCCGCGCCTGGCCGCGCCGCGGTCGACCGCCAGCCGACCGATATCGCCGCTGCGCCGCATGGCGAGCCAGCGCATCAGGGTGCGCCCGGAGAGCCGCTTGACGGTGGCGCGGACAAAATCCGGCACGGCGAGGTCGCCGCGCCGATAGAGCCTTGCAAAGATCGACACGGCGGCCATGCGCGGCAGGTCGGCCGAGCGTTCGAAGGCGTCATAGGCGCCGATCAGGGCGAGCCTGGCGTCGCGCTCGGCCTGGGCCTGCCGGGTGGTTGCCGCCGCGATGTCGGGGGCGGCCTGGACCGCCGCGAGCCCGGCTTCGATCGTGCCACCCATCTGGCGCGCGGCATAAGCGAGCCTGGCGTCGAGCGGCAGCAGCCCGACGTGATATTCGAAGCCGCCGCCGCGGCCGGCGCGCGGCCGGGCCAGGGCGCGATGGCTCGACCAGCCGTCGCGGGCGGCCTTGCGCGACATGGCCTCGCGGCTCTCCGGCAGGCCGGGCAAGGCGAGCCTGGCAATCTCATCCGCGGTCAGCCAGGTTTTCACGGGCCCGTGGCCTCGCATGCTTCGGCGGCCTCGCGTGCTTCGGCGGCCGCGCATGCTTCGGCGGCCTGATGCGCCCCGGCCGTAAGGTCGATGACGCCCGCGCCAATATGGCTTTCGATCCGCCGGCGCAGCCGGAGCGAGCCGCGTTCCCACAGCGCGACGAAGCGCTGGAACGCCTGTTCGTCGGGGTCGGTCAGGCGCGGCGGAGCGAGCCGGGTGGCGATCCGCGCGGCCTGGACGCTGCGCGCCGCGCCGGTGGCGATCGCCTCGGCGCAGGCCTGCTGCTGATCGGCCGGCAGCGCCGCCAGCGCCATGAGCTCTGCCTGGTTGTCGGCGATCGGCGCATGCCTGATCGCCGCGACAATGGCGGGCGACAGGCGCCCCGCCAGTTCGACCGCCCGCTGCACCACGCGCTCGGACAGGCCGGTGCGTTTCGCCGCGTCTTTCGAATAGCGCTGGAAAGTCGCCATGGTGGCGACATTGCCGGCGAACTCGCCCAGGGCCTTGCCATCTCCGCGCGGCTCGGTCTTGCGGCCTTTCCTGGCCTTGCCGTGGGCGGCCTCCGGGTGGAGGCTCTCATAGATGCGCTTGCGTTCGGCCAGGAAAATCGCCCGGTCGAGCGCGGTCAGCTCGTGGCGGATCAGGTTCTCGTCGATCTCGACCAGCCGCGCTTCGGCTGCCGAGAGATCGAGCCTGATCGCCGGGATCTCGGTCCAGCCGAGCCGTTCCGCCGCCGCCACCCGGTGGCCGCCGGCGACCAGGATGATGCTGTTCGCCGCATCCGGGCCGGGCCGCACGATGATCGGCGCCTGCAGGCCGATCTCGGCCATGGAGGCCGCCAGCGCCTCGACACGGGCGGCGTCGCTCGGCCGGAGCCGGCCGGAACGGTCGATCGCGGCGAGCGGGCAGGGGAAGATCAGGCCTTGCATCATGCGGCCCTCCGGTCGCCCGGCCGGCTGGTCGCCGCGGCCGCCTTGATGCGGGATCGGCCGGGCGCGCTGAGTCGGTTGCCGGTCTTGTCCCAGCGTTCGGGCCAGAGCTCGTGCAGTTTTTTGCCGACGGCCGTGGCAATGGCGATTTCGGCGCGCCGTTGCGGCCGCCGGAGCGCCGTGCGCAGCGTGGTCGGCGCGATGTTGGACGCCCGGGCAATATTGGTCAGGAAGCGGAACCTGGATTTTTTCACCAGCGCCAGGATGTCGGCTGCGTGCATGGGGTGTTCCCGCAGGTCAGGTCATTCACGTCGCCGTCGCAAGCATCGAAAGGCAACTTATGTTGCTTGTAGTGCGATGCCGAAGCGCCTACAACGAGAAGAGAACGTGAATTGCCTAAATTGGGGCCAATATGATGGATGATGCGCAAGAAATGGCATCAAGGCTGCTGGCGAACCGGCTGCGCCGGGCCATCGCCGCAGCCGGCGGCCCGCGCCGGGTCGCGCGGGCGACCGGCGTGTCGGAACGCACCCTGCAGCTCTATCTCGCCAGCAAGGCCGACCCGAAGATCGGCAAGCTCGCGGTCATCGCGCAGGCCTGCGGGGTCTCGCTGGACTGGCTCGCCGGGCTTTCGGAGCGCGCCGCACCGGCCGGCGCCGCACCCGACGAGGCCGGCATCGGCATCGAGGCCGATCCCGACACCGTCCAGCTTGCCATTCTCAATGTCGCGGCGGCGGCCGGGCCCGGCCGCTGGAACGAGCGCGCCGAAATTGTCGGCCGGCTGCCCTTCTCGTTCGATAAGCTCAGGCGCCACGGCGTCGATCCCGCCAGGGCCCATGCCATCCGCGCCGCCGGCGACAGCATGTGGCCAACCATTGCCGACCAGGCCCTGGTGCTGGTCGATACCGGCAGGCGCGACATTGTCGAGGACGCCATCTATGCCTTCGTGGTCGACGACCAGGCGCGCATCAAGCGGATCCAGCGCGGCCTCGACGGCAGCCTGATCTTCATTTCCGACAATGCCGCGCTCTACGGCCCGGACCGGCTGGCGCGCGACCGGCTCGACCAGCTCGAGGTCGTCGGCCGGGTGTTCTGGAGCGAGCGCCTGTTCTGAGCCCCGCCAGGCCCGGACCACCGCCTGAACCGCCCGCCGGCGTGGCAGACAGATCCCCTGCCGCGCGTCCGTCCAGCCGGCCCCCGGCCGCCGGCCGCCGCCGCGACGCATCATCTCGACATGGCGTCGTCCGGCCACGGCGACGTCGACCTGCGCCCTTGACCTGCACCCTTGGCCTGCACCCTTGGCCTGCACCCTTGGCCCGGACGCCTGGCCTGGACGTTTGACCGGTTCGCCTGGACGTTTGACCTGGACGTTCGGCCGGGTCGCTTGGCCTGCACGCCTGGCCGGCTCGCTTGGCCGGCAATCTCCCGCGGCCTCGCTTCGGCCCCCGGGGCCGGCGGTCACGGTTCGCCGCCGCCCGCGGCCCGGTCATTCCCGGCGCAAGCGCTTGATCTTCCGAACACAACAACCGGCCGACCGCGCCCGCCCCGGGGGCCGCCGCCGCGGTCACGGTTGGCGCCGCCGCCACGCCCGGTTCCGCCGCCTTGCCGGCACTCCGGCGGCTCGGATCACCGACCACTGCCATGCGATCCATCGCCGGCCCCGCCCCCCGCGATCCGCCCGGCCCGGTCCCCGCCGCACCTCAAGCCTCTGCGATAATGACAACTTTCCCAACCCCCGCGGCATCTTGCCGGCCCCTGCGGGATGCCACCTGATGCTTCGCGTTACAGGTACAAAGTCAGCGGAAGAAGCGGTCGAAGAAGCCTGCGCCCGGCTGCGGACGGATCACGTCGCCGCGGTTTTCAGGTTCGCCTGACCGGCCGGCCACCCGCCGCGGTGCCTGGTCGGTGCGGGACATCAGCATCGGCTGATCGATGATCTCACCAGGCAGGGCGCGGGTCGGAACACCGAAGGAGCGCCAGTTGCCCGGCAGATCGACGACCTGCTGGCCACGATGGGCCTCGGCCATGACCCGGTTCCAGATCTCGACCGGCAGGCTGCCGCCGGACAGCCGCTTGGTCGGCTGGCCGTCGTCATTGCCGAGCCAGACACCGGCGACATAGCGGCCGGTATAACCGAGGAACCAGGCGTCGCGGAAATCCTGGCTGGTGCCGCTCTTGCCGGCGGCGATCCAGCCGGGCAGCCTGAGCGCGCGGGCCGTGCCCGAGACCGTGGTTTCGTGCATCATGGCGTTCATCATCGCCGAATGCTGCGGCTCGATGACCCGGCCCGGATTGACCGGCGTGCGCCGGAACAGCACACGGCCATTGGTGGTGCGGATGCGGGTGATGACATGCGGGATCACGCCGTTGCCGCCATTGGCGAAGGGCACATAGGCCCCGGTCAGCTCGAGCAGCGTCACTTCCGAGGTGCCGAGCGAGATCGACGGATTGGCCTGCAGCGGCGAGCCGATGCCGAGCTTCTGGGCGGTGCGCACGACGCTGCGCGGCCCGACCTCATTGGTCAGCCGGACGGCGACCGTGTTGAGCGAGGCGGACAGCGCCGTCGACAGCGTCACCTCGCCGCGATAGTCGCGAGTATAGTTTTCCGGACGCCAGCCGGCGATGGCCACTGGCGCGTCGGCCCGGGTCGTGTCGGGCGTCATGCCGCGCTCCAGCGCGCTCAGATAGACGAAGGCCTTGAACGCCGAACCGGGCTGACGCCGGGCCGCCACCGCACGGTTGAACTGGCTTTGGGCATAGTCGCGGCCGCCGACCAAAGCGCGCACCGCGCCTTCGGTATCGAGCACGACCACGGCGCCCTGGCGCACGTCGTACCGCGTGCCGCTGCGCGAAAGCACCTCGTTCAGCGCGGCCTCGGCGGCCTGCTGCAGCGGCGCGACGATGGTGGTTTCGATCACCAGGTCGGTCTCGACCTTGCCGACATAATCGTCCAGCAGGTCCATGACCCAGTCGGCGACATAATTGATCGAGCCGCTGGCGGCGGTGCGGCTGGTTTCGGCCGGATTGGCGATCGCCGCCTTGGCCTGCGCCTCGGTGATGTAGCCCTGCTCGGCCATGGCCATCAGCACGAGCTGGGCGCGCGCTTCGGCCGCTTCCGGGTTGCGGGTTGGCGCCAGCCGCGAGGGCGCCTTGACCAGGCCGGCAATGGTCGCTGCTTCGGCGAGCGTCAGCGCGGTGGCCGGCTTGTCGTAATAGCGCCGCGCCGCGGCTTCGATGCCATAGGCGCCGGCGCCGAAATAGACCCGGTTCAGATAGAGTTCGAGGATCTGATCCTTGGAATAATTGGTCTCCAGCCAGAGCGCCAGGATCGCTTCCTGGATCTTCCGGCCCATGGTCCGATCGGGCGTCAGGAACAGGTTCTTGGCGAGCTGCTGGCTCAGCGTCGAGCCGCCCTGCGACACGCCCCGGTTGGTAATATTGGTCACGACGGCACGGGTTAGACCGATCACGTCGAGGCCGAAATGTGAATAGAAGCGCCGGTCCTCGATGGCGATCAGTGCCTGCGGCACGTGGCGCGGCAGGCTTCTGAGCTGTACCGCCGCGCCGCCGGTATCGCCGCGATTGGCCAGTTCCGCGCCGTCGGCGGCAACGATCGCGATGTTCGGCGGTCGCCTCGGCACTTCCAGCGTATGGGTCGGCGGCAGGCGGGCGGCATACCAGGCGACGACGCCGGCGCAAATGATCAGTCCCCAGACCGCCGCGGTCAGACCCCAGACCATCAACCGGCCAAAAATGCCCCGCCGTTTGCGGCGCCTTGGCGCCTCATCCTTGCTCGGCCGGCGTTTTGGCTGCTTGCGTGGCATAGGGCGCGGTTCGGGCTCCTGGATGTCTTGCGGATCGGGGCGGCGCTTGGCTGGCTTGGCGGGGCTTGCAACGCGCACGGAAGGTCTGTCCTCGGGCATCGCGCGAAGGTCCATGCCGCCGCGCGCCGTCCCGAAGCTCGGCTCGATTCGATCGTTGCCGCCGCGTCCCCGTGCCATCGCCCTGGATATCACCACCCGGCCCGCCATGGGCCGCACCCTTTCCTCGCTTCTTTGCAATAATCAGGGCGCAATGAAGGGGTCGTTAAGGCGATATCGCGTCACGCTTTCATTGTTGGTCAAGGTAAAGGGACATTTACCGCTTTGCCGGGGTTTTGACAGGAAACATGAAACAACCGGGCGGGTACATCGTCTCCTCTTGGAGCCCGTGCAGATGTCGTCAAGTCCCGCCGGCGTGCCGCCCGAAGCCGGCGACAGAGTGTCTGAGACCATCATCGCCGAAGCCCTGTCGATTGCCCTGCTGGCCCGGGTACGCACCATGCGCGTTCTGCTCGAGACCGAAGATGGCGGCCTTGTGCCGGCCTCGGACGCTGCCGTCCTGCACGGCCGCCTGGAAAAGATCGAGGCTCAACTCGAGGCGCGCCGCCGCCCGCCCGACGACCAAGGGGTCGACATCGTCTATCTCGATTGATGGTCTTCCCATCAATCCTGATTGATCGGTTTCGGTCGATCCCGATTGGTCGGCTTGTTCATCAATCCCGATCGATGAGCCGGCCTTCAGCGGCTGCCGTCGTCTTCCAGCACGCTGGTCAGCACCCTGCGGATCGCCGCCTGGCGTTGCGCGGTCTGCACCTTGGCGCCCATCAGGTCGGTGACATAAAACACGTCCACCGCCTTCTCGCCGAAGGTCGCGACATAGGCCGAGCCGATATTCAGGCTGTGGCGCGACAGGGCGGCCGTCAGGTCGTGCAGCAGGCCCGGCCGGTCGAGCCCGGACACCTCGATCACCGTGTAGCGGTTCGACCAGGTGTTGTTGATGGCGACGTCCGGGGCGATCCGGAAGGTGCGTGAACGCTGCCGGGCCGATGATTTGCGGTGTGCCGCCGCGACCGCCTCGCCGACCTTGATCTCACCGCGCAGCGCCTTCTCGATACTGTCGGCAATACGCTTGGCGCGCCGCTCCTCGTCCTCGTCGCGATCGAAGCCACGGCTGATCGAGATCGTGTCGAGCGCCAGGCCATCGGTCGTCGTGTAGATCTGCGCGCCGATGATATTGGCGCCGGCTGCGGCGCAGGCGCCGGCGATGATCGACAGGAGCCTCGGGTGGTCGGGGGCGAGCACGGTGAGATGTGTCACCCCTTGTCCGGCGACCAGGTCGACGCGGGTCGCCAGCGACTGGCCGGCAGCCTCCGCTGCCAGCAGGAAGCGGGCATGTTCGATCTTGGTGGCGAGGTCGACCTTCAGCCAATAGGCGGCATAGTGACGGCCGATATAGGCCTCGAGCGTCGGGCCGGAGAGATCGGGCAGCGCCTCCGGCACGGTCCGGCGAAACTCCTCCTGGGCGATTTCGACCCGCCGCGTGCGGTTCACCTCCGAGAAGCCGCCGGTCACCACCGGTTCGGTTTCGTAATAGAGCGTGCGCAGCAACTGGCTCTTCCAGCCGTTCCAGACGCCGGGCCCGACGGCGATGATATCGGCCGTGGTCAGGATCAGCAGCATCTTCATGCGCTCGAGCGACTGCACCACGCCGGCGAAGGTCTCGATGGTCTTGCGGTCGCTGAGATCACGTGACTGGGCGATGGTCGACATGACCAGGTGGTTCTCGACCAGCCAGGCGACCGTTTCAGTCTCGGCCTTGGTCAGCCCGAACCGCGGCCCGAGCCGGCGCGCCACCTTGGCGCCGGCGATCGAGTGATCCTCCGGCCGGCCCTTGGAAATGTCATGCAGGAACAGCGTGATATAGAGCAGATCGCGGTTGCGTGGCTGGATCGTCTTGATCAGGTCGGCGGCCAGCCCCAGGTTCGGATCGCCGCCCCGCTCGATCTGCTGCAGCGTGCCGATGCAACGCAACAGATGCTCGTCCACCGTATAATGGTGGTACATGTTGAACTGCATCATCGCCACGACGCGGCCGAAATCCGGCACGAAGCGGCCGAGCAGGCCCGCCTCGTTCATGCGCCGGAGCACCACCTCGGCGGTATTGGCCGAGGTGAGGATGGCGATGAACAGCTGGTTGGCGATCGGATCGTGGCGCAACTTTTCGTCGACCAGCTTGAGCGAGCGGGTCAAGAGCCGCATGGCGTCGGGATGGAGCGCCAGGTTGTAGCGGTCGGCGAGCGCGAAGATGCGGATCAGGTTGACCGGGTCACGTGCGAAGGCCTCGGCGTCGGAGACGGTGATCCGGTCGTGATCGATCTGGAAGTCCGGGCTCTCCTTGAAGCCGCGCGGCGATTTCGGCCGGAGCCTGGCGATGAACCGGTCGAGCACCGGCGCCGGCTTTTCGTGCCGCTCTTCCAGTTCGGCGCAGAGGATGGCGGTGAGGTCGCCGACATCCTTGGCCACCAGGAAATAGTGCTTCATGAAGCGCTCGACATCGACCAGGCCCGAATGGCCGCGATAGCCGAGGCGCGGCGCCAGTTCGCGCTGCAGGTCGAAGGACAGCCGCTCCTCGGCGCGGCCGGTGAGAAAATGCAGGTGGCAGCGGACGGTCCAGAGGAACCGCTCGCAGCGCCGGAAGGTCTGCGCCTCGCGGCGGGTGAAGACGCCTTTCTTGGCGAGTTCCTCATCGGTCTTCACCCGATAGGCGTAGCGGGCGATCCAGAACAGCGTGTGCAGGTCGCGTAAGCCCCCCTTGCCGTCCTTTACATTGGGCTCGACCAGATAACGCGACTGGCCGGTCTTGCGGTGCCGCTCGTCGCGTTCGGCAAGCTTGGCGGCAACAAATTGCGGCACGGTGCCACGCACCACCTCGGCGCCGAAGCGCTGTTCCAGCTCGTTGAACAGCACCATGTCGCCGAGGATATGGCGCGCCTCCAGGATCGCGGTCCGGATGGTCTGGTCGGCGCGCGCCTGGCGGATGCATTCGTCGACCGAGCGGGTGGCGTGGCCAACCTTCAGGCCCATGTCCCACAGGCAGTAGAGAATGGCCTCGGCGACGCTCTCGCCCCAGGCGGTCTGCTTGTAGGGCAGCAGGAACAGGAGGTCGATGTCGGAGCCCGGCGCCAGCATGCCACGGCCATAACCGCCGGTCGCCACGACCGTCATCCGTTCGCCGGATGACGGGTTGTCGGAGGGGTAGAGCTTGGTGACGATCCAGTCGTAGACGACGCGGATCACGTCGTCCTGGAAGCGCGACAGGGCCTCGGCGCAGCTGCGCCCGTCGGCGTCGGCGATCAGCCGCTGCTCGGCCGTCTTGCGCGCTTCGGCAAGCCAGCGCTTGAGGATCTGGACGACAGCCGCGCGGGCTTCACGGCTATTGCCGGCATGGACGCCGACGGCGCCGATATCGCGGGCGATATCGGCGGGATCGACCAGCGGGCCGTGGTCTGCGGCCCGTCGGCGCGGGCTGACTTCGAGGGTCGTCTGATCCATCGGTTCTCACGGTCGCATACGGACTGGCGACCATACGCGTTTCGCATGGACCGCGCGATATCGCCAAGGTTTTCGATCTAGATCCCCGCGGCACCGCCGTCGGCGCGCGGGTCATGGGCGCCGAGCATAGACCGGTCCGGGAACCAGGTGACGCCGCCGGCATGGCCCATCGTATCGGAATAGGCCTCGGGAATGGTTTCGGCGGCATGGCCCATGCGCTGCAGCGCCGTGACCAGGCTGTCATCGAAGCGGTTTTCCAGGCGCAGCCCGGTGACCGCCGAACCCCAGGTGCGGCCGAGCAGCCAGCGCGGCCGGTCGAGCGTCTCGTCCAATGGCACGCCGTGACGGACATGGCGCTCGAACACCATGGCCTGGGTCTGCGGCTGGCCCTCGCCGCCCATCGTGCCATAAGAAAACACCCGGCCGTCATGGAGCCTGGCGAGAGCCGGATTGAGTGTGTGGAACGGCCGGCGCCCCGGTTCCAGCGGGTTCACCGCCTTCGGATCGAGGGCGAAGCTGGCGCCGCGGTTCTGCATCAGGAAGCCGGTCGAGCCCGAGATGCAGCCGGAACCGAATTCCCAATAGATCGACTGGATATAGGAGACGACGCGGCCCTCGGCATCGGCCGCGCCCATCCAGATTGTGTCGCCGGGCGCTGCCCGCTGCGGCCAGGCCAGTGCCTGCTTCAGCTTCACCGCCTGCGCCTCGCGGTCGAGCGCCTTGATCGTCAGGAAGTCCTGCGGATCGCCAGTGAGCCGGTCGAAATCAGTCACGAAACTGTCGCGGATCATGAAGGCGCGCTTGGTCGCTTCGACCAGGCGGTGGACGAAGCCGACGGTCTCTGGCGTCACCGGGCCGTGCATCGCTTCCAGCCGGTCGACGATGCCGAGGATCATCAGCGAGGCCAGCCCCTGGGTCGGCGGCGGCATGTTGAAAATCTGGCCGAGCGAATGGTCGAGCGTCAGCGGCGCGCGCTCGACGGCATAATAGGCCTGCAGGTCGGCGCGGCTGACCGGCGCGCCCATCTTTTCCAGATCGTTCGCCAGCTCGCGCGCGATATCGCCGCGATAGGTATCCTCGAAACCGGCGCGCGCCATATGTTCGAGGGATGCCGCCAGCGCCGGCTGTTTCATGACGGTGCCTTCGGCCGGCGGCCGTCCGTCGACCAGGAAGGTGTCGGCAAAGCCGGGACAATCCTTTAGCTCGAACAGCTTGTCGACGGTCAGCCGCGCCTGCGACCGCGTCACCACATAGCCGTCGCGCGCGGCGCGGATCGCCGGTTCGAGCAGGACCGTGCGAGGCAGCCGGCCACCGGCGGCCTTGGCCATGGCATTGGCCATGCGCCAGCCACCGATCGCACCCGGGACGGTCAGGGCCGCGCGCGGCCCGCGGGTCGGGATCTCATAGTCGCCGCGGTCCCAGTAGGAGCGCATGGTCGCGCTCTCGCCGGCAAACCCGCAGGCTTCGATGCCGTGCACCCGGCCGTTCGGCTGGTGGATCAGCCAGAAGCCGTCGCCGCCGACATGGGTCATGTGCGGATAGACCGCTGCAATCGCCGCGGCGGCGGCGATCATCGCTTCGATCGCATTGCCGCCCTCCGCCAGAATCTGACGCCCGGCCTCGGCCGCGGCCGAATGGGGCGCAGCGACGACACCGCGCGAGAATGGGCCTTGCGTCATCAGGAACGATCCCTCGAATGCTGGCCGAGGATAGCGGAGCAGCGCGCCCACGGCGAACCGTCGTAGCGCCAGTGCAAACCCCGACGCAATCCCACCGCGCGTAAGCGTTTGTTTCTAGCCGAAAGCTTCGATCCTTTTGGCTAGAGCGCCATCGAGCGGCCGAGCGCCTCGCGCGACACCTCGCCCTTGGCACCTGACAGCACCACCCGGCCGCGTTCCATCACGGCGAAGCGGTTGCCGAGCTCCTCGGCGAAATCCAGATATTGCTCGACCAGCAGGATCGCGATGTCGCCCTTCTGGCGGAGATAGACGATGGCCCGGCCGATATCCTTGATGATGGAGGGCTGGATGCCCTCGGTCGGTTCGTCGAGCACCAGCAGGCGCGGCCGGGTGACCAGCGCCCGGCCAATGGCGAGTTGCTGCTGCTGGCCGCCTGAGAGATCGCCGCCGCGCCGTCCCAGCATGGTGCTGAGCACCGGGAACAGGGAGAATATGTCGTCGGGAATCGTCCGGTCGGAACGGCGGAGCGGCGCGAAACCGGTCTCCAGGTTCTCCTTCACCGTCAACAGCGGGAAGATCTCCCGGCCTTGCGGAACATAAGCGATGCCGCGCCGCGCCCGCTCGAAAGGCGGCATGCGGGTGATGTCGCGCCCTTCCCACACGATCTCGCCGGCCGAAATCGGCTGGTGTCCGACAATGGCGCGCAACAGCGAGCTCTTGCCGACGCCGTTGCGGCCGAGCACGCAGGTGACCGCCCCCGGCACGACCGCCAGCGAGACATCGCGCAGCGCCTGGGCCGCACCATAATGCAGGTCGACGTTTTTGACTTCCAACATGACTTACCGTCCGAGATAGACTTCGATGACCCGATCGTCGGAACTGACCTGATCGAGCGTGCCCTCGGCCAGCACCGAGCCTTCGTGCAGGCAGGTGACCTTCACACCGAGCTCGCGGATGAAACCCATGTCGTGTTCCACCACGACGACCGAATGGCTCTTGGCGATGTCCTTCAGCAGGTCGGCGGTCGCTGCCGTTTCGGCATCCGTCATGCCGGCGGCAGGCTCGTCGACCAGCAGGAGCTTCGGGTCCTGGGCCAGCAGCATGCCGATCTCGAGCCACTGCTTCTGGCCATGCGACAGTTCGGAGGCCATGCGGGCGCGGTGATCGCCGAGCCTGACAATGCCCAGGATCTCGTCGACGCGTGCCATGATCGGTCGGGAATGGCGCGAGAACAGCGTACCGAACACGGTGCGGTCGGCCTTGACCGCCATCAGCACATTGTCCTCCACCGTGTGGCTTTCGAACACGGTGGGTTTCTGGAACTTCCGGCCGATGCCGAGATTGGCGATCGCCGTCTCGTCGAGCTGGGTCAGGTCGGTTTCGCCGGCGAAGATCACGTCGCCGGTATCCGGCTTGGTCTTGCCGGTGATGACATCCATCATCGTGGTCTTGCCGGCGCCGTTCGGGCCGATAATGGCGCGCATCTCGCCGGGCGCGATGATGAAGCTCAATTGGTTGAGCGCGCGAAAGCCGTCGAAGGTGACCGACACCCCGTCGACATAGAGCAGCGACTGGGTGACCACCTGCGGCCGGGTCATCGCCTGAACCGGCTCCAGATTCAGCGACGCTCCCACCGGGTCCAGCAACATGTCGTTAGTCCTCATTCTGCCGGCTGGGTGGCGGCACTGGCCGGCGGCTTGGGCGCCGACCGGCGCGCGTTCCACCATTCGGTGAAGGTGCCGAGCACACCCTTCGGCAGGAACAGCGTGACGAAGACGAACAGACCGCCGAGTGCGAATAGCCAGCCCTGCGGGAAGGCGCCGGTGAACCAGCTCTTGGCGAAATTGACGATTCCGGCGCCGAGCGCCGCGCCGACCAGGGTGCCGCGCCCGCCGACCGCTACCCAAATGATCGTCTCGATCGAATTGGCAGGCTGGAATTCGGAGGGGTTGATGATGCCGACCTGCGGCACATAGAGCGCGCCGGCAATGCCCGCCATGACCGCCGAGACGGTCCAGACGAACAGCTTGAAATGCTCGACGCGGTAGCCGAGGAAGCGGGTGCGGGCTTCGGCGTCGCGGATCGCGATCAGGATCTTGCCAGCCTTCGAGGTGACGATGGCGCGGGCCGCGAGATAGCCGAGCATCAGGGCGATGACCGACAGCGAGAACAGGACCGCACGGGTCGGCTGCGCCTGGATGTTGAAACCGGCAATGTCCTTGAAGTCGGTCAGGCCGTTATTGCCGCCGAAACCCATGTCGTTGCGAAAAAACGCCAGCAGCAGCGCATAGGTCAGCGCCTGCGTGATGATCGACAGATAGACGCCGGTGACGCGCGACCGGAAGGCGAACCAGCCGAACACGAAGGCCAGGAGACCCGGCACCAGGCAGACCATCAACAAGGCATAGGGCAGCGAGGAAAAGCCCCACCAGGTGAACGGCAGTTCCTTCCAGTTCAGGAACACCATGAAATCCGGCAGGATCGGATTGGCATAGACGCCGCGCGGCCCGATCTGGCGCATCAGATACATGCCCATGGCATAGCCGCCGAGCGCGAAGAAGGCGCCATGGCCGAGCGACAGGATGCCGCAATAGCCCCAGACCAGGTCGACCGCCACCGCCAGCAGGGCATAGGTCATGTATTTGCCCCACAGCCCCATGGCGGTGTTCGACACGTGAAACACCGAAGTCGGTGGCACCGCCAGATTGAGGATCGGCACGAGCACGCAGGTGACGGCCAGCAGCACCAGGAAGATCCATCCGGAGCGGTCGATCTTTTCGAACAGGAAACGGCTGAACATCATTCCACCGCCCGGCCCTTGAGGGCGAACAGGCCTCGCGGACGCTTCTGAATGAACAGGATGATGAAGACCAGCAGCAGGATCTTGCCGAGCACGGCGCCGGCATAAGGCTCGAGGAACTTGTTGGCGATACCGAGCGTCAGCGCACCGACCAGCGTGCCCCAGAGATTGCCGACGCCGCCGAACACGACGACCATGAACGAGTCGATGATATAGCCCTGGCCGAGATTGGGGCTGACATTGTCGATCTGGCTGAGCGCCACCCCGGCTAGCCCCGCAATGCCCGAGCCGAGCCCGAAGGTGAAGGCATCGACCCAGTTGGTGCGAATGCCCATGGCGCCGGCCATGCGCCGGTTCTGGGTCACCGCGCGGGTCTGCAGGCCGAACGGCGTGCGCTTCAGCACCAAGAGCAGCGCGGCGAACACCAGGCCGGCGAAGATGATGATGGCAAGCCGGTTGGTGGTGATGGCGAGATTGCCGATCTCGAACGAGCCGGACATCCAGGACGGCGTACCGACCTCGCGATTGGTCGGGCCGAACCAGGAGCGCACCGCCTGCTGCAGGATCAGGCTGACGCCCCAGGTGGCGAGCAGCGTCTCCAGCGGTCGGCCGTAGAGATGGCGGATGATCAGCCGCTCGATCAGCACGCCGACACCGCCGGCGACCAGGAAGGCCAGCGGCAGGGCAATGAACAGCGAGACGTCGAACAGCGCCGGCGCCGAGGTGCGGATCACCTGCTGCACGACGAAGGTGGTATAGGCGCCGATCATCACCATCTCGCCATGGGCCATGTTGATGATGCCCATGACGCCGAAGGTGATGGCCAGCCCAATGGCCGCGAGCAGCAGCACCGAGCCGAGCGACAGGCCATACCAGACGTTCTGGGCCGCTTCCCAGACCACCAGCGAGCGGCCAACCGCGGTGATCGCGTTGTCAGCAGCTTGCCGGACCAGTGGCGAGGTATCCGATGGCAGCGAGCCGAGCATGGCGAGCGCATCCTGGTCGCCGCGCCGTTGAATGACCCCGATGGCCTCGATGCGCTCGGCATCCGGCGCCTTGCTGTCGGCGACCAGGATGGCCGCGCGTGCCTCTTCCATCCGTTTTTTTACCCGCGCATCGCGCTCCCCGGGCAGCGCAATGGCGAGGGCGGCAAGCGCGGTCGCGTCGCGCGACTTGAACACGGCCTCGGCCGCCGCCACGCGACGGGCGGGGTCGGGATGCATCAGGCTGAGGGCGCCCATGGCGGCGTCGATGGCACGCCGGACATTGTTGTTGAGCCGGACCGGGCGGGTGCCTTCCGGAGCCGGCGCGGCGGTGCCGGTGGCGGCGAGCGCGAAGCTGCCGTCGGCCTGGCGGATGAAGACGCTGCGGTCGGCTGGCCGGTAGACCAGGCGGCCGTCGCGCAGCGCCTCGATGATCGGCGCGGCCTGGGACGAGCCGGAGCTGGCAAGGGCTGCGACGGCGCCGGCGATCTCGTTGAAATTCTCGGTGGCGAAACGCTGGGCGAGCGCCTGGCTGTCCGGGCCATGACCCGTCTGGGCCAAGGCCGGGCCGGTGATGATCAGCGCCGCGAGCGCCAGGATTGTCGCGAAGAATGACAAGCGTCGCATGAACGATCCCGAATGAGGGGCGAGACCCCGGTCTTGGCGGTCGGCGGCAGGGCGGTCGCCGCGAATGAGGGGCGCGCCATTGGCCGGCGCGCCCCCGTCGTCATCGGTCGATGTCAGCGTTGCGCCGCGCCGCCGCAGCGGCCGGTCCTGACGTTGAAATTGCCGCAGCGCATCGGGGCGCGATGGTCGGCGATCAGGTCGCGCGAGCCCTCCAGATGCGGCGACCATTCCTGCGCCACCACCGTGCCGGCCGTCTGCCAGACGGTCGAGAACTGGCCGTTCTCCTGGATTTCCCCGATCAGCACCGGCTTGGTGATGTGGTGGTTCGGCATCATGGTGGAGAGGCCGCCCGACAGGTTGGGAACGGCGATGCCGATCATTGCTTCGCGCACCTTGGTCGGGTCGGTGGTTCCGGCCGCTTCCACCGCCTTCACCCACATGGCGAAGCCGATCACATGGGCTTCCATCGGGTCGTTGGTGACGGCGCGCGCATTGTTCTTGAAAGCGCGCCAGCGCGCGATGAAGTCGCGATTGGCCGGATTGTCCACCGACTGGAAATAGTTCCACGCGGCGAGGTGGCCGACCAGCGGCTTGGTGTCGAAACCGGCGAGCTCCTCTTCGCCGACCGAGAAGGCAATCACCGGGATGTCGGTGGCCTTGACGCCCTGGTTGCCCAGTTCCTTGTAGAACGGCACATTGGCGTCGCCATTGACCGTCGAGATGACGGCGGTCTTCTTGCCGGCCGCGCCGAAACGCTTGATCGCGGCGACCCGGGTCTGCCAGTCGGAATGGCCGAACGGCGTATAGTTGACCGAGATATCCTCCGGCTTGATGCCTTTCGACAGGAGATAGGCTTCCAGGATCTTGTTGGTGGTGCGCGGATAGACGTAGTCGGTGCCTTCGAGCACGAAGCGCTGGACGCCTTCGGCGATGAGATAGTCGACTGCCGGGATCGCTTGCTGGTTCGGCGCCGCACCGGTGTAGAAGATGTTTGGCGAGGATTCCTCGCCCTCATATTGCACGGGATAGAACAGGATCGAATTCAGTTCCTCGAACACCGGCAGCACGGATTTGCGCGACACCGAGGTCCAGCAGCCGAAGGTCACGGCGACGCGGTTGCGGGTGATCAGTTCGCGGGCTTTTTCCGCGAACAGCGGCCAGTTCGAAGCCGGGTCGACCACCACCGCCTCGAGTTTCTTGCCGAGCAGGCCGCCGCGCTTGTTCTGCTCGTCGATCAGCATGAGCATGACGTCCTTCAGCGTCGACTCGCTGATCGCCATGGTTCCCGACAGCGAATGCAGGATGCCGACCTTGATCGTGTCCTGCGCCTTGGCCGGCCCGGCCATCAGGCCTGCCGCAAGTGCTACGCTGGCCGCCAGGCCGAGCACTTTTGACTTGAGGTTCAACATGGAGGTTTCCCGTTTCTCGTGTTTGCCGTCGGCTCTGGAAGGCCTGTCGACCGCCGGTCAGCAGGATCATCTCGCAACCGCTGTGCCAGCCCCCTGCTGGATAGCCAAAGCCTTGACTCGGTTTCCGAATCCGTCGCGATCGCGGCGCGGCTACGGGAAAATGCGAGGGGTGCGGTTGCTGCAACGCAATGCGGCTGCCTAAGATTTAGTCAACGGCATATGCATAAATATGCGGCAGGCACTGGCGGTGCGGCCAATTCAGGCAGGTGACGTTTGGGCAGGCCCGCCGAAGTCCGCGCAATGATCTGGCCTTCAATTTTCTTTAACCATAAGAGGGTCACCTCGGACCGGGACCCGAACGAGGAGGGGCTTCATGACCGTCAGCGAGACCGTGGCCAAGACCTCGGACACAGGCCCGGCCCCGGACAAGACCAGCTGGCGCGAGGCCGCTGCCGTCTATTTCCGTCGCGACGTCCTGGTGGTCCTGTTCCTCGGCTTTGCCGCCGGCCTGCCGCTGGCACTGTCCGGCTCGACGCTGCTGGTCTGGATGGCCGAAAGCTCGGTCAATCTGACGACGATCGGACTGTTCGCCCTGGTCGGCACGCCCTACACGATCAAGTTCCTCTGGGCGCCCGTTGTCGACGCCCTCGACATACCCTGGCTGTCCGGCTGGTTGGGCCGCCGCCGCGGCTGGCTGATCTTCAGCCAGATCCTGCTGATGGTGGCGATCGCCTTCCTCGGGCTGCAGAACCCCGATGTCTCGCCCGCCATGATCGCCGTCGGTGCCGTGCTGGTGGCGACCGCCGCGGCCACCCAGGACATTGTCATCGACGCCTATCGCGTCGAGAAGTTGGATACCTCGGAACAGGCTGCCGGGATGGGCTCCTATGTTGCGGCCTATCGCATCGGCATGCTGGTTTCGACCGCCGGCGCGCTGTTGATCGTGTCCTATTTCGAAAAGGTCCAGGGCTTCGCCAAGGCGACGTCCTGGTCGCTCGGCTATTGCGTCATGGCCGGCTTCGTCCTGGTCGGCATGATCACGACCCTGGTCGCGCGCGAACCGGCACGCTCGGCCGAGGCGGTTGCCCGCGCCCGCGCCGGCGGCAATCCGATGGCGCGCGTCGCGGCCGCCGCGGTCGGGGCTTTCTCGCAGTTTCTCACCCGCGAGATGGCCTTCGTGGTGCTGGCCTTCGTCGTGCTGTTCAAGTTCTGCGACGCCTTTGTCGGTGCCATGACCGGCCCCTTCGTGATCCGGGGCATGGGTTATAGCCGCGAGGAATATGCCGCGATCGTCAAAGGCTTGGGGCTGGCGGCGACGCTCGGCGGCGGTTTTGCCGGCGGTTTCGTGGCGCGCGCCCTGGATCTGAAGACCAGTCTGTGGCTTGCCGGCTTCCTGCAAATGGCCTCGAACCTGGTCTTCGCGCTACAGGCCCAGGCCGGCGCCAGCTATGGCATGCTCGCCTTCGTCATCGTCGTGGAGAACTTCACCGGCGCCATCGGCACGGTGATCTTCGTCGCTTATCTGTCGTCGCTGTGCAATTCGCCGCTGCACACGGCCACCCAATATGCGCTATTGTCGGCGCTGGCTGCGGTCGGGCGCACTTATCTGTCGGCGCCGGCCGGCTCGATCGCCGAACAGACCGGTTGGTTCTGGTTCTTCGTGCTGTCATGCCTGACCGCCATCCCGAGCTTCCTGCTGCTCTGGTGGTTGCAGGCGCGCGGCCATTTCGATGCGCTCGTCCGACCGAGCGGCCCCTTGTCCGCGGACGATTGATGTCATGACCAATTCCGTCTTCCGCTCGTCCGGCGATTTTCTCGCCGATCGCCGCTACGACTACGCCATGGCGGCCAAGGACGACGGCGATCTGGTCGCCAGCGCCGATCTGTTGCGTCAGGCGCTCGAAATCGCACCTGGCTGGGCCGCCGGCTGGTTCGCGCTGGGCGAGGTCGAGCTCTCGCAGGACTTGACCGAACCGGCGATCATGGCGTTCCGCGCGGCCGGCGAGCGTGATCCGGCCGATGCGCTCGGCGCCGGGCTGATGCTGGCGCGGCTCGGCGCCGGCGACGGTGCCACGGCCATGTCGGCCGCCTATGTCGCGACCCTGTTCGACCAATATGCCCCGCGTTTCGATCAAGCCCTGCGCCAGGGCCTTGGCTATCGTGGTCCGGAGATCTTGACCGAGGCGGTCGAGCGCGCCTGCGGGCTGCGCGACCGGCAGTTCCGGTTCGCCCGCATGCTCGATCTCGGCTGCGGCACCGGGCTCGCCGCCGCGGCCTTCAAGGCCCATGCCGACGCCATCGACGGCGTCGACCTGTCGCGCAAGATGGTCGAAATCGCCAAAACCAAGGGTCTCTACGCCACGGTCGAGGCGGGCGATCTCTTGGCCTTTCTAGGCCGCCGGCCGTCTGCCGGAGCCGACCTGATCGTGGCGGCGGATGTCTTCGTCTATTGCGCCGATCTTGGCCCCATCTTCGCCGAATGCGCGCGGGTGCTTCAGCCGGGCGGCCTCCTTGCCTTCACGGTCGAAAGTCATGACGGCAAGGACGCCGTCTTGGGCGCCGGTCTTCGTTATGCCCATGCTGAAACCTATCTGCGCACGGTCATGGCCGGGCTGCCGCTCGGCATGGTGAGCTGCGACGACGTTTCATCCCGGCTCGAGGGCAAGCTGCCGGTGCCGGGACTGGTCGTCGTGGCGGAACGGCTTGGCTGAGCCGCACGATGAAAGCGCGGGGGATCGGCGCATCGCCGATTGACGCTGGCCGTTCGCGGGGCCACAGCATCGCTCCATGAACTATCGTCACGCCTACCATGCCGGCAACCCGGCCGATGTGATCAAGCACGCCGTGCTGGCCTTCATGATCGACTACCTCATGCAGAAGCAGGCACCGATCCGGGTCATCGACACCCATGCCGGCATCGGCCGCTATGACCTGACCTCGGATGCTGCCGAACGCACCGGCGAATGGGTCGAGGGCATTGGCCGGCTGTGGGGGCAGGCCATTCCGGATGATCTGGAGGCCTTGCTCGGGCCTTATCTCGATCTGGTGGCAAGGCTCAATCCGGACGGACGGCTGCGCTTCTATCCCGGCAGTCCCGAGATTGCCCGGCTGATGACCCGGCCGACCGACGGCATCACCTGTTGCGAACTGCATCCGGAGGACGGCGCTTCGCTTGCCGGCCTCTATGCCCGCGAAAAGCGCATCAAGGTGATCAATCTCGACGGCTGGCTGGCGCCCAAGGCCTTTCTGCCGCCAAAGGAGAAGCGCGGGCTGGTGCTGATCGATCCGCCCTTCGAGGAGCGCGGCGACTATGACCGTCTGGTCGAAGCGCTCGATGCCGGCCACAAGCGCTGGGCCGGCGGCGTCTTCCTCTTGTGGTATCCGGTCAAGGACGCCGCCGAGGTCAGGCGCTTCCATCGGATGATCGGTGATCTCGCCATTCCGAAATGTGTGACGATCGAGGCGACCTGGCGCGCCGTCGACGGCGAGCGCCTGTCCGGCGCCGGCCTCGTCACCGTCAATGCGCCGTACACGCTGGCGCCCACCTGCCGGGCGGCGTCCCGTCTCTTGTGGGACGCGCTGCGCGTCCCGAACGGCCGGATGACCGTGACCGGCGACGTCGACTGATACAGCTTTACGGGTCGGTGCGCAGGTTCATCTGTTTCGCCGTATCGACGACGAACAGGGCGAGCGCAGCTCCGACCGCGAGGCCGATGGCAACGATGGCGAGATCGGCAAGGACAAGTTCGATCATGACAAACCCCTGAAGGCTCGGGTGACGGTCGTCATCCGCGGCTTCGGCCGTCGGGGATTCGCTGCGGCTTACGACAGGGGCATGGTTCCGTGATTTGTGCGTCGCAGCAATGCTGCTTTCGGACTGCTGCAATGCAACATTGCGATGCCTACCGATGCGTTTGCCCATCGCCCCCGGCGGCCAAGGCCTGGAGCGCCTTCCTGAAGTTTGGATGTAACAGATTAACAGACAGTTCACCTTTCAAGCGCTGGTTCGACACGCGTTTGCACTCGCCGTAGAAGCTCAGGCCCATCGGCGAGAGACCAGCCTGATCGATCGGAATATCCGGCGGCACCGGCAGGCCGATGAGTTCGGCGGCATAGCTGACCACGTCCTGGGCCGGCGCCGGTTCGTCATCGGTGACGTTGACGATGCCGTCATAACGCTTGGCGAAGGCCGCCAGCACCGCCGCCGCGATGTCGTCGACATGGATGCGGTTGAACACCTGGCCCGGCTTGATGATGCGCCGCGCGGTGCCGCGTCGCAGATTGACCAGCGCATTGTTGCCGGGCCCGTAGATGCCGGCGAGCCTGAGGATGGCGACCGGCACGCCTTGCGCCGTGCCGAAGGCGGCCCAGGCTGCTTCCGCCTCCAGCCGTTCGACGCTGCGCGGGCTGACCGGCTTTGGCGGCGTGGTCTCGTCGACCCAGCCACCCTGGTGGTCGCCATAGACGCCGACGGTGGAGAGATAGACGATCGCCCTGGGCTTTCGCGCGGCAAGCACAGCTTGGCAAACCTTCAGGACGGGGTCGCCGGTTTCATCCGGCGGTGCGGAAACCAGGACATCGTCGGCCTCGGCAATGGCGGCGGCGAGCTCCGGCGAAAGGCTTGACCCGTCGAATGGCCGGACGGTCACCGGGCGGCCTTCGACGCCTTGCGCGCTGAGCGTCCCGGCACGCTCGGGCGACCGGACGGTGGCGACGATGCGCCGATAGCGCTCGCCGGCGGCGCCGACGGTGGCGACCGAGGAATAGCCGAGGCCGAAGATCAGCAATGTCGTCATGAAGCCCATTCCAGCAGCACGTCGGGATCGGTTTCGGCGCCGCGGTCGAGGGCCGCGAGCCGCGCCGGTGCAAGCTCGCGCAAGGCCCAGACAGCGGCACCGCGCACCAGGGCCGAGGCGTCGGCCATCAGGCTTTCGGCCTCCGCCGCCAGCTCTACGTCGCCGCTATTGCCGATGGCGATCAGCACGTTGCGAATGAACCGGTCGCGGCCGATGCGCTTGACCGGGCTTTTCGAGAACAGCGCACGAAAGCCCGGATCGTCGAGCCGGGCGAGATCGGCGAGCGCCGGCCGGCGCAGCCCGTCGCGGGCGGCGAGCTTCAGTTCATGGCCCTGTTTGGCGAACTTGTTCCACGGACAGACGGCCAGGCAATCGTCGCAGCCATAGATCCGGTTGCCCATGGCCTTGCGGAATTCGCGCGGGATCGGCCCCTTGTTCTCGATGGTGAGATAGCTGATGCAACGGCGCGCATCGAGCCGATAGGGCGCCGGAAAGGCCGATGTCGGGCAGACATCGAGGCAGGCGCGGCACGAGCCGCAGCGGTCATGCTCCGGTTCGTCGACGTCGATCTCGAGCGTCGTCATGACCGAGCCGAGGAACAGCCAGGAACCGAAATCGCGCGAAACGAGATTGGTGTGCTTGCCCTGCCAGCCGAGGCCGGCGGCGGCGGCCAGCGGCTTTTCCATCAAGGGGGCGGTGTCGACGAAGACCTTCAGCTCGCAGCCAGTCTCGTCGCCGAGCCAGCGCCCGAGGGCCTTCAGCCGGCTCTTGACCAGGTCATGATAGTCGTCGCCCCGGGCATAGACCGACAGGAGGCCAGAGCTGCGATCGGCAAGCCCGTCCAGCGGGTTCTCGTCCGGTCCGTAGTTGAGGCCCAGCATGATGACGCTCCTGGCCGCCGGCCAGAGCACGCCCGGATCGGCACGCCGTTCCACGGTCTCTTCCATCCACGCCATGGCACCGTGGAACCCCTCGGCAATGGCCTCGGCCAGGCGCGGGGCTGCTTCGGGGATCGCGTCGGGCCGGGTGAAGCCGATCGCGGTGAAGCCCTGCAGGCGGGCCTGATCGGTGATCGCCTGGCGGAGCGCTGGCGGGTCGTTCAGAAGTCGAGATCGGCGTAGGTCGCGCTCGCGGGCGTGCCGACCACCCGATCCGCCAGCAGCGGCCGGAATGCCGGGCGCGATTTCACCCGCGCATACCAATCCTTGGCTGTCTCGTCGTCGTTCCACGGTACTTCGCCCAGATAGTCGGCGACCGACAGGTGGGCGGCCGCGACGAGATCGGCGTAACTCAATTCGGGCCCCGCGAGCCAGTCATTCCGCGCGGCGAGCCAGCCGATATAACGAATATGATAACGGATATTGGCGCGTGCCGCGCGCAGGGCATTGGTATCCGGCGCGCCGCCGCCATGTTCGGGCGCCATGAACCGCTTGTCGATCTTTTCGGCGACCAGCGGGCCAGACACCTCTTCGAAGAACTTGACGTTGAACCAATGGATCAGGCGCCTGACCTCGACCCTGGCGATCGCGCCTTGCGGCATCAGCCGGCGATCGGTCTCGGGCCGGTCGAGCTCGTCGAAATAGGCGGCAATGATCTCCGAGCCCGGAATGGCGAGCCCGCTGCCCACCGTCAGGATCGGCGTCGTGCCCTCGGGATTGAGCCGGAGAAACTCCTCGCGCCGCTCCCAGGGCCTTTCTTCGATGAGTTCCACCTCGACCCCGCGCTCGGCCAGAATCAGCCTGACGAAGCGCGAATGAGGACAGAAGAATCGATGGTGCAATTGCATTCGATCAAACCTGGACGGTCCGCAATCGACGGACCCGATGTGGTTTTTCGATGACATATGGTTCGGAAGTGGGGTGCATAGCCTCCCCGCGCCGGCGAAACAACCTCGGGATTTGCATGATGAGTTTAACGCCGTGTCATGCTTAACCGTTCATGAAGGCGGTTGCGCTATGAACCCGCCGGTGCGGCATTGCTCATTCGGAGAGAACCATGGACATCGCCAATCTCGCCAAGGCGCTGATCCTCGGCCTCGTCGAGGGCGGCACCGAGTTCATTCCCGTCTCGTCCACCGGCCACCTGATTCTCCTCGGCCATTTCCTCGGCTTCCTGTCGACTGGCAAGACCTTCGAGGTGCTGATCCAGCTTGGCGCCATCCTGGCCATCCTGCTGGTCTATTTCACCCGGCTGCTGGGTGTCGTCCTGTGCCTGCCGACCGATGCCTGGGCGCGTCGCTTCGTCGTCTCGGTGCTGGTCGCCTTCCTGCCGGCGGCGGCGCTGGGCGCGGTCCTGCACAGCACCATCAAGTCGCTGTTCGAGCGCCCGGACCTCGTCTGCGTGGCGCTGATCCTCGGCGGCGTGGTCCTGCTGTTCGTCGACCGGCTCAAGCTCGAGCCGACCGAGGACAACGCCTTCCGCTTCTCGCCCATGCTGGCGCTCAAAATCGGCCTTTGCCAGTGTGCGGCGCTGTTTCCCGGGGTTTCGCGGTCGGGTGCCACCATTGTCGGCGCGCTCCTGCTCGGCACCACCAAGCGCGCGGCGGCCGAGTTTTCGTTCTTTCTCGCCATGCCGACCATGGCGGGGGCCTTCGCTTATGATCTCTACAAGAACTACAAGCTGCTCGACTTTTCCGACGTGACCACGATTGGCCTCGGTTTCGTCGCCGCCTTCGTTTCCGGCCTGATCGTGGTGCGCTTCCTGCTCGACTATGTCAGCCGCCACGGCTTCGCGCTCTTCGCCTGGTGGCGGATCACTGTCGGCACGGTCGGCCTGATCGGGCTTTTCGCTTTCCGCTGAAGCCCGGCTCTATCGGCCTTATTGCGCCTGTTCGGTGAACTGGCCATGGCGCCGGAAGCGCCAGAGATAGCTCGGCGCGATCGCCTCGATCGATTTCGGCCCGATGCCCAGGCCCTCGAGGGTGCGGCCGTCGGCGCTCGCGCCCGCACTCACCACGCTATCGGACTTCAAGAGCTTGACCTGGTCGGGGGTCAGCGGCGCGCCCGGCACATATTGCAGGAACTTCGCCTGGAATGCGGCAAGTCCGAAGGGCAGCGACATCAGGAGACGCTTGCGGCCGATCGTCTCCAGGACGAATTCGACCACCTCCTTGAATGTCTTCACCGCCGGGCCGCCGAGTTCGTAAACCGTTCCGGCCGTGGTCTTGCCGTCGATCGCGGCCATCACCGCGTCGGCGACGTCGCCAACGAAGACCGGCTGGAACCGGGTCGTGCCGCCGCCGATCAGCGGCAGCACCGGCAGCATGCGCGCCATGGCGGCCAGGCGGTTGAAGAAATCGTCCTCCGGCCCGAATATGACCGACGGACGCAGGATCACCGCGCCGGGCTGCTGGCGCAGCACGCCGGCTTCGCCGGCGGCCTTCGAGCGTGCGTAGAGCGCTTCGCCCTCGGCATCGGCGCCGATCGCCGAAACATGGATCAGCTTCGCGCCGGCCTCGGCCGCGGCCCGGGCGACCGTCTCGGCGCCGCGCGCCTGCACGGCATCGAATTTCTGGCGGCCGGTTTCATGCATGATGCCGACGCAGTTGATCACGATTTCCGCGCCTTCGGCGGCATGGCGTACCGAGTCCGGATAACGCAGATTGGCCTGGACCGCATTGATCTGGCCGACTGCGCCGAGCGGCTGCAGATGGCCGGCCAGGTCGGGCCGGCGGACCGCGACGCGCACGCGGAAGCCGCGCCGGGCCAGCGCTCTCACCACATGCCGTCCGACGAAACCCGAACCGCCGTAAACCGTCACGAGCCGGTCGAAGGTCTGCATCTCGTGCCTCTTTGAAATCGCATCTCGAATGCCGGGTGATTAGTCCATTTCAAAAGAGCCGTACAGAGCGACCTCAGCATGAAGGGGTGCCGATGCGTCCGCTGCTTAGAGCGCCGGACCGCGCCGCGCTGCTCCGGACGCGAGGAAGACCGTCAGCGCGATGAGCGCCGTGGCGCTGACGGCGATCGCCAGGGGCCAGGCGCTGTCGCCGAGCCCATGGCCGACCAGGATGCCGGTGGCGGCGCCCGAGGTCATCTGGATGAAACCGGCCAGCGACGAGGCGGCGCCGGCCTTGTCGGGGAACGGTTTCATCGCGCCGGCCAGCGTCTGCGGCATGGTCAGCCCGAAGCCGCAGGTATAGATCGCCATCGGCACCAGGATGCCGGCCGGGCCGAGCCCGCCGACCAAAAGCGCAGCGGCCATGGCGAGGCCGCCGAGCGCCAGCAGGCTGACGCCGGCGCGGATCGTCCAGCTTTCGCCCTTGCGCACCACCAGCCGGGTGCCGCCGAGACTGCCGGAGACGAAACCGACGCCGCAACTGGCGAAGGCGGCACCGGCTGCGACCGGGCCAAGGCCATAGACCCCCTGCAGCACGAAAGAGGAGGCTGAAATGAAAGCGAACAGCCCGGAATAACCGGCTGCGAAGATCGCGGTATTGGCGATGAAGGTGTGGTTGCGGATGATCTGGCCGAAGGTCCTGAGGATGCCGATCGGCGATATCGCCGCGGTCGAGCGCTGTTTCAGCGTCTCCGGCAAGCTGAACACCACCAGCAGCAGCGCCCCGAGCCCGAAGGCGAGCGCCGCGAAGAAAGTCGCGCGCCAGCCGAAGGCGACATGGAACAGGCCGCCGGCGATCGGCGCCAGCGTCGGCACCAGGCTCATGATGGTGCCCATCAGGGCCAGTTCCTTGGCGGCCCGGCGGCCCTCGTAGAGGTCGCGCACGATGGCGCGGGCCAGCACGATCGGCCCGGCCGCCCCGAGCGCCTGCAGGAAACGCGCGGCGGTCAGCATGTCGATCGAATTGGATGCGGCGCAGACCGCCGTGCCGACGCCATAGAGCGTCAGGGCCGCGACCAGCACGGGCTTGCGGCCATATTTGTCGGAGATCGGGCCATAGAAGATCTGACCGACGGCGAAGCCGCCGAGAAAGGCCGAGAGCGTCAGCTGCACCTGGGCGGTGCTTGCACCGAGCAGCCGGCCGATATCGGGGAGCGACGGCAGATACATGTCGGTCGAAACGGGTCCGAGCCCGATGAGCACCGCCAGAAGCGCAGTCAAGGCGAAGGTATCGGGGCGCAGCAGCATCAATGCGATTCCGGCAATGGCGCTGGCTCTACGCTGCGGTCATCGGGGAGTCGAGCATGGCTCAGCCGCCGAGCGCGCCGAGCAGCCCTGCGGCGGTGAGCCAGATGAGCGCGTAACGCAGCATCCGCGCAATGCCGGTCAGCACGGCGGTCGGTAGCAGCGGATAGCGCGCCATGCCGGCAACCAGGGTGATCGGATCACCGATAACCGGCACCCAGCAGAGCAGCAATGCTGCCCAGCCGAAGCGGCCGAACAGGCGCTCGACGCGGTCAATCATGTCGGGTGGCAGCTTGAAGCGCTCGAGCCAGGCATGGCCGGCCTGGCTATCGGCGCCGCGCGCGATCAGCGTGCCGATCCACCAATTGGTAAGGCCGCCGGCGATATTGGCTGAGGTCGCGACCAGAAACAGCGCCAGAGGGTGCTGGTAGCCGGCCGCGAGAAATCCGACGAAGACCAGCTCCGACCCGCCTGGCAGCAATGTCGCCGCCGAAAAGGCGGCGAAGGCCATGGTCGTAAGGGTGGCGAGATCGGCCAGCAAGAAGGCTCCGTGTGGCGACGAGCGCGGACGACAAGGACCCGCATCCGGATGGCCCGGGCCATCAGGCGGCCCGGTCGGCGCGCTCTCTTGCCATTTCGGCTCCCTCTTGCACAGGGGCTTTCACCGCCGTTTAATACGGCTCCGTAACGAGTTTGGTGCGTGTTGATGGCTGTTCAGTTGCGTCCCGCCCAGGCAATCAAGCTGATGCACGAACTGTCGCTGGCCCTGGTCCACGATGGCGAGCCGGATCTGAGCTCCCGTCAACTGGCGATCCTCCTGACCATCTATCTCGAGCCGCCGCCGCACCACGTGCGCGACCTGGCCGCCCGGCTGAAAGTGACCAAGCCGGTGATCACACGGGCGCTCGACAGCATGGGCAAGCTCGAACTGGTGTCGCGCCGCCGTGACGAACGCGACCGTCGCGACGTGATCATCCAGCGCACAGTGAAGGGTGCGCTCGCGGTCGAGCGGATCGGCGACCTGATCGTCGAACAGGCGAAGTCGCTGCCGCCTTAGGATTTCAGGTCATCCCCGCGAGCATCTGGCTCGCGGCGACGCACCGTTAAGGCCAAACCGCTAGAAGGAAGACATGACTTTCATGGATCGTCGCCTGACCCCGGCCCGTCCCGACCTTGCAGCCATCAGCCTGAAAGGGCTGGTGGAGGCCGAGCGGTTCGTCGAGGGTCGGCCGGCAAGAGTGGTGCAGCCGGTCGTGCCACTGCGCGGCGCGCCGCGGGACGATGCCATGCTCGATACCGAACTGACCTATGGCGAGCCGGTCGCAATCTATGACGAGCGTGACGGCTGGGCCTATCTGCAATCGGCGCGCGACAACTATGTCGGTTACGCGCCGATCGGTGCCTTCGGTGCCGCGGGACCCGCAACCCATCGGGTGACGGCGCTGCGCACCTTTCTCTATCCGGGGCCGAGCATCAAATCGCCGCCGCTCGGCCTGATCCCGATGAATGCCCTCGTCACGGTCACGCACCTGACCGGCGTTTTTGCCGTCACCGACAGCGGTGCCCATGTCTTCGCCCGCCATCTCGCCGGCCTCGGCGAGCACGAGGCGGATTACGTCGCGGTCGCCGAGCGCTATCTCGGCACACCCTATTTGTGGGGCGGGCGCACCAGCCTGGGGCTGGATTGTTCGGGCCTGGTGCAGACGGCGCTGGAGGCGGCCGGGTTTCAGGCGCCGCGCGATTCCGACCTGCAGGAGCAGCAGGTCGGCACGGCCTTCACGCTTGCGCCAGATCTGTCCAATCTCCGGCGCGGCGACCTGCTGTTCTGGAAAGGCCATGTCGGCATCATGACCAGCCCGGCGGAACTCCTCCACGCCAACGGCTATCACATGGCGGTCGCCGCCGAGCCGGTGGCCGAAGCGGTCAGGCGGATTGCCGACAAATCCTTTGGCGCGGTGACCAGCGCCCGGCGGCTCTAGGATCGGCTAACTGCAGACCGGCTTGTCGCATTCGCGTACGGCGCGCACCGCGGCCTCGATAGTGCCGCGCCCCGGCCAGCCGATCAGCGCCACGCCGGCGATCAGCCAGGACGGGGTTGCCGCGAGATTGGTGGCATTGGCGAGCCGGACCGCCTGGGCCAGCACCTGGCCGGTCTCCGGCTTGTCGGCGACGGTCTCGATCTCGTTGTCATCGAGGCCGATATCCTTGGCCGCTTCGAGCGCGCGCAGGCCGTCGAACACGCCGCGGGCGGCCATCGAGATGTCGAAGAACGCGCGCGCCTTGGCTTCGCCGCCGACCAGCTTCACGGCATATTCGACGCGTGCCGCCTGGAACGACGGCAACCCCAGGCTCGGCGCGTTGACGAAGCGGATGCGCAGGTCCGGATCGGCCTCGGCCATGGCCTTCACGTCATTGGCGGCGCGCCGGCAATAGCCGCAATTGGAGTCATAGATCTCGGTCAGCGTGATATCCGGGCTTTCCGAGCCGATCGAAAAACCATTGTCGAGTTCGGCGATTTCGGTCTCGAGTTCGACCGGCACCCGGAAATTCGACACCTCGCGGCCGTCAGGACCGCGCAAGGGGAACCAGGCATCGTCGGCGCCGCTAGCCGGCACGGCCATGGGGGCCATGGCAGCGACGGCTCCGGTTGCGATCAGGCGGCGGCGGGTCAGGATCATCGGCACATCATGGTCTGCTCTGATGGCCGCACCATGGCTGCCGCGCCGCGTCAGGCAAGTCACGCCTGCGTGACGAGCGCGGCGCAGCTGCCCGATCAGGCAGCCCGCACCGTGGTGACGAACTTCTCGACCTCGTGGCGCAGGTGGCTGCTCTCGCGCGACAGGTCCTGCGCCGAGCCGAGCACCTGGGCCGAAGCCGACCCGGTCTCGGCCGCACCGCGGCTGACATCGGAAATATTCGCCGCAACCTGGGTCGTGCCCTGGGCGGCCTCCTGGACATTGCGCGAGATTTCCTGGGTCGCCGCGCCCTGCTGTTCGACCGCCGCGGCAATTGCCGAGGCGATCTCGGCGAGCCGGCCGATGGTGCCGCCGATCTCCTTGATCGCCAGGACCGAATCCTGGGTGGCCGACTGCATCGTGGCGATCTGCATGCTGATCTCGTCGGTCGCCTTGGCGGTCTGGGTGGCCAGCGCCTTGACCTCCGAGGCGACCACCGCAAAGCCCTTGCCCGACTCGCCGGCCCGCGCCGCCTCGATGGTGGCGTTGAGCGCGAGCAGGTTGGTCTGCTGGGCGATCGCGGTGATCAGCTTCACGACATCGCCGATCCGGCTGGCGGCGGCCGACAGTTCGGCGATGCGGGTGTCGGTCAGTTCGGCCTGTTTCACCGCCTCGAAGGCGATCTTGCTCGATTCTTCCACCTGCCGGCCGATTTCGGCGACCGAACTGCTCATCTCCTCCGCAGCACTCGCCACCGACTGGACATTGCTCGATGCATCGTCGGAAGCGCCGGCGACGACGCCGGCAAGCAGCTGGGTGCTCTCGGCGGTACGGGTCAATTGCCCGGCCGCCGACTCAAGTTCGCTCGAGGCCCGGGACACCGCGGCGACGATGTCGCCGACTGCCGTCTGGAATTCGTCGGCGAGCCTGGCCATCTGGTCCTTGCGCTCGGCCGCCGAGCGCTGCTCGAGCGCCTTCTGTTCGCCGCGCAGCCGATCGGCCTCGACCATGCTGTTCTTGAAGGTCTGCATGGCGCCGCCGAGCGCCCCGATCTCGTCGCGCCGGTTGGCGTAAGCCGTTTCGACCGAGAGGTCGCCGCCGGCGAGCTTCAGCATGGCTTCCTGCATGACCTTGAGCGGGCCGGTGACGCGGTGCGAAACCGCGATCGTCATGCCGGCTGCCGCGATGATGGCGAGCAACAGAAGTCCAAGCTGACCATAGAGCCTGGCGGTTGCCTCGGCCTGCTGGCGGGCGGCATGGGTCTTGGCCGCGTTCAGCGCGGCATCGGCGACTCCCAGCAGCGTCACCAGCCGCGCAACCGCCACCGGCGTCCATTGGCCGACGGTTACGCCCGGCGGCTGCCCGGCGACCAGCGCGGTCAAGATCTCCAGGCGATAGGCGACGTAATCCGGATCGAGATAGCCCTTCCTGGCGGCGGTAACCGCCTCGGCGAATTGCGGCGGCAGCGGCAGGCCGGCGGCGAGTTTCTCAAGCTCCGACCACGCGGTTTCCAGCCGGGTATTGATGGCGGCGTATTTCACCAGCGGGTCGGCCGGCAACGGCTGGCCCGCCAACGGGTTGGAAATGAACACCGAAGCGTCGCCGGCGGCCTCGCGGGCGACCCAGGCCAGCTGCTTCAACTGCATCACCTGGTCGATGAAGGCGTCGTCGAGCTTGACCAGGGCGGTCAACTGGCCCGACAGCTTCTCGAGCAATTCGATCATGCCCGACGTATGGGCGACGAATTCCTGGGCGAGGCCGGCGCGCCGCTCGGCCTTCGGCTGCATCACTGCGCGCCCGGTTTCGGCATGCAGCGCGGCCAGTTTCGCCACCGCCTGATCGAGGTTCGCGACCAGCGGGGCGCCCGCCGGAAAGTCGAGCTCGCGCAGCGCGACGAGCGCCGCCCTGAGGGCCGGCATCTCGGCCGCGCGGTTCTGGGCGGTCTGCGGGTTCATCGCGGTCAGGCGCGCCTCGCCGATGAGGTCGCGATTGGTCGTCGAGCGATCGACCCGCAGGTTGTGAAGCGCGGTGAACAGCTGGGCGGTCGCCTCGCTCACCGTGGCGATCCGGCTTGCCGTCCTGAGCTGGGTCCAGGACGTCCAGGCGCCGTTGGCGACCAGCACGACGACCGCCAGGATCAGGATCGAAATCACCGACTTGAGGAGGGCATTCACCGATAGGCGATTCAACATTCCAACGCGCTCCAGCAGGCCGATCCTGTCCTGAAGCCGCAATTTCTAATGGCTGTGTAAACGAACCGCTAAGAAATGTGGCGGGTTGCCACATTTCGCGTGAGTTTCTTGTGTTGCCGCAACGTCAGATGGCCCGAGGCCGTCAATATCCGTGTGCCGGGTCGACCACATTGACCAGGGGTTGTCCGGTTTCGGCCGCCAGGATCTGTTGCGCCACATAGGCCGCGATCGCCGGCGGCGACGAGATCGCCGAGTTATGCGGCGTCACCGTCACCTTCGGATGCAGCCAGAGCCGGCTCGATTCGGGCAAGGGTTCGGTCTCGAACACGTCGAGCACGGCCGCGCCGAGCTGGCCCGTGTCGAGAGCGGCGAGAATATCGGCCTCGACCTGCAATCCGCCGCGGCCGACATTGATCAGCACCGGTCCGCCAATGGCTTCCGCCTTGGGCATCCGGGCGAACAGCCGGGCGTTGAGGAAGCCGGCGGTGTCCGGGGTCAGCGGCAGGATCGCCACCAGGATGTCGGATACCGCTGTCATGGCCGCCAGCCCGTCGTCGCCGTCGAACATTTCGACGCCTGCGACGGCCTTCGGCCGGCGGCTCCAGCCGGCGACCTGGAAGCCCATGACGCCAAGCTTGCGGGCGGCGTCCTGGCCGAGCTTGCCCATGCCGAGCAGGCCGACACGGATGTCGCTGGCCTGCGGCTGATCACGCAGGTCGGTCCATGCGCGCTGGCGCTGGAAGCCGTCATAGATGCGCACCCGGCGCAGGGCCATCAGGCAGTGCATGACCACATATTCGGACATGCGGGTGGTCAGGTCGGGATCGACCACGCGGACGATCGGCACGCCCGGCGGCAGTTTCCGGTCCTTGAACAGATGGTCGACGCCGGCGCCGAGCGAAAAGATCGCCTTCAGGTTCGGCAGGCCGGAGAATGCGCCCTCCGGCTGCTTCCAGGCGGCGCTGTAGGCGATCGTCGCCGGGTCGTAATCTTCGGTGTGGAGGACGACGTTCCAGCCCGGCAGGGCTTTCTGGAAACGGGCGCGCCAGGGTTCGGGGTCCCAGGCGGTGATGCCGAGAAGCAGGTTATTCACGGTGAAGGACTTCCGTATCCGGCTGTTTCAAGATCGAAGGCGGCAGCAAAAAGCGCCTTGGTGTAATCGTTCTCGGGCGTCTTGAACACCCGCGCCGCGGGACCTGATTCGACCACCTTGCCGTTCTTCATGACGATGATGTCGTCGGCCAGCGCCGAGACGACCTTGAGGTCGTGCGAGATGAACAGATAGGTCAGGTTGCGCCGCACCTGCAGGTCGCGCAAAAGGTCGACGATCTGTGCCTGGACGATACGGTCGAGCGCCGAGGTCGGCTCGTCGAGCAGCACGAAGGATGGTTCCAGCACCATGGCGCGGGCAATGGCGATGCGCTGGCGCTGGCCGCCGGAGAATTCGTGCGGATAGCGATGACGGGTTTCGGCATCGAGGCCGACATCGGTCAATGCCGTCACGACGCGCCGCTCCCGTTCGCCGTCAGAAAGCTGCGGGTGGTGAACGGTCAGGCCCTCGGCTACGATCTCGCTGACCGACATGCGCGGCGACAACGAACCATAGGGGTCCTGGAACACCACCTGCATGTGCCGGCGGTTCGGCCGCATGGCGTCGAAGCCGAGCCCCTGCAGCGGCTTGCCCATGAACACGATGGGGCCGTCGGAGGAAATGAGCCGGAGCAAGGCCAGGCCGAGCGTCGTCTTGCCCGATCCGGATTCGCCGACAATGCCGAGAGTGCGACCTTGCCGGACCGCGATCGAAATGCCGTCCACCGCCTTCACATGGCCGACCGTCCGGCGCAGCAGGCCGCGCTTGATCGGGAACCAGACCTTCAGCTCCCTGGCTTCCATCACCACCGGCCCGTCGCCCTTGTCGGTGCGGACCATCGGCTTCGGCTCGGCCGCCATCAGCTCGCGGGTATAGGGATGCTGGGCGCGTTCGAAGATCTCGGCGACCGGCCCCTGTTCGACGATCTTGCCGTAGCGCATCACGCAGACCCGGTCGGCGATCTTGCGGACGATGCTGAGGTCGTGGGTGATGAACAGGATCGCCATGCCCTCTTCCCGCTGCAGGTCCTTCAGCAGGGTCAGGATCTGCGCTTGCACGGTGACGTCGAGCGCGGTGGTCGGTTCGTCGGCGATCAGCAGATCAGGCTCGTTGGCCAGCGCCATGGCGATCATGACGCGCTGGCGCTGGCCGCCCGACAGCTGGTGCGGATAGCTGTCGAGCCGCTCCTGCGGATCCGGAATGCCGACCTTGTCGAGCAGTCCGATGGCGCGGCTGCGGGCGGCCTGCTCGGAATAGCCCTTGTGCAGGATCAGCACCTCGGCAACCTGCTTGCCGACCGTGTGCAGGGGGTTGAGCGAGGTCATCGGTTCCTGGAACACGATGGTGATGTCATTGCCGCGCACCGCGCGCATGGTCGGCTCGTCGGCGATGAGCAGATCGCGCCCGCGGAACAGGATCTGGCCTGAAGGATGCGAGGCTGCCGGATAGGGCAGAAGCTTCATCACCGACAGCGCCGAGACCGACTTGCCGGAACCGGACTCGCCAACCAGCGCAACGGTTTCACCCTTGCGCAGGTCGAACGAGATGTGGTCGACGGCGAGCGTCTCGACGCCCATCTGGCGAAACGCCACCGAGAGATCGCGGACCGACAGGAGTGGCGGACCGGACGGCGCGGACGAATGATCGGACCTTTGGTCGGTCATGGCAGCGCCGTCAGAAAGCGGTCGATGTCGTGGCGGGAGTCCGGGTCGATGAAGCTCACCTGGTCAAGCACTCCAAGCTTTCTGTCACTGGAAACAAAGGCGGCGCAGGCGGCCGCCTCGGCGGTGGCCAGATGGATCGTATCGGGCAGTTTCAGCGCCGGCCATCGTGCACGCAGGACAGCCGAGGCGCGAAGGATTTGTTCGGACACGCCGACGCAGGCGAGCGGCAGCATGCGGCCGGCGAAGAGGTCCTCATAAGCCAGCACCAGGCCTTCGCTGTCGTCGCGCAGCGGCTGCACCAGCACTTCGCCATAGGTCAGCCAGCTCGTCACCGCCCGCACCCGGCCGGCTTCGACAATGTCCCAGAGCCGGTCGTGTGCCGACACGTTCGCCGTCGCGCTCTCGAACAGCCGGATGAAGAAATTCGCGTCGAGATAGAGCGCTGGCGCCACGTCAGAGCGGCCCGCCGTCACGGATCCGCCGGACCCGCGCCACCGCTTCCACAGAGGAGCCGATACGCTTGAAGTCGAGCTTCGCCATGCGGGCGCGCAGCCGTTGCGAGGCGGAGAGTGCCGGCGCGCTGCGCTGGACGAGCTCGACCGGCACCAGCGGGTCGAACCCGTGGCGAAGTGGTTCGGGAAGGTCTCGGACCGACACGATCTTCCTGATCTCCGCGTTCATCGCCCGATCCTGCTCTCGTTCATGTGACGGCCTCGGTTCAGGTGAGAATCTGGTTCACGTGAAGGTTTTGCGCGGGTCGAAGGCATCGCGCACGGCTTCGCCGACAAAAATCAAAAGCGACAGCATGACGGCGACAGTGATGAAAGCGGTCAGCGCCAGCCAGGGCGCCTGCAGGTTGGACTTGCCCTGTTGCAACAATTCGCCGAGCGACGGCGAGCCGACCGGCAGGCCGAAACCGAGGAAGTCGAGGGCGGTCAGCGTCATCACGGAGCCCGACAGGACGAAGGGCAGGAAAGTGACCGTCGCCACCATGGCATTGGGCAGAAGGTGGCGCGTCATGATGGTCATCGAGGAGACGCCCAGGGCACGCGCCGCATTGACATATTCGAAATTGCGGGCGCGCAGGAACTCGGCCCTGACCACCCCGACCAGCGCGACCCAGGAGAATAGCAGGAGGATGCCGAGCAGCACGAAGAAGCTGGGTGCCAGCACCGAGGAGATGATCAAGAGCAGATAGAGCGACGGGATCGCGGTCCAGATTTCGATGAAGCGCTGGAACAGGAGGTCGGTCCAGCCGCCGAAATAGCCCTGCACGGCGCCGGCGGCGACCCCGACCAGCGACGAAATGATGGTGAGCGTCAGCCCGAACAGCACGGAAATCCGAAAGCCGTAGATGACCCTGGCGACCACGTCGCGGCCCTGGTCGTCGGTGCCGAGCCAGTTCCAGTTGCCGAGCGCGCAATAGCTCGAACCGGCCGGCCTCTGGCCGCGTGGCAGCCGTTCGGCGGCCGCGCAGTCCGGCAGCCTGTCGCGCTGCATCCAGGTTGGCGCCGAGGGGAAGGGGGTCACCGGGTCCTTGACGGTGGAGGAGGCGTTGTTGCGCACCAGCGGCCAGATCAGGAAGGCCTTTTTCTCCTCGAAATGGTCGAGCAGGAAGGCGTCCTTGTAATCGGCCGGGGTCTCGAACTCGCCGCCAAGCGTCTTTTCCGAATAGTCGAACAGGACCGGGAAGAAATGCTGGCCTTCGAGATTCACATAGAGCGGCCGGTCATTGGCGATCAGCTCGGCGAACAGCGTCACCACGAACAGCACCATGAAGATCCGGAAGCTCCAGAAGCCGCGGCCGTTGGCTCTGAAATTGGCCAGCCGGCGCTGATTGAGCGGCGACAGCCGGCTTTTGTTCGCAGCGGCATCGGCCGGCACAGCAGCGGTCCTGGTGGTGGCGTCCATCATCAGACCTCACGCGCCTCGAAGTCGATGCGTGGATCGACCCAGGTGTACATGAGGTCGGAGATGAGGTTCACCACCAATCCGACCAGCGAGAAGATGAACAGGGTGGCGAAGACCACCGGATAGTCGCGGTTGAGCACGCTTTCGAAACCGAGCAGGCCCAGGCCGTCGAGCGAAAAAATCGTCTCGATCAACAGCGAGCCGGTGAAGAAGGCGTGCACGAAGGCGCCGGGGAAACCGGCGATGATGATCAGCATGGCGTTGCGGAAGACGTGACCATAAAGCACCTGGCTTTCGTCCAGTCCCTTGGCTCTTGCGGTCATGACATATTGCTTGCGGATCTCGTCGAGGAACGAGTTCTTGGTCAGCAAGGTCATGGTGGCGAAGGCGCCGAGCGCCATGGCGGTCAAGGGCAGGGCCAGGTGCCAGGCATAGTCGAGCGCCTTCGCGCCGAGGCTCATCTGGGCGTAATTGTCGGAATGCAGGCCACGCAGCGGAAACCAGTCGAGAAACGAGCCGCCGGCGAAGACCACGATCAGCAGGATGGCGAACAGGAAGCCTGGAATGGCGTAGCCGACAATGATCACCGCCGAGGTCCAGACGTCGAAGCGCGAACCGTCGGACACCGCCTTGCGAATGCCGAGCGGGATGGAAATGGCATAGGTCAGCAGGGTCAGCCAGAGCCCGAGCGACACGGAGACCGGCAATTTTTCCTTGATCAGGGTGAGCACCGAAACGTCGCGGAAATAGCTCTTGCCGAAATCGAAGGTGGCGTAATTCTTCAGCATCAGGAAGAAGCGTTCATGCGCTGGCTTGTCGAAGCCGAACTGCTTCTCGAGCTGGGCGATGAATTGCGGGTCGAGCCCCTGGGCGCCGCGATAGCGGCTGGCGGCGGCGTCCGCCGCGGTCGAAGCCGCCTGGCGCGCGGCGTCGGCGCCACCACCCGAGACGCGCTGCGACGCCGAGACGTCATTGCCGGTGAGCTGGGCGATGACCCGCTCCACCGGTCCGCCCGGTGCGAACTGGATGACCACGAAGGACACGAGCATGATCCCGAGCAAGGTCGGGATCATCAGCAGGATACGGCGGACGATGTAGGTCAGCATGGGCAGAGACTCGGACGCCCGGACTCTGGCGTCAATGGGGCCGACCGTGGCCGAACGACACGCCCGGGCGATTTCTGGGCCGGCGGCGATCAATAGCCGAAAATGGATAGGAACGAGAAGAATTTGGCATTTCACAACGGGCGCGCGTCACGCGATGCTCCGGCCTTGTTCGCGCACATGACGGTTTATGCGGCGGGCGCTTGCCGACGGATTCGGACGGTGGAGGCAAAATGAACGCGGCGCATCGTGTCATGACCGAGATCAATTGCGACATGGGCGAAGGCTTCGGCCTCTACAGCATGGGCGACGACGAGGCGCTGATGCCGCTGATCTCGGTGGCCAATGTCGCCTGCGGTTTCCACGCCTCGGACTTCAACCACATGCGCCGCACGGTGCAATTGGCGCGCGGGCACGGCATCCGGGTCGGCGCCCACCCGTCCTTGCCCGATCTCCAGGGTTTCGGCCGGCGCGAGATGAAGATGAGCCGCGAGGAGCTCGCCAACTGCATCATCTACCAGATCGGCGCGCTGAAGGGGTTCCTGGACGCCGAGGGCATGAGCCTGAACCATATCAAGCCGCATGGCGCGCTTTACGGCATGGCGGCGCAGCAGGAGCACGCGGCCGAGGCGATCTGCGACGCAGCCGACATCTTTCGGGTGCCGATTTTCGGCATGGCCGGAACCCTTCACGAGACCGTCTACCAAGGCCGGGGACACCGGCTGGTCTCGGAATTCTATGCCGACCTGGATTATGCCGACAGCGGCCATCTGGTGATCGTGCGTTCGCGTGGCGCGATCGACCCGGAGCGTGCCGCAGCGCGCGCGCTGCGCGCGGTGACGGAAGGCAAGGTTGCGTCCCAGGGTGGCAAGGATATCGCGGTGAGAGCGGATTCGATCTGCATCCATTCGGATACGCCAAACGCGATCGACGTCTTGCGGGCCGTGCGCGATGCGATCGGGCCCTACCTGCCCGCCTGATACGCGCCGACCGGCGCCGGCTCGCGGCGGCGGTGGTCAGCCTTGGGCCGATCGACCGGCCTGCTGGCGGCGCCACGTCGTTGCGAAGGCGATGAAGGCGGCGAGCGCCGGCGGCGGCTGGCGCCGGCTCGGGTAATAGAGCAAGGGGCCGGCAAAGGCTGGGCACCAGTCCTCCAGCAGGCTGACCAGCCGCCCGTCGCCGATCGCGCTGCGCGCATCGGCCTCGAAGGTCATCAGGAAGCCCAGTCCGTCGACCGCGGCCTTGATCTGCAGGCCGACATGCTGGGTCGCCAGCGGCCCCTTCGGCGCGATCTTGACCACCTGGCCCGCCTTCTCGAACTCCCAGGGCGGCAGGAGGCCGCTCGGAAAGCAGGTTGCGATCAGCGGCTGGCCGAGCAGGTCCCGCGGCTCCAGCGGCCGCGGCCGGCCGGCAAGAAAGTCCGGCGCGGCGACCACGACATAGCGCTGCGGCGGGCCGAGCGGCACGGCGATCATGTCCTGGTCGAGATGTTCTTCGTAGCGGATGCCGGCATCGAAACCACCGTCGACAATATCGATCAGCGATGGTTCGGCGACGATCTCGAGATTGATGCCGGGGAATTGTTGCAGGAACGGCGCGACCATCGGTGCCAGCACATGATCGATCGCCGGCGCCGGAGCATTGATCCTGAGCCGGCCCGACGGGCGGTCGCTGAAGCTCCTGATATCGCCGACGGCGTCGTACAGTTCCCGCAGCGCCGGTCCGACACGGGCGACCAGCCGCTCGCCGGCTTCGGTCGGCGCGACGCTGCGTGTCGTACGGTTGAGCAGGCGCACGCCGAGCCGGGCTTCCAGGTCGCTGAGACGCTGGCTGAGCGTCGAGACCGAAACCCTCAGCTCGACCGCGGCCCGGCGGAAATTGCGATGGCGCGCAACCGCTGCGAAGGCGTCGAGATCGCGCAGGTCGGCATCGCTCATCGTGGTCTCCATTGTTCGGAATGCCGAACAAGCTATTTGGATTTAGCCAGATTATCGAATGATCTGACCAGTGTCATATCGCTTGACCAGGATGACGCGAGATTTTCACGCGTCGCGGCCAAGGAGCCAACACCATGATCAATCGCAAACTCGGCCATAGCGGTCCGGTCGTCTCGGCGCTCGGCCTCGGCTGCATGGGCATGTCGGGTCTCTATGGCCCGGCCGATCGGACCGAGAGCATCGCCACCATCCACGCAGCCCTCGATGCCGGTGTCACGCTCATCGACACTGGCGATTTCTATGGCATGGGCGACAACGAGCTTCTGATCCGCGAGGCGCTCCAGGGCGTCGACCGCGACAAGGCCCTGATCAGCGTCAAGTTCGGCGCGTTGCGTGATCCGGCCGGCGGCTGGTCGGGTTATGATTGCCGGCCCGCCGCGGTGAAGAACTTCCTGACCTATTCGCTGCACCGGCTGGGTGTCGACCACATCGACATCTACCGCCCGGCCCGGCTCGATCCCGCCGTGCCGATCGAGGATACGGTCGGCGCCATCGCCGATCTGGTGAAGGCCGGCTACGTCAGACATGTCGGACTGTCCGAGGTCGGTTCCGACACCATCCGCCGCGCCCAGACGGTGCATCCGATCGCCGATCTGCAGATCGAATATTCGCTGATCTCGCGCGGCATCGAGCGGGACATCCTACCGACCTGCCGCGAGCTCGGCATCGGCATCACTGCCTATGGCGTGCTGTCGCGCGGGCTGATCAGCGGCCATTGGTCGAAACAAGGCGTGGCGCCCGGCGATTTTCGCGGTTCCGGCCCGCGTTTCCAGGGCGACAATCTGGAGGCCAACCTCGCCCTGGTCGAGCGGATCCGCGCCATTGCCGGCGAAGCCGGGGCGTCGGTCGCCGAACTCGCCATTGCCTGGGTGCTGGCGCAGGGCACCGATATCGTCCCGCTGGTCGGCGCACGCCGGCGCGACCGGCTGGCCGAGGCCCTGAGGGCACTCGACGTCACCGTGTCGGCCGACACTTTGGCGGCGCTGGCAGGGGCGGTGCCGCCCGACGCTGCCGCCGGCGACCGTTACCCGGCCGCCCAACTGGCCCATCTCGACAGCGAGAAGGCCAATGGACGCCACGCCTGACACGGTCTGCCGAGATGCGGGCCACCATGCCCGCAAGGGGACGGCGCCGGCGTGCGGCGCCGTCCGATGGGCTCAGCTTGTGGTCGCGTCCGACTGTTCGCAGAAGCGCAGCCGGTTGCCGAAGGGATCGAGGACGGTGATTTCCAGGCCCCAGCCGGGCTCCTCGATGCCCGGTTTCATATAGGCATAATGTTTGGCCATCAGTTCGGCATGAAAGGCCCTGAGGCCGCGCATCCGGATGAACGAGGTGCCGCCGGGGCTGGCATCGCCGTGGTGCTCGCTCAGGTGCAGTTGCAGGCCGGCGCGCGAGATCTGAGTGTAGAGCGGGAAGCCTTCGCCGAACCGGTGTTCCCAATCGGTCGCGAAGCCGAGGAAACCGAAATAGAACTCCTTGGCCTTGGCGATATCGAAAATACGGATGATCGGGATCGCCTGCTCGAAGCTGATCGCACCGCCCGGCTCGGGCTCGGTGCTGTCGGCGGCGATTTTTGCGGCCAGCACATTCCAGCTGTCGTAGCCGAACTGGGCGGCGACCAGTTCCAGGGCTTCGCCGTGGCTGAGGTGGGTGTCTTTTTTCGCCAGGGACTCGCGCAGAGCCTTGGCCATGGTCTTTGCATCGCGGAACGAGCGCATCGCTTCCGATCCTTTTCGTCAGGCGAACAAGATGATCAGGGCTCGCATTGCTGACTCGTTCGCCGTCCGGTCGGACCAGGAAGAACGGGCTTGTCGTGGATACGTTCACCGAACCCTGGCGGGCGCGAGCGGCGGGCCGTATCAGCCTTCTGCAAGCCATATCTGCTAAAATCGCCTGCGGTCAAGCAAGGCGCCGCCGCAAGCCGGAAGACCTTGGCAGGCCAGGGTTCCATCGCCGGCTCATTCTTGCTGCCGCGGGGTGGTGCCGCCTCGGCCCTGCCGAAATCAGTGGTGGTGCTGGCGCATGAAGGACGAGATCTTGAAAACGCATGCTGGTCGTCGCGATCTCCTGAAGGGCGCCGGGGCCCTGGCGCTTGCCGCTGCCCTGCCGGCGCCGGCCTCTGGCCAGGTCCGGCGCGACCGTGTGACGCTCGCCTGGATGCCGCTGCTGCAATCCTTGCCGTTCTGCGTCGCCCGCCAGGACGGCTTGTTCGACAAGGCCGGCCTGGAGGTCGAGGTCATGCGCCTGCAGGCCCAGGCCCATCTGGTCGAGACCCTGGTCGCCGGCCGCGCCGACTGCAGCGCGCCGGGCGCTTCGGCCGGGCTTGCGACCATCGCCGAATCCAACACGCCGGGCAGCCTCAAGCTGTCCGGCCTGCAGGGCGGCAGCATTGCCTTGAACCGGGTCGCCGACGGGCTGATCGCGCTGCGCAAGGCGCCGATCGGCACGCTCGCCGACCTGCGCGGCCGGTCGTTGGGCCATTTGCCCGGCGCCTCCTGGCGCACCGTCGCCCGCCACATGATCCGCCGGGCCGGCCTCGATCCGGACCGCGATGTCCGCTTTGTCGAACTGGCCGCCGATCTGCACGCCCAGGCGCTCGCTTCGGGCACGGTCGAGGCCGTGCTGTCGATCGAACCGACCGTCTCGCTTGCCGTCGCCGGCGGTACAGCCAAGCGGGTGATGACCAATCTCTGTGCAACCTCGATCGCCGATCCGTTCTTCGCCGGCGTGTCCTTGCTGAGCACCAAGTTTGTCCGCGAACGGCCGGAGGTTGCGTCCCGCCTGGTCGGCGTGCTGGACGAGGCGACACACCGCGTCGAGGCCGATTTCGACAAATACCGGCCGCTGCTGACGAGTTGCACCGTGGTCGCGGCGAGCCAGGCAGGCCTCGTGCCGCAGCCTTATCTGAAAGGCTGGCGTGATCTCGGCGAGGCCGATCACCATTCCTACCAGGCCTTTGTCGAGACCCTGGTTACCGAGCGGGTGGTGCGCTCCTCGGCGCGCACCAGCGGCATCATCCTGAAAGCGAGCGACTTCGCCGCCTGATGGGCTTCAGCCCACCGCGATCGTGCCGATCGCCATGGTGACGGCGGCCTGGGTCGGATCGATGACGGGGATGCCGAGCGCTTCTTCGAGCGGCTTTCTGTGCCGGGCCATGCCGGCGCAGCCCATGACGATGGCGCCGGCACCGTCCAGGTCCCGCAACTGCCTGCCGATCTCGATCATCCGCTCCAGCGTCTTGTCGCCGGTGGCGGTCTCGGCGACCGACATTTCCAAGGCCCGTTCGCCGGCCAGCCGGTCCATCAGCGCCATCTGGCGCAGATAACGCAGGTGCCGCGGGATCGACCGGCTCTTGATGGCGATCACGCCGAAACGTTCGGCCCGGGCGAGCGCGGTCAGCACGCCGCTTTCGGCAATGCCGAAGACCGGCCGGCTGGTGCCCTCGCGCGCCACATGGATGCCCGGATCGGAATAACAGGCGATGACGAAGGCGTCGGCGTCATTGGTCGCCTCGATCTTGCGCCGAAGCGGAATGGCGAGGCTGTCGACATGTTCCTGTGTTTCGATGCCGAACGGTCCTTCGGCCAGCGTCGTGCAGACGATCTCCGGCCCCTCGGCATAACTCAACGGCTTCACCGCCTGGCGCAGGCCTTCGGTGACGGCCTCGTTGGAATTGGGATTGATGACGAGGATACGGGGTCTGCGTGTCATGGAGTTCCGCTCGGGCTGATCGCATGTCTATTGTCGGCCCGAACCGGAATCCCGTCCAGTCGGAGAAAGACATGCCCGCTTCCCTCTACGACCTCGTCATTCGCGGCGGCACCGTCGCGACGGCAACCGGCAGTTTCAAGGCCGACGTGGCGGTGACGGGCGAGACCATCGTCGCGGTCGGCCTCGGCTTGGCCGAAGGGGCGCGCGAGATCGACGCCACGGGCAAGCTGGTTTTGCCTGGCGGCATCGACACTCATACCCATATCGAGCAGGTCTCGGCCGGCGGGCTGCTGAATGCCGATAGCTTCGAGAGCGCCACGACATCCGCCGCCTTTGGCGGCAACACGACGGTGATCTCCTTTGCCGCCCAGCACCGCGGGCTCGATCTGAGGAACGTCGTCGACGATTATGCGGCGCTCGCCGCGCGCGGCGCCCTGATCGACTACGCCTTCCACATGATCGTGGCGAACCCGGACAAGAAGACCATCGAGACCGACCTGCCGGCGCTGATCAAGGAAGGTCACGCCTCGGTCAAGGTGTTCATGACCTATGACCTGATCAAGGTCGACGACGAGCCGCTGCTCGACGTGTTGCTGACGGCGCGGGAAAACCGCGCGCTGGTCTGTGTCCACGCCGAGAACCACGGCATGATTTCCTGGCTGGGCAAGCGGCTGGTGGCCAAGGGTTATACCGCGCCGAAATATCACGCCATCAGCCATCCACGCGGCTCGGAAGCCGAGGCCTTCACCCGGCTGATCGCCGCCGCCGCCCTGATCGACCAGCCGATCATGATCTTCCACGTCTCGACGTCGGAGGGCGCCGAGGTGATCCGCCAGGCGCGCGGCCAGGGCCTTAAGGTGTTCGCCGAGACCTGCCCGCAATATCTGTTCATGACCCGGCACGATCTCGACAAGCCCGGGCTCGAGGGCGCCAAGTGGATGTGCTCGCCGCCGCCGCGCGAGGCCGCCGACCAGGACGCCCTGTGGCGGGCACTGGCGCTCGGCGACATCCAGACGGTCACCTCCGATCACGCGCCATACCGGTTCGACGAGACCGGCAAGCTGTCGGCCGGGCCGAACCCGAACTTCAAGCAGATCGCCAACGGCTTGCCGGGCCTCGAGGTGCGCCTGCCCTTGATGTTCGACGCGATGGTGTCGAAGGGCCGGCCGGAATTCGAGGGCAGAGGGCTCGAAGCCTTCGTCAATCTGACCGCAACCGCCCCGGCCTCGATCTACAACCTGCCGAACAAGGGCACCATCGCGCCGGGCATGGATGCCGATATCGCGGTCTGGGACCCCAAGAGATCGGTGACCATCACCGACGAATTGATGCACGACAAGACCGGCTTCACGCCGTTCGCCGGGCGCACCGTCACCGGTTGGCCGGACCATGTCCTCGTGCGCGGCCGCAACGTGGTGGCCAACGGCGCGCTCGCGGCGAAACCGGGCGCGGGCAAATGGCTGAAGCGGACCGGCGGTTGGGCGGCCGAGCCGACCGGCAGACTGACCGCGGACATGAACCCCGAGACCAATTTCGGCGCAAAAATTCTGTAGCCCATGGTCTGGTCGCGGCGCGGATGACAGGCAGGCCATGAACAATCGGGACCCTGAACGACCAGGGCCTTGAGCAATCGGGTATGGCCCGCCACATTGGCCCCATGACCCAGCACAGCCAGACTGCCACCGCCGCCAATCCCTTCTTCCGTCCCTGGACCACGCCTTTCGGCATCGCGCCTTTCGGCGAGATCGCCATTGACGACTACCGTCCGGCATTCGACAGCGCGCTTGCCGAACATCGCGCCGAGATCGAGGTGATCGCAACCCAGGCGGAAGCGCCGAGCTTTGCCAATACGATCGACGCTCTGGAGAAAGCTGGCCATGCGCTGGATCGGCTCTGCGGCGTGTTCTTCAACATCGCCTCGTCCGATGCCGACGAGGCGATCCAGGCGATCCAGCGCGACATGGCGCCGATCCTTGCCCAGCACGGCAATGCGATCAGCCTGGACGTCAGGCTGTTCGCGCGGGTCAAGGCGCTGCACGACGCGCGCGCCAGCCTCGGCATCAGCCCTGAGCAGATCCGCGTGCTCGAAAAGACCTATAAGAACTTCGTCCGCGCCGGCGCCGAACTCGGCGACGAGGCCAAGCAGCGCATGCGTGCCGTCACCGAGCGGCTCGCCACGCTCGGCACCCAGTTCGCCCAGAATGTGCTGAAGGACGAGGCGACCTGGACCTTGCAGCTCGCCGAGGCCGATCTCGAAGGCCTGCCGGATTATCTCGTCTCCGCGCTGCATCAGGCGGCGAGCGATCGCGGGCTCGACGGGGCGGTGATGACGCTCGGCCGGTCGATGGTCGAGCCCTTTCTCGCCGTGTCGCCGCGCCGCGACCTGCGCGAAAAGGTGTTCAAGGCCTGGGTCCGGCGCGGCGAGATGGGTGGGGCGACCGACAATACGGCGATCGTCGCCGAAACCGTGGCGCTGCGCATCGAGCGCGCCCGGTTGCTCGGTTACCCGACCTTCGCCGCCTTCAAGCTCGACGATACCATGGCCAAGACGCCGGATGCGGTGCGCTCGCTGCTCGACCGGGTCTGGGTGCGCGCCAAGGATCGTGTCGGCGAGGAGCGCGAGGCGTTGGCCGAGGTCGCGCGTACCGAGGGCATGAATGACAAGATCGAGCCGTGGGACTGGCGCTTCTACGCCGAGAAGGTCCGCCAGCAGCGCCATGCGCTCGATGAAGCCGAGCTGAAGCCCTATTTCCAACTCGACCGGATGATCGCGGCGGCCTTCGATGTGGCGACGCGCCTGTTCGGCGTCACGTTCGAGCGGCGCCACGACGTGCCGGTCTATCATCCCGATGTGCGCGCCTATCAGGTGTCGCGCGGCGGCAAGCCGATCGGCCTGTTCCTGGGCGACTATTTCGCCCGTCCGACCAAGCGTTCGGGCGCCTGGATGAGCGCTTTCCGCAGCCAGGAGAAACTGTCGGGCGAGGTCCTTCCGATCATCGTCAATGTGATGAATTTCGCCAAGCCGCCGGAAGGCAAGCCGGCGCTCCTGTCCTTCGACGATGCCCGCACCCTGTTCCATGAGTTCGGCCACGGGCTGCATGGCCTGCTGTCCGACGTCACCTATCCGCTGCTGTCAGGCACGTCGGTGGCGCGCGACTTCGTCGAGTTCCCGTCGCAGCTCTACGAACACTGGCTGGCGCGGCCGGAAGTGCTGTCGCGTTTCGCGGTGCATGCCGAGACCGGCGCGGTCATGCCGCTGGGGCTGATCGACCGGCTGATCGCGGCGCGCAATTTCAACCAGGGCTTCGCCACGGTGGAATATACCTCGTCGGCCCTGGTCGACATGGCCTTCCACTCGCTCGAAGGTGCCGAAGGCCTCGATCCGATTGCCTTCGAGCACCAGGAGCTTGCCCGCATCGGCATGCCCGACGGCATGGTGATGCGCCATCGCACGCCACATTTCGCCCATGTGTTCTCGGGCGACGGCTATTCCGCCGGCTATTACAGCTACATGTGGTCGGAGGTGCTCGATGCCGACGGCTTTGCGGCCTTCGAGGAGACAGGCGATGTCTTCGACACGGCGCTGGCGCAACGGCTCGGCGATTTCGTCTATTCGGCCGGCAATATCCGCGATCCCCTGGAGGCCTATATTGCCTTCCGCGGCCGCGAACCCGACCCGCAGGCGCTGCTGATCAAACGCGGCCTTGCCAAGGTGGCCTGAAGCGCCAGGTGAACTGCAGGATGCGGCGCTATTGCCGCATCTCGACCGTGCCGGTCGCGGGGAGGCCGACCGAGGTGCGCCACTGGGCGGCCGTGCCGCGGATCCAGCTGACATAGTCGCGCACCGGCACATAGATCGGCGTCGAGGTGCATTCGCGCCCGGGATCCGTGGTGCCGCCCTTGAGGATGCCGACCACGGTGAAGGCGCCGCCGGAGCGGCGATAGACCGGCCCGCCGGAATCGCCGACACACATGCCGGAGCGCTGCGCCCGGTCTTCGCCGGACAGGCCGGCAAAGCCGCGGCCCTGGACGCTGGGCTGCGAGGTCCGCATCAAGGCTTCGCGCAACACGCCGTCGCGGGCGCGCGCCCGCTCGGTCGAGCCGAAGCCGGCAATGATCATCTCTTCGCCCCGGCCATTGGCGCCCCAGCCACCGGGCAGGGCCGCGGCGCGGGCATCGGCACCGAGCGGCCGGGCGAGCTGGATCAACCCGACATCGTCGGAGGCGAAGCCGTGACGGGCGTCGAAGCCGGGATGGGCCTGCACCCGGGCGACACTGGCGGTGGCGCGCCGGAACGAGCGGTCGAGATAGCGCACGCGATAGCGGCCCCGCGCCGAGACGCAGTGGCCGGCCGTCAGGACGAGATCGGGGCCAATGAGCGCGCCCGTGCAGACACCTTCCGGCGTCTCGATCAGAACCGTCGAACGTCTTGTGCCGTTGGGATCCCTGGCGGGCTCGCCGCGCATCACCGCTTCCGCCGAAGGCATGGCCGCCAGAAGGCCGACCATTGCAGCAATCCAACCGATATGTCGCGCCACGGGATACCTCGCGCTCTGAGCCGGGCAGAGCCGCCAACCCGGACCTCACAGGGATTAACAGACCTCCCTTGGAGCGACCTGTCAATCGGGCAGTCCCATAACTCCGTGACAGTCTGATGAGGTCATCCGGGCCCGACCCGGCTTCCGTTGGGACATCGTGGCCGGCAAATCACGCCTGTCGAGCATCTCGTGCGGCCTGCACGGCGAAGCGCGCCGGCGGCGCGGCCGGCCAATTGCCGGGCGATCTGGAGGCGCCCGCCGTCGATATTCCCTTGATTTGCGGCTTCGCACTTGTATTGCCTTGCAAGAATTGAGAAAATTGCTCGCAATGATCCGCCAGAAGATCATCCGGGGAAGGCCAATGGGGGTAGCAGATGTTGGATGCGGCGACCGCGCTTTATCGGATCGTCATCGCTGACGATCATCCCCTGTTCCGCGGCGCGTTGCGCGAGGCGGTGACCGGGCTCGGTGTCAGGCTGGTCATTACCGAGGCCGGCTCGTTCACCGAGATGTCGGATCTGATCAGCGCGGACCCCGATGTCGACCTGGTACTGCTCGATCTCGCCATGCCCGGGGTGAAGGGCTTTTCCGGCCTGATGTATCTGCGCGCGCAATATCCGGGCGTGCCTGTGGTGATCGTCTCGGCGACCGAGGACGCCGACGTGATCCGCCGCTGTTTCGAATTCGGCGCGTCGGGTTTCATCCCCAAGACGCTGGGAACCGAGGCGATGCGTGACGCCATACGCATGGTGCTCGACGGCGGCACCTATGTTCCCGTCGACATCGATCTCTCCACCGGCCGCGATTCCGAAAGCGCCAAGCTGGTGACGCGGCTCGCAAGCCTGACGCCCCAGCAGGTGCGTGTGCTCATGATGCTGTCGGAAGGCCTGCTCAACAAGCAGATCGCTTATGAGCTCACCGTCTCGGAAGCCACCGTCAAGGCGCATGTCTCGGCGATCCTGACCAAGCTCGGCGTCGACAGCCGGACCCAGGCGGTCATCGCCGCCTCCAAGATCGCTGCCGAGGGCTGGCCGGGCCAGGCGCTGAACGGCTGAAGGCCGCGATCTAGGCCGGGCGGCGTGACGTGGCCGGCATCAGCAGCAGGGCGAGGCCGGCCAGCACCAGCGCCATGCCGGTCAGGCGCAAGGGGCCGAAGGCCTCGCCGAAGACCAGCGACGAGGCTGCGGCGCCGACGAACGGCACCAGCAGTGCGAAGGGCGCGATCGTCGCGGCCGAATAGCGCCGGATCAGCCGCCCCCAGGCCGCATAGCCGAAGGTCGTTGCGACGAGCCCGAGATAGCCAGCCGCGATCCAGCCGAGCGCCGGGGTCTCCACCGCCGAGCGCCAGATCGAAGCCGGGCCGTCGATCGCCGCGGCGAGGGCGAGGCCGGGCAGCGGCGGCACCAGGCTCAGCCAGGCGATCAGGCCGAACATGTCGGTCTCGCCGGCGCGTTTCAGCAGGACGTTGCCGAGCGCGAAGCTCACCGGAGAAACCAGGATCAGGAGAAGCGCGCGGGCATCGAACTCCTCCCCGATGGTGCCGGCGATGCAGACGAGACCCGCGGTGGCGATGACCAGCGCGCCGATCTGCCGCTGTGTCGGGACCTGGCCGAGCAGGGCCGCCGCGAAGCCGACCGTGAACAGCGCCTGGCTTTGCACGATGACCGAGGCAAGTCCCGGCGGCACGCCCTGCGCGATGCCGATGAACTGGAACAGGAACTGCCCGACGAACAGCGTCAGCCCGAGGCCGACGAGCAATGGCCAGGGCAAGCCCGGCCGTGCGACGAACAGCACGGGCAGGGCCGCGACCAGAAATCGAACCGCCATGAGGAGCGGCGGCGATATGGTTTCGAGCGCGACCTTGGTCAGGACGAAAGCGACACCCCAGACCAGCGTGACAAGCAGGGCGAGCGCGACATCGACGGGTTTCATCGCTCCAGACTGCCGCGCGGGCCGTGGTTGGCCAAACGGAATCGGGTGATGTCCGGCATCGCCGGCGTTGATGCCGGATCGCGCGAGGCCGGCGGCAAGACCAAGATTTGCTTGCCGCCGGCGCTGGTCCGGCTTTCGCTGCCAAGTTCAGAAGTGCAGTTTCAGAAGTGCAAGTTCAGGCGCGCAAGTTCAGAAGCGATAGTTCAGGCCGGCGCGGACGATGTCGGCGGTCACCTTGGCGTCGGCGTGGATCAGGATCCGCCGGAGATCGGTCCGGTAGGTCTGGGTGCCGAGGTCGACATGGAGATATTCGAGCTTGGCGGTCAGCCTGTCGGTGATTGCCGCTTCGACGCCGGCGCCCAGCGTCCAGCCGACATGTGTCTTGCTGCTCCGGTCCGATGCGGAAAAGCCGCCTCCGGCGCCGTCGTCATAGTCGAGCCGGGTGCGGTCGGTCACGCCGCCAACCGCGAGACCACCGGTCGCGTAGACGAGAAAGCGGTCGAAGGTGAAACCGACGCGGCCACGAAGGGTCGAGAGCCAGTTCAGCGTGGTTGACCAATTCTGGGTCGCGCGATCGCCGGGAACCCAGATATCGCCATCGGGTGCCTGGCCGTGGCTCTTCATGCCGGTCAGCGAGAAGTCCGCCTCGAGGCCGAGCACGAACCGGTCGAATTGACGATTATAGCCGACGGTCGCGCCGATCAGGCCGCCATTGGCCGGCAGGCTCTCATTGACGTCGCCATAATAGAGACCGAGACCCTGATATGCCGACGTCGTCATGCCCTGGTGGGCGCTGCCCCTGCCATAACCGCCACTGATGCCCGCATAAAGGCCGGACCACTGGTAGGCCGAAGCCGCGGCGCCAAACGGTGCCGGAGCCCGCAGGGGCGCGTCGGCGCCAAGTGCCGGCGCCGTCAGGCCGACGGCGAGAGCGAGCCCGGACAGGATCGTTTTCATCAATATCTCCATTGGGTGGTGAGGGGGGAAAGCTGCTCATTGGCCGCCCGTCGGGGGCACGTCGCGCCCCATGGGGCGCGCCGGGAGCGTTCTGAGATAGGCGACCAGGGCATCGAGATCGGCCTCGATCATGGTGCGGTAATAGGCAAAACCCATGGGCGGCAGCAGCGGCGTCCCGTCGGCGCCGATGCCGTCGCGGATGGCACGTTTCAATGCCGCGTCGGTCCAGCGACCGAGGCCTTCCGTTCCGTGCGCGGTCAGGTTGCGTGCGACCGAGACGCCCCATGGACCGGCGAAGGGAGAACCGCCGGCGAAGGCCTGGTGCGCGATGTCGCGGCGGCCGTTGACAACAGGTGTGTGGCACTCGATGCAATGGCCGAGTGCGGTCGCGAGATAGCGGCCGTAGCCAAGCCGGTTCGAGGGCGAAACATCGGGCACGGATCCGACAGGAGGGCCGTAGGATACCGGCAAGGGAATGCGATAGTCCGATCGCGCCACCGCATTGCGGACAGGCTTGATGCTGCGCAGATAGGCGACGATCGCCTTGGCGTCGGTATCGGACATATCGCGATAGGGCTCGATCGGCATGGGCGGGCCAATGATCGAGCCGTCGGGGCGGCGCCCTTCGCGCATGGCCGCGATGATCTGGTCATCGCTCCAGCCGCCGATGCCGGTCTCCCTGTCGGGTGTGATGTTCGAAACCCTGGCGGTGAAGGCCGGTTCCTCCATGACCGTGCCGCCGGCGAGCTCCATGCCGGGAAGCGGGCCGTTCGGCCCGCGCGGCGTGTGGCAATTGCCGCAGGCGGCAATGCCTTCGACCAGATAGCGGCCGCGCTCGGCCGCCGTTTCCGCCCGTACCGCGCCGGCCGTCAGCGCGACCGCCGCCACCAGGATCAGATATCGCCATGTCGTCATGTCCGCTCCGGTTCGTTGGGTCATGCCTGGTGCGCCAGCGTCACGCCGAGCCCCATCAGGATCGAACCGCAGGCCCTCGGCACCAGCCGTCCTGACAGGCCCGTGGCGAAGCGGCCGAGCGTCAGCCAGGCGATGACGACGGCAGCGATGTCGGCGGCCGAGAGGACGGCGTTGACGATCAGGCCGAGCAGCAGGAGTTGCAGCCAGACCGGCCAGGCCGCCGCCGGATCGGCGAATTGCGGCAGGAAGGTCAGGAAGAACAGCGCGGTCTTGGGATTGAGAACCTCGACCATGATGCTGGCGCGGAACACCGCAGCACCGGACGCGGTGGGCTGTTCGGCACCGCCGGTCCGGCCCAGGATCATCATGGCGCCGAGCCAGACGAGATAGCCCGCGCCGGCGGCCTTGAGGCAGGCATAGGCAAGCGGCGCATGATGCAGCATCGCGGCAAGCCCGAGCGCCGCCGCGGCGATGTGGATATAACAGCCGACATGGATGCCGAGAGCCGCCTTGAGCCCCGCCCGAGGGCCGTGGCCGAGCGTCTGGGCCGTCATGTAGAGCATCGCGGGGCCGGGCATGGCGGCAAAGGCCAGTGTCGCGAGCGCGAACGGAATCCAGTGTTCCGGCGGCGGCATTGTCTTGGCTCCCCCGATGCGCGCACCGCCCTTGTGGTCAGGGGTGGTGTCCATGGGACAGCGCCTCGGCGATTCGAGGCCGGAGGCGTGTCGGGGACAGACCTAAGCCCGCGACAGGGCAGCGGCGTATACGGCGCCTAGCGTATTTCGGCAGGGCCGGAGGCCGGCTAACCTGCCAGGGTTAGCGGCGCGTTAGCGAGGCGGGCGGTGCTGCTTGGAGGAGCCGAATGATCGCCTCAGCCGGCCGGAAGGCCAAGACGCACGGCAAAGGCGGTCAGTTCGGCCGCGCTATGGAGGTCGAGTTTCCGCATCAGGTTCTCGCGGTGCTTGCGCGCCGTCAGCGGACTGATGCCGAGCCGCTCCGCCATGTCGCGGGCCGTCGCGCCATGGGCAACCAGGGCCAAGATCTGCCGCTCGCGCCGGGTCAGCGCGATCGGCGACAGGGCGTCGGCAAGCGGCTCGCCGGCCGCGCGCGGGCCGCTGCCGTCATCCGTGGCGAAACGGATCGCGGTGGCGAGATAGGTTTCGCCCTGGCGGATCGCATCGATGGCACGAACGAGTTCGGCCGGGTCGTCATGTTTGGTCAGATAGCCGTCGACCCCCGCCTCGATTGCCGCGCGAACCATGCGCGGTTCGAAATTGGCCGTCAGCACGAGGATCTTGAGCCGGCCAAAAGACTCGCGGAGCGAGCGGATGAATTGTAGTCCGGTGACGCCCGGCATGCCGAGATCCAGCACCAGCAGATCGATGGAACCCTGTTTGAGCGCCGTGAAGACGCCTTCGCCGTCGGCCGCTTCGCCCGCGATGACCACGTCGTCCACTGTCGACAGCAGAAGCTTCAGCCCTTCGCGCACGATCGCGTGGTCATCGGCGAGCACGACGGTGAAGGGGCGCTTCATGTTCGGTCCATGAGATCATCGACTTGGGATCGTCGACTGCAGCTCACCTCGCAGATACCAAGCTGTGACGGATATGTCGTCCCGGTCCGCTGAGCCGGCTGTCATGCAACCGGCGGGAGTTGAAGGGGCAGCCATGAAAAGCGACCGCGCGCGCGAGGCGCTCATCGATCTTCTCTATCGTCAGTCCTACGCGGTGCTGTTTGCGAATTTCGTGATTCCGATCCCGGTGGCCTATGTGTTCCGGGGTGTCCTGCCGGAAACGGCGTTGCTGACCTGGGTCGGCGCCATCTACCTCCTGAGTGTCCTGCGCATCGTCCTGGCCCATCGCTATTTCAAGCGGGACGAGGCCGCCGCGCCGGCGCTGCGCTGGGCCTGGCGGGCGACCGTGCTCTCCTGGCTGTCGAGCCTGCTATGGGGCTTGATCGGTTGGCTCGGTTTCGTCCATGGCGAACCGCATATCTTCGCCTTCACCTGCATCGTGCTGACCGGCCTGGTCTGCGGGGCGGTGCCGTCGCTTTCGGCCTTTCCGGCGGCCTATGCCGGTTCGCTCGTGGCCATGCTGCTGCCGATGGCGGTGCGCTGTCTGATCAGCGAAGCACCGATCTATTCGGTCTATCTCGGTTTCATCATCTGCCTGGCCGCCGTCAATCTCTATTATAGCCGCGTCACCTACCTGACACTGGTGGAGACGGTGCGGCTGCGCTCGGAAAACCTGGAACTGATCGGCAGCCTCGAGCGGCAGCGCGACCGCGCCCAGGCTGCCGATCGCTCGAAGTCGCGCTTTCTTGCCGCGGCGAGCCATGATCTGCGCCAGCCGATCCACGCGCTCAGCCTGTTCATCGCGGCCCTGGCGACCCTGGCGCAGCGCGGCGACGTTCGCGCAGCGGAGGCTCGCAACATGGCCGGACGGCTCCAGGCGGTGGTCGGCAATCTCGGCGATCTCCTGAACGGTCTGCTCGACATCTCGCGTCTCGACGCGGGCGTCGTCCCGGTCGGGCGCGAGCCGGTATCGCTTGGACGGCTGTTCGCCGATCTCAGCCATGAATATGCCGGCGCCGCGCGCGAACGGGGGCTCGACTGGCGGATCGCGAAGACGAGCCTCTGGGTTGACAGCGATCCGGTGCTGCTCAAGCGCGTCCTCGGCAATCTTGTGTCGAATGCCTTTCGCTACACGACGACCGGCGGCGTCCTGCTCGGCTGTCGTCGCCGCAGCGGCGGCAAGGTCGAGATCCAGGTGCTCGATACCGGCATCGGCATTGCCGGCGACCAGCAAGCAGTGATCTTCGATGAGTTCGTCCAGTTGCAAAATCCCGAGCACGACCGCGCGCAGGGGCTCGGCCTGGGGCTTGCCATAGTCCGGCGTGTCGCCCAACTGCTGGAGCATGGGGTCGGCCTCCGTTCGATTGACGGGCGCGGCTCGGTTTTCTCGCTGACCGTGCCGGTCGCCGCGCCAGCCGCTATGGGACAGGCAATCCCGTCGGCCATGGCGACGCATGGGCTCGGCATCCTCGTCGTCGACGACGAGCGCGATGTCCTCGATGCCATCAGTGGCTTGCTCGATCTGTGGGGCCATCGGGTCTATGCCGGCCGCTCGGCGGCAGAAGCCTGCCGCGTTCACGCCGAAGCGGCGCGGCAGGGCGATGCGCCGGCCGACCTCATCCTGGTCGACTACCGGCTGAGCGGCGGTGTCACCGGCGCCGACGCCATCCGCGAGATCGCGGCCCATCTCGGCTGCGCCCCGCCGGCGATCATCATCACTGGCGACACCTCGCCGGTGCGCCTTAAGGAAGCTGCCGCGAGCGGCCATCGCCTGCTTCACAAGCCGATCGGCGCCGACAATCTGCGCGAAGCGATCGCGGCAAGTCTTCGCTAACCACGCTTGACGGATCGACGATCCGCTTCGGCGATATACGGCATCGGTCGTATCCGCTGCGCCGCACTCCTCGACTAGTCACGATATCGGGCGGCATTCCGGCGCGCATGCCGTCCGGCGCCGATGCGCCCCGTCTCGCGTCGTCAGACCGGCCTCGCGCCGGCCCTCGGAGGAGACCAGCCATGAAGACGATCACGATTGCGGCCTTGGTGTCGCTGATGTCCGTCGGTGCCGCCTTGGCGGCAACGCCGTCCGCGGCGACGACCAAACCGGCCAAGGCGACGACCATTGCCAAAGCCAAGCCTGCCGGCGCCGAGCAACTCGCCCGGGGGTTCTACTACCGCTGACAAGCACCGCGCGCCCGCCGCTCAGGCGGCGGGCGTAAACCAGCGCCCGCTGGGCCCGCGGAGGCGCAACCTCAGAGCTGCTGCGCCTGGAAGGTGTTGCAGGCGCTGATCTGGCCGCTTCGAAGACCCGTCATGAACCAGCGCTGGCGCTGTTCGGACGAGCCGTGGGTGAAGCTGTCGGGCACGACATAGCCCTGCGAGCGCTTCTGCAGCATGTCGTCGCCAATGGCGGCGGCCGTCTGCATGGCAGCGCGCACGTCGTTCTCGTCGATGAAGCGGGCGCGCTGCTGGGTGTGGAACGCCCAGACGCCGGCGAAGCAGTCGGCCTGCAGCTCGACGCGCACCTGCAGCGCATTGCTCTGGGATTCACTGCCGGCGGACTGCTGGGCCTGATGCACCCGGTCGAGCAGGCCCATCAGGTTCTGGACGTGATGGCCGATCTCATGGGCCACGACATAGGCATAGGAGAACTGGCAGGCCTGGGCCTCGCCGGTGCAGCCGCGGAAGCGTGTCGTCAGCTCCTGGAAAAAGGCCGTGTCGAGATAGACCTTGCGGTCGGTCGGGCAATAGAACGGCCCCATCGCCGACTGCGCCGCGCCGCATCCCGACCGCGTCGCGCGCGAAAACATCACCAGTCCCGGCGCTTCATAACGCCGGCCGGCCTCCTGGAAGATCTTGGTCCAGGCATCCTCGGTCGAGCCGAGCACCGCGGCGACGAAATCGCCCATCTGGTCGCCCGGACGCCCTTGCTGGCCCTGCTGCTGTTGCTGCTGCACCTGGCCCTGGCCGCCGCCGGTGACCGCGTCATAGCCGCCGATCAGGATCGCCGGATTGATGCCGGTCATGTAGGAGATCAGGCCGATGACGATCATGCCGCCGATGCCGAGCCCTGCCGGGCCGCCCGGAATGCGGCCGCCTCCGCCGCCTCCGCGTCTGTCCTCGACATTCTCCGAACGCCGGAAATCATCGTAGCGCATGGCACTTCCCCTTGGATCGGCCGGATCATGCCGCCGACGGCAAGCTTTCGCAACTCCCAGGATGACACAAGGATTTACGGCACTTTAAGTTTTACGAAGTATTTAGATTTACCTTTTGTTGACAGAATAAAAGACAAATTCATTGGTCGACTTAAGTATCCTTTTACCCTGTCGGGCCACTCTCCCCTCGTGTGTGCAGCGTCACATTTGTTCAGCGTACCGAGTGTCGCCTCATGCGTTCGAGTTTGAACGGAACCGCCCGATCAGGTGACCGCGTACGGGCGGTCCGTTCACCTTCCCTTGTGCCAAGCGACAGTGCCGGCCTCGGTTTCGGCAGCCGGATCGTGCTCGGCGATTGCATCCAGGTCCTGGATGCCTTGCCGCCGGCCTCGGTCGATCTGATCTTCGCCGATCCCCCCTATAATCTGCAGTTGCAGAGGGCCTTGCATCGTCCCGATGACAGCCTGGTCGATGCGGTCGACGACGACTGGGACCAGTTCGAGAGCTTCGCAGCCTATGACGCCTTCACCCGCGCCTGGCTGAAAGCCGCCAAGCGTGTGCTCAAGCCCGACGGGGCCTTGTGGGTCATCGGCTCCTATCACAACATTTTCCGGGTCGGCACGGCGTTGCAGGACCTCGGCTTCTGGGTGCTCAATGACGTGATCTGGCGCAAGGCGAATCCGATGCCGAATTTTCGTGGCCGCCGGTTCACCAATGCCCATGAAACGCTGATCTGGGCCTCGCGCGACGCCAAGGCGCGCTACACCTTCAATTACGAGGCCCTGAAGGCCGGCAATGAGGATGTCCAGGTCCGGTCCGACTGGTTCATTCCGCTCTGCACCGGTGACGAGCGCCTGAAGGACGGCGCTGGCCGCAAGCTGCATCCGACCCAGAAACCCGAGGCGCTGATTGCCCGGGTGCTGCTGTCATCGTCGAAAACCGGCGATGTCATTCTCGACCCATTCTTCGGCTCCGGTACGACCGGGGCCGTCGCAAAGCGCCTCGGCCGGCGGTTCATCGGGATCGAACGCGATCCCGCCTATGCCGCAGCGGCCGAGGCGCGCATTGCCTTGATCGATCCCTTGCCGGAAGCCTCGCTGGCCAATTTCACCACCGCGCGCGAGGCGCCGAGGGTGGCTTTCTCGTCCTTGGTCGAACGCGGCCTGGTGACCGCCGGCACCGTCCTGACCGACGACAAGCGCCGCTATGTCGCGACCGTACGCCCGGACGGATCGCTGATGAGCGGTCCGCAGGTCGGGTCGATCCACAAGATCGGCGCCCTGGTCCAGGGCGCCCAGGCCTGCAATGGCTGGACCTTCTGGCACGTCAACGACAATAACGGCCGGCTGTCGCCGATCGATGCCCTGCGCGCCCGCATCCGCGAGGAGATGGGCGTCCTTTGACGCCCGTCCCGGGCTCGCACTTTCTGCCTTCGCTCTCAGCCCTTGCTGCGTGAATCGACCGACCACAGGCCCGGGCCGGTGGCGAAGATCTGCAGGAAGCCGCCGGCGATCGCCAGGTTCTTCATGAACTGGCCCATCTGCATGGCATTGCCTGGCTGGAAGTGGAACAGCAGCGCGGCGAGCAGGGTGAAGACGGCGAGCGCCAGCGCCGCGAGCCGGGTCTGATAGCCGACCAGGATCATCAGGCCGCCGATCAGTTCGACAATGATGACCAGCGGCAGCAGAATGCCCGGCACGCCTGCCGAGGCCATATAGGCGGACGTGCCGGCATAACCGAAGATCTTGCCGAAGCCCGCCTGAATGAAGATCGCCGCGAGCAGAATGCGGGCGGCAAGCTTCGCCGCATTGTTGAGCGCTGGATTGTCGAACAGATTGTCGAACATGATGTCCCCGTTTGCCTGGCGGACGACTTGGCGCGCCCTGAGCGCGAGACACTGTCATGAACCGGCTTGAGTCGATGCAGCCCCGCGTCATGCCGGACCTGCGACAGAATGTCGCCACTGGGTTGGTGAGCCGGATCGGCGTTTGAACACTTGCCGCAGCTGGCGTGCGGGTATCGCAGCCGCGCGGCTGATACAACCCGCGGCCATGTTCATCCGGGCGCCAGATCGCCTAGATTGGCGACGGATCAGCCGGCGCGTCGCGCCGCGATCCCATCGGGAGGCAAGGACATCGCCATGATCAAAGGTTTCGCGACGAGCAGCTTCGGATCCGCGCTGCTGCTGATGGTTCTGGCCGCCATGCCGTCGGCCGTGCCGGCCGAAGCCCAGCCCGCCTTGCCGGGTTTCCAGCAAGGCGCGGCCGCTTGCCGGCGGGCCTTGCCGGCGGCACGCCGCTTCGTTGGCCGCCCGGAAGCCCTGGTCCGAGCCCGTTACCGCGCGCCGGCCGGCGTCGCCGTGCGCTACTGCATGATGTGCACGCGGGACTACCGGCCGAACCGCCTGACCTTCGGGCTCGACGGCCGCAATATCGTCCGCAGCGCCACCTGCGGCTGACACCGGCGTGTCTTGCCGCCGGCGTCAGCCCGACGCTCAAGCGCGCCGGGCGTTCCAGAACACGATCTGGCCCTTGAGGATGCCGGTGACGTTGCGCCGATAGGCCGATTTCGAGAAATACTGGCCTGTCGGCAGGAACGGCACCTGTTCGAGCGTCACCTTCTGGATATCGGCGGCGACGCGCTTCTGGGTTTCGGTATCGGGCGCGTCGAGCCAGGCATCCTGCAGGCGCTGCAGGTCCGGCAGGTCGGGCCAGCCGAACCAGGCTTTCGCGCCATTGGCCCTGAGCGGCTGCATCACCGCCGGATTGACCACGTCGAGGCCGGTCCAGGTGGTGTGGAACATGTTCCAGCCGCCCTGGGCCGGCGGTTCCTTCTTGCCGCGGCGCTGCACCACCGTGCCCCAATCGGAAACGGCGAAATCGACATTCATGCCGAGCTGGCGCAGCAGGTCGTTGCCGACCTCGCCAATGGCGGCGAGCGATGACTGGTCGCTGGCCGACATCAGCACCACGCGTTCGCCCTGATAGCCGGCCTGTTTCAGTTTCTCGCGCAGCGCCGGCATGTCGCGCTTGGCGGTGATCACCTCGAGGCCGGCATTGCTCGCCATTGGTGTTCCCGGCGGGAAGATGCCGACGCCCTCGCGCCACATGGTCTGGTCGGTGCCGGCGACCGAGGTCATGAAGTCGGCCTGCGACATGGCTTCGAGCACGACACGGCGCACCGCCGGCTTGTCGAAGGGCGGATGCAGGCAGTTGAAGATCCCGGTTCCCATGATGCCGAGCGGGTTGAGTTGTTCGGTCACCACATTGCGGTTGCGCTCCAGCGGCGGCAGCAGGTCGTTGGGCGGGTTTTCCCACCAGTCCGCCTCGCCGCTCTGCAGGGCGGCCGAGGCCGTCGCCGGATCCGGCATGATCAGCCATTCGACCCGGTCGAAATGCGCCACCTTCGGGCCCGACAGCCAGTCTGGCTGACCGCTCTCGCGCGGCTTGTAGCCGTCGTAACGTTCATAGACCGCCCGTGCGCCGACCAGCCGTTCGCCCGGGACCCATTTGAACGGCCCGGAGCCGATCGCTTCGGTGATCGGCTTGAACGGGTCGGTATTGGCGAAACGCTCGGGCATGACGACCAGTGCCGGCGGACCGACCTTGGCGAGCGCGTCGAGCAGCGCTCCGAACGGCTTGTGCAGGCGGATGACGAAGCTCTTGTCGTCGGGCGCCGTCATTTCGGCGATCCGGACGATCAACGCCTGGCCCAGCGCGTCGCGCGCCGCCCAGCGCTTGATCGAGGCAATGCAGTCGCGGCCGCGCACCGGCTCGCCGTCGTGGAAACGCAGGCCGTCGCGCAGCTTGAACGTCCAGCGCTTGCCGTCATCCTCGACGGTGTGGCCCTCGACCATTTGCGGCTGCGGCTTCAACTGGCTGTCGATGCCGTAGAGCTGATCATAGACCAGCAGGGCGTGGTGACGGGTGACATAGGCCGTCGTGCCGATCGGGTCGAGCACGGTCAGATCGGCCTGCGGCACATATTTCAGCACATTCGCGCGGGAGGGCGTCTGGGCCAGGGTGGAACGCGGCAAGGCCGCCGCGGCGAGGGCGCCGGTGAGGAAGCTACGGCGTCGCATGTCAGTCTCCCGTTTCGCTGCACATCGGGTGGATCAGCCAGCCGCGGATCCAGGCGGCTCGATATCGCTTAAACTCCCACGGTCGAAAGCCGGTGCCAATGGCTGGACAGCTTTGCGTGCCCGGAGGGCTTGCCCGATGCCGGCAAGGCCAAACGAAAAGGGGCGCCTTGCGGCGCCCCTTCCGTATGCGTGGAGGTTGGAGTGGCTGGATCAGAAATCCATGCCGCCCATGCCGCCGCCGCCCGGCATGGCCGGAGCAGCGCTTTCCTTCTTCGGCGCTTCGGCAATCATCGCGCCCGTGGTGATGAGCAGCGAAGCCACCGAGGCGGCGTTCTGCAGGGCGGTGCGAACCACCTTCACCGGGTCGACGATGCCGGCATCGAACATGTCGACATATTCTTCGGTCTGGGCGTTGAAGCCGTAGGTCGCCGACTTGCTCTCCATGATCTTGTTGACCACGATCGAACCTTCGACGCCGGCGTTCTCGACGATCTGACGGATCGGCGCTTCGATGGCCTTCAGCACGATATTGATGCCGGCCTGAACGTCGACGTTCTCCGACTTCAGCTTCGCGATGCTGGCCTTGGCGCGGAGCAGAGCGACGCCGCCGCCCGGGACGATGCCTTCCAGCACGGCCGCGCGGGTGGCGTTGAGCGCGTCGTCAACGCGATCCTTCTTCTCCTTGACTTCGATCTCGGTGGCACCGCCAACCTTGATCACCGCCACGCCACCGGCGAGCTTGGCCAGACGCTCCTGCAGCTTCTCGCGGTCGTAGTCCGAGGTGGTCTCCTCGATCTGCGCCTTGATCTGGCCGATGCGGGCCTCGATGTCCTTCTTCTTGCCGGCACCGTCGACGACCGTCGTCTTTTCCTTCTCGATCAGCACCTTCTTGGCGCGGCCGAGCATCTGGAGAGTGACGTTCTCGAGCTTGATGCCCAGGTCTTCGGAGATGACCTGGCCGCCGGTGAGGATCGCGATGTCCTCGAGCATCGCCTTGCGGCGATCGCCGAAGCCCGGAGCCTTCACGGCTGCGACCTTCAGGCCGCCGCGCAGCTTGTTGACCACGAGGGTGGCCAGAGCCTCGCCCTCGACGTCCTCGGCGACGATGATCAGCGGCTTGCCGGTCTGGACGACCGACTCGAGCACCGGCAGCATGGCCTGGAGGCCAGTCAGCTTCTTCTCGTGGATGAGGATATAGGCATCCTCGAGATCCGCGATCATCTTGTCGGCATTGGTGATGAAGTAGGGCGACAGGTAGCCGCGGTCGAACTGCATGCCTTCGACGATGTCGACTTCGGTGTCGAGGCTCTTGGCCTCTTCGACCGTGATGACGCCCTCGTTGCCGACCTTCTGCATGGCGTTGGCGATCATGTCGCCGATCAGCTTGTCGCCGTTCGCCGAGATGGTGCCGACCTGGGCGACTTCAGCCGAGGACTTGACCTTCTTGGCCGACTTTTCGAGGGTCTTGACGACCTCGAGCACAGCCTGGTCGACGCCGCGCTTCAGATCCATCGGGTTCATGCCGGCGGCGACGAACTTGGCGCCCTCACGGACGATCGCCTGGGCGAGAACGGTGGCGGTGGTGGTGCCGTCGCCGCCGAGGTCGTTGGTCTTCGAGGCCACTTCGCGCACCATCTGGGCGCCCATGTTCTCGAACTTGTCGGCGAGCTCGATCTCCTTGGCGACGGTGACGCCGTCCTTGGTGATGCGCGGCGCGCCGAACGACTTTTCGATGACGACGTTGCGGCCCTTGGGGCCGAGCGTCACCTTGACGGCTTCGGCGAGGATGTCGACGCCGCGCAGCATTTTCTCGCGCGCGTCCTGGGCGAATTTCACGTCCTTGGCAGCCATTGGCTTACTCCTGTCGGAAAGAACTAAAGGGGAGGGGCTGGGCGGTGCGAAATTACTTCGCGATCACGCCCATGATGTCGCTCTCCTTCATGATGAGGAGGTCGACGCCGTCGATCTTCACTTCCGTGCCCGACCACTTGCCGAAGAGCACCTTGTCGCCCTTCTTCACGTCGAGCGGAACCAGCTTGCCGGCTTCGTCACGGGCACCGGCGCCGACGGCGATCACTTCGCCTTCCTGCGGCTTTTCCTTGGCGGTATCCGGGATGATGATGCCGCCCTTGGTCTTCTCCTCGGACTCCAGGCGACGAACGACCACGCGGTCGTGCAGCGGACGGAACTTCATGGGTTGATGGTCCCTGAAATGAGCGGCGCGAAGGCCGCAGAATATCGTGGCGGCCGAGATCGGCCGAGCTGTTAGCACTCGTGTAGCGTGACTGCTAACAGCTGGTCGGGGAGATAAGCGTATGGCCGGAGAGAGTCAAGAACGCGCCGCTCGCGACCAAAACTTGACGTCGCCCTTGTCTCGCCGGATCGTGACGACATGAAGACGGCCCCCGATCAAGCCACGCTGACGCGGATCGCGCGTTCCTGCATCTGTTTCCAGACGCGCATGACCGCCCATGCGGTGACGCGCGCCTATAACCGGATCCTCGCCCCGCTCGGCCTGGAGGTGACCCAGTTCAACATCCTGGCGGCGCTGGCCTCGGGACATGTGGCCTCGGTTACCGCCTTGTCCGATGTGCTGGCGCTCGACCGCACCACCATGACCCGCAATCTGAAGCGGCTCGAGACATCCGGCCTGGTCAGCGTTTCCAGCGGCCCAGGCCGGGCGATGAAGCCGGAACTGACCGAGACCGGCACCGGCCTCCTGTCCACCGCCATCCCGCTCTGGGAGGCTGAACATGCCCGGATGGAGGGAGCCGTGGGCGCGGCGCTGTGGCACGACACCCGCGAGGGCTTGCGCGCCATTCGCAGGACGCTGAAGGCGCGCGAGGCCTGAGCGGCGGCGCTTGACCGGCCGTGGCAGCATCCGTAACGTGCAGTTACACGATAGGTGACAGATGACGATTCATTACGGTGTTGTTCCGCCCGCTGAAGCCGCCGCCCAGGATGGCATCGATTTTCTGCGCGACATGCTTGCCGGGCGCCACCCGGCGCCGCCGATCGCCAAGACCATGGGTTTCCTGCTGGTCGAGGTCGAGCCCGGAAAGGCCGTGTTCGAGGGCACGCCGTCAGCCGATTTCTACAATCCGCTGGCCACCATCCATGGCGGCTGGCACGCCACCATGCTGGATTCGGCACTCGGCTGCGCCGTCCATACCGTCATCAAGGCGGGGCAGGGCTATACCACTGTCGAGATGAAGGTGAATTATGTCCGCGCGCTTCTGCCCGACGCCGGCGTCCTGCGCTGCGAAGGCAAGGTCATTCATGCCGGCGGCCGGATCGCCACGTCCGAGGCGCGCCTGACCGACGCCAAGGGCCGTCTGATCGCCCATGGCACCGAAACCTGCATGATCTTCGAAGCCCGCCCGCCGGCAGCCTGACCTCAGCGGCCGGTTTGCCGCCGCGCGACCGCCAGGCAGGCGGCGATGATCAGCGCCGCGCCGGCCCAGGTCGTCCAGCTGGGCACTTCGCCGAAGGCGAGATAGCCGAGCGCCGAGCCCCAGATCAGCGCGCTGTATTCGAGCACGCCGAGCGGGCCGGCATTGGCGCGCGCAAAGGCCCAGGCCATGCACAGGTGGCCGGCGAGGCCGAGCAGGCCGATGCCGGCGAACAGCACCCAGGAGCGCGGGTCCGGGGTCTCCCAGACCATGTAGGCGAAGGGCGCGATCATGAGCATGGGGAAGAGGTTCTGGAACAGCACGATCAGTCCGAGCGCGTCGGTCTGGGCGCGTTGTCTGAGCAGCACCAGATTGGCTGCGTAGAAGAATGCGCTGAGGATCGCCGCGGCGATGCCGAGAATGCGGGTGAGATCGAACACGCCGCCGCCGACCTTGCCGGCGACGATGATCGCCATGCCGATGAAACCGACGACGATGGCGATCATCACCGCCGGAGAAATCGCTTCCTTGAGGATCAGGGCCGCGAGTGCGGCGAGAAACAGCGGCGACAGGAAGGCGAGCGTGATCGCCTCGGCGAGCTCCAGCTTGGCCAGGGCATAAAAGAACAGGCCGGCGGTCAGCACCACCAGTGCGCCGCGGAACAGATGGGCGCGGACCATTTCCCTGCCAGGCATGGGCGGCCGCAGCACGGCGAGCGCCAGGATCGCCCAGGGCAGGCCGCAGGCAAAGCGCATGAACACGATCTGGGGTGTCGCATGGGCCGCGGCGACACTCTTGATCAGCGCGTCCATCAGCGCCAGCAGGAAGACCCCGAAGGCTCCGACCAGGAATGGCATGGGAACTGGCGATTTGGATGGGCGGGTCGTCATGTCGGCCACAATGCGCGGATCGCATCCCAGAGCAGCTTGGCGCCGGCGATTCCGACCAGGCCATAACAAAGACCGTAGAGCTTTTCACGCGACAGGCCGTCATGCAGCCGCCGGCCGATCAGCACGCCGACCGGCACGATCGGCGCGAGCGCCAGCGCCTTGACGAACACCCCCGGCTGGTCGAGCCCCGAATAGACGAAGCCCGGCAGCTTGATCAGATTGCCGAGCGTGAACACGACGATGGTGGTTGCCGCATAGGCGGTCTTGGTCAGATCGCGGCGCAGCAGATACATGGCGAGCGGCGGGCCGCCGGCATGGGCGATATAGGTGGTGAAGCCGGCCCCGGCACTGGCGGCGAGCGCCAGGCGTGGCGATACCGGCAGGCTTGGCGCGGCGGCGCCGGTTTTCAGGAAATAGCGGGCGGTAAAGGCAAGCGTGATCACTGCGATGATCAGCGCGAGAACGCGCTGGTCGACATATTCAAACACCATGAACCCGGCAAGGGTGCCGGCGACCAGGCCCGGCAGCAGCCAGGCCAGATCGGGCTTTGACCAGGCGCTGCGCGGAAAGCTGCCGATCGCGAAAATGTCCATGAAGGCGACGAGCAGGGCGGTGACGATCGACGCCTGGATCGGATCCATGACCAGCGCCAGCAGCGGAATGCCGAGGATCGCCAGGCCGCCGCCGAAGGCGCCCTTGCCGAGCCCCATCAGGAAGGTCGCGGTGATGCCGACGGCATAAAAGGCTGGATCGGTTGGGAAGGCCGCAAGCGTCATGAGCGATTGCTATCTGCGTTGCGCGGGTCGCGATAGGTCGGCCGGAGCGATGCAACCATGCGCGGCCTTGCGATGGCGCGCGCGGAAACAAGAAAAAAGCCGCCGCGGCGGACCACGGCGGCTTGAGGTTGTCCCGAGTGGCGGGCGAGGGGACGACCGGCCCTCGGGACAGGCTGTGCGGAGCGCGGGGTAAGGCTCTCCGCGCAAAATGCGTGGGAACAACGTGGCCAGGCGTTTCTCCGTTCCACTGAAACGGAGAAACGCCTGGGATCAATTGCAGGTGGCGACGCGCGGCAGATGACTGACGACGTCGGGGACGATCGACGGGCCGGTGACGGCGACTACCTGCGGCCGGCGGCCATGGCCACGTTCGGCGGCACGGGTCGCGACGATCACAGTCGGATCGCCGAAATATCCGGCTGCCGTGGCGTCTCGAAGATCGCCTCGCGACAAGCCGAGGTCGGCGAGCGTTTTGTCGTCCATCTCGCACAGGGCAGCATAGTCCTGTCGCGCCTGACGCCAGGAATTGATCACCTGGACCTGACGACGCGCAACGCCGACCACCGAGAAAAAGGCGGAAGCGAGAGTAGCGGTGATCATAGCCATGAGGTGTCTCCTTTCAGACATCATGCGGACAAGCAGCACCTGACGCTCGTGCCGGGTGGCACGTGCGGCCGGGAATCTCCCGTGCGAATGGACGCTTTCCGATGGGCAAACGATCGCACATTGAGATTGATCATTGAAGCGAATGTTTTTAATGTCTCTCATCAGAGACGTTGATGCGAACCTTTTGGGCACCCCATGGCCATTCTTCTCGACATCGATCAATTGCGAACCTTCATGGCGATTGCCGATACCGGCAGCTTCACCCGGGCGGCGGACGTGGTGTTCAAGACCCAGTCGGCCGTGTCCATGCAGATGAAGCGGCTGGAGGAGCGGGTCGGCAAGGCGCTGTTCGAACGCGACGGCCGCGCTTCGCGGCTGACCGAGGATGGCGAGCGCCTGCTCGACTACGCCCGGCGCATTGTGAAGCTCAACATGGAGGCGGTTTCGGCCTTTTCCGGCGCCGAACTGACCGGCCGGGTCCGACTCGGCGTGCCGGACGACTATGCCGACCGCTATTTGCCGGAAATCCTGGCGCGGTTCTCGCGGTCGAACCCGCGGGCCGAAGTGACGGTGGTCTGCGAACCCTCGTCCATGCTGGCCGAACGCATTCAGGCCAATGATCTCGACATCGCCATCATCACCCATCGGCCGGAAAAGGGCCCGGCCCTGGTGTTCCGGCGCGAACAGCTGCTCTGGGTCGCCTCCGCCCGCGCTTCGGTCCATTGCGACGATCCGGTGCCCCTGGCCGTCGGCCGGCCGACCTGCGACTGGCGCCGCGCCGCCACCGAAAGGCTGGAGAGCGCCGGACGCGCCTATCGCATCCTCTATGCCAGCTGGAACTCGACCGCGGTCGGTGCCGCCGTCATGGCCGGGCTCGCCGTCTCGGTGCTGCCGGAATCGGCCCTGCGTCCCGGCATGCGTGTGCTGCAGGCCGCGGACGGCTTCCCGGCGCTGCCGAGCGTGCGCATCGCGCTGCTGCGCAACCCCCACGAAATGTCGGCGCTCGCCGACGCGCTGGCCGACCACGTGGTGTCCGGCCTCGACAACCTCAGCGAACACGCGCAAGCCGCCGAATAGTCCGATGGGGCGCCATTTCGGCTCATGCCATTGTGGCGCGGTCAGCTTCCGGCTCGATGCCGATATCGTCGAGCTGACGACCTGCGACTGTTCGCTTTGCGCCAAGCGCAATGCCCTCATGACCAAGGTCCACGAGAGCCAATTGACCATCCTGTCCGGCGCCGACGCGCTGAGGCTCTATGAATGGAATACGCGCCGCGCCAAGCACTATTTCTGTTCGGTCTGCGGCATCTACACCTTTCACCGCAAGCGCGCCGCGCCCGACCACTACGGGGTCAATATCTTCTGCCTGGATGATTTCGACCCGTCGGCGGTGCCGGTGCGCGCGACCGAGGGCATCGGCATGACGGTTGTCGATCCGGCCGCCCGCGACCAATGGCCGGGGCCGCGCGACCCGGCGGTGTGACGCGCCGGCACGCGGCGCGAGGTGATCAATAGGCCAGTTCGTCGAACACCGGCTCGATCTGGCCCTGCCATGGGCCAAGATATTTCTCGATCAGTGTCTCCGCGGCGGTGCGGCCGTCGTCAACGATCATCTGGATCGGCTCGAGGTAACGCGTCTCGTCGCAGCCATTGATGTCGAGACGGTCGCGCCGGCGCAGGCCGGCACGCGCCAGCGTCAGCATCTGGCGCGCCAGTTCCTGCACCGTGATGCCGCGGATCTCGGCCTTGAAACCGAGCTTCGGCACGTCCTCGCGCAGTTTCTGCCGCTCCTCCGCGGTCCAGTGCTTGACGATGTCCCAGGCCGCATCGAGCGCACCGTCATCATAGAGCAGGCCGACGAACAGGGCAGGCAGCGCGACGATCCGCGACAGCGGTCCTGAATCGGCGCCGCGCATTTCCAGATAGCGCTTGAGCCGGACCTCGGGGAAGATCGTGCCGAGATGGTTGACCCAGTCGGACAAGACCGCGCGCTCGCCGGGCAGTGAATTGAGCGTTCCCGCCATCAGGTCGCGAAACGAGGCACCGGCGACATCATGATAGATGTCGCCGCGTTTGACGAAATACATGGGGACGTCGAGCGCATAGTCGACGTAACGCTCGAAGCTCATGCCGTCCTCGAAGGCGAAAGGCAGCATCCCCGACCGGTTGTTGTCGGTATCGAGCCAGACTGCCGAGCGGAACGACAGATAGCCGTTGAGCTTGCCCTCGGTGAACGGCGAATTGGCGAAGATCGCGGTGGCGACCGGCTGCCAGGCGAGCGAGACCCTGAGCTTCTTGACCATGTCGGCTTCCGAGCCGAAGTCGACATTGGCCTGCACGGTCGAGGTCCGGTACATCATGTCGAGGCCGAGGCTGCCGACCTGCGGCATGTAGCGCGTCATGATCTGGTAGCGCGATTTCGGCATGACCGGCGTTTCGGCGCGTGACCATTTCGGACTCATGCCGAGCCCGAGAAAGCCGATGCCCATGGGATCGGCGATCTCGCGCACCTGGGCGAAATGGGCATGTGCCTCCATCCAGGTCTGGTGCAGCGTCTCGAACGGCGCGCCCGACAATTCGAACTGGCCGCCAGGTTCCAGCGAGATCGCGCCGCCGCCGGTGACATCGGCGAGCCCGATGATATTGCCGTCGTCGACAATCGGCTCCCAGCCGAGCAATCCTTCCATGCCTTCGAGGATCTTGGCGATGCCACGTGGGCCGCCATAGGGCACGGGCTGATGATCGGCGCGGTAGAAGCCGAATTTCTCGTGCTCCGTCCCGACCCGGAAGCGGTCTTTCGGTTTCACGCCCTTTTCGATCCATGCGACCAGTTCGTCGCGAGATTCGATCGGCGTGAGGTCGACGGTATCACGAGCCATCGGCATGTCCTGAGCGGGAGGCGGTTACGGGCCGGGCAACAAACCACGACGCCGCGGAGGCGGGATAGTCCGGGGAGATAACGATGACGCGACCATTTCGAAAGGGGAGACGGTCATAGTGCTGCCATCCGGCAAACACAATGCAGCCCTGACCAGGCGGCTGCATGGCCGCTCCCCGCTGCGTCCTGCCCCAGCCTCTCAGGCTCAGCCGTCGCGGCAGCCAAGTCATATTGCCGGAGCCAAGTCATCTTGCCGGGCGGTCGGGCATGATATGGCGGCCATGATATCGTCAGGCTCGCGATTCGACCGGAGGCCAGTCTCGCCAATGCATCCGACCGCCCTGAAACGCTGTGCGCTCGCCGCCGGCCTCCTCGCGTGGCCGCTCGCCGCTGAAGCGCAGACCCCGCCCTCGACCGGGGCGACGCCGGCGCCCGTGCAGCAGGCGGTGCCGCCGGTCCAGCAGGCGCCCGACACCGTGCTGCCGGCGCCGGTTGGCCCGGCTGCGGTCGACATCTCCGCCGCCATCAAGCGGGCCCAGGAGGCGGCCAGCGCCGGCCGTTCGACCGAGGCGCTCGATGCCCTCGACGAGGCCGCGGTGACGATCTGGGAACGCATGCCGCTGACCGTGCGCCGGGCGACCCTGGTCGCCGAGGAGCCGCAGGGTTATGGCGTGTTCAACCCGCGCGATTCATCGAGTTTCGACGCCGGCCAGCCCTTGCTCGTCTATGTCGAGCTCAACGGCCAGGGCTGGCGCCGCTCCGGCGATCTGTTCCGCACCGACCTGGTGCTCGACTTCGAGCTGCGCACCAAGGACGGCCAGGCGCTGGTCGCCCAGCAGGCCTTCAACACGATCGCCACCGCCAGCCGGCGGCGCAATCGCGAATTCTTCGTCTATGTCACCTATTCCTTCTCGGGCGTCGAGCCTGGCGACTATGTCGTGCGCACCACGGTGCGTGACCGCGCCGGCAGCAAGCAGACCTCGTTCGACCTGTCTTTTACCGTCAAGCCATAGCCCGTGCGAGACATCCGGGTCAGCTGGCCGCCGATCCGGCCTGCGGTCGACATCGAACCGAGGGTGCGCTAGCAAGCGGGCCTGAAGTTTCGCGCCAAAAGGCCGCCTCATGTCCGAGAATCCGAAAAAGAAAGCCGGCCCCCTGGCCCGCCTGCCGCGCGGCTTCGCCGATCGCGGGCCGGCCGAGATCGCCGCCACCAATGCCATGCTCGAGACCATCCGCAAGGTCTACGAGCTCTATGGTTTCGAGGCGGTGGAGACCCCGGCCTTCGAATTCACCGATGCGCTCGGCAAGTTCCTGCCAGACCAGGACCGGCCGAACGAGGGCGTCTTCTCGCTGCAGGACGACGACGAGCAGTGGCTGTCCCTGCGTTACGACCTGACCGCGCCGCTGGCGCGCTACGTCGCCGAGAATTTCGACGCCCTGGCGAAACCTTATCGCAGCTATCGCGCGGGCTATGTCTTCCGCAACGAGAAGCCCGGCCCCGGCCGGTTCCGCCAGTTCATGCAGTTCGATGCCGACACCGTGGGCTCGGCGACGCCGGCAGCCGATGCCGAAATCTGCATGATGGCTGCCGATACCATGGAAGCGCTCGGCATCCAGCGCGGCGACTATGTCGTCAGGATCAACAACCGCAAGGTTCTCGACGGCGTGCTGGAGGCGATCGGCCTCGGCGGCGACGACAATGCCGGCAAGCGGCTGACTGTGCTCAGGGCAATCGACAAGCTGGACAAGTTCGGCCCCGAGGGGGTCGGGCTGCTGCTGGGGCCCGGGCGCAAGGACGAAAGCGGCGATTTCACCAAGGGCGCCGGGCTGGACGAGCCGGCGATCAGCCGCGTGCTGGCTTTCACCGCGGCCAAGGGGGCTGACGCTCAGACCACGCTGGCCAATCTCGATCGGGTTGTCGACGGCTTCGAACGCGCTGCGGCCGGGGTTGGCGAATTGCGCACCATGGCCGGCTTGTTCGCCGCCGGCGGTTACGGCGAGGACCGCATCGTCATCGACCCCTCGGTCGTGCGTGGCCTCGAATATTACACGGGGCCCGTCTACGAGGTCGAACTGACCTTCCCGGTCACCAATGACGAAGGCCAGGTGGTGCGTTTCGGTTCGGTCGCCGGCGGCGGCCGTTATGACGGCCTGATCGCCCGCTTTCGCGGCGAAGAGGTGCCGGCCGCAGGCTTCTCGATCGGCGTCTCCAGGCTCGCCGCCGCCTTGAAATCGCTTGGCAAGCTCGACGCCGCCGCCATCCCCGGCCCGATCGTCGTGCTGGTCATGGACAAGGACCGGGTCGCCGACTACCAGGCCATGGTCACCGAACTGCGCCGCGCCGGCATTCGGGCCGAGATCTATCTCGGCTCGTCCGGCATGAAGGCGCAGATGAAATATGCCGACCGGCGCGGCGCGCCGGCGGTGATCATCCAAGGCTCGAACGAACTCGCCGCCGGCGAGGTGATGATCAAGGATCTGGTCGCCGGCGCGGAAGCGGCCAAGTCGATCACCGACAATGCCGAATGGCGGGCGGCGCGGCCGGCGCAGTTCGCCGCCCCGCGCGCCGGACTGGTGCAGGCGATCCAGGACCTCCTGAGCAAGAGCTGAAGACCGCCCCATCCTGGCCGCATTCGACAAGGATGGTCCGGCCGCATCGTTCGGACCCCTTTTCATGTCGAAGATTCGCGACCTCGCCAACACCATCATCGGCGCGCTGGCCATCGTGGTGGTGCTGCGCTCCTTTGCTTTTGCCACCTATCATATCCCGAGCGAAAGCATGGTGCCGACGCTCGAGGTTGGCGACCGCGTCGCGGCGGTCAAATTCCCCTATGGCTACAGCCGTTTCTCCCTGGTCGGCGGCGACTACCTGCCGCGCTTCCCCGGTGAGACCGGCCGCATTCCGGCGGCCATGCCGGCGCGCGGCAATGTCGCGGTGTTCCGCCACCCGGTCTCGGGCGAGGACTTCATCAAGCGGGTGGTCGGCCTGCCGGGCGACCGGGTGGCGATCCGCGAGGGCCGCGTCTGGCTGAACGGTGCCGCGGTGCCGCTCGCCGAATCCGGCCATTGGACCTATCGCGACCCGTCCGGTGCGATCGTCGCCGTCACCGCTTATCGGGAGACCCTTCCCGGCGCCGAGCCACACACCATCCTGCTGCGCGACCGGCGCAGCCCGATGAGCGACATGGCCGAGGCGATCGTTCCCGAAGGCCGGCTGTTCATGCTTGGCGACAACCGGGACAATTCCTCCGACAGCCGGTTCTCGTCGATGGGCTTCGTGCCGGTCGAGAACCTGATCGGCCGCGCCGACGCGATCCTCTATTCATTCGCCAGTTGCGCCGGTGAGGCCGGCCTGCGCTGCGCGCCGCGTCGCATGCTCGAGCGCGTCGAATAAGGCCCGGGGGATCGCTCGCCCGTTACTCGTCGCGCCGGCTGCCATATTGCGGCAAGGACAGGCCATGGGTGATCGCCAGCGCCCGCGCGACGAAGGCGACCGCAAAGCCGAACAGCGCGGGAAGCGGCGAGGGGACGACCGACGAGGTCAGGGCGAAGACGATCGCGCCGGCCAGCGCCGCGGTCACATAGATGTCGCGCTTGAGCACCAGGGGCACGTCGCCGGCCATGACGTCTCTGATGATGCCGCCGAAGGTCGCGGTGACGACGCCGAGCAGGATCGCCGAGATCGCCGGGGCGCCGGCCGCGAAACCCCTGGCCGTGCCGCTGACGGCAAATAGCGCAAGTCCGACCGCGTCGGCCCAGAGCAGGATCCGCGCGCGACTTTCCTTCTCGAACTGATGCGCCGTGAAAAAGGCGACGATCGAGACGACGGCGCAGATGATGACCACCGTCGGATCGAAGATCCAGGCCAGTGGCGTCGCCCCGATCAGGAGATCGCGCAGCGTGCCGCCGCCGATCCCCGTCACGGTGCCGAGCATGATGAAGCCGAAAGGGTCCATCGACTTGCGCGCCGCGACCATCGCTCCGGTGAGGGCGAAGACGCCCACGCCGATCAGCTCGATGGCCGGCTGGACCCCGGTCACTCCCTCATGCGCCTTCGGAGGACGCCGCGGCCGGAGCCGTCTTCGGCCCACCCTTGGAGACGCCGACCAGGGCCGGGCGCAGCACCCGCTCGCCGATGACGTAGCCGGCCTGGACCGTTTGCACCACCGTGCCATTGGGCACGTCCGGATTGGGCAGTTCGAACATGGCCTGATGCAGGTTGGGGTCGAATTTCTGGCCGTCCGGCTCGATCTTCTTGACGCCGTGCTTCTCCAGCGTCTTGAGCAGTTCGCGCTCGGTCAGGCTGATGCCGTCGACGAAGGCCTTCAGCGGTCCGTCTTCGGCCTGGGCCTCGGCAGGCGCGCTGTCGAAGGCGCGGCGGATATTGTCGGCGACGCTCAGCATGTCGCGGGCAAACGAGGCGACGCCATAGACCTTGGCGTCGGCCACTTCGCGCTCGGTGCGCTTCCTGAGATTTTCCATCTCGGCCAGCGTGCGCAACAGCCGGTCCTTCATGTCACGGGCCTCGGCGCGCGCGGCGGCAAGCTCCGCCTCGCGCGGATCGCCGGTGTCGCCCTCGGCCTCCTCGTGCTTGGGCACGTCCAGGGCCGGATCGGCGCCCGGCGGGTTCTCGTGGGCCGGGGCATCATCGATGGGCGCGAACTCATGCGCTTTATTCGGGTTGTTCATGGCAACTCGCTGACTACGGACAAAGGGGTTGGGCCCGATATCGAGCCTTGCGCGCCGGAAATCAAGGTTGGCGACGCGCGGGGCAGGGACCGATCATGGCTGGTGAAGGCGCTGTAGCAGGTCTGGGCCGGAATAACGCCGCGATCCGCCGGGATGTTTCACCAGATCTGCCATCGCGGCATTTTTCGGTGCGGTCAGGCCATGCGCCGTCGCCAGGCGGACGATCGCACCGCAGAGATCGTCGATTTCGGTCGTCCGCCCGGCGTGGATGTCGTCCCACATCGACGAGCGGGCTGACGAATCGATCTTCAGCATGCTGGCGGCGATGCGCGAAAAAGCCCAGGTCGGCAGGCGCAGGATGGTCGGGATGAGGCGCGGCGGGGCCGCGCCGACCTTGGCGGGCCTGATGCCGGCCTTGCGCATCACGTCAAGCGCCTCGTCCTGGAGTGCCGCCAGCACGCGCCGGTAGCCGGCATCCAGCAACTCCTCGCGCAGTGGCAGTCCAGCCAGCGCATTCACCGGATTATTGAGGTTCAACAGGAGCTTGCCCCATTGTACCGCGGCCATGTCGGCGGCCAGTTTGAGCGGCAGCCCGGCCCGTGCGAACGCGGCCTCGACGGACCGGCATGCGACATGGTCTTCGGCATATAACTGGCCCGACGTCGCCCGATGGGCGGTCAGCCGGCCGTCGCTGCCCGTCGTCAGCACGACGTTGAACGGCACCATTCCGGCGAGCGCCTGGCACCCGGGTGCGGCGCTGCGGATCCGATCGCCGTTGTCGATGCCGTTCTGCAGCGACAGGATCGGCGTGCCCTGAGCAAAGGCTGCGCCGATCTCGCCGGCGGCCGTGACGGTCGCGCCGCCTTTGGTACACAACAGGACAAAGCTCGGCTGGCCACCCGCCGCGGCCTCCGCGACGGTGTCGACCGCGACGAAACATCTTGGTTCGAGCGCGGCGCGAAAGCCGTCGAGGTCGCTGACCACGAGGCCATGGCCTTCCAGCGCATCAGCAATGCGCCGCCGCGCCACGAACACCACCTGCTCGCCCGCTGCCGCCAACCGGCCGCCGACATGGCAGCCGATGGCGCCGGCGCCGACAATGACGAACCGGGTTGCCATTGTCGGTCCCTCCGTTGTGGTCAGGCTCCGAAAACCGGCCGTGGCAGGCCTTCGCGAAGATGCGCCGCGGTCACGGTATTGGCCATCAGCAACGCAATGGTCATGGGTCCGACACCGCCGGGCACCGGCGTGATCGCCCGGGCGATTTCGGCCGCCTCCCGGGTTGCCACGTCGCCGACCAGGCGCGTCCTGCCTTCGCCGCGCTCCGGCGCCGGAATGCGGTTGATGCCGACATCGACGACCACCGCACCGGGCCTGATCCAGTCGCCGCGGATCATTTCCGGGCGGCCGACGGCCGCGACCAGCACGTCGGCGCGACGGCAGACGGCGGCAAGATCGGCGGTCTTGGAATGGGCGATGGTGACGGTTGCGTCGCGCTGCAACAGCAACTGGGCGATCGGCTTGCCGACGATATTCGACCGTCCGACGACGACGGCCTGCTTGCCGGCAAGCGATGGCCCCAGCACGCTTTCGATCAGGATCAGCGAACCGGCTGGCGTGCAGGGCACCAGGGCGCGCGCCGTGGCACCGCTGCCGAGCAGCCCGACATTGACCGGATGGAAGCCGTCGACGTCCTTGGCCGGATCGACGGCCATCAGCACCCGGTCGGTGTCGATCGTCCTGGGCAATGGCAATTGCACCAGGATGCCGTCAATGCCGGGATCGGCATTGAGCCGTGCCACCAGGGCCAGCAGTTCGGCCTCGGTGGTCGTCACCGGCAGGTTATGCTGCTCCGAGCGGAAACCCGCGGCCTCGGCCTCGCGGCTCTTGTTGCGGACATAGACCTGGCTTGCCGGGTCCTCGCCGACCAGCACCACGGCGAGCCCTGGTGGGCGACCCGCCCGGGGGGTGAAGGCCGAAGCCGCGGCGCGCGCTTTGGCGAGCACGGTCTGAGCGATCGCCTTGCCGTCGATGATCTCGGCAGCCATTGGCGTCACACCCGCATCGGCATGAGCACATAGAGCGCGCCCGGGCCGGTCGGATCCTGAATAAGGGTGGGCGAGCCCGGATCGGCCAGCTTCAGTTCGATGGTGTCGCCATCGACCTGACCGGTGATGTCGAGCAGATAGCGCGAATTGAAGCCGATATCGATGGCATCCGCCTCATAGGACACCTCGACCTCTTCGGTCGCGCTGCCGGAATCCGGATTGGTCACCGACAGTGTCAGCTTGCCGTCGGCGGCCGACAGCTTCACCGCCCGGCCGCGCTCCGACGACACCGTCGACACGCGGTCGACCGCTGCGGCGAACTCGGACTTCTCGACCGTCAGGATCTTGTCGTTGCCGAGCGGGATGACGCGGGCATAGTCGGGGAAGGTGCCGTCGATCAGCTTGGAGGTCAGCACGGTCTCGCCGAAGCGGAAGCGCACCTTGGCGGTCGACAGTTCGACCGTGACGGTGGCTTCGGGGTCGTCGGCCAGGCGCTGCACCTCGGCGACCGTCTTGCGCGGCACGATGACGCCGGGCATGCCGATGGCGCCCTGCGGCGCCTCGAATTCGACCTGGGCGAGCCGGTGACCGTCGGTCGCCACAGCGCGGATCAGGCTGACGCCGGCCTTCTCGACCGTGTGGATATAGATGCCGTTCAGATAATAGCGTGTCTCTTCGGTCGAGATGGCGAACTGGGTCTTGTCGATCAGCCGCTTCAGGTCCTTGGCGGCAACCTCGAAACTGTGGCTCATCTCGCCCGCTGCGATATCCGGGAAATCGCTCTCGGGGATCGTCTGCAAGGTGAAGCGCGAGCGTCCGGCGCGCACCGCGAGCGTGCCTTTGTCGCCCACCGTCTCGATCACCACCTGCGAGCCGTCGGGCAATTTGCGCACGATGTCGTAGATCATGTGGGCTGGCACCGTGGTGCCGCCGGACTGGCCGACCTCGGCGGCCAGGCTCTCGACCACTTCGATGTCGAGATCGGTCGCCTTCAGGCGCAGCGACTGGCCGTCGGCGCGCATCAGCACATTGGACAGGACCGGGATCGTGTTGCGCCGCTCGACGACGCGATGCACGTGTCCGAGGGATTTCAGGAGCTGGGCCCGCTCAACGGTCACCTTCATCAACGCTGCTCCAAGACATGACCAGGGCGTGCCATCAGGCCGCCCCTCAAAAACAAGGGCCGACAGTCAAGCCTGCCGACGCGCGCGTTTCAAGGTGTGCGCTGCACATGCGAACAGCTTTCAACCCCGGTTTGGCCGATTGCGCAAGCGCCGCTTCGCCGGTTGCGGCATTCCGGGCTGATTTCGTCGGAATCAACGGCTTGCGCGGGTCGGCTGCGCGGTCTCGGCATGCCGCCGAGCCTTGAATTGGCCACTGAAAGAGAGAAGAATCGCTTGGTAATTTTGCATGCCACCGGCCGGTGGGAGGAGTTCGTCATGTCTTTCGTCATGTCCAAGGAATGGCTTGAACGGCAATTGCGGGCGTCGCGCCGTTGCGCGGGGCCCGGTCTCTTGGCTCTCGCAGCCGCGGTCGCGGTCGTGCCGCTCCTGCTGACCGCGCCGGCTTCCGCCGATCGCTTTGGTGGTGCGCCTGGAGGCGATCGGTTCCAGATCGAGGATCCGCGCAACCGGGTGACGGTCTCGGTGCGTACGGTGCCGGTCGGCGCCTTCTGCGTGCGGGCGGTGGAAGCGGTCGGCTATGATCCGAGGCTCAATCAGCGGCTTTACCACGTCCGCTTCAATTCCGGTGTCATGGCGAGCTTGGGCGTCACCGCTTACGAGAACGCACTGTCCAGCGCCCGCACCGAGCGCGATGCCGTGCAGGGGCTGGAATATGCCCAGCGCGACGCCGCGCCGTTCCGGCGCAACCCCGGCGATTGCATCTGAGCGCCGGGACGCACAAGGCCCTGATCGACGACCGCCCGATCGATGGCGGTCTGACGAGCGCAGTCGAGGCGCGCCGGGCATGAGCGGTCGCGGGTGATCCACCCGCGACGCAACATGGCTTTCGGGCTCAGTCGTTGAGCCGGCGCTTCAAGACTTCCACTTCTTCGTTGAGCGCCGGATCCTGGCCGACCAGGCCTTCGATCTTGCGCACGGCGTGCAGTACGGTGGTGTGGTCGCGCCCGCCGAAGCGGCGGCCGATCTCCGGCAAAGACCGGAGCGTCATGGTCTTGGCCAGATACATGGCGATCTGACGCGGGCGGACCACGGTGGCGGTGCGCCGCGACGACAGGATGTCGGAGCGGCTGACATTGTAGTGCTGCGCGACGATCTTCTGGATTTCCTCGATCTTGACCCGGCGCGGCTCGGCGACCCGGACGAGGTCGCGGATCGACCGTTCCGCCATCTCGATCGTCACCGGCTGGTTGGTCAGCCGGTTGGAGGCGAGCAGGCGATTGAACGCGCCGTCGAGGTCGCGGCCGTTCTGGGTCACATGTTTGGCGACATAACCGAGCACGGCAAGGGGCACGTCGAAACCCTGGTGCTGGGCCCTGGCCTGGTTCAGCTTCTGCTTGAGGATGTCGAGCCGGAGGTTCTCGTCGAGCCCGCCGATTTCGACCGTCAGGCCGCCGGCCAGCCGCGAACGGACCCGCTCGTCCAGGTTCTCCAGGTCCGACGGCGGCCGGTCGCCGGCCACCACGACCTGCCGGCCGGCATCGATCAGAGCATTCAGCGTATGGCAGAATTCGGCCTGGGTCTGCTTGCCCTGCAGGAACTGCAGATCGTCGATGATCAAAAGGTCGATATTGCGCAGCGCCTCCTTGAAGGCGATCGCCGTCTGGTTCTTCAGCGAAGCGACGAAGCCGAAGGTGAACTTTTCGGCGGTGAGATAGAGAATGCGCCGGCCGGCGGCCTGGGCGGTTCCGGCAATGGCCTGCAACAGGTGGGTCTTGCCGAGGCCGACGCCGGCATGGATGTAGAGCGGATTGAACAGCACGCTGTCGGTGGTGCGCGACTGGGCGACCTGAAGCGCCGCGGCGCGGGCGAGCGTATTGGACCGGCCCTGCACGAAGCTGTCGAAGGTCAGGCGCGGATCGAGCGGTGAGCCGCCGAGCGCGTCGCTATGGCCATTGATGACGGGAGCCTGGTCGGGCGTGCGGGCGCCGGACTGGATGATCGGGCGGACGCTTTCGGGGGCGGCCTTCGGTTTCAACGGCACACGGTTGGTGACCGCCGAGCGCACCATCATGTCGATACGGATCGGCTGCGCGGCCTCCTCGCTCCAGCGCGCGATGATGCGGTCGCGATAATGATTGTCGATCCAGCTCTTCAGAAAGCGGGTCGGCACCGACAGGCGCACGGCGTCGTCTGCGGCATGATCGATCTCGATGCTCTTGAACCAGCTGTTGAACACGTCCTCGCCGAACTCGGCACGCAGGCGCCGGCGCACCCTTTCCCAAACTGCGCCCGCACGCATGGCGTCGCTCATGGTCTCGGTCTTGTCTTCGGTCAGGTCACGGACAAGTTCGGGGGTGGCGAACACGAGATTCTCCATCGTCGGTATGCGGCAATTAGCAGGGCGAAACGCGGTGATCCTGGTCGAGGATCGGAACGGCAAGAAAGGCGCTAGGCAATCAAGTTTGGATCCAGGGCAATCCGTCGACCTTCCACCCCGCCACACGGCCACGGTGACCGTCGGCGTCGGGAGGGCCTTCAAAGCCACCGGCCACATTGAAACAGCTGACATGGCCGGCATTGGTCATGGCGATGGCGGCAGCCTTCGAACGAACGCCCGACCGGCAGATGAAATAGAGTGGCGCATCCTTGCCGACGCCGCGTTCGGCCAAAACCGCATCCAGCTTGGCGGCGAAATCGGCGTCGATCTTCATGGCCGGAAACACCTGCCATTCGCTGCGGATCGGCTCCTTGCCCGCAGCCTTCAGGTCGGGCAGGCCGACATAGGCCCACTCGGCGGTCGTGCGCACGTCGACGAGCTGGGCCGATGCATCCTGCACCAGCGTTTCCAGGCAAGCCCGCGGCGTTACGTCCCCGGCATATCCGGCATCATTCAAAGACGACATGTGACCCCCATGCGAACGTCATTGCGCCCGCATGCCTCATTCCAAATGGTTCATTCTTGTTCAGGAGATCGATCGCCGCTTAGTCTTGACGCCGCTGCAGCAACCGAACCACGAAGTCTCAACAATTTTTCTAAAGTTTTACCTGGATTATTTTACCCTCGAAGAGGGACAAACTTTCCGGCCCCATCCTTCGATGGGCTGTTACTTCAGATGTTTCGTGAAACTCGAAGTGGCCCCCCCGAGTGCTTTGAACGATACACAGCGCCCCCGGCCTGGGCAACGGATTTCAATTAAGAAATGGTAAATGGCGCGGCCTTGACAGGCTACGCGTTTTCGGCACGCGATGAGCCGGCTTTCAACCCACTGACGAATCGTTGAAATCCGAATCCCGACAAGGTCGACTTGGACGCGGGCGAGACAAAAATTCGCTTCGAACAGAGGTTTTGGGATACCTCCGGGCCGATCGTTGCGGATGCGATACAAACTGTCCCCTCTGCAATCAATTGATATTGCTTACTTTTTTCTGAGAGATCTTGAGCCGGATCACGGTCCCCTGGTTTCGCTTGAAACCAAAAATTTAGGTTGCATTGCTTCTCTCAATGCTGTGGCAAGGCCGCAACGGCTCCCTTACGGAACCCTCTTCTGTGGCGCTCGGCCGGGTGCGGCGCACAACAAAAACCCGGCCGCGAGGCCGGGTTATGTATGTCCTGCAATGGTTGCAGAGAATGAAGCGTCAGGCGCCGATCTTGGCGATCTGATGAGCCAGGCGCGAGACCTTACGTGAAGCGGTATTCTTGTGAAGAACACCCTTCTGGGCCGCGCGCATGATCTCCGGTTCAGCCGCCCTCAGGGCGGCCGTCGCGGCGGTCTTGTCGCCGCTGGCGATCGCCTCGTCGAGCTTGCGCAGGAACGTGCGCATGCGCGAGCGGCGCGACTGGTTCACTGCGGTGCGCCGTGCGATGACACGGACGGCCTTCTTGGCAGAAGCGGTGTTGGCCATGGGTTTCCTGTCCCGGTGGCTGGCGTCGACGGAGTCGCCGCCCGAAGAAAATGAGAGCGGCGGCACGAGGCCGCCACGGAGGGCGGTCTATACGCAAGAGGGTCCCGGTCGTCAACTGCAAACGGGCCGGCCCTGCGAAAATCGCGGGGGACCGGGGGCTGCCGCGCCATTAGAACAAGGGCCCCGGCCTTACCCAGGCGCATTCGAGACCCGATGGCCCAGTCGTCTCCCCGCAATTTTGGCATGGTCGTCTTCTGGATGGCCGGCTCGCTCCTGTCCTTCTGTGCGGTGGCCATCTCCGTGCGAGAGCTCAGTGCCAGACTGACCGTGTTCGAGATCCTGGCACTGCGCAATATCGGCGGCCTGGTCATTCTCGGCGTCATGGCGCTGGTCGCCCATGACCCCGGCATGCGCCTGAAGCCGGCCAAGCCGTGGATCCATATCCTGCGCAACGGTCCACATTTCGCTGGCCAGGGGCTCTGGGCCTATGGCCTGACGGTGCTGCCGCTGACCACGGTGTTCGCCATCGAGTTCACCACGCCGGCCTGGGTCGCGGTCTTCGCGGTCATCTTCCTTGGCGAGCGGATGAACGCCTCGCGCCTGGTCGCGCTGATCCTCGGCTTTCTCGGTGTCCTGGTGATCCTCAGGCCCGGCATGGACAGTTTCCGCCCCGAGGCGCTGCTGGTGGCCGCCGCCGCGGTCTGTTTCGGCATCCAGATCACCACCACCAAGTTTCTCACCGGCTCGAATTCGACCTGGACCATCCTGTTCTGGATGAACCTGATGCAATTGCCGCTGAATCTCGCCGCCGACGTGGCGATCGGCCAGCCGCTGTTCTTCCTGACCAAGCTCGACCCCGGTCTCTGGCTGCCGGTCGCCGGTATCTGCGTCTGCGGCCTGACCGCGCACTATTGCCTGACCAACGCCTTCCGTCATGGCGACGCCATTGTCGTCATACCGATCGACTTTCTGCGCGTGCCGCTGATCGGGCTGATCGGCTGGCTGATCTATGCCGAGCAGCCCGAGCTTGCCGTCCTGATCGGCGCGGCCGTCGTCGTCACCGGCGTTCTCATCAATATCTACGCTGAATCGCGCGCACGCACGTGAGGCCCGGGTGATCCAGGTGGCGGCCGGATCGCGCAGCGCCATTGCCTTGCCCCTTGCATCGGTCCCCCGGATCGGTTACGCAGGACATCAACTGCGGCACGGGCCGCATCTGTCGAGGGTGATTTTCGTGCCGATCGCGCGTGCTCAAGCACCGGTCCGCATTCGCGCATTCTGCGCCACCCCCTCGCTTTCGCTCCTTCTGCTTATCTGCCCCTGAGCACCGACAGGGCCATCAGGCCTTGGCGCTCAGGGGAAAATCGCCGCACCCGAACCATCGGGCCCGCGATGTCTTGCGCCTGCGGGCGCAGCCGCCGGCCAAGCCGCTGAGAAGGACCAAAGCCATGACGACGTCACCCAAGGACCGCGTCTTGATCTTCGACACGACGCTGCGCGACGGCGAGCAGTGTCCCGGCGCCACCATGACGCTGGACGAGAAGCTGCAGGTCGCCGACCTGCTCGACGAGATGGGCGTCGACATCATCGAGGCCGGATTTCCGATCGCCTCGAACGGCGATTTCGAAGCCGTCCAGGCGATCGCCGGGCGGATCAAGAATGCCACCGTCGCAGGCCTTGCCCGTGCCGGCATGGCCGATATCGACCGGGCGGGCGAAGCGGTGCGTCACGCCGTGAGGCCGCGCATCCACACCTTCCTGTCGACCTCGCCCGTGCATATGAAGCACAAGCTGCAAAAGGAGCCGGATCAGGTCCTGGAGATGGTCATCGCCTCGGTGGCGCGCGCCCGCAACCATGTCGGCGATGTCGAGTGGTCGGCCGAGGACGGCACCCGCACCGAGCACGACTTCTTGTGCCGTTGCGTCGAGGCGGCGATCAAGGCCGGTGCCACCACCATCAACATCCCCGACACGGTCGGCTATACCGCGCCGCACGAATACAAGGCGCTGTTCGAGATGGTCCGCGCGCGCGTGCCGAATTCCGACAAGGCGGTGTTCTCGGTGCATTGCCACAACGACCTCGGCATGGCCGTGGCCAATTCGCTCGCCGGCGTCGAAGGTGGCGCCCGCCAGATCGAATGCACCATCAACGGCATTGGCGAGCGGGCCGGCAATGCCGCGCTCGAGGAAATCGTCATGGCGATCAAGACGCGCAATGACATCTTCCGCTACGACTGCGGCATCGAGAGCAAATTGCTCACCCGCGCCTCCAAGCTGGTCGCCACCGTCACCTCCTTTCCGGTGCAATACAACAAGGCGATCGTCGGCCGGAACGCCTTTGCCCATGAGAGCGGCATCCACCAGGACGGCATGCTGAAGAACACCCAGACCTACGAGATCATGACGCCCGCCTCGGTCGGCGTGAAATCGACCTCGCTGGTGATGGGCAAACATTCCGGCCGCAATGCCTTCAAGGACAAGCTGAAGCACCTCGGCTACAGCCTGTCCGACAACCAGCTGGAGGATGCCTTCGTCCGCTTCAAGGATCTCGCCGACCGCAAGAAGGTGATCTATGACGAGGATATCGAGGCGCTGGTCGACGAGAAGCTGGCCAATTCCCAAGATCGCATGAAGGTCATGTCGCTGCTGGTCGTGGCCGGCACGATGGGGCCGCAGGCGGCGACCCTGACACTCGATCTCGACGGCGTGCATCGTACGGTGCAGGCGACCGGCAACGGCCCGGTCGACGCGGTGTTTAATGCCATCAAGGCGATCGTGCCGCACGAGGCCATCCTGGAGCTCTACCAGGTTCATGCGGTGACCGCCGGCACCGATGCCCAGGCCGAGGTCTCGGTCCGCCTGCAGACCGACGGCCAGAGCTTCACCGGCAAGGGCGCCGATCCGGACACCCTGGTCTCCTCGGCCAAGGCCTATCTTTCGGCGCTCAACAAGGTGATCGCCAAGCAGGAGCGGCTGCACCCGCAGCGCGCCATCGAAGCCGCGGAATAAGCGGCTCCGATGCGCATCGGCATCGACCTCGGCGGCACCAAGATCGAGATCCTCGCCCTTGACGATCAGGGCCGGGAGCTCGTCCGTCGTCGCGTGCCGACGCCCAGGGACGACTATGGCGCGATCCTTGGCGCCATCGTCGGCCTGGTCGAGGGGGTCGAGGCCGAACTCGATCAAACCGGCACGGTCGGCGTCGGCATTCCCGGCGCCGTGTCGCCGACGAGCGGTCTGGTCAAGAACGCCAATTCCGTGGTGCTGATCGGCAAGCCGCTCGACAAGGATCTCGCCGCCATGCTCGGCCGCGAGGTGCGGCTGGAGAACGACGCCAATTGTTTCGCCCTGTCGGAAGCCGTCGACGGTGCCGGCCGCGACGCCCATGTCGTGTTCGGCGTCATTCTCGGCACCGGCGTCGGTGCGGGCATCTCGATCGGCCGCCAGATCCTGCGCGGCCGCCATCTGATCGCCGGCGAATGGGGGCACAATCCCTTGCCCTGGCCGTCGGTTGAAGAAGTGGTCAACGCGCCGTCCTGCTATTGCGGCCGGCGCGGCTGCATCGAGACCTGGCTGTCGGGTCCCGGGTTTGCCGCCGACTTCACCCGCGCCACCGGCCGCAGGCTTACCGCGAGCGAGATCATTGCCGAGGCCGTCCGGGAGGGCGAGCCGCATGGCCAGGCAGCCGGCCAAGCCTATTGGCGTTATGTCGACCGGCTCGGCCGGGCGCTCGCCCATATCATCAACATCCTCGACCCCGACATCATTCTGCTCGGCGGCGGCATGGGCAATGTCGACAGGCTCTATGCCGATCTCGGCCAGGCGATGCGCGCGCATGTCTTCTCCGATGCCGTGGCGACACCGGTCGCCAAGCCGCTCCATGGCGATTCCTCGGGCGTGCGCGGCGCCGCCTGGCTCTGGCCGCCGGCATCTTGAGGCGGGATCCGGCGTCGCCGGTGGCCATGTCGGCGGGGTGCGGCCATGGCACGATCCGTGCGGCGCGTGAAAATTCCTCGGCGCCGTTCTGGACATGCGTATTCGTCTCTGCTAGTCACCGCGCTCCCGCGACGGTGTCGGCCGTGGCGGGCGGATGGGTGATTAGCTCAGTTGGTAGAGCAGCTGACTCTTAATCAGCGGGTCGAAGGTTCGAATCCTTCATCACCCACCACTTAACCCTTTGATCGAATTGCTGTTCTCGAGGGTTTTCGCAAAAGGCAGACGGAATCGCCGACGACACTTGGTTAAGTCGGACGGACGGTTTTCGGCCACGACCTGCTCGTCCCGCCCATTGCCGGGCTTAAGGTTGTAGCGCGCCGCGATATTTCGGACAGTTCGACGGGACATTCTGGACACCGGCGCGCGCCGGCGTTCTGCAGTAGCGCGGGCGCTGGCGCTCGTCATGGTTTGGCCAACCTTCTCCCGCCTTTGACCTCACGACCATTCAACGAGCGATAACCATATCGTCACGTTTGGATCGCCATATAGGCTCGATCCGGAGCACCTAATGAGCAAGACGAGCTTCACGATTGCCTTTGATGGCCCAGCCCTCAAGGAAGGGCGGATGGATGTCCGGCAGCTAGCGCCCGCGCTCCTTGCGTTCGGGCGAGTGGTCGAAACTGCAAACCGAGCACTCAACGGTCCAGACAATCCCGTTAAGGTCGAAGCAGTCGCCACGAAGATCGGCTCGTTCGAGGTCCTGATTGACGTCGTGCTTCCTTACTGGGAGCAACTGCGCGGCTTGCTAATTTCGCAGGACGTCGACGGGGCCCTCAAGCTTGTGCAGGCCTTAGGGCTCGTCGGGTCGGCCGGTGGCGGCCTCATTTTTCTGCTTCGAAGACTCAAGGGGCGGCCGATCACGAGCGCCTCCCGGACAAGCGATGGCAATGTGACCATACGGTTTCCAGGTGACGACGGCGGCGAGACCAGCTTGGTAGTCCCCGCAGAAGTCCTTCGTGTCTATCAAGAGTTTGCCGTGCAGCGGGAACTCAAGGTTCTCCTGGACACCCTTGCCTCTGAGGACGTGGATACAATCACCTTCATTCCTCGCGACAAGAAGAAGGACGAGGAGGCCCCAGCTCCCGTTCAGTTGACAAAGGCTGATCGCGCAATCGTTCAACCCATCGAACCACCATCCGAAACCGTGGTCGAAACTACCCAGCGAATGGCGCTGTCGATCCGCTCGCTGGCCTTCACAGAAGGAAACAAGTGGCGGTTGTTCGATGGTCAAAACGTGATCACTGCAACAATCGACGACAAGGGATTTCTCGATCAGGTCGACCGGAGTTTGGCTCGGTTTGCGAAGGGAGACGTTTTGATCTGTCAAGTTCGGACGGTCCAGAAGCAGACGCCCGAAGGGTTGAAGACCGAGCATACCGTCCTTCAGGTCATCGAACACCGCCCCGCGCCAACTCAGATGGCGATCGCGTTCGACCCCCCATCGTCAGACGAAAAAAATGGGTGACCCCTAAACTGGGGTGTTCTCGCAGCGGCCTCACGGTGGGCCGCATTGCGTCTCCTCGATCCTTCGACAGGCGATCTCGAAATAGGTCGGGTCAACTTCGATACCGACATAGGGAATGCCGCGGGCCGCGCAGGCGACGCCCACGGTCCCGGACCCCATGAACGGATCGAGGACCGGCCCCTTCATGATCGTCATCAGCCCGTCCATCAGCTCGACAGGCTTGCCGGCGATATGGTGCTTCACTTTCGGCACCGGCTCCCGGATGACACCAGGCGCGGTGGCGCCGACCAGAGGCCTGGGGCCGTTGGTCCCCCAGACCGCGAATTCGGTCTGGTTGCGGTAGCGGCCGAGCTGGGGCCTGGAGCGTTCGGTCTTGTCCCAGGTGACGATGCCGCGCCAGACCCAGCCGGCGCATTGAAGGGCGTCAGAGGTCACCGGGACCTGACGCCAATCGCTGAACGCCGCGATCATGCCTCCTGGTGCAACGAGGTCGCGGGCGCGGCCCATCCAGAGCGTCGACCACGCGAGATAGGACCGCTGGTCGCGGGTGTCGCCCTGGAATTCGGGGTAGAGGCCGCGGTGCTCGCTCGACTGGTACTTGGCGCTGGTGGCCTGCGCCTTGTCGCGCACATTGCCGCCCGAGGAATAAGGCGGGTCCGTCAGGACATCACCGATCGAGCCCGGCGCCAGAGTGGTCAAGACTTCGAGGGCATCGCCCCGATAGAGGGTGGCCGATCCGATGGATCGGATTTCGAACCGCGACATGCGGCGTCTCCTGCTGGACGCTCTGCATGGCGTTCGGGTGCGGGCTCTGATGGCCTCAGGCTGTTGAGGGTGCCGCACCGGCGGCACTTGATGTCCACGCGGCCGGACAGCGCGCGAGGCGCCATTCTGAGCAGCAGGGCGCTGCATGAGCCGCATCTAATGTTCTCCACTTGTTCCGCTCGGCCGAATCATCCACCTCGACCTGGCCGACTTCGGCGCGCGGGGTGGCGGTAAGAGCTTCTGACGCTTCACGGGACTGGCTTGCCGGCTTTGCCCGTGGTTCGGGATGTTGACGCATCCCGGCCCCCGTTGCGGCGGAGGCTGCCGGCCAGATCAGCCGTTGCTCGGCCAGGCCGCCGCGTCGATCTGTTCGATGGTGGTGATCTCGCCAGCCGCAATGCCCTCGGCAACTGCCCGCTGGACCGAGAACGCGGATTGCACATGTTTGCCGACGACCCGGCCGATGGCGATCATCTCGGCCGATGTCAGTGTGATGAACCCGTTCAGGCCGCTGAAGTCGATGACGTCTGCGGGAAATTCCTTGGCGACCGCCACGGCGCCATTGACCATGCCCTGGCTCCCACGATCGGTCGCGATCCGCCGGCCGGCGATAGTGACGCCGCCCGTTTCGACCTGATAGCGGCGCGCGGCGGCATAGGCGTTCAGATCGGGCGTCGGTGCCGCATCGCCAACGTCGATCGGGCTGCCGTCCGGCATCGGCACGATGGTGACGTCCTCGCTATAGGCCGAGGCCGGGACCTCCTGGCTGTCGGAATGATGAGCGATGACGTGCCCGGATTTGACATAGACCTGCATCAGTACACCCCGTTGTAGCCGTTGCGATTGCCCAGCGTGTTGGCCGCCGGTGAGAGCGTGCCGAGCCCGGTGCAGCTCTGCAGGGCGGTGTTGCCGCTATCCGTGACGACGCTGTCGCCGTTGACGTTGGACGCGAACACGCCACTCAGGATCTGGACCATCGAATGGCCATTGGCGATGCCCCAGCTCCCGTTGTTGCTGATCGTCGGCGTACCGAGATTGATGGTCGAGCGCCGAACGTCGACGCCGACCCCGCCGTTCTGCCTGATGATCGATCCGGCACCGGCGTTGACCACCCCCGCATCGGCAGCGGTCAGGCCGATCCCCCCGTTGCCGCGAGAGATGATGCCATTGGCCAGCGTGCCGTCGACCAGCGAGCCGGACGTCGCCCGAACGCCGGCGCCGCCATTGCCATAGGCATACAAGTTCGCCGAGAAATCGACGGCGCCGCCGGCCGCCGAGACCAAGCCCTCGGCGCAGGCGACGACATAGATCCGGTTGGAGATCGCGACGATCGACGAGCGCACCAGAATGCCAGCGCCGCCGAAGCCAATGACCGCAACCCGGCCCATGCTGATTGAGCTATTGGCGATCTGCAGCCCTCGACCGCCCGTCGAGGATGGCGCGGTCGATCCGTCCCCGGCTATGAGCACCTGGTCGAGCAAGCCGAGCGGGCCGACCAAGGAGATGCCAGCGCCGCCGGTGAAGCGCAACTCGGTCGCAAATCGCGCGCGCAGCATGGTCAGATTGGTGAGCGCATCGGCGGCGCGGGCCGCCGGCGAACTGCCGGTCACCGCGAAATCAGCGTCGCCGGGTAGCGCCCCGGTCATGTTCGCACCAATGATACGCACACGGCCTAAATCGGGGTGAGACATTCCGATGGCGGCCGACGAGGTGAATTGGCCGGCTGCCAGTTGCAGCGTCACTTGGCCCGTGCTTGTGATCCGGCGGCGCGAGAGCCATGCAAAGGCGGTTTGCAAGTCCGCGAAATCGGCCCCGGCGCCATAGACGATCCGCGTAATGGCCGTGTTGATCGCCAGCGGATCGGCGCCGGACACCACGCGGACCGCCGCGCCGTCATAGATTATCTCCAACAACTGACCCGGCGCCCATGCGTTCGCCCCGATCGATGAGCCATCCGCCCAGACCATGGTCTTGGCGCCCAGCCATTGACGCTGATTGTTGGATCGCTCGCGGTGTTCGCCACCGCCGTGAGGAAGCGTAGATGCGCGCCAACCAGATCAGCCCACGTGGCCGGAGCTGGGTCCAGGGTGGCCGTCAGCGCATTCGGCGTGCCGGCTGCACTGAAAAAATTGCCCGCTTGCCGCTGGATGACCTGTGTAAGGCCCGCGACCCAACCGGTCGCGGTGCGCTCCAAATATCGTCCCCCTTCGAACCGGCCCTTACTGTTGTCGACAACCACGAAGCCGGCCGGAACATCGGCGGAGACCCAAAGGCTGCTGTCCCATTGGACGAGACGACCGACAAGGCCAGCCCAAGCGCCCGTCGCGCCCGCCGGAACAACATGAGTTTGCCCCAGCGCCGGATTGGCTGGTGGCGATGTTAGGCCGGCGCTCTCGACCACCGTGAAGCCGGCGCGCAGCATGCGGAAGATCGAGATGGCCGCCTCCGGCTGAACCTGCACCGTGACCTGGGCGGTCTCGGAAACCGGAAAGACGATGTCAGTGGTCAGCTCGACAGCGGCACCCTGTGCCGGGGAGCGTTTCTCGACCAAGACGTGCCGCGCTATCGCGATCATGTCGCCGGCCGCGTCGAAGACGCCGATTTCACGAATGTCGAACGGACCTGCCGCGGCCGGGATAAGGGCTGTGATCCGCCAGTGGTTCGGGTTCACCGGGTCACGGCCCTGCGAGACGATGGCATAGGCACTGCCAACTCGGCGGATGAGGTCGGTCATCCCGGGAACGGGCGTGATCGGCACGCCGTTGCCGTCGCCGACCCGAACCGTCGTCAAGTTGAGTGCCGCGCCGCCGATCGCCGCTGCGATCTTGGTCTGGCCGACCGTCGTGACGACGCCGATGAACTCGTTCATGTCAGGAGACCTTCGGTTGGATGCGCAAGCGGCTGGCCATCGCCACGCCGACAAAGACGGGCGGCCGGGCAGCGAGCGTGGTGATGGGTTCGGTCGACGGCCGGATGGCAATGCGGCTCACGGTCGCCGCGCCGATATAGAGAGGGACGTCGCAATCCGCGGACACACGGATGGTGATGTCCTGGCTGTACCGCTTGGTCGCATCGATCATGCGACCGATGGCGCGCTGCAGACGAGCAGTGATGGCACGGCCCTCAGCCTCGAACACCTCATCATCGACTGCGATCGAGATGACATGCGTTCCGATTGCCGCCTGAGGCGTCTCCTGGAACCACTGCCGCCAGCGGGTCACGCGCACACCCAGCAAGCCAAGGCCCGCAATGACGCTGTCGACGTAGCCCTTACGCGCGTGAAGCGCGAACGAGCCCTTGAGCACGCGACGGATCACGGCGTCCGTCATGCCCGGCTCCACCATGTCCTCGATCGATAGCTCGCGGACCAGGAAAGGCAGGACGCTGGCGTCGACCGTGTCTATGCGCTCGGTCAGAAGAACCCGGAAATCCGGGGCCTCCAAGGCAAGAGCCAGGACTTCGCCAAAGGCTCGGCCGCGCTCATCCGAAACCGATGGCGGGACGATGCTTCTGTCGACGCGACCGGTCACGACAGATCCATCACGTTGATGGTCAACGATGTCGCCACCAGAAATTCATTGCGTGCGAGCCGCTGGAACGGCATGGCCGATACCTCGGCGTCGACCACACCCCGCAGCTTGCGGATTGCCGCCTCGACCTCTGACGGCGCGATGATGGAACCCAGGCTTTGGCGCCAGCGATCTAGGACACCGGTGGCTGCAGCCAGCGCGTCGGCCTGGATGGTGGATGCCGCTCTTCGCACTCTGACGGTGACCACCGGTGCACTGGTGACGGCGATCGGCGGCTTGACGCTCACGTCGTCGCCGAACCGGATGTCGAGGGCGGAAGCTGTGTTGAACGTGGCGGCGACCTGATCGCGCAGGTCGACGCCCGCCGCTCCGGTCGCCGTCAACGGGTAGATTTCGATGAAGCAGGGACTGGGCCTGATGATCGCCACGTCGATGATTGCTGACGAAACGCCCATGGTCGTTTCCCGGTACCAGGCCCAGGAACCGCCGGTCGAAATCCGCTCGTAGGCGTTAGCCAGCCGCAGGCGGTAAAGCTCGATGTCCTCGATGTCGGCGCCGCCGCTGCTCTCGGTGATGTTGGTGACGGCGACACCCCCGACCGGATCAAGGATGCTGGTGAGTTGACCGGGCAGAAAACCGTTGCCGGCAGTGCCCTCTTCAAGCGCCTCGGCGGTCACGGTGGCCGAGCTGGCGCCGATCGCGATCGAGGCGGGCGCGAGGGTCGCGAAGACGATCTGCCCCCGGCCGCGACGCGCGTTCCGGCCGGCACGAACACCGTCTCCGGTCGGGCCTCGGAAATGGAGAACCGCAAGGTGACGCGCGCCTTTGCCGCCGGCAACCGGGGCGTCGACCGGTTCGGTCCGAGGGCCTCCAATCCGGCGGCCGAAGCCTTGGCGACCAGGTGCTGCTCGGCGGTGAGCTGCGCCTCCTCGCCGAGCACGCTCATGGCGTAGGCGAGCGCTTCAATGAGAAGCATCTCGACTTGCATCGGGTAGAGCGTCCGGCCCGATGCCTCCTCGAACCACGCGACATAGCGCGCCTTCAGGATCGCGGGGTCGCGCGTGAACAGCTCCGGCATGGCGACGGCCGCCAGCGTGTCCAGACTGTACGGGCCGGCATCATCACGACGCATTGGAGGGCCCGACGTTGGTCGACACGCCCGGCCGACGTTCTTCCGGGAGCACGATTACGGTGCGGCGGATCTCGCCTGCCACGTCCGAGCGCAGACGCCAAAACACCGGGTAACGCCAATGCTCGAAATCCTCACGCGTGATGGTCACGCGATCGACGATGACGCGCGGCTCCCAGATGGTGATCGCGTCCCAGATCTCACGGGTGATGTAGGGGATCGCATAGTCCGGCCGGCGGTCCACGTAGGGCATCAGCCGGGTGCATTTCTCCGGCTGCAGCGGGACCGAACCCTTTTCCGTCAAGACGATCGTGTTGATGGACTGCTCGATGTCGTCCAGGCCGGTGACGATCTCGCCCAGGGCCGGCGCCTGGCGGCCGATGCGTGGCTGCCAGTGATGATAGGGGATCGAGCGGCGGTCGACGGGCGCGGGCATGGACCTGTCTTGCCCCGACAGGCCCGGCGCCATGAGGTGACACAGTCACCCGCTCAGACGGCGCGCACCTTGGTCGCCGAACCGACAGCCGCGTCACCGCCGCTGTCCTGGTCACCTTTGCGGTGGAGAAGCTGCCCGCCTTCGCCTCCGAGGTCAACCTCGCCTTCGAGGATGATCTTCGCCGCCTTGATCCGGACCGTGCCCGCCGACTGGATCGACATGGCGCCGCTCGCCTTGTTGATCTCGATATCGATGCCGGCATATTTCAGCTTGATGAGGCCGCCGTCCGTGGTCGGCGGTGTGTCGACCTCGGAATAGCGCGAGCCGAGGATGATGCCGTCCTCGCCGCGGCCGTCCTGCAGTGTGTTGACCTGGCTGCCGATGTCGGGGGCCGAGTAGACCTTGCCGCCGCCGGCATTCGGCGTGTTCCAGTAGTACCAGCCGGATGTGCGTTCGTCTTCGTCGTCGAACCGCACGCGCGACCGTCCGCGCGCGTTGTCGTTTTCGACGATGACACCCCGCTTGAAGGAGGCATTGCCCAGATCAGACACCATTGACCTCGATATTGGTGGTGTAGCCGGACCGGGTGATGTGGTGGCGGCTCTGCTTGATGACGTATTTCCCCGCCCATTTGCCGAAGGTCTGGCCGAGCGCAATGTTCTGGCCAGCGAGGAGGTACGGATTGCCGACGAAGACCAGATTGCCAGTCAGTTTCTTTAGGTTCTCGCGCTGAAGGCTCGACCTCGCCCGCTGACGCGCCTGGCCCTCGTTCTCGGACCGTTCGTCGATGCGCAGGGTATCGCCGTTGCGGACGGACTGGTCCTGAACCTCGACATTGATATGTCGCCGCTGGTTGCCTTCGTAATAGCTCGCGCGCGCGCGCGAATAGGTCCGATGCGATCCCTTCTTCAGGTCGGCCGTGATCAGGTTTGGATCGCTGACCTCGATCGTCAGCACGCTCGCCCGGCCATGCACCTCGTCGCGGCGCGAGAACACAAGCTGGTTGCCCTTGACCGTGAAATAGGCGCCAAACTCCTCGGCCGAGCGGGAGAGGAATTCGAGATCCCGCTCGCGTCGCTGATCACGCCGTTCGAACTGGACGTCGGGCGGGTTGCCGACCACCGTCAGCCCATGCTCGCTGGCGATCTTCTGGGCGATCTGGCGGAGCGACTGGTTTTCGTATCCGCGCGTGCGGCGAGTTCGAAGGGAGCGTGTGATCGGTGCCGAGACGCCGCGCATGGAGAACGTGTCGCCGCTCCGACTGATTTTGGCGCTGGGCTCGTCCAGCTCGAACGAGCCGGCCGGCACTAGCAGAGCCGGCTTGTAGCCGATCCAGAGCTGTGCCTTGTCGCCGTGCTCTGGACACCAGGGGCCGCGCCACCAGCCGTCCTTGTCGTGGACCTCAACCTCAATCTCGTCGGCCTTGCCGTGGACGTGATCCGTGTAGGTGCAGGAGATGAGTTGCGGTGCCAGTTCCGACGAAACGTCGATGCCCTTGATCAACAGCTTGAACAGTGGCTCGGCAGGCTGCGGCAGAGGGATCATGCGGCATCCCCGCGCTTCCAGGGCGGCAGAAGGTCCGTCGCGATCGGGTCGGGATCTAACACCGGGATCCGTAGCGCCTGGCCGTCCGGCAGCACAGTCGGGACCGGCGAAGCTACTCCGCCCGAGGTGGCGCCGACGAACAGGTGCTGGTTCTCGCGGATTATCGGGCCGAAGCGATTGGCATCGCCGTAGTAGCGATAGGCGAGATGGTCCCAGCGCTCGGCCGGGCCGGTGACATGCTCGATCCAGCCGGCCATGTCAGCGCCTCACAAGCGGGTTTAACGCCGAGGCGACCGTGGACGTCAGCGCGGTCGCCGCGCCTCGGGCGACCTGGCCGAGGAACGACAACAGGCTTGGCATCGGAACCTCCTTCATCTTGAGTGAGATCCGAAACCGGACCGGCCGGCCGAATGGCGTCGTCTTGAGCGTCTGGACATCCATCTCTTCAATGATCCAGCGGATCCCGTCGAAGGCGCCGTCGCCGCCGACGAACGGCAGCGGCATGCGGGCGGCGAAGGCCATCTCCAGCCGGGCCAGCTCGGCCTGGGGCTCGCAGAACGTCTCGTCGAAGAAGAACTCGAGCGCCTTGGTGTCCAGTTCGTCGCCCATGTCCTGGACGACCGGTTTGCCGCGCGCGACCTTGTGCTCCGGCAACGTGGCCTTGGACGTTTCCTTGGCCGACGTCGGCCCGGTCCAAACGGCGTTGCCGATGCGGATGTCGCCGAGCAGGGCGAAGATCATGTCAATGCTCCGTGCGTTCGCGTCGCGACATCTCGGATCGGATCGCTTCGGCCAGCTCGTGGCCGATCGAGGGCAACGCGGCGCGGAGCTGCGCCACGAAGTCGGCCGAGGACGAGCCCGCGAAGTTCGGGCTCAGCGTCAGGCTGACCGAGATCGGACCGGTGGAACCGCCCGCTTGCGATTGCCCCGCCCGGCCGGCTTCGGCCGGCGCCTGCGCGAAGGTCGGCGCCGTCGAGCCGGCCATCGCTGGCGCGGCAACGGTGGCTGGGATCGCGGCGGCTAAGCCGGCGGCCATGGCGCGCGCAGCCATGATGGCACGCGGACTACCGGCATCGATCGCCCCCGCCAGGGTCTGGCCGAACTGGACGCGGTCGAGGTCGGAGAGCGGGCCGGTCTTGGCCGGCGAATGCGGCAGATGATCGCGGATCTGTTGCACGGTCTGACGCGCTGCTGCAACGGCCGAGCCGGCGCCCGCCCGGATGCCGGTGGCCAGCGTCTCCATCATGGCGACGCCGTGGGAATGGAAGTTGGCGGCCGACAAGGTGGAGCCCGCGGCCGTCACGGCGGCCTGCGCGGCGGTGGGGATGGCCTGGACCATGGCCTGTACCTCGGCCGCTTTGGCCCCAACGGTTGCGACGGAGGTCAGCGCCTGCTGCAGCGTCTGGGCGGCGGCGGTCGCCTCCTGAATGCCGGCCGTCGTCGCGGCCGTGGGATTGCCGGCCGGCGCGGCGCCGTTGACCGCCGCCTGGACGGATTGGGCCGCCGCCGCAGCTTCGCCGCCAGCGCCGGAGAACCAGGCGCGCCAGTTCGGCATTTTCGGGACGATGTCCGACCAGTTCCAGGCTGGGAGAACGTCGCGCCAGGAGAAGTTGAACCAGCTCCGCCAGTCGATCGTCGGGATGATGTTGGACCATTCGAAGCCGGGGATCAGCTCCAGCCAGCGGATCGGCAGGATCCACGACGCCCAATTGAGGACCGTCATCAGGGTCGACCAGTTGAGCGGAGGCAGCGCGGCCCAGACCGTCGACGCTGCCGACGAGAGCGCGCCGGTCAGGCCCGACCAGGCGGAGACCGCCGCCCCCTTGGCCGCCTCGATCGCGCTGGAGACGATGCCGGTGAGGCCCGACCAGACGGATTGCAGACCGCTCATCGCCGCCTGAGCGATGGCGACCGGGGCGTTGACGAACACGTCGGTGAGACCCGCCTTGATGACCGCCCCGAGCTGCGCCAGCACACTGGAGATCCATCCGACAACGCCCGACCAGGCCGATTGCAGACCTGAGAGCATGGAAGCCCATGCGCCGGCCAGCATCGGGCCGATGCGATCCCAGTTCCGGTAAATCAGGTAGGCGCCTGCCGCGATAGCCACGATGCCGGCGAGGATCCAGCCAACCGGGGTCGCCATGATCGCGGCGCCGAGCATCAAGAACCCGCGCGCGGCGAGCATGAGCCCGCTCAGGACCCATGGACCGGCTGCCGCGATCATCCGAAATGCGGGCGTGATGCCGGTGAGCCAGCCGGCCAGGCGCAGGACCCACAGACCGAGCGCGGCGATCCTGCCGCCGAGCAGGGCGAGGGCTGCAGCCCAGCCGCCGGCGGCGGCAATGCCGCCGGCCATGCCGGACGCGAGGCCGGCGAACAATCCGATAACCAGACGAGCCGGCGCCAGAATGAACCACAGCACGCGGGCAATCGGCCCCAGTGCCCAAAGCAGCGTGAACAGTCCACGGCTCACCACCGCGGAGACGACACCCAGCGCGGCCATCACGACAAGAAACGTCGTGACAGCAATCGCTGCGCTGCCGAGCGTTCTGGTCAATTCCGGATTGGCCTCGGCCCAACTCCTTATCGCCCAGACCAGTTCAATGACCTGCTGAGCCTTTGCAGCAGTGACCGGCGCAAAAATCTGGCCAATCGAAACGCCGAGCTCGGAAAAGGCCACGGTGACAGCTCGGACCTGCTCAACGCCCAAGCCAAGGCGGATGGCGAAATCTCGCACGACAGTATCTTGGGCGCCCAAGGCCTTCCGTCGAATTTCTTCGAACTCGGCCCATTTCGCCATCAGCGCACCTATGGCGGCCTGCGCCTGGACATCGCCGAACACTTCCGGGATGCGACTGAGATCACCGTTCGTCAGTTTCCGCATGTTCTCGACGATCGCATCGATCGGCCGTCCAGCCGCTTGGGCAGCCTGCATTACCGCCTTGATGTCGATGCCGATGGCCTCGAATGCCTTCACCGCTCGATCGGACGTGATCTTGTTGATGACATCCCTGAGGCCAGCGGTGGTGGTCTCGGCATTCTTGGTCTGGCCTTGAATGACCTGGAGCGCCGCCGAAATATCGGCCACTGCACCAACGCCGGTTTGACCGAGCCTCGCGTAGAGCGACAGAAGCCGCGGCATATACTGAGCCATCTGACGCAGCTCGAATTGTCCGTCCTTGCCGGACTGCGTCATTATGTCGAGCGCCTTCTGGATATCGGCCGGCGCGACCTTCGCATTGTTGATCAACGTGACGACCGTGTCGGAGAGATCCGCGATCGAGGCCTTCGTTGCCAAGGCCGCCCGCGCGATGGCGGGAAGCGTTTCTTCGGCCATGCGAACGTCGAGCGCACCCGACACCATGACATCCATGGCCTTGAGCAAGTCGACGGAACTCATATTCAGGCCGCGAGCCTGAGCTCGGATCCTGGCGCCAAGTTGCTGAAGTCTGCTGCCGGCGAGCTCGGCCTTCAGACCCACGTCCGTCAACACATCCTCGTATGTGTTGAACTGCGATACCGCCTTGGCGATCGGCGCGGCGACGGCAGCGGCCGTCCCGGCGGCGCCTATGAGATTGCTCTGTGCTTCGGCTTGGCGCTGACCGGCGCGCTCGCGGCCGCGGGCGATGGCCTCCTGGACGGGCGCGCTGTTGTAATTCTGGGCGATTTGGCCAAGCCGACCAGGAGCCGCCGCGCGAGGTGGGCTTGTCGGGGGCGGTGCAGCGGGAATGGACGACGTGGGCCGGAACCCGCCCATCATGTTGCGCTGTCGCGCGACCGAGCGACTGGCCGCCGTCACGGCCTCTGCCTGGGCTTGCACCTCGGCGGTGGCTCGGCGCGTGGCGGTCGCCTGGGCTGATGTCGCGGAGCTGGTGCGCTCGATCGCGCGGGAGGCGCTGGTCTGGGCGGCGGCCTGGACATTGGCCTGGACTGTGGCGTCGCGCGAGGCGGCGAGGCCTTCCACGGTCGCCGCCGTGGTGCGGTCGACCGCCCGTTCGATGACGCGCTGGCTCGCCCGCTGCGCTTTGGCTGTGCGTGCGGCATCGCGGGTCGCGGCGGCCTGGTCGGCGGAGGATGCGCCGCGGGCGGCGGCGCGCACGTTGTTGATGACGCGCGTCGCCTTGTCGATCGCCTCCAGGATCAGCTCGACGCGCACTTGAGACCTCTGCCGCTATCGGGGAGGCTTCGAGGCAGCCGCCCGTTCCTTCCAGGCCTTCTCTTGCTCACCGAACCAGAACATGAAGGTGCGTGCGGGCATGGCCATCAGCTCGCCGTAAGCCCAGCCGTCATTGACCATGGCGATGACGGCGCCAGGGCTCGGCCAGGCGGTCAGTTCAAAGGGCCGACGTCACCGTCCTCATCACCGTCCTCGTCATCGCCGAGGAGCACGCCGGTGAGTTGAAGATAGTCCTTGCCCCGAACTCTCTCGCGGATTTCGCCCATCGTGAGCCTCTTGCCGTCGAAGGTTGCGACCTGCTGAGCGAGGTAGAGAGCGAACATTCCGGAGTTCTTTGCCGCCGCCTTCTGGGCGGCAATGACGGCCTCGGTCGGAAAGTCCTGATCGTAGATCATGACGATCTTCGAACGCTTGAGGGTGACGGTCTTCGGCGCGCGCATGGGCTGTTCGGTCTTGTCGGCCATGAGGTCTCCAGGTGGGTGCAACTGTGGGGAGTAGCGTCTGCCAGTCGTCGTCAGTAGGCCGGCCAGACGTCGGCGCCGTTGACGCGGTTGATGTTCTCGAACGGCGCGTATTCGCGGATGAACTGGTCGGTTTCCGTCGATTTGACGACCAGACGGATCACCGAGCACTCAAGTTCACGACCGATGGCATCGTCGCCCATCTTGAACGCGTCCATGGCCTCTTCCGCAAAGAGCAGGTGCGTCGTGGTGATGATGCGATAGCCGTCGGCCGCGACCAGGCCGCCCTGGTCGAAGATGTCGACGAACTTCTCGAACTGGAATGGGACGGCGCGGTTGGGCAGCGCCGTCTTCATCATCATCTCCGTTTCGAGCCAGGAGAACTTGATCTTGGCGTCGATCGGCTCCATGGCCCGGCCGGGCAGCTTGACCTTGCCGACCATGCCGAGCGCCTCGTGGGTGACGCGCTCGTAGCCGACCTTGTCCAGTTCGAATTCCTTGATCCGGCCGACCAGCCGATTGCCTTCGACATAGACATCGGCATTGGTGGTCTGACCGATCTTGATCTCGCGCATGGCGGTGTCCCCTCAGGCGTCAGGAGGTGGCGCCGCCGAGCCCGAGGGCTGAGCGGACAAGGGAGAGGTCGATGTAGTTCTCGACCGTGATGCGGTGCTGGATGCCGACCGGCGCACCGTCGATCCGGTACCAGAAGCGGCCCTCGCCGAGGATTTCCTCGGCGGTGTTCTTCGACCGATCGAAGCGGAACCGGCCGCCATAAAGCCAACCGTCCCGTTCCTTGCGGTTGAGGTACTGCTGGATCTGGTCTTCGATGTACTCGATGCGCTGCGGGGTGCCGCGTCGATCGACGTGCGGCATGAGGTAGAACAAGATCGCCTCATGGAGCACGTCGTACATGGCGCGCACGTGCAGCCAGCGGGTGACCTGGCCCTGGCCGGTCGCACCTTGGGTCGAGGCGTGCGCGCCCCAGGTCACGATGCCGGAGCCGAACTGGCCCATATTGGCGGTGGCGATGCCAACCTCGTTGAGGAAGTTCGTGTCCGAGGAATAATCGCCGGGGAAGAACGCGAGCGGGATCTCGGTGCCGGAGACGTCGGGCATCGCCCGGTTGGACGGCGAGGCGGCCGGGCCGCCGTCGTTGTCGCCCTCCTCGCGGTTCACGACCTCGTTCCACACCCCCGCGAAATGCTGACTGAGCGGCTGCAGCGACTGATCGGCGGTGACGGCGTCGAGCGCCTTGACGTGCGGCGCGCAGTAGACCAGCCGATCGTCGCTCGCCTGGTAGTCCTGGGCGACACCGCGCTTGGCCACGATGCCTTGCTTGGTGAGGCCCGGCGGCAGATCGGCGATGGCATGCGCCTTGATCTTGTTCGCCACCGCCAGCATCTTCTGGCGGACGCCGAGCGTGGTCGAAAACCCGGGAGCAATGAGCCGGCGCGCGAAGTAGCCGAACTTCCCGTAGGTGTACATGGCGGCTTCCAGGCCCTTCGGCACGCCGGCAACCGTCAACTCGCCGATGATGTCGGCCGGCAGAACCTTGGTCGGATCGGGCGCCGCGGCTTCCTTGTGCACGTCCGGGTCGAAGACGTTGCGCACGATGATCGTGCCGACACCTTGGCCGCGATCCTTGTTGAAGATCGCATGCAACGCCGAGGGAATGGTATAGCCGGCGCCGGCCGAGAAGGCGCCGAAGGCAGCGACGGCGTCTTCCTTCTTGCGGACGATGATGTCCGTATTGATGTAGCCGGCGCGGGCCTCGGGGGTTGCGTGCGGCACATGGACCGGCGCGGTGCCGATCAGATAGAGGGTCGCGGCCTTGACGTCGCGGACGACGGTGCCGGCCTCGAAGCGCTCGATGACTTCGGGGCCATGGTGATACTCAGCCATCGGTGGGCTCCTGCTTCGAGGTTTTGGGGGTGCGACGGGGGCTGGGTTCCTCCGACGCCTCGGCCGGCACGGCGATCGGCTGCGGCGCGGTCTCGACCAGCAGCTTGAACGCCACCAGCGACTGGACCTGGAACAGGTCGTCGGGCAGAGGTGTCGGGATCACCCCACCGGCCACCAGGTGCCCGGAGAACAGGGGCGCGACACCCTCGGCGATCTCGGCCGGCCAGATGTCGAGGGTGGTCGGCGGGCCGTGCCAGACATAGGATTTCAGCGCCATGAATGACCTCAGCGGCGTTCGAAGGTGCGCGGCATCGCCACGCCTGATTTGACGGGGACCGCCGGGAGCTGCCCGGCGAAGGCGAACTGGTACTGGTAGACACCGTCCCGCGCGCTATCGAGATGGCACTTGACCGGCCGCATCCCGGTCGAACCGGCGAGGCTGACGCCATGCAGCGAGGTGCGTATGTCGCGCAGGAGGCCATAGGCACCGTTGGCACCGCGCAGCGACCGGACGAGCAGGACGACGGTGAGGCGCAGCTCCTCAGCCATCCCCTGCTCGCCGCGCAGGCCGGCACGGTCGAAGTCCGAACCCTCATAGATGACCAGGGCGGCGGCCTCGTAGCCCTCGAAATCGTAATCGTCGGGCTTGGCCGGGAAATCCTCGATCTGGACGCGCGGCGGCAGCCGCTCCTTCAGGCGGGCAACGGCGGCTTCGCAGATGCCGTCGATCGGGCTCGACGGATCCAAGACGACGGATCCGGTGCCGGCAGGATGATCGGGCGGCACAAGGGTGTCCGTCATGGCCGGAACCCCGCGAGCAGGCCGGGCGTCCTGGCATCCGGCATTCGGCCGGTGACGCGCAACTGATTGGCCGCGTCCGCCGCGCCGGTGACCGCCGCGGTGGCGGGATCGAGATCGAGCGTGAGCTTGCCGGCGGCGATGTCGCGGAGCGTCCGGATCGCCTCGTCATAGCGCTTCTGAACGGTCTCGTTCATGGCGGTCTGCTGGCCACCGCGACCGCGCAGGCGCCAGCGGGCGATGTCGGCGGCATAGCCCTGCAGCATGGGCGTGCCACCCGGCACGACGGCCGGCCAGCGGGAGCGGACATAGCCCTGCACCATCGTGACGGCGTGGGTGATGGCCTCCTCGACCTTCGGACGATCGAGCGAGCGCATGTCGCGCGGGCCGGTGCCGGCGAGCTGGAGCATTTCCTCCTCGCCGAACGTCGCCACCATGTCCTCGACCGTCAGAAACATCATGCCCTCGCTGCGTCGTCTGACGCTGAAATGGTTGCCGGTCTCTCCCGGCTGTCACGGCATCTGCCTTCCGTCCTCGGCGTGCTTCAGGTCCTCGGGCCGAGAAGCGCGCAATGCGCTGTCACAGGCCGTCGACCGCTTGCACCACATGTGGCGCTTGCGCGCCGAATGGTTCCCGGTGAGACAAGGGCGACGCGATACCGATCTGTCCTTGCGTCCCTGCCGCCGGGCCGGCTCGAAGCCGGCGCTATTCGCCGGCTTCGGAATTCGCTTGGCTCGACACGAACGCCTTCAGGGCGGTCGCGATGTCATCCGGGCTAGGTTCCCAGCCGAGTTTCCCGGCGAGAGCGCGATGGGCCGCGGCGCGAAGCTTTCCGTCCTTGGTGAAATCGCCGACTGCGAAACCGGCAACGTGGTCGAGGATCACGGCGACACGACCGGCCTCATCTGCCGGCGCCTCGATCTTGGTCGGATCGCCGAGCACGCCGATGGCGCGCAGCCCCTCGGCCTCTTCCTCGGACAGAGCGACGGCATTGGCTTTCGCATCGTCGGGCGAATAGAGCTTGCCGTCGTGGCGCAGCGGCGAGAGCACGGGATAGGTGAGCTTGGTCATGACCGGCCTCAGCCCACTGCCGTCTGGATGAGATAGCCGGCATCGGCGCCGACCAGATAGGGCCGGCGTTCGACCGTGGTCGGGTACTTCCACGACTTGATATCGCGGTCGTACCAGGGCGCCTCGACCATGGGATAGCCGCGCAGCCGATAGGTGTAGGCGAAGGCCGGCACCATCCAGTTCGCGCCCTTCGGCACATAGGCCAGGATCGCGTCATTGCCCCAGATGTCGGTGGCGGCGGCGTTGTCGGCCGTGCCGTCCGGCAGGTAGACGGCCTTGCCGACGATCACCTCTTCGATGTTGAAATAGCGGGCGAGCATCGCCTCGGTGATGCTGTCGGCGCTCGTATACTTGAACTGCTCCTTGATCTTCGGATGGTTCGACAGCGCGTTGAACACGGGCGCGCCGAGGGTGAGCTTGTTCGGATAGCGCCCGACCTGGCGGCGCACGGCCTCCTTGCCGGCATCGATCACGGCTTTCGGGTCGGAGGCCGGATCGGTCCAGCGGTCGGCGCCGGCGAGGGCGAGCTTGTTCGACGCGGCATAGGACGCGGCGCTGCGCACCATGTTCGCCGTATCGATCTCGTTGCCGAGGTCGAGGCTGTCGAGCACCATGGTGATAGCCTGCTGGCCCATGTCGATGCCGGGCACACGCGCCGCTTCTTCCTGGCTCTCGACCGGCACCAGGCCCTGAAGGGCGTCCTGCGCCAGCGCGATCGGATCGGAGGCATAGCCGTACTGCACGGTCAGGATCGGCGCACCCGGCGCCCGGCGGGTGTTGAGCTTGCGGAAGCCTTCCTTGCCGAACTTCAGCAAGCGGATGTTGCGTGCGGGAACGTCGACGTTCGGCGCGACGCGATGCGCGATGAACTCCTGGTTGGAGTAGCCGCGGGCGTAATTCGTGAGGACGACGTCGACGATGCCAGCCTGTTGGGTAGTCATGCCGCGCATGGGAGGGCCTTTCAGCGGATGAGGATGAAGAGCGTCTGGCCGGCGGCCGTGACGGCATTGAGGGCGCGGCCGACACGGTTCGGGGCGACCGCGCCCGCGGCGGTCGGATCGGTGACGGCGCGGCCCTGGGCGTCGGGCGTGACACCGTCGCCGAGCGCCACCGCCGCGCCGCTCTCGACGGCGGCCACGCCGAGCACATGAGCGGCGGTCGGCTGGCCGGCCGCGAAATCGGTCATGGCGACGCCGAGGACGGGATCGGCCGCGCCAGCCTGGGCGCCAGCGAAATTGACGAAGCGGCGCTGAACACCGCTACCGGTGGCGGTGAAGGTGTGGGTGAAGGTCTGGGTGTGCATGGCGTCCTCAGCCCTGGACCGCCGCAATGGCGGCCATGTAGTCGGTGGTGGGATGGGCGGCCTGATAGGCGACCGCCTTGGCATGCAGCTCCGCCGAGGCCGGGTCGGCCGACATGCCGGACGGCAGCGCGAAGTCGACCGCCGCGCCCGGCTGGCGGCCGAGAGCGACAGCGCCGAAACTCACGACCTGCGGCTGCGCGGCCAGGATGTCCTTGACCAGGTCGAGCGCGCCCGAGGTCTTGGTGGCAGAACCCTCGGCGAAGCTCACCTCGATCACCGCTCCGCCGACCGGGGCGAGGCCGTCGAGCAAGCCCACGACCTTGTCCTTCAGGACCGGAAGAAGCTTGCCGTCGCCGATCAGGCCCTCGGCGAAGGCGACATGGTCCTTGTGGTTCGCATCGCGCTCGCGCTTGTCGAGGTCGGCCTGGCGGCGCGCCAGGTCGTCCGCCGAGTTGCCGGCGGGGGTCTTCACGGTCATGGAGGGCTCCGGGGCGGGAGGGGCTGAATAGGCAGGGATGGTGCGCGGCGGATCGCGGTCGGCCGCATCGTCGATCCAGCCGATGGTCCAGCCCGGTACGGCCTTGTCGGCGGCTTCCGAGCCGAACTTCTCGATCAGGAATTCGCGCAAGGAACGGAACAGGCCGGCGACATCCTTGAGCACCGAAGCATCGGCGAATTCGAAGGTGACGGCTCGGTCATCCGCTGAGAACTGGACGGGCTTCAGGCCCGGCACGGCGGGCGCGGCGGCGCCGAGAAAGCCGATATGCTTAGGGTACCAGGCGCCGGGCTTCGGGTTGCCGGGGTGGTCCGGCGGGAAGAGTGAGAAGGAGACCTTCTTGTACCGGCCGGCCCCGACTGCCTCGGCGAAGGCGGGCTCGACCTCGCCGAGATCGGCGAGCAGACGCTCGTTCGCGTCGTCGTAGCGCAAACCGGTCGCCCAGCCATAGGCCGGCGCGTCGGTGGTCGGATGGCCGACGACGGCCGGGATCGGCGCGGCCGCGGCGTCATAGACGGAGGCGAGCGCACGGAGATCGTCAGCCGAGAATGTGACGGCCACGCCGGACATCGGGGTAAATGTCCCCGGCCGGAAAACCTCGATTGTCCTGGTGGTGGAGGCCTTCGCCATGCTGCCCGGTCGCTCTCGTCGGTTGAGACAAGCGACACTACGGAGGAGAAGGCAGGCGTTTGAGGTGACAGCGTCACCCCTCGGGCCGACTCGGGCGGGGGAACAACGCTGGTGATATTTGCGCTCCGACCGTCAGGTTGCGCAAGGGCCGATCGCTCGCGTTCTGCTTCCTTCGGGACGGCTCGAACGGGGCAGGCGATTGCCGGGTTTCTGACGGGTATCTAACGCCCCGTCTCCGGCGAACGTGGCCGCCGGCAGCGGCGAGGCCCGCGAAGGCCGTCCTGAGCCTCCTGTGGCGATCGTCATTTGTCCAGGGCGAGCCACTCGGTAATCGTGTCGCGTGCCGCCCGCTCGTCCTCCGGACCGAAGCCGACTATCGGTCGAGCCGGAATGACCGCCTTCTTCAGAAAGACGAAACCGCCCTTGCTCGGGATGGCGAGGATCGGCGCCTTCTTCGGCACGATCGTCGCGCCGAACTGATGCACGGCGGCGTCGATCGTGTTGAGCCCGACATGCAGAGTCGAGCCGCTCACCTGATAGGCGCTGGAATTCATCAGTCGACCGGAGCGATTGAGCACGGGCCCAGAAGATCCGCGAAGCTCGACAGTTAACGGACTGAGCGGTGCCCATTTCTTGCCCTGCGGATCAGTGCCGGTCATGAAGCGGCGCCGCTGAACCTTGACGAGCGTTTCGCCGATGTTCTTGAGCGCTCCCGGCAGGTTGGACGTGCGGCCGGCAAGGTCGGCCAGCATCGCGTCGGCCGTGGCCGAGTTGATCGAGATCGTAATGGCCATTCAAACCGCCGCTACCGAGTGCTATATTGACGCTTCAGGTTTCGTGCGCCGAGGCTCGCCCGCCCTCGTAGGCGCTCGTTACCAGCTCTCCCCGGGGCGTTCGGGGGGAGCTTTTTCATTCCGCATCCGGCCGGCGCCAGAGCAGCGCGCCACGTCGCTGCCCTTCGAGGTAGCGGGCGCTGTCCGCCGGAAAGGCCGTGGTGCCATGCCAGCCCTCACCGGACCATTCGAACACGGCGAAGCCGTTGGTCTGAGCGTCCCGGCGCAAATAGGACCGGACGAGGCGGGCGACGCCGTCGCGGGCTCTCGCCCATGCCACCCAGATCTCATCGGGATCGCGAACCGCCTCGGCCAGGCGCAGGACGTCGACCTCCCGGCCGCGCTTCATGACCTTCCAGTCGCCGCCCGACGATCTGAACAAGTCGTCTGATATCGGCACCACATGGCCCGCCGCGTCGCGATGGAGCGCCGGCCGACCGCGCGCCGCCCCAAACGCGCCCAGGAACGCGTCCACGTAAGCCTCAGGCGCCTGTCCGGCCGGCAGGGTCGGCGCGGTGAAGGGCCGGGCCGCCGGCATCGCGGGGGCGGCAGGGACAACGGCCGATCGCGGCGCGGACGGAGCGAGCGGCGCCAGAGGTTGCTGGAGCTGGGGCGGCACCAGGCCGCGCGCCCAACTTTGACCTGGTGCATGATCCCAACCGAAATCAATGCCGTTTGGCACTTGCACGGTGGCGCCGGTGCGCGGGTCCGTAACGGGCCGGGTGACGATCGGCGGCGCTTCGCCGGGCTCGATGCCTTCGGCGCGCAGCTCGCCGCGCGACATGGGCTCGACACCACACGAGCAGTTCCAGCCGTTGGGCGGATAGTGGGTGTTCCACCAGGGATCGTCATGGGCGAGACAGACGCCGTTCCAGTTCACATGCTCCGGCCGCGCTCGCCGCGGGGTGCGCGTCCAGCCATGCCGGTAGCTCCAGTACGGCCGGAGGCGGACCACATCCGGGTCCTTCATCTGGGCGTAGCGTCCGGCGGCATACGCCGTGCGCAGGTTCGTCTCGTAGATCACACGGGCGCGCCAGGCGCGGCCGGCCTCGGTGCCTTCGCCGGTCCAACCGGTCCAGCCATGACGCCGGACGATCTCCTCGAACCGTCTGTTGAACTCGGCCAGGCGCTCGCCCTTGGCGTTGGCATCGTCAACGGCGCGGCGGAAGTCCTCGATCAGGCCGGCGGCGTTCGCCCCCGCCACGACGAATGAGCGATCATGGGCGCGGCCCTCGATGTCGCGCCAGGTGCGCGAAGGCATGTTCACTTTCTGACGGAGGTAGTCGATCGCCTCCTGGAACGGCACCTGGAAAGGCGGGTCGGCGAACTCCGCCGGTTTCGGCAAAACGCTCATGGTCAACGCTTCCGCTTGCGAGCCGCGATTTCGTCCTGGACGTCGGATCTCCCGGTCAGCTCGCCGAGCGCGAAGGCCGGGGCGAGGACGCGGCCAAGCGGATCGACGGTGATGTTGGCGAAGGCGCCGAGCAACCGATCGCCCGCCTGCTCCAGCGTCTCGCCGGCCGCGTCCGCCGCTTCCAACTCGCGTCGGATGTGCTCGATCATGGCGTCGATCGCCGGCCCGGCATGTCCGCTCAGCTGCTCGGCGAGGTCGCGCAGTCCGTGGTCGTGGAAGTCGTTGCCGGCAAAGGCAATCTGCCGTACCGCCTCCGCCTCGCGTCCGTTGGCCGGGATCCGGAGTTGGCCGGAGCGCGCGGCGGCAACCAGATTCTGACGCGCGGCAGCGAGATGGGGTGCGAGCTGGCGCAAGACCTCGATTGGCACTTGCGGCATCAGGTCGATGCCGGCAAGCGCCGCAGCGGTTTCGGCGAAGTGCTCCGCCGGCACCTTGGCCGCGAGATCGAACAGGAGGTCCAGCTCAGCCTTGGCGTTCTCGGCGCGCTTCTTCCTCAAGTCCTCATGCGCACTCTCGTTCTTGGCCCGGATCCGGCGCACCGCGGGGATGCGGGCGCCTGGCTCATTGAACTCGACCAGCCAGCGGATCAGCGTGCGCGACAGCGTGTCGGTCAGGAGATCGGCATCCGCGTCGACGATCCGCTCCTCACCCTCCTGGTGTGTCTCGGCCGCCGCGCGCGAGCCCTGGCCCTCCACATGCGTCGCCAGCGACGATCCGAACACCGCCAGCGACATCTGGGTGTCCCAGTAGCGGCACCAGTCGGCATAGCTGACCTGGCCGGCGCGGGTCGCCTCCATGAACGACACGTCGGTGCCGATCGGCACGACGATCGCGCCGGCCTGGACCATGCCTTCCAAGGTCGACAGCAGCTTGTCCTGGTCGGACGGCAAGGTGCCGAGCGGGTATTTGCCGATCGGGATCGGGGAGGCGAACTTTTCCAGAAAGGTCAGCCAGAAGGCGATGCCCTCGCGTTTGAACAGAACCGGCCAGAACAGGCGCGTGCCCATGCCGAGCCCGTAGGGATCGTTGCCCTTCACGCCGAAGCGATGAACCATGAACTTCCGGGCCGGCAGCGCGATGCCGTCCAGCGGGCTTTCCCAAGTTCGCAAGCGCGGCTGCCAGTGCTCGTCGAAGGCGAAGCGTCGCTGATCGTGCGAGATAACCCGCTCGGGAACGATCGCGGCGCCGTCCTTCTGCCAGACGATCTCGGACACCGCGAAGCCCTTCAGGGTCGCGTCGAGGAGATCCAGGCAAATCTGGTCGAACGGCAAGGCGAGAAGCTGGGCGTTGACGAACTCTGCGGCCCGCTGGTCCAGCGCGTCGTCGGAGGCCGGCTCCACCTCCCACTCGCGCGCGACCAGGGCGAGCTTGCGCTTCTGCAGCACTGCATAGGCATGGGTATCCCGCTCGATCTCGTCATAGAGCGCCAATCCCTTGCCGCCGCCGCGCGCCAGCAGCGTCTCATCGAGCGGCTGCATCACCGTGTTGAAGCGCGGGATGGTGATGTCGTTGCGGGCCGAGGCGATCAGGGTGCGCTGGGCCGCGGGCAGGTTCTTCCGCTCGGACGTTTCGGTTTCGGCCATGTCAGCGATATCCGTCGAATGTGCGGCCGCGATTGCCGCGGGCGATCAGGATCTGGCTGCCGCCGGTCATCGCTCCGCCGTAGGCGACCGCGCCCGACCAGAGCATTTCGAGGGCGTCGGGACCGTCGTCATGGGCGCCGGAGGGCCATTGCCGCATCTGTTCGATCAAGGTGGTCTGGCTCGCATGGACCCGGATCAGGCCCGCGGCGGTCGGCGGCTGGAGCCGCTGGATGCGAAGCGCTTTGTCGGCGACGGGGATGACCGGGATGGCCGGCAGGGCAACCTCTTCCAGCACGGCGCGCTTCATGATCTCGGTCCGCAGAAACTCCTGGAACTGGACGCTCTCGATGAACCAGAGCGCCGGTCGATAGAGCTTCGCGAGCGCGATCGTGTCGGCGATGATGACGTCGGGCAGGCGGCGCCGGATCGAGGCCTCGACGACGTCGAGCACGCCGGTTTCGCGATCGAGGCCGCCGACCAGGATGGCCGAGGGGTCGCGGTTCGCTCCGTGCCGACCGAGCGATGGATCGACGGCGCCGAAGAAGATCCACGACGCCTTCTTCACGACCCAGAAGACGAGCGATCGGAACGGGCTCTCCTCCGAGATCGGTTCGCCCTGCTTTTCCGACATGAAGGCGGTCTCGGACGAGGCGCGCTCGACCATCAGCGCATAGAGCGGTTCGACCTCCGGCCAGTTGATGACCGCGCCCGCATCCATATCGACCTGGTGCCGGGCATAGTATGCTCGAGCATCGTCTTCGCCGACATTGAGGAAGATCTCCTGCCAGCGGTCCCACAAATCCATGCGGTCGGGAAATCGCTCGACCGCCCGCCCGTGATAGACGTTGAAACCGGGCTTTTTCGATAGCCGAACGAGCACGGCATCGTAGTGCAGCACGGTGCCGACGATCAGCAGATCGAGCGATCCGTCCGGCGGCCCGAGCTTCATCACCGTGCGCTCGACCCAAGCTTCGAGCTTTTTCCGGTACTCGGGCGACAACACGTTCTCGTCGTTCTCGATGTCGTCGAGAATGACCAGGTCCGGACGGAACGGGCCGAAGCGCCGGCCGCGCAGCTTCTGCCGGGCGCCGGCGCCGAGGATCATCACATCGTTGCGGGTGACGATCTCACCCTCGCGCCAGCGTCGGCCGGCGCCGGCGAACTCAGCGAAGTCATAGGCAAGGCGCGGATTGCTCTCCAGCTCGACCTTGATGGCCTCGACCATCAGTGCGGCCTGCTCATAGGTATCCATCGCCACGATGACGAAGCGCTTGAGGCGCCGCAACGCACACCACATGACGAAGATCTGGCTGACCAGCGTCGACTTCGCGGCGCCGCGCGGGGCGATCTTCAGCTTGCGGTGCCCCCTACGGTCCGGCCCCGCATCGGTCGTCAGCATCGCCGGCAGATCGTCATAGAGGTGCCGGTGCAGCCGCGACGGCGCCGACTTGATGTAGTGCGGGAAATAGGTGCGCGCGAAGAACTCGAACCCGCTCAACGGGTCTTCGACCGCGGCGCGGCGCGTGCGCCTGGCCGCCTCGTCCGTCTCGAAGCCATCAACCTCGACCTCGATCTGGGCGCGCAGGCTCGACTGGAGCCCGGCCAGCGCGTCGCCGAATTCCTTCTTCGAGAGATTGCGGCCTTTGAGGTCGGGGCGGGGCGTCATCCGTAGACCTCCGCCAGGTGCTGGCCGAAGGGCTCGATGACTTCCAGCAGCGGCGGGGCAAGCTTCGGGTGCTGCCGGGTGACGAACTCGGCGAAGCGCTTCAGCACGTCCATCGCCACGCCCAATTCCGAGATCTTCGGCGAGATGCGGCCGGCGGCGGACACGGTCTTGTTGAAGCTGTCCGCGAGCCCGGCCAAGATCTTGGCCCGCTCCGAAGCGGTCAGCCCTTGCTGGGTCCGCAGATCCTCGATCGTCGCCTGATGGACCGTCACATAGTCCTGCACGACTTCGGTGATGAGCTTATCCAGCCCTTCACCGGCGATCGTATTCGCCGAGCGGGCGGTGTCCCAATCGTCGCCCTTGGCTCCCGCCTCCCGCTTCCAACGGCGGAGGGTCGCCTCGGGCACGCCGAGTGTCAGAGCGACGACGGGCAGCGCCTGGCGCTCGAAGACGTACTTCTTGCGGGCATCGCGCTTCTTCCGGTCATCATGCGCCATGGTGCTCTCACACCTGGCCCTTGAGCTTGGCGACGATGAAGGCGATGCCGACGCTCATGATGCCGCCGGACAGCGCGCCGTATTTGGCGCTCTGCATTTCCAGCGAGGACAGACGCCCGCCGATACCGTCGAGCTTGCCGTTGATGGACTTCAGCGTGTCGTTCTGATGCGTCTGGGTGGTCTCGATCGCCGCGAGGCGCTCATGGATACTGCGGGCGGAGGGCGGGCTCATATCAGGGCACCTGTTACGCGATTGCGCGGAAAGACCCCGGCGCGGGCGAACCGCGCCGGGGCAAGGCTAGGGAGGAAACGCCCAAGGAGGGCTGCGGGACCCGCCAGAGCGCGGTCCCGCCTCCGCCGGCCAAGACCGGCGAAGAGGGAGCGGGCGAAAGCCCGAATGAAAACCACTGGGCCGGTCACGGCCGGTCCGCGAGCGGCGATGCCGCGGTGTCGGCGGCATCGACCGCGAGCAACCGGCGCGTGTCGCAGACGCGGATGGTGATGCGATCCCGGCCCCACAGGGACGTGACCTCACGCGCGCTCAGTTCCCTGTCGGGAACCGGTGCCGGCACGCAGGGCTGGCGCGCGGTCGCGGGCACCGGTGCGGACACCGCGACGGTTCGGATCGTGGGCGTCGGCTGCTCGCTACGGAGGGAGCAGGCGGACACGATCACGGCTGAGACCACAACGATCAGCGCCGGGCAGTGTCGCATTCTGTCCCTCCAGGGTGATGAGCTGCTCGCGCAGCATGGCGATCTCGGCGCCTGCGCCGGCCTCCAGGGCGGCGACGGCCGTCGCCCGCTGGGCTTGCGCCTCCGCGATCAAGCGGTTGGATTTCTCGAACTCCGCGCGCCAATGAGCATCACGTTCGGCGCGAGCTGAGACGGCGGCCGAGGTGATCCATCCGTCAACCGTCACAGCGGTGCGCCAAATGCAGAGGCTGGCGACGGCGAGCAGCGCGACAACCGCCAGCAGGATCAGAGATGCCTTGCCGATCCGCTGCATGGACCATGCACCAATGGCGGCGAACATCACCCGGCCTCCGGTTTGTCGAGCGGGGACGCGGCAGCTGCCGCCTGGGCGCGCATGTCCATGGATCCGAAGGCGCGATGGATGCCGAGCAGGGCTGCGATCATCAGCACCATGGACGGCACCACAATCGGCGCCAGCGCGACGGCCTGCGCTTGACCGGCGAGTGCGCCGTAGACGATGGCAAGGATCACACACCAGGCCAGCACGAACGAGACCCAAAAGGCTTGACGGGTGAGGCTATAACCGGGCTTTCCCATGGCTCACCGTGTCACGTGTTTGACGGCCCAGAAGACCGCCTCTTCGATCTTCGTTTGCGCCAGGGCGAGTTCGCGGCTCGCTTGGCGGTCGAATTGATGAGGCGTCCCACCGATTGAATGAAGCAACCTGAGGAAGTCCTCGCCAAGGCCTTTGATCTGAGCCATTCGACGCTTCTCGTCTTCCGAGAGAACACGGTATTCATGGCGCATCGTGTTGTTGACTGTGCGCCGATCGCCGGTGCTGTCGACATGTTCAGACATCGCGCCCTGCCTTCCGCTCGTGCGGCAGGAGGGGACGGGTCAACCTGACCTGCTGGTCGAAGGGCGCGTTGGGCTTTGGGTGCCCTTTGGGCCAGAAATGACCGACCAGCTTCGACTTCGGGAACATCGAGATGCTCACCTCATCATTCTGGTTCCCGCCGATCCCCTGGAACATGATGCCGTTTTCGGCGGTGTAGATGTTCACATGGCCGGACGCCGGCCCGCGGGTCGACGAAAACACCGTGATGCAGCCCACGACCGGCGCTGCGAGCCGCTCGAAGTTCGGTGACGACGTGAAGGATCGCGCCATTCCGGAGCCAGATCCAGCTACACCGGCCTTGGCCAGCATCGCGTTGACGAAGATCGCGCACCACGGCACGGCGCCGTCGTCACCGGGCAGATTGATGCCCGACAGCTTCCGATACTCGACGATGCGCGGATTGGATTTCGGCCCCGGCACTTCGGCCGTGCCGATCTCTTCGATCGCCGCCCGAAGCCAGGGCGGCAGCGGCCAAGCGTCGAGATGGGGGGCTTTCGCCGAGGCTTTGGACATGGCGCAACTCGCAAGGGTTGGGACGTGTCACGACCCTGCTTGCGCGGTCCATGCGGACTGAGGTGACGGTGTCAGCCCGCCTGCCTGATCAGGTCTTCGATATCGATCTGACGAGGATCGGTCGCCCGCTGGCGCTTGGCCGGCAGCGGCGCGCGATGGGTATAGCGCGTCACTGTGCGCCACGAGAGCCCAACGGCGCGAGCGATCTCCGCATTCGATAGCCCTTTGCCGCGCAGCCGCAACGTCAGACGTTGGAGCGAGGCCGCGCTATAGGCAACCTTCGGAATGTCGATCTTCTCCGGACCGAAGAGCCTGCACAGATCTTTCGCCGCGTCCACCCCGATCACGTTGAGGTCGAGACTGTCGCGCCAGATCTTCGGCACGTAAAGGCGGGTGCCGCCGAAATGAGTGACCAGTGCGCGAGCCGCGTCCACCCCGACCTCGGCGGCGATCGGCTGCAAGGCCTCCGTGAAATCCTCCACCTCCGGGGTCATGCCGCCCCCTTCGACGCGTGCCGGCGTTGCATGGCCTTCAAAGCTTCCGTGACCAGATTGGCCTGGGCCGCCGTCAGCCATTCCGGATCCGCGACATCAGTCTGACGCTTCACGAAGGCCCGCAGCGCCTCGCGGCTCGCGTTGGCGAGAGCGCCGCTTCGGCCGAGGTCGCCCCAGATGGCAAAGACCTTGCGGACGTGGAGCTTGTCCGACTTCTTCGTTGGGCCACCCTTCGGTTGCCAGCCGAGACGGCGGAATTCGGCAAGGGCCGCGTTCAGCTCCCGCTCCGAGCAATCCTTCGCGCTGGCCTTGCCGGTCGCCGACATCAGCACGGCGCGATAGGCAACTTCATCGAGCGCCAACTCCTTGCGCGCGATATGCACCTTGGCAAGCATCGCACGGCTCATCGACGGGTCTCCGCGCGAAACAGAGCAACCACCAGGGCCTGAATGACCTGGTCCCGATCCACTTCATCGTCGAGCTTCAGCAGGTCAGCGTTGATCGCAGTGAAGGCCTGATCCAGGCGGTCCTTGAAGATCGCCTCAACCTTCCTGACTGTATCGACCACCGATTCGTCACGACGGTCAGCCATGGCAATTCTCCAAATTCAACATCGTTGCCCGCATTGCAAGGAACTGAAGGACTTCTCGTTGAGCGAGATCTCGGAGGTTCGGACCGTCGACGTGGGCAAGCGCACGCCGCCGCTGTGGAACTGGACGAGTGACCACCCACCCAAGCGCACGACCACGGCGCACGGGGCTGAGTTCTGTGGCCTTTCGCGGTGCCCGCACTGCGGCAACCCCGTCATGTTCGTCGTGGAGACCACCGACGTCCAAGCCAAGGCGGCCCTGGCGATGTCCGGCTCGTACGGGGCGAAAGAGCGCGCGATCTACGCCTTCGAGGTCGTACAGACCTATCCAACGGTTGAGCCGCATCGGTCGCATCCGGCCTGGCCGGAACGGATCCGGAAGCCGTTCATCGACGTCCAGCAAATGGTCGATGCGCGAATGAGCCCTTCGCTCATCCTGACCACCTGTCGCTCTGTTCTTGAGGTCGCAACGAAGGAACTCGGCGGTGAGGGGAAAACGCCTTTCGAACGGATCAACGATCTCGCGCGAAAGGGGACCGTCACCGGCTCGGTTAGAGATTGGGCCGACGAAGTCAGGAAGCGCGGCAACGCAGCGGTGCACGAATTGGAAGCTGGCACCGATGCCGAGGCGCGGGACTATGTCGCCTTCATCAAATTGTTTCTGCGCGTAGCCTTCGAACTTCCCGAAGAAATCAAGGGGCTGAGGGCGCGAAACGAGGCGCAGTGAGTTCATCGCACGCTCTCCCCAAAAGCCCTCTCCAATTCCAGAATTTCGAGAGTGAGCTGCTCCAATCGGCCCTGAAGCGCCTTGCAGCGTGACGATCGCGGCCGCAGCCGCCAGCGCGCATCAAGGCGCGTCAGGCGGTCACGCTCCGCGCGTAGGGCGGCGAGCCGATCCAGATCGACGCGATCGAAAAGCGGCCCGTCGATGAAGGCGCGGACAGGTGTCACCGCCTTGCGCCTCCGGCTTTGGCGATTTCCTCGCGGCGCGCCAGCTCCAGCGCCATCTCCGCGACGAGCGGCCCATGCGTGACAATCACGGCGCGGTCGGCCGGTGCCATTGCCAGGAACGTACGCAATTCGTGTTCCCGCTCCTGGAACCACACGAGGGTCGACAGGATGGCCTTGGCCCGCTGCAGCAGACGGTCGGCTTCTGCCTCCCGAAGCTCGCCACGGTTCACCAGCCGGGGATAGGTGCGCTCTCGGTTCTCGATGTCGCCGCGCTGCTCAGCGATCTGCTCGCGCAAAGGGATGATTGCGGTCATGGCGCCTGCCCGATCAGTTTAGGCGCGTCCGGATCGCCGGCAACGCCACGGTTCAGGGCGACGTCATTCGCAGCCCGCCAACCGAGCGAACCGGCCTCGTCAAAGCGGCTCCGTCGAGGGGGTACTTTGATCCCTGAAGCCGAGGGGAAACGGCGGTCCCTGGCGGCCTCTGCGAGCGAGCGAGCCGCGTCGTTCTTGAGCGGAGCGAACAGGTCGACCAAGCGCATCCGCAACCGCATGATAAGGGCGGCGGTGAAGTCCGCGACCGCCGCCCGCTTGGTCGAGAGATTGCGGCGACGGCGATAGAAGGTCGAGGTCTTGAACTCGGCGACCTGCTTGTCGACGGCACGGAAACAGACGTCCCTCAGGTAGAGCGCGACCTCCGGTCCCGGCGAGGTACCGATGAACATGACGCTGGCAACCGGCCTACGCCCCTCGATGTCCTCGATCCTGATCAGGGCGGTGTTGGTGCATCTGGCGATTGTCGCCGCCAGCAGTGTTCGCCAGCCTGGTCGGACAACGGGCTCCCGCGCCGAGGCCTCGCCTATGTCCAGGTCGACCTCTTTCAGAAGGTGTTCCTGCATGAGCCTGGCCGCCAGCGCGGCAGCCGCGAGCGCCTCGGCCTCCGTGCAGCCCGCTGCGCGCGTCATCCTGCGCAAAGCCGCTATCTTGGCGCGTACCTTCTCGCGGGTAGTGCTCACGGTGCGCTCCAGAAGTCGGCGTGCTGGGCGATGATCAGACAGACCGCCGCAACGGCCAGGAACAGGAAGAACGGGAAGACGGCCTCGGCGGACGCCTCGTGCCCGGCCGGCGCGCGGCCGGCGAGCGTCAAGCCCATCCAGCAGGCCAGGAGCAGCGCCATCAGACCGGCGGCTCCCGCCGAGCAGAGAAGAATGAAATGCGGGAGCGCTGTCATGCTGCGCTCCGCTGGCCGTACCGCGCCCGGACATCGGCCGCGAGCGCGTAGCCCCGGCCCCGGTGATGGGCGATTTCAATGCCGAACGGCCGCAGCCGGCGACGGATGTTCGAGATGTGCACCTTGACGGCCGCCGGGTCGCGATAGACCACGCCGCGTGACAGATAGAGCAGTTCCGATAGGGTCTGCTCCGGCACCACATCACGGCTCAGCAGCGCACTGACGACACGCCCTTGCAGTGGCGTCAGCCGCCATTCCAAGGGCAAGGCGAGGTCTTGCCCGAGCGATCGTTCGAGCCGCTCCAGATGCTCCCGCGCTTCGGCGAGGTCAGCCGCCAGACGCGCGATTGTGCGTTTGGCAAGGCTGGTCATGCTGCGCTCCTCTCGGCTTCGATCACCGTGCAGGCCTCGATCGGCGCGGCGATCAACAGGCCGTCGTCAACGCGGACCTGGACATGTGTCGGCGACAACCGGCGAACGACCACGCCATTGAACTCGACGAGGCCGCGCTCCCAATCGTGTTCAGCGATGCTGACCCGCGTATCGGGCGTCAGCTCCAAGGGCGCCTCCGGAGATCCCAGGGCGCGTGCGATGCGGCTCGCGAAGCGATTGACCGCATTGATCGCAACCTGCTCGGAGCCGGCCTCGGGAACTCCTGGCACGAGCAGCGAGGTACCGTCATATGCGTGGCGAGCCTGGGCCTCGACCGCCTTGCGCAGCGGGCGGCTCTCCGCCCATGCGATCACCAGCATGTCTTTGGGGGGAACGCGGCCGAAGCCGATGACGCCGCGCCGGTCGGTCCAGCAATAGGTCTTCATGTCAGTACTCCTCTTCGGGTTCGCCGGAGGTGACGCCGCGCAGGTCTTCGAGCAGGAGCTGCGGGGCGGGTTTCCGGCGGCCGACACGGGCCGCGGCTCTCTGCGCCCGATCGAGTTCCGCCAGTTCCTCAAGGAGCCAGCCGAAGGCGCGCGGGTTTGACGTTTCCAGGCGGACAGTGACCGCCGACTTCGATCCGTTCGAACGGGACGAGAAGCTGGCGAGCCGGACCTCGCCGTCTTTCCAATGGATGATGGCCATCGCGTACCTCAAGCCGCCGCGACGTCGAGAGTGACCGCCACCCACTGACCGTCCGGTGTCGGGCGGCGATAGATCCGGAGGTAGCGCTTGGAGCCGATGACGCGCTCGGCATCCACGATCGCCTCCATCGCCCGGATCCAGCGTGCGTCATCGATCGATAGACGGCGAAGCGACAGCAGCTCGGCTCGATTGATCTTGCCTTCGCGGTCGACGTTGAACGCCCGCTCGACGATCGCGCGCAGATTGACATTCGCGTCGCCAGACCACTCGCGCAGGCAGTCATCGACGAGTGCCTTGGCGGCCTGAAGTTCGGTGCCGTATTCGAAATGGTCGGTGATCGCGACCTGGACCTTCAAGCAGCCGTCGTAAGTCGTGAAGGTGGTATTGCCTTTCACGCCACCGAGCTTCTTTCCGTACTGCTCGCCGACCAAAGCGACAAAGGCATCGACATCGGCGAATGAATGCGACTTGAACCGCGCGATTTGCTCGGCGAGCGGCTGTGCATAGCCTTCGATTTTGCGGACGAGCTGGTCCATGAGCCGGTCGATCGGCTTGATCACCTCGACCGGCACGAGAGCGCCGCGCGCATCGCGCATGTAGGGCCGGCCGTCCATATCGATCGTGGGTTCGGCAGCAGTGGTCTGCTCAGACATGTTTCGGCTCCTGTGCCGGCTTAGGTTCGGATTGTTGGGATGGGGTGGTGACGGCTGCGCCGATCACGGCGACAGCCAGGGCGAGGATTTCGTCCCGAGACGGACTGATGGTCTGACGCTCGGCCGACAGGACGCGATAGGCGACGGCGAGCGGATCGACATCGGGCGGCGGGACGAGCGCCGCTCGCGCGAGCGTCAGCTCCACCGCCCGCAGTGCCGCGTCGATCTCGAAGACGGCATTGGCGAGGCTGTTCGAGGTCCGACACTGCCGCTCGACGGTCCGGACGCCGTGGAGAACGGTCGTGTGGTCGCGGTCGCCGAGAGCCTCGCCGATCGCCGGATAGCTCAGGGGCGTGAACCGGCGGGCCATCAGATAGGCAATGGCCCGCGCCTCGCGGATCTCGACCGGCTTTCGATGGGAAACCAGGTCGCGATAGGTGAAGCCGAAATGTTCGGCGACGGTTTCCGCGATGATCCGAACGGACAGAGAGACGGTCATGCGGCACCGCCGTCCGGCTGGTGGCGTTCGATGCGGACCACCGGCAACGGGATCACGGTGGCGGCGAGTACGCCTCGCGGACCGATCATCTGGCCCATGTTCAAGCTCTCGCGCCGGAATATCTCGGCTAGATCGATAACGATCGCACCCAGTGCCGGATCGTGCTCGTCTTCGAAACCGACCGGAACGGGCCGCGGATCGGCCACGGGCCAGTCCGGCGAGCCGGCGGCTTCCAGGCGTAGCGCTTCCTGCTCCAGGTCCCGGAAGACCTGGCCGAACAGCACGACCAGGCGAGCCGGCAGCGCCTGCCGCGCAAGACCTTGAGCGGTGAAGAGATCGGCGAGCTGGTGCAGATTGTCGGAGAGCCGGGTCATCATGCGGCCTCCGCAGTGCGGACACCGGCGCCAGATCTGCTGGCCGGGTTCTGCGGGCAGCCCTGGCAGGCCTGCCAGTGCTTCACGTCGTCCCGCGATCCGGTGCAGGCGCCGATGTCGCGCTCGCGGAAAGTCTTGCAAGTGGTCGGCGCCAGTGCCCGATCGAGGTGAGGGCAGAACACCTGGTCGGCGAAGGCCTCGACGATCTTCGCCCGAAGGTGCTTGGTGTCTCCGACGTAGCTGCCGGACAGCGCCGATGACACGGCTGTCCGCGACACACCAAGCTCGCGCGCCGCTGCGGCCTTCGAGCCGAGGGTTGCGACGCGGGCCTGCAACAAGGCCAGCGCCTCGCCGTCCAACTGGGGATAGGTCTTCACGCGCATGGGAAGACCTCGCCGGTGTTGCGGTCGACAACGGAGCCGTCGCCACGCAGGCTCGGCGCAATGTCGCCGGTGTCACGCACCAGCCGCCACTGCTTGAAGCCGTTCGAGGTTGGCGCGGCACCCCGGGCGCGGACGGGCAGTTCGACAATGTGACCGGTTCGGGTCAGAGCCTTGAACCAGCGGTTCAGGGCGTTCTCCGGGTTCCGGTCGTTCGGGCGAGCGGCCAGCGTGACGATGTCGCCGATCGCAAATCGGATCTGCAGGCGCATCGCCTTCCAGGCCCGCTGGCGCAGGCTGTCGGGGCAGATGCGGTCCTTGCGCGTCCGATAGTGCGTGAACCGGCGGGCCGAACCGTCTCCCAGAGCTTCCTGCCCCGACACGGTCAACCGATAGACCCCGATTTCGAGGCGCTCGACGTAGCCGCGGGCGACCAGCCGGCCGACCGCGGAGGAAATGCCCTTGCGCGACACAGGGAGTGCATCGGCGAGCTGGTCGATGTTGATGGACTGCCGGCCGATCGCGCCCATCACCGCGATCTGGTGAGGGGTGCTCATCACAGGCCTCCCGGAACCACGATCGGCGCGCCGGTGCGGCGGTCGTTGACCAGCACCTGGCCGGAGAGGTGGCCGAGCTGAACCGGCTTGCCCTCGGCGGCGCCGTTGCGACGGCCGAAACGTTCCACCGTGGCGAGCGCCTCCTTGATCTCGCGATTGAAGCCGGCGGTCACGGAGTGGGTGAAGTCGACGACGTCGTCTGCCACCGGCACTTCGCAAATCCGGTCATAGAAGGCGCGGACATCACTCTTGGTGGCGTGCTCGAACCGCACATATTGGGCGATGCGGCTGGCGACCTGCGGGAAGGCCGTCAGGTTGTCGCGGATCTTGCCCATGCCGACCAGGACGAAGACGATGTCGCCCATGTCCGAGAAGTCGCGGATGCTCTCCATGATCCGGCCGGACCGCGAGATGTGGTCGGCCTCGTCAATAACCACCGCGAAAGTACGCTTCTGCAGCGTCAGGCTCGACTGCTGTTGCAGCATCGCCTCAAGGGCCTGGGAATAGCGCCTTTGGTAGCTATGGCCGGGCGTGATGCGGAACTGCGCGAGCAGGTCGTTGAGGAACCAGCTCGGCGTCCACTCTTTCTTGGCGCGCACATAGATCGCGCCAGTCTGGGCCGCCCAGCGGTGCAAGGCCGTCGTCTTGCCGAGGCCGGGCAGGCCATCGACCACCATCAGGCAGGCTTCCTGGGCGCCGCGCCGCTCAAGCGCCGTGAGCGCCGTCGAGAAGCGATTGACGTTGGCGGTTTCCACGAAGGAGTTTCTCATTTATGCAGACCTTTCCGCTCGCTCCGGATGGTCGAGTTCGTTTCTCGCGATGCTTCGCAGGCGCACGAGATCGAGCCCCGACATCCGGAGCAGTTCGTTTGTGGAGTGGGTTAGGATGAGGTCGCGCAGATACTCGCGATCGACCTCGGTCACGCGGGACGGGTTCTCGGCGACCCACCGGGCAAAGGCGACGTCGTCGGGGAAGAGCGGGCGGCCGTTGATGCTGACGATCTTCTGAACAGGCTCGGGCGATGCGGCCAGCTCGACCGCTCCGACATTGACCAAGGCACCGTCGCGATCGGCCAGCGTGGGCATTGGCGCGGCTGGACGCATGTCCAGAATGGCGGCCGGCGACAGTTCGCGGTCGACCGCGTCGATCTTCCGTTCGAGCCGTGCCCGGCGCGCCTGATGGCGCTTCTCCATGGCTGCCTGCTCGTAGGAGACCGGCACGTAGCGGGTCTTGTGGCCCTCGAAGGTTGCGACTGCGATCAGGCGCCCCGGCACGCGCTCGCCGTCGATTTCCTCGATCGTGCGCACCCACACCCTGGAGGCGTCGCGAATGTCGTAGCCGATGACGACATCCTGGCCGTCCAGCGGCTCCAGGGCCGGTGCGAAATAGCTGTTGCCCAGCCATTCGACGAGGGCGCGGCGGGTGCGGCGCAGGACATAGGGTCGGAACATGTCGTCCAGTTCCGCCTGGTCGGGGATGATCGGCTCGAACCCCTCAACCTTCGCGGCCCACATCTCGTTCGGCGTCATGTGACGCGTGCGGGCGATCTGCGGATCGCGGATGCGTGGCAAGCCCGAGTGCGGCCGACCGTTGTAGTCGGCGATCTCGGCCTCGACGTGCTCGAGGAAGGCATCCCATCCGGGGAGCAGGCGGGATGTGCCGGTGATGGCGAGGTCGCGGCGCGTGGTCTTGAAGACGAGGAGCTTCGCCTCCTTATCCATGTCGCGGCCGATATAGGTCGGCAGGCGCTTTGCCGCGCCGGTGTAGATCTGGTTGAGGCGCTCGACGACGCCCTTAGCCTGGGAATTGTAGGGGAGCGCGCGCATCGGCGTGATGCCAGCGCGGGCCATGAAGCCGGTCAGCGGCGCGTCCATCGCCTTGTTGCGATAGCCCGGGCCACGGTCGGTATAGAAGATGGCCGGAACACCGGCGCCGGCGCAGGCGCGGCGCAATGCGTCGACCACGCCAAAGGTGTTTTCGTCGAGTGCTGCCGACCAGCCGACAACGCGGCGGGTGCCGGCGTCGATGATGGTGGTCAGCTCAGGTCGGAACGGCCCGCCGTGGATCGGATGACTGACCTCGGCATCGAACGTCTTTCCATCCGCGACATAGACCGAAGTCGGCAGCAGGTCTTCGAAGTCACGCGCCGTATAGGCGAGCCGTGTGCGCATGGCGAGCTTGCCCACGCGGCCCTTCATGCGCTCCAGCTCGGGCATCTTGGCGAGGCAACGACGAACCTGCGCCTCAGTTGGCTGCGCAGTGCCAGGGGCGACCGATCTGTTGAAGTCGCGCAGGGCCTCGGCGATCGACGGTTTGGACGGCTTGGCGTAGAGCCGCAGGAAATCGTCGAACCAGGCCGGCAGGGCCTCCTTCGCCCGTTGGCCCGGCGCCAAGGCGATGATGCCGCGATCGGCCCGTACGGCGAACCACGCATAGATGGTCGAGCGCGCCAGGGTCCGGACATCGCCACGGCGATCGTTCGCCTTGCAGACCATGTCCATCTCGGCCGGATCGAGCTGGCCATCGGCCACCGCTTGCAGGAAGGACAACACGGTGGGCCTGCGGCCGAGGCCGCTGGCCAAACAGCGGGCGTCGATCGCCATCAGAACGGCGGCGCGGGCCTCCATGACTTCACGCTGATGGGCCGTCAGATCGCCGGTGCCGCGCGAGGCCATCTGACGCTTGTCCGCCTCGTGAGCGTCGATCAGTTCCTGGCTGGGGGCGGCGGGGTCCGTCAGCGCGGTCTTCTGTGCACGGGCCACGATTTCGGAACGTGCAACGTCGGGCAACGCATCGGCCGAGACCTCATATCCGCCGCCGCGGCCGGCGCGGGGACGAACGAGGTCGGGACGATCGGCTCGGATGCGCGCAATGAAGTCTTTGGCTTTGGAGCGAGATGTTGGCAGTCCCGGCAATCGGGCTGACGCAATCTCCGAAGCGGCAAGCCAGGATGACACAGTCATCTCAGGCCACCTGCAGCGTCATGCGCGTATGGAGATCCGCGCGTGCTGAGAAGAGCATCTGGCCGTCAGGGCCATACCACTGTGGCCAAAGCTCATGACGCTCGACGCCGATGAACTCGGCAATAATCGCATGGGCATTCGGAAAACGGGCGGTCAGCGCCTTGTTGAAGGTGTCACGGGCGAAGCCATGCTCCTTTCCGAGGCGCTGCAAGGACGACCCACGCTTACGAACAGCGGCGATGATGTCCTGGCGGTGCCAGTTCTTGCCCATAAATGCCCCTCGCGTGCCAGATGTGGCCGTGATAACCATCTCTGACTATCAGACTTGTAGGAGCTTTGCCTGATCAGGCAAAACGTGTCAAGCCTGATCAGGGATTTCGGGGCTTGATATGGAAAAGCCGTTGCCGCCCGAAGAAGCCGCCTTTGTGGAGCGCTTAAACGCCGCGATCGATCGCGCTGGCGGTGCGACTAAGGTTGCCCCCAGATCTGGCGTGGCGGTCAAAACGATCTACAACTGGCGAACGGGCGTGAATGCCACTGCAGCCCTTGCGCTTCATCGGATTGCGAAGGGCTGCGGAATATCACTTGATCAGCTCTTCGGTTCGTCAACGATCGCCGGATCTGGAACTGAAATTCCAGATCTGGCGACCTATGTTGACATTCCGATTCTCGATGTCGTCGCGGCGGCTGGGGGCGGCGCTGAGAACGATCAGCCTAACGTCATTGGGCGAACGGTCTTCGCGCGTGCGTCGCTACGCAATCTCGGCATATCCCCGGCCAAAGTAATCGCGCTGCGGGCCAGCGGGGACAGCATGTTTCCGACCATCGCGGATGGTCAGATGGTTCTGATCAACACAGACACAACCGATCTGAAGGATGGGGCAATCTACGCGATCTGGGCTCCCCACGGGCTGCGTCTCAAGCGCATCCAACTGCAGATGGACGGCGGGATGCTTCTCATCTCGGACAACAGAGAACTCTACACCCCGGAGCACATCGCCGCGCGGGAGGCAAACGCCATCCGTTTCGTCGGTCGGGCGTTCTGGACTGAGAGGTTAATATAATGGAAGTCGTAATTGTCTTTCTGTCCTTAGCTTTTGTCGTCTCGTTTGTGGCGGTCTTTCCCAGGCGCACAAGGCGGCTAGCGATCATGAGCGCTATTCTCTGCGCGGTGGCCCTTGTGTTCATCGTCGGCAAACTTGACGAGCGGGCACAAGCGCAGGGCTTCCTCAATATGAGCGACAAGAACGCAGCAGAGCGAGCCGGCGTGACAGATCCGGCGGAATGGAAGCGGCGACGCGAAGCCGACGAGGAGGCCACGCAGAAGGCAGCCGCAGCCGAGCGTGAACGCAAGGAAAAGGAGGTGGCGCAGAAGGCTGCGGAGGCCGCAACCCGCGAGGCTGCTGAGCAAGCCGCCTGCAAGGCTGACCTGAAATGCTGGGGTGAGAAGCACTCCATTGCGGGTAGCGTCTATTGTCGGCCTTATGTCGAGCGCCTGGCTGCGAACAATTTCGAGTGGTACGATAGTCTTCTGGAGCCCAAGTTCAGTCACTATCGATGGGCCAACCGAGCATCGGGCGTCATCACGCTTATCGGTGACAAAGTGAAGTTCCAGAATGGCTTCGGTGCCTGGATCATCCACACCTATGAATGTGATTTCGATCCGGTCGCGAAGCGGGTTGTGGACGTACGAGCGCGACAGGGGCGCATACCCCTCAACTAGCCAGAAGGGACAGGCCGGCGGGCCAGTTCGATCGACTGTCCAGGGCCGGCCCAATCGAAAGGCGGGTGAAATATCCACTTCACCGCCAATGCTTTAGGTAAACTGGCCCGGAGGCAGAGAACTGGCCCCCTCATAGGGCCAGTTCCCAGAAAACGAACTGGCCCGGCGTTACATGCTCAGGGACGACGTCGCGCCCGGCGGGCTCATGGTTGCGCTGAGGCAGGTCGCGGAGTTCATCTCGTTGCGTCGGGCACCTCGGCGTTAGCCACGACAGGCCAGTTGACTCCGGCAACGCCGGCCAATTCCCGCAGAGGCCGGGTCGAAACCCTAAGCGTTGCAAGACCATACATGAACTTGGCCGGCGCCGATGAAACTGGCCGGTGTTCCGGCCAGTACGACTTTCGAACTGGTCGGACGGTCTGCGGCACGTCGTTCCGCAACATATTGATCGCAATTGCGCATTAGCGCGCCACATTCGATCGCAACTGTCCAAAATGTCGCGTCAGGTGCCCGTCGTGACGCTCATTTCTGTCCAGAAGCGCGGAACAACCGATCCTCGCAGATACCGCCGCCGCATCAATGCCTTAGATGGTGTCCAGGGGCCGCGTCTGGTGTCCAAAATGAACAGGTCCCCCACAAAGGTCGCGCGCGGCGCTCCGCCGCCAAATCGGTTGTCCCAGCAGGCAGCCAAGCTGATAGTGGCCCATCGCATCGGCGCATTGGCGGCATCATGGTCAGGCTCAACGAAATCCGTGCAGGCGAAGTGACGGTGGATGCGCCGCCGGCGACCGATGCCGGGCTGGTCTTCATCGGCCGGATCCACACCCCCTGGACCTCGCGGCTCGAATGTCCGCGGCTCGGCCGGCCCGACGGTCCGGTCTGCCGCGTCGCGCTGTTCGAACCCTGGCTCGCGGCGCTCGACGGCATCGCCGCCTTCGAACGGCTGGAGGTGCTCTACTGGATGCATCTGTCGCGCCGCGATCTGGTGCGGCAGAGCCCCGCCGATGATGGCGTCACACGCGGCACTTTTGCGCTGCGCTCGCCGGCCCGCCCCAATCCGATCGGCACCGCCATCGTCACGCTGGTCGGCATCGAGGGCGCGACCTTGTCGGTGCGTGGGCTCGACTGCCTGGATGGCACGCCACTGATCGACCTGAAACCCGATCGCGGGCTGTTTACGCCGCTCGCCAGGCCACAGAAGGGCGACTTCGACGTCGGCGATGCCAAGCCGGACGAACCGGCGTGACAACCCGCGACGACGCGACGGCCGACGGGTCTGCCGTGCCGCCGCCATCGGGCGATCCGCTCTGGGCGCGCTCGCTGTGTTTCACCGCCACGTCCTGGTTCCGGTCATGGTCGGGCTGTCGGCCGGCGGCCGCGCCTGGCTGCCCTATGGCATGCTGGCGGCGATCGTCGGCTTCAGTGGCGATACCGGCGGCCAGCCCTGGCCACGGCTTGCCTGGATGGCCGCGGCGGTTGGCGCGCTTGCCATCGGCGGCGCCATTGGCACTTGGGTGCAAGGCTCGCCGCTGCTGCTCTGCCTCGCCTTCGCGCTCGCCGGTATCCTCTATGCGCTGACCGAAAGCGCCCATGCCATTGCGCTGACCATGTCGCGCTTCGGCTGTTTCGCACTGGCGCTGAGTGCCTTGCAGGCGCCGCTCGGCCTGTTCGATCTCAAGATCCTGGCCGGCGTCACGCTGCTGGCCTGGCTCATCTCGATCGCCTGGGATCTCGCCGCCGGCGCCTGGCGCCCTTCGACCGTGCCGCATTGGCGCGCGGTCATGCTGGCGCTGCATGCGCGGGAATTGAAGCGGGTCACCTTCGCGGTCGCTACCGCCATCACCATTCCGCTCGCCTTTCTCGCCAGCTCGGCGCTCGGCCTGCAGAAGCCCTATTGGACCATGCTCACCCTGGTCCTGGTCCTGCGCGTCGATTTTCTGTCGAGCCGCCGGCAGATGCTCGATCGTTTCGCCGGCACTTTGCTGGGCGTGATGGCCGCAGGCCTGCTCGCCTATGTCGCGCCCTCGCACCACGCGATGATGCCGGCCCTGATCCTGGTGGCCCTGCTGCGCTGGCCGGCGCAGCAGCAGCACGGCATCCTCGGTGTCGCCTCGATGACCGCCTTCGTCATGCTGACCATCGAGATCACGGCGATCTCCTCGGGTGACGCCTTGCCGCTGTTGGAGGCGCGCATTCTCGACACGGCGCTTGGCTGCGTCTTCGCGCTGGTCGCTCTGCTCCTGGAGCATCTGCTGCGCCGGACCGTGCTGCGGATCCGCCTGACCCGCCGCGCGCCGCTGATCTGAGATCGCGCGATCTCCTCGCAGCTGCGTTTGGTCGACGCTATGCTATGGATCGGCGGTGTCGAACCGGAGCGACGGGTATCCCATGCCGAGCAGTCAGGATCATCTCTTGGGCCGCCAGATCGCGGCCGCGCGGGCTCTCATCGGCCTGAGCAAGGCGGAGCTTGCGGCCGAGGCGAAGATCACCGTGGAGGCGCTGCGCCAGATCGAATCGGCCAGCGGCGCGGCCGTCGGGCCCGCCGACGCCATCGCCGCGGTGCGGGCGGCGCTCGAGCAGGCCGGCGCCGTGTTCATCCCGGAGGACGGCCTTGGCGCCGGCGTCAGGCTGAAGTTCACCCGCCTCGAGACGCGCCAGATCGGCCGCTGGGAAGGCGAGGGCGGTCGCGCAGCCGATGACGACGTGCCCTGATCTTGCACGCCGGGCAGCGCCAGCGCCCGGCCCGCGGGCTCAGCCGGTCCTCTTGTTGGCCTGGCTGGCTTGCCAGTCGGCATAACTCACGCGGTTCAACGCGAAGACGTCGTGCTGGCGCGTATAGAGATTGCCGTAGAGCCGGCCGATCGGCTTGTAGGCCTCGATATCGACGTCGAAGCGCTCGTTCATGACGTCCTCGCGGACATGGACATGCATGACGCGGCCGACCAGCAATTCGCGCTGCGGGCCGAAAGCGAGCGACACCTCGCGCCGGCACTCCAGCGCGGCCGGCGCCTCCGCGATGCGCGGCGGTTTGACCAGGGTGGAGGCCGCGGTCGTCAGCCCTGCGGCCGCGATCTCCGACACCTCGGCCGGGAAATCGGTGGCGCAGATGTTCATCGCTTCGGCCAGCGCCTCGTCAACCAGATTGACCACGAATTCGCCGGTCTCCTGGATGTTGAGCGTGGTGTCCTTGGCGGAATGATCCGGTTTGTGCTGCAGGCCGAGCACGACCAGCGGCGGCGCCTCGGAAAAAACGTTGAAGAAGGAGAACGGCGCGGCATTGACCTCGCCCTTGGCGCTCATCGACGAGACCAGTGCAATCGGCCGGGGGATCACCAGCGAACAGAGGATCTTGTAGACGCGGTCATCGGGCAGCGTATCGAGGGCAATCGAGCGCATGGTCATGCAGGCAGCACCTGGTCATCCGGCCCCGGGCGTGGGGTTTCCTATTCACCCTGCATCTCCCGTGGTTTCAACCCACAATCCGGCGTCCCTGCCGCGATGCGGCGCAGCGGCGTGCCGGATGTCCGGCAGGGATGGAACCGCATCGAAAGGGGGAGGAGGCCTGCGCTCCGCGCGCTCAGCGTGTCGCTGGCGGCTGGCTCTGGGCCTGGCCCGGAATGACCGGCGCGCTTTGCTTGCAGTCGGTCAGCCAGACGTCATAGACGGCGTGCTCGACCCCCGACAGGCCGGGGCTGGCGGCGAACATCCAGCCGGAATAGATGCGCCGCACCTCGCCGTTCAGCGTCACCTCGTCGACCTCCACGAAAGTCGTGGTCTGTGGTGTTTCGGTTGGCGGCCGGGTGTAGCAGACCCTGGGGGTGACCTGCAGCGCACCGAACTGCACGGTCTCGTCGATCGCGACGTCGAAGGCGATGATCCGGCCGGTGATCTTGTCGAGGCCGGAAAACACCGCGGTCGGATTGGTGATGCGCTGCCGCGGCGGAGCGATCACCGTCTCGTCCGGCGCCGGTGCCACGGTCTCGCCGGGCAGTGCACGCCGGCGCTGGTCGCGCGACGCGTCGGGTTGGCCGGACGGTGGCGTGTCGGAGGGCGTCGCCGGCCGGGCCGGCCGCGCCTGCTGCGGCGGGCGCGGTGCCTGCGGGCTCAACTGCTGGGGCTGGCCGGGCTGACCCGGCTGGGCCGGGCGCTGCTGCTGTTGCGGCGGCGGCCCCAGCTGCAGCTGCGCCAGAGCGCTCGTGGCGATCATCGGCAGGACGGCAAGACCGGTCAGGAGCGCGAAGCGCGGGACAAAGAGCATCGCCAAGCGGGACTACCGTCTCTGCTACGCCGCTCAGCAGCGGGCCCATGCGAGCCCGATGCACGGCATGAAAACAAGGGCGCTGGCGCCCGGTGCGAGCCTGGAACTATCACGTCGATCGTGGCGGAACCAAGCCGAGGCAAAGGATTTCAGCGAGATCCGGCCGGATCACGGCCGGTCTCCGAGATCACCGGCCCGGGGTCCAGGCCTCGTAGTCACCGGTGGCATGCGGCCGCTTGCCGCCGGCAAGCGTCGAGCCGGGCGGACGATAGGCGTGCGCCGTGCCGGTCATGTTCTGCAGGTGCGGCTTCTGCCACGGCCGCGGCTCATAAGCCTCTTCGGTCGGCGGCGTCTCGGTCTTGTGGTGCATCCAGCCCCACCATCCCGGCGGAATCGCGGACGCTTCCGCCAGGCCCTTGTAGACCACCCAGCGCCGCTCATGGCCGAGCGCCGGATCCTTGGCGTAGCGCGAGCGGTAATATTTGTTGCCGGCCTCGTCCTCGCCGACGAACACGCCGTAACGCCACACGGTATATTGCGTGCCGAAGGTCTGGCTGTTCCACCAGGTGAAGAACTTGAGGAAGAAGGTCTTCATCGCCCATCCGCTCTTGGTTCGTCGTTCGCGCTGGTTCATGCCACCCGTCAGGGGCCTTGTCCAGTATGACGCGGTGCACACAAGCAAACGGCCGCCCGATGGGCGGCCGCTGCATGGCTTTCAAGGCAAAGTCTCGGCTCTTTCGAGCGCCGAGCCTCCGCTCAGGCGCCGGCCAGGGGCTCAGACGTCCTCGCTGAAATCGTCGCCGCCGAAGTCGTCGCCGCCGTCGTCATACGAGGCGTTATCGTAGGAGCCGTTGTTGGACGCGGTGTCGTAGTTCCTGTCGCCACCGTAATCGGCATTCTGGTTGCCGCTCTTGTCATAACCGCCGTCGCTGCCGGTGACGCTGTCCGGCGAGCTGGCCGCTTTGTCGTCGGCTGAGGCCTGGGTCGATCCGGCCGCGGGTGTCGACGAGGCCGGTGTCGCACCGGCGGCGGGCGTTGCCGGCGTGCCGCCGAGCGCCTGGGCCGCGCGCGAGCCGCCGCCCATCATGCTGGAAATGGCATTGGCAGCCAGCATGCCGCCGGCCACGCCAACCGCCGCGGTGGCGGCCGTCGCCAGGAAGCCGCCGCCCTGACGCTGGGGCGGCTGTTGCTGCTGCGGCTGTCCGCCCCAGGGGCCGGGCTGACCCATGGCCTGCGGCGGCGGGGCGCCATAGCCACCACCGGGAGGCGGTCCGCCGAAAGCGCCGGGAGGCGGCGCACCATAACCACCGCCCTGCGGTCCACCCTGCGGCTGGCCCCAGGGGCCACCCTGCGGTCCACCTTGCGGCGGCCCGCCCATCGGGCGCGGCGCGGACGAGGGGACCGACGGCTTGGAGCCGAAAATGCCCGACAGGAACCCGCCTGAACCCTGCTGTGGCGCGGGCTGAGCGGCCTGCTGCTGCAACTGCTGAACCTGGGCCTGCAATTGGCGCAGCTGCGCCTGCTGTTCTTCGCTCTGCCGCGATATCTCGGCGATGGTCTGGTCGGAGACATACATGGATTGGAGCATGGCGTAGACGGCGCCGGGCTGCTGGGCCAGACGCTCTCTGATGAAGGCGTCGACCTGCGGGTCGCGCTGCTGCCCCTCGGCCGACCTCAAGCGATCAAACAGGCCGGCGAGAATGTCGCGCTCTTGTTCATTCATGGGGAAAGATCCTCCGGAAGACCATTCGTGGCGGGGTGCCCCCGCATCGACAGCCGGTTTCGCACCGCCGTATTGCTGGAAGATGTCACACCATCATCCGGTCGTGACAAGACCAAGGCGAACCCGCTGCCCGCTCAACATGGGACAGCTCAATGGGTTACGCCAGTGGCGGCACGGGCGCGGCGTGACGTCGCATCGGCCGGCGGGCTCGGCGCGAACGCCGCGCATGAAAAAGGCCGGGTCGAAACCCGGCCTCTTGTCGTCGTGGATCAAGGAGGGCGTCAGCGCAGCGGCAGCTTCGACCATTGCAGGTCGACCGACAGCGTGGCGACCACCGAATGGCCGCACCAGTTGGAGCGCCCCGAACCGCTGAAGACGCCGCGATAGTCGCTGGTCGTGGCAAAGCAATCGGTCGAGTTCAGGTTGGTGCCGTGATAGCGCAGGTCGAGCGTGACGGTTTCCTTGTAGGTCCAGGACACGCCGGCATTCCAGTAGAGATAGTCCTTGATATTGAAGTTGGTGCCGGTCGGCAGGAAGCTGGTCGTGCCGAGCCAGTAGTGGCCGATGGCGCCGGAGATGGCGAAATCGCTGGGCAGTTTATACTTGGCGTTCAATTCGGCATAGGTACCGGAGGCGCCGGTTCCGAGCCAGTTCGGCGCATAATAGACCGCGGCACCGATATTCAGCTGCGGCGTGAAATCATAACCGGCCTTGCCGTAGAATTCCCAGAAGTCGGTATTCTTCGGGGTCCAGATGCCGGCAAGCGCGGTCGGCGGCACCACGATGACCGGCGCCGGCCCGGCGACATAGTCGGTGATGAACTGCCGCTCCGGCGTGTAGAGGTAATACATCACACCGAGATCGAGGGTCAGGTTGCCGAACACCGGGCGGATACCGGCATAAAGGTCGATTTCACCGACCGGCGCATTCGGCAGCTTGGTGGTCCAGAACGCCGCGCCGCCATAGAGCCAGTTGTAGCGCAGCTCGCCATAGGCGCTGAACGCGGGGCCGCGTGCCGACTGCGAGATGCCGCGGAAATTGTAGTCGGACATCGCCTTGGCGCCGAAGGCGAAGTCCCAGGGCGAGACCGGTGCCGCGGGGGCGACCGGCACTGCCACGTCGGCCGCGAAAGCCGGACCTGCAAGGGTCGCCGCCATCAGGCCGGCGAGGATGGTCATACGCGCCATAATTTTCTCTCCATGGGCGATCTTGAAGGTGATCATCCGGCGGCGCGAAACCGCAGAAGTCACCTCGAAAACACCCATCGAGAGCACACCGTTCGCTGATTTCTGACAAGATTATAAAGGCAGCAGGACCGGGCCAGTCTGCTCAAATGTGGTGCAATGTGGGCGAAACAAAAGCGGCTGTGGCGGATCCGCCACAGCCGTCGAATGTCAGGGAGCTGTCAGCTTGCCGCCGGCCGATCATCCGGCCGGCGCGGCGTTCCCGATGACTAGACCAGCATCTTGTAGGCCGGCAGCGTCAGGAACTCTTCGAACTCGGCGGCCAGCGACAGGCTCTTGAACAGGGCGATGGCTTCCGGGAAGCGCCCATTGGCGAAAGCCTCGGCGCCGACCTCGCCTTTCACCTTGTCCATTTCCTCCGGCAGCGCCTTTTCGAAATAGGCCGGCGTGCAGGTCACGCCTCCCTCCAGCGCCACACCATATTTGGTCCATTGCCAGATCTGCGCGCGCGAGATCTCGGCGGTCGCCGCATCTTCCATCAGGTTGTAGATCGGCACCGCGCCGCGGCCGCGCAGCCAGGCTTCGATATATTGCACGCCGACGCGGATGTTCTCGCGATAGCCGGCCTCGCTCCGGGTGCCCTCGTGGATGGTCAGGAGTTCCTTCTGGCCGGCGGTGACGTCGTCGCGCTGCTTGGCCACCTGGTTCGGCTGCGGCATCAGCCGGTCGAAGGCTTCCATGGCCACCGGCACGAGGTCGGGATGGGCGACCCAGGTGCCGTCATGGCCAATGGTCGCCTCGCGCTCCTTGTCCGCCTTGACCTTGGCGAAGGCGGCCGCATTGGCGTCCGGATTGTTCTTGATCGGGATCTGCGCCGCCATGCCGCCCATCGCGAAGGCGTTGCGCTTGTGGCAGGTCTTCACCAGGAGCTCGGCATAGGCCTTCAGGAAAGCCTTGCTCATCACCACCTGGCCGCGGTCCGGCAGGACATAGTTCTGGTTCTTGGCCAGCTTCTTGATGAACGAAAAGATGTAGTCCCAGCGGCCGGCATTGAGGCCAGCCATGTGATCCCTGAGCTCGAACAGGATTTCGTCCATCTCGAAGGCGGCGGGCAGGGTTTCGATCAGCACGGTTGCCTTGATCGTGCCCTTGGGAATGCCGAGCTTGTCCTGGGCATGGACGAACACGTCGTTCCACAACCGCGCCTCCAGATGGCTCTCCATCTTGGGCAGGTAGAAATAGGGGCCAGAGCCCTGGGCAATGGCGTTCTTGGCGTTGTGGAAGGTATAGAGGCCGAAATCGAACAGTGCGCCGGACATGGCTTCGCCGTCGACCTCGACATGCACTTCCGGCAGGTGCCAGCCGCGCGGCCGCGGGATGATCACCGCCACCGTATCGTTCAGCGCGTAGGATTTGCCGCTCTTCGGGTCGGTGAAGGCGAGCGTGCCGGCCCAGCGGTCCTTCAGATTGATCTGGCCGTCGATCTGGTTGACCCAGGTTGGCGAATTGGCGTCCTCGAAGTCGGCCATGAAACATTTGGCGCCCGAGTTCAGGGCATTGATCACCATCTTGCGGTCGACCGGACCGGTGATCTCGACACGACGATCCTGCAAGTCGGCGGGGATCGATGCGACAGTCCAGGCGCCGTCGCGGATATGCTTGGTCTCGGGCAGGAAGTCCGGCAGCGCGCCGGTGTCGAACTGCTTCTGCCGCTCGGCGCGCAGCTTCAAGAGCCGCTTGCGGGTTTCGTTGAACTTGCGCTGCAGGTCGACAATGAAGCCGACCGCCTCGGGCGTCAGGATCTCGTCGAAACGCGGTCCCATTGGTGCCTTGATGGTGACGCCCGGCAGGGCACGCTCGATTGTCTGGGCTGCGGTCATGGCGCTGGTCCTTCGTGGCTCGCGGGCCTTCGCCCGCTTCGAGGGAATTATCTAACCGACCGGGGTCTTTGCTAAAATAAGCAAAAGCGACGAGCACTTGTTCCGTGAGGGAAAAGATCCCGTGTCGGGCGGCCTCGCTGGCTTTTCATCCAATGCCCGTCTATGTGATCGCGCCCGCCACAAATTTCGAGCCCATGGCGCACGTCACATCGATCGAGACCTATTCCTTCAGCCCGGCCGACCTGAAAGTCGATAGCCGTTTGCCCGGCATTTCCGCCTTTGTGCGGACCAAGAACGGCGCCGATTTCATTGCGCCGACCATCCTCAGCCACGCGCCTTATGTCGACGAGATCATCGCCGTCTATAACCAGTGCACCGATGCGACCGCCGAAATCCTGCTCCGCCTCCAAGGCGAGCTCGGCCCGGACAAGCTGAAGCTGTTCGACTATTTGCCGCGGGTCCATCCGCCGGGTTCGAAGGAACACGCCGCCGAACCCGGCGATTCGCCGCATAGCGTCGTCAATTATTCGAACTTCGCGCTGGCGCAGACCTCGCGCCAGATCGTTGTGAAACTCGATGACGACCACGTCGCCTTCGACCGGCTGCTGCGGCCGATGGTTGCCGACCTGCGCGAGAATGGGCTGAAGCCCGGCCGGATGAATTGTTTCTCCGGTCTCAATCTTGCCCGCGACGCCGAAGGCCGTATTGGCGTGCATGCCGGCACGCCGTTTTCGGGCAATGGCGATATCGGCTTCTTCGCCATGACGCCGGACGCCTATTTCGTCCACGACCGCCGGTTCGAGGATTTCCGCAAATATTACTTCGACCGGGTCTTCGCCGGTTTCGCCTATTGGCACATGAAATATCTGAAGTCGGGGCTCGGCTTTGCCAATTACGAGATCCAGAAGGGGCGCAACCGGCGTTTTGCCCGCAAGGAAAAGGATTTCCACGCGCGCCGCGAGGTGATCACGGTTGCCGAGGTCGCCGAAGCGATGCCGTCGGTCAGGGCGGCGGTGATGAGCCGCATCCCCTTCGACAAATGGGCGCTGATCGGCAATCGTGCCCGCGCCATGGCCAAGGAGCATGTCACCGACGCGGACCTCGCCGAATTTGTCGCGCGTTACCAGCTCGGCGAGCCGGTGACCGCCTGAACGCCAAAGGGCCCGAAGCGGCGGGACCGCTTCAGGCCCTTGCCTGGGTTCTTGCGTGTTGGCGGCCCGATCAGGCGACCGACAGGCGAACGTTCAGATTGCCGCGGGTCGCGTCCGAATAGGGGCAGACGACATGGGCCTTGGCGACCAGCTCCTCGGCAACCGCCCGCTCGACCCCCGGCAGGTTGACGGCGAGTGCCACATCGAGGCCGAAACCCTGGCCGTCGTCACGCGGACCGATGCCGACCGTCGCGGTCACCGTGGTGGTATCTGATACCGCCACCTTGGCCTTGCCGGCGACGAATTTCAGCGCGCCGAGGAAGCAGGCGGAATAGCCGGCCGCGAACAGCTGCTCGGGGTTGGTGCCGTCGCCGCCGCCGCCACCGAGTTCCCTAGGCGTGTTCAGCTTGACCGAAAGATGCTTGTCTTCGCTGGACGCGATGCCTTCGCGGCCGCCGGTAGCGGTGGCTTTGGTCGTGTAGAGAACCTTCATGGCGTTGTCCTTCCCGTGTCTTGGGCTCAGCATTGCCCCGTGAGCGGCGTTGTAAATTGCACGCAATTAAATTGTGCGCAACTTAAATTGCGAATAAAGGGCATGCGCAATTCGATTTTGCGCAATTGAAGTGCGTGCTCCATAATCCGCGATCGAGTCTTTGCCGCGCGAGGAGGCAGCCATGCCCGACCGGAATGACGGCCTGAATCTGGCCGACCAGCTGTGCTTCGCGGTCTACTCGGCGGCGCATGCCTTCAACCGTGTCTACAAGCCGCACCTGGACCGGCTCGGCCTGACCTATCCGCAATATCTCGCCATGTTGGTTCTATGGGAGCGGGACGACGTGACGGTGAAGGCCATCGGCGAGCGCCTCGCGCTCGATTCCGGAACCTTGACGCCGCTGTTGAAGCGGTTGGAGAGTGCCGGTTTGGTCCGGCGCTTGCGCGATCCCGCCGACGAACGTTCGGTCCGCGTGTCACTCACCGATCAAGGACGGAAGCTGCGCGACAAGGCGCGCGGCGTGCCCATCGCCATGGCCTGCGCCATCGGTCGAAGCCTGCCCGAGATCAGCCAGTTGAAGGACGAACTCGCTGCCTTGCGTGACGCTCTCGACGTCATTGCACACGAGGCTGCGGCGGAGACCGTCTAGCGCGACACCGCCGCCAGTTGCGCTTGCGCAACCTCATCGAGGCCGGCATCGGCCAATGCTTCCGGCCGCGGTCCGCCGGTCACCCAGTCGAGAAGCTCCACGGTGTGGACGATCGGGATCGGCTTTTCGCGCTCGGCGAAACCTTTGGCGATCTGGGTGATGCAGCCGATATTGCCGGTGGCGATCAGGTCGGGCCTGAGCTTTTCGATATTGCCGATCTTGCGGTCGCGCAGCCGCCCGGCGATCTCCGGCTGCATGATGTTGTAGATGCCCGCCGAGCCGCAGCACATATGGCCTTCCGGCGGCTCCTTGACGGTGAATCCCGCGGCTTTCAGGAGGGTTTTCGGCTGGTCCTTGATCTGCTGGCCATGCTGCATCGAACAGGCCGAATGATAGGCCGCAATCAGGTCGACCTGGCGTACCGGAGCGCCAAGGGTCAGGCTCGTCACATATTCGGTGATGTCCTTGGCGATCGCTGAAACCCGCCTGGCCTTGTCGGCATAAGCAGGGTCGTCGCGCAGCATGAAACCGTAGTCCTTGATGGTGGTGCCGCAGCCGGACGCGGTGATCACGATGGCGTCGAGACCGGCCCCGTCCATTTCCCTGATCCAGGCGTCGATTGCCTGTTTCGCCTGGGCGTGGCTCTGCTGCTCGCGGCCCATATGGTGGACCAGGGAGCCGCAGCAGCCTTCGCCTGCCGCGAACACCACTTCGATGCCATTGCGGGTGAGCAATCGCAGCGCCGCCTCGTTGATCGAGGGCTGCAGCACCGGCTGCGCGCAGCCTTGCAGGATCGCCACGCGGCCCTTGCGCGCGCCTTGCGCCGCATGAACCGCCGGCCGGTCGATCGGCGAGCGGTTCGGCAGTCGCTCGGGCGCCAGCGCCAGCATGGCACGGGTGCGTTTCATCAGGCCGATCTTGTCCGAGATCGGGCCGGCGGCGCGGCGCGCCAGCGCCACCGGCACGCGGCCCTTCCAGGTCAGCCGGGAGGCGACCCTGAGCGCCTTGTTGGCGACAAAGGCGCCGGCCAGAGCCAGCCGGAACCGGTTCGGATAGGGCAGCACCCGCGCCAGCACGGCGCGGACCAGCCGATCCTGCCAGGGCCGCGCATAGGTTTCCTCGATATGCGCACGGGCATGATCGACGAGGTGCATATAGTTGACCCCCGATGGGCAGGTGGTCATGCAGGACAGGCAGGACAGGCAGCGGTCGACATGTTTCACCACCTCGGCCGTCGCCGGCCGGCCGGTTTCGAACATCTCCTTCATCAGGTAGATGCGCCCGCGCGGTGAATCGAGCTCGTCGCCGAGCAATTGATAGGTTGGGCAGGTGGCGGTGCAGAAGCCGCAATGCACGCAGGTGCGCAGGATCTTCTCAGAGCTCGCAAGCTTCGGGTCGGCCAGTTGCTCGGCAGTGAAATTGGTTTGCATTGGATGTCACACGCCTGCGTACATGCGGCCTGGATTGAGGATGCCGTCGGGATCGAGGCTCGCCTTGAGCTTCTTCTGCATGGCCATCAGCGGCGGTGCCGGTGGATCGAAGACGTCGACGGCAAGCCGGACCGCGTCGGGCGCGCGGACCAAGGTGGCGTGGCCGCCGGCGGCTTTGGCCTGGGCATGGACGAACGATGCCTCGGCGTCGCCCGCGGGTTCGACCGCCGCCCAGATCAGCCCGCCGCCCCAGTCGTAGAACAGTCGCGCCCCGCGTCCCGCGAGTTTCGCGCCGAGCGCTGCGGCCTTGCTGGGCGCGACCGAGATGCGCCAGACCGCGGTCCCCGAGCCGGCATACAGGGCGGCATCGCGGATATCGCGCCAGAGTGCCGCGGCCTGGTCCTGCGCGATGGTTTCAAGCATGCCGAAGCGCTTCAAGAGCTTGGCAAGTTCGCCGCTGCGATAGGCGATCGAGGGCGCAAAGCCCTCGATCCGCAGGAGGGTGCGCGCGGCCTCGCCGCCGCCGGCGGGCAAATGCGCCGCGCCGGTCGGCTCGAATGGCGAGCCGAGCGCCGTCGACAGGGCTTCGATCGCCTGGATGTCGGTAAGCCCGCCCAACTGCAGGGTCGCTTCGCTTTCGGCGACCGGCAGCACCTTGAAGCAGATCTCATGGAAAATGCCGAGAGTGCCGTGCGAGCCAGCCAGCGCCTTGACCAGGTCCAGTCCGGTGACGTTCTTCATCACCCGGCCGCCGGACTTGATGTCCTCGCCGCGGCCGTTGACGAATTTCAGGCCGATCATCGAATCGCGCGCCGCGCCGAGATTGATCCGGGCAGGGCCCGAAACATTGCCGGCGGCGACGCCACCGACGGTCGGCTCGCCGGTCGTGCCGTAAAGCCTGCGATGGTCCATCGGCTCGAACGGCAGCCGCTGGCCCTTGGCAGCCAAGGCTTCCGTGACCTCGCGGAGCGGCGTGCCGGCGCGCGCCGCGATCACCAGCTCGGCGGGCTCGTAGAGCGTGATGCCGGTCAGTCCCCGGGTCGAGATTTCGGCGGCCGCCTGGACCGGCCGGCCAAGCCCGCTGCGGGTCAGGCCGCCGCCAATGGCGAGCGGCGTTCGGGCGGCGCGTGCCTCGGCGACGATCGCGGCGAGTTCGGCCGATGTTGTCGGGCGATGCAGGGTCATGATGCCAGGCTTTTCATGCGGCTTGCCGCGGCGGCTCGGCCGGTGCTCCGGGCAGTGGCTCCCGGGGCGCGTCGAGCGGAAACACCTTGGCGGGGTTGAGGATCCATTTCGGGTCGAGCGCCGACTTGATCCGCGTCTGCTGCAACAGGTCGGTGTCGTTGAACTGCTCGCGCATCAGGTCGCGCTTTTCGATGCCGACGCCATGTTCGCCGGTCAGGCAGCCGCCGACCTGGACGCAGAGCCTGAGGATGTCTTCGCCGGCATGTTCCGCCTTCACCTGCTCTTCCGGGTCGTTGACATTGAACATGACCAGCGGGTGCAGGTTGCCGTCACCGGCGTGGAAGACGTTGGCGACCCTCAGGCCATATCCCTTGACGATCCGGTCGATGCCCTCGAGCACCTCGGGCAGCCGGCCGGTCGGGATGGTGCCATCCATGCAGATGTAATCGGCGACCCGGCCGGTGGCGCCGAAGGCCGATTTGCGGCCCTTCCAGATCGCCGCCGTCTCCATGGCGGATTTCGACTCCTTGATCACCTTGACGTCGTGCGTCTTGGCGATGGTGACGATGCGGGCGAGCGTCGCGTCCATCTCGGCGTCCGATCCCTCCACCTCGATGATCAGCATGGCCTCGACATCGAGGGGGTAACCGGCATGGGCGAAGGCCTCGCAGATCTCGATGGCCTGCTTGTCCATATATTCGATGGCCACCGGGATGATGCCGGCGCCGATGATGTCGGCCACGGTCCGGCCCGCCTGGCCGATCTCGTCGAAGCCGAACAGCACCGGCCGGGCGCCTTCCGCCGAGCGCAGGATGCGCACGGTGACCTCGGTCACGACCCCGAGCTGGCCTTCCGAGCCGACGATCAGGCCGATCAGGTCATAGCCGCCGGAATCGAGCGCCTCGCCGCCGATATCGACCACTTCGCCCTCGACGGTCACCAGCTTGAGCCCGAGGATGTTGTTGGCGGTGACGCCATATTTCAGGCAATGGGCGCCGCCGGAATTCATCGCGACATTGCCGGCTATGGTGCAGGCGAGCTGGCTCGACGGATCCGGCGCGTAGAAGAAGCCGGCATGGGCGACTTCGCCCGAGATGGCGAGATTGGTGATACCAGACTGAACCCGCATGGTGCGGTCGGCGAAATTGGTCTCGAGCACCTGGTTCATCTTGGCGACGCCGAGCACGACGGCGTCTTCCTGCGGTATGGCGCCGCCGGCAAGCGAGGTACCGGCGCCGCGCGCCACCACCGGCACGCCCTCCTGGTGGCAGAACCTGAGGATCTCCGCGACCTGCTCGGTGGTCTCGGGCAGCACCACCACCATGGGCACGCGCCGGTAGGAGGTCAGCGCATCGGTCTCGAAGGCCCGGCGCTCGTTTTCTTCCGATATCACGCCTTCACCCGGCACGATCTGTCTCAGCCGGGCGATCACCTCGTCGCGTTTGGCGAGAACGTCAGGACGTGGCTCTGGAAAGGCGATGGTCATCGGTTCCTCCACAAAGGTCCGGACCCGACAGGTCCGCAGCGTCCCCCGCCCCTTTGATACCATCCAATATAGCGCGGTTCGGGACTGGCGGAACGCGATTGAAACGGCCAAGATTATTTCCTCAACGGAAAAGATGGACCACCTTTCGTGACGCCGCTTGCCGATCTTGAAGTGTTTGCCCGGGTCGTCACCGCCGGTGGCATGTCGGCCGCGGGCCGCGAAATGGGCCTGTCGCCGGCGGTCATTTCCAAACGCATCAAACGGCTGGAAGACCGGCTCGGCACGCGGCTCCTGCAGCGCACCACGCGGCAGTTGTCGTTGACCGAGGCCGGGCAGGGCTATTACGAGCGGGTGGTGGCGATCCTGGCGTCCATCGACGAGGCCGAAGCCTTCGTCACCCGACGCTCGTCGCTGGCGCGCGGCACGCTCAGGGTCTCGGCGCCAACCTCGTTCGGGCGCCTGCATATCGCGCCGCATCTCAGGTCGTTCCTGTCGGCCAATCCGGATCTGGTGGTCCATCTCGAACTGTCGGACAGCTTCGTCGACATTGTCGGCGAAGGCTATGACCTGGCGGTGCGCATTGGCGAACTCGACGATTCCTCCTTCGTCGCCCGCCGGCTGGCGCCCAATCATCGCCTCCTGGTCGCCGCCCCCGCCTATCTTGCCGAGCGCGGCGCGCCGGCAACCATCGCCGCGCTGTCAGGCCACGCGCTGCTGTCGCACAATACCGACACGTGGCGGCTCGAGGGTCCCGAGGGTAATCAGACGGTTCGCCTGCACGGACCGCTCAAGACCAATTCGTCGGAAGTCATCCGCGAGGCGACGCTGGCCGGCATCGGCATATCCCTGCGTTCGACCTGGGACGTCGGCCCGGAACTGAAGGATGGCCGGCTCAAGGTCGTGCTGCCGCAATGGCGCGCCTCGCGCCGGGTCGGTGTTCACGCGGTCTACCCGACGCGCCGTTTCCTGCCGCAGAAGGTCCGGGTGTTCATCGACTGGCTTGCCGCGCTCTATGGCCCGGTGCCCTATTGGGACGAAGGGCTCGACCTTCCGGCCTGAGCCGGCTACAGCAACCGCGAACAGCCATGGTCGAGCAAAGTCAGAACCTTTTCACTCGACCATGCGACACAGGACGCCTGATTTCTCTCCGGGTTGGTCATGACCACGCGCGCCGCCGCTCCCGCCCTTGATCTCAGCCTCGCCGCGCTGCTGGCAGAGGCCGGCTTCGCGCGCGCCGAGCCGCCGCTGCTGATCGCCGCCGATCTGGTCCGCGACCTGGTCGGCGAGGCGATGGCCCGCCGGTTGTTCCTGACCTCGGATGCCGACGGCACCGAGATGTGCCTGCGCCCGGATTACACAATTCCGGTCGTCCAGGCGCATCTGGAAAGCGCTCGGGCGGGCGAGGCGGCAGCCTATTCCTATCTCGGTCCGGTGTTCCGGCACCGGCCCGGCCTGCCCGGCGAGTTCGCCCAGGCCGGCATCGAACTGCTCGGCCGCGCCGATCGCGAAGCGGCCGATGCCGAGGTGGTGGCGCTCGGGCTCGAGGGCGCCAGGCTTTATGCCGATGGTCCGCTCGACGTCGCCATGGGCGATGTCGGCATCTTCCTGGCACTGCTGCGCGCGCTCGATCTGTCGCCGGCCTGGCGCCGCCGGCTGATCAAGGACTTCCGCCGCAACGACATGCTGGCCGACGACCTGAAGCGGCTGGCCGATCCCTCGACCCACGCGCCCGCCCATGCCGGCCTGCTCGCCGCGCTCGAGGGGGCCAACCCGAAGGCGGCCCATGCGCTGGTCACCGATCTCCTGTCGATCGCCGGCATCGCGACGGTGGGCGGCCGGTCGGCCGCCGATATCGCCGAGCGCTTCCTGGAGCAGGCGGCTCTCGGTTCGGGCGGCCTGTGGCCGGACAAGGTCGCGGTGGTGCAGCAGGTGCTGAGCGTCGAAGGCGACCCGGTCTCGGCCGAGCAGCAATTGCGGGCGATCGCCGCCGAGGCCAGGCTCGACCTTTCGGCGGCGCTCGATGCGCTGGCGCGCCGCAATGGGTTGCTTGCCGAACGCGGCGTCGACCTCTCGACGGTGCGGTTTTCGACCCATTTCGGTCGTGACGTCGACTATTACACCGGCCTGGTCTTCGAGATCCACGACGGCTCGGGCCAGGTCGAAAAGCCGCTGGTCGGTGGTGGCCGCTACGACCGGCTGACCGACATGATGACGGCACGGCTTGGCCTCGACCTCAAGGTGCCGGCGGTCGGCTGCGCCTTCTGGGTCGAGCGGCTCGCCGTCGCGGGAGGCCGCGCATGAGCCAGCCGTCGAGCCTCGTTTTCGCCATTCCCTCCAAGGGCCGCATCCTGGACAGCGCCCAGGGCTTTCTGGAGCGTGCCGGCCTGAAACCGGTGCAAGGCCGCGGCGTCCGCGACTATCGCGGCACCATCCCGGGCCTCGACGGTGTCGAGGTCGCTTTCCTGTCGGCTTCCGAAATCGCCCGCGAACTGGTTGCCGGTTCGGTCCATCTCGGGCTGACCGGGCTCGACCTGATGCATGAGGCGACGACCGATCCCGAGGCCAAGATGATCTCGCTCTCGGCACTCGGCTTTTCGCGTGCCGATGTCATCGTCGCGGTGCCGCAGGCCTGGATCGACGTGCGTTGCATGGCCGATCTCGACGATGTCGCGAGCCAGTTCCGCAGCCGCAACCGTTCGCGCATGCGCGTCGCCACCAAATATCTCAATCTGACCCGCGGCTTCTTCGACCGGCACGGCATTGCCGACTACCGCATTGTCGAATCGACCGGCGCCACCGAAGGCGCGCCGGCGGCCGGCGCCGCCGAGCTGATCGTCGACATCACCACGACCGGCGCGACACTCGCCGCCAATGCGCTGAAGGTGCTCGACGACGGCGTGATCCTGAAATCCGAAGCCCATCTGGTGGCCTCGCGCACCGCGGCCTGGAGCGAGCCGGCGCGGGCCAGCGCCCGCGACATGCTGGATCGCATCGCCTCGGAAGCGCGCGCCCGCAAGGTCCGCGAGGTTCGCACCCGCTTCAAGGCCGCCGACAACAAGCTGGTCGAGGAGGTGACGACCCGTTTCGGCGCGGCGGCACCGTTCGGCGGACCGACGTCGTCCGGCATGCTGACGCTGCATTGTCCGCCGCAGGCCTTGTTCGCCCTGGCGCGTTTCCTGCGCGACAAGGGGGCTGAGAGCGTTTCGGTCAGCGAACTCGACTATGTCTTCTCGGCCGAGAACCCGCTCTACGAGACGCTGGCGGCCGCGCTCGCCTGACCAGACCGCGCGGGAAATCCGGGCGGCGGATCAAACCGCATTGACGCTGGTCACCACGAAGGTGCGCAGCGCGCCGTCGTCATCCTTGATCGAGACATATTCGCCGATTTCGAAGGGGTGCTCGCCGAAGCGATAGCCGGCTTCGTCGTCGTCGGCGGCGGCCCCGTCATAGTCGAAGATCCAGGTGGCGCCCCTGGTGCCGCCCTGGCGATGGGTCAGCAGGCCGTGTTCGTCCGGTTCGCCGGCCCAGAACCGGCGCACCTTGCACAGGTTCTTGTGGGTCTTCCAGGCGGCCACGTCGATATGGCCGGCGCTGTTGAGCGGCGCAACGAACTCGTAGCCGTGACGTTTCGAGCCCTCCGGGAAGTCCTTGGAGCGGGCCAGGTTGAGGCGGATGTGATGAAAGCCGTGCGGCAGCATGGTCATGCGGTCAGGCCCTCGTGAGCGACATCCGCGATCGTCAATCATGCCATGTTTCATTAAGACTTGGGGCGCGGTCCGACCGGCGTCAAGGCAGGCCGAGCGCGCGCACCAGAATGGCACCGCCAAGGCCGGCGGCGAGCCCGACGACGTCGCGGCGCACCAGGATCATCGTGCCGGCGGCGCAGGCCATGCCAACCCAGGCGCTGATCCCGCCGCGCACCACCAGCGGCACGATGGTCGCCACCACGATGGCGCCTGGCAGCGCCTCGAGCGCGGCGCGGACGAACGGCGTCAGCGGCTCGCGGCCCATGATCCAATAGCCGAGGACGCGGATGAAATAGGTGGCCGCCGCCATGGCGATGATGGCGCTGATCGGCCCGATCAAACCTTGGTCCAGCCAGTCAGTCATGGTTCGGCCCGTCAGTCATGGCGGCGGAACAGTCCCGCCGCGACCGAGCCGGCGACGGCGCCGACGATGATGAACCAATAGCCGGAGACGAGTTGGGCGGTGACGACGGCGACGCCCGCCGCGACCGGCCAGACCAGCCTGTCGCGCTTCAGCCGGAACAGCCCGACCGCCATGATGGTGAACAGCAGCGGCATGACCAGATCGAGGCCGAAGCGCCGGGGATCGGTCAGCATGTAGCCGAGCACATGGCCGGGAACCGTCGCCACCACCCAGATCAGCCACATGAACAGGCCGGCGCCGAGGAACACGCCGGTGTCGCGACCGCCGTCGGCGCTGTAACGCGAGCCGATGACGAAATTGGCGTCGGTCAGGGTGACCAGGGCGAGATAGGGTGTGCCGCGCGGCATGCCGCGGGCGAGATAGGGCTGCAGCGCCGCGCCCATCAGCACCAACCGGAGATTGACCGCGAAGACCACGAGCACCAGGGCGGCCAGTGCCGGCCAGGTCCAGGTCGAGGGCCAGAGCTGCAGGGCGAGCAGTTGCGAGGCGCCGGCATAGACCAGAAAGCTCATCAGCGTCGCCTCGCCGAGGCTCAGGCCTTTCTCGGCAGACGCCGCACCGACCGCGCCGGCGGCCATCAGGATGCCGGGCACCATGGGCAGCGACAGTCTGACGCCTTCGACCATGCCGGCAAGGCTGAAGCCGGCTGGTGCGCTGGGGCTCGGAGAGGTGGACGAGGTCGGCATGGCTTGCGAGCCATGCCGTGTCGCGCGGCCCCCGTCCAGGCAGGAAACTGCAAGGGCGACGGGCGTTTTTCGCGGATGTCGGCGCGCGGGGCGGATTGCGCCGCGGCGTCCGATCGGGATCACGGCCAGGGCCGTGATCGGGGTCAACGGCCGAGGCGGCGAATGCTCACCACTGCGATCAGCGAGACCAGCGAGCAGCCGATGATATAGATCGCCACTGCCGACCAGTCGCCGTTGAACGTCACCAGGAGCCAGGTGGCGATCAGCGGTGCCGTGCCGCCGGCCAGCGCCGCGCCGATCTGCGAACCGAGCGTGATGCCGGTATAGCGGACCCGGGTGGCGAAGATCTCCGACATCAGCGTGCCGAGCGTCGCGTTGATCGGCGCCCAGATGAGCCCGACCGCGACGATGGTGGCGAGCGCCACGGCCCAATAGTGCTTGAGGTCGAGCAGCATGAAATAGGGGAAGGCGAACAGCGCCATCAGCACGGTGCCGGTGAGGAACACCGCCGGACGGCCGTAGCGGTCCGACAGCCGTCCCATGATCGGGATCATCATGGTGGTGATGATGGTCGCCACCGTGATCGAGTTCAGGATGGTGAAGCGCTCGATCTTCAGATTGGTCGTCGCATAGCTGACCGCGAAGGTGGTGAAGACATAGAAGGGCGCCGTCTCGACCACCTTGGCGCCGGTGGCGATCAGCACCTCGCGCCAGTGGTAGCGCAGCGTGTCGAACAACGGCACCTTGGCCACGTCACCATCACGCTTGGCCTTTTCGAACTCCGGTGTCTCGTCGATGCCGTTGCGGATCCAAAGGCCCAGAAACACCAGCACGGCGCTGGCCACGAAGGGCACGCGCCAGCCCCAGGACAAGAACTGGTCGTCCGGCAAGAGACTCATCAGCGACAGCGACAAGGTTGCCATGACCAGGCCGAGCGGAATGCCCATTTGCGGGATCGAGCCGAAGAAGCCCTTGCGTTCGGCCGGCGCATATTCATAGGCCAGCAACAAAGCGCCGCCCCATTCGCCGGCAATGCCGAGGCCCTGGATCGCCCGCAGCGTGACCAGCAGGATCGGCGCCCAGACGCCGATGCTGTCATAGCTCGGCAGGAGGCCGATCAGCACGGTCGAGCCGCCCATCAGAGATAGCGTCAGGACCAGCGTGCGCTTGCGGCCGATCTTGTCGCCGATATGGGAGAACAGGAAACCGCCGAACGGCCGGATGAAGAAGGTCAGCGAGAACGACAGGTAGGACAGCATCAACCCGACGACCGGATCGAAATTCGGGAAGAACAGGCGGTTGAAGGCGAGTGCCGCGATCGTGCCGTAGAGAAAATAGTCGAACCATTCGATCGCGCTGCCGGTGAGGCTGGCGATCAGCACGCGGCGTTCGACGCCGCCGATGGCGGGCATGGCGGGTGCCGGCGCTGTCGCGGCGGGCAGGACGGAAGCGTTGTCTTTGAACATGATCCCCTCATTCTGTTCAACGGATTGTGGCGAGCCGGCTGGCGCCGGGCTTGATGCGCAGTCCCGTGGTCGCGCGACGGTTTCGGTCGGGCGGCCGGGCTTCTTGGTTGGCGGGTAGCAGAGGCGGGACCGCGTCAGGCGCGGCCCCGTCGGCTGTGCCGCGATCAGGCCGCGCGCTTCTCGCGCGCGGCGAGATCGGCGATCGTTCGGCTGATCACGGAGATGACCATCTCGCGCTCGGCGCCGACCAGCGGCAGGCGCGGCGCGCGTGTCCATTCCGGCGCGCCATAGACCAGGTGTTCGGCCATCTTGATGTACTGGACAAGCTTGACATGGGTGTCGAGATGGAAGGCCGGCGTCATCAGGCGATAGAGGCCGAGCGCATCGGCGAAGCGGCCGGCGGCGCAGAGATTGAAGATCTCGACGCATTCTCTAGGCCAGGCATTGGTCATGCCCGATACCCAGCCGATGGCGCCGAGCGCCATGCTCTCCAGGATCAGGTCGTCGACCCCGCAGAAGATGCGGAAGCGGTCGCCATGGGCGTTGTAGAGATCGGTGATGCGGCGGATGTCGCCGGTCTCTTCCTTGATCGCGACGATGCCCGGCGTACCGGCGAGGTCGGCGAGGATCGCCGGCGTGACGTCGACGCCATAAGCGATCGGGTTGTTGTAGATCATGATCGGCAGGCCCGAGGCGGCCGCCAGCGACTTGTACCAGGCGGCGGTCTCGCGCGGATCGGTCTTGTAGCCGAGGCTCGGGAAGGCCATCAGGCCCTCGGCGCCAAAGCGCTCGAACAGGCGGGCGGACGCGGCCGCGGCGTCGGTCGAGATCTCGGCGAGACCTGAGAGCAGCGGCACCCGGCCGGCGACCACTTCCCGCGCGGCGCGGATGACGGTTTCCTTTTCTTCCATGCGCATCGAGGCATTCTCGCCGAGCATTGGCAGCACGATGACCCCGGAGACGCCGTTGCCGATCAGGCGGTCGATGCTGGCCTGCGTCGCGGCGAGATCGATCGCGCCGTCCTGCTTCAATTTTGTCGTCACCGCGGGGAATACGCCGGACCATGTGGCCATGAAGATCTCCTGAAGGCCTTTGGCGCCGGCATCACCGCGATGCTCGGCATGCACCAAATTGGATCCGATTTTGCCATTTTTGCGGAGCGCGTCAAGCGCTGTCCAAGATGCCTCAATATGCTGAAAATCCCGCACATCTGTTGGTCAATGTGCTTGAATTTCGTTTGCTGCGAGCGCTTCGAAGGCGACGACGGGGCTGAAAATGGGCGAAAATAGCGACATTTTGGATACAATTATGGCAAATGCTTTTGATCTCGGAGTGATGCACGGCGCGTTGAACGATCGTTCCGGTGCAGGCAGGGCGTGCGGAACCGGGGCGCTGCGGCGGGAATCAGGCGGGGCGTCTTGCGGCCGACGCCAATGCGAGCGTCTCGGGTGGACGGCACCGTTCAGGGGCATGTCGCGGGGCGTCGGCTCGTGACGGACGGTCGGGCAAAGGCCAAGACGCGCGCGTCGGCTCTTGAGTCGGGACAGGCGAAGCTGTTACGATAATACCAGTTCGAGCCGAACATTGTCCCTCGCGGGAGGCGCTGCGCGCTGAAGCTCGTCGATCTCGCGTTCATCAGGCTTTGCAGTCGGTCGGTGCTCGGTTCGGGCCCGTCAAGCAGAGGCCGGGGTGAGGCCCTGGAAGGGCCGGCCCCCCGAAGATGCGAAGGGAGACTGGCCATGACTCTCCAGATCGGCGACATCGCGCCCGATTTCGAAGCAGAGACGACCCAGGGGCGCATCCGTTTTCATGACTGGATCGGCAACTCGTGGTGCGTGCTGTTCTCGCACCCGAAGGATTTCACGCCGGTCTGCACGACCGAGCTCGGCTACATGGCGAAGATCAAGCCGGAGTTCGACAAGCGCGACGTCAAGGTCATCGGTCTGAGCGTCGATCCGGTCGAAAATCATGCGAAATGGGCACGCGACATCGAGGAGACCCAGGGATTCGCACCCAATTATCCGCTCATTGGCGACACCAACCTGAGCATCTCGAAGCTCTGGGGCATGCTTGCCGCGGCCACGACCGGTGATGCAACGACACGCACGCCGGCCGACAACCAGACCGTCCGCAACGTCTTCGTGGTTGGCCCCGACAAGAAGATCAAGCTTGTGCTGGTCTATCCCATGACGACCGGTCGCAACTTCGACGAAGTGCTGCGGGTGATCGATTCGCTGCAACTGACCGCCAAGCACCGGCTGGCGACACCGGTCAACTGGAAGCAGGGCGAGGACGTCATCATTGCCGGCTCGGTGACCGACGACGAAGCCCGGCAGCTCTATCCGCAAGGCTGGAAAGCGCCGCGGCCCTATATCCGCATCGTGCCGCAGCCGGGCCGGGTTTAGGGCCTGACAAGGGGGCGCGGCGGTCGTAGTGGAGGCCTCACGACTGCCGGCCGACCATGGGCGTGGAGGCCAGGTCATGATCTTCCGGCAGCTTTTTGACCAGACGTCGGGAACCTACAGCTATCTCCTCGCCAGCCGGCGCGGCGGCGAGGCGCTGATCATCGATCCCGTGCTGGAAAAGGTGGATCGCTACATCCAGCTGTTGCGCGAGCTGGACCTCAAACTGGTCAAGGCGGCGGACACCCACCTTCACGCCGATCATATCACCGGCCTGGGGGCGCTGCGCGACCGCACCCATTGCATCACCATCATGGGCGAGCAGAGCGGCGTGGACGTGGTTTCCATGCGCGTCTCGGAGGGTGACAGGGTGAAGATCGAAGGCCTTGCGCTGGATGTGCTCTACACACCCGGCCATACCGACGATTCCTATAGCTTCCTGTTGCCCGACCGGGTCTTCACCGGCGACACCCTGCTAATCCGCGGCACCGGGCGCACGGATTTTCAGAATGGCGACCCGCGTGCCCAGTATGAATCGATCTTCGGCAAGCTGCTCAAGCTGCCGGACGAAACCCTGGTCTTCCCGGCGCATGACTACAAAGGCGACATGGTCAGCACGATCGCCGAAGAGCGAGCTTTCAATCCGCGGCTGCAGGTCGCGTCGGTCGATCAATATGTCGACCTGATGAACAGCCTCCATTTGCCGAATCCGAAGATGATGGACGTCGCGGTGCCGGCCAACATGCGTGTCGGTCTGGCCCAGGCCGAGATCGCCCGGCGCGGCTGGGCGGTCGCGCCGGGCGATGCCATGGCGCTGATCGGCCAGCCGGATATCGTGCTGGTCGATCTGCGCGAGCAGCAGGAGCGCGACAAGCACGGCACCATTCCCGGCTCGCTGCACGCGCCCTATTCCGATCTCGAGGACAATGTGAGGCCGGGTGGCCTGCTGCACGAGCTCGTCGCTTCGACCAGCAAGCGCCTGGTCTTTTATTGCGCCTTCGGGGAGCGTTCGGCGATGGCCGTTCAGGCGGCCCAGGATGCCGGGCTTGCATCATCCTGCCATATCGAAGGCGGGCTCGGTGCCTGGAAACAGGCGGACGGCCCGGTGGCGACCGGCCGCCGCCACGGCTGACAGGGCAAACCGAGGCCTCGCAATGCCTCAGGCCGGCATGGCGAGCGGCCGCTGCAGGCGGGCGATCATTGCGGCTGACCGGTCCGCCGGCGCCGCCTGGGGCGCTTGGCCATTGCCGATTGCCGCGCGGTTTCGACACTCTCGGTCAAGCGGTCCGCGACGTCGAGAATATGCGCTTCCAGAACCGCGACCGCGCGATGAAGATCCTTGGCCCGGCAGAGCTCCAGGATGTGGCGATGGTCCGCCTGAGCCTTTCGCCGCCCGTCCGTGACCTTCATGTGCATGTAGATATAGCGGTCGGTGCCTTCGTGGATCTTGCGGATCATCGCTGTGATATGATCGCGCCTGGCCGGCCGGTACAGCCGCTCATGGAAGCGCCAGTTCATTTCCCCCCAGGTCTCGATGCCGGAATGGTCCATCTCGGCGATGATGGCTTCGGCCTCCGCCAGGTCCTCGTCGGACATGAAGGGTATGGCGGCGGACAGCAGCCAGCTTTCGACCACCGCGCGCAATTCGAAGGTCTGCCGGATCTCGTCGAGCGAGAGTTCGGCCACCACGGCGCCGGAATGGGAGACAATTTTGACGAGCCCTTCGACTTCGAGCTGTTTCAGCGCCTCGCGCACCGGGATCCGGCTGACCCCCAGTTCGGTGGCGATCTTCTCCTGCCGGAGCGCCACGCCCTCTTCGAGCACGCCCGAGAGAATCCGGTCGCGAAGGATCCGGACGACCTCTTCGGCTGCGGTCGCGCGCGTCATGGACTGCCCTTTCATGCGAGGTCGATCTCCCCGGCGATGGCCATTCAGGGGCGATGATCCGGGCATTGCTGTCCGGCACCGCCGCCTCTCAATCAATCAGATTGCGCCGGCCGGCAATCCCGGGCGGCGCGCTTGCCGCCGGCCATGCGCCGCATGTGCAGGACCTGCACGGCTGCCAGGGTGCGCGCGAAGCTGGACTTCGCCAGGCCGGATTGGGACAATGGCGCAACATCATCAAGCGAGGTCGGAATGGACAATCGTAACGAGTTGTGGCGCCACGTCGACGCCTCGAAGGACCGGCTGATCGAGCTCAGCGATCGGGTCTGGGGCATGCCCGAGGTTTGTTATACCGAGGCCCGTTCGGTCGCCGAACATGTCGCGGAACTCAGGCATCAGGGCTTTCGTGTCACCGAGAACGTCGCCGGCATCCCCACCGCGGTGATCGGCGAGGCCGGCGAGGGCGGTCCGGTGATCGCCTTCCTTGGCGAATATGATGCCTTGCCCGGCTTGAGCCAGGAGGCCGGCGTCGCCGAACACCGCCCGGTCGAGGCTGGCGGTCACGGCCACGGCTGCGGCCACAACCTGCTCGGCTCGGCCGCGCTGCTGGCGGCCACCGCGACGAAGAACTGGCTGGCCGAAAACAAGATCCCGGGCCGCGTGCGTTATTATGGCTGTCCGGCCGAAGAGGGCGGGGCGGCCAAGGCTTTCATGGTACGGGCCGGCGCTTTCGCCGATGCCGATGTCGCCATCTCCTGGCATCCGTCGAGCTTCTGGGAGGTGACGCCGCCCTTGTCGCTGGCCAATACCCGCGCCGATTTCCTGTTCACCGGCCGCACCGCCCATGCCGCGGCCGCACCGCATCTCGGCCGCAGCGCGCTCGACGCGGTCGAACTGATGAGCGTCGGCGTCAATTACATGCGCGAACACATGCCGAGCGACGCACGCATCCATTATGCCGTGCTCGATACCGGCGGCATCGCGCCCAACGTCGTCCAGGCGACCGCCCGGGTGCGCTATTCCATTCGCGCCCGTGACCTGCCCGGCATGCTCGAACTGGTCGAGCGGGTCCACAAAGTCGCCAAGGGCGCGGCGATGATGACCGAGACCGAGGTCGAGATGCGCATCGTCAGCGCAGTCTCCAACGTGCTCGGCAACGGGCCCTTGGAGAAGGCGATGCACTCGATCCTCGAGGAGCTCGGCCCGCCGCATTTCGACGAACAGGACCGGGCTTTCGCCAGCCAGATCCGCTCGACCCTGTCGGCGCAGGACATTGCCGCGGTCTATCGCTCGATCGGCTTGCCGGAGACCGATGCGCCGCTCGCCGATTTCCTGGTGCCGCTCGATGCGCCGCGCAATCCGGCGATCGGCTCGACCGATGTTGGCGATGTCAGCTGGGTGGTGCCGACCGTCCAGGCCCATGCGCCGACGGTCGCCATCGGCACGCCGTTCCATACCTGGCAGGTGGTGGCGCAAGGCAAGGCCCCGGCCGCCCACAAGGCCATGGTGCAGGTGGCAAAGGCCATGGCGGCCACCGGCGCGGCGGTGTTGACCGACCCGGCGCTGCGCGCCGCGGCAAAGGCCGATCTCGCCGAGCGGACCCGCAAGACGCCCTATGTCAGCCCGATCCCGGAGGCCGTGGTGCCGCCGTTGACCATGTCGCTCGGCTGAGCCCGTTCAACCCCTGCGTCGCGGTTCGGCCGCGGCGCAGGATCATCTCTTCGGCCCCGCGAATTTGCCGGAATTTTCTCTCCGCGCCCGCTTGGTTCGCGCGATGTCGGTGCCCACCTAGAATTGACCTGCCGGCATCAGCCGGTCTCCAGGCCGTTCTCCTCGCACCGACACGCCCCGCAGAAAGCGACCCCATGGCCAAGCTTACGCTGATCAGTTTTCCGACCTGCCCCTATGTTCAGCGCGCGATCATCGCGCTGAAGGAAAAGAACGTCGATTTCGACGTCGTCTATATCGATCTCGCCAACAAGCCCGACTGGTTCCTGGCGATTTCGCCGCTCGGCAAGGTGCCGGTGCTGAAGGTCGAACGGCCGGGTGAGAACGACGCCATCCTGTTCGAGAGCTCGGTGATCGTCGAATATATCGAGGACACCGCCGCCGGTGCGAAGCTGCATCCGGCCGATCCGCTCGAACGCGCCCAGCATCGTGCCTGGATGGAATATGGCTCGACCGTCCTCGCTGACCTGTTTCGCCTCGGCACGGCCAAGACCGACGCCGAACTCGGCGCTGCCAGGGACGCGGTGACCGCCAAGTTCAAGCGCCTGGAAGACACGCTCGGCCAGGGTCCCTATTTCGCCGGCACCGCCTTCGGTTATGTCGATGCCGTGTTCGCGCCGGCCTTCCGGCAGATCGACGCCCTGGAATCCGCCGTTGAGGCCGGCTTGACCAGGCCGTTCCCGAAAGTCGCGGCCTGGCGGGCGGCGCTGGCCGCGCGGCCGAGCGTCAAGGCGGCGGTGCCGGCTGACTACCAGGCGCTCTACCTGACCCGGCTGCGCAACAACGACGCCCAGGTGCTGAAGCTCGCCGCCTGACGACGGCTTGGCGGGTCGAGCCGTGCCGCTCAGCCCGCCAGCGCCTTGCGGAAGCAGAACTCCCAGCTCTCGCTGACATCGGCGAGATAACGCGAGACCGGCTCGCGGCTGAAGCCGAGCTTTTCGTAGAAGCCGTGGCCGCGGGTGAAGCGGGTGTCCGACCAGAGCACGATCTCGCGGGCGCCCTTGGCGCGAACCAGCGCCTCGCCCTCGGCGAACAGCCGCTGCGCCAATCCCGAGCCGCGCGCATCGGCCGCGACATAGACCTTGAACAGTTCGGCGATGCCGGGCGCCGAGGTCATTGTCGCTGCGAGCGACCCGACGAGTTGGTTGTCGTTCTCGGCGATGAACAACTGCCCGCCATGGGTTCGATAGTGGCTGGCCGGCGCCCTGAGTTCCGGAAATTCGTCATCGAGGAACTGGCAGCCGGGATATTCCGCGAAGACGCGGGCGATCAGGCGGGCGAGGCGCGTGCCATCGGCATCGGTCGCGGGGCGGATGATCATAATGCGATGGTCCTCGTCGCCTGGATGACGGCGAGCGCGTCTTTAGGGGCGAGCGGCGCCGGCGTCCAGGTCGCGCCGGCCGCGACCGCCTCGTCGAGCAGCCTTTGATATTGCCGCCGTGGCAGTTCGATGGCGCCGAGCGAACGCAGGTGGTCGGTGACGAACTGGGTATCCAGGAGCCGGAAACCGCCGGCGATCAGCCGCGCCACCAGATGGACCAGCGCCACCTTCGAGGCGTCGCGCTCGACATGGAACATGCTTTCGCCGAAAAAGGCCGCGCCCAGCCGGACACCATAGAGGCCGCCGACCAGCCGCCCGTCCTGATAGGCCTCGACCGTGTGGCAATGGCCCATGGCGAACAGCGCGCCATAGAGCGCACGGATGCGGCCGTTGATCCAGGTCGTGCCGCGCCCGTCCGCCGGTGCGGCGCAGGCATCGATCACCGCCTCGAAATCGTGGTCCATGCGGATCTCGAACCGCCCGGACTTGACGGTGCGGCCGAGCCGCGACGGCACGTCGAAGCCGTCGAGCGGAATGATGCCGCGCCGGTCCGGTTCGACCCAGTAGAGGCCGGGATCGTCAGCGCCTTCCGACATCGGGAAAATGCCGCAGGCATAAGCCCGGAGAAGCACCTCCGGAGTGATTGCATTGGCGAGGTCGTCGGTATGGCGGGTCATGGCGCGCTAATTTTACCGCAGTTCGCCAGCCGCGGGGAGACCGCCGTCAAGGCCTTCGCTCGGTGGCCGGCAGCAATTCGCGATAGGCGGCGGTGAAGCCACCGGAATTCATCCCCTTGATTTCGGCGGCCCCTGCCGTTGTCGACAGCAGCAGCACCGTCAGCATCAAGGCCAGGCAACGTGCGATGATCGAGGCAGGTGTCATGGTCGATCCCCCGTCAAACCCGCGCGCCGCCCGATCCATGCACTGAACGGCACGGCCACGGGCGGTTCGCCGGCTCTCCGGATCAGCCGGCGAAACCTTTCTCGAAGACGATCTGGCCGTTGTCGGCGAGACCGGTCGCGGCCCAGCCGTTCAGGCGATAGAACCGCTCGGCGCGGGTGCCATGGCCAGTGGTCAGCCAGGCCTTGCAATGGCCGGCACCCTTCAGCGCGGCGCAAGCCGCGGCGAGCAGGGCCTGGCCGGCGCCACGCCCTTCGAAGTCCGGATCGATGAACAGCGCGAAGATCGAGCCGTCGCGCGGGTCGGCCGATGAGAACCCCTGGATCGTGCCGTCCTGATCCCAGACCCAGAAGCCGTCGCGATCGATCAGCCATTCGACCTGGTCGACGATCTTGGCCGGCTGGGTCAGGCGGTTCTCGCGAACCGCCATGCGAATCTCGCCGATCCGTTCGAGGTCGGCGCGGGTGGCAACCCGGATCATTGCTTTTCGATACCCGCGATGGTTGCCGCCTGCATCCATTTGGCTGCTTCCTCGCGGACCCGGGCGCTCAGTTCTTCCGGCGAGGACGGCGCGACCTGCATGCCGAGCGCAGCGGTCAGGGCATTCTGCAATTCCGGCGACTTGGCCGCTTCGCGCACGGCGGCATTGAGTTTGGTCACCACCTCGGCCGGCACGTTGGCCGGGGTGAACATGGCGAACCAGGCAATCAGCTCATAACCCTTGAGGCCGGCGGCCTCGTCGACCGTCGGCAGGTCCGGCATCTGCGGCGAACGGGTCGATGAGGTGACGGCCAGCGCCCGGACCGTGTTGGCGCGCACCTGCGGCAGCATCACGCCGAGATCGGCGGTGAACAGCGTCACCCGGTTGGCGATCAGGTCCTGCATGGCGGTCGGGCCCTGGCGATAGGGCACATGGGTCATCTTGATGCCGGTCATGGCCAGCAGCATTTCCGTGGAGACGCGCTGGGAGGCCGAGGCGGACGCAAAGGTCAGGTCGTTGCGGGTCTTGGCCAGCGCGATCAGCTCGGCGAGCGTCCTGACCGGAACCGCGTTGGACACCGCGACGATCAGCGGCACCGAACAGAGGAACGACACAGGCTGGAAATCCCGGTGCATGTCGAACGGTACGTTGTTGAACAGGGCGGGCGCCGCCGCATTGGTCGAATTGGTGCCGATCAGGATGGTGTAGCCGTCGGCCTGCGCCTTGGCGACCGCATCGGCACCGATCATGCCATTGGCGCCCGGCCGGTTCTCGATGACGATCGACTGGCCGAGCAGCAGGCTCATCCGGTCGCCGAAGGTGCGTGCGACGATGTCGGTGGCGCTGCCGGCGGCGAAGGGCACGATCGCGCGGATCGGCCGGTTCGGATAGTTCTGCGCAGCGACGGGGCCTGCCGTGACAAGCGCGCCGAATGCCGCCAGCGCGCCGACCAGCGCCAGTGATTTGACCAGCATCAAGCTGCCGAACGCCCGCGCCTTGCCCGTTGCCCTGTTCATGTGAAACCTCCCGTGATCATGCCGTCGGGCGACTGCTGCGCCCGTTGCCGTTGAGGGCGGACCCTAGCCCGGATTTTTCGCATCGACCATGGCCTGTATGGCTGTCGCCGGGGCCACGGCGAGATGGCGTTGTTTCCCGGTCACGGTCGATGGCCATATGCGCTTGGCAAGGCGCGAGGTTCTTGGCCGGATCGCGCGGCTCGCCTAAATCTCGGCCGATCGAAACGCTTCCCCGGAAACGCCCATGCGCCGCGCCGCCCTCGTCCTTGTCGCCGTCCTCACCGCTGCGCCGGCCCTGGCCCAGGGCGCCGAGCAATTTGTCGGGCGCTGGGGTTTCGTCTCCTATTGGAACGATGCCGACCGGGCGAAGTCGATCGCCGGCGCGCGCGGCTCCTGCGGCCATCCCTATGTGATCGCGCGAGGGCCGAACGGCGGCGCCATGATGCATGCCGCCGATGCCGCGGCGCCCAGCGAATTGCGGCTCGTCTCGGCCAATGGCAAGACCTATCTGGTGCCGCCGGGCACCGTCGAACCCGGCAACCGCGCCAATCGCGAACTGATCGTCGTCGACGCCAATACCTTCATCACCCGCTACACCCATGACGAAGCGCATGGCCGCTACGGCATGATGGTCTATGCCCGTTGCGGCGGCGGCGGCGCGAACCGCCGGTAGCGGCGCGCCGTCCGGATCATCGATCAGGCCCTGTCAATCGGCCGGAGGCAGGCTAAGCTTCTCGCTGAGATACTCACCGGAGACGACCGCCGTGATCCTGATCGGCCAATATGATTCGCCTTTCGTCCGGCGCGTTGCGATTGCGCTCAGCCTCTATGGCCTGGCTTTCGAGCATCGCCCCTGGTCGGTGTTCAGCGACTCAGACGAGGTTGCCCGTTACAACCCGCTGATCCGGGTGCCGGCGCTGATCCTCGACGACGGCGAAGTGCTGATCGAAAGCGCCGCGATCCTCGACTATCTCGATGAACTCGTCGGCCCGTCCAGGGCGCTGATCGCCGAGAGCGGCCCGGCCCGGCGCCACGCCTTGAAGATCTGCGCGCTGGCCGCCGGGCTCGGCGAAAAGGCCGGCAGCCTCACCTATGAGCGGGTGCTGCACCAGCAGATATCGCAGGTCTGGGTTGATCGCCTGGAAATGCAGATCCGCGGCGTCCTGGATGTGCTCGAAGCCAAGCGGGCGATCCGGGCGACGCCGTTCTGGTTCGGAGACACCATTGGACACGCCGATATTGCGGTCGCCTGTGTTCTCAGGGGCACTGGTGAGGCCCATCCCGGCCTGTTCGACGATCAGCGTTGGCCGGCGCTCGCCGGACACGCCGCGCGCTGTGAGGCCCTGGCGCCGTTCCGGGCGATCGCCCAGCCATTCCTGCCGCCGTCCTGACCGGGCCGGCGGCGGTCTTGCCGAGCGCGCGGCGCAGCCGGCCTCTGCCGAAACGGCGATGTCTAAGCTGAGCCGGCTCGGCTAGGTTGCGCCAGCTCGCCATGCCCATCTCCTCAGCTTTCATCATCGTCGCTCTCGGCATCACCCAGATCATTTCCTGGGGCACCATCGTCTACGCCATATCCGTGCTGTCGAAGCCGATGGCGGCGGAGCTCGGCTGGAGCCAGACCTTCATCTTCCTAGGCTTCTCGATATCGCTGCTGGTCGGCGGCCTGGTGGCAAAGCCGGCGGCGCGCTTCCTCGAAAAGCGTGGCGGCCGCGTGACCATGACCATGGGGTCGGTGGTGGCGGCATTGGGCCTTGCCCTGCTCTCGCAGGTGACAGAGGCGACCGTCTATGCCGCCGCCTGGATCGTCCTTGGCCTTGCGTCGCGTCTGACCCTTTATGACGCAGCCTTCGCGACCCTGGTCGAGATTCACGGCACCGCCGCGCGGCGGCCGATCAGCGTGCTGGCCTTGTTCGGCGGCCTTGCGTCGACGGTCTATTGGCCGATCTGCCATTATGTGAACGAGGCCTATGGCTGGCGCGTCGCCTGGATCGTCTGCGCCCTGTCGGTCCTGGTCCTCTGCACGCCGCTGCATCTGGCGCTGCCGAAGAAGAGCGCGACGTCGAATCCGCGGAACGGCCTGAACGGCAATGGTGTGGATCCGGAACCGCTGGTGCCGGCCTCGCGGCGCGCCTCCGCGATCCTGCTTCTGGCCATTGCGCTTGCCTGCAATTCCTTCGTCACGGTGGCGCTCAATGCCCATTTCATTCCGGCCGTGGTGATGCTCGGCGCCTCCGCCGCCACCGCCGTCTGGATCGCCTCGATCCGGGGGGTGTTCCAGACGCTCGGCCGGCTCGCCGAAATGATCTTCGGGCAGAATCTAAATCCGTTCGCCTTCGCCATGCTGTCGACCGGCATCCTGGTGCTGGCCTTTGCGCCGCTGGCCGGCGGCGGCGCCTCGACGCCGGCGCTGCTCGCCTTCTCGATCCTGTTCGGCATTTCCATTGGCCTGGTCACCATCGTGCGCGGCGCCGTGCCGCTGGTGCTGTTCGGCAAGCACGGTTATGCCAGCGTGCTCGCGACCATCGCGACGCCCGGCCTGGTGGTCACCGCGGTGGCGCCGACGGCCTATGCCTTCGTTCTCGATACGATTGGCCCCGGCTGGGGTTTCGTCATTCTGTTCGTCATCGCGCTCGCATCATTTGCCGCGACATCAGCGCTTGCGTGGCGGTTCCGCGCGCGTCCAAATCTCCCATAGCCGGCGATGACCGTAGCCCGAGCGGCAAATTCGGGCTAGCTGAACCGTCAGGCGGACGGCAAGGCGGATTCGCGGAGAGGCCGGCATGATCCTGGAGTTCTGGCAAGGCTCGGGCGACCTTTGGAACGCGCTTACCGTGCTTCTGCGCGCCGCCGGTTATGCCGGCACGCTGGGGGCTGCCGGCGTTGCCCTGTTTCTGCTGTTCATGAGCGGCGAGCTCACCGCCGACGAAGCGACCGCGGCACGCCGCTGGCTTGCCGTGCTGGTGCTGGCCGGCCTCCTCGCCAGCCTCGCCGCCTGGCCGATGCGCGCCTTGAGCCTGTCCCGCATGCCCGAGGCGGCGTTCCGCTTCGAGATCTATTCCGGCATTGCCCGCTCGCGTTTCGGCGACGCTGGCCTGCTGCGGCTCGTCGGCCTGGTCCTGGTTCTTTTCGCCCTGGTGCGCCGCACCTGGGGCGCCGGCATCGGCGCCATCGGGGCCGTGGTGATCGCCGCGAGCTATGTCGCCATCGGCCATACCACCCAATATCGTCCGCGCCAGGAGCTGGCCGCGCTGACCGTCCTGCATCTGACCGCCGTCGCCTTCTGGTTCGGCAGCCTGTTCCCCTTGCGCAACATCACGCTGCGCCGGGATCCGCGCTCGGCGGCCGAGACCCTGGCGGTCTGGTCGCGGTATGCGACAGTCTTCGTCATCCTGGTTGCCGCCACCGGTCTGGTCGTCGCCTGGTATCTTGTTGGCGCGGCCCGCAACCTGACCGGCTCCTGGTTCGGCTGGGCGCTGATCGCCAAGCTCGCCCTGGTGGCGTTGATCCTGCTTTCGGCCTTCGGCGCGCGCTTCCGCCATGCCAGGCTGATGCTGCGCGGCGACGTCCTGGCGGCCTCCGCCATGCGCCGCTCGCTCGGCCGGCAGATCGTCATTGCCGTGCTGGTCTTTTATGCAACCGCCGAACTCGTCTCGGTCAACCCGATCGATTACGGCCATCGCCTGCCCGGCTGACCGCCGCCCGTCTCAGGCGACCAGCATGTCGAAGCCGCGGTCCGAAACCGCCTGGCTCAACTGCCGGCTCGGCGCGATGTCGACGATGATGCCGGTCGCATTGTCGACACCGGTGATGCGCACTGGCGTCTGGCGCTCGAATTTCGATGAATCGACCATGAAATAGGCCCGTTTCGCCACGGCGATCATGCGCTGGCGCTGCTCCGCCCAGAGCCTGGAGAAATCGGTCGGCTGGCCGTCGGCAGCGAGGCCTCCCGCGGCGACGAAGGCGATGTCGACGCGATAGTTCCTGAGCATGTCCATGGTGTCGATGCCGACGGAACCTTCGTCGGCGGCATCGATCTCGCCGCCCAGCACGATCACCCGAAAGCTTGGCACCCGGGCCAAGAGCAGCGCATTGGCCAACCCATTGGTGATGACGGTCAGCCGGCTCTTCGATGTCAGCGCCTCGGCGACCAGCAGCGCGGTGGTCCCGGAATCGAGCAGCACCACCATGTCGTCTTCGACCAGTGCCGCCGCGGCCCTGGCGATCGCGGCCTTGCCGGCCGTATTGTCGGCCTGGCGCTGGGCCAGGCTCGGCTCGACGCCGAGCCTGCGGGTGGCGCCGCCGTGAACCACGTCGAGCTCGCGGCGATCGGCCAAGAGCTTCAGGTCGCGCCGGATCGTTTCACGCGACACGCCGAGTTCGCTGGCGAGTTCTCCGACGGTGGCAGAGCCGGTGATTTCGATCCGTTCGCGGATGCGGTCGTGGCGGTTCACGGCGAGCGGTCTGGCCATATGCAATGCGTTCCGGGTATGCGATGCGAATGAGGAGATAGTTGGTCGCGGCCGTGTGATGGGGTCCTTCGGGAGTGTACGGATGTGCGGTGGTGACGCAACCTACCGGCCGAATGTCGGCATTGCGTTATTCGATGTTCGCGGCCGGGTCTTGATCGCCCGGCGCACCAGCGATGACGGGCCGGAAGTGATCGCCGCCGGCTTCGAATGGCAGATGCCGCAAGGCGGCGTCGAGCCCGGCGAGGACATCGAGGCGGCGGCGCGCCGGGAGCTTGCCGAGGAGACCGGCGTCACCAGCACGGTGCTCATCGGCATGCTCCCGGAACAGCTCAGCTATGATTGGCCACCCTATCACGGTCCGCCGCATCGGCTCGACCGCTGGCGCGGCCAGCGGCAGAGCTGGCTCGCTTTTCGCTTCACCGGAACCGACCAGGACATCGACCTGTCGCATGCCGCGCCTGGCGAGCCGCCGGAATTCGATTTGTGGCGTTGGGAGAGGCTCGAGCGTCTGCCAGACCTGGTCGTGCCCTACAAGCGCGCCATCTATGCGCGGCTGGCAGCCGAATTCGCCGTCTTTGCCGCGCGGCGCGCGTGACGCCGCGGCGCCATTGCCGGCCGGCGGGGCTCGCCGGCGGGATCCGGTGACGGTCATGGCATCATGCTGCAATTCATCATCTTAAGGTCATGATGCGCCACGATGGTCCCCGCCAAGAATCGCCATCCAGACCGGAAACCCGCTGCCATGACCGATGCCGTCGCCGCCGCCTTCGCCGCTCTCGAGAGCCATAAGCGCTCGATCGAAGCGACATCGCTTCAGGCTCTGTTCAACGCCGAGCCGAAGCGCTTCGAGCGCCTGTCGATGAAGCTTGGCCCGATCCTGATGGACTATTCCAAGACCCGGGTGACGGCCAAGACCATACGGCTTCTGACCGACCTGGCCCGCGCCGGCGACCTCGAGGCCAAGCGCGATGCGATGTTCGCCGGCGAACGGATCAACCGGAGCGAGAACCGCGCGGTGCTGCATGTCGCGCTGCGCAATCTCTCCGGCACGCCCATGCTGGTCGACGGCCGCGACGTCATGCCGGCGGTCGCCGCCGAGCGCGAGCGGTGCGCCGCCTTTGCCGATGCCCTGCGCTCGGGCGCCTTGCGCGGTGCCACCGGCAAGCGGTTTTCGACCATCGTCAATATCGGTATTGGCGGCTCCGATCTCGGGCCCGCCATGGCGGCGCTGGCCTTGACGCCTTATGCCAAGCGTGGCCTCGGCGTGCGCTTCGTGTCCAATGTCGACGGCGCCCATATGGCCGATACGCTCAAGGGCCTCGACCCCGCCCGCACGCTGTTCATCATTTCGTCCAAGACCTTCACGACGGTCGAGACCATGACCAATGCCACCACGGCACGCGCCTGGGTGGCCCAGGCGCTCGGCGAGCCGGCGGTCGGCCATCATTTTGCGGCGGTCTCGACCAATCTGGCCGCCGTCACCGCCTTTGGCATTCCCGAACAGAGCATGTTCCGCTTCTGGGACTGGGTCGGCGGCCGCTATTCGGTCTGGTCGGCGATCGGTCTTGCGCTGATGATCGCCATCGGCCCACGTAACTTCCAGGCCTTCCTGGCCGGCGCCGAGCGGGTCGATCAGCATTTCCGCACCGCGCCCTTGACCCGCAATATGCCGGTCATCATGGGGCTGATCGGGCTTTGGCATCGCAATGTCTGGGGTCATGCCAGCCACGCGGTGCTGCCCTATGACCAGCGCCTGGCGCGCTTTCCGGCGCACCTGCAGCAGCTCGACATGGAGAGCCTGGGCAAATCCGTCACGCTTGCCGGCGATCCGGTGCCGCGCGCCACCGGCCCGGTCATCTGGGGCGAGCCGGGCACCAACGGCCAGCACGCCTTCTTCCAGCTGCTGCACCAGGGCACGGATGTCGTGCCTTGCGACTTCCTGATCGCCGCGAGCCCGCACGAGCGTGGCCGCAAGCACCACGACCTGTTGATCGCCAATTGCCTGGCCCAGAGCCAGGCGCTGATGCGCGGCCGCACGCTGGAGGAGGCGACCGCCCTGGCGCGCGACAAAGGCATGAGCGCCAAGGAAGCCGCGGCGCTCGCACCGCATCGTGTGTTCGCCGGCAACCGGCCCTCCACCACCTTCCTCTATCGCAAGCTCGACCCGGCGACGCTCGGCATGCTGGTCGCGCTTTACGAGCACAAGGTCTTCGTCATGGCGGCGGTCCTCGGCATCAACGCCTTCGATCAATGGGGGGTCGAACTCGGCAAGGAACTGGCGACCGAACTGGAGCCGGTGGTGGCGGGCCGCGTCCACGCGATCGACGGGCTCGACGGCTCGACCGCCGGGCTGGTCGCGGCATTGCGGAAACTCAGGCTCTAGATGTTCAGTCCTGGCATGTGACGGTGCACCCCTGTCGCGAGCATCAAGGGATGCGCTATGGGCCAGGTTCTAAGCCGCCGGTCCGACGACGACCGGCGTATAGTCCTGGAACCAGTTGCGCGCCTGCACGAAGCCCTTGACCCGCGGGCTCAGGCCGCGTGGGTTCAGGTCGTGGACGACGAACAGCGCGGCCGCATCGTCGACCAGCAATTCATGCAGCCGGGCCATGGCCGCGTCCTGCGCCGGCTGGTCGACCGCCTCGCGCATGACCTTGATCTGCTGATCCACCGCCGGATTGTTGTACCAGCCCCAGTTGTTGCCGCGCGGCGCGGTCAGGCCACTGTCATAGATCGTCCAGCCGGCGGTCGGCTCGATCGACGGAATGGCGATATTGATGGCATGCACCCCGCGTTGCTGGTCGCTCCGTGTGCCGCCGCGCAGCATGTTGATGATGGTGGTGAAATCGACCACCTCGAAGGTGACGTCGATGAACACGTCCTTGAGGTTCTCCTGCATCATCTCGTTCATCGGCATGGGCACCATCTGGCCACCGCCGCCGGACGCGATGACGACCTTCACGGCCAGCCGCCTGGCCGGTCCATAGCCGGCTTCGCCCATCAGCTTCCGGGCCGCGTCGACGTCGTAGCGGATGTCGAAACCAGGCTTGCCGAACCACGGTTCGCCGGCCAGCACATTGCCTTTGGCGGCCTGAGCCGTGCCGGAGAGAAGCTGCACCATGCCCTCCCGGTCGATCGCCAGATTGGCCGCCTTGCGCACGCGGACATCGGCAAAGGGCGTGCCCGGATTGACGTTGAGCCGCCAGGCCCAGATATGCGGATAGGAGTTCTGGACGACCGCCATGCCGGCGGCCTTGAGCGAGGGGATCGCGTCGGGTGGCAACGTCTCGGCAATGTCGATCGTGCCGGCGCGGAGTGCCGCGATCCGGGCATTGCCGTCCGGAATCGGGATCAGCACGGTGCGTGGGGTCTTGGGCACGCGCTTGCTGTCCCAATAGGCGCCGTTGGCTTCCAGTTCGGTGCGCTCGCGCGGTGTCACCGAGACCACCTTGTAAGGCCCGGTGCCGGCCGGGTTCACAGCGAATTTCTGCCAGTCGCCGCCGAGCTCCGTGAGCCGCGCCGGGCTGACGAACCAGAGATAGGCGAGCTGGAACGGGAAGGCACCATCGACGAACTGGGTTGATATGGCGATGCTGCTGTCGTCGATCTTCTCGTAGCTTGCCAGCGACGACAGGCGGGACCGGATCAGGCCGGAGCGCGGCGCGTGATATTGCGGCGCGTCCTGCTTGAACACCGAATCCAGATTCCAGATCGCCGCCTCGACATCGAACGGCGTGCCGTCATGGAATTTGACGCCCTGGCGCAGGGTCAGGATCCAGCGCTTCTTGTCGGTCGGATCGACGCGCCAGCTCTCGGCGAGACCCGGCGTCAGCCGCGACAGTTCGTCGGCCTTCGTCATGTCCCAGTTGATCAGCGCATCGAACACCATGTAGCCGCCGAAGCGGACACCCTCGAAGCCGCCCTCCGGCCCACCCCACATGCGCGGGACGTCGGACAGCGAAATGCCGATGCGCAGTGGCTGCCCGCCGGTCTGGCTCGCCGCCGGACCGGTCATGGCAGCGCCGCCGGCAAGAGCCGCCGCGCCCTGCAGGACGACGCGGCGGGTGAAGGTGAGGTGGCTGGGAGTGAGGCGGGACACGGCAAACCTCCGGAGTGGGCCTGCCGGAAAGGTTCCAAGTTCCGTGCCAGATCGTCGGCGAGAGCTAACGTCATGAAATAAGGCGAATAACCGCACTGGATCCAGGTGCTCGGTCTGTATGCAATCGGGCGATCCTGCCTGAAGCCAAGGCAGAGCCGCACGTTCGGCGGGCAGATTCGGCCGGCACGGCAGCGCCGCCTTGGCTCAGTCGACCTTGAAATTGGTCGGCCGCAGCGCCGGCGGCGCCGGCGGCGAGACATGGTTGCGTGCCCAGAAGCTGTTGAAGAAGGGCAGCTTGGCCGTGACCTCGCCGCGGGTCACCGGCCTCAGCCGCGAGACCGTCTCGACCCACAGCACGACGGTCGCGCCTGATGTCCCCAGCACGGCGTCGGGATGGTGGATCGGCACCTCCGCCCAGGCGCCCGGGCCGTCGCGGTCCGGCTGGAAGTTGCGCCGGTCGGCGAGGAAGATCACATCCGGCTGAAGCGGGTGCTCTTCCCGCCCGTCGACCTCGGTCACCGCGGAGCTGAACTCATGGCGCCGCGACTGGGCCGCGACGTGGATCAGGCCGGTCTCGATCGGCTCGCGCAGGTCGCCGCCCATCGCGGCGATGACCTGCCGGATGAGCCAGTCCGGCGACGGGTTTCGAAGGGGGGTGATGAGCATGGCCACCGCCGCCCGCGCGCCGAGCGTCAGGACGACCGCTTCTCCGCGCAGCGAGGCATGGTTGGCATTGAGAATAGCGAGGCCATTGCGCGATTTGAGCTCGACCACATTCGATGCCGAACGGGTGACGCCGTTGATAGTGACGTCCATGCCGATGCGCACGCGTGCCGTTTGGGTCGGGAACAGGACCCAGGCATAAAGGGCATAACCGATCAGGCCGAGCACCGTCGCGGCCCGCACCCAAGGCATCCGCCAGGCGAGGCGCAGGTTTTCGATCGACGTGTTCAAGTCCCTGATGATCGGCTTGAGCACCATGCCGTGTCCTGATCGGTAAGCCTCCTGTGCTCTAGTCTACATGACGCCGGCCGGGCCAGCGAACAGGCCGCGAGACCGAATGCCGCAGGACGCCGCGTCGTTGCTGGCGGCGGCCCTGGTTCATTCGCCCAGCGGCGCGCCGACACCGGTACGTTCGATGATCAGGCCGTAATGTTCGACCCGGCGGTGGCGCGCGAAGTCGAAGATCGTCTCCTTGCCGAACCGGGTGTCGTCGAGGTCGCAGGCCACTACCAGCACGCCGTCGTGTTCGTGGTCGAGCTCGCCGAGGATCTTGCCGTTGGGATCGACCACCAGCGTGCCGCCGGTCAGGTGATGGCCGTCCTCGGTGCCGGCCTTGGCCACCGCGACCACGAAGGTCGAGTTCTGATAGGCGCCAGCCTGGACCGACAGGCGGTGGTGGAACAGCCGGTCGGCGAGGCCTTCGTCGCTGCGCTGTGAATTGACCGAGGGCGTATTGAAGCCGAGCACCACCATCTCGACGCCCTGCAGGCCCATGACGCGGTAGGTCTCCGGCCAGCGGCGGTCGTTGCAGATCGCCATGCCGACCAGGCCGCCCGCGAAATTCCACACCGGCCAGCCGAGATCGCCCGGCTCGAAATAACGCTTCTCGAGATGCTGGTGCGAGCGGGTGTCGTCATAGTCGACATGTCCAGGCAAATGGACCTTGCGGTATTTGCCGGCGATCTTGCCGGCATGGTCGACCAGGATCGAGGTGTTGAAGTGCCGGCCCTCCGGCGTCAGCTCGGCATAACCGAAGCTCATTGCCATGCCGAGCGCCCTGGCCTTGTCGAACAGCGGCGCGGTCGCCGCATTCGGCATGGAGGCCTCAAACCAGCTGTCGGCCTCGGCGCGGTCCTCATGGTACCAGCGCGGGAAGAAGGTGGTCAGCGCCAGTTCCGGGTAGACGATGAAATTCCCGCCCCTGGCATGCGCCTCGTCCATCAGCGCGATCATCCGGGTCACCACGCTCTGCCGGTCCTCGGCCTTCTGGATGGGGCCGAGCTGGGCGGCAGCGACGGTGAGAACGCGGGACATGGCGGCTCCTGGCTGGTGCGCGGCGCTGCGCTTCGGCGGCCGCTTTCGATCGGGCCAAATCCTAGGGTGCGGGGGGAAGCCGGCACAAGACCGCAACGCGGGGCGTCGGGCCCGAGGGGCTGACCTGCCGAGTGGGGGGGCGTGAGCCGATCGACATCACCGCGTGGCGCGCAGCATGGCGCTTCGCGGCCAACCAGGCGCGGTCGCGGCATTGATCCTGCCGCTTTGGCCCATGCATGGCATGGCCGATTGCGATTTTCGTTTTGAGGTTGCGCCCGCGTCGACGGTCAGGGCGAGGCAAAGGAGGAGCCCCCCGGGGCGTAGGCCAGGTCCGGCCCGATCGTTTTCGACTTGACGATATTTATTAGATCGACTAGTCAGTCTAATAAATATCACCGTCCGTTGGCTGGCAGGAGCATGGGATGCGCAAGGTCGATCCCGATAAATACGAGGCCAAGCGCCAGCAGATCCTCAAGGCCGCGATTGCCTGTTTTTCGGCCAAGGGGTTTCACCGCACCAGCACCGCCGAGATCTGCGCCGAGGCCGGCATGAGCCCGGGCAACCTGTTTCACTATTTTCCGAACAAGCAGGCGATCATTGCAGGCATCGTCGATGCCGAGCGGCGCGATACGGCGGCCTATTTCGCGGACGCGATCAAGGCCGACGACCTGTTCGCCGAACTGCTCGGTTTCATGGATATCGTCCTGGCCCTGGCGGCCGACCCGGCCTATGCGCGCCTTGCGCTCGATATTTCCGTCGAGGCCATGCGTGATGCCGATATCGGCCAGCGGGTGGCGCGCAATGACGCGGAGATCCAGGCGGCGCTGGCCGCACTGATCGCGGAAGCAGCGTCGCGCGGACAGGCTGACCCGGGCCTCGAGCCGGCCGCCGCCGCGACCTGGATCGGCGCGCTGATCGACGGGATCTTCGGACGGGTGGCGGTCGACCCGACCTTCCGGCCGAAAGACCAGGCGGCGACGCTCAGGCTGCTGATCACCCGCTTCCTTGGCCCGCGGGGGCGGTGACGGCATGACTGCGACATCAGCGCAACGGATCATCCGGGTCGACGCCCTGCGTGGCATCGCTCTCGCCGGCATCCTGGTGGTCAACATGAAGGCTTTCGCCTCGGCCTATTACGGCACCGGCGTCGCCGATCCGGCCTTTACCTCGCCCTTCGACCAGGCCGTGCAATGGCTGGTCTCCTGGCTGTTCGAAACCAAGTTCTACCTGATGTTTTCCTTCCTGTTCGGCTACAGCTTCACCCTGCAGATGCAGTCGGCCGAGCGGGCCGGCGAGCCCTTCATGCCGCGCCTGCTGCGCCGGCAGGCAGGGCTCTGGCTGATCGGCCTCCTCCATGCGGTGCTGCTGTTCTATGGCGATATCCTGACCACCTATGCCGTGCTCGGCCTGGTTCTGCTGGCCTTGCGCCATCGCTCGGACGAGCAGCTCTTCGGCCTCGCCCAGGTCCTGGTGGTGGTCACCGCCCTGGTCTGGGCTTTTGTCGCGCTGCTGCTCCATGTCGTTGGCGAGGTCATTGATCGGGCAGCTCTGGCGCGGGCCGCGATCGTCACCGAGGCGGCCTATCGCAGCGCGCCCACGGCCGTCATCGGCCAGAACCTCCAGCACCTGACCACCGCCTGGATCCCGATCGGCTTGATTCAGGCCCCTTGCGCCTTGGCCATGTTCTGTCTTGGCCTGGTTGCTGGCCGGCGCCAGTTCCTCCGCGATTTCGACCGCCATCGTTCGCTTGCCGGCTACCTGGTGGTTTTCGGCATCGTCATTGGCCTGCCGACGGCCGCGTTCTACGCCTTCACTTCGGTCTACTGGGTCGGCACCGCCGGCGAGCTCGCCGGCCTCGCGCTCGGCATCCTGACCGCGCCTTTTCTGACCGGCGGTTATATCGCGGCTGCCATGCTGGCCTTCCAGACCGGGCCGGGCGCAAGGGTCGCCCGCCTGCTGGCGCCCGCGGGCCGCATGGCCCTGTCGAACTATCTGCTGCAATCCTTGATCTCGGCTTTCATCTTCTATGCCTACGGCCTTGGCCTGATCGGCCGGCTGCCGCCCTGGCTGGTGCTGTTCCTGGCCATCGCCATCTTCGGCGTACAGCTCATGCTCAGCGCCTGGTGGCTTCGCCTGTTTGCCTATGGCCCGCTCGAATGGCTGTTGCGGGCCGTGACGCTCGGCCGGCCGCCGCCCATGCGGTTGCGGCAAAGCTGACCGCGCGGGATGCGAGCCTTGCGGTCCGGGCCTTTGACCCGCATGCTTTTTCGTGGCATCGCCCAGGTTCTTAGCATCGCTTGGGTTCTTGGCATTCTTGACATCGCCCCGGCGAAGAGCGCGACGAGAGGAAGTCCCATGCAGGCGAACGGTATCGATCTCACCAAGGCCAGCGGCGTCTATGTGATTGCCGCCACCCCGTTCCATGACGATGGCCGTATCGACCTCACATCGACGGACAGCATGGTCGATTTCTATCGCGCCTGCGGCGCCACCGGCATGACCATCCTTGGTGTCATGGGTGAAGCGCCGAAGCTCGACCAGGAGGAATCGGTCTCGCTGTCGAAACACATCATCAAGCGCGCCGGGCCGTCCATGCCTGTTATCGTCGGCGTTTCGGCGCCTGGCTTTGCCAATATGCGCTCGCTGGCCCGCACCGTGATGGATGCCGGCGCCGCCGGTGTCATGATCGCGCCGCCCAACACGCTGCGCACCGACGACCAGATCATCACCTATTACAAGCAGGCGGTGGATGCGATCGGCGACGACGTGCCTTTCGTCATCCAGGATTTCCCGATCACCTTCACGGTGGTCATGGCGCCCAAGGTGATCCGCTCGATCATCCAGGAACTGCCGTCCTGCGTCATGTTGAAGCACGAGGACTGGCCGGGCCTGGAGAAGATCTCGACGCTGCGCGGTTTCGAGGCCGATGGCTCGATGCGCCACGTCTCGATCCTCTGCGGCAATGGCGGCCTGTTCCTCGATTTCGAATGCGAGCGTGGCGCCGACGGCGCGATGACCGGCTACGCCTTCCCGGACATGCTGGTCGACGTGGTCAAGCTGCAGCAGGCCGGCAAGCGCGACGCCGCCCATGATCTGTTCGACGCCCATCTGCCGCTGGTCCGCTACGAGCAGCAGCCGGGCGCCGGCCTCGCGGTGCGCAAATATCTGATGAAGAAGCGTGGCGTGATCGCTTCCGATGCCCAGCGCAAGCCGGGCGCCGGCCTGTCGGCCAAGGCGCGCGCCGAGGTCGATTACCTGTTCGAGCGGCTGGCCCGCCACGACATTCGCGCCAAGGCGGCCTGACGCTTATCCGGGCGATCGAGCGGAGGGAAGGCGCGGCATGGTCGACATGATCGAAGTCACGTCCTCGCTGTCGCTCCATCCCGACGATATCACGGTGACCTTCGTCCGGGCCTCCGGGCCCGGCGGGCAGAACGTCAACAAGGTTTCGACCGCCTGCGAGCTGCGCTTCAACCTCGCCGGCGCCGACCTGCCGCCCGACGTCAAGGCGCGGTTGGTGCCGCTGGTCGGCTCCCGGCTGACCAAGGACGGCGTGGTGGTGATCCAGGCCGACCGCTTCCGTTCGCAGGAGATGAATCGCGAGGACGCGCTGGCGCGCCTCGTCGATCTGGTCAAGCGCGCGGCGGTCAGGCCGAAGCGCCGCATCGCCACCCGGCCGACACGCGCCTCCAAGGAGCGCCGGCTGGAAGGCAAGTCCAAGCGCTCCGGCGTCAAGAAGACACGCAACGTCAAGCCGGGAATGGACTGAGCGTCGACGCCACGTCCGCTTGGCTTAAACCCTCTCCGACCGGTCATCGCAGTACAGGGCTGCTCTCGCTCGCGCACGCCACCGTTCCGAACGTCGAAAATAATTACTGCCGGGTCTGTCGATTTGGCGAAAGCCGTTCGTCATTGCGCCGTCAATCCAGACCCAGACGGAGACAACTCATGACCTTCCAGGTCACCGCATTTTATGCCGCGATCCTGGCGTTTGCCGTGATGGTACTTGCCAATGTGGTGAGCGCAAAGCGGGGCCGCGCCGGGATATCGATCCTGCATGGCGACGACCTCGACCTCGCCTTGTGGACGCGCCGGCACGGCAATCTCATCGAGAACGTGCCGCTGGCGCTCATCCTCATGGCGCTCTGCGAGGCGCGCGGCCTCGGCCCGGGCTGGCTCAACGCCATGGGCATCCTGTTGATCGTCGCGCGCGCCGCCCACCTTGTTGGCCTCGATGCTTCGCGGCTAACCTCGCCGCTGCGCATTGCCGGCGGGGTCGGAACACAGATCGCCATGTTTGGCGCGGTCGGCTACCTGCTCTGGTCGCTGCGCTGATTTTTTTCTGAGACCCGAGAGTCGATCGCGACAAGGCCTGTTCGTCATTACGTGCCGCTCATCGCGACGGCCACACGAACCAGAGGGAGCGCATCCATGAAGTACATGGCCTTGATCTACCGGGCGCAGGATTCGTCGCCGGCCTATGGAACACCGGAATTCGGGCCCTTCATGGCCGCCTATCAGGCCGCCAATGAAAGGTTCGCCAAGGACGGCGTTCTGGTTGCCGGCGAAGCGCTCGAGGCGAGCTCGACCGCCACCACGGTGCGCGTCCGCAACGGCCGCACCGAGACGCTGGACGGACCGTTCGCCGAGTCCAAGGAACAGCTCGGCGGCTATTACATTTTCGAGTGCGACAACCTCGATGACGCCATCCGCTACGCTGCCATGATCCCGACCGCCGCCTATGGCGCGGTAGAGGTCCGGCCGGTGCAGGACCTGACGCGATCATGACGTCGGGCACGACGGAGGCGATTTCGATTCCGGACGAAATCGACCGGCTCGTTCGTCTCGATGGCGGTCGCCTCCTGTCGTGCCTGATCATCAATCTGCGCGATTTCCAGTTGGCCGAGGACAGTCTCCAGGACGCCTTGGAATCGGCCGTCATGCACTGGAGCCGGGATGGGCTGCCCGGCTCTCCATCGGCCTGGCTGATGCGAACGGCGCGGCGCAAGGCCATCGACCGGATCCGCAAGGCAGCCAGTTTCCGTTCCAAGTCGGCCGAGCTCGCCGCCTTGATCGTCCTGGACAACGCGGCCAGCCAGGATGACGAGACGGAAGCGATTGCCGACGAGCGCCTGAAACTCATCTTCACCTGCTGCCATCCGGCGCTCGACCAGAAGACCAGCGTGGCTCTGACCCTGCGCGCGATCGGCGGTCTCAAGACCGAGGAGATCGCCAGGGCCTTCGTGGTGAGCCCGGATTCGATGGCCCAGCGGCTGGTGCGGGCGCGGCACAAGATCGCCAAGGCCGGTATTCCCTACGAGGTTCCGGGTCCCGATGGCTGGAGCCAGCGGCTGGATGCCGTGCTGGCCGTGATCTATCTGATCTTCAACGAGGGCTATGCGGCCTCATCGCAGCAGCACCTGAGAACCGAACTCTGCGTGGAGGCGATCAGGCTCGGTCGTGTGCTGACGGCGCTGTGCCCGCGCGAGCCGGAAGTGGAAGGCTTGCTGGCGCTGATGCTGCTTCATCAATCGCGCTGCGCAACGCGCCTGGATGGCCTCGGCGCAATCGTGTCCCTGGAAGACCAGGATCGCGGCCGCTGGGACCGCGGCCTGATCGCGGAGGGAACGACCTTGCTCGAACGGGCACTTCGCCGCGGCCGGCCCGGTCCCTACCAGTTGCAGGCGGCGATCGTCGCGGTTCACGCCGAGGGCGCGTCTTTTGCCGAGACGGATTGGCACGAGGTCGCGTTGATCTACCAAACTCTGGTCGCCATGCGGCCGAACCCGGTGTTCGAGCTCAACCATATCGTCGCCTTGTCCTATGCACAGGGACCAGGCGTCGCCCTGGATCGGCTCGCGACGATCGCGGCGGCGCTTGGCGCCTATCAGCCCTATCACGCCGTCAGAGCCGACATTCTCGCCCGACTGGGCCAGGTCGAGCCGGCGCGGCGGGCTTATCAGGAGGCGATCCGGCTCTCCGGCAACGATGCCGAAAGGCTGTTCCTGACCCAGCGGCTCGGCGCGCTCGTCGGCGCTCGCCAGACGCCGGCCTGAGCCGCCCGATGGCGCGGTCGAGGTCAGACCAGGCCGGCTGCCCTGGCGATCTTGAACTGGCCGGCGAAGGCGGCATCCGCCGGTGCCGGTTCGGCCGCCAGGTCGAGCGCCGCGAAAGCCGCGGCATAGCGGGCGGCGAGTGCTTCGCCGCCGACGATCAGGGTCTTGCCGCCGACATCCGGCGCGAAGCTCCGGGCTTCGGCGATTTCGGCGCCGATCAGCAGGCCCGACAGCCGCTCGGCGGTCTCGTTCGCGGCAAAATCACCCAGCAGGCTGCCGGCCCGGAGCCGGAACAGCTTGCCGAGCAGGCCGGCGCCGGCATGGGCGGCACCGGCCCTGACGGCCTGTGCGAAAGCCTCGGGAGCGTCGACCGCTTCGGCTGTGGTCAGCCGGAGTACGCTGTGGTTCTTCACCGCGGCGAAGACGTCGCCGGTCATCGCGGTCCGAAACCCGACGATGCGGCCATCGGCGACATGAACCCATTTCGAATGGGTGCCGGGCATGACGGCAAGCCGCGAGCCGGCGAGCTCCAGGCCGGCGATCTGGGTCTCTTCGCCGCGCATCACGTCCGGCTCGCCGTCGGTGCCGCGAAACGACAGGCCGGTGACGAAGGCGATGCGCCGGCCGGCAGGTGTCTCGATGCGCCTCAGCGCCCCGGCAAGGTCGGCCGGGTCGGCCGGGCAGGCGAGATAGGGCGTCTCGACCCAGCCGGTGCGGCTTGTCACCATGCCGGATGCGATGATCGGCAGCACCCCCGCCGTTTCCCATTGGGCAATCGACCCTGCCAGGACGGCCTCGAAGGCGCCGTCCCTGATCGAAACCAGCCCGTCGGAACCTTCGACGCGGTCGCGGATGGCGCCCGTGCCGTCCATCAGCGCCGCCCGAAACGAAGTGGTGCCCCAGTCGATCCCGATCAGCTTGCCGTCGGCCATGTCAGTGCGCTCTCCATTCGTCCGGTTGGTTCTATCCGACAGGCCGCACCCGGCGCCCAAGCTTGTCCTGCATGGCGGCCTTTCATGGACCCCTTGAGCCCGTTGGGGTAGGGACCCTATAGAGCCCTGTCCCATCCCGTGAAGCCCAGTGCCGATAAACCATGTCCCATGATCTTGCCGTGGCCCGCGCCGCGACCTTGCAGCCCATCGCGGCGATCGCCGAGAAGATCGGAATTCCCGCCGAGGCTCTCGATCCCCACGGCAAATATATCGCCAAGTTCGACGGCGACTTCCTGGCCGGGCTGAAAGGCCGCCCGGATGGCAAGCTGGTGCTGGTGACGGCGATCAACCCGACGCCGGCCGGCGAGGGCAAGACCACCACCACGATCGGGCTTGGCGACGGCCTCAACCGGATCGGCAAGCGCGCGGTGATCGCGCTGCGCGAGCCTTCGCTCGGGCCGGTTTTCGGGGTCAAGGGTGGCGCCACCGGCGGCGGCCGGGCCCAGGTCCTGCCGATGGAAGCGATCAATCTGCACTTCACCGGCGATTTTCACGCCATCACCTCGGCGCATAACCTGCTCGCGGCGCTGGTCGACAACCACGTCTATTGGGGCAACAGCCTCGGCATCGACATCAGGAGGATCGTCTGGCGCCGGGTCATGGACATGAACGACCGGGCGTTGCGCGCAACCACGGTCGGGCTTGGCGGGGTGACCAATGGCTTTGCCCGCGAGGACGGTTTCGACATCACGGTCGCCTCCGAGGTGATGGCCTGTTTCTGCCTGGCCGATGATCTCGCCGATCTGGAGGCGCGGCTGTCGCGCATCGTGGTGGCCTATACCCGGGCGAAGAAGCCGGTAACCGCTGGCGACCTCAATGCCGCGGGCGCCATGACCGCCCTTCTGAAGGACGCCATCAAGCCGAATATCGTGCAGACCATCGAAGGCTCGCCGGCGCTGATCCACGGCGGTCCTTTCGCCAATATCGCCCATGGCTGCAATTCGGTGATCGCCACCAAGGCAGCCCTCAAACTTGGCGACTATGTGGTCACCGAAGCCGGCTTCGGTGCCGACCTCGGAGCCGAGAAGTTCTTCAACATCAAATGCCGCAAGGCCGGGCTGAAGCCCTCGGCCTCGGTCATCGTCGCCACCGTCCGCGCGCTCAAGATGAATGGCGGGGTGGCCAAGGCGGATCTCGCGCGCGAGAACCTGGAGGCGCTGCGGCAAGGCCTGGTCAATCTCGGCCGCCATGTCGTCAATGTGCGTTCCTTCGGCATCCCGGTGGTGGTCGCCATCAACCATTTCACCTCCGACACCGAAGCCGAACATGCGCTGATCGCGCGGATCTGTGCGGAGCAGTTCGGCGTCGAGGCGATCCAGTGCCGCCATTGGGCCGAGGGCGGCAAGGGGGCCGAACTGCTGGCCGAAAAGGTGGTGGCGCTGTGCGAAGCCGGCACGGCGCATTTTGCGCCGACCTATCCCGACGATCTCGGCCTCGCCGACAAGATCCGTGCCGTTGCGACCCGGATCTATGGCGCAGCCGATGTCGTGATCTCGGCCAAGGCCGCCGCCGATCTCGCGGCTTTCGAAGCCGCCGGTTTCGGCAAGCTGCCGGTCTGCATGGCCAAGACGCAATATTCCTTTTCGGCCGACCCGACCTTGCTCGGCGCGCCGAGCGGCCATGTCGTCCCGGTGCGCGAGGTTCGGCTGTCGGCCGGCGCCGGCTTCGTCGTCGCCATCTGCGGAGAGATCATGACCATGCCCGGCTTGCCCAGGTTGCCGGCGGCCGAAGCGATCCACGTCAATCCGGACGGTGAGATCGAGGGGTTGTTCTGATCGGTGCGATCGGGATCGTCAGGCGCTCGGGTGCCAGAGCGGCGCATAACCCGCGGCGAGCACTGCGACGATCGCTGGTGGCGTCAACAGCCTGGCCTCGCCCGCCGGCCTTGCCCGCGGCCGGCCATAACCGGCGAATGACCAGGGCAGGAACGCGCCGCCCCTGACGGCGAAAGGCGCGCCGCCGACGGCGACCATCGCGCCGTCAGGCAGTGCGTCGATGGCACCGCCATGGGTCCGCTTGGCACGGCCATCCAGGCGCTCGGACTGCAATACGAGATCCATCGCCGGCGCCCGCGGCGGCGCGGGCAGGCCCTTGGCCTGTGCCCAGGCCGCGGCGAAGCGTGTGGCGTCAGCGCGGCGGCATTCGAAACAGGGCCGATGACCGGCGGCGAAAGCGGTGGGCTCGTCGAGAAAGAACAATTCCGTATAGCCGCGGTCCATCACCTTGCGGCGGCGGCCCTTGAACGACAGCACGCAGCAGAGCCATTGCCGCGAGGCCCAGGGCCGCGCCTTGAGCGTCCGGTCGTCGCGGTGAAACCTGCCGCCGCGATTGCCGAAGAACAGTCCGCGCTCCGGAACCGCCTGGATCGTCCCGAAGGGATCGACGCGGTTGGTCAGCGCCATGGCGGCTCAATACCTGAGATCGGCCGAGGGATCGCGCCGCGGCTGCTGCGGCGCGCCGAACAGGCCGCCCAAGAAATGCGCCGGGGGCTGCTGCTGCACCTGCGGGGCGATCTGAACCGGCTCGGCCGGTGCACGGTCGGCCGGGCGGACCACGCGCACGGGCGCCGCGCCCGGCGCGTCGTAGCCGTAGATATCGTCGCGGAACTGCACCGTGCCGTCGGGCGCTGCCCAGCCGGTGAGATAGACCCAGGCGACCGGTACCGGTTGGGTCAGCCGCACGTCCTTGCGTTGGGTCTGGGTCATTTCGGCATCGACCCGCGCTCGGTCATAGCCTTGCGGCGCCAGCAGCCAGGTGACGAACTCGTTGACGTCTGCGACCCGGACGCAGCCGGACGAGAAATAGCGGGCATCCGAGGTGAACAGCCGCCGCGACGGCGTGTCATGCATATAGACCGCCTCGCGGTTCGGCATGTCGATGCGCACGCGGCCGAGCGAATTGCCAACGCCGGGATCCTGTCGCAGCGTGTAGTTCACCGCCCGCTCGGTCGACCAGTCGATGGTCCGCGGGTCGACCTCGTTGCCACGGCCGTCGAGCATGCGCACCCGCATCGAGGCCAGCGTTGCCGGATTGCGGCGCATCTTGGGGATGATGTCCCGCCGGATGATCGAGGTCGGGATGGTCCAGGTCGGGTTGAAGTTCACCACCGTCAGCCGCGTCTCGACCATCGGCGAGGCATGTTGCGGCTTTCCGACAATGATCACATGGCGGCGGCGGACGATGCCGTTCTCGATCGATTCGGCGGCAGCCGCCGGAATGTTGACGATGACGTAGCGCGGTCCGAACTGGAACCGGCTGTCGGAAAGCCGCTCCAGCGACTTCTCCAGAGCTGTGACGCGGATCTCTACCGGTATGTTGAGCTGGCGGATGGTGGCCGCCGCCACCACGCCTGACGAGACGAGGCCGACACGGCGCTGGAAGCGGCGCACCGCTTCGGCGGTCGCTTCATCGAAATTGGGGCCGTGGCTCTGAGCCGGGTTGAGGTCGCCTTCGGCGGCAAGCCGCTGCTTCAGCGCCAGCACCTGCGGACCTTGCTGGCCCTTGGTGAAACGCGCGCCGGCGGGCAGCGTGCCCCAGCCGCCGGCGAGTGCGATCTGGCGATAGCGGGCAAGCGCTGCCTGCGTCATCGCGACCGTCTGCGGTGCATAGGTCGGCTGCGGATCGCTCGAAATGGCGGTGACGCGCGGCGGCGGCGGTGGCGGTGCGGGACGCCGGGGTCTCGGGACGGCTGCCGGGGTCGCGGCAGGCTCGGCGCCGGGCGCGGCCTCGGCCGAAGGCTGTGCGGCAACAGGCGCCGCCGGCGCCGGCTCGGGCGCGGCCGCAGCAGGCGCGACCGGCGGATTGACCGACGCGACCGGCGTCTGGGCCGACGCCATGCTGAAGGCAAGCACCGACACGGCGCTGAAAAGCACCGCCGGAACGAACCTCGGGAGCATGCGAAGAGCCAAGCGGTAAGCCATGAATCGGATCGGTAACCACAATGATAGGTGGGCTCCTTAGCGCAAATAAGGCAACGCCTTGCAACCCACGAAGTTTCTGGGCCGGCATATTTGGTCGCTGCCGTGGCGGAAAGGTCGCAAATGACCTGGAAGGACAGCACTGGCCGGCGTCAATGACATGCGGATCCTGTGGTTGCTTGGCTCGAAACACCCGCGGGATCGACGGATCACGGCCGGGTCGTGGTCCGGTCGATCGCCGCGGTCAGGCTCTCGGGCAGAGCGATCGGCCGACGCGTCGCGGCGTCGACATAGACGTGGACGAAATGGCCGTGCGCCAGCGTCTCGGCTCCCCCCGCCTTGAAGATGCCGATCTCGTAGCGTTGGCTCGACCGGCCGCGCTCGGCAAAGACGATGCCGGCTTCCAGCGACTCCGGATAGCTTGCGGGTGCGAAGAACGAGCAGCGCGTGTCGACGACCAGGCCCATCCAGGCGCCGCCGACCGGCGCGAGCCCGGCCTCGCCGATCAGGAAGGCGTTCACCACCGTGTCGAAATAGGCGTAATAGACGACATTGTTGATGTGGCCATATTGATCATTGTCCGACCAGCGCGTCTGGATCGGCGTGAACCAGCGGAAAGCATTGCGCGGGCGCGCTATCGGGCGTGAGGTCATGGTCCGGCTCGGCTTGAAAACGGGCGGGCCATCAAGCCCGATCGGCGGCATCTTGGAAAGGCAGGTCAGTCGACGGCCATGGCCTTGAGCGCCGCGACGTCGAGCGGCATGAGATCCGGCGCGATCCAGGCGCGGCGCGCGTCGACCGAGAGCAGCAGGTCGCGGCTCCAGAACATGAAGATGCCGTCCTTCGAGCCAAGGCGGCTTTCGACGAAACCGTTCACCCGGTCGACCAGCGGCAAGGCCGGGGCTGTTTCGAGGTAACGCGCCGCCGCCCAGGAATAATAGAGCGTCACCGTCTCGTGATAGCCGCGCATGTCGTTGTTCGGGGTGCCCACGGCCTCGTTATAGCTGCGGATGCCGTCGCGCAGCAGCGCCTGGGCTTCGGTCTCGCCAAAGCGCGCGACATGCCAGAGCCCGACGGCCAGATGCGCCTGATGGGTCCAAGCGGCGATCGGCAGCGTTCGCGTCCGGAAGCCCTCGATGATGGCGAGGATGGCGTCCTCGGCGTCGAAGGGCGGGAAACGCCGCCCGGGGGTCTGCATGCTCATGCCGTATTGTCCATTCGCCGCGCTTTGTGAGGGCCACCTGCGGGGGCCACCCGGCCGCCCGTCAGCCGCAGGTTAGCCGCCGGCCGGGCTCAGGCAAATCGGCAGATCCAAATCGGCGGACCCCGGACCACCCGTCCTTCGGTCGGGACAAAAAAGTGCGGCCGCCTCGGGGCTGAGGCGACCGCGACAACGGATGGCCGAACCGGGGGCTGGATCGGCCACGGGAAGGAAGCTCAGAAGAGCCTCCACCAAATGCTACGCGGGTCGGACGGAATCGGATCACCGCTGGATCGTGTCGTCGGGCGATTTTGAGCCGGGAAACACCACCAGGCGGGTCATCGCGAAATTGGTCACGAAGGCAAAGCCGATCGGCACGATGGCGGCGAGCGTCAGCGGCAGATATCTGACCGCCACCAGGAAGCTCAGCACCTCGACGACCAGCCCGAGCGTGCCGGACGCGACGAAGCGGCCATAGGTTGGCCAGGCGAGCCGCCGGCCGCTTTCGGCGGCAAATGTCGTGAGTGTGTTGAGAACGTAAGAATTGGACACCGCGACGGCCCAGCCGATCGCCTTGATGATGCCGAGCGCACCATCGGACGCGCCCAGGCCGAACGGGATCAGCACGCCCAGTGTGAGCCCGACGGTGATGACGTAGTTGACCAGCGCGTTGACCACGCCGACCAGGCCGAAGGAGACGAATTTCGGCGCCTCGCGGGCGACGAACTCGAAAAACCGGGTCGTGATCGACCGATCTTGTTGGCTGCCGTTCATCATGGGGCCGTGGTCTACACGCTTTTGCGTCATGAAACAGCCGGCTTGGTCGGGCATGACTTCACGCAGCTGTGAAGACAGTGCATCATTGTGAATTGTTCAGGATCGGCCGGGGGGCCGCTAATACGATGACCGCGAATGACGGGCGAGTAATCGCCTTCCCAGGTGTCGAGACCCAGCCTTTCGGGCTGACCATCGTGGTGCCGGCCTATAATGAAGCCGAGGCGCTGCCGCACACCCATGCCAAGCTCCTGACACTGGCGCATTTGCTCAAGGAAAGGCGCGGCCTGTCGGTCGAGCTGCTTTATGTCGATGACGGCTCGCGTGACGGCACTCTTGCGGTTGCCCGCGGTCTCAAGGCCGAGGGCGCCGACGTCCAGGTCATCTCGTTCTCGCGCAATTTCGGCAAGGAGGCGGCTCTGCTCGCCGGCCTCGACCAGGCGCGCTACGGCGCGGTTCTGTTCATGGATGCCGACGGCCAGCACCCGACGGCGGTGGCCGAAACGCTGATCGCCCATTGGCTCGACGACGGCTATGACGTCGTCTTCACCTACAAGGCGCATCGGCGCGACGAGCCGTGGCTGCGTACCTTTTTCGTCAACGCCTTCTACGGGCTGGTCAATGCCGGCGTGCGCCAGAAGATCCCGGCCGATGCCGGCGATTTCCGGCTTCTGTCGCCGCGGGCCGCCCAGGCATTGCGCCAATTGCCGGAGCGCGGCCGCTTCTTCAAGGGGTTGTCGAGCTGGGTCGGGTTCCGCCAGATCGGCGTGCCCTACGAGCCCGATCCGCGCCGCCAGGGCGAGGCCAAATGGAGCTTCCTCGGCCTGCTCGCCTTCTCGATCGAAGGGCTGACCTCGTTCTCGATCGTGCCGCTGCGCATGGCGAGCCTGTTCGGCGCCGTGCTGGCAAGCATCGCCTTCATCTATGGCCTGGTGATCATGGCGGAGACCCTGTTCTTCGGCCATAGCGTGCCGGGTTATCCCTCGCTGTTCGTCGGCATCATGTTCATTGGCGGCGTGCAGCTTTTGATGATCGGTGTGCTTGGCGAATATATCGGCAAGATCCTGTCCGAGCTGAAAGGCCGGCCGGTCTATCTGATCGGCGAGCACCTCTTGAAGCGTGCCGCCGACAATCCGGCTGCGTCCGACAAGACCGGCAATACCACCAGCCAATCGGCCAGCCTGTCGGACTGATGAAGCGCCTCATTCTCTGCGCCGACGACTATGCGCTGAGCCCCGGCGTGTCCCGGGCGATCCGCGAACTGGTGCTGGCCGGCCGCTTGAACGCGACATCGGTGATGTCGGCTGGTCCGGATCTCCAGGCGGAAGCCGCGGCACTCCTGGGTCTCGGCCGGCCGGGCCTCCAGATCGGACTGCACGTGACGCTGACCGGCGGACTCGCACCCTTGACCGCGCCGCGCCTGCGACGGTTCTTCGGTCTGACCGGCCTGATGCTGCGCTGTTTTACCGGCATGGTCGACAAGACGGCGTTGTCCGCCGAGATCGGGGCCCAGTTCGCCGCTTTCGACCGGGCGTTCGGACGTCCGCCGGACTTTATCGACGGGCATCAGCATGTTCATCTCCTGCCGGTGGTGCGCAGCCTCGTGCTGGATGCGGCGCGCCGGCATGCTCCGGGCGCCTGGCTGCGCCAGTGCCGGGACGCTGGCGAAGGCCTGAAGGGACGGATCATCTCGGGCTTGTCCGGTGGCCTCATCGCCGATGCCAAGACGGCGGGTTTCGTCACCAACCCGGCCTTTTCCGGCGCCTATGAATTCGGTCGCGCCACCGATTTTGCCGAGATCTTCCCGCGCTTCCTGGCGGACCTTCCCGACGGCGGCCTGGTGATGGTGCATCCGGGATATGTCGACGATGCCTTGAGACGTGTCGATCCGGTGCACGAGCCGCGCGAGATGGAGCTGGCTTATCTTGCCGGCGACCGGTTTCCGCAGGCGCTTGGCGCGGCTGGCTTTGTGCTCGGCTAGGCCGCGCCGGCCCGGTCCATGTCTTCGCATGCGCATCCAGCCCGCTATTGAGCCTCGGCCGGCTCCAACCGGCGCCTCGGTTGCAATCGATCTGTCAGGTCCAATGCTTATTGTCGCGCCGCCGCCGATGCCAGTGGGCATCTGCGGCCGCGTGGACCGGTGCCATGCGACATGGCCCATGGTCCGGCCGTCCACAGCGGCTGGGTTCTTGGGTCGGATATCGGTTCGCCGGACGGGCTCTTTGCGGCGCCGGCGGGCCTTCTAGATCGCAGGCGCCGTCATGGATCAGTCGAAAACCTGTTGGGCCGCTTGCCTCGACCGCGGCCCGGTCGCGCGCGCCGCCTGCGCCGTCATCCTCGCCACGCTGCTGATCGTCTCGCCGCTGAGCCAGGTGCCTGCCGCGGCCTTCGACCTGCCGTCCGTCACGCGACTGCTGGGCTTTGGTCGCGAGGCGCCCGCCGAAGCCGCGTCGACCGAGCGGGCCAAGCCGCGCGACGGCCGTTTCGTCGTCTCCGAGGCTGACTGGTCGACCTTCGAGCGGGTCACCGTCGCCGAGGCGACCTTCCGCGAGCAGGTCGTCACCGAAGGTCGTCTGGCGATCGACGAAAACAGCGCGACGCCGGTCATCTCACCCTATTCGGGCCGCACGACGCGCATCACCGCCTTGCCCGGCGACATCGTCCGCCGCGGCCAGGCGCTGCTGTTCTTCGAAGCCAATGACATGGTGCAGACGCAGAACGACTTCATCGCCGCGATCTCCGCGCTCGACAAGGCGCAGACCCAGCTGCGGCTCGCCGAGATCAACGCCAGGCGCCAGGAAGACCTGCTGGCCGGCCGCGCGGCGCCGCAGCGTGACGTCGACCAGGCCCGTGCCGACCTCGATGCGGCGCGCGCCGATCATCGGGCCGCGGTGACGGCGCTGGAGGCCGTGGAGAACCGCCTGCGCCTGTTCGGTAAGTCGGACGCGGATATCCAGCGCTTCCGTGCCGGCCGGCGGATCGACCCCGAAGTGGCGCTGCTGTCGCCGATCGAGGGCACCGTCGTCTCGCGCAAGATCGGCCCCGGCCAGTTCATCACGGGCGGTGCCGGCGATCCGATCTTCGTCATCGATGATCTCGATACCCTCTGGCTCAACGCCTATGTCCGCGAGGACGAGGCGCCGAAGGTCGCCCGCGGCGCATTGATCGAATTCCGCGTGCTGGCTTTTCGCGACCGGGTTTTCGTCGGCAGGCTCGATTTCGTGGCGCCCTCGATCGACGCCGGCAATCGCCGCTTGCTGGTGCGCGCGACGGTCGAGAACCCGGACCGGGAACTGAAGCAGCAGATGTTTGCCAATGTCGCGATCCAGGTTGGCGACCCCGTCAATGCGCCGGCCGTTCCACGCAACGCCATCATCTATGAAGGCGAGGTGGCGCGGATCTGGGTCGCCCATCCCGACAGGTCGGTCGAGCTGCGCCGGGTCACGCTTGGCATGATCCGCGGTGAAACCGTTCAGATCATCCACGGCGTGAAGCTTGGCGAAGAGGTCGTGGTGCGCGGCGCGCTGTTCATCGACCAGATGACGGCGGCCTTCCGCCGATGACATCAAGGCCGTTCCCGCCGAGGCAGCTTGCGTCATGAATGCCATTGTCGAATTCGCGCTGAAGCAGCGGGTGCTGATGGTGCTCGCCTTCGGCGCCATGTGCCTGGTCGGCGCGATCTGCTTCATGCGCCTCAATATCGAGGCCTATCCCGATCCCGTGCCGCCCATGGTCAATGTGATCACCCAGGGGCGCGGCCTGTCGGCGGAAGAGATCGAGCGCTACATCACCATTCCGGTCGAAGGCGTCACCGCCGGCCTGCAGAACCTCCGGCTGATCCGCACCACCTCGGTCTTCGGCCTGTCCGACGTCAAGCTGCAGTTCACCTATGACGTGACCTATGAGCTGGCTCTGCAGCGCGTGCTCAACCAGCTCGCCCTGCTGCCGCCCTTGCCGAACGGCGCCCAGCCGCAGATTTCCCCGATGAGCCCGATCGGCGAGATCTTCCGCTACCGGGTGGTCGGGCCGCCGGACTACAGCGTCACCGACCTGAAGACCATTCAGAGCTGGATCCTGCAGCGTCGCTTCCGCGCCATCCCCGGTGTCGTCGACGTGGTCGGCTGGGGCGGCAAGAACAAGACCTATGACGTCTCGATCGATTTCAACAAGCTGCTCGCCTACGGCCTGACGCTCCCCCAGGTCATGACGGCACTGCAGAACGCCAATCTGAACGTCGGCGGCAACACCGTCTCGATCGGCGTCCAGTCCGGTGTGGTTCGTGGCGTCGGCCTGATCTCGTCAGTCGACGACCTCAATGACACGTTCATCGCTGCCGTCGGCAATAGCCCGGTCCGGATCCGCGACATCGCAACCGTCAGTGTCGGCAACCAGCCGCGCCTCGGCATTGCCGGCCAGAACAATGACGACGACGTGGTGCAGGGCATCGTGCTGATGCGGCGCGGCGAACAGAGCATGCCGACCATCCTGCGGGTCCAGGCCGAGGTGGAACGCATCTCGGCGGGCGGCGTGCTGCCGCCGGGCGTCCGCATCGAGCGCATCTATGACCGCAAGGAGCTGATCGACGTCACCACCGCGACGGTGCTGCACAGCGCGCTGTTCGGCATCACGCTGATCTTCTTTGTCCAGTGGCTGTTCCTGGGCAACCTGCGCTGCGCCATCACGGTCGCCGCCACGATTCCCTTCGCGCTGGCCTTCGCGGTCACCATCATGGTGCTGCGGGGTGAATCGGCGAACCTTCTGTCGGTCGGCGCGATCGATTTCGGCCTGATCGTCGACGCGACCGTGATCATGACCGAGAACATCTTCAGGCTGCTCGCCGAGCGAAGTCATCAGAAGCGAACGCATGGCGTGGTCGAGGATGGTCCGACCGACCTGAAGCGCCGGCTGCAGACCATTCTGGGGGCGTCCAATCAGGTGGTCACCGCCATCCTGTTCTCCTGCCTGATCATCGTGACCAGCTTCATTCCGCTGTTCACCATGCAGGGCGTCGAGGGCTATATTTTCGGCCCGATGGCCAAGACCTATGCCTATGCCTTGGCCGGCGGCCTGGCCGCGGCCTTTTTCGTCACGCCGGCGTTGGCGGCCTTCCTGCTCAAGGGCGAGCTTTCCGAGCGGGAAACCCCGGTCGTCCGGGCGCTGAGGGCCGCCTATGAGCCGCTTCTGGAGCGCGCCGTCCGCCGCCGCGGCGTCACGCTTCTGTTCGCCGGCGGACTGATGCTGGTGTCGCTCGTCGCCGGCCGCAGCCTCGGGCTCGAATTCCTGCCCAAGCTCGAGGAAGGCAATCTGTGGATCCGCGCGACCCTGCACCCGACCATCTCGCTCGAGGAGGGCAACACCTACGCCAACCGGATCAGGCGCATCGTCGCGCAATTTCCGGAGGTCGCTTCGGTGGTTTCCCAGCAGGGCCGCACCGATGACGGCACCGAGGTCGCCGGTTTCAATAATGTCGAGATGTTCACGCCGCTCAAGCCGCGCGAGCAATGGCGCCCTGGCGTCGACAAGGCGAAGCTGGTCGAGGAGATCCTGGCGGCGCTGCAGAAGGAATTCCCCGGCGTCGATTTCAATTTCTCGCAATATCTCGAAGACAATGTCTCCGAGGCCGCCTCGGGCGTGAAGGGCGAGAACGCCATCAAGCTGTTCGGCAACAACCTGGCCGAGGTGACCGACTATGCCGAGCGCATCCGCAAGATCCTGGCGGGCGTTCGCGGCATCGACGATCTCGCTGTTTTCACCGTGCTCGGCCAGCCGACCATCGCCATCACCATCGACCGGGTCGCGGCGGGTCGCCACGGCCTGTCGCCGGGCGACATCAACACCGCGATCCGCACGGCGGTCGGCGGCGATACGCCCGGCGATTTTTTCGAAGCCGGCAGTGACCGCCGCTTCCCGATCATGGTGCGGCTGGCGCCGGCGTTCCGGCAGACGCCGGAGGCGATCCAGAATCTGAGGATCGGGGTTGCCGACCAGAACGGCACGGTCACCCAGATCCCGCTCGGCCAGGTCGCCGCGGTGACCCTGGTCTCGGGTGCTTCCACCATCTACCGCGAGCAGCAGCAGCGCTATATCCCGATCCGCTTCAGCGTCCGCGATCGCGACCTCGGCTCGACCATTTCGGAAGCGCAGGGCCGGGTCGCCGGCGAGATCAGGCTGCCGCCGGGCATGCGGATCGAATGGGCCGGTGAATTCGAGAACCTGCTTGCGGCGATCGCCCGCCTGCAGGTGGTGGTGCCGTTGACGCTCGCGCTCATCGCCTTCCTGCTGTTCGCCAGTTTCAACTCGCTCACCGATACGCTGCTGGCCCTCTCGGTCATTCCGCTGGCCATGGTCGGCGGTGTCTTCTCGCTGTTCCTGACCGGCACGCCCTTCGGCGTGTCGGGGGCGATCGGTTTCATCGCCTTGATCGGCGTGTCGGTGATGGAGGGCATTATCGTCATCACCTATTTCAACAGCCTGGTGGCGCAGGGGCGCGAACGCATCTCGGCGGCGGTCGAATGTGGCAAGGTGCGCATGCGCCCGGTCATGATGACCTGCGTCGCGGCCTGTGTCGGGCTGACCCCGGCGGCGCTGTCGACCGGCATCGGCAGCCAGGTGCAGAAGCCACTGGCCTATGTGGTGGTCGGCGGCGTGCTGGTCGCGCCGTTCCTGATCCTGGTCATCCTGCCGGCACTGATCGTCATGGTTTCGCGTCGCGAGAAGGCTGACGGGGACGAGAATGCGCTGGGCTGACGACGCGTCGTCAGCCCCGTCCTTATGGTGTCCGGAGCTCAGCGCGCGCTGGCCGGCCGGGCCGGGCCGGTTGGATTGCGCAGCTCGCCCCAGGCGTCGCTCCGCACGCCAAGGTCGGATTGCGGCGGCGGCGCGCCGACAGCCGGCTGCGTGACGCCGAGACGCGGCAATTCGAGCCGGCCGGTGGCCGCCAGAATGGTGTAGGACGCCACGAGCCGGTCACTTTGCGCCTGCAGCAGGCGCGCCCGCGCATTCACCGAGTCCTGCTGGGCGTTCAACAGTTCGGTCAAGGTGCGCAGGCCCGCATCGGCCTGTTTGCGGACGCCTTCGACCGTCACGTCGGCGGCGCGAACCTCGGCCGTCGCCGCCCGGATCGTGAAGGTCGCATTGTCGAGCGCGGCATGGCCGGCAAAGGCCACCGAACGCGACTGCACGCGAGCGCTGTCGAGCTGCATCTGCGCCTGTCCGAGCAGTTCGCGGGCCTGGCGCACCTGCGCTTCCGGAGCGCCGCCGGCATAGAGCGGCACCGTCAGCCGGCCGACCACTTGGGCGCTGTCCGTGCGCAGCGTGCTGACATCGATGCCGATGTCGCGCGCCACCTGGGCCTGCATGCTGAGCTGGGGCAGCATCTGGCCTTGTGCGACCCGAATGGCCGATTCCGCTGACTTCACCGACGAGATCGCCGCCAGCACCGCTGGGTTGTCCTGGCCGGCAATGTCGCGCGAGGCGTCGCGCGACCGCGGGATCAGCCGGTCCACGGCGCTGGCCGGCGCGAGCCGTGCGGCTGGCGGCGCGCCGACGATCCTGAGGAAGCGGTCGCGGGCGATCGACAGGTCGGTCTCGGTCGAACTCAGGTCGGCGAGACCCCGGCTCAGCCGCGCTTCGGCCTGGGCGACGTCGGTCGGGGTCGCCACGCCGGAGGCGAGCCGCGTCCGGGTGGTGGTCAAGGTCTCGGTGAGAAAGCCGACATTGCGCCGCTGCACTTCGACCAGCGCCTGGCCGGTCGCCACGGCCAGATAGGTGGTGGCGACGTCGAGCAGGACCGCCTGTTCGATGGCGCGCATCTGCTCGCGCTGGGTGCCGACCTGCGCCTGCGCCTGCAGCACCGAATTCTGGGTGCGCCAGCCATCGAACAGGGTTTGCGTCGCGGTCAGCGCCACGCCGCGCTGATAGAAAGTGCCGCTCTGGTAAGAACTGGTCGGTGTGCCCGACAACAGCGAGCGGGCCGACAATACGCCGGCATAGGCGGTTGCGCTGACCTGCGGCAGAAGGCCGGCGCGGGCCTGGGGAATGGCTTCCTGGGTCGCCCGCACCGAAGCGCGTTGCGCGAGAATATCGGGGTTGGACCGAAACGCGCGCTGGAACGCGGCGGCCAGTGTCGCCACGGTTTCGGCATGCGCACGTTGCTGTGCCGGCCGGCCGGGACGCGCCGGTTCGGCCAGGACAGGGGCAACCGCCATCATCGTCGCGGCGGTCGCGGCGATCAGGCGGCAGCCGATGTTCATGGTCGCGTGGCGTGACATTCCAGGTTCCGCACCACGCTTCGGCGAGGCTCGGCCCGCCCTGGCGGGATTGCCGCGCCGCGCATTGGTTGACGACGGGTCGGCCGGCATTTGCTAATGACGTCGCGGCGATGGCTGGCCGCCGATCAGCCGCGCCGGCGCCGATCCCGTGGCACCGATGTGAAACCGGGCCGCAACCGGCTGACGGGAGTGTGATGTGGCATATCGATCGTCTTTGGACACCGCCACGGATCGGCCATAACTCATCGCGAAAAGGCACGTCATGGCACGCTTCTTCTTCAATCGCCGTGGGGCGGACCCCGAGATCGCCGATGCCTCGCGGCGGCTGACCCTGGCCGTTCGTGACATTTTAGCACTGGGACCTGACGACGGGGTTACAGTCAGCGAGATCGCCTGTTCGCATCCCGAGTGCGGCGACGCCGAGACGGTCATCCTGATCATGCGGCTCGGCCGCCGGACCGAGGCGGTCAAGGTCTTGAAGGCCATGCGGCTGGTGACCGACGACGAGTTGCGCGCGGCGCTGGTGGATGCGGTGACGTGATTTCTGCTCTTTCTTTCGTGGCCCGCGCGTGGTCCTGTGCGGGCTCAGGCGCCACCGCGCTGAATCATCCGACAATCCATCGTCATTTCCTCATCTGTTACTGAGGTTCTCCATGCTTCCCATCGCCGCCGTAGCAGGCATTGCCGGTATCGCGCTCGGAGGCGCCTGGTCCTCGGGCGCGCTCGCCGTGCCGCCCTATGTCTTCTTGCTCACGCTGGTCGCGGCGGCGGTCAGCTATTTCGGCCGATCGGCCGGAACCCTGATCCGCGCGATCATTGGCTTCCTGGTGGTCTGGCACCTGGCCGCGGTGGCGATCCTGGTCGTCAACCAGCTCGGCCTGCTCCGGCCCGAGCTCGGGCCCTATCTGCCGACCTCGGCCAGCGTTCTCCTGTCGGTGATCTTCGCGGTGGTGGTGTTCGGCCTGAGTTTCCTTGGTACCATCCGGCAGATCACCAGGCTGGCCGATCCCTATTTCGAGGCGCGCGACAAGGGGGTGGTGGCGCTGCCCTTCGGGCTCAGGATCTCCTTGCAGGAACGCTACATCGCGCACGGGCTGCTGTTCGTTCTGCTGACCATCAATATCGCCCAGGTGCTGGCGACCGTCCTGCTGAACCAATGGAACAACCGCTTCTATACCGCTCTGCAGGAGCGTGCCGAGGCGACCTTCTGGATCGAGCTGCGCTTCTTCACCATCGTCGCCTTCCTGTGGGTCGTCCTGGCGGTCTACGAGCTCTACCTGACGCAATATACCCAGATACGCTGGCGTCGCTGGTTGACCGGCCAGCTCACCGAGCATTGGCTGACCGGCGGCGTCCATTACCGCATGCGCCTGACCGGATCGCAGACCGACAACCCCGACCAGCGCATCGCCGAAGACGTCCGGATGTTCACCTCGACGACGCTCGAACTGATGATCCGCTTCTTCTCGGCGGTGCTGACGCTTTATTCCTTCGTGCTGATCCTGTGGGGCCTGTCGACCAATTTCAAATACCAGGTCGCCGGCTTCAATCTCGAATCGGTCCCCGGCTATCTGGTCTGGGCGGCCCTCATCTTCGCGGTGATCGGCACAGTCTTCGCCCATCTCATCGGCCGCGCGCTGATCCTGATCAACTTCCAGCGCCAGCGTTATGAAGCCGATTTCCGCTTCAGCCTGGTCCGGGTGCGCGAGAACGACGAACAGATCGCGCTCTTGAAAGGCGAGGATGCCGAACGTGCCGGGCTCGCCCGCCGGTTTGGCAACATCGTGTCGAACTGGTTCGACTATATGCGCTACACCAAGCGGCTGACCTGGTTCACCGCCTTCCTGAACCAGACGTCGATCATTTTCCCCTATGTCATCCTGGCGCCGGCCTATTTCTCCGGTGCCGTCCAGCTTGGCGCCCTGACGCAGACCGCCGGCGCCTTCGGCCGGGTCGAGAACGCGCTGTCGCTGTTCACCAATCTCTACGGATCGCTTGCCGACTATAAGTCGGTGATCGATCGCTTGACCGGCTTCAACCGGACCGCCGCGGCGGTTCAGGTGCCGCCGACGCCGGCCATCGCCACCCAGACCGCCGGCGAAGCGCTCACCCTCACCGATCTGGCGGTGACCTTGCCTGATGGCAAACCGGTGGTGACCGCGCCGAGCCTGACGGTTTCGCGCGGTGACCGGGTGCTGGTCACCGGCCCGTCCGGGTCGGGCAAATCGACCCTGTTCCGGGCACTCGCCGGCATTTGGCCGCATGGCTCAGGCTCGGTCACCGTGCCATCAGGTGCGTCGCTCATGCTGCTGCCGCAACGGCCCTATTTCCCGGTTGGAACGCTGCGCGACGCGGTCAGCTATCCGGCCGGGCGCGGCGACTATTCGGATGCCGATATCGTCAAGGCGCTGGAAGCGGTGAAGCTGCCGGGACTCGCCGGGCGTCTCGACGAGGAGGCGTCCTGGCACATGATCCTGTCGGGTGGCGAGCAGCAGCGCCTTGCCATGGCGCGCGCGCTCTTGTGCAAGCCGGACTGGCTGTTCCTCGACGAGGCGACGGCGGCGATCGACGAGGCGGGCGAAGCGGCGCTCTACAACACCATCAGGGAATGGCTGCCGGACACCACGCTGGTCTCGATCGGCCACCGCTCGACGCTTGCCAATTTCCACGATCGGCGGGTCCACCTGTCGCCCGGCGACAACGGTATCCATGTCGCCGCCGACGCTCCGCTCATGCTGATGGCCAAGGCCTGAGGAACTCGGGCGGTGCCGGTTGGCACGACAACGCCCGGGCTTCAGAACGCCCGGGCAAAGGTGACCGTGCCGCGCCGGCCGGTGAAGGTCATGCCGCGCTGGCCTGCCGGGCGCCAATGGGTGGCGCCCTGGATGGCCCAGAAGATCGCGCGTTCCTGACGATCGATCTCGCCGCCGCAACGCCGCTCGATGAAATTGAGCGGCCCGAAGCGGATATCGTTCACGCCACGGCGATAGTCGGCATTGACCGGATTACAGCCGCCGAAGCCGGTCATGCGGGAATTTGCGGTGAAGGTGAAGCTTGGCCTGTCCACGGCGGCCGGCCTGATGCCGTTGATCGAGACCACGGCCAGTCGCTCGCCGGCGGGGAACCGCATATAGGCCTCGACCTCGGCGCGGGTCGGCGGCCGTGGCCGCGGCGGCTCGCGGCGCGAACGCTGGGCTTCGGCGGTCGCGGTCAAGCCGATGAGCGCGAGGACGGCAATGACGGAGATCGTGCGGGACTGTTGGTGCATTCGCCCCGTTTAGGCCAACGGCGGGCCGATGATCAAGATCGGCCGCTCAGGCGTGCAGGCGGGCCGGCTCCGGCATCGGCTGGTCGGCGGTTTCGCCATCCTTGGCCCAGCTCTCGCGCTTGCGGTAGATCGTCGAGGGGCTGATTTCCAGGGCGGCCGCCGCGCGCGACAGATTGCCGTCGAAGGCGGCGAGCGCTTCCTCGATGATGCGCCGCTCCTGAACCGAGAACGGCTCGACCGCCGGCACCTGCGCCGGATCCGCCGCGACCGGCGGTTCATCGGGCCGGATTTCGGCCGACCCGTGCGCCAGGGCCAGCGGCAGCATTGGCGCGCTGACCTGGTTGCCGTCATGCATCACGACGAGCCGGCGAATGACGTTCTGCAACTGGCGGACGTTGCCCGGCCAGCCGAAGCCGGCGACGATCTGGGCGGCGGCCGGGTCGAAGCCGTCGAAATGCCGGCCCTCCTCGGCCGCGAAACGCACCAGGAAGGCACGCGCCAGCATCATCACGTCCTCACCGCGCTGCCGGAGCGGCGGCAGATGCAGCGGCAAGACGCACAGACGGTAATAGAGATCTTCGCGAAACCGCCCGGCAACGACCTGGGCCAGCGGATCACGATTGGTCGCGCAGACGAACCGGACATCGACCCGGCGCATGCGGGTGTCGCCGACGCGGCGCACCTCGCCGGTCTGGATGAAGCGCAACAGCTTGGTCTGCAACGCCAGGTCCATCTCGCAGATCTCGTCGAGGAACAGCGTGCCGCCGTCGGCGAGTTCGGCGGCGCCGACGCGGTCGTCGATGGCGCCGGTAAAAGCGCCTTTGACGTGGCCGAAAATCTCGCTTTCGATGAGGTCCTTGGGGATGGCGCCGCAATTCAGCGCGATGAACCGGTTGGCCGGTCGGCCCGAGCGGCGATGGATCGCCTGGGCGGTCACTTCCTTGCCGGTGCCGCTTTCGCCGGTGACGAAAACCGGCGCCCTGGACGGCGCGATCCGCCGGATCTGGTCATAGACCGCGAGCATGGCCGGGGACTTGCCGATGAAGCCTTCGAAATCCTGGCTGGCCTCGTCGGGCCGGTCGGCCTGGGCCGGCGACCTGGCCTGCGGCCCGAGCTGCGACATCAGCCGCCGGACCATCTCGGCCGGTGCGATCGGCTTGATCAGCATGTCGCAGGCGCCCGCCCGCATCGCTTCGACCGCGACCGACAGCGAGCCGCGCGCGCTCACCGCGATGATCGGTCCTTCGTAGCCGCCGTAACGCAGCGCTTCGATGACGTCGGGCGATGCAGCCTCGCCCTTGTCGAGGCAGGCGATGACGGCGGCCGGTGTCATCCGGTCGAACGCCGCCAGGGCCTGGTCGCTGTCAGCCGCCTCGGTCGTGAGGGCTACACCCTTCAGGCTCTGGGCAAGGATGCGCCGCGACGTCGGATCGGCGTCGACCACCAGAACGCTACGCGAACAGGACTGCGATTCAGGCTCCTGCGAGCCCATGTCATGCCTCATGGCCGGGCGACCCCTCACACCAACCGGGACGGATTTGTCACCGCCACTGTGGCGTGAACAGGGTAAACGGACCGTTGCCAAGATCGATCAAACCGTCTCGATCGGCGAAAAGACGGAGATCCGGCGGAGCGCTGAAATGCAACGGGCCCGCACAAGGCGGGCCCGCTGTCTGATGCTTCGTGGCTGAAGGCTACTGGCGGTTTTCGCCGCGCTGCCAGCGCCGCGGACCATGGTCCATGCCGCCGCCCATCATGCCGCGGCCGCGGCTCAGAATGGCGTCGGCCCGGCGCTTCTGGTTGGCGTCGAGCGAGGCGTAGAGCGGCTGCGCCGCGTCGGCGAGCTTCTTCATCGATGCGGCGCTCTCGGCCATGCGTTCGGCGCCGGCGCGCAGGCGCTGGATCGGATCGAGCTGGGCAGCGTTCGGGTTGCTGCGCATCTCGCGCCATTGCTGCATGCGCTGGGCGCGCAGCGTTCCAGCCTCGCGCAGCGCCGCCTCGACCGGCGGCCAGAGCCGCTCCTGCTCGGCATTGAGCCGGAGCAGGGCCTTCAGGCTGGCGATGCGGGCATCGAGAAAGGCGGCGCGATCATCCGGGCTCATCTGCGCCCAGCGGCCGCGCTCCGGCGCTGAACCTTGCGGCCCGGGGCTGGACTGAGCCGGCCCGGGCTGCGGCGCCGGGGCCTGCGCGAAAGCGGGGGCCGCCGTCACCATGGTCGCCAGGACGCCTGCGACAACGATCTTGTTCATCGGATTTCTCCTCGAGCGCCACCCCCGCAGCAATGTCGCCATCATAGGGCTGAACCGCCCCGGCCCCGAGTTAAACTTCGTTCATGTGCGGCCGCGCTGCCGCCCCGCTCGGGCCGGGCCAGGCGTCGGCTGGTCGATCAGGCCTTCGGCTTGGGCTTGAATTGCTCGAACAGTTGCTCGAGCTGCGCCAATTGCTGGTCCTGCATGTCGCGGCCGCTCTGGAACATCCGTCCCATGGTCGCGGTCCAGGTGTCGGCGGCCTGCTGGCCAAGCGTGCGCGGTCCCGACGATTCGGATGGAGCGGCCGCCGGGTTCATCGAACCGTTGAGCAGCGGGTTGGCCGCCTGCATTTGCCGGGCGAGCTCCATCAACTGGTCGAGGCCGGGCAATCCGGACCCCGGCTGCTGCGGCTTGCCGCCCATCATGTTGCCGATGGCATTGGTGAACACGCCAACCATGCCGCTCACCGGATCCGATGCGGTCTTGGCCATCCCGGGCATCATCTGGCCGAGCGTCGTGGCCAGGATCGAGCCGAGCGGGTTCTGGCCGTTCATGGCGCCTTTCAGCAGCCCGCCCATGAGCATGGATGCCATCACCGGCATGACCTGTTTCATCACCTCCTGGCCGACGCCGCTGACGGCGGCCGCCTGCTGGGCGATGGCCTGGGTGAGGGCGGGCGATCCGAACAGCTTGCCGAGCACGTCCTGGCCGGCGCTCATCATGCCGGGTGCGGCGGCCATCGGATTGTCGAACATCTGCGCGTAGTTCGGCCCGCTGGTGAACAGGCTGAACAGGTCGGCCATGCCGGTCGGCGACTGGGTCGCCCGGTTCATGCCCATGGTGAAGGCCGGTAGCAGCGCGGCCATGGCGGTCTGGGCCTGGTCCGGCGACCAGCCGAATTGCTTGGCGATGGCGTCGAAGCTCTGATTGCCCTGCGCCTGAGCCAGGATGTCGGCGAGATTGAACATGGCAGCGTTCCCCCGGGCAGCCGATTCCTCGGGCCTTGGCTGCATCTAATCACGCTGCCGGAAGATCGTCACTGGCCGGCTGTCGCGCCCTTGCCGGAGGTGAATGGCGATTGCGCGGTCGGCGGGCCGGCCGACACCGGCAATTCGTCAGCCGGCTTGTCGGCGGCGCGATCGATCACCTTGAAGCAGATCAGCACCGAGATGACGCCGAATACGACGCCGCCGATCGACTGTCCCGCGATGATGCCTTCGGCGCCATAGGCCGGGCCGCCGAGCCAGGCGCCGAACATGGCGAAGGGCACGGTGCCGAGCGTCGCCCGGGCCCAGTTGAGCACGGTCGAATAGGCCGGGAAGCCGAGATTGTTGAACGCCGCATTGCCGACGAAGACCGCACCGTTGAAGGCCCAGCCGAGCGAGGCATAGATGCAGAAGAAGCTGATCACGGATGCCGCGGTGCCCGACGCGTCGAAGGCCCTGACCACATAAGGCGACATGATCAGCAGGATCAGCCAGACCACGATGCCGTAGAGGCTCATGAAGATGAGTGAATCGATCAGCGTCTGGCGGACCCGCGGAAACAGCCGGGCGCCGACATTCTGGCCCATGATCGGCCCGACCGCGCCGGACAGCGCGAAGAAGGCGCCGAAGGCCACCGGCACCAGCCGTCCGAGCACCGCCCAGCCGGCCACCGCACCGTCGCCGTAGCGGGCGATCATGGCGGTGACGATGCTGTTGCCGACCGGCGTTGCGAGATTGGTCAGCACGGCCGGCACCGCGATGGCGGCGAGCGGCTTGACGTCGGCGAGCGTGCTGGCCAGCGTCGGCCGGTCGGTCAGCCGGTGCACCTTGGTCACGCCGTAATAGCCGAGCGCCATCATGGCGACACGCGAGATGACCGAAGTGATCGCCGCGCCGTCGACGCCGAGACCGCACAGGAAAATCAGGATCGGGTCGGCGATCGCGGTGATGATGCCGCCGGCCAGCGTCACCCACATGGCGCGCTTGGCATCGCCCACCGCGCGCAGGATGCTCGAATACATCATGCCGAGGCCGAGAAAGACCGTGGCCGGCATGACCATCCAGAGAAAGCGGTCGGCAATGACCAGCGTCCGCCCGGTCGCGCCGAGCAGGCTGAGCACCGTGCCGGAGACCGGCAGCAGGCCAAGGCTGATGACGGTCATGCCGATAGCCATGAAGATCAGGCTCGACGTGCCGAGCCGGCGCGCCCGGTCCCGGTCGCCGGCACCCAGGGCGCGCGCGACCAGCGCGGTCCCGGCGATCGACAGGCCGATGCCGAACGAGGTCAGGAAGAACAGCACCGTGCCGGCATAACCGATGGCCGCGGCCAGCTCCTGCTCGCCGAGCCTTGCGATGTAGAACAGGTTCAACAGGTCGACCACGAAGATCGCGACCAGTCCGACCGCGCCGGTGACCGTCATGTCGATCACGTGGCGCATGGTCGAGCCCTGGGTGAATTTGGCCGGCGGCGCCAGGGTCATCCGGAAAATCTCGTCTCGTCGGAGAGCACGTCCTCGGCCTCGGGGTTGAGCGGGCGGGCACGTCGGGCGGGCTCGACCAGCGGTGCCGGGGTCACCTGGGGATGCATCAGGTGCGCGCCGGCCTGGATGCCGTCATGCTGCTGCAGTTCGAGGCGGGCGGCGTCACGTTTGCGCAGGTCGGCGACGACCGCCGCTGCCTGGTCTGGCTCGATGCCGAGCGCCACCAGCGCCTCCTGGCCGAACACCAGGGCGCTTTCGAACACCTCGCGCGTCTCGAAATCGACGCCCTGGGCGCGCAGGGCCAGGGTGTGCTGCCGATCGAAGGAGCGGACGAACAGCTTGGCCAGCGGGAACTCCGCCTTTACCAGCTCGACGATCTTGTCGGCGACCTCGCGCTTGTCGACGCAGACGCAGATCAGCCGGGCGGCGCCGGCACCGGCGGCGCGCAGCACGTCGAGCCGGGTCCCGTCGCCGTAATAGATGCGGAAACCGAAGGTGCCGGCGGCCTGGATCATCTCGACGTCGTTGTCGATGATGGTCACCTCGGCGCGTTCCGACAGCAGTGCCTGGGAGATCACCTGGCCAAACCGGCCGAAGCCGATCAGCAGGGCTTCGCCCGACAGGCCCTCGGCGATCTCGACGTCGTCGAGCGACTGGGTTGGCGCCGGCGTGAGCGCGCCGAGCGCCATCAGCGCGAGCGGCGTCAGAACCATCGAGATGATGACGATGGCGGTCAGGATGGCGTTGGCCTGGGCGTCGATCAGGCCGGTGCTGCTTGCCGCCGCATAGAGCACGAAGGCAAATTCCCCGCCCTGCGCCATCATGACGGTGCGCTCGAGCGCTTCGGCATGGTCGGATTTGAGGATGCGAGCCACCGCATAGATGCCGGCCGCCTTGGCCACAATATAGGCAGCCACGTAGGTCGCGACGGTCGTCCACTCGGCGATGACGACCGATAGGTTGAGCGACATGCCGACAGCCATGAAGAACAGGCCGAGCAGAATGCCCCGGAATGGTTCGACATCGGCTTCGAGTTGGTGCCGGAAGGTTGATTCCGACAACAGTACGCCGGCGAGAAACGCCCCCATTGCCATGGACAGGCCGCCGAGCTGCAGCGCCAGCGCCGAACCGAGGACGACCAGCAGGGCGGCCGCGGTCATCACCTCGCGCGCGCCGTAGCTGGCGAGCAGCCGGAAGAATGGATTGAGAAGATAGCGGCCGGCGACGATCAGTCCGGCGATCGCCGCGACACCGATGGCGACGGCGATCAGCCGGGAGGTCAGCCCGCCCTCCGGCGTGCCAGACACTGCCGGCGCCAGGAACACCACCAGCGCCAGCAAAGGCACGATGGCGAGATCCTCGAGCAGCAGGATGGAGACCATCTTCTGGCCGGTTGGTGTGGTGATTTCGCCACGCTCCTCCAGGGTCTGCATGACGATGGCCGTCGAGGTCATCACGAAGCCGGCGCCGGCGACGAAGGAGGCCGCGACCGGGAAGCCGCCGGCGATGCCCGCCGCGGTCAGCAAGGCCGAGCAGACGCTGACTTGCAGCACGCCGAGCCCGAAAATCTGCCGCCTGAGGCTCCACAGCCGCGCCGGACGCATCTCCAGCCCGATGATGAACAGGAACATCACCACGCCGAGTTCGGCGACGTGCAGGATCGCCGCCGGGTCGGAGAAGATTCTGAGGCCGAACGGCCCGATCACCAGACCGGCCGCGAGATAGCCCAGGATCGAGCCGAGCCGCATCCGGCGGAACAGCGGTACAGCGATGACCGCGGCCGCGAGCAGGGTCACGGCGGGCACGACAAAGGCGGTGGGAGAATGTTCGACGGCCATGCGCTCGCGATGTTCGGGGGAGGGAGACGGATCCTAACTTATGCGGCGCACGGCGCCTCGGCACCCTTGGTGTTTTCCCGAGGGTGCCACGTTGACTTCAGAGACAGGGAGGGAGTGGCCGCCGGGCTGGGTTCAGCCGGTGCCGCCGACCGTGATCTTTTCCATCTTGAGGGTTGGCTGGCCGACGCCGACCGGCACCCATTGGCCGGCCTTGCCGCAGGTGCCGATGCCGGTATCGAGGTCCATGTCGTCGCCGATCATGCTGACGCGCTTCATGTCGGCGGGGCCCGAGCCGATCAGCATGGCGCCCTTGACCGGCGCGCCGATCCGGCCGTTCTCGATCCGGTAGGCCTCGGTGCATTCGAAGACATATTTGCCCGAGGTGATATCGACCTGGCCGCCGCCGAAATTGACCGCGTAAAGCCCGTTCTTCACGCTGGCGATGATCTCGTCCCGGCTGTGTGCGCCGCCGAGCATATAGGTGTTGGTCATGCGCGGCATGGGCGTATGGGCGTAGCTCTCGCGCCGGCCGTTGCCGGTTGGCGCGACGCCCATCAGGCGGGCGTTCTGGCGATCCTGCATATAGCCGACCAGCACGCCGTCGGCGATCAGCACGGTGCGGTTGGAGGCGGTGCCCTCGTCGTCGATCGAGATCGAACCGCGCCGGCCGGACAGCGTGCCGTCATCGACCACGGTGACACCCTTGGCCGCGACGATTTCGCCCATCAGCCCGGCGAAAGCCGAAGTGCCCTTGCGGTTGAAGTCGCCCTCGAGGCCGTGGCCAACCGCTTCGTGCAGCATCACGCCGGGCCAGCCGGGACCGAGCACCACATCCATTTCGCCGGCTGGCGAGGGAACGCTGTCGAGATTGACCAGCGCCTGCCGGATCGCCTGGTCGCAGGCATATTGCCAGCGCCCCTCGGTGATGAACTCGGCATAGCCGGCGCGCCCGCCGAGCCCGTGCGATCCGGTTTCCTGCCGGTCGCCGGAGCCCGCGACCGCCGAGACGTTCAGCCGGACCAGCGGGCGGATGTCGCGATAGAGCCCGCCGTCGGCGCGCAGGATCTCGACCACCTGCCAGGAGGCGGCGAGCGAGGCGGTGACCTGCCGGACCTTGGGTTCCTTGGCCCGCGCATAGGCGTCGATCGTCTCCAGGAGCTTGACCTTGTCGGCGAAGGGCGGTCCGTCGAGCGGGTTGTCGTCGCCGTACAGGCGGACATTGGTACGCACGGGAGCCGCGGCGAGCGTGCCGGAATAGCCGCCGGCGACCGCGCGCACGGTTTCGGCGGCCCGCTTGAGTGCCGCCTCCGACACGTCCGAGGAATGAGCGTAACCGATCGCCTCGCCCTTGACGGCGCGCAGGCCGAAGCCTTGGGAATTGTCGGTTCCGGCCTGTTTCAGGCGGCCGTTGTCGAACAAAAGCGATTCCGACTGGCGGTATTCCAGGAACAGTTCGCCGTCATCGGCGCCCTCGAGCGCCTTGGCGACAATGGCGCGGGTGGCGGCGGCGTCCAGATCGGCGCGGGCGAGCAGTGAGAGATCGGTCATCGGGCGTTTCAAAGCATCGCAGTCCGCCAGCCGGCGGACTTTTCCATAGGCCATATGTAGGCGGGCGCACGGCTCGGCGCGAGCCGTCCGGCGCCGATCAGGGCAGGGCGGCGAACCCGTCCTTGAAGCCATTGAGCGAAACCGGCACGCCGATTCCTTCTTCCGGCGTCTGGAAAATGATGAAGGTGGCGGTCTGGCCGGCGGACAATTGATTGAGCAGGGTGTCTTCCATGACCACCTCGGCGACGCAGCCGGACGGCAGGCACCGGACGAAGCCGGCCCGCCCGACATCGGCATTGTCGATCTTCAGGCCCAGCCCCGAAGGCAGCAGCACACCGAGCGGCGCCAGCACGCGCAGCAGCCGTGCGCGACCGTCGGCGGTCTTCAGCGCAATGATCGTCAAGGCGACATTGGGCCGGTCTTCGGCGGCGACGTTCTGCACCAGCGCGCATTGCTCGGCGCGCGAGCCGGGTGGCGTATCGCAGCGGATCTGCCAGTCGCCATGGGTGGTCCTGACCGCGCCCTGGGCCAAGGCCGGTACCGTGGCGGCACCGACCAGCGCCGCCAGCGACAGGCCGAGCGCCGCGGCCATCTGTCCGAGGCCGGACCGTCCGGGCGACCGCATCGAGAACGGCTTGGTCATTGGTAGAGCTCCCAGAAGTTGGAATTCGCCGGAACGAAAGCCTGATCGAATCGCTGAGGTCGACGGTCGGACCTGCCCGCCGAGGCGAGGGACCATCCCACCGTAACCCTGTCAAGGCTAGGCGCCAAATGCCGGTACGTCATGCGGTTCAGGCAGGGGAATGTCGCCTTTCGGAGGATTTCACCGTGCCGTCGTCGAGTTTATAACGAGTTTAGGCTAGATGTGACCGGGGCGCCGCACAGGGCCCCATCGGTCGCATTGCGAGCATGGCGTTTTTGTGTTTCAAGGGGGCCGAAAGCCCCTCCTTTCACAGTGTGCGGCGTATCCCTTGACGGTGCGCGCCCGGCCGGAAAGTGAAGGGTCTTTGCCCGCGAGGCGGCGCCCGAACGGTGCGCAAGACGCGAATGGATGAACAAGATCGGGCTCGAAATCACTTATGTGTTCGAGCCAAGGATATGGAGCGGAAGAACATGCGTGAGGCGATGCGGAACGGCGCGTCGGCGGGACGGGGCGGGGCCATGGCGCTCCTGGGCGCCGTTGCGCTGCTCGGCGCCCTTGGTCCGGCCATGGCGCAGACCCCGGGTCTCGGCCAGCCGGAGCTCGGTGGCATCAATTTCCAGGTCGCGGCTTCGCCGATCATGGAGTTCATCCACTGGTTCCACAATGCCTTCCTGCTGCCGATCATCGTGATCATCTGCGTCTTCGTGGCCGGCCTGCTGCTGTGGTGCTGCTTCCGTTTCAGTGAAAAGCGCAATCCGGTCGCCTCGAAGACCACCCATCATGTCGGTCTGGAGGTCGCCTGGACGGTGATCCCGGTCTTCATCCTGATCATCATCGCCGTGCCGTCGTTCCGTCTGCTCTATCAGCAGTTGACGATCCCGCGCTCGGATCTGACCGTCAAGGCGATCGCCTCGACCTGGAAATGGTCCTACGAATATCCGGACAACGGCAATTTCAGCTTCGTCTCGACCATGCAGAGCGAGCAGGAAATCGCCGAGCGGGTCGCCCGCGGCACGCCGCGTTCGGAAGTGCCGCGCCTGCTGGCCGTCGACAATGAAGTGGTCGTGCCGGTCAACAAGATCATCCGGGTCCAGGTCACCTCGTCCGACGTGATCCACGCCTTCGCCCTGCCGTCCTTCGGCGTCAAGATCGACGCGGTTCCTGGCCGGCTCAACGAGACCTGGTTCCATGCCACCCGCGAGGGCATTTTCTACGGCCAGTGCTCGGAATTGTGCGGCAAGGATCACGCTTTCATGCCGATCGCCTTCCGGGTGGTATCCGAACAGGCCTTCGCGGCCTGGCTCGAGGAGGCGAAGAAGAAATTCGCCGCGGCCGACCAGCCGACCGCGGTTGCCGCCGCCACCGCAATTCCCGCGGCGCGCTGACGCGCCGCTCCTGAATTCATAACCGACAGCAGCTGTCGAGGACTTGAAGTAATGGCTCAGGCTCACGCGTCCGCCGATCATGCGCATGACGATCACGCGCATGATGATCATGCTCATCCGACCGGGTGGCGCCGCTACGTCTATTCGACGAACCACAAGGACATCGGCACGATGTATCTCGGGTTCGCCATCCTGGCGGGCCTTGTCGGCTTCGCCCTGTCGATCGGTATCCGGCTCGAGCTCATGGAGCCGGGCATGCAGATCTTCTCCAATCCGCACGCCTTCAACGTGTTCACCACCGGCCACGGTGTGATCATGATCTTCTTCATGGTCATGCCGGCAATGATCGGCGGCTATGCCAACTGGTTCGTCCCGATCATGATCGGCGCGCCCGACATGGCGTTCCCGCGCATGAACAACATCTCGTTCTGGCTGCTGCCGCCGGCATTCGGGCTGTTGCTGATCTCGCTGTTCGTCGAAGGCGCCCCCGGCGCCCACGGTTTCGGCGGCGGCTGGACCATCTATCCGCCGCTGTCGGTTTCGGGCCATCCGGGCCCGGCGATGGATTTCGTGATCCTGTCGCTGCACCTCGCCGGTGCCTCGTCGATCCTCGGCGCCATCAACTTCATCACCACCATCTTCAACATGCGCGCTCCCGGCATGACGCTGCACAAGATGCCGCTGTTCGCCTGGGCGATCCTGGTCACCGCGTTTCTGCTGCTGTTGTCGCTGCCGGTGCTCGCCGGCGCGATCACCATGCTGCTGACCGACCGCAATTTCGGCACGACCTTCTTCGATCCGGCCGGCGGCGGTGACCCGATCCTGTTCCAGCACCTGTTCTGGTTCTTCGGCCACCCGGAAGTCTATATTCTCATCCTGCCGGCCTTCGGCATCGTCAGCCACATCATCTCGACCTTCTCCAAGAAGCCGGTCTTCGGTTATCTCGGCATGGCCTATGCCATGGTCGCCATCGGCGTGGTCGGCTTCGTCGTCTGGGCCCACCACATGTACACCGCCGGTCTCTCGACCGCGACGCAGGCCTATTTCGTCGCCGCCACCATGGTCATCGCGGTGCCGACCGGGGTGAAGATCTTCTCCTGGATCGCCACCATGTGGGGCGGTTCGATCCGGGTGACGACGCCGATGCTCTGGGCCATCGGCTTCATCTTCCTGTTCACCGTCGGTGGCGTCACCGGCGTGGTGCTGGCCAATGCCGGCATCGACCGCGCGCTGCACGACACCTATTACGTGGTGGCCCATTTCCACTACGTGCTGTCGCTCGGCGCGGTCTTCGCGATCTTCGCGGCCTGGTACTACTGGTTCCCCAAGATGAGCGGCTACATGTATTCCGAATTCATCGGAAAGCTGCACTTCTGGGTGACTTTCGTCGGCGTCAACCTGGTGTTCTTCCCGCAGCACTTCCTGGGCCTGCAGGGCATGCCGCGCCGCTATGTCGACTATCCCGACGCTTTCGCCACCTGGAATTATGTCTCGTCGATCGGCTCCTACATCGCCGGCGTCGGTGTGCTGATCTTCCTGGTCGGCATCGCTCAGGCCTTTGTGCGCAAGGAGCAGGTCGGCGAAAATCCGTGGGGTGAGGGCGCGACCACGCTCGAATGGACCCTGTCCTCGCCGCCGCCGTTCCACCAGTTCGAAGAGCTGCCGCGCATCAAATAATTGCGCTGGCCGGCGGACCGGCCTAATCGACTAAGGGGAAGCCCGGGACTTGCGTTCCGGGCTTGCCTGATCACCCGGATACCCCCGACCGTATCCGAGATGACCCGAGTGCACCGGTTGCCTTCGGCATCCGGAACGAGACGAGTGAAGAGCACGCTTTGGCTTTCGTCGACGATACGAATGGAGCAAGCCGCGCGGCCATGGTGAGCCAAGCGACGCCAGGAGACTTCATCGCGCTGCTGAAGCCGCGTGTGATGTCGCTTGTCGTGTTCACCGCGCTGGTCGGCATCGTGCTTGCGCCGGGCTCGCTGCACCCGGTGCTGTCGGCCGCCAGCCTTCTGTGCATCGCGATCGGCGCCGGCGCCTCGGGCGCGCTCAACATGTGGTACGACGCCGATATCGACGCGCTGATGTCGCGCACGTCCAAGCGGCCGATCCCGGCCGGCCGGGTCTCACTCGGCGAAGCGCTGGCTTTCGGATTGATCCTGTCGGCCTTTTCGGTGGTGGTGCTCGGCCTGGTGGCGAACTGGCTGGCCGCCGGCCTGCTCGCCTTCACCATCTTCTTCTATGTCGTCATCTACACGATGTGGCTGAAGCGCTCGACGCCGCAGAACATCGTGATCGGCGGTGCCGCCGGCGCTTTCCCGCCGATGATCGGCTGGGCCGCCGTGACCGGGACCATCTCGGTCGAGGCGACCGTGCTGTTCCTGATCATCTTCTTCTGGACGCCGCCGCATTTCTGGGCGCTGGCGCTGCTCAAGTCGGACGACTATGCGCGCGCCGGCGTGCCGATGCTGCCGGTCGTCGCCGGCGAAGCCGAGACCCGCAAGCAGATCCTCATCTATTCCATCCTGCTGGCGCCGCTCGGTGTCGCGCCCTGGTTCCTGGGTTTTGCCGGCATCGGTTATGCCGTGGCATCGATCGCCGGCGGTCTCGGCATGCTGGCCGGCGCCATCGAGGTCTATCGGCTGCGCGAAGGCGCGCCGGCCCGCAAGGCCGCCGGACGTCTGTTCGGCTTCTCGCTGATCTATTTGTTCGCGCTCTTCGCCGTGCTCCTGGTCGAGCAGGGCCTGATCGCCCGATACCTGTGATGGGGGGCGTCATGGCGACTGAAGACCGCGAGCCGGGGATCATCCTCACCGACGAGGAGAAGAAGCGGCGCAGGCAGCGTAATGTTGCCATCGCATTGGCGCTCACCGCGCTCTGCGTCCTGTTCTGGGCGGTGACCCTGGTCAAGGGGCCGGCCATGTTCAATCGTCCGATGTAAGGCGCAGCATGAGCAAGCCAGCGACCAACCAAACCGCCAAGCGGAACTGGGCGCGCGACCTGAAGGTCGGCGGCGCCGCCCTTGGTTTCGGCCTGTTCATGTTCGGCGCAGCCTATGCCATGGTGCCGCTCTACGACATGTTCTGCCGCCTGACCGGCTTCGGCGGCACCACCATGGTGGCCGAGCGGCCGGCCGATCGTATCGTCGACCATGTGATCGACGTGCGCTTCGACGCCAATGTGGCGCCGAGCCTGCCCTGGCGGTTCCAGGCGGAAACGCCGCGCCAGACGGTCAAGGCCGGCGAAACCCACACCATGGCCTACAAGGTCACCAATCTGTCCGACCAGCCCGTCACCGGCATGGCGAGCTACAATGTCGCGCCGCTCGGCACCGGCCGCTTCTTCAACAAGCTTCAGTGCTTCTGCTTCACCGAGCAGACATTGGGGCCGCACGAGACGCGTGAATTCAGCGTCGTCTATTTCGTCGATCCGGCGATCGCCGACGATCCGGAAGGGCGCGCCGTCAACACCATCACGCTGAGCTACACTTTCTTCCGGCAGGCGCCGGCGGCACGGCCGGTGGCCGGTGCCCCGACTTCGGTCCGGGCGAACTGACGATCGACGAGACAAGCGGGCGCGAGCCCCGACCAAGGGAAACCGGAGAGACCAGCAATGGCCGAGGCCCATACCAAGCACCACGACTATCACCTCGTGCCACCGAGCCCATGGCCGTTCATCGGCTCGATGTCGGCTTTCGTCATGGCGGTCGGCCTCGTCATGTGGATGAAGGCGATGCCGCTGGCTGGCCTCAAGCTCGGCCCGGTGCTGTTCTTCGCCGGCTTCATCGGCGTGCTCTACACCATGTTCGGCTGGTGGTCGGACGTGGTGAAGGAAGGCCAGCAGGGCGACCATACCCGGGTCGTGTCGCTGCATCTGCGCTACGGCATGATCATGTTCATCGCCTCCGAGGTGATGTTCTTCGTGGCCTGGTTCTGGGCCTATTTCGACGTCTCGCTGTTTCCCGGCGAAGCGCACCAGTTCCAGCGCACCGAGCTGACCGGCGGACATTGGCCGCCGAAGGGCATCGAGACCTTCAATCCGCTGCATCTGCCGCTGCTCGGCACCATGGTGCTGCTGCTCTCGGGCACCACGGTCACCGCCGCGCACCACTATATCGTGACCGGTGAGCGCCAGGCCGCGAAGATGTATCTGTGGTTCACGGTCGCACTCGGCGCCCTGTTCACCTCGCTGCAGGCCTACGAATATTCGCACGCTCACTTCAGCTTCTCGGGCCATATCTACGGCGCCACCTTCTTCATGGCGACCGGCTTCCACGGCGCCCATGTCATCATCGGCACGATCTTCCTGCTGATCTGCGCGCTGCGCCTCTACAAGGACACGCACCTGACGCCGGAAAAGCATTTCGGCTTCGAGGCGGCCGCCTGGTACTGGCACTTCGTCGACGTGGTCTGGCTGTTCCTGTTCGCCTGCATCTATGTCTGGGGTTATGGCTGGGCGGGCGCTGCTGCCGGCGCGGCCACCGGTGCCGGTGGCCATTGAGGCGCCAGGCGCTTTTCGCCACGGGCGTGTTTGACGGTCTTCGCAAGGGGCGGCTTCGGCCGCCCCTTCGTCTTTGCGGCGCCGGCGCTGGCGATCACGCTTGCGCCATCCGGCCGCGCGGTATGAAAAAATACGCTATCTAAGGTTCAGGCCCCTTCTTTCTTGCGGTGACCCCCGATGCCGATCACGCGCCGCTCATTCACCACGACGCTTGCCGCGAGCTCCATCCCCGTGCTGATGCCGCATGCGGCGGTGGGCGCGGTGCCGATCGAGCGGGTGGTCCGCCACGTCCTGCCGAACGGGTTGGAGGTCATCGCGATCCCCGATCATCGGGTACCGGTGGTCACTCATATGATCTGGTATCGGGTTGGTTCCGCCGACGAGGTGCCAGGTAAATCCGGCATTGCCCATTTCCTCGAGCACCTGATGTTCAAGGGCACGACCCGGGCGCCCGGCGACACCTTCTCCACCGCCGTGACCGCGGTCGGCGGCACCGAGAACGCCTTCACCTCCTACGATTACACCGGCTATTTCCAGCGCGTGGCGCGCGAGCACCTGTCGACCATGATGGATTTCGAGGCCGACCGGATGACCGGTCTGGTCCTGACCGACGCGGTGGTCGATCCTGAACGGGATGTCGTGCTGGAGGAGCGCAAGAGCCGCACCGACAACGACCCCGGCGCGCGGCTGTCGGAGACATTCTCGAACACCTTGTGGCGGGATCATCCCTACGGCATTCCGGTCATCGGCTGGGAGCGCGAGATCCGCCAGCTGAACAGGGACGATGCGCTGGCTTTCTACCGGCGTCACTACGCGCCGAACAATGCCGTCCTGGTGGTCGCCGGCGACGTCACGCCCGACGAGATCCTGCGCTTCGCCGAAACCAGCTATGGCGTGATCCCGGCCAATCCGGCGATCACGCCGCGGACCCGGCCGCCGGCGCCGGTCCATGCCAAGCGGGAACGCGTGCGCCTTGCCGATGCGCGCGTCGCCCAGCCCAGCATGACCCATGCGGTCATCGTGCCGTCCTATGCGACGGCCGCCCAGGGCGAGGCCGAGGCCTTCGAGATCCTGGGCCAGGTGGCGGGCAGCAGCCCCAACGGACGCATCTTCAAGGCGCTGGTCGCCGACCAGGGGCTGGCCGCCGGCGCCGGCGCCTTTTATGCCGGCGCAGCGCTCGGCGACGGCCGCTTCGGCGTCTATGCCTCGCCGCGGCCGGGCGTGACGCTGGAGCGCCTGGAGGCCGCCATGGTCGAGGTGACCGGCCGCCTGGTGCGCGACGGCATCACCGAGGAGGAACTGGCGCGGGCGAAGACCCGGCTTGTCGCCGACTCGATCTTTTCCCAGGACAGCCAGGCCTCGATGGCACGCATGTATGGTTCGGCCCTGGTCTGCGGCTCGACGGTCGCCGACCTGCAGGATTGGACAAACCGCGTGCGCAAGGTCACGCTGGCCGAGGTCCATGCGGTCGCCGCGCGGGCGCTGGACCTTGACCGCGCCGTCACGGCCGAACTCGTGCGCCAGGACCACGGATGACCCCGATCCCTGCGCTTCGCCGCTTCCTGTCAGGGGCTTTCGCCATGACCGCCGCTCTCCTGTCCGTCACTCCCGTCGCCGAGGCCGCCAGCCGCGTCGAACGGGTGATCTCGCCCGGCGGGATCGAAGCCTGGCTGGTCCGGCAGACCCATTTGCCGATCATCGCACTCGACTTTTCCATGCGTGGCGGCGCCGCCCAGGATCCGCCCGACCGGCCGGGCACCGCCAATATCCTGGCGGCCATGCTCGACGAGGGCGCCGGCGAACTGGACGGCGAGACCTTCAGCAAACGGCTCGAAGACCGGGCCATCGAAATGACCTTCGCGGCCGGGCGCGACGCCTTGTCCGGGTCGGTGCGCATGCTGAGCGAGCATCAGACGGACGCCTTTGCCCTGCTCAAGCTGGCATTGCGGCAGCCGCGCTTCGACGCCGCTCCCCTGGAGCGCATCCGGCAATCCGCGCTCGCCAATATCCGGCGGGCGTCGACCAATCCGAACGCCATCGCCAACGAGACATTCTGGGCGACCGCCTTCCCGGGCCACCCCTATGGCCATCGCACTGTCGGCACCGCCGAAAGCGTCCAGGCCATCACCCGCGACGACCTGGTCGCCTTGCACCGCCGCATCGTGGCGCGCCAACACCTGAAGATCGCGGTGGTCGGCGACATCACCGCCGAGGCGCTGGCCGTGGTTCTCGATGATGTCTTCGCCGATCTGCCGGCCCGGGCCGAGCTGACGCCGGTGCCGCAGGTGACGCTCGCCGGAGCGGGCGAACGCCGGGTCATTGCCCTCGACGTCCCCCAGACCGTCATCTCCTTTGGCCTCGCCGGCCTGAAGCGCGACGATCCCGATTTCATTGCTGCCTTCGTCATGAACCATATCCTCGGTGGCGGCTCGCTGTCGTCGAGGCTCTATACCGAGGTTCGCGAGAAGCGCGGTCTGGCCTATTCGATCTCGTCGGGCCTCGCCGCCTTCGACGCCGCCGGCGTGATGACCGGCGGGACCTCGACACGCAATGACCGCGCGGCCGAGAGCCTGGCCGTCATCGAGGCGGAACTGGCCCGCATGGGCGCGGACGGACCGACCGAAGCCGAGCTCGACCAGGCCAAGCGTTACCTCATCGGGTCCTGGGCCCTGCGCTTCGAGACCTCCAACGCGATTGCCTCCAACCTCATCCGCATCCAGCTCGACGGCTTCGGTCCCGATTATCTCGACCGGCGCAACGGCCTGATCCAGGCGGTGACGATCGATGATCTGCGCCGGGTGGCGAAACGGCTGCTTGGTGATCCGCGGCTCCTGGTGGTGGCCGTCGGCCGGCCGATCGGGTTCTGACGCCGGCGGCGTTCCGGCGGGTCACCGGCACTTTGGCACATATCCTGCGGGGTTCGTCCCATCATCACGGACGGTCCCAAGGGAGCAGTCATGTACGGATTGGCACTCGGCCTCATGGCCAGCGCGGGAAATGCCCTGAATTCTCCGGGAAGTTCGACGGGTTCCCCCGGAAAAGCATCCGATTCCGGCAAATTGGACCGTTTCTTCGAGCGGCTCGACACCAACAAGGACGGCCGGATCTCGCAAGCCGAGTTCATGGTGTCTGGGCAAAATCTGCAGCCTGGCTCGGCAGAATCCACCACCGGTTCGACGGCCGAAGGGGCGGCCTCGACCAACTCGGCCGGCGCGCGCCGGAACCTGTTCAAGGCCATGGACAGCGACGGCGACGGCAATATCTCGAAAGAAGAGGCCGCGGCCTTCTCGGCGCAGAAAACGGCCGCACGCGCGGCCCTGCTGAGCATCCAGGAGCAATTCGGCGGCGGTCAGAATGCGGCTCGCACCGGCCAGCGCCGGCATCCCCAGGCCGGCGCCGTCGCATCGGCTCAAACGCTGGCCACCATTGCTCCCGCGGCCGGCGGCCCGGCGTCCGCCTCGGTCAGCGCAGTGGCCGGCTGACCGCCGTCCCGGAACTCGCACGACAATCTCCGGCAGCCGGTCATCCCGGCTCCCGGCTCGCGCCATGGCTCAAAACCATGCGGATATCGGTCGCCGTCCAGCGTGCATGGCCGAAGCAGGGAATGCCCCGGGCATTGAGCAGGTTCGCGATCATGCCGTGATGGCCGACGCCGCGCGCCAGGTGATCGCGGATGAGTGGCAGCGTCGCCTCGACGAAGGCCGAGAAGATATCCTGCCAGACCAGCTGCTCGTCGCATCCGGGCTTGCGCGGCCCGGTCATGGCGGCGGCAAGAGCGCTCAGGATGTCCCCCGCATGAAGGACGGCTCGATCGGCTCGGTGCTGAGCGTGACGACATTGTCGTGGCCGCCCTCGACCAGGGCGAATCGGATGGCGTCCTTGCGGGTCCGGAACACGCCTTCGGCGCTGCCGTCGAGGTCGCGCGCGGTCCACAGGCCGTGCGAGCACGGGCCGACAATGAAAAGATGGGGCGCCTGCGCGCCGGAACGTCTGATGGCTTGGGACATGTCCGTTACCTTCAGCGCGGCACGAAAACATAGGCGCGCAAGGCCAACGCCGCGATCAGCGGCAGGGCCAGGCAGACGCCAAGCAGCAGGTAGCCGGTGACTTGCCGGGCCGCCGATACGATCGGGCGGATCGGGAATTCCGGGCGGGCGTGAATGTAAGGGCGGGCCGGTCGGGGCTCGCGAGCAATCGATACCATGTCGACCTCCTTCGGTCGTCACGGATTTAGGGAGTCCGGCCGTCAAACCGCCATTCGGATTAGGGGCTCGCCGCATAAGCGGCGTGCAAAGAGCCCTGGCTCGCCGGCACCCTGGTCAGACCGTGCCGCGCCATTTCTGCACGGCAAAGGCCGCGAACACGCCGATCAGCGTCAGCGCCAGCCCGAACCAGGTCAGCGCATATTCGAAATGCCGGTTGGGGAAGCTGAGGCGCGTCTCGCCCCCCTGCGGCAGGCCGCCGGCGACCGGCGTGGCGTCGGCGTCGATCGAGAACGGCGCGGTGCTGTTGCGATCGAACCCGAGCGTCTGGGCGATCACGGGGGTGTCGCGTGTGTAGAACAGCCGGCGGGCCAGGTCGTCGGAGGCGGCAAAGACGCTGCGCCGCTCGGGAAAGCGCACGAGGCCGGTGATCGTCACCGGGCCGGTCGTCTGTCCGGCCTGGCGCGTCGCCGGATCCCGCCGGTCGGTTGGCACGAAGCCGCGATTGACGAGGACGGTGGCGCCCTCGGCGGTGACCAGCGGGGTCAGCACCAGATAGCCCTGGCCCTGGGGCCGCCCGGGCTGGCCCGGCCGGTTGCTGTCGCCGGCGACGGTATAGAGATAGGCCTCGGCGTCGTGGCGGAACGAGCCGGTGACGGCGACGCGGCGATATTCGTCGGCCGCGGCGGTCATGGCCGGCCATGCGGCGGCCGGCGGCAACGGCACCGGCGGCGCATGGGTGCGGGCTTCGACCTGGGCGATCAGGCCGTTCTTCCAGGCAAGTTGCGACAGCTGCCAGGATCCGAGCCGGATGAGCACGGCAAGGGCCGCGAGCGCGACGAGGCCCGGAACGACGAGCGGGCGAAGGCGGGATGTGGTCATGTGGCTTGCGAATAAAGCCTCGGTCACTGGCTGTCGAGCCGCCCCTCGCGCGCCTTGTTGACATATTGGAGAGCGATCATGATGCCCTTCATGGGTCGGAGCAGGCCGAGCGTCACGATCAGGATCAACGGCCCCCACATCAGCGCGTGCAGCCAGAACGGCGGCTGATAACGGAACTCGACGAACAGCGCGAGGCCGCAGATCAGGAAGCCGGCGATGAGGATGACGAAGACCGCCGGGCCGTCGCCGGCATCGGCGAAGGAATAGTCCAGCCCGCAGGCGCTGCATCGGGCCTTCGGTGTCAGGAAGCCATCGAACAGGGCGCCCTCGCCGCAGCGTGGGCAGCGGCAGCGCAGCCCGGTCGAGAACGGCGATTGCTCTTGATAGAAGGTCATGCCGAGGGCTCCCATGAGGCGCCCAGTTTACCGAGGAAGCCGGGCCGGCGCGAGCGGGCTGGCCGAATGCCATGGCCGCGCCGGAGCCGATGCCGCTGTCAAGACGCGATGACCGGCTTTGAACCAATCTGTAACCTTAAGAAAATTGCCGGCCATTGCTGCCCAAAACGCGCCATTTTTTGCCGGCCGGCAACGGGTCCGTTAACCGCTTCTTCAACGCTGATCTCTAGGTTTTCCGCCAAGAAGCCTCGCTTGATTGGGCTTCCATGAATTTCCGACGGGCTTGTCAGCATCGTCGCGGCCTTGGAGCAGGTTAGATGGCTGTTGATCTCTCGATGCCGATCCTCGTGGTCGACGATTACAACACGATGATCCGCATCATCCGCAATCTTCTGAAACAGCTCGGCTTTGACGACATCGACGACGCGTCGGATGGCTCGGCCGCATTGGCGAAGATGAAGGAGAAGAAATACGGCCTGGTGATCTCCGACTGGAACATGGAGCCGATGACCGGCTACGAGCTCCTGAAGGAAGTTCGCTCGGACGGTTTCCTGGCCCGCACGCCCTTCATCATGGTCACCGCGGAATCCAAGACCGAGAACGTCATCGCGGCCAAGAAGGCCGGCGTGAACAACTACATCGTCAAGCCGTTCAACGCCCAGACTTTGAAGGCCAAGATCGACGCCGTCTTCGCCGACTGAAAAAGGCCGCAAGGCATCCCGCACGCTCCGGCTCATGCTCGAGCCGAGCCCACGGCTTGACGCCGATAGGGCCATCGCCGCCGCCAGGCCCCAAGGAATGGGTAATGCCATGAAGAGCGTCTCAACCGACCATCTTGACCGGATCGTCGAATTCGTCCGCACCAAGCGTGAACGCGACGTGTCGTTGGCCGATGTCGTCGGCCTCGCCGAGGTGACCGTCGAATCGCTCTCCAGCTTCTTCCGCTCGATCGACATGTCGGTCTATCGGGAGCTGTCGGATATCGCGGCCTTCATCACCAATATGAAAGCCGAAATCGGCCGGCTGCAGCCCAATGACCTGAAGCAGAGCCGCATTCCGGCCGCCGGCCTGGAGCTCGACGCCATCGTCAAGGCCACCGAAAAGGCGACCGACACGATCATGGGCGCGGCCGAAGAGGTGATGGCGGCCGACCCGTCCAACCCGACCGCCTACAAGGCGATCGTCGACGAACGGATGATGCTGATCTTCGAGGCCTGCTCGTTCCAGGACATTACCGGCCAGCGCGTCGCCAAGGTCGTCGAGACGCTGCAGCATATCGAGGCCCGCGTGTCGCGCTTCGCCGAGGCGATCAATGCGGCCGATGCCGAAGGCTATATGACCGACGACGAACGCAAGCGCGAGGAGCGCAAGCTGCAGAACATCCTGCACGGTCCGCAGCTGGATGGCGAAGGTGTCGGCCAGGGCGATGTCGATGCCTTGTTCGACAAGCCGCATGCCGGCGGCACCAGCCAGGATGCTGTCGACGCGCTGTTCAAATAGGCGGCCGAAAGGGCCGGGCCGGCCGCGATCGTCAGGCGCTCACCAGGTCAGCCTGGGCATCACATAGCGCGGGTGCAGGCCGGTCTCCGCCACCAGGGCGGCAAGGCCCGCCGGCTTCAGGCCGTCAGGCCCGAGCAACAGTTCGGCGTGAATGCCCTCGGCCAGGAACAAGCAATCGATCCCCATTCGCGCGGCGCCGGCGACATCGGTGCGCATCGCGTCGCCGATTGCCAGCACGCGGGTGCGATCGACGGGCTTGCCGGTGATCCGCTCGGCAAAGCCGAAACAGGTCTCGTAGGCCGGCTCGAATGGTTTGCCGGCGTAGAGCACCTCGCCGCCCATCGACTGATAGCGATCGCCGATCGCACCGGCGCAATAGATCAGGCTGTCGCCGACCTCGACCACCTTGTCCGGGTTGCCGCAGACGAAGAACAGGTTGCGGGCGCGCATGCGTTCGAGGCGCTCGGTATAGTCGTCAGGTGTTTCGCTGCGATCGTCGACAAGCCCGGTGCAGACCACATAGGCCGCTTCATCGATGCCGACGAGCCGGGTGCCGATATCCTCGAAGATCACCAGGTCGCGCTTCGGCCCGACATGGTGGACCGGTTCGCCCGGCCGGGTCCGGATATAGTCGCGTGATACGTCGCCGGAGGTGACCACCGCGTCATAGGCCGCGCGCGGAATGCCCAGCCGGTCGAGCTGGCCGACCACGACAGGGCTCTGGCGTGGCGCATTCGAGATCAGCACCACCGGCACGCCCTGGCGGCGGATCGCCATCAGGGCGGCGGAGGCGGCGGGGTGCGCTTTCATGCCATTGTGCAGGACACCCCAGACGTCCGACAGGACGAGGTCATACTGGCTGGCGATCGTCGAAAGACCGTCAATGGTCGGCGGCAGGGCAATGGTGGTGGTCATGACCCTGGGGTTAAGGGGTTGGAGCCCCCGCGGTCAAGTCGCCCGGCCAGATCGGGCTTGCCGGCGGTCCGGATCTGGATGAGGTTTGCCTGCAAAATCGGGGAGGGGACAATGCCAGCAGCCACGCCGCGCGACATCGCCGAGACATTCTACGAGGCTTTCGCGGCACGCGACGGCAAGGCGATGGGCGCGCTTTATGCCGATGACGCAACCTTCGAGGATCCGGTCTTCGGCCGCCTGGATGCGGCGCACACCCGTATCATGTGGCGGCTTCTGGTCGGGCGGGCGGCCGATCTTGCGGTGTCCTATACGGTCGAGACCGCCGACGAGACGACGGCGCGCGTCGCCTGGATCGCCGAATATACCTTCAGCCAGACCGACCGGCCGGTGGTCAACAATGTCACCGGCACGCTCACCTGCCGCGACGGCCTGATCATCCGCCACAAGGACGTGTTCAGCTTCTGGCACTGGTCGCGGCAGGCGCTCGGCCTGCCTGGCCTGCTGCTCGGCTGGACGCCCTTCCTGCAGGCCAAGGTCGGCGCCAAGGCACGCAAGACGATCGGGCTCTGAAGCGATCCTAGTCGATCGGTCGCCGCAGAAACGGCAACAGCGAGGCCAGCGTGCCCTCGGGGTTCTCTTCGGGCAGGAAATGGCCGGAATCGACCGCCTCGCCGCTGGCCTCGGGGGCGAACAGCTTCCAGGCCTCGAGCGGGCTCGCGCCGGCGGATGGAATGCCGGCCGAGCCCCACACCGCATGGACCGGACAGCCGATCGTCCTGCCCGCCGCCTTGTCGGCCTCGTCGGCCCTCAGATCGACCGTGGCGCCGGCCCGGTAGTCCTCGCAGCAGGCATGCACGCGGCTCGGTTCGTTGAAGAAGTCGCGATAGTGCTGCAGCGCGCGCGGGTCGTAGCATCGGAGCGTGCCATCCCGGGTCCACAGGCTCAGCTTCGATTCGAGATAACCGGTGGTGTCCTTCAGGATCGCCGCCTCCGGCACGCCCTTCGGGCCGGACAGGAAGATCCAGTGCTCGGTCTTGGGTGACGGCGCGGCGTTGATGCGTTGCCACATGACGATGGTCGGCACGATGTCGAGCAGTGCCAGCCGCTCGATGCGGCCGGGATGATCCAGGGCCATGCGATAGCCGACCCGCGCGCCGCGGTCATGGCCGACGACGGCGAAATGGACATGACCGAGCTGCTCCATCACCTCGATCAGAATCTTGGCCATGTCGCGCTTGGCATAGGGGAAGTGGTTGGCGCCGTCGGCCGGCGCCACCGACCAGCCGTAGCCGGGCAGATCCGGCAGCACCAGGGTGAACGAGCGGGCAAGCTCCGGCGCGATGCGATGCCATTCCACATGGGTCTGCGGAAAGCCGTGGATGAGCAGGAGCGGCGGCCCATTGCCACCCGAGCGGGCGAAGATCTTGCCGATCGAGGTGTCGATCCAATGGGAAGCGAAGCTTGGAAACAGGTCGGATGTGGCCATGGTCGCTCCTGCAAGCGGGCTGGCCAGACTAGCAGCCCTACCGGGCGGCGATAGTCCGTTGGGTGCCCGGCATCGGCTTAACGTTTGGCCGCGCGTTCCCGTTCCACCGCCCGCCAGCCGATGTCGCGGCGGCAGAACCCGCCCGGCCAGTCGATCTTGTCGACCGCCTCATAGGCCTTGGCCTGGGCCTCCGCGACGGTCGCGCCGACCGCCGTGACGTTCAGCACGCGGCCGCCATTGGCGACCAGTTGGCCGTCCTTCAAGGCTGTCCCGGCATGGAAGATTTCGGCGCCGTCGAGGGCCTTCAACTGGTCGAGGCCGCGAATGACGGTGCCCTTTTCCGGCGCGCCCGGATAGCCCTTCGCCGCCATCACGACGGTCAGCGCCATCTCGTCGAACCAGCGTGCGCTCATGGTTTTCAACTGGCCATCGACCGCGCCGAACAGCAACGTCAGCAGGTCGTCCTTCAGGCGCATCATCAGCACCTGGCATTCGGGGTCGCCGAAGCGGCAGTTATATTCGATCAGCTTCGGGCCTTCGGTGGTGATCATCAGCCCGGCGAACAGCACGCCCTGGAATGGATGGCCCTTGGCCGTCATCGCCGCGAGCGTCGGCTTGATGATCTCCGCCATGGTTCGTTCGATCAGCTCGGGCGTCATCACCGCGGCCGGCGAATAGGCGCCCATGCCGCCGGTATTCGGCCCGGTATCGCCGTCGCCGACCTGTTTGTGGTCCTGGGCGGTCGCCAGCGCCAGGGCCGTTTGGCCGTCGCAGAGCGCAAAGAAGGACGCTTCCTCACCGGTCATGAACTCTTCGACGACAACTGCCGCGCCGGCTTCACCGAGGCCGCCCGAAAACATCATGTCGACGGCCTCGATCGCCTCGGTCAAGGTCATCGCCACGACGACACCCTTGCCGGCGGCCAGGCCGTCGGCCTTGATCACGATCGGCGCGCCCCGGGCGCGGATATAGGCCTTGGCCGGTTCGGCTTCGGTGAAACGTTCATAAGCCGCGGTCGGAATGCCGAAGTCGCGGCAGAGGTCCTTGGTGAAGCCTTTCGAGCCTTCGAGCCGGGCGGCGAAGCGTGTCGGCCCGAAGGCCTTGATCGCATGGCCATTGAGGTCGTCGACCAGGCCCGCCACCAGCGGCGCCTCGGGACCGACCACCACGAGGTCGATCTTGGCCGATTGGCAGAAAGCGACCACCGCCGCGTGATCGGTCACATCGAGCGGCACCAGTGTCGCCACTTCGGCGATGCCGGGATTGCCCGGCGCGCAATAGAGCGTTGTCAGCAGCGGGCTGGCCGAGATCGCCCAGGCCAAGGCATGTTCGCGGCCTCCGCCGCCGACCAGAAGCACGTTCATGAAGGACCTCGATGACGCCGTCGCTTCCGTGGCTTAGACAAGAGTCTCTTCTCCGGCAACGGATTCGGCAGGAATGACCGACATAGCGCCCTCGAATGCTCCCGAGATTTCGGTTTCGGAACTCGCAACCGCGATCAAACGGACGGTCGAGGACGCCTTCGGTTTTGTCCGGCTGCGCGGTGAAGTCTCAGGTTATCGCGGTGCGAGCCCGTCCGGCCACGTCTATTTCCGCCTGAAGGACCAGGGCGCCGTCATCGAGGCGGTGATCTGGAAGGGCGTGTTCGGGCGCCTGCGCTTCAAGCCGCAGGAAGGCCTGGAGGTGATCGCGACCGGGCGTGTCACCACCTTTCCGGGCTCGTCCAAATATCAGATCGTGGTCGAGAGCCTGGAACCGGCCGGCGTCGGCGCGCTGATGGCGCTGCTCGAGGAGCGCCGCAAGGCACTCACCGCCGAAGGCCTGTTCGATCCGGCCAGGAAGCGGCCCTTGCCCTATCTGCCGCGCGTGATCGGCGTGGTCACCTCGCCGACCGGCGCGGTCATCCGTGACATTCTGCACCGGCTGGAGGATCGTTTCCCGCGCAGCGTGCTGGTCTGGCCGGTCAGGGTCCAGGGCGAGGGCAGCGCGGCCGAAGTCGCCGCCGCCATCCGGGGCTTCAACGCCATCGATGCCGACAGCGATCTGCCGCGGCCCGATGTGCTGATCGTCGCGCGCGGCGGCGGCAGCCTGGAAGACCTCTGGGGCTTCAACGAGGAGATCGTCGTCCGGGCCGCCGCCGAAAGCCGGATCCCGCTGATTTCGGCTGTTGGCCACGAGACCGATACCACGCTGATCGACTTTGCTGCCGACCGGCGTGCGCCGACGCCGACAGCCGCCGCCGAAATGGCGGTGCCGGTCCGCGCCGACCTGATCGTCGAAATCGGCGACCTCGGTCGTCGCCACGCCGCCGGCATGCTGCGGCTGTTGGACGACCGCCGGCTCGGACTGCGCGCCGCCATCCGCGCCTTGCCGGACGCCGAGCACCTGCTGGAGGCGGCCCGCCAGCGCCTGGACGGCGCGACCGAGCGTCTGCCGAATGCCTTGCGTGCCAATGCCGCCGCGCACCGCACCCGGCTGGTCAGGGCGTCCGGACGGCTGGCGCCCGGCGTCCTGATGCTGCGGGTCGGGCGCGCCCAGGACGGCATCGAAACCTTGAGCGCACGTGCCAGGGCGGCGCTCGGGCGGCGGGTCGAAACGCGCCGGCAGGGCTTTTCGTCGCTGTCGGACCGGCTGGCGCGTTCGCTCGGCGTCTATGCCACCACCCAGTCCCATCGGATCGCCCGCGACGGCGAGCGCCTGAACAGCCTGTTCGCCCGCGCGCCGCGCGCCATCGACCTGATCCTCCGGCGCCGGGGCGACCGGCTCGAGGCGGCCGCCAAGCTGCTCGGCGCGCTGTCTTATCAAGGCGTGCTGGCGCGCGGCTTCGCGCTGGTCCGCGACGGCGACGGCCGGACGCTGCGCACCGCGGCGGCGGTAAGCGCGGGCCTTGCCCTGTCGATCGAATTCGCCGACGGGCGGGTGGCCGCGCGCGCCGAGGGCGACGAGCCGCCAAGACCGCCGGCGCCGCGTTCGTCTCCGCCGCGCGCCGAACCGAAGCCTGCCCGGAAAGCCGCCGGCGAGGGCCAGGGCGACCTGTTCTGACCGCTGGGCTATCGCGTCCGCAGCAGCCGGACGGCCGTGCGGACGATGACGTCGGTCGCGGCCTGGTCGATCACCATGCCCATGTGATCGACGCCGGCGAGCACTTCGACGCCGATGCGCGGGTTGGCCGCGCTGATCTCGGCGGCATAGGCCGTTGCGACGAACAATTGGTCCTCTGCGCCGACCAGGACGATGGTCGGCCTGACAATGCGGCCGAGCGCCTCCGGCCAGTCGCGCGGCAAGCTCATATTGGCCAGCAGGCGATGGGAATAGACACGCGCCCGTTTGCCTTGCGCGTCTGCCGGCACGGCATAGGCAATCGTCGGAAGCCCGTCGAGCCCTGAGATCCCCAAGCGGTTCAGCAGCGACAGCGCGATGATGCGGGGGATAGCGGGATCGGCCCAGCCGCCGGTGTTCGGACGATTGGTGTCGGACCGGACCGAGATGAACGGCGACAGGGCGAGATAGGCATCGAAGCGGTCGGCAATCGGCTCGCCGGCGACGCGCAGGATGAAACTGCCGCCAAGCGAATGGCCGAGCAGGAGCCGCCGTTCCCTAGGGAAGCGCTGCTGGGCCACGGCCAGAAGATCGACAAGGTCGTCCTCCAACTGGCCGCGATAACCGATATCGCCGAGCGCCCCGCTTTCCCCGTGGCCCCGGACGTCGATGGCGTAGACATTCATCCCCTCGGCCGAGAGGGCGCGCCCGACCGCGTGCACGGCGGTGGCAAGCCCGGTCGATCCGTGCACCGCGATCGCGACGCCACCGCCCGGCCTGCCCTCATAGAGGCGATAGGCGAGCCGGGTGCCGTCGCGCGCCGTGAAAAACCCATAAGGCGGGAGGGTCCCGACCGGATGCGCCAGCTTCTGGTCCGACTGCGACATGACGGCGAGCGGCGGCGGCGTCACCGGCTGCGACAGCGAGAGCACTCCGGCGAAAGCTGCAACGACGCAAATGATGAGAGCGACGGGAATGGCGATCACATATTTCAAAAGAGACCTCCTCGAGCGATGGCTTTGAGGTCCGATTGCCTAGCCACGAGCGCCGGCCTAGTCTCGGCCGTCTTCGCCAACGACATGGTTTCTTCGCCAATGACCAGTCTCGACGCGGCCGATCTGCGCCGACGGCTTTCGGCAAAGTGGCTCGCCTTCGTCGGGCTATCCATCGCGGCCGGTCTGGTGCTCGGCCTGCTCGGGCCGTTCGGCTCCTATGTCAGCATCGACCTCCGGGTTCGGCTGCTGCAATTCGCCGGCAATGCCGTGTTGATCGGCGCCATGGTGGTCGGCACCGCGATGCTGGCCAGGCGCTTCCTGTTCTCCGGCCGCCTGCCGTTCTGGGCGATGGTCGTCATCGCGATCGCCATGGCCCCGCCGGGCGCGCTGGTGGTCCAAATGCAGATGCACCTGTGGTCGCCGCACGTGCTTCGCCACGTCACGTTCGGCGGGCTGATGGGGCAGACGCTGGTCATCAACCTTCTGCTCAGCGGGCTCGGCTGGTTTGTCGAGCGGCGCTGGCAGGCGAACGGGCCTGCCGGGCCGCAGTCCTTGCCGGCGCCGGTACCGGCCGAGGACACGCCGCCGCCAGCCGATGCGGCGACGGACGATGTCGTCATGGCCAAGCTGCCCTTGGCCTTGCGCCATGCAAAACTCATCGCGCTGAGCGCCGAGGATCATTATTTGCGGGTCCACACCGATCGTGGCCATGCCCTGATCCTGATGGGTCTGTCGCAGGCGGTCGAAGCGCTCGGCCCTGCCAGGGGCCTGCGCATCCACCGATCGCACTGGGTCGCGCGTGACGCCCTTGCCGGGCACAGACGGAGCGCCGGCCGCGCGGCCTTGACCCTGGATTGCGGCCTGGTCCTGCCGGTGAGCCGCAGCGGCCGCCGGCTGCTCGCCGAGGCGGGCTGATCCGGCCGGCGAACTGATTGCATGTCTCTGCCGGCCGCACGATGCCGATGGCGGGCGATCGGTTCCACGGCGTGCAGTCGATCCGGTTGAAACCGACGCGAAGCAAGCGGGGACACAATGTTCGGAAAGGCCGTGGCGAGCTTGATCATGGTGGTGTCGACATGCGTGCCTGTTCGGGCTTCCGAGCTTGTTCCGCAGTTCGGAAGCTCGGCCACGCTCGACAGGCCGACAGGCCGTCCGCGCGGCAGCATCATCCTGATGCCGGGCGGTGACGGCCGGCTGGGTATCCAGAGCGACGGAAACATCACCGCGCTGCGCGGCAATCAACTGGTCCGCACGCGGCACGTCTATGCGGCCAGAGGCTTTGCCACGCTGACGCTGGATGCCGCTGCCAGCCCTGCCCAGGCGGTCGAATATATGCGGACCATCGCTCGCCCGGTTGTCGTGGTGGCGACGAGCCGGGGCGCCACCCGCGCGCCGGCCGCGCTGTCCGCCCGCCCAGACGGCATCGTCCTGACGTCGGCCATGCTCGACACCTTCCAGGCCTATGCCGGCTCGCCCGGGGCATTGCCGCGAACCTTGGTCCTTCATCACCGTCAGGATGGCTGCCGCGTGACGCAGCCCGCGCTGGTGGCGCCATTCGCGGCCTGGGCCGGCGGGCGGGCCCGCGTCGTTTGGCTCACCGGAGGTGTCGATCGGGGCGATCCCTGCCAGGCCGGCGGCCACCATGGTCTCGCCGGCCTTGACGGACAGGTGGTCTCGCTGATCGTCGCCTTCGCGAATTCCTTGAGGGGCGCGCGGTAGCCGCCGAGCCCCGGCAGTCGACCGGCCGGCCTGTGGTGGGCCACGTTGCGACGTGGCAAGCCCACGGCCCGAAACGTCGAGAACCCGCGCCTTGCGGTGCGGGCTCTCGGGGCGCTGTTCAAGCCCGGCAGCGCAGTGCCGCCTCGGCGCGACGATCTATTGCAGGGTCTGCGGTCTACTGCAGGGTCGTCAGTCTATTGCAGGGTTTCCTGGGCGATCCAGGTCTTCACCGCGCGCAGCGCGTCATGCGGCGTCTCGGCCAGGCTGAGCGCTGATTTCCATACCGCGAGCTGGCCGTCGGCGCTGGTGCCGCGGGTCGCGATGTCGAGGCAATGGGCCACCTCGGCCGCGCAATTCAGTGCCTCGGCCTCCTCCATGACCTGGTCGATGGTCTCGGCCACCACGTCGCGCACCGAGAGGGTGATACGGCGTGTTTCGTCGACGAAGCTGCCATGGACGCCATAGCGCTGGGCGCGCCACTTGTTTTCCTGCATCAGCGCGCGCGAGACCGGCGACAGGTTGGCATTGATCTCCGGATGGCGGATCAGATGCCGGACCAGGGTCCGGTAGAGCGCGGCGATCGCCAGCGTGTCCTCGACCCGCGTGCAACAGTCCGGCGCCCGCAATTCGAGGGTCGGGTATTTGCGCGACGGACGCACCGCCCACCAGACATAGCTCGAATCCTCGATCACCCGGGTCTCGACCAGCAGCGAAATATAATTGTCGTAGTCGGCCTCGCTGCGGAACAGTTCCGGCAGGCCGGTGCGCGGCAACTCGTCGTAAGCCGCCAGGCGATAACCCATCAGGCCGGTCGCGCGGGTCTGCCAGAATGGCGATGACGTCGACAGCGCCACCAGCAGCGGCACGTAGGGCATGATCCGGCCCATCACGTCCACCCGGCGCGACAGATCGTCGAATTCGACATGGACATGCAGGCCGCAGACGATGTTGCGTTGGCCGAGCATCTGCAGGTCGTGCATGACGCTGTCCGAGCGCGGTGTGTCGTTGGCTCTTTGGGTGGCCCACAAGGCGGTCGGGTGCGTCCCCGAGGCGAGGATCGCCAGGCCATGTTCGGCGGCGACCTGGCCCAGGGCGCCGCGCATCGCCTTCAGCTCGTTGCGCGCCGTGTCGAAGGATGAATGAATCGAGCTCGTCAGCTCCACTTGCGACTGCAGCAATTCGCCTTTCAGGCGGTCGCCGAGCCGCTGCTTCGCGGAATCGAAGAAGGCCTGCGGCATGCGCCGCATGACAGCCTTGGTCTCGGCGTCCACAACAAAAAATTCTTCCTCGATACCAAAACGGCAGGTGTCCGACATGATTGTCTCCATCTGTTCGGGCACAGAAATGTTGGCGCGGATCGCGAGGCTGCGAACCCGCGCAAAGCCGCGGCCGACCCCAGTCGAAAACGGGCCGCGGCGAGCGACAGGCTGAAGCCGGGCGGGGCAAAAATGTGGCCGAACCGGTCACGCGCCGCCACAGTTCTGTAACCAATTGAAAGATTGCGTGAACTTAAATCGGTTGACTTTTTCCGCGGCGAGGCCTTCCGCGCCGGGTCATTTCGTCATCTCCGATCACGCTTCACCGAATCTATCTCCAATCGCCCAGAACCGCCTGGACGACCGCCAGCGCCGCCACCGCGGCGGTGTCGGCCCGAAGGATCCGCGGCCCGAGCGACAAGGCGATCGTTCGCGGCCTTTTGCTGATCATGGCCCGCTCCTCGGGTGCGAAACCGCCTTCCGGCCCGATCAGGACAGCCAGCGGCTGCGGCGCGGATGCGAAGGGCTGCAGTGCCTCGGCCGGATTGGCGATCGCCGCATCCTCGTCGCAGAAGACAAGCAGCCGATCCGCCGGCAGCGCGGCGAGCACCGTTGGCAGAGGCTTCATGTCGTCGCACGGGGTAACCGACAAGACGCCACATTGTTCCGCGGCCTCGATGGCATTGGCGCTGACCCGTTCAAGGTTCAGCCTGCCGACCTGGGTGTAGCGGGTGGTCACCGGCACCAGCCGCGACGCGCCCATTTCCACCGCCTTTTGAACCATGTAGTCGAGGCGTGCCTGTTTCAGCGGCGCGAAGATCAGCCAGAGGTCGCTCGCATCGGTCTGTGGCCGGACCTGGTCCTCGACCAGCAGTTCGACCGCTTTCTTGGCAGCGCGCCTGAGCCTGGCGCGCCATTCGCCGTTCACTCCGTCGAAGACATGCAGGACCGCGCCGTCGGCCAGCCTCATCACATTGACGAGATAATTGGTCTTGTCGCGGTCGCAGGCGATCACCGTGCCGGGACCGAGCGGCCCTTGCACGAACAGCCGCGTCGCGCCGAAGTCGTAGAGCGCCATGATCTGAAACAACCTCGCCTTGCCGTCTTTTCGCGGATAGCGCCGGGATCTCTTGCTGGCAAGGACGAGGCGACGTCGCGGACGCGGCGCGCGAGAATGTGCTAGGGTCCAGGACCTGGCCGCGCCGGGGTGCCGCATTGCCACGATCCTGTCGGATTGATATGGAGAATGCCGTTTTTTGCAGTTCCGCCTTCCTGCGGACACCTTCCGGGGCCGAATGATGCGCTGTGCTCTGCCGAACCGCACCTTGTTTCTCGGGCTGATCGCTGCCGGAGCGCTTGCCGTTGCCGTGCCGGCCAATGCCAACGAGATTTGCCAGAGCGAGTTTCAACCGCTGTTGCAGAGCCACCAGCAGGTGATGCAGCAGACCCAGGCGGCCATGCCACGCGGCCGGCCGACCAATTTTGATCAGGCCCGTGCCAATGCCCAGCGCGCTTGCACGGCGCTCGGCAATGCCCAGACCTCGTTCGAGCGGCTGAAGAAATGGGTCACCGACAATGGCGACTTCTGCCGCCTGCCGGATACGATGATCAACGACGTCTCGACCGGTCTGACCAATGTCATCCGCAATCGCCGTCAGGCCTGCCAGGGGGTTGCGACGCTCGACCGGCAGCGCCGCCAGGCCGAGGCCGGCGGTGCCAATCCCTTCGCGCCCCAGGCGGGTCGCCGGCCGCAACTCGACCTGCGCACGCCCGGCGCGCTGTAAGCCGCCATGACGATGACCGAGGGCCGGGTTGCCGATGCCGTCCGCGGCTCGTGGGTGGACACGCTCGCTCCGGCATCCTGGCGTCCCTATCTCAGGCTTGCCCGCGCCGACCGGCCGATCGGCTCCTGGCTCCTGCTGCTGCCATGCTGGTGGTCGGCGGCTTTTGCCGCGATCGCCGCTGGCCAGGCGCTGCCCAATCTCTGGCACATGGCGCTGTTCGCCATTGGCGCGGTCGCCATGCGCGGTGCCGGCTGCACCTATAACGATCTGGTCGATCGCGACATCGATGCCATGGTCGAGCGGACGCGCTCGCGGCCCTTGCCCTCCGGCCAGGTGACTGGGCGCCAGGCGAAGCTGTTCCTGATGGCCCAGGTGGTGGTCGGCGCGCTGGTGCTGCTGGCGCTCGCCAAGCCTTTCGCCTGGGCGCTGGGCATCGCCTCGATCGCCATCATCGCCATCTATCCCTTCATGAAGCGCATCACCTCCTGGCCGCAATCGGTGCTCGGGCTGGCCTTCTCGTGGGGCGCGCTGATGGGCTGGGCGGCGGCCTTCGACAGGCTCGATGCGGCGCCGATCCTGCTTTATGCCGGATCGATCCTCTGGGTCATCGGCTACGACACCATCTACGCCCATCAGGACCGGGAAGACGACGCCATTGTCGGCGTCAGGTCGACCGCGCTCCTGTTCGGCGAGCGCACGCCGCTGTTCCTGTCGCTGTTCTATTCCGGCGCGGTCTTCCTGTTCGCGGTGGCGCTCTGGACGCTGGGCGGCTCGGTCCTCGCCTATTGCGGGCTCGCCGCCTTCGCGCTTCACCTGGCCTGGCAGGTCGCCCGCATCGACATTGCCGATCCGGCTCTTTGCCTGCGGCTGTTCAAGTCGAACCGCGATGCCGGATTGATCTTCCTGGCCGGCCTGATGGCCGAAGCGGCGCTGCGCGCCGCCGGCTGATCAGGCCGCCCGCACTTCGGCGACGAAAGCCTTGAGGGCGCCGTCGATGCTGGCGGAACTGCCGGCGAGCCGCTGGGTGGCTTCGTCGACCTGCCCGGCCGACCTGCCGGTTCCGGTCGCCGCGCGATCGACATCGATGATCGAGCTGCGCGCGGTATCGGCATGGCCGTTGGCTTCCGCGATCGCCCGCGAAATCTCGCGCGTCGAAAGCTGCTGCTCCTCCACCGCCGCCGCGATCGTCGTGGTGATCTGATCCATCGCCCCGATGGTCTCGGTGATCGTGCCAATGGCGGAGACCGTGCCGCTGGTTGCCGCCTGCATCCGTCCCACCTGCGCCGAGATTTCCTCGGTCGCCCTGGCCGTCTGTCCGGCCAGCTGCTTCACTTCCGAGGCGACCACCGCAAAGCCCTTGCCGGCTTCACCGGCGCGGGCGGCCTCGATGGTGGCGTTGAGCGCGAGCAGGTTGGTCTGCTCGGCGACCTGGGTGATCAGGCCGACCACTTCGCCGATCTTGCGCGCGGCGCTGTCGAGTTCCGCAACCCGGCTGGATGTGTCGCCGGCCTGCTTGACCGCCCGTCCGGTCACCTCCGAGGAGGCGGCAACCTGGCTGCCGATCTCGGCGATCGACGCGGTCAGCTGTTCGGCGGCACTGGCAACCGCGCTCATGTTGGCGGTGGCCTCATCGGTCGCGCCGGAAGCTGCGCCGACCTGCGCCGCCATGGCGCGGGAGGCGGCGTTCAGCTCGCCGGCGCTCGAGCCGAGATCGCCGACCGCCTTTTCCGCTTCGCCGATCCGTTCCGCCATGGTCTTCTCGAAGGTCATGATCGCGGCTTCGAGCCGGCCGGCGCGGGCGTCACGCGCCTGGGCCTCGGCAAGGCGGAGGGCTTCGGCCTCCCGCGCCGCTCTTGCTCCATCGCGCAGGATTGTCAGTGCGCGCGTCAGATCGCCGATCTCGTCGGCCCGGGTCGTCGCCGGGATGGTGCTGTCCAGATCGCCGCCGGCGACCCGTTCGAGTGCCGCGGTGGCCGCGACCAGCGGCCTGACCGCGCGACGGACGATGACTGCCGAGAGCAGGCCCAGGACCAGCACCACCAGGGCCAGCGACACGATCATCGCGGTCAAGGTCTTGAGCGCCGCGGCGTGCAGCTCTTCGGTGGCAATGCCGATGAACAGGATGCCGATCACGCTGCCATTTGCGCCGATGACCGGCTGATAGGCGGTGTAGAACGACCGGCCGAACAGCACGGCTGGACCATAATAGGCCCTGGCCTGACGCAGCGCGGCCTGCGCCGGGTGGTCGGCGGCGAGCGACGTGCCGACCGCGCGATCGCCGTTCTCCTTTTTCAGGTTGGTGGTGCGCCGGATGAAGGCGCCCTTCTCGTCGGTCACGAAAATGGTCGCAACGCCGCCGACCGCCTGCACTGTCCGGTCGACGATCGCATGATCCGCGAAGGTCGGCATGGCGGGGATGCGCACCTCCGACACCCGCTCGCCGGCGATCGTGAAGCGGGCGTCCGCATGGGCTGCCCCGAACAGCACGGCGAGCGTCCGGGTATTGGTCTGGGCGTCTGCGACCGCGCGTTCCGCATTGCGCGTCTCGATCAATTGCCAGCCGGCGAGCACGATGAGGCAGGCGGTGAAGAGCAGGATCGCGGTGACGAAGGCGACCGCTTTGGCGCCGATTTTCAGGACTGGAAGGCGGGAGACCATCTCGGGCTTTTCCTGGGGGTGCAAATCCCCTCCAGGAAGCCGATCTGGTGGTTAATAGTCTCGTAAGAGCGCTGCGGTTTTGACCGATGACGTGAGAAATTGCCCGCTAATGCAGCTTGCGGTGGAGCTTTCAACGGCGTGCCAGGATGGCGCGCGCCTTGCCGCTGTCCTCGTCCATCTGGGCGATCAGCGCGTCCAGTCCGTCGAATTTCAGCTCTTCCCGGATATAGCCGGCGAAAGCGACGTCGACTTCGCGGCCGTAGAGATCGCCGGAGAAATCGAAGACATGGACTTCCAGAAGCGGCGCGCCATTGTCGAAGGTCGGCCGCCGGCCGAAACTGGCGACCGCGTCGTGCCAGATACCGTCGAGGCCGAGCTTCACGGCATAGATGCCATGGGCGAGCTGGCTATTCGGGTCGAGCCGGAGATTGGCGGTCGGATAGCCGAGCGTCCGGCCGCGCTTGTCGCCATGGATGACCTCGGTCGAAATGAACCAGGCGTGGCCGAGCAGCGCGTTGGCGTCCTCGATGCGGCCGCTCATCAGCGCATCGCGGATGGCGGTCGAGGAGACGGTCGCCTCGCCGTCGCAGAGCGCGGTCATGCGGGTCACGTCGAAGCCGTGGACGATACCCGCCTCGATCAGGCTCTGGGCATTGCCGGCGCGCGCCGCGCCATAGTGGAAATCCTGGCCGATGACCACATGGGCGGCCTTGAGCCAGCCGACCAGCACCTGCGTGACGAAGTCCTCGGCCGACAGCGCAGCAAACGCCTTGTCGAAGCCGGCGATCGCCACCGCATCAAGCCCAAGGGCCGCCAGCAGCCGGATCTTGGTTGGTCCGTCGGCCAGCCGGAACAGCGGCCGATCCGGCTGGAAAAAAGCCCGTGGATGCGGCTCGAAGGTGAGCACCAGAGCTTTGCGGCCGAGCCTCCTGGCCAACCCCACCGTCTGCTCGATGACATATTGGTGGCCGCGATGAACCCCGTCGAAATTGCCGATCGCGATCACGCCGCCGGCCAGCGTGTCCGGCATCGGCGTGGCCTGGGCAAGCACGGGAAAGGCGGGCGATGGCCGCTGGGGCGGCAGGATCAGAGGCATGGAACTCGGGATCGCGGAATTGACGGGCAGGGCGCGCGGACCCTGCCGTCCGGCGCTTGCGCCGTCAAGCCGCCGACATGAGTTCGAGGCGCGAGGGAACCCTTACCCAGGCTTCGCCGTCGAGCACGACGGTTGCATCGACCGCGCATTCACAGGCGAGCCGTGCCCTTTGCCGTCCCTCGATCAGCTCGGCCACCTCGACATGGATGCGCACGACATCGCCGATCTTCACCGGCGCCTTGAAGTTCAGCGTCTGCGACATGTAGATCGCGCCGGGTCCGGGCAGGCGCGTCCCGATGACCGCCGAGATCAGGCTGGCGGTATAGAGCCCATGGGCGATGCGCTGGCCGAAACGGGTCTTCGACGCATAGAGCTCGTTCAGGTGGATCGGGTTCTGGTCGCCGGAAATATCGGCGAAACCGACGATATCCTGGTCGGTGACCGTCTTGAACACCAACTCGGACAGGCCGAGCGTCAGGTCTTCGAAAGCCAGGGAGCGAATTGCGCGAACAGGCATGGTTACCTCCAGGGGAAGGCACAATCACCAGATTCATGCTGCAGCGCAATAGGACCAAGGGCGAAGGCCCTTGGTCATCCCGGTTCCGGGTCCCGTACCCGCTCCTAGTCCTGCACGGCCTCGCCCTCGATCTCGACCAGGAAGTCCGGCCGGGCGAGCCCTGCGACCTGGATATAGGTGGCGGCGCAGACATGGCTGCCGAGCTTGCGCGCCCTGACGGTACGGAATGTCGCGACGGCGTCCGGCACGGTCACCAGGGTGACGACCTTGACCAGGTTTCCGATCTCCATGCCGCCGGCTTTGACGACGGCGATCAGATTGTCGAAAGCCTGTTCGAACTGGGCTTCCAGGCCTTCGGCCACGGTGCCGTCGGGACGGGACGCGACCTGGCCGGAAATGATCAGGCGGCGGCCGGTGAGCTGGTGGATCGCGCCGTGGCGATAGCTCGGCGCCGGGGCGTGAACGGTCGGTGGGTCGAAGAAGCTCGGCATGAAAACTCCGCGCGTTGGGGTGGCCGGTTGGAAACGGCATTATTGTGGGGGAATGCGGCCTTTCGTCTATGGTTCATTCGAGACGAATCAGCGCGATTCGAGGCACTGTCGCGCCAGCGCGCATTCGCACATGACGCCGCCCGCAGTGAATGCGCGCTCTGATCTTCACGCCGGGGGATGAAGACCGCTCAGCCATGCCTCGTTCGGGTTCCTTCTTCGTTGCACTCTGCATGGTGACGATCGCCGTTTCGGTCGCGGCCTTGGCCTATCTTGTCGCCAATGTCGAAGCCGGCTTTTCAACCGCCATCGGGTTCGGCCTGCTGCTCGCCATGGTGATCGGCCATCTCGGCTCGCAGCGTTCCGGCGACCGTCTGGTGGTCGAGGCGAGGCTCGCCGACTTGACCCGTGTGACCGGCGATGTCGCACGCGACATGACCGAGCTGGCGCGCCGGGTCGAACGCTTCGAAACCATGGCGATGGACAAGGCCCGGGCCGCCACCGAGCCGATCGCCGAAGAGATCGGTCAGCTCGGCGCGCTGGTCAAACAATTCGCCGAGACACTGCAGGTCCATGAAGCGGCGATCGTCCGGGCGACGGCGGTGGCCGTCCAGCCGGCCGCAGCGCTCCCGCCGGTCGGCCCGCTCGCCGCCTCGCTTTCGGCGGCGGTGCCGGCAACGTCGCCGGATACCGAGCTGCCGCCGCAGGCCGCCGATGTGCCGGTGGCGGCCGCCACGCAGGCGCAAGGCGCGAACTCGCAGCGCCTGATCGAGACGCTTCGCCAGCGTCTCGACCGGTCGGATCTGGCGCCGGCCCTCGAGGCCGTGCTGCCCGACGTCTTTGACGGGCTGTCGCGGGCCGAGGCTGTCGCGTCGATCACCGCCGCGATCGACAGCCGGCGCATCGATCTCTACCTGCAGCCGATCGTGACTTTGCCGCAGCGCAAGGTGCGCTGGTACCAGGCTTCGGTCCGGCTGCGCAGCGCCGACGGCGACCTGCTCCTGCCGTCGGACTATCGCGAACTGGCTGAAACCGCCGGCTTGATGCCGGCGCTCGATGTCGAGGCGCTCGGCCGTTGCATCCAGGTGGTCCGCCGGCTGACCTCGCGCAATCGCGATGTCGGGCTCGTCTGCGACCTGGCTGGTGTCTCGCTTGGCGACGCGGCCTTCTCCACCGAGCTTGTCGCTTTGCTCGACGCCAACCGGGCACTGGCCGGTTCGCTTGTGCTCGGCTTCCGGCAGGACGCGGTGCGCAACCTGTCGCCGCTCGATATCGAGACGCTCGGCGCGCTATCCGATCTCGGTTTCCGTTTCGCCATGGATGGTGTCGGCGACCTGCGCATCGAACCGCGCGACCTCGCCGAAAAAGGCTTCCGCCAGATCAAGGTCCCGGCCGATCTCATGCTGGCCCGCGCCGGCGCGGCGGGCGCGGCGATCCATCCAGCCGATCTTGCCGGCCTGTTCGCCCGTTATGGCATCGATTTTGTCGTCGAGGGAATCGAGACCGAGCCGCTGGTGGTCGACCTGCTCGACTATGAGGTGAAATTCGCGCAAGGCCCGCTGTTCTCGCCGCCACGCCCGGTGCGCGCCGAGGTTCTCAGCGAGGCCGCTGCGGCACCGGCGCCACAGCCCGCTCCGGCCGCGCGCGCGCCAAGGTCCGAGCCGCGTGCCGAGCCGCGCCCGGCCGAACCGCAGTCGCTCGGCGCCGCGGCGCTGGCGCTTGGAGCCGTTGGCGCGCCGCGCGAAGCGCGCCGGGCCGGCGGCATCGGCCAGGGATTGCGGGCGCTCATCCGCGAACGCTCCTGACCGGCCGCCGCGAACGCGCTAGGATAGAACCATGCCCGTCCGCCAGCTTCCCGAAGGGATCGTCAACCGCATCGCCGCCGGCGAGGTCGTCGAGCGGCCCGCGGCCGTGGTCAAGGAACTGGTGGAGAACGCCATCGATGCCGGTGCCACGCGCATCGATGTGCTGACCGGTGGTGGCGGGCGCCGGCTGATCCGGGTCGCCGATGACGGCGCCGGCATGACCCGCGCCGATCTCGCGCTTTGCGTCGAACGCCACGCGACCTCGAAACTTGCCGGTGAAGACCTTCTCGACATCCGCACGCTCGGGTTTCGCGGCGAGGCGCTGCCCTCGATCGGTGCGGTGGCGAGCCTCACCATCACCACCCGGCACGCCGACGAGCCCCATGCCTGGGCGCTCACCGTCGATGCCGGCGACGAGGGGGAAACCATGCCGGCGGCACTCGCCCGCGGCACACGGGTCGAGGTCGAGGACCTGTTCTATGCGACGCCGGCAAGGCTCAAATTCCTGAAGAGCGACCGGGCCGAAGGCTCGGCCATCGTCGACGTGGTGAAGCGCCTCTGCCTGGCCCATCCGACCATTGCCTTTTCGCTCGCCGATGACGAGGCGGGCACGCGCAGCTATGCCGCGCAGGCCTTTGGCGAGGCCGGGCTGCTGGCGCGCATTGGCGACGTCATGGGCCGCGACTTCGCCGACAATGCGCTGGCGCTCGACGTTTCGCGCAACGGCGTGCGCCTGTTCGGCTTTGCCGGGTTGCCGACCTTCCACAAGGCGACTGCCGCCTCGCAATTCCTGTTCGTCAACGGCCGCCCGATCCGCGACCGCCTGGTGCTGGGCGCGCTGCGTGGCGCCTATGCCGATGTCATGCCGCGCGATCGGCATCCGGCGGTGGCGCTGTTCATCGAGCTCGATCCGCACGAGGTCGACGTCAATGTCCATCCGGCCAAGACTGAGGTGCGCTTCCGCGATTCCGCCCTGGTCCGCGGCCTGATCGTCAGCGCCATCAGAGACGCCATTGCCCGCGCCGCCCCAACCACCGCGACCACAATCGGAACCGCGACGATCAGCGCTTTCCGGGCGCCAATGGGACGCGGTGCGCCGGCGCGCGGCTGGGATTGGCGTCACTCGCCAGCGCGACCCGGCACGGCCGGCTTCGCCGAGGCCGGCCAGGCCGCCTTCGCCCAAGCGCCATTCGGCCAGGCCACATTCGCCATGGATATCGCGCCGGGCGCCGACGCGCGCGCCGCCGCCGTCGCTCCCGAGCCGGAGGACCTGGACCAGCCGCTGGGCGCCGCGCGCGCCCAGGTTCATGGCACCTATATCCTGGCGCAGACCCGCGACGGGCTGGTGATCGTCGACCAGCATGCCGCCCATGAGCGGCTGGTCTATGAGCGGCTCAAGCGGCAAATGGCCGAGGCTGGCATTGGCCGCCAGGCATTGCTGATTCCGATCGTCGTCGAACTCGATCCGGCCGATGCCGCCCGCCTTCTGACCCGGGCTGACGATCTCGAGCGCTTTGGCCTGGTGATCGAAGGTTTCGGGCCGGGTGCAGTGGTGGTGCGCGAGACGCCGGCGCTGCTCGGCGATGTCGACGCCGAGGCACTGACCCGCGACTTGGCCGAACACCTCGCCGAATGGGACACGACGGATCCGCTCGAGCGCCGGCTCCTGTCGGTTGCCGCCACCATGGCCTGCCACGGCTCGGTCAGGGCAGGGCGGCTGCTGAAACCGGCCGAAATGAACGCGCTGCTGCGCGAGATGGAAGCCACCCCCGGCTCAGCCCAGTGCAATCACGGCCGGCCAACCTCGGTGTCGCTGTCGCTCGGCGATATCGAGCGGCTGTTCGGCCGGCGCTGACGGTCGGCGACAGCCTAATCGGGCGGCCCTTCCAGCAATTCCGCCGGGCTCGATTCCAGCGCGCGGGTCAGCCGGCGCTTCACCTCGTCCTTGATCGGGTCGCAGGTGGCCAGGATGTCCTTCACCTTCAGGAAGTCGAGCACGCGGAAATGTTCGACCGGTGGCCGCAGATGGATCGTCGGTCGATGCGCTTCGAGCTTCACCCCGCTCAGCACCTGCATCATCAGCATGACCGAGCCGAACAGGGCGTCCCAGGGCGCCGGGACGGTTTCGTCGATCATGCTGTCGTGGGAGGATCCATCCAGCACGTCGACGGCCAGCACGATCGGTGCGCTGACCTTGTCGACCGGTACCGGATTGATGATGCCGCCGTCGATCAGCACGCGGCCGCCATGGACCACCGGCCGCAACGCGCCGGGGATCGCCATCGAGCCGGCGACCGCCGGGATCAGCAGCCCCTCCGAATAGCCGATGTCGAGGCGCGCATAATAGTCGGTCGCGACGACGGTCAGCGGGATCATCAGATCCTCCAGCAGCAGCGGCACCGCCGGCGGCAGGAAGACGTGGAGGAACTTCTCCGGGTCGATCAGCATGGGGTTGGTCAGGCCGGTCCGGATCAGGTCGGCAAAGCGCCCGACCCGCGTCGTCAGCAATCGCCGCAGGATGTCCGGGCGCACCTGCAGCATGTCGAGCGCATAGGCGCGGATGTCGCGCCCGGCCATGCCGGCCGAATAGCAGGCTCCGATAATGGCGCCGATCGAGGTTCCGGCAATCTGCTGGGGACGCAGGCCGAGCTCATCGAGCGCCTCGATGACCACGATATGGGCAAGCCCCTTGGCGCCGCCGCCGCCCAGCACCAGGGCGAAAGGCGCGGCGGGGTAATGCGTCCTGCCATCGGAGAGAGTGCCGGCGTGCTGCATTGCGCAACCCTAGCCCATGCCATCGAGACAAGGGAGACGTATCGAGGCAAGGGAGACGCCATGAGTTCGGTTGAGCTTGGCGGCCAATTGGCTTAGCCGTTGGGTCTCAGTCCGCTGTCAAACGGTGTCCCCGCGCATGACCAGCCCGCTCCAGTTCGATCCCTCGCCCTTCGACCCGGCCAATGCGCCGGCCGACGCGTTGGCCGTCAACGCGGCCATCCTCAAGCGGCTGGAAACCTGGGACAACTGGGCGGCACCCATCGGTGTCACCCGACAGCTCCGGCGCGAAGGCAATGGCCCGTTCCCGCCGCCGGCCGTCTCAGATCGCGCCGAGACCATCGAGATCAATGGCAAGCACGGCCCGATCGGATTGCGCATCATCGCGCCATCCAGGCCGAAGGGCGTCTATCTGCATATCCATGGCGGCGGCTGGGTGCTCGGCGGGGCCGACCAGCACGACATGTGGCTGGAGCGGCTCGCCGACCGCGCCGCCATGGCCTGCGTTTCGGTCGACTATCGCCTGGCGCCGGAGGCCCCCTATCCGATGGGGCCGGACGATTGCGAAAGCGCTGCGCTCTGGCTGGTGCGCGAGGCCAAGAAGCGTTTCGGCACCGATCGGCTGGTGATCGGCGGCGAGAGCGCCGGCGCCCATCTTGCTGCCGTCACGCTGCTCCGGCTGCGCGACCGGCACGGCCTGACGCCGTTTCGCGGCGCCAATCTGCATGCCGGCTGCTACGATCTGGCGCTGACCCCTTCGGTGCGCCGCTGGGGTGCGGAGAAACTGGTGCTGAACACCCGCGACATCGAGATGTTCGTCCGCCACTTCCTGGTGCGTGGCGGTGACGTGAAGAGCCCCGACATCTCGCCCATCCATGCCGATCTCAAAGGTTTGCCGCCGGCCCTGTTCACGGTCGGCTCACGCGATCCCCTGGTCGACGACACGCTGTTCATGGCGGCGCGCTGGGCCGCCTCCGGCAATGCTGCCGCGCTCGAGGTCTTTCCGGCCGGCTGCCACGTCTTCATTGGTTTCCCCGGCTCGAACACCGATCGCTGCCTCGCGCGGATCGACGCTTTCATGACCAAGGCTTGCGCCTGAAGCCTATTCGGCTGCCTGCTTCTGCACGCGCCATTGGGCGAGCAGCGCCCTGAGCGTTGCGGGTTTCAGCGGCTTGTGCAGGAGGTGGACGTTCTTCTCCTGCGCCCGGTCGCGCACCTCGGGCGAGCGATCGGCGGTGATCAGGATCGCCGGCAAGGTCGCGCCGAAGCGCCAGCGCAACTGCATCACCACATCCAGGCCATTGCCTTCGTCCAGGTGGTAATCGACGATCAGCACGTCGGGAATGGCCAAGGTTTCGTTGAGCTGGTCATGGGCGGTGCGCCAGCCCGACGCGATTAGCGTCCGGCAGCCCCAGCCGGACACCAGGGCCCGCATGCCTTCCAGGATCTTCGGCTCGTTGTCGATGGCGAGCACGATCAGCCCGTCGAGCGGCGCGGCGCGCAGGGGCGCCGGCGCCGGCCCGGCCGCCACTGCCGGCAAGGCTGGCGCAACAGGCACCTCCACCGCGAAGGCCGATCCCTTGCCGAGCCTGGAGCGCACGGTGAGCTTGTGATCGAGGACGCGGGCGATGCGCTCGACGATCGACAGGCCGAGGCCGAGGCCACGCGCCGTTTTGGAGCCCTGCTCGAGGCGCTGGAATTCGTGGAAGATGATGCGCTGCTTGCTCTGCGGAATGCCGGGACCACTGTCATGGACCTCCAGCGACAGCTTCGGTCCGCGCCGCCGGCAGCCGACCAGCACGTCACCCTTGGCGGTATATTTGATGGCGTTGGAAATCAGGTTCTGCAGCAGCCGGCGCAGCAGCCGGCGGTCCGAGCGCACGGCAAGGGTCGAGGGGATGAAGCTGAGCGTCAGGCCCTTCTGTTTCGCCATCGGCGAGAATTCGACGGCGAGCTGGCGGAACAGGTCGTCGATGCGGAAGCTCGTCACCTCGGCCTTCATGGCGCCGGCATCGAGCCTGGAAATATCGAGCAGGGCACCCAGGATCTCTTCGACCGCTTCCAGCGAAGCATCGACATTTTGCACGAGGTCGGCATCCGCGCTCTCGCCGCGCCGCTCGACCAGGCTGGTCGTATAGAGGCGTGCGGCATTCAGCGGCTGCAGGATGTCGTGGCTGGCGGCGGCCAGGAAGCGCGTCTTCGAGAGGTTCGCCTCGTCGGCCTCCGCCTTGGCGCGCGCCAGCTCGGCATTCAGCCGGGTCAGCTCCTCGGTGCGTTCGCGCACCCGCCGTTCCAGCGTCTCGTTGGCGCGCTCCAGTTCTTCGGCCGCGTCGACGCTCGCCGTCACGTCGGTGAAGGTGGTGACCACGCCGCCATCGGGCAACTGGGCGGCGCGGATCTCGACGACCAGGCCGCGCATGGCGAGCCGTTCGATCTGAGGTTCGGTTGCGGTCAGCAGGCGATGGGCGCGTTCCGCCACCAGGGTCTCGACCTCCCCTTCGCCGAATTCGCCGCGCGCGGCCAGTCCGCGCAGCACATCGTCGAAGCCGGCGCCGATATGCAGGGTCTCCGGCGGCAGGTCAAGCACCTCGGCGAAGGGCCGGTTCCAGACCATCAGCTTGCCGTCGCGGTCGAACACGCTGACGCCCTGGCGGGCATGTTCCAGCGCGGTCTGCAGCACCTCGCGATTGTACTGCATGGCGGCATTGGCATCGTCGAGCAGCTTCAGCGCATCGGTGGTCGACACCGAACGCTTCTTCAGGAGCAGCGACAGGACCAGGCGCGACGAGGCCGTGCCGATGGCCGAGGCCAGCAGACGCTCGGCATAACGCAACAGCTCGATATCGGCCTCTGACTGACCTTCGAACGGCGCGCCGCGCTCGAGCGCATAGCTGCCGAAGGCGGCCTCGGTGCGTTCGGCGCCGAGATAGCGGCCAACCGTGCTGCGCACCTCGTCGGCGGTGACGGCGGAGCGCCAGAGCCGGAAGCTCGGCGCATAGGCCGAGGGCTCGGCGGGCATGAAGACATTGGCCTGCAGCGTCTCGATGGCGATCGGCCGGCGCGACAGCGAACCGGCGACGAACACCGTCACATTGACCAGCAGCGACCAGAACACGCCATGGGCGAGCGGGTTCAGGTCGGTGAGGCCGAACAGTTGCTGGGGCCTGAGCGCCGCGATGCCGAACGGGCCGTCGGTCACCAGGGCGCGGTTGATCGCGCCGGTCTCCACCAGCATCGGCAGCAGCAGCGTATAGACCCAGATGGCGAGGCCGACGGCCATGCCCCAGGCGGCGCCGCGTGCGGTCGCCTGCTGCCAGTACATGCCGCCGAAAAAGGCCGGGGCGAGCTGGGTCACGGCGGCAAAGGACAACAGCCCGATCGACGCGAGCTGGGCGTCCCCGGCCACGCGATAATACAGATAGGCGGCGATCAGCACGCCAAGGATGATCGTTCTGCGGATCTTGAGGATGGTCGAGCCGAGATCGCCACGCTCGTCGGCGCCGCCCGTGCCGGAGGGCAACTGGCCGCGCAGCGTCAGCATGGCCGGGATGACCACGTCGTTCGAAATCATGATCGACAGCGCGACCGATGCGACGATGACCATGGCGGTGGCGGCCGACAGGCCGCCGATGAAGCCGGCGAGCGTCAGGATGTCGTTGCCGCGCGACAGCGGCAGCAGCAGCAGGGTCATGTCGCTGTCGAAGCTGCCGGGTTTGAACAGGATCAGGCCGGCCAGCGCGATCGGAATGACGAACAGGTTGATCAGCACCAGATAGATCGGGAACAGCCAGGCGGCGCGCCGGACTTCGCTGGCCGAGTAGCTCTCCACCACCACGACATGGAACATGCGCGGCAGCAGGATGGAGCAGACGAAGGCCAGCACGCTCATGGCGAAGAAGGTGCTGAAGTCGGGCCAGCGCAGCGTCGAGGCCATGATGTCCGGCCGTGCGAACGCCTGGGCGAACAGGTCGCCGAACCCGTCGAACATGAAATAAGTGACGTAGATGCCGATCGCCAGGAAGCAAACCAGCTTGACCAGGGACTCGGCCGCCACCGCCAGCATCAGCCCGTCCTGATGTTCGGTCGCATCGGCATGGCGGGTGCCGAACAGCATGGCGAAGGCCGCCATCGCCATGGCGACGAGCAATGCCAGGTCGCCGAAGAACGGCAGTTCATGGGTGATGTTGGCGAATTCGGCCGGCTTGATGGTGGTCAGGAGCGACGACGACACGGCTTTGAGCTGCAGCGCGACATAGGGGATCGTGCCGACCGTGACGATCAGGCAAACCATGCCGGCGACCGCCTGGCTCTTGCCGTAACGCGCGCCGATGAAATCGGCGACCGAGGTGATGTTCTGCGCCTTGGCGATGCGCACCATGCGGGTGACCAGCGGCCAGAGCAGGCCGAACATGATCATCGGCCCGACATAGATCGCCAGGAAATCGAAGCCGCTGCGGGCGGCAAGCCCGACCGATCCGAAGAAGGTCCAGGAGGTGCAGTAGACCGCCAGCGACAAGGGATAGATCCAGGCCCGGCTGACCACCATCCGGTCGCGCGACTTGCTGCGATCGCCGAGATGGGCGACCAGGAACAACCCGCCGAGATAGGCGAGCGCGGTGACGATGATGATGAAACTCAAACTCATCGACGGCCCGTAGCACTTCTCGCCCGCCTGGCCCGATCGGCCAAGGCGTGGGGCACCAGGCGGCGCTGGCGGCCAGACTTCATCATGCGCAACGGCGGCTGTCCAATTTAGCGGCCGGGGCGACAGGACAGGCGCCGGCGGCCTCGCCTGGGATCAGCGGTCGCGCCGCGCCAAGTGCGGCCGGATCGCCGCGGCCAGGCGGTCGGGCGGTGTCCCCGGCGGAACGAAGCCGAGATAGCCTCCGTCCCGGTCGATCAGATAGATGAAGGCCGAATGATCGACGGCATAGCTGTCGCGGTCGTCGCCGTCGGCTCGGCGAAAATAGACCTTGTAAGCCTCGGCCGCCTGGCTGACGGCCTCGGCACTGCCGGTCAGGCCGATCAGGCGCGGATGGAACAGCGGCACATATTCGGCGAGATGATCAGGCGTGTCGCGCGCCGGATCGACCGTGACGAACAATGGCTGGACGGCCTCGCCGGCCGGGCCGAGCTGGTCGATGGCCTGGCCGATCGCCAGGAGATCGGTCGGGCAGATATCCGGGCAATAGCTGTAGCCGAAATAGACCACCATCAGGCTGCCGCGAAAATCCGCATCGGTTCGCGTCCGGCCCTGATGATCGACCAGTGCGAAGGGGCCGCCGATGGGCTCGCGTGCCCACATGACGACATCCATCAGCTCGCCGGCCGACCGGCGCGCGCCGTCCGCCCCGGCCGGTGCCGTCGCCACCAGCGCGGTCAGGACGAGGGCGGTCGCCAGGATACGGTTCACCTCAGGCATTCCGTCGCGCTTGGAGCCTCAGGCGCCGAAATCGATCCGGCTGCCGGTGGTGGTGACCAGAACCTTTTCGCCGAGCTGGGCGCGCGCCTCCTGGACGAAGTTCAGGCCGCTGCAATGCATGGGAATGAGCACGTCGGGATTGAGCTTGCCGATTTCGGCGACGACCACCTTGAGATAATCCGCTGGCGCCGGGCCGAGATGAAAGCCGCCGACAATGGCATGGACCTTGTCGACGCCGGAGACCGCCTGGGCCTGGCGCACCGAATTGACGATGCCGCTATGGCCGCAGGAACTGATGACGACCAGGCCGCGATCGCGGACATTGAAGCAGGTGGCGTGCTCGTGCAGATGCTGGTCGGGGACGATCTTGCCCTCCATCTCGGCCGGCAGGTAATGCGCGATATTGCAGCCGAGCTGATCCTTGACGCCGAATTCGACGAAGGTGTTGGGCAGCACCCGCTCGATGCTGTCGCGTTTGATCTGGCCGGTGGTGAAGGCATGGCCGGCGACGACGGTTGGCGTCTCGCACAACACCGTCTTGATCCTCTGGGCCGCCAGTTCACGCCGGTCGAGCGTGCCGTTATCGACCAGTTGGCCAGCTCCCGGACCGGCCAGGCGATGGCAGAAATTGTCCTCGCCGCCGGCATAAAGCGTGACCTCGGCGGGCAGCGCCGCCCGGAACTTGTCGAGGAAGCCGTTCAGCCCGCCATAGTGGTCGGCATGTCCGTGGCTGACGATCAGGGCGTCGAGCTTGGCCGGATCGAGACCCAGGAGCTCGATATTGTTGAGCAGCACCGGCGACGTATAGGCGTAGTCGAGCATGATGGTGCGCGCCGCGCCCTGGACCTGCGATTCCAGCCAGAGCGACAGGCCCCACTCGTTGTGCAGGGTTCGGCGCCAGTTCGACGGACGTGCGGCGGCTCGGATCGAGACGCCGTTCACCTGCGCCGGGCGGAAGAAACTGTCGAAGGCGCTGTCGACCACGACGCGGATCGACAGCTTGTCGACGGCGGGCGGCGCGATTGGCGCGGCGTTTGCGATGCCGATGCAGGAGAAGCTGCCGGCCGCCGCCGCGCTGGCCATGGCGGCCGAAGCCTTCAGAAAGTCGCGGCGCCCAAGCGTCTTGAAGCTGTCCATCGTCTTGACTTTCGATCTCGTCGAGCGATCCGCGAGCGTATTTCGTCGGTCCGATCGCAGCAAGGAGCTTGGGCCGCAGGAGCATTGCCTATTGCAGGGCTCCGGGAGAAGGATTTTCCAGGCCGGCAGCCTTGCCGGGTGGGTGGTTGCATGGCAGCGCGAATTTGCCGATCGTGCAGCCAGCCGGGCGCGAAACCTCGCGCGGCGGCGACGATTACCGGCAGGAGGGCCCATATGCTCAAGGAATTCAAGGAATTTGCCCTGAAGGGCAATGTCGTCGATCTGGCCATCGGCGTGATCATCGGTGCCGCCTTTGGCCGGATCGTCGATTCGCTTGTCGGTGACGTGTTCATGCCGATCATCGGCGCGATCGTCGGCGGTCTCGATTTCTCGAATTACTTCCTTGGCCTCAGCAAGGCCGTGACCGCCGCCAATCTCGCCGATGCGCAAAAGCAGGGCGCGGTGATCGCCTACGGCAAGTTCATCACCGTCGCGATCAATTTCGCGATCATTGCCTGGGTGCTGTTCATGGTGGTCAAGGCGATGAACCGGCTGAAGAAGCAGGAGGTCGCAGCGCCGGCCACGCCGCCGCCGCCGCCGGCCGATGTCGTGCTGCTCACCGAGATCCGCGATCTCCTGAAGAAGTGAGCCTGGCCTTTTGCACGTGACGAAATCCCGGGATCGCCTCCCGGGATTTTGTCTTGGGCTCGAGATCGTTCAGGTTCTGCGGGCGATCAGCAGCTGGGTGTCGCCGGCCGCCCGCCGCTCCTCGAGCCTGAAGCCTTCGGGCAGCGCCACCTGGGCTTCCGCCGTCTCTTCGATCACCACCAGCGCGTCGGGTCTGAGCCAGCCGCCGTCGCGGGCGCTGATCAGCGCCCGCTCGGCGAGGCCCTTGCCGTAGGGCGGATCGCAGAACAGCAGGGTGAACGGCTCGAACGGCGCGACATCGCCGAGCTTCGTCGCATCGCGCCTGAGCACATTGGTCACGGCGGACAGACCGAAATGATCGATATTGCCGCGGATCAGCCCGCGTGCCTCGGCGCCCTGGTCGACGAGCGCTGCAAAGACAGCGCCGCGCGACAGAGCCTCGAGGCCCAACGCACCGGTGCCGGCGAACAGGTCGATGACCCGCGCGCCGTCGCAAGCGTCGTCATAGGCATGGGCCAGCACGTTGAACAGGCTTTCGCGCAGGCGGTCCGAGGTCGGACGGATCGCGTCCGATTTCGGCCCGTTTATCGCGCGGCCCTTGAAACGTCCACCGACGATCCGCAAGCCTCAGCGCTCCCGCTTGCCCCCGCCGGGACGGCCGCCGAAAGGCTTGCCGCCGCCCGGCTTGCCACCGCCACCCGGCCGGTCGCCGAACGGCCGGCCTTCGCGCTTGCCGCCGAAGCTTTTGCCTCCGCCGAAGCTTTTGCCCCCGCCGAAGCTTTTGCCACGGTCCGGACGATCCCCCGACGGGCGATCACCGAACGGACGGTCACCGCGAGGTTTGAAGTCCCGCTGCGGCCGATCACCCGACGGGCGGTCGCCGAAGGACCGTTCACCGCGCGGCTTGAAATCGCGATCCGGACGGTCGCCCCTGGGTTTGAAGTCCCGGCCGCCGCCGTCGCGATCGCCACCGAACGGGCGGTCGCCTCTCGGCTTGAAGCCGCGGTCCGGGCGATCGCCCGAAGGGCGGTCACCGAACGGCCGGTCGCCACGCGGCTTGAAGCCGCGATCCGGGCGATCGCCCGAGGGACGATCACCGAACGGCCGGTCGCCGCGCGGCTTGAAGCCGCGGTCCGGACGATCGCCTGACGGACGGTCACCGAACGGCCGGTCGCCGCGCGGCTTGAAGCCGCGGTCCGGACGATCGCCTGACGGACGGTCACCGAACGGCCGGTCGCCGCGCGGTTTGAAACCGCGGTCCGGGCGATCGCCTGACGGGCGGTCACCGAAGGGACGGTCGCCGCGCGGTTTGAAGCCGCGGTCCGGACGATCGCCCGACGGGCGATCACCGAAGGGGCGGTCGCCGCGCGGTTTGAAACCGCGGTCCGGGCGATCCCCCGACGGGCGATCGCCATAGGGCCGGTCGCCAAAGGACCTTTCGCCCCTTGGTTTGAAGCCACGGTCCGGACGATCCCCCGACGGGCGATCGCCATAAGGCCGGTCGCCGCGGGGTTTGAAATCCCGTTGCGGGCGATCGCCACGATCCTCGAAACGCCGCGGCCGGTCGCCGAAGCTGCGCTCCTCGCGGGCCGGTGCTTCTTCGCGTGCCACGGTTTCGTCGCCGGCGATACGCTCGACCTTGACGCGACGGCCCTTGGAATCGGTCAGGGGCGTGTCGCGTTTGAAATCGCGCTCGCCATCGGCGCGGGCCTCGCTGGCGCGCTCGCCCTTGAAACCGGGGCGCGCCTTGTTGAGCGGACCGGCATCGGTTGCCTCGGCGTCACGCCAGATGCGCGGCCGCGAGCCGAAACGATGCTCGGGGCTCTTGCCTTTCGGACGGCCGTCTTCGGCGGCCGGATCGAAGCCGCCATCCCGGTCACGACCGAAACGGCTGCCGCGATCGTCGTCACGCGAAAAGCGCTTCGGACGATCGTCGCGGTCGCCGAAGCGGCCAGGACGTTCGTTGCGCTCGCTGCGATCGCCGAAACGGGCCGGGCGTTCGTCCCGGCTGCCGAAGCGCTGGGGACGGTCGTCGCGGCCGGCCGGACGGCCAGGACGCTCGCCACGCTCGTCGCGGCGCGGGCGATCACCGCGGCCGCCGCGCTCTTCGCGCTCGCCGATCCGCTCGAACACCGGCCGGTCGAATTCGACGCCGGCCAATTCGGACAGATCTTCGCCGAGCTGGTCGCGCAGCACGCGCGTCTTGATCTCCTCGACCTCGCCCTCGGGCAGTTCGCCGAGCTGGAACGGGCCGAAGGAGACGCGGATCAGCCGGTTCACGTCGAGGCCGATCGCGCCCAGCACGTTCTTGACCTCGCGGTTCTTGCCTTCGCGCAGCGACAGGGTCAGCCAGCTGTTGGTCCCCTGGATGCGGTCGAGCTCGGCTTCGATCGGGCCATATTCGATGCCGTCCACCTCGATGCCGCCGCGCAGGCGGTCGAGCGTCGGCTGGTCGATCGTGCCATGGGCACGGACCCGGTAGCGGCGCAGCCAGCCGGTGGCCGGCAGTGCCAGCACGCGGGCAAGCCCACCGTCATTGGTCAGCAGCAGCAGGCCTTCGGTATTGATGTCGAGCCGGCCGACGGTGATCACCCGCGGCAGGTCTTCCGGCATGGCATCAAAAATCGTCGGGCGTCCCTCAGGATCGCTCGTCGTGGTCACCAGGCCGGCCGGCTTGTGGAACAGCCAGAGCCGGGTGCGCTCGCGCTCCGGCAGCCGCTCACCGTCGACCAGGACGACGTCGCTCTCGGTCACGTTGAGGGCGGGTGAGGTCAGGACCGTGCCATTGACGCTGACCCGGCCGGCCTCGATCCATTCCTCGGCCTCGCGGCGTGAGCAAAGCCCGGCCCGGGCCAGCACGCGGGCAATCCGCTCGTCGCCACGATTGACCGGCTCGACCGCGCGGTCGCGATCACGCGGCACGTTGTTGCGGTCGCGATTGGCGCGTGCGTCGTTCCAGTCGCCTTTCGGCTTGTCGAAGCGCGGCCGTTCGCCACGCTCCTCGAAGCGGCGCGGCTGCTCGTCGCGCTCGCCTGAGCGACGCGGACGGTCATCCCGGTCGCCGGAGCGGGCAGGCCGCTCGCCGCGTTCCTCGAAGCGGCGCGGCTTCTCGCCGCGTTCGCCATCGCGCTCACGCGGCGCACGCCGGGGCTGGTCGATGCCGGCTTCCGCGGCCAGAGCCTTGACCACCGGATCCTCGTCGATGTCTTCGAGAAAGGCCGGCATCTCGTCCGACGCCTCGACGGCCTTCCGGCCGCGTTTCGGCGCGGCCTCGGCGGTGGTGTCGGCCTTGCCGGCCTTTTTCGCACGCTGGGGAGCCTCTGCGGCTTCGGCGACGACCTCGGCCTGACGCGGCGTGCGCTCCGGCTTGGTCTCGACCACTTCGGCGACGGCCTCGGCGCTCTTCTTGGCGCGCTTCGGTTTGGCCTCGGCCACCGCGACGGTGGGGGTGGCCGCCTTCTTGGCGGCCTTTTTGGCCGGTTTCGGCGCGGCTTCGGCCGCGGCGACGGGCGCTGCTGCCTTCTTGGCGGGTTTCGGCTTGGCTTCGGGTGCCGCGATGGCGGCTGTGGCCGCCTTCTTGGCGGGTTTCGGCTTGGCCTCGGCCACCGCGACGGCGGGCTCGGCCGCCGTCTTGGTGCGCTTGGCCTTGGCCTCGACCGCGACCACGGCGGTTGCCGCCGGCTTGCCCGCGGTCCGTTTCGGCTTGGTTTCGGTGGCGGGCGCAGTCACGACCAGCGTCTCGGTGGCGGTCGTCGCGGCCTTGGCTCCAGCCTTCTTGTCGGCCTTCGGAGCGGTTTCGGAATCGGTTTTTCGCGTCCGGCTCGGAGCCGGACGATCATCATCGCGCTTGCGGGGCATAGGTGTCTCGTGAGATCGGGTTGTCGCGGCGCCATCCGGCGTGCGCGGCCGGGGTCCCCGGCAGGAATGGGCGCCTTTAGCACGAACGATCGGAAATGGCGAGAGATAGGACGTCCAGCGCCCCGGCCCCGATGGATATGGCGCTTGAACAAGCCCATCTCGCCGCCGCGCGCGGCGAGGTTCCGGTCGGTGCGGTGGTGGTCCGCGACGGCGTGGTGCTGGCCTCGGCCGGCAACCGGACGCTTGCCGACAAGGACCCGACCGCGCATGCGGAAATTGTCGCGATCCGCGCCGCCTGCGCGGCGCTCGGCTCCGAGCGGCTGCCCGGCTGCGATCTCTACGTGACGCTCGAACCCTGCCCGATGTGCGCTGCCGCCATTTCATTCGCCCGCATCCGCCGGCTCTATTATGGCGCGTCCGACCCGAAGGGGGGGCTGTCGACAACGGCGTGCGGCTCTATGCCGATCCGACCTGCCATCACCGGCCCGATGTCTATGGCGGCATCGGCGAGGCGGCCGCCGCCGCGCTGCTCAAGGATTTCTTCCGTGAGCGGCGCTGATCCCGGACCTTTGGCGCTCAGGAGGCGATGCGCTCGCCGGCCTTGCGTTCCTGGGCGATCATTCGGGTGATCAGGATCACCGGGATCAGCCCGATGGCGACAATGACCAGCGAGCCGGTCGAGGCCTGGGCCAGGCGCTCGTCGGAGGCGAGATTGTAGACCCTGACTGCCAGCGTATCGAAATCGAAGGGGCGGACGATCAGCGTCGCCGGAAGTTCCTTCAGCACATCGACGAAGACCACCAGTGCCGCGGTCAGCAGGGAGCGGCGCAGCAGCGGCGCGTGAACCCGTCGCGCCACGCCGTAAGGTGTCGCGCCGAGCGTCCGGGCGGCGGCATCGAAGGTCGCCGGGATCTTGTGCAGGCCGGATTCCACCGGCCCGACGGCCACCGCCAGGAAGCGCACCAGATAGGCATAAAGCAGCGCCACCGCCGTGCCCGACAGAACCAGACCGGTGCCCCAGCCGAAGGTCGCCCTGGTCCATCCATCCAGCGCATTGTCGAAGGCGCCGAGCGGCACGAGAATGCCAACCGCGATGACCGTGCCGGGCACGGCATAGCCGATGCTGGCGATCCGGATCGCGCCCGCCGTCACCGTGCCCGGCGCCAGCCTTGCCGCATAGGCGACGAATGCGCCGGTCGCGACGACCAGGATGGCGGCAAGCCCGGCCAGCAGAAACGAGTTCTGGGCATAATGCAGGAAGCGTGGCCCGAGCAGCGGGTCGCCGCCGTCGAGATGCAGCCTGGCCAGTGCCGCGACCGGCACTGCGAAGCCGAACAGCACGGGCAGGGCGCAGGCGATGATCGCGCCCGCCGCCGCCGCCGGCTTCAGCCGCAAGGGCACCAGCCGGCGGTGCCGGCGGGCGCCGGCGCCGAAACGCCGGCCGCGCCTGGCGGCGATCTCGATGACCACCAGCACCAGCACGAAGGCGAGCAGAGCGGTGGCGAGCTGGGCCGCGGCGATCCGATCGCCCATGCCGAACCAGGTACGGTAGATGGCGGTGGTGAAGGTGGTGACGCCGAAATATTCGACTGTGCCGAAATCGGCCAGCGCCTCCATCAGCGCCAGCGCGACGCCGGCGGCGATCGCAGGCCGGGCCATCGGCAGGCCGACCCGGAAGAACGCGCCCCAGGGGCCGGCGCCAAGCGTGCGCGCCGCCTCCAGCACGCAGACCGACTGGTCGAGAAAGGCGGCGCGCGCCAGCAGGTAGACATAGGGATAAAGCACCAGGGTGAGCATGGTGCTGACGCCCCAGAGCGACTGGATGTCGGGGAACCAGTAGTCGCCGTGCGACCAGCCGGTGAGGCCGCGCAAGGCGGCCTGCACCGGGCCGGCAAAGGCCAGCGCGTCGGTATAGGCGTAACCGATGATATAGGCGGGAATGGCCAGCGGCAGCAGCAGCAGCCATTCCAGCAAGCGCGAGCCGGGAAACCGGCAAAGCGTCACCAGCCAGGCGGTGCCGACCCCGATCACCGCCGTGCCGACGCCGACAAAGGCCATGAGCCCGACGCTGTTGACCAGGATTTCCGGCAGCACCGTCTCGATGAGATGGCCGATGGCGCCGCCCGAGGGCTGCAGCGCGGTCAACACCACGGACAGGATCGGCAGTGAAATCAGTGCCGCAAGCCCGATCGCCAGGGCGATCAAGACTCCGCGCCCGGCCAGCAGGGCCGGACGCCAGGCCGCGCGGGGCGCTGGCTCGAAGACGACGTCGGTCACGCCGTCACTTCCAGCCGGCGCGATCCATGATCTTCAGGGCCTCGGCATTGTTCTTGGCGAACACGCCGGCATTCAGGCCGTCGGCCTTGAACTTGCCCCAGGCGGCAACTTCCGGCGGCCAGTCGACGCCGGTCACGGCCGGGTATTCCGAATTGCCGAAAGCGAAATAGCGCTGGGCCGCCGCCGTCGAGAGATATTCGAGATAGGCGCGCGCCGCTTCGAGGTTCTTGGCGTGGCGGGCGATGCCGGCCGCCGAGATATTGACGTGGGTGCCGCGGTCGCCCTGGTTTGGAAACACCACGCGGATCTTCTCGACGATGGCCTTGTCTTCGGGTTTGGTCGAACGCGCCAGTCCGCCGAAATAATAGGTATTGGCGACCGCGATATCGGCTTCGCCGGCGGCCACCGCCTTGATCTGGTCGGTATCGCCGCCGCGCGGCGGGCGGGCGAAATTGGCCACCACGCCCTTGGCCCAGGCCTCGGTCTTGTCGGCCCCGTGGGCCGCCAGGATCGAGCCGGTCAGCGACTGGTTATAGACATTGGTGGAGGAGCGGATGACCACCTTGCCCTTCCATTTCGGATCGGCCAGATCCTCATAGGTCGCGATCGCACCATCCGCGACACGCTCCTTCGCAACCAGCAACACCCGGGCGCGGGTCGAGAAGCCGAACCAATGGCCGTCCGGATCGCGATAGCTGGCCGGGATCCGGCTTGCCAGCGCCTCGGACGCGAAGGGCTGCAGCAGGCCTGCCTCGCGGGCCCGCTCGATGCGGCCGGCATCGACGGTAACCAGCACGTCGGCCGGTGAATTGGCGCCTTCCGAGCGCATGCGCTCCATCAGCGGATCGGGCTGCGCCTCGACCCGGTTGACGGTGATGCCGGTGGCCTTGGTGAATTCCGCATAAAGCGCTTCGTCGGTGTCGTAGTGCCGCGACGAATAGAGGTTGAGCACGCGCGTCTGGGCGCGCAACAAGGCCGGGGCGGCGACAACGAGGGCGGCGCCGCCGAGGAGGGCGCGACGGGTGGGTGACAGGGTCATGTTTCGATCTCCGCCATGCGCTGCTCAGCACGGCGCGGTTGTTGGGTAGTCCAGCGATGGTGCCGGATGCCTGGGACGCGCATCCTAGCGCCCGCGGCCCTTCATGCAAGTATCTGAAAATACATTGGAATATTTCGAAACTGGCAGTTTAGAAATGATCCAGGCGGAGGAAATTTCCCAAACCTCACGGTGACTTCCGGCATGTTGCGGTGGCGCGGCCGGCGGCTGCGATGGCCGCACCAGCCTCACGTCACGCTTGCCTTCGCATGATATATATTATATTTGACTATATAATGAAGGTTGCCAAGCGTCGCGATATTCATCTCGAGAGCCATCAGTCATGAATGAAGCCGCCGGCAGCGCCGCCCGCCGCCCCGAGGTCACCGGTTTTTATGATCGGCGGACTTCCAGCATTCAATATGTCGTCACCGATCCCGCGACCAAGATCTGCGCGATCATCGACCCCGTGCTGGATTTCGACGAAAAGTCGGGCGCCACGGCGACGACCAGCGCCGACGCCATCCTGGCCCATGTCGCGGACCATGGTTTGTCGGTCGCCTGGATCCTGGACACCCATCCGCACGCCGATCATTTTTCCGCCGCCCAATATCTCAAGGCCAGGACCGGCGCGCCGACGGCGATCGGCGCCAGGGTGGTCGATGTTCAGGCCCTCTGGAAGGGACTTTACGGTCTGCCGGATCTGCCGGCCGACGGTTCGCAATGGGACCGGCTGTTCGCCGAGGGCGACCGGTTCGACATTGGCGGGATCGAGGGCCGCGTGATGTTCTCGCCCGGCCATACGCTGGCCTCGGTGACCTATGTCATCGGCGACGCGGCCTTCATCCACGACACACTTTTCATGCCCGACAGCGGCACGGCGCGTGCCGATTTTCCCGGCGGCGATGCCCGCCAGCTCTGGCGCTCGATCCAGGCGATCCTGGCGCTGCCTGGCGATGTCAGGCTGTTCACCGGCCACGACTACCAGCCGGGCGGGCGCCCGCCCTTATGGCAGAGCACGGTGGCCGCGCAGAAGCGCGACAATGCCCATGTCGTGGACAAGACCGAGGCCGAGTTCGTCGCCTTGCGCCAGGCGCGCGATCGCACGCTGCCGATGCCCAAGCTGATCCTGCACGCCCTGCAGGTGAACATTCGCGGCGGCCGGCTGCCAGAGCCCGAGGCCAACGGCCGACGTTATCTCAAATTCCCGCTCGGCGCGCTCGACGGCGCGGCATGGGGGTGATGTCATGACAACGATCGGCGTTACTGCTGGCCAGCAGGTCAAATCCGCAAATATCGCCGCCGTCATGCAGCAGCGGGCAGGCGAGGCCGCGGGTCTCTTGCGCACGCTCGCCAACCGCAATCGGCTGATGCTGGTCTGCACCCTCGTCGAAGGCGAGTTCTCGGTCGGCGCGCTGGAGGACCGGCTCGGCATCCATCAGCCCACCCTGTCGCAGCAGCTCACCGTGCTGCGCGCCGCCGGCATTGTCGAAACCCGCCGCGTATCCAAACAGATCTTTTACCGGCTGACCGGAACCAAGGCCGCCGAGCTTGTCGGCGCGCTCTATGCCATCTTCTGCACGGACGCGGCCGAACCGGCCAAGGAGGACGCGCGATGACCGGCTACTGGCCTTCTCTTGTCGGCGGCATGCTGATCGGATTGTCGGTCGCCATGCTCATGCTGCTCAACGGCCGCATCGCCGGCATCAGCGGCATTGTGGCAAGCCTGTTTCGACCGCTGTTCAGGCCGCTCGACCAGCGGCTTGCCGCCAGCGCCGCCTTCATCATCGGCCTGTTGCTCGGTCCGCTGCTTTATCGGGCAGGTTTCGGTCAATGGCCGGCGGTTCATATCCAGGTATCCCTGCCATTGATCGCGGTGGCCGGCCTGCTGGTCGGCTTCGGAACCCGGCTCGGATCCGGCTGCACCAGCGGCCATGGCGTCGCCGGCCTCGCCCGGCTGTCGCCGCGATCGGTGGTGGCCGTCGTCACCTTTCTCGGCACCGCCGTGCTGACCGTCCTGATCATGCGAGGGCTTGGCACATGATCTTGTTCCGGCTTCTCGCAGCCCTTGCCTCCGGCACGATCTTCGGCTTCGGCCTGTCGCTCTCGGGCATGCTCGACCCGGCGCGCGTCCGCGGCTTTCTCGACGTGACCGGGAATTGGGACCCGAGCCTGGCCTTCGTGCTGGGCGGCGCGGTGATGGTGGCAGGGCTTGGCACCTGGCTTCAACGGAAGCTCCAGCGGCCGGCCTTCGACCGGGCTTTCGACCTGCCGGCCGACACCGCCATCGACCGGCGCCTCGTCGTCGGGTCGGCCATTTTCGGCCTTGGCTGGGGCATGGCCGGGCTCTGCCCCGGTCCGGCGGTCGCTTCTCTCGTCCTTGGGCTTGCGCCGACGGCCCTGTTCGTCGCGGCCATGGCGATCGGCATGATCGTTCACGACCGGTTGCTGCCGAGTGGCCGGGTCTGACGCCGTCGCGGCCTTGTCTCAGCCGGTCAGCCTCAATGCGCCGCTGCTCGCCAGGAACGAGGCCGTGCGGAAGCGGACCTCGGCGCGGCCATAGACGATCGCGCCACCTTCCGGCGTGGTCATCCGCCCCCCGGCGGCGACCAGCAGGGCATGGCCCGCGGCGATGTCCCATTCGGTGATCGGCGCGAAGCGGACCGTGAGATCGGCGCCGCCCTCGGCGATGACGGCATATTTCAGCGACGACCCCATGGCCAGGCGGCGGGTCACGCCGTGTTTTGCCAGGAACGTCTCGCTGGCGGCTTCCGGATGCGAGCGGCTCACCAGCGCGACCGGACCTTCGGCCGGCACCGCGCGGGTGCGGATCGGCGACCGGTCGGCGGCCGCGGTGATCACTTCCCCCGGTGCCAGTGTCATAGCCTCGGCCTTGCCGGCTGCACCGATCCACAACCGGTGGCGCGCCGGCGCATAGACGATGCCGGCGACCGGGCTGCCGGCCGAGACGAGGCCGATATTGACGGTGAATTCGCCATTGCCGGCAATGAATTCGCGCGTGCCGTCGAGCGGGTCGACGGCAATGAACAGGTCGGTGCTGACCGGCAGCTTGCCGGCGGCGGCCGACTCCTCCGCCAGCACCGGCACGCCCGGCAGGAGCTTTGCCAGGCCTTCGAGAATGATTTCTTCGGCTTCCTGGTCGGCCGCGGTGACCGGCGATCCGTCGGCTTTCGCCGTGCTGACGCAGCCGTAATGCGCCATCACCCGGTGGCCGGCGGCGACCGCCAGCGTTCCGAGCGCGTCGATCAGGGCGGAATCATTGAACCGAATGGGCATGCTCCTGTTTAGGCCGGGCTCCGGCTCAGGGGAAGCGTCTCCAGCGCCGGCATTGCAGCCGTCCCGTGCAGAGGCAGGCTCTTCAGATTTTCTTCACCGCCTTTCTTGGGCTGCCGTTCACCCCGCGCCGTCATGATGAACGCCGGGTTAGGGGCTTCTCGCAAATTGTCGGGACAGGCCGGTGAGTATTGTGTTCGGCAGGGAAATTTTCAGCCGCAAGGCAGTGAAATGGGTGATCTTCGCAGCAGTCGGGCTGACGCTCGCGGCCTGCGGACGTTATGCCTATGAGCGGCGCGAAGCCTGGCGGTCCGAGCTGGAGAGCCGCTGCATGTCGTCGGGCGCGGTGCAGATGTCGCGTTATGTCCAGCGCACCAACGCGATCAATGGTCCCGGCGGCTGCGGCATGGACTTTCCGCTGCGCGTCGCCGCCCAGTCGCAGGGCGCGGTCGCCTATAACCGGCCGCAGACGCTGGCTTGCCAGATGGTGCCGACCGTCGATCGCTGGATCGACAACGTGGTTCAGCCTTCGGCCCAGCGCTGGCTCGGCGCCAACGTCGTCGAGGTCAAGGCCGGCTCGTTTGCCTGCCGCGGCATGGTCGGCGGCTCGGCCTCGCGGATGTCCGAACACGCCTATGGCAATGCGCTCGATGTCTTCGCCTTCGTGCTGTCCAATGGTCAGACCGTGGTCATTCGTTCGCATTGGCGCAGCGACGGCGCGGAATCGGCCTTCCTGCGCGAGATCTTCATTCGCGCCTGCGACCATTTCACCACGGTGCTCGGGCCCGGCTACAACTCGTTCCATTACGACCATTTCCATCTTGACCTGGCGCGCCACGACGCGCGCTGGACCCGCCGGGTCTGCCGGCCGCGGCCGGAGACGATCCAGATGCCGGCGCAGGCCACACCGGCCGGCAGCTTCGGCTGGGGCTTCGGCAATCAGGGCGGTATGATCCGCTGATCCAATAAACGGTCGATCGGGGGCGGGCGGGTCGTTCCGCCTTCCGATCGCCATCACCATGGCCTACACTCGCCAGACGCTTCTCGCGGGACCGCGCCATCGTGCAGAACACGCTCCTCGCCATCGGGATCGCCTTGATCATCGCGATCCTCTCGGCTCTGGTCGGGCCGTGGCTGATCGATTGGAACAGCCACAAGCCGCTGATCGAGGCGGAAGCCGGGCGGCTGTTCGGCCTGCCGGTCCGGATCGGCGGCGACCTGACCATCCGGCTCTTGCCGACCATCGCCGTCGACGCTCGCGACGTGACCATTGGCGGCGCCGAAAGCGGCGCGAAGATCGGCCGTCTGCGCGGCGAATTGCGGGTGGCGCCGCTGTTGCGCGGCGAGGCGGCGCTCACCGCCGTCCATCTGCGCGATGTCGACCTGACCTTGCTCGACCAGGGGCTGCCGGCCCAAGGCCTGGCGGCCGAGGAGATCACCATCCAGAATGCCCGCCTGTCGGTCGCCGATGCCGCGGGCGGGCGCACGCTGGTCGCCGAGCGGATCGCGCTGACCGGCGAAGCGCGCGGCGCGCGGGGGCCGGTGCGCCTGGAAGGCTCGGCGGTCGTCGCCGGACGCCCGATGCCGCTGCAGATCCTGGCGAACTTCCCGGAAGCCGGCGGCCTGATGCTGCGCCTTCGTTCGGTCGACCGGGTGACCGGTTTCGGCGTCGAGGCGGAAGGGACGACCGGCGGGCCGGGCAATCCGCGCTTCGACGGCACCATCATTCTGTCCGGTGATGCCGGGGCTCTGCCCTGGCGGATCGGCGGCGCCGCCTCGGTCACCGCCTCGGCGCTGGTCTTCGAGCGGGCCGAAGCCATGCTCGGCTCAGGCGAACGGGCGGCCCGCGCGACCGGCTCGCTGCGTTATGTCTGGGGCGAGACGCCGGCGCTCGACGCCATCGTCACGGCCCGCCAGGTCGATCTCGACCGGCTGACCGACACCACTGGCGGGCCAGCCGCGGGCAATCCGCGCACGCCGCGCGAGGTGATCGCCGCCTTGATCGCGGCGGTGCCGGCGCTTGGCGGCTCAGACCTGCCTGTCACCGTCGGCCTCGATGTCAGCGGCGTGACGATTGGCGGGGCCCTGGTCGCCGACCTGCGCGGCGACTTGCAATCCGGCGCTGACGGCTGGTCGGCCGAACGGCTGGCGGCGCGGCTGCCCGGCGACAGTGGCGTCGAGCTCAAGGGGCGGATCGCGCTCCGACCGGAGCTCGGTTTTTCCGGAGCGCTGGCGCTGCAATCCACGCGCCCCGGCCTGCTGCTGTCCTGGCTCGACGGCCAGGCGACGCCGGCCGGTACGCTGGACGACCCGATCCGCCTGTCGACCAGCATGACGGCCGAACCTGGCCGGCTGGTCCTCGACCGGCTGGAGGCGGCCACCGCAGCGGGTGATGCCAGGGGCCGCATCGCGCTCGACATGCCGGCGCTCGGCCGGCATGCGCTGACCCTCGATCTGGCGGCGGAAGCGCTCGATCTCGATCTGCTCTTGCGGCTCGCCCGCGGCGCTGGCGCGCGCCTCGATCCGGCCACCGACACGCGGCTGCAGTTGAAGGCCGCCGAAGCAAGCTTTGCCGGTGTCGCGGCGCGCGGCCTCGACGTGACGATTGCCTCCGACGGCAACCGTTTCGACGCGGAGCGGCTGAAGATCCGCGATCTCGCCGGCATCGGTCTCGACCTGACCGGCCGCCTCGACGGCCTGGGCGGTCCCCTCAATGGCCGGCTCGCCGGCCGGCTGACCGCGGACAAGATCGATGCCTTGGTCGCCTTCCTGGCGCGCGACGAGGCGACGGCCCGCATCGGCCGGTTGCTGGCCGACCGAGCCGCCTCGCTCGGCGGAACTGATCTGGCGTTGAGCTTCGAGGCCGGCGCCGGCGCCGGCGCGGCGCTCAAGCTCCGGGCCCAGGGGCGCGTCGGCGCGGCCTGGATGCATCTCGAGGCCGCGGGCACCGGTGAGCTCGCCAGCCTCGAGCGGCTGGCCGGCCAGGCGAGCCTCGTCCTGGAAGCGCCACGCGCCGATCAGCTCCTTGGCCTCGCCACCGGGGTGCCGCCTCTTGGCGCCGCGACGGCGACCCCGAGCCGCCTGGAACTGGTGGTCGACAGGCCGGTGAACAGCCCGATCAGTCTGCGCGGCGAAGCCCAGGCCGCCGATACGCTGGTCAATTTTACCGGCACCCGCGGCACCGATGGGCGCAGCAATCTGAGCGTCACGCTGGCATCACCCGATATCGCGCCGATCTTGCCTTTGGCTGGCGTGCCGGCGGAGCTTGCCGGTACGGTTCCGGCCAATCTGTCGGCGCGGATCGAATCGAGCGAAGCCAGCTGGCGCATCGACGGGCTGGAAGGGCGTGTCGGATCGACCACGCTGAAGGCCGCCCTTGCCGGGCGGGGGCGGACGATCATTGGCAGCGTCGGCGTCGGCGCCCTCAGCTTCGAGGCCTTGGCCAGCTTGCTCACCGGCCCGGCCTGGCTGATCGATACCGAGGCGGGCCGGGTCGCCGACGCATCGTTCAGCCGCACGCTGCTCGACGGCCTTGATGGCGAGATCGCGGTCGGCGCCGAAAGCCTCGGGCTCGGCGGCTCGTCCGCCTTGACCGGTGTCACCGTCACGCTGCTCCGCCAGGGTTCGAAAACGGCGCTCAGGGATTTCAGGGCGAGGCTCGCCGCAAGCACCGTGACCGCCGACGTCGCGCTCGATCGCACGGCGCTGGCGACCGTTGTCCAGGCGACGTTCGGCGTCGATCGGGTGCCGCTGGCCTTGGTCTTTCCAGGGGCTGCCGGCGCTGGGCCGCTGTCGATCACGCTGAGCGGCGACGGCACCAGCCCGGCGTCGCTCCTGGCGAGCCTGCGTGGCGAAGGCCGCCACGCCTGGCCGCGAACGACGGTTGCCGGCGTCCACCCAACCGCGCTCCGGCGGGCGACCCGGACAGCCGAGATCGCGCAGGATTTCGGCCGGCCGCTCGACGATGCCGGCTTCGCGGCGGCCTTGACGCGCGAACTGGCGAAACCGGTCGATCTCGGCCCGATCGACATTCCGCTGACGCTGTCCGGTCCACGCCTCAGGGCAGGCGAGGCTGCTTTCGCCATTGCCGGCGGGCGGGTCAGCTGGAGCGGCAGCGCCGATCTGGTGGCCGGCGAACTGGCGGCCAGCGTCAGGATTGCGCCCGAGCCGCCACCGCGCGCCGAGACCGTGCCGTTGATCGCCTTGTGGTTCGACGGTCCGCTCGGTGCGGCCGCCGGCCGGCTCGATGCCGACGACGTCTCCGGCTGGCTCGGCCTCCGCTTGGTCGAACGCGAGGCGCTGCGCATCGAAATGATCGAGAGCGACCGGTTCGAGCGGCAACGCCAGCGCGCCTTCACCCGCCTGCCCCTGCGCCCGCCGGAAGAGCCGGCGCCGGCGGCTGCGTCGCCGGACCTGGAACCGGCACCTGCCGCGGCCGCGGTCGAGCCGCGAATCGAAATGCCCGAAAGCCGGCCGGATTCGACGCCTTTGCCGTTGCGCCGTCCGGCCGAACCGCGCCCGCCGTCGCGGATCGCCACCCCGCCGCCGCAGCCTCCGGACCTGCCGTCGGTCGTGCGCCGGGCTCTCGATGGCCAGCGCGCGACGCCCGGCGAACCCATGTCTATCCTGCCGCCGCTGCCGCCGCCGGTCGAAATCGGGCCCGCGCCGGGCATGCGGCGCTGAGGCTCGCGACGGCGCCCTTCCAACCGCGCGCCGCCTCGCCTATATTCGGTTCTGCCGGGGCAACCCGGCTATGGCAATAAACGGCCATCGTAATAAGCCTATCGGACCCGGGGGCAGTACCCGGCGCCTCCACCATCAGGATCCTGTCAGGGGTCTTGGTGATGGGGGCGAAACAGGATCGACGAGGGTGTAAAGGGTGTTCTTTTGCTCGGCATGGTTCCACCGTTATCGGGCTATCTCAATAGTTGCCAACGACAACTATGCTCCGGTTGCCGTCGCCGCGTAATGCGGTGAAGGTACCGAAATCAAAGTCCTTGCGGGTAGCACTGTAAGGCGGGGTTCGGAGGCACCTGGCAACAGAAGCCTCCACTTCCTCCCGCCGTTTCCGCGCAGCGGGACCATGGACGTTCTGCTGGTCGCGCGGCTATAGGACTGATCCCAGTCCGCGATCGAATTGCACCCAAATAGCGCCCATGCCGACCGACCTCATTCGCTACGACCTTCTGGCTCAGGATGCGCTGCGTGGCGTCGTGCGGCGCGTGCTCACCGACGCCGTCCGTGAAGGCCTGCCCGGGGACCACCATTTCTATATTACCTTCGATACGCGTGCGCCCGGGGTCCGGCTGTCGAACCGCATGCGCGAGAAATATCCGCAGGAGATGACGGTGGTCCTGCAGCACCAGTTCTGGGACCTGTCGGTGACCGAACATACGTTCGAGGTCGGCCTGTCCTTCGGTGGCATACCGGAGCGGCTGCTGGTGCCGTTCGAATCGATCAAGGGCTTTTTCGACCCCTCGGTCCAGTTCGGCCTGCAGTTCGAGGTGGCCGGTTCGGGGCCCGATGCGGCCGCAGTTGCGCCGAAGGAATTGTCCGCGCCAGCGACGGTCGAGCCTCCCGCCCCATCGGCCGCGGCCAAGCCGCGCGGCGCGGCGCGCGGCGCCGGTTCGGAACCGGAAGAGGCTGGGCCGGCGGCCGAGGCCGAGGTCAAGACCGATGCCGCGCCGCCGGGCGGCGCCGAGGTTGTCAGCCTCGACAAATTCCGCAAGAAATAGGCAAGCTGGCCGACGATTGCCCGAAGACGTCAAGGTGATGCGGGCCTCTGAGCCACGTTTGGTAGCATCCCCCATTTGAGTGCAATTTTAACGGTTATCTTCAGGATGTCTTGACTCAACCGTCACCTTACGGTGCGGAAAGTGGCTACAGGTGCTGTGGCGGTACCGAGGGAAGGTTTCTTTGCCGGTGCTCGACAGATAAGAAAGGTTCCGCGGCTAAGGAGCTCGCTAGGTGAGGTCATGGATCGGCGGCGATCCGCGGCGGCGTCCGGCGGGGCGCCGACCAGGGGCAATCAGTCCGGCGCGAGCATGGAACAGGGTCATGGGTGATGTGGTCAACCTCAGGCGCGCGCGTAAGAGCAAGGCGCGCGCTGCCGACGAAATGAAGGCCGACGCCAATCGATTGCGCTTCGGCGCGACCGCCACGGAACGGCGTATCGAACGGGCCCGGGCCGAACTCGAGGCGCATCGCCTTGACGGCCACAAGCGGTCGGAGTGACGACGACCATGAAAAGCCATGTCGTCAAGCGCTCGATTGTCGTCGAAGGGCACAAGACCAGCGTCAGTCTCGAAGATGAATTCTGGACTGCGGTGAAGGAAATTGCGGCCGAGCGGCGAGAAACCTTGTCGGATCTGGTCGGCCATATTGATGGCGACCGCACGCACGGAAATCTGTCTTCCTCGATCCGGCTTTTTGTCCTGGAATACTACAGGTCACGCCACGAGCGGCCTGCCTGAAAGCCCTGTCGAACCACATCACTGATCCATAAAATTCATTGTGACGTGATCGGGCGGGCGCTTGTGTTCCGCCGGTCACCGTGATGTCATCCGCGCGCGAAAGCACCGTCCCAAACTGGGGAATTCCTGGGTGCTCGGAGCGGGGGAAAATGCCTGACACCGACGTAAATGCGACTGCGGAGCCTCGTGGTCTGATCAAGAGCCCGCAGGACCTTATGGCGGGCCTTTTTCTCGTGGCCTTCGGGCTATTCTGTTTGTGGGCCTCGTCCAATCTTTCGGGCGGGCGTGGCGCCAATCTTGGCCCCGGCTCGTTCCCGCGCGGCCTGTCCTTCCTGCTGATGGCGGTGGGCGCGGTCGTCATCGCGCAAGCTCTGACCACCATCGGTCCGAAGCTGGAGGCCTGGTCCGTTCGTGGTCCGGTTTTCGTGCTTGGCGCGGTGCTACTGTTTGCCGTGACCGTCCGGCCGCTTGGGCTTGTCGTGGCCGGCCCGCTTGCCCTGATGGTTTCCGCCTTCGCGGCCAAGGACACGCGCTGGCTGCCGAATGCCATCTTCGCGGTGATCATGACGATCTTCTGTATTCTGTTGTTCAAAGTTGCGCTGAAGCTTCCGATCCCGGTCGCTCCCTGGGCAGGCTGGTAAGGCGCACACGATGGATATGTTCGCCAACCTTTGGCTCGGCTTCGGCGTGACGCTGGAACTGAAGCCTATCTCTTTCACTCTCTTTGGTCTTCTCGAGCAGGCCGTGGTCTACCGGCTGCCGATCAATATCTTTCTGTGCTTCCTCGGCTGCATGATCGGCACGCTGGTCGGCGTCTTGCCGGGCGTCGGCCCGATCGCCACCATCGCGATGCTGCTGCCGATCACCTTCGGCCTTGATCCGGTCGGTGCGCTGATCATGCTGGCCGGCATCTATTACGGTGCCCAATATGGCGGTTCGACCACCGCGATCCTGGTCAATATTCCAGGCGAGGCGACATCGGTCGTCACCGTGCTGGACGGCCACCAGATGGCGCGCAACGGTCGCGCCGGCGTGGCGCTCGGCATCTCCGCCATTGGCTCGTTCTTCGCCGGCACGGTCGCCACCCTGATCATCGCCAGCCTTGCCATTCCGCTGACCCGGGTCGCTCTCCTGTTCGGTCCGGCCGAATATTTCTCGCTGATGGTCATGGGCCTGATCTTCGCGGTCGTCCTGGCGCGCGGCTCGGTGGTCAAGGCGATCGCCATGGTGCTGTGCGGGCTCATGCTCTCGACCGTCGGGCAGGATCTGGAAACCGGCGCCGATCGCATGACCTTCCGCTGGGCGGAGCTTTCCGACGGCCTCGACTTCGCCGCCATCGCCATGGGCATGTTCGGTTTCGCCGAGATCCTGCGCAATCTGGAGAACCCGGAAACCCGTGACGTCCTGAAGAACAAGATCGGCAAGTTGCTGCCGAGCTGGCAGGACCTGAAGGATGCGGCCAAACCCATCCTGCGCGGAACCTTCATTGGTTCGGCGCTCGGCATTCTGCCGGGCAACGGCGCGGTCCTCGGGCCGTTCGCCAGCTATACGGTCGAGAAGAAGATCGCCAAGGATCCCTCGCGCTTCGGCAGGGGCGCGATCGAAGGCGTCGCCGGACCGGAAAGCGCCAACAATGCCGGTGCTCAGACCTCGTTCATTCCGCTCCTGACGCTTGGCATTCCGCCCAATGCCGTGATGGCGCTGATGGTCGGCGCCATGACCATCCACGGCATCGTGCCGGGCCCGCAGGTCATGGAAAAGCGGCCCGATCTGTTCTGGGGCATGATCGCCTCGATGTGGATCGGCAATCTGATGCTGCTGATCATCAACATGCCGCTGATCGGCCTGTGGGTGAAGCTGCTCAAGGTGCCGTACAATATGCTGTTCCCGGCGATCCTGATGTTCTGCTCGATCGGCATCTATTCGATCAACAACAATCCGTTCGACGTGGTCATGACGGCCTTCTTCGGCATGGTCGGTTATGCCCTGATGAAGATGGGTTTCGAGGTTGCGCCGCTGTTGCTCGGCTTCGTGCTCGGCAAGCTGATGGAGGAGTATCTCCGCCGCTCCATCCTGATGTCGCGCGGCGACTGGTCGGTATTCGTCGACTTCGTCAACCGTCCGATCTCGGCGACCCTGATCGTCATCGCGGTGATCATGATCGTCGTGGCGTTCCTGCCGTCGATCAACAAGAGCCGCGACGAAGTCTTTACCGAGTGAAGCCCGGTCCGGCGCGGGTTCTTGCCCGCGCCGGATCCTGTCCGCGCTGGATTGCGCCGCCGCCGCCCGCCTCACACCGGGCCGGCATCGTAACGAACCCCGCTTCGGCTTCGAACAGGCTTGTCAGGCGGCTATCCCGCACCGGGAGGCCGATGCCTGACGTTCCGGAGCCGTGCCATGCATCCCTTGTCGTCCCCCTCCCGCCGCGGGCTCATCGGGCTTGCCGCAGGCCTGGGCCTGTTGGCCGGCGACCACGCCGCCGCTGCCGAGATCTACACCCGCCCGCTGTCGTCGCTCGGCGCCGGCGGCCACGATGTCGTCGCCTATTTTTCCGAGGGCCGGCCGGTCGGAGGCTCGAGCGCTTTCGAGCATCGCTGGAAGGGCGCGACCTGGCGGTTTGCCAGCGCGGCGAACCGGGACGCCTTCGCCTTGGCCCCTGAACGCTATGCGCCGGCCTATGGCGGCCACTGCGCCTGGGCGGCATCGCAGGGCTATCGCGCCGCCGGCGATCCGCGCCAATGGCGGATCGTCGATGGCCGCCTGTTCCTCAACTACGATGCCAATGTGCACCGCACCTGGCAGAACAATATTGCCGGCTTCATTCGCGATGCCGATCGCCATTGGCCTGTCCTTTCGGCACAGTGACCTGGTGATTTAAGAAACCGTGGTGACAATAGCCTGAAGACGGCGGTTTTTTTGGCAGATATCTATTGAAACAAGCCGGTGACGCTGGGAATTCTTGGTGCTAGCGTTGCGTGATGCGCGGCTCCATTGGGCTGCGCTGCAACGGCGAGAGGGAGCACCATGAGCGACTGGCTGGCAGACGTGAAGAAGTATGCGCCTAAGGCGAACGAGGCGGCCGTGACCGGCATCGTGAAATATCTTGGAATCGCGCTGCGCAACCGGGATTCGTCGCTCGTCTCCTTTACCGACGCGAAAGAAGTCGATCGCGTGAAGCAGAATTTCGCGATCAAGAAGCTCGGCCTCACCGATGAAAAGGCGATCGACGCCGCGATCGCCCAGGTTCATGAGGCGCTGAAGGCCGACAAGACCAAGAACCGCGTCACCGTCTATTATCTCCTGGCCGATCACTTCAAGAAGCTGGATCTGTTCATCAAGAAATGAGCGTTCGCGTCTTGCCCGAAGCGCCGCCCCCTCCGGGCGGCGTTTTTGTTGCCCGGACGACAGTGGAACCCGGCACACCGCACGAGCCATGTCATCAGGCGGCTGCCCGATAGCCGCCACTCGGGTATAATGCCCGAGATTCGCCGCACCGAGAGGCTCAGTTGCGCCAATATCACGACCTCATGCAGCGCGTGCTCGACACCGGTGCCCGCAAGGACGACCGCACCGGGACCGGTACGCTGTCCGTTTTCGGCCATCAGATGCGCTTCGATCTCGGCGACGGTTTCCCGCTGATCACCACCAAGAAGCTGCATCTGAAGTCGATCGTCCACGAATTGCTCTGGTTCCTGAAGGGCGACACCAATATTGCCTATCTCAAGGCCCATGGCGTCTCCATCTGGGATGACTGGGCCAATGCCGAGGGTGATCTCGGGCCGGTCTATGGCAAGCAGTGGCGGTCCTGGGTGGCGCCGGATGGGCGGGTCATCGACCAGATCGCCAATCTTGTCGCCATGATCAGGAAGAATCCGGATTCGCGCCGGCTCATCGTGTCGGCCTGGAACCCGGCCGATGTCGACGCCATGGCGCTGCCGCCCTGCCATTGCCTGTTCCAGTTCTATGTTGCGAACGGCAAGCTCTCCTGTCAGCTCTATCAGCGCTCGGCCGATATTTTTCTCGGCGTGCCGTTCAACATCGCGAGCTACGCGCTGCTGACCTTGATGCTGGCCCAGGTCACGGGGCTCAAGCCCGGTGACTTCGTCCATACGCTGGGCGACGCGCATCTCTATGTGAACCACCTGGACCAGGCGAAGCTGCAGCTCGCCCGCAAGCCTCGGCCGCTGCCTGTCATGACACTCAATCCCGCGGTGAAGGACCTGTTTTCCTTCAGTTATGACGACTTCACGCTGACCGGCTACGAGGCCGATGCGCATATCAAGGCGCCGGTGGCGGTGTGATGTCGGCACTGTCGGATGTGCAAAAGCGCGCCGAGCGCATCAGCCGGCGCTACGAAGCGTCATTTGGAATAACACCGGGCGAGGACTGGATCGTCTTCAAGCTGCAGGAAGAGCTGGGCGAACTGACCCAGGCCTATCTCGCCGCCACCGCGCGATCGCGCCACAAGGCCGAGGGCGCCGCCGGGCGCGAAGCCCTGGCCCGCGAGATCGCCGATGTGCTGGGCTTCACCCTGGCTCTGGCTGACCGGCTGGGCATCGACGCCGGCGCGGCTCTGGAGGCCAAGTGGATGCGTTGCGAGGTGGCGCCATGACGCCGGTTCTGCTGATCGCGGCGGTCGCGTCCAATGGCGTCATCGGCCGCGACAACGCGTTGCTGTGGCGGCTGAAATCGGACATGGCCGGATTCCGCGCCGCCACACTCGGCAAGCCGGTCGTGATGGGGCGAAAGACCTTCGAGAGCCTCGGGCGGCCATTGCCGAGACGCCTCAATATCGTGGTCACGCGCCATCCCGGCCTGTCGCTCGCCGGCGCGGTCGTGGCCTCGGGGCTGGACGTGGCGCTCGCCGTCGCGCGGGCCGAGACGCTGCGTTCGGGGGCGACCGAGATCGTCGTCATGGGCGGCGCCGAGATTTATGCCCAGGCCATGGCTTTCGCCGACCGGCTGTTGATTACCCATGTCGAAGCAGCGCCCGACGGCGATACTTTCTTCCCGTTGATCGATTTATCGGTGTGGGCAGGGCGCGACATATCCGCCCATCCGGCCGGGCCGGTCGACGATTATGCCTTCCGCGTGGTCGAATATCGCCGTGCCGCCCGCAGCGCCTGATCTCCCCTGGCGTCAAGCCAGCGCCCAGCCTATGGTTTTTGTTGAAGTTTCCGGGCTGTCCTCATTCACCACGGAGCCGAAATGCGGCAATGACGCAGGTGGCATCGCGTTGAAAGGCGAGGGCGGCTCTTCTATATCCCTGGACAACAGAGACGCTTTTCCGCGTCGCCAGGCTCTCTCAGCGAGGACTTTTTCATGCCGTGGAACAATCAAGGCGGCGGCGGCCCATGGGGCGGCGGCGGTGGCGGCAGCGGTCCGAAGGGCCCCTGGGGCCAGGGGCCACAGGGCGGTGGCGGCGGCGGCCAGCCCCCAGACCTCGAGGAACTGATCCGCAAGAGCCAGGAGCGGCTGAAGAGCGTGCTGCCGGGCGGCGGCGGTAATATCGGCGCCAAGGGCATCGGGCTGATCGCCATCCTGGGCGCCTTCATCTATGCCGCGACCGGGTTCTACACGGTCAGCCAGAACGAAGTTGGCGTGAACACCGTGTTCGGTCGCCACATCGGCAATGCCGCGCCGGGCCTCAACTGGAACCCGCCGGCGCCGTTCGGCACGGTCTACCGCGTCCCGGTCACCGATGTGCGGCGCACCGAGGTTGGCTACCGCTCCGGCGGCGGTCCGCGCGGCGGCAACCGCGATGTGCTCGAGGAAAGCCTGATGCTGACCGGCGACGAGAACATCATCGACATCGATCTGGAAGTGCAGTGGGACGTCAACGCGGCGCAGGTCGCGGATTTCGTCTTCCAGATGCAGAACCCCGAAGGCACCGTGAAGTCGGTTGCCGAAAGCGCGCTGCGCGAGGCCGTCGGCCGGCGCAACATCCAGCCGATCCTGACCACCGATCAGTCGGCGATCGCCGCCGAAATCCGCACGCTGATGCAGAAGACGCTCGACGACTACAAGTCCGGCGTCAACGTTCGTGTCGTGCAGCTCCTGTCGGCCTTGCCGCCGCAGCAGGTTCGTGGCTCGTTCCTGGACGTCAATGCGGCCCAGCAGGACCAGAGCCGGGTCCAGAACGAGGCTCGGACCTATTCGAGCCAGGTGGTTCCCGAAGCCCGCGGCCGTGCCGCGCAGACGCTGCAGGAAGCCGAAGCCTATCGCGACCGGGTCGTCGCCGAGGCGAGCGGCCAGGCGAGCCGCTTCACCCAGGTCTATGAGCAATATCGCCGGGCGCCCGACGTGACCCGCGAACGCATGTTCCTGGAGACCATGGAGCGGATTCTCGGCGGCACCGACAAGATCATCATCGATCAGCCCGCTGGCGGACACGGCGTCCAGCCGTTCCTGCCGCTCGACCAGCTCACCCGTCGCCCTCAGGCCGGCACCACCCAGGGGACGACGCGATGAACTCGACCACCAAACTGGTTCTCGGCATCGTCGCGGCGGTCGTCGTTTTCGCCCTGGCCAATTCCTTCTTCGTGGTCCAGCAGACGCAGCACGCCATCGTGCTGCGTTTCGGCCAGGTCGTGCGCGAGCCGATCAGCGAGCCGGGGCTCTATTTCAAGATGCCCTTCATCGACAATGTCGTGCCGCTGGACAAGCGGACCCTCGATCTCGACCTGCCGGTTCAGTCGGTGCTTTCGACCGATCGTCAGAACCTCGATGTCGACGCCTTCGCCCGTTATCGGATCACCCAGCCCCTGCGGTTCTTCCAGACGGTGCGCACGGTTCCCAACGCCAATACCCGGCTTGCGAGCTTCGTGAATTCGTCGATGCGCAACGTCATCGCCGGCACCACCATGTCGGCGTTGATCCGCACCGATCGCGGCGTGCTGATGAACCGCATCCAGGAAGAGGTGAACCGCGAGGCCGGCACGCTCGGCGTCGAGATCGTCGATCTGCGCCTGACCCGCGTCGACCTTCCCCAGGTCAACCAGGAAGCGGTGTTCAACCGCATGCAGACCGAACGCCGGCAGGAGGCGGCCGACCTGCGCGCCACCGGCAGCCAGGCGGCGGTGACCATCCGCGCCCGCGCCGATCGCGAGGTCACCGGCATTCTCGCCGAGGCCAACCGGCGGGCTGACGAACTGCGCGGTGCGGGTGATGCCGAAAGGAACCGGATTTTCGCCGAGGCCTTTGGCCGCGACCCGAATTTCTTCTCCTTCTACCGCACCATGCAAGCCTATGAGCAGAGCATGAAAACCGGCGATACCCGCATGGTGATCTCGCCGAATTCGGACTTCTTCCGCTATTTCGGCGACGCCTCCGGGCAGCGCAACGGACCGACACCGGCGCGGGCGCCGGACGCTCCTCCCGCCAGCCGTTGATTTCCAACTGATTCAGGCCGTCGCGACCCCGTCGCGGCGGCCTTTTCGATTGCGCCAGGAATTTCTCCGACTGCGCCGGGATTTTTCGATGGCGCCAAGAAGAAGTGCGTCATGAAAGACTTCCTGACCGCCTTGGGCCTGGTCCTCGTCATCGAGGGCATTCTGCTTGCCGCCTTGCCGATGCGGGTGCGCCAGGCGCTGGAGATCATGCGTCTGACGCCGATCCAGCAATTGCGCATCATTGGCCTCGTCTCGGCCGCCCTGGGGCTTGCCGTCATCTGGTGGATGCGTGGCTGACACGCGCTTGATCGCGCTCGACAAAAGACCGGATTGACAAGCGCGCCCTCAGGATTGAAGGGAGGGGCAGCTTCGCTCCATCTCGCGAGACTTGAAGAATATCATGGCTCAGTTCACGCTTCCGAAGAACTCCAAGATCACCGAGGGCAAGGCCTGGCCGAAGCCGGTCGGCTCCAATCGCCTCAGCGAGTTCAAGATCTATCGCTGGAATCCGGATGACGGTGCCAATCCACGCATCGATACCTATTACGTCGACCGCGACGATTGCGGCCCGATGGTTCTCGACGGCCTGATCTGGATCAAGAACAAGGTCGATCCGACATTGACCTTCCGCCGCTCGTGCCGCGAGGGCATTTGCGGCTCCTGCGCCATGAACATCGACGGCACCAACACCCTGGCCTGCACCAAGGGCATGGACGAGGTGAAGGCCGGCGCGGTGAAGATCTACCCGCTGCCGCACATGCCCGTGGTCAAGGACCTGGTGCCGGATCTCACCCGTTTCTACACTCAGCACGCCTCGATCGAGCCCTGGCTCAAGACGACGACCGCTCAGCCTGAGAAGGAGTGGCGCCAGTCCAAGGAGGATCGCGAGAAGCTCGACGGCCTCTACGAGTGCATCCTGTGCGCCTGCTGCTCCACCTCGTGCCCGAGCTATTGGTGGAACGGCGACCGCTATCTCGGCCCGGCCGTTCTGCTGCAGGCCTATCGCTGGCTGATCGATTCGCGTGATGAAGCGACCGGCGAGCGCCTCGACAATCTCGAGGACCCGTTCCGGCTGTATCGCTGCCACACCATCATGAACTGCTCGAAGGCTTGCCCGAAGGGTCTCAATCCCGCCAAGGCGATCGCCGAGATCAAGAAGATGATGGTGGCGCGCCAAGTCTGAGCCGGCGCGCCAAGTCTGAACCGGTGCGCCAAGTCTGAACCGGTGCGCCAAGTCTGAGCCGGTGCGCCAAATCTGACCCGGCGCGCCAAGTCTGACCCGGCGCGCCAAGTCTGACCCGGCGCGTGTCAGGTCTGGCCTGGCCTGCACGAACGCTGATCGAACCGGTGCGGCGACAGTTTTCGCCGCCGTGCTTCCGCCACGGAAACACCCCGCCCACTCCTGCTTGTCACCCTGCGGCCGCCTTCACGCTCGCGTGAGTTTGGACCTCCATTCACGGGAGGTTCATTCATGGCTTCGGGATCTCAGCTGATCCGCTCGCCGGTGTTCAAGCTCGCCGCCATTGGCCTGCTGACGCTGCTGCTGGTCGTTCCCCTCATCGCCATTTCGTCGCTGCGCGGCGAACGTTCGCAACGCGCAGCCGAGGTCGTTCGCGAGGTCGCCGGCGCCTGGGCCGGCGAGCAGACCATTGTCGGCCCCATCCTGGTGCTGCCCTATGTCAGCCGCGCCGGCGACAATCTGGAGCAACGCACCGTCAGGCGGGTCCTGACGATCCTGCCGGAGACGTTCCGCCAGAACGGTGATCTCAAGGTCGAGCAGCGCCGGCGCGGCATCTTCGAGGTGCCGGTATTCCGCGGCGAGGTCGATATCGAGGCGCGCTTTGCGCCGGTCGATCTCACCCGCTTCGATGCGGCCGCCGTCGCTCCGGTCTGGGAGGAGGCGGCAATCGTCTTCCACGTGCTTGATCCGCGCGGCCTGCAACGCGAAGTGTCGGTGCGTATCGGCGGCACCACGGTGACTCTCGAGCCGGGTGCCGGGCCCACCACCTTCCAGGTGCCGACACTTTACGCGCCGGTCGGCGGCATCGACGGCACGGCGGCGTTCACCGTCGGGGCACGCTTCGAGCTCAAGGGTTCGCAGGCTTTCGGCCTGTCGCCGATCGGCCGGACGTCGACCATCGCGCTCCGGTCCAACTGGAGCCATCCGAGCTTTTTCGGCGCCTTCCTGCCGGGCGAGCGCGAGATCGGCGAGACCGGCTTCTCGGCGATCTGGTCGGTGCCGCATTATGCGCGGCCGGTGGCGCAGATGTTCGTGGCCGACCCGGTCCTGTTCCAGCGCCTGGCCGCCGCACGGTCGGGCGTCCGGTTCTTCCAGCCGGTCGACGTCTATCACCTGGTCGAGCGGGCCCTGAAATACGGCATCCTGGTCATCGGCGCCGCCTTTGTGGTGGTCTTCCTCCTGGAGATTCTGGCGGCACGGTCGTTCCACCCGGTGCAATATCTCATGGTCGGAGCGGCGCTGACGGTGTTCTACCTGCTGCTCTTGTCCTTTGCCGAACATATCGGTTTCACCAGGGCCTATGCCTTGGCCAGCGCCGCCGTCATCGGCCTGGTGTCGCTCTATGTCGGGCTGGCTTTCGGGCGGCTCAGGGAGGGCGCCATGGTCGCCGGCGAGCTCGGCCTGGCCTATGGCCTGCTGTTCGTCGTGCTGCGCTCGGAGGACTATGCGCTGGTTACTGGTGCGGTGGTCGTCTTCGCCGTGCTGGCAACTGTCATGCTGACCACCGTCAAGACCGACTGGTCGGCGCTATCGGGTCGCTCATCTGAGGAAAAACCGGCTGCGACGTCGTAAAGGATCGGTTAACGATAAACTGAGCATCGTCGCGATGTCGCGCCACCGCCATGGAACCGCCGCAGCTTGGGCCGACCTTGGCAGTGTCGCCGCATCGCGCCGACATCTTATTCGGGACCACTCCATGCTGACGCGCACCGTCGCCCTTCTTCTCGCCTCGGCTGCGCTTGCCGGCTGCACGTCGGACCGTTTCGGCGACTTCGCCTCGGGGCCTATGCCCCGGAGCGGATCACAGCGCATCGACGGCAGCTTCGGTTCGCAACAGCCAATGGCGCCGTCGCCGCAGCGCCGGCCATTGGCCGCCGACGAGGATGTCATCGCGGGTGGCCAGCAGGCGCCCGATCAGTCGGTTGCCGCCGAAGATATCCCGCCGCCGCCCGGCAGCGGCCGCACCTCCGATGTCGGCCCCTCGGCGATCGACCCGGCCTTGCGGCCGGCCAATCCGTCCGAGCAGCCGCGCATCATGGTCGAGGAGCCGCCGCCGCGCGGCGCCGCCGCGCCGCCGGTGGTCGCCGCCTTGCCGCGCCAGGAAGCCCCGCGGCCCGCCGCGCAGTCCGCGACCGCCATTGCCGGCACCTGGACGGTGAGCGATGCCGGCGACCGCTGCCGGATCACGCTGACCTCGACGCCGCTGTTCGAGTTCTATCGGGCCAACCCGCAGAATTGCCGGGCGCCGTCGCTCGCCCGCATCAACGCCTGGGAACAGCGCGGTTCGGAAGTGGTGCTGCTGCAGCCGGGCGGGCGGGTCGCCGCGCGGCTGTTCCCGCAAGGGTCCGGCGGCTATTCCGGCGCCACCGCCACCGGCGCCACCGTGACGATGGCACGCTGACCGGCGCGATCAGCGACCGTCAAATCAGCGGCCGGTCAAATCAGCGGCTGTCTTGGCCGCCGAGTTCGGCCGAACGCTTGCGGGCCCGTTTCAAGAGGTTCAGCTGGGCATCGAGCACGGTGGCCGCGACCGATGAACCATCCCGCCAGGCCTCGCGCCAGAGCGACAGCGGATTGGCCGGCTGGGCGCTGACATCGGCGAACACGTCGCCGGAGGCATAGGTGATCTTGCCGTCGAAGCGGGCAGCAAGCCGCTGCATGCCACGATTGGCCGGCAGGCAGGTCATCGCCAGGCTGCGCACGCCACGATTGCGTGCGGTCAGCAGCAGGCGACCGAACAGCGCCGTGCCGACGCCGGTCAAGCGCCAGGCGTCCTCCACCGTGACCGCCACCTCGGCGGCATTGTCGTCCAGCAGGCGCAGTTCGGCGGCGCCGCGCAGCACGCCGTCGACCAGAAAGCCATGGACCAGCGCGTCGGGGCCGAGCGCGGTGTCGGCATAACCGGTTATGGTGTCATCCGAAACGCCTGCGGCGAAGCGGCAATTGCGGGCTTCCGGGTCGAGCCTCAGGAAGTGCTCGCACAACAGTGCGGTCTCCCACGGCATGAGCTTGCGGATTACGCCGGACGCAGTCAGTTCGTCGGTCATCCCTTGGTCCTCGCTTCTCCGCCAATCCGGCGGCACCTGACGTGGAACCCTCGATCCTCGAACGTCGTCTCCCTGGACTGATGTTCTTAGCGCGGGCCTTCGGTCGGGGACCAGTCCTAATTTTGCAGTGCAGCATGACAGCGGCATGATGGCGACCGCGATGCGGCGCGAGGCCTAACGCCAGATGAACAGAACGCACGCAAACGAAAGCCCCGGCCGTGGGGCCGGGGCTTTCTTTCACCAGCAAGAGGCGAAAATGCTTATTTCTTCAGCGAGGCGCTGAGCGTGCCGAAGCGCTGGTTGAAGCGCGACAGGCGGCCGCCGCGATCCATCAGCTGCTGCGAGCCGCCGGTCCAGGCCGGGTGCGACTTCGGATCGATGTCCAGCTGCAGGGTGTCGCCCGGCTTGCCGTAGGTCGAGCGGGTCGTGTACTCGGTGCCGTCGGTCATGACGACCTTGATGGTGTGGTATTCAGGATGGATGCCGGTCTTCATGGGTCGTCCTCAAAGGGCGCCGGATCGGTCATACGCCGGCACGCGGGTCGTCCTGTGACGAGAAGCCGCGCTCATACGCGAAGTTCGTCGGGTTTTCAAGACACGACGGACACCTGATATGCGCATCGCGCAAGAACATGGGATTGCAGCATGACTGTCGCCGCATCGTCCGCAGATCAGCCGACGGACGTTTCGCCGGAGAAGAAGCGCCGCTTGCGGCCGCTGCTCGGGCTGATGCCCTATGCCATGCGCTATCCGGGCCTGCTGATCGGCGCCGCCATTGCCCTGGTCGTGGCTTCGCTCGCGACGCTCGTGGTGCCGCTGGCGATCCGCCGGATGATCGATTTCGGCTTTTCCACCGACGGCATGATCACCCAGTATTTCGGTGTGCTGATCATCGTCGCGCTGGTGCTGGCGATCGCCTCGGCGTCACGCTTCTACCTGGTCACGACCATTGGCGAGCGGGTGGTGGCCGACGTCCGATCGGCCGCCTTCCGGCACCTGACCACGCTGTCGCCGACCTTCTTCGACACTGCCAAGACCGGCGACGTGATCTCGCGGCTGACCGCCGACACCACGCAGATCAAGTCGGCTGTCGGCGTTTCCGTCTCGATCGCACTGCGCAACCTGATCATGTTCGTCGGCGCGGTCGTCATGATGGTGATCACCAGCCCGAAGCTGTCGCTCTATGCGGTCGCGGCGATCCCGCTCCTGGTTCTGCCGCTGGTGGCCTTCGGCCGCGACGTCCGCCGCCGCTCGCGCGTCGCCCAGGACCGGCTCGCCGATGCCTCGGCCTATGCCAATGAGAACATCCAGGCGGTCCGCACCATGCAGGCCTTCACCGCCGAGCGCACCGTGTCCGAGCGTTTCGTCGCCGCGGCGGAAGAAGCCTTTACGACAGCCCGCAGCGCCAACAAGGCCCGCGCCATCCTGACCGCCGTGGTCATCTTCCTGGTTTTCGCCAGCATCGTGGCGATCCTCTGGGCCGGTGCCCAGGAGGTGTTGAGCGGCAGCATGACCAGCGGCCGGCTGTCGCAATTCGTGCTCTATGCCGTGTTCGCCGCCGGCGCCCTGTCGGAGCTCTCGCAGGTCTGGAGCGATATCAGCCAGGCCGCCGGTGCCGCCGAGCGGCTCGCCGAGATCATGCTGATCGAGCCGGCGGTGAAGGCGCCCGCCCATCCGCTGCCGCTGCCGGAGCCGCCGCGCGGCGAGGTTGGTTTTGTCGCGGTGCGCTTCGCCTATCCGGTGCGTCCGGAGAGCAAGGTTCTCGACGGCATCAGCTTCGAGGTCAAGCGCGGCGAAAAGGTCGCCATTGTCGGCCCTTCGGGGGCGGGCAAGTCGACCTTGTTCGCGCTGCTGCTGCGCTTCTACGATCCGGCCGGCGGGCTCATTCGCTTCGACGGCGTGCCGGTCGACCAGGTCGATCCGGAGGCGTTGCGCCGCCGCATCGCCATGGTGCCGCAGGATGTCGCGGTGTTTGCCGCCAGCGTCGGCGACAATATCCGCTACGGCCGGCCGGAGGCCAGCGACGCCGAGGTGGTCGAGGCCGCCAAGCTCGCCTTCGCCGACGAATTCATCATGAAGCTCCCGGGCGGCTATGCGAGCCTGATCGGCGAACGCGGGGTAACGCTGTCGGGCGGCCAGCGCCAGCGCATCGCCATTGCCCGCGCGATCCTGCGCGATGCGCCGCTGCTGCTGCTCGATGAAGCAACGTCGGCCCTCGATGCCGAGAGCGAAACCATGGTGCAGGCGGCACTGGAGCGGCTGATGGAGGGGCGTACCACCCTGGTCATCGCCCACCGCCTGGCGACCGTGCTCAATTGCGACCGCATCCTGGTGATGGACGAGGGCCGCATCGTCGAACAAGGCACCCATGCCGAACTCGCCGCCAGCGGTGGGCTCTATGCCCGGCTCGCCGAACTGCAGTTCAATGGCGGTCAGGCTCCGGCGACCACACCATGACGTCGATCGCGAAACCTTGGCCGTTGATCCGCTCGGCCGTCTTGGCGAAACCCTCGCGCCGATAGAAGGCGATGGCCCTGATATTGTCGGCATTGACGTCGAGCGACAAGCCATTGGGCGACAGGCGCTTGGCCTCGCCCATCAAGGCCTGTCCGACGCCCGAGCCCTGATAGGCAAGGCCAACCAGCATCTGGTCGATCCAGCCGCCGGCCGGATCGACGGTGACCAGGCCGGCGAGCGCGGGTCCGACGAAGGCGAGCGGGATCGCCACGCCGCTGCCGGCGAAGGCGGTGATGCGATCGGTGAACCAGGGGCGCCGCTTGTCGAAATCGATCGCCGGATAGGTCGCCGCCCAGGTCGTTACCCACAGGTCGGCCATGGTGGGCAGCCAGACGGGATCGAAGGCCGAAAGGCGGATCGCTGCCGGCCCGTGCGTCACCGGTCGGTCAGCCGCAGCTCGATGCGCCGGTTGCGCGCCAGCGCCTCCGGGCTGTCGCCCTGTTCGATCGGCTGGAACTCGCCGAAACCGGCGGCGACCAGTCGCTGCGGCGGAATGCCCTTGGTCATCAGATATTGCACGACGGCAATGGCGCGGGCTGCCGACAGGTCCCAGTTCGAGGCGAAGCGGCCGCCGCCGATCGGCCGGGCGTCGGTATGGCCGTCGACCCTCAGCACCCACGGGATGTCGGCGGGGATGTCGCGGGCAACCTGCGTCAATGCTTCGGCGAGCTTGTCGAGTTCGGCCCGTCCACCCGGTTCGAGCACAGCCTGGCCGGAGGCGAAGAACACTTCCGAACCGAACACGAAACGATCGCCGACCACGCGGATATCCGGCCGCTCGGCGAGGATCTCGCGCAGGCGGCCGAAAAATTCCGAACGGTAGCGCGACAATTCCTGAACCCGCTGCGCCAGGGCCAGATTGAGCCGGCGGCCGAGATCGGAAATGCGCGTCTGCGACTCGCGATCGCGTGTTTCGCTGGCCTGCAGCGCGTTTTCGATCGCCGCGAATTGCCGGCGCAGCGCCGCGATCTGCTGGTTCAGCAGTTCGACCTGGGCCAGCGCCGTCTGGGCCGCCTGGCGCTGGACCGAGACTTCGGTTTCGAGCGCCAGCGCCCGGTTGGAGGCGGCTCCCGCCTGTCCCTGGGCCTGCTCGGCCAGTCCTTGCAGCCGGCGGCGGTCCTGTTCGGTGGTGCCGAGCGTCGCGCTGATCGACGACAGGTTCTCCTGCAGACCCTGGCGCTGGCCGCGCTCGAGCTGCAGCAGGTCGCTCAATTCGGCGATCTGCCGGTTCAGCCGGGTCATCACATCGTCCTTGCCGGCGATCTCGCGCGACAGGAAATATTGCGCCAGCATGAACACCGACAGCATGAAGATGATGGCGAGCAGGAAGGTCGACAGGGCGTCGACGAAGCCCGGCCAGTAATCGATGCCGCGTTCGCCGCGGCGGGAGCGCGACAGGGCCATGTCAGACCCGTCCCGCGCGTTCGCGCAGCATCTGTTCCAGCAATTTGCGGATTTCCTTCTGGTCGCCGGCCTGCGCCTCGACCCAGTCGCGGATCATCTGCTGTTCGGTCCGCATATGGGTGACCAGGCCTTGGATGCCTTCGGCGAGATTGGCCATGGCCGCGGTGGCGCGCTGATTGGTCTGGCCTTCGCTCATGGCCTCGCGCAGCCGGTCGAAGGCGCGCTGCAGGTCGGCGACGCTGATGCTTGCGGCAGGCCCGTCGGCCGCCGGGCTGACCACCGACATGTCCTGAACGGTCGACGACAGCCAGTCTTCCACCTCGGTATAGAAGCGGTTCTGCGCCTGGCTCGCCTGCAGGTCGAGGAAGCCGAGCACCAGCGAGCCGGACAGGCCGAACAGCGAGGACGAGAAGGCGATGCCCATGCCGCCGAGCGGCTCGGCCAGGCCTCGCTTCATGTCCTCGAAAATCGTGCCGAGCTCGCCCTGGGTCGACAGGCTGTTGATGACCCGGCCGACCGAGGTGACCGTGTCGATCAGGCCCCAGAAGGTGCCGAGCAGGCCGAGAAAGACCAGGAGGCTGGTCAGATAGCGCGACAGATCGCGGCCCTCGTCGAGCCGGGTCGCCAGCGAATCGAGCAGGCTGCGCATGGTCAAGGTCGAGATCGTCATGCGGCCGACCCGCTCGCCCAGCATGGTCGCCATCGGGGCGAGCAGCACCGGCGCCCGTTCGACCGTGATGCCGGGATCGGCCAAGCGGAAGGAATTGACCCAGGCGACTTCGGGAAACAGCCGGATCACCTGGCGGATGGTCAATAGGATGCCGATCACCGCGACCGCCACGATCAGCCCGTTCAGGCCGGGATTGGCCATGAAGGCGGTCTTGATTTCACGCTGCAGCACCACCGCCACCAGCGCAACGAGCACAAGGAACACGACCATCCGGAACAGGAAGATCCGCGGGGAAGTGACCTTGAAGGGATCGATTTCGCGGGCCATCGGCACTCGTCGGCAGGTTGTGGTGACGCAGAGGCTAACCTGCGCCATCCCGGATGAGAAGCAAGGCGTGTGGCGGCGATATGACGGTGAAAACCGCCGGAGCGCGCATCAGGTTCCGGTCAGCCCCTCCGCCCTGGCGAAGGCATGGGTCTTGTCCAGCGCCCGGGCGGCGCGCGCGAACAGATCGTCGACCTCGTCGGGCGTGATGATCAGCGGCGGACAGAAGGCCAGCGCATCGCCGACGCTGCGCAGGATCACCCCTTCGTCCTCGGCGAATTTCGCAGCCTTCGCGCCGATCCCGGCCTTGGCGTCGAAAGCCTTGCGGCTGGTTTTGTCGGCGACCAGTTCGAGTGCCCCGACCAGGCCGACGCCGCGCGCTTCGCCGACGAGGGGATGATCGCCCAGCGCCTTCAGATGGCCCTGAAATTGCGGCGCCTTGGCCGCCGCGCCCTGGATGATCTTGTCGCGCTGGTAGATTTCCAGCGTCTTCAGCGCCACCGCCGCCCCGACCGGATGGCCGGAATAGGTGAAGCCGTGGCCGAAGGTGCCGATCTTTTTCGATTCGCTGACCAGCGCCTCGTGCATGATCTCCGGGATCATCACCGCACCAACGGGCATGTAGGCCGAGGTCAAGGCCTTGGCGATCGAGATCGCATGCGGCTTGTAGCCGAGCACCGGCGAGCCGAACCATTCGCCGAGCCGGCCGAAACCGCAGATCACCTCGTCGGCGATCATGTAGATGTCATGGGCATCGCACACCGCCATGATCTTCTCGAAATAGCCCTTTGGCGGCACCAGCACGCCGCCGGCGCCCATGACAGGTTCGGCGATGAAGGCGGCGACCGTGTCGGGGCCTTCCTTGATGATCAGCTCCTCGAGCTCGCGGGCGCAGCGCGTCGAGAATTCGTCCTCGGTCTCGCCGTCCTGGCCGAAGCGATAGAAGTGCGGGCATGAGGCATGCAGGATATTGGCGATCGGCAGGTCGAAATCGGTGTGGTTGACCGGCAGGCCGGTGAGCGAGGCGGCCGCCACCGTGACGCCGTGATAGGCCTTGATGCGCGAGATGATCTTCTTCTTTTTCGGCCGTCCGAGCGCATTGTTCATGTACCAGACCATCTTGACCTGGCTGTCATTGGCCTCCGAGCCGGAGCAGACGAAGAACACCTTGGAGATCGGCACCGGCGCGACCTCCTTCAGCTTCTCGGCAAGCTCGATTGCCGGGTCGTGGCTCTTGCCGCCGAACAGATGGGTAAACGACAGTTTCTTCATCTGTTCGTAGGCGGTTTCGGCCAGCTCCTCGTTGCCGTAGCCGAGCGAGGTGCACCACAGCCCCGCCATGCCCTCGATATAGGCCTTGCCGTCGACGTCATAGACATAGATGCCCTTGGCGCGCTCGATGACCAGCGGGCCGGTTTCGCGAATGGTCGCCTGGTTGGTGTAGGGATGGACGAGGGTCTCGACGTCGCGCATCTGAAGGTTGGTCAGCGGCATGGCATCCTCCGGCAAAGCGAGCGGCTTCAAGTGAAGCCGATCCGGCCGGCGAGTGTCAAAGCAGGAGAGACCTGATCGGCGTGCGAGGCGGATGGCCGCGTCAGATGGTCGCCCGTCGGCTGGAGACGCGGAACCTGGCAACCAGGCGCAGCACCAGCACCAGCGCCAGAAGGCCGACGGGGAGGAGATACCAGGCACTCATCGGAACCCGCTTGCCGTTGGCGACGACGAAGCTGATCCAGACGTAATGGCCGCCGGTCCAATGCAGCAGGCGCCAGGCGCGCGGCCCGAGCCAGGCGGCGCTCCGGTCGAACGAGGTTGCCGCCATGGCGGCGATGAACAGATAGGCGAGCCCGCCGGAGACGACGTTGCCGATATTGGTCAATTGCCAGAACAGCAGCGGATCATGGCGCGCCAGGAGGATGATGGCGACGAGATGGATGCCGTGCGATAGCGCGAACGACAGGCCGAGTTGGCGGCGGTTGCGCCTGAGCCAGCGTGTCGGCCCGCTCGGAACCAGCCATGCCAGCGCGGCCGCGGCAAAGGCCATCAGGAACAGCGCCAGCGAGGTCCGTGCCGTCAGGCGGATGATGCTGCGCAGACCATCGCTGTCGCCGGCGGCGAGGCCATAGGCCGCGGCCGTCGCCGCGATCAGGATGACGGCGAGTGTGCCGAGCAGGGGCCAGCTTTCGAGTGATTTCGAGACAAAGGTCCGCATTCCGCGCCTCCAGAGGTCGGTTGCATCGATGATCGGGGAGTTTTTGATGTCGCCGGGCGGCTCAGCCGGCGAGCAGCGCCCTGGCCCGTCCGGTCCGTCGTCGCAAGGTCAGGACCTGCACCATCAGCCAGGTGACGAGACCAAGTTCGACAAGGCTGCCTGCGACGACCAGCAGCGGTGCGAAGCCGAACGCGCCATCGCTGCTCGAGGCGATGCGGGCAAGACCGGCGCCGATCGAGACCACTAATGCGCCAAGGGTCGCGGTGGCGACCAGCGTCACCATCCGGAAGCCGCGCGTGGCCATGTCATCGAGCACCGCGGCCGGCGGCCGCCGGCGCGCGGCGAGCCAACCGCCGCAGCCGATGACCAGCGCGCCGACAAAGGCGTAGCGATCCACCAGCGTTGCGACCAGGCTGGCGGTTCCGCTGTCGGCAAGCCCCAAGGACCTGAGCCGCATGGCCAGGAAGGTTGCCAGGAAGGTCGCGAGAATCACCAGCCAGAGCCGTTCGGTCTGACGGCTCAAGGCGTCCAGCGTGAAAGCCGCGGCGATGCTGCGGGCCGGGCCGATGCGGGCGAGCGCCTGGCGTTCCGCGGCATCCGGCGCGAGGCCCCGGCTGGCGTCCACGGCCTCGGCCAGGTGATCGGCGAATTCATCGCGCACCCGGCGGGCAAGCCGGCGGTCGAAATCCAGTTGGGCTTCGAGATCGTTCAGATAGTGGTCGATCAGGCTGGCCATGGCCGGCCTCCTCCAACAAGGGCTTGGACTGCCCGGGCGAAGCGGTCCCAGACGTCGCGGCGTCTGGCCAGCGCCTTGCGGCCGTCATCGGTCAGCGTATAGACGCGCCGTCGCCGGCCACCGGCGGGCGTGGTCCAGGCGCTTGCCAGGAGCCCCGCCTGTTCCAGCCGGTGCAGGGCCGGGTAGACCGTGCCTTCCGGCAGATCGAAGGTCTGGCCGCTGCGCTGCTTGATTTCTTCGATGATCGCATAGCCGTGTGCCGGCCCCGCCTCCAGCGCGGCGAGTACGATCGTGTCGAGGTGGCCCTTGAGCATTTCCGGTTCCATACCCAGAAACGCTATACCTCGCGTTGCTAGGCGTCAAGTCGACGGCCGCACCGCCTGACGCACGACGGCGTGATTACGGCTTGGTGTCGGTCTTGGCCTTGCGGGTGCCGGCGGCACTGGTCCGCTTGGGCCGGGGCGCCTTGGTCGAAGGCCGAGCCTTCGAAGTGGTCTGGGTGGCCGCTTGTGGGTCGTCGGTCGGCAGGACGACCGGTGCAACCGGCTCGACCACCGCTGTGGCGCCCCGCTTGCTCAGCGGCCGCGGCGGCAGCAGTTCGGCGTCGTTGACCACTTTCTTGGCCAGGAACACCGCGGCGTCGAGCTTGTAGAAGCTCCGGGTGCGATAGAATTTCAGGGCGTGGTTGTTGTTCTCGGCGACCTCAAGGACGAGATGTGTGCAGCCGCGCAGGCGGGCCAGGTGCTCCAGCTGGTCGAGCACGAAGGAACCGAGACCGCGGCCCTGGAAGTCCGGGTGCACCGCCAGCTCTTCGACGAACAGCGGCCGCATGTCGCGCATCCGGAAATAACGCTCGTTCATCCAGTTGTCGGTGCCGAGGATCGCCAGGGCACATTCGGCATAACCGACGATCTGCTCCTTGCCGCTGCCGCTGACCACGAACAGCAACTGCTCGATGCCCTTTTCCTCATAGACCTCGAGAAAGCGCTTTTTCGAGCGCGGCCGCTGATATTCGACCGTCGTCCGGTTGACCTCGCGGAACACCTGCTTGAGGAATTCCCAGGTGCGGTTGAGATCGCGGCGGTGCAGGCGTCGGATCCGCACTTCCGGTTCGACGTCATCGCCGGATTTGAGGGCGGTCCTGGTCGCGTTCATGACGATGGTCTGCTTTCGAGGCACATTTCGTTTCGTCTTATCTTCTTAGCATTTGACGAATTGCGCAAAGCTTGGCTGCGGCAGTCGATTTGTCAGCCCTTCCGAAACGACCCATGACCAGAACGCATAGCGGTCCCACCGCTGCGCCGGTCTTGCCGGCCATGTGGCGGCGGTGCAACGCTGGGCTGGGGCAATCCTGGGGAGCACTGCATGGCCGCTGATCTGTCGTTGATCGAGAAGAGCGCAACCGACATTCTGAGGCTCTTGAAGAAAGACGAGGTCAGTCCTCTCGATCTTCTCGATACACTCGAGGCCAGGATTTCGGCCGTCGATGGTCATGTCAACGCTTTGCCGACTCTGTGCTTTGATCGCGCACGTAAACATGCCAAGGCCCTGATGAAACGCCCGAAGGAAGGGCGCGGATTGCTGATGGGCATCCCGGTTCCGATCAAAGACCTGACCGATGTCGCAGGCGTGCGTTCCACGCAGGGCTCGCCGATCTTCGCCAACCATATTCCCGAGACCTCGAACATTCTGGTCGAGAATCTCGAGGCGAAGGGTGGCATCATCTATGCCAAATCGAACACGCCGGAATTTGGCGCTGGCGCCAACACCTTCAACGAGGTCTTCGGCCGCACGCTGAACCCCTACAATACCAAATTGTCGGCGGCCGGCTCGTCGGGCGGCGCGGCGGTGGCGTTGGCCACCGGCCAGGCCTGGCTCGCCCACGGCTCCGACATGGGCGGCTCGCTGCGCAATCCCGCAAGCTTCTGCGGCATTGTCGGCATGCGTCCGTCGCCCGGCCGCGTCGCCTCGACACCGGGCACCAAGATCGACGCGACGCTCGGCATCGAGGGGCCGATGGCGCGCACGGTCGCCGATCTTGCCTTGCTTCTGGACGCCATGAGCGGCGACGACCACCGCGACCCGCGCTCTTTGCCCGCACCGAAGCGCGGCTTCCGGGCGGCCTTGCGGTCGGCCTGGAAGCCGGCCCGTGTCGCCTATTCGCCCGATCTCGGCATCACCCCGGTCGACCCGGAGGTAAAGGAGATTACCCGCAGGGCGGCCGAACGGTTCGCGGCCGCCGGCGTGATCGTCGAGGAGGCCCATCCCGACTTCTCCGAAGTGCATGAATGTTTCGGCGTCCTGCGCGCCTATGCCTTCGCGGTCACCAAGGCCGAATTGCTGCGCACCCATCGCGACCAGCTGAAGCCCGAGGTGATCTGGAACATCGAGAAGGGCATGCAGTTGACCATGGAGCAGCTGGCCCGCGCCGAGGCGCAGCGCCAGACCATGCTGCAGCGGACGCTGAAATTCTTCGACAGCTATGACCTGATCCTGACGCCCGCGACCATCGTCGCCGCCTATCCGGTCGAGCAGCGCTATGTCGCCGAATGTGACGGCTTCACCTTCCCGGACTATGTCCAGTGGCTGTCGATCGCCTATGCGCTGACCACGGTGTCCTGTCCGGCGCTGTCGCTGCCCTGCGGCTTCACCAAGGACGGCCGGCCGGTCGGGCTGCAGATCGCCGCTCGCCCGCATGGCGAGGACCAGGTGCTGATCGGCGCCAAGATGCTCGAAGACATCCTGTCGCTCGACACGGTCCGCCCGATCGACCCGAGGGGCTGAGCCCGCATCGCCCTTAACACTTCGTCGACCTCGATCGGTGGTTTTGCGCACGCTTTGGTCATCGCGTGTTAAACACGATCGGGGTCGCGTCGGGGTTGTGGGGGTTGGGTCGTGGTTCGCCGCGTCGCGCGTTTTCTTGCCGTTTGCACGGCGCTGTTTCCAGCCCTTTCAGGCTTTGCCGCACCGGTCGCGGCGCAGGATGTCAGGCCATCGGCCATGCCTGACTTCAATGCCGTCGCCACCGCCTCGCGCGGCGTTGCCGGCGGCTATGTCGCCGGCGGGCTCGGCTATGGATCGGCGCCGCCTCGCGCCTTCTCGATCATCGACGGTTATGCCTGTCCGGGCACGACACTGCCCTATATTGGGCCGGTCACCTATGGCGGCGGCTCGGGTTGCGCGACCAATGTCGCGATGAGCGGCGTCACCGCCCATGCGATCCTGGGCTGGAACCTGTCCGGCGGCGAGGGCTGGGTCTCCGGCATCGAGGCCCGCGGCCGGCTCGGCCGGGAAGGCGGAACCGGCCGTCTCGGCGGCACGGCCAACGTCACCATGCCCGGCGTGCCGGCCTATCTGAATTCGGCCAGCGGCGCCTACAAGGCAAGCCTCGACGGCGGACTGGCCCTGTCGTTGCGTTATGGCTACGCCGTCTCGGGCTTCCTGCCTTTCGTGCGCATCGGGCTTGGCGCGGCGCGGCTCACCGAGGCGGTCGACTTCAATGCCACCGGCGCGAAGATCTGCACCATTGTTCCGCCGGGCTGCACGACCGGCGGCACCATCGCCAGCAGCAAATCGAGCTGGCTGCCGTCGGCGGTCATTGGTGCCGGTCTCGAAATTCCGTTCGGCCGGTTCTTTGCCCGTGTCGACGCGGAGGCCGAGGCGGTCTTCGCGCCGTCCCAGAACCTGACCCGAACACTGGTCGGCCAGGCGATCGTCACGGCCGGCGGCGCACCGACCGGCCAGGTGCTGTCGACCAGCGGCAATGCGACGCTGCGCTCGGAAAATTGGATCATTGCGCGCCGATTGATGGTCTCGGGCGGCTTCCGGTTCTGATCCGGGCTCGCTACAATCTGGTCATGACAACACACATGACAACGCTCCCGTCCGGCCTGACGGTCGTGACGGACGCCATGGCGCATCTGAAGACCGCGGCCATCACCGTCACTGTCGGTGTCGGCGGCCGCGACGAGCGCCCCGACGAACACGGCATCAGCCATCTGCTCGAGCACATGGCCTTCAAGGGCACCAGCCGGCGCACCGCGCGCGGCATGGCCGAGGAGATCGAGGCGATCGGCGGCGATCTCAACGCCGCCACCGCCTCGGAAAACACCTCCTATTTCGCCAAGGTGCTGGGCGAGGACTTGCCGGTTGCCGCCGATATCCTGGCCGACATCCTGACCGACCCGCTGTTCGAGGCCGGTGAGCTCGCCAAGGAAAAGAACGTCATCGTCCAGGAGATCGGAGCGGCCGAGGATACGCCCGACGATGTGGTGTTCGACCATTTCGTTGCCGCAGCCTTTCCCGGCCAGCCGCTCGGCCGCACCATCCTGGGCACGCCGCAGGCGGTGCGCTCGGCGACCTCCGACAAGCTGCGCGGTTACATGGGCCGCTCCTATACCGCCCGGAACACCGTGGTGGCGGCGGCCGGCGCGGTCGACCACGACCAGGTGGTCGCCCTGGTCGCCGAAAAATTCGCGCCCTTCACCGACGCCATCGCGCCGGCGCATGAGGGCGCGCGCTACGGCGGCGGCATCAAGACCGTCGGTCGGCCGCTCGAGCAGAGCAATATCGTCATCGGCTTCGAAGGGATCAGCTATCTCGACCCGGCGATCTATGCGATCGGCGTGTTCACCAATCTGCTCGGCGGCGGGCTCTCCTCGCGCCTGTTCCAGGAGGTCCGCGAGGAGCGCGGTCTCTGCTACGAGATCCATTCCTTCCACTGGTCCTATGCCGATACCGGCCTGTTCGGCATCTCGGCCGGCACCGACCCGAAGGACGTCAGCGACCTGACGATACTGACCCTCGACATCCTGCACGCCACCGCGTCCGGCGCGACCGAAGCCGAGATCGGCCGGGCCAAGGCGCAGATGAAGGTCGGCCTGCTCGGCGCGCTCGAAAGCTCGTCGGCGCGCACCGATCAGATGGCGCGTCAGATCCTGGCTTTCGGCCGCCTGCTCGACCTCGACGACATCGCCGCCAAGATCGAGGCCGTGACGATCGATGACGTCCGCGGCTCGGCTGAGAAGCTGGTGCGCTCGTCGCCGATCACCTTTGCCGCGATCGGCCCGAAACGCGGGCTCGACAAGGTGGCGCGGATCGCCGAACAATTCCGTTCGTCATGAGCCCGTCACCGTGAACCCATCGCGATGAACACATCGACCGGCCGTCTGTCGCTGCTGCGCGCCGTAGGCCTCGCCTACGAGCCGCCGGAGCCGATCGTCGGGCGCAAAGTGACATTGCGTGTGCCCGACATGGCCGATTTCGACGCCTGGTCGGGACTGCGTGGCGCGAGCCGCGCCTTCCTAATGCCCTGGGAGCCGGCCTGGCCGCCCGATGATCTGACCCGCCAGGCGTTCCGGCGCCGCGTCGCGCGTTACCGGCAGGACTGGCGTGACGATCAGGGTTACGCGCTGTTCATTCACCGCAACCAGGACGCCGCGGTGGTCGGCGGCATCACGCTGACCAATGTGCGGCGCGGCGTCGCGCAGACCGTCTCGCTCGGCTATTGGATGGGCGAGGCCTTTGCCGGCCAGGGTTACATGAGCGCCGGCGTGCGCACGCTGGTTCCCTATATTTTCGGGCCGCTCGGGTTTCGCCGGATCGAAGCGGCCTGCGTGCCGCACAACACGGCCTCCGTCAATCTGCTCGAGCGGGTCGGCTTCACCCGTGAAGGCCTGGCCCGGCAATATCTCTGCATCAACGGCAACTGGATGGACCATCTCCTGTTCGCGATGGTCAAGGGCGACCCGCTGTCCTGATCGGTAGCGCTCAGAAGCCGGACAGGGTCACGCCGATCTCGGTGATCCAGAGGGCAACGGCCGTGCCGGCCGAATACCAGCCAAAGGTCGAGGCGGCTTCCCTGTTGGCTCTGCCGATCAACCGGCGCGCGACCGCCCGCGGCGGCCGTTCCTCGCGCTTCAGCCCGCTCCAGACTTCGGTGCCTTCCGGCTCGCGCAACGGCGCCCGGTCGGCGCGAAACATCAGGAGTGCAGCGACCAGCGTGAAACCGATCGCTCCCGCCTTCAAGGCCAGGACCGGGTCGCCGGCGAGGGTGAACATCACGCCGATCACGCCGAGCACGGCCAGGCCGGACTCGCGCGCCGCCCATGCAAAAGCCAATTCCCTGATCCGCTCCATGGCGACCTCCAGGGCAATCGAGTGATTTGCCGCCTCCAATATGTTGCGCTGCAATATCGCCCGCAAGATCGGGGAAGTCCTTATACGAAAGTCTTAGAACGAAAGTATAAGATTGTGGCGGTCGGCCGGGGCCGATCGCGATCCCTCAATCGACGATGAACAGCCGGGCGCCCTTGGGTGCCCGCGACCGGTGCGCTTCGGCATTGTCGGCGACCTGGTAGCTCATCCCGGGTTTGAGCAGGAAGACGCGGCCGTCGGCCAGCGTCGTTTCCAGTTCGCCGTCCAGGCAGAACAGGACATGGCCCTTGGAACACCAGTGATCCGAGACATAACCCGGCACATATTCGACCATGCGCACGCGGATCGGGTTGTCGGCGGGCCCGAAATGCTGGGTCCGCCACAAGGCATGGCCGACATCGCCGGCATGGCGGGTCGGCTCGACCGTCGACCAGTCGACGGTGTTGAAGGCAATCTCTGACATGCGCATGGCGGCACCTCGTTCATAAGTGGTGCCGCCAGGATAGGTCAGAAAAGGTGGATCGTCCCCGGCGCCAAAACCCCAAGAGCCATGAAGCCGATGCCGACGATGCCGAGGCCGCCGGCGAGCCAGGCGAGCGCGAAGGCGCCGGTGATGACCGTGGCGGAGGCCAGAACGATGCCGATCTGGAACGCCGCCGAGGCAACTTCGAAGTCGTGATAGGCCTTGTATTTCTTGTCGCGTTTCTTCTCCGCGGCCAGCGCCCGGGCCGACAGTTCGCGGCGACCTTCCTGGGTCTCCGGCTCGCTGTCCCAGCGCTGCGCCGAGCGCTGCCAGGCCTCGATCTGGCGGGTCATCGCGGCCTTTGCCGCCGCGTCGGTCAAGACGTCGCGGGTGATCGTCATGTCCTCGGCGGCGGTGCGCACATTGGTCATGCGGATCGTCTTGGCCTGGAAGAAGGCCCAGAGGTTGGAGGCCTCGACATTGGAATTGATCGCGTCGGTCTGCGCGCTCTTGCCCGCCGTCTCGGCCAGGGCGAGCAGCAGCGCCATCACGGCGATCAGCAGGGCGATCTTCTTGTTGGAGGCATCGAGATGGGCGTGGCCGCCGGACATAGGTGATTCCTTATGAGGCAAGGACGACGGGTAACCGTGTGCCGTTTCGTCAGGTAGGGCGCAAGGGGAAGCGGCTTTTTGCCGCTTGCTCTTTGCCTGGTGGCCCGAACAGCCTAAACAGCAGTCATGACAATATGGGGAAAACTGGGCGGCGCGGCCGCGGGTTTTGCACTGGGAGGGCCGATCGGGGCGCTGGCCGGCACGCTCGCCGGGCATTTTCTGGTCGACGAAGGTTTGCTCGCGCCCGACGCGCGCCCGCCGCGCGAAACCGTCGCCTTCACGGTCGGCCTGGTGGCGCTTGCCGCCAAGATGGCCAAGGCCGACGGCGTCATCACCTGTAACGAAGTCGACGCGTTCCGTCGGCTGGTCAAGATCGCGCCGGAGGACGAACCGCGCGTCGTAGCCCTGTTCGATCTTGCCAAGCAGAGTGTCGCCGGCTTCGACGCTTATGCCCGTCAGTTGCGCGATCTCTTGAAGGATGAGCCGAAGACGCTGGAGGACCTGCTCGACGGCCTGTTCGGCATCGCCACCGCCGATGGCGCGGTGCATGAAGCGGAACTGGCCTATCTCGCGGAAGTGGCTTCGATCTTCGGGCTCAGCGAGGCCGAGTTCGAATGCGTCAAGTCGCGCCATGTGGTGATCGGCGGCGGCGCCGATCCCTATCGCGTGCTCGGCATTGCCCCTGACGTGTCGAACGAGACAATCAAGACCACCTGGCGGGCGCTCGTCACCGAGTATCATCCGGACAAGCTGATGGCCCGCGGCGTGCCGGCCGAAATGATAGCGCTCGCGACCGCCAAGATCGCCGCGATCAACGCGGCCTACAGCACCTTGCGCAAGGCGAGGGGATTTGCGTGAGCGGCGGTCCCAAGAATCACCATCACGATCAGCATCACGATGACGACCACGATCACCATCATGATCTGGTCGACGACGTGGTGCTGCCGGTGGAACGGCCGGATTCGGCCCTTGTCGCATCGCTCTCGGCTTCGCCCAACCATGATGGCCGCAAGGGCGTCGAGCGGCCGGACATGCTGATATTGCATTATACCGGCATGCGGGACGGACTTGCGGCGCTGCGGCGGCTGTGTGACCCGAACCCGCCGCGGGTTTCGGCGCACTATGTCGTCTTCGAGGACGGCGAGATCGTCCAGAGCGTTGCCGAGGAGCGGCGGGCCTGGCATGCCGGCATCGGCTCCTGGGAGGGCCGCGGCGACGTCAATTCGCGGGCGATCGGCGTCGAGATCGTCAATCCCGGCCATGAATTCGGCTACCGGCCTTTTCCCGAGGCCCAGATCGAGGCGGTGACCGCGCTTGCCGGCGACATTGTCGGCCGCCACGGCATCGCGCCGCGCCATGTGCTGGGCCATTCCGACACCGCGCCGCTGCGCAAGCAGGATCCGGGTGAACTGTTTCCCTGGTTCCGGCTGGCCGCCGCAGGCGTCGGCCTGTGGGTTCCGCCGGCGCCGTTCCAGGACGGCAAGGCCTATTCGCCGGGCGAGGAGGGTCCACCGATCCAGGCGGTCCAGGCGCTGTTCGCCATGCTCGGCTACGACGTCCAGGTCACCGGTGTCTATGACAGGCTGACCGAGGCCGTCGTCACCGCCTTCCAGCGGCACTGGCGCCAGGACAGGGTCGATGGCGTTGCCGATGCCTCGACCTTGAAGACCCTCAGGGATCTGCTCGCGGCGCGGTGAGGCTGCCGGATGCGTCGACTTGTTTGGATTCTCTTGACGACCGTCACGCTGTCGGCGCCCGTGATCTTGGCGCCCCGGGCCTTGGCCGATACCCCAGGCCTGCCGGCGGGTTTTGTCCATCTCGCGGCGATCGATCCCAGCATTCGCCAGGACATCCGCTACCACGGCAGTTTCAATTTTGTCGGCCGTCCGATCGCCGGCTATCGCGCCGCGGAATGCATTCTGACCGACAAGGCGGCGCGCGCCTTGAGCGCAGCCCAGGCCGAGCTCGCCAGCCGCGGTCTGACGCTGGTGGTCTGGGATTGCTACCGGCCGGTGCAAGCGGTCCAGGATTTCATGGCCTGGAGCCGCGATGCCGGTGACGATCGGATGCGCCGGGTGTTCTACCCGCAGGTCGACAAGCGGACACTCTCGGCCGAGGGCTATATTTCCGCCCGCTCGACCCATTCCCGCGGCAGCACCGTGGATGTCGGCGTGGCGCGCGCCGGCGCGGCGCGCGGCGCCAGTGGCGGGCAGGGCGCCTGCACCGCGCCTCCCGGGCAGCGGGTCGACGACGGCACGCTCGATCTTGGCACGGCCTTCGACTGCTTCGATCCGCGCTCGGGGCTTGCCGATCGGCGCATCGGGTCGGTGGCGCGGGCAAATCGCCTGATGCTGCTGCAGGTGATGACCCGGCATGGCTTTCGGGGATATCCCCGGGAATGGTGGCATTTCCAACTAAGGAACGAACCCTTCCCCAACCAGACCTTTGATTTTCCGGTCGTTTCCCGCGGAAATCGATAGCGCCCGGCATGGCCGCCGTGCCGTGCATGCCTGGACTTTGCGACCGGAAGGCGCATTCTGCCGTGATCAATTGGGAGACTTGACCATGACGGACACGGCTCGCACGGGGCACTCGCTCGGCTCCCACCTTATTCCGCTTCGTCGCAACTGGGGCTGGCTGATGGGCGCCGGCGTCATTCTCATCCTGCTCGGCATGGCCGGGCTGGTGCTGACCTTCCTGTTCAGCATCGCCAGCACCTTGTCGTTCGGCGCCATGATGCTGATCGGCGGCGGCGTGCTGCTGGTCGATGCGTTCCGTCGTGAAGGCTGGAAGAGCCGGATCCTGATGCTGCTGGTGGCGCTGCTCTATATCGTCACCGGCGCACTGGTCTTCTACAATCCGATCTCGGCCTTGGCCGCCCTGACATTGCTGGCCGGTTCGGCCCTGCTGGCGGTCGGCATCTTGCGCATCATCATGGCGTTTCAGCTCAGGCCTGCCGATGTCTGGGTCTGGGTGCTGGTGTCCGGGCTCCTGTCGCTGGTGCTCGGCGTGCTGATCGTGGCGCAATGGCCCATGTCCGCCACCTGGGTGCTCGGCACCTTCCTGGCGATCGAACTGATCTTCCAGGGCTGGTCTTACGTGATGCTGGCCCAGGCCGTGCGCTCGACCTTCGATGGCGTCAGGCCGCGGCCGGTACCGGCACCGGCCGCCGCGGCGCCCGAGGCCGGTCAGCCGAGCCCGCCCCCGCCTCCCTCGGCTGCCTGACCGAGAAACATTTAATTTGGCGCGCCCGGCCCCGGTTTCGACCGGTTCCGGGCGTTTGCTCGTCCACCGCGGCATGGTCACCAAAGTCTTGCCGAAACCCTTTGTTAACCGCGGATCGCGCTAATGAAGCGTTGACGACACGGACCCTGTGACATGGGCGTCCTCGGGCGTGATCGTCACCGACGCCCGTGATGCCATGCCGGTCGAAAACGAGTTGCATTTCCCGACGCCGTTCCCGCGCGAGGCCAGCGCTTGGACCCGGCATCGGCGGCTCGGACCAGGCTCCCGGTCGCGATCGAGAGTGGCAAGGCGTGGGAGCGTGTGGATGACGACGGGTCGCGGCATGACAGGGACCGATGCCGCTGGCGGACCGGCCCGTCACGTCCCCGTGCTCCTGGCCGAGGTGATCGAGGCGCTGGCGCTTCGCCCGGGCGCCCTGGTCATTGACGCAACATTCGGCGCCGGCGGCTACAGCCGGGCCATTCTCGCCGCGCCGGGCACCCAGGTGATCGGCATCGACCGCGACCCGACCGCGATCGCCGGAGGCAGCGCCCTGGTGGCCGAGGCCAAGGGCCGCCTGACGCTGGTTCAGGACCGCTTTTCCCAGCTCGATCAGGTGGCCGCGACGCTCGGCCACGACGAGGCCGATGCCGTCGTGCTCGATATCGGCGTGTCGTCGATGCAGATCGACGAGGCCGGCCGCGGCTTCTCGTTCCGCTTCGATGGGCCGCTCGACATGCGCATGGCGATAGCGGGAGAAAGCGCCGCGGATCTGATTGCCCGGCTGCCGGAAGCCGAGCTCGCCGATCTCATCTACACCTATGGCGAGGAGCGGCTGTCCCGCCACATCGCCCGCGCCATCGTGCGTGAACGGGCCTTGGAGCCGATCGTCACCACCCGGCGGCTTGCCGACATTGTTGCCAAGGTGGTCCGGTCCAAGCCCGGCGACATCCATCCGGCGACCCGCACCTTCCAGGCACTGCGCATCGCCGTGAACGAGGAACTGGCCGAGCTCGAACAGGCGCTGGCAGCGGCCGAGCGCATCCTCAAATCCGGCGGGCGGCTGGTCGTTGTCACCTTCCATTCGCTCGAAGACCGTATCGTCAAGCAGTTCCTGGTCGAGCGCTCCGCCCGGACCGCCGGCGGCTCGCGCCACGTGCCGGCCGCCAAGGTGCCGGACCCCACCTTCCTCTTGATCACCCGCAAGGCGGTCGCGGCCGGCGAGGCGGAAAGCACAGCCAATCCGCGCGCCCGCTCGGCCAAGCTTCGGGCGGCGGAACGAACCGGCGCGCCGGCGCGGGAGGCGCGGTCATGATGCGTTTCCTCAACATTCTGGTCGTCGCGGCGCTGATCATTGCCGCCGTCGTCGTCTACCGGGTCAAATACGAGGCGACGCGCCACGCCGAGGAGGCGGCGCGGCTGAAGCTGGAGATCAGCCGCGAACGCGAGGCGATCGCCGAGCTCAAGGCGCAATGGGCCAAGCTGAACCGCCCGGATCGCCTGCAGGCGCTGGCCGAACGCCATCTGAGCCTGCGCCCGCTGGCCATCGATCAGTTGAACAATCTCAACAATCTACCGGACAAGCCATTCGTCGACCCGGATCCGATCGGTTCCATGCTGGAGGCCATGGACGGCAGCGGCGCGACCGATCCGAACGCCACCGGGTCGATCAGGCCAACCCCCGTGCCGTCGCGCCGGCCGCAGCAGGGAGCTCGTTGATGGAGCCGAATCCCACCGAGCCGAACGCGAACGGGCCGCGGCCGAGGTTTCTGATGCGCGCCCGGCTGTTCTTCGCCTGGCTGCTCGCCGGTCCGCAAGCGGAGCGGTTGAAGAAAGCCAAATCGCGCGTCGTCCTGGCCATGGTCAGCTTCGCCGGCCTCTACCTGATCATCGCGACGAGCATGATCCTTTATGCCGTCAACGGCGACCCGTCGCAGCGCAATGCCGGCCGCGCCCAGGACGCGGTGTCGTCGGCACGCCCCGACATCATCGACCGCAATGGCGAAGTGTTGGCGACCGATATCCGCACCCAGTCCCTGTTCGCCGAGCCGCGCAAGCTCGCCGCGGCCTTCGATGTCGACGAGGCGACCGAGCTTCTGACCGCCGTGCTGCCGGATCTCGACCAGCGCGAAGTGCGCGAGCGCCTGCGCTCCGGCAAGGGTTTCGTCTGGCTGCGCCGCGAGATCACCCGCGAGCAGCAGGCGCAGATCCATCGGCTGGGCATTCCCGGTATCGGTTTCCTGCGCGAAGCCAAGCGCTCCTATCCCAACGGCCCGACGCTCTCCCACGTGCTCGGCCATGTCGATGTCGACAACCAGGGCATTGCCGGTCTCGAGCGCTATATCGACGGGCGGGGCCTGGCCGAGCTGCATCGCGCGGGTTTCGCCACCAGCCGCAACCAGGAACCGGTCCAGCTGTCCATCGACCTGCGCGTCCAGCATGTGCTGCGCGACGAGATGATCAAGGCCTTCCAGCGCTTCCGGGCCAAGGCCGCGGCCGGCGTCATCATGGACGTCGACACCGGCGAGATCATCGCCATGGCCTCGATCCCCGATTATGACCCGAACCACCCGGGCGGCTCGCAAGGCGACGACCGGATCAACCGGCTGACCACCGGCGTGTTCGAAATGGGCTCGGTGATGAAGTCGCTGACCTCGGCCATGGCCATGGATTCCGGCCGCTTCAACATCAATTCGCAGATCGATGCGCGTTTCCCGCTCAGCATCGGCCGGCACCAGGTCAAGGATTTCCACGCCCAGCGCCGGGTGCTATCGCTGCCCGAGGTGTTCACCTATTCCTCCAATATCGGCACCAGCCGCCTGGCCCTGACGCTTGGCGGCGAGCATCAGCGCAATTTCCTGCGCCGCATGGGCCAGTTGACCCGGCTGCAGACCGAACTGCCGGAAAGCGCTGCGCCGTTGGTGCCGCGCCGCTGGGCCGAGATCACCACCGCGACGGTCTCGTTCGGCCATGGACTGTCGGTGGCGCCGCTGCAGGCGGTGATGGGCACGGCTGCCCTGGTCAATGGCGGCCTGCTGATCACGCCGACCTTCCTGCGCCGCACCCAGGAGCAGGCGCGCGCGGTGGCAACCCGCGTCATCCGGCCGGAAACCTCGGCCAACATGCGCTTCCTGATGCGGCTCAACGCCGAGCGCGGCTCGGGCCGGCGTGCCGACGTCGAGGGCTATTATGTCGGCGGCAAGACCGGCACCGCCGAAAAGGTCATTGGCGGCCGTTATGCCAAGGATCGGCTGCTCAATTCGTTCATGGCGGTGTTCCCGGCCGACCAGCCGCGCTACATCCTGCTGATCATGCTCGACGAACCGAAGGGCATTCCGGAGACCCATGGCCTTGCGACCGCCGGCTTCAACGCCGCTCCGACCGCCGGCCGGGTGATCGCCAGGGCAGCCCCGCTTCTCGGGCTGCAGCCGCGCTTCGACATGGCGCCCGCCATGCAGACCATCCAGGTCGGCTTTCGCGGCGCCGGGCGCTAAAATCGCCGTCTGCGCAGTGCATTCCATGCTCGCTTGGCCGAGCGCGCCCCAAGTCTCCCGCCACCCGATGCCGCCATGGATCTCGCCGCCCTCCTGAAAGACGATGCCCCAGCCGCCCTGGCGCCCATACCGGTCACCGGCCTCACCGCCGACAGCCGCGCGGTCAGGGCCGGTAGTGTTTTTTTTGCCCTGAAGGGCGAGAAAACCGACGGCATGGCCTATGCGGAGGCCGCGGTCAGGGCCGGGGCCGCGGCTGTCGTCACCGACAGCATGGACGGGCCGTCCGATATTGCCGGCGTTCCGGTGGCCAGGGTCGCCAATGCCCGCCGGGCCCTGGCGCTCGCCGCCAGCCGGTTCTATCCGCGCCAGCCGGCGACCATCGCGGCGGTCACCGGCACCTCCGGCAAGACCTCGGTCGCGGCCTTCCTGCGCCAGATTTTCGCGGCCCAGGGCTTCGCTGCCGCCTCGATCGGGACGGTCGGCGTGGTCCGCCCCTCCGGCGAGGTCTATGGCGGCCTGACCACGCCGGACCCGCTGACCCTGCACGAGACGCTCGACACCCTGGCCGGCGAAGGCGTCACCCATCTTGCCTTCGAGGCCTCGTCGCACGGGCTCGATCAATTCCGCCTCGACGGCGTCAGGATCGCCGCCGCGGCCTTCACCAACCTGTCGCGCGACCATCTCGACTATCACCTCACCGTCGAGGCCTATCGCGCCGCCAAGCTGAGACTGTTTGCCGAACTGCTGCCCGCCGACGGAACGGCGGTGGTGATGACGAGCCCGGACGGGCAGTTTTTCTCCGAAGCCGCGCGGCGGCGAGGCCAGCGGCTGATCGAGATCGGCCGGACCGGCCAGGACCAGACCGGTGGCATCGTCATTCGCCGGGAAATCATCGACGGCGCCGGCCAGATCGTCGAGGCGGCGGGTTTCGGCGAAAGCTTCATCACCCGCATTCCGCTGCTCGGCAGTTTCCAGGTCGACAACGCCCTGGTCGCGGCGGCCCTTGCCATTGGCTGCGGGGTTGCGCCCAAGGCGGCTTTCGCCGCGCTCGAACATCTCGAAGGCGCCAAGGGCCGGCTCGATTTTGTCGGCGCCAAGGACGGCGCGCCGGTCGTGGTCGACTATGCCCACAAGCCCGACGCGCTCGACAAGGTGCTGGAGGCGTCCCGCCCCTTTGCCGCCGGCCGCCTCGTCGTGGTGTTCGGTTGCGGCGGCGATCGCGACGCCGGAAAGCGGCCGATCATGGGCCGTATTGCCGTGGAACGGGCCGACCGGGTCATCGTTACCGACGACAATCCGCGCTCCGAGAACCCGGCCGCCATTCGCGCCGCGATCCTGGCCGCGGCGCCCGGCGCCGAGGAAATCGGCGACCGGACCGAAGCGATCCGCACCGCGGTGCGCGACCTGAAATCGGGTGATCTCCTGGTGATCGCCGGAAAAGGCCATGAATCCGGCCAGATCGTCGGGTCCATCACGCTTCCCTTCTCCGATCATGAGGTTGCGGCGAAGGCCATCCGCGATTTTCAGACGAAAGCCGCCTCGAAAGGGTCTGCCGCATGAGCATGCCGAGCAACAGTGAAGGCCATCCGCTCTGGACCACCGAGGCGCTGGCCCGCGCCATGGGCGCGCGCAGCGTCGGCACGCCGGCGAAGGTCGTCACCGACATTTCCATCGACAGCAGGACCCTCGAACCGGGCGAAGCCTATGTGGCGATCAAGGGCCTCGCCCATGACGGCCATGGCTTTGTCGCCGCCGCGCTCGACAAGGGCGCCGCTCTCGCCGTGGTCTCCGAGGACTGGGCCGCCACTGCGCCGGCCGGCCGTTACCTGATCGTCGCCGATCCGTTGAAGGCGCTTGAAAAGGCCGGCATCGCCGCACGTGCGCGCACCGCGGCGCGCATCGTCGCGGTCACCGGGTCGGTCGGCAAGACCTCCAGCAAGGAGGCGCTGGCCCATGTGCTGGCGCGCGAGGGCCGTACCCATGCCCCGCCGAAGAGCTTCAACAACCATATCGGCGTGCCGCTGACGCTCGCCCGCATGCCGGCGACCAGCCAGTTCGGCGTCTTCGAGATCGGCATGAACCATTCCGGCGAGATCACGCCGCTGACCCGCATGGTCCGGCCGGATGTCGCCGTGGTCACCACGATCGAGGCGGTGCATCTGGAAAATCTTGGCTCGATCGAGGCGATCGTCGACGCCAAGGCCGAAATCTTCGCCGGCGTCGAGCATGGCGGGGCCGCCGTGCTGCCGCGCGACAGCCGCTTCTTCGACCGGCTGGCGCGCGCCGCCCGGGCCGCCGGCATCGACACCATCCTGTCTTTCGGCGAGCACGAAGAGGCCGACGTCCGGCTGCTGCGCGTCTCGCTTTCGGCCCAGTGCTCGACCGTCCATGCCCGGGTCATGGGCCAGGAGGTCACCTATAAGCTGGGCTCGCCCGGCCGGCATCTGGCGATGAATTCGCTGGCCGTGCTGGCGGCCGCCAAGCTCGCCGGCGCCGATCTGGCGATCGCCGCGATCGCGCTCTCCGACATGCGGGCCGTCTCGGGCCGCGGCGAGCGTTCGCAGCGCCGGTTGCCCCATGGCAGCTTCACGCTTCTGGACGAGAGCTACAACGCCAATCCGGTGTCGATGCGCGCCGCCTTCGCGGTGCTCGGCGCGGTCAAGCCGGCCCCGAAGGGCCGCCGCATCGCCGTGCTCGGCGACATGCTGGAGCTCGGCGCCGAGGGCGAGGCCCTGCATGCCGGCCTCGTCGGGCCGCTCGCCGACGCCCATGTCGATCTGGTCTTCTGCGCGGGACCGCTGATGGAAAATCTCTGGAAGGCCTTGCCAGTCGGCCGTCGGGGTGCTTATGCCCCGACCGCCGCCGAACTGGAGTCTGAGGTGATCCGCACGCTCAGGTCTGGCGACATCGTCATGGTCAAGGGGTCGCGCGGCAGCCGCATGGCGCCGCTGGTCGAGACCCTGAAAGCCAAGTTTCCCGCCGAGGTCACCGACGACGCCCATCTCGGCGCGGCCTGAGATACGAGAGATACCCGAGAGATGTTCGCTTTCCTCGCCGAATTCACCAGCGTCTTCGGACCGCTCAACATCTTTCGCTACATCACCTTCCGTACCGGCGGGGCGATCGTCACCGCGCTGATCTTCGTCTTTCTGTTCGGACCGGGCCTGATCCAGCTGCTGCGCCTGAAACAGGGCAAGGGCCAGCCGATCCGCAGCGACGGCCCGGAAAGCCACATGGCCAAGAAGGGCACGCCCACCATGGGCGGGCTGATGATCCTGTCGGGCCTGGTCATATCGACCTTGCTCTGGGCCAATCTCCGCAGCCCCTATGTCTGGATCCTGCTGTTCGTCATGCTCGGCTTCGGCGCCATCGGCTTCTATGACGACTATCTTAAGGTGACCAAGCAGACCCATGCCGGCTTCTCGTCGCGCGCCCGCCTGGCGCTCGAATTTGTCATTGCCGGCCTGGCCGTCACCGCCGTGGTCTTCGTCACCCGCGAGCCGCTCAACACCTCGATCTTCTTCCCGTTCATCAAGGACCTGTCGATCAATATCGGCTTCCTGATGATCGCCTTCGGCGCCTTGGTCATCGTCGGCTCCGGCAATGCGGTGAACCTGACCGACGGCCTCGACGGGCTGGCCATCGTGCCTGTGATGATCGCCGGCGGCACGTTCGGCATCATTGCCTATCTCTCGGGCAATGCCTTTTTCGCCAATTACCTGCAGATCACCCATGTGCCGGGCACCGGCGAGATCGTGGTGGTGATCGGGGCGCTGATCGGCGCAGGCCTCGGCTTCCTCTGGTTCAACGCGCCACCGGCACAGATCTTCATGGGCGATACCGGATCGCTGGCGCTCGGCGGCCTGATCGGCACCATTGCGGTCGCCACCAAGCATGAGATCGTGCTGGCCGTGGTCGGCGGCCTGTTCGTGCTCGAAGCCGTCTCGGTCATCGTCCAGGTCGCCTCGTTCAAGCTGACCGGCAAGCGCGTCTTCCGGATGGCGCCGATCCACCACCATTTCGAGAAGAAGGGCTGGTCCGAGCCGCAGGTCGTCGTACGCTTCTGGATCATCGCCTTCGTGCTGGCGCTGGCGGGCCTGTCGACCCTGAAGCTTCGGTGAGTGGGATGATCCCGGTCAGCCTGTTCAAGGATGCCACGGTTGCCGTCTTCGGACTCGGCGGCTCGGGGCTCGCCACCTGCGCCGCGCTGAAGGCGGGCGGTGCACGGGTCATGGCCTGGGACGACAATCCGGCATCGGTCGCCAAGGCCGAGGCTGCCGGCTATGAGACCGCCGATCTCAACACGCTGGACTGGACGGGCCTTGCCGCCTTCGTGCTGACGCCCGGCGTGCCGCTGACCCATCCGGCGCCGCATTGGACGGTCGGCAAGGCGGCCCTGGCCGGCGTCGCCATCATTGGCGACATCGAATTGTTCTGCCGCGAGCGTGACGCCCATGCTCCCGCTGCCGGCTTCGTCGCCATTACCGGCACCAATGGCAAGTCGACCACCACGGCGCTGATCAGCCACATCCTGGCGAAATCCGGCCACGACGCGCAGATGGGCGGCAATATTGGCACCGCCATCCTGTCGCTGGAGCCGCCGGGCACCGGCCGGACCCATGTCATCGAATGCTCGTCGTTTCAGATCGACCTGACCCCGTCGATCGATCCGAGCGTCGGAATCTGCCTCAACGTCACCCCCGACCACCTGGACCGTCACGGCACGCTCGACGGCTATGCGGCGGTGAAGGAGCGGCTGATCGCCGGCGTGCCGGCCGATGGCACCGCGGTGATCGGCATCGACGACAAGCACTGCCAGGCCATGGCCGATCGCGCCGAGCGCGCCGGCCGGCGGGTCGTCCGCCTGTCGATCCGCAATCCGGTTTCGGACGGGCTCTGCCTCGACGGCGCCGACATCGTGCGGATCAAGGCCGGTGCGGCGGTCTTCCGTTTCTCGATCGCCGGCGTCGGGTCGCTGCGCGGTTCACACAATGCCCAGAACGCCATGGCGGCCTATGCCGCCTGCGAGGCGCTCGGCCTGTCGCCCGAGGCGATCGTCGCGGCGATGCGGAGTTTTCCCGGCCTCGCCCATCGGCTGGAACAGGTCGGCCGCATCGGCAAGGTGCTGTTCGTCAATGATTCCAAGGCGACCAATGCCGATTCGACCGAGAAGGCGCTGGCGGCCTTCTCCCGCATCTACTGGATCGCCGGCGGCAAACCGAAAGAGGGCGGCATAACCCCGCTCGCCCGCTATTTCCCGCGTATCGCCAAGACCTACCTGATCGGGGCGGCCGCCGAGGAATTTGCGGCGACGCTCGGCTCCAGCCCCCACGTCATAGCCGGCACGCTCGACCAGGCGGTCGCCATGGCCGCTGCCGATGCCGCCGCCGACGGCGCGCCGGATCCGGTCGTGCTGCTGTCGCCGGCCTGCGCCAGCTACGACCAGTTCCCCAATTTCGAAATCCGCGGCAAGGCTTTCCGCGATCTGGTCCTGGCCTTGCCCGGGCTCGAGCCGATCGGCCCGGACGCCTGAAACATTCGGCCAAGCCGGGCAGGAAGCGCTCTAGGGTTAACGAGCCGTTGAGGTGCACCCCTTAATCTCGCTGCAAAGAGCCGGCTTTGCCGGATGACGACGCATGGGTTCGATGGAGAACACGCATGATCTCCCGCGCTGAACGCACGGCCTTCGGCGAATGGTGGTGGACCGTCGACCGGCTGCTGCTGTCCGCCCTGTTCGGCCTGATGCTGACGGGCATCGTGCTGTCGCTTGCCGCGTCGCCGGCGGTGGCCCATCGCATCGGCCTCGATACGTTTCATTTCGTCAACCGGCAGGTCTTCTTCCTGATCCCGGCGACCATCGTGCTGATTGTGACCTCGTTCCTGCCGCCGCGCTGGATCCGGCGGCTCGCCTTCGTTGCTTTCATCGGCGCCTTGATCATGGTCGTCGCGACCCTGTTCATCGGCACCGAGATCAAGGGCGCGCGGCGTTGGCTGAACCTTGCAGGCATTGGCCTGCAGCCCTCGGAATTCCTCAAGCCCGCCTTTGTCGTCCTGGCCGCGTGGTTGTTCGCCGAAAGCGCCAAGCGTCCGGAAATGCCGGCCAATATCCTGGCCATCCTCTTGCTCATGGCCACCGTGACGCCGCTGGTGATGCAGCCCGACGTCGGCCAGACCACCCTGATCACCGTCGTCTGGGCCGCCCTGTTCTTCATGGCCGGCATGCGCTGGCTCTGGGTCTTCGGCCTTGCCGGTGTCGGCGCAGCCGGCCTGATCGGCGCCTATTACACCTTTGGCCACGTCCGGCGCCGCGTCGACAAGTTCCTCGAACCCGGCACCGCCGACACCTTCCAGGTCGATGTCGCCATCGATGCCTTCCAGCAAGGCGGCTGGTTCGGCAAGGGACCGGGCGAGGGCACGGTCAAGCGGATCATCCCGGACAGCCATACCGACTTCATCTTCGCGGTGGCGGCCGAAGAGTTCGGGGTGATCCTGTGCCTGGTCATCGTCGCCCTGTTCGCCTTCATCGTGCTGCGCTCGCTCAATCATGCCTACAAAGACGAGGACCCGTTCTGCCGCTTCGCGGTGGCAGGCCTTGCCATGCTGTTCGGCCTGCAGAGCTGCATCAATCTGATGGTCAACCTGCATCTGATCCCGCCCAAGGGCATGACCTTGCCTTTCGTTTCCTACGGCGGTTCGTCGCTGATCGCGCTCGCCTTCGGCATGGGCATGCTGATCGCCTTGACACGCCGCCGGCCGAGGGCCGAAACGCTGGCCGAATTGAGCCATTACCAAGCCAGGGCCTGAGATGAGCCAACCCCTCGTGCTGGTCTGCGCCGGCGGAACCGGCGGCCACCTGTTTCCCGCCGAGGCGCTCAGCGTCGCGCTTCAAGCGCGCGGCTGCCTGGTCGATCTCGTCACCGACGAACGCGCCGAGAAATATGGCAGCGCCTTCCCGGCGCGCGCCACCCATATCATCGCATCGGCGACGGTCACCTCGAAGAACCCCCTGGCCTTGGCAAAAACCGCGCTGACGCTCGGGCGCGGCTATCTGCACGCCCGCAAGGTGATCCGGGTGCTGAGGCCGAAGGCGGTGGTCGGCTTCGGCGGCTATCCGACCTTGCCGCCGATGTTCGCCGCGGCCCAGCTCGGTGTCCCCACCATCATCCATGACCAGAATGCCGTGATGGGCCGGGCGAACCGCCAGTTGAGCGGTAAGGCGACCGCCATCGCCACCAGCTTTCCTGGCGTGCTCGACAAGGACCCCGCCTTGCGTGCCAAGGCGACCTTCACCGGCAATCCGGTGCGCCCCATGGTCATAACCGCCGCCGCCTTGCCATACGATCCGCCGGTTGCCGGCGGTCCGTTCCGGCTCTGCGTCTTCGGCGGCAGCCAGGGCGCCCGGGTGATGAGCGAGATCTTGCCGCCGGCGCTGGAAAAGCTCGGTCCGGCCGAGCGTGACAGGCTGCTGGTCGTGCAACAGGCGCGCGGCGAGGACGAGGCGAACGTCAAGGCGGCCTATCAGCGCCTCGGCATCGATGCCGAGGTGGCGCCTTTCTTCGTCGACCTGCCGGGCTGGCTGGCCAGATCACATCTTGTCGTTGCCCGCTCCGGCGCCTCGACGGTCGCCGAACTGGCGGTCATCGGCCGCCCCTCGATCCTGGTGCCCTTGCCCCATGCGCTCGACCAGGACCAGTTGATGAATGCCGCGACACTGGCCTCCGCCATGGCCGCAACCGTTGTCCGGCAGGCCGATTTCACCCCCGACTGGCTCGCCGGCGAATTGACCAGGCTCATGGCCGATCCCTCGCCGCTGATCGCCGCCGCCGCGGCGGCAAAAGCGCAGGGCCATGCCGATGCGGCCGACCGTCTGGCCGACCTTGTTCTTAAAACCGCCGGAATTACCCCGGCAGGACCTGCCTCATGAAACTTCCCCGCGACATCGGACCCATCCACTTCATCGGCATTGGCGGCATCGGCATGTCCGGCATCGCCGAAGTGCTGCTCAATCTCGGCTACAAGGTCCAGGGCTCGGACGCCGCCGAGGGCTATACGATCAAGCGATTGAAGGATCGCGGCGCCGTCGTATCGATCGGCCATGCCACCGAAAATCTCGGCGAGGCCGAGGTCGTGGTGGTCTCGACCGCCATCAGGAAGGACAATCCCGAGCTGGTAGCCGCCCGCGAAAGGCGCATTCCGGTGGTCCGCCGGGCCGAGATGCTGGCCGAGCTGATGCGGCTCAAGTCCTGCGTCGCCATCGCCGGCACCCATGGCAAGACCACCACCACCTCGATGGTCTCGACCTTGCTCGATGCCGGCGGCTTCGATCCGACCATCGTCAATGGCGGCATCATCAACGCGCTCGGCACCAATGCCCGCCTCGGTGCCGGCAATTGGATGGTGGTCGAGGCCGACGAATCCGACGGTTCGTTCCTGAAACTGCCGGCCGATGTCGCCATCGTCACCAATATCGACCCGGAACACCTCGACCACTACGGCGATTTCGACGCCGTGAAGGCGGCCTTCCGCGCCTTCGTCGAGAACATCCCGTTCTACGGCTTCGCGGTCATGTGCATCGACCATCCGGTGGTCCAGGACATGGTCGGCTCGATCGCCGACCGGCGCGTCATCACCTATGGCGAGAACCCGCAGGCCGACGTGCGCATCATCGACATCGACCTGACCGGCGGCCGCTGCCGCTTCAAGGTGCAGTTCCGTGATCGCGCCGGCGCGGTCGTCGACGAGATCGACGATCTCGTGCTGCCCATGCCGGGCAAGCACAATGCGCTGAACGCCACGTCGGCGATCGCGGTGGCCCGGGAGCTCGGCATGGCCGGGCCGCAGATCCGCAAGGCGCTGGCCGGCTTCGGCGGCGTCAAGCGACGCTTCACGCGCACCGGCGAATGGAACGGCGCGACCATCTTCGACGATTACGGCCACCACCCGGTGGAGATCGCCGCAGTGCTCAAGGCGGCGCGTGCCTCCACCGACACCCACGTCATCGCGGTGGTCCAGCCGCATCGCTACACCCGGCTCGCCTCGCTGTTCAACGAGTTCTGCACCTGCTTCAACGATGCCGATACGGTCATTGTCGCCGATGTCTATGCCGCGGGTGAGCAACCGATCCCCGGCGCCTCGCGTGATGACCTCGTGTCGGGCCTGAAGACGCGCGGCCACAAATCGGTCGTCGCGCTCGACGGCGCCCATCAGCTCGCCGGCATTGTCGCCGGCCTCGCCAAGCCCGGCGACTACGTCATCTGTCTCGGCGCCGGCAACATCACCCAATGGGCCTATGCCCTGCCGGGCGAGCTCGCCAAGCTCGCCAGCTCCGGGTGACCGGATGGCTTTCGAGGACCTGACCCCGATCGTTCGCGCGCTGGTGCCCGGCCTGCAGGGCCAGGTCACCGCCAATGCCTCGATGAAGCCGTTCTCCTGGTTCCGCACCGGCGGGCCGGCGCAGCTGCTGTTCGAGCCGGCGGGCGAGCTGGATCTGGTGCAATTTCTTCGCCACATCCCGCTCGACTGGCCGGTGATGGTCGTCGGTCTCGGCTCGAACCTGCTGGTCCGCGACGGCGGCGTGCCCGGTGTCGTTATCAAACTCGGAAAATCATTCGGCGAAATCGAACTGTTGCCGGGCCACCTCATACGTGCAGGTGCGGCTGCGCCTGACGTCAAGGTTGCGCGCGCGGCGGCCGAGGCCGGCATTGCCGGCTTCGCCTTCCTGCGCGGCATCCCGGGCGCCATCGGCGGGGCGCTCCGGATGAACGGCGGCGCCTATGGCGGCGAGGTGACCGATATCCTGGTCGAGGCGCGCGCCATCCTGCGTTCCGGCACGACCCAGACCTTCGACCATGCCGCCATGGGTTTCGGCTATCGCCGCTGCGCCGCGCCCGACGACGCCATCTTCGTCTCGGCCCTGTTCCGGGGATCGGCCGGCGAGCCGCCCGTCCTGCTCGCCGCCATGGACGAGATCACCCGGCAGCGCTCGGCCACCCAGCCGGTCAATACCCGCACCGGCGGCTCGACCTTCCGCAATCCCGACGGTCATTCCGCCTGGAAGCTGGTCGACCAGGCCGGTTGCCGCGGCTTCAGGGTCGGCGGTGCCCAGGTTTCCGAACTGCACACCAATTTCCTGATCGCCGCGCCGGAGGCCACTTCCGCCGATATCGAGGCCTTGGGCGAGGCGGTCCGCCAGCGTGTCAGGGACACGAGCGGCATCGAACTGCATTGGGAAATCAAGCGGGTCGGCCTCGGCGCGCCGGCCGAGTAGCGGCATTGGACAACGACCAGGTCGCCGTCCCGACGGCCGACCGATCAGCGAGGATCAAGAGCATGACCAAACCTCACGTCGCGGTCCTGATGGGCGGCTGGTCCGCCGAGCGTGAGGTGTCGCTCAGGTCCGGCAAGGCCTGTGCCGATGCGCTCGAATCAGTTGGCTATCCGGTCACGCGAATCGATGTCGGCCGCGATATTGCGCTGCGCCTGGCCGATCTGAAGCCGGATGTGGTCCTCAACGTCACGCATGGCAGGCCCGGCGAAGACGGAACGCTCTCGGCGATCCTCGAGGTGATGCGCATCCCCTACAGCCATTCCGGCGTCATGTCGTCGGCGCTCGCCATGGACAAGGCCATGGCCAAGCGGGTCCTGTCGGCGTCCGGCATCGCCGTGCCGGGAGGCTTGCGCGTCCATCGCCTGGAAGCGGCGCGCGAGCACCTGATTGCCCGGCCTTATGTCGTGAAACCCAATGCCGAGGGCTCTTCCATCGGCGTGTTCATCGTCACCGCCGAGCACGAGCATCCGCCGCAGGAGCTGAATTCGGCCGAATGGGGGCTCGATGAAACCGTGCTGGTCGAGCCTTTCATCGCCGGCCGCGAGCTGACCTGCGCCGTCATGGGCGACCGGGCGCTGGCGGTGATCGAGATCGTACAGGACAACCGGTTCTACGACTATGAGGCGAAATATGCGCCCGGGGGGTCGAGGCACCTGATTCCTGCGCCGCTTAAACCAAATATTTACTCTGAGGTCCAAAGACTGTCCCTCGCAGCGCATCATGCGCTCGGCTGTAAAGGGGTCAGCCGTGCGGACTTCAGATACGATGACACGCCCGGTGGAACCGGGGATCTCGTCTGTCTCGAAGTCAACACGCAGCCCGGGATGACCGGGACTTCGCTCGTCCCTGACATGGCCGCTCACGAAGGCATTTCGTTCGCAGAGCTGGTCGAATGGATGGTGTTGGACGCTTCGCTAGATCGCTGATCGCACGACTCGATAGGGTCGGTGCGGACGCGCTTCTGCTTGCGCATCGCAGCCTGCTCGCCCGCCATCGCCGCAGCATGGCGGCACAGCAGGCGGCTTCGGCCGAGCCCTATGCGCGTCCGAGCGCCTGGGATTTCTGGCTGCGCCGCCTTTCGGTCCGCATCGCCAATCTGCATATCCCGCGTCATGCCGGTGCCTATGCCACCGCGCTGCTCTTGGCGGCGACCGGCCTTTACGGCGTCCAGCGCGGCGGTCACTGGCCGGCGCTCAACGGTGCCATGCTCGCCTTCGGCGACGAGATGGCCAATGCCACCGGCCTGCAGGTGCGGGCCGTGCGCCTCACCGGCAATACCAAACTGAGCCAACCGGAAATCCTCGAGGCCGCCGGCATCAGCCCGACCACCTCCGTTCTGTTCTTCGATCCGGCCGCGGCGCGCACCCGCCTGACGGCCAACCCCTGGATCGCGGAAGCCACAGTGCAGAAGCTCTATCCCGATCAGTTGCTGGTCGAAATCGTCGAACGCGAAGCCTTCGCGCTGTGGCAGCGCGACGGCAAGATCGCGGTTATCGCCGGCGACGGCACTGTGATCGTCGACCAGCTCGACAGCCGGTTCCAGCATCTGCCGCTGGTCGTCGGGCGCGGCGCCGAAAAGCGCGTGCGCGAGATCGTCGGGCTGATGAACGGCCGGCCGGCGATCGCCTCGAACGTCCGTGCCGCCGTGCTGGTCGCCGAGCGGCGCTGGACCCTGGTGTTGAAGAACGGCATCGACGTTCGCCTGCCCGACACCGATGTCGATCAGGCGCTCGCGACGCTTACGCGCCTCGACGCCGAGAAGAAACTGATGACCCGCGACGTCTCGATGATCGACCTGCGCGTTCCCGGCCGTGTCACGGTGCGCCTGTCGGAGGAGGCTTTCCGCGCCCATGAGGCGGCCCTGAAGGAGCGCCAGCGCGCCCGCCGCCGGACGGGGACAGCCACATGACCTCCCCGTTCAAATATGGCCTGACCCCGAAGATGCGGCCGATCTCGCCGCGTCGTTCGGCTATTCTCTGCGTGCTCGATATCGGCACCTCGAAGATCGTCTGCATGATCGCCCGGCTCCGGCCGCGCGAGGGTTCGGACATCCTGCCGAACCGCACCCACAAGGCCGAGGTGCTCGGCATCGGGCATACCCGTGCCCGCGGCATGAAATCCGGCAGCGTCGCCGACATGGCCAAGGCCGAAGCCTCGATCCGCCAGGCGGTCGATGCCGCTGAACGAATGGCCGAGGTCCAGGTCGACCGTGTCATCGTCACCGTCTCGGCCGGTCGCATCGGCTCCGAGCAATATGAGGCGCGGGTCACCTGCGCGGCGCCGCGCGTGCAGGACCACGACCTGCACCGGGTGCTGGAGGCCGCCTCCGACCATTCGGTTCGCCAGGGCCGCGCCGTGCTGCATTCCATGCCGATCGGCTTCCGGCTCGACGATACCCGCGGCATCAAGGATCCGCGCGGCATGCTCGGCTCGGGCCTCGGCGTCGACATGCATGTCGCGACCTGCGACGTCGCTTCGGCGCGCAACCTGATGCTTTGCGTCGAGCGCTGCCACCTGACCGTCGAGGCCATGGTCGCGGCCCCCTTCGCGTCCGGCCTGTCGGTGCTGACCGATGACGAGGCCGAGCTCGGCACGGTGTGCATCGACATGGGCGCGGGCACGACGACGCTGGCGGTCTTCGCCGGCAGCCATTTCGTCCATGCCGACGCGGTCGCCATCGGCTCGCATCACGTCACCATGGACATCGCCCGCGGGCTGTCGGCCCGGCTCAGCGACGCCGAGCGGATCAAGGTGCTGAACGGTGCCTGCTTCGCCGCCAAGTCGGACGAGCGCGACATCATCAACGTGCCCTTGATTTCCGAGGACGAGCGCGACCTGCCGAATCAGGTCACCCGTGCCCAGGTCATTCGCATCATCCGTCCGCGCGTCGACGAGATTCTGGAGATGGTGCGCGACCGGCTGACCGCCTCGGGCGCCGCGGCGGAGGCCGGCCGGCGCATCGTGCTCACCGGCGGCGGCTCGCAATTGCCGGGTCTGGCCGATCTCGCCGCCCAGGTTCTCGGCCGTCAGGTGCGGGTTGCCCGCCCGGTCGGCATTACCGGACTTCCCGACAGCGCCAAGGGCCCGCCCTTTGCCGCCGCGGTCGGCCTTACCGTCTATCCGCAGATCGCGGGAATCGAGCATTTCGAACCGCAGCGGCGCTTCTTCGCCGCGACCGGTACGGACGGCTACTTCTCGCGCGTCGGTAAGTGGATACGGGACAGTTTTTGAACGATCCGGCCGGCGGAGATGCTGGCTGGAAAAAAAGATCGCTGACCGGGTGCCACCGGCCGCGAAACCTGAGTTAGAAACGCGACGTGGCTGTCGCGTGAGTGATTCGAACGAGGCTCATGATGACGATCAACCTGAAGATGCCCGATATCCGGGAACTCAAGCCCCGGATCACCGTGTTCGGGGTGGGCGGCGCCGGCGGCAACGCCGTCAACAACATGATCGAGGGCGGTCTGCTCGGTTGTGACTTCGTCGTCGCCAATACCGATGCCCAGGCGCTGCTGTCGGCCAAGGCCGATCGCATCATCCAGATGGGCATCGCGGTCACCTCGGGCCTCGGCGCCGGGTCGCACCCGGAAGTTGGTGCGGCCGCGGCCGAAGAGGTGCTGGACGAGATCCGTGACCAGCTCGCCGGCTCCCACATGGCCTTCATCACCGCCGGCATGGGCGGCGGCACCGGCACGGGTGCGGCACCGGTCATCGCGCGGGTCGCCCGCGAGCTTGGCATACTGACTGTCGGCGTGGTCACCAAGCCCTTCCACTTCGAGGGCGTGCGCCGCATGAAGACGGCCGAATCCGGCATCATCGAGCTGCAGAAGTCGGTCGACACCCTGATCGTCATCCCGAACCAGAACCTGTTCCGGGTGGCCAACGAGAAGACCACCTTCACCGACGCCTTCGCCATGGCCGATCAGGTGCTCTATTCGGGCGTCGCCTGCATCACCGACCTGATGGTCAAGGAAGGCCTGATCAATCTCGACTTCGCCGACGTGCGCGCCGTCATGCGCGACATGGGCAAGGCGATGATGGGCACCGGCGAGGCGACCGGCGAACGGCGCGCCATCACGGCGGCCGAGGGTGCCATCGCCAATCCGCTGCTCGACGACGTGTCGATGCGCGGCGCGCGCGGCCTGCTGATCTCGATCACCGGCGGCAACGACCTGACCCTGTTCGAGGTCGACGAAGCGGCGACCCGCATCCGCGAGGAAGTCGATCCGGAGGCCAATATCATCCTGGGCGCCACTTTCGACGCGGCGCTGGACGGGACGATCCGGGTCTCGGTGGTGGCCACCGGCATCGATCATATCCCCAACCAGAACGTCGGCGGCTCGACCATTGCCGAGCTGACCGCCAAGCTGAAGCAGAACACCCAGAAGCTCGCCTCGATGGCGCCGGCGCAAGCCCCGGTCATCGAGACCCGCTCGATGCAGGAGCCCCAGCCGGTCGAGACGCAGCTGCGTCACGCGCCGGTCATGGAGGCGCCGGTCGCCCCGCCGCAGCCGGTGATCACCGCAAGCGAGGTGACGTTGCAGCCGGTGCCGGCCAAGCCTTCGCTGTTCCGCGAAGCGCCGGTCGAACTCGACGCGCCGCGCCTGCCGCCGCGCGACGAGCCGATGCCGGCCCGCGATTTCATCCCGCCGGCGGCCGAGAAGCCGATGCGCGCCGTGCGCATGCCGAGCGTCGATGAACTGCCGCGGCCGGGCCAGCAGCAGGTCCGCGCCGCTCAGGCCGCCGCGGCGGCACCTCCGGCCGACAATCCGGTGGAGCGCAAGCGCACGTCGCTGATGGACAAGCTCGCCGCGATCGGCTTCACCCGCCGCGCCGACGAGCATGAGGCCCCGGCGGCGCCCCAGCCGCGCATGGCCCCGCCGCTGGCGCCGGCGCGTCCGGCTCCGCAGGCCCAGCGCCCGGCCGCGCCCGCACCGCAGATCCGCCGCGAGCCGGCGGGTCTCGATATCCACGGCCGCCCGGCCGCGCCGCAGGCGCGTGCCGAGGAGGACCACCTGGATATTCCGGCCTTCCTGCGGCGTCAGGCGAACTGAGCGCTATCCACAACCCGAATTGTTACGAAATCTTGCAGACGATCAACTTACCCGGGCCCCAGTGCCCGGGTAAGCTTTTGTTAAGTCACGCTTTTTATAGTGTTAACGGACTCGCGAGAATGCGACCGAAATTTGGTAACAGTCGGACACAAACCGTGACTTGGCACCCCTGGGGGCGCTGTTTATGGTCCGGCCCGTTCGAGCCTGTGATGAATCACCGTAGCGATTCTGATTCGCCGCGAAACCTCCGAAGCCCGCCAATGGGGATTTGGACACCAGGTTCGAGGGGTCATGAAGGGGGCCACCCCGTTTGCAAGTGGATCAATTGGTCCGCCTGTGCGGGTGGCTAGAGACGGTCGAAATGAAGACTGCACGGCAGACAACGCTTCGCGAGCAAGTCCAACTTGATGGAATCGGTGTCCATTCCGGTGCTGCGGTTTCGGTAACCCTGCATCCGGCCGAGGCTGGTACCGGCATCGCCTTCCTTCGTTCCGACCAGGATCATCTCGAACTTCCAGCCGTTTTCCGCAACGTCTCCTCCGCTGACCTGTCGACGGTCATTGGCCATCCCGAGCGTGGTGGCGTGGCCACCGTCGAGCACCTGATGGCGGCGTTCGCCGGCCTCGGTGTCGACAATTGTGTCGTCGAGGTCGACGGTCCGGAAATGCCGATCCTGGACGGCTCGGCCGGTCCCTTCGTCGCGGCGATCGACCAGGTTGGCCTGGCGACATTGCCGGCTTCGCGCCGCGCCATCAAGATCCTCAAGACCGTGGTGGTCGAGACCGACCGCGGCGTGGTCGAGCTGCACCCGCATGACCGCGGCATGCGGATGGAAGTCGAGATCGACTTCGCCAATCCGCTGGTCGGCCGCCAGGTCTATGGCGTCGATATCGATCCGACCGTGTTCCGGCGCGACATCGCCCGGGCGCGCACCTTCGGCTTCATGCAGGATGTCTCCAAGCTGTGGGCCGCGAATCGGGCGCTCGGTGCTTCGCTGGAGAACACCATCGTGGTCGGCGACGACCGCATCCTCAATCCGGAAGGCTTGCGCTTCCGCGACGAATTCGTCCGCCACAAGCTGCTCGACGCGATCGGCGACCTGTCGCTCGCCGGTGCCCCGATCATCGGTCGCTTCCGCTCCTATCGTGGCGGTCACCGCATGAACGTCGCACTGTTGCAGACATTGTTCGCCGATCCGAGCGCTTATGAGATGGTCGAATCGGTGGTTCGGCGCGAGCGCGGCCATGCCGATCTCGGTGTCGCGATGCCGGCCTATGGGCCCGACGCCAACTGAGCGTCGGCGCGCCGCAATCTGGCCTCAACCCCATGATCAGAAGCTTGCGGCGGGGCAGTGGCCCCGCTGTTTAATTTGAGGTATGAGCCTTGCCGGGCTGTGGGGGCCGCAGGGAAGACCGGGGAAGGTTCGTGAGCTTGGTAAAGCGTCCGTTTGATCGACTGCCGCGCCGCACTTTCGTGCTGGCGACGGTACTGGCTGCGACCTTCCCGCTCGGCGCTTGCGCCAATGCGCCGTCGTTCGGAAATCTGTTCGCCGGTCCGGATCCGACCAATCTGCCGGACGAGCCGGCCGAGAAGCTCTACAATGAGGGCCTGGCGCTGCAGAACCGGCGCGACTGGCGCCGCGCCGCGCTGAAATTCATGGAGATCGACCGCACCCATCCCTATACGGAATGGGCCAAGCGGGCCCTGGTCATGGCGGCCTATTCTTATTACGAGGCCCAGGACTACGAAGAGACGATCAACCAGGCGCGCCGCTATATCCAGCTGCATCCGGGCTCGTCGGACGCGGCTTATGCCCAATATCTGATGGGCGCGGCGCAATATGACCAGATCCCGGACGTCAACCGCGACCAGGGCCGTACCGAGCGCGCGTTGGTCGTGCTGGAAGAGGTCACCCGCAAGTGGCCGCAGTCGGAATATGCCACCGCCGCCCGCCGCAAGATCGAGGTCGCCCGCGACCAGCTCGCCGGCCGCGAAATGATGGTCGGCCGCTACTATCTGGAGCGCCGTCAGTTCGCCGGCGCGATCAACCGCTACCGCACCGTGGTCTCGCAGTTCCAGACCACCCGCCACGTCGAGGAGGCGCTGGCCCGCCTCACCGAGTGCTACATGTCGCTCGGCATCGTCAATGAAGCACAGACGGCGGCCGCGGTTCTCGGGCACAATTTCCCCGACAGCCAGTGGTACAAGGACAGTTACGCGCTGATCGCGACCCAGGGACTGGCGCCGCGCGAGGACACCGGCTCGTGGATCAGCCGCGCCTTCCGTCGTGTCACCGGCTGACGCCCTTCCGTTCGCGCTCCGTTCGCGCTAAGCCGTAGCCTAGGGTCCGGACTCAATAAGGATGGGCTCACGATGAGGCCAAAATGGCCGAGGGCCAGGAGAAGCGCACAGCCCGATGTTTCCATCGGGCAAGGGCTTCGCACAGCCATCGGCCATTTTCGCCTCACCGCGAAGCGGCGCGGTCCTTTTGGCCGGCTGGTACGTCGTCTCGCCCCGGCAAACCAATTGGTTTGCCTTGAGCAAGCCGAGAGGCTTGCGTCGGCAAGCCTCCTGCCATCCGGCCAAAAATCCTCGCGTCGTGAGCTCCATCCTTATTGAGTTCGGACCCTAAGGTTTCGGCAGGGAAACGCGGACCGCTCATGCTTGCCCAGCTTTCGATCCGCGACATCGTCCTGATCGACAGGCTCGATCTGACCTTTGCCGAAGGCTTGTCGGTTCTGACCGGCGAGACCGGCGCCGGCAAATCGATCCTGCTCGATGCGACATCGCTGGCGCTTGGCGCGCGCGGCGACGCGGCGCTGGTCCGCAACGGCCAGACCCAGGGCCAGGTGACCGCGGTGTTCGACGTGCCGGCGGCCCATCCGGCGCGCCGGATCGCGGCCGACGCCGATATCGACACCGATGGTGATCTGATTCTGCGCCGCGTGCAGCTTGCCGACGGACGCACCCGCGCCTTCGTCAACGATCAGGCGGTCAGCGTCCAGGTGCTGCGCGCCATTGGCGCGTCGCTGGTCGAGATCCACGGCCAGCACGCCGACCGGGCGCTGGTCGAGCCGGAAGCCCATCGTGCGCTGGTCGACGCCTATGGCAGCCTGCTGCCCGATGCCGAAGGCGTGCGCACCGCCTGGAAGGGCTGGCGCGAGGCCCGCCGGACCGTCGAGGCGGCCCAGGCGCGCCTTGCCAAGGCCCGGGCCGACGGCGACTTCCTGCGCCATGCGGTCGACGAACTGACCAAGCTCAAGCCGGAGACCGGCGAGGAGACCCAGCTTGCCGAACGCCGGCAGGCGATGATGCAGTGGGAAAAGATTGCGTCCGACCTGGCCGACGCCGCCGATGTGCTGGCTGGCCCGGGTTCGGCGGTTCCCTCGCTTGCCGCGGCCTGGCGCCGGCTCGAGCGGCGGGCCCAGCAGGCTCCCGCCATGATCGAGCCGATCGTCAGGGCCTTCGGTGAGGCGCTGGACCGGATCGAGGATGCTCGCTCGGCGGTCGAGGCGGCCCAGCGAGAGGCCGACTTCGACCCGCGTGAACTGGAGCGCATCGAGGAGCGGTTGTTCGCGTTGCGCGCCGTCTCGCGCAAATATGCCGTGCCGGTCGATGGCCTTGCCGCGCTTGCCGAGCGCTATCAGGCCGATGTCGCGGCGCTGGATGCCGGCGAAGGCCATCTGGTGGCGCTGGAGAAGGCCGCGCGCGAAGGCGAAGCCGCCTACCGCAAGGCCGCCGAGGCGCTGTCGGCCAAGCGCAAGGCGACCGCGATCAGGCTGGACAATGCCGTCAATGGCGAACTCGGTCCGCTGAAGCTCGATCGCGCCCGCTTCATCACCGAGATGAACCATGACGGCGAAGGTCCCGAGGGGATCGACCGGGCTGAATTCTGGGTTCAGACCAATCCGGGCACCCGTCCCGGGCCGATGATGAAGGTGGCTTCGGGCGGCGAACTGTCGCGTTTCATGCTGGCGCTGAAAGTCGTGCTGGCCGACCAGGGGTCGGCGCCAACGCTGGTCTTCGACGAAATCGATACCGGTGTCGGCGGCGCGGTGGCGGACGCCATCGGCCAGCGCCTGTCGCGGCTCGCCTTGCGCGTCCAGGTGCTTTCGGTCACCCACGCGCCGCAGGTTGCCGCCAAGGCGACACGGCATTACCTGATCGCCAAGGAGGCGGCCGGCGAACGGGTCGCGACCCGCGTCAAGCCGCTCGGCTTCGAACTCCGGCGCGAGGAGCTCGCGCGCATGCTGGCTGGCGAAACCATTACCGACGAGGCACGGGCGGCGGCCGAGCGGCTGCTGACGGTCGGCTGATGGGGTGCCGCGCGCGCGGCCGGCTGTTGGGCGCGGCATTGGCCGTGCTGGGTGCGACGCAGGGCCCGGCCTGGGCTCAGGGGGCCGATCCGCTCGGCCAATGCGCCACCAGTGCCGGCGTTGCAGTGCGCGCGGCCGGTTCGACCTTGTGCTTTTCCGGCGAGATCACCCGTGCCAGTGCCGAGCGCGCCATGGCGCTGCTTGCGGCCGACCGGTCGATCGCGACCATGGTGATCACCTCCAATGGTGGCGAGGTGACCGTCTCGCTGCGTTTGGCGCGGGCCATCCGCGCGCGCGGCCTGACGCTGGTCGTGCAGCGCCAATGCGTCTCCTCCTGCGCCAATTTCCTGTTCACCGCGGCGCGCCGCAAAGTGGTCGCCCCGCGCTCCCTCGTGGTCTTCCACGGCGGCATCGCGCCGGCGGCCTTTGGCGGTCTGTTCGGCGGTGGCGGCGAGGAGCGCGAACTGCTGGCCCAGACCGAAGGGTTCTTTCGCGAGATCGGCGTCAATGGCGCGATCACCTATGACCAACCGCCGCTCAGGGGGTCTCGCGACGGTGCCGACGAATGGGCGGCGAGCCCGGCGGCGCTCGCCCGCCATGGCGTTCGCGGCATCGTCTCGATGTGGTGGCCGGACCGCGCCAGCGTGATTGCCGAGGGCAGGGCGCAAGGCATGAATCTTGGTATCCTGGATTGAGCTGACGCCGCTCGCCCGCCGCCCGCCGGCCCCTTATGATCGGCCGGTCCCGAATCCTGGTTTCGATCATGTCCGCGAAAAATATGAAGCCCATCGACGCCTTCGAGCCCGCCGAGGCCGCCGCCGAACATGCCGCGCTCGGCGAACGGATCGCCGAGGCCGACCGGCTCTATTTCCAGGATGATGCGCCGGATCTCAGCGACGCCGATTACGACGCGCTGCGCCGCCGCTACGAGGCCCTGGAAAACCGGTTTCCCGAGCTGAAGACCGATGACAGCCTGACCCGCAAGGTCGGTACGGCGCCGTCGTCGAAATTCGCCAAGGTGCGCCATGCCGTACCCATGTTGTCGCTGTCGAACGCTTTCGCCGATGACGAGGTGTTCGATTTCGTCGGACGGGTCAGGCGCTTCCTCGGCCTTGCCGCGGACGCGCCGGTGGCCATGACCGCCGAACCGAAGATCGACGGCCTGTCCTGCTCGCTGCGCTATGAGAACGGCCTTTTGAGTGTCGCCGCGACCCGTGGCGACGGCGCCGTCGGCGAGGATGTCACCGCCAATGTCCGCACCATAGAGGGCCTGCCCCAGGCGCTGACAGGCGCACCCGAGGTGCTGGAGGTGCGCGGCGAGGTCTATCTCAGCCACGAGGACTTCCGCGCCATCAACGCCCGCCAGGAAGAGCGCGGGCTGGCGCCCTTCGCCAATCCGCGCAATGCGGCGGCGGGATCGCTGCGCCAGCTCGACGCCAAGATCACCGCCTCGCGGCCGCTGCGCTTCTTTGCCTATACCTGGGGCGAGATCACCCCGCCTTTGCCGCGCGACAGCCAGTCCGGCATGGTCGACTGGTTCAAGGACCTCGGTTTTCCGGTCAATCCGCTGACCGTGGTCTGCCGGAGCGCCGAGGATCTCCTGGCTCATTACCGGATGATCGAGGCGAAGCGCGCGAGCCTCGGTTATGACATTGACGGTGTCGTCTACAAGGTCGACAGCCTCGCCTTGCAGGAGCGCCTCGGTTTCGTGTCGCGCTCGCCGCGCTGGGCGATCGCGCATAAATTCGCCGCCGAGAAGGCGACGACGGTCCTGGAAGGCATCGACATTCAGGTCGGCCGCACCGGGGCTCTGACGCCGGTCGCCAAGCTGCGGCCGGTGACGGTTGGTGGCGTGGTGGTGTCCAACGCGACGCTGCACAACGAGGACTACATCAAGGCGATCGGCAGCGACGGCAGCCCGATCCGCGACGGCGTCGACATCCGGATTGGCGACACGGTGACCATCCAGCGCGCCGGCGATGTCATTCCGCAGATCATCGACGTCGTGCTGGAGCAGCGGCCCAAGACGGCGGTGCCCTATTCGTTTCCGCAGATTTGCCCCGCCTGCGGCAGCCACGCGGCGCGCGACGAGGGTGAATCGGTCCGCCGCTGCACCGGCGGCCTGATCTGCCCGGCCCAGAGCGTCGAGCGGCTCAGGCACTTCGTGTCGCGCCTGGCCTTCGACATCGAAGGCTTTGGCGACATCTATATTCAGACGCTGTTCCAGGCCGGTCTGATCAAGGCGCCGGCGGACCTGTTCACGCTCAAGTTCGACGAGGTGAAGGAGGCTATCGAGCGGCGCCGGATCCAGGTGAGCAATGAGCGTTATGCCGCGCTCGGCAAGGAACCGCCCAGGCGCCAGGCCGCCAAGAAGGCCGATCAGGACGAGGACAAGGCGATCAAGAACCTGCTCGGCGCCATCGAGGCGCGGCGGTCGATCACGCTCAGCCGGTTCATTTTCGGTCTTGGCATCCGTCATATCGGCGAAACCACGGCCAAGGCCCTGGCCCGGCGTTTCCCTGACATCAAGACCCTGCTGCCGGCGATCGATGCGGCCGCCAAGGGGCGGCCCGGCGAAGCCTGGTTCCAGCTGTCGGGCTTTCCCGGCATCGGTCCGGTGACGCTGGAGCGCGTCGTCGAGGCCGCGGCGCACGAGGCCGCGGACCGCTCCGAGCTGGACCGGGCGACGATATTGGGGCGCCTGGGCAAGGCCCAGCGGGCGGCCCTGATCGAGCGCTATGGCGACGAGGACGCCGTGATGGCGGCGCTGAAGGCTGCGGCTGCGCAACGGCCGACCGAGGCCTATGGGCTGCTGGCCGCCGACGGCGAGATGGGCACGGTGGCGACCAATTCGCTCATCGAGTTCTTCGAAGAAGACCACAATGCCAAGGCGGTCGCCGCCTTGCTGGAGCAGGTGACGATCGAGGCGGCCGAGGCCGTGTCGAAGGAAACGCCGGTCGCCGGAAAGACGGTGGTCTTCACCGGATCGCTGGAGCTGATGACACGCGACGAGGCCAAGGCCAGGGCCGAGCGGCTGGGTGCCAAGGTCTCGGGCTCGGTCTCGTCGAAGACCGATTTTGTCATTGCCGGCCCGGGCGCCGGTTCGAAGCTCAAGGATGCCGAAAAGCTCGGCGTGAAGGTGCTCTCCGAAGACGAGTGGTTGCAGCTCATTCAAGGCGCCTGACGCGACCCGCCGTCTTCGGCCCGGCCGCCGTCAGCGCTTGGGTTGCGCCTTTTCGCGCAGGTACCCGCGGTCGCGATGGTTAAGCCTTGGTGAGCCGAGCCATGCAAAGCCGGCAGGGCTGATGGTGCAGTGCACAATCTTGCGAATCTGCTGCACTGCACCAAAATAGGGATAGTCGAAAGGGAGGAAGCCTCGAGGTCGTCCACTCGCTTTCAGAGGAGAGAAGACCATGGCCACCATCACACTCGACAAGCTTGGCACCGACGCCGCCCCGGCTCCGACCAGGCGCAGCTTGAAATCATTCCTGCGTGCCGGCTACGAGGCATTTGTCGAGGCGCAGCAATTGCGCGCCCAGACCTATGTCAACGGCTACCTGGCGCATCTGTCGGACGAGGAACTTGCCGGTCTCGGCATGACCCGTACCCAGATGATCCGCCGCACGCGCAGCATGATGTCCAGCTTCTGACATCGACCATGCGGCGGTCCCGCTCGCGGGGCCGCATCATCCTGTTTGAACCCCGCGGTCATTGACCCGGGGTCTCGGAGTTTCCCATGTTGATCGCGGTGATTGCCCATCTGCTGCGCGAGCGCGACCCGAGGCGCGCCGCAGCGCGTGCCTTGCGTGCCGATCGCGCGGCCGTGCCGGTCGACGAGCTCGGGCGCGCCGGCATCCTGCGGACGCTTGCCGGTTCGTTCACGCTGCCGTTCAACCGCTGACGGCAGCCGCCTTTCGCGGGATGCCGATGGTCCGGCCGACGCCCTCGGGCGTGCCGCGCCCGGCGGTCTGCTGTTTCCAGATCCCGAGCTTGGTCATGACGTCGTCCGGAAACGGCGCGACCTTGCGTGTCGTCATGTCGACATGCAGCGAGATGGATTCCATGGTGGCCGACAGCCAGCGCCCGTCGGCATGCACCAGTTCCATCCAGTAGTGGATGCGCTTGGCGTCGAAATCGAGCACTTGCAGCCTGACCTGGACCGGATCGGTCAGGTGCAGTTCGCGCAGATAGCGCACGTGAAGCTCGGCGGCGAAGAAGCCGAGCTGCCGCTCCCTGACATAGGATTCGGCCAGCCCCTGGCTTTCGAACAAGAGGTCGATGCCCTCGTCGAACAGCTTGACGTAAAACGCCACGTTGAGATGGCCGTTATAGTCGATCCAATCCGGCCGGATCGCCAGGCGCGGCGTGATGGGGAGTCCGGTTTCCGGGCAGAGGTCGATCGTGGTCATGATATCGGATTAAGCGAGCCGCGCGCCGCCGGCAATCCCGTCGAACGACAGCCATCCGCGCGCTGCCGGCGCTTCCGCGCCGCCGGCCGCCCGGCTAAGCTCGCCGCTTGCCCAAGACGAGAGCGCTCGAGACAAGAGCGCTTGAGCGCAAGGTCCCGAGGAGCATTCGATGTCCGCGTCCGCCAGAACCCGCCCGTCTCCCGAGGTCCTGAGCGCCGTCACGGCCGAATTGCAGGCGCTGTTCGGCAATCGCGCGGTGACCTCGGAAGCGGTACGCCAGCAGCATGGCCACACGCTCACCGTCATCGCCAACCAGCCGCCCGACATCGTGGTCTTCCCCCAGGACGTCGACGATTGCGTCGCGGTGATGAAACTGGCCGCGAAACATGATGTGCCGGTCATTCCGTTCGGCACCGGCACCTCGCTCGAGGGCCATGTCAACGCGCCTCATGGCGGCATTTCGGTCGATACCTCGCTGATGAAGGCGATCATCGAAGTTCATGCCGAGGATCTCGACGTGGTGGTCGAGCCGGGGGTCACGCGCAAGCAGCTCAACGAATATCTGCGCGACATGGGACTGTTCTTCCCGATCGATCCGGGCGCCGACGCGTCGATCGGCGGCATGGCGTCGACCCGCGCTTCCGGCACCAACGCGGTGCGCTACGGCACGATGAAGGACAATGTCATCGCGCTGGAGGTGGTGCTGCCGAATGGCGAGGTGATCGAGACGTCGCGGCGCGCCAAGAAGAGCTCGGCCGGTTATGACCTCACCCATCTGTTCGTCGGCTCCGAAGGCACGCTCGGCCTGATCACCAAGGTCACGCTGAAGCTGCACGGCATTCCCGAGGCGATTTCGGCTGCGGTCTGCTCGTTCCCGTCAGTCAAGGCCGCGGCCGATACCACCATCGCGGCGATCCAGTCCGGCATTCCGCTGGCCCGCATCGAGTTGCTCGACGAGGTCCAGGTCAGGGCGGTCAATGTCTATTCCAAGCTGGCGCTGCCCGAGAGCCCGCTGCTGCTGCTGGAATTCCACGGCACCGACGCCGGCGTCGCCGAGCAGGTCGAGCGGTTCCGCGCGATTGCCGACGATTTCGGCGGCGGCAATTTCGAATGGGCCGTCAAGGCCGAAGACCGCACCCGGCTGTGGCAGGCGCGCCATGACGCTTATTGGGCAGCCCTGGCGCTCCGGCCCGGCACCAAGAGCCAGTCGTCCGATGTCTGTGTGCCGCTGTCCAGGCTCGCCGAATGTATCGACGAGACCAAGAAGGACATCGTCGAGACCGGCCTGGTCGCGCCGATCGTCGGTCACGTTGGCGACGGCAATTTCCACGTCCTGCCGCTGATGGACGAAAATGATCCGGCCGACGTCGCACGCGTCACGGCCTTCATGGGCCGGATCGTCGATCGCGCGCTCGCCATGGGCGGCACCTGCACCGGTGAACATGGCGTCGGGCAGGGCAAGATGAAATATCTGAAGGCGGAGCACGGCGCCGCCGCGCTGGCGCTGATGGGGGCCTTGAAGCGCGCGGTCGATCCGGCCGGCATCATGAACCCGGGCAAGATCGTCGCCGGTTGACCTGGCGGGCCTTGCGCGAGAGGCCCGGCACGCGAGGCCTGACTGGCTCGCGCGCCGAACGTCATGTCAGGGGGAAACCCTCAGAAGGTGCAACCCATCGGCGCCATGGCCTGCTTCATCTGCTCGGCCTGCATGGTGCAGGCCTGCTGCAGCTGGGCGCGCGTCTGCGGATTGGCGGCGAGCGCCTTCCACTGGCTGCGCATCTGGGCGATCTGCTGGGTGAGGACGGGGCGCTGCGCGGCCGGGGCCCTGGTGGTCACGCAGGTCTCGTAGCTGGTGATGAACCGGTCGCACTCGGGCACCCCGACATCATCGGCGGCGCGTGCATTGACGTTGGAAAAGACAAGAAGGCCGGCTGCAAGGCCAAAAATAACACGGGAGATCATTGGGATTGCTCCAGATGAGGATCGTCAAGGCGAAGGTTGATTAAAATGATTTCAAAGAGTTTGGCCCTTCACCATTGCTGTTGACGGAATTCTACTCTCTGGCTGTGTTCTCATTCACGCCACCAGAGCAGCATTCTCTCCGCTGACCTGGTCAGAAGAGAACGAATCCGTCGCGGCCGTTATGACGTAGGAGAGATGACAAGGCAACGACGGGTTGTCGCCGCGCCCCGGAGTCGCGCGGCCACCTAGAGCCGCTCGGCCTTCAGTTCGGCCGCCAGGAAATCGATGAACAGCCGGCTCTTGGCAAGCGGCAGCCGGCTGGCCGGCCACACCACGTGAATGGGAGCCCGCGGCGGTTCGAAGGCTTCCAGGACAATGTCGACCACACCCTGATCGACCAGGTCGCGGATCTGCCAGAGCGGGGTGAAGCCGATGCCGAGCCCGAGCGCCACGGCCTGATAGGTCGCCGCGGTGCTGTCGGCGCGAAAACGGCCGGTGACTTTGACCGCCCTGTGCCGGCCGTCGATGAGGAACGGCCATGTGTCGGCATCGGCACCGGCGGTGCGGACGATGCAGCAATGCCCGGCCAGCGCGTCGGGGTGATCCGGCCGGCCCTGCCTGGCGAAATAGGACGGCGCGCCGAAGACCACCCGGCGAAGCGCGCCGAGGCGTTTCGCCATCAGGTCGGTGTCGGGCAATTCGCCGATGCGCACCGCCAGGTCGAGGTTGTCGTCCTGCAGGTCGGCGAAGCGGTCCGAGAGCTTCAGCGAGATCTCGATTCGCGGGTGGCGTTCCATGAACCGGGCAATGATCGGCACGAGTTGCGCCGGGCCGAACAGAACCGGCGCGCCGATCGTCAAATGCCCCGACGGTTCGGCGCTGCGGCTGGCGGCTTCGAGCCGCGCGCCGACGATCTCGTCGAAGGCCGGCTTGACCCGCCGATGGAAGGCGAGCCCGGCATCGGTTGGATGGGACTGCCGGGTGGTGCGCCGGATGAGCTCGACGCCAATGCTCTGCTCCAGGGTCGCCAGCGACCGGCTGACCGCCTGCAGGGACCGGCCTAGCCGGCGCGCCGCGGCCGTCAGGCTGCCCGCTTCGACGACAGCCAGGAAGGCTTCGAGGTCATCGATCTTGTCCAGAACATCCTCCCGAATATCGAGAGAATATATCACAAATTTCAAATCTACCGCCGATTTTCAGGGGTCACTATTTCAAGCCTCGATGCGAGCGGGACCGCCCTGACCGGCTCCAGCCATCGCCAGAAACGAGGATCAAGACCCATGTCGACACATCATCCGACCGTCCTGGTCGTCGGCGCCGCCGGCCGCTTCGCCGGCCTCGTCGTGCCGGAACTGGTCCGGCGCGGCGCCACTGTTCGCGGCCTCGTCCGCAACCAAGCCGCCGCGGCCATGGCGCGCGGCCGGGGTGCGGCCGAGATCGCCATCGGCGATCTGCGCGATCCGGAAAGCCTGGATCGGGCGCTGGCCGGCGTCGACGGTGTTTTCCATATTGGCCCGGCTTTCGCGCCTGACGAGACCGGGATGGGTCTCAACACGGTGGCGGCGGCCAAACGCGCGGGGGTGCGGACCTTCGTGTTCTCGTCCGTGATCCAGCCGACCTTCACGCCGCTCGCCAACCATGCCAGCAAGATCCCGGTGGAAGCGGCGCTCTTCGCCTCGGGCCTGCGCTACACCATTCTGCATCCGACCAATTTCATGCAGAACATCGGCGCGGCCTGGCCCGGCGTCCTGGCCCAGGGGGTCTTTGCCGAACCCTTCCCGAAGACCGCCCGGGTTGCGCGCGTCGACTATCGCGACGTCGCCGAGGTCGCGGCGATCGCCCTGACCGAGGATCGTCTGGCTTATGGCTCATTCGATCTCTGTGCCGAGGGCATGCCGAACCGCGAGGACATCGTCGCCATCATGAGCGATGTGCTCGGGCGGCCGATCACGGCCGGCGAGCCGAGCTTCGCGGATTGGGCGGCGCGCGCCAGCCTGCCGCTCGACGCCGACCAAAAGCGGCTGCTGGCGCTGGTCCATGGCCATTACGCGGCCCACGGCTCCGGCGGCAATAGCCTGACGCTGCGCGCCCTTCTCGGCCGCGAGCCGCGGTCGCTGCGCCGCTACATCGAAGAGCTCGCCGCTCGAGCCTGAGGCACGCGCAACCCCGTTCGCATGACCGCCCACCAGGACCGGCCGAACCGCCGGACGTCAGCCCATCGCTACGAGGTCCACAATGACATCCGTTCCAAATTCCGCCGGCTGGAAGCTTCCCGCCCGCTATGCCGCCGTGGCCATGCCGCTGATCCTGTCGGTCTTCATGTCGGCCGTGGTCTCGGCCATTGCGACCTTGAAGAGCATCGGCCTGGTCGAGGGCATCGCCTGGATCTGGCTCAGGGCCTGGTCGGTATCCTGGCTTGTCGCCTTTCCGACACTGATCGTCGCCCTGCCGGTCGTTCGCCGGATCGTCGCGGCGATCGTTCAGCCGCCGGCAAGTGGCCGCCGATAGGCGCGACGCGGTGCGGCGAGGGGCGGGCGGCGGGCCGGGACCCGGCCCGCCGCCACGCTATTGGAACGTGCAGCCGAACGGCTCCAGCCCGCGCCGCATCTGGGCGCCCTGGGTGCGGCAGACCTGCTCGAGCTGCGCCCGCGTCTGCGGGTTCTCGGCCAGCGATTTCCAGCTGGCCCGCAATTGCGCCACCTGCTGGGTAAAGGTGACGCGATGGTCCGCCGGCACTTTGGTGGTGACGCAAGCCTCATAGCTGGTGATGAACTGGTCGCAATCGGGGATGCCGATCGTCTCGGTCGAGCGGGCGGCGCCGGAAACGTGCACGAGCACGCCGACAGCGAGCGCGAGGGCCAGACGGGATACCATGCGGGTATTCTCCTGGGGGCAGGCAATGACACTTCAAGACGGTGGCGCAGCCTGATCGAGGGCCCCGCCGATTGCCGGCGAAATTGCCCGCTGCGCATTTCCGCAGGATGTCGTCGCGCGGTTCGGCCGGGGGCCTTTGTTTCGTCGGAGACGATTTGAGAAACATTTGAAGCGTCGCGGCGGCCGCCGTGACACGGAGGCGAAACCGAGGGCGCATAGGCTCGCCGCCGCGCGCTCGGGAGGGCCTGGCATCGGCACGGCTTCCCGGCGGCTTCCGCGCGGGCAGCGCGGTAGCGAAGGACCTGCGTTCTGTGGCATGCTCGCCACGGTTTGCGGCAGTCCCGGTCGCCACCACCGAGGTGGAGAGGATCACATGGTCGAAAGGCGCGAACGCAGGAACCGCCGCGCGGTTCTGACGATGATCGCGTTCGGAGCCGCCGTCCTGGCGGCGGCCGCCCCGTCGGCCGTGGCGCGCGAGTTCCGCGTCGCCGATACCCAGGCCGCCGACTATCCGACCGTCCAGGCGCTCGAACGCATGGGTCAACTGGTGCGCGAGCGCACCCAGGGCCGCCACAGTCTCAGGATCTTCCATTCGCGCCAGCTCGGCGAGGAAAAGGAAACGATCGAGCAGACCCGCATTGGCGCCATCGATATCAACCGCACCAATGTCGCGCCGCTGGCGAGCTTCATCCCCGAGGCGAATGTGCTGGCGCTGCCCTTCCTGTTCCGCTCGGTCGAGCATCTTCACCGCGTGCTCGACGGACCGATCGGCGAGGAAATCCTCGCCCGCTTCGAGGTTCACGGCCTGGTTGGCCTGACCTTTTATGATTCCGGCGCCCGCTCGATCTACAATTCCGTGCGGCCGATCCGGACCGTCGACGATCTGAAGGGCCTGCGCATCCGGGTGCAGCAGTCCGAGATGATGGTCGAGATGATGCGGGCGCTCGGCGCCGAGCCGGTGGCTTTGCCTTATGGCCAGGTCAATGTCGGCCTGTCGACCGGGCTGATCCAGGGCGCCGAGAACAACTGGCCTTCTTATGTCACGACAGATCATTTCCGCAGCGCCCGCTATCTGACGCTGACCGAGCACACCATGAGCCCGGAGGTGCTGGTTGTCTCCAAGCGGGTCTGGGAGGGCCTGTCGGCCGAGGACAAGGCGATCTTCCGGGACGCCGCGCGTGAATCGTCGCGCTCGATGCGCGAGCAATGGCTGAAACTCGAACAGACCTCGCGCCGGGAAGCCGAGGTGGCCGGCGTCAATGTCGTCACGCTCGCCGACCGCAGCGGCTTTGAACGGGCGGTTTCTGGCCTTGTCGGGCGTTTTGCCGGCGAACCCGGGCTTGCGGCGCTGGTCGAGCGGATCCGCCAGGCGCAATGATGGACGCGACCACGGCAAGGCGGGTTGTGGTCCGTCCCGCCATCCGGTCGTTGCGGGGACGCCTGGATGCGGCCTCGCAGACGCTTCGGCATATTCCGGTGCGCTGGCGCATCGCCACCGTCGTCATCCTCAACCTCGCCTTCATTGGCCTCCTGCTGCTGCTGATCGGCTCGGGCGCCGGAGCGATCCGCTCGGCCTGGAACGAATTGCAGGATGCCCGGCGCATCGATCGCCTGCTCGCCTCGATCGAAAACGAGGCCGGCCGCCTGCAGACCCTGATCCACCGCTATTTCGCGCTGCCCAACGACGTCGTGCTGAACGACATCGAGGCGCGCCGCAAGGCGCTGCTGGCCAAGCTCGCCCTGGAGAAGGAGATCGATCTGGCGCTGCAGAACCCGGCGCGCTCGGTCACCAGCGTCACCGAACGGTTCATGCTCGGCTTCGATGAATTGCGCAGCGTGCGCGAGACCATCTCGTCGATCTATGAGAACGAGATCCGCAAGCCGGCGAGCGAATTGTCCCAGCTCTACGCCGTGGTCGAGGCGGCCATGAGCAACCGCGCCTCGCTGATCGCACCCTCGCTCGGCAAGTCGCGCGAGGCCTTTTCGGTCTTCCTGGTGGCGATCAACGACTATTACCTGACCCAGTCGGTGCAGGCCCAGCGCGAGGCCTCCTCGAGCATCGAAGTGATCCAGGCGACAGCGCCGGTCATGATCGATCTCGCCGAGACCGAGTTCCAGAAGGCGGCGGTGCAGACCCTGCGCGAGCGGACCGACGCCCTGCGCGCCGGCTTCGGCCGCCTGGTCACCGTGCTCGGCATGCAGAACCGGCTGCTGCAGGTCGAGATCGACGGCAATCAGGCGGTCATGGCAACCGTCATCCAGGAGGTCGCCGAACGCGTCCGCTCCCACGAGGATGCGGCGCAGGAGCGCCTCGACCGCACCCTGCGCTCGGTCTTTGTCCAGGCGGTCGGCGTTGCCGGCCTGTTCCTTCTGTTCGTCGCGGCGATCTGGGCCTTGATCGCGCGCTCGATCCGGGTGCCGCTCGACGACCTCGCCGGCAGCATGGCCAATATCGTGCGTGGCGATCTCGCCCGCCCGCCCGCCGGCCTGATGGCCGGCGATGATATCGGCCGCATGGCGCGCGCCGTCGAGGTGTTCCGCCAGAACGCCATCGAGAAGCAGCGCGCCGAACTGGACCTGGTGGCCGCCAAGGACCGGGCCGAGACCGCGCTCGCCCATTTGCGCGAGACCCAGGAGAGCCTGATCGAGGCCGAGAAGCTTGCGGCTCTCGGCGGCCTGGTCGCCGGCGTCGCCCATGAGGTGAACAACCCGATCGGCATCAGCCTGACGGTCGCCTCCACGCTGGCCCGCCGGATCGACGATTTCGGCCGGGATGTCGAGCGTGGTGAGCTGCGCCGGTCGAAACTGACCGAATTTGTCGAAGGCAGCCGCGAAGCGGCGGCGCAGCTGTCGATGAACCTGCAGCGCGCCGGCGAGATGGTGCAGGCGTTCAAGCAGGTGGCGGTCGACCGCAGCCATGCCGAGCGGCGCTCCTTCGATCTCGCCGAGGCCACCGACCAGATCGTCGCCAGCCTGCGGCCGACGCTCAAGCGCGGCGGCGTCAGGCTGAATGTCTCGGTGCCCGAGGGCATCGTGCTCGACAGCTATCCCGGCCCTTATGGCCAGGTGGTCACCAATCTCTTCATCAACGCCCTGACCCACGCCTTTCCGGAGGGCCGCAAGGGCACGTTCCGCATCGTCGCCGAGGCTGCCGCCGGCGACACCGTGGTCGTCACCTTCCAGGACGACGGCGCCGGCATGACGGAAGCCGTCCAGCGTCAGGCCTTCGATCCGTTCTTCACCACCAGGCGTGGCGAAGGCGGCACCGGCCTTGGTCTCAACATCGTCTTCAACATCGTGACGCGCCGCCTCGGCGGCCGCATCACGCTGTCTTCGGTGCCCGAGCGCGGCACCACCTTCCGTATGGTCCTGCCGCTCAGCGCGCCGCAGGAGCCCGCCGAACGTCCCCCGGCCTGATGCCGTCCGATCCGAGTGCCCTCATGAACGACAAAGACCGCGACGACGATCTGATCCATGTGGTTGAGGATGGACCGAAGGCGCCGCTGCGCGAGCAGCACCGCTGGAAGGTGGCGATCATCGACGATGATCCGGCGGTTCATTCCGGCACGCGCTACGCGCTCTACGATTATGAGCTGGCCGGCGCCGGCCTCGAGCTTCTGTCCGCCTATTCGGCCGCCGAGGGCAGGGCGCTGCTCGCGGCCCATCCGGACATGGCGGTGGTGCTGCTCGACGTCGTGATGGAAAGCGACGGCGCCGGCCTGGAACTGGTCCAGCAGATCCGCAACGTGCTCAAGAACGACACGGTCAGGATCATCCTGCGCACCGGCCAGCCGGGCCAGGCGCCCGAGCGCCAGGTGATCGTCGATTATGACATCAACGACTACAAGGCGAAGACCGAGCTGACCGCCGACAAGCTGTTCACCGCGCTGACCGCCGCGATCCGCAGCTACCAGCAATTGATGCGGCTGGTCGAAACCCGCCGCGGCCTCGAACTGATCGTCGACGCGGCGTCCGAACTGTTCGACCTGAAATCCATGCGCAAGCTCGCCGAGGGCGTGCTGACCCAGATCGCCGGGCTGATCCAGGCTCATTGCGAGGGCATATTGGTGCTGCGCGAGGACCAGCGCGACGGTTATGCCATCCTCGCCGGATCGGGTGTCTATGCCGGCGTCGTCGGCACCGGCGAGAGCGGTCTCGACAAGACCATGGCCGATCTCGTCGGCTCGGCCTTCGAGCAGCGCTGCCACACCTTCCGGGGTGAACAGACCATGCTCTACATCAAGACCGCCAGCGCCCGCGAGGTGGTGGTCGCCCTCCGCTCCGACCGGCCGCTGTCGGAGACCGACCGCACTTTGGTCGCGGTGTTCTGCGGCCGGCTGTCGACCGCCTTCGACAATGTCATTCTCTACGAGCAGCTGCAGGCGGCCAACGAGACGCTGGAGCAGCGGGTGGGCGAGCGGACGCGCCAATTGACCGGCGCCAATGAGCGGCTGACCGCGCAATGGACCCGGCTGAAGCGCACCAACGACCACAAGGCCGAGGTGCTGGGCACGGTCGCCCATGACCTCAAGAACCCGCTGGGCGTCATTCTCGGCCGCTCCGAGATGATGCGCGAGCTGCTCGAGCTGGCGCCGCCCAATATCGAGCGCGCCAAGGCGCAGATCGAACAGGTGCGCTCCTCGGTCGCGCGCATGACCACCATGGTCGACGGACTGATCAACGATGCCATGCTGGATGCCGAGGACATCGTGCTCAGGCTCGCCGATATCGACACGGTGACGGTGATCGCGGCGGTCATCGACGCCAACCGGCCGCTCGCCGAGCGCAAGCAGCAGAACCTTGTCTATGACGGTCCGCGGACCCTCGCCGGCCGCGCCGACCCGGACCGGATCCGCGAGGCGATCGACAATCTGGTCTCCAACGCGATCAAATATTCGCCGCCGGGCGGGCGCATCGCGGTGGCGCTGTCGACCGGCGAGAACGGTCATCGGGTGGCGGTGACCGACAGTGGTCCGGGCCTGTCGCCGGAAGACCATGACCGCCTGTTCGGGCGGTTCCAGCGGCTCTCGGCCAAGCCGACCGCGGGCGAAAGCTCGACCGGCCTTGGCCTGTTCATTGCGCGCCGCATCGTCGAGCTGCATGGCGGGCGCATCACCGCGGCGAGCCACGGCCCGGGCGAGGGGGCCACTTTCAGCCTGACCTTGCCGCCGCCGTCGGCTGGAGTGCCGTCATGACCGCCGCCAACCAGCACATCATGGTGGTCGACGACGAGCCGGCCGCCCGCGACATGGTCGGCGACTATCTCAAGATGCACGGCTTCCAGGTGACGCTCTGCGACGGCGCGGCCTCGCTCCGGCGCGCCATTGCCGCCGGCCGGCCCGACCTGATCGTGCTCGACCTCAACATGCCCGAAGAGGATGGCCTGTCGATCATCCGCGACCTCAAGCGTAATACGCCGGTGCCGGTGATCATGCTGACCGCGACGGCCAGCGCGGTCGACCGGATCGTCGGGCTGGAGCTCGGCGCCGACGACTATCTCGCCAAGCCCTGCGAATTGCGCGAGCTGCTCGCCCGCATCCGTTCGGTGCTGCGCCGGGCGGTGGCGTCGGCCGCCGGCGGCAAGCCGGAAACCAGGGAGCGTGTCCGCTTCGGCACCAAGTGGCTCGATCTCGCCGGCCATATGCTGCGCGACGACGATGGCGCCGAGCACACGCTGACCTCGTCCGAGTTCAATCTCCTGAAGGCCTTTGCCGAGAACCCGCGCCGGGTGCTGTCGCGCGACCGGCTGCTCGATCTGGCCGGCGCGCGCGACCCGGAGGCTTTCGACCGGGCGATCGATGTGCGCATCACCCGCATCCGCAAGAAGATCGAGCCGGATCCGGAAGTGCCGGCCTTCATCAAGACGGTGCGCGGCGCCGGTTACATGTTCCTGCCCGATGGCGAGAAGCGCTGAGGCATCGGCTTGTCGCCCCGCATCGTCTCGCCCGATGGCCCGCTTCTGAAACAAATTCCGGCAGGCTGAAACGCCGGCCGAGAGCCCGCGACACGGCCGGGAAAGCCTTGAAACACTCTGTTTCGATCTGAAATGCGATCGTCTCGTCCAAGACACCGCTACGAAAACACCGCCTCCTAGAACCACATGCAACGCGATGACGCGGTCGGCGCCGGAAGGAATGAACCTTCTTCAAGCCCACCGCTACTCACGTGGAGACCGGCCCGGAACGGGCCATGTGGGGGAGGCAGTCATGACCCGGATGTCGAAGACCTTGGTTCTCAGCGCATTCGCCGCCATCGCTGTCGCCGCGGCCCTGGTGATCCCGCCGGCAAGCCGCGCGGCCGTTTCGCCGGCGCCCGGCCTGACCCACGCTTTCTCGTCGGCCGACATCGATCACGCTCACCGCGCGTTCGACGGCTTCAAGAACCAGCTCGACGGTGCGCCTCGCCCCGCCGCGACCCAGGGCCAGGCCGCCATGATCCAGGGCGACCGTGCCGACGCCGCCAGCCGGGGCGTCTGCGCCCAATATACCTGGCCGCATATTCCCCGGACCTGCCAGACCGCGGCCAATGGCCGGGAACTGCGTCAGATCCGCACCGTGACGGTCGACACTGTCGCCGCCACCCGCTGATACCGATCGCAGTCGCGATCCCGATCGCAATCGCGATCCCTTCGCAGTCGCATCCCAGCTCATCTTGACCGAACACCGCGCTCCCAGGAGACCTCCGATGCGCCGCCTTGCTCTCGCCGCCGCCCTGTCGCTCGCCGCTTTCGCCGGCACCTCGGCCCAGGCCGCCCCGAATTTCATGATCGACCCCGATACCCGCCAGCCGATGATGACCGCGCCGCTGATGCAGCAGGCGCGCTCCCAGGCCCAGGCCATTCCGCGCGAGGTGGTGAGCTTCACCGGGGCTTATGCGCCGGGCACGGTCGTGGTCGATACCAATTCCCGCCGCCTCTTTTACGTGCTGCCGGGCCGGCAGGCGATCAGCTACGGCATCGGCGTCGGCCGGCCGGGCTTCGAATGGGGCGGCAGCCAGCACATCACGCGCAAGCAGGAATGGCCGGATTGGCGCCCGCCGGTGCAGATGTTGCAGCGCCGGCCGGACCTGCCGCGCTTCATGGCCGGTGGCCCGCAGAACCCGCTCGGCGCTCGCGCCATGTATCTCGGCTCGTCGCTCTACCGCATCCACGGCTCCAACGAGCCGCACACCATTGGCCAGGCCGTGTCCTCCGGCTGCATCCGCATGCTGAACGACGATGTCGTCGATCTGTACAACCGCGTCCAGGTCGGCACCCGCGTGGTCGTCCTGCGCTGATTTCCTCCTCCGTGCATGCCCCGCATGACCTCCAACTGCCCCGGTCGCCGTCAGGCGCCCGGGGCATTTTTCTGTGCGCAGCGCTGCCTGATCATGGCTGGTTTCGACGCCTGTCGGGCCCCTGGCAGGACCCCTGCATCAACATCCTGATTTTTCGATGCGATTGTGCGTGCCGGAAGGGTGGACAGGACCGAAACGAGACCCTATAACCCCGCTCGCTCGCGTCGCGCCGTCATCGAACGGTCGCGTTGCGTGCGGCGCCCGGGTAGCTCAGTTGGTAGAGCATGCGACTGAAAATCGCAGTGTCGGTGGTTCGATTCCGCCCCCGGGCACCACTCTAAATCAAGCACATAGCTGACTTTCCGCTGGACGACGTTGGAACGGGCGTTGGAAGTCTCGTCTCGTGGCGTCTCGGTGGTGCCAGCATCGGTGTGGATCAGGGCTGCCCGATCATCGGCGCTGCTCCCAGTCTTGAACCGTCGATAGGGGAGCGCCGACCAAGGCGCCCGCTTGTTTCGCCAGAACGGCGATCGAATGCCCGACGACATGCGGCTCTCGGTCGAAATACCGTAATCCGATGCCGAAACGCGTAACCGCCCTCCACGATACGAGCCCCTCTAGCCGGAACCATAATGGGTTGCGCCAGTGAGGCGTTCGCAGGCCTATTTCTACGCGCTGAAGCACTCCCATCTGGCCGTGGCGGAAATTCACAGTCTCGATCTCCGACCACGGGATCCACAGGTCCGAGAAACGGCGATCGAGCAGCCCGGCGCGCGTGATGCTGACAACGCTGCCCTTTTGCCTGTTGTCGATGAGGCCGGACAATCCAACAATGAAGGACACGCAGCCGAGGAGAACGAACAGATAGTCTGCGGCCGGCAGTTTCGGAAATCGGCTGATTGCCCCGCCCGCCATGAGGCCGCCGAAGGCGACCAGAAACAGCGCGACAAGCGGAGCTTGCGGGGCCATTTTTGCCTCGATGGGAAGTTGGACGATCTCGGTTGGCGTGGTCGTTTTGGCCAATCCGTCCATCGCGCCCGGAATCGCGAGTTCATCGGCGCCGTCAATGCCGTCCATACTTGGCAACCTCTCAGCCCTGAGGCTACCGGCCGGCCGTTCATATTCGGTGAAGTGAGGGAGTGGCACGAGACCGTCACGCAGAACACGGGTGCACCACCTCCCGTGAAAGCCGGGCTATTTGCGCCGGATCGAGATCATGACCGGTAAGTTGCGTGAGACCGTCACGCGCAATTTGACCCCGTATAGGAAGACGGAGCTGTCCGGGTTTCTCAGGGCGTCGATGATCTGATGACGCCCCGCCCTTCGGGTGGATCCAGGGTTGGCCGGGCCGGCCGCGTGCGTCAAACATCGAAGGTTCCGACGTGGCGGTCCCACGGAACCATTGTCGGCCCGCGGTGTTGTCCCGATGCTTCGGCAAGGAGGGGCAGACATGAATGAGACTCAGATCGGCTGGATCGCAGCCATTATCGTTGGCGGCTTCGCCGGTTGGTTCGCTCAGATGTTCATGCGCGCCAATACCGGCATCCTGGGCAACGTCGTCCTTGGTGTCGTCGGCGCCGCGGTCGCCAGCGCCCTGCTGGGGCTGTTCGGCGTGTCGTTTGCCGGCACGCTCGGCTATCTGGTCGCCGGTTTCATTGGCGCCTGCATCCTGATCGGCGTCGGCCGGGCGGTGCGTGGATAGCTGGATGGCCGGAGCCGGCGCTCCGGTGAGGCCGGAGGGAACGCCCGAAATCACGGCCCGCGTTGCCCGTCATGGCAATGCGGGCTTGTCGTGCGATCGACCGGCATGGGTCTAACGCCCGTCGAAATGGCTGCGCAGGACGAGATGAGTGGTCGCATCGGCGACACCCGAGGTCGAGGCGATCGCCTGACGAACCTGGTCGAGTGCGACGGTCGAGGCGCAGTCGACCGTCAGCATCAGGTCGATCGCGCCGGCGAGCGACTGGCAGGCGAGGATTTCCGGGATGCCGGCGAGCCGCGGTACGACATGGTCGCAATTGCGCCCCGGCGTGAAGCTGACCGCGATCAGCGCGCGCACCGGGGCCGCTTCGGCGGCCTGGCCGAGGCGCACGGTATAGCCGAGGATGACGCCGTCGCGTTCAAGACGGCGCAGCCGTTCCTGCGTCGCGCTGCGCGACAGCCCGACACGGCGGGCGAGCGCGACCAGACTTTCGCGCGCATTGCGGCGCAGCGCGGCGATCAGCCCGCGATCCCGGTCGTCGAGCGGCACGGCGATTGTCCTTAGCGATGACCAAAGGACCGGCACTCTGGCGGAGGACACGACATCTTGTCGAGTGCGGCCGGCGCAATCGCCGGGCAAGCTCCCAGGGCCGAATGAAGGGCTCGCCGATGCTGTCGGACCAGACCGCCGCACTGTTGCCGATCGACATGCAGAAGGCCTTCGACCAGCCGCCTTGGCCACCGCGCTGGAACCGCGAGCTCGACCGCAACGGCCACGCTTTGCTTGCCGCCTGGCGCCGGGCCGGCCGGCCGATCCTGCATGTCCGGCATGATTCGGTGCAGCCAGGGTCCAGCCTGCGCCCGGGCGAGCCCGGCCATGGTTGGCGCGAGGGCTTTGCGCCTCGAGGTGACGAACCCATGATCGCCAAGAGCGTCAATGCCGCCTTCATCGGCACCGATCTCGATTTGCGGCTGCGCCGGCTCGGCGTCACCACGATCGTGGCCTTCGGCCTTTCGACCGATATGTGCGTCTCGACCAGCATTCGCGTCGGCGCCAATCTCGGCTACCGGATGATCCTGGCGAGCGACGCCTGCGACTGTTTCGATCTGCCTGATGGCCAGGGCGGCGTCATTCCGGCGGCGGCCATCCACGCCGCCCATGTCGCGACCTTGAGGTTCGAGTTCGCCACCGTCGCGACGACGGCCGAACTCCTCGCCGCGGCCGCCGCCGCTTGAAACCGGCCCATGACGACGGAGGCCGCTCGCTGGGAGCGACCTCCGGGACGTCGTTCAGTTCGGCGTCGACCGAAACGTGCTTGTCAGCGGTCTCCGTCGAACACGGGTGACGCGGACCATATGAGGTAACCGCCAGGCGGGCGGCAGGGTTGCCGGCCGGAGTTCCTTTTGCGCTGGCGCCTGTCGCTCAGCAGTGCCCTGCCGCGCGCATTGCCAGGTCCCTGGCGAAATGAAGCTCGGCCGCGCGCTCGAGATGAAGGATGCTGCGGCAGAAGACCTTGGTCTCGGAGCCCCGCCCCGGACCGATCTCCTGGACGGCGACGATCTCGCCGGTCGCCCTCACCGTCACGAGGTCGCCGACGTCAAGCCTGTTCATGACCGCTCCTCGCCGTCGTTCTCCGGCCTCACAACGCGCTCGTCCACAGCACGGTATAGAGGCCGAGGGCGACGACCGCCGCTGCCAGGCTGACAATCAGCACGAACAAGACCGGAAAGCCGGCAGGGCCCTGCCGTGCCGTGTCGGTGGTGATGATCTGGGGACCGGGCGCGGCTTCCGACGGCGGCGTACGGATATTGTCGGGCTCGACGAAGCTGCTCTGCGAGCGCTGGTCTTTCGTCCTGTCCGGCGGTTTGCGCAGGATCGTGGTCATGGGGGAACTCCTTCTGTGCAGGAGCAACCCGGCCCGTCGGGCAAGAGTTCCGTAGCTTCGGGATTTGGCCGCCGGAAAGCGGCATCGCGACCCTCTGCCGCCTTGCCGGGCCCGGCCTTGGCAAGGCCGGTGGTGGTCGCGGGCACGCGTCCGCGGCACGGCAGCGTGCGTGTGGCCGGAACTCTGGCGCAAGAGCCGGGTTTTCCAAGACATTGCCACTGCCGGCGAGAGGAGGATTGCCATGGCCTTCATGCTTGAAAGCCCCGCCTTCCCCAATGGTGGATCGATCCCGCGAAAATATGCGCGAGAGGGCGCAAATCTCTCGCCACCGCTCAGGTGGAAGGAGGCGCCACCCGAGACGAGAAGTTTCGCGTTGATCGTCGAAGATCCCGATGCCCCCTCCGGCGTGTTCCGGCATTGGGCGATCTACAACATCGACCGCCAGCGCGATCAACTGCCCGAGGGCACGACGCGCGGAGCCAAGACCGAGAGCCTGGGGCACGGCGTCAATGATTTCGGCAACGCCCACTATGACGGGCCGCAGCCGCCGCGCGGGCACGGCATTCACCACTACCATTTCCGCCTCGCGGCGCTCGATGTCGAGACGCTGAAACTCGGCGAGGGCGCCCGGGTCGACGCCGTCTGGGCGCGCGCCCGCCCGCATATCATCGCCGAGGCGGAACTGATCGGGACCTTCGAGAGCAGCCAGCCGAACGACAGGTGACCCTGCAACCCGAACGCATCCGGCGGAGGAGGCATCGGCGGAACTGGCGCCGGACCGTCTGACCCCCCGGCGGGGGCCCTTGGGCCGCAAAAAAACCACCCCGGCCCTGCGGGGCCGAGGCGGGTTGATTGTCGCGCCGTCCCGCCGTGTTGCGGCCCGGCCGGCGAAGCCGCGTTATTCGCAGATGCGGACGTTGCGGCGCTCCGGCCCATAGGGGCCATCGACCCAGCGGCGCTCGATCCAGCATTCGCGCTGCGAAGCAGCGGCCGCAGCCGCGGCTCCGCCGAGAATCAGGGCTGCCGCTCCGGCGCCGATCAGGGCGCCGTTACCGCCATAGCCGCGTCCACGATGGTGGTGGTGGTGTCCGTGGCGATGCCGATAACCGCCATGGCGGTGACCGCTATGATGCCGGCGCTGCATTTCGACCGGCGATTGATCCTCGAGGACCGTGCCCACCGCGAAGCGCTCGCCCATTGGGGCGGCTTGGGCGGCGGACGACGGCAAAATCAATGCGGCACACAGCGCCAGGGCGCCTGCAGCGGCCGATAAAGTGAATCTCTTGTCCATTGCAACGTTCACGGAACGCTCTCCTGAAACGGTACGAATCAAGTACCTTTGCACAAGGAAGCCAGATATTTCGTGGCTGGCGATCCTAGAGTTTGATCTCTTACGTAGCGAAAATCCAGAAAAATATTTGAAACAAAGGCACGCGGCCGCCGGTTAACGCTGATTGCGCAGCCTTGATACCAACCAGAGAAGAGCATGCGGCGAACGAGTAGGCTGTGCAAAACCGGCCTGCTTACCTGGGCTGTGCTTCGTATTGCCTGATCAGCAGCCGGCGGCCCGGCCGTCGCTGCGGATCGTCTTGGCGATGGCTTTCTGCCGGTCGTTCTCCGCGCGCTGGCGGGCGATTTCTTCGGCCGGGATCCGCGCCGGATTCATGAAGTCACGTTTCCAGTCGGCGCTGGCGCTCCAGCGCTGCGGCGACTGCATGGTGGTGCGTGCGCCCGGCGCGGCTTCCAGCAGGTCGAGGGCGAGCGCAAGCGTCTGGCGTTGCGACACCGGGTTCTTCGGCCGGCCGGCGGAATTGCCGAGTGGAAAGTCGCTGAACAGGAAGCGCGGCACGCCGACGAATTCGACGATGTCCTTGGCGCATCCCATGACCACGGTGGCGATGCCGTTCGCCTCCAGATGTCGCGCCACCAGGCTGACGGTCTGGTGGCAGACCGGGCAGTTCGGCACCAGCACGACGGCATCCACGCCATCGGCCCGGCAGCGCTCGAGGATTTCGGGCGCGTCGGTCTCGATCGTGGTCTTCTGGCTGCGATTGGTCGGCGCGCCGTGAAACCGCGGTGCGAGCGCGCCAATGCGCCCCTCCGCCGCGAACTGCCGAAGCAGCGGCAGCGGGAACCAGCTGTTCGGATCCTCGGCCGTCGTGTGGGTCCGGTCATAGGCTATGTGGGAGATCCTGACGTCGTGATCCTCGTCCGACCGCCCGGAATAGGCCGCGTAGAACTTGGCCGAAGCGTTATAGGCCGCCCCGGGTCCCTGATCGCCCTTGTCGGCCTGATAGGGGGCCGCGGTCGTGACCAGGGCAACCCGGCTCTGCGTCAGCGGCTTCGCCAGCGGCTGGAACGGCACATGGTCGTAATGCGCCCAGCGATAGGGATTGCCGTAGCCAAGCGTCAGATAATAGTCGCGGGTCCGCTGCATATAGGCGATCGGCTGATCGTCGTCGGGCGCAAATCCGAGATTGTCGTCGGCCGTCATGGATCATCGCCTCCTTGGGCCGCCAATCATGCCATCGATGAGCTTGCCGGTGCGACAGGCAAATCAGCACGGCGGCCGCGCGGTCAGGAGCGGGGCAATGCCGCGCTCTCGGTGCCGGCCGGCGGCGGGCGGCCGGCGCGCCGGGCCAGCGCCCAGTCCGGCACCGAGGCGCGCAGGAATTCGACCAGCGCACGAACTGCCGGTGCCGGATGTGCGGTCGGTGTGGTCAAGAGCAGGATCCGGTCGCCCGGACCGATGACCTGATAGTCGGTCAGCAGCGCCATCAGCCTGCCGTCGCTTATCGCCGGATCGGCCATGTAGTCCGGCAGCATGCCGATCCCGGCGCCGGCCATCAGCGCGTCCTGAAGGAACAGGAAATCCTCGGCCTGCACCCGCGGCACCACCGACAGGATGCGGTTGCGGCCGTTCCGCCTGAGCTGGATGACGTGGTCGCGGCCGGCCGGCGGCGGCGCGACGATGGCATGGCCGGCGAGATCGTCGGGGTTCGCAACCGGCAAGGCCTCGACAAGATCAGGCGCGGCGCAGAGCCGCCATTCGACCGGGCACAGTTCGCGCGCCACCACGGTATCCGGCGGATCCGACATGATCCGGACGGCGACGTCGATATTGCCGGCGATGAGGTCGCCGACCCGGTTGGAGAAGCTGACCTGCAGCGTGATGTCCGGATAGCGCGCCAGGAAGTCGATGAGGACCGGCGCCAGCACGAGGCGGCCGAGGCCGGTCGGCACGCTCAAGCGGACATGGCCGCGCGGATGTTTGGTATGCCCGGCCATGGCCGCCTGCACCGCGCTGGCATCCTCGCGGATCCGGATCGCATGCTCATAGGCCGTGCGGCCGGCATCGGTCAGGTCGACGCGCCGGGTGGTGCGGCGCAACAGTTGCGCGCCCATCTGCCGTTCCAGCACCTTCAAGCGCTGGCTGATGCTCGACCGCGACACGCCGAGGCGTTTCGCCGCCCGGCTCAGATTGGGGGTCTCGGCGATCTCGGCGAACAGCAGAAGCAGGTTGAGGTCGACAGCCATTGTCGGATTTCAATTGTCCAGCTTTGCTTCACAGTGATGTCGAGCTTGCTCGGATTGTCCTGAGATTATGCCGACGTAGAATGACGTCAACAACAAGCAAACGAGCCGAGCTCGACCAGGGAAGGAGACTGTCATGTTCAGGCAAGATCTGTTCGCCGGCCAGCGCGTGCTGATCACCGGTGGTGGCACCGGTCTCGGCCGCGCCATGGCCGGGCGCCTGCTGGCGCTCGGCGCGGAAATCCACATTTGCGGCCGCCGCACCGCGGTTCTCGAAGAGACCGCCACGGCCCTGATGGCCGAGCATGGCGGCAAGGTCGCCTGGCATGCCGTCGATATCCGTGATCCCGACGCGGTGGACGCGATGGTCGAGCGGATCTGGACCGAGGCCGGGCCGCTGACGGCGCTGATCAACAATGCCGCCGGCAATTTCATCAGCCGGACCGAAGACCTGTCGCACCGTGGCTTCAACGCCATTGCCGACATCGTGTTTCGCGGCACCTTTTATGTCACCCAAGCCGTCGGCAAGCGCTGGATTGCCGGCGGCACCGGCGGCGCGGTGCTGTCGATCGTGGTGACCTGGATCTGGACCGGCTCGCCTTTCGTCGTTCCCTCGGCCATGTCGAAGGCCGGCATCGACGCCATGACCAAGTCGCTGGCGGTCGAATGGGGCCGCTACGGCATTCGCCTGAACGCCATCGCGCCGGGCGTCATCCCGACCGAGGGCGCCATGAAGCGGCTGCGCCCGGCCGAAGCCGGCGAGGAGGATGTGGCCCGGCGGAACCCGCTCGGGCGGGTCGGCACCGAGGCCGATCTCGGCGATCTCGCGGCTTTCCTGCTGGCACCGGGAAGCGGCTGGATCAACGGCCAGACCATTGCGCTCGACGGCGGCGACTGGCTCGCCAACCGCGCCTATTTCACCGACTATCTGGCCTGGGGTGATGCCGAGTGGCAGGCCGCGCGCGCGCGCATCACCGCCCAGAACACCACCGACAAGGCCGGCCGCGACGCGCCGGCGTCGTCGTCGGAGCCGCGGTCATGACGGCCGCGCTGCGTTTCGGCGCCACGGAACGGTCTGCGGCGGAGCTTGAGGATAGGGGCCGCCGGCTCGCCGGCGGCCTTGCCGCTCTCGGCCTGAAGGAGGGCGACGTGGTTGCCGTCCTCCTGCGCAATGATCCGGTCTATTTCGACGTGATCCATGCCTGCCGGATCGGCGGTTTCACCTATTGCCCGGTCAACTGGCATTTCACGCCGGCCGAGATCGGCTTCCTCGTCAGCGACAGCGGCGCCCGTGCGATCATCGGCCATGCCGACCTGCTGGCGGCCGCAGGCGAGGTCTTGCCGCAAGCTCTGCCGGTGCTCGCCGTGGGCGCAACCCTGGCCGCCGGCCTGCAGGATTATGAAGGCTGGCTCGCGGCCTCGGGGCGCTATGCCGGTCCCGTGGTCTCGCCGCGCGGCCACATGGCCTATACCTCGGGCACGACCGGCCGGCCGAAAGGCATCGTTCGCCAGGCCGTGCCGCTCGGCGAGGCCGAAGCGTCGCAGCAGCGCGCCAGGGCGGTGGCCGAAATCGCCTTCGGCATCAAGCCGGGCTGCCGGGCGCTGATCCCGGCGCCGCTCTATCACAGCGCGCCGAGCCTGATCGCCCAGATGGCGCTGCAGCAGGCCGAGCTGGTCGTGCTGACTCAGCGCTTCCGCGAAGAGGAGGTGTTGGAACTGATCGAAGAGCACCGGATCGACGTGGTCTATCTGGTGCCGACCATGTATGTGCGCCTGTTGAAATTGCCGGCGGAGACGCGCGCCCGTCACGACCTGTCTTCGCTGCGCTTCGTCGCGTCCACCGGGGCGCCCTGCGCGCCCCAGGTGAAGCGGGCGATGATCGACTGGCTCGGACCGGTGATCCATGAGACCTATGCCTCGAGCGAGAGCGGCATGATCACGGTCATCGGCTCGCAAGAAGCGCTCGCCCGTCCGGGCAGCAGCGGTCGTCCGATCGGCGAGGCCAGGATCGCCATCCTGACCGAGGACGGCCGGGACTGCGCCACCGGTGAGATCGGACTGATCTATGTCCGCCAGCCGGCCTATCCCGACTTCGTCTATCGCAACCAGCCCGACGCCCGCGGCAAGATCGACCGGGACGGCCTGATCACGCTCGGCGACATGGGTTACCTCGACCCGGACGGTTATCTCTATGTCTGCGACCGCGCTTCCGACATGGTCATTTCGGGCGGGGTGAATATCTACCCGGCGGAGATCGAACACGCCCTGGTCCGCTTGCCCGGCGTGCTCGATTGCGCCGTCATCGGCATCCCGGATGACGAGTTCGGCGAGCAGTTGCTGGCCCTGGTGCTGCCCGAACCTGGCGCCACGCCGGTTCCGGCCGAGCTTGCCGAGCGGCTACGCCAAACCATTGCCGGCTACAAGGTGCCTCGCCGCATCGAGATCGTCGACGCGTTGCCGCGCGACGACAATGGCAAGATCGCCAAGCGCCGGCTGCGCGACGCCTATTGGGCCAAAAGCGGCCGCCAGATCTGAGCCGCGCCCAGGTCTGAGCAGCGCCCAGGTCTGAGGGGCGCCCAGGCTTGAGCAGCCTACGTCTCGATCCAGCCTTCAACGAACAACAATTCCAGGGAGGACTTCTGATGGCACTGCGTTTCACCGGCCGGCTTTTCGGCCTTGCACTCGGCCTTGCCGGCGCCGGCGCCCCGGCGCATGCCGCGGACTATCCGACACGGCCGATCCGTTTCATCGTGCCCTATGCGGCCGGCGGTGCCAGCGACCAGCTGGCGCGCGGCCTTGGCGACATCCTGTCGAGGGATCTCGGCCAGCAATTGGTCATCGAGAACCGGCCGGGGGCCAATACCAGCCTGGGCGCCGAGGCGGTCAGCCGTTCGGAGCCCGACGGCCACACGCTGTTCCTGGCGAGCGGCGCCAACATGGTGCTCAATCCGCTGCTCTACCGCCGGCTGTCCTACAATCCCGACAAGGACCTGCGCCTGATCAGCCTGCTTGCCGAGGTGCCGCTGGTGGTCGTCGTCCATCCCTCGGTGCCGGCGAAGACGCTGGCTGAATTCGTCGCCCACGGACGGCTCCACGGCGACAAGCTGAATTATGCCTCGGTCGGCATCGGCAACCCGCTGCATCTGGCCGCGGAGCGGTTCAAGATGGCCTCGGGCGTGCGCATGACCCACGTGCCCTATCGCGGCAGCGCCCCGGCCCTGACCGACCTGGTCTCCGGCCAGGTGCAGGTGATGTTCGACACGATCTCGAGTTCGCTGCCACATATCCAGGCGGGTAATCTCAGGGCTCTCGCGGTGACCACGCCGGAACGCCTGGCGCAATTGCCCGACGTGCCGACGGTCGCCGAGAGCGGCTATCCGGGCTATCGCGCTTCCGTCTGGTTCGGGCTTGCCGCGCCGCGCCAGATCCCGGATCAGGTCGCCGCCCGGCTTGCCGCGGGGGTCGCCAAGGCGCTGACCGACGAGACGCTGCGCAAGGCGCTGGAGCCCTTCGGTTTCATCGTGCTGAAGGCGCAGACGCCCGACGAGATCGCCCGTTTTATCGCCGAGGAACGGACCCGCTGGGCCGAGACCATCGCGTCCAACAACATCACGCTGGATTAGACGGCGGCTGCCTTCGGCGGCCGTCGCAGGGCGAGAGACGCCGGGATCCCGACGATACTTCACGCCTTGCCGAGAGCGGGCTCGGATGCGGTCGGCAAGGCCGCGGGGCTCCGCCACAAAGCAGGATCCGTGTGCGCTGCCCAGCCCGGCCGGAGGGCCCGGTGCGGTCCGGCCGGCTGTCCCGACCCGTCGGGACAGCCGCGGCGCGCGGTTGAAACATCTCTTAACAACACCGGGCACCTCTTGGCGTTGATCGCCGTGTATCGCTTCAGGCGCGGCATCGACGATGTCTTGTTCGCCTTGGCGGGCGATCGGGAGACAAACCGCCGCCAGGAGCCCCATGGTGAGTGCCGTTCGAGATTTGCGACAGAGCCCGTCCCGCCGCGATCCCGCGGTATCGTGGCCAGAGGCCCACAAGGAGCCGTCAGGCCTTCCGCCGGGCATGCGCGTGCTGTTTGGCCTGCTGCTGCCGCTTGTCGCCGGATGTGCCTCGGTCCCGCTGCAGCGTGCCGGTTCGCTCTCGTCTTACGACCATATGGCGCCTCAGGACGGTTGGTTCACGCGGGCACAGGTGAGCGTGAGCCGGGACGATATCCTGGCCGCGAAGACGATACGCATCGTACCGACGACGTTTGTCGCCTCTGCCCTGCAGATACAACTGCCCGACACGCAACGCCGGCTGGTCGCCAATGCCGTCGATCGATCGCTCTGCATTGGCCTCAGCGACCGGTTTCAGATCGTCACAGGGTCCCAGCCGGCGGACCTGGTGGTCCAGGCGTCCATCACATCCATCGTTCCGACCAATGAAGCTGCGGTTGTCGCGTCGAAGGCTCTCTCGGTCGCAACCTCGGTGGCGACCCATGCCGCCTCGGTGTCGGTTCCGGTGCCGTCGGTGCGAATTCCGATCGGCCTCGGCGGGCTCGCGCTCGAGGCCGAGGCACGCGACGGTGGCGGCACGCAGAAGGCCGCGATGATGTGGGCGCGCGGCGCCAATGCCTTCATCGGCCAACCGCGGGCCTCACCGGCCGGCGATGCCTATGATCTGGCCTCCGCATTCGGCGACGACTTCAGCAAGCTGCTCGTGACCGGCGCAAGCCCGTTCAAGACCATGCCGTCTCTGCCAGCCATGCACCGGGTCGGATCGATGGTTGGCGCGGCGCCGAAGGAAAGTGCGTGCGACGCCTTCGGTCGCGGCGGTGTCGCCGGTCTGGCGGGGGCGGCCATCGGCCTGCCGCCGGAATGGACCGACAATGGCGCGCGGACCGACACCTCGTCGGCGAGATGATCGGCGTGGGGACCGACGGCGGCCTCAGGCCGTCGAAGCCGGCAACATGATCCGAACGCGCAGGCCGTGCGGCAGCCGGTCGTGCAGGCGAATCTCGCCGCGATGCTTTCTGATGATGTCGCGCGCGATCGAAAGACCGAGACCGAAGCCGGCCTGTCCCGATCTCGTCCGGGCGGGATCGAGCTTGAAGAACGGCTCGAACACCTTGTCCCGGAGAGCCTCGGGGATCCCCGGGCCGTCATCGGTGATCTCGATGGTGATCCGGCTGGCGTCCAGGCGCGCCAGACGGACCGACACCGCGGAGCCGTGCTTGATTCCATTGTCGACGAGATTGGTGATCGCCCGGCGGAACGCCGAGGGCTGGCAGGCAAAAGCAATCCGGTCGGGGCCGTAATAGGAAGCGCGATGGCCAAGATCGGCGAAATCGGAGCAGATCGTCTGCAACAGGCTCGGCAGGTCGACCGGCGACATGCCCTCCGCCTGCGCATCGTCGCGCAGATAGGCAAGGGTCTCGCCCAGCATGGTGTCGATGGCGGTGATCTCCCGGATCAAATTGTCCCTGGTAGCGTCGGTGTGCGGCAGTTCGGCGTAGAGGCGCAGCCTCGTCAATGGTGTGCGCAGGTCATGCGCGATCGCGGCCAGCATGCGCGTCCGGCTTTCGACCAGCGCCCTGATGCGCGTGCGCATTTCGTTGAGCGCCTGCGCCAGCTGGACGATCTCCCGCGGGCCGCGCTCGCCCAGCACCCGTGCATCGTTCGGCGACTGGCCGAACGTGCGTGCGACACTGGCAAAGGCGGACAAGGGCGACGTAATCCAGCGCGCCGCGTAGACCGACAGGACCGTCAGAAAAATCGCGACGATGCCAAGGGCGGTCCCGGTCCTGAGGGTGACCACTGCGAACATTCCGCGCTCGGCCGGCAGCCGAAAGACCAGGCCGTTGGTTTCGTCGCGCCTGATCAGGAATGAATCGTCGTCGCCCGCCAGCGCGATCGCGTCCTGCAGCACGCCGCTGCCCGGAACATTGCCGAACCTGTTCAACCGGCTGATCAGGCGGGCGCGGCTGGCCTCGGCCGGTTGCGCCAGGAGTTCGGCAGGTGCGGCCTTGCGGACCTCGATGCCGGCACGCGCGCCGGCCGAGGCCAATTGGTCCAGCTCCTCCGGTGCGCCGGCATGGGCGAGTTGAACGATGGTGATGATTGGCACGATGGCGACGGATCGCGCCAGTCGCGGCGTTTCGGAACCCAGCAGTTGCAGCTGGACCAGGCAGATCACCAGCACGGTCGCCATCGCCAGCGTCACGACGATCAGGCCGGTGATCTGGCTGCGGATGGTTTGTGGCAGGAGGTGCGTCATAGCGCCTCCACGCTGGGTGTGAACACATAGCCGCCCAGGCGCACGGTCTTGATCAAGGCGGGATCGCCGGCGCTCTGTTCGATCTTGCGGCGAAGCCGGCTGACATGCACGTCGACGCTGCGCTCGATCGGCCCTGCCAGGCCGCCATAAGTCAGCTCCAGCAGCCGTTCGCGCGACAGCACCCGCCCCGGGTTGCGGCAGAATGCGAGCAGCAGGTCGAATTCGGCGCTGGTGAGCGATACTTTCACGCCGGTCGGGTCGGCCAGCTGCCGCGCGACGCAATCGATCCGCCAGCCGGCGAAGCCGAGCGCGCGCGCCGCCCTGGCCGGCCCATGCCGGTCGGCGTAGGAGCGCCGCAGCAGAGCGCGAATCCGGGCGACCAGCTCCTGTGGGTTGAACGGTTTGGTGACATAGTCGTCGGCGCCGATTTCGAAGCCGGCAATGCGGTCCATGTCCTCCTTGAGCGCGGTGAGCATGATGATCGGAATGCCGGACGCGCCGCGCAGCCGCTTGCAGATGCTCAGTCCGTCTTCGCCGGGCAACATGACGTCGAGCACGACGAGGTCGATCTCGTCGGCGGCGAAAGACCGGTCCATCTCGATCGCGGAGGCTGCCGCCGCCGCCCGGAACCCGCTGGCATGCAGCACATCGATCAGCATGCGTGAGATTTCGGCATCGTCCTCGACGAGCAGGACGCTGGCCGGTCGGCCCGGCGGCACGAACCGGGACGCTGTCACCTCAGACAGATTCGAGCGACCGTCGCGAGCCATGGTCCTTCATCCGCCGGACAGGATCTCGCGAATCAATATGGCATTGTCGTGTTGCTGGGCGCCGCCGCGGCCCGGTGGGTCGGGCCTGCCGGGGACTTTTGGAAAAGGCTCCTCGAAATGGCTCGCCGCCGCCGTCCCGCAGCCGGCGCGGCGGGCTCGAAGCATTGGTCACAGCGGCCGGCGCAGCGCCTTGCTGATGACGCCGACAATGCCCTCGCGGAACAACAGCACGCAGACCACGAAGATGAGGCCTTGGACAACGGTAACCCAGGCGCCGAGGCCGGAGAGGAAGTTCTGCATCGAGATGATGACAGCGGCCCCGACGATTGGACCGAACACCGTTCCCATGCCGCCGACCAGGGTCATCAGCACCACCTCGCCCGACATCTGCCAGGCCACGTCGGTCAGCGAGGCGAGCTGGACGGCAATGGCCTTGGTCGCGCCGGCAAGGCCGGCGAGCGAGGCCGACAGCACGAAGACCGTGAGCTTGTATTGATTGACCCGATAGCCGAGCGAGATGGCGCGCGGCTCGTTGTCGCGGATCGCCTTCAGCACCTGGCCGAAGGGCGAGTGGATGACGCGGTAGATCAGCAGCACACCGACAATGAAGACGGTGGCGACCAGATAATACATCGCGAGGTCGGAGCCGACCGGGATGAGGCCGAACAGGTTGTTGCGTGGCACCGCCTGGATGCCGTCCTCGCCACCGGTGAAACGCGGCGTCTGCAGCGAAAAGAAGAACACCATCTGTGCCAGCGCCAGGGTGATCATGGCGAAGTAGATGCCCTGGCGGCGGATCGCCAGCGAGCCGAAGACGAAGCCGAGCGCGGCGCCGGACGCGGTGCCGAGCAGGATCGACAGTTCCGGCGTCAGCCCCCAATGCTTCGCCGTATAGGCCGAGACGTAGCTCGCCAGGCCGAAATAGGCGGCATGGCCGAACGACAGCAGGCCGCCATAACCGAGCATCAGGTTGAAGGCACAGGCGAACAGCGCGAAACACAGCACCTTCATCAGGAAGAACGGATAGCCGATCACCGGAATGAAGGGCAGCACCGCCAGCGCCACCGCCAGGGCGATGAAGATCGCCCGGTGCAGCGCGCTCGCGCCTTTGGTTTCGGGCAGGGCGAGGCCGGCCGGAGCAGTTCCATAGGCGGCGGTATCGGCCATCAGGCGGTCCTTCCAAACAAACCGGCTGGCTTCACCAGCAGCACGATCGCCATGATGATGAAGATCACGGTGGCCGAGGCTTCGGGGTAGAAGACCTTGGTCAGGCCTTCGATGATGCCGAGGCCAAAGCCGGTGACGATGGCGCCGAGGATCGAACCCATGCCGCCGATGACCACCACGGCGAAGACGACGATGATGATATTCGCGCCCATGGTCGGGTTGACCGAATAGATCGGCGCGGCCAGCACGCCGGCGAAGGCGGCAAGGCCGACGCCGAAACCATAGGTCAGGGTGATCAGCAGCGGCACGTTGATGCCGAAGGCCTCGGTCAGCGCCGGGTTCTCGGTCGCCGCTCTCAGATAGGAGCCGAGCTTGGTCTTCTCGATGATGAACCAGGTGGCCAGGCAGACGACGACGGAGGCCACCACCACCCAGCCGCGATAGTTCGGCATGAACATGAAGCCGAGGTTCTGGCCGCCACGCAGCTCGGCCGGGATCTGGTAGGGCAGGCCCGACGAACCGAACTGGTTGCGGAACAGTCCCTCGATGATCAGGCCCAGGCCGAAGGTCAGCAGCAAGCCGTAGAGATGGTCGAGATGATACAGCCTGGCCAGAAACAGCCGCTCGATGACGACGCCGGTCACGCCGGCGATGATCGGGGCAAGCACCAGCGCCCACCAATAGCCGAGCCCGAGCCAGTTGAGCAGCATCCAGGCGACGAAGGCGCCCATCATGTACTGCGCGCCATGGGTGAAGTTGATGATGTTCAAAAGCCCGAAAATGACCGCGAGGCCAAGGCTCAGGATGGCGTAGAACGAGCCGTTGATCAGGCCGAGCAGAAGTTGCCCGAACAGGGCCTGGGGCGGCACGCCGAGAAGCTCGAACATGAGGCGTCGATCCTGGTGAGGGGCGGGAGCGCCGGCAAGCCGGCGCTCCCGTTGGGCGGGGTCAGGTCAGGCGCGCACCAGCGGGCAATTGCCCTCGCCAACGGGGCGGAAGGCCTGCTCGGCGGACAGCGTCGAGATCTGCTTGTAATAGTCCCATGGACCTTTCGAATCCGCGGGCTTCTTGACCTCGAACAGGAAGACCGGATGCATCTTGCGGCCGTCCGGGCGGATGCTGCCCGTGCCGAACAGCGGATCCTCGGTCGCATTGGCCTTCATCCAGGCCATGTTGCCGGCCGCCTCGCGCGACTTGGTCGCCGCGGCCGCCTTCAGGTAGTGCAGGACCGCCGAATAGACGCCGGCCTGAACCATGGTCGGCATGTTGCCGCCGCGCAGCGCGGCGAACCGCTTCGACCAGGCGCGGGTGCCGTCGTTGAGGTCCCAGTAGAACGACTCGGTCAGCACCAGGCCCTGGGCCGTCTGCAGGCCGAGGGCATGGACGTCGGTGATGAAGATGAGCAACCCGGCAAGCTTCTGGCCGGCCTGGGTGATGCCGAATTCGGCTGCCTGCTTGATCGAGTTGATGGTGTCGCCGCCGGCATTGGCAAGGCCGATCACCTTGGCCTTGGAGGCCTGCGCCTGCAGCAGGAAGGACGAGAAGTCGGTGCCGGGGAACGGCGTCCTGACGGCGCCGAGCACGCGGCCGCCGGCCTTCTGGACCACCGCGGCAGTGTCGCGCTCCAGTGCATGGCCGAAGGCGTAGTCGGCGGTCATGAAGAACCAGGTGTCGCCGCCGGCACGCACCATGGCGCCGCCGGTGCTCTGGGCCAGCGCATAGGTGTCATAGGTCCAGTGCACCGTATTGGGCGAGCATTGCGGGCCGGTCAGGTCCGAGGTCGCGGCGCCCGAATTCAGCAGGATCCGGTTCTTCTCGCGGGTGATCTGGTTGACCGCCAGCGCGACCGACGAGGTCGGCACGTCGGCGATCACGTCGACGGCGTCATTGTCGTACCATTGCCGGGCGATATTGGCGCCGACATCCGGCTTGTTCTGGTGATCGGCGGAGACGATCTGCACCTGCAGACCCTTGGCGGCCGCACCGAAATCCTCGACCGCCAGGCGGGCGGCGACCACCGAGCCCTCGCCGGTCAGGTCGGCATAGAGCCCCGACCGGTCGTTCAGCACGCCGATCTTGATTGGCACCGGCTGTTGCGCCTGGGCCATGGCCTTCATGGAGAAGCCGGTCGCGAGCGCGCCGGCGAGCAAAGAGCGTCGATCCATCGTGGGTTCCTCCGGGTCCAATGCGTTCTTGTTGCTTTTGCGCCTAGACGCCCAGGTGGGCGTGCAGCTTGGCGATGTTACGGTCCATGTCCGCGTTCGGGATCATATCCACGACGCGGCCTTGATCCACCACATAGTGGCGGTCGGCAACGGTCTGGGCGAAGCGGAAATTCTGCTCGACCAGGACGATGGTGAAGCCATCGCGCTTGAGGCGGGCGATGGTGCGGCCGATCTGCTCGACGATGACCGGCGCCAGGCCTTCGGTCGGTTCGTCGAGCAGCAGCAGCTTGGCGCCGGTCCTGAGGATCCTGGCGATGGCGAGCATCTGCTGCTCGCCGCCCGACAGCTTGGTGCCCTGGCTGGTCAGCCGCTCGCGGATATTCGGGAACAGCTCATAGATCTGGTCGAGCGACAGCCCGCCGGGCCGGACCAACGGCGGCAGCAGCAGGTTCTCCTCGACCGACAGGGTCGAATAGATGCCACGCTCCTCCGGCACATAGCCGATGCCGAGCCGGGCGATCGCGCGCGACGGGTAGCCGATCGTCTCCTCGCCCTGGAACCGGATCGAGCCCTGGCGCTTCTGCAGGATGCCGATGATCGATTTCATCGTGGTGGTCTTGCCGGCGCCGTTGCGGCCGAGCAGGGTCACCACCTCGCCCTCCGCGACGTCGAAGCTGACGCCGTGCAGCACATGGGATTCACCGTACCAGCCGTGAAGGTCGTTCACCGCCAGCATCGGCTGGGCGGCGGTCGACGCGGCGCCGCGCGCGGCTGTGGTGTCGGCGGCTGTGTCAACCATGACCAACTCCCCCGATATAGGCTTCGATGACGCGGGGATCCTTGGACACGGTGGCATAGTCTCCTTCGGCCAGCACCCGGCCGCGGGCGAGCACGGTGATCCGGTCGGACAGTTCCGCCACCACCGACAGGTTGTGCTCGACCATCAGGATGGTCCGGTTGGCCGAGACCTTGCGGATCAGCGCGGCGATTCGGTCGACGTCCTCGCGGCCCATGCCGGCCATCGGTTCGTCGAGCAGCAGCATTTCCGGGTCGAGCGCCAGCGTCGTCGCGATCTCCAGCGCGCGCTTGCGGCCATAGGCCAGTTCGCCGGCGGTCGCCTCGGCGAAATCGGCGAGGCCAACCGCCTCGACCAGCCGGAGCGCTTCGGCGTTGAGCGAGCTCAGCACCCGTTCCGAGACCCAGAAATCGAAGGAGTCGCCACGCTTGCGCTGCAGCGCGATGCGGACGTTCTCGGTCACCGTCAGATGTGGAAAGACCGCCGAAATCTGAAATGACCGGACCAGACCGAGCCGGGCGATATCGGCCGGCTTCGAGGCCGTGATGTCACGGCCGTTATAGCTGATGCGCCCGCGCGTCGGGGTCAGGAACTTGGTCAGCAGGTTGAAACAGGTGGTCTTGCCGGCACCGTTCGGACCGATCAGCGCATGGATCGAGCCGCGCCGGACCGCAAGGTCGACTTCGCTGACCGCGGTGAAGCCCTTGAAGTCCTTGGTCAGACCCTCCGTCACCAGGATGTTGTCGTCGCTCGCTTCAACCATGCAAATCTGTTCTTCTTGACGCATTCCTCACCTGCCATTGCTGCATGGCAGCAGGCGGCAGTCAACACGAAGGGCTTTTCCTTTTCCAGTCGGTCTTTAGAACGGTCCAGCGCGGGTCCGGCCGGACCCGCGCAAGCGGCACGGCAGGGTTGCACGCGGAGGCTGGAGGCCAGGCACAGCCTGCGACAGCGCCTTGCGGAACCGGCGATGGGCGGGCTCGCCAGCGGTGCGTTCGTGCCAAGCGGCCGAGATGATGATCGGCGCGATGGCCAGCGGCGACCGCAGCACGCGCACGGCAAATTGATCGGCGCGTTTGACGGCCGTAGCCGGAATCGCGGCGCGACGGCGCTCAGACCGTCGCGCCCGGCGCCATGGCGAGGCTTATTCCGCCGCTTGGGCGAGCTCGGCAGCGCCGAGCCTGGCGCAGAACGCCTTGGCGGTTTCCACCGTATCGCGGGCTTCCGACCAGTAGCGATATTGCAGTTCGATATCGCCGACCACGCCGTCCGGGAAGCTGCACTCGGCGGCGATCTGGTCCCACGGGATCGAGCCCCAGCCCATCGGCAGGTGCAGGTCGCCGGCGCCGAAGGCGAGATCCTCGGTCTGCGAATAGGTCCAGAAATCCTTGGGCCGTCCGAAACTGTCGTGCAGATGCAGGTGCTTGGAGAACGGCGTCAGCGCCTTGGCCTCGGTCACGAAGTCGACGCCGACCTGGCCGCAATGCTGATAGCCGTGGCTGAAGTCGAAGGTCGCCTGGATGAAGGGATGGTCGATCAGCGCGAGTTCGGCGGCGAGCCTTGATGGCAGCGCGGTATGGCGGCCGAAATCATAGGTGAAGATGTTTTCGACGCAGACCACGACATCGGCGGCTTCGGCTTCCGCGCCGAAGGCGGCCAGGATCTCGCGCTGGCGATCATAGGCAAGCTCCACGGCGCTGCCCTGCTGCGGCCGGCAGAAGCCGGAATGGATGATCAGGTGCACGGCGCCGAGCGCCTGGGCGATTTCGAGATTCGCCTTCAGCACGTCCTTGTGCAGGCCGATCACATGCTGATCTTCCATCAGGTTGATGCCGAGATGGCCGTGCAGCGAATAGGCGACGCCGCGATTGGTGATGCGCTCCTTGAGATCGGCGAGGCGATCCCTGAGAATCCGTCCGCCGACCACGATATCGAGCTTGTGCAGCGGCAGCTCGACAAAATTGACGCCGAGCTGGCGGGCGTCGTCGATGGCGGCTCCGATATCCTTGAAGTTCGGGTCCTTCACATCGATCGACAGGCCAACGCCGAGGGTTTTCTCAGTCATGGTCTTGGGTCCTTGGTTGGAAAAAGGGTCACTTGAGCGTCGGGTCGAGCCGGTCGCGCAGCCAGTCGCCAAGGATCGACACCGACAGCGTGGTCAGCACGATGACCGAGCAGGGCGCGATCAGGATCCACGGCGCGGTCTGGATATATTCCCGGCCGTAGCCGACCATGTTGCCGAGCGAGGTCAAGGGCGGCTGGACGCCCAAGCCCAGGAACGACAGCCCGGATTCGAGCAGGATCACTTCCGGGAAGGTCAGCGTCATCGAGACGATCAGGGTCGAGGCAATGTTCGGCAGGATGTGCCGGCCATAGATGCGCCAGGGCGAGGCGCCGAGGTCGCGCACGGCGGTGGCATAACCGTGTTCGTTGGCGGCAATGGCGAGGCCGCGCGCGATCCGGGCGATCCGCTCCCAGCCGTGGAAGCCCATCAGCACGGTGAACAGCACGAGCGAATTGCCGAAGAAGGCGAGCACCGCCAGCGCGATGATCATGAACGGCATCGAGGCCTGGGCGTCGACGATCATCAGGATCAGTTGCTCGATGCGGCCACGGAAATAGGCGGCGAGGAAACCGAGCGTGACGCCGAGCACGGCCGAGATGATGGTCGCCATGAAGGCGAGCGACAGGCTCAGCCGGATCGAGACGATGAGACGCGCCAGCACGTCGCGGCCGAGTTCGTCCGAGCCGAGCAGGTGGCGCCACGACCCGCCGGTCATGAAAACCGGCGGATTGAGCCGGCCGCGCAGGTCGAGAGCCTTGAAGTCATAAGGCTGCAGCACGTCGGCCAGGAGCGCGGTCAGCGCCATCAGCGCGATCCAGGCGAGTGCCAGGATGACCACCGGCGGGAACCGCTCGAACACATGGGCGAGCCGTCCCTTGGCCGACACGACCGCGCCGGTGCGCGCTTCGGTTTCGGTCTTGCGCAAGAGGTCTTCAGGCGTGCGCGCGTCCATCAGCCGCCTCCCGTCTTGGCCGAGGCGGTGCGGAGCCGGGGGTCGACCCAGCCATAAGCGAGATCGACGATCAGATTGGCCGCCACCATGGTGGCGCCGACCAGCAGCAGGATGCATTGCACCACCGCCAGGTCGCGGTTGGCGACCGAGGTGATCAGGAGCCGGCCGACGCCCGGCCAGGAAAACACGCTCTCGACCACCACCGCGCCGGCGACCAGCGAGCCGACCAGGAAGCCGACAATGGTGATGGTCGGGATCGCCGCATTGGGCAGGGCGTGACGGGCCACCACGTCGCGCCAGGTGACGCCCTTGGCGCTCGCCGTGCGGATATAAGGCTGGCCCAACACCTCGAGCATGGCCGAACGGGTGAAACGGGCGATCACGGCGGCGCCGACCAGGCTCAAGGTGGCGATCGGCAGGATGGCGTGGCGCCAGGTTTCCGATCCGCCCGAGGGCAGCCAGCCGAGCTTGACGGCAAAGATCAGCGCCAGCATCAGGCCGAGCACGAAGCTCGGCACGGTGAAACCGATCACCGAGACGGTCATGATGGCCCGGTCGATCCAGCTGTTGCGGTGAAGCGCTGCATAGATGCCGGCGGGAATGCCGATGGCGAGCTTCAAGAGGAAGGCCGGGATGGTCAGCGCCAGCGTCAGCGGCACGCGCTCGGCGACGATCGAGATCGCCGAACGGCCGTCGCGCATGGAGCGGCCGAGATTGCCTTCGAAGATCGCCCGGAAATATTCGAAATATTGCACCCAGAGCGGTTGGTCGAGGCCCCAGGCCTTGCGGAAGGCCGTGATCGCCTCGGGTGGCGCATCCGGCGTCAGGATGGTCAAGGCCGGATCGCCGGACATCCTGAGGATGACGAAGGCGATGGTGACGACGAAGACGAGCGTCAGCGCGGCACGGGCCAGCCGGGTCAAAAGGAAGCGGGTCATCTCAGGCGGCGGCTTTCATTTCGCCGTGCACGACATGGCAGGCGACCAGCCGCCCGTCGTCGCCCGGCTGCAATTGTGGTGTGACCTCGCCGCAGACCTTGATCGCGAAAGGGCAGCGCGGGTGAAAGGCGCAGCCGCGGGGCACGTCGACCGGGCTCGGCGGATCGCCTGTCAGGATCAGGCGCTCGCGCTGCTTGCGCCGCTTGGGCGTCGGTACCGCGGCGACCAGCGCGCGGGTATAGGGATGGGCCGGCCGGTGGAACAGCACGTCGGGCGCGCCGCGCTCGACGATCCGGCCGAGATACATCACCGCCACCTCGTGGCTGACCTGGCGCACCACTTTCAGGTCGTGCGAGATGAACAGATAGCCGACGCCGAGCCGTTCCTGCAGGTCCTGGAACAGGTTGACCACCTGGGCCGCGATCGACACGTCGAGGGCCGAAACCGGCTCGTCGCAGACCAGCAGTTTGGGTTCGAGCGACAAGGCGCGGGCAATCACCACGCGCTGGCGCTGGCCGCCGGAGATCTCGTGCGGGTAGCGCTCGGCCATGTCGGTCCGGAGCCCGACCGCGTCCATCAGCTCGCGCACCTTTTCGCGGCGCTCGGCCTTGGCGCCGCCGAGACCGTGGATGGCCATCGGCTCGCCGATCTGCTCGGCCAGCGTCAGCCGGCGGTCGAGGGCCGCCAGCGGATCCTGGTAGATCATCTGCATTTGCCGGCGCTGCGCCCGCCAGGTGCCGTTATGGACCGACCCCACGGCCTGGCCTTCGAAACGGATGCTGCCCGAGGTCGCCGGGATCATGCCGAGCACCAGCTTGGCGGTGGTCGACTTGCCGCAACCCGATTCGCCGACGACGCCGAGCGTCCGGCCGGCCTTGACCTCGAACGAGACGCCGTCCACCGCCTTCAACGCGGCGGTGCGGCCGAACAGGCCGCCAGGCAGCCGGACGGTGAAGGCCCGCGTCAGGTCTGCGACTTCCAGAAGCGCGGTCATGCCGGGACCAGAACCCGTTCCGGCAGCGGTTCCGCCACGGGCTCGGCCGGGACGGCGATCTCGACCGGACAGGCGATGCGGTGGTCGCCGGCGCCTGCCAGCACAGGCACCCGTTCCGAGCAGCCGGCTTCGGCAAAGGCGCAACGCGGCGCGAAGGCGCAGCCATGGGGCAATCTGCCCGGCGCCGGCACGGTGCCGGGAATGGCGGTCAGCCGGCGGCGCGGGCCGTCGAGATCGGGCAGGGCGGCGAGCAGGCCGCGGGTATAGGGATGGCCGGGTTCGTCGAACAAGGCGTCGACCGGCGCTTCCTCGACGATCCGGCCGGCATACATCACCACCACGCGGTCGCAGAGGTCGGCGACCACGCCGAGATCATGCGAGATCAGCACCAGGGCCATGCCGGTGTCGCGGCGGATCTCGTCGATCAGGTCGAGGATCTGCGCCTGGATGGTGGCATCGAGCGCCGTGGTCGGCTCGTCGGCAACCAGCAGGTCCGGATCGCCGGCCAGCGCCATGGCGATCATCACCCGCTGGTTCATGCCGCCGGACAATTCATGCGGATAGGCGTCGAGCCGGGTCGCCGCGGCGGGAATGCGGACCCGGTCGATCAGCCGCTTGGCTTCGGCCCGTGCGGCCTCGCCGGTCAGGCCCTTGTGCAGCGTCAGTGCCTCGCCGATCTGCGCGCCGATCCGGTGCACCGGATTGAGCGATGACGCCGGATCCTGGAAGATCATGGCGATGCGGCTGCCGCGCACCCGCGACAGCTCGGTCTCGGGCAGATCCAGGAGGTTTTGCCGGTCGAGCTCGACACGCCCGCCGACGCGCGCCCGGGGCCCGAGCAGTCTCAGCGCGGCGAGCCAGGTGATCGACTTGCCGCAGCCGGATTCACCAACGAGGCCGACAGCCTCACCACGGCGGACGGTGAGGTCGATGCCATGCAGCGCCCGGACGTGGCGGGCGCCCTGGTCGAAATCGACGGTGAGGCCGGAGAGCGAAACCAGGGGAGCGGTCATGATCAGGCTCCCACGGTCAGGTTGCCGGGACCGAAATCCATGCTTTCGACCGGATAGGGCGTCCAGTTCACCGATCGCTTCTTGGCGTAGAACATGACCAGGTCGTGCAGCGCGCAGCCCGGCGGATCCTCGGTCTCGTAAATGTCGAGCAGGCGGGCGAAGGCGCGCTTGCGTTCGGCCAGATCGAGGCTGGTTTCGAGCACCCGCGCCGTCTCGTTGAACGGGGCGTTGCTCCATTCCTTGCTGACGTTCTGGACCGAGCCGGCGGCGCCGTAGAGCCGGGTCAACGATCCCACCGGGTCCTGGAACAGGATCGAGTTCGACCAGTCGCGAATGCCGCGCGGCGACGCGGTGTCGAAGATCTGCTGCCAGTTCTCGCGCACCTGCAGGTCGACATTGATGCCGACCTGACGCCACATCTCGACCAGGATCTGGGCGGTCTGGACCTGCTGGGTGTAATAGCTCGCATGGGTCCGGTAGGGGATCGGCTGGCCCTTGTAGCCGGCTTCGGCGAGCAGCTTCCTGGCGAGATCCGGATCATAGGCCGTGCCGGGGCGGGTGGGGTCGTTGAGCGCGCCGAAGGCCGGATGCATCTGGGTAGCGCGGGCAACGGTGCGGCCGGCATAGAGGCTGTCGACGATCGCCTTGCGGTCGATGGCGTGGGACAGCGCGCGGCGAACCCTCGGGTCGACCAGTTGCGGATGCGCCTTGTCGAACACCAGGGCGCGGAAATTCAGGATCGGTCCGCCGACGACATGGCGGTCGGTCATGGCCTCGACATTGCGCACCTGGTCGAGCGACACCTCGGTGACGATGTCGGCCTCGCCCGCGGCCAGCGCGTTCATCCGCGCGGCGAGTTCGGGCAGCACGCGGAACAGCACTTCGCCGACCGGCGGCTTGCCGCCGTGGTAGCCGGCATGGGCTTCCAGCAGGCAGCGTTCGTCGATGCGGAACTCCTTGACCCGGAACGGTCCGGTGCCGACCGGGCTGCGCTCCCAGGCCTCGTAGCTCGCCGCGGCCAGGAAGGCCTTTTTCGAGATGACCTGGGCGCCCCAGCCGGCCAGCCGCTGCTCGAGCAGCGGATCGGTGGTGCGGGTGACCACCCGGACAGTGCGCCGGTCGATGGCCTCGACCCGGCTGATGGTGCCGACGAAGACATTGGCGATGGCACGTCCCGGCGCCCGCTCGCCGGTCATCCGCTCCGGCCCGAACGAGAAGGCGACATCCTCCGACGTCATGATCTCGCCGTCATGGAACCGGACGCCGTCCTTCAGCGTGAATTCCATCATCGACGGTGAGATCCGCCGGTGGCTTTCGGCGAGGCCGGGCACGACGGCGAGGCCGTTCTTGTAGTCGATGCCGAGCAAGCCCTCGAAGATATTGTAGCCGACACGCCAGGCGACGTTGGAGAACTCGCGCAGCGGCTCGAGCGAGCGCGGTGTGCCCTGGATGCCGACGGTGAGCCGGCGGGCGGGCTGGGCCACTGCCGGCAGGCCGGTCGCGGCCAATGCGGTCGAGGCCGCGAGGCCCTTGGTGAACGTCCGGCGCGTCGCTGATGTCATGGGGTCTGTCCGACTGTGCAAGGCAAAGAAGCCGGACTGCATGGTGCGCCCGGCTCGTGACAGGGATGCGAAGGCGGTTGGAGCTTCAGTCGCTTAGCCGCCTAAGTTCTGGTGTCGCGGTGGGTGCGACCGGTGCCGCCGCCAGGGCAAGCACCATCGCGCCGGCACGCAACGTGTCGGCGACTAGACCGCGCGAGCGTGTCAGGAGCGTCTCGCCGCGACGACAGTCCCGTGACAATCTCCAGGCGGTTGCGCCGTCGGATTCACACGTCTCGACAAGCTGTGATTTTCAGCGCGAGGTCGCAGGGTTTGCTCCCCTTCGGGATCTCGCACCGGAGCCACCGGCCTCACGGTCCCGGCCATGACGAATGGGATGGCGCGGTCGGACATCGGCGGTGAGGTCGGACAGGCCAATCCGGTCGCCCCGGCGACGCGGAAACACCGACGACCAGGTCGACGGCGCGCCGCTCTTCGCTTCGTCATGGCCGTGCGTGTCACGGCCATCCACGTCTTCCGCGGCCAAGGCCATGCGCGGATGGCCGACACAAGGCCGGCCATGACGGAAAGGGGTGGCTCACGCGCTATCCGCGGTTCTCGTACGAAGCCTCGAAGGGCGGCGAATTCAGATCCCTTTGAGAGACGTGTGCAGCCCCTAAGCCGGCTCCCGCTCTACTCCGCGGCCAGCCGCATCTTGGCGCCGGCGAGTTCGCGGAAATCGGGCAGCGGCGTCATCCAGCGCCGGGCGAGATCGGCGCGGTCGGTCGACCAGGTGAAGGGGTCGCGGCCATGGACCTGCCACAGCACCGTGTCGGAGAGCTCGAGCAGCGCGAAGGCCCCGGCTGCCTCGCCCTGGGTGGTGAAGGTCTCGGTCAGCGATTGCAGCGTGATATGGGCGATGCCGTCGACGGTCGTCAGCGTGTTCCAGTGGACGTGGCCGGAGATGCAGATCACCGGCACGCGGGCCTGGCGCAGCACCGCGCGGATACGATCGGCCGAGGGATAGGTGGCATAGTGCGGGTTGTTCTCGAACCAATAATTGCCGACCTGCGAATGGCCGGAGACCGGCACATGGCTGACGATCACCAACGGCCGGTCAGCGCTGCGCACCACGTCGGCGAGCCACAACAGGTCGGCCTCGACCAGGGCGAAGCCGCCGGGGCGGTGCAGCTTGGCATCCGCCCGCCAGATCGCCAGCCGCCAGTCGCCGAGATCAAGCGTCTCGTGATGGGCGCTGCGGCCGAGGATCCGGTCATTGTCGCCGACGGTCAGATAATCGCGGTCATGATTGCCGTCGATGTGGAAGCGCGGAACCGCGATCGGCGCGAAGGCCTCGGCGACCTCCTGCTCCAGCACGAGGTCGCTGTCGCGCGCCTCGTCCGAAATGCGGTCGCCGAGGTCGAGCACCGCGTCGGGCCGGGTCTCTGCGACGAAACGGCGGAACTCCGCCATCAGGCCGAGCGCGGCCGGGCCGGCCTTGGTGAAGGACGGCTTGCCGTGATGGATGTCGGTGACGAGGCAAAGGCGGACGGCGCGGGACATGGCGGATCTCGGTGGAATGGGGAGGGACGTGCCCGCGCCTGTTGCGGCGCGGGCCTGTTCGTAGAGGTGCTTAGCCGGTGCGGCGCGGCAGCAGGCCCTGCACGGCAGTGGCCATCGAGGTCAGGGCCGCCTCGGGCTCGCGCGACTTGTTGACCACGGTCTGGATGTGATCGTTGATCACGTCGGTGATGCGCAGCGCGTTCTGGCCCGGAAAGGCGTACCAGCCGGTGATCACGTCCTGCTGGCGGATCGCCACCATGTGGTTCGGATTGTCGCGATAGAACTTGCCGAGCAGGTCGTCGCGTTCCGCCGGCACGGTGGTGCCCGGCATGTAGCCGGTGGCATTGACCATGGCGGTCGCACCGATCGGCCCGGTGGCGAATTTGATGAACTTCCAGGCGGCTTCCTGCTTGGCCCGGTCCTTGGTGAACATCATCGCGACATTGCCGCCGGCCGGCAGGCGCGGCGTTGCCGCCGACAGCGGGAAGCGGCCGCAGACCAGCTTGAACCGGCCGCCGATCTCGCGGTTGTAGCGGGCGAGCTGCGCCGTCGACTGCATGGAAATGCCGAGCCGGCCGGAGAAGAAGTCCTGGAAGGCGGTGGCCGACTGGATATCGGCCATCTTGCCGGCATCGACCATCTTGCGCAGCACCCGGATGGCTTTCTGGCCCGGCTCTTCGCTGAAGGCGACCCTGGTCTCCTCGGCGTTCAGCATGGTGCCGCCATGGGCGAGCACCAGCGCCTGCCACGACCAGTTGCCGGTAATCGTCCAGTCGAAGAACAGGCCGGCCCGGTTCTGACCGGGATTGGCAATGGCGCCGGCAAGCGCGATCAGCTCGTCCCAGGATGTCGGGAGCTGGTCCGGATTGCCGCCGGCCGCCGTCACCAGTTCGGTGTTGTAATAGAGGATCGGCGTCGACAGCGCGAAGCCGATGCCGGTCTGCTTGGCGCCGACCTGGCCGAGCGACAGGAGCGTCGGCGAGAAGCCGAGCGACGCGGTTTCCGGGTCGGCATCCATGAACGGCTTGAGGTTCACCGGAATGCCGCGCTCTTCCAGGGTGCGCTGGCGGTTCAGCCCGTGGAAGGCGATGTCGGGCAGCGTGCTGGTCACCACGTCGCGCAGGTTGCGCTGCAGGATTTCCTCATAGCCGACCTCGGGCGCCCGCAGCGTGATCTTGATGGTCGGGTTCTTCGCCTGGAATTCGGCGGCGAGCTTTTCGATCAGGTCCTTGAACAGGACCGGGGTCGAATATTGGCAGGACAGCTCGATGGTGGCGCTCTGGGCGCGCAGGTAACCGGGCAGGGCAACCGAACCGGCGATGGCCGCCGTCGTGGTCATGAAGCTGCGGCGTGTCGTCGTCATGGCAAAGTCTCCTGGAGGGGACGGAAAGGCAGGGCGTCACTTCACCGCGGTCATGGTGACGCCGTCGATGAACCAGCGCTGGGCGGCGAGGAAGGCGATGACCAAGGGCGCGGTGATTGCGGTGGCGGCGGCCATCAGCGGGCCGTAATTGGTGCCGGCCTCGGCGTTGTTGAAGAACACGACGCCGAGCGGCGGGGTCGCCAGGTGCTCGGATTGGATGACGATGAGCGGCCAGAAGAACTCGTTCCAGTTCCACACCAGCGACAAGACGCCGAAGGCGATCACCGCCGGCACCGCGGTCGGCATCATGATGCGCCAGACGATGGCGAATTCGCCGAGGCCGTCGAGCCGGGCAGCGTTGATCAGGTCGTCAGGCACGGTCAGGAAGAACTGGCGCATCAGGAAGATGCCGAAGACCGAGATGGTCGAGGGCAGGATGATCGCGGCATAGCTGTCGAGCAGGCCGAACTTCCAGAACAGGATGTAGAGCGGGATGGCCGTCACCTGGTGCGGGATCAGCAGGCCGAGCAGCACCATGAGGAACACCGTTTCCTTGCCGCGCCAGCGCAGCTTGGCCAGCGCATAGGCGCAGGGCAGCGCCACGATGAGCTGACAGACGAAGATCGAGCCGGTGACGATGAAACCGTTCAGGATGAAGCGGGCGAGCGGCTGTTTGGTGAAGGCGGCCGAATAGTTTTCCCAGGCGTGCCAGACCTTCGGCAGCAGTGTGAATTCCGGCGAGAAGATCTCGCCCGAGGGTTTCAGGCTGACCGAGATCATCAGCACGAAGGGGGCCAGCATGATCAGCGCGCCAAGGCCGAGCAGCGCGTGCCGGAACAGGGCGAAGCCGATGCGGCCGGGTTCGAGGGTCTTGGTTCGCATGGCGGGCCTCAGCCGTAATGGGTGCGCCGCTCCTGCAGCTTCACCTGGACGAGGGTGATGAGCAGGACGAAGCCGAGAAAGACGACGGTGAGCGCCGCCGCATAGGCCGAGCGCAGGAAGGAGAAACCTTCCTGGTACATCTGGAACAGCAGCACGTTGGTCGCCTTGTTCGGCCCGCCGTCGGTCAAGACCGAGACCGTGTCGAACACCTGGAAGGCGCGCGTCGCGGTGATGGTGACGACGAACAGCATGGCCGGCCCGAGCATCGGCCAGGTGACCCGCCGGAACCGCTCGACCGCGCCGTCGGCGCCGTCGACCGCGGCGGCCTCGTAGAGCTCTTTCGGCACCGCCTTCAGGCCGGCGATGAACAGCACCATGGACAGGCCCACCGCCTGCCAGATGCCGATCACGCCGAGCGCGAAGATCGCCGTGTCGGGGTTCTTCAGCCAGTCGGTGGTCGGCAGGCCGACAAAGGCGATGACCCGGTTGATCGCGCCGAGGCTCGGATGGAAGGCGAACTGGAACACCAGTGCCATGGCGAGCAGGGTAGAGGTGACCGGCAGGAAGAAGGCCGCGCGGTAGAAACCGCGCAGGCTCGATCCGGCCTCGATCAGCAAGGCCGCGCCGAGCCCGATGAACACCGACAGCGGCACCACGAAGGCGACATAGACGAGGGTGTTCTTCAGGGTCTTCCAGAACACCTCGTCGGCGAACATTTCCTGGTAATTGCCGAGCCCGATCCAGCCGATGGTCGGCATGCCGAAGGTCCAGTCGGTGAACGACAGGGCGAGCACCGCCACCGCCGGGCCGAGCAGCATGATCCACATCAGCGTGATGGCGGGCCCGGCCAGCACCCAGGCCGCGAGGATCTCGGCGCGCGCGCCGGCGCGGCCTTTGGCACGTCGCGCGGCGATGCCGGGAAGTGCCATGGCGACGTCAGCCATGGGCGGCCTCGCGCAGGCGTTCGCGTGACGGCACGGCGACGGTTTCGCGCGGCCGCAGCCGCTTGCCGTCGGCACCGAAGACCAGGATGCGCGACGGCTTGACCGCCAGGGTCACGGGGTCGCCGATGACAAGCGCGCTGCCGGTGACCGGCTCGACCCGCGCGACCGCCGGCTTGAGCAAGGGCGCGGCGGCGACATGAACGAGCGTCTCGGCGCCGAGATGTTCGAGATGACGGATCGTGCCCGAAATCGTCGCGGCTTCGGTCCGCGGGCCCTGCACCAGCGAAAAGGCCTCGGGCCTGACCGCCACCGTCACGGCGCTGCCGGCGGCTGCGGCGACGCTGATCGGCCAGGTCCGGTCGAGCACCTCGATCGCGCCGTCGCCATGCACCGTGCCGGGGATGCAGTTGATCTCCGGCGTGCCGATGAAGGTGGCGACCGCGAGATCGGCGGGATCGTCATAGATCGTCTGAGGCGGGGCGACCTGCAAGAGATGACCGCCCATCATGACCGCCACGCGGTCGGACATGGTCATCGCTTCGGCCTGGTCATGGGTGACATAGACGAAGGTGGTGCCGAGGCTGCGATGCAGTTCGGCGATCTCGGCACGCGCCTGGACGCGCATCTTGGCGTCGAGGTTCGACAAGGGCTCGTCCATCAGGAAGGCCTTGGGCTGGCGCACCATGGCGCGCCCGAGCGCCACGCGCTGACGCTGGCCGCCGGACAATTGCGCCGGCCGGCGGTTCAACAGATGACCGATCGACAGGCCCTCGGCCACCGCCCGCATGTCGGCGTCGATGGTCGCGCGCTTGTCCGCCGATCCCGGCACCAGCCGGCCGATCAGCGGCAGGCGCTCGATCGTCGACAGCCGGCGCATGGTCAGCGGCAGCGCGATGTTCTCGGCGACCGTCATATAGGGGTAGAGCGCGTAGGACTGGAACACCATGGCGACGTCGCGCGCCTTGGGCGGCAGATCGTCGACCATGGTGTCGCCGATAAAGACGTCGCCGTCGTCCTGCGTCTCGAGACCGGCGAGAATCCTGAGCAGCGTGGTCTTGCCGCAGCCGGAAGGCCCGACCAGGGTCAGGAATTCGCCGTCGGCGATGTCGAGCGACACCCCGTGAAGCACGGGCGCATCCTTGAAGCTCTTGCGGATGCCTTTGATCGAAATGCCGGCCATGGATCGTCTGCCCGATCGTCGTGGTCGAGGCTCACGCGCCTCACTTGTCGGCATTAACTCGACAAGTTAACGGGCGTGTGACGATCGGGCTTTGCGGCGATGAAGGCTCAGAGCGTGTCGACCCGCACCACCAGGCTGCCATTGGGGATCACCGCATTGCCGTAGAGCAACGGCCGGCCGTCGGCGTCGCGATCGACATACATCATGACCAGCACGGGAGCATCGAGCGGGATCGACAAGGCTTCGGCCTCGCGCGGGCGCGGCATGCGGCAGTCGATCCAGGTCGAGGCCCGGTAGAAGCGCTCGACACCGAACTCCCTCAGCGCTTCGGTATAACTGCCGGTGCGGGCGACCGCCGCCTCGATGCCGGCGAAGCGGTCGCGGTCGAAGACGTGATAGCTGTAGATCAGCAAGGCCGGGGTCGAGCCGCGCACCGTCTCGACCATCAGGATCGTCGCGCCCTGGCTCAAGCCCAGCATCTCGGCAATGGTCGCCGAGGCTGGCCGTTCCGACACGCTGACCAGGCGGCCCGACGGCGCGGCATTCATCTCGCGCTCGATCTCGCTCCATTTGGAATCGCGGGTGACGCGATATTCCGGCGGCTTGTCCTCGACGAAAACGCCGCGTCCGCGCCGGGCGCGGGCAAGCCCGGCGATCGCCAGGTTGGCCAAGGCCGTTCGCACTGTGTGGCGATTGACCTTGAACCGTTCGGCGAGTTCGTGTTCCGACGGCAGCTGGTCGCCCGGGCCGATCAGGCCGGAGCGGATTTCCGCCTCGAGCTCGCTTTGGATCAGCCGCCAGACCGGAAATCGGTTCTTCGCCATGTCGTGCCCTTGGTCGTGCCCTCGGGGCGCCATCCGCCAGATTGCCGCCGCGACAACGGGCAGGCGATGATGCCTTCGGCGCCCATGCCGGCCCGCTCATAACATGGCCAAACCGGCCCGCGATGACGGTCTCGCCCTTCGCAAGGGTCTTGTGCGGACCACGACGCCGGAGGGCTTGTCCAGCGCAAACAAGCGTTTTTTCCATCCGCTAAACATCGGATCGCGCTTTATCGTAGCCGCGCTAACCTGCCCCGCAGCCGAAGTGGCCCATGCCTTGCTTTGCTGCGCTGCGACATAGCAGGGCTCGGGCCGCCGCCAGGCAGGCCGCGCAAGCGGCCTCGACCGCAGTGCCTTCACGTGCCGTGCATGAGGAAGAAACGTGCATTCAAGAACGCCGCATCAAGCGGCGTGCGTCAAAGACGGTGGACGAGGGGCATTTCGATGAGAGAGCAAGAACTGCGCGGCCTGGTCGCGGAGGTGAAGGATGGCACGCTGTCGCGGCGTAGCTTCGTTCAGCGCATGGTGGCACTTGGGCTGACTGCGCCGATGGCAACCATGATGCTGGCCCATCACGGCGTCGCCATGGCGCAGCCGAGCAGCGCCTATACGCCGACCAAGGCGGGCGGCGGCGGCCCCCTGAAGCTGTTGTTCTGGCAGGCGCCGACATTGCTCAATCCGCATTTTGCCGTGGGCACCAAGGACCAGGAAGGCTCGCGTCTGTTCTACGAGCCGCTGGCCGGCTGGGACCCGGAAGGCAATATGGTGCCGATCCTGGCGGCCGAAGTGCCGAGCCGGGAGAACGGCGGCCTTGCCGCCGACGGCATGTCGGTGACCTGGAAACTGAAGCGCGGCGTCAAATGGCACGACGGCAAGCCGTTCACCGCTGACGACGTCGTGTTCACCTGGAAATATGCCTCCAACCCGGAGACCGCCGCGGTCACCTCGGGCAGCTATATCGACGTCGTCACCGAGAAGATCGACGATCACACCGTGGTGGTGAAATTCAAGAAGGCGACGCCGTTTTGGGGCGATGCCTTCGTCGCCGCGCTCGGCCAGATCATCCCCAAGCACCTGTTCGAGGACTATATCGGCGCGAAGTCGCGCGATGCGCCGACCAATCTCAAGCCGGTCGGCACCGGCCCCTATCGTTTCGTCGAGTTCAAGCCGGGCGATATCGTCCGCGGCGAGCGCAATCCCGACTACCACCGGCCGAACCGGCCGTTTTTCGACACGGTCGAAATGAAGGGCGGCGGCGATGCCGTCTCGGCGGCGCGCGCGGTGCTGCAGACGGGCGAATTCGACTATGCCTGGAACACCCAGGTCGAGGACGAGGTCCTGCTGCGCATGGAGGCCGGCGGCAAGGGCCGCACCATGATCACCGAGGGCGGTGACATCGAGTTCATCCAGCTGCAGACCTGCGACCCCTGGACCGAGATCGATGGCGAGCGCGCGAGCCTCAAGGCGCCGCACCCGATCATGACCGACAAGGCGGTGCGCCAGGCGATCGGCCTGCTGGTCGACCGGACCTCGATCCAGAAGTTCATCTATGGCCGCACCGGCGTCGCCACGCCGAATTTCCTGACCAACCCGAAACAGTTCCGTTCGGCCAAGGCGACCTGGGAGTTCAACGCCGAGAAGGCGGCCCAACTGCTCGAAAGCGCCGGCTGGAAGCGCGGCGCGGACGGCGTCCGCGCCAAGGACGGCAAACGGCTGAAATTTGTCTTCCAGACCTCGATCAACGCGCCACGCCAGAAGACCCAGGCGATCATCAAGCAGGCCTGCCAGCGCGCCGGTATCGATCTCGAACTGAAATCGGTCGTCGGCTCGGTGTTCTTCTCCTCCGATGTCGCCAACCCCGACACCTACACCAAGTTCTACTGCGACATGCAGATGTTCACCACGACCATGACGCAGCCGGACGCCGAGCGCTTCATGAACCAGTACTGTTCATGGGAAGCTGCCACCAAGGAGAACAAGTGGCAGGGCCGCAATATCGTCCGCTGGCGCAGCGAGGACTATGACCGGCTGTTCCGCGCCGGCCAGGGCGAGCTCGATCCGGTCAAGCGCGCTGCCCTGTTTGTCCAGATGAACGATCTCGTGATTGCCGACGGGCATGTCATGGGCGTGGTGAACCGGCCCAAGACCGCCGCCGTGATCAACAAGCTCAAGACCAATGTGAGCGGCTGGGACAATTCGCTCTGGCTCATCGGGGAATGGTTCCGCGAGGCATGATGATGATGGCATGCCTTGGAAGGGATCGTTCTGACCGGCGAGGCGGCTGATGGGCAGTTACCTCGTCCGGCGCCTCTTGATCGCGATACCGAGTTTGATCGGTATCAGCCTCGTGCTCTTCACCGTGTTGGCGCTCGCCCCGGGCGATCCCTTCGGCGAACTCGCGACCAATCCGAATGTGCCTCCCGAAGTCCGGGAGGCACTGCGCGTCAAGTTCGGCCTCGATGACCCGATCATGGTGCGCTACCTGCGCTGGATAGTCGCCATGGCGCAGGGCGACTGGGGCTTCTCGTTTGCCAGCCGCATCAATGTCGACACGCTGATCCTGCAGCGGCTGCCGACCACCTTGTTCGTGGTCGGATCGTCGCAGATCCTGGCCTTGATGATCGCCTTGCCGATCGGCGTCTATGCCGCGACCAAGCCCTATTCGATCTTCGACCAGGTCGCCAATACGCTCGCCTTCGTCGGCTTCTCGCTGCCGACCTTCTTCACCGGGCTTCTGTTCATCCTGGTGTTCAGCGTTCAGCTCGACTGGCTGCCCTTCGTCTATCGCTCCGACATCAGCGCCACCGGCTGGCAATTTTATTGGCAGCATCTGCGCCAGGCGATCATGCCGATCGCGGTCCTCGGGCTGTTCCAGGCGGCGTCCTACACCCGCTACATCCGCTCGGCCGTGCTCGACGTCATCCGGCTCGACTATGTCACCACGGCCCGCGCCAAGGGCCTCGACGAAGGCATCGTCATCGTCAAGCACGTGGTCCGCAATGCGTTGATCCCGGTGGTCACGCTGGTCGCACTGCAGATGCCGGCGATCTTCGGCGGCGCCATCGTTACCGAACAGATCTTCCGCGTGCCCGGCATCGGCTCGCTGCTGATCGACGCCATCCTCGCCAACGACACGCCGGTCATCATGGCGGTGACCTTCGTGTTTTCCTGTCTCGTGGTTTTTTTCAACCTGGTGGCCGATATCCTCTATGGCTGGCTCGACCCCCGCATCTCCTACCGTTGACGTCGGCATCGCCGCCGGCGTTCAGTCACGCCACGTTTCGCCGGGCCTCGATGCCTGGCGGCGTTTCCGCCGTCATCGTCTCGCCGTGGTCAGCGGCGGCATCCTGTTCCTGATGGTTCTGGCGATCGTCTTCGGTCCGTGGATCTGGCGTGTGCCGATCGACGAGATCGACTTCTCCGCCAGGCTCGCCCGGCCGTCCTGGGATCATCCCTTCGGCACCGACGATCTCGGCCAGGATCTCCTGGCGCGGATGATCTATGGCGGCCGCATCTCGCTGGCCGTCGGTCTCGCCGCCATGCTGGTGGCGATCACGGTTGGAACCATCATCGGGGCCATTGCCGGCATTTCGCGCGGCAGCGTCGACGCGGCGCTGATGTGGGTCACCGATCTGTTCCTGTCGCTGCCGCAATTGCCGCTGCTGCTGCTGGTCATCTACCTGTTCCGCGACGCGCTCAAGACCATGTTCGGCGTCGAGGGCGGCGTCTTCATCCTGATCGTCGTGGTCATCGGGGGCCTGCGCTGGATGCCGGTCGCACGCCTGGTCAGGGCCCAGTTCCTGTCGCTGCGCGAGAAGGAATTCGTCGAGGCGGCCCGCGCGCTCGGCGCGTCGAAATGGCGCCAGGTGGTGCGGCATATCCTGCCCAATGCACTCGGGCCGGTGATCGTCGCCGGCACCATCGACGTTGCCGCCGCGATCATCGCGGAATCGACCCTGTCTTTCCTCGGTCTCGGCTTCCCGCCGGATATTCCGACCTGGGGGCGCATCCTGTTCGACGCCAAGGACTATCTCGACCACGCGCCGCATTGGGCCCTGTTCCCGGGTGCGGCGATCTTCCTCACCGTTCTGTCGATCAACTTCATCGGCGACGGGCTGCGTGACACGCTCGACCCCCGCAAGGTGATGTGATGCCGGAACTGATGACGGGATCCGGCGTTGCCGAGCCGCTGCTCGACATTCGCGGGTTGAAGACCCATTTCGCCACCGAGGACGGCATGGTCAAGGCCGTCGACGGGGTCGATATCGCAATCGGCCGGGGTGAGACGGTGGGCGTGGTCGGCGAGTCCGGCTGCGGCAAGACCGTCACCGCCATGTCGGTGTTGAAGCTGATCGCCATGCCGCCGGGCCGCATCGCCGAGGGCCGGATCCTCTGGCAGGGCCGCGACCTGGTGCCGCTGTCGTCGGCCGAGATGAACAAGGTGCGGTCCAAGGAGATCGCCATCGTCTTCCAGGAGCCGATGACCTCGCTCAACCCGGTCTATTCGGTCGGCGAACAGATCGCCGAGGTGGTCCGCCTGCACGAGAAGCTCGGCCGCCGCGAGGCGATCGACAAGACCATCGAGATGCTCAGGCTGGTGCAGATCCCCAATCCGGAGCGCCGCGTCCACGACTACCCGCATCAGTTCTCCGGCGGCATGCGCCAGCGCGTGATGATCGCCATGGCCTTGTCCTGCAAGCCGAAGCTCTTGATCGCCGACGAGCCGACCACCGCGCTCGACGTCACCATCCAGGCGCAGATCCTCGACCTCCTGCAGGATATGAAGGAACGCTTCGGCATGGCGATCATGCTGATCACCCATGCCATGGGCGTCGTCGCCGAAACCGCCGAACGGGTGGTGGTGATGTATGCCGGCAAGGTGGTCGAGGAGGCGACCGTCGACGAGCTGTTCGGCAATCCGAGGCACCCCTATACCCAAGGCCTGATCCGCTCGATCCCGCGTATCGACACCGCCGCCCTCAACAAGCCGCGGCTGGAGGCGATCGGCGGCAGCGTTCCCAACCTTCTCTACCCACCGCCCGGCTGCCGCTTCGCGGCGCGCTGCCGTTTCGCCCGGCCGGTCTGCACGGAGGCGCCGCCGGAACTGCGCGAGATCGTGCCCGGCCACAAGGTCGCCTGCATCCGAGCAGAGGAGATCGCCCGATGACCGAAGCCCTGCTCAGCGTCAAGAACCTGGTCAAGAACTACGCGATCACAGGCGGGCTGCTGTCGCGCGAAGTCGCCCGGGTTCACGCGGTCGACGGCGTCAATTTCGACATCAAGGCCGGCGAGACCCTCGGTCTCGTGGGTGAATCCGGCTGCGGCAAGTCGACCACCGGACGCTGCATCCTCCGGCTGATCGAGCCGACCGCCGGCGAAATCTGGTTCGAAGGCAAGGACGTCATGGCGCTCGGCCATGATGCGCTGACGGCGCTGCGCCGTGACATGCAGATCATCTTCCAGGACCCCTACGCCTCGCTCAATCCGCGCATGACCATTGGCGCGATCATTGCCGAGGCCTTGATCATCCACGGCCTGGCGAAGTCGAAACAGGACCTCGACGCCCGTGTCGTCGACCTGCTCGAAACGGTCGGCCTGCGGTCCGACCATATGAGCCGTTATCCGCATGAGTTTTCCGGTGGCCAGCGCCAGCGCATCGGCATTGCCCGGGCGCTCGCGGTCGAGCCCAAGCTGATCGTCTGCGACGAGCCGGTCTCGGCCCTCGACGTGTCGGTCCAGGCCCAGGTGATCAACCTTCTGGAGGACCTGCAGGAAAAGTTCAGCCTGACCTATCTGTTCATTGCCCACGATCTCAGCGTGGTCGAGCACATCTCGACCCGTGTCGCGGTGATGTATCTCGGCCGGGTCGTCGAGATCGCGCCGGCGCGCGACCTCTACACCACGCCGCTGCACCCCTATACCGAGGCGCTGCTCTCGGCCGTCCCTATCCCCGATCCCAAGGTCAAGCGCCGGCGCATCATGCTGCAGGGCGACGTGCCGAACCCGATCAACCCGCCGACCGGCTGCCATTTCCACACGCGCTGCCCGGTGCGCCAACTGCCCTTGTGCAGCCAGACCTCGCCCGAACTGAAGCAAAGCGCCGACGGGCACTGGGTTGCTTGCCACCTTCGCGGCTAGGCCCGTCCGAGCGGGCTGGAAAACGCATAGCTCAAGAGCGCCGGCGGGCATGGTCAGATGGTACCGGCATTGCTGTGTGATGCGCCGTCACACTTGATCTCTCACCTGGGCTCATCATGCTGAAATTACGATCGGTCTTCGCCTTGTCGCTGGCGCTCGCAGCCCCATTTGCGGCGCCGCCCGCGCAGGCCGCCGGCACGCTCGTCGCGGTGCTGGAAGCGGAGATCACCACGCTCGATCCGCATTTCAACGCCGCCTATATCTCGCGCACCTTCAGCTACATGGTGTTCGACACCCTGTTCGCGATGGATTCGAAGGGCGAGATCAAGCCGCAGATGGTGCAGGACTGGCAGGTCTCGGACGACCGCATGACCTATACCTTCACCTTGCGCGACGGCCTGAAATGGCATGACGGCCAGCCGGTGACGGCAGCCGACTGCGTCGCCTCGCTGCGCCGCTGGGGTGCCCGCAATGCGCTCGGCCGCCGGCTGATGGCGGCGACCGCGTCGATCGAGGCGCGCGACGCCAAGACCTTCGTGCTCAAGCTGAAGGAGCCGTTCGGCCTGGTCATCCACGCGCTTGGCCACCCGGTCAGCCCCGGCGCCTTCATGATGCCGGAACGCCTTGCCAACACGCCGGGCGAACAGCGGATCCCGGAGGTCATCGGTTCCGGCCCGTTCGTCTATGCGAAGGCCGACCACCGCTCCGGCGACCGGATGACCCTGCGCCGCAACGCCGCCTATGTGCCGCGCGACGAGCCGGCCGATTTCCTGGCCGGCGGCAAGCGGGTCAATATCGACGCGCTGGAGATCCGCGTCATCCCCGATGGTGCGACCGCCGCCTCGGCCCTGCAGGCCGGCGAAATCGACTTCATGCAATATGCCCCCTTCGATCTCCTGCCCATGCTGGAGAAGAACAGCCGGATCAGGGTCCTGGGCTTTTCCGGGCCGCATATGTTCGCCGGCGCCTATCGCCTCAACGCCACGCAAAAGCCGTTCGATGATCCGGCGATCCGCCGGGTCCTGTGGCAACTGGTCGACCAGCGCGAGGTGCTCGACGGCCTTGGCCTGTCGGCGCGCTACGCCAGGACCTGCGCGAGCTTCTTCATGTGCGGCGGCACCTATGAGAGCACCGCCGGCATCGCGGCGGCGTCCGCGCCGTCGATCGAGGCGGCCCGCAAGGCGCTGAGCCAGACCCGTTACGCCGGTGAACCGGTGGTCGTGCTGCAGGCGAGCGACCTGGAAGCGCCGCGCGTCTCGGCCGAGGTGCTGGCCGACAAGCTCCGGCGCGTCGGCTTCAATGTCGACCTGCAGGTGATGGACTGGGCTTCGGTCCTGGCGCGCCGCGCCAAGCGCGAGGGCTGGAGCGTCTATGGCGTCCATGCCGGCGGTTTCGATCTCGCGTCACCCTTGACCAATGTCATGGTCGCCTTCAACTGCGCCGACTATACCGGCTGGCAGTGCGACGCCCGCATCACGCCGCTCCTGGAAGCCTTCACGCGCGCGCCCGACGATGCCGCGCGCAAGCCGCTCGCCGATCAGATCCAGGCCATCATGTACGAACAGGCGCCGGGCATTCCCTGGGGCCAGTTCGCCCAGCCGGCCGCCCATCGCGCCAATCTGCGCAATCTGATTCCGTCGGCCATTCCGGTATTCTGGAACGTCGAGAAGTAAGACCAGGAAACATGCTCATGTATGACGTCATCATTGTCGGCGGCGGCTCTGCCGGCGCGGCGCTCGCCGCCCGCCTCACCGAGGATGCCGACCGGCGCGTCCTGCTGCTCGAGGCAGGTCTCGACTGGCGCGCCGGCGAGGCGCCCTGGGAGATCACCACGCCCAATCCGATCCCGATCATCCACCGGCGCGAATTCCAGGAAAAATGGCAATGGCCTGATCTGATGACGCGCCGCATCGCCGGTCAGGACCAGCGCTTCTACTGGCGCGGCAAGGGGCTCGGCGGCAGTTCCATGATGAACGGCCAGATCGCCATTCGCGGCGTCGCCGATGCCTTCGACGAATGGGCGGCGCTTGGCTGCGAGGGCTGGTCGGCGCGCGAGATCATGCCGCTGTTCTCGACCATCGAGGACGACCTGGCTCTCGGCGGCGAGCCCGGCCATGGCCGCGGCGGACCGCTGCCGGTCTATCGCGCGCCGCCGGAAGCCTGGGGGCCGGTCGACCACGGCCTGCGCGATGCGGCGCTTGCCGCCGGCTATCCCTGGTGCGCCGACGTCAACGGGCCCGACGGCGAGGGTGTCGCCTGCTACCCGATCAACAGCCGCGACCACAGGCGCATCTCGACCAATGAAGCCTATCTGGAACCGGCGCGGCATCGCCCCAATCTGGAAATCCGCGGCCATGCCCTGGTCGACCGGGTGCTCATCCGCGACGGCAGGGCGACCGGCGTACGCGTCCATCTTTCCGGCCACGGCTGGACCGAGATCGCCGCGCGCGAGGTGGTGCTCTGCGGCGGCGCGATCCACAGTCCGGCGATCCTGATGCGCTCCGGCGTCGGGCCGGCCGGACACCTCAAGGCCTTGGGGCTCGCAGTCGAGCGCGACCTGCCGGTCGGACAGCATTTCTTCGACCATCCGCTGTTCCGTGCCTCGGTCGAACTCGACGACGCGCACCGGCCGACCGATCCCGACACCCGCCACACCAATTGTTGTGTCACCTACAGTTCCGGCCTCGCCGGCGGCGGCAAGCGCGACATGATCCTGATCGCCTTCAACCACCGCGGCATCGAGAACCCCGCGCGTTCGGGCGCCATTGGCGCCGGCCTGTTCAATGCCTTTTCGCGCGGCACGCTGAGGCTCGCCTCGGCCGATCCCGACATCGATCCGATCGTCGAGGAGAACATGCTGGCCGACCCGCGCGACATGCTGCGCATGACCGACGCGGTGAAGCGGCTGGCGGTGCTGGCGGTTCAGCCGGCGCTGTCGGGCATTTCGCAGTGGATCCGGCTGGGCGACACGGCCTTGAGCCTGCCCGAGGCGGCAGCGCTGCCCGATGCCGAACTGGAAGCTGTGCTGCGCCAGGAGACCGGCGATATCCAGCATGCCGCCGGCTCCTGCAAGATGTCCGGGTTTGGCGATGCCGACGGCGTGGTGAACCCCGACGGGACCGTCAAGGGCCTTGGCGCGCTGCGCGTCGCCGATGCCTCGATCATGCCGGCCGATTGCCGGGCCAACACCCATCTCACCACCGTGGTGATCGGTGAGGCCATTGCCGCCCGCATGCGGGCGGCGAGCCTTGCGTCGGCGAAGGTCGCGGTGGCTGCAGCGCCGTGAACGGTCTTCGGCCGGGCACCTGAAACACGACCGCTTCACCTCTCCCCGGCGATCACAGGAGCCCTGATCCGGCCTCACCGCCCTTTTTCGTCTTGGCCGGGCTTGTCCCGGCCATCCACGCATCGGGACCGGGGCAAGTCGTGGATGCCCGGCACAAGGCCGGGCAAGACGAAGTGATCAGTCTTGCGGGCGCTCGGATTCGCGCTCGGCTCGCGGCAACGCAAACCCTCGGGGCAAAATCCCCGGGGAACGGGCCTTGCTCGTCATGGCCGGCCTTGTGCCGGCCATGACGCGGTGAAAACCGGCCGCGACCTCCCGCCTCACACCGCATTGTCGCGCGCAAACTCCGCGACTTGCGCATGGGTCGCGAACCAGACATCGCCCTTGGCCTTGGCGTGTTTGATCAGCTCCTCGATGATCCAGATGCGCGAGCGATAGCCGATGATGTGCGGATGGGTGGTCAGCTGGAAAATGCCGCCTTCGTCATAAGCCGCGTCGAACTCGCGTTTGAAGATGTTGAACACGGCTTCCGGCGCGGTGTGGGGCCTCAGCGACTGGAACCGGTGCATCATGAAATAGACCGCGTCGTCGCGCACCCATTCGACCGGCAGCTCGATCACGCCTGACGGCTTACCCTCGAGCATGAGCTCGTAACAGTCCTCGTCGGCCATCAGCGAGGAGTCGTAGAGCAGGCCCATTTCCTTCTCGATCTTGAGCGTATTCGGGCTGAAGTCCCAGGACGGCGTGCGCAGGCCGACCGGTCGGACGCCGGTGATCTTTTCCAGCGTCTCGGTCGAACGCATCATCAGGTCGCGTTCCGCCTCATAGGGCAGCACCGAATTGAGCTCATGGATCCAGCCGTGAATGCCGATCTCGTGGCCTTCGGCGACCACGCGGCGCTGCTCGTCCTCGTGCAGCAGGGCTGCCACCGCCGGCACGTAGAAGGTCGCCGGCACGCCGTATCGTTCCAGGATCTTCAGGATGCGCGGCACGCCGACCCGCGGCCCATATTGGCCCCAGGCCATGCGGCCGATGGAATTGCCGCCGTCACGCAGCTCGTTGGTCTCGTGGTCGGCATCGAACGACAGGGCGAAGGCGCAGCGCGCGCCGTCCTTCCAGGCCTTCGGGCGATAGCTGCGGCCAGCCCGCACCTGGCCGACCAGCTTGCGCCAATGCTCCTCCGGCCACTGCCAGGGTTCGAGTTTCGGGGTCTCGGTCATCGATCACTCCTCAGGCTCGATCACGAATCCGGCGCCGTCACAAAAGCGGCGCGCCGGTCACCGGCAAGGTCTGGCCGGTGATCCAGGACGCGAAGTCGGACGCGAGAAAGGTCACCGCGTCGGCGATGTCGTCGGGCTTGCCCATCCGGCGCATGGCGATGCGATCGGTGAAGGTCGCGCGGAAATCCGGCGTGTAGCTGGCCCATTGCCGCTCATAGTCGGGGCTCGTCGCCATGAAGCCGGGCGCCACCGAATTGACCGTGATGCCGAACGGCCCGAGCTCCTGGGCCAGCTGCTTGACCAGCCCGATCTGGCCATGTTTGGCGGCGGCATAACTTTGGATGCCGGTCAGGCTGGTGGCGAGCCCGGCGCGGCTGGAAATCGTGATGATGCGGCCCGAGCCCTTGGCCTTCATGCCCGGCGCCACCGCCTTGGCGAACAGGAAGGCGCCCTTCAGGTTGACGTCGACGACCGCGTCGAAATCGTCGGCGCTGACCTCCTCCAGCGGCCGTGCCTGCTGCCCGCGCACGCCGCCGGCAACATAGACCAGCACGTCGACCGCGCCGCCGGCGGCCGCGACCACCGCGCCGATCGAGGCCTCGTCCGTGATGTCGACCGGCAGCGCGTGAATGGCGCCGCCGGCCTCGGTCTTGGCCGTGAGGGGGCCGAGCGCCTCGGCCAGCAGGTCGCAGGCGAAGACCTCGGCGCCGTCCGCCGCCAGCGATCGGGTTATCGCTTGCCCGATGCCGCGCGCCGCGCCGGCGACGATGATCGTTTTGCCGTCGAAACGGATCAGCATGGGCGCCTCATTGCAGGTCCTCGAAGGCGGTCTCGCGCAATTGCCAGATGACGATGGTCGAGACCACCGCCGCCGCCACCAGGTAATAGGTATGGGCGATCGGCGAGCCGAAGGTGCTGATCAGCCAGACCGAGATGAATGGCGCGAAGCCGCCGAAAATGGCGACCGCCAGGGCATAACCCGAGGTCATCCAGGTCGAGCGGTTGCGGGTCGGGAAGATCTCGGCGATCGCCGCCGGCCCGGCGCCGGAGAACATCGAGATCATCACCGCGAAGACGACCTGCACGATGATCAGGGAGGTCAGCGAGACGCCGCCGGACAGGAGATAGCTGAAAACCGGATAGGGCACGATGACGAAGCAGAGGCAGCAGGCGATCAACAGTGGCTTGCGGCCGAAGCGGTCGGACAGCTTGCCCATGATCGGGATCGCGACCATCAGCGCCAGCAGCCCGATCGTATTGGCCCACAAGGCCTGCGAGGCGGTCAGGCTCATATAGCGCTGGGTCCAGGTTGGCATGTAGTTGAGCAGCACGTAGAAACAGACGGTCCAGACGATGGTGAAGCCGAAAGCCCGGCCGGCGAGCAGCCAGGGGCTGACATGGTCGTCGACCGAGGGTGCCACGACCTTGCCTTCGGCGACCGCTTTATAGGCCGGGGTCTCCTCGATGGTCCGGCGCATATAGAGGCCGACCGGTCCCAGAATGCCGCCGATCAGGAACGGGATGCGCCAGCCCCAGTCGTCCATCTGCGGCGTGGTCAGCACGGTGTTCATCAAGGCGGCGACGCCCGAGCCGAGCAGCAGGCCGGCGACCACGCTCATCTGCTGGAAGCTGCCGTAGAAGCCGCGCTGGTTCTTCGGCGCCCATTCGACGATGAAGGCGGTCGAGCCGCCCCATTCGCCGCCGGCCGAGAAGCCCTGCAGCAGGCGGGCCACCACCAGCAGCAGCGGCGCCAGGTAGCCGATGCTCTCATAGGTCGGCAACAGGCCGATCATCACCGTGCCGACGGCCATCAGGAACATGGTCAGCAACAAGGCGTTCTTGCGGCCGCTGACATCGCCCATGCGGCCGATGACGATGCCGCCGAGCGGCCTTGCGAGGAAGCCGAGCCCATAGGCCAGGAAGGCCGACAGGAGTGCCGTCACCTCGTCCTGAACGGGGAAGAATTTTCTGGCGATGATGCTTGCGACATAGGCGTAGACGGCGAAATCGTACCACTCGAGGACGTTGCCGACGACCGCGGCCGTGACCGCCTTCTTGCTCTTGACCCGATCTTGCGCCGACATGAAGTGCCCCCACTCTGGTAACGGACCCGTTCAGCCTCCGATGGTTTTTTATGGTCGGGAGACCGGTGCCCTGCCGGCAGGATGGCGCGCGGGTTCCGGTGAGGCAACGGCCGCAGACCGGCCGCAGAGCAGCGTTGCAAGACAAGGCTGCGTCAGATCTGTCGCATTATCTGTCTCATCAGGGATGAACGGTGTCGCGACGGCGCGTCAAACCTTGGCATTGCGGTGGATCAAACTTGCTCCAAACGGACTGAGCTCGATCATTCTTTGCTCTCGACGGGTTCCGGGAAAACCGGGACAGTGCGGTCCTGCGCCAGCGGTCGGCTTCCGCCGCGCGGGCGCGAAGGACATCGGGGCCGAGAGGGCTTGGAGGGGCATGTCATGATATTTGCCGATCAGATCAGGAGCGGCGTTCTGGCCGCGATGGTGGCTCTTGGGCTGGCGACATCCGCCGCGGCCCAGGCTCCGGCGACGCCGGCGGCCCAGCCGCCGGTCAATACCTTCCAGAAGATCCAGCGCGAAGGCGTGCTCAAGGTCGGCGTGCGCGCCGACTACCGGCCCTGGGGCTTCCGCAATCCGCAGGGCGAATTTGTCGGCCTGGAGATCGAGATGGCGCGCGACATCGCCCGCTCGCTCGGTGTGCGCGTCGAGTTCGTGCCGGTGGTGGCTTCCAACCGCATGCAGTTCCTGCAGCAGGGCCAGACCGATCTGATGATCGCCACCATGTCGGATGTGGCGGACCGGCGGCGCGTCGTCGGCATCGTCCACCCGAATTATTATTCCTCGGGCTTCAACGTGATCATGCCGAAAAGCGTCACGCCGGCGGCCTGGGAAAACCTGCGCGGCCGGACGCTCTGCGCCATCCAGGGCGCCTGGTACAATCGCCCCGCGACCGAGCGTTTCGGCGTCGAGATCCTGGCCTTCACCGGCGTATCCGAGGTCGAAACCGCGCTCGAGCAGCGCCGTTGCCTCGGCTGGATCTATGACGACAACCTGATCGCCGTGATGCTGGCCGATGCGTCGGGCCGCTGGAAGGATTTCCACCAGCCGCTGGCGAGCCAGAGCGACACGCCCTGGGGGCTTGCCGTACGGCTGGAAGACCGCGACAGCGCCTGGGGTCGCTACGTCGGCGGCACGATCGCCGAATGGCATCGCACGGGCAAGCTGCTGGAATGGGAAAAGGCCGCCGGCATCGCCGAGAGCCCGTTCCTGCGCCGCATGCACGACGCGCTGCGCGACCACGTGCGGACGAATTGATCGGTCAATTCAGCCTTGCACGGCAAATCGTCGCCCGGAGATGGACAGGCCGCTCCGGGCGGTTGCATCGTTGCGCCTGCCGCCGCTTGAGCCCGATCCTCGATGCTTGATCTCGTCGCCGAGTTTTTCCGCAATCTGAAGGACACCAGGGGCCTCAACTTCACGATCTTCTACGACCCGTTCGACCGCGCGCGCTTCTGGAGCGCCTTCCTGACCACCGTGCAGCTCTCCGTGCTGTCGGTTGCCGGCAGCCTGGTCATCGGTGTCATCGGCGCCTTCGTCCAGAAGGCGGCGTTCCGGCCGCTGGCCTGGCTGGTCAACGGCTATATCGCGCTGTTCCGCAACACGCCGCCGCTGGTCCAGATGTATTTCTTCTATTTCGCGCTGGGCGCGGTCACGCCGACCATGCGCGACGACATCGGCATGGAAGTGCCGCTCATTTCGAACTTCACCTGGGCGCTGGTGTCGCTGTCCTTTTTCGCCGGCGCCTTCAATGTCGAGATCTTCCGCTCCGGTGTCGAGGCGATCCCCAAGGCGACCGTCGAGGCCGCCGAGGCGCTCGGTTATTCCCGGCTCAAGGCCTATATCCACATCGTCTTGCCGCTGGCCTTCCGGGTCTGCCTGCCGGCGCTCAACAACAACCTGGTCAACCTGATCAAGACGACGACGCTGGCCTACGCCATCGGCGTGCCGGAAATGCTCTATGTCGCCAACCAGATCTGGTCCGACACGCTGAACGTGCCGGAAATGATGAACCTGCTCCTGTTCATCTATATCGCGCTGGTCAGCCTGCTGGTCTGGCTGATGCATCGCTGGGAGAAGGCCATGCGCATGCCCGGTTACGGGAATTGATCGCCATGCGCGCCTTGCCCGACAAGACCGACCTGCCGGTTCTGCTGCCCGCCGCCGAAAGGCTCAGGGTGCGGGCCGAGACCGACCGCGCCATGGGCTTGCCCCGCCTCGATCTCGACTGGCGTTTCGGCCTGGCGCTGGTTGCTCTCCTGCTCCTCTGGTGCGGCGTCGCCGAGGCCCAGGCACTGGCCGGCGGGCAGGAGAGCGTGCTGGCGGCCATGTGGAAATGGACGCCGCTGATCGGCCGCGGTTTCGCGCTGAACATTGCTATCAGCCTGATCGCCATGGGCATCGGCAGCCTGTTCGGCCTGTTCCTGGGCCTGGCCCAGATCTCGCTGCTGCCGCCGGTGCGCGCCGGGTCCTGGGTGCTGACCCAGTTCTTCCGCAACGCGCCCTGGCTGGTGCTGCTGTTCTACTGCATCTATGTCCTGCCGTTCCGGGTCACCCTGTTCGGCCAGGTCCATGACGTGCCGAACTGGCTGCGCGCCACCATTGGCCTGATCCTGCCGGTGATGGCCAATGTCTCCGAGATCGTCCGCGGCGCGGTCCAGTCCCTGCCCAAGGGCCAGTGGGAGGCCGCCGAATCGCTCGGCTACCGGCGCTGGGCGACGCTGCGCTCGATCATTCTGCCGCAATGCGTCAAGCGCATGCTGCCGCCCTGGATGAATCTCTATGCCATCGTCATCGTGGCGACGCCGCTGACCTCGGTGGTCGGCGTCGAGGAGGCCATGGCGCTGACCCGCGGCGCGCTCAATGCCGAGCGGCGCGGCGACCTGCTGATCCCCTTCTACGGCTATCTGCTTTTGTGGTTCTTCGCCTATTGCTACCCGATCGCACGCGCCACCCGGGTTCTGGAACAACGCTACCAGGTGAAGATCTGAGCCGATGACCGTGCCCCAAGCCCTCGTCTCGATCCGCAATGTTCACAAGCGCTTCGGCGCGCTCGAAGTGCTGAAGGGCGTCAGCCTGGATGTCGCCAGGGGCGAGGTGATCTGCATCATCGGACCCTCGGGTTCCGGCAAGTCGACGCTGCTGCGCTGCATCAACGCGCTGGTGCCGATCGAGGCCGGCACCATCCTGGTCGGCGTCACCGACGTGACCGATCCGAAGCTCGACAGGATCGCGCTGCGCCAGCGTGTCGGCATGGTGTTCCAGCAATATAATCTGTTCCCGCACCGCACCGCCCTGCAGAACGTCATGATGGCGCCGGTCCAGGTCCTGAAGCAGGACCGGCGCGTCGTCGAGGACAGGGCGCGCGCCCTGCTCGCCAAGGTCCGGCTCACCGACAAGGCCGATGCCTATCCCGGCGAACTGTCCGGCGGCCAGCAGCAACGGGTCGCGATTGCCCGCTCGCTCTGCATGCAGCCCGAGGTGATGCTGTTCGACGAGGTGACCGCGGCACTCGATCCGGAAACGGTCAAGGAGGTGCTGCTGACCATTCGCGAGCTCGCCGAGGACGGCATGACCTGCCTCCTGGTGACCCATGAAATGAACTTCGCCCGGGACCTCGCCGACCAGGTCTATTTCACCGACCGCGGCGTGATCGTCGAGCACGCCGCGCCGGCGGAATTGTTCTCGGCCCCGCGCGACCCGCGCACGCGGGAGTTCCTGGGCAAGGTGTTGTGAGGGAGGGGTGCTCACGCCCTCTCACGCACTCGCCGCATCCAGCTTGGCGACCGCATCGGCCGGCAGCACCAGCCGGGCGGCCTTCAGGATCTCGGTCAATTGCGTGAGGCTGGTTGCGCTGACGATCGGCGCGGTGACGCCGGGCCTGCCGATCAGCCAGGCCAGGGCGACCTGCGCCTGGGTCGCGCCGAGCTCGGCCGAAACCGCATCGAGGGCAGCCAGAATGCGGAAGCCACGCTCGTCGAGATAATTCTTCACGCCGGCGCCGCGCGGGCTTTTCGCCAGGTCCGCCTCCGTGCGGTATTTGCCGGTCAGGAAGCCGGCGGCCAAGGCGAAATAGCTGATGACGCCGAGCCCGCCTTGGCTCACCACCTTGGCGAGATCGCCTTCGAATTCGGCGCGGTTGTAGAGGTTATAGGCGGGCTGGACTGACACGTAGCGCGGCAGGTCCCTGGCGCCGGCGACATCGAGCGCCGAGGCGAGCCTGGCGGCGCTGAAATTGGAGGCGCCGATGGCGCGCACCTTGCCGGCCTTGATCAGCCGCGAATAGGCTTCCAGCCCCTCGTCCTGCGGCGTCGCCGCGTCGTCCTTATGCGACTGGTAGAGGTCGATATAGTCGGTCTGGAGCCGCTTCAGCGATTCCTCGACGGCTACCGCGATGGTCGCAGCCTTCAGGTCCGGGTATTTCGCCCACATGCCGACCTTGGTGGCGATCACCACGTCGTCGCGCCGGCCGCGCCGCTTCAGCCAGTTGCCGATGACGGTTTCCGATTCACCGCCGGCATGGCCGGGCGCCCAGGCCGAATAGACGTCGGCCGTGTCGATGGCATTGAAACCCTCGGCGACGAAGGCGTCGAGCAGGCCGAACGAGGTCGCCTCCTCGGCGGTCCAGCCGAAGACATTGCCGCCGAACATCAGCGGTGCGATCGAGAGGCCGGAACGGCCGAGCGGGCGATGGTTCATGGCGTGGCTCCATTGTCGATCACAGCCTGGCACGGCGGGCCATCAGGCACAGCGTCCGCCCACGCATGGCAGGGGCCCCGACAGGTTTGGTTCAGGCCGCCCGCACCAGCGCGGCATGGATCGGCGTGCCACCCTTGATGGTCTGGTAGACCACGCAATAGCGTTCCGTCAGTTTCATCAGGCTGGCGAGCTTGTCGTCGGGCGCGTCGGTCCTGACCGCGAAGGTGAGGCGGATGTCGCGGAAGCCGACCGGCGCCTCGCGGTCGACGCCGAGCGTGCCGCGGAAGTCGAGGTCGCCTTCGACGCTGACGGTGGCATCCTCCAGGCTGATCTCGAGCGCGGTCGCGACCGCCTTCAAGGTCACGCCGGCGCAGGCGACCAGCGCCTCCAGCAGCATGTCGCCGGAGCAGAGCTCGAGGCCCGTGCCGCCGGACGCCGGATGCAGGCCGGCGGTCGCCAGCGCCCGGCCGGTCTCCACCTTGCAGGCAATCGACTGGTCGTCGATCCGGCCGCGCGCCTTGAGCACGATGACGGCTGCATCCGGATCGGTCTTGTATCTGTCCTTGATCGGCGCCTGAAGCGCGCGCAGGGCATTGGCGTCCATCATCCGGTCTCCGGTGCTGCTCAGCCGGCGCCGGCGGCGCGCAGCTCTCGGCGGGCATCTAGCGCGCCGGAAAGTGACCTGTCGAGCGCCGCCAGCACCTGCCGGCGGATGGCGTTGAAGCCGTCGCTGGTGCGCTCGCGCGGTCGCGGCAGGTCATGGACGATCTCGGCGAACAGCCGTCCGGGGCTCGGCTGCATGACGATGATCCGGTCGGCCAGCACGATCGCCTCGTCGACATCGTGGGTGACGATCAGCAAGGTGGTGCGGGCCGTGCCGGCGGCCTCCCACAGCGCCGCCAGCTGATCCTGCAGGTCGGCCTTGGTCAGCGCGTCCAGCGCCGAGAACGGCTCGTCGAGGATCAGCACTTCCGGGTCGGGCGCCAGCCCGCGGGCGATCGCTACCCGCTGCGCCTGGCCGCCGGACAATTCGCGTGGCCAGGCATCGGCCTTGTCGGCAAGGCCGACAGCGGCCAGCCGCTCGGCGACCCGTGCCGCACGGGTCGTGACGTCATGACCTTCCAGCATGAAGCCGGCATTGGCCGAGACCGTCAGCCAGGGCAGCAGGCGCGGCTCCTGGAACACCACGCCGATCTTGGGATGGGGACCGCTGATGGTCTCGCCATCGATCGTGAGCTTGCCTTCGGACGGGCTGTCGAGGCCGGCGATCAGCCGCAGCAAGGTCGACTTCCCGCAGCCCGAACCGCCGACCAGCGCGACCGTTTCGCCGCGCTCGACTTTCAGCGAAATGCCGTGGAGCGCGCGCGTGCCGTTCGGATAGGTCTTGCCGACGTCGGAGACGGTCAACATGTCAGCGCGCCTCCGCGGCGATGTCCTGCCAGGCCAGGAACGGCCGGGCCACCGCCGAGATGACGCTATCGGTCAGTTTGCCGAGCACGGCGAAGACCAGGATGGTGGCCAGGATCTGGTCGGCCTTGCCGAGTTGCTGGCCGTCGACCAAGAGATAACCGAGGCCTTCGGAGGCGCCCATGAATTCGGCCGCCACGACGAACATCCAGCCGAGCCCGAGGCCGGCCCTGAGCGCCAGCACATAGGCCGGCAGGATCGCCGGCAGCAGGATGCGCCTGACCATGCCGAGCCGGGACAGCCGCGCCACCCGGCCGACCTCGACGATCTTGCGGTCGATCGCCAGGATCGCGCCGGAGACGCCGAGATAGACCGGGAAGAACACGCCGACCGCGATCAGCGCCACTTTCGAGGCTTCGAAAATGCCGAGCCAGAGGATGAACAGCGGCACCCAGGCGATCGAGGGAATCGAGCGTAGGCCTTGCAGCGTCGGATCGATCAGCCGGCGGATGAGCGAGGAAGCGCCGGCCGCCGCGCCGAGCAGCGTGCCGGCGGCGACACCAAACGCGAACCCCGCGCCGACACGCGCCAGCGTCGTCAGGATATGCAGCCAGAGATCGCCCGACTGGTAGAGGCTGGTGAGCGTGGCGGCGATCCGCGACGGCGGCGGCAGGAGCCGTCCCTCGATCAGCCCGAACCGCACCGCGAGCTCGAAGCCAAGCGCCAGCACGACCGGCAGGATCAGGCCGAGCGGCGCCCCCGACAGCGTCAGCCGCAAGCGGCGCGGCCGTACTGCGATGCTCTCCTCGGCGATCCGAAAGGTCACGCCGGACCTCAGGCCGAACGGGGGCTGAGCGTGGCGTCGACCAGCTCGCGGCTGACAGCGGCGATGTCGACATTGGCCGGGATGACGCCGGCCGCCTGCAAGGCCTCGCCCGCCGCACGAATGGTTGCCACCTGGGTCGGGCCGATCTTGGCATGGGTCAGGTCGGTGCGTTCCAATTGCCTGGCGATGATCGGATCGGCGAGCTTGGCCTCCTTGGCAAGCGTCGCGGCCAATTCGGCCTGGTTGGCGAGCGACCAGACCCGCGCCCGCTCATAGACCTGCAGCACGCGGGCGACCAGCTGGGGCTGGGCGGCGAGGAAAGCCTCGCGCGTGTTCAAGACGCCCCAGGTATTGGCTTCGGCGTCGCGGTGGAACAGCTTGGCGCCGTTCTCCAGCTCGGCCGCGGCCATGATCGGATCGAGCCCGGCCCAGGCGTCGACATCGCCGCGCACCAGCGCCAGCCGGCCGTCGGCATGCTGCAGCGGCACCACCTTGACGTCGCGTTCGCTCAGGCCGGCGGCAGCGATCGCGCGGACCAGGAAGATATGCGGATCGGTGCCGCGGGTGACCGCCACCCGGCGGCCGCGGAGATCGGCCGGCTTGGTCACGCCGCTCTCCGGCCTGGTCACCAGGGCGGTCCATTCCGGCTTCGAGAACACGCCGACCGCGCGCACCGGATTGCCGTTGACGCGGGCGACCAGGGCGGCGGCGCCGGCCGTCGAGCCGATGTCGAGCGAGCCGGCGTTGAGTTATTCGAGCGCCTTGTTGGAGCCGGCCGAGAACACCCAGCGGATGGTGATGGCGTCGGCCTTGAACTCGTCCTCCAGCCACCCCTTGGCGCGCAGCACCAGGCTCACCGGGCTATAGGTGGCATAGTCGACGCGCAGCTCGCGGACCTGCGCCGAGGCCGTGCGCGCGGCGGCGATGAACGGGCTCGCCAGCAGCAGCGAGGCGGCGGAACGGCGGGTGATCACGGACATGGCGGCCTCAAAAGTGCTGGAAATAGCGGCCGACTAAAATAATGTTCTCGTACAAGATCAATCTCTTGTGAAAAATAGAAAATAAATTCTCTCTTGTCGCATGCGTGTAGCATGAGGCTGCTGCATCGTCGAAATCCGCGATCACCGCTTTCTTCGCCACGGCAGCGCCCCTTGGCAGCGCCGCTTTCCGGGGCGTCCGCCGGCACCTTCGGCACTCCCGCGGCCTTGACCACGGCTGGCTTTGCTTGCCACCTTGCAGGTCAATCCACGGCTCTCCGCAGCCCCTCGAGGTCATCGCCGGCGGACCGGGAACCGTGATCCCCTCTCGACACGAGGTCACCAAGCCATGGCGCGTCAACTTCGCCTCGGCGCATTCATGCGTCCGGTCAGCATTCACACGGCGGCCTGGCGTTATCCCGGCGCCTATCCGGATGCCAATTTCAACTTCGCCCACCTGAAGCGGTTCATCCAGACGCTCGAGCGCGGCCGCTTCGACGCCTTCTTCATGGCCGATCACCTGGCCGTGCTGAACATGCCGATCCAGGCCCTGAAGCGCAGCGCCACGGTCACCTCGTTCGATCCCTTGACGTTGCTGCCGGCGCTCGCCGCTGTCACCGACCATATCGGCCTGGTCGCCACCGCCTCGACCACCTATGAGCAGCCCTATCATATCGCCCGGAAATTCGCGTCGCTCGACCACATCAGCGGCGGCCGCGCCGGCTGGAACCTGGTCACCACGGCCAATCCGGACGTGGCGCTGAACTTCGGCCTGGACGAGCACATGGAACATGGCGAGCGCTACAAGCGCGCCCGTGAGTTCTACGACGTGGTCACCGGCCTGTGGGACAGCTGGGCCGACGATGCCTTCATCCGCGACGTCGACAACGGCATCTATTTCGACCCCGACAAGCTGCATGTGCTGAATCACAAAGGGCCGGAGCTCGCCGTGCGCGGGCCGCTCAATATTGGCCGGCCGATCCAGGGCTGGCCTGTCATCGTCCAGGCCGGCGCCTCCGAGGCCGGCCGCCAGATCGCCGCCGAGACCGCGGAAGTGGTGTTCACCGGCGGCGGTACGCTCGCCGACGGCCAGCGTTTCTATGCCGATGTCAAAGGCCGCATGGCCGCCCTGGGGCGCTCGCGCGATGCCATGAAGATCCTGCCGGGCGCTTTTGTCGTCGTCGGCGATACGGTCGAGGAGGCGCGTGCCAAGCGGGACCTGCTCGACAGCCTGGTCCATTACGACAGCGCCATCGCCTCGCTGTCGATCGCGCTCGGCATCGACGCCTCTCGGTTCGACCCGGAAGGCCCGCTGCCCGAGATCCCCGAAACCAATGCCTCGAAAAGCGGCCGGGAGCGGGCGATCGAGCTCGCCCGGCGCGACAACCTCAATGTCCGGCAACTTGCCCAGCGGCTTGGCGGCTTTGCCGGCCTCGCCTTCGTCGGCACGCCGAAAACCATAACCGACCAGATGGAGGAATGGCTCCTCACCGAAGGCAGCGACGGCTTCAACGTCATGTTCCCCTACCTGCCGGAAGGGCTCGACGATTTCGTCGACAAGGTCGTGCCGGAACTGCAGCGGCGCGGCCTGTTCCGGCGCGAATATGAAGGCCGGACGCTGAGAGAAAATCTCGGCCTGGCGCGGCCGGAAAACCGCTTCTTTCCAAAATGAGCTGACATCGGCATCCTCGGTCCGATCACGCGGCCGTGATCACCGCCATCCCCCGCTGCGTCGTAACAAGCGGTGCGAGCATGGGCTGCGTTTGAACAACGGTCCCGCCGCCGATCGAGACACGTGATCGAGACACGTCATGGAGGCCTCCGGGATGCTGAAGTTCTATTTCAACGGTTCGCCCAATCCGACCAAGGTGGCGTTGTTCCTGGAGGAGTCGGGGCTGCCCTATGAGGCGGTGCCGGTCGACACCCGCAAGGGCGACCAGTTCAATCCCGACTTTCTCGCCATCAATCCGAACGGCAAGGTCCCCGCCATCGTCGACGACGGCGCGGTGGTGTTCGACAGCAATGCCATCCTGCTTTACCTCGCCGAAAAGACCGGCCAGTTCCTGCCCGCCAATACGCCGGCGCTGCGCGGCGAGATGTTGTCCTGGCTGATGTTCGTGGCAACCGGCGTTGGCCCCTATTCCGGCCAGGCGGTCCACTTCAAGCATTTCGCACCGGAGAAGGTGCCCTATGCGCTGAACCGCTATCAATACGAGGCCGAGCGCCATTTCGGCATTCTCGACGACCATCTGGCCAAGCGCCGCTACATGGTCGGCGACAGCTATACGATCGTCGACATGGCGGCCTGGGGCTGGGCGCGCATGGTGCCGTTCATTCTCGGCGACGATGCCTGGGCAAGGTTCCCGAACCTGAAGCGCCTGTTCGACGAGATCAGCGCGCGCCCGGCCGCGGCCCGCGCCAATGACCTGAAGACCAAGCACGTGTTCAAGGCCGAGATGGACGACGAAGCCCGCCGCCACATGTTCCGCCACATTGCCAACAGCGCGGGGTGAGCGGGGAACCGCTGAACCGACCCTCTCCCAAACGGCTACGACATTCACACATCTCTCAAAGGGGCCTGAATTCGCCACCTCTCAAGGCTTCGCACGAGAACCACGGATAGCGCATGCGCCGTCCTTGTTCGTCATGGCCGGCCTTGTGCCGGCCATCCACGCATTGCCTTGACCGCGGAGGACGTGGATGGCCGTGACAAGCACGGCCATGACGAAGCGAGAAACACCGCGCCAAGACATGGATTGTCGAGATGCGTGAATCCGGTAGCCCAAACGGAGAGGGTCGATTTGCCGACGCCACCGCTCAGCGCGGCTTGCCGACGTTCCAATAGACCGGCAGCCCGGCAGCGATGAGCCCGGTGAGGCTCGCCTGATGGGCCCGCACCAGCCAGAACTGGCCGACCGGAACATAGGGCACGGTCTCGAGCGCGCGCTCCTGGATCTGCCGGGCAATGGCCCGGCGCCCTTCCAGGTCCGGCACCATGGTGAAGGCGGCGCGCAGCTTCTCGATGGCCTCGTCGCAAGGCCAGCCGAACCAGGCGGCGTCGCAATTCGAGCGCAGTGCCAGATGGCCGACCGGCTCGGCCATGTCGGGTGATGCCGGGCCCGACATGAACACCGACCAGCCGCCCTGGCCGACCGGGTTCTTGCTGGTCCGGCGGCTCGACAAGGTACCCCAGTCCATTGCCTGGTAGTCGACGTTCAGACCGATCTCGCGCATCGCCTGGGCGACCACCTGGGTGGCCGGGCTCAATGCCGTCTCGGTGGCATCCAGAACCACGATCTTGGTGCCGTCATAACCGCTGTCGCGGACCATCTGGCGGGCCGCCGCCACGTCGGGGCCGCGCCAGCCGGCATTGGTGAAATAGGGCGAGTCGCACATGTAGAACGACGGGCAGTTGGTATAGAGGCTCTTGTCGTCGACATAGGCGCGCAGCGTCTGCTCCTGGTCGACCAGCCGGAGGATCGCCTGGCGCAGCTTCGGGTTGTTGAACGGCGGCTGCAGCTGGTTAAAGCGCATCACGCCCTGCAGCGCCGACAGCCTGGCGACCGCGATCCGCGGATTGTTCTTGACCAGCGACAGCATGTCCGGCGGCATTTCTTCGAAAATGTCGATCTCGCCGGCCTGCAGCGCGTTGAGCGCCGTCTGGGCATCGGGGATGACCAGCCACTCGACCCGGTCGACATTGGCGCGCTTGGCCCCGGCCAACCCGCTCGGCGGTTCGGCGCGCGGCACATAGGTCGGCGCCCTGATATAGACGATCTTGGCGCCGGGCGACCATTCGGCGCGCACCATCATGAACGGGCCGGAGCCGGTCGGGTCGGTGATCGGCTGGTTCGACGGCGTCTGCGCGAGCCGTTCCGGCATGATCACCGGCAGCATCGAACTCGGCTTGCCGAGCGCATCCAGCACCAGGCCCCAGCGGTCTTTCAGGACCAGGGTGATGGTCTTCGGGTCGGTTGCGGTGAGGGAGGCGGTATGGGCGAGCAATTGCTGGCCGAGGCCGTCGCGTTCGCCCCAGCGCTTCAGCGAGGCGACGACATCGGCCGAGGTCACGGCCGCGCCGTCATGGAACTTCAGTCCGTCGCGCAGCACGAAGGTCCAGGTCAGGCCATCGGCCGAGGTGGTGAAGCGGTCGACCATTTGCGGCTTGATCGCGCCGTGCTCGTCCTGGGCGAACAGCGTGTCGTAGACCATGTAGGCGTGGTTGCGGACCATATAGTCCGAGGTGACCATCGGATCGATGGTCTTCAGGTCGCCGAACGGGCGCACCCGCAGCACGCTCTGGGCCAGCGCCGGCAGCGCCGCCATGGAGCTGGCCAGCAGGCCCACCGCCGCGGCCAGCAGCGCCGTCTTCAATCCGCCTCTCAACGTCGTCATGTCTCACTCCCTTGAACCGTTGTCCTGGTCATGCTCCGCCTGTGGCCGGCGGTATCTCGGCGCGCCGTCAGCGCGTCTTGCCGATGTTCCAGTAGATCGGGATGCCGACGCTCAGGAGCCCGGTCACGGTCTTCTGGTAGCCGCGCAGCAGGAAGAACTGGCCCGTCGGCACATAGGGCACGGTTTCCAGCGCCCGCTGCTGGATCGCCTGGGCGATCGCCCGGCGGCTGGCGAGATCGGGCGCCAGGGTGAACTCGGCGCGCAGCGTCTCGATCGCCGGGTCGCAGGGCCAGCCGAACCAGGCGCCCTCGCAATTGGAGCGCAGCGCCATATGGCCGACCGGCTCGGTCATGTCGGGCGCGGCAGGCCCCGAGACGAAGGCCGACCAGCCGCCTTGCGCGACCGGGTTCTTGTTGGCGCGGCGGGCCGACAGCGTGCCCCAGTCCATCGCCTGATAGTCGACATTCAGGCCGATCTCGCGCATCGCCTGGGCGATCACCTGGGTGGCCGGGCTGCCCGAGGTTTCGGTCGCGTCGAGGACGACGATGCGGGCGCCGTCATAGCCGCTCTCGCGCACCAGCTGGCGGGCGGCCGCGACATCGGGGGCGGGCCAGCCGGCATTGGTGAAATAGGGCGAGTCGCACATGTAGAACGACGGGCAGACGGTGAAGAGGCTCTTGTCCTCGACATAGGCCGAGAGCGTCTGCTGCTGGTTGACCAGGCGCAGGATCGCCTGGCGCATCTTCACATTGTCGAACGGCGGCTGCAGGTGATTGAAGCGCCAGACACCTTGCAAGGACGACATCTTGCCGATGACGACGCGCGGATTGTCGCGGATGAGCTGCACCATGTCGGGTGGCAGTTCCTCGAAAATGTCGATCTCGCCGGCCTGCAGCGCGTTCAAGGCGGTCTGCGCATCGGGAATGATCAGCCACTCGACCCGGTCGACATGGGCGCGTTTGCCGCCGGCAAGGCCGCTTGCCGGCTCCGGGCGTGGCACATAGGAGGGCGATCGCGCATAGACGACCCTGGCGCCGGGTGACCATTCGGCCCGCACCATCATGAACGGGCCCGAGCCGGTCGGATCGGTGATCGCCTGGTTCGACGGGGTGCGTGCGATCCGCTCCGGCATGACGAAGGGCACGATCGAGCTCGGTTTGCCGAGCGCGTCGAGCACCAGGCCCCAGCGGTCCTTCAAGGTCAGGGTAATGGTTTTCGGATCGGTGGCGGTCAGCGAGGCGGTCCGCGCCATGAGCTGCTGGCCGAGGCCGTCGCGCTCGCCCCAGCGCTTCAGCGAGGCGACGACATCGGCCGAGGTCACGGCCGCGCCGTCATGGAACTTCAGTCCCTCGCGCAGCACGAAGGTCCAGGTCAGTCCGTCGGGCGAGGTCGTATGGCCTTCGGCCATCTGCGGCTGGATCTGGCCAGTCGCATCCTGGGCGAACAGCGTGTCATAGACCATGTAGCCGTGGTTGCGGACCTGGTAGTCCGAGTTGACGATCGGGTCGATCGTCTTGAGGTCGCCGAACACGCGGACCTTCAGGACGGTTTGCGCCATGGCCGGCAATGCGGTGATGGAAGGGGTCGCCATGCCAAGCGCCGCGGCCAGCAGCGCCATTTTCAATCGGCCTCTCAGCGTCGTCATCGCCACCTCCCTTGGATCCTCGTCATGCTTCTTCTGTCCCGCCCGTCGCGGCAGGTGGTGTTTCGGGCGCCACGAAATGGCAGGCGACCCGATGTCCGGGGCGCTTGTCCTCGAGCGGCGGCGCGATCTCGGCACAGATCGGCGCGGCAAGCGGGCAGCGGGTACGAAACCGGCAGCCCGACGGCAGCGCGCTGGCACTGGGGATTTCGCCTTGCAGCAGGCGGCGGGTGCCGCGCTGGCGCGGATGGGTGATCGTCACGCTGTCGATCAGCGCGCGCGAATAGGGATGCAGCGGCTCATGGAAGAACGCATCGCGCGGCGCGATCTCGACGATGGCGCCGAGATACATCACGGCGACCGTCCGGCTGACATGCTCGACCACGCTCAGGTCATGGCTGATGAAGAGATAGGCGAGGCCGCGCGCCTGCTGGAGATCCTGCATCAGATTGAGGATCTGAGCCTGGATCGAGACATCGAGGGCTGCGACCGGTTCGTCGGCGACCACCAGGCTCGGATCGAGCGCCAAAGCCCGCGCGATGCCGATCCGCTGGCGCTGGCCGCCGGAGAACTCGTGCGGATAGCGGTCGGCCTGGTAACGGGCGAGGCCAACCTGCTCGAACAGCGCCGCGACCTGGGCGTCCAGCGCGTCACCTTCGGCGATGCGGTAATTGATCAGCGGTTCGGCGACGATGTCGCGCGCGGTCAGGCGCGGATTGAGCGAGGCGAAGGGGTCCTGGAACACCATCTGCATGTTGCGCCGGGCGCGGTGCAGGCGCTCGCCCGAAGCCTGGGTAATGTCCTCGCCGTCGAGCCGGATGGTGCCGGCCGTCGGCGCGATCAGGCGCAGGATGAGGCGGGCGACCGTCGACTTGCCGCAACCGGATTCGCCGACGATCGCGAGTGTTTCGCCGCGGTTGAGCGAGAACGACACGTCGTCGACCGCCCGGACCGTCCCCTTGGCGCGGAACAGGCCACGCCGGAAGGCAAAATGTTTGGACAGGCCGTCGACCGAGAGCACTGGTGTCATGACGCGGCTCGCTCGCTCGAGGCCAGGCCGAGGGTGTCGTCATGGGCATTCTCCTGGGGATGCCAGCAGGCGACATGACGGCCGTCGAGGCCGGCGGCGAGGATCGGATCGAGCCCGCAGCGGTCGCTCGCCCGCTCGCAGCGCGGCTGAAACGCGCAGCCTTCCGGCAGGTCGGTCGGCGGCGGCACGGTGCCGCGAATCTCGGTCAGTCGGAAGCTGGCGTCACGCGCCTGGCCGGCGGTCAGCCTGGGCGTCGAACGCATCAGCCCGCGCGTATAGGGATGCCGCGCATTGTCGAACAGCGAGAACACGTCGGTCTCCTCGACGACCTTGCCGGCATAGAGCACCGCAACCCGGTCGGCGACCTCGGCGACCACGCCGAGATCGTGGGTGATGAAGATGATCGCGGTGCCGAGCTCCGCGCGGATCTCCGCCATCAAGGCGAGGATCTGCGCCTGGATGGTCACGTCGAGCGCGGTGGTCGGCTCGTCGGCGATCAGGAGTTTCGGCTTGCAGGCGAGCGCCATGGCGATCATCACCCGCTGGCGCATGCCGCCGGAGAGCTGGTGCGGATAGGCCGAGATGCGCCGCGCCGCGTCGGGCAGGCGGACCCGCTCGAACAGGTCGAACGTGCGCTGGCGCGCGGCGCGTCCCGACAGGCCTTCGTGGCGTATCAGGGCTTCGCCGACCTGTTCGCCGATGGTCAGCACCGGGTTCAGCGAGGTCATCGGTTCCTGGAAGATCATCGCGATATCGCGGCCGCGCAGGTCGCGCAGCGCCGGCTCGTCGAGGTTCGCGATGTCCCGGCCATCCAGCAGGATGCGGCCGGCGTCGATGCGCGCGCCGCGCGGCAAGAGCCCCATCACGGCCAAAGCCGTGACGCTCTTGCCACAGCCGGACTCGCCGACCAGGCACAAGGTTTCGCCCGGCGCGACCTCGATGCTCAGGTCGCGCACGATCGGCGTCCAGCCGGCCGAGCTGCGCACCGAGACGGTCAGGTTTTCGACCGAGAGGAGAGGGGCTTTTTTCATCGCCGCCTCAATTCCGCGGCCGGCGCGCCAGGCGCGGGTCGAGCGCATCGCGCAGCGCATCGCCGAGCACATTGACGGTGAGCACCAGAAGCGCCAGCGCGACGCCCGGAAAGGCGACGAGCCAAGGCGCGCGCTGCAGATATTGACGGCCGTCGGCGAGCATGTTGCCCCAGCTCGGAATGGTCGGCGGGGTGCCGGCGCCGAGGAAGGACAGGACGGATTCGACGATCATGGCGGAGGCGAAGACATAGGTGGCCTGGACGATCACCGGTGCGGCGACATTGGGCAGGACGTGACGGGCGAGCAGCCGGGTGAGGCGCGTGCCGTTGGTCACCGCGGCCTCGACGAACAATTGCTCGCGGATGACCAGCACCGAACTCCTGACCACCCGGGCCATGCGCGGGATTTCGGCGATGCTGATGGCGACGATGACGTTCTGCACGCTCGAGCCGAACAGCGACATGAGTGCGATGGCCAGCAGGATGCCGGGGATCGCCATGACCCCGTCCATCAACCGCATCACGATCCCGTCGAGCCAGCGGGTGAAGCCCGAGACCAGGCCGATCACCAGGCCGAAAACCGTCGTGACGATGGTCACCAGCGCGCCGACGGTGAGCGAGACGGTGGTGCCGTTGAGCGTGCGCGACAAGGTGGAGCGGCCGAGCTGGTCGGTGCCGAACCAATGATCGAGGCTCGGCGGACGCAACCGGACGATCGGGTTGAGCCGGGCCGGATCCGGCAGGAACAGCGCCGCGGCGATGGCCAGCATCACGAAGCAGGCGAGCACCGTGACACCGGCCAGGATGACCGGCTGGCCGCGCAGGAACTGCCCGAGCGCGCGAAAGCGGCGCATCGCCCGCGACGGCCGGCGGTTGGCATGGCCGGTGATTTCGGTCATCGCCATCGCGGCCTCAATACTGCACGCGCGGGTCGAACAGCACGTAGCTGAGGTCGACCAGCAGGTTGATCAGGACATAGATGGTCGAGAACACCAGGATCAGCCCCTGCACCACCGGATAGTCGCGCCGCAGGATGGCATCGGTGGTCAGCCGGCCGAGGCCTGGAATGTTGAACACGGTCTCGGTCACCACGACCCCGCCGAGCAGGGCGGCGATGCCGACGCCGACCACGGTGACGATCGGGATGGCGGCGTTCTTCAACGCATGGCGCAGAATGACCCGTCCCGGCAGCAGCCCCTTGGCGCGGGCGGTGCGGACATAGTCCTCCGACAGCACTTCCAGGAGGCTTGCCCGGGTGATACGGGCGATCAGCGCGGCATAGAGCAGGGCCAGCGTCAGGCCGGGCAAAGCCAGGCTGTTGAGGCAAGGCGCGAGGCCTTGCGCCAGCGGCACATAGCCTTGCGTTGGGAACCAGCCGAGACCAAGTGCGAAGACATAGACCAGCAGGAAGGCGATGACGAAGACCGGCGAGGAGAAGCCGAGCATGGCGAAGGCCATCACCGCCCGGTCGAATGGGCTGCCGGCCTTGACCGCCGCGATGGTGCCGAGCGGCACCGCGATGGCCAGGGCGAGCACGATGGCGACCAGCGCCAGCATGGCGGTCGGCTCGACGCGCATGCCGATCAGCCGGGTGACCGCCATGCCGGAGAAGATCGAGCTGCCGAGGTCGCCGCGGGCGAGCTGTCCGGCATAGGTGACGAGCTGCTCGCTCAGCGGCCGGTCGAAACCGAGCTTCTGCCTGATGTCTTCGATCTGTGCCGTGGTGGCCTGGTCGCCGGCGATCAGGATCGCCGGATCGCCGGGGGTCAGCCGCAACAGGAAGAACACCAGCAGCGCCACGAACAGCAGCACGGGAATGGTGGCCGCCAGGCGGCGCAGGATATAGCCGAGCATGACCGTTACGCCGATGCCGGGACGGATTCGACCTGCCTGCGTGTCATGTCCCGAACCCTCCCGATGTGCTTGTTGTGAAACGTTTCAATTAGGCTGTCACAGATGATTATGCGACACAAGCCAATTGTTTTTCGATCCACGCTTGCCATTCGTCGCCGGCTCGGGAAAGAATGAGCCAAGCGTTTGTATCGTTTCACTGAGCCGGCCCCGGCTCGATCGAGAGGTGTCATGGCGACGATCCGCGACGTGGCGCGGCTGGCCAATGTGTCGGTCGCCACGGTCTCGAATGCGCTGAACAATGCGGAGCGGGTCAGTCCCGAACTGCTGGCGCGGGTGCGCGCCGCCGTCGACAAGCTCGGCTACGCGCCGGATGCCGCCGCGCGCAGCCTGCGCAAGGGTTCCAGCCGGCTGATTGGCCTGATCGTCGGCGACATCACCAACCCGTTCTTCTCCGACCTGTTCGAGGCGGTGGAGGACGCGGCGGCCGCGCGCGGCTATCTTGTGCTCTTGTGCAATTCCAACGAGCGGGTCGAGCGCGAGGAGGCCCATCTGAAAATGTTGCGGTCGCAGCGCATCGACGGACTGATCCTGGCGCCGACCGGCGCCGTCTCGATGAACCGCGCGGCCTTGCTGGCGGCGCTGGAAATTCCGGTCGTGCTGGTCGACCGCGCCATGGACGGCCTCGGCTACGATGCCGTCGTGCTCGACAATCACCGTGCGGCCTACGAGGCGACCACCCATATCGTCGGCCACGACCATCGGCGCATCGCGCTGATCAATGGCCCGGAGATCGTCCGCACGGCGGCCGATCGTCTGCAAGGCTATCGGGAGGCGCTGCTCGCCGCCGGTCTCGCCTTCGACCAGGCGCTCGTCCGCGACGCCGATTTCCAGGAACAGGCGGCTTATGACGCGGCGATCGACCTGTTGCGTGGCGCGGCTGCGCCGACCGCCATCCTCGCCACCAACAACCTGATGACCATCGGGGCCTTGCGCGCCGTTGCCGATCTTGGCCTGAGCTGCCCGCGCGATGTCTCGATCGTCGGCATCGACGACCTGTCCTGGGCCGAGGCGGTGACGCCCCGGCTGACCACTGTCGCCCAGCCGGTTCGTGCCATGGGCGAGACCGCGCTGGATCTGGTGGTCGAGCGCATGTCCGGTGCCCGCACCAGCGCCGGCGCGACCACCGTCATGGCGCCCCGCTTGATCGTCCGCAATTCATGTGCCGCTCCCGCATTGTCCAAGGCCAGTCATGTCCAGTGATCTGATCCGGCTCGACGCGCTCACCGCGCGCAAACTGCTCCAGCGTGGCGAGGTGACGTCGCTCGAACTGGTCGAGGCGGCGGCCGCGCGCATCGCGGCCGTCGAACCCCAGGTGAACGCCGTGCCGACGCTCTGCCTCGAGCGTGCCCGCGAGCAGGCGGCCGCCGCCGATCAGGCGCGGCGGACCGGCCAGGCGACGCTGCTCGCCGGCCTGCCGATCGTGGTCAAGGACAATGCCGATGTCGGCGGCGTCCGCACGACAGGCGGCACGCTCCTGTTCAAGGACCGGGTGGCCGAGGTCTCCGACCGCACCGTCGCGCTGATCGAACGCAATGGCGCGGTGGTGCTGGGCAAGTCGAACCTGTCCGAGCTCGGCGGGGCGCAAACCACCAACCGCGTGCTGGGCACGACGCGCAATCCCTATGACGTCAGGCTGACCTGCGGCGGTTCGTCGGGCGGCGCGGCGGTAGCGCTGGCCACCGGCGAAGCCTGGCTGGCGCATGGCAATGACTATGGCGGCAGCCTGCGCATCCCGGCCGCCTTCTGCAATGTCACGGGCTTGAGGCCGACGCCGGGCCGCGTGCCGCGCAAGCGGCTGGCCGACCCGTTCGACACGATCGCGGTCGAAGGGCCGATGGCGCGCAACGTTGCCGATCTCGCCCTGTTCTTCGATGCCATGGTCGGCTTCGACCCGGGCGATCCCTTGACCACGCCGGCGACCGAGGCGCCGTTCCTCGATGCCGCGCTCAATCCCTCGAAGCCGCAGCGATTGGCGATTTCGGCGGATCTCGGCATCTTGCCGATCGCCGCGCCGATCCGCGCCGCCGTCGGCGCCTTCGCGCAGCATATGACGCAGGCCGGCGTCGATGTCCGCATGGGCGCGCCCGATGTCACCGGATCGATGGAAGCGTTCCGCGCGCTGCGCGGTGCCGGTTTCTACGGCTCGTGGAAACCGTTCCTGCCGGCGGATCGCGACAAGTTTCCAGACCCCGTGCTTGGCGACCTCGACCGTGGCCGCGACCAGGCGGGAGCCGCGCTCGCCGAGGCCCATCGCTATCGCGCCGAGCTGTTCCGGCGCACCACCGATTTTCTCGACGAGCATCACTTCCTGGTCTGTCCGGCCGCGCAGGCCATGCCGTTTCCGGTCGAGACGCTCTATCCCGCCGACATCGAGGGTGTCGCCTCGACCTCCTATCTCGACTGGATTTCGATCACCGCGATCTGGTCGATGACCAGCCTGCCGGCGATCTCGATCCCCATCGGCTTCGCGCCTGACGGCCTGCCGATCGGCGTGCAGATCCTGGCGCATAGCCGGCACGAGGCGGCGCTGTTCGGCCTTGCCGCCTGGATCGAACGTGAGCTCGGCCTGCCGGCTTTGCCGGTCGATCCGAGATGACGCCGGTGACCATGCCCGGGCCTTCGACCGTCCCCGTCGATCCACTGCCGCGCCGGCGCATCGGCGCTGAGCTCCGCCCGACGCTGATCGGCTTCGGCGGCGCGCCGCTCGGCGATCTCTATGAAGAGCTCGATGAGGCCAAGGCCCAGGGCGCGGTCGCCGCGGCGCTTGCCGCCGGCATCAACCTGATCGATACCGCGCCGCTCTACGGCCACGGCCTGTCGGAGCATCGCATCGGCGCCGCGCTCAGGGCCGTGCCGCGCGGCGCGGTGATCCTGTCGACCAAGGTCGGGCGCTGGATGGATCCGCGTGCGCCGCGCGCCGATGGCTCGGGTTATCGCGGCGGCCTGCCGCACCGGGCGGTGATCGACTATTCCCATGACGGCGCGCTGCGTTCGCTCGAGCAGTCGCTGATCCGGCTCGGCACCGACCATGTCGACATCCTGCTGATCCACGACGTCGACCGCTGGACCCATGGCGACGCCGTCGAGGAGCATTTCAAGACGGCGATGAGCGGCGCCTACCGGGCCCTGGTGCGATTGCGCGACGAGGGCGTGGTCAAGGCGATCGGTGTCGGCGTCAACGAGGCGGCGATGTGCGAGCGCTTCGCGCGCGCCGGCGATTTCGACGTGATGATGCTCGCCGGCCGCTACACGCTTCTGGAACAGGGCGCGCTCGAAACCTTCCTGCCGCTGGCGCTCGCGCGCAACATCGCCGTGCTGCTGGCCGGGGTGTTCAATTCCGGCATCCTCGCGACCGGCGCCCGGCCCGGCGCATTCTACAATTATGCGCCGGCCTCGCCCGCTTTGCTCGACCGCGTCAGCCGTATCGAGGCCATCTGCAAGGCGCACGGCACGGAACTGGCCCATGCGGCGCTGGCTTTCCCGGCCGCCCATCCGGCGGTTGCCTCCATCGTGCTCGGCGCGGTGACCTCGGATGAGATCCGGCAGAATGTCGAGACCTTGAAAAAGCCGATCCCCCAGGCGCTCTGGAGCGATCTGAAGAGCGCAGGGCTGCTGCCCGCCGATGCGCCGACGCCGGCATGACGATCGGCAGGCGTTTCACCGTGACACCGACCTCTTGCGACAGGACATCATGATGCTCAGGGGATTGGACCCGCTGCTGACGCCGGATCTCCTATGGATCCTTGCCGCCATGGGTCATGGCGACGACCTGGCTCTGGTCGACGCCAACCATCCGGCCGAGCGGATCGCCGGCGCCACCATTTCGGGCCGCCTGGTCCGCCTGCCCGGGCTCACCATGGGACATGCGGCCAGCGCCATTCTGTCGGTCCTGCCGGTCGACGATTTCGCCGCCGATCCGGTCAGGCGGATGCAGGTGGTCGGCGACCCCGGGACGATCCCCGAGGTTCAGGCCGAAGTGCAGGCCGAAGTCGACCGGGCGGCCGGCCGCAGCCTGGCCATGGCCGGCCTCGAGCGCTTTGATTTCTACGCGGCGGCGGAACAGGCCTTTGCCGTCGTCCAGGTCGGCGACCCCAGGCCTTATGGCTGCTTCCTGATCCGCAAGGGCGTCATCGCCGGCTGAACCATGGCCCGCTCCGCCGGCTGTTTCGGCCAAAAATCGCGGCCGACACGATTCGCCCTTGCGTCTTATATATAAGGCATACATGCTCCCTTTCCCTGGGAGGAACAGGTGGCGATGTCGAATGATGAGCCACGATCGGGCCGGATGCCGCGCGGCCGCACGGCGGCGGAAGCCGTCTATCTGGCGCTGCGCGACGACATCGTCTCGCTTGCCCGCAAGCCCGGCTCGCAGGTCAATGAGAAGGCCATTGCGCTGGCCCATGGGGTCAGCCGCACGCCGGTGCGCGAGGCCATCCTCAGGCTGGCCGGCGAAGGCCTGATCGACGTCGTCTCCAAGGCCGGCACCTATGTCTCGCGCATTCGCCTCTCGGCGCTGGCCGAGACCATCGTGGTGCGCAAGGCGCTGGAGGAGGTGACGGTGCGGGCGGCGGTGGCCCATGCGACACCGAGCCAGATCATCGAGATGCGGGCCCTGCTGACCCGTCAGGCCGAGGCGTCCGAGGCCGGCGATCAGGGCGCCTTTCATTTGGCCGACGAGGCCTTTCACGAGACGATCGCGCGGGCTGGCGGGTTTCCCGGCATCTGGGCGCTGGTGCAGACCGTCAAGCTGCAGGTCGACCGTTACCGCCGGCTGACCTTGCCGCAGCCCGGCCGCATGGCGCTGGTCATTCGCGAGCACAAGCTGGTGCTCGACGCCATCGAGGCGCGCGACGCCGATGCCGCGGCCGAGGCCATGGGTCGCCACATTGCCGGTCTCGACGTCAATCTGGCGGAGATCCGCCGGATCAACCCCAACCATTTTGAGGAGGACGTCGCGACCATCCAGCGCTTCGTCGCCTGACTGATGCCCGTGCGTCCTGCGAGGGCGTCGCGCAATGAGTGGCGGGTCAACCGCCCGATGCCAACAGATACAAGGCAGGAACCCCCAGGGAGGAAACCCAATGATCGTCACTCGCCGCAATGCGCTGATATCAGGCGCGGGCCTCGCACTCGCCGCCACCCCGCTTCGGGCCCAGACGACCAAGCTGAAATGGGCGCATGTCTACGAGACCAACGAGGCCTACCACACCGAAGCCTTGTGGGCCGCGCAGGAGATCGCCAAGCGCACCAACGGGAAATACCAGATCGACGTCTTCCCGGCGTCCCAGCTCGGCAATGAGAACCAGATCAACGAGGGCCTGAGCCTCGGCACGGTCGACATGATCTATACCGGCGTCGCCTTTGCCGGTTCGATCCACAAGCCGATCGCCATCACCAACGCGCCTTATGTGCTGCGCGACTACAACCACTGGAAGGCCTATCGCGATGCGCCGCTGTTCCGGCAGATCGCGTCGGGCTACGAGGGCCGCACCCGCCACAAGGTGGCGTCGCTGACCTATTACGGCGCCCGTCATGTCACCGCCAACAAGGCGATCAACAAGCCCGAGGACATGCGCGGCATGAAGCTTCGGGTGCCGCCGGCGCCGCTGTTCCTGATGTTCACCAAGTCGGTCGGCGCCAATGCCACGCCGATCGCTTTCGCCGAGGTCTATCTGGCGCTGCAGCAGGGCACGGTCGACGGCCAGGAAAATCCGTTGCCGACCATCATGGCGAAGAAGTTCTACGAAGTTCAGAGCCATATCATGCTGACCGGCCACATCACGGAATCGCTGGTGTCGGTGGTTGGCAGCCATGTCTGGAGCAAGCTCAACGACGCCGAGAAAGCCACCTTCCAGGAGGTGCTGATGCAGGCGGCGGCGCGCGCTTCGGAAGCGATCCGCACGTCCGAAGGCCTGCTGGCGGACGAGTTCAGGAAGCTCGGCAAGACCGTGATCGAGCCGGACCGGGCCGCCTTCCGGGCCGTCGCCATCCCCCTGCACAACGATGCTTCGGCCGGCGCCGGCTGGTCGCGCGCCGAATATGACGCGCTGCAGGCGCTTGCGCCGTCGAGCTGAGGGCTGCGCCGGGGGGCGGTTTTCCGCCCTCCGGACAAGCGCTGCTCACCAGCCCGCATCATCCACGGCGGCTTGGCCTCCCAGGTCCTTGCCGTCGGGTTTTTGACGCATGAACGATCCCAGGACCGCCGCCATGACCGATAGTGCGAGAGCGCCCGCAGACCCCGTCGAGGACGTCCACCTGATCGTCGCCGAGGACGAAGAGGTGACGGTCGAATATTTCCTCGAGGACTGGCTGTCGATCGCCCTGTTCTGGGCGCTGGCCTTCATCATTTTCCTGCAGTTCTTCACCCGCTACGTGATGAACGACAGCCTGGCCTGGACCGAGGAGATCGCCCGCTACCTGCTGATGGTGCTGGTCTTCGTCGGCGGCGCCATGGTCATGCGCCGCAATACCAATATCTCGGTCGAGCTGGTGATGAACCTGATGCAGGACGGCTTGCGGCGGCGGGTGCTGATCGCGGCGGTCGAGATCACCAAGCTCTTCTTCGTCGGCCTGCTCGCCTATTTTTCCATTCTGATCACCGAGCGCATGCACGGCCTCTACATGACGGTGGTCGATTGGCCGATGTCGCTGGTCTATGGCGGCATCGCGGTCGGCTGTTTCCTGATGGTGTTCCGTCAGGCGCTGAACCTCCTGCGCGAGGCCCGCAACGGCTTCCGGCGCGCGCCGCCCCATTCCATTCCCGACGTCGATTGAGCGCCGCACGCCATGGCCATTGTCATCTTCATCTTCCTCGCGGCACTGATCGCCGGCCTGCCGGTGTTCATCGCGCTGGCTGGTTCGTCGCTGGTCTATACCCACTTCATCGCCCATATCCCCGACTTCGTGGTGCTGCACCGCATGGCCGGCGGCCTGGACTCGTTTCCGCTCCTGGCCGTGCCGTTCTTCATCCTGGCCGGCAACCTGATGAATTCAGCCGGCATCACCAACAAGATCTACGACTTCGCGGTGGCCATCGCCGGCTGGATGCGCGGCGGCCTGGCGCAGGTGAACATCATTGGCTCGGTGATCTTTTCCGGCATGTCGGGCACCGCGATCGCCGATGCCGCCGGGCTCGGCACGATCGAGATCAAGGCCATGAAGGACCATGGCTATTCGACCGAATTCTCGGTCGGCGTTACGGCGGCCTCGGCGACGCTCGGGCCGATCATCCCGCCGTCCTTGCCTTTCGTGATCTACGGCATGATGGCCAATGTCTCGATCGGCGCGCTGTTCCTCGGCGGCATCATTCCGGGTTTGGTCATGACCATCTTCATGATGGCCTATGTCTGGTGGTGCGCGCGCAAATACGGCATGGGCCGCGACCAGGCCTTCCGTTGGCGCGTCCTGTTCTACACGTTCATCGCCGCGGTCCCCGCCCTGATGACACCGGTCATCATCATTGGCGGCATGGCCTTCGGCTGGTTCACGCCGACCGAAGCGGCGATCGCCGCCTGCGCCTGGGCGCTGATGCTCGGCGCCTTCCTCTATCGTTCGCTCAGCTGGAAGCAGCTCTACAAGGTCACCCTCGACACCGTCGAGACCACCGCCGGCGTGCTGCTGATCGTTGCCGCCGCATCGCTGTTCGGCTGGGTGCTGACCACCACCCGGCTGACCGAGCAGGCGGCCGATGCGCTGCTCTCGATCACCACCAATCCCTATATCATCCTGGTGCTGGTCAACCTCCTGCTGCTGGTGGTCGGCTGCTTCCTGGAGACGATCGCCGCCATCAGCATCCTGGTGCCGGTGCTGATGCCGATCCTGCTGAAGGTCGGCGTCGACCCGATCCATTTCGGCGTGGTCATGACGCTCAACCTGATGGTCGGCCTGCTGCATCCGCCGCTCGGCATGGTGCTGTTCGTGCTGGCGCGCATTTCCGGCCTCTCGGTCGAGCGCACGACGATGGCGATCCTGCCCTGGCTGGTTCCGCTGCTCCTGTCGCTGCTCGCCATCACCTTCATCCCGGAACTGACGCTCTGGCTGCCGCGCTACATGGGCATGCTCAAATAGCGGCGCGGCGGGCCGGCCGCGGCGAGACGCGCGGCCGGTTTTGGCTTATCCATGCCGGCCATGCGCCCCAGCAAACGCCTGACGCTGCCATGACCGACAAGACCAGCGCGGCCCAGCCGCGGCACCGGAACCTCGCCGCCGTCCTGGCCGACGAAATAGCCTGCGCGGTCTATCCGATCGGTGGCCGCTTCCCAACCGAGCAGGAATTGCAGGCGCGCTTCCAGGTCGGCCGCCACACGGTCAGGGAAGCGCTGAAGATCCTGACCGAACAGGGCCTGCTCGGCCGCCGGCGCAAGACCGGCACGGTGGTGCTGTCGGCCCGGCCGGTGTCGCATTATGCCCATAGCCTGCGCGACCTGCGCGGCCTCTTGGATTTTGCCGAAAACACCTTGCTCGACATTCGCTACGAGAGCTTCGTCTCGACCTCCGAGCGCGGTCCGCCGGAGCTGCAGGGCTTGCCCGACACCCGCTGGCTCCGCATTGCCGGTGTCCGGTCGACCCGCAGCAATGGCGAGCTTCTGTGCTGGTCGGAGATCTATGTTCCCGATCGGTTTGCGCCGGAGCGCGACCGGATCCGTCAGCCCGACCGGGCCATCTATGAACGGGTGCTGGAGCAGCACGGCCTGAAGCTCGAATATGTCGAGCAGGATGTCACCGCGGCGGCCCTGCCGGGACCGATCGCTGCCTTGCTCGGCGCCGAGCCGGACAGCCCGGCCCTGATGGTGACGCGCCGCTACGTTGCCCATACCGGGGCGACCTTCGAGGTCTCGCAGAACCTCTATCCGGCCGGCCGCTATTCGCTGCGCAGCATGCTCCGCCAGCGGGCCTGAGGCGCGGGTTGGCCGAGTGGCCGATTGCAGTTCATGTCGCCTCCTATTAAGTTCGAACAAATAGGCGAACCGCAAGCTCCATCGCCGCGCCAGGAACATCTCAGGCTGATCGCGCCATGCTCGAAAGCATTTTGTCCGGCATAAAGGTCGTCGACTTCACGCAGAATGTCGCCGGGCCGTTCTGCACGCAGATTCTCGGCGATCTCGGCGCCGAGGTGATCAAGGTCGAGCGGCCGGGGCGCGGCGACGACACGCGCGACTGGCGCCCGCCGGAGATCGGTGGCCAGTCCTCGACCTTCCTGGCGCTCAACCGCAACAAATCGAGCATCTGCATCGACATCGACCAGCCCGACGGCCGGCGGGTGCTGCGTGACCTGGCGGCGACGGCCGATGTCTTCGTCCATTCGATGAAGCCCGGCAGCGCCGAGGCGCGCGGCCTTGGCCATGACGATCTGAACGGCCTGAACGCGCGGCTCGTCTATTGCGCGATCAGCGCCTTCGGCCAGGTCGGACCGTTGAAGGGCCTGCCCGGCTACGACCCGCTGATGCAGGCCTTCACCGGCATCATGAGCACGACCGGCAGCCCGGGCGACGATCCGGTTCGCGTCGGCGTATCGCTGATCGACATGGGCACCGGCATGTGGGCGGCGCTCGGCATCATGGGCGGGCTGATGCACCGCGCCAGGAGCGGCGAGGGCATGCTGGTCGAGGCGAGCCTGATGGAGACCGGCATCAGCTGGATGACGGTGTTTGTCGCGAGCTATCTGGCCACCGGCCGGCTGCCGCAGAAGCTCGGTTCGGCCATGACCATGACCGCGCCCTACGAACTGTTCGCATCCGCCGACGGCCATGTCTTCATCGCCGCCGGCAATGACCGCCTGTTCGACAAGGTCTGCGCCGGCCTCGGCTGTCCGGAGCTCACGCAGGATCCGCGCTTCGCCGCCAATCCGTTGCGGGTCGCCAACCGGCCGGCGCTCAAGGCCGCGCTCGAAGCGGTCACCGTCAAAAAGACCACCGTGGCGATTGTCGCGGCGCTGAGGCAGGCCGGCGCGCCGTGCAGCGAGATGAACACTGTCGCCGAGATGCTCGACCACGAACAGGTCAAGGCCGCCGGCATCGTCCAGGATCTGCCGGTCGAGACGGCCAAGGATCATCGTGTCGTGGCCTTGCCGCTGAAGGCCAATGGCGCGCGCAGCCGCGCCGTGGCGCCGCCGCCGGCGCTCGGCGCCGACACGCGAACCGTGCTGGCCTCGCTCGGTTACGCCGCTGCCGAGATCGATCGCCTGAGCCGGCAGGGCGCGGTCGGCTGATGCCGCGCCGGAGCCGAGCCTTGTCATTCGCGCGCCGGGCTGGTCCCGGCTCACCTGATGGAGAGATCCATGTCTGCTCATGCCGCTTTTTCCGCGCGCCTTGCCGATGACGGGCGGGATCTGCCGCTGACCCGCCGGCTCGCCGGCTTCATCGGTGAAGGCCAGGTCGACGCTTTCGCCCAGCGCCGCGCCGTTGCCGTCATTGTCGATACGCTGGCGGTGACCATCGCCGGCGGCGCGGAACCGGCGGTCAGGCTTCTGGCACGCAGCCTCGATCCGCGTCAGGACGGCGAGGTCGCCTCGCTCTGGGGGGCCGCCTATCGCGCCGACGATGCCGCGCTGCTGTTCGGCATGGCGAGCCATATTCTCGACTATGACGATGTCAGCATGCTCGCGGTCTGCCATCCGACCGCGCCGGTGCTCAGCGCCGCGCTCTCGGCCGTGCCTTGGCACGACCTCTCCGGCCGTGACCTGGCCGATGCGGTCGCTATTGGCACCGAGGTGATGATCCGGCTCGGCCAGGCCATGGGGTTTCGCCACTATGCGCTCGGCTTTCACGCCACCGCGACGCTCGGCACGATTGGCGCCACGGCCGCCGCCGCCCGGCTGATGCGGCTCGACCAGGCCAAGATCGTCCATGCCCTGGCGATCGCGGCGAGCCTCGCCTCGGGCCTGCGCAAGAATTTCGGCTCGATGGTCAAGTCGCTGCATGTCGGCCTTGCCGCATCCAACGGCCTGAAGGCGGCGCGCTGGGCCGCCGCCGGCATCGAAGGCGCCGCCGAACCGCTCGAGCAGGACGGTTTCCTCAGGGCGTTCTCGGGCGGCGAGACCGATCGCTGGCCGAGCGATCTGTCGCTCGGATCGCCTTTCGTGCTGACCGAGCCGGGCTTCGAGCAGAAGCGCTATCCCTGCTGCTACCTGCTGCACAGGATGATCGAGGCGACCCTGGCCATGGTCCGCGAAACCGGCGTCGGGCTCGCCGATGTGGCGGCGGCGCGGGTCGACATGCCCCCGGGCGGCACCAGGCCGCTGATTCACCCTTTCCCGAAGTCCGGGCTCAATGCCCTGTTCAGCGCGCCCTATGCCATCGTCGCGAGCCTTGCCGACCGGCGTATCGACTTGAAGAGCTTCACCGATGCCGCCGTGCTGCGCCCGGAAATCCAGGCGCGCCTCGGCGATGTCGACGTGGTCGAGGCCGCCGGCACCTCGCTGCAGGGGGCCGACGTCGGCAGCGCGCCGGTCACCGTGACGCTGACGCTGCGCGATGGTGCAAGGCTCGCAAAGACCATCCTGGTGTCGCCAGGGTCGGTCGAAGACCCGCTGACGCCGGCACAGCTCGAGGCCAAATGGACCGATTGCCTGGAGCGCGCGGCGCCCGGCATCGACAGCGCCACCGCCGCGCGGCTGTTCGCTCAGGGTTTCGATCTCGCCGCCCTGCCACGCGTGAGCGATTGGCTGGCCGGCCTCAGGCACGCTGTGTCGGCCGCCTGATCGCCCTATGCTGCGCGCCGCAAGACGCCCTGGAAGCGCATGATCGGAGACCGATGGCTGCCATGATGGAATTCGAAACGCTCCGCCTGTCCGAGCCCCAGGAGCATGTCGTCGTCGTGCAATTGCACCGGCCCGACAGGTCGAACGCGCTCAACACCCAGATGGGCCGCGACCTGGTGCGCTGCTTCGAGGATGTCGCGCTCGACCCCGCTGACATCAGATGCCTCGTGCTGACCGGTGCCGGCGACAAGGCGTTCTGCGCCGGCGGCGACCTGAAAGAGCGCAAGGGCATGACCGACGAGGCCTGGACGCGCCAGCATGTCATCTTCGAACGCATGGTGCGGGCCATCCTGGATTGCCCGGTGCCGGTCATCGGAGCGGTCAACGGCGCGGCCTATGGTGGCGGCTGCGAGATCACCGCGGCCTGCGATTTCCTCTATGCGGCCGAGACCGCCCGCTTCGCGCTGACCGAGGTGACGCTCGGCATCATGCCGGGCGCCGGTGGCACCCAGACGCTGGCGCGTGCGCTCGGCGAGCGGCGCGCCAAGGAGCTGATCCTGACCGGCAGGCCGTTCAGCGCGGCGGAGGCCGCCGGCTGGGGCCTGGTCAATCAGGTGGTCCCGGCCGCCGGTCTGATGGATGCGGCCTTGGCGACCGCGGCGGTCATTGCCCGCAATGCGCCGATCTCGGTGCGCCAGGCCAAGCAGTCGATCCATCGCGGCCTGCAGCTGTCGCTGCGCGACGGCCTGGCCTTCGAGATCGAGGCCTATAATCGCATGGTGCCGACCGAAGACCGGCACGAAGGCGTGCTGGCCTTCAACGAAAAACGGTCACCGGCCTTCAAGGGGCGCTGACCGGCTCGGCGCGAGCCGCTCCGCCACGTTGACGCCGGACATTTCGCATTTCACCTTTCGACAAAACAAAGAACGGCTTGGCCGCCCTTGCTTCGGGGCCGGATCGGGCCGGGGTCCAGGGAGAGACACCATGCATCGCCGCGATCTTGTCCGGGGCCTGGCGCTTGCGTCGCTCGTTGGCCCCTGTCTCGCCTCCCGGGCCATGGCCGCCGGCTATCCCGAGCGGGCGGTGTCGATCGTCAATGGTTATGCGCCGGGTGGTTCGACCGATGTCTCGGCGCGCCTGCTCGCCCAGGCGCTGTCCACGGAGCTCGGCGGCGCCACGGCCATTGTCGAAAACCGGGCCGGCGCCAGCGGCACGCTGGCGAGCGAATGGCTGAGGCGCCAGGCTGCCGACGGCTATACGCTGATGCTGTCGGAGTCCTCGTCCTTCGCGATCTGGCCGAGCATGCATGTCGACGGCACACGTTATAAGCCGGTCGAGGATTTCACCTGGATCTCGACGGTCTGCACCTCGCCTCTGGTGCTGATCGTCAGCCCCGATTTTCCGGCCCAGACCTTGGCCGAGGCGCTCGCCGTGCTAGGCTCGCCGCGCTCGGAAAGCCTGAGCTTCTCGAGCTCCGGGGCCGGCTCGATCCCGCATATCGGCGCTGAACTGCTGCGCCACACGCTCGGGCCGGGCGCCAGGTCGCCGCATATTCCCTATCGTGGCGGCGCACCGGCGGTGCTGAGCGTGGCGAAGAACGAGACCGCCTGGGGCGTCGCCTCGCTCGGCTCGGCCGCCGGCCTGATCGAGGGCCAGATGGTCCGCGCGCTCGCCGTCACCAGCCCGGTCCGGTTCTCGCAATTCCCTGACGTGCCGACCTTCATCGAAGCCGGCGTGCCCGCGATGGAACTGAACATCCACTATCTCTTGCATGCGCCGGCGGGCCTGCCTCAGCCGATCGTCGCCAAGCTCAACCAGGCCGCCGCCAAGGGCATCCTGCAGGAGGGCCTGAGGCAGCGCTTCGTCGGCGCCGGCATGGAGGCCTGGGCCGGGGTCAACACGCCGCACGCGGCGCGCGAACTGGTCGAGGCTGAGTTGAGGCGCTTCAAGGCGATCGCCGAGCGAACCGGCATCCGGATTTCCGGTTAGGCGGTCGCGACCTCTCGTGCGACGGTCGTCCGGAACTCGGCGAACAGGCGGCGTATGCTGGTCGCGCCGCAGGCGACCAGGTCGAAATGCTGGTCGAAATGCAGCCATTCCATCACCATGCCGCAGAACAGCCAGTCGAAGGTGCGGGCGGCCGTCTCCGGATGCCACGAGGCGCTCAGCTGGCCTTTCTGGCTGGCCAGCTTGAAGGCGGCGATGAACAGCGAGCGCTGGCGCGTCATCGCCTCCTGCTGCCGGTCGAGCACGCGCGCCATATCGCCCTGGTACTCGCAGCGCGTCATGATCCGGTAGATGCGCTGGCGGCGCTCGTCGCTGGCCAGCAGCTGCAGGCTGTCCAGCGCGATATTTTCCAAAAGCGTCAGCGGATCCGGATGGCCCTCGACCACCGCGCGGGCGATCACCTCTTCCCACAGCAGCGGCACGCTGTCGTGCATCGCCAGGAACAGCTCGGTCTTGTTGGCGAAATACCAGTAGATGGCGCCACGCGTGACGCCGGCCTCCGCCGCGATCTGTTCGAGCGAGGTATCCGCCACCCCGTTGGCGAAGAACAGGCGTTCCGCGGCATCCATGATGCTCTGCCGCGTCTCTCCAGCGTCGGCCTTGGTCCTGCGCACGGCTCCGTCCTGTCTCCGCATCGAGCGGTCTGGTGCAGGCAAGGCCTGCATGCGCGAGGCGGCCGCGGCAGTGCCGCGGCCGCAACCGGCTGGATCGGCCTAGTGGCTCGGGTTCGGCTCGGTCTGCCGGCTGGCGGGCGCGGCATGGTCGCCGGGCGTCGGCTGGTCGGCCGGCGTGCTATCCGTAGTCTTGTCCCGGCCGCCGAACAGCTGCGACACCACGACGAAGAAGATCGGCACGAAGAACACCGCGAGCACGGTGGCCGTGATCATGCCGCCGAGCACGCCGGTACCGATCGCCTGCTGACTGCCGGCGCTGGCGCCGCTGGCGATCGCCAGCGGCAAGACGCCGAGCGCGAAGGCGAGCGAGGTCATGATGATCGGCCGGAAGCGCAGGTGCGTCGCTTCGACCGTCGCTTCCAGCAGGCCCTTGCCTTGGGCTCTCAGGTCCTTGGCGAACTCGATGATCAGGATCGCGTTCTTGGCCGAAAGTCCGATGATCGCGATCAGGCCGACCTTGAAATAGACGTCGTTCGGCATGTCGCGCAGCGTCACCGCCAGCACCGAGCCGATGACGCCGAGCGGCACCACCAGCATGACCGAGATCGGGATCGACCAGCTCTCATAGAGAGCTGCCAGGCAGAGGAAGACCAGGATGCAGGACAGCGCGATCAAGAGCGGCGCCAGCGAACCCGACTGGATTTCCTGCAGCGACTGGCCGGTCCACTCATAGCCGAAACCGAGCGGCAGTTCGCCGGCGAGCTTCTGCATCTCGGCAATGGCGTCACCCGACGAATAGCCGGGCGCGGCCTGACCGCTGATGCGCACCGCCGGATAGCCATTATAGCCGATGATCTGCGACGACCCGCGCTGCCACTCGATGCGTGCGAAGGCCGACAGCGGCACCATGCCGCCATTGGTGTTGCGCACGTTGAGCGTCAACAGGTCGGCGGTCTGCATGCGGCTGGTTGCTTCGGCCTGCACCAGGACGCGCTGCTGCCGGCCGCCATTGGGGAAGTCGTTGACATAGGCCGAGCCGAGATTGGTGGTCAGCGTGGCGTTGATGTCGGCGAAGGTGACGCCGAACGTATTGGCCTTTTCGCGGTCGATGACCAGGTTGACCTGGGCAGCGTCGGGCAAGCCTTCGACGAACAGCTGGCTGAGGATCGGGCTCTTCTGCGCGGCACCCAGCAACTGGTCGCGCGCTTCGGCCAACTGCTGCTGGTTCTGGCCGGCGCGGGCCTGCAGCCGGAACGCGAAGCCGTTGGAATTGCCAAGGCCCTGGATCGGCGGCGGCGACAGGCCGAAGACGATCGCGTCGCGCACCTGCGACAGCGCGATGCTGCCGCGCATGGCGATCTGAGCGGCGCTGTCTTTCGGGCCGCGTTCGCTCCAGTCCTTCAAGGTGACGAAGGCGAGCGCGGCGTTCTGGCCGGTGCCGAAGAAGCTGAAGCCCGAGATCGCGATGATGCGGGCCACCCCCGGCTCGGCCAGGAAATGCTTCTCCGCCGCCTCGATGGCGCTCAGCGTGCGGTTGGCGGTGGCATCCGAGGGCGCCTGGAAGTTGACAATCACATAACCCTGGTCTTCGTCAGGCAGGAAGGCGGTCGGCAGCCGGACGAACAGGTAGCCGAGCCCGGCGAGCAGGGCGGCATAGATGATCATATAGCGCCCGGCGCGCCGGATCAGCTTGCCGACGAAACCGCTATAAGCATGCGAGGTCCGGTTGAACGAGCGGTTGAACCAGCCGAAAAAGCCGCGCTTCTCATGATGTTCGGCCGGGATCGGCTTCAGGAACGAGGCGCAGAGCGCCGGCGTCAGGCTCAGCGCCAGCAGGGCCGAGAACAGGATCGACACCACCATGGTGATGCTGAACTGCTTGTAGATGACGCCGACCGCGCCCGGGAAGAAGGCCATGGGAATGAACACCGCCACCAGCACCAGCGTGATGCCGATGATGGCGCCGGTGATCTGGCCCATCGCCTTCTTGGTCGCTTCCTTCGGCGACAGGCCTTCCTCGGCCATGATGCGCTCGACATTCTCGACCACGACGATCGCGTCGTCGACCAGGATGCCGATCGCCAGCACCATGCCGAACATGGTCAGCACGTTGATCGAGAAGCCGAAGGCCAGCATGGCGGCGCAGGTGCCGAGCAGGGCCACCGGAACCACCAGGGCCGGGATCAGCGTGTAGCGGATGTTCTGCAGGAACAGGAACATCACCAGGAAGACCAGAAGCATGGCTTCCGCCAGTGTCTCCACGACCTTCTGGATCGAGGCCCTGACGAAGGGCGAGGTGTCGTAGGGCACCGAGAATTCGACGCCCGGCGGGAAATAGACGGCGAGCTCCTTCAGCCGCGCGGTCACCGCTTCCGACGTCGCCATGGCATTGCCGGTCGGCGACAGCTGGACGCCGATCGCCGCGCTCGGCTTGCCGTTGAGGCGCGACGAGAAACTGTAGGACAGGCCGCCGACCTCGACGCGCGCGACATCGCGCAGCCGCACCGCCGAACCATCGGGATTGGCGCGCATGACGATCGCGCCGAACTCCTCGGGCGAGGTCAGCTGGCCCTTGACCAGCACGGTCGCGGAGATCTGCTGGGTGATCGGGTTGGGCAGCGCGCCGATGCTGCCGGCGGCAACCTGGGCGTTCTGCGCGGTGATCGCCGCGACCACGTCGGTGGCGGTCATGTTGAGGCCGACCAGCCGGTCCGGGTCGATCCAGATGCGCATCGAGCGCTCGGTCGCAAACAGCTGCGCCTTGCCGACGCCGGGAATGCGGCGAACCTCGCCGATGATGTTGCGCATCATGTAGTCGCCGAGCCCGATATCGTCGACCGAGCCGTCGGACGAGGTCAGCGAGACCACCATCAGGAAGCTCGAGCTCGCCTGCTCGACCTGGACGCCCTGCTGGGCGACCGACCGGGGCAGGCGCGGCTCGACGCGGCGGACACGGTTCTGCACGTCGACCGCCGCCTGGGCCGGATTGGTGCCCGGCTGGAAGGTGGCGGTGATTTCGACCGAGCCCGAGGTGTCCGAGGTCGATTCGAAATAGAGCAGGCCGACAATGCCGTTCAGCTCTTCTTCGATCGGCCGGGTCACCGCCTGATAGACGTTCTCAGGCGAGGCGCCGGGATAGCTGGCGGTGATCGAGATCTGCGGCGGCGCGACGGTCGGATATTGCGCGATCGGCAGCAGCGGCACGGCGATCGCGCCGGCCAGCATGATGAAAAGCGCGACGACCCACGCAAAGATCGGGCGTTCGATGAAAAATTGAGGCATGGCGTGCCGACCTTACTGAACGGTGGTGTTGCTGGCCGCGGCGGTCGTCTGAGCCGGCGGCACCCAGGCCGTTGCATTGACCTTGGCGCCCGGGCGCAGCCGCTGGAAGCCGTCGACCACCACCCGTTCGCCGGCCTTCAGGCCCTCGTTGATGACGGCGCGGCCGTTGACCACCCGGTTGGAGGTCACCGTCCTGAGCTCGGTCGTGTCGTCCGGCTTGACGACATAGACCTGGGGCCGGCCGGCATTGTCGCGCTGCACCGCCTGCTGCGGCACGGCAATGGCGTTGCGCTCGACGCCCTGCTCGATCCGCACGCGGACATATAGGCCCGGCAAGAGGTCGCCATTGGGGTTGGGGAACTCGCCGCGCAGCGTCACCTGGCCGGTGGTCGTGTCGACGGTTGCCTCGGAGAACAGCAGGCGGCCGGGATGCGGATAGACGCTGCCGTCGTCGAGCACCAGGCGCACCCGCGCCTCGTCCTGCCCGGTCGCTTCCAGCGCGCCGGCCTGCAGCGCGCGGCGCAGGCGCACCAGGTCGGTCGCCGACTGGGTGAAGTCGGCATAAACCGGGTCGAGCTGCTGGATGATGGTCATCGGCTCGGCGCCGTTGGCGGCGACCAGCGCGCCCTCGGTCACCAGGGCCCGGCCGGTGCGGCCGCGGATCGGCGCGGTGATATTGGTATATTGCAGGTTGAGCTGGGCCGCGGCGAGGCCGGCCTTGCCGCTGGCGACGTCGGCATCGGCCTGGGCGAGCGATGCGACCGCGCTCTCATGTTGCTGCGGGCTCGCGACATTGCGCGCGCGCAGCTGCTCATAACGTTCGGCCTGCTGCTGGGCCTGGATGCGGGTCGCCTCGGCGCGCTGCAGCGTTGCCTGGGCACGCTCCACCTCGACGCGGAACGGCGCCGGATCGATCCGGTACAGCACGTCGCCTTCGTTCACCGCCGTGCCCTGCTGGAACACCCGCTCGACCACGATGCCGGAGACCCTGGGCCTCACCTGCGCGATGCGTGTCGGCGCAATACGGCCGGGCAGCTCGTTGGTGATCGCGATATCCTCGGGCGTCGCGGTGAACACCGCCACCGGGGCCGGCGGCATGCCGGGGCCGCCTTGGGCCTGCTGACCGTCCTTGCACCCCACCAGCACCAGGCTGAACGAGAGGGCGATCGGCAGCATGAGTCGCGAGGGTTGGAAGCGCATGGTGGATCCAGGAAATGGCGCGGGCGCGCGGTTTGACGGGCAAAAGACGAAAAAGCCGCACGTTGAACGGGCGGCTTGAAAAGACTGGGGTCGTCCTGCGCCGGCCCAATTGACCGATACAAAACGTGATATACAGACACGTATGTATGTATATTGCGGTGCAATAGTCAAGCGCGCACGCCGCCGCTCGTCATCACGGGTCGCTGAACGGATCGCGTTGGGTTTCTGCCGTGTTGGGAGAAGCGTCGGATTGTCGCGGGCCCGAACTTGCCGGGCCATTGCCCGCTTCAATATCAGGTGATCAGGCGCGAGCCGCGCGGCGCCTGCAGGGCGTTGCCGAAGCGCTCGAGCTCCAGCGTGTAGCAGAACAGCGAGAACAGCATGGCGATCAACAGAAGGCCGCGAAGCGCCAGGCCGAAGGCGTCGGGCAAGGTCTCGAATTCCGGCAGGTGACGAAAAAACACCACCGAGAACAGCGCGCCGCCGAAGATGAAGCTGAGCTTGCTGGCGAAGACCAGGACATGGCCGATCAGCACGCTTCGCCAGGCCAGCCCGGCCGGCAGCCGCAGGAGCCGGACCCAGTAGCAGAGCTGAATGACCAAAGTGGCCACGGCGAGCTCCGCATAAAAGCGGGCTTCGATCAGCTGCTGCTGGCCAAGCGTATCCAGCAGCCGCTGGAAGGCCGCCTGGATATGCAGCACGATGGACAGCGCCGCGACGGTCTCGATGACCAGCAGCAGCGCCCAGGTCCGGTCGGACCGGCGGGCGGCTGCGGCGGAAACGTCCGACGCTGTCTCCGGTGGTGAGGTCATCGGCGAGGCCTTGGCTGGTCCGCGATTGCCTTCGCGGGCGCCATCATGGCCGCAGCGGAAATCGGTGGTCAACCAGGCGCCGATCAGACGATCTCGGACACCACCTTGGCGATCAGCGCGTTCGACAGGATCACCGGCAGCCCGCTGGCTTGCGCGACGACCTGGCGGTGCTGCTCGAGGAAACCCATGCAGTCCATCAGCAGGATGTCGGCGCCGCGGGCTGCGAGATCGCGCGCCGCAGCTTCAAGCTCGGCCTGGCCCTCGGCATAAGGCGAAGCGGCGGCATAGATCGGCTGGCGGGCGAGCGCCGCCCATTTCGACGCCTCGCTGTCGATCTGCTCGATCAACGGCACGATGATGCCGACCTGGGCGTCCTGGACCGCGGCCGCCACTGTCGGGGGCAGGATCCGGTCCGGCTCGACCAGCCGCGCCCGCGCGCAATGCAGCGTCTCGAAAGTGCCGGTGCACAACATCACGACCGTCGTGCAGCCTTCGGCCTCCAAGGCGGCGAGCTTGTCGCGGGCGGCGGTCTCGGTCGCCTGCTTGTCGATGATCACGGAACTGCCGTCGCGCAGCCGGGTGATCAGCACCGGCTTGCCTGGCCGCGGCGCGAACTGCTCGGCGACCTCGCCGGCGGTCAGGCCGTCGAGCACGCCGGCATGAATGCGCGGCAAGGCGTTGTCGACATGGGCGTCGAGGATCGGCGTGATGTCGGCGCGCGGCGCCTGGCCGATGGTGAGCGTCCCGAGTTTGCGGATGGTCATGGGGCGATCCTAGTCCTGTCGCTTCTGCAGATGGGCGAGCGAGCCGTAGAGCGCGATCAGGCGCTGATATTCGGCGGGGTCGTGGAACTGGCAGGTGCCACGGGTGAATTCCTTGGCGACCTCGACCGCGAATTTCACTGCAAGCGCGATATCGACCTCGTGGCTGGCGCCGGTGCCGCAGCCGGGCACGACGCTTTCGGCTGCGATGGCTACGCCGACCACCGGGGCCGAGGTCGCGATCGACGGCTGCAGGATGCTGTTGAGGTGATAGACGCCATTGCCGTAGGGCGTGATGTCCTGGGTGGTGATCGGGAAGGTCACCGCCGGTCGGCCGGTGGTCATTTCCATGATGCGCACCAGATCCTCGGCCACCCGCAGGATATAGCCCTGCTTGACCGTCGGCGAGATGGCGATGCCCTTGTGATTGAGGATCCGGTTGCCCTTGGTGGTGTCGATCGACAGCACCGCCTCCATTTCGGGCAGCACCTCCTCGGCATTCATGTCCTCGGTCTCGACCGGCGAATCCATGAAGTCGACCGGCTGGTGCGGCCGGGTCGGGGCATCCGGGCAGACATGGGTGGTGACGATCACGTCGCCGGGCAGCGCGTCGCCCTTGGTCTGCATGTCCGCGAGCTTCAGCGCGGTCGCCACCGCCGCGATCGCGCCGTCGCCGTCGGAGACCAGGCCGATCCGGCTCGGCCGCGCGCCGATGCCGCCGAGGCGGCCGACCACGCCGAGCGTCGGGGTCGCGCCGCCGCCGGTCCGGCCGGTCAGGCCAGGCAGGACGATCTTGACGAAATCGGTCTTGCCTTTCGGCCCAGAGATTTCCCGGACGCTGACTTTGGCGTCCGGGAAGCGGGCGAACAGATCGACCACGGTCTGGCCCGAGGCATAGGCGCTGTCGAAAGCGTCGAACACCTGGAGGGTTTGCGAGAGGCTCATCGTCTGTTCCTTGGCGGTTGGCGGCGCCGGGCCCGAGGGCTCAGCGCCTGAGGTTCTTGATCACCGAGTCGAAGAAGTTGAACAGCGCGTCGCCGGCGATGATGCCGGCGGCGAACACTTCCATGTCGCCATCGCTGTCCTTGCCGCGCAGCCGCTCCCAGATGAGCCGCGCGGCGATGCCGACCAGCACCGCCCAGCCGGCCGCCGGGAAGTTGATCAACAGGCCGGTGGCGAACAACACGCCGATCTGGCGCTTCGGCCCGCCGACGAATTGCAGGATCGCGCCGGGGATCGCCCAGATGAACAAGGACCAGGCGACGCCCGGCGCCACTCCGGCGCGGATGGTGGCGGCATAGACCCGGTCGACCGGCGGGATCAGGTTCTGGGCGAAATAGGTCTGGTAGCTGAACAACACGACGATGCCGGCGACCACGAAGGCGAGCATGGCGGCGAACAGCTGCTGGCGGCGGCCATCCCGTTCGAAGGCCGGGTCGGCGCCATTGCCGCGCAACAGATAACCGGCCTTCAGGTCATAACCCATGTCGGCAAAGGCGGGTCCGGTGGCCGCCGAGAAGCCGACCAGCAGCGCCAAGGCCGGCAGCGGGAAACCGATGAGCATGCCGATGATCAAGGTGATCAGGGCCACGGCGAAAGCCGGGAACCAGCCGGAATGCATGGCGGCGAGGCCGACGATCAGCTCGTGAACATAGGCCGCGAAAGCGGCATAGAGCACGAACAGGATCAGCATGCCGATCGACATGTCGCTGGCGAGCCCGCCGGCGATCGCCAGGAACACCGCGATGGCGAGATAGCCTGCCGTGCCGAGGCCGAGCGCGCGCCTGACTTCGGCATCGGGCCGGCCAGCGGTCTCAGCCGCCGTGGCGCTGTCGCGCGCCATCAAGATCTGGCCGACCTGGATCAGCGCGACGATGCCGGCGCCGATCATGAAGCCGTGCGGGATATAGGCAGCCATCAGGTCGCCGCGCGGGATCAGCGACGCGAACAGGGTGTTGTTGAACAGGTCGCCGGAATAGCCGCGCAGCAAGAGGCCGACGCCGAACATCGACAGCGCCCAGATATTGCCGATGAAGGCGACGCCGAAGGCCGACATCGGGATCCGGAAAAAGGCGCCGATCAGGCCGAAGCCCACGCCGATGCCCATCAGCACGGCCTTGCGCCCGCCCTCATCGCCGGCCTTGATCGCCTCGGCCGCGGCAACGCCCGGCGGCCAGGCGCCGGTCGCCGGAAACACCCGGCTGTCGAACATCCGGTAGAGCAGATAGGCGTCGAGCAGCATGGCCAGGAAGACGCCGGCAAACATCGGCAGGATCAGGTCCGGCCGGCCGAGCAGGAACGGCACGCCGATCGGCAGGAGCAGGCTGTTCGCCGCGCCGAAGGTTGCTGACGAAATGGCGCTCTGCGCCAGGTTCTGCACATGGATCGAGCGATAGCGCATGAACAGGCCCACCGGCACGCGGGCCAGCGCCATGGCGGCCATGGCGCCGATCAGCGAGGTGTTGGCGGTGACGCCGAGCGACACCAGCAATTGCATGCCGATGATCGCTCCGAAGATCGACAGGATGCCGATCAGCACGAAAGTGGCCGGGTCGAACAGGCTCGGATGGCGCCGGGATGCCCCCTCGGGCGCCGGCTGGTTGATATCGCTCATGTGGAAGGTCCCCTCGTTTTTTGGCCGTGATGGGCCGATCGCCGTCGCCCGCGACCGGCCGGTCGTCATGCAACCAGAATGCCGGACTTCTCCGCGGCGACCGCGCGCCGCGGTTCCGCGCCATGCAAGCCGTAATCGCGCTTGGCGGCGTCCGGTGTGACCAGCCCGAACGCGACGTCGGCGGCGACCGCCTCGCGCGGGCGCTCGGCCGGATCGCCATAGCCGGCGCCGCCGGCCAGCACGACCTCGACCACCTCGTGGGGCTTGTCGATCTGAACCAGTTCGCCGGTGCCGCAATCCTTGATCAGGTGGCCGGTGTCATCAAGCACGCGGCCGGACGCGCCGCCGCCCGCCTTGCCGCCGAACAGGCCGGGGATCGGATTGTTGACCCCTTCCGGATAGACCGAGACCAGCGTCGGCAGGCCGTCATCGGTCAGCTTGCGCAGCCTGACCTGCTGGCCGAGGCCGCCGCGATGCCGGCCGGCGCCGCCGGAATCGGCGATATAGGTCTTCTCGATCACCAGCACCGGCACGCGCGCCTCGAAGGTCTCGATCGAGGTATTGGCCGCCGAGGTCGGATAGAGCAGGCCCGACTTGCCGTCGCCATGGGCCGAGCCGCCCTGGCCGCCACCCATGAACAGCATGTCCGAATAGGTGTCGCCGGCGCGGTCGCGGCCATAGACATTGGCCGCCACCGGCAGGCCGGTGAAAGCCTGGACCTGGGTCGGCGCCGCCTTGGACAGCGCCCGGAAGATGTTGGGTGCGATATACCAGCCGGTGCGGGTCCGCAGGTTCACCGCCATCGGCTTGTCGCAGTTGAGGATCGAACCCTCCGGCGCCTTCACCGTGAAGGCGCGGTAGCAGCCGGCATTGCCGCGCACATTCGGCGTCAGCATGCATTTCAACGGGTAGGTCGCGTGCGCCGTGGTGTAGTTCAGCGTGCAGTTGAGCCCGCCTTGCGGCAATTGCGCGGGAGCGCCGGCGAAGTCGAGCTCGATGGTCTCGCCCTTCACCGTCAGCGCCAGCGGATAGGTCATCGGCGTGCCCAGGGGATTGTTGGTGACCGTGCCGTGATAGATGCCGTCGGGCAGCGCCGCGATCGCCTCGCGCATGGCCTTTTCCGAGCGGTTCTGGACGACGGAAGCCAGCGCCCGCAGGTCCTGCATGCCGTAATCGGCCATGAAGGATGCCAGCCGCTCGGCGCCGATGGCGTTGGCGGCGACGAAGGAATGCAGGTCGCCCAGCACCTGTTCGGAATTGCGGACATTCTCGCCGAGCAGCCGCAGCAAGGTCTCGTTCGGCTTGCCCGCCTCGTAGAGCTTCATCGGCGGGATCTGGAAACCTTCCTCATAGATCTCGCGCGCCCGCATGCTGTCCTTGGTGCCGCCGATGTCGGAGACATGGCCGACCGTGCCCATCAGGCCGACCACCCGGTCGCCCATGAACACCGGCGTCACCACGGCGATGTCGAACAGGTGGCCGGCGCAGAGCCAGGGATCATTGGTGATCAGCACGTCGCCGGGCTTCAGCGTCTCGGCGGGATAACGCGCGAGCAGCGCCTTCACCGCGCGCGGCAGGGTCAGGTTGAACACCGGCATGGCGCGCGGGCTGTGCGCCAGCGTCTCGCCTTCTGGATCGAGCAGTTCGCAGGCGAAATCCTGCGCTTCCGAGATCACCAGCGAGAAGGCGGTGCGGCAGACGGTCAGCCACATTTCCTCGACGACATTGACGAGGCGGCTCCACATGATCTCCAGCGCGATCGGATCGGCCTCGATCCGGCGGGCGGCTTCCGCCACCGGCATGTCGGCTGATATCACCGTCTCGACCGCGTCGGCCTGGCCGATGGCGATGATCAGGTCGAGCACCTCATCGACCGTGACGTGGTCGCCGGGCGGCACGATGGTGGTGGCTTCCCGCTCCTCGATAATGGCCGGGCCGGCCAGCCTGTCGCCCGGGCGCAGGGCATAGCGGTCATAGACGGTGGCATCCTGCCAGCCGCCGTCGAACCAGGCGCGGCGCGTGCCTTTGATCTTGGCGCCGGCATCGCCGCCGCCGGTTGCCCCTGATAGCGACAGCGTCGCGGCGGGACCGGCGCAGCGGACGCGGAAATTGATCGCCTCCAGGCGCGCGCCCTCATAGACCGAGGTGTAGCGCGACGAATAGACCGTGGTGAAGGCTTGGCGGATGGCGCCGAGGCTCGCCGCGCTGATGGCGCCGCCCGGCAGCGGCACGGCAATGTCGTGCATCTGGCCGACCAGGCGCATGTCGGCGCCGCGCTCCACCGTGATGTCGTCGGGTTTGACGCCGGCCTCGACCAGATGGCGGCGGCCTTCGGCCTCGAGCTCGGTCAGGAGCGCGTTGACACCGGCCGCATCGAAGCCCTCGGAAAATTCCACCGGCAGCGAACGGACCATGTCGAAGGACAGCGGCGCGACCAGGAAGCCGAGCGCGGAAGCCGCGCCCGAGGCTGGCGGAATGATCACTTCCTTGACGCCGAGCACGCGCGCCACGTCGGCGGCATGGGCCGGGCCGGCGCCGCCGAAACCGACCATGGCGTAGCGGCGGGGATCCTTGCCCTTCTCGACCAGGTGGACGCGGGCGGCGGCCGCCATGCTCTCGACCACCACCTTGTGGATGCCCCAGGCGGCCTCCTCGACCGTCAGGTCGAGCGGGGCGGCAACCGTTGCGATGGCGTCGGCGGCGGCCTTGGCGTCGAGCGCCATGCGCCCGCCGAGGAAGAAGCCGGGATCATAATAGCCGAGCACCAGGTTGGCGTCGGTTACGGTTGGCCTCGTGCCGCCCATGCCGTAGCAGGCCGGGCCCGGATCGGAGCCGGCCGAATGCGGGCCGACCTTCAACAGGCCGACCTCGTCGATCGCCGCGATCGAGCCGCCGCCGGCGCCAATCTCGATCATGTCGATGACCGGCGCCTTGATCGGCAGGCCGGACCCCTTGGCGAAGCGGTTGACCCGGCCGGCCTCGATCATCTGGGCGATCTCGGCGCGGCCGTTCTCGATCATGCAGGCCTTGGCCGTCGTGCCGCCCATGTCGAAAGAAATGACGTCCTTGTGGCCGGCAAGCTCGCCGAACAGGGCGGTGGCCAGGCCGCCACCGGCCGGCCCGCTCTCCAGCAAGCGGATCGGCAAGGTGCGGGCGGTCTCGGGCGACACCAGCCCGCCGGCCGAATGCATCAGGCGGAGCGCGCCGGTGAACGAACGGGCTTCGAGCTCACGCTGCAGGCGCGCCAGGTAGCTGTGCATCAAGGGCTGGACATAGGCGTTGGCGCAGGTGGTGACGAAGCGCTGATATTCCCAGATCTCGGCAACCACTTCGCTCGACAGCGACACGGTCAGCTGAGGCAAGGCCTCGCGCACGATCCGGCCGGCCGCCTGTTCGTGCTGCGGGTTGCGATAGCTGTTGAGGAAGCAAATGGCGATCGCCTGGCAGCCGGCGGCGGCGAGCCGTTCGGCCTGGGCGCGCACCGCCTTCTCGTCCAGGGCGGTGACGACGGCGCCGTCACGATCGATCCGCTCGGCGACCTCCAGCCTGAGGTCGCGCGTCACGAAGGGCTCGGGGAAGGCCAGGAACAGGTCATAGATGTCGTAGCGCTGCTCGGTGCCCATCTCCAGGATGTCGCGGAAGCCGCGCGTGGTGATCAGGCCGAGCTTGGCGCCCTTGCGCTCGATCACCGCATTGGTCACCAGCGTCGTGCCGTGGACGATCTCGGATACCTCGCCAAGCGTGATGCCGGCCATGGCGACCAGTTCCTCGAGCCCGATCAGGGCTGCCTCGGACGGATCGTGCGGCGTGGTCAGGCGCTTGTGCAGGCGGACCGATTTCTCGACGCCGTCATAGAGGATGAAATCGGTGAAGGTTCCGCCGATGTCGAAGCCGATGCGCCAACGCTGGGTCATAAGCTCTTCTCCTCAATAGGAAATCTCACGGGAATAAAACGCTTGTCGCCGATCACGGCGGCGATCTCGGCGGCCCCTTCGCCGAGCGCCGCGATGATCCGGGTCCGCTCATGCGGCGTGACGGTGGATGCGGGATAAGAAATGCACAGCGCGGCCTCGTCGCCGGTGACGGGATCGCCGACGGCGACCGAGATGGCGCCGACCCCGCGCACCGCCTCGTCATGGGATTCGGCAAAGCCCGCCCGGCGGATCGCGGCAAGCCGCGTGATCAGGTCGTCGAGCGTCTGCGGCGCGGTGGCAGACGGCGGCACGAAACCCTGGGCGTAGAGCTTGCGCACCTCGTCATCGGGCAGCCGGGCGAGCAGGGCGCGGCCGGTGCTGCTGGCAAAGGCCGAGATCCGGTCGCCGATGGTCGAGACCACGCGCAGGATGTTGCGGCCGGGGTGCACGGTGATGCCGACCACCTCGCCGCCGCGCCGCATGCTGATATAGCCGGTATGGCCGATCTCGGCCGCGACCCGCGCCACGATCGCGTCGGTCCGGTCGATCAGCGAGGTCGCGAAGCGATAGATGTGGCCGGTCTGGTGCAGCAGCAGGCCGGGCCGGTAGCGTTTGGTTTCGCCCACGGTTTCCAGAAATCCGGCATCGCGCATTGCGCGCAGCAGGCGCGACACATTGCTCTTCGGCAGGCCGAGCACCGACGACACTTCGGTCACCGTCAGCTCGTTGCGGGTGACGGAGAAACAACGGAGCACATCGGCCGCGCTGGAAAGGATGGACATGCGGGCCACGCCTTTCATTTGTTCCATAAAATGGAACTTGAGTTCTATAATATGAAAATAGTGCGAATGTCACGGCGCTGTCAAACGCCGAGCGGCTCTGTCCGGAATTGTTCGTATGGCGCGGCGATGCGGCGCGGCCGACCGATGGCTGGCCGCCCGTTGCACGAGATCAGGACGGTACGGAGTTTCGCCGGGCGCGCCGGAGCAGCCTCGGCTGGTTGGCCGGTCAGCCGATCCTGAGCCGCTCGGCTTCCATCGCGGCCGTGGCCCGCTCGACCATTTCATTGCCGGTCAGGCCTGGCGGTATCGCCGGCAGATAGGACACGACAATGGTGCCGGGGCGCCGGGCGCCGCCGGAAATGCCCCAGAAACGGCCCGAATTCACCACCACCGGCAGCACCGGCACGTCGAGCCTTGCATAGATCATCTCGACGCCGCGCTTGAAGTCGATCGGTTCGTCCGGGCTCTTGCGCGTGCCTTCCGGAAAGACCAGAACCGGCCGGCCCTCGGCCAGCGCCGTCTTCGCGCCGTCGATCATCCTGCGCAGCGCCTGGGTGCCGAGCTCCCGGTCGATGGTGATCATCGGCTGGTTTCTCAGATACCAGCCGAACACCGGCACCTTGAGCAATTCCTTCTTGGCGACCACGGCGACATCGGGAAACAGCACGTTGGCGGCCAGCGTCTCCCAGGTCGACTGGTGGTTGCTCAAGACGATGCAGGGGCCGGCTGGCCGGTTTTCCAGGCCACGCTCGACATAATCGAGCCCGACGACATGTTTCAGAAGGAACAGCGCGCCGCGCACCCAGCGCCGCGACACCGAGCGGACCATGCGCGGCGAGCCGACCAGCATGAGCACCGGAATGAAAGCGCCGAACAGCGCGGTCCACAGGCCGAACAGGATGTCGAACGTCTTCGAGCGAATGGTGACCATCTGTTCCGACCGAGCTTTGACCCGCCGGACCGGCAGAGTGCCACAAGTGATGCGCCACCCATAGGCAGGCGGAGATGCTATGTCACTGGCGATTTCGTCACGGGCAAGGCGGCTTGGCAAGTTTCGGGGGATCGGATGGGGTTCGCGTCCTCAAAGTCTCGCACAGGAACCACCGACTTCACATCAGGACCAGGGGAGGAGGCCTTATCCAACCTCGCCACCCCATCCGTCATGGCCGGCCTCGTGCCGGCCATCCACGCATGACCTTGACCGTCGAAGACGTGGATGGCCGTCACAAGCACGGCCATGACGAGGTGGTGGGCGACGCGTCGGCGTTGCACCGTCGGTGTTGTTCCCCTCGCCGGCGAGAGGCCAAGCCTGTATGTCCCCCACGCAATTCCCACCGTGGAGGACGTTCCGATCTGCCTCACTGGCCGGCGTCGATACCGACTTCGGTCAGGGCCTGGCTTTCCAGCCCATGTTTTTTCAACAGCGCCAGATAGGTGCCGTTGGCCATCAGCCGGGTCAGCGCCGCCGCGACGGCGTCGCGTAGCGCCGGATTGCCGCGCGGAAAGGCGAGGCCGGAAAGGTTGCGGCCGATCGGCGCGCCCACCGCCACGAAGGCGCCGGGGTTCTGCTGGCGCAGATAGGTGACATATTCGGCGCCCAGCAGGGCGGCATTGGCACGGCCCTGCTGCAGGTCGGCGCGACTGGCGGCGGCGCCCGCCGTGCCGATCACCTGCATCGGCGGCCGGCCGGCGGCGACGCAATTGGCCTCGCTCCAGGCTTGCGCGGTCGGGAAATAATTGGTGGTGCGCGGCGTGGCGATCGACTTGCCGCACATGTCGAGCGGGGTGGCGATGCCGCCGGCCTGCTGGCTGGTGGTGAAGATCTGCGGGCCGGTCGAGATATAGTCGACGAAGCTCAGCTTCTCGCGGCGTGCCGGCAGGTCGGTCATCGAACTGCCGCTGAAATCGACCCGTCCGGCGGTGATGCCGGTGATCAATTGCTCGAAGGTCATTTCCTCCCACTGGATGGCGATGTTCAATTCCTTGGCGATGGCGGTCACCAGGTCGACATTCAGGCCGCGGCGCTCATTGGTCGCCGGGTCCTTGTAGGCCATCGGCGGATAGGTCGCCTCGATGCCGACGCGGATCGTGCCGGCGCTGCGGATCGCGTCCGGCAGCGGGATCGGGGCCTGGCCCTGCGCCGCCACCGGCGCGATGTGAGCAAGAACCAAGGCTGCGCCGGCAAGGCCGAGGCGCGATAGAAAACTGGTCATCAAATTCCCCCACGGACCCGGCCGGACTGTCCGAACCAGGCAAGCCGCAAGGATGCTAGTCGAGGCGGTGCGTCACAGCCAGTCTTCGGCCTGCCTCAATTTTGGAGCCGGGGCGCGGGTGCCGCCACAGGCGCCAGTTCACCCAGATAGGCGCGCACTGCCTGGTCGCGCACCGTCTGGTCGAAATCGGCAAATGCGGCGACCCGGCCGCCGGCCACGAACAGGAAGCGGTCGCAGATCTCCTGGAGGATATCGAGCTGGAACGGCGCGGTCGGATGCAGGCAGACGAAGACCAGCCGGCCTTCGCGCTTCAGCCGGCGGAAGAAATCCAGCATGAAGCCGATATAACCGTCCTGGGTGTTGAACTGCGGTTCGTCGAACAGATGGACCAGCGGATAGACGCTTTCAGCCCGCTGCATCAGAAAGGCCGGCTTGGTCTTGGCGAAACGGCGCACCTGGTAGGACTGGTGATAGTGGATGGCGAGCCGGTCGCGCTCGCGATAGCGCACCTGATGGATGTCGTGACCGGCGATCCGGATCTCGCCGCCATTCGGTGTGTTGGACCCGGCGATCATCTCGAACAGGGTGGTCTTGCCGGCGCCGTTCGGTCCCAGCACCCCGACGATTTCCGATCGGTCGAAGCTGAGGTCGACGCCGAGCCGGAAGGCCGGCGTGCGGACGATCAGGCCGCGGTGATAGACCTTCTCGACCCGGTCGAGGACAAGCAGCGGCGCGGTACTCATTGCACGCCTCCGATCAGCGAACGCTTGAGTGCGGCATCGGCGACAAGCTCGGCCGCCTCGCCCGACCAGGCGACCTGGCCGCGCTGCAGCACCACCACCCGGTCGGCGACTGACAGCGCGACATCGGCATTCTGCTCGACGACGATCGCGGCGATGCCTTCGGCCTTCAGGCGCCGGATCACCGCCATCACGTCGTTGACGATCTTCGGCGCGAGCCCCTGGCTCGGCTCGTCGAACAGCACCAGCCCGGGACTGCCGAGCAGGGCGCGGGCGATCGCCACCATTTGCATCTCGCCGCCGGACAGGGTCTCGGCGTCGCGGCTCATCAGATATTTGAGCGCCGAGAAGATCTCGGTGACCTCGCCGAGCGTCCAGGGCCGGAACGCCGTGCGCTTGATGCCGAGCGCCAGGTTCTTTTCCACCGTCAGTGTCGGGCAGAGCCGGCGGTCGTCGGGCACCCAGCCAATGCCCTGCCGGGCGATCTGGTGGGTCGGGTTCGCGGTAATGGTCCGGCCGCGGAACCGGATCTCGCCGTGCCGCGGCCGGGTCAGGCCGAGGATCGAGCGCAACAGTGTGGTCTTGCCCGCGCCATTGGCGCCGAGCAGCGCCAGGACCTCGCCGTCGCGCACGGTCAGCGAGACGCCGAACAGCGCCTGGGTCTCGCCGTGGAAAGTGTCGACCGCCTGGACATCGAGCATCAGTTCACCGTCCCGAGGCTTGAGGCTTTGACCCATGGATTGGCCATCAGTTCGGCCGGCGAGCCATGCGCGATCACCTGGCCCCAATGGATCACCGAAATCTCGTCGGCGAGCGAGAACAGGAAATCCATGTCGTGTTCGATGATCACGATGGTGACCAGGCCCTTCAGGCTGCGGATCAGCGTGGCGAGCCGGGCCCGGCCATCGCTGCCGAGACCGGCGGTCGGCTCGTCGAGGAACAACAGCTTCGGATCGGAGGCGAGCGCAACGGCGATTTCCAGCGCGCGCCTGGCGCCATAAGGCAGCGACTTCGCCGGGTCGTCGGCGCGGCGCGCCAGGCCGACCCGTTCCAGCACCGCCATGGCGGCGGCGGCGACGGCAGGATCGGCATAGGCCTGGCCGAGCGGGTCATGGACGCGCCCGCGGGTCGCCGGCAGCGCGATCGCGACATTCTCGAACACGCTGAATTCGTCGAACAGGTTCATCAGCTGGAACGACCGGGCTATGCCGAGCCTGGCGATCCGGTGCGGTTTCAGGCCGGTAATGTCCTGGCCGTCGAACAGCACCTGGCCGCGATCGGGCCGATAGCGGCCGGTCAGCACGTTGAAGCAGGTGGTCTTGCCGGCGCCGTTCGGCCCCATGATGCCGGAGAGCTTGCCGGCCTCGAAGGCGAGCGAAATATTCTCCAGCACCACCCGGTCGCCGAAGCGCAGATGCAGGCCCTTGGCTTCGAACAAGGCCATGGCTCAGGCCTCCTTCGCATCGGGCGCGGCGACCGGCGCCGGCGGCGGCTTGCGGCGCAGCGCCTCGAACAGGCCGGCAAGCCCCTCGGGCCGGAACAGCACCAGGATGACGAACAACAGGCCGAACCACAGCATCCAGCTGGTGGTCAGGGCACCGATCAGGTCGCGTGCCAGGAAGAACACGACGGCGCCGATCACCGGCCCCCAGAACGACACGAGGCCGCCGCCGATCAGCGTCATCATGACGATATAGCCGGAATAGTGCAGGCTCATCACATCGGGAAAGGCCGAGCGCTGGGCCATGGCGAACAGCCCGCCGGCCAGGCCCGAGAGCGCCGCCGACAGCACGATGACGGCGAACTTGCAGGCCCAGACGTCGTAGCCGATGAAGCGGGCGCGCTCCTCGTTCTGCTTGATCGCTTTCACCACCCGTCCGAACGGCGAATGGATCAGCCGCCAGAGCCCGAGCGACACCAGCATGAACATCGCCAGCACGCCGTAATAGAGCGCCACATTGGTCTCGAGCGGGATCGCCGTCAGGCCGAGATCGGCCGGCAGCCGGGCGATCTTCAACAGGCCGTCCTCGCCGCCGGTGATCGCGTGCGCCTTCATCGCGACGAACCAGAACACCTGGCCGAAGGCGATCGTCATCAGCGAGAAATAGATGCCGCGCCGGTGCGAGATGAACAGGGCCACCAGGGCGCCGGCAAGCGCGGTCGCCAGCACCGCGACGGCGAGGCAGATCCAGAGGTTCGGCGCGATGTTGAATTGGGCGAGCCCGAAGGCATAGGCGCCGATGCCGAAAAACGCGCCGTGGCCGAACGAGGGCAGGCCGGCATGGCCGAGCACCAGGTTATAGGCGAGCGCATAGGTCGCGAAGATCAGGATCTCGATGCCGAGATAGTGGTAGAGCCCGATGGGCTCGATCCAGAACGGCAGCGTGGCGAACAGGGCCCATGTGACCAGCATGGCGGGCGTCAGCGTCGGAACCGTCCGGCGGGCGTCCATTTCAGGCCTCCAGCACGCTCTTCTTGCCGAACAGCCCGCGCGCGCGGAAGGTCACGACAAGGATGAGCAAGAGATACATCGAGAGCAGCGACCACTCCGAGGCATAGGCCCCGGACAGGCCGACCACCATGCCGACCAGGAGACCGGCAATGACCGCCCCCCAGAAGCTGCCGACCCCGCCGAGCACGATGACCAGGAAGGCCGGGACCACCGCGTCGACCCCCATATGCGGGCGGATGCCCCAGATCGGCGCCAGGATGACGCCGGCGAGCGCCGCCAGCATGGTGCCGAAGACGAAGACCCCGGTGCGCAGCTTCTTCAGGTCGATGCCCAGCGCCTGGACGATCTCGCTGTCATGGGCGCCGGCCTTGACCATGGCGCCGAAGCGGGTGCGCTCGACCACCAGCCAGACGATGGCGATCGCCGCGATGGCGAAAGCGGCGGCCCAGAAGCGATATCTCGACCAGATCAGATCGAGGAACAGGAAGCCGCCGGAAATGTCGCGCGGCACCGGCAGGACATAGTCGCGGGTGCCCCAGACCGCCCGGATCAGGTCCTCCAGCACCATGGCGATGCCGAAGGTCAGCAACAGGCCGTAGAGCGGGTCGCGGCCATAGGTGCGCCGCATCAGCCGCTCGATCACCACGCCGAACGGGGCGACCAGCACCGGCGCGATCAGGATCGCCGCGGTATAGCGCCAGCCGAGCGGCACGCCGGCCCAGATCTTCAGCATGTCGGGCGGCAAAGGCAGGCGCGGCGTCGCGATGGCAAAGGCGAAATAGGCGCCGAGCGCGAACAGCGAGCCATGGGCGAGATTGATCTGCTCCATCAGGCCGAGGATCAGCATGAAGCCGAGCGCGATCAGCGCGAACAGCAGGCCTAGCGTCAGGCCGTTGACCAGATGCGGCAGGAGATCAATCAGCATGTCCGACCAATCACTTGTGGAGGGCCGGGGCGGCGGCTCGGCCGCCCCTTCGTCAGTGTCCGGACGCGTCACATCTCGTAGGTCGGCACCTTGTCATAGGCGATGAGGTTGCACTTGCCCGGCGCGGCGTCGTCCATGGCGTTTTTCGGCTCGGTCTGGCTCAGGATCTCGAACAGGTCGGTCGGATCCGACGGCCGGGCGTTGCGGCGCGCCAGATAGATCGTCTGCTGCACCTGGTGGGTCGCCGGATCGATCACCGCATCGAAATGCTGCATGCGGTCGGCGGCGGTCATTTTCAGCCCTTCGAGCTGCTTGATGACGGCAATATTATTGGTCGAGCCGGCTCGTTCGATCGCCCGCAGCAATTCGCGCGTCGCGGTATAGCCGTTATAGGACACGTTGCCGGGCACCGGGATCGGCGACTGCGGATAGGCGGTCTGCCAGCGCCTGACGAATTCGGCGACGCCCGGCAGTTGCAGCTTGTGGTACCAGGTGGTGCCGAACACGCCGAACAGGCTGTCGGGTGCCCCCCAGATATCCGGCCAGTCCTGCTGGTTGTTGATCCAGGCGGTGCGCTCCTCCAGCTTCAGGTCGGTGACCTGCTGGCGCAAGGCCTTGATGTCGTCGCCGCCAATCGCGGTGGCCACCACGTCCGGCCGGGTCTGCTGGATCTTCAACAGATAGGACGTGAAGTCGCGGGTGTTCTGCGGCACCAGCAGGTTGTCGATGATCTGGCCGCCGGCGGCTTCCACCAGCGCCTTGGTCGAGGCCGAGGTGGTATGGCCCCAGACATAGTCATTGGTCAGCAAAAGCCAGCGCTTGCCGACCTTGTCGACGGCGTTGCGCACCGAGGCCTTGGAGAAATTGGTGCCGTTGCCGTCCCAGACGAACTTGACGCGCGAGCAATTCTCGCCTGCCTCACTCGGCGCCGAGGAATTGGTGTTGATATAGACGGTGCCATATTTCGCCGCGACCTGGGTGATCGCATTGGCGACGCCCGAATGCACCGCGCCGACCAGGAAGCCGCATTGCTCCTGGGCGATGAAACGCTCGGCGACACGGGTGGCGGTGGCCGGATTGGTTTCGGTATCGGTGGTGATCCATTCGATCTTGCGGCCGGCGACGCCGCCCTTGGCATTGAACTCGTCGATGGCGAGCCGCATGCCCAGGAGATCGTCCTGACCGCTATTGCCATACTGGCCGCTGGCGTCGCAGGTCAGCCCGAGCTTGATCGGTTTCTTGGCGCCTTGCGCCCAGACCCGGTTGGCCTTCCAGGGACCGAAGAAGCTGCCCGCTCCGGCAAGCGCTGCCGCCATCAGGCTGCCATGCACGACGCTGCGCCGAGACATGCGCCCCAAGATGCGCTTCTGGGTCATCGTTTCCTCCTCTTGGCTTTTTATTGGCCTTGGGTGTTAGAATGAACATTCCATTTGATACTGTAAAGTGGAATATATGATCCACGACCTGCGGCAGGCCCGGCTGCAGCGAAACGACGCATCGAAGGAGGCGGCATGAACGAGATCTGGCCGAGCGGGGCGACCTATGACGAATTGCGCAGCGCCATCGCCCAGCGCCACGGCGCCCTGTCGGGCCGCCTGCAGCAGATCGCCGAATTCGTGCTCGACCACCCGACCGATGTGGCGCTCGGCACGGTTGCCGAGGTGGCCGGGCGGGCAGGGGTCCAGCCTTCGGCGATCGTCCGTTTCGCCCGCGCGCTCGGCTTCGGCGGCTTCACCGAGATGCAGCAGGTGTTCCGTTCGCGCCTGGTTGCCGGCGTTGCGCCGAGCTACAAGGCGCGGCTGGCCCGCATGAAGCGCGAGGAGAACTCGACGCTCGGCCGCAAGCCCGCGGCGGTGCTCGGCCGCTTCGTCACCGAGGCCCATTCCGCGCTCGATACGCTCAGCCAGTCGGCCCATGAGCGCGATCTCGATGCCGCCATCGCCATCCTGCAGCCGGCCCGCGACATCTATCTGCTGGGTCTCGGCGGCTCCTATCCGGTTGCCGCCCATCTCGCTTACGTCCTGCGCAAGCTCGGCCGCCGGGTCGTGCTGCTCGACGGCATCGGCGGCAGCATCGGCGAGCAGTCGCATGCGGCGACATCGGAGGATGCGCTGGTCGCCATCAGCTTCCGCAACTACTACCCGGACACCGCGCGCCTGTTCCCGCAGATCCTCGCCCAGGGCGTGCCGGCGATTGCCATCACCGACAGCCTGCTCAGCCCGATCGTCAGTGGCGCCGGCGTGGTGTTCGAGATCCAGGACATGCCTGAGGCGGCGCTGCGCACCCTGGTCGCGCCGATGTGCCTGGTCCAGGCTCTGGCGATCGGCCTCGATCTCGCCGCAGACTGACGCACAAGGCAAGCAGGAGGAAGACCATGACATCCAAGGAGGCCGCGCGCCCGCTCGCCGGCAAGGTTGCCCTGGTGACCGGTGCCGGGCCGAAATCGCTTGAGACCCCGCGCCCGCTCGCCGGCAAGGTTGCCTTGGTGACCGGTGCTGGGCGCGGGCTCGGCCGCGCCTTTGCCGAAAAGCTCGCGGCCATGGGCGCCGCCATCGCCATTCACGGCATGCGCGAGACCGGCCCGGCCGAATATGGCGAGGGCACCACCCTGACGGCAGTCGCCGAAGAGGTTGGCCGCGACCACGGCGTGCGCACCGTCAGCGTGCTTGGCGACCTGACCCGCGGCGACGAGATCGCGCGGGTGGTATCGACCGCCAGCGAAGCCCTCGGGCCGATCGACATCCTCGTTCACAATGCCGGCGGCGACATTGCCGCCAGGGGCGGCAAGCCGGATCCGAACGATGCCGTCGGCATTGCCGAGGAGGACGTGCGGGCGGTGCTCGACCGCAATCTCCTGAGCACCATCCTGACCTGCCAGGAGGTGGCGCGCGGCATGATGCAAAGGCGCACCGGCCGGATCGTCACGCTCGGCTCGATCGCCGCCTTCAAGGGCCGCACCAACGGCGCGATCTATGCGGTCGCCAAGGCCGGCGTGACCCATTACACGCGCTGCCTCGCCGACCAGTTGCGAGATTACGACATCACGGTCAATTGCATCGCGCCGGGCGACACCCGCACCGGCCGTTTTCTCGGGACACGCGCGGTCGATCCCGCGCGGATGGCCGAAGGCGGCACGCTCGACCGCATCGCCACCGTCGACGAGGTGGCGCGCATCGTCGAGATCTTCGCAGGTCCCCTCGGCGCCTTCGTTTCGGGCCAGGTGCTGAGGGTCGATGGCGGCGGCCAGTGCTGGCCGGGCTGAGCCGGCGCGCCAGCCGCCGCTGTGGCCGCTACTGGCCCGGGGCGATGGCCTCCATCGACCGGTCGTCGGCCGCCGCGAGGCCGGCCGGCGGCGGCTCGCGATAGAGCAGGAAACCGACTATGCCGACGGCCGCGGCGAAGAAGATGTAATAGACCGGCGCCAGCTTGTTGCCGGTGGTGCTGACCAGCCAGGTGTTGATGAACGGGGCGAGGCCGCCGAACAGCATGACCGCCAGATTGTAGACCAGCGAGACGCCGGTCGAGCGCAGGCGGACCGGGAAGATCTCGGTCATTGCCGCCGGCGCCGGGCCGGCGAGCACGCCGAGCAGCAGCGCGCAGGCCTGGACATAATAGAGGTTCTGGATCGTCGGATCGGCGATCAGCCGCGACAGCATCAGGTAGAACATGATGCAATAGGCGATCGTCGCCGGCAGCAAGACGTTGCGCCGGCCGATCTTGTCCGACAGCGCGCCCGACAGGACCACCACGACGGTGTTCAGCGCGCTGAACACGATCAGGCCGAACTGGGCATCGGCGAGATTGAGCTTCAGCTCGGTCACCGCATAGGTGGTGATATAGACACCGGCGACATAGTTGATCGCGGTGCCGACGGCGATGATGCAGAAGGCCGTCACCAGTTCGCGCGGATATTGTCTGATGACGTCGCGCAGCGGCGAGTTCTCGACCACCGTCCGCGACGCCATCAGCGCCTTGAACTCCGGCGTCTCGTCGATGGCGCGGCGCAGGTAGAACCCGATCGGGCCGATCAGCACGCCGAGAATGAAGGGAACGCGCCAGCCCCAGCTGTCGAAGGCCTCGGGCGAGAGCCGCGACGACAGCACATAGGCAAAGCTCGCGCCCATGGCGAAGGCGAGCATCTGCGACACCATTTGCCAGGAACCGTAGAAGCCGCGCCGGCCGGGCGGCGCGAATTCGATCAGCATGGCGCTGGCGCTGCCGAATTCGCCGCCGGCCGAGAAGCCCTGGATCAGCCGGGCGATCAGCACGCAGATCGGTGCGGCAATGCCGATCGCCGCATAGGTCGGCAAGACGCCGATCATGCCGGTGCCGACGGCCATCATCATGATCATCACGATCAACGCGCGTTTGCGGCCGTATTTGTCGGCATAGATGCCGAAGACCAGGCCGCCGAGCGGCCGGGCGGCGAAGGCGATGCCGAAGGTCGCGAAGGTCAGCAAGAGCGAGTTCGACGGATCGTTCGACGGGAAGAAGTGCTTGGCGATGACGCCGGCGAACAGCCCGAACACCGTGAAGTCGAACCATTCGAGCGCATTGCCGATGGTCGAGGAGATGACCACCCGGCGACGCATGGCGTCGCTCACTGGCGGCAGGCTCGAAGCGTTCATGGCACTCTCCGCATGAAATTTTTTGTGATTGTCTCGTCTGAGCTTTCTGGCCGCGTCGCAAATGTGTCAACGGCAAAGCAGGCTTGCGGAAAGGCGATGGGGGATTTGTGCCCGGGCATGTCAGCAATGCGGCGGAAAAGCCGCGCATTGCTCACAGCGGTCGGCTTGTCACTCGCTCGCCAGCACCATGTTGCGCACGATCGGATAGACTTGGCCGTCCCATTTGCGGCCGCTGAACACGCCGTAATGGCCGACGCCGGCCTGCATGTGGTGGCGTTTGCGGAACGGCTTCAGGCCGGTGCAGAGATCGTGGGCAGCGACCGTCTGGCCGAGCGCGCAGATGTCGTCGCGTTCGCCCTCGACGGTCAGCAGCGCGGTCTTGGTGATCGCCCCGGGATTGACCTTCCGGCCGCGATAGGTCAGTTCGCCCTTGGCCAGCAGCGCCCGCTGGAATACCCGGTCTATGGTCTCGAGATAGAATTCGGCCGTCAGGTCGAGCACGGCGAAATATTCGTCGTAGAAGGTCCTGATCGCCTCGGCCTTGTCGGTCTCGCCGGCGGCGATATGGCCATGCAGGTCGAGATGCGCCTTCACGTGGCGCTGCTGGTTCATGGTCATGAAGGCGATGAGCTGCAGGAAGCCCGGATAGACCCTGCGGCCGGCGCCGGCATTGGGCAGCGGCACGGTCGAGATCAGGTTGCTCTCGAACCACTCATAGGAGTGCTGGAAGGCGAGCTCGTTGACCTTGGTCGGGTTGATCCGGACATCCACCGGGCCGGCCATCAGGGTCATGCTGCGCGGCTGCGCCGGGTCGCCCGCCTCGGCCATCACGGCGGCCGCGGCCAGCGCCTGGACGCAGGGTTGGCAGACCGCCACGACATGGGCGCCCGGGCCCAGCACCTGGAGGAACTGGATCAGGTGGCCGACATAGTCGTCGAAGCCGAAATCGCCGGCGGTCCAGGGCACATCGCGGGCATTGTGCCAGTCGGTGATATAAACATCATGATCGGCGAGCAGGGTCCTGACCGTATTGCGCAGGAGGGTCGCGAAATGCCCCGACAGCGGCGCCACCACCAGCACCCGTGGCTGGGTCACCGTCGTGTCCTTCTTGAAATGCAGCAGCGTGCCGAAGGCGGTGCTGTGCACGGCGACCTCGGTCACCGGCACTTCGCGATTGCCGACACTGACGCTGTCGATGCCGAAGGGCGGCCGGTGATGGGTGAAGCCGGCGCGCACGATCAGCTCCCAGCTCGCCAGGAATTCCCGGCCGAGCCGCTGGTCGATGCCGTCAAGCATCGGGCCATAGGCTGCGATCGCCCATCGGGCCATGTCCCGCACCGGAGCAAACAGCATGCTCTGGGCTTCGAAGGCTTGATAGATCATCGGCCAACCCATTGGACCCGGCCCCCTGGAGGGCTTGTCAAAAAAAGCTAGTGCACTTTTTGCTGCACTGCGAGACTATTCTTTCTCACGCTTTGCTGCGGCACAGCAGCGACCGTCCCCGGGGAGGCATGACGATGGCCAAGGCCGAGCTGACCATCTCCAGCAAGAACTACTCGTCCTGGTCGTTGCGCGGCTGGCTGTTGTGCCGGCTGGCCGGCCTCGACTTCGACGAGGTGCCGGTCTCCATGGACGACCCCGGCATGCGCGCCGAGTTGCTGCTGCTCTCTCCGTCTTTCCTGGTGCCGTGCCTGACCGACCAGGGCATCAAGATCTGGGACACCTGGTCGATTGCCGAATATCTCGCCGAGAAGGCGCCGAAGGCCGGTCTGCTGCCGGAGGAGGCCGCCGCCCGGGCCCATTGCCGCTCGGTCTCGGGTGAGATGCATTCGGGCTTCCACAACCTGCGCTCTGCGCTGCCGATGAATCTCAAGGGCCATTATCCCGGCTTCAAGATCTGGGCCGGCGCCCAGCCTGACATCGACCGCATCACCGCGATCTGGCGCGACTGCCTGACCACCTATGGCGGGCCTTTCCTGTTCGGCGCCAGGCCGACGGTGGCGGATGCCATGTATGCCCCGGTCTGCAGCCGCTTCGTCACTTATGACGTCGGGCTCGACGCGATCTCGTCAGGCTATTGCCGCGCCATCATGAGCTGGGCGCCAATGCGGGAATGGATCGAGGCGGCCAAGCGCGAGCCCGACGAGATGGACGAGCTCGACGTCGAATTCTGAGGTCGAGCCTGTCCGAGCCGAAAGGCTGTGGCCGGCGCGTCGGGCGGCTTGCCTCCGGCTTGAAAAAAGAACATAAAGAGAACATCGGCAAGATGCATTCGACCGGCGATCGGGGTCTCCGCGCCGTCCCGGCGCGGCGGCGGCAGGATGGTCGTGGCGATACGGTTGTGGCGATCCCTGGCGACCGGCATGCAGGCAGTGAAGGACCAGCATCGATGAGAGGCAAGCGATCGGTCGCCCTGGTCGACGACGAAAGGCTGCTCGCCGCACTCAAGGAGGCGCGGCACGAATGTCTCAGGGCTCTCGACGTCCTGCCGCTTCACGGCGAGGACTACCGCACCGTCGAAGGCGTCGCGGCGGCGATCGATGGTCTGGCCGGCCTCTTGTCCGGCAACCCGTGGGTCTTTTCGGCACCCGCCGCCGGCGCGCAGGCGAAGTCGCCGCGCTGACCTCGGTCGACGCGGCCTGCCACGATTTGGCCGGCAAAGTCGCTCTTGAAATGGTTGTGCCGCTAAGCGAGGCTCAGCTGCGCTTCGGGCGCGTGGAGCGCGATGATGAGCTTGCCCTGGCAATGGCTGTTGGCGGTAGCGGCTACCGGGCTCGTGTCGTCTTTGGCGTCGGCCGAGCCGGTTCTGCGCCGCGACGCCTGTGAAGTTCCCGTTTATGGCGAGGCGCCGGCCGCCGCCTCCGGCGCCGCTGACGACGACGATTCGAGCGCCACGGCGGAGCCGGATACGACGCTCTACGCGCCGCTGCCGGGCGGCGGCTGTCTGTCGGTGAACACCTGGGCCAGCGCCATCCTCATCGCCACCGATCTTCGTTTCGACGATCCGCGCCTGCGGGCGACGGCGCCGTCGTCCTTCGGCTCTTTCCAGGCGGGCGCGCAAACGACGGTCGCGACCGGCTGGAAGACCGAGGGTCTGTTCGTCGGCACGACCCTCGTCTTCGTCGCCGGCGTTCGTCTGCCGTCGAGCGGCGGCTTCGTCAAGGAAGCCTCGTTTCGCATCGATCGGCTGCTCGCGGGCTACGCCCAGTCGACCTTCAACTATTGGAACATCGACGATTTCGCCAATGCCGTGTTCACCCCGCAGCGCCGCACCGCGCTTCTCGCCTTCGACATCGTCAAGCCGTCGCCCTGGTCGGTGACGCTGGCCTTCGAACAGGCCAGCATCCGCCCGGCGGTCACATTGCCGGCCGTGCCCTTGCTGCCGGCGCTCATGCCGCGCGACGAGGTCGTGTCGAGCGCCCCCGACATCGTCCTGCGCGGGCGCTATCAGACCGACAGCCTGGCGTTTCATGCCGCCGTTGCGCTCCGGCCCAATGTCCCGGGCAACAGCGCCCGCCCGCGCGCCGGTTTTGCTGCCACGGTGGGTGGTCTCTGGGCCACCACGATCGGCAATGTCACCCACACCTTTTCCGGGCAGCTGGCTTATGCCAGCGATATGCCGACCTATCTCGGCACGCCGGTCGATATCGGCACGCTCGCCTCCATCCTGCAGCCGACCGATGCGACCCGCGGTTACAGTGCGGTCGTGTCGCTCAAGCAGGATTGGACGCCGAAGCTCTACACGGCCTTTTATGTCAGCCACATGAGCCTGTCCTTTCCGACCATCTCGCCGCATCGCGGCAGCGCCCGCCTCACCCGGGCGGCGGCCAACATCACCTACCAGACGACGGCGCAGTCGAGCCTGGCGCTGGAACTCGGTTATGGCTCGGGTTCGCTCGATCTGCCGGACCGGCAAAGCCCGTTCTTTGATCTGGGTGGCCGCGCGATCAGCCTGACCCTGACGGCTTCGGCCTGGTTCTGACGCAGGCAGCGCCGACGGCGAATACGGCCCTCCCGCCCAAGGGGCTGCCGCGGCCCGCGTCTTGCTGGTAGGGACGGTCGACTGTTCCCGCCGGAAAGCGCCTGCCCTCCATGACCGATGCCCGCCTTGCCGATCTCGAAGCCCGTGTCCGTGGCGATCTCGCCCGGATCGCCCATCCGCATGCCGAATGGCTGAAGCCGCGAACCGCGCCCGATGGCTCCAAGGCGCTCGATGTGCTGATCATCGGCGCCGGCCAATCGGGCATTGCCGCGGCCTTCTGCCTGAAGCGCAACCGGGTCGACAACGTGCTGGTCATCGACAAGGCGCCTTATGGCCGGGAGGGACCCTGGGTCACCTATGCCCGCATGAAGACCCTGCGCAGCCCCAAGGACTTCACCGGCCCCGACCTCGACATTCCCAGTCTCACCTATCAGTCCTGGCACGAGGCGCGTTACGGCCAGGCGCATTGGCAGGCGCTGGAGCTGATCAGCCGCCACGACTGGAACGACTATCTTCTGTTCGTCCGGCGGGTCACCGGCGTCGAGGTGCTCAATGACACCGCTCTCGTCGGCCTTGACGACGATGGCGGCCTGGTTCGGGCGACGGTCGAGGGGCCGGGCGGCCGGCGCGGGCTGTTTGCCCGCAAGGTGGTGCTCGCCACCGGCCAGGAATCGACCGGTCGCTGGTGGATGCCGGAATTCGTCTCGGCCCTGCCTGCGACGCTGCGGGCCCATGCCGCCGATCCGATCGATTTCGAGGCCCTGAAGGGCAAGGTCGTGGCGGTGCTCGGCGCCGGCGCCTCGGCTTTCGACAATGCCGCGGTGGCGCTGGAGCAAGGTGCTGGCGAGGTTCACCTGTTCTGCCGGCGCGCCGAGGTGCAGGTCGTCCAGCCCTATCGCTACATCACCTTTCGCGGCTTCCTGAAACATCTCGGCGATCTCGACGATGTCTGGCGCTGGCGGTTCATGGCCAGGGTCTTGAGCCTGCGCGAAGGCTTTCCCCAGGCAACCTATGACCGCTGCGGCCGCCATCCGAATTTCGTGCTGCACACCGACGCCGCCTGGACCGGCGCCCGTGTCGCCGCCGGCCGGCCGGTGGTCACCACGCCCCATGGCGAGTTCACCGCGGATTTCCTGATCTGCGGCACCGGCATTGCCATGGATTATGAGGCGCGGCCGGAGCTTTCAGGCTTCGCCGGCAATATCCTGACCTGGGCCGACCGCTACGACCCGCCGGCGGAGGAACGCGACGACCGGCTCGCCGCCTTTCCTTATCTTTCGGCCGAATATGCCTTCATGGAGCGGTCGCCGGGCCTGACGCCCTGGATCGCCAATGTCCATCTGTTCACCATTGCCTCGACCATGAGCTTCGGCCCGTCGGGCTCCTCGATCAATGCCATGACCACGGCGATCCCGAAGCTCGTCGAGGGGGTCACCCGCGGCCTGTTCGCCGACGACATCGAGGCGCATTGGCAGGCCTTCCAGGCCTATGACGTGGCCCAGGCCAAGGTCGGCGTCACGGTTAAGGGCCTTGGGCCGGCGGCCGAATAGGCCAGCCGATTCAGGATGCAAGCGCCGCCGATCCGCCCGCCGTCTTGGCATGGCCGGCATTCGGGTCGAAATGCGGGATCGCCGAGATCAGCTCCGCCGCATAGGCCGATTTCGGTGCGACGAACAATTCGGCGCTCCGGCCCTCTTCGACGATCTGGCCCTTCTGCAGCACGATGGTGCGCTCGCACATCATGCGCACGACGTTCAGGTCGTGGCTGACGAACAGGTAGGACAGGCCGGTCTCCCGGCGCAGCTTGTCGAGCAAATGCAGGATCACCGCCTGGACCGATACGTCGAGCGCCGCCGTCGGCTCGTCCAGCACCAGGAGGCGCGGTCCGGCGGCGATCGCGCGGGCAATGCCGACACGCGCCTTCTGGCCCCCCGAGAGCTGGTGCGGGAAGCGGTCGAGGAATTCCGCCGGCAAGCCGACGCGCTCAGCGCATTCGGCCACCTTGGCCCGCAATTCCCGGGCGTCGTGCAGGCCGGCCAGGAGCTTCAGCGGATCGGCGATCGAATCGAAGGCCGAGAAGCGTGGATTGAGGCTGTCGCCGTGATCCTGGAAGACGATCTGGATATCCCGGCGGAAGCGCGAGCGGTGGAACTCGCGTGTCGGGATCTTGCCGATATCCTGGCCGTCGAAGCTGATCGCGCCGGACGTGTGGTCGATCAGCCGGCAGATCAGCCGCGAGATCGTGCTCTTGCCCGACCCGGATTCGCCGACCAGGCCAAGGCTCTCGCCCTGGCCGAGCGCGAAGGAGACGTCGTCGACCGCCTTGAAATCGGCGCCGAACCGCTTGACCAGGTTGCGCACGTCCAGGAGCGGCGGCGCGGCCCGGCGCTGGATGATCGCCGGCACCGGCCGTGGCCCGGCCTCACTGTCGACCACCAGGCTTTCGACCGTCGAGGTGCGGGTCGGCGAGGCCGCGACCAGGCGCTTGGTATAGCCGTGGCCCGGCCGGCCGAACAGCGTTTCCGGTGGCGCCTGTTCGACCACCAGGCCTTGTTCCATGACCGCGACACGCCGGCAATATTGCGCGGCGAGACCGAGGTCATGGGTGATCAGGATCATCGCCATGTCGCGCCGCCGGGTGATCTCGGCGAGCAGGTCCATCACCGTTTTCTGGGTGGTGACGTCGAGGCCGGTGGTCGGCTCGTCGGCGATCAGGAGGCTCGGTTCGCAGGCGATCGCCATGGCCACCATGACCCGCTGGCACATGCCGCCCGAGAGCTCGTGCGGATAGGCGTCGAGCCGGCCGACCGGATCGCGGATCAGCACCGCCTGCAGGAGCTCGACGGCGCGGTCGCGCGCCTGCTTGTGCGAGACGTCGCCATGGGCGCGCAACACGTCGGCGATCTGCAGGCCGACCGTCCGGATCGGGTTGAGCGCTGCCCGCGGGTTCTGGAAGATCATCGACATGGCGGCGCCGCGCAGCGGCTGCAGCACGGCGCGCGAGGCCCGGGTGATGTCCTGGCCACGGAAGGTGATGCGGCCATGGGTGATCCGGCCGGCGCGGTCGAGCAATTGCATCACCGAAAAGGCGGTGACCGACTTGCCCGAGCCGCTCTCGCCGACAATGCCGAGCGTCTCGCCGGCAGCGACCGCGAGCGAGATGCCTTTGATCGCTTCGACCTGGCCGCGCCGGGTCGAGAACGATACGCGCAGGTCTTCGATCGCGAGCAGCGGCGCGGTCATCTGCGCATCGCTCATGTCCGCATCCTTGGATCGAGGATGTCGCGCAGACCGTCGCCGAGCAGGTTGAAGCACAGCACGGCGAACATCAGCGCCGCGCCGGGGAAGACCACCAGCCACCATTTGCCCGTGGTGATGAAACGTGCGCCCTCGGCGACCATGATGCCCCATTCCGGCGTCGGCGGTTTGACGCCGAGGCCGAGGAAGGACAGGCCCGCGGCATTCAGGATGGCCCAGCCGAGATTGAGCGAGATCTGCACGGCCATGGCCGGCAGCACATTGGGCAAGAGGAACAGCATGACGACGCGAGCATGGCTGTTGCCGGAGGCGCGCGCCGCCTCGACCCAGCCGGCGCCGCGCCGGACATTCACCTCGGCGCGGGCGAAGCGGATGTAGAACGGCAGGTTGATGATGGCGGTGGCGTAGATGATGTTCTCGACCCGGTTGCCGAGCGCCGCGACCATGGCCATGGCCAGAACGAACAGCGGGAAGGCCATCAGCACGTCGACGAAGCGGCCGACCCAGCGGTCGAGCCTGCCGCCGGTATAACCGCAGAAACTGCCGATCAGCGCGCCGATGATGAAGGACAGGCTCACCGCGGAAGCGGCGATCAGCAGATCGAGCCGGGTTGCCACGACCACCCGGCTGAACACGTCGCGGCCGAGCTGGTCGGTGCCGAACCAGTGGGCGGCGCTCGGCGGCTGCAAGGCGATCGGCACGTTCGAGGCGATCGGATCATAAGGCACGATCCACGGGCCGCAGAGGGCGAGCAGCACCAAGAGCGCCGCGCCGATGCTGGCGGTGAGCGTCATCGGGTTGCCGCGCAGGATCCAGCCGGTATGGCGAAGGGTTGCAGCTATCATTCGATCGAGATCCGGGGATCGGCGAGGCCATAGAGCACATCGACGGTCAGGTTCACCGCGACGAAGATCGTCGCCATCAGCAGCACGAAGCCCTGCACGGGGGCATAGTCGGAGGACAGCAGGGCATCGAGCGCATAAGAGGCGACGCCCGGCCAGGAGAACACTTTCTCGACCAGCACATTGGCGCCGAGCATGGTCGAGAACACGATGCCCATGATGGTCAGCACCGGCAAAAGCGCGTTGCGCAGGGCATAGACCAGCACGACCCGCCGGCGCGACAGGCCGAGCGCCTCGCCGGTGCGGACGAAATCGCTGGTCAGCACCGCGAGCATCGAGGCGCGCGTCATGCGGGCGAGCGGCGCCAGCACGAACAGCGCCATGGTCGAGGCCGGCAGCACCAATCGGCTCGCCGCCGAACGCCAGGCCTCCCAGTCGCCGGCGAGCGCCGCATCGATCAGCAGGAAGCCGGTCACGACGGGCGGCTGGCTGGCGAAAATGTCGATCCGGCCGGTCGGGTCGGGAGCAATGCCCAGGAGGTAATAGAAGGCGAAGATGAACAGCAGGCCGGAGACGAAGGTCGGCACGCAGACGCCGAGCGTGCAGAGGAAGCGCACGGCATTGTCGACGATCGAATTGGGTTTCAGCGCCGCCAGGATGCCGAGCGGCAGCGCCAGCGACAAAGCCAGGATCAGCGCGACGAAGGTCAGTTCGAGCGAAGCCGGCAGCCGGTTCTTCAGGTCGGACAGCACCGGCTGGCCCGTCGTCATCGAGCGGCCGAGATTGCCGGTGGCGATGTCGCGCAGATAGAGCACCAGCTGTTGCGGGATCGGCTTGTCCAGGCCCATCTGCTCGCGGATCTGTTCGATCTCGGCCTGGCCGGCATTGGGTCCGGAGGCGAAAAAGATCGCCGGGTCGCCCGGCAGGACGCGCATCAGGAGGAAGGTGAACACCACCACCCCCAACAGCGCCGGCAGGGACGAGACGATCCGTCGCCCCGCCCGCCGCGCAATCAGACCCGCAAGACCCATGGACCGGCTCACACGCGCTTCATGTCGCGATAGTCGACCTGGCGGTGATAGCCATAGACGTAACCGTCGATGGTCTTGGCCATGACCGCGTCCTGGTTCGGCTGCCACAGCATGATCATCGGCACCTCCTCGGCGAGCACGGCGATCATCCGCTTGCACAGCTTCTCATAGGTTGCCGCATCCTGCTCGAACCGTGCCTGGGCGGTCAGCGCGTTGATCTCGGCATTGTTCCAGGAGGAATAGTTCCAGCGCTGGTCACCGGTGAAGAAGTTGCGGAAGAAATAGTCGGTCGACGGCAGCCAGGCGATCGAGGTCTCGGTCAGGAACGGCAGCTTCTTCTCGGTGACCAGCGTCGAGATCTGCGCGTCCGGCAGTTTCTGGATGTCGACCCGGATGCCGATCTTGCCGAGCGATTCCTTGATCAGGGCGGCCATTGGCTCGCTCACCGCGGCCGAGCCGACATTAAACGAGAAGGTGGTGTCGAGGCCGTTGGGGAAGCCGGCCTCGGTCAACAGCTGTTTGGCCTTGGCGAGATCGGTCTTCAGCGGCATCGGCTGCGGGAACACCGCCTTGTCGGGCCCCTCGGTCCAGGTGCCGCCGAACAGCGCCGCGCCGCGCTCGAACAGGGCGGCCTTGAAGATATCCTGGTAAGGCATCGCGGCAGCCACCGCCTGGCGCAGCTTTACATTGTTGAACGGCGCCATCTGGGTGTTGAAGGCGACCATGGTGAAGGCGTTGAACTGTGGCGTCGAGACCACCTTGACCCGTTCGCGGGTCGCCAGCGTCGGCACGTCGCTCGCCTGCAGGTCGATGGCGATGTCGGCGTCGCCCTTCTCGATCAGGCTGGCGCGGGTGGCGGCCTCCGGGATGGTCTGGCAGATGATCCGGCGGAAATGCGCCGGCTTGCCGTCCTCGCCGCCCTTCCAATGGTCGTTGCGCCGGAGCACCACCTGCTCGCCGGGCTTGAAGCTCTCGACCATATAGGCGCCGGAGCCGGCGGCATTGTCCTTCAGCCAGGCCTGGGCCCAGGGGTCCTGGGCCGTCATATGCGGTTTCACCAGCTTGGTGTTGAAGATGATGCAATAGAGCGTGCAGAGGTTCGGCAGCGCCAGCCGGTCGGGTTTGTCGACCTTGGCCTCGACGGTGAACGGATCGATGATCTTGAACTGGTCGGGCTTGGTCCAGGATCCGGTCTGGATCTGGGCGGCGGCCAGCGATCTGGCCGAGACGGCCCGGTCGAGCGACCATTTCACGTCCTCGGCGGTGACCGGCGCCCCGTCATGGAACTTGGCGTCGCGGCGCAGGTGGAAGGTGAAGGTCATGCCGTCGGCGCTGGTGACGACGCGTTCGGCCAGTTCGCCGCGGATCGTGTCGGGGTCGAACACCCAGCCATTGCCGAGCTTCTTCTTGCCGAAGGAAACCAGCCGGTCATAGACATTGACGCTGATGCCGAAGGCCTCGCGGGTCGAGCCGGGCATGGTCGGGTCGAGTGTGTTGACCGCATTGCCGGTGACCTGGCGCAGCGTTTCGGCACGGGTCTGGGCCGAGGCCGAACCGCCCATTGTCGCAGCCGTGGCCAAGGCGGCCGAACCGGCGAGCACATCCCGACGCGTGATTGTCATGTCACCCTCTCGATTGGTTTCTTGAAGCCTTGGCTTGCCCGACCTGCCGGCCGCCTCAGGTCATGGTGGCATCGAAGCAATCCACGTACCAGCATCCGGGCGTGGAGAATCTTCTCCTTCGGTACGTCCAGGCGACTCATTTGTTTCAAAACGCCGTCCGCGATGCCTTGGTGTTCAGACAGGTCATGGAACCATCGGCTGCCGGCTTTTTGGGCAGGCTGCCTCATCCGGCGAGCCAGCCGCCATCGACCGCAAGTGTCGTGCCCGTCGTGAAGGCGGAAGCGTCGCTTGCCAGGAACAGGGCGGCCTCCGCGACCTCTTCCGGCAGGCCCAGGCGGTTGAGCGGGTGGCGCTGGCGCGAGGCCTCCTCGGCGGCGTGCGGGTCCGGCTTGCGGGCGAAGCTGCGCCTGAGCATCGGCGTGTCGATGGCGCCCGGGACGAGTGCATTGACCCGGATGCGATCGGCGGCGAAATCCAGCGCCATGGTGCGGGTCAGGCTGAGGATGGCGCCCTTGGCGGCGATATAGGCGCTGTTGCCGGCGCCGCCGGCCAGGGCGAGCTGGGATGCCGTGGTGATGATCGCGCCGCCGCCTTGCCGTTGCATGGCCGGCACAACGGCCCGGGCCCAGAGCCAGGTGCCGCCGACATTGGCGCGGAACACCGCGTCCCAATCCTCCGGACGGGTGGTCAGCACCGTACCGCCGACCGAAAAGCCGGCGGCGGTGAACAACACGTCGATCCGCCCGAACCGTTCGAGGGCCGCGGCGGCGTCGCGATCGGCCGAGCCGGGCTCGCCGACATCGGCGATCCGCACCATGACCTCGCCGCCCGTCGACAGGATCATCGCGGCGGTCTCATTGGCGCCGGCCGCGTCGCGGTCGACGAGGCAGAGCCTGGCGCCCTCGCTGGCGAATTTGACGGCCGAGGCGCGGCCGATGCCGGATCCGCCGCCGGTGATGACCGCGACCTTGTCCTTCAGCCTCATCGGCCTTCTCCGCCTGCCGGATCGGACGGTGCGCCGAAGCCGCCGCCGCCCGGCGTCTCGACCACCACCAGGTCGCCCTGGTTCAGCCTGATGTTCTGCTTGCCACGGACCTTGACCGTGGCGCCGGACGCGCGGTGGAGCGTCACCCGCATGGGCGCGCCCGCCGCGCCGCCGCGCAGACCGTAGGGCGGCACGATGCTACGCTCGAACATGCTGGTCATGGCGATGCCGTCCTCGATGGCGCGATAGGCGCGTACCAGGCCGTCGCCGCCGCGGTGGCGGCCGGCTCCGCCGGAGCCCGGCCTGAGGCTCTGCCGCTCCACCCGCAAGCCATATTCGGCCTCGATCACTTCGATCGGCGTGTTCATGACATTGGTCAGGTTGACCCGCACCACCGGCATGCCGTCGCGGTCGGCCCGCGCGCCTTCGCCGCCGCCATGGGTTTCGTAAAAGGTGGCGAAGCGCCCGTCCGGCCGCTTGCCGGAGAAGATCAGGAGGCCCGCCGAGCCCATGCCGCCGGCGCTCACGCGCTCGCCGATCGCCGGTTCGAGCGCGCGGAAAATGGCATCCACCGCGCGCTGCGAAGTCTCGTGATTGCCACCGACCAGCGGCTTGTCATGACCGGGGTCGAACACCGAGCCGGGCCGGACGACGATGGTCAGCGGCCGGTAGCAGCCGCCATTGATGGCGATCGGCGTCTTGGCCAGGGCGCGGATGGCGAAGAACACCGCCGAACCCGCCACGAAGGGTGTCGTGTTGAGCGGTCCGCTGATCGCGTCGTCGGTCGCGGAAAAGTCGAAGGTCGCCCGGTCGCCGCGCTTGTCGATGCTGACGCGGATGCCGACCGGCCGGTCATCGGGCCCGCCGTCGTCGAGGAAGTCCTCGCCCTCGAACCGGCCGTCCGGCAAGCCTCGCAACACGTCGCGCATCTGCGCTTCCGAGAGGTCGTGCAGGGTCGCGACGGCGGCCTGGAAGGTCGCGAGGCCGTGCCGCTCGATGATCTCGGCGATGCGCTGGTCGGCCGCCCGCGTCGCCGCGGTCTGCGCCAGGAGGTCGCCTTCGCGCTCGCGCCGGCCGCGCACATTGGACAGGATGATGTCGAGTTTTTCCGGGTCGGCCTGGTCATTGGCGAAGACCCGCAACGGGCTGATCCTGAGGCCCTCCATCCAGGCGTCGGTGGCCGCGGCGTAATAGCTGCCGGGCGAGGCGCCGCCCATGTCGGCCCAATGGGCCAGCGACACGGCGAAGGCGACGATCTCGCCGTCATGGAAGATCGGCCGGATCGCCTTGACGTCGGGCAGGTGGTTGCCGCCGACCTCCGGCAGGTTGAGGAACCAGATGTCGCCGGGCTTCAGCCGCGCCTTCGGGATGCGCTCGAGGAAGGCCTTGACGGTATAGCTCAGCACGCCGAGATGCACCGGCACGTCATGGCCCTGGGCGATCAGTTCGCCGTCGCCATCCATGATGGTCGACGAGAGATCGCCGGCCTCGCGCAGCAGCGGCGAGCGGGCCGAACGCATCACCACCGCCGACATTTCTTCGGCCGCCGCGGTCAAGGCGTGGCGGATCACCTCGACGGTGAACGGATCGACATTTGCCGTGGCGCCGTCGGTCATGGCTCAGACCTCCACATGCAGGTGGCCGGCAGTGTCGCGCCGGCAGGTCGCGCCGGGCGGCAGCACCACCGTCGACCAGGCATCCTCGATCACCGCGGGGCCGGCGACCGGCACGTCGATCGGCAAAGTCTCGCGGCCGTGGCGCGGTGTCGCGACCGCGCCGCCCGGCCCGAAGATGCAAGGCAAAACCGAGACGGCCTCGGGCAGGGCGGTGCCGGTCGCGCCATGGCGGGTCGAGAGCACGTCGGCGCCGGGCGCCGAGGCTTCGATGCGCAGGCTCTCGATCTGGAACGGCTCGTCGGTGGCATAACCATAGGTGCGCTGGTGCACCTCGCGAAAGCTCCGGCCAATGGTTGCAAGATCGGCATCGGGGCCGACCGGCACTTCGACCGCCACGCTCTGGCCGACATAACGGATGAGCAATTGCTCGGCATGGCGGATGGCCTCCGGCCTGACGCCCGAGCGCATCAGCGCAGCCGAGAGATCGCTCCGGATCCCGGCGCGCTCGCGGTCGAGCCGGGCCGCGTCGAAGTTTTCGCTGTCGAGCCGGATGGTCTTCTGTTTCGCCATCAGGGGCGGCGCGGCAATGCAGCCGAAGGCCGAGAAGCCGCTGGAGAATTCCGGCACGAGAACATGGCTGATGCCGATCTGGCGGGCGAGCGACACCGCATGCATGGGCCCGGCGCCGCCAAAGGCGACCAGCGTCGCGCCGCGCAGGTCGACGCCGCGCTGCACGGTGACGCGCCGCAGCGCCCGCGCCATCACCGCATTGGCGACGTCGAGCACGCCGAGCGCGACCTCTCCGGCCGGCCGGCCGAGCCTGCCGGCGATCGGTTCGAGCGCCTGGCGCGCCTTGGCCGGATCGACCGTGATGGCCCCGCCGAGCCGGCGCGCCGGATCGAGATAGCCGAGCAGCACATTGGCATCGGTAATGGTCGGTTCGGTGCCGCCGAGGCCGTAGCTCGCCGGACCCGGATCGGAGCCGGCGCTGTCCGGCCCGATGGTCAGGCCGCCGGCACCGAGCCGGACCAGCGAGCCGCCGCCGGCGCCGACCGTCTCGATGGCGATCATCGGCTGGCGCACCGGCCGGCCGCCGAGCTTGCGGTTGGTGGCGATCTCGGCCCGGCCATGGGCGACCAGGCAGACATCGGTGGTGGTGCCGCCCATGTCGAAGGCGAGGCCGGTCTCGATGCCGAGCTTGCGGCAGACATCGGCGGTCGCGATGGCGCCGGCGGCCGGCCCGGACAGTGCCAGCGCCAGCGGCGCCGAGCGCAGCACCGCCGGCATGGCGACGCCGCCGGCCGAATGGAACAGGCTGATCGCGGTGGTCTCGGGCACGCTCGCCAGCAGCCTGTCGACATAAGCCGAGGCGCGCGGCATGACCGCGGCATTGAGGGCGGTCGAGGCGGTGCGCTCATATTCGCGCGCCTCCGGGCTGACTTCGTGGGACAGCGAGACATAGGCCAGGACCTCACGCAGCGCCGCGCCGAGCCGCGCCTCGTGTTCGGGATTGGCATAGGCGTGCAAGAGCGACACCGCCACCGCCTCGGGCCTGGTCGCGCGCACGAAAGCGACGGCTCGGGCGATCTCGGCCTCGCTCAGGGCCTCGATCACCTCGCCCCGGAAATCCATCCGTTCGGTGATGCCGAAGGTCAGCTCGGGCGGCACCAGCGACGCAAGCCGCGGCGGCCTATCCAGGCTGTAGAGGTCGTCGCGGCTGGCGCGTGCGATATGCAGCACGTCCTCGAAGCCGGCGGTGGTGATCAGCGCGACCCGGGCGAGTTTTGCCTCCACCAGCATATTGGTGACCAGCGTCGTGCCGTGGATGAGCGAGCCGATCGACGGCCAGTCGAGATCGACCGCCGCGATCGCTTTTTCAAGCCCGGCGAGCGGATCGCCCGGCGTGGTCGGTGTCTTGGCGTGGCGCAGCCCCTCCGGGCCCACCGCCACCACGTCGGTGAAGGTGCCGCCAATGTCGATGCCGACGGTCCAGCCGCCGGAACGGGTCTCGTCCGCCATCGATCAGGAGGCCACGCGGGCAAGCGCCGCCGTCGTCGCCGCCTTCAGCGTCTCGACCATCTGGTCGATCTCGGCCCGCGAGATGATATAGGGCGGCGCCAGGATGACGTGGTCGCCGTTGTAGCCGTCGGCCGTGCCGGGCGAGGGATAGCAGAGCAGGCCGCGGCTGAACGCCTCCTCCTTGATCTTCGCCTGCACGCCGAGGGCGGCGGCAAACGGCGCCTTGGTCTCGCGATCCCTGACCAGTTCGAGCGCGACGAAGAAACCGCGGCCCCTGATGTCGCCGACATGCGGGTTCTGCCCGAAGGCCTCGCGCAGCGCGCCCATCAGGTAGTCGCCGTCGGTGCGGCATTTTTCCACCAGGCCGTCGCGGATGATCACCTTCTGCACGGCGAGGCCGGCGGCGCAGGCCGCGGTATGGCCGGAATAGGTATGGACGCTGGCAATCGTGCCGAACACGTCGGCAATGGTGCGGTAGACCTCTTCGGTCATCAGCGCCGCGCCGAGCGGCGCGTAACCGCCGGCAAGCCCCTTGGCCGTATACATCACGTCGGGTGCGACGCCGTCATGGGCGAGCGCCCGCCAGGTGCCGCAGCGGCCGACGCCGCACATCACCTCGTCGGCGATCATCAAGATGCCGTAGCGCGTGCAGATCTCGCGCATCTTCCGGGCATAGCCCTCGGGCGCCGGCACGGCGCCGCCGGCGGCCCCCACCACCGGCTCGAAGAACAGGGCGGCGACATGCTCGGCGCCGACCCGGTGGATCTCGCGCTCGAACTCGGCGGCCAGATGCTCGGCCAGTTCATCGGGCGCGACGCCGGCCGGCGGGCGATAGGCATTGGCCGGCGACAGATGGGTCACCGGCATCAGCGCCGCGGCATAGGGCTTGCGCCGGGCCGGATGGCCGGACAGCGACAGCGCGCCGAAGGTATAGCCGTGCCACGACTGCCGCCGGGCGAAGAAATGGGTGCGGCCGGAATGGCCGCGGGCGAGGTGGTATTGCAACGCGATCTTCATTGCGGTTTCGGTGGCCTCCGAACCGCCGGAGACGAAGCTGACCCGGCTCATGCCGCCGCCGGCCTGGTCGATGATCGTCTCGGCCAGTTCGTCGATCGGATCGGAGGTGAAATTTGCCGAATAGCCGAAGGACAGCTTGTCATATTGCGCCTTGATCGCCTCGATCACCTCGCGATGGCCGTGGCCGAGGCAGAACAGCGCCGGCCCCGACGAGCCGTCGAGATAGCGCCGCCCGGTCTCGTCGATGACATAGATGCCTTCGCCGCCGACCGCCTTGGGCAGCCGCTCGCCGACCTTGTGCTGGTTCAACCAGCGATGACCGATATCGTTCATGTGAAGCCCTCGTGACGCGAAGGCTAGGGTCGAGCGGAGCGGACGGTCAAATGCGCAATGCGCATGCCGCCGCCCGGATCACGGGGTTGCATGGCCGCGGCTTCGGTGATTTCGTAGCGCCCCCGAGATTGGCCGGGAGCCGAAGCGGGTGGCGGTTCAGCCGGTCTTGTCCAGCCAGTCGAGATAATCCGGGATCGCTGTTGCCAGGTCGAAGCGCGGCTTGAAGCCGGTGGCCGCCTGCAGGCGAATGAAGTCGCTCGGCCGGCGATCGGCCGGCAGCTGGAAGCGGATGTTGGGATCCTCTTCGTCGATCCGGTAGCTCCAGCCGGGCAGGCGCGCCGCCAGGGCCTGGCAGAAATCCAGGATCGAGAACACCTCCTGGCCGCCGAGATCGAACACCGGTGGCGGCTCGGGGAATTTCTTGTCGATCAGCGCCACCAGGGCGGCCGCCGCGTCGCGCGAATAGAGCCAGCCGCCGAAGCCCGGCCGCGACAGGCGCACCTCTTCGCCGCGTCGCGCCAGCGCCACGACCTGGGCTTGCGCCGACAGGATCTCACGGACGCCGCTGTCGCGCTCGAACGGGCCATAGACCGCCGACAGCCGGACGATCGGCAGGCAAAGGCCGTAGACCACCGCAAGCCGGAGCGCGATCTGCTCGGCGGCGAGCTTGGTCATGCCATAGAGCGCCGCCGGTGCCGGCCGGTCGATACGCGCGTCGAACCGGCCTTCGCCGTTCTTGTCGAGCGGATAGACGCTGCCGGACGATGCCAGGATCACCTTCTTGATGCCGCTCTCGGCAGCCGCCCTGAGAACTGCGGCGGTGCCCGCGACATTGACCGCGACCACCCGCTCGGGCGCGTGACGCTCCTGTTCGGGACCGGCCGTCATGGCGGCGGCATGGATCACCACCGTCACCTTCTCGGCGGCCATGGCCGCCTTCACCTGATCGGCGTCGGTAACGTCGCCGATGATCTCCACCGCCTGCTCGGGCAACCAGCCCGGTGGCGCGGGATGGGTCGCGAAGGCGACCGCGCGCCGGCCCATGCGTGCCAGATGGTCGGCGACCGCGACGCCGACAAAACCCGTGCCACCCGTGATCATGACCGTCATAGCGCCGCACCTGTTTCGATCGCCGTGCCCCCGGCCGCCCGACATTGCCGCGAGCGAGGTTGGCATCTAGGCTTTGCGAACAGAAGCGCGGGCCGGTCATCCCAGGCCTGCCGACAGGGGTCGGGTGGCTGTCATGCGCCTGCGTGGAGTGGTTCTGGCGATCGGCGGAGCCGAAGCGCTGCTCTGGCTCTTGGTCGCGGCCAACGGGCTGCTGTCGCGCTCCGATCCGGCGACGCGCGGGCTCGACACGGCCGCAGCACTCATCGCCACCGGCATTTTCGCGGTGTCCGGCCTGCCCGCTCTGGTGCTCGCCTTCAAGAACCGCGGCTTGCGCTTCGCTTTCGTCCTGGCCTTGCTGCCGGTGGTCACGCTGGTGGTGGCCATCCTGGTCTGGGGCGCGTTCTAGGGTCTGACCGTCTCGCATCGAAGCGCACGGCGCCGCGGTTTGCCGTCCTTCGAGGCTTGCTTCGCTCTCACACGATCACGTGCTAAAGCGCGATCGCCAGCCGGCGCGATCCAGCCTGGCCCTCGTTGCGACATGCTGGCGCCATGAACGGCCGGCACCGATGCCGCCGTCACGGCATCTGGGGTTCGGCATGCGCCTGCTCGTCGCGGTCTTCACGATTGTCTTTCTGGCGACGGCGCAGGCGCAACCGGCCGTGCCCGAAACCAAGGCGGCCGCGGTCTTTGCCGCCTGGCTGGACGCCTTCAACTCCGCCGATGCCGTCAAGGTCGGCGCCTTCGACCGAACCTATCGGCCAGCGCCTTCACTGGCGCAGTTGAGCGGCCTTCGCCGGCAGAGCGGCGGCTTCGTCCTGGTCCGGGTGGTGGCGAGCGAGGCAAGCCGCTTCACCGGCCTGTTGAAGGAAGTGGAGAGCCAACGTTTCGCGCAGGTGCAGATGGCTCTGACCGGCGATCCCGAACCGGTCCTGGCGAGCTTCGCGCTCGATCTCGTGCCGCCGCCGGCGGACCTCGCCGTGCAGCGCCTGTCCGAGGCCGATGCGGTCGCCCAACTGGTCAGCCACCTCGATGAAGCGGCGCGCCGCGACCGTTTCGCCGGCGCCGTGCTGGTGGCCCGCGACGGCAAGGTTCTGCTGGAACGCGCCTGGGGGCTGGCCGATCGTGCGCGCAATCTGCCGGCAACCGTCGAGACGCGCTTCCGCATCGGCTCGATGAGCAAGATGTTCACCGCCGTTGCGGTCCTGCAACTGGTCGAGGCCGGCAAGCTGGGGCTCGACGACACCGTCGGCCGACATCTCGCCGGCTATCCGAACCGGGCCATTGCCGAGACCGTCACCATTCGCCAGCTCTTGACCCATACCGGCGGCACCGGCGACATTTTCGGTCCCGGCTTCGCCGAGAACCGGCACAATCTCAGGACCCATGACGACTATGTCAGGCTTTATGGCGAGCGCGCCCCGGACCATCCGCCGGGCGCCGGCCAGCGCTATTCCAACTATGGCTTTATCCTGCTCGGTGCGCTGATCGAGACGGCGAGCGGCATGAGTTATGACGACTATGTCCGCCGCCACCTGTTCGAGCCGGCGGGCATGACCTCGACCGGCTCGCTGCCCGAATCCGAAGCGGTGCCGGAGCGTGCCGTCGGCTATATCAGCCGCGGCAACGAGCTGGTGCCGAACAGCGATACGCTGCCATGGCGCGGGACATCGGCCGGCGGCGGTTATTCGACCGTCGGCGACCTCCTCCGCTTCGTCGAGGCGCTGCAGGCGGGCCGGCTGATATCGCCGGCGCTGTTTCAGGCCGCGACCCGCCGGCAGGCCGGCCCGTTCGGCCTGGGTTTTGCCGTCGTCGGCGACGGCGACTGGCAGGGGTTCGGCCATAATGGCGGCGCGCCCGGCATGAGCGGCGACCTCCATGTCTTCCCCAGGCTCGGCTATGTCCTGGTGGCGCTCGCCAATCTCGATCCGCCGGCCAGTTCCCGCCCGCTGGAATTCATCGAACCGCGGCTGCCCGAGGCCCGCTGAGCCGGCCCGTCCGACCCGCCTTGCGATAGTCAAAGGCTATCGGGTCCCGCACTGTTTTGACTTGCGACCTCCGGCCCGTCGTCAAAGGTGACGGGCACGGGCGGCCGCTGCGCGTCGTCCGATCGGCAGGAGTGTGAATCGAGACACCAGAGATCGGAGGACATCCGGCGGAGAACCGGATGCCGGCAACCCAGCGGGAGGACAATCATGACGACACGACGGATGGCCAGTGCATTCATCGGGGCGGCGCTCGCGGCGCCCGTCCTGCCGCGGCTCGCTCGTGCCCAGGCCGCCTGGGCGCCGAGCCGGCCGATGCGCCTCGTCGTGGCCTATCCGGCGGGTGGCGCGACCGATGCCATCGCCCGTATCGTCGCCCATCAAATCGCGACGCCGCTCGGCCAGAACGTCATCGTCGAAAATGTCGCCGGCGCGTCGGGCGCGCTCGGCACCCGCCAGGTGGCGCGCGCCGAGCCCGATGGTCACACCATCATCTTCGGCAACAACCAGTCGCATGGCACCAACATGTTCCTCATGCGCACGCCCGGTTATGACGCGGTGAAGGACTTCGCCGCGCTCGCCGGCGCCGGCGCCTTCGAGAATGTCCTGGTGGTGCGCGCCGACATGCCGGTCCGGTCGATCGCCGAATTTGTCGCTTATGCCAAGGCGCGTCCGGGCGAACTGAACTTCGCCTCGACTGGCCCAGGTTCGGGCTCGCACCTGTCGGCCGAGCTGTTCATGGCGCGCACCGGCACCAAACTGACCCATGTGCCCTATCGTGGCCTTGCCGCCATGGCCCAGGATCTGGTCGCCGGCCGGATGGATTTCGCCTGCGCCGTGCTGCCGAGCGTTGTGGCGCAGATCCAGGCTGGCCAGGTCAGGGCGCTCGCCATGCAGAGCGCCCGGCGCAACGCCATGATCCCCGACGTGCCGACGCTCAGCGAGCAGGGCGTGGTCAATGCCGACCTGTCGTCCTGGACCGCCTTCTTCGCGCCGGCGACCGCGCCGCCCGCTTCGGTCACGCGCCTGTCCCAGGAGATCGTCGCAGCACTCGGCGCACCGCCGGTGGTGGAAGCGATCAGCCGGCTCGGCTTCGCCATCGAGGTGCGCGATGCCAAGGCCTTCGCGGCCTATCAGGTCAGCACCATGGCGGTGCTGGCCGACATCATCAAGGCCGCCAATCTCAAGCCGGAAGACTGAAACCATGGAATTGTCCTGATGAGCCCTGCCGAAACCTATGATGTCGTGGTGGTGGGTGGCGGCTCCGCCGGCATCGCGGCGGCGGTCGGCGCGGCGCGCAATGGCGCGCGCACCCTGCTGGTCGAGCGCTATGGCTTTCTCGGCGGCTCGGCGACCAACGCCTCGGTGTTGTCCTATTGCGGCCTGTTCGCCCAAGGCACCGCTATCGAACCGGTGGTCGGCGGTGTCGGCGCCGAGCTGCTCGATCAGCTCGGCCGGCTTGGCCTCGACCGCCGTCCGATCCGCAGCGCCTCGGGCAATCTCATCGTCATGCTCGATCCGGAAATCCTCAAGCTCGCGCTCGACCGGCTGGTCGGTTCCAGCGGTGCCGAACTCAGGCTGCATGCCTCGCTCGTCGGTGCCGCGACCGATGGCCGGCGCATCACCGGTGTCACCATCCAGGACCATGCCGGCCCGTGCGACATCCGCGCCAGGGCCTTCGTCGACGCCAGCGGCGAAGGCGATCTCGCTGCCCTGACCGGCGCCCTCGTGCCGGCCGAGGCGATCGCGCCCGGCCGGCACCTGCAGCCGGCCTCCTATCCCATTCGCATTGGCGGCGTGGCGCCGGATGTCGCCTTCTCCAAGGCGGTGATGAGCGCGGCGGTTGCGGCCTATAATGCCACCGCGCGCTTTCCGATCCATCGGCTGTCCGGCGGCGTCGGCGCGCGCCTGCCGGTCTCCGGCGACCTCTGGTGGCTGGTCGCCGACCTCGAAACCGACGGGGTCAGCGCAGCGAGCCTGACCGCCGCCGAATTGCAGGGCCGTGAAATGGCCTTTGGCCTGGTCGAGGCGCTGCGCGCCGGCGCGCCGGGTTTCGACAAGGCCCATATCGTTTCGACCGGGCCGCAGGTCGGCATCCGCCAGTCGCGCCGTGTCGCGGCGCGCGAAAGCCTGTCGGGCGCCGCCGCCGAACAGGGCCTCACGCGCGACGACGGCATTGGCCGCGGCGGCTGGCCGGTGGAGATCCATCACGGCCCCGGCCGCATCGAGTTTCGCAATATTGGCGGCAAGGGCTATTTCGACGTGCCCTTCGGCAGCCTGCGTGCCGGCAACACGGACAATCTCTGGCTCGGCGGCCGGCTGATCGGCTGCGACGACATTGCCTTCGCGTCCGTCCGGGTGATGGGCACGGCCTTTGCCACCGGCCATGCCGCCGGCCTTGCCGCGGCGCTGCAGGCGGCCGGCACCGACGACGTCGCGGTTGGCCTGCTGCGCAGCGCGCTGAGCCGCCAGGGCGCGATCCTGTGATAGGCTCGGGTCCCCGTTTCTCCGCTTGATGTCCATGACCCTGACACTGCGCCAGATCGAAATGTTCCGCGCCGTGATGGCGGCCAAGAGCTTTATCGGCGCGGCGCGCCTGCTGCGCGTCGCCCAGCCGACGGTGACCAATGTCATCGCGCGCATCGAGGACCGGCTCGGTGTGCCGCTGTTCCTGCGCCAGGGCGGCCGCATCTATCCGACCGCCGAAGCGGTCAACATCCTCGCCGAGATTGACCGCGCCTTCGTCCAGCTCGAACAGGCGGTGATGCGGGTCGACAAGGTGGCCCGGCGCGAGGCCGCGACGCTTCGGCTCGGGGCGGCGCCGAGCATTGGCCGCCGGCTGGTTCCGGAGGTGCTGAACGCGCTGGTCACGCGTCATCCGGGGCTCACCGTGCATCTCGAGATCCTGTCGGTTGCCCAGGTGCTCGATTATGTCCTGGGGGGTCCCGGCGAATGCGCGGTGTCGGTCTTTCCGATTGCCCATGGCGCCATTCGCAGCACCCGCCTCGGCCAGGCCCGGCTGGTCTGCCTGGTGCCCCACGAGCTGGCGCAGCGTTTCGACGGCGCCGTCGCGCCCGGTCATCTGAAGGACGAGACCCTGATCGTCTTCGAGCCGCATACCGTGCACGGCCAGGCGATCGCGCGGTTCCTCGGCTCGGCCGATGTCAGCCTCGGCCGCACCCATCAGGCGCGCTTCGCCGAAACCGCGGTTGGCCTCGCCGAGGCCGGCCTGGGCATTGCCCTGGTCGACGAGTTCAGCGCACTCTCCGCCGATCAGAGCCGGGTTGCGGTGAAGCCGGTCGCTTTCGACCCGGCCTTCGACATTTTCCTGCACGTCAATCACGAGCGTCCGGTCAGCCATTTCACTCAACTGTTCCAGCGCGAGCTGACCCGCCAGCTCGCCGCCATTGCCGCCGCGGCGCCTTGCGCCACGGTCCGCTCGGTGCCGCGATAGCCCGGCGCTATCGGCGACCCCAAGGTCTGGCCTTGGCCGGCGAGGCCGGCCCGTCGACAATCGCCCGGGCCGCCCATCAGCCGAGCGGCCAAGCCCTGAGGGATTGCCATGACATCCGGATGCGCGACCGAGGCCATGGCCGGGCTCGACCCGATCGCCGCGACCGAACAGCTCGGCGGCACGACCGCCTTCCTGTTCCAGCGGTTCGACCTCTCGACCCGCCGGCTCACCCGCACGGTGGTCGGCCTGGATGTCGCGATCATCGACGGCGGCAACTTTGCCGGCGCCTTGCGCAGGGGTTTGAGCCAGCTCGATCGAGCCGCATCCGAACCCGGCCTGATGCTGGTCTTTGCCGGCTTCGAAACCCTGCTCGGCCGGCCGCCGGCAAGGAGCCCCGGCCTGCCCGGCCACCTCGTCGCCGAGGTCAGCGAGGGTTTCGTCATCGACCATGCGGCCGGCACGCTCAGCCTCGTCTCGGCCGACGTCGCGGCGCTGCGTCGCCGGCTTCTCGCCCTGCCGCGTCACGCCGGGCCGCCGGCGGGCGGCGAATTGCGCGCCGATCTCTCCGATTGGACCGCCGATCTCGGTTTTGCCGACTATGCCGGCCGTGTCGAGACCATCAAGCGGGCCGTCGCCGCCGGCACGGTCGAGGGCGCGGTGCTGTCGCTCGGCCTGTCGAAGCCGACCGGGGCGAGCCCCTTCGCGCTCTACCGCGAATTCGTCGCGGCCAATCCCTCGCCTTACGGTTTCGTCCTGAAGCATGACGGCAGCGCGCTGGTCGGCAGTTCGCCGCTCGCCTATCTCACCGCGAGCCACGGCCGGCTGCATCTCGAAACCGATGCCGGCACGCGGCCGGTCGGCGGTGATGCCGCCAGGGACGAAGCCGCCGCGCGCGATCTTCTGGTCAATGCCAAGGATGCCGCCGAACACCGGGTGGTGGTCGAAGCCGAACGTGACGCCCTCCTGCCGATCGCCCGCGACGGCGCGATCGAGGTGGTGATCGATCGGCAGGTGCGGCGGTTCTCCCATGTCATGCATCTCTATTCGGCGCTGGAGGCGGAGCTTGCCGATGGCTGCGATATCGCCGATGCGATCCTGGCTCTGGCGCCCGCCGCCGCCGTCTCCGGCCGGCCGAAGCGGGCCGCCGCCGCGCTCGGGTCCGGCGGCGAGGCTGGCGCGCGCGGTCCTTATGGCGGGGTCATTGGCCTGGTCGAGCCAGGTCTCGCGGACCTCGCCGTGGTCATCCGTTCGCTCTGGATCGCTGAAGGCCGTGCGGCGCTGCGTGTCGGCGGCAAGGTCGTCGGCACCTCGGCGGCCGAGGACGAATACCGCGAGGCCTTGTCCAAGGCGCGCTTCCTGATCGACGGCGTCGCGCGGGCCGAGGCGCGCGGCACGCCAGGCGGCTGACGGCGGTCAGGCGCGGCCCTGATGCCTCACTCCGCCGAGCGCGCAAGTCCCGGCACATGCGACAGGATGGGGGTCGAGAAGCCGCTGTCGACGGTTCATTCCTCATCGATTTCGAGCTGGCGCCCGGCGTAGAGGATACGAAGCACCACGACTTCTTCGGCCTCGACGATGAAGGCGATGCTTATTCGCCGCGCAAACCCAATGACCCGCAACCCTGGGCGGATTTCGTCGCGTACCGTGCCGCGCTCGGGGAACAGATCGAACCCCGCCAGATCGGTCAAAATGCGATCGACGTAGCTTCGCGCCGTGCGCGGGGAGGCTTGGTCACGGATGAACGCGTAGATGCCTTTGAGGTCGGCCTCGGCGCCTCGGTCAGGCGAACGCGATGCACCAAGGTTAGCGGGGTTTCTTGTCGGCGGCATCCATGAAGCTGTCCAGCTCCGCAGCAACGGCCGACAACGGCCGCGCCTTGCCCGGGTTCTTGCGGTGGGCATCATAGGTCGGAGCCACCTCATCCCGCAGCCAACGCTCCACGGCAACGTCGCGCTCCTGCAAGGCCCGCAGGCTCTCGCGGATCACCTCGCTTTCGGATGCATATGCTCCGCTCGATACCTTCTCTTTGACAAGCCGCGCCATCTCCACGGGGGCGTGATGCTCATCTGTTGGGTGGATCGCCGATGGCGCGGTTGGTGCCAGTGACCAGCGCCCTCATGCCGGCGCCCGCCGGGCTTCAGCCGCGGCGACTGTCGCCTTCGCGGCGGCGAGCGTCCGGCGCGCCCATTCCTCGGGACCGAACTGAGGCGCCCGGCTCTCGCTCGGCAATTCGACGCTGACCGGCAGGTCACCGGGCAAAGTTGCGAACAGGCCGACGAGGTCGATGCCGCCTTCGCCCGGCAGCAGGCGTTCGCAGCGCGCGGTATGGATCAGTGCGTCGACAGGTGCCGTGCCGGCCGGCCCGTCGCAGATCTGGGCATAGTGCAGCCATTTGCGCGGGATCGCCGCGACATCGGCAAGCGTCGAACTGGACCGGCCATAATGCAAAGCGTCGACCAGGACGCCGCCGTTTTTCTGGTCGGCGCGCGAAACGATGCGCAATGCCGAGGACGCGTCCGGCACCTTGGTCCAGGGCATGAATTCGAGATCGCAGCTGAGTTCGAAAGGCGCTGCCGCTTCGCAGAGCGCAGCGAAATTCGCCGTCAGCCGCCCTTCGTCCGGATCGTCGCCGGCGACCAGGATGGCCCGGGCGCTGAGCCTCTGGCCGACTTCGAAGAAGGCGAGATAGTCGCTGGCCCTGAAGTCGGGGCCGATGCGGATGATCTCCAGGTCGAAGACGTCGACATCGGTGTCCGCCATCAGGGCGAGCATCAAACGGACGGTGCCAGGATCGTCCATCAGCCGATAGCACCGTCCGCCGGGCGAGGCGGGCAGCAGGCGCAGGCCGATGAACTGGTAGCCGGTCTTGGCCGCCGCGTGGACCAGTTCGGTGGGCGAAAGGTCCAGCAGCGTGAGGTGGGCAAGCGAGTATCGCGTCGACATCATCCGTTTCCGTCAGGCGAGCGGCGAGATTGCGGTCGGCAGGCCGATCGTCGAGACCATCTCGCCGGTCAGCCAGTCCGGCCCACCCTTGGGTGGCCAGACACCCCCGGCAACCGACTCGGTGCGCACCGCCGCACGCGCGTCGAGGCTGGCATAGGGCCAGATATGAGTGAAGCGCTGGGGCCCATCGAGCGCATACATGGCAATCGTCAGGGGCGACAGCTTGGCCCGCTCCGGCATGGCGGCCTCCCAGGCTGCGCTGGTCGGGCCGACGCCGCCGAGTTTCAGGCCATAGGTGCGGATCTCGTAGACCTGGCCGAACTTTCCCGTGGTGACCGGCGGCAGGAAGGAAAACGGCGCATAACTTTCCAGGCGCAGATGGCTCAGCGCCTCGCCACAATGGAACGGATTGGTGGTGCCGAGCGTGCGGGTCCGCTCGGCCGCAAGCGCGTCGGCGTCGGCGAAGCCGCGCAGCACGACGAGGCGGTTGAGCTCGCCGATCTCGCTCGCCCAGCAGCCGAGCAGGCGGCCTTTCGCGGTGGGCTCCTTCACATAGCTGTCGATGCCGGCAATGGCCTTGGCCGCGGTGCCGAGACGGATGGACAGCGTGGCGAGTTCATAGAGCATGGCCTGGCTCCGGGGTTGAAGAAGGTCGATCGGGATCTTGTGGCAGCGGCGTGCCGCTGGCGTGATGGGCGGCGATGAAACCGAAGGTCATGGCGGGCCCGAGCGTGATGCCGCCGCTCGGGTAATTGCCGCCCATGATGCTCGCCATGTCATTGCCGACGGCATAGAGGCCGGCGATCGGCCGGTGATCGGGACCGAGCACGCGGGCATGTTCGTCGGTGGCGAGCCCGGCGAAGGTGCCGAGGCTGCCGGCGACGATCTTCACGGCATAGAACGGGCCGTCGAGGATCGGCCCGACGCTCGGATTGAGCGGGTGATGCGGCTCGCCCTGCACCCGGTTGTAAGCGCTCTCGCCGCGGTGGAAGAGCGGGTCGCGACCTTGCGCCGCGTGGTGGTTATGGACGGCGAGCGTTTCGACGAGGCCGCTGGGGTCGATGCCGCAGGCTTCGGCGAGCTGTTCGACGGTCGTCCCGCGCTTGAGATAGCCGCTGGCGAGCCAGCGTCCGAGCGCGAAGGGGCGCGGTCTCGCATGGCCGAGGCCGTAGCGGCGCTGGAACCGGTGGTCGCAGACGAGCCAGGCTTCCGGCGCTTCGCCCTTGGGCGTCGCGGCGAACAGCGCCGTCATCATGTCGTGATAGGAATCCGCCTCGTTGGTGAAACGCCGGCCGTCGCGGCGCACGGCGATGAGACCGGGCTTGGCCCGTTCGATCAGGTGCGGGAAGTGGCCGGTGGTGCCGTCGGGCCTGGGCACCAGCGACACCGGCGCCCAGGCGCCGGATGCAGCCAGATCGCGGCCGACCGCGCCGCCGGCGCTCTCGCCGAGCCTGAGCCCGTCGCCGGTATTGCCCGCCGGCGCCGCCGACCAGTGCTCGGTCCCGGTTGGGGCGTGCGCGAACAGTTCCGCCTTGCGTGCCGTGTCATGGGGAAAGCCGCCGGCCGCCAGCACCACACCGCGCCGCGCCCGGATCGTGACGCTCCGGCCGTCATGTGCGGCGCTGACGCCGACCACCGCTGCGCCCTCGCGCACGAGACCGTGCGCCGGTGTCGCCGTCATGATCCGCACCTTGAGATCGTCGGCCGATTTCAGGAGCGCGGCGACCAGCGCATTGCCATTGACCAGGTGCATGCCGCGGCCGTTCAGCGCGACATCCCGCCAGTGCCGCACGAGGCGCATCGCGACATGCCGGAACGAGGCGAGCGAAAAGGTGGCGCCGAGGAAATGTCGGAGATCGTCGCCAGCGGCGATGCCCATGCCGAAGGGCGAGATCTCCTGGAGCGGCGGACGCAGATCCTTGATCCGCGGACCGAGCTTGCGGCCGTCGAACGGCGCGGCGCAGACCGAGCGGCCGCCGAGCGCGGCGCCGGGACTGCCGCCGTGGAAGTCCGGGATGGTATTGCCGGCAATGAAGCTGAGCGCGGTATGCGCGGTGAAGAAGGACACCATGCGCGGGCCCTGCGCCAGGAACATGTCGACGAAACGGGCGTCGTAGCGGTTGCCGAGCTCGTGGCGCAGATAGTCGCGCGGCCGCGCCGGGTCTTCGTCGATGCCGGCGGCGCGCGCCAGCGGATTGCGCGGGATCCACAGCCAGCCGCCGGACCAGGCGCTGGTGCCGCCGAGCACCGGCTCCTTCTCGATGACCACCACGTCGAGCCCGAGCCAGGCGGCGGTGACCGCGGCCGCAAGCCCGGCAGCGCCCGATCCGACGACGACGAGGTCGCAGCTGTCCTGATCCGGCATGGTCATGGTCGGCAGGTCATCAGTTGGTTTCGCCGTGCAGGGCGTGGCGGATGGCGCGATAGGCGAAGGTGATGGCCGGGCCAATGGTGATGCCGGGGCCGGGATAGGTACCGCCCATGATCGACTGCATGTCGTTGCCGCAGGCATAGAGGTGGCGGATCGGCTGGTTGTCGCGGTCGAGCACTTGGGCCTGTTCGTCGGTGACCAGGCCGTTGGCCGCGCCGATATCGCCGGGATAGAGTTTGACGGCGTAGAACGGCGCGGTCGCAATCGGCCCGAGCGTCGGGTTCGGCTGCTGGCCGGCATCGCCATTGACCCGGTGATAGGCGGTCGTGCCGCGGCCGAATGCGGTATCCACGCCGGTGGCCGCATAGCCGTTCATGGCGGCGATGGTCTGTTCCAGCGCCTGGTCGTCGATGCCGAGCTTCTCCGCGAGTTCGGCAACGGACGGTGCTTCCGTCAGATAGCCGTCGGCGAGGTAAGGCTTCAGCCGGCGGCCGCCGGGGCGCACCATGCCGAGCCCGTATTTCCGCAAGCCCTCGGCATCGGTGATCAGGAAGGCCGGGATGCAGGGCGCCTGAGGATGCGTCTCGAACATGGCGCGCGAAAACAGGTGATAGGACACGGTTTCATTGACGAAGCGGCGGCCGAGGCTGTTGACCGCCACCGTGCCGGGTTTGCTCCGGTCCATGACAAAATGCGGGAACACCGCGGTCGAACCATCCGCGCGCTTGCGTACCGAGACCGGCGCCCAGAAGGCATTATCGAGACTGCCCTCGCCGAAGCGTGCGCCGAGGCCGAGCGCCAGGTCCTGCAGTTCGCCGGTATGGCCGGGCGCGCCAGGGCTATAGGCGGGCGTCGGCCGGTGCAGCATTTCGGCGCGGCGCGTCTTGTGCCGGTTGAAGCCGCCCGATGCCATGACGACGGCGGAGGTTGCGGTGATGCGCCGCGCCGCGCCCTGGCTCGCCAGCACGACACCGGTGACCGTATGGCCGTCCCGGATGAGCTCGGTGACCGACGTCTGAAGCACAATGTCGACCTGGCGTTGCCTGAGTGTCAGCAGCATCCGGCCGATCAGTGCATTGCCCATGACCAGCCGGGTGCCGCGCGGGCGGCTCAGCCGGTCGAGGGCATGACGTCCAAGCATCTTGGCTGCGTGGCGGAACGAGGCTACCGACTGTTTCAGCTTCAACAGGTGGCCGATATCGGTACGGTCGACCATCATGCCGCCGAAGATCGTGAATTCCGGGATCGGCGGACGCACCAGCGCCAGGACCTCGCCCAGTTGCCGTCCGTCGAAGGGCAGGGGTTCCAGGGCGCGGCCGGTCAGCGTCGCACCCTCGACCTCCTGGACATAGTCCGGATGCAGCGCATAGGGCCTGAACCTGACATCGGAACCGGCCTCCAGCACGGCGATGGCTTTTGGTGCGCTGCGCAAAAAGGCCCGGCGCATGTCGAGCCGCGAATGATTGCCGACGACATTGGTCAGGAACCGGTCGGCCTTCTCGAAACTGTCGCCCGATCCCTTGGCATGGTGGCTGTTCGGTGCCCAGGTGGTGGCAGCCGACAGCGCCGTCGTGCCGCCGAGATATTCGGTCCGCTCGACCAAGAGAACCCGCTTGTCCTCGATCGCCGCGAACACGGCGGCCGCCATGCCGGCGCCGCCCGATCCGATCACCACCACGTCGTAGCTGGCGCCGTCCTGAAGGCCGTCGAGCTTGCCGATCATCGGCGCGCACCCGCTTCCGTGCTCGATCCACCCAGCAGGAATTCCAGCATCAACTGCTGTTCGGCCGCATACATGTCGCCGCCGACCGAGGTCTTGCAGCCGATGGCGCGGGCAGCCTCCACCATGGGCGACACGGCCGGCGCGGTGATCACGCAGCCGACGAACATGTCGGGCGTGAAATGTTCGATCCTGACCGGCAGCGGGTCGGTCGGCCGCATGCCGGCGGGCGTGGCATTGGCGATCAGTTCGAAACCGGCCGGATCGGGCGACCCGATGCTGACCGGCGTCGCCGTCACGGCGGCGAGCCGCTTGATCAATGCGTCGCGCCGCACGCTGTCCGCGTCATGGATGGCGAGCTCGCGGACGCCGGCCTCGACCAGGGCGAGTGCGATCGCCGAGCCGGCACCGCCGGCGCCGACCAGCAGTGCGCGTTTGCCCTTGGGCTCGCCGCCTTTGGCGCGCATGCCGCCGACGAAGCCGAGGCCGTCGAACATCTCGCCGAACCAGCCGCCATCGGCGGTCCGCCTGATGATGTTGACCGCGCCGAGGAAATGCGCCCGCTCGGTGGCGCTGGTGCAATGGGCGTAGCAGGCGAATTTATGCGGCACGGTGACGATGATGCCGTCCAGGTTCTGCGCCAGGCTGGCGCCGGCCAGCAGGCCGGGTAGATCCTTCGGCGCCACGTGGATCGGCACGCAGAGCGCGTTCCGGCCACGGGTGGCGAAGGCTGCGCTCATGCCGGTGGGCGATTTCACCTGGGCGATCGGGTCGCCGACGATGATGTGGAGCCGGGTCGCTCCGTCGACTGTCACGGTCATGGCAATGCTCCATCCCTTGTCGGGCTGTCGGGTCTGATCTCAATGAACGGCTTCGGGTGTCGCTTCGGCCTGGACGACGCCGAGCAGGCGCGCCTGCAGCTTGTGGTCCTGTTCGAGTACTGCGGCGTCGCCCTCGAAGGCGACCCGGCCATTGACCAGGACATAGGCCCGGTCGACGATCGGCAGCACGGTTTCGGCATGGTGCTCGACGATCACCATGGCGACCTTGCCGCGCAGCCGGACCAGCGCCTCCATCACCTCCTTGACGACCGCCGGGGCCAGGCCCTCGAACGGCTCGTCGAGCAGGATCAGCTTGCTCGGCATGACCAGGGCGCGGGCGATCGCCGCCATTTGCCGCTCACCGCCGGACAGGCTTTCGGCCTTGGCGCGCTGGCGCGCCTTCAGCCGCGGGAACAGCTCGAACACCGCGTCGAAGGACAGCCCGCCCGGTCGCGCGGCGATCTGCAGGTTCTCCATGACGGTGAGGTTCGGGAACAGCCGCCGGCCTTCCGGCACCAGGGAGATGCCGAGCCGGTTGATCTCATAGGTCTTGGATGCCGAGATATCGGTGCCGTCGAAACTCATGGCGCCGGAGCTTATCGCCAGGCTGCCGGTCAGCGCACGCAGCGTCGTCGTCTTGCCGACGCCGTTGCGTCCGAGCAGGGCGACGGCCTCGCCCTCGCGGACGACCAGGTTGAGATCGTCGAGCACCGACGAACCGCCATAACCGACGGCGACGTTTTTCACCACCAGCAGCGGTTTCGACGTGGTGGTGTCGGTACGCGTCACCGCCGGTGCCGCCGCCGCGCCGGCGTCCTTGGCGGCGCCGAGATAGGCCGCGATGACCTCGGGGTTGGAACCGACCTCGGCCGGCGGGCCATCGGCGATCAGGCGGCCCTGATGCAGCACGGTGATGCGGTCGGACAAGGCCAGCACCCGGTCGATATCATGTTCGATCAGCAGCACGGCGTGCCGGTCGGCGAGCTTGCGGATCAGGGCCGCCACGACCTGGCGATCGGCTTCGGCAAGGCCTGCCAGCGGCTCGTCGAGCAGCAGCAGCTTGCAGTCGGTGGCGAGCGTCACCGCGATCTCGAGCAGACGCTTGGCGCCGTGGGGCAGATTGGCGCACGGCTCGGCTGCCTGGTCGGCGAGACCCACCGCGTCGAGGATCGACCAGGACCGGTCGTTGATACCGGTCAGATCATAGGCGTCGCGGATCAGCCCGCTGATGCCGTGGCGCTGCGCCTGCACCGCGACCCGGACATTCTCGAACACGGTCAGGTTCGGGAAGATCGACAGGATCTGGAACGATCGGCTGATGCCGAGCCGGGCCCGCGCATACATCGGCAGACCGGTGATGTCCTTGCCCTCGAAGGTAATGGTGCCGCTGTTCGGCGGCAGGACGCCGGTCAGCATGTTGAACAAGGTGGTCTTGCCGGCGCCGTTCGGGCCGATGATGCTGTGCAGCCGGAACGGCATGACCTCGAGGTCGATGGCATTGGCCGTGACCAGGCTGCCGAAGCTCTTGCTCAAGCCCCTGACCGACAGGATCGGCCTGGCGGCATCGACCTGGATCGCGGCGCTCTCATAAGGCGCGATGTCAGCCGGGCGCGCAGGGATCGCGGCGCGCGTCAAGGTCCAGCGCTCGCGGCGCATGATCCGCTGGGCGAGCCCGTGGATGCCTTCCGGCGACAAGAGCGCGAAGGCGATGATGATCGGCGCGAAGATCAGCCACCAGTTCTCGGTCAAGGCCGACAGCCGGTTCTCCAGCACGATGAAGGCAATGGCGCCCCACAGCGGCCCGAGGAAATGGTGGACGCCGCCGAGCACGGTCATCAGGAGCGGGTCGCCGGCATGCTGCCAGCTCAGATTATTGGCATAGACCCCCTGCAGCATGAGGGTCAAAAGCGCGCCGGCATAACCGATGACGCCGGCCATCAGGGTGAACGAGCCGAGCTTGATCAGATAGGTGTTGTAGCCGAGGCTCGAGGCGCGCTGCTCGTTGTCGCGCACCGCCTGCAGCACCCGGCCGAAGGGGGCATGGACCAGCCGCCAGAGGAACCACAGGCCGGCGACGACGCTCGCCACCGTGAAGATGTGGAAGGCCATGTCGCTGCCGAAGGAGGGCCGCGGGACGCCCTGGATGCCGTTCTCGCCGCCGGTGACGCTGGTCCATTTGAACGCCAGTTCGAAGGCGATCTGCGAGAAGGCGAGCGTCAGCAGCGAAAAATAGAGGCCGCGGCGGCGGAGGATGATCAGCCCCATCACCAGCGCCATGACCATGGAGAAGACGACCGACAGCACCAGCGCGGCGAATTCGTTGCCGACCACGCTGACAATGGCGAAGGCGGCGGCATAGCTGGCGCAGCCGAAGAACACCGAGGCGCCGAACGGCACCAGGCCGGTATAACCGATCAACAGGTTCACGCCGGCGCCGTAGAGCGCATAGATGGCGATCTGGGTGACCAGCGAGATCGGCGCGCCGAGCGCGGTCCACAAGACCGACAGGGCGGTCAGCACGACCGCGACCCACAGGATCGGATTGGTCAGGAGCGACGGGGTTTTCATTCAAATCTCTCCCAACGCTCGCCGAACAGGCCGCGCGGCCTGACGAGAAGGATGATCGCCATCAGCACGTACATGGCCGCGCCCGAGGCTTCCGGTTTGAACTGGATGGTCATGGCGGTGACCAGGCCGACCAGGAGGCCGGCAATGATCGCGCCGTTATAGGAGCCGAGCCCGCCAATGGTGACGATGACGAAGGCCGGCATGATGGCGCCGGCGGCCATTGACGGATTGACCGTCCAGAGCGGCGCGGCGAGCATGCCGGCAAGCCCCGCGAGCAGGCAGCCGAGGCCGAACACGCCGGAGAGCACGCGCGGCAGGTTGATGCCGAGCAGGCCGACCATCTCGCCGTCGCGTGAACCGGCGCGCAGGATCCGGCCATAAGGCGTGTAGACCAGGAAGGCCCAGAGCCCGATCAGCGCGGTGACGGTCGTTGCGAGCACGAACAGCCGGTACCTGGTGATCAGGATCGGGCCATATTCGATGAAGCCGGACAGGAAGCGCGGCGCGCTGAACGGCACTGGCGCGCCGCCATAGGCGAGCCGCAGCAGGGCCTCGATCAGGAGCGCCAGCGCGAAGGTCAGGATCAGGCCGAGCAGCGGCTCCTTGCCGTAGAGCCTGCGGATCAGCACGAATTCGACCACGATGCCAACCAGGCCGGTCAGCACCGGCGCCAGCCAGATGGCGGCCCAGCCGAACTGGCGCGACAGCGACAGGGCGAAATAGGCGCCGAGCGCGAAGAATGCGCCATGGGCGAAATTGACGATGCCGAGCAGGCCGAAAATGATCGACAGGCCGATGGCGATCAACACGTAGAGGAAGCCGAGCACGAGGCCGTTGACGGCTTGAGACAGGATCATGTCGAGCATGGGGCACCTTCCGGAGCGGCGACACCGGCGGCATGGGCCGGTGTCGCGCCTGGCGCTCGCTATCGAGCAGTCATGGTGTCATGAGGGGATCGGGCGGACCGGGCGCCGTCAGACCCCGTCCATGGTGCAGCCGATCTGCTGGCGCGTGCCGAAGATCGGCTCGATCTCGGCGGCGCTGCGCGGCAGGTTGGCCTTGGCGTCGAAATAGTCCCAGCGATCGGTGATCTTGGGCTTGGTCTCGACCACCACGGTGCGCCGCAGCATCTGGTGGTCGAAGTCGCGATATTTGACCGAGAGGTCGCCTTCCCGGGTGGTCCAGCGTTCGAGCGCGCCGACGATCTCCGGGGCCGCCGTCGACTTGGCGAGCTCGATGCTTTCCAACAGCGACTTCATGCCGAACCAGCCCATCCAGGCTTTGTCGGCCGCCGGCCGGTTGTGCTTCTTCAGATAGGCCGCGGCGAAGGCCTTGTCCTCGGCGGTGTTGTTCGGATTGTTGAAGTACCAGGTCTTGGTGAAGATGCCGGTCGCGGCGTCAGCGCCGACGCCCCAGATATCGGTGTCGCCGATCGAGATTTCGGCGAAGGGAATGCGCCCCTTCATGCCGAGCTCGTTCCACTGCTTGAGGAAGGTGGTGAGGTCGCCGGCGGCGATGCCGCCGATCACCGCATCGGGCCGGGCCTGGCGGATCTTCAGGATGAAGGACGAATAGTCGGGCGTGTTGACCGGCACCTCGTCGGCGCCGACCACCGTGCCGCCGGCCTGTTTCAGGTAATCGGTGAACGACGCCTTGATGTCCTGTCCGAAGGCGTAGGACGCGGTCAGGAGATACCATTTCTTGCCGTGTTCCAGCACATAGGGCGCCAGCACGCGGGCATGGACGTCGACCGGCGGCTGCAGCCGGAAGGTATATTTGTTGCACGACTTGCCGGTCAGGTCGGCGGTCGCCGCATTGGCGGCGACGAATGGGATCTTGGCGCGCTTGGCGACCGCCGAGATGGCCAGCGCATTGGACGACAGCGCGCCGCCGATCAGGCCGACCACCTTGTGCTCGTCGATCAGGCGCTGGGCATTCTGCTGGGCGCCTTGCGGATTGGGCTCATCCAGCCAGACGATCTCGGCGGGTCGGCCGAGCAGCGTGTTGTTGAGCTGTTCGAGTGCCAGGAAACCGCCCTGGGCGAGATATTCCGACTGGTCGACGATGGTGCCGGTCTTGGCCCAGAGCATGCCGATCTTGATCGGCTCGGCGGCGCTGGCCTTGCCGATATAGGGCGCGCCGAGGTGGGTTGCGGCAAGACCGCCGGCGCCGATCAAGAGGCTGCGGCGGCCGATCAGGCCGAGCCTGGATGGGATCCCTGTCATGTCATTCATTGGCGTCCTCCCGGGGCTGATTTGTTGTTCTGCGGCATGCGTGGCGGTGACCGCCGCGTCCGTTGTTGGGCAGTGCTATAAATCAAACTGGAATCCGATTCCAGTAAAATTATTGAAACTGGAATTGCGTTCTGGTATTGTAATTCCCGCCCGATGGGATTGAGTCCTGCCGGGTCGAGCCCTGGCAGGCTCTGGACGATAAGGATCTCGGGACATGGCGAAACTCAGGATGGCGGTTGTCGGCGCCGGCGCGATCGGCCGGGCCCATGCCGAGGTCATCGCGGCCGGCAATGTCGCCGAGCTCGCCGCGATCGTTGACCCGACCGATGCGGGCAGGGCCGTCGCCGTGCATTTCGGCGTGCCGTGGTTTGTCGATCAGGACGCCCTGCTGGCGGCCGGCACGGTGGATGCGGCCATCGTCGCGACGCCCAACCAGACCCACCTGCCGGTTTCGCTCGCCTTCATCGAACGCGGCATTCCGGTGCTGGTCGAAAAGCCGATCGCCAGCACGCTGGCCGAGGCGCGGGCGCTGACCGCGGCCGCCGAGAAAGCCGGTGTTGCCGTCCTGGTCGGTCATCACCGGCGGCATAATCCGATCGCCAGGCGCGCCCGCGACCTGGTGCGCTCGGGCACGCTCGGGCGGCTGACATCGGTCTCGGTGCTCTACACATTCCTGAAACCCGACAGCTATTTCGAGCTCGACTGGCGGCGTCGCGCCGGCGGCGGCCCGGTCTTGATCAACCTGATCCATGAGATCGACCTGATCCGCTTCATCTGCGGCGAGATCGAATCGGTCCAGGCGGTCACCTCCAATGCGGTCAGGGGCTTCGAGGTCGAAGACAGCGCCGCCGTCATCCTCCGGCTCGCCGGCGGCGCGCTGGTGACGGTCAATGTCTCGGACACCGCGGTCGCGCCCTGGAGCTGGGATATGGCGACGCGCGAAAGCCAGCATTATCCGCAGTTGCCGGTGCCGGTGAATTCGCATTACCTGTCCGGCACGGCGGCGTCCTTGACCTTGCCGCAGCTCGACCTCTGGCGTTATCCAGGCAAGGCCGGCTGGCACGAACCGATCGCCCGCGAGACGGTTCCGGTCGAGCGCGCCGATCCCTATGCCGAGCAGATCCGCCACCTCTGCGCGGTCGCGCGCGGCGAGGAGCAGCCGGTGATCAGCGCCGCCGACGGCACCCGCACCCTGGAGGCGACGCTCGCCGTGCATGAGGCTGCCAGGATAGGAGCGCCCGTTGCTCTGAGCTATGGACAATAGCTGTGTTGAACGGAGAATCGCTGATGGCCGCGGCGCAAGATGAAGGCTCTGGCCCGTCCGGACTGCTGGAGAGAACCCTTGGTGTCCTGGAGATCCTGGCGCTCAACGCCCATGGGCTTCAGCTCTTCGAGATCGCCGACAAGCTGCATATCCCGCGCAGCGCCACCCATCGCGTCCTGACCAGCCTGGTCGAGCACGGTTATGTCCGGCAGGAGCGCTACCACGGCGCCTATCTGCTGACCGCCAAGATCGCCTCGCTCGCCTTCACCTTCCTGTCCGAAAGCGGCATCACCGACCTGGCCCAGCCGATCCTCGACCGGCTGGCGCGCGACACCGGCGAGCTCATTCGCCTCGCCCTGGTCGACGACCAGCGGCTGATCTGGGTCGCCAAGTCGCAAGGTGCCCAGTTCGGCCTGCGCTACGATCCGGACATGGGGCGCGAGGGCCGGCTGTCCTGTTCGTCGAGCGGCCATGCCTGGCTCTCCACCATGAAGGAAGAGGATGCCCTGGCGCTGGTCGCCAGGCAGGGTTACGGCTCGCGTGAGGAATATGGGCCGCGCGCGCCGCAGACGCCGCAGGCGCTGGTCAAGCAGCTGAGAGCCGCCCGCAAGCGCGGCTATGCCTTCGTGGTCCAGGCCTTCACCCCCTGGATGAACGCCATGGCGGCGATCATCCGTTCGCCGGTCACCGGCGAGGTCACCGGCACGGTCAGCATTGCCGGGCCGCATGTCCGGCTCACCGAGCCGCGCATGCACGAACTCGCGCCGCTGCTGCTGACGGCAGCCAAGGAATTGTCGCTTGCGAGCGCCGCCTCGCCGACGTTGTCCGGCCGTGCCGGCGGCGATCAGCGCGACGGCCTGGTGCCGCTGATCTGAGCGCGGCCGGGCGGGCGCCCGGTCCATCGAACCCGAGACAGGCCGGGAGGCTTCGGACATGCGCGTACTGGTCACCGGCGGCAAGGGTTTTCTCGGCGCCTGGATCATCCGGCGCCTGCTCAAACAGGGCCTGGCCGTCAGGATCTTCGACGTCGCCGAGGACCGGGGCCTGGTCGAGGCCATCGGCGGCATCAGGGCGGGCGAGGTCGAATGGCATGTCGGCGACATCGTCACGGGCGAAGACGTCCTGACGGCGGCCGCCGGCTGCCATGCCATCGTGCATCTGGCCGGGGTCCTGACGCCAGCCTGCCAGGCCCACCCGGTGCGCGGCGCCGAGATCAACCTGATCGGCACGCTGAACGTCTTCGAGGCGGCGCTTCGCCACGGCATCAGCCGTGTCGTCTATACCAGCAGCGCCGGCGTCTATGGTCCCGACGACGGCCTGACGCCACGCCCGACCACCCATTACGGCACCTTCAAGCTCGCCTGCGAGGGCAGCGCCCGGGCCTATCTCGCCGATCATGGCCTGGCCAGCATCGGCTTCAGGCCGTTCATCGTCTACGGCCCCGGCCGTGAGACCGGCCTGACCGCCGGACCGAGCCTGGCCTGCCGGGCGGCGGCGCGCGGCGAGAGCTACCGGATCCCCTATAGCGGCAGCGCCGGCCTGGTTTTCGTCGACGATGTCGCCGCGGCTTATGAAAGCGCCGTGCTGCGCGACCCCGCCGGCGCCCATGTGTTCAACCTGGTCGGCACCACGGTCTCCAATGACGATGTCGTCGCGGCGATCCGCCGGGTCGTCGCGAGCGCCGATATCACCGCCGGCGGACCGGCCCTGCCGATCGCGGCCGATGTCGATCCCGGTGCGATCGCCGCGGTCCTGCCCGGCCTGCCGCAGACCAGCCTGACCGACGGCATTGCCCTGACCGTCGATTTCTACCGGCAAGGTGGCCGCCTATGACCCTGCCGCGCCTTGGCGCCCATACCTTCGGTTTCGCCTGGGACCGCGATGCCGAGGCGGCGTTCGAAGCCCTCGCCGGCGCAGGCTTTTCGACCCTCCAGCTGATGGCGGCGCCGCCACATTACGATCCCTGGGCTGCCGACCCGGCCTTGCAGCGCCGGCTCCGCCGCCTGATCGATCGGGCCGGCATCGCGCTGCTGGCACTCGATCTGGCGAGCAACGACGTCAATCTGGCGAGCCCGTCGCGCGCGGTGGTCGATTTTGCCGTCGATGCCTATGGCCGGGCGATCGATCTCGGCGCCGACCTCGGCGCCCGCGGCATCTGCGTCGCCTCGGGCCGGCGCCATGCGCTGGCGCCGCAGGCAGGCGACCAGCTTCTCGGCATCTATCGCGACGCCTTCGAGCGCATCCTGTTGCGCGCCCGCGACGCCGGCATGGGTGTCGTCCTGGAGAACCATCCGAACGGCCTGCTGGCGGAGATGGAAGCGATCGAAAGCTTCCTGGCCGCCGGCGCTTATGATGGCGTTTCGATCGCCTATGACGTCGCCAATGCCGCCGCCATCGGCGAGGACCCCTCGGCCGGCTTGCGGCGGCTCCTGCCACATCTCGGCATCGTCCATCTCTCCGATGCGCCGCGCGGCGCGTGGCGCCATGATCCGATCGGCTCGGGCGATATCGATTTCTCGGCGATCGGCGGAACCATCAGGGAGATCGGCTTCGCCGGCCCGGTCGTGCTCGAAATCATCTCCAGCCGGCCGCTCGACGATATCCTGGCCGGCCGCGACCGGCTCCTGGCCGCCGGCTGGCATTTTGCCGGTCAACCAGGTTGAGGCGGCTCAGCGCTTCAGGTTGACCAGCACGACGCCGCCGAGCGCCAGCGCCCCGCCGGCAAGCCCCATCAGGCTCGGCACCTCGCCGAGCCAGAGAAAGCCGATCAGGGTCGCCACCGGCGGGATGCAATAGAGGAAGTTGGAGGCGCGTGCGGCCGGCAGGCGCGACAGGGCGGTGGCCCAGGCCGCATAGGCGATGAGCCCCGGCACGATGGCGAGATAGATCACGGCGAACCAGGCCGCCGGGCTCGCCTGGTATGCCTGGGCCAGGCCATTGGGCAGGCCCGGCGCCAGGCACAGCGCGCCGAGGATCATGTTGTAGGCCGAAACGGTCAGAGGCTTGTGGCGGGCAAACAGCGGCTTCTGGACGATGGTCGAGACCGCCGTGCAGACCGCCGAGCCGAGGATCATCAAGGCGCCCATGCCGAAATCGAGGCTGTCGCCTTCGCCGAGCGCGATCAGCCCGACACCGGCAAACGAGATGGCGGTGCCGGTCCAGGCCAGCGCCGAAAAGCGCTCGCCGAGCAGCACTGTCGCCATGGCGGCGGTCATGACCGGGCTGACATTGATGATGAAGCTCGCGGCGCCCGACGGCACGGTCTGCTCGCCGGCATTGAGCAGCAGCGTATAGAGCGCGATGAACACCACGCCGCCGAAGCCGAAGCGCCAGGCTTCGCTTGAGGTCGGCAGGCTCGGCCGGACGACCGCCAGGAACAGCGCGGCCGGAATGGCGGCGATGGCGAAACGCACCGCGCCGAGCTCCAGCGGCCCGAAGCCGGCAAGGCCGGCGCGGATCGCCGGAAACGACGAGGCCCAGCCGATCACCGTCACGGCGACGGCGGCGATGCTGATGCCGTCGACGCTGGCGCGGGCCGGCTGGCTGGGGGTCATGGCGCTCATCGGTGGCCTTGGGCGGTGGTCGGACCGGGGGTTTGTCGGCCTGACGGCACCGGTTGACAATCGAATAGACCGGGGCTCAGCTGTGAGCATGGATCACAGCTTGAGCCCGCTGCCACCGCTCGACACCCTGCGCGCCTTCGAAGCGGCGGCACGCGCCGGCAGCTTTTCCGCTGCTGCCGACGCCTTGAACCTCACCCACGGCGCAATCAGCCGGCAGGTCGCCCGGCTCGAACACTGGCTCGGCCAGCGGCTGTTCGAGCGCGAGGCGCGCGGCGTCTCGCTGACGCCCGAGGGCGAGCGGCTGTTCGAGAGTACGACCGAAGCCTTCGCGCTGATCGCCGAGACCTCCGACCGCTGGAGCGAGCCGCGCGGCGGCGCGGTGGTCCGGCTGAACTCCTTGCCGTCGATCTGCGGTCTCTGGCTGATGCCACGCCTGGCGCGGCTCGAGGCGGGCGATCCGCCGGCGCGCATCTCGTTCCGGATCGACCAGCGGCAGGTCGATCTCGGCGAGGCCACCGACCTGGCGCTGCGCTGCGGCCGGGCCGGCGTGCCCGGCCGGGTCTCGGTCCAGCTGTTCGAGGAATGGTGCTACCCCGTCGCCTCGCCCGCGCTCGCCAGGACGCTGGGTTCGGGGCAAGCCGGGCGGATCCTGACGGCACCGCTGATTCACGATTCCTGCGCCTCGACCTGGCGTGCCTGGTTCGGCAGCCATGGCCTCGACTATCGGCCGCGGCCGCAGGACCGGCGCTTCGAGGATTACAGCCTGGTGCTGGATGCCGCCGCCCACGGCCTCGGCGTGGCGCTGGCCCGGCCGCCGCTGGCGCAGGCGCTGATCGACAGTGGCCGCGTCGTGGTGGTCGACCCGCACACGGCGCTCAATCCGTTTTCCTATTGGCTCGACCGGGCGCCCGGCGACGTCAGGCCGGCTGCTGCCGCCGTCGCCCGCCGGATCGGCGAGGAGGCCGGTGTCGCACCGGCGGCCATGGAGCGGTTCTTGCGGAGTTAGGGCAGGGGGAATCAACCCTCTCCCAAAGGGAGAGGGTGGCGCCGTCAGGCGCCGGGTGAGGGGCGTAAGCCCTCAGAACTGATGCCGCCGCGCTTCCCGCATACCGTCTCATTCGGAGAGGGACGACCCCTCACCCGGCAGCTGACGCTGCCACCCTTGCATGTTTGCGGGACCGACTCAGCGCAGGCTGAGAGGTGCGTCGAGGCCGGTGGCCACCGGCCTCGACGCGGATGTCCGGGACCGTTTCACCCTTTGGCTCAGCACCGCGGGAGAGCATGGTCCGGCCGTCCTCTGGCTCTTGTCCTGAACAGATGCTGGGGAGGAAGTCCCGTATGCAAGGCAAGGAAGCGTCCAAACAAGAGACCGAAGGCAAGTCTACCGTGGGAATCGACGTCAGCAAGAGCTGGCTCGACATCCACGTTCTGCCCGGCGGGGAGACCCACCGTTTTGCCAATGCCGAGTTGGGCATCCGGCAGTTGAAGCGCTGGCTTCAGCGCTTTGATCTGGCGCTGGTCGTGGTCGAGGCGACCGGCAAGTGGCACCGCCAGGTTCGCCGAAGCCTGCATGCCTCGGGCGTGCCGGTTGCCGTGGTCGATCCTTATCGCGTGCGCATGTTCGCGCGTGCCACGGGCACCTTGGCCAAGACCGACCGGCTCGATGCCCGCGTGTTGGCCCTGTTCGCGCGGGCCATGAACCCGGCCCAGCGACCGCCGGCACCGGAAGCCCTCGATGCGCTCAATGAGTTGGTCAGCGCCCGCGATGCGGCCGTCGGCGAACAGACAGCCCTCAAGAACCAGCGGCACGCGGTCACCGACAAGTTCCTGATCCGCCATCTCGCTCACCGTCTCACCCGGATCGCCAAGGCTATCGAAGCCATCGCCGGCGAGATCGCCAAACGCATCGCGGCCGATCCATGCCTGGCCAGACGCCACGACATTCTGATCTCGATCCCTTCGTTCGGCCCGGCGGTCGCCACGACCCTGGTGGCCGCCCTGACCGAGCTGGGGACCTGCAACATCAAACAGATCAGCCTGTTGGCGGGACTAGCCCCGATCGCCGATGATTCCGGTGAACGACAGGGCGTCCGCGTCATCTGGGGCGGACGCTCCCGGGTGCGCCGCGTTCTCTACCTGGCGGCGCTCTCGGCCACGCGCTGCAACGCCGACATGAAAAGTTTCCACGACCGCCTGATCGCCAAGGGCAAGAAGCCCAAATGCGCCCTCATCGCCGTGGCTCGAAAGCTCGTCGTCCTCGCCAACACCCTTATCGCTCAGGACCGCACTTGGGCCACTCACGCTCCAAAACAGGCTTGACCCGAAACACAGATGCTCTCCCTTTGGGAGAGGGTTTGTTGAGCGGCGTGATCACGCCGGTGCGGTCACCCGCTCCGCGACCTCGGCCTGCGACGGCTTGGCGGCTTCCGCTTGCCTGGCGTCGCCTTGGGCCGACGTGGTGCGGGCGAGCTGGGCGATGGCGGCAGCGACGCCGCCGGCGCCATGGGGGATATTGAGCGCGTTCAAGGCCATCTCGATGGCGCTCAAGGTGCCCATCACCATCGGCGCGTTGACATGGCCCATATGGGCAATGCGGAACGCCTTGCCGGTCAGCTCGCCAATGCCGGAACCGAGCGTCACGCCGCAGACGGTTTCGGTATATTTGGCGATGGTTTCCGGCTCGATGCCCTGGACCAGCACCGGCGTGACCGAGGCGGCGCGTTGCGACGGTTCGACCACGTTGCAGGACAGCACCTGGCCCTCGGCCCATTTCGACACGGCGGCATGGGTGGCGTCGGCCAGCAGCGCATGGCGCTGCCAGACCGCTTCGAGCCCTTCCTCCAGGATCATGTCGAGCGCCGCGCGCAGCGCGAACAGCAGATGTTCGGGCGGGGTGCCGCAATATTTCATGTAGTGCGGCGGCTGCTGGCGCGCGGTCCAGTCCCAGTAGAGCGTCTTCATGGTGGCGTGTTCATGCGCCCGATGGGCCTTGTCATTGGCCGCGACGAAGGCGAGGCCGGGCGGCGTCATCAAGCCCTTCTGCGCGGCGGTCATCGCGACATCGATGCCCCAGGCGTCCATTTCGAACCGCACGCAGCCGACCGAGGCGACGCCGTCGATCATATAGAGCGCGGGATGGCCCGCGGCATCGATCGCCTTGCGCACCGCCTTGACGTCGTTGACGACGCCCGAGGCGGTGTCGATCTGGACCATGAGCACGGCCTTGATCTCGTGGTTCTTGTCGCGCCGGAGCCGCTCCTCGACGGCGGCCGGGTCGACGGAAGCGCGCCACGAACCTTCCAGCACCTCGACATCGGCGCCGATGAACCGGGCCATTTCGCCCCAGCCAATGGCGAACCGTCCGCTCGACAGCACCAAAACCTTGTCGCCGCGCGAGAGCACATTGGTCAGCGCCGCTTCCCAGCCGCCATGGCCGTTGGCGGCGTAGATATAGGTCCGCGACTTGGTGCGGAACACCTTGCGGAGATCGTCGAGCAGGCTGTCGGTCAGGCCGACCATCGCGCCGGTATAGATCTCTTCGGCCGGGCGGATCATCGCCTGAAGCACGCGGTCCGGAATGTTGGTCGGGCCGGGAATTGCGAGCAAGGCCCGGCCATTGGCGACAGTCATGAACGGCTCCCTTTGCCTGATGGCACGTCCTCAGCCAGGCTGTCGGACGGACACGGCTTTCGATCGAGGCACCCCTTCTACCCGCGCGCAGGATCGGCCGCTAGCCGAGGACGGGCTGAATCGGCGCGGACCTGATATCGCGATTTTGCGCCGCCAAGGCCGGCATTGGGTCGCGATCGTGGCGCTTTCGGTGAAAATCTAAAGCGCGATCGGAGCGTCTCGCATCGTCCCGCGCGGCACCTTGGCCTGCGCCGTGGGCATGGCCAGCGGCAGGACCCTGCGGGTCGTTTCGTTCAGGTGGTCGCGCATCAGCCTGCCGACCAAAGCCACGTCGCGCGCCAGGGCGGCGTCCATCAGCGCCCGGTGCTCGGCATCGATCGGGCGCTCGTGGGAGGCTGCCGGTACCGACAGCCGCCGGTAGCGCTCGCTCTGATCGTAGAGGATCGCGCGCAGCCTCAGCCGCCACGGACTGTCGCAGGCCGCGACCAGGGCGGCATGGAATGCTTTGTGGGCGAGCGCCCAGTCCTCGCTGACCACCATCGGGTCGCCGTCGACCCGTTCCGGGGTGCGCGACAGGCGGTGATAGGCGGCGACGATGCCGGTCTCCCATTCGACGTCGCCGCGTTCCAGCGCCCGTCCAAGGCAGGCGAGCTCCATCTCGATGCGCGTGCTGGTCAGGTCGATCAGGTCGTCCTGCGACACCGGCGCGACGCTGAAGCCGCGCTGGGCCTCGGCGACCACCAGGCCATCGGCGGTCAGCCGCGACAGCGCCTCGCGGATCGCGCCCAGGCTGACGCCGCGGGAAGCGCAGATGTCGTTGATCTTGATCTTCTCGCCGGGCGCCAGGCGGCAAGCCAGGATATCCGCCCGCAAGGCCAGATAAGCCGCTTCGGTCAGGCTCTTGGTGGCTGCCCGGTGTCCGATCAACAGAAACGCCCCTCCATCCGGCTCGAGCGTCTGGACGGCGCTCGCCGATGATTCAGATGACACGAATAGGCGGAAAACGGATGGGTCGCAAGAATATATATTTTTATTGACAGATCGATTTTATATCGGCTGATCTATCGCAACAAGTGATGAGGAGCGTCTGAAAATGCGGTTTGCGGCTTTCCGCCAGGATGGTGTGCGTGGTCTCGCGGTGGCGGTCGACGGGGGCCGCTATATCGGCCTGACGGCCAAGGATGCCGGTTATCCCGGCGATCTCGACGGGCTGATCGTCGAAGGCCAGGCGGCGCTGGCCGCCGCGCACCGGGCGCTCTCGGCCGGCCGGCCGATCGACCTCGACACGGTCTCGCTGCTGCCGCCGCTGTCCAATCCCGGCAAGATCATTTGTGTCGGGCTGAACTATGTCGACCATTCCGCCGAGAGCGGCTTCAAGCAGCCGGACTATCCGACCCTGTTTTCGCGTTTCGCATCGAGCCTGATCGGTTCGGGCGCGCCGATCATCCGTCCGACCGTTTCCGAACAGCTCGACTACGAAGGCGAGCTGGTGGCGGTCATCGGCCGCGGCGGCCGGCATATCCCGCAAGCCCAGGCGCTCGATCACGTCATCGGCTATTCGATCTTCAACGACGCCTCGATCCGCGACTATCAGTTCAAGGCGCCGCAATGGACGGTCGGCAAGAATTTCGACGACACCGGCGCCTTCGGCCCGGTCTTCGTCACCGCCGACGAATTGCCGCCCGGCTGCAAGGGCCTGAAGCTCGAAACCCGGCTCAACGGCCAGACCGTCCAGAGCGCCTCGATCGACGCCATGGTGTTCGATGTGGCGTCCCAGATCGCCATCATCAGCGAGGCGATCACCCTGTCGCCCGGTGACATCCTGGTCACCGGCACGCCGTCGGGCGTCGGCCTTGCCCGCAAGCCGCCGCTCTGGATGAAACATGGCGATATCTGCGAGGTCGAGATCGAACGCATCGGCGTCCTGAGCAATCCGGTCGCCAACGAGCTCCGCTGAACCCGCGCCGCCCGGCTGGCCCGAGGGGCAGCCGCGGCGGGCCTATGGCTTCGTCCCTGTCCTCAAAGGAAGAGACCCATGTCTTTTTCGCGCCGTCGATTTGTTGCCGGCAGTGCCGCTTTCGGCGTCCTGTCCAGTGTGTCTCAGGCCCGCGCCCAGCCGGCCTTTCCGAGCCAGCCGGTGCGCGTCATCGTGCCCTTCGCGGCCGGCGGCACCACCGACATGCTGGCTCGCCAGTTCGGCCAGAGGATGCAGGAGGCGCTCGGCCAGCCTGTCGTCATCGAGAATATCGGCGGCGCCGGCGGCTCGATCGGCGCCGAGCGGGTCGCGCGGTCGGCGGCCGACGGCCATACGCTGCTGTTCCACAACCTGACCTTTTCGGCGACGACGGCGGCCTTGCAGGCGGCGGGGCGTTCGCCGCACGACATCGAGAAGGACTTCGCCCCGGTCTCGCTCGGCGCCAATGTCCCGATGGTGGTCATGGCCGGCACCGTCGTGCCGGCCAAGGACCTGCGCGAATTCGTCGCCTATGCGAAGTCCTCGTCGCAGCCGCTGTTTTACGGTTCGACCGGCCCCGGCAGCGTGATGCATCTGGTGTCCGAGGTGCTGAAGCGCGATGGCGGCATCCGGATGGAGCATGTGCCGTTCCGCGGCGCGGCGCCCTTGATGCAGGAGATGATCGCCGGCCGCGTGCAGTTCGGCGGCGACCAGCTGTCGACCTCGCTCGAGTTCATCCGCGCCAATTCGGTCAAGCCGCTGGCGACGCTGGCGGCCGAGCGCATGGCGCCCTTTCCCGACGTGCCGACGGTGCGCGAGCTGGGTTTCCCCAATATGGAGCTGCGCGGCTGGAACGGCTTCTTCGCGCCGAAGGCGACGCCGGCCGCCGTCATCCAGCGCCTGCAGGGCGTGATCCAGGCGGCCGCCGCCGACCCCGAGCTCAGGCGCCGGTTGAGCGATGTCGGCGCCGAAGCCGTCGGTTCGTCGCCCGATGAACTCGGCCGGGTGGTCAGCGAACAGGTCGCCAAGGTGCGCCCGCTGGTCGCCGAGTTGAAACTGCTGATCTAACCGCGCCGGGTCCATTCACGGCGGTCGCGCCAGCGCGGTCGCCGCCAGAACCGGCGCCATGAGCCGGGTCGCAAGCATGCGCCGCTGGAGGACGCCGCCATGACGCAGATCAGGGGCTATGTCAGCCCGACCCGCCGGCCCGGCGAGCTTGGTGTCCATTCGCTCGACCACTTCAATCTGGTGGTGCCGGACCTCAAGGCCGCCGACAGCTTCTACACCGCCTTCGGCCTCGACATGCGGACTTTTGGCAACAGCCTCGGCTTTCACACCGAAGGCCACGGCCATCGCTGGGGCACCGTCAGCGAAGGCGACCGCAAGCAGCTCTCGCATCTCACCTTCGGCTGTTTCGACGACGATCTGGCGCGCTTCCGCCACCGCCTGCAGGAGCTCGGCATGCCCCAGCTCGATCCGCCGCCGGGGTTTGAATCGAACGGCCTGTGGTTCCGCGATCCCGACGGTTCGCTGGTCGAAATCCGGGTTGCCGACAAGAGCTCGCCGAACGAGAAGTCCGGCTCCAGCAACGTCTCCGGGCCGGCCGGCACGCAGACCTCGCCGAACCGCAGCGCGGCGCCGCTGGTCCGGCCGCGGCGGCTCGCCCATATCCTCATCTTCACCGCCGATGTCGGGCGCGCCATCGCCTTTTATTCACGCGTGCTGGGCCTTCGCCTGTCCGACGTTCGGGCGATGGCATCGCCTTCATGCATGGCATCCACGGCAGCGACCATCACCTGATCGCGCTGGCCAAATCCGAAGGGCCGGGGCTGCACCATCTGAGCTGGGACGTCGGCTCGATCCACGAGATCGGCCTTGGCGCCATGCAAATGGCCGACAAGGGGTTTTCGGCCGGCTGGGGCCTCGGCCGCCATGTCCTTGGCTCGAATTTCTTCCACTATGTCCGCGATCCCTGGGGCAGCTATTCGGAATATTCCTCCGACATCGACTACATTCCCGCCAATTTCGAATGGGAGGCCGGCGATCATCCCGGCCATGACGCCTTCTATGTCTGGGGACCGACGCCGCCGGAAGACTTCGCCTTCAACCACGAAGCCGCCAAAGGTTGACCTGGCCGAAGGCGAAGGCACGCCGTAGCCTCAGCGGCGAAGCAGCATGGGAATCCACGCCGCGACCAGCTTGGCCATGAACTTCAGCGGAAACCCCGGATAGGCCGGCAGGTCGTCCGGGATGACGCTGTCGCCGGCCTTGAACTTGGTGCAGATGCGCATTTCGAGCGGCGGGACGTCGGTCTCGAAACGGGCCCGGTACATCGAGACCCAGTGCCGGGAATCGTCGAAGCCCATGGTCATCGCAGCATTGCAGCAGGTGGCGACGATCCGGTTGGTCGCCGATATGTCCTTGAGCTTGTAGCTCTTGAGCAGCGTCGCACCCTCGATGCATGTCACGCGATCCTTGCGGTAGAGAACATAGGGCGTGCCGCCGGCTGCATCGCGCACCGGCGCTGCGCCCGGCAAGGCCTCGACCGCGAGGGAGCCGGCCTGGCAATCGTCGCAATGGCAGGCAAGGCTGATGATCGGCGCGCCGGCCGCTTCCAGCTGGACCCTGCCGCAGGAGCAACGCACCGTCAGGCTGTTTTTCAGTGGCTCGGGCATCGGGGCCTCCTGTCGTCGGGTGCTCGCGCGACCTAGGCGCGGTCACCCTGGAGCACCCGGTGCAGGGTCTCGGCGAAGGCCTGCGCATGGAGACCGTAGCCGCCATGGTCACCCGGAAAGGCGACCGGCGCGCTGCCGAGCTTTTCGGCCAGCGCCAGGCCGGTGCTGTGGGCGATTTGCCCTGAAGTCTCTGCGCCGACGCCAACCACCACGCGGGGGCGTCCGGCCCGCAAGGTCGCGATATCGGGCTGGTAGCGCGACAGCGGCATCAATCCATGCGCGATGAAATAGTCCATATTGCCGTCGATCCGGCCGAAGGTCTCCAGAGCCTCGGGCGGCATGGCGTGCTCCGGCGGCGCCTGGTCACCTTCCGGTCCACCGCTCAGACCCGCCATCACCATGAACTTCTCGACGGCGGGGCCGAGCCCCTCCCGGTGATAGATGTCATGGATCTCCTGGTCACCGGCCAGCGCCTCCGACGGGTCGGCGAGCAGCATCAGGCAGGGCGGCTCGTGGGCCACCAGCGCCTTGACCCGCTCCGGGTGGCGGGCGGTCAGGTTGAGCCCGATCTGGGCGCCGCCGCTATTGCCGAACACGTAAGCCTGGCCCGCGCCGAGCGCCTCGATCAGCCGCGCGGCATCGTCGCCATGGACATCGAGCCGCTGCTCTTCCGGGTCGCCGTCGAGGGTGCTGCGCGAGTTGCCGCGCGGGTCATAAGCCACCACCGTGTAGCGGTCGGCGAGATGGTGCGAAAGCTCGGCAAAGACGCCGGCATCGGTCGGGCCGCCGGGGATCAGGAGCAGCATCGGACCGGCTCCCCGGACTTCGTAATAGATCCTGGCGCCCGGGACTTTCAGCGTGGCGGATGGGGTCGGGTCGGTCATGGCTATGTCTCCTGGTCGAGGTCTTGCGCGACTGCCTGGGGTCATCTGCCGGCAGGGGTCACCGGCTGCCGAGCACCATGCGGTTGCCCTCGCTATCGCGAAACTCGGCGACCGTGCGGCCGGGCTGCCAGGGCGCCTCCTGCGGTTCGGTGATGATCTCGACACCGCCGGCCTTCAGCGCCGCAACCGTCGCTTCGATGGCCGCGTCGACCAGCACCATCACCGGATCGGTGGAGGGTTTGTCGTCGGGACGCTTGACGAAGTGCAGGGTGGTTTCGGCGCCCTGAAACTTGAGCTCGATCCAGCGCCACCCGTTTGGGCCCATGGCCGCGTCGGCGGCGACCTCGCAGCCGAAATGCCGGGTGTAGAAGCGCTTGGCGCGGTCCTGGTCGAACACCGGAAGCTCGGCGAACTGGATGTGCATGGCTCGGTTCTCCTTGCAGGTCGAGACCGGCGGCCCGGCACAAAACTAGACCGTCCAGTTCCGAAGTTGCGCGAAACTAGACTGTCCAGTACTGTCGAGTCAACCGGGATTCCCCCGGGCCGGACAAAAACTTTCATGACCAGGTCGGCGCCAGCGAAAAACTCGGTCGAGCCCGAGGCCAGCGGCCAGTCGGCGCGCAAGCGCCGGGCGATCCTCGACGCCGCCACCGAGGTCTTCCTGAAGAGCGGTTATCTCGGCACCAACATGGACGAGATCGCCGCCCTGTCGGAGGTGTCGAAACAGACCGTCTACAAACATTTCGCCAGCAAGGAGGCCTTGTTCGTCGAGATCGTCATGCGCATGACCAGGGCCGCCGGCGACACCGTGCACAACGAGATGCAGGACCTCGCCAAGGGCGGCGATGTCGCGGACTATCTGCGCAACTACGCCTTCCGGCAGCTCACCGTGGTGCTCACCCCGCGCCTGATGCAGCTGCGCCGCCTGGTCATCGGTGAGGTCAGCCGCTTCCCGGAGCTTGCCAGGGTGCTCTACGAAGGCGGGCCGAAACGCGCGCTGGCGATCCTGGCGGACGCTTTCCAGCGCCTGGCCGATCGTGGCCTCTTGACCATTGACGATCCCTTGCTGGCGGCGTCCCATTTCAACTGGCTGGTCATGTCGCAACCGCTGAACCAGGCCATGCTCTTGGGCGACGCGGCGATCCCGAAACCGGCGGAACTGCGCCGCCATGCCGCCGACGGCGTGCGGGTGTTCCTGGCGGCCTACGGCAAGGCGTGATCCTGGAGCGGTGAAGGCCGGCGCTCACGTGGAGAATCATACCGACGCCGGGCGCGCGCTTGAACCTCGACGTCACCCCCGGCTGACTGAGCGAAGCGAAGGAAGGGAAGGGGGCCCAGGAGTTGCAGAGCGCCTACCCCAACACCGCGAAATCACCTGAACGGATGCACGGAGAGCGCGGTCTGTTGGCTCCTGGACCCCTTCCCCTCGCTTCGCTCGGCCGGGGGTGACGTCGAGGCTATGCCGGCAGTCGGGCGGCGCACTTCGGCAGCATCACAAGCCACCCCGCCGCCCCCTCACCTGGACCACGCCCGTGAGCCTACCCCGCCTGGCCGCGCAAATGGCTCGGCGCGGTGCCGATGATGCGCTTGAACGCCCGGCTGAAGGCGGCTTCCGAATCATAACCCAGCCGGCGCGCCACGTCGGAAATGCGGGCGCGGTCGCGCTGGATCCATTGGCGTGCCTGGTGCATCCGCACCTGGGCGACATAACGGGCCGGCGTCTCGCCGACGATGGAAGCGAAGCGGTCGGCGAAGCTCGAGCGTGACGCGCCCATGATCCCGGCCAGCGCCGCGACCGTCCAGTCCCGGTCCGGGTTGAGGTGAATCGCCGCCAGCACGCGGCCGACATCCGGGTTGCGCACCGCCGCGATCCAGCCGGTGGCGTCGCCGCAGCCGTGCTCGACCCAAAACCGGATGATCTTGGCGGCGAGCACGTCGGCGAGCCTGGCGGCAATGCCGGCGGCGCCGACCCGGTCCAGCGCCACCTCGCGCCCCATCGCCTCCAGGAGATGCGGCACGGCCGGCTCCCTGGCGATCAGCTCGGTGGCGCGCATGACGTCGGGCATCATCCGCAACAGCGGATGCAGGCCATCCAGGTTGAAATGCAGCGAGCAGCAGAACAGCACGCTGTCGGCGCCGTCGCCGCCGGATTTGAGATCGAAGATATCGGCGCAGATCGTCGCGCATCGCTGCCCGAGGAAGGGCTGGATCGGCACATCGGGCGCGCTCGCCAGGGCATGGGCGGCGCCGCGCGGCAGCAGCACGGCATCGCCAGGGGTCAGCGCGACCCATTCGCCCTCCGGCGTCTTCAGCCAGCAGCCTTGCTCGGCGACGAAATGAAAGCGGGCGGCCTGCTGCGCGGCAAACGAAAAGCCCCAGGGCGCCGACAGCTGGCAGCGCCAGTAATCGACCCCGTCGAGCCTGAGCCCGCGCAACATGTCGTTGAGCGGGTCACCGGTGGCGGTTTCAGGTTTGGACGAACGGCTAAGCATTGCGGCGTTTATAGCATGGAAAATCCAGGGCGCGAACCATAGCTCAGCACCTTGCATGGAGAATGCGCATGTCCGACTTTGCCGCCGCCGTCGCCGAAACCCCTGACCTGGCCGCCCGAACCGAAGACACAGGGGCGCCTGCGGCCTGGGCCGCGGTGGTGTCCCTGACCCTTGGCGTCTTCGGCCTGGTCACCGCCGAGTTCCTGCCGGCGAGCCTCCTGACCCCGATCGCCAGTGATCTCGGCATTTCCGACGGCACGGCAGGCCAGACCGTCACGGCGACCGCGCTGGTCGCAGCGGTCGCAGGACCCGCCATCGTCATCGGCACCGGCCGGGTCGACCGGCGTCTGGTCGTCTGGGGCCTGACGCTGCTGCTGGTCATCTCCAACATCCTGGCGGCGGTCGCCTCGCATGTCGCGGTCCTGCTCACCGCCCGTGTCGGCTTAGGTATTGCGCTCGGCGGTTTCTGGTCGCTCGCCGCGGCGCTGGCGCTCCGCCTCGTGCCGCTCGCCCTGATGCCGCGCGCCATGTCGATCATCTTCACCGGTGTCTCCGCCGCCACCGTCTGCGCCGCGCCGCTCGGCGCCTATCTCGGCAATCTCTGGGGCTGGCGCGCCACCTTCATGGTGGCCGCCGGCATCGGCGTCGTCGCGCTGGCGGTCCAGCTCGCGACCATGCCGAAACTGCCGCCGCTCGGCGCCCAGAGCCTCTCGACCTTCGTCGTGCTGTTGCGCCGGCCGCGCATCCGCATTGGCCTGATCATCGTGCTTTTGGTCATTTCCGGCCATTTCGCCGGCTTCACCTATGTCCGGCCTTTCCTCGAACAGGTGCCGAAGCTCAATGTCGAGATGATTTCGCTGGTGCTGCTGGCCTTCGGCATTGGCGGCTTTTTCGGCAATATCGTCGGCGGGCTGATCGCCGAGCGCAGCGCCCGGCTGGCGGTCGGCCTCGCCGCCCTGCTGCTGGCGGTCATGGCCTTCGCGATGTTCGGCTTCGGCGTCTCGGTGCCGGTCTCGCTGGTCGCCACCGGCATCTGGGGTTTCGCCTTTGGTGGCCTGCCGGTCGGCTTCCAGACCTGGACCACCCAGTCGGCGCCCGACCATGCCGAAAGCGCCGGCGCCCTGCTGGTCTCGACCTTCCAGGTCGCCATCGCCTCGGGCGCCATCCTCGGCGGCCTGCTGGTCGACGGTTTCGGCGCGCCCGGCGCCATCGCCTATTGCGCGGTCGCGGTGCTCATCGGCGCGGTGGTGATGCTGACGGCGGCGCGTGGCCAGGCATTGCAGGCGGCGTGAGGGGAGGGGGCGGACACATCTCTCAGGTGAGCCTGAATTCGCCAGCTTCAAGGCTTCGCACGAGAACCACGGATAGCGCGTGCGCCGCCCTTTTCGTCATGGCCGGCCTTGTGCCGGCCATCCACGCATTGCATTGACCGTGGGAGACGTGGATGGCCGTGACAAGCACGGCCATGACGAAGCGAGCAACGCCGCGCCAAGACACGGATTGTCGAGATGTGCGAATCCGGTAGCCCCGCCGGGGAGAGGTGAGGGCGGTGGTTCTGGCGCGAGCCTCGAAGGAGGGCTAGCCAAATTGCGGCGCCGTCCTTCCTCAAACGCTCGAGGCCTTCCACCTCAACTCCTGAGCCCGGGCGCCTCGTGGCCGGTGCGCGCGACATATTCGGTATAGCCGCCGCCATATTGGTGAACGCCCTCGGGCGTCAGTTCCAGCACCCGGTTGGACAGCGCCGCCAGGAAGTGCCGGTCGTGCGAGACGAACAGCATGGTGCCCTCATATTGCGAAAGCGCCGTGATCAGCATTTCCTTGGTCGCCATATCCAGGTGGTTGGTCGGCTCGTCCAGCACCAGGAAGTTCGGCGGGTCATAGAGCATCCTGGCCATGACAAGCCGGGCCTTCTCGCCGCCCGACAGCACCCGGCAGCGCTTCTCGATATCGTCGCCGGAAAAGCCGAAACAGCCGGCGAGCGCGCGCAGCGAGCCTTGGCCGGCCTGCGGGAACCAGCCCTCCAGCGCTTCGAACACGGTGGCCTCGCCGTCCAGCAGGTCCATGGCGTGCTGGGCGAAATAGCCCATCTTGACGCTGCCGCCGACCGTCACCGTGCCGGTGTCCGGTTCGGTCGCGCCGGCCACCAGCTTCAACAGGGTCGACTTGCCGGCGCCGTTGATGCCCATCACGCACCAGCGCTCCCGGCGGCGGATCATGAAGTCCAGCCCCTCATAGATCGGCCTGATGCCATAACCCTTGTGGACGCTCTTCAGGCTGACCACGTCCTCGCCCGAGCGCGGCGCGGGCAGGAAGTCGAACACCACGGTCTGGCGCCGGCGCGGCGGTTCCACCCGGTCGATCTTTTCGAGCTTCTTCACCCGGCTCTGCACCTGGGCGGCGTGCGAGGCGCGCGCCTTGAAGCGCTCGATGAACTTGATCTCCTTGGCGAGCATGGCCTGCTGGCGCTCGAACTGGGCCTGCTGCTGCTTGGCGTTCAGTGCGGTCTGCTGCTGGTAGAACTCGTAATCGCCGGAAAAGGTGGTCAGCGATCCGCCGTCGATCTCGACCACCTTGCTGACGATGCGGTTCATGAACTCGCGATCATGCGAGGTGATCATCAGCGCGCCTTCGTAACCTCTCAGGAACTGCTCCAGCCAGATCAGGCTCTCGAGATCCAGGTGGTTGCTCGGCTCGTCGAGCAGCATGGCGTCGGGCCGCATCAGCAGGATGCGGGCGAGCGCCACGCGCATCTTCCAGCCGCCCGATAGCGCCCCGACGTCGCCGTCCATCATCTCCTGGCTGAAGCTTAAGCCCGCCAGCACTTCGCGCGCCTGGCCCTCCAGGGCATAACCGCCGAGCTCCTCGAACCGCCCCTGCACCTCGCCGTAACGCTGGATGATCTCATCCATCTCGTCGGCCCGGTCGGGATCGGCCATGGCGGCCTCCAGCGCCTTCAGCTCGGCCGCCACCGTACTCACCGGGCCGGTGCCGTCCATCACTTCCGACACGGCGCTGCGGCCGGCCATCTCGCCGACGTCCTGGCTGAAATAGCCAATGGTGACGCCACGATCGACCGCCACCTGGCCTTCGTCCGGGTCCTCCTGGCCGGTGATCATCCGGAACAGCGTGGTCTTGCCGGCCCCGTTGGGGCCGACAAGGCCAACCTTCTCGCCCTTCTGGAGCGCGGCGGAGGCCTCGATGAACAGGATCTGGTGGCCGTTCTGTTTGCTGATGCTTTCAAGTCGAATCATGGGAAGTCTGGCGCCCGGAACAAAATCTTGCGGCGCCCTTAGGCCATCTGGCGGGTGCGGGGAAGGGGCTGCCGGTCGGGCTATGGCATTCGCAGAAGTCTCACCTCACCGGCGGCGGGCCGGCACCGGAACCGCTGGCGCCACCTCGCTCGGGCGGGGCTATGGCATTCACATAACCCAAAAATATCCGTGGGTTCAGTGGTTTGCACGAGAACCACCACCTTCACCTCGCCCCGGCGGGGAGAGGTCGACCTTGAGCGCAGCGAAAGGTCGGGAGAGGGGGGCGAGGCGCGAGACGGGAAATCATCATGCGAAACGCGTAAAGCATTGTTCGAAATTATCTATTCCCCCTCTCCCGGGCTTCGCCCGACCTCTCCCCGCCGGGGAGAGGTGAGGCTGGTGGTTCCGGTATCAGATCTCGAAGGGTGTGCGATCGAGGCGCGGGACGCGTCAATTGCGCTTGGTTCCGCGGCGCATAAACCCGTCAAACGCGCCGCGGACGACCCGTCTTTTCCCCGGCAGAGCATTGCGCCCTGCCGGGCAAGCGCCGGTCTCTACCGGCGGATGAACAGCGCAACCGTCGCGCTCATGGCGCTGGCGATGGCGACGAGCAGGAACACCAGCGACGTGTCGTTATGCGTGTCCATGAACTTGCCGATGATCGGCTCGCCGAGGCCGGCGAACAGATAGGCGAAGAAGTTCATCACGCCGATCGCCGTGCCGGCGCGCTTGTGGCCGACGAGGTCGGGGCAGAGCGCCCAGAACGACGATTGCGGGCCATACACGAAGAAGCCGCAGAGGAAGAGCACGATCAGGCCCTTGTAAACGTCGGTCGCCGGGATCGTGTACATGTAGAGCGAGGTGATCGCCGCCAGCACCATGTAGAGCACGATGGCGAGGTAGCGCTTCGAGTTGAAAATGCGGTCGGACACCCAGCCATTGGTGGCCGCCCCGATCGCCATGCCGACGGGCAGCGCAATGCTGATCCATTTCGGGTCGATGACGGCGGTCTCGGCGCTCGCCTTGGCCCAGTTCGAGCCGAGGAAATGCACCGGCACCCAGATCAACAGGCCGTAGCGCGCGGCGTTCTGGAAGCCGATGGCGAGACCGCCGACCAGCAGGCGCCAGTTCTTCAAGACGCCCTTGTAGCGTTCCAGCGAGCTTTCGTCGTCGGCGACCGCCGCGGCCTTGTCGTTGTCGACCGCGTCGTCATGCGGCGACTTGAAACCCATGTCTTCCGGCCGCTCGCGCGCCACCAGATAGAAGGTGATGCCGCCGACCAGCAGCAGAAGCACCGGGATGCGGAAGATCCAGCGCCAGTCGAGATGCAGGTAGTGCACGACGATCAGCGAGGTGACGAAGGACAGGACCGAAGCCAGGCCCGCAGCGAAGACATACCAGCCGAAAACCTTGCCGCGGTCGTGCCGCCCCCACCAGTTGGACAGCAGCCGGCTGCCCGGCGCCCAACCCATGGCCTGGAAATAGCCGTTGATGCCCCAGCAGACGCCGAGGCTGACGATGCCGGTGGCAAAACTCGTCGCCCAGTTCATCGCGCAGGACAGGATGGCGCCGGCGCTCATCACCCGGCGGCCGCCGAACTTGTCGCCGAGATTGCCATTGACCGCCTGGCCGATGGCGTAACACCAGAGCATCACCGCGCTGACCCAGCCGAGCGCCTCCTTCGAGACGCCGAATTCGGCCTGGATGCCGGGGATGGCGAAGCCGAAGGTCTGCCGTCCCGTGTAGAAGAAGAGGTAACAGAACATCGCCGCCAGAAGCATGCGCCACTGGGCTTTGCGAAAGGCCTCGTCAGTGGCGCCGGCGGCCGGATAGGCAGGCGTTGTGTAGGAGACACTGCTCATGATGGGTCCCTCCCAAGGGGCTTATTTGTTTTGGTTGGTCTTTTGAAGCGTGGTTTCGGCCGACCTCAGGCCGCGCGGTTTTCGGTTGCTGTTGGTGCGGGGGTGTCGGGGGCGCCGGTCAGGCGCCCCAGGGCATCGACCAGGTGCGCACGTTGGTGAAGCTCTTCATCGCCTCCACCACGCCTTCCTTGTAGCCAAGGCCGGAATCCTTGATCCCACCGAAGGGCGACATCTCGATCCGGTAGCCCGGCACTTCCCAGACATTGACCGTGCCGACCTCGAGCTCGGCGACGAAGCGCGCGACATAGTCGAGCCGGTTGGTGCAAACCCCCGACGACAGGCCATAGGCCGTCGAATTGGAGATGCGGATGACCTCGGCGATGTCGTTTGGACAGCGCACGATCGGGATGACCGGACCGAAGGTTTCCTCGTGCACCAGCTCGCAGTCATGGGGCACGCGGTCGACCACGGTCGGGGCGAACAGCGCGCCCTGCCGCGGCGCGCCGTGTAGGATCTCGGCGCCGAGCCGGGCCGCCTCGTTCACCCGGTTTTCGAACAGGATCGCCGAGCGTTCGTTGATGACGGTTCCGACATCGGTCGCCGGGTCCATCGGGTCGCCGGATCTCAGCTTTTTCGCCTTTTCCACCACCAGCCGGGAGAAATCTTCGGCGACGCTGTCGACCACCAGGATGCGCTTCACCGCCGTGCAGCGCTGGCCGGAGTTTTTGGTCGCGCCGGCAACCGCCAGTTCGGCCGCCCGGTCGAGATCGGCATCCTCCATGACAACAAGCGGATCATTGCCGCCGAGCTCGAGCACGATGCGCTTGTAGCCGGCGGTCCTGGCGATGTGTTTGCCGACGCGCACCGAGCCGGTGAAGGTCACCAGGTCGGCATCCGGATCGGTGATCATGCTGTCGCCCATGGTGGAGGGATTGCCGGTCACCACCGACAGCATTTCGGGCGGCAGGCCGGCCTCATAGAGCACGTCGGCCAGCGCCAGCGCGGTCAGCGGCGTCAGCTCGGTCGGCTTCAGCACCAGGCGGTTATTGGTGGCGATCGCCGGCGCGAGCTTGTGGCTCACCATGTTCAGCGGATGGTTGAACGGCGTGATCGCCGAGATCACGCCGAGCAGCGGCAGGCGCGTCGTATAGATCTTGCGCGCCTTGCCGTTCGGCGAGATGTCGCAGGAATAGATCTCGCCGTCATCCTTGATGGTGAGCTGGGCGGCGAACGACCAGACGTCATAGGCGCGGCTCGCCTCATAGAGCGAGTCCTTCCAGCAGAGGCCCGACTCGGCCGTGATGATCCGGGCGAACTCCTCCCGGCGGTCGCGCAACATCTCGGCGGTCTTCTGCAGGATCTGCTGGCGCTCGTAGCGGGTCAGCACCGGCTTGAACGCTTTGGCTTTGGCAAAGGCCTCCCGCACGTGCTCGGCGCGCGCTGCCGGCACCGTGCCGACGACTGAGTTGTCATAGGGGTTGAAGACCTCGACCATGTCGTCGGTCCGCACCAGCTTGCCGGCGATCCGCATGGCTTCGCGGCGGAACGGCAGCTTGACGATGGCGTTCATCACTCACCTCGCCAGGTTCAGGGCGACGTCGAAGACGTCGAAATTGCGCAGGGTCCGGCCGGCCGGAACCGCGATCCGGCGGTTGGCGATCATCGGCACGGTCTGTTCGGTCAGCCCGCCATGGGAGCGCAGCGGTTCGGTCAGGCCGGAGAGGTCGTGGCGCGCGGCCGCGGTGCCGAGAACCTTGTGGCGGGCGGAGAGCACCACCACGTCGCCGATCCGGTCGGCCGGCAGCTCGAAACGTTCGCAGGCCTCGTCCGCCGAGATCGACACCGCGATGCCCTCGACGCCCGCCAGAAGCTTGATGACCTCGGCTTGGCCTTCGGCATCGACATAGACGGTGGCAAACGATCCGAGCGCGCCGTGATGAGCGACGTAAGGGTCGGTGATCGGCAGGATGACGCGGGTCGCGCCGGCGCCGAACTGCTCATCCAGGATCTCCTGGAGATAGATCACATCGGGTTCGCCGTTCGCCAGGTGCTTGTCGTTCATGCCGTGGTCGGCGGTCATCACCAGCGTGCAGCCGGCGTCATCCAACGCGCCGACATAACGGTCGAACATGGCGTAGAAGCTGTTGGCGACCTGAGACCCCGGCGCCGCCTTGTGCTGCACATAGTCGGTGGTCGAGAGATACATGACGTCGGGCCGCAAACGCCTCAGCAGCCTGACGCCCGCCGCGAAGACGAATTCCGAGAGATCCGCCGAATAGACCTCCGGCAAGGGCAGGCCGACGAAATCGAGCACGTCGTCGATGCCGTTCTCGGCCCTGTTGGCCCTGTCCGCCTTTTCGGACGAGAAGGCGATGGCCGTGCCGCTGTCGAAGTCCAGGCCCTTGCCGAGCAAGGTCCTGAGCTTGTCCTTGGCGGTCACCATCGCGACCTTCAGCCCGGCCTTCTGGAATTCGGCGAGGATGGTCGGCGCGCGCAGGAAGCGCGCATCGTTCATCATCACCTCTTCGCCGGCCTCGCGGTCGTAGAAGAAATTGCCGGCAATGCCATGCACCGCCGGCGGCCGGCCGGTGATGATCGAGAGATTGTTCGGGTTGGTGAAACTCGGGATGACCGAGAGCGCGGTGGTGCTGGCGCCGGTCTTCATGAGCCGGTCGAGGTTCGGGGCAAGGCCGGCTTCGATGGCGCGCTCGATATAGCCCGGCTCCGAGCCGTCGATGCAGATCACCACGACGGGTTTGTCCGGCCGCCGGTAGGCGCGGCCATTGGCGATGACGTCGGTCTGGGTCCTGTGGTGCATATTCATGGTGTCGCCTCCTCTCAGGCCGCGGCGGCCAGCACCGCGTCGCGGCTGCCGATGAAATTGCGGCCGCGCTCGCCCTTCAGGGCCTCGTCGATCGCGCCGATCCAGTTCTCGCGGGTGACGCCGTAATCGGTCGCGCGGGTGGAGACGCCGAGGGCGGTGAGAAAGCCGTCGAGCAGGTCCGCGCCTTGCGCGAGATCGTCGCCGAAGATGCGCTTCAGCGCGGCGTCGCAGGCCTCGTCCTTGCCGATGACGCTGCGCATCACCGCCGGCAGGCTGAACGAACAGGCGATGCCGTGCACCGTGCCGTGGTGCAGGGTGAGGTAATAGGACAGCGAATGGGCGAGCGCCGTCTTGGTGTTCGAGAAGGCGAGGCCGGCCGACAGGCTGGCGCGGGCGACGCGGGCCCGGAGGGCGACGTCGTCGAGCCGGCGCAAGAGCGGCGGCAGCGCCATCAGGATCTCGCTTGCCGCGAACACCGCGTGGTTCGCCGAGACCGGATTGGCGTTGACGTTCCAGATGCTTTCGAGTGCATGCGACAGCGCGTCGAGCCCGGTGCTGAGCGTCAGCGCGCGCGGGACGCGCAAGGTCAGTTCCGGATCGACAATGGCGTGTTCGGGATAGAGGTTCGGGCGGGCGAGCGAATATTTCTTCTTCGCATCCGTATCCCAGACGGTTGCCCATGAGGTCACCTCGCTGCCCGTGCCCGCGGTTGTCGGCACCGCGATGATCGGCAGGTTGAGCAGCGTCCAGGCGCCGCTGCGGCCCTCGAGAAAAGCCTGCACCCGGGCGAAATCGCCGCCCGACGCGGACAGCACCTTGGCGGTGTCGATCACCGAGCCGCCGCCGAGTGCGACGATGGCCTCAGGGGCTTGCAGCCCGGCTCCGAACCCGCGGCAGGCGACCCGCAAGCCGTTGAAGCTCGGGTTCGGCTCGACGTCGCGGACGATGACCGCGGCAGGCCCGGCCTCACGGGTGACCTGTTCCACCAGCGTGTCGAAATAGGGATTGTCGTTATAGGTCAGCAGGCAATAGCGCCGGCCGGCGAGCTTCTCGGCGATCGCGGCGATCGCGCCTTCGCCGAAGGTCAGGGCGACGGGGTTTGAATAGGTCCAGGATGACACGGCTCTTGATCCTCCCAATGGGCTTTGCTCTTGGGCCCAATGGGAGCGCGTCACCGCTCCATATGTCGAATTGATTTCCTTTTCCGAACCTATATAAAAAACCTATGAGGCACACGCAGCTCCGCTCGTTCCACGTGGTTGCCGATGTCGGCAGCGTGACGGCGGCTGCGCGCCAGCTCCATGTCAGCCAGCCGACGCTGACGACCCAGATCCGCGCGCTCGAAGAAGACTATTCCGTCGAGCTTTTCGTCAGGGCCGGCGGGCGTTTGCGGCTGACCGAAGCGGGCGAGCAATTGCAGCAGATCACCCGCCGCATCTTCGCCGAGGAGGCCGATGCCCGGCACTTCCTGACCGAAAGCAGCGAGCTGCGCACCGGCCATTTGCGGGTTGGCGCGGTCGGTCCGTTCCACGTCACCGAAATGCTCGTCGCCTTCCACGCCCGCTATCCGCAGATCGAGATTTCCGTCTCGGTGGGCAATTCCCACGACGTGCTGCAGAGCCTGCTCGACTTCCGCTCCGACGTCGCGATCCTCGCTCATGTCGAGCCGGACCCGCGGCTGTGGATCTCGCAATACAGCAAGGACCCGATCGTCGCCTTCGGCCGGCGCGACCATCCGCTGTTCGCCGGCGATCGCGCCGGCCTCTCGATCCACGAACTCGACGGCCAGGCCATGGTCATGCGCGAGCACGGCTCCAACACCCGCCGCGCCACCGAGGAGGCCATGGCCAAGGCCAAGGTGACGCCGCGCATCGTCATGGAGATCGGCAGCCGCGAGGCGGTGCGCGAGGCGGTCGCCAGCGGCGTCGGTTTCGGCGTGGTCTCGGTCGCCGAATATATTGGCGACGAGCGGATCACCTATCTGCCGGTGACCGATGCCGAGATCTACAACTATGCCCGCATCGTCTGCATGCGCGACCGGATCCACGCGCGGATGATCGCCGCGTTTTTGGCGGTGACCAAGGGGGTGAGGCGGTCGCGGGGTGGGTGAGGGGGATCACGCGCTGATCCCCCACCCCCTTCACCCCAGCGTCATCGCAATCCGCCTGAGCATCCTGATAAACTCCGCCTTCTGTTCCGGCCCGACGATGCGGTCGAGTTCGGCGTCGTGTTCGGCGGCGCGGGCGGTCAGTTCGGCGAGCAGGGCTTCGCCGGCCTGGGTCAGGTTGAGGGTGTAGCTGCGCCGGTCGTTGGCGGCGCGGTCGCGTTTGACCAGGCCGCGCTTCACGAGGTCGTCGAGCGCCGGCGTGAGGGTCGACTTGTCGCGGCCGCTGGCCCGGCCGAGCGCGGTCTGGGTCAGGCCCGGGTTCTCGCTGATCAGGGTCAGGATGGCGAAGCGCCGGGGTTTCAGGTTGGGGTCGCCGACCCGCGCGGCGAAGGCGCGGAACGAGGCCTCCTGGGCGATGCGCAGGTGAAAGCCGACGAGATTGCTCAAGGGCCCGAGGCGCACTGCGTCGTCGGCTGGACCTTCGGCCTTGGCGGTCGGCTCGGCCGGACGTTTCGCCATTGATACCTCGACTGCGATGTCATCTTGAAAGCGCGCGCAGGGCGCGCGCCGGCTGAAGGGGCCCGTCAGCGCAATCCGTTGTGCGGGGCCTCCCGTCAACCATGAATCGCACGCGACATCCGGCCGCGCAAGACGATCTTGACATCAACTGTCGGATATCAAACTATCTCGTCAACCCGCTGGTGATTGTCCCATGTACACAGCCTCGACGGCCTTTCTCGAAGCCTTGGACGCCGCCGGCGTGAGCTATCTCTTCGCCAATCTCGGCAGCGATCATCCGGCACTCGTCGAGGCCCTGGCGGAAGCCCGCGCCCATGGCCGGCGCGTGCCCACCATGATCACCTGTCCGAACGAGATGGTGGCGCTGACCGCCGCCCAGGGCCACGCCCAGGTGTCGGGCCAGGCCCAGGCGGTGATCGTCCATGTCGAATGTGGCACCCAGTCGCTCGGCGGCGCGGTGCACAATGTCGCCAAGGCACGCGTGCCGGTGCTGATCTTCGCCGGTGCCTCGCCGTTCACCCAGCATGGCGAGATGACCGGCAGCCGCAACGAGTTCATCCAGTGGATCCAGGATGTCCACGACCAGCGCGGGCTGGTGCGCGGCTACATGAAATATGACAACGAGATCCGCACCGGCCGCAACATCAAGCAGCTGACCTGGCGCGCCCTGCAATTCGCCCATTCCGACCCGAAAGGCCCGGTCTATCTGATGGGCGCCCGCGAGGTGATGGAAGAGCAAGTGCCGCGCATCGAGGCGGACCCGGCCGACTGGGCGCCGATCTCGCCGGCCGCCCTGCCGCAGGGCGCCGTGCACGAGCTTCTGAACGACTTGGCGCGCGCGCGCCGGCCGTTGATCGTCACCTCTTATCTCGGCCGCAACGTCAAGGCGGTGGCCGAGCTGCAGCGGCTGGTCGGGCCGCTTGCCATCGCGGTGATGGAATCGGTGCCGAACGCGGTCAACCTGCCCCATGACGACCCGATGTATCAGGGCTGCCAGTGGAACGAGCCGGTGCAGAACGCCAGGCTCGCCGAGGCCGACGTGGTGCTGGTGCTCGATTCCGACGTGCCGTGGATCCCGACTGTTTCAAAACCGCGCGCTGACGCCCGCATCTGGCATATCGACGTCGACCCCTTGAAGGACCAGATGCCGCTCTGGTCGATCCCGGCGCGGCGGGTGTTCCGCGCCCATGTCGAGACGGCGCTGGCGCAGCTCAACGAAGGCCTCGGCCGCGTCAAGCTGGACGAGGCCAGGATCGCCGAGCGGCGCGCCCATTACATGGCCGAGCACGAGGCGCGGCGGGCCCGGCTGAAACGGCTCGAGGCGCGTCCCGCCAATGGCGTGATCACGGCCGAATATGTCACGGCCTGCGTCCGCGCCCATGTCGACGACCAGACTTTGGTACTGAACGAGGCGATCACCAATTACCCCGTGGTGGTCAACCATATCGCGCCGCGGCGCGCCGGCCAGATGCTCAATTCCGGCGGCGGCAGTCTCGGCTGGGCCGGTGGTGCCGCCATCGGCGCCAAGCTCGCCGATCCCGCAAAGACCGTCATCACGCTCACCGGCGACGGCTGCTACATGTTCTCGCAACCCTCCACCGTCCATTGGATGGCGCGGCAATACAGGACGCCGTTCCTGCAGGTGGTGTTCAACAATCGCGGCTGGCGCGCGCCGCGCTATTCGACGCTGGCCGTGCACCCTAGCGGGTATGCCAGCCGCTCGGATGATCTCGGCGTCGCCTTCGATCCGCCGCCCGACTATTCGGCGATCGCGGCTGCCGCCGGCGGCGCCTTCGCGCGCAAGGTCGAGACCGTCGACCAGGTCGAGGAGGCCATTGCCGCCGGCCTGCACGCGGTGAAGACCGAGGGCCGCGCGGCGGTGCTCGACGTCTGGCTGCCGCATCTGATGGAAGGCTGAAGACGAGGCTCAAGAAGATTTCGATCCGCGGCAGCAAACGAACGCGGACGGAGAACCAACAGGGAGGACGGGATGGCAACGAACAAGGCATCGGCGGGCGTCGGCCGCCGGCAAATCTTGCAGTCCGGGCTTGGTCTCGGCATGGCGCTGGCAGCCCCCGGGCTCGCCCGCGCCCAGGCCTGGCCTTCGCGCAATATCCGCATCGTCGTGGCCTTTCCGGCGGGCGGCGCGGCCGACATCGTGGCGCGCCAGCTGACCGACCGGCTGACCGCCGAATGGGGCCAGTCGATCATTGTCGAGAACCGCGCAGGCGCCGGCGGCAATCTCGCCGGCGCCGAGGTGGCGCGCAGCGATCCGGATGGCCACACGCTCCTGATCACCTCCAGCTCGGCGGCGATCAATCACCTGCTCTATGCCCGCATGGCGGTGGACAATTACAAGGACCTGGCGCCGGTCACCATGGCGATCACCGTGCCCAATGTGCTGGTGGTGCCGGCCAATTCGCCGGATCGTTCGATCGCCGACGTGCTGGCGCGCGCCCGCGCCAATCCGGGCAAGCTCACCTATGGCTCCGCCGGCATCGGCACCTCGATCCACATGGCTGGCGAACTGTTCAAATACCTCGCCAAGGTCGACCTGGTGCACGCGCCTTATCGGGGCGCCGGGCCGGCCATGACCGACCTGATCGGCGGCCGGCTCGACATGATGTTCGACACGCTCACCGTCTCGGCGCCGCAGATCCGCGGCGGCCAGATCCGGGCGCTCGGCGTCACCTCGAAAGAGCCCTTGCCGTCGCTGCCGGGCGTGCCGCCAATCGCCAGCGTGCTGCCGGGTTACGAGATGATGTCCTGGTTCGGCTTCTTCACTGCCGCGCGCACCCCGCCGGCCATCATCGACAGGCTTGCATCCGGCCTCAACGGAGCGTTGCATAACCCGGACGTCGTGGCGCGGCTCGCCGACATGGCCTCGACCCCGGTCGGGACGGGTCCCAAGGCGCTCGCCGATGCCATGCAGGCGGAGGTCAAGCTGTGGGAGCCGGTGATCAAGGCCGCCAATATCCGCATCTCCGAATGATCGTGTCGCAGTGAAAGACCAGAACGACATCGGGCGAAAAGCCCGAACCCTTGAGGGAGGGACACCATGACGGACGCTCTGAAACCTGACCGCCGCAGCCTGATCGGCGGGCTTGCCGCGGCAACCGTGATCGGCGCGGCCGGCGCCCGCGCGCAAGCCGCGGCGCAGCCGGTGAAGATCGGCTTCTCGATCTCCAAGACCGGGCCGAATGCCGGCGGCGCCAATGTCACGACCCTGCCGAACTATCAGCTCTGGGCCAAGACCGTGAACGATGCCGGCGGCCTCAATCTCGGCAGCTCGCGCCGGCCGATCGAGCTGATCGAATATGACGACCGCTCGCAGTCGGAAGAGGCGGTGCGCAATGTCGAGCGGCTGATCAACCAGGACAAGGTCGACATCGTGCTGCCGCCCTGGAGCACCGGGCTCAACCTGGCGGTCGGGCCGGTGCTCAACCGGGCCGGCTATCCGCATCTGGCGGTCACCTCGGTGACCGAGCGCATTCCGGAACTGGCGCAGCGCTGGCCGAATGCCTTCTTCTTCCTCGGCCGGTCCTCGGCCGCGGCCGAAGCGCTGATCACCAAGCTCACCGCGCTGCGCCAGTCCAACGGCCTCGGCGATACCGTGGCGCTGGTCTCGGTGCAGGATCAGTTCGGCATCGAACTCGTCAATGTCGCGCGGCCGGCGCTGCTGAAGGCCGGCTTCAAGATCGTCATGGACCGGCAATATCCGCTCGGCAGCCAGGACCTGGCGCCGCTGGTGACCGAAGCGGCCCGGCTCAATCCGGAAATCTTCATTGCCTTCTCGTACCCGCCGGACACGCTGGCGCTGACCGAACAGGCACGCATCGCCAGGCTCAGCCCGAAAGTGTTCTATACCGCCGTCGGCACCGCCTTCCCGCTGTTCAAGCAGCGTTTCGGCGCCAATGCCGAAGGCATCATGGGCATTGGTGGCGTCGATACCGCGAGCCCCAAGATCCGCGACTATGTCGCCCGCCACGTCCAGGTGGTCGGCCGGCCGCCGGATGGCTGGGCCTCGCCCGTCACCTATGCCTCGCTCGAGGTGCTGCAGCAGGCGATCGAGCGCACCCGCGGCGTCGACCGGGCGGCGCTGATCAAGGAGATCGCCACCGGCTCGTTCGAGACCATTGTCGGCACCATCAAGCTGCAGAACAACCAGCGCATCGAACAGGCCTGGGTCGGCCAGTGGCAAGGCGACCAGTTCGTCGCCGTCGGCCCGCCGGGAGTGGCCGGCGTGCAGCCGTCGAAATATCCAAAACCGGCCTGGTCGCAGACGTGAAGTCGGGCGCGGGGAGGGGACGCCCTTCCCGCGTTCACCAGCAAACGGAGGGCTCGGTCGGCCCTTTCAGTGCACTACGTCATCCCCGGCCGATCGAGCCCGACAGGGCGAGTGAGGGGAAGGGGATCCAGGGGTCGCGGGGCAGTGTGTCGACTCCTGGATCCCCTTCCCCTCGCCGGCGCAGAAGCAAGGGCTTCTGCTCGGGCTCGGCCGGGGATGACGTATGGTGCTGCGGGGTGGTTTGCGACGTCCGAAGCTGCAGCACGGTCGTAGATGATCTGACGGCGAGACCCGGAGGCGGTGAAGCACCGCCTCTGACAGTGCAGGCCCTCTTGCGTTTTCTCATGCGTTCGCCGGGAAGCGGTTCCCATGTATCTCGTTGACGTCGTTCTCTCCGGCCTGGTGCTCGGCGGCATCTACGCGCTGATCGCCATGGGCCTGTCGCTGCAATATGGCGTCGCCCGGATCATGAATCTGGCTTATGGCGAGTTCACCATTGCCGCCGCCTTCGGCGCCTATGTGCTGTTCTCGCTCGCCGGCATCAATCCGATCCTGGCACTGGCGGTGGTCATGCCGCTGTCCTTTGCGCTGAACTGGCTGATCTACCGGGTGCTGATGACGCCGCTGGTCCGGCGCGCGCCCACGGCCGGCGCGCTCGAGGTCGATACCATCCTGGCGACCTTCGGCCTCTTGTTCGTGGTCCAGGGCGTGCTGCTGGTGATCTTCGGCGGCACCTATTTCAGCTATTCCTATCTCGCCATTCCGGTCGAGGTGATCGGCTCGACGCTCGCCGCCAACCGCCTGCTCGCCGCCCTGATCGCGCTGGCGCTGGGGCTTGCCCTCTATCTCGCCCTGACCCGTACCCGGATCGGCACCGCCGTGCGCGCGGTCGCCGCCAGCCCGGCCTCGGCGAGCCTCGTTGGCATCGACACCGCGGCCTATGCGGCCTTCGCCTTCGCGCTCGGCGGCGCCTTGGTTGCCGCCTCCGGCGTGCTGGTCTCGATGTTCCTCACCTTCAACGCCTCGATGGGCGTGGTGTTCACCATGAAGGCGCTGATCGTCGTCATCATGGGTGGCGTCGGCAATATCCTCGGCTGCCTGGCCGCCGGCCTGCTGCTCGGCCTCGCCGAGGCGCTGGGCGGCGCCTTCATCGACACCGGCCTGACGCTCGCCATCAATTTCGCCCTGTTCCTCACCGTGCTCTTGATCAAGCCCACCGGCCTGTTCGGAAAGGCCGCCCGATGACCGCCCGCGGCCTCGTCGCCCCGCTTCTCGTCGTCGTGGCCGCGGCCCTGCTGGCGCCGCTGCCGCTGGTCATCGACGCCTATTGGCAGTCGCTGGTCATCAACATCCTGATGTATGTGGCGCTGGCCACCGCCTGGGCCTTGTTCTCCGGCCCGACCCGTTACGTCTCGCTGGCAACCGTCGCCTTTTTCGGCCTCGGCGCCTACACCATGGCCTTTCTCGGCGAGACCTTGCCCTGGCAGGCGGTGCTCGCCGCTTCCGCGGTCCTCGGCGCGCTGGTCGCTTCCATCGTCGGCCTGTCGACGCTGCGCCTGTCGGGTGTCTATTTTGTCGTCTTCACCTTCGGCCTTGCCGAGCTGGTGCGCCAGCTGGTGACCTGGGGTGAAGCGAAATTCGGCGGCACGGTCGGCCGCTTCATCTTCGTCGACATCACCCAGCGCGACATCTACTGGCTGCTGCTCGGCCTCTGCGTGGTGATCTTCCTTGCCGGGATCTGGATCGGCCGCTCCAGGCTCGGCTGGGCGCTGCGCGCCATTGGCGAGGACGAGACGGTGGCCCGCCATTCCGGCGTCGATGCGACGCGGGCGAAGGTCCTGGTCTTCGTCGTCAGCGCCACCTTCATGACCGTCGTCGGCGCGATCATGGCGCCGCGCTGGACCTATATCGACCCGACCATCGCGTTTAATCCGATCGTCTCGTTCCAGGTGCTGATCATGGCGCTGCTCGGCGGCGCCGGCCGGCTCTACGGCCCGCTGCTCGGGGTCATCCCGCTGGTGCTGCTGTTCGAGGTGCTGTCGGCCAATTTCCCGAACTATTTCTCGATCCTGCTCGGGCTGGTTTTCCTCGGCGTCGTCTATTTCGTGCCCGACGGCGTTGCCGGCCTGATCGGCGGCGGCCGCCGAACCACCAAGAGCGCGGCCAAAAGCGCGGCCCGCCGCGCCCATCCGGCGGAGTGAGGTCATGGCCGCGCTCATCGAGATCTCCGGATTGTCCAAGGCCTTTGGCGGACTGCGTGCGGTCGACGGCTTCAGCGCCAGCATCGGCCGCGGCGAAGTGGTTGGCCTGGTCGGACCGAACGGTTCCGGCAAGACCACCGCGCTCAACCTGATCACCGGCAATCTGCCAGCCGACGACGGCATCATCCGCTTCAACGGCCGCCGTATCGAGGCTATGCCGGCGCACCGGATCACCCGTGCCGGCATAGCCCGAACCTTCCAGCTGGTCCGCGTCATGCCCTCCATGACCATTGCCGAAAATGTCGCCGTCGGCGCGATCTTCGGCGCGGCACCTTGCCGGCCGGCCGAGGCCATGGCGCGTGCCGTGCCGCTGCTTGCCCGTGTCGGGCTCGGCGCCAGGGCCCACCAGCCGGCGGCAAGCCTCACCTATATCGACCAGAAGCGGCTGGAACTGGCGCGTGCGCTCGCCGGCCGGCCGTCGCTGCTGCTGCTCGATGAATGGCTGGCGGGCTTGAACCCGACCGAGCTCGACGAGGGCATCGCGCTGATCCGGACGATCGCCCGGGACGGCATCACCATCATCATGGTGGAACATGTGATGGATGCGATCCGCGCGCTCTGCGGCCACTGCATCGTGATGAATGCCGGCCGCAAGATCGCCGAGGGCACGCCGGCCGAGGCGCTGGCCGACCCCGCCGTGGTCAAGGCCTATCTCGGAGACGACGATGCTTGAGGTCGCAAGGCTCTCGGCGGCCTATGGCCCGCATGTCGCCATCGACGGCGTCTCGCTGTCGGTCGGGCCGGGCGAGACGGTGGCCATTCTCGGCTCCAACGGCGCCGGCAAGTCGACCTTGCTGAAAGCCATCGCCGGGCTGGTGCCGGCGGCCGAGACCAGCTCGATCCGGCTGAACGGCCTGGCCCTCACCCGGGCATCGCCCCATGCCATCGTCGAGGCCGGCGTGGCGCTGGTGCCCGAGGGTCGCGGCATCTTCGCCGACCTGACGGTGCGCGAGAACCTGAGCCTCGGGGCCTTCCCGCGGCGGGCGCGGGCGAGCGAAGCGCGCGCGCTCGATCATGTGCTGTCGCTGTTCCCCAGGCTGAAGGAGCGGCTCGGCCAGCAGGTCCGCACCATGTCGGGCGGCGAACAGCAGATGGTGGCGATCGGCCGGGCGCTGATGTCCAGGCCCGATCTCTTGATGCTCGACGAGCCTTCGCTCGGCCTGTCGCCCTTGATGACCAGCGAATTGTTCAAGGCGCTGGATCAGGTCAAGCAGGCCGGCATGGCGATCCTCCTGGTCGAGCAGAACGCCCGCAAGAGCCTCAGGCTCGCCGACCGGGCCTATCTCATCGCCAATGGCCGCATCGTCGGCGAGGGGTCGGCCGGCCAGCTCGCCGAGGACCCGAAGGTCGCCGCCGCTTATCTCGGCGGCGTGCCCCGGCCCGCGCCATCACCCCAGCCGCTTTTTGCCAGACCCGCCCCCGACGCGCCGCCGCCGTCGCCGCCCCATAAGGAGATCCCCATGAAGCACGTCAACCTGATGATCGATGCCCACGAGATCGGCGCTGCCGACGGCCGCACCTTCGACCGGCTCGATCCCCTGACCGGTTCGGTCGCGACCCGCGCCGCCGCGGCCACCGTTTCTGACGCCATCGCCGCCGTCGACGCCGCGGCCGCCGCCTTCGTCACCTGGTCGCAGACCGGCCCGAACGAGCGGCGCGCCAAGCTTGTCGCAGCCGCCGACCTGATGCTGGCGCGCGCCGAAGACTTCGTCCAGTCGATGATGACCGAGACCGGCGCGACCCGCGGCTGGGCCATGTTCAACGTCACGCTCGCCGCCGGCATGCTGCGCGAGGCCGGCGCCATGACCACCCAGATCACCGGCGATGTCATCCCGACCGACAAGCCGAACAACCTGGCGCTGGCGATCCGTCAGCCGGTCGGCGTCATCCTCGGCATCGCGCCCTGGAACGCCCCGGTCATTCTCGGCGTGCGCGCGCTCGCCATGCCGCTCGCCTGCGGCAATACCGTGGTGTTCAAGGCATCCGAGATCTGCCCGGCGACCCACCAGCTGATCGGCACCGTGCTGCGCGACGCCGGCCTGCCCTCGGGCACCGTCAATATCGTCACCAATGCGCCTGATGATGCCGCCAAGGTGGTCGAGACGCTGATCGCCCACCGGGCGGTCAAGCGGGTCAATTTCACCGGCTCGACCCATGTCGGCCGGATCATCGCGGAGACCGCCGCGCGCTATCTGAAACCCGCCCTGCTCGAGCTCGGCGGCAAGGCGCCGCTGGTCATTCTCGACGACGCCGACCTCGACGAGGCGGTCAAGGCCGCGGCCTTCGGCGCCTTCATGAACCAGGGCCAGATCTGCATGTCGACCGAACGGATCGTCGTCGACGCCAAGATCGCCGATGTCTTTGTCGAGAAATTCGCGGCCAAGGCCAAGTCATTGCCTTATGGCGATCCGCGTTCCGGCAATGTCGTGCTCGGCTCGCTGGTCTCGGCCGATGCCGCCAGACGGGTCATGGACCTGGTCGACGACGCAACCGCCAAGGGCGCGACGCTTGCGAGCGGCGGCACGCTCGACGGCACGGTCATGCCGGCGACCATTCTCGACCACGTCACCCCGTCGATGCGCATCTATGGCGAGGAGAGTTTCGGCCCGGTCGTGACGGTGGTCCGGGTTTCCGGCGACGAAGAGGCGATCCGCATCGCCAACGACACCGAATATGGCCTGTCCTCGGCGGTGTTCTCGCGCGATATCGCGCGCGCGCTCGGCGTCGCCAAACGCATCGATGCCGGCATTTGCCACATCAATGCCCCGACCGTGCACGACGAAGCCCAGATGCCTTTCGGCGGCATGAAGTCGTCGGGTTATGGCCGCTTCGGCGGCAAGGCGGCGATCGAGGCCTTCACCGAGCTGCGCTGGATCACCATCCAGACCGGGCCGAGGCCTTATCCGTTCTGAGGAGGGGGTGGGTCAAAGGCGAAAAACGCAACCCAATCAACCCTCTCCCAAAGGGAGAGGGTGGCAGCGTCAGCTGCCGGGTGAGGGGTGGTCCATTTCCGGATGGAGCTGTATCCGGCGCGAGCCTCGGCATCAGGCCTCGACGCCTACGCCCCTCACCCGCCGGCTCCGCCGGCACCCTCTCCCTTTGGGAGAGGGTTGATATATCTGCGCCTTCTCGTGCAAGGACCGCTGGGCCGGACCCGACACCCGTCACGCGCGGCGCGCCTTCGACCCACCCGCAACGATCCGCTCCAGATAGTCGGTCTTGCTGAAACGCATGTGGTCGACGCAAAGCTGCGCCAAGGCCCAGCTGTCGCGGCCCCTCAACAACGCGATCATGATGTCGTGCTGCTGGCGCGAGATGCGCAGGCCCTCCGTGTCGGCGAGGTTCTTGGCCCGCATCGGCAAGGTCAGGCCCATATAGTCCTGGATCGAACGCACCAGGTAGGGATTGCCGCAGGCCGCGAACAGCGCGATGTGAAAGGCGTCGTTGGTCTCGTGCATCAGGCGGAGATCGCCGATATCGCCATAGTGGCAATAGCGCGCCTGCAGCTCGGTCAGCCGGTCGATCAGTTCGGGCTCTGCCGGCAGCGGGATCATCAGCGCCGCCTGGCGCGTCAGCATCTCGCGCACCTCGTAGATCTGCCGGACCTCCTCGGCCGAATAGGACGAGACGGTGGCGCCGACATTTTTTTCGCGCCGGACCACGCCGGTGCGTTCGAGCTGGACCAGGGCCTGGCGGATGAAATGCCGGGTCGCGCCATAGCGCGCCATCAGCACGTCCTCGACCAGCCGCGAACCCGGCGCCATCAGGCCGAAGATGATGTCCTCCTCGAGCTGGCGCAGCACCTCCGCCTGCTCGTCGCGGCGGGTGGGACCAAGATCCAGATCGGTATCCGTTGCCATCGGTCAGGTTTGCCGGAGATTCACAGGAAAGGCAGGATTATCAATAATCACGGGCCTTGTCTTGTCGACATGACGAGAATGGCTGGCCTCCGAACCCCGATCGTTGACAATACTGGCCTGCAGGTTGACGGTGCGGCCGACACGCGACGATCGTTCGGAAAGGCAAGCTAAATGACCAAGGGACTGCGCAAGGGGCTGACGAGTTATGGCGACGCGGGGTTTTCGCTGTTCTTGCGCAAGGCCTTCATCAAGGCCGCCGGCTATTCCGATGATGCGCTGGACCGGCCGATCGTCGGCATCACCAACACCCACAGCGACTACAATCCCTGCCACGGCAACGTGCCGCAGCTGATCGAGGCGGTGAAGCGCGGCGTCATGCTCGCCGGCGGCATGCCCATGGTGTTCCCGACCATCTCGATCGCCGAGAGCTTCGCCCATCCGACCTCGATGTTCCTGCGCAACCTGATGGCCATGGACACCGAGGAAATGGTCCGCGCCCAGCCGATGGATTCGGTGGTGGTGATCGGCGGCTGCGACAAGACGCTGCCGGCCCAGATCATGGCGGCGGCGAGCGTCGACCTGCCGACCATCGTGGTGCCGGTCGGGCCCATGGTGGTCGGTCATCACAAGGGCGAGGTGCTCGGCGCCTGCACCGACTGCCGCAGGCTCTGGGGCCAGCATCGGGCCGGCGAGATCGACGAGGACGAGATCGAGATCGTCAATGGCCGGCTCGCGCCGTCGGTCGGCACCTGCATGGTCATGGGCACGGCCTCGACCATGGCCTGTGTCACCGAGGCGCTGGGCTTGTCCTTGCCGATGAGCGCATCGATCCCGGCGCCCCATGCCGAGCGCATCCGTTCGGCCGAGGCGAGCGGCCGGCGCGCCGCCGAAATGGCGGTGAGCGGGGCCCCGCGCCCGAGCGAGCTCCTGACACCGTCAGCCTTCCGCAATGCCGCGGTGGTCATGCAGGCGATCGGTGGTTCGACCAATGGCGTCATCCACCTCTCGGCCATCGCCAACCGGACCGCGCACAAGCTCGACCTCGACCTGTTCGACACGCTCGGCCGCAATGTGCCTGTTCTGGTCGACCTGAAGCCGTCGGGCGCCCATTACATGGAGCATTTCCACCATGCCGGCGGCGTGCCGAAACTGTTGAAGCAGCTCGGTGACCTGATCGATCTCGACGCCATGACCGTGTCCGGCCAGACGCTGCGTGAGATCGCCGCTGGCGCCGAGGACGTGCCGGGCCAGGACGTCATCCGGCCGCGCGACAATCCGATCAAGCCCGAGGGCTCGATGGCGGTGTTGAGCGGCAATCTCGCGCCGCGCGGCGCCATCATCAAGCACGCCGCGGCAAGCGCCCGGCTCCTGCAGCACACCGGCCGCGCCGTGGTGTTCGAATCGGTCGAGGACATGACCAGCCGCGTCGACGATCCCGATCTCGACGTCACCGCCGACGACGTCCTGGTGCTGCGCAATGCCGGGCCGAAAGGCGCGCCCGGCATGCCTGAAGCCGGCTATCTGCCGATCCCGAGAAAGCTCGGCCGCCAGGGCGTGAAGGACATGGTGCGCATTTCGGACGCACGCATGAGCGGCACCGCCTTTGGCACCATCGTCTTGCACATGACGCCGGAATCGGCGGTCGGCGGGCCGCTCGCCTTGGTCCGCTCCGGCGACATGATCCGGCTCGACGTCGCCGGCCGGCGCATCGATCTCCTGGTCGACGAGGCCGAGCTCGCCCGGCGCCAGGCGGCGCTGCCGGTGGCGCCGACGCCGGCCTGGGCCAGGCGCGGTTATGCCAGGCTGTTCCATGAAACCGTGCTGCAGGCCGACGAGGGCTGCGACTTCGACTTCATGGTCGAGCGCGGCGAGGGGTAGGGGGCGGGCGTCCCGGATTAATGCAAGGCCGTCTTCGAAGTGAAAGGCTCAACGCGACCGACCCTCTCCCAGAGGGAGAGGGTGGCGCCGTCAGGCGCCGGGAGAGGGGTTGTCCATTTCCGGATCGGGCGGCACGCAGCGTGAGCGCCGGCACCAATTCTGAAAGCCCACGCCCCTCACCCGCCCGCTGACGCGGGCACCCTCTCCCTCTGGGAGAGGGTTTGCACGCGCTCGGCCTCATCCGTACCCTTTGCCCGTTCCCCGCGCACGTCTACTCAGCTCGCAGGCAATTCCGCCAAGACCCGAACTCTCTCCTCAAATTCCCGCTTGACGGAAACCGGGCTTGCTGCTGCTATTGACTAACTGGTTAGTTTGTATGGACGGGACCCGATGGCAGCCGAACACCGAACTCAGCGCGTCCGGGTCGCCGTCGATATCGGCGGAACCTTCACCGATATCGCGCTGTCGACCGAGGCCGGGCTGGTCCACGAGAGCAAGATCTCGTCGACGCCCGACGATCCGAGCCGCGCGGTGGTCGAGGGGCTGGCCCAGCTCTTGGCCGAACTGGACATTGCGTCCGGCGCGGTCGCCGAAATCCTCCACGGCACCACAGTCGGCTCCAACACCATCCTGCAGCGTTCCGGCGCGCGCACCGGCCTGATCACCACCCGCGGCTTTCGCGACGTGCTGGAAATCGGCCGCATCCGCATGCCCGACATGTTCGACCTGACCTGGGACAAGCCGAAGCCGCTGGTGCCGCGCCGCCACCGCATGGAGGTGACCGAACGGCTCGCCGGCGATGGTTCGGTGGTGACGCCGCTGTCGGAGGCCGATGTCATCGCCGCCGGCCGGGCGCTGGTCGAGGAGGGCATCGAGGCGGTCGGCATCGCCTTCATCAACTCCTACCGCAACCCGGTCCACGAGCGCGAGGCCGAGGCCATTCTCGCGCGCCATTTCCCGCAATTGCTGGTCACCACCTCCTGCGCCGTGCTACCCGAAATGAAGGAATATGAGCGCACCAGCACGACCGTGGTGAACGCCTATCTCTTGGCCGCCATGCGCGCCTATCTGCAGAAGCTGGAGACCGGTCTGCGCGCCATCGGCATCGCCGCGCCGATCCTGGTGATGACCTCCAATGGCGGCATGCTGGCGGCCGCCGCGACCTGCGAAAAACCCGTCCTGGTCGTCGCCTCCGGGCCGGCCGGCGGCGTCATTGGCGCGGCCCGTCTCGGCCTTGCCCGCAACGAGCGCGACATCATCGTCTTCGACATGGGCGGCACCACCGCCAAGGCCGTCATCATCGAGGATGGCCGTCCCACCATGACCTCGGAATATGAGTTTCGCGACGGCATGTCGGCGTCGAGCCGTTTCATCAAGGCCGGCGGCTATATGCTGAAGGTGCCGGCGATCGACATTGCCGAGGTAGGCGCCGGCGGCGGCTCCATGGCCGGCATCGACAAGGGTGGCCTGCTGGTGGTCGGGCCGCAATCGGCCGGCGCCGTGCCGGGGCCGGCCTGCTACGGCCTCGGCAATGATCGCCCGACGGTGACCGACGCCAATGTCGTGCTCGGTTTCGTCAATGCCGAGCAACTGGCCGGCGGCCGGCTCGCCATCGACCGGCGGCTGTCCGAAAAGGCCATCGACGCCCATGTCGGCACGCCGCTCGGCCTCGAGACCGCGGACGCCGCCCATGGCATTCGCGCCGTCGCCAATGCCGCCATGGCGCGCGCCATTCGTGCGGTCACCGTCGAGCGCGGCCGCGACCCGCGCGACCTTACCCTGATGGCCTTCGGCGGCAATGGCGGCGTCCACGCGCCGGATCTCGCTCGCCAGCTCGGCATCCCCCGGGTGGTGGTGCCGCCGCTGTCGGGCATTTTCTGCGCGGTCGGCATGCTCGCTTCCGACGTCGAGCATACCGGCCTTGCCACCGTCACCCGGCCGCTCGCCGCCATGACGCCGGCCGAGCTCAAGGGGTTGAAGGACGAGCTGCAGGCCGATGTCGGCGCAAGGCTGACCCAGGACGGTTATCCCGCCGCCCGCAGCGAATTCCTGTTCGAGGCCGATCTCCGCCACGAGGGCCAGGCGACCGAGCTGACCGTGGCCTTTGCCGGCGAGGACCTCGACACCATCCGCGAACGCTTCGTCGCCGAATATTTCAAGACCTATGGCTACAAGGACACCACCCCGATCGAGCTGATGAAGCTGCGCATCATCGGTCGCGGCTTGCGTGAGAGCCGGCTGGATTTCGCCGACATGAAGATCGCCCATCGGCCGGGCGCGGCAAAAACCAGCACGCGCGAGGTGGCTTTCGCCCGTGGCGACCGGCCGGTGCCGGTCGGCATCGTCACCCGCGCCGCGATCGGCGCCGAGCCACGCCAGGGTCCGCTGATCATCGAAGAATATGACGCGACCATCGTCGTGCCGCCGGATGCCCGCGTGCATCGCGACGCCATCGGCTGCATCGTGCTGGAATTTGGAGCCTGATGATGAAAGTCGATCCCATCACCTTCGCGGTCATCAAGAGCGGCCTCGATTCGATAGCCGACGAAATGGCTTACACCGTGGTGCGCATCGCGCGCTCGGAGATCGTCAAGGACGTCATGGATTTCTCGGCGGCGATCTGCGCCGGCGACGGCCAGATGGTGGCGCAGGCCAAGACCATCGCCCAGCATCTCGGCGCCATCCCCGAGGCGATGCAGTCGGTGCTGTCGAAGTTCGGCGACGACCTGCATGACGGCGACGTGGTGATCCTCAACGATCCCTATCACGGCGGCATGCACCTGCCCGACATCTTCATGTTCGTGCCGATCTTCCACGGCGGCAAGCGGCGCGCCTTCGCGGTGGTCATTTGCCACCACACCGATGTCGGCGGCCGGGTGCCCGGCTCGAATGCCTCGGATTCCACCGAGATTTACCAGGAAGGCCTGCGCATCCCGCCGTTGAAGCTCTACGACCGCGGTGTGCTCAACACGACGCTCGAGACCATGATCAAGATCAATGTCCGGGTGCCCGATCGGGTCTGGGGCGATCTGTCGGCGCAGTTCGCCGCCGCCCAGGTCGGCAAGCGTGGCCTCGACAAGCTGATGCAGCGCTACGGCGCCGACGATGTCGATACCTATATGCAGGAACTGCTCGACTATGCCGAAAGGCTGACCCGCCAGGAGATCAAGACCTGGCCGCGCGGCACCTATCGTTTCACCGATTACATCGACGACGACGGTTTCTCCGACACGCCGATCCCGATCAATGTGGCGATCACCGTGCGCGACGACGGCACGCTTTATGTCGACTATACCGGCTCGTCGCCGCAGGTGAAGGGTGCGCTCAATTCGACCTTGAGCTTCACCCATTCGCTGACCTATCTCAGCGTCCGCTGCGTGTTGGCGCGCGACATCCCCAACAATGTCGGCATGTTCCGCTGCGTCGAGGTCAAGGCGCCCGAGGCTTCCGTCTTGAACCCGGTCATGCCGGGCCCTTGCGCGGCCCGTGCGCTGACCGGCTACCGGGTGTTCGATTGTATGCTCGGGGCGCTCGCCAAGATCGTGCCGGACAAGGTGCCGGCGGCCGGCGAGGGCGGCAACAGCGTCATTTGCATCAGCGGTCTCAGGCCCAATCGCCAGCCCTTCATTATTGTCGACATGATCTGCGGCGCCTGGGGCGGCCGGCCCGACAAGGACGGGCTGGAGGCGGTGACCAATGCCTCGCAGAACCTCTCCAACATGCCGGTCGAGGTGATGGAAGCCGAGCACCCCGTGCGCATCGAGGATTATGGCTTCGTCACCGACAGCTGCGGTGCCGGCCGCTGGCGCGGCGGTGTCGGCATCCGCCGCTCCTATCGGATCCTGGCGCCCGAGGCGCTGCTGCAGATGCGCACCGACCGGGTCAAGTTCCGGCCCTACGGCCTTGCCGGCGGCGAGCCCGGCGGGCCCTCGCGCAATGCCATGGAGGTTGCCGGCGTCTGGCGCGACCTGCCGGGCAAGATCACCACGACGGTCGAGCAGGGCACGCTCATCGTGCATGAACAGGCCGGTGCCGGCGGCTTCGGCGATCCCCTGACGCGCGATCCCGACCATGTTCGCGAGGATCTGATCGACGGCAAGATCTCGGCCGCCTTCGCCGCCCGTCACTACGCGGTGCTGTTCGCCGACAGGCAGGCGGTCGATTTTGCCGGTACGGAGCGCCTGCGCGCCGAGCGTGCCGCCGCGACGCGGGAGGCCTGACATGGCCGCCGCGGCGATCCCAGCGAAGGCTTCGGGCGTCAAGGCGACCCGCAATCCGGAAGCCAGCCGCGCCCGGATCCTGGAGGCCGCGCGGATCGAGTTTGTCACCCAGGGGCTGAACGGCGCCCGGGTCGACCGCATCGCCGAGCAATCAGGTGTCAACAAGAACCTGATCTATCACTATTTCGGCTCCAAGGACGGGCTTTATCTCGAGGTCCTGGAGCGGATCTATTCGGGTCTGCGCAAGAGCCAGAAGGATGACGACGTCAGGGGTCTGCCACCGCTCGAAGGCATGCGCCAACTGGTCGGCAACACCTTCGACCATTTCGTCGCGACCCCCGATCTCATCCGGCTGATGAGCATCGAGAACATCCATTACGCCCAGCACCTGAAGGGCTCGACGACGATCAAGCCGCTCTATGGCGGCCTGCTCGACACGCTCCGCACGCTGCTCCGGCGTGGCCAGGCCGACGGCGTGTTCCGCGCCGAGGTCGACGAGGTCGATCTCTACCTGTCGATCTCGGGTCTCGCCTATTTCTTCCTGTCCAACCAGCACACCCTGTCCTGGCTTCTCGATCGCGACTTCGTCGCGGCGAAGCGCGTGGCCGGGCGCCGACGCCATGTCGTCGAGATGGTGCTGAGCTATTTGACGCATATTCCGCCTGAAGAAGCGGGGGGCGCCAAAACAGAGGTGATCAAGTCGGAGGACGGACAATGAAAAAGTTTCTATCGGCGGCGGCCATGGCGGCCGTGGCCTTGGTGGGGCTGGCCGCCTGGCCCGCCGGCGCCCAGCCGGCCGCGGCGCCGGACAAGCTTTCGGTCAGGCTCGACTTCTCGCCCTGGGGCGTGCAGGCGGCCATGCATCTGGCCAAGAACCGCGGCTGGTTCCGCGAGGCCAATCTCGATGTCGACATCCAGGACGGCCGCGGTTCGGGCAATACCATCCAGCTGGTCAATGCCGGCCAGGCCGATGTCGGGCAGGTCCAGGTTGGCCTGGTCGGTTCGGCCCGCGCCCAGGGCGCCAACATCAGGGCGATCGCGACCTTCCAGCGCCGCACCGATCTCTGCATCCTGGTCGACCGGGCCTCGCCCGTCGCCCGCGCCGCGGATCTGCGCGGCAAGACCGTGGTGGTCTTCGCCGCCAGCCCCTGGGCGCCGTTCATCGATCTCTACCTGCGCGCCGGTGGCCTCACCCGCAACGACCTGAAGATCGACTTCGTCGATCCGGCCGCGCTCTGGGGCACCTATACCGCCAAGCGCGCCGACGGCCTGATGTCGACGGTCGGTTCGGCCTTGCCGATCGCCGACCGGGCGCGGCCGTCGAAATGCCTGCTGGCGGCGGATGAGGGCATTGCCTTTCCGAGCTATGGCCTGGTCGCCCGCGACGACACCATTGCCGCCAAGGGCGCGGCGCTGCGCCGGCTGATCCAGGTCCAGCAGCGCGCCTGGGAACATCTGCGCACCAATCCCGACGACGGCGTCCGCGCCATGATCGCCGAGCGGCCGGATGCCCGGCTCGACCCGGAGGTGCTGCGTGGCCAGATCAAGCTGACCATCGACTATTTCGACACGCCGGCATCGCAGGGCCGGCCGATCGGCTGGCAGGCCCGCGAGGACTGGGAGGCCGCGCTGAAATCGATGGAGGCGGCGGGCGTCGTGCGCGCCGGCTGGGCCGTCACCGATTATTTCACCAACCAGCTGGTCGAGTGACCATGACCTTCCAGACGCCAGCACCGGCCGTGACGGCGGCCTATGTCTCCGTCCGCGGCGCGGGCAAGACCTATATGTCGCCGCGCGGTCCGGTGCCGGCCCTGCTCGGCATCGATCTCGACATCCGGCCCGGCGAATTCGTCAGCGTGGTCGGGCCGTCGGGCTGCGGCAAGAGCACGCTGTTGAAATGTGTCGCCGGGCTGGAGGAGGTTTCCACCGGCGAGATCCGCGTCGGCGGCAGGCCGCTCGACGGCCCGCCGGACAAGCTCGGCGTGGTGTTCCAGCGCGACGTCCTGCTCGACTGGCGCACCGTGCTCGACAATGTGCTCCTGTCGATCGAGTTCCTCGGCCTGCCGCGGGCGCAATACCGCGACCGGGCGCTGACGCTGCTCAACCGCTTCGGGCTTGCCGGTTTCGAACATCGTTTCCCCTGGGAACTGTCCGGCGGCATGCGCCAGCGCGCCTCGATCTGCCGGGCGCTGCTGGCCGATCCAGAGCTGCTGCTGATGGATGAACCCTTCGGCGCGCTCGACGCCATGACCCGCGACGACCTGAACATCGAACTCGCCCGGATCTGGCAGGACACCCGCAAGACCCTCCTGTTCATCACCCATTCGATCGCCGAAGCGGTGTTCCTGTCCGACCGCGTCGTCATGATGGGCAAGGCGCCGGGCAAGATCCTCGACATCATCGACATCGACCTGCCGCGGCCGCGCTCGCTGGCGATCCGCGAGAGCGCCGGCTTTGCCGCCTATACCCAACGCATCCGTCACCATTTCGCCGAGCTGGGGATCGTCAAGGAATGATGCGCGCGCTGAAACGCCTGTTCGCCGCCGATAACGAGGTTCGCGACGTCCTCCTCGTGCTGGCCGCTTCGCTCATCCTGTGGGAGATCGGTGTCGCCCTGTTCCAGCCGTCGCCCTTGATCCTGCCGGCGCCCTCGGCGGTGTTTTCGGCGTTCATGGAGACACCCGGCCTGTTCATGCGCCATCTCGGCTTCACGCTGGCCATGACCTGCGTCGGTTTCGTGCTGGCGGTGGCGCTCGGCATCGCGCTCTCCGTCGGCATCGTCTATTCGCCGTTCCTCGAGCGTACGGTCTATACCCTGCTGGTGGCGCTCAACTCGATCCCGAAAGTCGCGCTGGCGCCGCTCTTCGTCATCTGGCTCGGCACCGGCACCGAGCCGAAGATCGCCATCGCCCTGATGCTGGCGATCTTTCCGATCGTCATCGACATGGTGCTGGGGCTGCGCTCGGTCGATCCCGACATGCTGCATCTGGCGCGTGTCTCCCGGGCCTCGCCCTGGGCCGTGCTGTTCAAGATCCGCTTTCCCTGCGCCCTGCCGAGCCTGTTTGCCGGCATGAAGGTGGCGGTGTCCTTTGCTCTCGTCGGTGCCATCGTCGGCGAGTTTGTCGCCGGTAGCCAGGGCCTCGGTTTCCAAATCCTGGTGGCGCAGGGACAGTTCGACACGACCAGGGTGTTCGTCTCGCTGCTGCTGCTCGGCTTCGTCGGCACCATCCTGTTTTTCCTGGTCGACTTCGTCGAGCGCCTGCTATTGCCCTGGCACGTTTCGCAGCGCGCCCGTCAGGGCCAGTCCAGGCACGTATGACCGATCGGCAGGCATCGCAGCCCCGCGTCCTTCTCGGCATCGCCGCGCTGGTCGCGACCGGCGCGCTCTGGGGCAGCAACCATGTCGTCGCCCGGGCCGTGCGCGATGTCGTGCCTTTGCCGTCAATGGTATTCTGGCGCTGGGCGATCGGCGTGGTCGTACTCACCCTGATTGCCCTGCCGACGCTGCGTCCGGCCTGGCCGGCGATCCGCGCGCGCCTCGGCGACCTGATTGTCGGCGGCGTGGTCGGCGTCGGCCTCTTCTCCTACCTGTTGATCGGCGGCGCCTATCAAAGCATTGCCATCGAGGTCGGTTTCATCAACGCAACCACGCCGATCTGGGTGGCGCTGCTCGGCCTCAGGATGGGCGAGGGGCGGGTGCCGCTGGCCACCTGGCTGTCGCTGGCCCTGGCCTTTGCCGGCACGCTCCTGATCATCACCAAGGGCGACCCCGCGGTCATCGCCCAGCTCGACTTCAACCTCGGCAATCTCCTGTCGCTGCTGGCAGCGATCACCTTCGCCTGGTTCTCGCTGCGCCTGCGCGACTGGACCCGCACCATCGGCGCGCTGCCGCTGTCGGTCGTCACCGCCTGGGTGGCTCTGCTCCTGGTGTTCCTGCCGGTCTATCTGGTCTGGCTCTTGACCGGCGGGCCCTGGCTGATCTGGCCGGGACAGGACCGCGACTTCGCGCTCGCGGCGATCGCTTATGTCGGGCTCGGTCCGACCATGCTCGGCAACCTGTTCTACCTCTATGGGGTCGTCACCAACGGGCCGCAACGCGCGGCGGTCTTCCTTTATCTCAGCCCGGTCTTTTCCGCCGGCTTCGCCATGATCTGGCTCGGCGAACAACTCGCCTGGTTCCATGTCGCCGGCTTCGTCGCCATCATTGCCGGGCTGGTGCTGCTCAACCGCGTTGGCCGGGTGCGGGTGCCCACGGCGTGAGTCGCCACGTCACCCCCGGCGAGCGAAGCGAGGGAAGGGGGTCCAGGGCCGCTTCATCGGCGCTTGCAGCGCATGTCGTCGAGGTGTTTTCCCAACGTTGAGGTCGCGCGCTGCGACTCCTGGACCCCCGTCCCGCCCTCGCTTCGCTCAGGCGCCGGGGGTGACGTCGTGGTCCAGGTGCGAGCCTCGAAGGACGGCCAACCCGCCCGCAATACCCCGGCTCAGGCGCCGAAGCCGGCGCGTTTCAGCCGGGAAATCGCAAGATCGAGCGCCGACAGGAAGGCCGAGCGGTCGCGCGGCGCGAACGGCTTCGGCCCGCGCGTCGTCTCGCCGGCCGAGCGCAGGCCATCCATGAGGTTGCGGGTGGCGAGCGACAGGCCGATCGAGGTCTCGTCGAACAGCTTGCCGGTCGGGGCCAGAACCACGGCACCGGCCTTGACGCCGCGCGCTGCCAGCGGGATGTCGGCGGTGATGACGACGTCGCCGCGCGTCGCCCGCTCGGCGATCCAGTCATCCGCCACGTCGGGCCCGTCCCTGACCACGACGCGGTGGATCCACGGCTCGCGCGGCACCGCGATCGGGCTGTTGGCGACGACATGGACCTCGAGGCCATAACGCCCGGCGACCCGATAGACCTCGTCCTTCACCGGACAGGCATCGGCATCGACGAAGACGGTGATGCGCTTCGGCGCGGCCGCGCCCGACACCTCGGTCATCGCGTCGGCCTCACCGGCCCTTGCGGTGCTTGAACCCGCCGCGCTCGGCCTTGCCGGTCGGGCGTTGCGGCGGGCGCTTGCCCGCGGGCTTGCCGTCGTCCGAGCCGAAGGGCCGGCCTTCGGCCTTGAACGGCTTGCCTTCCCTGGCGGGCCTGGCGTCCTTGAACGGCTTGGCGTCGCGCGGGGGCTTGCCCTCGCCCTTGCCGAACGGCTTGCCCGCCGGCTTGCCGGCGAACTTGCGCGCCGGTCCCGCCGGGCCGCGCTGGCCGGGGGCTTCGGTCATCGGCTCGATATAGATGTCTTCGGCATTGGCGCGCCGGACGCTGATCGCGAACTCTTCCGCGACGGCCTCCGAGACCTCGAATTCGGTGACGTCGTCGAAGATCCTGATGGCGCCGATGTCCTGGCGGGTCACCTTGCCGCGCCGGCACAGCATCGGCAGGATCCATTTCGGATCGGCATTGTTCTCGCGTCCCGCATCGAGCCGGAACCAGGCCATGCCGGCGGAGGAGCGCGCCGGCCGGTCGTCGTCGCGGTCACGGGCGCCGCCGACGCGTTCTTTGGCGCCGCGCGGCTCGCGGCCCATGCTCGGCATGGTCACCTCTTCCGGCTCCGGCAGGCGGCCGCGCAGGACGCGCGCGAAAGCCGCGGCGATGTCGTCGGCCGACTTGTGCGCCAGCAGGGTCTCCGCCATCTGGCGGTCCTCTTCGCTCGGCTCGTCGGTCAGCAGCGGATCCAGCAGCAGCCGTTCGCCGTCGAGCTTGCGGATCTCGTCGGCGGTCGGCGGGCCCGACCATTGCGCCTTGATGCCGGCATTGGCGAGCAGGGTTTCGGCCCGGCGGTTGCGCGCCGGCGGCACGATCATCACGCTGATGCCCTTGCGCCCGGCACGGCCGGTGCGGCCGCTCCTGTGCTGCAGGATTTCCGCGTCATTGGGCAGTTCGGCATGGATCACCAGGCCGAGATTGGGCAGGTCGATGCCGCGCGCGGCGACGTCGGTCGCCACGCAGATGCGCGCGCGACCGTCGCGCAGCGCCTGCAGCGCCATGTTGCGCTCGTGCTGGCCGAGCTCGCCCGACAGGAACACCGCCGAGAAGCCGCGCTCGACCAGAATGGACTGGAGATGGCGTACCGCGTTGCGGGTGTTGCAGAACACGATGGCGCTCGGCGATTCGACCTGCCGGAGCACGTTGACCACCGCGTGCTCGACCTCGTTGGGCACGACGCGGATGGCGCGATATTCGATATCGATATGGCCGCCGCGCTCGCCGCGCGACGCCTCGATCCGGAAGGCATTGCGCTGGAAGCGCTTGGCCAGCGTCACGATGCCGGCCGGCAGCGTCGCCGAGAACAGCAAGGTCCGGCGGTTTTCCGGCGTCGTGTTGAGGATGAATTCCAGGTCGTCGCGGAAGCCGAGATCGAGCATCTCGTCGGCCTCGTCCAGCACCACGGCCTTCAGGCTGTAGGGGTTCAGCGCATTGCGCTCGATATGGTCGCGCAGGCGGCCCGGCGTGCCGACGACGATATGGGCGCCCTCGTCCAGCATGCGCCGTTCGCGCCGGGGGTCCATGCCGCCGACGCAGGCGACCACGCGGGCGCCGGTCTGGGCATAAAGCCAGGCCAGCTCGCGCTGCACCTGCAAGGCCAGTTCGCGGGTTGGCGCGATGATCAGCGCCATCGGGTCGCCGGCCGGCGCGATGCGTTCTTCGTCGCCGAGCAGCGTATGGGCGAGGCCGAGGCCATAGGCCACGGTCTTGCCGGAGCCGGTCTGGGCCGAGACCAGCAGGTCGCGGTCGAGCGCCTGCGGACCCATGACCCCGCTCTGTACCGGGGTCAGTTCGGTATAGTCGCGTTCGGCCAGCGCACGCGCCAGCGGAGGAGAAATCGGAAGTTCCGTCACGAGGATCGATGCCTTCTTGGGAGGAGTGTGGGTCGACAGCGACCCCAAATGCTCACCGCCGCGGACCGAGCCGCCGTCGGTCCAAAATCCAACTGTATGGTGGCTCCTAAGCCAATTCAGCCGAAAATGCCATGGCTTGTTTGTGCGTTGCGAAGCGGGGCAGGCGAAATATGAGCCGGCGGCGGCGCTCCAGGCCGCCTGCCGTGCTATGTCCAGGGCCTATAGGCACAGGCTATCGTGCCTGGATATCTTCGGCGTTGAACGGCCGGCCGCGGCGCCGCACCTTAAGGTCAAACCAGAAGAATTCGGAGGATGCCATGGTCGAGGGTCGAGCCACGTTGTCGCGGCGGGGTTTTGGCGCGCTGGCGCTGGCGGGCATCGCCGGGCCGGGCTTCGCCCAGGGTTACCCGAACCGGTCGATTCAGGTGGTCGTGCCGTTTGCCGCCGGCGGTGGCGTCGACGTCACCATGCGGGTCGCGGCCGAGGCCGCGGGTGACCTGATCGGCCAGCGCTTCGTCATCGAGAACCGCGGCGGCGGTGCCACCATCACCGCGACGACCGCGGTCGTGCGTGCGGCGCCCGACGGCTATACCGTGCTCACCGCGCCGACCACCATGGTGATCAACGCCGCCTCGCGCGACAACCTGCCGTTCAACTGGAAGACCGACCTCGTGCCGGTCTGCATGATCGCCAAGCTGCCTTTGGTCGTGGTGGCGCGCGCCGACGCGCCCTATTCGACCATGAAGGAGTTCGAGGCGGCGGCCAGGGCCGCCCGCGACCCGATCACTTTCTCCTCCGGCGGCACCGGCACGGTCGCCCATCTCGCCGGCGAGCTCTATGCCTTGCGCACCGGCGTCAAGCTGCAGCATGTGCCCTATCGCGGCGAGGGCCCGGCTTTGTCGGACCTGCTCGGCGGTTCGCTGAAAGTGTCGTTCGCGACGCTCGCTTCCGTGTCGGGCCAGATCGAGGCCGGTACGGTCAAGGCGCTGGGCGTCACCACCCGGGCGCGCACCAGCATGCTGCCCAATGTGCCGACGCTGGCCGAGCAGGGTTATGCCGATTACGACGTCTCGGCCTGGCTCGCGGTGGTGGCGCCGCGCGGCACGCCGCAGGAGGCGGTCGACGCCCTGCAGAAGGCTTTTTCCACCGTGCTGGCGACGCCGGCCATGCGCGAGCGGATGAAGGTGCTCGGCGCCGATCCGACGCCCGGCACGGCGGCCGAACTCGCCGCCTTCATGGACAAGGAAGCCAGCCAATGGGCCGAGGTGGTGCGCGCCATCGGCCTGAAACCCGAATGAACCGGACCCTGAGCCTGATGCTCGCCCTGCGCAAGACCGAGGCCGTTCCAGGCGTCGTCCTGACCGAAACGGCGGTGCCGCGCCCGGCCGGCGACGAGGTGATCGTCGCGGTCGAGGCGGCGGGCATTTGCGGCACCGACCTGCATATTGCCGACTGGACCGGCGGTTATGAAGCCATGACCAGCGCCATGCCGGTGACGCTCGGCCATGAATTCGCCGGCCGGGTCGTCGGCGGCGCCGGGATCCGGTCCGGCCAGCGCATCGTCGTGCGTCCTTCGGTCGTCTGCGGCACCTGTCCGTCCTGCCTGGGCGGTCGCTTCGAGCGCTGCACCAGCCGCACCGGCATCGGCATTCGCCGCGACGGTGGCTTCGCTTCGCGGGTTGTCGTGCCGGCGGTCAATTGCATTGCGGTGCCCGATGGCCTGGATGCCGAAATCGCCGCGCTGACCGAGCCGATGACGGTGGCGGCCGAAGCCGCCGATCGTGCCATGATCCGGCCGGGCGCGCGGGTGCTGATCCTCGGGCCCGGCCCGATCGGGCTCGGCGTCGCGCTGTTCGTCGAAGCATCAGGCGCGACCGATATCGTGCTGGCCGGCCGCGACGACGCCGCCCGTTTTGCTTGCGCCCACGCGCTCGGCTTCCCTGCAACGATCGATGTCGGCGACCGCCCTTTGGCCGAGGCCCTGCGCACCGGCGGCCAGGACAGGGCCTTCGACGTGGTCATCGAGGCGGCCGGTGTCGCGGCCCTGATCCCGCAGGCCCTCGACGTGCTCGACCAGGACGGCCTGCTCGTGGTGGTCGGCATCCATGCCCGTCCGGCGTCGCTTGATCTGACGAGGCTGGTGCGCGCCGGCCAGACCATCCGCGGCTCCTACCGCGCGCCCATCGCCACCTGGTCGCGGGTCGTCGACCGGCTCTCGGCCGAACCGGAACGCTTCCGCAGGCTGATCACCCATCGGCTGCCCTTGTCCGAGGCCCTTGATGGACTTGCCGCCATGCGCGATCGCAGCGGCGTCAAGGTCATGCTGGACCCGCAGATGGACATGGTTGCCACATGAACCTCTCCGGCACGGCTTTCCTGGCGCTGTGGAACGGCGTCGCGCCCGGCCATCTCAGCGCCTATCAGGACTGGCACGGCATCGAGCACGTGCCCGAGCGGCTGACCGTGCCGGGCATGCTGGCCGCCTGGCGCTATCAGGCCGGTGATGGCGACCAGGCGCATTTCTTCACGCTTTACGACCTCGCCTCGATCGAGGTGCTCGACACTCCGGCCTATCAGCGGCTGATCAACCAGCCGAGCCCTGAAAGCATCAGGATGCGTCCGCACCTGACCGGGTTCACCCGCATCATCTGCCGTATCGCGGCGCGCCAGGCTTCGCCATCGGCGGCCTTCATCGTGCCGCTGGTGACGGCCGAGGCCATTTCGCGCGATGGGGCGTCCGCCGGGTCTGGCTTGGCCATCCAGCATGGCGTCATCGCCGCCGATGCGCCGGGTCATCCGCTGGCGCGTGCAACCCCGACGACCGGGTCGGTCCTGCTGGTCGATGCCGACGACCCGGCCGTGCTTCGCGCCGAGATCGCAAGGCGCGCGCCGGCCGCTGCCGCCACGACCAGCGCCTTTCGCCTGATCGGAGATTTTTTGCCGGCGGGCTGACCGGGTGCTAGACAGCCGCCGCCGAGTCATGATGGTGCGGGCCCGATCAGCTTTGGGAGCATGGACATGAACGACGAGACGATCGAACGGCTGGCCATCCGCGACCTCGTGCAGAACTGGGCCCTGTGGCGCGATGCCGGCGACTGGGACCGGTTCGCCACCTGCTGGCACGCGGAAGCCCGCATGGCGGCCACCTGGTATCAGGGGCTGGCGAGCGATTTCATCAAGGTCAGCCGCGAAGGCTGGGCCAAGGGCGTCAGCATCCTGCATTTTCTCGGCGGCACGGCGATCGACCTCGACGGCAGCCGCGCGATCGCCCAGACCAAGATGACCATTTCGCAGCGTGGCATGGTCCATGGCGTGTTGTGCGACGTCGTCTGCACCGGCCGCTTCCACGACTTCATCGAAAAGCGCCACGGCGAATGGCGCCTGCTGTTCCGCCAGCCGATCTATGAAAAGGACCGGCTCGACCCGGTGCTGCCGGATGCCAAACTCACGCTCGACGCCGACCTGCTCGGCCAGTTCCCGGAAGGCTACCGCCACCTCGCCTATATCCAGACCCAGATCGGCTACACGGTGAAGCGCGACATGCCCGGCCTGCGCGGCCCAGAGGTCGAGGTGCTCTACCGGCGCGGCCGCGAATGGCTCGCCGGGCGGCTGGCGGAGCCGTGGTGACAGGGTTTCGGCCGACCAAGGCACGAGCCGCCGAGCGCGAAGGACTGACACATGACGATCACCGTGCCGCCGGAAGGTGGGCTGAACTTCCTCGCCGCGCCCTCGGCGCTTGACCTCCAGGCCCTGTCGGCCCGCTTCGCCGTCCTGGGCGCGCCCTGGGGCGTGCCCTACGGCATGCGCGGCATCGCAGGCGGCAACAGCGACGCGCCGCGTGCGGTGCGGGCTCGCTCCCATCGCCATGGCCACTTCGCCGGTCATCATGACTTCGATCTGGACGCGCCCTTGTTTTCGGCGGCCGAGGCGGGCCTGGTCGATTGTGGCGATGTCGCCGGCGATCACCGCGACCTCAGGGCCAATGGCCGCCGGGTGACCGAGGCCGTGCGACTGATCGCAAGCCGCAACGCCGTGCCGATCGTCATTGGCGGCGACGACTCGGTGCCGGCTTTGGTCGCCGCCGGGCTCGAAGCCCAAGGCCCGCTGCATGTCGTCCAGGTCGATGCCCATCTGGACTTTCGCGACGAGGTCGATGGCGAGCGGCACGGTTATTCCAGTCCGATGCGGCGGGTCTCCGAAATGGCCTGGGTCGAACGCATCATCCATGTCGGCCAGCGTGGCATCGGCAGCGCGCGGCCGCAGGATGTCGCCGACAGCCTGGCCGCCGGCAACCGGATCGTCACGGCGCGGCAGGTTGCGCGCGATGGCATTGCCGCGGCCCTGGCGCATGTCCCCGACGGCGCCAAGGTCTTCATATCCTTCGATTGCGACGGGCTCGATCCGTCGGTCATGCCCGGCACCGGCTCGCCTCTGCCCGGCGGGCTCGGTTTTTATGACGCTGTCGACCTGTTCACCGGCCTCGCCCGGCGCGGGGTGATCGCCGGCGTCGCCTTTGCCGAACACAATCCCGCGCTCGACGTCAACGCCATCACCAGCCTCGGCATCGTCAGGCTGATCGTCAACATGATCGGCACGATCCTGCGCCGCGGCTGACGCCGCCGCTCAGGCAGGCGTCCGGCTCGGCTTCAGTTCGATGCGGGCGGTGAGCCCGTGCGGCGCGTGGTCGGCCAGCACCAGCCGGCCGCCATGGCCTTCTGCGATGGCGCGCGCAATGGTCAGTCCCAGGCCGAAACCGGTGTCGTTGCTGAGCGTGCGGGCGGCGTCGCCGCGGGCGAAAGGCTCCTGCATCTGGTCGCGCTCGCCGTCCGGAATGCCCGGGCCGTCATCCTCGACCTCGATCGCGACGCCGCCATCCGGGGCAATGCCCAGCCGCATGCGTGCGCTGCCGGCATATTTCAGCGCATTCTCGACGAGATTGGTCACCGCGCGCTGGATTTCGTTCGGCCGGATGTCCAGCCGCAGGGCCTCGGGGCCGTCATAGGGGACGCTCACGCCCATGTCGGAATATTGGTCGCGGATGGCCATCAGGATGCTCGGCAATTCGGTCGGCATCAGCGGCTCGCCGCCGCGGCCGTCGCGCAGGTAGCTGAGCGTGCCGCGCACCAATGTCTCCATCTGGTCGAGGTCGGCCAGCATGCCGGTCCTCTGGCCCTGGTCGTCCATGAACTCGGCGCGCAGCCGGAGCCGGGTGATCGGCGTCCGCAAGTCATGGCTGACGGCGGCCAGCATGCGCGTGCGTTCGGCGACGAATTTGGAGATGCGCGCCTGCATCTGGTTCATCGCATGGGCCAGTTGCCGGACCTCGCGGGGGCCGCGCTCGGGCAGCGCGACGGCGATGTCATCGGCCGAATAGCGCCGCGCGGCTTCGGCGATCTCGTTCAGCGGGCGGGTCAGCGCCTTGGCCGCCCACAGGCTCAGCAGCACCAGGCTGATGCCGAGAAAGGCGAGCGTCGACAGCCCCGGTCCGAACAGCGGCGCGCGGGAGGAGCGCGGCAGGGTGACCCGGAACATGTCGCCGTCGCGCAGCCGCACCAGCAGTTCCTCGGCGGCGTCGGGGCGCGGCTCGGCCATCGGACCGAGCGGCCACACCGAAATGCCGGGAATCGCGCGGATGCGGCGAAAGCCGCGCTGCAGCGGCTCCTGCTCGGCCGGCGGCGTGGTTTCGGTGTCGCGCCGGATCGAGACGTCGGTCCGAGCGGTAGCGAGGCTCGCCAGCAGCGGGCCGCGTTCGGCCATCGGTGTCGCGTCGATCAGCGCCAGCAAGGCCGAGGCGCGGCCGGCCAGCTCGGCCGGATGGCGCGGCTTGAGATCTGTGTTCGACAGGGCGAAGACGATGGTCGCGATGAGATGGAAGATCGCCACCGCCCCGATGACCAGGGCGGCGATCTGCATGGTGATCCGGCGTGGCCTGAGATCGAACCTGTGGCGCATCAGGCCGCATCCACTTCCGGAGTGAACTGATAACCGGACGAGCGCACCGTGACGATGATGCTCGGTTCGTCGTCGCCGAGGCGGATCTTGCTGCGCAGACGGCTGACCAGGATGTCGACGCTGCGCTCATAAGGGCCGACCGCGCGGCCCTGGGTCAGGTCGACGATCTGTTCGCGGCTCAAGGTGCGGCCGGGCCTTTCGCAGAACACGTTGAGCAGGTCGAACTCGGCGCTGGTAATGGCGACGCGGGCGCCGGACGCGTCGGTCAGGGTGCGCTGCACGGTATCGACCGTCCAGCCGAGGAAGCGATAATTGCGCACGCCCAGCGGCCGCGCCGCGACCGAGCCTTCGGCGGTGCGCCGCAACACCGCCCGGATCCGGGCCAGCAGCTCGCGCGGATTGAACGGCTTGGCGACATAGTCGTCGGCGCCGATCTCCAGCCCGATGATGCGGTCGAGATCTTCGCCGCGCGCCGACAGCATGATGATCGGGATGGCGCTGGCGGCGCGGGCCCGCCGGCACAGGCTGAGCCCGTCTTCGCCCGGCAGCATGATGTCGAGGATCAACAGGTCGAAGCGGTGGTCGGCGAGCAGCCGATCGAAATCCCGGCCGTCCGGCGCGACGGTCACCCGGAAGCTGTTGGTGCGCAGGTAGCGCGTCAGAAGCTTGCTGATCTCGCTGTCGTCTTCGACGATCAGGATGTGCGGCTGAGTGGACATGGCTGTCTTATCGCGCGCTGCGTTGGTCTCCGGGACAAATTTATTGTTTCCGGTTGTATCCACCGGGTGCGGGGAGAAAACCGGAAACATATGCGGAGATCATGGCTCGGCAGTCGAGGCTGCCACCCCCCACCATCACCGATTCGTGAGGCGGGGCCGGTAACGGCTTGCCGCCGGAGGCCGTATGACGTCACATCTCGATGATGTGGAGCCCCAGCATGCTGCCGTGGAACGATCGGGCCGGACGATTGTCCGTCCTCAAGCTGGTCTTTTTCCTCGGCATCCTCGCGCCCGGCCTGTGGATCATCGCCCAGGCCGTGACGGGGACGCTCGGCTCCAAGCCGGTGACCGAGGCGATCCACCAGGCCGGCGACTGGACCGTCAGGCTGCTGCTGCTGTCGCTCGCGGTGACGCCGTTCCGCTACGCCTTCGACTGGCCGAAGCTGATCGCCATCCGCCGCATGGTCGGCGTCGCGGCGCTCGCTTATGCGGTCATCCATCTCGGGCTCTACGTGGTCGAGCAGGGTTATGACCTGGCCAAGGTGGTCAGCGAGATCGTGCTGCGCATCTACCTGACCATTGGCTTCGCCGCGCTGCTCGGCCTCGTCCTGCTCGGCGCCACCTCCACCGATGCGATGATCAAGCGGCTCGGCACCGCCAGGTGGAACCGGCTGCATCAGCTGATCTACGGCCTGACCGTGCTGGCGCTGCTGCACTTCTTCCTGCAGAGCAAGATCGACGTGACCGAGCCGACCTTGATGGCCGGGCTGTTCCTCTGGCTGGTCGGCTTTCGCCTGATGCGGCGCTTCGATGTCAAGATCACGCCGGTGTCGCTGATTGGCCTGGCGATCGCCGCCGCCGCCGCCACCGCACTGCTGGAAACCGGGTGGTATGCCGCCCGGACCGGGGTCATGGCCTCGCGCGTGTTCATGGCCAATTTCTCCATCGATATTGGGCTGAGGCCCGCCGCCTGGGTGCTGATCACAGGCCTTGGCATTGCCGGCGTCACGCTCTTGCGCCGGCTGACCGGCGAACCCGACCGCGGCCGCCGGGGCCGAACCCGGCAGCCTGTCGCCAGCGCCGCCGAATGACCATATGACTGTCCGAAACGGAGATCCGCCATGACCCGCACCGCCGAACATGCCGCTCACAGCTACCCGGTCACCCATAGCGACGAGGAATGGCGCCGCCTGTTGACGCCGGAGCAATATGCCGTGCTGCGCGGCCACGGTACCGAGCGGCCGGGCAGCTGCGCGCTGAACTACGAAAAGCGCGCCGGCACCTTCTCCTGCGTCGGCTGCGGCCAGGACCTGTTCGTCTCGGGCAAGAAATTCGAGAGCGGCACCGGCTGGCCGAGCTTCGACCGGCCGCTCGAAGGGTCGGTCGAGGAGACCGTCGACCGCAGCTACGGCATGACGCGCACCGAAGTGCATTGCAGCCGCTGCGGCGGCCATCTCGGCCATGTCTTCCCCGACGGCCCGCCGCCGACCGGCCTGCGCTACTGCATCAACGGCGTCGCCATGAACTTCAAGCCGGCATGATCGACAGGTCGTGGGGATCAGGGACAAGACTGGGCATGACGGCGTGTTGGCCTGACACGGTTTTGGGCCACGAGCGCACGACTTCAGCTCCGCGGAACGCCCGGTAAAGCCCGTGGCCAAAACACCGCTTCCGCTTGGCCGATTCGCGTGGGATGTCAGGATGGCACCTGACATCCCACGAGCGGCGAAATGGCCTTGGAAGATCCGGCAGTCCCCCCCGCAGCGTTCAACCGCGACCTCGCCCTGATCGATGTCGCGCGCGTCATCGTCACGGCCGCGCTCACCATCGGCTCGGTGCTGCTGACCGCCTTCGGCTTCGTCGAGCGGATGATCGGCATCGAGAAGATCGCCACCGACCGGCGTTATGCGCTGCTGGCGCTGATGCCCGGCGCCGCGGCGCTGGCTTTCCTCGCCAGCGCCCGCTCGCTCGGCGCGATCTACGACGTGACGGTGCCGGCGCGCCGGGTCTCCACGCTGAAGAGAATGCTGCTTAGGGCCGGCGATCTCTCCGGCGCCTATGGCCTGTTCGCGCTGGTCATTTCGGCCCTCGTCGGGGTCGCGACCGTCATCGCCGTCGCGCTCTTTGTCGACCTGAAGCTGCTCGCGGTCTCGGTCGTCGCCGGTGTCGTGGCTTTCCTCATATCGATCCTCGGCATGCTGACGCGATCGTCACCCGGCCGCAAGGTCACCGATCTGGTCCTCGTCCTGGCGATCGTCGCGCTGATGCTGCTCGACCTCGTCACCTGATGGGGCGCGGGCGCTGCCCTGCGGGCGGCGCCCGGGCGAGACCGGTTACAGCACCAGGCCGCTGGCGCCGTCGATCAGGTGCATGTGGTTGAGGTCGGCGGCAAGCCGCATCGGCTCGCCGTCGCGGGCGCCGGCATTCGGGTCGACCCGGCCGCACAGCTGGGCGCCCTCGATGGCGAAATAGACCAGCGTCTCGTTGCCCATCGGTTCGATGACGTCGAGCTTGACCTGGAACGGTTCCTTGCCCGGCGCCATATGCGCGTCGGTCTCGGTGATATGTTCGGGCCTGAGCCCCAGCAGCAGCTCGGTCTTGCCGAGATGCGGCCGGTAGCGCGCCGCTTTCGCTTCCGGCAAGGCCAGCGCGATCGTATCGGTCAGCCGGATCCGCAAGCCGCCGCTCGCCTCCTCGAGCCGGGCCGGGATGAAGTTCATCGCCGGCGAGCCGATGAAGCCCGCGACGAAACGGGTCTTCGGCTGATGGTAGAGCTCGTTCGGCGGCCCGATCTGCTCGATCCGGCCATGGTTCATCACCACCACCCGGTCGGCCAGCGTCATCGCCTCGACCTGGTCGTGGGTGACATAGACGGTGGTGGTGCGCACGCGCAGATGCACCTTCTTGATCTCGGTGCGCATCTGCACGCGCAGCTTGGCATCGAGGTTCGACAAGGGTTCATCGAACAGGAAAACCTTCGGGTGGCGCACGATGGCGCGGCCCATGGCGACGCGCTGGCGCTGGCCGCCGGACAAGGCCTTGGGCTTGCGGTTCAATAGTTCGGTGATGTCGAGGATGCGGGCCGCCTCGTCGACGCGCTGCTTGATCTCGGCTTTCGGAAAATGCTTCAGGCGGAGCCCGAACGACATGTTCTCGGCCACCGTCATATGCGGGTAGAGCGCATAGTTCTGGAACACCATGGCGATGTCCCGGTCCTTCGGCGGCACGTCGTTGACGACATCGCCGTCAATGGCGATCTCGCCGTCGGAAATGTCTTCCAGCCCCGCGATCATCCTGAGGGTGGTCGACTTGCCGCAGCCGGACGGGCCGACCAGCACGACGAATTCATGGTCGGCAATGTCGAGATTGATGCCGCGCACGGCCTCCACGTCGTCATAACGCTTGACGATATTGCTCAGGGTTACGCCTGCCATATTTGCCTCTTCAGCCCTTGGTCGCGCCGGCGGTGAGACCCGCGATGTAATAGTCCATCAGGAAGGCGTAGATGATCAGCGGCGGGGCGGCGCCCAGAAGCGCGCCGGTCATGATCTGGCCCCAGTTGAACACGTCGCCCTTGATCAGCGTGGTGATGATGCCGACCGGCAGCACCAGCTGGTCGACCGAGGTCGTGAAGGCGAGCGGATAGAGGAACTGCGCCCAGCTGACCGTGAAGGCGAAGATGGTCGCCGCGATGATGCCGGGCAGCGCCACCGGAATGAAGATGCGGGTCAGCGTCTGCAGCCAGCTCGCCCCGTCGATGATCGCCGCCTCGTCCAGCTCCTTCGGGATCGAGGCGAAATAGCCGATCATGATCCAGGTGCAGAACGGCACGGTAAGCGTCGGATAGACCACCAGCAGAACCCACCAGCGGTTCAGGAGCTGGATGCCGGTCCATTCGTGGAACACCGCGAACATCTTGAACAGCGGGATGAACAACAGCGTGTCCGGCACCAGATAGGTCAGGAACACGCCGGTCGCCAGCGTCGCCGAGCCCCAGAAGCGCATGCGCGCCAGCGCGAAGGCCGCCGGGATCGAGATCAGCATGGTGATGGTCACCACGAAGGTCGAGACGATCAGCGAGTTCTTGAAGAAGGTCAGATATTGCGGCGAGGTCAGAAGCCCGGTGTAGTTTTCCAGGGTCGGATGGAACACCCACCAGGGATTGGTCGCCGCCGAGATTTCCGTGCTGGTCTTCAGCGACGTGATGAACATGTAGACCGGCGGCAGCAGGAAGAAGATCACGAACAGCGTGAGGAAAAAATAGGACCATTTCAGCGCCCAGGCGCGGTCCCGGCTCATGCTGCCGTAACCGGTCTTGCGGGTCGGTGCGCCCTTGTCGAGAACGGCTGCGGTCATCAGGCTTCGTTCCCCCGTTTGGTGATGTCGCGCAGGATGAAGATCGCGGCGATCGCCAGGATCGGTACCATGAACAGCGAAACGCTCGCGCCGAGCGGGATGTCGCCGCCTTCGATGCCGATGCGGAACGCCCAGGTGGCGAACAGGTGGGTCTTGTCCAGCGGCCCGCCGGCGGTCAGCACGCGCACGATGTCGAAATTGGCGAAGGTGACGATGGTCGAGAACAGCGCCGTGATGGCGATGATGTTGCGCATCATCGGCAGCGTCACGTACCAGATCCGCTGCCACCAGTTGGCGCCGTCGATGGCCGCCGCCTCATAGAGCTGGTCGGGCACCGATTTCAGCGCCGCCAGATACATGATCATGAAGAACGGCGCGCCGACCCAGATATTGACCAGGATCACCGAGAACCGCGCCCAGTTGGCATTGCCGGTCCAGGGGATCGGCCCGGCATTGAAGGCGCTCAGCGCATAGTTGAAGGCGCTGTAGGACGGGTCGAACAGCCACAGCCAGGCGAGCGTGCTCATCGCCGGCGGGATCACCCAGGGGATCAGCAGCATGCCGCGCCATTTGCGCTGGCCCTTGGCCGGGATGTTGTGGACGAAATGGGCGACGATGAAGCCGATCAGCGCCTTGAAGATCACCGCGCTGATGGCGAACAGGCAGGACTGCCAGACCACCATCCAGAAGGTTTCGCGGGTGAACAGGAACTGGATGTTGCCGAACGGGATATAGCCGCAAATGGCATCCGGCAGCCATTGGCAGTTCCGCATCCAGGCCACGCTGGTCATCGATTTTCTCAAAGTCGACAGATAGATGGCGTAGAACGCCGGGTACACCACCAGGGTCAGGATCAGCAGGATCAACGGCAGCGCCATGAAGAAGGCGATGGTCGATTTGCGCTGCAGGAATTTGCGCAGGCCCGACGGCCGGGCCTTGGCGCGCACGCGTGTTGATGTCGTGGCATTCGAAGACAGGGCCGTGTCGACCATGGACCGCCTCTCGCTCTGGGACATGAATTCACCTCCCGCCGAGCGCCCGAAAGCCCCGGCGGGACGGTGATCGAGGGGCGCCTGCCGCGGCGCCCCCCAAAGGGCTGGATCCCGATGCCGGGATCGGCTTCTGCCTCAGCCGCGCAGGAAGCCCTCGACCTCGCTCTCGGCCCAGGCGAGCGTGCGTTCCATCGGTTCGCCCTGCATGTGGCGCACGATCATCTTGGTCAGCGTCGCCTGGGTGTAGATCTGCTGGGCGATCTTCGGCGGCGCCGGTGACGCTGCAATCGACAGGGTCTGGTGGTTGTGCGGGTTCGGGTAGTGGTAGAGCGTGCCTTTCGGCGGGCCTTCCTCGGCCCAGGTCTTCAGCGTGGTCAGTTTCTCGAATGACGGAATGTCGTAGCCGGCCGAGGCGGCGACGAATTTTTCGACCGCCGCCGGCTGCGACAGGGCGACCAGCAGGCTCTTCGCCGCCGGCTTGTTCTGCGAGAAGCTCCAGATGTTCCAGAAATAGGGCAGGAACGGCGCGAAGCGGCCTTTCGGACCGGCCGGGAAGCCGTGGGTCCAGCATTGCGCGGCGATCTGCGGCGCGTCGCGTTTGGCCACCGCCCAGGCGCTCGGCGGGTTCATGATCAGGGCGCCGCGGCCGGACACCAGCCAGCGGTTGTTCGAGCCGTCGTCCCAGGCCGGCGCGTCGGCCGGATAGAACTTGGCGACCCTGGCGCAATAGTCGAGCGCCTGGCGCACCGCGTCGGACTTGACCGTCAGCTCGCCCTTGGCGTCGACCAGCGCGGCGCCAAAGGCCTGGAAGAAGGCGCCGGCGGTGTCGACTGAATCGGTCGTCTCGCCGAGCCCGATGCCGAACGGCACGCCGCCCTTGTGGCAGGCTTCCGCGGCCTTGGCATAGGTCTCCATGGTCCAGCTGTCGGCCTTGGGTGCGGCACCCGCCGGATACAGCGCCTGGATGTCGATGCCGGCATGCTGTTTCAAAAGGTCGATGCGCGTGCATGGCCCCTTGATCTGCGAGCCGATGGTGGCCGGCACGCCGAGCCACTTGTCGCCGAGCTTGCCGAGATATTGCACCGTGCCGTTGACCTGGCCGTTCTGGGCGATCAGCTGCGGCATGATGTCGTTGCAGGGTTCCAGCAGGTCGGCCTGGGCATGGGGCCACCAGGTCGGCATGGCCAGCATGTCATGGCCCGATTTCGCCTGGGCTTCGGCCGCGATGGTCAGGAGGTTCTTGTTGCCCTGCGAGGGGATATAATCGATTGAGACGTCGACCTTCTCCTTGGCCGCCCATTCGTTGACGACGGCGGTCGAGGTGGTGTTGGCGCCGGGCACCCAGTGGTCCCACAGGCCGATCGACAGCTTGCCGGCGGCATGGGCGCCGCGGACGTAAGGGGCGGCGATCGCCACGGTGGTCAGGGCGGTCGTGGTCGCAAGGAAACGACGTCGCGTCACTTCGCGCTTGTACATCGGATAGTCCTCCCTCTTGGCACGTACGGGATAACCCCGCGCGTGGTTCGCGCCCGGCTGTTCTTGATTGCGGATTTCGGGAACGCAGCTCAGGTCAGGCGACTGCGATCACGACCCCTCAGCTCAGACGACGTGACCAGTAAACGCTAAATTTCGCCTCTGTCCTAGATACCAATCCTGGTGTCGGCGAAGAATTATACGCTTCGCACCTGCACAATCGGCGCCGATTGCTGGGCGGAATCTTATTTGCACCGCAGCAGTAACGATCGCCGCCACGCCAGCGAATGACTGGCAAAGGCGCTTCGGCGATCCGGCCTGCCGGATTCGGTCAGTCGTCATGTTGCAACGCACGCGGAAAGGCCGCGGAATCGAAAGCAGTGCCCAAGCTTTCGTCAGATCGAGACAGCAAGGCTGTCGTTTTCGCCCGAAGCCATCTGTTCGAACAAAAGATCGTGTCAGGTCATCGACATATGCCTCATTTCTGTTCAGACTGGTTCTAACATGCCGAGTCAGGGGAACATTGGCCGTCATGTCGTCCGATGCCGTCATGGCGTGCCGCGCGAGCGGCCGCAGCCGGCGGAAGGCGAATTCATTGCTCCAGGAGGAATGAGTGACGCCTACTGATATCGTGGATCCCGATTACTTTCATAAAGTCGTCGACTGCCAATGGGCCTGCCCCGCACACACGCCAGTCCCCGAATACATCCGAAGGATCTCGGCGGGGGACTATACCGGGGCCTATCTGATCAACTGGAAGTCCAACGTTTTTCCAGGAATCCTCGGGCGTACCTGTGACCGCCCCTGCGAGCCGGCCTGCCGGCGCGGGCGGGTCGAGGAGGAGCCGGTCGCGATCTGCCGGCTGAAGCGGGTCGCCGCCGACTACAAGAACGACATTTCGGCCTTCCTGCCAAAGCCCGTCACCCAGCGCAACGGCCGGCGCATCGCCTGCATCGGCGGCGGTCCGGCGTCCTTGACGGTCGCCCGCGACCTGGCGCCGCTCGGCTACGAGGTCGTGGTGTTCGACCAGGACGCCAAGGCGGGTGGCATGATGCGCTCGCAGATCCCGAAATTCCGCCTGCCCGACAGCGTCATCGACGAGGAGGTCGGTTATGTCATGGCCACCGGTGTCGAGTTTCGCGGCGGCCGGCGCATCGACAGCCTGAAGAAGGTGCTGGCCGAGGGTTTCGACGCGGTCTTCGTCGGCACCGGCGCGCCGCGCGGCCGCGACCTCGACCTGCCGGGCCGGCGCGAGGCCGGCGCCAATATCCATATTGGCATTGACTGGCTGTCCTCGGTGTCGTTCGGCCATGTCGAGGCGATCGGCAGACGGGTCATCGTGCTCGGCGGCGGCAATACCGCGATGGATTGCTGCCGGTCGTCGCGCCGCCTCGGCGGTGTCGACGTCAAGGTCATCGTCCGCTCCGGCTTCGACGAGATGAAGGCCTCGCCCTGGGAGAAGGAGGATGCCATTCACGAGGGCATTCCGATCCTCAATTTCATGGTGCCCAAGGCTTTCACCCACGACAGGGGCCGGCTCACCGGCATGCTGTTCGAGAAGGTCAAGGCCGAGATCGACGACCAGGGCCGGCGCAATCTGGTGCCGACCGGCGAGCCGGACGAACATGTCGCCTGCGACGACGTGCTGATCGCGGTCGGCCAGGAGAACACCTTCCCCTGGATCGAGCGCGACATCGGTCTCGCCTTCGACCGCTGGGGCATGCCGGTGGTCGACCCGAAGACCTTCCAGTCGAGCCTCAGCAATGTGTTTTTCGGCGGCGACGCCGCGCTCGGGCCGAAAAACATCATCTGGGCGGTCGCCCACGGCCATGACGCGGCGATCTCGATCGACGCCTTCTGCCGCGACGCCGACATCGCCATCCGGCCGCCGCCCATGGTGACGCTGATCAGCCAGAAGATGGGCATTCACGAATGGTCCTACGACAACGCCATCGCCAATGACCTGCGCTTCAAGGTGCCGACCCTCGAAAGCGCCATCGCGCTGAAGGATATCCGCACCGAGGTCGAGCTCGGCTTCGATCCCAAGCTCGGTTTCGCCGAGGCCCAGCGCTGCCTCAATTGCGACGTCCAGACGGTGTTCGAGGCCAAGCTCTGCATCGAGTGCGACGCCTGTGTCGACATTTGCCCGATGGACTGCATCACCTTCACCGGCAACGGCGCGGAAGACGAGCTCAGGCTCAGGTTGAATGCGCCGGCCGAGAACCGCGGCCAGGCGATCTATGTCGCCGACGGGCTGAAGACCGGCCGCGTCATGGCCAAGGACGAAGACGTCTGCCTGCATTGCGGGCTCTGCGCCGAACGCTGTCCGACGGGGGCCTGGGACATGCAGAAATCGATCATTGAAATGACACACGCGGGGCATGCATGCCAATCGAGAGCGTGAATGACTTTGTTGTTCGCTTCGCCAATGTGAATGGATCGGGTTCGGCCAGTGCCAATCAGCTGTTTGCCCGCGCCATCATGCGCATGGGCGTGCCGATAGCGCCGCGCAACATCTTCCCCTCCAACATTCAGGGCTTGCCGACCTGGTACGAGGTGAGGGTGACCGAAGCCGACCATCTCGGCGCCCGCGGCGGCACCGACCTGATGGTCGCGATGAACCCGCAGACCTGGGACAAGGACGTCGCCGCGATCGAGCCCGGCGGCTACCTGTTTTACGATTCCTCGCGGCCGATCCCGGCCTCCAAGCTGCGCACCGACGTCAGTGTCATCGGCATGCCGCTGACCGATATCGTCAACCGCGAATATTCCGATCCGCGCCAGCGCCAGCTGTTCAAGAACATCATCTATGTCGGCGCGCTCGCGGCCCTGCTCGACATCGAGATCGGCGTCGTCGAGACGCTGATCGGCGAGCAGTTCAAGGGCAAGGACAAGCTCATCGCGCCGAACCACAGGGCGCTGCATATCGGCTTCGATTATGCCAAGGCGAACTTCGCCTGCCCGATCGGCCTGCGCGTCCGGCGCGCCGACAAGGTCGGCGACCGCATCTTCGTCGAAGGCAATGCCGCCGCCGGGCTCGGCGCGGTCTATGGCGGCGCGACGGTGTGCGCCTGGTATCCGATCACGCCCTCGACCTCGCTCGCCGAGGCCTTCGAGCGCTATTGCGTCCGCCTGCGCACCGATCCCGACACCGGCAAGCGGCGCTACGCCATCGTCCAGGCCGAGGACGAGCTCGCCTCCATCGGCATGGTGGTGGGCGCTGCCTGGAACGGCGCGCGCGCCTTCACCGCAACCTCCGGCCCCGGCATATCCTTGATGCAGGAGTTCTTGGGGCTCGCCTATTTCGCCGAGATCCCGGCGGTGCTGTTCGACGTCCAGCGCGGCGGCCCGTCGACCGGCATGCCGACGCGCACGCAACAATCGGACATCCTGATCTGCGCCTATGCCGCCCATGGCGACACCAAACACGTGCTGCTGTTTCCGCGTGACCCGCACGAGGCCTTCACCTTCGGGGCCCAGGCCTTCGATCTCGCCGACCGGCTGCAGACGCCGATCTTCGTCATGCTCGATCTCGATATCGGCATGAACCAGCACCTCTGCGCGCCCTTCGCCTGGGACGACGCCAGGCTGCTCGACCGCGGCAAGGTGATGACCCATGACGAGCTGGAGGCCGGGCGCGATTTCGGCCGCTATCTCGACGTCGACGGCGACGGCATCCCCTACCGGACCTATCCGGGCACCCATCCCTCGCGTGGTTCGTTCTTCACCCGCGGCAGCACGCGCGACCGTTATGCCCGCTACACGGAAGAGGGCGCGCCCTATGTCGACAACATGGAGCGGCTCCTGCGCAAGTTCGAGACCGCCAAGGCGCTGGTGCCGCCGCCGCTGCTCGACAAGGCGGCGCAGCCGACCCGCATCGGCGTCATCCATTACGGCTCCACCGGGCCGGCCATGGACGAGGCGGTGAGGCTGCTCGGCGCCGACGGCGTGCATGTCGATGCGCTGCGCGTGCGCGGTTTTCCGTTCAGTCACGCGGTGACCGACTTCATTGCCGATCACGAGCAGGTCTTCGTGGTCGAGCAGAATCGCGACGGCCAATTGCGCACGCTGCTGCTCGCCGAATGCGGCATCGATCCGGCCCAGCTGGTCGCGGTGCTGCATTATGACGGCACGCCGATCACCGCCCGCTTCATCCGCCGCGAGATTGCCGCCAAGGCCTCGGTCATCCGGACCCCGGCCAGGCGCGAGGTGCTGTCATGACCTATCTGGCCAAGCCGAAATTCCATCACCCGGCGATCGAACTCAACGATCTCGGCTTCACCCACCGCGACTATGAGGGCGCCATCTCGACGCTCTGCGCCGGCTGCGGCCACGACTCCATCTCCTCGGCCATCATGCGCGCCTGTTTCGAGCTGAGCCTGCCGCCGCACCGCATCGCCAAGCTCTCCGGCATCGGCTGCTCGTCGAAGACCCCGACCTATTTCCTCGGCCAGTCGCACGGCTTCAATTCGGTGCACGGGCGCATGCCCTCGGTGCTGACCGGCGCCAACCTGGCCAATCGCGACCTGATCTATCTCGGTGTCTCCGGCGACGGCGACAGCGCCTCGATCGGCTTCGGCCAGTTCGCCCATGCCATCCGCCGCGCCGTCAACATGGTCTATATCGTCGAGAACAACGGCGTCTACGGCCTGACCAAGGGGCAGTTTTCGGCGACCTCCGACCGCGGTTCGAAGAGCAAGAAGGGCGTGATGAACGCCGATTCGCCGATCGACCTGGTGACCATCGCGCTGCAGCTCGGCGCGACCTTCGTCGCGCGCTCGTTCTCCGGCGACAAGGACCAGCTCGTGCCGCTGATCAAGGCCGCGCTGGAGCACAAGGGCGCCGCCTTCATCGACTGCATTTCGCCTTGTGTCGCCTTCAACAACCACGAGGGCTCGACCAAGAGTTTCGACTATGTCCGCGCCCATAATGCCGCGCTGAACTCGCTCGATTTCATCACCGGTCGGGCGCCGATCACGGCCGACTATGCCGAGGGCACGACCCAGGACATCGCGCTGCATGACGGCTCGACGATCCGGCTGCGCAAGCTGAGCCTGGATTACGACGTCAGCGATCGTGGCGCCGCGCTCAACCACCTCTACCAGGTCCATGCTTCCGGTGAGATCGCCACCGGACTGATCTATCTCGAGGATGATTCGAGTGATCTGCACGAGCGGCTGAACACCGACGAGCGGCCCTTGAACGCGCTGGCGGAGGCCGATCTTATCCCCGGCGCCGCGGCGCTCGCCAGGATCAATGCCGGCCTGCGCTGAAGCGCGGGCCCGTTTCGCGCAGACCAGCCATCCCCGTCACTTCCGCGCTTTCGCCAGGTCTCCGGCTCGGCCAGACTGCCGCCCGTTGGGGACGATCGATTGTCTGCCGGCGACGCGGCACGAGGCCGCGCGCCGGCGAGGGGGCGACATGCTGGATTTCATCTACCGTTCGCTGGTCATCGGCGTGGCCGCCACCGCGCTGCTCGACCTCTGGGCGCTGTTCCTGAAGAATGCCTTCGGCATCCCCCCGGCCAATTGGGCCATGGTCGGCCGCTGGTTCGGCCACCTGACCCGCGGCACGGCCATGCATGAGGACATTGCCAAGGCCGAGCCTTTTCCGAACGAATTGACGGTCGGCTGGATCGGCCATTACGCCGTTGGCGTCTTGTTCGCCGCGGCCCTGCTGCTGCTCGCCGGGCCGGCCTGGAAATTCGCCCCGACAGCGGTCTGGCCGCTGATTGTCGGCCTGGTCACGGTCGGCTGCGGCTGGTTCATCCTGCAGCCCGGCATGGGCGCCGGCATCGCCGCCTCGCGGCGGCCCAATGCCGGCCAGATCCGTTTGCTCAACATTGCCGGCCACACCGTCTTCGGCCTCGGCATGTTCGCCGCCGCCTGGCTCATTCGCTAAAAAATGCCGGGCCTCGGCTATTCGGCCGAGAGCCCGGCCGCCCGGTCGGCCGCCATTTCCTCGGTGATCCAGGCGACAAAAGCCTCGATCTGCGGCCGCGTCCGGTCCTCCCGCCGATAGACCACCCGGTGGGCGACCGAGCCGACGCCGATCGGCCCGAACGGCATGACCAGCTTGCCGGCGCGCAGCATGTCGGTCGCCTGCAACTCGGATTCCAGCACCATGCCGAGGCCGTCGGCCGCCGCCATCAGGGCAAGGAAAGCCCGGTCGAACTGCATGCCGCGCCGGTTCAGCATCACATCGGGCGCGTGCCGGGCGATCCACTCGTCCCATTGCACCACGCAGCGCACCGAATGAATGACCGGCACCCTGGCGATGGCGTCGAGATCGGTCAGGCCGTGCTCGGCGACGAAGGCGGGGCTTGCCAGCGGCACCACCCGCTCCTCGGCCAGCACGATGCTGTCGCAGGCCTCGGGCACGGGGCGGGCATATTGGATGTCGATCATGAAGCCGTCGCCGCCGAGTTTGGCGGGCTCGTGGCCGGCAAACAGGGTCAGGTCGATTTCCGGATGCCGGCGCTTGAACGAACCGAGCCGCGGCACCAGCCAGAGCGTCGCGAGGCTCGGGGCCGAATGCAGCATCAGCCTGAGCACCCCGCCGGACGCGGCGAAACGGCTGGTCGCAATCGCGATGCGGGTGAAGCTTTCGCCGAGCGCGGCGGCATAAGCGAGCGCGTCCTCGGTCGGCAGCACCGTGCGTTTCGCCCGCACGAACAAGGGCTTGCCGAGAAAGTCCTCGAGCGCGCGGATCTGATGGCTGACCGCCGAGGGCGTGACGTTCAACTGATCGGCGGCCCGCGCGAAACTGCCGGTCTCCATCACGGCGGAAAAGGTCAGCAGGCATTTCAGCGGCGGCATGCCCTTGATCATTGATGAGCTCACATCACCGATTTGGCCAGTTTATTTCAATTTCACGGATTCTGGTTTGTTGATAGCGTTTCTTCAAGACAGATCGACGGCCGGGAAAACCGGGCCGCGGGGAGAGATGCCACCGAGGTTTCGCATGGGGCTCCGCTCGGGAGGCCGGCGAAGCGCCGCGCCGCCATCCCGCGCTCCTCTCAAATCCTCCTGCCGCCTTGTCTGTCGGCGCGCCCGAGCTGGCGCGGCAGTCCCGGGGGCCGCCGATGCGGCGCCCGGTTCAGGGTCTTTGAGAGGACAAGCGCATGAACCTGCATCGAATGCTTCTCGAACGTCAGGCCGCCGGCCGGCCGGTGACGGTCGGCCTGATCGGCGCCGGCAAGTTCGGCACCATGTTCGCAAGCCAGGTGCGTTCGACCGAGGGCATGCATCTGGTGGCGGTGGCCGATCTCAACACCGCGCGGGCCCGCTCGCAGCTCGCCGCCGGGTCATGGCCGGCCGAACAATATGCCGCCCGGTCGATCGACGACGCGCTCGAGAGCGGCGGCACGGTGGTGACCGACAATGCCGACCTGATGATCGGCCATCCCGCCATCGAGGTGATCATCGAGGCGACCGGCGACCCCGGCGCCGGCATCCGTTTCGCCTTGAAGGCGATCGACAACGGCAAACACATCGTCATGGTCAATGTCGAGGCCGATGCGGTCGCCGGTCCGATCCTGGCGCGCAAGGCCAGCCAGGCCGGCGTCGTCTATTCGCTCGCCTGGGGCGACCAGCCGGCGCTGATCGCCGATCACATCGACTGGGCGCGCGCCGCCGGTTTCCGGGTGGTTTCGGCCGGCAAGGGCACGCGCTACCACCCGACCTATCATCAATCGACGCCCGACACGGTCTGGGACATCCTCGACAAATATATGAAGATCAAGGATCGGACCTCGATCAATCCGAAGATGTTCAACTCCTTCGTCGACGGCACCAAGTCGGGCATCGAGATGACCGCGGTGTGCAATGCCACCGGCCTTCATTCGCAGGCCGAGGGCCTGTCCTTTCCGCCGGCCACCCGGTTCGAACATGCCGAGATCTGCAAACCGAAATCATCCGGCGGCGTGCTCGAGCGGGCCGGCGTCACCGAGGTGACCTCGTCGGTCTATCGCGACGGCACCGACGTGCCGCACAGCCTGGTCATGGGCACCTATGTGGTGTTCGAGAGCGACAGCGCCTATTCGCAGGAGTGCTTCCGCGAATACAGCATGCTGCAGGATTCCAGCGGTAAATATGCCGCGCTCTACCGGCCGATCCACATGATCGGCCTGGAGCTCGGCATCTCCGTCGCCTCCGTGGCGCTGCGCCATGAGCCGACCGGGGCGCCGATCATGTTCAATTCCGACGTGATCGCCACCGCCAAGCGCGACCTCAAGGCGGGCGAAATGCTCGACGGCGAGGGCGGCTTCTGCGTCTGGGGCAAGCAGACCCCGGCCGACACCTCGCTCGAGCGTGGTTATCTGCCGCTCGGCCTTGCCCACGGCGTCAGGTTGAACAGCGATATCGCGCGCGGCCAGCGGCTCAAATGGAGCGACGTCGATTATGATCAAAACGATATCGCCGTCCGGGTCCGCCGCGAGATGGAGGCTGCCTTCGCGCGCCCCGAGGCGGGCGGCTGACGACCTGGTCTGATCATTGCCAGTCGCGCCGGGTTCGCCGGCGCGGCCTGCACGTCAGAGCCCGGTCAACGGGCCGGACGGCAACACGAGGAGGGAGCCACCATGCGACATCAAGGGACATCGTCTTTCACCCGCCGCGGCGTTCTCGGCACGCTCGCCACGGGCGCCGCGATCATCGCCGCGCCGGCGACGCTGCGCGCCCAGCGGCTGCAATGGATCGGCGCGACCGGAACGCCGGCCGCCGATTTCATCGGCGTGGCACTCGACTTCTTCGCCAAGCGTGTCGCCGAACTGACCAAGGATCAGATCGTCATATCCTCGCATCACGGTGGTTCGCTCGGCGGCGAACGCGAACATGTCGAAGCGCTGCTGCAGGGTGCCGTGCATGTCGCCACCCCGGGCCAGGGCGTGCTGGCCGGCTGGTATCGGCCCGCCGAGGTCTGGACCCATCCCTATCTGTTCAAGGACGTCGCCCACAAGGATCGGGTCTGGGACACCATTCGTGCCGAATATCAGGCCGATACCGCCAGCCAGGCGAAACTCCGTCCGCTCGGCGCCATTCCGCGCATGCCGCGCCAGTTGACCTGCAACCGGCCGGTCCGCGCTCCGGCCGACATGAAGGGGCTGAAGATCCGCGTGCCGGAGACCGCGCTGTGGCGGCGGACCTTCGAAATGTTTGGCGCCTCGCCCACGCCGCTGCCCTTCCCGGAGGTGTTCCAGGCCTTGAAATCCGGGGTCATCGACGGTCAGGAGAACCCGATCGCGCTGACCTTCAATTCCGGCATTTTCGACGCCAATACCCACCTCTCGCTGACCGAGCACATGATGCAGGACAATTGCATCCTGGTCGGCGAGGTCGCCTATCAGCGCCTGACGCCGGACCAGCGCGCGGCGCTCGACCGGGCCGCCCGCGACGTCGAGGCGGAACTGCGCCCCAAGGTGATCGCCGACGACACGGCTGTCATGGAACAGGTCAAGGCGAAGAGGATCATGATCACCGAGGTCGACAAGGCGGCGTTCGCCGCCTCGGTGCGCAACCTGGTGACCGAGTTCCCGGCCGGCAAGAAGTGGGTCGAGCGCATCGGCCAGGTCACCTGAGCCACACCTGAGCCCTGCCGCCGCGGGGCGGCCGCCCGCCGCCCCGCCTCCTTCGCGCCATCGGCCTGGGACCGGGCATGAAACCTGTCATCGGAAGGATTTGCGACGCGATCACCGAGGTCGCGAAGCTGGTGCTCGGCACCTGCGTCGCCGCCATCGTGCTGATCACGCTGGCGGCGGTCTGGTGGCGTTATGTGGTCAACGCGCCGATCGCCTGGATCGAGCAGGTGTCGAACATCCTGTTCATCTGGATCACCTTCATCGGCGCCGCGGTGCTCTATCGTCAGAAGCTGCATATTGGTGTCGACATGTTCATCGACATGCTCGCCGGCCGCGCCAGGCAGATCATGTTCTGGGTGATCGAGACCGGCAATCTCGGCTTCATTGTCGTGCTGTTCATCTACTCGGTGAAACTCAGCATCGACGTCCTGCCCAATACCTATGGCGCGCTCGATATCACGCCGGCCTGGTTCTATTTTTCCGCGCCGGTCGCCTGCGTGATGATGATGTTCTTTTTCGTCGAGAAGATCGTCGATCCCTCGAAACGGGTGCCCGAAGGCTCGGTTGGGGATTTCTGACATGAGCACGGTGCTGATCGGCGGTTTCTTCCTGCTTCTCGCGCTCTCCTTTCCCATTGGCTTCGCCATGGGCATCGCCACCATGGGCGCGATCTGGACCCATGGCGGATTGCCCATGTCGCTGCTCGCCCAGCGCACCCTGGTCGGCGCCGACAGTTACGCGCTGCTGGCCATTCCCTTTTTCATCCTGGCCGGCAACCTGATGAATGGCGGCGGCATTACCAGGCAGATCATCGATCTTGCCAATGCCATGGTCGGCCGGTTTCGCGGTGGCCTGGCGCTGACCTCGGTCATGGCCGCGATGATCTTTTCCGGGCTGTCCGGCTCGGCCGCGGCCGATGCCTCGGCGCTCGGCAAGGTGCTGATACCGGCCATGAAGAAGCAGGGTTATGGCGGCGGTTTCGCCGCCGCGCTGATGGCCTCCGCCTGCGTCAACGGACCGATCATCCCGCCGTCGATCCCGCTGGTCATCTACGGCCTGTCGGCCGGCAAGGGCGTGTCGATCATCGCCCTGTTCCTCGGCGGCATCGTGCCGGGCTTTCTCCTGGGCCTGTCGCTGATGATCGCGGCCTATTGGATCTCGGTCCGGCGCAACTATCCGACCACGGACGCCGTGCCGTTCCGCGAGATCCCGCGCATGGTCGGGCCGGCGCTCTGGGCCCTGATGATGCCGGTCATCATCCTGCTCGGCGTCACCGGCGGCATCGTCACCGTTACCGAGAGCGCCACCATCGCGGTCGTCTATGCCGCCCTTGTCGGCTTCTTCGTCTATCGCGAGCTGAGCCTCAGGACGATCTGGCCGATCCTGGTGCAGACCGCGCTCGATACCGCGCTGGTCATGTTCATCATCGCGCTGTCGAGCGGTTTCGGCTGGCTGCTCGCGGTCTCCGGCATGCCCAGGGCGATCGCCGCCTGGATCGCCTCGATCTCCAGCGACCCCCTGGTCATCCTGATGATGATCAACGTCTTCTTGCTGATCATCGGCATCTTCATGGAGCCGCTGCCGGCGCTGTTCATCCTGATCCCGGTGCTGGTGCCGGTGGTCAGCGCGGTTGGCATCGACCTCGTCCATTTCGGCCTGGTGATGGTGTTCAACCTCTGCCTCGGGCTGATCACGCCGCCGGTCGGCATTCTCCTCTATATCTGCGCCAATTTTGCCGGGGTGAAGCTGGAAGAGGAGAGCCGCGAGCTCGGCCCCTTCCTCGGCGCCGGTCTCCTGGTGCTGGTCTTGATCACCGTGTTTCCGTCAACCGTGCTCTGGCTGCCCCGGGTTCTCTTGAACTGACGGGGAGCACTGCGGCCGCGCGTCCGGGGGCTGTTTCAGATTTCCCGGTCATCCGCTTTCGGGATCGCGCTGCGGCGCGCCAGGGTCTGGAGCTGCTCGTAAAGGTCGGGGCTGTCGGCGCTGCACACGCAGATCGCCCGGGCCGGCCCGTCGCCGACATTCAGATAGGCGTGGGCCATGGTGCTGTCGATATAGATGCCGTCGCCCGGCTCCAGCAGTTCGGGGGCATAGAACTCGGTATGGACGGCGACGCGGCCCTCGAGCACCAGCAGATATTCCTCGCCGGAATGCCGCATCAGCGGCCCGAATTCGTCCAGGCTCCGGGCCGTGAGCTCGGCGATGATCGGGATCATCCGCTTCCCCAGAAGCTCGGTGTTTTGATAGGAATAGCCATAGGCCTTGGTCCGGACGAACTGCCCTTCACCCTTGCGGCTGATGCTGCGGCGCGCCGTCGGCATGGCGCTGACCGGCGCGTTCATCTCGGCCGGATGGAACAGTTCCGCCACCTCCATGCCGAGCCCGGCGCTCAACTGCAAGAGCTTGTCATAGGTCAGCGACATCTGGTGGTTCTCGACCTTCGACAGGGTCGAAAGCGCCATGCCGGTCCGTGCCGAGACATCTTTCAAGGTCAGGCCGCGGGCGCGCCGGGCGGCCTTCAGGCAATCGCCGAGCTGAGGGCGCTGAGGAGATGAATCAGGGACGGTCATGGCCAGGGCCAACTATGTCAGAGCTGAAAGCGAATAGCGACATTTGATGATAGTTTAGTTGATGCGCTAAAAAATTCCACGATTTTGAAATTTTGCCCTTGTCATTCGGTTTGAACCGGGCTGACAATGCGCCGCCCGGAAAATGCGGCGTCAGGCGCCGCTCGGAGCGCCGGAGTTGCAGGCATGAAGATTTTCATGGCGACGCTCGCCACCGAGACCAACACCTTTTCACCGATCCCGACAGGCCGGGCGGCCTTTACCGGTGGCGGACGGGAATGGTTCCGCAACGACGGCAGCCGGCACCCGGCCACTACGGCCAACATCCCCCTGATCGCCTGGCGCAAGCAGGGCGAAGCGGACGGCCATCAGGTCGTCGAGAGCATCTGCACCTTCGCCCAACCGGCCGGCACCACCTTGCGCGATATCTACGAGGAGCTGCGCGACACCCTGCTCGCGGATCTGAAAGCCGCCATGCCGGTCGACGTGGTCCTGCTGTTCATGCATGGCGCCATGGTGGCGGAAGGTTATGACGATTGCGAGGGCGATACGCTGGCACGGGTCCGGGAGGTTGTCGGCCCGGATGTGAAGATCGGCATCGAGCTCGACCTGCATTGTCATCTGACCGAGCTGATGCGTAGCTCGGCGACGGCAATCGTGACCTTCAAGGAATATCCCCATACCGATATCGGCGACCGGGCGCCGGAACTTTATCGCCTGTGCCTGGATGCCGCTTCCGGCAAGACCCGGCCGGTCATGGCCTATCACGACTGCCGGATGATCGGCACCTTCCGGCCGACCCAGGAGCCGCTGCGCGGTTTCGTCGACCGGATGATGGCGATGGAAGGCAAGGACGGCATTCTCTCGGTGTCGTTCGGCCACGGCTTTCCCTGGGCCGACGTGCCCGATGTCGGCGCCAAGGTGGTCGTCATCGCCGACGGCGACCAAGCCAAGGCCAAGGCATTGGCTGCCCGGCTCGGCCGCGAATTGTGGGATCTGCGCGAGGCGATCACCGCCCGGCTCGACAGCATCGACGAAGCGCTCGACGCGGTCCTCGCCGACGGCAAGGGCCTCGTCGTGCTCGCCGACGCGGCCGACAACCCCGGCGGCGGCGCGCCGGCCGACAGCACCTTCCTGCTCAAGCGCATCCGCGAGCGCGGCATCACCGGCGCGGTCCTCGGCTGCTTCTGGGATCCGCAGGCGGTCCAGTTCTGCATCGAGGCCGGCGAGGGCGCGCGCTTTCTCCTGCGTGTCGGCGGCAAATGTGGTCCGGCCTCCGGCGATGCCGTCGACCTCATGGTGACGGTGCGCAAGATCGCGCCCGATCATTCGCAAGCCGGCTTGAGCGGCGGCCGCTCGAGTTTCGGCCCCAGCGTCTGGGTTTCCGCCGACGGCATCGATCTCGTCCTGGTGACCAGGCGGGCGCAGACCTTCGCACCGGACGCGTTCACCGGGCTTGGCCTGACCTTGCACGACAAGCTCTTGGTGGCAGTCAAATCGTCGCAGCATTTCCAGGCGGCCTTCGCGCCGATCGCCCGGCAGGTTCGCTACGTCTCCAGCCCCGGCGCGCTGCAATTTGCCTATGCCGAAATTCCCTATACCCGGCTGGCGTCGCCGTTCTGGCCGCGTGTCGCCGATCCCTTCGCCGTAAATTGAGGAGCAGGCCATGGCCTCGATGACCCGACGGTCCGCGCTTGGCACCCTGGCTGGAGCGGCTCTGGCGCCGCTCGCCCGGCCAGCCATCGCGCAGCCGGCCAGCACGCTGCATTTCATTCCCTCCAGCGATCTCGCCGCGCTCGATCCGATCTGGACCACCGGTTATGTCGTGCGCAACCACGGCTACATGGTCTTCGACACGCTGTTCTCGCTCGACTCGAGCTTTCGCATCCGGCCGCAGATGGCCGAGGGCCATACGGTCACCGACGATGGCAAGACCTGCACGATCCGGCTGCGCGAGGGGCTGAAGTTCCATGACGGGACGGCTGTGCTCGCCCGTGACTGCGTCGCCAGCATTCGCCGCTGGGCCGCGCGCGACGGCTTCGGCCAGACCTTGATGGCCCATACCGACGAACTGGCCGCGGTCGACGACCGCACCATTCGCTTTCGCCTCAAGGCGCCGTTCCCGCTGCTGCCGGAGGCGCTCGGCAAGCTGTCGAGCCCGGTGCCGTTCATGATGCCGGAGCGGCTGGCGCTGACCGACCCGAGCCAGCAGATCAAGGAGGCGGTCGGCTCAGGGCCCTTCCGTTTCCTGGCCAGTGAATGGCGGCAAGGCGCCAGCGCGGCCTATTCCCGCTTCGACGGCTATGTGCCGCGCAACGAAAAGCCGGATGGCATGGCCGGCGGCAAGGTCGTCAATGTCGCGCGCGTCCAGTGGCACACGATCCCCGATGCATCGACCGCCATGTCGGCGCTCAGGACCGGCCAGGTGGATTGGCTCGAAGTGCCGTCGCCCGATCTGCTGCCGCTGGTCGCCAGGCAGCGCAATGTCACCATCTCCACGCTCGATCCGATCGGCACCTATGTGATGCTGCGGTTCAACAGCCTCGTGCCGCCGTTCAACGAGGTCGCGGTGCGCCGCGCCGTGCTGCGCGCCGTCAACCAGAACGACTACCTCCAGCCCATGGTCGGCGATCCCAAGCTCTACCGCGAGTGCAAGGCCTTTTTCCCCTGCGGCACGCCGCTCTCGACCGGAACCGGTTCGGCCGTGATGGACGGCAAGCTCGACGAAGCCCGGGCCATGCTGAAGGCGAGCCAATATGACGGCCGCAAGGTCGTCATCCTGGCTTCCGCCGACCTGCCGCTTCTGGCGCCTTTGGGCGAGGTCACCGCCGACCTGTTGCGCCGGCTCGGCATGCAGGTCGATCTCGTCACCACCGACTGGGGCACCTTGCTGGCCAGGCGGGCGTCGCAAAAGCCGGCCGAGGACGGCGGCTGGAACATTTTCCACACCACCGCGGTCGCGCCGGAATTCATGAGCCCGGCCTCCCATCTCGGCATGCGCGGCAACGGGCCGGCGGGCTGGGCCGGCTGGTTCACCGATCCGAAGATGGAGGCGCTCCGCACCGCCTGGTTCGCCGCCCCCGACGAAGCGGCCCAGCGCAAGCTCGCCACCGAGATGGAGCAGCAGGCCTTCGACATGGCGCCCTATGTGCCGCTCGGCCAGATTCAGCAGCCGACGATCTTCCGCAACGTGGTCAGCGATATCGTTCCCGCCAGCGCGGCGGTGTTCTGGAACCTGCGCAAGAGCTGAACCCTATCGCAGCGGGCCCCGGCGGCATTCACGCCGGGTTCGCGCCGCGGCCCCGCCGGCCGAGATAGATGCGGGCGGCATTGCCGCCGAGCACCGCCGCACGGCTCTCCGGCGACAGCTGGCCGAGCAGGTCGCCGGTCGCCGCGACCCAGTCATCATAGCCTGCCGCGAGCGTCGCCACCGGCCAGTCGGATCCCCATAACAGGCGCTCCGCGTCGAACACCGCTAGGACATGGGCGGCATAGGGCGCGAGTTGCGCCGTGGTCCAGCCAGGCCCGGCCTCGGTGACCATTCCGGAGAGCTTGCAGGCGACATTCGGCAAGGCCGCGAGCGCCGCCATGTCGGCGCGCCAGGGATCGAGCCGGCCCTCGGCGATCGGCGGTTTCGCCAGGTGGTCGATGACGATGGTCAGATCGGGGTGGCGTTTCGCGACATTCAGCAGGCGCGGGAGATGGCGCGGCAGCACCAGGGCATCGAAGACCAGGCCGGTCGCGGCAAGCGCCTCGAAGGCCGGCCGCAGCGACGGCTGTATCAGCCAGTCATCATCGGCAATGTCCTGGACCATCGGGCGCAGGCCGACCAGCAACGGGTCGCCCGAGAGCCTGGCGATCGCCGCCGGCGCATCGGCGGCGGCGAAATCGGCCCAGCCGATCACACCCGCCACCCACGCCTCGTCCCGCGCGATCGCCAGCAGGAATTCGGTTTCTTCCGGTGTCGGCGCCGCCTGCACCAGAATGGTCCTGGCGATGCCGTGGCGGGCGATCAGGGGACCAAGATCGGCTGGGCCGAAATCGCGATGGATCGGCCCGAGCGCCGGCGTCAGCCAGCCATAGTCGCCACGCGCGAGCGACCAGAAGTGCTGATGAGCGTCGATCAACATGAGGCCATGCCAGGGTTCATCCGCTAAGGGCCCGCCGCGTCCCGATGTCGGGCGCAGCGGCCGTCCGCCGCGCAAGCCGGCGCAGGATCGGCACGCGGGACGTGATGATCAAGGCCGGCGGTGCGTCGTCCCCAGATGCTTCCGTCCGTCCCGATACCGCCTGCCGGAAGCGCCGGTTGCGTCGTGCGCAATCTTGCCTTGCGCGCTCGATGGGTTTCACTGGAAAATCTGCTGTCCATTTTTGACGAGTTGCATGGAAGACAATTTCTATTGACACCAACGCAATCGAAGGAAAAACTGCCAAACATGAAAATGCAAGATGATGCACTGCTCGGACTGGGCGCACGCATCCGCGCGCTGCGCGAGGAACGCGGCATGAAGCTGAAGGAGCTGGCCGATGGTGCCGGGCTCTCCGACGCCTTCGTCTCGCGGCTTGAACGCGGCCAGGTCTCGAGTTCGGTCGCCAACCTCATCCAGATCGCCCAGGTCCTGGAGATCGGTGTCGGCGAACTGTTCGCGGCCGCGCCGGATCAGCTGCGCAGCGATGTCACCGTGCATCGGATCGGCGATGCCGGCGAAGCCCAGGCCATCCCCGCCACCGGCTATCGCTGGTCGCTGTTTGCCGGCGGCATGCCGAACGACGACCTGGAGGTCTTTCACCTGGTCTTTCCGAGGAAGAACCGGATGGATCTCATGGTCTCGCATCCGGGCCAGGAATATTGCTACGTGATCAGCGGGCGCATCCAGTTCCACGTTGGCGCCGAGAGCTTCGATCTGGCCCCTGGCGAGGGCATCTTCCTGAATTCCGAATTGCCGCATCGCGCCGACAACATCGGAGACGACGAAGCGCGCGTGCTGATGGTCGTCGCGAAATCTCCACTGAAGACCGAACATTTCGACTGGTGGAGAGTCCCCACCGCATCCCAGTCGATGCGGCAATCCAAGACCAAATCAGGCTAAGGGAGAACACCCATGCAGACGGTGGCCATCACGCCCAGCGGCGCGCATTTGCCTTATGAAATCAAGCATATGGACGACATCGGCTGGGAAACCATCCGGTGGCCGGGCGAGACCGGCAAGATGCTGTTTCATCCGCGCCCCGAGCGGCCGACCGAGCCCAATGCCGGCATTCTCCGGCTCGAGCCGGGCGCCCACCATCCTCTGCACAACCACGATTTCGCGCAGGTCTGGTACATTCTCAGCGGCGAATTCAAGATCGACGACACGCTCTGCAAGCCCGGAACCATGATCTTCCATCCCGATCCCCATTTCGAAGGCAAGTTCGAAACGGCGACCGGCGGCGATATCCTGATCGTGCAATATCCCGGACCGACCACCGGCGGACGACCGATCTATGCCGGGCGTTTCGACATGGACAAGCGCCGCGACGTCGCGGACGAGCGCACCGATCTCTGACAGCGCGGCATGGCGGGACATTGGCGCGCCATGGTCGCCGTGGCGTGCCTCTCCCTGGCCTCGCGACATGGCATGATGCACCCGGCATCGGCTTGCGCTAGACAACCGCGAGCCTCAGGTCGGGAGCGGGCATGAAAGTCGCCAAGGTCGTGCTGGTCACCGGAGCGTCGTCGGGCATCGGCCGCGCCGCTGCGGCCATGCTCCATGACAGGGGCCATATCGTCTACGGCACCAGCCGGGATCCGGAGCGCCATCCGGCGGCGTGGCGGATGATCCGGCTTGACGTTGCCGACGATAGCTCGGTCGCGGCCGCCATGGCGACCATTCTTGCCGAACAGAGCCGGATCGATGCCGTCGTCAACAATGCCGGCCTGGTGCTGGCCGGCGCGGTCGAAGACACCACGCTCGCCGAGGCGCGCCAGCTGTTCGAGACCAATCTGTTCGGCGCTCTGCGGGTGACCAGGGCGGCCTTGCCGGCCATGCGGGCGCAGCGCGCCGGCGTCATCGTCAACATAGGCTCGCTCGCCGGCCGTGTCGGCCTGCCGTTCCAGGGGCTCTACAGCGCCAGCAAATTTGCGCTCGAAGGCCTGAGCGAGAGCCTGCGGCTGGAGGTTGCCGGCTTCGGTGTCCAGGTCACCCTGGTCGCGCCTGGCGATACCGCCACCAGCGTGGTCGACAATCGCCAGCGAACCGAAGCCTCCGGGCTGGAGGCCTCGGCCTATGCCGGCGTGTTTCCGCGCGTGCTGGCGACCTTCGAGGCGGAAGAACGCGCCGGTTCGCCGGCTGTCGGGGTTGCGCGGCGGATCGCCGACATTGTCGAGGGCCGCGCCACCGCGCCGCGCTACGTGGTTGGCCCGCTGGCCCAGCGCATCCTGGTCGCGGGCAGGGCGTTCATTCCGGCCCGGCTGTTCCAATGGGGGCTCGGCATCTATTATCGGCTCCGGCCCTGAGCGGCGAAAACCTCGGAAAAAGCCGTCGAACCGGCCAATTTCGAACGGCGACGAGGGCGGCGTCGATCACCCGGGGATTGGCCCGAAGCTTGCTCACTTCGCCTAAGGTGACTATAGCGTCACTGTCGTGACACACAGTCACCGGTTTGTCGGTCGGTCGAAGGTAGCTTGCTCGCCCATGTCGGATAGCCCTGTGCAGCAGAACACCCGGCCCGAAGCTGCGGCCGCTACCACGCAACTGTCCGGCATCCTCCGCCGCGTCGGCATGATCGGCGACATGATCGACCGCTCGGTCGGCAATGCCGATCATCCGCTCAGGATCCAGATCGAGCGGTTCGACGGTCCGGTCCAAGCGGTGATCGACGGCCGCCAGACCACGCTTTTCGGCACCAACAGCTATCTTGGCCTGAATTTCGATCCGCGCTGCATCGCCGCCGCCGAACAGGCGTTGCGCCAGTGGGGCACCGGCTCGACCGCTTCACGTGTCGCCTCGGGCAATCAGGACGGCCACGTCGCGCTCGAACGAACCATCGCGAAATTTTACGATCGTCCTGATGCCATCGTGTTCTCGACCGGCTTCATGGCCAATATGGGCACCATTTGTGGCCTGGCGAGCGATGGCGACCTGATTCTTTATGACAGCCATTGCCACGCCAGCATCATCGATGCCTGCCGGGCGAGCGGCGCCACCTTCAAGCCGTTCAAGCACAATGATCCGGTCGATCTCGACCGCCTGTTGAAGGAAGCGACGGTTCCGGCCTCGCGCATCCTGGTGGTGCTGGAGGGGCTCTATTCGGTCTGGGGCGATGTCGGCGACGTCAAGGGCCTGGCGACCGTCGCAAAAGACCATGGCGCGCTGGTCTTCGTCGACGAGGCTCATGGCCTCGGCCTTTACGGCGATAACGGCCGGGGTGTCACCGAGGCGCAGGGTGCCGAACATCTGGTCGATGCCATCGTCGGCACCTTCTCCAAGAGTGTCGGGGTCATCGGCGGCTATTGCGTCACGATGCATCCGGCGCTCAAGTCGCTGCGTTTCCTCGCCCGGGCCTATCTTTATACCGCCTCCTTGCCGCCGGCGGTCGTCGCTTCGGCGCGCACCGCCATCGAGATCATCGCGTCCGAACCGGGCTTGCGTGCCGAGATGTGGCGCAAGGCCGAGCGGTTCTGCCTGGGTGTCGAGGCGCTCGGTTACAGTCTCTGTGCGGCGCCCGGCCCGGTCGGCTCGATCCGCATGCGAGGGCTGGTCCAGGGCATGGATTTCTGGCGCGACCTGCTGGCGCGCGGCATCTATGTCAACCTGCTGATCCCGCCGGCGACGCCGGCGGGCGAGGTGCTGCTGCGCTTTTCGGTTTCGGCCGCCCATACCGATGCGGATATCGACAAGTTCCTCGATATCATGCGTGAAATGGCACCGCGGGCGATCTCGGCCTGAGGCTGCTCTCTATGAGCAATTGGGCTGAAGTCGTGGATATCAGGGACAAGCCCGGCCAAGACGAGAATTGTCCTTGGAGCGACGGGCGCTGAACGGACCGGGCGCAGGACCCGCGCCGTGGCCCGGCACACGGTGAGGTCTACCCGTCGTCCTGCCCGGGCTTGTCCCTGATATCCACGACTTGTTTGCACCAAAATGAACCCGTCATAGTCACTGCGCGGCGGTACCAGGCCCTCAGGCCTTCCGCTCGCGGCGCAGCTCCTTGGCGCGCGCCTGGTGCGCCAGAAGCCTGGCCAGCACCTCGACCGCGCCCGTGCTCGAGGTCTGCTGATAGGCATTGTCGGCCGGCAGCGCCGTCACCATCCGGCGATGCGCCTCGCCGAGATTGTGATAGGGCAGGCCGGGCAGGAAATGGTGCAGCCCGTGATAGCGCAGCCCGACGGGGGCCCACAGCATGGGCAGCATGGCCGGCGGCGGCACGTTGACGGTGTCGAGCAATTGCTCGACCGCATCCATCTCCTCGCCTTCGTTCTCCCAATGGTGCGCCAGCAGCGTGCGGAACTGGTTGGTCAGGGCGATGCCGGCGGCGATCGCCAGCACGATGGCGACCGAAGTCCAGGAGATCGCGCCTGACAGCACCAGGGCGGCAACCCCCCAGGCATAAAGGCAGGTGACGGTTTCCAGCACCAGCCAGCGCCGGGCGAGCGTCGGCGTCAGCGGCGGCCGGCGGAACTCCGGATTGATCACCAGCGCCGACAGGCGCTCCACCATCAGGCGCCGGAGCGGCGGAATGACCGCCGCGAGCGGCACCAGGATGAGCGAGCGGAGGATCAGCAGCAGCGGGAAGAACAGCGCGGCGAAAGTGAACAGAATGAGTTCGACCGGCCGGTTATGGCCGAGCGGCAGGTATTCCGGGTCGCGCACGGTGCCGTAATGGGTCTTGGCGTGATGCAGCGTGTGCACGCCCTCGTAGAAGAACGAGGGGGTCAGCAGGGGAATGCCGACCAGGATGTTCCAGCCGGTCCAGAAGCCGGGCAAGGTCGACAGCCGGACATGGGTCAGTTCGTGGATGAACAGGATCGCGCGGTAGAGTGCCAGCACGGCAATGATGCCGGCCGCGATGCGCAGCGGAACCGGTAGCGTCGGCGCCACCGCGGCCGCCAGCGCGCCGTAGCCGAGGCCGGAACTGGCGATCAGGTCGACCCAGTAGAGCACCGGATTGGGCTGCATCAGATCGGCGGTCAGGCGGTGGGCGGCTTTCAGCAGGACGGCGCTGTCGCTTTTTTCATTCTGCCTGGCTTCCACGGGCTGCGGGCTCATGACGGACAAATGGCGGACTCCGAAACAATGGCCCGGGCGGTCGGGAGAGGCGACCATGAGCCTTTGACGATAGCGAAGGGCAGGCGACGCGACAACGACGGGAAAGGCGCAGACCTGCCGCAAATGCAGGCAGGTGCTGGCACGGCAGGCTGACCAGGATGGCGGCGGCGCTCCCGGCCTGCGGCTGGCCGAGGTCCCTTTTAGCCGGTCAGCACCGCTTCGGCCAGCGCCACCACCTTGTCGGCGCCGTCGCGGACGAAGATCCTGAGCGTGACACGCCGCCGGCCCTCGGGGCTGTCCAGGCGCACCACGCGGGCCGCCACCGTCACCGGCGAGCCGACGGCGACCGGCAGGGCAAAGCGGCTCGAAAGCTTGTCGCAGCGCGCCTGCGGCAGCCAGGCTGCCAAGGCGCTATCGACCAGCCCCATCAACAGCATGCCCTGGACGATCGGGCCGTCGAGGCCGATCGCCTTGGCGGCGCCCGCATCGACATGGATCGGATTGGCGTCGCCCGAGGCCTCGGCGTAACACCGGACGGCCGCCGCGTCGATCGGCCCGAAACGATGCTCGGGCAATTGGCTGCCGACGGCAAGCGTCTCGGCGGTCATTGAAACAGCCTGAGCACGCTGCGAAGCCTGACCAGCGCCTGGTTGCCGGCATCGGTGACCGAGGCTTCGAGCGTCACATGGATCGCGTCGGTGCGCGTCGCGGTAACCTCGATCGACAGTGGCGTATCGATCGGCAGGGCCGCGAAAGTCTCGACCGTCTGAAGTTCATGCACCGGCAGGGCCATGGGCATGTCGGCGCTCAAGGCCTTGACCAGGGCGACGACCTCGGGCCGCGTCAGCCAGCGGATCGGATAGGTCGTCGGCAGCCGCGCGGCCGTCGGATCGGCGCCGATGCTCGCCGCGAAAGCCCTGACGTCGCCGGCCCCGGCCACCACGCCGAAACGCGCCGAGGCGTGCCGGCCGGCGAGGCTCACGCGGCGCGCCCGATGACCAGCGCGGCATTGATGCCGCCGAAAGCGAAAGAATTGCTCATCGCCACCGACAGCGGCTGGCGGCGGCCGACATTGGGCACGCAGTCGATCGGGCAGTTCGGGTCGGCCGCGGCATGGTTGATCGTCGGCGGGATCCGGCCTTCTTCCAGCGCCCGCACGGTGATCACCACCTCGACGGCTCCGGCCGCGCCGAGCGTATGGCCGTGCACCGGCTTGGTCGAGCTGACCGGCAGGTTGGCAATGTGATCGCCGAAGATGCGGTTCAGCGCTTCGCTCTCGGTCGTGTCGTTCAGCACCGTGCCGGTGCCGTGGGCGTTGACATAGCTGACTGCGCTTGGCGGCAGCCCGGCATCGTCGAGAGCGGCGGCCATGGCGTCGGAAGCGCCGTCCAGGTCTGGCCGGAGAATGTCCTTGGCGTCGCTGGTCGTGCCATAGCCGAGCAGGCGGGCCCGGATCCTGGCGCCGCGCGCCTTGGCGACCTCTTCGGCCTCGACGATCAGCACGGCGCCCGCCTCGCCCAGCAACAGGCCGTTGCGGCCCTTGGAGAACGGCCGGCAGAGATCCGGCGACAACACGCGCATTGCTTCCCAGACCTTCATGCCGCCGGGCGTGACGATGGCCTCGGTGCCGCCGACGATGACCCGGTCGGCGAGCCCTGAGCGCACCATCATCATGGCCATGCCGAGCGCCTGCGACGACGAAGCGCAGGCGCTGGAAATGACGAAGGTCGTGCCGGTGCAGCCATAGGTCATGCCGATATGGGAGGCCGAGGCGCTCATCATCGAGCGCGGCACGGTCAACGGATCGGGCCGTTTGCCGGCGCCAAGATTGAGGATCGCATCCTCGATCGAGCCGGCGCTGCCGATGCCGGTGCCGACGATCACCGAGGTGCGGTTGCCGAACGGCGGCGCGTCGGCAAGGCCGGCATCCTTCACGGCTTCCGCCGCGGCGATCAGCGCGAAAGCGGTGGCCCGATCGTAAAAGCCGGTTTTTCTGTCGGGGAACAGCTGCGGCAGATCGAGCTCCGGGATCTGGGCCGCGACCTTCACCGCATTGCCGACATCGCGCGACAGAATCAGCGGGCGCGCGCCGGAAACGCCCTCGGCGGCGGCATTCCACAAGGCCTCGACACCGAGCCCGGCGACCGAAATCGCGCCGATGCCGGTAATGACGGCTTGCCTGCCGGTCACGTCAGGCCTTCTTCTCGGCGAGGATGCGTTCCTTCAGGATCGTCAGCAGGCCGCCGACATCCTTCACCTGGGCCAGACTCTCGTCCATCGGCACATAGACGGCGAATTTCTCTTCGACGGCGGCGAGGATCATCATGTAGTCGACACTGGCAATGTTGAGCGACTCGAGCGTCGTCTCCGGCCCGACGCCAGCGAGATCGACCATGCCCTCTTTCGCGATGACGTCAACGAGGTCCAGAGTGAGTTCATCATCTCCAAATCGGGTTGCAATGTCGCTCATTCATTAGCCTTTTTTGGATTTTGGTAACTTCGGCGCAAGCTATGCGCTCGGCGTCCGGAAGCCAAGTGCCCAAGCCCCCCAAGGGCTCAACCTGTTGTTCCTATACGGTTCGCAGCGCCCTATCTACAGCGCGATTGCCTGTTGCACAGGATCGGCCGCAATGTCTATGCGATATTGCCCCACCTATCACGGATCCAGCTTGATATCATGGTCACCCGGCGTTCCCTATTTCTGACTGCAGGCGCATTGGCATATGGGATGGCCAGCCGGCCGGGGCTCGCCCAGGGCCAGCGGCTGCCGCCGATCGTCGCGCGTGGCTCGGAGGTCACCGTCTCGCGGACGTTGATCGTGGCCAGGCCCGACCTGCCGGTGGCGACCGACCCGGGCCTTCTGTTCTACGTCCAGCACTCGATCAACAAGAGCCTGATCGTCTATGCCGCGCGGCTCCGGCCGGACGGCAAGCTGGACCCGAACCAGCCGGTGGAAGCGTTCTGGCGCCGTTTCGACGAGCAAGGCCAAAGGCGAGCGCTGAATTTCTTCGAACGGATCTTTGCTTTCGGGGTCAGCACGCGGGCTTTGCCGGATGGTCGCTACGGCGCGCGCATCGCCGGTTACCGGGCGCGTGAAGCGATCATCGATCTCGACGAAAGGGGCAAGCCGCGCGCCCTGCTGCCGGTCGGTTCGCGCATGGTCCGGGTTGTTTATGCCTATGCCTCGGCCGATGACGCCGGCTTCATCCCGAAGATCCATTACGTCGACGTGCACGGCTTCGATATCGCAACGGGCGAGGCGATTCGTGAAAGAATTCGTCTCGATATGTGATCGCCGGGCCGGGCTCTAGCGCCAGCCGAAATCGTGCCAGAGGCCGGCCGGATAGGGGTTCGGCAGGCGGTTGCGCTCGACCCATTGCCTGGCCAGCGGCTGGCGCCGGCCTTGCGGCTGCTTCCAGGCGCCGACGAAATGATGCCGGAAATGGATGTTTCGGTTCAGCCAGGGAAGGCCGGCATAGAGGTCGGGCGGCACCCAATAGACCTGTTCCAACACGCCGACGCCGCGTGGCTCGAGCGCGTAGAAGAGCCGCGTCAGCGCCCTGGGGCCGGTGGCGTCCTCGATCTCGCCGCGCAGGGTCAGGGGGGTGGCCGCGAGGCGCTGCGTGATCTTGGTGATCATGGCGTAGAGGAAGGGATGTCCGGGCGGCGCGCCGAACATGCAGTTGGCGAGCTGGAACGGCTGCGCGTAGCCGAGCTCGCGCTGGCGTTGTGGCATGACCTGGGCCTCGATCGAAAACACCGCCTGGTCGGTGTTGCGGAACCGCTCGATCGGCTTCAGGCATTCCATGTCGAGATCGGCGTAGAAGCCGCCCTCGGCGAAGACCGCGACCAGCCGGAAGAGATCGGCCTTGGCCACACCGAACGGCAGGCTGTCATAGGCGGCAAGCGCTTCGGGACAACGGGCCGCGACATAGGCACGGCGGGCGCTGGCGTCATAGAGGCGCATGTCGAGGCCGGGATTGCGCGTTCTGATGGTTTGCCGGAATGCCTGGAGATGGTCGGGCAGATCCAGGGTTTCCCAGGTCTGGTGCAGGATCGGCGGGATCATCGGCTGGTTCCGGTCAACGCTGGCCCATCCGGTCGAGCCGGATCAGCAGGGCGAAGGCGACGCCGATCATCGCCAGCGGCATGCCCCAGGTCGCGACGACAGGCGGAAACCGGCCATATTCGCCCAGCCAGACGAAAATATTGGTCGCGACATGCAGGAAATAGCCGGTCAGGCCAATCGTCATCATGGCGCTGAACTTGAGCCGATGGGCGATCAGCGTCATGGCCATGGCGGAGGCCAGGACCATCATGCCGAACGGCAGGAAAGCCTGGGCGAAGCGGGCATGCCACCAGGTCGAATAGCTCGCCGCGTCCGGAATGCCGTCGCCGCGGCTGGCGAGAGCGGCAAGCGTCGCCTGCGGCAGATAGCGGGCATCGATGCCGCTGTTTTCCAGCCAGAGCGGGTCGAGCGGCAGCGTTATGGTTTCTTCGTCGAACCACCAGGCGTCGCCCGCCCCGGTCGCCGGCGTCGGATCGCCCTCCCTGGGCGCCGTCCAGCGGCTGCCCTGGGTGAAGATCCAGCGGCCGGCCTCGGCGGCCGGACGGGCGGAACTGGCGGCGACCCGCGAGACCAGACGGCTATCGGCCGAGACCTCGTAGACGTCGACATCGACCAGCCGGCGCTGCCGGTAGTCGAGCCGCGCCTTGATCATCTGATTGTCGAGGGTGATCCAGCGCGGCACATCCTGCAGCCGGCGATCGAAACGTTCGCCATAGTCGCCGAGCCCGTGGGCGATCTGATAGGCCACCGCGGCCGGCCTCAGGATGCCGATCGAGGCGACCTGGATCATCCCGCACAGCGCGCCGACGATGGCCAGCGGAACGATCGCCTGCAGTGGCGTGCGTCCGCCGTTCCAGATGACCACCCGCTCGCGCGTCTGGGTCAGCGTCACCTCCGACCAGAACAGTCCGAGAAACGTGCCGAGCGGCATCAGCGATCCCGTCAGGTCGGCCAGCCTGAGCGCGATATACCAGACCAGGTGTCCGGTGATGCCAAGGGCGCTCTGGTTGGCCGCCTGGGCCAGGATGCGGTCGGCGCGCGGCGCGACATCCAGCGTCAGGCCGACGATCAGCAGCGCCGCGACAACGGTTGCCACATGGCGCGCATGGGCAAGCGCCAGCGTCCGCGTGAAGGTGCCGAGCGGCACCAGGCCGAAGCTCCGGCCGGCCGGTGTCGAGGTCAGGCGGGAGATGGCACCGGTCACGAGCGGCCGAGCCCTGGGCGCGCCACGGCCGATGAGCGGGCCGCGACCAGGCTCGCCATGGCGAGCGTCAGGCCGGTGGCCATGATGATCAGGAAGGCCAGCATCGGCACGACGCCGATCCAGGTGACGCCGGCGAGTGCCGCGGTACCGACGATCTCGGTGGCCATCAGCCCGGCGCAGGCCAGTGGCAGCACGAAGGCCTGGTTGAGCCGGGTGGTGAAGGACAAGGCCAGGATCGCGATCAGCGGCGCCAGCAGGCAGAGCAGGCTGCGGCCGATCCGCTTGCCCAGTTCCAGCCGATGCAGCGGGTCGGCGCCGGCCGACATGAACAATTCGGCGGTCGTCTGCTCCGCCACATGGCGGCTGCGCGGGTCGAACGGCACGACGTCGTCGATGACCATGCTTTGTGAGGTCGAGCTGCCGCGCAATGACGAGAACGGCGCGGTCGGCGGCCGGCCGGTGCGCGGAGCACCGGCGGCGGGAAGCGCGAATTCGTCGACCGAGAAATCGAACAGATGGAGCGACACCCGGCCGCTGTCCCCGGGCCCGGTCAGGCTCGCGCCGTTGGCCACGATGATGCGTTCGCGTCCCGGCTCGTCGTCCTGGCGCACGAACAGCCGCGGATTGCCGTCGCCACCGGCACGCGGCGTCACCGCGACCGTGCCGATCCGTGTCTCGATCAGCCGGTTCGCCGAAACCGTATTGCCGGTCAGGGCATTGTATTGGGCGGAGAACATGACCAGCCGGAAGGCGTAGCGCGACAGCGGGTCGACAAAGCCGCCGATCGCCAGGGTCGCGATCTGGGCGCCGAGCCCGATCGCCAGCACCAGCCGGATCAGGCCGTGGGGTGGAATGCCGAGGCTCGACAGCATCAGGAATTCACGATCCTCGCGCATCGCCAGGGTGACCCGATAGACCGCGATCAGAACGGCGGTCGGCAGCGCCAGCTCGAACACTTCGGGCAACAGGGCGACCATCATCATCAGGGTCTTGGACAGCGGCGCGCGAATCTTCAGGACCTCTTCCAAAAGGCCCGAGATCAGCTTTTCCGAAACGAACACGCATTCGATCAGCAGCAGCACCAGCGCGACCTGGATCACCACGTCGCGGATCACGCGCTTGGCCTGCTGGTGCGGAAACCGGCGTGGCTGGCCGGCCATGTTTCGCTGGGCCCTGTCCCGCCACGCGACGCCGGTCCGGGCGATGGCCTTTCGCGCGATGTCTGGCCGCGACTGCATCGTTCCGGTTCGCTCCACTGATGATGAGTTGATCGTCGTGATGATGGCTTGCCGGCCAATGACACGATAGACAGCATGCCGACAGGCGTCGGCGACACAAGATCACGCCCCGCTGCCAAGGGAAGGAGCAACCGGGTGCGGATCGACGAAGTCACAACGCGGGCCGATCTTAGACGCTTCGTCCGAATCCCGCGAGAGCTCTATTCGGGCCTGGCCGGCTTCGAGCCGCCGCTGGATTTCGAGCGGATGCAGCTGATCGATCCGAAGCGCTCACCCTTCTTCAGCCATGGCGAGGCGGCCTTTTGGATCGCCTCCGACGGCAATGGCCGGCCGCTTGGCCGCATCTCCGCGCAATTCGATCGGCTGACCCCGCCGGACAAGGTTCTGGTCGGCCATTTCGGCTGCCTCGAGGCGGTCGATGACCCGCGCGTCGTCGCGGCCCTGCTGGCGACCGCGCGCGACTGGCATGCCCGGCGCGGCCGCACGGCCCTCCAGGGTCCCTATACCTTTTCGATCAACGAGGAGGCCGGCCTGCAGGTCGAAGGCCAGGATCGGGGCGCCATGATCCTGATGCCCTGGCATCCCGCCTATCTCGGCGCCCATGTCGAAGCGGCGGGACTGGCGCCGCTGAAGGATCTGCTCGCCTATGTCATCGATCTCGATCACGCCGCCAAGTGGCGCGGGCTGCAGGTCGGCAAACCTACCGGCCAGAGCCAGATGACCACCCGCATGCTCGACCTCTCGGCGCTCGACCGCGAGGCCGAGATCATGACCGAGCTGTTCAACGCCTCGTGGAACGACAATTGGGGCTTCATTCCGCTCGCCGCGCCGGAACTGGCGACCCTGCTCAAGGTGGCGCGGCCGATTCTCCGGCGCAATCACGCGACATTTCTGGAGATCGACGGGCGTGTCTCGGCCTTCGCCTTTGGCCTGCCCAATGCTTATGAGCTGTTCCGCGGGTTCGACGGGCGGCTCCTGCCGTTCAACTGGGCACGCGCCGCCTGGCGGGTCCTGACCCACCGGTTCGCCAGCTATCGCTTCACCTTGCTCGGCGTCCGCTCGGACCTGCGCGACACCACTTTCGGCGCCCGCCTGCCAATGGCCGCCATTGCCCAGCTGTTCGCCCAGAACCGCTATCCCGGCGAGCTTGAAATGAGCTGGATCCTCGACGACAACACGCGCATGCGCCGCATCATCGAACGCATCGGCGGCACGATCTACAAGCGTTATCGCATCTATGGCGATGTCGCCGGGAGCATCCAGGCATGACCGATCCGGACCATCGCCCGGCCGGGACGGCGCGGCTCGACACGGCCTTCCTGATGCGTGCGCCGGCGCATCTCATCGCCCTGTCGGGCGGCGTCGGGCTGGTGCCGGTCGCTCCCGGCACCTTCGGCGCGCTGCTCGGCCTGCCGCTCGGCCTGGCGCTCGCCGCCGCCGGCTTCTGGCCGGCGGCCGCAGCCCTGGTTGCGGCTGGCCTGATCGGCGTCTGGGCCTGCGGTGCGACCGCCAGCGCCGCCGGCGTCCATGACCACCAGGCCATCGTGTTCGACGAGACCTGGGCGATGGCGGCGGTCGTCGCCTTTGCGCCGCCCGGCTACGCCATGCTGCTCGGCGGCTTCGTCGCCTTCCGCTTTTTCGATATCGTCAAGCCCTGGCCGATCGGCCGGATCGACCGGCGGGTCGAGGGCGGGCTCGGCATCATGCTCGATGATGCGCTGGCCGCGGTCTATGCGCTGGCCGCGGTGCATCTGGTCGCGCGTCTTCTTTAGGCCGCCGGCAGAGTCACCAGGACGGACAGGCCGCCGCCGGCGCGGTCCGACAGCACGACATCCCCGCCATGGGCGCGGACGATCGAGCGGGCGACCGTCAGCCCCAGGCCGACGCCGCCGGTCTCCTTGTTGCGCGACAGCTCGAGCCGGTGGAACGGCGCGAAAACCGCCTCCTTGTCCTTGTCGTCGATGCCGGGGCCCTGGTCGGTCACCAGGACCTGCGCATTGAGCCCGTCCGCCGACACGCTGATATCGGCCCGCCCGCCATATTTGATGGCGTTTTCGATCACATTGGTCAGGGCCCGCTTGAGCGACAGCTTGCGGCCTTGGATCACCACCGCCCGCGGCGCCGCGAACCGGACCGGCTTGCCCATGTCGTCGAAGTCGGTCGCGATCGCCTCGACCAGCGACGCCAAGTCGACGGATCGCAAGGCCTCGTCCGACCGGTCGCCCTTGAGAAAGGCCAGCGCGCCCTCGATCATCGCCTCCATCTCGCCAATGTCGGCTTCGATTTCGGATCGGGTTTCCGGGCTTGGAACATCCTCGATGCGGAACCGCAGCCGGGTGAGCGGCGATTTCAGGTCGTGTGAAATCGCCGCCAGCGTCTGGCTCCGGTCGTCGATCAGCTTCTTGATGCGCACCTGCATCTCGTTGAAGGCGGCCGCCAGCTGTTTCACCTCGGTCGGACCGCTTTCGGCAACCTTGACCACCTCGACCCCCGTCGAGAACTGCCGGGCCGCGTCGGCAACCACCTTCAGCGGCCGCGTCAGCCAGCCGAGCAGAAGCACGGCGACCAGCAGCAGGCCGCCGGCCATCAGTGTGGTCGAGTAGAGCGTGCCGTCACCCGATAGCGGCGGGATACGCACCGACACGACGCTGACATTGACCCAGCTGCGATCCGGCAATTGCATCGAGATCATCGCGATGTGCTCGTCATCGCGCAGGGTAGCGCTGGTTCCGATCACCAGGTTGCCGCCGCCAAGTTCCGGGGCGATGTCCAGGAGCCGCTTCCGCATGCCTTCGAGGCGCCCGACGCCGGGACCGCCGGCAACCGCGTGTTCGGCCAAGCTCCAGTGAATGTCGAACGGCCCGCCGGCCAGGGCATGCGCGGTCAGTTCGCGTTCGGCGGCCGGTACGCGCATCACCGTGCGCATGATCGACACCAGCCGTTCGGCGAGCCGCTCGTCGTTGTTGGAGGTGATCTCGGCCTGCAGCGACGCCTGATAGGTCCAGAGGCTGGCAACGTGCAGCACCCCGATCGCGATCATCAGGACGATGATCGTCCGGCCGGGAACCGAGTTGGCGAACCTGATCACTCGCGCCTGACCGCCGGGCTGAACATATAGCCGACGCCGCGCACCGTCCGGATCATCGAGTGAGGATTGTTCGCTTCGTCGATCTTCTTGCGCAGCCTGCTGATCTGCACGTCGATGCTGCGGTCGAACCCGCTCGCGGACCGGTTGCGCGACGCATCCAGCAGATGTTCGCGCGTCAGCACGCGCTGTGGCGCCTCGAGCAATGTCAGCAGGAGATCGTAGTCGCCGCTGGTCAGCTCGATGACGACGCCCCGCGGGTCGATCAGGTCCCGCCGCAAGGTATCCAGCGTCCAGTCTTCGAAGACATATTTTCGCGCCCGCGTGCCCGGTTCGCTCTCACGCGGCCCGAGGCTCCGGCGCAACACCGCATTGATGCGCGCAAGCAATTCGCGCGGGTTGAACGGCTTGGTCAGATAGTCGTCGGCGCCGATCTCCAATCCGACGATGCGGTCGGTGTCGTCGCCCTTGGCGGTCAGCATGACGATCGGGATCTGCGACCGGGCGCGCAGCTCCCGGCAGAGGTCGAGACCGCTCAGGCCGGGCAGCATCACATCCAGGATGACCAGGTCGATCGTTGCATGGTCGACCACCTCCCGCATCTCGTAGCCATCGCGTGCGACGCTGACCTTGAACCCGTTGGCGCGGAGAAACTTGGCGACCAGCTGGCGGATCTGCCCGTCATCGTCGACCACCAACACATGAGTACCGCCAGGTTCCGGCAGTGCGCGCGTCGCCGTGTTGTCCGGCGGCCGTAAGATCATCTCGGATGGCATGAAGCACCGTGAAATAGGAACGTCCGGTCTATACTTTCGAAGTGTCTCGTTCGGGTTTCACGATTGTTACAAAGTGTGTCCGGCGCCTGCTCATGACGATCTCTGACTGCGGCGGACGAACCGGAATGCGGCGTCTGACGGCGAAGTTGTCCCTGGACGCGCGCCGTCTCGACGGCGCGGCCTCACCGCGGCCGGCCAGATACCCCAGGCATCTGAAAGTGACCGCAGAAGTGTACGCCAGATGATGTCAGCTGCGTGTGGAGGGTGTTTCAATATATTCGTGAAATATTTCAAAATATACTGAAATAAAATCGCCATTGACTCATATAGGTTCAGTTTTTACCGTCAATACTGCCGCATGAGTCGAAACGGAGAAACATAGAGCGGCATTGTTTGACGAAATTGCTTCAAGTCGAGGCGTTGGATCCATGTGATGGCCTCGCCGTGGCGGAGTCGTCAATGGGATTGGCCGCGTATTCGGACGTTATTGCCGAAGCGAACTGAGTCAGGGAAGAAAACATCGAACGCGATTGATCGCTGAAAGTTCCGTTGGCGGGGCGACGCAGACATCGATCGCCATCTGTTCAGTCAAAAGATCAAAAAATCTCAGATCGGCGCGTGAATGCTTCGCACAACCGGCGGCGCATAAGCGCGTCGAACTAAATCATCATGTCCAGAGCTCAAAAGAGCCGGACGACAATCAGGATAGTGGGAGATCTGTCGCATGACAATAAAACGAGAAGTATTCTTGGGCTGCGCCATCGGATTGACGGCCGTCACGGGGGCCAACGCCGCCGATCTGCCGGGCAAGGCAAGCCCGGCGGAGTATGTGCGGATCTGCGACACCTATGGCGCGGGATTTTACTTCATCCCGGGGACCGACACATGCCTTCGCATCGGAGGTTTTGTCCGCGCCGACTATGTTGTGAATTCCTCGGCGGGAAACCGGACGAATCCCGCCACCGGCGTCACCTCTCTCGGCACATCATATTTCGATCAGCTGTATTCGACATCTGTACGCATGACGCTGAATTTTGATGCGCGCTCGAACACCGAATACGGATTGCTTCGCGCATTCGGCCAGTTCAGCGCCTACCGGGGCCCATTCAGTGGCTCCGTCAATTCCCAAGGCCTGATCAACGGCGGCGTTGGCCAGTCACCGCGCGCTTCGGCGATCAATGTCGAGCGGGCCTTTATTCAGTTCGCGGGGTTCACGGCGGGCTTCTCGAGTTCGTTCTTCAATTTCTATCAGGGCGATCTTCAGTATTCGGGTAGCTTTGCAACGACCGCCCGCGGGACCACCGTGCTGGCCTATACGGCCTCGCTCGGCTCCGGTTTCTCGGCGTCGGTCGCCATTGAGGATTCAATGTATCGGCGGCACGGCAACGGCGATGTCTTTCTCGACGGCGCGGCTGGCCCCAACCAGGTTCCGCTGTCGCGACCGCTGTCCGGGCTCTATGGCCTGACCTACGGGCCTCAGAAGCTGCCCGACATTGTTGCGAACCTGCGCGTCGATCAGGCGTGGGGCTCCGCGCAGCTCATGGGTGCGCTTCATCAACTCACCGACGTCGGTTGGAACGCGGCACCCGTCACTACCGCCGGCGGCCGGAACTTCGGCGCGCCCATTGCCGCCGCCGGCGACAAGCTCGGTTGGGTCGTCGGTGGCGGTGTCCGCCTCAACCTCGATATGCTTGCCCGTGGCGACGTTCTCTGGCTGCAGGCGGTCTATGCCAACGGGGCTCTCGACTACGCTTTCAGCGTGGGCAATCAGGGCGGTGACCGTGAGGGCATCTATGGCGCGGGAAATCTTGCAGGCGTCAATGCGCTCAACACGCAATTGCGGGACGGCATCGTCAATACGGCGAGCGCCACCCCAACGATCCAGACCACGAAGGCGTGGTCGGTCGCGGCCGGGTTCCGCCACTTCTGGACCCCGGCATTGCGTTCGGCGATTTTCGGGTCCTATTCCAAGATCGATCAGCCGGCCGCGTCGTCGCTCTGGAACCTGAAATACGCGACGGTCGGCGTGAACACGATCTGGTCGCCGGTGCGCAACCTCGATCTCGGCCTGGAGCTTGTCTATCACAATATTCAAGCGCGGACGCAGGCCGGCGGCATTCCGATCATTACGCCGAGCAGCACGCCGCGTGGCTCCGAGGGAGCCTGGGTGGCAACCGCCCGGGTGCAGCGCAACTTCTGACCTGAAGTCGAACATCATTGGCGCCCGGTGGCCGTGTGCCGCCGGGGGCCTTGAGCACAGCCGCCACTGAAGGTGTGCCCGCCTTGGTTGCTGTGCTCCTCTTGCGCTGGCTGGTGTCCATGCCTCCTGAAGCGGATGCCAGCCAGCCAACTGGATCGATGAGCGGTATTTCCAGTGGCAACGCTTATCCGTCGGTGGCGAGGACGCCCATCGATTGATGCCGGAAAGTTACGGCCGGGCCCGGCGAAAATCGCGAGCCGTTCGTTAGCCCGGCAATCGACGGCGGAAGACCGATGCGCAAGTCCCGTAAGCTGCGCGGCGTCACCGGCAGGATCCTTCAGCCGTCGATGCGGTCCGACCCGCGAAAGCGCATGAAAACGGCTGCGCTGTCGGTGCCGAAAGCCATGACGTCATAGGTCTCGGCCGGCTCGCCCGGCACCTCCATGCCCGGCGATCCGATCGGCATGCCGGGTACCGCGAGGCCGCGCACGGCCGGGCGTTCGGCGAGCAGCCGCTCGAGCGCCGCCACCGGCACATGGCCTTCGATGACATAACCGTCGACCTCGGCCGTATGGCAGGATCGCATCGCAACGGGGACGCCGAGCCGCGCCTTGACCGCATTGACCCTGACGTCTTCGACGACCCTGGTCGGAAATCCGGCGGCGGCGATATGCTCGACCCAGGCGCCGCAGCAGCCGCAGGACGGATCCTTGTGCACGACGACGATCGGCTTGGCCGCAGCCGCGGTCGATCGGGCACCGGTCGCGCCGGCCAAGGCCAGCGCCGTGAGAAATACTCTTCGATCGACGGCCATGGTTCTCACCTCCGCCCCTTGCGTTATTCCATCTGTTTCAAGCTGTTTCAAGGCGACACGCGCTGGTCGGAGCCCGGTCGCGCCGCTCCGCGAGCGCCGGCGCAAACGGCCATGAGCCGACCGCGATCGGGCGCGGTCGGCTCACGCGTCAGCTGCAACCCCGGAGACAATCGCCAAGGCCCGGGGGCGTCTCGCCGCCGCCGGCCGTCTCAGCGGGCGCGCTGGATGCGGGTAATGGTGATGTTGCCATTGACGCGGTCGGCATCGAAGCGGACCCGATCACCTTCACGCACCTGCTGCAGCATGGCTGGATCGGCGACCCGGAAGACCATGGTCATGCCGTCCATGTCCAGGTTCGGGATGGGTCCGTGCTTGAGCGTGATCCGGCCACGCTCGGCTTCGATCTTGACGACCTCGCCGGTCACCGCCTGGGCGGTCGCCGTGGCGACGTGGCCCATGGTCGTGACGGCAAGGGCGAGGGCGAGAGCTTTGATGATATACATGGGAACCTCCTCTCGTGGCGCCGCTCAGCGCACGTTGATCCGGCCATGCATGCCGGCCTGGTAATGACCCGGGATCAGGCAGGCATATTCGAAGGTGCCGGCATTGGTGAAACGCCAGACGATTTCGCCTGTTCTCGCGGGCTCGACCTTCACAGCATTCGGATCGGCATGTTCCATGTCCGGATTGCGCTCCATCGCGGCCTTGTGGCGTTGATTGCCCTCGAGCGTATCGATGACCATCTCGTGGTCGAGCGCGCCGGCATTCTTGACCACGAAGCGCACCGTATCGCCCCGCTTGATGGTGATCTCGGCCGGTTCGAACAGCATGCGGCCGTCGCCTTCCAGCATCCGCACCTCGACGGTGCGCGTGACGCTGCCGGCATGACCGGCCTCGCCGGCGGGCGATGACGGGCCATGCGCTACCGCAATGCCGGTCAGGGCGATGGTGGCGGCAATGGCCAGCAGAGTTGAGTTCCTCGACATGATCTGTCCTCGTCCGGGTCTGGATGTCAGTGGTTGGAGTGGCCGCCGCGGGCGCGGCGCGCGGCGCGGTCGAGCACGCGCGCGGCAGGCGGCGGTCCGGGCGGCGTGCCGGCGCGCGCGGGCGGGGCGAGTGGCGCGCCTTTCCATTCATAGGCCACCGTGCCCTGAGGGTGCTGGTACCAACCGGGATCCTTGTAGTCGCCGGCCGCCAGCCCTTCGCGAACCTTCATCACGGTGAACATGCCGCCCATCTCGACCGGGCCGAACGGCCCGTCGCCGGTCATCATCGGCAGCGTGTTGGCGGGCAGCGGCATCTCCATCGCGCCCATCTCGCCCATGCCGGCGCTGCCCATCGGCATGAAGCCCGGCACCAGCCCCCGGATCGCGCGGGACAGCTGCCGCTGGTCCACGCCGATCATCGTGCGCGTGTCGTGGCCCATCGGCCCCATCGTGTGATGTGACTTGTGGCAGTGAAACGCCCAGTCGCCTTCGTTCACCGCGTGGAACTCATAGGCGCGCATGGCACCGACAGGCACGTCGATGGTCACCTCAGGCCAGCGCGCCTCGGGACGCACCCAGCCGCCATCGGTGCAGGTCACTTCGAAGTCGTAACCATGCATGTGGATCGGGTGATTGGTCATGCTGAGATTGCCGATCCTGACGCGGACGCGGTCGTTCTTGGCGACCACCAGGGGATCGAGGCCGGGCCAGGTCCGGCTGTTCATGCACCAGATGTTGAAATCGGTCATGGTCGAGACCTTCGGCACATAGGTGCCGGGGTCGATGTCGAACGTATTGAGAAGGAAGACGAAGTCGCGATCGACGCGGTGCAGGGCGGGGTCGCGCGGATGTACCACGAAGAAACCCATCATCCCCATGGCCATCTGGACCATCTCGTCGGAATGCGAGTGGTACATGAAGGTGCCGCTCTTGCGCAGCTGGAACTCGTAGACAAAGGTCTTGCCCGGCGGGATGTGCGGCTGGGTCAGCCCGCCGACGCCATCCATGCCGGACGGCAGGATCTGGCCGTGCCAATGCACCGCGGTGCTTTCCGGCAGCCGGTTGGTGACGAAGATGCGCAGCTTGTCGCCCTCCACCGCCTCGATCGTCGGGCCCGGGCTCTGGCCGTTATAGCCCCAGAGATGGGCGACCATGCCGGGCGAGATCTCGCGCACCACCGGTTCGGCGACGAGATGGAACTCCTTCCATTCGCCATTCATGCGCGACGGCAAGGTCCAGCCGTTCAGCGTGACGACCGGCTGGTAATCCGGTCCGCTGGATGGCGGTGCGAGCGGCGGCTGGGTATTCGGCCTGGTCATGGTCGGTGCCTCCGGCAGGCTCGCGGTCTGGGCCTGCCCGCTGACCTGCGAGGCGCCGACCAGGGCGAGCCCGGCGCCGGCCGTGCCAAAAAATCCACGTCGCGATACGGACATGATTGCTTCCTCGTCAGTGGGCTGCCGCGCCGCCTTGGGCGCCTGCGACCGCTGTGGTGGGGGTTTCAGCTGATCCGCCGGGCGATGAGCCGCCGATGACCGCAAATTGCAGATCGCTATGGGCGATCCAGAAGTCGCGGCGCGCTTCGATCGCCGCGGCATTGGCCGCAATGCGGGCGCGCGCCTCGGTCAGAAGCGAAAACACGTCGACCATCATGCCATTGTAGCGAAGCTGGCTTTCATCGGCGATGATCTGGCGCAGCGGCAGGATCTGCGACTGGTAATGCCGGGCGAAGTCGAAGCCGCCGCGGTAGCGCTGGTAGGCCTCGCGTGCTTCCGAGCGCACATTGACACCGCGTTCGACCAGGCGATTGATCGAGCGCAGATAGGTCTCGCGGGCGTCCCTCAGGCGGCTCTCGCCCAGATCCAGGGGGATCTGGACTTCCAGCGACAGGCCGCTCACACGGGTCCGCTCGAATTCGACCTGGCGGCTCTCGACGATCTGCCCGCCTTGCAGGCTGTAGGATCGCTCGGTGCGGGTCGATCGCTCGTTGTTCAATGCGCCCTGCAGCTCCAGCACGTTCAGGAAGCGTGACCATTGGGTCAGGTCGAGCTGGCGGGCGACGCCGTCGACCTCGAGCCGGGCGATCCTGAGATCCAGCCTTTTCTCCAGAGCCTCCCGTTCGATGGCCTCGCGGGCGGCGGGGCGGCGCGGCAGGCCAGGCAATTGGGCCGGCAGCGTCAGCGCGGCAATGTTCTCCCACAGCCCGAGCACCCGGATCAGGCGTTCGCGATCGGCCTGGTGTTGCAGGCGGGCGCGGGCGAGCTGCGCCGCGACATCGGCGTAGAACACGTGCTCGCGCGCCTGGTCGAGCCGGTTCACCGCGCCGGTTTCGCCGAGCCGCTTGAACAGTTCGGAGGCGGTGCGCGCCGCCGTGCTGGTCTGGGCAAGGAAATTGACCAGCTGGCCGGAGGCGACCACCCGATAATAGGCCCGGCGTGTCTCGCCGGCGAGGCGAAGGGTCTCGTCGGCGGCGCGCAATTGGGCCTGGGTAAACCGGACCTCGGCGACGGCGCGCCGCTGCGGCAGCGTCGCGAGCCCGAGGATATTGACCAGCAATTGACGTTCGATCTCGATCGCGCCGGTGCTGGCCAGCCGTGTCAGCGACAGGGTTGGGCTCGGCGGCAGGCTGGCCTGGACGAACAGCGCTTCCGAAATCCCGAGATCATTATAGGCCGCCTGCAAGCCGCGATTGTTGATGAGGGCGATCTGCACCGCCCGGTCGACGGTCAGCGGCGAGCGCAGCAGGCCGGTGACCCGGGCTCTCACCCGGTCGCTGTCGGCCGGCTCCCTGACGCGAACCACCTCCTGCCGCAGCTCCCGTGCGGCAATGTCGCGTGTGACCGCAAGGCCTCCGTCGGGGCTATAGCTCGCGCAGCCGCCAAGGGCGGTGGCCGCACCAATCAGCAGGGCGCCGAGCCGGGCCGGTTTGAGCCGCTTCTTCGCGGTATCCGGCCGGCCGCCGATCGGGTCTCTGTGTTCGGACAATGCCATGATCGCCATCGTCCTCATCGCACCGGGGAACCGGGGGCGACGCGTTGGTTCGACCGCCCCCAGTCGATCGGCCCGACAGGACGGAAGCCGGTGAAGCCGGCGAGGACAGGCTGATACCGGACTTGCCGGCTGGCGATGGCGGGGTCGGCGGCCGGTTCGCCCAGGCGTGCTCTTGCGCCCGTCTCGCTGCAGGCGCCAAGCGTCAGGCTGGCCGCAATGGCAATGCCGAAAATCCGAATTCGAGTGGACGCAAAGCTGGTCGTCTGCGGCATGCGGGCCCCGTTGAAGCTGAATCATCACGGGGACGCTAACGAGGCTGTTCGCAGGTCGTATTTCTCGATCGTTACAATTTATTGCCCTGCGTGGTCCGGCCCGCGGCCGGAAACCGGCGCGCATCGAGGCCGCCGGGGCATGCAGTCATCCGGTCCGGGGGGCGATTTGCAGCGACGTCTGTCCGCTGCGTCCCGCGCAACGAAAAACGCCGGGATGAAACATCCCGGCGTCAATGGCGGATCTGTCGGCTCGGATCAGGAGCCGCTGTCCGAAAAGGCACTGGACGGCACGGCCTGGCGATCGATCTGGATGCGCTCGGCGGGCGATACCGAGATCGACCGCGACCGGTCGTTATCGGCGCAATTGAGGCACGCGCCGGTCGGCGCCGCGCCGCGCGTGTGCCGGGCTCCGGTTTGGCCGGTGGTATCGCTGATCCGGTGGGCCAGCGCCGGAGCCATGGCCAGCGGCAAGAGTATCGCAGCAAGAATGAGCTTCATCATGGTTTTCCTCCAGACAATGTCAGCAACTATCACTGCGCGATGGGCGAGATCGTCGTTTCGGCGAACCGTATTCGCTCGAAACTCCCTTCGCATACGACGTAACCAATGGTATGGCTAATCACGTGTTCGCGAATATTGTTATAAGAGGAGTATATATTTCATAATATTGCGTAATATTTCAAGAGACAAAAGTTATATTACAGAAGATGAAGGCGTTTGTAACGTAGGCCGCTGGTCTTCGCCGTCGGACGCTCGTTCGGCCCGCGGCGCGACGGCATGTACCGTCAAGCCGGGGCGGCGATCTCGCGCGCGCCTTCGGGGACGACGGAAGGGCTCGGGAGCCGCGGTCGAGGCTCGGCGCTGTTCAGGCGGGGGCACGGTTCAGCGCGGTCATGCGCCGGCGCGTGTCATGCGGCGCGCATACGATCCTTCAGCCTGAACAAAGCGATCCGCTTGATCTCGGCGATCGCGGTTGCGAATTCGTCCTCGGCGGAGTTGGTCATGCGCCGCTCGAAGGCGTCGAGCACAGCCTGCTTCGTCGCGCCCTTGACGGCCATGATGAAGGGGAAGTGGTGGCGCGCCCGATAGGCGTCGTTGAGCGCGGTGAAACGCGCAAGCTCGTCGGGCGTCAAGCGGTCCAGGTTGGCTCCGGCCTGTTCGTTGGCGGAATCGGCGGTCAATTGCCCGGCCGCGGCAAGCCGGCCCGCGAGATCGGGATGGGCATTGATCAGCGCGCGCTTTTCGCCGTCGGTCATGGCATCGAGCACCGCGGTGAGAGCGCCGTGCAGGCCTTCCGCCGTATCATCGGCCGAGGTCAATCCGGCGTCGTGGGCGCGCGCGACGATCTCGGGCGTATGCTCGAAGACATCGCCGAATTTCGCGACGAGGACCGGCCGGGTCATGCCGCTCGGCCGACCCCCGGCCGGGTAGTGATGGATCGCCCAGTGCCTGGCGATGTCGACGCGCCGGCAGATCCAGACCTTCTCGTGACCCTGGATATGGTCGAGAAAGCGCGCAAGCGAGGCGAGCCGCCCCGGTCGTCCGGCGAGCCGGCAATGCAGCCCGATCGACAGCATTTTCGGCGCGCCATCCGTGCCCTCGGCATAGAGGACGTCGAACGAGTCCTTCAGGTAGGCGAGGAACTGGTCGCCCGAATTGAAGCCTTGCGCGGTGGCGAAGCGCATGTCGTTGGCATCGAGCGTATAGGGCACGATGAGATGTGGGCTTTTCGGCCCGTCGACCCAGTAGGGCAGGTCGTCGGCATAGGAATCGGCGGAATACAGGAACCCGCCGTCTTGCATGACGAGATCCAGCGTGTTTTCCGAGGTCCGTCCGGTGTACCAGCCGAGCGGCCGTTCACCGCACACAGCGGTGTGAATGCGCAGGGCCTCGGCGATGGCGGCGCGCTCCTCGGCGATCGGCATGTCCCGGTGGTCGATCCATTTCAGCCCGTGGCTGGCGATCTCCCAGTCGGCTTCCCGCATGGCGGCGACGGCGTCTGGATGACGCTCCAGGGCGGTCGCGACGCCATAGACGGTCACCGGCAGCCGGCGCTTGGTGAACAGCCGCCAGAGCCGCCAGAACCCGGCGCGCGAGCCATATTCGTAGATCGACTCCATGCTCGGGTGGCGCTGGCCGGGCCAGGGCTGCGCCCCGATCATTTCCGACAGGAAGGCTTCCGACGCCGGATCGCCATGCAGGACATTGTTCTCCCCGCCTTCCTCGTAATTGATCACGAACTGCACGGCGATGCGCGCGCCGCCCGGCCAGTTGGCCGTTGGCGGAGTGCGGCCATAACCGATCATGTCTCGGGGGTAGGGGGTGTTCTGCATGACGGGCCTCGCGGCATCGGGTCTGTCGGAATGGGGCGGCGATCGAGGTCTCAGCTGCCGCGATAGGTCTGATAGCTCCACGGGGTCGCGATCAGCGGCACATGATAATGCGCCTGCGCGTCGCCGATGGTGAAGCGGATCGGCACGTCATCCAGGAATGGCGGGTCGGCCTGGGCGGCCCCGGCGGCGCGGAAATAGGCCGCGACGCCGAACACCAGTTCATAGGTTCCCGCCACCAGCGCCGCGCCGGCCAGCAGCGGCTCGGCGGTGCGGCCGTCCTCTCCGGTCCTGGCCTTTGTGATCAGCGCCCGGGCGCCGTCTTCGGCGAGGCGATAGAGCGCCACATCCATGCCGGCGGCCGGCCGTCCGGCGACGGTGTCGAGCACATGTGTCGAAAGTCGTCCCATTGCGTTCCCCGCCTGTTGACGGCTGCCAGTTAACCCGACCGGCGGCCGTTCATTTTCATGCAAATTTTGAAAATCTTACCGATTTTGAGATCATTGCTTGGGGTTCGTCGGCGACCTTCAATGTCCCGGCGAGTGCTCTTCAAGACCGGGAAATTCGGCCAGCGCCCGCATGGGGAGGACAAGACGATGGCCGATCAGGTTCATCCAGTTGACCAGGTGCTGCCGGCGCCAAGAATGTTCGCGCTCGGCCTTCAGCATGTTCTCGTGATGTATGCGGGCGCCATCGCGGTGCCGCTGATCATCGGCCGCGCGCTCAACATGACGCCCGACCAGGTGGCCTTGCTGATCAGCGCCGATCTTTTTGCCTGCGGGGTCGTCACGCTGATCCAGTCGCTCGGCATTCCCGGCGTCGGCATTCGCCTGCCGGTCATGATGGGGGTGACCTTTGCTTCGGTCGCGCCGATGCTGGCGATCGGGCGCGATCCGAACCTTGGCATTACCGGCATATTCGGCGCCATCATCGCCTCCGGCTTCTTCGCCCTGATGCTCGCGCCCTTCATCAGCCGCATGCTGCGCTTCTTTCCGCCGGTCGTCACCGGCACCATCATTCTGGTGATCGGCGTCTCGCTGATGCGCGTCGGCATCGGCTGGGCGGCGGGCGGGCCGGCCTTCATCACCACCATGATCGACGGCAAGCTCAGGCTGATCGACAACCCCAATCCGGGCTATGGCGCGCTCGACAGCCTGGCGCTCGCGCTGTTCGTCCTGTGCGTCGTGCTGGCCCTGACCAAATATGGCAAGGGCTTCGTCCAGAACATCGCGGTCCTTCTGGGGATCGCCATCGGCTGCATGGCCGCCTTTGCCGTGGGCAAGATGAATTTTGATGTCGTCGGCAGGGCTGACTGGTTCGGCTTCATCTATCCTTTCCAGTTCGGCCTGCCGAAGTTCGAACCGGTCTCGATCATCACCATGTGCCTGGTGATGATCGTGGTGATGATCGAGTCGACCGGAATGTTCCTGGCGATCGGCGACATGACCAGCCGCAAGGTCAGCCAGGACGACCTGACCAAGGGCCTCAGGGCCGACGGCCTGGGCACCATGATCGGTGGCCTCTTCAACACCTTCCCCTATACCTCGTTCTCGCAGAATGTCGGTCTGGTCGGCGTCACCGGGGTGCGCTCGCGTTTCGTCACGGCGGTCGGCGGCATCATCCTGCTGTTCATGGGGCTCATCCCCAAGCTCGGCGCGCTCGCCGAGGCGATCCCCTCGGCGGTGCTCGGCGGGGCGGGGATCGTGATGTTCGGCATGGTCGCGGCGACCGGCGTGCGCATCCTGACGACCGTCGATTTTCGCGGCAATCGGAACAATCTCTACATCGTCGCCATTGCCGTTGGCCTCGGCATGATCCCGCTGGTCGCGCCGAACTTCTTCCGGCACATGCCGCACAGCCTGCATCCCTTGCTCGAGTCCGGCATCCTTTTGGCGGCGATCGCCGCCGTCGGCCTGAACATCTACTTCAACGGCTTCAAGACCACGGCCGAAGCACAGGCCGAGGTCCGCGACGCCGGCGCCATGGCCGACGCCGCGCACTGATCGCATCGGTCCCAAGGACCGGCGCCCGGATCGGCCTGCCGCGATGCGGCGGAGCCGTCCGGGCGCCATCAGTTTTCCAGCCGTTTGCCGAGTTTGCCGAGCTCGGTCGCGACATGGCTGCGGCCGGCTTCCAGCAGCAGGTCGGAAAAGGCCCGGTGGCCCGGCGGCGGCAATTGCCGCGACGGATAGATGATCGCCAATGTGGTTGGTTCCGGCGTGGCGTCGGGCATCACCTGCACCAGCGTGCCCCTGGTCAATTGTTCGGCGACCTCGAACACCGGCTTCATCACGATGCCGGAACCGGCGAGCGCCCACTGGGTCAGGACGTCGCCGTCGTCGCAGTCGATGGCGCCGCTGACCGCCAGAGTCCTGGCCTCCCGGCCTTGCCGCAAGGTGAGCCGAAACTGCCGGGAGCCCGGAAAACGCAACAGCAGGCATTGGTGGTCGAACAGGTCGTCCGGCGTCTTCGGCGCGCCATGCGCTTCGATATAGGCCGGCGAGGCGCAGAGAATGCGCTCGATGGTCGCCACCTTGCGGACGATGAAACTTGAATCGGACAGATCCGCCATCCGAAGCGCCAGGTCGATGCCCTCGCCGATCAGATCGAGCAGGTGTTCGGCGAGCCGCAAGCGGATGTCGATATTCGGCTGGGCGGCCCTGAAGGTCGTCACGACCGGGCCGACGAGCCTGCGTCCGAGCCCGAGCGGCGCCGTCACCTTCAGCGATCCGCGCGGCGCGCCGCCTTCCAAAGCGACGCTCGCCTCGGCACGCTCGACCGCGTCCAGCACATCGACGATGCGCTCGAAGAACGACCGCCCGACCGAGGTCAGCTGGATCTTCCGGGTCGTCCGGTTGAACAGGCGGCAGCCGAGCTTCTGCTCCAGCGCCAGGATGCGGCTGCTGACCACCGCCGCGGACATGCGCAGGTCCCGTCCGGCGGCGGAAAAGCTGCCCTTTTCGACGGCGCGGGCAAAGATCCTGGCGTCTTCGACGAAGCCCATCGCGCCCTCATGATTTTCAATGCCAGGACGAAAATATCACTACTTTTTGCGTGTTCAAGGGGAATGGCCAGTGACCTAGGCTGTCCGGAGAAAGTCGGGGAGGACAGCGATCGTGGATCCGATCATTGCGGAATGGGGCAGCCTGCTGCTGCGCTGGGTGCATGTGATCACAGGCATCGCCTGGATCGGATCATCCTTCTACTTCATGCACCTGGACGCCTCGCTCAAGGCCATTCCGGAGATCCGCCCGGGCAAGGGCGGCGCGGCCTGGGAAGTGCATGGCGGCGGATTCTACGAGGTCCGGAAATATCTGGAGGCACCGGCTCACCTGCCGCCGGATATGATCTGGCACAAGTGGCAGTCCTATTCGACCTGGATCTCCGGCTTCTTCCTGCTCGTCTGGATCTATTATGCCGGCGCCGACCTGTACCTGGTCGATCCGCAGGTGATGGAACTGTCGCGGCTAGCCGCCGCCGCCATTGGCCTTGGTGGACTGGCCCTCGGCTGGCTGGTCTATGACGGTCTCTGCCGCTCGCCGCTGATCAGGCATGAGGTGGCGCTCGCGGCCGTCGGTTTCGCCTTCATCATCCTGATGGCCTTCCTGTTCCAGCAGGTCTTTTCCGGGCGCGGCGCGCTGCTGCATACCGGCGCCATGATGGCGACGATGATGTCGGGCAATGTGTTCTTCAACATCATTCCCAACCAGCGCAAGACCATCAAGGACCTGCTCGCCGGCCGCACGCCGAATCCTGACTTCGGCAAGCAGGCCAAAGCCCGGTCGACCCACAACAACTACCTGACCTTGCCGGTCGTGTTCCTGATGTTGTCGAACCACTATCCGCTCACCTACTCCTCGCCGTTCGCCTGGGTGATCGTCGGGCTGGTTCTGGTCGCCGGTGCGCTGGTCAGGCACTTCTACAATGTCAGCCACGCCGGCAAGGGCCAGCCCTGGTGGACCTGGGCGGTGGCGGCGATCTGCATCATGTGGGCCGGCTGGATCAGCATGGCCTCGTCGCCGATCGGCCGCGAAAGGCTTGGCCTGGCGCCGCTCGGCGACATCAGGCATGCCGCGGCAACGCCGCGGGCGCCAACCGCCGTCGCCGATATCGTCATTGGCCGCTGCAGCATGTGCCATGCGCTCCAGCCGGTCTGGGACGGCATCGGCGTCGCGCCGAAGGGCGTCGTGCTCGACAGTCCCGAGACGATAGCGCGCCAAAGGGAGGCCATCCGGCTGCAATCGGTGATCACCCATGCCATGCCGCCGCAAAACATCACCGGCATGACCGCCGGCGAGCGCCGCGTCCTGGCGGACTGGGCGGGCCCGCGCTGACGATCGATGCCGCATGATGCGCCCTTTTGACCAACCCGCCACGCCATCGCAGGAGCCCATGGTGCCGCTATCGGAGAATCCGTCCGCCGCCTTCGGGACATTGGCCGGCGACCATGCCGGCATCGCGCTTGGCCGCGCGATCGTGGCGCGCCTCGATGAGCTCGCCGGCATCACCGACGAGCCGGGCGTGCTGACCAGGCTTTACCTCGGTCCGGCGCATCGCCGCGCCGTCGATCTCGTGTCGTCCTGGATGACCGAGGCGGGCATGCAGGTGTCGCTCGACGGCCTCGGCAGTCTGATCGGCCGTTATGAAGGGACGACGCCCAAGGCTCCGGCCCTGGTCATCGGCTCGCATATCGACACGGTCCGCAATGCCGGGCGCTTCGACGGCAATCTCGGGGTCGTGACCGCGCTGGAAGTGGTGCGGTCGCTGCACCGGCGCGGGCATCGATATCCCCTGGCGATCGAGGTCGTGGCCTTCGGCGATGAAGAGGGCGTGCGCTTCGCCAGCACGCTCGGCGGCTCGCGTGCCATGGCCGGCAGGTTCGATGCCGCGACGCTCGACGAGCGCGACAGCGCCGGCGTGTCGCGTCGCGAGGCGCTGGCAAGCTTCGGCTGCGACGTCGCGACCATCCCCCGGTCGGCGCGCTCGCCGGCCGACACGCTGGGTTATGTCGAAGTTCATATCGAACAGGGACCGGTGCTGGAGGCGAGCGGGCTCGCGATCGGCGTGGTGACCGCGATCAACGGCGCCTCGCGCGGAACGGTCGCGCTGACCGGCAAGGCGAGCCATGCCGGCACGACCCCGATGGACCTGCGCAGCGACGCCCTGGCGGCGGCCGCCGAGATCATCCTGATGGTCGAGCGGCGCGCGCGCGAACAGCCCGGCCTCGTCGCGACCGTCGGGCATATCGAGACCCCTGGCGGAGCGGTCAACACCGTGCCCGGCAAGGTGCGGCTGACCCTGGATCTGCGCAGCCCCTTCGACGCGCAGCGCGAGGCGGCTCTCGGCGCGATCACCAGGGATATCAGGGCGATCGCCCGGGCACGCGGCATCGGCTGCGACATCGCCATGTCCTACGAGGCACCGGCAGCGCCTTGCGATGCCGGGCTGTCGGCGCGGCTGGCGGCGTCCGCCGGGCGCTGCGGTGTGCCTTACACCTCATTGCCGAGCGGCGCCGGTCACGACGCCATGGCGTTTCGCGGCGTGCTTCCCTTCGCCATGCTGTTCGTGCGCTGCCGCGACGGGCTGAGCCACCACCCGGACGAATTTGCCGCGGCTGACGACATCGATGTCGCCGCGCGTGTTCTCGCCGATTTTCTCGATCACCTCGCCACCTGAAGGATCAAGCCATGACGACCGCCCAGTCCGCCCGACTGCATGATCTCGTGCACCAGCGTTTCGAGGACGAGGTAGCCTTTCTCGCCGCGCTGGTCAAAATGCCCTCGGACAATCCCTCCGGCGACTGCGCCGCCCATGCCGAGCACGCCGCCGCATGGCTCGAACGGCTCGGTTTCACGGTCGAGCGGCACCGGGTGCCGGATGATCTGGTGGCGCGCCACGGCATGATTTCGGTGACCAACCTGGTCGTCCGCCATCGTTTCGGCGACGGCCCGGTGATCGCGCTCAATGCCCATGGCGACGTCGTGCCGCCCGGCGAGGGATGGACGCAGGATCCCTACGGCGCGGCGGTCGTCGACGGCTGGATGTATGGCCGCGGCGTCGCCGTGTCGAAATCCGACTTCGCCACCTATGCTTTCGCGCTCGATGCGCTGAAGCGCTCCGGCCTGCCGCTGAACGGCACCGTCGAGCTGCACCTGACCTATGACGAAGAGGCCGGCGGCGAGATCGGCCCCGGCTGGCTGTTGTCGCAGGGCCTTGTCCGGCCGGACATGGCGATCGCCGCCGGCTTCAGCTACGCGGTCGTCGATGCCCATAATGGCTGCCTGCATCTGGAGGTGGTGGTCGAAGGCAAGTCGGCCCATGCGGCCCTCCCGGCGACCGGCATCGACGCGCTCGAAGCCGCGACGCCGATCCTGGCAGCGCTCTATGCCGAGCGCCGGGCCTTGCAGGCGGCGACCTCGTCGGTGCCCGGCATCGGCAGTCCGCAGGTCACGGTCGGTCTCATCCAGGGCGGCATCAACACCAATGTCGTGCCCGACCGGATCACCTTCCGGCTCGATCGCCGCATGATCCCGGAAGAGAACCCGGCCGTCGTCGAAAGCGCCCTGCGCGACCTGATCGCCGCCGCCGCGGCGGCTTATCCGGCCGCGCGCGTCAGCATCAGGCGCATTCTGCTCGCCGAGCCGCTGAAGGCGACGGCGGAAGCGAGGCGGATCTCCGAGCTGGTCGGCGGCCATGCGACCGCGGTGTTCGGCGAGCCGGTGCGCTCGACCGGCGTGCCGCTCTATACCGACGCGCGGCTCTACGCCGCCAAGGGCGTTCCGGTGGTGCTTTATGGCGCCGGCCCGAAATCGATCGAGGAGGCCAATGCCCACCGGGCCGACGAGAGATTGCGGTTGAGCGATCTCGAGAAAGCGACGGAGGTGATCGCGCGCTCGCTCGTCGATCTCTTGAGCTAAAGGCGGGAGCCGCCCTCCGCCAACCCTTTGGCGATGTTCCACGCAGTCGTGATGACCGCGTCCTTCCCTCCACGCCGGGCCTGTGAGAGATTCCCAGCGTGAGTAAACTTTGCATCTTTCGCCGGCTGCTGGCGGCCTTTGTCGTCGTGGGACTTACTCTCGCGCCGATCGGCACGCCTGCGGCTGCCGTTGCGATGCAGTCCGACACGATGATCGGAATGGCGGAGGACATGCCCTGTTGTCCGCCGTCGCCCTTGCCGAACGACTGCCGGAAATGCCCGCTGATCGGCCTTTGCATGGCCAAGGTCGTTCAGGGCATGCCGACGGCGCTGAGCGTCTCGCTCCCAACCTGGCATCTGTCCGAAGCCGGTGTTCCCCGCAGCGACCTCAACAAAGACGGGCTCGGCTACCCGCCGCCGCCACGACCTCCTCGAAGCTTGGGCCTGCCGGCGTAACGCGCCGGCTCGACGCCGTTCGGCTCGCGCCGCGCGGCGACGGCCCATGCCGTCTCCGACGGCCGACCAAGCTTTTGAGGATATCTCACCATGATGACGTTCAAGCACAGGCGCGCCCTTGCGGCGGCGCTCATTGGCCTTACCCTGACCGGCACGGCCAATCTCGCCCATGCCGATGTGAAGGATTACGAGTTTCAGCTGGTTGAACCGACTGTCAGGACCGGGCCCAATACCGTCATCTCGGTCCGGCTGATCAACAAGACGACCGGCCGGCCGGTGCCCGATGCGGTGATCTTCGCGACCCGCCTCGACATGGCGCCTGATGGCATGCAGGAGATGGCGACCCCGGTCACGCCGGTGCCGGGCGGAGAACCCGGAACCTACCGGTTCAGGGCCAATGTCAGCATGGCCGGCGGCTGGCTCTTGTCGCTCGGCGCCAAGGTCCAGGGCGAGACCGGCACGGTCGAGAACAAACTGATCATCCGGGCCGAGCGATGAGCCGCGCCCCTTGGGTCGTTGCCGCCTTCGCCACCCTCGGGGTGGCGGGGGCCGGCGGGTTCGTGTCGGCCTGGCCGAACCTCTGGCCTGCTCAAACCTCCGGCATCATCACGCCCGCGGCGGCCGAGGTCGGTCGCACGGTAATCTATTACCAGGATCCCGACGGCCGGCCATTCTATTCGCTGACGCCGAAAAAGACCGCGGATGGGCGTGAGTTCAGGCCTGTGCGCGCCGGGCAAGATCTCAGCTTCGAACCGGCCGCGGACGTGCCGGCGACAGAGCCCGCGCCCGCAGCGAGGGCAGCCAGCCGCAGGGTGCTCTATTACCGCAATCCAATGGGCTTGCCCGACACCTCGCCGGTGCCGAAGAAGGACTCCATGGGCATGGATTATATCGCCGTCCATGAAGGCGACGACGACGGCGATGGCGGCGCGATCCGGCTGACGCCCGGACGGATCCAGCGCACCGGCGTCAAGACCGAACCGGCCGCCTTGCGGGTCATCCGCACGGTCATCCGTGCGCCGGGCACGATCCAGCTCGACGAACGCCGGATCGCGGTCATCTCGTTGCGCACCGAGGGCTGGGTCCAGAAGGTCGAGGACGTGACGACCGGCAGCCGGGTGCGCAAGGGCCAGCCGCTGATGGAGATCTACAGTCCGGCGATCTCGGCGGCGGCGGCGGACTATGCCGCCCAGATGCCGATGCCGGGCGAGGTCCGTTCCGATATCCGTGCGACACCGGGTCCCGGGCGCGGCTCGCGCCAGAGGCTGATGAACCTCGATGTTCCCGAAGCGGTCATCACGACCATCGAGCGGACGCGCGTCGCGCCGCTGACCATTGCCTGGGCGGCGCCGCGCGACGGCATCGTGCTCGAACGAAACGCCATCGAGGGAACCCGCGTACAGCCCGGCGACGTGCTGTTCCGGCTCGCCGACATCTCGCTGGTCTGGACGCTGATCGATGTCGCCGAGCGCGATCTCGGCAGTCTCAGGACCGGTCTGCCGGTGACCGTCAGGGCGCGCGGTCATCCCGGCCGCGCCTTCGACGGCAGGATCGCCGTCATCTATCCGCAGATCAACCGCGAGACCCGCACGGTGAGGCTGCGGATCGAACTGCCGAATGCCGATGCCGCCCTGCTGCCCGAGATGTATGTCGACGCCGAGGTCGATATCGGCAGCCAGCAGCCGGTGCCGGCCATTCCGGAAAGCGCGGTGATCGACAGCGGCAGCCGCCAGGTTGTCTTCGTCGACCGGGGTGACGGCCGTTTCGAGCCGCGCGAGGTGAAGCTTGGCGCGCGTGGCGGCGGCTATGTCGAGATCCGCGGGGGTGTCGCGGTCGATGAACCGGTGGTGATCGCGGCCACTTTCCTGATCGACGCGGAGAGCAATCTGAGAGCTGCGCTCCGAGGCTTCACCGAGGCGGGAGCCCGGCCATGATCGCCCGCATCATCGCCTGGTCGGCGCGCAATCTGATGCTGGTCATGATCGGCACCGTCTTCGCGGTGGCGGGCGGCCTTTACGCCCTGCGCCATCTGCCGCTCGACGCCATCCCCGATCTCTCCGATACCCAGGTGATCGTCTACACCGAATATTCAGGCCAGGGCCCCCAAGTGGTCGAGGATCAGGTCACCTATCCCTTGACCACGGCCATGCTGACGGTGCCGCGCTCCAAGGTGGTGCGCGGCTTCTCGTTTTTCGGCCTGTCCTTCGTCTATGTCATCTTCGAGGACGGCACCGACATCTATTGGGCGCGCTCGCGCGTGCTCGAATTCCTCAACGCGGCGGCGGGGCGGCTGCCCACCGGCGTCACGCCGACGCTCGGGCCCGACGCGACCGGGGTTGGCTGGGTCTATCAATATGCGCTGACCTCCGGGGAGCTGAACCTCGCCGAGACGCGCAGCATCCAGGACTGGAACCTCCGGTTCGGGCTCGCCCGGGCCGAAGGGGTCGCCGAGGTCGCCAGCGTCGGCGGCTTCGTCCGGCAATATAACGTCGTGCTGGATCCGCAGCGCATGCGCGATCTCGGCATCACCATGCAGCGGGTTCGCGAGGCCATCCGTGCCAGCAATGCCGATGTCGGCGGGCGGACGGTGGAACTCTCCGAGTTCGAACATGTCATCAGGGGCCGCGGCTATCTGCGAGGCGTCGAGGATCTCGGCGAGGTCGTGCTCAAGACGGCCGGCGGCACGCCGGTGCGCCTCGGCGACGTGGCGCGGGTGGAACTCGGCCCGGACGAACGGCGCGGCATCACCGAACTCAACGGCGAGGGCGAGGTGGCCAGTGGCATCGTCCTGCAGCGCTTCGGCGTCAATGCGCTCGACGTTATCAACAATGTGAAGCGGCGTTTCGCCGAACTTGCCAGCAGCCTGCCGGCGTCGCTTGCGATCGTGCCGGTCTATGATCGCTCGACCCTGATCAATGCCGCGATCGAGACGCTCAAGACCACGCTGTTCGAGGAAAGCGTGGTGGTGGCGCTGGTCTGCATTCTGTTCCTCATGCATGTGCGCAGCGCCTTGGTTGCGATCCTGATGCTGCCCGTCGGCGTGCTCATGGCCTTCGGCGCCATGAAGCTGCTCGGTCTCGGCTCCAACATCATGAGCCTCGGCGGCATCGCCATTGCCATCGGCGCCATGGTCGATGCGGCCATCGTCATGATCGAGAACGCTCACAAACATCTGGAGCGGGCCGAACCCGGAAGCTCGCGCGTCGATGTTCTGATCAGGGCGGCCTGCGAGGTCGGCCCGGCGCTGTTCTTCTCGCTCCTGGTGATCACGGTGTCCTTCGTGCCGATCTTCACGCTGGAAGCGCAGGAGGGGCGGCTGTTCAGCCCGCTCGCCTTCACCAAGACCTTCGCCATGGCGGCGGCGGCACTTCTCTCCATCACCCTGGTGCCGGCGCTGATGATCATCTTCGTGCGCGGCAAGATCATGCCGGAGCACCGCAACCCGATGAACCGCGTGCTGATCTGGCTTTACCGGCCGCTGATCAGGGGCGTGCTCAAGGCCAGGACGCTGGTCATCGTGCTGTCGCTCGCCGTGCTGGCGGCGACCGCCTGGCCGGCCCGCCAGCTCGGCTCGGAGTTCATGCCCAATCTCGACGAGGGCACGCTGCTCTACATGCCGACGACGCTGCCCGGCCTGTCGATCACCAAGGCCGCCGAACTGCTGCAGACCCAGGACCGGATCATCCGGTCGTTCCCGGAAGTGGCGTCGGTCTATGGCAAGGCCGGGCGCGCCTCGACCGCCACCGATCCGGCCCCGACCGAGATGTTCGAGACCATCATCAATCTCAAGCCGAAGCCGGAATGGCGGGCAGGGCTGACCCTCGACGGCCTGATCGCCGAGATGGACCGGTCGCTGCAATTCCCCGGCGTGTCCAATGTCTGGACCATGCCGATCAAGGCCCGCATCGACATGCTCTCCACCGGCATCCGGACGCCGGTCGGCGTCAAGGTCATCGGCACCGACCTGACTGAGATCGACGCGCTCGCGCGTCAGATCGAGCGGGTCCTGAAGGCGGTGCCGGGCACGTCGTCAGCCTATGCCGAGCGCGTCATCGGCGGCTATTACCTCGACATCGTGCCCGACCGGGCGTCGCTTGCCCGTTACGGCATGATGATCCAGGATGTTCAGGACGTGGTGGCGACCGCGCTCGGCGGACAGACCGTGACGACCACGGTCGAAGGCCGCCAGCGCTACGGCGTCAATGTGCGCTACCCGCGCGACCTGCGCAGCGATCCCCAGGCGATCGCCCGCGACGTGCTGGTGCCCATGCCGGCGGGCGGCGCCGTGCCGCTCGGCGAGGTCGCCAGCGTGTCGCTGTCGCGCGGCCCGACCTCGATCCGCACCGAGAACGGCCAGCTCGCGGTCTATGTCTATGTCGATATCCGCGACCGCGATCTCGGCGGCTATGTCGCCAATGCACAAGCCGCCGTGCAGGCCGGCATCCAGTTCCCGGCCGGTGCCTATGTCCTGTGGAGCGGGCAATACGAATATCTGGAACGGGCGGCGGCGCGTCTCAAGGTGGTCGTGCCGGTCACGCTGATGATCATCTTCCTGCTGCTCTACCTGAACTTCCGCTCGCTCGCCGAAACGCTGATCGTCATGCTGTCCTTGCCCTTCGCGGTGGTCGGCGGCGTGTGGCTGATGTGGGCGCTGGGCTTCAACCTCTCGGTTGCCGTCATTGTCGGTTTCATTGCGCTCGCAGGGGTCGCGGCCGAGACCGGCGTCGTCATGCTGATCTATCTCAACCATGCGCTGGAGGAGGTGAGGGCGAGACGGCTGGCGGCGGGACGTAGCTTCACGCGCGCGGACCTGCACGAGGCCATCATGCTCGGCGCGGTCGAGCGGTTGCGGCCCAAGATGATGACCGTCGTCGCCATCATTGCCGGGCTGCTTCCGATCATGTGGAGCACCGGCGCCGGCTCGGAAGTCATGCAGCGCATCGCCGTGCCGATGATCGGCGGCATGGTGTCGTCGACCGTGCTGACGCTGATCGTGATCCCGGCGATCTACGGCCTGATCAAGGGGTGGCGGCTTCCGAACGACAACGCAGGGGTCCTGACAGGCCAGGCCGCCCGGTGAGGGATTTCGCAACCGTCCGCCACGAGGAGGCCAACCACTCCGCGACGGCCTCCAGCTCTTGATAGGGCTGGCCGGTCCATGAGGCGCAAATGGAAACCCATCAATGGAAGAGTTGGTCGCCTTATCCGGGCACGGATTGCCGCATTGCGCGATCAATATTGACTAGCGCTCTATCCACATGAATATAACGACCATGGATGCCTCAGCCCCTGCCGACACGACTCGCAGCCGCCCGGCAGCCTTTGGTGGGGGAGCCGTCATTGGCGCGCTTGGTGGCCTGATCGGGCTCGGGGGAGCCGAGTTTCGCCTGCCGCTGCTGATCGGGATGTTCCGGTTCGCTGCCCTGGAAGCGGTCATTCTAAACAAAGCAATGAGCCTCGTCGTCGTGGCTTCCGCCCTCCCGTTCAGAGCCGGAACCGTCCCGTTCTCTGACATCGCCGCACATTGGCCTGTCATCATCAACCTATTGGCCGGTACGCTGGCCGGCGCGTGGCTCGGGGCCGGCTGGGCCACCCGGCTCGGTTCGGAAACGCTCTACCGGGTGATCGCAGCGTTGTTGGTCATGATCGCCTTCGTGTTGTGGTTTGGCCATGAGGCGGCGGCGGTCACCCCACCTTTCAGCGGCGTGACACAGGCTGTCGCGGGCGTCTTTGCGGGCTTCGTCATCGGCGTGGTGGCCTCTCTGCTCGGGGTGGCAGGAGGGGAACTTCTGATTCCAACGCTGGTGCTGTTGTTCGGCATCGACATCAAGCTCGCCGGCAGCCTGTCGCTGGCAGTGAGCCTCCCGACGATGCTGGTCGGGTTTGCGCGATACAGCCGGGATCAGAGCTTCGCCGTGCTAGGCAGGAACCGGGTGTTCCTGCTCATCATGGCGGTTGGCTCGATCGTCGGGACCTTCATCGGCGGCCGGTTGCTTGGGGTGGTGCCCAGCGGCGTATTGCTACCGGCGCTCGCGGCCATCCTGCTGATATCGGCTGTGAAGGTCTGGCAGCATAGGTAGTTGCCGGCTCCGGCGGGCGGCATGTCCCGGGCGCGTCAACAGCGGATGAACCGCAAGGCCCCCGACCGCGTATACCTCGGTCCGGTCCGTCCATTCGCGGGCCGGCTTGAGAATTTTGAGGTCTCACAATCGTTGAGGGAGGCGACCCATGCTGATCGCAAGGTGGCAGATCGACGCCAAATTCGGACAGAAGCAGACGGTCATCGACATGCTTCACCGCTGGGAGCGCGACATCGGTTCAACGGCCGGCATCGACAAGATGGACATCAAGATCCTGACCGGTTCGATCGGTGCGCGTGAAGCAACGGTCGAGGTCAATCACACCGTGGAAAATCTCGCTCAGCTCGAAACCTTCTTTGAAGCGATCGGCAAGAACGACGCCCATAAGCAATGGGGCAAGGACCTCGAGCCCCATGTCGTCTCCGGGTCTTCCCGCTGGAATATCTACCGGGTCGTCTGACCGGACATCCGTGGTCGCGTGTGACGCAGCGCGTCTGACGTCTGGTCGGCTTGCGAACATGACACCGCAAGCCGGCATCGCCGCGTCGAGTTCGCGGTCGCCAAGCGGAAGCCGCACGCAAAGGGTCCCGATTCCCGGTCGATAGCGGGCCGGCTCGCACCTGCGGCAACGCGCCCTTCAAGCGATTGACTAGATCATTAGTATGTGCTTATCATTAGTAATGACTAATGATATTGCCGCCATGGTCGCGCTGTCGGACACCACGCGCAGGGCGATCTTCGAACTGGTCGTCGCGCGGCCGCGATCGGTCGCCGAGATCACCCGCTGCCTTCCGGTGACGCAATCGGCGGTCTCGCAGCACCTCAAGGTCCTGCGTGATGCGCGCCTGGTGACGTCGGAGCCGAACGGCACCCGGAATATCTATCACCTCGATCCTCACGGCCTCGGCCAGATGCGCGCCTGGCTTGATCGGATGTGGGACACGGCGCTGAACAATTTCAAGATGGCGGTCGACGGGAACACGGAGGAGAAACCATGAGCATTGCGATCATACCAGCCGCGGTTCGACGCTCGGTGACCGTTGAAGCGTCGCCTGACAAGGCCTTCGAAATCTTCACGGCCTCGTTCGGCCGGTGGTGGCCACGATCCCACAAGATCGGGGCGACGCCGATGGCGTCAGCCGTCATCGAACCGAGGGTCGGCGGGCGTTGGTACGAGATCGGAGAGGACGGCGCGGAATGCCCTTGGGGCGACGTTCTCGCCTGGGAGCCGCCATCGCGCCTCCTGCTGGCCTGGCGCATTCGGCCGGATTGGCGCTTTGATCCAGACCTGCTGACCGAGGTCGAAGTCAGGTTCACGCCCGACGGCAAGGGCGGCACGCGGGTCGACCTGGAGCATCGCCGCCTGGAGAATATGGGCGATGCCGCCGAGGCGGCGCGCACGATATTCGAATCCGACGGCGGCTGGACCATGATCCTGGCCAGCTTCGTGAAGGCCACACGGTCCGAGCGATAGTCAGCGTCTCATGCCGGGCGCTCGAAGACGGCGCCATAATGATAGGGTGGCAGATCGACCAGCCGGACCGCCCGAAACCCGACGGGTTCGATGACGGCCCCGAGGGTTTCGGGTGACATCCGCATTGCGGTTTTCGGGCCGCGCGGCTGGCCCAATACCGTTGTTTGCTCCCGGGCCTGCGGATGCCAATTGACCACGACGAAGAGGCCGCTCGGTTTGAGCACGGCCTTGACTGCCTGCGCGAGGCCGGGTTGATCCGGTACGCCATGAAAAGTATTGGCCATCAGGACATAATCCACCGGCTCGGCGACGAGCCCAGCGACATCCCGCGCGTCAGCGCAGATCCAGCGCCGGATCGAGACACCCTGGCGGGCCGCTTCAGCCTTGGCCCGCTCGATCATCGCGGGATCCAAATCCAGGGCGTCGATCCGCCCGCCGACGATCTTGGCGAGCGGCGCGGTGAAATAGCCGTCGCCGCAGCAGAGATCGAGCACGCTCATGTCGGGCCGCACCCCCAGGCGTCGCAGCGTCGCCTCAGGATCCGGCCAGAGCGCGGCCCACCAGTCTCGGTCGGGCATGGAACTTGCGGGAAACACTTCGTTCACCTCCGAGATAGCCCGGGCGCCATGTCGAGCACCCGATCGCTGGATCGACCTTGTCCAGGATAGAGCGCGTGCCGGCCTGGCCAAGGCCTTCCGCGAACGGGCTTCATCCGCGCCGGTCGGTCCCGGACAATGGAGCAGCCCGCATCCGCCGCCCGACGATCTTCAGACGAGCCGCGACAGGGTGCCGGCACCGGCCAGCAGCACGACCACGATCCAGGGCGGCATCTTCCAGACGGTCAGGAACAGGAAGCCGGTGAGCGCCAGGGCGAAATCGCGGGGCGACAGGACGGCACTGGTCCAGACCGGATCGTGGAGGGCTGCGCCGAGAATGCCGACGACGGCGGCGTTGGCGCCGCGCATGGCGGCCTGGGCGGTGGGGCGGGTGCGCAGCGCGTCCCAGAACGGCAGCATGCCATAGACCAGCAGCATGCCCGGCAGCAGGGTGACGAGCGCGATGGCCGCGCCGGCCGCGCCGTTCGGCTGCGGTCCCATCACCGTCCCGAGATAAGCGGCGAAGGTGAAGAGCGGCCCCGGTACCGCCTGGGCCAGCCCGTAGCCCGCCAGGAAAGCCTCGTTGCTGACCCATCCCGTCGCGACGACCTGCGCCTGAAGCAAAGACAGCACGACGTGGCCGCCACCGAAAACGAATGCGCCCGGCGCCACCCGGCGGCATGGGCCCGGAAACCTCGGCCGGCTCGCCTCGGCGACGCGCGATAAGCGCCCTCGCACCGGCGCGCCAAGACCGGCGCGCCAAGACCGGCGCGCTAAGACCGGCCCGGTTGTGGCCCAGAAGTCGCACCGGCCGAAAAATACAAGCACCAGTCGTGGATTCTCCGCGGTGCGGCTGCATTCCCGCCCGGCCGTCCCTTCCGCAGCGGCAGACCGCCCTCTATCGGTAAGGGCTAGGGCGGGGCGCGGGGGATTCATGCGTAACCATCTTGATCTGCACGGTCAGGCGCCGCGCGCGTTGCGCCAGGCCGCGGCGGCGCTGTTCGTCACCGCGGCCTTGGCCGCCGGCACGAGCGACAGGGCCAGGGCAGAGGCCGGCTTGCTGCTCTACGCGCCGAACATCATCGACGGCACGACGTCGGCCTTCACCACCAATGCCGACGGCAGCCTGACCGCGACGGCGACGGTCGGCACGGGATCCTCCTCGGGGAATGCCTGGGTTCGCCCCGACCAGGCCTTCGCCTATGTGACCAACCAGAACAGCATCAGCGTCATCGACACGGCGACCCAGACGGTGGTCCAGACCATCGCCACCGGTGCCGCCCCGTCCGGCCTCAGCATCAGCGCCGACGGCTCGCGCCTGGTCGTCGTCAGCTGGAACAGCAACAGCCTGGGGGTGTACAGCATCGACCCGGCCACCGGCCAATTGACCAACACGGCCACCATCGGCGTCGGCAACAGCCCGCGCGGCGTCGTCATCAGTGCCGATGGCGGACACGCCTATGCCGTGAACCAAGTCGGCAATACGATCAGCGCCATCGACCTCACGATGAACACGGTGACCAAAACCATCGCCGTCGGCACCCAGCCGTTATTCGCCGCGTTGAATCCAGCCGGCCCGCGCCTCTACGTGACGAATTTCACCAGCAACACCGTGTCGGTCATCGACACGTTCAGCAATACGGTGCTCGCGACGGTCCCGGCGGGCAACGGCCCGGACGGGGTGGTCGTCAGCCCGGACGGCAATTACTTCTACGTCGCCAATCGGGCTGCCGGCACCGTCAGCATTTACAATGCGCACATCTTCGCGCTGCTCGGCTCGGTCGCCAGCGGGCCGCGGGCCAACGGCATCACGATCAGTCCTGACGGCGCGACCCTCTATGTGAGCAACGGCGACGCCGATAACGTGACCGCCTTCACCATCGCCGCCGGCACCGGCATGCTCACGGCCATCGGCAGCTACGCCACCGGCGCCGACCCCGGCGGCCTCGGCATGTGCGGCAATGGCAGCGGCATGCTCGGCATGGGCGCTGCCTTCCATGCCAAGAGCGCCGGCGCCTTCGGTTGTTTCGACGGCACCGCCACATTCACCGGCGGTACGCTTGTCCTCGCCGCCGCCGGCCTCGGCACCATCACCACGCCGATGGTGCTGACCGCCCAAGGCGGCGCCATCGACACCGCCGGCAACAGCGCGACGATGGCGGGCACGATCACCGGTCCCGGCGGACTCATCAAGGTGGGGGCGGGCACGCTGACGCTGTCGGGCGCCAGCAGCTATCTCGGCGCGACCCTGGTCTATGTCGGCACCTGGCAGGCCGGCGCCGCCAATGTGTTCTCGGCCTCCAGCGCCTTCACGGTCGCGTCGGGAGCAATCCTCGATCTCAACGGCTTCAACCAGACCATCGGCTCGCTCGCCGGCGCCGGCAGCGTAACGCTCGGCGCGGCGACGCTGACGGTGGGCGGCGACAACAGCAGCACGCCTTTTTCCGGTACCATCACCGGCACCGGCGGCCTCACCAAGACCGGCGCCGGCACGCTGACGCTGTCGGGCGCCAACGGTTATTTCGGCGCGACCCTGGTCGATGCCGGCACCTTGCGGGCCGGCGCCGCCAATGCGTTCTCGGCCGCCAGCGCCTTCACGGTCGCGTCGGGAGCCATCCTCGATCTCAACGGCTTCAACCAGACCATCGGCTCGCTCGCCGGCGCCGGCACCGTGACGCTCGGCACGGCGACGCTGACGGCGGGCGGCGACAACAGCAGCACGCCCTTTTCCGGTGCCATCACGGGCACCGGCGGCCTCACCAAGACCGGCACCGGCGCGCTGACGCTGTCGGGCGCCAACGGCTATTTCGGCGCGACCCTGGTCGATGCCGGCACCTTGCGGGCTGGCGCCGCCAATGCATTCTCAGCCTCCAGCGCCGTCACCGTCGCGTCGGGAGCAATCCTCGATCTCAACGGCTTCAACCAGACTATCGGCTCGCTCGCCGGCGTCGGCAGCGTGACGCTCGGCGCGGCGACGCTGACGGCGGGCGGCGACAACAGCAGCACGGCCTTCTCCGGCGCCATCACGGGCACCGGCGGCCTCACCAAGACCGGCGCCGGCACGCTGACGCTGTCTGGTGCCAACGGCTATTTCGGCGCGACCCTGGTCGATGCCGGCACCTTGCGGGCCGGCTCCGCCAATGCGTTCTTAGCCTCTAGCGCCGTCACCGTCGCGTCGGGCGCCACCCTGGGTCTCGCCGGCTTCAACCAGACCATCGGCTCGCTCACCGGTGCCGGCAGTGTCACGCTCGGCGCGGCGACGCTGACGGCGGGCGGCGACAACAGCAGCACGCCTTTTTCCGGCGCCATCACGGGCACCGGCGGCCTCACCAAGACCGGCGCCGGCACGCTGACGCTGTCGGGAACGAGCACCTATGGCGGCCCGACCCTGGTCGGTGCCGGCGGGCTCATCGTCGACGGCTCGATCACCTCTGGCGTCACCGTGCAGTCCGGCGCGCTGCTCGGCGGCCACGGTGCGGTCGGCAATCTCATCCTGAACGGCACGCTGTCGCCGGGCAATTCGATCGGCACGATCACCGTCAGCGGCAATGCGACGCTCGCCGCCGGCAGCACCACCGTCATCGAAGTGTCGGCCGCGGCCGCCGACCGGGTCAATGTCACGGGCAGCGCGAGCCTTGCCGGCGGACTGCAACTGGTGGCGGTCGGCTCGGGCTTTTCCTTCGGCACGCAATACACGCTTCTGTCGGCTGCCGGCGGGCTCTCGGGGAGCTTCAACCCGGTCGCCGTCACCGGCACGTTCGGCCCGGCGATCACCACCGTGCTGAGCTATGGCGCGACCGACGCCGTGCTGACGCTGCAAGCCAACGCGCTCGCGCCGCTCCTGCCGGCGGGCACGCCGACCAATCTGGCCAATGTCGCCGGCGGCATCGACCGGGCGGCCGCGCATGGGGCCAATCCGACGGCCTTCATGGCTGTCTACCTGCAATCCCCGACCCAGATGGCGGCGAGCCTGGCGACGCTCTCCGGCGAGGCGGCGACCGGCACGCAGACCGCCGCCTTGAATGCGTCGAGCCTGTTCCTCAACCTGATGCTCGACCCGATGGTCGGCAGCCGCGGCGCCAGCGCCTCGGGCGCCGGACCGTCGCTGATCCAGATGGCCGATCTGAATGCGGGCCGAGTGACACCGGCGGCAAGGGTGGAACAGGGCTGGAGCCTCTGGACCAAGGCCTTCGGTCAGTCGGGCCGTACCCAGGGCGATGCAGCCACCGGCTCCGCGGCCACCTCGGGCGGCCTCTACGGCGTGGCCGCCGGCGCCGACAAGCGCCTTTCGGCCGATACGCTTGTTGGATTCGCGCTGGCCGGCGGCGGCACCAGCTACGGCCTCGGCGGCCGCGGTGGCGGCACCGGCGACCTGTTCCAGATCGGCCTCTACGGCTCGACCCGCTTCGGCAATGCTTACGTCTCGGCGGCGGTCGCTTATGGCTGGAACGGCTTCGACATCAAACGCAACGTCAATATCGCGGGTCCCGAGATCTATTCGTCGCGGGTCACGGCACAGACCTATGGCGGCCGGCTGGAGACCGGCTGGCGGTTCGGCCAGCGCGCGTTTGGCTGGACGCCCTATGCCGCGCTCGAGGCCATTGGCTATTCCGCGCCCGGCTACAGCGAGACGTCGAGCCCGGCCGGCGGCGCCTTCGGTCTGAGCTTCGCGTCGAAGAGCATGGCGACGGTGCGCACCGAACTCGGTCTGCGCCTCGACGGCCAGGTGCGGGTCTCCGACACCGTCGACCTGATCACCTATGGCCGTCTTGCCTGGGCTTTTCAGGCCAATACCGAGCGCTCGATCGACGCGCAGTTCCAGACCCTGAGCAATTCCGGCTTCACCGTGTTCGGCGCCCGGCCGTCGATGCACACCGCGCTTGCCTCGGTCGGCGCCGAGCTCAGGCTCGCCGGCGGCTTCAGGCTCTCGTCCACGCTCGAAGGCGAGCTCGGCACACGCCATCAGGCGGTCAGGGCCAATGCCGGGCTCAGGTATGAGTGGTGAGGCCAGCGACGCGCTCTGAGAGCGACGTCGCCCCCGCCGTTGACACACACACCGCTCGAAAAAACGCAGGTGAATCAACCCTCTCCCAATGGGAGGGTGCCTGTGTGGGACGTTTCGGGTTGCGCAGCGTCGGCGGGCGGTGAGGGGTCGTCGCGTCCAGAATTCGCACCGATGCTCGCGCAGCATGCCGCCCGATCCGCAGATGGACGTCCCCTCATCCGGCGCCTGACGGCGCCACCTTCTCCCCGTGGGAGAAGGTTACGTCAGCTGCGCTTTTCCGTCCTGCCATTACGGTGACACGTACCTCAGTCCCCATTTTTCACCGGAAAATCGCCTCGTCTTGAGGTCCGCGCCTATCGGTGACCGTGGCTCGGAGAAACCGTGACGTCGATCTCGGTACAACGATCCCCGTTGGTGGGGTGGAAGTCGACGGAACAGGCGGTAACGACCAGCAGAAGATCACATTCCGTGCGCAACACGACAAAACCGCCGGGCGGGTTGATCGACGCAAAAACGTTCAGCCTGCCATCCGCCGATGGCAGGGAGTTCTGGAAGAAGTCGACAGGATCGGGAACGAAGGGAAGCGATATGCCTTCTTCCTGCATCGCAAGCAGCAGATTGTCCCTGCAGTTTGGATGGCCGGGTCGCCCGACACGTTCGAACAAGGCGCTGTTGCACGCCGGGAACAGCATGTCATGGGGGCCAGGGGATCCGTCTTCGACGAGGGTGAGCAGAGGGCGGCCCTTGTCGCTGTAGAAGCTCTGTCCGACAGCGGGAAACAGGCTTTCATTGATATCCCGCGTCTGGGACGTGCTCAGCCAATCCAAGGTATCCCCGACCACAAAGGCCCAGAGATCGGAGACCTGCTGACCTTGTCGGTCCGTGATGCGGATGAAATCGCCGGAGGAAACTCTGATGGGCCGCCCCGAGTACGGCGCAATGGTTATCGATAGAGGATCAGACGATTTCAGGTTTCCGTCCATTGTTGTTCCCATTCCCCATTCAGCTCGATGTTCGCCCAAGAATGGAGGTCATTTGGTTGAGCTCGCCGACAAACCATCGACATATCCAGCCAGAACATCATCGTGGTCGTGGCTGAACGCCGTCGAAAGCGTCTTGCAAAGCGCGCCTGCGGTTTCAGGATTGCCCGCATGGACCAAAGTGGCCTGCCAAACCGGAGCCTCACGATATCCATTGCCCAGGACACGATCGAGGTCGCGGAACGTCGCAGCGAGAAGCGCGCACCGTTGCGGCAATCAGGTCGCCGGGCCGCCCTCGCGCGCGAAATGGCAAATCTCGAGCGACCTTGCACGAGCCCGGTCGCTTGACCGGCTTGGTGCGGTTCAGCCGCCGCTCGCATGGCGGGCCCATGCTGAACCGGTCAGTGGGGACGTCCGGGCAGCCGTCAGCCGATGCCCGACAGCACGCGCACGGCCAGCAGGCCACAGGCGAGTGTTACGGCAAGGGTAATTCCGTCAAGCAATTGCATGTGGAACCCCGGGGAAAGACAGAGGGATTACACACAAGTTTGATTAAGGGACTGTGTTGCGACCAAGGCGCTTTCGTTGCGCTGCCGTGTCAGAGCGCAAAACCTTCGCCGAGATAGGCGTCCTGGACACGCGGATCCCGGACGATCCTGTCGACCGGGCCGGCAGCCAGAATCCGCCCGCCGTCGATAATATAGGCGCGATCGACCAGGCTCAGCGTCTCGCGCACATTGTGATCGGTGACCAGCACGCCGATGCCACGGGCGGTCAGCCGGCGGACCACCAGGCGCATCTCGGTGACCGCGATCGGATCGACGCCGGCAAACGGCTCGTCGAGCAGGATGAAGGCCGGATCGCTGGCCAGCGTCCGGGCGATCTCCAGCCGCCGCCGTTCGCCTCCCGACAGCGACCCGGCGCGCGACCGCCTGATATCGGTGAGACCGAATTCGTCCAGAAGCGCGTCGAGCCGCGCGATCCGAGCCGGCCGGTCGGCGATGAGCGATTCAAGCACGATCAGGATATTGTCGTCGACGCTGCTGCCGCGAAAGATCGACGGCTCCTGGGGCAGATAACCCAGCCCCAGCCTTGCGCGGGTGAACAGCGGAAACCGCGTCATGTCGACGCCATCAAGCGTCACGATGCCGGAATCGGGCACCACCAGGCCGGCGATCATGCCAAACGTCGTGGTCTTGCCGGCGCCGTTCGGGCCGAGCAGTCCGACCACCTCGCCGCGCCGAAGCGCCAGGTCGACCCCGAGGACGACGGGCCGGCCATCATGGGCTTTGGCAATCCTGCGTGCCACCAGCATGCCGTTACCGTCCGATATGGCGGCGCATGGCCCCTCACGCGCGAGCCCGGCTCACTCCGGCCGCTTGCCAGCGAACCGGAAGCGCGCCTGGCGGTCAGGTCCCCGCGATGAACGAGACCGTCAGGTCCCGGGCTTCCGGGTCGGTGAACTGCTTGGGCGGCGATTTCATGAAATAGCTCGACGGCCCGATGATCGGTCCGCCCATCTTGCGGTCGAGCGCGATCTTGGCGCAACGTACCGCATCGATGACGACCCCGGCGGAATTCGGCGAATCCCAGACCTCGAGCTTGACCTCGGCGTTCAGCGGCACGCCGCCGAAGCCGGTGCCTTCGAGCCGGATATAGGCGATCTTCCGGTCATCCAGGAACGGCACGAAATCGCTCGGCCCGATATGGATGCGGTCGGCCGCCAGCGGCACGTCGATCTGGCTGTTGACCGCCTGCGTCTTGGAAATCTTCTTCGACTTCAACCGGTCGCGTTCCAGCATGTTGAGGAAATCGGTATTGCCGCCGAAATTCAGCTGGTAGGTGCGCTCGATCTTGACGCCGCGATCCTCGTAGAGCCTGGCCAGCACGCGATGCAGGATGGTCGCGCCGACCTGGCTCTTGATGTCGTCGCCGACGATCGGCAGGCCCTTGTCGGTGAAACGCTTGCTCCAGACCGGGTCGGAGGCGATGAACACCGGCACGCAATTGATCAGGCCGCAGCCGGCGGCAAGCGCCTGCTCGGCATAATATTCGCTGGCCTTCTGCGATCCGACCGGCAGGTAGGAAATGATCACCTCGGCGCCGGCCGCCTTCAGCGCGGCGGCCACGTCCACCGGCGGCTGCGACGACTCGTGCACGATTTCGAGCAGATGCATGCCGACGCCGTCGAGCGTCGGTCCGCGCTGCACGATGACGCCGGTCTCCGGCACGCGGGCGAATTTGAAGGTGTTGTTCGGTTCTGCCGCGATGGCGTCGCTGAGGTCCTGCCCGACCTTGCGCGCGTCGATGTCGAAGGCCGCCACGACCTCGATGTCGCGGATGTGGTAGGGGCCCACTTCGACGTTCATCAATCCCGGGATCGACTCACCGAGCTTGGCGTCCTTGTAAAAGTTGAGCCCTTGAACGAAGGATGAAGCGCAATTGCCGACGCCAACGATGGCAACTCGAATGACGGGTCGTGACACGAAAAATCTCCAGGCGCTCTGGCCGAAAACCACCGACCGCGCGGCCTCCTTATACTTCATTGTCCTGTCATTAAAAGAGTTAGCGTGCTGATCGTCACTGGAGCTACCGGCCTTCTGGGCAACACTTTGGTGCGTCGGGCGCTCGGCCGTGGCCTCCAGGCCACAGCCCTGCTGCGTGACAAGAGTGCGACAAGGCCGCTCGACGGGCTGGCGGTGCGCATAATTCGCGCCGACCTGGCCGGCGATGCGCTGGAACCGCTGGTGGCCGGCGCGCGCTGTGTCATCCACGCCGGCGCGCGCGTCGCCATCGGCCGGCGGGATCTGGAGGCTTTTCGTGTGGACAATGTCGTGCCGACGGCGCGTCTTGCCGCCGCTTGCCGGGCCGCGGGCGTCCGTCTGGTTTTCGTTTCAACCGTCGACACGCTGGCCTGGGGCAGCCGGGCCGCGCCTGGCGATGAGACCCGCTCCAGCGGCCGCGAGCCGGCCACCGCCTATTCGATCTCCAAGCGCGAGGCGGAGGACGCAGTACTGGCGGAGGTTGCGCTGGGGCTCGACGCGGTGATCGTCCATCCGGGTTTTCTCCTCGGCCCCTGGGACTGGAAACCCTCCTCGGGACGCCTGATCCTGGAGGTTGCCCGCGCGCCATTCGCGCTGGCGCCGCCTGGCGGCAATGATTTCTGTCACGCCGCCGATGTCGCCGACGGTGTGCTCGCCGCGGCCGAACGCGCCGTGTCCGGCAGCCGCTATGTCCTTAGCGGCGAAGCCTTGAGTTATGCCGAGGCCTTTCGGCTGATCCGCCGGGCCGCCGGGCGGACGCCGCGGATCGCGACAGCACCGGCCTGGCTCGTGGCGGCCGCCGGCCGGGCCGGCGATCTCATCGGGGCGGTCAGCGGCCGCGAGCCGGCGCTGAATTCGGCCAGTGCGGCGATCGTCGCCTTGCCGCATCATTTGTCGAGCGCGCTGGCCGCCCGCGATCTCGGTTATCGGCCGCGCCCGGCCGAGATCGCCATGCGCGACGCCTGGACCTGGTTCACCGGACACGGATACGCATGAGCGGGCAGGTGACATCGACGATCCCGCCGGACCACCGGCGAGCCATGAAGATCGCGCTCGTCGGCGACTGGTTCCTGCCGCGCCTCGGCGGCATCGAACTGCAGACGCGCGACCTGGCGCTGGAACTGATGGCCGAAGGCCACCTGGTCGAGGTGATCACCGGCGTTCCCGGACCCGACGCGGTCGACGGCATCAAGGTCATCCGCTTGCCGGGGCCACGCCTGATCGGCGCCGGCATCGCGGTGACGCCGGGCGTGTTCAAGGCCCTGCACGGGTCGATCCGGGCCGGCGGCTATGACGTGATCCACGCCCATTTCGGCATCATCACGCCGATTGCCCACGACGCCCTGCGTTTCGCGGCGGCACACCGCATTCCGGCGGTCGCGACCTTCCATTCGGTGCTGCGCTATTACGACCTGCCCTTGAAGCTGCTCGACCGGACGCTCGGCTATTCAGGCTGGCCGGTCCGCTATGTCGGCGTCTCCTCGGTCACTGCCGAGGCCATGCGCCCGCTGGTCGGAGACCATGACATCGCGGTCATTCCGAACGGTATCGATCTGGCCTGGTGGCGCCGGCCGGCCGGTGCCATCAGGCCGGATCGTGCGGCGACCCGGCCGGTCGCCTTCGTCACCGTCATGCGCCTGGAAAAGCGCAAGCGCGCCCGTGCGCTGATCGCTGCCTTCGCCGATGCCATGACCGGCTTGGCCGCGGGCGCCGCCGAACTGACCGTGATCGGCGACGGCGGCGAGCGGCCGGCCCTGGAACGTATCGTCGAGCGCCGCGGATTGTCGGGCCAGATCCGCTTTCTGGGGAGCCGCGGGCGACCCGAAATCCGCGACATCCTGCACCGTTCCGACGTGTTCGCGCTGGCGTCGCGGCTGGAAGCCTTCGGCATCGCGGCGCTGGAGGCGCGCGCCGCCGGCCTGCCGGTGGTTACGCTGAAGGCCTCCGGCGCGCGCGATTTTCTAAGACATGACGGGGATTCGCTGCTGGCCGGCGACGATGCCGAACTGAGCCGCCAGATCAGGAGCCTGATCGTCGATCCGGCCCTGCGCGGACGCCTGGCGCAAGGCGCCGAGGCAAGCCCAGAGGGTGTCGACTGGACCAGCGTCGGGCCGCGTTATCTCGCCGAATATCGCGCGGCGATCCGGGATGCGGCCGTCTGACCGGGCGGCCGGACCCGGTTCACGAGGTTCTGGCCGCTGAATCGCCGCGCGGCAGCGTCAGCGCGAGATAGCCGATGCCGACAAAGGACGAGGCGAAGAAAACGGCGTGCTGCAGCACCGCCGCCGCCACCGCCAGCGGCAGGGGAACGCCGAGATATTGATAGCAGAAGATGACCGCGGCCTCGTAGACCCCGAGATTGCCGGGTGAAACCGGCGCCAGCGTCGCAAGCCCGAGTGCGGCGACCACCAGGACTGCGGCCGAGAATGACGGTTCGATGCCGACCGCGACCTGAACCGCAACCACCGCCGCGATTTCCACAGCTTTTTTGGCGATCGCCAGCAGCATCACGGCAAGGCCGAGCAGCGGCTGCCTGAGCGGCTCCAGGTGATCGAGGAAATCCGCGGCGAGCTTGGCGATCTTTGCCGCTTTCGGGCCGAATGTCCGGCTGACGGTCCGCACCAGATTGCCGCTGCGGGCGGCAACCAGCATGACCAGCACGAAGGCGGCGATGACGCCGGCAAGCGTCAGCATGGCCGTCCGCATCCAGTCCGGCAGCGGCAGCAGCGTCGCGGCCAGCGCCAGGGTGCCGACCTTGACGATGCCGGTCAGCAACTGATCGACCGCATAAAGCGACATGGCGGCGCTGGCCGGCAGGCCGCCACGCACCATCAGGAAGCCGACGGCGGCGACCACGCCGGCGATCGGCACCGAATTATTGGCCGTGCCGGTCAAGGCGGTGACCTGCGCCATGCGCGGCAGGCTCGGCCGGTGGGCGGCGGGTGCCAGCAACCACCATTCGACGATCCACAGCGGCCAGCCGGCGACGACGATCACGAAGCTGATCAGGGCCCATTCCCAGCGCGCGCCCTTAAGTGCGGCGATCACGTCGGTCCAGGGCAGCGTCATGGCGGCGACGACAAGGAAGCCCGCCAGCACCAGCCAGCCGACGATCCACCAGAAGCGCGGCGAGGCGAGGGGATTGCGCCGCTGCGGCGTGTCCGAACTGGTCACCGCCTGGCGTCCGTCATCGCGCCCGCCTTGGCGGCCGTATTGCCGGCTGCGGCCTGATCTGCGGTCGCCCCGGCGACGCCGAGGTCGCGCATGGTGGTGAATTCGGCGCCGCGCGCCTTGAAGAAGCCGATCACCGAACCGAGCGCATCGAGCGCCGGCTGGCCGGTGCGGAAGCGGCAGTCGTAGCGCAGCGTCGTCCGGGTGAAATCGACGAACTCCCAGGGGTGGACGAAAAGCACCACCGGATCGGCCAGCCGGCCGAGGAAGAATTCGCGGATGATTTTCGGGATGCGCAGCGCGCTGGAGGTGATCGAGGCCGGCACGCGCACCAGGTTGCGGGCATTTTCGACGCCGGGCACGTCGCGTTTGTACTTGGCCTGCGAGGAATCGAGGGCGAAGCCTTCGGCCTCCAGCAGATCGAGATAATGGCCGGGAAAGCGCAGATAGGGCGCGCGGAACGAGGTGACCGGAGCAAACTCGCGCAGGCGCCGGGTCGATTCGACGATCTCGTGGGCGGCGCTCTCGCGCGACATCCAGTCGAAGCGCTGGTGGCTGATGCCGTGGCAGCCGAGCTCATGGCCGGCCTTGACGATCGCCTCGACCGATTGCGGATGAAGCCTTGCCGTATCGCCCGTGGTGAACCAGGTCACCGGGATCGCCTGCCGCTCGAACAGGTCGAGCAGCCGCGGCGCGCCCTCGGTCACGCCCCGCCAGGTCCACAGGAAGGGCGGGCAATCGGGTTCCATGTCGACCGTCAGGGCGACGCGAAGGGGTTTGGTGGTGGTTGTCGACATCGGCTGGGCTCTTAGCACGGCCCGGGCGAAGCGGCCACCACGGCCATGCCGAGGAGTTTCACCACCATTTGGCGAAGATCTCGATGGCCGTGCGGTCATTGCCGCCGGACTTGTTCGGGCCGTCGGTGAGCGCCGCCAGGCTCGAGGCCCGGGTCTCGATCGGCAGGCCCTTGGCCGGGATCACCAGGCGCGCAATGCCGCGTTTGGCGAGGTGGCCGGAAAACCAGACATCATCGACGAAACGGACCGCGGGCGGATGGCCGTCAAAGGCATGGACACTCGCGTCGAAGGCGCCTGGAGGCACCAGGTAACCCCAGGTGCCGAGCAGGATGTCGACCGGGGTCGGCGCCGCGACGCCGGTCGCGAAAATATGGGGAAAGCGCTTGGCATGGACGCCGTCGACGATGCGCCAGCCGCGCCAGCCGATGGCGGCCTTCGGATGCGCCCGGTGGCCGGCGAGCAATTGCTCGAGAAAATCGACGGGATAGATGACGTCGTCGTCGACCACCACCACCGCCGCCCCGGGCTCGGCGACGAGCGCCGGCAGGAGTTTGGTCGCCGGGCCCTCGTCGGTCGAGGCGAGCACCTCGACGCCGTCGGGCAGCGGGCCGGGGTCGGGATAGGCGAGACCCGAGCGGCGCGACACGGCCGGGCGCCAGACGATGATGCGATCGGCCGGTACGGTCTGGTCGATCAGGCTGCGCAACACCGGCTGGAGCCGGTCCATGCGCTCCGGAACGGTGGTCAGCGACACCACCAGGCGCTCCGGCCGCGGCGCCGGCGGGCGCCGGCCGGGCTCGCTCAGCATCAGCCGGCGCGCCCGCGCGATGTCGCGCACCAGCCTGAGCGGCGACATCCGGCGGAACCGCATGAACGTGTTGGCGAGCGTCATGGTCTTGCCGCTCGTCTGCTATTCCGGTCGTCGCGCATCTTCACCTGGGCTGATTTTTCGGGCAGGGAGACGCTAGATAGCACCTGGTCGACGGAACGGGGAGGCAAGTTCATGATGCGCAATTGGGCCGCGCGCCTGCTCGGCAGTCTCGAGCAGGGCGTTTCCGTCCAGGATATCGGCCGCAGCGCGTCGTTCACCGCGGGCCTCAGCCGGATCGCCAGCCGGCTGGCGCGCACCGGCGTGACGCCGAATACGCTGACGCTGATGTCGCTGCTGCCCGCGGTTGCCTCCGGCATCGCGGCCGCCAATGGCCTGCTCGGCTGGGCCGGCGTGCTGCTGCTGGTCAGCGGCGCCTTCGACCTGCTCGACGGGCCGCTGGCGCGGTTGACGGGTACCGCCACGCGGTTCGGCGCCCTGCTCGATTCGACCGTCGACCGGGTCTCCGACGCGGCCCCGCTTCTTGGCCTGACCATTCTCTATTCGAACAGCGGCTGGCTGGCCGTGCTGCCGGCGCTGGCGCTGCTCGCCGCCTATACCGTGTCTTACGTCCGGGCGCGCTGCGAGGGTCTCAAGGTTGCCTTGCCGCCGCTGTGGATGCGCCGCGGCGATCGCATGATCCTGCTGGTGCTGTCGTTGTTTCTGGGCAGCCTGGTACCCTGGCTGGCGCTCGGTGGCGTCGCGCTGATCGCGCTCTTGAGCGCGCTCGCCGCCGCCGATGCGCTGCGGGTGGCGCGCCATGTCATCGATGCCGGCGGCGGTCGCGCCTGATGGTCACTGCCTGGCGGCATATCTACGGCCTGTGGGGCCGGTTCTGGTTCGTGCCGCTGATCCCGGCGCTGCACGCGGCCTTCATGGCTTCGATCGGAGCGCTCCGGCCCGAGCACGTGCTGGCGGCGCTGGCCTTTGCCGGCCTGGGATTTGCGGTCGAGAAGACCAAACTTCTGGTCGCCGCCGCCTTTCCGGCGCTGCTGGTGGCGCTCGCTTATGACCTGATGCGCTTCGTCACGCCGGTCTTCGTGCGCCCCGGCCGGGTCTGGGGCTGCGAGATGCGGGCGCTGGAACTGAAACTGTTCGGCGTCGGCCCCGACACCACGCTGCCGGACTTCTTCAACGTCCACCACGCGCCGTTCTTCGACGTGCTGTTCGCGCTGCCTTATGCCTTGTTCATCTATATCGCGGCGCTCTATTCGATCTTTCTGTTCGTCAAAGACCGCGAGCGGATGCACCACTATCTCTGGGCCTTCGCGATTGCCCATGTCATCGGCTTTGCCATCTGGATGGCCATTCCGGCGGCGCCGCCCTGGTATATTCGTGCCCATGGCTGCGTGATCGATCCCACGGCCGCACCGAGTGCCGCGGCCCTGCTGCGCGTCGACCAGTTGCTGGGCATCCACTATTTCGAGGGGTTTTACAGCCGCAATCCGAATTCTTTCGGCGCCATGCCGTCATTGCATTGCGTCTTCCCGGCGCTCGGCCTCCTGACCGCCTGGCGCTCGGCGACCTGGCTCACCCGGCCGATCCACGTGATCTATCTGGTGCTGATGGTGATCGCGAGCGTCTATCTCGACCATCATTGGCTGATCGACGGGACCGTCGGGATCATCGTGGCGATCGTGGCCGTGTTCATCGCGGCGCGCTTGCGCGGCAGGCGCTGGCCGTGAAGACGCTGATGATCCTGCCGGCGCCGCTCTTTCCGCTTTAGCGCCCGCACCTGCAGGATGACCCAAACCATCTCTCGCGTGTCGAGATCATGCGCCTGGCCGGCGATCCGGCCCTGTCGGCGCATTGCGAGACCATGCCACCCGGCGGGGCAATGCCGCCTTCGACCGACCCCGCCGCCTCAAAAAGCGGCGGGGCGGCCCGTTTGATCCGAGCCGCCCCGCGTGGTCGTGCAATCTCGATCCTAAATCGTCACTCCAGGCAGTCGAGCGGCAGAACCGACTGGTTGGCGTTCTGAAGGATGTCGGCAGCCCGCAGGGTCTGGCTGGCGGTGTCTTCGGTCGGGGTCACCCGGTTGGCCTCGAGGAAGGTGCGGACCAGGTCGAGCTTGATGCCGAAATTGATGTTCTGCGCCGTCCGCTCGCCGGAGATCTTGTCGATCTGCGACACCACCACGCCGACGACATGGCCGAACTCGTCTAGCACCGGCCCGCCGGAATTGCCGGGTTGGGTCGGCGCGCTGTACTGGAACCGGCTCTGGTCGCCGAGCGCGCCGCGCAGGCCGCTGATCAGCCCCTCGGTGACATTGACGCCACCAAGCTGCGAGCGGGCGGGATAGCCGACCAGCACGACCCGTTCGCCGGCGCGGATCGGCGTCTGGCTGCCGGCGCGCAGCGACAGGGCCGGCGTGGTGGCGCCTTCCTCCTGCAGCAGGGCGAGATCGGCGCCTTCGTCCTGCGCGATCATGCGCAGCGTCGTGCGCTTGCCGTCCGGCCGCGAGATCGCCACGGTGCCGCAGCCGTCGACGACGTGCTGGTTGGTCAGCACATGGCCTGATGTCGAGACATAGAAGCCGGTGCCGGTGGAGGCGAGATTGCCGATCCGCGGCGGCCGGCCGACCGAAAGCTCGGCCTTGGCACAGAGATCCTGGTCGCGCTGTTCGAGCGTCTGGCCGCCTTCATAGACGAGCTTCACGTCCCAGCGGCAGCCACCCTCGTTCGGCACCCGCAATTCCAGCCGGAAGCGCCGCGGCAGGGTTTCCGAGCCGAGCCGGTCGTCACCCCAATGGGTGTCGGTGACCGGGGTCAGATAGAGCTCGCGCACATCGGTGCGGCCCTGGTTGACGAACACCAGGCGCCGGCCGCCCTCGGGGCCGCCGCCGTCGATCCGGAAGGCATTGGGCCCGCCGAATGCCACCTCGCGGCGGTCACAGATGTTCTGCCGCATGCGCCGCTCCTCGCGGCCGCCCTGATAGACGATGCGGAAGTCGTAATTGCACTGGTCGTCACGTTCGACCTGTGTCGAAAACCGGTCGCCCGGTGCGATCCGGCTGGCGCCAAGGCGGTCCTCGCCCCAGGTGCTGACCTTTGACGAGGAAATGAACAGGGATTCGATCGGGTTGGTGCCCTCGTTGAGGATCGCGACCTGCGACAGGCGTGGCGTCGCCTCGCCCTGGCTCGGCGCGGTCTTGCGCGTGCCGCGGCCTGGCGCAAGCGCAGGCCCGGTGAAGGCGAGTTCGCGCGTCTCGCACAGATTGACGTTCGAGCGCACCTCTTCCCTGTTGTTGTCGAAGGTGATGCGCACGTCATATTGACAGCCGCGTCCGCGCGGCATGCGCAAGGTGAACGAATTGCGCGCGGCGATCACTTCGCTGCCCAGCCGGTCGCGCCCCCAGGAATTGGCCCGCGCCTCACGGACATTCAACGTCTGGATGGTGATGCCGCCGCGGTTGAAGATCTCGACCTGCAGCTGCTCCTGCGCGGCGCCGGGCGCGCCTGGCGTGCCGCTCGGAGCGGTGTTCCGGTCACTGCCCTGAAACACGACTTCACGGGTCGTGCACAGGTTGCGGCGCGGGATGGTCTGCTCGTCGCGTTCCTCGAATGTGGCGGTCAGGTCGTAGGTGCAGCCGTCCTGGCGGACGAAGCGGCCGGTATAGCTCGCCCCGTCGGCCAGCACGGCGGCACCCAGGATGTCATCGCTGTCATCGCCGCTGGGCGAAGTCAGCTTGAGCGTCTGCAGGGTATTGCCGGTGCGGTTGCGCACCACGAACAAGGCGACCGGGCCGGCGCGCTGCAGGTCCTGGGCGGTCGTTTCGGTGCGGCCGTCGAGGCTCACCTCGGGGCGCTGGCAGAGATCGACGCCGAAGCGCGTCTCCTCGCGTCCTTCGGAATAAACCGCACGCACGTCGAAGCGGCACTGCTGTGCCGTGCTCAGCCGGAAGCGGTGGCGCCTGCCGGCATTGACCGTGTCGCTGCCGAGGCGGTCTTCACCCCAGGACGCCTCGTCGGTCGGCGTCACGAACAGGTTCTGCATGACGGTGTCGGAGCGATTGTGGAAGGTGACCTCGGGCGAGCGCGCCGCGGGTCGCTGGCGTTGCTGGGCGTCGGCGCCGGATATCGGCAGCAGCGCGACACAGGCGACCGCCAGGGCGAAACGGGCGGGCATCAGGGGGAAAAACGACATCGACGAGGAATCTCCACTCTCGCGTCCCATCCCAAGGCGGGGCGCCTAGTCAACATGAATTAGGCGGGGTCGGTTTCTGCAGGATTTCGCCCGGACGTGGCTTTACCGTGGCAAAGCGACCGGACTGAAATCCGGCTGAAACCTTTTGTTCAGCCGCCGGAATGAAGGCCTTGCAATGCGCTCGAACGTCCTCCTGAACAGCGTGAGCCCGGTTGCGATCAGGGCATTCGGCGCAATCGGGATGAACCGCCACATTAGGGTTGGATGAGTGCTTTGGCGACCGCCATATAGGCTGGCAGGGTGATCGGATCATTGACCGGATTGGCCGCTGCGGGGTGTGAGGCAAAACGCACGATCACCATTTCGGCGCGCGGATCGACATAGATGCTCTGCCCGTGAATACCGCGCGCCATATAGGCGCCATGCTCATTGTGGCTGACCCACCACATGTTGCGATACGACCAGCCCGGCAGCGTGGCATAGCCGGCGGTGGCGAAATGAGCCCGGTCGGCGCCGCGCTCGATATCCTCGACCACGGCGGCCGGAATGATCTGCTGGCCGTTGAAACGGCCGCGATTGCGCATCATTTCGCCGAAGCGGGCGAGGTCGCGCAGCGTCGTGTTGAGGCCGCCGCCGCCTGATTCGGTGCCGATGCTGTCGACCATGAAGAAGGCGTCGCTTTCCGCCCCGAGCTTCGACCAGATCATGCCGGACAAGAGATCGGCCATTGATTGATCGCCGACCCGCCTGATGATCCAGGCGAGCACCTCGGCATTGACCGTCTTGTAGGCGAAGGCCTGGCCGTGCTCGCCCTCCTTCCGCAATTGGGTGAGGAAGTCATAGAACGACCTGGGTCCTTGATAGGTCGGGCCGGCCGGCAGCATGCCGCCGGCGCGGGCATAGTTCCACACCTCGGCATTGGGATCGGCATAGTTTTCGGAATATCGGACGCCGATGGTCATATCCATGACCTGGCGCACCGTGGCATCGGCATAGGCGGTGCTGGCAAGCTCCGGGACATAGCGGGTGACCAGCGCCGCAGGGTCGAGCTTGCCTTGCGCGGCAAGCGTCGCGGCCAGCGTGCCGACAAAAGATTTGGTCAGCGACATTCCGATATGCGGCCGGTGGGCCTCGAGCGCGCCGAAATAGCGCTCATAGACGACCTTGCCGCGGTGCAGGACCAGGATGCCGTCCGCATAGGTTCCGGCCAGCGCCTCGGCGAAGGTCATCGCCTTGCCGTCCATGGTGGTCAGGCGGATGCCGCCAAGATCGCGCTCGTCGCGCGGCAGGGCGACGAGCGGGCCGTCGCCGCGCCAGACCGCCGACGTCGGCACCAGTTGCCGCATATTGCTGAAGGCCCAGCGGAGCGCCGGGAAGCGATAGCCGCTGCCGTTGTCGAAACGGACGGTCCGGTCGGCCGGCGGTGGAAAGCCGCGCATGATGCCGAGCCGGTTCGGATCGCTGTCGGCGGCGTTCGGAAATGTCGGGGCGGTCTGGGCGAAGGCGGGCGCGAAGCTGCCGACGACGAGGCCGGCGGCGAGGCCGAGGGCCGATCGGACATGATGACGCATGGCTTTGTGCAGTCTCGACGGGTTGTGGACGGAGAGGCCGGATCGCGGAATGCGTGCGTGGAACTCTATGCCTGCCTGTGAGCGATGCCAATTGCCGTGCTGCGGTCAGGCACGGCGGCCTGCGATCCCGGCTGGTCAAAAATCCTGTCCAGCTCGTGGGCTGTCCGGCGCGCCATCGGCCACCGCTCATTCGACGTTTTGCAACTGCGCGATTGCTTTGGAACGCACAGGCGGCTGGGCCAGCGGAGTGACCGCTTCAGACTGTCTTCGTTAAGTTATAGTCGTTCCAAAAACCACATTTTGCCAATAATAATACAATCTATCGGCGGTTGGCGAGTACAGTTTAGAATTCTTGAAAACAGTGAAGATATAAGATCGATGCTGCCACTCTGAAAGTATAATAATTATAAAGTGAAACGTTGTCGCAGGGGCAAAATAATCCATGATATTTGCCAATTAGTTCGGTTTGCATGATTGTTTCTAGGTCAAGCGCCATGATAGTAGGCCGTGCCGACAGGAGATCGCCATGGCCCCAGCACGTTCCCGAAAGACTTATCCGATTGCGGCCATTCTGCTTCTGTCGCTCAGCGACAACGTGCTTGCACAAACATCGTCTTCTTCTGCCCCCGTGGAGCTTCCTCCCATCGAGGTGCAGGCCCAGACCGCGCCTTCACTGCCGCCGACAGGCACGATCGGGCAGCCGCCGGCGCCCTATGCGGGCGGCCAGGTCGGAACGGGCGCGCGCCTCGGCATGCTGGGCAATCGCTCGTTCCTGACGACGCCGTTCAACGTGACGGGTTACACGGGAAAACTGATTGCAGACCAGCAGGCCAGGACGATTGCCGACGTCGTGCAGAATGACCCGTCGGTGCGCAACGACGTTTCGCCGTTCAGCGAGCGCGATGCGTTTTTCATTCGCGGCTTCTCGGTCGTTGCTCTCGACACCGCCTTCGACAGCTTGTTCTACATCGCCAATCCGCGCCGCAGCTTCACCGAAGGGATCGAGCGCGTCGAAATCCTGAAAGGGCCCAGTGCCTTTCTCAGCGGCGGCCTCGCTCGTATCGGCGGCACGATCAACCTTGTCCCCAAGCGCGCCACCGACGAGCCGCTGACGCGGGTCACGACATCGTTCGCCAGCCGGGGGCAATTCGGAACGCATATTGACCTCGGCCGCCGCTTCGGCCCGTCCAACGAGTGGGGTGTGCGCCTGAACACCTCCTATCGCGGCGGCGCGACGCCGTTGGACAACAATGCCATCGAAGTCGGCGTCGTCGCGCTGGGCCTCGACTATCGCGGCGAGCGGTTCCGCGCGTCGCTGGATCTGACCCATACCAGGCAGGATGTCCGGGCGCCGACGTCGCTGTTCAATTCAATTGCGCCGAATATCCCTATTCCCAGAGCGCCGAACAACAGCCTCAACACAGCGAGCCCGCTCGAATACATCGACAGCCGGTACAACATGGCCGCGGGCCGGGTCGAGTACGACCTCCTGCCGCAGGTGACGGTCTACGCCGCGGGCGGCGTCAGCCGCTACTACGAGGACTTCCTCCAGTCATCTTATCGGATCACGAGCGCGACCGGGCAGGCGACCAATACGCTGGCCATTCAGCCCCAGGAAATTCAGGGATTGACCGGAGAGGTGGGTTTGCGCGCCCAGTTCGAAACCGGCTTTATCGGTCATCAGTTGAACGTCTCGGCCGTCCAGGCGGACAACCGGAACTTCCGCGGCGGTTTCAATCCGATCGCCCTGCCGAGCTGGGTCACCAACATCTACAATCCGATCTACCTGCCGCGGGGCTCGTTCCCGACGATGGCGTTGCCTCGCTCCAATCAACTGCCTCTGTTCACGCAGCTCACCGCGCGCAGCGTGGCGATCTCAGACACCTTGTCCCTGGGCGGAGACCGCCTCCAGCTGACGCTGGGCGGGCGTTATCAGTCGATCGATCTGCGGAGCTATGTCACCCGTCCGGGGCCGACGCTCGGCGCGTTGGCGACCAGCTACCAGGAGGGCAAGTTTACCCCCGCCGTCGCCGTCGTGTTCCGTCCGTTCGAGCGTCTCTCGATTTACGGCAACTATGTCGAGGCTCTCACCGAAGGACCGACCGCTCCGCCGACGGCAGCCAATGCCAATACGGTCTTCGCCCCCACCGTCAACAAGCAGACGGAGATCGGCGTCAAATACGATCTCGGCACGGTCGCGTTCACGGCTTCGCTGTTCGAGATCCGGCAGCCGAACGCCTTCACCGATCCTGCCACCAACCTGTTTTCCGTCAGCGGCCTGCAGCGCAACCGCGGCGCCGAACTCGTTGTGTTCGGCGAGCCCATGCCCGGCGTGCGGCTGCTGGGCGGCGTGACGTTCATCAATGCGGAACTGGCCAATACGCTGGGGGGCCGGTTCAACGGAAACACCGCTCCCGGTGTCCCCGCCGTCGCGGTCAACCTCTACGGCGAATACGATGTGCCGTCATGGCTGGCGCCGGGCCTCACCCTGACCGGCCGCGTCATCTATTCGGGCAAACAATTCTACGACCAGGCCAATACGCAATCGATCCCGGCCTGGACCCGTTTCGACGCCGGCCTGCGCTACGTCTTCCAAAGGCCGGCGGGCAAGGACGTGACCATCAGGGTTGCCGTCGAGAACGTCTTGAACACGTCCTATTGGGCCACGGCCTCCAGAGGCTTCTTGAGCGTGGGCGCCCCGCGCACATTCATGGTCTCGACAACCTTCGACTTCTGACCTGCCGGTTCGCGTGTTGCCGGGCCGTTGCTTCCAACAGTCCGGCGCCCTCCTTCAGCTTCGAATTCTTGCTTCGTTTCGAACTCCTGTTCAGTTCCGGAATCCTGGCCGATGACGATGCTCACCAGAAATCCGCTTGATCGCATCGAGACCGACACGTCCGTTTCGAACCGTCGGCTCGTCGGTATGGCCATGAGCTGCCTTCGCCGCGTTGCTGCGGTGCTGTTGCTCGCCGCCGTGCCGGCAGTGGCTTCGGCGGCGGAGGTCGTCGACCTCGCGGGGCGGCGGCTTCAGATCCCTGATCGGGTCGAGCGCATCATCATCGGCGAGGGGCGCTACATCCCCACGCTCGCGATCCTCGACCGGGAGAACCCGATCGGCCGTCTCGTCGGGATGTTGGGCGACTACGAGGACATCGACCCGGCCAACTATGCCCGTTACCGCGCCCGCTTTCCTGATATCGACAAGGTCCAGCGCATCGGCCGCAGCGCGCGCGACAGCTTCAGCGTCGAGCAGGCCATCGCCGCCCGGCCCCAGGTGGCGATCTTCGGCCTCGGCGGTCATGGACCGGGAACACGGTCGACGGAGGTGATCCGCGCCCTCGAGGCCGCCGGCGTCGTCATCGTCTTCATCGATTTCCGCAGCGATCCGCTCGTCAACACGCCGCGTTCGCTCGAACTGCTCGGCAAGGTTCTCGGCCAGGAGGCCCGGGCTGCCGAATTCCTGTCGGCCTGGCGCGCGGCCCTCGCGACCGTCACCGAGCGCCTCGCGCGCGAAAAACCGACCCTGACCCGCGTCTTCGTCGAGAGCCGCGTGGGTCTCGGCAGAGGCTGCTGCGAGACCATGACCCGCGGCATGATGGGGCGCTTCGTCACCGCCGCCGGCGGCGTCAACGTGGCCGACGCCATCCTGCCCGGCGAGGCCGGCGTGGTCAGCCTCGAATGGCTCATCGCCAATCCGCCTGACGTCTATATCGGCACTGCGATCGGCAGCGGCCTGCGTGACGAGGCATCGTGGCTGGCCTTGGGCGCTGGTGTCACCGAGGCGGCGGCCCGTACGCGCCTTGCCGCCTCGCTCGCCCGGCCGGGCATTGCCGACCTCCCCGCCATCAGGGAAGGGCGGGCGCACGCCATCTGGCATCACTTTTACAATTCGCCCTTTAATGTCGCCGCGGTTCAGGCCTTCGCGAAATGGCTGCATCCCGCGCTTTTCGCAGATCTCGACCCCGACGGCCTGCTCGCCGACTTCCACAGCCGGTTCCAGCCGTTCCCGCTCGACGGGGCCTACTGGGTGAGCCGCAAATGACCGGGACCCATGCGGCGCTTCCCGATGTCGAATTCGATCCGCAGGGCTGCCGCACGTGCTGCCCCCACGGGTCTCGCCCCTCGGGATTGCGCGCCGCCGCAGTCTGCGCGCGCGGCGCGCACGCATGACGGAACCAGCGCATGACGCGGCCCGGACAATTCTCGGCGGTGCTACCCGTCATGGCGGGGTAGCTGTGAGCCCGCCGCCGTCGCACATCGCGCTTTCCGAAGCCGGCGAGCGTCTGCTGACGCTCTATGCGGCCCAGCTCCGCAAACGGGTACTCATTGTCGTCGCCCTGTTGGCTGCTGCCGTCATGGGCCTCTTCCTCGACCTGACGACCGGTCCTTCCGGGCTGCCGTTCAGCCAGACCTGGGCCGCCCTGACCGGGGCTCCCGAGGCTGGCCGCGCGGCCGAGGTTATCGTCTGGCACGTCCGCCTGCCGATCGCCGTGATGGCGATCCTCGTCGGGATCGCGCTCTCGCTCGCCGGCGCAGAGATGCAGACCATCCTCGACAATCCGCTCGCCAGCCCCTTCACCCTCGGCGTCTCGGCGGCCGCGTCCGTTGGCGCGGCGCCGACGATCGTGCTCGGCTTGAGCCTGCCCTATCTGCCTGCCGGCCTCGCCGTGGCGGGCAACGCCTTTCTGTTCGCCTTCGGATCGGTGCTCCTGCTCCAGGCGTTGGCGCGCCGGAGCGAGGGCGGGCCCTATCTGCTGGTGCTCTTCGGGGTCGGGCTCGTCTTTGCCTTCAACGCGCTGCTCGCCCTGGTGCAGTTCCTTGGATCGGCGGAAGCGCTCCAGGAACTCGCCTTCTGGACGATGGGCAGCCTCGCGCGTGCCGATTGGACGGCGATCGCGATCCTGGCCTCGGTGGTTGCAATCATCGTTCCCTGCTCGTTCGCCGCTTCCAGCAGCCTGAACGCGCTGCGCCTGGGCAACGACCGGGCGGCGAGCTACGGCATCGACGTTGCGCGCCTGCGCTTCCTGTCGCTGCTGCGGTCGAGCCTGCTCGCCGCGACGGCCGTCGCCTTCGTCGGCACAATCGGTTTCGTCGGGCTCGTCGGGCCTCATATTGCCCGCATGCTGATCGGCGAGGACCACCGCTTCTTCCTGCCGACTGCAGCGTTGACGGGTGCCGTGGTCATGTCGTTTGCCTCGGTCGCCAGCAAGCTGGTCGTCACCGGCGCGCTGCTGCCGGTGGGGATCGTCACATCGCTGGTCGGACTGCCGGTCTTCTTCATCCTGATCATGCGGCAGCGGCGCAGATGACGAACGCTCCGGAAGCACTCGTGATCGGCGATCTGAGCGTCGGCATCATGCGGCAGCGGCGCAGATGACGAACGCTCCGGAAGCACTCGTGATCGGCGATCTGAGCGTCGGCTATCCCGGACGGCCGGTCGTCGAGGGCTTCAGTCTCGCGCCGATCGCGCCGGGCAGCGTGACCGCCATTGTCGGTCCGAACGCCGCCGGCAAGTCGACCTTGCTGCGCGGTCTCGCAGGCCTCTTGCCCGTCACCGGCTCGATACGGATCGGCCTGGTCGAACTTGCCGGTGCCGTCAGGCGCGAGCGGGCGCGCTATGTCGGCTTCATGCCCCAGAGCCTTCCGGCCGACGCACGGCTGAACGTCTTGGAAGCGGTGATCGCGGCGCTCGCGGTCAGTGCGTTCGACGGTTCCGCCCGGTCGCGGGTGGAGACACGGCGGCAGGCCATGGCCGTCCTGGAGCGGCTCAGCATCGGAGAGTTGGCGCTCGAGCCACTCGATGCTCTCTCGGGCGGGCAACGCCAGCTCGTCAGCCTTGCTCAGGCCATCATACGGGAACCGGTCATCCTGCTGCTGGACGAGCCGACGAGCGCGCTTGATCTCCGCCATCAGGTGCAGGTGATGCGGATCGTCCGCGATCTCGCCGATGGCGGGGTCATCGTGGTCGCGGTCCTGCACGATCTCGCGCTCGCGGCGCGTTGGGCTGATCGGGTGGCCGTGCTCGGTCGCGGCGCACTCGTTGCCGAGGGAGCGCCGCAGGCCGTGCTGACGCCACGATTGCTCGCCGACGTCTACGGCATTGTCGCCCGGGTGGAGCCGTGCTCGGCCGGCACCTTGCAGATCATCGTCGACGGGCTGGATGAGGACAGGAGTGCCCGGCAATGGCCGACATGATCGCACGATCTGTTGATCACGCCCCGGTCAACGGGTCGCTGCCGGGTCAATCTGGCGGGATAAAGGACCGCTCGGCCGGATCTCCAACGATTGACAAGCGGCCTCGAATACGCAAAAATATGAGTAATATCAGTACTTTATATCAAATCTAAACTGTACGATTCCAAATTGCGAGTTGGAAGGCGTTCATGCATTTTTTCCCTGAAGGATGGCGTCTCGATATGGCGCGCGGACGGGCCGGCTCCGCTGGTCGCAGAGCGCTTCCGCCGCTCGTCCGGTCCATGCCGTTGAGGCGCGCCGGCGCAACATTGGCCCGCCGCGGACGGGCCACGGGGCAGGCCTCTTTGCTCTAGCTGCAGCGTCTCGCGGCAAATCCGGCCGCGACCAAAGTGCGAACGAGGTTCGGTCGTCATGCCACCATCGTCCCAACAGGTTGCCGAGGCGGCAGCCTTCCGCAGTTTCGCCAACGGCTATCTGCGTGAGATCGATCCCGGCATCCGGGTCCATCACGCCTTGCCGGACGGCCCTCCCGCAGCTTGCGTGGAATGGAACCTGCGCAGGCAGCGCGCTGTGATCCGCGCCGAGATCCTGTCTCCTTCGTTGTGCGGCCCGCACGGCTTCGGTCGTCTGTGGACCCGCCATCTCCACGAACCGCGCTGGCGCCGCCTCGCGCCGATGCGGGCGATTCAGGAACTCCTCGGCGAGGCCTATGCCCGGGTGGACGCCGGCGGCGGCGACGGCGCGCGCGAGCACGAGCTGGAACTGCTGGGGCGAATTCTCGACAGCTATCGCGAGACGGCTCGCCAACTCGATCTCGCCGCGCGGGAGACAGGCGAGGATACGAGCTTCATTGGTGCCGAGCGCTCCCTCGTTTTCGGCCATTGGCTGCACCCGACGCCCAAGAGCCGGCAGGGCCTCACTGCCTGGCAAGCGCGCGTCTACGCTCCCGAAGAGGAGGGCGCGTTCCAGCTCGCCGTGTTCGCCGTCGATGCCGGCATCGTCCGCCACGGCTCGGCAGTGCCCCGTTCGGCGCTCGAGATCGCGCAGGAGCTCCTCGGATCCGACGCCACGCGGCTGCCGCTGCATCCCGGCGAGATCGCTCTCCCGATGCATCCGCTCCAGGCCGACGCGCTGATGCTGGAACCGCATGTCGCGGCGATGGTGGATGCGGGCCTCGTTCGGCGCCTCGGCGCGGCGGGCCCCCGCTTCACCGCCACCTCGTCACTGCGGACCGTCTATGCGCCGGACAGTCCCTGGATGGCGAAATTCTCCCTTCCCGTCACCATCACGAATTCGCTGCGCGTGAACCGGATCGCCGAACTCGAGGCGGGCGTTGCAATGGCGCGGCTGCTCGGGCGCAGCCGCTTCGGATCGCGCCATCCGGCCTTCCGGATCCTCTTTGACCCGGCCTATCTCACACTGCGCTGTCCCGGCCGCGAGGAAAGTGGCTTTGAGACGGTGCTGCGCGAGAATCCCTTCCGCGACGGCGCCGAGCGCGGCGTCGCAACCGTCGCGGCGCTGACCGCCGAGCCCGTTCCGGGCAGGCGTTCCCGGCTCGAGACGCTCCTGCGCCGTGTCTGCCCCGGCAATGCGGACGCGGTTTCGCGCGCCGCGCGGATATGGTTCGGCCTCTATCTCGACTGCATGCTCGAGCCGCTCGTCTCGCTTTATGACGAGTACGGCATCGCGCTCGAGGCGCATCAGCAGAACGCGCTGCTCGACGTCGCCGACGGTTGGCCGCGCCGGGGGTTCTACCGCGACAACCAGGGCTTCTACCTCTCCGAGGCCGCCCGGCCTCAGCTTCTGCGTGAGGCCCCCGAGACGGCCAACCTCGCCTCGCTCTACTTCGCGGACGGCGAGATCCGCCGCCGCCTCGCCTATTATCTCGTGGTCAACCAGATCTTCTCCGTGGTGTCTCGCATGGGCCATGACGGGCTGGTCCGGGAAGAGATCCTCATCGACGACCTGGCCCGCCGGCTGGAGGCGATGGCGGGCCGCATGACGGGCGCGGGCCGGGCCTTCGCTCGCTCGATTCTGGACGGGCCGACGATCTGCACCAAGGCCAATTTGCGCGTCCGCCTGTCGGATCGCGACGAGTTGGCCTCGGGCGACGGAACCGACAACTACATGGACATGCCGAATCCGCTCGACGTCCGGGCGCGGGCTTGCGGCGAGGCCAACCGTGCCCTTGCCTCTTGAAACCGTGCACCGGCCGGAGGAACGCGTCCTGCGGCAACTGGCGGAGGCGGCCCTCTTCGAGGGCATGGCCGATCTCGACGCCGCGTGCGCAGATGGTCCCGGGCCGTTGGAATGGCGCATCGGGACGCGCCGCTTCCGTGCCACCGGTGCGACTGGTCCCTTCGGCCGCCTCCGCCTCGAACCTTCGACGATCGAGATGGCGGAGCCGGACGGATCCTGGCGCGCCGCCGATCTCACCGGCTTCGCGAAGGCCCTTCCCGCCACGCCGGAGCGCAGGGCGCAATTGCTGGCGGAGCTCCGGCAGACGGTCGAACTCTGCCGTTGGAACGCGAAGACCCTTGTTCCGCCGGACCGCCGCGCTCTTCCCTTTGCCCAGCTCGACTCCGCGCTCTGGGAAGGCCATCCCTACCATCCCTGTTTCAAGGCGCGTACCGGCTTCAGCCTGGCGGATCACCGCCGCTATGGGCCGGAATGCGCCAAGCCGTTTCGGCTGCAATGGCTGGCCGTCCGCCGGGACGCGATCTCGGTCTCGCTGCCGAGCGGCGAGGTCGAATTCTGGCGGGCGGAGCTCGGCGAGGAACGGGACCTCCTGGCGCGCCGCCTCGGCGAAGCAGGCCTTTCCTTCGAGACCCACGCTCTCCTGCCCGTCCATCCCTGGCAGATGCAGCGTCTCCGGGAGGGGCCGCTGCGGCCCTGGCTGGCCGAGCGTCGTGCCGTCGCGCTCGGCGCCGCCGGCGCGCGCTACTTTGCCAGCCAGTCCCTGCGCACGCTGCACAATCTCGATGACCCGCACGCCAGCAGCGTGAAGCTCGCCATGAGCCTCGTCAGCACGTCGAGCCTGCGAAACCTCGACCCGCATTTCGTGCTGACGGGGCCGGCGCTTTCGGAATGGCTGGCGGGGCTTGTCGCGGGCGACCCGCTGTTGCGCGGCCGCTGCCGGATGGACATCCTGCGTGAATATGCGTCCGCGCTCGTCGACCCTGCCGGGCCGCTGGCGGGACAACTCGGCGCGCTCTGGCGCGAGGCGCCGAGACTGGCCCCGGGCGAGGCTGCGGTCCCCTTCAACGCGCTGATGATGCGGGAGGCGGACGGCGCAGCCTTCGTCTCCCCCTGGCTCACGCGCCACGGGCTCCAGGCCTGGCTCGACCGCCTCGTGGAGGTCGCGGTGCTGCCGGTCTGGCACCTCCTGGTGGCCCATGGCGTCGCTCTCGAGGCGCATGGCCAGAACATGATCCTCGTCCATCGCGGCGGATGGCCGGAGCGGGTGATCCTCCGCGACTTCCACGAAAGTGCCGAATACGCGCCGGACTTCGTATCCGACCCCGCGCGGGTGCCGGATTTCGCCGCCATCGACCCCGCCCATGGCGGCCCGGTGGACGATCGTTTCCACGCCATGCGTTCGGCCTCCGTGTTGGCCGAGCTGGTGACCGACAGCCTGTTCGTCTTCAGCCTTTCCGAGACCACCCACCTCCTGCATCGGCTGCATGGGCTGGACGAGACGGACTTCTGGCGCCGGCTCGGCCGCCGCCTGCTGCGCCATGCGACGGAGCACGGCCTGGAAAACCGGCTGGCCCGGCTTCGCATCGATGCGCCTCAACTGCGGGTCGAGGCGCTTCTGTCGCGAAAGCTCGGACTGGACGAGGCGCGGTGCAGCCGCCTCGTGGCCAACGCCTTCCTTCCCCCTGAACAGCCTTCGGGAGACGTCATGATCGAGATCGACGAGCAGATGATGACTGCGGCGGAGATGGATGCCGCCATCCGGCGTGTCGGGACGCGAGCTCGCCTGCAGGGCGGCAGAGGCGAGCGCGTCGCCGCGCGCTTGCGCGACACCACTGAATGCCTTGCCTTCATTCTCGCGGCGCGCCAGCTCGGCGTGACGCTCCTGCCGATCCATCCGGCGCTGCCCGATGATGGCGCGCGACGGCTCGCCGAGCGCGCCGGCTGCCACCGTCTGTTCCTGGACGATCTTGACGGCGAGATCCTGACGGGAGCCGCCCCTCCGGTTCCCGGTGAAGGGCAGCTGCTCCAGATGAGCTCCGGCACCACGGGCGATCCCAAATGCATCGCGCGCAATTGGAGCGCCGTGGAACGCGAGGTCGAAAGCTATGTCTCGGCCTTCACCGAGCCGGAGGGGATGACGCCCGTCATAGCCTGCCCGATCACCCATTCCTACGGGCTGATCTGCGGGCTGTTCGTCGGCCTGCGTCGCAGCCAGCCGCCGGTGGTGCTGGACCACACCAATCCGAAATATTTGCTCCGGCGCCTGCGCGAGATCGATCGTCCGCTGCTCTATACCTCGCCGGCCATGCTGCACACGCTCGCCCGGCTGCTCCCCGAAGGCGAGCGCATGCACGCCGCGATGACCTCCGGCACACTCCTGCCCGGACCCTGGTTCGACGCCATCCGCAGCCGCGTCGTCCACTTCTTCCAGCAATATGGCTGCTCGGAGGTCGGCTGCATCGCGGTGAACCCGGACCTGCGTCAGCCCGACGCCATTGGCCGTTCCCTGCCTCACCATCGCGTCCTGGCCGGGGAGAGCGCCGAACGGCCGGCCGAAATCGTCGTCGAGAGTGAAGCCGGGCAGGTTCGTACGGCCGATCTCGGCTATGCGCGCCCCGACGGCATGCTGATCTTCGTCTCGCGCATGGACGACACGATCAACGTGTCGGGCCTCAACGTCTATCCCGGCGAGGTGGAGGACGTCGTGATGGCGATGCCCGGCGTCACCGACGCCGTGGCCTTCGCCCGGTCCGATCCCTTCGCGGGCGAGCGGGTGACGCTCCTGTTCAGCGCCGAGGCGCCGGTGCCGCCGCGCGCGCTGCAGGATTGGTGCCGCCGCTGGCTCGCCGGTCATCAGGTGCCCGGCGAGGCGGTGCAGGTGAGGGCGATCCCGCGCCAGGCCAACGGCAAGATCTCACGCCGCGAGGTCGCCGAGCGTTATCGCAACGGATTGCTGGCGGAGGTCGTGGCATGACCCGCGAGGGCATCATCGAGGCCGTCGGCACTGTCCTGCGCGAGGAGATGCGTCATCCCCATCTCGACCTCTTCGGCCCGCAGGCACGACTGAACGAGGACCTCTACATCGATTCCGTCCAGCTCCTTCAGCTGATCCTGGCGCTGGAGATGAACCTTGGTCTGCCCGTATCGGAAGAGGCGTTCAGCCGCCAGGATCTTTCCACCGTCGCCGATCTCGCGGCGATCCTCGCGCCGGACGCAGAACGGGAGCAGCCGGCGGCCGAGGCCACCGGGCCCGAGACGCCGTCGGAAGGCGTCCATGGCGAAATGCCCTACGATCTGAAGATCCATTGCTTCGTCAGCTGCGTCTGCGCCGGGCTGAAGACGCGCGGCATAGACCATCGCCCCTTCTACTTCCTGATCTGGGATGCCGAGTTTGCGATCACCGACGGATTCCGGCTCGCCTACCACTCGGACGCCATGGACCACGAGTCGTTCCGCTACTGGTTCGAGCGGCTCTACGGCGTGCCGCTTTCGGCCTGGTACGACCATTCCCGCTCCAAGGACGAGAACGTCGCAACCCTCCTCGAAATCCTCGAGCGCCGCACGCCGGACGAATGCGTGATGGTGATGCTCGACATGTTCCATCTGCCGGAGCGCGAGAACAAGTTTAACCAGAACCCTTTCCCGCACTATCTGTTGCTGGAACTCACCGAAGATCCCGCCGTCTGGCAGGTGCTCGACCCCGACTTCCGTTGGGAAGGTTTGATCGAGCGCGACAAGCTGCTGAACGCGATCCGCCAGCCCAGCGTCGCCGGCGGCTACCGGTTCGATCCCTCGATCGCCCATGCGCCTGTTGACGCGGATCTCGCCGCCTTCTTCACGGCCTGTTTCCGCCCCAACGCCAATCCCCTGATCGATGCGGCGCGTGCCATCGTCACGGCCCATGCCGAGGGACAGGGCGGCCTTGCCCTTGGCGATGTCGGCGAGGCGCTGCGCGAACTGCCTGTCATCACCATTCGCAAATGGGCCTACGAGCACGGCTTCGCCTTCTTCTGGCGGGCCCTGCGCTGGCCGGATAGCGAATTTCAACGCATCTGCGACGAGATCGAGATGCTGGTGAACGGCCTGACGGCCTTGCACTACGCCATCTTGAAGCTCGCCAAGACCGGGGATGCGGCACTGGTCGCTCCGGTTCTCAAGAAGCTCGACGAGCTCGACGCGGCGGAGTTCTCGATCAAGCGGCAGCTCGCCGCAGCCTTCGAGGCCTGGCGAACCATGAGCCCGAGCCTCCGCCAAGCGGGGCGCGCCCACGAAAGGCTCTCCGCATGAGAATCTCGCTCTGCACCATCAGCTTCCGGCATCACCTCCTGTCGATCGGCGAGATCGCGCGGTTCGCCCGCGGCAGTGGCTTCGACGGCATCGAGCTCTGGGGCGTCCACGCGCGCAATCTCAGCGGCGGCTATCACGCCGAGTGGCTCGCCGCCCATGGCCTGCGCGTGCCCATGCTGAGCGACTACCTGCCGCTGGACGCGCCGCGCGATAGCCTGACCGAGCGCATGGCGGACTTCTGCCGGCTGGCGCGCAACTGGCGGGCTCCGCGGCTGCGCACTTTCGCCGGCACGAAGGGGAGTGCCGTGACCTCGCCCGAGGAGCGCGCGCATGTCGTGAGCGGCCTGCGGATGGCGGCCGGCTATCTCGCCAACCACGGCCTGCGGCTCCTGGTGGAGACGCATCCCGGCACCCTGGCCGACAACACCGCTTCGCTCCTGCGCCTGCTCGAAGAGGTCGACCACCCGGCCCTCAAGGTCAACTTCGACGCGCTCCATGTCTGGGAAGGCGGCGACGATCTGCTGGCCGCCCATGACCGCCTCGCTGATCATATCGACTACTATCACCTCAAGAACGTGCGGGATCGGTCCGACCTCGCCGTCTTCGAGCCCGCCAACGTCTATGCCGCGTCCGGGCGGCGCGACGGCATGACGAGCCTGCTCGAGGGCACGCTCGACTATGGTCCGTTCCTGGAGAGCCTGCGTCCGAATGCCGAGGCCTCACTCGAATGGTTCGGCGATGCCTGCTTCTCCATCCTGCCGGCCGACCTGTCCAAGGTCCGCAACATCGCCGCCAAACGCCACGACGATATGGCCTTCCGCATCGGTGTCGCGGGGTGACCAGGTGTTGTCGGGGCCCGCGGACGCGGACTGCCGTTCATGTCGGGAATCGTCTCACGATAACTGAGGAAGCTTTCATGCTCCAAAGCCGCGCTGTGATCAGCACCCCCAATGCCAGCCGCATCCTTCAACAGCTATGCAAGCACTGGGCACATAAATTCGAGACCGGATTCACGACAACGGCCGGCCGGATCATGCTGCCCCTCGGCGAAACGCGGCTCGCCGCCGACGCCGAGGCCTTGACGATCGACCTGGCGGCCGAGGACGCCGACAAGCTTTCCGGTCTGCGCGATGTCGTCACGCGCCATGTCGAGCGCTTCGCGTTTCGCGAAACGCTCGATTTCGTGTGGTCCTAGGCAGAATTCCGCCTGGAGTATGCCGCCGTGCCGAACGGCGAGGCGCGTTGCTCTCGCGAAGCGAAAACGTCTGCAATGAAATCTGGGGAATGAAATGGATCTGAAGATTCGGGCCATGCGCGCCGAGGATGCGCCGGAGCTATTCGAAATCTACAATCAGCCGGCTTTCCGCTCCGGAACGCTCGCGCTGCCTTACGAATCGTTCGAAGCGGTCAAGAAATGGTCGGAGCCCCGGTCTCCGCGTGACCTGCATCTTTCGGCAGAATTGAACAGTCGGGTTGTGGGTGCGGCGGCCCTGCGCCCCTTTTACGGACGGCGTGCGCACGCCGCCGAATTTTGGATCGCCGTGCACGAAGATTTTGCGGGAAATGGCATAGGGTCTCGCCTGCTCGCCGCCATCATCGATACTTCGGACAATTGGTTGAATATACACCGAATTGAGATGACCGTATTTACCGACAACGAAAGAGCCATTGCTCTCTACAAAAAATTCGGGTTTGAAATCGAGGGTACGCACAAGGCCGCGACATTTCGAAATGGCGTTTTTGCCGACGCCTACTGCATGGCGCGCTTGCGGCCGTCGAACCAGCCTTGAGAGATCTGTCGCGTAGCGACATGGCTTCCCCGGACAGGGACCGGCGACCTCACGCCGCCAGTGCCAGGCGGGCGGGCTTCAGGACTGAAAACGACATCGAGCAAAAACTCCGCGCCTCACGTTCCCAGTGCTGACGGAACACGGTGACAGCCAAGGCGGGCAGGGTGAGTTTCGACCGGATTTGGCTACGCCCGTTGGCGTTGGCTGCGCTGACGGCGAGGCGAAATCCGGCAGAAACCTCAAAGGCCGTCCTGAAGGCCGGCTGAGGCGAGCAATCGTCTCGCGCCGGCTGGTCGCAGCGACGCACGCCACACTGGGGATGGTCCGTGGCGCCACCTTGACGCGTCAGGGAAGAACTGTTTTGTATCGAGCTTCAATACGATCGTTTTATTTCTTGAGGGGTGGAAATTGGAGTACCGGATTTCGGTCCCGCCTCGTGCAATACGAGGGGGAGACCGGCGCCAGCCCCCCTTGCTGCCGAAAATCTGCACATGACACTGTGCGCGCCCTATCCGTGGAGTTGCTGATGCCGATTCTTCCCAAGGCCGACGTGGTGCTGCGTGGCGGCCGGGTTTTCGTGGCCTATGGCGCGCCGGTGGCCGAGGCCGTGGCGCTGTGGTCCGGCAAGGTCCTGGCCGTCGGCTCGTCGTCCGACATGGAGCCGCTGATCGGCCCGAAGACCCGCGTCGTCGAGCTCCGCGGCCGTCTCGCCACCCCTGGCCTGTTCGAAGCTCACGCCCATCTCTTGCCGCTCGGGCTCGGCATGGCCGAAATCGACGCGCGGCCGCACAATGCCCGCACGCTCGACGATCTGCTTGGCCTGATCAGGGCTGAGGCGGCGCGCAAGAAGCCCGGCGAATGGATCATGGCGCGCGGCTACGACCAGTTCGAGCTGGATGTGAAGCGCCATCCGCACCGGACCGAGCTCGATGCCGCGGCACCCGACAATCCGGTCTATCTGGTCCGCGCCTGCGGCCATCTCGCGGTGGTCAACTCGCTGGCGCTGAAGCTCGCCGGCGTCACCAGGTCGACGCCGGTGCCGGCCGGCGGCGCGATCGAGCAGGTCAATGGCGAACTGACCGGCCTGATGGCCGAGAACGGCCGGGCGCCGGTCAAGGCCGTGCTGCCGGATCCGAGCGACGAGGACCTGGTGGCCGCGATCGAGCGTGGCGCGCGCTATATGAACTCGTTCGGCATCACCAGCACGATGGATGCCGCCGTTGGCATCCGCTCGAAATACCGCGAGATTCCGGCCTATCGCAATGCCGTGCGCACCGGCCGCCAGCCGATCCGGGTCACCCAGTGCCTGCTGGCGAGCCCCGACGGCATTCTCGACCAATGTTACGCCGAAGGCCTTATCACCGGCGCCGGCGACGACATGCTGCGGGTCGGGCCGGTGAAGATCTTCACCGACGGTTCGGCCGGCGGCAAGACCGCGGCCATGTCCGAGGTCTATGCCGGCGAGGAGGAAACCCACGGCATCTTCTGCCTCACCGACAAGGAGATGGAAGAGGCGACCATAGAGGTCCACGCCAAGGGCTACCAGCTCGCCGTCCATGCCATTGGCGACGCGGCCATCGAACAGACGCTGGTCTCGATGGAGAAGGCGCTGGCCAAATATCCCGACGCCGACCGGCGTCACCGCATCGAGCATTGCGGCTTCAACACGCCGGAACAGATGCGCCGCATGCGCCGCGCCGGCATCGAGCCGGTGCCGCAGCCGGTCTTTCTGTATGATTTCGGCGATCTCTACCGGTCGGTCATGCCCGACCAGCGGCCGGAAACCAGCTACCCCATGAAGACCTGGATCGACATGGGCTTCAAGCCGGCGGCTTCGACCGACGCGCCGGTATGCGATGCCAATATCTATCCGAACATCTATCAGATGCTGACCCGCAAGACGTCGCGCGGGACCGTCGTCGGGGCAACGGAAAAGATCTCGATCGAGCGGGTCATTCAGGCCTATACCGAGTTCGGCGCCTATGTGAACAAGTGCGAGGACCATCGCGGCACCTTGCGTCCCGGCCAGGCCGCGGACATCGCCGTGTTTTCCCGTGACCTGCTCGCGGCGACGCCCGAACAGATCCTGGGCGAGACACGCTGCGACCTGACCCTTCTCGGCGGCGCCTGCGTGCATGACGCAACCGGCGAGTGGAGAGCTTGACGTCCATGGGTGCCCACATCCTCCAGCGGGTCATTCTGTCGGTCCCGGTCCTGTTCGGCGTGCTTTTGCTCGGTTTCATGCTGCTGCAACTGGTGCCCGGCGATGTCGCCATGGTCATCGGCGGACCGCAGGCGACCCCCGAAGTGCTCGAACAGATCCGCCAGGAAATGGGCCTCAACCGGCCGCTCGTGGTGCAGTTCGGGCTCTATATCGGGCGCGTGCTGCAAGGCGATCTCGGCTATTCCATGATCAACAACACGCCGGTCATCTCCGAGCTCGCCGATGCCATCGGCCCGACCGCCGAACTGGTCGTCGCCTGCCTCATCTGGTCGGTGCCGATCGGCATCGCGCTCGGCACCGTGGCCGCGGTCTATCGCGGCAAGCTCCTCGATCGGCTGATCATCGCTATTTCGGTCACCGGCGTCTCGACGCCGGTCTTCTTCATTGGCCTGATGCTGATCATGTGGCTCGGCTATCACTGGGAACTGTTCCCGTTCCTCGGCCGCGAAGGACCGCTGTGGACGCTCCAGGGCCTGTCGCATATCGCGCTGCCGGCGCTCACCCTCGGCCTGACCTTCATCGGTCCGGTGGCGCGCATGACGCGCACCGCCGCATTGGAGGTGTTGAACGCCGATTATGTGCGCACGGCCCGCGCCAAGGGCCTGACGGAACGGGTGGTCATCATTCACCACGTGCTGCGCAACGCATTGATCCCGGTGGTCACCCTGATCGGCCTGCAGGCGGGCTTCCTGCTCGGCGGTGCCGTCGTCACCGAAACGATCTTCTCCTGGCCCGGCGTCGGGCGGCTGGCGGTCGGCGCGATCCTGTCGCGTGACCTGCCGATGGCCCAGGGCTCGATCCTGGTCCTCGCGGTCTCCTTCATCGTGATCAACCTGATCGTCGATCTGCTCTATGGCGTGCTCGATCCGAGGGTTGGTAAGCGATGACCGCAGTGGCTCCCGTCGTTTCCACCACTGCGCCGCGCCGCAATTCGGCTTTGCGCCGGCTGTTTCGTGACCGGCTTGCGCTGGCCGCGGCCATCATCCTGGCGCTGATCGTGGCCGCCGCGCTGCTGGCGCCCTGGCTTGCCCCCAACGACCCCTACCTGACCAATACGCGCCTGCGCATGCTGCCGCCGGTCTGGGAAGCGCGTGGCCAATGGAAGTTCCTGCTCGGCACCGACGGCCTCGGCCGCTGCCTCTTGTCGCGCATCCTCTTCGGCACTCAGGCGACGCTGTTCATGGGGCTCACCTCCACCATCATCGGCGGTTCCATCGGCTTGCTCGTCGGCCTGTTCGCGGCCTTCTACAAGCGCCTGGACGGCTGGCTGATGCAATTGTCCGACATCCTCCTGTCCTTCCCGGCGATCCTGCTCGGCCTGGCTTTCGCCGCCGCCGTCGGTCCCGGCATGACCGCGGTGGTCGTCGCGCTGTCGGTCGCCACCATTCCGACGGTTGCCCGCGTCACGCGCGGCTCGGCGCTGGTGGTCATGGGGCAGGATTTCATCGAAGCCGGTCGTTCCATCGGATTGTCCGACGCGACGCTGCTGACGCGCTATCTGGCGCTCAACTGCATCTCCTCGGTGTTCGTCTATCTCACGTTGCGCTTCGGCCAGGTGATCCTGCTCGGTTCGGCGCTGTCCTTCCTCGGTCTTGGTGCTCAACCGCCGATGGCGGAGCTTGGCACCATGGCCTCGGCCGGCCGCAACGAGCTGTTCCTGGCGCCGCATATCGCCGTGATCCCGAGCCTGGTGATCGTCGTCCTGGTGCTCTGCGCCAATGTGCTGGGCGATGCGCTGCGCGACCTGCTCGATCCCAGGCTCAGGAACGGCTGACCCCAAGCAGAGAAAATTCCGGTTTCAGAGGAGAGACACGATGACCACCCGACGATTGACTCTCTGGGCAACGGCCGTCGCCGGCGCCCTGACGATCGCCGCGCCTGCCGTTGCGCAGCAGCAGAACAGCCTGACCATCGTGCGCGAGGTCGACAGCGACCGTTACGACCCGCATCGCTCGACCGCCCGTTCAGCCTCCGAAGTGCTGTTCATGCTGGCCGACACGCTGGTGTCGCTCGACCATGACATGGTCTCGATCAAGCCGGGCCTCGCCGAAAGCTGGAGCGTTTCGGCCGACGGCAAGGTCTATACCTTCAAGCTGCGCAGCGACGTGCAGTTCTGCGACGGCAAGAAGTTGACGGCCGCCGACGTCGTCTATTCGATCAAGCGCTGGATCGATCCGGCCACCCGCTCGCCGGTCAGCTGGCGCGCCGGCCCGGTCGACGACATCGTCGCCATCGACGCGACGACGGTCGAGTACCGCCTGAAGGCGCCGTTCTCCGAACTGCTCTACCAGCTGACCCAGAGCTTCGCCGTCGTCATCGACAAGGCCAATGTCGAGGCGCTCGGCGCCGACTATGGCGTGCGCGGCTTCAACGGCACCGGTCCCTATTGCTGGGTTGACTGGCGTCCGCGCAACGATATGCGCATGCGTCGCCACGACGCCTATCGCTGGGGCCCGCCGATCTACGAGAACCGGGGCCCGGCGCATATCCAGGAAATCGTCTGGCGCATCGTGCCCGAGGAAAACACCCGGCTTGCCGCGGTGCTGACCGGCCAGAGCCAGGCAACCCAATATGTGCCCTATTCCGGCCTTGCCCAGATCCGCGCCAACCGGAACCTGCGCGTGGTCGAGAACCCGGCCGCCTTCTGGACCTATTTCATCGGCTTCAAGGTCGACAAGGCCGGCGTCGACGATCCGGCCGTGCGGCGTGCCATCGTCATGGCCGTCGACCAGGAAGCGATCTCGCGCGACCTGAACTTCGGCGAGACCGAGCCGGCCTATTCCTACATCCACCAGGCCGCGACCGACTGGGACAAGCGCAATGATCCCATCCTGATCCGCACCAATGTCGCCGAGGCCAATCGCATCCTCGACGCTGCCGGCTGGGTGCGCGGCGCCGACGGCTTCCGCTCGAAGAACGGCCAGCGCCTGTCGCCGCTGGTTTACGGCTTCACCGGCTCGACCTGGCAGAAGCTGATGGAGACGGTGCAGGGCGACCTGCGCAAGATCGGCGTCGACCTGCGCATTCAGCTGTTCGATGCGACCGTTGCCTGGGGCAAGATGGGCACGCAGGAATTCGACCTGTTCGGCATGTCCTATCCCTACATCACCGCCGGCGACGCGCTGAACCTCTATTTTCGCTCGACCAATATCCCGACGCCGAACCGGATGAACTGGCGCAACGCCGATACCGACCGGCTGCTGCAGACCGGGTCGGCGGCTATCGCCGATGCCGATCGCGCGGCGGCCTATGGCCAGGTGCTGCGCCAGGTTCACGAGGCGGCGGTGTGGATCCCGCTCTATCACGAGCCGATGAAGATCGCGGCGACCAACCGGCTGGCGCCGTTCAAGGCCCACAACATCTACGGCTCGGGTTTCTACAAGGGTCTCGATCTGCGCTTCGTGCGCTGATCCCAGGCAACTTCGGCCGCCGGGCGTCACCACGCCCGGCGGCCTCTCGACCGTTGCAAGACCGTGCATCTCGAAGGGCTGCAAAGCCAAAGCCTGCCAACAGAAGAGACCGTCATGTCCGTCACGCTCGTGAAGTCTGCCGCCTGGGTCGTCGCTTATGACGGCCGCAAGCACACCTACCTGCGCGACGCCGACGTCGCCTTTGAGGGCGACAAGATCATTCATGTCGGTCCGGGTTTTGCCGGCAAGGCGACCACCACGATCGACGGTTCGGGCCTGCTGGTCATGCCGGGCCTGGTCAACGTCCATTCCCATCCCGGCTCCGAGCCGATGACCAAGGGCTGGAACGACGAGCTCGGCTCGACCAAGCTCTACCAGTCGTCGCTCTACGAGTTCATGCCGCTGTTCCGGGCCGATGCCGGCGGCGCGCCCGATCCGAGCGCCATCCCCGCTTCGGCCACCGTCGCCTATTCCGAACTGCTGCTCTCGGGCGTCACCACCCTGGTCGACATGTCGGTTGCCTGGGATGGCTGGCTCGACCACTTCGCCGCTTCCGGTTTGCGCGGCGTCTTGTCGCCGATGTACCGCTCTGGCCGCTGGTTCACCAAGAACGGCTATGTCGTCGAATACGAGTGGGACAAGGACGAGGGCGCCAAGCCGATGGCCGCCGCCATGGCCGTGCTCGACGCCGCGGCCAAGCACCCCTCGGGGCGCATGTCCGGCATGGTCTCGCCGAGCCAGATCGATACCTGCACGCCCGGCCTGATCAAGGAAAGCTTCCAGGAGGCCAAGCGCCGCAAGCTGCCCTTCCAGATCCACGCCGCCCAGTCGGTGGTCGAATTCCACGAGATCACCCGCCGCCACGGCATGACGCCGATCGAATGGCTCGGCTCGCTCGGCGTGCTGTCCGACCGCTCGCTGATCGGCCACGGCATCTTCCTCGACCACCACACCTCGACCCACTGGCCGCGCCGCGACGACCTGCAGGATCTGGTCGACACCAACACGACGGTCGCCCATTGCCCGACCGTGTTCCAGCGCCGCGGCATCACGCTGCAGACCTTCGGCGAATATGTCCGCCGCGGCATCAACATGGCGATCGGCACGGACACCTATCCGCACAACATGATCGAGGAGATGCGCCACGTCGCGATCATGTCGCGTGTCGTCGGCGAGGATTGTTATGACCTGCGCTCATCCGATGTGTTCAACGCCGCGACGCTTGGCGGCGCCAAGGCGCTCGGCCGCAAGGACATCGGCCGCATTGCGGTCGGCGCCAAGGCCGATATCGTGCTGGTCGACGTTACCCATCCGGCGATGCGTCCGGTGCGCGACCCGGTCCGCTCGATGATCTATGCCGCGGCCGAACGGGCGATCCGCACGGTCTTCGTCGACGGCGTGAAGGTGGTCGATGGCGGCAAGGTGTTGACCATGGATCACGAAGGCGCAGCGGCAAAACTCGAGGAAGCCCAGCGCAACGCCGAACGTGGCGTCAAGGCGCTCGACTGGGCCAAGCGTGATCATCTGAAGATCTCGCCGCTGATGTTCCCGCCGGGCAAGGGGGCCTGATTTCGTGGCGACGGCCCAGACCATCGTGACAGGCGGCAGCACAGCTGGCGCCGTCAATCCGGCCACGGACGTCGTGCTCGACGTCCGTGATCTCGCGACGCATTTCCGCACCGAGCGCGGCTTCTTCCGCGCGGTCGACGGCGTCAGCTTTTCGGTCGAGCGCGGCCGGACGCTGGCGGTCGTCGGCGAGAGCGGCTGCGGCAAGAGCGTCACCTCGCTGTCGATCATGGGCCTCGTGCCGGAACCGCCGGGCATTCGCGCCGGCGGCCAGATCCTGTTCGAGGGCGAGGACCTGCTGACCAAGACCCGCGCCGAGATGGAGGAGATCCGCGGCGCCAAGATCGCCATGATCTTCCAGGAGCCGATGACCTCGCTCAATCCGGTCTACCGGGTTGGCGACCAGATCGTCGAAGGCCTGATCAAGCATCGCGGCCTGTCGGCGAAAGCGGCGCGGGCCCATGCGATCGAAATGCTCCGCCTGGTCCGCATCCCCAGCCCGGAAACCCGGGTCGACGCCTTCCCGCACGAAATGTCGGGTGGCATGCGCCAGCGCGTGATGATCGCCATTGCGCTCGCCTGCGAGCCGCAGGTGCTGATCGCCGACGAGCCGACCACCGCACTCGACGTGACCATCCAGGCGCAGATCCTCGATCTGATGCGCGACCTGAAGGGGCGTCTCGGCACGGCGATCATCCTGATCACCCACGATCTCGGCGTGGTCGCCGAAATGGCCGATGACGTCGTCGTCATGTATGCCGGCAAGGTGGTCGAGCGGGCGCCGGTGGCGGCGCTGTTCGACGATGCCCAGCATCCCTATACGCTCGGCCTGCTCGGTTCGGTGCCGAGGCTCGATGCCGACCAGGACCGCCTGCAGACCATCGAGGGCATGGTGCCGACGCCGGAGACCATGCCGGTCGGCTGCCGCTTCGCGCCGCGCTGCACGCTGGCGACCGATCGCTGCCTGAACGAAATGCCACCGCTGCGCGATCTGGGAGCCGGCCATCAGGTCGCCTGCTGGAAAGCCCCCATTGATGAGGTCGCGGCATGACGGCGCCCCTGCTGATCGTCGAAAATCTCACCAAGCATTTTCCGCTCGGCGGCGGCTTCTTCTCGCGCAAGACCGGCGCGGTGAAAGCGGTCGACGGCGTGTCGTTCACGCTCAACCGGGGCGAAACGCTGGCGCTGGTCGGCGAAAGCGGCTGCGGCAAGTCGACCACCGGCCGGCTGGTGCTGCGCCTGCTCGATCCGACCGGCGGGCGGGTGACCATTGACGGGGTGGAGATCTCCAGCCTGTCGAAGCGCGAGCTCAGGACGCTGCGCCGGCGCATGCAGATCGTCTTCCAGGACCCGTTCGCCTCGCTCAATCCGCGCATGACCATTGGCGACATCCTGGCCGAACCGCTGCTGCTGCACGGCATGGCCGACAAGCAGACCGTTGACGCCAAGGTCAAGGAACTGCTGGCGATTGTCGGCCTGGCGGCGGCCTATGCCGAGCGCTTCCCGCACGAGTTTTCCGGCGGCCAGCGCCAGCGCATCGGGGTTGCCCGGGCACTCGCCACCCAGCCCGACCTGATCGTCTGCGACGAGCCGGTCTCGGCGCTCGACGTGTCGATTCAGGCTCAGGTGGTCAATCTGCTGCAGGACCTGCAGGCCCGCTTCGGCATGAGCTACCTGTTTATCGCCCACGACCTGGCGGTGGTGCGCCACATCGCCGATCGGGTGGCCGTCATGTATCTCGGCCGCATCGTCGAGATCGCCGACAAGGCGGTGCTCTATTCGGCACCGAAACATCCCTATACCCGCGCGCTGCTGGCGGCGGCGCCGGTGCCGCGTCCAGGCGCGCGCGACCAGCGCTCGCTGCTGACCGGCGACGTGCCGAGCCCGGTGAAGCCGCCGCCTGGCTGCACCTTCCACACCCGCTGCCCCTATGCGACCGATCTCTGCAAGACCGAGTCGCCCGCGGCGCGCACCTTCCCCGATGGCGCGACGGTGGCCTGCCACCACGTCGAGACGCTGCCGCCGTCCGAAGCGCTGGCGCTGTCGACCGATCCGCCTTCGGTGGCCGCCCGCATGGCGGTGCTGGCCGCGGCCAAAAAGCGCGAGCCGATCCCGGCATGAACCAACGGGCGCAGAACGGCGCCCGTTTTCATATGGCGGCGCGCGATATTCCAGAGGCGTTCAGCCCCAGGTTTCGCGCGCCACGTCGACGATCATTTCCAGCTTCTTCCACTGCTCGTCCTCGGCCAGCACATTGCCTTCCTCCGTCGAGGCGAAGCCGCACTGGGCCGACAGGCAGAGCTGTTCGATCGGGGCATAACGCGAGGCTTCCTCGATCCGCCGCCGGATATCGTCCTTCTTTTCCAGGACGCCGCTCTTCGAGGTGACCAGACCGAGCACGACGGCCTTGCCCTTGGGCAGGAAGCGCAACGGCTCGAAGCCACCGGCGCGCTCCGTGTCCCATTCCATGAAATAGGCGTCGACCGGCATGGCGTTGAACAGGAGTTCGGCGATCGGCTCGTAGCCGCCGGAGGCGACGAAGGTCGAGCGGAAATTGCCACGGCACAGATGCATGGTAATCGTCATGTCCCGCGGCCGGTCCTTGATCGCTTCCTCGACCATGCCGGCATAGATGACGCCTTGATGATCGGGGTCGTCGCCGCGATCGGCCAGCATCTTCTTCTGCTCGGGATCGCAGAGATAGGCGAAGCTGACGTCGTCGAGCTGCAGGTAGCGGCAGCCGGCATCGTAGAAGGCATGGACCGCGCCCTTATAAGCCTGGCCGAGATCCCGGTAATAGTCGTCCATATTGGGGTAGAGACCCATGTTGATGAGCTTCCGGCCGCCGCGATAATGCAGCATGGACGGCGACGGAATGGTCATCTTCGGCGTCTCTTTCGTGTTCGCCTTCAGAAACTTGAAGTGCTCGACGAAAGGATGGGTGGTGAAGCCGATCTTGCCGACGACCCGCGGCGCTTCCGCCTTGGTCTCGACGCCGGCGAACTGGATGCCGTGGTCGAGCTCGATGCGTTCGACGCCATCGAGCTGCCAGAGGAAGTCGTAATGCCACCAGGAGCGGCGATATTCACCGTCGGTGATGCCGCTGAGGCCGACCGCTTCCTGTTTGGCGATCAGCTTTTTGATCTCGCTGTCTTCGACAGCCTTCAGGCCGGCGGCGTCGATCTTGCCGGCGGCTTTTGCCGCGCGGGCCTCCTTCAAGGGTTGCGAGCGCAGCAGCGAACCGACCTGGTCGGCGCGGAACGGCCCGGTCTTGCCCGGGATGGCGACGGTGCTGGTCATGACGGATCTCCCTCGAATTGCGCTTTGTCCAGCGGTTTGCCTGCGCCACGATCGGCAACGCCGAGATGGCGGTCAAGCGCTGCGGCATCGGCCAGCAGCGCCTCGCTGTCGCCGTCCCACACGACCGCGCCGCGGTCGAGAATGGCGGCCTTGTCGGTCAGCGGCAGGATCTTACGCGCTTTCTGCTCCACCACGATGGCCGCCATGCCTTCCTCGCGGACGATACGCCTGATGGCGCCAAGCAGCTCGTCGACAATGATCGGAGCGAGGCCTTCCAGGGGCTCGTCGAGCAGCAGCAGCTTGGGGTTGAGCACCAGCGAACGGGCGACCGCCAGCATCTGCTGTTCGCCGCCGGACAATTGATTGCCGAGATTGCCGCGGCGCTCCTTCAGCCGTGGAAACATGGCGAAGGCCCGGTCGGGCGTCCAGGCGCCTGCGATCGCGACCGCGGTGAGGTTTTCTTCCACCGTCAGGGATTTGAAGATGCCGCGCTCCTGCGGCACCCAGCCGAGCCCGAGCGCGGCGCGTCGTTCCGGCCGCACTGCCGCGATATCACGGCCGGCAAGCCGGATCGTGCCGCTCCTGAAGGTGGTCAAGCCCGCGATGGTTTCGATCAGCGTGGTCTTGCCGGTGCCGTTGCGGCCAAGCAGGGCGAGCGACTGGCCCTGGTCGAGGCGCAGCGACAAGCGGTTCAGGACGATCGCCTCGCCATAACCGGACACGACATTGTCGAGGACGAGCAATTCGGTCATTCCGAAGCCTCGCCGAGATAGACCTCGCGCACCCGCGGGTCGGCCTGGATCTCTTCGACCGTGCCCTCGGTGAACACCGCGCCCTGGACCAGCACGGTAATGCGTTCGGCGAAGCGGAAGACCAGGTCCATGTCGTGTTCGATCAAGACCACGGTGACCTCGCGCGGCAGGCTGGCCACGATATCGATGATCTCGTGGCGTTCGCCCTCCGGCACGCCGGCGGCCGGTTCGTCGAGCAGCAGCACGCGTGGGCGGCAGGCGAGCGCCGTGGCGATTTCCAGGAGCCGCCGCTTGCCGTAAGGCAGCGTCATGGTGCGCGCATACATGACGTCGGCGAGCTTGAAGGTCTCGAGCAGGTCGGCGGCCTCGTCGAGCACCGCCTGCTTGGAGCCGGTGAGCCGCCACCATTCGCCACCGGTGCCTTGATATTCGGAGATCGCCAGCCCGATCGTCTCGAGCGGCGTCAGGTCGTTGAACAGCTGGTTGATCTGGAAGGTGCGGGCCAGCCCGCGCGCCACCCGCTTGTGCTGGGCCAGCCTGGTGATATCGGTGCCCTCCAGCCGGATCGAGCCCGAGCTCGGCACCAGCACGCCGGTGACCAGGTTGATCAACGTGGTCTTGCCGGCGCCGTTCGGCCCGATCAGCGCATGGCGGGTACCCGGGGCAATCGACAGCGACACGTCGTTGGTGGCGACCAGACCGCCGAACCGGCGCACCAGGTTGCGGGTCTCCAGCGCCGGCGTCATGGCTTCACCCGCTGGGCCAGCAGCTTCAACCGATGGCTGATCCGGTCGCGGCCGATCAGCACCAGGATGACCAGGAAGAGGCCCATCCAGAACAGCCAATAGGCCGGCGTGATGCCGGACAGGAAGTCCTTCATCAGCTTGAAGGCGACGGCGCCGATCAGCCCGCCATAGAGATAGCCGGAACCGCCGATGACCAGCACCAGGAGACCGTCGGCCGATTTGCCGAAGTCGAGAACCTCCAGGGAGACGAAGGCGGTGGTCTGTGCCAGCAGCGCGCCGGCAGCGCCGGCATAGGCAGCCGACAGCGTATAGACCATCACCAGTCGCCGGGCCGGTGAAATGCCGATCGAAGCGGCGCGCAGCCGGTTGTCCTTGACCGCCCTGAGCGACAGGCCGAACGGCGAATGCACGATCCGGCGCGCCAGCAGGAACAGGACGAACAGCACGGTCAGGCTGTAGAGGTAGGCGGTCCGCCCGAGGAAGTCGAAGGCGAACAGGCCGAGGATCGGCCCCATCACGATGCCGAGCAGGCCGTCGGTTCCGCCGGTGACCCATTCCAGCTTGTTGGCCACTTCATAGAGCAGCAGGGCGACGCCGAGCGTCACCATCAGGCGGGTCAGGTCGGTGCCGCGGATGATCAGGAAACTGGTGGCGAAGCCAAGCAGGCCGGCGGCCAGCATGGCGACGACGAGCCCGGTGACCGGCTCGGCAACCACCGTCTTGGCCAACAGGCCGGCGACATAGGCGCCGAAGCCGAAAAAGGCGGCCTGGCCGAGCGAAACGATGCCGGCATAGCCGAGGATCAGGTCGATCGACAGGGCGAACAGGCCAAGGATCGCGATTTCGTTGAGCAGGGCCGCGCGATTGGGCGCGATCGCCAGCATGGCGAGCGCCAGCAGCCAGAACAGGATTTCCGGCGCCGTCCAGGCCGCCTGGCTGTTCAGGAAGCCGGCCGGAGTAACCGGCGTGTCGGAGCGGCGGCCGAAGAGTTTCAGCATGGCCGGCTCATCGGGTCACGCCGCGGGCGAACAGCCCGTTCGGCCTGAGCATCAGCACGGCGATCATCACGGCATAGATGATGAAGGCCCCGGCCTGCGGGATGTAATATTTGCCGGCGACGTCGGCGAAGCCGAGCAAGAGGGCGGCGACGAACGGCCCGGTCATCGACGACGTGCCGCCAACCGTCACCACGATCAGGAAATAGAGCATGAATTTCAGCGGGAAGGTCGGATCGAGGCCGAGGATCTCCGCGCCGAGCGCGCCGCCGAGACCGGCCAATCCCGATCCGAAGGCAAAGGTCACGGCGAAGATGGCATTGACGTCGATGCCCATGCCGCGCGCGACCCTGGGATCATCGACGGCGGCGCGCAGCCGCGAGCCGAAACGGGTCCTGGCCAGGATCAGTTGCAAGGCGATGGTCAGCGCGCCGCACACCCCGATCAGGAACAGCCGGTAGACGCCGATGCCGATGCCGAAGACCTCGTAGCGGCCGAGCAGATAGGAGGGCAGCCGGACGTTCTGCGGCGACGAGCCCATGACATAGTCGGCCGCCGCGACCGCCATGAACACCAGTCCGATCGAGAACAGCACCTGGTCGAGGTGGCTACGGCCATACATGTGCCGGTAGAGCAGGCGCTCGGCGACCGCGCCCAGCGCCGCCGCCGCCAGGAAGGCCAGCGGCAGGCAGGCGAGAAACGGCACGCCATAGCGCTGCATCAGCACGACGGTGACATAACCGCCGGCCATGGCGAAGGCGCCGTGCGCCAGGTTGACGAAGTTCATCAGCCCCAATGTCACGGCCAGGCCGCAGGCCAGGACGAACAGGAGCATGCCATAGGCGATGCCGTCGAACAGGATGGTGAGCATGTCGGCGCGTCTCGGTGGCGGAACCCGGGAACGGGCCGGGGCGGCAGGACCGCCCCGGTCGCGGCGATGATGGCTCAGCGACCCTTGATCGGATCCGGCACGGCCTCGAAGGTTGCGAACTCGACATTGTAGAGCTGGCCGTCGACCTTCTCGACGCGCCGGACATAGATGTTCTGGGTGATGTCGCGGGTGCGCGCCTCGATGGTGACCGGTCCGCGCGGACTGACCCAGCTCATGCCCTGCATCGCACCGAGCAAAGCCGTGCCGTCGGCGGCCCCGCCGGCCTTCTTCAAGGCCTCATAGATCAGATGCATGCCGTCATAACCGCCGATCGCCATGAAGTTCGGCCGCATGTTCGGATTGGCGGCACGGAAGGCCTGCACGAAAGCCTTGTTCTCGGGCGAGGGGTGGGCGGCCGAATAGTGGTGGCTGGTGACCACGCCGAGGATCGCGTCGCCCATGTCGTTGAGCAGATCGTCGTCGGTCACGTCGCCGGTGCCGATCAGCCTGACGCCGGCCTTGTCGAGGCCGCGCTCGATGAACTGCTTGACGAACTGGCCGCCAATGCCCGAGGGCACGAAGACGAACAGCGCGTCCGGCTTGGCATCGGCGACGCGCTGCAGGAACGGCGCGAAGTCCGGATTGCGCAGCGGCACGCGCAGCTCGGCGAGCAGCTCGCCGCCGGCCTTGGTGAAGCGTTCCTTGAACGCCCTTTCGGCGTCGATGCCCGGGGCATAATCGGTGACCAGGCTGATCACCTTCTTGATGCCGTTCTGGCTGGCCCAGTCGGCGATCGGCTGGGTCGCCTGGGGCAGCGTGAAGCTGGTGCGCACGATGAACGGCGACTGCTCGGTGATCGCCGAGGTCGCCGCGGCCATGACGACCATGGGCGTCTTCGACTGGGTGGCGAGCGGGGCAGCCGCAAAGGCGAGCGGCGTCAGTCCGAAACCGGCGAGAACCGCCACCTTCTCGTTGACGATCAGCTCCTGGGCGATGCGGCGGGTGATGTCGGCGGCGCCGGTATCGTCGCGCACCAGGAGCTCGATCCGGCGGCCGGCGACGGTCGCGCCCTTCTGCGCGATATAGAGCTTGGCGGCGGCCTCGATCTGCCGGCCGGTCGATGCCGACTGCCCGGTCATCGGCAGGATGAGGCCGATCTTGGTGACCTCCTGCGCCTCGGCCCTGGTGCCGAATCCGGTGACAGCGGCGGCGCTGAGACCGGCAAGCGTCTGGCGTCTGTTCAGCATGATATGTCCTCCCTGGCGCAGTTCTCGGCGTTTTCTTGATGATCGTCGTCGCGCCATGCCTCGGTCAAGTGCGGTATTCAGACGATAGAGCGATTATCGCACAACTGTCTACGACTTTAGGTTTGGTCCGCGAGGCTCGGTTGTGGCCGGTGAACCGGACGAGAGGCGCTGACAGTCATCAGCCGCATTGACGCCTGTCCGCCGGGCCGCAGGCAAATGAGAAGTTTGACGGCATTTCGGATCCTCGCTCATGCATGATTTCGACCAATGCTGCCGAACAACGGATTTGATTTGGCCCGTCGCGCCGGTGACTGATGGCTGTCCGGCGGCCGGATATCGCCGCGTGACCAGGCGTGAACAGACGGGACAGGCGCCAGATGGAGGTCGGGATGGTCGAAGCCGAACCTTGCCGGGATCTCGCCCATCTCGGCCATGTCGAGATGTTCACCCCGAGACCCGACGAGAGCCTCGCTTTCTTCGTCGACGTCATGGGCATGCAGGAGAGCGGGCGCGACGGCGCCAGCGTCTACCTGCGCGGCTGGGACGATTATGAATTCCACACGCTGAAGCTGACGGAAGCCGCGACCTCGGGCGTCGGCCATGTCGCCTTCCGGACCTTCAGCCGGCAGGCGCTCGACCGGCGCGTCGCCGAATTGACCGCCATGGGCGCCGGGCTCGGCTGGACCGAGGGCGATCTCGGCCACGGCGCGGCCTTTCGTGCGCGCGGGCCCGACGGACATGTGTTCGAGCTCTATTACGACACCCGCTGGTATGACGCGCCGGACCATTTGCGCCCGGCGCTGAAGAACCAGGCGCAGCGCTATCCGGCGCGCGGCGTCAATGCCCGGCGCATCGACCACCTCAACCTGCTGGTGCTCGACGTCGCCGCGACCAGGCGTTTTCTCGAACGGGGCCTCGGCATGCGCACGACCGAACAGATCGTGCTCGACGACGGCACCGAGGCCGGCGCCTGGCTGACCGCCACCAACAAGACCTACGACATCGCCTTCACCGCCGACCATGCCGGCGTCGCCGGCCGGTTTCACCATGTGACCTATGCCGTCGACAGCCGCGAGGACGTGCTTCGCGCCGCGGATGTCTTCCTCGAGCATGGCGTGTTCATCGAGACCGGCCCACACAAGCACGCGGTGCAGCAGACCTTCTTCCTTTATGTCTATGAGCCCGGCGGCAACCGCGTCGAGATCGCCAATGCCGGCGCGCGGCTGATGCTGGCGCCTGATTGGAAGCCGATCGTCTGGACCGAGGCCGAGCGCCGCAAGGGCCAGGCCTGGGGCTTGCAGACGGTTGCCTCGTTCCACACCCACGGCACGCCCCCGGTGGAGCGCTCCGGCCACGAATGAGCGGGGACCGGCTCCGGGCGGCAATGCAAACGGCGCTTGCACGGGTCGCCGCGCGCCGGCCGGCTCGAGCCCTTGCAGCGGGGCAAGCCCGCTCCGATCTCTGGTCCAACGAAGCGAGGGCCGATCGACGGCCATCGGGATGACGGCTTGGCTTTGAGCGCCGCTGTCCCGTTCTCCAGCACTTGGAACGGATCCATCATGCAACTCACCGGCATCCATCACCTCACCGCCGTCTCGGCCGATGCTCCGGCCAACCACGCCTTCTATTCGGGCCTGCTCGGCATGCGCCTGGTCAAGCGCACCGTGAACCAGGACGACGTCTCGGCCTATCATCTGTTCTATGGCGACGGTCTCGCCAGCCCCGGCTCGGACGTCACCTTTTTCGAATGGCCGGTCGCGCCCGAGCGCCGCGGCACCAATTCGATCATCCGCACCTCGCTGCGTGTCGCCGGCGCGGACACCATTCGCTGGTGGGCCGGGCATTTCGCCAGGCATGGCGTCAGGCACCAGGAGCCGGTCGTCCGCGACGGCCGCCTGACCCTTGATTTCGAGGATCCGGAAGGTCAGCGCCTGGCGCTGATCGACGATGGCGGCGCCGGCGAGGCCCATGCCTGGGACGCAAGCTCGGTTCCGGCCGAGCGGCAGATCCGTGGCCTTGGCCCGATCATCGCGAGCGTGCCTGATCTCGGGCCGACCGAACTGGTGCTGACCCGTGTGCTCGGCATGGGCCGGGCGCGCAGCTATCGCCTCGGCGAGACCGGACCGGAGGTGCATGTCTTCGAGATGGGCGAGGGCGGCCCGGCGGCGGAATATCACGTGGCTGTCGAGCCCGGCCTGCCGCAGGCGCGCCAGGGTGCCGGCTCGGTCCATCACGTCGCGTTCCGGACGCCCGACGCCACCCAATACCGGGCCTGGGTCGACCGTCTCAAGGACATGCGTGTGCCGAATTCCGGTCCGGTCGACCGCTATTATTTCGAGAGCCTGTATTTCCGCGAACCCAACGGCATCCTGTTCGAGATCGCCACCGACGGTCCGGGTTTCGATGTCGACGAGCCAATGGCCGTGCTCGGCGAAAAGCTGGCGCTGCCGCCCTTCCTGGAGCCGCGCCGGGCCGAGATCGAGCGCGGCCTGAAGCCGCTCTGATCCGACGCGATCACCGCTTCCACCAAGGCGTCATGTCGGCCTAAATAGTCGGTGCCCGATTCCACCGGCAAGAGGCTGTCATGACGCTTTTCCGTTCCGCGCTCGCACTTTGCGGTGCCCTGGTCCTGGCCGGCTGCAACACCGCGGCAGAGGCCCCGGCGGCTCAACCGGCGGCGGCGCCACAATATGTCACGCGCTCCGACTTCCGCCTGCCTGAAGGTGCGGGCTGTTCCGGCGAGATCGCTCGCTTCCGGGCCGTGATGGACAATGACCTGCAGACCGGCCACGTCAACCGCGAGGTCCATGGCCGGGTCATCGCCGATCTGCGCGGGCCGGAGCAGGCCTGCGCCGGTGGCCGCGACGGCGAGGCGCGTTCGGCGCTGCGCACGGTGAAGTCGCGCTACGGCTATCCGTGATCCCGATCGCGGTCTTCCGTGATCCCGATCGCGGTCTTCCGTGATCCCGATCGCGGTCTTCCGCGATCCCGATCATTCTCTTGACTGATCCCGATCTCGGCACGCCGCGAATCGGCTGACTGAAATTCGGGCTTGCCGTGGCACGGAAGGTCCTGTGACATGCAGTCTGGCGGCACCGTCCGATCCTGCCGCCGGAGGACAGCCGGTGCGGATCGCCTTCCTGTCGGACATTCACGGCAACCGGGAAGCGCTCGAAACCTGCCTTGCCCATGCGCGGAGCCAGGCGCCGGACCGTTTCGTGGTACTGGGCGACATTGTCGGATATGGCGCCGATCCGGCCTTCTGCACCGAGACGGTCGCAGCACTGGCGGCGCGCGGCGCGGTGGTGGTCAAGGGCAATCATGACCAGGCGATCGAGCGGCTTGCTCCGACCATGAACCATGACGCCATGGCCGCGGTGGTCTGGACATGCGGGCAGCTCTCCGACGCGCATCGGAGCTTCCTGGCCGGCTTGCCCCTGACCCATCGCGACGGTGAGCGGCTTTATGTCCATGCCGGTGCCGATGAGCCGGGCGATTGGCCCTATATCACCTCGGATCGCGGCGCAGAGCTCAGCCTGGCGGCGACCGATGCAGCCCAGGTCTTTTCAGGTCACACCCATATGCCCGTGGTGTTCCGGCTCGAGGCGGATGGCCGCTGCCAGGGCCTGGTTCCGGCCGCGGGCACCCCGATCCGGCTCGACCCGGGGCCGCGATACCAGGTGGTGATCGGCTCGGTCGGCCAGCCGCGCGATGGCAATCCCGCCGCGGCCTATTCGATCCTCGACCTTGGCGAGCACAGTCTGACGCAGCATCGCCTGGCCTATGATCACGCCGCGGCCGCGGCGAAGATCATGGCCGCCGGGCTGCCGCCGCGGCTGGCGTTGCGCCTGGCGCTCGGCCATTGAGCCGGGATCAGCCGGTCCGTCCGGCGCCGCGCCGGGCCAGCCACCATTCGGCATAGGCCAACTGGAAAGCCGGCATAAGATCGGGACGCAGATCGGCCCGGCTCCGCACCACGTGAATGTCGGCCAGTTCGGGTTTTTCGTCGCGACCTATGCGATCGAGGATCAAGGCCCGCAAGGGTTCGGCGTCGAGGCCCGAGCGCACCACCTTCAGGAAAGCCAGGCGCTTGTCGTCCTCGTAGAGCCAGAAGCCCGCCTCGATGGTCACTTCATCGAGGCCGAGGCCGGTCTCCTCGGTCAATTCGCGCCGGAGGCTGCCCTCGAGATCGACCCGGCCGTCGACCACGTCGCTGAGATCGGGCGTGCCGCCGGGAAAGTAGATCTTGCCGGCATTGGCCGTGTGGGCCGCCATCACGCCCATCAGCAGGCAATCGTCGGCGCTGGTCAGTCCGGCGAGGGCAAAGGCGTTGCGGGTCGACCCGTCGGCTTGGCCCAGGCGCATGAAATGCAGGAATTCGGCGAAATCGACGGCGATGTAACGGCCCCGAAACAGATCACCCTCGGCGGCGCCTTCGACCAGAAGCAGAACCCGCCCATTGAACATGGCCGGCTGGTCGGCAGTCCATCGCCGCCAGGCGGAACGAATCGCCTCGGCATGCGTTTCGGCGTAGGTCCATCGGGCTGGGGAGACCTCGGTCTCCAGGGTGCGGATGAATCGGAATGGTGCGGTCACGGCATGGCCCTCGACGGGGCCTTGTCTAGCGCGCGGGCGGCGGGCTCACAACGAGCCGCACCCGTGCGCAGATGCAACACCCGGTTAGGCTTGCACTACGGTCAGCCGGGGCAAGACTTGGCAAGGCCTCGTCGGATCACCTATGGTCTAGACGGGTAGGGGCACTTAGGAGGGTTAGCAATGTTGAAGAAATTGGTTCTCGTCGGAGCTTTGGCACTGACGCTCGGCGCTTGCACCGAGCGCGAAGAGCGTGCCGCCGGCGGCGCCGCCATTGGCGCGGGCGCGGGTGCTCTGATCGGCGGCCTGGCCACCGGCACGGGTGGTGGCGCGCTTGCGGGTGCAGCTGTCGGTGGTGTTGCCGGTGCCGTGATCGGCGCCGAGACGACGCCGCGGCGCCGTTGCTGGATCGACGATTACGGCTATCGCCGCTGCCGTCGCGTCTACTGATCCGAATTCAGCCAAATCAACAAACCCGCCGGACCTTGTCCGGCGGGTTTTTCTTGATCCGCCGTTCAAAACAGCAGCCGGCCTTCACCCGTGATCACCGCGCCGCCGCCAATGCTGACGCGGGTGACCGCGCCGGCGCGCGTGCTCAGCCCAAGCTCGATCCGGCTCGGCCGGCCCATGGCGAAACCCTGCTCGATCGGAAAGGCATGCCGGCCGTCGGTCAGCCGCTCGAAGCGGGCCAGCACGCCGGCGAAGGCGGCCGCCGCCGAGCCGGTCGCCGGATCTTCGGCGATGCCGAGCCCAGGCGCGAACATGCGGGCATAGAAGGCAGCCCTGGGATCGACCGTGTCGGGCGTATAGGCGAAGATCGCCGGGTGGTCCTCGCGGATGGCGGCAAAGGTTTCGGCGAACCAGCGGGTGTCGACGCGGATGGCGTCGATCGCCGCGCGCGAGCGCACCGGCACATGACAGAACGAGACCGGCGCGCCGAAGCGGCTCGGCACATGGGCGGCAAAGCCGATGTCGCGGGCGTCCAGGCCCAATATGCCGGCGAGCTGTGTGGTATCGGGGGTGCGGTCGAGCGCCACCGGCAGACGCGGCGCGTCGAACGTGGCCTCGAAGCGTCCGTCGTCGTGGTGGCTCACGCGGCAGGCAACCGGCCCGGCCTTTTCGCCGATGAGGAAGGCCGTCTCGGCGCCCGGCGCCAGGCCGTCGAGGCTCGCCAGGATGATCGCCGTGCCGACCGTCGGGTGGCCGGCGAAGGGCAGTTCCCCGCCGGGCGTGAAGATGCGGATATCGGCGCGGTGCCGGGCTGTCGCGACCGGCAGGACGAACACCGTTTCCGACAGGTTGAACTCGCGCGCGATCGCCAGCATGGCCTCGGTGTCGAGGCCTTCGGCATCATGCACGACGGCCAGCGGGTTGCCGGTCAGCGCCTTGTGGGTGAACACGTCGAGCGTGTGGTAGCGACGGGCCATCGGAGCCTCAGCTGAGTTGTTCGGGTGTGAACAGGCGGCTCGGGTTGACGAACTCGTCCTGCGCCGCGACGGTCAGAATCTCGCGCGAGCCGGCTTCGTCGGTCCGCTTCAACAACCCATAAGTCGAGGAAGCGGCGCGCGACAGGGCAAAGGCGATATCATCGGAGGTCGCCGCGTGCACGAAGAACAGGGCGGCGATCGCGTCGCCCGCGCCATTGATCGACAGGCCGAGCTTCGGCGTGCGGACGCGGAACCGTCCGGCCGGTCCGGAAGCGAGCAGGTCGATGGCATCATCAGGGGTATCCTCGGTGACCAGGCTGGTGACCAGGACGATCGCCGGTCCCTTGGCATGGACGACGTCGACGGCGGCAATCGCATCGGCGAGCGTCATGACTGTCCGACCGGCGAGATATTCCAGCTCGAACTGGTTCGGCGTGACGATATCGGCTGCCGGCAAGGCCTGGTCGCGCATGAATTCGGGAATGCCCGGCCGGACGAACACGCCGCGGCCGACATCGCCGATGACCGGGTCGCAGCAATAGAGCGCCTTGGTATTGGCGGCGCGTACCCGGCCGACCGCGCTCAGGATGCCGGTGCCGATATCGGCCGAGCCCATATAGCCCGAGAGCACGCCGTCGCAGCGCGCCAGCACGCCGCGCTCGGCGATGCCGTCGACCAGTTCCTCGATCATCGGCGCGTCGAACACCCGGCCCTTCCAGGCGCCGTAGCCGGTATGGTTGGAGAACTGCACGGTGTGGATGCCCCAGACCTCGTGCCCGAGGCGCTGCATCGGAAACATCGCCGAGGCATTGCCGACATGGCCATAGGCGACCCAGGACTGGATGGAGAGAATGTTCATGAGGCTGGCTCCGCTGCGGCAGCTTAGCCACGGCCCCTGGCCGGTGCCAATTCCGATCGTTGAAGCGAGCCATCAGGTTCCGGCGTCGAACAGCCTCGGAACCGGCTGAAAAAGCCGAAAAAGCGCAAATTCAGCCGGCGTTCATCCCCAGCCGCAAAAAAGATGCAAACCGCTCACGGGCGCGTCATTGTGCAGGGGCTTGATGATCTTGCCGGATCGATCCGATACGGCATTGCTTCATCGCGGCACGCCCGGCCGCCGCGATCGAGCTTAAGGGAGACAAGCGCCGGGCTATCGAATGGGTTCGTCATGATCCTGTCGCGCTTTCTCACCGCTGCCGCGGTCTCCACCCTTCTGGTCGGCCAGGCTCTGGCACAGGCCCAGCCCGCGCCAACGGTCCCTGCAACACCAGGCGCAAGCGCGCCTGACACCACCGCGCCTGGCACGCGCCGGCCGGCGGCCAACCAGAACCAGCAGCCTGCTGCACCGGCCACGGCCCAGCCCGCCCGTCCGGCAGCACCGGCCGCCACCGCGCCTGCCACCACGCAGCCGGCGCGTCCCGCCGCCACCGCGCCCACCGCTCCGACGACCGCTCCGACAACCGCTCAACCGGCCCGGCCCGCCGCGCCTGCGGCGGCTGCGCCGGCGGCCACCGGCGGCGCGGCGACCGCTGCCCGCCCGGCTCAGACCCAGGCTGGCGCGGTCAACCTGAACACGGCGACCCAGGCTGAACTCGATGGCCTGCCGCAGATCGGCGCGGCGCGCGCCCAGGCGATCCTGGCCGAACGCGCCAAGGGCCGCTTCCTCAACTGGGAGGACTTCGAGCGCCGCATGGCCGGAACTTCGCTCAACCAGACGGCCAAGGATGCGATCCGCTCGCGCATTCGCTTCTGAGCCGAACACCCATTGTCCCGGCTTCGATCGAGGGGCGGCGCAAGCCGCCCCTTTTTCATGAGCCGGCCGTCAGCCGGCTCATGAAATAAGGGCTCACGGCAAGGGGCTCAGGGCAGCGGGATCCGGCCCTTCATGATCGCAAAAGCGCCGGTGTCGAAAAACTGCGCCAGCTCGATGATCTGGCCGTTGCGGATGCGCATCTGATCAAGATTGTCGAATGTCCCTTCGCCGTTGTTGGAGCGCGCCTTGATGCGGGCGCGCCACCAGACCGCGATCGTGTCGCCCTCGGCGACCACGCTGACCAGGGTGAAGTCGAGATAGTCGTTGGTGGCGTGGATGTGGCGGAGGTAGCTGACGATATCGGGGCGGCCGAGCCGCATTCCCGATCCCGGATTGAGCACGGGATTGCCGAGCACGAACAGGCGGGCATCGGGCGCGAAATAATGGGCGAAGCTTGCGACGTCGCCAGCCTGGCGTGCCGTGTAGAAGGCGCCGATCGCCTCGCGCAGCGCGGCGCGCTGGGCGGCCGGGTCGATGCGAGGGCCGGCCGACGCGATCCGCATGTCAGATCCTTCCGGCCAGCACCGCCATCGACGCGGTGTCCATGAACTGGACCAGTTCGACGATCTCGCCATCTCTGAGGCGCAGGTGCTCGGCCACCTCGAATTCGGCGATGGCGCCGGTGGCGGGGCTGCGCAGCGTCACATGACGGCGGACCACCGCCGCATTCAGATCGACGATCATGTCGACCAGCAGCCCGTCAATATATTGATAGTTGCGGAACAGGCTTTCGAGCACCGCCTGGATCGCCGCGCGGCCGCAGCGAGGGCCTGCTTCCGGCACCAGCCGAGGATCGCCGAGCAGGTGGAAGACGCCGTCGACCGCAAAGCCCGCCGCGAACGCGGCCATGTCGCCGCGCACGCGGGCGACGTAGAGCTGGGTCAGCTTTTCCCTGACGAAGGGCAGGCCCGAGACGACGCGGAGGCTCGACTGCGACATGAACATCCTCAAGTTCCAGTCATCCCCAGACTGGTACTCCGATACTGTTCAATAGCTGGATATTACCGCAGGTCAACTCATAGATGCGCGCCAGTGCCGAGCACCACCGCATGCCGCGACGATCAGGTCCGTCCGGTCGAGATCGGGACTTCGGGGCGGCCTGCGCCGCCCCGAAAACCGAATGACGATAGCGCTCAGTTCTTGGTCTTGTCGACCAGCGCCTTGGCCTTGATCCAGGGCATCATGTCGCGCAGCTTGGCGCCGACCTCTTCGATCGGATGAGCGGCCATGCGCGCACGGGTCGCCTTGAACGAGGTCTGGTTGACCTTGTTCTCGAGCATCCAGTCGCGGGTGAACTTGCCGGACTGAATGTCGGTCAGCACGCGCTTCATCTCGGCCTTGGTCTCGGCGGTGATGATGCGCGGTCCGGTGACATATTCCCCGTACTCGGCGGTGTTGGAGATCGAGTAGTTCATGTTGGCGATGCCGCCCTCATAGATGAGGTCGACGATCAGCTTGACCTCATGGAGGCACTCGAAATAGGCCATTTCCGGAGCATAACCGGCCTCGGTCAGCGTCTCGTAGCCAGCCTTGATCAGCTCGACCAGGCCGCCGCAGAGCACCACCTGCTCGCCGAACAGATCGGTCTCGCACTCTTCCTTGAAGGTCGTCTCGATGATGCCGGCGCGGCCGCCGCCATTGGCCGAGGCATAGGACAGGCCAAGGTCATGGGCATTGCCCGAGGCGTCCTGATGGATCGCGATCAGGGTCGGCACGCCGCCGCCGCGCTGGTATTCCGAGCGCACCGTGTGGCCCGGGCCCTTCGGCGCGACCATCAGCACGTCGAGATCCTTGCGGGCCTCGATCAGGTTGAAATGGATGTTCAGGCCGTGGGCGAACATGATCGCCGCGCCCGGCTTCATATTGCCGTGCAGATCGTCGCGATAGATGTCGGCCTGCAGCTCGTCGGGCGTCAGCATCATCATGATGTCGGCCCACTTGGCGGCTTCGGCCGGCGTCATCACCTGGAAGCCGGCCGCTTCGGCCTTGGCGCGCGTCGCCGAACCGGCCTTCAATGCGATGGCGACGTCCTTGACGCCGGAATCGCGCAGGTTGAGCGCATGGGCGTGGCCCTGGCTGCCATAGCCGACAATGCAAACCTTCTTCGACTTGATCAGGTTGAGATCGGCGTCGCGATCGTAATAGACACGCATATCCAGGCTTCCTTCTTGGTCTTCGGGCTCAGGTCCCGATCCTTGGGTCACGAAACAATCCGTCCTTGCGCGGCAGCGCGACGATCAGATCATGAATGGCGCGCCGCTTCTTGGCGCAAGATCATTCCCGGCACAAGGCCAGGCCTGCATAGGTTAATCCCCTGCATAGGTTCATCCCTTGTCGCCGCAGGCGCGACGGTAGAGCTTCACCGTTTCGGTCATGCCGCGGATGAGCGCCTCGGCGACCAGGCCGTGGCCGATCGAGACCTCGGCGATCGACGGGATCGCGGCGATCAGCGGCGGCAGATTGTCGAGGGTCAGGTCGTGCCCGGCATTGACGCCGAGCCCGACCGCTTCGGCGGCTTGCGCCGTCCGCTTCAGCTTCTCGCGTTCGGCGGCCGCCTCATGCTCGGCGAAGGCACTGCCATAGGGGCCGGTATAGAGCTCGATGCGATCGGCGCCGACCGCCTTGGCGCCGGCGACCAGGGCCGGGTCGGCGTCGAGGAACAGCGACACGCGAAAGCCGCGCGCCTTGAGGCGGGAACAGACACGCGTCAGCAGGGCGCTGTCCTTGGCCACGTCCCAGCCATGGTCCGAGGTCGCCTGCGCCGGGTCGTCGGGCACCAGCGTCACCTGGGCCGGCTTGGCCTTTTCGCAGAGCTCGAGGAAATCCTCGCTCGGATAGCCCTCGATGTTGAACTCGGCCGCCGGGAACTCCTTGCGCAACATGTCGGAGAGGTCGAACACGTCGGTGCGGCGGATATGGCGCTCGTCCGGCCTCGGATGCACGGTGATGCCATAGGCGCCGGCCTGCATGGCGATGCGCGACAGGCCGACGACGCTCGGCCAGGGCAGGTTGCGCCGGTTGCGCAATTGCGCGATCGCGTTGACGTTGACGGAGAGGTGGGTCGGCATGGACGCCTTCTCAGAGGGACTGTGAAAGGGGGCGCATTCAACGACCCTGGGCACCTTCGGGCAAGGCCGCATCCTGCATGCCGTCCGGACCGCGGCTCATGGCGGCGATGCCGGTGCGCGACACCTCGACCAGCCCGACCGTGCCCATCAGGCGGATGAAGCGCTCGACCTCCTCGGTCGTGCCGGTCAGCTCGAACACGAAGGAATTGAGGGTCGCGTCGAGCGTATGCGCACCGAAGGCGCCGGCGAGCCGAAGCGCCTCGACCCGGCTGTCGCCCTTGCCGCGCACCTTGATCAGCACCAGTTCGCGCTCGAGCGTTTCGCCCTGGACGGTCAGGTCGACCACGCGATGCACCGGAACCAGGCGGTCGAGCTGGGCCTTGATCTGCTCGATCACCTTCTCGCTGCCGGTCGTGACGATGGTGATACGCGAGACATGGGCCTCGTGCTCGGTCTCCGAGACGGTCAGGCTCTCGATATTGTAGCCGCGGCCGGAGAACATGCCGGCGATGCGGGCAAGCACGCCGGGCTCGTTGTCGACCAGCACGGCCAGGGTGTGGCGGCGCGTGGCGTCGACGACGTCGGTCAGGAAGTAGGGGGATTGCGATTGGGCCATGATTTGCCGTTTCTAGCGGAATGAGGAGGGGCAGGCGCCTTGAGCCTGTCGCTGTTCCGGGGAACCGGCGGCAGGCCCATCAGTGTCGGGTTGCGCCGGGCTCAGGCGGATCGGATCGACCCGCCTGACGCTGCCGGCGAATTGCTCTCACACCAGTTGCCTGCCCTTGGCGTCGATGACGCTGCCGATATCCTCGTCCGTATCGCCGAGGATCATCTCGTTATGCGCCTTGCCCGACGGGATCATCGGGAAGCAGTTCTCGTCCTTGGCCACCCGGCAGTCGAAGATGACGGCGCCGGGATGATCGAGCATCTCCTGGATGGCGGCGTCGAGCTTCTTCGGATCGTCGCAGCGGATGCCCTTGGCGTGATAGGCCTCGGCGAGCTTGACGAAATCCGGCAGCGCTTCCGAATAGCTCTCCGAATAACGTCCGCCATGCAGTAGCTCCTGCCACTGGCGCACCATGCCCATATATTCGTTGTTCAGGATGAAGATCTTCACCGGCAGGCGATACTGCGCCGCGGTCGACATCTCCTGCATGTTCATCAGTACTGATGCTTCGCCGGCAACGCAGACCACCAGGTCTTTCGGATGGGCCAGCTGGGCGCCGACCGCGGCCGGCAGGCCATAACCCATGGTGCCGAGGCCACCCGAGGTCATCCAGTGGTTCGGTTCGTTGAAATGCAGATATTGCGCGGCCCACATCTGGTGCTGGCCGACCTCGGTGGTGAAATAGGGGTTGCGGTGCTTGGTCAGCGCATAGAGCCGCTCAAGCGCATATTGCGGTTTGATGATCGTGTCGGAGTTCCGATAAGACAGCGATTTCCGCTCACGCCAACCATCGATCTGGCCCCACCAGTCCTTCAGCGCCGGCTTGTCGACCTGGCCGCCGACCTCTTTCCACAGCCGCACCATGTCTTCCAGCACATGGCCGCAATCGCCGACGATGCCGAGATCGACCTTGACGTTCTTGTTGATCGACGAGGGATCGATATCGATATGGATCTTCTTCGACCCCGGCGAGAAGGCGTCGAGCCGGCCGGTGATGCGGTCGTCGAAACGGGCGCCGATATTCACCATCAGGTCGCAGCCATGCATGGCAAGGTTGGCCTCGTAGGTGCCGTGCATGCCGAGCATGCCGAGCCACTGCTTGTCGTTCGCCGGATAGGCGCCGAGCCCCATCAGCGTCGAGGTGACGGGATAGCCGGTGGCGCGCACCAGTTCGCGCAGCAGGGCGGCCGCATGCGGCCCGGCATTGATCACGCCGCCGCCGGTATAGAAGACCGGCCGCTTGGCCTTGGCGATCATCTCGACGGCGGAGCGGATCTTGCCGAGATCGCCTTTGATCTGCGGCCGATAGGTCTTGTGCTGGTTGTCGCGCGGCCGCTCATATTTGCCGGTCTTGAACTGGATGTCCTTGGGGATGTCGACGACCACCGGGCCGGGCCGGCCGTTCTGGGCGACGTAGAAGGCCTCGTGCAGGATGCGCGGCAGTTCCTCGATCGACCGGACCAGGTAGTTGTGCTTGGTGCAGTGGCGGGTGATGCCGACGGTATCGGCCTCCTGGAAGGCGTCCGAGCCGATCAGATGGGTTGCCACCTGGCCGGTGAAGCAGACCAGCGGGATCGAATCCATCAAGGCGTCGGTCAGGCCGGTCACCGCATTGGTGGCGCCCGGCCCCGAGGTGACCAGCACCGCGCCGACCTTGCCTGACGAGCGGGCATAACCTTCCGCCGCATGAACCGCGCCCTGTTCGTGACGAACCAGGATGTGCTTGACGTCGTTCTGCTGGAAGATCGCATCATAGATCGGCAGGACGGCGCCGCCGGGATAGCCAAAGAGCGTGTCGACACCCTGATCGATCAGGGCTTGCACGACCATTTCAGCGCCGGTCATCTCGCGGGACATGGGGGTGATCCTCTAAGGCTTTCGTTGGTCTGGTTGTCGTGTTGAAGGCAACAAAAAAGGCCCCGTAAGGGACCTTGGATTGAGCGCCACCGTTCGGCTGCCGTGTGAGTTTCACACGTCCGTCGATGGCGCCCCGGATACAATAAGGATAGCTCGCGACACGCGCGTCTCCTGCAGAAAACAGGCGCGGACCGTAGACGAGGGCAGGAAAGGCGTCAAGCGAGTTGCTTGAGGTAAACTGCATAGGGCACGCCATGGATCGGCGGCACGTCGCGCAGCCATTCGAAGCCCATTCTTTGATACATCGGCAGGGCAACCGTCATGATCGGGCTGGTGTGCAGGGCGATCACCGTCGACCGGTCGCGTCGTGCCTTGACCATGCAGGCCTCGCTCAGGAGCCGGCCGAGACCCTTGCCGCGCATAGCCGGGTCGACCACCAGCATGCGGATGATCGGCCAGGCCTGGTCGAAATAGACGGCTTTCGGCCGGTCCGGGCCGCAATAGCCGACGGATCCGGCGATCCGCCCGCCGGTCTCGGCAATGATGATCTCGGCTTTGGTCGCCAGTTCGGCCGAACAGGCCAGTCCCGCCGCCATGGCCGGCCAGTCCGAGAACAGCCCGCTATATTGCTGGAACGCCGCGACCGCCAGGCGATCGACCTGGCCTTCGTCGTCGGCGCGAAACGCCCGCAGCGCGACGGTTCCGTCCATCCAGCGCAAACTCCCCGATCAATCGGCCGGCCGCTGCCGCTCGCGGCCAGCCGCGCGCCCATCGCTCAGCGCTCATCCTCGTCGCCGCCGGGCGCCGGCGTGCTGTCGCCGTCCTCGTCGTCGTCTTCGGTCGCGGGGATGACGTAGCTGCCGCTCAGCCACCGGTGCAGATCGACATCGGCGCAGCGCTTCGAGCAGAACGGCTTGAACTTGACCAGCGCCGGCTTGCCGCAGATCGGGCAGGGGCGCTGCGGGTCGACGGGAAGGTCATTGTCGTTCACCGGGTTCACCTGAACGTCCTCAAGTCTGGTTGATCCAGCCGAACGTCACGGGATAACCGGTGCCGGCGATCAGGCCGACCGCTTCCGTCAGCGGCAGGCCGACAACATTGGTATAGGAGCCGATCAGCGACACCACAAAGGCGCCGGCAATCCCCTGGATAGCATAACCGCCGGCCTTGCCGCGCCATTCGCCCGAGGCCAGATAGGCATCGATCTCGTCGCGGCCGAGCCGCTTGAACCGGACGCGTGTCTCGACCAGCCGCGCACGGGTGCGCTCATGCTGGTCGACCAGGCACAGGCCGGTATAGACGCGGTGCGAGCGGCCAGACAGCAACCGGATGCAGGCGGCGGCCTCGTCCACCGTCTCGGCCTTGGGCAGGATGCGCCGGCCGACGCAGACCACCGTGTCGGCCGCGAGCAGAACCGCGCCTTGCCAGTCCTCGTCGTCGCGGATCCGCCGCGTCGCTTCCGAGGCCTTGTCGCGTGCCAGGCGCAGCGCCAGCTTGCGCGGGCTTTCCCGCGGCACCGGCGTTTCGTCGATTTCGGCCGGGACCAGCTTGTCCGGTTCGATGCCGGCCTGCTGCAGCAGCGCCAGGCGGCGCGGCGAACCGGAGGCCAGGATCAGTTTCGGCCGGCCGGGGATTGACGTCGCAGCCATGGGCACCTTCTCGCACGTCGGCCGATCTGGGGGAGCCAGGCGTGATATCACACGTCCCGGCCGCGGCGGCGCGATCATTACCTAAGGCTTGAGGGTTTGTGAACACGCCGACATGGGATGGCGAGGCGGCGTCACCCGCCGTTCGTCCGGTTGGATTTTGCGACGCACCACGGCATAACCGGGAGGAGTTGTGGGGAACCAGTCATGCCAAAGACCAATCCGGGCCGCTTCTTCGAGGACTTCCGCCTTGGCGACAAGCTGCGTCACGCCACGCCGCGCACGGTGACCTCGGGCGATGTCGCCCTTCATACCGCGCTTTATGGCTCGCGCTTCGCCGTCCAGTCGTCCGACGCCTTCGCCCGCGCGATCGGCTATCCGCGCAGCCCGCTCGATGACCTCCTGGTTTTCCACATCGTGTTCGGCAAGACCGTGCCGGATGTGTCGCTGAACGCGGTGGCCAATCTCGGTTATGCCGGCTGCCGGTTCCTGAGCCCGGTCTACCCCGGCGACACCTTGTCCACCGTGTCCGAGGTGATCGGACTGAAGGAGAATTCCAACCGCAAGACCGGCGTCGTCTATGTCCGCTCCATCGGCACCAACCAGCATGGCGTCGAGGTGGTCGACTATGTGCGCTGGGTCATGGTGCGCAAGCGCGCCGAGGATGCGCCGGTGCCGACCGAACTCATTCCGGCGCTGCCCAAGGCGCTGGATCCGGATGCCATCGGCGATGCCTGTCCGATCATCGATCCCGAAGCCTATGACACCGGGCTCGCCGGCCAGCGCCACCGCTTCCGCGACTATGCCATCGGCGAGAAGATCGACCATGCCGATGGCATGACGGTCGAAGAGGCCGAGCATATGATGGCCACCCGGCTCTACCAGAATACCGCGAAGGTGCATTTCAATCAGTTCACCGAAGGCCAGGGCCGGTTCGGCCGCCGGCTGATCTATGGCGGTCACGTCATTTCGATCGCCCGGGCGCTGTCGTTCAACGGCCTGGCCAATGCCTTCCACGTGGCGGCGATCAATGGCGGCCGCCACGTCGCGCCGCTGTTTGCCGGCAATACCGTGTTCGCCTGGTCGGAAATAACCGACGTGCAGGAACTGCCGGGCCGCGACGATGTCGGCGCGCTGCGCATCCGTACCATCGCCACCAAGGACCAGCCCTGCGCTGCCTATCCGTTGCGCGTGGGCGAGGATTACGATCCCGCCGTTATCCTCGATCTGGACTATTGGGCGCTGATCCCGACCTGAGCATTCCACGCCGGCAATCCTGTCCGGATCGTCTTGCCGGTCTTGCGGTTGACCTCGCCCTCCGTTCGGTCATGTTACACGTGGCCTTCGCTGATCGGGATGGGTAGATTCTTCAACATGGCCTTTGAACCTTTTCATGCCTCGCCGCGACTGATCATGCGAGCCCACCGGCTCGGGACCGACGATGCAGTCTGACAGCGACCAGGACCTCATAAACCGGGTTGCCAAGGGCGATCGTCTTGCCTTCAGGGCCCTCTATGCCCGCCACCACGTCCGCGTGTTCCGGTTCATTCTCCGGTTCATCAAGGACGAGGGGCATGCCGAGGATCTTATTGGCGAAGTGTTCCTCGACGTATGGCGGCAGGCTGACAGGTTCGAGGGGCGCTCCAGCGTCTCGACCTGGATCCTCGGAATGGCACGTTTCAAGGCTTTGTCGAGTTTGCGACGGCCGACCGAAGCGTCCCTCGACGAGGAGCAGGCCGGCGCCATAGCCGACGAGGCGGACACGCCCGAAACGGTGGCTCAGAAAGTGGACAAGGCGCAGGCGATCCGTCGCTGCATCGAAGCCCTTTCGAATGAGCACCGGGAGATCGTCGATCTCGTCTACTACCAGGAGAAATCCATCTCCGAAGTGGCCGAGATCGTCGGGATACCGGAAAACACCGTCAAGACGCGCATGTTCTATGCGCGCAAAAGACTCCAGGAGCTTATGCAAAGCGCCGGAGTCGATCGAGGTTGGCCATGACGACGCGCGATCCCATGAATGCATCCGAACGGCGAGCCCTTTCCGAGCTGCTGCCCTGGTATGTTTCGGGCAAGCTCGACGCCGCCGACAAGGCGCGCGTCGAGGCGGCGCTCGCCATCGACCCTTCGCTGCGCGACGAACTCGAGATCGTCCGGGAAGATCAGGACGCAACGCTTACCCTGATCGACCGGATGCCGACGCCCTCGCCGCGGGTGCTCGACGCGTTGATGAAGCGCGTCGAGGCCGAACCCGCCAGGCTTGCTCATGTCACCGCCCGCGCCAAGGCTGGCTTTGCCGATTGGTTCGGCGCGAAGCTCAGCCAGTTGGCGCCGCGCACGCTCGCCTATGCCGCCGGCGCAGCCGCCATTGCCCTGGTGGTTCAGGCCGGTGTGATCGGCTCGGGTTTCATTGGCGGCGGCGCGAATTTCCAGACCGCTTCGCATGAGACCGCCGCGTCGGGCCAGTCCGACGGCACCTTCGTGCTGATCGGCTTCACCGCCCAGGCGAGCGCCGCCGAGATGACCAAGCTTCTCGAACAGGTGCGTGGCACGATCGTCGATGGCCCGCGCCCGGGCGGTTTCTACCGGGTCCGGGTTGGCGCGCGTGGCATGCCGCAGGCCCAGGTCGACCAGGCCCTGGCGACCCTCCGGGGACGCGCCGACGTGGTGCGCTTCGCCGGCCCCTCGATGTAATCGCCAGTGTGATACTGTCGTCATGTGTGTGACAATCGGTCGCTTGTCGCTGTATCGCATCAAAGACATCTGCGCATTCAAACAGAAACATTCGCAGCCTATTGGCACGATCCGAATGTTGGTTGAGAGGACGCAGCCATGACGGTCCAAGGCCCTGATCGGACAAAGGCGACGCGCGGCGGCGTGAAGGCTCTTGCCGGGCTCGTCGCGCTGTTCCTTGGCACAACCAGCCTGGTCGTGCTCGATTCACGCCCGGCCGAAGCGCAGTTCGGCATTGGCGGCCTTGGCGGCATCGGAATTCCCGGTATTGGCAACCTCGACCGCCGGCCGAGCATCAGCCGGCCGAGCCGTGTCCCCAATATGAACATGCCCAACCGGATTCCGAACATGCGCGGGATTCAGGGCCAGCGGATGCCGGGCGGCATGGAACGCTTCGGCCGCAATCCCGACATGGCGATCGGACGTGGCCAGGGCCGGTTCGGCGAGATTCCCGGCCGTGGTGGCCGGATGACGGAGATCCCCGGCCGTGGTGGCCGGATGACCGAGATCCCCGGCCGTGGCGGCCGGATGACCGAGATCCCCGGCCGTGGTGGGCGGGTGACCGAGATCCCCGGTCGTGGTGGCCGGGTGACCGAGATCCCCGGCCGTGGTGGTCGGGTCACCGAGATTCCCGGGCGCCCCGGCGGCCGTCTCGACGTGCCGGGCCGCATTCCCGGCCGCGGCCCGAATATCAGCGTTGGTGGCCGCACCGGCGGCAACCTGCCGCCCGGCGGCAACCTGCCGCCCGGCGGCGGTGGTGGGGGAGGCGGCGGTGGCTTGCCGCCCGGAGCTGGTGGATTTGGCGGCGGCGGTGGCGCCGGTTTCGCCGCCGCGGCGGCGGCCGCGGCAATCGGCGTTCCCGCAGCCATTGCCTTGATCCAGGCGGCGCGCGCCGGCGACCGCGAAGTGATCGTCGATAGCCCGCCGGGCCTGCCGCCGCCGACCGAGCGGCGCTACATGGCTGGCGAAGTGCTGTTCGTGATGCGCCCCAACGCGCCGGCGGCCGAGATCCAGCAGGTGGTGCGGCGCTTCAATCTGAGGCTGCTCGGCGAGGAGCGCTCCGAGCTGCTCGGCACTTCGGTGCATCGCTACCGGGTGCCGAACAGGCAGGATGTCCCGGCCGCCATCCGCGCCATGACGCGTGATGCGCGCGTCGCCTATGTCCAGCCGAACTATCTGTTCGAGCGGCCGAACTATGTCTATCGGCTGCAGAGTTCGACGACCACGGCGGCCGGCGGCGCGTCGCTGCAATATGTCGTCGATACGCTGCGGCTGCCGGAAGCCCATCTTCTGTCACGCGGCGAGCGGGTGTCGATCGCGGTGATCGATTCCGGCATCGATCAGAACCACCCGGAAATCGTCGGCCGGATCACCAAGCGTTTCGATGCCGTCGGCGGGCCGTTCCAGGCCCACGAGCACGGCACCGGCATGGCAGGCGCGATCATTGCCCATGCCCAGCTGACCGGCGTGTCGCCGCGCGCCGATATTCTTGCCGCCCGCGCTTTCGCGCCCGGCCAGGCGGCCGGTGCCTCCGGCACGAGCTTTCACATTCTCAAGGCGATGGAATGGTCGATCCGCGAGGGTGCCCGCGTCATCAATATGAGCTTTGCCGGTCCGCGCGACCCGATGATGACCCGCGCCATCCAGATCGCCGCCGAGCGCCGCATCGCGATGATCGCCGCCATGGGCAATGAGGGGCCGAATGCACCGGTCTCGTTCCCGGCTGCCGACCCCAATGTGATCGCCGTGACGGCGGTCGACCAGGGTGGCCATATCTTCGACGCGGCGACGCGTGGCGCGCATGTGGCGGTCGCGGCGCCCGGTGTCGAGGTGCTGCTGCCAGCGCCCCAAGGCGGCTATCAGATTTCGTCCGGAACTTCGGTTGCCGCGGCCCATGTCAGCGGCATCGCGGCGCTGATCCTCGAGCGCTCGCCCAATCTCGATCCGACGGCGCTCCGCCAGATCCTGCGCGAGACGGCACGACGCGGCGCGACACCGGACCCGCAGCTCGGCGCGGGTCTTGCCGATCCGGTGCCAGCGCTCAACGCGGCACAGAATCCTCCGCCGGTCGAAGCGCCGGCGCCGATGGCGGTCGCGCCGACGCCGGCGCCCGAGACGGCCCAGGCGCCGTCTCCGGTGGCGCCGCCGCAGCAGGCCACGGTGGATCCGAAGCTCGGCAAATAACCGGCACCCGTATTGCCGTTGAGGTCAAAATTCGAGCCCGTGCAAAAGATTTGGCACGGGCTCGAACCTTTTCGCGCCGTGGCACGACCCATGAATAACCGGGGCAATCGAGCCAGCCGGCAGCCTTCACGGAGACCCGCCATGACCCGCTTCAAGACCCTTGCCATCGCGGCCGTCGCCGCAACCACCCTGTCGCTCGCCACCGCCCCGAAGGCGGAAGCACGCTACTTCCCCTGGGGCGCCGTTGCCGCCGGTGCGATCGTCGGCGGCGCCGCCCTCGCCATCGCCGGGTCGCGCGCCCATGCCGAGCCGGTCTATGGCTACGGCGACTGCTATACGGTCCGTCGCTGGGTCGATACGCCTTATGGCCCGGCGCTGCGCCGTGTCCGTGTCTGCGAGTAATCGCCGGACCGCCTGCCTGCTTCGATCTCCTGAAATGCCTGGAACCCTGGCTCGCGCCGGGGTTCTTGGCGTCTCAGGCGGGCGGTGCGAGAAGCCCGGGCGACGACCGATGGCGGCTCGAGGTGCCTGGGCCGCCTGCCCGTCGACGGGGGCTGTCCGGTCTCATCTGTCCGGTCTCATCTGTCTGGTCTCATGGCACATCCTGCCGCCACATGCCGGCCCCGACGATCTTCCGATACTCTTCGAGCAGCAGCTCGGCCGGACGCGACAGTGCCCTTCCGGGCATGCGCAGGATCCGCGAGCGAAACGCCAAGGGGGCGCTGAGCGGTCGAACCGTCAGATGATCGCGCGAGCGGACATTCAACGCCGCCTCTTCGATCAGGCCGACGCCAACCCCCGCTTCAACGGCCTCGATCAAGGTCGGCGAGGCGGTAATTTCGACATCCACCTTGATGTCGTTGCCGGCGCGCGTGAAGGCGGCGCTCAGCCAGCGCCCGAATGTCGTATTCGGGCCATAGGAGACGAAGGTTTCGCCAATGAAATCGCCCCGGCCGATCGATGCGAGCGCCGCGAAGCGATGATCGCGCGCCGCGATGCAAAGGACCCGCTGCTCGCCGAGATCCTCTGTCTTCAGCTCCGGCGTGACGGCGATCGAATGGACCAGGCCGAATTCCGCGCGACCGGAGGTGACCGCGTCGATGATCGGCTGGTTGGCAACGACATCGAGCTTGATCCTGACATCGGGGTGCTCGGTGCGGAAAGCCTTGATGGCCGGAATGGCGAAGCGCGTTGCCTGCGTCGGAATGGCTGCGACTGAAATCGTCAGGTCGGTCTCGCCCCGTAGCGAGGCTGCGAGCCGCTGGATCGAGTCATAGGTGCCGAACAGCCTCTCCACCTCCCATTGCAGCAGCTCGGCCTCGCGCGTCAGGGTGACGCGGTTGCCGTCCCGTTGAAGCAGCGTCAGGCCAAGGCTCCGCTCGGCCTGCCGGAGCAGCTTGCTGACGGCTGGCTGCGAGACATTCAGCAGCCGTGCCGCCTCGCTCACCCCACGGGTCGAGACGACGGCGCGCAAGGCGTCGAGCTGCGCCAGGGTCAGGCGCGGATTAAGCGGCGCGTCGTCGGGTTCGTTCATAATCAAAGGCTAGAGCTATTGCGCAAAATCGACAAAAGGTTATCGTTGTGAAAATTCACGCTTGCGAGCCTGGTGATGAACGACACGAGTTTTCTCCGCGACGCGATTGAGTCGGCCCTGGATCGTACCGCGAACCGGCCGGTCCAGCGACGCCAGCTTCTTGGCGTGCTCGCGGCGATGGGGCTGGTCAGCGCCGGACCGGCGGTCGCGCAGACCCGGCGCCTGGTCGTCTGCAATTGGGGCGGCGATGCCCTGCGCCATCAGCCGACGGCCTGGGGCATTCCGTTCGAGCGTCAGTCGGGCATCAAGGTCGAATTCGACGGTGGCGGCCCAAGCTTCGGCAAGATCAGGACCATGGTCGAAAGCCGCAATGTCGTCTGGGACGTCTGCGACGCCAATCTGGCTGCCGCCCTCAATCTCGGCCGCCGGGGCTATCTCGAACCGATCGACTGGTCGCGTGTCGACAAGGCCAAGGTCCGGCCTGGCTTCTACAACGAGTGGGGCGTATCGCACTTCCTGTACAGCTTCGTGCTGACCTATGACCGCCGCCGTTACGGCGACAATCCGCCGAAGACCTGGGCCGATTTCTGGAACGTCAAGGATTTCCCCGGCACTCGAACCTTGCCGGACCGCATTCTCGGCGCGCTCGAGGGGGCGCTGATGGCCGATGGCGTCGCCGCGGATTGGGCCCAAATCTATCCGATCGACGAGCGTCGCGCACTCGACAAGATCCGCGAGATCAAGGCCAATACGGTGTTCTGGAAGTCGGGCGCCGAAAGCCAGCAGCTCATGCGCCAGGGCGAGGCCTCGATGGGCATGATCTGGCACACCCGCTCGGTGGTGCTTCGCCGCGAGCGCGGCAGCCGCATCGATTTCACCTGGAACCAAGGCGTGCTGATCCCGGCCGGCTGGCTGGTGCCGAAGGGCAATCCGGCCGGCAAGGTTGCGTTCGATTTCATCGCCGCGACCCAGTCGCCGGAATCCCAGGTCGAGCTGCTGCGCCTGATGGGCAACGGGCCGGCCAATCCGGCCGCTTCCGCCCTGGTCCCGGCGGATCTGAAACCCGACAATCCGACCGACGACGCCAACATGGCCGTGCAGATCCTGGCCGATGCCGATTGGCACGCCGAAAATCAGGATCGTGTCTACAACGATTACATCAAGGTCATTACCGGCTGATGTCGCGCTCCGTCGACCTCGTCCTGCATGGCGGCCGCATCGCGACCTTCGACGATGCACGTCCGTTCGCCCAGGCGATCGCCGTGGCCGGCGGTCGCATCCTCGCCGTCGGCTCCGATGCGGAGCTCGCCCCCTATGCGGCGCGCGCCCGCCAGGCTGTCGATCTCAAGGGCTGTTTCGCCTTGCCGGGCCTGGTCGACAGCCATTGTCACCCCGACGGCGAAGCGGCGAAACATGGCCGCTGGCAGAATCTCGCGGACCTCCATGGCGATCTCGACACGCTGCTCGGCCAGATCAGCCGTTTTGATCAAACCGCCCCCCGTGGGCGCTGGTTCCTCGGTTATCGTTATGACGAGAATGCGCTCGGCGGCCGTCACCCGGACCGGGCGATGCTCGATGCGGCGGCTCCCGGCCGCCCGGTCTTCCTGCTCAGGCGGGACGCCCATGTCGGCGTGGCCAACACCGCGGCCTTCGCCGCCGCCGGCATCGACCCGGCCGCCGGTCACGACGGCTCCGACCAGGTCGACACCGACGCCGCGGGACTGGCGAGCGGCGTGGTGCGCGGCCGACTGACCCAGCATTTCGTCCGTATCGGCAATAGCGGCCAAGGCGTCGACGATTTCCTCGCCGGCTTTCCCGCCGTCATGGCCGACATTGCGGCAAACGGCATTACCGGTATCCACAATGCCCTGACCGCCGCCGACGCCATCACGGCCTACCGCCGGCTTCACACCGACGGGGCGCTGCCGCTACGGGTCGCCATCATGGCCGATGGCCGTGACGAGCAATTGCTGGATCGCCTGCTGGCATCCGGCGAGCGCTTTGGCTCGGGCGATGAGCATCTGCGGATGCTCGGCGTCGAATTCGGTTTCGACGGCAGCACGGGTGGGCGGACGGCAGCCTATTATCAGCCCTATCGTCCGATGGCTGGCGACACCGGAGAGACCCGCGGCTTCGTCAATTATGCCGCCGCCGACATGGCCGACCGGGCGCGCGCCGTGCGTGCCGCCGGCTTGCAATTCTGCCTCACCGGCAATGGTGACCGCGGCATCGACCTGGCGCTCGACGCCATCGAGGCGAGCGACGCGGCCGGTGTCGCTGGACCACGCCCGCGCGTCGAGCATTGCTGCTGCATGCCGCCGGCGACCCAGGAGCGCTTTGCCAGGACCGGCGCCACGGTCTCCTCGGCAGCCGCCTTCCTGCATGATCTCGGCGACAGCTACCTGCGCCAGCGGCCGGTCAGCGACATGGCCTGGCTCTGGCCGCATCGCTCGATGATGGCGCGCGGCGCGCTCGTCTGCGCCCATAGCGATGCACCGGTCTGCGGGCGCAACCCCTTCACCACCATTGCGGCGCTCGTCACGCGCCGGACCGCGTCCGGCGCGGTCATCGCCGCCGACCAGGCGCTCGGGCGGGTCGACGCCCTGCGCACCTATACGGTCAATCCGGCCATCGCGGCGGGACTTGGCGATGTCCTCGGCAGTCTTGCGCCTGGCCGGCTCGCCGATGTGACGGTGGTCGACACGGATCTGCTGTCCTGCCCGGACGAGGCCATCGGCGTGGCGCGCGCCGAGATGACTATTGTCGCGGGCAAGGTCGTGTTCGACCGCCAGGGCGCCGCTCGTGAACGGGTCCCGGTGGCCCATGGGTGAGAACCGCTTCGCCACGTCCTGGGCGCTGGTCCTGCCGGCACTGATCGCAATCGCCCTGTGCTTCGCCTTGCCGGTCGCGAACGTGCTCAGGCTGTCCTTCGTCGAACCTGTCGCGGGCTTCGGCAACTATATCGAGCTGGTGACCGAGCCGTTGTTCCGCTCGATCGCTGCGACGACGTTGCGCATGGCGGCAACGACGACGCTGATCACCATCCTGCTCGGCTATCTCGTCGCCTATGTGATCGCCCATTCACCGCCGAACCTCCGCAAATGGCTTCTCTTGGCGGTGTTGATGCCGTTCTGGCTGTCGGTTCTGGTCCGCGCCTTCGCCTGGGTCGTGCTGCTGCAGCGCGAGGGCATGGTCAATTCGGCCCTGATGGCGCTCGGCGTGATCGACAAGCCGCTCGCACTCCTGCGCAACGAGATCGGCGTGCTCATCGGCATGGTGCACTACATGGTGCCCTATGCGGTGCTGCCGATGCTCTCGACCATGCTCGGCATCGACGGCCGGCTGGGGGCAGCCGCGCGCGCCTGCGGCGCCGGACCGGTCCGGACCTTCCTGCGTGTCTTCCTGCCGCTGTCGGTTCCCGGCATCGTCGGCGCGACCATCCTGGTCTTCATTCTCTCGCTTGGTTTCCTTGTGACGCCGGCGCTGCTCGGCGGCGGCAAGGTGGTGATGGTCGCGCAATATATCGAATTCGGCATCAGCGAGACGCTGAACTGGGGCATCGCGACGGCCTTGGCCACCAGCCTTCTGGTCCTGGTGATCCTGTCGCTCGCCATCGTCTCGCGGCTGGTGCCGGCCGAAAAACTGTTCGGTGTGAAATGACCGTTTCACCGTCCGCGTGGTTTCAGACAAGCCGCATCCTGGCCATTGGCGTGCTGGCCTTTCTGGTGCTGCCGGCCTTGATCGTCGTGCCGGTGTCGTTGACCGACACCACCTGGCTCGCGCTGCCGCAGGAGACCGTGTCCTTCGATCACTGGCGGACACTGTTGAGCGAGCCGGTCTGGCGCGACAGCATGGTGCGCAGCCTTGCCGTCGCCATCGCTTCGACGGCCTGTTCGGTGGTCATCGGGACGCTCGCCGCCATCGGTTGCCGGAACCTCGTGCCAGAGATCGCCGGCCGCCTGCGGCTGTTGCTTCTGCTGCCGATGATCGTGCCGGGCGTCGTCGCCGGCTTGGCCTGGTACCGGGTGTTCATTCCGCTCGGGCTCATCGACACCTATGCCGGTGTCATCCTGGCCCACGGCGTCAGCGGCATTCCGCTGGTCTTCGTCACCGTCTCATCGGCACTCGCGGCCTTCGACGCCAGGCTCGAGCAGGCGGCGCGTTCACTGGGCGCCGGCACCGGCATGGTGCTGCGGCGCGTATTGTTCCCCGCCGCCTTGCCGGGCGTGCTGTCCGGCGCGGTCTTCGCCTTCATCGCGTCCTGGGACGAGGTGGTGGTGCTTCTCTTCATCACCAGCCGGAACGTCTATCTGCTGCCGCGCGCCATCTGGGACGGCATCAATGAGAATGTCGATCCGGCCATTGCTGCCGCGGCGACGCTGATGATCGTCGTGACCGTCGCCGGATTGCTGCTCGTGCAGCTGTTCGGCCGTGACGGCGAAAAGGGCTGAACCCATGTCTGATGCTGAACCCATGTCTGATCGGGATGATCTGGAAGTTGTCGAGCTCAGCAAGCGTTATGGTTCGGTGGCAGCCCTCGACAAGGTCGGCTTCAAGGTGGCCGCGGGAGAGTTCCTGACCCTGCTTGGTCCGTCGGGTTCGGGCAAGACCACCACGCTGATGGCCATAGCCGGTTTCGTCAGGGTCGATTCCGGTTCGATTCGCATCGGTGGCACCGACATCGCCCGGGAGCCGCCGGAACGCCGCGGCTTCGGCGTCGTGTTCCAGGGTTATGCGCTGTTTCCGCATATGAGCGTGGCTGAGAACGTAGCCTTTCCGCTGGAAGCGCGTGGCGTCGGCCGGGCCGAGCGCGAGGAGAGGGTCAAGGCGGCGCTCGATCGCGTGCAACTGCTGCCCTATGCCGAGCGCAAGCCGCGCGCGCTCTCCGGCGGCCAGCAGCAACGCGTCGCGCTTGCCCGTGCGCTCGTCTACAAGCCCAAAGTCCTGCTGCTCGACGAGCCGCTCAGCGCGCTCGACCGCAAACTTCGCTCCGAGCTGCAATGGGAGCTGCGCAGCCTGCACCGCGACCTCGGCGTGTCGTTCCTCTACGTGACGCACGATCAGGAGGAAGCGCTGACCATGTCGGACAGTATCGCGATCTTCGAGCGCGGGCGCATCGTGCAGCGCGGCACCCCGGAAGCGCTGTTCGAAAGCCCGGTCAGCCATTTCGTCGCCGATTTCTTCGGCCGCAGCAATTTCTTCCCCGGCACGGCCGGCATCGCCCAAGGCGAGGCGATCACCGTGGCCTGGGAAGGCGGTGAGGAGCCGGTTCGCACAACCGCTGCGATCGGCGTGGGCCAGGCCGTGCACGTGGCCGTCAGGCCGCATCGCATTCGCCTGTCGGATCCAGGGTCCGCGCGGCTCTCCGGCACCGTGATCGAACGATCCTATGTCGGCAACGTGCTGCATTGCCTGGTGCGGACACCACAGCGAACAGTCGTGCTCGTCGAGCTTCCGGCGATCAATGGTTATGGCGGTGCGCCCGATGTCGGGGCCTGCGTCGGTCTCTCCGTTGATCGGGGTGCGGCCGTCGCGGTCCCGCGCGCCGAGCGCAGCGCAAAAGATGGCACCGCTCAGGCCTCGGCCGCCTTGGCCCATGCAGGACCTGGCTCATGAAAATCGTCGCCGCGGTCATCGCCCACGAGACCAATACATTCTCGCCGCTATCCACCGGGCTCAAGCATTTCGGCCCGCAGGGACCGCGCTTCGGCGACGAGGCCTATCAATGGGTCAGGGCCGGGCGCCGGTCGATGACCGGCATGCTCGCCGCCGCCGAACAGGCCGGGGCCGAGGTGGTCATGGCGGTGGCGGGCAATGCGCAGCCGTCCCGCGCGGTTGATGCCGAGGCCTTTGAAGCCATGGCGGAGGCGCTCTGTCGCGCGGTCCGGCAGGGCTGTGACGCGGTGTTCCTGGAGCTGCACGGCGCCATGGTGACGAGCCATCTTGGCGACGGCGAGGGAGAATTGCTGGCGCGGGTGCGTGCCATCGCGCCCGACCTGCCGATCGCGGTCGCACTGGATCTGCACGGCAACATCTCGGCCGGAACGATCGAGAACTGCACGACGCTGGTCGGCTACAAGACCTACCCGCATATCGACATCGTCGAAACCGGCCGCCGCGCCGCCGAAACGCTGCTTGCATCGATGCGTGGCGAGATCCGCCCGAAGCTCGCTTATGCGCATTGCCGGATGATGCCGAACATGCTGCGCATGGCGACCGATGACGGCGCCATGGCCGAGCTGATGGCGATGGCCAGGCAGGCTGAAGAGGCCGGCGCGCTGGCGGTCAGCGTCTTCGGCGGATTTCCGCTGGCGGACTGCCCCGATACCGGCATGTCGGTGATCGCGATGACCAATGACGATGTGGATCTGGCGCAAGCGATCTGCGATCGGATCCGCAAGGCGGCCTGGGCCCGCAGGGATGATTTCCAGGTCGCCTTCGAACCGCTGGCATCGACGATCGGCCGTGCCGCCAGGATCGCGGACGGGCCCGTGCTGCTCGTCGACCATGCCGACAACTGCAACTCCGGCGGCACGCAGGATTCGATGGATGTGATCGCCGAGGCGTTGAACCAAGGTCTCGACGGCATCGCCGCCGGTCCGATCGCCGACCCCGAGGCCGTCGCGCTGATGATCGAGGCTGGCGTCGGCGCGACCGTCGAGCTGGCCGTCGGCGGCAAGACCGACTTCTCGGCCATCGGCGGTTCGTCCGGGCCGCTGCTGCTGACCGGGATCGTTCGCGTCATCTCGGATGGGCAGTTCACGGTGCGCGGCCCGGTCTTCACCGGCTCGGTGATCAATCTCGGCCGAACCGTCGTTCTCGATACTGGCCGCATGAAGCTGGTCGTCAGCGAAGGCCGTTGCGAACCGCTCGACCTGGCGATGTTCCGTTTCGTCGGCATCGAGCCGACAGCCGAACGCTATCTGATCATCAAGTCGAAGATCCAGTACCGGCCGACCTTCGGCGCCATCGCCAAGGCGGTGCTCGAATGCAACGGCACCGGCTTCGCCAGCCTCGACTACGGCAAGTTCGATTTTCGGCGGGTCACCCGTCCGATCCATCCGCTCGACGCCGGCTGAACGGCAGGGCGTCCAACCGAGGGAGCCAGGAATGAAGCGCAGGGACCTTCTCGTGGGCGCGGCCGCCGGCGGCGCCATGTCGCTCTTGTCGCGGCCGGCTCTGGTGCAGCCCGCCGCGGCCCGGACATTGCGTTTCGTGCCGCAGGCCAACCTCGCCCACCCGGATCCGGTGTGGAGCACGGCGACGATGGCGACGATCAACGGCTTCATGATCTGGGACACGCTGTACGGCGTGGACAAGTCCCTGACACCCCGTCCGCAGATGTGCGCCGGCAGCGAATTGTCCAGCGATGAGCTGACCTGGACGTTCACCTTGCGCGACGGGCTGATGTTTCACGACAATACGCCGGTCAGAGCGGCCGATTGCGTGATGTCGATCAAGCGCTGGGCCGAGCGCAACCCGTTCGGCCAGTTGTTGTGGGCGCGGTTGAACGAGATCAGCGCGCTGGACGACCGCCGCTTTCAACTGCGGCTGAAGCGGCCGTTCCCGCCGCTGCTCTATGCGCTCGCCGGCACGTCGGCCTGCTTCATGATGCCCGAGCGGATGGCGGCGACCCCATCGAACCGGGCGATCACGGAATTCACCGGCAGCGGTCCCTATCGGTTCCTGGCGGATCAATGGGTGTCCGGTGTGAAGGCGGAATATGCGCGCTTCGAGACATACGCTCCCCGGCAGGAAGCCGCCGATTGTTATGCCGGCGGCAAGGTCGCCCATTTCGATCGCGTGCTCTGGTCGATCCAGCCGGATCCCGCCACGGCCGCCGCGGCGCTCAGAACCGGTGAGGTGGATTGGGTGGAGCAGCCGCTGCTCGATCTCGTTCCATCGTTGAAACGGGCGCGCGGCGTCAAGGTCGACAATTTCGATCCGATGGGCACGGTCTACATGCTGATCTTCAATCAGCTGCAAGCGCCCTTCAACAATGAGAAGCTGCGCCGGGCCTTGCTCCCGGCTATCGACCAGACCGATTTCGTCCAAGCCATTGTCGGTGACCAGAAGGAGCTCGGCCGGAGCGGTGTCGGCTATTTTCCGCTGGGCTCTCCCTCGGCGACGACGGTCGGAATGGAGGCCCTGACCAGCCCGCGCAATCTCGCTCGCGCCAGGCAAATGGTCGCCGAGTCCGGTTACGCCGGCGAGCCGGTGGTTTTGATGGAGCCGAGCGATGTCGCGCCGTTGAGCGCCATTTCCCAGGTCGCCGGGGACGTGTTCAAGCGGATTGGTCTCAACGTTCGCGCCGAGACGATGGACCTCGCCACGATGATCGCGCGGCGAAACAAGCAGGAGCCGGTCGGCCAGGGAGGCTGGAGCTGTTTTCCCGTGCAGTGGAGCGGATTGCCGATCGCCACGCCGCTCAGCAATCCGCTGTCGGCGAATGGTCGCGCCGGCTGGGTCGGCTGGCCGACATCCGCGGATCGCGAGGTCTTGCGCGGACGCTGGCTGGAGGCCCGTTCGGAAGCCGAGCGCAGAGAGATCAGCGACGATATCCAGCGCGAGGCCTTTAGCTCCGTGCCCTTCATTCCCGCTTGCCAATATTATCAGCCGGCGGCCTATCGGGACGATCTCACAGACTTCATCAGGTCGCCGTTTTCGGTGTTCTGGGGGGTCCGCCGCGTCTGACGCGGATCGGTGAAATAGGTGGGCGGCGGATCGCGCCGCGGCTCGCCCTCGTGGGTCGGTCGGATTGATGTCGGCGCCGACCGCACTCGCCGACCTCACGGCAGGCATGGCGATCGTGGTCGTTCTTGAGGCGGACCTCGGCAAGGAGATCGAGAAAAGGCGGCGGGTTTCCCCGCCGCCCTGATCATGGCCGCACTGTCCGATCAACGACGCGGCGCGCGCTGGCACCCATAGGCGACGCCGTGGACGTTGTACTGGCAGTTGATGTAGCGAGGCAGGTCCGGCACGAGGAAGCCGGCATTGCCGCCGCCTGCGCCCGCACCATCACCGCCGCCACCACCACCACCGCCACCGCCGCCACCCGCGGCACCGCCGCCCGGGCCTGCGCCGCCACCGCTGCTGCCGCCGCCGCTGCTGCCGCCACCGCTGCTGCCGCCACCGCTGCTGCTGCCGCCACCGCTGCTGCCGCCGCCGCTGCTGCCGCCACCGCTGCTGCCGCCACCGCTGCTGCCGCCACCGCTGCTGCCGCCACCGCTGCTGCCGCCGCCGCTGCTGCCGCCACCGCTGCTGCCGCCACCGCTGCTGCCGCCGCCGCTGCTGCCGCCACCGCTGCTGCCGCCGCCGCTGCTGCCACCGCCGCTGCTGCCGCCACCGCTGCTGCCGCCACCGCTGCCGCCACCGCTGCTGCCACCGCCGCTGCTGCCGCCACCGCTGCTGCCGCCACCGCCGCTGCCACCGCCGCCGCCGCCGCCGCTGCCACCGCCGCCGCTGCCACCGCCGCCGCCGCCGCCGCTGCCACCGCCGCCGCTGCCGCCACCGCCGCTGCCGCCGCCGCCGCTGCCACCGCCGCCGCTGCCGCCACCGCCGCTTCCGCCGCCGCCGCCGCTACCACCGCCGCCGCCGCCGCTACCACCGCCGCCGCTTCCGCCGCCGCCGCTACCACCGCCGCCGCTTCCGCCGCCGCCGCCGCCGCCGCCGCTTCCGCCGCCGCTGCCACCGCCGCCGCCGCTTCCGCCGCCGCCGCTTCCGCCGCCGCCGCTTCCGCCGCCGCCGCTTCCGCCGCCGCTACCACCGCCGCCGCTACCACCGCCGCCGCCGCCGCTACCACCGCCGCCACTACCGCCGCCGCCGCTACCACCGCCGCCGCCGCTTCCGCCGCCGCCGCTACCACCGCCGCCGCTTCCGCCGCCGCCGCTTCCGCCGCCGCCGCTACCACCGCCGCCGCTACCACCGCCGCCGCTACCGCCGCCGCCGCTACCACCGCCGCCGCTTCCGCCGCCGCCGCCGCTTCCGCCGCCGCCGCTACCACCACCGCCGCCACTACCGCCGCCGCCGCTACCACCGCCGCCACCACCACCGCCGCTGCCACCACCGCCGCTGCCGCCGCCGGCGGCTACGGCATCTGAGTAGCTGGAGAACAGAAGGCTGGCGCCGACGCTGACACCGACACCGAGCGCCAGAGCAAGCGCGCTGGCGAGTGCGAATGACGTAAGACGAGACTTGGACATGACGAACTCCCTGTCTGGGTTCGGCGACGCCCGGCATTCGTTGCTGGGAGGAAAGGTCAGGCGCCGCTACGGGGCCGTTCGGCTTTCCGTCGCCTTGAGATTGCTTTGCTGATGCATGTCTGCTTTCACGTTGCTGGCCTCGATAGTTTTACGAAAATCCCATGGAACTGGATGAACCGGCGGCGAATAGCCGGTGGCTTGCGCGCCACGACGGGGCCGCGCCGCGCCGAAGCTTGCGGCTTGCCGTGTCAGTCCCGTCCTTGCCGGCGCGGCCATCCGCGATACGGCCCCGCCATCGCGATCACCGGCTGTCGGGCCAATGCTGAGCCGGCTTCGGTCGCGTGGGGACCGATCTCCCGCTGCCGGCGATGAACCAGTTCCGAGCCAGGAGCGACCAATGGTCATGGCCCTGCCCGGCGATCCAGCCCGGTTACGCCTCAATCAGGAAGGGAACACACCATGTCGAAGTCTCGTTTCACATCGATGGCCCTGGCCGGCGCGTTCGCGGTCGGGCTCGGCATCGCTTTTTCCGGCATCGCGCAGGCGCAGAATGGCGGCGGTGGTGGCGGCGGCGCGGGCGGCGGCAGCGGCGGAGACGGCAATGCCGGCTTTGTCGTCGATGGCATCAGCGCCGTGTCAAATCAGAACGGTCGTGGTCGCGGTCCCGCGCTGGCGCCAGCCGCCACCGAAATGGCGTGCCACTACAATGTTCACGGCATTGCCTATCGCTGCGAGCGTGTCGGCCGCCGCTGAATGCAGGCAGCCAGACTGAGATGGGCGGCGGAGCGATCCGCCGCCTTTCTTGTTGCGGCCTGTGCACGGCCGGCCCCGGTTCGGGCCGCGGCCAGGAGTGCTGGCACACGGCACGCGATCGACGTTGGTTCGCCCCAACCGTCATCGGCACCTTCCGGTTCGGGCGGCAAGAATTCGTCCGAGAATCGCCAAGGACGAGATTTTTCGGTGAACCCTTTTGCCGGCCACCACCACCCATGTTCATCGGACCGCTTCGCCATTCCGCGACGGTGACCGCCCCTGAAACGGAGATACCAACATGTTGAAATCGCGTTCCAATTCGACTCTCCTCGCCGGCGCGCTCGCGCTTGCACTCGCCGCCTCCTTCTCCGGCCTGGCCGAAGCTCGCGGCGGCGGTGGCGGCGGTGGTGGCGGCGGTGACGGCAACGCCGGCTTCCTGGCGCTGGAGCCGACCATCAGCCAGGTCAACATCCCGCCGAGCCGCGCCCGCGGGTCCGGCGTGACGGCTGCCACCGCCGAGGGCTGCGTGGTCTATTATCATCGCTACTTGGGTCCGATCTGCGAGCGTGGTCAGCGCTGACATCTTCGCCGCGGACCGGGTTCCCTCAGGTCCAGGTTCGTTCTGGACCAAGACAAGAAGCGGCGGGGCAACCCGCCGCTTTTCGTTGTGCCCCCCGATATCGACGAACCGCCAAACGCGGCACAAATCGCTCCATCGGGATCGGGCTGAAATATTCGATGGCGTGTCGAACCTTTTTTGGAGCCACCGCGACCCATGGATAACCGGAGCGGCTGGACGCTCCGCAACCTCTCAAGGAGACCGACCATGACCCGCTTCAAGACCCTCGCTCTCGCCGCCGTCGCCGCCGTCACCCTGTCCGTCGCCGCCGCGCCGAAGGCAGAGGCCCGCTACTTCCCCTGGGGCGCCGTCGCCGCCGGTGCGGTGGTTGGCGGTGCTGCCCTCGCCATTGCCGGATCCCGCGCCTATGCCGCGCCGGTCTACGACTACGGCGACTGCTATACCGCTCGCCGCTGGGTCGACACCCCCTATGGCCCGGCTCTGCGCCGCGTTCGCGTCTGCGACTGATCGCAGAACCGGATCGCCCTTCAAACTCCTGATATGCCTGGAACCCTGGCGCGAGCCGGGGTTCTTGGCGTCCGATGGATCCGCCGACAAAAAAGCCCCGGTCCTGAGACCGGGGCCTTTGCATTTTGGGCTCGGCAGCCGTCAGGTATGGATGGCGCGCTTGTCGACGGCGAGAGCCGCCTCCTTGACCGCCTCCGACATGGTCGGATGGGCATGGGTCGAACGCGCGAGGTCTTCGGAAGATCCGCCGAACTCCATCAGCACGACGGCCTCGTGGATCATCTCGCCGGCACCCGCGCCCAGGATATGGACGCCCAGCACCTTATCGGTCGCGGCATCGGCGAGCACCTTGACGAAACCATCGGTCGAGCGGTTCGCCCGTGCGCGGCCATTGGCGGTGAACGGGAACTTGCCGACATTGTAGCTGATGCCGGCCGCCTTCAGATCCTCTTCCGACTGGCCGACGGTCGCGACCTCCGGCCAAGTGTAGACGACGCCCGGAATGCAGTCATAGTTCACATGGCCGGCCTTGCCGGCGAGGATTTCGGCGACCGCGATGCCCTCGTCCTCGGCCTTGTGGGCGAGCATGGGGCCACGCACCACGTCGCCGATGGCATAGATGCCCGGCACATTGCTGGCAAAATGGTTGTCGATGACGACCCGGCCGCGCTCGAGCGCGACGCCGGCCGCCTCGAGGCCGAGATTTTCGGTGAACGGCCGCCGGCCGATCGCCACCAGCACGACATCGGCCTCGATGGTCTGGGCGTTGCCGCCGGCCGCCGGCTCGACGGTGAGCGACACGCCCTTCTTCGAGGCCTTGGCGCCGGTCACCTTGGAGGCGAGCTGGAAGGTGATGCCCTGCTTGCCCATCAGGCGCTGGAACTGCTTGGCGACTTCCGCATCGGTGCCGGGCAGCACACGATCGAGATATTCGACGACATGAACCTCGCTGCCGAGACGCCGCCAGACCGAGCCGAGCTCGAGGCCGATCACGCCCGCGCCGATTACCACCAGCTTGCCCGGTACCTTGTCGAGCTCGAGCGCGCCTTCCGACGAGACGATCTGCTTTTCGTCGATGGCGACGCCGGGCAGCGGGGTCACTTCGGACCCGGTGGCGATGACGATGTTCTTGGTCTCCAGAACCTGGGTCTTGCCGTCATCGGCGGTCACCTGAACCTTGCCGGCGCCCAGGATCGTGCCGGTGCCGGTGAAGCTCTCGATCTTGTTCTTCTTGAACAGGAAGGCGACGCCGTTGACGTTGGCGTCGACCGTCTCCTGCTTGTGCGTCATCATCTGCTTCAGGTTCAGTTTCGGCTTCGGCACCTCGATGCCGAAGGCCGCGAAACCGTGACCGGCTTCATTGAACAGTTCCGAGGCATGCAGCAGTGCCTTCGACGGAATGCAGCCGATATTCAGGCAGGTGCCGCCATGGGTCTTGCGCTTCTCGACCACCGCGACCTTGAGGCCGAGCTGGGCGGCGCGGATGGCGCAGACATAGCCGCCGGGGCCGGTGCCGATGACGATGAGGTCGTAGGACATGAATGTCAGTCTCCGGGTGGGGGGTGAGGCGGCGCCGTCAGCGTCCGCCCGACACCGTGATGGTGGTTCCGGTCGTGTAGGAGGCCTCGTCCGACATCAGCCAGAGCACGGCGGCGGCGACCTCGTCGGCGGAGCCGCCGCGCTTCATCGGGATCAGATCGCGAAACCGCTCGACCCGGTCGGGCACGCCGGCGCTGGCATGGATCTCGGTATCGATCAGGCCCGGGCGCACCGCGTTGACGCGGATGCCTTCGGCCGCGACCTCCTTGGCAAGGCCAATGGTGAAGCTGTCGATCGCGCCCTTGGAGGCGGCATAGTCGACGAATTCATTGGGTGAGCCGAGCACCGAGGCGACCGAGCCCATGTTGACGATGGTGCCGCCCTTGCCGCCATGGGCGGTCGACATCCGGCGTACCGCCTCGCGGGCGCACAGGATCGAGCCGACCACGTTGATCGCCATCATGCGGGTCAGCCGCGCGGCGGAGAATTGGTCGACCCGCGATTTCTGGTCGACGACGCCGGCATTGTTGATCAGGCCGGCCAATGTCCCGAGCTTGTCGGCCGCGGCGAAAATCGCCAGCACGTCCTGTTCGACGGCAACGTCGCCCTTGACCGCGACAGCCTGCCCGCCGGCACCGGTAATGGCCGCGACCACCTCATCGGCAGCCGCTGCGTTGGACGCATAATTGACCACCACGGCATGGCCGCGCGCGGCCGCCATGATGGCGCAGGAGCGGCCGATGCCCCTGCCGGCGCCGGTGACGATGACGACTCCCTTGGACATCAGCTGCTCGCTTTCGAAGATCGGGATGAAAAGAACCAGGGCGTCGCGCCGGGCGTCTAGCCACGCACCGAGATGGGCGGATGGACCGGATCGGTGGTGCGGCAATCGCGGGTCACGCGCGGGCGCGGATAGTCGCGGGCGAGCGCGCAATAATAGCCCTCGCGAATACGCCTGACCGTGATCAGCCGATGCCGGCCCGACACCTCCAGGATTTCGATGTCGTCGGGCCCGCGCTGGCCGACCGTCAGCCGCTGGGCGCCGGGCAGCCAGGCCAGTTCGAAGCGCGTGCAATTGCGGTCGAACATGAAGCCGGACGAGCCGACCACCAGGCAGGCGCCTGGTCCGGCGCGGAAATCGTCATAGGGCGGAATGGCGCAGGCCGAGAGACCGGCCATCGCCACGGCGGCAACAACAAGGGCTCTCACTCGAACCGTCCTTCCGTCTTGGACGGCAGCGGCGCGCCGAGCGACCAGGAATGGCCGAACGGATCCTTGAGCCGGCCGTAACGCATGTCCCAGAACGTATCGGAGGCCGGCATGGTGACGGTCGCGCCGGCACGCGCGGCGCGTGCCATCGCCGCATCGACCTCGGCCGGGCTGTTCAGGTTGACGTGAACCGTGACGGTGGTGCCGCCGAGCATCGGCGGCGCCGCGACGTCGTTGCCATGTTCCGGGAAGTGATCGGACAGCATGATCTGCGCGCCGAAGACGCTGAGCGTGGCGTGGAGCAGGCGCTTGCCGTCCTCCGCCATTTGCTGAAACGCCGGGGTCGCGCCAAACGCCTTTTCGTAGAAGGCGATCGCCTCGAGCCCACCCGAAACCGTGAGGTAGACCTCGATCGGCGCGAAGGATGGGCTCTCGGCCATGACGTCGTCTCCGCTGGTTGCCGGCTTAGAGATCCATCACCAGGCGCGCCGGATCTTCCAGGCTTTCCTTGATACGGACGAGGAAGGTCACCGCCTCCTTGCCGTCGACGATACGGTGGTCATAGGACACCGCCAGATACATCATCGGCCGGATCTCGATCTTGCCGGCGACCACCACCGGCCGTTCCTGGATCTTGTGCATGCCCAGGATGCCGGATTGCGGCGCGTTGAGGATCGGCGTCGACATCAGCGAGCCGTAGACCCCGCCATTCGAGATGGTGAAGGTGCCGCCCTGCATCTCGTCGATCTTCAACTGGCCGTCGCGGGCCCGCCGGCCGAAATCGGCAATGGTCTTCTCGATCTGGGCGATGCCCATCTGGTCGGCGTCGCGCACCACCGGAACCACCAGGCCCTTGTCGGTGCCGACGGCCACGCCGATGTGGCAGAAGTTCTTGTAGATGATGTCGGTGCCGTCGATCTCGGCATTGACCGCCGGGATGTCCTTCAGCGCCTGCACGCAGGCGCGCACGAAGAAGCCCATGAAGCCGAGCTTGGTGCCGTGCTTCTTCTCGAACAGGTCCTTGTACTGGCTGCGCAGCGCCATCAGCTGCGACATGTCGACCTCGTTGAACGTGGTCAGCATGGCGGCGTTGTTCTGGGCTTCCTTCAGCCGGCGCGCGATGGTCTGGCGCAGCTTGGTCATGCGCACGCGCTCTTCGCGCGGCGCATCGGCGGCCGGTGAAGCGGGACGCGCGGCGGCCGGCACCGGGCTGGCCGGGGCGGGCGCCGAGACGCCGGCGGCGATCGCCGCCAGCATGTCGCCCTTGGTCACCCGGCCGTCCTTGCCGGTGGCGGTGGCGGCCGACGGGCTGACACCGCTTTCGGCGGCGATGCGCGCGACCGCCGGGCCGTTGTCGACGCTGCGGGCCGGATGGGGCGCAGCGGCGGGAGCTGGCGCAGGAGCGGCGGTGGCGGCCGGGGCAGGGGCGGCGGCCTTGGGCGCGGGCGCCGCCGCCGCGGCACCCTCGGCGATCTGGCCGAGCAGGGCCTGGACGCCGACGGTGGTGCCGGAATCGGCGACGATTTCGGTCAGAGTGCCCGAGGCCGGCGCATTGACCTCGAGGGTCACCTTGTCGGTTTCCAGCTCGACCAGTGGTTCGTCCTGCTTCACGGCTTCGCCGGGCTTCTTGAACCACTTGGCGACGGTCGCTTCGGTGACCGATTCGCCGAGCGTTGGAACGCGGATTTCGGTGGCCATGGAATATCGTCCTCAACGAGAATGTTCAGACCCGGCCCGATGGCCGGGCGGGATCAGGAAAAGGCCTCGTCCAGGAAGGCCTGGAGCTGGGCTGCGTGGCGCGACATCAGGCCGGTGGCGGTGGCCGCCGAGGCCGGGCGACCGACATAGCGGGCGCGCTTGGATTTGGAGCCGGCGGTACCGAGCACCCATTCCAGATAGGGCTCGACGAAGCTCCAGGAGCCCATGTTCTTCGGCTCCTCCTGGCACCAGATCACATCCGCGTTCTTGAAGCGGCCGATCTCGTGGGCCAGCGCCTTCAGGGGGAACGGATAGAGCTGCTCGACGCGCATCAGATAGACGTCGTCGATGCCGCGCTTGATGCGGTCTTCGTAGAGATCGTAATAGACCTTGCCCGAGCACAGCACGACGCGGCGGATCTTCTTGTCCTCGACAAGCTTGATCTCCTGGTTCGGCAGAACCTCCGCGTCGTCCCACAGCACGCGGTGGAACGAGGTGCCGGTCTCGAACTCGGAGAGTTTCGACACCGCGCGCTTGTGGCGCAGCAGCGATTTCGGCGTCATCAGGATCAAGGGCTTGCGGATGTCGCGCTTCAGCTGCCGGCGCAGGATGTGGAAATAGTTCGCCGGCGTCGAGCAGTTCGCCACCTGCATATTGTCTTCGGCGCACATTTGCAGGAAGCGCTCGAGCCGGGCCGAGGAATGCTCGGGGCCCTGGCCCTCATAGCCGTGCGGCAAGAGGCAGACGAGCCCGGAGAGGCGCAGCCACTTGCGTTCGGCCGATGAGATGAACTGGTCGAAGACGACCTGCGCGCCATTGGCGAAATCGCCGAACTGGCCTTCCCAGGCGACCAGCGCATTCGGTTCGGCGAGCGTGTAGCCGTATTCGTAGCCGAGCACGGCCTCTTCCGAGAGCATCGAATTGATGACCTCGTATTTGGCCTGGCCGCCGCCGATATTGTTCAGCGGCGTGTAGCGAGCCTCGGTCTCCTGGTCGATCAGCACCGAATGGCGCTGCGAGAAGGTGCCGCGTTCGCTGTCCTGGCCGGACAGCCGGACGCGGTGGCCGTCGGCCACCAGAGTGCCGAAGGCCAGCGCCTCGCCGGTCGCCCAGTCGATGCCCTCGCCGGTTTCGATCATCTTGCGGCGGTTGTCCATGAACCGCTGGATCGTCCGGTGCGCAGTGAACTTCTCGGGGATCTTGGTGATCGCCTTGCCGATCTCGACGAGGCGGGCGTGGTCGACGCCGCTCGCGCCGCGGCGCGGATCGTCGTCGGTGGAACCCGGTGCCTTGAGACCTTGCCAGCGGCCGTCGAGCCAATCGGCCTTGTTCGGCTTGTAGGACTGGCCGGCTTCGTATTCGCCGTCGAGCCGCGTGCGCCAGTCGGCCTTCATCGCGTCGAATTCGGCCTCCGTCACCACGCCTTCGCCCACCAGCTTGGCGCCGTAGAGGTCGAGCGACGACTTCAGGCCTCTGATCTTCTTGTACATCAGCGGCTGGGTGAAGGCCGGCTCGTCACCCTCGTTGTGGCCGAAGCGGCGGTAGCACCACATGTCGATGACGACAGGCTTCTGGAACTTCTGCCGGAACTCGGTCGCCACCTTGGCGGCGAAGACGACCGCTTCCGGATCGTCGCCGTTGACGTGGAAGATCGGCGCTTCGACCATCTTCGCGACGTCGGACGGATAGGGCGAGGACCGGCTGTAGCGTGGATAGGTGGTGAAGCCGATCTGGTTGTTGATGATGAAATGGATCGAGCCGCCGGTGCGGTGGCCCTTCAGGCCGGACAGGCCGAAACATTCGGCCACCACGCCCTGGCCGGCGAACGAGGCGTCGCCGTGGATCAGCAGCGGCATCACCGCGGTGCGGTCCTCCGGCGGGCAGCCGTGCTGGTCCTGCTTGGCGCGCACCTTGCCGAGCACCACCGGGTTGACGATTTCCAGATGCGACGGATTGGGGGTCAGCGACAGATGCACCTTGTTGCCGTCGAATTCGCGGTCGGACGAGGCGCCGAGGTGGTATTTCACGTCGCCCGAGCCTTCCACGTCGTCCGGCGCGTAGGAACCGCCCTTGAACTCGTGGAACAATGCGCGATGGGGCTTCGCCATCACCTGGGTCAGCGTGTTCAGGCGGCCGCGATGGGCCATGCCGATCACGATCTCCTTCACGCCGAGATTGCCGCCGCGCTTGATGATCTGCTCGAGCGCCGGGATCATCGATTCGCCGCCGTCGAGGCCAAAGCGCTTGGTGCCGGTGTAGCGCAGGTCGAGGAACTTCTCGAAGCCCTCGGCCTCCACCAGCTTCTGCAGAATGGCGCGCTTGCCCTCCTTGGTGAAGGCGATTTCCTTGTCCGGACCTTCGATGCGTTCCTGGATCCAGGCCTTCTGGGCCGGATCGGTAATGTGCATGAACTCGACGCCGAGCGTCTGGCAATAGGTGCGCTCGAGAATGCCGACCATTTCGCGCAAGGACGCGAATTCCAGACCCAGCACCTTGTCGATGAAGATCTTGCGGTCGTAGTCGGCTTCGGTGAAGCCATAGGAGCGCGGGTCGAGCTCCTCATGGGTCTTCGGCGGATCGAGGCCGAGCGGATCGAGATTGGCGTGCAGATGGCCGCGGGCGCGATAGGCGCGGATCAGCATCAGTGCGCGCACTGAATCGCGCGTCGCCTGCTGGATGTCGGTCTCGGCGACCGGCGCGCCCTTCGGCGCGGCCGTATCGGCGGCCCGCGCCTTCAGCTTGTCGCCGATGACCTTTTCGATCGCCGCCCAATTGCCGTCGAGCGCCGAGATCAGCTCGCCATTGGCAGCGATCGGCCAGTTCGGCTTGGCCCAGGACGGGCCTTCGGCATTCTTGGCGACATCGCCGGCATCGTCGCCCAGCGACTTGAAGAAAGCCTGCCATTCCGCATCGACGGAGGCGGGGTTTGCTTCGTAGCGGGCGTAGAGGTCCTCGATATAGGCGGCGTTGCCGCCATAGAGGAATGAGGTGAGCGCGATGGTCTCGTCTTGGCGTGCCATGATCGGTTCCTGCAGCGTTCTGGATCGCGGGCGGCGTGGTCGGTCCGCACTTCAATCGAACGCCTTATGGCGTCTTCTTCGGTGGTGGAAATCGGCCGGAAGCTGGCCGATTTCTTGTTCGTTCGGAGCGCCTCAGCGCTTTTTCTTCAGAAGGTCGACCAGCGTCTTGCCGAGCCTCGCCGGTGACGGCGAGACGCGGATGCCGGCGGCCTCCATGGCGGCGATCTTGTCGTCGGCGCCGCCCTTGCCGCCCGAGATGATCGCACCGGCATGGCCCATGCGGCGGCCGGGAGGCGCGGTGCGGCCGGCGATGAAGCCGACCATCGGCTTCTTGCGGCCGCGCTTGGCCTCGTCCCGGATGAACTGGGCGGCATCTTCCTCCGCCGAGCCGCCGATCTCGCCGATCATCACGATCGACTCGGTCTTCGGATCGGCCAGGAACATTTCCAGCATGTCGATGAATTCGGTGCCCTTGACCGGATCGCCGCCGATGCCGACCGCGGTGGTCTGGCCGAGGCCTTCCTGGGTGGTCTGGAACACCGCTTCATAGGTCAGCGTGCCCGAGCGCGAGACGATGCCGACATTGCCCTTCTTGAAGATATTGGCCGGCATGATGCCGATCTTCGATTCGCCGGCGGTGACGACACCCGGGCAGTTCGGGCCGATCAGCCGCGATTTCGAGCCTTCCAGCGCGCGCTTGACCTTGATCATGTCCTGCACCGGAATGCCCTCGGTGATGCAGATGATCAGCGGGATCTCGGCATCGATCGCCTCGCAGATGGCATCCGCGGCGCCCGGCGGCGGCACATAGACCACCGAAGCGTCGGCGCCGGTCTTGTCGCGCGCCTCGGCCACCGTATCGAACACCGGCAGATTGAGATGGATCTGGCCGCCTTTGCCCGGAGCAACGCCGCCGACCATCTTGGTGCCATAGGCGATCGCCTGCTCGGAATGGAACGTGCCATTCTTGCCGGTGAAGCCCTGGGTGATGACCTTCGTCTTCTTAGTGATGAGAATGGACATTCATTGCTCCTTTGCGGTGACGCTCAGCCACGCGCGATGAGATTTTGCAGCCAGGGGCCGACGAAGAACGCCGCGGCGAACACGACCAGGCCGAGACCGGCGAGCTTGCCGCCGTCGCTGCGGCGGCCGGCTATGGCGCCGCTGACCACGGCGCCGGTGACATCTGGTCCATCCGGCACCACGTTGCGCACCATCCGGCGCACGATGGCATAGGGTATCGTGTCGATCGCGCCGCTGATGGCAGCCTCGCCGGTCTTGAGCGTCTTGCTCTGTGTGACCGCCGTATAGGCACTGGTCGCCTGCAGCCTCGTGAAGATTTTGCCGGCAAGGCCGAAAGCCACGAAGATGACGATGCCCCACGCGAACAGGGCGAGGCCGGCGAGGGCGAGCAGCGTCGTGATCATGCCAGTCTCCTTCGCCTGCCGGTTCGCGTGGTCATCGCCTTACTTCTTGGCTTTGGCGGCCGATTTCTTCTTCGGCGACGCGCTGCCCGATTTGGTCGACACGGTCTTGGCCGCGGCAGCGGCTTTCGCCGCGCCCTTGGCCGGGGTGGCACCCTTGACCGCCGACTTTGTCGAGCTTGCCGGTCCGGCAACCTTCGGGACCACGACGGAGGTCTTGGCGGCCGACTTGCCGGGGCTATTGGCCACCGTCTGCGACCCGCCTTTCGCCGCGGTTGCCTTGCCGGCGGGCTTGCCGGCCGAAGCCTTCGCGACGGGGGCCTTGGCCGCAGGAGCCTTGGCCACCGGAGCCTTGGCCGCCGGGGCCTTGGCGGCGGCCTTCTTGCCGGACGCGCCCTTGTCCTTGGCGCCTTGGCCCTTGGCGCCTTGGCCATTCACCGCGGCGACGATCTTCTGGGCGGCGTCATCAAGGTCGTCGGCCGGGATGACGTTGAGGCCGGAGGACCGGATGATCTGCTTGCCTTCCTCGACATTGGTGCCTTCGAGCCGCACCACCAGCGGCACTTCCAGGCCAACCGTCTTCACCGCGGCGATGACGCCGCGCGCGATGACGTCGCATTTCATGATGCCGCCGAAGATATTGACCAGGATGCCCTTCACCTGCGGATCGGCGGTGATGATCTTGAACGCCGCGGTGACCTTCTCCTCGCTGGCGCCGCCGCCGACATCCAGGAAGTTCGCCGGCTCCTCGCCATAGAGCTTGATGATGTCGAGGGTGGCCATGGCCAGACCCGCGCCGTTGACCATGCAGCCGATCGTGCCGTCGAGCGCGATATAGGCCAGGTCATATTTCGACGCCTCGATCTCCTTGGCGTCCTCTTCCGTCTCGTCGCGCAGCGCGACCACGTCGGGATGCCGGTACAGCGCGTTCGAATCGAACGACACCTTGGCGTCGAGCACCTTGATCTTGTTGTCCTTGGTGACGATGAGCGGATTGATCTCCAGCATCGCCATGTCCTTGGCGACGAAGGCCTTGTAGAGGATGGCGGCAACCGCTTCGGCCTGTTTGGCGAGGTCGCCGGTCAGGCCGAGCGTCTTGGCGATGGTGCGGCCGTGATGCGGCATGAAGCCGGTGGCCGGGTCGACCGAGAAGGTCTTGATCTTTTCAGGGGTCGCATGCGCGACCTCCTCGATATCCATGCCGCCCTCGGTCGATACGACGAAAGCGGTGCGGCCGGTCTCGCGATCGACCAGCATGGAGAGGTAGAATTCCTTGGCGATGTCGGAACCGTCCTCGACATAGAGGCGGTTGACCTGCTTGCCGGCCGGGCCGGTCTGGATCGTGACGAGCGTCGAGCCGAGCATCTGCTTGGCGAACTCGGCCACCTCGTCGATCGACTTGGCGAGCCTGACGCCGCCCTTTTCACCAGCCGCCTTTTCCTTGAACTTGCCCTTGCCGCGGCCGCCGGCGTGGATCTGGGACTTCACCACCCAGAGCGGGCCGCCGAGCTTCTTTGCCGCATCCTTGGCTTCCGACGGCTTGAAGATGGCAATGCCGTTGGAGACCGGCGCCCCGAACTCCTTCAGAAGCGCTTTCGCCTGGTATTCATGGATGTTCATCGCATCTCTCGCTTGGCGGTCTGGCCGCTTCAGGTTTCGAGGGGCTGGAGACGGCGGCCGTCCGGGGCCGCCGCCTTCGCGCGTTGTTGAGGCCGCCGATTACTTTGCGAGATCAGGGGCGATGGTCTTGCAGGCGTCGACCAGGCCCTTCACCGAAGCGACCGACTTGGCGAACATGTCCTGCTCGGACTTGTCGAGGTCGAACTCGATGATCTTTTCGACGCCGGTCGAACCGATCAGCACGGGCACGCCGACATACATGTCCTTCACGCCATATTGGCCGGTGAGATAGGCCGCCGCCGGCAGGACGCGCTTCTTGTCCTTCAGATAGCTCTCGGCCATCGCGATGGCGGAAGCGGCCGGCGCATAGAAGGCCGAGCCATTGCCGAGCAGCGCGACGATCTCGCCGCCGCCCTTGCGGGTGCGCTCGACGATGGCGTCGAGCTTGTCCTGGTTGAGCCAGCCGGACTTGACCACCTGGTTCAGCGGCACGCCGCCAACCGTCGAGTGGCGCACCATCGGCACCATGTCGTCGCCATGGCCGCCGAGCGTCCAGGCATGGATGTCCTCGATCGAGACGCCGGTGGCTTCGGCCAGGAACAGCGCGAAGCGCGAGGAATCGAGCACGCCGGCCATGCCGACCACCTTGTCCGCCGGCAGGCCGGAGAACTTCTGCAGCGCCCAGACCATGGCGTCGAGCGGATTGGTGATGCAGACGACGAAGGCGTTGGGGGCGTATTTCTTGATGCCGGCGCCAACCTGCTCCATGACCTTGAGATTGATGCCAAGGAGGTCGTCGCGGCTCATGCCGGGCTTGCGCGGCACGCCGGCCGTGACGATGCAGACATCGGCGCCTTCGATCGCCTCATAGGTGCCGGTGCCGGACAGCTTCGCATCGAAGCCCTCGACGGCGGAGGCCTGCGCGATGTCGAGCGCCTTGCCCTTGGCCGTGCCTTCGGCAATGTCGAACATGACGATGTCGCCAAGTTCCTTGATGCCGGCGAGAAGTGCCAGGGTGCCGCCGATCTGGCCGGAGCCGATCAGTGCGATTTTCTTGCGCGCCATGGGGAGGTCTTTCGGTGGGGCTGGTTACCGGGGCGGGAGGTCCCGCATAGCCGCTTCGATATCCACAATCGCGGCCCGGTTTCAAGCTGTGCTTCAGGATGATTTATGGTGGCCTGGACGGCCGGCCAAGGGGTTTGCGGCAAGCCGCGAAGGCGATGAGAAAGGCCAAACGTGGCAATGATTTGGTGCGATGCAACGGCTGCCGCCCGATGGACGCCCGGGACGCCTCCTGGTGCTCAAAAAACCGTGACGCCGGTCCTCCCGCGCTTGGGTTGCGCTGATCCGACTATTACAAATTTCAAAATTTGTAAATTGTCAGAGATCGCCAGCCGACGCGCCGGCCGCGGCGCAGGGTCGCTGATTTTCCCGATATCCCGACGCTGCCATGGTCAGGCGAAGAATTCCACTTCGCCGCTCTTCAGGTCGTAACGGGCCCCGACGACCCGCAGTTTGCCTGTCTTGGCCATGTCGGCGATAAGCGGCCCGGCGAGCTTCAGCCGGGCGACGGTCCTGCGGACATTCTCGCGGACGGTATTGTCGACGAAATCGCCGTCGCGTCCGCGCGCGGCGATCGCCGCCGGCACGATCGGCTCGATCATCGGCCCGATGGCGCCGGGGAAGGTGGCATTCTTGGCGACGACGTCACAGGCCGCCGCCACCGCGCCGCAGCGCTCATGGCCGAGCACCACGATCAAGGGCGATTTCAGCACCGCCGCACCATATTCCAGCGTGCCCATGGCCACCGTATCGACCGTGTTGCCGGCATTGCGGATGACGAACAGCTCGCCAAGGCTCAAGCCACCGAAGACCAGTTCGGGCGGCACCCGGCTATCGGCGCAACTGACCAGGGTTGCCCATGGCGCCTGGCCGGCGACCAGCTCGCGCCGGCGCTTGGCCATGTCGGAGACACAGGCCTGCGGATCGGCGACGAAACGCCGGTTGCCCGCCTTCAGCTGCTCCAGAGCCTGGTCGGGGCCGAGATGGGTCGGAGGGGTGTCGGAGGCCGCGGCCGTTCCGATGGCCCCCAGGCCGCCGAGCGTGGCCATGATCCCGAGCGCGCCGTGAACCAACACATGCCGGCGCGTCCGCCGCATCGTGACGCAGGTCTCGCACATGACGGTTCCCCCCGATCGTCCGGCACGGCGTGGCAGGGCACGCGACGTCCGGACGTCAGGTGAACCTATGGCAGCCAAAATGACATGAATATCGTGGGAATTGCTTAGCAGCCGGCCTCCGCCGGCCGATCTCAGACGCCGCCGGAGACCAGCGTGCGGATGACGACACGCGCCATCACCGAAAGCCGGGCCTCGACCTGCGCGCGGGTGAGGTCGCGGGTTTCCATCACCAGGGCCGGGTGAATGAAGCGTTGCATGGCGTCGGCGACGAAGGCGACCGCCTTTTCCTCGTCCCTGATCCGGAACGGGCCCGGTTCCAGCCCTTCGTCGACGATCGCCGAGAGGAACGAGCGCAGCCGCGCGCGATGGGCGGTGATGGTGTCGCGCCGACCCTCCCAGAAGGTCGCATAGGCGCCATAGATCGCCGGGTCGCGATCGAGGCCGTCGCGTTGCGCCTTGGCCCAGGCGGTCAGAAACCGTTCCAGCTTGTCGTCGGCCGGGTCCGGCGCGTTGGCGATGTCGCCGAGCGCCATCTCGACCGAACGGGTCCAGGCGACCACCACCGCTTCCACCAGGCCGGCCTTGGACGGGAAGAAGCGATAGACATTGGCGTGGCTCATGCCGGCCTCCCGGGCGACCGCCACCACCGTGACGCGCTCCGGCCCGAAGCGGCGGATATGCTCGGCGGCAATCGCGACGAGGCGCGCCTGGACCCGGTCTTCCAGGGGCGGGGCGGCCGGCGGCCGGTAGGTTTCAGCGCGGCGCGCCATGGACCGCCCTGGAATATCGGATCAATGCGATGACCATCGTCTGGACCTCTGGCAGGCGGTTTGGTGATCAACCGCCGGCAAGACTAGCTGTTTAGTCCCGGCATTTGATGGAGTGGATCGAGCCTGAATCGTTGAGGCTCTGTTGTCCAGAGTTTGCAGATGAATTCGTAGGGTGTGAGGCCCTTGAGGGTCTTCAGCCTCCGCCCGAAATTGTAGGCGCTGACGAAGTCGGCGAGATGCGCTTCGAACTGCCGGTGGCTGTCGTAGTGGTAACGCTTGACGGTGGCTTCTTTGATGGTGCGGTTCATGCGCTCGACCTGGCCGTTAGTCCAAGGGTGCTTCACCTTGGTGAGGCGGTGCTCGATGCCGTTCTCCTGGCAGCGCATGCCGAACATGTGCGTCACGTAGCGCGCCGTCGGACCATCGGCATACCGTGGCGGGAAGGTGAACTGGATGCCGTTGTCGGTGAGAACGGTATGGATCTTGTAGGGGACGGCCTCGATCAAGGCCGAGAGGAAGGCTGACGCGGAGGTCCGCCCCGTCTTCCTGACGATCTGTACGACGGCGAATTTGCTCGTGCGATCGATGGCGACATAGAGGTACAGCTTGCCCTCAGCGGTCTGCACCTCGGCGATATCGATGTGGAAGAAGCCGATCGGATAGGATTTGAACTTCGTCTTCGCCGGCTTCTCGCCTTCGACCTCGGGCAGGCGGCTGATCCCGTGACGCTGCAGGCAGCGGTGCAGGGATGACCGCGTCAGCGTCGGGATCGTCGGCTGTAGCGCATAGAGGCAGTCGTCGAGCGGCAGCAAAGTATGCTTCCGGAAGGCGACGATCACGGCCTCTTCCTCAATCGTCAGCACTGTCGAAGTCGGGTTCTTCGGCCCGGTCGGCACATCGGTCACCGAGGTCCGCTTCTTCCACTTCGCGACCGTCTTCTGGTTAATCCCGTAGCGCTTAGACAGAGCCCTCAGGCTCTCTTGACTATGTTGTATCGCTCGACGGACCGCCTCAGTCGTCGTGGCGCTCCCGTGGAGAACCTGGCCCATAGCGCGTCCCTCGATTCCTGCATCGAGATTGCACCATCAAAGCCCGGGATCAAACAACTAGCCGGCTTTTCCCGCCGCGTCCGGGGAAGCCGTCGGCCCTGCCGTCAGGTCTCCACGATGCCGCCGGTATCGGCGGAGGGCTCGACGCGGCGTTCATGCGGCGCGGCCAGATAGTCCTCCGACCGCATCTCGATCAGCCGCGAGGCGGTCCGGTTGAATTCGAAGACTTCGACGCCTTCGTCGGACAGATAGAGGCCGGTCGGTTCGGCGCCGGCGCTCGCCACCAGCTTGACGCTGTTGTCGTAGAGCGCGTCGATCAGGGTGATGAAGCGCTTGGCCTCGTTGCGCATGCCGAGCCCGCGCATCACCGGGATGCGGTCGATCAGCACGGTGTGATAGGCGTGCGCGATCGCCAGATAGTCCGACGCCCCGAGCGGTCTTTCGCAGAGCTCGGCGAAACTGAAACGGGCGAGGCCGCGGGCCTGGCGCGGCACCGCGACATGGCGGCCCTTGACGATCAGTTCGCTCGGCTCGCCCTCGGCGCCGCCGGTCAGTCGCGCCCAGGCCTCGTCCATGGCCTGGTCGCCGCCGGCCCCCAGCGGCACGGTCCAGACCGGCCGCCCGGCAAGCTTTTCCAGGCGGAAATCGGTGCGTGATTCGAGCTTCACCACCGCCATCCGCTCCTGCAGCAGCTTGATGAAGGGCAGGAACAGGGCCCGGTTGAGACCGTCCTTGTAGAGCTGGTCGGGCACCACGTTGGAGGTGGCGACCACCACAACGCCTTCCTCGAACAGTTTCGTGAACAGCCGCCCGAGGATCATGGCGTCGGCGATGTCGGTCACCGAGAACTCGTCGAAACAGAGCAGCCAGGCCTCCTCGGCAAGCTCCATCGCCACCGGCGCGATCGGATCGTCGCCCTTGACCTCGCCGCTCTTCAGCTTCTGGCGATAGGCGTGGATCCGTTCGTGCACATCGGCCATGAATTCATGGAAATGGGCGCGGCGCTTGCGGCGCACCGGGCTTGCCGCCATGAACAGGTCCATCAGCATGGTCTTGCCGCGGCCGACCTCGCCCCAGATGTAGAGGCCGGTGACCGGTTCGCGCTTCTCGCCGCGGGAGAACAGCCAGGCCAGCGCCGAGGATTTGCGCCGGGACAGGCGGAAATCGGCGAGTTCTTCGTTCAGTCGGTTGAGCCGCTTCGCCACCGCTGCCTGCGCTGCGTCGAAGGAAATCTCACCGGCTTCGACGAGTGCATGGTAGCGGGACAGCGTATCGGCCATGGGCCCGAGCCATTAGCGGGCGGCGGAAAAGCCCGCAAGTCATTGTGCCGCAGGGGCGCTTTGACTAATTGAAAACAGTTCTACCCCCTTCGTCGGACACCGCCTCCGTTGCGTCGGGCCCCGGGGTTTCGTAAACAGACGCGTGATTTCCGGCGGCCGGTCCCATCCGGCCAGCCATGAGGACCTGCCGACAATGGCCGATGTGAAGCCGACAACCGTCCGCCCGCTATCCCCGCACCTGCAGATTTACCGGCCGATGCTGACGATGATGATGTCCATCGTCCACCGCATTACCGGCGCGGCGCTGTTCTTCGGCACCCTGCTGATGGTCTGGTGGCTGGTGGCGGCGGCTTCCGGCCCGAGCGCCTATGCCACCTTCCAGTGGTTCGCCGGCTCGTTCATCGGCCGGCTCGTGCTGTTCGGTTATACCTGGGCGCTGTTCCACCACATGCTCGGCGGTATCAGGCATTTCATCTGGGACACCGGCCGCGGTTTCGGGCCGCAGGAGCGCGAATGGCTGGTGCGCGCCAATGTCATCGGCTCGGTGGCGCTGACGATCCTGACCTGGATCGTCGCCTATGCCGTGCGCGGCGGGGTCTGAGGAAACATCATGTCGGAACCGAAATCCTCCATGCGCACCCCGCTCGGCAGCGTCCGCGGCCTTGGCTCGGCCAGGTCCGGCACCGAGCATTTCTGGATGCAGCGGGTGACCGCCGTCGCCAACATCCCGCTGTCGCTGTTCGTGGTCGGCCTGATCATCTCGACCGCCGGCAGCAATTATTCGGCGGTCAAGGCGACGCTCGGTTCGCCGATCGTGGCCATTCCGCTGCTGCTCTTCGTCATCTCGGCGACCTATCACATGCGTTTGGGCATGCAGATGATCATCGAGGACTATGTCCCGGCCGAGGGCACGCGCATCGTGCTCTTGCTGCTCAACACCTTCTTCTCGGTGATCGTGGCGCTCGCCTCGATCTTCGCGATCCTGAAACTGTCGTTCGGCGTCTGACGCCCGAGCCGACCCGATCGATATCCGGCGCCTCGACCGCGCCGCGACAGCCGCCTACCAGGAGCACCGTGCCATGGCTCAAGCCGCCGGACCCGCCGTCAATGGCCGCGCCTACGACATCACCGACCACACCTATGACGTCGTCATCGTCGGCGCCGGCGGTGCCGGCCTGCGCGCCGTCGTCGGCTGCGCCCAAGCCGGTCTGAAGACCGCCTGCATCTCCAAGGTGTTCCCGACCCGCTCGCACACGGTGGCGGCCCAGGGCGGCATTTCGGCCTCGCTCGGCAATATGGGCGAGGACGACTGGCGCTGGCACATGTACGATACGGTCAAGGGTTCCGACTGGCTGGGCGACCAGGACGCCATCGAATATCTCGTGCGCAATGCGCCGGCGGCGGTCTATGAGCTCGAGCATTGGGGCGTGCCGTTCTCGCGCACCGAGGCCGGCAAGATCTACCAGCGGCCGTTCGGCGGCATGACCACCCATTACGGCAAGGGCACCGCGCAGCGCACCTGCGCCGCCGCCGACCGCACCGGCCATGCCATCCTGCACACGCTTTACGGCCAGGCGTTGCGCAACAATGCCGAGTTCTTCATCGAATATTTCGCCATCGACCTGATGATGTCCGAGGACGGCCGCTGCCTCGGCGTGGTCGCGCTGAAGATGGATGACGGCACGCTGCATCGCTTCCGCGGCCGCCAGACCATCATGGCGACCGGCGGTTACGGCCGCGCCTATTTCTCGGCGACCTCGGCCCATACCTGCACCGGCGACGGCAATGCCATGGTGCTGCGCGCCGGCCTGCCGCTGCAGGACATGGAATTCGTCCAGTTCCATCCGACCGGCATCTATGGTTCCGGCTGCCTGATCACCGAGGGGTCGCGCGGCGAGGGCGGCTACCTGACCAATTCCGAGGGCGAGCGCTTCATGGAGCGTTATGCGCCCTCCGCCAAGGACCTGGCCTCACGCGACGTCGTCTCGCGTTCGATGACCATGGAGATCCGCGAGGGCAGGGGGGTGGGCAAGAACAAGGACCACATCTACCTGCATCTCGACCATCTCGACCCGAAGATCCTGCACGAGCGCCTGCCGGGCATTTCGGAAAGCGCCAAGATCTTCGCCGGCGTCGATGTGACCAAGGAGCCGATCCCGGTCATCCCGACGGTCCACTACAACATGGGCGGCATACCGACGAACTATCACGGCGAGGTCTATACCAAGAAGGGCGGCGACCCGGATGCCATCGTCCCCGGCCTGATGGCGATCGGCGAGGCGGCCTGCGTCTCGGTGCACGGCGCCAACCGGCTCGGCTCCAATTCGCTGATCGACCTCGTGGTGTTCGGCCGGGCCGCCGGCCTGCGCGCCGCCGAGACGGTGGTTGCCGGCGAAAAGCACCAGGATCTGCCGAAGGAAGCCTCCGAGCTTGCCCTGTCGCGGCTCGACAAGTTCCGCAACGCCTCGGGCGGCACGCCGACCGCCCAGCTGCGCGCCAAGATGCAGGGCATCATGCAGTCGAACTGCGCGGTGTTCCGCACCGGCGAGGTGCTCGAAGAGGGCCAGAAGCTGATCCACGAGGTCTGGCAGGGGTCGAGCGACATCAAGACGACCGATCGCTCGCTGATCTGGAATTCCGACCTGATCGAGACCCTCGAGTTCGACAACCTGATCAGCCAGGCCGTGGTCACCATGGACTCGGCCGCGAACCGCCAGGAAAGCCGGGGCGCGCATGCCCGCGAGGATTTCGCCGAGCGCAACGACAAGGACTGGATGAAGCACACCCTGGCTTTCGCCGACGACAACGCCAGGTCGGTGACCATCGATTATCGGCCGGTCCACACCTATACGATGACCAACGACATCCAATATATCGAGCCCAAAGCCCGGGTGTATTGAGCCTTGCGTCTCTCGAGGCCTGCTCGTTGAGCGGATCGCCATTCCGGTTCGCCGCCGTGCGCGAGGCCGCGGCGGACCGGTGCCCAGCCATGGTCGACGCCTTCGCCGTCGGGAAACGGATTGCCGCGTGATCATTCTAGGCTTCTACCAATCGCATGATGCCTGCGCGGCGCTTTACGACGACTACAAGGTCATCGCTTCGGTCGCGCTGGAACGGGCTACCCGGATCAAGACCGACGGCTACCGTTTTCCGGCCGAGGCCATGGCGGAATGCCTGGGCCAGGCTGGCCTGACGGCGGAAGCGATCGACGTCGTCTGCTATCCGCGCATGCGTTATCCGGCCGGCGAGGTGCACCGGGCCTTCCATCCGTTCGGCGGGCTGCTGCCGCGGCGCAAGGTCGATCCGATCGCGCCCTTGCGTGCCGGCAAGGCGGCGTCGCTCGCCGAAATCGTCGATGTCGAGCGCTTCAGCCGCAACCATGGCCTGCCGACGGGCGCCACGCCGTTCTTCTACAACCACCACAAGGCCCATGCGCTGGCGACGCTCAGCCACATGCCGGTGGACGAGGCGCTGATCTATACCTCCGACGGCGGCGGCGACGACATCTTCTATTCGGCGCGGCTGCTGAAGGACGGCAAGCTGGCCGACCTGTTCGGCGGCGAGGCCGATACCCTGAAAAAGCCGGTGCCGCAGCGGCCGGGCGACAGCCTCGGCAAGCTCTACGCCTATGTCACCGAAGCGCTCGGCTTCAAGGCACTGCGCCACGAGGGCAAGGTTCTCGGGCTCGCGGCCTACGGCAAGCCGGTACATGCCGAGCGGCTGACCGCGCTCTACCAGGTCTCCGACGACGGCCAGATTCATTGCCGCCTGCCGCGCTGGCGAGTGCGCATGCTGGTCAGGTCGCTCGCCGGCAAAGCCTCTCGCGAGGACATGGCGGCAAGCGTCCAGCAGACCCTTGAAACCGTTTGCCTCGAGGCGCTCGGCAAGCTCCTGAAGCGCCACCCGGTCAGCCACCTCGGACTGTCGGGCGGCGTTTTCGCCAATGTGAAGCTGACCCAGCGGATCGCCGAGCGTTTCGATCTCGACGAGGTCTTCGTCTATCCGGCCATGTCCGACCAGGGCGAGGCCGATGGCGGCGTGCTGGAATATCTGCTCGCCCGCGACGGCCTCGAGACCTGGCTGAAGCAGCGCGAACGGCTCACCACGGTCTATCGCGGCCGCGACTATGAAGACGCCGTGGAGGCCTGTTTCACCGGCGGTGGCGCGACCCGCCGGCCGGTCGTCGATCCGATCGAGGAGGCCGCCGCCCTGATCACCGCCGGCCAGATCGTCGGCACTTATCTCGGCCGCATGGAATATGGGCCGCGCGCGCTCGGCGCCCGCTCGATCATGGCGAGTGCCGTCGACCGCTCGATCAATGACTGGCTGAACAAGCGGCTCGACCGCACCGACTTCATGCCCTTCGCGCCGGTGGTTCGGGCCGAACGGGCGCGCGACCTGTTCCTTTTGCCGGAATCGCTCATCCACACCGCCAATTTCATGACGGTGACCTGCGACGTGAAGCCGGAATGGCGCGACCGCATCCCGGCCTGCGTCCATGTCGACGGCACCGCGCGGCCACAGATCATCCATCGCGAGCAGAACCCGGTCTATTACGACGTGCTGCACGCCTATGAGCGGATGACCGGCATACCCGCCCTGATCAACACCTCGTTCAATGTCCACGAGGAGCCGATCATCAACCGGCCGGAGGAAGCCTTGCGCGCGCTGAAAGAGGGGCGTGTCGACCACCTCCTGTCGACCGGCGGGGTCTGGTCTCCAGGCTGAAACAGTCGGCGTGGCCGGACCATTTGCGCGCCGTCGTCCAGCCACATTGACCATGCGGAATAGTGCGGTCGCCTCGCCGTGGAGCGTTCATGCGCCGCCTTCTCCGCCCGTTCATCGTCATTGCCGCGATCATCATCCTGGTCGAGACCTGGCTGTGGGAGCGCATCGGCCCGGCGATCCGGCGGGTCATCGCCGCCTTGCCTTTCGCCGCGCTCAAGCAGGCCATTCATGACGGGCTCACGCGGCTGCCGCCCTATGCGACGCTCGGCGTCTTCGTCATTCCGGTGCTGCTGCTGATCCCGTTCAAGCTGGCCGGCCTGTCGCTGATCGCCCATGGCCACGTCATTCTCGGCTGCGGCGTCTTCCTGCTCGCCAAGGTGGTCGGCGTCGGCCTCGAGGCCTTCCTGTTCGAGGCCTGCAAGCCGAAGCTCCTGCAGATCCCGCTGTTCGTCAGGCTCTACGACACCTGGAACCGCTGGGTGATCTGGGCTCACGGTCATATCGACCCGGTGAAGAGGCGTTTGCAGGCCTATACCCGGCTGGTTCGCGGCGGCCGTTCCGGCCGCGCCTTCAAGCTGCTCATGCGGTTCCGCCGCATCCAGCGCGAACGCGCCGCCCAGATGGAAGGCGCTGCCGGCCGCGCCTGAGCCTCGGGGGCGATCAGGCGGGCGCTCGGGCGCCGCTGACGGCCGGTACCGGCGGTTTCTCGTCCTGCGCCTTGAGGCGCGAGTCGGAGAGCTCGCCGGCCGCCTCGAGGATCGGATAGGCGGTCGAGGCCAGGTGTCCGTGAATGCGTTTCAGATCGCGCACCACATCGAGATGGATCGCGCTGGTTTCCATCGATTCGAGCCGTCCCGCCCGCAGCCGGGCATAGTGGCTCTTGGTGGCATGGCGCTCGGCCACCCGGATGGCCGATTTCTCGGCGACCAGGCGTCGGGCCATGTCGACGTCGCGGGTGGCGAAGACGTTCATCGCCAGCGCCATATTGGCCATGACGATGGCGTGCAGCGACAGAAGCTCATCACGCCCTTCCTGCGAGAAGGCCAGGCCCTTGCGGGCGCGCTTGGCGGCGAGCTCCATCAGGTTCTTGTCGATGATATCGCCGATATGCTCGAGATGGGTGGCGAAGCTGACGATCTCCATCGCGCGCCGGCCCTCCTCTTCGGTCATCTCGGCGCGCGACGCCTTGACCAGATAGAGTTTCAGGCTCTCGAACAGCCGGTCGGCAATGTCGTCGAGTTTCTCGATCTCGCGCACCACCCTGACGTCGCTTGCGGTCATCGCCTCCGGGATGCGGCGCACCATGGCACTGACGTGATTGCCGAGTTCGAGCGCCTCGCGCATGGCGCAGGCCAGCGCCTCCGGCGGCGACATCACCAGGTTCGGATCGAGGTGACGGGCGACCCCCGGGTCGTTATCGGCCGGCGGCTCGGGCAGGATGCGTTCGATGAGGCTGGCGACCGGCCCGCACAGCGGCAGGAAAACGCCGGCGACAACAACGTTGAACAGCGTGTGCGCATTGGCCACCAGCCGTGCCGGGTCGCCGCCGCCGAGCCATTCCGTCAGGGTCGAGAGAGGGCCGAGCCAAGGCAGCACCGCCGCGACCGCCAGGCCGCGCATCAGGAGATTGCCGAGCGGCACCCGCCGCGCCGCCGCCGGCGATCCCGACAGCGCGAGGAACGGCGCCGCTGCGCCACCCAGGTTGGCGCCGAGCACCAGGGCGAGGGCAAGCGTCGGCGGCACCGCGCCGGAATGGGCCAGCGACATGGTGAACAGGATCATCGCGAGGCTCGAATGCACCGCCCAGGTGGCCAGCGCCATCACCACGACGGCGAGCGTCGGGGCACTGGCCAGCGCTTCCAGCGCGCCGCGAAACAGCTCGGAATGCTGCAGCACCGTGGCGGCCGCGCTGATCTCGCGTAGCGACAGCAGCATCACGCCGATGCCAAAGGCGATCCGCGCCAGCCCACGCGTCCGGCCGGCGTCGGTTGCCATCGCAAGGCCGACGCCGGTCGCGACCAGGACCGCCCACAGCGCCTTGACGTCGAAGGCGAGAAGTTGGGCTGCGAGCGTCGATCCGACATCGGCGCCGAGCATCATGGTCAAGGCGAGCGGCAGGGCGACCAGCTTCTGGCCGGCGAAGGCGCCGACCAGCAGCGCGGTCGCGGTCGCCGACTGCAAGAGCCCGCTGACGAAGCCCCCCATCAGGAAGGCGCGCCAACGGCGGCGCGAGGCTGCAGCGAGCAAGCGGCGAAGCTCGGTCCCGAAGGCTCCGGTGACGCCGACACGCACCTGCCTGACGCCCCAGAGCAGCAGGGCGACACTGCCGACCAGCGTCATCGCCAGTTCGGTTGGACCTGACGCCATGCCGCCGCCTCCTGCCATCTGACGCGTTCCGGTCGCGTCGAGTGCCGAGGCTATGGCTGGCGTTTCATAGCAACAAGCTGAGCTCCACTATGGCACCTATCGAGATCATCTATGGTTCGCGGGCGATCCGCGGTGGCGGCCGCGGCTCGTCGAGCCAGTGATTATCGGCCGCGAGCGCCGCGGCGGTATCGAAGAACAGCGAGACCAGCGACAGCGGGCGGCGCTCGATCAGGGTGACCGCATATTCCGCGACATCCAGTCCCGGCCCTTCGACGAACAGGGCGCGAAACCGCGGATCGACGCCGAACTCGCTCAGGAACACCACGCCTATGCCGAAATTCGACGCGACCGCCTCGCGCACGGCTTCGCGGGTCTGCACCTCGAACAATGCCTTCGGCCGGACACCGGCCTGGGCCAGCCGTGCCTCGAACACCTCGCGGGTGATCGATCCGCGTTCGCGGACGACGAGATCGCTGCCGGCCAGATCCTCGATGGCCAGGACGCCGCGGTCGGCCCAGGGGTGGTCCTTGGGCACGAAGACGACCAGCCGGTCGCGGCGCAACGGGTTTGCCACCAGGCGCGGATCGGAGACCGGATGAGCGGTGACCGCGACATCGACCTCGAAGCCGAGCAGCAGGTTCAGGACATCGACCGAATTGCCGATGCGCAGCTGAAAACTCAAACCCCGATGCCGGTCGCGCATGGCGGCCAGAACCGGCATGACGTGATAGGCGCTGTCGGCGGCGACGCGCAGGTGCCCGCGCACCGCCCATTTGGTGCCGGCAAGCAGGATACGGGCTTCCTCCTCCAGCACGAAGAGCTGCGCCGTGACGCGGTGCAATGACTGGCCCATGGGCGTCAGCCGCGCGCCGCGTCCTTTCCGGTCGAACAGGTTGACGCCATAAGCCTGTTCGAGCGCCCGCACCTGGCTCGACAAGGTCGGCTGCGAGACGCCCGCGGTGCGCGCCGCCAGCGTGAAGCTGCCGGCTGCGGCGACCAGGTGAAAGGCACGAAGCTGCGTCAGGTTCATCGTACTATCATAGACAGGATCAATAGTGTCCATTCAAACGATAGACTAGTCAATCGGGCCGCCCCGTCATTACCGTTCTTCGAAATCAAAGCGAAGCGCAGGAGGATGGAAATGCCGGACGAGATGACGGTGGCCAGATCCGAGACGGGCGACCCGTTGCTGCTGACGCCTGGGCCGCTCACGACGTCGAAGAGCGTCAAGGCCGCCATGGTCCATGACTGGGGCTCCCGCGACGCGGCGTTCCTCCGGATCAACCGGGAGGTTCTGGAGCGGCTGCCGGCCATCGTCAACGGCGGCGCGGACTATGTCACGGTGCCGGTGCAGGGCTCGGGCACCTTTGCGGTCGAAGCCATGCTGACGAGTTTCGTGCCGGCCGGCGGCTGCTGCCTGCTCGTCATCAACGGCGCTTATGGCCAGCGTGCGCGGCGCATCCTGGAGATCGCCAAGCGGCGCACGGTCGTCTGCGAGACGGCCGAGGACACGCCACCGGATCTCGATCGCATCGAACAGGTGCTGAAGGCCGATCCCGGCATCACCCATATCTTCGTGGTTCATTGCGAGACCACTTCGGGCATCCTCAACCCGGTGCACGAGATCGGCGCGCTCGCGGCAAAATACGCCAAGGGCTATCTGGTCGATTCGATGTCGGCCTTCGGAGCCCTGCCGCTCGATGCGCCCGCGGCCCATGCCGATGCCGTCGCGGCCTCCTCCAACAAATGCATCGAGGGCGTGCCGGGGCTGGGCTTCGTGATCTGCCGCCGGGCCGCGCTGGTGGCGACCGACGGCAATGCGACGACCTTGACGCTCGATCTGCTCGACCAGTCGAGGGTTCTCGAAAAGACCGGACAATACCGCTTCACGCCGCCGATCCATGTCATCGTCGCCTTCCACCAGGCGCTGACCGAGTTTTTTGCCGAAGGCGGACAGCCGGGTCGCGGCGGCCGCTACGCCGGCAACTGTCAGGAACTGATCGACGGCATGCGCGCCATGGGCTTCGAGACCTTGCTGCCCGACGCGCTGCAGGCGCCGATCATCGTCACCTTCCGGATGCCGGCCGATCGCCGCTTCGTCTTCCAGACCTTCTACGACAAGCTGAAAGACCGCGGTTTCGTGATCTATCCCGGCAAGCTGACGGTGGCCGACTCTTTCCGCATCGGCTGCATCGGGCGGCTCGACCGAAGCCATATGCGGCTCGCCCTGGACGCCATTCGCGAGGTTCTGCACGAACTCGGCGTCGCATCGGTCGCCGCCCACAAGGCCGCGTGAGGAGACCGTCATGAACATGCAAACTCCCGTGACCGTCGACTGCAATGGCCGCACCTACCGGTTCCCGCGCACGCCGACCGTGGTCGTCTGCATCGACGGCTCGGAGCCCGGCTATATCGAGGCGGCGATCGCCGCGGGTCTCGCACCGAATTTCGACCGGCTCATGCGTAACGGTGCGCACCTCACCGCGAAATCGGTGATCCCGAGCTTCACCAATCCGAACAACATGTCGATCATCACCGGCCGGCCACCGGCGGTGCATGGCATCGCGGGCAATTATTTCTACGACCGCGACGCGGGCGTCGAGGTGATGATGAACGAGGCGCGTTTCCTCCGCGCGCCAACCATCATGAAGGCCTTTCACGACGCCGGCGCCAAGGTCGCCGTCGTCACCGCCAAGGACAAGCTGCGCGCGCTGCTCGCCAAGGATCTCGACATGGCGACCGGCCGGGCCGTCGGTTTCTCCTCGGAGAAGGCCGACAAGGTGACGCTTGCCGACAACGGCATCACCGATGTCCTCGGGCTGGTCGGCATGCCGGTGCCGGACGTCTATTCGTCCGACCTGTCCGAATTCGTCATGGCGGCCGGCGTCAAGCTGATGACGAGCTTCCGCCCTGACGTCATGTACCTGTCGACCACCGACTATGTGCAGCACAAGGCCGGTCCCGGCTCGGACTTCGCCAATGGCTTCTATGCCATGATGGACCGCTATGTCGGCGCCCTCGATGCCGCCGGCGCGGTCGTCGTGCTGACCGCCGACCACGGCATGAACGACAAGCACCTGGCCGACGGCACGCCCGACGTCATCTATCTGCAGGAGCACCTCGATGCCTGGCTCGGCGCCGGGGCCGCGCGGGTCATTCTGCCGATCACCGATCCCTATGTCGTCCATCACGGTGCGCTCGGCTCGTTTGCCACGGTCTACATCCACGGCGATGTCGACGTACCGGACCTGATCGGCCGCATCGCCGGTCTCGCGGGTGTCGATCTCGTGGTTGCCTCTGACGAGGCGTGCCGGACCTTCGAACTGCCGGCCGATCGCATCGGCGACCTCGTGGTGATCTCCGGACGGCACAAGGTCATCGGCACCTCGCGCGAGCGGCACGATCTCTCCGGACTGACCGAACCGCTGCGCTCCCATGGCGGCCTGACCGAGCAGACCGTGCCGATGATCGCCAACCGCAAGGTCGAGCCGTCGGCCGGGTCCACATTGCGCAATTTCGACGTGTTCGACGTCGCGCTCAACCGCGTCACTGCTTGAGAGGCCGTCATGAACGCTCCCGTCAAGCTCGAGCCCCGTCACGAGACGATGCGCATCGCCGGCCGGCTGGCCGACACCGGCGAGACCATCGAGGTGCGCAATCCCTATAGCGGCGAGATCGTCGGCACCGTGCCGGCGGCCCGCCCCGAACACGTGCGTGAAGCCTTCGCCAAGGCCCGGGCTTTCCGTTCCGCACTCTCCCGCTTCGAGCGCCAGCGCATCCTGCAACGCACGGCCGAGCTGCTGCGCGACCGCAAGGAGGAGTTCGCCCGCCTGATTAGCGCCGAAACCGGCCTGTGCTGGAAGGACGCGCTTTATGAGGCCTCGCGGGCCTATGACGTGTGGTCCTTCGCCGGCCAGCTCACCATCAAGGACGATGGCGAGGCTTTCGCCTGCGACATCAGTCCGAACGGCAAGGCGCGACGTATCTTCACCATGCGCACGCCGCTGCTCGGGGTTATCTCGGCGATCACGCCGTTCAATCATCCGCTCAACATGGTGAGCCACAAGCTCGCCCCGGCGATCGCCACCAACAACCGCCTCGTCCTCAAGCCGACCGAACTGACCCCGCTGACCGCGCTGGCACTGGCCGATGTCCTCTACGAGGCTGGCCTGCCGCCCGAGATGCTGTCGGTCGTCACCGGCAATCCCTCGACCATGGGCGATGCCATGATCACCGATCCGGACGCCGATCTGATCACTTTCACCGGCTCGGTGCGCGTCGGCAAATATATTGCCGACAAGGCCGGCTATCGCCGTGTCGTGCTCGAACTCGGCGGCAATGATCCGCTGATCGTCATGGAGGATGCCGACCTCGACAAGGCGGCCGAGCTCGCCGTCCAGGGGGCGACCAAGAATTCCGGCCAGCGCTGCACCGCGGTGAAACGCATCCTGGTGGTCGAGAGCGTCGCCGACGCATTCTCGGCCCTGGTGCTGGACAAGGCGAAGAAGCTGAAATGTGGCAATCCGGCCGATCCCGAGGTCGATGTCGGAACGGTGATCAACGAGCGTTCCGCCAAACTGTTCGAGGCACGCGTCATCGACGCCGTGGCGAAGGGCGCCAGGCTCTTGCACGGCAATGACCGGCAGGGGGCTTTGTATCCGCCGACCGTGGTCGACCACGTTCCCTATGATTGCGAGCTCGTCCGCGAGGAGACCTTCGGTCCGGTCATCCCGATGATCCGGTGCCCCGACGACATCGGCGAGGTCATCAGGATCTCCAATTCGACCGCCTACGGGCTGTCATCCGGCGTCTGCACCAACCGGCTCGACCACATCACGCGTTTCGTCACCGAGCTCGAGGTTGGCACGGTTAATGTATGGGAAGTTCCAGGCTACCGCACCGAAATGTCGCCCTTCGGCGGCATCAAGGATTCAGGGCTCGGCGAAAAGGAGGGGGTGGTCGAGGCGATGAAGGGCTTCACCCACGTCCGGACCTATTCACTGCCCTGGCCGGTCTGACATCTGCCCGTCACATCCCGCTCGAATTGTCACGAGAAGCGGGGGCGGGAAGGGGACGTGCATGAGCGGCAGAACTTAATTCTCGGGAGGGGAACGTCTATGAAAGCTCTATTGGCGGTGGGCTTCGTGCTCGCCATGGTGTTTGGAACCGCGGCGCCGGCGGCGGCCCAGAAGACCCGTGTCACCATCTACACCGCGCTCGAGAACGAACAGCTCGCGCCGTTCAAGCAGGCGATCGAGGCGGCGGTGCCGGGTGTCGACGTCGCCTGGTTGCGCGACTCGACCGGCGTCATCACGGCGCGCTTTCTGGCCGAGCGCGAACGGCCGCAGGCCGACATGGTCATGGGGCTGGCGGCTTCGAGCCTCTTGATGTTCGAACAGGCCAATCTGCTCGAAGCCTATACGCCGCGCGGCGTCGAGGCCTTGAAGCCGGCGTTCCGCGATCAGGCCGTGCCGGTCACCTGGACCGGCATGGATGCCTTCCTCGGTGTCATTTGCTTCAACACGGTCGAGGCGCGCAAAGCCAATGTGGCGGTGCCGGCGACCTGGCGCGATCTCACCGTGCCCGCCCTGCGCGGCCAGATCGTCATGCCGCATCCGGCCTCGTCCGGCACCGGCTATCTGATGGTCGCCATGTGGCTGCAGCTGATGGGTGAAGAGGCCGGCTGGCGCTTCATGGACCAGTTGCACGAGAACGTCGCGACCTACACCCATTCCGGCTCGGCGCCCTGTGTCCAGGCGGCGCGTGGCGAGCGTATCGCCGGCATCTCGCTCGACATGCGCGGCGCGCGTGAACGCACGCAGGGCGCGCCGATCGAGGTCGTGGTTCCCGCCGAAGGCACCGGCTGGGACATGGAGGCCGCGGCGATCGTCCGTGGCCGTCCCCAGGCGCAGACGGATGCGGCGCGCCGCATCATGGACTGGGTCGCGACCAAGGGTGCCAATGAGCTCTATGCGCGATCTTATGCGGTGGTAGCCTATCCCGGCATCACCAGCGCGCCGGCGAATTATCCGGCCAATGCGGAAGCCCGCATGTTCGCCAATGATTTCGGCTGGATGGCCTCGAACCGCACGCGCGTCCTCGCCGAGTGGTCGCGCCGTTACGAGGCCAAGGCGGCGGCGCGCAACTGAGCAAAGAAGCGGTTGGGCGGGCCGCGCCTCGCGGCTCGTCCGTCCGGTGACACGACGAGCGTGAGGTGCGCCTATGCTTCGTGATGATCCCTTGGCAACGTCGACAGCGCCCTTTCTCAGCATTCGTGGGCTGGTCAAGCGCTTCGGCAGCTTCACCGCGCTCGACACCGTCGATCTCGACGTTGCGCGCGGCGAGTTCGTCTGTTTTCTCGGGCCCTCCGGTTGCGGCAAGACGACCCTGCTGCGCGCCATTGCCGGGCTCGAACGGCAGAATGCCGGCTCGATCACTCTGGCGGGCCGCGACGTGTCTGAGGCTCCGCCTTCGGAGCGCGACTTCGGCATCGTCTTCCAGTCCTATGCGCTGTTTCCCAATCTGACCATTGCCGACAATATCGGCTACGGGCTGGTCAACCGGCGGCAGCCAAAGGCCCAGATCGCAGCACGGGTCGCCGAACTCCTGGCGCTCGTCGGCCTGCCCGAGCAGGGGCTCAAATATCCGGTGCAGCTCTCCGGCGGCCAGCAGCAGCGTGTCGCGCTTGCCCGGGCGCTGGCCACCGTGCCGAGCCTGCTCCTGCTCGACGAGCCGCTCTCCGCGCTCGATGCCCGGGTGAGGATGCGCCTGCGCGACGAGATCCGCGGCATCCAGCGCCAGCTCGGGGTCACCACCATCATGGTGACCCACGACCAGGAGGAGGCGCTGACCATGGCCGACCGCATCGTGGTGATGAACCAGGGCGTCATCGAGCAGATCGGCACGCCCTTCGAGATCTACAGCCATCCCGCGACCGCTTTCGTCGCCGATTTTGTTGGCCACATGACCTTCCTCGACGCAATCGTGACGGGGCCGGGCAAGGTCAAGGTCGGCGAGCTCGAACTCGACGTGGCGCACTGCCAGGACTATCGCCCCGGCACGGCGGTGCGCCTGGCGATGCGCCCCGAGGATGTCCGCACCCGCAGCATCGATGCGGCAACGCCGAACCGGTTCGAGGCAAGGGTCGGACGGCTGGCTTTTCTCGGTGCGTTCTGCCGCGCCGAACTGGCACCGCTGGCGTCGCCCGGCATTCCGATCTCGGCCGATTTCTCCACCAATGCCATGCGCGATCTCGAGATCGCCGCGGGCCAGACACGCTTCGTCGCCTTCCCGCCGGAGTCCTTGCGGGTGTTTCCCCGCGAGGACAGGGGAGCTCGGGCATGAGCGCCGCTACCGCGACATTGCGTGCCGGTGCTCCGGCCCGGCATAGAGCGACACAGGGGCGCGAGAGCCTGGTCGCAACGGTGCTGGTCTGGGGTCTCTGCGCGATCCTGGCGCTCATCATCGCGCTGCCGTTATGGGCGCTGCTGTCCAAGAGCTTTCAGAACGCCGATGGCGGCTTCATCGGGCTGGCGAATTACCTGCGCTATGTCTCGACGCCGACCCTGTTCGTTTCGCTGTTGAACAGCGTCATGATCGCCGCGTTGACCACCGTGATCGTCGTGCCGTTGGGGTTTGTCTATGCCTATGCGCTGACCCGCAGCTGCATGCGGCTGAAGCCGCTGTTCTACGCGCTGGCGCTCCTGCCGATCTTCGCGCCGTCGCTGCTCTCGGCTCTGGCGCTGATCTATGTGTTCGGCAACCAGGGCCTTTTGAAGGGGTGGCTCGTCGGCGGCTCGATCTACGGACCGATCGGTATCGTCGCCGGCCAGGTGTTCTATTGCCTGCCTTATAGCGTCCTGATCATGGTGACCGCCTTGTCGATCGCCGACGGGCGGCTCTATGAGGCCGCCGAGGCACTCGGCACCTCGCGTGCCCGGGTGTTTCGCACGGTGACCTTGCCCGGCGCCCGCTATGGGCTGATCTCGGCCCTGTTCGTGGTGTTCACCCTCTCGGTCACCGATTTCGGCATCGCCAAGGTGATCGGCGGCAATTTCGCGGTGCTCGCCACCGACGCCTACAAGCAGGTCGTCGGCCAGCAGGATTTCGAGATGGGCGCGGTCGTCGGCATGATCCTGCTGATCCCGGCGGTGATCGCCTTTCTGGTCGAGCGGGCCGCGCAGAAGCGGCAAGTGGCCTTGCTCTCGGCGCGCGCGGTGCCCTTCGAGCCGCGCCGCCGTTTCGGTCGCGACGCCCTGCTGACGCTCTACTGCCTCGTTGTCGGCGGGCTGGTGCTGGCGCTTTATGGCGTCGCGGTCTGGGCGTCGTTCATCCGCTACTGGCCCTACAACCTGTCGCTCACGACGGCGAATTACGACTTCGCCAATTTCGAGCCGACCGGCTGGCAGCCCTATTTCAATTCGGTCGTCATGTCGGCGGCGGTGGCGGTGATCGGCACGGTCCTGGTGTTCACCGGCGCCTATGTGGTCGAGAAGCTGAAAGTCGCGCCGATCGGCCGGCAGGTCGCCAGTTTCCTGGCGCTGCTTCCGATGGCGGTTCCCGGCCTGGTCCTGGGCCTGGGTTATGTGTTCTTTTTCAACGCGTCGTGGAACCCGCTCAACGTGCTCTACGGCACGCTGACGATCCTGGTGATCAACTGCATCGCGCATTTTTATACGACCGGCCATATCACCGCGACCACGGCCCTGAAGCAGATCGATCCGGAATTCGAGGCGGTGTCGGCGGCGCTGAAGGTGCCGTTCTGGGTGACGTTCCGGCGCGTCATGGTGCCGATCTCGATGCCGGCGATCCTCGACATCGCGGTCTTCATGTTCGTCAACGCGCTGACCACGGTCTCGGCGGTCATCTTTCTCTATGGCGGCGACAGCAAGCTCGCCTCCGTTGCGATCGTGCATATGGACGAGGCCGGCGCCATCGCAGCCGCGGCGGCAATGGCGACCTGCATTCTGTTCACCGCCATCCTGGTGCGCGGGCTGCACATTCTGGTCGAAAGGACGCTGCTTGCGCGCCTTCAGGTCTGGAGGCGACGCTGATGCTCCCCCGCCACGGTTCCGGTTCGGCTTCGGTCGCGCAATCGGAAAGCGACACCAATCTGACCGACCGGCGCCGCGCCTGGCAGGCGCGGTCTCTCGATGCTCCGACGCAACGGGTCCTGGCCGAGGATGCGCGCCATTTCCTGCACCAATCGGTGTCGACCCCGTGCCTGAATGCGATCGCCAAGGCGGAGGGACTGTACATTCAGGACGTCGCCGGCCGGCGCTACATGGATTTTCACGGCAACAACGTCCATCACATCGGTTATGGCCATCCGCGATTGAAGGCGGCCATCACAAAGCAGATGGACGACCTGCCCTTCGCGCCGCGGCGCTACGCCTGCGAGCCGGCCGTGCTGCTGGCGGAAAAGCTTGCGGCCATCGCACCCGGCAACCTCTCGAAGGTGCTGTTCACGACCGGCGGATCGGATGCCGTCGAGGTTGCCGTCAAGGTGGCGCGCGCCGCCACCGGGCGGTTCAAGACCCTGTCGTTCTGGGATGCCTTCCATGGCGCGGGCTTCGGGGCGGCGAGCCTGTCGGGCGAGGCGCTGTTCCGGTCCGGTCCGGCGGCGCCGCTCCTCGCCGGTGCGCAGCACGTGGCGCCGTTCGGCTGCTATCGCTGCCCTTACGGCCATCCCGTCGACGGCGACGGACAGCCTGATCTCGACCGCTGCCACATGGCCTGCGCGACCATGGTGGACTATGTGCTGTCGCGTGAGGGCGACGTCGCGGCGGTGATCGCCGAGCCGGCGCGCGCGGTGCCCTATCTGCCGCCGCCGGGTTATTGGCGTGCGGTCCGCGAAGCCTGCGACCGGCACGGCGTGCTGCTGATCTTCGACGAGATCCCGACCGGCCTCGGCAAGACCGGCCGCATGTTCGCCTGCGAGCACGACGGCGTCGTGCCCGACATCCTGGTGCTCGGCAAGGGGCTCGGCGGCGGCATCCTGCCGATCGCCGCCGTCATCGCGCGGCCCGAACTCGACGTCGGCGGCGCCTACGCCTTCGGCCATTACACCCACGAGAAGAACCCGGTGACGGCGCGCGCCGCGCTCACCACGATCGAGATCATCGAGGAGGAAGGGCTGGTCGAGAACGCCGCCCGTGTCGGAGCGGTCGCCCTGGCACGCCTGCACGACATGAAGCGGCGTCTGCCGGCCATTGGCGACGTGCGCGGCCGCGGCCTGCTCCTCGGCATTGAACTGGTCAAGAGCCGGACGACCAAGGAGCCGGCCTTCGATCTCGCCGAGCAGGTGATGTACCGGGCGCTCGATCGCGGACTGTCGTTCAAGACGACCATGGGCAATGTGCTGACCCTGACGCCGCCGCTGATCGTCACCGAGGCCGAGATGCATCGCGCCCTCGATATCCTGGAGGAAGCGATTGCCGGTTAGCCCTGAACCGAACCGGCCCTGGTTGATGTCCAGCGGCGCCGCAGCGGCGCATGGGCCTTGCCGCGTCCTTGCCCGTCACGCCCGCGGGTGGGCGCTCTCATAGACCTTGAGCAGTGCCGCGGTATCGACCTCGGTATAGATCTGGGTCGTCGACAGCGAGGCGTGGCCGAGCAGTTCCTGGATCGAGCGCAGGTCGCCGCCCCGGCCGAGCAGGTGGGTGGCGAAGGAATGGCGCAGCGCATGCGGCGTCGCGCTGTCGGGCAGGCCGAGAGCGCCGCGCAGCCGCTCCATGGTCAGCTGGATGATCCGCGGCGACAGCGGGCCGCCCTTGACCCCGACGAACAGCGGGTCATCAGCGCCGAGGCTCCACGGACAGATTTTCCGATAGTCCGCGATGGCATCGGCGACCTTGGCGATGACCGGCACCTGGCGCACCTTCTCGCCCTTGCCGGTGACCGTCACCTGGCCGTTGGCGCCGGGCGGCGGCGCGTCGCCCTGCTTCAGCCCGAGCGCTTCCGAGATGCGCAGGCCCGAGCCGTAGAGCAGGCCGAGCACGGCAGCGTCGCGTGCGATCACCCAGGGCGCGGCATCGTCATGGTCGCGGGCGGCGGCGGAAGCGACCCGGCGCGCGGCCGGCATGGCCAGCGGCCGCGGCAGCCGGCGCGCGACCTTGGGCGAGCGGATCGCGGCAAAGGCGGCCATCCGGCCTTCGCCGTCACGCTCCAGGAAGCGGGTGAACGAGCGGATCGCGGCGAGTGCCCGGCTGATCGAGGCTGGATCGAGCTTGTCGGCGCGGCGTTTCGCCATGAAGGCGCGCACGTCGCGCGGCGCGATGGCGCCGAGCGCCGTCAGCGACACCGTTTCGCCGAGATGGCCGGACAGGAAGCCCAGGAACACCCTGGCATCGCGGCCATAGGCTTCCAGCGTCTTCGGCGACAGGCGTTTTTCGGTGCCGAGATAACGCAGCCAGCGCCCGACCGCCGCGACCGTATCGGCCGCGGCGCCGGGCATCAAAAGATCAGCGGGCGCATCGAAGTCGGACATGCGTTGACCATGCCACGGACCGGTTCATGCCCGGTGAACGCCGGCCGATCAGTGATCGAGTTCGCCGATATGTTTCTGGGCATAGAGCTGGATGCCGACCGTCTTGATCACGTCGAGCTGGGTCTCCAGGAAGTCGATATGGCCTTCCTCATCGGTCATCAGCGCGATGAACAGGTCGCGCGAAGGGTAGTCCTTGACCGTCTCGCAATAGGCGGCGGCCTCCTGGTAGAGCTTGCGGGCACCGATCTCGGCCTTCAGGTCGCAGCCGATGACCTCCTTGATGTCCTGGCCGATCTCCAGCGGATCGAGCACCTGCAGGTTCGGATGGCCCTCGAGAAACAGGATCCGGTCGATGAACTTGTCGGCATGGACCATCTCCTCGATGGATTCCTTGCGCCAGGTCTTGGCCAGCTCCTTGAAGCCCCAATTGTCGAGCATGCGGTAGTGCAGCCAGTACTGACTGACGGCGGTCAGCTCGCTGCGCAGGCCCTTGTTCAGATATTCGATGACCTTCTTGTCGCCCTTCATGAGCCTCGTCCTTGTGCTGATTGCGCCAGCCATGCCTGATTGCCGAGCCAGTTTATAATTATTCCAGACAAGAGCGCAAGACTGAGCACGGCCGCTGACGCGTGTCAGCGCATCGCCGACGACGGCACAGGCGTGGCCCGAAGCGGAGCGGGTAGGTGGACCGTCAGGAGGTTCGGAGGGAAAGGGCCTATTCGGCCGCGACGAGGTGCGGCGCCTCGTGATGCGCGCATTGGCCGACCGGGCAGGTCGTGCAGCCCTGGTCGACACCGGCTTCGCGCATGATCGCCAGGATGGTGCGCGCGCAACGCCCGCAATTCGGGCTGCAGCCGAGGCAGCTATAGACCTCGCCCACCGCACGCGGACATTCCGGGCCGTCACCGAGACACGCTCTCACGTCGTGGTCGCTGAACACATTGCAATGGCAAACGATCACTGCGTGTCTCCGCCCCTGCCTCGCGCGAGAAATGCCGCGGAGCGTCGAGGGCACCCATTGTCTAGCGTGAAAACCTCATGATTTCAACGACTTGATATGAATTTAGAGGCGTTCGAAAGAGTCCCGCAAGTGGCAGAAGTGCTGACGTTTTTCGCCAAGTAGCGAATCATTCCAAACTGGAAACGCTGGTTCCGGGCAGCAGCCATTCGCTCGCGCGGCGGCGCGGGATAGCCCGTGCGCGGAATCCGGGCTAGGCCTTTGCCATGTCCGCGCCGCGCTATGCCGATGTCCTGATTCCCGTCGCCGTCGATCGCCCCTACAGCTACCGCATCCCCGCGGATCTTGCAGTCGGGCCCGGCGATCTCGTGGCCGTGCCGCTCGGCAACCGCACGGCGGTCGGCGCGGTCTGGCGTCTGCGCGACGAGCCCGGCGGGGTATCGCACAACCGGCTGAAGGACATCGCGGCCCGCCATGACGTTCCGCCGGTGCCGCATGAGATCCGTCGCCTGGTCGACTGGATCGCCGACTATACGCTCGCGCCGCGCGGCATGGTGCTGCGCATGGCGATGCGCGATCCCGACGCCCTTGCGCCGCCCCGGCCGCGCATCGGCGTGCGCGCCACCGGCCAGCCGGCGAGCCGGCCGACGCCGTCGCGCGCCAAGGTCCTGGCCCTGATGGCCGATGGGCTGGCGCGGGGCAAAAGCGAGGCGGCGCGCGAGGCCGGCGTCTCGGTCGGCGTCATCGATGGCCTGGTCGACGACGGCGCGCTGGAAGCGATCACGCTCGCCCCCGAGGCTGTCGCCCTGCCGCTCGATCCGGCCTATGCGGTGGCCAGCCTCAACACCGCCCAGAAAGACGCGGCGCTGGCCATCGAGGACGCCGTGGCGGCCGGCGGTTTCCAGGTCTTCCTGCTCGACGGCGTCACCGGCTCGGGCAAGACCGAGGTCTATTTCGAGGCGGTGGCCGAGGCGCTCAGGCAGGACAAGCAGACGCTCATCCTGGTGCCGGAAATCGCGCTCACCACCCAGTTTCTCGACCGTTTCGCCCAGCGCTTCGGCCACCGGCCGGCGGCCTGGCATTCCGGTATCGGTGCGACCAGGCGCGCCCGGGTCTGGACCGGGGTCGCGGCCGGCGAGGTCAAGGTGGTCATCGGCGCGCGCTCGGCGCTGTTCCTGCCGTTCAAGGCGCTTGGCCTGGTCGTCGTCGATGAGGAACACGAGCAGGCCTACAAGCAGGATGACGGCGTCCACTACCATGCCCGCGACATGGCGGTGGTGCGTGCCCGCTTGCACGATGCGCCGGTGGTGCTCGCCTCGGCAACGCCTTCGGTCGAATCCAGGGTCAATGCCGACAAGGGTCGCTATCGGCGGCTGATCCTGCCCGAACGTTTCGGCGGGCGCGAAATGCCCAAGATCGCGACCGTCGACCTGAAGACCAGAGGTGCGCCGCATGGACGCTGGATCTCGCCGGCGCTCGAGCTGGCGGTCCGCGACACCCTTGCCGCCAAGGAACAGTCGCTTCTCTTCCTCAACCGGCGCGGCTATGCGCCGCTGACGCTTTGCCGGGCCTGCGGCGAGCGTGTGCAATGCCCGAACTGCACCGCCTGGCTGGTCGACCATCGCTTCCGCCGGCGGCTGGTCTGCCACCATTGCGGTTTCTCCATGCCGCCGCTGGAGCATTGCCCCAAATGCGAGGCGGTCGACAGTTTTGTTGCCTGCGGGCCCGGCGTCGAACGGCTGGCGGAAGAATGCGCCACGCTGTTCCCGGAAGCCCGCCTTCTGGTGCTCTCCTCCGACATGGCCGGCGGCATCGAGCGGATCCGCCAGGAGATCGAGGCCGTCGCCAAGGGCGAGGCCGACATCGTCATCGGCACGCAACTGGTCGCCAAGGGCCACAATTTCCCGCATCTGGCTTTGGTCGGCGTCATCGATGCCGATCTTGGCCTGTCCAATGGCGACCCGCGGGCCGGCGAGCGGACGTTCCAACTGTTGCAGCAGGTGGTCGGCCGGGCCGGCCGGGCCAAGGACGGTTCGCGCGCGCTGATCCAGACCCACCAGCCGGCCCATCCGATCATCGACGCCATCGTCAAGGGCGACCGCGAGGCCTTCTACGCCGCCGAGATCGCCATGCGCGAAGAGGCGCAACTGCCGCCCTATGGCCGGCTGGCGGCGCTGGTCGTCTCGGCCGAGGCCCAGGCCGACGCCTTCGGTTATGCCCGCACCATCATGCGGGCGGCGCCTGTCGGCACGGATGTACGGCTCCTGGGCCCGGCCGAGGCGCCTCTCGCCCTGGTGCGTGGTCGCCACCGCGTCCGCCTGCTGGCGCGTTCAGCACGGGCCTTCGACATGTCCGGCTGGCTGCGCGCCTGGCTCTCCTCGGTCGAGGCGCCGCGCGGCAATGTCCGGCTCGAAATCGATGTCGACCCGCAGAGCTTCTTGTAGATCTTAGGCCAGTGCCGTCTCGCCCGGCCAGGCGAAGCGCGCCCAGTCCGGCTTGACCGGGGTCAGCACGATGCCGCCGGCGGTGATGGCCAGGCCCGCGGCAAGCGCATCCTCGATTCGGTCGAGCCGCAGCTTGGCGAGGCCGCGGCCTTCGGTTGCCGAGCCCATATGGCCGATCAGCTTGTCGCCGGCGGTCACCTCGAGGCCGGCCTCGGGTGCGGGCCCGTCGAACCTGACCGGCACGACACGGGTGCGCGCGGTGCCGCGATGCTGCATGCGGCTGACCACCTCCTGGCCGATGAAACAGCCCTTGTCGAAGGCGACGCCCGACAACTGGTCCATGTCGACCTCATGCGGGAAGGCGTCGCCATAAGCGAAATCCTTGCCGCCTTCGGGAATGCCGAGCGCGATGCGATGGGCGTGATAGGCTGCGGCATTGGCTTCGCCGCCGGACGGCCAGGGCCCGATGACCCGCCAGCCGAGCTTGGGGTGGCGCGGATCGCGGGCGGCGAGCGTGCCGTCGCCGGGCGCCACATCGGTCCCCCAGACGGCGGTGACATCGAGGCTGTCGGACCGGTCTTCGATCGTCACCTTGGCGCGCAGCTTGTAGAAATTGAGCTTCTTGACCAGGTCGCCGGTCAGCGCCCGCGGCGCGTCGAGGATCAGTCCGCCGGCCGCGGCCGCCGGCGCCCTGATGATGAAGAAGTCGGCGACGATCTTGCCTTGCGGCGTCAAAAGGGCGCCGAAGCCGGCGCTGCCCTCGCCGACCGTGTCGACGTCGCAGGTCACCAATCCTTGCAGCAGTTTCACGGCGTCGTCGCCGGTCAGCTTCACCACGCCCCGGTCGGGCAGAAAGGCCGAATGCATTCCTGAGGCTCCCGCACGGCCAGTTGCGCGCGAGCGTTTCGCACGACTTGGCACCTTGTTCGATCTCCGACATAAGCGTGTCGGCACGCCGCTCCAAGGGTGCCGTCGTCACCATGCCGGAGATAGCAGCCATGTCCCAGACCTTCGACGTGATCTACCGCAGCGGCACGGTGGTCAATCAGGATGGCCGCGGTGAGCGCGATATCGGCGTGACCGGCGGCCGGATCGCCGCGATCGGCGACCTGTCGCGGGCCTCTGCCGGCGAGCTGGTCGACTGCACCGGCCTGCATATCCTGCCCGGCGTCATCGACAGCCAAGTGCATTTCCGTGAACCGGGACCGAGCCACAAGGAAGACCTCGAGACCGGTTCGCGCGCCGCCGTCATGGGCGGCGTCACCGCGGTATTCGAAATGCCCAATACCGATCCGCAGACCACCACCGAAGCGGCGCTCGCCGACAAGGTCGCGCGCGCGGCCCAGCGGATGCATTGCGATTTCGCCTTCTGGGTCGGTGCCACCCATGGCAATGCCGGCGAGGTGGCCGAGCTGGAGCGCCTGCCGGGGGCCGCCGGCATCAAGGTGTTCATGGGATCGTCCACCGGCTCGCTGCTGGTCGAGGACGACGAGGGTGTCGCCTCGATCCTCCAGCACACCCGCCGGCGCGCCGCCTTCCATTCCGAGGATGAATACCGGCTGCGCGACCGCAAGGACCTGCGCATCGAGGGCGACGCGCGCTCCCATCCGGTCTGGCGCGACGAGATCGCGGCGCTGACCTGCACCGAACGGCTGGTCGGCATCGCCAAGCGCTTCAACGCCAAGATCCACGTGCTGCATATTTCGACGGCCGAGGAAATCGACTTTCTCCGGGGCCACAAGGATGTCGCGACCTGCGAGGCGACACCCCATCACCTGACCCTGGTGGCGCCCGACTGCTACGAGCGGCTCGGTACGCTCGCCCAGATGAACCCGCCGGTGCGCGAAGCCCGCCACCGCGACCGTATCTGGCATGGCATCGGCCAGGGCATTGTCGACGTGCTCGGCTCCGACCATGCGCCGCACACGCTGGAAGAGAAGGCCAAGACCTATCCGGCTTCGCCTTCCGGCATGACCGGCGTGCAGACCCTGGTGCCGATCATGCTCGACCACGTGAATGCCGGGCGGCTGACGCTGGAACGGTTTGTCGATCTGTCGAGCCACGGCCCGTCGCGCATCTTCGCGATCGCCGGCAAGGGCCGGATCGCCGCCGGTTATGATGCCGACCTGACCATTGTCGATCTGAAGCGGAAGGCCAGGATCGGCAATTCCTGGATCGCCTCGAAGAGCCAGTGGACGCCTTATGACGGCCTTGAGGTCACCGGCTGGCCGGTCGGCACGGTCATTCGCGGCCGGCGGGTGATGTGGGAGGGCGACCTGGTGACGCCGTCAGGTGGCGAGGCCGTGCGGTTCCAGGACGCCGGCGGGCCGCGGTGAGCGGCCAGCGGCGCTCGACCGATGGTTATGCCGAGAACGCGGCGGCGCTGACCGCGCAATATGAGAGCATTACCTTCGACCAGGTGCATCACGACATTCTGCATCTTCTCCCCGCCGAGCCCGTCCGTGCCATCGATATCGGGGCTGGGACCGGCCGCGACGCGGCGGCGCTGGCGGCGCGCGGCCACCGGGTGCTGGCGGTCGAACCGACAGCCGAACTCCTTGCCGAGGCCCGCAGGCTGCACCCGGATCCCAGGATCGAATGGCTGGACGACGGCTTGCCCGAGCTTGCCCGTGTCCGGGCGCGGGCCGAGCGCTACGACCTCGCCTTCCTGACCGCGGTGTGGATGCATCTCGATGCGGCCGAACGGGAGGCCGCGATGGCGGCGCTGGCAAGCGTGATGGCGCCGCACGGTCTGGTGTTCATGACGCTGCGCCACGGGCCGGTGCCACCGGGCCGGCGCATGTTCGACGTTTCGGCGGATGAGACCGCGGCGCTTGCCGTCGCGAATCGGCTCACCGATATCCATCGCGGCAGCCGCGGCGACATGCTCAGCCGCCGCGCCGTGACGTGGAGCGTCCTGGCGTTCCGGCGGACTGGCGCCTGAGCGGCCGAGGCCGCCCGGCGCCGACCATCAGGTCTTGTCGTCGAGCGTCGCCTTCGGCGCGTTGGCCTTCACGCTGTCGATCCCTGCATCGCGGGCGGCGACCGAGGAATAGGTTTCACTGGTGCCGATCACCTGGCTGTTGGCAGCCTTCAGGTTGAACATCGGCTGGCCGCTCTTGGCGTCCTTGCGCTCATAGCGCGCGTCCAGGGGAGCGTTGGTCCTGACCGAGGCGATGCCGTTCTCGGCGGCGGCCTTGGTGGTATAGTGCTCACTGCTCAGAATGGTCTGACCATTGCCGGCCTTGAGCACGAAGTGGAACTGACCACTTGCTCCCTTCGACAATACGAACGTCCCAGCCATCGGCATCCTCCCTCGTTTGCGCGCGAATCGAGCGTCGGCAAAGTCTAAGGGGCGGGGTGATGGGTTCAAGCCAGGGGGTCGGCACAGGCCGGCCCGATCACTCCCCGGCCAGGAAATAGTGCAGCGTGCCATCAGGGCCGATGCCGAGCCGCCAGAACACCCAGGCGTTCAGCACCCGCATATCGCGCACGTCCTGGGCCGTCATCAGCCGGTAGAGGTCGACCGATTGTTGCGGCGTCAGCCGGTCAAGCGGCACATGGGCAAGATAGGGCCAGACCGTCATTTCCTGCGGCGTGCCCTTGTTGATCACCGCCGCCGGCAGATCGAGAATGTTCAGCAGGATGGCCAGGATCTCGTGGCCTTCGCCATCGCCCGAGGCCTGTTTCCAGAAGGCGACCGGGTCGCGTTCGCTGCCGCGGCTGAACACCGGCGTGGTTTCGTTCATCTGGAATACCACCGCCAGGCGTTCGATATTGCCGGAGCGGGCCGCGAGGATGAGCTTCTCGCGGGTATGGCCGACGCGTTCGCGCAGATCTTCATTGTCGGGCAGCAATTCGACGGAAACCGGTGGCGGCGTGCGGCGCTGCGCCGGCGGCGCGGGCGCCGGCGTGGCGGTCGTGGCCGGAGCAGGTGTCCGGGGTTCAGGATCGCCGGCACGCGGCGTCACATCGCGAATCGTCGATCTGAGCGGCGTGCTGGTGCTGGACAGTCGCGGCTGCTGGACCTCGGCCGGCAGGCGCGCCCGGTCGGTCGGCATGATCTGGCCGACCGCGACGCCGAGCACGGTGATCGAAACGACGGCACCAAGGATTGCGACAGTCCGTGGGTTCAACAGGCCAGCCCCCGCAGCCGCTTGACCGGTCAGTGCGCTGAGCGGTCCACCGTGAACTCGCCGGCGCGCACGCGCTCGGCCAATCGCTCGGCGAAGACGGCGGCAGCTTCTTCGCCATAGGTCGCCACCATCTCGACGAAAGAGGCGAAGACGGCGGCCTGTGCGATGCAGTCGACGTCGAGACCGTCGAGCCGTGCCTCGGCGAAGGCCTCCGACACATAGCTCATCGCCGCCTGCCGCTGGTCTTCGGCTTCGGCTGCACGTGCGGATATCGCGGGAGCAAACTGCATCGTCATGTCCTGATGGGGGACCGGCGGGCCTGATTTGCCCCATGACGGGACACTAGCATGGGCTGTCGCCAAGGGCAGCCAATTCTCACCGGAAGGTTAACATCCGTGAATTAATCTTCTGTGATCCCAAAATGACACGCAGCACCGCATGTTTCCCGCTCAACTTCGACCGTTTTGTCCAAGTCGAGCGGGAAACACTCTAATTCACGAACCTGCTGGTGATATCGGCGACGATGCGCTGACCCTCGTCCAGATAACGCCTGGTCGCGACCTGGGCCGCCGGTGTGCAACTGCGATGGGTCTGCTCGAACCCGGCATAACCGCGGTTGAATCGGAGCGTCAGCCGTTCGCGCCGCTCGCCGCTGCCGGCCTCGGCGTCGAGCAAGGCCTGCATCTCGCGGCGCCAGGCGCCGGTATCCGGCGCGGTGCAAAGGGTGCGCAGGTAGTGCAGCGCCCCCATGATCTCGGCCAGCCGCAGCAATTGCGGCTCATAGGGCGCCTGGAGCAACGCCTCGGGCACGGCCGGAGGCGGCGGCGGTGGCGTTGCCGCGCGCTGCGCCGCAGCCGCCGTCGGCAAGGCGAGACCGAGCATCAGGGCGAAAAGCGCGCGGCGGATCATCTTGAAGATATGCGCCAGCCGGGCAGGCACCGCAACATCGGGCGCGCGACAGGGTTGACGGTCAGGCCGGCGCGGCGAGGCCGCCGGCGGCGGCGAGCGCAAAGGCCGCGCGCGCCACATCCGCGAGCCCGTCGGTGGTGGCCAGGCGGCCGATCTCGGCAAGGCTGACCCAGCGGATGTCGGACGCTTCGGGCGAAGGCTCGCCTTCACCGGAGAGCCAGCGTGCGGCGTAGCTGACCACGACGAAGTGCCGTTCCACCCGGCCGTCGGCATCGCGCGTGATGATGTCGCGGGCGCTGCACAGGCCGACCGGCGCGGCCAGCACCGAGACCTCCTCCATCAATTCGCGGGCGGCCGCTTCGGCCAGCGTCTCGCCGATTTCGACCAGGCCGCCGGGCAGGCTGTAGAGCCCGCGTCCCGGCGGGTTGGCGCGCTGCGCGACCAGCATCCGGTCGCCGCGAATCACCGCCGTCGAGACGGCCAGGATGGGGCGGGGCGGATAGGAGCGATCGGTCATGGCCATCCGAAGGAGTTGGGCGGCCGGACGCTATCAGCGCGTCATCAGGGCGTCGATGGCATCCTGGGCCGAGGCCGGCGCCATCTGGTCCTCATCCTCGTCGACGACGGCGTTCATCACGCCCACCGCGCGCGCGGCGAGCGGCTTCAGGATGAAGCCCGCCTCCTCGGCGATGATCGCGGCGGCGGGGCCGGCGCCGACGGCCTTCAGACTGTCGATGGCCGCCGTCATCAACTGGTCCATCTGGTCGATGACGGCGTGGAAGCGGCGGAGCACGGCGGCCGGCGCGTGCTGATAGACCTGCAGCACCAGCTCCTTGTCGCGATAGCTCGACTGCAGGAAATGCTGTTCGTAGGTCAGTGGCGTCCAGCCGATCACGTCGTCCATGCAGTCGGGCATGGACGGGATCAGCTCGAGCAGCATGATCGCTTCGTTGAAATGGTTCAGGTAGTCGGTTGCCAGCTTCGTCTCGGGGTGGATATTGGCCGCGCGCAGACGCTCGGGCGTCGGCATGAGGTGCGCGTCCTGGAGATCGGCTGCAAGCATCGGCTAATGTGTGTCCTTCTGGGCTCCTCTATCAGCCACGACCATGGTGAAGGAAGGTTTAAGCCGATGCCTGGGGCGAAGCTCTCGAACGCCAAAATCGTCAGCAATGCCAGCGGAACCGGCGAGCGTCGTGCGCGGCGGGCGCGCCTGGCCGTCGGATCGGCCTGAGCCATGTGCGGCCGCTTCGCCATTACCACCATGCCGGAATTGCTCAGGGAGCAGTTCGGTTATGTCGACCAGCCGAATTTCCCGCCGCGCTTCAATATCGCGCCGACCCAGCCGGTGCCGGTGGTCACCATCATCGAGGGACGCCGGCGTTTCGTGCTGATGCGCTGGGGTTTTCTGCCGGGCTGGGTCAAGGAACCCAACGAATTTCCGCTGGTCATCAATATCCGCGCCGAGACCGCGCGCGAAAAACCGTCGTTCCGCGCCGCCTTCCAGCGCCGGCGCGGGCTGATGCCGGTCGATGGCTTCTACGAATGGCGCCGCGACGGCCGGGTTTCGACGCCCTATCTGATCCGCCGGGCCGACGGCGCCCCCTTTGCCTTTCCGGCCCTGTGGGAAACCTGGGCTTCGCCCGACGGGTCGGAGATCGATACCGCGGCGCTGATGACCACCGAGGCGAGCGGGTCCTTGCAGACGATCCATCCGCGCCAGCCGATCATCCTCGATCCGACGTCGTGGGACGAGTGGCTCGACCCGGCAACCTCGCCGGACCGGGCCGAGGCGCTGCTGAAAGCACCCTTGCAAGGCGAGCTGGAGCTTCGCCGCATCGGCACGGCGGTCAACAAGGTGACCAATGACGGGCCAGAGGTCCAGGACGAGGCGGGTGACGAGGACGCCGCCCCGCGACCGGCGAAGGCGCCGAAGCCCGCCGCCAAGCCTAAGGCGCCGCCTGGGGATGAAGGGCAGGGCAGCCTGTTCTAGTCCCGCTGCACAGTGATTATGGCTCTTTGACCGGATCGGAGCGGCGACGCTTTTCGCGGGTTCTGTGTAAGCAATTGGGCTGAAGTCGTGGGTGGCCGGGACAAGCCCGGCCAGGACGGGGAGAGCGGGGCGATGGCGGCCTGGCACCACGTCGTCGTGCTCGCGCCACTTCGTCTTGCCCGGGCTTGTCCCGGGCATCCACGCATTCATCCGGTCGCGATAATCAAGTCGTGGATGGCCGGGACAAGTCCGGCCAGGACGAGGGTTGCTCCCTGGAGATGGGCGCAGGACCCGCGCCGTGGCCCAGCTCACCGTGAGGTCGACACATCATCCTCTCCGGGCTTGTCCCTGATATCCACGACGTGTTTGCACCAAGATCAACCGGTCATGATCACGGCGCGGCGGTCCCAGACCTCCGCCTACAACACCTTGCCCGGGTTCAGGATGCCGTTCGGATCGAGCAGGGCCTTCAGGCTGCGCATCAGCTCCAGCTCCACCGGATCCTTCACACCGGGCAGCAGGTAGCGCTTCATCCGGCCAATGCCGTGCTCGGCCGAGATCGAGCCGCCGAATTGAGCGACGATGCCGTGCACGAGTTTGTTCACGGCCTCCCACTGGCCGAGGAACGCCGCTTTGTCGGCACCGACGGGCTGGCTGATGTTAAAGTGAATATTGCCGTCGCCGAGATGGCCGAAAGGCACCACGCGGCAGCCGGGGATCAGTTTCTCGCAGGCTGCCGTCGCCTCCGCGATGAAGGCCGGCGCCGATGCCACCGGCACCGAAACGTCGTGCTTGATCGAGCCGCCTTCCGGCTTCTGCATCTCGCTCATGCCCTCGCGCCAGCGCCAGAATGAATTGCGCTGGTCGACGCTTTCGGCGATCGCCGCATCCTCGACGAGGCCGTCCTCGTAGCCGGCCGCCAGCACGTCCTCCAGCGTGTCGCGCAGGCCCGCGGCGGCGGCCGAAGACAGCTCGACCAGGCAGTACCAGGGCGCGGGGGCGGCCAAGGGATCGCGTGTGCCCGGCATATGTTTCAGCACGAATTCGAACAGGTTGCGTGGCATCAGCTCGAAGCCGCTGACCGCCGGCCCGGCGCGCTCCTGGGCTCGCGTCAGCAGTTCGAGCGCAGCCGTGGGTGACGCGACGCCGACCCAGGCGGCCTCGATCGCGCGCGGCGCGGGCGACAGTTTCAGCGCCGCCGCCGTGATGATGCCGAGCGTGCCTTCCGCGCCGACGAACAGGTGTTTCAGGTCGTAGCCGGTATTGTCTTTCTTCAGCGTGCGCAGGCCATGCCAGATCCGCCCGTCGGCGAGCACGACTTCGAGACCGAGCACCAGGTCGCGGGCCAGCCCATAGGCGACGGCTTGAGTGCCGCCGGCATTGGTCGCCAGATTGCCGCCGATCGTGCAGGAGCCCTTCGAGCCGATATTGAGCGGGAACAGGCGGTTGACGGCTGCGGCTGCGTCCTGCGCTTCCTGCAGCGTCACGCCCGCCTCGACGATCAGCGTATTGCCGGCCGGGTCGACCGCGCGGATCGCCTTCATCCGGTTGAGCGAGACGATGATCTCGCCGCCGTCCTCATAGGGCAGGTGGCCGCCGACGAGGCCGGTGCCGCCGCCTTGCGGCACAAGCCTGGTGCCGGTCTCATTGGCAAGTTTCAGGATCGCCGAGACCTCGTCGGTCGAGCCGGGCCTGAGCACCAGCGGCGTGCGCGCGACATAAAGCTCGCGCCAGTCCTTCAGATAGGGCGCCTGATCGTCCGGATCGGTCACGGCATAACGCTGGCCGACGATCCCGGCGAAGCGTTCGATCAAGGCCGGCGGGAGCGGCGGGGCGGCGGCGAAGGGCTCGGGAAGCGGCATGGCTGTTTCGGTCTGGCGAGTTCGGCTCGGCTGCGGGACGTGGCTGGCTTTTACTAGGGCCGGGCTTTGCCGCGCGGTCAACAGACGGGGCGGGATGGCAGTGCTGAATAGCGCCTCAAGGCCCTTCCGCTTCACGCCGCGAGCGCCTATCTTCGTGACAGAGCTGCGACGCCCGTCAGGACCACAATTCCCCGGGGCCTTATCGATCTCAACGGGAGCTGTCCCTGACCCGGTCCCTGGACTGGGATATATGGCGCCCACCTACTTAGGTAGGTTCCCGGGATCGAGCGTTCAACGGCGAAGCGGCTCTACTTGTTCTCTTGGATCCTCGCGTCGCGGGCCGATGCTGCATTTGTCCAAATCCGCCTTGCGCGAGGCGGCGCTCGGCCGCCGCGACGCTCTCTCTCCCGAGGCGCGCATCGAGGCGGCGCTGGCGATCGCGGAGCTTTTCCCGCTCGACCGGATTGCCGTTGCCGGCAAAATTGTTTCGGGCTTCCTGCCGATCCAGTCGGAAATCGACGTCAGGCCGCTGATGGACCGGCTTCGCATTGCCGGCGCGCGGCTTGCCCTGCCGGCCTTCGACAACAGGACCGCGCCGATGACCTTCCGGGTGCTGGAGCGCGGCGCCCCCCTTGTGCCGATGGGTTTCGGCACCTATGGCCCGGGCCTGGACGCGCCGGAGGTCGAACCCGACATCCTGCTGACGCCGCTTTCCGCCTTCGATCGCGCCTTTCACCGTATCGGTTATGGCAAGGGCCATTACGACAAGGCGCTGGCGCGGCTCGACGAGACCGGCCGCCGGCTGGCCATCGGGGTTGCATTTTCCATCCAGGAAGTCGAAGTGGTGCCAGCCGAGCCGCATGATCGCGGGCTCGACGCCATTTTGACCGAGACCGGATTCAGGGCCCCGTGATGCGCCTCTTGTTCCTCGGCGACGTTGTCGGCAAGTCGGGCCGGGTCGTCGTCACCGAAAAGCTGCCCGGCCTCGTCGCCGATCTGAAGATCGACTGCGTCGTCATCAATGGCGAGAACGCCGCCCACGGCTTCGGCATCACCGAGGCGATCTACCAGGAACTGCTGGACGCCGGCGGCGACTGCGTGACGCTCGGCAATCATTCCTGGGACCAGCGCGAGGCGCTGGTCTTCATCGACCGGGCGCCGCGGCTGGTGCGACCGGTCAACTATCCCGCCGGCACGCCGGGGCGCGGCGCCGCCCTGATCGAAACCCGCAAGGGCGCGCATGTGCTCGTCGTCAATGCCATGGGCCGGGTGTTCATGGATGCCATGGACGACCCCTTCGCGGCGGTCGAGCGCGAGATCGAGGCAGCCCCTCTCGGCCGGGTCGCCGATGCCGTCGTCATCGATATTCACGCCGAGGCGACCAGCGAGAAACAGGCCTTCGGCCACATCTTCGACGGCCGCGCCTCGCTGGTCGTCGGCACCCATACCCATGTGCCGACCGCCGACCACCGGGTCCTGCCGGGCGGCACCGCCTTCATGACCGATGTCGGCATGTGCGGCGACTACGATTCGGTGATCGGCATGGACAAGGCCGAGCCGTTGCGCCGCATGCGTGAGAAGACCCCGGGCGGCAAGTTCGAGCCGGCCAGCGGCCCTGCCACCTTGTCGGGCATCCTGGTCGATCTCGGCGCCAACGGCCTGGCGACCAGGGTCGCGCCGCTGAGGGTCGGCGGCCGGCTGGAGACCACCATTCCCGTCTGATTCTCGTTCAGCCGGCGCTTTCAGCTCGGCTTGGCATCGGACCGCCGCTTCGGTGTACATTGGGCCACGTCTCAAACGAAGGAGGTGGTCATGAAGCTGTTTGTCCATGCCTTGTGCCTGTCGTTCGCCCTGGCCGGAGGGGCCGCCGGCGCCGGGCCCGCCGAGGAGGCCAATGCGGTGATCGACCGGTGGGTGGCGACCTACAGCGCCAATGATCGTGACGCGCTGGTGGGTCTCTATGCTCCGGATGCCATTCTCCTTGGCACGACAAGTCCGATGATCTCGGAGGGAACGGAGGAGATCCGGACGTATTTCCAGGATCTTCCGGGCAGCGGCCGCAAGAACGCAATTGTCGAAAGGCGCACCATAGTTCTGGGCGAGGACGCGGTCCTGGGCACGGGCTTCTATAATTTTGCGCGAGCGGCGGAAAAAGACGTTCCGCGCCCGTCGCGCTTCACCATGCTCATCGTCAGGCGTGATGGCCGATGGATGATCGGGCATCACCATTCGTCACCGCGTTCCGCATCGCGGCAATAGGACAGAGCCGCCGGGCGTGGGCTGCGAACTCGGTCGCGCGGCCGTCGGCGCTGGCCCCAGGTGCCGGAAGCGGAGGTGCCAGGATCGCCGGTCGATATGAAGCCCGATGCCGCGTCCCGCTTGACCCGGCACTTGACCCTGTCTGGGCTTGCGCCTAACCAACCGCCATGTCGCACAACACTTTCGGCCACCTGTTCCGCGTCACCACCTTCGGCGAGAGCCACGGGGTGGCGCTTGGCTGCGTGGTCGATGGCTGCCCGCCGCGGATCCCGATCACGGCGGAGGACATCCAGGCCGATCTCGATCGTCGCCGGCCGGGCCAGTCGCGCTTCACCACCCAGCGCCGCGAGCCCGACGAGGTCAAGATCCTGTCCGGCGTGATGATCGATGACGACGGTGTCCAGGTGACCACCGGCACGCCGATCGCGCTGTTGATCGAGAACACCGACCAGCGCTCGAAGGACTATTCCGAGATCAAGGACAAGTTCCGTCCGGGTCATGCCGATTTCACCTATGAAATGAAATACGGCATCCGCGACTATCGCGGCGGCGGTCGCTCGTCGGCCCGCGAAACCGCGGCGCGGGTTGCCGCCGGCGCCATTGCGCGCAAGATCGTGCCCGGCCTCGACGTCCGTGGCGCGCTGGTCCAGATGGGGCCGCATGCCATCGACCGGGACAAGTGGGACTGGGACGAGATCGGCAACAACCCGTTCTTCTGCCCGGACAAGGACAAGGCGGCCTTTTACGAGAGCTATCTCGACGGCATCCGCAAATCCGGTTCGTCGATCGGCGCCGTGCTGGAAATCGTCGCCGAAGGCGTGCCGGCAGGCCTGGGCGCGCCGATCTATGCCAAGCTCGATGCCGAGATCGCCGCGGCCCTGATGGGCATCAATGCCGTGAAGGGCGTCGAGATCGGCGCGGGTTTCGCCGCCGCCTCGCTCTCGGGTGAAGAAAACGCCGACGAGATGCGCATGGGCAATGACGGCAAGCCGCTGTTCCTCGCCAACAATGCCGGCGGCATCCTGGGCGGCATTTCGACCGGCCAGCCGATCGTCGCGCGCTTCGCGGTCAAGCCGACCTCGTCGATCCTCAATCCCCGCCTGACCATCGACAAACATGGCGCCGAGGCCGACATCCTGACCAAGGGCCGCCATGACCCCTGTGTCGGCATTCGCGCCGTGCCGGTCGGCGAGGCGATGGTTGCCTGCGTCATCGCCGACCACTATCTGCGCCATCGCGGCCAGAACGGGTGATATTCACCCTCGCTGAAATGCAGGTCTGGTATTTTTGATTTTCAGTTTGACTGAAAGTCCTGCGACGCCCATCTTCTCCTCATGAAGCTCGACATCTGGCTCACCCGTGCCGGCATCACCCGGCTTGCTTTCGCGAAAAGCCTCGGCGTCTCGCCGGGCACGATCACCGCGCTGTGCAATGGCGAGGCGCCCTGGATGTCGCGCGACACGGCCGAGCGCATTGCCGGACTGACCGGCGGCGCCGTCACCCCCAATGATTTCATTGGCCTGAAAGGGCCACGCGATGAGGAAAGAGCCATGCTGGAAGCCACCGAGCGCGTGAAGGCGGCCCTTGATGCCTTCGCCAAGGGCCAGATCGTCGTGGTCACCGATGACGACGACCGCGAGAACGAAGGCGACCTGATCGTCGCGGCGTCGCTCTGCACGCCGGAGCAGATGGCCTTCATCGTCCGCCACACCTCGGGCATCGTCTGCACGCCCTTGTCGGTCGAGGAGGCACGCCGTCTCCGGCTCGATCCGATGGTGTCGTCGAACGACAGCCCGCACGGCACCGCTTTCACCGTGTCGGTCGACTATCGTCACGGCACCACAACCGGCATTTCCGCCGACGACCGCACCGCAACGGTGCGCGGGCTGGCCAATCCCAATGCCGGCGCGGTCGATTTCGTCCGCCCCGGCCACATCTTCCCGCTGATCGCCAAGGATGGCGGAGTGCTGATGCGCTCCGGCCATACCGAGGCGGCGGTGGATCTCTGCAAGCTCGCCGGCTTGCCGCCGGTCGGCGTCATCTGTGAACTGGTCAATGACGACGGCACGGTCACCCGCGGACCGCAGGTGGCGGCCTTCGCCGAGAAGCACGGCCTCGTGACCGTCTCGGTCGCCGACCTGATCAAATACCGCCAGGCGCGCGACCGGCTGGTCGAGCGGGCCGGCGAATTCCCGATCGAGACGCCTTACGGGCCGGCGCGGGGCATCGCCTATCGCACGCCTTACGACAAGGTCGAGCACCTCGCCATCGTGTTCGGCGAGGTCGAGGACAATGGTCCGACGCTGGTCCGCCTGCACCGCGAGACCGTGCTGCGCGACGTCTTCGGCAAGAACCCGGTGATCGATTGCGCGGTGAAGCGGCTTGCCGAAAAAGGCGGCGTGCTGATCTACCTGCGCGACGGTACGGCCGGCGTGCCCAGTCAGTCGCTGGCGGCTTCCGCGCCGCAGCCCGATGTTCACGAGAGCCACGGCTCGGCCAAGATGCGCGACGAACAGTGGCGCGAGATCGGTCTCGGCGCCCAGATCCTGCGCGACCTCGGGGTCCACACGATCTCGCTGCTCGCCTTCAGGAACCGTCACTATGTCGGTCTCGGCGGCTTCGGCATCGAGATCAAGTCGACCGAGATGCTCGACGCCTGAGGGCGATGTTCCGCCCGTCTCAGTGGGCCGGATCGAGGAACGGCGTTCCAGGGTCGCCGACATAAAAGACAACCAACCGCAGCGGCTCGGTCGCGCTGCGGTTATGGCCGGTCATCTTGACATGCGGTGGCTCCACGAAGGACTGGCCGGCCCGGACGACTATGGTCGGCCGGCCCTCCAGTTCCAGGGTGAAATTGCCCTCCATGATATAGACGGTGACCGGAAAGCGGTGGGTGTGGAACACCGTGCTCTGGCCGGGCAGGAAGTGCGCCGTCATGACGTGGACCTCCTGCTTCTCGCCGCGCGGCATCCCCTCGATGATCTCACGCAGGACCGGATTGGGGCGGGCGAGGTCCTGGGCAAGGGCCGGCGGAACCAGCGCCATCGCCGCGGCCAGGACGATGCTTGTCACAGTCTTGCTCATGACGCGTTCCTCCGTCGGGATCCGCCGGCCATGACGGTCCCGAACGCGCCACTTGTAAAGGCGCCGGCGTCAGGGATTGGCGGGTTTCGCCGTCAAGGGGCCGTAGCTGGCACTCGCCGGCGGCTTGATCGCCTCCGGCACGAAGAAGTCGGGGGCCAGCGACTGGCTCGGGTCGACACGGTAATGATCGAAATCTGTGACGCCTTCGCCGGCGAGGAAGGTGTCGTCGATCAGGAAGTGGCCGGTGAAATTGGCCGGCTTGTTGAAGATGACATGGGCCGCGTCGGCGAGAATCTCCGGCGAGCGGCTCATGCTCATCAGGTTGTCGCCGCCGAGCAGGTTCTTGACCGCCGACGTCGCGATGGTGGTGCGCGGCCACAGCGCGTTGACGCCGACCTCGCCCTTCAATTCGCCCGACAGGCCGAGGATGACCAGGCTCATGCCGAACTTGGCCATCGAATAGCCGGTCGATCCGGCGAACCATTTGACGTTCATGTCGAGCGGCGGCGACAGCGCCAGGATATGCGGGTTGCGGCCGGCTGCCGCGCTCGTCTTCAAATGCGGAATGGCGTATTTCGAGACGAGATAGGTGCCGCGGGCATTGACCTGGTGCATCAGGTCAAAGCGCTTCATGTCGAGCTTTTCGACCGGCGCGAGATTGATCGCGGAGGCATTGTTGACGACGATGTCGAGGCCGCCGAAACGCTCGACGGTCTTGGCCATGGCGCTCGCGACGCTCTCCTCGTCGCGGACATCGACCACCAGGGGCAGCGCATCGCCGCCGGCGGCCTCGAGCTCTTCCGCAGCTGAATAGATCGTGCCCGGCAGTTTCGGATGGGCCGTCTCGGTCTTGGCGGCGACCACGATATTGGCGCCGTCCCGCGCTGCCCGCAACGCGATGGCGAGGCCGATGCCGCGCGACGCGCCGGTGATGAAAAGCGTCTTGCCCTTGAGGGTCATGATGTCCTCCCTTGCTGACGAAAGTTTCTAACGCGCGCCGCGGCCCGGTCTTGCGCCTATTGGCTCATTTGCGGGTCATGAAGGCCATGAACGCCTGCTTGGCCTCGTCCGAGGCCAATTGCTGGCTGAACAGCCGGCCCTCCTCGTCCATGCGCTCGCGCAGCGCCGCGGCACCTCCGCGCAGCAGGCGGCGGGTATGGGCCAGCGCCTGGGGCGGCTTGGAGGCGAGCTTGGTTGCAGCCTCCAGCGCCTTGGCCTCGACGTCTGCTTCGGGCAGCTCGGCGTTGATCATGCCGATGCGCACGGCTTCCGCCGCGCCGAAGCCTTCGCCGAGCATCAGGTATTCGGTCGCCTTCTTCAGGCCGGCAAGCTGCGGCAGCAGCAGCGACGAGGCGGCCTCCGGCACCAGGCCGAGATCGACGAAGGGCATGCGGAACAGCGCTCGCGGGCTCGCATAGGCCAGGTCCATATGCAGCACCATGGTGGTGCCGACCCCAACCGCGATGCCATCGATCGCCGCGATCATCGGCACTTCGACGGTCGCCAGGGCCTTGATGAACTGGAAGGCCGGCGACGCATCCGAGCCGCCGCCCGAACGGGCGATGAAATCGCCGATGTCATTGCCCGAGGTGAAGACGCCCGGTCCGCCGGCGAACACCACCGCGCGGGTGCCCTGGGCGGCAGCGTTCTCGATCACCTCACGCATCGTGTCGTACATGTCGCCGGTCAGCGCGTTCTTCTTGTCGAGCCGGTTCATGCGAACCAGCACGACACCCTTGTCATGCCTGGTGATGCTGATGTGGTCGGTCATTTCAAACGGTCCTTCGCGCGATCCTTGGGGCAGGCACTGCGGCGGGTTCGGCCGCGCTTCGTCTTGATCGGTCAGCCGGCGAGCTGCAGCTGAATTGCATTGATGCTGTCGGCGCCGGAGGTGACGCTGACCTCCAGGCCGGGCGCTGCGGTCGCCAGGTTCTCGGCGAAGAACCGGGCGGTGCCGGTGGCCTCGGCGCCAAGCGCTTCCGCGGCGCCATTGTCGCGCTGGGCCAGCGCCTTTTCGGCGAGCGCCGTGCCGCCGAGCGCCAGCCCGAACAGCCGTGCATAGGGTGTGGCGCCGGCCAGCGCATCGGCCGGATTGGATTTCAGCGCCGCCAGCAGATGGCCGGTTGCCCGCTCCAGGCTGTCGATCGCCTCGGTCAGCCTTGCCGCCGTACGGCCGAAATCGGCCGAATTGGTGCCGGCCACCTTGGCGGCCACCACACGCATCCGGCTGATTTCGCCGGCGACCAGAGCGCCGCCTTCGAGCGCGACCTTGCGGGTGACCAGGTCGATCGCCTGGATGCCGTTGGTGCCCTCGTAGATCGCGAAGATGCGCGCGTCGCGCATGTGCTGGGCAGCGCCGGTCTCCTCGACGAAGCCCATGCCGCCATGGACCTGCACGCCGAGGGATGCCACCTCGTTGCCGATATCGGTCGAAAACGCCTTGGCGATCGGGGTCAGCAGCGAGGCGCGGGCCTGGCCGGCCTGGCGTTCGGCCTCGGTCTTGCCGAGATGAGCCCGGTCGATCTCGGCCGCCAGCATGTAGCAGATGGCGCGTGCGCCCTGGGTATAGCCGCGCATGGTCAAGAGCATGCGCTTGACATCCGGGTGCAGGATGATCGGGCTCATGCCCTCGCCGGCATAACCGGGCGCGCGGCCTTGGCGCCGTTCGGCGGCATAGGCCATGGCCTGCTGGGTCGCCCGCTCGGCGATCGCCACGCCCTGCAGGGCGACCGCGAGCCGGGCATTGTTCATCATGGTGAACATCGCCGCGAGGCCGCGATTCTCCTCGCCGACCAGATAGCCGATGGCGCCGCCGTCATCGCCATAGACCATGGTGCAGGTCGGCGAACCGTGGACGCCGAGCTTGTGCTCGATCGAATGGCAGCGCACGTCGTTGCGTTGGCCGATCGAACCGTCGGCATTGACCAGGAATTTCGGCACGATGAACAGCGAGATGCCCTTGGTGCCGGCGGGCGCATCGGGCAGCCGCGCCAGCACGAGATGCACGATGTTTTCGGTCAGGTCGTGCTCGCCATAGGTAATGAAGATCTTGTTGCCGGTGATCCGGTAGGTGCCGTCGCCGGCCCGTTCGGCCTTGGTGCGCAGCGCCGCCAGGTCCGAACCCGCCGAGGGTTCGGTCAGGTTCATCGTGCCGGTCCATTCGCCCGAGATCATCTTCGGCAGATAGATGGTCTTGAGCTGATCGGAAGCATGTGCCGCGATCGCCTCGATGGCGCCTTGCGTCAAGAGCGGGCCGAGGCCGAAGGAACTGCAGGCGGCGTTCCACATTTCCAGGCAAGCGGCATTGATGACGCAGGGCAGGGCCTGGCCGCCGAATTCGGCATCGGCCATTAGGCCGTTCCAGCCGGCCGCCGCCCAGTCGGAATAAGTCTCTTTCCAGCCCGGCGGCATGGTCACCTTGCCGTCCTTGAACGGCGTGCCGAGCTTGTCGCCGACGGTGTTGAGCGGCGCGATCCGCTCGGCGGCGAATTTGCCGGCCTCTTCCAGCACCGCGTCGACCAGATCCGCGGTCAGTTCGCCATAGAGGCCATCGGCCAGGGCCTGGTCCAGGCCGGCGACATGTTTCAGCGTGCTGGCGATATCGGTGACGGGCGCGCGATAAGTCATGGTGCTCCTCCGCACGGCCGATCCAAGGTCCAGACGCCTCCGGCCGAGAGAATGCCCGCACCATGGCGGAGCACCCACGGTCGTGCAACGGCACGATGGCGAGGCTGGCCGAACGAGGGATAGGAGTGTCTGACGTTTACGTCAACGGAATGCATCCACCGGACGAGAGAATCCGATTGCGGCATTTTGGTCTTGGCCGCGGGTCGTGCTAAGCGCCGCGCCATGATCGCTCGCCCGACCCGCCGTCTCAGCCCCGATGCCACCGGCCTTGCCGAAGCTGGCCGGCTGTTGCGCGCCGGCGGCCTCGTCGCCTTCCCGACCGAGACGGTCTATGGCCTCGGTGCCGATGCAACCGACGGCCGCGCGGTCGCCGGCATCTACGAAGCCAAGGGCCGACCGAGCTTCAATCCGCTGATTGCGCATGTTGCCGAAATTGCCGATGCCCTGGCGCTCGGCCGTTTCGACCAGCACGCCGAAGACCTCGCCAGGGCATTCTGGCCGGGACCTTTGACACTGGTCGTGCCGGTCGCGGCCGGCTGTCCGATTTCCGACCTGGCGCGCGCCGGCCTCGATACGGTGGGGCTTCGGGTGCCCGACCATCCGGTGGCTCATGCGCTGCTCCAGGCCGCCGGCCGGCCGATTGCCGGTCCTTCGGCCAACCTGTCAGGCCATGTCAGCCCGACCGACGCCGATCATGTGCTGGCCGATCTCGACGGCCGGATCGATGCGGTGGTCGATGCCGGTCCGACCGAGGTGGGGGTGGAATCGACCATTGTCGCCTGTCTCGACGGTGTCACCGTCCTGCTCCGTCCGGGCGGTGTGTCGCGCGCTGCGATCGAGGCCGTCATCGGTCGGCCGCTGGCGGTCCACCGTCAAGAAAAGACCATCGCGCCGGGCATGCTCGCGTCGCATTACGCGCCGAAGGCCGGCGTCAGGCTCGACGCTCAGGTGGTCGAGCCGGGCGAAGCCTTGCTCGCCTTCGGCGCCCGGGTTCCCGATGGTGCGACCGTCATGCTGAACCTGTCGCCGTCAGGCGATCTCGCCGAGGCGGCCGCCAATCTCTTCGGTCATCTGCGCCAGCTCGACAGCGCCGGCGCCGGCCGCATCGCGGTCATGCCGATCCCGCACGAGGGCCTCGGCGAGGCCATTCGCGACCGGCTGGTTCGTGCCGCTGCGCCGCGCTGATCCATCGGCCTAAATGCCGCCCGACCCGTCCGGCTTTTGTGCCTCGCGCAACAGCCAGTTGCTGAAGGCCGCGACCACAGGCCGATTGGCGACCTCGGGCAAGCTGACGATGTAATAGGCGAACTGGGTCGGCCAGGACCGGTCGAGCGCCAGGACGAGACGGCCCGCGGCGATTTCGTCATGGGCATAGATGTCGCGGACCAGCGCCAGGCCCTGTCCGGCCTCGGCGGCGCGGATCAGCAGGAAATCATCGTCGAAGCTCGGGCCGCGCTCGGCCCTCGGATCGCCTTCGACACCGAGCGCTTTCAGCCACAGCGGCCAGTCGGCGCGATCGCGGTCCTGCAATAGCGGATAGGCCAGGCAATCCACCGGGTCATGGATCGGCGGCCCGCCGGCGAGCAGGCGCGCACTGCCGACCGGGACCAGCTCAGGCGCCATCAGCGGTATCGCGTTGAGGCCGGGATAATGGCCGAGTCCGTGCCGGATCGCGACATCGACCCGGCCGTCGCGGAGGTTGACCAGTTGGTTGGTCGCCTCGACACGAACTTCGAATTCCGGGTGCTCGTCGCTGAACCGGCCGAGCCGCGGCACCAGCCAAGACGCGGCAAAGGACGGAGCCGTGGTGACGGTCAGCGTCTGGCGAGCCTTGATGGTCTCGAGCGCGCCAAGCGTCAGGGCGATCTGATCGAAGGCCCTCAGCAATGGCGGGTGGATCTTGGCTCCGGCCTCGGTGAGCAGCATGCCGTAACGCGTCCGGCTGAACAGCGCGACGCCGACGCGTTCCTCCAACTGGCGGATCTGCTGGCTGACCGCGCCCGATGTGACGCCCATCGCGTCGGCGGCGAGCTTGATGCTGCCGTGCCGGCCGGTTTCGGCAAAGGCGCGGAGCGCCAGCAATGGCAGGACGGAGCCCATAAGAATTTAGCCTGCCTATACTTTGAAAGCAGAATGGATCGTTTATCGCAGCGGAGCTAAAGCGCTATTCATGCGCCGGAGAGAGTTTAGCAATTCTCCTGCAAGATAGCGAGACGGATCAATGCAGCCAAGTCCAAACTCAAGCTCTCGCCCGATCCCTCGGGGTGAATCGACGGTCGCGGGTCCCTGGCTTCTGGTGGTTGTCGGTTTCGCCGCCCTGGCCGTTTCGTTTTCCGTGCGGGCGGTGCTCGGGCTGGCGATGCCGGTGATCGAAACCGAGCTCGGCTGGTCGCGCTCGCTGCTGTCGGGTGTTGGCGCACTGGCCTTGCTGGTCATGGCCTGCGCGGCGCCTTTTGCCGGCAGGATCATCGACCAGAGCGGCCCGCGCCTGCTCGTGTCGGGCGGGCTTGTCGCCATTGCCATTGGCGCCGGCCTGGTCTCGCTGACGTCATCGCTTGCGATCTTCGCGATCGGCTTCGGCCTGTTTGCCGCGGCCGGCTTCACCGCGGTCGGCACCAATATCGTCGCGGCAGCCATCGCCAAGAGCTTCGAGGCCGGCCGTGGGCTGGCGACCGGCATCGGCACGTCGGGCGCGACAGCCGGGCAGTTGCTCGTCGTGCCGGCGGTTGCGATCCTGATGCAGACGGCAAGCTGGCGCTACGGCTTCGGCGCACTCGCCGTCCTCGCGCTGGTTCTGGCGGCCTGTGCCCTCATCCTGTTGCCGAGACCGCGCCCGTCGTCCGCGCCCGGCGCGCCTTCGCAGCCGGACGGCTCCCTGCTCGACGGTATTGCCGCGCTCTTGCGGGTGCCAGCCTTCCACGTGCTGTTCTGGAGCTTTCTGATCTGCGGCTTCACCACCACGGGGGTGATCGAGACGCATCTCTTGCCCTATGCCGCGTTCTGCGGCTTTCCGCCGCTGCCGAGCGCCACCGCCTATGGCGTGCTCTCCGCGGTCAACCTGGGCGGCATGGTGCTCGCCGGCTTCCTGTCCGATCGCCTGCACCGGCCGACGCTGCTTGCCGCGATCTATCTGGCGCGCGCCGCGAGCTTCATCCTGCTCGCCTATGTCGCCCCGGACATCCGGCTGCTCTATGTCTTTGCCGTGCTGTTCGGCCTGGTCGATTATTCGACCATACCGGTCACGGTCGGCCTGGCGGCGAGCCATTTCGGCGTCAGGCGGCTCGGTCTCGCCATGGGCCTCATTTCGAGTGGCCATGCGCTTGGCGGCGCGCTGGCCGGCGGGCTGTTGTTCGACGCCGGCGGATCTTATGGCTGGCTCTGGATCGGTGCCTTCAGCCTGTCGATGCTGGCCGGACTGCTCGTCTTCACGCTGAGCGACCAGCCCTCCGAACCGGTCGAACCCGGCGAACCGGCGCTCGCCACGCGCACCAGCGAGGCGATGTCATGATCCAGCTCTATACCGACACTTCGCCCAACGGTTTCAAGGCAACCATCGCGCTCGAGGAACTGGGCCTAGCTTACACGATTCATCACGTCAGGATCGACGCGGGCGACCATCGCCAGCCCGCTTTCCTGGCGCTCAACCCCCATGGCCGCATCCCCGTCATCACCGACCCGGACACCGGCATCACGCTGTTTGAATCCGCGGCGATCCTGCTCTACCTCGCCGACAAGACCGGGCGGCTGCTGCCAGCCGGGAAGAAGGTCCGCTGGGAGGCGATCCAATGGCTGCAGTTCCATGCCGCAAGCGTCGGGCCGATCCTTGGCCAGCGTGTGCATTTCGAGCTGTTCGAGAAGACGCCGATGCCCATAGCGATCGCGCGCTACCGCCGGCTGACCGCTGAAGCCTTCGCAACGCTCGACGCGCGGCTCTCGGACCGGCGCTATCTCGCCGGCGACGACTATTCGATCGCCGATATCGCCACCTTCGGCTGGACCCATATCGCCGACATCTGCGGCTTCCGCTTCGACGAATATGGAAACCTCGCCCGTTGGCATGCCGACATCGCCGGACGCCCCGCCGTGCAGCGCGGCATCGCGCTTCCCGCCCCGGCGACCGGGCCTTAACGCGAAAAGGTCGCGACCAGCTCGACATGGGCCGACCAGCGGAACTGGTCGACCGGCGTGACGGTCTCGAGTTTCCAGCCGCCGGCGATCAGGGTCGCCGCATCGCGCGCGAAAGTGGCGGGATTGCAGGAGACCGCGACGATGCGGCCGATATCGGCCTTGGCCAGGATCTTCGCCTGGGTCTCGGCGCCGGCGCGCGGCGGATCGAACACCACCGCGTCCAGGCCCTTCAGGTCGGCGGCCATCATCGGCCGGCGGAACAGGTCACGTGTCTCGGCGACGATCGGTTTCAGGCCTGAAGCGCCGCGCACCGCCGCGGCGAGCGCCGCGATCGCTTGCCCGTCGGCGTCGACGGCATGGACGCGGGTCTGGGTCGCCAGCCGGAGTGCGAAGGGGCCGACACCGCAGAACAGGTCGGCGGCCTTCTTGGCCTTGCCGACGCCGTCGAGCACCAGGCGCGACAGCACCTCTTCGCCCTTGGTGGTCGCCTGGAGGAAGACGCCTGGCGGCAATTGCACCCGGATCGCGTCGATCTGGATCGACGGTGGCTCGCGCTGCATCACCAGGTCGCCGTGATTGGTCAGGCGTGCCAGGCCCTGGGCATTGCCGGCGGCCAGGAGTTCGAGGCGCTGGCGCTCGCTGAGCTTGCCGGCGCCGCGCAGTTCCATGTCGAGGCCACTGTCGGTGGCGGTGATCTGGATGTCGAGCGGTTTGGTGGCGGATTCGAGCACCCGGGCCACGGCGCGGGCGGCGGCGAGAGCGCGGTCGAGCTTCGGGTCGAGGATCGGGCAGGCGTCGATCGCGATGAGCGCGTGGCTGCGCGCCGCGGCAAAGCCGACGACGAGGTTCGTTCCCTGGCCGCGCCGGGCGTGAAAGGTCACCCGTCGGCGGCCCGCGCCATGGGCGTCGATGGTCTCGGCGATATCGGCCTGCAGCCCGTGCGGGCGCAGCGCCGCCGCCACCAGGTCGCGCTTCCAGGCGAGATAGGAGGCAGGCGCCCAATGTTGCAGCGCGCAGCCGCCGCAGCTGCCGAAATAGCGGCATTCCGGCTGGATCCGCTCGGCGCTCGGCACCAGGATGGCCGAGGGCAGGGCGCGTTCATCACGACCTTCGACTTCCACCACTTCGCCGGCCAGCGTGAACGGCACGAACCGGTGGCCGGCAACGCCATCGCCACGGTGGCCGACATGCGAAATGGTCAGCCGCTCGGTCATGGCCTTGAGCCCCGCAACGCATGCATGAGGAATTCCCGGTTGCCTTCGCCGCCGGCGATCGGGCTGTCGATCACCCTTGTGACCGTCCAGCCCAGCGCCGCGGTGGCGGTCTTGATCTTCTCGACGGCACCGTCGCGCGCGGCGGCATCACGCACCAGGCCGTTCTTGCCGACCAGCCCACGGCCAACCTCGAATTGCGGCTTGATCAGCGCGACCAGGTCGGCTGACGGCGCCAGCAGGGCCGTGATGGCGGGCAGGACCAGGGTCAGCGAAATGAAACTGACATCGACCACGCCGAGATCCGGCATCGGATCGAGCGGCTCCAGATTGCGGATATCAGTCGCCTCCAGCGCCGTCACATCAGGCCGGCCGCGCAGGCTCTTGTGCAACTGGTCGCGCCCGGTATCGACCGCGGTGACTTGGGCTGCGCCACGCTCCAGCAACACCTGGGTGAAGCCGCCGGTGGAGGCGCCGATGTCGAGGCAGACCCGGCCTTCCGGGCTGATGCCGAAAACGTCGAGCCCATGGGCAAGCTTGACGCCGCCGCGCGACACCCAGGGGTGCTCGGCGGTGGCCGACAGCGCGGCGGTGAGGCCGATCTCGTCGGACGCCTTCTTGACCGGCCGGCCGTCGGCGCTGACGAGGCCCGCGGCGATCGCGGCTTGCGCCTTGGCACGGCTCTCGAACAGGCCACGCTCGACCAGCAGGATATCGGCGCGGCGTTTGGCACCCTGGTGCACCGGTGTCGCCGGCGCAGCTCCTGTCGCCTCGCCGGGGGTCAGCTTGCCGGCGGCGTTCACGCGCTGAGTGCGCCCGGCACCGCCTGGACATCAAGCGCGTCGCGGCCGAGCGCCTCGAACACCTTGGTCACGATGCCGCGGGCGTCGAGGCCGGCGCGGGCATACATGGCTTCCGGCTTGTCGTGGTCGAGATAGACGTCAGGCAGCACCATCGGGCGCACCTTGCAGCCGCCGTCGAGCAGGCCGGCATCGGCCAGCGCATGCAGCACATAGGAGCCGAAACCGCCGATCGAACCTTCCTCGACGGTGACAAGCACCTCGTGATCGCGGGCGAGCCGGGTCACCAGGTCGACATCGAGCGGCTTGGCGAAGCGGGCATCGGCAACCGTCGTGGACAGACCCAGCGCGCCGAGCTCTTCGGCTGCCCTCAGGCATTCGGCAAGCCGGGTGCCGAACGACAGCAGCGCCACCCGCGTGCCCTCCTTGACGATGCGGCCCTTGCCGATCTCGAGCGGCACGCCGTGCGCCGGCATGTCGACGCCCACGCCCTCGCCGCGCGGATAGCGGAACGCGATCGGGCCTTCGTCATAAGCCGCCGCGGTCGCCACCATATGGACCAGCTCGGCTTCGTCGCTGGCCGCCATCACCACGAAGCCGGGCAGGCAGCCGAGATAGGCGACGTCGAAAGCGCCGGCATGGGTCGGCCCGTCGGCGCCGACCAGGCCGGCGCGGTCGATCGGGAAGCGCACCGGCAAGCCCTGGATCGCCACGTCGTGGACGACCTGGTCATAGGCGCGCTGCAGGAAGGTGGAATAGATCGCGCAGAACGGCTTGAAGCCTTCGCTGGCAAGTCCGGCGGCGAAAGTCACGGCATGCTGTTCGGCGATGCCGACGTCGAAGGTGCGGGCGGGAAACGCCTTTTCGAACAGGTCGAGGCCGGTGCCGGTCGGCATGGCCGCGGTGATCGCGATGATCTTGTCGTCCTTCGCGGCTTCCTTGATCAGGCTTTCGCCGAACACCTTCGTGTAGGACGGCGCATTGGCCTTGGCCTTCACCTGGGTGCCGGTGATCACGTCGAACTTGGCCACCGCGTGAAGCTTGTCGGCGGTCTCTTCCGCCGGCGCATAACCCTTGCCCTTCTGGGTCACGACATGAACCAGGATCGGGCCGAAATCGGCGTCGCGGACATTCTTGAGCACCGGCAGCAGGTGGTCGAGATTGTGCCCGTCGATCGGTCCGACGTAATAGAAGCCGAGCTCTTCGAACAGAGTGCCGCCGGTGACGAAGCCGCGGGCATGCTCGACGGCGCGGGTGACCGTGCGGTCGAGGGTGGCCCCGAGCCGCTTCGACAGTTGCTTGCCGATATCGCGCAGCTTCAGATAGGTCTTGCCCGAGGCGAGCCTTGCCAGATAGGCCGACATGGCGCCAACCGGCGGGGCGATCGACATGTCGTTGTCGTTCAGGATGACGATCAGCCGCTCGCCGCGGGCGCCGGCATTGTTCATCGCTTCATAGGCCATGCCGGCCGACATGGCGCCGTCGCCGATGACCGCGATGACGTGGTTCTTGGCGCCCTTCAGGTCGCGCGCCACCGCCATGCCGAGGCCGGCCGAGATCGAGGTCGACGAATGGGCGGCGCCGAACGGGTCGAATTCGCTTTCGGCCCGCTTGGTGAAACCCGACAGGCCATTGGCCTGGCGCAGCGTGCGGATACGGTCGCGCCGGCCGGTCAGAATCTTGTGCGGGTAGGCCTGGTGGCCGACATCCCAGATCACCCGGTCACGCGGGGTGTCGAAAACATAATGCAACGCAGTGGTCAGCTCGACCACGCCGAGACCGGCGCCGAGATGGCCGCCGGTGACCGAAACCGCCGCGATGGTCTCCGCCCGCAATTCGTCGGCGACCTGCTTCACCTGATATTCGGGGATCTTGCGCAGATCTTCGGGGATCCGGATGGTGTCGAGGAGAGGCGTTGCTGGGCGATCTGTCACGATTTCACCGGCTGGCGCATGGCCCGGAAGGGTCGGAAGCCGTTTGCCGCGGCAACCATGCGAGGACGAGGATGATCCAACACAGCGCGGACGATACCCCACGCCAAGGGTCGAGGGTTACACCACCGACTTAAGGCGTGCAATGCAATGGAGCCAGGGCGACCGATTGGCGCAGGCATGGCTAAATCATGAGCAAGCCCAGATTTTCGGCTTCGGGACGAAGAAGCCGACCCGCGCGAACGTCTAGTCCGGCAGCGGAATGTAGTCCTGCTCGTCGCCCGGCACGACGTCGAAACGCCGCTGGCGCCAATTGTCCTTGGCCTGCTCAATACGTTCCTTCGAGGATGAGACGAAGTTCCACCAGATGAAGCGGGGGCCATCCATGACCGCGCCGCCGCACAGGATCAGCCGCGCGGCCGAGACCGCGGTCAGCGTGATGCGGTCGGCCGGGCGCAGCACCAGCATCTTGCCCTCGCCGAAAATATCGCCCTGCACGTCGATCTCGCCGGAGACGACATAGATCGCGCGTTCCTCGATCTCCGGATCGATCGGCAGCTTGGCGCCCGGTTCCAGCACGATGTCGGCATAAACCGTGTCCCAGGTGGTCGGCACCGGTGCGGTCTTGCCATAGAGCGAGCCGAGCACGACGCGGATCGACTTGCCTTCGGCTTCGATCACCGGCAGTGCCGCGCGGTCGACATGGTCGAAACCGGGTGCGCCTTCTTCCTGATCGCGCGGCAGGGCGAGCCAGCTCTGGATGCCATGCAGCTCGTGGCCCTTGGCTTTCAGCGCCGGATCGGTGCGTTCGGAATGCACGATGCCGCGCCCGGCGGTCATCAGGTTCACCTCGCCCGGATTGATCGGCACATAGGTGCCGAGACTGTCCCGATGCTGGATCTGGCCGGCGAACAGATAGGTGACGGTGGCAAGTCCGATATGGGGGTGCGGCCGGACATCGATGCCGTTGCCGTCGCGGAACACCGCCGGCCCCATATGGTCGAAGAAGATGAACGGCCCGACCATGCGGCGCTTGGCGAAGGGCAGCGCGCGCCGCACGGTGAAGCCGCCGAGATCGTGGGTGCGCGGCACGATCACCATTTCGATGGCGTCGCAGGCGAGCTTGTCGCCGAGCACCGGGTCGGGCGTGGGAGAAAACGACATGGCCAAGCCTCCTGTTTCGCCTGTGACAACGATATCGAATGCTTCACGCCCGGCGTCTTGCCCCACGCGCCGACGTGACGTCAGACGTTGCGGGTGGCTCCGCCGTCGACGCGGATCTTCGACCCCGTGATGTAGCCCGCCTGCTCCGAGCAGAGGAAGGCCGCGGTCGAGCCGAACTCCTCGGCCGAGCCGAGCCGGCCGGCGGGAATGGTGGCGATCGAGGCCGCCTCGATATCGGCCAGCGACTTGCCCGAGCGTTGGGAATTCGCCGCATCGAGCTCCTTGATGCGGTCGGTGGCGATGCGGCCTGGCAGGATCATGTTGACCGTCACGCCGTCCTTGGCGACTTCGGCCGACAGGGTCTTCGACCAGCCGACGATCGACGCGCGCAAGGCATTGGACAGGGCGAGATTGGGGATCGGCTGCTCGACGCCTGACGAGGCGACGGTCAGGACGCGGCCCCATTTGCGCTGGCGCATGCCGGGCAGAAGCGCCGCGGTCATGGCGAAGACCGGTTCCACCATGGTCTTGAAATATTTGAGCCATTCATCATCGGCGACCTCGGTCGCCGGCTTGGCCGGCGGGCCGCCGGTATTGTTCACCAGAATGTCGATCTGGCCGAGGGTCTTCTCGGCGATCGCCACGATCTCCGCCACCGCGCCGGGCGCACCGAGATCGGCGGCAATGCCATAGGCCTTGCCCTTGCCGCGCGCGGTGATCTGCTCGGCATTGGCCTTGATGCGGTCGGCGGTGCGGCCGACCAGCATGACGGTCACGCCTTCGGCGGCAAGCGCCTCGGCGATGCCCAGGCCCAGGCCCCGGCTCGACGCCAGCACCAGGGCTTTCTTGTTCGAAAGGCCGAAATCCATTGTGTCCTCCTCAATTCGGGGGCGAAGACAAGCCCGAAGCCGCAGCCGACGCAAGAGGACGGCATGCGGGACAGCCCAGCGAAATCTCTCAGCGCGTCCGCGACACCGCGAGCCAGACGCCGCCGCCGATCAGGAAGCCGCCGCTGATCCGCGACATGAGCCGGATGCTCGCCTGCGACAGGCTGCGGCTGGTCCGTCCGCAGATGATCGCATAGGCGCTGTCGGACACCGCCGCACAGGCCATGGCGGTGAGGCCCATGATCGCGATCTGCAGGCCGTGCGGCCGCGCCGGATCGATGAATTGCGGAAAGAAGGCGCCGAAGAACACCAGGGTCTTCGGATTGGAGAGGGCGACCAGCAGGCCCTGCAGGAAGAAGCCGCCGCGCGGCGCCGCCGGCGCGGCACCCGTCGCGCCGTCGGTCCTGGCGCTGCGGATCATCTTCCAGCCGAGCCAGATGAGATAGGCGGCGCCGGCGAGCCGGACCCATTCGAACCAGTGACCCATGGCGGCGATGACCGAATTCAGGCCGATGCCGGCGACCGCGATCATGATGGCGAGGCCGAGCTGGGTGCCGGCGACATTGGCGAGCCCCGCGCGGGTGCCGTGCTTCAGGCCGTTGGCGATGATCAGCGTGACCGTCGGTCCGGGCACCAGCACGATCACCAGGCAGGCGAGCAGATAGGCGAGGTAGAGTTCGAGCGACATCTGTGTCCGTCTCCGGCGGGCATGGGCTGCGCGGTGCGCGGCGTCGGTATTCTAGTTGCGATCCCAGCGCTCGCGCCACATGCGTTCGCCGATCAGGCAATCGATCCGCTCGCTTTGCGCCGGCGCGATCGTCGCGCCGGTTGGCAGGATCCATTGCGGCGGCAGGCCGGCGACCTCCAGGATCAGCTTGCGCCGGGTGGCCGGAACGAATTCGTCCGGATCCTTGATCGGGATGACGAAGGCACCGGGACCGCCGATGACGCAGTCGTGGTAATAGGCGTCGAGATTGTCCAGATCCATGGTGCGCGCGTCCGGCCGCTTCAGCATGATCGGCAGGCCGTTGATGGTGATGCCGCGCGACAGCGCCGCATCGCGCGCCGGCTCGACCAGCGGGCCATTGTTGTTGGCGCCGTCGCCGGAGACGTCGATGACCCGCCGCTGCGAGCGCAGGCCCGAGGTGTCGAACAGCGCCGCGCTCGCATTGATCGCGCCGGAAATGGAGGTGCGGAAGGCGCGCCGGATCGGCTTGGACTGCAGTTCGGCAGCGAAAGCCTGAGCACTTGCCGGACCGTCGATGATCCGCCAGCCGACCACCACCTGCTGGTCGAAAGCGCCGGCCCATTCCAGATAGGTGACGGCGATCTTGCCGATCAAGCCGCGCTTGATCGCATCCATGACCTCCGGCGCGACGATCGCCTGGAGGTAGCCGTCGCGCTGCAGGCGTTGCTCTTCCGGATCCATCGAATAGGAAATATCGACCGCCAGCACCAGTTGCAGGTCGACCTCCTCGCTGCCGGGCCGTGCCTGGGGATCGGCCGAGGCCGTCATGGCCAGGGTCACTGCGGCGGCGAGGATCAGGGCACGGATCATGACAATCCCCTGCGGGACGGGCTGAACTGCGGCGAGCCTGACATAGGGTCGGGCCTTGCGGAATAGCCATGTCGCGCGGTTTCGCGAATAATCACCGTCTTTGCAATCACGGTCGTGGCATTGGGGTGCCAAGATCGGAACCATGGGATATTCATGGTCGGCAAGGATCGTCCAGCGGGCCGCCGAACCAGACCAGCAGGGAACTTGGGGCCGCCAAGGACCTTGTAACGTTCCAGGCGCCGCCAAATGGCCGGCCGAGGCAGGGAAGGAATGGCTTCAATTGACCACGCTCGTGCTGTCGCATCCCAAATGCCTTGACCACCTCACCCCCTATGGCCATCCCGAGCGTCCCGATCGTCTCAGGATGATCACCCATGTGCTGGAGCACGAGCGGTTCGCCGATCTCGCGCGGGACGAGGCGCCGCTGGCGACCGTCGAGGCGATCACCCGCGTTCATCCGCCCGAATTCATCGAGCGCATCGAAAATGCCACGCCGCTGGTGGATTTTGTTCATCTCGACGCCGACACGACCTTGTCGCCGGGCTCCTACGAGGCGGCGCTGCGCGCCGCCGGCGGCGGCGTCTTCGCGGTTGACGAGGTGATGGCCGGCAAGGTGTCGAACGCTTTCGTCGCGACCCGCCCGCCGGGCCACCACGCCGAGACCACCACGGCCATGGGCTTCTGCCTGTTCAACAATGCCGCCATCGCGGCGCGCCACGCCCGCGCGGTTTACGGCGTCGAGCGGGTCGCCATTGTCGATTTCGACGTCCATCACGGCAATGGTACCCAGGACATTTTCTGGTCCGATCCGAGCGTGATGTATCTGTCGACCCATGAAATGCCGCTCTATCCCGGCACGGGTGCTGCCCGCGAGACCGGCGCCTATGACCAGGTCGTCAACGCGCCGCTGTCGGCCGGCGATGGTGGCGATGAATTCCGCCAGGCTTTCGAGCAGGCGATCTTGCCGCGCATGCGCGGCTTCAGCCCGGATCTGGTGATCATTTCGGCCGGCTTCGACGCCCATCAGCGCGACCCGCTGGCCAATCTCAATCTGACCGAGGCGGATTTCGGCTGGGCGACCAGGGAGATCATGGCGATTGCCGACCAGACCGCCGGCGGCCGCATCGTTTCCATGCTGGAGGGTGGCTATGACCTCGAGGGGCTCGGCCGCTCGGTCGCGGCCCATGTCATGGCGCTGATGCGCGGCTGAAGCCGTCGGCAACGCATGGCCGCGCCAAGGGCACGGCTCGCCAACAGGGGGCGCACCACATGCCCGATCTTCTGTCCTTCATGCTGGTCTCGATCGTCGTCATTGTCGTGCCCGGGCCGGATACCGCGGTCGCCCTGCGCAACACCCTGTTCGGCGGTCGCGCCGCCGGCGTGTCGACGGCGCTTGGTATTGCCGCCGGCCAGGTGGTCTGGGCGCTGGCCGCCAGCGCCGGCATGGTGGCCGTCCTGGTTGCTTCCGAGCCGCTGTTTCTGGCGGTCAAATATGCCGGTGCCGCCTATCTCGTCTGGCTCGGTATCCAGGCGCTGCGCGAGGCCTTCCGACCGTCGCCGCTTGCGCCCGGACAGGGCGGCCCCCGACAGCCACCGCAGCGCCGGATCACGCCCTCGGCCGCATGCCGGCAAGGCCTGGTCAGTGATCTCGGCAATCCGAAGATGGCGGTCTTCTTCTCCAGCCTGTTGCCGCAATTCGTCCCGGCCGGCGGCGAGACCTTCTCGGCGCTGCTGTTTCTCGGTCTTGTCTTCGCGCTGATGACCTTCCTCTGGCTTGCCCTTTATGCGGCGCTGGTCGCGAGGCTCGGCGACGTCCTGCGTCTTCCGGGGGTCCGCCGCACCGTCGAAGCGGTGACCGGTGTCCTGCTCGTCGGTCTTGGCCTGCGCATCGCGGCCGAACAGCGCTAGCGGCGCGGCCGGCTCCTGCCCGCTGGCCGCGGGCTTTTCGTCGGCGGATGCACGAAGGCGCGCGGATGCGCTAAGAGGGAAGCGCTTCGATTCCCCAAGACCGTTTTTTCGTGACGCATCACCACCTGCGACCGGAGGGCATTCCATGGCCGAGAAACATGCCGACGTGGCGGCGCTTCCGTTCGAGAAGGCGCTGGCAGAGCTTGAATCCATCGTCCAGAAGCTCGAAGGCGGCAATGTGCCGCTGGAGGATTCGATCGCCATCTATGAGCGTGGCGAAGCCTTGAAGAAGCGCTGCGAGGCGCTGCTGCGCGACGCCGAAGCGCGGGTTCAGAAGATCACTTTGGCCGCCGATGGCACGCCGTCCGGCACCACCCCGCTCGACCCCCAATAGCGTCGACCTCCAGCTGTCGGCTCAGGCCGGAAACCGCGGCGCGAAAGCCTCGGGCGCCAGGCGTAGCGCATTGGTGAGATAGCTCACCATGCGATAGAAGCCGGCCAGCATCAGGATCTCCAGGATCGCCTCGTCGGCAAAACGCGCCTTGAGCTCCTGCCAGGTGGCGTCATCGATGTCGCAGTCCCGGTGCAGCGCGTCGACGACGCCGATCAGCAGGCGGTCCTCGTCGCTCCAGACCGGATCGTCGGGACCGGAGCGGACGGTGGCGCGGGTCTGGGCCTCCGACAGCCCGGCGCGCGCGGCGAACAGGGCGACATGCACGCCCCACTCATATTCCGAGCCGCTGATCGCGGTGACCCGGTCGATGACGATCTCACGCTGGCGCAGGGTCAGGTTGCCGTGGTCGATGAGGCCGGCGCTCATGAACCGCTCGAACAGCCGCGGGTCGCGCGCCAGCGTGGTGAACAGACGGAGCGGTGGCACGCCCGGTGGCATGATCCGGCTCAACCGCGCCTGGACATCGTCTGGATAGGGCGGCTCGGCGGGCGACATGCGTGACATCGGTCGGCTCCGTGCTATGGATTGAATAGCAATAGATCATTTCACGCGCTATGGAAAGTGTAGCACATGACGCCGTATCCCGGGCGGGCCGTACGTGGTTCGCGTTCCGGACGCCCGATCATGGTCCTGCTCGATCTCCTGGGCCGGCGCATGGCGTTGAGACTGCTCTGGGAGCTGTCGCTGGCCGAACGGCCGATGACCTTTCGGGCGCTGCAGGCCGCGGCCGAGACCAATCCGAGCGTCCTGAACGGACGCCTGAAGGAGCTGCGTGCGGCCGGCATCGTCGATCACGGCGACGACGGTTACCGGCTCAGTGCCGACGGCGCCGCCTTGCTGACCCTGGTCCTGCCCCTGCACAAATGGGCCGACGATTGGGCGGCGGGGCGAGAATTTTCTTCTACCACCGGCGAGAGCCGCTGAACGATCGGCGCGCGCGCGCCGAAAAACCGTATGAAATGACTCAATTCGAGCCTGTTTTGAGCAGAATTTCCCGATTTTGCCCGATGTGTGAGCAAGGCTAGGCTTTGCGCACAAGCCCTCTTCCCCGACTGGCGATGTCCTGTCTAAGGTAGCGCCCGGCCGGCCAGGGAAATCTCTCAATTCAACAAAGCGTGGCCGCGGGATACCTCGACAGAGGGGAGACATGATGAAACTGAAGCTTGCGCTTTTCGCCGGCGCTTTGGCCCTTGCGTTGGGGGCCGCCAGTGCGAACGCCCAGACGCTGCGCTATGCGTTCCAAGGCAACCTGAACACGCTCGATCCCTACGGCATCAACGAGACCACCACGCTTGCCCTGCAGGGCAATGTCTATGAGGGCCTCACCAAGCGCGACCGCGACCTGAAGATCATTCCGGGTCTGGCCGAGCGTTGGGAAATTCTCGACAACGGCCTGACCTGGCGCTTCCATTTGCGCCGCGGCGTGAAGTTCCACAACGGCGAGGATCTCACCTCGGAAGACGTGGTGTTCTCGGCCAACCGCGTCCGGGCCGACACGTCGGACCTGCGCTCGCGCATCGATGCCGGCATCCAGGTGGTGGCGGTCGACCCCTATACCGTCGATTTCAAGCTGAAGTCGCCGAACCCGATCCTGCACTACGAGTGGGACACCTGGTACATCATGTCGAAGAAGTGGGCCGAGGCGAACAACGCCGTGGCTCCGAGCGCGCCGGCCGCGACCACGCCCGGCTATGCCGTGCTGAACGCCAATGGCACCGGCCCGTTCAGGATCACCCAGCACCAGATCGGCGTACGCACGCTGTTCGTGAAGAACCCGGCCTGGTGGGGCAAGGTCGAGCATAACCTGCAGGAGGTGATCTTCACGCCGATCACCTCGGCGCCGACCCGTGTGGCGGCGCTGCTCTCCGGCGAGGTCGACGTCATCGATCCCGTGCCGCTGCAGGACATTCCGCGCATCAACGCGAGCCCCAATGCCCGGGTCATGGAAGCCCCGGAACTGCGCACCATCTTCATGCAGCTCGATCAGCGGCGTGACGAGCTCACCGGCTCGTCGGTGAAGGGCAAGAACCCCTTCAAGGATGTGCGCGTGCGCCGCGCCTTCTACCAGGCCATCGATATCGAGGCGATCCGCCGCCAGGTGATGCGTGGCGCCGCGGCGCCGACGCCGCTCTTGATCTCGCCGCTGCTGTTCGAACGCGCCGGCGAGTTCCAGCGTCCAGCCGTCGATCTGGCCGGCGCCAACCGGTTGCTCGACGAAGCCGGCTATCCGCGCGGCGCCGACAATACCCGCTTCGAGGTGACCCTCGATTGCCCGAACGATCGCTATGTCAATGACGGCGCGATCTGTCAGGCCGTGGTGGCGATGCTCGCCCGCATCGGCGTGAAGATCAATCTTCAGGCCGTGCCGCGCGCGCAGTTCTTCGCCAAGGTCCTGGCGTCGGGTGGTTACAACACCTCGTTCTACCTGCTCGGCTGGACCCCCGGCTCGTTCGATTCCTGGAACGTGCTGCAGAACCTGGTCCGCTGCCGCGACGACACCGGTTCGGGCGGCGCAGGCGCCACCAATCTCGGCGGCTATTGCAACCCGCGCGTCGATGCCCTCACCGACCAGATCCTGGTCGAGGCGGACATCGCCAAGCGCACCGCGCTGATCGCCGAGGCCTATCGGATCATCACCGACGAGGTCAGCCACATCCCGCTGCACCAGCAGACGCTGGCCTGGGGTGTCGCCAAGAATGTCGAGCTCGCGCAGCGCGCCGACAACCAGTTCCTGTTCCACTGGGTGACCAAGCGCTGATCCCGTCCGGCCGGACGTTCCCTCGCCCGGCCAGTCTGGACCTTCAAGGGGAGCGGCATCAGCCGCTCCCCATGACTTAGAGGGATGTTATGCTCGCCTTCATCCTGCGCCGGCTCGCACAGGCCGTCGTCGTCCTGCTGACCGTTTCGCTGATCGCCTTCTCGCTGTTCCGTTTCGTCGGCGATCCCGTCAACCAGATGGTCGGCCAGGATACGACGGTCGAGCAGCGCGCCGAGATTCGCCGCCAGCTCGGGCTCGACGATCCGATACCGGTGCAATTCGTCCGCTTCGTCTGGAACGCCGCAAAATTCGACTTCGGCACCAGCTACCAGAACAAGCAGAAGGTCTCCAAGCTGATCGGCGAGCGGTTCCCCGCGACCATGGAATTGGCGCTGGTCTCGGCCCTGTTCGCCCTGTTCGCCGGCATTCCCATGGGTGTCTATTCGGGCTTGAGGCCGCATTCCTGGCTGTCGAAACTGTTTCAGACCGTGTCGCTGATCGGCATTTCCTTGCCGACCTTCCTGATCGGCATCCTGCTCATCTTCATCTTCCCGGTGACGCTTGGCGTGCTGAAATCCTTCGGCCGCCAGGGGGTCGTCGATCTCGGCTGGTGGACCACCGGCTTCCTGACCGTCCAGGGCTGGAGCTCGCTGGTGCTGCCGGCGATCACGCTCGGCCTGTTCCAGATGACGCTGATCATGCGCCTGGTGCGCTCCGAGATGATGGAAGTGCTGCGCACCGACTATATCAAGTTCGCCCGCGCCCGCGGCCTGACCAACCGGGCGGTGAATTTCGGCCACGCGCTGAAGAACACGCTGATCCCGGTCATCACCATTACCGGCCTGCAGATCGGTTCGATCATCGCCTTCGCCATCATCACCGAGACGGTGTTCCAATGGCCGGGCATGGGGCTGATGTTCCTGCAGGCCGTGCAGAACGTCGATATCCCCATCATGTCGGCCTATCTCCTGCTGGTCGCGACCCTGTTCGTGCTGATCAACCTGATCGTCGATCTCCTTTATGTCGCCGTCGATCCGCGTATCCGGATCGCCGGGCGGGCGTCGTGAGGCTGGCCCATGTCCGTCATTCCTGAAGACGCCAAGTCGCTGAACGGTCAGCCGCGCGTTCCGGCCAAGCGGTCGCTCGCCGCGCGCTTTTTCGATTCCGACATTTTCCACTCGTTCACCCGCTCCTGGGTGACCATGCTGGCAGCCTTTATCGCGTTGCTGCTGATCGTCACCGCGCTGCTGGCGCCCTGGATCGCCCCCAACGACCCGTTCAACCCGGAAACGCTCAGCCTGCTCGACGGCTCCAAGCCGCCATTCTGGGCGGCCGACGGCGAATGGCGGTTTCCGCTGGGCACCGATCAGCAGGGCCGCTGCGTCTTCTCCTCCGTGCTGTTCGGCATGCGGGTGTCGATCGTCATCGGTTTTCTCGGCGTGCTGCTGGCGGCCACCATCGGCATCGTTCTGGGGTTGATCGCCGGCTATTTCGGCGGCACCGCCGACAGCGTCATCATGCGCATCGCCGACGTGCAGCTGACCTTCCCGGCGATCCTCACCGCGCTCCTCATCGACGGCACCATGCACGCCCTGGTCGGCGGCCGGCGCTCCGACGTGCTGATCTTCTGGGTTCTGGTGATCTCCATCGGCCTGTCGTTCTGGGTGCAATATGCCCGCACCGTGCGCGGCTCGACGCTGGTCGAGCGCAACAAGGAATATGTCCAGGCGGCCCGGCTGATCGGCCTGTCGAAACCGACCATCCTGTTCCGCCACGTGCTGCCCAATGTCACCGGGCCGGTCCTGGTCATTGCCACCATCAACCTGGCGCTGGCGGTCATCACCGAGGCGACGCTGTCGTTTCTCGGCGTTGGCCTGCCGCCGACCACGCCGTCGCTCGGCACGCTGATCCAAATCGGCAATGAATTCCTGTTCTCCGGCGAATGGTGGGTGGTGATCTTCCCCGGCATTGCGCTCGCCGCGCTGGTGCTGTCGGTCAATCTGCTCGGCGACTGGCTGAGGGACGCCCTGAACCCGCGGCTGAGGTGAGGGCGGCCTGCCGCGCTGCCGGATCGGCTCAGACGATCCGCGTCACGAAATCGATGAAAGCGCGCAATTTGGCGGTCGGCAGCCCCTGCGCGCGGTGGAACAGGTAGGCTGGAAAGGTCTCGTCGGACCAGTCGGGCAGCAGCTGCACCAGACGCCCGTCGGCCAGCTTGTCCCGCACCATGAAGTCGAGCGGCTGGGCGATGCCCTGGCCGCCGAGGCAGGAGGCGATCAGGCTCTCGCTGTCATTGACCATCAGGCGTCCGCGCACCGCCACCGGAACGATATCCTCGCCCCGGCGCAATTCCCAGCCGAACGGCCGGCCGGTGGTCGGATCGCGGATCAGCAGGCAGTCATGGTCGACGAGCTCGCGCGGGTGCTCCGGCTTGCCATTGCGTGCGACGTAGTCAGGTGCGGCACAGGTCAGGACCTTGGCTCGCATCAACAGGCGGCAGGTGAGGCCCGACGGCTCCGGCTCGCCGAAACGGATCGCGATATCGAAGCCTTCGCCGACGAAGTCGCCAAGATGATCGCGCACGAACAGGTCGACCGAGAGTTCGGGATAGCGGGTGAGGAATTCCGGCAGCCGAGGTGTCAGCAGGTAGTGCCCGAACGGCGGGTCGACATTGACGCGCAGCCGGCCGCGCACCTCCGCCCCGGCACCTGCCGCGATCGTCGCGGCGCTCTCGATGCCCTGCAGCAGTGGCGCAACCTCGTCATAGAAGCGGCGGCCTTCGTCGGTCAGCGAGACCGCGCGGGCGGTGCGGTGCAGCAGGCGGATGCCGATGCGCTGCTCGAGCCGGGCGATGGCCCGGCTGACGCCTGACTGGGTGAGGCCGAGCGTGTCGGCGGCGCGCACGAAGCTGCCGGCTTCGACCACCGCCGCCAGGACGCCAATGCCGCTGAGCAGCCGTCCATCAAAGCTCATGGATGATCCAGGCTCATTCTTTACCTGACATCTATGCGCTCGTGTCCTTCTTCGTCAACGCCTAGCGTCCGGGCGTCGGCGGCATCCCGCCGCGCCAAGGAGGTTCCCGATGACCAGCACATCCACCCGATTCAACTCCATGTTCGCGGCGAGCGTCGCCAGCTTGATGTCGGCCGGTCCTGAACTGGCGATCGCTGAGACTGTCCCGGCTCCTGCGGCCACACGCAGCGCGGCGCCCACCGGCCAGACGGTCGTTGGCATGTGGGTGACTGCCAATGGCTTCATCCGCCTCGAGCTCTTGGCCGACGGCCGCTACGACGAGGCGCGCGGCCAGCGCCGCAGCGCCTATCGCGGCCGCTATGAGGTGAGGGGGCCGCAGCTCCATTTCGTCGACGATTCCGGCTTTACCGCGTCAGGCATCATCAGCAATGGCGTGCTGAGCGTCGGCGGCGACGAATTCCGCCGCGAATGACGTGGTAGGCCGAAGCGCGGCCTCGACCGGACCTCGTTCCCCCTCAAAAAGCCTGGACTGATCTCATGCAGGACATGAACGGAAAAGTCGTGGCCGTGACCGGCGCCTCCAGCGGCATCGGCGAGGCCATTGCCCGGCGGCTCGCCGCCCAGGGTGCCCGCGTGGTGCTGGGTGCCCGTCGCACCGATCGCCTGGAAAGGCTTGGCGCCGAAATCGCCGCCGCCGACGGTGGCGCGGCGTTCACCGCACTCGACGTGACGTCTCGTGCCAACATGAAAGCCTTCATCGGCTTCGCGCTCGAGCGTTTCGGCCGCCTTGATGTGCTGGTCAACAATGCCGGCCTGATGCCGCTGTCGCTGATCGGCGATCTCAAGGTCGACGAATGGGATCGGATGATCGACGTCAATCTGAAGGGCGTGCTGCATGGCATCGCGGCCGCCCTGCCGGTCTTCACCGCCCAGGGTTCCGGCCATTTCGTCAACATCAGCTCGATTGCCGATCGGCGCATCGTGTCGACCGCGGCGATCTATTCCGGCACCAAATATGCGGTCAGGGCTATCTCCGAGGGGCTGCGCCAGGAGGTCGGGCCGGCGGTGCGCGTCACGCTGGTGGCGCCAGGGGCAACCCGGTCCGAGCTCGCCAACACGATCTCGGATCCGGAACTGCGGCGGGCGGCGATCGAGGACTACCGCCGCGACCTCTTGCCCGCCGACGCCATCGCGCGCGCGGTGGCTTATGCCATTGCCGAGCCCGGCGATGTCGACGTCAACGAGATCGTGGTCCGGCCGACCGCCCAGATCTATTGAATGGCGGACGTCGATTGAACGACCGCGGCCTCCTCGGCCGCGGGCGCCGGCAGGCCCGCGACCGGGAGCGCAAGGAAGCACTCCCGGTCGAGCCGGAAATCCGCTATATCGCCGCTCTTGATCGAAGAGCATGTGATGAGCGAGACGACGCCAAGCCCTGTTCGTGAGATGACCGAGGACGCCATTCGGCCGGCTGGCCCGAAGACCGTCTTCGTCAAATCTTACGGCTGCCAGATGAATGTCTATGACAGCCAACGCATGGCCGATGTCATGGGTGCCGAGGGCTATCGCGAGGTGGCGAGCCCGGAGGAGGCCGACCTCATCCTGCTCAACACCTGCCATATCCGCGAAAAGGCCGCCGAAAAGGTCTATTCCGAACTCGGCCGCATGCGCGCACTCAAGGAGGAGGCCAAGGTCCAGGGCCGCCAGGTGCTGATCGGCGTTGCCGGCTGCGTCGCCCAGGCCGAAGGCGAGGAGATCGTTCGCCGCGCCCGCACCGTCGACCTGGTGGTCGGGCCGCAGAGCTATCACCGCTTGCCGGACCTGGTGGCGCGTGCCGCCGTCAAACCCGGCGTGGTCGATACCGAATTCCCGGTCGAGGACAAGTTCCGCCATCTGCCCGACGCGGCCCATGCGAAGACCCGGGCTCGCGGCATTTCGGCCTTCGTCACCGTTCAGGAAGGCTGCGACAAGTTCTGCACCTTCTGCGTGGTGCCCTATACGCGCGGCGCCGAGGTCTCTAGGTGTTTAGTCCCGGCATTTGATGGAGTGGATCGAGCCTGAATCGTTGAGGCTCTGTTGTCCAGAGTTTGCAGATGAATTCGTAGGGTGTGAGGCCCTTGAGGGTCTTCAGCCTCCGCCCGAAATTGTAGGCGCTGACGAAGTCGGCGAGATGCGCTTCGAACTGCCGGTGGCTGTCGTAGTGGTAACGCTTGACGGTGGCTTCTTTGATGGTGCGGTTCATGCGCTCGACCTGGCCGTTCGTCCAAGGGTGCTTCACCTTGGTGAGGCGGTGCTCGATGCCGTTCTCCTGGCAGCGCATGCCGAACATGTGCGTCACGTAGCGCGCCGTCGGACCATCGGCATACCGTGGCGGGAAGGTGAACTGGATGCCGTTGTCGGTGAGAACGGTATGGATCTTGTAGGGGACGGCCTCGATCAAGGCCGAGAGGAAGGCTGACGCGGAGGTCCGCCCCGTCTTCCTGACGATCTGTACGACGGCGAATTTGCTCGTGCGATCGATGGCGACATAGAGGTACAGCTTGCCCTCAGCGGTCTGCACCTCGGCGATATCGATGTGGAAGAAGCCGATCGGATAGGATTTGAACTTCGTCTTCGCCGGCTTCTCGCCTTCGACCTCGGGCAGGCGGCTGATCCCGTGACGCTGCAGGCAGCGGTGCAGGGATGACCGCGTCAGCGTCGGGATCGTCGGCTGTAGCGCATAGAGGCAGTCGTCGAGCGGCAGCAAAGTATGCTTCCGGAAGGCGACGATCACGGCCTCTTCCTCAATCGTCAGCACTGTCGAAGTCGGGTTCTTCGGCCCGGTCGGCACATCGGTCACCGAGGTCCGCTTCTTCCACTTCGCGACCGTCTTCTGGTTAATCCCGTAGCGCTTAGACAGAGCCCTCAGGCTCTCTTGACTATGTTGTATCGCTCGACGGACCGCCTCAGTCGTCGTGGCGCTCCCGTGGAGAACCTGGCCCATAGCGCGTCCCTCGATTCCTGCATCGAGATTGCACCATCAAAGCCCGGGATCAAACATCTAGGCCCGTGGCGCAGGTGATCGCCGAGGTCGAGAAGCTGGCGCTGGCCGGCGTGCGTGAGGTCTCGCTGCTCGGCCAGAACGTCAACGCCTATCACGGCGAGAGCCCCGACGGCTCGGAATGGACCTTGCCGCGGCTGTTGCGCCGGCTGGTCGAGGTGCCTGGCATCGCGCGGCTGCGCTATACCACCAGCCATCCCAGCGAGATGACCGACGACCTGATCGCGGCGCATCGCGATCTGCCCGAACTGATGCCTTATCTGCATCTGCCGGTGCAGTCCGGTTCGGACCGCATGCTCGCCGCGATGAACCGCAAGCATACCCGCGACGACTATTTCCGCATCATCGACAAGGTGCGCGCCGCCCGCTCCGACGTGGCGCTGTCGTCCGATTTCATCGTCGGTTTTCCCGGCGAGACCGATGCCGATTTTGCCGACACCATGGATTTGATCCGCCGGGTCGGTTTCGCCGCGGCCTATTCGTTCAAATATTCGCCAAGGCCGGGCACGCCGGCCGCGACCATCGAGGGCCAGCTGCCTGATGCGCTGATGACCGAGCGGCTTCATGCCCTGCAGGCCCTGGTCACCGCGCAGCAGCGGGCCTTCCAGGACAGCCTGGTTGGCCAGGTCATCGACGTTCTCTTCGAGAAGCCCGGCCGCAATCCCGGCCAGATGGTCGGACGCTCGCCTTACCTGTCGCCGGTGCAGGTCATCGCACCGTCGTCACTTGCCGGGACAATCGCAGCTGTCCGAATCATCGGCACGCAGACAAACTCGCTTAATGGCGTTCTCGAAAATGCTCTCCATATGAAGGCAGTGCAGGCGGCGGAGTGAACCTTTCAAAGGAAGGATCGATGGTTTGAAAAATCCTGGTGCGGGTGGCTTCGGGCCGGATAGCGGCCAAAACATTCCCTGGCTTTCGACGCACGACTCCCAAGATGAAGCTGAAATCACGCTGGCTTTCGACGACAACCGTCTCGCCAGCCGCCTGTTCGGCCAATACGATCAGAATCTCGCCTTCCTCGAGAAGCGCCTGAGGATCCAGGCCACCGCGCGCGGCAATCACGTCACCCTGGCAGGCCCGCCCGAACTGGGCGAGCAGGCGAAAAGCGTGCTCGAGAACCTTTATGGACGGCTCAAGGCCGGTCACGACATCACGCTCGGTGACGTCGACGGCGCGATCCGCATGACCACCTCCCAGGGCTCGCTGTTCGAGGCGGATGGCGAACCGAGGATCGGTCACGAGGAAATCGTCACGCGCAAGCGCACGGTGCGCGCCCGCACGCCGGCGCAGGATGCCTATATCCGGGCCTTGAAGCGCAATGAAATGGTCTTCGGCATCGGCCCGGCCGGTACCGGCAAGACCTGGCTGGCGGTCGCCCAGGCGGTTGCCCTGCTCGACAAGGGGCTGGTCGATCGGCTGATCCTGACCCGGCCGGCGGTCGAAGCCGGCGAGCGGCTCGGCTTCCTGCCTGGCGATATGAAGGAGAAGGTCGACCCCTATCTCCGGCCGATCTATGATGCGCTCTACGATCTGATGGACGCGCCGCGGGTCGAACGCGGCATTCAGTCGACCATGATCGAGATCGCGCCGCTCGCCTTCATGCGCGGCCGCACCCTGACCAATGCCGTGGTGATCCTGGACGAGGCTCAAAACACCACCTCGATGCAGATGAAGATGTTTCTGACCCGGCTTGGCGAGAATTCGCGCATGATCATCACCGGCGACCCGACGCAAGTGGACTTGCCGCCCGGCATGAAATCCGGCCTGACCGAGGCGCTCGACCTGCTCGATGGCGTTCCGGGCATTGCCCAGGCCTATTTCACCGAGGACGACGTGGTCCGTCACGAACTGGTCGGCCGGATCGTCAAGGCTTATGAAGCGGCAACCCGTGCCGGCGAGCACAAGGCGCCTCATATGCCGCAGCGCATGCGCCAGGAATGAGCTACGACCCGCTTCAGGAAGCCCCGGTCCAGACCGACATCGCGCTGCTTTCCGACCTGTGGAAGGGCCTGGCCGATGCCGAAGAGACGGTACATCGGGCGGTGGCCGCTGCCGTCGCGCATCCGGAGGTCAAGCCGCCCCCGGATGCCGAATTGTCGGTGGCGCTGGCCGATGACGCCGAGGTGAAAAGGCTCAATCGGGACTATCGCGCCAAGGACAAGCCGACCAATGTGCTGTCCTTCCCGGCGACCCACGGCCCGATGCTCGGCGACGTGATCATTGCTTATGAAACGCTGGTCAAGGAAGCCGCCGACGAGGATATTGCGGTCAGCGACCACCTGACCCACTTGACGATCCATGGGCTGTTGCATCTTTTGGGTTATGATCACGAGACTGAAGCCGAAGCCGTGACGATGGAACGCATCGAGACCGAAGTCCTTGCCAGCCTTGGCATCAAGGACCCCCACGCGACCGGGCGCATCATGCCCGATGGACCCCATGCCTGACCCTAGCGACAGTCGATACCGAACCACCGCGGCGGAAGCCGCAAGCCCAACACTGCCAAATACCGCGCCCGCCGAGACCGACAAGTCCGCGGAACGCCATGAGCGCTGGATCGACCGCCTGCGCCATCGGCTCGGCCTCAGGCAGAACGCCTCGATCCGCCGCAACCTCGAAGAAGTGCTCGAGGAAAATGCGCCCGCCTCCGCCGGCTTCACGCCGGAAGAGCGCTCGATGCTCAAGAACATCCTGGAACTGCGCGAGAGCGGGGTTGGCGATCTGGCCCAGCCGCGCGCCGATATCGTCGCGGTCCAGAAGGACATGTCGCTCGGCGCCCTGATGCAGGCTTTCGAGGACGCCGGCCATACCCGCCTGGTGGTGTTCGACGACACGCTGGACGACCCGGTCGGCATGGTTCACATCAAGGACCTGGTGACCCACCTGTTCAACGAGGCGAAGAAGGCCTCGCGCAAGCGCCGCTCCGGAACCCGCGGCGAAGCCAAGGCGGAAGCCAAATCCGGGGCCCTCGATCTCGGCGCCGTCGACCTTGCCGTGGCGCTGTCGTCGAGCCGGCTGATCAGGCCGATCCTGTTCGTGCCGCCCTCGATGCCGGCGATCGATCTGCTTGCCCGCATGCAGGCGACCCGCATCCAGCTGGCCCTGGTGGTCGACGAATATGGCGGCACCGACGGGCTGATCGCCATGGAGGATATTGTCGAGAGCATTGTCGGCGACATCGAGGACGAACATGACGTCGACGACGGCAAGACCATCGCGGTCATCGCCGACGGCGCCTATATCGCCGATGCGCGGGCAACCCTCGAGGAGGTTCGCGACAGCCTCGGCCCGGATTTCGATCCCGGCGAGGAGGTCAGCGACGAGGTCGATACGCTCGGCGGCTACCTGACCGTGCTTGCTGGCCATGTGCCGGTTCGTGGTGAAGTGGTGGCCGGACGCGGCGACTTCGAGTTCGAGGTGGTCGATGCCGACCCGCGCAGGGTCAAGCGCGTCAAGATCACCCGCGGCCGCGGCCTGATCGCCAAGCCGGCACGGTTGACCCGGCGCAAGGACGAAGAGGAAGAAGTGGCACCGCTGGTCGAGGCTCCGGCGGCGCTCGCGGAGCTTCCGGTGCCGGCGCTCGACCGGCTGCCGGCCCAGGCGACCCAATTGCCGGCCTCCCCGTCGCCGACCGCCCAACTGCCGGCCAGTGAGCCGACGCCGACGCCGGCCGCCGAGCCGCGGGGCGGCGAGAGAGCCACCTGATCCGGAGGTGCTCCGTGAGGGGCACTAGGTCGTGCACTCATCATGGATGGCGTCACGACGCGAGGATTTTTGGCCGGATGGCAGGAGGCTTGCCGGCGCAAGCCTCTCGGCTTGCTCAAGGCAAACCAATTGGTTTGCCGGGGTAAGTCGACGCACCAGCCGGCCAAAAGGACCGCGCCGCTTCGCGGTGGGGCGAAAATGGTCGATGGCCGCGTCGAAGCGCTTGCCCGATGGACGACATCGGGCTGCGCACTTCTCCAAATTACCAGTGTTTCTCGGCCCTCGACCATTTTGGCCCCATCGTGACGCCATCCATTAAGAGTGCACGACCTAGCTTGGGCGCGGTGCTTGACCGCCGCGCCGCACTGGTCGACACGGGTGGCATGTCGTCAAGCCTTGCCGAATCGCGACCGTCGTCGCCAGGCCGCTCGCCCGGATGATCCAGCACGCCGCCCGCGCGATCATTCTGGCCTGGGGCTGGCAGCGCGCGGCGCTGGCCTTCGGCGCCGGTGCGCTCGGCGCGCTGGCCATGCCGCCGTTCGGGATCTTTCCGGTCCTGGCGATCAGCTTTCCGGTGCTCGTCTGGCTGCTCGACGGCGCCTCGGCGGCGGGCGGCCGCTGGCGCACCCTGTTGGCCGCCGGCCGCACCGGCTGGTGGTTCGGCTTCGGTTATCATCTTGCCGGCCTGTGGTGGATCGGCTCGGCCTTTCTGGTCGAGGCCGATCGTTTTGCCTGGCTCATGCCGGCGGCCGTCATGGCGCTGCCGGCCGGGCTCGCACTGTTCACGGCGCTTGGCACCGCCTTCGCGCGGCTGATCTGGCGGCCGGGCGCCGGGCGCATCCTGGCGCTCGGTCTTGGTCTCGGCGCCGCCGAATATCTGCGCGGCACGGTGCTGACGGGCTTTCCATGGAACCCCTATGGCTCGGCGCTGACCCAGTATCTCTGGCTTGCCCAGGCGGCCGCACTCGTCGGGATCCACGGCCTGACCCTGGTTGCGGTCCTGGTCTTTGCCAGCCCGTGCATGCTCGGCGACGATCCGGACGAGGGCTCGCGGCGGGTCGCCGTGCCGGCCGGTGCGGTGCTGGCGCTGATGTGCCTGGCGCTTTATGGCGGCTGGCGCGTCTCGACGACCCCGGTCACCATGGTGGACGGCGTCAAGCTGCGCATCGTCCAGCCGGGCATCCCCCAGGATGACCGTTTCCGCGCCGAGGCGCGCGACTGGATTCTCACGCGTTATGCCGAGCTTTCGGACAAGGCATCCTCGCCGGAGCGCATGGGCATCAAGGATGTCACGCATCTGATCTGGCCGGAATCGGCCTTTCCGTTTTTCCTGATGTACGATCCCGAGGCGCTGACCCGCATCGCCAATCTGATCCCCGAGGGCACGACGCTGATCACCGGCGCCGCCCGCGCCGACACCCCGCTGCCCGGCCGGCGCCTGCCCCGTGTGTTCAACTCGGCTTATGTCATCGACCATCAAGGTGCGATCACCAATACCTATGACAAGGTCCATCTGGTCCCGTTCGGCGAATACCTGCCGTTCCACGACCGGCTGGAGGCCATGGGGCTGGAGGCGATCACGCGCGTGCAGGGCGGCTTTTCGGCAGGCGACCGTCGCCACACGATCAATCTGCCCGGTGCCCCGCCGGTCGGCATTCTCATCTGTTACGAGATCATCTTTCCCGGCGAGGTGACGGCGCCCGACCGTCGGCCCGGCTGGCTGCTCAATGTCACCAATGACGCCTGGTTCGGCTTCACCCCCGGGCCCTACCAGCACCTGCACCAGACGGTGGTTCGCGCCATCGAGGAAGGCTTGCCGGTGGTGCGGGCCGCCAATAACGGCATATCGGCGGTGATCGATCCGCTCGGCCGGATCACGAGGTCGCTGCCGCTCGGGACCCGCGATGCCCTTGACGCCGAATTGCCGGCCGCCTTGCCGCGGACGGTGTTTGCGCGTGCCGGCCACGTGCCGCTCTGGGTCGCCTGGATCGGGTTATTGCTGGTTGTGCTGCGGCGGCGGGGCAGAACCGGGAGAATTTGATCGATTGGTGTCTGTACGAGATGTTTCTGGGCGCCTTGTACGGCCACGGATAATTGGCCATAACGCGATTGTGGATAGTGGAGGTTGTGATTGGTCACCACTGGGGCAAGTGGTATCATCATCCCTCTCGCATCAGGTCCGCGTGCATAAAATCCACGCCGGGGATCGGCGGCGTGTCCAGCATGGGTGATGGGGGTACGGAGTACATCGTATGATCAAGAAGGCACCGAACCCGATCGACAAGCATGTCGGCAGCCGCGTTCGCATGCGTCGCATGATGCTTGGGATGAGTCAGGAGAAGCTCGGCGAGCGGCTCAGCCTGACATTCCAGCAGGTTCAGAAATACGAGAAGGGGACCAATCGAATCGGAGCCAGTCGCCTGCAGCAGATCTCGGCGATCCTGTCGGTTCCGGTGTCGTTCTTCTTCGAGGGTGCGCCTTCCGGCGAGCCTGGCCCGGACGGCGGCTTCCAGGAAGTCACCGGCGGTGCCTCCTATGTCGCCGATTTCCTGTCGACCAGCGAAGGCCTTGCCCTCAACCGCGCCTTCATCCGAATCAAGGATGCCAAGGTTCGCCGCAAGGTCGTCGACCTGATCAATGCGATCGCCGGCGAGGACCAGGTCGCGCAATGACGGGCTGAATGACGGCTCAAAACCCGAGGCGGCAGCCTTCGCCGGAAGGCTCGGAACGCATCTTCCGTTCTTTTTTGCGAACGAAACGGCCTTTTTGACGTTTTCGGGCTTGACCGTCGGACAAGCTATTGCCAGAACCTCGCCCGCTCGGGACGTGATGCCATGTGCATTGCCCGAGCGGTCGCGCTTCATCGGCGGTGCGATCGAAGGATCCCGGTTCACGGCGCCACCGATGCGACGGCGCCTCGTCCCGCTTGCGCGGGACATTGCCTCTGGAGGACGTTTAGTGTCCCGCAGTTCCTATCTCTTCACGTCGGAGTCCGTGTCCGAAGGTCATCCGGACAAGGTTTGCGATCGCATCTCCGACGAGATCGTCGATCTGTTCTTCAAGGAAGCCGCCAAGGCTGGTCTGCCGGCGTCCCAGGTCCGTGTGGCCGCCGAGACGCTCGCCACCACCAACCGGGTCGTCATCGCCGGCGAAGTGCGCACCAACCTGACCGAGAAGCAAATCAAGTCGAAGGTCAAATCGGCCGCGCGCAAGGCGATCAAGAGCATCGGCTACGAGCAGGAGGGCTTCCACTGGAAGAAGGCCAAGATCGACGTCCTGCTGCATCCCCAGTCCGCCGACATCGCCCAAGGCGTCGATGAGACCGGCAACAAGGACGTCGGTGCCGGCGACCAGGGCATCATGTTCGGTTACGCCAGCCGCGAGACGCCGGAACTGCTGCCGGCGCCGATCTACTACGCCCACAAGATCCTCGAAGACCTGACCATTGCCCGCAAGAAGGGTGAGGGACCGGCCGCCAAGCTCGGCCCGGACGCCAAGAGCCAGGTCACCGTGCAATATGAGGACGGCAAGCCGGTCGGCGTCACGCAGATCGTCCTGTCGACCCAGCATCTCGACGAGACGCTGACCTCGGCCGACGTGCGCAAGATCGTCGAGCCCTATATCCGGGCGACCCTGCCGGAAGGCTGGATCACCAAGGACACCGTCTGGCACGTCAATCCGACCGGCAAGTTTGTCATCGGCGGCCCGGATGGCGACGCCGGCCTGACCGGCCGCAAGATCATCGTCGACACCTATGGTGGCGCCGCGCCCCATGGCGGCGGTGCCTTCTCCGGCAAGGATCCGACCAAGGTCGACCGCTCGGCCGCCTATGCCGCGCGCTATCTCGCCAAGAACGTCGTCGCCGCCAAGATTGCCGACCGCTGCACCATTCAGCTGTCCTACGCCATCGGCGTGGCCAAGCCGCTGTCGATCTATGTCGACCTGCACGGCACCGGCCGGAACGGCGTTGACGAGGCGCGGCTCGAGAAGGTGCTGGGCGAGGTTCTCGACCTGTCGCCGCGCGGCATCCGCGAGCATCTCGGCCTCAACAAGGCGATCTATGCCAAGACCTCGGCCTATGGCCATTTCGGCCGCAAGCCCGGCCGCGACGGTTCCTTCTCCTGGGAGAAGACCGACCTGGTGGCCAAGCTGAAGGAAGCGCTCGCCTGATCGGGCGACGCCTCATCCGTTTTGAGCGAAGGGGGCCTCCAGGCCCCCTTCGTCATATCCAGCCCGGATTTCTCACACGTGCTACGGCCGCCGTTGCGGTCGCGCCGCGATGGCCGGTGTGAGAAATCCGGGCCAGGAACGCCCGGACCACCGATGACAAGCGACGAGAAACGACTGGCGGGGCAGGGCTCGTTCTTCGGGCGGCGCAAAGGCAAGGGCTTGCGCGCCCATCAGACCGACCTGATCGACACGCTGCTGCCACGTCTGGCGGTCGATCTCGCCGCTCCCGCCACGCCCGAGGTCCTGTTCGCCGCGCCGGTCGAGGGCGTCGTGCTGGAGATCGGTTTCGGCGGCGGCGAACATCTGGTCCGCGAGGCGCTGGCTTTTCCACGTCTCGGCTTCATCGGCGTCGAGCCCTTCGTCAACGGCATGGCCAAGATGTTGGCCGAGATCGAGCGCAAGGCGATCGGCAATGTCCGCCTCTACACCGGTGACGGCGCCGAGGTGCTGGCCTGGCTGCCGGAAGCCTCCCTCGAACTGGTCTATCTGCTCTATCCCGATCCCTGGCCGAAGAGCCGCCATCACAAGCGCCGCTTCGTCTCCGACACGACGGTCGCGGCGATCGCGCGCCTGTTGAAGCCAGGCGGGGAATTCCGCTTCGCCACCGATATCGACCATTATGCCGAATGGACGCTCGCGCGCCTGATGCGCTCGCCGTCCTTCGCCTTCGCCGCCGAAAAGGCCCGCGACTGGACGACGCCATGGGTCGGCTGGGAATCCACCCGCTATGAGGCCAAGGCCCTGCGCGAGGGCCGGAACCCGTGCTATCTGACATTCCGGCGCGTCTAGGGGCCAGCCCTATCGAGGACGCACCCCAGGCCGCCCCCGGAACCGCGCGTGACAGCCATTCTCGTCCCGATCTGCCTGGTGCTCGCCGGCCTGTCGCTTCTGGCGGGCCCGGTGCCGCTGTCGCCGGTCGACGTGGTCTCGGGTCTCATCGGTGGCGACACGACGGCAGCGATCATCGTCACCGAGATCCGTCTGCCGCGCACCCTGCTGGCGCTGATGATCGGCGCCACACTGGGTCTTGCCGGCGCGGCATTGCAGGGGCTGGTGCGCAATCCCCTGGCCGAGCCGACCCTGTTCGGCGCGCCTTCGGCCGCTGCCTTCGCCTCGGCCGCGATGCTCGCGCTGGGCGGCGCGTCGGCCCTGTCGTTCTGGCTGCCGGTCGCCGGCATGACCGGCGCCTTCGTTTCCGTCGCAGCCTTGCTGCTGGTGGCCGGCCCGCATGCCAGCCTCACCGTTCTGCTGCTGGCGGGAATAGCGCTGGCCAGCCTGTTCGGCGCCGGCACCGCGCTCGTGCTCAATCTCGCGCCCAATCCCTTCGCGGCCCTTGAAATCGCCTTCTGGCTGCTCGGTTCGCTCGAAGACCGCTCCTTCGTCCACATTGCGATCGCCGGCCCGTTCATGGCCGCCGGCGCGGTCCTGCTGGCCTCCCAGGCCAAGGTCTATCGGGCGCTGACATTCGGCGAGGAAGTGGCGGCGAGCCTTGGTGCCCATCTCGGCCGGGCCCGTATCGCCGTCACCTTTGGTCTGGCGCTGGGCGTCGGGGCGGCGGTGTCGGTCGCCGGCGCCATCGGTTTCGTTGGCCTGGTCGCGCCACATCTGGTCCGGCGCGCCGTAAACGCCGATCCCGGGCGAATTCTGTTGCCGGCGGCGCTCGCCGGCGCGGCCCTGCTGACTGCCGCCGACATTCTGGCGCGGCTCATTCCCGCCACCACCGAGATCAAGACCGGGGTGATCACCGCGCTGATCGGCGTGCCCTTCCTGCTCTGGCGGATCTTCGGCGAGCGGCGCCTGGAGGCCGGCCAATGAGCGGCCTCGTGCTCGAAAATGTCGGTGTCCGGCTCGGCCGCAAGGCGGTCGTCGAGGCCGTGTCGCTGGTGGTCCCGGCCGGCACCTTCCTGGCCATTGTCGGCCCGAACGGCGTCGGCAAGACCAGTCTGCTCAAGGCGATTGCCGGCCTCACGCGGTCGGACGGCGTGATCAGGCTCGGCGGCACCGACCTCGCCCGCCTGCCGGCCGAGGCGCGTGCCCGGCGCCTCGCCTACCTGCCGCAACGCGCCGAGGTTGCCTGGGCCCTGCCGGTGCGCGATGCGGTGGCACTGGGCCGACTGCCCCACGGCGATCCGTTCGGCCGGCCGACCGCCGCCGATGCCCAAGCGGTCGCGCGGGCGCTCGACCGGCTCGATCTCGGCGCTTTCGCCGACCGGCCGGTCACCGCATTGTCCGGCGGCGAACGGGCGCGCGTCATGCTGGCGCGGGTGCTGGCGACCGAAACGCAGGTCATCCTGGCCGACGAACCGACGGCGGCGCTCGATCCGGCACAGCAGCTCGGCGTGCTCGAGCTGCTGCGCGCGGTTGGGGTTGCCGGCGGTATTGTCGTGGCCGTCCTGCACGACCTGACCCTTGCCGCGCGCTTTGCCGACCGCATTGTCGTGATGGATGCCGGCCGGATCGTCGCGGATGGGCCGCCTGCCACCGTGCTGACCGACCGGCTGCTGGCGGATGTCTTCCGTTTGCGTTGCGCCATCACCGAGATCGACGGGCGTCGTGTGCCCGTGCCGGTGGGGCGAATACCGGGCTGAACGGCTCAGCCGCGCCGCGCGGCGGGGAGCTTGGGCCCAGGAGGCCCCGGCAGATGAGGCCCCGGCAGATGAGGCCCCGGCAGATGAGGCTCCGGCAAATGGTCAAGCGGCAGCGGTCCCTCCGCCTTGACCGTCTGGATCGCGAAATTGCTGCGGATATCGCTCACCCCGGGCAGCTTGAGCAGGGCGCCCATCAGGAATTGCTCATAACCGGCGAGATCGGGGACGACCACCTGCAGCAGGAAATCCGCCTCGCCCGAAACCAGGTGACAGGAGATGACCTCGGGCAGCGCCTTGACCGCCTCGCGGAAGGCGGCGGCCGTCTCGTCGCGATGGCGCTCGACCTTGATGCCGACAAACACGGTCAGTCCGAGGCCGAGCTCGCCGCGATGCAGGGTTGCGTGATAGCCGCTGATCACGCCGGCTTCCTCCAGCAGGCGCACCCGGCGCAGGCAAGGCGACGGCGACAGGCCGATCTCTTCGGCGAGTTGCACATTGGTCAGCCGGGCGTCGCGCTGCAACGCCGCGAGAATGCGCCGGTCTATGGCGTCCAGCTTCAATTTTGGCATGATCGACCTGGCTTCGATGTCGAGATTGGCACAGTACGCCAAATTGGTGCCTGTTCGAGGCGTAACTCGCAAGGACCTGCCGCCGCGTCCGGGGCTAGCATCGCCTTACCCGAGAACCGGGATATCGGAGGTGTCATGGCCGATCTCGGGATTTTCGTCGGGGCGCTCGCCATTGCTTATCTGGTGCCCGGGCCCGACATGGTCCTGCTTCTGGAAACCGGCGCCTTGCGTGGCCGCGGGCAGGCGCTGGCGACTGCCGCCGGACTGGCGCTGGCGCGCGCCGCACACGTGGCGCTGGCTGCGCTCGGGCTGGCAGCCCTGCTCAGGACCTCGCCCTGGACCTTCGAAGTGGTTCGTCTCGCGGGCGCGGCCTATCTCATCTGGCTCGGCATCGCCATGCTCGGCGCGTCGTCCCTCCTGCCGCCGGAGGCCCGGCCCGGAGCCGGCCGGGCGGCGCCATCCTATCGGATCGCCTTGCGACGGGGCCTCTTGACCAACATCACCAATCCCAAGGCGCTGCTGTTCTGCTCGGTGCTGCTGCCGCAATTCATTCGGCCGGACCAGGGCGCGGTTGCCGGGCAGTTCCTGCTGCTGGGAACCATCCTGGTCGGTATCGGCCTGGCTTTCGATATCGTCCTTGCCTTGGCCGGTGCGGCCATCGGGCGCTGGCTGTCGCGTTATCCTCTGGCGCAAACGCTGCAGCGATGGGCTTTTGCCATGCTGCTGATTGGTTTCGGCGCGCGGCTGGCGCTGTCCTCGCGTCCGCAATAGGGCACGCCTGGTGGCATCGCGCAGGTGGCATTCGCGCAGGTGGCATTCGCGCAGGTGGCATTCGCGCACCGGGGATTGGCTTTCGGCGGCGGCCGGACCAGACTTCGCGCGACATTTGCCGGAGCTCGTCCCATGCCGACCATTGATGCCCTTGCCGCGCTGACGCCCGAGATGACCGAATGGCGCCGTGATTTCCACGCCCATCCCGAGATCGGCTTCCAGGAGGTGCGCACCAGCGGCATCGTCGCCGAAAAGCTGGAAGCCTGGGGCCTGGAGGTCCATCGCGGCATCGGCCGCACCGGCGTGGTCGGCGTGCTGCGCGGCCGGCCCGGCAATCGCAGCCTCGGCTTGCGCGCCGACATGGATGCCCTGCCGATGTCGGAACAGAACGATTTCGAGCACTGCAGCACCCATGACGGCGTCATGCATGCCTGCGGCCATGACGGCCACACCACCATGCTGCTCGGCGCGGCGAAATATCTCGCCGAGACGCGCAATTTTTCCGGCACGGTCAATTTCATTTTCCAGCCGGCCGAAGAAGGGCTCACCGGCGCCGCCGAAATGGTCAAGGACGGCCTGTTCCGGCGCTTCCCCTGCGATGCCGTCTACGGCATCCACAATCTGCCCGACCTGCCGCTCGGCACGGTCGCCGTGCGCGAGGGGACCGTGCTGGCCGCGGTCGACTATTTCAGCATCATCCTGCGGGGCAAAAGCAGCCATGGCGCGCAGCCCCATGCCGGCCTCGATCCGCTGCCCGGCGCAATGCAGCTCTATGGCGCCCTGCAGTCGCTGATCAGCAGGCGGGTCGACCCGCATGATACGGCGGTGCTGAGCGTGGCGCAGATCCATGCCGGCACGTCCGATATCGTCATTCCCGAGACCGTCGAGCTGCGCGGCACCATCCGCACGCTGAAACCGGCGACGCGCAAGCGCATGGACGACCTGTTCCACCAGGTGGTGGAGGGCACGGCCGCGGCCCACGGCCTCGGCGTGACGCTCGACTACAAGCGCTCCTACCCGCCGACCATCAACACCTCGGAAGAGGCGGCCGTCGCGGCCGCTGCGGCCACGGACATCGTTGGTCCGGAATTGATCAGGGGCGATTTCCCTTCGCTGACCGCCGGCGAGGATTTTTCCTACATGCTGCAGGAGGCGCCGGGCGCCTTCCTGCTGTTCGGCCAGGCCGGCGCGGAGCGCGGGCGCGTGTCGGTGCATAACGGCCGCTACGATTTCAACGACGACCTGTTGCCGATCGGCGCGAGCTTTTTCGCGCGCCTGGTCGAGCGCGAGCTGGCCGGAGCCTGACCCCGGGGCCAGGCGACCTTGCCGTCAGGGGAGATCGCCGCGGTCGGGCTGCGGCGATCAGGCGGCGGCGATCACTTCGATCTCGACCAGCCAGTCGCTGACCAGGGTCTGCGCGACGATCGCGGTGGTCGGAATGCGCCGTCCGCCGAGCGCCTTGACCCGCGCCGCGCCATTGGCCTCGGCATAATCAGGGTCACGCAGATAGCTGGTCAGCCGCACGATATTGTCGACCGCCATGTCGGCGCTGGCCAGGATGGTCCGGATATTCGACCAGATCAGCTCGAGCTGTTCGTCGAGGGTTTTGCCCGCGGCGCCCTCGGCGTCGAGGCCCATGGTGCCCGCGACGAACAGCAGGCGATGGGGCGCCTGGACTTCGAGCGCATGAACATAGTCCGATGTCGCCGGGTAGATTCCGGCCGTCGGGTTGTGTGTGACGAACTTCACGGCATCCTCCTTGGCACGGGTGGCGGCCGCCGATGCATCGCCGCCGACGCGGCCTCAGCGGAAGTGCTTGGACAGCTTCAGGCCCTGGGCCTGATAGTTCGAGCCGAGTTCGCCATAGAGGCTGCGCGGCGTCGCGGTCATTCGCTCATAGACCAGGCGCGCGACGATCTGGCCGTGCTCCAGGATGAACGGCACCTCGCGCGAGCGCACCTCGAGCACGGCACGGGCGCCGCGGCCGCCGGCCGCGGCATGACCGAATCCAGGATCGAAAAAGCCGGCATAATGAGCGCGGAACTCACCGACCAGCGGATCGAACGGCACCATTTCGGCGGCATAGGCCGGCGGCACCACCACCGCTTCCTTGGAGGCGAGAATATAGAACTCGTCCGGGTCGAGGATCATCTCGCCCTTGCCGCGCGCCTGGATCGGTTCCCAGAAGTCGAGCACGTCGGCCGCGGCCTTCTTATCGACGTCGATGACGCTGGAATGGCGCTTGGCGCGATAACCGAGCAGGCCGCCCCAGGCCTCGCCCATCAGGTCGATCGACACCGCGATGCCACCGGGGCCGACGATCGGCTGCGCCGTGTCGACCAGCCGCTCGGTCGCCTGCAGCGCGTGGATCTCGTCGATCGTCAGTTCGGCGTGGCCGCGCCGGAAGCGGATCTGCGACAGTCGCGATCCCGTCCGCACCAGCACCGAGAAGGTCTGCGGCGACACCTCGAGATAGAGCGGGCCTTCGTAATCCGCGGGGATGGTGTCGAAGGCCTGGGCCCGGTCGAGGATGACGCGGGTGAAGACGTCGAGCCGGCCGGTCGAGCTCTTCGGATTGGCGGTCGCCGATATGCCGTCCTTCAGCGCGACAGCCTCCAGCAGTTCGACCAGATAGACACAGCCGGTCTCGAGCACCGCGCCGCGGGTCAGGTCGATCTCGTGCAGCGCCAGCGACTGCAGGCGGTCGACCACCGTCGTGTTGGGGCCGGGCAGGAAGCTCGCCCGGATGCGATAAGCCCGCGTGCCCAATCTCAGATCGAGCGAAGCCGGCTGGACCTGATCAGCGTCCAGCGGCCGGGCGATTCTGATCGCTCCGGACGCCACCAGCGCCTCGATGGTCTGGGCCGGCAGGATGCCCGCCGTCGTGTCCTGATCCATGCACCAAATCCCCGACGAACGAATCGTTCGTCAAAACGAACAAAATACTTGACGCGTCAATCCGCCCTGCTTACCACGCTTGACCACGTGGAGATTTGGCCGGTCGGCTTGCGGACCACGTTAAACACTTCGCTAAAAGGCCGGGCGTGCGGGATCAACCCGGCCCTGGCTTTTGCTGGGCCGGGTTTTGTTTTTTAAGGGGACAAGTCCCCTTAGCGGCTCCCTGGCCGGGGGCTGTCACAGGTAGGCCGAAGGAAGCCGTGATGAAAAAGCCGTTCGATCCTGCATCCGCCCGCCCCGCGACCCGCCTGGTTCACGGCGGCACGTTGCGCTCGGAATTTGGCGAGACCTCGGAGGCCCTGTTCCTGACCCAGGGCCATGTCTACGCCACGGCCGAAGAGGCCGAGGCCCGCTTCAAGGGCACCGAGCCGGGTTTCATCTACGCCCGCTTTTCCAATCCGACCGTGTCCATGTTCGAGGAGCGCATGGCGCTCCTGGAGGGCGCCGAAGCCGCCAAGGCGACGGCCACCGGCATGGCGGCGGTCAACGCCGTGCTGTTCGGCCAGCTTTCGGCCGGCGACCACGTGGTCGCGGCCAAGGCGCTGTTCGGCTCCAACCGCTTCATCATCGAGACGCTGCTGCCGCGCTTCGGCGTCACCTCGACGCTGGTCGACGGCGCCGACCTGGCGCAGTGGCAGGCCGCGGTGAAACCGAACACCAAGGTGTTCTTCCTGGAAAGCCCGACCAACCCGACGCTCGAGGTCTATGACATCGCGGCGATCTGTACGATCGGCAAGAAGACCGGCATCCGCACGGTGGTCGACAACGTTTTCGCCACGCCGCTGCTGCAGAGCCCGCTACAGCTCGGTGCCGACTGCGTGATCTATTCGACCACCAAACATGTCGATGGCCAGGGCCGCTGCATGGGCGGCGTCATCCTCGCGTCGAAGCAGTTCATCGCCGACTACATCTACCAGTACCTGCGCCAGACCGGCCCGGCGATGAGCCCGTTCAATGCCTGGGTCATGCTCAAGGGCCTGGAAACCCTGCACGTGCGGGTCGAGCGCCAGACCGCCAATGCGGCCAAGGTCGCCGACGCCCTGGCGGAGTTGCCGGGCGTTAACAGGGTGATCTATCCCGGCCGGCCGGACCATCCGCAATATGAGCTCGCCAAGCGCCAGATGCGCGGTGGCTCGACCCTCGTCGCCTTCGAGGTCGAGGGCGGCAAACAGGGCGCCTTCCGGGTTGCCAATGCGCTGCAGATCATCCGCATCTCCAACAATCTCGGCGATGCCAAGAGCCTGATCACCCATCCGCCGACCACCACGCATGACCGGTTCACACCGGCCGAGCGTGCCGAGATGGGCATTTCCGACGGCCTGCTGCGCCTGTCGGTCGGGCTCGAGGATCCCGAGGACCTGATCGAGGACCTGGGCCAGGCGGTGCGTTCGCTGGTCTGGCCGAAAGAGGCCAAACTCGTTCGGCTCTGAGGCTCGATCCCTATAGGTGCTGGTCGAAATCCATCTGGTGGTGGGCCAAGCCGGGGACGAACGTCGGGGCGGGTCTTGCTCTCGGCCGGCTGCCAATGCCAAAGGAAGCGCATGACGCTGCTCTCGCTCGCCTCCCGCCTCGCCCAGCCCTTTCTGCTCGCCACCGATCCGGAGACCGGCCACCAACTGGCTGTGACGGCGCTGAAGACCTTGCCGGTGCCACGTTGCGGCGCCGACGACCGGCGTCTGGCCGTCCAGGCCTTCGGTTTCGACTTTTCCAACCCGGTGGGCCTGGCCGCGGGTTTCGACAAACATGCTGAAGTGCCGGACGCCTGTCTTCGGCTCGGTTTCGGTTTCGTCGAGGTCGGCGGCGTCACGCCGGAGCCGCAGGTCGGCAATCCGAAACCGCGGCTGTTCCGGCTGGTGCCGGACCAGGCCGTCATCAACCGTTATGGCCTGAATTCGGACGGCGTCGATGCGGTGGCCGAAAGGCTCCGGCGCCGCCAGGGCCGCCCCGGCATCGTCGGCGTCAATATCGGCCCGAACAAGGACACCGCCGACCGGATCGCCGATTACGGCCGGCTGGTCGAAAAGCTCGCGCCGCACGCGTCCTACCTGTCGGTCAATGTCTCCTCGCCCAATACGCCGGGCTTGCGCGACCTGCAGCAGGCCTCTTTCCTCGACGAGGTGCTGGCCCGCTCGCTCGATGCCCGCGACAGGGTCGCAGCCGGCAAGCCGGTACTGGTCAAGATCGCGCCGGATCTGTCGCTCGCCGGGCTCGACGACATGGTCGAGGTCTGTCGAACGCGCCGGGTCGACGGCATGATTGTCTCGAACACCACGATCGAGCGGCCGGCGAGCCTGATCGATCAGGCCACCGCCAAGGAAGCCGGCGGCCTCTCCGGTGCGCCGCTGTTCGATCGCTCGACCCGCATGCTGGCCGAGACCTATCGGCGGGTCGAAGGCCAGTTCCCCCTGGTCGGCGTCGGCGGCATCGCCTCGGCGGAGGATGCGTTCGCCAAGATCGCGGCCGGTGCGACCGTCGTGCAGCTCTATTCGGCGCTGGTGTTCAAGGGCCTGAGCCTGGTCGAAGACATCAAGGCCGGGCTGGTCCAGCACCTGAAGCGCGAAGGGCTTGGCTCGATCGCGGCGGTGATTGGCAGCCGGGCGGACGACTGGCGGCTCGGCTAGCGCGGCACCGCTGCGAAGGTCCGGCGAACCATGCCGGGATAGGCGAGCCACTGATAGAGCCCGCGGCAAGCCTGGAACACCAGGAAGGCGATCCACAGGCCGGTATTGCCATAGCCCGACAGCAGCCACCAGGCGGCGATGAAGGTGGCGAAGGCCGCCACCATGCAATTGCGCATGGCGGTGGTCCAGGTCGCGCCGATGAACACGCCGTCGAACAGGAAGGCCATGACCCCGGTGAACGGTGTCAGCGCCGCGAAGACCAGGTACTGCCGGGCCTCGGTGCGCACCGCCTCGGCGCTGGTGATGACGTCGATGGCGAGCGGGCCACCGAGATAAAACAGCGCCGAGGCGCCGGTGCCGAAGGCGACCGCCCAGATCGCCGACAGCGCCACCGCGCGGCGAAAGGCGGTCTGGTTCCTGGCCCCGACCGCCTGGCCGCCGAGCTGCTCGGCGGCGGTGGCAAAGCCGTCGAGGAAGAAAGCGACGACGCCGACCAGGTTCATCAGGATGGCATTGGCGGCCAGCACGGTGTCGCCGCCGACCGCGCCCTGGCGGGTGAAGAAGGCGAAGCCGGTGACCAGCGCCGCGGTGCGGATCATGATGTCGCGGTTGATCGCGATGGTGCGGATCAGCTTGGCCTTGTCGAACACGACGGAGCGCGCCACGCCGAAGCGGCCGCCGAGCAGTTTCAGCACCACGATAAGCCCGACGACGGCGCCGGAGAGTTCGGCGAGCGCATTGGCCGTCGCAGCTCCGGTCACGCCAAGCCCGAGCACGGTGACGAGCAGCAGGGTCAAAGCCATGTTGACCAGATTGATGGCGACCTGCAGCACCAGGCCGGTCACCGTGCGCGCCTGGCCGATCAGCCAGCCGAGCACGGCGTAGTTCACGAAGACGGCGGGCGCCGACCAGATCCGCACGGCGAAATATTGCTCGGCGACCTCGTTGACCGCCGTCGAGGCGCCCATCAGCTGGAATGCCGCGAACGAGATCGGCCGCTGCAGCAGCACCAGCGCGCCGCCGCAGAGCAGAGCCATGACCAGGGCACGGGCGATCACCGCGCGCCGCTCGGTGTCGTCATGGGCGCCGAGGGCCTGGGCGGTCAGGCCGATCGTGCTCATGCGCAGGAAGACGAAGGCCCAGAACAGGAAATCGAACACCACCGCGCCAAGCGCCACGGCGGCGAGCAGGCGCGCCTCGCCGAGCTGGCCGATGGCGGTCGCGCTGACGATGCCCAGCAGCGGCGTCGTCACATGGGCGAAGATCATCGGCACCGCGATGGCAAGTACACGGCGATGGGTGACGGCAGGGGCCGGAACAGCGGCGGGCAATGTTGCGTCCATGCTGCTCTTCTAGAGCATGTTCACCGGGCCTGGATACCGGGGCGGGTGAGGATAGTCCGATATAACAACAGCATAGCGTGTTTTGCGGCGCGACCGGAGCGGTGCCGGCCCACGTGGCTTCAGCTCATCTTGCCGGCTTCCCAGCCGAGCATGGCCTGCTTGCGCGTCAGCCCCCAATGATAACCGGTCAGCGCGCCGGAGCGGCCGAGCACCCGGTGGCAGGGCACGACGAAGGAGATCGGATTCTTGCCGACAGCGGCGCCGACGGCACGAGCCGCTTTCGGCTTGCCGATATGGCCGGCAATGGTCGAATAGGTCGTCGCCTTGCCCATGGGTATGCGCAGCAAAGTTTCCCAGACGCGCACCTCGAAATCGGAACCGATCAGCACCACCCTGAGCGGCTGGTCTGAGGCCCAGGCTTGCGGGTCGAAGATCCGCTCGGCGAAGGGCGCGGTGGCGCCCTGGTCCTCGCGGAAGCTGGCGCGCGGCCAGCGGCTGGTCATGTCTGAAAGCGCCGAGGGTTCGCCGCCGGCATCGCAGAAACCGAGGCCGGCCAACCCCCGGTCGGTGGCGATGACCACGGCGCGGCCGAACGGCGAGGGGTGGAAGCCATAGGCCATGGCGATGCCGGCGCCGCCGGTCTTGTAGTCGCCTGGCGTCATCGCTTCGTGGGTGACGAACAGATCGTGCAGCCGGCCCGGTCCGGAATAGCCGACCTCATAGGCCGCATCGAGCACGGTCGCCTCGTCGCGCAGCAGAGCGCGCGCGGCATCGAGCGTGATCGCCTGCAGAAAGTCCTTGGGCGTCAGCCCGGCCCAGCGCCGGAACAGATGATGCAAATGGCCTGACGACAGGCCGACATGTTCGGCCATTTCCTCGACGCTTGGCTGGCGCCGCCAATGATCGGTGATGAAGGCGAGCGTGCGGCGCACCACCTCGTAGTCATCCGCCGCCTCGGTGAGGCGGATCGGGATGCCGTGTTTTTCCAGTTGAACGACGTTGAGCATGACGGGCTCCGGGTGTCTCTCTTGCGGTCAATGTGGTGCCTGCCGGCCGCCGCAACCACCCGTTTCCTCTTGTCGGCTCTATTTCGTCTCGGACCGGCAATGCCGTCATCCCGCCGAGCGTCCCTAGGTTGCTGCGGGAAACGTGACCGCTTCGATCTTGTTGCGGTCGGCATCCAGGATGAAGGCACCGAAATAGGTTGTCATTGCCGCCTGGCGCGGCCCGGGCAGTCCGAAGTCGCTGCCGCCATGGCTGATGGCTGCGGCATGGAAGGCGCGCACCGCCGCTTCGTCGCTCGCGCGCAGGCAGACATGGGCGCCGGGATCGCCCGCCGGCGCGGCATAGGCCTCGCGGCGGTTCAGCCAGAACTCCGGATAGCGCTTGCCGAAACCGACCGAGCGCTCGCGCGTGACCAGGCGTGTCAGCCCGAGCGGCGCCAGCACGCGATCATAAAATGCGGCAGCCCGGTCGAGATCATGGACTGATATCGAGACGTGGTCGATCATGGGACGGTCTCCCTGGCCTTTTGTTTGATGCATCGACCGGAAGATGCCGTTCGGTTCGGCCGGGGCGCAATCGGCCGACCGGCCGAGGCGAGCGCGCGGCGCGGCCCGGCGGGTGCGCCATGACGGAACCGTTCTCGCGCGAAGGCTGTTAAAGTCATAAGTGAACGGTTGCCGGGTTAGGCCGGTGGTCGCACCGTCGTGACCGGTGGTCGCCGTCGACCAAGAGTATCCATGCCCGCGCGTTCTCGTGCCGACATCGCAGCCCCGAGGCATCGAAACGTCCAGGACGGCTGGGCGTGACCGGCGGAATGGGCAAGAATGACTGAAAAGGAGACCAGGAATGACCAGGACACTCGCGTTCCAGCATGAGGCGGCCTATGTCGACGGCCAGTGGATCGGCGCCGACGACGACAAGACCTTGACCGTTCGCGACCCAGCCACCGGCGAAACGCTCGGCACCGTGCCGGCCTGCGGCAAGGCCGAGACCGCGCGCGCGATTGCCGCAGCGGAAGCGGCGCTGCCGGCCTGGCGTGCCCGGACCGCCAAGGATCGCGCCCAGATCCTGCATCGGCTGGCCAATATCATCGAGCAGAATGCCGATGCGCTCGGCACGCTGTTGACCCGCGAGCAGGGCAAGTCGCTGGCCGAAGCCAAGGGCGAGGTCAATTTTTCCGCGGCCTATGTCCGCTGGTTCGCCGAAGAGGCGCAGCGCATCTATGGCGACGTCATTCCCTCGCCCTGGGCCGGCCGCCGGATCCTGGTCACCAAGGAGCCGGTCGGTGTCGTCGGCGCCATCACGCCGTGGAACTTTCCCTCCTCGATGATCGCCCGCAAGCTCGGTCCGGCGCTCGCCGCCGGCTGCACCATCGTCATCAAGCCGGCATCGCAGACGCCCTATTCGGGCCTCGCCTGGGGCGAGCTGTGCGAGCAGGCCGGCATCCCCGCCGGCGTCGTCAACGTGCTGACCGGGTCGGCCAGCGCCATTGGCGGCGAGCTGATGGACAATCCGGCGGTGCGCAAGATCACCTTCACCGGCTCGACGCCGATCGGCAAGAAGCTGGTCGAGCAGTCCGCCAAGACGCTGAAGAAGGTGTCGATGGAGCTCGGCGGCAATGCGCCCTTCATCGTTTTCGACGATGCCGATGTCGATCGTGCGGTTGAAGGCGCGCTGATCGCCAAATACCGCAATTCCGGCCAGACCTGCGTCTGCACCAATCGTTTCCTGGTGCAGGCCGGCATTCATGACAGCTTCGTCGCCAAGCTCGCCGCGGCGTCCGAGGCCCTCAAGGTCGGCAACGGCCTGGAGCCCGGCGTGCAGCAGGGGCCGCTGATCGACGAGAAGGCGGTCGAAAAGGTCGAGGAGCACATCAAGGACGCGCTCGGCAAAGGCGCCAAGATCGTCACCGGCGGCCATCGCCACCGGCTCGGCGGGTCGTTCTTCGAACCGACCGTGCTGACCGGCATGACGCCGGACATGCTGGTCGCCAGGGACGAGACCTTCGGGCCGCTGTCGCCGGTCTTCAAATTCGACACCGAGGATCAGGCGGTCCGCATGGCCAACGATACCGAGTTCGGCCTGGCCTCCTATTTCTACACCCGCGACCTGGCACGCGCCTTCCGCGTGGCGGAGAACCTCAAATACGGCATGGTCGGCATCAATGAGGGCCTGATCACCACCGAGGTCGCGCCGTTCGGCGGCGTCAAGGAATCCGGCATGGGCAAGGAAGGCTCGAAATATGGCATCGAGGACTATCTCGACGTCAAATATGTCTGCGTCGGCGGGCTCGGCTGACCGGATGAACCGGAAGCCGGAGCGCGGATGAAGCCGCGCTCCGGAGTTGGTTTCATTCCCTGATATCCTCGACCCGTCCGCCGCTGATCCTGACGAGATCGGCAAAACCGGTGCGGAACACTTCGTTGGGCGCTCCGGCTGCGGCCCAGATCGGGTCGAGTGCGCCCAGATCCTGATCGATCAGCACCAAGGGCTGCGTCAGATGGCCGACCGGCGAGACGCCGCCAATGGCAAAGCCGGTGACCGCACGCACCCAGTCGGCGTCGGCTCGCTTGACCCGCCCGCCGACCAGGGCTGCAACCTTGGCGGGATCGACCCGGTTGATACCGGAGGCGACCACCAGCACGGGCTGGTCGCCGGTCCTGAGCACGATCGACTTGGCGATCTGCGCCACCGTGCAGCCGATTGCCGCGGCTGCGTCGGCGGCAGTGCGCGTGCTGTCGGGAAACCGGCGCAATTCGCCGTCATGGCCATGGCTCGCCAAGGCCGCCTTCACCCGTTCAACCGAACTCGACATGACTGGGATCCTTCGTGGAATGGGATATCAGGCCCTGACGCCGGGCCATCACGTAAAGGTCGTCCGGGTTGGCCCGCGTTTGGCCTCGGCCAGCGCCTGGCGCAGCGCCTTGCCGAAACCTTCCCGCTCGATCGGCGGCAGGAAGGTCGCGATGTCGAGTTTGTGCCGGCCGGAATCGAGTGTCAGGCTCATGACCCGCCCGTCGCCGTCGTCGACCACCTCGGTCAGCCGCGTCCAGGCGGTGTTGAAGCGCCACTCGCGCGAGCGGCCGTGATAGGCCACCTTGCGCACGCGGATCTCGGTCGGCGTGACGACCACCTCCTCGAAGGCGCGGGCGTGGCGGTAGTTCGCCCGGAACGCCAGATAGACGAGCGCGACGTCGATGCCGAGGAAGGGCAAGACCGGCCAGGCGCCAACCACCGAAAACACCGCGGCGGCCGCCAGGTTGAGACCGGCAACCGCAATCATCACGGCAATGAAGCCGGTGCGGCCGAGCGAACGATGCGGCGTCAGGATCGCGGCGAACAGCGGCGGCTCGTCGTCGGGGAGCCCCTGGCCGGCCGCGCTGCCTGACATCGGGTTGCCGGTTGTTGGGTTGCCGGTTGTTGGGTTGCCGGTTGTCATGGCGCCGCATTATAGGACGGCCATGGCCAAGCGTTCCACTCACAGTTCCGAACCCGCTGGGTTGCTCGCAACGCGCAAGCGCCCGAACAAGGCCGTTGCCAACATGGCGGCGGCCAAGGCCGCGGCCAAGCGCCGGAAGCGCGACGGCCTGACACCGGCCGAGGTACAGGCGATCTTCTTCCGTTTCCATGCCGTCGAACCGGAACCGAAGGGCGAGCTCGAAAGCCTCAACGCCTATACCTTGCTGGTCGCCGTGGCGCTGTCGGCACAGGCGACCGACGTCGGCGTCAACAAGGCCACCCGGCCGCTGTTCCAGGTTGCCGACACGCCGGAAAAGATGGTTGCGCTCGGCGAGGAGAAACTGATCTCCTTCATCAAGACCATTGGCCTCTACCGCAACAAGGCCAAGAACGTCATTGCGCTGTCGAACAAGCTGATCGCCGACTATGGCGGCGAGGTGCCGGCCGATCGGGCAGCGCTTGAAACCCTGCCGGGCGTCGGGCGCAAGACCGCCAATGTCGTGCTCAACATCGCCTTCGGCATTCCCACCATCGCCGTCGACACCCACCTGTTCCGGGTCGCCAACCGCACCGGGCTTGCCCCGGGCAAGACCCCGCTCGCCGTCGAGCTGGGGCTGGAGAAGGTGGTTCCCGACGCCTATCGGCGGCATGCCCATCACTGGCTGATCCTGCACGGGCGTTATGTCTGCAAGGCGGCCAAGCCCCTCTGCCCGAAATGTATCATCAACGACATCTGCCGCTTCGAGCACAAGACCGTCTGACCGCTCCGGTGGCGGACGCCGCTATCAGCCGGTCTCCCCCGCCAAAACCGCGCTTGCCTGATCCCGGCCGCTCTGCTGAGACTTACGCCCCAAGAGCAAGGCAAAGAACAAGAACGCTACGGGGAGCCTGGGGACATGACGGCAATTGCGGCGCTCAGGCAGGCGCGTGTCGACCAGGTCGGCTCGTTCCTGCGGCCGGAGGATCTGAAGGCGGCGTTCCTGCGCCACGCCAGGGGCCAGCTGTCCAGGGATGAGCTCGTCGCGGCGCAGGACCAGGCGATTGCCGGGAGCCTCGCCCGTCAGGAGGCCCATGGCCTGCCCTTCGTTACCGACGGCGAGTTTCGCCGGCTCAATTGGCAGGTGAGTTTTTCCGATGTCTCCGGCTGGGACCTGTGGTCCGGCTCCTGGGCGCAGTTTCTGAAGAGCCCTGACAATCTCGGCCAGGACGAGCACCACAACGCCAAGGGCGCCGATGCGGTGCTGTCCTTTCGGACCCCGGCGACATCGCGGCTGAAGCTTGAACGGAGCTTTCCGCTCACCGAGCTCGAATTCGTCAGGAAGACGACCAAGACGCCGGCCAAGGTGACCCTGATGGGGCCGGACCGGGTTTGCCAGATGTGCGACATCGAGGGTTCGGCGCCGCATTATGCCGATGCCGATGGCTTTCTTGCCGATGTCGTGGCGATCCAGAAGGCCATGGTGACCGGCCTCGTCGACGCCGGCGCAGCCTATGTCCAGATCGATGAGCCGAGCTTCACCGGCTATGTCGACCCGGCGACGCTCGAGCGCATGGCGGCGCACGGCGAGGATCCCTTGGCCAACCTGCGGCGCGCCATCGAAGCCGACAACCAGGTGATCGCCGGTCTTGCCGGCCGGGCGGTGTTCGGCCTGCATATCTGCCGGGGCAATCGCGCCAGCATGTGGCACCGCGAGGGCAAATATGATGCGATCGCCGAGGCGGTGTTCGGCGGCCTGAACTACGACCGGCTGCTCTTGGAATACGACACCGAGCGGGCAGGCGGCTTCGAGCCGCTGCGCTTCGTCGCCAAGGGCACGGTCGCCGTCCTCGGCCTGATCACCACCAAGACCGGCAAGGTCGAGACGGTGGATGAACTTCGCCGTCGACTGGACGAGGCGGCGCGCTATATCGATCTCGATCAGGTGGCGCTGTCGCCGCAATGCGGCTTCGCCTCCGGCATTGGCGGCAACGCGCTTTCGGAAGCCGAGCAATGGCGTAAGATCGACGTGATGATGGAAACGGCACGCAGGGTTTGGGGCTGAACCGGCGTGCGGCAGGCCGAGCCTGACAGATGCCAAGCCTGACAGCTGTATTGGGAGGATGAGACCTATGAGCTCGAAACTGACTTTCACCCGCCGCACGGTTCTGGCCGGGGCCGGCGCGGTTCTGGCGGCGCCCGCGGTCGTCAAGGCGCAGGCGCAGACCCTCAAGATCGGCGTGCTGCTGCCGCGTTCGGGTTTCTTCGCCCAGGCCGGCCAGAGCATGCATCGCGGCGCGCTGGCGGCCCCCGCCGTGCTCGCCGATCTCGGCTACAAGGTCGAGCTCGTCCATATCGACACCGAGTCGAATGCCGACGTCGCCCGCACCCAGGCCGAGCGCGCCATCAATGATGGTTGCCACGTGCTGACCGGCGCCTTCGATTCCGGCCATACGCTGGCGATCGCCCAGGTCACCGAGCAGCGTCAGGTGCCCTTCGTCATCAATATCGCCGCTGCCCCGCAGATCACCGAGCAGGGCTACAAATATCTGGTGCGCAATTTCCAGACCGGCGGCCAGCTGGTCACCAACGGCCTGCGTCTGATCAAGGACGTGATGGACGCCAAGAACGTCAAGCTGGAGACCGCCGTCTTCCTGCACGCCAACGACACGTTCGGCACCGCCCAGCGCGGCGCGATGGACGCGATCTATCCGCGCGTCAACCTGCCGATCAAGCTGGTCGAATCCATTGCCTATGATCCGCGCGCCCAGGACCTGGCGGTCGAGGTAACCCGCATCCGCTCGATCAATCCCGACCTGATCATGTGCGTGACGCGCGCCTCCGACGCCATCAAGCTGGTGCGCGACATGGTGCGCCAGCGCTTCGAGCCGAAGGCGATCATCTCGCCCGGTTCGCCCGGCTTCTACGACGAAGAATTCTACCAGGCGCTCGGGCCCCTGTCGGACTTCGTCCTGTTCGGCCTGCCCTGGGTCAATCCGAAGTCGGCAATGTCGCAGGCCTTCGAGAAATCCTTCGCCAAGGCGAGCCCGAACAACCGCTTCGCGGTCGACAGCTTCAATGCCGGCTTCACCTTCGAGGCCCTGCTGATCGCCGCCGATGCGTTCAAGCGGGCCGGCACCACCGAGGGCGCCAAGCTGATGGAAGCAGTGCGCGCAACCAACCTCGCCGAACATGTGATGATCGGCGGTCCGATCCAGTTCGACGCCAAGGGGCAGAACCCGAATATCGGTTCGGCCTTGGTGCAGAACCAGAAGCGGGTGCCGACCGTCGTGCTGCCGAAGGACGTGGCGCTGGCCGAACCGGTGCTGCCGATGCCGAGCTGGCAGGGTCGCAGCTGATCCGGACGGGGCGGGCCCTCAGGGCCTGCCCCGAGCCGTTCCTGGCGCGCGAACCACCAATGTCGCGGATTTCCACCGGCCTCACCCGCGCCTGCGGGTTGCCGAAGCCGGTCCGGCGCGCTAACTCCCTGGGCCTAGCAGCCTGATCGTCATCTTCCCTTGGTCCCCCCGAACCCCAGCCCATGCTCTGGTCGCTTTATGGAAACGTGCTCGTCCAGGGCATCCTCACAGGCCTCGTCTATGGCCTGATGGCGCTTGGCCTGTCGGTCATCTTCGGCGTGGTCCGGGTTGTCAATTTCGCCCATGGCGAATTTGCCGTGGTGGCGATGTATGCGGCCTTCGTGCTGTTTCACGCGCTTGGCCTCGATCCTTTCATCAGCATGTTCCTGATTGCCGCGGCCTTCTTCGTGCTCGGCTACGGCCTGCAGCGCACCCTGATCAATCCCTTTGTCGGCCGTCCCGACCATGAGCAGTTCATCCTGCTGGTCGGTCTCGCCATCATGCTGGTCAACGGTCTCCTGATGATCTTCGGGCCCGACGCGCGCCACGCCAACCTGCCTTATTCCTTCGACAGCTGGTTCGTCGGACCGATCATCGTCGACAAGGTCCGCGCCTATGCGGCAATCGCCGCCCTTGCCGTCTCGGGCCTGCTGTTCGGCTTCTTCCGCTTCACCACGACCGGTGTCGCGATCCGCGCCTGCGCCGACAATCTGGTCGGTGCCGCCGTTGTCGGCCTGGATGTGAAAAAGCTCTATGCGTTGACCTTCGGCCTCGGGCTCGCCTGTGTCGGCTGCGCCGGCGCGCTGATGGTGACGCTGACCGATGCCACCCCGATGATCGCGCCGGGCCTGACGCTGCTTGCCTTCACCATCGTCATCATCGGCGGCATGGGCTCGATGGTCGGCGCGCTGGTCGGCGGACTGCTGATCGGCATCGTCGAGGCCTTGGCTTCCGTGGTGATCGCGCCGTCGATGAAGAGCATGGTGTCCTTCGGCCTGCTGGTGCTGGTCCTGGCTTTGCGCCCGCAAGGGCTGATGGGCAAGCGCGCATGAACCTGAACCCCTTCTCGACGCTTGCCCGCCTGGTCGACGAGACGCCGCGCCGCGCGCTGGTCCTGCTCATTGGTCTCGTCGCGATCCTCGCCGTCGCCCCCGCCGTGCTCGACCGCTATCTGCTCTCGGTGTTCTTCCTGATCTTCTGGTTCGCCACCGTCGGCCAGGCCTGGAACATCATGATGGGCTTCTGCGGACAATTGTCGCTTGGCCACGCGCTTTATGTCGGCCTCGGCGGTTATGTCGGCGCCATCCTGTGGGTCAAGTTCGGCATCTCGCCAGCCATTGCCATCCTGCCGGCCATGGCGGTCGCCGTCGTCTTCGGCATGGCGATCGGCTGGCTCGGCTTCCGCTTCGGCATCGAGGGTGTCTATTTCGCGCTGCTGACCATCGCCTTCGCCGAGGTCGCCCGCATCGGCTTCGACAACTGGAGCTTCGTCGGCGGCGCCGCCGGTTTCTTCATGCCGGTCACGGCGGGCGGCGGATCAGCCTGGAACCTGCGTGGCGGGCCGCTGCTGTTCTATTATGTCGCGCTCGCCATGATGGCGCTCGCCTTCATCATCTGCGCCTTGCTGCGCCGTTCCAAGCTCGGCCTGTCCTGGCTGGCGGTGCGCGAGGATGCCGAAGCCGCCCGCGCGCTCGGCATCAACGTGTTCCGCGCCAAGATGGCGGCGGTGGTCATTTCAGCCGCCATGACGGCGGTCGCCGGCGTCTGCTACGCCTTCTACCAGAACAATCTTTTCCCGAGCCAGACCTTCGACATGGCGCGCTCGATCGAGGTGATCCTGGCGCCGATCATCGGCGGCCTCGGCACGTTGTTCGGCCCGATCCTCGGCGCTTTCATTCTGACCCCGCTCGGCCAGACCCTGATCGCGCTGGTCGAGAAGATCGCCGGACGTTCGATCCCGGGTGTCAACCTGGTGTTCTATGGCGCAGCCCTGATGGCCATCATGTGGTTCTCGCCGAATGGCGTCTGGCCCTGGCTGAAGAAGAAGCTCGGCATTCCGGAGGAGCGCCAGTGACCGCGCTGCTCGAAGTCCAGGGGGTCACCAAGCGGTTTCGCGGGCTGACCGCCGTCGACAACGTTACGATGACGGTGAACGAGGGCGAGATCTTCGCGGTGATCGGCCCGAACGGCGCCGGCAAGACCACCCTGTTCAATCTGATCGCCGGCGTCATGAAGCCCGACAGTGGTTCCATCCGTTTCGCCGGCGAGCGGGCCGATGGCGTGCCGCCGCACGAGCTCTGCCGGCGCGGCCTCGCCCGCACCTTCCAGATCGTCCGGCCCTTCCCGGAACTCACGGTCATCGAGAACGCCACCATTGGCGCAATGATGCGGGCGCCCGATGTCGAGACCGCCAGGCGCGCGGCCGACGACGTGCTGCGCAAACTCGACCTGTTCGACAAGCGCGCCGCCAAGGCCAAATCCCTGACCTTGCCCGACCGCAAGCGGCTGGAATGCGCCCGCGCGCTGGCCACCGCGCCGCGCCTGCTGCTGCTCGACGAGGTGATGGCCGGCTTGCGGCCGACCGAGGTCGACCGCATCGTCGCCATCCTGAAGGACATCAACCGCTCGGGCGTCACCATCGTGCTGATCGAACACGTCATGCGTGCGGTCATGACTCTCGCCCAGCGCATCCATGTGCTGCACCACGGGGCGACCATTGCCCAGGGGACGCCGGCGGAAGTGACGCGGCATCCCAAGGTCCTGGAAAGCTATCTCGGGGCGGAGGCGCTCTGATGCTGCTGGTTCATGAGGTCGACGTCTTCTACGGCGATGCCCAGGCACTCGATGGCGTCTCGCTGGAGGTGCCGGATCGCGCCATCGTGGCGATCGTCGGCGCCAATGGCGCCGGCAAGACCTCGCTCATCCGCACCATTGCCGGCATGCTGCCGCCGGCCTCCGGCACCATCCGCTTCAAGGACCGGGACATCACGGGATTGCCGAGCCACGAGGTCTGCGATCTCGGCATTGGCCAGGTCGCCGAAGGCCGCCAGGTGTTTCCGAGCCTGTCGGTCGCCGAGAACCTCGCCATGGGTGCGATGATCCCGCGTGCCAAGCCGCATCGCGCGCGCAACCTCGACCGTGTCTATGCGCTGTTTCCACGGCTCAAGGAGCGCCACGGCCAGGCCGCCGGCACCCTGTCGGGCGGTGAGCAGCAGATGCTGGCCATTGGCCGCTGCCTGATGGGCGAGCCGGAACTCGTCATGTTCGACGAACCCTCGCTCGGTCTTGCTCCGGCTGTTGTCCAGGAGGTGCTGCGCACCATTCGCGATCTGGCCGCCGGCGGGCTCACCTGCGTGCTGGTCGAGCAGAACGTTGCGGTATCGCTGAAGCTGGCGAGCCGCGCCTATGTGCTGGAAAACGGCCGTGTGACGCTGTCGGGCACCGGCGAGGAACTGCTGGCCGATGACGGCGTGCGCAAGGCCTATCTGGGGCTGTGAGTCGGGCGAGTAGCGAATGGCGAGTGGGGCGCGTGAACCCTCTCCCGCAAGCGGGCGAGGGTTTACGCGCTACTCGCCACTCAAAACTGCCCCGCCACGGTCAGCCTCAAGGCGCGCGGCTCGACCGGATGGAGGTGCCGGTCGGCGACGCCGGTCGCCGGCTCGCCGGGCAGCCGTGAAGTGTAGAAATAGTCGATCTGGCTCGCCGGCGTGTTCAGCAGGTTCAGGGCGTCGAGCTGGACCCGGATGCCATTGTCGAAACGGTAGCCGATGCGGGCATTGACCAGCGCGGTCGAAGGCGAGCGCGCGCTGTTGTCCTCGATCAGGGGACGCGGCCCGAAATAGCGTAGCCGTGCCCCGCCGAACCAGCCGGTCGCATGGCCAAGGGTGAAGCCGGCGGAGGCGACCAGCGCCGGCGCGCCCGGCACATAGCGGCCGGCCGGGTCGACATTGGTGAAGCGCGTCCGGGTATAGGCGACATCGATATCGAGGGAGAGCCAGGGCGTGGCCTTCCAGTGATTGGTCCATTCGAGGCCGACGCGCCGGCTCGGCCGGCTCGCTTCGGTGGTACCGGCATCGCCGACAAACAGGTTCTCCGAGGCGAAATCCAGCACGAAGACGGCGAGCGTCGTCTCCAGCCCGTCGATCGGGCGGGTGCGCAGGCCAACCTCGGCGCCTCTCGACTTGACCAGCAGGGGTACCCGGTCGACCGGCGTGACCCTGTCATTGGGATCGACGCGGATGGTGGTGCCGCGGGCGTCGTTCGAATGGAAGCCGTGGCCGGCATTGAAGAACAATTCGGTACGCGCGAAAGGACCGAGCACCAGGCCGAATTTCGGGCTGGTCACGGCGGCTTGCGTCGCCCCGGAATTGACCGCGATGTCGCTGGCAACCGAGGCGGCATACCAGTCGGTGCGCAGTCCGAGCGTGGTGCGCAGCCAGGGGGTCCAGCGCACGGTGTTTTCGATGAAGGCGGAAAGGCTTGATTCCCGCACGCGGTCGTCGCGCACCACCGACAGAGGCGCGCGCGCTTCGGTCCGGCTCAGGCCGACGCGGATATCGTCATGACGGCCCTGGGCGCCAATCTTGGTCTCCATCGGCAAGCCGGCGAGCCGGCCGAAAAAGCTGTGGCTGGCGTTGAAACCGAACAGGGTCCGCTGGTCGGTCTGGCGGAACTGGTCGCCATTGACCGGATTGTCGAGAAAATAGGTGAAATTGTTCCAGAGGTTGAGCGAGGAACGGATGCCGTAGAATTCGATGCGCGAGGCGCTCGCCTCGTCGAGCCGGCTCCAGCGACCGGACAGGCTGAACCGGCTGGCATTGCCGCCATCGGTCGGGTCGAGCGAACCGTAGCGGTTGATCAGGCCCGCCTGGACCGCGCGCAGCGGCACCTGATCGGTCGAGGTCCAGTTGTTCTGATAGGCCATGGCGGTCAGCGCGAAGCCGTCGCGGTCGGTGCCCTGGCTGTAGCGCAGGAAGCCCGAGAATTTGCGCAAGGCATCGGCGACATCCCAGGGGCCGTTATAGAAGGTCATCTCGGCGGCGCCGATGATGTGTCCGTCGCCGACCGGCCGGGAGGCCGCGGCGAGCGAGCGCCAGTAACCGAAACTGCCGAGCGTGGTCTGGATCAGCGCCTTGTCGAGCCGGTCGACATAGTTCAGCCGCACCGAGCCGGCGGAGGAGAAATCGCCTTCTTCGGCGAAATAAGGACCCTTGCGATACCAGACGCCGCCAAGCAGCTCCGGGATCATGAAATTGAGATCGGCATAACCCTGGCCGTGACCGTGGCTGCGCATGTTGATCGGCATGCCGTCGAGATGGATGGCGATATCGGTGCCATGGTCGAGGTTGAAGCCGCGCAGGAAATATTGGTTGGCTTTGCCTTCGCCGCTGTGCTGCGTGACGATCAGGCCGGGCACCGCCTCCAGCACCTCGGCCGGCCGGGTTACCGGGCGGTCATTGGCCTCGACACCGGTCACGACGCCTTCGGAGGCCGAACCCGGCGCCTGAAGTTCCGACGAGGGCGCCGCTCCCGCTGGCCCACGCGCATCCGTCACCGAAATTTCCGGCAGAACGATCTGCGCATCGGCGCTGCCGGCGGTTGCCAGCAGCACCGTGACCGCAACAAAAAAACCGCGTGCTTGCCCGCACGTTGGCGCTCGCATGCCCATTCCCCAGCTTCAGCCGTCGTATTGCAGCAGAAAGGGAGGGCCGGGCGTATGCAGAAAATGGGAGTTGTTCACACCAAGATTTAGGCAGCGGCGGCTCAGCCGCTCGCCTTGGCGGCGGTGACCCGCGTCTTGTCGCGGACATAGCTCTCGACCGCCGCCTGGTCGGCCGGCAGCACGGTCATCCGCTCCTGCCGTTCCATCAGGTTGCCGAGCCAGGCCGGCAGCGCCGGGCGGACGCCGCAGGCCGCCTCCACCGCATCGGGGAACTTGGCCGGATGGGCGGTCGACAGCACGACGGTCGGGATGGCCGGATCATGGGCGGTCTTGCGTGCCGAAGCGACGGCAACCGCGGTGTGCGGGTCGATCAGATAGCCCGCCTCGGCGAGCACGGTCTTGATCGTCGCCGGCACCTCGGTCTCGTCGGCGCGCGCCGCCGAGAATTCGGCGCGGATGGTGGCCAGCGCGTCATTGTCGATGCCGAAGCTCTTCGACTGGGCAAGGCCAGCCATCAGCCGGCGCACGGTCGCGGCATCCCGGCCGTGGGCATCGAACAACAGCCGCTCGAAATTGGAGGAGACCTGGATATCCATCGACGGCGACGAGGTGGCGACCACGCCGGTCACCTCATAGCGGCCGGTGCGGATGGTCCGCTCCAGGATGTCGTTGACATTGGTGGCGACCACCAGCTCGCTGATCGGCAGGCCCATGCGCTTGGCGACGTAGCCGGCGAAAACGTCGCCGAAATTGCCGGTCGGCACCACGAAACGCGCCGCGCCGCGTGGCGCGCCGAGGGCCGCGCCCGCGACGAAATAATAGACCACCTGGGCGACGATGCGCGCCCAGTTGATCGAATTGACGCCCGACAGCTTCACCTCGTCGCGGAAGCGGTGGTTGTTGAACATGCCTTTCACGATCGCCTGGCAATCGTCGAAAGTGCCGTCGATCGCCAGAGCATGGACGTTCGGCGCGTCGACCGTGGTCATCATCCGCCGCTGCACGTCGGAGACGCGGCCGTCCGGGAACAGGATGACCACATCGACCTGGTCCAGCCCCTTGAAGGCCTCCACCGCGGCGCCGCCGGTATCGCCCGAGGTCGCCCCGACAATGGTGGCGCGCTGGCCGCGGGCCTTCAGCACATGGTCCATCAGCCGGCCGAGGAGCTGCATGGCGCAGTCCTTGAAGGCGAGCGTCGGCCCGTGGAACAGTTCCAGCACCCATTCCGACGAGGACAATTGCACCAGCGGTGTCACCGCCGGATGGCGGAACGTCGCATAGGCCTCGTCGATCATTGTATGGAAGGCCTGGGTCTCGATCGCGCCGTCGACGAAGGGCGCCAGCACGATCTTGGCGACCTCGGCGTAAGGCTTGCCGGAGAGCTCGGCGATCGCCTCGGGCGACAGCACCGGCCAGGTTTCCGGCACATAAAGCCCGCCGTCGCGCGCCAGGCCCGCCAGCAGGGCGTCGGGAAAGTTCAGGATCGGGGCTTCGCCCCGGGTCGAGATGTAGCGCATGGCCGCCGCTCCGTCTTTGACGCGGGGCTTAAGCCCCGAGGCCGCCGGTGGCAAGTCCGGATGGCGCAAGAGACCCGTCTGGACGCCCGGTCGCAGTCATGTCACACGGCGCAGCTAGGGCCTGCGATCTTTGCCTTCGAAGCCCCGAGAGACGTGATGACCCTGCGCGCCATTCTATTCGACAAAGACGGCACCTTCGTCGATTTCGACAAGACCTGGGGTCCGGCGGCGTTTCGCGTGATGAGCCAGATGGCCGGCGGCGACCGCGCCAAGATCGAACGGCTGATGGCGGTGAGCCATTACGACGAGGCGCTGCTGCGCTTCCGCCCGACCTCGCCGCTGGTCGCCGGTTCCTCCGGCGACTACGGCCCGCTTTGGGCCGAGGCGATCGGCGTGCCCTTCTCCTCAGCCGTGACCAATGAGATGGACCGCCTGTTCATCCAGGAGGGCATCGTGGCGCTGGCGCCGATCGGCGATCCCGTGGCGGTCATGGATGACATGAAGGCCCGCGGCTATGTGCTGGGCGTGGTCACCAATGATTCGGAGAACGGCGCCCGCCACCAGACCGCGGCACTGAAGATCGACCACCATTTCGACTATATCGTCGGCTGGGATTCCGGCCATGGCCGCAAGCCGGGGGCCGGCCAGATCACCGCTTTCCTCGATGCCTATCAGATGAAACCGCACGAGGTCGCGCTGGTCGGCGACAGCCTGCACGACATGCATGCGGCCCGCGCCGCCGGCATCGTCGCGGTCGGCGTCACCTCCGGGCCGCTGGTGCCGGAAGGCTTTGCCGACCATGCCGATATCGTGCTGGCCTCGATCATGGAGCTCGGCGGCTGGCTCGACGGCTTGCCGAAAGCCTGAACCCACCGCCTGACACGGCCGCGGGCCGGCTCAGCGGAACGACGCGGCAAAGGCCTCGCCGTCGCGCAGGCCGAGTTCATAAGCCCCTTTGATCGCCTCGGCGTCGGTCACCGCGAAACGGCTGGTGATGATCGGCACGCTCGGCCTGACCACGGTGCGTCCGGCGGCCTCGGGAAGCGGCTTGCCGGCACGCGTCGTCAAGACCAGCGTGCGGCCACCATGCCGCTCCACCGTGCCGATCTTCTCGACCGGCGGGTTGTCGACCAGCCCGCCATCCAGCGCCGGCCGGCCATTGACCTGGCCGATCGGCATGAAGGGCGGCACCGAGGCCGTGCCCATCAGGGCCTCGATGAGTTCCTCGGGCGTTTCGACCGCATGGGTGGAAATCCAGGTGGGGGTCAGGCCGACATGCCGGCCAGCCTTCGAATAGGCCGCGCCGGTCAACGCCTTCTCGACCTGATAGGCGCCGATCGCGGCATAGGCGGCGACGATCGACGGCATCAGGCGCGGCGGATGGGTGACCTGGATCAGGATTTCCGGCGCCGCTTTCAGCGCCGCCAGTTCGAGCGCGCCGAAGGTCTGGGTCAAGAGGTCGCGGTAGAGGCTACCGACGATGAACGGCGAGCGCCCCTTGGCCAGTTCGCTCCAGACCACTTCCTTTTCGATCGTGGCGCAGGCCTCCAGGACGATGCGGCGTACCCGCTCGCCCTCGCCGATCAGCGAGAAGCAGGCCTGGAATGCGCCGGCCGAGACCCCGACAACCATGCCGGGATCTTGCGGGTGCACCGCGTTGAAGGCTTCCCAGAAGCCACCTTGCCAGTAGCAGCGGTTGCCGCCGCCGGCGAAGGCTATGGCGTCGAAGCGGGTCGAACTCATGGATCAGATTTAGCGGAGCAGGGGCCCTGCCGTCGAGAGTGTGGGAAGCGTGTCGGATGGGGTTGCGTCCCTCTTCGGGCGTCGCTATACACCCAGCCTGTTCGCGAGGCGGAGTGTAGCGCAGTCTGGTAGCGCACCACGTTCGGGACGTGGGGGTCGCAGGTTCAAATCCTGCCACTCCGACCAGCGATCCCGAGGGATTGACTGGTCGGGCCGCTCGCAGAACAGAACTTCACCTCAGATTGGGCGAACAGAAGCGACCGGGTTCCGGCTGCGCTGTCGTCACGCGCGATCCGGCCGTCCGCCGACCTGCCTCTTTGCTCAGATCACCATCTTGCGCAGGCCGGGATTTTCCGGCGGCGGGATCTGCCGGTATTCGCCGCACCAGTCGTTGCGGTTGACGCTCGGCCAGATCGCACTGCCATCGGCCTGGGCGCGCGGCGGATGCGCCCGGCAGAGGCCGGCATTGGCGCTGCGCGATTCATGGAACAGCCGGCAATTGCTGCAGAACTCCGCCATGTCTTGCCCCCGGATGATGGTGATCCCCGAGGGCAAATTAGCGCCAACCGGGTTAGCGGAGCGTTTCCATCAGCCCGGCAAGCAGGCGGGCGCGCGGCACGATCGACGACACCAGCCCATGTTCGTCCAGCGTATGGGCGCCGGCCCCGTCGATACCGAGGCCGTCCAGGGTCGGCACGCCGAGCGCGGCGGTGAAATTGCCGTCCGAGCCGCCGCCGGTCATCGGGCAATCCTCGAGGTCGAAGCCGATCGAGCGGGCAACCCCTTGGGCGCGCGCCAGCATCTCGGTGATCAGCGCGGTCTTCGGGTAAGGCGGCCGGTTGAGGTCGCCCTCGACGTGGACGGTGACATCAGGTGTCACCGCGGCAAGGCCGCGGATGCGGGCGACCATTTCGGCGCCGATTTCCGGGTCCGGTACGCGCAGGTCGATCTCCGCCGTGCAGGTCTCGGGCGTGACATTGGCGGCCGAGCCGCCTTTGATCAGGCCGACGGTGGTGGTGATGCCGCGGGCATAATTGGTCATGCCCTCGACCGCCAGGATCTGATGGGCCATTTCTCTGATAGCGCTGCGGCCGTCCTGATGCCGTGCGCCGGCATGGGCCGGCCGGCCATGGGTGGTCAGGACGAAACGGGCGACGCCCTTGCGGGCGGTGACGATCCGGCCGCCGTCGCGGGCAGGCTCGGTGACCAGCACATAGGCCGCCTTGCGCGCTTCTTCCTCGATGATGCCGCGCGAGGTCGGGCTGCCGACCTCCTCGTCCGGGGTGAACAGGAAGGTGATCGGACGGGCGGTCGCGACACCGGCGCGGATCAGCGCGCGGTAGCCGGCGACGGCCAGATAGGCCCCGCCCTTCATGTCGTAGAGGCCGGGGCCGTAGAGCTTGTCGCCCTCGCGCCGGAACGGCAGGCGGCCGGTCAGCGTGCCCTTGGGATGCACGGTGTCGACATGGGTCAGCACCAGGATCGGCTTCTCGTTCGACGGTTCGGCACTGGAGACTTTCAGCACGCCGGCATAACCGCCGGTCCCGACGCGGCGGTCGATGGTGACAGGCAGGCCCTCGAAGTCTTTCTCGACCTCGTCCAGCACCGCTTCGACCCCGCCGGCGTCATGGCTCGGGCTCTCGGTGACGACCCAGCGCCGGATGCCCTCGATCACTTCATCCTCATGCAGCGGCACGGTCGCAGCCTTGAGCGTCATGGTCGTCTCGATCCCTTGTTATCTCTGGACGCGCCGGGCGGCGGCGCGCATCTCGTCGAGCGCCGCGACGACGCGGCGCGCATTGACCCCGAAATCCTGCCGCCCGTAGCGCGCGGCCGAGCGCATGTCGATCCTGGCCCGGCCGTTGACGGTGCGGACGCGAATGACGATGTCGTCGCGAAAGCCCATGATCAGCGAGCGGGTGACCATCTCGATCCGTCCGTCACGTGCCGCGCCGCGATAGTCGACCTGGTCGAGGACGCGCCATTTCTGGCCGTCGACCAGGTCGGACAGCAATTCGTTGACCTCGTCTGGCGCGAGATCGACGTCGAGCGGACGGATCTCCGGATAGAGTTCGCGCTGCTGCGCCGCCAGCGCCGGCTGATAGGCCGAGGGATTGGCGCCGGGCGGCCGGGCCGAGGCGACGATGTCGAAGGCCGGCGGGTTCTCCGGATCGGTGGTGATGTCGTTGATGGCGGGCTGGCGCAGCCCGATGACGCCGAGCACGGCCGGATAGGCCAGCAGCGCCGCGCCCAGCACCACGGCGAAGGCGGCATAACGGCCGCCGCGATAGCCCGAAAACCAGATGGCGGTGCCCGCGATCAGCGCCGAGGCGACGCCAAGGGCGACGATGCCGAGGCCGGCGCCGAGCGCCACCACGGCCTGGCCCCCGTCGAGCCAGTCCGATCGCGCGGCCAGCACGGCCACCACGGCGACCGCCAGACCCAGGACGACGAAGCGCAGGCTCCAGACGGCGAGGCGCGAGGTAGGCTCGACAAAGGCGCGGCGGCGCATGCTGTCCGATCCGAGTGACTAATCTGTCTTCTGGCAGATCGCCCGCAAGGCTGTCCATTGTTCCGGCGTCAGGGCGGGCCTGCTGGCGGCCGCGCCCGTCAGGGCATCGCGGATCGCCTGTTCGCGCTCGGCATTGGCCGGGTGGCTGGCGATCCAGGACAGGCCGCCGGGATCGGCGACCCCGGCATTGATGAAGAAGCGGGCGAGCCCCAGCGGATCGCCGCCGGCTTTCAGCATGAGGTCGACGGCGAAATGATCGGCCTGCCGCTCCGAATCGCGTGAAAAAGCGCTCTGCATCAGCGAACGCGAGGCGAGGATGATGGCGGTGCCGCCGGCGAAATCGCCGAACACCGTGCCGAGCAGAAAACCGAGGCCGCCGGCCTGGATCACCGAGCGCAGGCCGTGGCGCAGCTTCACATGGCCGATTTCGTGGGCCAGCACGCCGGCGAACTCGTCGGGCGAGCGGGCCTTCTGCAGCAGGCCGTTGAACATGTAGACATAGCCGCCGGGCAGCGCGAAGGCATTGACCAGCCGATGGTTCAGGACGACCACCTTGAGCGGCACGTGCAGGCCGGCGGCCTCCTCGAACCGTCCGACCAGGTTGGCCAGTGCCTGCTGGCCTTCCGCGCCGATGCAGGTGCGGATGCCGTTGTCACCGCCGAAGGTCTTGCGGATCTCCGGGTCCATGGCCGCGCCGAGGCGAATTTCGGCCGCCGCCGGCACCAGCGGCGCGAGCCGGCCGGCGATCGCCGGCAGGCCGTAAAAGGCAAGGCCCAGCAGCGAAATGATCGCGGCGATCGCCCAGAACACCACGGCGCGGCGTTCGCGCCGCTCGCGCAGACCCTTGGTCAGGGTCAAGGGCGCACGCCCGGCAAGGTCCGCGGCGAAGGCCATGTCGGGAATTTCGAGCAGCGGCTCGGCCGTCGAGCCGGGCTGCGGCAGCAAGGTCACCGCGAGGCCGGCGCCGGCATGGCCCTCGATCCGCCGGATCGACTGATAGGGCCAGCTCGACACGAGCCGGCCCTCGGCGGAAAAGATGGCGAGCCCGTCGGGATGCAGCGAGACCTCGACGGCATGCCGTTTCGCCGTCAGACCATCGTAATAGGTTGCGGCCACACTTGGCATGGGTCAGAGCCCAATGCCGAAATCGACGGCGTCGCCAAGGCCTTCACCCATCGCCGACGCCTCGACATTGCGCGCACGGACGCTGTCGAGGGACGCCAGGTTAGTGACCGACAGCGAGGCCATCTTGGCCCGGTAGAGCGGCAGGCCGATGAGCAACTGCTTGGCGATCCAGAAGCCGCCGAGCAGGATGAGATAGCCAAACACGATCAGGACTAGGATGAGGACGCCGCCGGCCCGGCCACCACCGCCGGCCATGCTGGCGAAGAACAGGCCACCCGCGGCCACGCCGACGAAGATCGATGCAACGATGCCAAGTCCGGCCATCGCCAGCGCTCCGAGCGCATAGACCCGGTAGGCACTGCCGATCCTGAAATCCGACACGAGCGCGGCGCCGCCGATGCGCGTGCCGTTCATTCGCCAGCGGAAAGTGACCGCCTGGAAGGCAGGGTACAGGAGGATCGGGATGAAGATCGACGAGGACAGGGCGGTGATCACCGCCCCGATCGCCAGGCCTTCCGACCCGGTGGGGATATATTGGTCGGCAAGGACACCGCGGAGCACATTGGCCCAGATATCCCAGGGGATCGAGGCGACGGTCGCGCCGATCAGGATGAGCGGCAGTCCAAAGCCGATCGCCCAGACCACCGCGAGGCCGCGCAGCAATTCGCCAGGCGTTCCCGTGAAGTCGCCTGGTGCATCGCCATAGAAGGTCTCGCGCATCTTGATCCGCTCGAGCACAGCGGCGGCCCAGGGATAGGCGATGCCGAGGCTGAGAATGACCAGCACGAACAAGCCGAAGCCCTTGGCGGCATAGCGCCAGGCCGAACCGGTCATGCGCAGCCTCAAACCGCGCCAGGAGCTGCGGGTCAGGCGATAGCGCCGGCTGGCGTAGACGGCATATTGGCCGAGGAACAGCAGGATGAAGGTCAGGCCGATCGACACCACCCATTGGGCCTGGGGCAGTCCGAGCGCCAGGAAGAAGCCGGCCGCCTGCAGCGGCACCAGGATGGCGAGCGCGAACAGGAAGCCTTTGAGCAATTGCATGCCGGTGCCGGTATAGGCGAAGGCCTCGGTACCGACTGATGTGTGCGACCAGTAGAAACGCCTGATATCGGTGGTCAGCCAGAACCGGTAGATGCCGAGCGTGATCAGCTGCAGGAAGAAGCCCTTGACCAGCAGGCCGAACAGTTCGCCGGCAAGGCCGGAGAAGCCGATCCGGACCGGCTCGCCGCTTTGCGATCCCGGTGCGCGGGGCATGATCGGTACACGGCCGGAGGCCGCCGTCTCGGCGGCGGCCACGGCGCCGGCGGTCGACCGCTGACCCCAGGGACCTTGCACGGCATCCGTCATGTCATTCTCCGGCTACACGCTGGGGGCGATCATATAAGAGCCATTGCCGGGCGGCCACTGGGGGAAGCTGCAAGTTTCGATCCGATCGTGCGATCCGATCGTTCGATCAGGCCGTCGGCAGCCTGTAGTCCTTGAACCGGTCGCGCAGCGTCGTCTTCTGGATCTTCCCGGTGGCGGTGTGCGGGATCTCGTCGACCAGCACGACGTCATCGGGCAGCCACCATTTGGCGATCTTGCCTTCCATATAGGCGAGCAGGCTATCGCGGGTCGGCGACCGGCCGGCTTTCGGCACGATCACCAGGAGCGGCCGCTCGTCCCATTTCGGATGGACGATGCCGATCACCGCGGCTTCCGCGACGTCGGGGTGGCCGACCGCGATGTTTTCGATGTCGATCGAGGAGATCCATTCGCCGCCCGATTTGATCACGTCCTTCGACCGGTCGACGATGCGCATATAGCCGTAGGGGTCGATGGTCGAGACGTCGCCGGTGTCGAAGAAGCCGTTCTCGTCGAGGATGGTGCCACCCTCGCCACGGTAATATTCGCGCGCGACCGCGGGGCCGCGGACAACGAGGCGGCCGAAGACATGGCCGTCGCGGGCGAGTTCCTTGCCGCTGTCGTCGACGATCTTCATCTCGACGCCGAACGGCGGATGTCCGGTTGTCTCCTTGACGTCGAGCCAGGCGTCGCCGGTCAGCCCCTGGTATTCGGGTTTCAGCGAACAGACCGTGCCGAGCGGGCTCATCTCGGTCATGCCCCAGGCATGCAGCACCTCGACGTCATAGACGTCGCGGAACTTCTCGGTCACCGCGCGCGGACAGGCCGAGCCGCCGATGACCACCTTCTTCAGGTGCGGCAGCTTCTGGTCATTGGCTTCGAGCTGCTGCAGCAGCATCAGCCACACCGTCGGCACCGCAGCGGAATGGCTTACCTTATAGGTGTCGAGCAATTCGTAGATGCTGGCGCCGTCCATCTTCGGGCCGGGCATGACCATGGTGGTGCCCGACATCGGCGCGGTGAAGGCGAGCGACCAGCCATTGGCGTGGAACATCGGCACGACCGGCATCATCACGTCGCGCGAGGCGAGCCCGAACATGTCGGCATTGTTGACGCACATCGAGTGCAGCACGTTGGACCGATGGGAATAGACCACCCCCTTGGGGTTTCCCGTGGTGCCCGAGGTGTAGCACATGCCGGCGGCGGTGTTCTCGTCGAACGCGGCCCAGGTGAAATCGGCATCGACCTCGCTGATCCAGCTCTCATAAGCCACGGCATTGCGCAGCGTGGTCTGCGGCATGTGCTCGGCATCGGTCAGCACGATGAATTTTTCGACCAGCGGCAGGTGCTCCTGCAGCTTCTCCAGCAGCGGTACGAAGGTCAGGTCGGTCATGATCATGCGGTCGCCGGCATGATTGGCGATCCAGGCGATCTGTTCCGGGAACAGCCGCGGGTTGAGCGTGTGATAGACCGCGCCGATGCCGGTGATGCCATACCAGGCTTCCAGGTGCCGCCAGGTGTTCCAGGCGACCGTGCCGATGCGGTCGCCGAGCTTGACGCCGTCCTTGGTCAGGCGCTTGGCGACCCTCAGCGCATTGGTGCGGATGTCGGCGTAAGTGGTCTCGACGATCGGCCCCTCGACCGAGCGGGAAATGACCTTGCGGCCCGCGTGGTAGCGCCCGGCATGGTCGATGACCTTATGGATCAGAAGCGGCCAGTCCTGCATCAGGCCCAACATGAGCGTATCTCCACGGCATTTGCAGCGCTGTTTTCAGCGCCTTGTCGCTTGGGAAGCTAGTGCAGGTTCGGGAGCGCCGTCCACCCTTTCGAACAGCCGGGAAAGACTGTCGGATTTCCGACATTTGCCGTCTTTGCGCCGGTCACGCCGCGGCCTGGCCGCGCTTCGCCCACAGACAATCGCAAGAGGCCGTTGAACGATCGATCCGGCATCGCTATGGTCCGCGCCGCGAAGCCTGCTTCGCCCACTGGGTCGTCGTCTAATGGTAGGACTCGGGTTTTTGGTACCCGCTATCTAGGTTCGAATCCTAGCGACCCAGCCAAGGCCGTCTCATCACTTGAACGAGCTGACGCCATGCCCTGGCCGGGCACTCGATCCCCGGCTTTCGGACACAGCCGTGGTGACGCAGGAGCGCACAGCGCCCAGGGGGCCGCCGGGTCGGGCCATTGGCTCAGCCCTGTCGGCCATGGCATCACCGGGGGACGAAGTTTTAGGAGAATCGTATGTCGCGCCAAGCCATCCCCGCCATCATCGCCGCCGAGATCGCCTGCCGCGCCGAGCAGGTGATGGCGACGATCGCGCTGCTCGACGACGGTGCGACGGTCCCGTTCATCGCGCGCTACCGCAAGGAGGCGACAGGCGGTCTCGACGACATCCAGCTGCGCACGCTCGATGAGCGGCTGACCTATCTGCGCGACCTCGAGACGCGCCGCGAGGCGGTCATCAAGTCGGTTTCCGAACAGGGCAAGCTGACACCGGACCTGGAGGCCAAATTCCTCAAGGTGGCGACGAAGGCGGAACTCGAGGACCTCTACCTGCCGTTCCGGCCGAAGCGTCGCACCCGGGCGGAAATTGCCCGCGAGAACGGTCTCGGGCCGCTGGCGGAACGCATCCTCGCCGACCGGGACGTGGACCCGGCGGTGATCGCGGCGGCCTATCTCGGAGAAAAGGTCCCGGACGTGAAGGCGGCTCTCGACGGGGCTCGCGACATCGTCGCCGAGACCTTTGCCGAAAACGCCGTCACCGTCGGCCAGCTGCGCGAGCATATGCGACGGACCGGCGTGTTGCGGGCGAAGGTTGTCGCCGGCAAGGAGGCGGAAGGCGCGAAGTTTTCCGACTATTTCGACCATTCGGAGGCCTGGTCCAAGGCACCGAGCCATCGTGTCCTGGCGATGCTCAGGGCACGCAACGAGGGCGTCATCACCGTCGACCTCGAGGTCGATGCCGACGACCCTTCGCTGGTGAAGCGATCCGAGGCGATCGTCGCGGAAACCAACGGGGTCGTGCAGGCAGGCAAGGCGGGCGAATTTCTCGCAGCGGCTGCCCGGTGGGCATGGCGCGTGAAACTGTCCAACCAGCTGACCGGCGAACTCATGAACGACGCGCGCGAGCGCGCCGAAGAGGAGGCCATCAAGGTCTTTGCACGCAACCTCAAGGACCTTCTGCTGGCAGCGCCCGCCGGAGCCCGGGCGACCATGGGCCTGGATCCCGGCATACGGACGGGCGTCAAGGTCGCCGTGGTCGACGGCACCGGCCGCCTGCTCGAAACCGCCACCGTTTACCCGTTCCAGCCGAGGAATGATGTTCACGGGGCGATCCACACGCTGCGCTCGCTGATCGCCAAGCACGGCGTCCAGCTCGTCGCCATCGGCAACGGCACGGCGAGCCGGGAGACCGACAGGCTGACGGCTGATGTCATCGGCAACATGCCGGAGCCGCGACCGATCAAGGTCGTCGTCAGCGAGGCCGGGGCCTCGATCTACTCGGCATCGGCGGTCGCATCGGCCGAGATGCCTGATGTCGACGTATCGCTCCGGGGCGCGGTGTCGATCGCCAGGCGGCTTCAGGATCCGCTGGCCGAACTCGTGAAGATCGACCCGAAGTCGATCGGCGTCGGCCAGTACCAGCACGATGTCGACCAGTACCGCCTCGCCAAGACGCTCGACGCCGTCGTCGAGGATGCCGTGAACGCCGTCGGCGTCGATTTGAACACGGCCTCGGCGCCGCTGCTTGCCCGGGTCTCAGGCCTCGGCGCCCATATCGCGGAAGCGGTGGTTGCCCACCGTGACGCCAATGGTCCCTTCGCCTCGCGCAAACAGATCATGAAAGTGCCCCGCCTCGGCGAGAAAACCTTCCAGCTCTGCGCCGGTTTCCTGAGGGTGCCTGATGGCACGGAGCCGCTGGATGCCTCGGCGGTCCATCCGGAAGCCTATCCCGTGGTTCGGCGCATCGTCGCAGCCTGCGGTCGCGACGTGCGCTCCCTGATCGGCGACAAGGCCGCGCTCAAAGGGCTCGACCCGCGGAAGTTCGTGGACGAGTCTTTCGGCCTGCCGACGGTCAAGGACATTATCGCCGAGCTCGAAAAACCGGGACGCGATCCGCGCCCGGGCTTCAAGACGGCGACCTTCGCTGATGGCGTGAACGAAATAGGCGATCTGAGGCCCGGCATGGTGTTGGAAGGGACGGTGACCAACGTCGCGGCCTTCGGTGCCTTCGTGGATGTCGGCGTGCACCAGGATGGCCTGGTTCACGTCTCCCAGATCGCCGACCGTTTCGTGAAGGACCCGTCCGATATCGTCAAGGCAGGCGACGTGGTTCAGGTGCGGGTCATCGAGGTCGACGTGCCGCGCAAGCGAATTTCGCTGACGATGCGAAAGGATGACGGCGGGGTCCCGGCCCGGCAACCCGAAGCCAAGGCGCGCGCCGGCGGCCATAAGCGTTCGCCGACGCCGACCGGGCAGGATGGAGCCGGTGCCTTCGGAGCGGCTTTGGCGGAGGCCATGCGGAGGCGATAGGCGAAGCCGCATGGCAGGCCGATCGGGGAGGCGCCTTCGCCCCCGAGGCCGTCTATCCTGACCGGATCGTCATCCGGGATCTTCGCCCGGAAACCCGTGAGTCCTCGCCGACCACGCGACCATCAGTGTCGCGGCCAGCAGGGCGACGAGCGCCCAGGGGAATGACCGGACACCCAGGGTTTCCAAGAGGATGCCGCCGATCAGCCCGCCGCCGGCGATCGCGATGTTCCAGACGGTGACGATCATCGATTGCGCGACATCGGCGGCGTCGCCCGCGGTCTTGGCGGAGGCCGTCTGGAACAGCGTTGCCGCGCCGCCGTAACCAAGACCCCAGACACCGACAGCGACATAGAGGGCGGCCGGAGCCGCGCCGCCGAGGCCAAGCGCCAGCGCGGCGAATGCGAACAGGGCAGTGCTGACCAGCACCAGTTCGCGCAGCCAGCGGTCGATCAGGATCCCGACGATCCAGATGGCGGCCAGTGCCGCGACGCCGAAGATCAGCAGGACGATGTCGACCCTGTCGGTGAGGCCGGCCGGAACCAGGAAGGGCGCGATATAGGTGTAGAGAATGTTGTGCGCGAGCACGAAGGCCAGCGTGACGAACAGCACCGGGCGGATGCCCGGCAACCTGAACACCTTGCCGATCGGCAGGCGCTTGTCCGCCGCCTGGCCGGGAAAGTCGGGAACCGTGGTGAGAACCCAGCCGATCAGGATGAGGGTGAGGCCGCTCATGATGCCGAAGGTGACGCGCCAGCCGACGGCAGCGCCGAGGAAGGTGCCGGCGGGAATGCCGAGCGACAGGGCGAGCGGGATGCCGACCATGGCAACCGCGATGGCGCGGCCCTTGAGATGGTCCGGCACCATGCGGCCGGCATAACCGGCGACGAGCGCCCACAGGAGCCCGGCGAACACGCCGGCAAGGAACCTGGCGCCAAGGGTCAGGGCATAGCTGGTCGATACCGCGGTCACCGTATTCACGATCGCGAAGCCGCCGATCGCGATGATGAGCAGCGGGCGCCGCCGCCAGCCCCGTGTTGCCGCGGTCAGCGGGATGGCCGAGACCAGGGTGCCAAGGGCGTAGACCGTGACAAGCTGGCCGATCAGCGCCTCCGATAGGCCAAGACCGGTGCTCATTTGCGGCAGCAGGCCTGCCGGCAGCGCCTCGGTGAGCACGGTGATGAAGCTCGCCATCGCCAAGGCGAGCAAGCCGGCCAAGGGAAGGCGGTTTGCCCGCGCTGGATCCGCCGAACAGTGCCGGTTCTTGCAGGCCTTCGCGCCGCCGTCGGTCGTGGTCGTTGAGGTCATGAAAGCTGCCTGCCAAAGGAGTTGAACGCCGCGGGCCGGGGGGGAAGCCATGCCCCAGGGGGGCGATGTCATTCCGGCGGCGTCGACGGCAGGCACGATAAGGCGTCTCGAAATTAGGGAGAATTGCGCTACAGTTCCTCACACATCGGACAGATCTGTCCGGAATAGAGATGTCGTGAATGGACAGCCTCGGCTCGCTCAACGCCTTCGTTCAGGCCGCCGAAACCCGCAGCTTCACGGCGGCGGGACGGCAGCTCGGCATATCGTCCTCGGCCGTCGGCAAGGCGGTTGCGCGGCTGGAGCAACGGCTCGGCGTCCGGCTGTTCCATCGCTCGACGCGCACGATCACGCTGACGCCGGAAGGCGCATGTTTCCTCGATCGCTGCCGGCGCATCGTCTTGGAGATCGAGGCGGCCGAGCTGGAGCTGGCGCAGACGCAGGGCGCGCCGCGCGGCAGGCTGCGCGTCAGTCTGCCGTTGGCCAGCATGCTGATGATGCCGGCGCTGAGCGCCTTCATGCGGGCCTATCCCGAGATCGAGCTCGATCTCGACTTCACCGACCGGCTTGTCGACGTCATCGACGAAGGCTTCGATGCCGTGGTGCGCGCGGGCGAGGTCAGCGATTTGCGCCTGATGACCCGCGCCCTGGGCACCTTCCGGCTCAAGCTCGTCGGTTCGCCCGGCTATTTCGCGTCGCGCGGCGTGCCGCGGAAACCCGACGACCTCAGGTCTCACGCCTGTCTGCTGCATCGTTACCCGACCACCGGCAAGTTCGAGCGCTGGCCGCTGCGCCGCGGGGCCAAGGACATCGAGATCGACCTGCCGACGACAGCGGTGGTGAACACGATCGAGCCGCTGATCGCCATGGCCGAGCAGGGGCTCGGCATCGCCTGCCTGCCGGACTTCGCGATTCGTCGCCAGCTCGACGACGGCACGCTTGTCACCGTGCTCGACGATTGCCTGCACCATGCCGGCACGTTCCGGATGCTGTGGCCGTCGAGCCGCTACCTGTCGCCGAAGCTCAGGGTCTTCGTCGACTTCATGGCACAGAACCTGTTCACCGGCTGAGCCGCGTCCGGCGTCATCGCGTTCTTTCAGGCATGAACGGTCGTCGCGCTGACGGCAGGCGAAAATGCGCCGAAACAGGTCGCATTCCGACCTGCGAAGGGCGCGGCACATTCCAGCAAATACCGGAGGTTGCGGCCGCGCAAGTCGCTCTCTTGCCCGTCGTTGAGGCATATGGCGGCGCGCTGCTCACAAAAGTGGCGCAATTGAGTTGTATTGGATCAAGATGGATTTTCTCTAATCTTGGGAAAATCCTATATTATCAAATTGATAGAACGCGAATGAGGCGAGTTTCCATCTATCTCGCCGCATGTCTTCGACGTCGCACTGGAAATGCTTGAAAGATGTCCAGAGATGGTCGATGTTCGGCGTCGCCTGTCGCGAGTTCCTTTCGCAGCGGCGCCTCCGCCAACCATCACCCGACACGTGCCCTCATATCGCCGTCCCAGACGGTTTGGAGCGCATTTGCCTGAGCAAAAAAATGTAATGAGCGAATGATAGGTCGTGTTCCCCGAGGGGCGTCATGCGTGCCGAAACGCCCCCGCAATCGTCGTCTTTCGTCGAAAGCCCAACCCTGGGGGATGTCGATGGCGCCGAGACTGGCACGAGAAATGCTGAACAACGCAGCACCGGCTTCTGGCCCGAACAGGCCCGGCGCCAGCATCGATAGTGGGGTAGCATGTTGCGACTGGCGGTGATCACGACTGCACGTGTCGACCAGATCGTCACGAACGGGGCTGACAGTCTTTTCGACCCGATTTTCGTCAATGCCGATCATGAGCTCATTGATTCGAAACGGCAGCCGTTCGCGCTCCAATCGGCCCTGAACACGCCTTGCGTCGCTCTTGTCGGCTGGTCGGAGGCCGATGCGGTGACGCTGGAGCATATTCAGGAACGCCTCGTCGCAGCCAAGGCGGCGATCATTCCGGACATCGTGATCCTCGAGGATTTGCCCTCGTGGGAATCGATGATGCTGGGGGTCGCGCACTGCCTCGAACAGTTCATCTTGCTGCAGTCCAAGCTGATCGGACAGCAGACGCGCGATCTCTTGGAACTGCGCCGGCACCATGACGCCTTGCAGGAGAGTTTCTCGGGCGTCGAGCGCTATCTCGCCGAACGCGTCGTGCCGATGCTCGAAGAGGCCTTCGTCTGCGAACCGGAGCAGGCGCTTGCACTGGGCGAGTTCAAGCCGACCTCGGCACGTTCGAAGCGTCGCCAATACCTGCCTGTCTCGACCAAGACGCTGGGCGCGGTCGCGGTTCACGTGGCCGAGGCCGACCCGGCGGCATCGGGCCATTTCGTCGCCGAGATCTTCATTCCCGAGTTGAACAGGTCGATCGGGTCCTGGCGCATCCCGGTGGCCTTCCTGCAGCGCGGCTGGATGACGCTTGGCCTGCAGCGGACCTTTGGCGGCCTGCCGAAAAGCGCACACCTGATGATCTGGTGCGACGGCGATGCCGGCCGGGCGAAGCTGTCGCTTGGACCGGTCAACCCGCTGCCGCTCTACCAGCTGTCGGCGAGCACCGGCGAACCGACGGTTGCGCGCTCCCTGGCGCTGCGTGTCTTCATCGCGCTTCCCGGTGTCGAGCTGAAACACGATGAGCTGTCATTCCTGCCCGATGAGGTGGTCGGCGGAACGCGGCCGCCACCGCCGCGCCTCAACCGGCAGGCCATTCCGCTGTCACAGCTGCAGTCGCCGCGGCTGGTACGGCCGAAAGGCGCCGAAGATCAGGATTTCGACCTGGTACGGCTGATCGAGGCGCAAGGCGCGGTTCTTGTGCATCCGCGCCGCGACGAACCGACGATCGCATTCTGCGAACATTGCATTCCGCCCGGCGCCATCAAGATCATGGCCGACATCATGGTCGACAATCCGGCGGCGCAGACCGTCGGCTTCCGCCTGGGCGTCGTCGGGTCCGCGCCGGTCGACCGCGTCGACATGCATATGGTGGGCGCGGAGCAGTTCGCGTCGTCGTCGCTGCATATCTCGGACTGGACCTTCGTCGGGCCGGGGCGGCAGCTGAGCATCACGCTGCCGCTTGATCCGCCAATCGGCCCGGAAGGCGCGTCGCTGCTGCTGGCGACCCGCATGCCCGATCAGATGTCGGCCGATTTCGCCTGGGCGAAGTTCATGCGGCTGCGCGTCGAGCTCGCCTGATTTTTCGAGACGGAACCAGAGGTGCGACTTTGGACAGCCTGAACATCCCGGATTCCATGATCAGCGGCACGGTTGACGCGCTGCCGGAAAGGCGCGGCGCCGGGCCGGTCATCGCCGTCGTCATCCCGGTCTTCAAACATTCGGTTTTCCTGGCCGAGGCGGTGCAGTCGATCCAGGCGCAGCAGGCCGATTTTCCGATCGTGACGATCATCGTCGATGACGGCTGTCCCTTCGTCGAGACGGCGGTGATGGGCTCGAGCTTGGCGATGGCCTATGACAACGTCGTCTACCTGCGCAAGGTCAATGGCGGCCTGAGCTCCGCGCGCAATCACGGCATCGACCATGCCCTGACCCATTTTCCGTCCTTGCGGGCGATCTATTTCCTCGACGCCGACAACCGGGTCAGCCCGACGACGCTGGCCTCGTGCCTGGCGCTGCTCGATCCCGACAACGGCGTCGGCTGGATCTACCCGAATGTCGACAAGTTCGGCGCGGAATGGAACGGCAATTACACCGGATCCTATTCCAAGCTGGTGCATTGCCTGTTCGACAATATCTGTGAGGCGGGCAGCCTGGTCTCGCGCGCCGTCTTCGACGCGGGCGTCCGTTATGACGAGGGGATGAAACAGGGCTGCGAGGACTGGGAGTTCTGGCTCCAGTGCCTCGACCATGGCTTCACCGGCCTCAACAATCCGCATTTCGGGTTCGAGTACCGGATGCGCGGCGAGAGCATGGTGAGCGACACCGCCCGCGACATTTCCGGCATCAAGCAATACATGTTCAAGAAACATCCGGGCCTGTTCTCGACCAGCGCCCTGATGACGCTCGAACACCAGGAATCGCCGCGATTCCTGTGCATCTCGCCGCCCACCGATCAAGCCGCGGCCTTCACCGATCCGACCGTCGACCATCCCGTCATGTCCCATGACCTGGCGATCGCCTCGTTGTATCGCGGGCTCTTCGAACCCGACAGCTACGGCACGCCGCAGACGGTGATCTGGCTGCGCAAGGAACTGCTCGACGCGCTCAAGCGGACGAGCCTGGTCTGGACATTGTTCCACAACATCGAGAAAGCGCTGCCGCAGGCCAATTTCCTCTGCTTGCGTTTCGTCTCCTCGCCCGATGAAATCTCCATCGAGTTCAAGGAGATCGGCGAGGCCCACGAGATGCCGCGGCGGGTCCACGGCTGGGCCTGTTCGCAGGCCATTCTCAAGCAATGCGTCACCGATCCGTCGCGTGACTGGGTCGGCTCGCTGTCCGAGCGGCGCCCGTCGCCGACGGTGATCGAGATGACGGTGCGTGTTCCCATCGCCGAGCAGTTCCTGGCGAAATATTTCCTGCCGCTGCCGCTGGCCGTGCTGGCCACCATCGAAGTCGCCGACGATCTCGGTCTGTCGCTGGCCGATCAACCGCGGTGGAGCTGGCGCGAAGCCTATTACCCGACCGTCAAGGAGCGGCCGGCGCTGATCGAGGCGCATCTCGGCGCCGAGAGCCTCTTGCCGATGATCCGTTCGGCCGACCGGCCGCAAGTCGGCATCGCCCTGCCGATCGCCGCTTATGGCGGGGTCGAGCGAGTGGCCTTTGCGGTCGCGAAGGTCCTGAAGGACTGGGGTTGCGACGTCCATCTCTATTGTTTCGGCAAGCCGAATGTGAAGACCTACAAGGGCCAGGCGAGCGTCTTCAAGAGCATCAATTTCTTCAATGAGCCCGGCTACAATCTCTGGGGCGGGTCGCGGCCGTTCATGGGCCATGAGCTGAGGATGGAATGGGACGACGCGGCGCGCGCCAAGAAGGTGCTTGGTTTCCTCGGCTCGCTCGATGTCCTCATCAACTGCCAGGTGGCGCCGCTCAACGCGATCCTGGGCACGATCCGCCGGCGCGGGGTCAAGACCGTCTCCCATGTCCATGTCATCGATCAGACCTATTTCGGCCGCTCGGTCGGCCACCCCTATCTGACGCTCGGCTTCGAACATGCCCATGACATGATCCTGACCTGCTCGCAGGCGCTGAAGGACTGGTTTCACGGGATGGGTGTTCCCGACGAAAAGGTCATCCACATTCCCAATGCCGGCGCCTACACGCCGCCCGACTACAAGGCCCAGTCGGAACTTGCCCGGCGCCGGCGTGCGCTGAAGCCCGATCGGCCGGTCAAGGCGCTGTTTGCCGGCCGGCTCGACGCGCAGAAGGGCGTCGAGCGCCTGCTGGCGCTGGCCAAGGCCGGCCAGGAGCGCGGCCTCGCCATATCCTGGCGCCTGATCGGCTCGGAACTCATCAATGCCAATGGCCGGCAACGCTGGAAAAGCGCCTTCAGCGCGCTCGGCATCGCCGTCGAGGACCCGATCTACGATCCGCAGAAGCTCTGTGACGTCTATCGGGATGCCGACATGCTGATCATGACGTCGCGCTGGGAGGGGGCGCCGCTTGCCATCATCGAGGCCCAGCGCTTCGGCTGCATTCCGGTCGCGACCGATGTCGGCGCGGTGGCCGAACTGATCGACGACGGGGTTGACGGTTTCGTCATCCCCGATGGCCCGGACGAGACGGTGGTCGAGGCATTTCTCGAGCGCGTCGGCGGCCTGGCTGGCGACCCCGGGCGGCTTGCACCGATGGCCGAGCGGGCCATCGCCCGGGCGTCCGAAGCGGAGTGGACGAAGAGTTGTGCGCCGTTCCTGGCGCAGATGGACAAGTGGTTTCCCAAGGCCCGGCCTTAGGGCCGGGCGCGGCAGGCACGGCGGACCCGACCGTCAAGCCTGTCAGCGTGCCGCAAGCTTCGGGTCATCCGCCCGAAAATGCGCGCCTCGCCGACGCCCCGGTGGAGTCCGGCACTTGGAAGCGCCTGGCGCCGAAATCAGCGGTCTTGCTTCAAGCTGCAATTCCGCCGGATCCATATCCGTAGCCGGCTTATTTATCAGGTCGTCATGTGGCTGTCTGACCGGGACCTGATTTTTTTGCGCCGCATCACCTGCGCGGCCAAGCCGAAAACCGGGCCCTCACGGAAATGGTTGGCTCCGCAATGCTGACAAACGTGGAACAGGAATCCCCGGTTGTCCGATCTGACAAATAGCCGGAACACCAACGGGGCGATCGCATGGAAACGCGCAGAAAATTATGCCGTCTTCCGCAGGTGGGATCTTTTTTGGCTTTGATAACCAGGGTGCGGCGCAGCATAATAATACCACCAGACCCTAAGGCAACTCGAGTAGTTATGCCTTTAAAATTGAGCTAATGGGATCCGGAAATTAATATTAAGGCTATAAAATAGGCTTGTTACAGGTAGAGTAGTGATAGATCAGACGTTAATCCCATAATGAAATAGAGAATATTTCATATCAAATAACGAACAATCATGTGTTCTGGCTATTCGTGCTGTTTGTAACGAAATTATGACATCAGAGAAAGTAAAATGGAAAGATAGTCAAAATATTAGGCAATCAAATTGAGCGGATTTGTCGCGTACAGACAATCTAGACTTGGCTCATCCCATATTTGACTAAAGTTGTCGCAGTCTGGACATAATTGATCACAATGACTCCTCTTTACAGTACTGGATGGGTTTGTTAGCCTTTTGTCAGGTACCGAGATCGGTGCGCCCATACCATTTTTTGCATCGCACATAAGGAGTCTGTGCAATGGCGATAGGTACGAGCGGTGACGACGACCTGATAGGCACGCCGGGGGTCGATATCATCAACGGCGGTGAAGGCGACGATACCATTCGCGGTCGTGCGGGGGCTGACACCCTCAACGGCGATGCCGGCGACGACGAGCTTCACGGCGGTTCCGGCCGCGACACGCTTTCGGGTGGTGAAGGCGACGACGAGCTTTATGGGGATGCCGGTCGCGACCTGCTTTCGGGTGGCGCCGGCGACGACGAACTGCATGGCGGCGCTGGCCGCGACACGCTCTCCGGCGGTGCCGGCGATGACTTCCTGTCCGGTGGCTCCGGCGCGGATATCCTGAACGGCGGCAGCGGTGACGACGCCCTCGAAGGCGGCGCCGGCCGGGATCGCTTCGTCTTTGGTGGTCAGTTTGGTGGCGACACGATTCTCGACTTCCAGAACAATGATCGGATCGAGCTGTCGGATCTGACGTCCTATTCGATCTCGCAGGACGGCGAGGACGTCCTGATCACCACCGGCAGCGGGTCCATTCTCGTCAAGGACGCGACCGTGCAGCAGGTGGCGAGCCGGATCGAGGTTGCCTGTCTGGTGCGGGGCACGCTTGTCCGCACTCCCAGCGGCGAGGTCGCGGTCGAAACGATCGCGATCGGCGATGAGGTGATCACCGTCGACGGCGCCGGCGCCAAGGTGAAGTGGATCGGCAAGCGGGCCTATTCGCGCAGCTTCCTCGAAGCCAATGACAAGATTACCCCGGTGCTCATCACGGCCGGCGCGCTCGGCCGGCATGGCCCGGAGCGGGACCTGATGGTCTCCCCGGAGCATGCGGTGCTGATCGACAGCACGCTGGTTCCCGCAGGCCTGCTGGCTGACGGCAATGCCATCCGTCAGGTCCGGGACTTCGACGTGGTCGAGTACTTCCATCTGGAGTTCGACGAGCCGCAGGTCATCATGACCAATGGTGCGGCGACCGAGAGCTTCGTCGACCAGGGCAACCGGCGCATGTTCGCCAACTATGCCGAATATGCCGCGCTCTACGGCGAGCCCGAACCGGCTGCGTCGCGCCTGCGGCGCTTCGAGCTGGTCGACAGCGGTCCCGGACTCCAGCGGATTCGCGAGCGGCTCGCCGCAAATGTCGCTTCGGCGGCGTGAAGTCTATAATTGCTTAATAAACTGATAACGCGAGCTTTCGATTCAAGTAGTAACCAAATCGAAGGCTCGCGTTCATTAATAGGCGGGGAAAAAGTAAATACACGTAAAGATTAATTGCCTTCGATCCTCGAAGTAGTCATGTTTTGATACGCCTTGATATTGGCGATGTATTGCCAATCTTGGCGCAACAATAATGATGGGGGCGTCAGTGCTTGTCTCGCGTGCTAGTCAAAATACTGGGGGAGAGCGGCGCGACCTGCGCATTCCGCGCGGTATCGTCATCGTCCGCTACGCTGCCTCGAAGGGTGGCCGGGCTGCGCCCAGTCTTGTCCTGACGGTGCCGCGCGGCTCCGGCGCGGAGCTGATCGACCTGACCGAACGGGCCGAGCAGACGCTGGCCAAGCCAGGTGCCGCGACCGTCGTGCGGGCCCAGCGCGACACCACGATCTCCCTGGAAGTGGTGCCGAGCCAGATCGGCGGCAGCCTGGACGCCGAAGTTCATATCGAACGGATGACCGCGGCCATCACGCAGCCGGACGACCGCCGGCCGCCGGCGGCGCCCGTCGTCGTTTCGTCGGACGCCATCGCCGATCTTCAGGTCCTGGCTCATGTTTCGCGGCGCGGCGACATTCTGGTCGGCAGCGGTGAATGGATTTGCGGGCCGCAGGTTCCGATGTCGATCGAGGGCATCGAGATCCGCCTGGGCCGTCTGGCTCCCGACCTGGACATCATGGTCTCCGGCTCCGCCAGGAGCAAATTGCCGGTCAACTTTCCGGTGTCGTCGTCGGGCACCTTCATCGGCAGCCGCGGTCGCGCGGCGCCGCTGACGACGCTGACCTTTTCGTTGATCGGCCGAGCCGCTTCGGCCTTTCAGCTGTCAGTCGACGCGCTGTTTCTTGCCGCACCGGTCGTATCGAGACTCGGCAACTCGATCGAGCTCTCGGGTCCGACCGGAAACGAACCTCTGGTTGGCCTTCGCCTCGCGCTGCGGGCGATCGGTCAATCAGGTGTGCAAGTGCCCTCGATCCGGCCGGTGGCGGTTCCGCCGCCCAAGCTGGTCACAGGGGGTGCAAACCAGGGAGACGTCTCAGGGACTATTGCGGCCGGTTCTGCCGGGCGCGTTCGGGTATTTAGGGCCTCACGTCTGCGGGGCAATTAGGGTCAGGTGAGCGTAACCGCTTGGTCAAAAAGGGAGTGCCAATATGGCAACTTACGACTACACCCAACCCCAGTTGAATGAAAAATTGAGTTCAACCGGGACGTTTTCTGAAGCTGATGTTGATGCCATCCTGAAGGGTCTGGAAGACGGCGGCGTATTTGCTGCCGGAAGTACGGCGGGCGAACTTGGCCGTGGGGAAAGCCTTTTCATCGGCGATCCCTCTCAGTCGGATGACGAGGAATTCCTTCTTTACGAAGGTGATCCGACTGGGCCGGTCAATATCACCGGCGACAACAAGTACGTCATCTTTGAAACCACCAATAACGTCGAAGCGAACATCACCGTATCGGGCTCCACGGTTGTGGCGACCGGTGCAGGCGATGACGTCATCACCAGCCATGGCGCGAGCGCTGACTACATCGTCGCCGGTGACGGCGAGAACGTGGTCAACACTGGGGCCGGGGCCGATACGGTCATTTCCGGCTCAGGCAATGACACCGTCGATGCCGGTGCAGGAAACGATTGGGTCTCGACCGGCGACGGCGACGACCTGATCGCGGGTGGCAGCGGCAATGACACGCTGCTCGGCGGCGCCGGCGACGATACCGTCAGCGGCGGCTCGGGCAACGACTCCATCGAGACGGGGTCGGGCGACAACAGCGTCGAGGCCGGAAGCGGCGATGACTCGGTGCTCGGCGGTTCGGGCAATGACACCATCAGCGGTGGCTCGGGCGACGACAGCATCACCACTGGCGGCGGCGACAACAGCGTCGATGCCGGCAGCGGCAACGACTCGGTGCTCGGTGGTTCGGGCAACGACACCATCTTCGGCGGCGCCGGCGACGACACTCTCATTGGTGGCGGCGGCGACAATGTCATCGATGGCGGTTCCGGTGCTGACGTGATCACGGGCTTCAGCGGCAATGATTCGCTGCTTGGTGGCTCTGGTAACGACAACTTCTACAGCAACACCGAAGGCGGTATTCTCGGTCACGACACCATCTTCGGTGGCTCGGGCAGCGATACCATCTACATCGATCATCTCGAGAGCGATATCGCAGAAGGCGGATTGGTCGTGTCTGGTTCCTCGACCGAGATCACCTTCAACAACGGCGATACGCTCAAGATCTTCGACGTCGAGCAAATCGTCTTCAAGACCACGCATTGATCATCCGGGGTATCGTTTTCCCCGAACGCAAACTTGGGAGAGGGGTCCATTTGGACCTCTCTTTCATTTATTGGTACAGTCTATGACTGCTGACTTTGGTGCAGGCTGATCGATGTCGATTCTGCACAACCTTTACGAGACGCCGACGCCAGTCGATGCGACCTGGGGTCATCACCGGATCTTCGCGCACCAGGCCTACAAGATTGTCCGGGAGGCTCAGCTCGCTCCGATCGTCCTGGCCGAGGCGCAGGATCTCGCGCGCTGGTTCCCGGTCTGCTGGGCCCTGGACGATGGCGACGAGCCGGTGCTTGTCGTCTTCCGCAGCTTGCTTCCGGGCGGGCGGGGCTATCCGGGCGACGCGAGCTTTCGCGAGGAGTGCCTGCCTTTCGTCTTTCAGGCCTTTCCATTGGTGGTGCCCAATCGCGAAAGCATCGAGCAACGGCAGGTGCTTGCCGACCGCACGATCTCGGACACTCCGACCGATATTGGTGCGCCCCTGCTGACCGCCGAGGGCAAGTTCACGCCGGCCGCGCTCATGCGCGCGAAGATCGCGATCAACGTGGCAAGCGGGCTGCCGAAGACGACCTCGTTCTCGCGCGCCCTGTTCGACAACGGCATGCTCGAACCATGGGCCATCGATCTGGATCTGGGGCACGACAAACGGGCGAGCTTCGACAAGCTTCTGATCGTGGCGACCGCCAGGCTCGACGATCCGGCATTTCATGCGCTGATCGTCGAACACGGCGTCGAGGCGGCCTTGCTGGTGGCCGGACACAGGCTCTCGCTGTTTCGCATGAGCGCGCTGCTGACGGCGGCCCGCCGCGATGTTCAGAAAGCGTTCGAGGCCGCGTCCGAGCCGCGCGCGGCGGCCGTCGAACTGCCATGACGACCGCCGCCAGCCAGTCCGACGAGTTGCGCTTCGTTCCGTTGAAGCATGCCGGGCTGTCGAGCTGGCACCGGCTTGTCAGTTTTCCCTGGCTCGATCGGCTCGGGGTGCTGCCGGTCGCCGATACCGAATTCCTGGCGCTCTCGCACTTCTGCCCGATCGCCATCGAAATGCATGAGAGCGGCCCGCGTGCGGTCGCCATATTGCACGCGCAGCTTGTCGCGCATCGGCTGCTGACCGAGGATGGACGCTGGCGGCCGCCCTATGCCCCGCTGGCCTTGCGCAGCCTGCCGTTCAGAAACGGCGCCGCGATGACCGCCGACGCCGTCGAGATCTGTCCGGCGCTGGCGGAACAGGGAGCCGACCCGAAGCTGCGCCAGGCCATTTTCGGCCACAAGGGCGGACCGACCCAGTCCTACGCGGCGATCCTCTCGATGATCGACCGGCTGGCCAGAAGTGGCGCGCGATTGCGCAATGCGGCCAAGGTGCTGATGGCAGCCGATCTCCTGGTGCCGCTGGCCAACCTGCCTCCGGGCCCGTTTGGCCAGCTTCACACGATAAGCCTTGATGGAATGCTGGCCCTGTCGTCCCATCGCCTGATGGCGCTGACATCCGATGCCTGCTGCCCGCTCGAACTGGCGACCGCCGTCACCTTTTCGCGCCGCTGGCTGAACCGGGATACGCTGAAGAGCGCCGACAATCTGTTCGCGGCCACCGTCGGCGGTGTCAGGCAGAAGCTCTACGAGCATGGCGTCGTCGACCCGCTCGATCAGCCGGTCGGGCTTGACGACAGTCCGTTGTTCTCATTTGACGATTATGTGCGCAGCACCCCGGGCTCATCATGAACGACATCGACATTCTGTTCGTTCACAACAATTTCCCTGCGCAGTTCCGCCATATCGCCAAGAAATTCGCGTCCTATCCGAACATCCGGGTCAAGGCGATCGGCATGTCGGCGGCCCCGGGCATGCCCGGCGTCGAATTGCAGAAGTACAATTTTTCGGGCCGCGAGCTCAGCTCGGTTCACGCATTCGCCCGCCGCTTCGAAATCGAGGCCCGGCGCGGCGAGCAGGTGATCTATGCGGCCAATGCGCTCAAGGTGTCCGGCTTTCACCCCAAGCTCATCTATGTCCATCCGGGGTGGGGCGAGTCGCTGCCGCTGCGCTCGCTGTTTCCGGGCGCGACGATCTGCTCCTACTCGGAATTCTATTATTGGCCGTTCGGCGCCGATGTCGGTTTCGACAAGGAATTCCCCTCGTTCGGCGTCGACGGCGAGGTGCGCATTTCGCTGCGCAATGCCGCGACGCTGCTGTCGCTCGTCGATGCCGACCTGTCGATCGCGCCGACCCATTGGCAGCGCACCGTATTCCCCAAGGAGTTCCACCCGAAGATCCATGTTGTCCATGACGGGCTCGATGTCGCGCGCCTGACCACGCTGGGTGCGCAGGGCATCACCCAGATCAATGGCGAGGCGGTCAGGCCAGGCGACGAGATCGTCACCTTCGTTGCCCGCAGCCTCGAGCCCTATCGCGGTTTTCACATCTTCATGCGCGCCTTGCCGGCGATCCTGCGGGCACGGCCGAAAGCCCGGATCTGCATTGTCGGCCAGGACAATATTTCCTACGGGATCAAGCCGGAAGCGCATGCCAACTGGCGCCAGGCGATGGTTGCCGAAGTCGGCGCCGAGCTCGATCTGAGCCGCGTCCATTTCCTCGGTCATCTGCCTTACGAGAAATACCTTCGGCTGCTGAAGGTCTCGTCCGCCCATGTCTATCTGACCTATCCTTTCGTGTTGTCCTGGTCGATGCTGGAGGCGATGGCGCTGGGCTGCCTGATCATCGGATCGGATACGCCGCCGGTGACCGAAATCATCCAGGACGGGGTCAATGGCGTCCTGGTGCCCTTCTTCGGCATTGACGAGATCGCTGCGGCCGTCGTCGAGGCGCTCGGCAATCCCCAGCGCTACGCCCAGATGCGATCAGCGGCTGCCGAAACGGTTCGCAAGCATTATGATTTCGAGAGCGTCATCTGGCCGGCCCATGTCGGGCTGCTCCAGGAATATGTTCTGTCAAACACCGTTCTCGACACGATCGGCCTGTTGCCGCCGGACGAGGCCCAGCGCGCCGGTGGGATGGGCTAGGCCGGCCATCCAGCGGATCAAGGCTGCCGCGGCATCGCCGTCGGTCATGCCGGCGGGCAGCGCCAGCCGTGATCCGTCATTGCCAAGCTGTTCGATGTCCGGGTCGAAATACGCCACGGGTATTCCCGCCGCCGACCAGAGGTCGATGCGCTCGTCGGAAACGCCATATCGCCGCGATGCGAAGAGGCAAGGGCCTTGACCGGCGAGTGCGAGCCAATCGGGGAGCTCGGCGCGTTCCATCGGACCTGACCACGCGACATGCTGGTCTGCGCGCTCAGGTCTTGGTTCGGCAAGCACGGCGATCGTGAAGGGCGCGGCCCCCGTCATGGCGGCGAGACGGCCGCCGATCGTCCGAACCAGGTTCTCGACGGGTTCGCCGGCCGGCTCGGTCAGCACGTACAGCATGTCGGTGCGGGCCACGCGCCGCGGGGCGGGGGCGTGGCGAGACGGATCGCCGATCAGCGCGACGTCGACACCGATCCGCTGGAAATGGGCTGCCAGCCGCCCGGTCGTCACGTAGCGCCGGCTGAACCGATCCGCCCACGCTGCCGGCAGTGTCGTGTCGCTGGCATGGCTGAGGAACAGGGCGGCCTTGTCTCCGGCGGTTCGCCGGATCAGCTCCATGGCGACCGGCGGCAGGCGATGCGGATCGATGACCAGGGTCGAAGCGGCCCGTTCGAAAAGCAGCCGCGCCAGGGGATCGGCGTGATCGCTGGCGATCGGCACGGCCAGGTTCTGCGGCATGTGCCGATCGGCGCCGCGGATGGACAGGAGGGGGCCATCGGCCGAGGCCTCGAGCCGGGCAAACACCACGTCGGCGGCAGCCCGGCCGAGGCCAGCGGTGACCAGAGCGGTGATCTGGCGATCCGGCTCGGCCGACGACAGGACGAGCGTGAAAGGTGAGCGCTGGCGGAGCCAGGCCTCTTCCAGGCGCGCGGCGAAGCGGGCGAGCGGGTCGGTCCGGAAAAACCGGTCCGTTGCGGCTTCGTAATCCGGGAACTGCTGCTTGAGCCGGTCGAGATTGCGCCGCACCAGCGAGCGCTTGTCGTCGAGGAACGAGCGGGAGCCGCTATGGCCGACATAGACGCCGGCAGCGCAGACATTGTCGAAGCCGAGCCGCTGCGCCGCCAGGCAATAGGCGACATCCTCGAAATAGCCCCGGCCGAAGGCGGTCGGCAGTTCCGGCTGATGGGCGAGCAGCCGCGCGCTGATCAGCATGCAAAAGCCGACGCCGTTCGGCATCGTAATCGTGGCGCGCCGATTGGCCTGCCAGGCGAGCTCGTTCAGTCGGGCGACATCCGCATTCGATCCAAGCGGGCTCGAGCGGAACCGGCAGGGGACGCTGGTATCCTCGCCATTGTTCGAGAGCGGCGTGACGGTGCCGATCCGGGCGTTGGCCTCGGCGATGTCACGGAGCCTGGCGATCGCCCGCGGCGGAACGATCGTATCGGCGTTGAGCAACAGCACGTCTTCCGATGCCCGCCGGGCGTCGAGTGCCCGATTGACGCTTGCCGCGAAGCCCAGATTGATGACGTTCCTGATCAGTTCGATCCGGCCTGATCCGGCGAGGTCGTCGAGCAGATCGGCAATTCGCCGATCCGGGGTCGTGTCGTCGACCGCGATGATCCGGACCGGGTCCGCGACCGGCAGGTTCGCCAGCAGTGACTCGAAGCAGGCGCGCGTCGCCTCGAAATCATCATAGACCGGGACGACCACCAGCAGTCCGGGATCGGATGGCCCCGGGGCCGCATCCGAGGGCCTGGTCCGGAAGGTCGCGGTGTTGGGGCGATGAACCGTCGGCGGATGGACGAAGACCAGGTCGTTGCCGCAACTCAGCGAAACGGCAGCCTGTTCGCCACGCCACGGGACATGTTGCACGCCCGAGAACGAATGTTGATCATGAGCCGGCTCATCGACTTGCAGTTCAAGCGCGAACTCGGCCTGTTCGGACCGGCCGATGAGGGAAACCGATACCGGATGGTGCGAGAGCCCGGAAATCGAGAAACCGCTGTCGTCGGCGTCGCATCGCACGAGGATCGATTTGCCCAGCCGCGCCAGGCCGTTGAGCACGGCACCGGGCGGCGCCCGATCGGCTGCGTCGATCGACCGGCGAAAGGCCTTGTTGCGTTGCGCCGGCTCGCCGGATGCCACAATGGCGTCATTGGTGAGCCGGTCGAACGGATCGATGAAGGCGGCCCGCTCGAGATCGCGCTGGCTCAGCTCGGCCCGCCCCAGGCGCGCCAGCGCCGATGCGCGGAGCACGAAGGGGAGCGGATCGGCTCCGCCGCCGGACCGCGCCAGCTTGTCGCTGAGGAGCCAGGCGGTTCGGTAATCCGCCCGCCTGAATGCGTCCCGGACCAGCGCGAGCAAGTCGGCCGGCGCCAGGGTTGCCTGTCCGCTGATGCCTGAAAAGGAGGCGCGCGAGCTAGCGGACATGCACGGCCTCCAATGCGATCATGCCCCGTCGAATTCGATCCCGCTGGTGGAGAGCTGCGCCAGGACGCTGTCGGTCCGGCCGGGATCGACAATGGCGACGGCCCAGAGGTCGAACAGGGCGCGTTTGGTTCTCACTTCGGCGAAGCCTGCCTCGATCAGCAACCGGCCGAGCCTGAGGTCGGTAAAGCCGGTCTTGTGCGCCATGAATTCGTTGCCGCGCGCGATCGACGGACGGAACCCGTAGAGCATGTCGAGCGGGGTCACGGGGCCTGCGGGCGCTACATAGGCCACGGACTCGAGGCCATCCGTGCGGGCGGCCTCGATGATCGCCTGCAGATCGGGGCAGCGGATCAGGGCGAAACCGGAGCGCTTCAGTACGCGGCGGAATTCGGCGAACGCCAGGGTCACCTCGTGGTCGTAGAGGTGTTCGATATTGTGCGACGACCACAAGGCATCGAAGCTGGCGTCCTGGACGGCGCGCTGCATATCGGTGGTCGAGCAGACGATATCGGGCGCGACGCGTGGATCGACGTCGAGGCGCACCTCTTGCCACCGGCCCGCGGCTCGGAACACCGGGTGAAGGCGCTCGATGCCCGGAGCACCGCAGCCCACGTGGAGAACGCATCGTGTCGTCTCGGTTACGCCGTCCAAGTTTCCATCCCTAACACGTGTGGATCTTTGACCTCAGGGATACGCCAAACCGGCAACCGCCTCAACCGCCGCAGCCATTGTCCGGGCCGAGGCCAGGGTCGGATTGCCGCGGTGAGGCGCCCCTTCGATCGCCTGCCGCCTTAGTCCAGCACGATCTTGCCCGACGGTGTGAGTTGATCGCAGCGCCAGATGCTGAACCGTCTGTCGCTGTCCCAGTCGTAATAAATCAGGGCCTTGACGCGCCCCGAATTGGAATAGGCCAGAAACTCCGCCTCGATCGCCCTGATACGTTCGGCCCGCGCCTGGTCGTTTGACGGGCATGTGGCATCGGTGTTGGGCACACCCCATTCGGTAATCCAGCACGGCGCCTGGGCGGCTCTTGCGTCGCCGCAGACCTCCATTTGCCGCCGGACCTGCGATTGCCACCTGTCGCCGGCCGGATAGAGATGGAGACCGACGCCGTCGATCAGGTCGAACAGCCCGCGGCGCCTGAGTGCGGCGAGGAAGACCGACGCCTCGACGGCATCGCCGCCCGAACGACCCGCCCATTCGGCGGGGATGTCGGCGGTGCCGGCGGAGATGATCGGGACAGTGCGGAAAACCGTGCTTGCGTCGCGCAGCCGGCGTGCGACCTTGAGGATTGCGATATAGTTGTCGAGGCCGCGTTCGAAGCCCTGAAGCCCGGGCATGCGGGCGATCGACCCGCCGTCATAGACCGTGCCGCGTTCCCCGACGGCGAGATCGCCGTTGAAGTCGGCCCAGTTCAATTCATTGCTGAACTCGATGGCGACGAGCGAGACGCCGGTCTTCTCGATCTCCTGCCAAAGCCAGGAGAAGCGCTCTTCGAACCTGGCAAGGTCGACTTCGGAAAGCCGCGGGCGCGCGGTGAACCGCCGCGCCGCCGGCCGAAGGGTTGCCTCGGCGCGCATATAGTCGGGCGCGAGGATGCCGACGTTCAGCATCACGCCGAGCCCGTTTTCGCGCGCGATCCGGAGCGTCTCGATCCCGTCGGCCGTCGGCCGGACGATGTTCAGCCGCGCGACCCGGACGCCGTTGCTGACCATTTGCCGAATGATTTTCTCTCGTTCGGCCCGCGGCAGCCCGTTCAGGTTCACCCGGTTGACGCCGACGACCAGCCCCTGCTCGGCCGCGACAGGCCTTGGGGCGGCAAAAAAGCAAAAAACGAATGCGAAAACGAGAAGAAGTCTGACTACCAAAGTTCCTCCTCAATCCTTTGAATCAAGCCGTCCGACGCTTCGCTGAATTTGCGGGCGAACGGACGCTTCTGGCCTTTCAGAAATTCGATGTCTTCCACCCGTTCGAAGGTGTGCGGGGCCGGGACCGTATCCCACTTGGCGAAGACCAGGCTGGGCCGGATCGCCTCATGCAGCCCGAGCTTGGCGATCGCCGTCTGAAAGAAGGCCTCGTCGGGAATGGCCGAGAAGCGCAGGGCTTCGACAAGCCTCGGATCCTCATCGACGAGGGCCATGATCTTCTCGACCGTCCCGCGCGTCAGCGACCACCATTGCGCGCCCTTGGCGTAGCGGTAGTCGGCCAGAAACTGCGGTCGGGCCAACCGGGAGCGCTCGGCATCGGCCACCAGGCCGGTGATGTCGCTGTCGAGATAACGATGCAGGAAGTGCATGCCCGGCCGAAGCTCGCCGATCTGGGTGTCGGGCAGATAGGTGTTCTTGATGCGCTGGGCGGTTTCCGAGCTTGGCGCCACGAGATCGGAATCGATGCAGTCGACTCGCTGATCGAGAATTTCGGCGAGCTTCCGCGGCGAGCACACCGGATAGGTGTCGCCGGAAATCAGCGTGAAGGTTTCCGCCTTCTCGATGGTCAGGCCGTGCTTGAGCATGTCCAGCGCCGCCGCGATCATGGCGTAGGAGCCCCAGCGGATGCGATGCGACTGGGGCAGCAGGAAGACATCGGCGGAGCCGGCGAATTCCTGACGGTCAGCGGACGCATCCAGATGCGCGATGACGGTGAAATCTTTCGCCAGGCGATCGCTGAGCCGCTTGAACAGCCGGGGCGCGCGGTGGGCGAGAATCATGATGCAGTGGACAGACATCAGTCTCTCCAATCATTCAACAAAAGAGACCGAACTCCACCGGCGCAGGCTGTGCCGGAACACCTCCCGGTTTTTCCCGTATGAGTTGTCGTGGAGCTTGCACGGCTTGCCCAGCATCGCCGAGCCGATGCCGACATGCAGACGATCCGTGGCGACGGCTTGCGAAATCCGGATCGCCTCCAGAAAGCACCAGGACGACTTCTCCGAATTGCGCGGCCAGACCCCGAACTCGAACAGCGACGATATGTCCAGGTCGCTCGATCCATGTTTGCCGGTGGATTCGCCATCCGTGCGGAAAAATCGCATTTCGGCCCGTTTCGAAAATGCCGACGGCGTGACGCCCGCATCTGCGAGCTTGGTCAAGAAGACCTTCTGGAATTCATCGGCATCCGGATCGTTCACCAGCAATTCGTCGGGATCAAGGTGAAAGGCCATGTCATGCGCCAATGCGGTCTCGCATTTCGGGTTGACGCTGATCACGTGATCGTAGCTCGGGATCTCCCGGCAGATCAGCAGGACATCGGCGGGAAGGTCGGAGATGACGTCCTCGTTGCCGCGGATGGTGTGCGGCAGAAGGACTATTCTCTTGGCCCGGCCGGCGAACCGCAGAAACGCATTCTTGATCGTCGCGTAGAGCGGAATGAAATTCCCCCCGCCACCGAGAATGACGGTTTTACCGTCGACATTCGCGTCGAGAGTGATCGCCTGGTAAGATATATTTAGTCGGCGAAAGAATTGCATCGTCGCAGTCGAAATCAGTGAGTCGCCGGCATTCCCCGAGTTGGGAAGATAAAGAACTTCTTTGTTGCGAAATTCTCGCAATAAGTCGATGGCTTCGTATTGTCTAAGCCAACGGGAATTCAGTCGGTCCATTAGCTCTATTCCTTGGGAACACGCCAGAAGTGGCCGTTCGAGGGGCGTCAGGGTTTGCTTGTGACGGCAAAAAACACGATTGGCTGAAAACTCTGTGGAGTTTTTATGCCCATTCGACCCTGCTGCTTTTCTCATCGCTGCGTGTCGGATTTGTAAAGGCCGACCCGACCGCAGGACAACATTTCCAGTGCCCGCATTATGGCACTGCAGCGAAGGTTGTCCATCCAAGGCTGGCGGAGAAGGCCGATCCCGGTCACCGGATCGGCCTCCGAAAGGGGTTGACAGCCGGTCGGCCGGGTCGGCTTTCGACCGCCGGCGCGGCGACGTCCGGATGGGCGAGGACGATCGTTGGAAAAGCCGCGTCGACCGCAGGCTCCCGGCAATTTCGAGCCGCAAGGCAGCATTCCGGGACCTTCTTGCGACCCATGATGCTGCGCCTTTCGCGGCTTGCTTCTGGCCCGAGGAATCCAGCATCCACACCGTTTTGGTTGCCGCGACGGAGCCCTGCAGTTCAAATCTGCGGACATTTTCAGGCAACTCTTTAAGACCGTCGCCCCAATCTTGGCCTCATTCTTCCGGCAGAAGTCCCGAAACGCACCCGGTGTTTGATCGGGGCAGGGGCGTGTGGTAGCTCTTGATCGCATTTGGCGCGATCATAAGAGCCCACTTGGCCACGACGTCGCATCCCGCTCGTGAGTTAAGGATCAGATCGCTTGAGTTTTTTATCTGATGATCATTTCCTGAGGCAGGAACTGCCAAAGTTTCGCTCGGCGATTGCTGCGCTATTTTTCTTCAGCTCTATCATCACGATTCTTTTTCTGATCCCTTCGATCTACATGTACCAGGTGTTCGAACGGGTGATGCAGAGTCGCAACATGTCGACTTTGCTGTTCCTGACCATGATCGTCGCTGCCCTGACGGTCATCTGGACGGCGCTTGAGCACATCCGCACACGCGTCCTCGGCGAGATGGCAAACTCGCTGGACGAGAGCATCAGCACGCGCGCTTTCGACGCGGTGAACAGGCAAACCAAGGTCCTCAGCGCCGACGCCCGGACGATGGTGATCCAGGATCTCAACATTATCAGAGACTTTGTCTCCGGCAGCCTGCCGGTCCAGTTCATGGACCTGTGTTTCGTTCCGCTGATCATTCTGGCCGTTTTCCTGTTCCACCCCGTCATGGGCGCGGCGCTGCTGGCCTTGAGCGTCGTCGTCGTCGGCTTGTCGTTCTGGACGCAACGCGCGGCGCGTCACGAGATCAAGCGGTCGCTGACGGCCTCGACCCGTGCCAATGAATTTGCCCGGTCGGTGATGGCCTCGTCGGAGGCATCGCGTGCCATGGGCATGATGCCTTCGCTCACCGGCCGCTGGCGCGATCAGGTGCGCGGCGCGCTCGGCTGGCAGGAGGCCGCGACCCACCGGGCCACGCTGCCCTCATCATTGCTCAAATATATCCGGCACCTCTATACGCCGATCATGCTCTGCGTCGGGGTCCTGCTGTTCCTCGCCGAACAGGTTGGCCCTGGCGTTGTCTTTGCAGCCGTCATGGTCGTCGGTCGGGCGATCCAGCCGGTCGACGCCATCGCGAACAACTGGCGGAGCTTCTGGAGCGCCCAGATGTCGATCGACCGGATCGATCGCCTGCTCCGTGAGGCGGGGCCGTCCCGGGTCAAGGTCACGCTGCCGGTGCCGGACGGTCCGCTGCAGGTGTCGCGCATTGTCGCGACCCCGTCGGACCGGGACAATATCATCCTGACCGATGTCTCGTTTGTCGTGAACCCGGGGTCGATCACCGCGGTCGTGGGATCGAGTGGGGCCGGCAAATCGTCATTGGCAAAGGTCCTCGTCGGCGCGTGGAGTGTCAGGAAAGGCACGATAACGCTCGACGGACATGACCTGACCCACTGGGATCAGGACCAGCTCGGCCGTCATATCGGCTATGTTCCCCAGGACGTCGTGCTCTTGCCCGGAACGCTCGCGGAGAACATTGCGCGCTTCGATCCGCTCGGCGGCGAGACGGACCGGAAGATCATCGAGGCGGTGAAGATCGCCGGCATCCAGGACATCGTGTCGAAACTGCCGGACGGGCTCAACACCAAGATCGGCCCGAATGGCCATACCCTGTCTGGAGGACAGCGGCAGCGCGTGGCGCTGGCGCGCGCCGTCTACGGCGATCCTCAGCTCGTCGTTCTCGACGAGCCGAATTCCAATCTCGATGCGATCGGCGAGAAAGGTCTGGCGGAGACGCTGGAGATCCTGCGCGATCGCGGCGCGATCGTCATTCTCGTGACGCATCGTTTGAACATGCTGAGCTACTGCGACCATGTCCTGGTGATGAACAGCGGTACGGTTCATGCTTTTGGCCCCCGAGACGCGGTCGTGAGCCGTCTCTCGCTGGGGCAGCCTGTTCGGCAGATCGGCCAACAGAACAGCGCAAGCAGCCAGTCGGGCTCGACTGCTGCGTGATGTCACGGAAGGCGACCATGTCCATCATTGATCTCGGACAGACCCCTGCCGACGCGGAGATGCGTCCATCGACCGATTGGCGGCGCTCCGTCCGCATCGGTTACGCCATTGTGATCGGCGCGTTCGGCAGCTTCGCGCTGTGGGCGAGCTTCGCACGGCTCGACGGCGCGGCGATCGCCAATGGCGTGGTCGCGAGCGAGTCCTATCGCAGGACCGTTCAGCATCTGGAAGGCGGCATCGTCCAGGACATCCTGGTGCGCGATGGCGACCGGGTGAAGGCGGGGCAGGTCCTGCTGAAGCTCGACCCGACGCGCGTCTCGGCCCAGGGCGACCTGTTCGGCAATCAGCTCGCGATCTTCGGTGCCCAGGAGGCGCGGTTGCTGGCTGAGTTCGAAGGCAAGGATAGCTTCGAGTTCCCGCCGGATGTCCTGGCCAGGCAGAACGACGCGGCCGTGAAGCCGGTGATCGAGGATCAGAGGCGGCTGTTCGAGAGCCGCCGGCGTGCGCTTTCCGGCAATGTCCAGATTGCCGAGGCTCAGATGGAGCAGGCCCGCCGCGAGATGGAACAGGTCACCTCGGAGACGGAGACGGCGCGCGCCACGCTGGAACAGGTCGACGCCGAACTGGCGCAGCTGAGACCCTTGTTCGCGCGCCAGCTTGTTCCCACGACCCGTATCGCGCCGATGGAACGCGAGCGGCTGCGGCTTCTCGGCACCATCTCGACCGGTGTCATTCAGACCGCCAAGCTCAAGGAGCGCCTGTCGGAATCCGATTTGCGCCGCCAACAGGTCATGCGCGCACATCGCGAGGAAACCTCGGGCCAGCTCGCCGACGTCCGCCGACAGCTCAGCGACACCCGCCAGCAGATCCTGCTGAGCGCCGACAGCCAAAGGCGCACCGACATCCGCGCGCCGATCGACGGGACCGTTCAGCAGCTCAGGATCTTCACGGCGGGCGGCGTCGTCCGGCCGGGCGATCCGATCCTCGACGTCGTGCCCGCGGGCGACGTGCTGGTCGTCAGGGCACGCGTGCAACCCAACGATGCCGACCGGGTCAGCGAGGGCATGCATGCCGAGGTGAAATTTCCGGCATTCCACTATGTCGGCACCCAGATCGTCCGCGGCGAGGTCAGGGCCCTGTCGCGCGACCGGATCATGGATGACGGCGTGAAGGACCCCTATTTTGCGGCCGAGGTCATTGTCGACAAGTCGACCATCCCGGAGTCGATATCGCGGCGTCTCAGCGCCGGCATGGTCGCCGATGTCATCATTCCGACCGGTGAGCGGACCGTGATGAACTATCTGCTCCGGCCGATCCTGGATCGGTGGACGGCCGGCATGCGCGAAAGGTGACGGCTTGATCGTCGCGCCTCACGCGCGCCGGTGGCCGGGTCGCGGCGTGGTCCTCTCCCGGCTCGATCAACGGGCTGGGCCGGGCAGCGTCGATTGTCGCATGAGCCGCCGGGAAACCAGCTTGGACACGTCATGCTGACAGGTCATCTCGATTATGTCGGGACCGAACGGATCTCGGGCTGGGCGCGCGACGACAGCGACACCGAGCGGCGCCTCATTCTCGAACTTTACGATGGCGAGCAGCGTGTCGCGCGGTTTGTCGCCGACAAGATGCGAACCGACCTTGCCGGCGCCGGCCTCGGCGATGGCCGTTATGGCTTTTGGCTTCAATTGCCCACGTCGCTGTTCCCGATGCCGGTCCATCGCATCAGCGTGCGTTTTGCCGACACCGGTCTCGATATCGGTGGCTCGCCGAAATATCTGTACCGGGCCGACCCGGCCTTCGATGAAGCCTTTGCCCAATGGATCGACGCGCAGGTGGACGCCACCATCGCGGCGGCCGAGACGCCTGAGCAATTGGAGCCCCTGCTCGGCCTATCGACCAATCTGATGGCCCGGGTCCTGACGGCAATCGACAAGTTCGATACGCTGAACCGAAGCACCGCGCTCGGCGACATCGATCTGTCGACCTTGCCGGACCGGCTCCGCCGTTCCGCCGAGCAGTTGGCGACCGGCTTGAAACCGATCCATGTCCCGGTTCACGCCGCGCCGCGCGTCTCGATCATCATCGCCTCGAGCGGCAGGCTGGGCGACGATTACGCGCTCATCCGATCGATCGTTCAGACCTCGAAGAGCTGTGCCTTCGAGATCGTTCTGGTCGACAATACCGGCGCGGTCGAAACGACGCTCCTGCCATTCCTGGTGCGCGGCGGCGCGCGCGTGGTGCGGATCGCCAAGCCGGGCGGCATCATGGCGGCCTACGCCGATGGTGCGCGGACAGCGCGCGGAACGACCCTGTTCTTCGCGACCGGTCTGCGTGAACTCGGGCCGGATGCCTTGCAGATCCTGCTCGATACGCTCGAGCGGGAGGGACCGGCGAGCCTGGTCGCTCCGCGACTGATCGATGCCGATCGGCGGCTGCGCGCCAGCGGCCTGTCGATCGATCCGCTCGGCAACAAATCACCCATCGGCCAGGGCATGGACGCGGCGCTGATGCGCTTCCGGATCCTGCGGGAGGCCGATGACGTGGCGCTCAATGCGTTGATGATCGACCGCCAGACATTTGCCGAACACGGCGGCTTCGAAGCCGCCGACATGTTGTTCGATTATACCATGTCCAACCTGAGTTTCGCCTTGCGGGCGGCGGGCGGCAAGGTCCTGGTCCAAGGCGCGTCCGACGCCGTGCTGGCCGGCCCGCTCGTTGGCCTGTCGTCGAAGAGCCGCGGACGCTCGCGATTCCTCGGTCGCTGGAACCAGGCCTTGCCCAAGGTCGGCGAAGCCCGCGATGACGGGGCGGCCCGTGCCGCCCTGTTTCTCGACGAACATTTTCCGTCCCCTGACGAAGACGCGGGATCGGCGGCCGTTTTCAGCCACGTGCGTGCCTTCCGGCGGCTCGGCTACCATGTCGAATTCCTGGCGACCCAGCGATCCAAGACCGAGGAGCTGCGCGCCCGCCTGCTGCGTGCCCGCGGCATCGAAGCCCATGACGGCATCGACAATATCGACCAGTTCCTGCAATCCCGGCGCAATCAGTTCGATGTCGTCTATGTCCATCGCTACCATGTCGCCAAGCAGGTGCTGGAACTGGCCAGGACAGCCAATCCGGGCGCACGGGTGCTGTTCAGCGTCGCCGATCTTCACCACATCAGGACCGAGCGTTCTCACGCGGCCGCAGCCGAGCCGGGCGACGAACTCGCGGTCAAGACGATGCGCGAGGAGGAACTGGCCAGCGTTCGCGCGGCCGATGTCACCATCACCCATTCCGATTGGGAACGCGACTATCTGGCCAAACATGTGCCGGCCGCGCGTGTCGCCGTCGTCTTGTGGGATGTCGCGGGCCGCGAGCCGGAGATCGCCTTCGATCGTCGCCAGGGGGTTTGTTTCCTCGGCAGTTTCCGCCATGCCCCGAACATCGACGCGGTGAACCATTTCTGCCAGGCGATCTGGCCCGGCGCGGCGGAAGCGATCCGGCACGGCGGGTTCGACATTGTCGGGTCCCACAGCGACCTGCTCGAGCTCCGTCCCGTGCCGCCTCATGTGAAGCTTGTCGGCTATGTGAAGGACATCGCCGGATATCTGGATCAGAAACGGCTGATGGTGGCGCCGCTGCGCTTCGGCGCCGGCATCAAGGGCAAGGTGCTCCTGTCGCTTGCGCATGGGCTGCCCTGCCTGATGAGCCCGATCGCCGCGGAGGGCATTCCGCTTCCCGCCGCTCTCGCGCACACCCTGGTGGCCGAGGATGATGCCGACTTCCTGAAGAAGCTCGAAGCGCTCTATGACGATCAGGCATTGTGGCAGGATACGTCGCAAGCCGCCCTCGCTTGGGCGCGCACGACCTTGAACGAGGGCGCGATCGCCGACGCTCTCGAGGCCGCTCTCGCAGTCCGGCATCGTTCGGCCGGCCCGGAGTTGCCCTCATCCGTGCGCACGTTTGAGGCCAGGGCTTGAGGTATACCACAGCGCGCGCGCATCTTGCCGTTCCACGCTGGCGGCGCAGGCATCAGGAATGAGGTCGTCGATGGAGGTTCAGTGGCTGGCCATTCCGGATGTGGGCGTCATCAGGCCGCGGCGGCTGGCCGATGCCAGGGGCTATTTCTCCGAGGCCTTTGTCGATCGCCTGTTTCGCTCGGCCGTTGCCGACGTCACCTTCGTTCAGGACAATCATGCCTTGTCGCGTGACAAGGGCGTCATTCGCGGCCTGCACTTTCAACGGCCGCCGCACGCCCAGGGCAAGCTGGTGCGCTGCACCCGCGGGCGCATCCTTGATGTCGCGGTCGACATTCGCTCGGGATCGCCGACCTATGGCAAACATGTCTCGGCCGAGATCTCGGCGGAAAACGGCTTGCAGATATGGATTCCCGCGGGATTTGCCCATGGCTATTGCACGCTCGAGACCGATACCGAGATCAGTTACAAGGTAACCGACTACTACGCCCCGGACTGTGATGCGGGTTTGGCCTTTGATGATCCGGCGCTCGGGATCGGCTGGCCGACCGGGGATCATCAACCAATCCTGTCGGCCAGAGACCGGACCCATCCGTGCCTTGCCGAACTCGGCGATGTGTTCAGCTATAGCGGTCCATCGGCCAGACCTTGAGGGGTTTCGGGAATGCGCGTCCTCGTCACCGGTGGTGCCGGCTTCATCGGATCGGCGGTCTGTCGGCACCTGATCAAGGATCTCGGTATCGGCGTCGTCAATGTCGACAACCTGAGCTATGCGGCGAACCTTGCGTCCCTGGAGCCGGTTGCGGACGATCCGCTCTACGCCTTCGAGCGGCTCGACATTTGCGACCGCGACGGCCTGGATCGGCTGTTCCGCAGCTATGCACCTGACGCGGTCATGCATCTGGCGGCCGAGAGCCATGTCGACCGGTCGATCTCGGCGGCCGGCGCCTTCGTCAAGAGCAATATTGTCGGCACGTTCACATTGCTCGAGGCCGTGCGGGCGTTTCTGGACAAGGCGCCGTCGGACAAGCGCGCGCAGTTCCGCTTTCTGCATGTCTCGACCGACGAGGTCTATGGCTCGCTGGGTGCTGCCGGGCTGTTCACCGAGGCGATGCCTTACGACCCGAGCTCGCCCTATTCGGCCAGCAAGGCGGCATCCGACCATTTGGCCATGGCCTGGCATCGCACCTATGGCCTGCCGGTGATCGTGTCGAATTGCTCGAACAATTACGGGCCCTATCACTTCCCGGAAAAGCTCATCCCGCTGACGATCTTGAATGCCATCGAGGCCAAGCCCCTGCCGGTCTACGGGGCGGGGTTGAACGTGCGGGACTGGCTCTACGTCGACGATCACGCGCGCGCCCTGGTGCAGATCCTGACGCGCGGCCGCCTCGGCGAGAGATACAATATCGGGGGGCGCAGCGAGCGCCGGAACATCGATGTCGTCACGCAGGTTTGCGCGATCCTGGACGAGCTCACGCCGAAGCGGTTTCCGCATGCCGATCTGATCGCTTTTGTCGAGGACCGGCCCGGGCACGACCACAGATATGCCATCGACGCGTCGAAGATCGAGGCCGAGCTGGGCTGGCGCGCCCAGGAGACCTTCGAGACCGGCCTTGCCAAGACGGTGCGCTGGTATCTGGATCGGCGCGACTGGTGGGAGCCGTTGCGGCGTGACGCCTATGCCGGCGAACGGCTCGGCCTGGTGCAGCGCTGAAGGCTTGATGTCATGCGTATCGTGGTGATCGGCAGGGAAGGGCAGGTGGCGCGGTCGTTGACCGAGCGTGCGCCGGCCCATGCCGGCATCGAGATCGTCACGCTTGGGCGCCCGGACCTGGATCTGACGCGATCGGACGACCTGGCCGGCCTGTTCGAGCGCCGGGCGCCCGATCTGGTGATCAATCCCGCGGCCTATACCGCGGTCGACGACGCGGAGACCAATGCCGGGCTTGCCTTCGCGGTCAACCGCGACGGAGCCGCCGCCGTGGCCGCGGCCGCGGCACGGCTGGATCTGCCGGTGCTGCATCTGTCGACCGACTACGTCTTCGATGGCACGAGCCAAAGACCCTATCGCGAAGGCGATCCGGTCAATCCCGTGAATGTCTATGGACGGTCGAAACTCGCCGGCGAGCGGGCGGTGGCGCGGGTCAATGCCCGGCACCTCATCATCCGCACCTCATGGCTCTATTCGACCTTCGGTTCGAACTTCGCGAAATCCATGCTCCGGCTCGGCGCGGAGCAGCCGGCGCTGCGGGTTGTCGACGATCAATGGGGAATGCCGAGTTATGGGTCGGACGTTGCCGACGCGCTCCTGACGATCGCCGCGAGGCTTGGCCGCGAGGGTTGGCAAGATGCTTTTGCCGGCGTCTGCCATCTCGCCGCATCGCCCGCGATGAGCTGGTGCGGTTTTGCCCGCGAGATCTTCGCCGTCTCGGCGCGCCACGGTGGGCCATCGGTGCCGGTCAGCGCCATTTCGACCAGCGACTACCCGAGGCCGGCCCGCCGCCCGCTGAATTCGCGGCTGGACTGCGGCAAGGTCGCGGAACTCTTCGGAATTTCCCTGCCGCACGTCCCTGACGCGGTCGCACGTTGCGTGCCGCGAATCCTCGCGGGAACACCAGCTGGCCAGACGATCGGAGCAGTGAATTGAAGGGTATCATTCTCGCCGGCGGCAGCGGCACGCGCCTGCACCCCATGACCATGGTGTCGTCGAAACAGCTCCTGCCGGTCTACGACAAGCCGATGGTCTATTATCCCTTGACCACGCTCATGCTTGCCGGCATCCGCGAGATCCTGATCATTTCGACGCCACAGGATCTGCCGGCGTTCAGGCGCCTGCTCGGCGACGGCCACCGCTGGGGCCTCGATCTGTCCTATGCCGAGCAGCCGCGGCCGGAGGGCCTGGCGCAGGCTTTCCTCATCGGCGCCGATTTCGTCAAGGACAGTCCCTCGGCCCTGATCCTTGGCGACAACATCTATTACGGCCATGGCCTGCCGATCATCCTGACCGACGCCGCGAAGCGAACGACGGGCGCCACGGTTTTCGCCTACCATGTCACCGATCCCGAACGTTATGGCGTGGTGGCGTTCGATGCGGCCGGGACGGCCTTGTCGATCGAGGAAAAGCCGATCAAGCCGAAGTCGAACTGGGCGGTCACCGGGCTCTATTTCTACGACGCCGAAGTCGTCGATATCGCCCGGTCGATCAGGCCTTCGGCGCGGGGCGAACTGGAGATCACCGACATCAACAGCGCCTATCTGGCGCGCGGCGATTTGCGTGTCGAGCGCCTTGGCCGCGGCTTTGCCTGGCTCGACACCGGGACGCCGGACAGCCTGCTCGAGGCCAGCGAATTCGTCCGCGCCCTGGAGAAGCGCCAGGGCTTCCGCATTTCCTGCCCTGAGGAGATCGCCTACCAGCTCGGCTATATCACCAGGGATCAGTTCGCCGAGCTTGGCCAGGCCCTGTCGAAAAGCGCATATGGCCAATATTTGCTGGCTCTTCTCGACTAGCGTTTCCGGTCAGCTGGCCCAGAGCGCCGCAACCGGACGCAATATCCGGCAAGGTTTGAAACGAACCGACCGACGGCCTGAACCTGCCATCGTCCAACCAGCAGACGCCGGTCTCACCCGAGGCCCTGCAGCCACTCGTCCATCATGTCGCGCGCACGGACCTGGAGGCCGGCCGCGTGTCGCGCTGCCTGAGCTCTGAGCGCCTTCGGGTCGATCTCGGCCTGCGACAACTCGCTGGCGTGGCCAACCAGCCACCGTTCGAAACCAGCATGCACAGCCTCCGGATGGAACTGCAGCCCCAGGATGTTCGGCCCCTTCATGAAGCCCTGGTTCCGGCAGATCCCGGTCGATGCGATGAGCTCGCATTCCGGCGGCAGGTCGAAAGTGTCGCCATGCCAATGCAGGACGGGCGCATCGCCGAGGTGACGGATCGCGCTCGGCCGGCCGGCCTCGCTCAGCATGATGGGTGACCAGCCGATCTCCTTTTGCGGCGCCGGGTAGACCCGTGCGCCCAGCGCCCGTGCCATGAGCTGCGCGCCGAGGCCGAGGCCGAGGGTCGGACGGCCCGCCGCGAGCCGCTCCTGGAGAATTCCGATCTCGTCCTTCAGAAACGGGTATTGCTCGTCCTGATAGGCGCCGATCGGGCCACCGAGCACGACCAGAAGCTCGGTCTTGATCGGATCCAGCGTCCAGAGATCCTGCAGGCCGACGTCGTAATAGTGGATCTTGTAGCCGGCCCGCTCGATCGGAAGCGCGAGGCTTCCGAGGTCCTCGAAGGCGACATGGCGGATGGCAACGGCGGTCGGCAAGGACATGGGCAGCTCGCAGGTTCAGCTGTACGACGGCGCCACGTGTGAAATGGCCGGCGTCGCCGCGTAAGCTTGCAGATGGGCGCGGACGATGCGGAGGATCGGTGTCGCGAGCCCGAACTCCGCGGCTCTGGAAAGCAGGTCGCCGAGGATATGGTCGTGTTCGGTCGGGGCGCCGCGCCATATGTCGCGCAGCATGGACGAGGTGCCGTTGGACGATCTGTCGGTGAGGCTTGCCCGCGCGCGGGCCATGAAATCGGGGCGGGGCCGGAAGCCGGCGGCGCCGGCGACCGCCGCGCATTCCTCCAGAAGCGCAATGGTGAGGGCGGCGCCGTCGTCGGTCCTGGCAACGGCGCCGATGGGCGCGCGCATGCAGCAGGTGATCCCGGCATAGCTCGCCAGAAACACGAACTTCTCCCACATGTCCTGCGAGATCGTCGCGCTGTTCCGCGGTCCAACGCCGCCACGCGCCAGGGCGGCATGGATCGCGTCGGCGGCGCCTGCCTGCGCCTCTGCGCGCGCCCCGAGGGTGAGCTCGTGAAGCTCGTTCAGATGTTCGATTTCACCAGCCTGGTTGACCGTGACGCCGATATGGCAAAGCCCGCCGAGAACCTGCGACGAGGCAAACCGGGCATCGAGAAAGGCGAGGTGGCGCAGGCCGTTGAGGAGCGGAAGAATGACCGTCTTCGGACCGACAGCGGGTGCAACCGCTTCATCTGCCGCCTCGAGGTCATAGGCCTTGCAGGCCAGCACGACGAGGTCGAACGGCCGCGTGGCCCGTTCGACGGCTTTCACCGGCATCCGCAGGTCGCCGCACGGGCTGCGGATCACCAGCCCGTCGCGTGCCAGTTCGACGGCGCGGCGGCGTCGGACCAGGAACGTGACATCGGTGCTGGCCGCCGCCAGGCGCCCGCCAAAATAACCGCCGATGCCACCGGCGCCCAGGATGAGGATTTGCATGCTGTCCTCTGGCCAACCCTAAGCCTGGCATCGCCGTGAGGTCGCCAGACCGATTGTCCACTATAGAGTCCATTGTCCACTAAGTGCAAGAAGGCGGGTCAGCCACGACCGGCATTGTTGACGACAATGTAAAAAACCGCCGTGTCCTGGTCCGATGGATTGTCGAACCGATGCGGCACCTGGGCGCGATAGAAGACCGCATCGCCCGCGGCGAGGTCGTATTGCGTGTCGGCCAGATGGAGCCTTAGGCGCCCGGAGGCAACAACAAGCGTTTCCTCGACGCCGGGGCGGTGAGGCGGAAAGGTCCCCGAGCTCTGCAACGGTGGCAAGGTGTTGGCGACGAAGTCGACGCTGCCGCCATTGTGGGCGAGAGGTGACAGGGACCGTCGCTCAAATCCGGTGGTCGGCACCCGAAAGACCGGCTGCTCGCCAAGCGGCGCGAGAATGACGTCGCCCTGCTGCCGGTCTCCGCCGACCAGCTGCGAGATGCTGATGCCCAGGCCTTCGGCCAGGCGGCCGAGAACCGTGGCGGTCGGCGACGTCACGCCGCGTTCGATCTTCGACAGCATCGACTTGCTGACGCCGGTCCTTTCGGCGGCCTCGCGCAACGACCAGCGCCGGGCGTCCCGCAGTTCCTTCGCCCGCATTCCCAGCTGGTTGGTCATTGCCGCACCTCTTGGCCCGGCGAAAGCGCGGGCAGGCGTGGAGAGTCTAGGCGCTTCGTCCACCGCTGGCCAGATCGCGTCTTCCAGATGTGTTGACATGAGTGGACGATTTGTCCACTATCAAGGACAACAAATGAGACGCAGCGACGGGAGAGACGGCCATGCCACTGACAATTCGCAAGATCTGTGCGTTTCAGGAAGAGATCCTGATCGACCAGCGCCCGCTCGCCCGGCCCTTCAGGCATGTCATCGTCGCCGCGGTGATCAAGAACCCCTGGGCGGGCATGGGGTTTGTCCAGGACCTCAAGCCGATAGTGGCCGAGGTCGCGCCGCAGCTTGGCGAGATCCTGGCAGGCCAGGCCGTCGCCATCATGGGCGGCGGCGATCAGGTGCAGGCTTTCGGCAAGGCGGCGGCCGTTGGTCTGGCCGGCGAGTACGAACATGCCAACGCCGTGATCCACACCGTCCTGTTCGGCGATCCGTGCCGTCGCGCGATCAATGGATCGGCCTGGATGGTCGGCAACCAGAAGGTCGCGCCGGCGGGCGTGACGCTGGAATTGCCGATGGCACACAAGGACGACGCCAAGAACCAGAACTATTATCACACCATCCCGATCTTCATTCCGGATGCGCCGCTGGCCGACGAGATCGTGGTGGCGGTCGGCATGGCGTCCGGCACGCGCCCCAGCGCTCGCCTCTAGACGGTGCGGGGGATCCCATGAAGATCGCCTTCATCGGGCTCGGCATCATGGGGCGTCCCATGGCCGGCCATCTTCTCGACGCCGGGCATGAGCTTTGGGCCTTCGATATTGCCGCGCTCCCGGCCGACCTGCTGGAGCGCGGGGCGAAACCGGCGGCAAGCGCGGAAGACGCTGCCCGTCGCGCCGATGTGGTGATCGTCATGGTGCCCGACACGCCCCATGTCGAGACGGCGCTGTTCGGCCCGAACGGCGTCGCAGCCGGGCTTTCGCCGGGCAAGATCGTGATCGATATGAGCTCGATCTCGCCGCTCGCGACCAAGGGGTTCGCAGCACGGGTCAATCGGCTCGGCTGCGACTATCTCGATGCGCCGGTATCCGGCGGCGAGGTCGGCGCCAGGGCGGCAAGCCTCACCATCATGGTCGGTGGTCCGCAGGCCGCGTTCGACACGGTACGTCCGCTGTTCGAGCGCCTCGGCAAGAACGTCACCCTGGTCGGTGGCAATGGCGATGGGCAAACCACCAAGGTCGCCAACCAGATCATCGTCGCCCTGACGATCGAGGCCGTCGGCGAGGCGCTTCTGTTCGCGTCCAAGGCGGGCGCCGATGCCGCTCGGGTCCGCCAGGCGCTGATGGGCGGGTTCGCGGCGTCGCGGATTCTCGAACTCCACGGTGAGCGGATGATCGAACGGAAGTTCGACCCCGGCTTTCGGATCGAACTCCATCAGAAGGATCTCAATCTGGCGCTCGAAGGCGCGCGAGCCCTTCAGATCACGCTGCCGAACACCGCGACCTGCCAGCAGCTGTTCAACGCTGCGGCCGCGCGCGGTGGCGGCGCCTGGGACCATTCGGCAATGGTGCGCGTGCTGGAACTGCTCGCCAACCACGAGGTCGGCCAGCCGCCAGCCGGCTGCGGGCTGTCGTGACCACAGGCTGAACCGGCAGCCGAGGTCGGGCCGCGGCAGGCCGATATCGCCGCAAGAGGCCAGCATCGCGCGTGATGCCGGCTCGGCCGCCAGCCCGCCCCTGTCGCAACGGCCTCGGGGGCGAACAATCACCAACAATCTCAAGGCGCTGCCGATAGCGGTCGCCGAATGACGCGCCCGCGCGGTGGGGGCCGAGACCGCGCCAAAAAACTGAGAAAAGGCAAATCATCGGGAGGAGACCACCATGGCATTTCACAGTGCGATCGCGATCGCCGATACGTCCGAAGTCGACGCGGTCCGATCGAGCGGCTACCGCAAGGCCACGCTCCGCATCCTGCCTTTCCTGTTCGTCTGCTATTTTTTCGCCTATCTCGACCGCGTCAATGTCGGTTTCGCGAAGCTGCACATGCTGGCCGACCTGCAGTTCAGCGAGGCGGTCTATGGCCTTGGCGCCGGCATCTTCTTTCTCGGCTATTTTTTCTTCGAGGTGCCGAGCAATCTGGTCATGCACCGGGTCGGCGCCCGCCGCTGGATCGCGCGCATCATGGTCAGCTGGGGCCTGATTTCGGCCGCCATGGCCTTCGTCACCACGCCGGCGATGTTCTACATCCTGCGGTTCCTGCTCGGCGTCGCCGAAGCCGGCTTCTTCCCCGGCATCATTCTCTACCTGACCTACTGGTACCCGGCCGAGCGGCGTGGCCGGATCGTGTCGATGTTCATGGCGGCGATCCCGGTCTCCGGCTTGATCGGCAGCCCGCTTTCCGGGCTCATTCTCGATACCTTTCAAGGGGTCCAGGGCTTCGCGGCCTGGCAATGGCTGTTCGTGGTCGAGGCCTTGCCGTCATGCGCGCTAGGCGTCGTTCTGTTCTTCGTGCTCACCGACCGTCCGGCGCAGGCGGCATGGCTCACCCGCCCCGAGATCGATTGCATCGAACAGGACCTCGCCGCCGAGGCGCAGCGCCAGGATTCTCATTCGGCCATGGCGGCGGCCACCGACCCGCGTATCTGGTTGCTCTCGCTGATCTATTTCGGCATCCAGATGGGCGTCTACGGGGTCGCCTTCTGGCTGCCGACGATCGTCAAGGGTTCGGGTTTTGGCTCCGACACGATGGTTGGCCTGGTGACCGCCATTCCCTACCTCGCGGCCGCGCTGTTCATGGTCGCCATGGGGCGCTCGGCCGATGCGACCGGCAAGCGCCGGCTGCATGTCGCGCTGCCCATTCTCCTCGGCGTCGTCGGCCTTGTCGGATCGGCCGCCTTCTCGACCCATACCGGCATCGCCATCACCTGCCTGACCTTCGCCACCATGGGCACGATCACGGCGCTTGCCCTGTTCTGGTCGCTGCCTTCGTCGTTCCTCGGCGGCTTTGCGGCGGCCGGCGGTCTTGCCATCATCAATTCGGTCGGCAATCTCGCCGGCTTCGTCAGCCCCTACATGGTTGGCCTGATCAGGGACGCGACGCACAGCACCAACCTCGCTCTGTATGTGATCGCCACGGCGGTGCTGCTCGCCGGCCTCCTGCTCGTCAAGGTCTCGCCATCGGTCGATCATTGATGGCCCGGCCCGCGTCCGGCCTCGCTGCCCTGCAACCGGCGCTCACCGCCGCTCAGACCCTGGGCTCGCGCAGGGCGGCGGCGAGCGTATCGGCTGCGGCGCGTTCGGTCTCGGGTGTCGCCATCTCCGCCGGGCCGCGCCGGCCGAAGGCGCGCGCCATGGAGAGTTTGACCGACAGCACGTGCTGGCGCATCAGCGCCTCGGCCTCGCGCGGCTCGCGGCAGATGATCGCCTCATAGATCCGGTGATGCAGGGCGTGGCGCTGGCGCATGTCGTCGAGGTCGAAGGCGACGATGTTATGGGCGGAGGCCTGCGGCACGCGCTGGCAGAGGCGCACCACGTCCTTGACCAGGCTCGATCCCGCGGCCTCGTGAATGGTGCCGTGGAAGATCTCGTTGGCATCGGCATAGGCCGCGCGGCGCTTTGATGGATCGGCAGTGTCGGCCAGCGCCGCATCGCCCGCGGTCAAGGAAGCGTCGAGCGCCGCCCGGGCCGTCTCGCTCAGGCCTCGTTCGGCGGCGAGACGGGCGGCCAGGCCCTCGGCGAGAGCGCGCATTTCATAGGCGTCGACGATCGAGGAGAGCGACTGCTCGGGAACCGTGAAACCCTTGTTCGGCGTGTAGTGCAGCAGGCCCTCGCCGGCGAGCATCTGCAGCGCCGCGCGCAAGGGCGTGCGCGACACCGACAGGGTCCGGCTCAGATGCACTTCGTTGAGGCGGCTCGCCGGCGCGAACAGGCCGTCGAGCAAGGCCTGGCGCAGGCGCTCGGCCAGGCTGCCGGAGCGAGTGGTGGCGCGCGGGCCGGTGTCTGTGCGGCTGGCTTTGGCCATCAGCCTCGATTGCTCCATCTGTGTGCACTTGGTTTCCCGCCGTTCTGAGCCGGAGGCGCGCGGCGGTCAAGGGAAGGGGCCTTTCCAGTGTCGGCCTTTGCTGAGGGAGTAATCATGGCCGCTGAATAATTGTACACACTTTGTCGTTGACAGGAGGAAACTGTGCGCACATTCTCCCCGCTCAATGAGCCGGCGGCTGCGCGTTCAAGCGGCCATAGGACACTCGTCAAGGGAGGATCGGATCGTGCAAGCCAGTCAGCAGGCGTATATCGTCGCCCCGGATCCGGTGCTTGTTTCGGTGACATGTTCGGAGGCCGCCTTCGCGGTCAGGCGGCTCTATTGCGTCGGCCGCAATTATGTCGAGCACATCAGGGAGATGAAGGAGGGCGACGAGCGTGATCCGCCGTTCTTCTTCCAGAAGCCGGCCGACGCGATCGTCGAGGACGGCGGCGCCGTGCCCTATCCGGCTTTCACCGATGATTTCCAGCACGAGATCGAACTGGTCGCGGCGATCGGACGCGGCGGTCGCAACATCCCGGTCGAGCGGGCGCTCGACCATGTCTTCGGTTATGCCATCGGCATCGACCTGACCCGTCGCGACCGCCAGCGCGAGGCGCGCGATCTGCGCCTGCCCTGGGAGGTCGGCAAGTCTTTCGACAGTTCGGCGCCCTGCGGCCCGATTCATCCGGCCGACAGCGTCGGCCACATCACCGCCGGCGCCATCTCGCTCAGCGTCAACGGCGAGACGCGCCAGACCGGCGATATCGGCCAGATGATCTGGAACGTCGCCGAAATCGTCGCGAACCTGTCGCGCCACTACGCGCTCGTCGCCGGTGACCTGATCTTCACGGGAACACCGGCCGGTGTCGGCCCGGTGCTGCCGGGCGACCGGCTGGAAGGTGTGATCGCCGGGCTCGGGCGGCTCGCCATCACCATCACCGAACGGGAGGACTGATCATGCTGCCGACCGAACGCATTGCCTATTCCGCCATTGCCGAGCGGCCGACGCTGAAGCTCCCGGGCGATGCCCGTCTCGCTGTCTGGGTCATCGTCAATATCGAGGAATGGAACGCCCGCGAGCCGATGCCGCGCACCGTGCTGACGCCGCCGGCCGGCGGCTCGCCGAGCCCTGATATCCCCAATTGGGCCTGGCACGAATATGGCAACCGGGTCGGTTTCTGGCGCATGCTCGAGGTGTTCGACACGCTGAACATCCGCGCCGTTCTGGCGATCAACGGCTCGGCCATCGGCACCTATGAGCCGATCGCGCGGGCCGCCCGCGACCGTGGCTGGGAATTCGTTGGCCACGGCTTCACCCAGAAGAACATGCAGAAGGTCGCCGACGAGCGCGAGGATATCGCCAAGACCACCGAAGCGATCCGCGCCTATGCCGGCCGGCCGCCGCGCGGCTGGCTCGGGCCGGGCCTGACCGAGACCTGGGAGACGCCCGATATCCTGGTCGAACAGGGTTATGACTATGTCTGCGACTGGGTGCTGGACGACCAGCCGGTCGAGTTGAAGACCCGCTCCGGGCCGATCGTCAACGTGCCCTATACCCAGGAATGCAACGACGTCGCGATGATGCTGATCCAGCACCACAAGGCCTCAGAATATCGCGACCGGGCGATCGACCAGTTCGAACAGCTTTATGCCGACGCCCGCGACTCGGCCCGCGTCATGGCGCTGGTCGTCCATCCCTACATCATGGGCGCGCCGCATCGCCTGCGCTATTTCCGCGAGGCGCTGGAACATATCGCGCTCAGGCCCGGCGTGCTGTTCCAGACCGGCGAGGAGATCGTCGACTGGTACCGGGCCGCGCGCGCCGGCTGACCGGCGGCGCCGGATATCAAGATGCGGACCGCGCCTCAAGACGCGGCCGCCCGAACGGGATGAACCCAGCAAAACCCACTGAGACCAGGGACGGCCGTTCAAGCGGCTGAGGTAGGCTATCATGAACGACGCAACCACGGCCGGAGCGCCAGGGCGCGCACACGCCGAAACCGACACCCGGCTCGCCATGCTCGCGATGTTCGGCATCCTGCTGGCGTCTTATGTCATCAACGCCATGGACCGGCAGATCTTCCCCCTGCTGGCCGCCGATGTCCGCAAGGAATACGGCTTCTCGCTCGCCGATACCGGGCTGTTGTCGACCATCTTCACTTTGGGCATGGCGGTCGCCGGCTGGCCCACCGGCTATCTCCTGGCGCGCTATTCGCGCAAGGCCGTGCTGCAGATCGGCATCGCCATCTTCTCGGTCGGCACCGTTCTGACGGCCTATGCCGGCGGCATGGCCGACATGCTGGTCTATCGTGCCGCCACCGGCATCGGCGAAGCCATGCAGCTGACCGCGCTGATTGCGGTCGCCACCAGCTATTTCGTCCGCTACCGCGCCGTTGCGGTCGGCGCGATCAATGCGTCCTTCGGCGTCGGCGCCATCATTGGCCCGATCGCCGCGGCGGTGCTGCTCAGCGCGCAAGGCACTTGGCGCGGACCGATCATCGGTTTCGGTCTGATCGGTTTTGTCGCCATGGCGGCGATCTGGATCGCGGTCCGGCCGTCGCTGACCGAAGTGGTCAACAATCGGCAGAGCCTGGCGGGCGAAGGTGGCGCGTCGGGCCTCAACAACCGCAACACCGTGCTGTTGACCTTGCTCAGCCTGATCGGCGGCCTGATCATCTATGGCTATCTCGGCATGTATCCGACCTTCCTGCGCGAGCAGCTGCATTATTCGCCGGCCGATACCGGCAGCGTCATGAGCATTTACGGGCTCGGTGTGCTGGCCTCCCTCATCGGCGGTTGGCTCGGCGACCGGTTCTCGCCCCGCCTGGTGCTCGGTTTCGCCTTCCTGTCGGCGGCAGCGCTCGGCTATTTCATCTTCCAGGGCGCCACCGCCTTTGCCGCGCAGGCCTGTCTCTCCTTCGTCTGGGGTTTCGTCGTCAGCGGCACGATCTATGTCAATCTCGCCGGCTACCACGTGAAGTCGGTCGTGCCGGATCAGGCCGGCCGCGCCACCGGCATCTTCGTCACCAGCCTCTATGGTTCGGGCGCCTTTGCCGGCTACCTCATCGGCTTCATCGCCAACAAGGCGGGCTGGGTCAGCGCCGGCCTGATCCAGATCTCATGCCTGGCGATTGTCGGTGCCTTGCTGTCGCTGGCGCTGAGCCCGCGGGACATGTCGAGCTCCCGGTCCCGATAGGCGACGGCGGTGGCCGTCGTCGCAACCGGCTCAAGCACCGCGATCGCGATTGGCTCCGGAGCCATGCCGCGGCTGAACGTCGACGGATGGCAAGGCGGGCAAGCCCAGCAACCGCCGCGCCTGGTCGGCTGTTGCGATCTCTCGTCCAAGGCTACGGGCGACAACCACGGCCTCGGCGACCAGTGCGGCGTTGCCGGCGACTGGACCGCCCTTGGCATCGAAGACGTGATCCTCGAGGCCCGTGCGGACATGGCCACCATGCAGGATCACCTGTCGCTGGATCGCCCGGAAGGCCACAGGATCATGCGTCTGGATCGAGATCGACCAGAGCGCGCCCGCGGGCAACCGCTCGATCAGGACCGGCAGCAGCTTCAAGTCGACGGGCATGCCGCCCGGCACGCCCATGACGAATTCGACCATGACGGGCGGAACCAGCGCGCCCTCGGCAAGAAGCCGGTTGAGCGTCGCCATCTGGCCGGTGTCGAACACCTCGAGGATCGGCTTTGAAGCCGTCGCTGCAATGGCCTGCGCCATGCGATCGACAAATCCCGGACTGTTGTCGTAGAGCCGCCCGCCGAGGTTAAACGGACCGCAAGCCAGCGTCACCAGTTCGCCGCCGCTCTCGATCACCGCGAGCCGCGCCGCGTGATCGGCCTTGCCGCCATCGTCGCCGGCGCTGAGATCGATCACGGCTTCGCATCCGCCATGGCGAATGGCCGTGACCATCGAGCGATAGGCCGCGGGCGCCATGGTCGTGCCGCCATCGGCGGTGCGGGCATGAAGGTGGACGATGGCGGCACCCGCCCGCCAGGCGGCGATGGCGTCGGCCATTACCGCCTCCGGCGTCACCGGATGGGCCGGGCCTTTGCGCGGGGCCCCACCGGTCAGCGCGGCCGTGATGACCAGCGGCTGCGACGGGGTCAATTGGTCATCCTGATACCGGCATCCCGCACCACCCGGCTCCATTTGTCGATCTCGCCGCGCACGAAAGCGGCATAGGCGTCTGAGCTGCCGCCGACCGCGATCGCCGATTGCTGTTCCATCCGGGCAAGCACCTCCGGGCGCCTGAGCAAGGCGTTGAACACCCGGTTGATTTGAGCCGCCACGTCGGGCGGCACCGCCGCGGGGGCATGGATGCCATGCCAGGTCTCGGCCTCGAAGCCGGCCACGGTCTCGGCCACCGGCCGGACCGTCGGCAGCATCGGCACGACGTTGCGCCCACCGACGCCAATGGCGCGCACGCCGCCCGATTCGATGAAGGGCCGGGTGGTCGACACCGTCGAGAAGGCGACCTGGACCTCGTTGGTCAGCACGGCCTGCAGGACCGGGCCGCCGCCGCGATAGGGGATGTGCTGGATCTGCACCCCGGCCAGCCGGTTGAACAGTTCCATCATCAGATGCGAGGCGCCGCCCGGGCCAGCCGAGGCATAGTTCAGTCCGCCGGGCTTCTCTCTGGCCGCCGCGATCAATCCTTGCAGGGTGCCGCCGCCGACCGAGGGATGGGCGATCATCGCCATCGGCAGGTTGGCGAGATGAATGACATGCACGAAGGCCTTGTCGATGGCATAGGGCAAGGTCGGAAACAGCGCCCCGGCAACCGCATTGGCGCCAATGTCGCCCATCAGCAGGGTATGGCCGTCGCCGGCCGCCTGCGCGGTGCTGGCCGCGGCCAGCGTGCCGCCGGCGCCCGGCCGGTTCTCGACGACCAGCGGCTGGCCGTTCGCCTCCTCCTTGAAGCTCTCCGACAGGATGCGGGCGAGCGTATCGGCGGCACCGCCCGGTGCGAAGGGGATCAGGATCCTGACCGGCCGTTCCGGCCAGGTGGCGGCCCTGGCGCGGCGGGCGAGCGCTGGTGTCGCGGCAAGCGCGGCCATGAGGCAACGGCGTGAGATCATCGATTTTCCTCCGCGGTCCCGATCGGTGGTGCCTGGCCCGAAAATACCGTCAAAGCGGTGGGAAAGGCTGGCGTTTGCCGTCTTGACTCTTGATGTTAACGTTCACATAGGAGAATATCGGTGAAATGGACGATGTCAACCAAGGTCGCGACGGGGTGTCACGGAAATCGACCATGACCGAGGTCGCGCGGCGCGCCGGCGTCTCGGTCATGACGGTGTCGCGCGTGTTCAGCGACCCTGACAGCGTCGCGGCGGAAACCCGCAGCCGCATCGAGCAGGTGGCAGCCGACATTGCCTATATCCCCGACGGCATCGCGGCGGCGCTCAAGCGCCGGGCTTCGAACGTGGTGGCGGCCGTGGTGCCGTCGCTGACCGACAATCTTTACACCGCGATCCTGCGTGGGCTGTCGGGCGAATTGTCCAGGCACGGCTTCGTTCTGTCGGTCGCGGAAGCCGCCTATTCGTCCACGGAGGAAACGCGGGTGGTGCGCGAACTGTTGCGGCAGCGCCCGGCGGCGCTCGTGCTGCACGAAACCAGCCATGAGGCCGGTCTGCTGCGGCTGATCAGGCAGGCCGGCGTGATCGTCATCGAAACCGGCGATCTCGTCGATGCGCCCGTCGATACCGTGGTCAGTTTTTCGAACCATGATGCGACGGCGGTCCTGACCCGCCACCTCCTGGACCGGGGCCGCCGCAACATTGCCTTCGTCACCTTGCCGCTCGCCCGCTCCAGCCGTGCGCGCCGCCGCCATGACGGCTTCCGCTCGGCGCTTGCCGCGGCGGGCCTCGCCGCCGCCCCGGACGCGGTTTTCGAGGCGGCCGGCGGCTACGCCGATGCCGCGGCGCTGATGGACCGGATCCTGGCGGCGAGGCCGGTCTTCGACGCGATCCTCGGCGCCGGCGACGTCCTGGCGGTGGCGCTGGCGATCGAGGCCATGAAGCGCGGCCTGGCGGTTCCCGGCGACCTCGCCATCGCCAGTTTCGACGATCACGAGATCGGCCGGATTCTCGATCCGCCGTTGACCGGTTTGGATATTCCCCGCGAGGCCATCGGGCGGCGCGCGGCCGAGATCATCGTCGGCCGGCTGAAGGGCGCGCCTGCCGTCGAGCGCCGGGTCGATCTGGGCTTCGCCTTGGCGGCGCGTGCATCGACCTGACCATGCCTCTGACGGGCGTCGCGGAGCGAGCCACGAACGACGGCTGGCGGTTGTGTCGGCCGCGAGAGAATGTACGTTTTAAAGAACGATCTTGCGGAGAGATTTGGTCTTCAAATGTCTGATCGGAGAGACAATGTTGATCGAAATGTCGATTCATCGACATGTTGGGAAGCGATAGGCATCTCAAATTCGTGAATTTTGCAAAGTTATCGGCCAATTTTGATCATTCGAGGATTCGGCTTCTCTGCTTGAGTCTGCTGGGAGTTCAATTCACTACGATCGTATCGTTCTTCAAAAAGAACATTCCGGTTGACATAGCGGACCCTCGGCGGAACACTTAGGACACTCCGCAGAGGGCCGGTGACAGGCTTTTCCGGCCGCTGCGGTGGCTTCTATTGGACGTTCCGGAAAGGCCGATGCGGCCTCGGCTTCGTCGATCGATGCGCAAGGACAAGTCGACGATCCGCACCGGAAGCCCGTGGGCTCCGGAACGGGGAGCGCTTGTCCGCGCCATCGGCGACGGCCCGGTCCGGGGCGGCAGCGATGACAGGGAAAGCGTCTCGATATGCGTGCAGTGGTTTTGCGAGAACATGGCGGCCTCGACCAGCTTCGCCTGGAGCCGGATTTTCCGACCCCGACGGCCGGCGAGGGCGACGTGGTGCTGCGGGTCCGGGCGAGCTCCCTCAACTACCACGATGTCTTCACCCGCCGCGGCATGCCGGGCATCAAGATCCCGCTGCCGGTCATCATTGGCCTTGATGTGGTTGGCGAGATCGCCGAGATCGGCCCTGGCGTCACCGGCTGGAACATCGGCGACCGGGTGCTGGTCGACCCGATCAACCGGGTCGAAGGCGGCCTGATGGGCGAGACGGTCAATGGCGGGCTCGCCGAATATTGCCGCGCGCGCGCCCATCAGCTGATCCGCATTCCCGAAAATGTGTCGTTCGAACAGGCAGCCGCACTGCCGGTCGCCTATGGCACGGCGTTGCGCATGATGACCACCATCGGCAAGGTCTCGGCCGGTGAGAAGGTGCTGATCCTCGGTGCCAGCGGCGGTGTCGGTGTCTGCTGCGTGCAGCTCGCCAAGCTGGCCGGCGCCTATGTCATCGCCGCCGCCGGCTCACAGGAAAAAGCCGACCGGCTGCTGGAGCTCGGCGCCGACGAGATCATCCTCTACCGCGACGAGGATTTCCTCAAAGTCGTGCACGAACGCCACGGCAAGCCACAACGGCGGCGCCACGACAAGAGCGGTGGCGTTGACGTCGTGGTCAATTTCACCGGCGGCGACACCTGGGTGAAATCGCTGCGCGCGCTGCGCCTCGGCGGCCGCCTGCTCACCTGCGGCGCCACCGCCGGTTTCGCGCCGACCGAGGACATCCGTTTCATCTGGACCTTCGAGCTGCAGATCCTCGGCTCCAATGGCTGGGAGCCGAAGGATATCGGCGAACTCTTCGACCTCATTGGTTCGGGCAAGCTGAAGGCCCTGGTCGACAAGACCTATCCGCTCGACCAGGCGGCGGAGGCACTGCGCGTCATCGAGGACCGCGAGGTCATCGGCAAGGTCGTGGTGACGCCATGACCGCCGAGGCAGTATCCGTGACCACGGCCCGTTCGAATTCCCCCCTCTCCATCGAACAGCTGCAGGCCAAGCTCGACGCCTCGCCGTTCAGCGCCTTTCTGGGCCTGAAGGTGGTCTCGGCCGATGCGGCCCGCGAGGAGATCACCATTCGCGCGCCGTTCCGCCCCGAGCTGGAACGCGGCGCCGGCACCGGCCAATGGCATGGCGGCCCGATCGCTTCGGTCATCGACACGGTCGGCGATTTCGCCCTGATCATGCTGATCGGCCGCGGCCTGCCGACCATTAATTTCCGCGTCGACTATCTCCGCCCCGCCGTGAACACCGCGCTGATCGTGACCGCGAAGGTACGCCGCAACGGCCGCAGCGTCGGGGTTTCCGATGTCGACGTGTTCGACGAGCGTGGCACGCTCTTGGCCATCGGCCGGGCGAGCTACGCGACCCAGGACAAGACCTGACGGGAAAGACGGCCCGGCGCGTCGGCGCCTGGCCGCAAGCCGCATGTTCAGACCGAGTTGAAAGGTGCCCCGATGTCCAGCCTCTCCCGCCGCAATCTGCTCGCCGGCACCGCCGGCGGCGTCCTGGCCTCCGTGATCGGCGGTCACAGCCTGGCCTTCGGCCAGGGTGCCGGCGCCACGCCGAAGCGCGGCGGCACCTTGACCGCCACCTGGGGCGGTTTCGAGCCGCAATCGCTGTTCGTGCCGCCGGGCGGCGGCTCCAGCCCCTATTTCACCTCGACCAAGGTGCATGAGCGGCTGTTGCGCCTGAACAACGATCTCGGTTTCGAGCCGGTGCTGGCGCTCGAGGTCACGGCGGCCGAAGACTTCATGAGCTACATCATCAAGCTGCGCCCCAATGTCACCTGGCATGACGGCAAGCCGTTCACCGCCGACGACGTGGTGTTCAACGCATTGAACTACTGGAAGACGATCTCGGCCGGCGTGGCGCTGAAGGCGCTGGTCGGCGCCGAGGCGGTCGACGCCACCACGGTGCGCCTGGCCTTCGACGCGGCCGTTCCGGACTTCTTCCTGAAGTCGATCCTGGCCGGCAAGTCGGGCCTCGTCATCCCCAGGCACCTTTATGACGGCCGCGACATCCTGACCAACCCGGTCAACAACGCTCCGGTCGGCACCGGTCCGTTCAAGGTCAAGGAATGGGTTCGCGGCAGCCATGTCGAGTTCAGCCGCAACGAACGCTACTGGGACCCGCAACTGCCCTATCTCGATCGGCTGGTGATCCGCTGGTGGCGCGATCCGGCCTCGCGCTCGGCGGCCTTCGAGGCCGGCCAGCTCGACATCGGCGTGTTCAACCCGACGCCGGCTCCCGACATCAAGCGCCTCGATGCCACCGGGCGTTTTGATTCCACCACCAAGGGTTATGACAATTCGGCCTGGGTCTCGACCATCGAGTTCAATTCGCGCCGCGACATCGTCAAGCGCGCCGAGGTGCGCCGCGCGATCAACCACGCCATCGACCGCAGCTTCATCGCCGAGACGATCTTTTTCGGCCTGGCCAAGCCGGCCGCCGGGCCGATCCCGAGCAGCAACAAGCTGTTCTTCAACAAGGATGTCCCGGTCTATCCGTTCGACGTCAGGAAGGCCGGGCAACTGCTCGATGCCGCCGGTTTCCCGGTCCGGAACGGCAGCCGATTCAAGCTCAATGTCGTGGCTGCCGGCTGGTTCGAGGAGAACGTCAAGCTCGGCCAATATGTCAAACAGGCGCTCGAGGACATCGACATCACGGTCGATCTGGCAATCCCCGACCGGGCGACCTCGCTGAAGCGCATCTATACCGACTACGACTACGATATCGCGCTGTCGAACAATTCCGGCGCGGTCGAGCTGGTGCCGCAATGGACCCAGTTCACCACCTCGGACGGCATCCTCAAGGGGGCGGCGTTCCGCAACGCCAATGGCTATTCCAACCCCAAGGTCGACGACATCGTCGCCAGGCTGTCGGTCGAGATCGACCCGAAGAAACGTGTGGCGCTCGCCCATGAATTGCAGGTGGTGATCGCCACCGACGTGCCCTGGACATCGCTGGTCGAGATCGAGTCGGTGACGGTCGCCAGCGCCGATGTCCGCGGCCACTCCCAGTTCGCCGATTTCATGGGCGAGAGCTGGGGCAATGTCTGGCTCGACCGCTGAGGCGGGAGACAGGCCATGCAACGTATCCTGCTCCGGCGTCTTGCCCAGATCGTGCCGCTTCTGCTCGGCGTCATCGTCCTGAACTTCGCGCTGATCCAGCTCGCGCCGGGCAGCTTCCTCGACGTGATGACCGCCGAGCAGCAGGTCAGCGATCCCGTGCTGATCGAACGGTTGCGCGTGCTCTACGGCATGGACCAGCCGGCGATCGTCCAGCTCGGCAAATATATCTGGTCGGTGCTGACGCTGGATTTCGGCTTCTCCTACCGGCAGAACGCACCGGTGCTGGATGTGATCCTGCATCACCTGCCGGCCACCGTGATCCTGATGCTGGCGAGCATCGCCATCGCGCTGATCGTCGGCGTCACCGCCGGTGTCATCGCCGCGGTCAAGGTCAACACCGTCTGGGACAACCTGATCTCGCTCGGCGCCGTGTTCTTTTTCGCCGCCCCGACCTTCTGGCTCGGCATCATGATGACCGTGCTGTTCGCGGTGAAGCTCGGCTGGCTGCCGGTCGGCGGCATGCGCACCATTGGCGGCCCTGGCGGTGTCATGGCCGACACGCTGGATGTCGGCCGCCACCTGCTGCTGCCGGCGGTGTCGCTCGGGCTGTTCTATGCCGCCATGTATGCCCGCGTCATGCGCGCCGCCATGCTCGAGGTGTTCCGCCTGGAGTTCGTCCGCACCGCCCGCGCCAAGGGCCTGTCGAGCGCCGGCGTTGTCATCAAGCATGTCCTGCGTAACGCGCTCCTGCCGGTGGTGACCTTGCTCGGCCTGCAGCTCGGCACGGTGGTCGGCGGCAGCGTCGTCATCGAGGCGGTGTTCAGCTGGCCGGGCATCGGCAGCCTGATGCTCGACAGCGTAATGAGCCGCAACTACCCCGTGGTGCTCGGCGTCATGGTGTTGTCCTCGCTGATCGTCGCGCTCGCCAATGCCGCGGTCGACCTCGCCTATTTCAAGCTCGATCCGCGCATTCGCGCCCGATAGCGAGCAGATATCATGGCTCCCTTCATCGATTTCGTCAGGCGTTTCGGCCGCAATCGCGCAGCCCTTGTCGGCCTCCTCGTCATCCTCGCCGTCATCGTCTTCGCCGTGATTGCGCCAAGCCTGTTTCCGCGCAATCCGCTGCGCATCGTCGGCCGGCCGGAGATCTGGCCTTTCCTCAATCCGCGCTTTCCGCTCGGCACGGATTCGCTCGGCCGCGACATCGCCGCCATGGTCGCCCACGGCGCGCGCACGACCTTGATGATCGGCCTGTTCGCCAGCCTGACGGCCACCTGCATCGGCGTCGCCATCGGCGCGACGGCGGCCTATTTCGGCGGCTGGGCGGACGAGGTGCTGATGCGCTTCGCCGAGCTGTTCCAGACGGTGCCGAACATCATCTTCATCCTGACCATCGTCTCGATCCTCGGTCAGTCCATCGGCAATATCACCCTGGCTGTCGGCATCGTCACGTGGACGCCGATCGCCCGGCTGACCCGCGCCGAGTTCCTGTCCTTGCGCGACCGCGAGTTCATCCAGGCCTGCCGGGCCATGGGCATGAGCGACTGGCGGATCATCGTCGGCGAGATCCTGCCCAATGCCTTGCCGCCGGTGATCATCCTGTCGTCGCTGGTGATCGCCAGCGCCATCCTGTTCGAATCCTCGATCTCCTTCCTTGGCCTGGGCGATCCCAATGTGGCGAGCTGGGGCGGGCTGATCGGCGATGGCCGCACCTTGATCCGCACCTCCTGGTACATTTGCGCGGTGCCCGGGCTTGCCATCATGCTCACCGTGCTGGCGCTGAACCTGATCGGCGACGGGCTCAACGACGCGCTCAATCCGAAGCTGAGGGACCGGTGATGGCACCGGCTCTCGCGGTTACCGACCTCGCGGTCGAACTGGTCACCCGGCGCGGCCGGCTGAAGGCGGTCGACGGCTTTTCGCTCGCTGTCGATGCCGGCGAAACCGTGGCACTGGTTGGTGAATCCGGCTGCGGCAAGTCGCTGACCGCGCTGGCCCTGATGCGGCTGCTGCCGGAGCCGCCGGCGCGTATCGCGGGCGGCTCGGTGGCGCTCGGCGGGCGCGACCTGGTGCAGCTGTCCGAACGTGCGATGCGCGACGTCAGGGGCCGCGAGATCGCCATGGTCTTCCAGGACCCGATGACCTCGCTCAACCCTGTCGTGTCGGTGCGCCGCCAGCTCGTCGAGGCGATCCGCCGTCATCGATCGATGAGCGCCGCGGATGCGACGGTGCGGGCGCTCGAGCTCCTGCGCCAGGTCGGCATCCCCGATCCGGAGCGGCGGCTCGACGACTATCCGCATCAGCTCTCCGGCGGCATGAGCCAGCGCGTGATGATCGCCATGGCGATTGCCAGTCGGCCGAACGTGCTGATCGCCGACGAGCCGACCACGGCGCTCGACGTCACCATCCAGGCGCAGATCCTGCGGCTGATGAAAGACCTGCAGGCCGCCACCGGCATGGCGCTCATCATCATCACCCACGACCTCGGCGTGGTTGCCGAAACCGCCGACCGGGTCATCGTCATGTATGCCGGCCGCAAGGTCGAGGAAGCGCCGGTCGACGATATTTTCGAGCGGCCCCTGCATCCCTATACGCGCGGCCTGATCGGCGCGACACCCTCGGCGACGCGGCTGAAGCGCGGCCGGCTGGTCGAGATCCCGGGCAGCGTGCCGGGCCTCGACGCGCTGCCGGCCGGCTGTGCGTTCGCCAATCGTTGCTCACTGGCGATGGACCGCTGCAGGACCGAACAGCCGCGCCTCGTCGATCACGGGGAGGGCCGAGGCGTCGCCTGCTTCGCGGCCGAGATGGAGGATCAGCGCCATGTCGCTCTTGTCGGTGCGTGAACTGAGCGTCGCCTTTCCGAGCGCGCGCGGCCTGGTGCAGGCGGTCAGCGAGGTCAGCCTCGAGGTCAATCCCGGTGAGACGGTTGGCCTCGTCGGCGAGTCCGGTTGCGGCAAGTCGACGCTCGGCAAGGCGATCATGCGGCTGGTGCCGATCGCCGCCGGCACGGTCTCGGTCGAGGGTACGGCCATCACCACGCTGACCGCAGGCGCGCTGAAGCCTCTGCGGCCACGCGTACAGATGATCTTCCAGGATCCCTACAGCTCGCTCAACCCGCGCCATCCGGTCGGCAAGATCATTGCCCAGCCGCTGGTCGTCGCCGGCCGGCCGCGCGCCGAGATCCGCGAGCGGGTCGAAACCGTCATGGCCAAGGTCGGCCTGCCCAAGGATGCCGCGAGCCGTTATCCGCACGAATTCTCCGGCGGCCAGCGCCAGCGCATCGGCATTGCCCGCGCGCTCGTGCTCAATCCCAAGGTGCTGATCTGCGACGAACCGGTCTCGGCGCTCGACGTGTCGGTGCGCGCCCAGGTGATCAATCTCCTGCAGGATCTGCAGCGCGAGTTCGGCGTCTCCTACCTGTTCATCTCCCATGACCTCTCGGTGGTCGAGCACATCGCCGACCGGCTCCTGGTCATGTATCTCGGCCGCATCGTCGAGAGCGGGCCGGCGGCCGAAATCTTCGCGGCACCGGCCCATCCCTATACCCGCGCCTTGATCGAGGCCGCGCCGGTCGGCGACCCCAGGCTCGCCCGCACGCGCCGTCGCCAGATCCTCGAGGGCGAATTGCCGAGCCCGCTCGATCCGCCGACGGGCTGCGCCTTCCACACGCGCTGCCCGCTGGCCCAGGCCGTCTGCCGCGAACGTGCGCCGCGTCTCGAACGCCGCGGTCCGGGCCGTTCCGTCGCCTGCCATTTCGACATCGCCAGGCCGATCCAGAGCCCGGTCCGGCGCGCCGCCGAGCCCCTCGACGCCTGACCCATCAGCCAAGGACTTCGCCACCATGTCACGCTGGATCAATCTCGGGGATCTCATCGACCGTTCACGCGATCTCGACCGGGTCGCGGTGATCGACCTCGGGGATCAGCACGCACCGCGCCAATGGACCCACCGCCAAATCGATGCCCATGCCAATGGCGTTGCCCGGCTGCTGACCGAGGCCGGCCTGCCGCGCGGCGCCGCCGTCGCGATCCTGGCGCTCAACCGGGCCGAATATATCATCAGCTATTTCGGCATCATGCGCGCCGGCTTCGTTGCCGTGCCGGTCAATACCAAGCTGCCGCGCGAGACCATCGACTACATCTTCGAGGATTCGCGCATCGTTTTCGCCTTCACCGACGCGCCGCGCCGGCATCTCGTGCCGGCTGCCGTGCCGGTGGTCGATTTCGACGAGGCCGGCCCGGAGGGCTTTGCCGCCCGTGTCGTGCCCGGCGCCTTCGAAACGGTGCCGGCTGGTCCCGACGAGATCGGCCAGATCCTCTATACCTCCGGTTCCACCGGCCGCCCCAAGGGTGTGCCGCTCAGCCATTCAGGCCAGCTCTGGGCCTTGGCGACGCTGACCGCGGCAACCGTGCCGGAGATCGACCGCTCGATCATCGCGCAACCCCTGTTCCACATGAACGGCCTGTTCCAGTCGAAGAGCGTCTTCGCCACCAACAGTTCGGTGGTCTACCTGCCGGGCTTCGACACACCCTCCTATATCGACGCGTTGGAGCGCTATCAGGTGACCAATGTGATGGCGGTGCCGACCATGCTGGCGCGTGTCGTCAAGGACGAAAAGGCGCTGGCCGGCCGCGACTTCTCACGTCTCAAGCGCATCCGCCTCGGCTCGGCGCCGCTGACGCTCGGCCTGATCGAGCGCATCCGCGCGGCCTTCCCCGGCATCCCGGTGACCAATGGCTTCGGCACCACCGAGGCCGGCCCGGCGGTGTTCGGTCCGCACCCTGACGGTCTTGCCCAGCCGCCGCTTGCGGTCGGTTATCCCCTGGTTGGCGGCGAGGTCCGCCTGGTTGACGGTGCCAATGACGACGAGGGCGTGCTGCTGATGCGCAATCCCGCGGTGACGCCAGGCTATCTCAACCTGCCGGCGCAGAGCGCCAAGGTCCTGGAGACCGGCTGGTATCGCTCCGGCGACGTATTCCGGCGCGACGAGAACGGCTTCTATTATTTCGTCGGGCGAGCCGACGACATGTTCGTCTGCTCGGGCGAGAACATCTATCCGGGCGAGGTCGAGAAGCTGCTCGAACGCCATCCGCAGGTGCAGCAGGCGGCGGTCGTGCCGCTGCCCGACGAGGAGCGTGGTCAGGTGCCGGTCGCTTTCATCGTGCGGCGGACCGAGGGCGCGATCGCGGTCGACGAGATCAAGCGTTTCACCATCGACAACGGGCCGGCCTACCAGCATCCGCGGCGGGTCGAGTTCCTCGCCGACCTGCCCTGGGCCGGCACCAACAAGATCGACCGCAAGGCGCTGATCGAACGCGCGCGGGCGCTCGAAGCGAGCCAGGCCTGGTCACGCTGAGCCCATGACCCGCCCGATCAAACCCGTTGCGCTGGTGACCGGCGCGAGCCGCGGCATCGGACGCGCCATTGCGCTCAGGCTTGCCCGTGACGGCGTGGCGGTGGCCGTCCACTACAAGTCTGGCGAAACCGAAGCGGCGGCAACGGTGGCGGCCATTGCCGCGGCTGGCGGCTCGGCTTTCGCGGTGCAGGCGGACCTCGGCAGTCCCGACGGTCCGGCCGGGCTCGCGGAAACCTTCGGCCGCCAATTGACCGCACGTTTCGGCGGCCCCGGGTTCGACATCCTGGTCAACAATGCCGGCATCGGCCGGCGGGCCCGGATCGCCGATGTCAGCGAGGCCGATTTCGACCGGATCCTGACGGTCAACCTGAAGGCGCCGTTCTTCCTGATCCGGACCTTGCTGCCGCATCTGCGCGACGGCGGCCGGATCATCAACCTGTCGTCGATGGGCACCCGCGCGGCCTATCCGGAAATGGCGGCCTATGCGCCGGCCAAGGCCGGCCTCGAAGCCCTGACCCGCCTGCTCGCGGTCGAACTGGGCGCACGCGGCATCACCGTCAACGCGGTGCTGCCGGGCGCGACCGCCACCGACATGAACCCGGGCGCGCGCGATCCCGCGACCAGCGTCGAAATCGCCCGCACCATTGCGCTCGGCCGGGTTGGCCAGCCCGAGGACGTTGCCGGCGTCGTCGGTTTCCTTGCATCCGCCGATGGCGCCTGGGTGACCGGCCAGAGCATCGACGCGAGCGGCGGCCAGCGCCTCTAATCGGGTGGTGTTCGCAGGGCCTGCCGGGCGACGCGCTCCAGTTCGGTGACCCAGTCGCCGAGCGCCTCGGCGGGTGGGCCGACCAGCAGCACGTAACGCCGCGCCCCCCAGGTGGCGACGCAGAGCGCGCGGATGGTCAGATCCGGCGGCTGCGGCGTGAGATCGGACCAGGACCTGACGGCCTCGGTCCATTTGGCGGTCAGTTCGTCGAAGAACCGGCGATGATGTTTCGGCTCGGCGACCTCATGCTCCCGCGCCAGCATGGCCGCGTCGAAATAGGCGGCGTCGCGATCGACGCAGGCGGTGATGCGGACGAGCCGGGCGAGGCGCTCGTCCCAGGCAAGGCCACCGGCGGCGATCACCTGCGCGTCGATGCGGGCGAGCAAGAGTTCCAGGCTGTGGCGGACATAGCCTGAGAACAGCGCCTCCCGGTTCGGGAAATAGTCATAGACCGTGCCGACGGCGAAGCCGGCTTCGGCCGCCACCGCCTTGGTATTGGCAGCCTTTGGGCCATCGCGCCGCCAAATCCGAACAAAGGCGTCGTAGAGCGCCTGCACGGTGAATTTGGCGCGCGCCTGTGACGGCCGTTTCAGCGGTTTCGGCAGGGCTTTTGGCTCTTGGTGGCGCGACATCTGGAAACCGAACTCAAGCGCAGCGGCGAATTGCTAGGTTCCATCACGACCCGCAACCAGCGCCTGGAGGCTAGCATGACCGACCGCCTGACCGTCACGCTTCTGTTGACCGACAAGCAGGACCTCGGCCGCTCGCTGATCGCCACGCGCGAAGAAAGCGCCGCCGCCGCCCCGGGGGAAGTCGTGCTCGAGATCGACCGCCTGGCGCTGACCACCAACAACATCACCTATGCCGCTTTTGGTGATGCCATGGGCTATTGGGGGTTCTTCCCGACCGGCCGGGCGGACTGGGGCCACATGCCGGCCTGGGGGTTCGCCGAGGTGCTGTCCTCCGGCGTCGAGGGGGTCGATGTCGGCGAACGCTTCTACGGCTATTACCCGATCGCCAGCCATGTCCGCATGCAGGCCGAGCGGGTCACCAGTCGCGGCTTTTATGACGGCAGCGCGCACCGCAAGGCGCTGACCTCGGCCTATAATCAATATGGCCGCTGCAGCCAGGACCCGGTCCATGCCGTGGCCTTGGAAAGTTACCAGGCGCTGATCCGGCCCTTGTTCATCACCTCCTTCATGCTGGTCGATTTTCTCGAGGACAGCGGTTTTTTTGGTGCCCGGCGCCTGGTCATATCAAGCGCTTCGAGCAAGACCGCCTATGGCACGGCCTTCTGCCTGGCGAGCGGTGAGGGCCGGGGCATCGAACGTCTGGGCCTGACCTCGGCGCGCAACGAAGGCTTCGTGCAGAGCCTTGGCTGCTACGATGCGGTTGCCCGCTACGACGACATCGCGAAGCTCGATACCGCCGTCCCGACGCTCTATGTCGATTTCTCCGGCGACGTAACGCTCAGGAGCCGCATCCACCATCATCTCGGTCCAGCGCTGGTCTATGACTGTTATGCCGGTTCGGCCGCCAATACCGAATTCCTCAGGGACCAGGATCTGCCGGGGCCGGCGCCGCAATTCTATTTCGCCCCGGTGCAGATCAAGAAGCGCAATGCCGACTGGGGCCCGGCGGTGGTCAACGAGCGCTTCAACGCAGCGCAGCAACGCTTTATCGCCCGGATCTCCGACAAAGCTCATCCCTGGCTGACGCTGGTCGAGGCCGGGAGCTTCGCGGCGGCGCAGGCCGTGATCGCCGCGCTCAACGGCAATGGCGGCGATCCCCGTGAAGGCCATGTCGTGCGGCTCGGCTGACCGATAGCGCGGATTTCAGATCACGCTGCGAATGGCGAAGCTCGACTGGATGCGCGAGACACCCGGCAGGCGCGACAGCACATCCTTGTGCACCCGCTCATAGTCAGCGGCATGGGTGATCTCGACCCGCACGAGATAGTCAGACGCGCCGGTCATCAGGTCGCATTTGCGCACCTCGGGGCATTTGCGGATCGCCGCCTCGAACCGGGCGAGATAATCCTCGGTCTGCCGCTCCAGCGTGATATGGGCGATCACCACGGCCATGTTCTCCGACAGGCGCTGATCGATCAGCGCCGTGTAGCCGCTGATGATGCCGCTCGTCTCCAGCATCTTGACCCGCCGGAGACAGGCCGAGGCCGAGAGCCCGACGGCCGCGGCCAGGTCGGCATTGGTCATCCGTCCGTCGGCGCGCAGGAGCAGGATGATGCGGTGATCGGTGGCATCGAGGGCGTGTGACATGATCTGCCGGATCGTCGAATATCATTGCGTCAAGGTCAATGAATTCGAACAAACCGTTGCCGATATCAAGCACATTCGACGCTTCAACTCATATTGTCCGGCGCATCAGGGGCATCGGCTGGCAATCAGAGACACGATATGAAGACGGTCATTCTCGGCAGTGGCGTGATCGGGGTCACCAGCGCCTATTACCTGGCACGGGCTGGCCACGAGGTGGTGGTCGTCGACCGGCAGCCCGGCGTGGCGCTGGAAACCAGCTTCGCCAATGCCGGCGAGGTCTCGCCCGGTTATTCCTCGCCCTGGGCCGGACCCGGCGTGCCGGCCAAGGCGGTGAAATGGCTGACCATGAAATACGGGCCGCTGGTGGTCCGGCCGAAGCTCGATCCGGCCATGTGGATCTGGATGCTGCGCATGCTCGGCAATTGCACGGCGGCGCGCTATCGGCTCAACAAGGGCCGCATGGTCGCGCTCGCCGAATATAGCCGCGACTGCCTGATGGCGCTGCGCGCCGAGACCGGCATAACCTATGACCACCGGAGCCAAGGCACGCTGCAGCTGTTCCGCACGCAAAAGGATCTCGACGGCACCGGTGGTGATATCGCGGTGCTCAAGGAGTTCGGCGTCGGCCACGAGCTCCTGGACCGCGCCGGTTGCGTGGCGGCTGAACCGGCGCTCGGGCTGGTCCAGGAAAAATTCGCCGGTGGCCTGCGCCTGCCGCATGACGAGACCGGCGACTGCCACATGTTCACGCAGGCGCTGGCCGCCAAGGCCGCCGCGCTCGGCGTCACATTCCGCCAGGATATCCGCATCGACCGGCTCGCCGCCGATGGCGCCCGCATTACCGGCGTCGAGACCAGCGCGGGTTTGATCACGGGCGACAACTACATCCTCGCGCTCGGCAGCTATTCGCCGCTGATGTTGCGGCCGCTCGGCATTGGCATCCCGGTCTATCCGGTCAAGGGCTATTCGCTCACCCTGCCGGTCACCGAGGCCGAGGCGGCGCCGGTCTCGACCGTCATGGACGAGACCTACAAGGTCGCGATCACCCGGCTCGGCGACCGCATCCGGGTCGGCGGCACGGCTGAGCTCGGCGGTTATGACCTGACGCTGCATGCCGGCCGGCGTGCGACGCTGGAACATTCGGTCGGCGACCTGTTCCCGCGCGGCGGCAAGATCGAGGGCGCCAAGTTCTGGACCGGCCTCAGGCCGATGACGCCGGATGGCACGCCGATCATCGGCGGCACGCGTTATGCCAATCTCCATCTGAACACCGGCCACGGCACGCTCGGCTGGACCATGGCCTGCGGCTCTGGCCGGTTGATGGCTGACCTTCTGTCCGGCCGGCCGACCGATATCGACCCCAGCGCCTATCGCATGGATCGCGGCGCGGCCTGAGGCCGTCGGGGCGCGCGCTTGGCCGGCCTTCGGCAGGGCGCTGCTCCCCGCCGTTCGACCGGTCAGACCGCGTCAGCCAGCAGCGGCTTCATGGCCTCGTTGATCCAGGACCACTCCGCCCCGGATGGGTTGCGGGCGTCGCCCCGCAGGATGGCGAGCAGTTCCTGATAGCGGGTGGAGCGGGAATGGTGCTTGCGATATTGCGCGCGGTGCCATTCCAGGAAGCTCGCGTCCGGCACGCGCTTCATCGCCTTGGCCGAACTTTCGAGCCAGTCCCGCGCGATCGCGAGGCCGGTCGAAGACGAGGGCTGCACGCCGTCTTCGATCGCCTTCCGCACCTTGGCCATGATCCGGTTCGCCGCCTCGGCATAGGCTGCCGGATCGAATTCGTCGTTCCAGAAGCCGGCGGCCTCGGTGCGCATCTCGGCGATGAAGTTTTGGTCGGTGATGATCGCCGTCAGCTCGGTCCAGGCGTCGATCTGTTCGGATGTCGGGTCGTCAGGCAGTTCCGGCGTGCCGGCGGCGATCATCTGCCGTTTCCAGTCGTCGTCCATGCGGGCGCCTTCGGCGACCTGGTCGTAGAAGCGCTCGATCATGGTGCGGAATTGGGCGTTGGAAAGGGTCGTCACGGTCCATAACCTCCTGAGGTCGGATGGGCTGGGATGGGGTGCACGCAGCGTCGCCCGTAGCACGGCGGCGACACGGCGCTGCGCGGCGATTTCGGCCTCCAGCGCCTGAAGCCGCATGGTCAGGACATCGGCCAGCGAAAGCCGCCGCGACAGGATCTTCCGGATGATGTCGAGGCTGACGCCGGCATCTCTTAATGTCCGGATCAGGTCGAGCCGTGCGACGTCGGTTTCGGAATAGATCCGATAATTGCTGAAGGTCCTGGTCGCCGGCGGCAGCAGGCCCTTGTCGGAATAGAAGCGGATCCGCCGGACGGACAGGCCGCTGAGCTTGGAAAGCTCGCCGATCGTGTGCAGTTTTTCGGTCATGGCGACGTCCTACAGGCTCCACCAGGTGGAGGGTCAAGCGCGCCATGCTGCGGTCTTTTTTATCGTCCGTACGGGGGTGCGGCGAACAGGCACCCGGTCATCACGATGGCGATCGTCCGGGCTCTTGCGCATCCGCTGCGCTGAAATCGTCCCTCGTCAGCGCGTAGCATTTGCAGGCAAGGCCGTCGTGTTTGCCGTCACCGGTGAATTTCAACCCGATCTTTTCGGCGACGTGGATCGAGGCCGAATTGCCCGGGTCGATGTCGGCGACGATCCGGCCGAGCCCGACCGTTCGGAACGCATGGTCGACGATCGGGCGGGCCGCCTCGGTTGCATAACCCTTGCCCCATGCGTGCCGGTTCAGCCGCCAGCCGATCTCGATCTCCGGCCCGACCCCGTCGTAAGGGACGAGGAGGATCCACCCGAGAAACTGCTCGGGTTGCTGCCTGGCGAAGATCGACCAATATCCCAGGCCGGCATCGTACGACGTCTCGATCCGCTCGCGCAGGAAGCGCTCGTGCTGCGCGGCGTCGTTCCAGGGCCCCGCGACATATTTCGTCACCGCCGGATCCCGATCCATGGCCAGGCAAGCCTCGAAATCCCGCATCGAGCGAGGCCAGACCAGAAGACGATCCGTTTCAAAGTGTGGCAACAACACCGTCTTCTCCTGTCGCGCAGCGCGGTCAAGACGCGGCGCTTCGATCAGCGCCTAGCCTGCAAGGCTTGTCAGCCCGTGGCAACAGCGTCGGATGCCGGGCGGCGGCGGGCGAGCAGAAACAGGATGAGCCAGGCGCCGCATGAGCATGCGATGGCAAGGCCGAGCAGCGCCTGGGTGCCGGAACGCGTCAGCAGACCCACGAGGACCGGTGGCGCGAGCGCGGACATCAGGTTCAGCGGCAAGGCGATGTGCGAGGAAGCTTTCGCATAGGCCGCCTGGTCGTAGAACACCAAGGGTATGGTCGCGCGCGCGACGGCGAGAGCGCCACTGCCCAGTCCATAGAGGATAATGAAGGCCGCGATCGACCAATAGGCTCCGCCTCCCGCCAGCAAGAGCACCATGGCGGCGGGAAGCGCCAATCCAGCCATCAGTCCGGTGGTGACCCCGTCCCAGCGTCCGCCGCCAAGGAAGTCGATGGCGCGGGCGCTGACCTGGATGACGCCCAAGGCCGAGCCGAAGGCAATGGCCTCGACCGGCGGGAGACCCGCGGCCTTGAGAAGTTCGATCATCACGGCGGCAAAGCCGAAGGTGACGAAGCTGTTCAAGGCGATCGCCGAGACCATCAGGTAGAACGTGCCGCGTCTCACCGGCCGGGCAGCCTCGGCAGCCGGGCTTGGCGCGGCCCCGCCGCTGCCTGCCGGTGCTGCCCGGCGCGGCAAGCCGAAAGCGTAGAACGGCAGGCAGACCAGAGCCATCAGGCCGGCAAAGACGAGGCAGGTTGCGCGCCAGCCGGCGATGTCTGAAAGAACCGAGGTGAGCGGCCAGAAGATGCTGCTCGACAATCCCGTGACCAGCATGAGGCCGCCAATCGCGCCCTTCGCCTTCTGGCCGGCGATCTCGTTGAGCATGATATAGGCGGCCGTGGACAGGGTCGCGCTGCCCGCCACGCCAAGGATCGCCCAGGCGCTGAAATAGGCGATCGGCTCATGAGCCAGCGCCAACAGGACGAAGCCCGGCACTGCGGCAAGCGTCCCCGCCATCATCACCAGGCGGGCTCCGAACCGGGCGAAGGCCCTGGCCAGGAGCGGCGCGCATAACCCCATGGTCACGTAGAGGATCGAACTGCCGCCGAAGACCGCGGCCAGGTCCATGTGCAGGTCGGCGGCCATGTGCCGGCCGACAATGGCGGGAAGGCCGACCGTTCCCCAGCCGATCACCTGCGCAACCGAGAGAACGAACAACACCCTGACGATCGACCTGTCAGCCGTCATGCGCGGTATCAAATCCACCAACCACCGATCAAAATCATTGGCTAGCAGATCCAATGTCTCAATTTCATGACGCGGTGGGGTGCCGAAAAGCGCCGGCGTCCTGCCATGCCGAGCCGTCCCGGGACTGCGCGGTCATGCAGGCCATGGCCGGCGCGCGAAAATCGGGCTAGGTCATGCGGCCAGAGGTCGTCTTGTCAGGAGCCCGCAGGTCGATGCGCCTTCCATCGCTCAATGCGCTGAGAGCTTTCGAGGCCGTCGGCCGCACCGGCAGCATCAAGGCGGCAAGCGATGAGCTGGCGGTCAGCCCGACGGTCGTCTCCCGGCATATTCGCAACCTTCAGCTCGATCTCAATGTCGCGCTGGTCGAGGCTCATGGTCGGGGCCTGCTGCTGACCACCGCGGGCGAAGCCTTCCATGCCCAGATCAGCCGCGCCTTCGACATCATGCGCCAGGCCAATGAGGACATCCGCCCGTCGAGCCGGCGCAGCCTGACGATCTGGTGCATTCCCGGCATCGCCAATCAGCGTCTGCTCGCCCGCTTGCCGCTGTTGCAGAGCCGCCTGCCGAATTACGACATCCTGCTGCAGCCGACCCTGTCGCGCCCGGATTTCGCCCGCGGCGAGGCCGATGCCGAGGTGATTCACATGAACATGCTGATCACCCATCCCAATGTCAGGACCGAGCTGATCGCAGCTCCCGGTGTCCACGCGGTGGCGAGCCCTGCCTTCCGCTCGCGGTTTCCGGCGGTCACCCAGGCATCCGACTTCCTCAAGCTGCCGCTGATTCACGAAGCCTCGACGCTCTATTGGGAGCAATGGTTCGAATATGCCGGGGTCACCGACCTGCCGATCCTGCGCGGGCCGCGCCTCTGGCATGCCCACCTGACCATCGAGGCGGCGCGCCAGGGGCAGGGTGTCGCGCTCGCCAATACGCTGCTGGTGGAGGACGATCTCGCCTCGGGCCGGCTGGTCGATCTCAGCCCCCATGCGGTCAGTCTCGGCGGCTATTATTTCGTCGCGGCGGCCAGGCGCTGGGCCGATCCGGAGCTGGTGCTGTTGCGCCGCTGGCTGAAAGAGGCGCTCCAGGGCGGCGCGGCGACCGGTGCATCTGATGCACCAATGCGTGCCGAATAAGCTGATTGTCCGGCGCCGAAGCGGCACCTAGCGTTTCAAGCCCATCGCCTGAAATGGATATCCCATGCCGACCAATGCCGAACTGCTGTCCCGTCGCCAGGATGCCGTGATCCGCGGCGTCAGCCATGTCACGCCGATCTCGGCCCAGCGCGCGCGCAATGCCGAGGTCTGGGACGTCGAAGGCAAGCGCTATGTCGATTTCGCCGGCGGCATCGCCGTGCTCAATACCGGCCATTGCCACCCGAAGATCCTGGCGGCGGTCAGCGAGCAGATGCAGCGCTTCACCCACACCTGTTTTCAGGTGCTGATGTACGAACCCTATATCGCGCTGGCCGAGCGGCTGAACGCGCTGGCGCCGATCCAGGGACCGTTGAAGACGGCCTTCTTCACCACCGGGGCCGAGGCGACCGAAAACGCCGTCAAGATCGCCCGCGCCGCCACCGGCCGCTCGGGCGTCATCGCCTTCACCGGCGCCTTCCACGGCCGCACCATCATGGCCTCGGCCATGACCGGCAAGGTGGTGCCCTACAAGAAAGGCCTTGGCCCCTCGCTGCCCGATGTCTGGCACGTGCCGTTCCCGGTGCCGCAATTCGGCGTCAGCGTCGAGGATTCGCTCAAATATCTCGGCTATATCTTCAAGGCCGATGTCGATCCGTCCCGGGTCGCCGCCATCATCATCGAGCCGGTCCAGGGCGAGGGCGGATTCCACCAGGCGCCGCCGGAACTGATGCGGGCGCTGCGCCGGCTGTGCGACGAGAACGGCATCGTGCTGGTGGCCGACGAGGTGCAGACCGGGTTCGGCCGCACCGCCAAGATGTTCGCCATGGAGCATTACGACGTCACGCCGGATCTGATCTGCGTCGCCAAGAGCCTGGCCGGCGGCTTTCCCCTGTCCGGTGTCATCGGCCGCGCGGCGATCATGGACGCGGCCGACCCGGGCGGTCTCGGCGGTACCTATGCCGGCAATCCGCTGGCCTGTGCCGCGGCGCTGGCGGTGCTCGACATCTTCGCCGAAGAGAAGCTGCTCGATCGGGCGGTGGCGCTCGGCGCGCGGCTCAAGACGCGGCTCGAAAGCCTGCGCATGCGCAACGGCCTGATGCCGATCGCCGACATCCGGGGACTTGGCGCCATGGTCGCTTTCGACATCGTTAGGGATCGTGGCGGCGCCGAACCCGACGCCGAGGCGACCCGGCGTGTCGTTCAGTTCGCCCATGAGAACGGCTTGATCCTGCTGTCCTGCGGCACCAATGCCAATACCATCCGCATTCTGACGCCGCTGACCGCGGAGGACACGGTGGTCGACGAGGGGCTCGATATCCTCGAGGCCGCGCTCGCCTCCTGATCTCAGCGGCCGGCGGGCGCCCGTCGGCCGACCTGGACTATCCGGAAGCGCCCGATCGCGACCCGAACCCTCGAGGTTCGGCTGTCGCGGTCGGGCGCTTTGCGTTGGTCCCGGCCATAAGCCGTCGGGCAATATTTGCTCCGCCCGGCCCCGCCAATCGTTCAAAAAAAACACCATTCATGTGCAAATTAGATGATTGTTGCGCTCCAGGCCGTCGGTCACACTTTTCAAAATTGAACAAGACTATCGAGCGTTTCGCGGGCGTCCCGCGGGCGCGCTTCAAGATAGCGGCAAATTAAAAGTGGCGACAGCGGGGTATAAATAGAGTGACGTCGGCTGTTCAGATTGGCCATGATTTAAATATCGACAGCCTGAGTAAGTTCTACGGAGGATTTACCGCGCTCGACAACGTATCCCTGGAGGTCAAGCGCGGCGAGTTTCTGACCCTTCTCGGGCCATCCGGCTCGGGCAAGACCACGCTTCTGATGTCGATCGCCGGCTTCGTTCAACCCGATCGCGGCGACATCCTGCTCGACCAGCGCAGCATCGCCCACCTGCCGCCGGAGCGGCGCAATTTCGGCATGGTGTTCCAGGGTTACGCCCTGTTCCCGCACATGTCGGTCTACGACAATGTCGCCTTCCCCTTGAAGGTGCGCAAAAGGCCTGTTGCCGAGATCAAGGACAAGGTCGATGCCGCGCTCGACCTGGTGCAATTGGCCTCGCGCGCCGACCGTTATCCAAGCCAGCTCTCCGGTGGCCAGCAGCAGCGTGTGGCGCTCGCCCGCGCCATGGTGTTCACGCCCCACCTGCTGCTGCTCGACGAACCCTTGAGCGCCCTCGACAAGAAGCTGAGGGCCGAGCTGCAGGAGGAACTGAAGCGCCTGCACAAACGGGTTGGCCTGACCTTCATCTATGTCACCCACGATCAGGACGAAGCCCTGTCCATGTCGGACCGGATCGTCGTCATGCGCGACGGCAAGGTGGTCCAGCAGGGGGCGCCGGGCGCGCTCTATGACCGGCCGGCAACGAGCTTCGTCGCCGACTTCCTGGGCAAGAGCAATTTCCTCCGGGGCACGGTCGAAACCCACACGGCGGAAGGCTTCGTGCTGACCCGCCAGGGCGTCAGGATCGCCCAGGCGAGCGCCGCGGGCGAGCGCCCGCCGATCGGCCAGGAGGTGGTGATCGCGCTCCGGCCGGAGAAGATCACGGTCGCCACCGGTGGTCGCCCGCACGACAACGCCCTCAAGGGCATCGTCTCGGAATGGAACTATTTCGGGTCGCAGTTCCGCCTGGTCGTCGACACGCTGGAATTCGGCGCCATCGCGGTGGTGATCCCGACCTGGAAATACGGCGAGCCGCCGGCGGCCGGCCAGCCGGTGACCATTGGCTGGGACCGCGGCGCCGGCACGCTGGTCGACGACGCCTGAACATCACGCATCGCATCAAAACCAAGACAAACAGACGGGAACCTTGCCATGACCAAACACAACGCGATCTCCGCTCTCTCCAGGCGCAACCTCCTCAAGGCCGGTGCCGGCCTCATCACGGCCCCGGCCGTGCTCGGCTCGGCAAGCGCGTTCGCCCAGGCGCGCAAGGAGGTCGTCCTGGTCAACTATGGCGGCGCCGCCATGAAGGCCTTCGATGAGGCCTATGTGCAGCCTTTCGCAGCCCAGGGCGGCCGGATCGTGCTCGACGGCAGCGGCCCGCTGAACGGCAAGATCCTGACCATGGTGCAGTCGCGCAACGTCACCTGGGACATCTGCGATGGCGGTATCACCACGCTCGCCGAGCTCGGGCCGCGCAATGCGCTTGAGAAGATCGACTACAGCATCGTCGACAAGACCAAGGTGCCGGCCGAATTCGCCTATGAGAACGGTGTGGTGAACTACATGTTCTCGTCGGTGCTCGCCTGGGACACGGCCAAGGTCAAGGAGACGCCGACGCTCGCCGATTTCTTCGACCTGAAGAAATATCCGGGCCGGCGCATGATGCGCAAGGACTCGCAGGCCATGCTCGAACTGTGCCTGCTCGCCGATGGCGTGCCGCTCGACAAACTCTATCCGCTCGACACCCGACGCGCCTTCGCCAAGCTCGCCACGATCAAGAAGGAAGTGCTGTACTGGAACAGCGGCGCCGAGAGCCAGAGCCTGATGCGCGACGGCGAATGCGTCATGGGCCTGCTGTGGCACACCCGCGCCAATATCCTGAAGGGCGAGACCAATAACCGCATCGCCTTCACCTTCAAGGACGGCCTGCTGCAGCCCGGCCTCTGGGTCGTGCCGAAGGGCAATCCGGCCGGCGCCGAGGCGTTTCGCGCCATCGCCTCGATGCAGCAGCCCGAGGGCCAGGTGAAGCTGCTGGCCGCCATGGGCAACGGTCCGTCCAACCCGGCGGCGCAGGCCCTGGTGCCGGCAGCCCAGCGGGCGATGAACCCGGCCGATCCCGCCAATGCGGCGGTCCAGGCCAAGATCAACGCCGCCTGGTACATCGAGAACCACTCGAAGACCTTCCAGGCCTATCTCGACTTCATCTCGTCCTGAGCCGGCGCGCCGGCGGCGTGGTCCTTTCGGGGCCGCGCCGCCCAGGCCTCACCATCAAGCCTCGCCACGCCCGAATGCCTGGATATCAAACCGATGACCGCCCCTGCCGCTAGGCCGATGCCGTCGCTGCCGCGCGGCCTGCATTTCAGCGCCACCGGACGCTACTGGCTGCTGATCATGCCGGCTCTCGCCATGATGGTGGTGTTCTATCTCTACCCGATCTCCAGGGTGCTCTGGATGAGCGTCACGGAGCCGCAGCCGGGCATCGACAATTTCGCCCTGCTGGCGACCAGCGCCTCGATCCAGCGCATGCTCATGACCACCGCGCGGATCAGCATCATCACCACGCTGATCACCCTCGTGCTGGCCTATGTCGTGTCCTACGTGCTGGTTCATTCGAGCGAGCGGGTGCAGCGCTGGATGTTCCTCGGCGTGCTGGTGCCCTTGTGGATCTCGGTGCTGGTGCGCGCCTTCGCCTGGTTCGTGCTGCTCAGGCGCGAAGGCCTGATCAACAACACGCTGATCTCGACCGGCCTCATCGACACGCCGCTCAGCCTGATCTGGAACGAGACCGGCGTGATGATCGGCATGGTCCATTACATGCTGCCCTTCGGCATCCTGCCGATCTACGCCAATATGCGCGACATCGATCAGCGTTGCATCGCCGCCGCCCGCGGGCTCGGCGCCACCCGTGGCGTCGCCTTCCGCAAGGTGTTCCTGCCTTTGTCGACGCCCGGCGTCGTCGGCGCCGGCATCCTGGTCTTCATCTTCTCGCTCGGCTTCTTCGTCACGCCGGCCATTCTCGGCGGCGGCAAGACCTTGATGATCGCCGAATATATCAAGGTGCAGATCCTCGAGATCGTCCGCTGGGGCGTCGGCACCATGCTGGCCGCCACGCTGCTGATCGTCATCGGCGGCTTGCTGGCGGTGCTCAGTCGCATCGTCGACCTGCGCAAACTGTTCGGGGCGGGCTGAGCCATGACCAGTTCCGGCTTCGGCTCGACCTCGCTGATGACCCGCTCGATGGCCTGGGCCATCATTTGCTTCCTGGTCCTGCCGATATCGATCGTCTTCGCGGTGTCGGTGACCGACCGGCCCTATCTGTCGCTGCCGCGGGACGGCGTGTCGCTGCAATATTACGGCAATCTCGTCACCAGCCAGGCCTGGCTCTCCAGCATCCTGCACAGCCTGATCATCGCGGTCGCCTCGACCGCCATCGCGGCGGTTGCCGGCACGCTCTGCGCCATCGGCTGCTGGCGCCTGAGCAACCGCGCCAGCAACATCATCCGGCTGGTCATGCTGATGCCGATCATGGTGCCGACCATCGTCTATGCGCTCGGCATCTATCAGTTCTGGATCGATCTCCGGCTGATCGACACCTATACCGGCGTGATCATCGCCCATGCGGTGACCGGCATTCCCTATGTCGTCATCACCGTGTCGACGGCGCTGGCCGGTTTCGACCCGAGGCTCGAACAGGCAGCCCTCAATCTCGGCGCCAGCATGGCCCAGACGCTGCGCCTGGTGATCATTCCGAACATCCTGCCGGGCGTCATCTCCGGGGTGATCTTCGCCTTCATTCACAGCTGGGACGAACTGGTGATCGTGCTGTTCATCGCCGGCCGCGGCGTCTTCACGCTGCCGCGCCGCATGTGGGACGGCATCAACGAACATCTCGACCCGACCATGGCGGCGGTCGCCGCCGTGCTGGTGCTGATCACGCTTGGCCTCCTGTTCATCGACATCGCGATCCGGGCGCGCCGCGCCCGCTGAGCCGCTCGACATCAGGACGCCAGGCGTCCGCCCCTCTTCCAGCCACGCGGACGCTCCGCGCCCGCCCTTTCCAGACATGCGTGCGGTCGCACGCGCCAGACGGAACGAGTTTCATGACCCGACGCGACGCCTTCGGCCCCGACAAGGTTCTCGCCCTCGACTGGATCGACGAGAACAGCCCGCGGCTGTCCCGCGACCACATGACCATCTGGGATTTCCACGAGCCGTCCTGGCGCGAGTACAAGTCGGCGGCCTGGTATGTCGAACGCCTGCGCGCCGAAGGTTTCGAGGTCGAGGTCGGATCCGGCGGCATGCCGACCGCCTTTTGCGCGACCTGGTCGAACGGCGAGGGGCCGACGATCGGCGGTTATGCCGAATATGACGCGGTGCCCGGCACCTCGCAGGATCCGGTGCCGCGGCGCCAGCCGCGCGTCGGCGTGAACCGCCACGCCGCCGGCCATACCGATCCCCATTCGGCGCTCGGCATGGGGTCGTTTACCGGTTTCCTCGCCGCCAAGCAGGTGATGCAGCAGCGCGGCATCAAGGGCCGCCTGAAATTCCTCGGCGAGCCGGCCGAGAAGATGTGCGGCTCGAAGCCGGTCCATGCCGCCAAGGGCTATTACGACGACCTGGACGCGGCGATCAGCTTCCACCCGCACTCGTTTCCGAGGCTCGCCAACAGCTGTTTCTGGGACACCCACAGCGCGCCCTACTGGAGCCGCATCTACACCTTCGAATGCGAGAACCCGGAGACCTGGCAGAATTCCGGGGCGGTGACCGGCGTCACCCACAGCCATTCGGCGGCCCGCGCGCCGGGCGCCATCGACGCCGTCTGCCTGATGTACACCTCGTCGAAATACATGAAGGAATCCATGCTGCCGCACCATGGCAGCTGGAGCCTGAACGAGTTCATCCTGCATGCCGGCCAGGCGGCGGCCGACAATATCGCGCCGGGCCTCGGCCAGATCCAGTATTCGCTGCGCGCGCCCACCCTCGACATGTGCGAGCGGGTGTTCGAGGTGCTCGACCGCAATGCCGAGCATTGCGCCGCCATGACCCACAGCAAGGTGACCGCCGCCTGGATCACCCGCACCCGGGCGGGCCTGGCCAACCACGCCATGGCCGAGGTCGCCTGGCGCAATTTCGCGGCGATCGGCGCGCCCGAATGGGGCGACGAGGCCAAGGCCTTCGGCCGCGAGATCCAGGCTGGCCTCGGTCTTGCGCCGATGGCCGATCCGTTCACGCCGGAGATCCAGCAACTCACCGCCCCCTGGGACGGCGAGACGGCGTTTCGCGAGCAACTGCCGCCCTGGCAGACCAATCTCGCAGCCGACGACTATGTCGACTACACGTGGCATGCGCCGACCGTGCGCCTCTATGTCGGCCGCCCGACCTTGCGCGCGCCCAATCCCGGCTATCGCTATCCCGACTGGACCCGCTACGCCATGGGCGGCGTGCCTGCCTGCATCGACCCGATGTGGCTGACCGCGGCCAAAGTCATTGCCGCCACCATTCTCGACCTTTTGACCGATGGTCAGTCGCTCGCCAAGGCCCAGGCCGAGTTCCGCGAGCGCACTGGCGGCGGCGTCGGCGGCTCGAAATGGGTGGCGCCGCTGCTGCCTGGGGATTTCCAGGCGCCGGTTCACTACCGCTGGCCCGAATATGTCGAAACCGCCCGCGGCCTGGAATGGACCATTCCGACCGCCGCGCCGTGAGCCCCCGATAACCAGCCACACACCGAATATCGCCCTTGAGGGAGAGACATCCATGTCGATCATTTCCGAACCCGAATATCGCTACAACATGCTGATCAAGGCCTTCCCCTCGCGCGCCGAGCCGGCCTTCGAGACCGAATCCGAACAGGTCGGCGTCTGGGGCCGCCGCTGGGGCTGCAACAACGATGTCGGCCAGATCCGCATGGTGCTGATGCACCGTCCGGGCGCCGAACTGAACATTGTCGAAGCCAACAAGCGGCTGCCCGACATCGGCGCCTTCGGCGATCCCGAGCAGGGCTGGTACTGGCGTGGTGACACGATCCCGGATCTGGCGGCCCAGCAGGCCCAGCACGATGCTCTCTCGGCCGCGCTGCGCGAGGAGGGGGCCGAGGTCGTCTATGTCGACCAATGCGCGCCGGGCAAGATGAAGACCGTCTATACCCGCGACAGCGTCATCGCCGTCGACGGCGGCGCCATCGTCACCCGCCTCGGGCCGCCGATCCGGCGTGGCGAGGAACTGCCGGTCAGCCGGACGCTGGCCAAGCTCGGCATGCCGATCCTCCGGACCATTTCCGGCACCGGGCTGATGGAAGGCGGCAGCTTTGCCTTCATCACGCCCAAGGTGGCGGTTGTCGGCCTGTCGAGCCGGGTCGACGAGGAGGGCGCACGCCAGCTCGAGGAGGTGCTGCGCACCCAAGGCGTCGAGCTGCTGCGCGTCCATCTCACCGGCTACCGCCTGCATATCGACGGCATGTTCGTGATGATCGACCGCGACACCGCCTTCGTGAACCCGACGCTGCTGCCGTTCTGGTTCCTGGAGAAGCTGAAGGAGTTGAAGATCCGTCAGATCGAGGTTTGTCCCGATGATCAGAACTGGGTGATCAACTGCCTTGCCGTGCGCCCGGGCCATGTCATCGTGCCGGTTGGCATCTCGCCGCGGACCATGGAGAAATTCGCTCGAGCCGGCATCACCACCCGGGTCGTCGCCTATGACAAGGTTGCACTCGGCGGCGGCGGCATTCATTGCTCCACCTCGCCGCTCATTCGCGACCCCTTGTGAGTCGCGGCGGGGGCCGGGCTGTTCGAGCCCGGCCTTTGCGAGCGCGCACCGACAACAGACGGCAGGAGATGACATGAACGGCGCCGAGAGCCTGGTGAGAACGCTGATCGCGGGCGGGGTCGATACCTGTTTCGCCAACCCCGGTACCTCGGAGATGCATTTCGTCGCCGCGCTCGACCGCGTCGGCGGCATGCGCTGCGTGCTGTCCCTGTTCGAGGGCGTCGTCTCCGGCGCGGCCGATGGTTATGGCCGGATGGCCGATAAGCCGGCTGCGACGCTGCTGCATCTCGGCCCCGGTCTCGGCAATGCGCTGGCCAACCTGCACAATGCCCGCAAGGCCAATACGCCGATCGTCAATATCGTCGGCGAACATGCCACCCATCACCGCCAATATGACGCGCCGCTGACCGCCGATGTCGAAGGCGTCGCTCGCCCGATGTCGGGCTGGGTCAAGACCTCGATGGATGCCCGTTCGGTGGCCGGCGACGGCGCCGAGGCGATCACCGCCGCGCTGACGTCGCCAGGCCAGATCGCCACCCTGATCCTGCCGGCCGATACCGCCTGGAACCTCGCCGACGGCCCGGCCCCGGTGGCCAAGGCCCCGGACCGGTCCAAGGTTTCCGACAGCGCCGTGCTGGAGGCCGTCGAGGCGCTGCGCTCCGGCGAGCCGGTGCTGCTTTTGGTCGGCGGCCGGGCCTTGCGGGCGAACCCGCTGAAGATCGCCAGCGCCATCGGCCAGGCGACCGGCGCCCATTTGATCGCGCCGACCTCCAACGGCCGGGTCGAGCGCGGCGCCGGCCGCTCGCCGGTCAGCCGGATCTTCTATCCGATCAAGCAGGCGCTGACCCAGCTCGAGCGCTATCGCCATGTCATCTTGGTTGGCGCCAAGACGCCGGTCGCCTTCTTCGCCTATCCGGACACGCCGAGCCTGGTCATGCCCGAGGGCTGCGCCGAGCATGTGCTGGCCGAACCGCAGGACGATATCGAGGACGCGCTGACGCGGCTCGCCGAAGCGGTCAAGGCGCCGCTCGGCGGCGCCGTCATCCAGCAGGCCGGGCGGCCGTCCCTGCCGACCGGTGCGATCACGCCTGATACGGTTGGCGCCGTCATCGGCGCGCTGCTGCCGGAAAACGCCATCATCGTCGACGAGGCGATCAACTCCGCCGGCACCACCTATGCCCAGACCGCCGGCTGCCCGCCGCATGACTGGCTGGCCTTGACCGGCGGTTCGATCGGCATTGGCCTGCCCATGGCCACCGGCGCGGCGGTGGCCTGTCCCGACCGCCGGGTGGTTGCGCTGCAGGCCGACGGCAGCGGCATGTACACGTTGCAGGCACTGTGGACCCATGCCCGCGAGAACCTGAACATCACCACCATCATCTTCGCCAACAACGCCTATCAGAGCCTCGATATCGAGCTGAGGAATGTCGGCGCGCTCAATCCCGGCCGCATCGCGCTCGACATGCTCGACATCGGCCGGCCCGATCTCGACTGGGTCAAGCTTGCCGAGGGCATGGGCGTGGAAGCCGCGCGCGCCGATACGCTCGAGGAACTGATCGATCTGTTCAAGGCGAGCCTCGCGCGTCCCGGGCCGTTCCTGATCCAAGTTCCGATCTGAGGTCGGGAAGCGCCCGAACGACTAGTCCGGGATCTGCGCACGCAATCCGGCAATGAAGGCTTCGACATAGAAATCGAAGCCTGAGGTGAGCGGCACCTCGACGCCGCCTTGCCAGCGCACGATGAAGGCGCGGTTGGCGAGCCTGTCGAGATTGCCGGTCAGCCGCGGGTAGTCGCTGGGCGACAGCGAACGGATCTTGCCTTCGAACGCGCTCGCCCAGCCGGTCGGGTCATCGCTCGGCTTGGGGGCGAGCTCGAGCGTGACATAACCGAGCATGGCGGCGATGACCGCGTTATAGGCGTCGACAAGTCTGTCGCCGGCAAAACCCGCGGCTTCCAGGGCCGCCAGAACCTGCTCGACCAGTTGCGGATTGACCCCGGCATTGGAGACGAGCTGCGCGCCGAGCAGCGGCGCGACATTGGGGTGGCGCCTGAGATTGTCGCGGTAGCGCTGGAACAGGCCGCGGATCCATTCGGCCCAGTCGTCGCCGGTGCGGAACGGCTGGGCGACATCGCCGAGCGCTGCCGCCGCAGCCTCCGCCAGCAACGTGTTGCGGCCGCCGGGCAAATGCCAATAGAGCGCGGTCGGATAGACGCCGAGCAGGCGAGCCACCTCGCGCAGGCTGAAGCCGTCGAGGCCGGCCTCGTCAATCAACCGGAGCGCGGTCTCGACGATTTGCTCGCGGCTGAGGCCCGGCGGGTCAGGGCGCGCTTTCGCGGCCTTAGCACGGGTTCTCGCCGTCGCCGCGCCGGCGCGACCAGGGGCCATCAGGACACTCCGCCATTTGCGGGCGCTGCCGATCGCCCGTCTCGCGTGCTTATCAGGCCGACCAGCAAATCGCCATCCGCGGCAACACCTCCGGGTGCATCCGAAACTCCGTCCTGTACACTGGACAAGACTTAATTGTACGATGTACAAGAGAGGCAATCAAAAAGGGGAGGGGCCGATGCATCGGGTCGAACGAGCTGTCCGGTTTTCGCGTCGCATTGGGGTTCTGCTTGCCGCGGCGGCCGCGATCGTGCCGTTCGCAACAGCCCGGGCGCAGGCGCCGCAGCCCTTCATCATCGGGGTCAGCGGCGACCAGAGCGGTCCCTATATCGACGTCACCGGCCCCGGCCAGGTGCTGGCGGCCGAACTGGCCGTGGCGGATTTCGGCGGCCAGGTGCTCGGCCGGCCGATCGTCATCCGCTCCGCCGATGACCAGAACCGGCCGGACATCGCCTCGGCCAATGCCCGGCGCTGGTTCGATGTCGACCGTGCCGAGGTGATCGTCGGCGGCGGCAATTCGACCACCGCCTTCGCGGTGCTCAATGCCGCGCGCCAGGCCGGGCGCAGTTTCCTGGTCGTTGGCGCCGGCAATCCGGATTTCGCCGGCAAGGAATGTTCGGCCGTCTCGACCCAATGGGCTTATGACACCCATGCCCAGGCGGTCGCGACCGGCGTCTATCTGAGCCGCGGCGTCGGTGTCGGATCGTGGTTCTTCATCACCGCCGACTATGCCTTCGGCCATGCCCTGGAGCGCGACACCGGCCGGGTCGTCGCGGCCGCCGGCGGCCGGGTGGCCGGCAGTGTCCGGGCGCCGCTCGGGACCGCCGACTTCTCGTCCTTCCTGTTGCAGGCGCAGGGTTCGCGCGCCGGCGTCATCGCCCTGGCGCTCGCCGGCCAGGACCTGATCAACGCCATCAAGCAGGCCGGCGAATTCGGGCTCGTTGGCGGCGCCGGCGGCCAGCGCCTCGCCGGCCTCAGCCTGTTGTCCAACGACGTGGTCGGCATCGGGCTCGCCGCGGCCGAAGGTCTGGTCGCCAGCGAATCCTTCTACTGGGACCGCACCGAGGAAACCCGCGCCTGGACCCGGCGGTTCAATGCCAGGCTGCCGGGCAAGATCCCCAACATGGTCCATGCCGCGACCTATTCGGCCGTGCTGCATTATCTGCGCGCAGTCCAGGCGGCCGGCACGGTGGAGGCCCGCACCGTCAATGCCAAGATGAAGGAACTGCCGGTCAACGACTTCAACAATGCAGACGTGCGTATCCGTCAGGACGGCCGCGTGCTGAACCCGATGTATATCTTGCGGGTCAAGTCTCCCCGGGCCTCGACCGGCCCGTTCGACGTGCAGGAGGTGCTGGCGACGCTGCCGGCCGAACAGGTCTTCCGGACTGCCGAAGAGGCCGGCTGCCGGCTCAGCAATTGACCATCAGGTCCCACTGGGGATGAACGCCATGCGCTTCGGTTTCCTTGTCTATCCCGGCGTCGAGGAACTCGACCTGGTCGGCCCCTGGGAAATGGCGACGATGTGGCGGAGTTACGCCAAGGGACCGGAATGCCTGACGGTGAGCGAGACAGGCGGCGCGACCGCCTGCGCCAAGGGTCTGAAGATTGCGGCCGACCTGTCGTTCGAAGCTTGCCCGGCGCTCGACTACCTGCTGGTGCCCGGCGGTTTCGCGGCCCTCGAAGAAGCGCGCAACCCGCGGCTCGTCGGCTTCGTCGCGGCCCAGGCCAGATCCTGCCGCCACGTGCTGTCGGTCTGCACCGGCGCGCTGATCCTGGAGGCGGCCGGGCTGTTGAAAGGCCGACGGGCGACCACCCATTGGAAGCTGCTGGCCGGTCTGCGGGCTCTGCCCGAGGTGACCGTCGTGGAGGAGCGTTTTGTCCGCGACGGCAATATCTGGACCTCCGCCGGCGTCTCGGCCGGCATCGACCTGACGCTCGCCTTCATCGCCGACGAGGCCGGCGCCGAGGCGGCCTCGATCGTCCAGCACAATGCCGAATATTTTCCCGACGGCCGGATCTACGGCACCGCCCACCAGGGCGATGCGTCCTCGGCCTATTTCCGCAGGCTGCCGCCGACCGCCTGACGGCGAAACGCCGATCATTCCGCAAAAGGGAGAGACACATGGCCGGGGTCACAAGGGACCAGCTTCGTGGCAAGGCGCAGACGGTGCTCGGACCGGTCGATCCGGGCGAGCTCGGGCCGACCTTGATGCATGAACATCTGATCTGGGACATCCGGACCAAGGTCATGGCCGACGATCCCAACCAGGGCCCGGAGATCGACCTCTGCAATTGCTACCGGATCAATTACGGCCGCCTGAAAGTGCCGGGCAACCTGGTGCTGCGCTGCCGCGACACGGCGGTCGCCGAGATTGCCGAGATGCGCGCGGCCGGTGGCCGCACCGTGGTCGAGCTCACCTGCGGCGGTCTGAAGCCCGATCCGGAAGGCCTCGCCGAGGTGGCGCGCCGCACCGGCAGCCATATCGTCATGGGCTGCGGCCACTATGTCGACGAATACCAGGACCGGGCGAACGAGACGCGCACGCCCGAGAGCTTCGCCGCGGAAATGATCGGGCAGGTCTTTGGCGGCGCCTGGGGCACCGCGGTGCGCGCCGGCATCATTGGCGAGATCGGCTGTCAGGCGCCCTGGACGGCACTCGAGAAGCGGGTCATGCGCGGCGCGCTCGCGGCACAGGCCGAAACCGGGGCTGCCATCAATGTCCATCCCGGCCGCCATCACGACCAGCCGCAGGAGGTCGCCGATTTCATCCGTGCCGAGGGCGGCGACATCGAGCGGGTGGTGATCAGCCACATCGACCGGACGATCTTCGACGAAGGCCGGCTGCTGCGCCTCGCCGACAGCGGCTGCGTGCTGGAGTTCGACCTGTTCGGCCAGGAGCAGAGCTATTACCCGCTCTCCGACATCGACATGCCCAATGATGCCGGCCGGCTCAAGCTGATCCGCGCGCTGATCGACCGGGGCCATCTCGCCCGCGTCGTGATCAGCCACGACATCTGCTACCGGACCCGGCTGACCCAGTTCGGCGGCCATGGCTATGGCCACATCTACACCAATGTCGTGCCGATGATGCGCGCCCGCGGCTTCAGCCAGGCCGAGATCGACGCCATCCTGATCGGCAATCCGAAACGTCTTCTGACCTTCATCTGAAAACCCGGGATGCCTCGTCATGACCAGCCAGCAGGCGCTATCGGCGACAGTCAATATCGATATCGACGCGGCACTCGCCGATGTCCGCGAGCGCTTCGTCGCGCGCAACCCGGAAAGCCTGAAACAGCATGAGGCGGCCTGCGCCGTCATGCCGGGCGGCAATACCCGCTCGGTCCTGTTCTACGCGCCGTTTCCGCTGGTCATCGCCGAGGGCAGGGGCTGCCGTGTCCGCGACGCCGACGGCCATGACTATGTCGATTTCCTCGGCGAATACACCGCGGGGCTGTTCGGTCATTCGCATCCGGTGATCCGCGCCGCGATCGACAAGGCGCTCGACGCCGGCATCAATCTCGCCGGGCACAACCTCCTGGAGGCGAAGCTTGCCCGGGTGGTCTGCGATCGCTTTCCCTCGGTCGAGCTTGTCCGCTTCACCAATTCCGGCACGGAGGCAAACCTGATGGCGGTTGCCACCGCCGTGGTTGCGACCGGCCGCTCCAAGGTGCTGGTCTTCAAGGGCGGTTATCATGGCGGCCTGCTGAGTTTCGGCGGCGGCGCCAGCCCGCTCAATGCGCCTTACGATCTGGTGATCGGCCGCTATAACGATGTCGCCGAGACCGAACGCCTGCTCGCGATCCATGGGCCGGAGCTCGCCGCCATCCTGGTCGAGCCGATGCTCGGCTCCGGCGGCTGCATTGCCGGCGACCGGTCATTCCTCGGCGCGCTGCGCGCCGGCGCGACCCGCCATGGTGCCCTGCTGATCTTCGACGAGGTGATGACCTCGCGGTTGTCGCCGGGTGGGCTGCAGCAGGCGCTCGACATCCTGCCGGACCTGACGACGCTCGGCAAATATGTCGGCGGCGGCATGTCGTTCGGCGCCTTTGGCGGGCGCGAGGACCTGATGGCGCTTTACGATCCACGCCGGCCGAACGCCTTGCAGCATGCCGGCACCTTCAACAACAACGTGCTGACCATGGCCGCCGGCCATGCCGGCATGACCGAGATCTTCACGCCATCCGCCGTCCTGGCGCTCAACCAGCGTGGCGACGATCTGCGCACGCAGCTGAACCGGCTCTGCCGCAAGCACGGCGCGGCGCTCGAGTTCACCGGCATCGGCTCGCTGATCACCGCGCATTTTTCCGCCGTTCCGGTGCTGACCCCGGCTGATGCCGCGGCCGGGGACCCGCGGCTGAAGGAATTGTTCTTTTTCGACATGCTCGACCGCGGCATCTATCTGGCGCGCCGCGCCATGATGGCGCTCAGCCTCGAGATCGGTGATGCCGAATGCACCGGCTTGACCGAAGCGGTCGAGGACTTCCTGCTCAGCCGGCGGCCGCTTCTGGCGTCCCGCGTCTGGTCATGACGTCAGGCATCTTCGGCATTCCGCTGCCGGGCTTTGCCGGCCAGGTGCTGTTCGACTGGATCACCGCAGCCATCGAGGCCCTGGGCCTGAGGCTCCTGGCGAGCCTCAGCTCCGGCCTGGCGGCGACCTTGGTCGCCGGCTCGATCGCTGTCGTCGGGCTCTTTTTGGTTCGCCGAAGGCTGATCGGCAAACGGCCGTGATGGCCAGGTCGAACGTGGGCATGGGCCGGCCCGTTCGAGACCCGGTCAGCCGATCTTGCCGCCAGGATTGGGCCGCGGTCCGGTGAAGGCCTCTTTCCACGGACCCAGCCGCTTGTCGGCATCCTCCCAGTGGCCGGCATCCTCTTCGCCGCGATACATGGCGAACTGCCTGACCTCCTGGACGTAATAGTCGAGCATGGCCTGGGGCCGGAATTTCTCCGGGTCGTAGCCGTTCCAATGGACGACCTGGTCGAGCGGCCGGCGGTAGCGCGACGCCAGGTCCTTTTCCGGCACGCCGATCGGGATCGTGCCGACGGCGCGCAGGCCCTCCGGGAAACCCAGCACCCGCCGCAGGTCTTCGTTGGTGGTGTCCTCGCCGCCGCCCGACAGCCAGGCCGAGGTGAGCCCGACGGCGGTCACCGCCAGCTGGATGTTCTGCACCGCCGCGCCGATCGAGGCGATCAGGATGCGCTCGTTGTTCTCGTGATATTCGCGTTCCCAGGCAGCGGTGGTGGCCTGTGGAAAGGCCTGTTTCCAGCGCTCGTCGGCCAGCACGATGACGATGGCGACGGTATTGGCCAGATAGGTCTTCTTGACCGCCGGAAAACCTTTGACGTGGTCGATCAGCCGGTTCGACTGGTCGATGAACACATCGAGCACGGCGTCGCGCACCTTGGGGTCGTCGACGACGACAATGTCGAAACATTGCGAGTTGGCGCCGGTCGGTGCCCATCGCCCGGCCTCGGCGATCTTGAGCAGCACGGCGCGATCGACCGTCTGGCCGGGCTCGAAGCGGCGCACGCTGCGCCGCCGCCTCATGACATCGATCAGATCCGTGTAGCGGTCGGTCGCGCTTTCCATGCCGGTTCCCCCTTGGGCTGTCAGGTCCGGCGCCGCGCCTCGTTCAGCTTGGGAGCGGCGTCACAGATAGGATGCGATCTCATTCAGCGGCTTCTTCTCGATCGCATGGGCGGGGATGGTGGCGTCATCGGCGGGATAGCCGACGACCATCAGGATATAGGGCTTCTCGGTCTCCGGCCGGCCGCAGATCTCATTCAGGAAACCCATCGGGTTCGGCGTGTGGGTGAGGGTCGTCAAGCCGGCATAATGCAGCGCGGTCAACAGGATGCCCGTGGCGATGTTGACCGATTCCGGCACGTAGTAGTTCTTGCGCAACACGCCGTCGGCGCTCGGGCTCTTGCGCGCGCCGAAGATGCAGATCAGCCAGGGCGCGGTCTCCAGGAACGGCTTGTGCGGATCGGTGCCGAGCGGCTTCAGCGCGGCGAGCCATTCCTCGCCGGCCTTGCCGGCATAAAACCGCTCCTCCTCTTCTTCGGCCGCTTCGCGGATCCGCCGCTTCACGCCCGGGTCGCCGATGACGCAGAAGTGCCAGGGCTGGTGATTGGCGCCGTTCGGCGCCGTGCCGGCGGCGCGCAGGCAGGTGTCGATCAGGTCGCGCGGCACCGGACGCGGCGAGAAATCGCGCACCGTGTGGCGCTGCCGGACCATGTCGTAGAATTCGGCAGCGCGCCGCCGCATCTCCTCGAGGGGCATTTCCCGGTAGTCGGGCAGGGGGATCGGCTGATAGTCGGTGATCACGTCGATATCCTCGGGGCGCGCGCGGGTGCCGCGTTCAAGATGTGAGTCTAGCGCGCCGCGCCCAGCTGGTGCCATGCCGCCGGCGGCATGATCTGCATAACCGATCGGAATGATCTCGGCCGTCAGTCGGCGCGCGCAGGACCGCCGAAGGTCCGGTGTACCAGGGCGCGCAACCATTGGTGGCCGGCGTCGCGGTGATAGCGCTCATGCCAATATTGAGCGATCTCGATCTTCGGCAAGACGAGCGGCGGGCGGAAGGCGACGAGACCGATTTCGCGTCCGAACCCCTGCGCGAGCCGGCCCGGCAGCGTGGCGATCGCCTGGCTGCGCGCGGCGGCAAGCGCGGCGCCGACGAAGCTCGGCACGCTCAGCACGATCCGGTCGGCCGGGATCTCGGTGGTCAGGGCTTGCTCGGCCATGACATGGGCGCCGTGCCCGGTATAGGAGGCCGCGACGATGATATGCCGCTCGGCGAGAAAGCCGGCCCGGCCGGTCAATTGCGCAAGCCGTGGATGGTCGGCGCGCGCGACGCTCAGATAGCCTTCGCTGTAGAGCCGCTGGCGCCGCAAGCCTTGGGTGGCGCGCGGAAAGGCGCCGAGCGCGATATCCGCCACGCCGGTCTCGAGCTGGGCCTGGAACTGCCTGATATCGAGCGGCAGCGCGACCAACTGGACATGCGGCCCCTCGGTGACCAGCGCATTCATCAGCGGCGGCAGGAAGCGCAGCTGGCCGACATCGCTGACCAGCAGCCGATATTGCCTGAAGGAGGACGTCGGATCGAAGTTGACCGGCGCCCGCCCCAGCGCTTCGGCCTGGGCCAGCAATTGGCGCAGCGGCTCGGCCAGCAGCAAGGCCTTGGGTGTCGGCTGCATGGTGGCACCGACGCGGACGAACAGCGGATCGTTGAATTCGAGCCGGAGCTTCGCCAGCACCTTGCTGATCGCCGGCTGGGTGGTGCCGAGCAGGGTCGCCGCCCGCGTCAGGCTCTTCTCGAGCATCAGCACATGCAGCACCCGCAACTGGCGGAAGCTGATATCGGCGATATCGCGGAACAGCATGGTATCCATAGCCGTCCGAGCATAGTCAGCTGGCGGCCGGGGTACCAGACCGGAGGCGGACCGTTCCGGACGTCAGATGTGATAGACGAAGGAATCGAACGGGTCGCGCACCAGGTCGCGCAGCTCGGCGAGCGACAGGGCGTCGACCACGCCGGCGATCGCGTCGCCGACCTGGACCATCAGCAGGCGGGTGGCGCAGGCATTCTCATCCGGGCAATCGTCGCAGCGCTGATAGGCCGAACGGCTGGCGCAGGCGATCGGCGCCAGCGAGCCGTCGAGCGTCCGGATCAGCTCGCCGACCAGGATGTCTTCGGCCGGACGCGACAGGCGATAGCCGCCGCCCCGGCCCTTCTTGCTGTGCAAAAATCCGGCGGTGCGCAATTCGCCGAGGATGGCGTCGAGGAATTTCTTGGGGATCGCATTGGCGGTTGCGATATCGGCGACCAATGCGGTCTCGCCCGACGGACGGTTCGCCAGATGAATCATGGCCTTGAGGCCATATTTGCCCTTCTTCGTCAGCACGCCCTGATCCCTGCGCTCTGGTCCCGGCCCGGCGCGACGACCCGGCGGCGCGGGTCATCGCCATGCGAAAAGTCGTCTCTCTTTCGGGGCGAAAGGAGATCATGATCTGTGCAACACCTGCTCAAGAAACCATCTTCTTTCAAAGATGATAAATTTAGTAGACTGATGCCCTGCGCTGTCTAGCGCTATCGGCCCGAGCGATGCAAGCGGCGGCTTCGTCGCGTCACGCGCTGATGTCGCGGCGGCGCGTTCGATGGCGGCGCGCCGCTATCGGAATGTGCCCATCAGTTGCGCATCATCGCATCCGGTGGCGAGCCTCGAGCGTGTCTCGAAAAGTCAGCGGAATTCTGGATTATTCGTTTGCATCGCAACATGTCCGGCGTGCTGGTCGGTGCACCGGGACCATGTGGCCAGGCGGCAAGGCTCGAGCGCCGGCCCGCATCTTGACGCGTCACACGCATGGCCTGTTGCAGTTTTCGCATCGCCTGGTGGAATTGCGGCTTTGTAAATTTATAGAAAGACTAGAATTATCTCAGTGCCCGGCAGGACCGTGGAGCCTCGAGGAGAAGACCATGTTGAGATCGAGCCTTGCGCTGGTCGCCGGCCTTGTCGCCGGAATGACCGCCGCCCACGCCCAGCAGCCGCCGCTGCGCTCGGCGATCGATGCCACTTTCGCCCCCCATGCCATGCCCAAACTGTCCGGTGGCCTCGAAGGCTTCAATATTGACGTGGTCGAGGAGATCTCGCGGCGGATCCGCCGGCCGATCCAGGTCGAGGGCACCCAGTTCGCCGGGCTGATCCCGGCGCTGCAGGCCGGCACCTATGATTTCCTCACTGCGGTGGTGACGGTGACACCCGAGCGCTCACAGCAGATGCTGTTCATGGAGGGCTTCGTCGACGCCGACTACCGGTTCCTGACGCTCAGGGACAAACCCGATATCACCGATCTTGCCCAGCTCAAGGGCCAGGTCATCGCGGTGCAGCGCGGCTCGATCTACGAGAAATGGGTGCAGGACCTGGCGCCCAGGATCGGCTGGACGGCGGAAGCCTTCGCCACCAGCACCGATGCGGTGCAGGCAGTCCTGTCCGGGCGCGCCTATGCCAATGTCTCGGCGGCCACCGTCACCGCCTGGGTGGTCAAGAACAATGCCCGGCTGAAGAACTCATGGCTCGAGCGCACCGGCCTCGTCTGGTCGATGCCGCTGCGCAACGGCAGCACCGAACTGCGGGCGACGCTCGAAGGCGCGCTGCAATGCATGAAGAAGGACGGCACGCTGGCCGCCATGTACAAGAAGTGGTTCGGCGTCGATCCGGTGCCGGGTTCGGCCACCACCACCATCTATCCGGGCGTCGGTGTTCCCGGCATGACCGGTCATGACGACCGGCCCTTCGACCCGCCATGCTGAACGATCAGCCGCTCCCGGACCTCGGTCCGTTGCTCGAGGCGCGCGGCGTCCGCAAGGCCTTCGGAGCCAATGAGGTGCTGAAGGGGGTCGACCTCGTGGTCGCCCCCACCGAACTGGTCTTCCTGATCGGCCCGTCGGGGTCGGGCAAGAGCACGCTGTTGCGCTGCTGCAACCGGCTGGAGGAGCCGACCGGTGGCAGCATCGTGATCGACGGTGTCGACCTCCTGTCGCCGCACACCAATGTCAATCTGATGCGCCGGCAGGTCGGCATGGTGTTCCAGAGCTTCAACCTCTATCCGCACCTGACCGCGCTCGGCAACGTCACGCTGGCCCTGCGCAAGGTGGTCGGCAAGTCGCGCGCCGAGGCCGATGCCCTGGCGCTCGCCCAGCTCGACCGGGTCGGCCTGGCCGAAAAGGCCGGCGCCTATCCGAGCGAGTTGTCGGGCGGCCAGCAGCAGCGCGTGGCGATTGCCCGCGCGCTGGCGCTCGAGCCGAAGATCATCCTGATGGACGAGCCGACCTCGGCGCTCGACCCGGAACTGGTCGGCAGCGTGCTGGCCGTGGTCCGCGACCTGCGCGACGCCGGCATGACCATGGTGATCGCCAGCCACGAGATGCGCTTTGCCCGCGATGCCGCCGACCGGGTGCTGTTTCTCGACCAGGGCCTGGTCGTCGAAGAGGGCACGGCCGAGGCCATTTTCGCCAAGCCGCAACAGGAGCGCACCCAGCGCTTTCTGCGGGAAGTCCGACACTAGCGCGGCGGCCCATGGGCCGTGCCGGATCGCGGCGCTCCAGGACGAAGAGAGACGATCGACGTGCCATCTGATTGGGACAGGTTCCTCGCGACATTTTTCGATCCGGAGATTGCCGCGCGCTATTTCCCGGCGATCCTCGGCGGGGTTGCGGTCACCGTCCTGATCGGCATCGCGGTGATCGTCACGGGCATAACCGCTGGCCTTGGCCTTGCCGTGCTGCGGTCCCTCGGCAAGCGCCCCCTGACCTTCGCCATCATCGTCTTCGTCGACATCTTCCGCGCCTTGCCGCCGCTGGTGCTGATCCTGCTGATCTATTTCGGCCTGCCCAATATCGGCATCGTGCTGCCGAATTTCATCGTGCTCTGGCTGTCGCTCGCCGCCGTGCTGGCGGCCTTCGCCGAGGAGGTGTTCTGGGCCGGCATCACCTCGGTTCCATCAGGGCAATGGATGGCGGCGCGCTCGACCGGCCTGACCTTCGGCCAGACCCTTGGCTCGGTGGTGCTGCCGCAGGCGGTGCGCCTGGCCATTCCGCCGCTCACCAACAAGACCATTTCGATCACCAAGAACACCGCGCTCGGCAGCGCCATCGGGGTCAGCGAGATCCTCGGCCGCTCGATGTCGGCTCAGGCCTTCTCCGGCAATGCCACGCCGCTGATGATCGGGGCTGCGCTCTACATCGTGGTGTTCTTCCCGCTGGTCGTCGCCTCGCGCTGGCTCGAGCGCCGTTATGGCTGGAGGCGCGCCTGATGGATATTTTCATCAGCGAATTCTTCAACATCGAGATCATGCTGAAAGTGGCGCCGCTGATCTTCAAGGGCCTCGTCACCACGCTGCTGCTGTGCCTGCTGCTCATCCCGATCGGGCTTCTGAGCGGCATCGGCACCATGCTGCTCGCCACCAGCAAATACCGGGCGATCCGCTGGACCGCGATCGTCTTCATCGATTTCTGGCGCGCCTTTCCGCCACTCGTCCTGTTGATCTTCATCCATTCCGGCCTGCCTTTCGCCGGCATCCGGCTCGGGCCGACCGGCTCGATCTGCGTCGCCTTCCTGCTCAACGCCTCGAGCTATTACGGCGAGATCTACCGGGCCGGCGTCGAAAGCGTACCCGCTGGCCAGATCGAGGCCGCCCGCTCGACCGGGCTCAGCGCCGCGCAGACCTTCATCCACGTGACCTTGCCCCAGGCGGTGCGCAACGTGCTGCCCGACTTGTTGTCCAATACGATGGAACTGGTGAAGCTGACCTCGCTCGCCAGCATCGTCGCGGTGCCGGAACTGCTCTATTCGGCCGATCTCGCCCGCTCGCTCACCTACAACACCTCGCCGCTCGTGCTCGCCGCCCTGATCTACCTGGTCCTGCTCTGGCCGGTGGTGCGCCTGATCGCGCGGGTCGAGCACAAGATCGCGCGGTGACCGATGAGATCAGCTCCGACCCCGCCGCGTCGAGCGCCGCTCATGTCAGGCGAAAGGCCGTTCCTGAACCAGTTCGCGGATCAGCTGGACCTGGGCGCTCGCCTGTTTCGCCGGGGTCCAGATCAGGCTGGTGATCAGGCCGGCGCCGGGCAGCGGCAGGGCGCGGACCCTGGGATCGGTGTGCGGCAGCGAGCCCTCGGGGATGATCGTGCAGCAGGTGCCATTGATCACCAGGCGCATCAGCACGGGGATCGAGCCGCATTCGATGGTCCGGCGCGGCGCATGCAGGCCGGCCCCCAGCAACTGGTCGATGGCGCGCCTGAGGCCGGTGCCGGTCATCGGCAGGGCGAGCGGCAGCCGTTCGATCAGATCGGCGGCGGCGTCGCCATCCCGATAGGCCGCCGCCGGCGCCATGACATGAAGCGGCCGGCGGGCGATCTCGAGCCGCATGAACTGTTCCGGCACTTCCGGAATATCGACGATTGCGGCGTCGAGCGCGCCGGCGAGCAACTGTTCCATCAGGAGCTGCGCCGGCCCGGTGCTGACCGAGACGAAGCGGTTGCGGTCGCGCTTGGTATAGTCCTCGATGATCCGGGCCAGCAGCACGGCCAGGCTGCTGTCGACGCCGGCCGGCATCACCGAGCCGAGCCGGATGTCGCGCACCTGGTGCAGGAAGCCGATATCGGCGCGCCTCATGATGGCGCTGGCCAGCGCCTCGATCTCGGCGACCGAGGCATGCAGCCGGAGCGCCGCGGCGGTCGGGCTGGACCCGGCGCGGCCGCGGTCGAACAGCGCGACGCCGAGGAAGCGTTCGAGGTCGCCGATGCGCCGGCCAAGGGTTGGCTGGGTGATGGCGAGCCGGCGCGCGGCGCCGGAAATGCTGCGCTCTTCCGCGGCCAGCGCAAAATGCGACAGGGTCCTGAGCGAGACCGGCGCGGCGAGCAGCATGGCAAGCGTGGCGAGCCCGATGGGCACGCCGTCGTCGGGGGTTGCGGCACGCGTCTCGCCGCCGACGATCGCGGGCAATCCGGCGGTCCAGTTCAGAATCAGGATCGCGGTCCGCTGCAGCTGTTCGCCTTCGAAGGAGGCGACGATGCCATCCGGCCGGCGCACGATCAGCCGGGTCGCCAGTTCATATTCCAGCACGCTCAAGGCGCGGCTGACGGTCGAGGTGCGCACGCCGAGATCGGCCGCCGCCTGCTTCATCGAGCGGCACTGCAGCGTGCGGACGAAATAGACGAGCGAGTGGATTTCCAGCGCCATCAGGACGGCCCACCCCAGACCCTGGTCCGCATCAAGCGGCGCCCGGCGCGGGTGGTCTTTCTCCGGTTGAGCGAAACGGGGCGGGGACGATCCCTAGCAGGAACGTCGCCGGCCGCAAATCAGTCAGACGAGAGGAACACTGAGCCATGGGACGCATTCTGAAGGCAGCCGATGTCGATGCGGCGGTGAAGGGCGGATCGATCTTCGCGGCCGGCGGCGGCGGCTGGGTCCGTCATGGCATCATGCTCGGCACCGCCGCGGTCAATGCCGGCGCGCCGGAACTCGTCGCCATGGACGAGGTGCCCGACGATGCCTGGATCGCCACCGCCGCGGCGATCGGCGCGCCCGGCGACAATACCGACTGGCAGATGCTCGGCGTCGACTATGTCAATGCGGTGAAGCTGTTGCAGGAGGCGCTGGGCGCGCCGATCTACGGCCTGATGATCGGCCAGAACGGCATGTCCTCGACACTCAACGCCTGGCTTCCGGGGGCGATCCTCGGCACCAAGGTGATCGATGCGGTCGGCGACATCAGGGCGCATCCGACCGGCGACATGGGTTCGATCGGCATGGCCGGCTCGCCCGAACAGGTGATCCAGACCGCGGTCGGCGGCAACCGCGCCAACAACCAATATATCGAGCTGGTGGTGCGCGGCGCGACCGCCAAGGTCTCGCCGATCCTGCGCACCGCCGGCGACATGGCCGGCGGTTTCATCGCGTCCTGCCGCAATCCGCTGCGCGCCTCCTATGTGCGTGAGAATGCAGCGCTCGGCGGTATTTCGCGGGCGCTTGAACTGGGGGCTGCGATCATCAAGGCCGAACCGAAGGGCGGCGCTGCCGTCATCGACGCGATCTGCGAGACGGCCCAGGGCTCGATCCTGTTCCGGGGCAAGGTCAGCGCCAAGAACCTGGTTTATACCAATGACGCCTTCGACATTGGCACGATCACGCTGAGCGCCGGCGGCAAGGCCTGCAAGCTGCACGTCATGAACGAATATATGGCGACCGAGGACGAGACCGGCGCGCGCACTTCGACCTACCCGGATGTGATCGCCACCCTCGACACCGAAGGCCGGCCGATCTCCGCGGGCCATATCAAGGAGGGCATGGAGCTCCTGGTGCTGCACATTGCCAAGACCCGCATCCCCTTGAGCTCGAGCGCCACCGACCGGAGCGTCTACCCCTATGTCGAGAAGGCGCTGGGCATTCCGCTGGTCGACTATGCCCTGGACCATGTCGCATGAGGGACGATTTTCAGGTCGCCTCGGGCAATGATCTGCGCTGCAAGGGCTGGCGCCAGGAGGGGCTCTTGCGCCTGCTGGAAAACGTGCTGGCGGTCGGCGAGGATCCGGACAATCTCATCGTCTACGCAGCACTCGGCCGGGCCGCGCGCGACTGGCCCTCGCACGACGCCATCGTCCGCGCGTTGAAGACCATGGGCGAGGACCAGACGCTGCTGGTCCAGTCCGGCAAGCCGATCGGCATCGTCCGGACGCACCGCGAAGCGCCGATCGTGATCATGGCCAATTGCAACATTGTCGGCCAATGGGCCAAGGCCGAGACCTTCTACGCGCTGCAGGACAAGGGGCTGATCTGCTGGGGCGGGCTGACCGCCGGCGACTGGCAATATATCGGCTCGCAGGGGGTCATTCAGGGCACCTACGAGATCTTCATGCGCATTGCCGAGCGTCATTTCGGCGGCGACCTGAAGGGCCGCTTCGTGCTGACCGCCGGGCTCGGCGGCATGGGCGGCGCCCAGCCACTGGCCGGCCGGATGGCCGGCGCCGCGACGCTGGTCGTCGATGTCGATCCGGAGCGGATCACCAAGCGCCTGGATATCGGCTATCTCGAACGCCGCGCGGCGAACCTCGACGAGGCGCTGGCGATGATCGCCGAAGCCGTGGCCGCCCGTCGGCCGCTGTCGGTCGGTCTCTCAGGCAATGCCGCCGAGATCTATCCGGACATCCTGGCGCGCGGCATCGTGCCCGATGTCGTCACCGACCAGACCTCGGCCCATGACCTTGTCTATGGCTATGTGCCGGCGACCCGGACGCTCGCCGAGGCGCGCGCCATGCGCACCTCCGACCCGAAGGCGCTGATGGCCGAAAGCCGCGCCTCGATCGTCAGGCATGTCGAAGCCATGCTCGGTTTCCAGGCCAAGGGCGCCATCGTCTTCGACAATGGCAACCTGATCCGCACCCAAGCGAAAGAGGGCGGCGTCGGCAGGGCCTTCGACATCCCGATCTTCACCGAGGCTTTCCTCAGGCCGCTATTCGCCCGCGCCATCGGGCCATTCCGCTGGATCGCGCTATCGAATGACAGCGCCGACATCGCGCGCATCGACGACCTGCTCCTGGAGATGTTCCCGGACAACCGGATCGTCACCAACTGGATCAGGCTCGCACGTGAACATGTGCCTTTCGAGGGGCTGCCGGCACGCATCGCCTGGCTCGGCCATGGCGAACGCACCGCGCTGGCGCTCGCCGTCAACAGGCTGGTCGCCTCGGGCGAACTCGCCGGTCCCATCGCCTTCACCCGCGACCATCTCGATGCCGGCGCCATGGCCCATCCCAACATCATGACCGAGAACATGAAGGACGGTTCGGATGCGATCGCCGACTGGCCGCTCATCGACGCCATGATGCTCTGTTCGTCCAAGGCCGATCTCGTCGCCATCCATTCGGGCGGCGGCGGTTATGCCGGCTACATGACCAGCGCCGGCGTCACCCTGATCGCCGACGGCACGCCGGAGGCCGAGGAGCGGCTCGACCTGTCGCTGACCAATGACACCTCGCTCGGCGTCATGCGTTATGCCGATGCCGGTTACGACGAGGCGATCGACGAGGTCGCCCGCAAGGGCATCGGCCATATCGCGTTGGGAGGCGGCCGTTAGAGCGTGATCGCTTCGGGGTGAGGTGCGAGCGCAGCGAGCCTCGAAGGACGGCCGACCTGTGTGCAAAGTGCGGGCGTTTCCGTCGCGAACCGTCATGCTTTGGCGAGCATCCGCTCGTTGAAGCCGTCGGGCGTCAGGCGCCGCTTCGCGCAGCCATCAAGGTTTCGAAGACGCCGAGCGCCCGTTCCGGGAAATCGCTCTGGATGCCCTCCACCGTCGCGATCATGTTGAACCAGACCGCGCCGAAGGTCAGGTCGAGCATCATTTCGACATCGAGGCCAGCCGGCAGCTCGCCCTTATCCTTCGCCTGAAGCAGGACGCGGCGCAGCGTTTCGCGGCGCGGCGCGACGATCTTGGCGATGAACAATTGCCTGAGATCGGCATCGCTCTGCGCCTCGATCATCAGGCCCTTCAGCACATTGGCATAAGCCATGTCCCGCTGGCGCTGGACCGTCTGGCTCATCAGCGCCTTGAAGTCCGGTCCGAAGCCGGTGCCCGGCAGCGGACGGGCGCTTTCCAGCCCGTCCATGTAGAGGTCGATCAGGAGCGCGCCCTTGGATGCCCAGCGCCGGTAGATCGACTGTTTGGCGACTGCTGCCCGGGCCGCCACCGCCTCGATCGAGAAGCTTCCATAACCCTGCTCCGCGATCAGGTCGCGGGCGGCATCGAGGATTGCGCGGTTGACCGCCTGGTCGCGCGGCCGGCCGGTCCTGACGGAAGCGACTTGGGTCACAATCATTTTCCTTATTGACATACGCAACGGTGCGTATTGTATTTGCCTGACCAGAGAAAATCAAACGGGGCCTGGCGAAAGGGATGTCGCATCAAGGGCAGCGCCGCAAGCCCAGGGCTTGGCGGACACGCCTTGGCACGCCCGCCGTCGCACCCGGCGACACGATCAAAAAGAGGGGAAGAGGCATGTCGTCGACGATTTCACGCAGAGCACTGCTGGCATCCACCGGTTCGCTGCTGGCAGCGGCGCCACTCCAGATGGCCTGGGGACAGTCCGGCGGTGCCCGGCCGGTCACCATTGGTCTGGTCACGCCGAGCACCGGCACATTCGCCTTTGCCGGCGAGCTGATCGGCCAGGGCGCGGCACTGGCGGTCGCGGCGCGCGGCGGGCAGGTCCTGGGGCAGCCGGTCAGGCTGATCACCCGTGACGACGAGGGCAAGCCCGCCGTCGGCGTCCGGCGGGTCCAGGAGGCGGCCAGCAGCGACGGCATGCGCTTCTTCCTCGGCGCCTATTCGAGCGCCGTCGGCCTCGCCGAATCCGAAGTCGCCCAGCGCGAGAAGCTCCTGCAATATGCCGCCGGAGGGTCGGAGGATTTCACCGGCTCGCGTTGCGGTCGCTACACCTTTCAATGGTCGGCGCATCCCTACACCGCGGTGCGCGCCACCCTCGAACATGTCAGGAAGGCCCATCCCGACAAGAAGAAGATCTACAGCCTGAGCGCCGACTACGTCTTCGGCCATGCCCTGCTGAAATACACCCAGGTGGTGGCGGCCGAACTCGGTTTCGAACTGGTCGGCAATGACAATCACCCGCTCGGCGAACGCCAGTTCACCTCTTATCTCACCAAGGTGGTGACCGCCCGGCCGGATATCCTGTTCCTCAACACCGCCGGCGCCGACGCCGTGACCGCCATTCGCCAGTTCTCCAGCTTTGGTGCCGGCCGGATCGCGGTCGTCGGCCCCTGGACCCTCGAAGTGGATCAACTGCCGGAACTCGCCCCGGAGATGCGGGCCGGCATGATCCTCGGCCAGAACTACTATCCCGCCATCGATACGCCGGCGAACCAGGAGTTCGTGAAGCTTTACCAGCAGCGCCACCGGGGCGCGCCGGGTTATGCCGCAGCCTATGGTTATGATGCGGTCCGCTCGCTGCTGCTGGCGATGGAACAGGCCAAATCGGCCGAGGTCGGCGCCGTCGTCACGGCGCTCGAAACCATGCGCTGGGACGGCGTGCTGGGTCCCATGTCGGTCGATCCGGCGACGCACCAGACGGTGCGGCCCTATTTCGTCGTGCGCTGCAAGGCCGCGGCCGAGATGAAGGATGCCACCGACTTCGCCGAGATCGTCGCCACCAGCACCCAGACGCAGCCCGCAGCCCTCAATGCCTGCAAGGCGATGCCGCCGCTCTGATCCAAGGCCGACCCTGGCAGCGCAACGGGAAGCTTCTGATGACCTGGCTCATTCTCGCCCAATTGGTCAACGGCATCGCCATCGGCATGATCTATGCGCTGATGGCGTTCGGCCTGTCGATCATCAAGGGGCTGTTGAACATCCCCAATTTCGCTCATGGCGCCTTCTACGCGCTCGGCGCCTATCTCTGCTATTCGGCGATCAAGGCGGGCGTGCCCTTCCTGCTGGCGTTGACGCTCGCCGCGATCGGCAGTGCCGCGGTCGGGCTGTTCTTCGATCGTCTTGTCCTGCGCCGGGTGAAGGACGGTGACTACCTGCCGCAACTGATCATTCTGTTCGGCGTGGCGCTGGTCATCGAACAGTGCCTGCTGATCGGCTGGGGCACCATCGGGCTGAGCGCCGCGCCGCCGCCGCTCCTGTCCGGTGCCATCGATCTCGGCTTCACCCTGGTGCCGCGCTACATCATCTTCGCCAGCGTCTTTTCCGCGCTGGTCATTTCCGCCGTCTGGCTGCTGATCGAGCGGACCAGGCTCGGCGCCTTCATCCGGGCCGGCATCGACAAGCCCCACATGGCCCAGGCGCTCGGCATCAATGTCGACCTGCTGCTGGCCTTCGGCATGGCGCTGGGCACGGGCCTTGCCGGGCTTGCCGGCGCGCTGGCTTTGCCCTTGATGGGTGCCACCTCCACCATGGGCGGCGACATGACGGCGCTTGCCTTCGTCGTGCTGGTGATCGGCGGGCTCGGTTCGCTCTACGGCGCCATCGTCGCCGGCGTCCTGGTCGGCGTGGTGCAAAGCCTGATGACGGTCATCGCGCCCTCCGCCAGCACCGTGATCATCTATGTCGCGATGATCGCGATCCTCCTCATCCGGCCGCAAGGCCTCCTAGGCGAGCGCTGATCCATGGCTTCCGAACCCGAATCCGCCGTGGCGGTCGCCGACGGCAGTGCCGTCGCGGCGATCGAAGCGCCGCGCCGACAATCCGGCCTTGTTCCCACCCTGGCGCTGGTCGCCGCCGTGGCGCTGCTGCCCTTCGCGATCCCGGTGAACATTGCCACCGAGATCGTCATTTTCGGCCTCTTCGCCATGTCGACCAATCTGCTGATCGGCACGGCCGGCCTCTACTCCTTCGGCCAGGCCGCCTTCTTCGGGGTCGGGGGTTATGCCGCCGGCTATCTTGCCGCGCGCGGCCTCGCGCCGCTGCCGGTCATGCTGCTGGCGGCAGCACTCGCAGCCGGCCTGCTCGCCCTGGTCATCGGCGCCTTCAGCATCCGGCGTACCGGCATCTATTTCATGATGCTGACCTTCGCCTTCAACCAGCTGGTCTATTACATCTCCTATTCCTGGCACTCGGTGACCGGCGGCGAGGATGGCCTCGCCGGCATCAAGCGCATGCCGCTCGACCTGCCTGTCATCGGTCAGCTGAGCTTCGACAATCACCTGGCCTTCTATTGGCTGTCGGCCTGCATCTTCCTGGCCGGAATGGTCGCGTTGCGCCGGGTCGTCGACAGTCCGCTCGGCATGGTGCTGACGGCTGCGCGGCTCAATCCGCGCCGCACCGCTTCGCTCGGCTATCCCGTGCATACGGCGCAGTTGATCGCCTTCGTCATGGCCGGCGCGATCGCCGGCATCGCCGGCGCCCTGTTCGGCATGCTCTACCGGATCATGCCGATCGACTCCGTGCACTGGGTGGCGTCGGCCTATGTGGTGTTCATGGTGCTGATCGGCGGCACCCGCTCCATGCTCGGCCCGGTCATCGGCGCGGCCATCTTCATCTGGCTCCAGGGCCTGTTCAGTCTCGTCTGGGCACGCTGGCCGCTGCTGCTCGGCCTGTTCGTGATCGTCGTCATGCTGTTCCTGCCGGGCGGCGTGCTCGACCTCGTCGAGAAGGCACGCCATTGGGTCACGCGCCTACGGAGCCGGTCATGACTGCCGCTGCGAAACGGATCATTCTGTCGGCCGAAGCCCTGCTCAAGGCCTTTGGCGGCAATGTCGCGGTGCAGAACGTCTCGATGGCCTTCGCCGAGGGTCGGCTGCACAGCATTCTCGGCCCCAACGGCGCCGGCAAGACGACGTTGTTCAACCTGCTGACCAAGGACCTGACCCCGGATACCGGCACCGTCCGGCTCGAAGGTGCCGACGTCACCGGGCTGAAGCCGCACCAGATCGCCCGCCGGGGGCTGTCGCGGTCCTATCAGATCTCCAGCGTCTATCTCGACATGACCGCGCGCGAGAATGTCTGGGTCGCGTCCTATCGGGCGCTGGCCGGCGGCGCGCTGGTGTTCTGGCGCCGCGCCGATCGCGACGCCGCCGTGCGCGACCATGCCGATACCTATCTGCGCCGCCTCGGGCTCATGTCTTTCGCCGACGTGCCGACCAAGGAACTGTCCTATGGCGATCAGCGGCTTCTGGAAATCGCCGTGACGCTTGCCTCCGAGCCCCGGATCATCCTGCTCGACGAGCCGACCGCAGGATTGTCCCGGCAGGAAACCGAAAAGGTGAAGCGCGTGATCGCTGCGCTGAAGGGCGAATTCACCATCGTCATGATCGAGCACAACATGGGCGTGGTCATGGAGATTTCCGACGAGATCTCGGTGATGAACCGCGGAGCCGTGATCGCGCACGGGTCGCCCGCCGAGATCCAGGGCAACAAGACCGTGCAGGAGGCCTACTTTGGAGGTTGAAACCCCGCTGCTCGAGGTCGCCGGCGTCGACGCCTTTTATGGCCGCAGCCAGGCCTTGTTCGACGTCAGTTTTTCGATCGGCCCGCGCGAAGTGGTCGCCATTCTCGGGCGCAACGGCGCCGGCAAGACCACGACCTTGCGCACCATCATGGGCTTCAATGTTCCAGGCCAGGGCTCGGTTCGTTTCGACGGGCGCCTGATCAGCGGGCAGAAGCCGCACCGGATCGCCCGCCAGGGCATTGGTTATGTGCCGGAAACCCGCGACGCGTTCTCGCTGCTGACGGTCGAGGAAAACATCATGCTCGGCTATCGCGCCGGCTCGCCCTACACGCTGGAGCGGTTTCTCGGCTGGTTTCCCGAATTGCAGGGATTGACGCGGCGGCGCGGCGCCCAGCTCTCCGGCGGCCAGCAGCAGATGATGGTGATCGGCCGCGGGCTGGCGCCGGCGCCCCGGCTGCTGCTGCTCGACGAACCCTCGCAGGGGCTCGCGCCGGTCGTGGTCAAGTCGGTCGCCCGGGTCCTGACCGAGCTCCGCGACGAGGCGATCTCGATCATCCTGGTCGAACAGAACCTCGCTTTCGCCCTTCAGATCGCCGACCGGGTGATCGTCATGGAAAACGGCACGGTGGTCGACATCCTGACCGCTGAAGAAGGGCGCCGGGCGCCCGCGCGGATCGAACGCTATCTCGCCATTCACTAAGCGCGCGGCGCGACCTGCGCCGGCGCTCGACGTTTTGGAAACCCCATGCTGCCCCCCATTATCGGCTATTGCGACCCCCTGCGCGGGCGCCCCGGCGACACGATCAATTTCCACATCAGTTCGGCGGATGGCCTGCCCTTCGATGCCCGTCTTGTCCGGGTGATCTGTGGTGATCCCAATCCGGCCGGCCCGGGTCTGCGGATGGACGCGGTGCCGAGCGCCGTCGAAGGCCGCCATGACGGCAAGGCCCAGTCCGTGCCGATCGGGTCCTGCGCGCGCGCTCCCTTGCCGGCGCTTGGCGATGCCGGCGCCATGGTTCTCATCCTCAATCTCCGGCCGACCCGGCTCGACACGGATCTGCGCGCGATCGCCAGCTTGCAGGATGAGGCCGGCCGGTCGGTCCTTGCGGTCGCGCTCGAAGGCCGCCGCCTGGTGCTCGTGCTGCGCCGGCAGGGCGAGGAGAGCCGCACGGTCACCGGGCTCGAGCTCGATATCGGCGCCTGGCATTCGCTCGGCCTCGGCTTCAGCCATGGCCGCTCCGCCGTCGTTGTCGAGCTCGCCCGGCTCGACCAGCGCCGCGGCATGCGGGAGGTTCGCCGCCAGGTGCTGCAACTGGCCGGTGAGGTTGGCATGTCCCAATGGACGCAGGTGGCCTTCGCGGCGATCTGGGCCGGCAAGCCGACGGCGAGCTTCAACGGCCAGATCGAGCGTCCGGCGCTTCGGCGCGGCCTGGAACCACGGCTCGCCGAGACCGGCGGCGCCTTGGGCGTGCCGGTTGAGGATGCCCTGGCCTTGTGGGACTTTTCAGGCGCGATCGACGAGCAGAGATTTCCCGAGCGGCTTGGCCATGGCGACGGTGTCCTGGTCAACGTCCCGACCCGGGCGGTCAGGGGCTCGAACTGGGACGGCAGCGAACTCTGCTGGCGCCATGCGCCGGCGCATTATGGCGCCATTCATTTCCACGACGACGACCTCGCCGACTGCCAATGGGAGCCGGGTGCCAGCTTCGCCATTCCGCCTGATCTCGAGAGCGGCATCTACGCGCTCGAGGTGCAGAACGCGCAGGGCAGGGACACCATTCCCTTCTTCGTCCTGCCGGCGCGCGACGGACCGAAAAAGCCGATCGCGGTGCTGGCCTCGACCTTCACCTATCTCGCTTATGCCAATCACGCGCGCGGCAACTTCGAGGGCGGCTTGAAAGCGCGGGCTGCAGCCTGGGGCGCCTATCCCTGGAATTCCGACGAGGTGCCCGACTTCGCGCTGTCGACCTATAACTACCATTCCGATGGATCGGGCGTTTCGCTGTCGTCCCGGCTGCGCCCGATCATGACCATGCGGCCGGGCTATCTGACCTTCGACGATCAACGCGGTTCGGGCCTCAGGCATTTTCCCGCCGACACCCATCTCGTCGCCTGGCTGCACCGCAAGGGCTACGATTTCGACATCGTCACCGACGAGGATCTCGACGATGACGGCGTCGCGGCGATCGCCGGCTACCAGGTCGTCGTCACCGGCAGCCACCCGGAATATCACACGGAGCGCTCGCTGAACGCGCTGCAGGACTACCGCGAGGCCGGCGGCCATTTCGCCTATCTCGGCGGCAACGGTTTCTATTGGCGCATCGGCCGGCGCGGCGACCTGCCCCATATGATCGAGATCCGGCGGGCCGAAAGCGGCATCCGCGCCTGGGCCTGCCGGGTCGGCGAATATTACCAGCAGCTCGACGGCGCCTATGGCGGCCTCTGGCGTCGCAACGACAGGCCGCCGCAAATGCTGGCTGGCATCGGTTTCGCCATCCAGGGGCTTTATGAGGGCTCCTATTACCGGCGGACAGCCGAGTCGCGCGACCCGGCGATGTCCTGGCTGTTCGAGGGTGTCGGCGGTGACATCTTGGGCGATTACGGCCTGTTCGGCGGCGGCGCGGCCGGGTTCGAGCTCGACCAGGTTTCCGAGCCGCTCGGCACCCCCGCGGGAACCGTGGTCGTGGCGCGCTCGGCCGGCCACGGCCCGAGCTTCCAGCTGGCGCCCGAGGAGATCCTGACCCACACCCTGGCGCTGACCACCAGTCCTGGCGTGGAGGCGCATATGGTGCTTGGCACGCCGCCCGGCGAAGGCGCGTTTTTCGCCAGCGGCTCGATCACCTTCATCGGCAGCCTTAGCCACAACGGCGACGACAACGACGTGTCGCGCATTCTCGACAACGTCCTGCGCCGCTTCCTGTCATTGCCGGCAGGATGATGGCAAGCGTCTGACGAGGCTCAGGCCGCGCGCCTGACTGCCCAGCGTTCGGCATCCGGATCCTGGCCGATCAGTGCCAGGCCATAGGCGATCGATTCGAACTGGTCGGTATTGGTCAGTCGCTCCTCGCCGAAGCGCTGGACGAACAGCTTGCGGATCGCCGGCACGAAGGAGGTGCCGCCGGTCAGGAACACCCGCTCGATCGCGCTCTCGCCGACGCCCGAACGCGCCAGCACCTCGTCGACCGTCTCGGCGATGCGTGCCACGTCGGGCGCGATCCAGGCCTCGAAATCGCGCCGGGTGATGGTCGCCTGAATGTCGACGTCATATTCGACGAAACGGAAGGCTGCGGTTTCCGCGGTCGAGAGCGTCATCTTGGCGGCCGATACGGCGCGGTAGAGCGCCAGCCCGAGATCGTAATCGACGACATCGATGAACTTGTGCAACTGGCCCGGCTCGAGCGCCACTTTGGCGAGATCCTGCAGGCCCTTGAGGTCGCCGTTGGTCTTCATCATGGCGAGCTGATGCCAGCGCGCCAGGTTGGCGTAATAGTGGCTCGGGATGGTCAGCAGCTTGTCGAAGGAACGGTAGCTCGAGCCCTTGCCGAGCCGGGGCGAGACCACCCGGTCGACGATGCGATAGTCGAAGGTGTCGCCGGCAATGCCGACGCCGGCATGACCGAGCGGTTCGGCGCGCAGGGCGCCGCCCGAACGCTCGAAACGCATGACCGAGAAATCGCTGGTGCCGCCGCCGAAATCGGCGACCAGCACGGTCGCATCATGGTCGAGCTTGCTGGCATAGAAGAAGGCGGCACCGACCGGCTCGTAGACATAGGTGGTCGTCGCCGCGCCGAGCTTGCCGAAGGCGGTGGCATAACGCTCCATCGCCAGCCCGTCATTGGGATGGCTGCCGGCGAATTTCACCGGCCGGCCGATGACCAGCCGGGCGCCCTGGAAGTCGAGGCCGCCATTGCCGTGGCTGACGAGGGTGTCGAGGAAAGCCGAGAGCAGATCCTCGAACCGGTAGCGGGCGCGGAAGATCCGGGTCTCCTGGAAGCTGGCGCTGGCCGCAAAGGTCTTGAACGACTGGATGAAGCGATGGGCCGACGTGCCGGCGAGCAACTGGTCGATCGCCCAGGGACCGCCTTCGATCCGAAGGCGCGGGACGCCGGTGCCCTTGCGTTCTTCCCAGAAGCACAACGCGGTGACGAAGCCGCTGAGGCGCTGGCTGCCATGGTCGAAACTGATGACCTCGGCCCGGCCATCCGGCGTGGCGATGGCGACGACGGTATTGCTGGTGCCGAAATCGACGCCGATCGAAATATCTTGCGGGCGGGCGGACAAGGCGGACGCATCCTGAGGCCGGAGAGCGGCCGGCCCGATTAGCCGATGTCGGCCGACAAGGCCAGCGGCAAGTCCCGATCGCAAGTTCGTCCCGACAGATAGGCGCAATGCATTTCGGCGGGTCGCCCGGCGCAGGTGCCGGCCCTAGAACGGGAGGACCGGCTTCGGGCGGCGATCCGCCGAAGCCACCTGTTCCGAGGAGCGCTGCCATGTGGGGTGCATCGGCCCGATCCCTGGCGAAGGCGGCGTCCATCGCCGATCTGCGCGTGCTCGCCCGGCGGCGGCTGCCGAAAGCGGTGTTCGACTTCATCGATGGCGCGGCCGGCGACGAGACGACGCTCGCCGACAATCAGGCGGCCTTCGGCGACTGGCAGCTGATGCCGCGGGTCGGCGTCGATGTCAGCCGGCGCGATCTCGGCGCCGACTTCCTCGGCCGCGCCGCCAAATTGCCCCTGATGTTGTCACCGACCGGGCTCACCGGCTTCTTCTGGCCGCATGGCGAGATCGCCGCGGCGCGCGCCGCCGGCAACCGGGGCATCCCGTTCTGCCTCTCGACCAATTCGGTCGCCGCGCTCGAACAGGTCGCCGAGGCCGCGCCCGACACCGACCTCTGGTTCCAGCTCTATGTCATGCGCGACCGCGGCCTGACCGATCAACTGGTCGCCCGCGCCGCCGCTGCCGGCTACCGGGTGTTGTGCATCACCGTCGACCTGCCGCTCACCGGCCGACGCGAGCGCGACGTCCGCAACGGTTTCACCATGCCGTTGAAGCCGCGCCTGTCGAACATGCTGGATCTGGCGCGCCGGCCCGGCTGGCTGTTGGGGGTGATGCGCGCGCCGCCGACCTTCGGCAATTTCAAGACCGACAATGCCTCGGGCTTCACCAATATCGCCCAGCATGTCAGCACGCTGTTCGATCCGTCGGTGACCTGGGACGACATCGCGCGGTTGCGACGGCTCTGGAAGGGACCGGTGGCGATCAAGGGCATCCTGCATCCCGACGATGCCCGCATGGCGGTCGACATCGGCGCCGACGCGGTGATCGTGTCCAATCACGGCGGCCGCCAGCTCGACCACGTGCCGGCACCGATCACCGCGCTGCCCGACATTGCCGAAGCCGTCGGCGAAAGGGCCCAGCTGATCGTCGACAGCGGCGTGCGCCGCGGCACCGACATCCTCACCGCCCGCGCGCTCGGCGCCGTCGGCTGCAGCATCGGACGCCCGTTCCTGTGGGGACTGGCCAGCGCCGGCGAGGCTGGCGTCGACCATGCCATCAAGCTGCTGGCCGCCGAGATCGACATTGCCATGGCGCTGCTCGGCACGGCGAGCCTCGACGCCATTACCGCCGATCACCTGCGCCGGCGGCGCTGAAATCAACACGAGACCGATCATGAAACCCTATTCCGTCCTGGTCGCCTGCCAATTGCCCGAAGCGGTCGAACGCGACCTCGCCAGCGCGCTCGACGTCGACTTCATGCCCGATGCCAGGCAGCGTCCCGTCGCCGAGCTCGTCGCCCGTCTGGACGGCCGCGACGCCCTGCTGCTGCTGGCCATGACGCCGGCGGATGCCGCGCTCATCGAGGCCCTGCCGGCCTCGGTCAAGGCGATCGCGACCTATTCGGTCGGGCTCGACCATATTGACCTGGCGGCCGCCCGCAAGCGTGGCATCGCCGTGCTGCACACGCCTGACGTGCTGACCGACGCAGTGGCCGAGACCGCGTTGCTCCTGCTGCTGGGGGCGGCCCGGCGCGCCACCGAGAGCATCGATCTGGTCCGCTCCGGTGCCTGGCAGGGCTGGACGCCGACCCAGCTGATCGGGGTCGAGCTATCAGGCAAGACCCTCGGCATTCTCGGCATGGGGCGGATCGGCCGCGGCATCGCCGAGCGCGCCCGGGCCTTCGGCATGACGATCTGCTACCACAACCGCTCGGCGTTGCCGCCGGACCTCGCCAAGGGCGCGGTCCACCACGCCGATGCCGTCGAGTTTCTCGGCGCGATCGATGCGCTGGCGATTGCCTGTCCGCTGACGGAGGCGACGCGCGGTTTCCTCGATGCCGAGCGGATCGCGGCGATGAAGCCGGGCGCCATCGTCGTCAATATCGCCCGCGGCCCCGTGATCGACGACGATGCGCTGATCGCCGCCTTGCAGAGCGGCCATGTCAGGGCGGCGGGCCTCGATGTCTTCACCAACGAACCGAAGCTCGACCCGCGTTATCTCAACCTCGGCAATGCTTTCCTGCTGCCACATATCGGCAGCTCGACGGTCGAGAGCCGGCGCGCCATGGGCCGGACGCTGATCGACGGTTTTGCCGCGCTCGCCGCCGGCCGGAACCCGGACAACCGGGTGGTTTGAGCAGCGGGTTCGGAACCAGGCCATGCGATATTCCAAGGAGCGTGCACGGCAACTGGCGTGGCGCGCCGCGATGGGTGCCGGGGCGAGCCATGCCGCCGCGGCATCATTGGCGGATGCGACGGTCGCGGCGGAACTCTCCGGACGCGGCGCGGTCGGATTCGCGCATCTTCTCGACTATCTCGAAGGCTTCGTCGCAGGTCGTATCGCGGGCGGGGCTGAACCCGATATCGGCTTTCCGACTCCCGCGATCATCCGGGTCGATGCCAAGGGCGGCATCGCCCAGCTCGGTTTCGATCTGGCGTTCGACGAATTGCGCGCCCGCGCGGACCTCTATGGCATGACGGTCTTTGCGCAGGAGAACAGCTATACGGCAGGCGAATTGGGCTATTACACGCGGCGCCTCGCCAATGCCGGACTGGTCGCGCTTGCCGCCTCCAATGGACCGGCCTTGATGACAGCGGGCGCGAGCCGCGCGCCGGTCTATGGCACCAACCCCCTGTCCTTTGCCGCTCCGGTCGAGAACGGGCGTCCCTTGGTTGTCGATCAGGCCTCGAGCGCGACAGCCTTCGTCAACGTCAGGTGCGCGGCGGACAATGGCGAGGCGATTCCCGAAGGCTGGGCGGTCGACCGGAACGGCCAGCCCACCACCGATGCGCGCGAGGCCGTCAAGGGCCTGCTTCTCGCCTTCGGCGGCGCGCGGGGCGCCAATATCGCGCTGATGGTCGAAATTCTCGCGGCAGGGCTGACCGGCGCGAATTGGTCCTGTGACGCCCCGTCCTTCGCGGCTGGGAGCCGATCGCCAGGCGTCGGACTGTTCATCGTCGGGCTGAAAGCCGATGTCTTCGCACCCGGATTTTCGGCACGGCTGGCGTCGCAGATCGAGCGCCTCGCCGCCCAGGGAATTCATATTCCCGGCCGAAGTCCTGATACGGGCGACGTGGAACTGCCCGGGTCGCTTGTCGCCGCCATCGAGCAATACGGCAAATCCTGAACCAAGCCGACGCGCTCGCGGCGCACCGTCACGATGCCTCATGGTCGCCGGCGGAGGAGGCAGATCCGCGGAACACATTGGCCGGCATGTCAGGAAGCGCTTGATTTGACTTGAATAGTTGCGGCGGCGGCAGGGCAGGATAAAGCGCGATGCGGCGATCCGGCTTGCCGTCCGGCCGCTCAATCGATCCGGCTGCTCCGGTATGAACTTCCTTCACGTCGCGCATAACAAAGAATCATACCAAACTGGCTGACGGCCGCTGGGCTTTGATCTCTAATCGTCACCTCGGTCGATGGATCGGTGCGCCGCGCGAGACGGCGCGCCGGCCTTGGCCCTTTATGAGAGCTGGGAGCGAAACGATGTCCGAATCAGAGATGTCACCGATGAGCAGGCGCAACCTGCTGAACCTGATCGGGACTGCCGCCGGCGGCGCCGCGATGTACCAGGCGATGACCAGCCTCGGGCATGCGGCTGAATCGACCTATACCGGGCCGATCAAGCTCGACGGCGATCCCAAGGGCGCCTCCGTGCTGATCCTCGGCGCCGGCCTCGCCGGGCTGGTTGCCGCGCTGGAGCTGCGCAAGGCCGGCTACAAGGTCCAGGTGCTCGAATATCACGAGCGCGCCGGCGGCCGGAACTGGACGCTGCGCGGCGGCGACAAGTTCACCGAGCTCGGCGGCATCGAGCAGAAATGCGAATTCGAGCGCGGCAACTACATCAATCCCGGCCCGTGGCGCATCCCCTACAATCACCACGCGATCCTGGATTATTGCAAGCGGCTCGGCGTCGCCATGGAGCCCTTCGTCCAGGTCAATTACAACGCCTATATGCACAACAAGGACGCTTTCGGCGGCAAGCCGCAGCGCTTCCGGCACATCTATTCCGATTTCCAGGGCGGCGTCACCGAACTGCTGTCCAAGGCGGTCAACCAGGACAAGCTGGAAGAGGCGGTGACCAAGGAGGACAAGGAGGTCCTGCTTGCGGCGCTGCGCCAATGGGGTGCTCTCGACGCGAATTACAAATATGCCAAGAACGGCCTGACCAGCGACCGCCGCGGTTATGACCGCGATCCGGGCGGCGGCCTGAGCGGCGAGCCCGTCAACTCCGAGCCGTTCAGCTTCAAGGACGTGGTGAAGTCCAGGCTGTGGAACCGCATGCAGACCGGCGGTGTCTATGAATTCCAGTCGGCGATCTTCCAGCCGGTCGGCGGCATGGACATGATCGCCAAGGCGTTCCAACGCGAGGTCGGCCGGCTGATCAAGTTCAACGCCAAGGTCACCACCATCAAGCAGGACAATCGCGGCGTTACCGTCACCTATGTCGATGCCAAGAAGGGCGGCCGGCCGCAGACGGCAACCGCCGACTATTGCCTGTGCACCATCCCGCTTTCGGTGTTGTCGCAGATCGACATCAATGTCGGCTCGGCGATGAAAGCGGCGATCGACGCGCCGCCCTATGCCGCGTCGATCAAGATCGGCCTGCAGTTCAAGCGCCGGTTCTGGGAAGAGGACGAGCAGATCTACGGCGGCATCAGCTATACCAACCTGCCGATCGCGATGATCCAGTACCCCTCGTCGAACTTTTTCAGGACCGGCAAGGGCGTGTTGCTCGCAGCCTATACGTTCGGCGCCAATGCCTATGAATGGACCGCACTGCCGCCGGCCGAGCGGTTGAAGAAGGCGGTCGAGTTCGGCGCCCAGATCCATCCTCAGCAATATCAGAAGGAGTTCGAGAACGGCATTTCGGTGGGCTGGCACCGTGAGCCGGCGACGCTCGGCTGCTACGCCGTGTGGACCGATGCTGCGCGCAAGCAGCACTACAACAATCTCTGCGCCATGGACGGGCGGATCATGCTGGCCGGCGAGCACGCTTCCTACCTGCCGGCCTGGCAGGAAGGCTCGGTGCTCTCCGCGCTGGATGCCATCTCGCGCTTGCACAAGCGTGTCGTGGCCCGCTGATCCTTCGTCATTTCCCTAATGGTTCCAGAGGGTTTCACCATGATCCCGTCATTCCAAACGTCGCTGAAGATCGGCCTCACCGCCGCCGTGCTGGTCGCCGGGGCAACCGCCGCCCTGTCGCAGTCCTCGGCGCTGTTCTCGAGCCCCGCCCGCTTCGCCTATCAGGACGGCGAATCGATCTATCGTTATGTCTGCGCGGGCTGCCACATGCCCGAAGGCCGTGGCGCCATCGGCGCCGGTGCCTATCCGTCGCTGGCCAACAATGCCAAGCTCGAGGCCGGGGGCTATCCGGTCTATCTGGTCGTCAACGGGCAAAAGGCGATGCCGGGTTTCGCCAATCAGCTCAACGACGGCCAGGTCGCCGCGGTGGTCAATTATATCAGGAGCAATTTCGGCAACCGCTATACCGACCAGGTCAGCGCCGACGACGTCAAGGCCGCGCGCCAATAGGCGCGGCCGGGCCGGGTGGGCTTCTGGCCCAGCCGGTCTATCGACCACGATGGGGCATGGGCCTGAAACGGCCATGCCCGCGTTTGATTCCATGAAAAGGAGTAATCCATGTTCCGCAAGACGAGTTTCGTTCTGACGCTTGCCGCTTCGCTGATCGCCGCCGCCGGCGTCGCCAGTGCCCAGGATGTCACCCGCCATCGCACGCCCGGCTCGACCTTTCCGATCGCCGCGGCGGTCGAGGTGCCGGCCGGCCGCACCACGGTCTATGTCAGCGGCATGGTGCCGACGGTGACCAACGAGCAGGCGCCGCGCAACAGCCTGGCCGCCTTCGGCGACACCAAGGCCCAGACCGTGACCGTGCTGCAGGCGATCGAGCGGACACTGCAGCGGCTCAACCTGCAGATGAAGGACGTCATCAAGATGCAGGTCTTCCTGGTCGGCGACCCGACCAAGGAAAACCGCATGGACTTCGCCGGCTTCATGGAGGGCTACACCCAGTTCTTCGGCACGCCGGCGCAGCCGAACCTGCCGTCGCGTTCGGTCATGCAGGTTGCCGGCCTGGTCAATCCGGGCTGGCTGGTCGAGATCGAAGTGACCGCGGTTCGTCCCTGACCATTGAGCGCCCGGGCCGGTGGGTTCACCTGTTTGAAAACAGGTGGCTCGCCGGTCCAGCCGACCGGCCGCAGCCCCGCCGGTCCGGTGGCATCGGTTCCGGTCCTGGCCGGGAACTGCCGGCTCATTTGATATCTCGACGCTTGCGAGCCTGATCGGTGGCGGCGCTCGTCGAGCGACCTGGGCATTGTGCTATCAAGATCGTCGTCATCTTTCTCCGGGTCGTCGGCCGGCTGGCCGGTCCGGGTGACGTCATCGGTTCCGCAACGCCGAGGTCGCAATGCACATCCTCGCCATTCTGGTGGTCCTGCTTCTCGGTGGCGGGCAAAGCCGCGCGATGAGCGGTCTGAGTTGCACGGTTGACGACCGGGACCTGAAGCTCGAGGTTTCGAGCGGGCTGAACGGGGCGGGCGGCGGGCTGTTCGAATTCGGTGGCGAACTCCAGCTCCTTCAGCCGTCCGCCCCGACCGATTTCCGCAAACTGACCCTCGGTGCAGGCCAGGTCATGCAAAGCTGGCTGAGCCGCGAAGAGCTCAAGCTCGAACTTTATTGGGAGCGTCCGGCCGGGCGTTATGGGTTTCTTCGGATCGTGATCGAGACGAGAGCCATTGAGGAAGCCTCCTACCGGGGCAGTTATGTCCTGACCACCTATCAAGCCGCGGCCGACAGCGATGCCGCGCCCGTGCAAACCGAAACGCGCGGAGCCGCCTCCTGCTCGGTGGGATGAGCGGCTGAAATTTTGCCATGCGGCCGTCGCCCATCGTCGGAATCGTAGATCGCTGCCGCGGCGCCATGCGAACAGTCCGGCGGGCCTTGTCTCTTGGGCCGGCCGGAGACACCCAAACGGGGCCGGCGCACCACCGGCCCCGTTTGCATGCGGGTGTCGTCGCGCCCCGGCCGGGCGCGGTTCAGGACGGGCCGATCATCTTTTCCGGCCGCACCAGCGCGTCGAATTCGGCATCGGTGACATAACCGCCGCCGACCGCCTCCTCGCGCAGGGTGGTGCCGTTCTTGTGGGCGGTCTTGGCGATCTTGGCGGCGGCGTCATAACCGATCTTTGGCGCCAGCGCGGTGACCAGCATCAGCGAGCGCTCGACGCCGAGCTTCAGGTTGTCGCGGCGCGGCTCGAGGCCGGCAATGCAGTGGTCGGCGAACGAGCGGGCGGCATCTGACAGGAGCCGGACCGACTGCAGGAAGGCATTGGCCATCACCGGATTGAACACGTTCAGCTCGAAATGGCCCTGCGAGCCGGCAAGCCCAATGGTGGTCTGGTTGCCGAACACCTGGGTCGCCACCATCGTCAGGGCTTCGCACTGGGTCGGGTTGACCTTGCCGGGCATGATCGAGGATCCCGGCTCGTTTTCCGGCAAGGCGAGCTCGCCGAGGCCGGCCCGCGGGCCGGAGCCGAGGAAACGGATGTCGTTGGCGATCTTGAACAGCGAGGCGGCGACCGTGTTCATCGCGCCGTGGCTGAACACCATGGCGTCATGGGCGGCGAGCGCCTCGAACTTGTTCGGCGCGGTGCGGAAGGCGAGGCCGGTGAGCTGGGCGATGCGATCGGCCACCGCCTCGGCGAAACCGACCGGGGCATTGAGGCCGGTGCCGACCGCCGTGCCGCCCTGGGCGAGTTCCATCAGGCGGGGCAGCGATTGCTCCAGCCGCTCGACGCCGAGCTCGACCTGGCGGGCGTAACCGGAGAACTCCTGGCCGAGCGTCAACGGCGTCGCATCCTGGGTGTGGGTCCGGCCGATCTTCAGGATATCCGTCCAGGCCTTGGCTTTGCCGTCGAGCGCCTGATGCAGGTGCTTCAGCGCCGGCAAGAGCGCGCCGGTGATCTCCATTGCGCCGGCGACATGCATGGCGGTCGGATAGGTGTCGTTCGACGACTGGCTCATATTGACGTGGTCGTTCGGATGCACCGGCTTTTTCGAGCCCATGACCCCGCCGAGCGTCTCGATCGCCCGGTTCGAGATGACCTCATTGGCGTTCATGTTGGTCTGGGTGCCGGAGCCGGTCTGCCAGACCGACAGCGGGAAATGCTCGTCGAGCTTGCCGGCAATAACCTCGTCGGCGACCGCGACGATGGCGGCCCCGATCGCCGGATCGAGCCGGCCGAGCGCCATGTTGGCCTCCGCGGCGGCGCGCTTGATGATGCCGAGCGCCTTGATCACCGGCTTCGGCTGCTTCTCGGATCCGATATCGAAGAAGTGCAGGGATCGTTGGGTCTGCGCGCCCCAGTAGCGGTCGGCGGCAACGTCGATGGGGCCAAACGTATCGGTTTCGATGCGGGTCTCGGTCATGGCTGTCTCTATGGGATCGGTCAAATCGGGGAGGGCGCCCGTTGGGCGAGCCGCGGCACGGCTGGATCTGGCTTATGCCGTCGAAAACCGCGGAACAGTACGCCAGCAGCGCCGGTTCCACGATGGTCTTTTTGTCTGACGCGCGGTCCTGCGGACGACCAATGGCCTTGGCCTGCGGCATTCTGTCCCGCTTTTCCGTATCGCAGGTCGATGCGCCGTCCTGACAACGGACCGGTCGATGGGCCCTGGCGAGGCCTGTGCGGCCACGGTCGGCCAGGGAATGTCATGTAGACTCTGGGGAATTGTGCCGCGTCCTCGCAGGCCGGCCACGTCTTGGATAAGTGGCGGAAAAATCAGATGAAAATCATTACAAACTGCTGATGCTCAAATTCGCATAGTCCGTATGCTCAGAATTGAGACATATTGTTGACAGATAAACTCAATTTTTCTAGAGCTCCGGCATTGGACGGGGCTGATGCTTTCCACCCCGCCGCCATGCCAGCCAGCTGAACGCCGTCCGCCTCAAGCCAGCCAGCCATCACACAATCTGGCCAAGGGGCTTCGGGGCGATGACACGATCCGGCACTGCGACGCTGTGCGCGTCGGTTTCCATTTTGTTTCTGGCACTGGCGACGGCGGCAGCTCTCGCTCAGGCGACCGCGCCGTCGCGCGCCGAGACCGAGGCGGCGAGGGCAGCCAATGTGTCTTCGGCCGACGAGATCACGGTCACCGCCACCCGCGAGGAGCGTCAGCGGTTCGATGTGCCGGCCAATATCTCGGTCATCTCGCGCCAGCAGATGGATGACCGGGCCACCCGCGACATCCAGGACCTGGTCCGCTACGAACCGGGTGTCAGCGTCGACCGGGTCACGACAGGCACCGATCCCTGGCACAATCTCGGCGGCTTCACCATTCGTGGCGTCACCGGCAACCGCGTGCAGATCCGTGTTGATGGCGCCCGCGTCATGGAGCGCATCACCGACGGCACCCGTGACCTCGTCGACCTGCCCTATATGAGATCGGTCGAGATCATGCGCGGGCCGGGTTCGGTGCTGTGGGGCGCCGACGCGCTCGGCGGCATCGTCGCTTTCCGTACCCTCGATCCCGACGACCTGCTGCGCGGCAAGGGCAGGCCCTGGGCGGTGCGGCTGCAAACCTCTTACGACAGCCTGGACCAGGCCTTCGTCAAGACCGGCATGACCGCCATCCAGTTCAGCCCGGTCCTGCAGGGCATCTTCGTGCTCAGCCAGAGAAGTGCCCAGGCCGCGAGCCTGTCGACGGCGCAGGCCAATGGCGGGATCTGGGGCTGCCCAGCGATCCGCGCGCTCGCCTGCAACGAACTCGATCCGCTCAATTCCAGCACCTGGAACGGCTTTGCCAAGCTGATCTGGCGGCCGGCGGACAATCACGAAGTGCGCCTTGTCGCGGAAGCCTTCAACCGCAATACGACGGTCGACCAGCGTTATGACTTTGGTCAGACCGTTTCGGTGTCCGGCGCCCCCCACCGCAACGGCCAATATCTGCGCAACCAGGTCCTGGGCCGGCAGAACTTTGCCATTGCCCATGACTGGACCCCGCACTGGGGCTGGATCGACGCGGTGCGCTGGAACGTCTCCTATTCGCCGCAGAGCCGCATGCTCGACAGCAACCGCTATCAGCTGAACCTGAACACCAACCAGCAGCGGCGTACCAATGCGATCCTGAACTATCAGGAGAACTTCCTGCAGGGCGAGGTTCAGCTGACCTCCCGCTTCAACCTCGGCCCGGCCCAGCACATCCTGACCTATGGCTTCCAGGGCGACACCACCAAGACCGACTATTTCCGCCAGGACACGGTGATCAACGCCACCACCGGCAACCTCATTTCGGTCACCAGGGGTTCGGGTTTCAATTTCGCCAATGCCAATACGACGCGGGCGGATCTCTATCTCCAGGACGAGATCCAGCTGTTCGACGGCCGCTGGACCATCACGCCGGGCCTTCGCTGGGCCAATTACACCATCGATCCCCGGCCTGATGTCAACTACAGGCCGGTGCCGGGCGTCGAGCCGCGGCAGATTTCGTCGAGCCGTTTCATCCCGCAGCTCGGCTCGGTGTTCAAGCTGACCGATATCTATTCGGTCTATGCGCGTTATGCCGAAGGCTTCAAGATGCCGACGGCGCAGCAGCTCTACCTGTCCCTGCCGGGCGGCGCCGGCGGCGGCGGCAGCCTTGTTCCCAATCCCAATCTTCGGCCTGAATCGGCCAGGTCCTACGAGGCTGGTTTCCGCGGCCGGTTCGAACGCGGCTGGTTCTCGGTGGGGGCCTTCTACACGACCTACAAGGACTTCATCCTGGCCTTCCAGCCGCCGTCGCCCGGTTCGATCGACCTCACCAACACCAATGTCTCGGCGGTGACGATCTACGGTGTCGAAGCCTCGGCCCAATACCGGATCACCGACGACCTGATCCTCAATGGCGGCCTGTCCTATCAGTTCGGCGAACAGCGGGCGACGCCGACATCGGCCAAGGTTGCCTTTGATGCGATCATGCCACTGACCGCCACTGTCGGGCTGCGCTGGTTCAAGCGCGAGTGGAATATCGACGGCGAGGTGCTGGCGAGCTTTGGCGCGCCGATCGGCCGCACCAGCGCGCCGAACATCTACAAGCCCGGCGGCTATGCGGTGTTCGACAGCTTCATCAACTGGCGCCCGACCGCCAACCTGACGCTGCGCGCCGGTGTCCAGAACATCTTCGACACCCGCTATTTCCAGAACCTCTACGGCAATTACACCAACACGCCGGCATCCGCCGCGGTGGCCCAGACCAACCCGCTCGAACTGCAGGTCGCGCCGGGCCGGACCTTCAAGCTTTCTGCGACCGCCGACTTCTGACCTCAGCATCGGCGGCGGCGCGTTTGAGCCACGCGCCACGCAAACTGGGGCGCCCCGATGCGGGCGCCCCGCTTTTCTTTCAGCCAATCCGCGAGGGCCCCGCATGACCGCCACCAAACCCATTCGAGAAATCCTGCCCGGCACCGTCGCCGATGCTGTCGCGACGGTTGGCGCCATGGGCCGGGTCATGCTCGCGGCTTCGGCCGGCGGCGCCACCCATGAGCGGATCGGTCCGGTCGCGGCGGTCCGGCATGAGGCCGGCACGCTCCGCCTGTCGGGCGAGGCCCATGACGCGCTGATCGATCTCGCCGTGATCGTCAGCGTGGTTGCCGACCGCTCCGGCCGGATGAAGGACCGCGTGCTGCCGCGGCTCGAATTGCTGGACGCGGCCGGCGAAACCGCTTTCAGCCTGATCTGCCTTGACGGCCTGGAGCCCTTCGACAAGGCCATCGAGGGCCTCGGCGCCGGCACGGTCCTGCCCGAAAAAGCGCGTCAGACGGCCGTGGAGCCGGGGCCCGCGCCGGCTGGCGACGATCCGGGCGCGAATTTGCTCGAAGCCGCGCGCGCCGGCGGCGAAGCGGTGACCGTGCTGTTTCGTTGCACCGGGCTGGAACAGACCTGGACCGGCATCATTGGCGAGGTGAAGCCGGCCATGGGTTTTCTCAACATCATCCAGCCGGACTTCCACCTGCACCTGAAAGATCACGCGGTCGCCCATTGGCGTCGCGATGCATCGGACGGCGCGATCGCATTCCATGCCGAAGCGGCCGACGGCTCGGCGCTTGGCCTGGTGCTCAGCGGTCCAGGCTCGGCTTTTGCCGGCGCCTAGCGCCGGTTCCCGACGGTCTCTTGCAGCGAGGTTTCCATGCTTGCCAGCCTTGGTCAGATCTGGCGCCTCTGCGTCCTCTGCGCATGGCGACCGGGAGGCCGGCTCGGGATCGTCTATTTTGCTGTTGTCTTCGGCCTCGGTCTTGTCGGCGTCCATATCTCAGTCAGGCTGATCCGCTGGACCGCCGACTTCTTCAATGCCCTGCAGAAGCTGGATGTCGACGAGGCCATCCGCCAGATCGGCGTGTTCTTCATTCTGATCGCCATCAGCGCCGCCCTCAATCTGAGCGGGACCTATATCCGCAAGCTCCTGCAGATCCGCTGGCGCCGGACATTGACCGACGCCATGCTGGATCACTGGCTGGCGGGCAAGGCGTTCTGGCACCTGCGCGCCCGTACCGAATTCGGGCTCGACAATCCGGACCAGCGCATTGCCGAGGATTGCCGCATCTTCGTCTTTCGCCTGACGACCGAAGCGCTGGAACTGATCACCAATATCGTGGCGTTGGTGTCGTTCGTCGCCATTCTGTGGTCGCTTTCGACCTTCGCATTGACCTTTACGCTGTTCGGAGCCGAGATATCGATCCCGCGCTATATGGTCTGGGCCGCACCAGCCTATGTCGCCATTTCCAGTGGCATAACCCATTGGCTTGGTAAGCCGTTGCTGGCACTGAATGTCGAGCAGCAAAAGACCGAGGCGGATTTTCGTTTCGGGCTGGCCCGCTTCCGCCAGACCGGCGAAGCCGTGGCGCTCGCCGGCGGCGAGGCGACCGAGCGGCGCATCTTCAAGAATGGCTTCGAAGCCATAGCCGACAATTGGCGTCAGCTCATTCGGCGCGAATTGATCCTGGGCATGTTCACCCGGCCCTACATGCAGACGGTGTTGCGCATTCCGCTATTCCTGGCTCTGCCCGCCTTCCTGGCCGGCAAGCTGACCTTTGGCGGGCTGATGCAGATCGGCTCGGCCTTCCAGAACGTGGTGACCACCCTGTCCTGGTTCATCTTCTCCTACCGCGATCTCGCCGAACTGGCTTCGGCGTCAGCGCGGCTCGACCATTTTGTCGCGGCGACCATGGAGGCCAGGGCCGGCACCAGCGATGTCAGGATCGAGCCTTCCGCTGACGGCACGCTCAAGCTGGCCGGTCTGCAGCTCTCGTCGCCCGGCGGCCGCCCGATTCAGGCACTTGACGATGTCGTCCTCCGGCCAGGAGAGACGATTTGGCTTCAGGCGCCCTCCGGCTTCGGCAAGACCACGCTGCTGCGCGCCATTGCCGGGCTCTGGCGTCATGGCCAAGGCCGGATCGAGCGTCCGCTCGAGGCTGCCAGTTTCCTGCCGCAACTGCCCTATTTCCCGCTTGGCGGCATCGCAGCGGCTACGGTCTATCCGGCGGCGGCCGAGACGGTGCCGCGCGAACAGGTTGCGGAGTGGCTGCGGGCGGTCGGGCTCGGGCGTCTGGTCGATATTGCTGATGCCGAAGCGGGCGCGGCGCTTGCCGGTCTTTCCGGCGGTGAGCGCCAGCGGCTCGCCTTGATCCGGCTCGTGGTCGAATGTCCGGCCTGGGCCTTTCTCGACGAGCCGACCAGCGCGCTCGACGAAGGCGCCGAACGCAACCTGATGCAATGGCTGCGCGGGGAATTGCCGGAGACGACATTTGTCATCGTCGCCCATCGCCGACCACTCGGTCTCGGTCCGGTGCGCGAGCTTTGCCTGTCGGCGGCACCGCTCGCTGTGGAAGAACCAACTGCGCGGACGAAGCCGGACTTGGTGGCCTCGCCCGCGAGCTGACGGTTCAGGCGGCCTTGGCGAGGCCGCCGGCGGCAACCAGGGCCTGGTCGAGATCGGCCAGGATGTCGTCCATATGTTCGAGGCCGACCGACAGGCGGACATAGCTGTCCGACACGCCGGTGGCGTGCTGTTCCTCGGCCGACAATTGCGAGTGGGTGGTGCTCGCCGGGTGAATGGCCAGGCTGCGCGCATCGCCGATATTGGCGACGTGGTAGAACAGCTGCAGGGCATCGATGAAGCGCCGCCCGGCATCCTTGCCGGCGGCGAGCTCGAAGCCGACCAGCCCGCCATAACCGCCCTTCAGATAGGTGTCGGCACGCTCGCGCGCCGCGCCGGTCTGTTGCGAGGGGTGAATGACCCTGACGACTTCCGATCGCTTGGCCAGCCACGCGGCGACGGCGGCGGCGTTCTGGACATGGCGCTCGATGCGCAAGGCGAGCGTCTCGATGCCTTGCAAGGTCTGGAAGGCATTAAACGGCGACAGCGCCGCGCCGAGGTCGCGCAGCAGGGTGGTGCGGGCCTTGATGATATAGGCGATCGGGCCGAGCGGTTTCACCGCTTCGGTCCAGACCGCACCATGATAGCTCGGGTCCGGCGTGTTGAGTGCCGGCTGCCGCTCGGGGAATTTCTCCCAGTCGAAATTGCCGCCATCGACGATCAGGCCGCCGATCGAGGTGCCGTGGCCGCCGAGATATTTGGTGCTGGAATAGACCACGACGGCAGCACCATGGTCGAAAGGGCGGGCCAGCAAGGGCGCGGCGGTATTGTCGACGATCAGGGGAATGCCGAACTCGCGGCCGATGGCGGCGACCTCGGCGATCGGGAACACGGTCAGCTTCGGATTGGGCAGGGTCTCGGCATAATAGGCGCGGGTGCGCGCGTCGGTCGCCTTGCGGAAGGCTTCCGGATCGACCGGATCGACGAAGCGCACTTCGATGCCCTGGTCGCGCAAGGTGTTGGCGAACAGGTTCCAGGTGCCGCCATAGAGATCGGTGGAGGAGACGATGTTGTCGCCGACCCGCGCCAGGTTCTGGATGGCGATGGCGGACGCCGCCTGGCCGGACGCCAGCGCCAGCGCCGCAACACCGCCTTCCAGCGCCGCGACGCGCTGTTCGAGCACATCGGTCGTCGGGTTGCCGATGCGGGTATAGATATTGCCGAGCTCCTTCAGCGCGAACAGGTTGGCCGCATGTTCGGTGTCGCGGAACTGATAGGAGGTGGTCTGGTAGATCGGCACCGCGACCGCGCCGGTAGCGCTGTCGGCGCGCCATCCCGCATGAAGGGCAAGGGTTTCCGGTTTGTGTCTGGTGGTCGTCATGGCTTGAGTTCCTGTTGTGTGGGGCGGGGTGGCCAACCCGGGCCTACCGGGTCACGCTCGCCGCCACGGTGGTGACTTGCGGTCCGGCCGGGACCTCCGGGCGGGTGGTGACGGCATAAAGCACCAGCGCGAAGGCAAGCCCCGTCAGGGCCAGATCCTTGAAGCGATGGAAGGTGTCGCGGGGTGGCATCGCAGATCCCTCGTCAGCGGTCAGGCCGGCCGCGCGCAGGGCCGCCAGCTGTTCGTCCGATGTCCAGAAGAGCAGGTTTTACCCGTTGATCAATAAGGGGTTTTCAGAAAAGAGCGTTCTTCCAAACAGGCCGGCAATGGCAGTGGCGGCCTTCCCCGCTCGACCACTGTCCGGAGAATGACATCATGCGTTGCATCGGCTCGGTTCGTTGCCCATCGAAGCTCAAGCGAGGGCGTTCACTGAACGAGGTTGCGCAAAGGGGAGGTCGTGACGACGGGCAGAGCGACTGCCAGCACATCCTCTACGTCATCCCCGGCCGACGGAGCGAAGCGAGGGAGGGGAAGGGGATCCAGGAGCCGTTTCACCCGCGCTCTCGGCTTCATTTGGGTCGGGAATATTGCAGCGCCGCGGTTCGCCCAAGCCGCCCCTGGATCCCCTTCCCCTCGCTTCGCTCGGCCGGGGATGACGTCGAAGATGTGCCGGCAGCCGGTCGGTTCGCTTCGCCTCCCAGAGAAGTGTCTCGTCGATGCCAACACGTTCCTGTAACGGGACCGTCACCAGGTCAGTTCGGCGACCGCGATGCGGTTCTCCGAAGCCGGCCAGGCGCGGGCCACGATGCGCTCCTCGTTGAACAGGCCGACCACCGGCCGGCCGATCTCCGATGTGGCGAGCCTGAGCGTCGCCGCCGCATCGTTCGGCACGCCGCGCGTCACGTCGGCCGGCTCCTTGCCGTCGATCAGCACGACGTCGCGCGGGATGCCGAAATAGCCGCGCGGGCGGGTCATCTGGACGATGGCGCCGGCGGCCTTGTCGGCATCGGCGAAGGGCCGGGCCGGCCGCAGATGCACGACATCGGAGGAGCGCGGAAAGGGCGACCGATAGGTGTGGCTGACCGGATGATCGGCAACCGTCAGGACAAATTCCAGGCAGTCCGTCGGCGCCACCGTGAGCGGCCCCCAGCGGCCATCGGCGCCGGAGGTCTTGCTGAGCAGCGCCTGGCCCTGCCGTTCGCCGGTATCGGCGGCGACCCGATAGATCTCGACGCCGGCGCCGGCGACCGGCCGGTTCGACGGCACGCCGGCCGGATTGCCGGTCACCAGCCCGTCGAGCGTGACCTGCGCTTGCGCCGCCACGGCAATGGTTTGCGGTTCGGCGCCGGCGATGAACCGGTAGATTTCGCGAAAGGCGCGCGGGTGGAACGCCACCTCGCGGTGATCCAGCGGGCCGAGCGCGATATTGCTGGCGCCGCGCAACGACGGCCCCTCCGTCGTGATGCCGGTCGGCACGCCCGGCCGCCCCAGAAGGCGGCCGTCCGGCTGGGCAAATTTGTCGTTGCCGGCGCTGCGCAGCGTCAGGAAGGCGGTCTCGGGCACGACATCGCTGTCGCGGCCGTTCAACCGCTTCAGGAAGGGTCCGCGGCCATTGTATTCGCTGCCCGGATTGGCGTCCCAGTCGAACACCCCGCGATTGGGTGTGCCGCACAGCACCGCATGGCTCACCTGGGCCCCGCCGCCGGCCTCGACCACGACGTTGCGGATGGCATAGCCGCCGCGTGAACTGCCGACCAGGGCAACCCTGGCCGCGCCGGTGCGGGCCCTGACCTCGGCGATCACGGCGGTCAGTTCCCGCAGCTGGTCCTCGGTGCCCGAGCGGCCGGCCATGGGCACGGCGTCGTCATTGCGCGACAGCGGATCGGTGAAGTTGAACGCGGTCAGCCGGTCGCGCGGCCAGCCATTGCTCTCGAACCGCCAGAGCGTCGTCAGCCAGAGCGCGGCATGGTCGCCATTGCCGTGCACGAAGATCACCGGCGGCCGAGCGTCTTGCGCCAGGGCGCGGCGCACCAGCCATGGTCCTGAAGCGAGCATGGCCGCGGTCATGCCGCTGAGCGCCTGGCGTCTGGTCATTGTCATGGCGTTTCTCCCCGGGACGGGATCGTCGGGCGCAAGCCATTGGCGGTCAAGGCGCCGCAGTGCGATCGACTCCTGACCCTATCCGCGTCACAATCCCCGCCCATCCCTCTTCGTTCAACGAGTCGCGGCCGTTCCGCAGCGTGTTTCGCGCTGCCGCGACGCATTTCCGACCGGGTTTTTTTCAATGTTTCGCTATTTCGAAAGCCGTATCGACCCGACCGCCGCGCCGCCGCCCGGAGACCCGCCGGCCAGCCTCCTGGCGTTCTATTGGTATTTCACCAAGCAGGCGAAGGGCGTCTTCGCCGCCTTTTTCGTGGTCAGCCTGGTGCTGGCGCTCTTGGAAACATCGGTGCCCTATTTCATTGGCCAGTTGGTCGGCCTGCTCGCCCATACGCCGCGCGAGGCGCTGATCGAGACCGCCTGGCCGACGCTCGCCATGATGCTCGTGGTCATGCTGGTGATCCGCCCGGCCGTGACGCTGCTGCACCGGCTGATCTCCAACCAGGCGATCGTCCCGCCGTTCAACACGCTGATCCGCTGGCAGAGCCATTTCCACGTAGCCCGGCAATCCCTCGGCTTTTTCCAGAACGATTTTGCCGGCCGCATTGCCAACCGGGTCATGCAGGCCGGCCCCTCGGTCAGGGAAACCCTGGTCGCGCTGATCCGCTCGGTGCTGCACATCATCTTCTACGGCCTCGGCGCGGTCGGATTGATGCTGATGCAGGACTGGCGTCTCGCCATGCCGATGATCATCTGGGTCGGCTTCTATCTGGCGCTGCTGATCTTCACTATTCCGCGCCAGCGCGAATTGTCGCGCGAGGCCTCCGCCAAGCGTTCGGCGGTCACCGGCAAGGTGGTCGACAGCTATACCAACATCCTCACCGTCAAGCTGTTCGCCAAGTCCGACGACGAAGACCGTTATGTCCGCGACAGCATGCAGGAGCTGACCGACGCCTTCTTCGCGCAGCAGCGGATGAACACGCTTTTCATCTTCCTGCTGACGGCTCTCAACGCGCTTCTCCTGACCGGCACCGGCGCGGTCGCGGTCTATCTCTGGCAGCTCGGCCGGGTCGACATCGCAACGTTGGCCATGGTGCTGCCGCTGACCTCGCAGATCATTGCCATGTCCGGCTGGGTGGCCTTCGAGATCCAGGGCATTTTCGAGAATGTCGGCATGGTCCAGGAGAGCATGCTGTCGATCTCGAAACCGCTGACCATGCAGGACGAGCCGGACGCCAAGCCGCTGGCGATGACCGAGGGCGAGATCCGCTTCAACGAGGTCAGTTTCGGTTACGGCCGGCAGGACATGCCTGTCATCGACGACCTGACGCTGGTCGTCCGTCCGGGCGAGAAGGTCGGGCTGGTCGGGCGTTCGGGCGCCGGCAAGTCGACGCTGGTGAGCCTGCTCCTGCGCTTCCACGATGCCGAGCAGGGCACCATCACGATCGACGGCCAGGACGTGCGCGGTGTCACCCAGGAGAGCCTGCGCGGCGCCATCTCGGTGGTCACCCAGGACACCTCGCTCTTGCACCGGTCGATCCGCGACAACATCCTCTACGGCCGGCGCGGCGCCACCGAGGCGATGGTCGCCGCCGCCGCCGAGAAGGCCCAGGCCGCGCGCTTCATCGCGGGGCTGGAGGATGCCAATGGCCGCACCGGTTATGACGCCTATGTCGGTGAGCGTGGCGTCAAGCTTTCCGGCGGCCAGCGCCAGCGCATCGCCATTGCCCGGGTCATCTTGAAGGATGCGCCGATCCTGGTGCTGGACGAGGCGACGGCGGCGCTCGACAGCGAGGTCGAGGCGGCGATCCAGGACAATCTCGCCGACCTGATGGCCGGCAAGACGGTGATCGCCATCGCCCACCGCCTGTCGACCTTGCAGATCATGGACCGGCTGGTGGTGCTCGACCAGGGCCGCATCGTCGAGGAGGGCACGCATGAGGCGCTGATCGCCAGGGGCGGGCTTTATGCCGAGCTCTGGGCGCGCCAGTCCGGCGGCTTCATTGTCGAGCCGAAGCGCATCGGCGAGCCGAAGCAGGCGGCGGAATGAGCTAGGCCGCGCTCATCGCCTGGGCGAAGGCGGCGAACTCCCTCGCCAGCCGCGTCTGGCGGCCCTCGTGCCAGGCGATGCTGATATCGAAACTGGCATGCGGGTCGCTGATCGGCACGGCGACGATGTCGGGCTGCAGCATGGGCGCGATGGCCGAGCCATAGAGCGTCACGCCACGGCCGAGCGAGACGAGCTGCAACAGCACCGGCACGTCGTCGGCCTCTTCGGCAATATCGGGCACGAAGCCGGCGCCGAGGCAGACATTGGTGATCAGTGCGCGGAAGCTCGACCAGCGCTTCGGCGTGCCGATGACGAAGGGCGTGGCGGCGAGTTCGCCGAGGCTGATCGAAGCTCGGCCGGCCAGCGGGCTTTGCCGCGACACCAGCATGACGAAGCGCTGGCGCGCCACCACCACGTGGCGCAGCGGCGGCTTGCAGGCGGCCGACAGGAGAAAGCCGAGATCGATCGTGCCGTTGTCGATCGCCGGCAGCTGTTCCTGCGAGGACAAGGAATAGAGGCTGACCTGGGCGCTCGGATAGGCGCTGCGGAAGCGGATGATGATCTCCGCCATGGGCCCGTGGGTGGCCTGGGCCGAATAGCCGATGATGAGTTCGCCGGCGTCACCCGCGGCGACCTGTCCGGCATCCCTGACGGCGCGTTGCAATTGCTGCAGCGCCTCGCTCGCGTCGCGCGCCAGCACGGCGCCGGCCGGCGTCAGCGCCACCCGGCGTGTCGTGCGCTCGAACAGCTTGAAACCGATCTCCGCTTCCAATTGCTGCACGGCGCGGCTGACCGCCGGCTGCGCCACGTTGAGCCGGCCGGCGGCCTCGCGAAAGCTGAGCGCTTCGGCGACGGCGACGAAATAGCGAAGCCTGGCGAGGTCGGGAAGGTGGGACATTGATGCCTACGGATTATCAATCATGACATGATTGATCTTAGACTCGCCGAAAATTCTGTTGTCAAACCATTAGCCCAAGCGACGGGTGTCGCCGGATCTCCGGTGGCGGTCCCGCGCTGCCGCGCGTGCCTCTTGGTGTCCGAGGTCAAGCCGATCCCAAACGGGCGCGCGGGACGTGCAGCCATCCCGGAGAATGCCCGATGAGTGATACGCCAGAACGCCTGCCCGACGCCGCGGTCACCGTGGCGGTCGCCCAGTTTGCCGGCACGGCCGACGTCTCGGCCAATCTCGCCGGCATTGAGCGGCTGGCGGGCGCCGCCGCCGCCCGGGGGGCGGCCATCGCCGTGTTTCCGGAAGCCTCGATGTATGACTTCACGGCTCCCGCGGCACGGATCGCCGAAATTGCCCGCAGCGACGGCGGCCGTTTCGAGGCCGAAGTGCACGCCATCGCCCGGCGTCATGGCATAGCGATCGTTGCCGGCACGTATGGCGACAGCGGCGGGCCGCTGGCGCGCAATAGCCTGATCGTCGCCGACGCCAAGGGCGAGAGCCTCGGACGCTACGAGAAGCTCCACCTGTACGACGCCTTCCACTATCGCGAGTCCGACAAGAACGCGCACGCGCCGCTGCAGCAGGGCTTCGGTGAACTGACGACCTTCGATCTCGCCGGCTTTCGCTTCGGCCTGCTCAATTGTTACGACATCCGCTTCCCGGAAATGGCCCGCCTGCTGATCGACCGCGGCGCCAATGTGCTGCTGGTCGCGTCCGGCTGGGTCGCAGGTCCTTTGAAGGAGCTGCATTGGGAAACCCTTTTGAAGGCGCGCGCCATCGAGAACACCTGCTACGTCGCGGCGTCCTGCCAGCCGGCGCCCCTGTCGGTGGGCTTGAGCATGATCGTCGATCCCTCCGGGCTGGCGGCGGCCACCGCGGTCGGCGGCGAAGGGCTGGCGATCGCAACCCTCACCGCCGGCCGGCTCAATGCCGTTCGCGAGCTGCTGCCGAGCCTGCGGCACCGGCGCTATGCCGTGGTGCAGAAGCAATAGCGGCCGGCCGATCCCGGCCGGCCGGATTTCAACATGTCAAGAATGCCGGTTCTGAACCGGTCTGTCTCGGAGGACGTCCTATGAGTGCACAGTCAAGCGCAACGGCCGTGGCGGGCGCCGTGCCCGAGGTCCATGACAAGAGCGCGCTGCGCCGGGTCCTGACGTCGGCCGCGCTCGGCCAGTTCGTCGAATGGTACGATTTCGTCGTCTACGCCTATTCGGCGGCGATCATCGCCAAGCTGTTCTTCCCGAATTCCGACCCGACCGCGGCGCTGCTGTCGACTTTTGCCGTCTATGCGGTCGGCTTCGTCATGCGCCCGCTCGGCGGTTTCATTTTCGGCAGCCTCGGCGACCGCATCGGCCGCCGCCGCGTGCTGTCCTTCGTCATCTTGATGATGGGCGCGGCGACCATCGCCATCGGCCTGTTGCCGACCTATGCCCAGGTCGGCATTCTCGCGCCGATCCTGCTGGTGGTCTGCCGGCTGGTCCAGGGTCTCTCGGCCGCCGGTGAGACGGTCGGTTCCAATGCCTTCGTCGCCGAGCATGCGCCCGGCGAGCGCCGCGGCCTCTATGTCGCCTTCACCTATTCCTTCGCCAACCTGCCGCCGATCGCCGCTGCCCTTCTGGTGCTGCTGCTGACCAATGTGCTGACCGGCGATGCCTATGCCTCCTGGGGCTGGCGCATTCCCTTCCTGATCGGCGGGCCGCTCGCGCTGGTCGGTCTCTATATCCGCCGGCAGGTCGATGAATCGCCGGCTTTCAAGGCGACCCAGGCGGCCAAGCGTGTCGCCGCGACGCCGATCAGCGATGCCGTGCGCGACCAGAAGAAGGCGATGGGTTTCTCCTTCGCACTGGCCGCCTTCTCGAGCCTCGGCTTCTATACGCTGGCCGGCTATTTCGTCAGCTATCTGATCGCCACCGTCCGTCTCGACAGCAATTCGGCGCTGATCTCCAACAGTGTCGCGCTGTTCGTCGCCTTCCTGGCGATGATCGCCGGCGGCGCCCTGTCCGATCGTTTCGGCCGCAAGCCGATCCTGCTGATCGGTCTTGCGATCAATGCCGCGGTCTGCATTCCCGCCTATCTGCTGGCGGCGCAGGGCAGCCTGGTCACCGCCATCGCCGGCCAGAGCCTGCTTGCCATTGGCTGCGGCCTGTTCTGGGGACCGGTCGGCATCGCGCTTTTGGAACTGTTCCCGACCCGCACCCGCTTCAGTGCCGCGGCGATCAGCTACAATCTCGCCTATACGATTTTTGGCGGCACGGCGCCTTTCCTCGGCACCTGGCTGATCCTGCAATCGGGCTCGAAGATCGCCCCGGCGATCTATATGGCTGTTGTCTCGGCGGTGGTCTTCCTGGTCGTGCTGATGATCCCGGAGACCTACAAGAAGTCGCTCGTCCATGCCGAGGACATCGGCGGCTGACGCCCGTCCCGCAGCATTCGATCCGGCACGAAAAGGCCGCATCCGGGGTACCGGATGCGGCCTGATTTTTGGGCGCGGAAGCTCTGGGGGATCAGTTCTTCACGACGGCGGCGAGCGAGGCTTCCAGGATGTCCATGCCCTTCCTGGCCTGCTCGATCGGCGTGGTCAGGGGCGCGAGCAGACGGACGACATTGGCGTCCGGTCCGCAGGACAAGAGGATCAGGCCGCTCTCCTCGGCCTTGGCGATCAGCGCCGAGGTCAGCGCCGCATCCGGCTCGCGGGTCTCGCGATCCTTGACCAGCTCGAAAGCCACCATGGCGCCGAGGCCGCGCACGTCGCCGATGCAGGAGAAGGAATTGCGCTTGGCCATTTCCTTCAGCCGGTCGATCATCATGTCGCCGAGCGCCGCCGCCTTGGCGCACAGGTCTTCCTTTTCGATCACGTCGAGCACGGCATGGGCCGCGGCGACACCCACCGGGTTGCCGCCATAGGTGCCGCCAAGGCCGCCCGGCTGGGCCGCATCCATGATTTCGGCGCGGCCGGTGACGGCGGCGAGCGGGAAGCCGCCGCCAAGACCCTTGGCCATGGTGACGAGGTCGGGCACGACGCCGGCATGCTCGGCGGCGAACATCTTGCCGGTGCGCGCAATGCCGGTCTGGATCTCGTCCAGGATCAACAGGATGCCGTGCTCGTCGCAGACCTTGCGCAATTCCTTCAGGAACTCGGCGGGCGCGACATAGAAGCCGCCTTCGCCCTGTACCGGCTCGATGATGATGGCCGCGACCCGGGCCGGATCGACGTCGGCCAGGAACAGCTGCTTCAGATTGGCCAGCGCCTGGGCGGTGTCGATGCCGTGATAGGTCTTCGGGAAGGCGACGTGGAACACCTCGGCCGGGAACGGCCCGAAGCCCTTCTTGTAGGGCGACACCTTGCCGGTGAGCGCCATGCCCATCATCGTGCGGCCGTGGAAGGCGCCGTTGAAGGCGACGACCGCCGAGCGGCCGGTGAAATGCCGGGCGGCCTTGATGGCGTTCTCCACCGCTTCCGCGCCGGTGGTGACCAGCATGGTCTTCTTGGCATGGGTGCCGGGGGTGGCGGCGTTCAGGCGCTCGGCGAGCGCGATATAGCTCTCATAAGGCGCGACGTGGAAGCAGGTATGGGTGAAGGCGTCGAGCTGGGTTTTCACCGCCTCGATGATCGCGGGGTGGCGGTGACCGGTATTGACCACCGCGATGCCGGCGGCGAAATCGATATAGCTCTTGCCGTCGGCGTCCCACAGCGTGGCGTTCTCGGCGCGCACCGCATAGACGCCCTTGGTCGCGACGCCGCGCGGCACGGCCTGGCTCTGGCGGGTTGCAAGGTCTGCTGTGCTCATGGTCATCTCCCTCACGCGTCAAAAGCGAGCGTCGTCGCCGTGATTAGCTGCTGCTCAAAATTTTGAGCAGACAGCAAAATGCACGGCAACTATGCTGCGGGTCAATGGGGTGCCCGGTGCATCCGGCTTCAGGGAAACGGTTATGGATTTCGACGTCGGCGCGCGACTGCGGGAGCTACGGGCCGCGGCAGGCTTGTCGCAACGCGAGCTGGCGACGCGGGCCGGCGTACCGCATGGGCTGATCGCCACGGTGGAGCAGAACAAGTCGAGCCCGTCGGTCGCTTCGCTGCGCAAGATCCTCGATGGTCTCGCGGTCAATTTTGTCGACTTCTTCAGTGCCGAGGCGCCACAGCAGGACAAGGTTTTCTTCGAGAAGGCGGAGTTGATCGATCTGACGTCGATCATTCCCGGTGCGATGAAAAGCAAGAAGGGGCGCATCACCTTCAAGCAGGTGGGCGATGCAAGGGCTCATAACCTGCAGATCCTGCACGAAATCTACGAGCCCGGCGCCGATACCGGAAAGGCCATGCTCGCCCATGCCTCGAAGGAGGGCGGCGTGGTCATTTCCGGCCTGCTCGAGATCACCGTCGGCCAGTCGGTCCGTGTCTTGAAGGCGGGCGAGGCCTATCTGTTCGACAGCCAGACACCTCACCGGTTTCGGAATGTCGGCAGTGAGCCGTGCGAGGTGGTCAGCGCCTGCACGCCGCCGTATCTTTAGAGCGTGGGCCTCGCGCCGAATGAATTTGCAATCGCTTTGCCGCTGTATAAAATTTTGAGCAATCCGAGCTTCCAAGAGACTTGAAGCTCCCAAGAGACTTAACGCTTCCAAGACCTTAAACTTCCTCGACATCCCAAGGAAACGCACCATGTCGCAGCACAATCTCGAATTCTATATCGATGGCGCCTGGGTTGCCCCGATCAGCAACGTGACGCTCGACGTGTTCGATCCGGCCACCGAAGAGGCCTTCACCAAGATCACGCTGGGCACGGTTGAGGACGCCGACAAGGCGATCGCCGCCGCCAAGAAGGCCTTCGCCTCATTCTCGCGCACCAGCCGCAAGGAGCGCATTGAGCTGCTCGAGCGTGTCGTCGAGGTCTATAAGAAGCGCTCCGGCGACATGGCCGAAGCCATTTCGCGCGAAATGGGCGCGCCCATGTCGCTGGCCAAAACCGCCCATGTCGGCGCCGGTCTCGGCCATCTCGTCCAGGCGCTGGAAGTGCTGAAGACCTATGAATTCGACGAGATGATCAACAAGACCATGGTGACCCGCGAGCCGGTCGGCGTGGTTGGCCTGATCACTCCGTGGAACTGGCCGATGAACCAGGTCGGCTGCAAGGTCGGCCCTGCGCTCGCCACCGGCTGCACCATGGTGCTGAAGCCCAGCGAGATCGCGCCCGTGTCCGGCCTGGTCTTCACCGAGATCATGCATGAGGCTGGCGTGCCTGCCGGCGTCTACAACATGGTCAATGGCGACGGCGCCACCGTCGGTCATCGCCTGTCGAGCCATCCCGATATCGACATGGTGTCGTTCACCGGCTCGACCCGCGCCGGCATCCTGGTCGCCAAGGCGGCCGCCGACACGGTCAAGCGCGTGGCGCAGGAGCTCGGCGGCAAGTCGCCGAACATCATCCTGGGCGATGCCGACTTCGCCCGCGCCGTCACCCATGGCGCCCGCTCGTGCTTCGGCAATAGCGGCCAGTCCTGCAACGCGCCGACCCGCATGCTGGTGCCGGCCGACCGCCAGGAAGAGGTGATCGCCATTGCCCGCGGCGTCGCCGAGCAGACGGTGGTCGGCGATCCCCGCGCCGAAGGCACCACCATTGGACCGGTCGCCAGCGACGTTCAGTTCGCCAAGATCCAGAAGCTGATCGAGCAGGGCATCGCCGAGGGCGCCCGCCTGGTCACCGGCGGTCCCGGCCGCCCGTCGGGCCTCAACAAGGGCTATTATATCCGCCCGACCATCTTTGCCGATGTGACCAATTCGATGACCATCGCGCGCGAGGAAATCTTCGGGCCGGTGCTGTCGATCCTGCCCTATTCCTCGGAAGAAGAGGCGATCGAGATCGCCAACGATACGGTCTACGGCCTGTCGAGCTACGTCACCTCGGGCGATCTCGACCACGCCCGCAAGGTGGCCCGCCGCATCCGTGCCGGCATGGTCCATATCAACGGCGCCGGCGGCGATCTGGCCGCGCCCTTCGGCGGCTACAAGCAGTCCGGCAACGGCCGCGAATGGGGCCGCTATGGCTTCGAGGATTTCCTCGAGGTCAAGTCGATGTTCGGCCACCAGTGATCTGACAGGGCGGCTCTTGCCGTCCGGATAGACCAGAGCGGCTCCCGTTTCGAATGAAGCGGGAGCCGTTCCTTTTTGCGCCGGTGGGGCAGCGGGCTAGTTCCGAGGGTTCCTCCGTGAGCTATTTCAGGCGGCGTAGACGCCGTCATTCCCCGGCGTGCCGACCTCTTTCGCTGCCCTGGCGATTCAGTCGCGGAAGGCCTTGACCCGCGGCGCCTTGGCCTTGTGCTCGCTTGGTCAAGGTTGGATCGGTATCGTTGATTTCAACGCTGGCAAACAGATGGCCGATCTCGCTTCCGCCAAGGCCGTCACCTGTGTTGCCGAGCGCGTCGGCGATGGCTTGCAGTTTACCGTCTCGCGTCGAACCGCTTGAGGGCGAGATGGGCGGTCAGCAACACGACGTGCAATCGAAAACTGCTATCCTGTTGGTCGGATAGTCCAGGGTGAGAACCGTGCGGATGAAGTCGTGCCATCAGGCCATTGATAAACCCGACGCCATTGTCACCCCATTCATTCAACGACCGATCGAAGATTGGTGACGTCACATTGGCCAGATGCGCGCGACGCTCGCGCCCTGGTTTCCGCGTCGTCGCTGCTGGGTCGATCCTCGTCGCCATTTCATCGAATAGGCTTTCGAGAAATGATCTGATCTGGCTGTTGGCAGATGCCCAGAGGCCTCTCGCATGACTCTCGAACGCTTGCTCGAGATGGCCCTTTGCGGTCGTGAAGCCGTGTTTCGACAGCAGCCGGATCAATTCCGATTCCGTCTCTGGCAATCCAAGGTCGACCGGCGATGAGCGGCGCAGCACGCGATCTGTAACAACGAAGCCGTCGCTTTCCAGGGCGCGCTTGAAACTCTCAATAACAGGGGATGGAGCATCCGGCGTTGACCAGGGGCGCGGTATCTCGTCGGGCGGCAGGGAAGCAACGGCCTTTTCGACGATGATGTCGGCGAACAGCTCTCCGTCGACAACGTAGCCGGGATGATCGTCCACAAATTTCTTTAGATCATTCAGGCGTGCCTTGATGCTGATCCCCTTTTCGCGGATGGCATCGTAGATCTCCCGGTCTAGATCGATGAGGAACGAGCTGATTTCGGCGTGGGTGAACTTGTTGTCCTTGTCGAGAACGTTGATAGCGGCGTTCACCGTGCGCCGTGCAAAGCGCGCCCGCTTAGGTTCCCTCATCGGACCGAAATGCTCTTCCACAAGGTGGTTGGCGTTGACCTCCAGAAATTTGCGAGCCCGCTCGTCAGCCACTGGCTGGAATTCATTGACGACACCATCGTGGTCGGCTGCCACCTCGAAATACGCGCCACTCGGCGTGCGGTAGAGTCGCCACCATGCCTGCGACAATTCGTGTCGATGGCTTCCGGATGCGATTTCAGTCGCGATGTCCGTATCGTAAGTCACACCACCAATCGTCTTTTTCATCACAAATCTCGCAGTAGTTGGTGGTGTATCCCGTTTTTATGGGCGCGGAGGCATAGTGGCCGCGTCTATGCGTCGATGTATCAATGACACCAGTGAAAACAAATCTTCCGCATCCTCCTTGGACATCTGCCAATGGATGCGGGCGGCATGGGCAGTGGGATTGCGGAACATGCCAAATATCCCTTTCAGAAGATTGACAAAGCCCTTTTGTTCACTGTGTTCGCTCTCCGAACTCAGCGTGTTGATGGCCAGCATCGGGGCCGGCCCGCCGAAGGCCCGATCAGCAAGCCCACTGCCGTCATCGGTCAGGCCCGTGCGGGCTCGGATTTTGTCCGCGACGCTTTTGACTGCCTCCAGCACAGCATGAAAATAATTGTCCGCTAGCAGTTCCTGTTTGCAGAACCGCAACACATCGGGATGGACGCCACGGCTGATCAGATCGGCGCGAAGCTCCCGCGCGCGCCGGGCGGCATCAGACAATGTTCTCGCTTGTTCGACGGTTTCAAGCTGGCCGGTTGCATCAATGGCGAGGCCAGCAAAGGCCAAGGCCCGGTTAAGATTGAGCCGCATCGGCTCGAACCGTTCGGATTCCCGCGCGAACCGCTCGGGCTTCATCGCCTTGCGGATAAACGCGATCACATGCATCCGATCTTGCCGTGTGTTCTGATCATGGGCGAACGCATTGTAGAGACGATGCCGCTTGGTCAGGGCTGGATCCGTGTCATTGATTTTGGAGCTGGCAAGCAGGTGGCCGATCTCGCTTCCGCTAAGGCCGTCGCGCGTGTCGCCGAGCGCGTCGGCGATGGCTTGCAGCTGGGATTGGGTGAATGTCGCCATGGGGTCTTCGCACCGCCTTTGGATGACCGATCAGCCGAGAAGCTTCATTGCGGTGGCGATGGGCAGGAACAGGCTCATCGGTCGGCTGGCGAAGGGCATGAAGCCAAAATGCCGGTAGAAGGCCGCAGCGCTTTCATCCTTGGCATCGACCACCATCGTGAACACCGCGGCCTCGGCCCGCACCGCGCGCTGGATCGCATCGAACAGAAGCGCCGCGCCGAGGTCTCGTCCGCGATATTGGCGATCGACGGCGAGCCTGCCGATCAGGGCTGCCGGGAGCACAGGATAGCGCGGCAGGCGTTTGGTCTCGGCCTCGGGGAGGTCGAGCACCGGAATGCTGGCGGCTGCGAGCGTATAATACCCGGCGATGATGGCACCCTCTGCCGGAGAGGCGACAAAGCAGTTTGAGATGTGACGGCGCACATCCTGGCTGGCCTGATTTTGCAGGTAGCGGTCAAGCGCATCGACGCCGCAGGAGAAAGCCAAGCGATCGTGCTCGGGTGCGAGGGATCGGATAATGAACGATGCCGTCACCGCGATTCCAGCACCAGGCGATGATGGGCGTCGCGGGCACGGCGCAAAGCAGCGGTGGGTTCGGGCGGATTGAGCAGCGCTTGCGCAAGCGCGCGCTGGTCATCAACCGAAAGCCGGATGATCTGTGTCTCAGCAATCGTCTTCTGCGCCGCCTCTTGGGCCGCGGCGACGACGAAGTCACTGAGGCTGCGCCCTTGTATTTCGGCGGCACGCTTGAGGACGGCGAGGGCGTCCGGCGATACCCGTGCTTCAAGCCGGGTGGAACGGGTAGAGTTCTGGCGCATCCTTTTTCTCCTCCCTATAGTGTACGGTAATTTGCCGGACATTTCAAGAAAAGTGACCCGCAAAGACAAGGGCCATGGTCCGGTGCAGGTGGAGCGAAATTTCCCTGGCGAGACGTTGGCCTTAGGGCTCTCAGGAGAGCGCGGAGGCTTTCCCCCTGAGGGTCCGAGGGTGCGGCAGCGGCACGATCCCTGTGCAGGGCCGCGCCGTGCTGTCCGGCCGTCTCAAACAGGGAGGCTGGCGGGCTCACTCGTGCCGGCCTCTTTCGCTTGCCCGACGATCCAGTCGCGGAACGCCCTGACCAGCGGTGCCTCGGCCTTGTGCTCGGGGCAGACGAAATAATAGGCCTTGGTCGAGATCAGCGTCTGCGGGAACAGCACGTCGAGCCGGCCGGAGGCAAGATCCGCCTCGACCAGGATATGCGGCACCAGCGCCACGCCGAGGCCGGCGACCGCGGCCTCGGCAACCATGGAAAATTGCTCGAAGCGATGGCCGCGCAGCGCCTGGGGCGCCTCGACGCCGGCCTGCTCGAACCATTCCGCCCAGGCGGTCGGCCGGGTCATCTGCTGCAACAGGCTGGTGCGGGTGAGGTCGCCAGGCGCTTCGATCGTGTGCGCGGCGCGATAGCCGGGGCTGCACACCGGTACGCTCTCCTCGATCATCAGGTGCTCGCAGACGGCGCCGGCCCAGTCCGGCCGGCCGACATGGATCGCGGCGTCGAATGGTTCCTGGCCGAAGTCGAAGGGCGCGACGCGCGCCGTGCAATTGACGATCACGTCAGGATTGTCGCTGAGAAAGCCTGACAGCCGGGGGATCAGCCAGCGGGCCGCGAAGGTCGGCAGGACGGCGAGGTCGAGCACGCCGCCGGCGCCGGCATAGGCCATCATCTTGTGGGTTGCATCCGACACGCCGGTGAGCGCCTGGCGAAGGTCGCTCGCATAGATGCGGCCGGCATCGGTCAGCACGATGCGCCGGCGCACCCGGTGAAACAGCGCTACCCCCAAGGTCGCTTCCAGGTGCAGGATCTGGCGCGATACCGCGCTCTGCGTCAGATGCAGTTCTTCCGCCGCGCGCGATATGCTGCCATGGCGGGCTGCGGCCTCGAAGGCCAGGAGATTGCCGACCCCGGGGAGGAAACTGCGTCGGAGCATATCCATTCCTGTTTGGAATGATCTTTGTCGAACATGTCGCTTTTCGCCGGCGCCGTCCAGCTGTATGGAGCGCCATCCGAATGGGAAGAACCGCAGGCTCGATGGCAAGTGCGCAAAGGCGCGGCCTGGAGCGCACAACCAAGGAGAATGTTTCATGGCCGCTCAGCTGAAAGCCAAGGACCGTCCTGATCTCGCCGAGTTCTCCTGGGACGATGCCTTCCTGCTCAACGACCAGTTGACCGAGGACGAGCGACTGATCCGCGACGCCGCCCGCGCTTATGCGCAGGAAAAGCTGATGCCGCGGGTCTCCGAGATGTATCTGGAGGAAAAGACCGACCGCTCGATCTTCAACGAGATGGGCGAGATGGGTTTCCTCGGGCCGACAGTGCCGGAAGAATATGGTGGCGCCGGCGCCAATTATGTCAGCTACGGCCTGGTGGCGCGCGAGATCGAGCGGGTCGATTCCGGCTATCGCTCGATGATGAGCGTGCAGTCCTCGCTGGTGATGTACCCGATCTATGCCTATGGCTCGGAAGAGCAGCGCAAGAAATATCTGCCGAAGCTCGCATCCGGCGAATGGGTCGGCTGCTTCGGCCTGACCGAACCCGATGCCGGTTCGGATCCGGCCGGCATGAAGACCCGCGCCGAGCAGGTCGCCGACGGCTACCGCCTGACCGGCTCGAAGATGTGGATCTCCAACTCGCCGATCGCCGATGTCTTCGTCATCTGGGCGAAGTCGGCGGCCCACGACAACAAGATCCGCGGCTTCGTGCTGGAAAAGGGCATGAAGGGCCTGACCGCGCCGAAGGTTGGTGGCAAGCTGTCGCTGCGCGCGTCGATCACCGGCGAAGTGGTGATGGACGGCGTCATCGTGCCGGAAGAGAACCTGTTGCCCAACGTCTCCGGCCTGAAGGGGCCGTTCGGCTGCCTCAACCGCGCCCGCTACGGCATTTCCTGGGGCGCGCTGGGGGCTGCCGAGGACTGCTTCCACCGGGCCCGCCAATATGGCCTGGACCGCAAGCAGTTCAACAAGCCGCTGGCCCAGACCCAGCTGTTCCAGAAGAAGCTCGCCGACATGCAGACCGAGATCTCGCTCGGCCTGCAGGCGTCGCTCCGCGTCGGCCGGCTGTTCGACGAGGGCAGGGCGGCGCCGGAAATGATCTCGATCGTCAAGCGCAACAATTGCGGCAAGGCGCTCGACATCGCCCGCCAGGCCCGCGACATGCATGGCGGCAACGGCATCCAGATCGAATATCACGTGATGCGCCACGCCCAGAACCTGGAGACGGTCAACACCTATGAGGGAACGCATGACGTTCATGCGCTGATCCTCGGTCGCGCGATCACCGGTCTGCAGGCATTCTTCTGAGCCCAGTATTCTTCTGAGCCCAGCATTCTTCTGGGCCAGCAACGAAAACCAACCGCATCGGGAGCAAGCCGGGAATGACGACGAAACCTCTTGCCGGCCTGCGCGTGCTCGAACTGGCGCGCGTGCTGGCCGGTCCGTGGTGCGGGCAATTGCTCGCCGATCTCGGCGCCGATGTGGTCAAGGTGGAACGGGCGGGCGTCGGCGACGACACCCGCGAATGGGGGCCGCCCTTTGTCGAGGACAAGGACGGCGGTTATCACGGCTCGGCCTATTATCACTCGACCAATCGCGGCAAACGCTCGATCGCACTCGACTTCAACAGTGCCGACGACCAGGCGACCATCCGGCGCTTCGCCAAACATGCCGACGTGGTGATCGAGAACTTCAAGGTTGGTGGCCTGGTCAAATATGGCCTCGACTATCCGAGCCTCAAGGCGGTCAACCCGCGCATCGTCTATTGCTCGATCACCGGCTTCGGCCAGACCGGGCCCTATGCGCCGCGCCCGGGTTATGACTTCATCATCCAGGGCATGGGCGGCATCATGTCGCTGACCGGCGACCCGCAGGGCGAACCGCAGAAGGTCGGCGTCGCCTATGCCGACATCTTCACCGGCGTCTATTCCACCGTCGGCATCCTGGCGGCGCTGCGCCAGCGCGACGCCACCGGCCAGGGCAGCCATATCGACATGGCACTGCTCGATACCCAGGTGGCGCTGCTGCAGAACCATTCGATGAACCACATGATCGCGGGCGTCGATCCCAAGCGCATGGGCAATGCCCACGCCAATCTGGTGCCCTATCAGGTGGTGCCGGTCAGCGATGGCCACATCATCCTGGCGACCGGCAATGACGGCCAATATCGCCGGACCTGCGAAGTGCTCGGCGTGCCGGAACTGGTCACCGATCCGCGCTTCGTCGACAACGAGCAGCGGGTCAACAACCGCGACCTGCTGATGCCGCTCCTGATCGCGCGCACGGTTCTGTTCGCCAAGGCCGACCTGATCGAGAAGCTCGAGGCGGCCGGCGTGCCGGTCGGTCCGATCAACACCGTGCCGGAAGTGTTCAGGGATCCGCAGGTCGTCGCCCGCGGCATGCGTGTCGACCTGCCGGCGCCCGAGACCCGGGCCGGCACCTTGCCGAGCGTGCGCCAGCCGATCGTCATCAATGGCGAGCGGCTTTATGGCGCCCATGCCTCGCCGGCGCTCGGCGAGAACCAGGACGACGTCATGAACGACCCGAACTGGGGCGCGGGGGCCTGAGGCCACCCGCGGCCAGCCCCCTCAAACCTCGGCCAGTTCGGCGGTGATGACCGCCTTGGTGAAGGCCTCCATCGCTTCCAGGAAGGCCTCGGTCGCGGCCACCGCCGCGGCCTCGTCGCCGCGACCGATCGCCTCGATCGCCTCGGCATGCGACAGCGCGATCGGCACGTTCGTCGTTTCGAGATGGGTGAAATAGAAGCGGCGTGAATGGGCGTGGATCGGCGCCAGCGCGGCGGTCAGATATTTGTTGGCGGCCGCCTGTAGCGATAATTCCTTGAACTGCCGATCCACCGCCATCAAGGCCAGCTTGTCGCGGGTCTCGCCGGCAAGGCGCATGGCGGCAGCAAGCTGCAGGAACTTCTGCCGTTCGGCGGTGTTGGCGCGGCGGGCGGCCCTGCGGGCGACCAGCCGTTCGAGATCGTGACGCACCTCCATGACCAGCAGCTGGCTGCGAAAATCGACCTTGGTCACGAACACGCCGGAGCGGGGCAGGATGTCGACCAGGTGGTTCTCGCGCAGCTTCTGCAAGGCTTCGCGGATTGGCGTGCGGCCAAGCCCCAGCGCCTGCGCCAGCATCTGCTCGGACAAGCGCGTCGCCGGCACCAGCTTGCCGAGGATGATCATCTCCTCGAGCCGGGCATAGGCCTCGGCCGCCATGGTCTTTGGGTTCGTCACGGTCTTGGGGTTCGTCATGGTCTTGGGGTTCGCCATGGTCTTGGGGTTCGCCATGGTCCCGCGCCGGCGCGGAGGGGCAGTGGTCAGGCTCGCCATGGATCTCCCCGAAGACGCGGCGCGCCAGCGGTGGTCCGCGCCTCATCGACCGTCTCATCGCCTCGCATGACTAACATGTCAATTGGCGGATTGAAAAGTGCAGTGATTACCGCATCATCGCTGACACTGGCAGGAATGCCGAAATACCTGTGATTGACAAGGCTTTCGGCTTCGGCAATCAATTGCAAACTGACATGTCAGATAGAAATAGAGCGGTCACGCTGGGCATTCGGACGCCGGCGAAGATCATTCGGCAGGAGGGAATGATGACGGGCAGGATCGACTATCTCGGCGACGCGTTGCAGGTGGCGGTGGAGCGGGCGAGGGCCGGCGCCATCGACCGGCGTCAGTTGCTGCAACTGGGCGCCTTGTTCACCGCCGCCGGCATCGGCGCCGGCATCGACCCGGCCAAGGCGCAGACTGCGGCGAAAGAGATCGTCTTCGCCATGTGGGGTGGTGACGCCGAGGCGGCCTATCAGAAGGTCTGGGGCGAACCGTTCACTGCCAGGACCGGCGTCAAGGTGGTGATGGACGGCACCGGGCCGTCGCCCGGCCGGGTTCGCGCCATGGTCCAGGCGCGCAACGTCACCTGGGACATCATCGACGGCGGCGTCGGTACCCAGGCTTCGCTCGGTGCTGCCGGCGTGGTCGACGAGATCGATTATGCCGTGGTCGACCGGGCAAAGGCGCTGCCTGGCATGGACTACCGCTGGGGCGCCACCGTCTTCGTCTATGGTTCGGTCCTGACCTTCGACTCCAGGGCCTTCGGCGGCAAGACGCCGCAGAGTTGGGCCGACTTCTGGGACGTCAGGACATTCCCCGGCAAGCGCGTGCTCTACAAATACATGGCCGGCGCATTGGAAGCGGCGCTGCTCGCCGACGGCGTGCCGCTCGACAAGCTCTATCCGCTCGACGTCGACCGGGCTCTGAAGAAGATCGCCGCGATCAAGGATCACCTGGTGCTGTGGGATACCGGTGCCAGCAGCCAGCAGCTGTTCCGCGATGGTGAGGTCACCATGGGCCAGCTCTGGCATACCCGCGCCAACCTGCTGCAGGAGGAATCGGGCGGCCGGTTCCGCTACACCTTCAACCAGGGTATGCTGCAGCCGGGCGTCATGTCGGTGCCGAAGAACAATCCGGCGGGCAAGGTCGCCATGCAGTTCCTCGCCGCGATGCAGGACCCGCAGGCGCAGGTGAAGCTCTTGGAACTGCTCGGCAACGGCCCGGCCAACCCGGCCGCCGACGGCACCTATGGCGAGGCCCTGGGCAAGAAGAACCCGGGACATCCTGACAACCGCAAGCTGATGGTGTTGCAGAACGCCGATTGGTACGGCGCCAACATCATCCCCGTCACCAAGCGCTTCCTCGACCTCATGGCGTCCTGAGCGCCGCTTAATCGAACCGCCGCCGGTCCGGTCGGGCCGGCGGTTCATGTCCTGCTTTCATGAAGCCATGCTGATGACCCGGCCCGCCGATACCATCGTCACCCGCGCCAAGGTCGCGACGATCGATGCCGCCATGCCGTTCTGCGAGGCGGTGGCGATCTCCGGCGGCCGTATTGTTGCCGTCGGCAGTGCCGCCGAGGTGGCGGCCTTCGCCGGCCCCGATACCGAGATCATCGATGCCGGCGGACGCACCGTGCTGCCGGGCTTCATCGAGAGCCACTGCCATGCCGACGTCTATGGCGCGCGCGTGCATCGTTGGGCCGATTTTTCCTGGCCCAGGGTCGGATCCAAGGACGACGTGCTGGCGAAGATCGCGGCAGCGACACCCGACCTGCCGCCGGACGCCTGGTTCGTTGGTTTTCGTTATGACGACAACAAGCTCGGCGGCTTCCCGACCATCGACGAGCTCGATCGGGTCGGCAACGGGCGCCCGGTCTTCATCTACCGCACCGACCATCACAATGGTGTCGTCAACAACGCCGCATTGGTCCGCTCAGGTCTTGCCGAGGCCGTGGAGGATCCGCCCTTCGGCCGGATCGATCGCGATCCGGCGACCGGCCGGCCGACCGGCTTGCTGCGCGAGAACGCCGCCTATGTGGTGGTCGACGAGATCAGCAAGGATTACACCGTCGGCGACTTCACCAAGGGTCTGAAGCAGGTCTTCGCCGAGTTCCTGAGCTATGGCATCACCTCGATCCACAATTCGCTGACCCAGTCGAACGGCATCCGCGCCTACCAGGACATGCGGGCGGCCGGCGAGTTGCCGTTGAGGGTCGGCATCATGGTCAGCGGCAAGGAAAACGGCCTGGTCGAATCCTATATTCGCGCTGGTATCCGGTCCGGCCTCGGCGACGAATGGGTGCGCATCATTGGCGTCGAATGGTGCCCTGATTGCTCGACCACCGGGCGGACCGCGGCCTATTACGAGCCCTATGTCGGCGCCAAGGTGCTGGGCGAGCCCGAGCACAATACCGGCATGCTGCTCTATTCGAGCGAGGACTTCGCCAAACGCGTGATGGATGCGACGGCGGCCGGCCTTGCGGTTTTCGCCGACGGCATCGGCGACCGTGGCATCGACTATGTGCTCGACGCCTTCGAGGCGGCGCTTCATGCCTATCCCAACTCCGACAGCCGCATGCGGGTCGAGCACACCTGTTACGCCACGCCCGCGATCCGCGAGCGCATGCGCCGGTTGAACGTCATCCCGTCATCGGCCGCCGCCTTCCTCTACGATCTCGGCGACGGCTATATCCGGGTGCGCGGCGAGGCTGCGATGCAGGACATGTGGCCGCACCGGTCCTGGAAGGAGCTGGGCGTGGTAGCGCCGGCCCATTCCGACGCGCCGATCTGCCACCCCAATCCCTTGCGCGGCATCTACGCCCTGGTCGCACGCAAGACCGATACCGGGCAAAGCCTCGGGGCCGCGGAGGCGATCAGCGTCTGGGACGCGGTGAAGGCCTATACGCTCGACGGCGCCTATGCCGGCCGCGAAGAAGCCCTGAAAGGCAGCATCGAAGTCGGCAAGCTCGGTGATCTCGTCATTCTCGACGAGGACATTTTCGGCGTCGACGTCGAGCGCATCCCGCATATCAAGGTCAGCCGCACCATCGTCGGCGGCAAGACGGCCTATCGGGCATGACTGGCAGCCTCGACCACCGCACGCGCCTGGCGCTCGTCATGATCGCTCCGGCCGTGCTCATGATCGTCCTGCTCTATCTCCTCCCGCTCCTGCGCATCCTTGGACTGAGCTTCACCGAGGAACCGGGAGCGTTGGCCAATTACAGCCAGCTGTTCACCTCCGATGTCCTTGGCCGGGTGATCTGGACGACCCTGCGCATCTGCGTCATCACCACCGCCATTACCCTCGTCGTGTCCTATGTCATGGCGGCGGCGCTGACGCTCGCCGCGCCACGGATGCGCGCGATCATGTTCGTGCTGGTGCTGCTGCCGCTCTGGCTGTCGGTGCTGATCCGCGCCTTCGCCTGGGTCTCGGTGCTGCGCGGCAACGGCGTCCTGAACAATGCCCTGGTCTCGCTCGGTCTGATCGGCGCGCCGCTCAGCCTGGTACGCAACGAGACCGGCGTCATCATCGGCATGGTCCACTACATGCTGCCTTTCGGCATCCTGCCGCTCTATGCAGGCATGCGGACCATCGATCCGCGCGTGCTGAACGCCGCCCGCAGTCTCGGCGCCAACGGCCTGACCGTGTTTCGCCGGGTGTTCTTTCCGCTCACCGTGCCGGGCCTGTTCTCGTCCTTCATCCTCACCTTCGTGTTCTCGCTCGGCTTCTATGTGACGCCCGCCATTCTTGGCGGCGGCCGGGTGATGATGGTCGCCGAATATATCAGCGTGCAGGTGCATGAGACGCTGGAATGGGGCACCGCCACCATGCTCGCCTCGGTGCTTCTGCTCACTGTCTTCGCGGTGATCTTCGCGGTCGGCCGCTTCGCCGACTGGGACAGCCTGGTCGGCAAGGGGGACGAGTGATGGAGGCCGCCGCCCGTCCACGGCTGAGCCGGCTCGTCGTCCTCGGCTTCGGTTGGCTCGGCCTGATCTTTCTGCTGGCGCCGCTCGCCGTGGTGTTTCCGGTCTCGCTGACACCGGAGCGCTATCTGTCCATGCCGACCAACGGCATCTCGTTCCAGCACTATGCGAAGCTCGTCACCGATCTGCGCTGGTCGCAGAGCATCCTGACCAGCCTGGCGATCGCCACCCTCACCACGGTGCTGGCGACCCTGCTCGGCACGCTCTGCGCCATCGGCTTGTGGCGGCTGAACTCCCGGCTGACCCGCTATCTGCGCGTGATGATCCTGGCGCCGCTGATCGTGCCGCCGATCGTCCATGCATTGGCCTTTTACCGGACCTGGATCGACCTCAACTGGCTCGACACGCTGATGGGCGTGGTGGTCGCCCATACGGTCATCTGCATTCCGCTTGTGCTGATCACCGTCTCGACATCGCTCAGCGGCTTCGACCGGCGCCTGGAACAGGCGGCTCGCAGCCTCGGCGCGTCGCCTGTCACCGTGCTGCGGCGCATCGTCGTGCCGAACATCGCCCCCGGCATCCTGTCCGGCGCGGCCTTTTCCTTCGTCACCTCATGGGACGAAGTGGTCGCGGTGCTGTTCCTGACCAGCCGCAAGGTCGTCACCTTGCCGATCGTCATCTGGAACAGCCTGACCGAACGTGTCGATCCGGCGGTCGCCGCCGTCTCCGCCGTGATGATCCTCGCCACCCTCGTCGCCGTCGCCATCCGCCTGACCCTCCGCAAGGTCTGAGGCGCCAGGCTGGGATCCATGTCCGAAAGAACCATCGTGACCGACCAGAGCCAAGCCTTCCTCGCCGTCGATCGCCTGTCGAAGCGCTATGGCGACATCGCAGCCATCGACGACATGTCGCTGGCCATTCCACGTGGCGAATTCCTCACCTTGCTCGGGCCCTCCGGGTCGGGCAAGACGACCCTGCTGATGGCCATTGCCGGCTTCGTCACGCCGAGCGCCGGTTCGATCCGGCTGGAGGGACGCGAGATCGGCGGCCTGCCGCCGGAAAAGCGCGACCTGGGCGTGGTGTTCCAGGGTTATGCCTTGTTCCCGCACATGACGGTCGCCGAGAACATCGCCTTTCCCCTGGAGGTGCGCCGGCTGCCGCGTGCCGAGATCGACCGGCTGGTCGCCGCCGCGCTCGACACCGTCCAGCTCGGCCAGCATGCGGCGCGCAGGCCGGCGCAGCTTTCCGGCGGCCAGCAGCAGCGGGTGGCGCTCGCCCGCGCCCTGGTGTTCTCGCCGCCGCTGATCCTGCTCGACGAACCCTTGAGCGCACTCGACAAGCAGTTGCGCGGCCAGTTGCAGGAGGAGCTGAAGAGCCTGCATCGCCGGCTCGGGGCAACCTTCATCAACGTCACTCACGACCAGGACGAGGCTCTGTCCATGTCGACCCTGATCGCCGTGGTCAATCACGGCAGGATCGTCCAGGTCGGCACGCCGCTCGACGTCTATGAGCGGCCGCGGACCGTGTTCGTCGCAAACTTCGTCGGTCGTAGCAATATCGTCGAGGCCGAAATCAAGGGTGGCGAGGGTGATGGTCGCATCGCCCTGGCCGCCGCCGGCACCACCCTCATTTCCAGCAACCCGGCCGGCCAGGCCGCCGGCACAAAAATCGCGGTGAGCCTCAGACCTGAAAAGCTCACCGTTGGCCTCGGCGATGCGGAGGGCCCGAACCGCATCCGCGGGACGATCGCCGACTACACCTATCACGGCAACAGCACCCAGCTCGTCGTCGCCACGCCTCTCGGTGCGTTGCGTGTCGAGGAGCAGACCTGGCGCATCGGTTTTCCCCTGGCGAACGGCCTCGCGGTATCGCTGAGCTGGGCCGAGGATGCGCCTGTCATCGTCGCGCCCGATCAGGCGGCCTGATGGCGCCGGGCGACCGTCAACTTTTGCCGCCGCCGGTGGATCGCTCCGGCCGGATCACGCTCAACCGCTCCAGCGCCGCGGCGGCGTGATCGAGGAAGGCGCGGACCTTGGGCGCCATGTTGCGGCTGCTCGGCACCACCAGGTGGACCGGCAGAGCCGGCGGCTCGAACTCCGGCAGCAAGCGGATCAGCGACCCCTCCGCGATCTCCTCGGCGACCTGATAGGACAGCACCCGGCCAATGCCGCGCCCGGTGCGGATCGCCATCAGGTTGGCGTCGACGTCATTGCCGGAAAACCGGGGCGACAGCCGCGCCACCGGGCCCCGATTGGTCGCTCCGAAACGCCATTCCTGCGCCATGATCAGCCCGGTGATCGTTTCGTGCCGGCTGAGATCGGCCGGCTGTCGCGGCATGCCGCGCCGTGCCAGATAGTCGGGACTGGCCACCAGGGTGCGCCGGACCTCGCCGACGCGCCGCACCACCAGGCTGGAATCGGCGAGCTGGCCGATCCTGACCGCGACATGCACGTCTTCTTCGATCAGGTCGACATTGCGGTCGTTCAGCAGGAGCTCGGCCTGGACCAGCGGATGCTGGTCGAGAAAGTCGGTGATGACAGGCGCGACATGCCGCCGGCCGAACACCCGCGGCGCGGTGACCCTGAGCAGGCCGCGCGCCTCGGTGGCCGCGACGCCGCCGATCGCCGTCTCGTAATCGCCGATCAGCCGCCGCGCATGGTCGGCGAGGTTGCGGCCGGCATCGGTCGGCGTCAGGCGCCGGGTGGTCCGTTCGACCAGCCGGACGCCGGCGCGTTCCTCCAGCCCGTTCAGGGCCCTGGTGACCGCCGGTGCCGAGCGCCTGAGCCGGCGCGCCGCCGCGATCAGGCTGCCGGTGTCGATAATGGTGACGAAGACGGTCAGCTCGTCGAGACGGTCCATCGATCATTCCGAAAACTGAAATTTTGACTTTCCATTTTTTAGAATTCTATTCGAAAGACGCAACAGTCATTCTGCGGTCCTCGTTAGCCCCTGGAGGAGCCGCCCCGATGTCCGAACCGACCATCACGCTTTATGGCACGCCGCTGTCCGGCCACGCCCACCGCGTCGAGCTGCTCCTGCTGACCTTCGGTCTGCCCTATCGCTATGTCACGGCATCCGCCGATGTGCGCCGCTCCGCGGAATTCCGCGCGCTCAACCCGCTCGGCCAGATCCCGGTGCTGCAGGATGGCGATCTGACGCTCGCCGACAGCAACGCCATCATGGTCTATCTGGCCGGTCGCTATGCCCCTGACAGTGCCTGGCTGCCGAAACAACCGGTTGCCGCCGCGCAGGTGCAGCGCTGGCTGTCGATCGCCGCAGGCGAAGTGATGTATGGCCCCGCGACCGCCCGGATGGCGCTGCTCTGGGGCATGCCCGGCGACCCGGTCCGGGCGGCCGAGATCGCCGCGCGGCTGCTGGCTTTCATGGACGGGCATCTGGCCGGCCGATCCTATCTTGCCGCCGATCATCCAACCATCGCCGATCTCGCCTGTTATTCCTACGTGGCCCATGCGCCCGAAGGCGGCATCCCACTCGATCCCTATCCGGCGGTGCGGGCCTGGCTTGCCCGCGTCGAGGCCTTGCCGCATTTCAAGGCCATGCCGCGTTCGCCTTTACCCCAGGTCGCGTGAGGCATGTCATGGACATCTCGCCTTTTCATGCCGGTGAAGTGAAGGCCCAGGAGCTTGCCGGCGTCGGCTCGCGCGGCGCCGGTATTCGGGACTTCATGCCGGACCAGCACCGCATCTTCTTCGGCCACTTGCCCTACCTGTTCCTCGGCGTGCTCAACGCCGCGGGCTGGCCCATGGCCACCATGCTGACCGGCGCGCCCGGTTTCGTCGCAAGCCCGGATCCGCGAACCTTGCACATCGCTGCCGTGCCGGATGCGCAAGATCCGGCGGCCGGCCTGATCGGCGCGGGCGCCGCCGCCGGCCTGCTCGGGCTCGATCTCGAAACCCGCCGGCGCAACCGGGCGAACGGCGTCATCACGGCAAGCGACGCGGCCGGCATGACCGTCGACATCCGGCAGAGCTTCGGCAATTGCCCGCAATATATCCAGACGCGCGATCTCAGGCAGGCCGTCGCGGCACCTGGGCCTGTCGAACGGCTGGCAACACTCGGGGCTGCGGCGCGCGCCATGATCGCGGGCGCCGACACCCTGTTCGTGGCGAGCAGTTCCGGGCCCGGTATCGATGCCGCCGGCGGCGTCGATATCTCCCATCGCGGCGGCCGGCCGGGCTTCGTCCACATCGACGCGGACCGGCTGACCATTCCCGATTTCAGCGGCAATCGCTATTTCAACACGCTGGGCAATCTGTTGGTCGAGCCGCGCGCCGCCTTGCTCTTCGTCGATTTCGACCGCGGCGACCTGCTGCAATTGCAGGGCCGGACCGAGATCGTCTGGGCCGGCGACGATATCGGCCGGATCGCCGGTGCCGAACGGCTCTGGCACTTCCACGTCACCGCCGGCTGGTTCCGGCCCATGGCCTTGCCGCTGCGCTGGTCGTTCAACAGTTTCGCGCCGACCACCGAGCGCACCGGCACCTGGGCCTGATCCGCCACCGTGGTTCAGCTGGACGGTTTCTCCTGCGTGCGGCGCCGCGCATAGGTGGAAATAGCCCTGACGGTCTTGTGCTCGTTTTTGAATTGGCTCACTATTGGCCTCAATTGATCCGGCATTGGCCGCCACATGGGCGGCACGCCGGTGGAGGCGCGCATGGTGATCCAGGATATTTCTTTCGTCCCGCTGCAGGCGCAGCTTCCTGGCGGCGGCGCCTATGGCATGTCCAAGTCGCTGGCGACCGCGCGCGCCACCACATTGGTCCGGCTGAAACTCGCCGACGGCACCGAGGGCATTGGCGAGGCCTGGGGCATGCCGCAGGTCAATCTCGCCTATCTGCCGCTGCTCAAGGGCTATCTTGTCGGGACCCATGTGCTCGACATCGAGCACGCCTATTCGCTGATGCTCGCCCGCCACTATCATTTTGGCGTCCAGGGTCCGCTGACCTGGTGCATTTCCGGCATCGACATGGCGGCCAAGGATGCCGCCGGCAAGATGCTGGGACAGCCGGTCCACCGCCTGATCGGCGGAAAGCAGGCCGACAAGGTTCATATCTACGCCTCGGGCGGCTACCTCACCGAGAACAGCGCCCGCGATTTCGAGCCGCAGATCGAGGCCATGGCCAAGGGCGGCCATCGCGCGGTGAAGATCAAGATCGGCGTCTCTCCGGCCTCCGACGAAGAGCGCGTGGCGACCGCCCGGCGCATGCTGGGCCCGGATGTCGACATCATGGTCGACATCAATTCCAACTATACGCTGGACCTGGCGCGCGAGAGCATCACCCGGCTCGCGCCTTACAAGATCGGCTGGGTCGAGGAGCCGCTCAGCCCGCAGGACGTCTCCGGTTACGAGATCCTGCAGCGCTGGAGCCAGGTGCCGATCGCCACCGGCGAGGCGCTCTACACCGCCTTCGATTTCAAGCGGCTGATCGACCGGCGCGCTGTCGACGTGATCCAGCCGGACCTGTCGCTCTGCGGCGGCTTCTGGCAGGGCAAACAGATCGCCCAGCTCGCCATGATGGATCACCTGCGCCTGTCGCCGCATGTCTGGGGCAGCGGCGTCGGGCTTGCCGCCGCCGTCCATTTCGTCGCCTCCCTGCCGGTCTATCCGCACACCAACAATGTGCCGCGGCCGACGCTGGTCGAATATGATCTCGGCACCAACCCCTTGCGCGACTCGATCCTGAAGAACCCGCTGAAGCCCGTCGACGGCGTCATCGTGGTGCCCGACGCGCCGGGCCTCGGCATCGAGGTCGACTGGGATGCGGTGGAGCGCCATGCTCTCCGCTGACGTCAGCCCCAAGGCCGCTGCCGGTCGCCGGCCGGTTCTCGAGATCGACGATCTCAAGACCTGGTTCCATACCGATGCCGGCATCGTCAAAGCCGTCAATGGCGTGACCCTGTCGGTCGCCCATGGCGAGACATTGGCGATCGTCGGCGAATCCGGTTCGGGCAAATCGGTCACCGGCCTCACCGTCATGCGGCTGCTCGGCCGCCAATCTTCTGGAGGTGCACGCGGCCGGGTCGAGGGCGGCAGCATCCGGTTCCAGGCGCGCGACGGCGAACCGGTCGACCTCATCGGCGTGTCGGATGCCGAGATGGCGCGCATCCGTGGCCGCGACATCGCGATGATCTTCCAGGATCCGATGTCGAGCCTCAATCCGGTGTTTCCGATCGGCGACCAGATCGCCGAGCCGATCCGCATCCACAAGCGGGTCGACCGGCGCAAGGCGCGGCAAATGGCGGTCGACCTGTTGCGCGACGTCGGCATCACCGACCCGGACCGGCGCGTCGACGCCTTTCCCCATCAGCTCTCGGGCGGCATGCGCCAGCGCGTGATGATCGCCATCGCACTCGCCTGCGACCCGGTCCTGCTGATCGCCGACGAGCCGACCACGGCGCTCGACGTCACCATCCAGGCGCAGATCATCATGCTGTTGAAGCGCCTGCAGCGCGAGCGCGGCATGGCGCTGATCTTCGTCACCCACGACCTGAAACTGGTCGAAGAAATCGCCGACCAGGTCGCCGTCATGTATGCCAGCCAGATTGTCGAGCAGGGGCCGGCGAGCGCCGTGCTGGCCCATCCGCGCCACCCCTATACCAAGGCGCTGCTCGCCTGCACGCCGCATGGTGCCGGCCACGGCGCGCGGCTGGTGCCGATCCCCGGTGTCTTGCCGAACCCGCTCGATCCGCCCGCCGGCTGCCGCTTCCATCCGCGCTGCAGCCTGGCGGTGGCGGAATGCGCCGCGACCTTGCCGGTGCTCGAGACGGTCGGCGCCGACCATGTCGCACGCTGCTTCCGCTGGCGCGAGCTCGCGTCATGACCAGCGCCGCTATTGCCCAGGCCACCGAGCCGAACCCGGACCAGCCCTTGCTGGCGGTCGAGGGGCTGACCAAACATTTCGGCGCGAGCCCGGCGGTGCGCGCCGTCCAGGACGTGTCCTTCACGCTCGACAAGGGCAAGGTGCTGGGTGTCGTCGGTGAATCCGGATCCGGCAAATCGACCATTGGCCGCCTGGTTCTGCGCCTGCTCGAACCGGCCGCCGGCACGGTAACCTATGCCGGCCAGGATATCGGGGCCTTGGCGCCACGGGAGCTCAGGCGCTTCCGCCGGCACATGCAGATGGTCTTCCAGGATCCCTTCGCCAGCCTGAACCAGCGCATGACCGTCGGCGATGCGCTGGTCGAGCCGATCCGGCTGCATCGCGGCCTCGGCAAGGCGGAAGCACTTGCCGAAGCCGGCAAGCTGCTCGAGCGGGTTGGCCTGACCCGCGAGCATCTCGGCCGCTACCCGCGCGCCTTTTCCGGCGGCCAGCGCCAGCGCGTGGCGATTGCTCGCGCCTTGGCCTCCAATCCGAGCTTCATCGTCGCCGACGAGCCGGTCTCGGCACTCGACGTGTCGATCCAGGCGGAGGTGCTCAACCTGCTGCAGGACCTGCAGCGCGACCTGTCGCTGACGCTGATGTTCATCAGCCACGACCTGTCGGTGGTCGAGGTCATTTCCGATCGGGTCATGGTGCTCTATCTCGGCCGCGTCATGGAGCTCGCGCCGAGCACCGAACTGTTCGCGCGGCCGGCCCATCCCTATACCGCGGCGCTCATGCATGCGGCGCCGGGCGCGGCGCGCGCCGCCAAGCGGATCATGCTGTCGGGCGAAATCCCGAGCCCGAGCGCGCCGCCGTCCGGCTGCGTCTTCCGCACCCGCTGCCCCTTCGCCCTGGCCGACTGCGCCAAGGTCGTGCCGGCCTTGCGCGAAATCTCTCCCGATCATTGGAAAGCCTGTATCCGTGACGATCTCGCGCTCTGACAGGACGGGCCGGGACACGGCCCCGACCGTGCTGGTCGCCGGCGGCCGCGGCTTCGTCGGGTCCCATGTCGTTCGCGCGCTGGCCGGCGCCGGCTTTCGCCCGGTGCTGTTCGGGCCGGCCATGGCGGAGGACCGGCTCGCCGATCTCGCCGGCCGCTATGACGAGATCCAGGGCTCGATCGAGGACCGCGCCGGGCTCGCGGCGGCCTTCGCCGAGGCCCGTCCGTCCCTGGTGGCCTCCTGCGTCGCTCATGGGGTCGGCAAGCTCGGTCTGATGCGCTCCGGCGAAGCGGAGGCCGACGCCGCCTTCGCGGTCAACGTGGCAGGCCACGGCAAGCTGATCGACGCCGCGCGCGCGGCCGGCATCCGCCGCCTCGTCTGGACCAGTTCGACCGTGGTTTATGGGCCGGCCTCCGACTATGCCGACGGCCCTGTCGACGAGGACGACCGTTCGGCGCCAACCACCACCTATGGGTTGACCAAAGCGATGGCCGAGGCGCTCTCGGTCTTTCATGCCCGCCGCCACGGCCTCGACATCGTCGGGCTCAGGCTGCCGCTGATCCTGGGTCCCGGCCTCTGGTACCAGGGCGCGGCGAGCGCCATTGCCGACGTCTTCGCCGCCGCCCGCGGCGGTCAGGCGGCGCGCATCACCTTTCACGACCGGCCGGTCGACCTGATGCATGTCGCCGATGTCGCCGACGCGGTTCTGGCCGTGCTGGCCCATGCGGGGCCGCTCGAGCCGGTCTATAATCTCAAAGGTTTCGAGGCGAGCCTGCCCGATCTGATCGCCGCGGTGCAACGGCAGGCGCCGGGCGCCCGGATCAGCCTCGACCGCATCGAGCCCGCCTTGCTGTTTCCCCTGATCGACGGTGGCCGGCTCGCCGCCGCGACCGGTTTTGTCGCCCGCCATGATCTCGACGGCCTCGTCCGCGCCCTCCTGTCCCCGGAAGCCGAGCACATCCATGATTGACCAACGCCTCGCCGAACTCGGCATCACCTTGCCCGAAGCCGCGGCGCCCTCGTTCAACTATGTGCCGGTGACGCTGCATCGCGGCGTCGCTTATGTCGCCGGCCAGATGCCCAAGGTCGACGGCGAAGTGCGGCTGCACGGCAAGGCGGGCGCGGCGGTCTCGCTCGATCAGGCGCGCGGCGAGGCGCGCATCTGCATCCTGCAGGGGCTGGCCTGCCTGAAACAGGCGCTCGGCTCGCTCGACCGCATCGAGCGGGTGCTCAAGGTGACCGGTTTTGTCGCCTCGGCGCCCGGCTTCAACGACCAGCCGAAAGTGCTCGACGCGGCCTCCGACCTGCTCGGTGAGATCTTCGGCGAGGCCGGGCGCCATGCCCGCTCGGCGGTTGGCGTCGCCGAGCTGCCGCGCAATGCCGCGGTCGAGATCGAACTGGTCGTGGCCTTCCGCGAATAGGCCATTCACGTCACGACGATCCCGGGCGGGCCGCTCAGGGATCACACAGATCCAACACCACGGCCCATCTGGAGGCGAAAAACCATGTCCCTTTCCGATTGTCTTGGCCTGATGGACCGGCGTGCGGTCCTGGCGCTGGGCGGCACGGCCGCCGCTGCAGCCCTCGTCGGTCCGGCTGGCGCGACCGATCTTTATGGCCCGAAACCGACCGGCGCGAAGACCGGCGGCACGCTCAACATGGGCCTGCTGGTCGAACCGCCTGGCCTCGATCCGTTTCACCAGGCCGCCGATGCCCGCATCCGCCTGACCGTGCTGATCTATCAGGGGCTGTTCTATGAAAGCCCGGACGGACAGGCCATGCCGCTGCTCGCCGAAGGTTTCGACCTCTCGGCCGACCGGCTCGTCTACACGGTGCGTCTGCGCAAGGGCGTGAAGTTCCATACCGGCCAGGCGATGACCGCCAAGGACGTCGCCTATAGCTACAACTACATCCGCGACCCGAAGAACGGTTCGCCGGGCGCCGGCGATTTCGGCATGGTCCAGTCGGTCGAGGCGGTCGACGACGCCACCGTCAAGATCACCATATCCGCCCCCAACGCGGCCTTGCCGATGACGCTCGGCAACAAATATGGCGGCGTGGTGCCGGCAGGCTATTTCGATGCCGCGGATGCCAAGACCAAACTCAACCAGGCAAGCGTCGGCACCGGCCCGTTCAAGCTCGCCGAGTTCAAGCCGAACAGCAACGCCACCCTGGTGCGCAATCCCGACTATTGGGAGCCGGGCGTACCCTATCTCGACCGGATCAATTTCGTCTTCGTGCCGAATGGCGCGAGCCTCCTGGTCGGCCTGCGCAACAAGCGTGTCGATATCGCCACCTTGACCCGCCCGCAGGACGTTCGTCAGGTCGAGGGTGTCGCCGGCCTGGTGGTCGAGCGCAGTCCCTCGTTCAACCAGAAGGCCATCGACCTCGGCGCCGAGCTGAAGCCGCTCGACGACGAGCGGGTGCGCCGCGCCATCGCGCTTGCCGTCGACAAGGACGAGATCATGCGCGCATCCATCGGCGGGCTCGGCAAGGTGATCGGCACCATGGTCGCCGGCATGCAGGACAGCTGGGGCGTGCCGCTCGACAAGTTGCCGAACCAGAAGCTCGACATCGAGGCGGCCAGGAAGCTCCTGGCCGAGGCCGGCCACGCCAATGGTTTCGACCTGACGCTGACCTCGATCATCGGTTACGACTGGATGGACGCGGCCGCCGTGACGCTGCGCGAACAGCTCGGCAAGGTCGGCATCCGCCTGACCATCCAGCGCGTCGAGCTCGGTGTCTGGGTCAAGAATTTCCAGTCGAAGCAGATGGGCTTCACCTTCAACGACTGGGCGACCGTTCCGGACCCGAATCTGCTGTTCTACCGGCACTTCCACAAGGCGCCCGAAGGCGCGGATTTCCGCAACTGGAAGAACGACGAGGCGAGCCGCCTGCTCGACGAGGGCCGCGTCGAAAACGATCCGGCCAAGCGGCGGGAGATCTATCACCGCTACCAGCAGGTAATGGCGACCAGCGTGCCCACCATCATGCTGTTCTCGGCCGACCATGTCGTCGTGCGCAACGACAAGGTGCGCAATTACGTGCAGCACCCGACCGGCTGGTATTACGGCCTGGCCCGGGCCTGGCTCGCCTGATCTTGAAGCCTGACGCGAAGCGGTTCGCCGCTTCGCGTCAGGCCTGTTCCCCAAGGCCTGTTTCAACCACCGAAGAGACTGATGGGCGCTTATCTCGCAAAAAGGCTGGCTGCCTCGATCGTCACTGCAGTCCTGGCGTCTGTCGTCGTCTTCCTTCTGGTGCGCAGCGTGCCGGGCGATGTCGTCGGCCAGATGCTCGGCCAGACCAGCGATCCCGTCGCGGCCAAGGCGCTGCGCGAATTCTTCGGCCTCGATCAGCCGGTCTGGCAGCAATATCTGGGCTGGCTCGCGCGTGTCGTCACCGCCGATTTCGGCACCAGCTGGACCCGCGGCCAACCGGTTCTCGGCATGGTCTGGTCGGCGCTCGGTGTCACCTTGCAGCTCGCCTTCGTGACGCTGGTGGTTGCGACCTCGATCGGGGTGCCGCTCGGTGTCGTCGCCGGCATCTATGAAGGCCGCTGGCTCGATCGGCTGATCCAGACCTTCAATCTGCTCGGGCTGGCCGCTCCGGTGTTCTGGATCGGCCTGATGCTGCTGGTCGGCGTCTCCGCCGCTTTCGACTGGTCGCCGCCACTGATGTATGTGTCGCCGGCCGAGTCGCTTGCCGAAAACCTGTCGATCATGGCCTTGCCGATCCTCAGCCTGGCCCTGCTACAGGCCGCTGCCTATAGCCAGTTCGTCCGCCAGAGCGTCGTCTCGGCCTTCGGCCAGGACTATGTCCGCACCGCCATCGCCAAGGGCGTGCCGACCCGCATCGTTTTCTTCAAGCATGTGCTGCGCAATATCGCGATTCCCTTGATCACCTTCATGGGCCTGATCCTGATCCAGATCCTCGGCGGCGCGGTCATCATCGAAAGCCTGTTCGCCTTGCCGGGGCTCGGCCGGCTGCTGCTCTCCTCGATCGAGACCCGCGACTATCCCGTCTTGCAGGCCGGCCTGCTGGTCGTCGTGGTGATCGCCATGCTGGTCAATCTGGCGGTCGACCTGCTCTACCGGATCATCGATCCGCGCGTCCGGTTGAGCTAGGTGCCGTCATGACCGAGGCTGCCATGTCCCGAACCGCCATGTCCCGAACCGCCATCTCCGCCGCGAAGCCTGGTCGCCTGGCGCTCGCCCTCAGGCGCATGCGGCGCGAGCCGGATCTCGCCCTTGGCCTGATCCTGCTCGCGCTGGTCGCGCTCGTCGTCATGTTTCCCGGCCTGTTCACCGCCCATTCGCCGACCGCCATCAGCGTCGACAAGGCGATGGAGGCGCCGTCGGCGCTGCATCCCTTCGGCACCGACGATGTCGGCCGCGATATTCTCGCCCGCGTCGCCTATGGCGCCAGGATCACCTTGTCGATCTGCGCCAGCGCGCTGTTCGCCGCGGCCTTGATCGGCGGCGGTTTCGGCGTCGTGTCCGGTTTTGTCGGCGGCCGCCTCGACATGCTGCTCGGCCGCCTGATCGATGTCGTGCTGAGCTTCCCGCCGATCATTCTCGGCGTCATGGTGACCGGCATTCTCGGGCCGAAGACGGTCAACCTGGTCTTTGCCCTGACCGTGGTCTATGTGCCGGTGTTCTTCCGCATCGCCCGCTCCGGCGCCATGGCGGAGGCCGGCCTGACCTATGTCGAGGCGGCGCGCAGCATTGGCCTGTCGGAACCCTGGATCTTGTTTCGCCACGTCACGCGCAATGTGCTGCCGCTGATCCTGGTGCAATGCATGGTGTTGTTTCCGCTGGTGCTGCAGATCCAGTCGGCGCTCGGCTTTCTGGGCCTGGGCGTGCAGCCGCCAACACCGGACTGGGGCGCCATCCTGCAGCAGGGCAAGGACTACATCCTGCTGGCGCCCTGGATGTCGGCCTTTCCGGGCCTGGCGATCCTGGTCACCGCGCTGGCGCTGATGCTGGTCGGCCGCGGTCTGCAGCGGCGAATGGACCAGCGATGAGCTGGTCCGGGCCGGGCTCAGCTGTCGCTGACCGACATCAAGGTGCGCAGGAGATAGCTGCGGATGGCCTCGCGGGCGGCGACCGCGTCGCGGCTGCGCAGCGCCTCGACGATCGCGGCATTGTCGCGCGCGGCGACTTCCCTGACTGCGCTGATCGGCAAGGCATGGCTGCCGGGCCGGCCCCAGCCGGACTTGCGCCGCGAGGCGATGATGGCTTCGAACATCGAGATCAGGAAGCTGTTGCGCGAGGCCCGGACGATGGCCAGGTGCATGGCATATTTGGCCTCCTTGAACTCGGTCCAGGTCGTCGCATTGCGCAGCGCCTCGAGATAGGCGGAAAGGCCGGCGAGATCGGCGTCGCTCGCCCGTTCGGCGACCAGTTCGGCCAGCATCGGCTCGAACATCAGGCGCGCCTCGAGCAGTTCGCCCAGGCTGAACTCGGGTATCTCGACGGCTGTTTCGGCGGCTTTCGCCACGTCCCGCGCGACGAAGGTGCCGCGCCCGACATGACGGATGATCAGGCCTTCGCTGACCAGCAGGTTCATCGTCTTGCGCACCGTGTTGCGCGCCGCGCCGAAGCGGCTCGCCAGCGCCCGCTCGGTCGGCAGGCGGGTGCCGGAGCGCAGCCGGCCCTCGACGATCGAGCCCCTGAGGCTTTGGTAGATCGCCTGGCTGTCGGAGTCGGACTTGACCCGCGTGCTGGGCTCTTCCGGGGATTTGCGCAAGGTCTCGAGCATGCTTGGTCTGATTTGGTTCCACCGCCGCAAGTGATGGATACACCATTTGCTTTGATTGTTCAAAAGCCCTGCGGCCGGGCCTCGGAGTGGGCCGAATGATCGGCAATTGGTTGCCTTTGGATCATATTGGTCTCGAGCGGACTGGCTGGTCCGCGTTCCAGCTCACGCTGCTTCGCGCTCATCGCGCTTGCCAAGGTCTGTTGGCCGGGCGCATCCCATCAGACGCATTCATTGGACGGACAGGAACATGACTTCGGATCAGCCGCTCTGGTCGACCCTCTCGGCCGCAGAGCATGAATTCCAGTACAATCCGCAGGCCGCCTTCCCGAATTACGCGGATGCCCAGGCCAGCCGCCAGGCGGCGAGCGCCGAAGCGCGGGCCACCCTGACGTGCCGGGCCGACCTGGCCTATGGCGAGCATCCCTTGCATCGGGTCGACGTCTATCCGGCGGCCGATGACGGCAAGGGGCCGGCGCCGGTCCATATCTTCTTCCATGGCGGATATTGGCGCGCCCAGGACAAACAGAATTTCGTCTTCGTCGCCCGTCAACTGGTGGCCGCCGGCATCACCACCGTGGTCGCCAATTACGAGCTCTGCCCGGCATCGACCCTCGACGGCGTCGCCGGCTCGGCGGTTGCCGCGGTGGGTTGGGTCAGGCGCGAGGCGCCGGGTTTCGGCGGCGACCCCCGCCGCATCAGCATTTCCGGCCATTCGGCCGGTGCCCACCTGACCGCCGAGGTGCTGGCCCATGACTGGGCGGCCCAGGGTGTCGATCCCTCCTTCATCGTCGGCGCGGTGCTGATCAGCGGCATCTACGATCCCCGTCCGGTCATGCGCACCACCGTCAATGCCGATGTCCGCCTGACGGAAGAGATCGCGCTCCGCCGCGACGTCGAGCGCCGGCCGGTTTTCGCCAAATGCCCGGCCACGCTGTTGGTCGGCGGGCTGGAGCCCTGGCAGTGGATCGACCAGACCTATCGTTATGCCCATCACCTGCATCGCAGCGGCATGAACCCCGAGGTTCATGCCCTGCCGCGCTGGGGTCATTTCGATATTCTCAACGAATTCCTCGAGCCTGGCAGCCCGATCCTGAACGCCGTGATGATGCGGGCGAAACAGGCCTGAGCTGACACCGGCGGCACAAAAACGGGAGTGAGCGATGAGTGGCCAGCATTGGCGCATGACCGTCTATGACCTCGGCGCCGGCGCGACCTGCGCCGTGTCCGAGCGCTCGTTTGCTTTCGTCTATGCCGAACGAGGAGGGGCCTCGGTCACGTCAGGCGGCACGACCCGATCGGTCGAGACCGGCGACGGCGTCTTTGCCGAGGCCGGCAGCGGGATCGCGAGCTCGGGCAATGCCTGGCTCTACGAGATCGCGCCGAGCTCGCTGCCACTGCGTTTCGAGGCCGGCCTGTCGCCGGTGCTCTCACGCATCGCCATTGTCGACGACGGCCCGCATATCCTGCGGGCCGACCGTGTCGAATCGCAGGCCGGCGCCCAGACGCCCGCCCATCGCCATCGCGGCCCGGGCATCCGCCGTCTCGAACATGGCCTGCTGCGCGCCGAGGTCGGTGATCAGCTCGACCGGGTCGGCGCCGGCGGCGCCTGGTTCGAGACCGGCCATGAAACCGTCATCGGCACCAATATCAGCGGCGGCACCAATATCTTCGTCCGGGTCATGCTGCTGCCGGCGGAACTGGCCGGTGGGCAGAGTTCCTTCGTCGCCGCCAGCCCTGCGGATGCGGCCAAGCCGCGCGCGGTCGATCTGCGCCTCTTCGGCGAACTCCCGATCGGCTGAGGTTTGCTCGGCCGCACGCTGTCGACGGAGCCAGCGGCCTTGTGCCGGGCATCCACGACTTGGCCCGCTGTCAAGACGTGGATGGCCGAGACAAGTCCGGCCAAGACGACGTGTTGATCTTCCGATGTGCTGGGCGACGGCGCGGGCCTTGCGCCCTCTATCCGACACAGCCTGTCGCCCTCCCGCCAACCGCTCCCATTGCTCGACACATCCGCGTGATCATCCCGCCACGCGCTGGACAGGCTGCGTCTTGAAGTATATGTAGCTAGCTACAATATGCCTAATACATATTGTGCAAAAGCATATATTTCGGGAGAAGCGGCATGGACCCGTACAAGGATTTCATGCGGGACCTCGCATTGGCCTCGCGCTGCATGCGCACCTGCTTCGATCTGCGGCTGAAGGCGCTCGACCTGACGCTGGCGCGCGGGCGCATCCTGCTCAATCTGGCTGCCGCCACCCGGCCGGTGAGCCAGGCCGAACTCACCGTCTTCCTGGAGGTCGAGCATTCGACCGCCGTCCGGCTGTTCGATAGCCTCGAGCAGATCGGCTATATCGCCCGCCAGCCTTCCGAGCTGGACCGGCGCGCCAAGGACATCGCACTGACCGACAAGGGCCGGCCGGTGGCCGACAAGGTCGTCGACATCATCGAGCAGATGCGCGACGACGTGCTGCGCGACATCGATCCCGAGGACCTCGCTATCGCCGACCGGGTGCTCGGCCTGGTGTCGCGCAATCTGGTCGCGCTGACCGCTGCCTCCGCCGGCGCCGCGCCCGTTCCCGAGCCCGTGTCATGACCACAGCAGTGCAGGATCGCGTCGGCGCGAAAGCGGCGTCGGTTGCCGTACCGGCGGCGGCATCCGCCGCCACGGTTCCGCCGGCTGCGCCGCCGGCCTCGCGACTGGTCTTTGCCGCCTATGCCGCGGCTTCGCTCTTGCTCGGCCTGACCCAGGGGCTCGGCCTCAATCTGGTTTCGGCCAACCTGACCGGCATCCAGGGTGCGCTCGGCATGACCCAGATCGAAAGCAACTGGCTGGTCGCCGGCTATATGGCGACCAACATCACCGGCATGATGCTGCTCTACAAGATGCGCACCCAGTTCGGGCTCAGGCGCTTCGCCGAGATCGGCCTGCTGGTCTATGTCCTGGTGGCCTTCGCCCATCTCGTCAGCAACGACCTACGCTCGGCGGTCGCCGTGCGTGCGGTGATGGGTTTCGTCGCGGCTCCCCTCAGCACGCTGGCCTTCTTCTACATGCTGGAAAAGGCGCCCGAGGCCAAACGCCTGTCGATCGGCGTCTGTTTCGGCATGCTCGGCGCGCAGGTGGCCGTGCCCTTGTCGCGGGTCATCTCGCCGGAACTGCTGGAGATCGGCGAATGGCACGGCCTCTACCTCCTGGAATCAGGCCTGGCGCTGATGAGCCTCTGCGTCATCCTTGTCCTGCCGCTGACCCATCCGCCGCGCATGAAGGTGTTCGACCGGGCCGATCTCGTCAGCTTCCCCCTGCTTGCCATCGGCACCGGCGCGTTGATCCTGGTGCTGTCGCTCGGCCGTGCCTATTGGTGGTTCGAAGCTCCCTGGCTTGGCGTGCTGCTGGCCGTCGGCATCGGCGCCATGGCCCTGCTGGCCGCCGTCGAACTCAATCGTGCCAATCCGATCATTGATCTGCGCTGGCTCGCCTCGCGTGAGATGCTGGCCTTTACCGGCGCGCTGATGCTGTTCCGTGTGCTCCTGTCGGAACAGGCGGTGGGTGCGGTCGGGCTGTTCAACACGCTCGGCCTGCAGAACGACCAGATGATTCCGCTGTTCTGGGTCGTGGTGATCGCGACCGTCGCCGGTTATGCCTTCACCAGCCTGGTCGTCCAGCCGAAGCGGGTGCCGATGTTGCACCTGGCGGCACTGGTGCTGATCGCGGCCGCTGCCTGGATGGATGCGCAGGCGACCAATCTCACCCGTCCCGAGCAATTCTATCTGAGCCAGGCGATGATGGCCTTTGCCGGCGCGATCTTCCTCGCGCCGTCGATGGTGGCCGGCCTGGTCAAGGCCCTGCAGCGGGGCCCGAGCTATATCCTGAGCTTCCTCGCGCTGTTCCTCGGCTCGCAGACCATTGGCGGCCTGCTCGGCTCGGCCGTGCTCGGCACCTTCGTCACCATTCGCGAGAAATTCCACTCCAACATCCTGTCCGGCGCCTTGACCTTGACCGATCCGGTGGTGGCCCAACGCGTCCAAAGCTACGGCACCAACTATTCCAGGGTGCTGCAGGACGGCGCGCTGCGCGACGCCCAAGGGGTCGCGGCGCTCGGCCGGCTGGCGACCCAGGAAGCCAATGTGCTGGCCTATAACGACCTCTTCCTTCTGGTTTTCGCGATGGCGCTCGCCGGCATCGTCGCGCTCGTCTTCCACCTGATCCTCGACGCCATCAGCGCCTCGCGGCGGACGGCGCTGGTGCCCACGAACTAGAGAAACCTCACATGTCCATCGCCAAATCCCTGCGGTTGAAGACCGCTCTGCCTGCCTTGATCGTCGGCCTCGCCGGCGTCCTCATGGTGCTGTTCGCCTGGCAGTTGCCGCCGTTCCAGTCGGCGGTGCAGAGCACCAACAACGCCTATGTGAAGGGGCAGGTGACAGTGCTCAGCCCGCAGATCCCCGGCTATGTCACCGAGGTCGCCGTGCAGGACTATATGATGGTCAGAAAGGGCGACCTCATCGCCCGCATCGACGACCGGATCTATCGCCAGCAACTGGCCCAGGCCGAGGCGGCGCTGGCGCAGCAGCAATCGGCGCTGGCGAGCTTCGACCAGAACCGGCTCGCCCGGCAGGCGAGCCTCGACCTGGCCAAGGCGCAGTTGCAGAGCGCCGAAGCCGCGTTGCAAAAGGCCCAGCATGACCAGGAGCGCACGGGGTCGCTGGTCAGCCGGGGCATTTCCTCGGCCGCCATTGGCGACCAGGTGCGGGTCGCGCTGATGCAGGCCGAAGCCGGCGTCGCGCAAGGCCGCGCCAATGTCGAGCTCGCCGAGCAGAACCTCGCCTTGGTCGATGCCGGCAAGCCCTCGCTCGCGGCCGGCGTGAAGAGTGCCGAGGCGGCGGTCGCGCTGGCCGAGATCAATCTCGGCAATACCCGCGTCACCGCGCCGGTCGACGGGCGGCTGGGCGAGGTCGGTGTGCGTGTCGGCCAATATGTCACGGCCGGCAGCCAGCTCTCCTCGGTGACCCCCTCGACCGTCTGGGTCATCGCCAATTTCAAGGAAGCTCAGCTCGCCAACCTGCGTGTCGGCCTGCCCGCGACCTTCACCGTCGATGCGCTCGACCATGCCACGCTGCATGGCCATGTGATCCGCATCTCGCCGGCCACCGGATCCGAATTCAGCGTGCTGAAGCCGGACAATGCCACCGGCAATTTCACCAAGGTGGCGCAGCGCATTCCGGTCCGGATCGAACTCGACGGCAATCAGGACCTCGCCGACCAGTTGCGCCCGGGCATGTCGGTCGTGGTTGCCGTCAACACCGGCGCAGCGGTCGCCGCCGCCCTTGCCGCTGCCGATCGGGGTGCTGGGTCCAGCGCGGTGAACTGACCGGCGACTTCCGGGCGGCTCTTCGGTTGCCCCGGCCGTCCCGAATGGTAGCCTGCGGCTCTCGCACAATCGCTTAGGGACGCCTTTCGCATGAAACATTCCACAGGTCTTGTCGCCCTCGCAGCCGTGCTCGCCTCGCTTGCCGCCGCCGCGCCAGCCGTGGCCCGCGACGTCAGCTGCCGGATCGAGCAGCAGGGCAAGGTGGTGCTCGATCGGACCTGCGATTTCCAGGCTGATGGACGCGACGGCTCTTTCGTCCTCTCGGCGCGCGGCCGGCACGGCAACCTGCTGCCGCGCATTTCGATGGTCACCGTTTCGGTCGTTTCGCCTGGTGTCGCCGAGGTGCGCGGCCTGACGCTGGACGGCATCAACTCGCGTTGGGGCGAGGCACGTCGCTCAGCCCGCGACGGCGCCTGCTGGGAGGGCAGCGACTTCCGCATCTGCGCCCACTAGCCGGGCTCCAGAGCCCAGCAGGGCAGACTGCGGCACGCGCCCTCATCCGACCGAAGGCGGGTTCGAGGCCGGCTGAGGGCCCGCAGCTGCAATCGATTTGCTACCCGTCTCCGGCACGTCATTGACATGGACCATCATCAGGACCTTTTTTTTGAAAGTGGACCTTATGATGGTCCGGAAGGACATGTCCGATGCGGATGTCGGTCACGGAGGCCAAAGGACAACTGACCGAACTGGTGCGCCGCGCCGAGGCCGGCGACGAGGTCATTCTGACCCGCCACGGTCAGGCGGCCGTTCGCCTTGTGCCTGTCAGGATAAGGCTGGACGCGAAGGCGCGCAGGGCGGTGCTCGAAGCGGCGAGGGCGGCGGGCGCGGCGAAGGCGAGTGCCAGGCCGAATGCGGCGCGGAGCCAGGATTTCCTTTATGGTGATGACGGCCTGCCCGAATGATCGCCGTCGATACGTCAGCGCTCATGGTGATCATCCTTGACGAGCCGGAGGCCGACGCCTGCATCGCCGCGCTCGAAACCGAAAATGACATCCTGATCTCGGCCGGGACCGTAGCGGAAGCCCTTGTCGTTTCGGCTCGGCGGAACGTCGCTGCGGAGATGACGAGCCTGATCGATGGCCTCGGCCTTGAGGTTGTGACCGTGACGCCGGCGTCGGCGCGGCGGATCGCCGAAGCCTACGAGCATTGGGGCAAGGGCGTGCATCCGGCGGGCCTCAACTTCGGTGACTGCTTCGCCTACGAGACGGCGAAGGAACATGCCTGCCGGTCGCTCTATGTCGGCAACGATTTTTCCAAGACCGATATTGAGAGCGTCCTGTGAGGCTGCGGCCGAGGCACTGATGCCGGGTCCGCGTCATCCGGCCGCGTCTGGCTCGCCGTTGTCGAAACCGATGAAACCCGCGGCAGCCGCGCCTTGCATTGGCTGATGTGGTCACCGGTCACGGCCCGTTCTAGGTGTTTAGTCCCGGCATTTGATGGAGTGGATCGAGCCTGAATCGTTGAGGCTCTGTTGTCCAGAGTTTGCAGATGAATTCGTAGGGTGTGAGGCCCTTGAGGGTCTTCAGCCTCCGCCCGAAATTGTAGGCGCTGACGAAGTCGGCGAGATGCGCTTCGAACTGCCGGTGGCTGTCGTAGTGGTAACGCTTGACGGTGGCTTCTTTGATGGTGCGGTTCATGCGCTCGACCTGGCCGTTCGTCCAAGGGTGCTTCACCTTGGTGAGGCGGTGCTCGATGCCGTTCTCCTGGCAGCGCATGCCGAACATGTGCGTCACGTAGCGCGCCGTCGGACCATCGGCATACCGTGGCGGGAAGGTGAACTGGATGCCGTTGTCGGTGAGAACGGTATGGATCTTGTAGGGGACGGCCTCGATCAAGGCCGAGAGGAAGGCTGACGCGGAGGTCCGCCCCGTCTTCCTGACGATCTGTACGACGGCGAATTTGCTCGTGCGATCGATGGCGACATAGAGGTACAGCTTGCCCTCAGCGGTCTGCACCTCGGCGATATCGATGTGGAAGAAGCCGATCGGATAGGATTTGAACTTCGTCTTCGCCGGCTTCTCGCCTTCGACCTCGGGCAGGCGGCTGATCCCGTGACGCTGCAGGCAGCGGTGCAGGGATGACCGCGTCAGCGTCGGGATCGTCGGCTGTAGCGCATAGAGGCAGTCGTCGAGCGGCAGCAAAGTATGCTTCCGGAAGGCGACGATCACGGCCTCTTCCTCAATCGTCAGCACTGTCGAAGTCGGGTTCTTCGGCCCGGTCGGCACATCGGTCACCGAGGTCCGCTTCTTCCACTTCGCGACCGTCTTCTGGTTAATCCCGTAGCGCTTAGACAGAGCCCTCAGGCTCTCTTGACTATGTTGTATCGCTCGACGGACCGCCTCAGTCGTCGTGGCGCTCCCGTGGAGAACCTGGCCCATAGCGCGTCCCTCGATTCCTGCATCGAGATTGCACCATCAAAGCCCGGGATCAAACATCTAGGCTCCCGTCCCGGCATCGAAGGAGCGGACGGCGAGATGGAACCTTGTGACCTCAGTGCGGTGGAAGCCCGTGCGCTGATCGGCGCGAAACAGCTCTCGGCGAGCGAACTGCTGGAAAGCTGCATCGGCCGGATCGAGGCGGTCGACCATGCCGTCAACGCCATGGTGGCGCGTGATTTCGAGCGCGCCCGCGCCACGGCGAAGGCCGCCGATGCCGCGACCGTCAGAGGCGATGCGCTCGGCGCCCTTCACGGGCTTCCCGTCGGCGTCAAGGATCTCGAAAACACCGCAGGCTTGCGCACCACCTTCGGCAGCGTCCTGTTCCGCGACAATGTGCCGACCGAGGACCAGCTGATCGTCAGGTCGGTGCGCCAGGCCGGCGCGATCGTCATCGGCAAGACCAACACGCCGGAATGGGGTGCCGGCGCCAATACCCGCAACGCCGTCTATGGCGCGACCGGCAATCCCTTCGACCCCTCACGTTCGGCGGCCGGCTCGTCAGGCGGCTCCGGCGTGGTGCTGGCGACCAATATGGTGCCGATCGCCACCGGCTCGGATACCGGCGGCTCGTTGCGCAATCCGGCGGCCTTCAACGGCATTGTCGGCTTCAGGCCGTCGCCCGGCGTGGTGCCGAGCGAAAGGCGGCTGCTCGGCTGGAACCCCTTGAGCGTCTCCGGCCCGATGGCCCGCACCGTGCCGGATCTCTGCCTGTTGCTGTCGACCATGGCTTCCGACGATGCCGCCGATCCGCTCTCCACCACCATCCACGGCAGGACCGTGCGCCGGCCGGAAGACTTCGCGATACCGGGTTCAGCCGATCTCTCGGCGCTGCGCGTCGCGCTGACCCCGGATTTCGGCTTTGCCCCGACCGAGCGGCATATTCGCGAGGTCTTCGCCGAGAAGACCGGCCTGTTCCGCCACGTCTTCGCCGGCGCCGACGATACGACGCCTGACTGTTCGGGCACCGACAAGACCTTCGAGGTGCTGCGCTCCATGTCGTTCATGGCGAGCATGTATGAGCGGGTGCGCGACACGCCCGAACTGGTCGGTCCCAATGTCCGCGCCAATGTCGAGGAGGGCTTGCGTTACTCGGCCCTCGACGCGACCCAGGCGATGAAGCACCAGACCGTGCTCTACCGGCGCTGGCAGACCTTCTTCGAGCGCTACGACGTCATCCTGACGCCGGCGGTCACGCTCAGTCCGCGGCCCTGGTCCGAGCTCTATCCGGCCGAGATCGACGGCCAGCCGACGCGCAGCTACTTCCACTGGCTCGCCAATGCCTATGCAGTCACCGTGGTGGGCCATCCCGCGATTTCCCTGCCCGTCGGTCTCGACCGCAACGGCATGCCCTTCGGCCTGCAGATCGTCGGCCCGCGCGGCGGCGATGCCAAGGTGCTGGCGGTGGCGGCGGCGCTCGAAAGGCTGCTTGCAGGCGACCCGCGCACCGCGCGGCCGGTGCCTGATATCGGCAGGCTCAGGACCGCGCCGGCGTTGAGCGACAGCCCGGGCTTCATGGGGTTCGATTAGCTCAATCCGGCCGCCGCCACGCCGCGCGATATTCCGGTAATCCGGGGCCACAAGCTCCACCCGACAAGACCTCCGCGATGCCACAAACCCGCCGCGGCTTCGCTCGCCCCGGTCGCGATCAAGAGCCGTCGGCGCGCGACGATCGCCGCCGCTTCGGCATCACTCTGGGGTGAGATCGCATGTCGCATCTGATCACGCGCCGCACGGCGCTCGCCGGTTCGTTCATCGCCGCGCTGGACAGAATGAAACTGGGCACTGCCATGTGGTTGTCGCGCCTATAGATTTCTGACCACCGTTGTCTGGGGTCCGCTTTGCGCCAAGAGCGGACATTGCTTGCACATAGGCCCGACGACGTTGTCGGGATGGGGCGCCGCTGCCGCCACCAGGCGGCGGCCGAACCCGGTCCGCGGGTGAAGTGGGACACCGGCAATCCGAACAGCCCCACCTCCTCCTACAGGTCCCCATGAGTACCCGAGGGTAGTCATGCTCACACTTGGCGATCGTAGCTGATCTGTCGGCGCCGCTATTTCAGCATGACGACGGCTTCGACCTCGAAGAGCATGGGGTCGATGGCGAGCTTGGGGACGGGAACCAGGGTCTGCGCCGGCAGTGTCTCGCCGAACATTTCCTTGACGTTCCTGGTCAGCACCTCGAGCTTGGACATGTCGTGATCGACCACGAACACCGTGAGCTTGGCGACCTGATCCGGCTTCGCACCAAGTGCATCGAGGGCGCTGCGCAAATTCGCGTAGGCCTGCTTCACCTGGACAGCGAAGTCGGGCGACAAGCCTCCCGTGCTGTCCTGGCCGCCCTGTCCTGAAATGTAAGCCACCTTGGCTTCGCCGGGCACGATCACCGCCGTGCTGTAGCCGTTCGGCGTCGGGTCGTAGAGGTTCTGTGGATTGACGATGGTCAGCTTGAGATCATTCTCATTGGCTGTCGTCGCAGTGGGAACTCCCACGGTCATGATGATTGGCCCTCCGATAGGCAGATGCTTGAGTGTCCGTGACATGATTTTTTCGTGGCTCGGCGGACTGCGACAACCTCGCGGCCGGCATGGTTGAGCGTTGCCCGACTTCATCTTACGACCGACTCGTACAGCGTACGATTTAGTCGCATCGTACGCTGTACGAGTCAACCGGTGAGGGTCGACATTTGTCGTGGTGCCGGCCAAAATCGACGTTCTGACAGCGAGGAACACGGATGGCAGCCAAACGTAGCGGCGCCCAGGGCAAGCGATCTCGACGGATGGATGTGGCGATACCGTCAGTCCAGGCGTCGCGCAGTGAACCGCCTCTCTCGCTGGAACGTATCGTAGCGACCGCGTTGGAACTGCTGGACGCCCAAGGCGTCGATGGATTGACGATGCGTCGGCTGGCCGATCGCCTCGGCTCGGGTGCGATGAGCCTATATTGGCACGTCGACAACAAGGAGGAGGTCTTTGATCTGGCGCTCGACGCAGTCCTCGAATACCGCCGGCCGCCGCAAACAGTTGAAACGCACGACTGGCGCGGAGACGTCGTTCATATGCTCGAGGACTGGCGTGCCAGCATGCTGCGCCATCCTTGGTCGGCAGCGCTGTTGCCGCGCCGGGCGCTTGGCCCGAACATGCTCAGTCGCCTGGAACTGCTGAGCAAGACCTTATCCGGAGCCGGCGTAGCAGACGCAGATCTGAACGTCGCGATATGGTCGGTCTGGAACTATGTGATGGGCGCCACGATAACCCGGGGAAGTTTCGATCTCTCGGCCGACGACAGGGCCGCCGGGCAGCTTCGCCTCACACAACTCAGCGAACGCTATCCGACGATCGAACGCTCTCGTCTGCTGTTGGACGACGATTGGAACGGCGCTTTCAGGAGGGGCCTCGACTTCCTGCTCGATGGCGTCGCCCCGAGGCAATGACCATGCCCCCGCCGAGGCGCGCAATGCGGTCGCCGCCGCGACCGCGCCGATCGTCGCCACCAGCATCTGACCGGAACGACACCCGGCGCGATGCGCGAAAGCGCGTCGCGCCGGGTGCCTGTCTCACGACCGGTCCCGGGGATCGTGCCGCTGGCGATGCTTCATGAGCTGAGAAAGGTTGACGCCGGGGTCATCGATCGTCTCGACTGGGGTTCCGCCGTATCCCGGAGTGACCCCGATGCATCGTCGTACGCTTCTCAATGGTGCCGCCGCCTCGCTTTTTGCCGCGCCTGCTCTCGGTCAGGACACGCGAGCCACGACGCTGCGCTTCGTGCCGCAGGCCAATCTCACCTCGCTCGACCCGATCTGGACCACCGCGACGGTGACCGGCAATCACGGCTATTACGTCTATGACACGCTGTATGGCGAGGACGCGAACTACAAACCCCAGCCGCAAATGGCCGAGGGCCACGAGGTGCTCGACAATGGCCGCAAATGGCGCATCCGGCTGCGCGAAGGGCTGAAGTTCCATGACGGCAGCCCGGTGCGCGCGGTCGACTGCACCACCAGCATCGCCCGTTGGTGCCAGCGCGACACCTTTGGCCTCTTGCTCGGCAAGGCGACCGAGGGTTTCACCATTGTCGACGACCGGACCTTCGAGATCCGGCTGACCCGCGCCTTTCCGCTGCTGCTCAACGCGCTCGCCAAAGCCGACGGCGCTTGCTTCATGATGCCCGAACGGCTGGCCAAAACCGATGGCAACAGGCAGATCACCGAGGTCGTCGGCTCCGGCCCCTATCGTTTCATGGCGGCCGAGTACAATTCCGGCGTCCGGTCGGTCTATGAGAAATTCGATGGCTATGTGCCGCGCCGCGAGCCGCCGAGCCGCAATTCCGGCGGCAAGATCACGCATTTCCCGCGCATCGAATGGCAGATCATTCCGGATCCCGCGACCGCCGCCAACGCCTTGATGCGCGGCGAGGTCGACTGGTGGGAGCGCCCGCTCGCCGACCTGCAGCCGATGCTGGCGCGCAATCGCGACATCGTCCGCGAGGTCATCGACCTCACCGGCCGCACTTCGATCATGCGGCTCAACCATCTGCAGCCGCCCTTCGACAACGTGAAGGTGCGCCAGGCCGTGCGCATGGCGGTGCGGCAGGAAGAATATATGCGGGCCAGCCAGGGCGACGACACCACGATCTGGCAGACCTGCAGGAGCCTGTGGGGCCGCGGCACGCCGAACTATGCCGGCGAGCAGGAAGACCTGATGCCGCAAAGCATCGAGACAGCCAGGGAGGCGCTGAAGGCCTCGGGCTATTCCGGCCAGAAGGTGGTGATCATCAACCCGACCGATTTCCCCGATATCGGGCCGCTCGGCCAGGTGACCGCCGACGTGCTCGGCAAGATCGGCATGAATGTCGACCTGAACGAGAGCGACTGGGGCACCGTGATCCAGCGGCGCAACAGCCGCGAGCCCGTGGAAAAGGGCGGCTGGAGCATCTTCCACACCACCGGCAGCACGTTTGGCTGGAGCAATCCGGCGCTCTCCACTCTGGTGCGCGGCCCGGGCCAGGCCGGCTGGTTCGGCTGGTGGACCAATCAGCAGGCTGAAGCCCTGGCCGAGGAATGGCTGTTCGCCTCCGACGAGGCCGCGCAGAAGAAGGCGGCCGGCACCTTGGGGCGTCTGGCACTCGACCAGGTGGCGACCGTGCCGCTCGGCCAGTTCACCATCAAGACGGCCTATCGCAAGAGCCTGAGCGGCATCCTCGCGGGCTCGGCCCCCTATCCCTGGTCGGTCAAGCGGGCCTGAGGCCGGAGCCGCCGACGCTTCGGTCCGCGCCGAACCGATCGGGCCGCGATCCCGTCCAGGATCCGGGTCGTGTAGAAGGCGGTTTGCTTGAACATGTTCAAGCCCTCCGCGTTCGGTCCGGCGACAAGGAGACGGCGCAATGGAAGCGGCTTGCGAGCGAACCATGATCCTGCCGGGCAGGGCGGCAACCGGCACGACGGGCTGGCAGCCGGCCCTGCTGATGCGCGAGCAGACATTGGCCGCGGTCGACCGGGCGCGGCCGGTGCTCTATGTCCACGGCGCGACCTTCCCGTCCGCCTGTTCGATCATGTTCCGGTTCGACCGTGTCTCCTGGGCCGACGTGCTGGCCTGTGTCGGATTTTCGGTCTGGGCCTTCGATTTCGCCGGCTTCGGCGGTTCCGAGGCCTATCCCGACGACCCGCAGATGGCGCGGCCGCCCGGCCAACCCCTTGGCCGCGCGCCGGAGGCGGCCGGCCAGATCGAGCGGGTCGTCCGCGCCGTGCTGGCCGAGACCGGGGCCGCCAGGGTTTCGATCATCGCGCATTCCTGGGGCACGATCGCCGCGGGGCGGTTCGCCGCCGCGCACCCCGATCTCGTCGATCGCCTGGTTCTGTTCGGCCCGATCGTCCGGCGCGAGACGGTCCGCGAAACGCCACCGCTCGATCCGCTGCGCCTGGTCACCATCGCCCAGCAATATCAGCGCTTTGTCGAGGACGTGCCGGCAGGCCATCCGCCGGTTCTTCTCGACCGCCATTTCAGGCTCTGGGCCGAAGCCTATCTGGCTTCCGACCGGCACAGCGCCGGGCGGTCCCCGCCATCGGTGCGCATTCCCAATGGTCCGGCGGCGGATATCATGGCGGCCTGGTCCGGCAGGCTCGGCTATGACCCGGGCCTGATCACCGCGCCGACCGCCATCCTGCGCGGCGAATGGGACAGCCTGACCACCGATGCGGATGCGGCCTGGCTGATGGCCGCGCTGACCGGAACGCCGGAAAAGCGCGACATCAAGATCGCCAGGGGCACCCATCTCATGCATCTGGAGGAGAGCCGCGGCGACCTCTACCGGGCTACGATCGCCTTTCTCCAGGGGACAGAGATAGCGCCATGATTGCGGTCATTTTCGAGGTTTCGCCGGCCGAGGGCCGCAAGTCCGACTACATGACGCTGGCCGCCCGGCTGCGCGACGACCTGCACGGCATGGACGGCTTCGTCTCGGTCGAGCGCTTCCAGAGCCTGACCGATCCGGACAAGCTCCTGTCGTTGTCGTTCTGGCGCGACGAAGCCGCGGTCGCCGGCTGGCGCAACCACATCAAACATCGCGCCACCCAGGCCGCCGGCCGCGGCGGCATCTTCCGCGACTACCGCCTGCGGGTTGCCGCGGTGCTGCGCGACTATGCCATGACCGAGCGGCGCGACGAGGCGCCGGCCGACAGCCGCGCGGCCCATGAGGACCGCCCGGCGGCCGGTCTCTGACGCGCGCTCGCTGTATCAGGCTTGCCGGCTCAGGGCATCGACCGCCGCCAGCAGTGCATCATTCTCGTCAGGCGTGCCGATGGTGATGCGCAGGCGGTGGCGCAGGCGATCCTGATCGAACCAGCGGACGAAGATGCCGCGGGCGGCAAGACCGCGATACAGCGCCTCGGCTCCGCCGGCCGTTTCGTGCGCAGCGGTGGCCAGCAGGAAATTGGTTTCCGACGCGGCGCAGTCGAAGCCGCGTGCGCCCAGTTCGCGCGCCAGGCGTGCGCGTTCGGCACGGATCGTCGCCCAGCCTTCGGCGGCATGTCCATGGTGGCGGAGCGCGGTCTCGGCGAGCCTCTGCGAGATCGCGTCGACATTGTAGGAATCCTTGGTCTTGGTCAGCATCGGCGCGATCAGCGGCGCCGCGCCGATGCCATAGGCGAACCGCAGGCCGGCCAGCGAATACCCCTTGCTCATGGTGCGCAGCAGCAGGACGTTCGGAAGGTCCCGGATCAGTGCGAGGGTGTCGTGGCCGCGCGCCGGATCGACGAAATCGACATAGGCCTCGTCGATCAGCAGGACCCCGCGGAAGGCGGCGGCGACGGCGGCGAGTTCGGCCGCCGAACTCAGGCGCCCCGACGGCGCGTGCGGGTTCACCAGGATCGCCAGCCGGGCGCCGGCTGCGTTCCACACCGCGGCGCTGCCGCTCGCCAGCGACCAGTCGTCTGCGAGTGGCGCGCGGCACAGGCGGCAGTCCTGGATGGCCGCGAGGACGGGATAGAGCGAATAGCTCGGCTCGGCGATGCCGACGGTGCCACCGGGATCCAGGAAGGTCGTAAAGGCCAGGCGCAGCAGTTCATCGCCGCCATTGGTCGCGATGATGTGCTCCGGCGCCACGCCGTGCAGCGCGGCAGCGGCCTGCCGAAAGCCGCGCGCCACCGGGTCGGGATAACGGCGCAAGGCATCGGCCGGGATGTCGCGCAAGGCTGCCATCACGGCCGGCGCGGGCGGGAACGGGTTCTCGTTGGTGTTCAGCTTGGCGACAACCAGCCCGTCCGGCTGGGCGCCGGGCACATAGCCCGCCATCTCGGCGATGCTTTGACGTTCAAACACTGTTCCATTCCTGTTCAATCGGGTCTCCATCCGCCGCGCCGGCGGCGTGGCGTCGCCGCCGGGCCTACCGATCGCCGCGATGGGCTGCTTTCCACCGGGCGTGGAGGGCCGCTATGTCGCCGGCGCAAAGGAGTGCCATGGCCGCCTTGATCTGGTCGAGCGGCCAGTCCCACCAGGCCATGTCGAGGGGCATTGTGATGTCGCCGTCGGCAAATCGCTTGCGGATCGGCCTGGCCGGGTTGCCGCAGCGGCCGACCCTGATGTTCGGATTGGTCACCTGGTCCGACAGCAGTGCGCTCTTGAATGGGCTTTCGAAGGCATTGCCCATGTCCGGTCTCCCTGGTGGCACGGGCCATGTGCCGGCCGATGGACCGGCGACGCATACATCCGCCGTCCGAGGCCTGAAAGGCCTCGCGCCGCAAGGGTGGGATCTCGCGGCAGCCGGGGCCGCACGGCGGGTGCCCGGCAGCGAGCGCCTCAGCGCCCTGTGAAGACCGGCTTGCGCTTCTCCAGCCAGGCATCGACCGCCTCGCGATGGTCCTCGGTCTCGTGGGCCATCGCCTGGAACGCCGCCGACAGTTCGAGCAGCGTATCGAGCCGGACATGCTGGCCCTCGCGCATCAGCCGTTTGCTGAAGCGCACCGCGGTGATCGGATTGGCGGCGATCCGGCCGGCCATGGCCCGGGCCTGATCCATCAGCGTGTCATGGGGCACCACCTTCGACACCAGCCCGCAGGCCTTGGCCTCCTCGGCCGACAGGGTGTCGCCGGTAAAGGTCATCTCGGCGGCTTTCGACATGCCGACCAGGCGCGGCAGGAGCCAGGCCCCGCCATCGCCTGGAATGATGCCGAGCTTGACGAAGCTCTCGGCGAACACCGCCTTGTCGGAGGCGATGCGGATGTCGCACATGCAGGCGAGGTCGAGGCCGACGCCAATGGCATGGCCGTTGACCGCCGCGATGGTCGGCACCTCCAGCTCGTAGAGCGCCAACGGAATGCGCTGGACGCTGCGCCGGTAGCTGTTGCGGGTGGCGATCGGTGTTTCCTTCGGCGCGAAGCCGGTGCGGTCGCGCATTTTCTTGAGATTGCCGCCGGCACTGAACGAGGCCCCGGCGCCGGTCAGGATCACCGCCGCGATCGATGTATCGGCGGTGATGTCCCGGCAGGCGTCGACGAATTCGTCGCAGCTCTCGACGTCGGAGATGGCATTGCGTTCCTCCGGCCGGTTCATCGTGAGGGTGACGATCGCGCCGTCGCGGGTGATGTCGAGGAAGGAGGTCATGCCGGATCGTCTCGCGTCAGGAGGGGCCAGAGCTTGTCGCCGCCGGCTTCGAGGACCGTGGCGCCGAGCTCTTCCGCCCACCAGGTCTCGGCGCCGAATTCCAGTCGCCAGAGCCAGAGGCGGCGGGTGAAATAATGCAGCATGTGTTCGTCGGTGACGCCGATCGCGCCATGCACCTGATGGGCGATCGCGCAGCCGAGCCGCGCCGCCTCGCTGCAGCGGATCCGGGCGACGGCGGCTTCGAACCCGGCCTTGCCCAGACCGGCCTCGCTCTTGTCGCGCGCCCGCCAGCCGGCTGCCGAGGCGACTTCCGCCGCAGCGACTTCCGCCGCCAGTTGCGCCAGGGATTGCTGGATCGCCTGGAACCGGCCGATCGGCCGGCCGAACTGCTGGCGGGTATTGGCATAATCGACGGCGAGTTCCATCACCCGCCGGAGCGCGCCGGCGATCTGGCTGGCGCGCATCAGCGCGCCGAGCTCCAGGATGCCGACCGCGGCGGCGGCCTCGATCGGCGCGGTCGCGACGGGCTTCGCGCCCCTCAGCACCACGTCGTCGCGGGCGTCCCGGCCGATCGACCTCAAGGGATGTGCCTCGGCGTGGCGGAGGTCGAGAAGGCACAGCCGGGTGTCGTCGTCGGGGCCCGCGGCGACCACCAGATGACTTGCCGCGTGGGCCCAGGCAACCGCCGGCAGCCGGCCCTCGATGAGGCCGTCATCGACTTTCAAGGCCCGGCCATCGGCGAACACGAGCACGCCCTCGGGAATCGCGATGCCGGCGCGCGCCAGCAGGGCGGCCGCGATCATCGTCTCGCCGAGCGGGATTGGCGCCGCGAAGCGTCCGGTGCGTTGCAGGATCGCGCCGGCCTCCGACCAGCCGAGCCCGCTGCCGCCGGCCGCTTCGGGAACCAGCGCCGTGCGCAAGCCGAAGTCCTCGACCGCCGACCAGAGCGCCGCCGGCCAGATGCCGCTCTCGGCGGCATGCAGGCAGTTGCGATCGACATGGTCGAGGAACAGTCGCTCCAGCTGATCGCCGAGCAGTGCCGCCAGGTCCATCGCGTTCACCTCAGGCCAAGGCCGCGGGCGGTCAGCCCGCGCATGATTTCGCGGGTGCCGCCGCGCAGCGAGAAGGTCGGCGCGACCTGGGTGACATAGGCGGTCGCCGCGGCAAGCCCGCCCGGATCGTCGAAGGCCGGCGGCAGGCCGACCAGGTCCTCGACCAGGCGCGGCGTATCCTGCTCGAGATCGACGCCGAGATCCTTGATCAGCGCGGCTTCCTGCAGCGGCGTCGCGCCGGCCTGCAACATGCCGGCGACCGAGATCGACATGGCGCGGAGCGTAGCGAGCCGTGCCACCAGCCGGCCGACGTCACGGGCGGCTTGCGCTTCGAAGCCGGTCTTGCCGATCGCATCGAGCATCGGCGGAACCAGCGGATAGGCGCTGAGATAGCGGTCCGGGCCGCTGCGCTCGAAGGCAAGCTCGGCATTGACCTGCGCCCAGCCGTCGCCTTCGCGGCCGACCATCATGCTGTCGGGAACAAAGACGGCGTCGAAGCGCACCTCGTTGAAATGGCTTTCGCCGGTCAGATCGGCGATCGGCCGGATCTCGATGCCGGACGACTTCAGATCGATCAGGAACTGCGACAGCCCGATATGGCGCGCCGTCTCGGATGCCGGCGCCGTGCGGAACAACCCGATCATGAAGTCCGATTGATGGGCGTTGGTGGTCCAGATCTTGGCGCCGTCGAGCCGCCAGCCGCCGCTGATCCGGGTCGCCTTGGACCTGAGCGAGGCGAGGTCCGAGCCGGAATCGGGCTCGCTCAAGCCGATGCAGAAGGCGAGCTCGCCGCGCGCGATGCGTGGCAGGAATTCGCGCTTCTGCTCGTCAGTGCCGACCCGCAGGATCAAGGGGCCGCTCTGGCGGTCGGCGATCCAATGCGCCGCGACCGGCGCACCGGCGGCCAGCATTTCCTCCAGCACGACATAACGCTCGAGCGCACTGCGCTCGTGGCCGCCGTAATTGGCCGGCCAGGTCATGCCGATCCAGCCGTGCCGGCCGACCTGCCGGCTGAAGTCGCGGTCGAAAGCGGTCCACGACCGGGCCCGGTCGGCGATCGTCCAACCGGCCGAAACATCGTTCAGGAAGTTGCGGACCTTGGACCTGAGCGCCCGCGCCTCGTCGCGCGGCAGGTCGCAAAGCTCGAAATGGAATGCGGCAGCCATGATCGGTTCCCTCGGCTTGCTCCGAGGCTAGCATCACCTGACCCTGGCCGGGAGGAAAGCCGTGTCCCCCAAAGGTCGGAGGTTGTCTCGGCCCCGAGTGGTCAGGCGGCGTGGCGGGCCGTCTTCTTCCAGTAGTCGACGATGGCGCCGATCATCGCGCGATAGTCCTGCAGCGCCGAGGGCTTGCGGAACATGGCATTGGCGCCGGCCTCATAGGCCTTGTCGATCGCCTGCTTGGTGTCGGCGCCGGAAATCACCACGACCGGGATCTGCCGGAGCGTCTCGTCCTTGCGCAGGGCTTTCAGGAAATCGAAGCCGTTCATCGCGCCCAGCTCCAGATCCAGGATGATGATATCGGGATCCTCGGCCAGCGCCGGATTGTCGCCGCCCTCGTTCTCGAAGTTCAGCCGCGCCAGCGCCTGTTCGGCCGAAGCGAAGGTTTCGAAGCTGCATTCGCTGAGCGCTTCTTCGAAAAATTGCATCATGAAGCCGATGTCATGCAACTCGTCGTCAACAATCATCAGGCGGGTGAGCTGCCGCATGTCCGTCTCCGGCAAGGCCAATGCATGATTTGGAGGCGACATGAAACAATGCCGCCGTTAATTTTTCACTGACCGGGCGCGTCCATTCAAGACGCACCGGAACCACCACGTCGCGCACGCGGAGGTTGCTGCCGCGACTCACGCGGCGATATGAGGAGGGCGCTTGGCACGCGCTGTCAAGTTGTCGTAGCGCTGAGTGGCTCAATCGCGAATCGGACCAGAAGGGGCGTCTATGCAAGGGCCGGTCAAAGCGAGGTCCTTGGCGCACTACCTTGCCGCCTTCGCGGCGGCGCTCGCCATACCTCCGCTGATCTTCGCGGCCTATGTCACCTATCGCTATGCCTGGTCCGAATGGCAGCGTTTCGAGGCGGTGGCCTATCAGCGCAACGAAGATCTCGTCGCCGATCTCGACCGGCTCCTGGCCGCGCGCATTTCCCTGCTGCAGGCCCTGGCGACGTCGCCGGCGATCGACAATGCCGACTTCCGGCGCTTTGATCTGCAGGCGCGCCAGTTCGTCGAACAGGGCATCGCGATCCGGATGCGCGATCGGACCAACCAGGTCGTCATCGATACGGCGCGCCCCTTGGGCGCCCCCTTGGGCAAAGAGCCGATCACCGCGCGGCAACAGGAGGTGCTGGAAGCGAAACAGCCCTTCATCACCGACCTCTATACGCGCCAGGCCGAAGGCCAGTACGCGGTCGGTATCAGCGTACCCGTCATTCGCGACGGCGAGGTGTTGTATTTCCTGACCACCGCGCTCAGTCCGGCCTATCTTGCGCGCTTTCTCGGGGAACGCGGGGTCGAGCCGCCCTATTATGCCTCGATCGCGGACCGCGCCGGCCGGGTCATCACCCGGTCCACCCGGCATGAGGAATCGGTCGGCCGTGCCTTGCCGGGTTATGAGCGGATCCGCGATGCCAAGGGCGCCTGGAGCGGCGTCAATCCCGAGGGCGTCGCCGTCTCCGCCTATTACAACCGCTCGGAGCTTTCCGGCTGGTTCGTCACGACCGGGGTCGACCGCCAGGCGCTGGAAGCGCCCATGCGCTCGTTGCTGTGGCGGTTGTTCGCGCTCGCCGCCGCGCTGCTCACCCTGTCGGTCGGCACCGCCACCTTTCTCGCCCACCGGTTTTCGCAGGCAAGCTCGGCGCTCGCCGGCGCGGCCGACGCGGTCGGCACCGGCCAACTGGCCGCCACGCCGCAGACGCCGATCAGCGAAATCAACCGCATCGGCGCTGCCTTTTCCCGCGCCTCGGTCCAGCTGCAGGAACAGGCCAAGGCACTCGAGCGCGCCAATCAGGATCTCGAATTGCGGGTGGCCCGGCGCACCGGCGAACTGGCCGCCAGCGAGGAGCGCCACCGTCTGCTCGCCGACAACTCGACCGATGTCATCTTGCTGCGCAAGGCCTCGGGGCCGGTCACCTTCGCCTCACCGTCCTGCTTGAGACTGCTCGGCTACAGCGTCGCGGAAATGCAGACCAAATTGCCCGACGACCTGATCCACCCCGACGACCTCGGTCGGGTTCTCGCGATCAACCGGGCGATCGGCCCGGCCAATCCTTCGGCGTCGAGCATCCATCGCCTGCGCCACAAGGACGGCCACTGGATCTGGGTCCAGAGCACCTACAGTTTCATGGCGCAGGTCGGCCCGGATCGGCCGAACATCATGGCGGTGGTGCGCGATGACACCGAACGGCAATTGCGGGAACTCAAGCTGCGTCATTCCAACGAAGCGCTCCAGCAATTCTCGGCGATCGTTTCGCACGACCTGCAGGCGCCCCTGCGCCACATCAACATGTTCTCCGACCTGCTGCAGGCCCGCGTCGGAAACCAGGATGCCGAGACCACCGGTTATGCCAGGCGGATCATGGCCAGCGTCGAGCGGATGCAGCGCCAGATCCGCAGCCTGCTGGTCTATACGCAGGTCGCCTATGCGACGGTCAAATCGGAAGAGGTACCGCTGGAGCGCGTCATTGCCGAGGCCACAGCCCTGCTCGACACGCAGGTCGAGGAGGCTGGCGCCAGGATCGATCTGATCGATCGGCCGGTCCTCTGGGGCGATCCGGATCTGCTGGTCACGCTGTTCCAGAACCTCATCGCCAATGCCCTCAAATACCGCCGTGATGATCCGCCGGTCGTCACGATCACGGCGCAAGCCTCTGGCCAGCAATGGGAAATCTCAGTCGAGGACAAGGGCCTCGGCATCGATCCGCAATATAGCGAGCGCATCTTCGAGATCTTCCGGCGGCTGCATCGCGACGAGAGCCGCTATCCCGGCATGGGGCTCGGCCTGGCGCTGTGCCGGCGCATCGTCGAGAGCCACGACGGCCAGATCTGGCTCGACACCGGCTATTCTCAAGGCGCGCGATTCAGGCTTACACTCCCCCGCCGATGACATCGATGGCCGTGCGTTCGGCGGCCGGGAGCAGTAATGGATCTTCACAAGAGGCGTCTTCTCATTGTGGATGACGATGCCGACGAGGTGTTCTTCGTCGAAAACGCATTCAAGGGAGTTTCGACTCCCGTGGAAATACGACATGCCGAGAGCGGCGAAGCGGCGCTCGCACAGATCAAGACGTTCAATCCCGGCCTCATCCTGCTCGACCTGAACATGCCCGGCATGAACGGCCATGACGTGTTGCGGGCGATCAAACAGGACGACGAGACCTGCGGACTGGCCACCGTCATCTTCAGTTCGTCCGAACAGCGGGCGGATATCGACGCCTGCTATCGCGGCAACGCCAATGCCTATGTGGTGAAGCCGCGCTCGTCCGACGGCTACCGGGAACTGGCCGAAAATATCACGCGGTTCTGGTTCGAGACCGCCCGCCTCTGAGGCCGGGCCGCCGGGCCATGGCTGGACGGCGCCGCGGCTCGGCGTCGCCGTCCGGCCTTGTGGCCCGGCCGACCCCCGGGCGGAGCGGGCGTTCAGGTCTTGATCGGGATCCAGATCTCCAGCCCGCCATTGCCGGTGCGTGGGTCGAATTCCTCGCCATAACGTTCGAACAGCGGAGCGTCCGTGGCGTTGTGGCCCGATTCCGGCAGCCACTTGCTCCAGATCGTGTGCATGGTGCGGCGGATGGTCGAGATGTGGTCGCGATGGGCGAAGACGGCATAACGCTGGGCCGCCACGCGGAGGCGGGCGAGGTCCTGCGGCAGGCCTGAGACGTCGCTGACCTCGACGCCGCACAGATAGTCGAAATTGCCGTCGTCGTCGCTGTTGTAGCAGACGCCGTAGGAGACCTGCCCGACCTGTCCCGGGACATGGCCGAAATGCGGCCCGAAGCGTTGCCACTGGGCCGGGATGGCTCTGCTGCTGTCGCAGCTGTAGCGCTCGTTCAGGCCGGCGATCAGCAAGGCCTTGCCGTCTTCGATGCGCGGTGTTTCGAGATGGGCGAGGAGGGCTTCGTTCATTTTGATCGGCTCCACCAGGGGCACATTGACGAGATGGCGTTGGCTGCGCACCTGTTCGGGCGTCAGCCCGAACAGGTCGCGAAACGCCCGTGTGAAGGCTTCGTGAGAGCCGTAACCGGCGTCGAGGGCGACCGCCAGGATGTCGGGCGCACCGTCGGCAAGCGATCGGGCGGCCTCGCTCAGGCGGCGGCCGCGCAGATAACGCACGGCCGACTGACCTGTCGCGGCGACGAAAGCGCGGGTCAGGTAGAAGCGGGAAACCCCGCCCACCGCCGCGATGTCGTCGAGCTCGATGCTGTCGGCGAAATGGCCTTCAATGAACCAGAGGGCTTTTTCAACGGGGGTCATGGCAGCTCTCATGCGAAGCGCGATGCCGTTGGTATCGGCATTGGGCGAAGCTCATTTGATCGTTCTTGCGCAGGCCGCGTGGCGCGACGTTCTTGGCATTTGCCCGATGCTTGCACGAACCGCGGCTGTCGGCTCGACCAAAGCGCTATATTCCGATAGCTATAGCGTGGATCACCGATGGAGCCCTTCATGCCGTTCGTCCCTGGCCGCCGCGCCGTCCTTGCCTTGCTTGCCGTCTTTGCCCTCTCCGGTGCCCGTCCGGCGTCAGCCCAGGAGACGCGCCCGGTCCTGGTCTTTGCCGCCGCCAGCTTGCAGACCGCGCTCAACGGTATCGCCGCGGAATGGCAGAAAGAGACCGGCAAGCGCGCGACCTTTTCTTATGCCGCCTCCTCGGCGCTGGCCCGGCAGATGGAGCAGGGCGCGCCGGCCGACCTGTTCGCCTCCGCCGACCTGGAGTGGATGGACTGGGTCCAGCAGCGCAACCTGATCCGACCCGGCAGCCGCCAGACGCTGCTGGCCAACACGCTGGTGCTGATCGCGCCGGCGAGCCTGGCGACCGACCTGAAGATCCAGCCGGGCTTTCCGCTCGCCGCCGCGATCGGCGATTCGCGCCTCGCCACCGGCGACCCGCGCGCCGTGCCGGTCGGGCGTTATGCCCAGGCGGCGCTGACCGCGCTCGGCGTCTGGAACGAGGTTCAGCCGCGCATTGCCGGCGCCGACAATGTCCGGGCGGCGCTGGCGCTGGTCGCCCGCGGCGAGGCCCGTTTCGGCATCGTCTATGCAACCGATGCCAGGACCGAAGCGCGGGTGAAGGTGGTCGACACCTTTCCCGCCGGCAGCCATCCGCCGGTGCTCTATCCCTTTGCCCTGACGGCGTCCTCCGCCCATCCCGATGCTGGCGCCTTCATGACCTACTTGCGTTCTCCCGCCGCGATCAGGATCTTCGAGGCCGAGGGCTTCTCGATCGTGAGGGACTAGGCGATATGGTCGGGATGGGAATGGCGGGCACATGATCGCTTTCGATTGCCGGCTCGACCGTTCCGATTTCCAGTTTGCGGCGGCCTTCGAGGGCGACCGCGGCATCACCGCCCTGTTCGGCCCCTCGGGCTCCGGCAAGTCGACGGCCATCCGCCTGATCGCCGGCCTGGAACGGCCGACCGCCGGGCGCATCGTCGTCGACGGCACCGTGCTGGTCGACACGGCCGCGGGTGTGGTCATGCCGCCGCACGCCCGCCGCATCGGCCTGGTGTTCCAGGACGCCTTGCTGTTCCCGCATCTGTCGGTCAGGTCGAACCTCACCTATGGCCGCTGGTTCACCGCCAGGGCGGAGCGCAGGATCGGCCTGGAACCGGTGGTCGAGGTGCTTGGCATCGGCCACCTGCTCGACCGCCGGCCGGGCACCTTGTCGGGCGGCGAGCGCCAGCGGGTGGCGATCGGCCGGGCGCTGCTGACCTCGCCGCGGCTGCTGCTGATGGACGAGCCGCTCGCCTCCCTCGACGCCGCGCGCAAGCTGGAAATCCTGCCCTTCATCGAACGGCTGCGCGACGAATTCGCCATTCCCATCGTCTATGTCAGCCATGCGGTCGAAGAGGTCGCCCGGCTCGCCTCGAAGGTCATCAAGCTCGATCGCGGCCGGGTCGTTGGCGCTGGAGCTGCGATCGACGTGCTGACGCCGACCTCGCTCGCCGACACGGCCGCACGTTTCGACGCCGTCTCCTTCGTCACCGGAACGGTGCTGCGCCAGTTGCGCGATTTCGGCGTCACGGTGCTTGGCCACCCGGCCGGCGAGATCACCGTGCCCGGCCTGATCGAGCCGACATCGGCACCGGTGCGCGTCACGGTCCGGGCCACCAATGTCACCCTTGCGGTCGGCCGGCCCGGCCAGATCAGCGTGCGCACCATGCTGGCCGGGCGGATCGTCAAGATGGAGGTCGATGACGGTCCCTTTGCGCTCGCCACCATCGAACTTGTCGGCGGTGAGCGGCTGATCGCCTATGCGACGCGGCTGGCGATGGACGACCTCGGCCTCGATGTCGGCGACGAAGTCACCGCCCTGGTCAAGGCGGTGGGGATCGACGAGCGCGGCGTCCCGGGCCTGAAATTGATCGGTGGCCACGCGGCACGGGCGGATTGACCGCCGGCTTGCCGCATGGCTGCCGCTCGTTCCACGTCGATCATGGTTAACCGATCCTCAATCCTCACACGCTCAGATGGTCGGCATGAACCGACTCATCCTGTCGGTGTGGAAGGCCGCAGGCCGTGACAAGCATCATTTCGAAGAGCTTTTACACCGCGACGTTCAGCCAGGCGTCGTCGGCTGCGGCCGCCGGCTCCAAGGCCGCGGCGACCCAGGCGGCCACGGCCGGCCAGCCTGCGTCGGTGCTGCTGCTGGGATCGGCGGAGGCCGACAAGCAGGCCGGCACATCGTCCTTGTTCGGCGCATCGAAGGCATTGTCGGAAGCGCAGAAATCGGCGCGCGACGTGCTCGCCAAGCTCGACCAGGTCCGGACGTCGGCGGTCGGCGAGCGCAAGGCCGCCGCCCAGCAGAAACTGGAGCTGGCACGCAAGAAGCTGCAGATGCTGCGCATGATGGGCGGCGACCCGAAGACGATCGCGCGGCAAGCCAAACAGATCGCCCAGGAGATCCGGGAAGCTGCCAGGGAATATGGCGCCGCCGTCCAGGCCGGCGCCGCGCCGCCAGTCAGTGGAGCCGCGGCTTCGGAAGCACCGTCCGCGCCCGCCGAGGCCGGAGCGGCGAAGACCGGCGACGCGCAGGCCGCCGCCACCGATCCGAAGGCCGGCGTCGAAACCCAGTCTGCAGCCGCGAAAGCGGCCGAGGGCGCCCAGGTCGGCCAGGGCCAGCAGGAGAAAAACGCCGCCGGCAATGCGACCGGCGACAAGACGACGATCCGCGAGCAGGCAGCCAAGGCCTATCAGGATGCGGCGGCGAAGCTGGCCCAGAAGTCGGCCTCGAACGAAACCGAGCGCGAGGCTCTCGACAAGTTCAAGCAGGCGGCCGACGAAGCCAAACGGCTGATCGAAGAGGCCGTGCGCAAGCTTCGGGCCCGCAATGCCAACGATCCCGATGCGCGCGAGGCCGAGAATGCCAGGCAGGCCATGATGGCGGAGGTCGACAAACTCGCCGAAACCATGCGCATCGCCGAAACCGCTGCTGGAACCGAGGCGGTCGGCGCGGCCGGCGAAGCCGAGGCCGGGGCGGATGCCGCCGTGGCCGTTCCCGTGATCAATATCCTGGCCTGACGCCAGCGGCATGGCCTGCCCGAATCAGTCCTGGGCAATATCCCGATCGAACGGCGCCAGTTCCTCCTGGATCGCGGCAAGCGTCCTTGCCTCGACCCGGCGATAGGCGGTCACCAGCGCGAGGCCAAATTCGGTCAGCTGGGCGCCGCCGCCCTGCGATCCGCCGGCCGCCGCGGTGACCACGGCGCGGGTGAACATCTTGTTGACGGCATCGACCAGAACCCAGGCGCGCCGGTAGGACATGCCGAGCTCGCGGCCGGCCGCCGAGATCGAGCCGGTTCGCCCGATCGCTTCCAGCAGGTCGATCTTGCCCGGTCCGAGCCGCATGGCCTCGCCGAAGACGATACGCAGGCGCGGCGACAGGCGCGCGATACCCGATCCGGCGGCCGGCGGCCGCTTCGGCTTGATCGACACGACGGTACCCTGTTTCGCGCGCATGGGTGACGGCTCCTGTCTCGGACCTCAGGGGAAGACCATTATAGCTGCGACAATGCGCCGGCGGCGATGGCCTTTGCATTGCCTCGCCCGGCAATTGACACCGCCGCGCCTGCGGCGTTACTCGTCGGAACATGGGTTTTCTTCGGGGCGATCACTGTCGGGCCGGCCGCAACATGCTTGTTGCGGTGCTGGCTTATGTGATCGCGGCGACCGGCTTCCTCGGCGCCATCAACCGGACGGCCCATGCGCTCGAGGCCAATCAGGCCGGGCTCGTCATCATCTGCACCATGGACGGCATGAGCTTGGTGCCGGGCGATGGTCCTGATGGCGGCAAGCAGGTTCATCAGTTCCAGCATTGCGTGCTCTGCGCTACCGCCGTGCCGGCCTCGGTCGCGATCGCCGATGCGATGGTGACCGATGTTGCCGAACCGGTCGCGGCCCGCGCGCCGGCACGTTCCTATGATCCGATCCTGCCGGCCTATGCCTTCATTGGCTGGACCGGCTCCAGACCGCCCCGCGCCCCACCTGTCGTCGCCTGATCACCCATTCGTCGCGCTCGTCCGGCTAGCCGCCCGAGCGCCCGTGATCCGATCCAGCGCCGAACAGTTCACCCCATGTCCAGGTCTTCCAGGGCGGCCATAGCCGCCATCGCCCTTTTCCATTCGCCCCAGGCTTTCGCGCAAAGCGCCGCCGGCAGCATCGAGTTGCCGGTCATCAACGTCGACGCCGCCCGTACCGAAGGGTCGCTCACCGTGCCCGGCATAACCGAGCAGCGGCGGCAGTTGAACCAGACGGCCGGCTCGGTCGGTTTCGTCGACGCCGAGAGCTACAAGAACACCTATGCCACCACCATCCGGGACGCGCTGAACGAGACGCCCGGCGTCTTCGTGCAGAACCGCTACAGCCAGGAGGTGCGCCTGTCGATCCGCGGCTCGGGCATCGCGCGGGCCTTCCACACCCGCGGCGTCGAGATCCTCCAGGACGGCGTGCCGACCAACCTCGCCGACGGTTCCGGTGATTTCTACCAGATCGACCCCTTGGCGCTGCGCGCGGTCGAAGTGTTCCGCGGCGGCAATGCCTTGCCGTTCGGCGCCTCGACGCTTGGCGGTGCGATCAATTTCGTCACGCCGTCAGCCTATACCGCAACCGCGCCGAACAGCTTCCGCATCGACGGCGGCAGTTTTGGCACGGTGCGGGCGCATGGCGAGATGTCGCGGGTGGTCGGCCCCTGGGATTTTGCCGTCAGTGGCACCTTCACCCATTCCGACGGCTGGCGTCAGCACGAACAGCAGAATCTCGGCCATCTCAACGCCAATATCGGCTATCGCTTTTCGGACCGGGTAGAGACGCGGTTCTATTTCGGCGCCTACTATACCGATGTGAGATTGCCCGGCTCGCTGACCTATGGCCAGGCCATCAACAATCCGCGCATGGCCAATGCCGGCGCGCTGTCGGGCAACCAGGCGCGCAACACCTATGTCCAGCGGCTTGCCAATGTCACCACGATCCGGCTCGACGTCGGCCAGATCGACATCACCAGCTGGGCCGTCCACAAGCACCTCAACCACCCGATCTTCCAGGTGCTCGACCAGGATGGCTGGACCTATGGCATCTCGCCGCGCTTCACCGGCTCGTTCGATCTCGGCGGCTTCCGCAATGATCTGGTGGTCGGCGCGCGCATTTTCGCCGGCAACAATGCGGTCCAGCAGTTCCTCAATGTCGGCGGCACACGCGGGGCGATGACCGTCAACGGCCGGCAGGTCTCGTCCAATTACGAGACCTGGTTCGAGAACCGCTTCTTTGTCCTGCCGCAGTTCGCCTTGACCTTTGGCGCCAAGGCCTTCTCGTCGGAACGGCGTTATGAAGCGACCACCAATCTGAACACCGCCATGCCGCTGCGCTACAACGACAGCGTTACCTATGGCGGCGTCAATCCGCGCGTCGGCCTGCTCTGGGAACCGGTCAGGGACGTCCAGGTCTTCACCAATGTCACCCGCAGCGCCGACGTTCCCGATTTCACCGACCTGACCCAGCAGACCAGTACGCCCGGTGCCTTCGTGCCGCTGAAGGCGCAGAACGCCTGGACCTTCGAAATCGGCACGCGCGGCCGCTACGACCGTTTCTCCTGGGACGTCACCGCCTATCGCTCCGACGTCCGCAATCAGATGTTGCAGTTCAACACCGGCTCCAACATTCCGGCTTCGACCTTCAACGCCCCCCACACGCTTCTGCAGGGCATTGAGTTCGGCGCCAGCGTCGATCTGGTGCGCAACCTGACCGGCAATGACGACAAGCTGACGCTCCGCCAGATCTGGAACTATTCGGATTTCCGCTTCGCCAACGATCCGGTCTATGGCAACAACCGCATTCCCGGGGTGCCGCAGCATGTGCTGCGCACATCGCTGACCTATAGCCACCCGGCAGGCTTCACCGTCACCCCGACGCTCGACATCGTGCCCGAGGGCGCCTTTGTCGATTATCGCAACACCTTCAAAGTCGCCGGTTATGCCCTGCTCGGCCTGCAGGCCACCGCCAAGCTCGCCAATGGCGCCAGCCTGTTCCTCGACCTGCGCAACCTGACCGACAAGCGCTACGTCAGCGATTTCGGCCCGGTGGTGCAATACAACGCCGCAAGCACAGCCACTTTTTATCCCGGCACCGGCCGCAGCATCTATGGCGGGGTGCGCTACCAGTTCTGAGAGTGCGGGCCTCGTCCTGCCCGCGGGCCCGTCGGGCCTCAATCACGGGAGACCAACCGATGCGATGCGCAGAACCGGCCGGACGTCCGATCCGCTGCAGCGGTAACACCGTCGCCCGGCTTGCCGTTTCCGACTTGCTCGCCACATCTGGTCGAAGCCTCGCCAGGCTCGCCCGCCGATCAATGTCCCGCTTCGTTGAAGAGGATAACTCCATGACGATCTCTCTAGTCTCCACCGGCACGCTGAGAGCCTTTGCGTTGATCGGCCTCGGCTGGCTCGGCCTGGCTACCGCTGCCGAGGCGCATGTCACGCTCGAGCGCCGCGAAGTGGCGGCCGGCACCGCCTATCGCGGAATTCTCGCCGTGCCCCATGGCTGCGGCCGCGAGGCGACGACCGCCATCCGGGTGCAGATCCCCGAGGGCGTTTTCTCGGTCAAGCCGGTGCCGAAACCGGGCTGGACGGTTGCCACGACGGTCAAGCCTTACGCCAAGGCCTATGCTTCGCACGGCCGCGAGATCCGTGAGGGCGTCAGCGAAATCCTGTGGTCGGGTGGCTCGCTGCCCAATGAATTCTTCGACGAGTTCGTTTTCGTCGGGCAGGTCGATCCGGCGGTCGCCGACGGTACCACGCTCTATTTCCCGGTGATCCAGACCTGCGCCAATGGCGAGGAGCGCTGGATCGAGACGCCGAGCACCGGGCGTGCGGCGGCGGACCTGCGCAAACCGGCACCGGCCTTGCGCGTACTGGCGGCGGCGGGCGGCCCGGCGGCACCGGTGTTCGAGCGGGCGGGGCTGCGCATCGAGGCGCCCTGGTCGCGCGCCACGCCCGGCGCGGTGCGCGTCGGCGCCGGCTATCTCAGGGTCACCAACACAGGCACGACGCCGGACCGGCTGATCGGCGGCAGCACCAGCGTCTCCGATCGCCTGGAGGTCCACGAGATGAGCACCGCCAATGGCGTCATGAGCATGCGCAAGCTCGCCGAGGGCCTCGTCATCGAACCGGGCAAGACGGTCGAGCTGCGCCCCGGCGGCTATCACATGATGTTCATTGGCCTGCATCGGGCCTTGGCCGAAGGCGAAACCTTCAAGGCGGTCCTGACTTTCGAGAGGGCCGGGACCATCGAGGTCGAATTCCGCGTCGGCGGCATCGGCGCCGGCGGCCCGGCGGGCGCTGCCGCCCCGGCCGGCGGGCACCGGCACTGAGGCCACCAGGCAACCTCTCCGGCGCGCCTCTCCCATGCGGGCAGGTGCGCCGGCCGCGAGATCTTCCCCTCGCTCTTGAAGATCAGGCGCCCCGGGATTAGACCCCCGGCATGAACCACGCACGCCCTGATCCCTCGCCCTTGCCCGCCGACCTCGAAGACCGCAAGGCCCGCTCGAAAGCCTGGTTCGAGGCCTTGCGCGACGACATTACCGCGGCTTTCGAAGCCATCGAGGATGACCTGCCGGTGGAGGCCGCTGAGGCGGACCTGGCGCCGGGCCGTTTCGTCAGGAAGCCATGGGACCGCACCGACCACTCGGGCAAGGCGGGTGGCGGTGGCGTCATGGCCATGATGACCGGCCGGGTGTTCGAAAAGGTCGGCGTTCACGTTTCGACCGTGCACGGCGAATTCGCGCCGGAGTTTCGCGGCCAGATTCCCGGCGCCTCGGAAGACCCGCGATTCTGGGCCTCGGGCATTTCGCTGATCGCCCATCCGCGCAATCCGAACGTCCCGGCGGTGCATATGAACACCCGCATGGTGGCGACCACCCGCGCCTGGTTTGGCGGCGGCGCCGACCTGACGCCGGTGCTCGACCGCCGGCGCAACCAGCAGGATCCGGATACGATGGCCTTCCATGCGGCACTGGAAACGGCCTGCGCCCCCCATCCGGTGGCCGACTATGCCCGCTACAAGGCCTGGTGCGACGACTATTTCCACCTCAAGCACCGCAACGAGCCACGTGGCACCGGCGGCATCTTTTTCGACTATCTGGATTCCGGCGACCGCGACGCCGATTTCGCCTTCACCCGGGATGTCGGCAGCGCCTTCCTGAAAATCTATCCCGAACTGGTCAGGGTGAATTTTGCGATGCCTTGGACCGAAGCCGACCGCCAGGAACAACTGGTCCGGCGTGGCCGCTATGTCGAGTTCAACCTGCTCTACGATCGCGGCACCATTTTCGGGCTGAAGACCGGCGGCAATGTCGAGAGCATCCTGTCCTCCATGCCGCCTCTGGTGCGCTGGCCCTGACGCCTGCCGGCCGATGGCTCAGCCGCCGCTCAACTGCCGCTCGACATTGGCCAGATGCGCCTGCATGGCCCTGGCCGCCTCCTGTGGCTGCCGCGCCGCGATGGCCGCCAGCAGCGCGTCATGCTCGGCAAAGGAATGGTGGTCCGGGGCAGGGCCCTCGACCCGCGGCCTGAGTCTGGTCCAGGTGACGGCACGTCTGACATCGCTGATCAGGTCATAGACTGCCAGCAGCACGGCATTACCGGCGGCTTCGGCGATCTGCCGGTGGAAGCGGGCATCGGCGAGTTCATATTGCCGCCAGGAATGGGCGGCGCGGCTGGCCGCGATGAAACCTGCGAGTTCGTCGATATCGGCGGCGCTGGCATGAAGGGCGGCAAGTCTCGCCAGTTCCGGTTCCACGGCGAACCGCGCCCGCATCACCTCGACCGGATTGGTGATCCGCGCCAGCGTCGCGACATGGTCCATGGCCGAGCGCGGCCGCTCGCCGAGGAAAGTGCCCTTGCCGACATGGCGCCAGAGCTGGCCTTCGGCCTCCAGCGCCGCCAGCGCCTTGCGCAGTTCGGCGCGCGAGACGTCCAGCACGGCGGCCAGATCTCGCTCGGGCGGCAGTCGGCCCTGCGGCCCCATCTCGCTCTGCGCGAGATAGGCGCGCAACTGGGTGAGCGTACCCTGTTCGGTGGCTTGGCTCATGGTCGCGTGGCTGCCGCCCAATTCTGCAATCGTTAAACCAATATCAGATTGGTCGAACCATGGCCAGGTGTGAGACCATGTGGCGGAATCTATGGCCCTTGGATTCGAGAATATCGTTGCGCGCTGCACCAATTCAAGAATTGGTTTAACGCAAACGATTGTCGTGATTGACTGCCCGCCATCGGACAAAGCCACCGAGGAGGCAGGTGTCATGGCATCGTCACGCCGCACATTCGTCACCGGTTCCGCTGTCGCCGCTGCCGGCCTCGCCGCCGGGCCGGGCGCGGTCGCACCGGCCGCCGCGCAAGGGGCTGCCGCCGCCCGGCCGGTCTTCCCGGTTGCGGTCACCACCATACCGATCGCCGGTTCGGCCGAGGTCTTCCCGGTCCGGCGGATCTATTGCATCGGCCGCAACTACGCCGCGCACGCCCGCGAGATGGGGTCCGATCCGAACCGCGAGCCACCATTCTTCTTCCAGAAGCCGACCGACGCGATCCAGCTGGTGCCAGCCAACGGTCTGGTCGATCATCCCTATCCGACGCTCACCCGCAACTACCACTACGAGGTCGAGCTGGTGGCGGCGCTCAAATCCGGCGGCCGCGACATTCCGATGGACAAGGCGCTCGACCACGTCTTCGGTTATGCCGTCGGCCTCGACATGACCCGGCGCGACCTGCAGCGCGCCATGGGCGACGAGAAGAAGCCGTGGGAGATCGGCAAGAGCTTCGACCGCTCCGCGCCGATCGGGCCGATTCACCAGGCCAGTGAGATCGGCCATTTCGCCGATGGCGCGATCTCGCTCAGCGTCAACGGCCAGGTCAAGCAGAACGCCACGCTGAAACATATGATCTGGTCGGTGGCCGAACAGATCTCCAGGCTCTCGGCGGCCAACGAACTGTTCGCCGGCGATATCATCTATTCCGGCACGCCGGAGAATGTCGGGCCGGTGGTCAAGGGCGATGTCATTCTCTGCAAGATCGAACGCCTGCCGGACCTGTCGATCAGGATCGTCTGAGCGGCGGCGCCATGGGTGCGCCGCGACGGGCATGGTCCGACCGGCGGGGCGCGGATCCCGCCGGCGGACGGGACTTTATCGCGGCGGTTCATCCGCCAGGATCTGCATTTCGGGGGGAACATATGCCGTTTCGTCGCTTGGCCGCGGGCCTTGTCGTTCTTCTGGCCTCCGCCGGGTCCGCCTGGACCCAGACCTTTCCGTCCCGTCCGGTGACCATGATCGTGGTCTTTGCGCCGGGCGGTCCGACCGACGTGCTGGCGCGTATCGTCGCCGAGCATATGGGCCGCACGCTCGGCCAGTCGGTGGTGATCGAAAATGCCGCCGGCGCAGGTGGTACGCTCGGCGGTGGCCGCGGCGCGCGGGCCGCGCCCGACGGCTATACGCTGACCGTCGGCAGCCTCGGCAGCCATGCCGCCGCGCCGTCGCTCTACAAGGCGATACCCTATGACCCGCGCGAGTTGGAGCCGATCGGCGTCATCGCCGGCACACCCGGTTATGTCGTGGTGCGCCGTGAATTTCCGGCCCGCACCTTCCAGGAGTTCCTCGCCTATGTCAGGGCCAATCCGGGCAAGGTGACGTCAGGCCATGCCGGGGTCGGCTCGACCCCGCATCTCGGCTGCCTGTTCCTGGAATATCTGACCAAGGAGAAGACGCTCGCCACGCCCTATCGCGGCTCGGGGCCGGCGATGAACGACCTGGTCGCCGGCCATATCGATGCCATGTGCGACCTGGCGCCAACCGTCGTGCCGCAGATCCAGGCCGGCACCATCCGCGGATTGCTGGTCGCCCAGCCCGAGCGCCTGGCCGTGACGCCCGACGTGCCGACCGCGCGCGAGGCCGGCCTGGCGCAATATCTGTTCACTGGCTGGAACGCCGTCTTCGCGCCGAAGGACACGCCCAAGCCGGTGCTCGATGTGCTGTCGCGCGCGCTGATGGCAGCGCTTGCCGACGAGGGCGTGCGCCGGCGCATCCAGGAGATCGGCTCGCTGCCGCCGAAGCCGGAAGAACAGACGCCGGATTATCTGCGCACCCTGGTGCGTGCCGAGGTCGATCGCTGGGCCGCGGTGATCAAGGCGGCCGGCGTCGAGCCCCAGTGAATCGAAAGCGTCAATGGACCAGGTGATGAGCCAAGCCGACATTCCCGTCTGCGCCGGTTATGACCCGGCGCCGCGGCCGCCGAAACGGGCTGCGCCGAGACAGGCCTGCGATACCCACGCCCATGTCTTCGGGCCGGTCGAACGTTATGCCTATTCGCCGCGGCGCGGTTATACGCCGCCCGATGCGCTGCTGGCGGCCTATCAGCATCTCCATGCCGTGCTCGGCATCGAGCGGGCCGTGCTGACCCAGCCGAGCGTCTATGGCATCGACAACCAGGCGATCCTCGATGTGGTCGCAACCGACCCGCAGCGCTATCGTGCGGTGGTGGCCGTCGGCCGCGACGTCACCGACGCCGAACTGAAGGCTTTCGCCAGGGCCGGGGCGACCGGCATCCGGATCAACCTGGTCGACAGGGGCGGCATGCCTTTCGACCGCTGGAGCGATTTCGAGGCGGTCGCCAAGCGCATCGCCGACCTCGGCTGGCATGTCGAATTCCTCGTTCATGTCCATGCCTTCGAGGACCTGGTGCCGAAACTGACGCGCCTGCCCGTCGACAGCGTCATCGGGCACATGGGCTACATGCCGACGCGCGAGGGGCTGGCCAATCCGGCCTGGCGGCGTTTCGTCGATCATGTCGCCGGCGGCCGCTGCTGGGTGAAACTGACCGGGCCCTATCGAATCACCGGCGCGACGGAAACGCCCTATGCCGACGTCGTGCCCTTCGCCCGTGCGCTGGTGGCCGCCAGGCCCGATCGGATCCTCTGGGGCACGGACTGGCCCCATCCGGCGGCCAAGATCGCCATGCCCAACGATACCGAACTGTTCGACGCCCTCATCGATTGGGTTCCGGACGTCAGCCAACGCCATGCCATTCTCGTCGACAATCCGGCCAGGCTCTATGGCTTTTGAGCCAAGACCGGGCTCAACCGAAGAGGCTTCGTCATGCAGGACCGATCGACCTCCCGCCGGGCCTTCACTCTCGGCACGTTCGGGGCGGCCGTGATGGCCGCCGGCGCCGGCGCCCAGACGGCGCCGGTGAAACTGGTGCTCGGCACCGCGACGCCGGGCGGTGGCTTCCCGCTGTTCGGGGCGGCGGTGCAGGCCTCCGTGGCCGAGGCGGACGCGGGTCTCGCCATCGAGACGATCAACACCAGGGGCAGCACCGAGAACGTGCCGCTGCTGGAAGCCGGGCGCATCGATCTCGGCCTGGTCACCGGCGAAGTGGCCTATGAGGCCATGGCCGGAATCGGCCGGCCGGCGGCCGCCGTGAAGGTTGCCGCCGCCATGTATCCGACATCAGGCATGTTCATCGCGCGCGGCGATACGCCGGTCGCCGCGATCCGCGATCTCGTCGGCAAGCGTGTCGTCTTCGGCGCCCGTGGCTCAGGCCTGGTCGTGCTGGCGCGTTATGTCCTGGACGGCCTCGGCCTCGATCCGGATCGGGATTTCGACCCGGTCTATCTCGATCGCGCCGGCGACGGACCGGCAATGGTGCTCGATGGCGCGGCCCAGGCGCTCTGGGGTGGCGGCATTGGCTGGCCCGGTTTCGAGGCGGTGGCCAAGGGGCCGAAAGCCGCGCGCTTCATCGTGCCCGACGCGCAGGAGATCGACCGGATCGTCGCCAAACATGCTTTCCTGAAACGGCTTGCCATGCCGGCCGGCGCCTATCCTGGCATCGCCGCGGCCTTGCCGTCGGTCGGATCCTGGAGCGTCATCCTGGCGCGCGGCAATCTCGATGAGGCGCTCGCCTACCGTTTCGCCAAAGCGCTGCACGCGGCCGAGCGCGGGCTCGCCACGCGGCTCGCTCAGGCCAGGGAAACCCGCGCCGAGAACACCTTTGCCGCGGCGCCGCGGCCGGACATGATCCATCCTGGCGTTGCCCGCTATCTCAGCGAGGCCGGCCTGCTGCGCTGACGCCGGCACGGGCATGCGCCTGCGGCGGGCTTGCCTCATGCGCCTGCGGCGGGCTTGCCTCATGCGCCTGCGGCGGGCTTGCCTCATGCGCCTGCGGCGGGCTTGCCTCATGCGCCTGCGGCGGGCTTGCCTCATGCGCCTGCGGCGGGCTTGCCTCATGCGCCTGCGGCGGGCTTGCCTCATGCGCCTGCGGCGGGCTTGCCTCATGCGCCTGCGGCGGGCTTGCCTCATGCGCCTGCGGCGGGCTTGCCTCATGCGCCTGCGGCGGGCTTGCCTCATGCGCCTGCGGCGGGCTTGCCTCATGCGCCTGCGGCGGGCTTGCCTCATGCGCCTGCGGCGGGCTTGCCTCATGCGCCTGCGGCGGGCTTGCCTCATGCGCCTGCGGCGGGCTTGCCTCATGCGCCTGCGGCGGGCTTGTCTCATGCGCCTGCGGCGGGCTTGTCGCAAACAATTTAACACGTTAATGATATCGACAAGGGATTGCTCTCGGGAGGAGCGCCATGCCGCATGTCGTGATCGAATATTCGGCCAATCTCGACGGCCTCGTCGATTTCGAGGCACTGATCGAGGCGGTACGGGTGGCGGCGGTCGAAACCGGCGTCTTCCCGCTCGGCGGCATCCGGGTGCGCGCCCATCGGGCTGACCACGCCGTCATTGCCGACGGCAACCCGGCGCACGCCTTTCTCGATGCCACGCTGAAGATCGGCACCGGGCGCGATCTCGAGACCAGGAAGCGCGCCGGCGCGCATGTTTTCCAGGCGCTGTCCAGGGCACTCGATCCGGCCTTCGAAAAGACCACCGTCGCCCTGTCCTGCGAGATCCGTGAAATCGATCCGGAGCTCAACTGGAAGCGCAATTCCATTCACGATGCGCTGAAGCAAAGCGCCTGATCTCAGACATTTCAAGCGAGGAACGCGCATGGCAGCTCCGGTCGCCGATCCCAAGGCCGCCTTCGCCGCGCACCGGGCGCGTGCCGAAACCCTGCTGGCCCGGCTGAAGGCCGAGGGCATCGGCCATCACATTGCCGGCAAGCGGGTCGCTTCCGACTCCGGCAAGACCTTCACCACGACCTCGCCGATCGACCGCTCCGTGCTGGCCGAAGTCGCCCGTGGCGATGCCGCCGATATCGACAAGGCGGCGCAGGCGGCCGCCAAGGCCTTCAAGTCCTGGCGCAACCTCGATCCCGACAAGCGCCGGGCCATCCTCCACAAGGTCGCCGATGTGATCGAGGCCCATGCCGACGACATCGCCCTGCTCGAATGTGTCGATACCGGCCAGGCGCATCGCTTCATGGCCAAGGCGGCGGTGCGCGGCGCCGAGAATTTCCGCTTCTTCGCCGACCGTGCGCCTCAGGCGCGCGACGGCCTGAGCCTGCCGACCAAGGACCACTGGAACGTCACGACCCGCGTGCCGATCGGACCGGTCGGTGTCATCACGCCATGGAACACGCCGTTCATGCTGTCGACCTGGAAGATCGCGCCGGCGCTCGCCGCCGGCTGCACGGTCGTCCACAAGCCGGCGGAATGGTCGCCGGTGACCGCCGACCTGCTGCCGCGCCTGCTGGCCGAGGCCGGTGTGCCCGAGGGCGTGCTCAACACCGTTCACGGATTTGGCGAGGATGCCGGCAAGGCGCTGACCCAGCACCCGGCGATCAAGGCGATCGGCTTCGTCGGCGAGAGCTCGACCGGCTCGGCGATCATGGCGCAGGGCTCGGCAACGCTGAAGCGGGTGCATTTCGAGCTCGGCGGCAAGAACCCGGTCATCGTCTTCGACGATGCCGACCTGGACCGTGCGCTCGATGCCGCGATCTTCATGATCTATTCGCTGAACGGCGAGCGCTGCACCTCGTCGAGCCGTCTCCTGGTCCAGGAGGGCATCGCCGCCGAGTTCTCGGCCCGCATCGCCGAACGGGTCCGGGCGCTGAAGGTCGGCCATCCGCTCGACCCGTCGACCGAGATCGGCCCGTTGATCCACGAGCGGCATTATTCCAAGGTCTGCTCCTATTTCGACATCGCCCGCGAGGACGGTGCCACCATTGCCGCCGGCGGCAAGCCGTTCGCCGGCCCGGGCGGCGGCTTCTATGTCGAGCCGACCCTGGTGACCGGCGCGACCAATGCCATGCGGGTTGCCCAGGAGGAGATCTTCGGACCCTATCTGACCGTCGTGCCGTTCAAGGACGAGCAGGAGGCGATCGCCATCGCCAACGACGTCAATTATGGCCTGACCGGTTATGTCTGGACCCGCGACATGGAACGCGCGCTGCGTGTCGCCGACGAGCTGGAGGCTGGCATGATCTGGCTGAACTCGGAAAACGTCCGCCATCTGCCGACCCCGTTCGGCGGCATGAAGTCGTCGGGCATCGGCCGCGACGGCGGCGATTACTCCTTCGATTTCTACATGGAAACCAAGAACATCTGCCTTGCCAAGGGCAGCCACAAGGTGCCGCGCCTGGGGGCGTGAGAAGACCTTTAAGAGGACACGTCATGCCCGTGCCGACCCATATCTTTGATCCGCCCTTCAACATCGTCCGCGCCAGCCACGTGGCGCTCGACGTCACCGACCTGGCCAAGAGCCGCGCCTTCTATGAAGGTGCGATCGGCTTGCATGTCGAGGACGCGGACGGCAGCGCGGTCTATCTGCGTGGCGTCGAGGAACGCCAGCACCATTCGCTCGTGCTGCGCCAGGCCGACGGTGCGAGCTGCCGCCGCATGGGTTTCAAGCTCGGCACCGAAGCCGACCTCGACAAGGCCGCCGCCCATTTCGCCAAGCTCGGCCTGAAGCACGACTTCGTCACGGCGCCCTATCAGGGCCGCACGCTGCATGTGACCGATCCCGCCGGCATGCCGCTGGAATTCGTCGCGACCATGGAGAAGCGCGAGATCCTGCTGCAGCAATATGACCGCTATCGCGGCGTCCGGCCGCAGCGGCTCGACCATTTCAATGTCTTCGCGCCGGAGGTCCAGGCCTCGCTCGATTTTTATGCCTCACTTGGCTTCCGCCTGACCGAATATGCCGAGGAGGACGGGCCGAACGGCCGGATCGCCGCCGGCTGGATGCACCGCAAAGGCAATGTCCACGATCTCGCCTTCACCAATGGCGCGGGCCCCCGGCTGCACCATTTCTGCTACTGGACGCCGACCGCCCTCGACATCATCCATCTCTGCGACGTGATGGCGACCACGGGCTACTTGCCCAATATGGAACGGGGTCCCGGCCGGCACGGCATCTCCAATGCCTTTTTCCTCTATGTCCGCGATCCCGACGGCCATCGGCTGGAGCTCTATACCAGCGACTATCACACCATGGATCCGGACCACGAGCCGATCCGCTGGTCGTTGCGCGATCCGCGCCGCCAGACGCTCTGGGGCTCGCCGGCACCGCGCTCATGGTTCGAGGAGGGCACGCCGTTCCACGGCACCACGCCGCGCGATGCCGCTTTCGCCGCCAATGTCGTGATCGCGAGCTGAAGGAGACGATCATGACCGAACGCGGGCAACTCGTCAGTTTCAGCATTGACGGCAGGGCCCGCTTCGGCGCGGTCACCGCCAAGGGGGTCGTCGATCTGACCGAGCGGGCGGGCGAATATCGCGACCTGCGCCACGCGATCGAGGCGGGCGCGCTTCGCCGCCTGGTCGATATCGCGCATCGCCACGTGGCCGACCATGCGCTGGAGGCGGTCACCCTGCTGCCGCCGGTCACCAACCCGGAAAAGATCATCTGCGTCGGGGTCAATTATCCCGACCGCAATGCCGAATACAAAGACGGCCAGGAGGCGCCGCCGTTTCCGAGCCTGTTTCCGCGTTTTGCCCGTTCGTTCACCGGTCACGGCCAGCCGCTGGTGCGCCCCAAGGCCTCCGACAAGCTCGATTACGAAGGCGAAGTGACCATCGTCATCGGCAAGGCGGGCCGGCACATCGCCGAGCGCGACGCGCTCTCCCACATCGCCGCCGTGACGCTCGCCAATGAGGGCACGCTGCGCGACTGGGTGCGTCATGCCAAGTTCAACGTTACCCAGGGCAAGAATTTCGACAGCTCCGGCGCGATCGGCCCGTGGATCGTGCCTTTCGCCGATCCGGCGCAGATCGCCGATATCGGCCTGACCACGCGGGTCAATGGCGAGCTGCGCCAGGACGACCGCACCAGCAGGATGATCTTCTCGTTCAGCTATCTCCTCGCCTATATCTCGACCTTCACGACGCTGGTGCCCGGCGACGTCATCCTGACCGGCACGCCGACCGGCGCCGGCGCGCGCTTCGATCCGCCGCGCTACCTGAAGCCCGGCGACGTCGTCGCGGTGACGGCCGAAGGCATCGGCACGCTCACCAACACCGTCATCGACGAGGCCTGATCATGCTCGACGCCTTCCAGATCAAGTCGGCGGCCTCCAGTCTCGATGAAGCCGAACGTTCGCGCAGCCAGATCCGCCAGCTGTCGCAGCAATATCCCGACATCACCGTGGCCGACGCCTATGCCATCCAGGCGGCCTGGGTGGACAAGAAGATCAATGACGGCCGCTCGGTCATCGGCCACAAGATCGGCCTGACCTCCAAGGCCATGCAGGCGGCGCTCGCCATCGACGAGCCGGATTCGGGTTTCCTGCTCGACGACATGCTGTTCGCCGATGGCGGCGAGGTGCCGACCGAGCGTTTCATCGCCACCCGCATCGAGGTGGAGCTGGCTTTCGTCATGAAGACCAGGCTCGCCGGGCCGAACTGCTCGCTGTTCGACGTGATGAACGCCACCGACTATGTTGTGCCATCCTTGGAAATTCTCGACACCCGGATCGAGCGCATCGATCCCGCCACCAAGGCCACCCGCAAGATCGCCGACACCATTGCCGACAACGCCGCCAATGCCGGCATCGTGGTCGGCGGCCGGCCGTTTCGCCCCAATGATGTCGATTTGCGCTGGGTTTCCGCGATCCTGACCAGGAATGCAGCGGTGGAGGAAACCGGCGTTGCCGCCGGCGTGCTCAATCATCCCGCTCATGGCGTGGCCTGGCTGGTCCGCAAGTTGCACCAGAACCAGGGATGTCTCGAACCGGGACAGATTGTCCTGTCCGGATCCTTCGTTCGCCCAGTCGAGGCGCGTAAGGGCGATACGTTCCAGGCCGATTTCGGGCCGTTCGGCACGGTCGGCTGCCATTTCGCATGAGGTCGCAGTGAACGCACGCACCATTCCGCCCGCAGCTTCCAAAGTGCGCCTGCGCGATTTCTCGCGCTCGCTTCCGATGTCGTTGTTGCGTTCGCGCGAGGCGGTCATGCGCCACTTCCGCGTGACCTTGCGCGGTCATGACATTACCGAGCAACAATGGCGCGTGCTGCGCGCGCTGTCCTCGGTCGGCGAGGTCGAGATCAACGATCTCGTGCGTTCCACCTTCCTGCTGGCGCCCAGCCTGTCGCGGATTCTCAGGGATCTCGAGGCGCGCCAATTGATCATCCGGCGCACGCCGGCGAGCGACCTCCGGCGCAGCCTGATCTCGATCGCACCGGCCGGTCTCGCGCTGATCGAGATCGTCGGCCCCCATTCGGAGGCGATCTATGCCGAGATCACCCGGCGCTACGGCGCCGAGAAACTGGCTTTGCTGCAGGACATGCTGCGCGACCTGGAGCGCGAGATGACCGCCTTTGCCCCGCTCGATTCGGCGCTGGATGACATCCAGCTCTGACTGTCCGCTTTTGAGACGCCTGACGGCCATGTCGGACCGGCAGCCGAGGAGCATTGCATGACACGCCGCATGACAGGGGGCGAAGCGATCGTCTCGGGCCTGATCGCCAATGGTGTCGACACCGTCTTCGGACTGCCCGGCGCTCAGATGTATCCGCTGTTTGACGCTCTGACCCAGGCCGGCGACCGGATCCGCACCGTCGGTGCCCGCCACGAACAGGCCTGCGGCTACATGGCCTTCGGTTATGGCCGCTCGACCGGCAAGCCCGGGGTCTATTCGGTCGTGCCGGGGCCGGGGGTCCTGAACACCACTGCTGCGCTCGCCACCGCCTGGGGCTGCTGTACGCCGGTCGTCTGCCTCACCGGCCAGATACCCTCGGCCTTCATCGGCAAGCGGCGCGGCCATCTGCACGAGATCGCCGACCAGCTCGGCACGCTGCGGTCGGTGGTCAAATGGGCCGCGCGTATCGAGCGGGCGGCGGATGCGCCCGACATGGTCGCCGAGGCCTTCCGGCAGGCCCAGTCGGGCAGGCCCGGCCCGGTCGCTCTCGAAATGGCCTGGGACGTGATGGCCGGGGCCGAGGAAGTGCCGGCGGCAAGGCCGGCCGTCATCGACGCCAATCCGCCGCCCGCTGCCGACGAGATCGCACGGGCGGCCGCGCTGATCCGCGCCGCCAGGTTCCCGGTCATCATGACCGGCAGCGGTGCCCAGCATGCGGCTGCCGAGGTCGCCCGGCTCGCCCAGGCGATCGGTGCGCCGGTCGCCGCCTTCCGCGGTGGGCGCGGTGTCGTCGACGAAACCGGCGAGCACGGCATTTCGTCTTATGCCGCCTTCAAGCTCTACCCCGAATGCGACGTGCTGATCGGCATCGGTACGCGGCTGGAAATGCCGACCATGCGCTGGGCCAACATGATGCAGGTGATCGACCGGCCGGCGCCGCCGCCGCACATCATCCGCATCGACATCGACCCGGACGAGATGGCCCGCCTGGTGCCCCATGCCGGCATTGTCGCCGATGCGGCGGATGGCGCGGCGGCGCTGGTCGCGGCGCTTGCCGGCCATCGCGCCGCGGACAACCGCGAGCGGATCGCCAGGGCCCGGGCCGCGGCTGCGACCGAGACCGCCGTCGTACAGCCCCAGATGGACTATCTCGCCGTCATCCGTGATGTCCTGCCGGCCGATGGCCTGCTGGTCGAGGAGCTCTGCCAGGCCGGCTTCACCAGCTATTTCGGCTATCCGGTCCGGCACCCCCGCAGCTATGTCTCGACCGGGTTCCAGGGCACGCTCGGTTTCGGCTTCCAGACCGCGCTCGGCGTCAAGGTGGCGCATCCCGACAAGCCGGTCGTGTCGATCACCGGCGACGGCGGCTTTCTGTTCGGCGTCCAGGAACTGGCGACCGCGGTGCAATATGGCATTGGCCTGGTCACCGTGCTGTTCAACAACGAGGCTTATGGCAATGTCCGGCGCGACCAGGAACAGCGCTTCGGCAACCGGCTGATCGGCGCCGACCTGGTCAATCCGGATTTCCTCGCGCTCGCCAGGGCGTTCCGGCTCGACGGCTACCGTGTCCATTCGCCGGCCGAACTGAGGCCGGTGCTTCAGGCCGCCATCGCCGCCGACCGGCCGAGCCTGATCGAGGTCGTGGTGCCGCGCGGCAGCGAGGTTTCGCCCTGGCCGTTCATCCACCCGGTCCGAGCCTATTAGGTCGCCGGCATAGGCCTTCGGCTGTCCATAGGCCGGCCGGCTTGATGCGGCGCAGCAGGGCGGGTCTTCACGGCCGACGCATCAGGGCCTGGCAGATGTGAACGACGCGGGGGCCGAGTTCCTGCTCCAGGCGCTCGATGCTGACCGAATAGGAGCCGCCGCTGCAGTTCAGGACATAGATCGCCTTGCGGTCGCGCGCCACGATCGGCGCCGCGACCGAGCGGACGTTGCGGCGCCATTCGCCGTCGACCAGGCAGAAGCCACGGGTCTTCACCTGATCGACCGCATCCATGATCCGCGGCCGCAGGGCGCTCCACTCCGATCCGTAGTGGCGCTCCATCCGGTCGAGCAGGTGGCCACGCATGTCGTCGCTTAGCGCCGCGACATAGGCCCGGCCCGCGGAGGTCCGGGCAGTCTCGAAACGTGAACCGATGCCGAGGAAATAGGACGTCGCGTCGCCGGTGCAGCGGTCGACATAGATCATTTGGGTGTCGTCCGGGTAGGCGAGCGACACTGTGCAGCCGGAGAGCACGGCCAGGCGCCGCATCTGCTCGTGGGCCGCGGGCAGGATCGGGATATTGCTCAGCACCGCAAAGCCCAGGCCGAGGATCGTCGGCCTCAGCTCGTAGCGCGCCGTGCCGGCATCATATTGGAGATAGCCAGCCTCCCAGAGCGCCTTCGTCAGGCGTGACACCGTTGGCTTGGGCAAGCCCGTGGCGCGCGCAATATCGCCATTGCTGAGACTGCCCTGGCCCGGTTCGAAAGACCTCAGGATTTCCAGGCCGCGCAACAGCGTTCCGGACGAGCGCGGGCCGCTGTCGTCCGGGTCTGGCATGGCGTCCGCAGCGTCAGCGCGGGGCGTGGTCTCAGGACGCTTTTTCACCATCTGTTGGTTCCGAGCACTCTGTCGAATGGCTCAATGCATATTCCGTATATCGAAATATGCAACTCATTTAGCGATTGATCCAGTTCATAAATGTCGGTCAGATCCCGATATGCCGCTTCAATGATCCTGGACACGTCCTCATCATGTCTCACGTCGATCCGACCTTCGATGCTTCCGCCCATGTCGTCGCGCCCCAGCGCTGGTTCGAGGACTTTCAGATCGGCGAACGCTATCTGCTGCCCAGCCGCACCGTGACCGATGCGAATTTCGCGGCGTTCCAGACCGTCTCGGCGGACAACCATCCGATCCACTACGACGTCGAGTTCTGCCGCGCCCATGGCTTGCCCGGGTTGCTGGCGCACGGTCTGCAGGTGGCTTGCTTCACGGCGGCCGGCGCCGGCCGCTTTCCGCACGAAGTGTCCGATGCCCTCATCGCCTTCCTCGAACAGTCCTCCAAGTTTCTCCGCATGGTGGTGATGGGCGACACGCTCTATCCCGCCCTGGAGATCGCCGAGCTGATCCCGCAGCGCACGACCGGCGTGATGGTCATGAACACGACCATTCACAACCAGAAGCGCGAGCTGGTGCTGACCGGCATGCATCGCTACCTGCTGCGCCGGCGGCCGTCGTGACGATGGTACCGGATCCGGGTGGAGCACAGGCTTCAGGGCCGCTCGCCGGCGAATTCGTGCTCGATCTCAGCAAGGTGCTGGCCGGGCCGCTATGCACCCAGAACCTTGGCGATCTCGGCGCCGAGGTGGTCAAGATCGAGACACCCGACGGGGGTGACGAGACGCGGCGCTGGCCACCGCAACGCGACGGGCTCGGGACGGCGTTCCTGGCCGTCAACCGCAACAAGAGCAGCATTGTCGTCGACTTGAAGGCGCCGGCCGGCCGCGACATCGTGCTGAATCTCGCGGCCCGCGCCTCGGTGCTGGTCGAGAGTTTCGCGCCGGGCACGGCCGAGAAACTCGGCCTCGACTATCAGGCCATTCGGGCGATCAATCCGAAGATCGTCTATTGCAGCATCTCCGGTTTCGGTCAGACCGGACCGCTGCGCAAAGCTCCTGGCTACGACGCGGTTCTGCAGGCCTTTACCGGGCTGATGGACATCAATGGCGAGCCTGGGGCCGGGCCGGTCAAGCTGCCGGCGTCGCCGGTCGACCAGAGCACCGGCCTGAACGCCACCCAAGGCATTCTCGCGGCGCTGCTGCAGCGTGAGAGAACCGGTTCCGGCGGCTATCTGGAAGTCTCCCTGTTCGAGACGGCCGTCGCCTATCTCGGCTATGTCGCCCAAAGTTACTGGCATGGCGGGCAATTGCCGCGGCGCGCCGGTTCGGCGCACGAGGCCCTGTGCCCCTATCAGGTGTTCGAGGCTGCCGACAAGCCGGTCTTCATCGGCATCGCCAATGACCGGTTCTGGCGGATTTTCTGCACCGCGGCGGGACGGCCTGACCTCGGCCGGGATCCGCGTTTCGCCACCAATCCGGATCGGGTCGTCCATCGCGCCGACACCGTCGCCGTGGTCCAGGACGTGATCGGTCGCGCATCGGCCGCGCACTGGATGGAACGGCTCGGACAAGCTGGCATCCCCTGTGCGCCGCTCAATACCTTGGCCGACATGCTGGCCCATCCGCACACGGCGGCACGCGGCATCGTCCTCGACTACGACCACCCGGCGCTCGGTCCCTGCAAGGCGGTGGCGCATCCGATCCAGTTCAACGGCATGGCGCGCCAGGTCGGCAAACCACCGCCGATGTTCGGCGCGGATACCGGCCGCATCCTCGGTGAACTCGGCTACCGCGCAAGCGAGATCGCCGAGCTTGCCGGCGCCGGCGTCGTCGTCCTCGGCGACGATACGTCCAAACGATAGGGCGGCTGGCATCGGGAAGGTGCCGGCAGGCCGACGACACAACAAAAATCTGGGGAACGCCACATGACGAGCTCTCTTATCCGTGCCGCAACAGCCCTGTTCGCAATGCTGACGATCGTGACGACCGCTGCCTCGCAACCCTATCCGGCGGGGCCGGTGCGCCTCGTCGTGCCCTATGCGGCGGGAGGCCCGACCGATGCCTTCGCGCGCCTCCTTGTCGAAGCCTGGAACCCGTCGATGGACGGGCGTGTCTATGTCGAGAACAAAGCCGGCGGCGGCACGGTGATCGGCACGGATGCGGTCGCGAAGGCGGCGCCGGACGGCCAGACGCTGTTGCTGACGACCGTCGCCCATGCGGTCAATGTCGGGCTCTATGCTTCGCTGCCCTATGACACCACCCGCGATTTCATGCCGGTGGCGCTGCTGGCACGGGCGCCTCTGGTGCTGCTGGTCAACAACCGTTCGCCGGTGACCACGCCGGCCGAGTTCATCGCCTATGTCCGGGCCAACCGCGGCAAGCTGACCTATGGCTCGGCCGGCAATGGCAGCGCGCCGCATGTCGCCCAGGAATTGCTCAACCACATGGCCGGGCTGCAACTGATCCACGTGCCCTACCGCGGCAACGGCCCCGCGCTGAGCGACCTGCTCGGCGGCCATATCGACTTCTTGTTCGATAGCGCGGCGACCGGCCTTGCCGCGGCGCGCGGCGGCGGCCTGCGGCTGGTCGCGACGTCAATGGCGAACCGCCTGCCGCAGACACCGGACACGCCGGCTCTGGCCGAGGCCGTGCCGGGCTACGAGGCCTATACCTGGAACGCCTTGTTCGCGCCGGCCGGGACGCCGCAGCCGGTGATCGACAAACTGATCGCGACATTGTCCGTGGCGCTGGCCAACCCGTCGCTACAGGCCAAGGCGCTCGACATGGGGCTGCTGCTGGAGGCGCGGCCGACACCGCAGGACCTGGCGCGGCATCTCTCCGGCGAGATCGCCAAATGGGGCGCGCTGATCGTCGCGGCGAAGATCAAGGTCGAGTGACCGCCGGGGCGTCCGACCATCGGCGGGACACCTCCTCATGGTCGGCGTCGTGGCCTGCCTGCCACGTCTCGGGGCCGGTCTTGCCTGCGGCGGCAAGGTGAGGGAGGCTGCCGGTCGTGACTGCGGTAAACCCCTTGGGATAGGCGTCGATGACCGAACATGACCGTCCGACGCGCCGCGCGGCGCTTGCCGCCGCGGCCGGCGCCGCCGCGCTCGCCGCCGGCCCTGTCGGCGCGCAGTCGCCGATCCGGATCATCTCGGGTTTCGCCGCCGGCGGCTCGCAGGACGTGCTGGCGCGCATCCTGGCGGAGGAGTTTCAGCAGGCATTGGGTGTCGGTGTGGTGGTCGAGAACCGCACGGGCGCCGCCGGCACCATCGCCGGCGAGGTGGTCAAGGCGGCGGCGCCCGACGGCACCACCATTCTGGTTGCCAATATCGTCACCATGTCGCTCGCGCCGTTCTCCTTCCCCGGCCTGAAATACGATCCGGTGAAGGATTTCGTGGCGCTGGCCAAGACCACCGAATTTCCGATCGCCCTGGCGACCGGCGCGATGACCGCCAAGACCAGTTTCGCCGACCTGGTCACCTGGCTGCGCGCCAACCCCGAGCGCAGCAATATCGGTGTGCCGGCGGCCGGCAGCCTGCCGCATCTCTTTGCCATCAGGCTCGCCGAGACCACCGGCCTGAAGCTCACCGTGGTGCCCTATCGCGGCGGCGCGCCGATCGCCCAGGACCTGATGGGCGGCCAGCTCGCCATGGGCTTCGGCGCCGCCGCCGACTTTTCCGAACTGCACCAGGCGAAACGGATCACCATTGTCGCGGCTTCCGGCACGGCCCGGCATCCCTCGCTCGCCGACGTCCCGACCTTTGCCGAGAGCGGCGTCAGCGGGCTCGAGTCGAACGGCTGGAATGGCCTGTTCCTGCCGGCGGGAACCTCGCCGGCGCTGGTCGAGCGTTATGCCGGCATCGTTGCCGCGGCACTCGCCAAGCCCGCCGTGCGCGATCGCCTCGTCCGGCTCGGGTTTCTGGTGACCCCCTCGACGCCGCAGGCCATGGCGCGCCAGATGGCCGAGGAAATGCGTGTCTGGGGGCCGACCATGACCGACCTGATGAAGCCGCGCTGACCTGATGACCCAATCTGATCCATCCAAAGCCCAGCCGCCGAAACCGAAAAACGTCCTGTTCATCATGTGCGACCAGCTCCGGTTCGATTACCTGAGCTGCGCGGGCCATCCGAGCCTGTCGACACCAAACATCGATGCCCTGGCCAGCCGCGGCGTCCGCTTCAACCGTGCCTATGTGCAATCGCCGGTCTGCGGCCCGTCGCGGATGAGCTTCTATACCGGCCGCTACATGCGCTCGCACGGTTCCAACTGGAACAACTTCCCGCTGCGCGTCGGCGAACCGACGCTCGGCGAGCACCTGAAGCGCCTCGGCGTGCGCAATGTGCTGGTCGGCAAGACCCACATGAAGGCCGACGACGAGGGCATGGCCCGGCTCGGCATCGATCCGGACTCGGTCATCGGCGTCGAAGCGGCCCAGTGCGGTTTCGAGCCCTATGAGCGCGACGACGGCCTGCACCCGACGCGCCCGGGCGCCGAGCGGCCGCGTTATGACGGCTATCTCGAAGCCCAGGGCTATCCGGCGCGCAACCCCTGGGAGGATTGGGCCAATTCCGGCGAGGGCCCGGATGGCGAACAGCAGAACGGCTGGCTGCTGGCCCATGGCGACAAGCCGGCGCGGGTGCCGGACGAGCACTCGGAGACGCCCTACATGACCCGCCGCGCCATCGACTTCATGCGCGAGGCAAAGGCCGATGGCCGGCCGTGGTGCCTGCATCTGTCCTATATCAAGCCGCACTGGCCTTACATCGCCCCGGCGCCCTATCACGACATGTATTCGGCAGACGACGTTCAGCCGGCGATCCGGACCGACGGCGAGAAGCAGAACCCGCACCCGGTCTATGGCGCCTTCATGGACATGCGGGTGTCGCGCAACTTCTCGCGCGAGGACGTCCGGAGAAGGGTGATCCCGGCCTATATGGGTCTGATCAAGCAGATCGACGATCAACTGGGTCTGTTGTTCCGCTTTCTCGACGACGAGGGCTTGAGCGCGTCGACGATGATCGTCTTCACCGCCGATCATGGCGACTATCTCGGCGACCACTGGCTCGGCGAGAAGGACCTGTTCCATGAGATGAGCGTCAAGGTGCCGCTGATCGTGGTCGATCCGGCGCCGGCGGCCGACCCGACCCGTGGCACCGTGTCCGAGGTGCTGGTCGAGGCGATCGATCTCGCGGCGACCTTCATCGACTATTTCGGCGGCCAGGTGCCGCGCCACATCGTCGAGGGCCGCTCGCTGATGCCACATCTGCTTGGGCAACCGGTCGCCGGCTGGCGGCAATTCGTCATTTCCGAATATGACTATTCCATGCAGGACGTGCGCCGCACGCTCGGGCGGGAGCCTGCCGAATGCCGTCTGTTCATGCTGTTCGACGGCCGGTTCAAATATATCCACGCGCCGGGTTTCCGGCCGATGCTCTACGATCTCGCGAGCGATCCGGACGAGTTCCGCGATCTCGGCGACGATCCGGATTTCCAGGCGGAACGTGCCAGGCTCAGGGACTGGCTGCTCGGCTGGGCGCTGACCGACCACAACCGCATCACCATGCCGGATAACCGGATCGAAGCCTATAGCCCGGCGGCGCAGCTCAAGTCGGGCATCCTGATCGGTTATTGGGACGAGGCCGAGCTGGCCGCGGCCAAGAAAGGTTTCGGCCTCGACTAGGGTAGAACCTTCTCTAAATTCGCCGTTCTAGCGGAAAATCCGGATGCGCCGTGCCGCCGGCTGCGCGAGCCTTGCGTCCCGATCCGACAGCCCCGGAGGCCGCCATGGCTCGTTTCTTCTGGAAGCAGACCCGCCCTCATCAGCGCTTCGTCTCGGAAGCGGTCGAACCCGGTGCCGAGCTCAGCCGCCGCGGCATCCTGGCCGGCGCCTGCGCCTGCTGCGCGGCCTTCGCCGCCGGCACCACGGGCAGCATTGGCCAGGCCCTGGCCCAGGCGCCAGGCCTGCAGCCAGCACCGGCGCGGCCGATCCACGCCCGGCTCGACCAGGCCGCCGCCGCGATCGAAGAACGGATGATCGCCTGGCGCCGCGACATTCATGCCAATCCGGAACTGGGCAATCAGGAGGTGCGCACCGCAGGCCTGGTCGCCAAGCATCTCAAGAGCCTCGGTTACGAGGTGCGCGAGGGCGTCGCCAAGACCGGCATCGTGGCGCTGTTGCGTGGCGGCGGCGACGGTCCGGTGGTGGCGCTGCGCGCCGACATGGATGCGCTGCCGGTGACCGAAGAGGTCGACCTGCCCTTCGCCTCCAAGGCGCGCGCCCAATCGGGCGGCGAGGAGGTCGGCGTCATGCATGCCTGCGGCCATGACTGCCACGTCGCCATCCTGATGGCCGTGGCGGAGGTCCTGGCCGGCATGAAGGGCGAGCTGCGCGGCTCGATCAAGCTGTTGTTCCAGCCGGCCGAGGAAGGTCTGACGAATTTCGAAGTGGGTGGCGCGCGTGTCATGGTCGAGCAGGGCGCCATGGCCAATCCGAAACCCGACGTGGTGTTCGGCCTGCACGTCTCCAGCGCCGCGCCGGTCGGCGTGATCGGTTACCGGGCCGGCCCGACCATGGCGAGCTCTGACAGTTTCCGGATCCGGGTGTCGGGCCGGCAGACCCACGGCGCCATTCCCTGGGGCGGTGTCGACCCGATCGTCATCGGCGCGGCCATCGTGTCGAGCCTGCAGACCGTGGTCAGCCGCGAGACCAATATCTTCACCGACCCGGCCGTCCTCACCGTCGGCGTGTTCAAGGGTGGCGTCAGGCGCAACATCATATCCGACCGCGCCGAAATGGAGGGCACGTTGCGCACCTTCAACGCCGAGCAGCGGCTGACCATCATGCGCCGGGTCAAGGAGGTCGCCGAGCACACGGCCGAGGGCATGCGCGGCAAGGCCGAGGTGATCTGGGACCCGACCGGTTATCCGCCCCTGATCAACAATGTCGCGCTGACCCAGGCTTCGGCGCCGACGCTGGCGCGCGTCACCGGCGGCAAGGCGGTGCAGGTCGAGCGGGTCAGCGCCAGCGAGGATTTTCCGTTCTTCGCCGATGTTTCTCCGGGCTTTTTCTTCTTTGTCGGCGTCACCGGCCCGGGCGTGCCGCAAGGCCAGGCGCCGCCCAATCATTCGCCGCGGTTCCGGGTGGACGAGCGGGGGCTGATCATCGGCCTGCGCGCGATGCTGCATCTGGTCGCCGATTACACCAAGATGGATGTCTGAGGGGCCCCGGGATCCGTCACCCCTCCGCCATGCACCGGAAGGCCAATCGTCACGCTGGCGGGATAGTCCTGCCGGCTCGGATCAAAGCCAACCCATGATGGTGCGTGTGACCTTGGCATCGCCCGATATCGAAGCGCATCCGCTGCGCCATCAGGTTCTGGAGGAACTGCACGCCCGGCCGTTCCAGGGCATCGACACGCCGCGACGCTTGCTGCACCAGGCCTTTGCCACGCAGGCCTTGCCGGTCGCCGAGGAGCGGGCGAGGCTGGCGGCCTGGTGCTCCGCCGCCGGCGTCGCGGGGCCGGAGCCGGACGCCAATTTCCATCGGGCGAGCCTCCCCGCGGCGCGCCTGCGCTGGGAGCGCCACAGCGAGTTTTCGACCTATGGCTGGGACATGGCGCAGACCGCGCCCGAACCGTTTTCCTGGCCGCTCGCCGAACCCTCTCCGCTCGGCGGCGCGCTCCGCGCGCCCGGTCCCTTGCTGGTCGCGATCGACCTTGCCGTGGTCAAGGGCGATGGTCTCGATCCCGAATGGACCGTCCTGTTCGATCCTGCCTCGCTCTGCGTCTCCGCCGTGCATGACGGCGCGGCGCTGATCGCCACCGATTTCCGCCAGGATGCCCGTGGCGCCACCCGCATCCTGGTGATCGACCGGGCGCTCAATGCCTCGCTCGCCGGCGCTCTGGTCCAGCGGCTCCTGGAGGTCGAAACCTATCGCTGTTTCGCATTGCTCGGCTTGCCCGAGGCGCAGCGCGCGGCGCCGATCGTCGGGCGGATCGAACAGGAACTGGTGCGCGTCGCCTTGCGCATGACCACCACGACCGGGCTCGACAGCAATGCGGCGCTGCTCGAGACCCTGGTCGCCCAGGCGGCCGAGCTCGAAGCCGAGGCGGCGGTATCGAGTTTCCGGTTCGGCGCGACTCGCGCCTATGACGCGCTGGTGCGCGCCCGGCTCGGCGTCATCGGCGAAATGCCGGTGGACGGCTTTTCGACCTGGATCGGCTTTCTCGACCGCCGGCTCGCACCCGCGGTGCGCACCTGCCAGACCGTCGCCGAGCGCCAGGCCGAACTGTCCACCAAGCTCGCCCGCGCCTCCAATCTCCTGCGCACCCGTGTCGATATCGAGATGGAGCAGCAGAACAAGGCGCTGCTGCAATCGATGGCCGATCGTGGCCGCATGCAGCTGCGCCTGCAGCAGACGGTCGAAGGGCTCTCGGTCGCGGCCGTCTCCTATTATGTGCTGGGCCTGCTCGGTTATCTGTTCAAGGGCGCCAAGGATGCCGGCCTGACGTCGATCGACCCGACGGTCGCGACCGCGGCGGCACTTCCCGTGGTGATCCTGGCGGTGGCCTGGCTGGTCCGCCGCATCCGCCGCTCGCATGCCGATCCTGACGGGGCAGGCCAGCCGGGGAAGCATCGCTGACCGACGTCTTGCGGCCATTCCCGCGCACCGCCACATCGGCTATTTCATGCGGGGCTGGGACCAGGAGCACTGCCATGGATTACGTGAAACTCGGCCGGACCGGCCTTCAGGTGTCCCGTCTCTGCCTCGGCTGCATGAGCTATGGCGCACCCGAACGGGGCAACCATCCCTGGTCGATGAACGAGGCCGACAGCCGGCCGTTCATCAAGAAGGCGCTGGAGCTCGGCTTCAACTTCTTCGACACGGCCAATGTCTATTCCGACGGCTCGAGCGAGGAGGTCGTCGGCCGCGCACTGAAGGATTTTGCCAGGCGCGAGGACGTCGTCATCGCGACCAAGGTTTTCAACCGCATGCGCCCGGGCCCGAACGGCGCCGGGCTGTCGCGCAAGGCGATCATGACCGAGATCGACGCCAGCCTGCGCCGGCTCGGCACCGACCATGTCGACCTCTACCAGATCCACCGCTTCGACCACGCGACGCCGATCGAGGAGACGCTGGAAGCGCTGCACGACGTGGTGAAGGCCGGCAAGGCGCTCTATATCGGCGCCTCCTCGATGTATGCGTGGCAATTCGCCAAGGCGCTCTATCTCGCCGACCGTCACGGCTGGACCCGTTTCGCCACCATGCAGAACTATGTGAACCTGCTCTATCGCGAGGAGGAGCGTGAAATGCTGCCGCTCTGCCGCGAGGAGGGCATTGGCGTCATTCCATGGAGCCCGCTCGCCCGCGGCCGGCTGACCCGCGATTGGGACGAGGGCAGCGCGCGCTCGGAGACCGACGAGTTCGGCAAGACGCTTTATGCCGCGACCGCCGAGGCCGACCGCAAGGTGGTCGAGGCGGTGACCAAGGTCGCCAGGGCGCGCGGCGTGCCACGTGCGCAGGTAGCCCTTGCCTGGGTGCTGCAGAAGCCCGGCATCACCGCGCCGATCGTCGGCGCCACCAAGCCGCATCATCTGGATGACGCCGTGGCGGCGCTGGCGGTCAAGCTCAGCCCGGAAGAGGTCGCCGAGCTCGAAAGCGCCTATGTGCCGCATGCCGTGACCGGCTTCAAATGAGCCCTGCTGGCCGGCTTGCCGAAATGGACTGCACCTCAAGCCGGCCACTTTACGAGAAGTGTGTGGAGTGAGTTTCGATTGAAACGTCCAAGGGCGAGACAAGAAATCGTATACGGGCCTATCGAGGCGAGCTGACGATGTGCCATCCGATGTCGCGCAGCAAATCTACCGATAGTTTCTTGTTTCGATCTAACTCGTCCAAATTTTCGTCCTTATCGCAGTTATAGAGACTGTGAAAATCTATATATGTTTCATTATATTGGCGCATGTCAGATAGAAGTTGCCCTGCATCATCTATCGTATACCAGGCGCTTTCGTCTGCGACGACCTTTATCCATTCGAAGCAATATAGAGTAATATACATAGCCACGGCCAGTGGTGTGTCTCGCATCCGGGCGCACAGATTCTCGGAACCAAGCAATTCGGCTGCCATGACCGCAGCCGAACGGGACGGGAAATGAAGTGTGGGTGGCCACGGTTTCCGGTCGGCCACGAAGATCGCTTGATCTGCGGTCAGGGTGAGCGATCCTAAAACCCATTGAACATCGCCACCGCTCCATACGCGTGCCCAAGCCTGCGCTTGCTCGCCAACGGGCGTCCGCCACGTCCCATCTATTGCGTATCCCGAAGCGGCGATAAGACGCCCGTCTGGCATCACCGCATTTTCCACAAAGGTCGGAGTGCCGGATGACCAATGCACAATCGCCGGCCCGTGACGCGTTCCCCAAGCTGCTCTTTTCCACTGTCCGTCGACGCCCCTCTGCGGTGGCGCTTCGCCAGCCGAGAGGAAATAGCCGTCAGGGTGTTCTTTCCGCCAGTACATGGCTCATCCCAATGGACCACAAGTGGTTATTCGGAACGCAGTCCTGATCGCGCAAATTTAGCGAGCCAACTGTGCGATCGCCGGTCACCTGATCGGCGAGAAGCGTGTCGGCCTGAGAAAGCGGTTCTGCTGGGTTTCGATCAGGCCCTCGACGCGCTTCAGGTAATCCTTCCAGCGCGGGTCGGCCTGCATGCGGTCGCGCCGCGCCTGGCGGTCGTCCAGGCTCTGGTAGGACCAGAGCGCCACGACATGGTTGAGGTCGCCGACCTCGGAAATGAAATAGCCGTGGAAGGTGCCGAGCAGCTCGAGCTGGATCGGCAGGCCGTGCTCTTCGTAGAGGCCGACGAATTCGGCGGTCTTGCCGGTCTTGATGCGATAGTCGCGTTCTTCAACAATCATGCCCTGGACAATCATGGCTTGGCTCCGGGATTGTGCGACGGGTCGGTCCAGCCGAACACCGTGCGCCGCTCGATCTCGGCGACATTGTCGGGGCGCGGGAAAGGGGCGGGCGCGTGTTCGCCCGGCGTCCGCGGCCGGCCGATCTGAGCGAAGAAATCTTCCAGGCCGCCCGGCATCATGAACCAGACGAAGGTCAGCGGTGCGGCCTCCGGATTGACGAAGCCGTGCTTGCGGTCGAGGCCGATGAACACGGTCGAGCCCGGCTCGATCGGCTGGTCGACGCCGTCGATGCGCGCGAAACCGCGGCCCGCGGTGACATGGATCACCTCCTCATGCCGGTCATGGGTATGCTCGCGGATATGGCTGTGGGGCGCCACCGTCTGCGTGCCCATGGCGAAGCGGGCTGCGCTCTCGATGGTCTGGGGGTTCAGGATGCATTGGACGAAGCCATTGGCCGGCACCGGCTGCCAATAGCTCGGCGCGGCATCCGGGCCGAACACCTTGACCTCGCCCTGCGGTTTGCTGATCTCGGTCATGGCAGACCTCCCCTAGATCTCTTTGGCGTCGAGGTGACGATAGAGCGGCAGCGCGAAGGGCGCGATGCGCCGGATGATCGCCTGGAACGGCTGCGGCGTCGGCTCCGACAAGGGCAATCCGAGCTTGTCGATCGCGACCGCCTGGGTGGCGCGGGCGAGCTCCCGGCCAAGCGAGATCGACAGCGCAACCGCCCGGCCGTTGCAGCCGGCCCAGGCATAACCGTTCGGGCCGAGCCGGTGGACGCGCGGGAAGCCCGGCACCTGCGGCTGGAGCAGGTTGTCCGGGGTCATGCCGACATAACCGGACCAGACGAAATCGAATTCGACATCGCCGATCTGCGGCCAGAGCTTCTTCAGCCGCTCGGCCACCTGCGGGCGGAGATTGGTGCCGCCCGGGCCCGGCATCATGGAGGCCCCGCCGGTGACCAGCCGGTTGCGCGCGTCCCAGCGGGCGAAATAGAGCTCGCGATGGGTGTCCGACATGGCCTGGCGGTCGGGGATGATGGTCTTGGCGATATTGTCGCTGATCGGCCGGGTCGCCATTTGCCATGACAGCACCGGGATCACCTCCTGGGCGATCTCGGGTGCGAGGTTCGGCTCGAACTCACCGGTATAGGCATTGGTGGCCAGCACCAGGGCACGCGCCGTCACCGTGCCCTTGGCGGTCCTCACCGTCCAGCGGTCATTGGCATAGGCCATGGTGGCAACCGGCGAGCGGGCATAGATGGTGGCGCCGAGCCTGAGCGCCACCTCGGCAAGGCCGCGCGCCAGCGCCAGCGGATTGACATGGCCACCGGTGCGGTTCCAGAAGCCGCCGAACCAGGCCTCCGAGCCCAGCATCTTTGCGGTCGCGGCCCGGTCGAGCAGCTCCAACGGCGCGCCGATCTCGGACCATTCGCGCACCCGTTTTTCGGCGATCTTCATGCGGCCCGGCGAATGCACCGGCTGGACCCAGCCGGCCTGCTCGGCCTCGGCTGGAATCTCGTATTTGCGCACGACGTCGAACAGGTAATGGGCGCTGTCGCGCAGCACAGCGTTGAACCGCTCGCCGGCCTCGCCGTGGCGCTTCACCATGGCCGAGGGGTCATGGCCTGACAGCGTCGGGATCACCTGGCCATTATTGCGCCCCGAGGCGCCCCAGCCGGGTTCGGCGGCCTCGACCACCGTCACCTCGACACCCGTTTCCCGCAAGTGGATCGCCGTCGACAGGCCGGTGAAACCGGCGCCGATCACCACCACATCCGTCCTGACATCGCCTTCGAGCGCAGCCAGCACCGGCCCGGGAGGCGCGGTTGCCGCCCAGAGCGACGGCGGCCAACTGACGGAAGGTGCGACGGGCGAGGATTGAGGCATGGAAGTTATTCCGCTCTTATGACTATGATGCATGAAAGCCGCAGGCAGGGCGGGCCACAAGGCCGCCGGCTGCATGGCCGGTTCCGGCAGGGCGCGCCGAGAGATGCTATTCCCAGGAAATGCGTTATCGGGATATATATTCTACAAATTCTTTATTTTGTAGAATTTTTTGGACTTTTTGTTCTATCTTTATGACCACTATTGAAATAAAACACTCCCGCAAGCTATGTCTGTGGCGCGGTGGTGATCGCGCGGCTTTGCCGGGCGGGTTCCGTTGCGCATTGGGGCGGCTTCGGTTGAACTTGGCCCCGTCAGTTCATGGAAGAAGGGGCGAACCATGCCGCTCAAGCATATTCTCGGCGCCGACCACGTGGTCATCACGGTCCGCGATCTCGACGCCTCGGCGGCGCAATGGAAGCGCCTCGGTTTCACCGTCTCACCGCGCGGCACGCATTCGCCGCAAATGGGCTCGGGCAATTACACCATCATGTTCGGCGACGACTATCTGGAGCTGCTCGGCATTCTCGCCGAGACCGATCAGAACAAGCCGACCCGCGATTTCCTGGCCAAGCGTGAGGGCATCGAGCGCACCGCCTTTACCACCGATGATGCGGCCGCTGGTGCCGCCGAGCTGAAGAGCCAGGGCCTCGAGCCGCTCGGGCCGGTGCATTTCGGCCGGCCGGTGGAACTGCCCGGTGGCGGCACTGGCGAAGCCCGGTTCAACGTGTTCCGCTGGCCGCTCGTCGAAGCACCGGGCGGCATGCGCATTTTCGCCTGCCAGCACCTGACCCGCGAGACGGTCTGGATTCCCGAACTGCAGAAGCACGCCAATGGTGCCACCCGTATTGCCCGGGTCGAGATCCTGAGCGCCGATCCGAAGGCTGCCGCCGCCCATCTCAGCCGGCTGATCGACGAGCCGGTGTCGGCCGAGGCCGACGGCATCTACCGGGTACCTTCGGGCGGCAAGCGCGCCGACTTCCTGTTCTACGACCAGGCGGTGCTGGCCAAGCGTTACCCCGAAGCGGTGCGCCAGGGCGCGACATCGGAGAGCGCCGTGGCGATCGTGCTCGGCACCGACGATCTCGCCAAGGCGAAGGCCGTGCCCGGCGCGGTTGCCCATGGCGACGCGGCCAGCATCCCGGCTGAGGCCGCCAACGGCGTGATCATCAGCTTCATCGCCGGCTGACGCGCCGACAAAAAAGGGCATCGTGCCGCTCATTGCGGCATGATGTCGTCTTGAGCAAATCCTCGATTGACGGGCTCTTGCCCGTCTCGCATCGTTGACCCCGATACCGCCGCTCCCAGGAGACCGTTCATGGACTTCACCCGCCGCGCCGCGCTGATGACCAGCGCCGCCATTGCCTCCAGCGTCCTGTTTCCGGAGCGCTCCTTCGCGCAGGAGACGCCGCGCAAGGGTGGGGTCTTCTCGGTTCACTATGGCGCCGAGCAGCGCATGCTGAACCCGAGCCTTCAGGCCTCCACCGGCGTCTATATCGTCGGCGGCAAGATCCAGGAGCCGCTGGTCGATCTCGACGCCCGTGGCCAGACGGTCGGCGTGCTCGCCGAGAGCTGGGAATCGTCCCCTGACGGCAAGACCATCACCTTTAAGCTGCGCCAGGGCGTGACCTGGCACGACGGCAAGCCGTTCACCTCGGCCGACGTTCAGTTCACCGCCATGAACATGTGGAAGAAGATCCTCAATTATGGGTCGACGCTGCAGCTGTTCCTGACCGCGGTCGACACGCCGGATCCGCTGACCGCGGTGTTCCGTTACGAGCGCCCGATGCCGCTCAACCTGCTGCTGCGCGCGCTTCCCGATCTCGGTTATGTCTCGCCCAAGCACCTCTACGAGAATGGCGATATCAGGCAGAATCCGGTCAATCTCGCCCCGGTCGGCACCGGCCCGTTCAAATTTGTCCAGTACGAGCGCGGCCAGCACATCATTGCCGACCGCAATCCCAATTACTGGCGTCCGAACGCGCCCTATCTCGACCGTATCGTCTGGCGCGTCATCACCGACCGGGCGGCGGCCGCCGCCCAGCTCGAAGCCGGCCAGCTGCACTACAGCCCGTTTTCCGGCCTGACGATCTCCGACATGGCCCGGCTCGGCAAGGACCCGCGCTTCATCGTCTCGACCAAGGGCAATGAGGGCAATGCCCGCACCAACACGCTGGAGTTCAACTTCCGCCGCAAGGAACTGGCCGACATCCGGGTGCGCAAGGCGATCGCCCACGCCATCAACGTGCCGTTCTTCATCGAGAATTTCCTTGGCGACTTCGCCAAGCTGGGCACCGGCCCGATCCCCTCGGTCTCGACCGATTTCTATCCGGGCGCCGACACGCCGCAATATGCTTACGACAAGGCGCTGGCCGCAAAGCTCCTGGACGAGGCCGGCTTCAGGGCCGGCGCTGGCGGCGCTCGCTTCTCGCTGCGCCTGCTGCCGGCCCCCTGGGGCGAGGACGTCTCGCTCTGGGCCACCTTCATTCAGCAGTCGCTGTCGGAGATCGGCGTTCGCGTCGAGATCGTCCGCAATGACGGCGGCGGTTTCCTCAAGCAGGTCTATGACGACCACGCTTTCGATATCGCCACCGGCTGGCACCAGTATCGCAACGACCCGGCGGTCTCGACCACGGTCTGGTATCGCTCGGGCCAGCCCAAGGGCGCGCCCTGGACCAACCAGTGGGGCTGGACCGACGCGACCATCGACAAGATCATCGACGATGCGGCGACCGAGGTGGATCCGGTCAAGCGCAAGGCGCTCTATCGCGACTTCGTCACGCGCGCCAATGGCGAATTGCCGATCTGGATGCCGATCGAGCAGATCTTCGTCACCGTGATCAACGCCAAGGCGCGCAATCACTCCAACACGCCGCGCTGGGGATCCTCGACCTGGCACGATCTCTGGCTGGCCGAATGATCCTGGGTGGCCCTGTGTCGAACGGCTTGATCTGATGCGTATCCTTGGTCTCGCGGGGCGGCGGCTCGCCGCCTCGATCCCCACCCTGATCCTGATCCTGATCGGGGTCTTCTTGCTGCTGCAGTTCGCCCCCGGCGACACCGTCGATGCGATGATGGCGCAGATGGGCGGCGGCGACGCGGCCACCGCCAAGGAACTGCGCCGGTTCTACGGGCTCGACCTGTCGGTCACCGCCCAGCTCGGCAACTATCTCTGGCGGCTGGTGCGCTTCGACCTCGGCTTCTCCTCGATCTACGGCAAGCCGGTGGCGACCGTCATTGCCGAGCGCTTGCCGGCGACCATCCTCCTGATGACCGCCTCCTTGTCCTTCGCCTTCTTTTTCGGCCTCATTCTCGGTGTCGTCGCGGCCCGCGGCGTCAACAAATGGCCCGATACCATCATTTCCAGCCTTGGCCTGATCTTCTACGCCACACCATCCTTCTGGTTCGGGCTGATGGCGATCGTGGTCTTTTCGGTCTATCTGCAATGGCTGCCGGCCGGCGGCCTCGAAGACATCACGGTCGCTCAGACCGGTATCTGGCGGACCATCGATATCGCCAAGCACCTGGTGCTGCCGACGCTGACGCTGGGTCTGATCTTCCTCGCCATCTATCTGCGCATCATGCGCGCCTCGATGCTCGAAGTGCTCAATCTCGATTTCGTCCGGACCGCGCGCGCCAAGGGACTGGATGAAACCAGCGTCGTGGTCCGCCACGTCCTGCGCAACGCGCTCCTGCCGATGGTCACGCTGATCGGCCTGCAGGCCGGCACCATGCTCGGCGGCTCGGTGGTGGTGGAGAGCGTCTTCTCGCTGCCCGGGCTCGGGCGCCTGGCTTATGAATCGGTGATCCAGCGCGACCTCAACACCTTGCTCGGCATCATCTTCGTTTCCGCGCTGCTGGTGATCCTGGTCAATTTTTTCGTCGACATCCTCTATGCCCGGCTCGATCCGCGCATCTCGACGGAGGGCTGAGCCGATGGATTTCCTGAAGCACTATCTGCGCAGCCCGCCAGCCGTCATCGGGCTCTTGCTGCTCACCGTCATCCTGGTCATGGCGGCGACCGCCGGCTGGCTTTATCCACGCGATCCCCTGAGCCTTGCCGGCCGGCCCCTGGTCTGGCCGTTCGAAAACCCGCGCTTCCTGCTCGGCACCGACAATTCCGGGCGCGACATCGCCGCCCAGATCTTCCACGGCGCAAGGATTTCCCTGCTCATCGGCCTGGTCGCCACCAGTATCGCGGTGGCCATCGGCGTCGTCATCGGGTCGGTCGCCGGCTATTATGGCGGCCATGTCGACAACATCCTGATGCGGGTGACGGAAGCCTTCCAGACGCTGCCGAATTTCCTGCTGCTGCTGGTCCTGGTGGCGGTGTTCGGCTCGACCATCACGACGGTCACCATTGCCATTGGCGTGGTGTCCTGGCCGGCCCCGGCGCGGCTGACGCGTGCCGAATTCCTGTCGTTGCGCAACCGCGAATTCGTCCAGGCCGGCCGGACGCTCGGCCTGAAGGACATCAAGCTGATCTTCGGCGAGATCCTGCCCAACGCCCTGCCGCCGGTCATCGTTTATGCCAGCGTCGTCATGGCGGTCGCCATCCTGCTGGAGAGTTCGCTCGCCTTCCTGAAACTCTCCGATCCCAATGTCGCCTCCTGGGGCAATCTGATCGGGCTCGGCCGCGACGTCCTGCGTGTGCAGTGGTACGTCTCGGCCATTCCCGGCGTCGCCATCCTGGTCACCGTGCTTGCCGTGTCGCTGGTCGGCCAGGGCCTGAACGATGCGCTGAACCCGAGGCTCAAGAGCCGATGAGCCCGATCCTCACTCTGGACAATGTCAGCGTCAGCCTGCCCGCCGGCGCCGACCGGTCGCATGCGCTGAAAGACGTGACGCTGACGGTCTCGGCCAATGAGATCCTCTGCGTCGTCGGCGAATCCGGGTCCGGCAAGTCGATGACCGCCAATGCGGTGATGCGGCTCCTGCCCGGCGGGGTCGCCATAGACGGCGGCCGCATCCTGTTCGAGGACCGCGACCTCGCCCATGTCAGCGAGGCCGAGATGCGCCGGGTGCGCGGCGCCGGCATCGCCATGATCTTCCAGGAACCGATGACCGCGCTCAATCCCTTGCGCAATATCGGCGACCAGATCGGCGAGATGTTCAAGGTCCATACCGAGCTGTCGAAAGCCGAGATCGCGGCACGCGTGCTCGACCTGCTCGACGAGGTGCGCATCCCCGATCCGAAACAGGCGGCACGCGCTTTTCCGCATGAACTGTCGGGCGGCCAGCGCCAGCGCGCCATGATCGCCATGGCCCTGGCGCTCGACCCGAAAGTGCTGATCGCCGACGAGCCGACCACTGCCCTCGACGTCACCACCCAGGCGCAGATCCTGCAGCTGATCCGCGACCTGCAGCGGCGCAAGGGCACGGCGGTGCTGTTCATCACCCATGATTTCGGCGTGGTCGCCGAGATCGCCGACCGGGTCGCGGTGATGCAGCACGGCAAGCTGGTCGAGGAGGGGCCGACCGATGCCATCCTCAACCAGCCGCAGCATGCCTATACCAAGCAACTGATCGCCGCCGTGCCGCCGCTCGCCGCCCCGCCGGCGCGCGCCTTTTCGGCCGAACCGATCATGACCATCGAGAATGTCTCGAAGACCTATCGCAATGGCGGTTTCTTCGGTCGCGGCGCCCGGGTCACCCATGCGGTCAAAGAGGTGTCGCTGACGCTGCCGCGTGGCGGCACGCTCGGCATCGTCGGCGAATCCGGCTCGGGCAAATCGACGCTGGCGCGCTGTCTGGTCCGGCTGATCGATCCCGACAGCGGCAAGATCGTGCTCAACGGCCGCGACCTCGCCTGCCTCTCGCGCGAGGAAATGCGGGTCGAGACGCGCCATATCCAGATGGTGTTCCAGGACCCCTTCGCTTCGCTCAATCCGCGCCGCAAGGCCGGCGAACTGGTGGCTCAGGGGCCGATCGTCCATGGCACGCCGCGCGCCGAGGCGCTGGCCCGCGCCAAGGAACTGTTCGCGCTGGTCGGGCTCGATCCGTCATCGACCGACCGCTACCCGCATGAGTTTTCCGGCGGCCAGCGGCAACGCATCGGACTTGCCCGGGCGCTGGCATTGCGCCCGGACGTTCTGGTCGCCGACGAGCCGGTGTCGGCGCTCGACGTGTCGGTGCAGGCGCAGGTGCTGAAGCTTCTGGCGGAACTGCGCCAGAAGCTCGGGCTCTCGATCGTCTTCATCACCCATGACCTGCGCGTCGCGGCCCAGGTCTGCGATCTCGTCGCCGTCATGAAGAGCGGCGAGGTGGTCGAGGCCGGCCCGATCGGCAAAGTCTTCGGCGACCCGCAGCACCCCTATACCCAGGCGCTGCTCGCCTCGATCCCGGGCCGGGACTTCGGCCTCAAGCGTGAGGCGGTTGCCGTCTGATCAGCCGAGCCGGGCCAGCGCCCGGTCGACGAAATCGAGCCGGTCCTGGCCCCAGAACAGTTCGCCGTCGACCACGAAGGTCGGCGCGCCGAAGACGCCGAGTCGTTCGGCTTCATCGGAATAGTGCTGGTAAAGCGCCTGGACCTTGGCCGACTGTTCCTCGGCCACCAGGGCCTTGCCGTCGAAGCCGTTCTCCTCGGCGATGGCGATGCGCACCGCCGCTTCCGAGGTATCGCGCTCCTCGGCCCACAGCGCCCGCAGCAGCGCATGCGACAGCAGGAAGGCGTCGAGGCCGCGTTCCTGCGCGGCGATGACCATCCAGCCGGTATGTTTGTTCCAGTTCGGCTTGGGATTGTCCTGCGGATAGAATTTCGGCTTGAGCACCAGGGGCATGCCGAGATAGGTCCGCCAGCGGTCGAGCTCGACCTGGTGATAGTCGCGCCGCGGTTGCGGGCGGGTGCGCAGCGGCACGCCGCCGGTCTTCGGCACTACGGCCTGGAAGTCATAGGGCTTCAGGATCAGACGAGCCTTGTGCCGGCGGACGATGTCCTGGAGTTTCGGACCTGCCAGATAGGCCCAGGGTGACGACAGTGAGTAGAAGCAGGACAGCTCGGCCATGATGTCGGGTTCCGGAGTGCAGATGGATCAGGATGTGGCGAAGGCTGCCGGCGCGATCGGCCTCGACGCGCTGACGCGCGAGGCGCGGCGCGATCTCGCGCGGCTCAATTTCCCGGCGGCGAACTGGGTCTTGCCGGTCGACGGACCGGACGGCAGGCCCGTGCTCGATGTGCTGGTGGTCGGTGGCGGCATGGTCGGCCAGACGGCGGGCTTCGCGCTGATGCGCGACGGTATCCGTCATATCCGCATCGTCGACCGCGCGCCACGGGGCGGCGAGGGGCCTTGGGGCACCTATGCGCGCATGCTGACCTTGCGCTCGCCGAAACATGTCAACGGCCCCGACCTCGGTGTGGCCAGCCTCACCTTTCGCGCCTGGTACGAGGCGCAGCACGGCGAAGCGGCCTTCGAGGCCCTGCACAAGGCCGGCCGGCTCGACTGGCTGGCTTACCTCCTGTGGGTGCGCGAGACCGTCGGCATCCCCGTCGAGAACGGCGTCGCGGTGACCGCGATCGAACCCGTCGGCGGATTGGTCAGGGCAAGCTTGGCTGGCCCCGCGGGCGCCGAGACGGTCTGGGCCCGCAAGGTGGTGATGGCCAGCGGCCGCGACGGTTCGGGCGCACCGCGCCTGCCGGCCTACCCGTCATTGCCGGACCGTGCGCTGGCCCATGGCCGGGTCTTCCACTCGATGGATGACATCGACTTCCAGCGTTTCGCCGGCGGTTCGGTGGCGGTCCTCGGCGGCGGCGCTTCGGCCTTCGACAATGCCGGAACGGCGCTGGAGGCGGGCGCGACCAAGGTGATGATGTTCCTGCGCCGGCCCATGCTGCCGCAGATCAACAAATCGAAATGGACCGGTTTCCCGGGCTTCCTGAACGGCTTTACCGCGCTCGACGACGAACTGCGCTGGCGCTTCTACACCTATATTTTCGCCGAACAGGTGCCGCCGCCTTACGAATCGGTGCTGCGCTGCGAGCAGCATGCCGGCTTCACCATTCGTTTCGACGAGACCTGGACCGACATTGAGGCCGACACAGCGGGGGTGACCATCGTCACGCCCAAGGGCCGGCATCGTTTCGATGCCGCGATCCTCGGCACGGGCTTCGACGTCGACCTGCTGCAGCGGCCGGAATGCGCGTCGTTTCGCGACGACGTTCTGCTCTGGCGCGATCGCGTCGGCACGGCCAAGGCGGCGGCCGATCCGGAACCCGCGCGCTTTCCCTATCTCGGCCCGGGTTTCGAGCTTTTGCCGCGCGATGCCGCGCCGGCCGGCATCGCGCATATCCACATGTTCAACTGGGGCGTGACCATGAGCCACGGGGCCCTTGCCGGCGACGTGCCGGGCATAGCGCCGGGTGCCAACCGGCTGGCCCAGGCGCTGGTCCGCGCGCTGTTCGTCGAAGATGCCGAGCCGCATTGGCAGCGGCTGCTGGTCCATGACGACGAGGAGTTGAAACCAACAGGCTATTTCGTCGCGCCGGAGGACCGGTGAGCCGGCCGATCACTCTTCCTGGAAGGCGACCTCGCGCGTCCGGCGGATCGCCGGCAGCAGCATCACCGTCACCAGCGCCAGGCTGGTGATCAGCAGCCCCGCCGAGATCGGCCGCTCGACGAACACCATCCAGTCGCCGCGCGACAGGATCAGCGAGCGGCGAAAATTCTCCTCCAGCATGGGCGCCAGGATGAAGCCGAGAATGAGCGGCGCCGGCTCGCAGCCGATCTTCGGCAGCGCGTAACCGATCACCCCGAACACCGCCATGATGACGATATCGGTGGTCGAATTGGTCACCGAATAGACGCCGATGCAGCAGAACACCAGGATGATGGCGTAGAGCCAGCGATAGGGAATGGTCAAGAGCTTCACCCACAGCCCGATCAGCGGCAGGTTGATGATGACCAGCATGAGATTGCCGACCAGCATGGAGGCGATCATGCCCCAGAACAGGTCGGGCCGGTCGATCATCACCTTCGGTCCGGGCACGATGCCGTGGATGGTCATGGCGCCGAGCATCAGGGCCATCACGGCATTGGGCGGAATGCCGAGCGCCAGCAGCGGGATGAACGAGGTCTGCGCACCGGCATTGTTGGCACTCTCCGGTCCGGCGACGCCTTCGACCGCGCCCTTGCCGAAGCGCGAGGGATCTTTGGCGACCTTCTTTTCCAGCACATAGGAGGCGAAGGCCGCGACCAGCGCGCCGCCACCCGGCAGGATGCCGAGCAGCGAGCCGAGCGCCGTGCCGCGCAGCACGGCCGGGATCGAACGGCGGGTCTCCTCGGCCGTCGGCCACAGGCTGGTCAGCGGCTGGCGGTCGGGCCGGCCGGCATGCTTTTCGAGGTTGCGGACGATCTCGGCAATGCCGAACAGGCCCATGGCCACCGGCACGAAGCCAATGCCGTCGGCGAGCGCCGGAATGTCGAAGGTGAAGCGCGTCTGGCCGGAGGCATTGTCGGTGCCGACCGCGCCGAGGAACAGGCCGAGCCCGACCATGGCGATGGCGCGGACCACCGAGCCTTGCGCCAGCACCACCGCCGCGACCAGCCCGAACACCATCAGGGCGAAATAATCGGGCGACCGGAAGGTGTCGGCGATCTTGACGAGCGGGCCGGAAAAGGCCGCGATGACCAGGGTGGCGACACAGCCGGCGAAGAACGAGCCGAGCGCGGCAATGGTCAAGGCCGCGCCGGCGCGGCCCTGCTTGGCCATTTCATGGCCGTCGATACAGGTGACGACGGAGGAGCTCTCACCGGGGATGTTGACCAGGATCGCCGTGGTCGAGCCGCCATATTGGGCGCCGTAATAGAGGCCGGCCAGCATGATCAGGGCGGCGATCGGCGGCAGCGTGAAGGTGATCGGCAGCAGCATGGCGATGGTCGCCACCGGCCCGAGCCCGGGCAAGACGCCGACCAGGGTGCCGAGCAGCGTGCCGATCAGGCAGAACAGCAGGTTCTCCGGCGTGAGCGCGATGCCGAAACCGAATATCAGATTGGCGAAGACATCGGTCATGGCGTCCGGCCGATCATGAGCTTTGGGCCGGTCATGGCATGAATACCGGGATCGGCAGGCCGAGCGCCCTGACGAACAGGGCCCAGGAAAAGGCCGACATGACCAGGCCGAGGACAAGCGCGGTGCGCCAGCCATTGTCGGGGGCGGCGAAATTGGCGACGCCGACGCTGGCGATGATCGCGACGATCATGCCGGCGGTGTTCAATAGCGCCGCGAAGACCAGCACCGAGCCGACGATCAGGACCAACGGCCGCCAGGCCACCGTCGCCTCGGCCTCGTCATGGGTCCAGGGCGAGCGCAATGCCAGCAGCAGGCCAATGCCGCAGAGCAGAAAGCCGAGCAGGCGCGGCACATAACCCGGCCCGATGCGACCGGCGCGGCCGAGCGCATAATCCGCGCCGACCAGCAGGACGAACAGGCCCCAGCCGATGAACATCAGGCCGGCCCAGAGGTCGGCCCGCCTGAGGAAGGGAGCAAGGCGCTGCATGGCGGGTCCGGCCGGAGCCCCCGTCAGTCGACCGAGGCGCCGGAGCGACGGACGACGTCGGCCCAGGCAGCCCGGTCGCGACGGACGGTATCGCGAAACTGGGCGAGGCTCTCCCAGCGTGGGGTATTGCCGAGTTCGGCGAGACGCGTGCGGATCTGCGGGAGCTCGAGCACCTTCTTCATCGCCGCATTGATCCGCTCGGCAATTGCCGGATCCAGCCCCTTGGGCCCGAACAGCCCGAACCAGATGAAACTCTCATAACCCTTCAGGCCGGCCTCATCGATGGTCGGAATGTCGGGCACGGCCTCGACCCGGGTCGGCGTGGTGACGCCGAGCAGGCGGACGCGGCCGGCACGGTACTGGCCGAGCACCGACTGGACCTGGTTGAAGATGCAGCAGGCTTCGCCGGTCACCACCGCCTGCAGGGCCTCCGGGCCGCCGCGATAGGCGACGTGGACCATGTCCAGGCCGGCGCGGGCATTAAATTCGGCAAAGGCGAGATGGGTGCCGGTGCCGTTGCCGGTGGAGGCGAAGTTGAACTTGCCCGGATTGGCCTTCACCTTGGCGATGAACTCCTCGATCGTCTTGGCGTCGATCACCTGCGGATTGATCGCCAGCACGTTCGAGACGTTGAGGATCGGCGTGATCGGGGTGAAGTCGGCCTCGACGTCGAAGGCGAGCCGCCGGTAGAGGGCGGCATTGATGCCATGGGTGCCGGAGGTGCCGAGCAGCAGCGTATAGCCGTCCGGGCGGGCCTTGGCGACGAAGTCCGAGGCGATGTTGCCGGCGGCGCCGCCGCGCTGCTCCAAGACGAAGGTGGCGCCGAGTTCGCGCTCCAGCGGCTCCTGGACCAGGCGCAGCACGATATCGGGGCCGGAGCCGGCGGTGAAACCGGAGACGATCGTCACCGGCTTGGATGGCCATTGCTGCGCCGAGGCGGAGGTCGCGAGCGCCGTTGCGGCAACAAGCGCGGCGGCGCGGAGGACTGTCTTGATCATCATCAGGCAGGGGACCTTCTGGGGCGCGATATCGCGATCATGCCAAACTGGCTGAGGCGCGCAACGATTGTCTGGCGGGCGCGATGATTGTCCGGCGGGTTATTGCGCGACCCAGCCGCCATCGACCGGCAGCGCCACCCCGGTGATCGGATCGCCGGCCGGCGAGCACAGAAACACCACCAGCGCGCCGAGCGCTTCGACCTTGATGAACTGCTTCGACGGCTGCTTCTCCACCAGCATCTGCTGCAGCGCCTGATCGGCGGAAATGCCGAGCTTGGCGCCGATCGTGGCGGCCTGGGCGCGGGTGCCCTCGGTGCCGGTCCAGCCGGGACAGAAGGCATTGGCGGTGACGCCCGAACCGGCGGTCTCCAGCGCCAGTGCCTTGGAGAAGCCGACGAGGCCGTGCTTTGCCGCGACATAGGCCGACTTGTCGACGGAAGCGACCAGTCCCTGCACCGACGACATGACGAGAAGCCGGCCCCAGCCGCGCGCCCGCATGCCCGGCAGGACCGCCTTGGCCAGGCGGAAATAGGAGGTCAGGCCGACATTCAGGATGTGCTCGAAGGCCGCGTCGGGAAACTCTTCGACCGGCGCCAGATGCTGCGGGCAGGAGGTGTGGACGAGAATGTCGACCGGCCGCTCCGCGGCGGCGACGGCGCTGGCGATCGAGCCGGCATCGGCGAGGTTCGCGCCAAGACCCTGGCCGAACACCCTGTGGCGGGTGGAGATCTCGGCCGCGGCCGCCTTGGCGCTCGCTGGATCGGTGCCCTGGATCAGCACATTGGCGCCGCTTGCCGCCAGCGCCTCGGCGATCGCCCTGCCGATGGTCTTGTCCGCGTCGGTGATCAGCGCCGTGCGCCCTTTGAGGACCGTCATGATGTGCTTCCGCTTGGTTGATCGCGCGATGCTAGCCGTTTGTCGCGGCGGTTCAAAAGGCAAGCCGGCCCGGACGGCCGGCGTCCACAGCCCTGTCGGCGCTCTCGCAGCCGGGCGCTGCTGCGTCTAACATGGACCGGACCAGCATGAGGCGCGTGACATGTTCGCATTGACGACCGAGGAATGGGTGGCGATCGAGCTGTCGCTGCGCGTCGCCTTCTGGGCCACGCTGGCGGCGCTGCCATTCGGGATCGCACTGGCGTGGCTGCTGGCGCGCAAGCAGTTCTGGGGCAAGGCGATCCTCGACGGCCTGATCCATCTGCCGCTGGTCCTGCCGCCGGTCGTCACCGGCTACATGCTGCTTCTGACCATGGGCCGGCGCGGGCCGGTCGGCGGGTTCCTCGCGGACAATTTCGGCATCGTCTTCTCGTTCCGCTGGACCGGCGCGGCGCTCGCTTGCGCGGTCATGGGGTTTCCCTTGCTGGTCCGGGCCATCCGGCTCTCTATCGAGGCCGCCGACGTCAAGCTCGAACAGGCCGCGTCGACCCTTGGCGCCGGACCGTTCAGCGTGTTCTTCACCGTGACCTTGCCCCTGGCCTTGCCCGGCATTCTCGCCGGCATCGTGCTGTGTTTTGCCAAGGCGCTCGGCGAGTTCGGCGCCACTATTACCTTCGTCTCCAACATTCCAGGCGAAACCCAGACGATCTCGGCGGCGATCTATACCTATACCCAGGCGCCCGGCGGCGATGCCGCAGCGCTCCGGCTGACGGTGATCGCCGTCATCGTCGCGCTCGCGGCCCTCGTCGTCTCCGAATGGTTCGCCAGGCGCGCCGGCGCCCGTGTCCAGGGCATCTGAGCGGCGGCTTTCCTGCCTGCGAGGCTGGCCGGAGCGGGTTCCAGCCGCGCCGCGGCCTGAGCCGAAACCGCACCAGCTGTCCGGCAGGAACGCGGCTGCCTTGCGATATCAGGCTCAACGGACCAGTGTTCATGGCGGACCCGGCCTTGCTATGGTCCCGGCCCTTTCGTCCTCGCGCCTGAGCATCCCATGGTCGACATTGCCACCCGCGTCTACAATCACACGTGGAAACTCGACCCGATCATCCGGTCGCTGCTCGATTCCGATTATTACAAGTTCTCGATGCAGCAGCTCATCCGGCGCTTCTATCCGGACGTGACCGCGACCTTTGCGCTGAACAACCGCACCAAGTCGGTCCGGCTCGCCGACGACATCGACGAACGGGAACTGCGCGAGCAGCTCGACCATGCGCGCAATCTCAAGTTCACCCAGCGCGAGCTGATCTGGCTCGCCGGCAATACGTTCTACGGCCGTGAGCGCATTTTCGGGCCCGACTACCTCGCCTATCTCAAGGATTTCCGGTTGCCGGACTACGAGCTGACCAAGCGCGACGGCCAGTATGAATTGCGCTTCGCCGGCAATTGGGCCGCCACCACCATGTGGGAGGTGCAGTCGCTCGCCATCGTCAACGAGCTGCGCGCCCGCGCCATCATGCGCACGTTGTCGAAACTCGAACTCGACATTCTCTATGCCAATGCCAAGGCCAAGGCCTGGGACAAGATCAAGCGCCTGCGCGTGCTGAAGGACGAGGTTGGCAGTCTCAAGATCTCCGATTTCGGCACCCGCCGCCGCCATGGCTATCTCTGGCAGCAATGGATGATGGAGGCGCTGGCCGATGCGCTCGGGCCGGAGGTCTTCACCGGCACCTCCAACATGAAACTCGCCATGGATCTCGGCCTCGAAGCGATCGGCACCAATGCTCATGAATTGCCGATGGTCTATGCAGCCCTTGCCCAGACCGATGCCGAGCTGCTCGCCGCACCCTACCGGGTGCTGGAGGACTGGGCGCGCATCTATGACCAGAACATGCGGATCATCCTGCCCGACTGCTTCGGCACCGAGCATTTCCTGGTCCATGCGCCCGATTGGGTCGCTGACTGGACCGGTGCGCGCCCCGATTCCAAGGATCCGACCGAAGGCACCGAAGAGCTGATCCGCTGGTGGTCATCCAAGGGCCGCGACCCCACGAAGAAGCTGGTCATCCTGTCCGACGGCATGGATATCGACTCGATCGAACAGACCGCCCGCCATTTCAAGGGCCGCGTGCGCATCGGTTACGGCTGGGGCACCAATCTGACCAACGACTTCAAGGGCTGCATGCCGAACGGCGATGCCGATGCGCTGGCGCCGATCTCGGTGGTCTGCAAGGTGGTCGAAGCCAATGGCCGGCCGGCGGTGAAACTGTCGGACAATCCCTTGAAGGCGACCGGCCCGAAGGACGAGATCGAGCGTTACCGGCGCATTTTCGGCATTGCCGGCATGAAGGCGCAGCCCGTGGTGGTGTGACGCCGGGCGCGATCGGCGATGCAGTTTTCGCCGGCGGGTGCTAGAATTGGGCTCAAGGAGGTGACGTGATGAACGTGATGGTCACCCAGGGCGCCGAAGGCTTGCCGCGACGCGCATTCACGGTCGACGATGCCTTTCGCATGGTCGAAACCGGCATTATCAGCCCGGACGAGCGGCTCGAACTGATCGAGGGAGAGTTCGTCCCGATGAACGCGAAGAACAATCATCATCAGCGCGTTCAAAACCGGTTGACCAAGCTCCTGATCAGGTTGGTTCCGGACGATTTGGACGTCGGCATCGAGCCGACGCTGCAATTGTCGGAGACGACCTATGTCGAACCCGATTTCGTCATCTATCGCGACACCGACGCCAAGCGGCTCGGCCCGGACCGGGCGCTTCTGGTCATCGAGGTGTCGGACTCAAGCCTCGGCTTCGACCTCGGCCGCAAAGCCGCCTTGATGGCCAAGGCCGGCATCACCGATTTCTGGGTGATCGACGCGCAGAAACTGGAGACGACGGTGCATCGCGATCCCGGTGTGGATCGCTATCGCAGCGTCGAGACGCTGACCGCCGCGTCTCTGCTGGTACCTCTGGCGACCGAGCTGGCCGCCGTCCGGTTCAAGCTCGCCGATCTCGCCTGATCACTCGGCCGCCGCCTTTTGGTCGAAGCTGCCCTGGGCGTGACGCTTCGGTTTGGCCGCCACCTTCAGGGCCTCGAAGTCGGCGCGGTCTTTCACCGCATTGCGCATCGCCTGGTCCTTGCCCGGCTGATATTGCTCGGGCTGATGGACGTCGACGCCATACCAGGCCGCCGCCTTCAGCATGAAGGAGGGGTCGGCGAGGTGTGGCCGCCCGAGCGCCACGAGATCGGCCCGGCCGGCTGCCAGGATGGTGTTCATCTGATCCGCTGTCGTGATGTTGCCGACGCACATCGTGGCGACATGCGCCTCGTTACGAATGGCGTCCGAGAAGGGGGTCTGGAACATCCGGCCATAGACCGGCCGGCAGGCCGGCGAGGTCTGACCGGTCGAGACGTCGACGAGATCGACGCCGGCCTCAGTGAAAGCCCGGGCGATGGCGATCGAATCGGCTTCCGAAATGCCGCCCTCGGCCCAGTCGGTCGCCGAGATGCGCACCGACATGGGCTTTTCGCGCGGCCAGAGATCACGCATGGCGCGGAACACCCGGAGCGGGAACCTGAGGCGGTTCTCGACCGATCCGCCATGGTCGTCGGTGCGCCGGTTGGTCAGCGGCGACAGGAACGAGGCGAGGAGGTAGCCGTGGGCGGCATGCAGCTCGAGCATGTCGAAGCCGCAGCGGATGCCGCGCTCGGTCGCCGCGGCGAACTCCGCGACGATCCGGTCCATGCCGGCTTGATCGAGTTCGGCCGGCACCTGGCTGTCCGGATAATAGGGCAGGGGTGACGCCGAAACGATCGGCCAGGCGCCGTCGGGCAGCGGCCGGTCCATGCCGTCCCACATCAGCTTGGTGGCGCCCTTGCGGCCGGCATGGCCGAGCTGCAGGCAGATCTTCGCGCGGGAATGGGTGTGGGTGAAATCGACGATGCGGCTCCAGGCCGCCTCTTGCGCGTCGTTCCACAGGCCGGTGCAGCCGGGCGTGATGCGCGCATCCGGCGCGACGCAGGTCATCTCGGTATAGACAAGGCCGGCACCGCCGACCGCGCGGGCGCCGTAATGCACCATGTGCCAGTCGATCGGCAGGCCGTCGACCGCCGAATACATGCACATGGGCGAGACCACCGCGCGGTTCTCGACCGTCAGTTCGCGCAGCTTCAAGGGCTGGAACAGCGGCGGTCTCGGCGCCGCGAGATCGGCGCCCGCCACGCCCTCGGCGAACATCCGGTCGGTGGTCGCGATGAAGTCCGGGGCGCGCAGGCGCAGGTTGTCATAAGTGATCGCCTTGGCGCGGGTCATCAGCCCGAAGGCGAACTGGCGCGGATCCATGGTGGCGAAACGGTCGACATGTTCGAACCAGACCAGCGACACGTCCGCGGCGTGCTGGGTGCGCTCGACCTCCTCGCGCCGGTCGGTCTCGTAGGACGCCAGTGCTGCCTTGACCGTGCCCTTGGCGCGGAAGGCGTCGAACAGCGCGATCGAATCCTCCATGGCGAGTTTGGTGCCGGCGCCGATGGAGAAATGCGCGGTGCCCTTGGCGTCGCCGAGCAGCACCACATTGTCCTTCACCCAGCGCTGGGTGCGGATCATCGGGAACTGCCGCCAGAGCGAGCGGTTGGTGGTCAGGCCGTGACCCGCCAGTTCCTCGGCGAACACGCCTTCCAGGAAACGCGCCGAAGCCTCTTCGTCGAGCTTGTCCAGGCCGGCGCGGACAAAGGTCTCGGGATCGGTCTCGATCACCCAGGTCGAACGCCCCGGCTCATATTGATAGGTATGGGCAATGAAGATGCCGTGGCTGGTCTCGCGGAAGAAGAAGGTGAAGGCGTCGAGCGGCCGGGTCGAGCCCATCCAGGTGAACTTGTTGGGGCGCAGGTCGACGTCCGGCTTGAAATGGTCGCGGTTCGCCTCGCGGATGCGCGAATTGATGCCGTCGGCGGCAACGACCAGGTCGTAATCCCTGAAGGCCCGCAGATCCGGATCCACCTCGGTCTCGAACCGGAGCTCGACACCCAGGGCGCGCGCGCGGTTCTGCAGCAGGATCAACAGGGTCTGTCGCGAGCAGCCGCAGAAGCCGTTGCCGCCGACCCGGTGGACCGTGTCCTTGAAGTGGATTGCGATGTCGTCCCAATAGGCGAAATGTTCGGTGATCGCCCGGTAGCTGTCGGCGTCGTAGCGTTCGAAAATGTCGAGGGTGGCGTCGGAGAACACCACGCCGAAGCCGAAGGTGTCGTCGGCCTTGTTGCGCTCGAACACTGTGATGTCGACCGAGGGGCGCCATTTCTTCATCAGGCAGGCGAAATAGAGCCCGCCGGGTCCGCCGCCGATCACCGCGATCCGCATGGGGTGCCTCCTCGATCCCGTTGCCTGCAGGCGCGCCGAACGCGGGAGCCGACGGTCATCCGCAAGGTGCAAATTACTTTAAGCCTAAAATAAATTCGGACAAGCCGCCGCATGCCTCTTGCTCAAATTTATTTGAAGCTTAAAACATTCAGGCGGGAGGTCGCGATGGTCGTTCCAAGCTCCGCTGGTCACTCGTCCCAAGGTCGTCCGATGGCCGGCAAGCGTGCGCTGGTCACCGGCGGCGGCCGCGGCATCGGCCGCGCGGTCGCACGAGGCCTGTCGATGGCGGGCGTCCATGTCATCGTGCTCGGCCGGACCGAGGCGAGCCTCGCCGAGGCCGTCGCGGCGGGCGATGCGGCTGAATTCATCATTGCCGACGTCACCGATCCGGAGGCGCTCGAACGTGCTGTCCGCGCGGCCGAGGCCACCGGTCCGATCGACATCCTCGTCAACAATGCCGGCCATGCCGAGACGGTTCCCGCCAAGCGCCTGGAGCGCGGCCATTTCGACCGCATGATAGCGCTGAACCTGACCTCCGTCTTCGACGGCATCCGGCTGGTCCTGCCGGCCATGCTGGCGCGCGGCCAGGGCCGGATCATCACGATCGCGTCGACCGCCGGCCTGACCGGCTATCCCTATGTCTCGGCCTATTGCGCGGCCAAGCACGGCGTCGTCGGGCTGACCCGCGCGCTCGCCAAGGAAGTTGCGACCTCGGGTGTCACCATCAACGCGGTCTGCCCGGGCTTCACCGAGACCGATCTCGTCGCCGGCTCGATCGAGACCATCGTCGCCAAGACCGGTCGCACGCCGGACGCGGCGCTCGCCGATCTGACCCGCTCCATGCCCATAGGCCGCCTGATCAAGCCGGAAGAGGTGGCCCATGCCGTCCTCTGGCTTGCCTCCGACGAAGCGGCCGCCGTCACCGGCCTCGCCCTGCCGGTCGCCGGCGGCGAAATTGCTTGAGGAAACCTCCATGCACACCATCCCGCATCGCCAGCGCCTGACCGACTGGAAAGCCACACATTTCCTCTGGGAGGTGAAGGGTAAGGTTGCGACCATCACGCTGAACCGGCCGGACCGGAAGAACCCGCTGACTTTCGAGAGCTATGCCGAACTCGGCGACCTGTTCCGGGCACTGGCCTTCGACACCGAGATCAAGACCGTGGTGGTGACCGGCGCCGGTGGCAATTTCTGCGCCGGTGGCGACGTGTTCGAGATCATCGGCCCGCTGACCGAGCGCGACATGCCGGGGCTCCTGCAGTTCACCCGCATGACCGGCGAACTGGTCAAGGCGATGCGTGCCTGTCCGCAGCCGATCATCGCGGCGATCGACGGCATCTGCGTCGGCGCCGGCGCCATCATGGCCATGGCCTCCGACCTGCGGATCGGCACAGCGAAAGCCAAGGTGGCCTTCCTGTTCAACAAGGTCGGGCTTGCCGGCTGCGACATGGGCGCCTGTGCCATCCTGCCGCGCCTGATCGGCCAGGGGCGGGCTTCCGAACTGCTCTATACCGGGCGCATGATGGGCGGCGAGGAAGGGCTTGCCTGGGGTTTCTTCAACCGGCTCGCCGCGCCCGAGGCCGTGCTGGCCGAGGCGACCGCGCTGGCCGACGAGATTTCGGCCGGCCCGACCTTTGCCAATGGCATCACCAAGCGCATGCTGCACATGGAATGGACCATGTCGGTGGACGAGGCGATCGAGGCCGAGGCCATGGCCCAGGCGATCTGCATGGACACGCAGGATTTCCGCCGCGCCTTCGATGCCTTCGCGGCCAAGCAGAAGCCGGTCTTCGAGGGGAATTGAGCCATGCTGGCCCCTGATCTTCTCGCGCTGCCGTTCTTCGACGATGAGCACCGGGCCTATGCCGCCCGCCTCGGCGCATGGGCCGAGACGGCCATTCCGCCACTGGTCGACCACCACGATGTCGACGGCTCCTGCCGCCGGCTCGTCGCAGCCATGGGCGAGGCCGGCTTTCTGAAGGCTTGCGTGCCGGGTGACCAGGGCGGCCTGCGCGAGGCGCTCGATGTCCGCACGCTGTGCATCACCCGGGCAACGCTCGGTTATGTCGACGGGCTCGCTGATTTCGCCTTCGCCATGCAGGGATTGGGTACCGGGCCGATCTCGCTGTTCGGCACGCCGGAACAGAAGGCCGCGTGCTGTGCCTCGGTGCGCGACGGCCGGGCGATCGCCGCCTTCGCCCTGTCCGAGCCGGACGCCGGATCCGACGTCGCGGCGCTCTCGACCACGGCGACCAGGGTTCCCGAGGGCTACCGGCTCGATGGCCTGAAGACCTGGATTTCCAACGGCGGCATTGCCGATCGTTATGTCGTCTTCGCCCGCACCGGCGAGGCGCCGGGCGCGCGCGGACTGTCCGCCTTCATCGTGCCGGCGGATACGCCTGGCCTGACCATTGCGGAACGTATCGAGGTGATCGCACCGCATCCGCTGGCGACGCTGAAATTCGACAATTGCCTGGTGCCGGCCGGTGCCCTGCTCGGCAAGCCCGGCGACGGTTTTCGCATCGCCATGGCAACCCTCGACGTGTTCCGCTCGACCGTCGCTGCCGCCGCGCTCGGCATGGGCAACCGGGCGCTGTTCGAGGCGACCGAACGGGCGGTGAAGCGGCAGATCTTCGGCGCGCCGCTCGCCGGTCTCCAGCTCACCCAGGCGGCGCTCGCCGATTCCGTCGCCGAGCTCGAAGCCTCGGCCCTGCTGATCTTCCGCGCGGCCTGGGCCAAGGACCAGGGCAAGGCGCGGATCACCAAGGAGGCGGCCATCGCCAAGATGGTGGCGACCGAAAACGCCCAGAAGGTGATCGACCGGGCGATCCAGGTGTTCGGCGGCCTCGGCGTCAAGAAGGGCGAGAAGGTCGAGGAGCTCTATCGCGATATCCGGGCGCTGCGCATCTACGAGGGCGCGACCGAAGTCCAGAAGATCGTCATCGCCCGTGCTCATCTGGCCGAGCGCGAAGCCCGCGCGCATCTGGCCAAAGCTGCCGAATAGGGAGATCGATGATGTCCGCAGTTTCAGCGCATATCGACGATTTCGCCGCCCGCGGCCTGCCGCCGGCCGCGCTTCAACCGGTTTTCCTGTTCGACCGGCCGGAGTTGAAATATCCCGGCCGGATCAACTGCGTGGCGGATTTCGTCGACAGCCATGTGGCGGCGGGCAAGGGCAACCGCATCGCCATCCTGGCGCCCGGCGGCCTCGCCTGGACCTATGCCGACCTGCAGGTCGAGGTGAACCGCATCGCCAATGTCCTGGTGCAGGATTTGGGCCTGATCGCGGGAAACCGCGTGCTGCTGCGCGCGCCGAACAATCCGATGATGGTCGCGGCCTATCTGGCCGTCATCAAGGCCGGCGGCATCGTGGTCGCAACCATGCCGTTGCTGCGCGCCAAGGAGCTCAGCGTCATCATCGACAAGGCCGAGGTCGGCCTGGCGCTGTGCGACGACCGGCTGACCGATGAGCTGGCCAAGGCTGCCGCGCAGGCGGCTCCGCTCGAGCGCATCGTCACCTTTGGCGAGCTCTCGAGCCGCGCGGCCGGCGCATCGCCCGTCTTCACCCCGGTCGACACGGCGGCGACCGACATTTGCCTGTTCGGTTTCACCTCGGGCACCACCGGCACGCCGAAATGCACCATGCATGGCCATCGCGATCTCCTCGCGATCTGCGATGCTTATGGCCGGAATGTCCTGAAGCCCAGTGCCGATGATCGCTTCATCGGATCGCCGCCACTGGCCTTCACCTTCGGGCTCGGCGGCCTCGTGCTGTTCCCGTTCCGGGTCGGCGCCTCGACCGTGCTCCTGGAAAGAGCCCCGCCCGGCGAACTCCTGCCGGCCATTGCCGCCTTCAAGCCGACCATTTGCTTCACCGCTCCAACAGCCTATCGGGCGATGATCCCGGCTCTCGGCGATCACGACTGGCACTCGCTCAGGAAATGCGTCTCGGCTGGCGAAGCCCTGCCGAAAGCGACCTTCGACGCCTGGAAACAGGCGACCGGCCTTGAACTGATGGACGGCATCGGCGCCACCGAAATGCTGCACATCTTCATATCCGCGCCCGAGGGCAAGATCCGTCCCGGAGCCACCGGCCTGCCGGTGCCGGGCTACGAGGCCAAGGTGATCGGCATGGACGGCGAGGAACTGGGGCCGGGCCAGCCGGGCCGGCTTGCGGTGCGCGGCCCGACCGGCTGCCGCTATCTTTCCGACGAGCGCCAGAGCCGCTATGTCATCGACGGCTGGAACGTGACCGGCGACACCTATGTCGTCGATGCCGACGGCTATTTCTGGTACCAGGCGCGCAGCGACGACATGATCGTCTCGGCCGGCTACAATATTGCCGGCCCTGAAGTGGAATCCTGCCTGCTGAGCCATCCCGCCATTGCCGAATGCGGCGTCGTCGGCCAGCCGGACGAGGAACGCGGTACCATCGTCAAGGCCTATGTGGTGCTGAAGCCCGGCTTTGCTGCGGACAAGGTCTTGGCCGAGGAACTGCAGGCTTTCGTCAAGGCCGAGATCGCGCCTTACAAATACCCGCGCGTGATCGCTTTCGTGGACCAATTGCCACGTACCGAAACCGGCAAGCTGCAGCGCTTTGCGCTGCGCGAGATCGCCGCGCGCGATGCTGCCTCAAGCCGCACGGCGGCGGAGTAAAGACATGACCAAACCGACGACCCCCGTGATCCCGTTTCCGCTTGCCGACGAGGACGAGCGCCCGGTGACGCTCAATCCCAAGGGCTGGCCGGAGCCGCGCGGTTATGCCAACGGCATGAGCGCCAAGGGCCGCCTCATCGTCACCGGCGGCGTGGTCGGCTGGGATGTCATGGGCAATTTCAAACCGGATTTCGCCGCCCAGGCGCGCCAGTGCTTCGAGAACATCCGGGCGATCCTCGCCGAGGGCGGCGCCAGCCCGCACCACGTCGTGCGGCTGACCTGGTATGTCACCGATGTCGAGGAATACCTCGCCCATCTCAGACCGCTCGGCCAGGCCTATCGCGAGATCTTCGGCCAGCATTATCCGGCCATGGCGGTGGTGCAGGTCGTCAGGCTGGTCGAAAAGGCCGCCAAGATCGAGATCGAGGCGACCGCGGTGGTTGCCGAATAATCCTCAGGCGAAAGCCCGGCCGATCCGTTCGATCGCCCGGTCGACATCGTCAGCGCTGGTGCAGATGCCGAAGCCGAAGCGCAGGCGGTCGCCGCGATGGTCGCTATGCACCTGTAGGGCCGCCAGCCGCTGTTCGATCTCGCCGGCGCGTTCGGTGCGGAAGGTGAGGAAATTGCCGTGCTCGGCCTGCGGGCCGAAGGGCGTGATCAGGTCGCCACGCGTCAGGCCGGCGACGCCCATGGCTTCGACCGCGTCGAGGAAACGCGCCATCAGCGCGCGCGCGTGATCGTGCACCATGCTGGCCGTCAGGCCGGTCGCCGCCAGCCAGTCGAACACCGCATCGAGCCGGTAGAGGCCACTCGGATCGAAGGTCGCGCCGAGGAACCGGCCGCCATCTTCCGGGTAGCCGACCGATTTGCCGGGCGGCGCGGCCAGCGCGCCGAAATCGGCGAACCAGCCGGTGTCGCGCGGCCGCAGTCCATAACCCGGCGGGCAATGCAGGAAACAGCAGCCTTCGCCGGCCATGGCATATTTATAACCGCCGGCGAGATAAAAGACGCGGCCGGCGACATCGGAGAGATCGGTCGGGCGGGCCATGAAGCCGTGATAACCGTCGATCACGACGAGCGTCGCGGCGGAGCGCACCGTCGCCGCGAGGCGGGCGATATCGCCCGAGGTGGCGCCCGAGGTGAAGAACACCTGGCTGACGAAGACGAGGTCGTGCGCACCGCTCGCGAGCCGATTGCCGAGACGTTCGGCGAAGCTGTCGAAGGGCTCGGCCGGTACACGCTCGACCGCGATCAGCTGGTCCTCTTCGAGCCGCGCCATTTGCCGGCGCGCCGTGTGGAATTCAGCATCGCTGGTCAGGATCCGGACGGGGCGGTCGGCCGGGAAACAGGACAGGATGCGGCGCAGGAACTCATGGGTGTTCGGCGCAACGGCAATGGTGGCCGGGTCGGGCAAATGCAGCGTCCGGGCGAGCGCTGCCTGCACCGCCGGGATCAGTTCGCCGAACACCTTGCCCCATTTGTCGCCGGCAAGCCGCGCTGCGTCCTGCCAGCAGGCTTCCTGCGCCGCGAAGGTCACATCCGGCCAGTCGTGATGGCTGTGGGCCGCCAGGTTGACGCGTTCGGGCGCGGCCGCGCGGAACCGCGAGAAATGGGCGGTGAGGTCGAGCGCACTCATGTCGAATAGACGAAGCCGAGGCGCGCCTGGACACTGGCCGGCAGGTCCGGCACGGCGGCGCGCGGGATCAGGAAGGTGGAGAGCCGGAACAGGTCGGCAAAGACGCGATGCCGTTCGGCCGTGGTGCGCAGATAGGCGTGACCAGATGAGCCGCCGGTGCCGATCTTGACCCCGATCATCCGTTCGACCATCAGCGCGTGGCGGTAGCGCCAGAGCGTCATGGTCTCGTCGATATCCATGAGCGTGGCGAGCAGCCGGAAGGCCGGTTGCACTGCCGGCTTGTCGCGGTAGAGCGTGATGAACAGGGCGGCCTGGACGGCGGGCCCCGACAGGCGCCAGCCGCCGCCGTCGCCCTCGGGCGCGAAGATGGCGGCAAAGGAGGCGATCGCCTTGTCGATCGCCTTCAGTTCGCGTTCGCGCTTTTCCTCGGGCATCGCCCTATCGGCGCGTATGAAGTCGGCGTCGCGGGCCAGGTGTTTCTCGACCGCCTGGCGATAGGCGTCGCGAAAGCTTGCGCCGCCCCAGTCGAGGAACGGCGTGCGGGCGAGCCACTGGTCGAGCATGACGAAGACGGTCGGCCGCTCGCGCGCCTCCGACAGCGCCGTTCGGTCTGCCGGTGACAGCCGCTCCTCGATCGCCTTGTCGTCGAGCGGCACGCGGGTTTCGGCGGCCAGCCCCAGCCTGGTCTCGATGGCGCGGAACTGCAGCGACTGGAAACCCGAGGCCGGCATCAGGAGGTCACGGAAGTCCAGGAAGTCGAACGGCGTCATGGTCTCCAGCACGTCGAGCTGGGCGACCGTCAGCTTGAGGATCTCGTGGATGCGCTCGAGGTCGTGGACGATCCGCGCCATGGCGTCGTCGGAGACCGGCACGGCGCCGAAATCCCGCTCGACCCGGTCGAGCTCATGCAGGATCTGCTTGAACCAGAGTTCGTAGGCCTGGTGGACGATGATGAACAGCATCTCGTCATGGGCATCGACGCCCTCTTTCAGGCTTTCCGGCTGCTGCGATGTCAGCAGCCGGTCAAGCTTCAGATAGTCGGCGTAATAGACCGGTGCGCGCGCCATGGCCGGATCCTCCGCAATGGACGGCTGGCGGTGAGGCCGGCCGTCACGACCATTTCAGCCGTGGATCTTGATGATCGCCTCGACCTCGACTGTGATCCCCATCGGCAGCGAGCCCATGCCGACCGCAGAGCGGGCGTGCCGGCCGCGATCGCCGAGGACGGCGACGATCAGGTCGGAAAAGCCGTTGATGACGCGCGGATGATCGCCGAAGTCGGATACGGCATTGACCATGCCGAGCACCTTGACGAATTCGACCTTGGCGAGATCACCGCCCGCCGCCGCCTTGGCGGAAGCGAGGATCTGCAGGCCGACCATCTTGGCATGTTCATAAGCGGTCTCGACGGTGACGTCGGCGCCGACCTTGCCGGTGGCGAAGGCGCCATCGGCCTTGCGCGGGCCCTGGCCAGCCAGATAGGCGATGTCGCCGACCCGTTTCCACGGCACGTAATTGCCCGCTGGCGCTGGCACCGCCGGCAGTTCGAGGCCCATCTTGGCAAGCTTGTCTTCGGGGGTCATTGGCGGCTCCTGAATGGTGGGAACGGACTGTGGCGCGAAGCGCTGGTCATCTCAATTTGCCGCGGGCGGCGACCGGCAGGATGCCGACGATCTCGTCGCCGCGCACCATCACCACTTCGTCGACCATGTTGACCACGACGCAGACATGGTTGGGCACGATACGCACGACGTCGCCGACCTTCGGCCGCTCGTTGCAGCGGGTCAGGTCCAGCATGCCATGTTCTTCGGCGAAGCGCGCGATCTTGGCTTCCGGATGGTCCAGGATCAGGCCGAAGCCTTCGAGCCCGCCGCCCGGGTCCGCCGTCAGCGTCTTGGAGCCGGCATCCAGGATGCCACGATCGGCGGCGGCCCTGCTCACCACGGTCGAATAGACCTGCAACGCGCAGTCGTCCCAGGTGGCAACGCCCGCCGCCACCTGCATGCGGTCGTTGTAGATATAGGTGCCCGGGCGGTGCTCGGTCGCGCCCTTCAGCTTGCCGACATTCGGCATGTTGGGCGAGCCGCCGGTCGAGACGATGGTCGGTTCCAGGCCGGCGGCGCGGACACCGGCCAGCGCCTCGTCGAAAAAGCGCTGCGCCACCGCCCAGCCGTCTTCGGTCGGGTAGAACATGAAGCCCTTGAAGGCGATGCCGGGCGAGGCTGCGATCAACTTGGCGAGTTCGATCGCCTCGCCAGGCGTCTCGACGCCGGCGCGCTTGCGCCCGGTGTCGCACTCGATCACCACGCCGAGGTCGCGGCCGGCAATGGCACCGGCCTGTGGCAGGCCGGCGATGACAACCGGATTGTCGGCGGCAACCGTCACCTCGGCCTTGCCGAGCAGTGCGCCGAGGCGCGCCATCTTCTCGTCACCGATCAGGTTGTAGCTGATCAGAATGTCGTCGATGCCGGCCGCCGCCATCACCTCGGCCTCGCCGATCTTCTGGCAGGTAATGCCCTTGGCGCCGGCGGCGACCTGCAGCCTCGCGAGTTCCGGGCTCTTATGCGTCTTGATATGGGGCCGGTTGCGGACACCGGCTGCATCGCAGGCCGCCTGGACACGCGCGATGTTGCGCTCCACCCGGTCCATGTCGATGACCACGGCCGGCGTTCCGTAGTCGCGGGCGATCTTGGCGGCGAGCGGTGTGGTCATGACAGGTCCTCGATGCGGCGTTCAGACGTGCAGGTAGCGGTCCTTCAGGTCGGGGCTCGCGATGAAGGCGGCGCTCGACCCTTCCCAGACGATCCGGCCCTTTTCAAGGATCAGGTGCCGGTCGGCCAGTTTGACCAGAGCATCGACATTCTTGTCGATCACCAGGATCGATTGGCCGTCCTGCTTCAAACGCTTGAGGCAGGACCAGATCTCGGCGCGGATGACCGGCGCCAGGCCCTCGGTCGCCTCGTCCAGCACCAGAAGTTTCGGATTGGTCATCAGCGCCCGGCCGATGGCGAGCATCTGCTGTTCGCCGCCGGACAGCTGATTGCCCATGTTGCGGCGGCGCTCCTTCAGGCGCGGGAAGAACTCATAGACCCGCTCGAGCGTCCAGGCTGCGGCCTTGCTCTCACGATTGGCCGATGTGGCGACCAGGTTTTCCTCGACATTGAGGTTCGGAAAGATCTGCCGGCCCTCGGGTACCAGGCCGAGACCGGCCTGCGCCACCCGGTAGGGCGGCCGCCCGGCCAGCGCCAGGCCGTCGACATCGATGGCGCCGCCGCGCGGCTTCAACAGGCCGAAGATCGAGCGGATCGTGGTGGTCTTGCCCATGCCGTTGCGGCCGAGCAGTGTCACCACCTCGCCATTGGCGACGCTGAGCGACACACCGAACAGCACCTGCACGTCGCCATAACCGGCTTCCAGATTGGTGACGCTGAGCATGGCCTACTCCGCCGCTTCGACGCGTTGCGCCAGGGCGCGGGCGACCGAGGCCTTGGTGCGGCCGAGCAGGCTCATCAGCACCTCGCGTTCGCCCGGTTGCAGGTCGCCCAGAAGTTCGGTCATCCAGACGCCGTGCTCGCGCGCCATGCGCGAGAAGTCGGCATGACCCTTGTCGGTCATGACGATGCGCTGGGCGCGCCGGTCGGTGGCGTCGCGGCGGCGCTCGACATGGCCCTGCTCGACGATCCGGTCGACCAGGCCCGTGACGTTGCCGTTGGTCACCATCATGCGCCGCGAAATCTCGCCGAGCGTCAGGCCCTCCGGCGACTTGTCGAGCTGAGCGAGCAGGTCGAAGCGCGGCAGCGTGATGGCGAAACGGTCCATCAGCCGGCGGCGGATCTCCCGTTCGATCAGATTGGTGCAGGTGAGCAGCCGGAGCCAGAGCCGGAGCTCCGGGCGGGCATCGCGCGGCTGATGGGCGAGCCGGCTTTCGGCGTCGAGAGGCTCGTTCATGCGAACTCCTCCTCGCCGAGATAGGCTTCGCGCACCGCCGGGTCGGCCCTGACGGTTTCGGGCGTGCCCGAGGCGATGAGACGGCCATAGACCAGCACCGAGATGCGGTCGGCCAGACGGAACACCGCATGCATGTCGTGCTCGACCAGCACGATCGGATAGCGGGCCTTGAGTGCCAGCAGCACCTCGACCATGCGTTCGGTCTCCTCGCGCCCCATGCCGGCCATCGGCTCGTCGAGCAGCAACAGTTTCGGCCGCGAGACCAGCGCCATGGCCAGTTCCAGCTGGCGCTTCTCGCCATGCGACAGGCTGGCTGCCGGCGCCCCGGCCCTGGCGCCGATGCCAACCTGCTCGAGCGCCGCCATGGCCTGGTCGTTCAGGGCGCGTTCGGCCGAAACCCGGCCGAAGAAACGGAACGACGAGCCGGCATGGGCCTGCGCCGCGGTCGCGACATTGTCGAGCACCGAGAAGCCCGGCAGCACCTGGGTGATCTGGAACGAGCGGGTGAGGCCCTTGAGCGCCCGGGCATGGATCGGCAGCCGGGTGATGTCCTCGCCGGCAAAGGTGACGCTGCCGGCGTCCAGCGACAATTCACCGGTGATCTCGCCGATCAGCGTGGTCTTGCCGGCGCCGTTCGGGCCGATGATCGCATGGAGCTCGTTGGCGCCGATATCGAGCGTCACGTCGTCGGTGACGACGAGCGCCCCGAACGCCTTGCGCAGGCCCTTGAGCGACAGGATCGGGCTGCTCATCGGCCGGTCCCCCTGTCGATCAACCGGATAATGCCGCCGCGCGCGAAGATCGCGACCAGCACCACCAGCGGCCCGAAGATCGCCTTCCAGTGCTGGGTGATCTCGGCCAGCCATTCCTCGACGATGATGATGCCGATGGCCCCGATGATCGCGCCATGCAGCGTGCCTGTGCCACCCAAGACCACCATGGCGATGAGCTCGCCGGAGCGCGGCCAGGTCATGTAGGCGGGCGCCACGAACAGGCCGAGATTGGCGAACAGGGCGCCGGACAGCGCGCAGATGCCACCGGCGATGACATAGGCGGTCAGCCGGTAGCGGAACGGATCGAAGCCGAGCGCCCGCATGCGCCGCTCGTTTTCCTTGGCGCCTTTCAGGATGCGGCCGAAACGCGAGCCGACAATGGTCCGGAGCAGCAGGTAGCAGGCGATCAGCAGGCCAAGCACGACGAAATAGAAGTTGGTGTCGTTCTGCAGCAGGCGCGCGCCGGCAACGACATTGCGCTGGGCCATGCGCAGGCCGTCGTCGCCGCCATAGGCCGACAGCGAGGTGGCGGTGAAGAAGGCCATCTGGGCGAAGGCCAGCGTGATCATGATGAAATAGACGCCGCGGGTCTTCAGCGAGATGGCGCCGGTGACCAGGGCGAACAGGGCGCCGGTGGCGATCGCCACGGGAAAGGCGACCAGCGCTTCGCCGGTGCCGTGGAACATCAGGATCGCCGCGGCATAACCGCCGAGCCCCATGAAGGCGGCATGGCCGAACGAGATCAGAGCGCCGTAGCCGAGGATCAGGTCCAGAGACAGGGCGGCGATGCCGAAGATCATGGCGCGGGTGATCAGCGACAGGGTGTAGCGGTCGCCCGGAAAGATCAGCGGCATGACCGCGAGGCCGGCGAACAGGACGAGCGGGATCGCCAGGCGCTTCCAATCCCAGCCGAGTGCCGGAGCGGGTGTGGACGAGGCGAGGGGCGAAACATCGGTCATGGCTCAGCCCTTCGCCGGGAACAGGCCGGTCGGCCGGAAGAACAGCACGGCAGCCATCAGGATGTAGATCGACATGGACGCGATCGCCGGCCCGATGGTGCGGGCGTCCGACGGTGACAGCCCGGTCATGCGCAGGAGATCGACCGAGAACGAGCGCAGCAGCGTATCGGTCAGGCCGACGATCAGTGCGCCGATGAACGCGCCGCGGATCGAGCCGATGCCGCCGATGACGATGACCACGAAGGCCAGGATCAGGAGGTTGTCGCCCATGCCGGGCTCGACCGACAGGACCGGCGCGGCCATGCAGCCGGCAAAGCCCGCCAGCATGGCGCCGAAGCCGAACACGATCATGAACAGGCGGCGGATGTCGACACCGAGCGCCGAGACCATGGGCGCATTGGTGGCGCCGGCGCGGATCAGCATGCCGACACGGGTCTTGGTCACCACCAGGTAGAGCCCGAGCGCGACCGCAAGGCCGGACAGGATGATGGCGAGCCGCCAGATCGGATAGAGCACGCCGTCGGCAATGGCGACCGCGCCCGACAGCATGTCCGGCACCGGCACCTGCAGCGGGGCCGCCCCCCAGACGATCTTGACGCCTTCGTTGAGGAACAGGATGACCCCGAAGGTGGCGAGCACCTGTTCCAGGTGGTCGCGGTCATAGAGGTGGCGCATGACCAGCACTTCGAGCAGCAGCCCGAAGGCCAGCGCCGAGATCAGCGCCAGCACCAGGCCAATGAAGAAGTTGCCGGTCCAGGCGACGAACATGGCCGCGAGATAGGCGCCCAGCATGTATTGGACGCCGTGCGCGAGGTTGATGAAGTCCATCACGCCGAACACCAGGGTCAGGCCGGCGGCGATCAGGAACAGCAGCACGCCGAGCTGCAGCCCGTTCAATGTCTGGATGATGAGAAGCGTCGAGGACATAGGCTAGGTCGGGCTCATTGGCTGTTTCGGGCTGGTCCCCATGTGATGCCAAGCACTCAGGCCACCTCTCGGCGATGCACCGACGTCACCCCCGGCCGAGGCGAAGCCGAGGGGAGGGGGTCCAGGAGCCAACGCATTGCCCTGCAACCCCTGGATCCCCTTCCCCTCACTCGCCCTGTCGGGCTCGCTCGGCCGGGGATGACGTAAGCGCCCTCAAACGATGCAGGTCCCAAACCGAACGCGGCCCCACCAAGAAGGCGGCGCCGCGATTTCCTCACCACCGCATCGGGCAGTCCTGGGCGTAGACGTCGGTGTAGTTGGTGAACACCCGCTCGACGATCTCGGTCTGGAACTTGCCGTCCGGCCGCTTGGCGGCGCGCACGGTGTAGAAGTCCTGGATCGGGTAGTGGTTGTTGGCGAAGCGGAAATTGCCGCGCAGCGAGACGAAATCGGCCTTGCGCAGCGCGGTGCGGACCGCGTCGCGATTGGTCAGGTTGCCGTTGACCGCACGCACCGCGCTGTCGATCAGCATGGCCGAGTCATAGGCCTGCATGGCATAGGAGCCCGGCACATAACCGAAGGCCGCTTCGAAATCCGCGACGAATTTCTTGTTCTGCGGATTGTCCATGTTCGGCGCCCAGGTCATGCCGCCGATCATGCCGATGGCCGAATCCTGCTGGGCCGGCAGCGTCGATTCATCGACCGTGAAAGCCGACAGGAACGGCGTCCGGTCGACCAGGCCGGCCTGGCGGTACTGGCGGACCAGGTTCACGCCCATGCCGCCCGGCATGAAGGTGAACAGGCCGTCGGGCCTGGACGAGCCGATGCGTGCGAGTTCGGCGGCGAAGTCGAGATGGCCGAGCGGGGTGAACGCCTCGTCGACGATCTCGCCGCGGAAATGCCGCTTGAAGCCAGCCATGGCGTCGCGGCCGGCCTGGTAGTTCGGCGCCAGCAGGAACACCCGGCGCATGTTGCGGGCCTGGGCATAGGCGCCGAGCACCTCATGCACCTGGTCGTTCTGATAGGAGGTGACGAACATGTTCTCGTGGCAGGCCTTGCCGGCATAGCTCGACGGGCCGGCATTGGCGCTGATCAGGAAGGCGCGCGAATTGACCACCGGCGCCTGGATCGCCTGGAGCACGTTGGAGAAGATCGGGCCGACGACGAAGTCGACCTTGTCGCGGTCGATCAGGCCCTGGACACGCTGGATCGCGACATCCGGCTTCTGTTCGTCGTCGACCACGATGACCTGGACCTCGCGGCCGCCCATCTTGCCGCCGAGCTGGCGGATCGCCAGCTGGAAGCCGTCGCGGGCATGCTGGCCGAGCACGGCGGAGGGGCCGGACAGGGTCTCGATGACGCCGATGCGGATCGGCTCCTGGGCTTGGGACGCGGTGGCGGCCAGGGCGAAGGCCAGGCCGGCAGCCAGCGTCGACAGAACGCGCTTCATGAAAATCTCCCCACCCGTACGCCGCCCCGGGCTTGTCCGTGGTCGCGGCCGATGCGAAGGCATTATTACGCCGGAATTTCCACGAACAACCCCGGTGGCGAAAAATATTTTAAGTCTAAAGCAATTCGCTGAGAGGCCCGATGCTCATCACCGATCACGCCGATGGCAAGCCGCGCTGCTGGTGGCCGGGTTACGACCCGTTTTATGTCGCCTATCACGACACCGACTGGGGCGTGCCCGAGCGCGATGACCGCGCGCTGTTCGAGAAGCTGATCCTCGACGGCTTCCAGGCCGGCCTGTCCTGGATCACCATCCTCAGGAAGCGCGAGCATTTCCGTAAGGTGTTCGACGGCTTCCGGCCAGAGCTGATCGTGCATTACGGGCCGGAGAAAATCGAGGCGTTGATGGCCGACACCGGCATCATCCGCAACCGCGCCAAGATCGTCGGCACGGTCAAGTCGGCCGGCATCTATCTCGACATGCTCGACAAGGGGCAGGGCTTCTCCGACTATCTGTGGAATTTCGTCGACGGCCGGCCGGCGCAACCCCGCCTGACCGACCGGTCGCAGGTGCCGACCGAAAACGAGGTTGCCCGCAAGATCTCCAAGGACCTGAAGGCCAAGGGTTTCACCTTTGTCGGGCCAACCATCATCTATGCCTTCATGCAGGCCGTCGGCATGACCAATGACCATCTGGTTGGCTGTTTCCGCCACGAGGAGGTGGCGGCGATGGGCTGAACGGCGAGATCAGCCGGCCGCGCGGAGCCTGTCGGCCATTTTTTCGGCGATCATGACGGTGGTCAGGTGGGTGTTGGCACGCACCACCTCCGGCATGATCGAGGCGTCGATGACGCTGAGGCCGGAGCAGCCGATTACCCGGCAGTCCGGATCGACGACCGAGCGCGGATCGTCGGCGGCGCCCATGCGGCAGGTGCCGCTGGCGTGCTGGGCGTCCGAGCATTCGTCGAACATCCAGTCGTCGAGCTCTTGCGGATCGAGCTCAGCCTCGATCGAACGGCCGGTCGAGCCATATTCGACCCGCGATGCAATGGCGCCGACGCTTGCGTGCAGCCCAAGCGCGCGCAGCCGGCGGACGCCGTCGCGCATCCGGATCAGGTCGCGTTCGTCCGACAGCATGCGCTCGTCGACGTCAGGGTCGACGGCCGGGTCGGTGGTGGTGATCCGCACGCGGCCCTGGCTGAAGGCCTGGTAGACCGAGACGACCAGGCGGCCGCGGGCGGTGTCGCCGCCGCCGAGCGAAACCAGGTTGCCGGCGATGACGATCATGTCGTTCTCGCCAGCCCCGCCGAGGCCCGAGGAATAGCGCAGGCAGCAATTGGTGTGGCGATGCATCAGCGTGCCGACGCGGGCATTCTCCTTCAGCTGCAGGAAGAGCGGCATCATCGGGTGGTCGAGCAGGTTCTCGCCGACCGGCAGGTCGGCGATCACCGGCAGCCCGAGCGACGTCAGCAGGGCGGCCGGGCCAATGCCGGAGCGCTGGAGAATGGCCGGCGAATGGATCGCGCCGGCCGAGAGGATCACGCCGCGTGTCGCGCGCGGGCTGAAATCCTGGTTGTCGACGCGCATATGGACGCCGCTGGCATGCGGCCGGTTACCCTCGACCTGGAGCCTGGAGACCAGGGCATTGCCGACAATGGTCAGATTGGCGCGGCCGCGGGCCGGTTCCAGATAGCCGTCATTGGTCGAGACGCGGACGCCCGCCCGGCTGTTGATCGCATAGGGCGATACGCCGGTTCCCTCCGGCGCGTTGTGATCCTCGCACCAGCCGTAGCCCAGGCCTTCGGCGGCCTGTTTCAGCGCGACATCGACGGTGCCCCAATCGGCGACCGGTGCGCGATAGACCGGGATCGGGCCACTGCTGCCGTGATAGGGCGCGTCGCCGAAATTGACGTCGGTTTCCAGCTTGTTGAAATAGGAGAGCACATCCGGCCAGCCCCATCCGGCGCAACCGGCCAGGCGCCAGCGTTCGAAATCGTCGGGAACGCCGCGAATGGCGATCTGGCCGTTGATGGTCGAGCTGCCGCCCATGGCGCGCCCGCGCCAGAGCAGTTTCGGCTCCTGCCGCTCGGTCCGGCGGGCCATCAGATGGGGCCACCGGTAGTCGTCGTCGCCGATCGCCCGCATCGGGTTCGGGATCCGGATATGCTCGGGCGTGTCGGCGGAGCGGAAATCGCGCCCGGCCTCGACCAGCAGCACCCGGATGGCGGGATCTTCGCTCAGCCGCGCCGCCAGCACCGCGCCGGCCGAGCCCGCGCCGACGACGATATAGTCATAGTCCCGATCGATCATGCGCTGCCCCATTTGTCCGGCGCGTTTGGCTGGTCGATGTCGCGCCGACCCGACTGACCGGGAAACCTAGCGGCTCGGCGAATTCGGGAGCTATGCAATTTGGCCGGGACCGACCCCTTAGGGCCGGCCGTAACAGGCCTGCGCGATATCGCTCATCTGGTCGCGTTCGTCCTCGGTCAGCGTGTCGGCCAGGACCTTGGCCCAGAGCTGGTCGCGTTTCAGACCCTGCACCGTGCAGGCGCAGGCGCGCCGGCAAAGATCGGCGGATTGACCGGAGCCCGTGCAACTGCGCTCGCAGGCCGCGACGAACGGCCGGGCGTCGGCGGCAGGCAAGGTCGCGATCCGGGCCGCCACCAGCAGGATGGCGAAGAAAATCGGCTGGTGCAGCAGATAGATCGGTAAGCTGTGGCGGCCGCCCCAGGCGATGAGGCGGGCCGGCACGGAAACGGCGCGCCAGCGGGACAGGCTGTCGGCAAGCCCGGTGGCGAGCGCCAGGCGCGCCGCCAGCACGCCGGCCAGCACACAGCCGAACCAGGGCAATACCGGCACGTAGTCGGCGGTCTGTAGCGGCAGCCGGCCAAGGCCGAGCCAGCCGAGCCAGCGCGCGTCCAGGATCGGGCTGGTCAGGAGCTCGGGCAGGGCGAAGCAGGTGATGATCGCGCCGGCGATCGCCAGCGGCGGCAGGCGCAGGAACGGCAAGGCGAGCACGCTGGCGAGCGCGATATGGTGCAGGATGCCGAAGAAGACGAAGGAGTCCGGCAAGGCGAACCAGGTGCCGAGCGTGACGAGCGCGGCGGCGCCCGCGACCATGGCGAGCCGGCGCAGGAAGGCCTTGCCGTTGATGCCGTCGCGGGTGGCGAGCACCAGGCTGATACCGACAAGGACAAGAAACGAGCCTGCAATGCAGCGTGCGAACCAGCGCCAGCCCGGTTCCATTGCGATATCGACATCGATCAAACGGAACAGCGACAGGTCCCAGGCGAAGTGAAACACGAACATGGCGAGCAGGGTGACGCCACGCGCCAGGTCAATGAGGTCGATCCGCCGGGACGGCGCGGGCTTCTCGTTCGGCTCGGTCACGGCGCTGCTCATCGATGGCCTGTTTTTGGGCTCGGACCCTAGGCGACCGGCAGGAAGCGCGCAAAGCCTTGCCGCGTGATGCGCTCCAGACGTTCGCGGCAGGCTGGATAAGCCGCGTCGCCCGGCTGGATTCGTCCGGGCGCCACGGCAGGGGCGTGGCGCATCGGAATGAGCGCCAGCGGCAGGCTGGCGGGGGTCAAGTGGCCGCCCAGCCCGACCTGCAAGGTGGTCAAAAGGCCGTAGAGTTCGCCCTCGATCGTCGGCCGGTTCAGGATTGCCAGGCGAAACTGGCCGGATTCATTGGTGATCAGATAGATCTGGCCGGATTGGTTGGGCAGCGACACCGATCCCTTCTGGGTGAAGGCGGCATCGAGCCGCGCCTTCTCGCGGAAGACGAGATGTGAGGCCGCCTCGTCCCAGGCAATGTCGGTGCGGTAGGCGAAGATCGCCTGGGGATATTCGAGCGATGGCCGGACCGTCAGATATTCGCCGGTCAGCCAGGCGGCCGCGGCGCGCGAATAGGCGCCAAGCGATTCGGGTGCGAGCGCCGTTGGCGGCGGCCCGGCCGGCGCGCTGTCGCTGCCGAGCGAGCGGCCCAGCGCCTCCTCCAGCCGGATGGTGGTGGCGAGCGTGAACGGGCGCCGTCCGGCCAGCGCCTTTTCCAGCGTCGAGATGCTGATGCGCGCCTTGTCGGCCAGCGCCTGCCGCGACATGCGCCGGCGCGCCAGTTCGCCGCGCACGATGGTCGCGACGCTCTGGCTATGCTCGCGCGTCAGCTCGCTCTCGATCGCCGGCATGGGTTCCACTTTCCGCACATTCCCGCACAGATCCTCACATTGCCACACGCGTCGGTGGCGGGCAAGGCGAGCTGTGCGGCCGCCGGCCGGAAAGGCTGAATCTAGACGCTAACCGTGCGGAGGCCCATGCGCACAAAAGGAAGGTCGCCTGTCCTTGTGGACTACAGGAGACCTTGAGATCATGAGCCGCTCCATCCGCCGGCCGCCATCCGCCGGGGCTATCTGTCCCTCTCCACTCGCCGCGCGCCTCGAACAGCTTTCGAAGCTTGTACTGAGGACATTGCTGGCCCTGTTCGGCCTGCTGGCCCTGGTCGGGCTCGGCCGGGCTGGCGAGACACCGACGCCGTCCGCGATGCAGTCGGGCGGCCTGCTCATGCGCAACGCCCAGGCCCCGGGCTTTACCGAGGCGCTGCGGCTCGGCACGGATGTCCATCTGGCCGTCAGCGGCCCGACCGTGCGCGGGCGCATTACCCAGGTGTTCCGCAATCCCACCGACCGCTGGGTCGAAGCGGTCTATGTCTTTCCGCTGCCCGAGGATGGTGCCGTCGACTACCTGAAGATGATCGTCGGCGACCGCGTCATCATTGGCGAGATCAAGCCGCGGGCCGAGGCGCGCGCCGTCTACGAGGCCGCCAGGAGCCAGGGCCGCCGGGCCGGACTGGTCGAACAGCAGCGCCCCAATCTCTTCACCAACGCGGTCGCCAATATCGGCCCCGGCGAGACCGTCCTGGTCCAGATCGAATATCAGGCGCCGGTGCGCCAGAGCACGGGCGTCTATTCGCTGCGGGTGCCGCTGGTGATGGGCGCGCGCTACAATCCCGCTGGTGGTGCCGATGGCGTCGACCCGGTGCCGAACCAGGCCGCCATGGCGGCGCCCGTGCTCGACCCGCGGCGCTACGACCGCGTCAATCCGGTCTCGATCAGGGTCAACCTGCAGCCCGGCTTCCAGCTCGGCGAGGTCAAGAGCGCCTATCATGCCGTGGTCGACCGGCCGGACGGCGCCGGTCGCTTCGTCATGCTGACCGACGGGGAGGTGCCGGCCGATCGCGACTTCGAGCTGACCTGGACAGCCGCGCCTTTCGACGCGCCGCAGGCCCGGTTGTTCCGCGAGCGCATCGGCGGCGAAGACTACCTGCTGGCTTTCCTGACGCCACCCTCGCAAAACGCCGCCACGCCGGAACTTTCGCGCGAGATCGTCTTCGTCATCGACAATTCCGGATCGATGAGCGGCGCCTCGATGCGCCAGGCCAAGGAGAGCCTGCTCTACGCCCTGGCGCGGCTGAAGGCCGGCGACCGGTTCAATGTGATCCGGTTCGACGACACCTTGACCAAGCTGTTCCCCGACACAGTGGCCGCCGATGCCGAGCATGTCGGCATCGCGCGAAATTTCGTCTCGGGTCTGCAGGCGCGTGGCGGCACCGAGATGGTTCCGGCCCTGCGCGCGGCACTGGAGGATCCGCGCCCCGATGATGCGAGCCGCGTCCGCCAGGTCGTGTTCCTGACCGACGGGGCGATCGGCAACGATCAGCAACTGATCGACACCATCGCCCGGGAGCGCGGCCGCTCGCGCCTGTTCATGGTCGGCATCGGTTCGGCGCCGAACAATTTCCTGATGACCCGCGGCGCCGAAATGGGGCGTGGCACCTACACCCATATCGGCTCCGTCAACGAGGTCGAGACCCGCATGCGCGAGCTGTTCGGCAAGCTGGAGCGTCCTGTCGTCACCGACCTGACGGCGCGGATCGAGGCAACCACGGCCGACATGACGCCGGGCTCGATGCCGGACCTCTATTCCGGCGAACCGGTGGTGCTGGCGATGAAGGTCGCGGCGCTCGGCGGCACCGTCCATATCGAGGGCCGGATCGGCGGGCAGCCCTGGCGCGTCGCGCTGCCGGTCGACCAGGCGATCGAGGGCCGGGGCCTGTCCAAGCTCTGGGCGCGGCGCAAGATCTCCGATGTCGAGGCCGAGCGTTCCTTGCGCCGCATCACCGGAGAGACCGCCGACGCGCGCATCCTGCAGCTTGCCCTGGCCCACAGCCTGGTCAGCAGCCAGACCAGCCTGGTGGCCGTCGACCGGACCCCGGCGCGCCCGATCGGCGCCCCGCTGACCCGCCACGACCTGCCCTTGAACCTGCCGGCTGGCTGGGACTTCAACCGGCTGTTCGGTGCGACCGCGCGGGCGACCGGCGTCGGGTCGACCAGCATGCCGGCCGAGACCGCCGGGAGCGTGGGGACGAGCCAGGCGTCCGGGCATTCCGTCACCTTGCCGCGCACGGCCACGGATGCCGGAGTGAGGCTGATCGCCGGGGCCGGCTGTCTGATGCTGGGCGCCATGGAGTTGCTCCTGCCCCGCCGCCGCAGGGTGACGGCATGAGGGCGCGCTCTCTCTCGTTCGATGGAGGCGCCTTATGGCGCCTCCTGCGCGTCGGCCCGGCATTCGCCTGTCTGGCCCTCGGCCTCGTCTTGTGCGGCCAGGCGGCCTGGATCCACATCAAGGCGGCGACCGCCCAGGTCCTGCTGGATCACGCCTTCGTCCGGTCGATCCGCGAAGGCCAGCCGGTCAAGCCCTGGCCCTGGCTCGACACCTGGCCGGTCGCCCGGATCAGTGTGCCGCGTCTTGGCCAGGATGCCATCGTGCTTGCCGGCGACAGCGGCCAGGCGCTCGCTTTCGGGCCGGGTCACGTGCCCGGAACGCCGCCGGCGGGCGAGGCGGGAACGGCGGTCTATGCGGCCCATCGCGATACCCATTTCGCCTTTCTCGGCGATGTGCGGGTGGGTGACGAGATCGCTGTCCTGCGCGCCGACGGCGGGCGTTTCCGTTTCGTCGTCGACGGTGCGCGTGTGGTCCGTTGGGACGCATCGGGCATCGATGCCGGCGCTGCCGGCCGATGGTTGGTTCTTGCCACCTGCTGGCCGCTCGACGGCAAGATCGACGGTCCGCTGCGTTACGTCGTGTCGGCCCGCGCGATCGAGGACTAAGTGAGGTCCGTTGTTTCGGCGGCTGAGCTGCCCCACGTACCCGCTTTCCTTTTTTCAGCGAAGCAGCCAAAACCCTGTCATGGCGCCCCGCTCAGTCGCTCCGAAACCCGCAAAGCCTCGTGCCTGGCAGCGCATGCTGTCCGGCCGCCGGCTCGATCTGCTCGATCCCTCGCCTTTCGATGTCGAGATCGAGGACATCGCCCATGGCCTGGCGCGCATCGCCCGCTGGAACGGCCAGACCACCGGTCACCACATCTTCTCGGTGGCGCAACATTCCGTGCTGGTGGCCGATATTGCCGGCCGCCTCGAGCCCGATCTCGCGCCACGCTGGCATCTGGCGGTGCTGCTGCACGATGCCCCGGAATATGTCATCGGCGACATGATCTCGCCGTTCAAGGGCGTCATCGGCGGTGATTACAAGGCCGTCGAGGCGCGGCTGATGGCGGCGATCCATATTCGTTTCGGGCTGCCGCCCGAAGCACCGGCGGAGATTGTCGCCTTGACCAAGCGGGCCGACAAGGTGTCGGCCTTTCTGGAGGCGACCCAGCTGGCCGGCTTCGGGCTGGAAGAGGCGTCGGCGATCTTCGGCGCGCCGGTGGGTGTCTTCGGTGGCGAGCGCGGCATCCCGCCGGTGCTGGTGCCCGAGGATGCCGACAAGGCCAAGGAAGCTTTTCTTGCGCGTTTCGCCATGCTGGAGGCACGAAGCTGAAACCTGCTTGCGGGAAAACCTTATCCGCGCTGTCGCAGAATCGCTGCGAATGCGTGATCTAAGGCAGTCATTGCCGAGGGCCGGATCCCGTGAACGTTCATGTCTGTTCGCTTGCGCGCATCGCCGACACGGTCGCCGCCACCGGTGCGCGGCATCTGATCACCCTGATCAACGAGGGCACGGCGGTCGCCCGGCCCGTGACGATCCGGCCGGAAGATCACCTGTTCCTCGGCATGAACGACATCGTTTCGCCAATGGACGGTTATGTCGTGCCCGGCGAAGCGCATGTGGTCCGCCTGCTGGGCTTTGTCGACAACTGGTGGGGCAAGACCGGCGCGGCGAGCCCGCTGGTCATCCATTGCTGGGCCGGCATCAGCCGGTCGACGGCCGCCGCCTTCATCACCAGCTGCGCTATCAATCCTGACCGGGACGAGGTCGAGATCGCCGCCGACCTGCGCCTGAAAAGCCCGAGTGCGACCCCCAACGCCCGGCTGGTGGCCATTGCCGACGGCCTGCTGCGGCGCGACGGCCGGATGATCGACGCCATCGCGCGCATTGGCCGCGGCCGCGACGCCTTCGAGGGCGAGCCGTTCTGGCTGCCACTCGGCCGCTAACTCCAGGTCGCTCCGAAACATCCGATTGCCGCGCGCCATCGGGCTGAAACCTTGGCGGCGCTTCTACCGGGCCGAACCTGCCGCATCGGGCGGTGCTAGGATTGCGAATCGGCTGCCGGAGACCCTGTCGCGATGGAAATCGTCTTTGCTGTGCTGGCGGGCCTTGGCCTCGTCCTGGTCATTCCGATCCTGGCGATCATCGGGTTCGTCCGTTCGGGCGACCTGCAGCGGCGTTTCCAGAATGCCGAGACGCGGCTGGCCCAGGCTGAAACCGAGTTGCGCCTGATCCGTCAGGCCATGGCTGCGCCGATCGTGCTGCCGGAGAAAACCGCGATGTCGCCGGCTCCGATCCGGCCGGCTGTCGACGTGGCGGAGGTCGATGCGGCTGCGGCCGAACCGGCGCCCGAGCCGGTCGCCGCTGCCGAGCCTGCCGGCCCGGCGCGCGCCGCGCGCGGCACCGTGCCGGTGCTCACCAGTGCCGAGCCGCTCGAAGCGATCGACCCGGTCACCGCTCCGCCGGCGCCGCCGGCACCACCGTCCCCGCCCGGCAATCTGGGCAATTTCGAAGAAAGCATCGGATCGCGCTGGGCGGTCTGGGTCGGCGCGCTGGCGCTCGGTCTCGGCGGCATTTTCCTGGTGCGCTATTCGATCGAACAGGGGCTGGTTGGCCCCGGCATGCGCATCACCCTCGGTGCGCTGTTCTCGGCGGCGCTGCTCGCCGGCGGCGAATGGCTGCGCCGCAGCGACAGGGGCTTGCCGACCTTGCCCGTCGCCGACATCCCCTCGGCCATCACCGGAGCCGGTGCGGTCGCGGCTTTCGGCACCATCTATGCCGCTCACGCGCTCTACGATTTCATCGGGCCGGCGACCGCCTTTTTCATGCTCGGCGCGGTCGGCGTCGGCACGCTGGTGCTGGCCGGCCTGCATGGCCCGCTGCTTGGCGGCATTGGCCTGGTCGCGGCCTTCGCCGCGCCCTTCCTGGTCGCGACCGACAATCCGAGCCCCCATGTCTTCCCGCTCTATGCCGCTGTCATTACGGCCGCCTGTTTCACGCTCGCCTGGATCCGCGGCTGGGCCTGGCTGACCATCGCGGCGACCGCCGCTTCCGTCGGGCTCGGCGCACTCATCGTGATCGGCGGCAGCGGCGGCTCGACCGCGACCCTGGTCCAGGCGGCGGCCGGCCTTCTTGCCGCCGCGCTGTTCCTGGTGCCGGGCATCCGTTTTGCCGCGCCGCGCGAGCGCGGTCTCGATCCGCTCGCCAGCGCCGTCCTCGTCGCCTTCATCTTCCTGGGGGCCGTGGCTGTGCTCGACGCCCGCCAGGAGACTTTTGCGCTGGTGGTCTTCGCGGCCCTCGTCGTCGCGATCATGGCGCTGGTCTGGCGGGCGCCGTCCGTGGCGCTGGCCCTTCCGGGGGCTGGCCTGTTCACGCTTCTGGTCATGCTCGCCTGGGTCGCGGGCCTGAGGCCTTCGCTCAATCTGGATGTCCTGGCCATCCCCGACCCCTTGCCGGCGGTGCTGTCGCGCATCGTCTGGGCCGGGCTCGGTTTCGCGCTGCTCTATGGCGTCGGGCCGGCGATCCTGGCGGTCTATCGCCGCCAGGCCGAAGCACGCACCGTGCTGATCGTGGCCACCACCTCGGTGGCCATGCCGCTGGCCCTGCTCGCCATCGTTTATGGCAAGGTCGAAGGTTTCATCATCTCGCCGCGTTTTGCCGCGCTCGCCATGGTGCTGGCGGCAAGCTTCGGCGCGGCGACCGAGGCGGCCCACCGGCTGCGCTCGGGCCATCGGCCGGGCCTTGCCAGCGCCTCGGCGATCTACGCCATTGGCGCGCTGGCGGCTCTCGCCTTCGCATTGACCCTGCTTCTGGAAAAAGCCTGGCTGACGCTCGCGCTCGGCGCGCTGATCGCCGGCATTGCCTGGGTCTATACGCTGCGCCCGCTGCCGGCCTTGCGCTGGGTCGCGGCACTGACCGCGTTCGGCGTGCTGGCGCGCCTCCTCTGGGATCCGGCCATCAACAGCAGCGATGTCGGCCAGGCCGTCATCCTGAACTGGCTGCTGCCCGGCTACGGCGTGCCGGCCCTGAGCGCAGCCCTGGCCTCGCTGCTGCTTCGCCATCGTCGCGGTGAGGACACCCCGGTGCAGATCCTCGAGGCGCTCGCCATGGTGTTTTCGGCGCTTCTGGTCATTGTCGAGGTCCGCCACGCCTTCGGCGCCTATGGCTCGCGGCTGTTCAGCCGGGGCATGGGGTTTGCCGAAGCCTGCACCCACACCGTCACCATCCTGGCCTTCGGGCTTGGCCTGTCGCGTCTGGCCGGGGTGCGTCAGGGCGCGCTCTGGCAGAACGCCCTGCTGATCGCGCGCTACGGCTCCTGGGCCTGGATCGTGGTCACCATGGGCGTTCTGATGAACCCGTGGCTGACCGGCGATCCGATCGGCAGCCATCCGGTGTTCAACTGGGCGCTGCTCGGTTATGGCGGCGGTTCGGTCCTGGCGATCCTGGCCGCCCTGTTCGAACGCCGCGCCGGCCGAGACACCGAGGCCCGGGTCATGGCGCTGATGGCGCTCGGGCTGATCTTCATCTGGCTCAACACCACGATCGGCGCGCTGTTCCGCGGCACCATCCTGACCGAGGGCGAATTCTCGAACGGCGAACTCTATGCCTATTCGGCGGCCTGGCTCGTGCTCGGCATTGCGCTGCTCGGCGCCGGTGCCGCCTTCGGCAGCCGCATGCTGAGGCTTGCGTCCGCGGCCCTGGTCGGGCTCACCGTCCTGAAGGTCTTCCTGTTCGACATGGCGGGTTTGACCGGGCTGTGGCGCGCCTTGTCCTTCATTGGTCTCGGCCTGGTGCTGCTGCTCGTCGGGCGCATCTACCAGCGCGTGCTCGGCATCACCCAGGCACGACCGCAAATGCCGGCGCCGCCGGCGGCGCCGTTGCCGCCGGCCGAAGACCAGAGCCCGCGCGGGGCGTGACAATCGGAGCTGGTCGCCCGCGCGGCGACTGAGCGTCAGAGCCTGGCGAGGCCGGCTTTGCCGGCTTCGGTGCCGAACGCGACGGCCTGGCCGTCGGCGCGCCAGGCAATCGCCGTGACGGCATCGCCGTCCGGCTCGCGCATCAGGATCTCGGCGCCGTCATCGATGCGGGCGAGCAGGATCAGCCCGTCGGCGAAACCGACCGCCACCACCGCCGCGGAGGGATGGCCGGCGACGGTCGTCACCCGCACGCCGGCCTTGGCCGAGGGGGCGATCATGGTCGGATTGACGCCCATCGGGCCGTTCTTGCCGCTGAACGGCCAGAGAATGGCTTCGGTGGCGCCGGCGGTTGCCAGGAATTTGGCGCCGCTCGTCCAGGAGAACGACTTCACCTTGCCGGGATAACCCGACATGCGCATGTGCTGGCCATCCTCGATCCGCCAGCCATGCAACTGCGGTTCCTGCATGGTGGTGACGACGAAGCGTTGATCCGGGCTGATGGTGATGCCGAGATGCGAGCCCTTCCAGTCGAGCGAGACGGGTTTGGCCTCGCTGTTCGGATACCAGAAGCTGACCCCGCCGTAATGGGCGACGGCGAGCCGGAACCCCTTGGGGAAGAAGGTGAGGCCGCCGGCTGCCGAGACCAGGCTCAACACCTTCGGTTCGCCCTTGCCCTGGCTCGCATAGGCCTTGCGCCCGGCGCTCCAGGCCATGCCGCCATTGGGACCGAGCGCCACCCGGTCGATCCAGGTGCCGCCGCTGTCGTGAACCGTCGCGGCACCCGTCTTCAGCGCGAAGCGGACCACCTTGCCGTCATCGCCGCCCGATATCAGCGTCGTGCCGTCGGCGGCGCTGTCCAGGATGCCGCCGTCATGCAGCGTCACGCGCCGGTCGGTCTCGCCGGCCAGCACGATCTCGCCGGAAACCAGCGCCAGAACGGCGGTATCGCCAAGGAAGTGCGCGGCAAGGACCGGTTCTCCGGCCTCGATGGGCCGGACGCGCTCACGAACCGAGGGGCGGGCAGGGGCAGTGCTCATGGCGTCTTGCTAACCGATGCGGACGATGATGGCGAGAGGCAGCTTCGCCGGGCTGATTGAATGGCCGGCCCTTTGACTCTTCCGCCACACTCGGTCATTGCAGCGCAAAATTGGCAGCACCACCCGAAACCTGGAGCACAGCCTTGGCCGCAGGCACCCCGACCCAAGTCGCCCCGACGCTCGGTTACGAAGCGATCCAGGATCTGACGCGGACCATCCCGTTTCGGCCGCGGCTGACCCGCTTCATCTTCCTGCGTCACGGCGAGACCGAGGGCAATCGCAAGGGCATCTATCAGGCCGCCGATGTGCCGTTGAATGCCGCCGGCGAAGCCCAGGCGGCGGAAGCCGCCGACCGGTTGGCGCTGGCCTCCATCGCCCATGTGGCGGCAAGCCCGATGATGCGGGCCTGGCGCACCGCCGCCATCGTCACCGACGGCCGGGGCCTGACGCCCGAGCCGGATGGCGGGCTCGCCGAGCGCTATTTCATCGGACTGGTTGGCACCACGGTCGGCCGGATGGACTGGCGCGACGATCCGCCGGCCTGCGAGACGCTCGGCGCCTTCGTGCACCGGGCCGGCAATTGCCTGTCGCGCTGGCTGTCCCAGGACGACAACCCGGACGGCGACCTGATGCTGGTCGCCCATGGCGGCCAGTTGCTGGTGCTGGCGGCGCTCACCGGCGTCGACCTGAATGTCGAGCTGCGCCGCAACGCCACGCCGATCCTGTTCACCCGTTCGACCGCCGGCTGGGAGGCCGTCGCGGTCAGTTGAAGGCCGAAAAACCGATCAGCCGAATTCCTTCTTCACCTGATCGGTCTGGGCGCCGAGCGCCGGCACGGGTCCGAATTGCGGCACTTCGCCGTCATGCAGCGCGCCGGGCGCCAGCATGCGTTTGCGGCCGGCGGGCGTGTCGACCTCGATATAGCGGTTCTGCGGGTGGTTCCTGAGGTCGTCCAGCGAGGAAACGCGGCCATAAGCGACCTTGGCGGCCTCCAGCCTTGCGGCGATCGTTTCGCGTGGCGCGCCGGCGAAAGCCTTGCCGATGATCCGGTCGAGCTCCGCCCGGTGCTTCACCCGCGCGACATTGTCGATGAAGCGGCTGTCGCTCGCGATCGACGCATCGCCCAGCACCTCGGCGCAAAGCGAGACCCATTCGCGCTCGTTCTGGATCGAGAACAGGATCGGCTTGCCGTCGCTGCAGGGATAGGCGCCATAGGGCGCGATGGTTGGATGGTTGAGGCCCGAACGCGACGGATAAATGCCGCCATAGGCATATTGCAGATAGGGCACATTCATCCAGTCGGCGAGCGCGTGGAACAGCGATACCGCGATATGCCGGCCCTCGCCGGTGATCGAACGACCGATCAGCGCCTGCAGGATGGCCTGGAAGGCGGTCATGCCGGCGGCGATATCGCAGACCGAGACGCCGACGCGGGCACGTGATTCGCCATCGCCGGTGACTTCGGCGAGCCCGGCTTCGGCCTGGACCAAAAGGTCATAGGCCTTCAGGTCCTTCCACGGACCCTCTTCGCCATAACCCGATATCGAGCAGGTGATCAGTCGCGGATAGCGCCTGCGCAGGGTTTCTGGATCGAAGCCCAGCCGGGTCAGTGCGCCGGGCGCCAGGTTCTGGATGAACACGTCGGCCTTGGCGATCATCCGGGCGAGGACGGCCTGATCGGCGGCGTCCTTCAGGTCCATCACCACCGATTGCTTGCCCCGGTTGAGCCAGACGAAATAGGCGCTCTCACCATCGACCGCCCGGTCGTAACGGCGCGCGAAATCGCCCTCTTCGCGCTCGATCTTGATGACCCGCGCGCCGGCATCGGCAAGCCGGCTCGCGGCATAGGGGGCAGCGACTGCCTGTTCGACGGAGATGACGAGCAGACCGGAGAGATCGGTTTGCGAGGCGGTGGGCATAAGCAGTCACTCCGGCGGCAGGGTCTTCTCCATAAAGACGCTTTCGGGGCTTGGTCCATAGCTGCCGAACGGTCCGCATGGCCTGTACCCTTGTTTCGCATAGAGCTTCAGGGCCGCGTCGTTGCGTGGCCCGGTCTCGAGCCGAAGCGTCGTCACGCCTTCGAGCCGGGCCAGGTCTTCGATCGCGGTCAGCAGCAGGCGGCCGATGCCGAGCCCACGCGCATCGTCATGGACGAACATCCGCTTGATCTCGGCTTGCGCGCCGGCCAGCACGAGACCGACACAGCCGAGCGCGTGGCCGTCGTGGCGGGCCACCAGGAAACGGGCGTCATCGGCGGTCAGTCGCTCGACGTTGACGCCGTGGCGGTGTTCGGCCGCATAGAGCGCGGCGGAGAAGGCGTCGGACGCCTCGATCAGGGCCAGGGCATCGGGCTCCAGCGGCGATTCGCGTGCGATGCTTGCCGTCACGAAGCCAAGGCGCGGTCGACTGCGTCTCTCTCCAGGCTGATCACCGTGATATAGGCCAGGAACGCGCTGTCCGGCATCGTCCGGCCTTGCTCGATGTCTCGAAGTCGCCCGATATTGATGCGGTATCGCTCGGCGAAGGCCGACTGACTGAGGCCAAGCGATTGCCGTAGCAGACGGATGCGTCGGCCAACGACTCCGCGGGCGAGTTCTTCGTCGCTCGAAGGCGGATTGTCCGGGTCATCGAGGGCGTTTTGCTCGATTTCGTCGGGCGTCAGGGCATCCAGGACCGACCGTTCGTCAGGCGTGAGCTTGGGCGGATGAACGGCGTCCAGGGGGAACCTACCTTTCGCCATAGCTGCTCTCCTCTGCCCTGTTGGCTCGGCGCGCCGATATAGCCAGTGCACGTCGTCGCGCACCGTGTAGACGACCGCAATGAGCTTGCCGTCCAGCATGCCGATCGTCTTCCGGCGCACCTCTCCGTCCTGCTCTCGCGAGGCGTCGATATCGATCCGCTCGAGGTCCAGAAAGACGCCCCGCGCGTTTTCAAAGCTCAACTTATGCTTCGTCAGGTTCGACGCAGCCTTGGCATCATGCCAGTCGAACTGACGAACTGATCGCATGACCGATTATACGGAAGTTCCGTACTTGCTGCAATGAGCCCGTGTCGGAGCGACCGAAGCCGACGTCACCGCAACCCGTCCCATTTGGCGATCGCATCCTGGGTCAAGCCGCCCATGCGCGCATGCGGACGCCCGCCGGTGGTCATGGCCAGCGCGAACAGGATCTCGTCGGCGCGCGGCGCATCGGCCACCGAAATGGTGATGCCGTCGAAATGGCTGCGCACATAGGCCGCGTCCTTGTGGTGGATCGGCACGTCGAGAATTGCGCCCATGGCCCCCATCTTGGTCATGGATGGCACGATGGAGAGCGCCTGGCCGAGCAGTTCGCGCATGGCATAGCCGCCGGGCACGTGCCAGAGCGCACCGTGCTCCAGTTCGCCGCCGGCACCGACCAGCGAGCCCTTGCCATAGGCCTCGATCGCCTTGGGATCGCCGCCGAGCGCCGCCAGCAGCTTGGTCGAGCATTCGAGCCCGAGCGGCTTCAACGCCTCCATCATGCCGGTGACATCGGCCTCGTAGCGGCCGGCAAAGGGGTTCTTCAGCACGCAGGCGACGAAGCCTTTCAGGATCGGCCTGTCGAGCTTCGGCCCGCCGTCATGGCGCACTTCCTCGACCCCGACGACTATCTTCCGGACATTGACGGTCATGGTCTCAACTCCCTGAGGCGTGTGAACGGCCCGAGGGTGATGGTCTCACCCTTCAGGCTGAGGGCGGCATCACGAATGAGCCCTCGCTTGCGGAACTGGTCGGCGCGGACACGGCCGGCTTCGAGCGCCAGCCCGATCTCTTGCAGGCTGAGGTCGCCGACGCCGACGGTCACCAGCCTGTCGCCGAGATCGCTGTCGGGGTCGAGATCGCGTGCCGGCCGGCGCTGGATCGCCGGGTGATCGAGGTCGACGGCATTGGCGATCAGTGTGGCTGCGGCATCGGCGGACGCCGCGTCGCGGGCGAGCACCGTCACGGAATCGGCGATGCCGAGCGAGAACGAACGCCCTTGCGCGCCCGACGTCGCGATGCCGCCAATGCCGTCGCCGTGCTTGAGCGTGATGCTGCCGTTCAGCGTGGGAATCGCGCCACGCGAGAAATCGGCGGCGAGCGCCACCTCCATGGTCTCGCTCTCGGTCAGAAAGATCGCGATGTCGCCGCCGTCATTGACGAAAGCGCGGTCGAGCGGCGCGGCCTCGGTCATGATATCCAGGAGCTCGTCGGCGACCGCGCCGGCCACTGCCGCCATCGGCGTGACGAAGGTTCCGGCATGGGGCCGGCAGGCCGCCAGCATGCGTTTGGCCACCGCGGTCTCGACCTGCGGCCGGTCGCTCATCGCCTTGCGCAATTCGGTCAATTCGCCGGCAAGCTCCGGCAGGATGGTCTGGAACCGCGCGATCGCCGCCTCATAGGCGTCCTTCACCGCGCTCGATGCGCCCCAGGCCCGGGTCACGACATCGATCGGCCCGTGCTGCAGATGCAGCCGGTCGCCGGTGAGCCATTGCACGGAAGGGCTGTCCCACATCGTCTCAGCCGAGCTTGGTCAAGAGCCGGACCAGGGTCTCGGCCTCGTCGGGGGTGAGCGGCGCCAATGTCTTGTCGGTGACCTCGATGCCCCGTGCCTTCATGGCCTCGACTGTCTCGCGGCCGACATCGGTCAGCTCGAGCAGCACCAGGCGGGCGTCGTTGGGGTCGACCGAGGGTGTCACCAGGCCACGCTTGGCGAGCCGCCCGGCAACCCCGAACATGGTCGCCGGATCGATGCCGACGAGCCGCCCGAGCGCGTTCTGCGAGGTGGCGCCGAGATCATGCAGTTTGGCGAGCGCCGCATATTGGACCGGCGTCACCTCGAAACCCGACATGACCTGATCGAAGATCGCGGTGGCGCGCTGATGCGAGCGCCGGATCAGGAAGCCGATCTGGTCTTCCAGCACATAACCCTTCACCGAGGCCGGATCGGTGCCGGGCGAAGTTGCGGCCTGCCTGTTTGCGGTCATGCACGGGCTCCCGGGAAAGGCCAGGGATTGTCGGTGTCCCAGCCGTCGATGCGGGCCTGCGGCGCCACATCGCGCAGGATGTCGCCGATCGACACGACATCCTCCATATGGCCGCCGAGCTTCTCGTAGAGCGCGCGCGGCAAGGTGAATTCGATCGGTGCGACGATGGCCGGCGTCGGCACGTAACCGAAGGCGTTCTTCGGCAGCTTGGTGACATCGGCCATGACGGTGATGCCGCCGCCCGGCCAGAGATAGACCGGTGCGCCGCCCATGGTGACGCGGGTTTCGCCCTTGGCGACCGAGCGGGTCAGCAGAACCGGGTTTTCGGTGACGCCGGCGCGCAGCGAACCGCCGGCGCCGGCCATGAACAGCACGGTGCAGAGCGACGGCTCGCAATTCTCGCCGATGCGGTCGACCACCCTCATCACCGGCTCCGGGATGGCAGCCGGCACCGGCACCAGATTGTCGTCCAGCACGCAATAGAGGAAATGCTCGCCGGTGGTCGAGGTCATCAACAGGCGAAGCCCGGGCCAGGCGGTTTCCGGATCGATCTTCTGGATGATCGACAGGGGATCCTCGATATCCGTGCCGCCCCAGCCGATGCCCGGATTGGCCACCTGGAAATAGCGGCCGGGCGTCGATTTTCGCCCGCGAACGCGGATGCCGGCCTGTCTCATGTCGAGCACGCGGCCGGCCTGGTGTTCGGTCAGCACGCCGGTGATGTGGTCGTCGACCACGATCACCTCGTCGACATGGCCGAGCCATTGCTTGGCGAAGATGCCGACGGTCGCCGACCCGCAGCCGACCCGCATGCGCTGTTCCGGCTTGCCGTCGACGATCGGCGCGGCATTGGCTTCCACCACCACCTCATGGCCGCCGTCGATCACCATGGTCACCGGTTCGCCGGCGCAAAGCTTGAGCATGGTGTCGCAGGTGACATTGCCCTCTTTCTTGGAGCCGCCGGTCAAGTGCCGGACGCCGCCGATGGAGAGCATCTGCGAGCCATATTCGGCGGTCGAGACATGGCCGACCTGCTCGCCATTGACCCGTATCGGCGCCGCCTCCGGGCCGAGGTGCCGGTCGGTGTCGATCTTCACCTTGACGCCGCAATAGCTGAAAATGCCTTCGGTCACGACGGTGACCGTGTCGACGCCCGCGTGCTCGGCCGAGACGATGAACGGCGCCGGCTTGTAGTCGGGATAGGTGGTGCCGGAGCCGATGCCGGTGACGAAGGTTCGGTTCGGGTCGAGCGCCTGGCCGTCCCAGTCGTTGCGGCCGAACTCGACCAGCTTGCCGCCGTCCTCGATCGTCTTGGCGAGCAGCACGACCGGATCGGTGCGGACGAGCTGGCCGTTCTCGTTGGCGTAGCGCGAGCAGGCGCCGGCGCGGCCCGGACGGATCCGGCAGAGCACCGGGCAGGCATCGCAGCGCAGGATGCCGTCGCCTTCGGCGGCACCGAATTTTTTCGAACGGGCTTCCCGCGAGAGCTGGTCGGTGGCGGTCATCAGGACCTCCCGATGGGTTGGGCGACAACTCTCAATATCGGGTTGCGCGGCCGAGATGAGTGCGAAATCAACCCTCTCCCATAGGGAGAGGGTGCCCGCGTCAGCGCGCGGGTGAGGGGACGTCCATATCCGGATAAATCTGGCCCTGGCCGCACTCGACGCGCCTGAAGTGAGAGGCGCCGTGCCTGTTCTACGGGCTTACGCCCCTCACCCGGCGCCTGCCGGCGCCACCCTCTCCCTATGGGAGAGGGTCGGTTCGTTAGCGCCCTTCGCTCGCCCCCTGTTGGAGGAGCACTGCGCTGCGGCCGAGCGCCAACGTCCAAGGACGGGTTGTTCTCAACATGGGTCACCGTCGAACTCATCATTCCGCGGCCTCCCGCACCTGCAGGGCTTCCCAGAGCTTGTGCGGCAGCACCGGCACCTCGCGCATGCGCACGCCGGTGGCGTGACGGATCGCCGAGAGGATGGCCGGGGCGGTGGCGACCAGCGCCGGCTCGCCGACGCCCTTGGCGCCGAACGGACCTTCCGGCTCGGGGTCCTCGATCAGCTTGACCACGATGTCGGGCATGTCGCCGGCGGTCGGGATCAGGTAGTCGTGCAGGTTCTCGGTGCGGCCGGGCAGATATTCTTCCATCAGTGCCAGGCCGAGACCCTGGGCGATGCCGCCATGGACCTGGCCTTCGGTCAGCGTCGGATTGATGGCCCGGCCGACATCATGGGCGGCGACGATGCGGGTCACCTTGACGGTGCCGAGCACCCGGTCGACCACGACTTCGGCGACCTGGGCGGCGAAGCCGTAAGTTGCATAGGGAATGCCCTGGCCCTTGGCGTCGAGCACGGTGGTCGGCGGGTCGTACTGGCCTTCGCCCGCCAGCACAATGCCGGTCTCGTCGGCCTCGAGGGTGGCGAGGTCGATCACCCGGCCAGCCTCGCCGTCGGCGACGGTCAGCCTGGTGCCGTCGAGCTTCAGTTTCGCCTGCGGCCCGGCATTGGCGAGCGCCAGGATCTTGGCGCGCAGGTCGAGGCCGGCGAGCTTGGAGGCATTGCCCGACACGAAGGTCTGGCGCGAGGCCGAGGTCTTGCCGGCATCATAGGTCCGGTCGGTGTCGCCGATGACGAAGTCGAAATCGGTGGTCGGCAAACCCAGCGCGTCGGCGGCGATCTGCAAGAGCACCGTGGTCGAGCCCTGGCCAATGTCGACGGCACCGTTGAGGAAGGTCAGCTTGCCCCCGGCGGTCAGCGTGATGCGCATGCGCGACGGGTTCGACATCGAGGTATTGCCGCAGCCGTACCACATGCAGGCGACGCCGATACCCCTGGCGATGCGGCCGCCCTTGGCGTTCTCGGCTTCAGCCGCCGCGACCATGGCGTCATAATCGGCTTTGACCGCGTCGAGGCATTGCGGCAGGCCGGCGGAGGCATGCAGCACCTGGCCGGTCGGTGTCCGGTCGCCATGGTCGATGGCGTTGATGCGGCGGATCGCCCAGCGGTCGAGCCCGAGCTGCTCGGCGAGATCGTCGATCAATGTTTCGCCGGCGATCGCCGCCTGGGGCACGCCGAAGCCGCGGAAGGCGCCGGCCGGCACCTCGTGGGTGTGCACGGCGCGCGTGGCATTCTTCACATGCGGCACCTTGTAGGGGCCGGTGGCATGGACCGGCACGCGGTTCGCCACTGTCGGTCCCCAGGAGGCATAGGCACCGGTGTTGAAGTCCCCGGTCATCTCATAGGCGGTGAAGCGGCCTTGCGTGTCGGCCGAGGCCTTGGCCCAGATTTTCGATGGGTGGCGCTTGGTGGTCGACGCCATGCTCTCGGTGCGCGAATAGATCACGCGCACCGGCTTGCCGGTAAGCCAGGCCGCGACGGCGATCAGCGGCTGGATCGATACGTCGAGCTTGCCGCCGAAGCCGCCACCGCAGGCGGTCGGCACGATCCGGACGCTGGCCATCGGCACGCCGATGACGCGGGCGACCTCTTCCTGGTCCATGACCGCGGCCTGGGTGCAGGCGGTCACCTCGATCCGGTCGCCGACACGCAGGGCGTAACCGGCTTCCGGCTCGATATAGGCATGTTCGACGAAGCCGGTGCGGAAGTGGCCTTCAGCCGTTGCGGCACCCAGCCGATGGCCTGCTTCGACATCGCCGGTTTCGAGATAGCCGCGGGTCAGCACATTGTCGGGAATATTGGCGTGCAGGGCCGGCGCGCCTTCGGTCAGTCCGGCCTCGACGCCGATCAGCGCGGCATCGACGGTCCAGGCGATCGGCAGGGCGGCATCGGCAAGGCCTTCCACCGCCTCGCGCGTGCCGACCAGGGCCAGCACGGCCTCGCCGCGATAGCGCACGAAGCCTGGCGCCAGCACCGGCTGGTCCTTGATGGTCGGGAAGATGCCGAAGGAGTTGGCACCGGGAATGTCGGCCGCGGTCAGGATGGCGGCAAGGCCGGGATGGGCCGATTTCACCGCCTCGAGATCGCCGAACGTGAAGCGGGCATGGGCATGGGGCGAGCGCACCGCGCGCAGCCACAGGGCATCGGCCGGCGCGCTGTCGGCGCCGAACTTGTCGGTGCCGGCAACCTTGGCGACGCCGTCGGCGCGGGCGATGCGCGCGCCGACCGCCGCGCCGGCTTCGGCCAGTGGCGCGAGACTGTTGGTACCGCGCGCCACGTCGGCGATCGCTTCGATGATCTTGACATAGCCGGTGCAGCGGCAGAGCACGCCACCGATGCCGTCCTCGATGTCGCGACGGCTGGGGTTCTGGTTGCGGCCGAGCAGGTCGGCGGCGGCCATGATCATGCCCGGGGTGCAGATGCCGCATTGGGCCGCGCCATGGGCGAGAAAGGCTGCACGCAGCCGGTCGACAACCGGATGCTGCGCCTCGATGGTGGTGATTGCCTTGCCCTCGGCCTGGGCGGTCGAGATGAGGCAGGAGCAGACCTGCTCACCCTCCATCAGCACGGTGCAGGCGCCACAATCGCCGGCGTCGCAACCGATCTTGGTGCCGGTCAGGCCCATGCGCTCGCGCAGCGTGTCGGCAAGCGAGGCGAACGGCGCCGCCGCCACCTGATGGACCGCCCCATTCACATGCAAGGTCAGAGCGATCTCGCTCGGCTTGTCGAGCATCAGGCGGCCCTCCGAAGGCTGTCTGCGGCAAGGTCGGACAGGCAGTCGCGCACCAGGGCGAGCGCGGCCGCGCGGCGATACGCGCCGGTGGCGCGGACATCGTCGATCGGGGTCAGCCCATCGAGATGGTGGGGCGTGACCAGCGATGCCGCCGCCGCGAGCGGCACACCCGCAAGCGTGGCTTCGAGGGCCGTCAGCCGCGCCGCCACCGCCGAGCAGGCGCCGACCGCGATCCGCGCCTCACTGATCCCGCCGGCCATGTCGACCGCGACGACGCCGGAGACCATGGCGATCGAAATGACCAGGTATTTGCGCGCGCCGAGCTTCTTGAAACAGGAGCGCGCATTGGCGAGCTTCGGGATGGTCAGCGCGGTGACGATCTCGTCGGCCCGCATCGCAGTGTGCCGATAGCCGTCGATGAACTGGCCGAGCGCCAGGCTGCGGCTGCCCGCGACGCTCGACAGCTCGACCTGCGCATCGAGCGCCAACAGGTTCGGGATGCCGTCGCCGGCCGGCGAAGCCGTGACGATATTGCCGGTGAGCGTGCCCAGATTCTGCACCTGCACGCCGCCGACCTCGCGCGCGGCCTGCCGATAGGCATCGAACAATGACGGCAGATCGGCGCGGATGAGATCGGTCCAGGTGGTCAGGCAGCCGAACCGCCAGTGGCTGCCCTCATCGGTGATGCCGCGCAGGCCGGGAATGGCGGTGAGGTCGAGCACGTCCTTGTGGGTCGGGTCGCCCCAGGCGCGCCTTGCGGTGCGCACCGGGTAGATGTCGGTGCCGCCGGCCAGGACGACGACGTCGTGGGCGGCGCGGATATTGAGCGCCTCGGCCAGTGTCGGGGGGCGGTGATAGCAGACCATCAGGCCCTCCATCCCCAGAGTTTGGCGGCCTGGTCTGCGGTGTAATAGCCGCGCCCCACGTCGCGGGCGACGAGCGCCGGGTCGCGTTTCGCCGGATCGCCATAACCGCCGCCGCCTGGCGTCATCACCTCGACGCGGTCGCCGGCGCGGATCGCGATATCCTGGTCCTTGGACAGGTGCTCGGGGATCGTGGTCGTGCCGTCACGGTGGATCCTGACGACATTGGGCGCGCCGTCGCCGCCACCCAGCACGCCTGGCGGGCCGAAGCGGCCGTGATCCATGACGAAGGAGGCGCGCGCCTCGCCGCGCAGCAATTCCATCTCATAGTGCACGCCGAAACCGCCGCGTTTCTCGCCGGCGCCGCCCGACCCTTCGCGCAGGGCGAAACGGCGGAACAGCACCGGGTAATATTGCTCCATCACCTCGATCGGCGCGGTCTTGGAAATGCCGATGGTCGAGCAGCCATTGGTCAGGCCGTCTTGCGTCGCGTTGCCGCCATAGCCACCGCCGGTGATCTTGTACATGACGTAGCTCGCCTGCTTGACGGGATCGAAGCCGCCGAGCGCGAAATTGCCGGAGGTGCCGGCCGGCGCCGCGGTCACCTTGTCGGGGATGGCCTGGACCAGGGCCAGGAACACCGCTTCCGCGATCCGTTGCGACACTTCCGCGGCGCAGCCCGAGACCGGGCGCGGATAGAGCGCATCGAGGAAGGTGCCGACGGGGCGCTTGATGGTCAGCGGTTCGAACGCGCCGGCATTGATCGGTACGTCGGGGAAGATGTGTTTCACGCCGAGATAGACCGCCGAATAGGTGGTCGCCACCACCGAGTTCATTGGCCCCTTGCAGGGCGGTGACGAGCCGGTGAAATCGAAATCCAGGCTCTCGCCCTGCTTGGTCACGGTGAGCGCGATCTTCAGCGGCTCGTTCACCACTCCGTCGGAATCGACGAAGGCCTCGGAACGATAGACGCCGTCGGGGATCTGGCGGATTTCGGCGCACATGCGTTCGGCCGAACGCGCCCGGATCGCCTTGATCGCGACGTCGAGCGTTGCCGCGCCATATTTGGTCACCAGGTCCATCAGCCGGGTTTCGCCAACCAGCAGGGCGGCGGCCTGGGCCTTGATGTCGCCGATGCGCTGCTCGGCGATGCGGATGTTGGACGAGATGATCGCGAAGATCTCCTGGTCCATCTCACCTTTCTTGAACAGCTTGACCGGCGGCAGGCGCAGGCCCTCCTGCTCGACCTCGGTGGCCTTGGCCGAAAAGCCGCCCGGCACCATGCCGCCGATATCGGGCCAATGGCCGGTATTCTGCAGCCAGCAGAACAGGGCGCCATCGACGAAAACCGGCTTGGCGAAGCGCACGTCCATCAGATGGGTGCCGCCGAGATAGGGGTCGTTGACGATATAGATATCGCCCGGTTCCGGCTTGCCGGCCTTGCCCTCGCGGATCAGCCGGATGATCTCCCCGGTCGAATATTGCATCGTGCCGACGAATACCGGCAGGCCGAATTCGCCCTGACTGATCAGGGCGCCGGTGTCGCGGTCATAGATGCCGTCGGCGCGGTCGTCGGCCTCGGCGATGACCGGCGAGAAGGCGGAGCGCGAGAAGGCGATGTCCATCTCGTTGCAGACCTGCTGCAGGCCGGCCTGGATCACCGCCAGCGTCAGCGCGTCAATGGCTTTTGCCTCTGTCGGCAGGCTCTGGAGGGTCATGGCAGGGGCCTCCGGCCGTGACGATGCGAGGCCTTTTGGGCAGAGATCATTCTCATACCTTCACCCTCAGATTGCCGATGGGATCGACGGTCGCGACCGCGCCCGGCTCGATCACGGTGGTGGCGTCGATCTGCTGGACGACCGCCGGGCCTTCGATCCGGGCGCCGACCGGCAGCTTGTCGCGGGCATAAACCTTGGCCTTGTGCCAGCCGCCGTCGGCATGAAGGTCGCGCGTGCCGATCACCGCTGCGTCGACGTTTGCCACCCGTGCCGCCGGGTCGAGCAGAGCCGAGAGCGGGAAGGATTTGCGCCGGCCGATGACGCTGGTGACAAGGTTGACCAGCACCGCCCTGATCTCCGGCAGACGCACCTGGAAGCGGTGGAAATAGGCCTTCTCGAAAGCCGCCTGGATCTCCTCGCGCGTCACGTCGGCACCCGGCAGCGCGACCCGGATGAGATGGGTCTGGCCGCGGAACTGCATGTCGGCGCCGTGCAGGATGACGGTCTCCTCGATCTCGGCCTTCTCCTCCTCGACCACGGCGAGTGCGCTGCCGCGCTGGGTGGCGATCAGCCGCTGCACCTCGGCCATGTCGGCCTGGTCGAGCGGGGTGTTGACCGTATTGACCCGGTCCTGGCGGAGATCGGCGACCAGGCAGCCGAGCGCATTGGTCAGGCCGGGCCTGGCCGGCACCAGCACCTCGGGGATACCCAGTTCGCGGGCGAGCGCGACGGCGTGCAAGGGGCCGGCGCCGCCGAAGGCGAACAGCACGAAATCGCGCGGGTCGTAACCGCGCGACAGCGACACCATGCGGATGGCACCGGTCATGTGGACATTGCCGAGCCGGATGACCGCGGCGGCGGCCTCCTCGATGCCCATGCCGAGCGGCTTGGCCAGGTCGCGCTCGAACGCGGCGCGGATCTCGGCAAGCGACACTTTCGACTGCACGGCGGTCAGCCGTTCCGGATCGAGCCGGCCGAGCACCAGATTGGCATCGGTGATGGTCGGTCGGGTGCCGCCGCGGCCATAACCGATCGGGCCGGGTTCGGAGCCGGCCGAATGCGGACCAACCTGCAGCATGCCGGCCTTGTTGACGCTGGCGATCGAGCCGCCACCGGCGCCGACGGTGCGGACATCGACCATCGGCAAGTGGATCGGCAGGCCGTAATCGATGGTCAGCTCGGCCGAGACCTCGGGCACGCCGCCATGGATCAGCGCGACATCGGTGGAGGTGCCGCCCATGTCATAGGTGATGGCATTGGCGAGACCCGACTGGGCGAGCGTCGCCGCCGCGGCCATCACGCCCGAGGCTGGACCCGACATGACCGTCTTGGCGGCCTCGCGCGCAACGATGCTGGCCGGGACTGTGCCGCCATTGCCGTTCATCACAAGCAGGTCGTGCTTGAAGCCCTTGGCGCTCAGGTCGTTCTGCAGCCGCTGGACGTAGCGGTCGAGGATCGGCTGCACCGCGGCATTCACGCTGGCCGTGGTGCCGCGCTCATATTCGCGGAACTCGGACAGCAGCTGATGGCCAAGCGTGACATAACCGTTTGGCCAGATCCCGGCGGCGATCTCACCGGCGCGCAGCTCATGGGCCGGATTGGCATAGGCATGCAGGAAATGGATGACCAGCGCCTCGCAGCCTTCGGCGAGAAGCGTGCGTATTTCGCGCGCGACGGCCGCCTCGTCGAGCGGCGTGACAACCTCACCTTGGGCATTCAGCCGCTCCGGCACCTCCCGGCGCCATTGGCGCGGGATCAGCGGCTCGAAGCTGCCGGTCATGCCATAGGCGCTCGGCCGGGTGCGCCGGCCAAGCTCCAGCACGTCACGGAAGCCTTGCGTCGTGATCAGTCCGACCTTGGCGACCTTGCGCTCGAGCACCGCATTGGTGGTGGCGGTGGTGCCGTGAATGATCAGGTCGAGATCGGCCGGGCTCACGCCGGCCGCCTCGATCGCCTTGACCACGCCGACCGCCTGGTTGGCGGCGCTGGTCGGAACCTTGGCGAGTTTGACGCGCACGCCAGCGCCATCCGCCTCGGTCAGGAGGAGGTCGGTAAAGGTGCCACCCACGTCGATGCCGGCTACGCGCCTCAAGGTCTTCTCCACATCGCTCGTCCGATCGTCATGGACGACCCCGCAAATCATTCGCCTACGAACGGTTGCGGCATGCCAGTGCCGCGCCCACCCGGCCGTCACATGCTCAAATAGGCTTCCCGGATCTGGTCATTGGCTTCGAGATCCGCTGTCGTCCCCTCGTAGCGGATCGCGCCTTTTTCGATGACATAGGCGCGGTCCGAGACGGCGGAGGCGAAATAGAGGTTCTGTTCGGAGAGCAGCACGGCGATGCCCTCGGCCTTCATGGCGAGCACCGCATCGGCCATTTGCTCGACGATGACGGGAGCCAGGCCTTCGGACGGCTCATCCAGCAGCACCGCGTGGGGATTGCCCATCAAGGTGCGGGCAATGGTCAGCATCTGCTGTTCGCCGCCCGACATGGCCGAGGCCCGGCGGCCCTTCATCTCGGCGAGGTTCGGGAAGATCGAGAACAGCCTGTCGGTGGTCCAGGGCTTGGTGTCGCCCTGGCGCTCGCTGGCCGCCGCTTTCCGCCCGACCTCGAGGTTCTCGTAGACCGTCAGGTCGGTGAAGATGCGCCGTTCCTCCGGCACGTAACCGAGGCCGAGCCGGGCGATCCGGAACGGGTTCATCCGGCTGATCTCCTGGCCCTCGAAAGTGACCGTGCCGCCGCGCGGCGGCACCAGTCCCATGATCGCCTTGAGCGTGGTCGACTTGCCGGCGCCGTTGCGGCCCATCAGCGCGACCACTTCGCCGGCATGCAGCGCCAGATCGACGCCGAACAGCACCTGGGCATGGCCATAGGCGGCCGACAGGCCCTTGGTGTCGAGAATGATGACGGGGGCTGGCGCGCGCATCAGATCGCTCCAGCCTGGTTTTCGCGCGATGGGTTCTCGCCGGCCTTGGCCTTGCGGGCGCGCAGCGCCGCCTGCACGCCGTGCTCGCCGAGATAGACCTGCTTGACGCGGGCATTGCCGCGCACCTCGTCGGGCGTGCCGGAGGCAATGATCTCACCGCGCACCAGCACCAGGATGCGGTCGGAATGGGCGAACACCGAATCCATGTCATGCTCGGTGAACAGCACGCCGATCTTGTGCGTGCGGGCGATCTCGGCGGTCAGTTCCATCAGCGCGGTGCGTTCCCTCGGCGCCATGCCGGCGGTCGGTTCGTCCATCAGGAGCAGTTTCGGGTCGGAGGCGAGCGCGATGGCGAGTTCGACCCGCTTGACGTCGCCATAAGCGAGCTCGTTGACCGGCTTGTCGGCGACATCGGCCATGCCGACGCGGTCGAGGAAGGAGCGGGCCGCCTCGCGGTGCAGGCCGGCGGTGCGCGGCACCACCGCGCGGGTCTGGCCATGGGACGAGATCAGCGCCATCTGGACGTTTTCGACCACGCTCATCGACACGAAGGTCTGGGCGATCTGGAAGGTGCGGCCGACGCCCTTGCGCCAGACCAGGCGCGGCGGCAGGCCGGTGATGTCCTCGCCGGCGAGCCGGACGCTGCCCTTGTCCGGTTTCAGCTGGCCGCCGACCATGTTGAAGGTGGTCGACTTGCCGGCGCCGTTCGGCCCGATAATGGCGAGCAGTTCGCCGGCCTGAAGCGAGAAGGACACGTCCTTCGCCGCGCGCACGCCACCGAAATGTTTCTGCAGGTTCTCGACGACCAGCAAGCTCATGTCGCCTCCTTCGGCGCGAAGCGCGCCTTCAGGCCTTCCGCTGCGCCAACCAGGCCACGCGGGAACAAGAGCACCATGGTGATGATCGAGAGGCCGAGGAAGAACCGCCAGAAGTCGGTGAGCGGCATGAAGAAGTCTTTGATCGAGTGGAAGAAGGCCGCCCCGACCAGCGGGCCCATGACGGTCTGGATGCCGCCGGTGAGGATCATCACCAGGAAGTCGATCGACATGGCGATCGAGATCATGGTCGGGTCGATGGTGCCCTTGGAAAAGGCGTAGAGGCCGCCGGCGAGCCCGGCCGCGGCGCCAGCCAGGGTGAAGCCGAGCCAGCGATGGGTGCGCACGTCGATGCCGATGGCATCGGCCCGGATCGCCGAGTCGCGCGCCGCGCGCAGCGTATAACCGAAGGGTGCGTAGATGACGTGACGGAGCGCCGCGATGGCGACAAGCGAGAGCACCGCCACCACGTAGAAATAGACCTGCCGGGAGCTTGCCCAGGCCGAGGGCCAGACGCCGACCACGCCATTGTCGCCGCCGGTCACCTCGACCCATTGGAAGCAGACCGCATAGGTGATCTGGGCGAAGGCGAGCGTCAGCATGGCGAGATAGATGCCCGAGAGACGGACCACGAAATAGCCGAACAGCGCCGCCGCCAGGCCGCCGGCGACAGGAGCGGCGATCAGGGCCGCCTCCATCGGCAGCTTCAACGGGCCGGTGACCAGGAGCCCGGCTGCATAGGCACCGACGCCGAAATAGGCGGCGTGGCCGAAGGAGACGATGCCGCCATTGCCGATCAGGAAGTTGAGCGAGAAGGCGGCGAGCGCGAAGACCATGATCTCGATGCCGACCTTGATCTTGTAGTTGTCGCCGATGAACGGGATGGCCAGCAGCGCGATGACCGCGAGCGCGACAATCACCAACTCGACCTTGGCGAAACGCTTCAGGTTCAGGATGCCCTCGGGCAGCACGGCGCGATTGGCCACCGCATCCGGCTTGCCGAGCAGGCCCCAGGGTTTCACCACCAGCACGGCGGCCATCAGCAGGAACACCAGGACCAGCGTGATCTTCGGGAAGATCAGGATGCCGAAGGCTTGCAACAGGCCAATGATCAGGGCGGCGATGAAGGCGCCCGGCACCGAGCCCATGCCACCGATGACGGTCACGACGAAGGCTTCGGTGATGATCGAAAGGTCCATATGCGAGCTGGCGGGAATGCGCGGGATCTGCAGTGCGCCGCCAAGCCCTGCCAGGAAGGCGCCGAGGAACAGCGTGCCGGTGAACAGCATGGCCTGGTTGACGCCGAGCGCACCGAGCATTTCGCGGTCCTGGGTGGCGGCCCGGATCAGGATGCCGAAGCGGGTTTTCTGCATGATCAGGGTGAGCAGGCCGAGCACCACCGGCCCGACGAAGATCAGGAACAGCTCATAGGCCGGGAAGCGCTGGCCCATGATCTCGACGCCATGGCGCAGGCCCGGCGCGCGCGGCCCCGGCAGATCGACCGGCCCCCAGATCTTGAGCACGATGTCCTGGACGATCAGCACGACACCGAACGTGGCGAGCAGCTGGAACAGTTCCGGCACCTTGTAGATGCGCCGGAGCAGCAGCATCTCCATCACCACGCCGAGGAGGCCGACGACGGTCGCCGAGATCAGCACGCCGACAAAGAACAGCGTCGGCGAGCGGTCGAAGTCGAGCAGCCAGGGCACGATCGTCACCGCCAGGTAGGCACCCAGCATGTAGAGCGAGCCGTGGGCGAAGTTCACGATGCGCGTCACGCCGAAGACGATCGTCAGCCCCGACGCGATCACGAACAGCGCGGAGGCGCTGGCAAGACCGGACAAGGCCTGGATGACGATGAAGGAGAGGTCCATGGTTGAAGCGTTCTCAAGACAAAGTTCGAGCGGGGACCGCCGAAAACGGCGATCCGTGCGCATGGCTTGATGCCCGGGCGAGACAAACCCGGGCCGCTGAATGGATCGATCAGACCCGGCGCGCGGCGCGCACCTCGGCCTCGGGGAACATATGATTGGCGCCGTCCTCGTAGCGCCAGTTCTTCATCGTGCCGAGCTTGCCCTTGAGCGTGGTCTCGCCAACCCAGGCGCCGAGCGTCGACTGCTGGTCGATCTCGCGCATGACAACCGGTCCGGCCACCGTGTCGCTCTTCAGGCCCTTGAGTGCGGCGATCAGCGCCTCGGTCTCGGTCGACTTGGCCTTGTTGAACAGGTCGCGGATCATGTAGCCGACGACATAACCGAGCAGCGAGCCGAGCCGGGGCGTGTCGTTGAAGCGGGCGCGATAGGCCTCGACAAAGGCCTTGTGGCCGTTGGTCTCGATCTGCTCCCAGGGGTAGCCGGTGGTGATCCAGCCTTCCGGGGTCTCCTCGCCGAGCGGCAGGATATATTCCGGTTCGCCGGTGAGCAGGCTGACCACGGTGCGGCCCTCGAACAGGCCGCGCGTATTGCCCTCGCGCACGAAGGCCGGCAGGTCGGCACCGAACAGCACGTTGAAGATGCCGTCGGGCTTGGTCTGCAGGAGCGCGCCGACGGTGGCGCCGGCGTCGACGCGGCCGAGTGCCGGGAACTGTTCGCCGACCACTTCGAAGCCGGGCACGGCGGCGCCCATCAGCTTCTTGAAATTGGCCGCCGCCGACTGGCCGTATTCATAGTTCGGCGCGACGATGGCCCAGCGCTTGATGCCTTTGCCCTTGGCGGCGTCGACCAGCATCTTGGTCTGCATATAGGTGTTGGCGCGAACCCGGAAGGTGAAGCGGTTGCCGCTGCCCATGGTCAGGGTGTCGGTCAAGGGTTCGGTCGCGAGATAGAGCACCTTGCGCTGATTGGCGAAATCGGCGAGCGCCAGGCCGACATTCGACAGGAAGGCGCCGGCGATGAACGAGACGTTCTCGCGGGTGACCAGTTCCTCGGCGACCCGCACGGCATCACCCGGCGTCGAGCCATCGTCGCGGAACACGATTTCCAGCGGCCGGCCGCCGAGGCCGGCAAGGCCGCCGGCGCGGTTGATCTCGTCCTGGGCGAGCTGCATGGCATTGCGATAGGGCACGGCGAAGGCGGCCATGCGGCTGTAGGAATTCAGCTCGCCGACACGCACCGGCGCGCCCTGCGCGGCGCCAGGCCCGGTGGTCATCGCAACACCGGTCGCGGCCAGTCCGCCGACGACCGTGCGACGGGACAGGTTCAGCTTGGTCATGGAAGATTCTCCCCTCGAGAATGGATGGCGGAGAACCGCCGTTCTGCCTCTGGTGACGCCCCCCGTTAGGTTGTTCCCCGGGAGATCATTCGTAAGCGAACGATACCGCGTCCATTGCGGCTGACAAGGGGGCATTTGGAATTTATTGAATGTAGCCGGGGTCCATCGCGCAAGATCTTGAAAATGCTGGCAAGGGCCGGCGCATGATCAGGCCGCGAGCGGCCCCGCGGCGCGGATCCGGCCGACTTCCATACCGTTCCAGTTGGTCATAACCGGTGCCGAGAAGCGGGCGAAGGCTGCCTGCTCGGCCTCGCTTATCGGCACGAAGCGCTCGATCAGCGCCGCCATCATCACCTCCGAGGCGCGCGAGGTTCCATCCGCGCATTTGAGCGCGATGCCGAAGCCCTGGTCGGGGAAGGCCGCGCAGAACACGCCCTCGGCGCCGGTCTTCACGAAAACCCGTGCGCCGAACAGGGTCATCGCCTCGGTGCAGAAGCGCCCGGTTCCGGCGACCATGAAGGGTTCGGCGGCGCAGGCCGCCCGCAGCCTGGCGAAGGCCCTGGCGCGTTCCGGGCCGACGCCCTGGCCGGTGCCGAGCCGGGCGAAGCCGCGGGCGAGATGGGTCAGCGGGATGGCATAGGTCGGGATCGAGCAGCCGTCGGTGCCGATGGCGGTCGATGCATCGAGCCTCGCCCCGGTCACCTCGCCGACGGCTTCGGCGACGAAGCGCTGCACCGGGTGCCCGCGCCCGACATAACCCTTCGGGTCGATATCACCAGCGCAGGCAAAACAGACGAAGCCGGCATGTTTGCCGGAACAGTTGTTGTGGAGTGCGCTGGGCGCGCCGCCGGAGCGCGCCAGCGCCTGGGTGGCAGCGGCATTCGATGGCCAGTGGGTGCCACATTCCAGCGTCTCGACGCTGCGCCCGGCCTTGGCCAGCATGGCCGCCGAAGTCGCGGCATGGCGCGGCTCGCCGCTATGGGAGGAACAGGCGAGCGCCAGTTCGGCGGCATCGAAGCCGTAGCGGTCGGCGGCGCCACTCTCGACCAGGGGCAGGGCCTGCAGCGCCTTGATCGCCGAGCGCGGATAGACCGGCCTGTCGACGTCGCCGCAGGCGAAGGCGATCTTGCCGTCGGCATCGACGACCACCGCCGCGCCACGATGGGCGCTCTCGACGCTCGCGCCGCGCAACACTTCGACGAGGATCGGGTCGGTCATGGACAGGCGCCCCTGAGATGAGGGGCGCTTATTAACATCAGCCGATACGCCAAGCTACGCGCGGCTGCGCGATGCTCGCGCATGAGGCCTATTCGGCGGGCTGGGCCGCCGGCTCGACCTTGCCTTGCGGCGCATGCATGCGCGCGTCCATGTCGGCGACCATCTTGCGCACCGTGGTCGAGGCGGTCTTCTCGAACAGGAACGGCAGGAAGGCGTGGACGAAGGCGCAGAACGCGCAGAAGAAGAATGTGCCGGAATAGCGCATGGCTGCGCCGAAATGCTCGAAATAGCTTTCGCCGACGGCATGCGGATGGGTGGTGAAGGCGGTCTTGGCGCGGTCGAGCATGGCGGCCTCCGAGGCGGGAGCGAAACAGGTGCCAAAGATAGCCTGGAGCACGAGAGACGGGTTCCCAATCTGAAAAGAGAAAAACCTTCTCTGGTGGACAAAATCTCTCATTTGCCTAGAATGTTGGGATGTCGTCTCAATCATCGCCACTCGACGCCTATGACAAGTCCATCATGCGCGAGATTCAGCGCGATTCCAGTCCGTCGATCGAGACGCTGGCCGAGCGCGTGCATCTGTCACGCAATGCCTGTTGGCGCCGGCTGAAGAGGCTGGAGGAGGAGGGCTTCATCAAGGCGCGGGTGGCGCTGGCCGATCCGGTCAAGCTCAACCTCGAACTCACCGTGTTCATCGCGGTGCGCACCAGCCGTCACGAGGCGGACTGGGCCGAACGCTTCCACGCGGCCGTCCAGGACATTCCCGAGCTGGTCGGCGCCTACCGCACGGCCGGCGAGATCGACTACATCCTGCACGCCCGCGTGCCCAATGTCGCGGCCTATGACCGGCTCTACAAGAAGCTCACCGCCCGTATCGAAATGCAGGATGTCTCGGCGAGCTTCGTCATGGAGGAGATCAAGGAGGTCACGGCGCTGCCGCTGGACTTCATCTGATCTCAGGCTGCCCGGAACACCCCATCCAGCGCCGGCGCGCCGTCGGTCGTGACAAGGCCACGCGCCACCAGATCCTCCAGATGGGCGAAAACGCTCAATCCCGCCGCCCCGGTCAGGCGTGGGTCAAGGCCGTCATAGATCGCCGCGACAATGGCCGGAATCGTCGTGTCGCCGGCGGCAACGCGTTTCATGATCGAGGCTTCGCGCTGCAGGCGGTGGTGGGCCAGCGCCCGCATGAAGCGCTGCGGCTCGTGCACCGCGCCGCCATGGCCCGGCCAGAAGATCTGTTCCGAGCGGCCACGCAGCTTGTCGAGCGAGGCCATATAGTCGCCCATCGAGCCGTCGGGCGGCGCCACGATCGAGGTCGACCAGGCCATGACGTGATCGCCGGACAAGAGCGCGTTTTCTTCCCTCAGCGAGAAGGCCATGTGATTGGCGGTGTGGCCGGGCGTGAACACGCTCTCCACCGTCCAGCCCGTGCCATTGATCACCTGGCCGTCGGTGACCGCGATGTCAGGGACAAAATCCCGGTCGCCGGACGAATCGAGCACATTGGTCTCGCGGAGATTGAGCGGGCGGGCGGCCCGGTGCGGACCTTCGGCATAGACGATCGCCCCGGTTGCGGCCTTGATCGCCGGGGTTGCCGGCGAATGGTCGCGATGGGTGTGGGTGACCAGGATCGCCTCGACCGTCTCGCCTTTCACCGCTTCGAGGACGGCTGCGACATGCCCGGCATTGTCGGGGCCCGGATCGACGATCGCCACCCGGCCATGGCCGATGATGTAGGTCACCGTACCCTTGAAGGTGAACGGGCCGGGATTCGGGCAAAGCACCCGGCGAATCAATGGCGACAGCGTCTGCGGACGGCCGGGGACCGCGTCGTCATCGCGTTCGAAGGGGATATCGTCGGCCATTTTGCCTCTGTCGAAACGGGGACGGGTGCGCGCCTTGCGGCCACCCGGTGCCTCGGATAGGACCGTGAACGATCATCACAGGGCGGCGGCGATGACAAGCCGTCCGTCCGGCGGGCGCCCATGACGTGAGGTGCCGGCTTTGAGTTTTCGCCAAGCCCCGCCGGGGCGGGCGAACAGGCGCAGACATGAACAGGAGCCGATCATGGCAACCGAAACTCTCGCAGCGACGCTTTGGCCCTCGGCTACGCGCAGCCTGACCCGCAACGTGGTCCTGGCCTTTGCCGGCGTCTGCCTGATCACGCTCGGCGCCAAGGCGAGCGTGCCGTTCTGGCCGGTGCCGCTGACCTTGCAGACGCTGGCCGTCTCGGTCGTCGCTGCGGCCTATGGCCTGCGCCTCGGTGTCGCAACCGTCGCGCTCTATCTGCTGACCGGCCTGCTCGGCGCGCCGGTGTTCGCCGGCATGAGCGTCGGCGTCGCTCCCTTCCTCGGGCCGACCGGCGGCTTCCTTGCCGGCTTCCTGGTGATGGCCGCAATCATCGGCGCCGCCGCCGACCGCGGCTGGGACAAGGCCTGGCCGAAGATCCTCGGCGCCATGGCGCTCGCCAATGTCATCGTCTTCGTGCCCGGCCTGATCTGGCTCGGCACGTTCACCGGCTACGGCGCCAAGCTGCTGCAGGCGGGCGTTGCACCCTTCGCCTTCGGCACGCTGGTCAAGACCGCGCTCGCCGCGGCGATCATGCCGTTTGCCTGGGGCCTGGTGCAGCGCTTTCGTGGCTGACTGAGGCCTGGCGGCTTCAGTCGATGACGAAGCCGCCGTCGAAATAGCAGGCGATGCGGGCGAGTGCCGCCCGCGTCGCCTCGTGGCCGGGCTCCGCATCGGCCGGCAGGATGGCCGCGAGGTCCGCCGCCTCCATGGCGTTGAGGCGGGCAAAGCAGCCCGGATCGATCCGCTGCGCCAGCGCGTGGTCGGGATGGGAAACATCCCGGTGCGCCGGGCCATATTCGCCGAGATGCAGCACCGCATCCCAGGCCGTTGGCACTCTTGGCAGGCGCTCGGCGAGATCCAGGCCATCCTCGGGCATGTAGAACCGGTTGAGATTGTCGAAATAGACCTCGCGATAGCCGGCCTCGGCGAGGATCGGCGCGAAACTTGCCGAGGCGTCGGCCATGGTCCAGGGCGTCACGGCTTCCAGCAGGATGACGCGCGGCCGGAACCGGGCCCAGTCATTGCCGGCAAGCACCTCGGTTTCGGCGCCCTCGACATCCACCTTCAGGAAATCGATCTGGCCGGGCGCATGGGCCGCGCAGAGCTCGGCCAAGGTCACCGTCGGCAGCCGCCTGAGCCTGGTGGTGATCCCGGCTGCCGCCGCGGCATCGGCATGGGCGCTCGATGTCGTGGAGAGGCCGTGGAAGCGGTCGGCCTCGAAAAAGTCAGCCTCGCCGGCGGTCCGCCCGCACAAGGCTTCCACAACGATGTCGCGTGGCCGGACCTGGCGATAGGCCGCCGCAAGCATCGGCTGCGGCTCGACCACGATGCCGTGCCAGCCTTTCTCGTAAAAGCCGAAGCTGACATTGTCGGCGACCACATGGCCGCCACCGACATCGATATAGAAACCGTCGCGCTGGCCGGCGAAGAGCAGCGCCAGGTGATAGTCCTCCAGGTTCTGTGCATAGGACAGGAAGGCCGGGGCGGCGCGAACGGTCATGGCGATCCCCGGAGGATATCGGCGGCGGGCCTTCAGCGTCGCGTGCCTCTGCCCGGGCGTCAAGGCGGCCCCCGCCTTGGCGCCGGCCGTCATCGCGAGGCCGTGATGCCGAAGGCGAGGCGCGCCTGCTCGATATGGGCGAGCTTGGCGTGGAACAGGCCCCAGTCGTCGCGCTCGGCGATCGGCCCCCACAGGCCCTCGACCTCTTCGATCAGCAGCGTCGCCGGTCCGTCGCTCTCGAAATAGCGTGATGCTTCAGGCGTCCAGTCGCGCGGCCCATGCGCCTCGAGCGCCGCCAGCAGCCGGTCGAACGGCTCGCCGGCATAAAGGTCCTTCTGCGGGCCGGCGAGTGCGAAAGCGCGTCGCGCCGCGCCACCGTGCCAGTCGAAGATCGTCCGCTCGAAGCCGGCCTGCGACTTGTGCTGGAACTGGAAGAAGGCCGCCAGCAACTCATCGTCGGCGGCCTCATCCACGGGCTTCACTCCGAGCCGCAGGCAGACCATGCGGCGCAGGTTCACGTTGAAGGCCGGGCCATAGGCTTTCAGCGCGTCCTCGAGATCGGCGATCGGCGCGACCAGGGTGAGGCATTCGGCAAAGCGTTCCAGGTTCCAGGCGATGGCGCCTGGCTGGCGGCCATAGGCATAGAGCCCGTATTCGTCGAAATAGGCGGCGGTGAAGCCGGGTTCATAGCGCGGCAGGAAGCGCCAGGGGCCGTAATCGAAGCTCTCGCCGGTGATGACGGTGTTGTCGGTGTTGAGCACGCCATGGACGAAGCCGGCGAGCATCCATTCGGCCACCATGGCGCCGGAAGCCTTGGCGACCGCTTCGAGCAGGGCAGGGGCCTCTTTCGCGACATCGCCGTCGCGGGCGGCCTGAGGGTGATAATAGTGGATCGCATGCGTCACCAGGCGCGCGATGCGGGTCGCATCGTTCTCAGCCAGCAGCCGCTGGAACGTGCCGAACCGGATATGGCTGTGCGACAGACGCACCAGCACCGAGGAGCGGGTGGGCGAGGGTTCGTCGCCGCGGGTCAGCGCCTCGCCGGTCTCGATCAGCGAAAAGCTCTTCGAGGTATAGACGCCCAGCGCCTCCAGCATTTCGGTGGCCAGCACCTCGCGCACGCCGCCCTTCAGCGTCAGCCGGCCGTCACCGAAGCGCGAATAGGGCGTCTTGCCGGAGCCTTTGGTCGCAAGGTCGAGCAGCCGATCCTGGTCATCGAGGACCTGGGCGAACAGGAAACCGCGCCCGTCGCCGATATCGGGATTGTAGGAGCGGAACTGGTGGCCGTGATAACGCAGGGCCAGCGGTTCGGGGATATTGCCGGCAAGCGGCTCGAACCGGCCGAAATGGGCGATCCATTGCTGCGGCGTGAGATTGCCGAGACCAACCCTTTCCGCCCAGCGCTGGTTGCGGTGGCGCAGGATCGTCTCGGGAAAGGCCGCGGCGGCCACGGCGTCGAAGAAGCCGGGACCGAGTTCGGTATGGGCTGATGACGGGCGATAGCTCATGACCTGGCCATCATGGACCGGCCGCGGCGCGTCACGCCACCGCCTTTTGGGATTTCAGGCTTTTCGCCACCTCGGCCAGGATCTCGTAGGAGCGCAGCCGCGCCCGGTGGTCGTAGATCGCCGCCACCACCATCAGTTCGTCGACCCGGGTGTTGGCGATGAAATGCTCCAGCCCGCGCCGCACCGTCTCGGCCGAGCCGACGAAGGAATAGGTCAGCGTCCGCTCCGCCTGGATCTTTTCCGAAGGCGTCCAATAGGTCTCGATATCGTCGATCGGCGGCGCCAACTGGCCGCGCGTGCCGCGGAACATGTTGGCGCGCTGCTGCTGCGACGAGGTGAACAAGCGCCGGGCCTCGGCATCGGTCTCGGCGGCGATGACGTTGATGCCGGCCATCGTATAGGGCTTGTCGAGCTGTTCGGAGGGCGCAAATTTGGCGCGGTAGACCTCGAGCGCCTGCATCAGCGCGTCGGGCGCGAAATGCGAGGCGAAAGCATAGGGCAGGCCGAGCATGGCGGCGAGCTGGGCGCCGAACAGGCTGGAGCCGAGGATCCAGATCGGCACATTGGTGCCGGCGCCGGGCACCGCCTGGATCGCCTGGCCGGGCTGGGCGGGGGCCAGGAAAGCCTGCACCTCCAGCACGTCCTGGGGAAAATTGTCCGCCTCCATCGGGTCGACACGCAGGGCGCGCAGCGTCCGCTGGTCGGTGCCGGGCGCCCGGCCCATGCCGAGGTCGATGCGGCCGGGATAAAGCTCTTCCAGCGTGCCGAACTGCTCGGCGATCACCATGGGCGCGTGGTTCGGCAGCATGATGCCGCCCGAGCCGACCCGGATCGTGCTGGTGCCGCCGGCGACATAACCGATCGCCACTGCGGTCGCGGCACTGGCAATGCCGACCATGTTGTGATGTTCAGCCAGCCAGAAGCGCTTGTAGCCGAGCCGCTCGACATGGCGGGCGAGATCCCGCGAGTTGCGCAAGGCGTCGCCCGGGGTCGCTCCCTGCACGACGGGGGCGAGGTCGAGAACCGACAATTCGGCCATTCTTGGTGTCTCCGGGCTGGCTGCGCCCGGTTCAGATAGGCGCGCGTCACGGCCATCACAATGCGCGCCGGGCGCAGACGAGCCCGGCAGCCAGGGATGGGGTGGAGGCGGCGCCGACGCGGCTGCGTCAGGCGCGGGCGCTATCCAGCTGGCGCAGCGCCTCGTGCACCATATCGGCCTTGTGACGCAGGTGTTCGCGCATCACCGCCGACAGTGCCGCGCCATCGCGCGCCCGCAGCGCCGTCATCATGCGCTCATGGTCATCGACCGCCTCGGCCCAACGCTCCGCCGACTTGCGCGCGACGAAGCGCACGGCATGGATGCGCACCAGCAGGCTCTGATAGAGCGCCGACAGTGTGGCATTGCCGGCGACCGCGAAGATCGCCTCATGAATGTCCCGGTTGAGCCGGGAATAGGGGATCCATTCATCGCTCTTCCAGTGCCGCACCATGGTCGCATGCATGGTCTCGAGCCGCTCCAACGCCTCTGGCGTCAGCCGCGCGCAGGCGAGTTCGCCGGCCAGCGCCTCCAGCATGCCCATGATCGGGAACAGTTCCTCGATCTCGGCGGGTTCGATGCGCGCGACCGTCGAGCCGCGGTTGGGATTGAGCTGCACCAGGCCTTCCGCCGCCAGCACCTTCAGGGCTTCCCGGAGCGGCGTGCGCGACACGCCGAACAGGTCGCAGAGGTCCGGCTCGGAGATCTTGTCCCCGGGCTTCAGCGTGCCTTCGACGATCATGTCGCGCAGCCGCCCGACCAGTTCGGTCGACAGCGAGCGGCGAGCGATCAGCGGGTGTTCGTTCATGTCACGCGGCTTTGGCCGCCGTCCCCTTCTTGGTCTCGGCGAGATAGGCCATGGCGGCTGTGACACCACCGGCCTGATGCGGCACGCCGGCAAGGCCCAGGCCCATTTCGACACCCGCCAGCGCGCCGACAATGGTCAGGTCGTTGGTATCGCCGAGATGGCCGATGCGGAACACCTTCTTGGCAACCTTCGACAGGCCGGTGCCGAGCGACATGTCGAAGGCATCCAGGATGACGGCGCGTAGCGCATCGGCGTCATGGCCTTCCGGCATGACCACGGCGGTCAGCACGGAGGAGTAATATTTCGGGTCGCGGCAGAGGATGTCGAGGCCCCAGGCCCGCACTGCCCGGCGGGTCGCCTCGGCATGGCGGTCGTGGCGGGCGAAGACATTGTCGAGGCCCTCCTCGTGCAGCATCTGGATCGCTTCATCGAGGCCGTAGAGCAGGTTGGTCGCCGGCGTGAACGGGAAATAGCCGGTTGTGTTGGAGGCGATCATGTCGTCCCAGCTCCAGAAGCTCTTCGGCAGTTTCGAGGCTTTGGAGACAGCGAGCGCCTTGTCCGAGACGGCGTTGAAGGACAGGCCCGGCGGCAGCATCAGGCCCTTCTGCGAGCCGGCGACGGTGACGTCGACGCCCCATTCGTCATGGCGATAGTCGATGGAGGCGAGCGAGGAGATGGTATCGACCATCAAGAGGGCAGGGTGCCTGGCCGCGTCGATCGCCTGCCTGACCTCGTCGATCCGCGAGGTGCAGCCGGTCGCCGTCTCGTTATGGACGACGCAGACCGCCTTGAAGGCATGCGCCTTGTCGTCGCGCAGCGCCGCTTCGATCGCCGCGGCATCCGCGCCGGTGCGCCAGTCCGAGGCGATGAAGGTCGGCTCGATGCCGAGCTTTGCCGCCATGGTCTTCCACAGCGTGGCGAAATGGCCGGTCTCGACCATCAGCACCTTGTCGCCCGGCGACAGCGTATTGGCGAGCGCGGCCTCCCAGGCGCCGGTGCCCGAGGCGGGATAGATGACCACGTGGCTCTTGGTCTTGAAGATCGACTTCATGCCGTCGAGCACGCGCTGGCCGAGCTTGCCGAAATCCGGCCCGCGGTGGTCGATGGTCGGCATGGCGATGGCGCGCAGGATGCGGTCCGGCACCGGCGTCGGGCCGGGGATCTGCAGGAAATGCCGGCCGGCGATACGGGGCGCGTTCTGGGCCATGGAAGTCTCCTCGGGCGAGGGCGGCTCACCAAGCCCTCTTGCCAGAATGAATAATGAATGCAAAATTCAAGTCAAGGCCAAGTTGCGATCGCCGACCGGCGGTCTCGGCGAAACGGCTTCACTGCGGCGGCTGCCGGTCGGCAGGTCGTTCATGGGACGGAATGCATGGCAGGCTCGGCGGCTCGATCGGCTGGAACCCTGGAAAAGCGCCTTGCCGCGGAGGTGGCCGGCAGCGTGCTGTTCGATACCTTCTCGCGCGGCCGCTACGCCACCGATGCCTCAATCTACCAGATCATACCCATCGGTACGGTCATTCCCGAGACCATGGACGATGCGATCCGCGCCATAACGCTCGCCCGCGAGGAAGGCGTCACCGTGCTGCCGCGCGGCGGTGGCACGTCGCAATGTGGCCAGACGGTCAATGCCTCGCTGGTGGTCGACTGCTCGAAAAAGCTGAACCGCATCCTCGATCTGGACGTCACGGGACGCTCGGCGCGGGTCGAGCCTGGTATCGTGCTCGACGACCTCAACCGCCAGCTCAAGAAGCACGGCCTGTGGTTCCCGGTCGACGTCTCCACCGCCTCGCGCGCCACCATTGGCGGCATGACCGCCAACAATTCCTGCGGCGGCCGCTCGCTGCGTTACGGCACCATGCGCAACAATGTCGTGCAGGTAGAGGCAGCCCTTGCCGACGGCACGCGCCGCTGGTTCGGCGCGGTCTCGCGCGCCGAGGCCGCGCGCAACGATGCCGATCTCCTGACCCGCGACCTGCTGGCGCTCGGCGAGCGTGAGGCTGCCGAGGTGGCCGCGCGCTTTCCGAAAGTCCAGCGCCGGGTCGGCGGTTACAATCTCGATGCGCTGGTGCCAAACGGCCCGACCAACAACATGGCCCATATCCTGGTCGGCTCGGAGGGGACGCTTGCCTTCACCACCGCCGTTGACCTCAAGCTCTGGCCGCTGATCGGGCCGAAAGTCTTCGGTGTCTGTCATTTCGGCGCCTTCCACCAGGCCATGGATGCAGCCCAGCATCTGGTGACGCTGAACCCCATCGCGGTCGAACTGGTCGACCGCACCATGATCGGCCTTGCCCGCGACATCGCCATGTTCCGCCCGACCGTCGAACGGGTGGTGCGCGGTGATCCCGATGCGCTGCTGGTGGTCGAATTCGCTGAGGCGAGCGAAGCCGAGAACCTCGCCAAGCTTAGGGATCTGGAGGCCCTGATGGGCGATCTCGGTTTCGGCTGGGACAAACCGGGCGCGCATTTTGGCGGCGTCGTGCCGGTGATCGAACCGGCCTGGCAGGCGGCTGTCACCGAGATGCGATCGTCCGGCCTCAACATCATGATGAGCATGAAGGAGGCCGGCAAGCCGGTGTCCTTCGTCGAGGATTGCGCGGTGCCGCTGCCGGATCTCGCGGCCTATACCGCTGGCCTCACCGAGATCTTCAAGGCGCATGGCACCACCGGCACCTGGTATGCCCATGCTTCCGTCGGCTGCCTGCATGTGCGTCCCGTGCTCAACATGAAGCTCGATGTCGACGCCAGGCGCATGCGTTCCATGGCCGAGCAGGCCTTCGCGCTGGTGCGCCAATACAAGGGCTCGCATTCCGGCGAGCATGGCGACGGCATCGTCCGCTCGGAATTTCACGAGCAGATGTTCGGCACCCGGCTGGTGCGTGCTTTCGAGGAGGTCAAGGACCGTTTCGATCCGGCCGGCCTGTTCAATCCGGGCAAGATCGTCCGCGCGCCGCGCATGGATGATCGCAGCCTGTTCCGTTACCCGCCTGGCTATCAAGGCGAGGAGATCGAGCCGGTACTCGACTGGTCGGCCTATCCCGGAGCGTCGAAGGGTTTTCTCGGCGCCATCGAGATGTGCAACAACAACGGCACCTGCCGGAAGCTCGACGGCGGTGCCATGTGCCCGAGCTATCGGGCCACCCGTGACGAGCAGCATGTCACGCGTGGCCGGGCCAATACGCTCAGGCTGGCGCTGACCGGCCAGCTCGGTCCCGGTGCCTTCACGTCACCGGAGATGGAGGCGAGCCTCAAGCTCTGTGTCTCCTGCAAGGCCTGCAAGCGTGAATGCCCGACCGGCGTCGACATGGCCCGCATGAAGATCGAGGCGACCGCCGCGCGCTACGCGTTCCACGGCGCGAAGCTGCATGACCGGCTGGTGGCCCATTTGCCGCGTTATGCGAGCCTCGCCGCCAAGGCACCCTGGCTCCTGAACCTGCGTGACAAGCTGCCTGGCCTCGCCAAGCTCTCCGAGAAGATCGCCGCCTTTTCCGCCCGCCGGTCGCTGCCGAAATGGCGCTCCGACGTCTTCGCGCCGAAACAGCCAAGCGAAGGTGCGGCGGGTGGTCGCGACGTCGTGCTGTTCGCCGACACGTTCAACCGGGCCTTCGAACGCGAGAACCTCGATGCCGCAGTGGCGGTGCTGACGGCCGGCGGCTATCGCATCCACCATGCGGTTCCAGCCGACGGCACGAAACGCAACCTCTGCTGCGGCCGCACCTATCTGTCGACCGGCATGATCGACAACGCGCGCATCGAGGCCGAGCGGCTGGTTGCCGCGCTCGAGCCCTTCGCCATACGCGGCGTGCCGGTCATCGGGCTCGAGCCATCCTGCCTGCTCACCCTGCGCGACGAGATCCCGGCGCTCCTGAAGTCTGCCGCCAGCGAAACCGTGTCGCGGAATGCCGTGCTGTTCGAAGAATTCATCGCGGCCGAAGCCAAGGCCGGACGGTTGGCGCTGCCGCTGAAGGCCTTGCCGCAGGCGAAAGCCCTGCTGCACGGCCATTGCCATCAGAAGGCGTTCGACGCCATGGGCGCGGTCGAGGGCACGCTGCGGCTGGTGCCGGGCCTGGCGGTCGAAACCGTCGAGAGTTCCTGCTGCGGCATGGCCGGCGCCTTCGGCTATCATCGCGACACGATCGATGTGTCCCTGGCCATGGCGGAATTGTCGCTTTTGCCGGCGGTGCGCAAGGCCGATGCGGACGCGATCATCGTCGCCGACGGCACGTCCTGCCGGCATCAGATCGCCGACGGCGCGGGCAGGGAGGCCGTCCATGTCGCGCGTGTGCTGGCGGCCAGCATCGCGGCCAGCGAGGCGAGGCCATGATGTCGACACGCAAGCGGTTTGAATTCCGGGTCGGCGGCAGTAGAATCCGACCAACACAACAAAAAAGAACTTCCAGACGAGGAAAACCCGATGGCTCTGGCCGAGACCGCGGCCCCTGAGACGGGCGGCGTCACAGCCGTCGCCCATGGCAAGGGCGACGAGGTCCTGCTGTCCGTGCGCGACCTGCATGTCCATTTCCACACCTCGCGCGGCATCGTGCGGGCGGTCGAAGGCGTCTCCTATGAGGTCCGGCCCGGCGAGGTCCTGGCGATCGTCGGCGAGAGCGGCTGTGGCAAGTCGGTGTCGTCGCTGGCCGTCATGGGACTGCTGGCGAAGCCCGCGGGCCGGGTCGAAAAAGGCGAGATCATCTTCGACGGGCGCGATCTTCTGAAGCTCTCGGGCGAGGACATGCGCGCCATTCGCGGCCGCGACATCGCCATGATCTTTCAGGAGCCGATGACCTCGCTCAACCCGGTGCTGACCATCGGGCTGCAGGTGATGGAGCCGCTGCTGATCCACCTCGCCATGACCGAGGCGCAAGCGCGCGCCCGCGCGGTCGAGCTTCTGACCTTGGTCGGCATCACCGACCCGGATCGCCGGCTCGACCAATATCCGCACCAGATGTCGGGCGGCATGCGCCAGCGCATCATGATCGCCATTGGGCTCGCCTGTAACCCCAAGCTGATCATCGCCGACGAGCCGACCACCGCGCTCGACGTCACCATCCAGGCGCAGATCCTGGAATTGATGAAGGACCTGTCGCGCCGGCTCGGCATCGCCATGGTCATCATCACCCACAATCTCGGCATCGTCGCGCGTTATGCCGACCGGGTCGCGGTGATGTATGCGGCGCGGATCGTCGAGACCGGTTCGGCCGACGATATTTTTCTCAAGCCCCGGCATCCCTATGCGGTCGGCCTGATGCGCTCGGTGCCGAGGCTCGACCGGCCGCGCGGCGCCCGTCTCCAGACCATCGAGGGCATGCCGCCGGACCTGCGCAATCCGCCGGTCGGCTGCCGGTTCGCGCCGCGCTGCCCGTTGAAGATCGCGGTCTGCGAAGCGCAGGCGCCGGACCTGCTCGGCGTTGGTCCTGCCCATTTCGCCCGTTGCCACCGCTCGGCCGATCTTGCCGCCGGCCTCGCCGTCTTTGCCGAGGAAGGCACGGCGCCGAGCGCGGCGATCGACTACACGGGCGCGCCGATTCTCGCGGTCGAGGGGTTGAAGACGCATTTCTGGGTGTCACGGAAGACCTCCTGGTTCTCGTCTGAACTGGCGACCGTCAAGGCGGTCGACGACGTGTCCTTTGCCATCCGCAAGGGCGAGACGCTGGGGCTCGTCGGCGAGAGCGGCTGCGGCAAGACCACCGTCGGCCGCACCGTGCTCAGGCTGGAGAATCCGACCGAAGGCGCGATCCGGTTCGAAGGCCAGGACCTTGCCCATCTCTCGCAAAAGGAGCTGCGTCCGGTGCGCCGCCGGATGCAGGTGGTGTTCCAGGATCCATTCTCGTCGCTCAATCCGCGCATGACGGTCGGCGACATCATCGCCGAGCCCATGCTGGTCCATGGCATCGCCGCGACCAAGGCCGAAGCCAGGGCGCGGGTCGACGACTATCTCACCCGGGTCGGCCTGTTTCCCTACATGGCCGAACGCTATCCTCACGAGATGTCGGGCGGCCAGCGCCAGCGCATCGGCATTGCCCGGGCGCTGGCCTTCGAACCACAATTGATCGTCTGCGACGAGCCGGTCTCGGCGCTCGACGTCTCGATCCAGGGTCAGGTCATCAATCTCCTGGAAGACCTCAAGCGTCAATTCGACCTGACCTTCCTGTTCATCGCCCATGATCTGGCCGTGGTGCGTCACATCTCCGACCGCATCATCGTCATGTATCTCGGCCGGATCATGGAGGTGGCCGATCGCGATGCGCTCTATGCCGAGCCGCTGCATCCCTATACCCGCGCGCTGCTCGACGCCGCCCCGGTTCCGGACCCGGTAAAGGAGCGGGGGCGCAAGCCACGCGCGCTCGCCGGCGAAATCCCGTCGCCGCTCAACCCGCCCAAGGGCTGCGTGTTCCACACCCGCTGTCCGCTCGCCGACGACCATTGCAGAACGGTGGTGCCGGCCGCCCGTGAACTCGCCGGCCACGTCGTTGCGTGCCACAAAGCATGAGGCTCACGCCGTCACCCGATCCCGCCCAACCGTCAAACCCGAGACCAAAAAGACGGCTCAAGCCGCCGAATGCTGGAGGAAGACATCTGATGATCCGACATCTCGCCCTGGGGCTCGCCCTTGCCCTGACCACCGCCACCCAGGCCTTCGCGCAGGCACCACAACCGACGCGCGGCGGCACGCTGAACTTCGCCGTGGTTTCCGACCCGCCGAACTATGATTGCCACGGCCACGAGACCTATGTCGTGGTGCAGTCGGTCGGGCCGTTCTATTCGACGCTCCTGAAGTTCGACATGTCCAGATATCCCGAGGTCAAGGGCGATCTGGCCAAGTCCTGGAGCGTTTCGGCCGATGGCCTGACCTATACGTTCGAGCTCAATCCCGGCGTCACCTTCCACGACGGTTCGCCGCTCACCTCGGCCGACATCAAGGCAACCTATGAACGGCTGCGCGCCCCGCCGGCCGGTGTCGTCTCCTTGCGCCAGGCGACCTTCGCCGATATCGCCTCGATCGAAACGCCGTCGCCGACGCAGATCGTCTTCAAGCTGTCGGCGGCCAATCCGGCCATGCTGCAGAATTTCGCAAGCCCCTATAACTGCGTCTATTCGGCCGCCAAGCTCGCCCAGGATCCGCGCTTTCCCGTGCAGAACATCCTCGGGTCGGGGGCTTTCCGCTTCGTCGAACATGTCCGCGGCTCGCACCTGGTCGGCCAGCGCTACGACAAATATTTCGTCGACGGCCGGCCTTATCTCGACGGCTTCCGCATTGCCTTCATCCCGCAAGCCACCGCCATGCTGAACGCCATGCAGGGCGGCCAGATCCAGGCCGAATTTCGCACCGTCGGTCCGGCCGATCGGGCCCGGCTCGAACAGGCGCTCGGCAACAAGATCAAGTTCTCCGAGGCGACCTGGTCGACCGGCCTGATCGTTGCATTCAACACCGAGAAGCCGCCGTTCAACGACGTCAGGGTCCGCCGCGCCTTGTCCATGGCGATCGATCGCAATGCCGGCAGCGTCGGCCTGCGGCGGACCTCGATCCTGCGCGCCGTCGGCGGCCTGGTGCGGCCCGGCGCGCCGTTCTCGGCCTCCGCCGAGGAGCTCGCCAGCCTGCCCGGCTTCGGTCGTGATATCGCAGCCTCCCGTGCCGAGGCGCGCAAACTGCTCGCCGAGGCCGGCGTTTCCAATCTGACCTTCGCCCTGGTCAACCGGGCCGTGCCGCAGCCCTATACGCCGGCCGGCATCTTCCTGGTCGACCAGTGGCGCCAGATCGGCGTCACCGTCGAGCATCGCCAGCTTGAGACCAGTCCCTATGTCCAGGCGGTGCGCGCGGGCAATTTCGACGTCGCGCTCGACTTCCAGAACCAGGTCCTGGAAGACCCGACCTATACGCTGCTGCGTTATATCTCGGCGGACAAGTCACCGGAAAATCCGTCCAAGGGCATCGATCGCCAGCTTGATCAGACCTTTGAGCGGATCACCCGCGAGACCAATGTCCAGGCGCGCACCCAGTTGATCCGTGCCTTCGAAAAGCGGGTGATGGAACAGGCCTATCAGGTGCCGTTCCTGTGGTGGAACCGCCTGGTCGCCATGGACACCCGGGTGATGGGCTGGAACATGTCGCCGAGCCATGTTCACGGCCAGGATCTGGTCGACGTCTGGCTGGCGCCGGCGACCAATTGACGGCGGTCTGGCCGCCGCCGCTCGTGCCGCCTCTTTATCCCCGGCCCGACGATGGGCCGGGGAACGTCAAGGGCATCCTGACCTCGCGCAGCGCGAGGGGTCATTGAACCGTGAGAGTTCGCCATGGGCGCCTATCTCGCCAAACGTATCCTGACCATGATCCCGACCTTGCTCGGGGTGGCGGTGCTGATCTTTCTCATGCTGCGGGTCGTGCCAGGCGATATCGTCGAGCTGAAGATGAGGGGCGACGGCGGCGCGCCGACGGTCGAGCAGGTGCAGGCCGAACGGGTACGCCTCGGGCTCGACAAGCCGCTCTATCAGCAATTCGCCGGCTGGATGGTCGGGCTGGTCACGCTCGACCTCGGCAAGTCCATGTGGACGGAGCAACCGGTCACCCAGGAGATCGCCGGCCGCCTCGGCCTGACGCTGCAGGTCGCCATCATGGCGACCATCATCGCCATTCTCATCGCCCTGCCGCTCGGCACGCTTTCGGCGCTCTACAAGGACAGTTGGATCGATCAGGCGATCCGCATCGTCACCATTGGCGGCCTCGCCATTCCCTCGTTCTGGCTCGGCATGATGATCATTGTCGGCCTGCTGTTCGCCTTCAACTGGATCCCGCCCATGCAATATGTGCCGATCTGGCAGGATCCGCTGGCCAACCTCTCGCAATTGATCTGGCCGGCGCTGGCGGTCGGCTACCGCTTCTCGGCCGTGCTCGCCCGCATGGTGCGCTCGTCGATCGTCGAGGTCATGCGCGAAGACTATATTCGCACCGCTCGCGCCAAGGGTGTCTATGAGCGTCTGGTCGTCGGCCGCCACGCGCTGCGCAACGCCATGCTGCCGGCGGTCACCGTCATCGGACTCGAATTCGCCTTCCTGATCGGCGGCCTCGTCGTCACCGAACAGGTGTTCAATCTGAACGGCCTCGGCCGGCTGTTCGTGCAGGCCGTGACGCGCTCCGATTTCACCATGGTGCAGGGCATCGTCATGGTGATCGCCGTGGTGTTCATCGTCACCAATCTGATCGTCGACCTCGCTTATGCCTGGCTCGATCCGCGCATTCGCTACGGAGGCAAGTGATGACCCTCGCCATCCCGCAGGTGCCGGTCCGCCGTCTCAATGGCCTGCTGGCCTTCGCCAAGGCGCAGCCGGTGGGCGCGGCTTGCCTCGGCTTCATCTCGGCCTTGATCCTGGCGAGCGTCTTTGCCGACTGGATCGTGCCCAATGACCCGTTTACCCTCGACTTCGGCGCGCTGCTCATGCCGCCGAGCTGGCAATACCCGTTCGGCACCGACAATATGGGCCGCTGCGTGTTCTCGCGTGTCGTCTACGGCGCCCGCACGGCGCTGGTGATCGGCATTCTGTCGTCGCTGGTCGGTTCCGTCGTCGGCGGCCTTGTCGGCGTCGTCCAGGGTTATTTCGGAGGTCGGTTCGACTTCTATGTCAGCCGCTTCATCGACGTGCTGCTGTCCTTCCCGATCATCGTGCTGGCCGTGGTGGTGGTGGCCATGCTCGGCAAGCGCGTGGTCGGCGGCGTCGACCTGAACCTGGTCGTGGCGATCGCCATTCCGATTGTTCCGAAGGTTGCGCGGGTTGTCCGCTCGGCGGCGCTCTCGATCCGCGAAATGCCCTATATCGACGCGGCTCGCGCGGCCGGCTTCACCCATCAGCGCATCGTGCTGAAACACATGGTGCCGAACGTCTTCGCACCCTTCATCATCATGTTCACCGCCTTCGTCGCCCAGGCGATCCTGCTCGAGGCGTCCCTGTCCTTCCTTGGCCTCGGCGTCACCGAGCCGACGCCGGCCTGGGGCCTGATGCTTGCCGGCAATGCCGCCGATTTCTACCGCGAGGCGCCGTGGATGATCATCTTCCCCGGCCTGGCGATCTCGCTTTCGGTCTTCGCCTTCAACCTGTTCGGCGATGCCCTGCGCGATCACCTGGATCCGCGCTTCAAGCTGTGAGGCCGCGCTGGCCGCACCTCGGGCGCTCTCGATAAGGGGATCTCCGGCGAAGGAGGCGAGCATGACGCTCACGATCCGCCCGCTCACGCCGGACCTGTGGCCGGCGCTCGCGGACCTGTTCGGCGAGGCCGGCGCCTGCAACGGCTGCTGGTGCATGTATTGGCGGATCGGCCGGGCCTATCGCGACGCGCCGCGCGCCACGAACAAGGCGGCATTTTACGAGGTGGTCAAGCAAGGTCCGCCGCCGGGGCTGGTCGCCTTCGACGGCGAGGTCGCGGTCGGCTGGTGCCAGCTGACGCCGCGCGATGCATTGCCCTGGCTCGATCGCAGCTGGCGGCTCAAGCGCGTCGACGATGTGCCGGTCTGGTCGCTGTCCTGCCTCTATGTGCGCAAGGGTCACCGCCGGCAGGGTATCACCTCGGCGCTGATCGCGGCGGCCCTGAAAGCCGCCCGTCAGGCGAAGGCACCGGCGCTCGAAGCCTATCCGGTCGACCGGGCCGAGACGCCAAGCGCGACGGGCACGGGCCTTGCCTCCACCTTCGCGCGCGCCGGGTTCAGGACGGTGGCGCGCCGGGGGCCACCGCGCCCCATCATGCGGCACGACCTCACGTCGATCGTGCCATGACCAGGCCCGGAAACGGCCACCGGCGCGTGAACCGCAGCCCGATCAGGTGCCGACGCGAAGCGGTGCGCGCAATTTGCGCAGCGCCGCGATCACCGAAAGCGCGGTGATCCGGCCGGTCTTCGGGTTCTCGGAGGGAATGTTCTCGATCCTCAGCGACAGTTTGGCCGAATCGGCGTCGACTTCGATTTCATGGCAGTTCCGCGTCACCGACGGGTCGGCCCAGATGTCGATGGTCGTCCGGTCCGGGCCGATGCCGGCGAGCGACAGCGCCACCGCGACATTGACATTGGCCGGGAAGCCTTTGGCGGCTTCGCGCGCCGACCCGGAAAAGATCAGCGTCGGCGCGGTGATCTTGTCCATGTCGAGGCCCTTCTCGATCAGATAGGGCGCGCCGATGAGGCCGCGCGGCGGCTTGCGCGTGGTCATCTTGACCGAATGGATGGTGCCCTCGGCCGCCGCCGTCACCGCATCGAGGCCAAGCAGGGCGCCGGTCGGCACGATGATCTGGCCGCCATGGGCCTTGGCGAGCTCTATGATCTGCGGACGCGGCAGCAGCGCTCCGCAGGACAGCACCATCACCGTCTTGCCGGCCTTCAGCATGGGCCCGCAGATCTCTTCGATGATCGCCGACGGCGCGCATTCGACCGCCAGGTCGGCATGATCGGGAAACGCCGCGAGCTCGACCACCGGCGCGGTGATGCCCTCGCTGTCGAGCCAGGCGCGCGCCTTGGCGGCATCGCCGGACGCGACGCAGGCAAGCGTGGTGCCGGGAATGGTGCCGCCGGCAATGCGTTTCGCCAAAGTCTTGCCAATGGCGCCAAGGCCCGCGATGGCGATACGTGTGGTGGTCATGGTCGGCTCCCGGTGAAGTGGGCAGGCACCATAAGCACTCCTGGCGGCGGGACCAGTCCCCGGGCTCATGGCGGTCATGCCATATCGTCGGCTATAAGGACTTGAAGCCGGGCGATCCGGCGCCATGATCAAAAAGCCACCAAGGAGGCTCTCTGATGCTCGTCCGCCTGTCCCGCCTTGCTGCTCTTGCCTTAGCGCTGCTCGTCGTTCCGGTCGTCGCCTCGGCCCAGACCTGGCCGACCCGGCCGGTGACCATGATCATTCCCTTCGCGGCTGGCGGGCCGACCGATGTCCTCGGCCGGATCATGGCCGAACAGATGTCGCAGATCCTCGGGCAGCAGGTCGTCGTCGAGAATGTCGGCGGCGCGGGTGGCATGACCGGCACGGCGCGTGTGTCGCGCGGGGCCAATGACGGCTACCAGTTCGTGCTCGGCACAGTTGGCACCCACGCGGTCAACCAGACGCTCTACAAGAACCCGCTCTACAATGCCGCGACCGATTTCGCGCCGGTGACGCTGATCGCCGAAGTGCCGTTGATCCTGATCACCCGCAAGGATTTCCCGGCGGCGAACCTGCAGGAATTCATCGCCTATACCAAGGCCAACGAGGCCAAGCTGCAGTTTGCCTCGGCCGGCGCCGGTTCGGCGGTTCATCTCGGCTGCCTGCTGCTGAATTCGGTGCTCGGAACCACCAATGTGACGCATGTGCCCTATCGCGGTTCCGCGCCGGCCATCCAGGATCTGATCGGCGGCCGGGTCGACTTCATGTGCGAGATCTCGTCGACCGCGCTGCCGCATGTTCAGGGCGGCACCGTCAAGGCGCTGGCCACGCTGACCTCGGCGCGCGCCGCGGTGCTGCCGCAACTGCCGACCGCTCAAGAGCAGGGCCTCGCCGGCTTCGAGGCCTATACCTGGAACGCCTTCTTCATGCACAAGGACACGCCCCCGGCGATCGTGGAACGCCTGCGTGCGGCGACCATTCAGGCCATGGACACCCCGTCGGTGCGCGATCGCCTGACCGGGCTCGGTGCGATCATGACCGTGCCCGAGCGTCGCGGCGGCCCCTATCTCGAGCGTTTCGTGCGCAGCGAGATCGACAAATGGGCAGCCCCCATTCGCGCCAGCGGCGTCAGCGAATAGGCCGGCGCTCCGGCTCTCAACCGTCGATCAGGCTGGCGATGCGCTCGGCCACCATGATGGTCGGCAGGTTGATATTGGCCGAGGGGATGGTCGGGAACAGCGAGGCGTCGCAGACGCGCAGTCCGGCGACGCCATGGACCCGGCCCTGGCTGTCGGTCACCGCCCCGATATCGTCGGCCCGGCCCATGCGGCAGGTGCCGGAGGCATGCCAGACGCCGGTGACCACCTCGTCGAGATAGGCGGACAGCGCGCCGTCGTCGGCGACCAGATCGGTTAGCCTCGTGCCGTCGCCGACCAGCCGCTCGAACAGCCGCGTCGCGAACGGGCCCGAGCCGTCGACCGCCAGGCCGCCGAGGCCGGTCAGCAGGGCGTTCTTGAACGTCGGCGCGCCGAAGCGCCTGGCCCGGTCGGACATGCGGGCCGGCAGCGGCGCGCCGATCCGGCCGCCGGCCGCGACCGCCTGCAGCACCGAGGCCGCCTGACGCATCGCATCCATGAGCCGGAGCCGGTCGCGCTCATCGGACAGCATGCGGAAATCGACCTTTGGCCGGCCGGCGGCATCGTCGCCGAGCGTCACCTCGCCGCGGCCATAGGCCTTGTTGACCCAGAAATAGAGCAGCCCCATGCGCCGGCCCATGCCGTGCCACGAACCGCGTGTGACGATGGCGACATGCATGTCGCCGGCCGGCGTGCCGGCAAGGCCGGACGAATAGCGCCAGATCGCCGGAATGTGGTGGCGGGGGGTGAGCCATGGCTGGCGCGCGCCCGGCCGCAGAAAGGCCGCGACGCCGGCGGAGGGGTGTTCCATCAGGTTGTGGCCGACGCCGCGACGCGCGACCACCACCTTGATGCCGCGCTCGGCAAGGTGCTCGCCCGGCCCGATGCCGGAACGCATCAGCATGACCGGCGAATGCAGCGCGCCGCAGGCCAGAATGGTCTCATCGGCCGTGATGGTTCGCTCGCCTGCGACGTCGCGAATGACCGCGCCGGTGACGCGTGTGCCGGCCAGGACGAGCTTGAGCCCTTCGGCCCGCGTCATGATCGTCAGGTTCGGCCGGGCGCGCACGGCCGGCGTCAGATAGCCGGTCGCGGTCGGAACGCGCCGGAAATCCTCGTCGAGATTGGCGGCGAGCGGAAACACCCCGTCCTCCCAGACGCCGTTCTGGTCGGGGCGCTCGGCGATGCCGCGGCGCGCCAGTTCGGCAACGACGTCGGCGGCGAAAGCAGAGCGCTGGCTTTTCGGGATGCGCCGCACCGGGATCGGTCCGGTCTTGCCGTGCAGCGATCCGTCGAGCTCGAGGTCGCGCTCGAGTTTCCGGAAGAACGGCAGCACGCTGTCCCAGCGCCAGCCGGCGGCACCCGCGGCCTCCCACTCGTCATAGTCGGACGGTGCCCCCCGGTTGGCGCCGATGCCGTTGATCGCCGAGCCGCCGCCGAGCACGCGGGCCTGGGTATAGGGCATGGTCGGACGTGTATCGGGGTCGTTGCGGCCGGTGCCGCCGGTGGTCACATCAAGGCCTTGCCAGATCAGGCCGGGATCGAAATAGGCACGGCCGGGATAGGCGCTCGCCACCGCCTTGGGCAGGCTTTCCGCGACGAGATCGCCGCCAGCCTCGACCAGCAGCACCTGGCGCGATGACCGCTCGGACAGCCGGGCGGCGAGCACGCTGCCAGCCGATCCACCGCCGATGATCAGGACGTCGACGGCATCCGCCACGGCTCAATTCCCAGCGCTGGCGAGGGCCTCGAGCACCGCCGCGCGCCGCGGCAGGGGCGCCACCGCGCCATAGCCTGTCGTCGAGAGGGCGGCTGCGACGCAGGCATAACGGCCGGCGCGGTAGGGATCGCGTGTCTCCAGCCATTCGGCCAGGAAGGCGCCGTCGAAGCAGTCGCCGGCGCCGGTCGCATCCCGGGCGGTGACCGGGATCGAGCCAACCACCTGGCGTCCCTCCGGCGTCGCGATCAGCGCGCCGTCCTTGCCGAGCGTCAGCGCCACGATCTTCGAGCCGCCCTCCAGATAGAAGTCGGCGATCGCGTCGGGCGTCTCCCGGCCGGTCAGTTGGCGCGCATCGTCGAGACCGGGCAGGGCGATGTCGGCGAGCCGCATGGCGGCATTGGTGATCGCCCTGGCGCGATCGAGCGACCAGAGGCGCAGTCGCAGATTGGTGTCGTAGGAAACCGTCACGCCGGCCGACTTGGCCGCTTGCAGCGCGACGAACACGGCATCGCAGGCGCTGTCCGAGATCGCCTGCGAAATGCCGGAGACATGCAGCACCTTGGCGGTACGGATGGCGGTCAGGGACAGGTCCTGGGGCGTAACCCTGGCCGAGGCCGAGCCGGCGCGCCGATAGCTGAATTCATGGCCCTCCGGGCCGTGGGTGACGAAATAGAGCCCGGTCTGCAGGCCGTCGGCGAGCCGCATATAGCTCGTGTCGATGCCCTCGCCCTGCCACAGCTCGAAGAAGGCGCGGCCGAAACTGTCGTCGCCGACCGCGCCGATCACCCCGACCCGGGCACCGGAGCGCGCGGCCGCGATCGCGCAATTGGAAACGTCGCCGCCGAAACCGAAGAGATAGCCGGGCTCGTCGGGCCTGGTCTGGTTGAATTCGCCGAGCGGTTCGCCGAAGCAGAGGATGTCGGTGGGCATGGATTTACGGAACGGAACCGGGATCAGGAGAGCTTGAGCATAGGATGCCCGTGCCCAGGGGCAAGCGCCATGCAAAAGACATGGTCTGGCAGCTTACGAAAAGAACCGTGACAGGAAGGCGTATTACCTCTTGTCATAAAAGCGCGATGCGGTATCATTCGTGTACGAATGACATTCGGCGCAGCGCAATCTTTCTTCCAGGGAACGCCATGTCCAACCTGAATACCGAGCGCGTCCTCGAGGTTCGTCACTATACGGACCGGCTGTTTTCGTTCAAGACCACGCGCGACCCGGCCTTCCGTTTTCTCAACGGCCAGTTCACGATGATCGGCCTTCAGGTCGAGGGCAAGCCGCTGTTGCGCGCCTATTCCATGGCCTCGTCGAATTACGAGGAGAACCTCGAGTTCTTCTCGATCAAGGTGCAGAACGGTCCGCTGACCTCGCGCCTGCAGAACATTCAGGTCGGCGACGAGGTGCTGGTCGGGCGCAAGCCGGTCGGTACGCTCGTCCAGGACAGCCTGTTGCCGGGCAAGACGCTTTACCTCTGCGGCACCGGCACCGGCCTTGCACCGTTCATGAGCGTGGTGAAAGACCCGGAAGCCTATGAGCGCTTCGACACGGTGGTGCTCATCCACGGCACACGCTTCATCAATGAACAGGCCTATGGCGACTTCATCGAACATGCCCTGCCGGAAGACGAGTTCATCGGCGAGGCGGTCAAGGCCAAGCTGAAATATTACCCGACGGTGACCCGCGAGCCCTATATCCACAATGGCCGGATCACCGAGCTCCTGGACTCGGGCAAGCTGCCGGCCGATCTTGGTCTGCCGCCGCTCGACAAGGACAATGACCGCGTCATGATCTGTGGTTCACCGGCCTTCCTGAAGGACATGGTGACCATGCTGGAACAGCGCGGCTTCGACGAAGGCGCCAACAATCGGCCCGGCCATTTTGTCGTCGAGAAGGCCTTCGTCGAGAAATAGATCCCGGTCCGGCTGCATGATCGCCGGACCCCGCAGCGCCGGAATTCGCTCCGCCTCGGCGTGAAGCAAGGGCATGCGCCGACGGCAGCCAGTGCTGCCTCGGCCTCTGCGCGTTCGCCTTGAACCTTTCCGGCTCTCGTCGCGACCCATTGCCAAGTCGTCCCGTTGGGCCGTGCCGATCGCATCGATCGGCAGGTTCGTCCGGGATTGGTCACCTCGGCCTCCCGGCCGATCCCTTGGCAAGGCGAACGGATCGCGTTCCACACCATGACGGCGGACGCACAACGGCCCGAAGCCGGCGATGTCGTACCCAGCAGGCCGCGCCTGCTGCCGCTCATCACCGTGACCGCCATTGGCGGCATGGTGCTGGGCGCCACGGTTGTTTTGACCTCGGTCGGCATTGCCGCGGATCTTCTCAGGCTCGGCACTGCCAAGGATCGCCTGGGTGTCGCGCTCCTCGCGGCCCTGTGGGGCGCTCCGGCCGGCGCATTTACCCTGTTGTGGCTGGTCCTGCGCGCCATGGCGCCGGATCTGAGTGCGGTCGCCCGGGTCCTGGCTGGCGCCGGCGGCATTTGCGTGTCGGTCATCGCCGCGGTCATCGTCTCCTATATCCAGACCACCAGCCCGCCGCCTCAAACGATCTATCTGAGCTATGAGATCCGCTTGCCGGTGCCGGCCGGTGCCGCGGAGGACGGCCAGCGCGAGCTATTGGACATCCTGGTGGTCAGCGGCATCGTCGGCCGGTCGGGCACGGCCGGGCCGACCTGGTCGCGCGATGCCGCCGGCAGGACGGTGGTAACCGGCAAGTTCTGGCTGTCGCGGCGGGATCAGGCCGACATCATCGTGGTCTACCGGCAAAGGCAGGCTGCGCTCCAGTTCACGCTGGCATTGCCACCGGATCCGCCGGCGACATCGGGTTTCGAGGCTTGGCGCCCCGCGGACCGGCAGCTCGGCCGCGGCCATGCGCCGGCGCCGGACCTTCAGGCGGCCGAACTGCGCCTGCGCATCGATCGTGTCGACGGCTGAACCCCGCGCGGCGCGTCCGGTTCTCAGCCCTTGCGGTGCAGCCCGAATTGTTTGGCCGCCGCGGCCAGATCGGCCTCGTCCCAGAAGCGATGCTCGCCACGGCAATAGGCCGCCGCGTTCTCAGCGTAGAGCCAGGCGTTGAACCGGTTGGCCGCGCCGCTGTCGCGGCTCGCCTTCACCGCGGCCGGAACGCCTGCGACGATCGAATTTGGCGGCACGATGGTGTTTTCCTTCAGGAACGAACCGCCGGCAACGATCGAATTCTCGCCGATCACGCAGCCGTCCATGATGGTCGCGCCAATGCCGACAAGCACGTTGTCGCCAAGCGTGCAGCCATGCAGCGTGACGTGATGGGTGACCGAACAATCGGCGCCGACGATCGTGCCGCTGGCGTTGCCGACATGGATCATCACGAAATCCTGGACATTGGAGCGCGGCCCGATCACCACCTCGTGGAGTTCGGCGCGGATCACCGCATTGGGCCAGACCGAAGCTCCCGCGGCGATCGTGACCTTGCCGTAGATCTGTGCGCTCGGATGGATGAAGGCCTGGTCGTCGATCGTCACATGCGCGCTGGTGCGCGGCACTTCCGGGCCTTTGAGCATGGCGGTTCCTCATGCGGGCCGCTGTTGCCGCGGCCATGTCGATCGAGGCCATGTCGATCGAGGCCATGTCGATCGAGGACGACCATGCCCGCCGTGCCGGAGCGCGGCAAGCCGGCCGGTCGGCGGATCGGGTTACGAACGGGTCAGTTCGGGTGGGCGGTTCCGGCAGGCGTTTCCGCCATCGGCTGGGCCAGCCATTCCGCGTCATAGGCGACAGCGACGTCGATGTCGAAGCTCGCATCGCCGGCCAGCGGCGGCGCGATCATCACAGGCAGCGGCGAAGTCTCCGGTGTCATCGGGTCGAGCCTGTGGTGCGGCTGCCGGCCTGGTCGGCGAGCTGGAAGAACAGCGCCCGCATGACCGCGGCGTTCTCCTGTTCGGGCAGGGCGCGCAGATGTGGGTAGAGCTTGTCGAAAGCGCCTTCGAGCAGGCTGATCAGGACGGCCGGGCTCTGCGGGATCTCGTCGGCGGCATAGCTTGCCAGCGTGCTGCGGCCGGCGATCGTGGCGATCTGCGCCAGCACGCGATCCTCGATCTCGCCGGTGACGCGCTGCTGGTCGCGGGCAAAGCCGGCGCAACGCTCGAGCGCGGCGGCGGCCTGCGCGCGCATCTCGGCGTCGGCAACCATGGCTTCGGTGGTATGGGTTTCCAGGATGCCGGGCACGCAGGCGTCCTGCGCGGCGAGAGGCGTCGCGGCGATGAGAAGGGCGGCCAGGGCAAAGCCGGCAGGGGCCGGGAACAGCGCGCGCATTGGCGCCTCCGTCAAGGCGGAAAACCTTGATCGGGGACCGTGGACTGATCCGCTTAAGACTTGGTTAACGCACCCGGTTGCCGGAAACCGTCAGTTGCGCGAAGCGGCCGACACCGTCGCGGGCGAGATCGCCGGTCACCGGCCGTTTCCATTCCATGCCGACAACCGCGCCCTGGCTTGCGCCCTGCACCAGATTGTCGGTGATCAGCGCATGGCCGGCGCCCGGCGCGACCGACACCGCGATGCCGACCGGCGCGCCCTTGATGACATTGCCGGTGACCGAGACATCACGCAGATATTGGCCCCAGCCGAGCTGGATGCCGGCGCTCGGCGCGCCCTCGATAATATTGCCCGAAATGGCCGCGTCGGCCTCCACCGCGATGCCGACGCCGGCCGGATCGTTCGGATCGGTGCCGGCCGGCCGGCGGTTGGTGAGGTTGCGGATCAGGTTGCCGTGAATGGCCGCGAGCCGGCCGCCATGGTTGAAATTGGTCGCGACCACGCCGAGCGCCGCGCCGTCGATAATGTTGTTGGCGACGACAGCGCCTTCGAAGCCGAATTCGATATAGAGCGCGGTTTCGCCGAGGCCGGAGCAATTATTGCCGGTCACGGCAATGTTGGCGGCGGCATTGGCGCGCACCGCCGAGAAGGCGCAGCCGCGGATGCGATTGCCGCTGACCGTCACATTGCCGGCGCGATAGACGTTGATGGCATTGCCGTTCTGGCCGGAGCCGCCGTCGCGGGCGGCAATGTCTTCGATCCGGTTGCCTTCGACCATGGTGCCGTCGTCGCCGGCAAGCGTACGCCAGACCAGGATGCCGTTATTGGCGGCCGAGCGGACCGTGTTCTGGCTGATCGTCAGGCCCTTGCTGTCGAGTGCCACGATGGCCGCCTTGGCCGCACCGGTCACCAGATTGCCACGCACCATGCCCTCGACCCCCTCCAGCACCAGGCCGTGATGGCTCGAGCCGAGGATCTCGCAATCCTCCACCCTGACGCCGCGGCCATGGCTCAGCGTCACCAGGCCACGCCGGTCGGGCAGCGGCTTGGCGCCGCCGTCGATGACCAGGCCCGACAGTGTCACCAGATCGGCGCGCGGGCTGACGAGGCAGGCGGTTCCGCCCTGGAACACCAGCCGGGTCTGGCCGCGCACGCCCTGGATCTGGCAATTGGCCGGCAGCCGGATCTCGCCGATCCGATAGCTGCCGGGCGCCAGCCTGAGCGGCAAACGCGAGCCGGCCGCGGTTTCGACGGCGCGCTGGAAGTTGCGGGTCTGGTCGTCGCCGGCATCCGGCTTCAGTCCAAAGGACGCGCTGTCGAGGGTCGCGGCGCTGGCCGCGACCGGCAGGGCAAGCGATGCGGCGGCGAGAAAGAACGAACGGCGATCGAGCGGCACGCGGAATACTCCGAACAGGGTGCAATCCGGATCGCAAGGGCCGTGCCGCCCCGAACTGTGCCGGAATGGGAAGCTTGGCCGGCTCTGCGATCCATTCGCGTCCTGGACAAAGGCCCGTCGCATCCGACATCCTCCGAGCCCGGACGGCGGATCGCGCGGTCCGCCGGTTGGGACGGATCAGGATCGAAAGCGAGGCCCGTGGTGTCGAATGCAGTGCGCAACAATCCGGAGCTCAACCGTTATGAACTCGCTGTCGAGGGCCATGTCGCCGCCGCCTATTACCAATTGAAGCCGGGCATCATCACCTTCGTCCACACCGAGGTGCCGAACGAGCTTGCCGGCAAGGGCGTCGGCTCGGCGCTGGCGCGCGGCGCGCTCGACGACGCGCGGGCGCAGGGCCTCAAGGTGGTCGCCCAATGTCCGTTCATCGGCGCCTATATTGCCAAGCACGGCGAATATGGCGACCTGCTGCTCTGACCGGCCGACGGCCTGACCGCCTCGGTGCGCCTTGCGTGTCGCTGATGGAGCGGTCCACCATGCTGCGCCATCCTCGCAATGTTTTGGAGCTTCCATGCGTTTTGCCGTGATCGCCGACGTCCACGGCAATGTGCTGGCGCTTGATGCCGTGCTGGCCGATATCGCCACCCGGGGTGTCGAGCGCATCGTCAATCTCGGCGATTGTGTCTCGGGCCCGCTCTGGCCGCGCGAGACCTGCGAGCGGCTGCGTGGCCTTGGCGTCACCACGGTGCGCGGCAATCACGACCGCTGGGTCGCCGCAGGCGAGCCGGCCGAGATGTACCCATCCGACCGCTATGCCCATGACGCGTTGGACGACAGCCATCGCCACTGGCTCGGCGGCCTGCCGCATATGGTCGATTTCGATGTCGGCGGCGTCCTGGTCCGCGCCTTTCACGCAACACCCGCCGATGACAACGTCTATCTGACCGAGGAAGTCGTCGGCGGACGGCTGGCCTTGGCTTCGCCGGCCGACATCGCCGCGCGGCTCGGCGATATTCAGGGCGCCGGCCTGGTGCTCTGCGGCCACAGCCACGTGCCGCGCCTGCTGCAGGCGCCGGAGAGCCCGGCGCTCATCGTCAATCCCGGCAGTGTCGGCGGCCCTGCCTATGACGATCCGACCGAACCGCACCCGCATGTCTCCGAAGCGGGCTCGCCGCACGCCCGCTACGGGTTGATCACGGTCGAGGGCGGGACGGTGACGGCGGCCGACCTGATCGCGGTGACCTATGACTGGACGGCGGCCGCCGACCGTGCCGCCGCCAATGGCCGCGCCGAATGGGCACGCGCGCTCGCCACCGGCTTCATCCGCTGACCGGCCCGAGCGGGCACGGGCCGGTCACCCGAGCCATTTCGTCAGCCGCTTCACCGCCTCTTCCATGTCCGGGGTCGAGCCGGCGAAAGAGAAGCGCATCGCATGCATGCCGTTGAACGGATCGAAATCCGGTCCCGGCGTCGCCGCGACCCCGGTTTCGGCCAGCATGCGGCGGGCGAAATCCAGGCTGTCATTGGTCAGGTGCCCGACATCGGCATAGATGTAGAAGGCGCCGTCGACCGGCAGCAGCCGGTCGAGCCCGGCCTTGGGCAGGCCCTCCAGAAGCACTTTGCGGTTGGCCGCGTAGCCGGCCTTGATCAGCTCCAGGTCCGCGGTCGCCTCGAAGGCGGCGAGGGCTGCGACCTGGCTGAGCTTGGGCGCCGAGATGAACAGGTTCTGCGCCAGGCATTCGATCGAGCGCACCAGGGTCTCCGGCACCACCATCCAGCCGATCCGCCAGCCGGTCATGCAGTAATATTTCGAGAAGGAATTGATCACCACCACGTCGTTGGAGGTTTCCAGCGCGGTGGCGCAGGGCATGTCATAGGACAGCCCGTGATAGATCTCGTCCGAGATGAAACGGATGCCGAGATCCCGGGCCGCGCCGATCAGGGCCGAGAGCGCCTGCGGTGTCATCATCGTGCCGGTCGGATTGCCGGGGCTTGCCACCAGGAGGCCGTTCAGCGGCTTCTTGGCATGTTCCGCCGCCAGCATGTCGGGCGTGATGGCGTAGCGTGTCGCGGCCGTGGTCTCGATGAACACCACCTCGCAGCCGAGCGCTTCCAGGATGTTCTTGTAAGCCGGATAGCCAGGGCTTGCGATCGCCACCCGGTCGCCGGCCTCGAACAGGGCCAGGAAGGACAGGATGAAGGCCGAGGACGAGCCCATGGTGACGGCGATGCGCTCGATCGGCACGGCGACGCCATGCGCATCGGCGTAATAGCGGGCGATCTGCTGGCGCAGTTCCGGGATGCCGAGCGCCAGCGTATAGCCGATCTGGCCCTCCATCAGCGCGCGCGCCGCGGCTTCGCGCACCACCAGCGGGGTGGGCGCGGCCGGTTGGCCAACCTCCATATGGATGACGCTGCGCCCCTCGGCTTCGGCCTTGGCGGCCGCCGTCATCACGTCCATGACCAGGAACGGCGCCACCGATCCGCGCCGGGTCGGGGTAAGCAGCGATCGGGCAATGCCCTCGCGGGACATGGGTGACCTCGTCATGGTTTTGCCCGGATGGCCCAGCATAGCCATTCCGAGACTGGGATCGGCGGGGGCTGGCCTCCGCCGGAAACGGTTTTGCAACAGAGCTTTTCGCAACAGCGCTTGGAGCGGGAAGCGCTCTAACATACCGTCTTGTCGAGGTCACGGTTCTCCCCCGAACGTGATCGGTAGCGCGTTGACCCTCGCGCATACGCTACGTAGGTTCCCGTCACGATGACGTTTCGCCCGTTTCGCAGCCGTTTCGCAGCATCGGCGCTCGCAGCTCTGGTTGCCGTCTCGACGGCAGCGCCGGCGCTTGCCCAGCCGCGCGGCTTGCCGATCGTTCGCGATACCGAGATCGAGAACCTGCTGCGTGACTATGCGCGGCCCTTGTTTCGGGCCGCCGGCGTCGGCGGCAGCCAGACCAATGTGGTGATCATCAACGATCGCGGCTTCAACGCCTTCGTCGCCAATGGCCGGCGCATCTTCGTCAATGCCGGCGCGATCATGGATTCCAGGACGCCGAACGAGCTGATCGGCGTGATGGCGCACGAGACCGGCCACATCGCCGGCGGCCATCTGGCACGCCTGCGCGAGGCGGTCGAGCGCGCCCAGATCATCGCCGTCATCGGCATGCTGGCCGGCGCCGGAGCGGTGGCCGCGGGCGCGGCCACCGGCGGGCGCAGCGGCATCGGCGAGGCGGCGCCCGGCGTGCTCATGGGCGGCCCGCATATCGCCATGCGCTCGCTCTTGTCCTATCAGCGCGGCGAGGAGGCCGCCGCCGACCGCGCCGCGATCAATTACCTCAATTCCACCGGCCAGTCGGCCAAGGGCATGGTCGAGACCTTCCGCCGGCTGCAGGACCAGACCATGTTCGCCGCGCGCCAGGCCGATCCCTACATGATCAGCCATCCGATGCCGGCCGATCGTGTCGCCAATATCGAGCCGCTGGCCAAGGCGAGCCCGCATTACAACGCGACCGATCCGGCCGACCGGGTCGCCCGCCATGATCTTGCCCGCGCCAAGCTTGCCGGTTTCGTCGAGCGCACCGACGCCATCACCCGGCGCTACCCGCCAAGCGACACTTCGCTGCCGGCGCGTTATGCCCGCACCATCCAGATGTTCCGCTTCGGCGATCGCAACCGGGCGGCGGCGCTGGCCGACGACCTGATCAGGTCGCAGCCGAACAATCCTTATTTCCACGAGATCAAGGGGCAGATCCTGCTGGAGACCGGCCTGCCCGGCCAGGCGCTCCCGCCGCTGCGCCGGGCCGTGTCGCTTGCGCCCAATTCCGGCCTGATCCGCATCATGCTCGGCCACGCCCTGGTCGCCACCGGCAACAATGCCGTGCTCGACGAGGCGATCCGCGAATTGCGCCTGGCGCTGCAGCGCGAGCCGGAAGCCGCCGACGGCTACCGCCAGCTGGCCATTGCCTATGGCCGCAAGGGCGACCGCGGCCAGGCCGACCTTGCCGCGGCGCAGACCTCGCTCTACGAGGGCGACCTCGGGGCCGCGCGCGGGCTTGCCCGCCGGGCCCAGGCATCGCTTCCCGCCGGCTCGCCCGGCTGGCTTCGCGCCGAAGATATCGTCGCCCAGCGGCGCAACCAGCAGAACTGAAGGCTTCCTCCATGGATTTCCGTCCAATCGCTCTTGCCTTTGCCGCAGCGCTGAGCCTTGCGACCTCCGCCTTGGCCCAGACATCGGCCGCACCGCCAATGTCGACGGCGCCGGCCGTCCAGGTGACGCCCGAGGAACGCGCGCGGATCGAGGTGATCATCCGCGATTATCTCCTGAAGAATCCCGAAGTACTGCAGGAGGCGCTGGTCGAACTGGAGCGCCGCCAGGCGGCCAACGAGGAGCGCGCGCGTGGCGAGGCCTTCCAGGCCAACCGCCAGCAGCTCTACCGTTCCGCCAACCAGGTCGTGCTCGGCAATCCCCAGGGCGACGTCACCATCGTCGAGTTTTTCGACTACAATTGCGGTTTCTGCAAACGCGCCATGGTCGAGACCATGGAGCTGGTCCGCCAGGACCGGCGCATCCGTCTGGTGCTGAGGGATTTCCCGGTGCTCGGACCCGGTTCGGTCGAGGCATCTCAGGTGGCGCTCGCCCTCAAGATGCAGCTGCAGGGGCCCAAATATGAGGAATTTCACACCAAGCTGCTCGGCGGCCGCGGCCAGGCCAATCGCGCCCGCGCGCTCGAGGTCGCCCGTGAGGTCGGCGCCGATATGGCCCGCCTCGAGCGTGACATGAATGCCCCGCAGATCCGGGCCGAGCTGGCCGAGACGGCACGCCTGGCCGACCTCCTGCGGATCAACGGCACGCCGACCTACATCATCGGCGACGAGGTGGTGATCGGTGCCGTCGGCGTCGAGAAGCTGCGCGAAAATCTGGTGCGGGCCCGCGCCGGCTGCGCCCGCGAGGCCAATGTCTGCTGAAGCGGACCTGCCGCGCGACGTCGGCTGAGGGCCGTCATGATGGTGTCTTGGCCGGCCCTGGGGCCGGCCAAGTGTTTTGCAAGTGCATTGGACCGATCGCGACGGGTGGCGAACCTCAGTCGTGCGTCTCGTAGCGGTAGGATTTCGACACGACCTGCCAGCCGCTGTTGAGCTTCATCAGCACGAGATAGTCGGTGAAGAAGCGCGGCGGCAGCGCACATTTGACCTTCACGAAGGCGGTCGTTTCGTCCGAGCGGTCGACGGTCACGACGAAGTCGTGGCGCGGATGGCCCTGCGACTTGGGCGAGGTGCGCTGCCGCACCCGCTCGAGCCAGTCGGCATAGCTCAGCACGTTGAGCTCGCCCTTCTCGTGCCAGCGCAGGTCGGCGGACGGATGGAAAGCCTGGCCGAGCTTGTCGGCATCACATTCGTAGAGACCATCGAGATAGAGCTGGATGACGGCTTCGGCGGTCGAACGGTCATAAGACATGGAATCGGCTCCGGAGGATGGTTTCGACGGTCTTGCCCAGGGCGCGTGGACATTCGCCCGGCGCGAAGACGCAAGCGAAACGAGATGTGGACGGTTGCGTCGTCAAAGCTCGGCGCAACCGTTCCGGGCCGGAGCAAATCACAAAGACCGGCGCTTAGAAACAGCCGACGCGGCATGTTGCCTGCTTGCCGCGCGCACCCCTGGCAGCCATATTGCCGCAACTTGCGGGGGATCGACCGATCGCGCCCGGAGCCGTTCTTGCGTCTGGGAGACAAGACATGATCGAAGACCTCATCACCCGCGTGGCCGGCGCGGCGGGAATTGACAACGGGCTTGCCTCCAAGGCGGTCGGGCTCATTCTCGGCTTCCTGCAGAAGGAAGGTCCGGCCGAACCCGTCCAGCAGATGCTGGCGGCCCTGCCGGGCTCGACCGAACTGATCGACCAGGCCTCGGGTGGCGGTGGCGGCCTGATGGGCATGGTCGGCGGCATGATGGGCGGCGGCATCATGGGTCTCGGCGCCAATCTGATGGGTGCCGGCCTCGACATGGGCCAGATCTCCACGGTCGGCAAGGAACTGGTTGCCTTCGGCCGCGAACATGCCGGCGAGGATGTCATGGGCCAGATCGTCGGCGGCACGCCGGGATTGTCGCAATTCGTTTGATGGCTGGCTTATCCAAGGCGATCGCCTTCACGGCCGTGGCGCTGCTCGCCACGGCCACCACGGCCCTCGGCCAGACCGAACCCGCCGGTTGGCGCAACAGCGAGACCGACGGCCAGGTCCAGGCCTTCGTCTCCGCGCAGATGGGTGAGGGCGCGTCGGCCGCCACTGTCTATCTCGGCTTCTTTTGCGGGGCGCGGCCGGCGGTCCGGCTGCGCGGCCCGGTTGCCGGTGTTCGCCCGGGCGGCAAGGCCGAGCCGGTGTCGATTGCCTTCGAGGCGGGCGACGACCTGTTCGTCACCAGTCTGGATGCGAGCTTTGGCGCGGCCGGGCCCGAGCGCGCTGAACTCGTCGCCGAGCGCGGCGTGATCGAGGCTGCCGATGTCGACACGCTGCGCGACCTCGCCACCTTCCTGCGCGAGGCGACCGGCAGTGAGTTCAGTCTGCGCAGCGCCGCTCCGCCACTGGCCTTCAAGCTGTCCCTTGAGGGCGCCAAGGCGGCGCTCAGCCGCTATCTCGGCGCCTGTACGGCGCTGGCCAGGCAATAGTGCAACGCACGGCGTTCGCCGGCAGCTCCATGCTGTTGCGGGCGGGTTGACAGGTTGCGGGCGGGCGCTCAAAGCACCGCCATGGCCGAGACATCGCCTTCAACAGCCGACGCGCCCGTGGGGCTGCTTGCAGCCCTGCTGGCGCTCGGGCGGCCGGCGGTCATGGGCATTCTCAACGTCACGCCCGATTCCTTTTCCGACGCCGGACAGTTCTTTGCGCCGGAGCGCGCGGTGGCTCAGGCCGCGCGCATGGCGGCGGACGGCGCCGACCTCCTCGATATCGGCGCCGAATCGACCAGGCCTTATGGCGGCGCCAGGCCGGTTTCGTTCGATGAGGAAATCGCCCGGCTCGCGCCGGTGCTGCCTGATGTCATTCGCCTCGGCCGGCCGGTCTCGATCGACACGATCAAGGCCGGCGTCGCCCGCTGGGCGCTCGGCCAGGGCGCGGCCCTTGTCAACGATGTCTGGGGCCTGCAGCGCGATCCGGACATGGCCCATGTCGTCGCCGATCACGGCGTGCCTGTCATCGTCATGCATAATCGCGACGGGGCCGATCCGGCGATCGACATCATGGCCGATATCGAGGCCTTTTTTCACCGCTCGCTCGCCATTGCCGACAAGGCCGGCATTCGGCGCGACCGCATCGTGCTGGATCCTGGCATCGGCTTCGGCAAGACCCCGGCGCAGAGCATCGAGACCCTTGGCAAGCTCGACCGGCTGAAGCCCTTCGGCCTGCCCATGCTGGTCGGCGCCTCGCGCAAGCGGTTCATCGACAGCGTGTCGCCGGCGCCGCCGGACCAGCGCATCGGCGGCTCGCTGGCGGCGCACCTGATCGCCATGCAGGCGGGCGCGGCGATCATCCGGGCCCATGACGTGGCCGAAACCCTCCAGGCGCTGAAAGTCGCCCAAGCCATTGGCGAGGCACGATGACCGATCAGATTTTCATCAAGGGGCTGGTGATCCATGCCCATCACGGCGTGATGGAACACGAAGGCAAGGTCGGCCAGCGCTTCGTCATCGATCTCGACCTGACCTGTGACCTCAGCGAGGCGGCGCGGAGCGACCATCTGGCCGACACCGTATCCTATGCGGCGATCGCGGCTGAGACCGAACGGGCCTTCACGACGCGCAATTTCAAGCTTCTGGAGGCGGCGGCCGGCGCGGTTGCCGACGCCGTGCTCGACCATTTCCCAAAGATCCGCACCGTCCGTGTCACCGTTCACAAGCCGCACGCGCCGATCGCCGCCATTTTCGACGATGTCGGGGTGGTGCTGACCCGCGGCCGGCATGATTGAGCGGCCGGAGGCCGGGAGCGCCATGACCGAAGCGCTGGTCAGTCTCGGCGGCAATGTCGGTGACGTGCGCGCGACGCTCGACCGCGCGGTCCAGCTGTTCTGCGACGGCGTCGAGGTTCGGCTCGTCGCGCGTTCATCCGATTACATGACGCCGCCCTGGGGCGTCACCGACCAGCCCGCCTTCGTCAATCTCTGCCTGGTGGTCAAGACCGCGCTGTCGCCGCGCCGGCTGCTCGAGCGAGCCCTAGCGGTCGAGGCGACGCTCGGCCGCGACCGCGCCCGGGCGCTCCGCTGGGGGCCGCGGCCGGTCGACATCGACCTGATCGCCTATGGCGATGTCAGCCTCGACGAACCGGACCTGCATTTGCCGCATCCGCGTCTGAGAGAACGCGCCTTCGTGCTGGTGCCGCTGGCCGAGATCGCGCCCGACCGGATCATTGACGGGGTCAGCGTAGGTGCCATGCTCGGCGGCATCGACGCCGGCGGCATCGACGCCGGCGGCATCGAGCGCCTGCCGCCACGGATCGCCCCCTGATTTTGCGATTTGCTCCATCGACTGTCCTGATCCGTCCAAAGGCCGCCTTTCGAAAGTCACGTCTTCGTGGCATCGAAGCTGCATGACGTCGCCCATGTCCCTGTCGCTTGCCGCCGAATTCCCAAGAGCCACCGAAGCGCAATGGCGCGCCGCGGTCGATGCCGTGCTGAAGGGCAAGCCCTTCGACAAGACGCTGGTCGGCCGGACCGCAGACGGCATTGCCATCCAGCCGCTCTATCCGCGCGTCGCGGACGCGGCGCCGCTCGCCGGCCGGGCCGGCGGTGCGCCCTGGACGATCGTTCAGCGCGCCGACCAGCCGGATCCGCGCGATGCCAATGTCCAGGCGCTCGACGATCTGACCAACGGCGCCTCGGGTCTTGCCATCGTCACCCGCGGCGCGATCGGCGATCACCGCGGCGACGGCCTCGTCCTCGACAGCCTCGCCGACCTCGACCAGTTGCTCGACGGTGTCATGCTCGACCTGATCCCGCTGCGCGTCGATGCCGGCACGTCGGCCGGCCATGTCGCGGCGCTGCTGGCCGCCAAGGTGGCGCGCGACAAGCTAGACCCGGCGAGCCTCACCATGGCCTTCGGCATCGATCCGATCGGTGCCTTTGCCCGGCGTGGCACGCTGGAGAACTGGAACGGGGCGGCGGCCAAGGCGGCGGACATGGTTCTCGGCCTGCGCAAGCGTGGCTTTGCCGGTACCCAGGTGATCGCCGACGGCCGGGTGATCCATGATGCCGGCGGTTCGGAGGCCCAGGAGCTTGCCTTCGCGCTTGGCGCGGCCGTGCAATATCTCAGGGTGCTCGAACAGGCGGGTCTCAGCCTCGACGAGGCGCGCCGCGCCATCGCCGTGCTGGTCGCCGCCGATGCCGATCAGTTCCTCACATCAGCCAAGCTGCGCGCCATCCGCCAGCTCTGGGCGCGGGTCGAGACGGCTTGCGGATTGTCGCCCTCGCGGCTCGAACTGCATGCCGAAACCGCCTGGCGGATGACCACCAAGGTCGACCCGGCGGTCAACTGGCTGCGCACCACCATGGCCTGTTTTGCCGCCGGCATCGGCGGCGCCGATCATGTCACGGTCCAGCCCTGGACCGCGGCGATCGGCCTGCCCGATGCCTTCGCCCGGCGTATCGCGCGCAACACCCAGCTGATCCTGATCGAGGAATCGAACCTGCACCGGGTCGCCGATCCGGCAGCCGGTTCCGGTGGTGTCGAAGCGCTGACATCGGAGCTTTGCGAGGCGGCCTGGGCGCTGTTCCAGGACAGCGAGCGGGCCGGTGGCGTGGTGGCGGCGCTTTCCGGTGGAACCATTCAGGTGGCGGTGGCCAAGGCGCGCCTGGCGCGCCAGGCCGCCATCGCCAAGCGGCGCGAACCGCTGACCGGCACCTCCGAGTTTCCCAACATTCACGAACTGACGCCCGAGGTGCTGCATCCCGTGCCGCGCCTCGCCAACAGGCAGGTGGCGCCGGTCGAGCTGCCCGAGGCGGCCAAGGGTGAGCGTTTCGAGGCAACGGTTGCGGCTTTCGACGCCGGTGCCTTCAGGGCCGCGCTGTCGCGGCCGAAGACCGACACGATCTTTGTCGATCCGCTTGCCCCGATCCGCCTTGCCGAACCCTTTGAGGCCCTGCGCGCCGCGCTCGACGCCGTCACGGCCAAGACCGGCAAGCGGCCGCAAGTCTTCCTGGCCGTGCTCGGGCCGGTCGCCGCCTTCACGCCGCGGGCAACCTTTGCCCGGAACCTGTTCGAGGCCGGCGGCTTCGAGGCGCCGATCCCGGAAGCCTTCGCCGACGGAGCCGGTCTGCTGGCAGCCTTCAAGGCCTCGGGGGCCAGGATCGCCTGCATCTGTTCGTCCGACGAACTCTATGCGACGAATGCCATCCCGACCGCCGAAGCGTTGACGACGGCCGGCGCCGCCCAGACCTGGCTCGCTGGCCGGCCGGGCGAACAGGAAGACGCACTGAAATCGGCCGGCGTCGGCGGTTTCGTCTTTGCCGGCTGTGACGTGATAGACTGTCTGAACGCCGCGAAAGCGGCGCTGGGCGAGTGAGGAGAGGCCCATGACCTCTATTCCCGATTTTTCCGGCCTGCCGTTCTCCAAGGCCGCCCCGGCCGCTTCCGGCGGCGAGGCCTGGCTGACGCCCGAGGACATCCTGGTGCAGCCGGTCCATGGCGAGAGCGATCTTGCCGGCATCGATTTCCTCGAGACCTATCCCGGTATCAAGCCGTTCCTGCGCGGTCCCTATCCGACCATGTATGTCAACCAGCCCTGGACGATCCGGCAATATGCCGGCTTCTCCACGGCCGAGGATTCCAACGCCTTCTACCGGCGCAATCTGGCCGCCGGCCAGAAAGGCCTGTCGGTTGCCTTCGATCTCGCCACTCACCGGGGTTATGATTCCGATCATCCCAGGGTGTCGGGCGATGTCGGCATGGCCGGTGTGGCGATCGATTCGATCTACGACATGCGCACGCTGTTCTCGGGCATTCCGCTCGGCGAGATGAGCGTGTCGATGACCATGAACGGTGCCGTGCTGCCGGTGCTGGCGCTCTATATCGCGGCGGCCGAAGAGCAGGGCGTGCCGCAGGCCAAGCTCTCCGGGACCATCCAGAACGACATCCTCAAGGAGTTCATGGTCCGCAACACCTATATCTACCCGCCGATCCCCTCGATGCGGATCATCTCGGATATCTTCGCCCATACCGCGAAGCACATGCCGAAATACAATTCGATCTCGATTTCCGGCTATCACATGCAGGAGGCCGGGGCGACGCAGGACCTCGAGCTGGCCTATACGCTCGCCGACGGCGTCGAATATATCCGCGCCGGCATCGCCGCCGGCATGACGGTCGACCAGTTCGCGCCGCGCCTGTCGTTCTTCTGGGCCATCGGCATGAATTTCTTCATGGAGGTGGCGAAGCTCCGGGCCGCCCGGCTGCTCTGGGCGAAACTGGTCAAGGAGTTCCATCCGAAGACCGACAAGAGCCTGCCCTTGCGCACCCACTGCCAGACCTCCGGCTGGTCGCTGACCGCCCAGGACGTGTTCAACAACGTCATCCGGACCCAGATCGAGGCGATGGCGGCAACGCAAGGCCACACCCAGTCGCTGCACACCAATGCGCTGGACGAGGCGCTGGCGCTGCCGACCGATTTCTCGGCGCGCATCGCCCGCAACACCCAGCTGTTCCTGCAGCAGGAATCGGGCACCACGCGGATCATCGATCCCTGGGGCGGCTCGTTTTATGTCGAAAAGCTCACCGCCGATCTCGCGGCCAAGGCCTGGGACCATATCCAGGAGGTCGAGGCGCTCGGCGGCATGGCCAAGGCGATCGATGCCGGCATTCCCAAGCTGCGCATCGAGGAGGCCGCCGCCAAGACCCAGGCGCGCATCGATTCCGGCCTGCAGTCGGTGATCGGGGTCAACAAGTTCAAGCCCGAGGGCGAGAAGCCGATCGACGTGCTGAAGGTCGACAATTCCGCCGTGCGCGCCAGCCAGATCGACAAGCTGAAGCGGCTGCGCGCCGAGCGCAATCCGGCCGAGGTGCAGGCAGCCCTCGATGCCTTGACGGCGGCCGCCGGCGGCACCGGCAACCTCCTGGAACTGGCGGTCAATGCGGCGCGCGCCAAGGCCACCGTCGGCGAAATGTCGGATGCGATGGAAAAGGTCTTCGGCCGCCACAAGGCCGAGATCAAGTCGATTTCCGGCGTCTACAAGCGCGAGGTCGGCGCGATGAACGAGAATGTCTCCAGGGTCCAGCACATGGTCGAGGCCTTTGCCGAGAACGAAGGCCGGCGGCCGCGCATCCTGGTCGCCAAGGTCGGCCAGGACGGCCATGACCGCGGCCAGAAGGTGATCGCTTCGGCCTTTGCCGATCTCGGTTTCGACGTCGATATCGGGCCGCTCTTCGCTACCCCCGCGGAAGCCGCCAAACAGGCGATCGAAAACGACGTCCACTGCGTCGGCGTCTCGTCGCTGGCCGCCGGCCACCTGACCCTGGTGCCGGAACTCAGGGCGGAACTCGAGGCGCAGGGCCGCGACGACATCGTGATCGTGGTCGGCGGCGTCATTCCGCCCCAGGATTTCGCCGCGCTCTACGAAGCCGGCGCCGCCGCGATCTTCCCGCCCGGCACGCCGATCGCGGACGCCGCCATCGACCTGATGGACAAGCTGAACGCCAAGCTCGGTTATTCCCAGGCCGCCGAATAGGCGGCAGGCGGCGCACCGCATTTCTGCTCCGCACGCCTCCATACAAGCATTGTCATCGGATGGAATCCGGTGCAGCCTTCTGTGATCACAGAACAGATGCCGGATGAACCGGCTGATCGATCACGGGAGGACGTCGATGACCATACTGACACGTAGAACGCTGCTCGTTTCCGCAGCCGGCGTGGGTGCTGCGACCGCGCTGGCCGCTCCCGCCATTGCCCAGGCCTATCCGTCGCGGCCGATCACGCTGATCGTGCCCTGGGGTGCCGGCGGCGGCACCGATGCGACCGCCCGCATCGTTGCCTCGATCCTGGAACGCGATCTCGGCCAGCCCGTCAACGTGGTCAACCGCACCGGGGGTTCGGGTGTCGTCGGCCATTCGGCCATCGCCACCGCTCCGGCGGATGGCTACACGATCGGCATGCTGACCGTCGAAATCTCGATGATGCACTGGCAGGGCCTGACCGAGCTGGCGCCGACCAGCTATACGCCGCTGGCGCTGATGAACGAGGATCCGCCCGGCGTGCAGGTCTCGGCGAGTTCGCCCTACCGCACGATCAAGGAACTCGCCGACGCCATCAAGGCCAATCCGGGCAAGCTCAAGGCTTCGGGCACCGGCCAAGGCGGCATCTGGCACCTCGCGCTGGTCGGCTGGCTCGGCGCCATGGGCCTGCCGGCGAGCGCCGTGCCATGGGTGCCGTCGAACGGCGCGGCCCCGGCCATGCAGGACCTGGCCGCCTCCGGTCTCGACATCGTCACCTGCTCGGTGCCGGAAGCCAAGGCCATGCTGGATGCCGGCCGCGCCCGCTCGCTCGCCATCATGGCGCCGGCGCGCAACCCGCAATTCCCCAATGTGCCGACACTCAACGAAAGCCTCGGCATCAATTATTCGGTCGGGGCCTGGCGCGGCATAGGCGGGCCGAAGAACCTGCCGGCGCCGATCGCCGAGCGGCTCACGGCAGCGCTGAAGAAGGCGAACGAGTCCAAGGAATTCCAGGACTTCATGGGCAATCGCGGCTTCGGCATCAAATGGGCCGACGGCGCCGGCTTCGCCAAGTTCATGGCCGAAGGCGATGCCGCCATGGGTGTGGCGATGAAGGCTGCGGGCCTCGCCAAGCAGACCTGATCGGCGGCGCCGGCGGGATCAACCGACCCTGCGGCGTTATTCGCCGCGGGGCTCCGGGCCCGGCGGCTGGATCGATCCAATCGCCCGGAAGGGCTGCACGCCTTCTGCCCGCAAGGGCTCAGAAAAGCCGGGCCGCGGCGGCCCGCTCGCATGCAGGGGAACCATGCATCTTTCCGATCGTATCACCGGCGGCTTCCTGGCCGTCCTTGGAGCCGCCGCCGCCTATGGCGGCTCGCTCCTGCCACCGGTGCCCGGCCAGCAGGTCGGCCCCAATGTGTTCCCCATGGTGATCGGGCTCGGCCTGGTCGCTTGCGGGGTGGCGATCGCGCTTCGTATCGGCCAGTCGTTCGAGCAGCCGGAAGAAATCGTCGCCTCCGAGGACGGAACCCATGCACCGGCGGCCGATACGCCGCCGCCGATCCGCCACGCCGCGTTCAAGACCGTGGTGCCGCCGCTGCTGCTGCTGTTCTACGCCTTCTCGGTCGACAGGCTCGGCTTCATTCCCACCGCCGCCGTCATGGTGATGGCGACCTGTTTCGCGCTCGGCGGCAATTGGCGCACCGCCATTCCGCTGGCGCTGCTGGCGCCGCCGGCGGTGCATCTGATCTTCGCCAAGCTGCTGCGGGTGCCCTTGCCCGCCGGCCTCCTGCCGATGCCGTGGTAAAGGCCGACCGATGAGCACCTTTATCGAAGCCATCTGGATGGTGCTGGCGCCCGACGTGATGCTCGCCATCCTCTTGTCGGCGATCTACGGCCTGGTGGTCGGTTCGCTGCCGGGCCTGTCGGCCACCATGGCCACCGCGCTCCTGGTGCCGGTGACCTTCTACCTGTCGCCGATCGCCGCCGTCGCCACCATCATCACGGCGTCCGCCATGGCGATCTTCTCGGGTGACATTCCAGGCTGCCTGTTGCGCATTCCCGGCACGCCGGCGTCCGCCGCCTATACCGACGAAGCCTATGCCATGACGCGCAAGGGCCAGGCGGAAATGGCGCTCGGCATCTGCCTGTGGTTTTCGGCGCTGGGCGGCGTGTTCGGCACGCTGTCGCTGATCCTGATGGCGCCGCTGCTGGCCGAATTCGCCTTGTCGTTCTCGACCTTCGAATATTTCTGGCTCGCCTTTCTCGGCCTGATGTGCGCGACGCTGGTCGCCCGGTCGTCGCCGGTCAAGGCGATCGCCGCCATGCTGCTCGGCCTGCTGATCGCCTGCGTCGGCATCGAGAACCCGGCCGGCACGCCGCGCTTCACCTTCGGCCTGACCGATCTCCTCGGCGGCATCGAGGTGGTCCCGGCCCTGGTCGGCTGCTTTGCGGTCGCCGAGGTCATGCGGGCCATGTCGGTGCCCGAGCCGCCGCCGCTGCCGCGCCGGAAATTCGGCTCGATCCTGGCCGGCCAGTGGAAGCTGACCAAGGAATATCCGGTCCAGCAGGCCCGCGGCAACGTCATCGGCATCATCATCGGCGTGCTGCCGGGGGCGGGCGCCGACATGGCCGCCTGGGTTTCCTATGCCATGGCCAAGCGCTTCTCCAAGACGCCGGAAAAATTCGGCACCGGCCATCCGGAAGGGCTGATCGAGGCCGGCGCTTCCAACAATGCCTCGCTCGCCTCCGGCTGGGTGCCCTCGCTGCTGTTCGGCATTCCCGGCGACACCATCACGGCAATCGCCATTGGCGTGCTCTACATGAAGGGCCTCAATCCCGGGCCGACGCTGTTCACCGAAAAAGCGTCGAGCATGTATGCGCTCTACATCATCTTCATGCTGGGCAATATCATCATGATCCCGCTCGGCATCATCATGATCCGGCTGGCGAGCTATGTGCTGCGGCTGAAGCGCTACGCCATCATGCCGGTGATCGTGCTGCTCTGCGCCGTCGGGTCGTTTGCCACCGGCAACAACCTGTTCCTGGTCATCACCGTCGCCGCCTTCGGCTGCATCGGCTATCTCATGGAGAAGAACGGCTATCCGGTCGCCGCCCTGGTGCTCGGCGTGGTCATGGGCTCGATGGTCGAGCAGCACTTCATCACATCGCTGATCAAGTCCGACGGATCGATCCTGCCGTTCTTCGAGCGGCCGGTTTCGGCAACCCTCGCCGCCATCACCATTGGCCTGTTCATCTGGCCGCTGGCGGTCTGGCTGTGGCGCAAGCGGCCGGGCCAGACGGTAGCGACCGCCTGAACCGGCGGGACGCTGCGCGCGGACCTCAGTTCGTGCCGTCGGCGCGGATCTGGGGCGACGGTTCGGCGCCGATCCGGGGCAGGGGTTCCGACGTCACCTGGCGGGCGCTTTCCGGCTGGTCGGCCATCGGCGTCTGGGCCTGCGGCGGCTGCAATTCGGCCGGCAGCGCGGGCGCCTCGGCCGGCGCCGGCGGCAGCGCATCCTCGATCACCGGCGGCGCGGCGATCTTGCCGCCGATCAGCCGGACGATCTCGGGCGCTTCGGCAAAGGTGCCGTGACGCATCAGGTCGGTCCAGCCTTGCGAGCTCATGGTGAAGACACGCACGCCGAGCGTCGAGATGATCTCGCGATGGCGCGGATCGCGGACATCGAGCGAGCCCAGGCGCTGGCGATCCCAGGCGACCGTCATCGAAGCGGCAAGCGCGCGGTCGTCGGACTGGACGAACAGCGAGATGCGGCTCGGCCGCGAGATGCGCGCCATCTGGCCCCGGAACACCTCGACGTCGAGATCGGGCGCCGCCAGGATGACTTCGCCGAGATGGCCGTTGACCTCGCCGCGGCCGGCGATGGACGCCTGGCGCAGCCCCTCCATGGTCAGGAAGGCGCCCATCGAATGGGCGATGAGATTGACCCGTCCGATCCCCGGCACATCACCGAGATCGGCCAGCAGCTTCTCGAAGGCATCGCGTGAGGCGGTCGCCACCTCGCGGTCGCCGCCATAGGCCAGCATCCGGCGATAGCTCGGCCAGGTGAACAGCACATGGGTGCCGCGGAAGCCGGCGTCGGTGGCGACCTGGACCAGGCGGAAAGCCGCCTCGTCATAGTCGGTATTGAAGCCGTGGACATAGACCAGCACGTCGCGCTGATCGGCCGGCTTGGCGGCGATCGCGCGGGCGAGCTCAGCGCGGAAATTGTCCGGCGTCAGCGCCGATCGGTCGGCGAGCGTGAAATGGCGCGAGGCGCTTTCCGGGGTCAGCGAGGGACGGGCAATGGTGCCGGCCTGATGGCCAGGCGGCACCGTCACGGTCTGGCGATAGAAGCGAGCGCGCTCGCGGGTCGGTGCGCCCAGTGTGTCGCCCTGGAAGGCCGGTCGGGTCGAAGCGACGAGGACCGGCACGGCGCGCGGCTGCCTGGCGGGAGCGGTGAGCGAACCGAGCGAGCCGGAAATGCCCGACATGTCGGCGCCGAGGCAGCCCGACAGCGCACATGCCGCGACAGCCACCAGTGCCATCCGGATGGCGGCGGGCGCGACGGCGACGATACGGGTCGACGGCTTCGGCATTGGCTCCGGTTTCGGTTGCTTGGTTGTCGACAAACGACGCGCCGCCTTGCCGGATCGTGAATCACGCGAGGTCAAGGCATCGAACGTCGTCGTCGGTGAGCGGTTAACGGCCGGCCGTGGCGGGAATGGGGCTGAATGGCGGCCATATGCCTTGCCGCGGCAAGGCGGTTGCAGGTCGGTCTTCATACAATTAACCGGAAATAAATCGGATATTGGTAACCTGACCGGATCGTTGCATCTGCGTTGTCGACCTGCGGCTCGGGGTTATCGGATGCGACCCGTGGTGCTTTTCTCCATCGTAATATCGGCAGTATTCGCCGCGGCCTTCGCCAGTCCGAGGCCAGGCGCCGATGTCGCCGTCGTGGTCTGGCCGTTCGGACCGGCCAGTCGGGCGGCCGAGGTGATCGCCGCGGCGGAAGGCTCGATCGTCATGCCGTCGAGGCTTGGCTGGATCATCATTGCTCAGGCAGAAAGACCCGACTTCGTGGCTGCGCTCTACGGCGCCGGCGCGCTCGTCGTTTTTGACCCGCGCGTCGCGGCTGGCTGTCTCTCGGGAGGGTGACGTCGATGGATGGGCTCGAACAGCTGCGCCGGAGATTCGGCCTCGTCCTGATCCTGTTCCTGTGGGCCAACGTGGTGCTGATCTCCGCCCTGGCATGGATGCTCGGCACCGCCTCGGTCCCGGTCGCCATCGTCGGCTCGGTGGCGCTCGCCGGTGGCGCGACGCTGGCCTGGTGGGGCGACCGCACCGGCCCGGCCACCCGCATGGTGACATCGATGGCTGCCTCGGCCCTGGTCGCGATGCTGGTCTATGTCTTTGCCGGGCACAGCTATCAGATCGATATGCATATGTATTTCTTTGCCGTGCTGGCGGTGGTTGCCGGCTGGTGCGACTGGCGGGCGATCGTGGCCAATGCGGCGGTCACCGCCGTTCATCATCTGGTGCTCAATTTCGCGCTGCCGATGGCGGTGTTCCCGACCAGCAGTCCCGACCTCGTCCGTGTCATCGTCCATGCGGTCATCGTCGTCGTCGAGACGGCCGTGCTGAGCTGGCTGACCTATCGGTTGCAGGCGCTGTTCGTCGAGTCCGACCACGCCATCGCCGAAGCGGTGGCTGCCCAGAGCGATTCGGCCCATACCCGGGAAATCTCGGCGGAACTGGCAGCCCAAGGCGGGCGGCTGGCGCAGCGCGCCACCTCGGCCGAGCAATTCACCATGCGCCTGCAAGTGCTCGCCGGCACGCTCATCAGCTCGTCGACGGATGTCGCGGATGCGGCCCGCAATCTCTCCGCGACGGCCAAGGAGACGGCCGAGCGGGTGCAGGCCGTGGCCTTCGCCGCGGAAAATGCATCGGGCAACGTCCAGACCGTCGCGGTCGGAGCGGAGGAACTCTCGGCGTCGATCGGTGCGATCAACAGCCAGGTGACCCGTTCCGCCGATGTTGCGCGGACGGCGGCCGAGGAAGCGGCCAGGACCAATGACAACATCCTGGCGCTGACCGCCGCGGCCGGGCAGATCGGCGATGTCGTGGCCCTGATCCGTGCGATTGCCGAACAGACCAATCTCCTGGCGCTCAACGCGACGATCGAGGCCGCCCGCGCCGGCGAATCCGGTCGGGGCTTCGCGGTCGTTGCCTCGGAGGTCAAGCAGCTCGCCGCGCAAACCGCCAAGGCGACCAATGAGATCGGCGACAAGATCACCGAGATTCAGTCGGCGACGACCGTTACGGTCGCCTCGATCTCGCGCATTGTCGCAACCATCAGCACGATCCGCGAGGTGACCTCGTCGATCGCCGCGGCGGTCGAGCAGCAAGGCGCCGCGACCGCGGAGATCGCCGTCAACACGCAGCGCGCCGCGAGCGGCACCGCTGACGTCACCGGCAACATCGTCAGCATTGGCCAAGCGGCCGAGGTCACCGGTTCCGCCTCGGGACAGCTCATGGGACTGTCGCGGTCCTTGGCCGACCAGTCGGCCGACCTGCAGCGCGAGGTGGCGGGCTTCATCGAGGAGCTCAAGACCGGCTGAACGTGTGAAGGCGCCCGGCAGCGGCTATTCCGCTCGCATCGAATCTGTCGCTTTGTTACCACCCGATCATGCGTGCGCCTCTCGACCTCGACAAGCTCAGCCAGGCCATTCGCGCGGGGGATCGCGCTGTCCTCGCCCGTGCCATCACCCTGGTCGAATCGACCCGGCCCGAGCATCAGGCGCTCGCCCGCGATCTGGTGCAACGGCTCCTGCCGGAGACCGGCCGTGCCATTCGCATCGGCATTACCGGCGTGCCCGGCGCGGGCAAGTCGACCACCATCGATACGTTCGGCTCCAATCTGACGGCATCGGGCCATCGGGTCGCGGTGCTCGCCGTCGATCCGTCCTCGTCACGCACCGGCGGCTCGATCCTCGGCGACAAGACACGCATGGCGCGGCTGGCGGTCGACCCCAACGCCTATGTCAGGCCCTCGCCGTCGTCGGGCACGCTTGGTGGCGTCGCCGCCAAGACCCGTGAGACCATGCTGCTCTGCGAGGCCGCCGGCTTCGACGTCATCCTGGTCGAGACCGTTGGCGTCGGCCAGTCGGAGACCGCCGTCGCCGACATGACCGATCTCTTCCTGGTGCTGATGCTGCCGGGCGCGGGGGACGAGCTGCAGGGCATCAAGAAGGGCATTCTCGAACTGGCCGACATCATCGCGGTCAACAAGGCCGACGGCGACGGCGTCCAGCGCGCCAAGGCGGCGGCCGCGGAATATCGCGCGGCCCTGCACATCATGGCGCCGAAATCCCGTGTCTGGTCACCGCCGGTCCTGCTGATATCGGGCCTCGCCAATCAGGGCCTCGACAAACTCTGGGAGCAGATCGGCGCCTATCGCGCCAAGACCGAAGCGTCCGGCGATTTTGCCGCCAGGCGGCGTGCCCAGGGGGTCAAGTGGATGTGGACGATGCTGCAGGAGCGGGTCACCGACCGGCTGAAGCGCGATCCTGTCCTGAAGGCCCGCCTGCCGGCGCTGGAGGCCGATGTCGCCAGCGGCCGTATTGCGCCCATGGTGGCGGTCGAAGAGATCGCCACGGCGCTGGGGCTTTAACATCCGCGGCGATCGGCGCGCCGCGACCACCAGCCATCCTCGCCGCAATCTTGTTGACTGCCGTCGCGTCACGATAGGGTCCCGCCACCAGCGAACCACAAGCTGGATCAGGGACCGGATATCGCAAGGGCACATGATGGCATTCACCCGCCGCACCATCGGGCTGGCCGCGCTTGGCGCGCCGTTCATCTTCACCGGAAGCGCGCAGGCGCAGACCATCCCGCTCAAGCGCCTGGTCGTGCCGTTCCTGGCCGGCGGAGCGCTTGATCTCGTCGGCCGGCTGCTCGCCGATGCGCTCGGGCCGGCCACCGGCGGGCGGGTCGTGGTCGAGAATATCGGCGGCGCCGGGGCGATGCTCGGCATCGCCAATGTCGCCAACTCGCCGGCCGACGGCACGACCGCCGGCGTGGCCACCGCCTCGACGCTGATCACCAACAAATATCTGTTCGCGCGGATGCTCTACGATCCGGACAAGGATCTGACCGCGATCACCCGCATCGCCACCGGCACGATCCTGTGCGTGGTCAACGCCCGCAGGGCCGAGGAGCGTGGCTGGAAGACGTTCCGCGACTTGGTCGCCTGGGGCAAGGCCAATCCCGGCAAGATCAATTTCGGCTCGTCGGGTCTCGGCCAGACCTCGCATCTGATGCAGGGGTTGCTCAACGCCCGCTGCGGCACCGCCATGGTGCATGTGCCCTATCGTGGCGGCGCGCCGGCGATCGCCGACCTGATGTCCGGCAATATCGACGTGATGTTCGACACCATGGCGGCGCTGTTGCCCAACGTCGCGGCCGGAACCTTCAGGGCGCTGGCGGTGGCGAGCGCCGAGCGGCAACCCTTCCTGCCCGATGTTCCCGGCATGAAGGAATTCGCCGATCTGAAGCTTGCCGACATCGACATCCAGACCTGGTTCGCGGTCGCCGTGCCGGCGGCGACCCCGGCGCCGATCGTCGCGGAATATCACAAGGCCGTCGTCGCCGCGGTCGCCACCCCGCGTTATGGCGAACGAATGACGCCGGCAGGCCTGATGGCGGTCACCGACCCGTCTCCCGCCGCGCTGAAGGATCTGATCAAGCGCGAGAATCCGTTCTGGGAGGAACTGGTCAGGGTTTCCGGCACCAGGCTCGACTGAACTTCGGGCGCCGTTGCGCCAGACCGCCGCCGTGCGCAGACGACCTCTGTCGTCAGCACGGCTCGACTTTGGCGCATGGCCTCCGTTACGGTCACGTCCGCTTTGGATACAGGGGACGAAACGTGGCGAAAACACCGATCTGGCAATGGTCTGCCGTGGACACGGCGGCAGCGATCAAAAAGGGCAAGGTCAGCTCCGAAGAGGTCGTGCGCGCTCATGTCGACCGCATGCACCAGGCCAATCCGCAGATCAACGCCGTGGTCGTCGACCTCAGCAAGGAAGCGATCAAGGCCGCCAAGGCCGCCGACAAGGCGCTGGCCAAGGGCCGGGATGTCGGCCCGCTGCACGGCGTGCCGGTCACCATCAAGATCAATATCGATGTCGAGGGCCAGGCCAATTCCAACGGCGTGGTGGCCTTCAAGGACAATATCGCGCCAGGCGATTCGCCGGTCACCAGCAATCTGAAAAAGGCCGGCGCGATCATTCTCGGACTGACCAACACGCCCGAATTCTCGATGCGCGGCTTTACCGACAATCCGCTGCATGGCCTCACCCTCAATCCCTGGGACCCGGCGGTCACCTGCGGCGGCTCCTCGGGCGGCGCCGGCGCGTCGATCGCCATGGGCATCGGCACCATTGGTCATGGCAACGACATTGGCGGTTCGCTGCGCTGGCCGGCCCAGTGCAATGGCATCGCCACCATCAAGCCGACGCAAGGACGCATCCCGGCGTTCAACCCGAGCGCCACGGCCGAACGGCCGCTGATGGCGCAGTTCATGTCGTCGCAGGGCCCCATGGCACGCGAGATCCGCGACGTTCGTCTCGGCCTCGAAGTGATGGCCCAGCGCGATCCGCGTGATCCCTGGTGGGTGCCGGCGCCCCTGAAGGGGCCGAAGCTGAAGGGCCCGATCAAGGTGGCGCTCGCCAAGATCCCCGCGGATATGGACACCGATCGCGGCGTGATCGCGCTGGTCCGCAAGGCCGCCGATCATCTCAGCGATGCCGGCTACAACGTCACCGAGGTCGAAGTCCCCGATCTCGGCGGTGTCTGGCAGCTCTGGTGCAATCTGATCATGACCGAGCTCGCCGTGCTGCAGGAGGCACAGATGCGCGCCACCACCGGCGCGGATTTCCAGAAGACCCTGGACGGCTTCCTGGCTCTGTCCACCAAGCTCGACCAGACCGGCTACATGAAGGCGATCAGTGATCGTTCGCGCCACATCCGCAACTGGATGACCTTCCTGGAGGACTATCCGCTGGTGCTGACCCCGACCACGGTCAAGCGGACACCGGAAACCAATGCCGATCTCGGCGGCGACAAGCGGGTCAAGGAACTGTTCCACAACGATCTGCGATTCATCTCGTCGATCAACGTGCTGGGACTGCCGGCGGCCGTCGTGCCGGTCGGCCTCAACAAGGGGCTGCCGGTCGGCGTGCAGATCATCGGCTCGCGTTACCGCGAGGATCTGTGCCTGGACGCGGCCGCGGCGGTCGAGAAGAAGGCGGGTATCCTGGTCAAGCAGCTGTGGGAGCGCGGCTGACCCGCGGCCGGCCGGCGCGGCTCAGGCGAGCCGCTTGACCATCGGATGAATGTTGCCGCCGCGCCATGGCTTCGGCGGTCCGTCATCCCGGTAGCCGGCGCACAGGTAGAAGCGGTGCGCCGTGATGGTGCTGGTCAGCTTGGCCCGATGGCAGCCAAGGCTGGCCAGATGCCGTTCCAGCTCCGCCACCATGGCCTTGCTGACGCCGCGAAAGCGGAATGTGGGCGAGACATAGTTGAGCGTGATCTCGCCCGAGGCCGCTGCCGATCCGACGCCGGCAATGGCGCCGTCGTCGTCGACTGCGACCATCACGACACTGTCCGGATCAGCGATCCAGGCGGCGACCGTCTCGGGTGTCTTGTTGGCGAGCCAGCCGGTGAGAACCACCGGATCGTCCTGGTGGTCGGCGCGGCAGAGCTCGGCGATCGATCGGCGCAGCACCTCGGCCGCCGCGGCCGCATCCGCCTCTGTTGCCCGACGGATCCTCATGGCCAGTCCTCTGCAGGTCGGGTGAGCTTAGGCGGCGGCTGTGGGCCAAGGAAGGCGGGGGCCGGCGATTTGGCCGATCGCCCCGTTTCCGACGCAGTCTTGGTTTGTCCTCGGCTGCACCGGCGGCGCAGCCTGGTCGGTGGCGCGCCGGTTCGAAGGTCGGCGCCATCCGTTCGCGATCGTGCTTGGCGGCGACCGCCGGGCATTGCTACAACCATCGCAGTGCAGCGCCACAGCCCAGGAATGATCTCATGGCCGACGACAGCCTCTTCATCGGCAAGAGCACCAAGCCCGAAGAGCTCGCCCTTAAGTTCGGCAATCGCCATGGCCTGATCACCGGCGCCACCGGCACCGGCAAGACCGTGACGCTGCAAGTGCTGGCCGAAGGTTTCTCCAATGCCGGCGTGCCGGTCTTTGCCGCCGATATCAAAGGTGATCTCTCCGGCGTCGCCGCCATGGGCGAGGCCAAGCCGTTCATTCTCGACCGCGCCAAGCAGGTCGGGCTGAATTGGGCGCCGGCCGAGTTCCCGGTGGTGTTCTGGGACCTGTTCGGCGAACAGGGCCATCCGATCCGCGCGACGATCTCCGAGATGGGACCGCTGCTGCTGTCGCGCCTGATGGACCTGAACGAGACCCAGGAAGGGGTGATCAACATCCTGTTCCGTTATGCCGACGAGAAGGGCCTGTTGCTGCTCGATCTGAAAGATCTGCGCGCCATGCTCGCCGAGCTCGGCTCCAACAAGGAACTGCAGAACGAATTGCGCGCGGCCTATGGCAATGTCTCGGCCCAGTCGGTCGGTGCCATTCAGCGTCAGCTGCTGACCTTGGAGAACCAGGGCGGATCGCAGTTCTTCGGTGAGCCCGCCTTGATCCTCAAGGATCTGATGCGGACCGACCGCGACGGCCGCGGCATCATCAATCTGCTCGCCGCCGACAAGCTGATGGGCAGCCCGCAGCTCTATGCGACCTTCCTGCTGTGGCTGATGTCCGAGCTGTTCCAGGAGCTTCCCGAGGTTGGCGACCTCGACAAGCCGAAGCTGGTCTTCTTCTTCGACGAGGCCCATCTCCTGTTCAACGACGCACCCAAGGCGCTCGTCGAAAAGATCGAGCAGGTGGTGCGCCTCATCCGCTCGAAGGGTGTCGGCATCTATTTCGTCACCCAGAACCCGCTCGACGTGCCGGAGACGGTCCTCGCCCAGCTCGGCAACCGTGTCCAGCATGCCTTGCGCGCCTTCACTCCGCGCGACCAGAAGGCGGTCAAGGCGGCGGCGACAACCTTCCGCCAGAATCCCAAGCTCAACACCGAAGAGGTCATCACCCAGCTCGGCAAGGGCGAGGCGCTGGTCTCGATGCTCGAGGGCAATGGCGTGCCCTCGATCGTTCAACGGACCCTGATCGCGCCGCCGACCGCGCGGATCGGCCCGGTGACCGTCGCGGAGCGCCAGCAGATCATCGCCGCAAGCCCGGTGAAGGATCGGTATGACGAGGTCGTCGATCGTGAATCGGCCTTCGAGCAATTGCAGAAGCGCCACCAGGCGGAGCAGGCCCCGCAGGAAGCCGATACCGGCGGGCTTGGCGGTCTGCTCGGCGGCCTTCTGGGCGGCGGTTCGGCGCCGGCGGGCAAGGGCGGTCGCAGTCGCATGACCACCAGCGAAGTCATGATCCGCAATGCCGCCGGCTCGATCGCCAGATCGGTCGGAACCCAGATCGGCCGGGCGCTCATTCGCGGCGTCCTTGGCGGCTTCCGGCGCTAGGGGCCGGACTGGGGCGCGGCTGGATTGTCGCAGGTGCGACTCATCCACCGACTTCTGACTCACATAGGCTAGTATGGAAGACGATTAACATGTATTGTATCCAATAAGTTGTATTGGCGACCGCGCGAATGTCGGGATTGGGGCCATGGCGGGGATGAAGCAGATCCAGGCGGCGCAGGTCGTTTTGCTGCGTACGACCGGTGCAGCGGCGGACAAGGCCGCGCAAGACCTCAGAGACCTTGGAATGACACATGTCACGGTGGTGGCATCGGCGGTCGATCTCGCCGGTCGCATTGCCGGCGGCAAGGTTGATGTCCTGGTCGTCTACGATCAGGATCTGCCTGCCAGTTTCGCGCGTAGTGAACTGGGCACGGCACGTCCGCCGGCCGATGCGCTCGGCTCCGCGATCCCCTGTCTGTTGCTGACATCGACCCAGGCCTTTGCCTCGAACCATGCGGCCCAGGCCGCCGGCTTTGCCGCGGTGCTGGGCGCGACCGTGCCGGCGCGCGTGCTCTACCGGCGGGTCGGGGCCCTGCTGCAACGGGTGCGGCGGCTCGGCCGTGAGCGTGATGCAGCCCAGCGCGCCGCTGCCTGATCGGACATCCCGGATCCAGACCTGTCATTTGTCGACCTCAGGCGGTTGATCCCGGCCCGTTCCCAAACTGGCCGGGTCTTGTTAGCGTCGGCGCCTCCGCCAATGCTGGAATCCCGCCATGACCTCACCCCGTCCCGTCGAGCAGGTGCTCGAGACCGTCGACAATTCGCTTGATCAGAGCCTCGATCGCCTGTTCGCGCTGTTGCGGATCAAATCCATCTCCACCGACAGCGCCTATGCCAAGGACTGTGTCGCCGCGGCCGAGTGGCTGGCGGCCGACCTCCGCACGATCGGCTTTTCGGCCGAGGTGCGGCCGACCGGCGGTCATCCTGCCGTCGTCGCCAAGAGTCCGGCCGCCACCGGCCCTCACGCCTTATTCTATGGCCACTATGACGTGCAGCCTGTCGATCCGCTCAACCTTTGGGAGACGCCACCCTTCGAGCCGCGCATTGCCGCCGGCCCGGATGGCGCCAAACGTATCGTGGCGCGCGGCGCCTGCGACGACAAGGGCCAGGTGATGACCTTCGTCGAGGCCTGCCGGGCCTGGAAGGCGGTGACCGGCTCGCTGCCGATGGGCCTGACATTGCTGATCGAAGGCGAGGAGGAGAGCGGCTCGAAACATCTGTTCGATTTCGTCAAAGCCAATGCCGCCGAGCTCAAAGCCGATATCGCCTTCGTCTGCGATACCGGCATGTGGGATCCGCAGACACCGGCGATCACCACGTCGTTGCGCGGACTGGTCTATGAGGAGGTCAAGGTGATCGCGGCCGACCGGGACCTGCATTCCGGCCTGTTCGGCGGGGCGGCGCGGAACCCGATCCACGTCCTGTCCAAGATCATTGGTTCACTCCACGATGACCAGGGCCGCATTACCATCCCCGGTTTCTATGATGGCGTGCAGGAATTGCCCGAAGACGTCCGCGCCGACTGGGAGGCTCTCGACCTGAACGCCGAAGGGTTCCTCGGTCCCATCGGGCTCAGCCAGCCGATCGGCGAAAAGGGGCGACTGCTGATCGAAATGGTCCAGTCGCGGCCAACCTGCGATGCCAATGGCATTATTGGCGGCTATACCGGCGAGGGCACCAAGACGGTGATCCCGTCCGATGCCTCGGCGAAGATCTCGTTCCGTCTGGTTGGCGGGCAGGATCCGCTCAAGGTTCGCGACGCTTTCCACGCTTTTGTTCGCGCGCAATTGCCGGCCGACTGCAAGGTCGAGTTCATCAGCTACAAGGCCAGCCCGGCGATCCAGTTGCCCTGGACCATGCCGGCACTCGTCGGCGCGCGCGCCGCGCTCACCGCCGAATGGGGCAAGAAAGCCGTCACCATTGGCTCCGGCGGATCGATCCCGATCGTCGGCGATTTCAAGACGGTGCTTGGCGTCGACTCGCTTCTGGTCGGTTTCGGCCTGGACGATGACCGGGTTCATTCACCGAACGAGAAATATGACCTCAAGAGCTTCCACAAGGGCATCCGCAGCTGGGTGCGGATCCTGGATGCGCTGGCCGCCTGACGTTTGGGCCGTCGTCAAGGGACTTGGCCGTCGTCAAAGGATTTGGGCCGTCGACAAAAAAGACGCCGCGCGGATGGTCCGCGCGGCGTCTTTCGATCAAAACCAGGCGTCGAGCGCTCAGCGTCCCTTGCGGCGGCGCTGCTGGCCGAGGCCCATCTGCTTGGCAAGCTGCGAGCGCGCGGCGGCGTAGTTCGGCGCGACCATCGGATAGTCGGCCGGCAGGCCCCACTTCTCACGATAATCTTCCGGCGACAGATTGTACTGCGTGCGCAGGTGCCGCTTCAGCGACTTGAACTTCTTGCCGTCTTCGAGGCAAATAATGTAGTCCGGCGTGATCGACTTCTTGACCGGAACGACCGGCTTCAGAGGCTCGGCCGGCACTTCGATCTTGCCAGTGGAAATGTTGGCCAGAGCGTTGTGAACGCTGTTGATCAGGCTGGGAAGGTCGGTCGTGGACACGGAGTTATTGCTGACATAAGCCGAGACGATATCGGCAGCGAGCTCGATGTAGTTGTTTGCAGTCAACGAGTCGGCCATGGCTTTGTTAATCCTCTAAAGGGCGGCAATTGATGCCGCCGTGACATTCGAGCGCTTGAAACGCTTTGCTGGTGGCGTTGTTGTTCCGAGGCTCATCACCTAGCGATAGGCCGATTCGGAAAATCGTCACTGGCAGGCAGATACTGCTGTTTAGATGAGGTTTCAAGGCCAAGATGAAAGAATTCAAGTAAAATCGAATTGCGATTAACCGTCGCATTCACATTTGGTAATCTTACTGTCAGCTCACTTCAATGAATGCGGGCGCCGCAACCCGCTCTACAACCGAATTTTCCGCAAGCCCCGCCCATCTAACGCAACGACGCCGTAGATTGCGCAGCCGGCCCCGGCAACTTACCTGTGGCAGGTCATCTGCGTGATGCAGCGGCAATGCAAGGTTACGTCAACAACAGCAGTCACGCCTATGATCTCACGAGCGGCAGTACGATACGTCCCGCTTATTCTTGAGCGCCGCGCAACGGCCCGGTTCTCGTCCATCTATCCGAATATCCAGCCGGTGAGGATCGATCAATGACTACCAAGCTTGCCCGTCTCGACGGTGCCGCCGCCGTCGCACCCGTGGCCGAGCGCCGGCCGGTCGAGAAGACCATCCACGATGTTGTGCTCCGCGACGATTATGACTGGTTGCGCGCTGCCAACTGGCAAGCGGCAATCCGCGATCCCAGTGTCTTGCCGGCACCGATCCGCGCGCATCTGGAGGCCGAGAACGCCTATGCCGAAGCGGTGCTCGAGCCAGCCAAGGCCCTGATCGGCGTGCTGTTCGAGGAGATGAAGGGGCGGATCAAGCAAGACGATTCCTCGGTACCGGCGCCCGACGGCCCTTGGGAATATTACGAAAGCTATCGCAGCGGCGGCCAGCATCCGATCGTTTGTCGCCGGCCGCGCGGCGCGGCCACGCCGGAACAGGTCATGCTGGACGGCGACGCGCTCGCCGAGGGCAAGGCGTTTTTCGACTTCGGCGGCGCCGTGCACAGCCCGGATCATGCAAGGCTCGCCTGGAGCCATGACGACAAGGGGTCCGAATTCTTCTCGCTGAAGATCCGCGACCTGACCACGGGCGAAGACCTGGCCGACGTCGTTCCCGAGACCGGTGGCGACGCTGTCTGGGCGGCGGATGGCTCGGCGCTTTATTACGTCAGGCTCGACGACAATCACCGGCCGCTCAAGGTGTTCCGTCACGCGATCGGCACCGCGGCGTCCGCGGACCGGCTGGTCTATGAGGAAACCGACACGACGGTCTTCCTCGGGCTCGATCAGGCGACCGCCGGCGGTCTTGCCTTCATCACCGGGGCGCAGAGCGATTCGACCGAGGTGCGCATCCTCGATCTCGCCGATCCGGCCGCCGTGCCGCGCCTGGCTTTGCCGCGCGAGGACGAGGTCAAGTCTTATCCGGACTACCATCCGTCCTATCTGGGCCAGCCTTCGCTGTTCATCCTGACCAATGCCGACGGCGCGGAAGACTACAAGGTGGTCGTCGCGCCGGCCGCCGACCCCGGGCGCGACACATGGCAGGAATTGATCCCGCATCGTCCGGGCGTGCTGGTGCTGTCGATCAGCGTACTGGCCAATTGGCTGGTCCGGCTCGAACGGGAAAGCGCGCTTCCCCGCATCGTCGTGCGCGATCTCGCAACCAACGCCGAATATACCATCGCCTTCGACGAGGAGGCTTATGCGCTCGGCATCGTCCATGGCTATGAGTTCGACACCGACACCTTGCGCTTCGTCTATTCGTCGATGACGACGCCGGCCGAGACCTGGGACTACGACATGCGCACGCGCGAGCGTGTGCTGCGCAAGCGCCAGGAAGTGCCGTCCGGCCATGATCCGGCCGACTATGTCACGCGCCGCCTGCTGGCGCCGGCCGCGGACGGTGAAATGGTTCCGGTGTCGCTGGTCTATCGCAAGGGGTTGGCGCTCGATGGTTCGGCACCGCTGCTGCTCTATGGCTACGGTTCTTATGGCGCGTCCATGCCGGCATCGTTTTCGACGACGCGCCTGTCACTGGCCGATCGCGGCTTCGTCTATGCCATTGCCCATATCAGGGGCGGCATGGAGAAGGGCTATCGCTGGTACCGCAACGGCAAGCGTGAGCACAAGCGCAACACCTTCACCGATTTCATCGCGGCGGCCGAGCACCTCATCGCCGAGCGCTTCACCGCCAAGGGCCGGATCGTCGCCCATGGCGGTTCGGCCGGCGGCCTGCTGATGGGCGCCATCGCCAATATGCGCCCGGATCTGTGGGGCGGGGTGGTTGCCGAAGTGCCCTTTGTCGACGTGGTCAACACCATGCTCGACGACACGCTGCCGCTAACCCCGCCGGAATGGCGCGAATGGGGCGACCCGATCCATGATCCGGAGGCCTTCCGCCGCATGCTCGGCTATTCGCCTTACGACAATGTCGCGGTCCAGGCCTATCCGCCGATCCTGGCGCTGGCCGGCGTATCGGATCCAAGGGTGACCTATTGGGAGCCGGCGAAATGGGTGGCGAAGCTGCGCGCCGCCAAGACCGACGGCAACCCGGTTCTGCTGGTGACCAATATGGAGTCCGGCCATGGCGGGGCGGCCGGGCGCTTCGACCGGCTGAAGGAAGTGGCCAAGGCCTATGCCTTCGCCATCAAGGTCGTCGGCGCGCCGGAATAGGGCGCTTGAGGTCGAACGAGGCCGGCCGCCGGTCGGCCTCGTCGAGGCCGGCGATGGCCCAAAGGCCGCTCAGGTGGTTGCCGCCTGTCGCTGCTCGCGGCTGAGCGTCAGCGCCAGATGGGCGATGCCGATCAGGCCGGCAAGGATGGCGGCGATGCCGATGGCGGGAATTCCGCCCATGCTCTTGGCAAAACCCGCAACCAGCGACCCGACGGACGCGCCGATATAGATGCAGGCGGCGCTGAGCGACAGCAGCACCTGGGTCCGGGCGGGATCCAGCGCGACCAGGCGGGCCTGCTGCGGCACCGAGATGGCCCAGCCGACGCTGGCCCAGGCGAACAAAAGCAGGCCGCCGAGCCAGACCTGATGCCAGGGAATGAGGGTGACCGCCGCCATCATCGGCACCGGCAGGACGGTTGCCACGAGCAGCGCCCGGTTCGGCCCGACACGGTCGGTCAGGACGCCGCCGAGCAGGTTGCCGGCGACCGATCCGAAGCCATAAACGACGAGCAGGAGAGCGACGACCTCCGGGCCGCCGCCGGTCTTCTCCTCGATGATCGGCGCCAGGAAGGTATAGGGGATCCAGCCGGCGCACATGACCGAGGCGGTCAGCAGCACCGCTCCGGCAAGCCGCGGATTGACCAGCGTGCTCACCAGGTCGCTCAACCGCGCCGGCGCGACATCGATGGCACGCGGAACCCGCAGCGCCAGCGCCAGCGTCATGGCCGCCGCCAGGGCGGCGACGATCCAGAACACCTGCGACCAGCCGAGCAGATAGCCGAGATAGCCGCCGGCCGGCACGCCGGCGACCTGGGCGAGCGTCAGCCCGGCATAGACGATCGACAGCGCCTGGCCGCGCCGTTCGATCGGGACCGAGGCGATGGCGACCCCCGCGGCGGTCGGCGAATAGAGCCCGGCGCCGAGCGCGGTGACCACCCGGCCGGCATAGAGCAGCGTCGGATTGGTGGCGAGCGCCGACGCAAGCACGCCCAGGCCGAACAATGCCATGCCGAGGATCAGCACGGTGCGCCGGTCGAACCGCCCGGTCGCCGAGGTCAGCAGCGGCGAGCCGACGGCATAGGCAAGCGCATAAGAACTCATGACCCAGCTGGCGCCGACCGGGGTCAGGCCAAGGTCGCGCGACAGCGGGCTGATGACACCAATGACGGCAAAGGCGCCGATGCCGACGACGAAGGTCGCGGCAGACAGCAGAAGCAGAAGTGGCATGAAGCCTCGGGGCAGGGCGCAAGGATGACGACGCAAGCGGAGTGTCGCCGTCACTCTATACGAGCCGCCGTCGACCACGATGCGGCCTGCGGTCATGGCGGCCACGACCAGCGGACATGGCGCCTCCGGGCTCCATGGCTGCCTGAGGCGGCTGGTCCGGGCTTGACGACCGCGGCGCGCCCATCGTCCGATGGGCAAAGGAGGAGCCGGTCCCGTGCGCCGAATGCATCTCGTCTCGCGCCGGCTGGCGCTCGGCTTGGCCGCGATAGCCGCAGTGGTCGTCAGGCCGCGCGGCGCGCGAGGGCAACCATTGGAGCCGGTCGATGTCGAGCTGGTGCTGGCCGCCGACGGATCGGGCTCGATCGATGACGACGAACTGCGCCTGCAGCGACAGGGATACGCCGAGGCGCTGGTATCGGCGGATGTGCTGACCGCCATCAGGTCGGGCACGATCGGCGCCATTGCCGTCGTCTATGTCGAATGGGGCGGGCCGCATTCCCAGCATGTCATTGCCGACTGGCAGGTGATCCGTGACGCGGCGACCGCGCGCGCCTTCGGCGACCAGCTGACCGCAACCCCGCGGGCGGCGAGGGGCTACAACTCGATCTCGGCGGCGATCGACTTCTCGGTCGGCCTGATCGAGGCCAATGCCTATCGCGGCCTCAGGCGGGTCATCGACGTCTCGGGCGACGGCCCGCATATCGGCGGCCGGCCGGTCGAGGCGGCGCGCGACGATGCGGTGGCCAAAGGCATGGTCATCAATGCCCTGGCGATCCTTCGGCCAGGCGGCAGTATTGCCGCCCGGGCCGGGCAACCGCTCGCCGACCATTATCGCGAGGCGGTGATCGGCGGCCCGGGCGCCTTTGTCGAGATCGCCGATGAAAGCCGCAGTTTCGCCGAGGCGGTCCGGCGCAAGATCGTCAACGAGATCGCGTGACTTCAAAAAAGCGAAACCCCGGCGGTCTGCCGCCGGGGTGTGAAGGCCGATCCGGCCGCATGGCTGGCGTCGCGCCTGCCTTACTTGGTCGCGGCTTGGAACATCTCGTCGACATAGTCCCAGTTGACCAGATGCTCGATGAACGCCTTGGCATAGTCCGGCCGGCGGTTGCGATAGTCGATGTAATAGGAATGTTCCCAGACGTCGCAGCCGAGGATCGGCTTGGCGCCGTGGACCAGCGGGCTCTCGCCGTTCGGCGTCTTCATGGTGACCACCTTGCCGTTCTGGACGGCAAGCCAGCCCCAGCCCGCGCCGAACTGGGTGACGCAGGATTCGATGAACTTCGCCTTCATCTCGTCGACCGAGCCGAAGCCGTCGACAATGGCTTTTTCCAATCCGCCGGGGATCTTGCCGCCGCCATTCGGCTTCATCCATTTCCAGAAGTGGATGTGGTTGTAGTGCTGGCCGGCATTGTTGAACAGGCCGGCATTCTTGCCGAACGAACCTTTGACGACATCTTCGAGGCTCTTGCCTTCGAACTCGGTGCCCTTGATCAGGTTGTTGCCGTTGTTCACATAGGCGAGGTGATGCTTGTCATGGTGATACTCGAGCGTCTCCTTCGACATATAGGGCTGGAGCGCATCGTGGGCGTAGGGAAGATCGTCGAGCGTGAAGGACATGAGCTGTCTCCTGGAAAGACCATTGAAGGCTGTCGGCCTCCCATGGCGGCGATGTGAAGCAACCCCGCCTAGATAGGCCTGACCTTCCAGCGGGGCAATTGGAGAACCCGCAACGAAGGGCAAAGTTGCGAGAATCTTATGACAGGCCTTTGATAGGTTGTAATAAACGGCTCAGAAGCAGCCGGATGCGGCCGGAGCCGCACGGGTTGAAAAGGAAGCCCCCATGATCCTTCTCCTCCAGGTCCTTGCCGTTGTTCTGACGGTCCTGGGCGTTGTCACGCTTTACCTCGGCAACGACCCGAGCATGCTGAGCCTGGGCAACACATTGATGATCGTCGGCGCGATCAGCGCGGTCGGCGGCCTGCTGCTGGTCGGCCTCGCGGTCATCGCCGGCCGGCTGGATACCCTGGCGCGCGGCATCGACGGGCTCAAGCTCGGCCTGGCCCCGGCGCCGGCTTTCGTGCCGCCGGTCGCACCGGTTCTGGACGTCGCGCCGCGGCCGGCTCCGGCCGATCCGGAAACCAAGGGCGAGACCGCGCCGGAACCGGTCGTGCCGGTGCCCCCTTCGGCCGAGCCTTACCGGGCCGAGCCTTACCGGGCCGAACCGTCCATCGAGCCGGTCAGACCGGAGCCGTTGCGGGCCGAGCCAGGCAATGGGGCGCCGCGCGAACCGGCCCGAATCGAGCCGCCTCATGTCGAGCCCGTGCGCGTCGAACCGGTCCATGTCGAGCCCGAGCGCATCGAACCGCCTCGCATCGAGCCGGTGCGTGTCGAGCCGGCCGCGAGCAGTTCGCCGGCGCCCGTGGAGTTTCCGAAGCGGCCAACCTCATTTCGCGATCGCTTTGGCTGGAAACCGGCCGTCACCGCAGCCGGCATTGCCGCTGCCGCGGGTGTTGCCGCGACGGCAAAGCCCGGCAAGCCCGGTGACGATGCGGTTCCGACGCCATCCGAGCCGGATACCAAGGGATCGACCGACACGCGCGGCGCGACCGGCGGCGAGAGCCTGGAGGCGGCGATCAGCGCTGCGATCGCCGATGTCAACACACCGGCGGCCGAGCCGCGGGCCGAGGCCGGCGACACGCCACGGGCGGGCGCGGGCCGCGCCGAAGCGCCGGCGGTCACGGCTCCCAGGCATCTCGACGATGACGATCTGATGGCCCGGCTCAGGGCCTCCATCCTCGGACCGGAACCAGTATCCGCGCCGGGCGCTGGCACAGCCGAGGCCCCGGCGCGTGGCGAACCCGTCGTCGAGAAGGCGGTCGCGGCAGAGCCCGCCAAGGCGCCGGCACTTTCGATCGAAGACGAGCTCGAATTGGCGCTGAAGACGGCGCTTGGCCGCGACGTCGCGCCGGTGGCCGATCTGCGTGACCAGGTGGTTCCGCCGCCGGCGCCTGTCGTGCCGCCACCGGAACCGGCGGCCGGCCGGCAGGAGCAGCCATCCGGCGATCGCGCCATGGCCGCACTTGCCCGCGATTTCCCCGAGCTCGGCGATATCCTGGCGCGGCCTGCCGAACCGGATCGGGACCGGAGGGTGGCGGGCGAGGATGACGGCGATATCAGCGACGGCCATGCGCATGCCATCGACACGCATCGGCCCATGCCGGGTGAAGACCAGCCGGCCGCCGCGCCCGAACCGGCAGCCGAGGCGGTCCCGGTGGTTGCCGCGGAGCCTGAGCCGGCGGCAGTGGTCGAAGCCGCTCCGGTCGTCGCAGCTGAACCGCCGCCACCGTCCGCGCCCACCGCGCCGCTGCTGCGTGAAGGCGTCATCGCCGGCATTCCGTTCCGGCTGTTCGGCGACGGTTCGATCGAGGCAGATCTCGCCTCCGGCACGGCCCGCTTCGCCTCGCTCAAGGATTTCCGCGCGCATGTCGGCGGTTGACCCGAGCGACCAGCCGGCCGGTCACCGGCGTCGGGACCTGGGTCCCGGCGCCCTGGCGTGACGCCGCGGCTCAGATGCGCGTGCCGCTCGCCGCATAGTCCCAGTAGAGCTCGCGGGCTTTCCGCGCCATCGGACCCGGCTGGAGCGCACGCTCGTCGATGCGGGTGACGGGAACCACCTTGGAATAATTGCCCGAGGAGAAGATTTCGTCGGCCTCGGAGAATTCGCCATAGGTCAGGCTCTTCTCGACCACCGTGACGCCGGCCTGGCGCAGCAGTGCGATGGTTCGCTGGCGGGTGACGCCATTGAGGAAAGTGCCATTCGGCACCGGCGTATAGACGATGCCGCCCTTGGCCATGAAGATGTTGGACGATGCGGTCTCGGCGACATTGCCGAGCATGTCGCGCACCAGGCAATTGTCGAAGCCGCGGGCGAGCGCCTCGCGCAGCGCGCGGGCATTGTTCGGATAGAGGCAGCCGGCCTTGGAATCGGTCGGCGCGTTTTCGATGGTCGGGCGCCGGAACGGCGACAGCGTGACCGACATGCCGTTCGGCGTGCCCATCGGCGCTTCATAGAGGCACAGCAAGAACCGGGTGGTCTCCGGATCGTTCAGGATGGCGCTCGGCCCATCGCCCTCGGCCCAATACATCGGCCGCACATAGAGCGCCGTCTTGCCGTCGAATTTCCGGGCGCCGTCGCGGGCGAGCTCGACAATGGCCTCGACCGACATGGTCGCCTTCATTCCGAGCGCCCCGGCCGAACGGTTGAGCCTGGCGGCGTGCTGGTCCATGTCCGGCATCATGCCGTCGAACACCCGTGCGCCGTCGAACACCGACGAGGCTTGCCAGAAGGCATGGCTGCGCGGACCGGTCAGCGGCGGATTGCCCTCCAGCCAGTCGCCATCGACATAGGTCCAGGTTTTCGACCAGTTGGGCATCGGATTCTCCAGAACGTTTCCCTGCCCGAACTTATCCTGTCGCATGGCGCCGACATCATGAAATGTGGTGATTGGTGACCTGCGCCGATGCAATGGTTTGATCCGATCGTTTCGGCCGGGGACAAACTGTTTTGCCATTGCGCTTTTGACCACGCTCGCCACCATCCTGGTGATCCGAGGGAGCACGGCCATGCCTGCAAACACGTTCATGTTCGACGCCTACGGCACGCTGTTCGACGTCCATGCGGCGGTGGCGCGTGCCGGCGTTTCGCTTGGCGAAAACGCCGCCGCGATCTCGCAGCTCTGGCGCACGAAGCAGCTGGAATATTCCTGGACGACGACGCTGATCGGCGGCTTCGATGATTTCTGGACGCTGACCGAGCGCGGCCTCGATTTCGCGCTGGCGCGCCATGGCGTCGCCGACCCGGCTCTCAAGCAAGCCTTGCTCGACGCCTATCTGAACCTCGACGCCTATCCTGATGTCGCACCGCTTCTGGCGCGGTTGAAGGCGCGGCGCCTGACCACCGCCATCTTCACCAATGGTACGCGCCGGATGGTCGATGCGGCGATCGCGGCCGCCGGCCTTGCCGACCTGATCGACCATGTCGTGACCGTCGAAGCGGTGCGGGCTTATAAGCCGGCACCGGCCGTCTACGCCGCGGCGCAGGCCGCCGTCGGGGCGGGGCAGCCGCGCGACATCGTTCTCGTTTCGTCGAACCGGTGGGATGTCGCAGGCGCCGCGGCTTTCGGTTTCACCGCCGTCTGGGTCAATCGGGCCGGCTTGCCGAATGAATATCCCGGCCACGATCCGGTCGCGGTCGTCGCCGACCTCACGGCACTTCAGTCCTTCAGCACCGCTTGATCCGCGCTCACCGCCCGCCGCGCGTCCCGGCGGATCCGATCGATCATCGAGCGCACGCCGTTCGACCGCTGCGGCGTCAGATGTTGTTCGAAGCCGAGCTGCCGGAACAGCTCGAAGGCGTCCTGGCCGACGATATCGACGGCGTGCTTGCCGGAGTAGAAGGCGAGCGTCACGGCCACCAGGCCCTTGACGATATGGGCATCGCTTTCGCCCTCGAAGGTCAGGATCGGGTTCGCGCCGTCGCCGACATGGGTGACCAGCCAGACATTGCTGGCGCAGCCCTTGACCCGGTTGTCTTCGTTGCGCTGATCGGGCCTGAGCTCCGGCAGCGACCTGCCGATCTCGATCACATAGCGATAGCGCTCCTCCCAGTCATCGAGCAGGGCGAAGGCTTCGGTGATGTCGTCGATGGTCATCGTCGCGGCTTCGGTCATAGACCGGATATAGCGGCCGAAAACGCCAAAACAAAGGGCTCAGGTCGATCAGACCGGCCGGCGGGGCGGCAAGGGCGCCATGCGCGGCGCTGAACCGGCGGGCGGCATGACGCCGCCGAAGGGCACTTGCAGGTCGGTCGGCGTCAGCGTGTCCTGAGTCCGCGCCGGGGCAGCCGGAACCAGCTCGCGCCGGCCGGCGCTCGCGGCCTGGCCTGCAAGCGCGGCGCCCTGTGCGCAGGTCTCGGCATTGTCGCGGCACAGTTCCAAGGCCCGGACGGCAATGGCGCGCGCCACGGCCTCGGCCGTCACCGACGTCGCGGGCGCGTCCGGGGCCTTGGCCGTCGACGAAAACAGGCCACGGTCCGGCATCAGCAGGAACACCAGTCCAAGCCAGAAGACTGCCTTGATAAGGAAGAACATGACGCCGTTTCCGGTCCTTCGACCCCCGAGACTTCAGGCGGCCTTTTGCGCGACGAGGCACCGCTCTGACACTGCGATGGTGGCCCGGTTGGGTGAACATGCCGTTGGCGGATAAGGTGAATCTCCAGGCAATTGCAGCCAATTTCCGTTAAGGTTGACAGCATTCGCTCGAACCCCGCCAGGTCGGCCGAAGCTGGCGGCTCAGGCGCCCGCGCCGGCATTTTCCTCACCTCCGGCGAGGGCCGGCCAGGTGGTGGGCGAGGCGCGCAAGGGTTCCTTCACCATCCGCTTCGAAAGCCGAAGCGCCGGTTGGGGGCTCACGGCTTCCTCCGTTGACTTAGGGTTTCCTTCACGCCGCGATGCGATGCTCACCACCTTGAAAACGGCGGCAGCCGCGTATTGAGGTGAGTGCGTTGCGTCAGAACGCGTTGGTCGGTTCGGTGAGATCTTATCTCGACGGTCTGGTTCATCCAGCCGCGACGGTCGATCCCATCGTATTCATCCGTCACCGCGCCTTTATCGCCACGCGCCTGATGCCCGGCCTGATGGCATTTTCGGCTCTGCCGCTCTATCTCGCGTTGCAAGGCGTGCCCGGCCCGCTCGAAGCGATCACCTTCGGCTGGCTGCTGTTGCCGATCGCCATTGCCTTCTATCTGTCGCGCACCGGCCGCTACGAAACCGCCCACCTGTTCTCGGCAGCCGCCCTGACCGGCATTGTCGCCCTGGTCGCCGCGTTGAGCGGCGGTACCAGTTCCTTCGTGATCATCTGGTTCGCCCTGGTGCCGGCCGAGGCCGTACTGTCCGGCTCGCGCCGGGTGGTGGCGGCCTCCGGCGCCATGGTGCTGGGCGCGGTGGCCGTCATCGGCTTTGCCGGCCTTTGGAACCTGCTGCCGGATCCGCGGATCAGCCCGCTCGGCGCCGGCGTCGCGGCCTTCGTCTCGGTTGCCTCGGCCGTCATCTATGCCCTTGGTCTCGCCCTGTCGGCGGCCATCGTCAGCCGCACCGGCGAAGAGGTCCAGTCGGTCGGCGAGCGCCGCTATCGGCTTCTGGCCGAGCACATGACCGACCTGATCACCCGTCATGGCCGGTCCGGCGCCGTGACCTTCGCCTCGCCCGCCGCCGAGCGGGTCGCCGGCGTGCCACCCTTTGCCCTGCACGGGCAGGGCCTGTTCGATCGTGTCCACATTGCCGATCGTCCAGCCTACCTGAACGCGCTGTCGCTCGCCTCGGCCCGCGGCACGGCCACCTCGGCCGAGTTCCGCCTGCGCCGCGAGCGCGCCGAGACCAGCGAGCCGACATTCGTCTGGGTCGAGATGCGCTGCCATCCGCTGAGTGGACCGGTCAGCGAGGACCATCAGGTGGTCTCGGTGCTGCGCGATGTTTCCGAGCGCAAATCGCACGAGGCCGCCGTCGACGCGGCCCGGACCGAAGCCGACCGGGCCAACGAAGCCCGCGGCCGCTTCCTCGCCAATGTCAGTCACGAACTGCGCACGCCGCTGAATGCCATCAATGGTTTTTCCGAAATGCTGATGCACGAGGAGGCCATGCGGCTCGACCAGGCGCGCCGCAAGGAATATGCGACGCTGATCCGCGACTCCGGCGAGCACCTGCTCAATCTGGTCAATTCGATCCTCGACATGTCGAAGATCGAGAGCGGCAATTTCGAGATCACCGCCGAGCCGTTCGATCTGGCCCAGCTGATGTCGCAATGTATCCAGATGATGCAGCTCAAGGCTGACGAGGGCGGCATCAAGCTGCTCACCGATCTGGCCGACAACGTGCCAGAGGTGATCGGCGACAAGCGCTCCTATCGTCAGATCGTGTTGAACCTCTTGTCCAATGCGATCAAGTTCACCAAGAGCGGCGGCTCGGTGCAGGCGAGCCTGCGCCGCGAAGGCGCCTGGATCTCCTTGTCGGTCGCCGATACCGGCATCGGCATCGCGGCCGCCGACCTGCCACGTCTCGGCAGTCCGTTCTTCCAGGCGCGCGCGACCTATGATCGCCAGTATGAGGGCACCGGGCTCGGCTTGTCGGTGGTCAAGGGGCTCGCCGAACTGCATGGCGGCTGCCTCGAGGTCGCCTCCGTCGTCGGCCAGGGTACCCGCGTGACGCTGCGCATGCCCATGGATTGCGAAGCCGCCGCGCGCAATGTCGTCGAGCGCCTGCCGCTTGCCGCCAAGCCCGCGCCGGCAGCACCCGTCTCGGTCAAACAGGAGGGCCGGAAAATTGCGTGACGTGACCTATGACGAGGATGATCTGCGTCCCCGCCGCGGGCGCGTGGCCGAAACCGAGTTCGACGACGACGAGCCGCGGCGCGTGCCGCTGTGGCGCCAGGTGCTGGGCCGCAACAAGGGCGACATGCTGGCGATCGGCTGCGCTGCCTTTGTCGCGATCGGCATTGGCGTCAACGCGCTTGCCCGCCAGAGTGGTCCGCATCCGGCCCCGCTGTTCGCAACCGCGCGTGTCGAAGCTCCGGCTGTCGCCCCCATGCCGGCCAACCGGCCGGCCGAGATCCAGTCGACCGCTTCGATCACGCCGCGTGGCCAGGACCCGCGGCCGGCCGACCAGTCCGCAACTACCGGCCAGCCGCGGCCGCGGGCCGATGTCGTGACCGATATTCAGAAAGAACTCGCCCGCCGCTCGCTCTATGACGGCCCGGTCGACGGCCGCACCGGCCCGCGCACCGATGCCGCCATCAAGCGCTATGAGACGCAAGCCGGCCTGCGCGTCTCGGGCGAGGCGACCGAACAACTGCTCAGCCACATGCGTCGTCCGGCGACCCGCAGCGCCGCGCCGGCGCCGGCCCAGACGATCAACCAGTTGCTGGCGGCCGACGCCGTGCCGCAGCCGTCGCGTCCGCCGCCTCAGGCCCGGCCCGAAGCGCCGCAATCGATCGCCCAGCTGATCAGCGCCAATCCCGGCGCGGCCACCGCGACGCGTGCACCGGCCCAGGGCGCAGCCAATGCCGCCACCAATCCGGCCGATCGGCGGATCCAGGCGGTCAAGCGCGCACTGGTCCAGGCCGGCTACGGCCCGCTCGGCAGCGATACGCGTGATGCGATCCAGCGCTTCGAGCGCGATCGCGGGCTGCCGGTCACCGGCCAGGCCAATGACCGGGTCGTCCGCGAACTGGCCAGCCTGACCGGCACCCGGATCGAATAGGCCGTGTCGGACCGCGTCACTTCCGACTTCTGGGTCTCTGCCTATCTGCGACGGGTGCGGATCGAGGGGGCCTTCGCCGTGCTGCGCCGGCGCGGCTCGCCCGAGGCCGGCGCCATCGCCGTCGTGGTGTCGCGCGCCGACCGCCTCGCCGGCCTGTTCCTGCAGGCGCCGCAATCGCTGTTCGACGAGGCAAAGCCCGGCGACCGGCTGTTCGTGCCGGCCTATCCCGAGGTCTTCGTCGAGGAGCAGCGGGTCGAGGACAAGCTGAAGCGCGAGATCGGCTTCGACCCGGACCTGTGGATCGTCGATGTCGAGGATCGCGAGGGCCGTTCGTTCCTCGATCTCGCCACGCCCTGATCCCAGGAGATCCCGATCGGCAAGCGTCAGCTGTCCTTGAGCCGCAGGCTCGCCGGCCGCAGCGGCGAGGCCATGCGCTGCGCCGGCCGGCCGACCGGACTGGCCGCCTGACGCGCACCCGTTCGTTCCGAGCCATCAAGCGCATGCACCGGCACGTGGCGGCCATGTCGTTGCGCTGTCGTGGGCAACGCGGCCGCGTCGCGCCAGGATTGCACCAGCGCCAGCGCCACGACGCGCGGCATGGCGTCATAAAGCGCGGTCAAGCCGTAGACACGCCCGACTGATGTGCCGACCGCGGCATGGGCGAACAGCAGGATGCGGGTCGCGGCCTCGCGCCCGAGATCGAGCGCGCGGGCCGCCACCACCAATGGCTCGCCGGCTTCATCGTCGGCAATACGCCGGGCCGTTGCAGCGTCGATCCGCAGATCCTGAGCCAGCGCGTCGGCCAGGGCACCGGGGCGGCGCGACAGCGCCGCGAGTTCGATCGACTGTCCGGTTTCGGCTCCGCTGATCGGAAATCCGGCGCCGCCGCTGGTCTCGAGCGCGAGGCCGGCAATGATCGATTCCCTGGCATCGGGCGTGGCGTCGAGAAACCGCCGGCCGACATCGCTGACCTTGGCGGCGGCGGGCGTGGCCGTCGCTACGAGCGGGGGGCCGGAGAGGCGGGCGGTCAGCGCCGCCGCGACGCGCGGATCGTCCATGTCCTCGAGCGCCACCAGCGCGGCCAGGCCCAGATCGGCGCGCGAGGCAACCGCAAGCGCCCGTTCGGCATCGCCCGAGCGGACCGCCAGAAACATGTCGTCGTCGGACAAGGCCATGGAGCGCGACAGGATCGGAAAGGCGACGCGGATCGTATCGGTCGCGAGCTTGCGTGCCACCGCGGTCGGCGTCTGCGGGTGGTCGGCGAGTTTCGCCGCGATGATCGCCCGGTCGTCTTCGTCGGCCTTGACGATCAGGTGCAGCGCCAGCTCGCCGAAACGGGTGATTTCGGCCGCGCTGTGGTGCGGTTCGGCGACGAATTGATCCACCAGGATCCGCAGCAGGGTCTGGCGCACGTCGATGCCGTTCGATCGGGCAAGCCCGATCAGACTTTGAACATGAGGCAGACGCGGCGTGGACATGCGGAACCGTGGGCCGGGGGGGGGGACGTTTGGCTCTGGGGCGAGGCGTTCTCCGACATTACGAGTGATTTCGCTAACGTCTCCTTAACCAAATGATCGCGGACAAGCCTTTGAAATCATTCGCGAGGTTGCGGCATCGGGCAGAACCGCCGCGGGTCCCATGACCGGCTCGCGCGATTGCTGCCGGCGGCTGCTGTGGTGCCGCCGCGGCGGACCAAATGACGCATCATCATCACTTGCATCGGATATCGAGCGTGACTAGGAAGGATCGGGCGCAGGACGACCTGCGCCGACGCTGCGATGGGGACGGCCCCGTTATCTCAAGTCCATGAGATGATGGAGTTGTGCCGTTCCATGAATAGTCTCAGCGGATGCTGCGGATCGCGGCGTCTTGACATCCTTCAATCAAACGCAGTTCACGCGCGCTCACCTGGCGAGCGTTCGCACGTCTTTGCTCATCTGTCGCTTGCGGTGCGGATGATGCAGGCGTTGTGGACGTCGGCTGGGCGCTCCGGCGTTGCCGTGCCTGCGTTTCAACCCGCGCGAGGCAGGTGATGGCCGGTCCCATCCAACAATTCGAAATCAAGCCGCTGTTTCGCGTTGCCGAGATTGCCGGCCGGGAAATCCACTTCACCAACTCGGCCGCCTACATGTTTCTGGCGGTGGCCGGCAGTTGCCTGTTCCTCCTGCTGGCCACGCGCCGGCGGCGTGTGGTTCCCGGCCGCTGGCAGTCGGCGGCGGAAATGCTTCATGAGTTCGTCGCCAAGACCTTGCGCGAGAACGCCGGCGAACAGGGCATGCGCTTCTTCCCCCTGGTCTTTTCGCTCTTCATGTTTGTCCTGGCGGCCAATCTGATCGGCATGTTTCCCTATGCCTTCACGGTGACCAGCCACCTGATCATTACCTTCTCGCTGGCCATGATCGTCTTCCTGACGGTGACGATCTATGGCGTCGTCCGCCACGGCTTCGGCTTCTTCAGGCTTTTCATGCCCGCCGGCATTCCGCTTGCGCTCGCCCCGATCATCGTGCCGATCGAGCTGATTTCTTATCTCTCCCGCCCGGTGAGCCACTCGGTACGCCTGTTCGCCGTCATGCTCGCCGGGCACATCACCCTCAAGGTCTTCGCCGGTTTCGTCGCTGCCCTCGGCGGGCTTGGCGTGCTCGGAATTCTCGCCGCGGTCTTGCCGCTGGCCATGACGGTTGCGCTCACCGGGCTCGAACTGCTCATGTCGGTGATCCAGGCCTACATCTTCACGATGCTGACCTGCATGTACCTGAATGATGCGATTCATCCAGGCCATTGAGCCGAAGTCTGGACCAGGACCGGTGACGCCGGCGCCGGCGATCGAGCCGTGATGCGCCGGGCATCACGATCAGCCCGATGGTCAGGAAAGCTGACCGGATTTGCGCGAGGCGGTTGAGGTTTCATTCATCCTGGCCGCCGATGCAGCCGGCGATTTACCGGGCGGCAGGCCGTCCGGCCGTAAGATCCGGGCGCACCGGAGCCTTTCGCCATGTTGCCCAAGGCCTTTTACCTGCTGATGCTGCCCGCCGGCCTCGTGGCGATCGTCAAGCCGGAGGTCTATACGGTCCTGCTCGCCCTGGCCCTGCCCCAGCAGGCGACCGTCGCGACGACGCCCGTGCCTGCGGCGGCGCCGCCTCCGGCCGTGGCCACGCCCTTCGGCCCGCGGCGCCTGATCGCCGATCGCGACGGCCATTTCCGGGCGCGCGCGCGCGCCGGCGGCCGCAGCTTCGACGCAATGGTCGATACCGGCGCGACGATCGTCGTGCTCACCTGGCAGACGGGTCTGGATCTCAACCTCGTGCGACCCGGCGAGACCATGGACGCTGCCATGCAGACTGCCAATGGCCGGGTCCTCGGCAAGCGTGTCACCATCCCGCGTCTCGAGGTGGAGGGCCTGTCGGTCTCGTCCGTGCCGGCCGTGGTGCTGCCGCAAGGTGCGCTCGCGATCAACCTGCTCGGCATGAGCTACCTGTCGCGGCTGCGCCGTTTCGAATTCTCGCAGAACGCGCTCGTCCTGGAGCAGTAGCGCCGCAATGCCGGCCGATGCGCAACGGCCGGATCCGGCTGCGATGTCGCGCCTCGCGCTCGCCCCATCCTCGGGAATGGGTGTGAATGTTCTCAATGGGTTGGATGGTAACGCGTCGTTAACCAAACTGAAGCCTTAATGAATCCGTCCGACGCAAATCCATCCGTCGGGCATCGTCGCCATGGAGGGCCGGCACAGAGGAGAGACTGATGGGTCTAGTGCTTCGATTTCCCCTCGAGCGCCGCAAGGTGCAGCGCCTGAATGCCGATCTCTCTGCCGATGATTGCCAAGTCCTGGTCCTGCCCGTGGTTCAAGTCGAGCGACACGATGCCGAGGCGCCGGATGCCCGAGATCTGGCACCGGTGATCGCCGGCACGCCCCGGCGTGGCGGCGACAAGCCGCGTGGCGGCCGCAAGAGCGCCTGACGGATCCCAAATCGTGTCTGAGCCTCAAGCATTGTCTGGACGAAGTGACGCCGGCTCCGGTGAAGAAAATGCGTCAAGACAACGTGCCTGAGGGGTTCCCCATCATGCCGCGCCGCTGGCCGCCGCGATTGGCCCGCCGCCTGACGCGTCTGGGGACCGTCATGGCCGTGCTCGGCGGCCTTGCCGGCTGCGGGCCGCAGCCCGGCGATCTCGGCCGGCCGAGGCCCAATGTCATGAATGACGAGATCATGCCGGCCATCGGCAATGTCGCCGCGCGGGAGCGCGGCGAGCCGGTGTCGGGTTATTCCTTCACCGATGCCGAGCGTGAGATGCGCCAGCTCGGTTATGCCCTGATCATGCCGACCCATCCGCTCGATCGCTGGAACCAATACTGGGCCGAGCTGCGTCGCACCCGGATCGGCGATCCCGTGCGTTTCGATCCCGACCCGCGCGGTTATGGCCACACCCTGGCACGCGAGGACTATCGATCCTCGAAGGCTCGCTTCATCCGCATGGTCGACGACATGCGGGCCGACCGGTCGCGTATCGCGCCGTTCTGCGCCAAGGCGGTGGAGGTTGCCAATGCCGACCGGATCCGCGAAGGCGCCATCGGCTATATCGCCAATCTCTCGGCGGTCGAGATCCGCAGCGCCCGCGACCGGATCGCCGAGAACCGCATGGTTGTCCATTGGGTGCGCCACGGGCTTGCCCAGCATGTCCAAGCCTATCGCGGTTCGCTGAACACCCAACTGGTCGCGACGCCCGAGCAGGAGGCCGTCCTGGCCGAACGCGAACTGGCGGCGCTCGAGGCCGACATCGCCCGCATGGACGTCATCTGCGCGGGCGGCGCCATTCGCGGCAGGATCGACGTCGAACAGGCTGCGCCACGCTATTACCCGACCACGCCGGAGGCGCTGGTCATCAAGTGATGGTTGGGAGCATCGCCCAGGCGGCGACGCGTCAGCCGCTCGGCACCTGTTCGGCGGTGAGGATCTCGCAGCGCGACTGCTGAGCCAACTGGTCGCGCACCAGGGCGGCGTGACCGGGCTGCACCGCCAGCGCCCGGATCAGCACGAAACCCTCCGGCGTCGGCGACACCATGATCAGATTGTCGGCCTGGGTTTCGTCCTCGCCGGTGGCGAGCTCGCGCCGCTGCGCGCTGGTAACGACGAACAGGTCCATGGTGCGCCGGGTCGCTGCCTTGTCGTTGATCGCGCCGAAGGCGAGGCCGGTCGCCGTGTAGAGCGCGATGGCGGTGTAATGCGGGGTCACCGGTGCGCGGACATGCAGAATGCCGGCGGCAAGGTCGAAGCGGCAGATCGCCGTCTCGAACGCCGGGTCGGCCAGCGGCAATCTGGTCGCGGCGCTGGCGCCCAGCATGGTCACCTGGTTGACCGGCGCGCCGTCGAGCCTGGCGCGGGCATCGTCCGGCGCCAGCCGCGGCAAGGCGAAGACCGACAGGATATGCACGGCGAGCCCGAGAATGAGGCCGGCAAGGATCCACAGACCGGGTCCGAACAGGAAGCGCTTCATGAGCATGCCACCCTGGTGATGGCGGGAAGCCCGGTGCTGGTCGAAATGGTGGTGGCGATCGGCGTGTCGTAGAGCCTGAGGATGAGCCGGATCTGCGCGGCGCCCCCCGAGGGCAGCCAATTGCCGGGTCGCGCGGTGGCGGCAATCACGACGTCGATCGGCAGGTCGGCCTGGCGCAGGACCTCGTAGCTGGTGAAGGCCCGCCGCTGGCCCGCCGGTGCGGCCGGCTCATAGTCCTCGCCGACGACGCCGAGCGTCCAGAACCGCGCCGGCGGCATCTGTCCCGAAACCCGGTAGGTGCAGCGTCCGTCGAGCCTCTGGCCGCCGTCATCGGCCTCCGCCGTCAGCGCCAGCCCGTCGGCCAGCGCCAGCGGCAGCGTGCCGAGCCGGGCGGTGACGGCGCGGGCATAGGGGTCGGCTTCGGTCGTGCCGGCCTTGGGCGTGGCCAGCCACGGGCCGATATGCAGGACGCCCGCGCCGGTGCCGCGGCCAACCGAGGCCGCCGTCAGCCCCAGGCCGGTCGCGGCCCCGATGCCGAGGGCGAGAAAGATGCCGGTGACGGTACGCAATGATCGATCTCCGTCAGCGCAGGACGCGCACCTGCGGATCGGCTGAGGATACGCTGCCGGGCCGCATCGGCGCATCCCAAGCGTCCCGCATCAGCTTCTCGATCCGGCTGAGAACCGTCAGCGAACGCCTGGACAGCACTTGCGGCCGCTCGGGTATGCCGGCGAGCGGGACCGGCGCCGTGGTCGGCGCGCCAGACGGCGGGCGGGCCGCATCCGGCTGGCCGAACACCGGTCGGCGCTCGAGCCCTTGGTGCGCCGCGGCCATCACCCGGCTGAAGGTCATGGCCGGCAGCGATCCGCCGGTCATCCGGTTGGTTTCGGAGTAGTCGTCGTTGCCGAACCAGACGCCGGCGGCATATTGGCCGGAAAAGCCGATGAACAGCGCGTCGCGATAGGAATTGGTCGTGCCGGTCTTGCCGGCGACCTGGACGCCTTCCACCTGGGCACGCCGGCCGGTGCCCGATTCGACCACGCCGACCAGCATCGAATTCATGTCGGTGGCGACGGCGGCCGAGAAAACCTGGCGCGGCGGCGGCATGTCGCGGTCGGCGCGCCAGATCACCTCGCCATGCGAATTCCTGATCTCTACCGACGCATGCGGCGTCACGCGCTTGCCGCCGGATGCAAAGGTCGAATAGGCGGTCGTCAGCTCGACCAGGGTGACCTCGGCCGCGCCGATCGGCAGCGGCGCGGAATCGGTCAGCGGCCGGGTAATGCCCATTTCGCGCGCGGTCGCGATGATCTTCTGCCGGCCGATGCGGGAATCGCCCCGGCCCATCTGCTGGGTCAGGATGACCGGGATGGAATTGATCGAGCGCACCAGCGCGGACATGACAGTGGTCTGTCCCGAAAAGCTCCGGCCATAGTTCTGCGGGCACCAATTGCCGAGGCAGATCTGGCGGTCCACCACGATCGAGCGCGAGGTGATCAGGCCCTCGCGCAGCGCCGTGCCATAGACGATCGGCTTGAACGATGACCCCGGCTGGCGCATGGCCTCGGTCGCCCGGTTGAACTGGCTGGCACCATAATCGCGGCCGCCGACGATGGCGCGCATCGTGCCGTCGACGTCCATCAGCACGACGGCCGCCTGCGAGGCGCCATATTCACTGCCATATTGGCGCAGGATCGCTTCGACCGCGAGTTCGGTCTGGCGTTGCACGGTCAGGTCGAGCCCGGTCCTGACGGTCAGCACCCGGTCGGTCAGGCCCGGCGTCTGCGCCACCAGCCGTTTCACGTCCTCGAAGGCGTAATCGAGATAGTAGTTCGGCACCACCTCGTCCTTGCGGTCGATCGGGGTTGCCGGGTTGCGCCGCGCGCCGAACACCTGGCCTTCGGTCATGAAACCGGCTTCGACCAGGTTGTCCAGCACGGTATTGGCGCGCGCGCGCGCCGCCGGCAGGTTGGCATGCGGGGCGAAGCGTGTCGGCGCCTTGAACAGGCCGGCGAGCATGGCGGCTTCGGCCAGCGTCACGTCGCGCACCGACTTGCCGAAATAATATTCGGCCGCCGCTTCGGCCCCGAAGGCGCCGCCGCCCATATAGGCCCGGTCCAGATAGGCTTTGAGGATCTCCGCCTTGGCGGCGCGCGCCTCCAGCCAGAGCGCCAGGAACGCTTCCTTGATCTTGCGCTCGATCGAGCGCTCGTTGGTCAGGAACAGGTTCTTGGCGAGCTGCTGGGTGATGGTCGAGCCGCCCTGCACGACACCGCCGGCGCGGGCATTGGTCAGGACAGCCCGCAATGTGCCGATCAGGTCGATGCCGTAATGGTCGAAGAAGCGGCGATCTTCGGTCGCCAGAACGGCCTTGATCATGTGGTCCGGGAAGTCGTCCAGCGGCACCGAATCATTATGCCGGATGCCGCGCCGGCCGACCTCGTTGCCATAGCGGTCCTGGAACACCACGGAGAGTTCGCTTTTCTTCAGCCAGTCGCCGTCGGTGGTCTCGCGGAAGGCCGGGATCGCCGCCGTCAGCATCAGCCCCATGCCGATCGCGCCGAGCGTCATCGCCTCCGAACCGAATTCGGCGCCGGCCCGCTTCCAGCCATAGACCTGGACGCGGTCCGACAGGTCGGCGAGCTTTTCCCAACTGCGCCCGATCAGACCGGCGAGGCGCCAGGCCCCATCGGTCAACCTCGCGTCGAGATCGAGGAAGAAGCGCTTCGCAGCACCCCCCCGACCGCCGCCGGGTTGAAAATCGGTCACGTCGGAAAGGTCCTTTGCGCGGGTCTCTTGACGATCTGCTTACCATAGCGGAAACGACTGACCCGAGCCAACAGCGTCAGCCTGGGCTCGCCGTCATCTTTCAACAGGGTTACTGTCCCGACATGGGCGCCGGAGGCCGGCCGCCCGGAGGTTCGATCATGGTACGGCGCGCGGGCGGCGAGAACGCCCCGAAACAGTCAGATCCGGAGCCGTTCTGGCGCACCAAGGCCATGGAAGACATGACCGGGTCGGAATGGGAGAGCCTGTGCGACGGCTGTGCCCGCTGCTGCCTGAACAAACTGGAGGACGAGGACACCGGCGACATCCATTTCACCTCGGTCGCCTGCACCCTGCTCGACGGCGACAGCTGCCGCTGCAAGGACTACGACAACCGCCAGGCCAAGGTGCCGGACTGCGTGCGGCTGACGCCCGAGGAGGCCCGCACCTTGCCCTGGCTGCCGCCGACCTGCGCCTATCGCCTGGTCGCCGAGGGCCATGATCTCTACTGGTGGCACCCGCTGGTCTCCGGCGACGCCGAGACGGTGCATCAGGCCGGGATTTCGGTGCGTGGCCGGATCACCGCCTGGGAGCACGAGCTGACCGAATTGCAGGAGCTCGAAGACCATCTGGCCGAGTGGCCGGGAGCGGTGCCCGAGCGCCCCTGAGGCTCTGTCTTCTGGTCAGGCTGGCAAGCCTTGAGAGCCCGACCGATACGGACCTAGATTGGCTGGCAATCCCCAGGAGCTTGCCATGACCGGTTTCGTCGATCCGACGCGTGAGCGTTTTCAGCTGTTCAAGGACCTGCCGCGCGATCAGCCGGTACATATGCTGAACCTCGTGCGCCTGCGTGCCGAGGCCGCCTATCCCGACGGCCGCCGGGCGACCGGTCTCGAGGCTTATCGTGCCTATGGCCGCGACAGCGGGCCGGTGTTTCGCCGGCTCGGCGGCCGGCAGGTCTGGATCGGCCGGCCGGACCTGACCTTGATCGGTCCGGACCACGAGCGTTGGGATATCGCCTTCATCGCGCAATATCCGAGCGGCGCGGCCTTCATCGAGATGCTGCGCGACCCGGTCTACCGGCAGGCCGTGCTGCACCGCCAGGCGGCGGTCGAGGATTCGCGCCTGATCCGCATGCACCCCGGCGAGCCGGGCGAGGAGTTCGGCGAAGTGAAATAGGCGGCAGCCGGATGGTGGCCGCCCGGCAAGGAGCTTAGCGGGCGCGGGCCAGTTGCAGGCTGGCACCGCCGAGAGCCAGATTGAGCCCGGTCTGGGCCTGGACGGAGAACGGCTGCAGCGCGACGGTGTCACGCGAGCCGCCGACCAGGGCATTCGCGCCGACGCCGACCCCGAGCGTCGCCTGGGCGCCGGCGCCGGCATAGGTCCCGGCGAGCTGGTAGGGCGAGAGGCGACGGGTGGGCGCAAACACCGTCCAGGCCAGCACGCCTCGCCCGGTCACGCCGAGATCCAGGCCATAGCGGCCGATCCGGCCCACATAGACTTCGCGGCGGCCACCGCGATCGGGACGGAACTGACACGCGACGCCGCGCTGCGATGTCACGATCAGGCCAATGCCGGCCGAGACATCGCAACTGAGGACGCCGACGCGAATACGCTCTTGGGCGGAAGCCGGCAAGGCGAGACCGGACAGCAGCAAAGTGGCGCCGGCGAGGCTAGCGAGATGGCGTTTCATGGAACTCTCCAGATCAGCATGCGATGGAATAACAATGCGCGAGCAGCGGATAAGTTGCGTGAGCACCGGCCGGTGGGTTTTCCAAAAGCGAACCATGTCAGGCTGAGCCATGCCGCCGGAGCCAGCGCGGTCGCTTTCGCCGCATCATCCGACATAGCAGGCGGCTTGGCCGGCGGCCTCGGGGGAAACCTGGAGCGGGTCTTCGGTGAAATCCCAGGTTCAGGGACGATCCGCGGGCGCCGGAACGGGCCGCGCCGGCCCGGGCAGCAGCATGGCCATCACCTCGGGCAGGATCGTGTCGACATAGGCCGCGACGCTCATGGCGCCGGCATGATTGGCGAGCCGGCCTTCGATGGCGAGCTGGGCGAAGCCGTGGGCCGAGGACCAGCAGCCGAGGACCAACGCCTCGGCGGGCCGGTCCATTGGAGCATCCGCCGCCCGGCCGAGATAGCGTTGAACCGCATCCTTGACCATGCGCAGGCTTGCCTGCGCGGCCTCGTGCAGCGGTTCGGCGTTCACCAGCAGGTCCTTGCGGTACATCAGCTTGAACCGGCCGGGATATGTCATGGCGAAGCGGACATAGGCGACGCCCATGGCGCGCAAGGCCGCGCCCGGATCGGCATGCGCGCCGGCGACGGTCTTGAGCGCGGCGGCAAGATCGTCATAGCCCCTGATCGCCACCTCGGTGAGAAGCCCGGCGGCGCTGCCGAAATGATGGGCCGGGGCCGCGGCCGATACGCCGGCGCGGCGTGCCGCCGCGCGCAGGGTGAAACCCTCGATGCCGCTCTCCAGCAGGATGGCGTCGGTTGCCTCGATCAATGCCGTCTGCAGCGCACCGTGGTGATAGGGCGCGCGTTTGTCGGCGTCGGGCGGGGTCGGGGGCGAAGGGTGGCGGTCGGTCATGTCACGCAGTCTTTACACTGTTAAGTTTGAATGCTAGGTCTATCTTAACATCGTCAAGATGGCCCGTGGCGGCAATCTTGCGAGGCCTCGCCCGAGCCGACAGCGGAGCATGATATGACCGAAAAAGCGAATGATGGCAGCAGCCGGCGGCTCATCCTGGCCTCCGCCGCCGCTGGCACCGCGGCAGGGGTTGCGGGATTGGCCGCCGGCCTGTCGCTTGGACAGGCGGCCCGGCCGGCCCGGCCGTCGCCGAGCGGGCTCAGCCGCTTCGCCGGCAAGGTGGTGCTGATCACCGGCGCCACCTCCGGCATCGGCCACGCCGCGGCCAAGGCTTTTGCCGCGGAAGGGGCGAAGGTGGCGTTCTGCGGCCGGCGCGAACAGCTCGGCCGCGACGTCGAGGCCGAGATCCGCTGGAATGGCGGCGAGGCGACCTATATCCGTGCCGATGTCCGCGTCGAAAGCGATGTGAAGGCCTTTGTCGACGGAGCGGTGGCCAAATATGGCCGGCTCGACGTCGCCTTCAACAATGCCGGCATCACCCTGGAAAAGCCGCTGCACGAATTGACCGCGGCCGAGTTCGACGACGTCGCCCATACCAATCTCAGGGGCGTCTTCCTGGCGATCAAATATCAGGTGCCGCACATGATCGCCGCCGGTGGCGGCAGCATCGTGGTCACCGCCTCGTCCAACGCGATCGCGACGCAGGCGCGGCGCGCGGCCTATTCGGCGAGCAAGCGGGCCCTGATCGGCCTGGTGCAAAGGGCGGCGCTCGACTACGCGGCCCACGGCATCAGGGTCAACGCGCTGGTGCCGGGCACCACGGATACGGCGCTGGTGCGCCGCGCCGCCGGCATGGAGAACGTGCCCGATTCGGTCTGGCGGGTTGGTGCCGCGCAATGGGCCAAGAGCAATGTTCCGGGCCTCGGCCGGATGGCGACGGCGGAAGAGATCGCCGCCTTCGCGCTGGTGCTCGCGTCCGACGAGCACGCCTTCATGACCGGTGCCGCCCTGGTGATCGACGGCGGCAAGACCGCCCACGCGTGAGCGCGGGCGGCCCGTCCGTCATGCCGGCGAAACCGTGGGGGCCATCCGGTCACTCGGCCGGCTGTGCCAGGGCCTTTGGCTCGGACACTGCCTCCTCCATCCGCGAACAGGCGTAGAGCAGGCCGGCGACCATGACATAGGCGAGCGCCACCGACGGCGATTTGGCGAAGCCGACCGCCTCGCCATGCATGAAGCCGAAAAAGGTCAGGAGCGCGCCGGCGCCGGCGAAGGCGGAAGCCTTGACGAACTTCTTGTCGACGATGAACACACCGATGGCGCCCAGCACCAGGCCGGTGATGATGGCGCCACCGGCCATGACCTCGAGGCCGTGATAGAGCACGCCGACCTGGGCGAGCTTGTCGAGACCGACCTGCGCCGCGCTGGTGCCGGCCGCGCCCAGCACCCCGTCGATCAAGGTCTTGGCCCAGGCGGCGAGATGTGGCGTCAGCGCCAGCACCACGGCTGGAGCATGGGCTGCCGGCGTCGTCTGGAATGCCTGGGCGCCGATCAGCATGCCGATATAGAGCAGGATCGGGGCGATTGCGACGACCGGGATCAGCGCGGTCAGGAGCGCGATGACGCCGAACCAGGCGAGCGCCAGCACCACCACGCCGGTCAGCGCGGAATAGCCGATGCGCCCGCCCATGGCCTTCCAGCCGGGGTGGCCGATATAGACGGCGTTGATGAAAGGATTGCCCATCAGACAGCCGATCATGCTGACCACGCCGTCGGCGCTGAGCACCCGGGTGGTCGGATAGTGGTCGCCCGCCGCTTCCGCGCTTTCCACGTTGTCCATGGCTTCGACGAGATCGTAGATGCCGAAGGGAATGGCGGTGACCAGGATGATGCCGAGGAACTGGAAGCCGGAGAAGACATGGCCGAGCGCCGGGATCGGCACCGAGAACCCGAAGCTCGACAAGGCCTGGGCCAGCTTGTCGAGGCCCATGCCGCCGAGCGGCAGGCCGATGAGCGTCGAGCCCCAGGCGATGATGGTCCCGGCGGCGATCGCCACCAGGCCGGCCGGAATGCCGCGCGGATAGCGCAAGCCGCCGAACCAGGACACAAGGATGATGGCGAAACAGGTGAGCCCGATCATCGGTGTCATGAACATTTCCATGGCCGGGCGCATCGCGATGAAGGCGATGGAGACGCCGGCAAGCGTGCCGAGCAGCGCCGCGCGCGGCGTCACCTCGCGGATATAGGGCGCGATGAAGCCGCCGAGCATCAGGATGATGCTCTGGATGAACACCCAGGCAAGGCCGGCCTCCCAGCCCTTCACCGGATCGCCTGTCGTCAGCGAGATCGGCAGCATGATGACGAAGGTGACGATGAACATATGCGGCACGCTGACACCCGAGGGCAGGGCGCAGACATCGTTCCGGCCGGTTTTGCGGGCGAGTTCATAGGCAAGCCAGGCGTAATAGAAGGTCGACAGCGCCATCATCAGGCCGAGCGCCGGCAGAATGCGCCCGAACACCAGGCTGTCGGGCATTTTCAACACGAAGCGCAGCAGCCCGGTCAGCACCAGCATATTGACCAGGATGTTGGTGCCGAAGCCGAAAAAGGCGTTCCAGTCGCCCGGCGTCCAGATGGTTGGCTTGGCGGTCATATCGGTCATGGCCATGCGCATCTCCTGTTCGCTGGGGAGGGGATTTGGTCAGGCCGGGTCGGCAAGGCTCGCGGCAAGGCTCGCCGCCAGGGCTGCCGTCGTCGTGACAAAGCCGAAAATGCCGCCCTGGGCGGCAATCATCCTGAGGCCGACGACGTGAAACTCGTCGAAATAGGAGGCGCAGGCATCGCCCGGCACCAGGCAGCGGAAGCCCCGGTCATTGGCTTCGCGCACTGTCGTGTGGACGCAGACCTCGGTGGTGACGCCGCAGACAACCAGGGTCTCGATCGCGCGGTTGCGCAGGATCAGTTCGAGATCGGTCTCGTAGAAGGCGCCCTTGCCGGGCTTGTCGATGATTGGTTCGCCACGCGCCGGTGCAAGCTCCGGCACGATGTCGTGGCCGGGTTCGCCACGCACCAGAATGCGTCCCATCGGCCCGGCTGCGCCGATCCGGAATCGTGGATCGCCGCGCTCGACCTTCAGGGCCGGCGCATCGGCAAGGTCCGGCCGGTGGCCCTCGCGGGTGTGGATGATCGGGATGGCATTGGCGCGCGCGATCCTCAACAGGCGCTGAATCGGCGCGACGGCGCGCGCAAGCTTCGACACGTCATTGCCCAGCGCCTCGCCGAAGCCGCCCGGCTCCAGGAAGTCGCGCTGCATGTCGATCACGATGACCGCTGTGCGATCCCAGTCGATCGTCACCGCATCGGGATCGGCTGGGATTTCGACCTTGCGCATGACATCCCCTCCTGGATGCGCTGCAGCAAAGACCGGGCCAGCGATTTCGACGGAATTTCCTTGATTGTGGCGCGCGCAATGCCCGGCTCTTGGGCAAGGGCGGGGTGCCGTGGCGAGCTCTTGGGCAGAGGACGCGCGATGTATGCACCTGCGGTGCGGTTCAGCGACTCAGATGGCTGGCCGCCCGGTCCAGCAGGCGTTCGGCATCGGCGCCTATCCGCCGGACGATCGCCTCGGCCGGCTCGACTGCGCGCACCATGTCGACGCCCTCGCCGACGATGACGGCCGCGACATCGACATTGCCCTGGTCGCGCGCCTGCCCGTAACGGGCCTGCTCGGGCCCGAGATTGGTGCGAAGGCCGGCGAGATCGGCCTGCCATTGCCGGCTGAAGCCGTTGGCGAGCGTCCGCATGGTCCAAGGTTCGGGCCAGTCGATGCCCCGCGCAAGGTCGAACAGCGAGCCACGGATCGTCTCGTCGCCCGAGCCTGCCACCGCCGCCTGCTTGGCATTGGCGTGGGCAAGCGATTCGCGGCTGGCGAAAAAAGCCGTGCCGCAGAGCGCGCCCGAGGCGCCGAGCATCAGCGCCGCTGCGAGCCCCCGTCCGTCGCCGATGCCACCGGCCGCCACCACCGGAATGGCGCCGACCGCATCGACCACCGCGGGCACCAGCGGCAAGGTCGCCCGGCTGCCGCCATGGCCGCCGGCCTCGGTGCCCTGCGCTACGATCACATCGGCGCCCTCGGCGGCCGCCAGGCGGGCTTCGGCGACGCTCTGGATCTGGACCACCAGCGCGATGCCGGCGGCCTTGATCCTGCCGGCGAAGCCGCCGATCGAGCCGAAGGACAGGAAAATGGCCGGCGGGCGGCGGGTCAGCACCGCGGCCAACAGGGTCGGGTCTTTCTCCAGCGCCCAGGTGATGAAGCCGATACCAACAGGCGTATTGCCGGCAGCCTCCATCTCGCGCTTGAGCCAATCCCGGTCGCAATAGCCGCCGCCAATGAAGCCGAGCCCGCCGGCATTGGTGACCGCCGCGGCGAGCGCGCCGCCGCTGACCCCGGCCATCGGCGCCAGCAGCAAGGGGACGGCGAGACCGAATTTTTCGGTCAGAGGCGTGACGATTGCCATGGGCTCTCCTCTTCGGCCGGCGGCGGCCCGGCGGCCTTGCGGCGCCGGAATTCGTCCACCGGCAAGCCGCCGATGCCCCAATCTTCCATGAGAACCTCGTCGATGACCACAAAGGTCGTGGCGGGGCTCTTGTCCAGCACGCGGGCGAGAAGCGTGGTCACGCCCGCGATGAGCGCGGCCTTCTGTTCGGCCGTCGCACCCTCGCGGGTGATCTTGATGTTCACATAGGGCATGGTGGATCTCCCCGGGGCGCGTCGGCCTCGACCTGCGGTCGCAGGTCGAAGTGGAAGACCTTGGCGATGATCTGCCATCGCCCGTCGCGATGGATGAAGGTCAAGAGGTCGGTGAAGAGCTTCGGGCCGATGGCGCATTCCGCCCGCACGAAGGCGGTAACCGGTCCGGCGAATTCGATCGAGACGATCCGGTCGGACCGTCTTTCGTTGCGGCTCGCCGGTGAGGGGCGGCGATCGACGATCGGCCAATAGTCGGCCATGCCGAAATGGGTGAACTCTCCCCCAGTCGCGCAGACATAACGCGCCTGGTCGTGAAAGACCTTGGCGAGCCTTGTCGTATCGCTGTGATACAGCCCGTCGAAATAGAGTTGCATCGCATGGACGATCTCATCGTAGCGGTGGTCCATCTTGGACGTCTCCTTGGGTCTCACGCCTGCCGCCAGCGCGCGGCGGCTTCGGCGACCCGCCGGCCGAGATGCTCGGCGGTGCGGCGATCGGCTGGCGGCGGCGCCACGTCGGCGGCCTGGTCGGCGTTGGACTGCGCCATGGCGCCGAGAAAGCCGGCCAGCCTGTTGAGGTCTTCCGCCGTGCCGGTGCTGGTATGATGGCCGGGCAACAGGCCGAGGCCGACCCAGATCATGCCGTGCTGCATGGCGAACAGATTGAACTGCTGGAGCGTGCTGAGCTTGTCGCCGCTATGGCCGGCCGAATTGGTGAAACCGGCCGCCAGTTTGTCCTTCCAGCGCTGCTCTGCCCAGCGCGAGGCGGTGGCGTCCAGGAAGGCCTTGAACGGCGCCGAGGCGCCGGCCATGTAGGTCGGCGCTCCGAAAATCACTGCGTCGGCGCGGTCCAGCAGGTCCCAGTTCCGCTCGTAATCGACGACGTCGATCAGCGCCGCATCGGTGCCGGCGACCGCCGCGGCACCTCTGTGGACGGCTTCCGCCTGCACCTTCGTGTGGCCATAGCCACTGTGAAAAACGACTGCGACCCTTGCCATCCGTCCATCTCCCGAAAAGCCGCCAAGGCGGCTTCGATCACGATGGAGCGGAGGTAAGCAGGGCCGATAACATTTGTATATCTGATAACATTAGGTTACTGAATTTTCCGGTTTCTTGGCGGTAACTTGGGAGCAGAACCAGATGGCCCTGAAACAGCGCAAGAACCGTGCGCCCAAGCCACCGCCGACCTGTGCGCTGGGCGAATGCATGGCGCTGCTCGGCGGCGCCTGGACGCCCAACGTGATCTGGCATCTGAGCGCCGGGCCGCGCCGCTTCGGCGAGTTGCGTGTCGATATTCCGCAGATCTCCGCCAAGATGCTGAGCGCGCGTCTGAAAGACCTCGAGCAGAAGCGGGTGCTGCGGCGTCGGCTGGTGGCAAGCTCGCCGCCCTCGGCGGAATATTCGCTGACCGATCTCGGCGAGGAACTGATGCCGGCGATCCAGGCCATTGTCGAGATCGGCAAGCGCCTGAAGGGCGAGCCGACGGAGACCGTCGGTCAGCGCGCCGGCTCATTGGCGACAGCGCAATAAAAAACCAGGGTTCGGTGAGAACCCTGGCTGGTCGTCCTGAAATTGAGGTCCGGCGCGCTGGCGCTCAGCTCTTGTTCGGCTCGCCACCGGCGGCCTGAGCGGACGCGGTCGGGCTGGAGCTCGGCAGCTGGCCGGCACGCGGGCGGCCGGTCGGGCGCGGCTTCGGCTTCGGCGCGGCGATCAGACCTTCGCGGATAGCCTGCTTGCGTGCGAGCTTGCGGGCCCGGCGCACGGCCTCGGCCTTCTCGCGCGTCTTGCGCTCCGAAGGCTTCTCGTAAGCCGAGCGCTGCTTCATTTCACGGAAGATGCCTTCGCGCTGCATCTTCTTCTTGAGGACCTTGAGAGCCTGGTCGACATTGTTGTCGCGGACCAAAACCTGCAATGAAATCTCCTCCTGTTGTGACCCCGATCAAAAGATCAGGTCGTCGCCTTCCGGCGCCAAAGCTGAAATCCAAATTCCGCGACACCGGCTTCGATCGCCGCGCGCTTCAACCCGTGAGGCGGGCTTCGATCGGGCAGAACCACGCCGGTGCGTGTCCAGGGCGCGAACTTTTCCGGCAACTGGCTGCCGGTCTTGTCGAGAGTGAACGCGCCGAGCTTTTCGGACGTGCCGGATTGGAAAATGAAAAGACTGGGCCGAAGTGCCATCGGGCTCACCTCACATAGTTTGCATGCGATGGGCTCAATAGGCCTCGACGAATGCGAAACAGCGGAGCCACAGCCATCAATCTGAAGGCGCGACTCCGCTGTTGCGGCCCGAGCGTCCTAACCGGTCACCGAAGTGACCAGGAACTCAGGCCATGATCTTGCTTATGCCAACCGCCGGTACATACATGGTCGGTCGGCTCAAGCGAGGCATGCTGTGATCAGCCTTCGGCCTTCAGATTGTCCGCCGAGGACTTGCCGCTGCGGCGATCCGCAACGACTTCATAGGTGATCTTCTGACCTTCATTGAGGCCGTAAAGACCGGCACGCTCAACTGCGCTGATGTGAACGAACACATCCGGGCCGCCGGCGTCGGGCTGGATGAAACCGAAGCCCTTTTGCGAATTGAACCACTTAACCGTTCCGGTCGCCATCGATAGTCTCCATAGCAAAGGCGTTAGCGAGCGCAGATAGTCCTGCGCGATTTTGTCGATGTTTTGGAGGGAGATATCGTTAGCAAAACGCCGAAATGGCAGCGCGGCGCGAAGTCGTTCAACCGAAACTCGATGGCCCTATGTAACGGCTGCGGGCTTGAAATTCAAGGACAATCTTTTCAGGCGGCTATGGCGGCCGGCCTTTCGGGCCCGGAGCGGCCAGGATTTCCGGCCTTTGGGCCGGTTCGACTGAGCCGTTCAGCCGTCATTCTCGGCGCTCAACTGGTCGGTCGCCAGCGCCGCGCCATCGCCATCCATGACGGCTGTCCTGAGCGTCGCGTTGATCCTGTCCTGCCAGCCCGGACCATCGGCCTGGAAGTGCTCGAGGACGTCCCGGTCGATACGCAGCGTGACCAGTTCCTTGGCGTTGGGGATGACCGGCGCGGTTGGCTTCGGTGCGGCCGCCACCGGCGCCACGGGCTTGGTGGTCGCCGACTTGAACGCCGCCTCGGCGGCATCGCGCGTGCTGTTGGTACCCCGCGTCCTGAACGGCGGATTGGCCATCATGTTCTCCTTCAATCACGGCGCCTGACCAGGATGGCAGCGAGCCGCTGCGGCCTCAAGCCTCGGCTTTAAGCCTTGGCCCCAAGCCTTGGCTCTAACCTTTGGCTTAAGCCTTGGCTTTCTTGGCAGCCTTGGTCGCGGCGATCGCGTCGGCCTGTTCTTTGGCGAGCCGGAGAGCTCGCAGCTTGGCCGTGCGGTCCTGGACATGCTGGGCCTGGCTTGCCGCCTCGGCCCGCGCCTTCATAGCATCCTCGGCCTGCTTCTCGGCCCGCTCCTTGCGAGTTTGGGCTGCGGCCAAGGTCTTCGTCGATTCGTCTGTCACTGCGTTTTCCTTCTGAATCGCGCCCCAGCCTCGTCGACGTCAACAGCGCCGCGGCAGCGACGGGATGCCGGACGGTATGGTCGCCAATCGTGATGGGTGGGGCTTCCGCCCGTCTTCAGGAGCGCCTGGATCGCCAGCCGCCTCCGAATCGAGAGCAGGCCGATCGAGTGTCAATATGGTGTTGCAGGGTGCCAATTCCAAGGGCGGCGGCTGTGCGAGGCCGTGACGAGCGTCCGGGCGTGGCATCCGAACCCGCACCGCGTTGCCCGCGGCGGCCGGGCCGGCTGGTCCGAATCACCGCCGAAGCCATGCCGCTGGGGCAGGGGGGCGCCGTCGCCCGGACCGCTTGACCGACTCTGCCGGCCAATCGCACAACCGTCCGCTCGCAAGGACCGGCCAATGGAATTCATTGTCGTTCTCGCCGTGGGCCTCGTCGCCGGCACCATCAGCGGTATCATCGGCACTGGTTCGACCATCATGCTGGCGCCGGTCCTGGCCTATTGTTTCGGGCCGCAGGAAGCGGTGCCGATCATGGCGGTCGCTTCCATCCTCGCCAATGTCTCGCGTATCCTGGCCTGGTGGCGCGAGGTCGACTGGCGCGCCTTTGCCGCCTACGCCGTCACCGGCGCGCCGGCCGCAGCACTCGGCGCGCGCACGCTGATCGCCATTCCCCCGCGCGCCGCCGACATCGCGATCGGCCTGTTTTTGATCGCCATGATCCCGCTGCGCCGCTGGTTCGCCGCGCGCCAGTTCCGCTTCACGCTCTGGCATCTCGGGCTGGCTGGCGCGGTCATTGGCTATCTGACCGGCATCGTGATCGCCACCGGACCCATCTCGGTGCCGGTCTTCGTGTCCTACGGGCTTGTCGGCGGCGCGTTCCTCGGCACCGAATCGGCCGGTTCGCTCGCCATTTATGCCGCCAAGGTGCTGTCGTTTCGCCAGTTCGGCGCGCTGCCGGTCGAGATCGTCCTCAAGGGCCTGATCACCGGTTCGTCGCTGATGGCCGGCGCCTTCGTCGCCAAACGTTTCGTCCTCAGCATGGATGCCGCGCATTTCCGCGTCATGCTGGACGGGCTGATGCTGGTGTCCGGCCTCGCCATGCTGTGGACGGCCTGGGGACATTGATCGCGCCGCCACCGGATCGAGGAATATAATCCTTGCGATGCCGGTCGGGCTCCGATACGATTTATCCAGGCTCGGGATTTGTGGCTGCCGGGCCAGTCCGTGCGCCCCTCATTTCCTCACCTTGGATCGGCAGGCCCGGGCAAGCTCGCCTTATTGCCGGTCGATTCGCGCCCAAGGCGGCAAGCCTTCCCGTTCCGGTGCCCGCGGCGGCGGCAAGGTCGCGACGCGCGGATTGGCTGGTGCCCGGCTTTCACCGGTCGCGACGGCGCCACGAATCCACGGCGCAATCGAAACCACGGGCATGGCGATCGTCAGGAAGCCGCAGCCGCGCGTCTCGGTCGGGCCCGAAACCAGGCTGACCACACCGACGACGCTGCCGCCGGAGAGCGCCGGCCCACCCGAATCGCCCTGGCAGGCCGATGGCGCGCGGCCGGTTTCGAACAAGCCGGGCACGCCGAGGGCGGTATAGCCGGACGGCGACCGCTGGATCACCGGCAGGTCGACCCGCCGCAATTCGCCGGCGCTGCGCATGCTCTCGAGCCGCTGGCGGCCGAAACCGGCAATGGTGACACGCGAGCCCGGCGGCGGTTCGCGTCCGCCGACGCGGGCCGGGCCGAAACCGGCCGGCGGCAGGTCGCGCATGGTCAGCACCGCGACGTCGATCGGCGCGTTGTTGCCGCGCGGGCCGCGCACGCCGGGATGCCCGGATGCGGTCAGCACCGGCGTCAGCGCCACGATCCGGCCGGCGCGGATGAAGGCGACAACAGCGATGCGGGCGCCTTGCACGCAATGCGCCGCGGTCAGCACGCTGCGGCGACCGATCAGCGTGCCGGTGCAGCCATTGGCATCGCCGGTCACCACAAGCACCGAGGACCGGGCCAGCGGATCCGAGGCTGGCACCGAATTGCCGCCGATAATGGCGTGAGCCGGCGTGCCGATCATGAGTGCGGCGCCGGCCAGGGCGCCCGCGAGGCTCATGGAAGCTGTCAGATGTCTCATCGTTGCGCTCCAAGGCCCTGGATCGTCTCTTCGATCCAGCGGCGGTGAGGTGCGACAGGGACCGTCCCCGTCAGATTGCCACAGCGGGCGGCGCCCTGGCCGGTGGTCCAGCTGACCACGCCGGCCACCACCGGCTGTCCGCCTTCGGTCGAAAACACCGGCCCGCCGGAATCGCCGGTGCAGGCGCCGAGCCTTGCCCCCGCCGGCCCGGCGAGGCGGACCTGGTAGCTCGACGGCCGCCCGGTCACGGTCAGCGCCGCCTGGCGCAGGACACCGGCGCTGGCGCCGTCGCCCTCGGCAAGCGGGCCATAGCCGACCAGGCGGATCGACGCTCCGGCCGCCGGCAGCGGCGCTGAACTGAGGCTCGCGGCACGTCTGCCCTGGCCGATCGGCTGGGCGGTGCGCACCACCGCCAGATCCACCGCGGTGCGCCGGTTCTGCCAGTCGACACGCCTATAGGCGGGGTGGATCGAACGCCCGGTGATCTCGTTGAGGATCGGCTGGCGGTTCGGACCGAACACCAGCACGGCAAGCCTGGGGCTGCCCTCGATGCAATGGGCGGCGGTCAGCACCAGGCGCTCGCCAATGACGGCGCCGGAGCAGAAGCCCTGGCCGCCCGAGATCATCACGGTCTGGCTGTTCAGTGGATCGGAAGCCGACAGGGGTGTGCCGCCGATCACAGCCAAGGCCGGACCGGCAGGCATCAATGCCAGGGCAAGAACCAATATCCGCACGCTGTCTCCTCAAAGTCGCACCGATGAGGCCCGGAACTATCAGGACCTGTCAATCCGATTGCCGCCATCCAACCGTATCTGGGGATGAACCAAACATCTCCTGGCGGCGACCCATCACAAACCCGCGAGATTCTCATGACCTTCGTCGAGACCAAGCCGTCATCCGCAAGTTCCGCCGCCCGGGTCGAATCGCCGGCGGGCAGGGCGGGAGCCATCGCCGCGTCCGCACCGTGCGATGTCGTCAATGTGATCGCCGCCGCAACCTGCACCGGCTGCCTGGAGGTCGTGTCGTGACCGCCTCGACCACCATCGTCTTCGGCCGGTCGGGCGCCCATGCCGGATCAAGGCTGCCGGGCTGGACACTGCCTTTCCTGGTTCGCCTGGCCGGAACGATTTCGCCGGAGGCCGCCAATGGCGGACCGGTCCTGTCGGTGGTCGCCGGCGACCGCTGGGCGCCGCGCGCCAAGCCGGGCACGGCCGCCTAGGTGTTTAGTCCCGGCATTTGATGGAGTGGATCGAGCCTGAATCGTTGAGGCTCTGTTGTCCAGAGTTTGCAGATGAATTCGTAGGGTGTGAGGCCCTTGAGGGTCTTCAGCCTCCGCCCGAAATTGTAGGCGCTGACGAAGTCGGCGAGATGCGCTTCGAACTGCCGGTGGCTGTCGTAGTGGTAACGCTTGACGGTGGCTTCTTTGATGGTGCGGTTCATGCGCTCGACCTGGCCGTTAGTCCAAGGGTGCTTCACCTTGGTGAGGCGGTGCTCGATGCCGTTCTCCTGGCAGCGCATGCCGAACATGTGCGTCACGTAGCGCGCCGTCGGACCATCGGCATACCGTGGCGGGAAGGTGAACTGGATGCCGTTGTCGGTGAGAACGGTATGGATCTTGTAGGGGACGGCCTCGATCAAGGCCGAGAGGAAGGCTGACGCGGAGGTCCGCCCCGTCTTCCTGACGATCTGTACGACGGCGAATTTGCTCGTGCGATCGATGGCGACATAGAGGTACAGCTTGCCCTCAGCGGTCTGCACCTCGGCGATATCGATGTGGAAGAAGCCGATCGGATAGGATTTGAACTTCGTCTTCGCCGGCTTCTCGCCTTCGACCTCGGGCAGGCGGCTGATCCCGTGACGCTGCAGGCAGCGGTGCAGGGATGACCGCGTCAGCGTCGGGATCGTCGGCTGTAGCGCATAGAGGCAGTCGTCGAGCGGCAGCAAAGTATGCTTCCGGAAGGCGACGATCACGGCCTCTTCCTCAATCGTCAGCACTGTCGAAGTCGGGTTCTTCGGCCCGGTCGGCACATCGGTCACCGAGGTCCGCTTCTTCCACTTCGCGACCGTCTTCTGGTTAATCCCGTAGCGCTTAGACAGAGCCCTCAGGCTCTCTTGACTATGTTGTATCGCTCGACGGACCGCCTCAGTCGTCGTGGCGCTCCCGTGGAGAACCTGGCCCATAGCGCGTCCCTCGATTCCTGCATCGAGATTGCACCATCAAAGCCCGGGATCAAACACCTAGGGTATTTGACGCCGGGCCGACCTCGCCACGAGCGGTTGTCCCGGTCTTGCCGTCGGCGGCGGTCCGCTCAGGTCCCGGCTTGGGCGATCATGGCGGCGATCTCATCCAGGAAGGCCAGCCGCTGCTTCTTGAAATCCTCCAGCGTCTCGTCCGATGTCGGCTCGAGATCGGCCTCGATCCGGTGGATCTCCTTGTTCACCGAGTGATAGCTCTCGATCACTTTGGCGAAATGCGGGTTCGATGCCTTCAGCTTGGCAATCGCCGGGCCGGCATCCGGGAATTCCGCAGCAAGGTCGTTGGGCACATGGCTCATGTCTTCACTCCAGATGCGATCGGGCGCCGCAATCGTTGAGCCATCCGTGTGAGGCCCGATGATGACCAGCCGGCGACATCGTCGCTTCGACATGTCGTCGACCGCAGGCCGACGCGGCGTGCAGGTCAGGCTACACTCGGCTCGGCCGGCCGGGAAGGCAATGGCCGGACGATGCATGGCGATCGAACGATGTCCCGGGCATCGCGGTCCCGGGCGGCGCTGCGCAAAGCCGCTCCCGCATTGTTATTCATCGACCGTTCAGGCCGCGTGACTACCTTGCCGGCTTCCTCGCCATGGTCCGTTCCAGACATGACCCTGCTCAAGACCTGTGCCGTCATGTTCGTGCTCGCGCTGGCGCCCGCTTCCGCCATGGCCCAGGGCTGTCTGACGCCTTCCGAACAGCGCGCCGCGATCGCCGGCAACCAGGCCGTGCCGCTTGAGCAGGCAACCCGCAACCTGCGTCCGGAGCATCGCGGCGACGTGGTCAATGCCCGGCTCTGCCGCGTTTCGACCGGCCAGCTCGTCTACCTGCTGACAGTCGTCAACCGGCATGGCAAGGTCATGCGCGCGCGCTTCGACGCGGCGACCGGGCAACTCGTCCAGGTCCGCTGACGGGCGCATGAACCGCGGCGCCCTTTAACAAGCGCGCGAGCCAAGACAAGGAAACCAAGCGTGCGGCTGCTCGTCGTCGAGGACGATCCGGATCTCAACCGGCAGATTTTCACCGCCCTGACCGATGCGGGTTATGTCGTCGATCGCGCCTTCGACGGCGAGGAGGGGTATTACCTCGGCGATTCCGAGCCCTATGATGCGGTCGTGCTCGATATCGGCCTGCCCAAGATGGACGGCATCTCGGTGCTCGAGCAATGGCGCCGCTCGGGGCGCACCATGCCCGTCCTGATCCTCACCGCGCGCGACCGCTGGTCCGACAAGGTCCAGGGTTTCGACGCCGGCGCGGACGATTATGTCGCCAAGCCTTTCCACATGGAGGAGGTGCTGGCCAGGCTCCGGGCCCTGCTCCGGCGGGTCGCCGGCCAGGCCACCAACGAGTTCAATTGCGGGCCGGTCCGGCTCGACGCGCGCGCCGGCCGCGTCACCGTCGACGGCAATCCGGTGAAGCTGACCTCGCACGAATACCGCCTGCTCGCCTATCTCATGCATCAGCAGGGCAAGGTGGTGTCGCGCACCGAGCTGGTCGAACATATCTACGACCAGGATTTCGACCGCGATTCCAATACGATCGAGGTGTTCATCGGTCGCCTGCGCAAGAAGCTCGGCGTCGATGTGATCCAGACGGTGCGCGGCTTGGGCTATATCCTGCAGCCGCCACAGGCGGCGTAACGGTGACTGGAATCCGCGCCCCGTCGCTCGCGCGGCGCCTGTTCGTTCTGGCCCTGACCTTTGCTGTGGTGCTGCTGACCATCACCGGCGTCGTGCTGGCGCAGGTCAATCGCGACGCCGTCGAGCGCGGCTTCGACCGGCGCCTCGGTGTCTATGTCAAACTGCTCATCGCCGACATTGCCGGGGCCGTCGACGATCCGCAGATCCAGATCGGCGCCAATCTCGGCGAGCCGCTGTTCGAACTGCCGCAGTCGGGCTGGTACTGGCAGATCATCCGAGTCGATGCCGGGCGCAGCGACACGCGCGCGTCGCGTTCGCTGTTCGAAGGGCGGCTCGCCGGCCTTGGACCCGGCATCGTGCCGGAGGGGCCGACGCGGTCCCGCGAAGGTTATGTCGAGGGGCCGGTCAATCAGCGCCTCCGGGCGGTCGAGCGGACCATCGAACTTGGCGAGGATGGCGAATTCGTCGTCATGGTGGCCGGCGATGCCGACGAGATCTCGGGCGCGGTCAGCCAGTTCAACCTGACGCTCATCGCCACCCTGGTGCTGCTCGGCATCGGCATGGTGGTGGCGGCGCTGCTGCAGGTCAGGGTCGGCCTGACCCCGCTGAACCGGCTGGTCGGCGGGCTGACCGCCATCCGGACCGGTGAAAAGGATCACCTGGAAGGGACTTTCCCGGTCGAGATCGCGCCACTGGCGCGCGAGGTGAATGCCTTGATCGACACCAACAGGGAGATCGTCGAGCGCTCCCGCACCCATGTCGGCAATCTCGCCCATGCCCTGAAGACGCCGATCTCGGTGATTCAGAACGAGGCCGCCGGCCGTGATGACGCCCTGGCCGTGAAAGTCGCCGAACAGGTCGGCATCATGCGCGACCAGGTCAACCACCACCTGGACCGCGCCCGCGTCGCCGCCAGGGTGCAGGTTGCCACCACCGTGGTGCCGGTCGCGGAAGTGGTCGGCGGGCTCGCCCGCACCATGGAAAAGATCCACCGCGACCGTGGCCTTGGGGTTGCCGCCGATGTGCCTGTTGGCGTGACCTTCCGCGGCGAGCGCCACGACCTCGAGGAAATGGTCGGCAACCTCGTCGACAACGCCTGCAAATGGGCCAATCAGCGCGTCCTGGTGACGGTCCGGCCGGAATCCGCGGCAACCTCGGCCGATCGGGCCTTTTTCACCATTGCCATCGACGATGATGGTCCCGGCCTGTCGGCCGAAGAGCGCGAAGCCGTCGGCCAGCGTGGCAAGCGGCTGGACGAAACCAAGCCCGGCAGCGGCCTCGGCCTGTCGATCGCGTCCGAGCTCGCCGGGCTCTATGGCGGCAAGCTCTTGCTGGATGCCTCGCCGCTCGGCGGGCTGCGCGCGAGCCTGCGGCTGCCGACGGTGTGAACGGGCCGATCATCCAGCCCAGACGCCGCCTTTTTGCCTCATTCCGCTGGACATTGGCGCCGGTCATTCAGGCGCCGGGTCGAACCCGGCGCGGTTCAAGCCAACGGGATTGTTCATGCGCCTCCGCCTTGTCGTCGCCACCGCCCTGATCGGTCTCACCGTCGCCGGTTGCGAAACCCGCGAACAGTCCGGCACCGCCATCGGTGCGGTCGCCGGCGGCCTGATCGGTTCGCAATTCGGCGGCGGCGTCGCCGGCCGCGTCGGCGCCGGCCTTGCCGGTGCGGCCATTGGCGGCCTGATCGGCAATGCCATCGGCCGCGATCTCGATGCCCAGGACCGCCAGCGCGCCTATGAGGCCGAGCGTGTCGCCATCTGGGAAGGCCGCCGGTCGGAATGGCGTGGCGAAAAGGCCTATGGTTATGTCGAGCCGGGCCCGACCTATCGGCGCGCCGGCGGCCTGTGCCGCGAATATACCAACACGATCTATATCAACGGCGCGCCGCAGACGGCGGTCGGCACAGCCTGCCGCAATCCCGACGGCAGCTGGTCGCCGGTGTCCTGACACCGACGCCGATTCGGTTGGCCGTATGGACGGCCAACCGATTCTTAACCGCACTGGGCGTAGCGTCGCGGCAGAATGGCTGAGCTTGCGACAGTGGCGGATCAAGAAGTGGCGCCGGCCTCCCCGGGCGAGCGCCTGCGCGCCTATCTGGACGGCCTGCCGTCAGCCGCCAAGGCGCTGCTTGCCAACGAATTCGAGCGGGCGCGATTGCGCGGCGAAGACCTGCCGGGCGGCGAAATGGTGCTGGCGGCCTTGCGCTCGAGCATGCGCGACACGCCCGAATTCGAACCCGGCACCGAACCGCCGCTGCGCGTCGAGCCGGCGCCGCGGTCCGATCAGGCCGCCCGCCTGCTGTTCCGGCCGCTCGAACCCTTCCTCATCGACGACCGCCTGGAAGCCAAGACCAGGGCGCGGATCATGCGCGCCTCGGTCGCCGCGATCTGGACCTGGGTCGAGCGCGACCTGAAACCGGCCGAGACCAGGGTGTTCGAGGCGGCGGTGGCGGCGGCGAGCGCCGCCAACGACACCGAGGCGGTCAACTATCACTGCGCCAAATTTCTCTCGATCATGATCCCGGCGATCGAGGCCAAGCTGTCCTCGACCGAGGCCGGCGAGCCGACACGCAAGCGCCTGGCCGCCCATCTCGGCGACGAACGGGTGCTCGACGACGCCACCGATATTGTCCGGATTCTGCCCGATATCGGCGCGCTCGCCTATTTGCCGGCCAAACTGCCGCCGCTGATCAAGAACCTCGCCGACGACGGGCTCGACAACGCCCGCGCGCTGCTCGATCCGATCGCCGTCAAGCGGCCCTCGCTCTTGCCCTTTGCGCTGGCATTGGTGCAGTCGCGGCTCGCCCATCGCCATCAATTGGTGCGTCTGGCGGTGGCGGCCGCCGAAAGCGACGACCCGACCAAGATCGCCGCCAATCCTTATCGCCACGCCGTCGAACTGGTGCTGGCCGATGCCGAACTGGCGGTGCTCGGCACGGCGGCCGCGCTCAAGGCCAACCGGCCGCAGAATGTCGGCGGCCTGGTCAAGGATTTCCACGACGCCGCCCGCGCGCTGCGCACCGACATGAACCTGTCGGGCGACGGCCCGTGGCAGCGTCGGATGGCCAAGCTCCGCGGTACTCTGGCGCGCCTGCTGTCGGCCGAGATCGAGGGCGTGCCGGGACAGATCCGCCGGCACCTGCGCGGCCGGCATCGCGACGACATGCATGTCGAGCAGGTCACCGAAGATGTGGTCGGCGAGATCGAGACACGGCTCGACCTGCTCACCGTCTGCCGCAATTCGGCCTCCGAAATCGCGCTGAACGAGATCACCGTGCGGGTGTTCACCGAGATCCAGGGCTATCTCGATCCGCGGCTGACCCAGCTCCTGGAATCGATCCGCAGCGCGCCCGAGACCGACCGGGCGCTGAAGATCAGCCAGATCGAGGCCGGCATCCGGTTTTCGGCGCGGATCTTCGGTGCGAGCTATGCCCAGCTCCTGCAAAAGGCCGCCGAGGTCGCGATCCAGAGCGCCAGGAATGCCGGGCGCTGAGCCCGCCAAGGCCCGAACTCAAGAGGACTTGAGTTGACGACGCCCGGAGTTTTGGCCGCATTCAGAGCTTCATCGCCTTCGCGGCCGGACGGCCGTCGCGCATTCGTCATGATTGCCATTTGATCGCCGTCATTGTCGCCGATGCCCGGCTGGTCTATTGCCCAGGCCGGCCCGCGACGCATCGTCCGGTGGCGGAAGGCGCGGCCAGCCTTTAAGTCTGCGGCATGGATGGGTCCATGACGGTCTGGTTGATTTTTGCGATCATGACGGCCGCCGCGATTTTCGCGGTGCTGGTGCCGCTCGCGCGCTCGCGCGAGGCAGCGACCCGGGCTTCCGGCTCGGATCTGGCCGTCTACAAGGATCAATTGGCCGAGATCGGCCGTGATCGCCAGGCGGGCTTGATCGGCGAGCTCGAGGCCGAAGCCGCCCGCATCGAAGTGTCGCGCCGGCTGATCGCCGCCGCCGACCAGGCTCGTCCGGCGCCGGATTCCTCGCTCAGGCGCCGGCGGATCACGGCGATTGCCGCGATCGTCGTCGTGCCGCTGGTCGCCGCCGGTATCTATGGCTCGCGCGGCCAGCCGGATTATCCGGGCCAGCCGCTCGCCGGGCGAGATCGGCAGACCCCGGCCGAGCGCGACCTCGCGACGCTGATCGGCCGCGTCGAGGCGCATCTGGCCGCCAATCCCGAGGATGGCCGCGGCTGGGAGATCCTCGCGCCCATCTATGTCCGGCTCGGGCGCGGCGCCGATGCGATCAAGGCGCGGGCCAATGCGCTGCGCCTTCTGGGCGCGACCGCCGATCGCGAGGCCGACCTCGCCGAGGCCCGGGTGCTCGCGGCACAGGGGCAGGTGACGGCCGAGGCCAAGGCCGGCTTTCAGCGCGCCATGGCGCTCGAACCGAACCATCCGAAGGCCAGCTATTTCGCCGGGCTCGCCGCCGAGCAGGACGGCAAGCCCGACGACGCGCGCGCGGTCTGGACCCGGCTCGCCGAAGCGGCGCCGCCCGGCGCGCCCTGGCTCGGCACGATCCAGGGCGAGATCGTCCGGCTTGGCGGCACGCCGCCACCGGCGCCAGCCACCCCGACCGCCTCGGATATCCGCGGCATGGTCGACGGGCTGGCCGCGCGGCTCGCCGCCGACGGCAGCGATTTCGATGGCTGGCTCAGGCTCGTCCGCTCCTATGCCGTGCTGGGCGACACGCCCAAGGCGCGCCAGGCGGCGTCCGACGCCCGCCGCCATTTCCTGGCCGAGGCCGAGAAACTCACGCGCCTCGATGCGCTGGTCCGCGAACTGGGCCTCGGAGGCTGATCGACATGACCCGCAAGCAGCGCCGTCTGACCCTGATCGGCCTCGCGCTCGGCGTGCTGGGCATCGCCGCCAGCCTGGTGCTCTACGCGCTGTCCGGGTCGATCACCCTGTTCAATTCGCCGACCGACGTGGTCGAGCGGGCGATCCAGCCGGGCCAGCGCATCCGGCTCGGCGGCCTGGTCGAGACCGGTTCGGTGCAGCGCGGCGAGCACATGCAGGTGCGCTTCAGCGTCACCGACGGTCGGAATTCGGTGCCCGTCGCCTATACCGGCGTGCTGCCCGACCTGTTCCGCGAGGGTCAGGGCGTGGTCGTCGAGGGCCTGGTCGCGCCCGACCGGCAGTTCCGCGCCGACAGCGTGCTGGCCCGCCACGATGAAAACTACATGCCGAAGGAGGTCGCCGACAGCCTGCGCCAGCAGGGGCTTTGGCGGCCCGGCGATCCGGTACCTGGCCGCAACGCGGCGCGTGAAACCGGCACGAGGTGACCATGTCTCCGGAAATCGGTCATTATGCCCTGGTTCTCGCGCTCGCCCTGGCACTGATCCAATCGGTCGTGCCGATCTGGGGGGCGAAGCAGGCCGACGCCGTGCTGATGGGCACCGCCGGGCCGGTGGCGCTCGGCCAGTTCGCTTTTGTCGCACTCGCCTTCGCGGTCCTGACACAGGCCTATCTGGTCTCGGATTTTTCGGTCGAGAACGTTTTCCTCAACAGCCATTCGGCCAAGCCGCTGATCTATCGGATCTCCGGTGTCTGGGGGAACCACGAGGGCTCGATGCTGCTCTGGGTGCTGATCCTGGCGCTGTTTTCGGCCTTGGTGGCGGCCTTTGGCCGCAACCTGCCGCTCAGCCTGAAGGCCAATGTGCTGGCGGTGCAGAGCTGGATCACCGTGGCTTTCCTGCTGTTCATCCTGAAGACCTCCAACCCGTTCACCAGGCTCTCGCCGGCGCCCTTCGAAGGCCGCGATCTCAATCCGCTGCTGCAGGACCCGGGACTGGCGATCCATCCGCCGCTGCTCTATGTCGGTTATGTCGGCTTCTCCATGTCGTTTGCCTTTGCCGTGGCAGCACTCATCGACGGCAAGATCGACGCCGCCTGGGCGCGCTGGGTCAGGCCCTGGGCGCTGACCGCCTGGATGTTCCTGACCGCCGGTATCTCGATGGGCTCGTTCTGGGCCTATTACGAGCTCGGCTGGGGTGGCTGGTGGTTCTGGGATCCGGTCGAGAATGCCTCGCTGATGCCTTGGCTCGCCGGCACGGCGCTGCTGCATTCGGCGATCGTCATGGAAAAGCGCGAGGCCTTGAAGGTCTGGACCGTGCTGCTTGCCATCCTGACCTTCTCGCTGTCGCTGCTCGGCACCTTCCTGGTGCGCTCGGGCGTGCTGACCTCGGTTCACGCCTTTGCCGTCGACCCCGAGCGCGGGGTGTTCATTCTCGCCATCCTGGTCGTGTTCATTGGCGGCTCGCTGGCGCTTTATGCCTGGCGGGCGCCCATGCTGAAACAGGGCGGCATCTTCGCGCCGGTGTCGCGCGAGGGCGCGCTGGTGCTGAACAACCTGTTCCTCACCGCCGCCTGCGCCGCGGTCTTTGTCGGCACGCTCTATCCGCTGGCGCTGGAGGCGCTCACCGGCGCCAAGATTTCGGTCGGTCCGCCGTTCTTCAACTGGACCTTCGGCCCGCTGATGGTGCCGCTGCTGGTGGTCATGGTGTTCGGCCCGTTCCTGGCCTGGAAGCGTGGTGATCTCTATGGCGTCGCCCAGCGCTTGACCTGGGCTCTCGGGCTTGGCGTCGCCGCCATGCTGGCCGCCTATGCCACGACCTCGGGTGGACCGGTCCTGGCGCCGGTCGTCATTGGCCTTGCCTGCTACATCATCGCGGGGTCGCTGATCGAGGTCGCCGAGCGGATCCAGCTGTTCCGCGCCCCGGCGGCAACCGTCTGGTCGCGGGCCAAGGGGTTGCCGCGCTCGGCCTGGGGCACGGCCTTCGCCCATGCCGGTGTCGGCGTCATGCTCATCGGCATCGTCGGCGAGACCGCCTACCGGCAGGAACTGATCGTCCAGGTCAGGCCCGGCCAGACCGTCTCGATCGCCGGCTACGACCTGACTTTCGAAGGCCTGTTTCCTGAAGAAGGGCCGAATTACCGTGACGTCGTCGCGCGTCTGCAGGTTGGCGAGGGCGGAGTTCCGGCCGGCGTGCTGAACCCGGCCAAACGGGTGTTCACCGCCCGCAACATGCCGACAACGGAAGCGGCCTTGAAGACCCGCGGCGTGTCGCAGCTCTATGTCTCGCCCGGCGATCCCGCCGAGGACGGTTCGATCGCACTCCGGCTGTTCTACAAGCCGATGGTCCTGCTGATCTGGATCGGCACGCTGTTCATGGTGTTCGGCGGCATGCTGTCGCTGTCGGACCGGCGTCTGCGCGTCGGAGCGCCGAAGCCGGCGGCGCGGCGTGCCGTGGCGATCGAGGCGGCGGAGTGATGGCCGCGTCCATGCGGAAAGGCACCTTGGCCGTCGCCTTGATGCTGGCGCTGGCGGGGCCCGCCTGTGCGGCGCTGCCGGACGAAGTGCTGGCCGATCCCCGGCTCGAGGCGCGTGCCCGCACGCTCAGCCAGGAACTGCGCTGCATGGTCTGCCAGAACCAGTCGATCGACGATTCCGATGCTACGCTTGCACGCGACCTCAGGCTGCTGGTGCGCGAGCGCCTGAAGGCTGGCGACAGCGACAGGCAGGTGCTGGATTTCCTGGTCGACCGTTACGGCGAGTTCGTCCTGCTGACGCCCCGGCTCAGCCGTTACACGCTGGCGCTGTGGGCGGCTCCGGCCGCCTTCCTGGTGGCTGGCGGCGCCTATATCCTGATCACCCTGCGCCGGCGCCGACGCACGCTGCCGGCCGCCGTTCAGCCCCTGACGGATGAGGAAAAGGCCAAGCTCGACGCTGTCCTGAAATCCTAGCGCAGCTAACGACCCGCGAGATGGAGGGTGCTCTGCGGGGCGCTGTAGCGGACGAAATGCGTAGAGCCATCCGGTCCGGCGGCTTTTTTGACGCCTACCGGAGATAGGGCCAATGAGCCTCGCATGCTGCGCACCCAATCCCGGTCCATCGCCTGGCACCGGGAACACTCCGGAACTAAAGATCCTTTCGGCTCCTTTTGGCGACCATAACAGCCAAGAGAGGCCAGACGGCATCAACCACATTCGCAGCGTCTGGCGTCTCAAATGGGATGCTCTGACGCCAGGGCAGGCTGATGCAATTGAAGACTTCATGATGTCGTGGACTGCACCCCATTTGTGAGACAAATGAATTAGGGTGACATGGGCGATCGGAGGCTGAATGCCCGACAAGCCCAGGACTCCCACACGCAGTTTCCCGCCTTCGTTCAAGCAGGCGGCGATGTCTCGGCTTGAAGCCGGCGAGACGCTTGCGGCGGTTGCTCGCGGCCTCGGCATCAGCCGCAAGGTGCTCTATGGCTGGCGGGCGTTGTGGCGGGCGGAAGGGGCCAGCGGGCTCTGCCACAAGCGCGGCCCCAAGCCTGGTCTGCGCGCGCGGCGCCTGGCGGCCGCTCTGGCTGCGCCCGCCAAACCGTCTCCGCCCGATCAGGCGCAGGCCCTGGCCAACGCACAGGCCCGCATCGGCGAACTCGAACGCATCATTGGCCGGCAGCAGGCGGGCCTCGATTTTTTTCAACGTGCCTTGCAGGCCTTGGACGCGGACAAGACGCCCGAACCGTCCGTGCCCGGCTCTACGCGGTCATCCAAGCCATGACCGGGAGCAGCACCCTGCAAGGCGCCGCCGTCATCGACCAGCTCTGCCGTCTCGGCCGTGTGTCTCGCGCCGGCTATTATCGCTTCCTCGAGCGCAAAGCCCCGGCCAGAGCCGACGCCGATCTGCGCGACGCCATCCATCGCATCGCCCTCGCGCACAAGCACTATGGCTACCGTCCCATGACCGCGACGCTCAAGCGCCAGGGCATCGAGGTGAACGCCAAGCGGGTGCTGCGCCTCATGCGCGAGGACAATCTGCTCGCCCTGCGCACCAAGGCCTTCGTGCCCAGAACCACCGACAGCCATCATGGCTTTCGCATCGCGCCTAACCTGATCCGATCGCTCATCCCCACGGGGCTCGATCAGATCTGGGTGGCGGATATCACCTATGTCCGCCTGGCCGAAGCCTTCGTCTATCTGGCCGTCATCCTCGACGCCTTCTCCCGCCGCGTCGTCGGCTGGGCGCTGGATGAGCACTTGCGCGCCGAGTTGGCTCTCGCAGCCCTCGACATGGCCCTTCGCCACCGCAAGCCGCCGCCCGACAGCCTGATCCATCATTCCGACAGAGGCGTCCAAGGCGGATTCAAACGGTCGTCGCAACACTCTGAAGTTGGAGGTTGCGATGAGCATCCGAAAGCGGCGATCGGCACGGTCTGGACGAGCGCCATTACCTTCACCAGGACGGCCGCCTTTGGCGGGGCGCGATGAACAGATTCGATTCTGGCGGGCGATCGCCGCGGGGCTGAGCAGCGAAGATGCTGCTCTCGAAGCCGGAGTGTCGCAGCCTGTAGGAACCAGATGGTTCCGAAAGGCGGGCGGTATGCCACCAGCAATGTTCAGATCCTCGGCAAAGCCGCCTGGTCGTTACCTGTCATTGGTGGAGCGTGAAGAGGTCGCACTTCTTAGGGTGCAGGGCCATTCCATGCAGGAGATCGGGCGCCGCCTGAGGCGAGCCGCCTCGACAATCTCCCGTGAACTGCGGCGCAACGCAGCCACGCGCAGCGGCGGGTTGGAGTATCGGGCGACGACTGCCCAGTGGCATGCGGATCGATCGGCCCGTCGGCCCAAACCGACCAAGCTTGCGCTCAACACAACCTTGCGCACCTATGTGGAGGAGAGACTTGCCGGCGTCGTCGTGGCTCCGAGCGGCGTTTCCGTTCCAGGTCCTGCCGTTCCGTGGAAGGGCCGCCGGCATGGCCCGCGAAAGGATCGGCGATGGGCAAGGGCCTGGAGTCCGGAGCAGATTGCCCGGCGCTTGCCGATCGACTTCCCGGACGACAAGACGATGCGTATCAGCCACGAAGCCATCTATCAGGCCCTCTTCGTTCAGGGCCGGGGGGTGCTGCGCCGCGAACTGACGGCCTGCTTGCGAACAGGACGCGTGTTGCGGGTGCCAAGGGCGCGCGTCCGCAGGCGAGGCAAGGGCTTTGTCTCGCCCGAGATCATGATCAGTCAACGCCCCGTCGAAGCAGCCGATCGAGCGGTGCCTGGCCACTGGGAGGGAGACCTCATCCTCGGTCTTGGCAGCTCGGCGATCGGCACGCTGGTCGAGCGCACAACGCGCTTCACGATGCTGCTGCATCTGCCCCGCCTCGCGGGGCACGGCGAAGCTCCTCGCACGAAGAACGGGCCAGCGCTCGCGGGACACGGAGCTGAGGCCGTGCGCGATGCGATCGCGCGCACCATCATCACCTTGCCCGAAGAACTGCGTCGCTCGCTGACGTGGGATCAGGGAGCCGAAATGGCCCAGCACGATCGTCTCAAAATCGATGCGGGTGTCCAGGTCTACTTCTGCGATCCGCAAAGCCCATGGCAGCGCGGCACCAACGAGAACACCAATGGGCTGCTGCGTCAGTACTTCCCGAAAGGCACCGACCTGAGCATCCACAGCGCCGATGAGATTGCCGCCGTGGCAGCGGTCCTCAATGCCCGACCGAGAAAGACGCTGGGCTGGAAAACGCCGGCAGAGGCGCTTGACGCGTTACTGCCATGAGTGAACACAATCGGTGTTGCGACGACCGTTTGAATCCGCCCAATATGCCAGCGCCGACTACACCAAGCGCCTCCATGACCATGCTGTCCGTCTCAGCATGAGCGCGCCCGGCAATCCCTACGACAACGCCAAAGCCGAAAGCTTCTTCAAGACCCTGAAGAAGGAGGAGGTCAACGCAAACACCTATTCCTCAATCGACGAAGCCAGGCGCAATATCGGCGCGTTCCTGGAGACAACCTATAATCGCCAGAGGCTCCATTCCGCTCTTGCCTACAAACCCCCAACCGAATTCGAAGCTGACCTTTCCATCCCTCGATCCGACTGAACTCCCCAACCCATGCCCACTGTCACTTAAATTCGACTGTCTCATTGAAGGGGTGCACTCCAGTCGCACGGTGACGCAATTTTGGTGACGCGAGATTTCGACCGTGCCATGGATCAAGGTGACGTGCCAGGAATGGCCGGGCACGCGCGGCGCACCGCATACCTTCAATGCGACTTTGTTGCAGTATTGCGGCCAAATCAGAAGAGATCGTCGCCGACTAGGATGATGTTATCGTAGGCGATATGTCCATCAATATTCATCGTTACACGATATAGGCCGGGCCTAATTTTCTGATTAATGAAATATTTCGTTGATGGCGGGGTGGGCATTGGGGGTACATTGCCATGTTCGTACTCGATTGTCTTATTTCCCTTCGCGTCCGTTACTTTTATTTTGACCGCTATGTTCCCCGAGCCTCGACGGCGTGGATTAAATTGGAAACGGAGACCGTCCGACTGAAGGGTAACCTCTTCGGTGAACGGAAATTCTTTCAAAAATACACGCAGATCGTCTGAAACTACAACCCTTTCTACCCATTTGGCTGCGGCAGAGTTACCCATGCTGTAAAGGAGGGTATCGCGCTCCGCTGTAGACCGACAATAAATCCAAGAAAGATGGTCTAACTCAAGGGGGTGCTCAGCCAATATTTCAGCGCATCGGTGATGAATTATCGAGTAATCTCCACCGAGGCTGCTATCATGATAAACCTTCGCGAAAGGAATGCCGCTGCGCAGGAGTTCATCGCTAGCGTCGTATGTCACTTCGGAGCGCTGCATGTTCATGTTCGAAACGTGCGTTCCTTTGCGGCAGAGCACCGACTTTGCGTCAAACACAAACATAACAAGCATGGGCGCATGCGCGGTTACCCCGCCAGCGCACTCTTCGTCTTTGCGTATTCCTTCGATGTGATACTGAGTGGGCGTGCGGGGACGAAAGTAAAGTCGGACCCAGCGATGCGCATGAGAATTAGTAAGGATCACTTCCGTGTGCGCCGCATCCAAAAATGATCCAACTGTCAGGCAGCTACGGGCTCCCAGCGACCCTCCACGAAGAATACGCACGGCGTTTTCCAGCCGAGTATGATGGAACAAATGCCGAGGCCATTTGGCACGATAGGCGAGGGTGTTGGAGCTTAGCCGCTCCGTCCATTCCTTGATATGCGCATCAACCGCATCTGCACTTAGCGCCATTGAAGCTCGAGCTGTTTGGTGACCGGCTTGGGGGCCGGAGCATCGGTCCGAAACGGTTGCCACTCGATTGCCAAATCAGGCCCTGAGTCCGTCTTTTGAACCTCCACTGATCGCACGCATGGAAGCAGGCTAATCATCGAAAGCAGGTCGGACACCCCCTCTCGGCTAGAGCGTCCCGTTCGGTCGCTTGTAACCAACCCCTTCTGCAAGCCCAGCCAGATACCCCACAAGTCTTCGTCCTCGAAACGGCTGACATGCCCATCCTTAACCAAAGCAATTTCGTTTTCGCCTTCCAGCGAAGCCTCAAACGGGTGCCCAGAATGCAGGTTAACGAGTTCACCTTTGGTCAGATCCATCAAGCGGTGTATTGCCGCGACGAACTCCTCAAAAACGTCAACTTGATCGAACTCTTTCGCGAGTGCGCGCGTGGCGTCCTCTAGATGTTCAGGAACGCCAATATTCACGTTATAGTCGTGAATATAGACACGAATTGGGAGTGGGCTGAGATAATGCTCCATGATTGGCCGCACGTCGTCCCAATTCAAGCCTCCATTTCCGCATCCCAGCCGAGGGAATGAAATTTCTTGGATCAGCTGTGACTCATAATTATCCGCGAACTTGCGAAGACCCATCTCGATCCAATCGAGCTGGGACGGGTTCTTCCAATGGATTTTGGTTGGAAAGTTGAGCACCCAACGATCCGCGCCTCGCCAGAGCCAGAGCACGCCCGGGCGAATGCTCTTCTGATCGCAAAGGTGCTTGTATGCAGCGAACATCGCCGGGTATCGCTCCTTGAATTCCTTGGCGATACCTTTCCCCATCACACCGACGCAGTTCACGGTGTTAACCAACGTCTGCGCCGACGACTCCATGATGCTCGTCCGGCGGTAGATTAGCATGAAACTATCCCCACTCAGGCCCACGTTTGAATGCCTCTAAGGTGAGCGCGTATATCAAATTAGCATGAGTCTCTTACCGAAGCACTCTGTCGCGAATGAGAACATACCATGAACATAGCCTCTGCCAAGGGCGATTTGCCGCCCGTTGCCGAGAAAACGCCTGATGCGTGAAGTTCGTTCATCTGCCGAAGTGATGACAGTGTGCTACAATAATCCCAAACAAAAATTTTTTCTCCGAAGCGTTTTACAGTAATAATTGATAAGAGCCGAGTGTATTATCACTATGATTTATTATAGCGCAAGCAAGCGTTCTGAACAATGCAGATATATAAATTTTGGAGATTGCGCAGATATTTCTGACACTGCAGTAGCACTTATTGCTCGCCTGGATGCGCTTTTATCAGAGGCGGATGATGCCTCTATTCCTGCCAACGCACCGCAAAATCAACCTCTGCGCATTCTAGATCGCGTCAGACTGCTTCGGCGGAGCGCACTAGGGCTTGCGCGAAATCCGGGCTCGGACGGCAGTCGCGCAAGGGCTGGGCGTCACCTTACCAAACTGTAATCTCCCGGCCAGAGCGCCGTAATCTGGCCTGCACCATTGTCCGGGGCACTCACGGAGCTTCCGTGTCCCCGTTTCGATGGAGAGATCCCATGTCCCCCCGCCTGCGTACCGCGCTCTACGGCACCGTTGCAGCCCTGGCCATCGGCGCCGGCGTCCTGCAGTTCCAGTCTGCCCCGTCCAATTTCATCGCTCCCGCCCATGCTCAGGCGCAGGCCCAGATCGCCGGCCTGCCGTCCTTCGCCGACGTCGTCGATCGTGTCCGTCCTGCCGTGGTTTCGGTGCGCGTGTCGCGCGCCGCCACCAGCGAGCAGATGTCGTTTCGCGACATGCCCGGCCTGGATGACAACGAGCGCGGCATGATGGAGCGCTTCATGCGCCGCTTCGGCGAGCAGGGCCAGGGCGATCAGCGCTTCGGTCAGGGCGATCAGCGCTTCGGCCAGGGCGAGCGCCGTGGCGGCCAGGGCCGCGGTCCGCGCGCCATGGCCCAGGGCTCCGGCTTCTTCATTTCCGCCGACGGTTATGTCGTGACCAACAACCATGTGGTCGAGGGCGCGACCGAGGCCGAGCTGGTCATCGACGGCGGCCGCACCGTCAAGGCCAAGGTGGTCGGCACCGATCCGCGCACCGATCTGGCGCTGCTGAAGGTCGAAGGCTCGAACTTCCCCTTCGTCCGTTTCGCGGCCCAGGCGCCGCGGGTCGGCGACTGGGTGCTGGCGGTGGGCAACCCCTTCGGTCTCGGCGGCACCGTGACCGCCGGCATCGTCTCGGCCCGTGGTCGTGACATTGGCTCCGGTCCCTATGACGATTTCCTGCAGATCGACGCAGCGGTGAACCGCGGCAATTCCGGTGGCCCGACCTTTAATGCCGCCGGAGAAGTGATCGGCGTCAACACGGCGATCTATTCCCCGTCGGGCGGCAATGTCGGTATTGCGTTTGCCATCCCCTCGGAGACCACCCAGACCGTGGTCGCCGCCCTGCGCGAAACCGGCACGGTCTCGCGCGGCTGGATCGGCGTCCAGATCCAGCCGGTCACCGAAGAGATCGCCGAGAGCCTCAGGCTCGCCCGGCCGGAAGGCGCCCTGGTCGCCGGCGTCCAGGCCGGCAGCCCGGCGGCACGCGCCGAGCTCAGGCCGTCCGACGTGATCACCGCGGTCGACGGTCAGCCGGTGAAGGATGCCCGTGATCTCAGCCGCCGCATCGGCACCGCCCATCCCGGCGCGACCGTCAAGCTGACGGTCCAGCGTGACGGCGCCGAGCGCAGCATCAACCTGACGCTTGGTCAGATCCCGAACGAGCGTCAGGCGGCGGCGCGCGGTGGCGATCAGCCGAACGAGCCGCGTGGCGATCAGTCGGCCGGCCCGCAGGTTCCGCGCCTCGGCCTGTCGCTCCAGCCGGCCGGCCGCGGCGGCAAGTTCGGCGGCAGCGGCGAAGGCCTCGTGGTCACCGAGGTCGACCCATCGGGGCCGGCTGCCCAGCGTGGCGTCCGTGAGGGCGACATCATCATCGATGTCGCGGGACGGGCGGTCGCCTCCACCCGCGACGTGCACGAGGCGCTGGCCGCAGCACGCGCCCAGGGCCGCCGTTCGGCGCTGATCCGGCTGCGTTCCGGCGACGGCCAGCGCTTCATCGCCATCCCGCTCAACGCGGGCTGAAAAAAAAGTCGCGTGGGTTCGAACCTTTTTCGGACCCACGCCGACACATAAGCGATCCGGCGTGGCAACCCCCCAGTCGCCCCCCGCTGCGTCGGATCGGTCTCGGGCGAGGCGGACGGATCACCCACCGTTCGCCTCGTTCCCGTTCTGGCCCTTCCCGCTGGCGCATTCAGCGTCTGGCGATTGGCACGAGACCTCCCTACCATGCCCGACATGCGGATTCTGATTGTCGAAGACGACCGTGATGCGGCGTCCTATCTGGTCAAGGCGTTCAAGGAAGCCGGCCACGTCGCGGACCATGCCGCCGACGGTGAGACCGGCCTGGCGCTCGCCGAAGGCGGTCCTTATGACGTGCTGGTCGTCGACCGCATGCTGCCGAAAAAGGACGGACTGACGCTGATCGGCGAGTTGCGCCGCTCGGGGCGCGAGACGCCGGTGCTGATCCTCTCCGCGCTCGGCCAGGTCGACGACCGGGTCAAAGGCCTGCGCGCCGGCGGCGACGACTATTTGCCCAAGCCCTATTCCTTCTCGGAACTGCTCGCCCGTGTCGAGGTCCTGTCGCGCCGCCGCGCTACCGGCACGCCGGAAACCGTCTATCGGGTTGGCGACCTCGAGCTCGACCGCCTGTCGCATCGCGTCACCCGCGCGGGTGAAGAAATCGTGCTGCAGCCGCGCGAGTTCCGCCTGCTCGAATATCTCATGAAGAATGCCGGCCAGGTGGTCACCCGCACCATGCTGCTCGAACATGTCTGGGACTATCACTTCGACCCGCAGACCAATGTCATCGACGTGCATGTCTCCCGGCTGCGCTCGAAGATCGACAAGGGTTTCAGCAAGGCGCTGATCCAGACCATTCGTGGCGCGGGCTATACGGTGCGCGCGTGACCGGGGCTCTGCCGCGCCAGGTGGATGCCGGCGTGCCCGACGATCATGCCGGCCGGCGCGGCTTCGGCCTGCGCACCCTGCTGCGCACCACGGCGTTCAAGATCATCGCCGCCTATCTCCTGATGTTCGTGCTGTTCGCCGGCTTTCTCATCGGCTGGCTCGGCTTTGCCACCCAGCGCCTGTTCACCGACCAGATCACCGAGACGGTCGAAGCCGAGGTGCGCGGCCTGGCCGAGCAATATGCCATTGGCGGCATCCGCCGGCTGGTCAATGTCATCGACGAGCGCGGCCGCAGGCCCGGCGCCTCGCTCTACATGGTCACGACTTTTGCCGGCCAGGTGGTCGCCGGCAATATCGGCGACCTGCCCGATGGAACGCTGACCCGCCAGGGCTGGATCGAAACCGATTATCGGCGCGCCGAGGAGACCGCGGCGGCGCGACCGCACCGCGCGCTCGCCCAGGTCTATGGCCTGCCGGGTGGTTTCCGCCTGCTGGTCGGCCGCGATCTCGAAGAGCGCGACCGGGTGCTCGACATCTTCGGCAGCGGCTTCCGGCTGTCCCTGCTGGTTGCCCTGGTCCTTGGCCTGCTCGGCGCCTATTTCGTCACCCGCCGCGTGCTGAAGCGTGTCGATGCGATGACCGAGACCTCGCGCCGGATCATGGCCGGCGACCTCACCGGCCGCCTGCCGGTCGCCGGCACGCGCGACGAACTCGACCGGCTGGCCGAGAGCGTCAACGCCATGATCGCCCGCATCGAGGCGCTGATGGCCGGCATGAAAGAGGTGTCCGACAATATCGCCCACGACCTGAAGACGCCGCTGACACGCCTGAAGAACCGGGCCGAGGAGGCGCTGCGCAACGCCTCGGGCGACGAGCAGCACCGCCAGGCGCTGGCCGGTATCATCGACGAATCGGATGGCCTGATCCGCACCTTCAACGCGCTGCTGATGATCGCGCGGGCGGAAGCCGGCAACCAGCAGGACGGCATGGCGTCGGTCGACCTCGCCGAGATCGTTCAGGGCGTCGGCGAGCTCTACGAGCCGCTGGCCGAGGAGGCCGGCATGGCGCTGGTGGTGAGCGCGGCGCAGGTTTCGGTCAAAGGCAGCCGCGAACTGCTTGGCCAGGTGGTCGCCAATCTCGTCGACAATGCCTTGAAATATGGCCAGGTCGAAGGCCAGGGCGGACGTATCGAACTGGCCGTCGCGGTTGATGGTGCCGATGCGGTTCTGACGGTGGCGGATGGCGGGCCGGGCATTCCCCAGGCCGATCGCGAGCGCGTGCTGGAGCGTTTCGTGCGGCTCGAGGCCAGCCGTTCGCGCCCCGGGTCGGGGCTCGGCCTGTCGCTTGCCGCAGCCGTTGCAAGGCTGCATGGCGGTAACCTTTCGCTCGTCGACAATGCACCGGGCCTGAAGGTCGTGCTACGTCTGCCGCGAATGCTGGGCGATGCGATCAATGCGAATGGAAATCCCTGACCACGAAGACCCCCTGCACCAGCGGTTCGTGGCCGCGCCGGTGCTGCCCAAGGGCGTCGGCGGAGCGAAACTCATCGGCGCCTTCCTCGGCGCGATCGAGGATCGAGCGGTAGCCGGTGAGCTCGGCGTCATCCTGAAGGCGCCGAAACCGCGTGCCGTGGTCGCCGGCCTGCTCGCTCATTCGCCTTTCCTCACCGCCATCGCCACCCACGAGCCGGAATTCCTGCGCGACTGCCTGGTGACGGGCCCGCAGGTGCAGTTCGAGGCGCTGGTGGCGACGGCGACCGCCGCTTGCCGGCAGGCGGCCAATGACGAAGCGGTCGGTGTCGCGCTGCGCCGGTTCCGCCGCCATGTCGCGCTGCTGGTGGCGCTGGCCGATATCGGCGACGTCTGGCCGCTCGAACGTGTCACCGCCGCCTTGACCCGCACCGCCGATACGGCGGTCGCCGAGGCCGTCGCCCATCTCATGCGCGAACTGGCAGAGGCCGGAACGCTCAGATCCGCCGATGCCAGGCATCCGGAGCGCGATTCCGGCTATATCGTGCTGGCCATGGGCAAGCACGGCGCCCATGAGCTCAATTATTCCAGCGATATCGACCTGATCGTCTTCTTCGATCCGGACAAGGCGCCATTCAAGCCCGGCAAGGAGCCCCAGCAGGCCTATGTCCGGCTGACCCAGCGGCTGGTCAAGATCCTGCAGGAGCGTACGGCCGAAGGTTATGTCTTCCGGACCGATCTTCGGCTGAGGCCGGACCCCGGCGCCACCGCGGTGGCGATTTCGGTTCCGGCGGCGCTGCATTATTACGAGACGCTGGGCCAGACCTGGGAACGTTCGGCTTTCATCAAGGCCAGGCCCTGTGCCGGCGACCTGGCCGCGGGCCAGGCTTTCCTGCGCGAGATCGAGCCGTTCATCTGGCGCAAATATCTCGACTACACGGCAGTGGCCGACGTCCACGCCATGAAACGGCAGATCCACGCTTTCCGCGGCCATGACGCGCTGGCCGTCGAAGGCCACAACATCAAGCTCGGCCGCGGCGGTATCCGCGAGATCGAGTTCTTCGTGCAGACCCAACAATTGATCGCCGGTGGGCGCAACCAGGCGCTCCGGGTCAAGGACACGCTGAACGGGCTGGCGCAATTGGTAGCCGCCGGCTGGGTCCAGCCGGAAACCCGCGAGGCGCTGGGGCTGGCCTACCGGTTCCTGCGCAAGGTCGAGCACCGCCTGCAGATGGTCGCGGACGAACAGACCCACAGCCTGCCGGAGGCGACCGAGGACGTCGAGCGCATCGCCCGGTTCCTCGGCTTCAAGAACCGCGCCGCCTTCGCCGAAGCGCTGATCGACGAGTTGCGGCCGGTGGAAGCCGCCTATGCGCATCTGTTCGAGACCTTGCCGCCCATGTCCGAGGTCAAGGGCACGCTCGACCTGACCGCCGATCCGCCGAGGGCCTCGACCCTTTCGGCGCTGACCGATCTCGGCTTTCACGACGCCATGGCGGCGATCGCCATGGTGCGCGGCTGGCAGGAGGTGCAGTCGGGCGGCCTCAGGGCCCGGGAGGCGCGCGAGCGGGTTGCCGAACTGGCCCCGGCGCTGCTCGATGCCCTGTCGCGCACCGGCGATGCGGATCTGGGACTGCGCGCCTTCGACCAGCTTTTGACCCGCCATTCGCAGCCGATCGAGCTCCTGGCCCTGCTGCGTGCGCATCCCGATCTCTTGGAGCTCATTTCGCAGATCCTCGGTTCGGCGCCGCGCCTTGCCGATCTCCTCGGCCGGCGGGCTCATGTGCTCGACGCGCTGCTCGAGCCGGCCTTCTTCGGCGAATTGCCCTCGGACGCCGAACTGGCGCGCAGCCTCGACCATATGATCGGGCTCGCCCGGCACGCCGAGGAGGTGCTCGACCGGGTCCGTATCTTCGGTCAGGAGCAATTGTTCCTGATCGGGGTGAGGGTGCTCGCCGGCACGGTTTCGGCGGAGGCTGCCGGCCAGGCTTTCGCCCGGCTTGCCGAACGCCTGATCGTCGCGCTGCATAAGGCGGTCGAGGCGCAGATCGTCGAAGCCCACGGCCGGATCCCGGGCATGCGCACAGCGGTGGTGGCACTCGGCAAGCTCGGCGGCCGCGAAATGACCGCCGGCTCCGATCTCGACCTGATCCTGCTCTATGCCCACGACCCCGACGAGAACGCCTCCGACGGCAAGCGTCCGCTGGTCGGCAGCCATTATTTTGCCCGGCTGACGCAGCGGCTGATCAGCGCCCTCTCGGTGCCGACCAGCGAGGGCGTGCTTTATGACGTCGACCTCAGGCTCAGGCCGTCGGGCCGGTCCGGTCCGGTCGCCACCCATCTCGACGGCTTCCGCTCCTACCAGCTGGAGGAAGCTTGGACCTGGGAGCACATGGCGCTGACCCGTGCCCGGGTCATTTCGGCGACACCCGGCTTCGATGCCGAGGTCGAGGCTGCGATCCACGCGGTCCTGACCGCCGAGCGGGTGACCAAGGCGACGCTCGGCGACATCGTCGACATGCGCAGGGCGATTGCCGAGGACAAGGGCGACAGCGACCGCTGGGACCTGAAATATGTCCGCGGCGGCCTGATCGACATCGAATTCGTCGCCCAGGCGCTGCAGCTCGTCCATGCCCACAAACATCCCGATATTCTCGATACCAACACGTTGCGCGTGCTGGAGCGGGCGGCGGCCGCCGGTCTGCTGACCGCCGAGGATGCCGACGTCCTGCGTTCGGCTTGCCGGCTGTATCAGCGGCTGACCCAGATCCTCAGGCTCTGCCTGGTCGACCGGTTCGAGCCGGCATCGGGCACGCCGGGCCTCAAGCGGCTGTTGGCGCGGGCCGGCGAACTGCCCGATTTCGTCACGCTCAACGCCCATCTGGGCGAAGTGCAGAAGGCCGTGCGCAAGAGTTTCGTCAGCGTCGTCGGCCCGATCTGAGCCGGGACGACGGCAGCGCCGCCGGGCGGTATCCGGCGCCCGCCGGGAAGATGTCGCTCAGGCTGCGGTCTTGGCATTGGGACCGTCGACCGGCAGGCGCACCACCACCGTGGTGCCACGGCCTTCGGTCGAGCGGATCCTGAGCGATCCACCATGCATTTCGGCGAGCGACTTGGCGATCGCCAGGCCCAGGCCCGAGCCGTTGTGGTTCTTGGAGAACTGGCTCTGCACCTGTTCGAACGGGCGCCCGAGATTGCGGATCGCCTGGCGCGGAATGCCGATGCCGGTATCTTCGATGGCCAGCGCCACCACGCCGCGGGCCTTTCGGACGCGCACCGACACCATGCCGCCCGGCGGCGTGAACTTCACCGCATTGGACAGAAGGTTGAGCGCGATCTGTTTGATTGCCCGCCGGTCGGCGACCAGTTCCAGGCCTTCGGGAATTTCGGCTTCGATGATGATCTGCTTGTCCGAGGCCATCTTGGCGAGCACCCGCATGGTCTCGTCGAGCGTCTCCTCCAGATGGGTCTCGCGCGGGTCGAGCTTCAGCCGGCCGGCCTCGATCTTCGACATGTCGAGGATGTCGTCGATCACCGAGAGCAGGAAATGGCCGCTGTCGTAGATGTCGCGGGCATATTCGCCATATTTGGGCACGCCGATCGGGCCGAAATGGCCCTCCTTGAGGATCTCCGAAAAGCCGATGATCGCGTTGAGCGGGGTTCGGAGCTCATGGCTCATATTGGCCAGGAATTCGGATTTGGCGCGATTGGCCTCTTCGGCACGGGTTTTCTGCTCGCCATATTTTTCGGCGAGCTCGGCGAGCTGCTGGGTCTGGATCTCCAGGGTATATTGGCTGCGCTGCAGGTCGGCGACGCTGGCCCGCAGCCGCTGCTCGCTGGCGGTCAGCTCGGTTTCATGGTGTTTCAGGGCGGTGATGTCGGTGCCGACGGAGACGAAGCCGCCGCAATGGGTGCGCCGCTCGCTGATCTGCAGCCAGCGGCCGTCGGCAAGCTTCACCTCCAGGTCGCGCGAGCCGTCCTGGGCTTGTGTCGCCAGCACCCGGCCATCGACGATCTTGGCGCCGCCGCCCTTGGCCAGCGCCTCGTGGTAGCAGGTGCCGGCGCGGGCGCCCTCTTCGGTGAGGCCGTTGAGCTCGCGGAATTTCGAGTTGCAGACGACGATGCGCTCGTCGTCGTCGCAGACCACGAAGGCCTCCGAAATGGTCTCGATCGCCTCGCGGATGCGGATGTCGGTCGCGGCGCTGCGTTCGGCCAGCGCCAATTGTTCGGTGATGTCGACGATGATGCCGACAAAGCGGCGGTGCGGCACGCCGGCGATGCTCAGGCCGCGGCCGCGCGCCCTCAGCCAGATCCAGCGGCCATCGGCGTGGCGCATGCGGAACTGGAAGTCGACGGCGGTGCTCGGATCGAGGTCGACCAGCGAGCCGATGCTGGCGAGATAGCCGTCCTCGGGATGCAGCAGCGGCTGCAGCTCGGCAATGGTGAGCAGGCCTTCGCGCGGCTTCAATCCCAGGATTTCGAACATCGAGGCCGACCAGAACATCTGCTGGCTGCCGATTTCCCAGTCCCACAGGCCGCAGCCGCCGCTTTCCAGTGCCGCATCGATGGTCGCGCGGGCGTTCTGGTTGATCATGTCGGCGGTTGCGGCGCGCACCGTCTGGATGTGGAAGGCAAGGCCCAGGATCAACAGCAGCAGGCCGGTGGTGGTGAACAACGTGCCGGTCAGCAGCGAGGCGCGCATCCAACTGGCCAGCGCATCGCCGGTCGGCTGGAGGACATAGAGGCGCAGCAACGGCGGCTGCAGCGTCCGCATGGCCAGCAATGCCGTGTCGCCGTCGGGCAGCGTCACATGGATGGCCAGTTGCTGGCGGTCTGTCTCGGCACCGGCGAGCGCACCGCCGAGCAGGTCGGTGATCGGACGGCCGACCAGCGCGCTGCGGGCGCGGGCCGGAATGGCGGCCATGATGGTGCCGGCGAGGTCGGTGACGACAAGGGTCCGGTTGACGCCGGTGGTAGCCCGCGTGGTGGCGAGATTCATTGCGGTCTGCGCCGCCGTCGTCAGGTCGCCGGTGGCGATCGCGGCGCGATGGCTGAGGCCGTCGTCGAAGGCTTGCGCGATCATCGCCAGGTCTTCGGCCGCGGAACCGAGCGCCTCGATGCGGCTGTTGTAGATCTGCAGGACCGCGCCGGTTCCCATCACCACCAGGAAGGCGACGATCAGACCGGGGACCAGACGGCGGAGCAGCGGTTCATAGGGGGCAAGCCACGTCTCAAGCGAGGCGCTGATCGGCTGCGCGAAGCCGCGCGCGCCGAGAGCATGAATCCGCGCTTCCGCGCTGGCCGCTGAATTGCGCGCCATCGCCGGTTCCCCCGTCGACAATCAGTTGATTTTCATCAGGAGAAGTGTCGCTGACGTCCCCGAATCACGCACATAAGAATCGATTTTGGGGTCAACTGTCTAGAGTCGTGGATTCACCGAAATGGAAATATTTAGTTAACGCGTTAGGAATGAAAGCCGCCGGGAGCGCGGCTTTTGATCTTCACGGCTCCCGGTCTAACCAAGCGACCGTTCGACGATATCGCGCACATCCGGAGACAGGCTCGGCGCATTGGCGACGCGGATGAGGGCTGCCTGTGCGCGGCCGCGCCGGCCCGGTTCCATCGCCCGCCAGGAGCGGAAGGCCGACAGGAGCCTCGCCGCGACCTGGCTGTTCTTGGCGTCGACATCCAGAACCACGTCGACCAGGAAACCATACCCGAGCCCGTCGGGCCGGTTGAACTGGGTCTGGTTGGTCATGGCGAAGCTGCCGACCAGGGCTCTCAGCCGGTTCGGATTGCCGAAATTGATCGCCGGGTTGGCCAGCAGGGTCTTGATCCGGTCGAGCGTGGCCGGTTCGGCTATGCCGGCCTGCAGGGCCAGCCATTTGTCGATGATCAGGGGATCGCTGCCGTAACGTTCGTAGAAGGCGCCGAGCGCCGCCTCGCGCCGCGTGCCGGCGTGCTGGGCGAGGATCGCCAGAGCCGCGAAGCGGTCGGTCATGTTGTCGGCGCCGGCAAAACGGCGCTCGACTTCGGCGAGCCGGCTCTCGGTGCCGTTGGCGGCCCATAGGTCGAGCGCGACATTGGCGATGGCGCGGCGACCGGCGGCGGCCGCATCCGGTGCGAACGGACCCTTGGCGGCGAAGCCCGAAAGGGTGGCCACAAGCTCGTCGCCGAGCTGGTCGCTGATGGTCCGGCGCAACGCCAGGCGGGCGGCCTGGATCGCATCCGGGTCGACCTCGCTGCCGATCTCGCGCGCGATGTCGGCCTCCGACGGCAGGCTCAGCGCCTGGGCGGTGAAGGCGGGGTCGCGCCCGGCGTCATTGAGCACGGCGCCAAGCGTCTCGATCAACGGCACCGAGACGAGCGCCGCGTCGCCCCTGGCGATCGCCGCCGTCGAGGCGATCAGGAACCGGCTCGCCAGTGTCTGGATCGACTGCCAGCGATTATAGGCATCGCCGTCGTGGCGGGCGAGGAATTGCAGGTCGGCTTCGGTCAGGTCGGTGGTCAGCCTGATCGGCGCCGAGAAGCCACGATTGATCGACAGGATCGGCCGGGTCGTGTGCCCGGTGAACACGAAGCGATGCCGGCTGGCGGTGAGCGCGACGACGCCGGGCACGCTCTGGCCGTCCTCGGTCAGCAGCGGCCGCTCGGCGCCATCGGGGCCGATCAGCCCGAGCGCCAGCGGGATCACCATGGGTTGCTTGGTCGGCTGGCCGGGCGTCGGGTGCAAGGTCTGGCGGATGTCGAGGCTGAACGTGCCGGCCTTCGGGTCGTGATGGCCCTCGACACTCACCTCGGGCGTGCCGGACTGGCGATACCACAGGAAGAACTGGCCGAGATCGCGGCCGCTCGCCTCGGCGAAGCAGGCGATGAAATCCTCGATCGTCGCGGCATCGCCGTCATGGCGGGCGAGGTAGAGGTCCATGCCCGTCTTGAACTCGGCGGGGCCCAGCAGGACCTTCAGGACGCGAATGACCTCGGCGCCCTTCTCATAGACGGTCGCGGTGTAGAAGTTGTTGATCTCGTTATAGAGTTCGGGCCGCACCGGATGGGCGAGGGGACCGGCATCCTCGGCGAATTGCTGGGCTTTCAGGAGCCGGACATCGGCGATCCGCTTGACCGCCCGCGAGCGCATGTCGGAGGAGAATTCCTGGTCGCGGAAGACGGTCAGGCCTTCCTTCAGACAGAGCTGGAACCAGTCACGGCAGGTGATGCGGTTGCCGGTCCAGTTGTGGAAATATTCATGCGCGATGACCGCTTCGATATGGGCATAGTCCTGGTCGGTCGCGGTGTCCGGCAGGGCCATGACATATTTGTCGTTGAAGATGTTGAGGCCCTTGTTCTCCATCGCCCCCATGTTGAAGTCGCTGACCGCGACGATCATGAAGATGTCGAGGTCATATTCGCAGCCGAACACCTCCTCGTCCCAACGCATCGAGCGCTTCAGCGCGTCCATCGCATAGGCCAGCCGGCCTTCCTTGCCGTGCTCGGAATAGATCCTGAGCGCGACGTCGCGCCCCGAACGGGTGACGAAGCGGTCGGAAGTCGAGGCGAGGTCGCCGCCGACCAGGGCGAACAGGTAGCTCGGCTTCGGATGCGGGTCGTGCCAGACGGCATAATGCCGGCCATTGCCGAGATCGCCCGTCTCGACAAGATTGCCGTTGCCGAGCAGCACGGGCGCCTCGGCCTTGTCGGCCTCGATCCGTGTCGTATAGACGGCGAGCACGTCAGGCCGGTCGGGGAAATAGGTGATCCGGCGGAAGCCTTCCGCCTCGCATTGGGTGCACCATGTGCCCGATGAGCGATAAAGACCCATCAGCTGGGTATTGGCTTCCGGATTGACCATGGTTTCGATGGTCAGCGTGAAGGGACCGGCCGGCGGGAGATGGATCACCAGCCGATCGGGCATCGCTTCATAAGCCGAGGCGGCGAGGACGGCACCGTCGAGCGTCAGCGCGACGAGATTCAATTCGTCGCCGTCGAAGGCGAGCGGCGCAGCGGGCCGGCCCTTGGGGTGGCGCTCGACGGTCAGCTTCGCCACCACGCGCGTCGCGGTCGGATGCAGCGTCACCAGCAGATCGACGTTCGTGACCCGGTGATCCGGCACGTGGTAGTCGGACAGCTTGACCGGTCTCGCTTGATCGCTGCGCATGATGGGCACTCCAGAGGCAATCGACGTCGAGGTCGAACCTATGGCTCAGGCTGGCCCGAGGGAAGGGGTCCAGGTCCTTGGCGGCTCGGTATGGCCGACCACCCGCAACACCTTGGGATGCGCGCGCCGGAACCGGCGCTCGATCTGGTCCACCGCCTCGTGCACCCGGGCGACCGGCAAGGCCGGATCGGCGCGGCAGTGATAGATGACCACCAGCCCGGCTTCGGTGGAGCGCGCCCGGACGCTATGCACGTCGGTGATCAGCCCGGTCTCGTCGGCGAGTGTCGCCAGCGAGCGGGCAATGTCGGTGACGAGATCGGGTTCACAATCGCTGCCGGCCAGCAATTCGGCCTGCAGCGGCTCGATATGGGTCTCGACTTCGACATCTTCGCCGAGTTCGCCGCGGATCGCCTGTTCGAGCCGGCTGGCGATCTCGTGCGCAACGCCGAGCGTCATCACGCCGTCGACCTCCAGGTCCAGCCCGATGCAGAGCCGCCCGCCGAGACGCTGTACCGTGACATGATGGACCGCGAGATTTTCGGTGCGCGCGATCAGGTGGACCTGTTCCAGCACGGTCTCGTCGTCGAGCGCCACCGGATTGGCGGTCACCGTCGGCCGGGTGCCGGGGTGAGCCGATATCGCCGCCGCGGCGATCCTGGCCTTGAGTTCGGCGACGCGCTCAAGCGGCAGCGCGCGGCTGACCCTGACCAGGATCTCGGCGAGCACTTCCGGGCCGACCTGGCGCAACCGGATCTGATCGACGGCGACCACGCCGGGGACGCCGTCGACCGCCGCGGTGATCGCTTCCGTGGCGCCCTTGGGGGCTGCGTCCATCAGCGCATCGATGGTCCGCCGGCCGAGCCGCCAGCTCATCGCACAAATGAACACCGCGACCAGGATGGCGGCGATGGCGTCCGCCTTGGGGTAGCCGAGCCAGACGAAGACGAGGCCGGCGAGCACCACCGCCGAACTGCCCATGTCGGCGGTGAAATGCAGCGCGCCGGATTCGAGCGCATGGCTATGGGTCTGCTTGGCGATCCGGCCCATGATCCGGGAGCGCCAGAAATCGACGGCGATGACCGCGGCCATCAGCAGCGCCATGACCGGCGTGACCTCGACGGTGGCGCCACCATCGGCCAGGCGGCGCAGGGCCTCGGTCACGACGATGCCGGAAACCAGGAACAGAAATGCCGTCTCGGCCAGGGCGGCGATCGATTCCACCTTGCCGTGGCCGTATTGGTGCTCTTCGTCTGCGGGCTTGTCGGCGAGCCTCACGGCGTAGAAAGTGAGGAGGGTCGCGGCGGTGTCGACGAGACCGTGGGCCGCTTCGGCGAGAATGGCGATCGAGCCGCTCGCCAGGCCGACCGCGAGTTTCGCCAAGGTCAGCGCAATGGTGATCGCAATGGATGCGAGGGCTGCTTTTTGTTTGATCGATGTCATCGCGCGCGGGCCCGCCGAACCATGCCCATGAGCCCTAGGCTGCGCTGCAGCACGGGTCAATCCGGCAGTTTCTCCGGCGGGAGGCAATCGTGAGCCCATCGACCGGCCGGCATTTCGACCGCCTTGCCGTGCGCTTCGCCAGTGTACTGGCCGGCGTCATGCTGCTGTTCGGCCTGATCTGCGGAACCGCGGCCCAGGAAGCGGAAATTCGCGCGCTGCAGGAGGATCTGAAGACGCTCGGCCTGTTCCAAGGGCCGGTCGACGGCGAGAACTCCGAGGCGCTCTCGGCGGCGATCGCGGTCTATGTCCGCCAGGCCGGCTTTCGCGACCCGCCCGATCGGGCCTTTCGCCATTTCGGAGCGCTGGTGCGCGATGTCGACCTGGAAAAGCGCATTCGTGCCGGCAAGGCCAGGGCGGCGCATAAGCAGACCGTGGCGACCCGCTTCGGCCCGATGGAGATCACGACGTTCCGGCAGGCCGGAGCGCCGGCCGGTTTCTCCGATGGCCGGCGCGTCAGCATTGCCGGCCAGCGGGTGGACGCGGCGCTGGCGACCTTCGTCGACTGCTGCGACGCCAAGGTGTTTCAGGTCAACGGTGCCGATGTGGTGGTGCTGCGCGGCACGGCGGACGCCGCGGGCTGCGGTTATACTCGGGTCTATGTCACGCTGACGCGCGAGCGGTTCCTGGTCACCGATCGGGAGGACAGTTGTGCTGCCGATCCCACTTTCGCGGTCGACAGCGGCCGGCTGATCGTCACCGCTCAGGCGCGCACCAGCCTGCTCGACGCCCGCTGGTCACTGACACCGGGCGAGCCGATCCAGTTCGAGCGGCTGGTCATCGCCGGCTCTTTCGATGCGCTGACCTGGTGGGTCGGGCGGCAGCCCTGGGAGCGCATCGACCGGGGCTTCCGCTTCTTCAATTTCACCCCGGTGGCCGACGCGCTGGCTGCCCTGCTCGAGCCCGAGGCGCTCGGCTGGACGTTCAAGATGACGCTGACCACGCCGGTCGAGCGGCGCGGCGAGCTGATCTTCGTCTCCGGCAGCTACAAGCCCGACGAAACCCTGGTGTCGGTGACGATCGATCTTGCCAATCGCGCCGTTCACGCCTGCAGCTTCAACCGCGGCATGACGCGGTTTGCCTCCACCCTGCTGCGCGGCGTGTTCTCCGATCCGGCGGCATCCTGCCCGGCCGATATCGAACGGGCGCTCGACACCTGGACGGCGCTCGGGGTGGTGACCGGCGGCGCTCGCATGCGCGTCTTCGGTTTCGAGGGCTCGTTCGGCGACGAGGCGGCCTGCAAGGCCGGCGGCGACCGGGTCACCCACATCACCGCGCGATCGCTGCGGGTCGCCGGTGAGCAGGAGCAGGCGATCACCGAAGTTGGCGTCGCCGACGGCGACTATATCATCGGCACTGTCGGCCGAAGCGTGCCGATCAAGCGGCTCGACGACGACCGCATCGATCTCGACGGCGAAGTCCTGCGCCGCTGCCCGGAATGAGCGAGCCTGTCATGTCCAGCCCCGACCTCGAAATCGAATACAACAACCGCGCCCGTGTGGCCGATCATCCCGCGGTCATGCACGTGTGGGCGCGCGATGCGGCCGCCTATCGCGAGGCTTCGCCCGCCGCCCGGCTCGACCAGCCCTACGGCGCCGGCGCGCGGCATCGCTACGATCTGTTTCCGGCCGCCGCGGCTCGCCATGAAGCGCCGCTTCTGCTGTTCATTCACGGCGGCTATTGGCAGGCGCTTGACAAGACCTGGTTCAGCCAGATGGCCCGCGGCGCCAATGGCCATGGCCTCGATGTCGCCGTCATGAGCTATGACCTTTGCCCCGCCGTGACGGTCGCCGAGATCGTCGGCCAGGTGATCGCCTGCACCCGCGTGCTGCGCGAGCGGTTCGGCCGGCGGATCCTGCCGTTCGGTCACTCGGCCGGTGGCCATCTGGCGGCCTGTCTCGGCGCGACCGACTGGCTCTCGCTCGGTGAGCCCGCCGATCTGATCGCCGGGATCCTGCCGATCTCCGGGCTGTTTCATCTGGCGCCGCTGGTGCCGACCAGCCTCAACACGGCGCTCGGCCTCGACGCGGCCGCGGCGGCCCGGCTGTCGCCGCTGACCTGGACGCCGCGGCGGGGCCTGCCGGTGACGACGGTGGTCGGCGGCGACGAGGCGCCGGAATATCTGCGCCAGAGCCGGAGCCTGATCGAATGCTGGGGCGTACTTGGCGCCACGACCCGGGCGATCGAAGTGGCCGGTGCCAATCATTTCACCGTGGTGCTGCCCTTTGCCGATCCTGCCTCGGAGCTGACGCGCGAGCTGGCAATGCTCGCCGGGTGACCACATTCCGCCAAAGGCGACCACATTCCACCAAAAAAGCCGGATTGCCCGGCTAAGAATCCGGCCGTGACGCCATCGCGGCCCGGCCGATGATGGCGTTTCCAAACAAGCCGCGCGGCAACAGCGCGCTCAAGAAGACCAGCAGGAGTGTCCCATGCCCCGCGCCGATTTTGTCATTCGCAACGCCCTGATCATCGACGGTACCGGTGCGCCGGGCCGCGTCGGCGACGTCGCCGTCACGGCCGACCGGATCGTCGCGATCGGCGATATGCTGCCCCATGGCGGGCACGACATCGACGTCAAGGGCCTGGCGCTGGCGCCCGGCTTCATCGACGCCCATACCCATGACGACCGGGCTGTCGTCGCCGACCCAGCCATGACCTGCAAGGTCAGCCAGGGCGTGACCACGGTGGTGGTCGGCAATTGCGGCATCTCGCTCAGCCCGGTGGTGGCGCCGGTCCGGCCGCCGGCGCCGATCGACCTGATCGGCTCCGAACCCGAGCATTTCTTTCCAAGTTTCGCGGCCTATTTCGATCATCTCCGCAACAATGCCCCGGCGCTCAACGTCGTCGCCCAGGCCGGTCATTCCTCGCTGCGCTTCATGACCATGGACGACCTGAAGCGGCCGGCGACCGAGGCCGAGATCGGCCGCATGCAGGAGATCTTGCGCCAGGCGCTCGGCGAAGGCGCCGCCGGCTTCTCGACCGGCCTCGAATATCCGACCGCCGAGGCAGCCCCGACCGAAGAGATCGAGCGGATCGCCGAGGTGGTGCATGAGTTCGGCGGCTTCCACTCCACCCATATGCGCAACGAAGGCCAGGACGTGATGGCGAGCCTCGCCGAGAGCGCCCGCATCGGCAAGCACGCCCAGGTGCCGGTGGTGATTTCGCATCACAAGCTGTCCGGCATCGGCCACCACGGCAAATCGGTCGAGACGCTCGCCGCGATCGAAGGCTATCGCACGGCCCAGGTGGTGACGCTCGACGTCTACCCCTATGTCGCTTCCTCGACCATGCTGGCGGCGGTCCGGGTCAAGCGCTCGACCCGCACCATGATCGCCTGGTCGGTGCCGTTCCCGGACCTGTCGGGCCGAGACCTCGCCGATGTCATGCGCGAGATGAACCTGACGCTCGACGAGGCGGTCGAGCGCCTGTCGCCGGCAGGCGCGATCTATTTCCAGATGGACGAGGCCGATGTCAGCCGCATCCTGGCCTATCCGCACAGCATGATCGGCTCCGACGGCCTGCCGCATGACAGCCATCCGCATCCCCGGCTGTGGGGCACGTTCCCGCGCGTGCTCGGCCATTATGTCCGTGAGACCGGCCTGCTGACGCTCGAGGATGCTGTGCGCAAGATGACCGGCCATACCGCCGCGACCTTCGGGCTGCGCGACCGCGGCGTGATCGAGGAGGGCGCCTTTGCCGACCTCGTGCTGTTCGATCCGGCCAGCGTCATCGACACCGCGACCTTCGAGAACCCGGCGCAGCCCGCCGCCGGCATTTCCGGCGTCTGGGTCAATGGCGTCCTGACCTGGACCAATGGCGGCCATTCCGGCGCGCGGGCCGGCCGTGGCCTGTCCCGCGTCGGGCTCAAGCGGCTGGCGTGGGCGGCGTGACCGGAGGGCGAGCGGATCGGCTCATTCGATCCTGACACCCGAGTCCTTCACCACGCCGGCCCAGCGCGCGATCTCGGCGCGCATATAGGCGCCATAGGCCTCGGGCGTGGAGCCGAGCAGCTCGGCGCCCTGGATATCCAGCTTGGCCTTCACTTCCGGGTCGGCGAGCGCCTTGAGGGTCGCCTGGTTCAACCGGGCGATCACCTCGGGTGGCGTGCGGGCGGGAGCCAGGATGCCTTGCCAGGCGCCGATCTCGACATTGGGCAGGCCGGCCTCCGCGAAGGTCGGCGTATCCGGCAGCACCGGGCTGCGCTTGGCGCTCATGATGGCCAGCGCCCGCACATGACCGCTTTGCGCCAGGGGATGGGCCGAATTCACGGTGTCGGCGACGAACTGGACATGGTTGCCGGCCAGCGCATTGAGCGCCGGCGCGCTGCCGCGGAACGGGATATGGACCGCCTCCAGTCCTTGCGATTTCAGGAACAGCGCGCTGCCGAGATGGGTGACGTTGCCGGCGCCGCCCGAACCATAGGACAGCTTGCCGGGATTGGCCTTCACATAGGCGATGAATTCGGCCAGCGAGCGGACCGGCAGCGAGGGATGGACGGCGATCAGCAAGGGCACGGTCGCGGTCAGCGCGACCGGCGCGAAATCGCGCGTCACGTCATAGTTGAGCTTGGCATAGAGCGAGGCGCTGAGCGCGATCGACGAGGTGTTGTAGAGGACGGTGTAGCCATCGGGCTCGGCTTTCGCGACCCCCTCCGCGGCAATGTTGCCATTGGCGCCGGGTCGATTGTCGATCACCACGGCCTGGCCAAGGGCCACCGCCATCTTTTCTGCCAGGACGCGCGCGACGAGATCGGTCGGTCCACCGGGCGGGAACGGCACCAGCAGGCGCACATTGCGGGATGGATAGCCAGCCTGAGCCGCCGCGCGCGAGGCGGTGCCGCCGAGGAGGGCCAGGGATGTCAGTAAGGTCGATCGGCGCGTCAGCATGGGTGGTCCTCCGGAAGGGTCGTTTTTTGCTTTGAGTCGAACGTCTTCAGGCGGCCGGCCGGCCAGCCAGGAGACGCTTGGCGGTATAGGTCAGCACGCCCTCGTTGCGCTGGTTGAACACCTGGATCAGCGAGGTGACGACGGCTCGGCCGCTCCTAGAGGTCGGGCGGATCTCGGTCACTTCGACGGTCGCCCAGACACTGTCGCCAACCTTGACCGGGGCATGGATGGTCTGGGCGAGTTCCAGCATGGCAAGCCCGGTGCCCTGGATCATCGTCTGCAGGATGAAGCCTTCGATGATCGCGTAGGTGAGGGCGGCCGGAACCGGCCGTCCGGTGATCGCGCCATGCTCGTAGTCGGCAGCGATGAAGATCGCCTCGAGCATGCCGGTGACACCGATGAAATTGACCAGATCGGTCTCGGTGATGGTGCGGCGGAAGGTCTTGAGCTTCTGCCCTGCGGTCAGGTCTTGCCAGAAGAAGCCGTGGCCGAGGGTGGGGAGGTGAGACGTATCGGGCATAGGCGACATGGCGGGCCTTCGAGAGTGTCGGGGAGCGAGGCAGGGGCGTTGACGCAAGCACAGAACCCATCGGGGCCTGATCCCCGGGGATCAGCAGGCCGAAAGGTTCTAGAGACTTTCATCTAGTGAAATTATAGTTCATTCTTAGAAAATCACGCGCAGGCAGGCCGAGTCAATTGGCCGATCGGCGGGCGCATCCCCTGGCCATTTTGCGGAGAACACATGGCATCGTACCGGCCCGTCATTGCCGCCTTGCGGGTCCTCGACGTCCTCCTCGCGGTGAACCGGCTGGAGCGGCCGACGTCGGGCCAGGTGGCGCGCGCGGTCGGCATCAATGCCGCGACCGCGATCCGCATGCTCGAGACGTTGGTCGCCGGCGGTTTCGTGCGCAGGGATATCGAGAATGGCACTTTCACGCCGACCGGCCGGACGCTCGACCTGAGCCGCGGCTATCAGGCGCATCTGGAAGTGGGAGCCATCGCCCGGCCGTTTCTGGAGGAGCTCCAGCGGCAGGTGGCCTGGCCCTCCGACCTCGCGATCTTCGACGGTGACGCGATGATCGTCGCCGAGACCAGCCGCGGGCGAGGGCGCCTGTTCTTCGATCGCAAGCCGGGCTTCCGGGCGCCGGTGTTCGGAACCTCGCTCGGTCTGGCCTATCTGGCTTTTTGCAACCCGCTGGACCGTCGGCGCGCGATCGAAGGCGCATCCGGCCAGTCCGGCGCGTGGAACGATCTGGCGCGTGACGACAAGGCTCTGGAGAAGCTCCTCGGCGACATCCGGGCGCGCGGTTATTCGCTGATGACCGAAGCCTATTCACGGGAAGCCTATGGCTCGGCGGTCTGGGCTTTCAGCGTGCCGGTCCTGGTTTCTGGCGAGGCCCTGGCTTCGCTCAACCTGACCTTGCTGCGCGAGCCGATGGGTCGCGAAGAAGCCATCGGCCGCTTTCTGAAGCCGGTGCAATCGGCCGCCGAACGGATCGCCGTGGCGCTCGGCGCTCCGGCCCTCTCCCACCGCCCGCGATGACCTGGCCCGGCCGCCGCGATATTGCGTCGACGAGCACCTTCGATCAGGAATGCGCGTTGCGCCGGGGCCGGATTCGGACGAGCTGCACCAGCATGCGCTTGGCCCGGATCGTCACCGCCGGCAATGGAGGAGATGGTGATCGGACGGATCGTGGTGCTGATCTTGGTCGCTTGCTGGGGCTTGTCGGCCAAGGCCGCGCCGGATGCCGGCGCGCCTTCGGTCGATGTCGCGCCTCAGCCCGGGGCGGCAGCCGGCGTCCCCGCGCCGGCCGCCTCGCTTCCGGTCGACGTCGACCACCCCCCGGGAGCCCGGGCAGTCGATAGCGCCAAGGCCTTTCTGGATGCCCGGTTCGAGGCGGCGATGCGCGCGGAAGCCGCGCTCGAATCCTATTTCCGGGCCCTGCAGGACCGCAGCCGGCCGCTCGACAAGGGCTGGGTCGCGGCCATCGCAGGATCGGGGCGGCTGGAGCGCGACGCACCCACGGCGCAAGGCCTGCGGCGTTTCCTCGAAAGTGCCGGCGGCACAACCCTGAGCCCGACCGACCGGCAGGTCCTCGGGCGCTACGAAGCCGAACTCGCCGAGCGATTGGAGAGCCGGCGCAAGCAGGCCGAAGCCTGGAGCAATATGTTCACCTTGCCTGCCGGCGCAACGCCGCGGGATGTGCGAAAATGGGCCGTGAACTTCGCACCGGCCATCGATTGGCTGCGCCAGCTCGACGACGAGACCTTCGAGCGCGTGCTGGTCCGCATGGCGGAAGAGATCGAGGATCCGATCGACGTCGCGCGCTGGAAGCGCCTGCTGGCGACGGCGTTCGACGCGCGCCAACGGGTCCGATCTCACGAACCGAGAACCGCCATGCGCCGGCTCGCGGCGGCAGGAACCGCCATTGACGATGTGCTGAAGGGCAGGCCGGACTTTTCCGGGCTTCGCCCGGACGAGCAGGCGGCCGTGCGTGAACTCTTGACCGACGCGCTGGTCAACGCCCCCGGCCGGCCCGCCAGCATGATCATCCAGGTGGCGCGGCTCGACGACGTGATGACCCCGGAACAGGTCCGCTTCCTGCCCGACAAGATCCTCGCGCTCGCCAGCGCCATGTGGTCGTCCCTGCCCGAGTGAGGACGACGCCGCCGCGTCAGGCCGCAGCCGCTTGCGGCATGGTCTTGAGGCTGGCGAGCGGCGAGGCGAGCGAGACCAGGGCCGAGGCAGCGAAAGCCACGGCGACCAGCACCATCGCGGCATCCAGGCCATAGATCTGGCCAACCAAGCCGCCGGCGAGCGCGCCGAGCGGCCTGACCCCATAGATCGCCACCTGGATCGTCGCGGTCACCCGGCCCATCAGGCCGGGCGGCGTGACCAGCTGGCGCACCGAGGTCTGCATGACCAGCCACAGCATCGGCCCGAAACCGATCAGGCCGAAGGCGACAGCCGCGATCGCGATGCCGCCGAAACGCGGCGCGGCAACCATCAGCATGGCGCCGAGCATCGAGGAGACCGGCCCGAACATCAGCACGACCCTCGGCTCGACCCGGGCGAAGATGACAGGCGCCGTGGCCGCCCCCAGGATCATGCCGAGACCGCTCGCGCCGATGGCGAGGCCGGCCGTCGCCACATCGGCCCCGAGCCGGGCGAGCGCGAAAGGCACGAAGATGGCGGTGAGTGCGATGAAGGCGAAGTTCCAGAAAATCGCGCAGAGCCCGATGGCGCGCAGCAGCGGCTCCTTCAGCACGAAACGGCCGCCCTCGGCGATGGCCTTGAGGATCGGCGGTTTGGCAGGGATCGAACCAGCGGAGCTGGCCGCGGCTGGCGGCACGATGGTGAGCCCTGCGATAAGCGCCGCGCAGGCCAGCGCCGCGGCCAGGGGATAACCGGCCATGGGTGAAACCCGCTCGGCCAGGAGACCGACGATGAAGGGCGAGGCGGCCACCGCCGAAGCGCGCGCAAGTTCGATGCGCGCATTGGCGGTCGGCAGATCGGCGCCCGGCACCAGTGACGGCACCAGGCCGATCTGCACCAGCACGAAGGTCACCGTGCCGCCGGCCGCCAGAAAGGCGCCGAGCGCCAGCAGCGGCACGCTGCCGGCCAGGGCGGCGAGCGTCGCGGCGGCCGCCGCGACCAGGCTCAGCGTCAAAGCGCCGATCAGAACAGTCCGCTTGGGCCAGCGGTCGACGATCACGCCGGCCGGCAATGAGATCAGCAACCAGGCGGCGGTCTGCGCCGCGACCAGTACGCCGACCAGGCCGGGCCCGGCATCGAGAACCAGAACTGCGGTCACCGGCAGCGCGGCGAGCGCGATCTGATCGGCGGCCTGGACGAAACCGGAGGTGGTGAAGAGGCGGGCGAAGGGCGTGGCCATGGATGATCTCCTGGCCCGCTCGTCCCATGGCGCCGCCGCGGTCAAAATCCGTTTCTTGCGCTCAAACCATCAGCGCGAAGCGGTCGACATCGACCATGCCGCGATCCGAGATCTTCAGGTGCGGAATCACCGGCAGCGGCAGGAAGGCAACTTGCAGGAACGGTTCCTGCAACACGACGCCGAGCGCCCTGGCCGCCTCGCGCAGATCGCTGAGCGGCCGGATCAGCTCCTCGAAGGGACGGTCGCTCATCAGCCCGGCGATCGGCAGCGGCAATTCGGCGCGCACCGCGCCGCCCTCGACCACGACGAAGCCGCCGCGGATCGCCACCAGCCGGTTGACCGCGATCGCCATGTCGGTTTCGTCGACCCCGACCACGCAGATATTGTGGCTGTCATGGCCGACCGACGAGGCGATCGCACCGCGTTTCATGCCGAAACCATGGACGAAGCCGCGACCGATATTGTCGTTGATGCCGTGGCGCGCCACCACGGCCACCTTGACCGCGTCCTGGTCGAGATCGACGCCCATTGCCCCGTTCCTGACCGGCAGTTCCATGCGCAGGTGCCGGGTGATGATCTTGCCGGGGATCACGCCGATCACCGAGGCGGTCGAGCCGGTCGCTGGTACCAGGAAATCCTCGGCGCCGACCACCCTTGCCTTCATGCTGTCGAGCCCGACCGGCGGCACGGTCTGGCGCCCGCGATAGGCCTCCTCGTCAACCGCCACGCCGCCGGCGAAGACCTGGCTCACCGCGCAGGTTTCGAGATCGTCGAGCAGCACGATGTCGGCGCGCTTGCCCGGCGCAATCATGCCGCGATCCCTCAGGCCGAAAGCGCTCGCCGCGGTCAGCGAGGCCGAGCGGTAGGCGGCGAGCGGCGGCACGCCGAGCGCAATGGCGGTGCGGATGATGAAATCGAGATGGCCTTCCTCGGCAATATCGAGGGGGTTGCGGTCGTCGGTGCAGAAGGCCAGGAACGGCGAGGTCTGAAGCGTCAGCAGCGGCGCCAGGGCGTGCAGGTCCTTGGATACCGAGCCTTCGCGGATCAGCACGGTCATGCCCTTGCGGATCTTTTCGAGCGCCTCGTCGGCGGTGGTCGTCTCATGATCGGTGCGGATGCCGGCCGCGGCATAACCGTTGAGGTCGAGACCGACGAGCAGCGGCGCGTGGCCGTCGATCTGCCGGTCGGAAAAGGCTTCGAGCTTGGCCAGGCAGGCCGGGTCCTGGTGCAGCACGCCGGGGAAGTTCATGAATTCGGCAAGCCCGATGACCTTCGGATGGTCGCGATAGGCGACGAGGTCGGCGGCTTCCAGCCTGGCGCCCGAGGTTTCCAGATGGGTTGCCGGCACGCAGGACGAGAGCTGGACGCGCAGGTCCATGACGGTGCGGCCGGCGCCTTCCAGCATGTAGTCGAACGCCGTCCGCCCCAGCACATTGGCGATCTCATGCGGGTCGCAGATGGCGGTGGTGACCCCGTGCCGGGTGACGCAGCGGTCGAATTCCATTGGCGTGACCAGCGAGGATTCGACATGCAGATGGGTGTCGATGAAGCCCGGCACGGCGATCCGGCCGCGGCCCTCGACAATGCGCGCACCCTGGTAGGAACCATAGGTCCCGACAATGCAGTCGCCGGCGATCGCGATGTCGGTCCTGATCAGTTCACCGGTGACGAGATCGAGCAGCCTGACGTCGCGAATGACCAGGTCGGCCGGGTTCGTGCCACGGCCCTGGGCAATGCGGCGGGCAAGCGTTGCGGCGTCGATCCGGGTCATGGTCCCTCCGGTCCGGTGCTTGGGCGTCCTGCCGGCTCCGCGGGGCCTTCGATCGGCGCGCGGAGCCGGCAGGAAGCGAACGGACAAAGAGATAAGGCGGGCTTCCGGTCGACGGAAGCCGAAACGCCCTCAGGCCACCCGCGCGAACTGGAAGTTTCGCCCGGGAGCGGCCTCGAACAGCGACTTGGTATAGGGGTGCTGGGGCGCGGCGAAGATCTCCGTGGTCTTGCCGTGCTCGACCACGATACCGTTCTTCATGACCGCGATGCGGTCGCAGATCTGCGCGGCGACGCGCAGGTCGTGGGTGATGAACAGCACCGCGAGGTCGAATTTGCGCCTGACATCGTCGAGCAGGTCGAGCACCTGGGCCTGAACCGAGACGTCGAGCGCCGACACCGCTTCGTCGGCGATCAGCACCTCCGGTTCCATGGCGAGGGCGCGAGCGATGCAGATGCGTTGGCGCTGGCCGCCGGAGAACTGGTGCGGATAGCGATCGAGAGCATCCGGCGACAGGCCGACGAGTTTCATCAGGTCGCGCGCCTTCTTCAGCGCATCCTCCGCGCTCATGCCGAAATTGCACGGCCCCTCGACGATCGAGGCGCCGACCGAGCGGCGCGGGTTGAGCGAGCGATAGGGATCCTGGAAGACGATCTGGCAGATCCGCCGATGCGGGCGAAGCTGGCGTTCCGGCAGCATGGCGACGTCGAGATCGCCGACCCGGATCGTGCCGGAGGTCGGCTCGATCAGCCGGGCGATGCAGCGCGCAACCGTCGACTTGCCGGAGCCGGACTCGCCGACGATGCCGAGCGTCTCGCCGCTGCGGATCTGGATGTCGACCTCGGATGCCGCGCGCACCTCGCGGGCCTTCCGGAAGAAGCCGCCGCCGCCATAGACCTTGGACAGCTTGACCGTTTCCAGCATGAGCTGGCCGGTCTTCACCTCGCGCTTCGGCGGGGTCAGGGTCGGCACGGCGTTGATCAGCATCTTGGTATAGGGATGCTCGGGCCGCTTCAGCACGGCGTCGGCGGTGCCGGTCTCGACCACGCTGCCCTTCTGCATCACCACCACCCGGTGGGCGATCTCGGCGACCACGCCGAAATCATGGGTGATGAACAGCACGCCGGTGCCGCGGCGCTGCTGCATCTCGGCGATCAGTTTCAGGATCTGCGCCTGGGTCGTCACGTCGAGCGCGGTGGTCGGCTCGTCGGCGATCAGGAGCGAGGGGTCGAGCACCAAGGCCTGGGCGATCATGATGCGCTGGCGCTGGCCGCCGGAGAGCTGATGCGGATAGGCGTCGTAAAGTTTGGCCGGATCCGGCAGGCGCACCGAATCCATCACCGCCAGCACCTTGTCCTTGCGCTCGGCGAAGGACAGGTCGGTATGGATTTCCAGAACCTCGTCGATCTGCTCGCCGCAGGTGACCACCGGGTTCAGCGCGGTCATCGGCTCCTGGAAGATCATCGACATGCGCGTGCCGCGCAACGCCCGCAGCCGGCTGCCGCTGGCCTTCAGCATGTCCTCGCCTTCGAGCATGATTTCACCGGCCACCGGCGCCAGCTGGCCCTTGGGCAAGAGCCCCATGACCGAATGGGCGGTGACCGATTTGCCCGAGCCGGACTCGCCGACCACGCAGACGATCTCGCCCGGATTGACCGAGAACGAGACATTGTCGACCGCATGCGCGCGGTCGCCGCCCTTGGGCAGTCGGACCGAAAGGTTCCTGATGTCGAGAACTGGCCCGCTCATCCGCGTTTCTCCATTTTCGGATCGAGCGTGTCGCGCAGTCCATCGCCCAGCATGTTGACCGCCAGAACGGTGAGGGCGAGGAAAATGCCCGGATAGAGGATGTTGTGGGGGAACAGGCGGAACACTTGCCGGCCCTCGGCCATGATATTGCCCCAGGTCGGGATTTCAGGGGGAATGCCGATGCCGAGGAAGGACAGGATCGCTTCCACCAGGATCGCCGAGGCGCAGATGAACGTGCCCTGGACCAGCAGCGGTGCGATGGTGTTGGGCAGGATATGCCGGATCAGCAGCGGCAGCGTCGGGGTGCCGACGGTGATCGCCGCTTCGACATAGGGTTCCTCGCGCACCGACAGGACCACCGAGCGCACCAGCCGCACGACGCGTGGAATTTCCGGCACCATGATGGCGACGATGACGGTGAGCACGCCGGCGCGCGACAGCGAGACCAGCGCGATGGCCAGCAGGATGGCGGGGATCGCCATCAGTCCGTCCATGATCCGCATGATGATGCCGTCGAGCCAGCGGAAATAGCCGGCCAGCATGCCGATGATCAGGCCGATCACGACCGAGAAGAAGGCCACGGTCACGCCAATGAAAATCGACACCTGAGCGCCGTAGATGACCCGCGAATAGACGTCGCGGCCGAGCGTGTCGGTGCCCATGTAATGGAGCATCGTCTTGCGGGTGCCGTCATCGAGCCGGTAGGAGCTTTCGGCCATCGGCAAGCGATTGCGCGCGGCCGGGTTGATCGCGGACGGGTCGTTGGTGGCGATCAGGGGCGCGATCAGGCCGATGAAGATCATCACCAGAACGATGGCCGCGCCGACGATGACCGACGGGTTCCGCTTCAGCTTGCGCCAGACGGTCGGCTTCGACGGCGCCGGAATGTCCACGGCGGCGGTGGTGAGCGGTGTGGAGGCAGCGGGGGCGGTCAATAGCGGATCCTCGGGTCGAAGATCGTGTAGGAGAGGTCCACGAGCAGGTTGATCAGCACATAGACGAGCGAAAACAAGAGGATGATCGCCTGGATCACCGGGAAGTCGCGCGCCAGCACGGCGTCGACGGTGAGTCGTCCGAGACCCGGGATCGAATAGACGCTCTCGGTCACCACCACGCCGCCGATCAGCAGCGCAACGCCGATGCCGACGACGGTGGCGATCGGCACAGCGGCATTTTTCAGCGCGTGGTGAAACAGCACCTTGATCTCGGTCTGGCCCTTGGCGCGGGCGGTGCGGATATAGTCTTCCGACAGCACCTCCAGCACGCTGGTGCGGGTCATCCGGGCGATCAGCGCGACATAGATGACCGACAGCGTGAAGGCCGGCAGAACCAGGCTGACGAACCAGGGCCAAAGCCCGTTGCCGATGCGCTGATAGCCCTGCACCGGAAACCAGCCGAGCTTGATCGCGAAGATATAGACCAGCAGGTAGCCGATCACGAAGACCGGCACGGAGAAGCCGATCACCGAAAAGCCCATGACCACCCGATCGATCCAGGTGCCCTGCTTATAGGCGGCGAGCACGCCGAGCGGAATGGCGACCAGCACGGCGATGAGGATGGTGAAGGCGGCCAGCGACAGGGTCGGCTCGATCCGGTCGGAGATCAGCTCCCAGACGGTCTTGCGGAAGAAGAAGCTCTCGCCGAGATCGCCGCGGACCGTGTTGGTCAGCCAGATGAAGAACTGCGAGACGATCGGCTGGTCAAGCCCGAGCTTGGTCCTGATCTCGACGATCTGCTGGGAGGTGGCGTTGTCGCCGGCAATGACCGCCGCGGGGTCGCCGGGCGTCAGGCGCAGCATCAAGAACACCAATACCGCAACGGTGAGCAGTACTGGCACGGTCGCGGCGAGGCGGCGAAGGATATAGGAAATCATACGAAACCGATCGACTACGCAAAGAAAACGGCGGCCGGAGGGTCCGGCCGCCGACAGCTCACCTTATCAGGCTCCACGGCCTTTCTCGATATTCCAAAAGATCGGCGCGGGCGCCGGGATCCAGCCGCTGATGTTCGGGCGCGTGGCGCCCGGCTGATACCACTGGCCGAGATGAACGTGGGTCGGGCTTTCCGCCACGCGCCGCTGCACGGCTTCGGCAATGCTCTTCTGCTCGGCCGGCGTGCCGGCGCGGGCGAAGCGCTGGCGCAGCGCCTCCAGTTCCGGGTCGTTCGGCCAGCCGAAGGCGGCCTTGTCGCCGGTGGCGTTGAAGAAGCCGGCCATCACCGGGTTGAGAATGTCGGCCGACACCCAGGAGGTCAGCATGGCATTCCAGCCGCCCTGCGCCGGCGGGTCCTTCTTGACGCGGCGGGCGACCACCGTCTGCCAGTCCATCGACTGCATGTCGACGACGAAGCCGCCGCGCTCCAGCAGCGATTTCGCGACCGGCCCGAGATTGGTCAGAACCTGCAGATCGGTCGAATGCAGGAGCACGATCGGCTCGCGGTTGTAGCCGGCTTCCTGCAGCAACTGCCGCGACTTGGCGAAGTTCGATTCCAGCTTGTCTTCCATGCCGGCGGTCGTCTCCAGCGGCGTGCCGCAGACGAACATGGCCTTGCAGACCTTGTAATATTCCGGGTCGCCGATGGTCGCCTTGAGGAAGTCCTCCTGGTTCAGCGCATAGAGCACGGCCTGGCGGATCTTCGGGTTGTCGAACGGCTTGACCGACTGATTGAAGCGCATGGTGTACTGGTTGCCGAGCGGGTTCCACTCGACCAGCTTGATCGAGCGATCGCCCTTCAACAGCGGCAGCAAGTCGTGGCTCGGTGCCTCCATCAGGTCGATTTCACCGGCGAGCAGGGCATTGGCTGCCTGCTGCTGGTCGGCGATGACACGCCACTCGACCCGGTTGACCTTGGCGACCTTGCCGCCGGCGAGGCTGGACGGCGGCTCGGCGCGCGGCTTGTAGCCGTCGAACTTGACATAAACAGCCTTGTCGCCCGGCCGCCATTCCTCGCGCACCATCCGGAACGGGCCGGAACCGGTGAAGTCGGAGATCTGAGTGTTCGGATCGGTGTCGGCGACCCGCTTCGGCATCATGAAGGGAACGTTGGAGGAGGGCTTGCCGAGCGCGAAGATCAGGAGGCCGGTCGGCTCCTTGAGTTTGATCTGGAAGCTCTTGGCATCCTTCACCGTGATGGCCTCGACGAAGCCGAGCACGGTCTGGCCGAGCGCATCGCGGGCGCCCCAGCGCTTGATCGAGGCGACGCAGTCTTCCGCCGTGACCGGCTGGTTGTCGTGCCAGAGCAGCCCGTCGCGCAGGGTGAAGTCATAGGTCAGCTTGTCGGCGCTGGCAGTGAAACCCTGCAGCATCTGCGGCTGGATCTCGCCCTTGGCGTCCATCGCCAGCAGGGTGTCGTAGATCATGTAGCCGTGGTTGCGGGTGATATAGGCGGTGGTCCAGATCGGGTCGACGATGCGCAGGTCGGAGTGCATCACGACGCGCAGGACATCCTGCGGCTGCTGCGCACTGACGGAGATCGGGGCAGAGAGCGCGCCTGCGGTGGCGGCGGCGCCGGCCACGACGGAACGGCGGGACAATTTCACGGACGACATAGCGAAACTCCTCGGAGGACGCGGTGGGTAAACGGAGCCACCGAGCGCGATCGGGATGAGACGATGCTTGTCAAAGCGAAGTCAATCCCGTTCCGCAGCCAGGGGGCGCGTAATTTCGATGCACGCACAGGCTTTGTGCAGACCGGCGATGCGACAATCAGACGCGTGCGAAGGGCCGGGCCGTCTCAAAGGCACTCATGGCCTTCAAAACCAGCGCGTCGGCGCGCTTCGCGCCGACGATATGCAGGCCGATCGGCAAGCCGTCGCCGTCGCGACCGCAAGGGACGCTGGCCGCCGGCTGCTGGGTCACGTTGAACGGTGGGGTGAACGGGCTCCAGTCGGTCCACAGCGGGCCCCATTCGGCCTGGCCCGCAAAGCCGGCCGGCGGCAGGTCGGCGCCAATAGGGATGGCGCCGGTCGGCATGGTCGGAGTGATCAGGAGGTCATAGGTCTCGTGGAATTTGGCCATGGCGATGACCACCTTGGCGCGCTGGTAGAGCAAGGCGTCGATCAGCGCGGTGGCCGGCATCCTGGCACCGATCCGGGCACAGTCGACCAGGCCCGGATCCATCTCCGCCTGTTCGGCCGGGCTGAAGGCGGACAGCGCCAGCGCTGCCCCGGCGTTCCAGATATCCCAGGCCAGCGGCGCGGGATCGTCGATCGGCGGGTCGACCTGATCGACGGTCGCGCCGAGATCCTCGAACACCCGGGCCGCGTCGGCGATCGCCTTGTCCACGGCCGGATCGACCTTCTTGACGAAGCCGAGCCGTGGCGAATAGGCGATCCGGAGCCCCTTGACGCCGTCCTCCAGCCCGACGGTGAAGTCGGGCGCCGGCGTGTTCCAGGCCATCGGATCGCGTGCGTCGGGCCCGGACAGGATCGACAGCAGGGCAGCGACCTCGCGCACCTCGCGGGCGATCGGTCCGAGATGAGCGAGCTCGCCCATCACCGAGAGCGGATAGGCCGGCACGCGGCCGAAGCTCGGCTTGATGCCGGCGACGCCGCAAAAGGCCGAGGGGATGCGGATCGAGCCGAGGCCGTCGGAGCCGAGATGGAAACGGCCGATGCCGAGCGCCGCCGCCGCCGCCCCGCCCGAGCTCGAGCCGCCGGCGGTCCGGTCCTTGTTCCAGGGATTGCGGGTATGGCCCGTGAGCGGTGAGGAGGACAGGCCGATCCAGCCGAATTCCGGCATGGTGGTGGTGCCGAGAACGACCAGGCCGGCGTCCTTGCAGCGCGCGGTAACCGGCGCGTCGAAGGTCATCGGCGTCGCCGACGCGACCTTGGAGCCCTTGCGGCTCGGCCAGCCCTCGACCGCCATGTTGTCCTTCACCGTGACGGTCACTCCGTCGAACCGGCTCTTCTGCTCGCCCTTCATCCAGCGCGCTTCCGCCGCGCGCGCCCAGTCGAGCGTGCGCTTGCGGTCAAGGGTGACGAAGGCGTTGATCGTCGATTGCGCCGCCTCGGCCCGGTCGAGCGCGTCGGACGTCGCCTCCACCGGCGACAATTGTTTGCGCCGGAAAGCCTGGCCAAGGGCGAAAGCGTCGAGATCGGAAATTCTGGTCATGCATCGTCTCCCCTGCGCACAGGCTGCCACGGCGGCGGGGGCGCGGGTAAGCCCCCCGCCCGACAAATCGGTCATGTCGGAAAAGGGGATGCATTTGTCGTTAATCGTGGCCCGGAGAGAACATCGATCTCATCGGGCGAGATATTCGCGCATCATCATGCGCGCCCGGTGAAGCCGCGCCTTGACCGCCTCGCGGCTGAGGCCGCGTTCGCCTGCGATCTCGTCGATGGTCATTTCCCTGACATCGCGCATCAGCGCGATCTCGCGATACTGCGCCGGCAAGGCCTCCATGGCGGCGGCGATATCCAGCCGTATCTCGATGTCGGGACGGCTGGCAAAGGTGCGCTCCAGATCGATCCCGTCGATCGGTTCGGTCGGGACAAGGCCGGCGCGACGTGCCAGGCGCAGGCATTCGCGCCGCACCACCACGAACAGCCAGCGCGATACCGCCGCAAGCGAACGAATGCTGCCGACGCGCCTGAACAGCAGCCAGAGTGCCTCCTGGGCGGCGTCCTCGGCATCAGCCGAGCCGCGGCAGGCGGCGCGCGCATAACGCCGGATGTCGGGCTGGGCGATCGCGAGAAGCGCGACGATGGCGGCCTGGTCGCCCAGGCGCGCCGCTTCGAACAGAGGTTGGGGCCAGGTTTTGCCGGTCACGCGCCGCGTCCATCGCGCCGGCCGACACCGGCGACCGCGCACATCGGGCAATAGCCGACAATACCGGTCAAGGCGAACATCGCGCCCGCCGCGGCGCCGGCAAGGCTGAGTGGGGGCGCCATCAGGGCGAGCGCGGCGCCGGCGCCGGCAAGGCCGAGCGCAATGCGGGCGATCTGCTGAAAGCCGCCAATATTCTTTCGGTAGAAGACCATGGATCTCATCTCCTGTGTCGCCGGGCTGGCCGGCTTGCAGGGATGAAGAGGCGGCCAGGAGCCAAAGCGGTTCGCCTGACGCCGCGTTTTTTTTGCGGCGGCATCGGGCATGACCGGCGATCGGCCCGGTTGACCGCCATTCGGCCGGCGCCATAGCCTTGGCGTCATCGTTGCGCCGACCGAATGAAATGACCGATGTCGAAGACCACCCGCGCGACGCTTGCCCTTGCCAAGGCCGGCGCCACCTTCACCGTTCATACCTACGACTATGACCCGGGCGCCGACCGCATTGGCCTGCAAGCGGCGGAAGCACTTGGCGAAATGCCCCGGCGCGTGCTCAAGACGCTGATGGCCGAGGTCGATGGCAAGCCGGTCTGTGTCGTCTTGCCGTCCGACCGCGAGGTCAGCATGAAGAAGCTCGCCGCGGCCTTCGGCGGCAAATCGGCCAACATGATGAAGCCGGGCGATGCCGAGCGGCTGACCGGCTACCATGTCGGCGGCATCAGCCCGTTCGGACAGAAGCGCGCCGTGCCGACCGTGATCGAGACGGCAGCCCTGGCCGAAGATCACGTCTTCATCAATGGCGGCCAGCGCGGTTTGCAGGTGCGGCTCGCCCCGAAGGATGCGCAGCAGGTGCTCAAGGCCGTCGCCGAACCGGTGGCCGCCTGACCGGCGGCGGGCGCCGCGCCGCTTCAGGACGCGCCGATTGACAGGACATGCGCCTTTTCAGGGGCCGTCCTGCCGTCGAGGACGTCGCGATAGATGCGCTCGAGCCCGTCCCTGCCGGTCGAATGTTCGACCACCAGCCAAGGCCCGACATATCCGAGGAAGCCGTGCCATGCCTCCGCCAGTCGCGCCCTCAGAAGGTCGGCGCCCCATTCCTTGCGGCGTGCGATGATGTGGTCGGGGGTGAAGAACAGCGTCGGCGCTGGCCCCGGCAGTTCGGCGCCAGCTGAACCAAACGCGCCTGCAAAGGCATCCCAATGCGTCAGGCCGACCCGGGCGCTGTGCTGCAAGGCGTTGCCCATGCGGCCATGGACCGCCGCCTGCACCTTCGAATCCCCGGCAATGTCGATGAAGACCGCAGGTGCGTCGGAGAGCGACGATATCGCGTCATAACCGACAACCCGGTCGTAAACGCCGCGACGCCGGACGAAGTCCGCATTGGCACCCGAGGTCAGCCCGATGATCTCGAATTCCCGCGTCGGTATCCGCGCCAGCAGGAAGGCGAGGCCGAGCGCGGTCTTGCTGGAGGCGCTGGAGATGATGATCTGCCGGGCGCCGAAGAACCGCGCGTCCTTGAGGAATTCCGAGCAGAAGAACGACAGGCTGAACAGCGGACGCAGGACCAGGTGCGCGTCCTCGTGGGTCCGCTCATAGCTGCCGTCACGGTTGACCAGGACATATTCGTTATAGGTTGGCGGCAGCACGTTGCGATGGGCCGTGGCGTCGACGAAGCGGGTGCCGCGCAAGCCGTCCGGCTGCATCGGGAGATGTGTGGCCATCGGAAAATAGCCATAGATGCGCTCGCCCTCATGCACCTCCGGATGGCGTGATCCGACCACGTCGCCGAGACCCCAGACCGGAATACACCCCCAGTTGTCCTCGGCCGGGAAAAACCGCCAGTAGGCGATCTGGTCACCCAACCGGGCATAGCTGACATTGTTGGCCGTGAAGGCGAATTTGGTGATCGCCACGACGATCTGGCCAGCCGCGATACGGGTGCTGTCCGGCGCATCGCGCTCGTGCCAGGACCATTGCCGCAGGTTGTCCTTGGCGACGCGGAATCCGCTGAAGCCTCCCGCGGCGCGGACGGCGGCTATCTTGGCTGTCCTGTCGAAATCCATGATCGCTGTCCCCTGCTGATCGCCATCCGGCGCCGCCGGCGCGGTGCGGCATCGGCGGGCTCGGCGGTCGCCACGCCTTTTCCCGTTGAGCGAGGGTAGGAGGCGGGCGTATCATTCAGCAAATGCATTGTCTGAATACGGACCAATAAATCAGATGCATCTATCGCGGGTCGACCTGAACCTGTTCGTGGTGTTCGACACCATCTATGCGGAAGGCGGCATCACGCGTGCGAGCCAGCGGCTCAACCTGTCGCAGCCGGCCATCAGCCACGCGCTCGGGCGCCTCAGGCAGATGTTCGATGATCCGCTGTTCACCCGCCACGGCCATGTCATGACCCCGACACCGCTGGCGCGCCGGATGATCGAGCCGATCCGTCAGTCACTGCAGCAGCTGGAGCTGACCTTGAACAAGGTCGACCGGTTCGATCCGGCCGGCGCCACCAAGCGCTTCACGATTGGCATCCGTGATGTGCTCGAATCGGTCGTTCTGCCGAACTTCATGCGTGGCATCGCCAGGGATGCTCCGCATATCGACATCAGTATCGTCAGGGCCGAGCGGCGGGAGCTGGAAAGCGAGCTCTCCGCCGGCACGCTCGATGTTGCGATCGACATCCTGTTGCCGCTGGCCGACGAGATCCGGCGCCGGCGCGTCAGCGCCGAGGGACTGGCGGTTGTGGCGCGACGGCAGCATCGGCACGTCCGGCCGGGGCTCGATCTCGACAGCTATCTGGCCCAGGAGCACATCGTCGTCTCGGCGCGCCGCCGCGGCCAGACCGCCGAGGACTTCGAACTCGGGCGGCACAATCTCGGCCGCCGCGTCCGCCTGCGCTGCCAGAATTATTTCGCGGCTTGCCACGTGGTGAGCGAAACCGACCTGATCCTGACCATGCCCGAACGCTACGCTGGCATCATCAACGCCCAGTTCAAGAATCAGCTGCTGCCGTTTCCGCTCGAGGTTTCGGTCGTCGACATCTATCTCTACTGGCACGCCAATGCCGATGCCGATCCGGCCAATGCCTGGCTGCGCCAGCAATTGCTGGCGGCGCTGCAGGAGGGCACGGCGGCGGCGCGAGGATCGCGTCCCGCACCGCGGACATGAGCATTCGAAGCGGAGATTCAGCGGCGGCGGCGTTTGCGTCGCGCCGCCTTGATCTCGGCGATACGCACCTCGTCCTCGATCTGCAGGTGGCGGCCGCGTTCGAGAATCTCGAGCGTATATTCCTCGTAGGTCAGGCCGAGCCGGTCGGCCTTGTCCATGCGGAAGCGCATGACATCGGCCGAAACCTTGCGCCACGCGTCGCGATGGGCCCGTTTCCAGTGCAGGAAGAGATGGGCGTCGCCCTTGCCCCAGGGCGGCCCGAGATAGTCGTCCAGGGCGGGCCCGCCATTATGTCCGAGAGCCTTGTTGCGCACGTTCCGGGAGGCCAAGGGGGATGCCATGAAATCTTATATGGTGGATCCTATTCTACGATAAGAGAATGTTCTGCATTGATCAATCGTCTCGGCGACCGCCGCGTCAGCCTCAACTCCGGCCGGCTCGTGGTGACTGGCCCTCGCCCAGCACGGCGCGCAGCCAATCTGCGATGGCGGCGCCCGGCAATGCGCCGACGCGGCTGTCGACGGCTTCGCCGTCCTTGAACAGGAGCAATGTCGGCGTGGTACGAACGGCAAAACGCCGGGCGGTTTCTTCGTGTTGCGAAATGTCCAGCTTGACGATGCGCAATTGCCCGGCGAATTCGACCGAGAGCCGCTTCAGCGCCGGCTTGAGCATGCGGCAGGGGCCGCACCACGGTGCCCAGAAATCGACGAGCACGGCGCCGCGCGCCTGAATCACGTCGCTGTCGAAGGATGCGTCGGTCAGGTTGGTAAGCATGCGGAGGCTCCCATCAGCATTTGTCGCGCTCAAAGGCCGACATAACGGGCAAAGACATGCGGATCTGCCGCGAGCGCGGTTTCGTTGCCGCGCCAGACCGTGACGCCCTTTTCGATGAAGGTATGCGCGGTCGCCAGGCGCCGCAGTGCCGCGACGTTCTTGTCGATCAGCAGGATCGACAGGCGCTCGGCCTTCAGTGCTTCGAGACAGGTCCAGATCTCCGTACGGACGGTCGGAGCAAGGCCCTCCGTCGCTTCATCGAGGACCAGCAGCTTGGGATTGGTCATCAGCGCCCGGCCGATCGCCAGCATTTGCTGCTCGCCTCCCGACAAGGTGCGGGCATATTGGCGCTGACGCTCGGCGAGGCGCGGAAACAAGGCATAAACGCGCGACAGCGACCAGGCGCCCTGGCCGGAACGATTGGCCGCCGTGGCGACCAGGTTCTCGTGGACGGTCAGCGTCGGAAAGACGTGGCGGCCTTCCGGCACATAACCGATGCCACGGCGTGCGATGACCTCGGGCCGGAGGCCGGTCACCTTCGCGCCATCGAAGACGACCTCGCCGCCGAGCACGTGATTGAGCCCGATGAGAGCACGAATGGTCGTGGTCTTGCCCATGCCGTTGCGCCCCATGAGCGTGACGATGTCGCCTTTGCCGACCTGCAGGTCGACGCCAAAAAGCACCTGGCTGCAGCCGTAGCCGCTCTTCAGGCCAACTACTTCCAGCATCAGGGGGCCTCCGTGCCGAGATAGGCGGCGAGCACCTGCGGATCGCTGCGCACCTGGGTGGCGGTTCCGCTCGCCACGACACGTCCGGCGACCAGAACGCAGATCCGATCGGCCAGGCGGAACACCGCCTCCATGTCGTGCTCCACCAGCAGAATGGTGTGGGTTCTCTTGAGGCCTTCGATGACCTCGGTCATCTCGACCGTCTCCGACGGTCCGAGGCCTGCCATGGGCTCGTCCAGCAGGAGCAGGTGCGATCCGCGCGCCAGCGCGATAGCAAGTTCCAGCGTGCGCTGCTCGCCATGCGACAGGTCGGCGGCCCTGGCCCCGGCGCGCCCGGCAAGACGAACCCGGTCGAGCACCGCCATCGCAGGGGCGACGAGGCGCGGGTCGCGGCGCGCCTGGCGCCAGAACCGGAACGAATGCGCCTGCGAGGCCTGGACGGCGAGCGCGACATTGTCGAGCACGCAGTCGTCGGCGAGCAATTGCGGGATCTGGTAGAGGCGTCCGATGCCGCGCCGGACCCGTTCCGGCGTCGGCAGTGCGTCGATGATCTCGCCATTGAAGCGGATCGAGCCGGCATCCTGCCGGATCTCGCCGAACAACTGGCTGATCGCCGTCGTCTTGCCGGCGCCGTTCGGCCCGATCAGCGCCAGGCACTCGCCAGGCGCCACTTCAAAGCTCAATCCGTCGGTCGCGGCGAGCCCGCCGAAACGCTTGCGCAGACCATCGACGACGAGCAGCGGGGATGGCGGCTTCATGACGTCGCCTTGCCGCGCGGCAGCCAGCCGCCAAGGCCGCGCCGGGACGCCAGCACGATGCCGAGGATGACCGCCCCAAGCAGTGGCTGCCAATGCTCGGTCCAGCCTGAGAATAGGGTCTCGAGCCCGATGAAGGCCGCCGCGCCAACCAGCGGGCCGGCGAGAGCGCCGGTGCCGCCCAGGATCACCATGATCAGGAGCTCGCCGGATTTCGTCCAGTGCAGCATGTCGGGGCTGACGAACCGCGTCAGGTTCGCCGACAGGGCGCCTGCGAGGCCCGCGCCCATGCCGGCGATGATGAAGGCGGTGAGTTTGTAGCGATAGGTCGCGATGCCGATCGCCGCCAGGCGCCGTTCGTTCTGCCGCACGCCTTCGAGCACGCGGCCGAACCGCGATCCGACGACGCGGGCAGTGAGGAACAGATGTGCGGAAAAGCAGGCAAGGCAGAGAAAATAGATCGCGTCGTCATCGCGCATATCGTGTCCGCCGAGCGTATTGCGTCGGCGCACCAGCAGGCCGTCCTCGCCGCCATAAGCCTTCAGCGACACCATCACGAAGAACAGCATCTGCGCGAAGGCGAGCGTGATCATGATGAACTGGACACCGCGAGTGCGCAGCGCCAGCGCGCCGATCGCCGCCGCGGTCAGTCCGCCGAACAGGATGGCGGCCGGGATCGTCAGCAAGAGGTCGCCGGCGCCGGGCAGGAGGCCGAACAGGCGTTCTCCCGAAGCCGTCTGCTCATAGAGGATCGCGACGACATAACCGCCGACACCGAAAAAGGCGGCGTGGCCGAACGACACCAGCCCGCCCTGGCCGACCAGCAGGTTGAGGCTGGCGGCGGCAATGGCTGCGACCAGAATGCGCGCGCCGAGCGGCACCAGGGCCGGGTCGCCGACCGCGGCCGCGAGCCATGGCAAGCCAAGCGCGATCGCGCCGGCGATCGCCACCGCTGCCCACCGAACAAGCCCACCCGTGCTCATTGTGTCTGCCCCTGTGCCGGCAGCAGGCCCTCGGGCCGGACCAGCAGCACCATTGCCATCAACAGGTAGACCGCGATCGACGACAGCCCGCCGGCCAGCGCGTCGGCTTCGGAGGCAGGCAGGACCTGTTTGAGCAGGCCCGGCGCGAAAGCCCTGGTCAGCGTGTCGACCAGGCCGACGAGCATGGCGCCGAGGAAAGCGCCACGGATCGAGCCGGTGCCACCGATGACCACGACGACAAAAGTGCCGATCAGGATCTGTTCGCCCATGCCGACCTGGACGGCGACCAGCGGCCCGGCGATGACGCCGGCAAGTCCGGCGAGCAGGGCGCCGAGCCCGAACACCAGAGTATAGACCAGCCGGATGTCGACCCCGAGCGCCCGCACCGTTTCGCGATGGGTCGCGCCGGCACGGATCAGCATGCCGAGCCGCGTCTGGTGCACGATCAGATAGAGCAGCACCGCCACCAGCAGCCCGACCCCGATGACCACCAGGCGGTAGACCGGGTAGTCGAGCCCCGGCCAGAGCGTCACGGCGCCGGACAAGGCCTGCGGCGCCGCGACGAACAGCGGCTGTCGTCCGACGATCATGGTCGCCAGGCCGTCGACCAGCAGGATCAGGCCGAAAGTCGCCCCGACCTGGTCCAGGTGCGGCCGCGCATAGAGCTGGCGCAGCACGCCGAGTTCGATCGCCATGCCGCCGAGCCCCGCCGCGCCGAGCCCGGCCAGCAGGCCGAGGCCGAAGGAACCGGTCCGCATGGCGATGACGGCGCTCGCCATCGCCCCGATCATGTAGAGCGAGCCGTGCGCGAGATTGATGATCCCCATGATGCCGAACACCAGGGTCAGCCCGGCGGCGAGCAGGAACAGCATCACGCCGAGCTGCAATCCATTCAACGTCTGTTCAAAGAAGAGGATCATCACGCGACCGGGCGATCTTGCTAGAGCCGGCAGGTGGCGGCGTAGCTGTCGCCATAGCCTGTCGCGATCTTCTGTCGGGTGACCAGTACCGGCTTTCCGTCGGCACCCTTCTCGACCTTGATCACCCACCAGTCCTGCACCGGATGCTGGTTCGGGCCGAACGAGAACGCGCCGCGGATGGCGGGGAAGTCAGCTTTGAGCATGGCGGCCCGAAAGGCGTCGGCTTGCGAAAGATCGCCATCCACCGCCCGCAACGCCGCGCCGATCGCCAGTGCGGTCTCGAACGACTGGCTGGCGAAGACGGTCGCCAGGCGATTGTATTTCGCCTGGAACGCCGCGACGAAGGCACGATTGGCTTCGCCGGGAAAGTCGGCGTTCCAGTGCGTCGTCGCGGTGATGCCGAGTGCCGCGTCGCCGACGGCGGCCAGGATCGTGCTGTCGAGCGAGGATTCCGGCACCACCATCGGCACCGTCTGGGCGAGGCCTGCCTGGGCATATTGCCGGATGAACGCAATGCCGAGGCCGCCGGGATGGAACTGGAACACCATGTCCGGTCGAGCGGCGCGGATCTGGGCAAGCTCCGAGGCAAAATCGGTCTGGTCGAGCCGGGTATAGATTTCGGCGGCGATCTCGCCTTTGAAGGTGCGCCGGAAGCCGGTCAGGGCATCCTTGCCCGCCTGGTAGTTGGGAGCGAGGATCGCGGCGCGTTTGTAACCGAGCTCGTTGGCGGCGAGGCCCGCCGTTTCATGAAGCGTGTCGTTCTGCCAGGCGATGGCGAAGAAATTCTTGTGGCAGTTTCGCCCCGCGAAGGTCGAGGGCGCCGCGTTCGGGCTGACATAGAAGCCGCCGGCATCGAGCACATCAGGCACCACGGCCGCCAGGATGTTCGAGAAGACGATGCCGGAAAACAGCTTGACGCCGTTGCGTTTCAGCATGCGTTCGACCACCGTCTTGGCCTGGGCCGGCTTCAGGCCGTCATCCTCGACGATCACCTCGACCGGCACGCCGCCGAGCCGGCCCTGGCCTTGCTCGACCGCCAGCCGGAAGGCATCGCGGATATCCTCGCCGATATAGCCGCCGGGTCCCGACAGCGTGGTGATGAAGCCGATCTTGACCGGGGTGGCCTGAGCCACGACGGTGTCGGGCCACATGGCAAGCCCCATCGCGGTTGCCGATCCACTCAGGAATTCGCGCCGGGAAGTCATTGTCCCACTCCTTGGTTCGTGTTTCGAAAGCTCGATGCGTCGCCATGTGGTGCCGGGCTTGTCATGCAGAGCTTGGCGCGCCGGCGGCGCGGGCAAGGCCGCAGGCTTCGAAAGCCGCGCGCGTCGCCTGCCTCTCGGCCTCGGTCAGCGCCAACAGCGGCGGACGGACCGGCCCGCCGCGCTGTCCGAGCAATTCCTGCCAGTACTTCGCGTGGGCCTGCGGCTTCTCCGCCGGCCGGCTCTTGCGGAATTCCCGGCGGATCGGATCGAGGCTGTCGCGGATGGCGCGTGCCGTCTCGACCTCGCCCGCCAGCGCCAGGTCGGTATAGGCGCGCATGCGGCGGTCGCCGGCCGTCTGGATCAGGTAAGGTGTGTTGGAACAGAGATAGACCTGCCAGCCGAGCTCGACGATGTTGTCGAACCACTCGGCCTCCGAGGCCGTGGAGACGATGATCCGGTCGCCCGCCAGCTCGGTCAGCCGCTGGTACATCGGCCGCGGCACCGAATATTTGATCGCGACGACATTGGGCAGATCGGCGAGCCGGGCGCAGAGCTCCGGGCTCATCAGATAGCCAGAATCGGGATGGCTCCAGAGCGCCATGCCGATATTCACCTGCTCGCTGATATGCCGGTAATAGGCGTAGAGCGTTTCCTCCTGGGCGTTCAGGAAATGCAGCACCGGGGCGTGGACGACGATGTAGCCGGCGCCGATCGCTTCGGCGTGGCGGGCGAGCTCAAGCACCACGTCGAGGTTCTGGTCGGAACAGGACATGATCGTGCCGGCCTTGCCGCGTGCCTCGTCCACGGCGATGTCGAAGCTCAGCTTTCGCTCTGCGATCGACATGGCGAAAAACTCGCCCTGCTTGCCGCTGATGAACAGGCCATCGATGCCGAGGTCATCGATCCAGTGGCGGATATTGGCTCTCAGCGCCGGCTCGTCGAGGGCGAGATCGGGCGTGAAGGGGTTGAGCGCTGCCGCCCAGATTCCCTTCATATGCGCGCGGGCATAGGCCTTGGCATCGACCTTTGCGTAGTTCATCCGTGTGCTCCATTGGCGGTCGCATCCGCGATCGCACGCCACAGGCGCGCGGCGGTAAGTGGCATGTCGAGATGGCGGACGCCGAGCGGCGCGAGGGCGTCGAGCGTGGCATTGACGACCGCGGCGGGCGCGCCGATGCAGCCCGCCTCGCCGACGCCCTTGGCGCCGAGCCTGTTCATCGCCGAAGGGATGGGGCGGGATTCCAGTATGACCGCCGGCATGTCGGAGGCGCGCAGCACGCCGTAATCCATGAGCGAGCCGGTCAGGAGCTGGCCGTGGCCGTCATAGACGATGCGCTCGAGCAGCGCCTCGCCCAGACCCTGCGCCAGGCCGCCGACGAGCTGGCCCTCGACCAGCATCGGGTTGACCACGACGCCGGGATCATCGATCCAGACCAGCTTGTCGATACTGAGGACACAGGTGTCGCGGTCGACGGTCACGGCGGCGAGGACAGCGCCGCTCGCCCAAGCCTCCTGGGCCTCATAGCGCAGGTCGACCGCGCAGCGGAGCCCGCCGGCGGCTTCGTCCGCCTTCGTGGCTTCGGCGATGTCGCGCCAGGTCACGACCTGTCGGCCCTGTCCGCAGACGTCGAACCCGCGGGCATGGGGTTTCACCACGATCGTTTCGGTCTGCAGCAGCCGGGCGGCGACGGCCTGCGCCTTGGCCTGAAAGGCGGCTGCCGCCTGAAGCAGCGCGCTGCCGCCGATGGCGGTCGAGCGGCTCGCCAGCGCCCCGATGCCGGTTGAAATCGTTGCGGTATCGCCGTGCCGGATCTGAACGGTCTCCGGTGCGACGCCCAGGACCGAGGCGACGATCTGCGCGGCGGCGGTCTCCCGGCCTTGCCCCTGGGCGGTGGAGCCGGTCGCGGCAATGATCCGGCCTAGGTCGTCGAGCCCGACGCGGGCGCTTTCCCATCCGGTTCCGCAGGGTTCGACATAGACGGCGAGGCCGATGCCGCGCAGTCCGCCGCGGCGGCGGTGGCGCGCCCGCTCGGCCTTCAGCCCTGGATAGTCGCCGCGCTCGCAGGCCCGGGCCAGAAGCCCGGCGAAATCGGCGGTATCCAGCGTCTCGCCGGTCGGGGTCCGCCCCGGCAGGCGGCGGCGCGCGATCAGGTTCTTCCGGCGCAGCAGCGCCGGATCACGGCCGATGGTCGATGCGGCGGTCTCGACCAGCCGCTCCATCAGCATGGTCGCTTCGGGCCGCCCGGCGCCCCGGTAGATGTTGATCGCCGCCGTCGACGTGACGAAACCCGCCATCCGGATATCGACCGCAGCGATCTTGTAAGGACCGGGCAGGATGCGGCCCGCATTGCGTGCCGGAACGACGGCCGAGAAGGGCATCCAGTAACCGAGTGGGAAACGGCCCGACGCCCGCAAGGCGAGGAATCGCCCGTCTTCGGCGATGGCGAGTTCGCCGTGCATCACGCCGCCGCGCCCTTGCGTCGCCGCCTGGAAATCCTCGCTGCGCGTTGCGCACCATTTGACCGGGCGACCGAGCCGGAGCGCGGCGAATGCAACGACGGCGTCCTCCGGATAGAGTGAGGCCTTGCCGCCGAAGGCGCCGCCGACATCCGGCGCGACCACCCGGATCGCGTCTTCGGCGAGCGACAGGATACGGGCGAGCTCGGCGCGCGCGCGGTGCGGTGTCTGGGTCGACAGCCAGACGGTCAGCAGGCCGGAAGCCGCGTCGAACTCCGCCAGCGCGACGCGCGGCTCGAGCGCCATGGGCGCAAGGCGTGCATGTTCGATGGTTGCCGTCACGACATGGCGGGCCGTCGCGAAAGCCGCGTCGACATCGCCTTGACGCCAGCGCTCGGTGAACGCCTCCGGACGTTCGCCAGGCGCGTCGGTTTCGATCTCGATGATAACGGCTTGAGCGGCATCGCAAGCCGCGCTCCGGGTTTCGGCGATCACGGCGGCGATCGGCTGGCCGACCGCGTCGACCCGTCCCAGCGCCAGCAAGCCTGGAGCCGGCGGGTCGATCCCGGTGATCAGTCCATTGATATCGAGACCGGGCAGGTCGGCGAGGTCGACGCCGGCAAGGATGCAGGCGACGTCCGGATTGTCCCGGGCCGCGGCGATGTCGACCGTGACGATGCGCCCGGCGGCGAAGGGCGAGCGGACGAATTCGAGATGCAGGCACCGAGGCGGCAAGAGATCGTCGACGAAGGTCCCTCGGCCCGTGACGAGGCGCTCGTCCTCGACACGGCGGCGCCCATCGCCAAGGGGCGATCCGGCATTGCCGAGCGGGACGGGCGGAGACATCATGTCGATCTCGAAAGCGGCGCTGTGGCGCTGCGGTTCGAGAACGGTAGAAGCCGATTATTTATATGGGAACTTGAGTTCTGAGTATTGATTTATATGAAATCAATATGAATTAAGCGGGTCGCGAGATCCAAGCTTTCGGAAGGGCCGCGATCGCAACCGTTTCGGGCAGGGCGCGGTCCGCGTCGGCGCTTCGCCGGCCATCGGTCGAACCGGATTGATGATCAAGAGGGTTTCGGGAAGCGGCCGACGGCGCCCGCCCGCGCGGGCGCCTCGTTCGTCACAAACCGCCTGGCGGGGCTTATTTCGCTGGCGGGCGGCCGGGGTTCACATGGCCGCAGCTCGAGCAGACCTGATTGTCCGGCTTCGAATAATAGGCATCGAAAACCGGCGGCATGTCGCGTTCGATGACCTCGATCTGCACGGTCTTTTCGAACAGGACATGGTTGCAGCTCTGGCAATACCAGCGGTGGGTGTCGAGCTGCCCGGCCTTGCGGATACGCTCGACGATCAGCCCGACGGTGTTTTCCGAACGCATCGGGGAATGCGGCACGTCGGCCGGCAGCGTATAGATCGAGCCTTCGCCGATCACCACGTCATGGGGCTTGCCCTCGTGCTGGATGCGCAGCGTCATGTTGCCCTTCAGCTGGAAGAAGAATTCTTCCGTCGGATTGACGTGATAATCCGTGCGTCGGTTGGGGCCGCCCACCACGGTGATCATGAAATCGTCGAGCTTGAAGATCGTATGGGCCGCGGTCGGCGGGCGCAGGCGGTCGGCGTTCTCGTCGATCCACTTCATCAGGTTGAAGGCGGCCGGCTTCTGGCCGGCTTCGGTGGCGGTCTGTTCCAGGGCTTGGGTCTTTGACATCGTCCGCTCTCCCAGGCGTGAGATGGGTTTCGTTGGCGCCGATCAGGCCACGTGCTCGATGGCGATGAGATCACTCTCATTGTCGTTCGGATCCGCGTGGGGGGGCGTTCGTCGCCGTGAGGCGATGCGGCATTGCCGCAAGGGGCGGGCGCTGCATCAGGACCTCGGAGCCGGCGCGGGGCGCTGCGGATCCAAGCACGGTAGGAGCCATCAATATATATGGGAACTTGAGTTTTCCATATTGATTTATATGATATCGGCATGAATGCATCCCTCCGGCAACTCGAAGCCTTCAGGGCGGTGGCAAAGCTCGGCAGCTTCACCCGCGCTGCCGCCCATGTCGGCGTCTCGCAACCGATCCTGTCGAACCAGATTCGCGATCTCGAAGCCGTCCTCGGGGTTCGGCTGTTCGACCGGACGACCCGCCGCGTGATGCTGACGCAAGCCGGCGAGCAGTTTTTCGACAGCACGGTGCGCATCCTGGGTGACCTCGATAGCGCGGTGCGCGCGATGCAGGCTGTCGCTGCGCGCCAGAGCGGGCTGATCGCGGTGGCGGCACCGCCGCTTCTTGCCTCGGTCATGCTGCCGATCGCGATCGCCGCGTTTCGGCGGGATTATCCCGGCATCTCGGTCGAGCTGATCGATGTCAGGACCGACCAGATGCTCCAGCGCCTGCGCGCCGGAGAGGCCGACATGGCGGTTGGCACTTTCGCGGCGGGCGAAAGCGACATTTCGCGCACGCTGCTGGTGCGCGACCAGCTCATGGTGTTCTGCGGCGACGGCTCGCCGCTGGCCGCACGGGACGAGGTCGAGTGGGCCGCCCTGGCGGGGGAGCCGCTGGCGACGCTGAAGCCGGGCAGCGGCATCCGGGCGCTGGTCGAGGACGGCCATCGTTCGGCCGGCATCGCCTTCACGCCGGCCTTCGAGGTGGAGCAGGTCACGACGGCGCTTGCCCTGACCGAGGCCGGGCTCTGCGCGACGGTTCTGCCGGCCTATGCCTGGGCTGGCCTGCGCGGCCGCGGGGTCTGCGCCCGCTACCTCATCACCCCGCAGATCACCCGCGAGATCGTGGCGAGCACCTTGCACGGGCGCGCGCCGTCGCCGGCCATGGAGGCCTTCCTGCCCTTTGTCAGGCAAGCGGCTCTCTCGTCGATGCCGTCGACACCGGTCAGCCGCTGAGACGGTCACGCAGCTGAGGGACAGGCGGGCAGCACGTCGCCTTGCGCCTGCATGCGCGCGGTGATCTCGTCGACCAGGCCATGAAACTTGTCCCACGGGGCTTCGCGATAGTTGTGGTTGCGGACGACGAAGGATGCGCCGGGGAAGAACTTCTCGTACTGGAGATGGCGCCCAGCGAATTCCGAGCCGATGATATCCCAGGCGAGTTTGAAGAGCTTCATCCGCGACATGGCATCCATCTGCGGGGTGCGCCAGAACGTCGTGAAGCGATCGGCCAGCCAGGCGTCGTCGAGGACCGAGCCGTCGGCCGGCATTTGCAGGACACCGCCCCCGCACAGTTCGCGAACGCAGTCAACGATCGACGAATAGTTTTCCACGCCCCAGTTGAGGGCGGCGTACATGATGCGGCGATTATAGGTGACGTAACCCGGTGCCGGCCATTCCTCGCAGGCCTGGATCTGGCCGGCCACCAGCCCTTCGAGCAAGGCCTCGAGAGACGCAAGACGGCCGAGCGTCTCGCGCACCGCCGGCACCTGGTCGGCACCGGTCGACTGAGCGATCCGGCTCGCCAGCCCGATAAGCAACTGCAGCTTCACCAGATAGCGGACGTTGGAATGGTGGTTGCCATAGGCATGAGCGGCGGTGTCGATATAGAGGCCGCGCGACAGAACCGGGTCGTTGTGGACGAAGACCCGCTCCCACGGCACCTTCACCTCGTCGAACATGACCATCGCGTCGGTTTCGTCGAACCGGTGCGACAGTGGGGCCTCGAACTCGCTCGCCGCCTCGCGCTCGAACGATCTGCGCGACCATAAGGAAACGCCGGGGTGGTTGCAGGGCACGGCGAAGGTGATCGATTCCGCTTTCGCCTCCGGCGCGAGCGGCAGGATGTTGCCGATCCAGACCTCGTCGGCAAGGATCGCGCCGGTCGCCAGCATCTTCATGCCGCTGACCACGACGCCATGCCCGTCCTCGCTGATCACCCGCAGCGACGGGTTGGGAAAGTTGTGCTTCTGGTAGAAGGCCGGATCGCGCGCCGCCTGCGGCGAGACGATCGCATGGGCCGCGTAGATGTCGTTGCGACGCATGAAGTCGTAATAGCCGGCGACATTGCCGCTGAAACGTCCGAAAATCTCTGGTCTCAGGTTCATGCCGGTAACGAAGCTGGCGATATAGTCCGGCGACCGTCCGAGCATGCCGTAGCTCGGTTCCGCCAGGCGACGATGCGCCGCGGAGCGCCGGGCGAGGTCCGCGCGGTCGCGGGCCTTGAGGTAATAGATCGAGTTGAGCTCGCCATTCTCTTCAAACGCCATGACGTCGCGCAGGGCCGGATCGGCCTTGAGATCATAGAACGCGGCAATCGACCGGGCGGCGTTGCGGAACGCGGGGTGGGTCGTGACATCGTCGATGCGTTCGCCGCCGATATAGACGGTCCGGCCGTCGCGCAGGCCTTCCAGGTAATCGCGTCCTGTCTTCAGCATGACCGGCCTCCCAAGCGTCCCATGGTCTGATGTGCGAGGATGAGGTCGGCCGGCTGGCGCTGCTATCCTCAGGACGCGGCGACTGGCCATTTCGCGCAGTCCTGTCAGCACAGTCCTATCAGCACAGTCTTGTCAGTGTTGGGCAAAGGCCTATGCTTGGTCTTGGGTGGCTGCTTGCGGATATCCGGTAAGGGGCCACCGGCCGTCTCCCAAGACAGGCCCGGCCATCGAGGCGGAGGGCGGACCATCGAATACGCCCCTACAGTTCTGGCTGACCTCGGCGCCGGGCTGCCGGCTGTGCGCACGCGCGATCTTGCCCAAGCCCGCGCCTATCTCGGCGGCCTGTTCACCGGCCATGACCTGATCGCGGCCGAACCCGCAGACATGCATTTCGAGCACCGGCACGGCGCGCTCGGTGATGTCTCGCTCAACCTCGTCGGCTACGGCACTGACGTGGAGGTGGCAACCTCCGGCCTGCCGGATTTCTACCTCTGCCAGGCGACCCTGGCGGGCGACGTGCGGGTCCAGGCGCGCGCGTTCGACGTCCGCTTGCCGCCCGGGGCGGTTTTTGTGATGAATCCGGGGGTGCCCTTCCGCAAATCCTGGACCCGTGACAGCCGTCAGCTGATCTTGAAGCTGCCCCGCCGCTCGGTCGAAGAGCAGCTTGCCCGCGATACGGAAGACGACAGGCTTCGGCCGGTCACGTTCGCCCCGGTCATCGCGGATGCCGCCGGCGAGGCGCGCGCGCTGCTGCGTTATGTTGCGGCCGTTTGCGCCGACCTGTCGGATCCCGGCGGTCTCGTCGGCGACGAAAAGGTCGCCCGGGCGATGGAAAGGACCGTCCTGTCCGGTATCCTGGCGACGCTTCGCCACGACCGTCACGACGACCGGTCCCGGGCGGTCCAGGCTCCGGCACCGCGATATGTCCGGCGCGCCGAAGACTTTCTCCGTGTCCACTACGCCGAGCCGATCGGTCTCGACGATGTCGCCGCGGCCTGTGGGGTCAGCACCCGCACGCTGCAGGAGGGGTTGCGCCAGTATCGGGACACGACGCCGTCCGGGCTGTTGCGCGAGGTCCGCCTCGATGCGGCGCGGGCACTGCTGAAAGCCGGCGCAGCATCGGTGACGGAAGTGGCGTTCGAGGTCGGGTTTTCCCATCTCAGCCGCTTCGCCCGGGCCTATGCGGCGCGGTTCGGCGAGAGCCCGTCGCGGACTTTGCGGCGCGGGCCGGTGGCGGTGGGCTGCCCCATCGGGCGCTCGAGCTGATCTGGCGACCGTGTGTCGTCCAAGCGATCCAGGAGTGGGCAGGCGTCCTCAGGCCGCTGGCACAGGCTCGGTGCCGTGCTCGCCAAGCCATCGGTCGGCGTCGAGTGCCGCCATGCAGCCGGTGCCGGCCGAGGTCACGGCCTGACGGTAGCGGCGATCGGCGGCGTCGCCGGCGGCGAAGACCCCGGGCCGCGAGGTTGCCGTGCCGCCCGGTTCGATCAGGACATAGCCGTCCCGGTCGAGGTCGATCCAGCCGCGCGCAAAAGCGGTCGCCGGATCGTGGCCGATGGCCACGAAGGCGCCTGCCGCCGGCAGGTCCTCGTGACCGCCGGCAGGCCCGGCGAGTCTGACCGCGGTCAGGTCCTCGTCGCCGAGAAAGGCCGAGACCACGGTGTTCCAGCGCAGCGCGATATTCGGCTTGGCGGCGAGCCTGTCCTGCAGCAGCCGGTCCGCGCGCAACTTGTCGCGCCGATGCACCAGGGTCACGGTCGTGCAGAGCGCCGACAGATAGAGCGCCTCCTCGACAGCCGTGTTGCCGCCGCCGATCACCACGACATCGTGTCCCCTGAAGAAATAGCCGTCGCAGACCGCGCAGCCCGAGACGCCGCGATTGCGCAAGGCCGCTTCGCCCGGCGCATCGAGCCAGCGCGCCTGCGCGCCGGTCGCGATGATCACCGCGCGGGCATCGATCGGCGTGCCGCCAGCAAGGTCGAGCCGATGGACGTCCTTGCTCGATCGGCAGGTTACGACCGTGTCGTCGATCCCGTTGACGCCGAGCGCCTCGACCTGTCCGGCCATGCGCGCCATCAGCTCCGGCCCGCCGATCAGCAGGTTTCCCGGCCAGTTCTCGACATCCGATGTCGTGGTCAATTGCCCACCGGGCTGTCCGCCCTGAACCAGCGCCACCGATCGGCCTGCGCGGCGGGCGTAGAGTGCTGCCGTGTATCCGGCCGGTCCGGCGCCGATCACCGCGATGTCAAAACTGGAAGCCATAGCGCGGGTCCACGAACGTGTCGGCCAGAGCGGCGAACCGCCCGTCGGCATAGAGCAGCGGCCGGGCGTCGGCCGCGACGTGGATCGCCGTGATGTCGGCAATCACCAGGCCGTGCGACACCGCGCAGATGATCTCGGCGATGTCGCACTCGAAGGCCACCACCGCGTCATCGAGCACGGGCAGGCGGCCAAGCTCGACCTCACGCCAGCGGCCGAGCATGAAGCGGTCGTCGACAGTCCGGTCGAAGCCGGCGAAGCACTCGGCCAGCGCATGATGGTGCTCGGCCAGCACGTTGACCGCCAGGCGCCGGGCCCGGTGCATCATCTGGAAGGTCTGGCCGCGCTTGTTGACGCAGGCAAGCAGGCGCGGCGGCTCGGCCGACAGGGAACAGACCGCGGTGGCGGTGAGGCCGCTTCGCTGCCCGCCGTCGGCGGTGGTGAGGACCATCACGGCGCCCGGCAGCGCGCGCATGCCGGCGCGGAATTCGGCCAGGCCGACCGCGGATTCCGGTCGCGCGGGATGGAGGCTGTGGCTGAAGGCCGGATCGTCCGCCACCGGGCGGCCGGGGGCGTCCTGCGTGGCCATGGTTCGGGTCACGGCACGATCTCCTGACGTCGATCAGGCCGCGGGCTCGACGGCGACGTGGTGGCTCGGGTCCCATGGCGTCTTGTCGCTGAGGCCAAAGGTCGCCGCCCAATCGAGCGTGTGCTGGTCGAGCTCGGTGTGCAGCGTGTCGTTGAAGCGGTTGAGCCAGCCGAACAGTGAGATCACCGCGACGATCTCGACGATCTGCGCGGTGGAGTAGTGCTGTTTCAGGCGCCCGAAGATCTCATCGGTCGCCGCGTTGGGCACGATCGAGGCGGCCCGGGCGAGATCGAACGCCGCCTTCTCGCCCTGGTCGAAGAGGTCGCTCTCCTCATAGTCCCAGATCGCGTTGAGCCGGTCTTCGCCGATGCCCCAGCGCGCCGCGCTCTGAATATTGTGGGCCTGGCAGAACTGGCAGCCGGCGGTCGACGAGGAAATATAGGCAACCAGGAAGCGGAAGCCTCGGTCCAGCGTGCCCTCGTCGCGGATCACCGCCTTCGACAGGTCCATGAAGGCTTTCAGGATCGGCGGCCGGTGCGCCAGGATCATATAGCTGTTCGGGATATAGCCGTTCGAGCGTTCGATCGTCTGGAAGCGTTCCTGGAATTCGTCTGAAAGCGTGTTGCGGTCGGCATGACCGAGGCGTGCCATGGCGTCGTCTCCTTGCATCGGACCGGACGACCATAGCCCTGTCGCGATATGCCGGGATCATGCGAAGACGAGCCTCTTACTTACCAAAATTGTCATATCAGAGCGAGATCGCCGGCCACTTCGCGGACGATGTCGGCGAAGACCCGCGTGGCCGGGCTCGGCAGGCGGCCGGCGCGCAGCGACAGGCCGACCTCCGCCGGCTGCAGGCCGAGCTCGGCGGGCACGATGGCGATCAGTCCATGCCCCCGGTAATATTCGGCGATGTCGCGCGGCAGGAAGGCCAAGAGGTCGGTTGCCGCGATCAGCCGCTGATTGGCCAGCACCGTCACCGATTCCAGCATGGGCTGGGGCGGCGCCAGGCCGCATGCGCGGAACGCCGCGTCGATGTCGGCGCGCAGCAGCGTGCTGCGTGGCGGCAGGATCCAGTCGGCGGCCCTGATCTCGGCGGCCGAGACCTGTTGCCGCCGCGCCAAGGGATGGCCGGGGCGGGCCACCACGCAGGTCGGTTCGTGGTAGAGCAGCTCGGTCGCCACGCCCTCGTCACCGGCAAGACGCGGCAGCCGGCCCAGCAGAATGTCCAGTTCGCCCGCCCGCAACATGGGCACCAGCACGTCGAACGTGCCCTCGATGATCTGCACCGAGACCTTCGGAAACCGCTCGCGCAGGATCTTGATGCTGCGCGGCAGCAAGGTCGCGGACGCCGCCAGCAGCGTGCCGACCGCCACCCGCCCTTCGACGCCGCCGGCGAGCGCCAGGAGTTCCTCATGCATGTGGCGCAGCTCGGCGAGAATGAGCCGGGCCCGGCGCAGCAGGGCCTCGCCATAGAGCGTCGGCGTCACGCCGCGGCGCGTCCGGTCGAACAGCACGACGCCGAGAATGGCTTCGACCTCCTTCAGCATCCGGGTCGCCGCGGGTTGGCTCAGGTTGGTCGCCTCGGCGGCGGCCGCGATGCTCCGGCGTTCATCGACGGCCACCACGAATTCAAGCTGGTGCAGTTTGAGACGCGCCTCGCGCAGGCGGCGGACAGCAGGTTCTTTTGTCATGGTCGCAAAGTTCCGCGCTGCGTTCCGCCAACCTTGTTCTGGCAACACGCCTATGTGGCGCCGAAGGAGAAAGAGCTCCGGCAGATCGTCGCGTCGAACCCGACGCGGTCTGTGGTGTCGGCCCGCCCCACCTCGGCCTCAGGACACTGATCGCTGGGGCGGCAAGAAACAAGCCCGAGGGCCCTGCAGGTCGCGGGGTGCGAACAGACGACGCGCCGCCTGCCTAATGTGCCGGCGGATGGCTTCGCCGCGCGGCGGAGCCTGTGATGCCCCGCCGGACGCGGCGGCGATCGGTGAGGCCTCTGGCGGTGTCGTCATGGCGGCGAACTCGCCGGCCTCCGCTCCGATCGCACTGTTGCGACCGGTCGACCGGCGCAGGGCATGATGGGCCGAAAGCTCAGGTCCCGGTGAAACGGGCAGGGCGCTTGTCGCGGAAAGCCGCGACCCCTTCCTTGAAATCGGCGGTGCGGCCGGCTTCGGCCTGCATGTTGCGTTCGGCCTGAAGCGAGGTTTCGAAATCGGCGCTGGTCGCAAGCCAGGCCGATTTCCGGATCAGCCCGAGCGCCACCGTCGGGCCCTCGGCCATGTCGCGGGCGAGCGCGAGCGCCGTGTCCTCCACCATGTCGTCCCTGACCACCCGGTTGATCAGGCCCCAGGCGAGCGCCTTGTCAGCCGGGATCTTTTCGCCGAGCAGCATCATCTCCATGGCCCGGACCCGGCCGACCGCCTTGACCAGGAGATAGGTCGAGCCGCCGTCGGGGACGAGGCCGATGCGCCGGAAGGCCTGCAGGAAATAAGCACTCTCGCCGGCGACGATCAGGTCGGCGGCAAGTGCCAGCGAACAGCCGACACCGGCGGCGGCGCCGCGCACAGCGGCGATCCAGGGAATGTTGAGATCGCGCAGCGCGACCATCAGCGGATTGATATGGCTCTCGAGGATGGCGCCGGCATCGCGTTCGGAGCCGGCCTGCTCGCCGACCATGCCGCCGGTCAGGTTGGCTCCGGAACTGAAGGCGCGCGCCGAGCCGGCGAGGACCAGCACCCGGGCGGATCTTGCGGCCTCGGCGACCGCCGCTCGCATGGCCTCGACCATCTCGACGGAGAGCGCGTTCATCGAGGCGGGGTCATTCAATCGCAGGATCGCGACCGAACCGGACAGTGATACGTCGATCTTGCTGGACATGTCGGGGTCTCCGGCCTGCGGTCCGGGTAGGGCCCGGATCCGCTTGTCTACTGGCTGCGGCCGCGCGCCTGCACATTGGCGCGCCTGGCTTCGAGTTCACTCGCCGATACCGCGCCGTTGTGGTGGCGCGAGCGCTCCTGTTCGAGCGCCATGGCCTCGCCATAGGGCAGGGCGAAGCCGTCATCGATCAATCGCTTGTAGTCGCTGAGGAACGCCGCCGGCACCTGCGCCATCTCGCCGGCAAGCTTCAGCGCCGCCGGCATGAGGTCGCCGGGCTCGACCACGCGATTGACCAGTCCCCAGTCGCAGGCCGTCCGGGCATCGATGAAATTGCCGGTAAAGGAGATTTCCTTGGCGCGGTAGACGCCGACGAGGCGCGGCAGTTTCTGCGAAAGGCCCCAGCCGGGGATCACGCCGACGCGGCCATGGGTATCGGCGAAGCGTGCGCTGGTCGAGGCGATCAGTACGTCGCAGGCGAGCGCGAGCTCGAACCCGCCGGTGATCGCGACACCGTTGATGGCGGCAATGACCGGTTTCGGGCAGGTCTCGATCGCCCTGACCGGGTTCTCCTCGACGGAGGCGCTATCGACCGCGCCGAGGGTCGAGGCGTCGGTGCCGAGCTCCTTCAGGTCGAGGCCGGCCGAGAAGGCGCGCTCGCCGGCACCGGTGACAATGATCGCGCGCACCGTGTCGTCGCGGCCTAGCGCGCTGACATTGCGCGCGATCGCCTGCATCAGGCTACCCGACAGGGCATTCATCGCCTGCGGCCGGTTGAGCGTGAGAACCGCCGTCGAGCCACGTCGTTCGATGTCGAGTTCACTCATCGGCGGCCTCCTTCAAAGGATCGGTCCGGGCCGGTCATGCTCGGCCGGAGTCCATCATGGGCGCGTTTCGCGACCTCGTATCCGATCAGCGCAGATTATTGCAGGCGACGCATCTCCGCACTTCGACCGAGGCGAAGCGCGGTGGACAGGCGATTCGAGCAATGGTCTAATTTTTCGGTTCTGCGGTCATGCCACGACCTCCGGCGACCTGCCGCAACGATCCGGAATGCCCGACCATCCCTCGATGTCACCGAGCCTGCGGAGCTGCGATGGCCCATCTGTTCGATCTGTCCAACCGTGTGGCTGTCGTCACCGGCGGCAACGGCGGCATCGGCCTGGGCATGGCCGAGGCCCTGGCGGGTGCTGGCTGCGCCCTGTCCGTCTGGGGCCGGAATGCCGCGAAGAACGCGGCCGCCGTCGACCGGCTCACCCGGCTGGGAGCCAGGGCCGAGGCTCAGGTCTGCGACGTCACCAGCGGTGATTCCGTGGAAGCGGCCTTCGCCGCGACGCTTGCCCGGTTCGGTCGCGTCGACGGCCTGTTCGCCAATGCCGGCGTGACCGGGGCGAACCCGGGTCCGTTTATCGACCGCAAGGCGGACGATTGGAAAGGGGTGATGGCGGCCAATCTGGACGGCGTGGTGAAGACATTTCAGGTCGCGGCACGGCACATGATCGAACGGGCCAGGGCGGGCGACCCGTTCGGCCGCCTGATCGCGACGTCGAGCGTCGCCTCGATCGAGGGCGCTGCCTATAACGAGCATTACGGCGCCGCCAAGGGAGCGGTGAATTCGCTTGTCCGCGCCCTTGCCGTGGAACTGGCGCGCCACGGCATCACCGTCAATACGATCCTTCCCGGCTGGATCGAAACCGACATGACCGCTAGTGCTCTCCAGAACGAAAAATTCCTCAGCAATGTCACGCCGCGCATTCCGATGCGGCGGTTCGGTCAGCCGGCCGATTTCGGCGGCATTGCGCTCTATCTGATGAGCACCGCCTCGGCCTATCACACCGGCCAGGCCCTGGTGATCGACGGCGGTTACAGCATCTACTGACGCCGCAATGCCGGGACTTGGCCGCGCATGGCGGATCGGTGGCGGAACGGGGCCGACGCTCTCGCGCCGGCCCCTTCGTCTGTCGCCGACGCGCGGCTCAGCGCCGCATGAGCGGGCATTCGCTCTGCTGCTCCGGAGTGAAGGCCTGCTCGCCCGGCACGCGGCTGATCAGGGTCAGGAGGTCGTCGGGATTGCGCATCTGGCCTGGCGCCTTGGCCTCGGCATAAAAGACGTCGCGCATCAGCCGGCCATCGGCGCGGATGCGCGCGCCGCGCGTGAAGAAATCCTCCACCGGGGTCGCCCGCATTTTGGCCAGCACGGCGGCGGTGTCGCGGGTGCCGGCGGCCTGGACCGATTTCAGATAGTGCAGCACCGCGCTGTAGACATTGGCCTGCGGATCGGTCGGCAGGCGTCCGGTCGCTTGCTTGAAGCGGTCGGCCCAACGCTGGGTCGCTTCGTTTTCGCCCCAATAGAAGCTGAGCACCAGCGGCATGCCGGCCGCCACCTGGCTGCCGACGGCCGTGATGTCGACCGTGGTCATCGAGAACGGCACGAAGCGCTGGCCTGCGGCCCGGATGCCGAATTCGTCGGCCTGTTTCATCGCGTTGATCATGTCGGCGCCACCGCCGACGAAGCCGATATTCTTTGCGCCCGAGCTCTGCGCGCGCAGCAGGAAGGAGGAGAAGTCGGGCGAGCCGATCGGGAAACGCACGGCGCCGAGCACGGTGCCGCCGGCTGCCTTGATCATGCGGCTGGCATCAGCCTCGATGCTGTGGCCGGCGGTATAGTCGACGGTGATGAAGAACCACGAGGTCGGAGCCGATCCGGCTGAGCCGCGCACCGTCAGGTTGGAGACGACATAGCCGTCATTGGCCCATTGCATGCCATTGGCGGAACATTGCTTGCCACCGATCAGCGCGCTGCTGGCCATCGACACGACAAGCAGCTTGTTCTTGTCTTCGGCGATCCGCTGCACCGCCAGCGATACGCCCGAACTGTAGATGTCGAAGATCGCGTCGACGCCCTGCACGTCGAACCATTCACGCGCGATGGTCGAGCCGAGATCGGGCTTGTGCTGATGGTCGGCAACGACGATTTCGACCGGACGGCCGAGCACGGAGCCGCCGATATCCGCGATCGCCAGCCTGGCGGCCGCGACCGATCCCGGGCCGGTGATGCTGGAATAGACCCCCGATTGATCGTTCAGGATGCCGATCTTGATGGGGGCCGCCGTCTGGGCGGCACCGATATCAGTCTGGGCCAGCAGGGCGACGACCGCCGCCGCGGCCATCGTCACGCCCTTCCACAGCGTCCTGGACGCTTTCATTCCTGGTGTCCGCATTGTCTTCACGTCAGGCATGTCGATTTCCTCCGCAGCGGTCTTGCGCTGTCGTTGTGTTGTTGAGTGTCGGGCATCGGGCCGCCGGCGCCAGCCGGCGACCTAGAGAAGGTCCTTCAATTGTTCTTTCTTGACCTTGCCGGTTTCGGTCATCGGCAATTGGGCGACGAACCGGATTTCCGGCAGCTTGTAGCTGGACAGCGTTTTGGCGCACCAGGCCCGGAAAGCCGCCTCGCCGTCAGCGGTGCGGTGTTGTTCGGCGAGCCAGACGAAGGCCACCGGCACCTCGCCCTTCGCCTCGTCCGGGCGGCCGATGACGCCGCTGCCGAGCAATCCCGGGAACTGGCCGAGGATCGCCTCGATCTCGCCCGGGAAGACGCTCATGCCGCTGACCTTCAGCATCTCCTTGCGGCGGCCGAGGAAGTGCAGGATGCCGTCGGTGTCGTAAACGCCGATGTCGCCGGTGTGGAACCAGCCGTCGCGGAAGGCCATCTCGTTCTCTTCCGGGCGGTTCCAGTAGCCCTTGAGGATGGAGGGCGTGCGGATGCAGATCTCGCCTTCCTCGCCGAGGGCTTTGAGTGCACCGGTCGCGAAGTCGCAGATCTTGAAGTCGGTACCCGGCACCGGGAAGCCGACGAAGACCGGCTGAGATTTCAGATCGAAATCATCCTCGTCGAGACCGTAGTTCATCGTGTCGCAGGTATGGGTCTCGGTCATGCCCCAGGCGACTTCGCGGATGGTCGTGCCGGTCAGATCTCGCCAGCGGCGGCGCAGGTCCGGGTTCAGCTTCTTGACGAACGAAATGCCGCCGGTGCGCTCGAGGCTCTTGAGATCATAGGCGCCGCGGTCCGGATGCTCCAGGATCTCGACGGCGCCGTCGACCAGGAAGCTCGCATGGGTGACCTTGTAGCGGTCGATCGCCGCCATGCTGGCAACCGGGTCCCAGCGCGCCAGCAGCACGACCGTGCTGCCGGCAAAGATCGGGAAGATCAGGCCGAAGACCTCGCCGGCGACCCAGAACACCGGCAGCATGCACAGATAGGAGCTGCGCGGTTCGATGCCGAGCGAGAAGGGTACGGTCGCAGCCGCCGTATAGAGCATGTCGCCCTGGGTATGGATGCAGCCCTTGGGCATGCCGGTCGTGCCGCCGGTATAGTTGAGGGCCGCGATGTCATCGAGGCTGATGTCGGTTGGGGCCGTGAAGGCCGCCGTCATCGTGTCAAGCGCCGGCAGAAGATCGATCGCGCCGGCGATCTCGCGCCTGGCCAGAAGCAGTGCCGGCGGCGCCGGGATTTCCGGCTTGGCCGGCGCCATCTCGCCGAGCGAGGTGGTGATCACATGTTCGAGGCTCGTCTCCGCGCGGACCTCCTCGACGATGTCGTGGAGCTGGTCGAGCGCCAGGATCAGGCGCGCGCCGGTATCGATCAGTTCGTAGCGAAGCTCGGTCGCCTTGAACATCGGATTGACCGGGACATGAATCGCACCGAGCTTCAGGATCCCATAGAAGGCGATGAAGAACTGCGGGCAGTTCGGCAGATAGACCGCGACACGGTCGCCCTTGCCGATGCCCTTCTCCACGAGCAAGGCCGCGAAGCGATCACTCAGCCGATCGAGCTCGGCATAGCTGAGCCTGGCGCCATAAAAATTGACGGCGGTCTTGTCCGGCTGATGCACGGCCCAGCGCCTGAGATAGTCGGTCAGCAGCACCTTGCCGAAAGGATATTGCGGCTCATCGGGCCATCCCTTCGGCCAGCGCCTCGCGCGCAGCGCGGCGAGCCGGGCCAGATATTCGGTTTCCTCCACCGGATCCCCCTTCGGGTGTTCTTGTTCTCTTCGGAGGCTGACGGCAGGCAACGAAAAAATCAATAGACTTATTAATTGCGCTGAACCGCCGGCCGGTGATCAACCTCCGGTGGCAAATGGTCACCGCTCCGGCCGGTTCGCGGCGGTTCAGGTTATCGGTGGTGACGCGAGCCCGTCTCAGCCGGCGAGATCGGCCCGGCTTGCGCGCGGCCTTCCGGCCGGCCGAGGCTTCCCCTCCGGCGGGCGCTTCGGCGTCTCCGGCCTTGCCAGAAGTCCGTCGAACAGGATGCGGATCACGCTGTCGCTGAACGAACTGACGCGATCGGGTTCAGCCATGTCGATGCCGTAGAGCTCTTCGATCAGCGAGCCGAGGCTCAAGGTCAGCGATGCGGCCGAGGTGACGGCATTGGTCACGTCGTGAACCGGCATGTCGCGGATCGCGCCGGCTTCGATGGCCTCCCGGACGGTCTCGTCGAAGACCTGGAAGCCGGACGTGATATAGTTGCGCGCCAGCCATTTCAGGCGCGGGCTGCGGGTCATCCCCTCGTGGATCGCGATGCGGACATAGTCCGGATTGGATGCATTGGCCTCGATCAGGCGCCGTGTCAGAAGCTTCAGCTTCTCGACCGGATCGAGGCCGATGAGGTCGCGCGCGGTGGCCCGGAACATCTGGCCGCGCCGGCGCATCAGCCGGTCGATCGCCGCTTCCCACAATTTGGACTTCGAGCCGAAATGGTAATGCACCATCGACTGGGTCAGGCCCGCCGCCTTGGCGACCGCACCGGTGGTCACCGGATCGTAGCCGTAGCGGGCGAACAGATCGATCGCGGCGTCGAGCAGGCTGTCGCGGGTGCTTTCCGGCGAGGCATTGGTTGCGCGGCGCGGCCGGCCGGGCATGCGCTTGCCGGCCGGAAGATCTGCAAGCCTGGCCGGTTTCGGATTCGGTTTCTTGGGCATGGACGGAATCTAGTCTGGGAACGTCCGGGATGAAACAGAGCTTGCTCCTGCGTCCGCCATCTGTCGATCGGAAATTATTTGATCTATTGATTTTGTTCGGCTCGCTGGTAGCAATGCTCAAAAGAGCCGTTGCACCCAAGGCGCAGCACCGGGCGCGGCGAGCAACAGGACCAAGGGAGGAATCCGATGCCTGATCATCGTGCCGTACCCGCCCGGGCCGATTGCGTGCTGCGCGCGCTCGTCGACCGCCATGCCGCCGAGATGCCGGATAAGCCCTTCGTGGTGCTGCAGGACGGCGGCAGGCTGACCTATGGCGCATTGCGCGACGAGGTCAGGAGTGCCGCGCGCGGCCTGCAGGACCTCGGCGTGAGCCAGGGCGATCCCGTCCTGGTCTGGCTGCCGAACGGCATCGACGGCCTCAGGCTCTGGTTCGCGATCAACTATATCGGCGCGGTCTATGTGCCGATCAACACGGCCTATCGGGGCGGCATCCTGGAACATGTCGTCAGGAATTCCGGCGCGAAACTGATGATCGCCCATGGCGGGCTGGTCGAGCGCCTCGCCGGCACGGACACGGCGGCGCTCGAGACACTGGTGGTGCTGCATGGTTCGCCGGCGCCGGTGGGAGGTCTCGCCGTGCTTCCCGCCGAGCGGCTCGTCGGCGCGGGCGACGTGCTGCCGCTCGAACGGCCGATCGAACCCTGGGACACCCAGAGCATCATCTACACCTCCGGAACCACCGGTCCGTCGAAAGGGGTTCTGTCGTCCTATGCGCATCTTTTCGCCATGGGCAACGCGCTGATCGCCGACGGCGAGGGCGTGCCGTTTCTCGGGCGCGACGACTGCTTCATGGTCAATCTGCCGATGTTCCACGTCGGCGGCACGGCGCCGTCCTACGCCATGCTGGTGAAAGGCGGCGCGATCGCGCTCCTGGAGGCCTTCGACACCGCCTCGTTCTGGACGACGGTCAAAGAGACTGGAACGACCTCGGTCATCCTGCTCGGGGTGATGGCGACATTCCTGGTCAAGCAGCCGGCGATCCCGGGCGAGCGCGAGACGCCGCTCAAACACGTCATCATCATTCCGCTGACCGCCGAGGGCGTGGCTTTCCGCGAGCGCTTCGGCACCGATACCCACACGCTGTTCAACATGAGCGAAGTGTCGTGCCCGTTGATCGCCGAACTGAACCCGGCCGTCGTCGCGACCTGCGGGCGGCCGCGCAAGGGCGTCGAGGTCAGGCTCGTCGACGCCCATGATTGTGCGGTCGCGCCGGGCGAAATCGGCGAACTGATCATCCGCACCGACAGCCCATGGGCGCTCAACCACGGCTATAACGGCGATGCCGCGGCGACCGCGCGGGCCTGGCGCAACGGCTGGTTCCACACCGGCGATGCTTTCCGTATCGACGGCGCGGGCAATTATTTCTTCGTCGACCGGTTCAAGGATTCGATCCGTCGGCGCGGCGAGAACGTCTCGTCTTTCGAGGTCGAGATGGAGGTCTGCTCTCACGCCGCGATCCGCGAGGCGGCGGCCGTCGCCGTCCCCAGCCAATTCGGGGAAGACGATATCCTGGTCGCTGTCTCGCTGGTCGAGGCGCAGAGCTTCGATCCGGCCGAGCTGCTTGCCTTTCTGACCCCGCGCATGGCCCATTTCATGGTGCCACGCTACATCCGGGTGGTCGACGAACTGCCGAAGACGCCAACCCGCAAGGTCGAGAAATATCTGATCCGGCAGCAGGGCGTCACCGAAGACACCTGGGATCGCGAGGCGGCCGGTATCGTCGTCAAGCGCGAGAAGCTGACAAGCTAGCTTGCCTTCGAGCTGGAGCTAAGACCGGTTTGCACGACGACCAAGCGATGCCACAAGACCAGAAGGCGAGCCCCCAGGCCGGTGGAAGCGCAGATCATCTTCGCTCACCGGCGGGTTCTCTCGCCCGTCCGATTGTCCCCCTCGATCAAGGCCTCACCCGCATGTTCAGGAAGTTGTTGATTGCCAACCGGGGCGAGGTTGCGGTTCGGATCGCCCGGGCGGCAAGCGAACTCGGCATCGAGAGCATCGCGGTCTATGCCGCCGAGGACGCGGCTTCGCTGCACCTGCGCCGCGCGGATGCCGCGGTGGCGCTGCCGGGCGCCGGGGCCGCGGCCTATCTGGACATCAAGGCGGTGGTCGCTGCGGCGGTGGCGGCGGGCTGTGACGCCGTGCATCCGGGCTATGGCTTCCTGGCGGAACATGCCGGCTTTGCCAGGGCTTGCGCGGCGGCGGGCCTGACCTTCGTTGGGCCGAGCCCCGAGACGCTGGATCTGTTCGGCGACAAGGGCGCCGCGCGGCGCCTGGCGCGCGAGGCCGGCGTGCCGCTGGCGGCGGGCACGGAGGGCGCGACCAGCCTCGACGAGGCCGAGGCCTTCATGGCGTCGCTCGCCGGCCGGCCGATCATGGTCAAGGCGGTGGCCGGCGGTGGCGGCCGCGGCATGCGGGTGGTCGAAAGGCGCGCCGATCTCGCCGAGGCCTACCGGCGGGCCGGCTCGGAGGCCAAGGCGGCCTTTGGGTCGGACGCGCTTTATGTCGAGGAACTGATCCGGCCGGCGCGCCATGTCGAGATCCAGGTCCTGGGCGATGTGACCGGCCAGGCGATCCACCTGTTCGAGCGCGAATGCAGCCTGCAGCGCCGCCACCAGAAGCTCGTCGAGATCGCGCCGGCGCCGGGGCTCGATCCGGCCCTGCGCGATGCGATCGCGGCAGCCGCCGTGAAGCTCGCCGTGACGGCGCGGACCCACACCCTGTGCACTTTCGAATTCCTGGTGGAAGCGGCGGCGGGGCAGGCGGGCCGTTTCGTGTTCATGGAGGCCAATCCGCGGCTGCAGGTCGAGCACACGGTCACCGAGGAGGTGATGGGCATCGATCTGGTGCAGACCCAGCTGCGGCTGGCCGCCGGCCGCTCCCTCGCCGAGCTCGGGCTGAGCCAGGACGCGGTCGGCCGGCCGCGCGGCATGGCGGTCGAGCTTCGGATCAATATGGAGCGGATCGGACCGGACGGATCGGCGGCGCCGACCGGCGGCACGCTCAGGGCCTTCGATCCGCCTGGTGGTTCCGGGATCCGGGTGGAGAGCTTCGGTTATGCCGGCTACCGGACAACGACCAGCTTCGACCCGCTGCTCGCCAAGGTGATCGCCTTTGCGCCATCGGGACGGCTGGAGGATGCGCTGGGCCGCGCCTATCGGGCGCTCAGCGAATTCCGCATCGAGGGTGTCGGCACCAACCAGGGCTTCTTGCAGAGCCTGATCATGCGGCCGGAGGTGATCGCCGGCGCGTTCGATACCGGCTTCGTCGAGCGGCATTCGGCCGACCTGGTTTCCGCGGCGGGGCGGCACCCCAGGCTTTATGCGCCGGCCGGCGAGACGGTCGGAGCGACGGGGGCAAGCGAGACGCTGCTGGTCGCACCGGCGGGCGCGGTTGCGGTGGTGTCGCCCATGGGCGGTCGAGTGGTGAGCTTCGAGGTTGCCGAAGGTGATGCCGTCAGGGCCGGTCAGCCGGTGGTGATCATCGAGGCCATGAAGATGGAACATGTGGTCACCGCGAGCGAAACCGGTTTCATCCGGCTCCTCGCCGGCGCCGCCGGCGACAATGTCGTCGCCGACCAGCCGCTGATCTTCATCGAACCGGGCGATGTCGACCTCGCCGACGATGACGGCAGCGAGGCGCATCGCGCCGATCATGTCCGCGCCGATCTCGCCGAGGTTCGGGCCCGGAACGAGGCGCTGCTCGACCACATGCGGCCAGCCGCCGTCGCCAGGCGCCGCAAGACCGGCCAGCGCACGGCGCGGGAGAACATCGCCGACCTCTGCGACGCCGGGTCCTTCGTCGAATATGGCGGCCTGGCCCTGGCGGCGCAGCGCCGGCGCCGGCCACTCGACGAGCTCATGGAGATGAGCCCGGCGGACGGGCTCGTCACCGGCATTGGCGCCGTCAACGGCGCGCTGTTCGGCGAGGCCGCACGCTGCATGGCGATGTCCTACGACTACACGGTGTTCGCCGGCACCCAGGGCTTCATGAACCACAAGAAGATGGACCGGATGTTCCGGCTCGCCGGTGAATGGCGGCTGCCCCTGGTGATCTTCGCCGAGGGTGGCGGCGGGCGTCCCGGCGAGACCGATTACATGGGCGTCGCCGGCCTTGACGTTCCGACCTTCCGGATGCTCGCCCGGCTGAGCGGCCAGGCCCCGACGGTGGCCATCGTCTCCGGCCGCTGCTTTGCCGGCAACGCTGCCATCGCCGGTTGCTGCGACGTGATCATCGCGACCGAAAACGCCAATCTCGGCATGGGTGGCCCGGCCATGATCGAGGGCGGCGGGCTCGGGGTCTTCAAGCCCGAGGAGGTTGGGCCGATGAGTGTCCAGGCGCCGAACGGCGTCGTCGACATCCTGGTCAGGGACGAGGCCGCGGCGGTCGCCGCCGCCAGGCAATATCTGTCCTATTTCCAGGGGCCGGTTGCCGACTGGACCTGTCCGGACCAGGACCTGCTGCGCCGTGCCATCCCGGAAAACCGGCTGCGCGCCTATGACATCCGGGCCGTCATCGATCGTCTCGCCGACACGGGATCGGTGCTGGAACTGCGCCCTGCCCATGGCATCGGCATGATCACCGCGCTGATCCGTGTCGAAGGCCGGCCGCTCGGCCTGATCGCCAACAACCCCAAACATCTGGGTGGTGCGATCGATGCCGAGGGCGCCGAAAAGGCGGCGCGTTTCATCGAGCTCTGCGAAGGTTATGGGCTGCCGATCTTGTCGCTCTGCGACACGCCCGGCTTCATGGTCGGGCCGGAGGCGGAGACCACCGCGCTGGTGCGCCGGGTCGCCCGCCTGTTCCTGTCGGGCGCCAATGCGACGGTGCCGATGCTGACCATCGTGCTGCGCAAGGGCTACGGGCTCGGCGCCCAGGGCATGGCCGCCGGCAGTTTCCAGGCGCCGCTGTTCATCGTCGCCTGGCCAACCGGCGAGTTCGGCGGCATGGGGCTGGAGGGCGCGGTCAAGCTCGGCTATCGCAACGAGCTCGCGGCGATCGCCGATCCGGTCGAGCAGAAGGCCGTCTATGACCGGCACGTCGCCGAACTCTACGAGCGCGGCAAGGCCGTCAACATGGCCTCTTTCCTCGAGATCGACGGGGTGATCGACCCGGCGGAATCGCGCCACTGGATCATGCGGGCGCTAAAATCGCTTCCGCGAGCTCCGGAGCAGACGGGCAAGCGGCGGCCGTTCATCGCGCCGCGCTAGATGCGCTTTCCGCCCGGATCGCGCCCTTCGGCGCAAAGGCTGATGGGGTCGGCAGACGTCCTCATGCGGGCGGTGCGTGACGGCGCCGGTGCCGTCGCGATGCAGGGCCGTCCCGGTCACATCGTGTCCCTTGCGGCGGACCTGAGCGCGCCGGGACCAGGGGTGCGCTCGGCGGCAGAGCCACGCTCTCTTGATGCGGGTGAGGGTCGCGGAGCGGCCCATTCTGTCGTAGAAACGCCTGCAGATCGCAAATTGGCCCGGGATTTAGCGTCCTGAAGTTCTAAAAATGAAGAAAAATCAAATAGATAAATTCGCCATTGCGCCGATGATGGACTGGACGGACCGGCATTGCCGGTTCTTCCATCGCCTTATGACGCGGCGTGCCAGGCTCTATACCGAGATGGTCACCGCCGGTGCGGTGATCCATGGCGACCGCCAGCGCCTGCTTGGCCGGTCGGCCGAGGAACATCCGGTTGCGCTGCAGCTCGGCGGCGCCGATCCGGCGGCCCTCGCGGAAGCCGCGCGGATCGGCGAGGGCTTCGGTTATGACGAGATCAACCTGAATGTCGGCTGCCCGTCCGATCGCGTCCAGGGCGGTCAGTTCGGTGCCTGCCTGATGGCGACACCGGCGCTTGTGGCCGATTGCGTGGCGGCCATGAAGGCCGTCGTCAGCGTGCCGGTGACGGTGAAATGCCGGATCGGCATTGACGACCAGGATCCCGAAGAGAGCCTCGACAGGCTCGCCGACGCGGTCGTGGCGGCCGGCGTCGATGCGTTGACCGTTCATGCCCGCAAGGCCTGGCTGAAGGGCCTTTCGCCGCGCGAGAACCGCGAGATACCACCGCTCGACTATGACAGGGTGTTCCGCCTGAAAGCGCGGCTGCCGGACTTGCCGATCGCCATCAATGGCGGCATTGCGACGCTCGCCGCAGCCAAGGCGCTGCTCGAGCCGCGCGGCGGCGTGCTGCTCGACGGCGTCATGCTTGGCCGGGCCGCTTATCAGGATCCCTATCTGCTGATCGATGTCGACCCTGAGATCTTCGGCGAGCCGGCGCCGGTGGCGAGCCTCGACGAGGCGGTCGAGCAGCTGATCCCCTATGCCGAGGCGGAACTCGGCCGCGGCGTGCGGCTGTCCTCGATCACCCGCCATATTCTCGGTCTCTACCAGGGCGTGCCGGGCGCGCGCGCCTTCCGCCGCCATCTCAGCATCGAGGCGGTCAAACCGGGAGCCGGGACCGCGGTGATCCGGGACGCGCTGGCCCGGGTGACCATGGCGCGCCAGGACGGGCAGGAGCGCGTCGCCGACGCGGCCTGACGTGCCGATCGCGTGACGGTTGGCAGCCGGCGGGTCATGGTGTCTGCTGCCAGCCTGCCGAGACGGAGAGCGCGATGATCAAGGTCCATCACCTCAACAATTCCCGTTCGCAGCGCATTCTCTGGCTGCTGGAGGAGCTCGGCCTCGATTACGCGGTCATTCGTTACGAGCGCGATCCGGCGACGCGCAAGGCGCCGGCCGCGCTCAAGGCCATTCATCCGCTGGGCAAATCACCTGTCATCGACGACGGCGAGATCGTGCTCGCTGAATCGGCCGCGATCGTCGAGTATCTGGTCGGCCGCTATGGCAAGGACGACTGGGCGCCGCCGCGCGACGCCGCGACCTATCCGCGCTATCTCTACTGGATGCATTTCGCTGAAGGGTCGGCGATGACACCGATCCTGTTGCGGCTCTATCTGAAACCGGTCGGCGAGCCGGCGGCGCCCATGCTGGCAGGCGTTGAGGCCGAAATCAGGAAGCTTCTGGACTTCGTCGAGGCCGAGCTCGGCGACAAGCCGTTTTTCCTGGGTGACCATCTGACCGCCGCGGACATCCAGATGAGCTTTCCGCTCGAGGCGATGCGCCTGCGCGGCGATCAGGCCGCGGCCTATCCGAAGATCACCGCCTTCCTGGCGCGCATCCATGCCAGGCCTGGCTATCAGCGCGCGCTGGAGCGCGGCGGCCGTTATGACCTGATCCGATAGGTCGATCGGCGACGTAAACCGCCGCCGGACGCCCTCTCGGGCAGTTCCGCCATGCGTGCTGGGCCCTTGAAGCCGGCGGCCGCCGAGTCCAGTGTCCGCCGCGATCGCAGCCGCGAGCGTTTCGCGCGCGTTTTTTCCAAGGTTCCCATGTTTTTCGGCGTTCCCTACGACCAATTGGCCATTCTGGCCGTTGGCCTTCTCGCGGCCGGTGCAGTCACCGGCATTCTCGCAGGCGTCTTCGGCGTCGGCGGCGGCGCGGTCATCGTGCCGGTGCTCTATGAATTGTTCGGCGTCGTCGGCGTGCCGCTGGAGGTGCGCATGCCGCTCTGCGTCGGCACCTCGCTTGCCATCATCATCCCGACCTCGATCCGTTCGTTCCAGGCTCACAAGGCGCGCGGCGCGGTCGATCTCGACATTCTCAAGGCCTGGGCCGTTCCGGTCATCCTCGGCGTGGTGGCCGGCAGCTTCATCGCGCGTTATGCGCCGCCCGCGGTGTTCAAGGCGGTCTTCGTCTTTGTCGCCGGGCTTTCGGCATTCCGGCTGTTGACCGGCAAGGAGCTGAAATTTGGCAAGGGCATGCCGGGAACCGCCGGCATGGCGGCCTCCGGCGGGGTCATCGGCATCTTGTCGAGCCTGATGGGCATTGGTGGCGGCCAGCTCGGCAATCTCGTGATGATGGCCTATGGCCGCACCATCCATAATGCCATCGCCACCTCCTCCGGGCTCGGCGTGCTGATCTCCATTCCGGGCGCCATCGGCTATATCCTGGCCGGCTGGTCGAAGGCCGCGGCCTATCCGACCGTTGCCGCGATCCAGTTTCCCTTTGCGCTCGGTTATGTCTCGCTGATCGGCTTCCTGCTGTTCATCCCGACCTCGATGTGGACCGCGCCGCTCGGCGCGCGGCTCGCCCATGCCCTGCCGAAACGCCAGCTGGAGGTCGCTTTCGGCCTGTTCCTGCTGATCGTCAGCGGGCGCTTCCTCTGGGATTTCATCGCCCGTTAGGACAATTGAACGCGATCGCGGCGCGTCGCAGGTTGGCGCCTTCGCGACCAAGGAGGCTTTGATGAGCCACGCCCCGCAATCCACCGAGGCCCGTGTCACCGTTCCGCTGCTCCAGCAATGGAAGACCGAGGGCCGCCGCCTGGTCATGACGACGGCCTATGACGCGGCGACCGCGCGGATCGCCGACCCGGTGGTCGACCTGATCCTGGTCGGCGACAGTGTCGGCAATGTCTGTCTCGGCTTCGACAACACCTTGCCGGTCAGCATGGCCATGATGAACCATCATCTGGAGGCGGTGACGCGCACCCGCCCACGCGCACTCATCGTCGCCGACATGCCCTATCTGAGCTTCCATCTCAGCGCCGAGGAGACGCTGCGCAATGCCGGCGGCTTCATGCAGCGCGGCGCGAGCGCCGTGAAGCTCGAGGGCGGCGCGAAGCGTCTCGACATGGTCCGCGCGCTGGTCGACTGCGAGATTCCGGTCATGGGCCATCTTGGCCTGACACCGCAGAGCGTCAACGTGATGGGCGGGTTCAAGGTCCAGGGCCGCGCAGCCGACGACGCGCTTCGCCTGCTCGACGACGCCCATAGCCTGGAAGCGGCGGGCTGCTTCGCGCTTGTGCTCGAAGGCATTCCCACCGAACTTGCGGCGCGCGCCACGGAATCGCTTCGCATTCCAACCATTGGCATCGGCGCCGGCCCGGATTGTTCCGGCCAGGTCTTGGTGTTCCACGACGTGCTCGGGCTGCTTCAGGGCCACAAAGCGAAGTTCGTGCGCAGCTATGTCGACGGCTTCGGCGTCCTGCAGGACGCCTTGTCGCGCTTCGCCGAGGACGTGCGCGGCGGCGCCTTTCCAACGGCGCAGGAGTCCTACCGTCTTCCCGAAGCCCTGCGCGCGGCGGTTGCGGCCTGGACGCCCCGTCCATGATCGCGCATGGCGTCGCCCGGTTCAGGTTCGGCGCACCGCCGTCATGACGTCGAAATCGGCGGCGAACCGCAATTCGCGCAGCGGCCGCGCCAGCCTGATCGCCTCTTCATAGAGCGCGTGGGCCTTGTAGGCCGCCAGTTCCGCCTGGTTGTCGAATTCGCCATAGACGACGACGTCGATATCGTTGCCGAGCTGGTCGGTCTTCTGGTTGCGGGCAACTTCCAGCCGGCGTGCGTGCGGAATCCTGGTGAGGCAGGACAGCCCATCGACGATCCGGTCGATGTCGGCCTTGTCTTTCGCGCTGAACAGAACGATGTGGCGGATCATGGTGGACCACTCGATGAGATGAGACCGGCTGCTCGCTATCACGCCCGCGCCGCGAAGCAAGGCCGATCTTGCCGCGGTAAACGAACAGGCCAGCGGCGCGCCTGATCCGGCCTTTCGGGCTGGGACAGGCGCGCCGGAGATTGGCCGGCTAGGCTTGCCGCGTCTGCCTGTCGATCGCCCAGGCGCCGGCGCCGGCGGCGGCGATATAGAGGAACACGAAGCAATAGAGCACGGCGGCGTCGCCGTTGTTCAGCAGCGGATAGAAGCTGCGCGGCGCGTGGAACCACCAATAGGCCACCGCCATGTCGCCGGCCAGAATGAAGGCCACCGGACGGGTCAGGAAGCCGACCAGCAGCAAGAGGCCGCCGACGATTTCGATCACGCCCTGCCACCAGAACAGCGACAGGAAGGCCGGATAGCCGCTGGCCGGGGCAGCCGGAAAGCCGAGGAGTTTCTGCGTGCCGTGTGCGAGGAAAATCAGTGCAACGACGATCCTCAGCACGCTCAAGAGATGCGGCGCATAACGCTGGGCGCTCGAACCCAAATCCATAGTCAGCTCCTTTGATGCGTACTGCCGCCAAAAGGGCGTGACGCGCACGGCCATATTGCGCAGCACAACGGCTTTGTCTGCGTTCTGACGGGATTTTGATCGGCGCGTTACCGTGCGCTGGCTCAGAGCAGCCGGATGCGGCCTTCGACGGCGGGCGTGATCGAGCCCAGCTTGCGCGCATGGACCATCACGTCGGAGGCAACCAGCTTGCCCTTCAGGTCGGCGTCGCGCACGCGGCTGCCCAGCATGCCGTAGCCATCGCCGCCTCTCAGCATGAAGTCGTTGGTGGCGACCGTATAGATCCGCTCCGGCTCGAGCGGCGCGCCACCAACCGTCATGGCGACCACCCGGTCGCCGGCCGGCCGCGAACGATCGACGATCGCGGTCAAGCCGGAAACCTGCGGGAAGCGGCCGGCGCGATGCTCGACCTGGCTGACGCCGTTTTCGATCGCCGCCTTCAGATCCGCGCCCGAAACCGGCGCGACCACGGTGCGATTGCCGAAGGGCAATTCGGTCAAGACGTCGCGACGGGTCAACTGGTGGCCGGCCGGGTAGACCTTGTTGCCGCGGATGCCGCCGCCATTGATGATCGCGGCATTGGCGCCGGTGGCTTCGCGCATCGCGTCGGCGATCAGGTCGCCGATCGCGGTTTCCTGCGAGCGAACGGTGGTCGTGCGGGTGTCGAGCTCGCCCGTCAGCGTGGCGATCACCACGTCGAGCTCCTGGGCGAGCAGCTTCTCGTATTCCTGCACCCGTGCCCGGGTCTGCGGGTCCGGTGTGACGGTGCGGCTGTCATTGACCCGGAAGGCCGGGGTGAAGGTCACCCGCTTCTCGGGCCCGTCGCCGGTCGTGCCGAGCGTCAGGTCGATGGCGGTGACGTAATAGCCCTCCTCGGAACTCTCGACCATCACGGTGCGGCCGTCATAGGTCACTGCCAGGTCGTGGTCATGACCGGTCAGCAGCACGTCGACCAGCCGCGAGCGGACGATCTGCAGGTCCTCGGCCCGATCGGTATGGGCGCAGCAGACGACGAGATCGGCGCCGGCGCGCCTCAGCCGTGCCGCTTCGCGCTGGACCGTCGCCATGGTCGGGCTGAACTTGATGTCGCCTGACGACGAGACCTCCGCCGTATTGGGCAGCGCTACCCCGAACACGCCGAGCTTGACCACGCCGAGATCGAAGATGCGGCCATCCTCGTGGCCCGGCAGGACCGAGCCGTCGGCAGCCCGCATATTGGCGGCGAAATAGGCGAATTTCGCCTCGCGCCGGCGGGCGGCATAGGCTTCCGGGCCGAAATCGAACTCGTGATTGCCCGGCACGAACACGTCGGGCGGGGCGATATTGACCAGCTCGACCGTATGGGCGCCCTGGTCGAAGCCGGACATCAGCGAGGGCGAGAACATGTCGCCGGCATGGACATAGAGCATGGGCGTGCCGCGGGCCCGCTCCGCCTTGACGATGGCGTTGAGGCGGGCGAAGCCGCCGCGGCCCTGCTCGTCGCCCATCTTGTAGATGTCGTTGACCAGCAGCAGCGTGACGTCAGGCGCGCGCGATTGCGCCTGCGCCGGGCCGGTGCCGGCAAGCCCGGTCATGGCGGCACCGGCGCCGAGCCCGACGGTCAGCGTGTCGCGGCGGGAGATCAGGGTCATCACGGGCTCCTTACATCGCGGATCGGTCGGCGTCGCGACCATGCGCCCGGGCGCTTGTCGCCGACAAGTCCGGCAAGACGGGTAACGGGGTTCTGTTGCTATTCCTTGCCGCGCAGGATCATCCGCCCGCCGCGCACCTCATAGCCGTCGAGGCGATCGAGGAAGGTGTGGCCGAGCAGGCTGGAGTTGAGCGCCTGGGGCCTTGCCACCAGCGCCCGGACCTGGCGCGCGACAATCGGGCCGACCGCCACGGTGTCGAGCGTGGTCGAGGCGGTCATCGCCTGGCCATTGGCGGTCGAGACCGGAATGTTGAACGATAGGCGATCGACCTGGATGCCGGCCCGCCGCGCATCGGCATCGGTCAACACCAGGGAGGAGGCGCCGGTATCGACCAGCATGGGCACGGCGCGCGCGCCGTTGACCGCCACGCGCACGGCGAACGTGCCGCCGGGGCCTTGGGCCACGGTCACTTCGCGCGCGCCGGTGACGCCCTCGGAACCGAGGCCGGGCACGAGATTGCCGATGACCCGCCGGCCGACCGATTCGAACTCGAAGCGATAGGTGTAGATCACCCCGAGAAAGGCGAAGATCGCGAGCCAGGCGATCGCTGCCTGCACGGCGTCGCCGCCACGGCCGCGAAACATGCCCATGACACTGGCCCCCGACAGGGTGGCCAGGATGGTCAGGCCGATCAGCGAGGCATAGTCGCCGGCATCCAGCGTACCGGCCTCGATACCGTTGGAACGGATGGCGACCACCACGACCGCCAGGCAGACCGCGCCGAGCAGGATCCAGAGCAGGGCACGCGAGTTCATGAAAGGCTCGATAGCTGGGAAAGTCTTGCCGGCAGCGTGGCCATCACGCGGCGACGGTCGTCGGCCGACAGTGTCAGCCAGCCGCCGATTTCGGCCAGCGTGCGACCACAGCCCTCGCAGATGCCGGCGGTCGGATGGATCACGCAGATCTTCACACAGGGCGTCTCGATCGAGGATACGCGCATCGCGGGTTCCGGCATAACGCTGGGTCAAGGCTGGTCAGGCAAAGATAAGCCATACCAGCAGAACGGCAATCTCGACACATTGCTGGGTCGCGCCGGCGACGTCGCCGGTATGGCCGCCGATATGGGCGCGGGCAAACCTGACGGCAAGCCCGGCAAGCCCGGCCGCGGCGGCGAGGCCGAGCAGGACACCGGTAAAGCCGGCGGCAGGCCAGGCCAGCAAGCCGGTCGCCAGCGCGGTGAGACAACCGGCCTGCCAGGCGGCCGGCGAGGGCGTGCCGGTGGCAGAGGCCGCGCCGTCGGGCCGGGCGGCGGGCAGGTAATAGGACAGCGCCATGGCAGCCATGCGGGAGACGGCGCCGGCAGCGGCCAGCGCCAGCGCCGTCCGGCCCGCGCCGGCGGCACCGACAAGGCTGGCGATGGCGGTCACCTTCAACAGCAGGCCGATGATCAATGCCGCGGCGCCGAATGTGCCGATGCGGCTGTCCTTCATGATCTCGAGGCGGCGTTCGGGCGTCACGCCGCCGAGGCTGTCGGCGGTATCGGCGAGCCCGTCCTCGTGAAAGGCGCCGGTCATGACGACGCCCGCTCCGACGCAGACAAGGGCGGCGACCATTGGCGGCCAGACCAGGCTGGCCGGCAGCAGCACCAGTCCGGTCATGCCGCCGAGCACCAGGCCGACCAGCGGCACCACGCGCGCCAGTTCGGCGAAATCCGGCAGGCCGTGCGGATCGGCCTCGCCTGACAGCGCCGGCAGCGGCAGGCGTGAGAAGAAGCGCAGGGCCTGGACGGTGTCGCGCCAGAGTTTCGGGTCGGTCATGCGAGAGCCTTTAGGCAAAGATGGGCGCTTTCGCCAGCTTGTCTTCGACACGCAGACCCTGCTACCGCTCCGCCGGTTCGCTGTTGCCTGCCAATCCGGGACCCATGCCATGGCCTTGCCGCCCCACAGCCCGTCGGGCCTTCCCTTCGACGACATCCGGGATCTTCTGACCCGCTTGCCGGAAGCCGATGCCGCGGCGATCGCGGCGGTCCGGGCGCGCGACGCCGAATTGACCAAGCCGGCCGGCTCGCTCGGCCGGCTCGAGGAAATCGTCGAATGGGTGGCGGCCTGGAGCGCCAATCCGAAACCCAGGGTCGACCGGCCGCTGGTGGCGATCTTCGCCACCGCTCATGGCGTGACCAGGCAGGGCGTCTCGGCCTTTCCCGACAGCGTCAATCGCCAGATGCTGGAAAATTTCGCTGCCGGCGGGGCCGCGATCAACCAGCTCTGTGTCGCCAATGATATCGGCCTGAAGGTGTTCGACCTCGCCATCGACGTGCCGACACCCGACATCACCGTCGATGACGCGATGGACGAGCCGGGCTGCGCGGCCACCATCGCCTTCGGCATGGAAGCGATCGCCGGCGGCACCGATCTCCTGTGCCTCGGCGAAATGGGCATTGGCAATACGACGGTGGCGGCTGCCGTCTATCACGCGCTTTATGGCGGCCGGCCGGAGGATTGGATCGGCCCCGGCACCGGCGTCGATGCCGAAGGCCTGAGGCGCAAGGCGGAGGCGGTCGGCCGTGCCGTTCAGCGCAACAAGGACCACCTGTCGGATCCGCTCGAAGTGTTGCGCCGGGTTGGCGGCCGCGAGATCGCGGCGCTGGCCGGCGCCATTCTGGCGGCCCGGCTGCAGCGCATTCCGGTGCTGCTCGACGGCTATGTGGTGACCGCCGCGGCGGCCGTGCTGCACGCGCTCGAGCCGTCCAGCCTCGACCACTGCCTGGCCGCGCACCGGTCGGCCGAGCCGGCTCACGGCCGCGTGCTGGAGCGCATCGCCAAGCGGCCGTTGTTCGATTTCGGCATGCGGCTCGGCGAAGCCTCGGGCGCGGCGCTCGCCTGCGGCATCGTCAAGAATGCCGTTGCCGTGCACAGCGGCATGGCAACCTTCGAGCAGGCGAGCGTCAGCCGGAAGGGTTGAGCCGCGAGCGCAAGGCGCGAGCGGAGGCAGCCGCGCGCCGTGCGCCTCCCGAAGGACTTCCCTGCGCCCTGCGCCTGACGACCTGAAACAGCGTGCACCGATCCCGGAGCATGCCTTAAGGAGAGTGCGGAAACGAAATCGGAGAGGCCAGTTTCATGGACGAATGGCTCAAAGCCGGGCTCGACTACGTCCCGCGCTGGATCGACTATCAGGTGCAGCACTTCGCCCAGCCGGGCTGTGCCATAGCGGTCGCGCACCAAGGCGAGGTGGTGCTGGAGGCGGCCTTCGGCACCGCCGATCTTTCGACCGGCGAGGCGCTGACGCCGCGCCATCGTTTCCGCGTTGCGTCCCACTCAAAGACCTTCACCGCCGCCGGCATCCTAAAGCTGAAGGAGCGTGGTCTTCTGCGCCTCGACGATGGCGTCGGCAACTTTGTGCCCGGCCTGCACCCGGATATCGCATCCGTTACAGTCCAGCAGCTGCTCTCGCATAGCGGCGGACTTGTCCGTGACGGTGCGGATGCCGGCCAGTTCACCAACCACAGGCCCTTCCTTTCGACCGCCGAGCTCAAGGCCGATCTTGTTCTCGCTCCGCCCTACGGCGCCGCCGAACGCTTCAAATATTCCAATCATGGCTATGGGTTGCTCGGTCTCATCATCGAGGCGGTGACCGGCGAGCCTTACACCACCTGGATCATGCGCGAGATCGTCAGGGCCGCCGGTCTGACCGAGACGGCCGCCGATATCGGCCTGATGACCGGCGGGACGCTTGCCCGCGGACATTCCACGCGCCTGCCGCTCGGCCGCCGGCTCGTCATTCCCGGCGACAACCTGACCAACGACGTCGCCTCCGCCACCGGTTTCGTTTCGACCGCCGGCGATCTCGTCCGCTTTTTCTCGCAGCTCTCACCGATGTCGGAAGCCGGCCTCCTGTCGCCGCTCAGCCGGCGCGACATGACGCGCGGCCATTGGCCGGACAGTGAATCGGTGCTGGACCGATCCTACGGGTTGGGCATCATATCCGGCACGCTCAAGGGCTGGGACTGGTTCGGCCATTCCGGCTCCTTTCCCGGAACGCTCAGCCGCACGGCCGTCTTCCCGGCGCAAGGCCTGGCGATATCGGTATTGACCAACGCCATCGACGGGCCGGCCCAGCTCTGGGTCGACGGCATTGCCCAGATCCTGAAGGCGTTCCACGCCGGCGGCGCTCCGCATGAGGAGGTCGCCGATTGGGTGGGACGCTGGTGGATGCTGTGGGGCGCGGTCGACCTCGTGCCGATCGGCGGCAAGGTCTTCGCTTCGCCCACGGCGCTCACTCCGCCTCTGGCCGAGATGAGCGAGATCCAGGTCACCGGCCGCGACGCCGGCAAGGTGATCCGCGCATCAGGCTTCTTCAGCCCGGGCGAGGCGGTGGCGCGCCTGCGCGACGGCCGGGGGGAAGTCTCGGAAATCCGGCTCGGCGGCACGCGCCTCGTCAGCCAATCCGCTTTCGCCGACGAGCTCGTCGCGCGCTACCAGGGCTTCTCGAAGGACCGCGCCTGAGGGCTTGCCCAGGTCGCGCCATGGACGAGGCCGCGATACGCGCCTCGATTGATCATGGTCGGCTGACTTTGGGGCAAACGGGTCGTGGCTATCGACGGCTCGTTTGCACCGAAATCAACCAGTCATAATCACTGCGCCGCGGTACTAGGCCCCACCCGTTTGCGTCAGGTCGAGCGGCAGCGAGCGCATGCGCTTGCCGGTCGCCGCCGACACGGCATTGGCGATGGCCGGCGCCAGAACTGGGACGCCGGGCTCGCCGACACCGGTCGGGCACATGGTCGAGGGCATGATATGCACCTCGACCTTGGGCATTTCGGACATGCGTGTCGGCTCGAAGCCGTCGAAATTCTTCTCCTGGACCTCGCCATCCCGCAGCGTGATGCGGTTGCGCAGCACCGACGAGAGCGCGAACCCGACAGCACCTTCGATCTGCGCGCGCACCACATCCGGATTGACCGCAATGCCGCAATCGACCGCGACGACGATCCGGTCGACCTTCACCGCCGTGCCCGTGACGGTCACCTCGGCGACCATGGCGACATGGGTGCCGAAGCTCTCATGCACGGCGACGCCCCGTCCCTTGCCGGCAGCGAGCGGCTGACCCCAGCCGGCCTTGTCGGCGACGAGCTTCAGGACGGCTGCATCGCGCGGTGCCTTGTCGAGATAGCTCAGCCGATAGGCGAGGGGGTCCTGACCGGCGGCCCTGGCCAGTTCGTCGATCATCACCTCGGTCGCATGGGCCGTGTGGGTATGGCCGACCGAGCGCCACCACAGCACCGGCACGCCCTCGCGGCCATTGCTGACCGTCACGTGCAGGCTGTCGATGGAATAACGCGTGTCGCTGGCGCCTTCCACCGTCGCCCTGTCGACGCCGTTGACCACCAGCATGGATTCCATCGGCGTGCCGATCATGATCGCCTTGCCGACGATGCGGTGGTCCCAGCCGGCGATCCGGCCCTGGCTGTCGAGCCCGGCGCGGACGCGATGATAGACCATGGGCCGGTAATAGCCGCCGGTCATGTCGTCCTCACGGGTCCAGACCAGATGGATCGCCGTGCGATACTGGGTGGCCTTGAGAATATGGGTCATTTCCGAGACGTAGTCGCAGGCAGCCGTCGCGCGCCGGCCGAACGAGCCGCCGGCATAAAGCGTATTGAGATGCACCTGCGTCGACGATACGCCGCAGATCGCGGCAATCGTCGCCTGTTCCAGCGTCTGCATCTGGAACCCGGCCCAGGCCTCGATGACGCCGTCGGCGCGCCGCTCGATGGTGCCGTTCATCGGCTCCATCGGCGCGTGGGCGAGATAGGGGAATTCGAACTCGGCTTCGACGACCTTCACCGCGCCCTTGAGCGCTCTCTCCGCGTCGCCGCGCCGGCCCGCAGTCAGGCCGGGCTGCCTCGCCTGGCGCTTGAACTCGGCCATGATGGTCTCGGATGACCGGGTTTCCGCACCGGCGAAGTCCCAGATGGTCTTCAGGGCCTGACGCCCCTTGATCGCCGACCAGGTGTCGCGCGCCACCACGGCGACGCCGGTCGGGATTTCCACGACATCGACGACACCCTTCACCTTGCGCGTCTCGGTCGCGTCGAACGACTTGATCCGGGCGCCGAATTTCGGCGCGTGCGCGACCACGGCGGTCAACATGCCCGGGCGGCGCATGTCCAGCGAAAACACCGTACGGCCGGTGGTCTTGCCCAGGGTGTCGATGCGGCCGACCGATTTGTCCTTGCCGATGAACACCCAATCCTTCGGCTGCTTCAGCACCGGATCGGCTGGTATCGCCATGGTCGCGGCGCGGGTCGCGAGCTCGCCGAATGTCGCCTGGCGTGTGCCATGGCGGACCACGCCGCGTTCGATCTTGATCTCGCTGACCGCGACGTTCCAGTCGGTGGCCGCCGCCGAGACCAGCATCTGGCGGGCGGCGGCGCCGGCCTTGCGCAACTGCGTCCAGGAATTGGCGATCGCGGTCGAGCCGCCGATGCCCTGCATCGGACCAAAGGCGAAATTGTTGTAGAGCCGGTGATCGGCCGGCGCGAAGGCCGCCCGCATCTGGCTCCAGTCGGCGTCGAGTTCGTCGGCGACGATGGTGGTCAATCCGGTGGCGCAGCCCTGGCCCATGTCGAGATGCTTGACCAGCACGGTCACGGTATTGTCGGCGCCGATCTTGATGAAGGCATTGGGATTGGTCGGAACATTGCTGAACCGGCAGGCCTCGGCCGCTGTCGCTTCGTCCTGGCCGACCAGGGTCGCGACGATCAGCGCACCGGCGGCGCCCGCGAGAAACGACCGGCGGGTGGCGGCGAAGGCGCGGCCAGCGGCGGCAGGTGTCAGGGCGAAGTCGGTTTTCGGGGTCGATTTGGTGTTGGTTGCGGTCATGATCTCAGGCTCCCCGTCATGCCAGCGCCTGGGCGGCATCCTGGATGGCTGCCTTGATGCGCACATAGGTGCCGCAACGGCAGATATTGCCATCCATGGCGAGCTCGATATCGCTCTCGCTCGGTGCCTTGTTCTCGGTCAGAAGCGCGATGGCGCTCATGATCTGGCCGGATTGGCAGTAACCGCATTGCACCACGTCGAGCTTGCGCCAGGACGCCTGGACGACCTCGGCGACCTTGCCTTCGACGCCTTCGATGGTGGTGATCTTGCGGCCTTGCGCGTCGCCCACGGCCAGCGAGCAGGAGCGGGTCGCCTGGCCGTCGACATGCACGGTGCAGGCGCCGCACAACGCCTGGCCGCAGCCGAATTTGGTGCCGGTCAGGTTGGCATGATCGCGGATCGCCCAGAGCAGGGGCATATCCGGATCGGCGTCGATCTGAATGGAGCGGCCGTTGATGTCGAGGGTCAGCATGGGGGCCTCGCCTGAGCGATTGGATGAACTCCAAACTAGCGCGACGATACGGCCGGCAGGAGGCTCAAGGCAATTCCACACGCGATCGTGACCGCCGCCAGGCTAAGATGCAATATCCCGCATCGTCAGGACGTCGTGCCTCCTTCTTCGACCACCCATTTGAGCGCGATGCTCGCGTCGATGACGAAGCGCGTCACCGCTCCTCGCGTCCTTCTCGCAGAAGGATTTCCGAGGGGGTCTGCCGGCGTCGCGCTGTCATCGCCCGCAACTCGGCGGCAAGGTCGTCGAATGAGGAATCCGGCTCAGCCGACAATACCTGGCGCAGGATCTGACGATGTTCCGCCTCTGCCGAGCGGCCATGACGAACGGCACGCCGCTTGAGACGCAGGATCAGGTCGTCGTCGACATTTCGGACATGCAGGTTGCCGGCCATTGGCGCCTCCAGCGATCTCAATGAGATCAAGTATCGGAATGGCCAACCCTCCGAACAAGGGCCGCTGCCGCCAGCACGTCTCGTCAGGCCGTCGCCCGGGCCTCGGTCAGCACGATGCGCACCAGGTCGGCGGCATTCTTGGCGCCGAGCTTCTCCATGATCCGGGCCCGGTGCACCTCGATGGTGCGCGGGCTGATGCCGAGATGGCGGCCGGCCTCCTTGTTGGAGGCGCCGGCTGCGATCTGGCCCAGCACCTCGCGTTCGCGTGGCGTCAGGAGATCGGTGCCCGGGAAGTTCGGCCGCAGCAGCGTCGCCGCCGGAGCCGCGGCGCGTCGCTCGGTGGTGTGGATGGCGTCGCGCACCCGCGAAACGACCGTGTCGGCATCGAACGGCTTCTCGATGAAATCGAGCGCACCATGCTTGATCGCGTCGACCGCCATGGGAATGTCGCCCTGGCCGGAAATGATGAAAATCGGCGCCGGATAGTGGTGGGCGTTCAGTTCCTTCAGGATATCGAGGCCGGAACGGCCGGGCATGTGCACGTCGAGGATCACGCAGGCCGGCGTCTGGCCGCGGGTCGCCGCGATGAAAGTGGCGCCGTCGGCGAAGCCCGAAACCGTAAAGCCCTCGATCGACAGGACGACGCTCAGGGCGTCGCGCACCGCCGGGTCGTCATCGACCACGAAAATATCCCTGTGCGCATGGGTTTCTCTGGGCGCATTTGCCATGGCTCACCGCATCCCGTCATGTGGGGCGTCCCGGGTCGCGGGTCCGCCCGACGGCGGTGCTGTCCGGGTCCGTTGCCGGTTCCGGAAGGACCAGCGAGAAGCATGCGCCCCGCCCGTTGCCTCCGGGATCGACGGTCAGATCCCCTCCATGGTTCTGGGCGATCGTGCGGGAAATCGCAAGACCAAGGCCCAGTCCGGTTCTCTTCGTACTCGCGAAGGCCTTGAACAAGCTGGGCAGTGCCTCCATGGGCACGCCAGCCCCACTGTCGCGCACCGAAAATCGGATCATGCCGTCCTTGGCCTGGGTCTCGATCCAGATGCGCGCATGCTCGCCACCGCGGACCGCCTCCAGGGCATTGCGCACCAGGTTGACCACGATCTGCTGGATCTGCACGGCATCGACAAGCACCGGCGGTAGCCGTTCGCGCAGGTTGCGCACCACCCGCGTGCCCGGCCGGTAGCCGAGCAGCGTCAGCTCTACGGCGTCCTCGACCAGCGGGTTGAGATCGACCAGGCGCCGCTCCGGCTCGCGCTTTTCGACGAAGTCGCGCATGCGCCTGATGATGTTGCCGGCGCGTTCGGCCTCGCGCAGCGCCTTGTCGAGGATGGAGCGCACGGTCTCGTCGAAATGCGCGCCGATCTCACCTTTGCGATGGGCATCGACGGCCTTGGCATGGGTTCGGCCGACGGCTTGCAGGTAGAGCATGACGGCGGTCAGCGGCTGGTTCAGCTCGTGGGCGAGTGCTGCCCCCATCTCGTCCATGGCCGAGACGCGCGCCATGTGCAGCAGCTCGGTCTGCAGCTGGTTGAGCCGTTCCTCGGCTTCCTTGCGCGGTCTGAGATCGCGCAGGATGCCAATGAACTGGCGCCCGTCCGGGGTGCCCGCTTCGGCGACCGACAATTCGACCGGAAAGATCGTGCCGTCGCGGTGCCGGCCCTGGACTTCGCGGCCGCCGCCGATGAACTGTTCGATCAGGCCGTGCCCGGCGTCCTCGCCGCGCGCGGCCTCCTCGGCGGCCATGATCATGGTGATGCTGCGGCCGATCGTCTCCGGCGCGGTCCAGCCGAACAGGGTCTCGCAGGCCTTGTTGAAGACCAGGATCGTCGCGGTCTCATCGATCACGATGATGCCGTCGACCGCAATGTCGAGCACGCTGGACAGACGGGCCTCCGAGACCGTCAGCGACGCTTTCATGATCGGCTCGATGGGCATCCTCCTCAGGACGACGCGCCAAGCCTTGTCGCCAGGCCACTGCCGCGCGGCGGCAATCCGGAGGCGGGGGGCGAGCGGGCCGCCGGAAGGCCTCCTCCGTAGAAGATGCTACGGACAAATCCCTAGTGCAACACCGAATCTGTCCGCCTTGTTGTCTCCATCCGTGTGGATCGTCAGAGGTGTCGGCGGCCCGACACGCTGGCCGCCGGTCACGATCTCCCGTCGTCACGGCTGGCGGCGAGACGATCCAGTGTGGCGATCGCCATGGATGGATCGGATCTCGCGGTCAGAGCTGCCTGATCGCCTGGCGGAGCCGCTCGGCGGCAATCTCGATCTGCTCCGGCGAACGCAGGTAGCAGAGCCGCAAATGCCCCTCGCCGCCGCTGCCGAAAGCCGCGCCCGGCGCCAGCCCGACCTTGGCGAGGTCGACGAGTTTGATGGCGCCGGCCATCGAGTCGGTCATGCCCTCGACGCCGAAGAACAGGTAGAAGGCGCCGTCGGGCCGCGAGAAATGGCACCGGCCGGTCTGTTCGATCGCTGTCGAGATGATGTCGCGCGCCTTGCGCGCCTTGCTGATCTGGTGCTCGACGAAGCTCTCGCCGCGCTCCAGCGCCGCGACGCCGGCACGCTGGATGAACGGCGGCGAGCCGGAGGTGGAATATTGGATCAGGTTCTCGATGACGTCGCCGAGGGCCGGATCGGCTTCCACCCAGCCCATGCGCCAGCCGGTCATCGCCCAATTCTTCGAGAAGGTGTTGACCCAGAGGATCCGGTCGCCGTCCTCGCGCACATCGTGGAACGACGGCGCCCGCTTGGCCTCGCCGGTCCAGACGAAGCGCGTATAGATCTCGTCGGCGATGATCCACAGGCCATGTTTGCGCGCCAGCGCCAGGATCGCGGCGAGCTCTTCGCGCGTCGCGGTCCAGCCGGTCGGGTTCGACGGGGTGTTGACGAACAGCGCCTTGGTTTTCGGCGTGATCGCCGCCGCGATCCGGTCGAGATCCATTTGCCAGCCGCGATTGCCATGGGTCAGTTCGACCAGCACCGGGACGGCGCCGCGCAGGCCCGCCGCCGCCGGTGCGTTCGGCCAGGTCGGCGAGGGGATGATCACCTCGTCGCCGGGGCCTGCCGCCAGGGTCATGGCGATCTGGATCGCCTGCATGCCCGAGCCGCAGACGAAGAAGCGCTCGGAGGACAGCGCGCGGCCATAGAGGTTGGAGGCATAGGTGGCGATCGCCTGGCGAAGCTCGGGGATGCCGCGCTGCCACGTATAGGTGGTCTCGCCGGCGGCAAGCGAGCGGGTCGCCGCCTCGCAGATGAAGGCCGGGGTCGGCACATCACCTTCGCCGACCCACAACTGGATCACGTCGCCGGCCGTGCGCGCATATTTCGACAGTTCGACAATGCCGCTGGCAGGCGCCCCGGTGGCTTCGGGGCGGAGCGAGGCGAGAAGGGATGACGTCATGGAGGCGCTTGCTCTGATGGACAGACCCGGACCATAGCGGCTGGGGCACCGTTCTTCTCATGAAAATCGCGATAAAAGTCCATAACCAAAGGCGATGAGCCATATCGGCGCCTGCTGCGCGATCAGGCCTTGGTTCCGCCCGACTGGCTTTGCTATAAGCGCCGGTCGCAAGAGCTTCTCAAGGATCATGGCGTGCTGCGCACATTCGGTATGACGGGTCGGGCCCTGGCCCGTGTCGCGCTTCTTTCTGGCCTCTCCGCCGGTCTTGCCGGTTGCGGCACCAGCGGCGGCAATTTGTTCGGTGGCGGCCAGACCCAGGAGGCGGCGGCGCAACCAGCCCCCGGCGTCGGCTCGCCGGTGCACAATGCCCTGTTCGGCCAGCCGGTCCAGGCCGGCCCCCAGACGCTGCAGGAAAATCTCTGCCCGCGCATCGAGGTGCGCGACGGCTCCAACGTCTGGCGCCAGGGTGGCGACGGGCCGACCGAGTTGCGCTACCAGGCAACCATCACCGATCTTGCCCGCGAATGCCGCATCGACGGCCAGACCATGATCGTCAAGGTCGGCCTCGAGGGACGCGTGCTGACCGGCCCGAAAGCCGAGGGCAGCGCCCGGCTGACCTTGCCGATCCGCGTGGCGGTGACGCGCGGCCTGTCGCAATCGGTCTGGACCAGGCTTTACAACGTGCCGATCGACGTGCCGGCCGGCTCGCCCAACGTCTCGTTCACCCAGATCGAGGACCAGGTCAGCTTCCCGCTGCCGCCGCCGGATGAGCTGCAGACCTATGTCATCTTCGTCGGTTTCGACACGATGGCCCAGCCGCGCGAGCGCGGCCGGGGGCGCCAGGCGCGCCAGCGCTGACGCCCGGGGCGAGCAGGCCGGACACCATGGCGACGGTGTCCGGCTCTTGTCGGATCAGGGCCGGCCCGAAAAAATTCAGCTGGTCAGTAGGCAGCCCGGACCACGGGCGCGCCGGCCCAATCGAATTTATAGGACACGCCGATGCGCACGGTGTGGGTCACCGGTGACTGGGAGATGCGGCTCGCCGGATCGATGAGGGGGCCCGCGACGAAGTTTCGGACAAGTGTCTTCTCCGGATAGTATCCGGCGAGGTAGTCGAGCCGCACCATGACGTTGCGGGTCAGCGCATATTCGATGCCGCCGCCGACGACCGGACCGAGGCTCCATCCGCTGCCGCGCCAGACCGAGCCTCCTTCGCTCGTATAACGAACCGTCGTTTCCTGAAGTCCCGCGCCTACCGTCAGGTAGAACAGCCAGGGGCCCGAAGCGAAGCCGAGGCGTGCGCGCAGCGTGCCGGAAGAACCCGTCCTCGTCGTGAAGTCGTCGAATGCGACGCCGTTGGTGAAACGGCGGTAGACGCTCTTGTCGGCAAACGAAAAGTCCGCCTCGAGACCGATGACCGATGGCCCGGACTGCCAGTTGAAGCCGCCGTGAATGCCGCCGGTCGCGGAACCCGACGCCATGTTGAAAATGCCGGCCGCTCTCGTGACGGGCAAAAGGCCGGTATGCGAAGGGGACACACCGGTTGCGCCCGCCCGCCACCCGGCATGGGCGCCAATATAGAAGCCGGTCCAGTCGAAAGCCGCGACAGGTGCCGTAATGGGGGCCGGCAGTCCAACGTCCGCCGCTTGTGCCGGCGTCATGCCGACCAAAAGGCCACATACCATGAGGCATCTGTTGAACATGCGCATGCTTGCCCCCTGGGTTACCAGCAGAAGTCTGCGTGCAAATTATTCGCGGCCTGCCGGATTCGATCAATCAATTTTGCGTCTGGCGCCGGTGGTGTGGCTATTTTACAAGGCCCGTGTGCCTGCCGCGCAACATGAGCGCGGATCCCCGCTCGCCCCAGTCTCTGCGCGTGCCGCGCTCACTGCCGCCTTTCGGGCCGCGCCCTTGCCCACAAGCTCGCCTTGACTCCGCCGCCCGATCCCGTCATTCGGGAGGGGTGTCATATGAGCCCGGCGGGAGAGTCCGGGTGGTCTTTAAATGCGAGATCTCCCGGCGCCGAAGGAGCAACGGCCCCGGAACCTCTCAGGCAAAAAGGACCGCCGGGGGATTGGCACTCTGGAAAGCGGCAGCGTGTCCAAGCGCGGCCCACCGACGGAGTAAGCCGATAGGGTCCCGGTCAGGGCCCTGGCCCCAGGGCCCCGGTGAATCTCTCAGGTCCTGCGACAGAGGGGCGCGAGCGGGCGACAAGCCCGCGTTTCGAGCGTGTTCGGGGCGTGCCCCGGGCCTGCTCACGCGCCGATGCAGGATGACCATGGCCGAACCCCTTTCCGGGCCGCTGCACAAGACCCCGCTTCATCAGCTGCATGTCGAGGCCGGCGCCAAGATGGTGCCCTTCGCCGGCTACGACATGCCGGTGCAATATCCGACCGGCGTCCTGACCGAGCACAACTGGACGCGCAGCGACGCCGGCCTGTTCGACGTCAGCCATATGGGCCAGGCCTTCGTGGTCGGCCCAACCTGGGAGGCGACCGCCAAGGCGCTCGAGGCGCTGGTGCCGGCCGACATCCTCAACCTGAAGCCGGGCCAGCAGCGCTACAGCCAGCTGACCGCCGAGGATGGCGGCATTCTCGACGACCTGATGATCACGCGCTCGGCCTATGCCGGCTACGAGGGCTGGGCCTACCTGGTGGTCAATGCCGGCTGCAAGGAGCAGGACTTCGCCCATATCGGGCCGCGCCTGCCCGATGGCGTCACCTTGAAGCCGGACGCGACGCTGGCATTGATCGCGCTGCAGGGCCCGAAGGCGGCCGCCGTGCTCGACGCGTTGCTTCCCGGCATCGCCGCGACGCCGTTCATGACCTTCACCGAAACCAAGCTGGACGGCATGTTCGTCCATGCCTCGCGCTCGGGTTACACCGGCGAGGACGGGTTCGAGCTCTGCGTCGAGGCCAAGGACGCCGCGGCGATCTGGCAGCGGCTCCTGTCGGACGAGCGGGTCAAGCCGATCGGGCTCGGCGCGCGCGACAGCCTGAGGCTGGAAGCCGGTCTCTGCCTCTACGGCCACGACATCGACACCACGACATCGCCGGTCGAAGCTGGCCTGACCTGGTCGATCCAGAAGCGCCGCCGGACCGAGGGCGGTTTTCCCGGCGCCACGCGCATTCAGAAAGAGCTTGCCGACGGCCCGGCGCGCCGGCGGATCGGCATCCTGCCCGACGGCCGGGCGCCGGCCCGCGAGGGCACGGTGATCAAGGCCGCCGACGGGGCGGCCATCGGCACCGTGACCTCAGGCGGTTTCGGGCCCAGCGTCAGCGGTCCGGTCGCCATGGGTTATGTCAATGCGCGCTTCGCCGAGCCGGGCACGCCCGTGCTGCTCGAAGTGCGCGGCAAGGATCTGCCGGCCAAGGTCGTGACCATGCCCTTCGCGCCGCATCGCTACTTCCGCGGATAGCATTTTCGAGATGGGGCCGGATCCGGCTTCGATCAGGAACATGCCTCATAACAAGGTTTCAGAGGAGCTCGCCATGGCCAATATCCGTTACACCAAGGACCACGAATATATCAGCGTCGAGGGCGACACCGGCACCATCGGCATTTCCGACTATGCTCAGCAGCAGCTCGGCGACGTCGTTTTCGTCGAATTGCCGGAACTCGGCCGCAAGGTCGCCAAGGGCGACGGTGCCGCCGTGGTCGAAAGCGTCAAGGCGGCCTCGGACATCTATGCGCCGGTGGCCGGCGAAGTGGTGGCGGTCAATGGCGCGCTGGAGGCCGCTCCCGGCACGGTCAACGAGGATCCCGCCGGCAAGGGCTGGTTCCTGAAGCTCCGGATCGCCGACCCGAAGCAGCTCGACGACCTGATGGACGAAGCCGCCTACCAGGCTTTCGTCGCCTCGATCTCCTGAAGGCGCGTTATGGCGCATTCCTACACCGCCGACGTCACATGGACCCGCGACGAGGCTGTCTTCACCGACAACCGCTATTCGCGCGGCCATGTCTGGCGTTTCGACGGTGGCGTGACGGTGCCGGCCTCGTCGGCGCCGTCAAGTGTGCGCCCGCCTTATTCCAAGGTCGATGCGGTCGATCCCGAGGAAGCGCTGGTCGCGGCCCTGTCCTCCTGCCACATGCTGTTCTTCCTGGCCTTTGCCGCGGCCCAGGGCTTTCGTGTCGACCATTACGACGACAAGGCGGAAGGCGTGATGACCAAGAACGCCAAGGGCAAGCTATTCGTTTCGACGGTGACGTTGCGCCCGGCCGTGACCTTTTCCGGCGACAAGCTGCCTGATCGCGCCGCCATCGACCACCTGCATCATCGCTCCCATGAGGAATGTTTCCTCGCGAACTCGGTGCTTGCCGAGATCGTGATCGAAGCCTCCGACCCGATCCTCGCCTGAACTGGACTTGAGCCTCATGCGCTACCTGCCGCTGACCTCCGACGACCGGACCGACATGCTCGCCAAGATCGGCGTCGCTTCGGTCGATGACCTCTTTGCCAATGTGCCCAAGGGCAAGCTGATGAAGGGCTTGGCCGATCTGCCCACCACCAAGGGCGAGATCGAGGTCGAGCGGATCATGGGGGCGCTCGCCGCCAAGAACGTGCCGGCTTCCGCCGGGCCGTTCTTCGTCGGCGCCGGAGCCTACAAGCACCATGTGCCGGCGAGTGTCGATCACCTGATCCAGCGCTCGGAATTTCTCACCAGCTACACGCCCTACCAGCCGGAAATCGCCCAGGGGACGCTGCAATATCTGTTCGAGTTCCAGACCCAGGTGGCGCTGCTCACCGGCATGGAAGTGGCCAATGCCTCCATGTATGACGGCTCGACCGGAGCCGCCGAGGCCGTGCTCATGGCCCATCGCGTCACCCGGCGGAACAAGGCGATCCTCGCCGGCAACCTGCACCCGCATTACCGCGACGTGATCGAGACCCTGTCGCGCATGGCCTCCGACACGACAGTGGCGCTGCCGGCCAATGCGGTCGATGCCGGCGCCGACCTGAAGGCGGTGGCCGCCGCCATCGACGCCGAGACGTCCTGCGTGGTGATCCAGACGCCCGACGTCTTCGGCAACCTGCATGACCTGAAGGCCATCGCCGAGAAGGCCCAGGCCGCCGGCGCGCTGCTGATCGCCGTGGTCACCGAGGTCGTTTCGCTAGGGAGCCTGACCTCGCCCGGCGCCATGGGCGCCGACATCGTGGTGGCCGAGGGGCAGTCGATCGGCGTTGGCCTCAATTTCGGCGGCCCCTATGTCGGGCTGTTCGCCGCCAAGTCCAAATATGTCCGCCAGATGCCCGGCCGCCTGTGCGGCGAGACGGTGGACGCCGAGGGCCGGCGTGGCTTCGTACTGACGCTGTCGACCCGCGAGCAGCATATCCGCCGCGAGAAGGCGACTTCCAATATCTGCACCAATTCCGGCCTGATGTGCCTGGCCTTCACCATTCACATGACGCTGCTCGGCGAAGCCGGCCTGAAGCGGCTGGCGGCGGTCAACCACGCCAATGCCTGCGATCTCGCCGATCGGCTGGATGGGGTGAAGGGTGTCGAAGTGCTCAACAAGAGCTTCTTCAACGAGTTCACCATCCGGGTGGCCGGCGATGCGGCCAAGATCGTCGAGAAAATGGCCAAGAAGGGCGTGCTGGCCGGCGTGCCGGCCTCCCGCCTCTGGCCGACCGACAAGGCCGAGAAGGACCTGATCATCGTCGCCAATACCGAAGTGAACACCGACGAGGACCGCGCGGCCTTCGTCGCGGCTCTCCAAGCTTCCATCTGAGGACATAGCCATGATGAACCGTCAGGGCCGCCCCACCGCCGCCGGCGACACCTCCGCCCAGGCTCACCCGACCTTTACCGGCAATTACGGCCTGGAGATCGAGGAGCCGCTGCTGTTCGAGATCGGCCGGGCCGAAACCACCGGCGTCGATCTGCCGGCGCCAAAAAAGGTCAAGTCGCGCCTCGGCAAGCTTGCCCGCGACGGCGCCATCGGCCTGGTCGGCCTGTCCGAGCCGGAGACGCTGCGCCACTATGTGCGTCTCAGCCAGAAGAATTTCGGCATCGATACCGGGCTGTTCTCGCTCGGCTCCTGCACGATGAAGCACAATCCGCGGCTGAACGAGAAGATGGCGCGGCTGCCGGGCCTCGGCGATATCCATCCCTTGCAGCCGCAGTCGACGGTGCAGGGCGCGCTCGAATTGATCGACACGCTCGCCCACTACCTGAAAGAGCTGACCGGCATGGCCGCGGTCGCCATGAGCCCCAAGGCCGGCGCCCATGGCGAGCTCTGCGGCATGATGGCGATCAAGGCGGCGCTGGAGGCGAGCGGCCAAGGTCATCGCAAGATCGTGCTGGTGCCGGAATCGGCCCATGGCACCAATCCGGCAACCGCCGCCCTGATCGGCTTCGAGGTCAAGCCGGTGCCGGCGCAGGCCGACGGCACGGTGCATGTCGCCGACGTCAAGGCGGCGCTGACATCTGACGTTGCCGCGATCATGCTGACCAATCCGAACACCTGCGGCATCTTCGAGAAGGAGATCGTCGAGATCGCCGCGGCGATCCACAAGGCCGGCGCCTATTTCTACTGCGACGGGGCCAATTTCAACGCCATCGTCGGCAAGGCGCGCCCCGGCGACCTCGGTGTCGACGCCATGCATATCAACCTGCACAAGACCTTCTCGACGCCGCATGGCGGCGGTGGTCCGGGCGCCGGTCCGGTGGTGCTGTCGGAGCGGCTGGCGGCCTTCGTGCCCTATCCCTTCGTCCATGCCGACAAGGCCTATGTGCTGGTCGAGGAAGCCACCAAGATCGTCAAGGGTGAGAAGCCGTTCGGCCGCATGACCGCCTTCCACGGCCAGATGGGCATGTTCGTCCGGGCGCTCGCCTATATGCTGTCGCACGGTTCCGACGGTATGAAGCAGGCATCCGAGGATGCCGTGCTCAACGCCAATTACATCAGGGCGAGCCTCGCCGACCTGATGAGCCTGCCGTTCGGCGACCAGCCCTGCATGCACGAGGCGCTGTTCGACGACACCTGGCTGAAGGATACCGGCGTCACCACGCTCGACTTCGCGAAAGCCATGATCGACGAGGGCTATCACCCGATGACCATGTATTTCCCGCTGGTCGTCCATGGCGCCATGCTGATCGAGCCGACTGAATCGGAATCGAAAGCCTCGCTTGATCTGTTCATCGCAACCCTGCGCGATCTCGCCATGAGCGCCACCAAGGGCGAGGTCGACCGGTTCAAGGGCGCGCCCTATCACGCGCCGCGCCGCCGGCTGGATGAGACCCGGGCCGCGCGCAATCCGGTGCTGCGCTGGACACCGCCCGCACCCTATGCCGAGGCTGCCGAATAGGCGGCAGGCACAAGCTCGAGATCGCGCCGGGCATCGTTGAAGACGGCCGGCGCCGCTGACCTCAGAGGCCGGCCAGGGCCAGCACGACCACCAGGGCCATCCCCATCCAGCCATAGTGGCGGCCGCGGGTGGCCCAGGCATTGGCGAGCGCGGCGCTGGCGAAGACCACCGCCAGCACCAGGATGGTCGCCCGCCGCGCCGGATCGACGAAGAACCAGCCGGCGCAAATGAGCAGGACGCCGCCGCCGATCCAGGCGACCGTGCCGGCTTGCCAGACGAGGTGGATCAACAGCTTGGTTGCCGGCGGCTCGATACGGGCCCGGGCGAAGACGCGCGTTTCGCCAAGCACGCCATGCGTGATGGCTATGGCAACCGCCAGACATCCCGAAAGCAGCAGCAGGACATCACGCATGGTGCTCTCCATACAGTTGTGTACGGTGACCATGGCCTGCGCTCTGGCGCCTGTCAATACAGTGATGTATGGTCGCGGCCATGCGTCCCGGACCCACACCAAGGCTGTCGGCCGATGACTGGATCAATGCCGGCCTGAAGGCCTTGGCAAGAGCCGGCTCCGGCGCATTGAAGGCCGATCTCCTGGCAACCGAACTCGGCGTTTCGCGCGGCAGCTTCTATTGGCATTTCGCCGATATCGGCGCTTTCCACCAGGCCGTGCTGGCGCGCTGGCGCGACATTGCCGCGCTGGCGATCATCGACGACATCGAGCGCTCGGTCGCGCGCGAGGATCGGCTCGCCGTGCTGCTGCGCCGGGCCTTCGCCGGCGATACCTCGCTCGAAGTGGCGGTCAGGGCCTGGGGCACGGCCACGCCGCTCGTGCGCCAGACACTCGACGCGGTCGACCGGGATCGCGTCGGCTATATCGAGACGCTGCTGGTCGACCTGGGTTTCAAGGCGGATATCGCGCATTGGCGTGCCTTGATCTTCTATTCCACCTATCTCGGCCTGGCGCTGTCCGGCCGGCGCCTGGGCCGCGACGAGATCGAAAGTTTCGTCAGGGAGTTGTCGATCCTGAGCGTGCCGGCCTGAGCAAAGCGCGCGAAGAACGGCAGCCAACGCCATCTCTCCCTTGCCTATCGGCCGGTCTTGCCCTTAAGAGAACGCATGCGCTTGTTCAGCCGTCTTGCGGTGCCCGCCGCTTCGCGAATTACCGGCCCGGCCTCCTGAGGCCGCGGTGACGCGCGCCCGGAGGTCCGGGTTCTTAAACAACGCCCTTCCTGTCGCGGCCAATATCGCCGCCTGATCCGGTCGAGACCGATGTCCGAACCTTTTGACTATTCGAAGACCCTGCTCCTGCCGGAAACGGCGTTTCCGATGCGCGCCGGCCTGCCGGAAAAGGAACCGGAAATCCTCAAGAGCTGGGCGGCCACGGGCCTTTATGACCGGTTGCGCCGCGAGGCGAGGGGCCGTGCCAAATTTGTGCTGCATGACGGCCCGCCCTATGCGAACGGCCATTTGCACATCGGCCACGCGCTCAACAAGATCCTGAAAGACATCGTCACCAAATCGCAGCAGATGGCTGGCTTCGACTCGGACTATGTGCCGGGCTGGGACTGCCACGGCCTGCCGATCGAGTGGAAGATCGAAGAGCAGTACCGCGCCAAGGGGCTGAACAAGGACGACGTGCCGATCGTCGAATTCCGCAGGGAGTGCCGTGCTTTCGCCAGCCATTGGCTCGACGTTCAGCGCGAGGAGTTCAAGCGGCTCGGCGTGGTCGGCGACTGGGACAGGCCTTATCTGACCATGAGCTTCGCGGCGGAAGCGCAGATCGCCGCCGAGCTCATGAAGTTCGCGGCCAACGGCCAGCTTTATCGCGGCTCCAAGCCGGTCATGTGGTCGGTGGTCGAGAAGACCGCGCTGGCCGAGGCCGAGGTCGAATATCACGACTACCAGAGCGATACGATCTTTGCCGCCTTCCCGGTGCTGGGCCAGGATTTCTCGATCGTCATCTGGACCACCACGCCGTGGACCATCCCCGGCAACCGGGCGATCTCCTATTCCAAGCGGATCAGCTACGGGCTCTATCGCGTGACGGCCGCGGCCGAGACCAATTGGGCCAAGGTCGGCGCCCAATATGTGCTTGCCGACAAGCTCGCCGGCGACCTGCTCAAGGCCGCCAAGGTCGAAGGCTTCGAGCGGCTTCGCGATGTCGGCGCGGCCGAATTGGCCGGCTATACGACGGCTCATCCGCTGCGCGGCAACGGTTATGACTTCGACGTACCGATGCTCGAGGGCGACCATGTCACCGACGACGCCGGCACCGGCTTCGTCCACACCGCCCCCGGCCATGGCCGCGAGGACTTTGACATCTGGATGGCCAATGGCCGCGAGCTCGCGGCCCGCGGCATCGACACGGCGATCCCTTATACGGTTGATGGTGACGGCCGTTTCACCAAGGAGGCGCCGAGCTTCACCGGCCGCCAGGTGATCACCGACAAGGGTGACAAGGGCGACGCCAATGGCGCGGTCATCGAGGCCCTGGCGGCCGCCGGCAGGCTGGTCGCGCGCGGCCGGCTGAAGCACACCTATCCGCATTCCTGGCGCTCCAAGAAGCCGGTCATCTTCCGCAATACGCCGCAATGGTTCATTGCGATGGACAAGCCTTATGACGACGGCACGACGCTGCGCGAGCGGGCGCTGAAGGCGATCCGCGAGACCGAATGGGTACCGGCCTCGGGCGAGAACCGCATCACCGGCATGATCGAGAACCGCCCGGACTGGGTGGTGTCGCGCCAGCGCGCCTGGGGCGTGCCGATCGCGGTCTTCGTCAACAAGGAGACCAACGAGATCCTGAGGGACGAGGCGGTCGACCACCGCATTCGCGAGGCTTTCACGCAGGAAGGCGCCGATGCCTGGTTCGCTTCCGACGACGGCGCGCGTTTCCTCGGTTCGGAATACGACCCGAAGGACTGGGACAAGGTCAATGACGTGCTCGATGTCTGGTTCGATTCCGGCTCGACCCATGCTTTCACGCTGGAGGATCCGCAGGCTTTTCCAAATTTCGCCGGCCTGAAGCGCAAGGTCGATGGCGGCGCCGACACGGTGATGTACCTCGAGGGCTCGGACCAGCATCGCGGCTGGTTCCATTCCTCGTTGCTGGAAAGCTGCGGCACCCGCGGCCGGGCGCCCTTTGACGTGGTGCTGACCCACGGTTTCGTGCTCGACGGCGACGGCCGCAAAATGTCGAAGTCGATCGGCAACACTGTCGCGCCGCAGGACGTCATCAAGCAGTCGGGCGCCGACATCCTCAGGCTGTGGGTGGCGGCCTCCGACTATTCCGACGACCTGCGCATCGGCAAGGAAATCCTGCAGACCACCTCCGATACCTATCGGAAGCTGCGCAACACCATCCGCTGGATGCTCGGCGCGCTGAAGCATCACGACGGCGCGACGCTGCCCGAGACCGATGTGCCGGAGCTCGAACGGCTGATGCTGCATCGGCTGGCCGAGCTGTCGCCTGTCATCCACGAGGCCTATCGGACCTATGACTACAAGAAGGTCTTCGCCCTTCTGACCCATTTCATGACGGTCGATCTGTCGGCCTTCTATTTCGATGTCCGCAAGGACACGCTCTATTGCGATCCGCTGTCGTCGCAGGGCCGGAAGGCCGCGCTGGCGGTGATCGAAGAGGTGTTCAAGGCGGTTGCGACCTGGCTTGCGCCGGTGCTCTCGTTTACCGCGGAAGAGGCCTGGTGGGATCGTTATGGCCGCAACGGCAGCGTCCATCTCGCGCCGTTCTATACGGCCGATGCGGCCTGGCTCGATCCGGCGCTCGACGCCAAATGGGACAAGATCCGCAAGGTCCGCCGTGTCGTCACCGGCGCGCTGGAGGTCGAGCGTGCGGCCAAGCGGCTCGGGTCGTCGCTCGAGGCTGCCCCGATCGTCCACATTGCCGATGCCGATCTCGCCGCAGCGGTTGCCGGCACGGACATGGCCGAAGTCGCCATCACCTCGGGGGCGACCGTCGTCGCCGGTGAAGGGCCGGCCGATGCGTTCCGGCTCGACGAGGTGAAGGGCGTCGCTGTGGTCTCGGCTAAGGCTTCGGGCGTCAAATGCGCGCGCAGCTGGAAATATTTCGATCCCACGACCGCTGATCCGGCCTTCCCGGACATCACTCCGCGCGACGCCAGGGCGATGCGCGAGTGGAAAGCCCGTCACGTGCTGTGAGGGGGAGGGCGCAAGCCCTCCTTCGAGGCCGGATGGCTGCGGTCGATTGCGCAAGGAAAGCGATGCGCTGCCATGCGGCGCAAACCGTCCACTGCCAGCGCATAGGGAATGACACGATGGGGAGATGCCCGATCTCAGCGGGCATGGTTCGTGCCTATAGTGGCGGGAGATGTCTCACGGGAGCAGGCCATGCCCCAGCGCAATTTCGCCGTCGTGCCATTCGTCCAGCGTGGCTCCCGTATGGTCGCCGAGGACGTGCACTATCTCGACACTTACGAGCAGGCGCGTGTGGTCGCCAATTTTGTCGCGAAGAAGCGGCCGGGGGTGATCATCTTGTCCGTCTCGGCGTCACGCTGGGACGAGGAACCGGAAATTGTCGTCCTGGAACAGATCGGCGCGGGGCTGGCAAGCGCCACCGCGACGGTTCACTGATCGGACGAGAGGCGGGTTGTCAGGCCGCTGTCACAGCAGACGGTCCCGCCGGACCGCATGAGGACAGCGACGCTGCTTTGCGCGTGTCGCTTCAGGCTTGGGATCAGTCGAGCTTCAGCTCGTCCGCCGACTGCTTGCCTGTACGACGATCGGTGGCCAGTTCGTATGTCACCTTCTCGCCTTCACGCAGGTCGTTCAGACCAGCGCGCTGCACGGCGGAAATATGCACGAACACATCCTTGCCGCCGTCGGCGGGTTGGATAAAGCCGTAGCCTTTCTGGGGGTTGAACCACTTCACAGTCCCGGTCGCCATGGAAGCTCCTCATGTTTGGCGGTGGAGGGATAGGTTGTCAGGCAGCCCGACGTCTGGGCTGCGGACGGGGGGTGGCGGCAGCGGCGCGGGGATCGCGCCGTTGAGCCTGGGACGAGTGAGAAGCAACGGTGAGCGAGACACGAGTCAGCCGTTCGATGGCCGTCAGGTAGCTGCGCTCGCTGGGATCACAGAAGGCGAATGCAATGCCCGTGCGGCCGGCCCGGCCGGTGCGGCCGATGCGGTGGACATAGCTTTCCGGTTCATTGGGCAGGTCGAAATTCACCACATGGGTGATCTCGGCGACGTCGATGCCGCGGGCGAACAGGTCGGTCGCCACCAGCACGCGCACGGCGCCGGCCTTGAACTGGGCGAGTGCCCGCTGGCGCGCGCCCTGGCTCTTGTTGCCGTGGATGGCGTCGGCGGCAACGCCGGCCTTGACCAACTGGCCGGCCAGCCGGTTCGCGCCGTGCTTGGTACGGGTGAACACCACGACGCGGGCAAGGTCGGGATCCTTCAGCAGCGTCTCCAGGAGCGCTCGCTTGTCCGGCGTCGGCACGTGATAGACGTGCTGTTCGATCGCCTCGACCGTGACCACTTCCGGGGTGACTTCGACGCGCACCGGCTCCCACAGGATGGTGCGGGCGAGCTTGGCCACTTCTTTCGGCATGGTGGCCGAAAACAGCATCGACTGGCGCTGGTCCGGCAGCTTGTTGACGATCTTCATCACGTCATTGATGAAGCCCATGTCGAGCATGCGGTCGGCTTCGTCGAGCACCAGATGGGTGACCGTATCGAGGCGCACCGCGCCCTGGTTCATCAGGTCGATCAGGCGGCCGGGGGTGGCAACCAGGAGGTCGAGGCCGCGGGCGAGCGCCTGGACCTGCGGGTTCTGGCCGACGCCGCCGAAGATCACGGCATGGCGCAGCTTGGTGTGCTTGGACAGCTTGGCGATGTTCTCGCCGATCTGCAGGGCCAGTTCGCGGGTCGGTGCCAGGATCAGGGCGCGCACGCCCTTCGAGGGCACGCGTTCGGTTTCTTCGGCAAGGTGCTGAAGCATCGGCAGCGCGAAAGCCGCGGTCTTGCCGGTGCCGGTCTGAGCGATGCCGATCAGATCATGGTCTTCAAGGAGGTGAGGAATGGCCTTCGCCTGGATCGGCGTCGGCTTGGTGAAGCCTGCATCATTGAGGGAACGCAGGAGCGGCTCGGCAAGGCCGAGCGACGCAAAATTCAAAGTATTCAAGAAGATAATTCTTTCAAGTCTACCGGAAGCGCCGTCTTGGCGATCTCCAGTTTCGAGGTCACGAGCCGCGCGCCGGGGCGGATCAGACTAGTTGTCGCACCGGATCTCCGGTTATCGACGCCCAGGAATTAACGAAGGCGGCGCAGCGCAATCACGACGATGTTTGCTTTACATGCTGTAACTCTGCCCTCACGTCAACCCCATCGTGTGAAAATCCGTATGTCGCAATCAGATGTGGAATGATGTTCCTCGCTCAATGCTTGCGTCAATCAGTTGAAATTTCACGTATATTGAAGGAAGGGCCGGATCAGCCGCGAGCACGAACGCGCGCGCCATGATTGCCGCTTGCATCGGCTCCGGCTAGCACTTGGGGTGACGTCAATCTCAGGGAGCCGTCCAATGACCACCCTTGCCAATCGCCGCGTTCTACTGGCCGCTCGTCCGCATGGCGAGCCAAAGCCCTCCGACTTCCGGATTGACGAAGCGCCGGCGCCCGAGCCGGGCGAGGGCGAGGTTCTGCTCAAGATCAGGTATCTCTCGCTCGATCCCTATATGCGCGGGCGGATGAGCGACGCCAAATCTTACGCCGCCCCGGTTGAGGTCGGCGGCGTGATGGAGGGCGGTACCGTCGCCGAGGTGGTCGCAAGCAAAAGCGACCGTTTCAAGCCGGGCGATATCGTCCTGTCCCATTCCGGCTGGCAGTCCTATGCGGTTGCCGATGCCAAGGCACTGCGCAAGATCGACCCGACGGCCGCGCCGATCTCGACCGCCGTCGGCGTGCTCGGCATGCCCGGCATGACCGCCTATACCGGCCTCCTGACCATTGGCCAGCCCAAGGCCGGCGAAACGGTGGTGGTTGCCGCCGCCACTGGTCCGGTCGGCTCGGCGGTCGGCCAGATCGCCCGGATCAAGGGCGCACGCGCCGTCGGCATTGCCGGCGGGGCCGACAAGTGCAAGGCGCTGATCGAGGAGTTCGGCTTCGATGTGGCGGTCGACCACCGGTCGCCGACCTTTGCGGCCGATCTCAAGGCGGCTTGCCCTGATGGCATCGACGTCTATTTCGAGAATGTCGGCGGCGCGGTGTTCGACGCAGTCTTCCCGCTGTTGAACTTCTTCGCCCGCATCCCGGTTTGCGGCCTGATCGCCCAATACAATGCCACCGGCCTTCCCGACGGCCCGGACCGGACGCAGCTTCTGCTGCGTGACATCTTGACCAAGCGGCTCACCTTCCGCGGCTTCATCGTGCGCGACTTCGCCGACCAGGCGAAGGACTTCTTCACCGACATGTCGGCCTGGCTGCGCGACGGCAAGGTGAAATACCGCGAGGACGTGGTCGAGGGCCTTGACAAGGCGCCGGAGGCCTTTATCGGACTGCTCAAGGGCAAGAATTTCGGCAAGCTGGTGATCAAGGTCGCCTGACGATCTGGCTCAGGGCGGCCCGGACCACTGGCCCGGGCCGCCCTTCGGCAAATCTCAAGCCATATGGGCGCCGACGAACCAGTGGTCCTTGTCGACCGCCCGGGTAATGCTGGTGAAGATGTCGGCGGTGATGGCGTCGCCGGCCGTGTCGGCCTCGTCGACGCCCTCGCGGCACCCCTTGGCGAAGGCGCCGAGACGATCGCCGACCGCCTTGACGTGATCGTTCTGGGCGGTCGTGTCCGTCGGATAGGGGCTGAGCGAGGTCGCTTCGGCGGTGGCCTGCGTCGTGCCGGCTGCGATGCCGCCGAGCTGCACCACCCGCTCGGCCAGCGTGTCGCCATGCTCTTCGACGCGCGCCGCGACCTGGTCGAACAATTCGTGAATGGCGATGAAGCCCGGCCCTTTGACGTTCCAGTGGGCTTGCTTGATGGCGAGCTTCAGGTCGATGGCATCGGCCAGACGTTTGTTCAGAAGCGCGATCATGGCAGTGCGGGTATTGCTCTTGAGGTCGCTGACAAAGGCCTTGGTCACTTCAAAATCCTCCAGGTCCAACCAGGAGCGCCAAAGGCCGTGCCGCCCGCCGCGTGAAGGGCCGGACGATCGGGCACAACCCGGCGCGTCGGCGCGGCGGGTCATGCCACGCGACATCACCCTATAACGCCGAACCTCTGAATCAGATCCGTGGGAATAACGATGCCTTGGGCTGCCGCCGCCTGGCGCAGCGCCAGCCGCCGCTGGCCGGGAAGCCGGGCGCCGGCCTGGGCTTCGATGGCACCGGCGAGAGCGGTCATGCGGTCGCCGAACGCGCCATGGCCGAAACCGGCCGGATCGATCGCCAGGATGGTCTGGCCGGTGCCGGGGGGCGGGCCCTTCTCATCGAGGAAGGACGACGCTTCCATCGACAGGTGCGCGCCGGTCAGCGCCGCCGCCAGCACCTCGACCATCAGCGCCAGCGCCGTGCCCTTGGGCCCGCCCAGCGCCACCATGGTGCCCTTCAGGGCCTGGTCGGCATCGGTCGTGGGTTTGCCTTCCGCGTCGAGCGCCCAACCGGTCGGGATCGCCTCGCCCTTCTGTTTCGCCGCGACGATATTGCCGCGCGCCACCGTCGACAGGGCGAGATCCACGACAACCGGCGGGCGGCCGGGCAGGGGGGCTGCGAAAGCGATCGGGTTGGTGCCATAGACCGCCTTGGTGCCGCCGGCCGGAGCGATCGCTTCCGGGGTGTTGGCGAAGAACAGCGCGACGAGCCCCTGTGCGGCGAACCGCTCGACATGGTGGCCGAGCGCGCCGGCATGGTTGGACCGGGTGATGGCGGCTGCCGCGATTCCGGTCTCGCGAACGATGTCAGGCAGTTGCGCGACCGCGAGATCGATCGCCGAATAGGCGAAGCCGTCGGCGGCATCGACCATCAGCGTTGCGGTCCTGATCCGCGTCGCGGTCGGGACGGCATCGCCCCTGATCTTGCCGGAGGCAAGCATGCCGAGATAGGTCGGAATGCGCGAGAGGCCGTGACCTTTGAGCCCATCGGCTTCGGCGCCGACCAGGGCGGCCGCGACCGACAATGCGGCGGTCTCGCTCGCGCCGTGGTCCCGGAAGATGTGGGCGACATAGGCGCGAGCCGTATCGAGGGGGACCAGGGTCATGGGCGGCGCTCCCCGAGAACCGTGCGGATATTGGCTGCGGTGACCGAGGAGACCCGGACATTGCTCTCGACTGTGACGCCGGCGATATGCGGCGTGAGGATCAGGTTCGGCGCGCCGTTCAAGGGCGAACCAGCCTTCAGTGGCTCCTGGTCGAACACGTCGAGGGCAGCGCCCGCCAGCGTGCCGGCTTTCAGCGCGGCGGCCAGCGCCGGTTCGTCGATGACGCCGCCGCGTGCGGCATTGACGATGACCGCGCCGGGTTTCATCGCGGCGAGCCGCTTGGCATCGATCAGGTTGCGCGTCTCGTCGGTCAGCGGCACATGCAGGCTGATCGCGTCGGCCGACGTCATGAGCTGATCGAGATCGACCTTGCGGGCGCCAATGGCCGCCCAGGCCGGGTCATCGGCGGCGACGAAGGGATCGGCCGCGACGATGGTCATGCCGAAGGCCCGGGCCCGCAGCGCCGTCTCGCGGGCGATGGCGCCGAAGCCGATCAGGCCCAGCGTCTTGCCGTGGACCTCGCGGCCCATCAGCCTTTCCCGCGGCCAGAGGCCGTCGGCCACCTCGGCGCTGGCGGCATAAGCGCCGCGCAGCAGCACGAGCACGGTGGTCAGGGCCCATTCGGCCACCGCTATGTCATTGGCCCCGGTCGCCGGCAGCACGGCGATGCCGCGGGCCTTGCAGGCGGCCAGGTCGATATTGTCGAGCCCGACACCGAGCCGGCCGATGGCTTCGAGTTGGGCCCCGGCCTCCAGCAGCGCGCCGCGCACCTGGGTGCGGTTGCGCACGACCAGCGCGCGGGCACCGGCGACCAGCGCCGTCAGTTCCGCCGGCCGGTCGACCAGCGCCTTGTCGTAGGTGACCGAAAAATCGCGCCGGAGATCCGCAACCGCGGCTTCGTCCATGAACTCGCAGATGACGATATCGGTCATGTCCAACTGTCCTACAGAACCAATAAGCCGGCGATGACGATGCCGAGAATGACCAGGGTGGTGCCGAAAAATACCGCCACGTGGCGCCAGCCGATCGACAGGATCGCGGTGATCGAGGTGCCCAAGCCAAGCGCCGCGATGGCGATCAGGAGCCCGGCATTGGACAAGGCCACCAGCCAGCCCTTGACCAGGGCATAGGGGCTGACCAGCGCCGGAATGGTCGGGACGATGGAATTGACCACCACCAGGGCGAGGAACACCAGGGCGAAGACCGGCACCGGCACTTTGGCGTCATGGGTCGCTTCGCCCTGGCGCATGAACCACCAGCCAATGGCCAGCACCACCGGCAGCAGCAGGAACACCCGGAACAGCTTGACCACGACAGCGGTATTACCGACCGGATCGGACACCGCATAGCCGGCGCCGACCACCTGGGCCATGTCGTGAATGGTGGCACCGAGGAGGATGCCGGTCTTGCTGGCATCGAAGCCGAGCAGGATCGCCAGCGGCGGATAGATCAGCATGACGATGGTCGAAACCGCGTTGGCCGCGACCACCGTGAAAGCGGTATCGGCGGCGCGCGCCTTGTAGTGCGGCAGCACGGTGGTGGTGGCGAGCGCGGCGGAAGCGCCGCAGACCGCGGTGGCGGCGCCGGCCAGTGCACCATAACCGTCATGCGCGCCGAAGCGGCGGGCAAGCCAGATTCCGGCGGCAATGGTTGCCGCCATGGCGCCGACGACCAGTACGAGCGTGCCGAGGCCGAGGCCAATGATGTCGCCCAGCGCGACGCGCAGGCCGAGAAGCCCGATCGCCCAGCGCAGCAGCTTCTTCACCGCGAAGGTGAGGCCCGCCTCGAAGGCTGGCCGCGCGGCGACCGAATGCAAGGCAATGCCGATGATCAGGGCGATGACCATGCCCGGCAGGGCGAGGCGCCCGCCCGTGGCGTTCCTGACCACCGGCTCGGCCATGACCGCGATGATCGACACGGCGGAGGCGAGCGCCATGCCGGGCAGCAGCGGCCGGGCGGCTGCGGGGGAAACCAGGGTCATGACCCGTCCTGCTGAGCTTTCGAATAGATGAGCGAGCGCCGGTCCGGCCGCTCGCGGACCGCGCTCAGTTCGAAGCCGAGATCGGTCAGGATCTTGCGCGACGCGGCATTGGTCTCGCGGGTCACCGCGATGATCGGGCCGAGACGGCGCGTCGCGGCGAAGTCTAGCACCGCCCTGACGGCTTCCTTGGTGAAACCCTGGCCGCGCTGGTCGGGCATCACGGCATAACGCAGCGCCACGCCGAGATCGTCGTCATGTTGCCACAGGCCGGCGATGCCGACGAAGGCCCGGTCGTCGCGCCGGCGCATGACGAAGAGGCCGAAGCCGTGTTCGGCCCAGGTCTTCAGGTAGAGGTCGAGCTGGGCGCGCGTCTGCGCCGCATCGAGAACCCCATGTTTCAGCTTGCCACCGACCTCGGGATGGCCGGTCAAGGTTGCAAGCGTGTCGAAGTCCCCGGCGCCGATGGCTGTGAGCATCAGGCGTTCGGTGGTGAGGGTCGGCCGGAGCGGGATGACATAGCGCAATTCCGGCTTGTCGCCGTAATGTCTGGCGGTGAAGCGTTCGGCCAGCACACCGCCATTGGCCTCGATCACCCGCATCGAAACCGCATTGTCGGGGTCGCAGGTGATCTCGACCCGGCCGAGGCCGATCCGGCGGGCTTCCGGCAGCATGGCGGCGAGCGCCGCGGTGGCGTAGCCGCGCCGCCGCTTCCAGGGCACGACAGCATAGCCGATATGGCCGAGGACGTGGTCGGGCAGGGCATCGGTGCCCTCCTGCCAGCGCAATGAAATGCTGCCGCAGAACGCGCCGTCCCAGAGCCAGCGCAGGATGAAGGGCAGTTTCGGCACCTGAGATCCGTCCGGCAGCGGGATCAGGCCTTCGCGGCTGGTCAGGCTTGCCAGGAAAGCCGCAGGATCCTTGTCGAAGGCGGCGAGCTGTTCGCCCGAGACGTCGCGGACATTGTTGGGCGACCAGCCACGACGCAAGGCGTCGACATAGCTCTCGAGCTGATCGAGGCCGGGCGCGACGAGCGTGAGCGGCATGGAGGCCATGGGTGCCATTCGGGCGGGCGGCGCGCCCCGTTGGGCGCGCCGGACAGGTGAGGATCAGGCCGAGCGATAGAGCTTGGTCATCGAGAACTCGCGATGGCCCAGGGCCTCGGCCGAGGTCAAGCGGCCATTGGCGGTGCGCACGATGTTTTCGATCAATGCATCGCCGGCCTGCGGAATCGTCATGGTCCGCTTCAGCACGCCCGAGACGTCGACGTCGATATGCTCGGGCATGGTCCGCATGGTCTTCGGATTGCCGGTGATCTTGATGACCGGCACGATCGGGTTGCCGATGACATTGCCCTGGCCGGTCGGGAAGGTGTGGATCACATAGCCGCCCGCCGCCATCAGGGTCACGCATTCGGCGGCCGCCGACGAGGTGTCCATGTAATAGAGGCCGGCGCCCTTGGCCGGCGCCTCGGCCGGCTCGAGGATGTCGATATAGCGGCATTCCCGGCCGATCTTCTCGAGATTGCCCAGCGCCTTTTCCTCGATCGTGGTCAGGCCGCCGGCAATATTGCCTTTGGTCGGCTGGCTGTCGGAGAGGTCGTCGGTCTTGTGTGCCTCGATGACGTCGTCCTGATAGGCCTTCCACATCTTGTACCAGCGCTCGCCGACTTCCAGGCTCGCCGCGCGCGCCTTGCACAGATGTTCCGCGCCGGTGATCTCCGAGGTTTCGCCGAACACGCCATAGATGCCGCGCGGGATCAGCTTGTCATACATGTTGCCGACGGTGGGGCAGGATGACAGGCCCGTGGTGGTGTCGCTCTCGCCGCATTTGGTCGAGATCCACAATTCCTCGATGCCGCATTTCTCACGGGCAAGCTCGGTCGACCACTGGACGAATTCCTTGGCGACATAGCTCGCCTTGGCAATGGTGGCGATGTCGCCATGGCCTTCGATGCCGAAGCCGACCACCGGCTTGCCGGTCTTGGCGATGCCGTCGACCACCCGCTTGGTCCACTGGTCTTCGATGCCGATGACAACGACGGCTGCGACATTCGGATTGGAGCCGGTGCCGATCAGCGTGCGGAAATGGACGTCGAGGTCCTCGCCGAACTGCAGCCGGCCATAGGCGTGCGGAATGGCGAGCGTGCCCTTGATATTGTTGGCGACCGCCTCGCAGGCGGCGTTCGACAGGTCGTCGAGCGGCAGCAGCAGGACCAGGTTGCGCACGCCGACACGGCCGTTCTCGCGGCGCCAGCCCATGACGCTGTCGAGCGCGCGGCCGGTCGGGCGCTTGACGATGGGGGCCTTGAAGGCTTCCGCCTCGATCTTGCGGCCCTTGACGGATTTCAGCTTGCGCTGGACGAGATCGAAATTCGCGACCATCAACGACATCGTTTCAGTCCTCACCAGCGCTTGGTCTTGATATTGTGGATGTGGGCGTGCTGCCCGGCCTTGATGTCGGCGATGGCCTTGCCGATGTCCTGGCCGTATTTCCAGATCGTGTCGCCCTTCTTGATATCCTTCAGCGCCACCTTGTGGCCGATCGGGATGTCCTGCCTGGCGGTGATCCGGAAATCCGAATTGTCGTGGGTGATCACCGCCAGCATGTCGGTGCCGGCCTTCAGGCCTTCGACCACCACCACGCCGACCGTGTCCTTCTTTTCATGAACCAAGAGATGGGGGGCGCCCATGACCGTTCCTCGCCGCTGTTGAGCCTTTTGCGCTTAGGTCTTGTATAAGACATAAGAGCGGATAGAGTGTCAACGCGGATGGAGCTTGCGCATGGCCGTGGACCGGGATGGGCGGGATGGGAGTGGCGATGCCGATGTCGTCGGCTTCCGGCCGCTCTATCGCCAGGTCAAGGACATGCTGATCCGCCGCATTGCCGACGGCCGCTGGCAGACCGGCCAGCTGATTCCGAGCGAATTTCAGATCGCCCAAGAGCTGGCGGTCAGCCAGGGCACGGTGCGCAAGGCGCTCGACGAGATGACCGGCGAAAACCTGCTGGTCCGCCGCCAGGGGCGGGGCACCTTCGTCGCCTCCCATGATGACGACCGGGTGCTGTTCCAGTTCTTCAAGCTGTCGCGTGACGGCGCGACACGCGAGTTTCCCGACAGCGAGGTCCAGTCGGTCGGGCGGGTGCGGGCGGACGTGGCGGTGCGGGACAAGCTTGGGCTGCCGGCCGGCGCCTTCGTCGTCGTCATCAGGCGTATCCGTTCGCTCGGCGGAGAGCGGGCGATCGCGGAGACCATCGTCGTTCCGGCCAGCCGTTTTGCCGGCCTGGAGCGCGAAGAGCCGATGCCCAACAATCTCTATGGGCTCTATGCGGCGCGTTATGGCGTCACCATCGCGCGGGCGACCGAGACCTTGAAAGCGGTCGCCTGTCCGCCAGATGACGCAAGGCTTCTCGGCCTCGATGTCGGCACGCCCGTGCTGATCATCGACCGGGTTGCCGCAGATCTCGACGGCACGCCGGTAGAATGGCGTGTCTCCTTATGCCGCTCCGACAGCTTCCATTATCTATCGGACCTACGATGAGTGCCGGATCGACGGGCTGGACACTCGCGAACGACAATACCGTCCCAGCCCCTTGGAGGAATGAATGCTTCGTCGCCAGGTTGCCGGCGCTTTAGCCGCCGCTTTTTTCGTCGCTTTTTCCGTCTTCACCGGTCTTGCCGCGCCGGCCGCGGCGCAGAGCTATCCCGACCGGCCGATCACCTTGATCGTCCCCTTCGCCGCCGGCGGCCCGTCCGACGTGCTGGGGCGGCTGCTCGTCCAATCCATGTCGCAGACGCTCGGCCAGGCCGTGGTCATCGAGAATGTCGGGGGAGCCGGCGGAACCACCGGGGCCGCCCGCACGGCGCGCGCCGCGCCCGACGGTTACACCTTGCTGATCCACCACCTGGCGCTTGCCGCCGGCGCCACGCTCTATCCGAACCTGACCTATGACACCTTGAAGGATTTCGAGCCGATCGGCCTGGTCAATCAGGGGCCCTTCGTCATGGTCTCCAAGCTCGAACTGCCGACCCGCAACATCGCCGAATTGCTGGCCCACCTGAAGGCCAATGGCCGCAATGTTTCGCTGGCCCATGCCGGGGTCGGCTCGGGCGCGCATCTTTGCAACATGCTGTTGCAGTCGGCCCTGAAGGTCAAAGTCAACGAGATCCCCTATCGCGGCACCGGCCCGGCGATGAACGACCTGATCGCCGGCCAGATCGATGTCTTGTGCGACCAGACCACCAATTCCATGCCGCAGATCCAGGGCAATCGCATCCGGCCCTATGCGGTGACCTCGACCGAGCGGGTGACACAACTGCCCAATCTGCCGACCTTGCAGGAGGCGGGCCTGCCGGGCTTCGAGATCACCATCTGGCATGCGCTCTATGCGCCAAGGGGCACGCCGGCCCCGGTTCTCGCCAGGCTCAACGCCGCGCTGGAAGTGGCCTTGAAGGACCGCCAGGTGCTGGCCCGCTTTGCCGATCTCGGCACCACGGCCTATCCCGAGGGACGGCGCGGGCCGGCCGAGGCCCGCGCCCAGTTGGAGCGTGAGGTGGCGAAATGGGCCCAGGTTATCCGCGAGGCCGGGGTCAGCGCGTCGAACTGAACCGGGGGCATTGCCGCCGGTCCAAGTGACAGGCGGGAGACAATGTCGCAGCATTAGGTCGTGTACTCATAATGGATGGCGTCACGATTGGGCCAAAATGATTGAGGGCAAGGAGAAGTGCGCAGCCCGATGTTTTCCATCGGGCAAGCGCTTCGACGCGGCCATCGATCATTTTGGCCCCACCGCGAAGCGGCGCGGTCCTTTTGGCCGGCTGGTGCGTCGACTTGCCCCGGCAAACCAATTGGTTTGCCTTGAGCAAGCCGAAAGGCTTGCGTCGGCAAGCCTCCTGCCATCCGGCCAAAAATCCTCGCGTCGTGTCGCCATCCATTATGAGTACACGACCTAAAGCCAGGGCTTCGGAAGAACGGCCCTGGCGTTTCATGAGGGAGGTCATGATGCTTCGTCCGGCTGTCGCTGCGATCATTGCGGTCTTGTCGTTCAGCGCGCCGGCCGGCGCCCAGACCTATCCCGACCGGCCGATCACGCTGATCGTGCCCTTCGCCGCCGGCGGCTCGACCGATGTCTTCGCCCGGCTTGTCGGCCAGTCCATGTCGCAGACGCTCGGCCAGCAGATCGTGGTCGAAAACGCTGCCGGCGCCGGCGGCACGGTGGCCGCCGCGCGCGTCGCGCGCGCGTCGGCCGACGGCTACACGCTGCTGATCCACCATCTGGCGCTGGCCGCCGGCGCGACGCTCTATCCCCGGCTGAGCTATGACACGCTGACCGATTTCGAGCCGATCGGCCTGGTCAATTCCGGGCCTTATGTGCTGGTTTCGAAGCCGGCCCTGGCGCCGCGCAACATTGCCGAACTGATCGCCTATATCAGGGCCAACAAGGACAAGGTGAGCATGGGCCACTCCGGCGTCGGCGCCGGCTCGCACCTGTGCATCATGCTGCTGCAGTCGATGCTCGGGGTGAAGGTCAACGAAATCCCCTATCGTGGCGCGGGCCCGGCCATGAATGACCTGGTCGGCGGCCAGATCGACATGATGTGCGACCAGACCACCAATTCGATCCCGCAGATCAGGGGCGGCCGCATTCGCGCCCACGCCGTCACCGTGCCGGAGCGGGTCAGCCAGCTCGCCGAGGTGCCAACCTTGCAGGAGGCGGGCCTCTCAGGCTTCGACGTCACCGTCTGGCATGCGCTCTATGCGCCGAAGGGGACGCCCCGGCCGATCATCGGGACGCTCCATGCGGCCCTCGAGAAGGCCTTGCAGGATCCGCTGATCCTGGCCCGTTTCGACGAGCTCGGCACCCTGGCCTATCCGCCCGGCCGGCGCGGGCCGGCGGAGGCGCGCGCCCAGCTGGAGCGTGAGGTCGCCAAATGGGGCAGGCTGATCCGCGAAGCCGGCATCAGCGCGGCCAACTGAGAGATTGCCGGGCATGGCAACCAATCGGCGCCGTCGCCTTGACCTGCTGCCACCTATGCGCGACATGACCTTCCTCCTACAGAGCAGTCCATGTCCGATCCCCGCCTGTCTCCGCGCGTCCTCGTGCCGTTATTGGTGGTTCTGACCGCCATCGGTCCGATGGCGCTCAATCTTCCCTTGCCCGCCGTGCCGGCGCTGGCGCGCTATTTCGACGCCGATCCCGGCATCGTTCAGCTCACCATCACGCTCTATCTGGCCGGCATGGCCTGCGCTCAACTGGTCCATGGGCCGCTCTCCGACCGTTACGGCCGCCGGCCGGTGATGATCTGCGCGCTGATCATCACCGGCTCGATGAGCCTGGCCGCCGCGGCCGCCACCAGCATCGGCTGGCTGATCGTGGCCCGCGTCCTGCAGTCGCTCGGCGCTTCCGCCGGCCTGGTCGTCGGCCGCGCGGTGATCCGCGATGTCTTCGACCGCGATCGCTCGGCCTCGATGATCGGCTGGGTCACCATGGCCATGGTGGTGGCGCCCATGCTGTCGCCGTCGATCGGCGGCCTGCTCAACGAAACCGTCGGCTGGCGCTGGATCTTCGTGGCGACCGCCGGTGTCACTGCGCTGGCGCTGGCCGCGGCCTTTTTCGGCCTGCCGGAAACCCGCGCCACCGTGTCTTCGCCCACCATATCCGAGATCTTCCGGGATGCCCGGCTGTTGATGACCGATCGCAATTTCCTCGGCTATCTCGGCATCGGCGCCGTCTCGTCGGTCACCTTTTTCGCCTTTGTCGGCGGCGCCCCGCACGTGGTGGTCACGGTGATGGGCGAAAGCTCGACCAGCTACGGCCTCTGGTTCATCGCCAATGCCGGCGGCTATATGGTCGGCAATGCGGTTTCGGGCCGCTATTCCATGCGGGTCGGTGGCGACCGGCTGATCGCCTGGGGCTGCGTCTTGATGATCATCGCGGCGCTCGTCCAGTCGGGCATCGCCTTTTCCGGTTGGATGACCCACCCGGCCATGCTGTTCCTGCCGCAGGCCGGCATTGCCTTCGCCAATGGCCTGCAATTGCCCGCCGCGGTCGCCGGCGCGGTCAGTGTCAATCCCCATGCCGTCGGTTCGGCCTCGGGCATTGTCGGCTTCTCCCAGATGGGCCTTGGCGCCATTGCAGCGCAGATCGCCGGCAGCCTGGTCGGGGCCTATGTCAGCGCCACGCCGATGGTGGTGATGGTGCTCATTGCCGCGGTCGGCACCTGGGCCTGCACGCTGCTGCTGAAGCGCCAGGACGCCTGAGAATTCAGGGCGCCGGCTCGTCGGTTGCCTGCAGCAGGACGAACCAGGGCGCCGATTCCGGACGGCACAGCGGCCCGGGCTCGCGATTGTCGAGGCAGGCCGGCCCGCTCCGGGCGCGCGCCAAGGCACCGCGCCGGTCGGTCCGCAGCTCCCGCCGGGCCACCGATTGCAGCACGTTGCCGCCAATGATCGTCGCGGTGCGGCTCTGCCGGTCCCAGCCGGTGACGATGTCGCAATGCAGGTTCCAGACTGGCCTTTCGCCACGCGCCAGCCCCGCCGCCAGGCCCGGGAACAGCGGGCCGGTGAGCTTGAGCAGGTCGATCTCGGCGGCGGCGTGGCGGTGCATGCAGAGGAGATCGCCCGGCCGCATAGGCGTGCGGCGCGGGTCGCAGGCCCGGTAGAAGCTGGCCGAGGCCTGGCCAGCCGCCTCATCGCGTGATCGGCGCGCCGCCTCGCTGACATAGTCGAGATGGGCGATGGCCGCGGCAAATCGCGCGCGCGCGGCGCCGGCCGTCAGCACGACATGCGAGACGAAGGCGGCCGACCAGGGAACGTCAACAAGCCCCGAGCGGATCGCCGCCTGGACCAGTGCCTCGCGCTCGGGCGTCGGCAGGCTGGACTGGGCGAGCCCGTCCAGGAGTTCGCCGAGCGGTTTCAGATCGCCCGGCTGACTGGCGCCGGCATTGTCGGCGAGGCCGGGAAAACGGCGCACCTGCAGGGCCGATTGGTCGGTCGGGCCGAGCGCCTCCCAATAGCGCAGCACCTGGCGCCACGGCACGCCACGCCCGGCCGCTTCGTCGCGAAAGGCATCGGCCTCGACCGCGCCGAAACGCAGCATGCGGCCGTCGCGGTCGATCACATGGCCACCGAATGCCTGATGCTCGCGGATGGCGGTGGCGGCGATCTCGAGGCCGAGCGGCGAGGGCGGGTGGGCAGCGGTTGTCAGGCACAGCCGGTCGATCGCCAAGGTTTCGGCTGGCGCGAAAGGCTGCGCCGATGCGCCGGCCGTAAGGCTCGAGATCACAAGCATCGTGGCGATCGGACGGGCGCGGATCATTGATCGATCAGCGCATGGCTCGCGCGGCGAGGCAAGTCCCGGCTCCCGCCGATCTATGTCGGTTGCCAGCCGTCGGCGGCCAGCACGTCGCCGGCGAGATAGAGCGAACCGGTGATCAGCACGCGCGGCGGCACCGGTCCGGTGGCAAGCCCCCGAACCGCGGCCAGCGCCGCGTCGAGACTGCCGGTCGCGGTGGCGTCGAGCCCGATCGAGCGGGCGGCCGCGGCCAGGTCTTCGGCGGTCAGCGCCACGGGGTGGCTGAATGGCATGGTGAAGATCGTCGGCTGGAGCCGGCGGAAATAGTCGAGGAAGCCGCGCGGATCCTTGGTCGACATCATGCCCAGGATCATCACCAGCGGCCGCGGGCTGCGGCCCGCCATCCTTTCGATCGCCTCGCTCAGCGCCTCGCCGCCACCCGGATTGTGGCCGCCGTCGAGCCAGATCTCGCTGCCGTCGGGCAGAAGCCTGGCGATCTTGCCCTTGGCCAGATTCTGCAGCCGGGCTGGCCATTCGACCGTCTGCAAGCCGCGTTCGACCTCGTCGGCGCTCAGCGCGAAGCCGGCGGTCTTCACCGCTGCCACCGCCGTCCCGGCATTCTCGAACTGATGGGCGCCGAGGAGCCGAGGCGGCGCGGTGTCGACGAGCCCATCCTCGTCCTGATAGACGAAGCGGCCGTTCTCCTCGCGGGCGAACCAGTCGAGGCCGGAGACCAGCAGCCGGGCCCGCTGGTGCTCCGCCATTGCCTCGATGACGGCGAGCGCCTCGGGCGTCTGGCGCGCCACGACGCAAGGGCGGCCGCGTTTCAGGATGCCGGCTTTTTCGCCGGCGATCTTGGCGACGGTATCGCCGAGATAGTCGGCATGGTCCATCGACACCGGGGTGATCACGGTCACCGCCGGGCGGGTGATGACATTGGTGGCGTCGAGCCGGCCGCCCATGCCGACTTCGAGGATCACCGCATCGGCGGGATTGCGGGCAAACAGCACGAAGCCGGCCGCTGCGGTGATCTCGAACTGGGTGATCGGCTCGCCGGCATTGACCCGTTCGACCTCGAGCAGCACATCGGCCAGCGCATCGTCGCCGACGATCTTGCCGCCGCCTGGCTGGCCGATCCGGTAGCGCTCGTGGAAGCGCACCAGGTGCGGCGAGGTATAGACATGCACGCTGCGCCCGGAGGCTTCCAGCAGTGCCCGGGAAAAGGCCGTGGTCGAGCCCTTGCCATTGGTCCCGGCGACATGGATCACCGGCGGCAGCTGCCGCTCGGGATGGCCGAGCGCGTTGAGCACCCGGTGCATGCGGTCGAGCGACATGTCGATCAGTTTGGGGTGCAGCTTGGTCAGCCGCTCCAGGATGGCGTCGATAGGGGTCATGGCGAGCGTGTTCACGACGGGATGCGGCCGTTCCTGGACCGATAATGTAACGCGCCGATGGCGCCCTGAAGGCGCTTCGGCGCGACCGTGCCTGGCGTCAGGCGGCTTCGGCTTCCGTCTGACCGGCCGGCGGCGCCTTGGTCAGCACGCGGCAGAGCCGCCCCAACGTCTCGCGCAGGTCGTGGCGATGCACCACCAGGTCGACCATGCCGTGGTCCTTGAGATATTCGGCACGCTGGAAGCCGTCGGGCAGCTTCTCGCGAATGGTCTGCTCGATCACCCGCGGTCCGGCAAAGCCGATCAAGGCGCCCGGTTCGGCGATATGGACGTCGCCGAGCATGGCATAGCTGGCGGTGACGCCGCCGGTGGTCGGGTTGGTCAGCACCACGATATAGGGCAGCTTGGCGGCGCGCAGCGCCTGCACGGCGACCGTCGTGCGCGGCATCTGCATCAGCGACAGGATGCCTTCCTGCATGCGCGCGCCGCCGGACGCGGTGAAGATGATGAAGGGCGTGTTTTTCTCGACCGCGGTCATCATGCCCTTGACGATGGCTTCACCAGCGGCGGTGCCGAGCGAGCCGGCCATGAAGTCCATGTCCTGGACGGCAACCGTGACGGCGAGCCCTTCGAGCTTGCCGTAGCCGACCTTGATCGCATCATTCATGCCGGTCTTGGCGCGGGCATCCTTGACCCGGTCGACATAACGCTTCTCGTCGCGGAACTTGAGCGGATCCGGCGGCACGTCGGGCAATTGCACGTCGAACCAGGTGCCGTTGTCGAACACCGACTTGAGCCTGGCGGTCGAGCCCATGCGCATGTGCACGCCGGAGCCGGGAATGACGAAAAGATTGGTTTCCAGGTCCTTGTGGAAGACCATCTGACCGGTTTCCGGGCATTTCACCCAGAGATTTTCCGGCGTATCGCGCTTCAGGAACGATCGGATCTTCGGAGGAAGAACGTCGGTGATCCAGTTCATCTGCGGGTCCTGGCACAAGCAGCCGCAAGCGGCCGCGAAGAGGTCAATATAAGCTAACGGCGCGAAGCGCGCGAGGCGCCTGGGCTCCGGCTCGGGCGAGGCTCATTCGGCCGCACGACGGGCGCCACGCACGCCGCTGGCTAGCGAACCGACGATATCGGCGACCGCCTGCGCGGTGCGGGCGCTGCCCTTGCCGTCCTGGTCGAGCGAGGCCTTCACCGCATCGACCAGGGCGGAGCCGACCACCACGGCATCGGCGCCACGGGCGACGGCCGCGGCGTGGTCGGCATTCTTGACGCCGAAGCCGACGGCGACCGGCAGGCTGGTGTGCCGCTTGATACGCGCCACCGCTTCCGCCGTCCGGTCGAAATTCGGCGTCGCCATGCCGGTAATGCCGGTTATCGAGACGTAATAGACAAAACCCGAGGTATTGGTCAGCACGGTCGGCAAGCGCTTGTCGTCGGTGGTCGGCGTCGCCAGCCGAATGAAGTTCAGGCCCGCCTTCAGCGCCGGCAGGCAAAGTTCGGCATCCTCTTCCGGCGGCAGGTCGACGACGATCAGCCCGTCAATGCCGGCGGCCTTGGCGTCATCGAGAAACCTGTCGACGCCATAGATGTAGATCGGGTTGTAATAACCCATCAGCACGATCGGCGTCGTCTGGTCGCCGGAGCGGAACCAGGCGATGTCCTCGAGCGTCTTCTTCAGCGTCTGGCCGCCGGACAGCGCCCTGAGGCCGGCCGCCTGGATCGCCGGGCCATCGGCCATCGGATCGGTGAAGGGCATGCCGAATTCGATCACGTCGGCGCCGGCGCCGGGCAGCGCCTTCAGGATCGCCCGGGCGGTCTCGCGGTCGGGATCGCCGGCCATGACATAGGTGACGAGGCCGGCGCGGCCTTCACGGGCGAGATCGGCGAAGCGGGTGTCGAGACGGGTGCTCACAGCTTGGTTCCCAGGATTTCGGCGACCTGCGGGACGTCCTTGTCGCCGCGACCGGAAAGATTGACGACCATCAGGTGATCCCTCGGCTTGGTCGGCGCGAGGTCGGCGACCTTGGCCAGCGCATGGGCGCTTTCGAGGGCCGGGATGATACCCTCGATCTTCGACAGGAGCTGGAAGGCCGCCACGGCCTCGTCGTCGGTCGCGGAGAGATATTTCACCCGGCCGATATCGTTCAGCCAGGAATGTTCCGGCCCGATGCCGGGATAGTCGAGGCCGGCCGAGATCGAATGCCCCTCCTGGATCTGGCCGTCATCGTCCATCAGGAGATAGGTGCGGTTGCCGTGCAGCACGCCGGCACGGCCGCCGGCAATGGAAGCGGCATGCAGCTTGGTCAGGCCGTGGCCGGCGGCTTCGACGCCGTAGATCTCAACCGTCGGGTCATCCAGGAACGGGTGGAACAGGCCGATGGCATTGGAGCCGCCGCCGACGCAGGCGATCAGGCTGTCCGGCAGGCGACCCTCGGCCTCGTGCATTTGGCTGCGCGTCTCGTCGCCGATGACCGACTGGAAGTCGCGCACCATGCCGGGATAGGGATGGGGACCAGCCACCGTGCCGATGCAGTAGAACGTGTTGCCGACATTGGTCACCCAGTCGCGCAGCGCCTCGTTCATCGCATCCTTCAAGGTGCGCGCGCCGGATTGCACCGGCACCACCTCGGCGCCCAGCATCTTCATGCGGAACACGTTGGGCGCCTGCCGGGCGACGTCGACCGCGCCCATATAGACCACACATTCCAGGCCGAAGCGGGCGCAGAGCGTGGCGGTGGCGACGCCATGCTGGCCGGCGCCGGTTTCGGCGATGATCCGTTTCTTGCCCATGCGGCGGGCCAGCAGGATCTGGCCCAGCACGTTGTTCACCTTGTGCGAGCCGGTATGGTTCAGCTCTTCGCGCTTCAGGTAGATCTTGGCGCCGCCGAAATGGTCGGTCAGGCGTTCGGCGAAATAGAGCGGGCTGGGACGGCCGACATAGTGGGTGAGATAGCCGGTCATCTCCTTGGCGAAAGCCGAGTCCTGCCTGGCTTCGGCATAGGCCTTTTCAAGATCGAGGATCAGCGGCATCAGCGTTTCCGCGACGAAGCGTCCGCCATAGATGCCGAAGCGACCGCGATCATCAGGGCCAGTGCGGTAGGAATTGGGTTTCGGCGGCACGTTCATCGCTTGTCTCCTGCGCCCGCAGCCGCGGCGGCGGCCTGACGTGCGGCGGCCACGAAGGCCCTGATCTTGTCGGGATCCTTGACGCCCGGCGCGCTTTCGACCCCGGATGACACATCGACGCCTGAGAGCCGCGTCAACCTGATTGCATCGGCCACATTGTCCGGATCGAGACCTCCCGAAAGCATGACCGGGCGGCCGGGGTCAAGGCCGGCGACCAGCCGCCAGTCGAACGGCAGGCCGTTGCCGCCGGGCAGCGCCTCGGCGGTTTTGGGCGGTTTGGCGTCGAGCAGCAGGAGATCGGAGACCGCGGCATAGGCTGGCACGACGTCGAGATCGGCCTTGTCGGCGACCCCGATGACCTTCATCGCCCGCACCTTGAAACGCTGGCGGATGTCGGCGACGCGCTGCGGCGTTTCCTGGCCGTGCAATTGAATGAGGTCGGGTTTGAGGTTCGCCATGACCTCGGTGATGAAGTCGTCGCTCGGGTCGACGGTCAAGGCGACAACGGCGGCGCGGCCGCAGGTGCGGCCCGACAGGGTGCAGGCGGTCGCCAGCGAGACATTGCGCGGGCTCTTGGCGAAAAACACCAGCCCGACCATGTCGGCGCCCGCGTCGAGCGCCGTTTCCATGGCGAGCATCGAAGTGATCCCGCAGATCTTGACCAGCAAAGGCATGGGGCGGCTTCTTAGAGACTGTCGGGGCGATGCACCACCCTCATCATCTCATTGGGCGCTGAAGGTACATGGGACGCTGAAGGCACATGGGGCGGCCGGCGGCGGATCTCAGCCCCAGCGCTTGAAGATGACGCTGGCATTGACGCCGCCGAAACCGAAGCCGTTCGACATGGCATGGGTCAGCGCCATCGGCCGCGCGGTGCGGGCGACCAGGTCGACGCCGTCGGCGGCCGGATCCGGATTGTCGAGATTGAGCGTCGGCGGCACCACCTGGTCGCGCAGCGCCAGGATGGTGAAGATCGCTTCCAGCCCGCCGGCGGCGCCCAGGAGATGGCCGGTGGCCGATTTGGTCGAGGTGACGGCCACCCGGTTGTCGCGGCCAAACAGCGTCTTGATCGCCTCCAGTTCGCCTTGGTCGCCAACCGGTGTCGACGTCGCATGGGCGTTCAGGTGCTGGATGTCCTGGGGCTTCAGGCCTGCCTGAGCCAGGGCCGCCGCCATCGAGCGGCGCGCGCCGTCGCCATCCTCCGGACCGGAGGTGATGTGATAGGCATCGGCCGTCGTGCCGTAGCCGACGAGTTCGGCGATCGGCTGGGCGCCACGCGCCAGCGCGTGGTCGAGCGCCTCGATCACCAGCATGCCGGCGCCTTCGCCCATGACGAAGCCGTCGCGATCCCGGTCGAACGGCCGCGAGGCAAGCGCCGGCGTTTCATTAAAATCGGTCGACAGCGCCCGCGCGGCGGCGAAGCTGCCGAGACTGACGACGTCGATGCAGCCCTCGCTGCCGCCGCAGACCGCGATATCGGCCTCGCCTGCGTGGATCATCCGCGCCGCGTCGCCGATCGCCTGGACGCTCGCCGCGCAGGCCGTGACCGGGGCGCCGAGCGGTCCCTTGAAGCCATGGCGGATCGACACCTGGCCGGCGGCGAGATTGACCAGGAAGGAGGGAACCGTGAACGGCGACAGCCGGCGCACGCCGCGGGCATCGACCGTCCTGACCGCCTCGACCATGGCCGGAAAGCCGCCGATGCCGGAGGCGATGATGGTGGCCGTGCGCTCCTGGTCGCTTTCGCCGGCCGGCGCCCAGCCGGCCTGGGCAATGGCTTCGTCCGCGGCGAGCAAGGCGAACAGGATGAAGCGATCCATCTTGCGCTGGTCTTTCGCGGAAGCCGCGAGATCCGGATCGAAACCGCCCTCCGGGTCCAGAAGCTTGTCCGGCACATTGCCGGCGATCTTGGCCGGCAATTGGGCCGCGGTCGCTTCGGGCAGCGCCCTGATCCCGGATTGGCCGGCGATCAGCCGCGACCAGGCAAGGTCGACGCCGCAGCCCAAAGGCGAAACGAGGCCCAGTCCGGTGACGACGATACGGCGCATGTCAGGCTCCAGATCCAGTCGGTATGAGTGCCGGCGGTAAGGCTCTGCGTGAGTTCAGGCGTTCATGCATGTCCGCACTGGCGCGCGGCCCGGCGATCAGTACCACGGTGTCGAGCGTAATGGGTGTCAGGCTCGGACGATCCAGAACCACTGGCTCGACCGGTTTGCCCGAGGCCCGTTCGGCCAGCAGAACCGATGCGCCTTCCGGCGCCAGGTGCCGGTTGCCCCAGGCGAGCATGGCGCTCACCACCGGAAAGAAGTCCCGGCCCCGCGCGGTGAGGACATAGTCGTAGCGCGGTGGCCTTTGGCTGTAGAGCCGGCGTTCGAACAGGCCGATTTCGGTCAGATGTTTCAGCCGGCGCGCCAGGATATTGCTGGCAACACCGAGGCTCCGCTGAAATTCGTCGAAGCGGCTGAGACCCTGAAAGGCGTCGCGCAGGATCAGGATGCTCCACCACTCGCCCACGCAATGCATGGTGCGGGCGATCGGGCATTCATCGGCTTGGCGCGCGGTCGACGTCATCGGCCGGAACGCATAGCGGCCTGACTTTCCATTCGCAAGCCACAAATGGTTACCGATCCACCGGGGCGGGGTCATCGACGGAAAGTGAAGAGCCATGGGCTGCCGGCCGGGCTAGATCTGTCGCGGTCGCAACGAGGCCGGAGAAATGGGGCATGACCAGGACGCAATCAGGGCCAGTCGAACCTCGGCCTCTCGGTTCGGGAGGCCTGGTCGTCGCCGCGATCGGGCTCGGCTGCATGCCGCTTTCCGGCGTCTATGGCGAGGCCGACGACGCGGCTTCCGAGGCGCTGATCCGGCAGGCCATCGACGCCGGCGCCGATCATCTCGACAGCGCCGACATGTATGGCTGGGGTCACAATGAAGAGTTGGTCGGCCGCGCCATCAAGGGCCGGCGCGACCGCGTGGTGCTCGCCACCAAATTCGGCCAGACGCGCAGCGCCAGCGGCCCGAACGGCGTCAATGGCCACCCCGACTACGTCATCCAGGCTTGCGAGGCGAGCCTCAAGCGCCTGGGCGAGACGGTGATCGACCTCTATTACCAGCACCGCGTCGACCCGGCGGTGCCGATCGAGGAGACGGTGGGCGCCATGGCGCGGCTGGTCGAGCAAGGCAAGGTGCGCCATCTCGGCTTGTCCGAGGCAAGTCCCGACACCATCAGGCGGGCGCACAAGGTGCATCCGATCGCCGCGGTGCAGACCGAATATTCGTTGCTCTATCGCGCCGAAGCCGAAGCGACCCGCAAGGCCACGGCGGCTCTTGGCATCGGCTTCGTCGCCTATTCGCCGCTCGGCCGCGGCTTCCTGACCGGCATGATCCGGGATCTGTCGCAGGTCGACGGCCGTCGCACCGCCCATCCGCGCTTCCAGGGCGAGAATTTCGCCCACAACCGCCAACTGGTCGGCCGTTTCGAGGCGCTCGCCGTGGCCAAGGGCTGCACGCCGTCGCAACTGGCGCTGGCCTGGGTGCTGGCCCAGGGCAAGGACGTGGTGACGATCCCCGGCACGCGGTCGCAGGTGCGCTTCGACGACAATCTCGGTGCTCTCGCGGTGGCGTTGACACCGGCCGACTTGGCGCTCCTGGACGAGGCGATCCCGGCGGGCGCGGCTGCCGGCACGCGTTATCCCGCAGCCTCCATGACGGCGGTGCAGCGTTGATCCCTGTCGCGCTGCCTGTCGACGCGCCATGGGCGATCGCGCTCACTTATTGCCCGGGGCGTGATGGCGACCTCGATGGTGATGTCGCTGCGATCGTGGCCTGGCGTGCGACCATCGTGCTGAGTCTCGTCGAGGACCGCGAGTTTCCCGACGCGCCGGGATTGGATGAGCGTCTGTCCCGGCAAGGCATCCGCTGGCTGAGATATCCTGTTGCCGACTACGGAACGCCCCAGGATTTGCCGGCCTGGCGAGCGATGGCTGATGAGCTTCGCGCCGCCCTGGATCTCGGCGGCCGCCTGGTCATCCATTGCCGGGCCGGTCTCGGCCGTTCCGGCATGATCGCTGCCCGATTGCTGGTCGAGCGCGGCCTGCCGGCCGCGGCGGCGATTGCGATCGTGCGCGGGGCACGTCCGGGGGCCATCGAAACGGCGGGCCAGGAAGCCTGGATCGCCGATCCCGCAGCGGTTGGCGGCCAGCCCTGAGCCTGTGGCCGGCCGGTCAGCTCTTCAGCGACCGCCAGACCAGCATGGCGGCGGCAAGGTCTTCCAGCGCCGTGCCGACCGACTTGAACAGGGTGATCTCGCTGTCGGATGTGCGCCCGGCATGGGTGCCACGGGCGAGGTCGAACAGGTCGGCCTTCACGTCGGCCTCGGTGATGAGGCCGCGCCTGATCGGGTCGACGATGTCGCCGGCCTCGTGCAGGCCGCCGGTGCGGGTGTCGACGAACAGGCTGGCGCGCCGGATCGCCGCGTCGTCGGTCTCGCGCATGGCCGGTGTATAGCCGCCGACCAGGTCGAGATGAGCGCCCGGCTTCAGCCAGTCGCCGGAGACGACCGGATTGGTCGAGATGGTGGCGCAGGAGACGATATCGGCCTCGCCGACGGCGGCCTGAAGATCGGTGCCAACCGTGATGGTAATGCCGGGCAGGGTGCCCTGCAGCCCTTCGGCAAGCTCGGCCGCGCGCTCGCGCGAGCGGTTCCAGATGGTCACGTGACGGATCGGCCGGACCGCCGCATGGGCGCGGATCAGGTGCGGGGCGAGCGCGCCGGCGCCGACCATGACATGGCGCGTGGCGTCCTTGCGCGACAGCGAGCGCGAGGCGAGCGCGCTGGCGCAGGCGGTGCGCCAGACCGTTAGCTCGGTGCCATCCATGACCGCCAGCGGCGCGCCGGTCTCGCCGCTCGACAGGATATAGCTGCCATAGATCGCCGGCAGGTTCTTCGCGCCGTTGCCGGGATAGACCGAGACGATCTTGGTACCGACGAATTGCTGGCTGCCGCTGGCGGTCCAGGCGGGCATCAGCAGCAGCATGGCCTCCGGCGAGCCGTCGGCCTGCGGGATGCGGTGGTGGTGGCGCAGCGGCACGGTGATCTCGGCGCGAAACGCCTCGCCCAGCGCGTCGACCAGGTCCGAATGGGTGAGCAGGCCGGCAATTTCGGCGGCAGAAACGATGCGCATATCAGCTCACGCGGCCGAACGGCCGAAGAAGGAGAGGGGACCGCCATGCGGCGCGGGCGGGGTGCCGCCGTTTTTGGCGATCTCGTTGCGCAGCAGCTCGATCTCGGCGCGGGCGCTGTCGAGCTCTTGTTCGGCCTTGCGTGCGTGCCGGCGGTGAACACCTTGCTTCCACCACGACACCGTGCCGCCGATCACCACGCCGAGCGCCACCGAGGCCAGCACCAGGACGAACAGCGGCATGGTCAGGGAGGCCGCCGACAGGTCACGCGAGAACGGATCGAACGAGAAGGTGACCGGCGCCCGGTTGGCCACTGCCAGCACCACCGCGACGATCGCAATGGGCGCCAGCACCAGCCAGTTGACGATACGCTTGATCATGCCGGATGCCTTTCAGGCTGGCGCGTCAGACCCGGTTCAGCCGCTCGCGCATTTCCTTGCCCGTCTTGAAGAAGGGCACAACCTTGTCCTCCACCGCGACATGGGCGCCGGTGCGCGGGTTGCGGCCGACGCGGGCGCCGCGCGCCTTTACAGAAAACGCACCGAAGCCGCGCAGCTCCACCCGGTCGCCGCGCGCCAGCGCCGAGACGATCTCGTCGAGGATCGCATTGACGATATTCTCGACGTCGCGCTGATAGAGCTGCGGGTTCTGCTCGGCGATCTTTTGGACCAGTTCGGATTTGATCATCGACGATGCGCGCCCGCGGCACGTCCCCGGTTGAATTTTATGAAATGGATCATGGGCTTGGAGGCTGCCAGACGACCAGGAGCCCGTCAAGCGCCGAGCGCTCGATACCCGCGATGATGCCCGACGAGCGCAGCCGCTCGCCAAGATCGCTCAAGCCGACCGCGTCGACCAGTGCCGCCGCGGCGACATTGACGAAGGGCAGGGTGCCGCGGCGCGACGGCCGGTAGGTGCGGATGGCCAGATCGCGCGACACGCCGCGCCCGGCGAGCCAGCCGCGTGCCTCGTCCTCGCCGCCGATCGTATCGACCAGCCGCATGTCGCGCGCCCTGACGCCGGAAAAGGCCCGGCCGTCGGCGGCCACACGCAACTGCTCGTCATTCAGGCCGCGACGCTCCTTCACCAGGCGCTGGAACCACTGATAGCTGTCGGTGACGATCTCGCGCAGCGCCGCGATGGCCTCGGGGCTGGTCGGCTCGACGCCACTCGGCGTGGCCTTCAGCGGCGCGGAACGCACGGCCTCGACCTTGACGCCGACGGTCTCCAGGAGCTGCACGACATTGGGGAACTGCACGATCACGCCGATCGAGCCCGTAATCGAGGTCTCGCGCGTGACGATGTGATCGGCGGCGAGGGCTGCGATATAGCCACCGGAGGCGGCCATGCCGTCGACCACTGCGACTGTCGGCTTCTTGGCCGCGACCTGGCGCAGCGCCAGATAGAGCGCTTCGGAGCCGGCCACCGTGCCACCGGGCGAATCGATCGAGACCACCAGAGCGCGGGCGCTGTCATTGCGCCCGATAGCCTCGATCATGCGCAGGACTTCGGCATTCTGGGTGATCAGGCCTCGGACCTCGATGCGCGCGACGTGGCGGGTGGCGAAATAGCCGGCGCTGCGGGCGCCGTAGAAGCCCGCCGTGGCCAGTCCGGCAACGGCGACGATCCCGGCGACGACGCGCCAGAAGGTCAGCTTTCTGCGCAACAGACGGCGGTCGAGCACGGCGTCGGTGTCGAGCGGCATGAGAGCTCCGCAAGTCTCACTGAAACTTGGGCGTCGCCGCCCGGCTGTCGTTCAGGTAGACCCGCCTGGAGCCCGGCGCAAGCACCGCGGCCGGCTTGTGTCGGTTCGACGCGGCGGCGAAAAGCCCGGCGAGGGCTCGGGATCTGGGCTCAAAGCCGAGGCGGAATCGGGCTTTGCATGAACTCGACGACCCGTTCGATCACATCCGGCGCATAGAGGATGCGGCGATGGCCGAGCCGGTCGACGGGCGCGAAGGCGGTGGCGGAGCCTGCACGCGCCAGCCGCTCGGCATCGGTGAACGGGATCTCGCGATCGTCGCGCGAATGCACGACCAGCAGCGGAATGTCGCGGCTCTCGAACATGGCCGACGTCCTGAGATCGTCCAGAGCCCGGCCCCCGCGCAGGCTCAGCGCTTTTTCGAAGGCCGATTGCGCGGCCCGGCCGAGCCCGGTCATCGCGCCGAACCGCCGGGTGATGTCGACGATCGCGTCGGGTGCCGAGATGAAGGCGATGCGGCCGGCATCCAGCGGGCCTGACAGCGGCGGCTTGCCGTCGACGGCGACCGCGGTGACCGCGCCGCCGAAGGAGTAGGCGACCACGCCGTGGAGCGGGCCGAATGCCGCGGCCACCGCCTGCAACGCGCGGGCGCCGTCGAACGGATCGGTTTCGGTGCCGCTCGAATCGCCGTGCGCCGGCAGGTCGAAGGCGACGACCCGGAAGCCCGCGGCCGTCAGTCCCTCGATGAAGGCGCTCATGAAATAGGCCTGATTGGCCCAGCCATGAACCACCGCGACGGTCTCGCCGCGATCCTGCTCCGGCTTCGGCAAGAAGCGATAGGCCTGGACGTGGCCCTTGGCGTGGCGGATGCGGCGGCTCTCGGCGCCGGCGAAGCGCGCGCGGCCGGTCTCGATCACCTGCTGCTTCTTGTCGCTCGGCCCCATCGGGTCGAACGGCCTGCGGAACAGCCTCAGCGCGATGCGCCCGGTGGCGCGCGGCGCCACCGCGCTGCCGAACTGAAAACCGGTTCTCATCGCCTTCAGAGCCAGGCTCTTCATGGCAGCCTCTTTCCCGGTGTGACCCGATCGGATAATATTAGTTCATGATTGAACAAAATAGTTCATCGCTGAACCAATTGCAAGAGGCGAACTCCGGGCGGCGCCCCTGGGAGGTGCCCGGCTTCGCGTCCTGGCTGAGCGTGGTGCGGGTTCATCATGCCTGCGAGACGGCGATGACCGCGGCGCTCGAGCCGCTCGGTCTCAATCTCTCGCAATATGACATCCTGGCCAATCTGGCGCGCCAGCCGGGCCTTGCCCAGGGCGAGTTGGCCGGCCGGCTGCTGGTCGGCAAGAGCGCCGTCAGCATGACGCTGCCGGATCTGGAGCGGCGCGGCCTGATCACCCGCGAACGGGACGCCGATGACGGTCGAATCCGCCGGCTCAATCTGACCGCGCAAGGCCAGGAACTGGCGACCCGTGCGCTGGCCACTCACACGGCGATCCTCGACATCATGATGTCGAGGGCCGAGCCCGGCGACACGGCGGCGGTCGAAGCTGCGATGGGCCGGATCTATCAGGCGCTCAAGGCCGCACGGGCGAAACCGGCGGCTGGACGTTAGTCGTCGCGCCCGGTGTCCTTGCGGTTTCCGGCCAGCAGCAACCAGCTCGCAATGGCCAGGCCGACGCCGCAGACGATCGCCGCGGGGTAAAGCGCCGACATCGCCACGATATAGCTGAGCGGCTCGACCTCATATTCGAGATCCCAGGCGTTCGGGCCGGCCGGCCCGAGCAGCACCACGCCATTGTTCCAGGCGGCGCGGAGCTGGATGAACATGAAGATCGCGATGAACAGCCCGCTGACAAGGCCGATAATGCCGGTCAGCGCCGTCTGGAAACGGCCGGGCTTGCGCTGGTCTTCAGAGTTCCTCATACATTGCCTCGCGTCTGTACCGGGCCGCAGGTAGGGGCAGCCGGCTCAGGTTTCAAGTCATGATGGCGAGCCTCATCCTGCCACGGGTGTTCACCCGCGTGCCATCACGATCTCGTCAAGGATGGCCTGCGCGGCGGCGACCGGGTCGGCGACCGCGGTGATCGGGCGGCCGACGACCAGCCGGTCGGCGCCGCCGGCGATCGCCGCCCGTGGCGTCACGATGCGCTTCTGATCGCCGCTGTCCACGCCGGCCGGCCGGATGCCGGGCGTCACAAGTTCGACCCGGTCGGGAATGCCGGCCGCACGCAGGAGGCCGGTCTCCTGAGCCGAGCAGACGATGCCGTCCATGCCGAGCGCCACCGCCTGTTTCGCCTTGCTCTGAACCAGCGACTGGAGGCTGCCGGCATAACCGGCCTCGGCGCAATCGACGTCGTTCCAGGAGGTCAGGATGGTCACCGCCAGGATCTTCAGATGCGACCCGGCGCGTCCGGCGGCGGCGGCCTTCATGGTCTGCGGATAGGCGTGGACGGTCAGGTAGTGCGCGCCGGTCTTGACGATCGATTCGACCCCCTCGCGCACCGTGTTGTCGATGTCGTGAAGCTTCAGGTCGAAGAAAATGCTTTTGCCGGAGGCGGCGAGCTCCCGGCCGAAGGCGATGCCGTCGGAATAGCCAAGCCGGTAGCCGATCTTGTAATGCGTCACCGTGTCGCCGAGCCGGGCCACCAGGCGCTCGGCTTCGGCAAGGCTCGGCAAATCAAGCGCGACGAACAGTTTGGCGCGCGGATCCTGGTTGCTGATCGGGCTCATGTGTAGGCCTTGGCTTTCTCGACCAGCGACTTGCAGGACGCGATGAGGAGGGCGCGGCTGCGCTCGTCCTTCAGGTTGCCGGCTTCGTCGAAGGCCTGATGCGCGGCCGAGACCGCGCAGGTTTCCGGGATCATATGGGCGCCGCAGCCAAGCTCCAGCGACTGGCGCGTGGCGATCTGCGAGCGCATGCCGCCATAGCCGCCGGGCGAGGCGGAGCCAAGTGCAAAGACGCGATTGCGATAGGCGGCCAGCGGCGGCTCGCCGGTCTCGCGGACCCGGCTGACCCAGTCGATGGTGTTTTTCAGGAGTGGCGTGATGCCGGCATTATATTCCGGGCCGGCGATGAAAATGCCCTGATGGGCGCAGAACAGCCGCTTCAGCTTCAGGGCGTTTTCGGGCGGGCCGGAGGCACTTTCCAGATCGCCGTCATAGATCGGCAACGGATAGTCGCCGAGCGAAATATGGGTCACGTCGGCATCGAGCCGGGCAAGCTCGGTGGCGGCCAGCGCGGCGAGCTTGCCATTGAACGAGCCGGACCGGATCGAGCCGGAAAACACCAGGATGCGGGTCATGACGGCCTCGAAGAGTGTGGCGGGGACGCCTCTCTTCTAGCCGTCGTGCCGGCTGGTGCAAACCTTTACTCGGCGGGTCCGGGCTTGGCGGCGTGCTTGGCCGCCTCATGGCTCGCCTCGGCCGCACGGATCGCCGCCATGCTTTCCTTCAGATGGTCGAGCGAGCGGTTGCCGCTGGTCAGTTCGCGCACCGCCAGCAGGCTCAGCGCCAGCAGGAACGGCGCGATGAAATAATAGAGGCGGAACAGGATGAACGCGGCGACCACCGATTCCGGCGCGAAGCCGAGCGGCGGCAGGGCGATCAGCAACGTCGCCTCGAAGGCACCCGCTGCCCCCGGCGCATGGGTGGCGAAGCCGAGCAGCATGGACGCGCAGAAGATCACCGCAACCGCCTGGAACGAGGCATCAGGCGCATGCGGCATGGCCATCAGCAGGACATAGAGGATGGCGGCGCAGCAGGCGAGGTCGACAATGCCGATGACCATTTGCAGGGCGGTCAACTTGGCACTGGGCAGCTTGATCACCCAGGCGCCACGGCCGAACTTGCGTGGCTGGCTGACGAAGATCAGCCAGCCGACCAGCGCCACCAGGATGCCGAAGCCGACCATGCGCACCGTGCTGCCGCCGATGCCGAAGGCTTCGACCACAGGCGTGACCACTTCCGGCTCCAGCACGAAACCGAGGCCGAGCACCGTGGCATTGCCGAGCCAGAAGGTGAGCCCGGCGATGAAGCACAGCTTGACCACCTCGGGTGCCGTGATCTTGTAGCGGGAATAGACGAGATAGCGCACCACGGCGGCGGTGAAGACGGTGGCGCCGAGATTATGCGCGATCGAATAGCTGGTGAACGAGCCGATGGCGCAGGCGGGATAAGGGATGTCCTCGCGCCCGATCGTGCGGGTGGCGAAATAGTCGTAGACGGTCAGCGTCAGGTAGGCGGCGGCGGTGAACAGGCCGGCAATGATCAGGGTGCCCGGACCGATCTCGGTGATCGCCGTGAACACCTTCGACCAGTTGATGTTCTTCAGCTTATGGACAAGGACGTAAATCGCGATGGCGAGCATCGCCAGGGAGACGCCGAGCACGATCCGCTTGAAGCCGACGCGGTCACGGACAAAGGTCACGAGGGTCTGAAACAAGGGCCGTCCCGATCAAGCGTTTGGCGCGAAAGACCCCCGCGCATCCGGTCATGGCAAGTACCAGATGAACTGTTTCGCTGATATGTCACGAAACATGAGGGGAATTGCGGATGGTGGCAAGGGCTACAAGGGGCTCAAGGCGAAATCTCGACGGCAAGACGGCCGATTTCCACCATGATCGAGCACCCGCGCGGGCTTGCCGCGCCATGGACCTGTTCCCGGTGAATTGTTTCGCATGGTCCGCCTCTTCGCTCGATCACCGTGCGATCACGGGCAGCCGGTCTCGATAAGCCGGCCGCCTCAAATACGCTCTCAGACCAGAAACGGATTGGTCGTCCGCTCGCGGCCGAGCGTGGTGGCCGGGCCATGGCCCGGCAGAACCGCGAAATCGTCGCCGAGCGGCAAGAGCTTTTCCTTGATGCCCTTGATCAGCAGGTCATGGTCGCCGCCGTAGAGATCGGTGCGGCCGACCGAGCCCTGGAACACGGTGTCGCCGACCAATGCGAATTCGGAAGGGTGGTGCACGAAGACGACGTGGCCGGGTGCGTGGCCGGGCACGTGCAGAACGTCGAAGCTGAGATTGCCGACCGTCACCGTGTCGCCCTCTTCGAGCCAGCGGTCGGGGACGACGGTGCGTACGTCGGCCATGCCGAAGTTCTGCGCCTGGATCGGCAGGCTCTTGAGAATCACCTCGTCGGCGATATGCGGGCCCTCGACCGGAATGTTCAAGGTCTCGGCCAGTTCCGCAGCGCCGCCGGCATGGTCGATATGGCCATGGGTGATCAGGATCTTTTCCGGCGTGACCTTCAGTTCCTTGAGCGCCGCCAGCAGGCGCGGCAGGTCGCCGCCGGGGTCGACGATCGCGGCCTTCATCGTTTCCGTATCCCAGACGATCGAGGCGTTCTGCTCGAACTGCGTGACCGGGACGATGGCGACCTTGAGGTTGGACATGCGGCGGCTCCTGTTGCAGCAAGCCCCTAGCGCTTAACCTCCCGGGAGCGGGCAGGCAACCAAGCCGAAGTAGTGACACCGTGCAGCGCGGAAACCGGCTTGATCCCGAGACGGGCGACTGTGTCGATTCGGACGCTGGTCAAGCTCAAAATATAAAATTATTGCAATGCCAATTTTTTGTGAATATAAGCCGCCGCATTGGTCCCGCACCAGATGAATGCGTTCCCCTGCGTCAATTGAGTGACCGGCAGGGGTGAATGACGGGAAGCGGCCGCTACAAGCATCAACCTTTGATGCGCTGGCCTATACTTAGGAACAAGAAATCATGATCATTCGAAACGCGGCTATTCGCCGCTTTTCCATGCATTTGGCTTTTTTTGCTGTTGTTGCGTCCTCCGCGTCATTGACGACTGTCGCCAAGGCGAATGAAATCTACAGCCAGGACATGTCTTGGGCCGCCATGTTTGCGCGCAATGCCACGCCGCCGAACCAGGCTGCCGCCCAGCCGGCAAACCGCCGGGCCCAGGCTCAGCGGGGCCAGGCTCAGGCCGGTGGCGAGACGCTTGAAATGACCTCGTCGGTCGCCCGGCGCGTTGCCGAGGTCGCCGCCCGTCACGGCGTTCCCACGCGCTTCGCCGTGGCGGTCGCCCGGGTCGAGAGCCGCCTGCGCTGCCACGCCGTCGGCCGGGCCGGAGAGCTCGGTCCGCTGCAGATCAAGCCGGCCACCGCCCGCGGTCTCGGTTATACCGGCCCGACCTCGGCGCTCAATTCCTGCGGCGCCGGCCTCGAATGGGGCATGCGCCACCTGGCGGTCGCCTACCAGCGCTGCGGCACGACCGTCGGCGCGGCGGCCCTGCACAATCGTGGCCTGGCCTCGTCCTGCACGCGCACCGCCTATTCCAATCACGTCGCGCGCATGATGGCGAGCCTCTGAGCCACCCCGACTGACAGAACGCGGCGGACCCTGTCCGCCGCGTTCGCCCTATCGTGCGAAGACCGGCATCGCCCCACGTCTCGGCGTCATGCCGGAGGCGCGCGAAAGGCCGGAGCCCGGTTCTCGACCCCGGCCAGCACGGCCTCGATCTGGTTGGGCGAGCCGATCAGTTTGGCCTGCTCATCCGATTCCGCCTGCAGAACCTCGGCGACCGAGCCGTCGCCTGCCAGATTCAGCAGGCGTTTGGCGGCCCGCATCGCGTCCGGGCTTCGCCCGGCGATGTCACGCGCCGTTGCCAGCGCCGCCGCGCGCGGATCCGCGTGGAGCGCCGTTGCGAAACCGAAGGCCAGGGCCTCTGTTCCGGAAAACATCCGTCCGGTGAAGGTCAACTCGCGGATCACGTCGGCGCGCGCCAGTTCCCGCATCAGCGCGACGCCGCCCATGTCGGGAACGAGCCCCCATTTGATCTCCAGCACCGACAGCCTTGCCTCGGGCGCGACATAACGGATGTCGGCGCCGAGCGCGATCTGGAAGCCGCCGCCGAGCGCCACGCCGTGAATGGCGGCGATCACCGGGACCGGCAGGGATCGCCAGACCATGACCGCCTGTTGCGCCGCATTGGCCGGACCATGGGTCCTCGGCCGGAGATCGCCGAGCACGGTGCCGCCGGAGACCATGGACTGGAACAGACCCATGTCCAGTCCGGCGCAGAAGCCCTTGCCTTCGCCCGAAAGTACGACGGCTCGCACGCCGGCTTGTCGGCGGAGAGCCTCGCCGGCGGCGGTCAGGCCATCGAACATCGCCGGGTCGAGGGCGTTCATCTTGTCGGGACGATTGAGGCGCACGTCGGCGACGCCATCGACGAGGTCGATGCTGACGCGGTCGTTCAGTTTTGGGTTCGGGCTCTCGGCCATCGGCGTTCTCCCCTGACGATCACCTGATCATCGATCGATTGCCGCGGCTTCGCCAGCAGGCCGATCGGCGGTGTCCGGGGCCTAAAGAAAACCCCGCGCGGATCGCTCCGCGCGGGGCTGAAGAGTGCGGTCGGGCCGGAGGGCCCGATCGGCTTACTTCTTGGGTTCGGTGCGCGCCTTGAGGGCAGCACCCAGGATGTCGCCGAGCGAAGCACCCGAGTCGGCCGAGCCGTAGGTGGCCATGGCTTCCTTTTCCTCGGCCACTTCCAGCGCCTTGATCGACACCTGGACCTTGCGGGCCTTGCGATCGAACATGATGACGCGGGCGTCGACCTTCTCGCCTGCGGCGAAACGCTCGGGCCGCTGGTCGGCACGGTCGCGGGCCAGCTCGGACCGCTTCACGAAGGTCGTGAGATCGGTACCGGTCAGCTTCACGTCGATGCCGCCTTCCTTCACGTCGATCACTTCGCAGGTGACGATCTGGCCCTTGCGCAGTTCGCCGGCATCAGCGAACGGATCGCCGCCGACCTGCTTCAGGCCGAGCGAGATGCGCTCCTTCTCCACGTCGACGTCGAGGACCTGGGCGCGGATGATGTCGCCCTTCTTGAACTCCTCGATGACCTGCTCGCCCGGACGGTTCCAGTCGAGATCGGACAGGTGGACCATGCCGTCCACGTCGCCCTCGAGACCCAGGAACAGACCGAACTCGGTCTTGTTCTTGACCTCGCCTTCCACCACCGAACCGATCGGGAACTTCTCGACGAAGGCCTCCCAAGGATTCTGCAGGGTCTGCTTGAGGCCGAGCGAGATGCGGCGCTTGGAGGAATCGACCTCCAGGATCGACACTTCCACTTCCTGCGAGGTGGAAACGATCTTGCCCGGATGAACGTTCTTCTTGGTCCAGCTCATCTCGGAAACGTGGATGAGGCCTTCGATGCCCGGCTCCAGCTCCACGAAGGCGCCGTAGTCGGTGATGTTGGTGACCCGGCCCTTGAACTTGGCGTTGATCGGGTACTTGGCCTCGATGCCCTGCCACGGATCGTCGAGCAGCTGCTTCATGCCGAGCGAGATGCGATGCGTCTCGTGGTTGATCTTGACGATCTTGACCTTGACGGTCTGGCCGATCGTGAGGACCTCGGACGGGTGGTTGACGCGACGCCAGGCGATGTCGGTGACATGCAGCAGGCCGTCAATGCCGCCGAGATCGACGAACGCACCGTAATCGGTGATGTTCTTGACCACGCCGTCGATGATCTGGCCCTCTTCGAGGTTCTGCACCAGCTCGTGACGCTGCTCGGCGCGGGTCTCTTCGAGAACCGTCCGGCGCGACACCACGATATTGCCGCGGCGGCGATCCATCTTGAGGATCTGGAACGGCTGCGGCGAGTTCATCAGCGGACCGACGTCGCGGATCGGGCGAATATCGACCTGGCTGCGCGGCAGGAAGGCCACGGCGCCGTCGAGATCGACGGTATAGCCGCCCTTGACCGTGTTGAAGATGGTGCCGGTGACCTTCTCGTTGGCCGTGAAGGCCTTCTCGAGCTTCACCCAGCTCTCTTCGCGACGGGCTTTGTCGCGCGAGATGACGGCCTCGCCGAGCGCATTCTCGACGCGCTCGAGATAGACCTCGACGACGTCGCCGATCTTGATCTCGCCTTCACGGCCGGGGCCGGTGAATTCCTTCAGTGCGACACGGCCTTCGGTCTTCAGGCCAACGTCGATGATCGCGAGATCTTTCTCGATCCCGACGACGGTTCCCTTGATCACGGAACCTTCGTTCATTTCGGTCTTGCCGAAGCTCTCGGTGAGGAGCGCGGCGAAATCGTCCCGGGTAGGGTTCATGCTGCTGGCGGTTGCCATACGTGTCTGTCCCTCGAGCCCGTTGTTGCGCCGGGTTGTGTTGAAAGGCCGTCGGTTCCACGCGGGCCGGACGAGGGGCTGAAATCGCGTCCGACACTGGCCGAAAACGGCTCAATGGGCGCAACCCGCGCGGATGACGGTGATGTCTGATGTGGCTCACGGGCCGTGACCGGCGCCGGAACGGGCCCCGTCCAAAGGCGGCGGCCCGTCGGGGGCCACGGCGTGGACGCTGAGCAAGCGGGGTCGTGGACCCAGCTCCGGAACGGCGAACCGTCCGACGCACCGGCGGTTCCGACCATGGGTCGACCCGCAGATGAGCGCGGCAATACAGGAAAATGCATATGGGGACAAGCGAAACCGGCCGCAAGCGGCGGCCCGCAGGCTGTTACCGCTGCTTGCGGTCGAACAGGAAGCGACCGGAGCGCTTCAGCTCGAGCACCAGCGCGACGAACTGGACCGGCGAGAGGATGTCTTCCCGGCCGTTCGGATAGGCGACGAAGAAACGCGAGCGGTCGGGATACATGGTGACGCGCGCCTCGAGCCTGGCTTCAGCGCCGCTGCCCTGATCGGGTTTGGCCAGGATCACCCCCCATGGCCGCCGCGCCTGGGCCGGCGGGGCGTCCATCAGGTCGAGCTCGACGGGTCCGGCGTGGCTCTGCATCATGGTCTTGCCGTCTCCAAGGCGAGGTCGACCGGGCCGGCCCTCGCCAATCCGCACGTCCCGGCAGAAGCCGTGGAAGTGACGATCGCCATTGCCCTTGGCTTGGCTCTAATACGCCCGCCGCTTGCAGGCAACATGACACAAGGCGAGCGCTGCCCGACGGCCGATTTTCTCCGCTCCCGGTGGTGGCGGATGGTAAAGGATTGGTTGACGCCAAGGCGGAGTGCCTCGCGCGCCCAGCGTCATCGGCGCGTCTCGCGGAAACGTTTCAAGTCGGCCGCCATGCGGCGCGAATCGGCCTGGCCGGCGACGGCCGGGACGCTCACCCGAGCTCCGCTACGGCGCCGGCAGGCATGCCTCAACCCGGGGTGCGTGGCGGCGCATTCAACTGGCCGACGATGCGCTCGATCGTCGCCGACGCTTCGTCCAGCGCGTTCGCCACCGAGGCGTCGCGCGCCTCGGCGCGTTCCTGCATCAAGTTCCGCGCATCGCGCAGCTCGGCAAGTTCGGTCTCGGCCGCGCGCAGGCGGCGCCGCATGTCGGCCATTTCGTCGGCGACCATGATCGCCGCCATGACGGTCAGCCGGGTGTCGCCGATCTCGCCGAAGGCCCCCTTCAACTGGTCGACCTTGCCGTCGACGTCGGCGGCGAGCCTCATCAGGTGTTCTTCCTGGCCGTCGTCGCAGGCCATGCGGAACTGCCGGCCATTGATGGTCACATTGACATGGGCCATGGCGATCAGGCCCCGTGCGTCGCGAGGACGCTGCGGATCGCGTCCATGGTCTGGTCGAGGCGGCCGGCCACGTCGCGATTGGCGGCCTCGAGCGCCGCGATCCGCTCGGCCGAATGGTCGAGTTCCTCGGCGAGTCGGGCGCGGTCGCTCTGCGCCGCGTCAAGCTGCAGATTGAGCGCGCCGTGGCTGAGGTCGCCCTCGATTCGCCGGGCAACCGCCGTCTCCAGCGCGGCGAGCGCTGACTTCAGGCGGTAGGCCGCCGTCTCGAGGCGCGAAGGGTCGGCCGTGGATGACAAACGCGAACCTGCCGTGAATTGAGCATGATGGGCGACCGTGCCGGCGCCCCGGGAACGTGGCTCGACCCTACGCGAGGGCGTCAAACAGCGTCAACGGCCGATGACTCCGACAGCTCCAAGTCGGCCCCATCCTTTGTCATTTCGGTTTCATGGCCTTGTCATTTCGTGGCCCGGGGGCTGGACACGCCATGCCGGCAGGAATGGCAGCCCTGCAACGGCTCGCCGCGGCGCGCCGTGGTGCTATAACCCCGGTGGAATCAGTTGCAAACGATTGAGGAGAGTGCCGGTGCGGCTTGCGACGATCGAAATCAAAGGCGAGCAGCGGGTCGCGGTGCTGAGCCCGGACGGCGGCACGGTGCGGCCGCTGACATCATCGGCAGGCGCTGCCGCAACTTCGATGCTGGCGGCGATCGCCGACTGGGCCGGGTTGAGGGCGCGGATCGACAGCCTTCTCGAGGCCGCCGTGCCGGTCGATTCGGTCAAGCTCCTGGCGCCGATCCCCAGGCCTCGGCGCAATATCTTCTGCGTCGGCAAGAACTATCACGAGCATGCCAAGGAGTTCGCCCGGAGCGGGTTTGATTCGACCGCCGCGGAGATCGTGCCCGAGGCCCCGGTGGTCTTTTCCAAGCCGCCGAGCGCGGTGATCGCCACCGGCGAGGCGATTCTCGGCTGGCTCGATCCGACCCATTCGGTCGATTACGAAGGCGAGCTCGGCGTGGTGATCGGCACCGGTGGACGCGGCATCGCCAAGGCCGACGCGCTCGATCATGTGTTCGGTTACACCGTCATCAACGACGTCACCGCGCGCACGCTGCAGCAGAAGCATCGCCAGTGGCTGATCGGCAAGGGCATCGACACCTTCTGCCCGATGGGCCCGGCGATCCTGACCGCCGACGAGGCTGCCGATCCGACCAAGCTGACGCTGAAGACCTGGGTCAATGGCGAATTGCGCCAGGACGCCGTGGTCTCGGACCTGATCTTCGACATTCCGACATTGATCGAGACGATCTCTTCGGTCATCGCGCTGGAGCCCGGCGACGTCATTGCGACCGGCACGCCGGTTGGCGTCGGCATCGGCTTCACGCCGCCGAAATATCTGGCTGCGGGCGATGTCGTCGCCATTGAGATCTCCGGCGTCGGACGCCTCGAGAACCCGGTCGCCTGAGGCGGCCGGCGGCGGCACGGCAGGCTCGGGCCAAGCGAATCGCGGCTTCGCCCGAAGCGATTGGCAACAGCGAACAGGGTGGGGGACCTATGGATCGTCGCGGCTTCATCACCGGCGCAGCCGGCATTTCGCTCCTCGGTGCGGTCGCGCCGGCAGGCGCCCAGGACGCCTGGCCGTCCCAGGCGATCCGGCTGGTCGTGCCATTTCCGCCCGGCGGGCAGGCCGATCTCGCCGCCCGGCCGGTGGCGCAGTCGCTGGAAAAGATTCTCGGCCGCCCTGTCGTCGTCGACAACCGGGGAGGCGCCGGCGGCAGCATCGGCAATACCGCGGTGGCCCGCGCCACGCCTGATGGCCACACCCTGCTGATGACCTTGTCCTCGCTCGCGGTCCTGCCCGAGGCCGACCGGCTGATGGGCCGCCCGGTCCAATATGAGGTCGACCAGCTCGTGCCGATCGCTCGCGTCCTGGCCGATCCGACGGTTCTGGCGGTTCACGCCAAGGCGCCGTGGCAGAGCGTCGCCGACCTCGTCGCCGACGCCAAGGCGCGGCCCGGCATCATCCCTTATGGGTCGTCCGGGCCTTACGGCACGCTGCACGTCTCCATGGAGATGTTCGCCACCAATGCCGGCATCCGGATGAACCACATTCCCTATCGCGGCGCCGGGCCGGCGCTGACCGACCTGATCACCGGCAATATCATGGCGCTGGCCTCGGCGCCCGGCGTGCTGAAACCGCAGGTCGAGGCCGGCACGGTCCGCGTGCTCGCCAATTTTGGCGCCGAGCGGGTGGCAAGCTTCCCGGACACGCCGACCTTCAAGCAGCTCGGCTATAACGACGTCGAATTCTACATCTGGGCCGGCCTGTTCGGACCGGCCGGGCTGCCGGCCGCGATCGTCACCCGGCTGCGCGAGGCGATGCGCACCACCATGGCCGACCCCGCCGTCCGCCGCGTCTTCGACAATGCCGGCAGTCCACCGGCCTATCAGGACGCGCCGGAATTCGCCCGCTTCGTTGCCGCCGATTCGGCGCGCCTGATCACCGCCGTGAGGAAGATCGGCCGGGTCGAAGGCGGCTGACCGGGGGCGAGCCACGACAAAACGGTTGGCCGTTAGCCGTTCGAGGCCATTGACTCAAAGTCCACCGCTGGTAGGACACGCGGCCTATCGACCCCGAAATCTCCGGCTTTCGGGGCTTTTTCAATCGGTCGCGCGTCATCAGGGTCAAAATTCGGCTGGCGCGCGCAAGGGAGCCGTGATCAATGCTGTCTGTCACTCAGCCGCGTGAAAAACTCGGGCAAATGGCCAATGCGATCCGCTCGCTGGCCATGGATGCCGTCGAGCAGGCCAAGTCAGGCCATCCCGGCATGCCGATGGGCACCGCCGACATCGCGGCCGTGCTGTTCACCAAGTTTCTGAAATTCGACGCAGCCAACCCGACCTGGCCCGATCGCGACCGCTTCGTGCTCTCCGCCGGCCACGGATCGATGCTGATCTATGCGCTGCTCTATCTGACCGGCGCGCCGGGCATGACGATCGACGAGATCAAGCGGTTCCGCCAGATCGGCTCGAAGACCCCGGGCCATCCGGAAAACTTCATCACCACGGGCATCGAGACCACCACCGGTCCGCTCGGCCAGGGCATTGCCACCGCCGTCGGCATGGCGCTCGCCGAGAAGATGCTGGCGGCCGAGTTCGGCAAAAAGGCGGTCGACCACCACACCTATGTCATCGCCTCCGACGGCGACCTGATGGAAGGTGTGTCGCAAGAAGCCATTGCCATGGCCGGGCACTGGAAGCTGAACAAGTTGATCGTGCTGTTCGACGACAACGACATTTCCATTGACGGGCCGCTGTCGCTCGCCGACTCGGTCGACCAGGTGAAGCGTTTCCAGGCCGCCGGCTGGCGTGCCGAGCGCATCAATGGCCACGACACCGATGCGATCGCCGCGGCGATCGAGCGGGCGAAGAAGTCGGGCAAGCCGTCGCTGATCGCCTGCAAGACCGTCATCGGCTACGGCGCGCCGAAAAAGGCCGGAACCTCCAAGGCCCATGGCGAACCGCTCGGCGCCGAGGAACTGAAGGCCGCCAAGGAAAAGCTCGGCATTGCGCCGGAACCGTTCAGCGTGCCGGCCGAGGTGCTGAAGGCCTGGCGCGAGGCTGGCGGCCGCGGCGTTGCCGCCCGCAAGGAATGGGAAAGCCGGATCGCCGCGCTGTCGCCGAAGAAGCGGGCTGAACTGGAGCGCCGCCTGAGGGGCGAGCGTCCGGCCAAGCTCGCCAAGGCCCTTGCGGCGCATAAGAAGGCGCTGATCGCCACGCCGCAGAACATTGCCACCCGCAAGTCGTCGGAACTCGCCATCGAGGCGATCGCGCCGGCCATGCCGGAATTCCTCGCCGGTTCCGCCGATCTCACCGGCTCGAACAACACCAAGGCCAAGTCGGTCGCCGCCTTTTCGGCGAAGAACCCGAAAGGCCGCTACATCCATTACGGCATTCGCGAGCACGGCATGGCCGCCGCCATGAACGGCATCGCGCTGCATGGCGGCTTCGCCCCGAACGGCGCGACCTTCCTCGTGTTCACCGACTACGCCCGGCCTGCCATGCGGCTGGCCGCCCTGATGGGCACCAGTGTCGTCTATGTCATGACCCATGATTCGATCGGGCTTGGCGAAGATGGCCCGACCCACCAGCCGGTCGAACACCTGGCGGCGCTGCGCGCCATTCCGAACATGCGTGTGTTCCGGCCGGCCGATGCGGTGGAAGTCGCCGAATGCTGGGAGCTGGCGCTGAACCGCGCCGATGGTCCGAGCGTGCTGGCGCTGACCCGCCAGAACCTGCCGCAGCTGCGCACCGAGGTGAAGGCCAATCGGAGCGCCGAGGGCGCTTATGAACTGGCCGCGGCCGAAGGCGGCAAGGCCCAGGTGACGATCTTCGCGACCGGCTCGGAGGTCGAGATCGCGGTCGGCGCCCGCAAGCTGCTGACCGACAAGGGCGTGCGCGCCCGCGTCGTCTCGGTGCCTTCGCTCGACCTGTTCCTCGGCCTGCCCGCCGATGCCAGGGCCAAAGTGGTCGGCGACGCCCCGGTCAAGGTTGCGGTCGAGGCTGCGGTCCGCTGGGGCTGGGACGCCCTGATCGGTTCGGATGGCGTCTTCGTCGGCATGGCCGGCTTCGGCGCCTCCGCCCCCTACAAGGACCTCTACAAGCATTTCGGCATTACCGCCGAGGCCGTGGCCGCGGCGGCGCTCGCACGGGTCGGCTGACGCCCGGCGGCAAAATCACCCCCGAGGACCTTCAGGCCCTCGGGATGTCACAATCGGGCGCCAGTTCCCGATGCGGATTGAGGAAATGAGGCGGGCCCAAGCTCGACCTGCCAGATGCCAAGGAGAATGATCCCATGACCGTTCGCGTCTTCATCAATGGCTTCGGCCGCATCGGCCGCAACGTCCTGCGCGCCATCGTCGAAGGTAAGCGCAGGGATATCGAGGTCGTCGGTATCAACGATCTCGGCCCGGTGGAGACCAATGCGCATCTGCTGCGTTTCGATTCGGTCCATGGCCGTTTCCCGGCCGAGGTGAAGGTCGATGGCGACCACATCGTCGTCGCCGGCAAGCGCATCAAGGTGACGGCGATCAAGGATCCGGCCGAGCTGCCGCACAAGGCGCTGAACGTCGATGTCGCGATGGAATGCACCGGCATCTTCACCACCCGCGACAAGGCGGCCGCGCACCTGAAAGCCGGCGCCAAGCGCGTGCTGGTCTCGGCGCCCTGCGACGGTGCCGACCTGACCGTGGTGTTCGGCGTCAATGACGACAAGCTGACCAAGGATCATCTGGTCGTGTCGAACGCCTCCTGCACCACCAACTGCCTGGCCCCGGTGGTTGCGGTGCTGCACAAGGCGGTTGGCATCGACAAGGGCTTCATGACCACGATCCATGCCTATACCGGCGACCAGCCGACGCTCGACACCATGCATAAGGATCTCTATCGCGCCCGCGCCGCCGGCCTGTCGATGATCCCGACCTCGACCGGCGCGGCCAAGGCCATCGGCCTGGTCATTCCGGAGCTGAAGGGCCGTCTCGACGGCACCTCGATCCGCGTGCCGACGCCCAATGTCTCGGTCGTCGACTTCAAGTTCATGGCCAAGCGCAAGACCACCGTCGAGAAGGTCAACGAGGCTATCCTGAAGGCCGCCAAGCGGGGCCCGCTCAAGGGCATCCTCGGCGTCACCGATCAGCCGAATGTGTCGATCGACATGAACCACGACCCGCATTCGTCGATCTTTGCGCTCGACCAGACCAAGGTCCTCGACGAGAAGTTCGTGCGTATCCTCACCTGGTACGACAATGAGTGGGGTTTCTCGAACCGCATGAGCGACACGGCGGTTGCCATCGCCAAGCTGATCTGATCACGCTCGGGCCGTCCGGACCACGGGCGGCCCCTCTCTTTCCGGGATCTGTATCATGAGCTCCTTCCGCACCCTCGACGGCGCCGACGTCAACGGCAAGCGCGTCCTCGTCCGCGTCGACCTGAACGTTCCCATGGAGAACGGCAAGGTCACTGACGTGACCCGGCTGGAGCGTATCGTGCCGACGCTGGCCACGCTCGCCGCCCGCGGTGCCAAGGTGATCATCCTTGCCCATTTCGGCCGGCCCAAGGGTGTCGATCCGACCCAGTCGCTGAAGCCGGTCGTGCCGGCGCTGGCCCATGTGCTGCGGCGCCCCGTGGCCTTTGCGGAGGACTGCATCGGCGAGGTCGCCAGGCGTGCGGTCGAGGCGATCAAGCCGGGCGATATCCTGGTGCTCGAGAACACCCGCTTCCACAAGGGCGAGGAAAAGAACGATCCGGATTTCGTCCGGGCTCTCGCCGAGAACGGCGATATCTGGGTGGCCGACGCCTTTTCGGCGGCGCACCGGGCCCATGCCTCGACCGAGGGCCTCGGCCATGTCCTGCCGGCTTTTGCCGGCCTCACCATGCAGGCCGAGCTGGAAGCGCTGACCAAGGCGCTCGACAAGCCCAAGCGGCCGCTGGTCGCGGTGGTCGGCGGCGCCAAGGTCTCCTCCAAGATCGATCTCCTGGAAAACCTGGTCACCAAGGTCGATGCGCTGGTCATCGGCGGCGGCATGGCCAACACCTTCCTGCATGCCCAGGGGGTGAAGATCGGCAAGTCGCTGGCGGAGAAGGATCTGGCGCCCACCGCGCTGCGCATCCTGGCCAAGGCCGAGCAGTCGAAATGCGCCATCATCCTGCCGGTTGATGCCACCATCGCTTACCATTTCCAGGCCAATGCGCCGGCATTTGCTTATGGTCTCGACGCCATCCCGCATGACGCGATGATCCTGGATGTCGGTCCGCAATCGATCGAGCGCATCCAGGGCGCCATCGACGACGCCGCGACGCTGGTCTGGAACGGCCCGCTCGGCGCTTTCGAAATCCCGCCCTTCGACAAGGGGACGGTGGCCGCCGCCCGCCATGCCGCCGAGCGCACTGCCAAGGGCAAGCTCCTGTCGGTTGCCGGCGGCGGCGATACGGTGGCGGCGCTCAACCAGGCCCGGGCCGCCGATCGCTTCACCTATGTCTCGACCGCCGGCGGCGCCTTCCTCGAATGGCTCGAAGGCAAACCGCTGCCGGGCGTCGAGGTGCTTCGGATCTGATCAATATCCCGACGCCCGGTCATGGCCGGGCGTCATCCATTCTGACGGAGGAAAACCATGGCCCGTATCACGCTTCGCCAGCTTCTCGATCACGCCGCCGAGCACGACTATGGCGTGCCGGCCTTCAACATCAACAATATGGAGCAGGCGCTGGCGATCATGGAGGCGGCCAATGCCGTCGACGCGCCGGTCATCATCCAGGCCTCGCGCGGCGCGCGTTCTTATGCCAACGACATCATGCTGAAGCACATGATGGACGCGGTCACCGAGATCTACCCGCATATTCCGGTCTGCGTGCATCTCGATCACGGCAATGAGCCGGCGACCTGCATGACCGCGATCCAGGCCGGCTTCACCTCGGTCATGATGGACGGCTCGCTGAAGGCCGACGGCAAGACTCCGGGCGACTGGGACTACAATGTCGGCGTCACCAAGCAGGTCACCGACATGTCCCACCTCGGCGGCATCTCGGTCGAGGGTGAGCTCGGCGTGCTCGGTTCGCTGGAAACCGGCGAAGGCGAGAAGGAAGACGGCCACGGCGCCGAGGGCAAGCTCAGCCACGACCAGTTGCTGACCAATCCCGACGAGGCCGTGAAGTTCGTGCGTGAGACCAAGGTCGACGCGCTGGCGATCGCCATGGGCACCTCGCATGGCGCCTACAAGTTCTCGCGCAAGCCCGACGGCAAGGTTCTGGCCATGCATGTGATCGAGGAGATCCACCGCAAGCTGCCGAACACCCACCTGGTCATGCACGGCTCCTCCTCGGTGCCGCAGGACCTGCAGGACATCATCAACACCTTCGGCGGCCAGATGAAGCCGACCTGGGGCGTGCCGGTGGAGGAGATCCAGCGCGGCATTCGCCACGGCGTGCGCAAGATCAATATCGATACCGACAACCGGATGGCCATGACCGGCCAGATCCGCAAGGTTCTCGCCGAGAACCCGAGCGAATTCGATCCGCGCAAATATCTCAAGCCCGCCATGGAAGCGATGACCAAGCTCTGCCGCCAGCGGCTGGAAGAGTTCAACACCGCCGGCCAGGCCTCGAAGATCAAGAAGGTGATTACGCCGGCTGACATGGCCAAGCGTTATGCCAAGGGCGAGCTGGATCCCAAGATCGCCTGAGGGCGAATGGCGAAATAGCGAATGGCGAATAGGGAAGGGGGCGCCCGGGGCGATCGGGCGCTCCCTTTTTCATGGGCCTGGGCGACAAGGGGAATGTGATCGCCTATGGGCGAGTGGCGAACTTAGGAAAAGGGCGCGCCCGCAACGCGCGCGAACCCTCTCCCGCTTGCGGCTACGACATTCACACATCGTGGGTTGCGAGGAGGATGCGGCTCTGATTCCTTGATCCGCAGCTAGCGGGAGGAAGCAGATGCAGGAGCATGGGCTGGGGCGGTTTGGCGACCGCCGGCTGGAAAAAGGGGGGTCTTTTTGCACCGCCGGCTGGTCGAGTGGGGTGGTCGTGGCATTCGGATTCGGCCGCTGGGCGGCAACCGGCGAGGCGAGATGCGCCTGACCCGTTTGCTGCGCAATCCGGCGGTGACGGTCGAAGAGATGGCGGCGACGGCGCAAGAGCGCACGGCGGAACGGTGTATCGGCCGGCCGGTGCTGGCGATCCAGGACACCACCAGCATCAAGTCGAGCGGCGGCGGTGGGCTTATGTTGCATGCGATGATCGCGGTGGATGCCGAGGACGGCGCCATCCTGGGGTTGGCGCATGCTCAATTCATGAGCCGCGACAAAGGCTTGCGTGGGGAGCGGAAATCCCGCCCATTGGCGGCGAAAGAGAGCCGGCGCTGGCTGGAAGGGGGCGAAGACGCGGCCAGGATCGGGGCGCTGGCTCGTAGCGTGACGGTGATCGCCGATCGCGAGGGCGATATCTTCGAGGCCTTTGCACGACGCCCGAAGGACATCGAGCTTCTGGTCAGGGCGGCCCAAGATCGCAGCCTCGGCGATGGCGGTCGGCTGTTTGCCACCGTGGATGCCTTGCCTGAGGCCGGCCGGACCCTGCTGGACCTGCCGGCCAAGCCCGGCCGCAAGGCGCGCCAGGCGCGACTGGCGGTCCGCTTCATGGCGGCGCAATTGGCACGTCCCAAGGCCGGCACACCAGGACTTGAGGCCCTGCCGGCGAGCGTCGGCATGACGCTGGTCGATATCCGCGAAGTCGATCCACCGGCGGGCGAGCCGGCGGTTCACTGGCGGCTCTTGATCTCGCGCGCGGTCCGCGACATCACCGAAGCCCTGGCGGTGGCCGAGCTCTACCGGCGTCGTTGGGCCATCGAGCAGTTGTTCCGCACCCTGAAGACCCAGGGCTACGACATCGAAGGCCTGCGCATCGCCGAGGATGTGCCCCGTCTCAAGCTGGTCATGGCAGCGCTGGTGGCCGCGGTCAGCGTCCAGCAACTCGTCCATGCTCGTGACGGCGCATCGCCTCAGACCCCGCTCAGGCCGCTCACCGATGCCTTCCAGCCGGAAGATCAGCCCTTGCTCGAGGCGCTCTCGGCCAAGCTGGAGGGCAAGACCCAGCGGCAGAAGAATCCACACCCCAAGGGCTCGCTCGCCTTTGCCGCCTGGGTTTGCGCAAGGCTCGGTGGCTGGACCGGATATTACGGCAAGCCTGGCCCGATGGTCATGCTACAGGGCTGGCTATCCTTCTACGATGCCAAGCAGGGATGGGACGCTCTCGCCCAGGCAAAAGATGTGTGAATCTAGTAGCCCGCTTGCGGAGAGGGTTTACGCGGCCTTATACGCCGGGCCACGCCACCCAATTCGCTCCTCGCCACTCGCTATTCGCTCTCTTACTTGTTTGCCTCGACCGTCACATTGAACATCGGCAGGAGCGCCAGGGGCGAGCCCTGAGCCGCCATGGCAAGGGCTGCCAGCGGCACGTCGCCCTTGGGCGTCGCGGTGATCACCAGCGAGTTCGGATCGTCGAGGAAGGTGGCGAGCGCCGTGGTGATCTGGCTCGCCAGCAGCTTGTCGGGCACGAACTGGCCGACCATGGCGGTCAGCTGCATCTTCAGTTGCTCGGTGAAGGCCTCTTCCTCGACGCCCGCCTGTTCGGCGGTGTGGGTCAGGAAGGAGGCGACGCCACCGGACTCCTTGTAGGACAGCACCAGCCGGCCGGCCTTGGCGGCAAGGCCGAGCAGCGTGGCGCTGGCCGGCAGGGCCTCGACAGCGGCACGATCGATGCCGCCGATGTTGAGGGCGAGATTCAAGGCGCCGACATCGTTGACGTCGACATTCAGCGTGCGCATGCGCAATTCGCGCGCGGCTTCGACATATTCGATCTCGAGTTCGGCCGCGAGGGTGATCTTGTCCTCGATGCCGAGCGGCGCGAGCTGGACCTTCTGGCGCGCATCGGTGATCGGGGCATCAAATCCGGTGATGCGCGCGCGGATGCGGGTCGGCATCAGGCCAATGCGCGGACCGGCCTCGATCTCGGCGCGCTGCACCGAGCCGAGCGGCTGGCCCGTGGCCTGGGTGACCGTGATGTCCTCGGTCAGAATGCGGCGCACGTCCGGATAGGCGCTCGCCGGCGGCGTCGCGCCGGGGGTGAAGCGGCCCTCGCCATAGTCCTTGCCCAGCGCAACCAGGCCCGAGGCATCGATGTTTTCGACCAGGAAGCGGCCGATCCGCGTGATCTGGCCACGCCGCTCGTGGGCGACGAGGCCGCCCATCTCGATCGATGCGATCTTGCCCTGGGTCACGCCGGCAATGGCGAAGCGTTGCATCTCGAAGGCTTGCCGGCCTTCGCCCTGGCCGCGAAAATTGGTGATCTCGATCCGCTCGAAGTCCAGCCGGGCGAAAACCTCCGCCATGGCGCCGAGTGAACGGCGGCTCGCCGCGTCGTCGCCGCTACCGGTCGGGTCGACCTCCGTGAAGGCCTGGCTCAGCGCGACCAGCGAGCGTTCGCCTGCCCGCATGGTGACCCGGCCGATGGCAATGCGTTCGATCGAGAACGGCGCGCCATTGGCGCCGGTACCGCGCAATTGCTCGATGGTGCCGCTGTCGAGCGCATTGAAGGCGCCGCCGCCGGTACGGACGCCGGCGGTCAGGTCGAAACCGACGAACCGCATGGCACCGCTTTCGACCTTGCGGCCGGCCTCGGCCGGCGAGATCACCGTGCTGGCAATGGTCAGCTCGGCCATCTTGCCCTGGGCATAGCGGCTGATCGCCAGGGTGTTGTAGGTCGCCTCTTCGGTGCGGGCGGGCCGGCGCCGCGTCACCGTCATCGACGGCACGCTGATGCGATCGGCGGAGAATTTGGTCAGCGCATTTTCGCTGGCGCCCGAGAAAAACGGCTCGCGGGTCGCGAAACTGGCGAGCAGGGCTGCGAAGGAACCTTGCGCGCCGGTGATCTCGGCGGTCGCCAGCCGATAGGCCTGGCCATCCGCGGCGGTGCCTTCGATCCCCTCCAGCTGGACCCGCGCGCCGGTCAGCGCATCGCCGTTCACCGGGCCGCCGGAAATCGTGGCGCGGGTGATCTTGACGCCGACCGGACGTTCGCCGGCAGCCGCGAAGGTCAGATTCGACAGCACCAGGTTGGAGCCCTCGTCGCGGGCTTCGCCGATCGCCGCGCCGGGAATCTGCAGCCCGGACAGAGCCGATACCGTCGCGCCCTTCAGGTCGTCGGCCGGGCCGGCCGCGGCCGCGGCAGTGAGAACCAGGAGCATGGCGGCCGAAAGGCGCAATGTCGCAACGGATGGAAACATGGTGGTTGTCCTGACCTTGGATCGGGCAATGGTAACGTGATGCTCGGCCGTCATCGTCTTCGGTTTACCCCTCATCCGACCCGGCGCAGGGCGGTGACCGTGGCTCGGACTTGTTTCCAAACGATGTCGGGGGCGCCACTTTTTGCAATCTCCTCTCCCCTTTTTCGCCGCTTTCGGTCATAGGGTGGCAGATCATGGTCAAACCCCCGCCGATTACCGCCGTCGAAACCCAACTCGTCCTCGTCACGCCGCCGATCGCGGCGCCCGAGGCATTCCTGCCGGCGCTCGAGGCAGCGCTTGCCGGCGGTCCGGTTGCCGCCGTGATCGCCAGGCTGGCCACGCCTGACGACCGCGCCAGCGTGAACGTGGTCAAGACGCTGGCCAGGCTGGTCCAGGCCAAAGGCTGCGCCTTGATGGTCGAGGGCGCCATCGACACTGTCGCCCGCGGCGGGGCCGACGGCCTGCACCTGATTTTCGACGAGGCGCGGGTGACCGAAGCGATCGAGCGGCTGGCACCGGACCGCATGGTCGGCGTTGCCGGGCTGAAATCCCGCGACGATGCGATGAGCGCCGGCGAGAAGGGCTGCGACTACGTCATGTTCGGCGAGCCCATGGTCTCGCGTCATGCCGAGAAGAATGGCGTGCTGCCCCCCTTCGCGGCGGTGGTCGAGCGGGTCGGCTGGTGGGCCGAGGTGTTTCAGATCCCGGTGGTCGGATTTTCGCCCGATATCGCCGGCGCGGGCGCGCTTGCGCAGGTCAATGCCGATTTCGTCGCCCTTGGCGATGCCGTCTGGGCCCATCCCGACGGCCCCACGAAAGCGGTGGCGGCGGCACTCGCCGCGCTTCGCCAGGGCCAGGCGACGTGACGCTCAGGCGCACCATCCTGGCGCTCGGCCTGACGCTTGCCGCACCGCTGGCGGTCGAAGCCCAGCAGCGTGCGGTGCCGCCGACCCCGGTGCCGCGGCCGGCAATCCCGGGTGCCGCCGCCGCTCCCGCCGCGGCGACGACTGGCGATGCCGCCTTCGGAGCCTATCAGCGCGGTCAGTTCCTCACCGCCTTCCGTGAAGCGACGCAACGGGTCGAGGTGGGCCCCGACCCGGTCTCGATGACCTTGCTTGCCGAACTGCATGCCAACGGCCTCGGCGTACCGCAAAGCGACCAGCGCGCGCTTGGCTGGTATCGGCTCGCCGCCGACCGCGGCGACCGCAACGCCATCTTCGCGCTGGCCATGATGCATGTCGAGGGCAGGGCGGGGCTGGCCCGCGACCCGGTGGCGGCCAAGGCGCTGTTCGAGCGCGCGGCGGCGCTTGGCCACCCCGCCGCCAGCTATAATCTCGGGCTGCTGGCTTTTTCCGGCCAGGGCGGCACGCCCGACGCGACGCTTGCGGCCCGCTGGTTCCAGACCGCCGCCGAGCTCGGCAATGCCGATGCCCAATATGCGCTGGCCGTGCTGCTGAAGGATGGCAATGGCGTGCCGGCCGATCCGGCGCGTTCGGCGGCGCTGATGGCCAAGGCGGCGCAACAGGACCTGATCGAGGCCGAGATCGACTACGGCATCATGCTGTTCAACGGCCAGGGCGTGGCCAAGGACGAGGCGGCCGCCGCCCGGATGTTTCGCCGCGCCGCGTTGCGCGGCAATCCGCTTGCCATGAACCGTTTCGCCCGGCTTCTGGCCAGTGGCCGCGGCGTCGCCGCCGACCCGCAGCTGGCCGCCCAATGGCACACGACGGCGCGGCTGCTCGGCGCCGAAGACACGTGGTTGACCGATTTCGTCGGCAAGCTCGACCCGGTCCAGCGCGAGGCGGCGGAGCGCGGCGCCAGGACGTGGCTGCGCTGAGCCAGGATCGGCATGATCCGGAGGCCGAAGGCACAATGTCCGTGGTGCACGCCATCACGATCAAGGCGACCAATGCCAGCAGCCTGCGGATTCGCGCCCTGTGGGGGGCATTCGCGCGGTTCGAGCTGAGCTCCTCGATGCAGGCCCTGGACTACGCGCCGCATTTCACCTTCGCGCTCTATCAGGATGTCGCGCCCGAGGAGGTCAGTCGGGCCTTCGCCGCGGGATTTTCCGGCAAGCCGGCCATTCGGGTCATGTTCGACCGGATCGAGGTCTTCGACGCCGCCTCGCCGATCGTCTGGGCAGCACCCAGGGATGCTTCGGCGCTGGCGGAGATCCACGCCGCGATCCATCGGACGATCGACCCTGCACGCTGCCACAGGCATTACCGGCCGCTCGCCTGGGTGCCTCACTGCACGCTCGCAACACGCATTCGCCCTGCCTGCAAGGCCGACGCCCTGGCCTTGACCGGCCCCCTGGCAGACCCCTTCGAGGTTGTCTTCGACGTCGCCGACCGCGTTTGCCTGCCGCCGCTGACCGTGGTCGAACACCTTCATTTGCAGTAGGTTGATGGCCTGCGGCTTGACCATCCGGCGGCGGGCGGGCATGACCGCCCGACACTGACCCGAAAGAACCCCATGCTCCGCTCTGCCCTGCTCAATGTCATGGTCGGCGCCGCCTTGAAGGCGGGCCGCAGCCTCAAGCGCGACTTCGGCGAGGTCGAGAACCTTCAGGTGTCGCTGAAAGGTCCGGGCGATTTCGTCTCCGCCGCCGACCGCAAGGCCGAAGAGGTGGTCAAGGCCGAACTGCTCAAGGCCCGTCCCGGCTATGGTTTCATCGGTGAGGAAGGCGGCCGCGTCGAGGGCGCCGACCAGACCCATACCTGGATCGTCGATCCGCTCGATGGCACCACCAATTTCCTCCACGGCATTCCGCATTTCGCCGTGTCGATCGGGCTTGAGCGCAATGGCGTGCTGGTCGCCGGCGTCGTCTACAACCCGGCCAATGACGAGCTCTATGTCGCCGAGCGCGGCTCGGGCGCCTTCCTCAACGACCGCCGCCTGCGCGTCTCGGCGCGCCGCAAGCCGGAAGACTGCGTGGTCGGTTGCGGCATTCCCCATATCGGCCGCGGTGATCACGTCCAGTCGCGCAACGAGATGAAGGTGGTTCAGTCGCGCTTTGGCGGCATCCGCGGCATGGGCGCCTGTTCGCTCGATCTCGCCTATGTCGCCTCCGGCCGTTTCGACGGTTTCTGGGAGCGGGGCATCTCGCCCTGGGACGTCGCGGCGGGCATCGTGATCGTGCGCGAAGCCGGCGGCTTCGTCACCGATTGCGACGGTTTCGACAACATGCTGATCAACGGCACGATCTGCGCCGGCAACGAACCGATCCAGAAGGCCCTGATCGGCGCGCTGAAGGAAGGCCAGAAGGGCGGCTGAGACCGGGAGGGCTGTCGGGATGGGCCAGGCCAAACGGCGCAAGCAGGCGGGCGAGCGCGTTTCCTTCTGCCGCACCTGCACCTATTGCTGCACGTTGCCGGAAATCCTGGCGCTCGACAAACCGGCCTACCGGCCCTGCCGTCACATCGCCAATGGTGGCTGTTCGATTTTCGGCAAGCCGGAACGGCCCGGAGCCTGCCTGGCATATTCCTGCGCCTATCTCACCGCCCGCGTCACCGACAGCCCGGACCGCAACAAGATCCCGCACCCGCTCGACTGCGGCGCCTATTTCCACCGCGACCCGGTCGAAAAGGTGATTTTCCTGTTTGTCGATCCGGCGCGTCCGCATCTGTGGAAGGCGAGCGCCGTGGCCGACCTGCTGAAAGCCGAGGTCGCCGCCGGCGTCACCCTGTTCATCACCGATCGCGGCCGGCAGATGGTGGTGCGTGATGCCTACATCCTCGGCGAGGTCCTGACGCGCGACTTCGTCGCCATCGCCGATGCGCAGGACCGGCCGCTCGACGTGCCGAGCTTTCGGCAAGCCGGCGTCCCGGCCTGAACGCCAATTGTCTTCTGTGATGTCTGTTTACCTGCCCTTAAAACGAGCAGGTCAAAGTGACGTTAGGGAACAGCGCAATCCATGTATCGCGAGATCCACGAGATCGGCATCGAGGAGCGGGCGCACGCGCCCGCCATTCCGCGTTTGCTGGCGGCCTGGACGGCGCTGCACGAGCGTTATGGTTATGCGCCTTTCGATCCCTTCGATCCGCAGGGGCTTGGCTCCGACGCCGATGATCTGATCGTCCTGGTGCCGCTCGGCGACGACGATTACGTTTATGTCCATCAAGGCGCGACCATCCGGGCGGCCGTCGGGCTCGACATGACCGGGCGGCGCACCAGCGATGTCGCGGGCGCGACCGGTTCGTTCTTCCGTGAGGTCTATGCCCGGGTGCTGGCGGACAAGAAGGCGCTGTTCACGCTGCATCGCGGCGCCGTTGCCTCCGAAGTGCATCTCTGGGAACGCCTGCTGCTGCCTTGCCGCGACAGCGACGGATCCGATGTCATCGTGGTGTTCAGCAAGGCGCGCGAGTTCCGCGACGATCTTCTGAGCGCCATTCTCGACGCTTCGCTGGATGGCATCCTGGCGGTCCGGCTGCGCCGCGGGCCGGATGGAGGGCCGATCGACGGCGATCTGATCGCGGCCAACCGGCGGGCGGCCCAATTCCTCGGCCGGCCGGTGGAAGACCTGATCGACTGCCGGTTGCTCGAAGCTTTTCCCGGTGTCATCGAGACCGGCATCTGGGATCGCTGCGTGGTCGTTGCCGAAACGCGCGCTTCGGCCGAATTCGTCGTGTCCTATCGCCATGACGGCGTCGACGGCTGGTTCGAGGCTGCCGTCGCCCCGCTCGGCGATGGCTTCATGATCAATTTCGCCGATATCACCGCGCGCAAGCAGGCGGAGGACGCTGCCGAGTTGAAGCAGCTGGAATTCGCCGCGGCCAACCAGGCTCTGAAATCCGAGATCGCCCGGCGCCAGGCGCTGGAAACCGAACTCAACCGGCTCGCCGCGATCGACCCGCTGACCGGCACGCTGAACCGGCGGGCGCTGACCGAAGGCCTGCAGAAGGCGCTGTCGCTGGCCGAGCGTTATGCCCATGCGGTCTCGGTCTTCCTGGTTGATCTCGATCACTTCAAGGCGGTCAACGACACCTATGGCCATGCCGGCGGCGATGCCGTGCTGAGACAGGTGGCGCTCAACCTGGCCCACGGCCTGCGCGAGGATGTCGACCTGGTCGGCCGCCTCGGCGGCGAGGAATTCGTGGTGGTGCTGCCCTATGCCGGTACCGACGAGGCGGCGACCGCCGCCGAGCGGGTCCGGGCGGCGGTTGCCCGCTCCGAAATCCCGCACGAAGGCCGGACCATCCGCTGCACCGCCTCGTTCGGTATTGCCGCCTGGGACGGCCGCGAAACGCTCGACCGGCTCCTGTCGCGCGCCGACCATGCGCTCTACCGGGCCAAGGCCGCCGGCCGCAATGTCGTGCTGGTCGACGATGGCCACTGGTCGGGGCTCGCGGCCGGCGCGGACCTCGACGTTGCACTGGCACCGGGGGCCGATGTCGTGCCGTTCCAGCCGCGCGCCCGGCGTGGCACCAGGCCCCGGCGCAAGGCTCCCACCGATCAGTCCTGAAGCGCCGTCGTGAGGGCGGCGAGCGCGGTGTCCGGCGCCAGCGCCACGAAGCCCGCCATCTGGTGGCGAAACCAGGTCTCCTGCCGCTTGGCATAGGCGCGGGTATCCTTCTGCCCCCTGGCAATCGCGTCGGCGAGCGACATCTCGCCGCCGAGATGGGCGATCAGGCCGGGCACGCCATGGGCGCGCATGACCGGCAAGGCCGGATCGAGCCGGCGGGACGCGAGCGCGGCCACTTCATCGAGTGCGCCGGTGGTCATCATGGCGACGAAGCGGTCGTCGATGCGCTGGCGCAGCACGCTGCGTTCGACGGTCAGGAAGGCCGCGACGCACTGCCCGACGGGCAGGGCCGGAGCGCTGCGGCCGTCCTCCTGCCAATGCGCCAGCGGCCGGCCGGTCGCGATGAACACCTCCAGCGCCCGCAAGGTCCGTTGCGGGTCGTTCGGCCTGAGCCGGGCGGCGGTGACCGGATCGAGCGCCGCCAGCCGCGCGTGCAATGCCGGGGCGGCCAGGCCTTCGGCTTCGGCGCGCAGCGTCTGGCGAACCTCGTCCGGCACGGGCGGAATATCCGAGATGCCCTGGGTCAGCGCTTTGAAATAGAGGCCGGTGCCGCCGATCAGGATCGGCAGCAGGCCTTCAGCTTCGGCTGCGGCGATTTCGGCAAGCGCGGCTTGAAGCCACCGCGCGACCGAGAAATTCACCGCGCCATCGACCGTACCGTAGAGCCGGTGCGGCACTCCCGCCATGTCGCCGGGGCCGGGGCGCGCCGTGATGACCTGGAGGTCGCGATAGACCTGCATGGAATCGGCATTGATCACCACGCCGCCGAAGCGTTCGGCCAGCGCCAGCGCCAGCGCCGACTTGCCGCTGGCGGTCGGACCTGCGATGAGGACGGCCTTCGCTTTACCCCGTTGCGCAGGATCTGCGGCTTGGCTCACGTCGTCACCCTTGCTTCCAATCCGGCCCGCCCGGCCGTGACATCCGCTGTCGTCAAGGCCGCGGCGGCCGTCTTGCCCGATGCCGGGCCTGCCGTGACGCTCGATGCCGGCATCGCCGTCGACATCCCTTTCGCATCGCCCGACGCGATCGACAACCGGGCTGTCGCGGACTGGGTCCGCGCGACACTTGCCGGTGCGCCGGTGGATGTCTTCGTGCAGGACGCCGCGACGCGCCGGAAACGGCTGTTCCTGGCTGATATGGATTCGACCATGATCGGCCAGGAGTGCATCGATGAGCTTGCCGACATGGTCGGCATGAAGGCCCATGTCGCCGAGATCACCGAGCGCGCCATGCGCGGCGAGATCGATTTCGAGCCGGCGCTGCGCGAGCGTGTCGCCTTGCTGAAAGGCCTGCCGGCCGCTGTCGTCGGCGACGTCATAGACAAGCGCATCACCCTGACGCCCGGCGGCCGCCAGCTGGTCCGCACGATGCGGGCAAACGGCGCCTATACGGCGCTCGTCTCCGGCGGATTCACGCTGTTCACCGGTCCGGTCCACGTCATGCTCGGCTTCGACGAGCATCGCTCCAATCTGCTCAGGGTCGAGGACGGCAAGTTTGCCGGCCTGGTCGAAGAGCCGATCCTCGGCCGCGAGGCCAAGCTTGCGGCCCTGGTGGAGCTGCGCGACCGGTTCGGCCTCGCCAAGGCCCAGACCATGGCGGTCGGCGATGGCGCCAACGACCTCGCCATGATCGGCGAGGCGGGGCTTGGCGTTGCCTTCAGGGCGAAGCCGAAAGTGGCGGAGGCCGCCGCCGCCCGTATCGACCACGGCGATCTCACCGCCTTGCTTTATGCGCAGGGTTATCGGGGCAGCGATTTCGTCGCCTAGACGCGCCTCCGTCGATCCTCCCGAGCGCCCAAAGAAGAAGGCGGGCTCGTCACCCGCCTTCCATCTTGAAGAGAAAGGCGGGCCTTCCGGCCCACCGTCGTCAGCGAAGATTGAGCGCCACGAAGCGGCGATCGCCCTCGGCATTGGCGATCAGGAACAGCGCGGAATTGCGCCCCTCGGCCTTCAGGGCGTCGATCCGGCGGGTCACCTCGGCGGGGGAATTCACCGCCTCGTTCTGCACTTCCATGATCACGTCGCCGGCCTGGACACGCCGTTCGGCGGCTCGCGAATTGGGGTCGACCTGGGTCACGACCACGCCGCGCGCATCGTCGCGCAGCCGGTAGCGCTGGCGCAGTTCCGCCGTCACGCCCGACAGCTGCAGCCCGAGCGCCGAGACGGTCGGGTTCTGCTGCGGGCGTTCCGCCGGCTGGCGGCCCGTGGAGGCCTGCTGAATATTGCCTTCGCGACGGCCGAGCGTCACCATCAGCGTCTCTTCCTTGCCGGCGCGCATGACCACCACGGGCACCGCCTTGCCGACCGGCGTCTCGGAGACGATGCGCGGCAGTTCACGCGAGTTGCGCACTTCCTTGCCGTCGAAACGCAGCACCACGTCGCCGGTGCGCAGGCCGGCCGGGCCGGCCGGACCGTTCGGCTCGACGCCGGCGATCAGCGCTCCGCGCGAGCCGCGCAGGTTCAGACTTTCGGCGATCTCGTCGGTGACCTCCTGGATCCGCACGCCGAGCCAGCCGCGCCGGGTCTCGCCGAATTCGCGCAACTGCTCGACCACCGGCTTGGCGGTATTGGCCGGCACCGCGAAGGCGATGCCGATATTGCCGCCGGACTGCGAGAAGATCGCCGTATTGATGCCGATCACCTCGCCGGCCATGTTGAACAGCGGGCCGCCGGAATTGCCGCGATTGATGGCAGCGTCGGTCTGGATGTAATTGTCGAACGGGCCGGACTGGATGTCGCGGTTCTTGGCCGAGACGATGCCGGCGGTCACCGTGCCGCCGAGGCCGAGCGGATTGCCGATGGCCATGACCGGCTCACCGATGCGGATCTTGTCGGAATCGGCGAAGGGCACCGCCTTCAACGGCCGCTCCGGCTTCACCCGCAGCACGGCGATGTCGATCTCGCGGTCGCGGCCGATGATCTCGGCCTTCAGCCGGGTGCCGTCATTGAAGATGACGGTGACTTCATCGGCGCCGTCGATCACGTGGTTGTTGGTGATGATGATGCCGGAGGCGTCGATCACGAAGCCGGAGCCGAGCGAGGATTGCCGGCGCTGCGGCTGCTGCGGCTGGCCGGGCGCACCCTGGCCGCCTTCGCCGCGACGGCGGAAGAATTCCTCGAACAGCTCGTCGAACGGCGTGCCCGGACCGGGGCGAGCGCCGTCGCGATTGCCCGGGTTGCCGGGGTTGCCGGGGGTGCCTGGAGTGCCGGGCGCGCCGCCCGGCGGACGGGCGGCCGAGGTATCGACACGGGTCTGGGTCGAGATATTGACGACCGCGTCGATGACGCGCTCGGCGAGATCGGAAACGTCGATGGCGGCGCGGGCCTCGGCCGGTGGCGCCAGAGCTGGCGTCAGCGACAGCGGCATGCCGAGCGTCAGCGTGAGCGCTGCCGCGGCCATGCCGTCGCGAAGCCGATGGGTGGAAGACTTAGTGCGCGCCATGGCGGATCCCCGTGAAATGGCCCGATCCGTCGGCCCTGGAGCCGGCCGAACGCATGATCGTGGCCTCGGAAGGAACACCCATCGTGTTTCGACGGGATGTCGTCGTGTCCTACTCAACCATGAAATGGGGCAAATTGGCGACCGGCGAAAGGAGGCTTGTCGTCGCGGGTACGGTCCAATCCCTTCACAGCTGCTTGAAGCGGACCAGTTCGACCGTCCGTCAGGGCGCGCGGAAGGCTTCATCGACCGGTACTTGCAGGCCGGTCGCCAGCCGGTTGGTCTCGCTCGCCATGCCGACCACGGCAACGAGTTCCATGAACTGCGCGTCGGTCATGCCCTTGGCGCGCGCTGCGGCCGAATGCGAGCGGATGCAATATTCACAGGAATTGGCGATCGAAACCGCGACATAGATCATTTCCTTGGTCAGCGGATCGAGCGCACCCGGTGCCATCACCTGTTTGATGCTCTCCCAGGTGCGCTTCAGAGCCACCGGGTCATGGGCCAGCGCGCGCCAGAAATTGTTGACGAAGTCGGTGCCTCTGACGGCACGGATGTCGGCGAAGACGGCGGCAGCTTCGGGCGACAGCTGGTCGTCGTCGAGCAGGACCATGGTCGACATGCGGGTCTCCGGTTTTTGTGGCGGCTCAGCCGCGGCTTCTGACGATGGTGCCGCACGGCCTCGAGGTCCACCAGTGATGCGGTGACCTCGCCGCGGCGCGACAGGATCTGGCGGGCCGGCGAAAAAATGATCTCCCAGCCTGAACTTTATCCTGGCTGAGTCGCGACCCAGAAATGTTGTCCCGACAGCGCCGGGTCTCGGGCGCAATGAATGGATCTGGATGCCATGCTCGCGCGCGCCGCCCTGACCATCGCCCTGTGCTTTGCCGGCGGCTCTTTCGCTGATCTGCGGGCCGCGACCTGCACCTATTCGCGAGCCGAGGACCTTGGCCGCGACGTCGCGGCCCATTTTGTCGCCCGCACCCTGGATCACCTGGCGCGCCGGTTGCCCGCGCGGCCGGTCACCATCCATGTCGAGCATTCGCTGGCCGATGACCTGAGTTTTTCGGCGCGCGTGCCGGCGGCACGGGTGGAAGCACGGCTCGCCAGGGCGGAAACGGCCGAACCGCGCCAGGCGGCGCGTCTGCGCGGGGTGCTCGACGGCATGCAATGCCAGGGCTTGACCTGCCGTTTCGGCCCCTCGGGCATTCTGCACAACACGCTCTATCTGCAGAGCGTCTCCTTCGTGCGCACCGGCGGATGCCTGGCCATCGCCCGTATCGCACTGCTCGACGGCGATTGAGCTGGCCGCCGGCGGGACGGCCCGCCGGCGTCACGCAGCCTGCGTCAGCAGGCGAGCTCTTCGATCAGGCCGGCGACGATCGTGCCGCGCGGCGTGATCGAGCGGATGTCGCAATATTCTTCCTTGGTATGGATCCCGCCGCCCCAGACGCCGAGCCCATCGAGCGTCGGTACGCCGAGCGCCCCGGTGAAATTGCCATCCGAGCCGCCGCCGGACTGCATGTGGTCGATCGGGAAGCCGTTGCGGTCGGCGATCGCCTTGGCCTTGGCGTAGATCGCCATGGTGCCTTCGGAGGCGACGAACAACGGCCGGACCGGACCTGCCTCGATGGTCACGCGCGTGCCGGGGAAGGGCGCTCTCAGCGTCTTCAGCCTGAGATCGATGTCGGCGACATCATCCGGCGTGGCCGCCACGCACAGCACCTCGGCCGAGCAGATCACCGGCACGACATTGACCCAGGTGCCGGCATTGACCCGGCCGACGGCAAAGGTCTGGCCACGCTCGTAGTCCGACCAGTCCTCGACCGTCTCGATGATCCGCGCCATGGCGCGGATCGCGCTGACGCCGCGGCCGATGGCGGCCCCGGCATGCGAGGGTTTGCCGTGGACATGAATATTGTAGCGCAGCACGGCATGCCGACCGGACACGCAGACATGGTCGCGGCCGGGTTCCGGCACCAGCACATGAGCGGCCTTGCGCGCTTCGGCCTCGATGGTGGCGCGCGACGAGGGGCTGCCGACTTCTTCGTCGGGAATCAGCACCACGGTGACCGAGCGCTTCAGCTTGCCGCCCTTGGCCGCGATCAGCTTGCCGAGCACATGCAAGGTCAGCACCGTGCCGCCTTTCATATCGGTGACACCCGGCCCGTAGAGCCGGTCGCCGTCGCGCCGGATCGGCAGCGGCCCGGCGAGGCTGCCGACCGCATGAACCGTATCGACATGAGCCAGGATCAAGAGGCCCGGGCCCGGCTCATGGCCGTCGAGCCGGCCGATCAGCACGTCGGCGAAACCCATGGTGCCCGGCTGGCGCTCGATGCGGAAGCCCATGTCCCGGAGGTCGCGACCGCCCTCGTCGAGCATCCGGTTGACCGCTGCCGCGTCATAGGTCGGGCTTTCGATCGAGGCCCAGCGGATGATATCGGCGATGACGGCTTCGACATCGGTCGTGACGGGCATGCAAGGCTCCTGGCGAGGGCATTTCCAAGGCGCGACGGACCGCCGCGCGAGCGAGGACAATGCGACAAGACGACGAGACGGAGCATTGGCCCGTTGTGATCAACGGCCCGCCACTCCAGTGCGCGCCGAGCCTAGTGCGGTTTGTCGCCGAGCGTCTACGCGCGTTGCCGCTACCGAGCTATGATGCCGAAATTCTCGCCGCCGAAGCGCTGCTCGATCTGGCGCAGCCGGGTGTCGTGGTCGGACCAGTTGAACAAACCCCGGCCGACGCCGGCACCGGGAACGCCGTTCAGCGCCGGCGGTGGCGACAGGCCACGGGCCAGCGGCGAGCCGATGGCATTCAGGTAGAGCAGGGCGCGCCGGCAATATTCCGCGGAGAGTGGACTGATCCGTGTCTCGTCCCAGCCAATACGGTATTTCATCAAGGCCTGACAGACATTGCCGCCCGAACGCTCCCAGGCGCCGGCCAGATAGCTGACGCCGATCCGGATATTGGTTTCCGGGTCGAACAAAGTCTGCGCGGGGCCTTCGAAACCGACATCCCGCGCGACGCTCGAACGCACCTGCATGATGCCGATCTCGTCGGCGCTGCCGACCGCATGCGGGTCATAGGCGCTTTCGATGGTGGCGATCGCATCGGCGAGGTCGATCGGAACGCGGCTTGCCTCGGCATATTTCTTGATGGTCGGCAGGTGCGCCTCGCGGCCGATCGGATAGCGCTGGTCCGCGAAGGCGCGACCTTCGACACGCCGGGCCGGGGCTTCTGCAAAGGGCGGCGGGATATGCGGGGCGGCCGCCGGTGCCTCGGCCTTTGACGCTGCCGATGTGGCGGCGGCGGCTGCGGCGTCGGCGGGCGCGCCCGGCACATCCGCCGGCCGGGCCGCCGGCATGGGCGCGCGAGCCAGCGCCGGCGGCGTCCCCGGGGTGACCGCCATTTCCGGCTGTGCACCGGCCGCGGCCTCGAAGGCTTCGTCGATGCGGCTCACCGACAGGCCCGGTGCGGGGCTCGCGGGCGTCGGCATGTCGAAGCTGCCGGCCGGCCGGGTCGCGCCGGCAAGCGCAGGTGCCGGCGGCGCCGGTGGAGTTGCCGCAACTGCGGCTGGGGTCGTTGCCGCGTCGATTGGAGCCCGGCCCGCCGGCGGCGTGGACGCAGCCTCGGCGTCCGTCGTGGCCGTCGCTTCGGCCGGGATGTCCGGTCGCGCGACCGGCAAGGGCGCGGTGCGCGGGGCCCGGGCGGCAGGCCGATGGGCGCGCGGCGCCGTCGTGCTGGCCGGGGCGACCCGTGTCGGTGCCGGCGGCGACAAGTCGAGTTGGGCACGCGCGGGAGCCGAGGCCGGGACTGTGCCCAACACCACGCCGACGCCCGCGAGCAGGAAGAAACGCATACCGGATCGCATGGCTGAAACTTTACCGCAGGCCATTTCAGAGCGCCACCATGAGCATTTTCGCGCGAATAGGAAGCCGTCTCGCGTGGCGAGAATGCGATTGGAACCAAGAGCTGGGCGATTGTCTCACGCGATTGAGGCAAAACCGCCTCAACGGCTGTTCACCGTGTCCGCATGCGGCTGCCAATCAGCACGACGAGAGCGACGGCGGCGGCAAAACCAAGGGTTTCCGGCCCGACTTTCTCGCCGATCAGCAGGGCCGCGACCGCCAGCGTCACGAAAGTTTGAAGCAATTGCACCTGACTGACCCGGGCGATGCCGCCCATCGCCAGGCCGGCATTCCAGAAGAAGAAGCCGATGAACTGGCTGAACAGTGCCAGATAGATGAAGGCCCACCAGGCCTGTCGCGGCACGATTGCGAGGTCGGCGGGGCTGGTCAGCCAGGCCGCGGGCAGGGTGACCGGCAGGGACAGGGCCAGCATCCAGGAGACGACCTCCCAGCCAGGGCGCGAGCGGGTGAGCACGGCACTCACGGTATAGCCGATGGCGGAGGCCGCCACCGCCGCCAGCAGGAACAGGTCGCCAATTTCGAGATGCAGGCCGCCAGCCTGGCGCAGGGTGAAGGCCAGCACCAGCGCGGCGCCGGCCACACCGGCGAGCCAGAAGCCGGTCGAGGGCCGCTCGCCGGTGATCAGGGCCGAGGCTATTGCCGTTGCGAGCGGCAAGATGCCGAGCACGATGCCGCCATGGACCGATGGCACGGTGAGCATGGCGAGCGCGATGAACGCCGGGAAGCCGGTGATCAGCATCAGCGCCGCAAGTCCATAACCCGGCCATTCCGAACGCGGCGGCACGGTCTTGCGGCCGGCGGCCAGCAGGATCACGGCGACCAGACCGGCGAGCGCCGCGCGTCCAAAAGTCACGAACCAGGGGTCGAGATGACCGACCGCGATGCGTGTCATCGGCAAGGTCGCGCCGAAGATGACGACGCCGATGAAGCCGAGCAGGAGGCCGAGAGCTTTGCGGGAGGACATTCAAATGGGGCTTGCGCGAAACGGGCCGCGACCATCGGGCCGGTCGGCCTTCGGAACAAGCGCTTTTCGCTGATGAGACCGATCACCGGCCGGGTGCCGGTCCGCGGAAGGTCCCCAATCGGGCCATGAGAGCCCACAGGGTGCGCAGGGCGATCCAGCCGATGATCAGGTTGGCCGCAAGGAACAGCAGCGGCGCCAGCGCGGTGACCGGCGCACCGGCGCCACGCTCGACCAGCCGAAGCGCCGCCAGCGGCAGCGCCGAGATGCCGAATGTATAGGCCCAGGCCGCCTGTCCGAAAGGCTGCTCGCGCAGCCAGGGCGCCAGTCGCAGCAGGACCAGGGCCTGGAAGCAGCCATAACCGAACAGCATGAGCGCCAGGGGCGTCGAGCCTGGCTGATCCGTCAGCGCCATGAGGGCGACGCTGGCGACGGCCGCCGGCGCCATATGCACGCCGAGCGTCGCGCGCTGGCCGGGCGGCAGGGTCGTCAGCAGCAGACGTTTGATGATCACCGGTTCCATGGCCAGGAACGACAGGAGGCCGAGGCCGAAGAACAGCCAGCCGGTGTCCGCCTGGCCGAACGAGCCGGCGGCCAGCGCCGCCACCAGGCTGCCGCCGACGGTCGGCATGTAGAGCACCGGCGTGGTGTCCTCGACCACCCGCCCGCCCTGCCAGAGCGCCCCGATGCCCCAGACCGCAAAGCCGAGCACGCCGGCCAGGCCCGCGAGGAACATGAGCCAGGCGAGGTTTGGCAGGTGCGGGGCCAGCGCCAGGCTGGCGATCAAGGTGGAGACCGGGATCAGCGAGGCGAGCATGCCCTGGGCCGGGTGCATCACATCGGCCAGAGCCGCCTCAGGGTCGGTCAGCCAGAGCCTGACATAGGCAATGGCGAGGCCGAGCCAGATCACGGCCGCGGCGATCGCCAGGGTTTCACCGATGAAGGCCGGCGCTCCCCACAGGCGCGCGGCCACCCGCCAGCCATTGCCGAGGCCGCCAATGCCAAGGACCATCCCGAACAGCATGGGGCGCATGTCTGGAGCGGTCCTTCGGTTCGGTTGCGCAGGCGATCAGGCGATCCTAGTTCAGTTCATCCTTGCGGACGAGCCGGCCTTCCTCGGCCTTGAAATAGAACTGCGAGGCGACCAGCCAGCCCTTCAACGGGCGAAGCGGCGGGATGCAGGTGGCAAGGCCGAAGGGCAAGGTGACGACGAGGTGCACCCACAGCGGCGCCTGGTATTTCACCTCCAGCCACAACGCCAGGATCACCAGCGGCACGCAGGCGAACATCATGACGAAGAAGGCCGGGCCGTCGGCCGGATCGGCGAAGCTGTAGTCGAGGCCGCAAACCTCGCATTTCGGCCGAAGCTTCAGGAAGCCGTCGAACAGGTGCCCGTCACCGCAGCGCGGGCATCGGCCGCGGACACCGGTGTGGAACGGCGACAGTTCTGGCCAAACGCGGTCCGACATGACAGGCCTTTCTGGTCGCGCGGGATGGCTCATCTCGGCCGACCGGTCTTTGTATGGATATATCTCCATACAAGGCGTTGAATTTGTCTCCATCGTATGTAATATGTATGCAGACGATGTCAAGGCGACAAAGCCGCGGGCGGGGGCAAGGTGATGACGCAGTGGGTGCCGGATCTGAGTGCGGGCGGCGGGCCGAAATATCTGGCGATCGCCTCGGCTCTTGCCGCCGACATCCGGTCAGGCCGGCTCAAGCCGGGCGACGCCTTGCCGCCGCAGCGCGAATTGGCCAGGCTGATCGGGGTCGATCTGACCACGGTGACACGAGCCTTCAATGAGGCGCGCCGCGACGGCCTGATCGGCGCCAATGGCCGGCGCGGCAGTTTTGTGCTCGGACCGGGCTCGGCCCGGCGCACCATCCCGCCGGTCGCGCCAGTGGCGGTCGACTGGCGCATGAATTTGCCGCCGACGCCGGCGCGGCTGCATCTCGCCGACCGGTTCGATGAAGGCTTTCGCGCCGTGCTCCAGGCACCGGATGCCGCCGAGCGCCTGCAATACCAGCAGGCCGGCGGCGCGCTGCCCGACCGCATGGCCGGCGCCGAGTGGCTGAAGGGCCGGCTCGGCGAGCTCGCCGAGGACCGGGTCGTCATTGCCGCCGGCGCGCAGAACGCGCTCGCCTCGATCTGCCGGTTGCTGCTCGGTTCCGGCGATGCGGTGGTGACCGGCGAACTGACCTTTCCGGGCATGAAATCGGTCGCAGAACGGCTCGGTGTCGGGCTGATTCCGCTGGCGGGCGATGCCCTTGGCCTCGACCCGGATCGTCTTGAAGCGCTTTGCCGGGTGCACCGGCCGAAGGCACTCTATTGCGTCCCGACCATGGACAATCCGACGACCGTCACCCTGAGCGTTGAGCGTCGCGCCGCGCTTGGCGCCATCGCCCGCCGGCATGGCCTGTGGATCATCGAGGACGACGCCTATGGCGATCTGCGGAGCGAACCGATGCCGGCCATCGCCCGGCTCGCACCCGACCGGACCTGGCATATCGCCTCGCTCGCCAAGAGCGTCTCGCCGGCGTTGCGGGTGGCCTATGTCGCGGTTCCCGGCACCGGCGACGGCCTGCGGCTGGGCGCCGAAATCCATGCGGCCTGCGTGATGGCACCGCCGTTGAACGCGGCGTTGGCCTCGCTCTGGGTCCGGGACGGTTCGCTCGCCGAGATCGTTGCCGCCATGCGCGGCGAAAACCGGGCGAGGCAGGAGATCATGACGGAGGTGCTCGCCGGGCACGATCTTGCGGGCGATCCGGAGGCGCCCCATGCCTGGTTGACCCTGCCGGACCGGTGGGAGCGCGAGGCGTTTTCGACCGCGCTCCGCCAGGCGGGGCTTGCGGTCGTCTCCAGCGACGCCTTCGCGGTGACCGACCGGCCGCCCAATGCCGTCAGGCTGTCGCTCGGCAGTCTTGCCGATCTGGGCGCGCTCCGCCGTGCCGCGCGCCTGATCGATGCCCTGCTGACCGGTTCGGGACAGCCGCTGGCTGCCTTCGTCTAACGACCGGCTCCGACATTAACCTTGCAGGGTTCCGTTTGGTCAGACAATTTATACCACAGGGATTAACCCGTAATTCTTGGAATTGCCGCTAGTTTTCACGATCGGGGTGTTGAAGGCGGCGGGCGACGTGACTGATCAGATGATGGAGGCTTGCGACGACGGCCCTGGCAAGTCCGGGCGCGATCGACAGGAAAGCCTGCTCGCCCTGCACGAAACCGCGCTCGACGCGATCACTCATGGCCTCTGCGTCTTCGATGCCGCCTATCGGATCGCGCTGCACAATCGACGTTTCCTCGAGCTTTTCGGCCTGGCCGCGGCGGTGGTTCGTCCGGGCCTTGCCATGCGCGACCTGCTGAAACACAGCGCCGATCGCGGCAATTTCGTCGGCGTGGCCTTCGATGCCGTCTGGCAGGCCCGGTCCCAGCGCCTGGCTCGCGCCGAACCTTTCGACGACTGCCAGGCCCTCGCTGACGGCCGTATCATCGCCATCAGCTATCGTCCGACCACCGATGGCGGCTGGGTCGCGACCTATGCCGATGTCACCGCCCATCACCGCCTGGAGCAAGCCTACCGACTTCAGGTGATGCGCTTCGAACAGGCGCTCGGCAACATGGCGCATGGCCTTGCCATGTACGGTCCCGATGAGCGGCTGATCGTCTGCAACCGCCACTATATCGAGCATTTCGACCTCGATCCCGCGGTCGTGCAGCCGGGCGTCAGCCTTTACGACGTGCTGCAGCATTTCATCGACCGGGGCACCTATGTCGGGATGACCGGGCAGGAGCTCTATGACGAATCGCACCGCCGGCTGACCGAAGTCGGCCGCTGCGATTTCGTCCGGCCGCTCGCCGACGGGCGCTATCTGTCGATCCGCAACCGCCCGACGGCTGGCGGCGGCTGGGTCATCACCAGCGAGGACATCACCGATCGCGAGCACGCCGCCGAAGAACTGCGTGAACAGCATCGCCGGTTCGATGCCGCCTTGAACAACATGTCGCAAGGCCTGTGCATGTTCGACGGCCAGCACCGCCTGACCGTCTGCAACGAACAATATATCAGCATGTTCAGGGCCGACCCGGCGGTCGTGAAGCCCGGCGTCAGCTTGCGCGGCGTGTTCGAGCACGGCGTGGCGATCGGCATCTATCCAGGTGCCACGGCCGAGGAACTGGTCGAACGCCGGATGGCCGCCATGGCCGACCGCGTGACCAAGACCTATGACCAGAAAATGGCCGACGGCCGGCGGATCGAGATCACCATTTGCCCGCTGCCGGACGGCGGCTGGATCGGCACCTTCGAGGATGTCACCGATCTGCGCCAGGTCGAAGCCGAGCGGGCCATGGCCATTGCCGAGGTCCAGGAGCAGAACCTGCTGCTCGACGCAACACTGGACAGCATGGCACAGGGGCTTTGCGTGTTCGACCCGGACCTGCGGGTGGTCGTCCGCAACAAGCGCTATCTGGAGTTCTACGGACTGGATCCCGAGGCCTGCAAACCGGGCACGCCGCTGATCGACCTGATGCGCCTCAGCGTCGCGCGCGGCATCCACCTGCAGGGCTATGATGCCGATGCGGTGATGGCCGATTTCAAGGCCCGGCTCCTCGACAAGGGCGAGCCTATGCTGACCCGTCGGCTTGCCGATGGTCGGGTCGTCGCGGTCCGGTCGCGACCGATGGCGAATGGCGGCTGGGTCACGACATTTGAGGACATTACCGAGCGCGAGCGTGCGGCCGAGGAGCTGAGCGAGCAATATCGGCGCTTCGATGCGGCGCTCAACAACATGGCCCACGGCCTGTGCATGCTCGACGAGCGCCTCAGCCTGATCGTCTGCAACCAGCGCTATCTCGACATGTACCGCCTGTCGCCCGACGTGGTCCGGCCCGGCGTCAGCATGCGCAAGATCGTCGAGCACAGCGTCGCCATCGGCAATTACCAGGACATGTCGGCGGACGACCTGCTCAAGGGTTATTTCGAGCGCCTGAGAGCCGGCAACTACGTTTCCCATCGTCAACTGGCCGACGGACGCATTTTCAAGGTCGTCTACGAGCCGATGGAGCATGGCGGCTGGGTCGCCACCCACGAGGACGTCACCGAGCGGCACAAGGCCGAGCAGCATATCGCCCACATGGCCCATCATGACGCGCTGACCGACCTGCCGAACCGCGTGCTGTTCCGCGACAAGATGGCCGAAGGCCTGACCGACGTGGAGCACGGTGGCGATCCGCTGGCGGTCTTCTGCCTCGACCTCGACCATTTCAAGAGTGTCAACGATACGCTCGGCCATCCCGTCGGTGACCGCCTGCTGCGCGCGGTCTCCGAGCGGTTGATGCTCGCGGTCGGGCCGCAGGGCACGATCGCGCGGCTCGGTGGCGACGAATTCGCCATCCTCATGCGGACGGCCCGGCCGCAGGACTCGGAGGCCCTGGCGCGTCGCCTGGTGGCGCTGATGGCCGAACCCTTCGTCATCGACGGCCAGGTGATCAATACCGGCTCGAGCATTGGCATCGCGGTCGCACCGCAGGACGGCACCGCCGCCGACCATTTGATGAAATGCGCCGATCTGGCGCTCTATCGGGCGAAATCCGAGGGCCGCGGCATGTTCCGCTTCTTCGAGCCGGACATGAGCGCGCGCATCCAGGCCCGGCGCGAGCTGGAACTCGACCTTCGCCAGGCGTTGGGCGCCGGCGAGTTCCATCTGGTGTTCCAGCCGCAGGTGCGCGCCGCAACCGAAGTGCTGACCGGCTTCGAAACGTTGCTGCGCTGGACCCACCCTGCACGCGGCGCGGTCTCGCCGGCCGAATTCATTCCGCTGGCCGAGGAGACCGGCCTGATCCTGCCGATCGGCGAATGGGTCTTGCGCGGCGCCTGCATGGAGGCGGCGCGCTGGCCCGATCCGATCAAGGTGGCGGTCAATCTGTCGCCGGTCCAGTTCAAGAACCGCAGCCTGGTGGCCATGGTGGTGAACGCGCTGGCCGCCTCCGGCTTGCCGCCGCACCGGCTGGAGCTGGAAATCACCGAGGCCGTGCTGCTGCAGAAGGACGACGTTACCATCGCCATGCTGCATGAGCTCAGAGCGCTCGGCATCCGCATCTCGATGGACGATTTCGGCGTCGGCTATTCCTCGCTCAGCTATCTCCGCAGCTTTCCCTTCGACAAGATCAAGATCGACCGTTCCTTCATTGCCGATCTCGACCGCAACAAGGACAATGCCGCCATCGTCCGCGCCATGGCGGATCTGGGAACGAGCCTGCGCATCGAGACCACCGCCGAGGGTGTCGAGACGCCGGAACAGCTCGCCATCGTCCGCGCCTGCGGTTGCACCGAGATCCAGGGCTATCTGATCAGCCCGCCGAAACCCGCGGCCGACGCGCTCGACCTGATCGCAAGGCTCTATCGCAAGGCCGTCGCGGCGTGAGCGGACGGCTGCTGCCGATCGGCAATATTCTCGACGCTCAGCGGCGTTTGGGCTAGCTTTGAGGGCTGGACAGGAGGGCGGCCCGCGCGTTCGGCCGCCGCCGGCCTGGGCCTTGGGACATTGCCGATATGAGTGTTGCCTTCACCAAAGAAAACGATCGTGACGGCGGCGAGGCGGAATTGCCGGACCGGCCGATCTCGCCCCACCCGAACCTGGTGACGCCGAACGGGCTCGCCGCCCTGGACGCGGCGCTTGCCGCCGCGCGCGCCGCCGTTGTCGCGGCCCAGGCCAATGGCGAGGCCCCGGCCGACGAGACGGCGCTGGCCCGCGCCAGCCGCGACCTGCGCTATTACGCCGCCCGGCGCAACAGCGCCCAACTGGTCGAGCCTCATCCGGAGACCGGCACCGTCGGTTTCGGCGGCAGCGTCACCTTCGATCGCGAGGACGGTCGCCGGCAGACTTTCCGGATCGTCGGTGAAGACGAGGCGGATCCCGCCAAGGGCACGATTTCCCATGTCTCGCCGATTGCCCGCGCCTTGATCGGCAAGCGTGTCGGTGACACCGCCATCGTCGGCGCCGGCGAGGTCGAAGTCGTCGCGATCGGCTAACAGCAGAACCAGCTGTTCAATAATGCGGCGGCGGCGGCTCCGGTGCGCCGCTGGCCCCGCTTCCGGCTTCGCGCACCCGGTCGGCCAGGTTGGCGATCTCGCGGGTGAGCCGGTCGATCTCCTTCCATTGCGCCGTGATCGTCCGGTTCAGGTCCTCGATGGTGTCGTCCTGATAGGCGATGCGCATTTCCAGCGTATCGACGCGGCTCGTGAGGCTGGTGTCAGTCATCCGAGGTCTGAGCCCCTTCCAGTGCCGCGCCTGGCCCGCGCTCGGCGAGCCCATGGCCGAGCGCCACGCGCTCGTCGAAGACGAAACATTCACCGGTCCACCGGCTCTCGGCCGGGGCGATCTCTTCGAGATATTTCAAGATCCCGCCGCGCAGGTGATAGACCTCCTGGAAGCCTCGGGACAGCAGATAGGAGCTGGCTTTTTCGCAGCGTATGCCGCCGGTGCAGAACATCGCGACCTTGCGGTGCTTCGCCGGATCGAGTTCGCGCGCCACGAAATCGCGGAACCCGCTGAACCGGCCGATCCGCGGGTCGACCGCGCCGTCGAAAGTGCCCATGGCGACCTCGAACTGGTTGCGCGTATCGATCACCAGGGTATCGGGGCAGCCGATCAGGCGGTTCCACCCGGTGGCGTCGACATAGGTGCCGGTTCGGCGGGCCGGGTCGGTCCCGATGTCGCCGAAGGTCACGATTTCCGGCTTCAGATGCACCTTCAGGCGCTTGAACGGCATGGCGGCAGCGGCCGAGAATTTCAGTTCGAGCCGGTCGAGACGACCGTCGAACAGCGGGCCTTCGCGCAGCGCGTCGATGAAGCCCTCGATCGCTTCGGCGGTGCCGGCGACAGTGCCGTTGATGCCCTCATGCGCAAGGATGATCGTGCCCTTCAGCCCGGAATCGGCGCAGATCTCGCGGAGCGGCGCCAGCAACCCGCCGGCATCCGGCAGTGCGACGAACTGATAGAGGGCGGCCACGCGGAATGTCATGGCGCTGGTCTATCAAGATGAGCGCCGGCGCGAAAGCCGGGCGCGCGGAGCACGACACACCAGCCCGCAGGCCAGGCGCCGGCGCCGCCGATTGACAGCCTGGTTGTGCTGGCCTCAAATCCGGCAACCAAGAGTTAGCGGCAGTGCGTGAAACGGATGGCTGGCCCTTTCGGGCCGGTCAGGCGCGGGTCTGACGAGTGGGGCGAGGCATGGCGAACGCTGCCGCTGGTCCGCGATTCCTGGTCAAGGCCAAACCCGGCGCGCCTGGCGCCGCGCTTGCGGTCGACGGCGCTTCGGTCCGCTTCGACGCCCGGCCCTTGTTCGAGAGCATCGCGGTGCACGATGCCTTCGGCATGGCGGCGCCGACCGCCTGGCAGGTGCTGACCGCAACCGAAGCCGTCGACCTCAATCCCTGGGACGCCTGCCATCGCCTGCTCAGCGAAGGCCTGGGGGTTGCCGGCGGCGAGGCCGTCGCTTTTGCCGAGCCGGATCTCGCCCAGCAATGGCCGGTGGGCGACGAAAAGGCGGCAGGCTTCCGGCTGGCCGCCGGCTGCGGCGCGCCCGATCGTCAGAAACCCGATTTTCCAACCGATCCGGATCCCTATTGGATCCGCAACGAGCGGCACGGCCAATTCGACAGGGCCAATGACAAGGTGGGTGCGCCGACGCCCGCCGGCCGCGTGCGCATTGCCCATTTCGACACCGGCTACGATCCCGCGCACCGGACCTTGCCTCGCCGGCTCAACCGCAATCTGCAGCGCAATTTCGTCGATGCCGAACGGCCGAACGACGCCTGCGAAGTCAGCTTCGGCGCCTTGTCCAATCCCGGCCACGGCACCGGCACGCTCGGCATCCTGGCTGGCGCCGCGCCAGGGCCCGGCCGGCCGCTCGGCTGCGCGCCGGAGGCCGAGGTGGTGCCGCTGCGGGTCGCCGACAGCGTCGTGCTGTTCTACAACAGCGCCATTGCGCGCGCCTTCGACTATGTCCACGGCCTGGCGGCGAAACCGGCGACCCGCGTCGACATCATCACCATGAGCATGGGCGGCCTTGCCTCGCAGGCCTGGGCCGACGCGGTCAATGCGCTCTACGAACAGGGCGTTTTCATCGTCACCGCCGCCGGCAACAATTTCGCCAACCTGCCGACCCGCCACATCGTCTATCCCGCGCGCTTCCACCGGGTCGTCGCGGCCTGCGGCATCATGGCCAACCATCGGCCCTATGCCGATCTCGCGCCGAACCAGATGGCCGGCAATTATGGTCCGGACAGCAAGATGGAAACGGCGGTCTCGGCTTTTACGCCGAACACGCCCTGGGCGCGCATGGGCTGTCCCGGCATCGTCGACCTGGACGGCGCCGGCACGTCGTCGGCGACGCCGCAGGTGGCGGCCGCGGCGGCGCTCTGGCTGCAGGCAAACCGCGCCGCGGTCGCCGGTTACCCGCAGGGCTGGATGCGGGTCGAAGCGATCCGTCAGGCACTGTTCCGTTCGGCCTCGGGCGAGGCTGGCGACCGCCGCCGGCTCGGCCGGGGTGAATTGCGCGCGCTTGCGGCTCTCGGCATCGCGCCGCCCAAGGCCGCCACGCTCGTCAAGCAACCCCCGGACAGCGCCCGCTTTCCGTTTCTCGACACCTTGCTCGGCACCGATTTCGGCATTGCCTCGGATGCCGAGCGGCGCATGCTGGAACTGGAGGCGCTGCAATTGTCGCAGTCGGCCGCGGTCGAGGCCGTGCTGCCGGACGCGGCGGTGCCGCCGGACAAGCTGACCACCCGCGACCGGCGCAACCTCGCCGACGCGCTGATCGCGCAGCCCGGCATTTCGGCCAAGCTCAGCCGGGCGCTGCAGGCGGCAGGCCTTGCCACCCGGTCGTCGATCGCCGTCGCGGCGCCACCGAGCAAGGTCAAGACCTACCAGCTCGACCGGGCGATGAACCCGCCGGTCGCGACGCCGAACCGGCGGCGGTTGAAGGTCTTCGCGCTCGACCCGTCGCTCGGCACCAGCCTGGACACCGCGGCGATCAACGAGGCGGTGCTGGATATCCGCTGGGAGACCAACCTGAAGCCCGGCCCGGTCGGCGACTATGTCGAGGTGATCGACATCGACCCGTCGAGCCGCGCGGCCTACGCGCCGGTCGACCTCAATCACCCGCACCTCCTGCCACGCGACGGGCTGACGCCGGCCGAGGACAATCCGCAGTTCCACCAGCAGATGGTCTATGCGGTGGCGATGCGGACCATCGAGTTCTTCGAGCATGCGCTTGGCCGCAGCGCACTCTGGGCGCCGCGCCACACGCGTGATCAGGCCGGCCGGCGGCGCGACACCTATGTTCAGCGGCTGCGCATCTACCCTCACGCGATCCGCGCGGCCAACGCCTTCTACAGCCCGGATCGCAAGGCGCTGCTGCTCGGCTATTTCGCCGCCGACCATAGGGCGGCCGGCGAGGGCCTGCCCGGCGGCATGACCTTCAGTGCCCTGTCGCACGATGTCATCGCCCATGAGACCACCCACGCGCTGCTCGACGGCTTGCACCGGCGCTTCCGCGAGCCGACCAATCCCGATGTGCTCGCCTTCCACGAAGCCTTCGCCGACATCGTCGCCCTGTTCCAGCATTTCTCCATGCCCGAGGCGCTGCGCGACACGATCCGGACGACGCGCGGCGATCTCGGCAAGGAGAACCTGCTCGGCAAGCTCGCGGTCGAATTCGGCCAGGCGATCGGCGGCGGTTATGGCGCGTTGCGCGATGCCATTGGCAGCCTGGATCCGCGAACCGGCGCCTGGGTGCCAGCCAAGCCGGCGCGCACCGACTATGATCCGGCCAAGGAAGCCCATGCCCTCGGCTCGGTGCTGGTCTCGGCGGTGTTCGCGGCCTTCCTGGCGATCTACAAGGCGCGCACCCGTGACCTGGTCCGCCTCGCCACCAATGGCAGCGGCGTGCTGCCGGAAGGCGACCTGCCGGAGGCGCTGGCCGGGCGGCTTGCCGAGGAGGCGAGCAAGGTGGCTGGCCAGGTGCTCAGCATGACCATCCGCGCGCTCGACTATTGTCCGCCTGTCGACATCACCTTCGGGGACTATCTGCGTGCCCTGATCACCGCCGACCGGGATCTCGTGCCCGACGATCCGCGCGGCTATCGGGCCGCCTTCGTCGCGGCGTTCCGCGACCGCGGCATCTATCCGACCGGGGTTCGCCACCTGTCGCCGGGCAATCTGGTGTGGGAACCGCCGCCGCTGCCGCTGGCCAATCTTGCCGTCGTGCTGAAGCGGCTGAAACTCACCTGGAGCCTGACCGGCGATCGCCGGGAGGCCTTCGACACCGCGCGCGACAACGCGGCGATCGTCCATTCCTGGCTGACCTCGGCGAGCCAGGTCTCGGACGACGAGCTGGCTGCGCTCGGGCTCAGGCGCAAGGCGGAGGCCGTCACCATCAACGGCTTGAAGGGCAGGCGCGGCGGCATCGAGGTCCATTCGGTCCGCCCGGCGCGCCGGATCGGTCCCGACGGCCAGAGCCGGACCGACCTGGTGGTCGAGATCACCCAGACGTTCCGCAGCGAGCAGGCCGGGGTGATCTATCGCGGCGGCTGCACGTTGCTGATCGACCTGGAGGCGAACGAGGTGCGCTATTTCATTCGCAAGCGGCTCGACAGCCAGGCTTCGATCGAGCGCCAGACCCGCTATCGCCAGGCCGTGGCGGCGGATGAGAGCAACGCCTATTCCGACAGTGCGGCTGCATCGCGCGAGCCCTTCGCGCTGTTGCACAGGCATCGCTAGGGGATACCGACATGGCGCGCAGACCGCGAAGTGCCGGACCCCTCAAGGCGGCGAAGCCAAAGGCGAAACCAACCGCCGCGTCGACCGCCGGCCAGCGCAAGCCGGCGCCGGCGGCCGTCAGCGCCAAAACCGGCGGGCGGGCCAAGACCGGCGCGCGCGGTAAAAATGCCGGGCGCGCAAAAATCCGCATGTACCGCCAGGGCCTCGGCGACTGTTTCCTGATTTCGCTCAGCCGCGCGAGCGGCAAGCCCTATCGCATCATGATCGATTGCGGTGTCATTCTCGGCACCCCGGACAGCAGCGCGATCATGACCGCGGTGGTCGAGGATATCGCCCGCGAGACCGGCGGCACGATCGACCTCCTGCTGGCGACCCACCAGCACTGGGATCACCTGTCCGGGTTCGTCCAGGCGACCGAAGCCCTGAAGAAACTGACCTTCAAGAAGGTCTGGCTCGCCTGGACCGAAGACCCGGCCGATCAATTGGCGCGCGAGCTGGCCGGAGAACGCGACACCGCGCTGAGGAGCCTGAGGCTGAGCGCCGGCGCCATGCGCCTGGCCGGCGGCGCGGATGAGGCCGACGAGATCGACGCGCTCATCGGTTTCTTCGGTGCGGCCGGCGGCGCCTCCACCGAAGACGCCTTGAACGTGGTCAAGGCGCTCGGTCCGATCCGCTATTGCCGGCCGTCCGATCCGCCGGTGCAACTCGCCGATCCCGACGCCCGGCTCTACGTGCTGGGGCCGCCGCACGACCGCAAGCTCATTCGCAAGACCTTGCCGTCGACGCGCGAGCCCGAGACCTATGGCGTCAGCGCCAACGCATTCGGGGCCAATGTGCTGGCGGCGCTCGATGGCACCGACGACGCCGCGCCCTTCGGCCCGAACCGCGCCATCCCCCTCGAAATTGCCCGCGGCATGGATTTCTTCCGCGCCCATTACTGGGGCCCGGGCGAGGCCGCGCCGGACTGGCGGCGGATCGACACGGCCTGGCTCGACGGCGCGTCGGAACTGGCGCTGGCGCTCGACAGCGCCACCAACAATACCAGCCTGGTGCTGGCCATCGAATTCGCCGATGGCGACGTCCTGCTGTTCGTCGCCGATGCCCAGGTCGGCAACTGGCTGTCCTGGGAAACGCTCGACTGGACCGTCGACGGCCGCAAGGTGACCGCCTGGGACCTGCTGCGCCGCGCCATCGTCTACAAGGTCGGCCACCACGGCAGCCACAATGCGACGCTCAAGGCCAAGGGTCTCGACCTGATGGAACGCCTGCGCTTCGCGATGATCCCGGTCGATCATGCCATGGCGGTCAAGAAGCGCTGGGGCAACATGCCCTTGCCGGAACTGGTCGCGGCGCTTGGCGAGAAGGCGCGCGACGGCGTCCTGCGTCTTGACGAGACCCCGGCAAAGCCGCCGGCCAATGTCGTGGTCGACAAGCTCTATTTCGAGATTTCGGTCTGAATCCGGGCGCCGGGACGACCGCCTGACATGGCGAGCTCCCGGACGGTTTCCCGCCGGGAGCCCTCATCATCAGTCGGCCTGTAAGCCGGGTTTTGTGGGGCGGGATCGCTCCCGCGCGACGGCCATTCCTCTAGGACGCCCATTGCTGGACGCCTCTGGCAACCTACCCGGACGGCGACGCGGATCCACGCCTTGGGTCTCCCCGGTGGGGCGCCCCATGCCGTCCCTATTCGGTTTTGCTCCCGGTGGGGTTTGCCGTGCCGCTTCCGTTGCCGGTCGCGCGGTGGGCTCTTACCCCACCGTTTCACCCTTGCCGGAGCATGCTCCGGCGGTCTGTTCTCTGTGGCACTTTCCCTGGGGTCGCCCCCGCCGGACGTTATCCGGCACCGTGTTTCCGTGGAGCCCGGACTTTCCTCCCCCGCGCCCTTTCGGGTGATGCGGCGGCGGCCGTCCGGCCGGCTGACCGGCCTCAAGTGCGTCAGCGGGCGCGGGGTGTCAAGCGTTGCGGTCGGCTGCCGGTCGAGATCAACGCTCCGGTGGCGGGTGGCCTGGAGGCGCGCCGCTGATCGTCTCGGCCGAGGTCGCGGCGATCGGGTCGCTCGCCGGGAAGGTATTCTCGAGCGCCAGGCTCAGGTCGGCATCTTCGATCGGATCGGCTTGTCTGCGCGGCATGACCGGCCCCGGGCCGGCAATCGCCCGTTCGAACTCACGGGTTCCTTCGGTCTGCAGGTCCAGCGCCTTTTTCGCCACGGAATCCATGGGTGGTCTCCTCAGCCGACAGGGTCATCCTCCCATGTGGGGACGAGCGATGCCCGGCGCCAGCTCCGGTCCGTCTGGAGCGGGCGGTCCGGCTCTGCTAAGGGTCGGGCGAAATCGCTGGTCCCCGGTGTCCCGAACCTTGGGTGTCTCATGCCGTCGCCGCTGCTCGCGCCCCTGTTCGGTTCCACCGCCATGGAGGCTGTATTCTCCGATCGCGAAACGATCGCCGCGATGCTCCGTTTCGAGGCGGCGCTGGCCGCCGTCGAGGCTGAGGCCGGCGTCATTCCCAAGGCGGCGGTGACGTCGATCGCCAAGGCCTGCGCCGGAGGGCCGATCGACCCGGCGGCCTTGGCTGCTGCCGCCGGGGTCGCCGGCAATACCGCCATTCCGCTGGTCAAGATGCTGACAGCCAAGGTTGCGGCCGCCGATGCCGAAGCGGCCAAATGGGTCCATTACGGTGCGACCAGCCAGGATGTCATGGATAGCGGGCTGGTGCTCCAGCTCAAAGCCGCCTTCGATGTGCTGGACGCCGATCTTGCCCGCGCCGCCAAGGCGGCCGCCCGGCTCGCCCGGATCTACCGCGACACGCCGATGGCCGGGCGGACCTGGCTGCAGCAGGCCCTGCCGATCACCTTCGGCCTGAAGATGGCCGGGGTGCTGGACGCGCTGATGCGTCACCGGGAGCGTTTGGGCGAGGCGCGCCCGCGCGTTCTGGTGCTGCAGCTCGGCGGTGCCGCCGGCACGCTGGCCTCGCTCGGCGACAAGGGACCGGAGGTTGCCGACCGGCTGGCCACGGCCCTGGGCCTGGCCTTTGCCGACACGCCCTGGCACGGCCATCGCGACCGCATCCTGGAGGCGGCGGCCTTGTTCGCCGGTATCGCGGTCACCTGCGGCAAGCTGGCCCGCGACGTGGCGCTGTTGATGCAGACCGAGGTCGGCGAGGTCATGGAACCGGCGGCGCCCGGGCGCGGCGGTTCTTCCACCATGCCGCACAAGCGCAATCCCATGCTGTCGGCGACCATTCTGGGGGCGGCCAATCTGGCGCCGCAACTGCTGGCGGCGGTGGCCGCGGGCGGAGCCGGCGAGCATGAGCGCTTCACCGGCGGCTGGCAGGCGGAATGGCTGGCGCTGCCGGAACTCGCGCGCCTCGCCGGCGGCGCGCTGCATCGCGCAGCCGAACTCCTGGAAGGCCTGGAGGTCAGGCCCGAGCGCATGCGCGCCAATCTTGGCCTGACCGATGGGTTGCTGATGGCCGAGGCGGTGCAGATGGCGCTGGCGCCGGCGCTCGGCCGGCTTGCCGCCCATGACCTGATCGAGGCCGCCTGTCGCAAGGCCGTGGCCGAGGGCAGGGGGCTGCTCGATGTCCTGGCCGAGGACAGCGTGATTGCCGGGGCAGCGTCGCGCGACGAACTTGCCGGCCTGCTCGATCCCGCGCGCTATCTCGGCGCGGCGGGGGAATTCGTCGACCGGGTGCTGGCGCGCTACGCCGGGATGTGAGCCATCCCGCGCGAGACGGCGTGACGGGCACGGCCATCACGCGCTGTGCAGTTAGGGATCGTCGCAGCCTCAGCCGCCGTAGAGGCCCTTATAGGCGTCGCGCAGCAGGTTTTTCTGCACCTTGCCCATGGTGTTGCGCGGCAGGTCGTCGACCACGATGACCCGTTTCGGCAGCTTGTAGCGCGCGAGCCGCTGTTCCAGCGACTTGATGATCGTGGCCTCGTCGAGCGTCGCACCCTTCTCACCCACCACGATTGCCGTGACGCCCTCGCCGAAATCGGGATGCGGCACGCCGATCACCGCACTCTCGACCACGCCCGGCATGCCGTCGATCTCGGTCTCGACCTCTTTCGGATAGACGTTGTAGCCGCCCGAAATCACCAGGTCCTTGCCACGTCCGACGATATGGACATAACCGCGATCGTCGATCTTGCCGAGATCGCCGGTGATGAAGAAACCGTCGGCCCGGAATTCCGCCGCGGTCTTTTCCGGCATGCGCCAATAGCCCGAGAAGACGTTCGGGCCCTTGACCTCGATGACGCCGATCTCGCCCTGGGCGATCGGCGCGCCGGTCTCGGGATCGGCAACCCTGAGCGACACTCCCGGCAGCGGAAAGCCGACCGTGCCGGCGACCCGGTCGCCGTCATAGGGGTTCGAGGTGTTCATATTGGTTTCGGTCATGCCGTAGCGCTCGAGGATCGCAACCCCGGTCTTCTCGCGGAACAGCTTGTGGGTTTCGGCCAGCAGCGGCGCCGAGCCGGAAATGAACAGCCGCATGTGCCGCGTCGCCTCGCGGGTCAGGCGCTGGTCCTGTACCAGGCGGACATAGAAGGTTGGCACGCCCATCATGGTGGTGGCCCGCGGCATGAGTTCGAACACCTTGTCGGCATCGAATTTCGGCAGGAACAGCATGCTGGCGCCAGCCACCAGGATGGTGTTGGTGGCGACGAACAGGCCATGGGTGTGGAAGATCGGCAGGGCGTGCAGCAGAACGTCGTCGGCGGTGAACCGCCAGTAGTCCTTCAGCGTCAGGGCATTGGAGGCGAGATTGTCGTGGCTCAGCATGGCGCCCTTGGAGCGCCCGGTGGTGCCTGACGTGTAGAGAATGGCGGCGAGATCGTCCGGCCCACGCGCCACGTCGTCGAACGCCTCCGAGGCGGTGGCCGCCTTGTCGAACAGGCTGCCGTCCATGCCTTTGCCGAGCGTCTCGACAGCAGGCACGCCGGTCGTTTTCGCGACCTCGGCGATGCCGTCGCGGCGCGTCGGGTCGCAAACCACCAGAGCCGGCTCGGCATCTCCGAGGAAGTACGCGATCTCGGTCAGCGTATAGGCGGTGTTGAGCGGCAGGAACACCGCGCCGGCGCGCACGCAGGCGAGATAGAGGAAGATCGCAGCGGCGGATTTCTCGACCTGCACCGCCACCCGATCGCCCGGCTTGACGCCGAGCCCGACCAGCACATTGGCGTAGCGCGCCGTGCCGGTCATCAGGTTGTCGTAGCTGAGCTTCAGCCCGGCTTCGGTCTCGATGAAGGTTTTGGTCAGGTCCGTCGCATTGGCGCGGACGAGGTCGAACAGGTGATTGGCCATGGCGATCTAAGCGAGGGGTGGCATGGAAAGGGCCGGACCATGCCGCATTCGAGCGGCGAGGTCGAGGGCCGCTTCACGCCGGCCTGGCGATCGGCTCGCTCAGATGGGCCGGACGGATCATCACCCGCACCTGCGTGCCGATGCCCGGCTTGGAGCGGATCGTGAAGGTTCCACCATAGAGATCGACCAGCTTCTTGACCAGCGCGAGGCCTAGTCCGGCCGGCTCTTCGTCCGCGCCATAGATCCGCTCGGCCAGCGGATCGAGGGCGGCCGCGATGGCGCCCGGACTGATGCCGGCGCCGGAATCGACCACGTCCAGGATCAATTGGCCGTCACCGCCACGCTGCGCCGACAGGCTGACCAGTCCGCCGCTCCCGGTCCGGTCGATGGCATTGCCGACCAGTTCGCCCATGATCCGGCGCAGTGCCGTGGCGCTCGCCGCCATGCCGCTGATTTCCGGCCCCCAGACGACGCGCAGCTTGAGCCGCTTGGCGTCGGCGCGCGGCCGGTAGATCATGTTGATCTCGGCGATCAGTTTCTCGACTGCCATCCGATCGGTGGCCGGCGGCGTCTCGAACGTCGAAACCTCGGCATAGTCGATGACGTCGGCGAGCCTGCGGGCAAGCCTTGCCGATTCCTCCCGGGCCGCCTCGATCAGCGCATCGATATCGGCCGGCTCGCGGGTCGCCTCGGCCCGCTTGGCCATGGCATGCAGCCGCTCGATCGGCGCACGGAACGTCCGGCCGACCAGCTTGACGAGGCCGATGCGCAGGGATTTCAGGCCCTGGACGGTGACCAGCGAGCGGGCGAGCTGGTCGGTCAGCAGCGCCACCTCGCGCGCCGCCTCCTCCAGCTTCTCGTCGCGCTGCGCGAGATCCGCCTGCAGCCTGGCAAAGGCGGCACTGGTCTCGTCGATCACCGCCTCGGCCTGGCTCAATTCGGTCTTCACGCCGGTGATCTGGGCGCGGAAAATGTCGACCGCGCGGTTATATTCACGCGCCACCTGGCCGATCTCGCCATCGCCGTCGGCGTCGAGATAGGCGAAACTGCTGGAATGGCGGTTGACCGCGCTCATCTGGCCGACCAGCAAGGCGACGTCGGTGGTCATGCCATGTTCGGCGACGTTCAGCCCGATCCGCTCCTGGTCGGCATCGACCCTGAGCTTCAGGATCATCCGGCCGCCGGCCAGCGCCAGCGTCATCATGCCGGAGGCGAAGCCGGCAATGGCCAGCACGCCGAGCGCCTGGACGGCCAACAGCATGAATGGCGCCTCACCGCTGGTCGTGGCCAGGGCCAGCGTGCCGAGCGCGCCGGCAAACAGATGCACCGAGGCCATGCCGAGCGCATCGTCGATCTTCAGCGCCTCGACCAGCCGCGCTCCGACCAGCGCCGCAAGCGCCCCGGCGGTTCCGATGGCGACGGCGCCGGCCGGGCTGAACAATTGCGCGCCGGCGCCGGCCGCGATCACGCCGGCGAGCGCCGCGTGCACCAGGTGAATGACCGTGACCTCGGCCGGGCGAAGCTGGTTCAGCACGAAGACGGCGGCGATGCCGGCAGCGCCGGCCAGCACCAGGTTGAGCACCACCGGCGCCAGCGGCACGCCCGCCGCCATGGTCTGGCCGGCGGCGATGCCGAACCAGCCGAGCCAGAGCAGCAGGACGCCGAGCGCCGCGAAGGGGAAACTCTGGCTCTGGATCACCGGCAGGCGCCGGACCCCGTCGAACCGGCCGCTGCGCGGGCCGATCATCCAGGCGGCGGCAAGGGCGGCCGCGCCGCCGGTTACATGGATCACCGCGCCGCCGGCCAGGTCGATGAAACCGATGGCCTTCAGCCAGCCGGCGCCGTCGGCGGAGACCGCCCAGGCCCAGTGCACGACCGGCGGAAGGATCACGGCGGTGAAGACCGCGACCGCCAGGGCATAACCGCGCAGGGTCGTGCGCTCGGCCAGCGGACCGGACAGGATGGTCGCCGCGCCGGCGGCCAGCGCGATGTGGAACAGCAGAATTGGCCCGGCAGCCTCGGCGCCGGGCAGGAACGGCCCGTGGCCGATCAGGCGATGGCCATCGCCGGTCGCCATCAGACCTTCGCCGATGGCCCAGATGATCAACACGCTGAGTCCGGCCTGGACCAGGGCCTTGGCAGCGGCATTGACGCTGTGCTTGGCGCGCACCAGGCCGCTTTCCAGTGTCACCTGGCCGGCCAGCACCAGGAAGGCGCAGAGCGTCGCCGCGACCAGCCAGGCGTCGTTGGCATGCTGAACGTCCATCGAGCTGCCCAATGAGCCAAAGCGGTGCGTGCCGGCGATCTTGGATTGCCGTGGTTAACGCTACGTTAGCCAAACGGAAAACAGTGAGGCGTGGAGCGCATTCAGGCGCCCGGCGCAAACCGGCCGCGCTCGCGGTCGCGCCATTCCCTCGGGCGGATGAACTGGCCGGCCCAGACCCCCTTGCGTTCGCTTCGGGCGCTGGCCTCTTCCTGCAGATAGGAACCGTAGGAGACGGCATGGCCGCCCGCCACCAGCGCGCGGCCGAGGTCGACGCCGTCGACCCGGCACAGCGCGACGGTGCGACCGAAGCGGTCGATGTCGCGCCGCTCGCAGGTGACGATCTGGCCGGCGATCAGCGCGATCAGCTGGCGTGCCGCCTCCCGCCCGCACAGCACCTCGCGGCCCTCACGGGTGCAGCGCTGGAACAGTTCCGGTGCGTCGACGCCGTAAATGCGCACCTCGGTGCCGGCGACCATCAGGCTGTCGCCGTCGATCACGCGGGCGTGGCCGCTGATGATCGGCCGGGACGGAACGTTCCTGAGCGCATAGGCGCCGACGCCCGCCGCGATGACGAAGAGAGCCAGCGCAAGGGTCGTGAAAGCCCGGTTGACGGGCGGCCTGCGCGATCTCCTCCAGCGTGTCATGGCGGTCCATTGGTGGATCCAGGACACTCCTTTCACCTTTCGTTCACCATGCCTCTCGACCGGGCGTTAATCAACGTCTGCAACATTTCGATAAGTGTTGTGTCGCGTCTGGAGAGGTCCGCTCGGATGAGCGTCGAGGTGGCGGCGGAGCGGTTGAGCGACCGGGCGGCAGAGCGTGCGCAAAAGCACGCGCTGAGCCGTAAGCGTGTCGTTCGCCAGGTTCGCGACGCGCGCGAGAAACTGACCTCGACCACCGGCACGCGGCGCTCGTTCGATTTCGAACTCATGCGCCTTTATGCACAGAACAAACTTTCGGCGGCGCTCGCCGTCGTGCTGCTGGCGCTGGCCACCGGCGGGGTTGCCGGCTGGATCACCGATCCCTTGACCGGCGCCGTCGGTGCGGCGGCCGTGTTGATTGCCCATGGCGTCATCATCATGCTGGCGCGCGGCTTCCTCAAGGTCCAATCGGACAAGGCGGATCTGCGCGGCTGGCACCTGCGCTTCGTGCTCGCCGAGACGGTTCTGGCGTTGGCCTGGGTCCTGGCTCTGACCGTGGTCATGCAGACCAATGTGCCGGAGGCCAATACCTTCCTGCTGGTCGGCATGCTGATCGTCGTGGCGGTCTCGGCGATGATCGGCGCGACCCTGCCGGGCGCCGTGCTGGCCGCGACCTTGCCGGTCGGCATCATGGTGATCGCCCGTTTCCTGCTGGTCGACGGCCTGCAGGGTGCCATGCTGGCGACCATGGCCGGCGGTGCCCTGGTGTTTTTCGGCATCATCTCGACCAGGCTCTACCAGGCGAACCTCGCGACGCTCGAGGCGCGCGCCGAAAAGGATGCGCTGTTCGGCGAGCTGGAAACGGCAAAGGCCAATTCCGACGAAGCGCGGCGCAATGCCGAGATGGCCAATATCGCCAAGTCGCGTTTCCTTGCGCAGATGAGCCATGAGCTGCGCACGCCGCTCAATGCCATTCTCGGTTTTTCCGAGGTGATGAAGGAAGAGATGTTCGGCTCCCATTCGGCGCCGCAATATGCCGAATATGCCAATGATATTCATTCCTCCGGCCAGCATCTCCTGTCGCTGATCAACGAGATCCTCGATCTCTCGCGCATCGAGGCCGGACGTTATGAACTGAACGAGGAGGCCCTGGTGCTCGCCCATGTGGTGGAGGAGTGCCATCACCTGTTGAAGGTGCGCGCCAAGAACAAGGGCGTGACCATCGCCCAGCGCTTCGAGCCGAACATGCCGAAGCTGTGGGCCGACGAGCGCGCGATCCGCCAGATCGTGCTGAACCTGATGTCGAACGCCATCAAATTCACGCCGGCGGGCGGCGAGATCACCTTGAAGGTCGGCTGGACCGCGTCGGGCGGCCAATATATCTCGGTCCGCGACACCGGCCCGGGCATTCCGGAAGACGAGATCCCGATCGTCCTGTCGAATTTCGGCCAGGGCTCGAACGCCATCAAGAGCGCCGAGCAGGGCACCGGCCTCGGGCTGCCGATCGTCCAGGGGCTTGCGACCATGCATGGCGGCTCGTTCAAGCTGAAGTCGACTTTGCGGGAAGGCACCGAGGTGATCGCCACGTTCCCGGCGGAGCGGGTTATGGAAGCTTTGCCGGCGATCGAAAGCCCGCCGGTCGAGCCGAGCTACATGCTGCCGCCCGAGCCGGTCCTGACCATGCCGGAAGCGGCCAATGTCGGCGCGCTGCGCCGCGCGCTGTTCGGCGGTCGCTAGGCCCCGGACCTCAGATCGAAGCTGGAGACGCGCGCTGGCGAATGACTGCGCGGCCAAGGTTCCAAGAGAAAGCTTCCAAGAGCCTCTGTCCTTTGCCCGGCCGAACCGGCTTGACCGGCGTCTGGCCGCGTGGTGCAGTTACACGATAAGAGCAGCGGGAAACGACCATGAAATTCTACGATACGCCAGGGGCGCCGAATCCGCGCCGCGTCCGGATGTTCCTTGCTGAAAAGGCCATCGCCATTCCGAGCGTCGCCATCGACCTCGGCAAGCTCGAGCAGAAGAGCGAGGCCTACACGGCGGTGAACCCGCGCCAGCGCACGCCGGCGCTCGAACTCGACGACGGCAAGGTGATCTGCGAGTCCATGGCGATCTGCCGTTATCTGGAAGCGTTGCATCCAGAACCCAATCTGTTCGGCCGGACGCCGCTGGAAATCGGCGAGATCGAGATGTGGACGCGTCGGCTCGAGCTCTATCTCCTGTCCACTATCGCCTCGGCCTTCCGCCACCTGCATCCGGCCATGGTGGAGATGGAGGTGCCGCAGGTGAAGGAATGGGGCGAGGTCAACAGAGCGCGCATCGTCGACGAACTGGGCGTGCTGGACCGCCACTTGCAGGGCAAGGATCATATCGCGGCCGGCCGCTTCACGGTCGCCGACATCACCGCCCTGGTCGCGGTCGACTTCGTCAGGCCGACGCGCGTCCCGATCCCCGAGGACCTGACCAATCTCGCCCGCTGGCGGGCTGCCGCTTCGGCGCGGCCGAGCGCCCAGGCCTGACCATCACGCACCAGCGCATTGTCGCGTGGCGACCGCAACTGATAGCCTTCAGGGCATGACCGCATCGCGCTCCTTGCCTGGGCCGGGGCCTGATCATCGCGACGAGCTCGCTGGCCTGATGGCCGAGATCGCCGGTTGCCGGATTTGCGTCGAAACGCCGCGCGGGCGGCCGCTGCCGCATGAGCCGCGGCCGGTGGCCTGGTCGTCGGCGACCGCTCGCGTGCTGATCGCCGGCCAGGCTCCGGGCCTGCGCGTCCATGTCTCGGGCCTGCCGTTCGACGACCGCTCGGGCGACCGCCTGCGTGACTGGATGGGTGTCGACCGGGCCACCTTCTACGACCGCTCGCGGCTCGCCATCGTGCCCATGGGTTTCTGCTTTCCAGGCTACGACGCCAAGGGCGGCGACCTGCCGCCGCGTCCCGAATGCCGCGCGGCATGGCACGACCGGCTGATCGCCGCCATGCCGCAGATCGGCCTGGTGCTGGCGATCGGCGCGACCGCCCAGGCCTATCACCTGGATCGCCTGGGATTGAAGCACCTGCGTGCCGCGACGCTCACCGCCACGGTCGAGAACTGGCACGCCATTCGCGCCGCCGGGGACCATCCGGCGGTGCTGGTCCTGCCGCATCCGTCCTGGCGCAACACCGGCTGGCTGAAGCGCCATCCCTGGTTCGAGGCGGAATTGTTGCCGGTGCTGCGCGCCGAGATCGCAGCGCATCTGTGATTGATCTCTAGGGTCTTTTCCCGATGTGCCTTGTATTCCCACGGCATTCGCGCGCAACATTGCCATCGCGGAATCCGGGGGCGCGGTCTGTCCGCAACAAGATCATCAGGGAGGCCTCCATGGTCCGTCGCCTTTTCGGGCTGCTCGCGGCCGCGTTCGTCGCGGTTGTGGTGGCAGCGCCTGCCCATGCCGAGAGCCGGGTCGCGCTGGTCCTCGGCTCGGGCACCTACCAGACCAATCCTCTGCCGAATGCGTTGAACAATGCCGGCTTGATGGCGCAGACCTTGCGCGATCTCGGTTTCTCCACCGTCGAGGGAGCGGACCTGCCGCAATCGGAGCTGCGCGGCGCGATCGCCAATTTCATGACCAAGGTGCGCGAGGCGGGGCCCGACTCGATCGTCTTCGTCTATCTGTCGGGCCTCGGCCTGCAGCATGACAGCGACAGCTATCTGGTCCCTTCCGACACCGCGATCGAACGCGAGTCGGATGTGCCGATCGGCGGCGTCAGGCTGATGGACATCACGCGGGCGCTGGCTGGCCTGCCGAGCAAGGCCAAGGTGGTGCTGTTCGACCTGTCGAGCGGCCATCCCTATGCCAATGTCGGCCCGCCGGTCAGGCCGGGGCTCGGCGTGCTCGACGGCGCGCCGGGCATGCTGATCGCGTCCGCCGCAGCGCCGGGCCAGGTCGCCAGTTTCGATGACGCCGCCTATAGCCGTTTTGCCCTGGCGCTGGCCGAGCAATTGCGCGAACCGGGCGTTCCGGTCGACCAGATCATCGCGCGCGCTCGTTTGCGCGTGCACCAGCAGACCAATGGCCGCGACACGCCCTGGGAGGTTTCGGCCCTGGCCCAGCCGGCCCCGGTCCTGACCTTGCCGGCCGAGATGGCTGCGACCGGCGCCACGCCGCCGCCATCCGTGCCGATCGGCGAGCGGCCGATGGACGGCCTGCCGGCCCAGGAGGCCTATGCGCTGGCGATCGAGCAGGACACCATTGCCGGCTATCAGGCCTTCCTGCGCCTCTATCCCAATGATGCGCTGACGCCGCGCATCAAGCGGCTGCTGGCGGCCAAGCGCGAGGCGCTGGTCTGGCGCCAGACGGTGCGCTTCGGCTCGGCTCAGGGCTATTGGACCTATCTCAGGCGCTATCCCGGCGGTCCGCATGCCGAAGAGGCGCGCTGGCGTCTGAGCCGGCTGTCGGCCCCGGTGGCGCCGCCGCCGGCCTTCGACGAGGTGGTCTATGAGGACATCCCGCCGCCGCTGCCGGTAATCGAAGTGATCGATGATCCAGTCTATTGGGAGCCGGCCCCGGCCGTCTTCTACGACACGGTGGTGCTCGCGCCGGTCTATCTTGGACCACCGGTGGCGCCGATCTGGGCCTTGCCGCCTCCGCCTCCTTATGCCTGGGGCGTGTTGCCGGTGATCGCCGGCGCGGCGATCATCGCGGCACCCTTCGTCCTGCCGCGCATCGTGCGGCCGCCGCTGGCGCCAGTGGTCCTGCGGCCGCCCACGGGCGGTCCGCGCTGGGGCATGCCGGGCGGCGGTTTGCGGCCAGCTGGACCGGGTGGTCCGGGCTTGCGGCCGCTGCCGGGCGGCCCCGGCGGACCGGCCTTGCGGCCCTTGCCGGGTGGGCCCGGCGGGGCGGTCCTGCCGCCCGGTGCTCGCCTGAACAATCCGGGCTTGCGTCCTGGCCCGCAGTTTCAGCCGGGTGGCGGCAAGCCGCTCAACCAGATCGGTGCACCGGGCCGCGGCCAGGGCGTGATCAATCCGGGGCTCAATCGCGGCCGTCCGGGCGGTCCTGCGGGACCGATGCAAAGCCGGATCAATCCGGGCCTGCGCAACCAGGGCATCAACCCGACCATCCGCGGCCCGCGTGTCGCGCCGCAGGGCAACTTCCGACCGGTGCGACCGGGCGGCAACTTCCAGCCGCGCGCCAATATCCAGCCGCGGATGAACGTCCAGCCGCGGATGAATGTGCAGCCGCGCATGAACATCCAGCCGCGCATGGTGGCGCCGCGCATGTCAGCACCACGCATGTCGGCACCACCGCGCATGTCGGCACCACCGCGCATGTCGGCACCACCGCGCATGTCGGCACCGCGCATGTCGGCGCCCCCGCGCGCGGCCGCACCCAACGTTCGGCGCCGGTTCTGATCACACGGGGCTGGAGCCGCTGACAAGAAAAGGGCCGCGAGGTCATCCCTCGCGGCCCTCCCTTTGCCTTTTGATCCTGGCGTCGATGACGCGTCAGGTCATTTCTTCTCCAGCCGGGCGAACAGGCTGGACGTGTCCCAGCGACCGCCACCCATGGTCTGTACCTCGCCATAGAATTGATCGACCAGGGCCGTGACCGGCAGATGCGCGCCATTGCGCCGGGATTCGGCGAGGCAGATGCCGAGATCCTTGCGCATCCAGTCGACGGCGAAGCCGAAGTCGAACTTGTCCTGGTTGATGGTCTTGTGCCGGTTCTCCATTTGCCAGGACCCGGCGGCGCCCTTGGAGATCACCTCGACCAGCTGTTCGATATCGAGGCCGGACTTGCGGGCGAAATGCAGGCCTTCGGCAAGCCCCTGGACGAGGCCGGCGATGCAGATCTGGTTGACCATCTTGGCCAGCTGGCCGGCGCCCGGGTCGCCGAGCCGCTTGCAGGCGCGGGCATAGGCCGCGATCACCGGCTCGGCCTTGGCATAGTCGGACACCTCGCCGCCGCACATGACGGTGAGCACGCCGTTCTCGGCGCCGGCCTGGCCGCCCGAGACCGGGGCGTCGACGAAGCCGATGCCCAGCGCCTTGGCCTTGGCTTGCAATTCGCGCGCGACATCGGCGGAAGCCGTGGTGTTGTCGATGAAGACGGTGCCTGGCCCCATCGCCTGGAGCGCGCCGTCCGGGCCGATCGTCACCTGCCTCAGGTCGTCGTCATTGCCGACGCAGCAGAACACGAAGTCCTGGCCCTCGGCGGCCTCCTTCGGCGTCCTGGCGGCGCGCCCGCCATGCTGTTTCACCCAAGCCTCGGCCTTGGCGAAGGTCCGGTTGTAGACGGTCAGCTCATGACCGCCCTTGGCCTTCAGGTGGCCGGCCATGGGATAGCCCATGACACCGAGGCCCAGGAACGCGACTTTCGCCATGGCAGGAAGCTCCGATGCGGCAGTTGAAATTGCGGCCGCCTACCATCCCCGCCGCCGGAGCAAGGTCAAGTGGCCAGTGCGGCGGTGTGCTCTGCGCCGCGACCGCCTAAGTGGCAATACGTAGCCATGCATAAAATGCACCAGAGCCATCCTGCAATGCTGGCATGCAGAGATGAATTGTGGTGTCGTCCGCCCACGAGTCCGGGAAACGGACCGTTTCACAAGACTTTGGGTTCAGGGAGAGACCGCTCATGGAGCGCCGGACATTCATCAAGACTGCCTCGGTGGCAGCCGCGACCACTGCGATCGCCGCGCCGGCGCTCGCCCAGGCGATGCCCGAGGTGAAGTGGCGCATGACCTCGAGCTTTCCGAAATCGCTCGACACCATTTTCGGCGCGGCGGAAGTCTTCGCCAAGGCGGTCGCCGACATGACCGACAACAAGTTCCAGGTGCAGGTCTTCGCGGCCGGTGAAATCGTGCCCGGCCTGCAGGCCATGCAGGCGGTGCGCGACGGCACGGTCGAGGTCTGCCACACCGCCTCTTATTATTACGTCGGCATCGACCCGACCTTCTGCTTCGGCACCGCGCTGCCCTTCGGGCTCAACTCGCGCATGCAGAACGCCTGGCAGTTCCAGAACGGCGGCATGGAACTGATGAACGAGTTCTATGGCAAACATAACATCCACGCCATTCCCTGCGGCAATACCGGCTGTCAGATGGGCGGCTGGTTCCGCAAGGAGATCCGCACGCTGGCCGACCTGAACGGCCTGAAGATGCGCATCGGCGGCTTTGCCGGCCGGGCCATGCAGAAGCTCGGCGTGGTGCCGCAACAGGTGGCCGGCGGCGATATCTATCCGGCGCTCGAAAAGGGCACGATCGACGCGGCCGAATGGGTCGGCCCCTATGACGACCAGAAGCTCGGCTTCAACAAGGTGGCGCCCTATTATTATTACCCCGGCTGGTGGGAGGGTGGCGCGATGCTCCACAATTTCATCAACACGGCGAAGTGGAACGCCTTGCCGAAGACCTATCAGGCGATCGTGCTCAACGCCTCGCACCATGCCCATAACTGGATGCAGGCGCGTTACGACGCCCAGAACCCGACGGCGCTGCGCCAGCTGGTGGCGGCCGGAACCCAGCTCAGGCCATTCTCGCTCGAAGTGCTCGAGGGCTGCCTGAAGGCGGCCAACGAGGTCAATGTCGAGACCGCGGCGACCAATGCCGACTTCAAGAAGGTGCTGGATAACACCATCGCCTTCCGCGGCGAGCAATATCTGTGGTGGCAGGTGGCCGAATATACCTTCGACACCTTCATGGTCCGGGCCCGCGCGCGCGGCTGACCCGGCGGCCCATTTTGCGACATGAGACCGGCGGCGCATTTCCGCCGGTCTTCAGTGGCATCCGGCGGCCTTGCCCGGGACATCCCGGGGGCCAGGACCAAGCCTTGCGACACCTGCGGGGCTTGGCTTTTTGTCGACCGCCGATTTCAGCGCATGACCGGGCAACCGCACAAGACGTGGGCGTCGACAACGACCCGCCGGGGCCCGGGTTTTCTTGCAACCGGAAGGAAGGGAACCCCATGCAACGCCGAACTTTCGTCACATCCGCGGGCGCCGGCCTGGTCGCCGCGGCGGTCGCTTCGCCCGCCGTCGCCCAATCCATGCCCGAGATCCGCTGGCGCCTGACCTCGAGCTTTCCGAAATCGCTCGACACGCTGTTCGGCGTCTCCGAGGTGTTCGCCAAGCGGCTCGCCGAGATCACCGACAACCGCTTCATCATCCAGCCCTTCGCCGCCGGCGAAATCGTGCCGGGCCTGCAGGCGCTGGACGCGGTGTCGAACGGCACGGTCGAGGCCTGCCACACGGCGTCCTATTATTACGTCGGCAAGGACCCGACCTTCACCTTCGGCACGGCCTTGCCGTTCGGCATGAACCCACGCCAGCAGAATGCCTGGTTCATCGAGGGCGGGGGCACCGACCTGCTCAACGAATTCTACAAGTCCTACAACGTCACCGCGATCTCCTGTGGCAATACCGGCACCCAGATGGGTGGCTGGTTCCGCAAGGAGATCCGGACCGTGGAGGATCTGCGCGGCCTGAAATTCCGCGTCGGCGGCTTTGCCGGGCGGATCCTCACCCGGCTCGGCGTGGTGCCGCAGCAGATTGCCGGCGGCGACATCTATCCGGCGCTCGAAAAAGGCACGATCGATGCCGCCGAGTGGGTGGGCCCGCATGACGATGAGAAGCTCGGCTTCGCCAAGGTCGCGCCCTATTATTATTACCCCGGCTGGTGGGAAGGCGGCGCACAGGTTCAGACCTTCGCCAATATCGCCAAATGGGAAACCCTGCCGAAACACTACAAGGCAGCCTATGAGGCGGCGGCCTATCAGGCCGGCACCTGGATGCAGGCGCGCTACGATGCCTCGAACCCGGCGGCGCTGCGCCGGCTGGTCGCGCAGGGCACCCAGCTCCGCCCGTTCACGCTGGAGGTCATGGAGGCCTGCTACAAGCAGGCCCATGAACTCTATGCCGAAGTGGCAGCCCAAAACCCCTGGTTCAAGCGGGTGCTGGACCACACCCTGGCCTTCCGCAACGAAGAATATCTGTGGTTCCAAGTGGCCGAATATAGCTTCGACAGCTTCATGATCCGGATGCGCGCACGCTCCAACTGAGCCTTCGCGACCAAGTGATCAGCCCCTTTCCGCCGGGCGGGGAGGGGCTGTTTTCTTAGGGCGCGTAGCCCGGTGGCCGCTTCAGCCAGGCGGCTCCGTTGCGGCTTTCGTTGCGGCCGAATTCGAACAGGGCGTTCATGTAGGCCGGGTCGAACGGCTTGTCGTAGGGCACCGTGAAGCGGCTCGAAATATAGGCGAGATTGAAGTCGATATTGTCCCGCTTGGTCAGAAGATACATCCGATAGATGTCGCCCATGCCATTGGCGGCGATCATCGTCGAGATCGATCGGGCGGTGATCTGCACCAGGCCACGCGGCGTCTCCGACGGCGCTTCCTGCGTGCGGCCGTTGCGGATGATCCAGGCAACCACGCGGCCGGAGCGCAGATGGGCCGGCGCCTCGCGGCGCGGCACACTGGCGGGATAGAGGAACACCTGATTGGTGGCGCCGCCATCGACATGCAGCTCCTGGCGCCTGCGGCCGCCGGCGACCACATCCATCATGACCGGCGGGAAGGCACCGGGGATCGAGGCGGAGGCGAGCAGGATGTCGCGGATCGCCTGGACCCGCCCGGGATGGCTGCTGGCCGCGATGGCGCCAATGTTCCAGGCGACCGGCTGGGCCAGATCGAGATCGGTTGTGCCGATCAGCAGCATGCGCCCCTTGCGATATTCGCTGGCGATCTCGGCGATCATTTCGGGCGTGACATAGGTCGCGATCAGCCGCGCGAGGGGTTCGCTGGAGGCGACGGAATCGCCGGTCAGGATCGATGCGATCGGCAGCAGGACGGCAATATTGTCACGCATCACCGTGGTGTAGACCGCCTTCAACTGTTCGTCGTAGCGGCTGCCGAGAAAGGCAAAGGGGGCAATCAGCGATCCGGTCGAGACGCCGGTGACCAGGCGGAACTCGGGCCGGGTGCCGCGTTCGGTCCAGCCATAGAGAACGCCCGAGCCGAAGGCGCCGTTGTCGCCGCCGCCCGAGATCGCCAGCAGGTGCATCGTGCCGCCCGACAGGCCGAGGGCGTTGCGCCGGCGCTCCGCCGCGAACCAGGCGGTGGCGAGCGGTGTCGGGTCGCCCCAGAGATAGAAACGGGCATCCGTCAGCTCGAGGAAGGTTGCCGAGCGCGTCTCGGCCGGCGGCACGGCCGGCAGCCGCTCGCGGGTGGCGCAACCGGCGGCAAGCCCGAGGGCAAGCACCAGGGCGAGCGGACGCAACAGATGCGAAAGTGACAACGCCATACGAAAAACTCCGCGGGCAACATACCGGCCCGGCCTGTTTTCCGTCTAGGGCAGAAAAGCCACGGGTCGGGTCAGATCGGCGACCCGAGGCTTCAGCGGCTCAGTTGCGTGGCGGCGGCGTCAGGCCCGGCGGCGGGGCGAGGCCCGGCGGCGGCTCGAAGCCCGGCAGGCCACCGCCACCTGGCAGATTTGGCATGTCGATGCGGATTTCGACCTTGGACGGGTCCATCTTCGGCCCCTTGTCGAGCCAATAGGTCACCGATCCCGGCCACCAGATGACGATCGCCACCAGCAGCAGTTGCAACACGACCCAGGGCAGGGCGCCGAGATAGATGTCGTTCGACTTGATCGAGGGCGGCGCGATGCCGCGCAGATAGAACAGCGCGAAGCCGAAGGGCGGGTGCATGAAGCTGGTCTGCATGTTGACGCAGAGCAGCACGCCGAACCAGATCAGATCGATGCCGAGCTTGGCGGCCACCGGCGCCAGCAGCGGCACCACGATGAAGGCGATCTCGAAGAAATCGAGGAAGAACGCCAGGAAGAACACGAAAATATTGACGAAGATTAGGAAGCCGGTCTGGCCGCCGGGCAGGCTGATCAGCATGTGCTCGATCCAGCGCGAACCGTCCATGCCCTGGAAGACCAGGCTGAACACGGTCGAACCGATCAGGATGAACACCACCATGGAGGTGATCCGCATGGTCGATTTCATGCCCTGATCGACCAGCGGCCAGGTCAGGCGCCCATGCAGGGCGGCGAGCACCAGCGCACCGACCGCGCCCATGGCGCCGGCTTCGGTCGGCGTCGCGAGACCCATGAAGATGGTGCCGAGCACCAGGAAGATCAGCACGATGGAGGGCACCATGCCCCACAGCACCTTGGAGATCAGTTCCCAGCCGACCTCGCCACGCGCTTCCGGCGGCAGCGGCGGCATCAGGTTCGGCCTGAAGATCGACAGGACGATGACATAGACCAGGAAGATGCCGACCTGCAGCATCGACGGGCCGATGGCACCGAGATACATGTCGCCGACCGAGCGGCCGAGCTGGTCGGCGAGCACCACCAGGACCAGCGACGGCGGGATCAGCTGGGTGATCGTGCCCGAGGCCGCGATCACGCCGGTGGCAAGCTTCATGTCGTAGCCGTAGCGCTGCATGATCGGCAGCGAGATGACGCCCATCGCGATGACCGAGGCCGCCACCGTGCCGGTGATGGCGCCGAGAATGGCGCCGACCACGATGACCGCATAGGCGAGGCCCCCCGGCAGCGAGCCGAACAGCTTGCCGGTGCCCTCCAGCAGGTCTTCGGCCAGGCCGCAGCGCTCCAGGATCGCACCCATGAAGGTGAAGAACGGAATCGCCAGCAGGAGATCGTTGGAGATGATGCCGTGAAAGCGCAGCGGCAGGGCCTGCAGGAAGCCCGGCTCGAAATGGCCGGTGAGAATGCCGATGCCGCCGAAGAACAGGCCGACCGCGGCCAGCGAGAAGGCGACCGGGAAGCCGATCAGCATGAAACAGATCATTCCGCCGAACATGAGCGGGGGCATGATGCCGTGCGAGAACATCGCTCTACTCCTGAGTGGTCGTCGCGCGGCTTACTGCAGCGGTTTTTCGTATTTGGTGTCGATCGCGATGGCGCCGGAGAGAGCGGCGACACGCTTGATCAGTTCGGAAATGCCCTGCGCCGTCAGCAATGCGAAACCGAGCGGCAGCACGAACTTGATCGGCCAGACCAGAAGCCCGCCGGCATTCTGCGACCATTCGTGCTGGCGGTAGGAGATCAGGAAGAACGGCCAGGCGAGATAGGTCAGGAAGATGGTGGCCGGCAGCAGGAAGACGATGATGCCGATGGTGTCGACCCACAGCCGGCCCCGATCGGACAGCGAGCCATAGACCAGGTCGACCCGGACATGTTCGTTCATCTTGTATGTGTAGGAGGCGCCGAGCAGCACGATGACCCCGAACAGGTACCACTGGATCTCCAGCAGCGAGTTCGATGACAGACTGAAGAGATAGCGGAATATCGCATTGCCGGCGCTGATCAGGCAGGCGAGCAGCACACACCAGTCAGCGATGCGGCCGACCTTCTCGTTCACCGCGTCGATGCCGCGGCTCAGGGCCAGAAGTCCGTTCATGCGAGGCAGTCTCCTCGAACCATTCAGGAAACGGGCCGCGCGTCGTCCACGCGAATCGGCGTGAACCAAGGCTCTAGCGCTCCGCGAGGCGCGTCACGCATGGAACGTTGGGGAGTGTTCTGTGACCAGCCGGAGCCCGGCTGCGCCCTCAGCGCGCCACGGCTCAACCCGCGACAGCCCACCCACGAAGTCCTTCCCGTCTGTCGGTCCTGCGTTTTTTGCAGGTACCAGTCTCTTGGTGCCGAAACACCGCGGCTTGTCTATGCCACGCTTGTCATCTGCACAATAGTTTGTTGCAAGGCAGATCCACCGAAAACGACGTCTGTTGTGCGTGAACCGGCGGCATCATTTCGGAAAAAACGCTGAAATGTCAGTGCATCATGCGTGGAACGACTTACGACGGAAGTCGAAGGCGACCGTGTCATCGCCGTGCCATGCCGCTGTGGACCGCGCCGGCGCCGGCCTACCAGCGACAGGCCTGCGCCACGCGGCGGCGGACCAGATCGATGCCCTGCAGTTCGAAGGTTCCCTCGAAGCGAAAGCCACGTGATCCCTCGAGACGGACCGATAGCCGTCCCGCGTCGGGAAGCGAGCGCAGAAAGTCGGCGACATCGCCCGGCATGGCCGCGGATTGATAGTTGGTCGACGAGACCCAGAGATCGCTGAGCACGAGACGATCATTGACGTGAAGCGTGACCAGGGTGGAGGCACTGCGTGCAATAACGGGATCTCGCGACACCGACAGGACGGTCCGTCCATCGGCGCAGCCGACCCGAAGCACGATGCTCTCGTCGCCGGACTGGCCGGTCGGGCGCTGGATGGCCATGACCGGGATCGTCCCGTCGGGCTGCGGCCGGCCGGCCTGAACATCCCAGGTTCCGCTACTGGACGCCCCGCTATTGGACGTCCCGCTGCCGGTACCGGGTGATGTTCCGGTTGCCTCCAGCGACCGCGCCGCCGCGTCGAAACAGCGTAGGCGTTCCACATCCTGGAGAATCGACGCGCACCGTTTGACGTTGGCCAGTGCGTCGCCTTGAGGCAGGGCTGGCCCGGCCAGCAGGGCAAGCGCAGCACATTGGATCGTGATATGGCGAAGGATATTCATTGGCCAGACCTTGCTGGCGCATCGTCGGCAGGTCAATCGTAGGATAGTGCAGCAGTGCTCGGGCTCGATCAAAGGCTGTGCATGCCGGACCCGCGCCCTGATGCGAGACATCTGGCGCGCCTTGACCAGGATGGATACAAATACGCATGACACGTCCATCCAGCGCTTCACCGCACCGCCCGATATCCGCCCTGCGCGCTTTTATCGCAAGCGAGGCCAGCGGCGGCATCGTCCTGATGGTGGCCGCGGCGGTTGCCATGGTGATGGCGAACTCGGCCGCGGCGCCAATCTATTTCGCCGTGCTGAAGACCTATATCGGCCCGCTCAGCGTGCTGCATTGGATCAATGATGGGCTGATGGCCCTGTTCTTTCTCCTGGTCGGCCTGGAGATCAAGCGGGAATTTGTCGACGGACAGCTCTCGACCTGGCCGCGGCGCGTGCTGCCGGGCATCGCCGCCGCCGGCGGCATGGTCGCACCCGCTGTCATCTATCTGGCGCTCAATGTCGGAACGCCCCCGACGCTGCGCGGCTGGGCCATTCCAACCGCCACCGACATTGCCTTCGCACTGGGCGTCCTGGCGCTCATCGGTTCGCGGGTCCCGGTGTCGTTGAAGATCTTCCTGACGGCGCTTGCCATCATCGACGATCTCGGCGCGATCGCGATCATCGCCGCTTTCTACACAGCCGATCTCTCGCTTGCCTGGTTCGCGGCCGCGCTCGCCGTCCTGGTGGTGCTCGCCGGTCTCAACCGCATGGGGGTCGAGAGACTGCCGGTCTATCTCGTCCTCGGCGCGGCTCTCTGGTTCTTCCTGCTGAAATCGGGGATCCATGCGACCCTCGCGGGTGTCGCGCTGGCGCTGACCATTCCCCTGCGCACCTCGCCGGGCAGGCCCGACGACCCGCATTCGCCGCTGCATATTCTTGAACATGCGCTCCACCCCTGGGTCGCCTACCTGATCGTGCCGGTCTTCGGCTTCGCCAATGCCGGCGTCTCGCTGTCCGGCATCAATGTCGCGGCGCTGGTCGCTCCGGTTCCGCTGGGCATTGCCGCCGGCCTGTTCCTCGGCAAGCAGATCGGCGTATTCCTGACCACCTGGATCGCGGTGAAGCTCGACTGGGCGGATTGCCCGGAAAACGCCTCCTGGCCGCAGGTCTATGGCGTCTCGCTGCTTTGCGGCATCGGTTTCACCATGAGCCTGTTCATCGGGCTCCTGGCTTTCCCGACCTCGGAACTCCTTCAGAACGAGGTCAAGATCGGCGTGCTGATGGGCTCGCTGCTGTCGGCTCTGGTCGGCACGCTGGTGCTGCTGGTGGCCAAACCCGCGCCGCCGCCCGCCAAAGCGGCGTGACGCCCTGATGCGCGGCCGGCGGCCGGCGCCGCGATTGCGGCGGTCTGGCCGAGACCGATGGTTCAGGACGGCGGCGTGCGCACGGTAGCCTCGGCGGCGCTGATCGGCCGGCTGAGGCGGGTGGTCTCGCGGTGCAAGGTATAGAGGCCGGACGCGATGATGATCGCCATGCCGGCCCAGCTCGCCCAGTCCGGCCAGTCGCCGAACACCGCGATGCCTGAAATCAGCGCCCAGATCATCACGCTGTAGCGGAACGGCGAGACCAGCGACACCTCGACGCCGCGGAACGCCTGGATCATGCAGAAATTGCCGATGACCAGCACGACCGAGGCGGCCGCGAGCAGACCGATATGCTGCCAGCTCGGGCTGACCCAGCCCTGGAACGGGACGGCGGCCGCGCCGAACAGCCCGACCGCCAGGCAGGTCGAGAGCGTGATCACCAGGGTCGGGATGGTCGGGTCGATGAAGCGGGTGATCAGGTCGCGGAGCGCGCAGAACAGCACGCTGGCGAGCGCCAGCGCCGTGGCGAAGCCGGCGGTGAAACCGGCGCCGGTCGGCTTGACCACGAACAGCATGCCGATGAAGCCGGCCACCACCGCCAGGCCGCGGCGCCAGCCGACCTTTTCGGCGAGCAGCGGCACCGACAGGGCAGTGATCACCAGCGGCGTGATCAGTGAAATCGCCGTGATGTCGCCGATCGGCATGCTCTTCAGCGCGGTGATGAACAGGAAGGCGACCGTTGCCTCGCTGATCGCCCGGCCGAGCACAAGCGGCGACAGGATGCGGCCAATGGCCCGGAGATGGCCGGCGGCGAACAGCCAGATGACCACGAGCGTGGTGGCGAAGACGCCGCGGATGGCGATGAGCTGGCCCGACGGCAGATCGGCGGCGACGATCTTCACCAGCGTATCGTTGGTGACGAAGAAGGCCATGGCGCCGAGCATCGCGACGATGCCACGGCGGTTGGCATCGGGGGTGGAGGCCGCAAGCGTCAGGGGTGTCATGCCAGGCGGCCCAGGCGAAACAGCGCGAGATCGTGGCGGGTCGTGCCCTTGGTGGCGAGATCGGCCAGAATCTCGCCCACGACACTGGCGAATTTGAAGCCGTGGCCTGAACAGGGGGAGGCAACGACCACCTGAGGGTGACCCGGCAAGGTGTCGATGATGAAATGTTCGTCGGGCGTATTGGTGAACATGCAGGCTCTCAAGGCCAGCGTCGCGCCGTCGGCGCCCGGGAACACCTCGCGGACGACGGCGCGCAACACGGCCTCGTCCTCGGCATCGGGCTCGCGCGACAGGGCGTCGGCATGGCCGCGCTGCTTCAGGTGATTGTAAAGGCCGATCTTGAAGCCGGGCACGCCGAAGACCGGGAACTGATAGCAGGTGGTGGCCGCCGTCTGGACGACCGAGACAGGGAAGGCGCCGAGCTTGAAATGCTCCGGCTGCCTGGGCTGGAACCAGCCGAGCACCTGGCGTTCCGGCACGGCGAGATTGGCGAGCGCCGGGACATGGTCGGCGATCCAGGCGCCGGTGGAGAGGATCAGCCGGCCGGCCTCGTAATGTCCCTTCGATGTCGTGACCCTGACGCCGCCGCCGGCTGTCGGCTCCCAGCCGGTGATCGGTTCACGCGCCCGGATCTCGGCGCCGGCCGCCATGGCCATGGTCGCCTGCGCGACAATGGCGCGCTCGCTCATCACGAAGCCCGCGTCCGGCTGGTAGTTGCCGACGTGATCGGGCGCCAGGCGGTAGCCGGGGAAGCGGCGCATCAGCTCCTTGGCGTCGATCAGCTCATGGTCGAGATCGTGCTGGGCGCAAGCCGCGAGCGAGCCAGTCACCACCCGCCCGTCCGCGGCTCCGATATCGAGGCCACCGGTGACATAGAGCAGCTGTTCGCCGAACAGCTGTTCGGTCTCGCGCCAGAGCTGATAGGCGCGCCGCAGCAGCGGCACATAGGAGGGGTGTTCAAAATAGGCGAGCCGGATGATCCGGTTGATGCCGTGCGACGAGCCCATCGCGTGCGGGATGTCGAAGCGCTCCAGGCCGAGCACCCGCTGACCCCGGCGGGCGAGCTGCCAGTAGGCAGCCGAGCCCATGGCACCGACGCCGGCGACAATCACGTCATAGCTGGGCACGTCTGTGCTCCGGTCGTTTCTTCCCTGGCGCTCAGCTAATCACGTCTGGCGCCGGCGTCGAGCGCGGGTTGCGAAGGTCAGCCGCCCGCCGGACGAGGAGCCATCGACGATCGGTACCGCGCCAAGTGTTTAGTCCAGGGCCTGGCCGAAACTGCGCTGGATGTCGTGCTGGATCAGCTCATAGACGGCGACCGATTTTTCCGGCTGGCCATCCTTGGCCTGGGCCTGCATCTGCAGGCTCATCAGCGAAATGGTCATGGCAAAGTTGATCGTCATCATGGCGCTGAGCACGATCAGCAGGGTCCGGGTCGAAACCAGGCCGCGTGCCAGCCGGGCGAAGGCCGGGGGGACGGACGGCTGCGTCTCCACGGCCACCGTCTCGAAGATCGGCCGATAAGACCCGGGCACCATCTTGATCCGTGTTGGCGAACTGGCGCCGGGACCGCTGTAATAGAGGTCGAGCGCGCCGCGCAGCCGCATCGCGGCGACCCTGACCGTCGAATCGCGGTCCGGCTCGAAATTGGCCGGCCGGCCAAGCGCTTCGACCGCGATCGTATAGGCCTTGATCGAGCGATCGTCGCCAGCCAGCGTCTGCTCGACCACATAGGTCAGCATTTTGGCCAGCAACGACCCTTCGGGCACGAAGGATGATTGCAAAATGCGCCCCAGCTCGTCCTGCACGGCAGCAGGACTAGGCTGCGACAGAGATGATTGGGTCATCGCGGTCACCCTATACCCGGGAGGCCACGAGCGTCGTTGCTCCGGCCAGATTCATTCTTGGCTGCGCAACGCCAGTCCGCCCCGCGAAACACACGCGCAGGGGTGTCGGACCATCAGCGTCTTGATGGCGCCATACGCCGGCAAATTACGGCCAAAGCGCGGCGGTCCCGGCCGCGCGGCGCAAGCCTGCCCATCGTTTTGCCGTGCAAACGATTGCCGGCGAGCGATCGCCGGTCACAGTTATGTAACAGCCGCTTCAGCCGCCGGTCATGCTCATGTGGCGGGTCACCGACGGCCGCTTGGTGCGCCGGTCGATGATGAAGTCATGGCCCTTGGGCTTGCGCGCGATGGCCCGGTCGATCGCGGCGTAGATCAGGTCGTTGGCTTCGGAGGCGCGCAGCGGCGAACGCAGGTCGGCGGCGTCCTCCTGGCCGAGGCACATGAACAGGGTGCCGGTGCAGGTGACCCGGACCCGGTTGCAGCTCTCGCAGAAATTATGGGTCATCGGGGTGATGAAGCCGATGCGCCCGCCGGTCTCGTTCACCGTGACATAACGGGCCGGACCACCGGTGCGATGGTCGCTCTCGGCGAGGGTCCAGCGGTCCATCAGGCGGGCGCGGACCATCGACAGCGGCAGGTACTGGTCGAGGCGCGAAGGCTCGATATCGCCGAGCGGCATGACCTCGATGAACGAGATGTCCATGCCCTTGCCGTGGGCCCAGACGATCAGGTCCTCGATTTCCGCCTCGTTGACGCCCTTGAGCGCCACCGCATTGATCTTGACGTGGATGCCGGCGGCCAGCGCCGCGTCGATGCCGCCGAGCACGTCGTTCAGATCGCCCCAGCGGGTGATCGTGCGGAACAGCGTCGGATTGAGCGTATCGAGCGAGACATTGATGCGCTTGACACCGAGGGCCGCGAGCTCGGTTGAATATTTGGCGAGCTGCGATCCGTTGGTGGTGACCGTCAATTCGTCGAGCGCACCGGTTTCCAGGTGGCGCGACAGCGAACGGAACAGCGTCATCACATCCTTGCGCACCAGCGGCTCGCCACCGGTCAGGCGCAGCTTCTTCACGCCCTTGTCGATGAAGGCCGAGCACAACCGATCGAGCTCTTCGAGCGTCAGCAGGTCCTTCTTGGGCAGGAAAGTCATGTTTTCCGCCATGCAATAGACGCAGCGGAAGTCACAACGGTCCGTCACCGAGACACGCAGATAGTCGATGCCGCGACCGAAAGGATCGATCATCGGCGTTGGCCTTACGGATGCGGCATGGTCGAACATGGCTTACCCCGCGGCCGGCGCCACAGGGCACCAACCGACTTCTCCTTCTATTTAGGCGACCTTTGTGGCTTCGTCACGCCCACTGCCGTTGAAGATCGCTGGCGAAACGTCTACCTGTCCAGGCAGAGGCAATAACGGGAATCGGGGAGACGCCGCGATGGCCGAAGTCAGCGCCGTCGAGAGCGCGACGGGCCGGGGCCATGCCTGGCCGGTCGAGCTCAGGCTGTCCGCCGACAAGCGCCGGCTGACGGTAAGCTTCGAGGACGGGCACATTTTCGCCCTGGATGCGGAATATTTGCGCGTCGAGAGTCCTTCGGCGGAAGTCCAAGGCCATTCGCCGTCGGAACGGAAATTCGTCGCGGGCAAGAAGGACGTGCAGGTGATCGGCATCGATCGCGTGGGCCATTACGCGATCAGGCTGTCCTTTGACGATCTGCATTCCACCGGGATTTTTTCATGGGACTATCTGTATGAGCTCGGACGCGACCACGCCGTCATCTGGAACCGGTACCTCGAAGGGCTCGCGGCCACGGGCGGCTCAAGAGAACGCCGACCGCGTTGAGCCCTTGGACGACAAGGATCTGGTGGTCCTGGATGAACTGAGCGCCTTGCTGGCCGATCCCCTGCCGCAGCGCCCGCAAGTCCAGCCGCCGCAAGTCCAGCCCCCACAAGTGCAGCCCCCGCAGGCCCCGGAGATCACCCAGGCGCGAGCGGCCGGAGCCACGGTCGCCGATCCGCAGCGTCAGGAGCCGGCCCTGCAGGATCCAGGCGAACCGTCGCCGGATCCCGAGCCATCGAACCCCGACGAGCCCTCCGAGCCCGATCCGGGTCCTGCCGACCCGATCGACGAGCCGCCGTCCATGCCGGTCACCCCGCCGGCGCCGGTTGCCGTGCCCGAGCCGGCCCTGGTCAGCGCCGCGCCGCTTCCCGCCTCCAGCCCCCAGACAAGCCCCGAGACCGCCACCATGATTCCGTGGATCGCCACAAAACAGTTCACCGTCGATCTGTTCCCATCCTGGACCAAGACCGAAGGCGACAAGGAGTGGAGCCTCGGCGCCGTAACGGTCGACGTGCCTGACATCACCGCAAAGCTCGACCAGTTGATCGCCTCGCTCAACGAGGACCAGTGGGAGATCAAGCTGGTTGTGCCGCTCGACAAGAGCCTGACCTATCACGAGCACCAGAAGGTGATGCGCCAGGGCAGCCGGCGCGAGCCGGAAGCCGTGCTCGGCGCCTTCGGGCTCGGCTGGGCCGCCAACACCACCGCCTCGCTCCTGGTGGTCTGCCAGCGCACCGAATGGCTCGATGCCATCGACTACAAGGCGCGGATCAAGGCGCGGCAGGACCGGATCGACGGCGAGGCGCGCCGGCGCGACCGGGCTCAGATCCTCGAGCAGAACGCCGCGGTCAACGCCAAGATCACCGCCGCCCAGAAGGCGCTCGAGGATTTGAAGGCGAACGGCGTGGCGATCAAGAAGTCGGGCTTCCTGCGCGGCGAGAAATTCGTCGTCGCCGGCATCGACTATACCAATCGCACCGAGGCGGAGGCTGCCCATCGCGCCCGCCTCGGCGAATTGGAGGCCGATCTCGCGGCCCTGCCGAAACAGTTGAAGAGCCTGCCGTCGGAGGCCTGAGCACGACGCGCGGATCAGCTTTCATCGACTGCGAGAGCCCGCCGTCGCGCGGGCTCTTTTGATTGTGTCCGGCTCCGTCACGGGTTTGCCGCCCCCGGTGCGCCGGGCGCGATTGAAACTGCCGGAACCCGTGCTACCTTCCTGGTAACGACGGCCAAAAGCCGCAAGCTTTCCCGGGAGGAACCATGACCATCCGCATCACCAGACGAACCGCGTTCGGGCTTGCCGCCGGCGCAATCGCTTCGCCCCTTGTGGCGCGCGAGGGCTTTGCCCAGGCCTATCCGAACCGCCCGGTCACCGTGATCGTGCCGTTCGGGGCGGGCGGCTCGACCGATGTCATCGGCCGCATCGTCGGCGAGCGCCTGCAGCAGCGGCTCGGCCAGGGCTTCATCATCGAGAACCGCGCCGGGGCCGGCGGCAATGTCGGCGTCGCCGCGCTCGCCCGCTCGGCCAATGACGGCTACACGATCGGCATGACGACGATCTCGAACCACGGGATCAATCCGATCCTCTACCGCGAGCGGTTGCCGTTCAAACCGATCGAGGATTTCGAATTCCTCAGCCTGTCGTCGGCCCAGCCGAACTTCATGTGCATTCACCCGTCGATCCCGGCCAAGACGCTGCCTGAATTCATCGCCTATCTCAAAGCCAATCCGGGCAAGGAGAATTTCGGCTCGTCGGGCATCGGCACGTCGATCCATCTGTCGGCGGAACTGTTCATGCAGCTCACCGGCACCAAGCTGATCCATGTGCCGATGCGCTCCTCGGCGGCCCTGGTGCAGGCCCTGATCAATGGCGAAGTGAAACTGTCGTTCGACAATTTCACCTCGCCCTATCCGCATTACAAGGCAGGTTCGATCCGCGGACTGGCCGTGACCTCGGCCCAGCGCGCCAAGATCGCGCCGGAGATCCCGCCGCTCGCCGAGACCTTGCCGGGCTTCGACATCACCTCCTGGAACGGCTTCCTGGCGCCCAAGGGCACGCCAAAGGAGATCTGCGACCGGTTGACCCAGGCGCTGCGCGACTCGCTCTCGGAACCGTCGGTGGTCAGCCGTTTCGAAGAAATGGGGGCGGCGTCCACACCCTCCACACCGGACGAGTTCAAGGCGAAGTCGCTGTCCGAAATGGCGAAGTTCGACGAGATCATCACCAAGGCCGGCATCACCTTGCAGAACTGACGTGCCGGTCCGGGCGGCGCTCCTGCCGCCCGGCGCCGCTCAGGCCGCCTGCTCGCCCGGAATGCCCGAGGCAATCAGCGCCGAGTTGCGGTAGCGGCGATCGTGGGTCACTTCCTGGCCAAGCCAGGAGGGGCGCTCGAAGACTTCGTCGGCATGGTCGAGCTCGATTTCCGCGATGACCAGCCCGGCATGCCGGCCGGTGAATTCGTCGACCTCCCACAGCTTGCCGGCATAGACCACCTCATGGCGCAGCTTGACGATCGGCGGATGTTGGCTGAGCCGCATCAGGTCCCTGGCGTCGGCGATCGGGATGGCATATTCGAACTCGTCGCGCGCCAGGCCGGCACGCTCGCCCTTGAGGGTCAGCGTCGCGGTGCCGTCGACCAGGCGAATGCGGGCCGAGACCATGGGCGAGGAAAACAGATAACCCTGTTCGATCGGCTTGACCGTCGCGCCGCGCCGCCAGGCCTCGCCGACAACCAGAAATTTGCGCTCGATTTCGATCGCCATGAAGGACGGTCCTCGATCGCCCGAAAATACAAGGGGCGGGACAATGTGCCCGCCGATGCCGGGATGGGCAAGCCACCTCAGGTGGCGGATCTGCCTCCCGACGCAGAAGGATTGCGCTCAGGTGCCCGGCAATGGTCAGATGCAAACCTCACCTCCTGCGGGCTCCCCCATGACCCTTGGTCTGTTCTTTGCCACCATTGCCGCTGCGATGATCTATGTCCTGACGCCCGGGCCGGCCTTCCTCGCCCTGTTCGCGCTCTCGGCCAAGGACGGGCGCGGCGCCGGTGCCTGGTTCGTCACCGGTCACCTGGTCGGTGACGTGCTCTGGGGCACCCTGGCGCTGGCGGCGATCGTCGGCGTCAACCAGTTGGGGCCCATGCTGTTCGAGGCGCTCGGCCTGTTCTGCGGGCTCTATCTGATCTTCCTTGGCACCAAGGCAATCATGGCCAAGGAAGCCTCGGGCACGACGGTCATCGGCTTCAGGCATCCGCTCGCCGCAGGTCTCTTGTTCGGCGTCACCAATCCCAAGGCCTATCCGGTCTCGGTCGCCATGTTCACCGTGCTGGTCGGTCACTATTCCGGCCTGCTCACCTGGGACATGGCCCCTTCCGTCATGGCGGTGGCCTTCTTCGGCTTCATCATGGCCGATATGATCCTGGTGTCGGTCGCGGGCCTCGCGCCGGTCCGCCGTTTCTTCCTCGGCCACGGCCTGATCATCACGCGCGTCGTCGGCGTCACCTTCGTGCTGTTCGGCGCCAAATCGATCTCGGACGCGATCTCGAGCTATCGCGCCCGGGCGTGAGCGGCGTGGTTTTGCTTCCCTGAAGCCGCAAAGCGCTTTAATCGGCGCGGCATGAAACCCTTCGATCGCCTCTCGACCGATCCCGCCCGCGCCGCGCTGATCGTCATCCTGGCCTTCACGGCCCTGCGTGTGGTGTTCGCGAGCCTGCTCGGCTTCGGCGTCGACGAGAGCTATACGCTCGGCCAGGCGCGTTTCCTGGCCCTGTCCTATTTCGACCATCCGCCGCTGCACATCTGGCTCGCCCATGGGGCGATGAAGCTGTTCGGCACGAGCTGGGCGGTCCGGCTGCCCTTCGTGCTGCTGTTTGCCCTGACATCCTGGTTGATGTTCCGCCTGACCGAGCGGCTGTTCGGCGGCTGGGCTGCCGCCTGGGCCGTCTTCGCCTTGAATGTCTCGGTCTTTTTCCTGGCATCTCCCGGCACCTGGGTTGTGCCGGACGGGCCGCTGCTGTTCTGCCTCTCGGCCGGCATGCTGGCGCTGGCCCGCCTGTTCTTCCCGAAAGATGGCGAGGCGCCGTCGGCCTGGGGCGCCTGGGTGGTCGCCGGCCTCTGCTTCGGGCTTGCGGGTCTTTCCAAATATTCCGCGGTCTTCGTCATTTTCGGGCTCGCCATCTTCATGCTGGCGACGCCGCACCGGCGCCACCTGCTGCATCCGGCACCCTGGCTCGGCGCGCTGATCGCAGCCGTGCTGGTCAGCCCGGTCATCGTCTGGAACATGAGCCATGACTGGGCCTCGCTGAAGTTCCAGGCGGGCAGGGGCGGCGGCAACGGCCTGACCTTTCCGGCCTTCGCGCAAATGGTGGTCGGTCAGTTCGTCTGGCTGGCGCCCTGGGTTGCCGTGCCGCTGGCTTATGCCGGGGTCGCGGCCTTCGGCCAGATCAAGGATCCACGCCGGCTGTTCCTGATCGCGCTGGCGCTGCCGAGCATCGGCTATTTCACGCTTCAGTCGCTCTGGTCGGGCTGGGCGCTGCCGCACTGGCCGATGCCGGGCTGGTTCTTCGTCTTCCCGTTGCTCGGTCTCTGGCTTGTCGAAAACCCCGACGCCAAGCCGTCGTCCGAGACCTGGGCCAAATGGTGCGCGGGGCTCGCTGTCGGCCTGTCGCTCGGCCTCGGCATCATCGGCGCGACCGGTGCGCTGACCCGCTTCGGCGTGCCGGTCAGGGCCGACCCGACGCTCGACGCGCTGAACTGGACCGAGCTCCGGCCGCTGCTCATCGCCCGCGGCGCCGGCCAGCCGAGCGGTCCGGTGGTCGCCGGCCTCACCTGGAACGAGGGCGGCAAAGTCGACCTGGCCATTGGCGACATCGCGCCGGTGATCGTGCTCGGGCCCGACCCGCGGGGTTTCGGCTTCCGCCAGGACCAGCGCAGTTTCGCCGGCCGCCAGGTGATCATCGTGGCGCTTGCCGGCACCTATGCGCGGCAACAGGCGGCGCTGGCGAGCCAGTTCGACGTCCTCGGGGAGCCCGAAAAAGCAACGGTCGGCCGCCTGGGCCGACCGGAGCTCGATCTGGTCATTGTCCGGGCGGGCGGACTGAAGTCCGCCACGCCACGGGCCTTGGCGCTGCGCTGACGCGCGGCGCCGGTCGGCTCGCCCGGCTCACTTATCCAGGCCGGCCAGCAGCATATATTTGATCTCGAGGAATTCCTCGGTGCCGTGATGTGAACCCTCGCGGCCGAGACCGGATTCCTTGACGCCGCCGAACGGCGCCACGTCGACGCCGATCAGGCCGGTATTGATGCCGACCATGCCATATTCCAGCGCCTCCGCGACGCGGAAGATGCGGCCGATGTCACGGCCGTAGAAATAGCTCGCCAAGCCGTACTGGCTGGCATTGGCGAGGTCGATCGCCTCCTGCTCGGTCTTGAACCTGTAGACCGGGGCGAGCGGCCCGAAGGTCTCCTCGCGGGTGACGATCATGTCCGAGGTCATGCCCGACAGCACGGTCGGCTCGAAGAAGGTGTGGCCAAGCGCATGGCGATGGCCGCCGGTTTCCAGCTTGGCGCCCTTGGCCAGCGCGTCCTGGACGTGGCTCTCGACCTTGTCGACCGCCGCCGGCTTGATCAGCGGCCCCTGGGTGACGCCGGCGTCGAGGCCGTTGCCGACCTTCAGCTCGCGGACCTTGGCGGTGAACTTGGCGACGAACTCGTCATGCACCTCGTCCTGGACGAAGATGCGGTTGGCGCAGACGCAGGTCTGACCCATGTTGCGGTATTTCGACAGCATGGCGCCCTCGACGGCGGCGTCGATATCGGCATCGTCGAAGACGATGAAGGGTGCATTGCCGCCAAGCTCCAGGCCGACCCGCTTCACGGTGGAAGCAGCCTGCTGCATCAACAGCTTGCCGACCGGGGTCGAGCCGGTGAAGCCGATGAAGCGCACCGTCGGATGCTCGCACCAGACCTTGCCGATCGGTGCGGCGTCGCCGGTGATGACGTTGAACACGCCGGCCGGAATGCCGGCGCGGTGGGCGAGTTCGGCGAGCGCCAGCGCGGTCAGCGGCGTCTCCGGGGCGGGCTTGATCACGGTGGCGCAGCCGACCGCGATCGCCGGGGCGCATTTGCGGGTGATCATGGCGGCCGGGAAATTCCACGGCGTGATGGCGGCGCAGACGCCGATCGGCTGCTTGTGCACCAGGATGCGCGCGTCGTTGCGATGGGTCGGGATCATCTCGCCATAGATGCGGCGGGCTTCCTCGGCATAGAACTCGACGAAGGAGGCGGCATAACCGACCTCGCCCTTGGATTCGAACAGCGGCTTGCCCTGCTCGGCGGTCATGATCAGGCCGAGGTCGTCGGTATTGGCGATGATCAGGTCGAACCACCTGCGCAAGATGTTCGAGCGTTCCTTGGCGGTCGTCTTCGACCAGAGCTTGAACGCCTTGTCGGCATGTTCGACCGCCTCGGCCGCTTCCCTTGCGCCGAAGCGCGGCACGTGGCCGATGGTCTGGCCGGTCGCCGGATTGATCACCGGATCGGTGCCGGAGCCGATCCATTCGCCGTTGACATAACATTGCGACTTGAGGAGCGAGGGATCCTTCAGCGGCAGCGGCGAGGATTTGAGCGGCGCGTTCATGGGGGGCTCCAGCCAGTTCGGGCCATGTGGAATGGGGCGGACGCTCTCTAGCATCGGCATCTGGCGCATGCATCCCGTCCAGCGCAGGGCAGGCGCGATGAGCGTGACAGTCATGGCCTGATCCGGCATGAGGGGCCTGCTCTCTCGAAACCACGCCAGCCCGAGTCCCCATGACCGCCCCCACCATCGTCTTCGACCTCGACGGCACGCTCGTCGATACCCATCCCGATCTGATCGGCACGCTGTCCTGGCTCCTGGAGGCCGAAGGCCTCGATCCCGTCGATCTCGTCCAGGCCAAGAACCTGATCGGCCACGGCATGAAACCGATGATCGAGAAGGCGCTGAAGCTGCAGGGCAGGGGCAGCACCCAGGACGAGATCGACGAGGTCTTTGGCCGCTATGTCGTGGCCTACGAAAAGCGCATCGCCGCGGCCAGCCGGCCTTATCCGGGCATTGTCGCGGCACTCGACCACTTCGCGGCCGAAGGCATGCTGCTCGCGGTGTGCACCAACAAGCTGCATCGCCTGGCGGTGAAGCTGCTCGACGAGTTGGATCTGACCCGCCACTTCCAGGTCATCACCGGCTTCGACACCTATCCGGTGCGCAAACCCCATCCCGACCACCTCATCTTCACCATCCGGGATGCCGGCGGCGATCCGGCCAAGGCGGTGATGATCGGCGATTCCGAGACCGATATCCGCACCGCCCAGGCGGCCCGGGTGCCGCTGGTCGCCTATTCCGGCGGCTATACCGCCATCCCGCTGCCCGAACTCAATCCGGATGTCATCCTCGACGACTACCACGACCTGCCGGCAACAGTTGCCCGGCTGCTGGCGCAGGCCGCTGTCCGCTAGGTGATTTTTGAACAAATTCCCTTGGGTAAGGTGAAATATTAAGATCCCATTTACCTCAATTTCTTAGGGTCGGCGGTCAAATGGCCCGGCATCGCGATGCCGGGCCTCGAGGAGACCGCCATGGGCTTCGGCCATCTGCTCAAAGGGCGCCGCAAGAGCGACGCCGTGCATGCGCATGAGGCTGGACCTCCTCCCGCCGCCGGGCCGAGCGCGGCCGAGGTTGAAATCATCAGGCTGAAAGCCGAGATCGCCCAGGTGCGCGACACCATCGATCTCGTCGAATCCGATCTGATGGCCGTCATCCGCGACGTCTCGTCTTCGGCTGACAAGGTCCATGACGGCACGGCTGCGGCCGCGCGTGCGCTCGCCGCCATCCGTGAGCGCTCGGGCGCCCTGAACGGGCTTGCCGCCGGCGCCTCGGAGAATTCGCGCGAACTGGCCTCGGCGACCGAGAAGTTCACCCAGAGCGCCACCGAGATCGGCGGCCAGGTGCGACAGGCCACCCAACTGACCGATCAGGCGATCGAGGCGGCCGGCAGCGCGTCCCAGAGCGTCGACAGCCTGCGCGCCTCCTCGGCCGAGATCGACCAGGTGGTGGGCCTGATCGCCAAGATCGCCCGCCAGACCAATCTCCTGGCGCTCAATGCGACGATCGAAGCGGCGCGCGCCGGCGAGCTCGGCAAGGGTTTCGCCGTGGTCGCGACCGAAGTGAAGATGCTGTCGCAGGAGACCCAGAAAGCGACCGACGAGATCGCCCGGCGTATCGCCCAGTTGCAGGCCGACAGCCAGTCTTCGATATCAGCCGTGCAGCGGATCGCCGGCGCGGTCGAGGCGATCCGCCCGGTCTTCGCTTCCGTTGCCGATGCAGTGGAAGAACAGGTCGCAAGCATTGGTGCATTGTCGCGTTCGGCCGGCGAGACCGCCCGCTTCGTCGAGACCGTTGCGTCCGGCGCCGGCGCCATTGACGAGGCTGCCCGCGAGGCCGAGGACACATCACTGGCGGCGGACACGGCCGGCAAGCGTGCCCAGGCGCTGACCGAGAAGCTGCGCTCGCGCTTCACCATTTTCCTGCGCCAGTCGGAGATTGGCGACCGCCGCCGCTTCGATCGGCTGCCCGCCGATATTGGCGTCAAAGTCTCCGGCCAGGGTATCTCGATCGAGGCCAAGACGATCGATCTTTCGGAAGACGGCATGCTGCTCGCGGTGCCCGACCTCTCCCGGATCAAGGACAGCGGGCACTATGATTGCGCCATGGCGGGCATCGGCAAGGTGCAACTGCGCGTCGTCGCCAAGTCGTCGCTCGGTCTGCACGGCCAGTTCGTCAAAATCGACGAACGGACCAGGGCGGCACTCGACGGCAAGCTGATCGAATTGCGCGCCGCCGATGCCGAACGGGTCGAACGCGCCGTCCAGGCGGCCGCCGAAATCGGCAGCGCCATCGAGGCTGCGATCGAGGCGGGCAAACTCACCCGCGAGGATGCTTTCGACAATGCCTATGTCGAAATCGCCGGTTCAAATCCGCTGCAGCACAGCACGCGTTATCTCAGGGCTTTCGAGGCGATCCTGCCGGCGATCCAGGAACGCTGGCTCGGCCTCGACAAGCGCATGACCTTTTGCGCCGCGGTCGACCGCAACGCCTATCTGCCGGTGCACAACAAGGTCTGCTCACAGCCGCAGAGGCCTGACGATCCCGCCTGGAACGCGGTCAATGCCCGCAACAAACGCATCTTCGACGACCGCGCCGGCCTCAGCGCGGCGCGCAACGTCAGGCCCTTCCTGATCCAGTCCTATGCCCGCGACATGGGCAACGGCACCATCGTGATGATGAAGGAGATCGACGCGCCGATCCGCATTTTCGGCAAGCATTGGGGTGGCCTGCGCATGGCCTACAAGCTCTGAAGCGCGGAGCGCGCAACCGCCGCCTCGAGCGCCGCGGCGACCGTGCGGAGCCGGTCGAGTGCGGTCGCGAAATCCCGCGCGCCGATGGCTGACCAGATCGCCGATGCGTCTTCGACCACGCCATGGATGCGGACCGGCAAGGTCTCCGTCTCGGCAAGCGCGCCCTTTTCGTTGATCAGGTAGCGCCGGTTGGCGGCGAACAGGACCTGCGCCACGCAGGCGAGCGCCCGATACGCGGAGCCTGCGATATGTGTCTGGTCACCGCGTGCGATCGCGGTCGCGGCGATCTCGATGGCGAAACGCACCTCCCAACGGAACCGCGCGATCAGCGCCTGGCGCAGCGCTTCGGGATAGGGCGTGGTCAATTGCTTGAGCGCGGCCACGGCCTCGCCGCGATCGAAGAGCGGCCGGCAAAGCGCGACCTCGCCCATCCAGATCGCCGAACAGAAGCCGTGCGGGTGGCCCGGCTGGTAGTCCATGGACACGCGTCCAGCCCGGCAATCGGCGATCACGTCGCCGACCCGGCCAAGGTCGCGATAGAGCAGGTCGACCTTCCGTCCGCCGATCGACAGCCAGCCGCCGCCATTGATCCAGGGGCCCCATTCACCAAGGCGGGTTACCTGAGCTTCGCCTGCAATGTCGACCAGGGGTTCGAGGGCCGCCTGCAATGCCACGACATCAAGCGGCGCCTGCGGTGCGTAATAGAGGCCGAGATCATAGTCGGAGCCGGGCCCGGCTGTGCCGCGCGCCCGCGATCCGCCGAGCACCAGCGCCGTCAGGCCGGGAACGGATGTGAGGGCGCTTGTCACGGCGTCGATGGTCGGATCGGTCATCCGCCGAGCCTAGCCGAGGACGCCGCGACGCGCAGCCCGGGCGGCCGGCGTCAGGCCGGCGGAGCGCCCAATACCGTGATCGCCATCTCGGTATCCATATATTCGGTCAGCTCGACCAGCTTGCCGCCGGCGAGCCGGAAGACGAAGCAATAGTGGTTCCGGTAGGGCCGGCCGTCCTTGGCCATGTTGGCGCCGCGCGCCTCGACCACGACAAGGTCGCCATCGGCGATGAAGCGCTGGGCGATGGTTCGGGTGCGGCCCTCGATCCGCGCGCGCAGCAGGGGAAACAGCTGATCCATGACAGCGGCCTTGCCGTCATAGGTCCTCGACCATTGGCTCTCGCCGGCCATGGTCCAGCGGAACTCCTCCGCCATGCTGTCGACGAAGGGCCTGGAATTGCCCTCGGCCAGGGCGTCGAAAACGGTCTTCAGGATCGCTTTGTTGTCGGATGGGTTCATGATGGCTCTCTCGCGTCGCGGGGTGATTGCTCGAGAGGGATCATCGCGCCGGGGTCGTCATTCTTCCAATCGATAGGTCGAATGATGTATCTTCACCGGATGAATTTAGCTTCGCTCGATCTCAACCTGCTGGTCGCGCTCGACGCCTTGCTGAGCGAGGCGAGTGTCGGCCGCGCCGCCATGCGCATCGGCCTGTCGCAACCGGCGACCAGCCATGCGCTCCGTCGCCTGCGCGATCTCATCGGTGATCCCTTGCTGGTGCGGGTCGGCGCGCGCATGGAACTGACGCCGCGCGCCGAAGCCCTGCGCCAGCCGCTCGCCGAGGCGCTCGACCAGGTGCGCGGCCTGTTCGTCACCGACAGTTTTGATGCCGCCACCAGCTCCCGCCGCTTTCTCCTGATGATGCCGGATCATGTCGTCGATCTGGTCTTGCCGGCGCTGTCCGAACGGATCGCGCGGGAAGCCCCCGGCGTCCGGCTCGATATCGCGCCCTGGCGTGGCCCGGCCACCATGACGGCGGAACTGGCGCGCGCCATCGACCTGGTCATCGGCTGCACGGGCGAGGCCTTTGCCGGTTTCCACCGGCAACGGCTGTTCGCCGATACCGAGGCCCTGGCGGTGCGCCGCGACCATCCGGTTGGCGCCGGCCTCACGCGTCTGGAGGCTTTTCTGGCGGCCCGCCACGTGGCGGTGGTCGGGCGCGGCCAGCGCGAGGACCCGATCGACGGCTGGCTCGGCCAGGAAGGCCTGGCGCGGCCGATCGCCATGGTCGTGCCGAGCTATCTGCAGGCGCTGCATCTGGCCGCCCGCACCGATCTCGTCAGTTTCGTGCCGCGCCGGCTGATCGAGGTGATGGCCGGTCCGCTTGGGCTCGCGATCGTGCCGCCGCCGGTCGATCCCGGGACCTACGAGGAATTCCTGTTCCATCCGACCCGCGCCCAGGTCGATCAAGGATCGGTCTGGCTGCGCAAGCACGTGCTCGACATCGGCCGGGGGCTCGACCGGCCGCTCGTACGGGCAGCCTGAGGCGATGCTTTGGGCCATCGGCCTTCAATGCTCGCAGGCTTGATGACACAAGGGCTGACGAGGACTCTCGACAACCGATGGTTGAATGATAGGGTAGTGCCAAGAATTCATATGTGGCGTTCTTCGCCGTTTTCATCACGACTCGCGCCGAGACATACAATTGGAACCCGAGTTTCCTCTGGAATTCGTCGTTGAGGGCACGCCTGTGTCACTTCAGACAAAGCGCGCAGCCTCAAGGATTGAATGGCAAGCGCGGGTCAAGGAGGCGAGCAAGCAGGCCCTACCGGAAGGCCACTGGGCGACCGAAGGCCGCGTCGCAGCGACACTTTACTATTTTCCGGACGCAGCGATGGAAGGCGACATCGACAACATCGTGAAGCCGATCCTCGACGCGCTGGGCCGGCATATCTATATTGATGACTCCCAGGTCGAGCGCGTGGTGGTCCAGAAATTCGAGCCGGGGAACATCTTTCCCTTCGCCACCCCCAGTTCGATGCTTGAAGAGGCCCTGCGTCGTCCCAAGCCGCTCCTCTATGTGCGACTGACGGACGATCCTTTCGAGGACTTGTCATGACCGTTGCCGAACAATCCCGGCAAGTGATCGAACGACTTATCCCGCAGCTGGAGGCGGACGGCTATACGATTTATCTGGAGCCTTCTCGTCAACTGCTCCCCCCGTTTATGCAGGGGTACATTCCCGACGCGATTGCTCTTGGACCCAAGAAAAATCTCGCGATCGAAGTCATTGTTGAGGGGCCTTCTGACAAGCGCAGTTCGGCCTCGACGCAGAAGCTGTCGCAGCTGAAGCGTCGATTTAGTGAGGTTGAGGATTGGGAACTGCGCGTCTTTTTCGTGAGACCATTCCAGGCTCAGGACGCAATATTGCCGATATCCAAAGCGGCGATTGAGACTTCCCTAGCATCGGTCAAAAAGCTGGTGCTAGATGGGCAGCAAGCGCCAGCTTTACTTATAGCTTGGGCGACACTCGAAGCGCTGGCGCGGAGCCTGATGCCCGAAACATTCGCGCGCGCACAGTCACCGCGGCGTCTCGTGGAGGTCCTGGCTGCGGACGGACACGTCACACCTACGGAAGCCGATCTGTTGCGGCGCCTGGCCGATCGTCGCAACCAGATCGCGCACGGGAGTCTCGAACTTGGGGCCGATGATGTGGAACTGGCAGGCTTCATTGATGTGTTGAAGGTGCTTCTTCAGGCGGTCGACCAAGACCACGCGCCTTCGACGGAAGGAATGAGACTGTGACGTCACCTCGATGAAAGTGGTGATCAGGAGCGCCTGAGCAAGCACGTCCTCGACATCGGCCGGGGGCTCGACCGGCCGCTCGTACGGGCAGCCTGAACGGCCGTCAGGCCATGGATCGCTCAGCCTCGGCATCGGAAGGCGACGGCAATACCATTTTATCCAATCTGGAAAAGTGGAATACCCTTTGGGCATGGCAGAACCCGAAGACGAGCCCAGTGTTCCTCGCCTCACCCTGGCGCAGCTCGACGCACTGCGCGCCGTCCTTTCGACCCGCGGCGTCAGCGATGCGGCACGCTTGCTCGATGTCTCCCAGCCCGCCGTCAGCAAGCTGCTGCGTCAGGTCGAGCGCAGCCTCGGCTTGCCGCTGGTTCAGCGCGACGGCAACCGGGTGATCCCGACGCGCGAAGCCGAGATGTTGCAATGGGAGGTCGAACAGCTGTTCGGCAGCTACGACTCGATCCAGCGGCTGGCCGCCGCGTTGCGCGGCGAGACCGGCGTGTCGATCCATGTGGCGGCCATTCCGACCCAGGCGACACGTTTCGCCGTACCGGCCATCAAGCTGTTGCGCGAACGCCAGCCGGATGTCCTGGTCAAGCTGGAGATCCTGGCCAACCCGCTGATCATCGACGCGGTGGTGTCGGGCCGGGCCGAGTTCGGGCTGGTCCACTCGATGACCGTCTCGCCGGAGCTCAAGGCGGAGGATATCGGCGAGCACCATGTCGTCTGCATCGCGCCGGCGGGTCATCGCTTTGGCGGTCTCGCCGCCATTGGCCGCGAAGACTTTCGCGGCGAGACCTTCGTGTCCTATGGGCCGAACACGATTTTCGGCCGGTGGCTCAGTGCCGAATTCGGGCGCGGCGGAGCCAATATCCCAGTTGATGTCGAGATCACCGCCTCACCGACCTTGGTCGAGGCGGTCGAGAACGGTATTGGCGTGGCGCTGGTCGAAGAGGCGGCGCTGAGCCCGATGGCCCGTTCCCGCCTGGTGGTGCGGCCGCTGACCTATCCGCTGACCTTCCGCTCGCGGATCCTGCGCATGCCCGGGCGCGCCATGTCGCGCCAGGCCGAGCTGCTCTTGGAGTTCTATCGCGAGGTGGTGGAGCGGGGGCACGACAGGGCCTGACCCCGCAGGGCGGCGGCGCCGCCGCCCTGACATCTTTCAATCTCAGTTCAGGCTGGAGCGCTTGATGAACGCGCCGCCCTTCATGATCAGCGGCATGTGCTTGCCCTGGCGGGTGAGCAGCGACAGGTCCTTCAGCGGATCGCCGTCGACCACGATCAGGTCGGCATAGGCATCCGCCGCGACCACACCGATCTTGCCGTCCAGGCGCAGCAGCTTGGCCGCGACATGGGTGGCGGAGCCGATCACCTCGTGGGCGGGCAGGACTTGGCCGCGAATGACGAATTCCTCGGACTGGTGGCGATGCATCTCGCCGAGCAGGTCCGAGCCATAGGCCATGGCGAGGCCGGCCTTGCGCATGATGTCGAGCGATTCCAGGCCGGCCAGCCGGACGTCGTCGACCTTGGCGACGGAAGCCGCCGGCAGGCCGAGCTTGGCGCCTTCGCTCGACAGCTTGTCATAGGTGACCAGCGTCGGCACGGCGACCGCGCCGGCCTTGGCTGCGAGCTTGGCCGTTTCCGGCTTGATCAGATTGCAATGCTCGAGCGAATGGACGCCGCATTCGACCGCCCGGCGGATCGCCGCGTCGGTATAGAGATGCGCCGAGACATAGGTGCCGGCATTGTTGGCCTCCTCGACGATCGCCATGATCTCCTCGCGCGAAAAGCCGAGGAAATGGATCGGGTCGGTCGGCGAGGCGACGCCGCCATTGGCCATGATCTTGATGAAGTCGGCGCCGCCCTTGATCTCCTCGCGGGCGGCCCGGCGCACCTCGTCGACGCCGTCGCAGATGCGGCCGAGCTGGCCCAGCCGGAAGCCGGTCTGCTCGACGGTGCGGTCGTTGTAGCGGCCGCGGAAGTCGCAATGGCCGCCGGTCTGGCTCAGCGCCTTGCCGGAGATGACCAGCCGCGGGGCGGGCAGATAGCCGTCATCGGCGGCCGCCACCAGGCCGTGATCGGCACCGCCGACGTCGCGCACCGTGGTGAAGCCGCGCCCGAGCATTTCACCCATCAGCTTGAAGGCGCGCACCGTGGTGACGGCGTCCGGCAGCATGGCGTTGCGGCCGAGATCGGCGAGGCAGGCGACGACATGGACATGGGCGTCGATCAGGCCTGGCATCAGGCTGCGGCCGCCGAGGTCGATCACCCTGGCCTTGCCCGGCGCGATGGATTTGCCGACTTCGCGGATGCGGTCGTTCTCGATCAGCACCTGGACGGGATCACCGCGCTCCGGCGCGGTGCCGTCGACGATGCGTGCATTGGTCAGGAGGGTGGATGCCACGGGACTGTCTCCGGTCAGCGTGTTGGATGTCAGGTCTTGGAACGGGCGACGGCGCGGGCCTGGAGGAAGGCGGGAACGAGCAGCGGGCTCAGCCTTGCGAGCGGCGCGACATGCTCGTCGCGGTAATGGTGCTCGACATCGAGCAGGTTCATCGTGCCGATGGTCTCGCCGTCATAGAGGACCGGGATATTGATCACCGAGCCGAGACCCATGCTCTCGATCAGCTGGTGGTCGAAAAAGGCCCAGCGGATGCCCTCGCGGTCGCGGCCGAGAAACGGCTGGCGGCCCTTGAGCACCAGATTGCCCCAGGGCGTCTCGCCCATGGTCTTGCGGCCGGAGACCGGATATTCGGCCGGCCTGCTCGAATAGACCCGGGCGACGTCCTGGCCATCGGCATAAAGCAAGGTGAACAGCTTGTGGCCGACCAGTTCGGCGGTCGCCTGGTCCAGCGCCTTGTAGAGGCGGTCCGGCTGGCCGGGCGCGGCGAGATCAGCCAGAAGATGGGGCAAATGGTCGGTCATCAAATGGTCGGTCATATCGTCCTCGGGGCAGGCGGAATGCGTTCGGGCAGGATGCCCTGCGGCCGGACATAGAAGACCAGGATCAGGGCAATCCCGACCAGCATCTCGCGCAGTGCGGCGATCTGCACCGGCTGCAGGCCGGGTGCGATATCGGCGACGAAACGGGTCGCCTCCAGGAAGACCACCACGGCATAGGCGCCGATGACAGCGCCGGTCGGGCGGCCGACGCCGCCGGCCGAAACCGCCAGGAAGATGTAGATGGTGATCAGCGGCTGGAAATGGTCGGGCGAGATATAGGTCTGGTAATGGCCGTAGAGCGCGCCGGCGAGCCCGGCGATCGCGGCCGACAGGGCGAAGGCCTGGAACTTGAAGCGCAGCACGCGCTTGCCGGCAAAGGCTGCCAGCTCCTGGTCCTCGCGGATCGCCTTCAGGGAGCGGCCGAAGGGTGAGAGATCGAGCCGGCGCAGCAGCGCCCAGGCGGCGAGCACCACGAGGCTGACCAGCGCCAGATAGAACAGGTTGAAGCCCTGGGTGCCGAGCTCGGCCTTGAACGGGGCCTTCAGGCCGGACATGCCGTCCGAGCCATTGGTCAGCCAGCGTTCGTTCAAGGCGATGAGCCGCACCACTTCGGCAAAACCGAGGGTGACGATGGCGAGATAGTCGTCCCGGAGCTTCAAGGTGGCGAAGGTGACGATGAGGCCGGCGACCACGCCGGCGCCGAGCGCGGCGACCAAGCCGACGGCGACCGGCGTGCCGGCACCGGTCGCTATCGCCGAGGCATAGGCGCCGACCGCGAAGAAGCCGGCAAGGCCGAGATTGACCATGCCGGCGCCGCCCCAGATCAGGTTGAGGCTGAGTGCCAGCAGCGCATAGATGCCGCCCATGGTCAGGGTGAACAGGAGGTAGGAGAGCATCAGACCGCCCTTTCGCCGAAAATGCCGCGCGGGCGGAAGGTCAGCATGACGAGGATGGCGGCAAAGCCGATCGCGCTGCGATAGGTTGCCGGCACGACCAGCAGCGACAATTCCTCGGCAATGCCGACGGCGAAGGCGCCGACCACCGCGCCGGGGATCGAGCCGAGCCCGCCGAGCACGGCGGCGGCGAAGACCGAGAGCAGAATGCGCGCGCCGGTCAGGGGGTCGATCGAGGTATCGACCGCCAGCAGCACGCCGCCGACGCCGGACAACCCTGCGCCGAGAAACAGCGTGGTGATCGCCACCACCTGCGGGTCGATGCCCTTCAGCCGCGCCAGGTCGACATTGTCGGCGACCGCCCGCATCGCCTTGCCGAAGCGGCTGAAGCGCAGGAAGGCGAAGACCGCGAGCATGACCAGGCCGGCCAGCACGACATTCTCGATCTGCTGCGGGCCGACGCGCAGGTCGAGGAAGCGCAGGTCGGGTTTCAGCGGCAGGTCGTAACCGCGCAGGTCGTTGCCGAACAGGAAACGGACGACGTTTTCCAGGATCAGGTTGAGCGCGATGGTGGCGATCGCCACCGTCAGCGCGCCGGCCGGCCGCAGCCGGCGCAACGCGCCCTCCTCGCCGGCGACGCCGACGGCGCCGGCGACCAGGAAGGCGATGACCAGCGCCGGCAGCACGCCGGCGCCCCACATGGTGTTGGCGAACCAGCCGGCGAAGCCGCCAATGGTGACATAGGCGGCGACCCCGAAGCTGGGATAGCGCAGGACCGCGAAAATGGCGGTGAAACCGATGGCCGGCACCGCGATGAGCGTGCCGGTCATCACACCGTTGAGAATGGCCTGCGCCAGGATCGACATGGCGGCCTCAGGCGATCTTGATCAGGTTGATCTTGCCGGCCCTGACCTGCTCGTAGCGGAAGCGGCAATCGGCGATGTCGCCCGTCTCGAGGAAGTCGCACGGCCCGCTGGCGCCGTCATAATCGACCGGCTGCCTGGCGGCGATCGCCTTCAGGCCATCGAGCGCGTTGTCGACCTTCACGCCGCCGGGGGCCTGGCTGACCTTGCGGATATTGTCCTTGATCGCCGTGCCGGAAGCGTCGCCGGCGAGCGCGATCGCCATCAGCACCAGGTTGACCTGGTCATAGACCTGGGTGGTGTAGGGATCCGGATTGCTGACGCCGATCAGCTTGACGAGCCGCTCATAGGCCTTGGAGCCTTCCGCCGAGGACGGCGAAATGGTGAAGACGCCTTCGACCACATCGGCCGGCAGGCTCTCGACCAGCTTCTGGTTGACCGAATAACCGAAGGCGATCTTCTTGGCGGTGAAGCCGGCGCGGTAGAGATCGCGCAGCAGCACGGTGGTGTCGGGCGCATAACCGCCGAGCACCAGGGCGTCCGGCCGGAAGCGGGCGATCTCATCGACCTCGGAGCGATAGGACGGCTTCTTGTCGTCATAGATCAGCGCACCGGTGTCGCCGCCCTTGGCTTTGACGGCCAGCGTGATGTTCTCGAACTGGCTGCGCTGGAACGGCGTCTGCGGCGAGACGAAGAACACCCGCTTGGCGCCCTGTTCGAGCGCGAACTCGCCGAACTTGCGGCCCTGCAGCGTGGTGTTCGGCTGGGTCCGGACCAGGTAACCCTGGTGCGGCAGGGCGGTGATCGGATCGGCGCCGGAGACGGTGGCGAGGAAAGTCTTGGAGTCCCAGCAGAGCGGCGCGACCGCCGTCGTGACCGAGGAGGCCCAGGTGCCGAGAATGGCCGAAACCCGGTCGACGTCGATCAGCTTGCGGGCGGCGCGCACGCCGGCCTCCGGGTTGGTCTGGTCGTCTTCGGAAATCAGCTCGACCTTGCGGCCGAGCACGCCGCCTGCGGCATTGACCTCGTCGACGACGGCCTTGATCGCCTTGACCATGACCGGGCCATAAGGGCCGCCGGCGCCGGTCAGCGGCGTCAGCGAGCCGAGCTTGATCGGCGCGCCCTGGGCATGCGCCAGGTTCGGCAGGGCGATCAGGCCGGCAAGGGCTGCGGCGCCGGCCATGAGGTCGCGGCGTGTCGTGTCATGTTGTGACATCGTGGTTCTCCTCTGGATGGTTTCTTGATCTGTCAGCCGCCGAGAAACAGGCGGCGGATTTCCGGGTCGGCGGCAAGGCTTGGACCGGCGCCCTCGGCACTGTTGCGGCCCGAGACGAGCACATAGCCGCGGGTTGAAATGGCCAGCGCCTCGACCGCGTGCTGCTCGACCATCAGGATCGGCAGGCCGCCACGGTTGAGCGCCACCACGGCATCGAACAATTCGTCCGCCGCCTTGGGCGACAGGCCGGCGGTCGGCTCGTCCAGCAGCATCAGCTTCGGATCGGTCATCAGACCCATGGCCATGGCGAGGATCTGGCGCTGGCCGCCGGACAGGGTGCGGGCGAGCGCCCGGCGTTTTCCGGCGAGCATGGGATAGCGGTCGTAAAGCGCCGCGATCCGCGCGGTCGCGCCCTTCGGATCGAGATAGCCCGATATTTCCAGGTTCTCGGCAACCGTCAGGCTGCCGAAGACATTGCGCTCCTGCGGCACGAAGGAAATGCCGGCGCGCGCCCGGCCCTGGGCATCGCTCGAGGTGACATCGTCGCCGCCGAGCCGGATCGCGCCGGCCTTGGTGGCGACGAGGCCGGCGACCGCTTTCAGGAAGGTCGATTTGCCGGCGCCGTTCGGGCCGATAATGGTGACGATCTCGTTCGCCTCGACGCGCATCGAGGTGCCCTTGAGGATCTCCTCGGACGCGCCATAACCGGCGACGATCCGGTCGACTGACAGAATGCTCAATGCCGCCTCCCGAGATAGGCTTCCTGGACACGGGTATCGGCGGCGACCGTCTCGAACGAGCCTTCGACCAGCGTCCGGCCCTCGGCCATCACGATGATCGGATCGCAGAGCCTGCGGATCAGCCCCATGTCATGCTCGATCAGGCAAATGGTGATGCCCTCGCGGTTGAGCGCGATCAGGTGACCGGCGATCTCCTCGGTCAGGCTCGGATTGACGCCGGCCATTGGCTCGTCGAGTAGGATGAGCTTGGGATCGGCCATCAGCGCCCGGCCGATCTCGACCAGCTTCTTCTGGCCGCCGGACAGCGCGGTCACCGGATTGTCGATGACATGGTCGAGGCGCAGCCGCCTGGCGATGCCGAGCGCCCGCTCGGCAAGCTCGGCCTCGCGGTGGCGCGCGGCCTTGCCGCCGAGCATGGCGGCGACCAGGCCTTCGCCCTGCTGGCGCGGCCCGTAAAGCATCAGGTGCTGGAACACGCTGAGCTTGGGAAAGCCGCGCGCCAGCTGAAAGGTGCGCACCAGGCCGCGGGCGACGAGGCGATCGGGCGCGAGCCCGCCGATCGCTTCCGAGCCGAGCCGGATCTCGCCCGCATCCGGCTGGTAGAGGCCCGAGACGACATTGAACAAGGTCGATTTGCCCGCGCCATTCGGTCCGATCAGGCCGGTGAAGCTGCCGGCCTTGATGGTCAGGTCGACGCCTTGCAACACGCTGACGCCGTAGAAGCCGCGCTCGAGGCCGCGTACCGACAGAAGATCGCTCATGCGGCTTTTCCTTTTGGCCGGCGGCCGGCGACCTTGGCCGGCTTGTCGGGGAAATGCTGTCTGGCCTGCTCTTTCCAGAAATCCAGGAGCTCGGCGAAATAGGCCGGGTCGTCGCGCAGCACGGTCTGGGCGATCATGCCGCGGATCATGCACATGCTGGCGTTCATGACCGTGCGGGTGCGGTCCGGATCGGTGCCGCGGCTCGTCGCCAGCGCCATCCAGATGGCGTCGAGGCCGGAATGGAAGCCTTTCACCACGGGCACGAGGCTGGCCCTGAAGTCGCCATTGTGCCGGGCTTCCGGCAGATATTCCATGGTCACATAGAACAACCGGTCCGACATGATTTTCCAGAGATAGTCGACGATCTCGTCGCTCGACCCGCCGCGTGCGTTGATGTCCTCGGCGAAGCGGTGGAGATCTTCGGTGACATGGCCGAGCATGCGGGCAATCGCCGAGGTGACCAGGTCCTCGCGGCTTGAAAAATGATGGGTCAAAGCGCCGCGCGACACGCCGGCATAAGCCGCGATCTCGGGCGTCGGCATGCGCGAAATGCCGCGGTCGTGCAGCAGGTCGATGGCAGCCTCGAGCAGACGCGTCGAGGTCTCGGCGCTGCGCTCCTGCTGTGATCGTCTCTCGCGACGTTCCGCCAAAACCGACCGCCCCCCGCGACCGTGGTCATGATGGGGCAGAGAGAGCCACATCACAAACAAACATGCAAGTTTGTTTTTAAGTCGATTGGGGGCCCGGTTCATGAGGACAGTGGGACGACGGAACGCGTCGGCGAGAAAGGCACAACGTTACCAACCCTCTCCCTTTGGGCTACTAGATTCACACATCTTTTGCCTGGGCGAGAGCGTCCCATCCCTGCTTGGCATCGTAGAAGGATAGCCAGCCCTGTAGCATGACCATCGGGCCAGGCTTGCCGTAATATCCGGTCCAGCCACCGAGCCTTGCGCAAACCCAGGCGGCAAAGGCGAGCGAGCCCTTGGGGTGTGGATTCTTCTGCCGCTGGGTCTTGCCCTCCAGCTTGGCCGAGAGCGCCTCGAGCAAGGGCTGATCTTCCGGCTGGAAGGCATCGGTGAGCGGCCTGAGCGGGGTCTGAGGCGATGCGCCGTCACGAGCATGGACGAGTTGCTGGACGCTGACCGCGGCCACCAGCGCTGCCATGACCAGCTTGAGACGGGGCACATCCTCGGCGATGCGCAGGCCTTCGATGTCGTAGCCCTGGGTCTTCAGGGTGCGGAACAACTGCTCGATGGCCCAACGACGCCGGTAGAGCTCGGCCACCGCCAGGGCTTCGGTGATGTCGCGGACCGCGCGCGAGATCAAGAGCCGCCAGTGAACCGCCGGCTCGCCCGCCGGTGGATCGACTTCGCGGATATCGACCAGCGTCATGCCGACGCTCGCCGGCAGGGCCTCAAGTCCTGGTGTGCCGGCCTTGGGACGTGCCAATTGCGCCGCCATGAAGCGGACCGCCAGTCGCGCCTGGCGCGCCTTGCGGCCGGGCTTGGCCGGCAGGTCCAGCAGGGTCCGGCCGGCCTCAGGCAAGGCATCCACGGTGGCAAACAGCCGACCGCCATCGCCGAGGCTGCGATCTTGGGCCGCCCTGACCAGAAGCTCGATGTCCTTCGGGCGTCGTGCAAAGGCCTCGAAGATATCGCCCTCGCGATCGGCGATCACCGTCACGCTACGAGCCAGCGCCCCGATCCTGGCCGCGTCTTCGCCCCCTTCCAGCCAGCGCCGGCTCTCTTTCGCCGCCAATGGGCGGGATTTCCGCTCCCCACGCAAGCCTTTGTCGCGGCTCATGAATTGAGCATGCGCCAACCCCAGGATGGCGCCGTCCTCGGCATCCACCGCGATCATCGCATGCAACATAAGCCCACCGCCGCCGCTCGACTTGATGCTGGTGGTGTCCTGGATCGCCAGCACCGGCCGGCCGATACACCGTTCCGCCGTGCGCTCTTGCGCCGTCGCCGCCATCTCTTCGACCGTCACCGCCGGATTGCGCAGCAAACGGGTCAGGCGCATCTCGCCTCGCCGGTTGCCGCCCAGCGGCCGAATCCGAATCCCACGACCACCCCACTCGACCAGCCGGCGGTGCAAAAAGACCCCCCTTTTTCCAGCCGGCGGTCGCCAAACCGCCCCAGCCCATGCTCCTGCATCTGCTTCCTCCCGCTAGCTGCGGATCAAGGAATCAGAGCCGCATCCTCCTCGCAACCCACGATGTGTGAATGTCGTAGCCCGATGGGAGAGGGTTGATTCAGCAGCGCTTTTCCGGCTGGCGCCGCACCGCCGCTCACTCCCAGCTCAGCGCGCCGCCGTTCTGATATTCGATCACCCGGGTCTCGAAGAAGTTCTTCTCCTTCTTCAGGTCCATGGCTTCCGACATCCAGGGGAAGGGGTTGTCGGTCTCGGCGAAGACCGGGGCGAGGCCGAGCTGGGCGCAGCGCCGGTTGGCGATGAAATGCATATAGTGCTCGCAGAGCCCGGCATTCAGCCCGAGGAAGCCGCGCGGCATGGTGTCCCGGCCATAGGCGGCCTCGATCTCGGCGCCGTCCTTCAGCATTTGCCGCAGCTCGTCCTGGAAGGCCTTGGTCCAGAGATGCGGGTTCTCCGCCTTGATCTGGTTGATGACGTCGATGCCGAAGTTCAGGTGGATGCTCTCGTCGCGCAGAATGTATTGATATTGCTCGGCAATGCCGACCATCTTGTTGCGCCGGCCGAGCGACAGGATCTGGGCGAAGCCGGTGTAGAACCACATGCCCTCGAACACGACATAGAAGGCGACGAGGTCGCGCAGGAAGGCCTGGTCGGCCGCCGGCGTGCCGGTCTTGAAATCGGGATCGTCGAGGCTCTGGGTGTGTTTCAGCGCCCAGGCGGCCTTGTCGGTGATCGACGGCACTTCCCGGTACATGTTGAACAATTCGCCCTCGTCGAGGCCGAGGCTTTCCACGATGTATTGGAAGGTGTGGGTGTGGACCGCCTCCTCGAAAGCCTGGCGCAGCAGGTATTGCCGGCATTCCGGATTGGTCAGGTGGCGATAGATCGCCAGCACGATATTGTTGGCGACCAGGCTTTCCGACGCCGCGAAGAAACCGAGGTTGCGCTTGATGGCGCGCCGCTCGTCCTCGGTCAGGCCGTCTTTTGATTTCCACAGGGCGATGTCGGCCTGCATCGACACTTCGGTCGGCATCCAGTGATTGTTGCAGCCGGCAAGGTATTTCTCCCAGGCCCAGCGATATTTCAGCGGCAGCAACTGGTTCACGTCGGCGCGGGCATTGATCATCGCCTTGTCATCGACGGAGACGCGCTGGCCGCCGCGGTCGATGAGACCGAGGCCGGTGGCATCGGCGGCGGGCAGTGGTGCCGCCGGCATGCCGGGAAGGCGGGCAGGGGTGGCTTTGGGTTCGGACCAGTCGAGCATGGGAAGACCTGAAGGCAAAGAGCCCCATCGCGCCGATGTCGCGCGGGCGGCGAGGCTGCGGGTGAGAAAGGTGCCCGGGACGCAGTCCCGGGCAGGATGGCTGGCCCTGGCGCCTACTGGCAGGCTTCGCAGGTCGGATCGTCGATCACGCAGGCCTGACCCCAGGCTTCGCCGGCCGTGATCGCGATCGGCGCCGCCGCCGTCGCGACCACCGAGGAGACCGCATTGAGCTTGCCGTCGGTGCCCTTCAGCGTCGATTTCTCGACATGGGTGGCCGAGCGCGAGCGCAGGTAATAGGTGGTCTTCAAGCCGCGCTTCCAGGCGAGCGTATAGAGCGCGTCGAGCTTCCGCCCCGAGGGATTGGCGATATAGAGGTTGAGCGACTGGGCCTGGTCGATCCATTTCTGCCGGCGCGCCGCGGCCTCGATCAGCCAGGCCGAATCGATCTCGAAGGCGGTCGCATAAAGCGCCTTCAGATCGTCGGGAACCCGGTCGATCTGGCCGAGCGAGCCGTCGAAATATTTCAGGTCGGAGATCATCACCGCGTCCCACAGGCCGCGCGCCTTCAGGTCATTGACGAGCGCGGCGTTCACCACGGTGAAATCACCCGACATGTTCGATTTGACATAGAGGTTCTGGTAGGCCGGCTCGATCGACTGGGCGACGCCGCAGATATTCGAGATGGTGGCGGTCGGGGCGATCGCCATGACATTGGAATTGCGCATGCCGACCGTGGTGACGCGCGCCCGAAGCGAAGCCCAGTCGAGGCGCTGCGAGCGATCGAGGTCGAGCTCGCCGCGCGCGGTTTCCAGAAGTTCGATCGAGTCGATCGGCAAGATCCCCTTCGACCAGAGCGAACCTTCGAAGCTCGGATAGCGGCCGCGCTCGGCGGCGAGATCGGCCGAGGCCGAGATCGCCTCGAAGGCAAGCGCCTCCATGCTGCTATCGGCGAAGGCGACTGCCGCCTCGGAGGCATAGGCGATACGCAGCGTCTGCAGCGCATCCTGGAAGCCCATCAGGCCAAGGCCGACCGGACGGTGCCGGAGATTGGACCGGCGTGCCTCCGGGATGGTGTAGAAATTGATGTCGATGACATTGTCGAGCATGCGCATGGCGGTCGTCACCGTGCGCTTCAACCGGTCGCGGTCGAGGCTGTCGGCCGTCACGTGCTGGGCGAGATTGACCGAGCCGAGATTGCACACCGCGACTTCGTCGTTCGAGGTGTTCAGGGTGATCTCGGTGCACAGGTTCGACGAATGCACGACACCGGCATGGCCCTGGGGCGAGCGGATGTTGCAGGGATCCTTGAAGGTGATCCAGGGATGGCCGGTCTCGAACAGCATGGTCAGCATGCGCCGCCACAGGTCGCCGGCGCGGACCTGGCGGAACACCTCGATCTCGCCGCGCGCGGCCTTGGCCTCAAAGGCCTCGTAAGCCGTCTTGAACGCCGGGCCGTAGAGGTCGTGCAGATCGGGTGTCTCGTCGGGTGAGAACAGGGTCCAGGCGGCGTCCTGCTCGACCCGCTGCATGAACAGATCAGGCACCCAATGGGCGGTGTTCATGTCGTGGGTGCGGCGGCGGTCGTCGCCGGTATTCTTGCGCAGGTCGAGGAATTCCTCGATGTCGACATGCCAGGTTTCGAGATAGGCGCAGACCGCGCCCTTGCGTTTTCCGCCCTGGTTGACGGCGATCGCCGTATCATTGGCGACCTTCAGGAAAGGCACGACACCCTGGCTTTCGCCATTGGTGCCCTTGATATGGGCGCCGAGGCCGCGCACCCGGGTCCAGTCATTGCCGAGGCCGCCGGAATATTTGGCCAGCAAGGCATTGTCCTTGACGCTCTTGAAGATGCCGTCGAGGTCGTCGGGCACGGTGGTCAGGAAGCAGGATGACAGCTGCGGCCGGAGCGTGCCGGCATTGAACAGGGTTGGCGTCGAGGCCATGAAGTCGAAGGACGACAGGAGGTCGTAGAATTCGATGGCGCGGGCCTCGCGGTCGATCTCGCGCAGGGCCAGGCCCATGGCGACGCGCATGAAGAAGGCCTGGGGCAATTCGAAGCGGCTGCCCGAGACATGCAGGAAATAGCGATCGTAGAGCGTCTGCAGGCCAAGAAATTGGAAGGCGAGGTCGCGCTCGGGTTTCAATGCGGCGGCGAGCCGGCCGAGGTCGAAACGGCCGAGTTCCGGATCGAGCAATTCGTGTTTGATGCCGGTCGCGACATAGCCGGCGAAATAGTCGCCGTAACGCGCCGCCATCTCGGCTTGGGTCGCCTGATCGGGGCGGCCGGCAATGAAGCTCAGCGCCTCGCGTCGGAGCTTGTCGAGCAGCAGGCGGGCGCTGACGAAAGTGTAGTTCGGTTCGGTCTCGATCAGGGTGCGCGCGGCGAGGATCGGCGCCAGCGCCAGCTCGTCCAGCGAAATGCCGTCATAGAGATTGCGATGGGCCTCGGCGATGACGGTTTCGGCAACCACGCCGTCGAGGCCGGCGGCCGCCTCGTTGACGATCCGGGCGAGCCTTGCGGCGTCGAGCGGCGCCCGCTCGCCCAGCGCATTGATCATGCTGAGCATTGGCGCGGCCGGCGCCGGTGCTGTTTCGGCGAGAACCTGGGCACGTTCCCTGGCGCGCTCGTCGCGATAGAGCACATAGGCGCGCGCCACCTTGTGATATTCGCCGCGCATCAGCGCGAGCTCCACCTGGTCCTGGACGTCCTCGATATGGAAGGTGCGGCCGGCATCGGCCCGGCGGATCAGGGCGTTGACGATCTGGCCGGTCAGGACCTCGACAATGTCGTGGACACGCCGCGACGCCGCCGCACCGGTGCCTTCCACCGCCAGGAAGGCCTTGGTCAGCGCCACCGCGATCTTGGCAGGGTCGAAGGGGGTGACGCCGCCATGGCGGCGGATCACCTGGTAACCCGGTTCGCTCGCCGTCTTGGCGGACGCCTGGGAGATGGGAGGCAACGCGCTTGGCGCGGTTTCGGTTTCGATCAACAGAGACATCGGCAGACCCCAGACAGTGTGGGGGCTTGGGCCAAAAAAGGACGCCGCCGGAAACGGAACGGCGCCTTCGCCCTCCCGCTGATGCAAGCGACCCACCAGGACACCCCGCCCGTGGACGTTCAAGATGTCGGGGCAGGTCTCCTGGCTCACGGGTCGTCGGGCTGTCTGGCCTTCCCGAAGCCCTCCTGGGCCCCAGTGACACGTCTCGACAGCGTCTCGCCGTTTACAGTTGCGGGGGCAGCTCCGGCTTCGATGCGAACGGCATCTTCCCGGATTCCCTCTTAGCTCCCGGTGCGACTCAGGAGAACCTCGACCTCTATATATAGCGGCCCAGTCGACCTCAGTGTCAACAGGTTGTGGTTTTTGAAATGCGCGCTTGGCATCACCAAGCGTCCTTGTTTTGCATAAAGATATGACGACATAAAGATGTCTTTATATCTCCTTGACTTTTGTCGCCCGCCGTCGCCAACTGACGGCGTCGTGGTTCTGCGGGCCTCTCCGGGCTCGCGGCTAAGAGGGAATCCGGTACGCCTTCGGGCCAGGCCGGAGCTGCCCCCGCAACTGTAAGCGGTGAGCCGCTGTTCATCTGTGTCACTGAGGCCTGAAGGCTTCGGGAAGGCCGAACAGCAGCATTGACCCGCGAGCCAGGAGACCTGCCTCGACCTGATAACGTCCACGGGCGGGGTGTCCGGTGTGTCGCTTGCAAAGCGGGCCGCCATGCGTCCCGCCAGCCTGCACGCGGCCGCTTGGCCTTCGCCCCAGCAAACGGGGTTTGCCAATGTCGTCTCTGTCTCTGCCTGTTGCCACTCTCGGCGTGCCGCGCATCGGCGCCAGGCGCGAATTGAAATCAGCTCTGGAAGGCTATTGGTCCGGCAAGATCGACGCGCCGCAATTGCTTGCGACCGCCGCCGGTCTGCGGGCGAGCCATTGGGCGCGCCAGCAGGCGCTCGGCGTCACCGTCATTCCGTCGAATGATTTCTCGCTCTACGACCACGTCCTCGACACCAGCGTCATGGTCGGCGCCATTCCGGAAATCTATGGCTGGGCCGGCGGCAAGGTGTCGCTTGCCACCTATTTCGCCATGGCGCGCGGCAGCCAAGGCCCGACCGGCGAGGCCGATCACGCGGCGGCCTGTGGCTGTGGCGCTCCGGGCCATGGCTTGCCTGCGCTCGAAATGACCAAGTGGTTCGACACCAACTACCACTACATGGTGCCTGAATTCGAACGCGGGCAGGAGTTCGCGCTGGCCTCGACCAAGCCGCTCGACGAATTCCTGGAGGCCAAGGCGCTGGGCATCGTCACCCGCCCGGTCCTGCTCGGGCCGGTGACCTATCTGAAGCTCGGCAAGGCCAAGGACGGCTCGTTCGATCCCCTGACGCTGCTGCCGGATCTGGTGCCCGTCTATATCGACATCCTGCGCCGGCTGGCCGCCAATGGTGCGGAATGGGTGCAGCTCGACGAACCCTGCCTGGTGCTCGATCTCGACGAGGCCACGCGGCTCGCGTTGCGCAATTGCTACCAGACCCTGGCGCGCGCGCTGCCCGATCTGAAGATCATGCTGGCAAGCTATTTCGGCGCACTGGGCAACAATCTCGACACCGCTTTCGGCATGCCGGTCGCCGGCCTGCACGTCGATCTCGTCCGCGCGCCCGATCAGCTCGACCGGGTGCTGGCCAAGGCGCCGCGCGGCCTGGTGCTGTCGCTCGGCGTCATTGACGGCCGCAATGTCTGGCGCGCCGACCTGCCGGCCTTGCTCGACCGGCTCGAGCCGGTGGTGGCGAGACGCGGCACCGACCACATCGAGATCGCCGCCTCCTGTTCCCTCCTGCATGTGCCTGTCGATCTCGACCTGGAGACCGGGCTCGATCCGGACCTCAAGGGCTGGCTTGCCTTTGCCGCGCAGAAGATGGGCGAGCTTGCAACCCTTGGGCAGGCGCTGGCCGGCGGGCGGCAATCGGTCTCCGATGCCCTGTCTGCTGCCGCCGAGGCTTCGGCCAGGCGGCGCAGCTCCGCCAAGATCCACGACCCGGCGGTGGCTGCCAGGCTTGCCGTGGTGACGCCGGCCATGGCGAGCCGCGCCCACGCCTTTGCCGAGCGCCAGAAGCTGCAGCACGACCATTTCGGCCTGCCGTCCTTCCCGACCACCACCATCGGCTCGTTTCCGCAGACCGAGGAGGTGCGCAAGGCCCGCTCGGCCCATGCCAAGGGCACGCTCAGCGACAGTGCCTATGACGCGTTCCTGCGCAAGGAGACCGAGGCGGCGATCCGCTGGCAGGAGGACATCGGCATCGACGTGCTGGTCCATGGCGAGTTCGAGCGCAACGACATGGTGCAATATTTCGGCGAGCAATTGTCCGGTTATGCCTTCACCCGGCACGGCTGGGTGCAGAGTTACGGCTCGCGTTACGTCCGCCCGCCGGTCATTTTCGGCGATGTGTCGCGGCCGCGGCCGATGACGGTCGGCTGGTCGTCCTATGCGCAGTCGCTCACCGACAGGCCGATGAAGGGCATGCTGACCGGCCCGGTCACCATGCTGCAATGGTCCTTCGTCCGTGATGACCTTGCCCGCGACCAGGTCTGCCGGCAGATCGCGCTGGCGATCCGCGACGAGGTCGTCGATCTCGAACAGGCCGGCATCGGCATCATTCAGATCGACGAGCCGGCGATCCGCGAGGGGCTGCCGCTGCGCCGGGGCGAATGGAAAGCCTATCTCGCCTGGGCGGTCGAATGTTTCAGGCTCTCGGCCGCCGGCGTCGCCGACCGGACCCAGATCCACACCCATATGTGTTACGCCGAATTCAACGACATCATCGACGCGATCGGCGCCATGGATGCCGACGTCATCTCGATCGAGACGTCGCGTTCCCGCATGGAACTGCTCGATGCCTTTGTCGGCTATCGCTACCCGAACGAGATCGGGCCGGGCGTCTATGACATCCACTCGCCGCGCATCCCGGCGGTGGCCGAAATGACCGAACTGCTCGACAAGGCCCGGCAACATCTGGCGCCCGGCCAGATCTGGGTCAATCCCGATTGCGGCTTGAAGACCCGCAAATGGGACGAGGTGCGCCCGGCGCTGGAAAACATGGTCGCGGCCGCCCGCCAGGCCCGTCTGTGAAGCCCGTGAAGGGGCGCGGCAAGCGCGCCCCTTCCGGCTCTTGCGGCTGGTCGATTTCAGCCCGGGACCAGATCGAAGAAGCCGACCACCGAGGCGAGCCGGCCATCGGCTGTAACGCGGCCGATATCGGTGCCCTTGACCACTGCCGGGCCGTCGCCGGCGGCAAGCTGCCAGGACAGCCTGACATTGTCGCCGAAGCCGTCGGGCTTGCCGGTGAGGCTGAAGCTCAAGCCGGCGAATTGCTGCTGCACGCCGGCGAGCACGGCGTCGATCTGGTCGTGGCCGCGGCCGGCGGCCACCGGATCGGCGAAATGGGCATCGGGCGCCCAGATCTCGGCGACCAGCTTCCGGCGCGCCGAGGCGTCGGTTTCGTTCCACATGGCGATGTAGCGGTCGGCGAGTTCGCTCGGGTTGGTCATGATCGTCTCCGTGAATGGCTTGACGGGACGATCATGGCGGTTCGCGGCGCCGATCCAATTACCTCGGAGGTTATCGCATGCTGACGCGGCTCGTTTCAGCCGTGACCCTGGTGGAAGCGCTCGAGGAAGGTCGCGAGCCTGGGATTCCGCGGCTTGCGGATGACGTCGTCGGGCGAGCCGATCTCGGCCATGACGCCTTCGTTCATGAAGCCGACGCGATTGGAGACGTCGGCGGCGAAGGCCATTTCGTGGGTGACCAGGATCATGGTCATGCCCTCGGCGGCGAGGTTGCGGATGACCGCCAGCACCTCGGACACCAGTTCCGGGTCGAGCGCCGAGGTGACCTCGTCGAACAGCATCACGTCGGGTTTCATGGCCAGCGCCCGGGCAATGGCGACGCGCTGCTTCTGGCCACCGGACAGCCGGCTCGGAAAGGCGTCGGCCTTGTCGGCGAGCCCGACCTTGTCGAGCAGGTCGCGGCCGAGTTCGTTCGCCTCCGCCTTGGCCATGCCTTTCACCTGCACCGGCCCCTCCGTGACATTGGCGAGCACGTTCATATGCGGGAACAGGTTGAAGTGCTGGAACACCATGCCGACGTCACGGCGCAGGAGTGCCAGCCGGGCATCGTCGGGCGCCTTGCGTCCCGTGCCGAATTCGAACCGGTGCTCACCCGCCGCGAGCTTGCCGGCCTGCGGCAGTTCCAGGAGGTTGAGGCAGCGCAGGAAGGTCGATTTGCCGGAGCCGCTGGCGCCGATCAGCGTCACCACTTCGCCGCGTGCGACGTCGAGCGAGACGCCCTTCAGCACCTGATGGGTGCCGAAGGCCTTGTGGATGCCCTCGGCGGACAGGGTGGGACTAAGCTCGGTCACCGATGGGCTCCCATGCGTTGTTCGACCCGGTCGGCGACGAGGGTGAGCGGAAACAGCACGACGAAATAGAGCAGCGCGATCAGCGAATAGACCTCCAGCGGCCGATAGCTGGCCGCGGTGATGACCGAGCCTTGATAGAGCAGGTCGGCGACCGCCACCGTCGAGACCAGCGAGGTGTTCTTCAACTGCAGGATGGTCTGGTTGATGAAGGAGGGGATCATCACCTGGATCGCCTGCGGCAGCACGATGCGCCGGAAGATCCGGCCCCGGCGCATGCCGATCGCCCGGCCGGCCTCCCACTGGCCGCGATCGATCGCCTCGATGCCGCCGCGGAAGATTTCCGCATAGAACGAGCCGGCATAAAGCGACAGGGTGAGGAAACAGGCCATGGCCGCCGACATGTCGACGCCGATCAGGACGGGCAGCGCGTAATAGACCCAGACCAACTGCACCAGCAGCGGCGTGCAGCGGAACACCTCGATATAGCCACGCAACGGGATCGACACCCATCGCGGGGCATTGGTGCGCAGGATGCCGGTGACCAGGCCAATGACGACACCGGCCGCGACCGTCGTCACCGTATAGATGAGGGTGACGAGAAGGCCTTGGCCGATCAGGCCCCAATAGGGCCTGAGCGCCCCGAAATCCCACGCATATTGCATCGACCGGGCTCCGTCAGAACTGCACTTCGGAGGGGATGTCGTCGATGGTCATGCCGAGCGCGGCGAAACCCTTGATCATCCACTCGCGGGTCTGGCCCATCGAGCGGTTGTAATCGGCCCAGGCTGACAGGAAGTCCTTGTAGCGCCGGTCGCTCTCGGCCCGGATGCCCATATTGGTCGGCAGGCTCAAGAGCGGCCGCGGAATGACGAATTCGCCGAGATTGGGGTTCTTCTTCAAGGTCGAGATCGCCAGCACCGCCAGCACGCAGGTGCAGTCGGCGCGTCCCGTGGCGACCGCCAGCACTGCCTCGTCGCGGTTCTTGAAGCCGAGAATGGTCGCCTTCGGGCAATAGCGGCGGGCGATCATCTCGTGGGTCGAACCGATATCGACGGCGATCTTGACCTCGGGCTTGTTGATCTCTTCCCAGGCCTGCGGCTTGGCCATGCCCTTCTTGGTGATGATCGAGAAGGCGTGGACCAGGATCGGGGTGGAGAAGTCGATGACCAGGGCGCGCTCGGGCGTCGGGTTGACCGCGAAGGCGAGATCGACCTTGTCACCCTGCAGGTCGAGGATCTGGTTGCCCCAGGTCGACTCGACCGTCTGCACCTTGGCGCTCAGCTTGGATGCGATGTCGTTGGCCATGTCGATGCAGGCGCCCGACCAAACGCCGGTCGGCAGGTCCTTGTGGAAATAGGGCTCCTGGCCGACGATCACGGCGACCCGCAGGATGCCGGATCGCTTGATCCGATCCAGCGTGGAGGTGGCAGCCTGGGCGGCCGCCTGGTTCGGCGCGGCAGTGGCGGCGATGGCTGCGCCCGCAAGCGCGACGGCGGTGAAAGCGTCCCTGCGATTCATCTCGAAACCCTCTGTTGCTGATCCCGCCCCAGGGCGCTTGGCTCCTTGGAGGCTGCGGCACTGTTTCTGTATTCAGGTCGAAATGCAATATGGTATTTTATTGAATTGGCTGATTGGGCATCATTTGTTCTGCATGCCTCATTCCTGGGCAGGCGGCCGGCGATCCCAGGCGCCAGGCCAGTGGAGAGATCCGAAACGAGGGGTTGCCAACAGAATTCAAATCTGAATACAACTCTGGGCGCAGTTTTCGCGCGGGTCAAGGGCCGCCGGTATCAGCCTTCAGGCGAGGTGCCTGGAACGGGCTCCGGGCCAGGCCTGCGGTGGCCGATGGCGCGCTCTTGACCAGTGGTCGTTAGGGCGCGCGAGAGTTCAGATGTGAGGAGATATCCGGTGCGTGCTGTTTTCGTCGATGCGAATGACACCCTGGCGGCGGTGACCGAAAGGCTGGTCCGGCCGGATGATCTCAAGGTCATCATCAACCGCAATCCCCAGGTGAAGCCGGAAGCGTTGCCCGCTGTGCTCGATGGCGCCGAGATCGCCATTGTCGACCACACCCACCTGCCGGCGGCGATCGCCCGCGAGTGCCGGGGCCTGAAGCATGTGGTGTTCCTTGGCACCGGCGCGCGCAGCTACATGAACCCGGAAGAGCTCGCCGGGCTCGGCATCGCCGTGCATATCATCAAGGGTTACGGCGACACGGCCGTTGCCGAATGCGCCGTTGCGCTAATGTGGGCATCCGCCAAGGGTTTTGCCCGCATGGATGGCGCAATGCGCGCCGGCAACTGGTTGCGCACCGACGGTGTGCAGCTCACCGGCAAGACCCTTGGCCTGATCGGCTTCGGCGGCATCGCGGCCGAAGTCGCAAGGCTCGCCTCCGGCGCCGGCATGAAGGTCATCGCCTGGAACCGTTCGGCCAAGTCGCATCCGGACGTCGAGTTCGTCTCGCTCGAGCGGCTGCTCGCCGAAAGCCATGTCGTGTCGCTGCATCTTCTGCTCAATGACGACACCAAGAACTTCCTGTCGCGCGAGCGCATCGCAGGGCTCCGTCCGGGCGTCATCCTGATCAACACGGCGCGCGGCGCCGTCGTCGACGAGGAGGCCATGGTCGAGGCTCTGCGCTCCGGTCATATCGGCCATGCCGGCCTCGACGTCTTCACCGTCGAGCCGCTGCCGGCGGGCCACGTGCTGACCACGCTGCCCAATGTCACGCTGTCGGCGCACTCGGCCTTCCGCACGCCGGAGGCGAGCGACAACCTGATCGGTGCTGCGCTCGACCATTGCCGCCGCATCGTCGCGACCGGCCGCTGACACGCATCTTCAGTTCAAAGGGAAATTCCAATGTCCGCGATTACCCGCATCGACCAGAATGCCCGGCGCAGCCGCGCCTCGGTGTTCGGCGACCTCGTCTTCCTGGCCGGCCAGGTGGCCGATGACAAGTCCGGCGATATCGCCAGCCAGACCCGCCAGGCGCTCGCCAAGGTCGACGACATGCTGGGGCGCGCCGGCACCGACAAGTCGCGCCTGCTCAGCGTGCAGGTCTGGTTGAAGACCATGGCTGATTTCGACGGCATGAACGCCGTCTATGATGCCTGGGTCGTGCCGGGCGATGCGCCGACGCGCGCCTGCGGCCGGGTCGAGCTCGCCGATCCCGGCTATCTCGTCGAAATCATCGCGATCGCGGCCCGCTGAGCGGATCGCGGCCAGCGACAAGCTTGGCCAAACCCATGGGCACCAACGAGGACAGGATGACGTCAGTGGCTACGCCGGAGACCGGCTTTCGTTCCGCCAGGCGCATCGGCGCCATTGGCGTCTCTGAGATCCTGAAGATCGGCGCCGTCGCCGCCCGGCTGAAACGCGAGGGCCGGCCGGTCATCGTGCTGGGTGCCGGCGAGCCCGATTTCGATACGCCCGACCACATCAAGGCGGCGGCCGAAAAGGCCATCCGTGCCGGCCAGACCAAATATACCACGCTCGACGGCACCGCCGAGCTGAAGGCGGCGATATCAGGCAAGTTCTTGCGCGAGAACGGCCTTGCCTATGCGGCGGACGAAATCACCGTCGGCGCCGGCGCCAAGCAGGTCATCCACAATGCCTTCATGGCGACACTGAACCCCGGCGACGAGGTGATCCTGGCCGCCCCCTATTGGACCAGCTATGCCGACATGGTGCAGATCGCCGAAGGCGTGCCGGTCAATGTCGTCTGCCGCGAGGAGAACGGCTTCCGGCTCGACGCCGCCGATCTCGAACGGGCGATCACGCCGCGCACCCGCTGGCTCCTGCTGAACTCGCCGTCCAATCCGACCGGCTCGGCCTATTCGCAGGCGCAGCTCCAGCCGATCCTCGAGGTCCTGAAGCGCCATCCGCATGTCTGGCTGATCGCCGACGACATCTACGAGCACCTGATCTATGACGGGCTGCCCTTCGTCACGGCCGCCCAGATCGAACCCGGCCTGAAGAACCGCACGCTCACCGTCAACGGCGTCTCCAAGGCCTATGCCATGACCGGCTGGCGTGTCGGTTATGCCGGCGGCCCGAAAGAATTGATCGGAGCCATGGCGGTGGTGCAGAGCCAGAGCACGACCAACCCCTCATCGGTCAGCCAGGCCGCCGCCGTCGAGGCACTGACCGGTCCGCAGGACCTGCTGGCTGAGCGCTGCGCCGCCTTCCAGCGCCGCCGCGACCTGGTCGTCGACGCGCTCAACGCGATCGACGGCGTCACCTGCCGCCGGCCGGAGGGGGCCTTCTATACCTTCGCCAGCTGCGCCGGGCTGATCGGCCGGCGCACGCCCGAGGGCACGCTGATCGACAGCGACAGCGCCTTCTGCCGCTATCTCCTGGAGCAGCACGACGTCGCCGTGGTGCCGGGCAGCTGCTTCGGCCTCGCGCCCTATTTCCGCATTTCCTACGCGGCCTCCGAGGCGAGCCTCGAAGAGGCCACCGGTCGCATAGCCAAGGCGTGCGAGAAACTGGCTTGCAAGGTGCTGTCATGACCAAGACCCAGACCAACGCCCGGACCGGCGGCCAGATCCTCGTCGACCAGCTTGTCGCGCAAGGCGTCGAGCGGGTCAGCTGCGTACCGGGCGAGAGCTATCTTGCCGCTCTCGACGCGATGCATGACAGCGCCATCGACGTGCTGGTCTGCCGTGCCGAAGGCGGGGCGGCCATGATGGCCGAAGCCTATGGCAAGCTCACCGGACGGCCCGGCATCTGCTTCGTCACCCGTGGCCCCGGCGCCACCAATGCCAGCCACGGCGTGCATATCGCCATGCAGGATTCGACCCCGATGATCCTGTTCATCGGCCAAGTCGATACCGGCATGCGCGAGCGCGAAGCCTTCCAGGAGGTCGACTACAAGGCGGTGTTCGGCACCATGGCCAAATGGGTCGTCGAGATCGACCGGCCCGACCGGATCCCGGAACTGGTGGCGCGCGCCTTCCGCATCGCGATGCAGGGCCGCCCCGGCCCGGTGGTGATCTCGCTGCCCGAGAACATGCTGACCGAGGTCGCCGCGGTTGCCGACGCGCCGCGCGTCGAGCCGGCCAGGAGCTGGCCGGCGCCAGCCGACATCGCCGGCCTCGGCACCATGCTGGCCGAGGCCAGGCGCCCGATCGTCATCCTGGGCGGTTCGGCCTGGGACGCGGAAGCCTGCGTGGCCATGGCGCGCTTTGCCGAGCGCTTCGACCTGCCGGTCGCGACCTCGTTCCGGCGCGCCGCGCTGTTTCCGGCCGATCACCCGAACTATGCTGGCGATCTCGGCATCGGCCCCGATGCGCGCCTGAAAGCGCGGGTCACCGGCGCCGACCTGATCCTGCTGATCGGCGGCCGCATGTCGGAAATGCCGTCCTCGTCCTACACGGTTCTCGACGTTCCGGTGCCGCGGCAAAGGCTTGTCCACGTTCATCCGGGCGCGGAAGAGCTCGGCCGCGTCTATCAGCCGGAGCTGGCCATCCAGGCGACGCCGGCAAGCTTTGCGGCCGCGCTCGAAGGGCTGAAGCCTGCCGGCGCGCCGGCCTGGGCCGGTGAGGCGGCCAAGGCCCATGCCGACTATCGCGACTGGACCGAGACGCCGCGCGAACTGCCGGGCGCCTTCCAATATGGCCAGGTGATCGCCTGGCTGCGCGACCGGCTGCCCAAGGACGCGATCATCTGCAACGGCGCCGGCAATTATGCCGGCTGGCTGCACCGCCATCACCGCTTCCATGCGTTTGCCACCCAGCTCGCGCCGACCTCCGGCTCCATGGGCTATGGCGTGCCGGCGGCGGTGCTGGCCAAGCGCCAGCATCCCGAGCGCACGGTGGTGGCTTTCGCCGGCGACGGCTGCTTCCTGATGAACGGCCAGGAATTCGCCACCGCGGTGCAATATGGCGCGGCCATCATCGCCATCGTCATCGACAACGGCCAATACGGCACGATCCGCATGCACCAGGAGCGCGACTATCCCGGCCGGGTGGTGGCGACCCAGTTGCAGAATCCGGACTTCGCGCTTTATGCCAGGGCCTTCGGCGGCCATGGCGAAAGGGTCGAGCGGACCGAGGATTTCGCGCCGGCCTTCGAGCGGGCCATGGCCTCGGGCAAGCCGGCCATTCTGCACTGCCTGCTCGATCCGCGCGCCCAGTCGCACGGCAAGGATTTCGTGCCCAGCGAAAAGGTTCAAGCATGAGCGAGCAGCCGCGCCGTCACGTCGCCATCATCGGAGCCGGCGCCATTGGCGTCATCAGCGCCATCGAGGCGCTGCGTGACGGCCATCGGGTCACCATCATCGAGCCGGCAACCCCGGGTGATGTCCAGGCGGCGAGCTATGGCAATGCCGGCTGGCTGTCGTCCCATTCGGTGATCCCGCCGGCCGAACCGGGCGTCTGGAAGAAGGTGCCGAAATTCCTGATGGACCCGCTGGGGCCGCTGGCGATCCGCTGGGGCTATTTGCCGTGGGCACTGCCTTGGCTGATCCAATATCTCCGCTCGGGCTGGACCGAGGCCAAGGTCGAAGCGACGGCCATCGCCTTGCGCGCGCTTCTGAAGGACGCGCCGGCGCTGCACAAGAAGCTCGCCGACGAGGCTGGCCTCGGCGATCTGATCGAACGCCAGGGCGTCATGCATGTCTATCCCTCGCGGGCGCCTTTCGAGGCCGACAAGCTCGCCTGGACCATCCGCAAGCGCGTCGGCATCGAATGGATGGAGCTCTCGGCCGACGAAATGCGCCAGCGCGAGCCGGACCTGCATCCGCGCTACCAGTTCGGCGTGCTGGTCGAGGAGGCCGGGCGCTGCCGTGATCCCGGCGCCTATGTCGCCGGGCTTGCCGCGCATGCCCGAACGCTCGGCGCCGAATTCGTCGCGGCCAAGGCCGAAAGCCTGAAACTCGCCAATGGCAAGCTGGTCGCGGTTGTCACCGCCGACGGCGAGATCGCCTGCGATGCCGCCGTGGTGGCGGCCGGCGCCCGTTCCAAGCCGCTCGCCGCCTCGATCGGCGACAACCTGCCGCTGGAGACCGAGCGTGGCTATCACGTCATGATCGAGAACCCGGAGGCCGGGCCGCGGACCTCGTTCATGGCCTCCGATGCCAAGATGGTGGTCAACTGGACCAACAAGGGCCTGCGCGCGGCAGGTCAGGTGGAGATCGCCGGTCTCGATGCCGCACCCAACTGGCGGCGCGCCGAGATTCTGCGCGATCACCTGATCAGCATGTTCCCGAAACTGCCGAAGGAATTGGCCACCAGCGTGGCCGGCGCGCGCGTCCATGCCTGGCTCGGCCACCGTCCGAGCATGCCCGACGGCCGGCCGTGCATCGGTTTTTCCCGCGCCAGCCGCGACGTCGTCTATGCCTTCGGCCACGGCCATGTCGGCCTGGTCGGTTCGGCGCGAACCGGCCGGGTGGTCGCCCAGCTCATCGGGGGCCGCGAACCGGAAATCCCGGTCGGCCCGTTCGATCCCGCCCGCTATCTCTGACCGCTCTTCCTGCCGCCTTTGAAAGGACCAGGCTCATGACCGCGCATCTCAGCCCTCCCGCGACCGCCGTTTCGGCTCCCCGCATCGCTCGCGGCGGCAAGGCCATCTATGGCGCACCGCTCGGCATCCTGATGCTGGAGGCGAAGTTCCCGCGCATTCCCGGCGACATGGGCAATGGCACGACCTGGCCGTTTCCGGTGCTCTACCGGGTGGTCTCCGGCGCCAGCCCGGAAAAGGTGGTGCTCAAGGGCGCGGCCGGCCTGCTGCCGGATTTCATCGACGCCGCCAAGGACCTGGTCCGGCTCGGTGCCGAGGCGATCACCACCAATTGCGGCTTCCTGTCGCTGTTCCAGAAGGAGATCGCTGCCGCCGTCGGCGTGCCGGTCGCCACCTCGTCGCTGATGCAGGTGCCGTGGGTGCAGGCGACACTTCCGCCCGGCAAACGCGTCGGCCTGGTGACAGTGTCGGGCTCGACCTTGACGCCGGCGCATCTGGAGGGGGCCGGCGTGCCGCTCGACACGCCGCTGGTCGGCACCGAGAACGGCAAGGAATTCTTCCGCGTGCTGATCAAGGCCGAGAAGCAGGACATGGACATCGCGCTGGCCGAAGCGGACGTGGTCGAGGCCGGCAAGGCGCTGGTGGCCAAAAATCCCGATGTCGGGGCCATCGTGCTCGAATGCACCAACATGCCGCCCTATGCCGCGGCGCTCCAGGCAGCCGTCGGCATTCCCGTCTATGACATCTATTCGATGATCACCTGGTTCCACGCGGGCCTGCGCCCCCGCGCGTTTGCCTGACCTCCTCGCTCGGCCGCATTGGGACCATGGGATGCCTTCTCGCGGTGACGACAGCTTGATCCGAGACAGCCTGATCAGCGATCTTCGCGCGCTGGTCGGCGAGCGCGGCATCCTGACCGCGGCCTCGGATATCGAGCCTTACCTGTCCGACTGGCGTGGCCTCTATCATGGCCAGTCGCCCTGCGTGCTGCGGCCGGCCGACACGCAACAGCTCGCCGATGCGATGAAGCTTCTCGCATCCCGGCAGGTTGCGGTCGTGCCGCAAGGCGGCAATACCTCGATGGTCGGCGGCGCCATGCCGGATGAGAGCGGCCGCCAGGTGGTGCTGTCGCTTGCCCGGATGAACCGCATCCGCGACATCGATCCGGTCGACATGACCATGGTCGCCGAGGCCGGTGTCATCCTGAAGGCCGCGCAGGACGCCGCCGCCGAGGCCGGCTGCCTGTTTCCACTGTCGCTCGGCGCCGAGGGGTCGGCCACCATTGGCGGCGTGCTCTCGACCAATGCCGGCGGCAATACGACGGTGCGCTACGGCAATGCCCGCGAACTGATGCTGGGCCTGGAAGTGGTGCTGCCGGACGGGCAGGTCTGGAACGGCCTCCGGCGGCTGCGCAAGGACAATACCGGCTACGCCCTGCGCCAGCTCTTCGTTGGCGCCGAAGGCACGCTCGGCATCATCACCGCCGCGGTGCTGCGCTTGGTCGCGCGTCCGCGCGCGCGGGAGGTCGCCTTCTGCGCGGTTCCGGATCTGGCGGCAGCACTTGGCCTGTTCCGCCGTTTCCGCGATCGCGACGAGGCGAGCCTTCAAGCTTTCGAATATATGTCGGGCACCGGCGTCGGCCTGGTGCTGAAGCACATTCCGGGCACGGCTTTGCCGCTGGCCGAAGCTGCCGATCACTATGTCCTGGTCGACCTTGCCTCGCCCCGTCCCGATGCCGGCCTGCGCACGCTGATCGAGGCCGTGCTCGGCGAGGCGCTCGAGGCTGGCGAGGTCCTGGATGCGGCGATCGCCGAAAGCACGGCTCAGATCCAGGCGCTCTGGCGGCTGCGCGAGGAGCACTCGGAATCGCAGAAGCTCGCCGGCGCGAGCGTCAAGAACGATGTCTCCGTGCCGGTCTCGCGCGTGCCGGATCTGATCCGGCTTGCGACGGCAGCCGCCGAGCGGCTGATGCCCGGCATCCGCGCCGTGCCCTTCGGCCATATGGGCGATGGCAATATCCATATGAACTTCGTCCAGCCCGAGGCCATGGCGCCCGCCGCATTCCTGGCCCGCAGCCACGACCTGATGGATCAGGTCAATGCGGTCGTACGCTCGCTCGACGGCAGCTTCTCCGCCGAACATGGCATTGGCCGGCTGAAGCCGGACATGCTGGCGGATTGGCGGGCCGGCGCGGAATTCGAGCTGATGCAAAGGCTCAAGGCCGCGATCGATCCGGCGGGCCTGATGAACCCTGGCAAGGTCTTCGAAATCCCCCGATCATGACCGATCGACCGCCGCGGGCGCGTGAATAGGCCGGGAATGGCCTGGTTTCGCGATTGCCAGCGCTCTCGCCGCGCCCGTATATTGAGGTGTGTTCGGCAATGCATTCAGCCAAGGGAAAGCACGTGGAGATCAACTCCGACAGCGTTGTCGATCGGGTCTATGAACAGCTCAAGGCCATGGCGGTGAGCTATGAGTTCAAGCCCGGCGAGCGGCTCAACGAGGGCGATATCGCCAAGCGCCTCGGGGTCAGCCGCACGCCGCTGCGCGAGGCGCTGAACCGGCTGAACACCGAGGGTTTCCTGCGCTTCACGCCGGGCAAGGGTTTCTTCTGCCGCGAGCTCGATGCCCATGAGATCTTCGACCTCTACGAATTGCGGAAATCCATAGAGCTGGCATCCGCGCGGCTGGCGATCCGGCGCGCCAAGGACAGCGATATCGACGCGCTGCTGGCCTTTCTCGACGCCACCGGTCCAGATCCGGGCGAGCGCAGCGCGATCGAACTCGTTGAACTGGACGAGGCCTTTCACGAGCGGCTGATGGCCATGTCGAACAATGCCGAGATGCTGCGCGTGCTGCGCAACGTCAACGCCCGCATCCGTTTCGTTCGCTGGATCGACATGGACCGGCTCAACCGCTCCAACACCCAGGCCGAACATCGCGCCGCTTTGCTGGCCGTCAAGGCACGTGACGAGGCGGCCTGCGTCTCGGTGCTGGAGAAACATATCGACCGTCGCCTCGATCAGATCACCTCGGCGATCAAGGAGGGGTATGCCCAGATCTATATGGCGACGGCGCGCGCCGTGACGGGTTAGGCCTATCGGCGGCTCGGCCAGAGCATGTGGTCGCTTCGCAGCGCCCGCTCATAGGCCTCGTCCCAGACCGGCAGGGGATAGACCACGCGGAAGCAGTCGAGGCCGCGCAGCATCGCCTTGGCGCTTTCCGGGCTGCGGGTCGCGACATCCAGGATCAACTGCCTGGCGAGGTTGGCGCGTCCCGCATTGCTGGCCGCGCGTTTGATCGCAAGGCTCATGCCGTCATTCGGCCGATCCCGCGCCTCGCTGATCGGCTGGGCCGCCTGGGTGATGAGCGCGGTCAACTGCTCGAACAGATAATCCGCGCCGATCAGACCGAGACCGTCGTCCGTCTCGGCAATCCGGCCATGGACGGCAGCGACCGCGAAGCAGGCCGGCGTCAGTGGCTGGCCGAGCAACGAGGCATGGTCATCTTCGGCGCCAGGCCGGCGATCGGCGGTGTCGTCGCAGAGCGCCCGGACGATCTCGGCCTCATTGGCCTCCAGGCGGTTTGCCAGCGTGAGGCAGGCCTCGGCACGGTGCGCCTGATACCAGCCGATGAAATCCATGATCTCGCGGGCGAGCGCCAGGCTTTGCGGTTTCGGCGCATGGCGGTTGGAGATGAATTTCCAGCCGCGCCAACCATGGATATTGGCGAAGACATCGACGACACGGCTGTCGATTTCGTCGAAAACGGCAAGGGCAGCAGCGGAATGGCGGCATTCCGGGGGAGCGAGCGTAATGGTCATGCTGGCCCCCGTTCGGGCGGTGTCCGTTGGCCGGTACCGGGTTTTGATCGTGGATCAATCTTGACGGCTGTCGGCACGGTCTGGCGCAATTCAGGGGCTCCGGCGGTCTTTGGGACAGAGGCTTTCTACGCCAGCATTGCATGCCCGTGATTCGCCTGCCTCCCCCGAACGGGGGAAGCGAGGCCGTTGCAATGATGATCGTCTGCTCGGTGAAGTGAAGGGCAGGACGCGCAATGCCTTCTCAGATGTCGGAGCGGCCATGAGCTTGTCTCGCGACGAGCTCGGCCAGGGCGACGAGGCGGCCGGCGCCGCTGCCGGCCCGGACGGGCCAGTCGCCGGCCGGCCCTATCCGCCCTTGCCGCTGACCATCGCGCTGGTCGAGGATCTCGGCCGCTTTCCGCAGGTCCGCGTCGTGCGCGACCAGCAGATGCTGAAGCGGATCGGACGGCTGCGTTATGGCCAGGGCGTGCGCGAACCCGAAAAGGTGACGACCAGCGTGGTCTCGGACCCGGGCTGCCTGATCGAGGCGAGCGATTTCAAGGGCGTCAATGTGCTGAGCTTCGATGCCGACGGCGTGACCGTTGCCTTGCGTGTCGGCGATGCCCTGGACCAGGGCTCGCCCGGTTTCGATACTCACCGGCAGGTCATGCGGGCGCACGGCATCGCGCCGTTCCTCGCCTATACCTGCTCGCGGCTGGTCTGCGCGCCGCGCCATGGCGGTGAAGATCTGGCGGCTCTGCTCGGTTATGTGCGCTGGCAGGCCGTGCATGCGGGCTGGCGCTACGGGCTGTTGCAGGCAAGCCAGGATCAGGTCGCGTCCTGCCGCGCCTGCGACTTCCGTGAGACCGGCATGTTCATCGATGATCCCGTCGCCGGCCGCTTGCAGGTCCTGGTCCTCGACAGCCAAGGCCGGGCGGGCCGGGACCCGGCGGCAGCCGCGCCCGGCTGACGGTCTGGCAACCGGCCAGTGCTAGCGCGCCGCCGGGCCGGCCAGCCAGTCCTGCACCACCTGCACATCCCAAGCGGTCAGTTCGTGGCCGGCGGCAAGACGCCGTCGCTCGACCACGGCGCCGGTGCTCCGCAACAGGTCATCGAAGCCATCGGCGTCGCGCGCAAACGGATCGGCATTGCCGGTCACTGTCAGGATCCTGGCTCCGGTCAGGTCGGCGGCGGGCGGCGCCTCCAGGACCTGCACGGCGCGCAGCAGGACCGCTGAGCGGATGACACCGGGATGCAAAAGCATGGTCGCCGCGGCGAAATTGGCGCCATTGGAATAGCCGAGCACCGTGGTTGTGCCGGGGTCGAGCCCATGGAAGGCAAGCGCCTCGGGCAAGGTTGCGGCGAAGGCCGTGGCTTCCGCGACGATATCGCTCTGATCGAATGCGTCCGGGCCGAACCGGCGGAACCATCGCAGCGAACCGTCCTCGGTGCTCCGGCCGCGAAACCCCAGAAGCGTCGCGCGGGGCGCGATCCGATGGGCGAGCGGCATCAAGTCCGTCTCATTGCCGCCGGTGCCGTGCAGGACAACGATGGTGCTGCCATCCGGATCGGCGGGCCGTTTCAAACGATGCACGAAGGCGAGATCGATCCGCCGCTCGCGCGGCTCGCCGGGCAGCGCGATGTCAGGCAGTTGCAGCTTGACCGCTTCCGCCGTTTCCGACGGCACGAACAGCGTCTCGCCGAGATGGTCGGTCGCCTCGTCGACGGCCATGCCCGGTCCATCGGTCGCCCTTTCGCACAAGGCGCCGCCCGGCTCGCGCCAATAGACCGAGGTGAAATAGCGCCGGTCCTTGACCGGGCTGGTCTCGCGTCCCTCGTCCTGGAGCAAACGAAGCGCCTGGCGCAAGCTGTCCAGATCGGCCGTGCGGAACGCCAGGTGGTCGATCGTGCCCGGCCCGCCGGCGCCGGGCCAGAAGCCCGTGGCGTCGCGCAGGTCGAGCGTATCGCCGGCCGGTGACGCCAGGCGGATGAGGCCGTCCTGCCTTGCCGTCTCGCGGTAACCCAGATGCGCGGCCAGGAAGGCCTGGGTCTCGTCAGCCTGATCGGAGAGGATCGTGGCGCCGCGCAGGCGGCGGACCGCGTGTTCGGCCGGCACGGCCTGGCTCGCCAATGGCGCGGCGGCTTCGAGCGCATCGACGCCGACCAGCTTGATCGTCGCCCCGTCCGGATCGGTCAGGCGCAACACCGGCTCGCCAAATTCACGCGTCGGTCCGGCAACCTTGACGCCCTGGCCCATCGCCCGCGTCAGCCAGAAGCCGATGCTGGCGGAGGGGATCGCCAGCGCCAGTTCGGCGAACTGGCCGAGGCCGACCCTGCCCGGCGCGCCGTCTTCCCAGACCAGGAAGGTGACCAGCGATCCCGGCGTGCCCTCGGCATCGCCGTAGAACAGGTGCAACTGCGTCGCATCCTCGAAGCCGCCGGTCCGCTTGACCAGGCGCAGGCCGAGAAAGCCGGCATAAAAATCGACATTGGCCTGGGCCCGGCCGGTGATCAGCGTGACGTGATGCAGCCCGGCCGACATGGTTCAGCGCAGCAGTACGGCGGTCCGGTCGAGGGCCGGCGCCAGGCCCTTCAACGAGATCGAGAACGTGGTTTCGCGGCCGTCGTCGGTGGTGACTTTCGCCTTGATCGCTGTGCCGCGGCGCAGCGTGGCGACCGCCCGCGCGTCGAACGACAGCGGCACCAGGCAGCCGGCCGGCAGGCAGGTGCGGAACCGGAGCGGCTGGCCGACCGGGCCATCGTCGATCTGCAAGGTCACGCCCTTGTCGAGCGCCAGGCCGAAAGGCAGCACCAGCACGCCTTCCGCCTTGTCGGCGACCGTGGTCAGCTCGATCGCCAGCACACGCTGCCGGCTCTGCGGGTCGGCCTGCTGCTGCGACAGGGCGCAACGCTTGCCGGCGCCCTGCTGCAGGCAGGCAACCTGCCAGTCCTGATAGGTCTCCTGCAGCGACGAGGCGCCGCCCGGCAAGGTCGAAGCGACCGGCGCGGCGGCCGGCGCTGCCGCCGGGGGCGCTGCCTGAGCCCGCACGGGCAGGGTACCGAAGGCCGCCACGCCAAGGATGGTCGCGGTGGTCAGGACAAAGGCGACAAGGGGCTTGGTCATGCGGCACATCCAGGAGTTGCTGGGAAGCGTTGTGGCGCAAAGCACGCCGCGCGACAAGCTCCGGCACGGCGGAAGGCCCGGTCGAGCCGTGAGCCCGGGACCAGAGCTCCGCGCCTGGCCGGCCGGCGCCGCGGCTGGCGCCGGTCAATCGGCATGGCCGGTTTCGTCCTCGATCTGGATGGTCGAGAGATGCAGGTCGTAGCGCTGCTCGAGGAGCTTCTCGACGCGCTTGCGCAAAGCGATCATTCCGTCAGCCGGTGTCTTGGCCACGATATGGGCGGTGACGACGTTCCGGCCGCTGGTCAGCGACCAGACATGCAGGTCATGGACGCCGGCGACACCCTCGAGCGCCAGGAGGTCCTGTTCGACCACCGCCACGTCGATGCCCGCTGGCGCCGCCTGCAGCAGCACATCGACACTTTCGCGCAGCAGGATCCAGGTGCGCGGCAGCACCCACAGGCCGATCAGCACGGCGATGACCGTGTCGACCCAGGTCCAGTTGGTCAGCCAGATGATCAGCCCGCCGAGGATGACGCCGAGCGAACCGAGAAAATCGCTCCACACTTCCAGATAGGCGCCCTTGATGTTGAGGCTCGCGTCCTTGCCGCCGGCCAGCAGGCGCATGCTGATCATGTTGACGATCAGGCCAAGCACCGCGATGGCGAGCATCGGCAGGGACTGGACTTCGGGCGGCGTGGCGAAGCGCTGCCAGGCCTCATAGAGGATGTAGAGCGCAACCAGGAACAACAGGACCGCATTGAACGCCGCGGCCAGGATTTCAAACCGGTAATAGCCATAGGTCCGCTGCCGGTCCGCCGGCCGGCGGGCGATGCGGATCGCCATCAGCGCGATGGCCAGCCCGACGGCGTCGGTGAACATATGGGCCGCATCCGACAGCAGTGCGAGGCTGTTGGTCAGGATGCCGCCGACCACCTCGGCAACCAGGAAGATCGAGGTCAGCACGAGCGCGACGGTCAGCCGCGTCTGGTTCTGCGTGCGGGCGCCATGGTCATGGCCGGTTCCCATGGGATGTCTCCTTGTCGCGCGCCATGGAAAGGCGGGCCGACATTCTCTATGCAAGCTCTAGCGACTAGAGGTTCAAGTGATTTTTTGGCCATGACCGAAAAAATTCGAACCGCCGGGCTGACGATCGGCGTCCTCGCGCGTCGCGCGGCGACGAAGGTGCCGACGATCCGCTACTACGAGACGATCGGGCTGATGCCCGAGCCGTTCCGGTCGGAGGGCAATCAACGGCTCTACGACCCCCGCCATGCGAGCCGGCTGCTGTTCATCCGGCACGCCCGCGAGCTTGGTTTTCCGATCGATGCGATACGCTCGCTGCTGGACCTGGCGGACCAGCCCGAGCGGCCTTGCGAGGACGCCGACCGCCTTGCGAGCGAGCAGCTCGAGGCTGTGCGCCGCAGGATCGTGCGGCTCAGGGCGCTCGAGAGTGAGCTCCAACGGATGATCGAAAGCTGTCGGCGTGGTCGTGCCGCCGAATGCCGGGTCATCGAAACCCTCGGCAACCATGACCTCTGCGCGGATGACCACCCGGGCGATGGCGAAAGTCCCATCACGCGATAGCAGGTCCGGCGGGTGGAATATTCTAGACATGCCCGCGCGTCGGACCGTCGCCATCCGCAGCCATGCCGAGGGAGCGATGGTGGGTCTCGTTCATAAAATTGCATCAATGCACAAATGAAATGACTGATGTGCGACTTTGCATGCGTTTTCTCAATTTCGTGATTGGCACGTGATCGGCCGGGCTCCTATCTCCGGGATGTCGACGGCGGACACCTCCCGACGACAGCGAAACAAACATCCCGGATCTGGCGTGTCCCTCCCACCACCGGGTTTTCCAATGGAGACTGTCATGAAGAAGCTGATCCTTGCCGCCACCCTTTTCGCCCCGCTCGCCCTGGCCGCTCCGGCTCTTGCCGACGACAGCGCCGGGTTCGTCGAGACCCCTGCCGTTTCGACCTACGCCCCGAACCAGCCGCGCGAGTTCACCGCCCGCCACGGCCAGGTCGCGAACGCCGATCAGAGCCTGATCAGCCGCGAAGTCGTGCCGTCCTCGGCTTTCTCGTCCACGAACTGACCACCGGCGCCGCTTGGCGCCTCGGCACACTCGAACCGTCCCGGCCTGAGGCGTTCACCGCCAGCCGGACAACACACATGGAGACCATCATGAAGAAGTTCATCCTTGCCGCGACCCTGGTCGCCCCGCTCGCCCTGGCCGCCCCGGCTTTCGCCGACGATACGGCCGGCTTCATCGCAACGCCGTCGGCCTCGGCCACTGCGCCGAGCCAGCCGCGCGAGTTCACCGCTCGCCACGGCCAGGTCTCGAATGCCGGCCAGAGCCTGATCAACCGCGAGGTGCCGTCTTCGGCCTTCTCGTCGGCGAACTGAACCTGGTCCACCCGACCGCGCGTTGCAGCCCGGCACCAAGCCGGTCCTTCCCAAGACCAACGCCGGGGCACAAACCCCGGCGTTTTCTGTTGTTCCAGCGTCTGGTGGTGCTGGCCTGCCGCGCTCGGCCGGTCAGGCGGGGCCTGTCTTCGGATTGTAAAATTTGCGACAATGCATTGATGGAATAGCTGTCAAGAATATTTGCATGCATTTTCTCAAGTTCGTGATTGGCAATTGGGTCGGGCATCCCCTATCTCAGGGACGTCGACGGCGGACACCTCCCGACGACAGCGAAACAAACATCCCGGATCTGGCGTGTCCCTCCCACCACCGGGTTTTCCAATGGAGACTGTCATGAAGAAGCTCATCCTTGCCGCAGCGCTGCTTGCGCCGCTCGCCGTCGCCGCCCCGGCTCTTGCCGACGATTCGGCCGGTTTCATCGAGACCCCCTCGGTCACCACCTATGCGCCGAACCAGCCGCGCGAGTTCACCGCTCGCCATGGTCACGTTTCCGCCGCCGATCAGAGCCTGATCCAGCGCGAAGTCGTGCCGTCCTCGGCTTTCTCGTCGTCGAACTGACCGCCGGCGTTCGTTTCGCCTTTTCTCACGTCCAGCAATCCCGGCTTGAAGCGTCTGTCGCCGGCCGGACACCACGAATGGAGACCATCATGAAGAAATTCATTCTTGCCGCATCGCTGCTTGCGCCGCTCGCCGTCGCTGCTCCGGCTTTCGCTCAGGGCATGAGCGACGCCGCCGGTTTCATCGAGACTCCCTCGATCACCACCTATGCGCCGAACCAGCCCCGCGAGTTCACCTCGCATCGCGCTCACCGCGGCCAGACCGGCCTGACCGAGCTCGAGCGCAGCCTGATCGACCGTGAGCAGGTGCCGGATCCGAGCCGTCTTCCGGCGCGCTGACCCTATGCCTGCCGGCACCAGCCGGCTGATCCCAAGACCAACGCCGGGGCTTCACCCCGGCGTTTTCTTTTTGAGTCTGGGCGGCGCAGCGCTTGCCTGCTTCCGCGAGGCGATCAGGCCCTAGGTGTCCAGCCGGCGCATCATGGTGGCGGTCTGCGTGGCGACAGGGTCATCGCTGCCTTCGAGTTCGGCGATCACACCGGCCCGGTCGGCCGGCGTCTTGTCCTGGTTGAGCTTGAGTTTGCCTTCCAGCCGGTCAATGTCGATCTCGACCGCGATGATCGCCTTCAGCCTGGGCGCAATGGCCGCTTCCGGCATGTCCTCGAACCGCCACGGCCCGCCGAGCGGGGTGTCGTAGCGTGCGATGACCCGCTTCAACAGCGCGCGCAGCACGTCAGCATCGTCGCTGGTGACGGGCCGCCCATAGGCATGGATCGCCGTGTAGTTCCAGGTCGGGAAGGTCTGGCGATTGTCGTACCAACTGGGGGAAATGAAGGCGTGCGGGCCCTGGAACACCACCAGCGCCTCGCGGCCATCGGCGAGATGAGCGCATTGCGGGTTGGCCCGGGCCAGATGGGTGACGAGCCGGCCCTTGCCGCTGTTGGCGTCGATCAGGAACGGCAATTGTGTTGCCAGCAGCCCGTCCGGTCCCGACGAGATCAAGGTCGCGAAACTCCATTGCCGCATCAGGTCGTGCAGTATGTCGAGCCGGTCTTCGCGATAGGCAGGCGGCGTGTACATCAGGCGCCTCGGCCGGTCCGCGACGCGATCAGGCGCTTCAGCCAGTCGGCGGTCTCCGCGATCGCCCTGACGCTGACATCGGCGATCGACATCGCCTCGAGGAAGGAATGCACCGTGCCCTTGTAGACATGGGCCTCCACGGCGACGCCCGCGGCTTTCAGCGCGCGTTCCATGGCGATGTTCTGGTCATAGAGCACATCGAGTTCGGTGATCGCCATGAAAGCCGGCGGCAGGCCGGCGAGCCGCGCGCGCAGAGGGCTCGCCAGCGGATTCGCCGCATCCTGGGGCGCGCGCAGATATTGCCAGGAGAACCACAACATCATGTGGGTGGTCAGGAGATAATCGCCGCCGCCATAACGCACGACCGATTCCGACAGGAAATCGATGTCGTAGCAGCCATAGTTCAGGACCATGCCCTTGATCAGGTCCTCGCCGGCATCGCGCAGCACCAGTGCGGTCGAGACCGAGATATTGCCGCCGGCGCTGTCGCCGCCGATCACCAACGACGAGACATCGAGACCGAGGGCCGGGCCCGCATGGTTGAGCCAGCGGACGATGTCGATGGTCTCTTCCAGCGGCTGCGGAAAGCGGGCTTCGGGCGCCCGGCTATAATCGATGCCGACCACCGCGACCCCGGCCCGCGCCGCATATTCGCGCATCAGCCGGTCATGCGTGTCGACGCTGAACAGCGTCCAGCCGCCGCCATGGATGTAGACGAAGGCCGGCAGCGGACGCCTCGTTTCCGGATAATGGATGCGGATGCGCACCGGCCCGTGGCGGGTCGGTATCTGGTGCTCCGCCGTCTCGGCCATGACCGGCCCGCCCTCGGTCCAGGACTTGCGCACGATCTCGGCCACCTCGCGCGCCCTTGAAACCGACATGGACTCGCGCGGCGGGTACTTGGCCGAGGCGGCTCGCATGCGGGCCACGAACTCGGCGATCTCAGGGTCGAGCGGCGGCAGGGACAAGACGGCATCGGACATGTCTGCTTCCTCGGACGATTCGGCTGGGCTCAGGCGGTGAGCGCGGCCACCGGTTGGGCCGCGCCGGGACCCGCGAACAGGCGACGGCCGGGGATCGCCTCCAGCAATTCGCGGGTATAGGCATGCTGCGGATCGATGAAGACCGACTGGGTATCGCCCTGCTCGACGATCTCGCCACGGCGCATCACCACGATGCGGTCGGCGATCTCGGCGGCGACCCGGAGGTCGTGGGTGATGAAGATCATCGCGAGATCCATTTCCTCGCGCAGTTCGGCAAGCAGCGCCAGGATATGGGCCTGCACCGAAACATCGAGCGCGGAGACGGCTTCGTCGGCGACCAGCACGCGTGGTTTCAGCGCCAAGGCCCGGGCAATGCAGATGCGCTGGCGCTGGCCACCGGAGAATTCGTGCGGATAGCGATCGGCGGCGCTCTCATGCAGGCCGACACGCGCCAGCAGGCGCCGGGCATCCGCCATGGCTTCGCTTGCCGGCGTGCCATAGGCTATCGGGCCGCGCGCTACCGCATCGCCGACCTTCTGGCGCGGATCGAGCGCGGCGAACGGGTCCTGGAAGACGATCTGGATCTTGCGCCTGACCGCACGCATGGCGGCGCCGCGCAGCGTCAGGAGATCGCCGCCGTCGAAATTGATCGCGCCCTGGTCCGGCTCGATCAGGCGCATGATCATCCGCCCGAGCGTCGATTTGCCGGAGCCGGATTCGCCGACCACGGCGATCGTTTCGCGCGGCCGCAGCAGCAGCGAGACGTCGTGCACGGCCGCGACCCGTCGCGGCGGACGCAACAGCCCCTGGCGCGTGACGAATGTCTTGCCGAGGCGCTCCGCCGTCAGCAGCGGCTCGGTCCCGAGCTTGCGGTTGGGACGCGTCAAAGGCCGCCCGCCCGGTACGGCGGCGATCAGCGCCTGGGTGTAGCTGTGCTGGGGCCGGCGCAGCACATCGTCGACCTTGCCCTCCTCGACGACGCGGCCGTGGCGCATCACGACGACGCGGTCGGCGACATCGGCCACGACACCGAAATCGTGGGTGATCAGCAGCACGCCCATGCCGCGCTCGGTCTGAAGCTGCTTGATCAGGGCCAATATCTGGCGCTGCGTGGTCACGTCGAGCGCCGTGGTCGGCTCGTCGGCGAGCAGCAGCGCCGGTTCATTGGCCATGGCCATGGCGATCATGACGCGCTGGCGCTGGCCGCCGGACAGCTGGAACGGGAAGCTGCGCGCCAGGGTCGCCGGCTCGGGCAGGCCGACCGCGCCGATCAGCTCCAGCACGCGGGCATCGACCGCCGTCCGCGCCGGCACCGGACGGGTGTGGGTGACAATGGCTTCGGCAATCTGGTCGCCCACCCGCGTCAGCGGATTGAGCGCGCTCAGCGGCTCCTGGAAGATCATCGAGATCTCACCGCCGCGCAGGCTCCGCATGGTTGTTTCGCCGGCCACCGCGATGTCGGTGCCCTTGAAGCGGATGGCGCCCGAGGCGATCTCGACATTCTGCGGCAAGAGGCGGAGCGCCGCATGCGCGGTCATCGATTTGCCCGAGCCGGATTCGCCGACGAGGCAGACGATCTCGTTGCGCCGGACCGTCAGCGAGACGTCCTCGATGGCGAAGGCGCGGTCGGCGCCGCGAGGCAGCGCAATCGACAGGTTTTCGAGCGAGAGCAGGACGTCCTGTGCCATCAGTGCCGCCCTCCGCGGGAAATGCGCGGGTTCAACGTGTCGTTCAATCCTTCGCCGAGCAGGTTGATCGCGAGCACGGTCAGGAGGATCGCGACGCCGGGAAAGACGCTCATCCACCAGGCCTGCCGGATCACCGTGCGCGAGGCGCCGACCATGAAGCCCCAGGACATCAGGTTGGGATCGCCGAGGCCCATGAAGCTCAAGGCGCTCTCGATCAGGATGGCGGTGGCGATCGTCAGCGACCCCGTGACGATGATCGGCGAGATCGCGTTCGGCAGGATGTGGCGCAGCACCACCGCCAGGGGCGACTGGCCCTGGCAGGCGGCGGCCTGGACGAATTCGCGGTGGCGCAATCTCAGGAATTCGGCGCGTGTCAGCCGTGCCAGCGGCGGCCAGCTGACGGCGCCGATGGCGAAGATGACGTTGACCAGCGACGGCCCGAGGGTTGCGACCAGCAGGATCGCCAGGATGAAGCCGGGAATGGTCTGGAACAGTTCGGTGAGGCGCATCAGCGCGTCGTCGACCATGCCGCCGCAATAGCCGGAGATCGCGCCGATCAGCACGCCGATCAGCACGGCTGCGAGCGTCGAGGCGACGCCAATGGTCAAGGAGACGCGCGTGCCGTGGACGATGCCGGCGGCGACGTCGCGGCCGAGCGTGTCGGAGCCGAGTACGAAGCCGTCGCTGAACGGCGGCGCGAACGGCCGGCCGATCATGTCCCAGGGATCGTCGGGATAGAGCACCGGCGCGAGCGCGGCCAGCGTGACGATCACCGCCAGGATGATCAGGCCGATCATGCCGCTCGGGTGGCGGACGAATGCTTTGAGCGTGTCCATGACACGGGACCTCCGTTCAGGACGCGGAGCGCGTGGTGACGCGCGGATCGATGGCGCGATAGATCGCGTCGGTGACGAGGTTGAGCACGATCACCAGCACCGACATGACCAGGAAGATGCCGAGCAGGACCGGGTAGTCGCGCTGCAGCACCGCGTCATAGGTGAGCCGGCCGAGGCCGGGCCAGGCAAACACGGTCTCGACCACGACGGCGCCGCCGACTAGCGCGCCGGCCTGCATGCCGGCCACCGTGACGACCGGCAGAATCGCGTTGCGCAGGATGTGGCGCGCGATGATGCGGCCCTGGGCCAGGCCCTTGGCGCGCGCGGTCTTGATGAAGTCCTGATGCATGACCTCGATCACCGACGAGCGCATCAGCCGCGCATAGATGGCAAGATAGACCGCTGAGAGCGACAGGGCCGGCAAGGCCAGGTGGGTGGCAATGTCGAAGACGCGCCTGAGCGGCGACATCTCGACGCCGATGGTGACGTAACCGAAGGCCGGCAGCCAATCGAGCTGCACCGAGAACAGCAGCACCAGCATCAGGCCGAGCCAGAAGACGGGCATGGCGTAGAGCAGGAGCGAGACCACGCTGAGAAACGTGTCGGACCATCGGCCGGCGCGGATGCCGGCCAGCGTGCCCAGCACGATGCCGGCGATGAGGGCGACCAGGAACGCCGTGCCGGTCAAGAGCAGCGTCGCCGGCATGCGTTCCGCCAGCAAGGCGATGACCGGGCGCTGCTGCCGATAGGAATAACCGAGGTCGAGGGTCAGCACGCGCTTCAGGTGACTGGCGAGCTGGACGACATAGGGTTTGTCGAGACCATATTCCTGGCGGAGCTGGGCCAGCATCTGCTCGTCGGCCGCGCCGGTCTGGCCAGCCATGACCTGGGCCGGATCGCCGGGCGCGGCGCGCACGATGATGAAGCTGAACGTTGCGATCACCAGGACCACCGCGACGAATTTGACGGCCCAGGCCAGGACGGCGAGGGCGGTCGCGATACCGCGGCCGCCGCCCGCCTTCAGCGTCACCATGCTCATCCGAGCGACACCCGGCCGAAGGTGTCGTGAACGCCGATGCCGGATGTCACGACGTTTTTCAGGCGCTTGTCGACGAAGTTCGGGAAGTCCTGCTCGATCAGCCAGGCCAGCGGGCAGTCCTCGACGACGATCTTCTGGACCTGGGAATAGAGCTCCCGGCGCTTGGCTTCGTCGGTGGCGACCGCCGCCTCCTCGAACAGCCGGTCGACTTCCGGATTGGAATAGCCCGCCATGTTGGAGAACAGCACGCCTTTCCGGATGTTGGACGAGACATAGCTGCGTGACACGCCGAGCGCCGGATCGCCGAGCTGGTAAAGCAGGTTGACGGTCATCTCATATTCCCAGTTCGACACCCGTTCGGCCCAGCCGGCGAGGTCGAGGCCCTGCAGCACGATGTCGATACCGACCCGGCCGAGCGACTGGCGGATGAACTCGCCCATGCGCTGCCAGATCTCGCCATAAGGCGGCACCAGGAAGTTGATGGTGACGCGTTTTCCGCCAGCCCCGGGCTTGAGGCCCATGTCGTCGAGCAGGGCCTTGGCCTTGTCGAGCGAGTAGTCATATTGCTTGACGTTCTTTTCGTAGAACGGGGTCTTGGAGGAGACCGGCCCGGTCGCTTCCTTGCCGAGGCCGAAGAACACCCGCTGCTTCATCGCGGTGCGGTCGATGGCATGCGAACAGGCCTGGCGGAAGCGCTTGTCGTTCATCGGCGCGACGCGGTTGTTCATGTCGAGCCAGAGATGCGGGGCGAAGAATTCGTAGCCCTTGGTGGTCATCTCCAGGTTGGGCAGCTTCTGCAGGCGCGCCACGTCGAAGAACTCGACATCGGTCCACTGGGTGAGCTGGACGATGCCCTTCTCCAGCGCCACCGAGCGCGAGGCGGCATCCGGAATGACCCGGTAATAGATCTCGTCGAGAAAAGGCTCGCCCTGGCGGTAATAGCCCTCGTGCCGGACGAGATGGATATGCGAGCCGCGTACCCATTCCTTCAGCTTGAACGGGCCGGTGCCGATCGCCTGGGCATTGGCCGGGTTCTTGCGGATATCGGTGCCCTCGTAGATGTGCTTCGGCACGATCGGCGCAGTGGTGCAGTCGAACGAGCTGAGGAACGGCGCGAAGGGCTGCTTCAGCGTGAACACCACCGTCAGCGGATCGGGCGCTTCGGCCTTGTCGATGCGCTGGAAGGTGCCGCGGGCGCGCGGGTGGGTCTCGAGCAGCACGGTCATGACCGAGAACACCACGTCGGCCGAGGTCATCGGCTTGCCGTCGTGGAAGGTGATATTGGGGAACAGCTTGAAGGTATATTTCAGGCCGTCCGGCGACACCTCCCAGGACTGGGCGAGGCCGGGCATCGGCTTCAGGTCGAAGCCGTAGCGCAGCAGGCTCTCATAGATTTTGCCGCCGAGGGTGAGCGTCGGCTGCTGCTGGTTGATCGCGGTGACCAGGATCGGCGGTTCCGGCTGGATGATGGTGTTGAGCGTGCCGCCACGGGTCTGGCCGACCGCGCGGCTGAGCCCCCAGGAAATCTCGGTACCGCCGGCAACACCTGCGGCGGCCATGAGCTTGGCGAATTCGCGTCTGTTCATCACGGGTTCCCCTGTATCGTCGGCCGGGTCGGCCCCGGGCTTGGTTCGTGGTGGATGTTCTCGCCCGCGCGCCAGGCACGCCGCCGCCAACGGGCCGAGTACTATCGCGATCGGGCCGCATGGCGCGGTAGGGCGGTCGGGCCGGGCTAGTAGCCGCGTGCCGGATCGACCCGGTTGACCAGCGGTTCGCCGGCCTGGAGGCGGCGGATGTTCTCGGCGATCTGCTCGGCGATGGCCCGCGGCTTGGCGAGGCCAGCCATATGCGGGGTCACGAGCACGCCGGGCTCGCGCCAGAGCGGATGGTCCGGCGGCAGTGGCTCTTCGTCGAAAACGTCGAGAATGGCGCCGCGCAGATGGCCCGAGCGGATCAGGCCGACCAGGTCGTCGACGACAAGATGTTCGCCGCGGCTCACCAGGATCAGCCCCGCACCCCTGGGCAGGCGGCCGAGCCGTTCGGCGTCGAGAATGCGCGCGGTCGCGGGCGTCAGCGGCAGCAGGCAGACCAGGATGTCGGTCTTGCCGAGGAACCGGTCGAGCGCGGCCTCGCCGGCATGCACGGTGATGCCCTCGAGCTGTCGCGGCGAGCGCGACCAGCCGGACACCCGATAGCCGACGCGGCGCAACAGGCGCGCGGCCTGTTCGCCCATGGCGCCGAGCCCGAGAATGCCGACCCGCTTGTCGCCGGCCGCCGTCTGCTCCAGGCGCTGCCAGCGGCCGGCTTGCGCATTGGCGGTGACCTCGTCGAAGCGGCGATGGAAATAGAGCGTGCCCCACAGGATGAATTCGGCCATGGCGGCGGCGAGCTTGGGATCGACCACCCGGCAGACCGGCAGGTCCGGCAGGTTGGGATCGGACAGGATATTGTCGACGCCGGCGCCGATCGAATGGATCAGCCGGAGGTTCGGCATGCTGGCGAGGGCGCCTTTCGGTGGCGCCCAGCAGATCGCGATCTCAGCTTCCGCCGCGCCTGTCTCAGGCCAGTGCCTGAAGGTCGCGCCGGGCAGGGCGGTTTCGAGCTGAGCGGAGAGAAAGGACAGAACGCCCCGCTCGCTGATCAAGGCAATGCTGGTCATCGGCTGACTTGAGACCCTGTGTCCTGGTCCTGGCACGGAGCGTGCTTTGAAATTCGCTGGCGAATGGTCGATGATGGGACCAAGGCCTTCGGGTGCGAGGGTACGAGGTCGGCGAGCCAACGCTGTCTGTTCAGGGTCAGGAAGTGTCGCACATGGGCCATATGCTCGCCTTGTCTCAGGGACGCGCTCGCCGTGGGGCGGGTGCGCCGACCGTCACCTGCTTTTCCGGCTATGAGGCGAGCGGACGCCGCGCCGATGCGCTGCAGAGCGCCGGACGCCCGGTGGCGGCCATGGCGGCCGAATATGTTTCGGGCACCGTCGGCACGCGCCATAGCCATCGGCGTGCGCAATTGCTGCATGCCTTGAGCGGGGTGATGACCGTCATCACCGAGGCGGGCAGCTGGGCCGTGCCGCCGCAGCACGCCTTGTGGATCCCGCCCGGCGTGATCCACCAGAGCCGCTGCTGGGGCGACGTGCAGCTGCGCACGCTCTATGTCGAGCCCGACGCCGCCGGCGGCTTGCCCAGGACGTGCCGACTGCTCGAGGTCTCGCCGCTGTTGCGTGCGCTTCTCAACGAGGCCGTGACCTTGCCGGTCGAATATGACGTCGATGGCCGCGACGGCCAGGTGGTGGCCTTGATGCTGGCCGAGATCGGCCGCATGCCGGCCCTGCCGTTGAGTGCGCCCATGCCGCGCGACCGGCGGCTCGCGCGCATTTGCGAGGCGATCCTGCGCGATCCCAGCAACGACCAGGACCTGGAACATTGGGCCCGCATCGGCGGTCTCGGCCGGCGCACCTTGACCCGGCTGTTCCGCCAGGAAACCGATATGAGCTTCGCCGAATGGCGCCAGCAGGTGCGCCTGATGGAGGCGCTGACGCGGCTGACCTCGGGTGAGCCGGTGACCAATGTCGCGCTCGATCTCGGCTACGACAGCCCGAGCGCCTTCAGCGCCATGTTCCGCCGCATCATGGGCATTTCGCCGCGCGAATATCTGCGCTGGACCGAGCCGAGCGAGCCGGATTTCCGTGCCGGGGAAGTCTCGGCAACCGCAGTGCGAGCCTGACGTTTGCGGCGATAACCGCCGGCTGGACAGGCCTTGTCGGTCTCGATAATAGCTTTCGACGATTATCGGACGGCATGCGCCGATGACCCACGTGTCGATGTCGGCACGGTCTCGAACAGGTCAGCCATTCTGTTGCCGGATCCACTGGCACCAGCAAGAACCGGGCATGAGCTTTGCCGGTAGGGTGTCCTTGTTCTCGACTGTCCGGCGGGCGGTTGTCGCGCTGTGCATTTGCGGACCATTCGCGGGGGCGAATGGGGTTATCTGGTCCGCGTCGGTCCGAGCGTCGTGTTGAGCTGCGGCGACCTCCGGCCCTTCGGGGCCGGCGTCGAGACTGTCAACCCCAGGACGGAACGCCTCCCATGAAATGGATCATCCTGCTCACGCTTGCCCTGGCGTCCCTTGCGGCCTCGCCCGCGCGGGCTCAGGCAATTTCCGAATGTCCCGACGATTTCTCGGCCTTTGCAGGCGCGACGGATCCGCTCACCTGCAGCTGTAGCGCGCAAGCCGCCGAGCGCGGGTCGGTCTGGGGCATGGACGTCTATACCGGCGATAGTTCGGTCTGCAAGGCAGCCGTCCATGCCGGCGCGATCACCCGGCGTGGCGGCCAGGTGACGGTGACGCCCGAGGCTGGCCGGCCCGCCTATCCCGGCCTGACCCGCAACGGCGTCAGCTCGTCCAACTACGGTGCCTATGCGTCGAGCTTCCGCTTCGCTGGTGCCGCGGGCCGGCCCAATACCGCCGCCGACGGCAAGTCGTCGGACAGCAAGTCCGGCCCGGCTGGCGTGCCCGCCGAGACCACTGCCGCCATTTCGGAATGCCCTGATGACTTCTCGGTTTTCGCGGAAACCGCCGAGGCCTTGACCTGCAGCTGCAGCGCTCAGGCCGCCGAGCGTGGTTCGGTGTGGGGCATGGACGTCTATACCGGTGATTCCTCGGTCTGCAAGGCAGCCGTCCATGCCGGCGCGATCACCCGGCGCGGCGGCCAGGTGACGGTGACGCCCGAAGCCGGTCGGCCGGCCTATCCCGGCCTGACCCGCAACGGTGTCAGCTCGTCCAATTTCGGCGCTTATGCGTCCAGCTTCCGTGTCGCGGGCGAGCGGCGGGCAGCCAGCGCACCGACAGGCCAGACCACGCAAGTGCTGGTCTCGGAATGCCCGAATGACTTTTCGGCCTTCGCCGACACGTCCGAACCGCTGATCTGCACCTGCAGCGCTCAGGCCGCCGATCGTGGTTCGGTCTGGGGCATGGACGTCTATACGGGCGACTCCTCGGTCTGCAAGGCGGCGGTCCACGCCGGCGCGATCAACCGGCGCGGCGGCCAGGTGACCGTGAGCCCGGACGCCGGCCAGGCGACCTATGCCGGCGTCACCCGCAACGGCATCTCGTCGTCCAATTACGGCTCCTATGCTTCGAGCTTCCGGTTCGGCCCGGCGCCGTCGGGTCCGACAGTGTGCCCGGACAATTTCGTCGCTTTTCAGGAGATCACCGCGCCGCTCGGCTGCACCTGCGACAGGGCGGCGATGGAACGCGGCTCGGTCTGGGGCATGGATGTCTACACGGCCGATTCCTCGGTCTGCAAGGCGGCCGTCCATGCCGGCGCGGTGCCGCGCCAGGGCGGGCTGGTCAGCGTCATTCCGGAGCCCGGGCGCAACGCTTATCCAGGCCTGACCCGCAACGGCGTCACCTCGTCCAACTATGGCCCCTACGACGGCAGCTTCCGCTTTCCGCCGCGCCAGGGCGCGACCGCTGCGGCGCCGGCCAAGATGGCAACGGCGCCGGTTCAGCAGAACATCACGCAGAGCCTGCGCGAGCGCGGCGAGGTCGATCTCTATGTCCAGTTCCGCTTCAATTCGGCGGAGCTGGACCTCTCCGCCGCCGATACGCTGCGCGAGCTGCGCAATGTTCTCGCCGCTGACACCAACCTGAGGCTCGGCCTGATCGGCCATACGGATTCGGTCGGAACCGCCGACTATAATCGCTCGTTGTCCTACCGCCGTGCCGAGGCGGTCGGACGCTGGCTGGTGCAGCAGGGCATCGCCACCAGCCGGTTGACCATCGACGGGCGCGGCCGGGCCGAGCCGATTGCCGACAACGCGACCGAGGCCGGCCGCGCCGCCAACCGGCGGGTTCAGGCGCTGAAGCTCTGACGCCAGGGTGGCCGGCAATCGCCGGCCGCTTCTGTCTCGACGGCCGGCCATCAAAGCACCCCGTCGCGGTCATCCGCGGCGGGTTTGCCGTTCCAGGCCGAATCGGGATCGAGCACGCCATTGCCGGGAAACCCGCGCCTGGCCGGCCCTTTCGCGCGCCTGCATCGGCGTCTGACAATGTCATCGGCGGTTTTCCCCAAGCGGAGCGAATGGGCGCCAAACCTGGCGCTGATGCGGCGCGTCCTGCCCCATTGCCTGGCCAGCGAGCCTGTCCGGCCATCTCCGTCCACAGGCTTCGATCGCGGCTGGACAGATCCGATTTAATATTAGATTGTATGCAACATGCGAAAAAATAATTCGCAGTGAAATGCCGTGGCGGGCGCACGCTTGTCGACCCCTCGGTCCAGGACGAAACGCACGAACCAGAACCAAAAAGGGGGAGGATCAGATGAGCTCGGTAGACACCATCGACACGGCGGGACGCGTCGGCGTCCTGTCGGCCGCCGACGAACGATCGAAGCTCGACGCCATCTACAGGAAGGTGACCTTCAGGCTCATTCCCTTCCTGTTCATCGTCTGGTTGATGGCCTGGCTCGACCGGGTCAATGTCGGTTTCACCAAGCTGCAGATGAACGCCAGTCTCGGCTTCAGCGAGACGGTCTATGGTCTTGGCGCCGGCCTGTTCTTCATCGGCTATTTTTTCTTCGAGGTACCGAGCAACCTGGCTCTCCAGCGCTATGGCGCGCGCAAGACGATTTCGCGCATCGCGATCGGCTGGGGGCTGGCCTGCATCGCCATGATGTTCGTCACGACGCCCACCGGTTTCTACGTCGTCCGCTTCATCCTGGGCGCCTGCGAGGCCGGCTTCTGGCCCGGCGTCATCCTCTATCTCACCTATTGGTTCCCGACGACCCGCTGTTCGAAGGTCTTCGCATTGCTCGGCTGCGCCACCTCGACCTCCGGCGTGGTCAGCGGTCCGATCGCCGGAGTCATCATGGAGAACATGAATGGCCTCAATGCCTGGGCTGGCTGGCAATGGGTGTTCCTGATCGAGGGCATTCCCTCGGTGCTGCTCGGGATCGCCGCCATCTGGGTTCTGAGCGACAAACCGCATGAAGCACGCTGGCTGACCGAGGAAGAGCGTCGCTTGCTGACCCAGGACCTGGAGCGCGACCGCGCCATGGTTGGCGCCCGCGAGCATTCGATCGGCCGGGCGCTGAAAGACCGGCGGATCTGGACTTTCATCTTCATCTATTTCTGCATCATCATGGGCCAGTCGGCGCTGATCTTCTGGGCGCCGACCATCGTCCGGGATCTCGGCTTCACCAACACCGCGACGATCGGCGCGATCGTCTCGGTCGCGTTCTTCATCGGCGTGGTGGCGACCGTGCTCAACGGCATCCATTCCGATCGCATGAAGGAGGTGCGCTTCCACTGCGGCCTGGGCATCCTGACCGGCGGCATCGGTTGCGCGGTGCTGGGTCTGCTGGTCCTGCAGGGCTCGCAATGGGCGATCCTGGCGCTGTGGATAGCGCTTCCCGGAATCCTCTGCTCGATCCCGGTGTTCTGGCAATTGCCGAACAAGATCGTGGTCGGCACCGCCGCGGCAGCCGGCATCGCGCTGATCAATTCGATCGGCAATCTCGGCGGCTTCGGTGCGCCCTTCCTGATGGGTGTGGTCAAGGATGCCACCGGCCATGTCACCATCGCGCTCTGGCTGGTGGCCGCCCTTCTGGTCATCGGCGCCGTGATCACCATGCGCCAGCCGAAGGATACCGCCGCGTGAAGAGGCGCCAAACCGCAGCCAGGATCCCGGACCCTTCGCGGCCCGGGATCGTTTCTTCGGACCGCAGGTGAAGAAGGACGGACGATGAGCGATATCGATCTCGATGGGCGCGACGCCTTCATGGCGCGGGTGCTCGAACTCTGCGGCGAGGCGGATGCCCGGGGCGATTGCCCGGTCGCCTCCATCATCGTCCGCGACGGTGAGGTGATCGGCCAGGGCTCCAACCGGGTGGCGACCGGTGGCGATCCGACCGCCCATGCCGAGGTGGAAGCCATTCGCGACGCGGCCCGCAATCTCGGCAGCGCGGACCTTTCCGGCGCCACGCTCTATTCGGCCATGGAGCCCTGCCCGATGTGCTGCTGGGCCATCAAGGAAGCCCGGATCGGCCGCGTCGTGCTCGGCGCCCGTCATGCCGGCATGCGCCGCATCGACTACGGCGATTATTCGGTCGAGAAACTGATCGGGATGACCGGCTCGGCACTCGAGGTGGTCGACGGCGTGCGGGTCGCCGAATGCGAGGCGGCCAGGCGAGCCTGGAAACGCTGGGTAGAGCCGCCGGCGCGTGTCGCGGACTAAGCTTCGGGTTCGACGGAATTGATCTCACGACGCAGGGGATAGTCTTGGCCAGATCGATCATTCGCAGCCGGTCCATGATCACGCGAGCCCTCGACCGTCACACGGTCGAGGAGATCCCTGACGGCGCATTGCTGCAGGAGGACGGCATCATTGTCGCGATCGGCCGGTTCGATGCGCTGAAGCAGCTGCATCCGGACGTGCCGATCATCGGCAGCGGCAACGAGGTCATGCTGCCGGGCTTCGTCAACGCCCATCACCATGTCGGCCTGACCCCGGTCCAGCTCGGCTCGCCCGACATGCCGCTGGAGCTCTGGTGGATCACCCGCATGGTGATCCGCGACCTCGACCTCTATCTCGACACGCTCTATGCGGCTTTCGAGATGATCGCCTCCGGCGTCACCACGGTGCAGCACCTGCATGGCTGGGTCCCCGGCACGCTGGAGGAGGTCGAGGCGAAATCGAACCAGGTGATCAGCGCCTATCAGGATGTCGGCATGCGGGCATCCTATTGTTACGCCGTGCGTGACCAGAACCGGCTGATGTATCAGTCCGACCGCGCCTTGATCGAAAGCCTGCCGGCCGAGCTCCAGGGCCGGATGAGCCACTGGTTCGGGCGTTTCAAGATCGGCCTGGACGAGAGCATGGATCTGTTCGTCCGGCTCCACCGGAACCACAACGCCAAGCGGCGGGTGAAAGTCCAGCTGGCGCCGGCCAATCTGCACTGGTGCTCCGATCAGGCGCTCACCGCCTTTTCCGACATGTCCAGGAAATATGACGCGCCGATCCACATGCACCTGGTCGAGACGGCCTATCAGAAGGCCTATGCCGGCAAGCGTGGCGGCGGCACGGCGCTCGACTATCTCGATCGCTTCGATCTGTTGAACGCCCGGCTGACGCTTGGCCATGGCGTCTGGCTCTCCGAGCGCGATATCGACAAGGTCGCCGAAACGGGCGTCTGCATCTGCCACAATTGCTCGTCGAATTTCCGCCTGCGCTCCGGCATCGCGCCGCTCAACCGTTTCGAGGCCAGGGGCATCAACACCGCCATCGGCATCGACGAGGCCGGCATCAATGACGACCGCGACATGTTGCAGGAAATGCGCCTTGTGCTGCGCGCGCACCGGGTGCCGGGCATGGCCGAGGCCGACGTGCCGGCCATGGCGCAGGTCCTGCGCATGGCCACGGTGGGCGGCGCCCGGACCACGCCTTTCGGTGAAACCATCGGGACGCTGGAGGTCGGCAAGGCTGCCGATCTCGTGCTGATCGACTGGGACCAGATCGCCTTTCCCTATCTCGACGAGGCGACGCCATTGATCGATGCGGTGATCCAGCGTGCCAAGACCGAGGGTGTCCGGCTGACCATGTGTGACGGCGAGGTGCTCTACCAGGACGGCGAATTCACCCGCGTCGACCGGAAGGACGCCTTGAAACGCCTGCATGACGGATTGCAGAAGCCGCTCTCCGAGGCCGAGCTGGAGCGGCGCGGCCTGTCCAAGGCGATCCTGCCGTTCATCCGCGCCTTCTATGCCGACTATGTCGACGCCAGCTTGCACGAGCCGTTCTATCGGATGAACTCACGGACGTGAGCTCGATGGACAGGCGCTTTCATCGGCCCGAACCCGGTGCGGCAAGATGCGGCGCGACAGCCGCGGAAATTTTTTGGAATTTTGCATACAATGGGCGATGCCGGGCAGATCCGGCACGCCATTGGCCGATCGAGGACTGGGCATGACCGTCGAACCGGTGCCGCGCAAACGCGGCCGACCGCGCAAGGAGGCCTCGGCAAAGGCGGCCGGACAATTCCGGCTGAGCCGGGCCAATCTGCATGAGCGCGCCTTCGACCGACTGCGCACCATGATCGTGCGCGGCAAGCTCGCCCCTGAGACGCCGCTGATCGAGACCGATCTTTGCGACATGCTGGGCGTCTCGCGTACGCCGCTGCGCGAGGCCCTGAAGCTTCTGGCCGCACAAGGCCTGGTGGAACTTCGCCAGAACCGCAGTGCCCGCATCGCGCCGATGCGCATCGACACGATCCATGACCTGTTCGAGGCGATGAGCGGGCTCGAGCGGCTGACCGCGGAACTCGCCGCCGAGCGCATGACCGAGGCCGATCTGGCCGAGCTCCGCCGCCTGCAGGACGAGATGGAGCGTCACGAGGCCGCCGGTGACATGGATGGCTATTTCACCATCAACCAGCAGATCCATTCGGCCATTGTCGCAGGTGCTGGCAACATCACGCTGCGCGAGACCCATGAATGGCTGCTGGCACGCGCCGAGCGCGCCCGCTTCTTCGCGCTGAGTTCGCTCCGGCGCTGGGAAGAGTCGATTGGCGAGCATCGCGCCATTCTTGCCGCACTCGAGGCCCGGCAGGCCGAGACCGCCGGCCGGCTCATCGCCGAACATGTCCAGCATACCGGCCGGGAGGTCGTGCAGATCCTGGCCAATCATCCGACGCTTGCCGGCGTCGCGGCCTGACCTGGAGGCGATCCTTGCGTATTCTGATCCTCAATCCCAACACCACGGCCGGCGTCACCGACCTGCTCGTTGCGGCGGCCCGGCCGGTGGCCGGTCCCGCGACGCGGATCGTTGCGACCACGGCACCGCGCGGCGTGCCCTATATCTCGACCCGTGGCGAAGCCCTGATCGGCGGCGCCATTGCCTTGGAGACGCTGGCCGAGCAGCATTCCGAGGTCGATGCCGCCATCATCGCCGCCTTTGGCGATCCCGGCCTGTTCGCCGCACGCGAACTGTTCGACATCCCGGTCATCGGCATGTCGGAAGCCGCCATGCTCACCGCCTGCATGCTCGGCCAGCGCTTCAGCATCATCACCTTCGCCGCCGCTCTCGGCAGCTGGTACCGCGACTGCGTCGACATGCACGGGCTGTGGGGACGCTGCGCCGGCATCCGTTCGCTCGACGAGAGCTTCGGCCCGGTCGCCGACGTGCAGGTCGAGAAAGAGGCCATGCTGGTGGCCCTCGCCAACCGTGCGGTGCAGGAGGACGACGCCGATGTCGTCATCCTGGCCGGCGCACCGCTCGCCGGGCTTGCCGCCAAGGTGCGCGACCGCATTCCCGTGCCGCTGGTCGATCCGATCGCCGCCGCGGTCAAGCAGGCCGAGGCCCTGGTGGCACTCAATCCGCGCAAGGCGACGGTTGGCACCTTCCGCCGCCCGGCGGCGAAACCGACGACCGGCCTCGGTGATGCACTCGCCGCCCGCATCGAGATGCGCGACCTGCCGGAGGCGGCGGAGTAGGAGAGGGCGACCGCTTAACCTGTCGGCCCGGGAAAGTGGTATCGTCCCCCGATTGCGACCGGTCGTGGCGTCCGAGACGGCGCTTGACTAGCATTCGCCTTTGGCGAAGCGGCAAGGCCGGCATGACGGCTTCGTTTCACTTGATCGGACCTGGCCGAAGGGCCGGGGAAAAAGCGACATGGGAGAGGATGCGATGGTAGCCGCGGCAGCGAAAGTCGACACTCATCAGGCGTCAGACCTGGACATTCTCACCCAGCTCAACCTCGACTACATCAATTCGGTTCAGAACGGCGACGTCAGGCGCTTTGACGAGATTCTCGCCGAGGACTTCTTTTGCAGCAATCCGGACGGCACATTGATCGACCGGGCGCAGTTCCTCCAGCAGACCGCGCAGCCGGTGACGATCAGCGGCCTGACGGTCCGGGACGTGAAGATCCGGATTCTCGATGATGTCGCCATCATCCACGCCGAGACGCACTATGCGGCGCCCGACGGACGTCTGGCGCGCGGCCGCTATACCGATGTCTGGGCGCGCCGGCAGGGCCAATGGCTCGCAGTTTCGGCCCATGTCACGCGCGGTTGAGAGCAAAGATAATGCCCGCCTTGGCGACAAGGCGGGCATTCAGTCGTCAGGCCATGTTCTGAAGGTCCCGGGGGCGGCCGGCCCGCGGGGACCTGCCGCTCATCGGCGCATTACATTCCGCGGCACTGACGCGAACGGCGAATGACGACATCGCCATTCGGCCGCACGCTGCGGACCGAGACGACACGGCAGCGCTCACCTTGCATGATGGTCACGCGACGGTCGCCGCGCATGCCGCGATCATCACGGTGGCCCCGGTCGCCGCGCCGCCAATCACGACGGTCGTCCCGACGGTCGTCGCGCCGATCCCAGTGGCCGCGGTCGCGGTCGGTCCCTACCGTCACTCCGCCTTCACCGGCGCGGATACGGAGGTCCTGCGCTGACGCTGCGAGAGGAGCGGCACAGAGCATCGCGGCGGCGAGTGTCGCAAGAATGAGTTTCTTCATGCCGTATCTCCTCGGGGATTACCCCCAAAATTGTCTCGGGGTTCACCGCGACAACGGCTCGGCAGGCGGTTTGTTCCAGGCGACAGGGGGGCGCTGGCCGACAGCCTGCGCCGGACGGTCCGGCGAAACGCTGCGGCGGCCGAAAAAAGAAGGGCCCGCTCCGTTGCCAGAGCGGGCCAAGGGTGGCTGGGTCAACGGAAATCCACGGCAGCGGATTTCCATCTGATCAATCTACGTTCGCCGAGGCAGGTTGGATCACCCGGTCGGCCAGCCTGCGTGGCTTTCAGGCTCGAGCCGGCCGCAGGGCCTGGGCTCAGGCAAGCAGTTGGTCCCAGGTGTAGAGCGTGCCGCCGACATTGAACTGTTCGATATTGGCGACGTGGTCGGTCTGTACCTGACCGGTCTTGCTTATCCAGTGCAGGACGTGATCGCCCGAGGCGGTGGTTTCGATGAAGGCATCGGAGCCCGGCATGGCCTTGTCCAGGACCATCACGTCCCAGCCGGCGCCGCCGTCATAGAAGCTCTCGGTGGCGCCGTTGAAGGCGACCCGGGCGATCAGGAAGTCATTGCCGATGCCGCCATTGAGTGTCGCGCCCATGAACGATCCGACCAGCGTGTCGTTGCCGATGCCGCCGTCGAGAACGGCGCCCTTGCTGTTATAGGCCGCGGCGACCCAGTCGTCGCCATTGCCGCCGGACAGCTTGTCGAAGTCGCCGCCGCCATAGACGATGTCCTTGCCATTGCCGCCCGAGAGCGTGTCATGGCCGCCGACACCCTGGATGAGGTCGTCGTCATTGCCGCCGGAGATGACATCGACACCCGACGAGCCGGTGATCTTGTCATTGCCGTCGCCGCCATAGGTGTGGCTGGGCTTGGCGGCGGTGCCGCCGGAGAAGGCGGTCATGGTGTCGTTGCCGCTGGTGCCGAACTGGGGCGGCGGCTCGATGCCGAAATTGAAGCCGAAGCTGTCGGCGGTGTTCAGGACATGATCGGTCGGATCGGCCAGCGCGGCGAGCGGGCTGGTCGCGTGCATGGAAGCTTGGGACTTGTTCACGATGGTATCCTCAGGGATCGTTGGTGGATGTGGACCCTGAGTGGCGCTTCCCTTGCGTCAGGTTCATGCGCGCCGAGCTTATTTTTTCGCGATGCAGCAGAAAGACGGTCAGACCGGTCCGGTCAAATGATCCGCAACCGTTCGACATCATCAGCCAGCCAGCGCATCAATTGCCTGGCCGGCGGACTGACCGAGCGCCCGGTCGCGACCAGCAAGCCGATGCGCAACGTGTTGATCGGCGCCGAGGCGAAGGGACGCCAGACGAGCTCGCCCTGCTCGATCTCTTCCAGGAAGCCGAGCCTGGTGAAATAAGCGAGCCCCATGCCGAGCCGGATCGCCCGCTTGACCAGTTGGATCGAGTTGGAGACGAGCCGCGGTTTCAGCGCTTCGCGAAAGCGCGCGAAATCCGGATCGATGTCGGCCGAACGCGGCAACGGCCCGGCCTGGGCCAGGAACGGATAGGCGGCGGCTTCGTCGAAGGTCACGGCGCGGCGGTTCGCCAGCGGGTGATCGGCCGGCATGACCACGCCGATCGGCGCGGAAACCTCGGCCAGGAAACTGACCGTCCTGGGCATCTGGCTGACGAAGGTGAAGCCGATATCGGCCTCGTTTTCGGCCACCATGCGCTCGACGTCGGCCGGTGCCACCGCCATGACCGAGAAGGTGACGGCTGGAAAGCTGGCGCGGAAGCGCTCGAGCGAGCGTGGCAGGAAATCGACCAGCAGGGAATCGACCGCCACCAGCGAGACGTGGCCGGAGCGCGCCGCCCTGAGATCGTCCACCTCGGCGCGTAGCCGGTCGTAATCATGCAGCGTCGTGGTGATATGGGCGAGCAGGAGATCACCGGCCGCGGTCAGCCGCATGCCACTCGACAGCCGGTCGAACAGCGGTGTACCGAATTCGTCCTCGAGCTTCAGAATATGGCGGTTGATCGCGCTCGCCGCGACATTGAGCTTCTGGGCGGCCTTGCGGATCGAGCCGAGCCGCGCGGTCTCGCGGAAATAGCCGAGCGCCGCGGCATGCATCGCGGTCAGCGCTCCCCTGGCGGCCAGGTGGCGACGGTCGGATGGTCCTTGGCCGTGATGGTTTTGGCGTCGGCGCCGCGAGGCGAGCCGAGGCCGGTCACATCAGGCCCGAAATAGTCGCGGTTCACCGCCACCCAGCCCATCAGCCCCTCCGGCAGCCGATCGTCGGCATGGATCGCGGCGACCGGACAGACGGTTTCGCACAGGCCGCAATCGATGCACTCATCGGGATGGATATAGAGCGTTCGTCCGCCTTCATAGATGCAATCGACCGGGCAGGCATCGAGACAGGCCCGGTCCTTCACATCGATGCAGGCCTCGGTGATGACATAGGGCATGGCGCGCCTACCGTCCCTGCCAGACCGGTTTCCGCTTCTCGACGAAGGCGCGTACGCCCTCGTTCGAATCGTCCGAATTCAACGCCTCGACCAGAGCCGGCAGGCGCAGGGCCTGGGCTTCGACCGCGCTGAGATGGGCGGTGCGGCGCACCACCTGCTTGATCGCGCGGATCGACAGGGGCGCGCAGGCCAGCACCTCGCCGACCCACCGATCGACCGCCTCATCGAGCTCGGCCAGCGGCACCACTTCGTTGACCAGCCCGAAGCCGAGCGCTTCCGCCGCCTTGATGCGGCGTCCGGTCAGCAGCATGCCCATGGCGGCGCGGTGTGGGATCTGACGCTGCAGCAAGGTCATGCCACCGTCCAGCGGCATGCGGCCGACACGCGCCTCCGGCAGGCCGAAGGTCGCGTGATCGGCGGCCACCACCAGGTCGCAACCGAGCATCATTTCGAAGCCGCCGCCAACCGCATGGCCGTTGACCCGGGCGATGACCGGCACGTCGAGCGTCTGCCTGAGCGCGATGCCGCCGAAACCGCCTGGCCGGGGCATCGCCCAATAGTCGAGCCCGGATCCGCCGCTGCCGCCCTTCATGTCGGCGCCGGTCGAGAAGGCGCGCTCGCCGGCGCCGGTCAGCACCACCACCCGCACCGAGCGATCCTGTTCGATGCGCGCCCAGATCGCCTGCAATTCCTGCTCGGTCGCCTGGTCGACGGCGTTCATCACCTCCGGTCGGTCGATGGTGACGCGGGCGACGTGATCCGTGACGGTGAAGACGACGGCCATCACTCGGCCGCCCTGATGGTGAGGGCGGCGAGCTCGGCGCGCACCTGGTCGGTGTCGCGGCCGAGCGATGGCGGCGCGATGCGAATCTCGACCGGTGCATCGCTCATGTGGATCGGCGAACCGACCACCCGGATCCGCTCGACCTCGCCATCGGCCTCGATGATCATGGCATTGACCAGGGTCTGCTCGTCGGCGAGCGCCTCGGCCAAGGACTTCACCGGCGCGCAGAGCAGGTCCTGCGCCTCCAGCCGGGCCAGCCAGTGGGCTGTGCTGCCGGACCTGAAGCGGTCGCGGAATATCGCCTGCAAGGCCTGCTTGTTGGCCACCTGGTCGGCAAAACTGGCAAAGCGCGCGTCTTGTCCGAGATGGTCGATGCCGAGCGCGTTGGAGATGTCGCCGAGCGGGTCGGCCTTGAACGCACCGACCATGACCAGTGCGCCGTCGGAGGTTTCGAACACGCCCGAGAGCGGCATGGCGCCCCAGTTCACCTCGCGCCCGCGCATCAGCTGGGCGGCCGCTTCCTGGGTCTGGGCGGCCAGCATGGAATCATAGAGCGACACGGCAATACGCTGGCCGCGTCCGGTCTTCTGCCGCTGCAGGATCGCCAGCAACACGCCTTGGACCATATGCATGCCGGCGGAATAGTCGGCGAAGGTGGTGGCATGCACCGCCAAAGGCTGGTCGTCATTGGAGCGGCGATGCATGACGCCGCTGAGCGCCTGGGCCAGCACGTCCTGCCCGCCCTTGTGGGCATAGGGGCCCTCGAGGCCGAAGCCGGTGCCGACCGCATAGATCAGCCGCGGGTTGATCTTGGCCAGGTCTTCGTAACCGAAGCCCAGCCGCTCCATCACCCCGGCGCGGAAATTGTTGACCACCACGTCGGCGTTGCGGGCGAGCGCGATGACGAAGTCGCGGTCTTCCGGCTTGCGCAGGTCGAGCACGATCGAGCGCTTGTTGCGGTTGAGCGAGCAGAATACCGGTCCGGTGAGGCCCGCCGGGTCGTTCGGGAAGGCGGTGCGCGACAGGTCGCCGGTGCCGGGCTTCTCGATCTTGATGACATCGGCGCCATAGTCGGCGAGCATCTGGGTAGCCACCGGACCCATCATCACCTGGGTGAAGTCGATGACCTTGATACCGGACAACGGCAGGTCTTGCGGCGTGCCTTGCGGCTGGGTGTTGAGAGCGGTCACGCGGCCTTCTCCAGAAGTTTTGCGTTGGCGGAGGGACGATCGCCGGGATCGCCGCCCTGGGCGCGGACACGGGCGCAGATAGCCTGCGGCGTCACGGCACGGGGCTGGATGCCGGCGGCAACCGCGAGCGCGGCGGCAATGCCGGCGGACTGGCCCATGGACATGCAGGGCGGGATTTCGCGCGACATCTTCTGGGCCGATTCCGTCGCCGAATAGTGCCGGCCGGCGACGATCATGTTGTCGATGCCCTTGGGCAGCATCGCGCTGTAAGGGGTGTAATAGTCGCGGCCGCGCGCCACGGTGTCGGGGAAGTGGACGCGCTCCATGACGTCCTCCTTGGTGACGACATAGTCGCCCTCGAGCAGGCGGGTCTGGCGCACGCCGAGCTGCGGCGCGACGTCGACGACGAAGCAGTTTTCGAAGCCCGGCATGTTGGCGCGGACGAAATCGACCAGGGCATAGATCCGCTTGCGGCCCTCGAAATCGGCCTTGGTGATGTCTTCGACGGTCAGTCCGTCGAGGCCGGTCATATGTGGGCAATTGCACCAGACCACGCCCGGCAGCGGCGTCTTCAGCCACCAGAGATCCCAGGAGCCGCCCATGGTGCGCTTGGCCTGCCGGTCGACCAGGGCGTATGTCTCCGGCTCTTCGAAGCGGAAGCGTTCAGCCGCTTCGGTGTCGACGCCGCCGAGGCGGAACACGGTGGTGAGGATGTAGGAGCCGTGGACGAAATTGGCGCCCGCGGCGGCGGCCACGTCGAGGTCGCCGGTGGCGTCGATCACCACGTCGCCCATGATCGCCTGGCGGCCGGCCTTGGTCTCGCAGATCACCCCCTTGATGCGGTTGCCGTCCATGACGGCGCGCGAGAACCAGGAGTGCAGCCGGACGTCGACTTTCGCCTCCGCGATCATCTCGTTGGCGATGCGCTTCCAGCCGTCAGGATCGAACGAGGCGGCCATGACGATCGGTGCCGGCTTGGTCTGGGCGCGGAAGTCGAAAGCGCCCCAGCGGGCCCATTTGCGATAGAGCTCATGGCTCTGGCCGCGCTCCTCCGGTGGCGGGAAGACGCAGGCGCCGACCCTGGCCATCCGGTCGATCATCTCGGTGCAGATGCCTGTCGTGGTCACCTCGTCGCCGTTGTGCATGTCGTCGAGCACCAGCACCATGCCGCCGGCGGCAAGCCCGCCGAGATAGGGATAGCGCTCGATCATGGTGACGGACGCGCCTTCGCGGCGCGCGGCGACCGCGGCCGAGAAGCCGGCGGGGCCACCGCCGACCACCACCACGTCGGAGCGCGCGACGACGGTCGCCTCGCCCGGCGGTTCGACAATGCGATCCTGCGCGACGCGCTCCTGGCCCGAATGCTTGTGGGTCACGGCGACCTCCCGATTGTTCAGTGAGCGTTTGCCGGCTGCCAGCGCACCACCAGTTGCTCGACGGCGACGATGGTGACGAAGAACAGCACGGAGAAAGCGGAGCCGACGAGGACGGTTGCGTAGAGCATCGCCGAGTCGAAATTGTAGGTGGACTGGATGATCAGGGCGCCGATGCCGGTGGTCGACCCGATCCACTCGCCGACGATGGCGCCGATCACCGAGGTGGAGGCGGCAATCTTCAAGGCCGAAAACAGGAAGGGCAGCGAGTTGCGCAGCCTGAGCTTGAAGAACACCTCGCGATTGGAGGCCGACAGCACGCGCATCAGTTCCATCGCCTGCGGGTTCACCGATTCAAGCCCGCGCACCATGTTGACCAGGGTCGGGAAGAAGCAGATCAGCGCCGCGATGGCGATCTTCGGCTCCATCCCGTTGCCGAGCAGCAGCACCAGGATGGGCGCCTTGGCCACGACAGGAATGGTGTTGACCACCACGACGACCGGGAAGAACGCCTCTTCCAGCGCCTTCTTGTGGACGAAGACCGTGGCGATCAGGATCGCCGCGAGATTGCCGAGGGTGAAGCCGGCGAGCGCCTCGATGGCGGTCGGCAGCAGGTTCTCCAGCAGGATGTCGATCTTGGTCCACAGCGTATAGGCGACCAGCTGTGGCGACGGCGCGACGAAGACCGGCACCTTGAACAGCCAGACAATGCCGGCCCAGAGCGCCAGGGCGAACAGGATGCCGGCGGCCGGCAGCAACCGCCGCCGCCATTGCAGCCGGCGGCGCGAGATGCGGTGAGCCTCTTCGGCCGCGGCGAGGCCCGGATCGATAGCGAGATCGACGGATGTCATATGCCCCTCCCCAATGCGTCCCGGAGCGTGCTGGCCATGGTCACGAAAGCCTGCGTTTCGCGAATGCTGAGGTCGCGATCGCTGGGCAGATCGACCGGCACGGTCGCCGCGACCCGGCCGGGATTGGCGGCCAGCACCAGCACCTGCTCGCCAAGGAACATCGCCTCGTAGACCGAGTGGGTGACGAACAGGATGGTCGTCTTGGTCTCGTGCCAGATGCGCCGGAGTTCCTCGTTGAGCCGGTCTCGGGTGATCTCGTCGAGCGCGCCGAACGGCTCGTCCATCAGCAACAGGCGGGGGCCGCCGAGCAGCGCGCGGGCGATCGACACGCGCTGGCGCATGCCGCCGGACAATTCATGCGGGAAACTGCCTTCCCAGCCCTCGAGCCCGACCAGCTTCAGCAGTTCCCGCGGGGTCGGCGCATTGGACGCCAGCGGCCGGCAGCCGCCGACTTCCAACGGCAGCTCGACATTCTGCAGTGCCGTACGCCAGGGCAGCAGCGCGGCGTCCTGGAACACGAAACCGAAGGAGCGGGCCTGGCGCGCCTCCTCGGGCGACATGCCGAACACCGAGACGTCGCCCGATGAGGGCGAGACCAGATCGGCGACCACCCGGAGAAGCGTCGACTTGCCACAACCCGACGGTCCGAGCAGGCTGAGGAACCCGCCTGGGTTCACCGAGAACGAGACGTCGTGCAGCGCGGTGACGGTGCGCCGGTCGGTGACGAACCGGACCGAGATATTCCGGCAATCGACGGCATTCGAAGGCGCGCGCATGGTGGGTCTATCCCGGCTCGTTCGACAAGGATGCTGTTTCCGGCACAAGGCTGCGCATGACCGGAAACGCGTCGCTGAGGCGCTGCTGCGCTAGCCGATCCTGGCCCGCGCCTCGGCGGTGGCTTTCAGGATGTCGAGGGTCATGACCTCTTCGAGCTTCGGCGTTTTGCGGCTGAACTGGCCGAGCTGCGCATAGAGGTCGATCTGCTCCTGCCAGACCTGCGGGTCCATGGTGCCCCAGCCTTCCGCTGCGGTGCGCGACGAGAAGGCGTATTCGAGCATGACATCGAGCGCGACACGCTCGTCGGCGCGATTGAGATTGGTGAACTCCTTGACCAGGAGATCGACCGCGGCGTCCCTGTTGGCATGGGCATAGGCCCAGCCCTTGGCACTGGCGCGCAGGAATTTGGCCAGCACGTCGGCCTTCTTCTGGATGGTGTCGACGGTGGCGTAATAGGGCAGGGCGTAGAGCCTGACCCCGGCATCCCACAGCCTCAGATCGACGCGGTCGGGACCGAGCACCTTGAGAGCGGTGGTGTTGGTCAGCCAACCCGTGACGACGTCGACCTGGCCGGTCAGAAGCGGCGACATGTCGGCGCCGATGGTGACGATCTGCACGTCGCGCTCGGTGATCTTGTTCTTGGCAAGCAGCGCGCGCAGCAGGATGACGCCGGTCGCCTGGACGCCGACCTTCTTGCCGATCATGTCTTTCGGCTCGCGCACCGGGTTCTTCTTCAGCGAGAAGAAGGTGTAGGGGTGCACTTGCGCGCCGGTGGCGAAACAGCGGATCGGCAGGTCCTGCGACGCGGCCAGCATCAAGGACGGGCTGGACGAGACCTGGCCAACCTCATGCCGGCCGGACGCGACCACCGCGACGCCGTCAATGTTCGGGCCGCCGGCCTGGAAGCGCAGTTCGATGCCTTCCTGCGCATAGTAGCCGAGCTGCTTGGCGCAGACCTCGCCGATCTGGTTGCCGCCCAGCAGCCAGCCGAGCTGGAAATTGATCACCGGGCGCGCCTGGGCATGGGCGCCGGACCCGACCTCGACACCGACGAAGACGCCCGCCGCGGCAGTCGTCTTCAAGAAGTTCCTGCGATCCATCATCTCTCGCGCTCCCCTGGTTGCGCTGGATAGCCGCCGGTTCCGGCTGTGCTGATGGACCGTCATGAAAACATAACAAGAGCGTTCTCAGAAGATCAATTATTCGGCAGTTATGTCCTAAAAATTAGGACGCCTGGAGAGTGATTGACCCTGGCCCCGGCCGATGCTTGCCTCGCCCCCGAGGAGATCGCCATGGCCCTGGTCCTGACCCACGCCACCGTGCTGACCGTCGATCCGCAAGATCGCGTGCTCGATGATCGGGACATCCGGATCGATGGCCGGACGATCGCCGCGATCGGTCCGGGCGGCACGCTGGCAATCCCCGGTGACATCACGCTCGACTGCACCCGGGGTCTGGTCATGCCCGGTCTCGTCAACACCCATACCCATGCCGCGACCGCCTTGTTCCGCGGGCTTGCCGACGACAAGCCACGCGAGTTCTGGCCGGAGGGCGGCTACAGCGTGCCCGGCCAGGAGCGCTTCACCATGGCCGACTATCGCGGCTCGCTGGCGGCGGCCTGTGCCGAGTTCCTCGGCAACGGCGTCACCACCATTGCCGATCGTGTCGCCGGGATGGACCAGCTGGCGCCGGTCATTGCCGCCAGCGGCATGCGCGCGGTGGTCGGCAGCACCATCGCCGATGCCGGAGGGCCGGTCGACTGGGGGGCGACCGAGCGTGTCATCGAGCGTTACGGCGTCGATCCCATGGCCTCGCGGATTTCAGCCGGCATAGCGCCGCATGCGCTCGACACCTGCTCGGACGCGCTGCTGGCCGAATGTGCGCGCCGCGCCGAGAGGCACGGCGCCAAGGTGTTCCTGCATGTGGCGCAGAGCGCGGCGGAGGTCGCGAGCATCCGCCGGCGTGGCCATTCCGGGGCGCTCGCCTGCCTGCGGTGCGCGGGGCTGACCGGACCGGATGTGATCGCCGCCCATTGCATCTATCTCGACGAGGACGAGATCGACGGTTTCTGCGCCGACGGCACGGCGATCTGCCATTGCCCGGCGAGCAATCTCAAGATCGAGGCACGCACCCTTCCGCTTGCCCGCTATCTCGGCCGTACGCCGGTCGGTCTCGGTACCGACTGGACCGCCTCGAACAACAGCATGGACATGTTCTGGGAAATGCGGCTGGCGGCCCTGGTCGGTAAGATGAAGGCCGACGATCCGACCGTGCTGGACACCAGGCAGATGCTGCGGCTGGCGACCCTTGACGGCGCCAAGGTACTCGGCATCGACCACCTGGTCGGCAGCGTCGAACCCGGCAAGCGCGCCGACCTGGTCGTGCTCGACCTGGCGGCGCTCGAAATGGCCCCGTTGCACGACGCCATCTCGAACGTCGTCTATTCGGCATCGCCGCGCAGCGTCCGGGACGTGCTGGTCGATGGCGAGATCCGGGTGAGGGATCATCGCCTCGTACAGGACCACCGGAGCTGGGCCGAGGCGAGCTGATCGCCGCGGGCCAGCGCGCGGCGAGCGCGTCACGATGTCCTGGGCGCGTATATGTAAGATGTGTGCATCGTCGAATCGGATCTGCGCCCAGCAGACAGTCTCCGCCCCGGATTGCCGGCATGCCGATAGCGAAGGCGCGCCTCATGATCGGAGTTGTCTCATGATTGGCCGGGCGACCGCCGCGCCGGCCGTTCCGTCGGCCTGTCTCGGCTTGCTGAGCGCGGCGCCATGAACGCCGATGCGTCCGAATCCCGACACAAACCGCTCCTCCGGCGCCTGCGCGAGATTCCCGGCGGGATCTGGGCGCTGGGCTTCGTCTCGCTGCTCATGGATATCTCCTCCGAGATGATCCATGCCCTCCTGCCGGTCTATCTTGTGACCGTGCTCGGCACGTCGATGCTGACGGTCGGCGTGATCGAGGGCATTGCCGAGGCGACGGCTTCCATCGTCAAGGTCTTTTCGGGGGTGCTGTCGGACTGGCTTGGCAAGCGCAAGATCCTGGCGGTGTTGGGTTATGGCCTGGCGGCCTTCGCCAAGCCGGTCTTTCCGCTTGCCAGTTCGGTATCCTGGCTGGTCGCCGCCCGCTTCGTCGACCGTGTCGGCAAGGGCATCCGTGGCGCGCCGCGCGATGCACTGGTGGCCGACATCGCTCCGCCTCATCTGCGCGGAGCAAGCTTCGGCTTGCGCCAGTCGCTCGACACGGTGGGGGCCTTTCTCGGGCCTGCTATCGCCATCGTCCTGATGTGGCTCACCCTCGACAACTTCCAGCTGGTTTTCTGGGTCGCCGTGATCCCGGCCTTCCTGGCGCTCGGCCTCCTGGTCTTCGCGGTCAAAGAGCCCGCACGGCCGCCGGAACTGCGGGCCGTTCGCATGCCGCTCAGCTTGCCGGAGCTGCGCCGGCTCGGGCCGCGCTACTGGCGGGTGGTCGGGATCGCGACCGTCTTTTCGCTCGCCCGCTTCAGCGAGGCCTTCCTGATCCTGCGCGCTCAAGGTGCGGGCCTGCCGATCGCGCTTGTGCCACTCGTGCTGGTTCTGATGAATGTCGTCTATGCCTTCGCGGCCTATCCCGCCGGCGTTCTGTCCGATCGTGTCGACCGGGGGAAAGTGCTGGTCTTCGGCTTGGCGCTGCTGATCGGCGCCGATCTCGTCCTGGCCTTTGCCGACGGCCTTGCCGGCATCGCTCTCGGCGTCATCCTGTGGGGCCTCCACATGGGCTTCACCCAAGGACTGCTGGCAACGCTGGTCGCGGACTCGGCGCCAGCCGAGTTGCGCGGCACCGCCTATGGAATCTTCAACCTCACCGGCGGCATCGCTCTGCTTGTCGCGAGCGTCACGGCGGGTGTGTTGTGGGACTGGTCCGGGCCTCAAGCCACTTTTCTGGCCGGCGCCGGGTTTGCCGCCCTGGCTCTGGCTGGACTTCTTGTCATGCGCCGGAAGCAACACCGGCGCTGAATGGGGAGGTCCCGTCTCCGAGAACGCGGCGACCGCCTTGCGGAGCCCGGCGATCTCGGCACAGTGGGGTTTCAAGGCACGGGGCCGGGCCGTCAGCCGATCTGGTCGGCCCTTGGCGCATCGCTCGCAAGCGGAGACCATCATGCAGATCCCGGAGAAGGCGGCGCTGCTGCGCATCTTCATTGGCGAGGATGACAAGGACGATGGACGGCCGCTTTACGAATCGATCGTTCTGCATGCGCGCGAGGCGCATCTTGCCGGAGCGACCGTGCTGCGCGGCCCGCTCGGCTTCGGGCGGTCGAGTGTCCTGCACACCGCCAAGATCCTTCGTCTGTCGCAGGACCTGCCGATCGTGATCGAGATCGTCGACACGAACGAGAAAATCCAGGCTTTCCTGCCGACCTTGAGGACACTCACCCGCAGCTGCCTGATCACGCTCGAGGACGTGACCGTCATTCGCTACGGTGATGATGAGTCAGGTGTTGATCCGGCCGCGCGCGGCACGCGCGAAGCGGGCCGCTGAGCGGCCATTCCGCAACACGGGGATCTCGGGTTTTCATGAGCGTCGCAGCTTGTTTCCTCGTGCTGGTCGGCGGCTTCCTTGGCGGCGTCTCGCGCTTCGCCCTGTCCGGCATTGTCGGGCGGCGGATCGGCGAGACCTTTCCGTGGGGCACGCTGATCGTCAATGTCACCGGCGCCTTTCTCATCGGAATCGCGACCGGCCTGGCGCGCTCGTCCGGCGGCATCTTTGCCGGCGACCTGTTCCGTGATTTCGTCGTGGTCGGCCTTCTCGGCGGCTATACGACGGTCTCGTCGTTCTGCCTGCAGACGCTCAACCTTGCGCTCGCCGGCGAGCGCCGTTCCGCGGTCTTCAACATCATCCTGTCGGCCGGCCTTTGCCTTGCGGCCGTCGCCATCGGCTTCTGGACGGTCAAGCCATGACCGGTGTGAACCCGACCCGCGCGACGGACCGGATGCGCGCCTTGAAGGTCTATTGGGCTGTCGGCTGCGGCGCGGCGATCGGGTCGCTGTTGCGATTTCTGTCGGGCGAGCTGATCGTCTCGGCGCTGGGCCTCAGCGCGCTGGTGACGACCGCCGTCGTCAATGTGGTCGGGTCCTTCGTGATCATGGTCTTCGCCACCCTGACCGGGCCCGATGGTCGCCTGCTCGTTGGCGCCACCAGCCGCCAGTTCGTCATGGCCGGGCTCTGCGGCGGCTTCACCACCTTCTCGGCGATGAGTCTGGACGCCTTCATCCTGCTGCTGGAGGGGGACATCGCGCTCGCATTGGCCTATCTCGCGGCGGTGGTCGGGCTGTCGCTCGCCGCCGCCTGGTTTGGTTTCGGGCTGGCCGTGCGGATCAACCGGTAACGATCGGCAAATGACGGTGAAACCGGCCGGAAAAAAAAGGGCCGGTCATGTTTGCCTGACCGGCCCGGGAACTGCACGTTTTCCGTCAAGAGCCTGTTCGGGCTCGCGAAATGGCTGACGCCTAGATTGGATTCAGAGCTTCAGCCGGCCTGCCGTCATTCCGGCTTTGCGTCCTTGGCTGAAGCCTTTTTGGCCGCGGGGGCTGCCCGAGCGGCCTTGCCGGCTTCCACCGCCTTGGCCGGCTTGGCGGTTTCCTTGGCCGCCGTCGCCTTGGGCGTCTCGGCCTTGGGCGTCTCGGCTTTGGGCGTGTCGGCCTTGGCGGTCTTGGGCGCCGGTTTCGGAGGCGGGCTTGCCATCTTGGCCTTGCGCTCGACCGTCCCGGCCAGATGGGCCGAGCCCCGGCCGCGCCGCTCCTCGATGGCGAGCCGCTCGAGGCGAGCATTGACCCGGCGCAGCGCCCGCGCGAACACCTGCTTCTTGGCGGACTGGCCGAGTTCGCTTGGCGCCTCGGCTGCCACGCCGCGCGGTTCGGCCTTGCCGCGGCGAACGCGACGGCGGTCGCGGACGATGTCGCTTGCCTTGGCGCGCCGCTCGCGCAGCCAGCCGGCGAGCTCGATCAGGTCTGCCCGCTTGGCGGTTTCCAGCGCGGGATAATGGCTGGCGGCCACCGGCTCATATTCGTCTTCGGCCAGGAGGCGGCGTTCGGCGGCAATGGCGATACCCATGGTTTCAACCTTTCTTGTTGGTCCGGATCGTTTGTCCGGGATGGTCAAATCCTGTTTTCATATTCGCCCATACCGAACCTGCATGGCAGGCCGGTCGGGTGATCAGAGCATCCCTTGCACGTGGTCAAATTGCGGCAAAGCAACCGGCACGTGCGGAACGCTGCGTCAGCACGTTCTCGCCCGGACTCCAGGCGAGCCATATATGTCATTGAAGAGATTGATTTTTTGATCGAAGCTGGAATCGAATTCGAAAGGACGGTGCCACGCGGCCGGATCGAATTCGCTACTCGCTATGTGCCACTCGCGCGGTTCACACCGGCAGCGGCACCGCGCAGCTCTGGCCGCCGTCGACGGGAATGCTCACCCCAGTGATGAACTTGGCTTCGTCGGACGCCAGGAACAAGGCGGCATTGGCGACATCGAAGGCGGTGCCCATATGGCCCATCGGCACGGCGCGGCCGCGCGCCGCGACCATCTCCTCGATCGAGCCATATTGGCCGGAGATCTGCTTGTAGATCAGCGGCGTGTCGATCATGCCGGGCATTACGCAATTGGCGCGGATGCCGTGCGGGGCATATTGCAGGGCGAGCGCGACGGTCGCCTGGTTCACCGCGGCCTTGGCGGCGTAATAGGCAAAATAGGGGTAACCGGTCCAGCGGATGGCGGCCAGCGACGAGATATTGACGATGACACCGCTCTTCTGCGCGATGAAATGCGGCAGCACCGCCTTGGCGGTGCGATAGACCGAGCCGATATTGATGTCGAGATTGCGCCGGAACGCGTCTTCGTCGAGGTCGACCGGCCCGCCATGCAGCACCACGCCGACATTGTTGTGCAGGATGTCGAGCTTGCCGAAGCGGCCGAGCGCGGCCTGGACCGCAGCTTCGACCGCGGCGAGGTTGGTGGTGTCGGCGGTGACCGCGATGGCCTCGCCGCCTTCGCCGCGGATGATCGCAGCGGTCTCTTCGGCCGCGGCCTCCGCCATATCGACCGAGATCACCTTGGCGCCCTCGCGCGCATAGGTCACCGCGGCGGCCTTGCCGTTGCCCCAGCCGGGACCGGACGAACCGGCCCCGAAGACGATGGCGACACGATCTTTCAGGCGCATGGCAGCACTCACAGGAAGCCGATCGAGAACCATGGCACGGCGGCGACCACGATCAGGCCGATCAGCAGCGCCAGCATATAGGCCCAGATCGGCCGGATGCCCTCGTCGGGATTGACCTTGCCAATGGCGCAGGCGGCGTAATAGCCGACCCCGAAGGGCGGTGCGAACAGGCCGAGCCCCATGGCGAGCACCACCACCATGGCATAGTGGACCTCGTGGATGCCGACGAGCTTGGCGATTGGGAACAAGAGCGGGCCGAACAGCACGATCGCCGGAATGCCCTCCAGCACGCTGCCCAGCACGATGAAGGCGACGATCGACACCGCCATGAAGCCGATGGCGCCGCCCGGCAGATGCGTCATGATCTCGACCAGGGTGCGCGAGAAGCCGGACTGGGTCAGCCCCCAGGCCATGGCCGAGGCCGCCCCGATGATGATCAGGATGGCACCCGAGAGCGAGGCCGTGTCGATCAGGATCGTGCCGAGCCTGGACCAGTCGAACTGGCGGTAGACCAGGAGCCCGACGATCAGCGAATAGACGATGCCGATGGTCGAGACCTCGGTGGCGGTCGAAACGCCTTCGACCACCGCGGCGCGGATCAGGAAGGGCAGTGCCAGCGCCGGCAGGGCGATGACGAAGCTCCAGAGGATTTCCGAGAGCGGGGCGCGCTTGACCTGGCTCAGGTCATCGTCGCGATAGCGCCGCGAGACGACGAAGCAGAGGCCGATCGCCAGCACCAGGCCGGGCACCAGGCCGCCGGTGAACAAAGCGGCGATCGACACGCCGGTGACCGAGCCGATGGTGATCAGAACAATGCTTGGCGGAATCGTCTCGGTCTGCGCGCCGGTGGCCGACAGCAAGGCCACGAGGTCGCCGGGCTTGGCGCCACGCTCCTTCATTTCCGGGAACAGGGCCGGCGCCACCGCCGCCATGTCGGCGGCCTTCGAGCCGGAAATGCCCGACACCAGATACATGGCACCGATCAGCACATAGGACAGGCCGCCGCGGACATGGCCGAGCAGGCTCGCCAGGAAGCGCACCATGGCCTTGGCCATGCCGGCCATTTCGATCAGCAGTCCGAGAAACACGAAGAGCGGCACGGCGAGCAGGATGAGATGGCTCATGCCCTCGTCCATGCGACCGACCAGCGTCATGGTCGGCACGCGCGTGGTCAGCGCCAGGTAACCGAAGGTGGCGAGCGCGAAGGAGAACACGATCGGCACGCCGGAGAAGACGCAGACGCCGACGACGCCGACGAAAAAGATCAAGAGGTTGTAGTTGCCGAGGGGCTTCAGCGCAGGGCCGAGGAACCAGAAGCCGGCAATCACCGCGGCGACCAGCACGAGCGCCAGCCCGGCATGGGCAAGGCTGGTGCGGGTGGCCAGCCGGATCACCGAAAAGGCGATCATCAGGCCGACGCCGATCGGGAAGGCCGCCGCGCGCCAGGCATTGGAGATTTCCATCGCCGAGGTGACGATGAAACTTTCCTCATAGGCCCAGTGATAGGACGGCACGGCGACCAGGATGAGGAATCCGAGGCCGGCGGCGACGGCGAGCGCATCGAACAGGCCGCGCTTGTCGGGACTGAGCCGCGCGACCAGTGCGGTCATGCGCATATGTTCGCCGCGCCGGAGCGCGATCACCGCGCCGAGCATGGCCAGCCAGAGAAACAGGGTCGATGCGAGCTCGTCCGACCAGATCAGCGGCTTGTGCAGGACATAGCGCGCGACGATCCCGGAGAAGAGCACGACAACTTCCGCGACGACCAGGATCGCTGCCGGGATCTCGACGATGAAACCCAGCACCCGGTCGGCGGTCGCCAACCAGGACCGGGCCGCGGGCGCCCCCGTTTCGAGAGGCGCCGCGAACTCGGAGGCCGTTTGCATCGGCGTCAGCCGAGCGAGCCGACGGAGGCTTCCAGCGTCGCCCAGGCGGCGTCGCCGAACTTGCCCTTCCACTCGGTGTAGAAGCCGGCGGCCTTCAGCTTTTCGCGGAACGGCGCCGGATCGACCGTGTTGAACTTCATGCCCTTGGCGGTGAGGTCCGCCTGCACGGTGTCACCGAGCTTGGCGACATCGGCGCGCTCGGCGACCGCCGCGGCATTGATGTGTTTCGATACGACCGCCCGGATGTCCTGCGGCAGGGCTTCCCAGTTGGCGCGGTTGGCCAGGAACCAGAAGCCATCCCACATGTGGTTGGTCAGCGAGCAATAGCTCTGGACCTCGAAGAGCTTGGCCGTCGAGACGATGGCGAGCGGGTTCTCCTGGCCATCGACGACCTTCGACTGCAGCGCGCTGTAGACCTCGTTGAAATTGATCGTGGTCGGCGCCGAACCGAAGGCCCGGTACATCGAGGTCCAGAGCGGCGAAGCCGGTACGCGGATCTTGAAATTGGCGAGATCGGCCGGCGTCACGATCGGCTTGTTCGACGAGGTCGTATGGCGGAAGCCATTGTCCCAGATCTTCTCGAAGGCAATGATCGAGCGCGCCTTGGCGATTTCGCCGCGGACATATTCGCCGAGCTTGCCGTCCATCGTCTTCCAGACCGTGTCGTAGTCCTTGAAGGCGAAGCCGACGCCGTTGATCGAGGCCGCCGGTACGAAGGTCGACAGGATCAGCCCGGACAGGGTGAAGAAGTCGACCGCGCCGGAGCGGATCTGGCCGAGCGTATCGGTGTCGGAGCCGAGCTGGCTGGACGGATAGATCTGCAGCTCGAACCGGCCGCTGGTCTCTTCCTTGATCTTGGCGGCGGCTTCCTGCGCGCGGATGTTCAAGGGATGGCTGAGCGGCAGGTTGTTGGCATATTTATAGGTGAATTCGGCGGCGCGGGCATTGCCGATGGCAAAGGTCGAAACGGCAAGTGCGCTGGTGCCGGCCGCGAAGCTGCGGCGAGAGAGAGTGGTCATCGTCTTCATCCTCCCAGGATGTCGGTGGCCGCCCTTGACCAAGGCGGCCCCAGCTTGAAATCTGCCTGATGACGAAGGGACCGAGGCGCTGCCGCCGTCAACCCTGTTCATTCGCCTGTCAGGCAGCGATTTCTGCGTGGTCAAGGGTCCATATGTTGGACCGGATTGGCCATCTTATTTTTCCGGTTGACGGTTGCCGCGTAATCGCGGACTTGTCAACGGCAAATAGCGAGGCGACAGGTCCACAATATGGATCATGTGGAAAATCCACGCGGCGAGATCGAGCTGGAGCCAACCGGCACCCAAAGCATTGGGCGCGCCGTCGCCTTGCTGCGGCTGGTCGCTGGTCATGGGGCTGCCGGCGCCGGTCTGGCCGCGCTGGTCGATGCCTCCGGGCTGACCAAACCGACCTGCCGCCGGATCCTGATCGGGCTGATGGACGCGGGCCTTGCCGAACAGGATCCGCTGACGCGGCGCTATTTCCTCGGTCCCGAAACCTATGTGCTCGGCACGCTGGCCGCCGAACGTTTCGGCATTCATCGCCTGGGCCTGGAAGGGGCGACCAGGCTTGCCCAGGACACCGGCGACGCGGCCTTCATCCAGGTCCGGCGCGACTGGGTGGTGATCTGCCTGCACCGGGAGGATGGCCCCTATCCGATCCGCTCGCATGTGCTGGCCGCCGGCGACCGGCATCCGCTGGGCGCCGGCGCCGGCGGCATCGCGCTGCTCGCGGCGCTGCCCGATGCCGAGGTCGAGCAGGCCTTGCAGGCCAATGCCGGGCTGCTGGCCGAACGCTATCCGATGCTGACCCGGCCGGTTCTCGACAACCTCGTCGGCGAGGCGCGTGACAAGGGTTATGGCTTCAACCGCGGCCTGTTGTTTCCAGGCTCATGGGGCATCGGCATGGTGGTGCGTGACGCTCAGGGGCGGCCCGACGGCTGCCTGTCGCTGGCCGCGATCGAGAGCCGCATGCAGCCGGACCGCGAAGCCTACCTGGTGCAATTGCTGCAGACCGAGGTCAGGCGCCTGGAGGCGCGGCTGAAAGACTTTGCGACCAAAGGCGAAACAAGAACAGCGACGGTGTCGCCGGCCCATGCCGCGCAGCGCCGTCCCAATGAGAGGAGATGACCATCATGGCTCAACGGGCCGCGATCGTGGGCTGGGCCCACACCCCCTTCGGCAAGCTGGAAGATCCTGATGTCGAGAGCCTGATCGGCCGGGTCGCCGCCGATGCGCTCAACCACGCCGGCGTCGGCCCCGCCGATGTCGATGCCATCACCGTCGGCGTCTACAATAACGGCTTCGCCAAGCAGGCCTTCGAGGGATCGCTCGTCGCGCTGAGCATGCCGGAGCTCGCCTATGTGCCGGCGACCCATCTGGAGAATGCCTGCGCCACCGGTTCGGCCGCACTCTATTCGGCGCTCGACTTCATCGAAAGCGGCCGCGGCCGGATCGCGCTGGTGGTCGGCGCCGAGAAGATGACCGCGACGTCGTCGGCCGAGCTCGGCGATATCTTGCTGACCGCCTGCTACCGCAAGGAAGAGGCCGGCGACACCGGTTTTGCCGGCATTTTCGGCCGCATCGCCCAGACCTATTTCCAGCGTTACGGCGACCGCAGCGAAGAGCTCGCGATGATCGCCGCCAAGAACCACGTGCATGGCCTGGCCAATCCGCTCGCCCATATGCGCAAGGATTTCGGCTTCGACTTCTGCAATACGGTGTCGGAGAAGAACCCGCTGGTTGCCGGTCCGCTCAGGCGCACCGATTGCTCGCTGGTGTCGGACGGCGCCGCCGCCCTGGTGGTCGCCGACGAGGAGACCGCCCAGACCTTGCAGCGGGCGATTTCGTTCCGCGCCCGCCGCCACGTCAACGACATGTTGCCTCTGTCGCGGCGTGACCCGGTGGCCTTCGAGGGCGCGCGGCGGGCCTGGACCAAGGCGCGCGAGGACGCCGGCATCGTCATCGACGATCTCGACCTGGTCGAGACCCATGACTGCTTCACCGTCGCCGAAATGATCGAATACGAAGCCATGGGCCTTGCCGAGCCCGGCCAGGGCTGGCGGGTGGCGCGCGAGGGCCAGAGCTCGCGTGGTGGCCGGCTGCCGGTCAATCTTTCCGGTGGCCTCAAGTCGCGCGGTCATCCGCTCGGTGCCACCGGCGTTTCCCAACATGTCATGGCCGCGATGCAACTGATGGGCGAGGCCGGCGACATGCAATTGCCGGGCGCTTCGCTTGCCGGCGTCTTCAACATGGGCGGCGCCGCGGTCGCCAACTACGTCTCGATCCTGGAGCGTTCCAAGTGAGCGGCGAGATTGCAACCGCACCGGCCGGCGGCGTCGCACGGATGAGCCGCCGGGTGATGAACCTCGCCCATATCCTGACCCAGAACGCCCGTCGCCATGGCGACCGGCCAGGCTTCATCTGGGCCGGCAGGCAATGGAACTGGAAGGAGATCGACGCCGCCGTCTCGGCGCTCGCCGCAGGCCTCGCCGCCCGCGGCATCGTCAAGGGCGACCGCATCCTGGTGCATTCGAAGAACTGTGCCGAGATGTTCTGGTCGATGTTCGCCGCCTTCCGGCTCGGCGCCGTCTGGGTGCCGACCAATTTCCGCCTGATGCCCGACGAGGTCGCCTATCTCGGCACCTCGTCCGGCGCCAGGGCCTTCCTCTGCCATGGTGACTTTCCCGAGCATGCCGCGGCGGTCAAGGCCGAGAGCAAGGTGCTGGACTTCACCTGGCGGATCGGCGAGGGCGCTTTCGGCGAGACGAGCCTGGACGAGGTGATCGCGGCGAATGACGGCGCCCAGGTCGCCAATCGGGCGGTCGATGCCGATGATCCCTGCTGGTTCTTTTTCACTTCAGGCACCACCGGGCGCTCCAAGGCAGCGGTGCTGACCCATGGCCAGATGGCCTTCGTCGTCACCAATCACCTCTGCGATCTGATGCCCGGCACCACCGAGAGCGATGCCTCGCTGGTGGTCGCGCCCCTGTCGCATGGCGCCGGCGTGCATCAGCTGGTCCAGGCGGCGCGCGGCGTGCCGACCATCCTCTTGCCGACCGAACGCTTCGATATCGACGAGGCCTTCCGCCTGATCGAGACCCACCGGGTCACCAATATCTTCACCGTGCCGACCATCCTGAAAATGCTGGTCGAGCATCCGGCCGTCGACAAGCACGACCATTCGTCGCTGCGCTACATCATCTATGCCGGCGCGCCGATGTATCGCGAGGACCAGAAGGCTGCGCTCGCCAAGCTCGGCAAGGTCCTGGTGCAATATTTCGGCCTCGGCGAGGTCACCGGCAACATCACCGTGCTGCCGCCGGCGCTGCACGATCCGGACGACGGCCCGGGCGCGCGCATCGGCACCTGCGGCTTCGAGCGCACCGGCATGCAGGTGTCGATCCAGGGCGATGACGGCGACGAGCTCGAGCCGTTTCAGACCGGCGAGATCTGCGTCATCGGCCCGGCGGTGTTCGCCGGCTATTACGAAAACCCCGAGGCCAATGCCAAGGCGTTCCGCGACGGCTGGTTCCGCACCGGCGATCTCGGCCACATGGACAATGAGGGCTTCGTCTATATCACCGGGCGCGCCTCCGACATGTACATTTCCGGCGGCTCGAACATCTATCCGCGCGAGGTCGAGGAGAAGATCCTGACTCACCCGGCGATCGGCGAAGTCGCCGTTCTGGGTGTGCCGGATCCGGTCTGGGGCGAGGTCGGCGTGGCGGTCTGCGTGGCGCGCGACGGCCAGGCCGTCAGCGAGGCGGAACTCGCCGCGTTCCTCGGCGCGAAGATCCCGCGCTACAAGATGCCGAAGCGCTTCTTCTTCTGGGAGCAATTGCCGAAATCCGGTTACGGCAAGGTGCCGAAGCGGCTGGTGCGCGACGAGCTGGAGGCCCGCGGCCTGCTCGAGCAGATTGCCAAGAGGGCAGAGCAGTGAGGGCAGAGCAGGGCCGAAGGATGAGGCAGATCGTTCAGCCAGGCCCGGCGCAAGCCGAGCCGATCCAATGGGTCGAGGCCCGGGGCGAAAGCTTCAGTTTCGACCTCGAGGCCGGCCTGCCGCTCATCGAGGCGGTGCGCCGGGGCTTCGCCGCCAGGGGCTATCAAAGTGGTGTTCTCTCGGCATCGGACGGCGCCTTGTCGCCCTTTGCCTATGTCATGCCGGCGCTCTCCGAAACGCCCGATCATGCCGCCTTCTACAGCCCCACTTTTCGCCCCGCGGGCGTCACCCGGCTGACATCGGCGGCGATGACCTTCGGCAGCCGCGACGACAAACCGTTCTTCCATTGCCATGCGCTGTGGCGGGAGGCCGACGAGCGCTTGAACGGTGGCCATATCCTGCCGGAGGAAACCGTCGTCGCCGAGCGCTGCCGTGTCGAGGCGATCGGGCTCGATGGCGCGGCCTTCACCGCCGAGCCGGATCCTGAAACCAATTTCAAGCTGTTCGGGCCAGTCGCCCGGCCGGCAGCCGGCACGGCGGCCCGCCAGCGGGTCTTCGCCATGAGGCTGAGGCCCAATCGCGACATGGCCGGACTGCTCGAACAATTCTGCCGCGACCATGGCATTGCCAAAGCCAGGCTGCATGGTGGCGTCGGCAGCATTATCGGCGCCTGTTTCGACGACGGCCGGATCGTCGAGCCTTTCGCCACCGAAATGGCGGTGCGCGCGGGGACGATCGCGCCGGGCGCCGACGGCGAGCTCCAGGCCGAGATCGACGTTGCGCTGGTCGACTATACCGGCGGGCTCGCCGAGGGCCGGCTCGCGCGCGGGCAGAACCCCGTGCTGATGACGGTGGAGATCGTGCTCGAGGTGGTGTGAGGGTGGGTTCTGCCCTCTCCCTATGGGAGAGAGTTGATTTATAAGCGTTTTTTCGTTTTGGCCGGCAAGCGTCATAGGGCGCGAGCCCTCGATGGGCCGAAATCGGTTGATCGATTTCATCAAGCACAACAACGACTGAGGGAAAGAAATGGCCATGACGGCATCACCGGAAGTGCGCGTGGCGATCGTCACCGGCGGGGCGTCGGGCATCGGCCTGGCGACTGCCGGGATCCTTTTGGAGCAGGGCTGGCAAGTGGTCGGCACCGACCGCGACGCCGATGCGCTCGCCGCCGCCGAGACGGCGCTCGCCGGTCATGCCGGGCGCTTTCGCATGGTTCAGGGCGATGTGACCGACGAAGCGGCCATGGCACGGCTGGTCGAGGAGACCGAGCGCGATGTCGGCCCGATCCGCGGGCTGGTGACCTCGGCCGGCATCGGCCGCGACGTGCCGTTCCTCGACACCACCGCCGACATGTTCCGCACCATCCACGAGATCAATGTGGTCGGCACCTTCATCATCGCGCGTGCGGCCGCCGCCGCCATGCGCGCCTCGGGCGGCGGTGCCATCGTCACCATCGCCTCGGTGTCCGGCCTGACCGGCAATATCGGCCGCGCCGCCTACGGTTCGTCGAAAGGGGCGATCGTCAATCTCACCCGCATCATGGCGGTCGAACTCGCCCGCTTCGGCATCCGGGTCAACAGCGTGGCGCCCGGGCCGATCGAGACCCCGATGGTGGCTGAGGTCCACACCTCGGCGATCCGCGACCAGTGGAACGACAAGGTGCTGCTCGAGCGTTACGGCACGCCCGCCGAGATCGGCGAGGCCGTCGCCTTCCTGGTCGATGCCAGGCGTTCGAGCTACATCACCGGCCAGATCCTGGCGGTGGATGGCGGTTTCGTCGCCTGCGGGCTGAACGACAAGTCGCGCGGCTGACCCGCGCGCCCGTCCCGGCTGATCTCACCGGAGGAATTCGGGCGAGATCAGGCTCGGCAGGAACAGCGACACCGACGGCCAGACGATCACCAGCGCCAGCACCATGAGCATCGGGATCAACATGATCATGGTGTCCTTGATGGCATCGCGCATCCGCATGCCGGCGACCGTGCAGGCGATCATCAGGCACAGCCCGTAAGGTGGGGTGACCAGGCCGAAAGCCAGGCTGACAATGCCGACCATGGCGAAATGCACCGGATCCATCTGCACCGCCTTGGCGAGCGGCGCCAGGATCGGCCCGCAAATGATGATCGCCGGAATGGCATCCAGGAAGCAGCCGACGACCAGGAAGACGAAGGCGATGAAGAAGCCGGTGGCCATGAAACCCATGTTCCACGCCGACACGCCGGAGAGGATCGCCTCGGGGATCTTGTAATAGGCCAGGAGCCAGCCGAAACAGCTTGCCGTGCCGACGCAGAACAGCGCGATGCCGGCGAGCTTGCCGGTGTCGAGCAGCGCCGAATAGAGCCCCTTGAAGTCCATCTCGCGATAGACCAGCAGAGACAGCACGCCAGCATAGAGCACGGCGATGGCGGCCGATTCGGTGGCGGTGAACCAGCCGAAGACCTTGCCGCCGATGATGATGCCGGGCGTCATCAGTGCGAGGAAGGAATGGGCGCAGGCGCAGAAGAATTCCCGCCACGCCGCGCGCGGATAGGTCGGATAGCCACGCTTCGTCGCATAGACATGCACGGTGGCCATCTGGGCGACGCCGATCAGCAGGCCGGGAATGATGCCGGCCAGGAACAGCGCGCCGATCGAGGTGGTCAGGATGCCGCCCCAGACGATCATCAGGATGGATGGCGGGATGATCACCGCCAGCACCGCCGACACCGCGGTGATGGCGACCGAGAAGCTGTCGTCATAACCCTCGCGCCGCTGTGCGTCGATGAAGATCTTGGACTGGCTGGCGGCATCCGCCGTCGACGAACCGGAAATGCCGGCGAAGAAGATCGACAGCACGACGTTGATCTGGGCAAGGCCGCCCGGCCAATGACCGACCATGGTGCGCGACAGTTTCATCAGCCGGTCGGTGATGCCGCCGACGTTCATCAGGTTGGCGGTCAACAGGAAAAACGGCACCGCCAGAAGGATGAAGGAATTGAAGGCGTTGAAGGTTTCCGACATCAGGCTCATGGAATCGAGCCGCGGTTCGATCGCCAGGATCGGCAGGCAGGCAAGCCCGAGCGCAAAGGCGACCGGCACGCGCAGGACCAAGAGGCCGAAGAAGCAACCGAACAAGATGAAGGCGGCCTGACCGGACGAAAGCACAGCGCCGGTCATGATTGGGCGCTCCTGCCGGTGATGGTTTTGAAATCGTCGACAAACTGTTCGCCGAGGAAGACCAGCCAGGTCAGCCCCATGACCGGCCAGGCGATGTGGATGAGCCAGAGCGGCAATTCCGCGAGTTCGGAAATGCGGTACCAGCCGAAGCGGGTGAACTGGATGCCGGCCCAGACGAAGACCAGGGCCAGGGCCAGCACGCCGAGGCGGCCGAGCATGCGGGCGACCGCTTCGCCGCGCGGGCCCAGCTGCGGCAGCAGGTCGACCTCGAAATGGGTCGATTCGCGCACGCCGATCATCGCGCCGATCATGATCGTCCAGATGAACAGGAAGCGCGCCATTTCCTCGGTCCAGATATAGGCCGGGATCAGGTCGGTATAACGCGAGAAGATCTGCAGGCTGACCGGGATGATCAGGATGGCGACGGCGACGACCAGGAGATGGGAGAGGAGGGCTGAATAAGCCGCGGTGAACCGGCGCCAGAGGCTCGGCGGCGCAATGTCTGTCGGGTTCATGGGGAACTTTCGGCAAGGGCTGCTGGCAAGGGCTGCTGGACTTGGGCTCGATGACGGCGGATGTGAGGACCACCACCCCGTCGCGACGATCCGTGACGGGGTGGGGCTGCCTTCCGCGTCAGACCGCGTTGACCTTGCTGAAGATGCCGTCGGCGCCGATTTCCTTGGCGTAGGTCGCCATGACCGGGTCGACCAGCCGCTTCATCGCGTCGCGTTCCTCGAACACCACGCGCTTCAGCTTGCCGGCTGCCTCGAGCGCGTCGAGCTTCACCACCTCTTCGCTCGATTCCAGCTGGCGGCCGAAATCTCCGGCTTCCTTGCCGGCCGCCATGACCGCGTCCTGCAACTCCTTGGGCAATGCCCTCAAGGTCTTCATCGAGAAGCAGATCGGCCGGATCGACACCGCATGCTGGGTCAGGTTGAGATGGGGCGCCACCTCGTAGAATTTCATCGCCTCGACGCCGGCCGCCTCGTTCTCTCCGGCGCTGATGACGCCATTCTGGATGGCGTTATAGACCTCGTTATAGGCGATCACGGTCGGCGACATCCCGACGGCGGCGAAGGTGCGCGACCAGATCGGCGCGCCCTGGACGCGGACCTTGAGGCCGCGGATTTCGGCGAGATTCTTCACCGGCTTGTTGGCGAAGATGTTGCGGATGCCGCCGCCGGCATGGCCGATCAGCCGGACCTCGGCACGCTGCTCGACCTCGTCGGCGATCGGCTTCAGCAGGTCCTGTTTCACCACACTGTTCATGTGCGCGATGTCGCGGAACACGAAGGGCGCGTCGATGAACGGCGCGGCGCGGGCGAAGGTCGACATGTGGGCCGGCGAGACAATGCCGTAATCGACCGCCCGGCCCTGGGCCATATATTCGAAATATTGCTTTTCCAGGCCGAGCGACGAGTTCTTGTGCAAAATGAAATTGATCGGCTTGCCGTAGAGCGCCTTGACCCGTTCTTCGAACCGCACCAGCGCCTTGGTGAAGGCATGGTCGTCGTTGAATTGCACCGCGCCGCTGAGCGTGATCGGACCCTGGGCGCGCAAGATGGCGGGGTGGGCGAGGAGGGCCGCGGATGTCGCTCCGAGGCCGATGAGAACTTGCCTGCGTTTCACGATGATCTCCTCCCTGGTTTCTTCGCGCCCATGTTTGCATGGGTCTGTATGCTAGTATGGCAGAAAGAATCAGGGCGAACTACAGTGAAAGAGGCATGGTTGCATGCAAGGCATGCATCGACGTTGCTGCAAAGCGATCGCTGCAGTGCGATAAAAGCGACAGGAATACTGTCTTTATTTGAAGGGCGCGCATCACCGCGCCGCGTCACACGGCTGTCCGGCGCTTTCCCGGACGGGTGCCCTTCAGGCCAGCATCATGCGCCTGATCCGCCTCACAGGATCCGGCTGGCCTTGTTCGTCCAGTAGCGGTCGCGCAGGCCCTTCTTGTAGAGCTTGCCGGTCGGCAGGCGCGGCAGTTCCGGGTCGAAATCGACCGAGCGCGGGCATTTCTGCGGCGACAGGTGCTGCTTGCAGAAGGCGATGAGTTCCTGTTCCAGCTCCGGCCCGCAAGGCGCGTCGGGCATGGGCTGGATCACCGCCTTCACCTCCTCGCCATAGTCGGCATTGGGTACGCCGAACACCGCTGCGTCGGCGACCTTCGGATGGGTGATCAGGAGGTTCTCGCATTCCTGCGGATAGATGTTCACGCCACCGGAGATGATCATGAAGGTCGAGCGGTCGGTCAGGTAGAGAAAGCCGTCATCGTCGACATAACCGACATCGCCGACGGTCGACATGGTGCCGTCGGCCGAGCGCGACTGGGCGGTGCGTTCGGGATCGTTGAAATAGACGAAGGGCGTCGCCGTCTTGAACCACAGGCCGCCCGGCTGGCCCTTGGCGCAGGGCCGCATGTCGTCATCGAGCACATGGAGATCGCCGAGCAGGACACGCCCGACCGTGCCGCGATGGTCCAGCCATTGCTGGCTGTCGCAGGCGGTGAAGCCCATGCCTTCGGTCGCCCCGTAATATTCGTGGATGATCGGCCCCCACCAGTCGATCATCTGCTCCTTGACCTGGGGCGGACAAGGCGCGGCCGCATGAATGGCGATCTCCAGCGACGACAGGTCATGCCGTGTTCTGGCCGCGTCGGGCAGTTTCAGCATGCGGCTGAACATGGTCGGCACCAGCTGGCTGTGGGTCACCCGAAATTCCTCGACCAGCGACAGGTAAAGTTCCGGGTCGAAATGCTCCATGATGATGATCGTGGCGCCGTTGCGGATGGCCAGCGCCACGGCGGCTTGCGGCGCCGAATGATAGAGCGGCGCGGGCGACAGGTAGGTCATGCCTTCGCGGTAGCGCCAGAGCTTGTTCAGGAAGTCGTAGAGCGGCAGCGGCTGGGACGGCGGATTGTCGGGCAGGGGCCTGAGGATGCCTTTCGGCCGCCCGGTGGTGCCGGAAGAATAGAGCATGGGCGTGCCGAGCCACTCGTCCTCGATCGGCGTGTCGGGCAGGCCTGACGTCGCCTGGTCGAGATTGACGAAGCGGCCGTCGCCGGGGCCATCGACAATCAGGCAGAGCCGGATATCGGGGCACTGCCGGAGCGCCTCGGCGGCCACCGCCTGTTTCGCCCGCGAGGTGATCAGCACCCGGGCTTCGCTGTTGTTGAGGATATAGGCGAGCTCGTCGGCGAGCAGGTAGGAATTGATGCAGGTGCAATAGAGGCCGGACCGCTCGCCGGCGCCGCAGCACTCGAGGTAGCGGACATTGTTCTCCATGAAGATCGCGAAGTGGTCGAGACGCTTAAGGCCATTGGCCCTGAACAGATGGGCCAGCCGGTTGGTGCGGGCCTCGAACTCGGCATAGGTCACCTGCTCGCGGCTCTCCGCCATGATATAGGCCGGCTGCTCGCCGCGCTCACGGACATGCCTGCCTGCATACATCTGGACGTCCTCCGGATTTTTTGCTCTGGAGCGGCGGCCCCGGCGAGGCGGGCCGCGGCCGCGGGCGGGCTTCCGCCCACCCGCGCTTCTCGGGAGCCCGCGGTTCAGACGCTCTCGTTCGACAGCACGTCGCCGAACAGCTCGAAGGTCTCGCCCTTGACGCGCGCCAGCTGCACCGACTGGATCGGGTAATAGTCGGTGGCGCTGGTATTGACCTTGATGCCCGGCAGCAGCAGCGGCGCCTCGAAATTGCGGATGCTGGCTGCCTGTTTCATCACGTTGTCGCGGGTCAGGTTGTCGCCGGCCGCCTTCAGCACGTGGACCAGCGTATTGGCGACCGAATAGCCGTAATTGTGACCGTCGTCGCGCAGGTCGGCATTGGGCATGTATTTGGCCATGAAGGCTCGCCAGGCCGCGACGTCGGGCGCCGCCGCCCATTGCGGGTCATTGGCGTCCTTGCGGTAGAGCGCGATGATGATGCCTTGCGAGTTTTCCAGGCCCGCCGGTTTCATCACCGAGCCGAACGACGACGACACGTTGTTGAGATAGTGGACCGGCTTCCAGTTGATCTCGGCGGCCTTGCGGATCGCCTGGGCGGCGAATTTCGGCGTGGTGATGTTGAAGAACACGCCCGCGCCGGAATTCTTCAGCTGGATCATCTGGCTGTCGACGGTCGGGTCGGTGACCTCATAGGTCGAGAGCTGGACGATCGCCCGCTCGTTGTCCTTGCCGAGCCCGGCCTTGAAGCCGTTGAAATAATCCTTGCCGTAGTCGTCGTTCTGCATCAGCACGCCGATCTTGGCGTTCGGATTGCTCGCCAGGATGTGCTTGGCATAGATCGCCGCTTCGGTGGCGTAGTCGGGCTGCCAGCCTATGGTCCAGGGGAACTGGGCCGGATTGCCCCATTTCGACGCGCCGGTGGCAACGAACAGCTGCGGCACCTTGCGGGTGTTCATGTAGCGCTGGATGGCGGTGTTGGACGGCGTGCCGAGCGGGTTGAAGACCAGGAGAACCTTGTCCTCCTCGACCAGCTTGCGCACCATCTCGACCGCTTTGGGTGGCGAATAGCCGTCGTCATAGGTGATGAAATTGATCTTGCGGCCATTGATGCCGCCGTCGTCGTTGATCTTTTTCATCAAGGCCTCGGACGTGCGCCCGATCACGCCATAGGCCGAGGCATTGCCCGAATAGGGCATGATATTGCCGATCCTGATTTCGCCGTCCGAGGCGCCGTCGTCATAACGCTTCTGGGCGATGGCCGGCGAGAAGACCGGGGTCAGAGCCATGGCTCCGAGGCCGGACATGAAGGTTCGACGCTTGATCGTGGTCATGGGCATTTCCTCCGGTTGCTGTTTTTGGCGGCCGGTTCCGGCCGCATGCTTCATTGTTGATCGGTGATACGGGTCCGTTGTGTCTTTCCAACGATGGGGTTGCGGTTTCGATGGGTTTCAGTTGCGTCTGAAGCGGGCGAAAAGTGCCGACAATCCGCCGGCGATGCCGGTTGGCATGACATAGATCAGCACGATGAGCGTGATGCCGTAGAGCGTCCAGGGTTCGAGCTCGATCGGCAGGTGAAAGGCCGCGGTGAACTTCTTGGTCGCGGCATCGGCATATTTCTCGATGACCTGGACGAAGACCCCGCCGATCACTGCGCCCGGCAGGGAGGCGACGCCGCCGACCACCGCGCCGACCAGGATGGCGATCGACAGTTCGAACCGGAAACTGTCGGGTGCGACGAATTCGAAGATGATCGCATGCAGCGCACCGGCGACGCCGGTATAGAGCGCGGAGATGCCGAACACCGTGGCCTTGTAGCGCGACGTGTCGATGCCCATCGTGCCGGCGGCCATGGGGTGGTCGCGGATCGCCCGGATCGCCCGGCCGGGCCGGCTGTCGATGAGATTGCGGGCAAACCAGAACATCAGGACGGCGACGACGAGCACCACCAGATACATCCATTGATCGGCCGAGACCGCCAGGCCGAAGGGGGCCTCGGGCTTGATCAGGTTGATGCCCATGACGCCGTTGGTGAACGGTTCCAGATGGCGATATTTCAGCATCTGCGGCACGGCGATCGCCAGCCCGAAGGTGGCGAGCGCCAGATAGTGGCCCTCGAGCCTCAGCGCCGGCAGGCCGAAGAGATAACCGACGCAGAAGCAGAACAGCGCCGCCACCGGCAAGGTCAGCCAATAATTGACGTTGTACTGGTCCATCAGGATGGCGGCGACATAGGCTCCCGCCGCGAAGAAGGCGCCGTGGCCGAGCGAGATCTGGCCGTTGAACCCGGTCAGCAGGTTGAGGCCGAGGACGGCGATCGCATAGACGATCATCAGGCTCAGCTGCAGGAAGGTGAAATTGCTGATCAGCCCGGTCTTGCCGCCGATGAACGGCAGCGCGGCGGCCAGCACGAGCAGGCCGTAGAGGGCATAGCGGCCGATCTGGCTCGGCGCCTCGGGCGAAATGCGGTCGGTCGAGGTGATCGTGGTCACGTGGCTACACCCGCTTGACGGTTGTGCGGCCGAACAGGCCCGCCGGCTTCAGGGTCAGGATGGTGATGACGATGATCAGCGCCACCGTCAGCTTTTCGCCATTGCCGACGATGTAGATGCCGAAGGTCTTCTCGGTGAGATTGCCGAAATAGGCGACGAGGTTTTCCAGCACGCCGACGAAGAAGCCGCCGAACACCGCGCCGCCCGGGCTGGAAATGCCGCCGACCAGTGCGCCGGCGAAGCCATAGAGCAGGATCGACGCCATCATGTTCGGTTCGAGATAGACGACCGGCGCGACCATGGCGCCGGCAACCGCGCCGATCGAGGCGGCAAGACCCCAGCCGAGCGCCAGCATCCAGTCGACGCGGACGCCGACCAGGCGCGCCGACGCCGGGTTCTGCGCCGCCGCCCGCATCGCGAGCCCGAGCGGGGTGAAGCGGAAGAAGGCGAAGAGCCCGAACAGCATGACCACCGAGACCAGGATCATGCCGATCTGGTGCGAACTGATATAACCCGAGCCGGCGAAGGAGACCTCCGGGAAGGGTGACGGAAAGTTCTTGATCGTATGGCTCCAGATCGCGCCGGCGAGCGAATGGAAAATCGCCAGGAGGCCAATGAACACCACCACCACCGACAGCACCGAGGCGTTGTGCAGGGGCCGCAGGATGATCCGCTCGATCAGCACGCCGAGGATGAAGGACAGCACGATGGTGATGCCGAGCGCCGTCCAGAAACCCATGCCCCACTGGATCAACTGCCAGCAGAGATAGGTGGAGAACATGGCGAGTTCACCTTGCGAGAAATTCAGGTGATCGGTCGCCGTGAAGATCATCACCAGGGCCAGCGCCACGAGCGCGTAGATGGCGCCGCTGGCAAGGCCGGATGCGATCTGCTGGATGAGCTGCTCCATGAACTACCTCTGGTTTGCCGAAGCGTTGGCCGTCTCGTTTCCTGGTGGCGGGCTCTCGCTCCATAGAAGCGGTTGCTGTCATCCACGACTTGCGTCTAGTAGCCGAGGTAGGATCGGCGGATGCCCTCGTTGTTCTTCATGTCGTCGGAAGCGCCGGACATGACGACATGGCCGGTTTCCAGCACATAGACATTGTCGGCGAGGTTCAGTGCCAGCGCGGCATTCTGTTCGACCAGCAGCATGGCGACGCCGGCTTCCGCGTTGATCCGCCGCATGATGTGGAAGATCTCCTGGACGATCAGCGGCGCGAGCCCGAAGGACGGCTCGTCCAGCAGCATCAGGCGGGGCCCGAGCATCAGCGCGCGACTGATCGCCAGCATCTGCTGTTCGCCCCCCGACAAGGTGCCGGCCTGCTGGGTGATCCGCTCCTTCAGCCGCGGGAAATAGGTGAAGACCAGATCGAGGTCGCGCTTCGCGGTCGCCTTGTTGCGCCGGCCATAGGCGGCGATCTTCAGGTTCTCTTCCACCGACAGCCCGGTGAAGGTGCCGCGGCCCTCCGGGACATGGGCGACGCCCAGGCGGACGATGTCCTCGGTCGCCAGCTTGTCGATCGGCTGGCCGTCGAAGATGAGCCGTCCCTCGCGCCGGACCATGCCGCAGATGGCGCGCAGCGTCGTGGTCTTGCCGGCGCCATTGGCGCCGAGCAAGGTGGTGATGCCGCCGCTGGCGAGCGTGAAGCCGATGCCGTGCAGCGCCTGGGTCCCGCCGTAGAAGGCCTTCAGGCCGCTGATCTCCAGGAGGGGCTTGGTCGCGGGATCGATCCGGGATTGCGTCTGGAGCTGCATGTCAGGCGGCCTCCGTCCCGAGATAGGCGCGGATCACCTCGGGGTCGCGCTGCACTTCGGCCGGCGTGCCGTCGGCGATCTTGCGGCCGAAATCGATGGCGACGACCTTGTCGGAGACCGACATCACCAGGCTCATGTGATGCTCGACCAGCAGGGTGGTGACATCGTGGTATTCGCGCACCCGGCGGATCTGGTCCTTCAGCACCTCGATCTCGTCGTGGTTGAGCCCGGCGGCCGGCTCGTCGAGCAGGAGAAGCTTCGGCTTGGCGGCGAGCGCGCGGGCAAGTTCGACCCGCTTGCGGATCGGGAAGGGCAGGGGGCCGGCGGGCATCTGGGCAAAGGCCTCGAGCCCCATGAAGGCGATCAGGTCGTGCGCCCGCTCTTCGATCCGGCGCTCCTCGGCATGCACCGCGCCGGTGCGCAGGAAGCTCGTCAGGAAACCCGACGAGGTCTGGCAGTGGCAGCCGACCTTGACGTTGTCGATGACCGACATGCGGTCGAACAAGGCGACATTCTGGAAGGTGCGGCCCATGCCGATGGCGGCGATGGCGTGGCGCGGCGCATTCATGATCGAGCGGCCCTCGAACAGGATGTCGCCGCTGTTGGGGATGTAGAGCCGGCTCAGGCAGTTGAACAACGTGGTCTTGCCGGCGCCGTTCGGCCCGATCAGGCCGACCACGTCGCCGGCCATCACGTCGAAGGAAATGCCGTTCAGCGCAATGATGCCGCCGAAACGGACAGAGATGTCTCTGACGGCGAGCAACGCCGCTTGAGACACGCCTGGAGACGCGGCCGCAGAACCAACGGCTGTCATTGGCGGTCATCCTCCCTGGAAGGCCTGTCGCTTTCACGCGGCCCATTTTTGTTGTTTCCAGTGTGAGCAGATAACGGCCGCCTCCGCAATCACCCTGACGGGCGATGTCGCGCGACGGCCGGAACGGGGCCGGAAAATGCCAGGACTGAACGGCCGGGATCGAGCGGCGCGATCGCATCCGCGGCTTGGGCCAGGGTTGGAGCGACCGGTCCGGCGTGTCGCCCTCCATGACCCGAGGTCGTCACTGTTCGAAGCAGCCAGTTGCGATATGAATCAAATGCTGTGTTCATAGCCACGAAGCATTTTCCATGGATGTTCCCGGGATGCTGAGGATAACAACGGACGACATTCCGGCAGCGGACCGGTTCGCGCATTGGCGCGAAGAGCGAGGCAAGGCCGTTTTCGGTGTCACCATCGAGCTCGACCCGGCCAGCCGGAACGATTTCCGCGCCTCCATTGCGGCCTGTCCGGTTGGTGAGGCGAGCTTCGTCGACATGCACGTCGGTCACCTCGAAGCGTCGTATCACGTCGCGCGGACCGAAGCCGATATCGCCCGCATCCCGATCGATTCGCTGTGCATCTGGCGGCTCGTCGACGGTGCCGGCCGGCTGCAGTCCGGCCACGATGACGACCTCGTCTTGGCCGGTTCGCTCGCCATCGGCTATACCGATTTGCCCTATGCCAATATTGCGGCGCCACGGCAGGGCTTCCATTGCCAGTTCGTCAAGATTCCCCTGGCCGCGCACCGGCATCTGTCCGGCAAGACCGATCTCGTCGCCCGGCCGCTCGGCAACGAGCCCGGACTGAATGCCCTGCTGAACTCCTATTTCGACGCCTTCGTGGCCCAGGCACCGCATCTTTCGGGCGCCAAGGCTGACCTGGCGATCGAGACGCTGGTGCAGCTGGCGCTGATGGCGCGTGGTGACAAACGCTCGCCGGAGGATGGCCGGGCGGCGATCTCCGAGGCCTTGCTGGAGAGGGCCCGCGACCGCATCAAGGCCCATCTCCATCGCGCGGACCTCTCGCCGGCGCTTGTCGCGGCGATGCTCGGCATGTCGGTCCGCCGTCTCCATCAGCTGTTCGAGCCGACCGGCGAGACTTTCAGCCGTTATGTCTTCGCCGAAAGGCTGGCGCGTGCGCGACTGATGCTGGTCATGCAGCCGGCCGAGTCGATCGCGCATGTCGGTTACCATTGCGGCTTCGACAGCCTGTCGACTTTCCACCGCGGCTTCCGCGCAGCCTATGGTGTCTCGCCTGGCGAGTTCAGGCATCAGCGGCAGCGTGATTAAGTCGCCCATGGTGCAAGGCCTGGAACAGTACCTGCGAAAGTCGCCGCTCACGTCGATTGCGGCGGCCTTTCTCATTCAGTCGATCGCTACCCAGTTCATCCTTCATGTCGTGCCGAGCTTTCTGCGCAAGGCCGGCTATCCGCCTGAAATCGTCGGGCTGATTTTCCTCGCTTTCATGCCCTACGCTTTCCGTTTCGCCTGGGCGCCGCTGGTCGATCGTTATGGTTCGGCCAGGATGGGGCATCGGCGCTCGTGGATCGTGCTGGCGCAGGTCGGCGTGATGGTTTGCGCCAGCCTGTTTCTCCTGGTCGATCCGGTGGAGGCGGCGTTGCCGGTCATCGCGGCGTCGGCCTTGCTGGTGGTCGTCGTCGCGACACAGGGAACCGCGACCGGCGGCTATATGGTCACCGCGCTCGCGCCGGCCTCGCGCGTCGGCGGGGCGAGCATTCAAGCGGCCAGCGCCGGTCTTGCCGGTCTGGTTGTCGGTGTCGGACTCTATCTCGTTGGCGATCTCGGCTGGCGGCCCGTCATATACCTGTTCGGCATGCTGACGGTGTTGGGCCTGGTCGTTCTCGTCATGGCGCCGTTCGATCGCGGCGAGCCCGCCGGTGGCGCGGCGGTCTCGGCCTTCGCCAGTTTCACCATGTTCCGGCGACCTGAGGTGCGTGGCCTGCTCGGCGCCCTGCTGTTCATCGAGGCCGGCCTGCTGCTTGCACAGGGCATGAAACCGATCGTGCAGGTCGATGCCGGAATGAGCATGGCGAGCATCGGCGTTCTCGGCATTTTTGGCGGCAATCTTGCCGGCCTCGCCGGTGCTGCGCTGGCGGCACCGGTCGTCGCGCGTCTGGGGTCCCGGCGTGTCCTGATTGCCTTGCTGGGTGCGTCATGCCTGCTCAATGCCGGGCTTGCCCTCAACCTCGGCGAGCCGAGCCCGGCTGTCGCCGTCACCTTCGTGCTCTGCTCGTCGCTGATCAGCTTTGCCTATTTCACCGCGAGCCGCAGTCTGGTGCTCGGCATCTGCAACACGCAGCGCGCCGCGACCGAGCTCAGCACCTTCCTTTGCATCAGCAATGTCTTCATGCTGGCGCTGGCTTCGATCGGGACGATGATCGCGGGCCGTTTCGGCACCCAGGCCCCGTTCATGCTGTCGGCCGGCATTGCTCTGGCGGCGGCGATCTGGATGATGATCGGCAGTTCGAAGGAGTTGAACGCCTTGTGGGATCGCAGGCCTTCGACCGGCGCGACGGGCGCCCCGACAGCGGCCGTGCCTGAGAACTGAGGACCAGCCGCCGGGCTGACGCGTCGTGTCTGCGTCAGCCCTTGGCTGCCGCGAAAGCTCTGATGATGGCGGCGAGCTCGGGCTCCTGCACCGCTTCGGCGGCCTCCTCCGGCGCGAACCAGCGTGTCTCGCGCTGCTCCTGTTCGCGCCAGGTCTCCAGCTGGCGCCGGACCTGCAGCGCGAACACCTTCACCTTGCAGGGGACGAGCTGGCCGTTCTTCAGCAGTTTCATGTAGGAATAGCTGCCGAGCGCCTTGTTGCCGGCCTTGCCGACGATACCGGCTTCCTCCAGCGCCTCGCGGGCGGCGCTTTGACGTGGCTTGCGCCCCTTCATCGGCCAGCCCTTGGGGACAACCCAGCGCTTCGTTTCGCGCGAGGTGAGCAGCAGGATCTCGAGGTCCGGGGCCAGGCGAAACGGCAGCACGCCATATTGCCGGCGGATGCGTGGCTTGTCCGGGACATGGCCCTTGTCGGCCTGGGGCGGTTCGCTCATGACGCCAGCCCGGTCAGCCAATAGACGGCGGCGGCGATCAGCGCTGCCATCGGCATGGTCACCACCCAGGCCACCACGATCTGGCGCGCCACGCCCCAGCGGACCGCCGAAACCCGCCGCGCCGCGCCGACACCGACAATGGCGCCGGTAATGGTATGGGTGGTCGAGACGGGCACGCCGAGATAGGTCGCCAGGAACAGCGTGATGGCGCCGCCGGTTTCGGCACAAAACCCCTGCTGCGGTGTCAGGCGGGTGATTTTCGACCCCATCGTGTGGACGATACGCCAGCCGCCGAACAGCGTGCCGAGCCCCATCGCGGCCTGGCAGGTGATGACCACCCAGAACGGCACTTCGAACTTGTCGCCCATCATGCCGTGGGAGAACAAGAGCACCGCGATGATACCCATGGTTTTCTGCGCGTCATTGCCGCCATGGCCGAGGGAATAGAGCGAGGCGGAGACGAATTGCAAGCTGCGGAACGTGCCGTCGACGCGCACCGGCGTGACCTTGACGAACAGCCAGGAGACGCTGAGCACCAGCAGCAGCGCCAGGAAGAAGCCGAAGGCCGGCGACAGGAAGATCGCGGCGCCGGTCTTGGCGAGGCCCGACCAGACCACGGCGCTGGTGCCGGCCTTGGCGACGCCCGCGCCGACCAGCCCGCCGATCAGGGCATGGGACGAGCTCGACGGAATGCCGGCGATCCAGGTGATGACGTTCCAGCTGATCGCGCCCATCAGGGCGCCGAAGATCACCCGGTCGTCGACGACAGCGGTCGAGATGATGCCCGAACCGACGGTCTGGGCGACATGCAGGCCGAAGAACAGAAAGGCGATGAAGTTGAAGAAAGCCGCCCAGGCCACCGCATAGTGCGGCGAGAGCACCCGGGTCGAGACGATGGTGGCAATCGAATTCGCCGCGTCGTGCAAGCCGTTGAGGAAATCGAAAAGAAGCGCGACTGCGATCAGGACGAGGAGTATGGGCGCGGCGGCTGTCAGGTCCAAGGCAGGCCCCGTCTCTCTAGAGATGTTCGATGACGATGCCGGCGATGGTCTTGGCGACGTCCTCGCACCGGTCGACCACCTTTTCCAGGTGGTCATAGATTTCCGCGCCGACGATATAGGCCATGGTGTCGCTGGTGCGGTGGCTGGCGAACAGGGTTTTCAGCCCCTGATCGTGGATCTCGTCCGAGCGTTCCTCGATCTTGCCGATCTCCTCGACCAGCGCATTGATCCGGGTGGAGTTCTGGTTCATCGCGCGGAGCAGCGGCACCAGCTCCTGGACCTTGCCGGCGGCCTCCACGACAGTGACGCCGAGCGCTTGCATCGACGGCTCGAAACGATCCACTTCGAACAGGGTGATCGTCTTGCCGGTCTTGCGCATCTGGTCGATGGCGTCGTCCATCGACGAAATCAGGCTCTTGATATCGCTCCGGTCGAAGGGCGTGATGAAAGTGCGCCGCACCGCCAGCATGACGTCGCGGGCGATGTCGTCGGCTCTCTGCTCCTCGGCGGCAATGCGCGCGATCTCGGCCTTGATGTCGCCCTGGCCGTTGAGCAGCTTTTCGAGGGCATGCGCACCCGCCACCAGGGTTGCGGCATGTTGCTCGAACAGGTCGTAGAACTTCTCTTCCTTCGGCAACAGGGCCTGGAACCAGCCGAGCATAATGGGCCTCGCGAACGCCTCGACACGATGTCACAATCGGCGATAGGCCCGTGAAATCACTCTGTAAAGGGATTGTGACAGGAGTTCACAGTTTCGCGGCGGGCGGGATCGGTGCCGGCTCCGTCCGCCGTGCTGAAAGTCATTCGCTGCGTCAGGCGTCCAGGCCCTGGACGCCTTCATGGGCCAGCAGCCAGCGCTTGCGCTCGATGCCGCCGCCATAACCGGTCAGTGTCGCATCGGCACCGATCAGGCGGTGGCACGGCACGACGATCGAGATCGGATTGGAGCCATTGGCGTGACCGACGGCGCGGGCGGCATTGGCGCGGCCGAGCTGGGCGGCCAGCGCGCCATAACTCATGGTCCGGCCGACCGGGATCCGACGCAGCGCCGCCCAGACCTCGGTCTGGAAGGGCGTTGTCCTGGTGGCGACCGGAATAGCGTCGATGGCCGTGAGATCACCGTCGAAATAGGCGGCGAGCGCCTGGCTGGCCGCCGAGGGTTTGGTCGCGGCATGCAGCCGGACGGCATAGGCGCCGTAGTAGCGACGTATCAGCTGATGCATGCGGTCTTCGTGGTCCTGCCAGTCGGCCGCGCGCAGGCATCCGTCATCGTCGGCGACCACGAGCATGCGGCCGGTGGGCGTCTCGATATGCTCCAGCTGGAAGGTCTGTAAGGGCAAGGCAAATGGCTCCGCAGGATATCCCGGCACAATGGCTCTCTTGCCATCGCTCGTCTGGCGGTTTTCGGACATGGCCATCGGCAATCTTGCCCCCGCTGACCATGTCCGAAAACCGCTAGACCGCGATCGCTATCGGCTGCAGCATGTCGCCATGGATCTCGATCACGACGCTTGCTACCGGGCCATCAGCCTGCGCGATGCCCGTTTCGACGGGCGGCTGTTCACCGCCGTCAAGACCACCGGCATCTACTGCCGGCCGATCTGTCCTGCGCGCACGCCGCGCTCCGAGAACATCATCTTTTTTGGCACCGCCGCTGCGGCGCAGGAGGCTGGCTTTCGCCCTTGCCTGCGCTGCCGGCCGGAGACGGCGCCGGATCTCGGTGCCTGGCGGGGCACGTCGAACAGTGTCTCGCGTGCGCTGGCCCTGATCGAGCTGGGCGCGCTCGATTCCGGCGATGTCGAAGCCTTGGCCGGCCGGCTCGGGCTTGGCGAACGGCAGCTCCGCCGCTTGTTCCGCCAGCATCTCGGCGCCTCGCCGATTGCGGTCGCCCAGACCCGCCGGGTGCTGCTGGCCAAGCAGCTCATTCATGAGACGCGCCTGCCCATGGCCGAGATCGCCTTTGCCTCGGGTTTCGGCAGCATTCGCCGTTTCAACGAGACCTTCCTTGCGTTGTTCGGCCGGCCACCCGGCGATCTCCGGCGCCGCGCCGGACCCGACATATCCGCGGGATCTCAAGGCGAGGTCAGCCTGCGTCTCCGCTACCAGCCGCCCTATGACTGGCCGGCCATGCTGGCTTTCCTGTCGGCCCGCGCCATTGCCGGCATCGAGCATGTCGAAGGCCAGACCTACTGGCGCAGCATCGCGCTCGACGGCGTGCAAGGGGTCCTGTCGGTCAGCCCGGCGGACGGCAACGCGCTCGCCGCGACCATTCGTTTTCCCAGGCTGTCGGCCTTGCCGGCGATCATTGCCAGGCTCAGGCGCGTTTTCGATCTGGCCGCCGATCCGCGGGCCATCACCGCCCACCTCGCCGAAGATCCGGCGCTGGCGCCGCTGGTCTCGGCCCGGCCGGGGCTGCGCGTGCCGGGCGCCTGGGACGGTTTCGAGCTGGCGATGCGGGCGGTCCTCGGGCAGCAGATCACGGTCGCCGCCGCCATCCGGCTCGCCGGCCGGCTGGTTCAGGCCCATGGCATGCCGCTCGCCGAACCGACGGGCCATTTGACCCATGTCTTCCCGACGCCCGACGTTCTCGCGGTTGCCGACCTGAGGACCCTCGGCATGCCCGCGAGCCGTGCCGCGACGCTCTCCGCGGTCGCCGCCGCGGTGGTTGCCGACCCCGACCTGTTCGGCGCAACCCGCGAGCTCGACGAGGCCGTTGACCGGCTGCGTGCCATCAAGGGTGTCGGTCAATGGACGGCGCACTACATCGCGCTTCGCCAGTTGCGCGAGCCGGACGCCTTTCCGGCCGCCGATATCGGCCTCATGCGCGCCATGGCCGATCAGGACGGCCGGCGGCCGGCGGCAAACGAACTGATGGCGCGGGCCGAGCGGTGGCGGCCATGGCGCGCCTATGCCGCCCAGCATCTCTGGGCATCCGAATAGGCGCTGCCGCTGCTCAGGCCGGCGGCGGCCGACCGGCAAGGCCGGTCTCGTTGGTCGGCTTGGACATCAGCGACAAGGCCGGCGCAAGCCCGGCGAACAGCGGCAGCGCCGCGCCCCCCAGTGCCGGCGTCTCCAGATCGACCTCGGCTTGCAGGATCGGGATCCGGCGCGGCCCGGCCGGAATGCCGTCGGCCGCGAGCCTGCGCATCAGGCCGGCAAGCAGCGGCTCCGGAATGATGCCGCCAATCACGATCGCCTGCGGATCGAGCAGGTTCGACACGATCACCGAGGCGGTGCGCAGGTGGCGGGCGGCGAGGTCCATCCAATCTCCGAGCGCCGGCGCGCTTGATGCCAGCGCCTGGACATCGACCTGGGCTTCGCCTTCGGCGAGGCCGCCAAGGGCAGCCTGGGCCGCCGACAGCGAAGCATAACGTTCGAGGCAGCCACGGTTGCCGCAGGCGCAGGCGCGGCCGCCGGGATCGACAACGACATGGCCGAGTTCGCCGGCGCGTCCGGCGCTGCCACGATAGGGGTGGCCGGACAGGATCATGCCGCCGCCGACGCCGACGCCGACATAGATGTAGAAGAAATCGCGCAGGCGCCGGCCGACGCCATAGAGCTGTTCGCCGACCGCAGCGGCGGTCGCGTCGTTTTCCACCAGCACCGGCATGTCCAGGCTCTCGGCGAGCCGTGCGGTGATCGGAAAATCCTGCCAGGCCGGCATGGAGCTCGGGCCGAAGGCGACCGGCGCGCCGTCCTCGAACACCATGGGCATGGCGACGCCGGCGCCCCAGATGCGTTCGCGCGCCGCGCCTTCCTTGGCCGCCATGGCGCGAACCGTCCGGGCGATGACCGGCAGCACGGCATCAGGCTTCAGGCCGTCGATCGCGATGGTCGACTGATGGCGCTGGCGGCCGGACAGATCGACCAGCACGACGACCAGCCGGCGATGATCGATCGACAGGCCGAAGGTGAAGCCGCCCTCGGGATTAAGCGCCAGATCGAGCGCCGGCGCGCCCCGGCCGCCCTGGCGCCGGCCCTCTTCGCGCAGCATGCCGGCGGCCGCAAGCTCCTCGGCGATGTTCGAGATGGTCTGCACGGAAAGGCCGGTGCGGCGGGTGATGTCGGCGCGTGACAAAGGCCCGTGCAGCCGGATGGTCTCCAAGACCACGCGACGGTTGAAGGCGCGCGCATGGCCGAGATTGGTGCCGCCGCCCGTGGATGTCGCCATCGCGTCTGAACCCTGTTGCCACGCCGCCGGCTCGATGATTAAATCAATTTGATTGAATAATCATTCGGCGGCTTTCGAGAAAGAGCTTCTGGCAAAATGAGCGCGCTCGAGAAAGAGGACCCGCTGCGGTTGGGCATGATCGGCGCCGGTTTCATGGCGCAATTCCACCTGCGTGCGCTCATTGGCGTGCGCAATGTGGTGCTGGCCGGGGTGGTGTCGACGACCGCGGCGCGGCGCGAGGCCTTAGCGGCCGAAGCCAATGCCGCCGGGCTCGGACCCTGCAGGGCCTATCCGGATCTTCAGGCCATGCTCGAATCGGGCGCTGTCGATGCGGTGTGGATCGTCAGTCCGAACCACACGCGGCTCGCGGTGATGCGAACGATCCATGCCGCGCGCAAGGCTGGCCGAACCCAGGTCTTCGCGGTCGCTTGCGAGAAGCCCCTGGCGCGCACGCTCGGCGAAGCCCGTGAGATGCTGGCCCTGGCTGAAGATGCCGGGCTGTTGCATGGCTATCTCGAGAACCAGCTGTTCTCGACGGCGGTCCAGCGCGGCCATGACATCATCTGGCGCCGTGCCGTGCCCAATGCCGGCAGGCCCTATCTCGCCCGCGCAACGGAGGAGCATTCCGGCCCGCACGAACCCTGGTTCTGGGACGGCGAGCGCCAGGGCGGCGGCGTGCTCTCCGACATGATGTGCCATTCGGTCGAGGTTGCCCGCTATCTGCTGACCGCGCCAGGTGAGCGGCGCGATGTGCTGAAGCTCACCAGCGCCAATGCGACGGTCTCGACCTTGAAGTGGCGTCGGCCGGCCTATGCCGAAAAGCTTCGCCGGCGCACCGGCGGCGAGATCGACTATGCCAATCGGCCGGCCGAAGATTTCGCCCGCGGCCTGCTGACCCTGCAGGACCCGGACGGCAATGAAGCGGTGATCGAGGCGACAACGTCCTGGGCCTATGTCGGCCCCGGCCTGCGCATCACGCTGGAGCTGCTTGGGCCGGAATATTCCATGGAGTTCAATTCGCTCTCCACCGGGCTCAAGATCTTCCTGTCGCGCGAGGTCACCGGCAGCGCCGGCGAGGACCTGGTCGAGAAACAGAATGCCGAGCAGGGCCTGATGCCGGTGCTCGACGACGAGGCCGGCATCTACGGCTACACCCTGGAGAACCGCTATTTCGTCGACTGTTTCCGTGCCCGCCGCATGCCGGTGGAGAGCTTTGCCGACGGCGTCGCCGTGGTCGAGATGCTGATGGCGCTCTACCGCTCGGCCGAGCTCGGGCGGACCATCGCGCTGCCGGATCCGGATCTCGAGGATTACGTGCCGCCGGTGGCGCGGCCAAAAGAACAATAACAGCAGCCTGAACACGACGGACGGAGGAGGACAGCATGACGGGTTTGACGCGACGCACCGCGCTCGGTGGGCTGGCAACGGCAGGGCTTGCCGCCGGCGGACTGGCCGGCCGGGCCAAGGCGCAAACGGCGGTGACGCTGAAGATTGCCTATCCCGCTTGGGACAGCACCGAGCAGCAGAAGGCGGTGACCGGCATTTTCGCCGATTACGAACGGCTCAACCCGAATGTGAAGATCGAGCTGATCTCTTTGCCGTTCCCGGTCCTGCGCCAGCGCCTGGTGGTCTCCGCGCGTGCCGGCGATCCGCCCGACATCGCCTATTGCGACGGCCGCTGGGTGCCTGAAATGGCCGCGCCCGGCCTGTTGCAGGACATCACCCAGGAGGTCGGCAAGCTCGACCGCGCGGACTGGTACGAGGAGCCCTGGCGCGGCGCCACGCTGAACCAGCGGCTGTTCGCCGTGCCTGACCGCATCGATCCCTGGATGGTCTACTACAACACCGATCTGTTCGAGAAGGCCGGCATCGCCACCTTCCCGAAAACCATGGAGGAACTGGCCGAGACGGCGAAGAAGCTGACTATCGGCGGCGTCTATGGCTGGGGGCTTCTCGGCGCCAAGGATGCCAGCCTGATCAGCCGCTACATCAATTTCCTCTATGCCTTCCACGGCGACCTGTTGACGCCGGACGGCAAGAAGTCGGCCTTCGCCCAGCCGGAATCGATTGCGGCCCTGCGCTTCTATACCGACCTGCTGGTCAAGCATAAGGCCGCCCAGCCTTCCGCCATGGCCAATGGCCTGAACGACGTCAATCAGCTGTTCCTGACCGGCCGCGCCGCCATGATCATTGACGGTCCCTGGCGCGCCGGCTCGCTGCGCGAGCAGGCGCCGAACCTCAAATGGTCGGTGGCGCAATTGCCGCCGGCGGCCGGCAAATCGCCGCGCTACCTGACCTCGTCCTGGTACTACGCCATGTTCAAGGGCGGCCGGAACCAGGCCGAGGCCTTCCGCTTCGTCGAATTTCTGCTGAAGCCGGAAAACATGGCGAAGAGCGTGGTGACCTTGCCGGCGCGAAAATCGGCGGCGCGCGACGCCCGCTTCGCCACGCCGGCCTATGCCCCCTGGCTCGCCGCCGTGCCGGCGGCCATTCCCTTCACCGTCACCGCCAAATTCACCGAGATCGCCGATGTCGTCGGCGATGCCGTGCAGCAGGTGCTGGCCGGCCGGGCGACCGCGGAAGCGGCGGCGGCCGACGCCAGCAAGCGCATTGACGGTCTCCTCGCCTAACCAACAGGACATGCCCCGATGAGTTCTTCACCTGTACGGGTGGCCATGCTCGGAACCGGTTTCATCGCCGAGTTCCGGGCCCAGGTTTACGCGCGTCTCGACGGCGCCAAGGTCGTGTCCGTGCTCGGTCGGGACCGGACCAAGGCCGAGGCTTTTGCCGGGCGGACGCGGATCGGCCACGTCGCCACGAGCTGGGACGAATTGATGGAGGGACCCGAATTCGACGCGGTCGACCTCTGCCTGCCGAACCACCGGCACCGCGAATATGGGCTGCTCGCCGCAGCGGCCGGCAAGCACATCCTGTGCGAGAAGCCGCTCGGCCGCACCGAGGCCGAGGCGATCGAGATGTTTCAGGCCGTCGAGAAGGCCGGTGTCGTCCACGCCTATGGCGAGAACATGATCTATGCGCCGGACTTCCGCGAGATCCTCGACATCGTCGACCAGGGGGTGATCGGCAAGCCGTTGTGGCTGCGCGGCAAGGAGGCCCATTTCGGCCCGCATTCGCCCTGGTTCTGGCAGAAGGAGCTGTCGGGTGGCGGCGCGCTGATCGACATGGGCTGCCATCTGATCGCGGTGTTCAACATGCTGCTCGGCAAGGCGCCCGAGGCGGTGCTCGCCCATACGCCGACGCTGTTTCACGATACCGATTGCGAGGACCATGCGATCGCGTTGATGCGCTATCCCGGCGGAGCCATCGGCCAGTGCGAGGCCTCGTGGATCCAGCGCGGCGGCATGCAGGTGACCCTCGAGATCAATGGCGAGGACGGCATGATCGCTTATGACCGTGCCGGCATCACCCAGCCGATCAAGGTGTTCACCCGGTCGAGGACCGAACGCTATTTCAGCGAGAAGCTGGAGAACGACCGCGGCTGGCTGTTCCCGACCGTCGATGAATATTGGCGCTACGGCTATTTCGACCAGATCCACCATTTCATTGACTGTATCCGCACCGGCGCCCGCCCGAAGGTGACCTTCGCCGACGGCGTGGTGGTCAACCGGATCATGGACGCGGCCTACAGATCGGCGGCGACCGGGACCTGGCAGCCGATCGCCGCCTGATGCGCGCGCTCGCCAACAATCCGACGCTGCGCGGCTATCTGTTCGCCGCGCCGCTGATGGTCGTCCTGGCCGCGGCTGTCGTGCTGCCGGCGCTCTACAATGCGGTGCTTGCCTTCTGGCGCTATGACGCGATGCGCGACAATTGGCGTTTTGTCGGCGCGGCCAATTTCACCGCCCTGGTCGACGCGCCGGCCTTCTGGAACGCCTTGTCGGTGACCGGCATCTGGGTCGTCGGCAATGTCGCCCTGCAGCTTGCGCTCGGCCTTGCCGTGGCGCTGGCGCTCAACACCGTCACCAGCTTCCGGGCGCTTTACAGCGCCGTCGTCATGGTGCCCTGGGTGTCGTCCTTCGTCATCGTCGCGGTGGTCTTCCTCTGGCTCTACCATCCCGACCTCGGCGTCTTGAACGACGTGCTGACGCGGCTCGGTCTGATCGACCAGCCGGTGGCCTGGCTGGCTTCGCCCGGGCTTGCCCAGTTCTCGCTGATCCTGGCCAATACCTGGAAGTTCTTCCCGCTGGTGGCGATCACGCTGTTCACCGGTCTGCAGGCGATCCCGCGCGAGCTGAGCGAGGCGGCGACCATTGACGGCGCCGGGCGTTGGCAGACGCTGCGTTATGTCATCGTCCCGATGCTCGCTCCGTCGATTGCGACCGCGGTGCTGTTGTCGACGATCTGGGCTTTCAATGCCTTCACCCTGTCGATCATCATGACCGGCGGCGGGCCTTTGCGCGCGACCGAGGTGATCGGGCTCTACATCTACAAGGTTGCCTTCGATTCCTTCGATTTCGGCCTTGCCGCGGCGGCCTCAATGGTGCTGTTCGTGCTGATCCTGGCGGTCACCCTGGTTTATCTGCGCGTTGCCGATCCGGCGCGCGGCCGGCGGGGCTGACCGATGTCCGGCCCCAGGCTCGCCCATCTCATGGCCCATCTGACGCTGGTCGCCACGACCGTCTTCGTGCTGTTTCCTTATGCCTGGATGGTGGTCACCAGCATCAAGCCGGTCGCCGATGTCGTGTCCTTCCCGATCATCTGGTGGCCGGCCCGCCCGACGCTCGACAATTACGCCGCCATCCTCGCCGATCCGCGCTTCCTGCGTTCGTTGTTCAACAGCGCCGTGGTGGCGATCGCGGTCACCGGGCTGAGCCTCGCCTTGTCGATTCCGGCCGCCTACGGCCTGACCAGGCTCGCCCGGCGCGGCAGCCGCCCCATGCTGATCGGCATCCTGGCCTCGCAGTTCTTCCCGCCCATGGTGTTTTTCGTGCCGTTCTACATCATCCTGCAGACGGTCGGTCTCCTGAACACGCTGAGCGGCCTGGTCTTCGCCTATCTCTCGGTGACCTTGCCGATCTGCACCTGGATGATCGCCACGTCGCTGCGCGACATTCCCGTGGAAATCGAGGAGGCGGCCCGTATCGACGGCTGCGGCGATATCGCCATGATCCGGCGGATCATTCTGCCGATCGCGGCGCCCGGCGTGGTCACGGCCGGCATCTTCGCCTTCGTCCTGTCCTGGCAGGAATATATCTTCGCGCTGCTCTACACCACGTCGGAGCGGGCGCAGACCGCCCCGGTGCTGATGTTCTATCTGCTCGGCCAGCACCAGATCGACTACGGCCGCCTGATGGCGGCCGCCGTGCTCCTGAGCATTCCCATCGCCGTGCCCTTCGCGCTGATCCAGCGGCTCTACCGCAGCGGATTGACCGATGGCGGCATCAAAGGGTGACATGACCATGCCGATTTCAGCCTTCATTCGCGAGCAGCCCGGTGCGGTCGACCGCTCGATCGCGGCGGCCGGCCGCTTTGCCGAAACCTGGCTGCCGCCGGCCTTCGACGGCATCGCGCTGGTCGGCAGCGGCTCCTCGTTCAACGCCCTGACGGTCGCACGCCCGCGTTTCGTCGCCTCTCGGCGCGGCGCCGTGCTGGTCCACGAACCGCAGGATTTCGTCGCCGAGCTCGGCCATCGGGCCGGCCGCCGGCCACTCGTCTTCGTCCTCTCGCAGAGCGGCGCCAGTGCAACCACGATCGCGGCCGCCCGCGCCGCGGTCGAGGCCGGCTTGCCGACGCTCGCCATCACCGCCGCGGCGGAGGCGCCGCTCGGCGCGACCGGTGCCGAGCTCCTGGTCATGCCGGTCGGCGACGAACCGGTCGGACCCAAGACCAAAGGGTTTCTCGGCTCGGTCGCCATGCTCATGGTGCTGGCCGAAGCGCTCGGCGCGCCACCCGCGCCGCGGCTGACCGGTATCGGCCTGGCACCGCTGATCGAGCCGGCCCGCGCTGCCGCCGCCGGGCTGGCGGCCGGACTTGCCGGAGCCGACATGCTGATCGTCGCCGGCCGGCGCGCCCATTACGGCGTGGCGCTGGAAGCCACGTTGAAGATCGCCGAGATGGCCGGCCTGCCGACGACAGGGCTGCCCACCGAGGAGCTGCTGCATGGCCGGCTGCACGGCCTGACCGAACGGGGCCTGGCCATCGTCATCGCGGAGGGGGCCGAGGAGGTGGCGGAGGCCGAGACGGCCGCCGCCGCCATGGCCCGGCGCGGCTGCCGGGTGCTGGTGATGAACCCGGCCGGCTCGCCCTGGCTGCCGGGCCTGGCGCTGCCGGCGACGCCCTGGAACGCGCTTGGCCTGACCTTGCCGTTTCAATGGCTGGCGGTGGCGCTGGCCGAGGCGCGCGGGCTGAAACCCGAAGTCATGCGCCACGGCGCGCTCTCCGCCGAACTCGCCATCAAGACCGACACGCGGCCATGACCGGGCCCGCGGCGATCGGCATCGACATTGGCGGCACCGCCATCAAGCTCGGGCTGGTGACCGGCGAGGGCAAGGTGCTGGCCCGGCGCAGGTTCGCCTATGCCGCCATGGCGAGCTTCGATCATCTGGCCGGCATGCTGGTCGAGGCCGTCGGCGCCATGGCTGCCGAAACGAGTCACGATGTCGCGGCCATCGGCATCGCTGCGCCCGGCCACGCCAGACCCGGCGACGGGCTGATGATCGACGGCACGTCGAACGTGCCGCTGCTGCGCGACCGATCGCTTGCCGCGGCACTGAAGGATCGGCTGAACCGGCCGGTCGTGACCTTGAACGACGGCGCTGCCGCAGCCTATGGCGAACTGCACTTCGGCGCCGGGCGCGGGCTCGAGCGCTTCGTCCTGATGACCTTCGGCACAGGTGTCGGTGGCGGTGTGGTCATCGCCGGCCAGGTCATCCGCGGCAACGAGGGCGAGCCCCCCGAGATCGGCGCCATGGTGCTCGACGCCGGTGCGCGGCCCGGAACATTCGAGGCCTTCGCCAGCGCGGCGGGCTTCTCGGCAGCCTATCGCGATGCCGGGGGACCGGCCGAGGTGCCGCCGGAGCAAATCTTCGCGCGGGCGGCCGCGGGCGAGGCGACAGCGAATCTGGCGCTCGACGCGACCTGCCGACGCATCGCCCAGGCCTGCGGCACCATGATCAATCTCCTGAACCTCGAAGCCTGCCTGCTCGGCGGCGGCATCGCGGCGGCCGGCGCTCCCTTGCGTGATCGCGTCGCAAGCCATCTGACCGATTTCGCCTGGCCCTTCCTGTGTGAGCGCACCACCATCGCTGTCGCCGCCACCGGCCAGGATGCCGGGGTTCTTGGCGCGGGCGCATGGGCTTTGGATCGCCGTCTGATCGCCTGAGCTCGGGCCACCGGAACTCACGTTCCCGCGAGCGCCGGAAGTGGTCACATTTTCGTCTCCGCTCACGTGTAAACGAAGCCACGGAATAACTGGTGGGGCCGATCACATCGATTCAGTAGATCGTAGAATTATTATAATCCAAGGATACGGAGACCGAAAATGGTTGATGTAGAAGGGGCTTATGGTGCTTTCCATGAAGCCGCGAAACATTTCAGAAAAAGCACGGTTGTTGTCGACCTGACGGGGTGGGCGCGACTTGATCTGATGACTCTTGTGAACTTGTGCCGCCAGGAAGTGGACGAGGTTGGCGGATCACTGTCGCTCAGCATGGGCGACGGTGCCGTGCATCAGTTCCTGCTGCCGGAAGAAGCCGGCCATATCTCGACCCTGCTCGACGGCGTCCCCTGCACGGTCAGCGGCGGTCCGCCAGAACTGGTTCTGGCCTATCAGCCGTGATCCCCTGAACCCCGGCCTGAAATCCGGGCGGGCCATTCCGTGGCCCGCCACCGGCGATTTTTTTTGGGGCCTTCGGGAACCTTCCGGGCCCCCGGCGGTTATCTTTGTTCCATTCACCGACCGTATCGCTCCTCATCGCTTGTCCGAAATTCGCCATCACTGCCTGTCCAACGTGGCGCCGAACCGCACCCGCGGCACGGCGCGCTTTTCGTTGCGGCGCAGCCAAGGCGCGGGCCGTCCTGTGCTGCATCAGGTTTGAACATGTTCGATATTCGCCAATCCAGGATCTCTGACGACCCCTTGGCCAACCTTTGGCCGGACCATCCGGCCGGCCCTTCGGCCGATCACCTGGCCCGGCTGATCGCCGCCACACCGGCCGATTTCGCCCTCTATTTCGACGTCGACGGCACGCTCATCGATATTGCCGAAACGCCGGAACAGGTTACGGCGCCTGCCGATCTCGCCGGCGACCTCGCCGCCCTGCAACGCCGGCTCGGCGGCGCCGTGGCGGTGGTCACCGGCCGGCGCCTCGCCGAGGTCGAGGCCATCCTGGCCCCGATCCGGGTCATCGGCTCGGGCATGCATGGCCTGGAGTTCCTCGGCGTCGCGGAAACCCGGCACCAAGCCGCATCCGCGGGCGCCGTCGGACCGGAAGCGTGGGGCACGCTGCTGCCGCGCTCATTGGTCGACGGCGTGGTCAGGCTGGCCGCCAGCATCCCGGGTCTCAGGTTGGAACAGAAGGGGCCTATCCTGACCGTCCATTATCGCGAGATACCGAGCGTCGGCGCCCGGGTCGAGGCTGCCCTGGCGGTTCTGCTGGCCGATCACGGTGACGGCTACCACCTGAAAACCGGCCGGGCCGTGGTCGAGCTGATCCCCAATGGCACGTCCAAAGGCACCGCGATCGCCCGCATCATGGCGACTGCCCCTTTTGCCGGCCGCCGCCCCATCATGATCGGCGACGATCACGCCGACGAAGACGCTTTCGCGGTGGCGCGCGCCGCCGGCGGTTTCGGCCTGACGGTCGCCGGCGAACATTTCAACCGAGGTGACGAACCGTTCCGTGGCGCCGCCCATGTGCGCTCCTGGATCGCCGGCCTCAACGCGGGGCTTGCCCAATGAGCGACATGGCCCCTCCACAGCTCGCGGTCATCGGCAACAGCGCGATCGCCGCGCTGATCGACGACAAGGCGCGTGTCCTCTGGACCTGTTGGCCGAGGATCGACAGCGACCCCTTGTTCTCGGCGCTTCTCGGGGGCGCCGATCCGCAACGCGGGCTCATGTCGGTCGAGCTCGACGGCATGGTTGCCACGCGCCAGGCCTATGAGCGCAACACCGCCGTGCTCACCACGCTGATGACCGCGGCGGACGGCTCGGCCATTCGCGTCACCGATTTCGCCCCCCGCTTCAAGCAATATGACCGGATCTTCCGGCCGCCCATGCTGATGCGCCGGATCGAGCCGGTCGCCGGCAATCCGCGCATCCGCGTGCTGATGCGCCCGACCTTCGCCTATGGCCGGCTCGACGGCACGGTGGTGCCGGGCAGCAATCACGTGCGCTATGTCTCGGAAGCCGGCTCGGTGCGGCTGACCTCGGATATTCCGGTGGCCTATCTCTCGGCGGAAGCCAAATTTGCGCCGACCAAGCCGGTCACCCTGATCGTCCATGCGGACGAGACCTTCCCCAGTTCGATCGAGGAGGTCTGGTGGTCGTTCCTGCGCCAGACGCGGCAATATTGGCTCGACTGGGCGCGTTACCTGTCGGTGCCCTATGAATGGCAGGAAGCGGTGATCCGCGCCGCCATCACGCTCAAGTTGTGCTCCTGCGAGGAGACCGGCGCGGTGGTTGCGGCGCTGACCACCTCGATCCCCGAATCGCCGCGTTCCGGGCGCAACTGGGACTACCGGTTCTGCTGGCTGCGTGACGCCTATTTCACCGTCCACGCCCTCAACAAGCTCGGCGCGACGCTCACCATGGAGCGGTTCCTGGACTATGTGCGCACCGTCATCGCGACCGAGACCGGGCCGCGACTGAAGCCGGTCTATGCCATCGTGCCGGAACATTCGCTCGACGAATGGATCGCCGATGCGCTGCCGGGCTTTAATGGCGATGGACCGGTTCGGATCGGCAATGCCGCGGCCGAGCAGGCGCAGCACGACGTTGCCGGCAGCCTGATTTTGGCGGCCTCGCACATGTTCTACGACTGCCGGCTGCCGAAGATGGGCGACGCCACGCTGTTCCATGAACTGGAGGCGCTCGGCGAGACCGCCGCAGCCATGGCCTTCGAGCCCGATGCCGGGATCTGGGAATATCGCGGCCGCAAGGCGATCCACACCCATTCGGCCGCCATGTGCTTTGCCGCCTGCGACCGTCTGGCGAAGATCGCTCACAAGCTCGCCCTGTCCCAGCGCGAGACCTATTGGCAGGCCCATGCCTCGCGCATTCGCGAGACTATCCTGGCACGCGCTTGGAACGAGAAGGAGGGGCTGTTCGCCTCGCGCTTCGACGGCAGCGGGGCCGATGCCAGCACCCTGCTGCTGGTCGAGCTCGGCGTGGTCGAACCGACCGACCAGCGCTTCGTCCGCACGGTCGAGACGCTGCAGCGGCGGCTGACCCGTTCGGGCTTCCTCATGCGTTATGACGAGAATGACGATTTCGGCGCGCCCGAGACTTCCTTCAATATCTGCAGCTTCTGGCTTGCCGATGCCCTGGTCGCCATTGGCCGGCGGGACGAGGCGCGCGCGCTGTTCGAAGCCCTGCTCGCCAGGCGCAACCATGTTGGCCTGTTGTCGGAAGACATCGATCCGGTGACCGGCGAGCTCTGGGGCAATTTCCCGCAGACCTATTCGATGGTCGGCATCATCGTGACAGCCATGCGCCTCTCGCGGGAATGGATCCACTAGGGACGCGTGAACGTTACCGACAGGGCCATGACAGAAGTGGCCCGCGATGGCCGGGCCGATGCCGGCGGTCGGCCCGCGACGAAAGGAGCACAGGCCTAACGGCATCGTCCCGCCCGGCGAGGCGACGCCGCTGTCATTCCGCATCGCAAGCCCGAAAGCCTGAATGTTCATGACCAGATTGCCCCGCATAGCCGTGATCATCACCATCGCCACGATCGTGCTGGCCGGCCTTGTCGTGGCCTTCGTGCCGCTCTCGCAGGGGCTGATCGAGCGCTGGTCGAAGCGCGACCTGGAACTGCGCTCCAGCCTGGTCTTCCGGTCGATCCGCGACCGGGTCGAGCAGGAGATGACAGGCCGGCCGGCGGATCTGGCACCGCTGTTCGAGCGCTTTACCAATGACGAGCGGATCCTGGCGCTCGGGCTTTGCGATAGCAGGGGCAGGCTGGTGGTCGCGACCGGCCAGATGCCGCAGGTGATCACCTGCGCCGCGGTTGGCGACAACGGCACCGAAGCGGGCCGCGCGGTGCGCTTCGCCACCTTCAACAACAGCGGCAATCGCGTCATCGTCGGCGGCTATCCGGTCGGCACCGGCGGCTCCCGGGGCCGGTTGCTCATCGTCCATGAATTGCGTTTCGTCGCCGACCGGGTGCTGGAGGCGCGCTGGTATCTGATCGCCGGCGCGCTGGCCCTGATCCTGCTCGCCGGCACGCTCGCCGCGCTGACCGTCATTCTGCTGCAGCGGCGCCTGATGAAGTCGGTGCTCGCCACCATCAACGACCTGCGCGACGGCCAGCCGAAGGTTCTCGACAAGCCCATCCTGCCGCCGCCGCCGGTGACCACCGAAATCCGCAGCCTGCTGCGCGATTTCCGCGAGAAGATCCGCCTGGAAGACGGCAGCCCGATCGAATGGTCGCCGAAGACCCTGCACGATCTCTTGGACAATGAATTGCCGGATACCGAGGTCTTCGTGGTCTCGAACCGTGAGCCCTATATCCACAATCACGCGGATGGCAGGATCGTCGTCCAGCGGCCGGCCAGCGGTCTGGTTTCAGCGCTCGAACCGGTGATGCGCGCTTGCGGCGGCACCTGGGTCGCCCATGGCAGCGGCACCGCCGACCGGGATACGGTCGACGCGGAGGACCATGTCCAGGTCCCGCCGGGCAGCCCGGCCTACCGGCTCAGGCGCGTCTGGATGACCGATGAGGAGCAGGAGGGTTATTATTACGGCCTGGCCAATGAAGGGCTCTGGCCGCTCTGCCATATCGCCTATGTCCGGCCGATTTTCCGTGAAAGCGACTGGCAGCAATATGTCGCGATCAACCAGCGCTTCGCCGATGCGGTGGTGCGCGAGGCGACCCGGCCCGATCCGGTCATCATGGTCCAGGACTACCATTTCGCCCTGCTGCCGCGGATGATCCGCGAGCAATTGCCCAAGGCGACCATCCTGACCTTCTGGCACATTCCCTGGCCCAATGCCGAGGCCTTCGGCATCTGTCCGTGGAAGGAGGAGATCATCGAGGGCCTGCTCGGCAGCACCGTGCTCGGTTTCCACACCCGGTCGCATTGCAACAATTTCTTCGACACGGTCGACCGCTACATGGAGAGCCGGATCGATCGCGAACAGGCCTCGGTCACCCTTGGCGGCCATGAGACCATGGTCCGGCCCTATCCGATCTCGATCGAATGGCCGCCGGCGGCAATGGAGGGGCAGGCGTCGGTTCCGGACTGCCGCGCCACGGTGATCGCCCATTACGGCCTGCCGGACGATATCCGCATCGGCATCGGCATCGAACGCTTCGACTATACCAAGGGCATTCTCGACCGGCTGCACGCCATGGACGATCTCCTGACGCGTTATCCCGAATGGCTGGGCAAGCTGGTGTTCATCCAGGTGGTGGCGCCGACCCGCACCAAGCTTGCGAGCTATGCGACGCTGCAGGACGACGCCATCCGCTTGACCGAGGAGATCAACCAGCGCCACGGCAGCGAGACCTACAAGCCGATCCTCCTGGTGATCCGTCACCACGAGCCGGACGAGGTCTATCAGCTGTTCCGGGCAGCGGATGTCTGCGTCGTGTCCAGCCTGCATGACGGCATGAACCTGGTGGCCAAGGAATTCGTCGCTTCGCGCGACGACGAGGGTGGCGTGCTGGTGCTGTCGCGTTTTGCCGGCGCGTCCAGCGAACTGGGCGAGGCGCTGATCATCAACCCCTATGACATCCACGGCATGTCGGATGCCATGCACCGGGCGCTGTCCATGCCGGAGGCGGAACGGCGCGAGCGCATGCATCTGATGCGCACCCATGTCCGCGAGCGCAATGTCTATCGCTGGGCCGGCCAGATCCTGCTCGACGCGTCCAGGCTCAGGAAGCGCCAGAAGGTTGCCGATTTCGAGGCCGGCAGCAGTCTGTAGACGTCAGGCCATCCCGGGTTTGCTCGGCCGTCAGCGGCACCAGGCCCGCGCCGCGTAGTCGATCACGTAATGGTCCGGATCGGTGGCGATCGCCGCCATGCCGGCGAGCACCGCCTCGGGTTGGGTGAGCAGCCGGCTCGGCATGGCGCGCATCAGCGGCTCCATTGGCGCCTTGGCTTCGAAGGCGGCCCGGAAGGCCTTGTCGTCGATGAGCGGGGCGATCCGCGGCAGGATGCCGCCGGCGAGCGTCACGCCGCCGGTCGCGGCATAGATCAAGGCGAGATCGCCGGCAAAGCGCCCGATCAGGCGCCAGAACAGCCGCACGCTGTCGCCTTCCGGCCCTTCGGGACCGGCCAGCGCACGCGCCACGACGGCGGCCTGGTCGATCGGTTCGCCGGTGTCCCCGGTTGCGCGGAGGCGGGCGCGATGAAGCCTGGAAAGGCCGTCGCCGGACAGCACGCTCTCGCTGGTGATCCGTCCGCCGACCGGCTCCAGATGTGGCCAGAGCGCCAGTTCGTCCGCGCCGACCGGGCCGAATTCGACATGGCCGGCTTCGCTGGCGATCGCCAGGTAGCGGCCGTCCACAGTGGTCAGAGCCGCCGCGCCGAGGCCGGTTCCGGGACCGAGGATCAGGCGTGGCCCGAGGGGCTGGCCGAGCTCCGGCCCGATGGCCTGGAGGCGATCGGCCGGGAAGGTCGGGATCGACAGGGCGAGCGCTTCGAAATCATGCAGCAGCAGGCCCTGTTCCAGGCCGAGGGCGGCTGCGACCGCCGGTCCGTCGAGCGTCCAGGCGGCATTGGTCAGCTTGACCTCGCGCCCGAGGATCGGGCCGGCGGCGCAGACGATCATCGAGCGGGCCGGGCGGGCCTGTTCCATTGCGGCCACCGCTTCGGCCAGGCCCTGGGCGCTGCGGGTCCCGGCATGGCCGACGGTGGCCGGCGCCGCGCCTGGCCGATCGAGCCGGGCGACACGGATATTGGTGCCGCCGACGTCGCAGATCAGGGCTGGAAGCGGAAATTGCATGGCGGTCTGGCTCGGTGTCGTTCGCGTGGCGCCTGTCCCGGATGTTGTCGGACGCAGGTCGCATCGTCGCAGACAACTATGGCGGCGGCGCGCCGCCGAGGGAACCGCGTCATGGCCATGGGCGGGTCGCGCCAGATGAAGATGTCCCGACCGAACTTATCCGCGCCTCGCGCGTTGTCGGCCGAGGAGTCCGCGTGTGAATCGACCATCTGGCCCGCCTGACCGCGCCGACACCATTGTCGAAACCGACATTCCGGCGCGGCTCGACCGCCTGCCTTGGGGCCGCTTCCACACCCTTGTCGTGGCGGCGCTCGGCATCACCTGGATCCTCGACGGGCTGGAGGTGACGCTTGCCGGCACCTTGTCGGGGGCGCTCAAGGCGAGCCCGGTCCTGCAGTTCACCAACAGCGATATCGGGCTTGCCGGCAGCGCCTATCTCGCCGGCGCGGTGCTGGGCGCGCTGTTCTTCGGCTGGCTGACCGACCGGCTCGGGCGCAAGAAACTGTTCTTCATCACGCTCGGCGTCTATCTCGTGGCGACCGCCGCCACGGCCTTCTCCTGGAACCTGTGGAGCTTCATGCTGTGCCGGTTCGTGACCGGGGCCGGCATCGGCGGCGAATATGCCGCGATCAACTCGACCATCCAGGAACTGATTCCGGCGCGTGTGCGCGGCTGGACCGATCTCGTCATCAATGGCAGCTTCTGGATCGGCGCGGCGCTGGGGGCGGTTGGGGCCATCATATTGCTCGATCCGGCGGTGATCGATCCGGAGTGGGGCTGGCGGGCCGCCTTCCTGACCGGCGCCGCCTTGGCCTTGCTCATCGTTTTCATGCGTCTGTGGCTGCCGGAAAGCCCGCGCTGGCTGATGACCCACGGCCGGGCAGCCGAAGCCGAGGCGATCGTTGCCGGTATCGAGCGGCAGTTGCGCGCCGAAGGTCATGTCATTCCCGACCAGCCCCTGCCCAAGGTCCGGCTCGCCGCGCGCCGGTCGACCCCCTTCGCCGAGGTCGCACACACATTGTTTCAGCGGCATCGCGAGCGCACCGCCGTCGGCCTCGTGCTGATGGCCGCGCAGGCCTTCTTCTACAACGCCATCTTTTTCACCTATGCGCTGGTGCTGACCGATTTCTACGGCATCGCGTCGAGCCAGGTCGGCTGGTACATCCTGCCTTTCGCCGCCGGCAATGTGCTCGGCCCGATCCTGCTCGGGCGATTGTTCGATACGCTCGGCCGCAGGCCGATGATCGTCTTCACCTATGCCATGTCGGGCATTCTGCTGGCCCTGTCGGGTGCCCTGTTCGCCGCTGGCTGGCTGACCGCGCCGATGCAGACGCTGGCCTGGATGGTGATCTTCTTCTTCGCCTCGGCGGCGGCGAGTTCGGCCTATCTGACCGTGAGCGAGACCTTCCCGCTGGAAATCAGGGCACTTGCCATCGCCTTCTTTTATGCCGTCGGCACCGGCGTCGGCGGGGTTGCCGGCCCCTGGCTGTTCGGCGTGCTGATCGATACCGGTTCGCGGGTGTCGCTGCTCGGCGGCTATCTGCTCGGAGCCGCCCTGATGATGGTGGCGGCTGTGGTGATGTGGCGTTATGGCGTAGCGGCGGAGCGGCGGCCGCTGGAAGAGGTCAGCCGGCCCCTGTCGTTTCTCGACTGATGCCGGGCCGCAGCCGTCCGGGAAATCCGGGCTAGCTTCCGGTCGCGGCCGCGCGATCGCGCTTGGCGCCCAGCATCTTGAACAGCCGGTCGCGCCGTGCGGCGACGAAGGTGTCGCGGCCGGCCCGTTTGGCCTCGTAGAGCGCCTCGTCGGCGAGTGACAGCAAAAGCCGGGTGTCGCGACCGACCCGCTTCGACCATTCGGCAAGCCCGACGCTGACCGTGATGCGCAGCGCCTCGCCCTCCCAGTCCAGCCATTGCTCGCGCGAACTCTCCACCAGCGCGCGGGCAACCGCCTCGGCGGCCTCCAGGGTGGTCGCCGGCAGGATGACGCAGAACTCGTCGCCGCCGGTGCGCGCCAGCAGGTCATGGCCGCGCAGCCTGAGCAGCGCGCCGTCGGTGAACTGGCGCAGGCAGGCATCGCCCGCCTGGTGACCAAAGCGGTCGTTGATGCCCTTGAACCCGTCGAGGTCGATGGCCAGCAACACGAAAGGATGGCCGGTGCGGTTCGAGCGCGAACACTCCTCGTCGAGCCGCTGGATGAACCGGCGCCGGTTGGCGACGCCGGTCAGGTCGTCGAGCACGGCCAGATGGATGATCTCGCTTCTGAGCCGGTCGATGGTCATCAAGAGGAAGCCGAAATTCCACACCATGGCGCCGAACAGGGTGGTCAGCAGAAATGCCGACTGGATGCCGTTGAAGGTGAGGAAGCTCAACGGTCCGCCGATGCCGGTCACCGCCAGCGCCGCGCGCGCGATGTCGCCGACGAGCACGAAGCCCATGGCGGAGGCGGCCAGCATCATGCCGGGCGTGCGGCGCCCTTCGCGCCGGCTCAGCAGATCCGCCATGGCGAAGCCGAGCGGAATGCACTGGCCGGCGGAATAGATGACGATCCTGGCTGCCATGTCGTCCTGCCAGACGGTGAACAGGGCCAGTGCCGCCAGCGACGCCAAGGTGATGGCGGCGGTCGCGAGCCAGGGCCGCTTCTCGCCGAGAAACTGGCGCGTGCCGACCCAGCTCATGCAGGACGCCAGGATCAAAAGGCCGTTGCCGACAAGGATCGACCCGAGTCCGGCGGTCTCGCCGCGCAGCATGGAGGCGCCGGCGCCGGCCGAGGCGATGAAGGCGCCAGCCATCCAGATGCGGCCGGCCGCAAGCTTTGGATGGGCGCGGATGACGAACAGCCAGACCAGCCCGATCGCCAGGCAGTTGGCCAGGATGACGACGTAGAGCGTCGGAACGTCAACTGTCATGGTATCGCTTCCGGCCCCTGCCGCGAGCGTCTCCCTGTCGCTCGCACAAGGACGCTCCGCTGGCAAGACAATCCCCTGCAGGCTGTCATCCATAGCGCGGATATATTAACAGCGGGTCAGGACCGAGCGCGACGGAAAACCGGCGCGGCATCGCCAAGGGGAGACAGCCAGGGTGTCCATCATCATTGCCGGCGGCGGCATAGGCGGCCTGATCACTGCGCTCGCATTGCACCAGAAGGGTATTGCGGCGAGCCTGCATGAACAGGTGGGCGAGATCCGTCCGCTCGGCGTCGGCATTAACCTCTTGCCCCATGCGGTGCGGGTGCTGACCGGGCTCGGCCTTGCCGACCGACTTGCCGCGGCGGCCGTGCGCACCAGGGAATTGACCTATTTCAACAAGCTGGGCCAGTTGATCTGGAGCGAGCCGCGCGGTCTCGACGCCGGTTATGACTATCCGCAATTCTCCATCCATCGGGGAACCCTGCAGACCATTCTGCTGGAGGAGGCGGTGGCGCGGCTCGGGCCCGAGCGCATCCGGCTCGGCGAACGTTTCGCCGGCGCCACCGAGACATCGGACGGCAAGGTCGAGGCCCGCTTCACCGGCCGCAACGGTGACGAGGTCGCCAGACGCCAGGCCGACGTGCTGATCGGCGCCGACGGCATTCATTCGGCGGTCCGGGCGGCGCTATATCCCGGCGAGGGCGCGCCGATCTGGAACGGCCGCGTGCTGTGGCGCGCGATCACCGAGGATTTCCGCCCCTTCCTGTCCGGCCGGACCATGATCATGGCTGGCCACCAGGATCGGAAATTCGTCTGCTATCCCCTGACCACCAGCCCTGACGGGGCCGGACCGGTGCGGATCAACTGGATCGCCGAATTGTCGTTCGACCGCTCCAAGGGCTGGCGCCGCGAGGATTGGGATCGCACCGCCCGGCTCGAGGACATCGCTCCGCTGTTCGCCGACTGGCGTTTCGACTGGCTGGACATTCCAGCCCTGATGGCGGGCGCCCAGACCATCTACGAATATCCGCTGGTCGACCGCGACCCGTTGGAACGCTGGTCGTTCGGCCCGGTCACGCTGATGGGCGATGCCGCCCATCCGATGTATCCGATCGGCTCGAACGGCGCCTCGCAGGCGATCCTCGACGCCGAGGCGCTGGCCAATGCCATTGCCAGGCTCGGGCCGACGCCCGAAGCCTTGCTCGCTTATGAGGCCGAGCGCCGGCCGCCGACCTCGGCGATCGTCCTGGCCAATCGCGGCAATGGCCCGGAGCAGGTGATGCAGCTTGCCGAGGAGCGGGCGCCCCATGGTTTTGCCGACGTTCACGACGTCATCAGCCGCGCCGAACTGGAGGATATTTCGGCGCGCTACAAACAGGTCGCCGGCTTCTCCCGCGACAAGGTCAACCGGCCCTCCGGCGGCTGACTGGAGACCAGGCGCTATCCCGTCAGCGTCTCGGCCCGGCGGACGGCCGGAAACAGCTTCATCCAGATGAGCGCCACCAGCACCGTGCCGACGCCGCCGATAACACCGGCGGGCACGGCGCCGATCAGGCCGGCGACCATGCCGGACTCGAATTCGCCGAGCTGGTTCGACGTGCCGATGAACAGCGAATTCACCGCATTGACCCGGCCGCGCATCTCGTCCGGCGTCGACAGCAGCACCAGCGAATTGCGGATCACCACGCTGACATTGTCGGCCGCTCCCATGATCGCCAGCGCGACGAGCGAGAGAACGAGATTGCTCGAGAGCGAAAAGACGATGGTGGCGAGCCCGAACGTGATGACGGCGGCGAACATCTTCAGGCCGACCCGCGACTGCATCGACAGCCGCATCAGGACGACTGACATGGCGATCGCGCCGACCGCCGGTGCCGAGCGCAACAGGCCGAGGCCCCAGGGGCCGGTGTCCAGGATATCGCGGGCGAAGATCGGCAGCAGCGCGGTGATGCCGCCGAGCAGCACGGCGAACAGGTCGAGCGAGATGGTGCCGAGGATCAACGGCCGGCTGCGAATGAACAGGACGCCGGAGAACACCGAATGGAAGGTGATCGGCTCGCGGCTGGGCGCCGCGCGTTCGACCTTGATGAGCGCGGTCGCGACCGAGGCCGCGGCGAGGCAGAAGGCCGCCAGGCCAAGCGGCAGGCCGGCGCCGAGGGCATAGAGCAGGCCGCCGACCGAGGGGCCGATAATGGTGGCGGTCTGCATGGCCGAGGACGAGATCGCCAGAGCGCGCGACAGCAGATCGACCGGCAGCAGGGCCGGCAGGAGAGCCGAAAAGGTCGGATGCTCGAACGAGCGGGCAGCACCGAGCACCGCGACCGCCGCGAAGATGGCGGGCACCGTCAGCCAGTCCTCGATCACGCCAAGGGTGACCACGGCCAGCGTCGCGGCTTCGATCACCTGGCACAGCATGACGATGCGGCGCCGGTCGAAGCGGTCGGCGACATGGCCGACCACGAAGGTCAGGAGCACCATCGGTACGAACTGGGCGAGCCCGATCAGGCCGAGGTCATAGGCGCTGCCGGTCTTGGCATAGACATGCCAGCCGATCGCCACCGCGGCGATCTGGTAGCCGAGCGACGACAGAACCCGCGCGATCCAGAACAGCACGAAACCCCGATGGCGCATCAGCCGGTCGGGCGGCGCGCCCGCCTCCGCGGCGGATGCCGGGTCCGGTTCGGTCAGGCTCGGCTGCACGGTCATCGCTTTGGCCTGGGCTCCTGGCGCGGGGCGCCGGACGAGGTATCCAGGCTCGCGCGCGAGCTTCCTAGCCGAGATGCGCCGATCGCCCAAGCGGCAGGTGCGGGGGAACGCGAAAGTGAAGACGGTCCGTTGCTTGGCCGATGACCGGAGGCACCTGCGTGTCCCAGGCGTTGCGCGGTGACGAATGACATTGCTCTGCATGGACTGACAAGACAATCTCGGGGGGCGATGCCTGCGTCCGCGTCGCGGTGCTCAAAAGCGTGGTTGTGGTTCATGCCATTGGCGATTGCGGAAGATCGGATGCCGAGATATCTCGCCCGCTATTGGGGCAAGGCGCGACCGGTCGAAGGAGCTGCGCCGTGGCATCCCCTCGCTTATCACAGCCTCGATGTCGCGGCCGCGATGGGCGCCTTGCTGGACCTGCGCCCGCGCTGGCTCGTGGCGATCGCGGCGGCGTCGGATTTGCCTCAGCCGGAGGCGCGCCGCCGGCTGATCCTTGCCGCGGCCTTGCACGACCTCGGCAAGTTCGCCGAGAATTTTCAACAGAAGGTTCCTGCTCTGCAGCAGGAACTCATGCCCGGCGCCTTCGCGGCTGATGATGGGCGTGGCCACGGCGAGATGGGCGCCGTCCTCTGGTCCGAGTTGAACGACCGGCGCTTCACCGTGCTCAGGCGCTGGATGGCGGCATCCTTCGCGCATCATGGCGCCCCGGTCGCGGAGTCGGCAGGGACGCGCAACGCCATCTCAAGCGCGGCGCGGGCGGATGCCATGGCCTTCATTGAGGCGATCGCGACATTGATCGGCGTACCCGGCGAACAGCGGGCAGGCAATCTCGCCGAGACCTGGCGTGTCGCCGGGTTGATGATCCTGGCCGATTGGATCGGCTCGAACCAGCAATGGTTTGCCTATGAGCCGTCGAACCATGGGCTCGAAGCCTATTGGGCTCTGGCGCAAAGTCGGGCGAAGGCGGCGGTGTCGGAAGCGCGTCTCGAGGAGGCGGCCAGCGCGGTGCATGTCGATCTCACCACGCTGCTCGGCAGGGATGCCCTGGCCTCGCCGTTGCAGGCCTGGGCCGAGGGGCAAGGCCCCGCAGCGGGGCCACTGCTCTATCTCATCGAGGACCTCACTGGTTCCGGCAAGACCGAGGCTGCACTGATCCTTGCCCATCGGCTAATGCAGGCGGGCATGGCCGAAGGGCTCTATTGGGCCTTGCCCAGCATGGCGACCGCCAATGGCCTTCATGCCCGGTTGGACCAGGTCTATCGTAAGCTCTTCGCGTTGGATGGTGCCGTGCCCTCGCTGGTCCTGGCGCATAGTGCGCGCGACCTGAACGACGGCTTCCAGGCTTCGATCGGCCGCGGCCAGATCCAGTCCTATGGCGGCGAGGGGGCCGAGGCGATCAGCGCAGAAGCGGCCTGTGCCGCTTTCATCGCCGACGATCGCCGCAAGACCTTCCTGGCACAGGTCGGCGTCGGAACGCTCGACCAGGCGCTGCTCGCCGTCCTGCCGAGCCGCCACCAGTCGCTCAGGCTCGCCGCCCTGTCGCGACGCGTCCTGGTGGTCGACGAGGCTCATAGCTACGACCCCTACATGGCGGTCGGGTTGGAACGGCTGCTCAAGTTCCACCATGCGCTCGGCGGCTCGGCGATCGTCCTGTCGGCGACGCTGACATTGGCGCAGCGCGAAAGGCTCGCGGCGATCTACGGCACAGTGCAAAAAGCCGCAGCTCGAAGCATGGCTTTTCCGCTCGTGACCCAGACCGGCGCGACCGGCCCGATCGAAATCCCTCTCGATGCCGCTCGCGGTACGCGCCGCGATCTTCCTTTCCGCCGCTTCGACTCGCCGGAACAGGCCATGACGGCTCTGGTCGAGGCGGCGCGCGGCGGCGCCTGTGGCGTCTATATCAGGAACACCGTGAAGGACGCCGTGGCAGCCTTCGAGCACTTGCGGGCCGCGGTCGGCGCGGGCGTCACGGTCGAGCTCTTCCACGCACGTTTCACTCTTGGTGATCGGATGGCCCGGGAGAGCGAAGCGCTTGCCCGCTTCGGGCGGGACAGCCATCCCGAAGAGCGGCGCGGGCGACTATTGGTCGCCACGCAGGTCGTCGAGCAGAGCCTGGACCTCGACTTCGATTATCTCGTTACCGACCTCTGCCCGATGGATCTGTTGATCCAGCGAGCGGGTCGGCTGCAGCGTCATGGCCATCGTCCCTCGCGCCCGCCTCCGGAACTTTGGATTGTCGGGCCCGACGCGACCGAGGATGCAGGCGTCGACTGGTATGACGTTCCGTTTCCGTATGCGCGTTTTGTCTATCCCGACGCCGGCCAGCTCTGGCGCACCATGCGCGTCCTGACCGACAAGGGCGGCTTGACGCTGGCGAGCGGTTCGCCGCGCGACCTGATCGAGCCGGTTTTCGGGGCGAAAGCCGTTGCCCATCCTCCCGGGCTCGACGACAGCGCATTGCGGGCCGAGGCCAAACGGCAGGCCGAGCGCGCCATTGGCCACCTCAACGTGCTCAAGCTCGACGGTTTCGACCGCCAAGCCGGCGCCTGGGACAGCGACGACAAGACGCCGACCCGTCTTGGTGAGGAAACCCGTATGTTGCGCCTCGCCCGTTGGGCCAATGGCTCTTTGTTGCCTTGGTGCGAGGCTGAAACGGAAGGACGCGCCTGGCGCCTCTCGGAGATCGCGGTGCGGGCGAGGCGAGTCGCCGAGACCGAGGCGCCGGATCTCGCCGCAGCCGCGGCAATCAAGGCCGCTCAGCAAGGCTGGCCCGGTCGCTTCGATCCGCCGCCCATCCTGGCCTTGACACCGGGGGCGTTGCCCGGGGTCTGGGAGGGCGCATGGAAGGACGCGCGGGGGCAGCGGCAAGCGGTGCGCTATTCCCAGGCGACCGGATTGGAGACCATGGCCTAACGAGTATCCCACGCAGATCGAGCACATGCGCGCCGCGCCTGTCGCTCGGGAAGGCCATTGTGCGCCCCTGGACCCCCGGAAAAAATCGGTAGCTTTTTCGACATTGCAAATCATGCAATGAATCAAATGGTTATCGGGGATGAGTGTGCCCCGCCTGCGCGGGGATGAACCGTCGATGGCGTCGCAGCCGAAGTCGTGCTCGAGGTGTGCCCCGCCTGCGCGGGGATGAACCGCAGGCCGTGGGGATGGCGTGATGGCCACCGACGTGTGCCCCGCCTGCGCGGGGATGAACCGCTGTCGACGATGATCTCGCCATCGAGCAGTTCGTGTGCCCCGCCTGCGCGGGGATGAACCGGGCCTATGAGTTCGGCAAGATCCTGAAAATCTGTGTGCCCCGCCTGCGCGGGGATGAACCGGCGCTGACGCTGAAGGATGGGCCCGTCACAGCGTGTGCCCCGGCTGCGCGGGGATGAACCGTCGCCTGGCCCGGGCATCTCAGCCACCGTATTGTGTGCCCCGCCTGCGCGGGGATGAACCGCTTGCGTTTTTCCCGCGCCACCTGTTTCCGGAGTGTGCCCCGCCTGCGCGGGGATGAACCGCCCTCCAAAACGCCACGATGAACCCGCCGGGAGTGTGCCCCGCCTGCGCGGGGATGAACCGAACACATCGACATTTTCGCCGGCGCTGCAGCGGTGTGCCCCGCGTGCGCGGGGATGAACCGGCCGGAGTTCCTGTCGGGTCTGTTCAACGCGGGTGTGCCCCGCCTGCGCGGGGATGAACCGGCGGTCAGGAGCGTCACCGAATTGAACCGCCAGTGTGCCCCGCCTGCGCGGGGATGAACCGACGGCTAATGTCGCAGTCGGGCGATATGCGGTGTGTGTCCCGCCTGCGCGGGGATGAACCGGCAGCAGGCCAGCCAGAGCGAGGCCGCGGCCGGTTCGTGATGTGTGTGCCCCGCCTGCGCGGGGATGAACCGCGCATGGTGATCGTCACGGCCACGCTCGAAATGTGTGCCCCGCCTGCGCGCCGATGAACCGTGTCAACCCGGTCACGAGCCTCGATACCGGGGGTGTGCCCCGCCTGCGCGGGGATGAACCGACGGCTAATGTCGCAGTCGGGCGATATGCGGTGTGTGTCCCGCCTGCGCGGGGATGAACCGGCAGCAGGCCAGCCAGAGCGAGGCCGCGGCCGGTTCGTGATGTGTGTGCCCCGCCTGCGCGGGGATGAACCGCGCATGGTGATCGTCACGGCCACGCTCGAAATGTGTGCCCCGCCTGCGCGCCGATGAACCGTGTCAACCCGGTCACGAGCCTCGATACCGGGGGTGTGCCCCGCCTGCGCGGGGATGAACCGCGATCCTGGCCGGCCTCTATTCGAACCAGGGCGTGTGCCCCGCCTGCGCGGGGATGAACCGATCGAGATCTTGCGTGAGGCCGTCGACCACATGTGTGCCCCGCCTGCGCGGGGATGAACCGGCGTTGATATGGGGGACGCTTTGGAAGGGAAGGTGTGCCCCGCCTAGGCGGGGATGCTGCGTCCTTGTTGGTAATCCGATCGGAGTGCCGAAATCTTGCAGCTCTTCCTGATACGTACTATTATACGTATCAGGAAATGGAGACTCCCATGACACGCGCCGAGTTCAAGGGATCGATCACGACCACGGGCCGTTCCGAAGCCTTGCGGCTCGATAAGGCTTTGTTCAAGGCTCATCCCGAATTCAAACAGCGGGCGAAGATCCGCGCCCACGTTCTGGGGCCGGGCAGCCTGCTGGTGACGCTGGATGCCGGCGAGGCGGAGCTGGCGCCGGCGGATGCGGTGGAGCATGATCCGGTTGTTGCGGCCTACCTGTCCTTCCTCGAACGCGACATGCGCGAACATCCTGAACGCCTGCAGCCCTTCACCGAGGCCGATATCGCGCGCATTCAGGCGCTGACCAGGGATGTCGAGGTTTCCGATGACGATGTCATTCCCGACGATGTGACCTTGTGACGCCGCCGGCCGAGCCCCTTGCCGAACGCCACGGCTGGAAGCTCTATCGTGCCTCGGCCTTTGCCGAGACCTTCGACAGGTTGGAGGCCGAGGTTGCGCGCCTCGCGGCGGAGCGTCCGTCGGACGTCGCGTCGCATCCGAAGGCGAAATTGCTCGCGCGCATCCGCGACCTGATCTTCGACGAAATCCCGCGCGATCCGAACGCCCATGTCTACGGCCTCGGCAAGACGCTCGGTGCCGCGCACCGTCATTGGCGTCGGGCGAAGTTCCTGCAACGTTTCAGGCTGTTCTTTCGTTTCGACAGCGCCAGCCGCATCATCATCTATGCCTGGGTGAACGACGAAAACACCTTGCGCAAAGCCGGATCGCGCACCGACCCCTATGCCGTCTTCGCGCGCCGCCTGGATGACGGCGATCCGCCGGATGATTGGGGGGAATTGCTGGCGAACGCCGCGGAAGTGGGGCCTCGTAAGACTTAGCGAAGGGGGAACGAGCGAGGCAGGTGCCATTGGCCCTTTCCTGGTCGCGTACAAGCCCGATTACTGTCCAAGCACTTTGCGTGGGTTGAACGGTCGTTAGAATCAACCCATAGTTGATCCACGGGCTTGGGGGAGCAATGCCACTCAATCTGATCTCAGATGCTTGGCTTGAAGTCAGGCGAGCCTCGGGCCGCCGCTCCGTCGTCGCCCCCGGCGCCGTCACGGACCGGTTTGACAACGACCCGATCGTCGCCCTCGATTTTCCCCGCGCCGACTGGAACGCGGCGCTGACCGAGTTTCTCATCGGCCTGACCTGGCTCGCCATGGCGCCGCGCGACGAGGTGGAATGGGCCGATCACTTCCGCACGCCGCCCTCGCCCGACAGGCTGCAGGCGGCTTTCGCGCCCTTCGCCTCGGCCTTCGACTTCGACGGCGAGGGCCCGCGCGCCTTCCAGGATTTCGATCGGCTCGAAGCGGCCGAGATGAAGCCGCTGAGTGGCTTGCTGATCGATGCGCCAGGCGAGAACACGCTGAAGAATAATGCCGATCTCTTCGTCAAACGTGGCGGGGCAGGCGGCCTGAGCTTGCCTTATGCGGCGGCGGCATTGATCACCCTGCAGACCTATGCGCCGTCCGGCGGCGCCGGACATCGCACGTCGCTGCGCGGTGGCGGCCCGCTGACCACCTTGCTCGCGCCGGCCCGCAAGAGCCTCGCCGTCGCCACCTTGTGGGATCGCATCTGGGCCAATGTGCCGAATGCCGATCCGGAGGCCGGTCTGACGGATCTGGCGCGGATCTTCCCGTGGCTCAGTCCGACTGCAACCTCGACCAAAGGGGAGATCGTCGCGCCGGAGGATCGGCACCCGGCGCTCGCTTTCTTCGCCTGCCCGCGCCGCATCCGGCTTGACTTCGCCGGGGAGGTGGTGTGCGCCTTCGGCGGCAGGACTGGCCGGGGCGCCGTTGGCTATCGCACGCTCAATTACGGCGCCAATTATGTTTCCTGGGAACATCCGCTGTCGCGTTATCGGAACGACAAGAAGGCCGGAAAACTGCCGTTGCATCCTCACGTTGGCCCATCCGGCTATGGCGACTGGATCGCCTGGTGGGGACTGAAGGATGAGAGCAATCAACCGGCCAAACCGTTCCGTCTTTGGAGCTTTCGACGCAATGAAGTCGCGGATCTGCTCACGCCCGGCGACAGCGCTGAGGCTTTCGGATTTGTGACCGATAATGCGAAGGCCATTCAATGGCTCGAGGCGCGCTTTCCCTGGGTGGCGATCCACGCCGATGCCTATCGCGAATTGCGCCCTTTGCTCGGCGACGCGATCCGCGCGGCGGATGCGGCGGCACGCGCCTTGCGCTACACCGTCAAGATCGCCTTTTTCGGGCAGCCGCGCGAGGGCTCCTATCGCCTGCCTAAAACCTTGCCCTTGGATGCATTGCCGGAGCCGGCCGAGCGGCTCTGGCGTGAAACGCAGAGCGACTTCGAAACCCTGCTGGGCAAGCTGATCCAGCGCTTCAGGGATGGTCCCGAAGCGACCATCGACCTGAAGCAGGATTGGCGCAGGACCCTGCGCCGTCACGCGCTTTTCCTGTTCGACGACACGGTCGACATCGAGGGAATGACCGATGCCAATCCGCGTCGCCTGTTATCGGCGCGGCGGCAGCTCGATTTCGCCTTTTCGGACCATGCCAAGGCCGAAGTCCGCAGGGCGCTCAATCTAAGCCCCGCACCCAAGGCGCCGAAAGATAAGGAGGCGGCCTGATGCGCGACTACCAGCGCCAATCCATCGAGAGGCATTTTCGCGAATGGTGGGAAGGCCTGACCGATGCCGGAAACGACGGCCGCAAGGCGGATCGGGCGGCGCTCGCCCGTTTGCGCCGCATTGATTTGGCGCCCTTTGGAGAGAAGCGGGAGCCGGATCTGACCTTGGCCTTCAGCGAAGCAGCCTTCCGCAATCTCTACCGTCGCATCCGCGGCATTGGCGAATTGTCGGAAGACCGCGAGCCGGACCTCGCCACCGCCGCGGTCACGCTCGCCCACATCAGGCAGGATGCCGCCAGGCGCAAGACGGCAGCCATGCTTGGCGGGCCGGACGATGATGCGCGCAAGATGAAGGAGGTGCGTTTCCTGCGGCTGATGCGGGTTTCGACCGCGGGCGATCTGTTCAACGAGGCACGCCGGCTCTCGGCGCTGCTCGACCGGCAAGCGCCGGTCGGCGAACTCGGCGCCTCGCTGCTGCTCTGGCGTCATGTGCCGCGCGTGCGCCGCGACTGGGCGCGCGCCTATTACGGGCTCGACGTCGAGGGCCTGGAACCGACCGAAACCGATATCGCCCAAGCCGGAGCCTGACCCTCCATGACCCGCTTCCTACAATTGCACTTGCTCACGCCCTATGCCGCCGCCAATCTCAACCGCGACGACACCGGCCGGCCAAAGACGCTCAATTTCGGCGGCGCCGAACGGCTCAGGATTTCCTCGCAGAGCCTCAAGCGCGCCTTCCGCATCTCGGATGTGTTCATTCAAGGGCTGCCCGGTGCGCTTGGCAAGCGCTCGCAGCATTTCGCCCACGAACTGGTCGCTGCGCTCATCGCGCGGGGGCTGAGCGAGGAGGAAGCCAGGGCGCGCGCCGAAGCGGTGATCAAGCACGACAAACTCGGCAAGGTGAAGAAGGGGCAGGCCGCGACCGAACAGCTCGTTCATCTCGGCCCGGACGAACTCGCGACCATCGCCGGGCTGGCCGACCGGCTGGCCGCTTCGGCTGACCTCAACGAGAAGAAGGTTCTGGTGCTGAAGGACAAGCCGCGGGCCGCCGACATCGCCATGTTCGGCCGCATGCTGGCCGACAATCCCGGCTTCAATGTCGAGGCGGCCGTCCAGGTGGCCCATGCTTTCACCACCCACCGCGCCACCGTCGAGGACGATTACTACACCGCCGTCGACGACATCAAGAATGCCGATGACGAGGCCGATCGCGGTGCCGGTTTCATCGGCGTGCAGGAATTCGGCGCGGGGCTCTTTTATCTCTATATCTGTGTCAATGCCGATCTGCTGGTCGACAACCTCTCGGGTGACACGGCGCTCGCCGCCGACGCGGTGGAGGCTTTGATCCGGGCCGCTGCGACCGTCAGTCCCAGTGGCAAGCAGAACGCTTTCGCCAGCCGGGCCAAGGCGCGCTACGCCCTGCTCGAAATCGGCAAGGAGACGCCACGCAGCCTGGCCTCGGCCTTCCAGCATGCGGTTGGCGGCCGCTCCGGCGAGGACGACCATTTCGAGGCGTCGTACCGGCGGCTGACCGATCTGCGCAACGGCTTTGCTGCGGCTTATGGCGAAGCGTCGCAAGGCACCGAAATGAAGGTGGCGGCGGATGGCAGCGGCAGTCTGGCCGATCTGGTCGGAGCCGGCCGAGCGGCGGTCGGGGCCTGAAACCATGAGTGAGCGCGACTTCCTGGTCTTTCGCCTGGCCGGGCCGATGGCCGCCTTCGGCGACATTGCCGTGGGGGAGCGGCGCGGCATCTGGGATGCGCCGTCGAAATCGGCCATTCTCGGCCTTGTCGCCGGTGCGCTCGGCCTCAAGCGCGACGACACGGCAGCGCATTTAGCCCTGGAAACCGGCCTCGGCTTTGCCGTGCGGGTCGATGTGGCTGGACGGCCGCTGCGCGATTATCACACGGCGCAGGCGCCAAGTGCGCGGCGCAACGGCCAGTGGCGCACCCGCCAGGAAGAGCTCGCCGATGGGGACGAACTCAACACCGTGCTGTCGGAGCGCATCTACCGGCTGGAGGCCGCCGCCACTGTCGCGCTTTGGAACAAGGGCAGCGAGACGCCTTCACTCGATGCGCTGGCGGAAGCACTGAAACAGCCACGTTTCACCCCCTATATCGGGCGCAAGGCCTGTCCTTTGGGCCGGCCGCCTCGGCCGCACATCGTGGTGGCGAGCGGTCTGCAACCGGCATTCGCTGCCTATGACGCGCTGGAAGCCGATGCCGACGCCAAGCTCCGCTTCCCGTGGTTCGCAACGCGCCAGGTCGAGCGGCAGCGCATCATCTGGTTCGAATGGGACGCCGGCCTCGCCGACGAGGAGCGGCAAGCGGCCGAGGGTGGCCGCATTCGCCAGCGCCGCGACGCGGTGCGCGACCGCGGTCGCTGGCAGTTTTCCGATCGCCGTGAAGGCAGCTTGACCTTCGCGCCGCCACCAGCCGGGGAGGCCGCCGCATGAGCTTCCTGACCCTAGCCGAATTGCGTCGTGATACGCCCCAGGCGCGCGCCTATGCCCGGCTCTTGCTCGACAGCAGCATCGAGGACAGCGCCCACCGGCTGGTCTGGCTGTTGTTCGGCGACAAACCCGATGCCGAACGCGACTTCCTGTTCCGCGAGGCCGAACCAGGTCGCTTTCTGGTCGTCTCGCAACGCCAGCCGGCGGGCGAGGAAGCCATCTGGAGCCTGAAGAGCCGCCCCTATCAACCGGCCCCGACAAAGGGGCGACGCTACGGCTTCTCATTGCGCGCCAATCCCACGGTCAGCCTGTCCCAGCCGGGGCGGGCGCGCAGCCTGGTTCGCGACGTGCTGCTACATGCCAAGAAACAGGCCGGGCGCCCGCTGACACCGGAGGAACGGGAGGCCGCGGCGCTCGCCTGGCTGACCGCGCGCGGCGAGCGCATGGGCGTGACCTTCGACCCTATGCTCTGCCAGGCGAAGCGCTACGACCTGCTCAAGGTTTCCCGCAAGAAGGAGAAAGGAAAGGGCTCGGCACATCCGGCCGAATTCACCGTGGTCGATTTCGAGGGGGTGCTGACCGTCGATGACCCCGCGGCTCTGGAGACGACCCTGCGCTCCGGCATCGGCAAGGGACGCGCCTATGGGCTCGGGCTCATGCTGCTCAGGCCGCTCGGCGACTGACGCGCCATGGCCGAGTCGGTTTTTGTGCCCTTGCGTCCGATCCCGCTAAAGGATCGCTCGGCCATCGTCTTCCTGGAATATGGTCAGCTCGACGTGCTCGACAGTGCCTTCGTCCTGGTCGACCAGACCGGCGTGCGGGTACAGATACCGGTCGGCGGATTGGCCTGCCTGATGCTGGAGCCCGGCACGCGCGTGTCCCATGCCGCCGTCGTGCTGTGCGCACAGGTCGGCTGCCTGCTGGTCTGGGTCGGCGAGGGCGGTGTACGCCTCTATGCGGCTGGGCAGCCGGGAGGTGCCAGGGCCGAGCGCCTGCTGTTCCAGGCACGCAACGCCTTGGATGACGCGGCACGGTTGAATGTGGTGCGCGAGATGTACCGCCGCCGCTTCGACGAGGAGCCGCCGGCGCGGCGTTCGGTCGACCAGTTGCGCGGCATGGAGGGCGTGCGGGTCAGGGAAATGTACCGATTGCTGGCCCAGCGCCACGGGGTGGATTGGAAGGCGCGGCGCTACGACCAAGGGGACTGGGACAAGGCCGACATTCCCAATCGCTGTTTGTCCTCGGCCACCGCCTGTCTCTATGGCCTTTGTGAAGCGGCGATCCTCGCTTCCGGCTATGCGCCGGCGATCGGCTTTCTGCATCGTGGCAAGCCGCAGAGTTTCGTCTACGACATCGCCGACCTCTACAAGTTCGAAACCGTGGTTCCAGCTGCCTTTGCCACTGCTGCCAAGATCGCCAAGGGCAAGGGCGACGACGGTTCGCCGGAGCGTCAGGTCCGTATCGCCTGCCGTGACATCTTCCGCAGGACCGGCCTGCTCGAGCGGATCATTCCGGATGTCGACGCCATCCTGCGCTCTGGCGGCCTTGCGCCTCCCGACGAGGCCGAGGATGCGCCCGAGGCCGCCGATCCCGCCATCCCACGCAAGGAGGCGGCCGGCGATGATGGTCATCGTGGTTGAGAATGCGCCGCCGCGCCTGCGCGGTCGACTGTCGCTCTGGCTGGCCGAGGTGCGCGCCGGCGTCTATGTCGGCGTCTATTCGCAGCGCACCCGCGAGCGCATCTGGAAAGAAGTCGGCCAGATGATCGGTGAAGGCAACGCCGTGATCGCCTGGAGCGCCCCGACGGATTCCGGCTTCGCCTTCGAAACCATCGGCGAGAATCGCCGTGAGGCAGCCGACTTCGACGGACTCACCCTGGTCCGTTTCAAGCCGCCGAAAGACCCGGGCGGGCCGGTCGTCTGAGGATCGGATCGCGGCCGCGTCCGCTCTCGATCGCGGGCCGAGGATACCCTTCAGAACCCAGCGAAAATTCGGTGGTTTTTTCGACATTGCAAATCATGCAATGAATCAAACACTTGTTCGGATGAGTGTGCCCCGCCTGCGCGGGGATGAACCGACACCGTGCTGACGGACGAACAGGTTGCCCTCGTGTGCCCCGCCTGCGCGGGGATGAACCTGCACCCGATGCTTTCCGAAGCGGGCGCCGGGAGTGTGCCCCGCCTGCGCGGGGATGAACCGGCGTCGACCACCACGTCGCTGCCGTCATGAACGTGTGCCCCGCCTGCGCGGGGATGAACCGCGGCGGGTTACGCGGGCAGCCGCCAAATCGTTGTGTGCCCCGCCTGCGCGGGGATGAACCGGGGTTGCAGCATGATCGTGGGCTTTTGCGGCCGTGTGCCCCGCCTGCGCGGGGATGAACCGTCAGCGAACTGGTCGAATTTGGGCGTTTTCAAGTGTGCCCCGCCTGCGCGGGGATGAACCGGGCCTCCTGGGTCTGCTGCAGGGTGACGCCGAGTGTGCCCCGCCTGCGCGGGGATGAACCGGCCGGATCTCCGGCACACCCTGGCGCATCGAGGTGTGCCCCGCCTGCGCGGGGATGAACCGGCCAGCGACGGCAAACACGGGAACCAGACCACGTGTGCCCCGCCTGCGCGGGGATGAACCGGTCCGCTTCGATCCCGATCCGGGCTACGTCGCGTGTGCCCCGCCTGCGCGGGGATGAACCGAGATCGGTGGTGACGCGCCAGCGCTGTCTCATGTGTGCCCCGCCTGCGCGGGGATGAACCGATGGCGCTCAGCGTCGGCTGCATCGAAATCGTGTGTGCCCCGCCTGCGCGGGGATGAACCGACCGACCGCACGCCGCACTATTTCAGCGCGCCGTGTGCCCCGCCTGCGCGGGGATGAACCGCGGAGGCGTGACCATGGCGGACCCGATCAAGGGTGTGCCCCGCCTGCGCGGGGATGAACCGCACTACCTGGTCAGCCATGCCGACTATGGCGAGTGTGCCCCGCCTGCGCGGGGATGAACCGGTGTAGGGCCATGAGACGATATTGCGGTACCGGTGTGCCCCGCCTGCGCGGGGATGAACCGCAAGGCCGGATTGGCAGCTTCCCGTTCAACCCGTGTGCCCCGCCTGCGCGGGGATGAACCGTTTCCCGAGCCATCTTCGGACGTCTGAGATTGGTGTGCCCCGCCTGCGCGGGGATGAACCGCCGGAAACCGACGCCAAACTGCGCGAGGTTTCGTGTGCCCCGCCTGCGCGGGGATGAACCGTCGATTGATGTCTCGGCGGTAAGGGCGTCGAGGTGTGCCCCGCCTGCGCGGGGATGAACCGCTGTTCGGCTTCTCGCCATTGGATCACTACGCGTGTGCCCCGCCTGCGCGGGGATGAACCGATGACGAACACTTGCTCGCCGGTCAGCGCGGTGTGTGCCCCGCCTGCGCGGGGATGAACCGGTCCTGTCGCAGACGGCGAAAGACAACATCGAGTGTGCCCCGCCTGCGCGGGGATGAACCGATCCTCGAGCAGGTTGGCGAATCGCCTGCCGGGTGTGCCCCGCCTGCGCGGGGATGAACCGACGCAGGTGTGATCGAGCGGCAGCCCTGGCACGTGTGCCCCGCCTGCGCGGGGATGAACCGGGAGACGGGCACCCACTGGCCAACGGCCGAGGGTGTGCCCCGCCTGCGCGGGGATGAACCGCCGCAAATTGGGAGCGGCTGCTGTCGGGCCGCGTGTGCCCCGCCTGCGCGGGGATGAACCGCCCTCCAGGCCTTTGGCCAAGGGCCCGAGCACGTGTGCCCCGCCTGCGCGGGGATGAACCGCATAACGGTGTCGCCGCCATGCTCTCGGTACAGTGTGCCCCGCCTGCGCGGGGATGAACCGGTCCAGGCGCCGACGGCAGCATCCGGACCCGGGTGTGCCCCGCCTGCGCGGGGATGAACCGGTACGAGCCGAGAGCATCCAGGCCGGCCGCGCGTGTGCCCCGCCTGCGCGGGGATGAACCGCGCTCGAAATGGGACGCCTGTCGCTTGCAATCGTGTGCCCCGCCTGCGCGGGGATGAACCGGTTCGCTGCGGCCGCTTTCTCGGCGAGTTTTTGTGTGCCCCGCCTGCGCGGGGATGAACCGAGCATCTAACGGCCGTCGATGGCGCTGTCATCGTGTGCCCCGCCTGCGCGGGGATGAACCGTATTCGGCAGGCTGTCAGAATATATCGCTGGCGTGTGCCCCGCCTGCGCGGGGATGAACCGCTGAGGCGGCAGGCTGGAGCCGGCCAGAGATCGTGTGCCCCGCCTGCGCGGGGATGAACCGGCCATTTCATGGCCCGAGGGACGGCGTGCGCTGTGTGCCCCGCCTGCGCGGGGATGAACCGGCGGCGACGCGCGACCTAATCAAGCTGGCCGGGTGTGCCCCGCCTGCGCGGGGATGAACCGGCCGCGGACCTGGTCCGCACTGGCTTCGGCGAGTGTGCCCCGCCTGCGCGGGGATGAACCGGACCCGCGCTATTCGACCGCCTCGCCGCAGTAGTGTGCCCCGCCTGCGCGGGGATGAACCGCCGCCGGCCCCACCGCGGCCTCCGCGCCCGGTGCGTGCCCCGCCTGCGCGGGGATGAACCGCGATCCGCGTTCGGCTCGCCGAGGACATCATCGTGTGCCCCGCCTGCGCGGGGATGAACCGACGGGTGAGCCTTGGCAGGCCGCGAAAACCCCGTGTGCCCCGCCTGCGCGTGGATGTCGGCGTCCTTCAATTTATTGCAGCATTGCGCGTTGTACGGTCGGTCTTGCGGTTTCGCGGTTCTGCTCTGCAACCCCTGGATCCCTTCCCCTCGCTTCGCTCGACCGGGGATGACGTCGTGGTTCTTGAGCGCATCTGGCCGGCCGGCGCCCTCCCACTGATCCCGCGCGCGGCAGGTTTGCGCCAAACCATGCCGCAATCCGCGGCAAATCGCTTAAAGCATGGGCACCCGGCGAGCGCTCGCCCCAAGGCCCGATCGATGACCGACCAATCCATGTCCTTGCGCGACGATGCCCGGGTCATGACCCTGATCAGCGCGGCGCATTTCTCCAGCCATTTCTTCCAACTGGTCCTGCCGCCGCTGTTTCCGGTGCTGAGGACGGCCTTCGGGGTGAGCTATACCGAGCTCGGTTTCGTCATGGCGGTGTTCTTTGCCGCCTCCGGCCTTGGCCAGGTGGCGGCCGGCTTCCTGGTCGACCGGTTCGGGCCGCAACGCATTCTGCCCATCGGCATCGGATTGCTGGCCGGCGGCATGCTGCTGGTCGGCCTTCTGCCGCATTATCCGGTGCTGCTGGCGGCGGCGGCCATCTCCGGGCTCGGCAACAGCGTGTTCCACCCGGCCGATTATGCCGTCATCACGGCGCGCATCTCGCCGCAGCGGATCGGCCGGGCCTATAGCGCGCATACCGTCATGGGCACGCTCGGCTGGGCCGCGGCGCCAGTCACCACGCTGGCGCTGGCGCAGCAGTTCGGCTGGCAGACCGCGCTGATCCAGCTCGGCCTTGGCGGGCTTGTCCTGGCGGTGATCGTGGCGCTCGGCCATCGCCAGATCAGGGTCGAAGCGGTGGTGCGCCCGGCACATCAGAAGGCGCCGGCCTGGCAGATGCTGCTGACCGGTCCGATCATCGCCTGCCTGGTCTATTTCACGCTTCTGGCGATTGCCCAGGCCGGCACGCAGAGCTTCCTGCCAAGCCTGCTGCCGCTGACCCAGGGGATCTCGGCGGCGGTCGCGGTCACCGCCACGACGGTCTATCTGATCGGCAGCGCGCTCGGCTCTTTCTCGGGCGGCTTCCTGGCCGATTTGACCCCCAATCACGAACGGGTGGTCGGCGCCGGGCTCGCGGCCGCGGCGCTGGCCAGCCTGGTGCTTGGCTTCGTCACCCTGCCCGAACCGCTGCTGCTGGCGGCAACCGGGCTTGCCGGCTTCCTCACCGGCTCGACCATTCCCTCGCGCGACATGCTGGTGCGCGGCGCAGCGCCCGCCGGCGCGGTCGGCACCGTCTTCGGCTTCGTTTATGCCGGGCTCGATCTTGGTTCGGTGGTCGCGCCGATCGCCATTGGCGCCTTCATCGACCATGGCGCGGCAAATTTCGCTTTCGCCTTCATTGCGGCGGCCTTGATGATCACCGTCGTCAGTGCGCTGATCGTCAAGCAGTTGCAGCACGGCTGAGCGCGGCCGTTCAGCGGCCGCGCAAGCCGAAATGGGCGCGGGGCTGGCGCCGGTCGACCGGCGCCGTCCGCGGCCGGCTCACCTCGAAGGCGGGCGCGGCATCGGCATCGTCGCCGTCACTCTCGAAAGCTCCGCCCGGGATGAGCAGCAGGCCAAGCGTCACCAGGAGATTGACCAGGCCTCCGACCAGCGACGAGCTGCCGACCGGTGGCCAGCCCATGTCTTGAAGCAGCCCGACCAGCGCGTACTGATCGAAAAAGAAGAAGGCCAGGCCGAGGCCGAGGATCGGCAGCGGCGGCAAGCCCAGGTCGCGCAGGCGCTGGGTCAGCAAGGCCAGCCAGGCCCACAAGGCGATGATGCCGGCCACGACCCCCAGGGCGAGCATGGGCAATGGAACCTGCCACAGCGTCCTGACCTGGCCGCCGGTGGCTGCCGCGGCGACCATGCCAATGAGGGCAAGGACGAACCCCAGGCCGAAGCCGATGAGCAGACTGTAACCGAGATAGGCCAGCCGCCCCATGCGGCCGCCGAACTGAAGAAAGCGTGGCATTGTCGCCCCCTCTGCGCGGCCCGCGGCAATCCATCATTTGCCCGCGGGAGTCGACGAGGCGGCATTGAACAACCTGGCGGTGAACAAACGAATAATTCAACCGTCGCGGCACCTTGTTTTCGCGCGCTTGTCCCGCCTCATTCCGAGCGGATGTTGAGCGAACGGATCAACGGGATCCAGGTCTGGTCCTCCTTCTCCAGATAGGCGCGGAACTGGTCCTGGGTCATCGGCGCCGACTGGGCGCCGAGCGCGTTGAACCGGCTCTTCACCGCGGGGTCGTTCAAGACCTTGATCACCGCCTGGTGCAGGCGGGCAATGATCGGTTCGGGCGTGCGGGCCGGCGCCATCAGGCCGGTGAAGGTCTGGCCGTCGAATTCGGGGTAGCCGAGCTCGGTGAAGGTCGGCACGTCGGGCAGTTCGGCAAGCCGTGCCGGGCCGGTCACGGCCAGCGCCCGGGTGCGGTTGTCTTTCAGGAAGGGCAGGGCAACCGAGATCTGATCGAGATTGAACTGCACATGGCCGCCGACCAGGTCGTTGGTCGCCGGCGCATTGCCGCGATATTGCACGGTCATCCATTTGACCCCGAGCTTCGACTGCATCAGCTCGGACAGCAGGTGGTTGGTGGTGCCGGGCCCGGGCGAGGCCATGGTCAGCGGCGGCTGGCGGGTGCGGACCAGTGCCAGGAATTCGGCGAGCGTCTTGGCCGGCAGATCGGGATGGATCTGCAGCGCCAGCGGCGTCAGCGTCAGCGTGCTGATCGGGATGAAATCGCGGCGCCATTCATAGGCGCGCCTGGTCCCCATTTCCGGAGCGAACAGGATCGGGCCGTTGGCGCCGATCAGCAGCGTGTAGCCGTCCGGGTCGGCCTTGGCGACGGTCTCGCTGCCGAGCAGGCCGCCGGCCCCCGGCTTGTTCTCGATGACGAAGGGCTGGCCGAGCTCCTGCTGCAGCTTCTCGGCCAGGATGCGGGCGGCGACATCGACATTGCCGCCGGCGGCATAGGGCACGATCAGCCGCACCGCGCGGTTCGGCCAGGCCGGAGCCTGGGCCTTGGCCGCGGTCAGTCCGATGCCGGCGAGCGCGACGGCCGATATCACGGCGAGGGCCAGTTTGCGCATGCGTTTCTCCCAGGTGTTTGTTGTCGTTCAGGTGCTTGTTGTCGTTGTGATCAGGCGAAACCGAAGAAGCGCGCGGGGTTGTCGACCAGGATGGCCTGGCGCTCGGCGTCATCGGCGGTGGCGCGAAACAGGAAGTCGAGTAGCGCGCCTTCGTTCGGCGGCTGTTTGGTCGAGACCGGATGCGGCCAGTCGCTGCCCCAGACGATCCGGTCGGGCGCGGCCTCGATCAGCGCGCGGACGACCGGAATGACGTCGTCCCAGGGGGATCCAGCTTTCGAGATCTTTTCGGTCAGCGACAGCATGACCCAGACATTGCCGCGCTTCACGAGGTCGAGCACCTTGGCGAGGCTCGGGTCGGCGGGCCCTCTGGTCGGATCCGGCCGGCCCATATGGTCGATCAGCAAGGGCAGGTCGAGCCGCTCGAAATCGGTGATATTGCCGATCACGCCCTCGACCTCCGGCTGCAGCTTCACATACCAGCCGAGCTCGCGGATGCGGGCAAGCGAGCGCTCGAACTCAGCCTTGTCGAAAGCGATGCCGAGGCCCTGACGGGTGAAACGGGCGCCCTTGACGCCGGCCCGGTCCAGTTGGTCGAGATAGGCGTCGCCCCGGTCGGCGAAGACGGCGGCATTGGCGCAGCCGCGATAGTTCGGGCCGGCGCGCTTCAGGCCGTCCAGCGTCACGGCGTGATCGCCGCCATAGGTGGTCGGCTGGACGATGACGCCGCGCGTGATGCCGAGGGTTCGATGCAGCGTCAAGGCGGTGTCGATGGTGGCGGTCGGCATTTCATAGACCGCACCCGGTCGGACCGGATAGCGATCCACCGGCCCGAGCACGTGGAACTGGCTGTCGCAGCTGAGCGGCGGCAGCGGCTTTGCCGGTGGCCGCGGGTTCGGGTCGAAGGGCAGATAGGTCGGCATGATCGGCACGCGCTCCCGCTCGGTTCAGGATTTCGAGGTCTGGTGGATGGCGGCCATGGTGACGATGTCGCCGAGCGTCGCGTAGTTCGGCCCGGCCAGCCGGCAGATCGGGTCGAGCCGGCGCGTGTCCACCTTGCCGTCGACCATCAGGCCGTCGCGCAGGTGGAATGAGAGAACTTCGCCGACCAGGAGGCGGCTGCGCGTCTCGCCGAATTCGATGCAATGGCGCAGCCGGCATTCCATCGCGACCGGCGCGATGGTCAGCCGGGGCACGCGGACATTGACGCCGGGCCGCGTCTCCAGGCCGAGCAGCTCGACCTCGCTGACCTCGGGGGATGTTCGACGGCGCTGTCATGCACGGCCGGGATCAGCGGCCGGTCGGCGATATGCACGACGAACTCTTCGCTCGTCATGATGTTCCTGGCCGTGTCCTTGTAGACACCGGCCTTCTGCCCGACGCTGATCGCCAGCATGGGCGGTTTCGGCGAGACGAAGGTGAAGTGGCTGAACGGCGCGAGATTGACCGTGCCGGTGGCCGAGACCGTGGTGACCCAGGCGATCGGCCGCGGCACGACCAGGCCGGTCAACAGCCGGTAACAGGCCTCCGCCGCCAGATCTTTCGCCTGGATGTCGATGGTCTGGATCGTGTGGGTCGCCGCCGTCGTCATCCGCCGATCACCGCCATGAAATCGCACTGGATCAGCTTGCCGCCGTCGAGCTCCGCCTTCATCGCCTGGCGCACCGGCCGGGTCGCCGGGTCCGGAAACATGGCGAGCCATTCCCTGTTGACCGCCTCGCGCTGGCTTCGGTCGGTCATCCACACGGTGACCTTGACGATGTCGTCGGTCGAGCCGCCGCCGGCCGCCATGATCGCGCGGATATGGCCGAACATCAGGGCACATTGCGCTTCGAGGTCGGGCGCCGGGTTGCCGGTGGCCGGATCCAGCCCAAAGACGATGCCCGACATCAGGATATTGCCGAGCCGGCAGGCGGCGGGGATCGGGTTCTTGTGACCGAAACCCTCGACATAGATGCTCTGGCGCTTGGTCATCGTGTCGCCTTTTTAAGTGAAATGGCAGGAGACGGTGCCGAAAGGACCGTAATCGGCATGGATCGTGTCGCCCTTCCGGCAGTCGACCGGCCGGATGAACGAACCCGACAGGATGACCTGGCCCGGCTCCAGCGAAACGCCGTGGGAGCCCAGCTTGTTGGCGAGCCACACGATGCCGTTGGCGGGATTGTTGAGCACGCCGGCGGCGACGCCGGTCTCCTCGATCTGGCCGTTGCGCGAGAAGATCACCGCGAGCCAGCGGAGATCCGCCTCCATCGGCTTGAACGGCCGCCCGCCAATGACGATGCCGCAATTGGCGGCATTGTCGGCGATGGTGTCGACCACCTTGCGGGTCGCCTTGGTCTCGCCGTCGACACGTTCGATGCGCGCATCCAGGATCTCGATCGCCGGCACCACATAGTCGGTGGCGTTGAGCACGTCGAAGATCGTGCAATCGGGGCCGCTGATCCGGTCCTTCAGGATGAAGGCGAGCTCGGCCTCGGCGCGCAACTGCACGAAGCGGTCGCTGGCGATCTCGCCGCCGTCGCGGAAAAACATGTCGTCGAGCAGCACGCCATAATCGGGCTCGTTGATATTGACCGCGTTCTGCATGGCCTTGGAGGTCAGGCCGATCTTGTGGCCCCTGATCTTGCGGCCCGCGGCGACCTTCAGCGCCACCCAGGCGCTTTGCACCTGGTAGGCGTCGTCGATGGTCATGCCGGGATGGGCGAGGCTCAGCTGTTTGATTTGCCGACCGGTACGCTCGGCCGCGTCGAGGCGGCGCGCGGCATCGCTGATCTGATCTTGCGACAGCATGGGGATGGTCCGTTCAGACAGGGGAAAAAGGGGTCAGGCCTCGTCGGTCACGCCATTGCGCAGCGTGCCGATGCCGGGCACCTCCACCTCCACGATGTCGCCGGGAATGAGCCATTTCGGCGGGTCGAAGCGGACGCCGGCGCCGGTCGGCGTCCCCGTGACGATCATGTCGCCGGGTTTCAGCGTGGCGAAGGTCGAGAGATAGGCAATGAGATAATCGAAAGGGAACATCAGCCGCCGGGTCGAGTCGTGCTGGCGCACCTCGCCATTGACCCGCGTCGTCAGCTCGAGCGGCTGGGCAGGATCGAGCGCGTCCGAGGTGACGATCCATGGGCCGATGGCGCCGGAGCGGTCGAAATTCTTGCCCTGGGTGACGTTGAACTTGGCATGGTGCAGCCAGTCGCGGACGCTGCCCTCGTTGCAAAGCGTCAGGCCGAAGATGTGGCCGAGCGCGCTTTCGCGGGGGATGTGCCGGCCGCCCTTGCCGATCACCATGACGATCTCGCCCTCATAGTCCAGCTGGGAGGAGACCTTCGGCCGTTCCAGCGGCACGCCATGGCCGACAAACGAGCTCGGCGTGCGGCAGAACAGGCTCGGATAGCTCTGCGGCGCCGAGTTGTCTTTGTATTCGGCATTGCGGTCGGCATAGTTCACGCCAATGCACCAGATCTTTTCCGGCGTTGTGATCGGGATCGTCAATTCGACATCGGCCAGCGCGTGATCGGGTGATGCGCGTTCGGCCGTGTCGCGCAGCAGCGCGGTGGCGTCGGCCGCGATCGCGTCGCGCAGCGTGGTGAACTGCCTCAGCCGGCCGCCGAGGTCGACGAGGCCGGAGCCGACGACCGCGCCGAAATGCTCGGCGCCGCCGAGCCGGAAGCTTGCGAGCTTCATGACAATTCCTCCCGGGGCGCGATGGTCATCGCGCCTTGTTGTTGGGCGGATCCTCGCGGGATGTCGCTTCGACGCAATTGAAATCGCCCGTTCTTGTCCACATGGTGGACACTGGCCTTTGACCGAGGAGCATCGTGACCCAGCCGGAACTGCCTGAAGGGGCTGTCGCGCCCGACACTGCCGACGACCGCCAGGGCGAGAGCGGCACCCAGAGCATCCGCCGCGCCATCGGGGTCCTGCGCATTCTCGCCATGGCCCGCGAGGCCGGTTATGGCCTGACCGATGTCGCGCGGCTGACCGGGCTGACCCGCCCGACCGCCCACCGCATCCTGCTGGCGCTGATCGACGAGGGCCTGGTCGAGCAGAAGCCGGCGACCCGCCGTTATGCCGTCGGCGAGCAGATCCAGTTGCTCGCCTTGTCGCGGCCACGCCGCTCGCCCCTGCTGGCCGCCGCCGAACCACTTCTGGACGAGCTGACGGACAGTATCGGCGACACCCTGTTCCTGACCCAGCGCGCCGGCCTCGACACCGTCTGCGTGGCCCGCCGGCTCGGCGCCTATCCGGTGCAGGTCCTGTCGCTGAGCGTCGGTGACCGGCGACCGCTCGGCGTCAGCAGTTCGGGCCTGGCGCTGCTCGCGCGATTGCCCGACGACGAGGCCAACGACCTCCTGGCGCAGAATGCCCCACGGCTCACCTCCTACGGCGCCACCCTGGCCCAGGCCTCGGCCTGGGTGCAGGAGGCGCGCAAGCTCGGTTATGCCGTGCGCGACCGTGGTCTGGTGCCCGGCACCCGCGCGCTCTCGGTCACCATTCGCGACCGGAGCGGCGAAGCCTTCGCCGCGATCACCTGCGCCGGTGTGATCCGGCGCATGTCACCGGCGCGCATGGAGGCGATTGCCGAGGACCTGCGCGCCGCGGCCCAGGCGGTCGAGCGGCTGCTGGCGCGGGCTTGAGCGCGACCGAGACGAGGTGTCGGTTGATCTCAATTGATCCAAATCCGACGGCTGACTGTTAGTCCTTCCGTGGGACCGTCCATTTGAAGTGAGGTACATTCGAAGCAACAGGATGTTTCCGCATCGGAAGAGTGAAGGCGTCTTGGGATGACTGCTGTCGATCGTGTCATCCGGCCATCCAGAAATACCGGGTGGCAAAGGTGATGTCTTGCTTCCCCGTAGGGAATTGACACCAAAAGTTGAAAGTCGTTTACTTTTCTCGCGTCCCTGGGTTGTGTTGGTGTTCGCGATGGACCACGCGGCAGGATCGGAAAGCATAGCGCCGGTCATCGTGCTGGTTCACGGCACCGTCGCCGGGTCGAGCGCCGTGAACCCGTCGCAAAATGCCAGGTGGTGGCAACGGGGAGGCCCGTTCGCGACGGGGCTCGCCGGCGCGGTCCAGGCCGCCATCGGCAATGCTCCCGACGTGGAAGAATTCCGCTGGTCCGGCGCCAATTCGGAGGTGCAGCGACGCCTGGCGGGCAAACTCCTGCTGAACCGCCTGGTGCAGCTGGAGGGCGCCGGCCGGCCGTATCACCTGATCGGCCACAGCCATGGCGGTTCGGTGATCTGGCATGCCTTGACCGCCTCCATGGCCGATGCCGCACGCCGCGCCGGTCCGGCTGCCGAAGCCTTGCCGCATCTGCGCAGCTGGGCGACGGTCGGAACCCCGTTCCTGACCTTCGGAACGTCGAAGCGGGAACTGTTCGGCGTCATCTTGCTGCTGGTCGGCTTCCTGCTCTGGCTTGCCACCTGGTCGACCTGGATCCTCGATGTCAGGTCGGTCGTTTCCCAGGCGGGCCTGATCCTGCAAAACGCCACCGACTGGTCGAAGGTCTCGACCAGCTATGCCTGGTACCGGCCGATCTGGCGCGAGACGCCAACCGTCATCGCGGCCGTGGCACTGGGAGTACTGGTCTACCTGGGGCTCAAATTGCTGGGCTGGGGGTTCCAGGTCGGCCGCCTGGCATCGAGCTGGACGCCGGCGCTGACCGCGCTCGCGGCGACCACCGGCGTTCTCGTCGCCTCCCGCACCGTGCCGTTCGTTGCCGGCCTGCACCAGGGCATTGCCGGCAAGATCGGCCTTGTCGTCATGGCGCTGCTGCTGGCCGTCATCGTCCTGGTCGTGGTCGTCCTGCTCTTGTCCTTAGCGGGACATCTGCTCAACATGTGGGACCGCCAGGAGCGCCGGCTTCGCGCGCAGGCCGCCTACACCGCCTATGGCCAGCGCTGGTATTCCCTGGTTCACCGCCAGGACGAGGCGATCTCGGCGCTTGGGGCCTCCTTGCTGCCCGCGCCGGCCATTCGCCCGATGCAGCGCGATACCCATGGCGTGCTCAACGACAAGGTGCTGCGGGCCATTTCGGCGCTCTTCACCAAGGGGCGCGACGAGGCCATCTGGGAGGGGCTGACCCAGCGGGTCCAGGGCGACGACATGAGCGGCTATGTGATCCGCCGCGTCGGCCTCGCGCCGCCGGCCTTCACCCAGGTCTGGCCGCCGCTGTCGGGCGCGGCCGATGCGAGCATGATGGCGCTCGCCGACTCGACCGCCGGCGCCTTCGCCGCGCAATTGCGCGAGCGTTTCTCAGCCAGCGGCAAGGCCGGCGGCGAACACGATACGGTTGACCAGATCGTCAAGGACCTGTCCTTCGGCGGGCTCGTCCATAACAGCTATTTCTTCGAGGACGCAGGCCGGACCAAGGTGCGTCAGGACGTTCTGGGCTGGCTCGCCGCCCATATCATCGGCGCGACGCCGCAACCGGCTGCCGGCGCAACGCCGGTGCCTCGGCTGCATGGCGCCTTGCGTGACACATCGGCGGCGGCGTCCGACTTCCGGCTCGCCGATGAGACACGGTTCCGCACCGTCACGATCGCCAGGCTCGGCGTCCTCGCCATGGCTTTCGGCTCGGTCATGCTGGCGACGACAACGGCTTTCGAAACCGCCGTCCGGCCGCTGACACGCGAGGCGCAGGTCGCCGCGGCGATCGAGGCCTGGAAGCGCTCGGGAACTTTCGCCACGGCCGACGCCCCGATGGTCGGGGCTTTCGTGGTGCGCCTGGCGGCGATGGGCGAACTCGATACCGCCGCAGCCGTGCAAGCGATCTTCCGCAACATTCTGGAGCGGAATTCCCGGGCGGTCACCGGCCAGCGCCTGGCCTTTGCCTGGGGACGGGATGGAGCATTGGATCAGGGCCGCCGTGCGGAGCTCGTCGGGCAGGTGCGGACCGAAATCCTCGAGCGGGAGCCAGGCGCAGGCCTCGCCGCAAGGGCGGCGCATCTCGCCCGCGCCAACCATCTGGTCACGCTGCACCTGATGGCCGGCATCGTCTCCAGGGACGGGCGCCTGAACCCGGATCAAGTGGGGCAGGCGGCGGAGGCCTGGGCCGCGCTCAACGCGACCTGTCGCGACCTCGATCTCGACGCGGCCGCGCGGGTCTATCTGCCGCTGCTTCTGGCCGGGGACAGCGATCCGCAAGATGCCGTCGCCGTCCTGGACCGCATCGCCGCTCGGCGCGAAGGCCAATGCGGCGTGCCGGACAATCCCGTCTTGAGCGACGCCGATCGCGCCTGGCAGCGCGCTTTCCTGGTCGATCTCGCGCTGGACGCCATTTCCTGGAACCAGCCCGATCTTGCCGGCAAGCTCCTGACGCTGCAGGGCGGCAGCCTGTCGCATCCGCAACCGTTGCTGGCCGCCCTCGACGGCACCCGCAATGCGACGCGGACCGCCTGCGTCAGGACCATGCAGGACATGGCCGGCCTATTGCGATCCGTGCGCCTGCCGCAGCGCGCGTCCGACTGTTCGGCAAGGTCGGCAGAAGACCCGCCCCCGGGCTGGATCGTGCAGCCGGACTGTGACCGGTGGCGGCAGGGCACGGCAGCCAAGCTGCAGGACTATAGCGCCGACGGAGCCCGGCTGAGATCGCTGCATGCCGATCTCGATGTCACCTTGATGAACAGCTATCGGTTCTGTCGGGTCGAACCAGGCTTCGCCGGCGGCAATCTGCGGTCCTGCGCGGCACGGCTTGCCGCGACCTGCGCGGCGGCGAGCGAGGCCGCGCAGAAGCCGATCGATCTGGCCCTCGTGCTGATCGGAATGAGCCGTTTTTCCGAAGCGCTCGATGTCATCGGTCCGGTCCTTCAGGGAACCGACCTGTGGCTCGACGATACCGACGATCTGCTCCTGGTCGGCCTGTTCAACGCAGCCTTCCCGATGCCCCGCGACGCGCCGCCGCTGGGCCGGGAACGGCAGGTTCTGATCGAGGCCATCGTCGCGCAGCAGCTGCGTCTCGCTCGTCCCTGTCCGGGCCGGTCCTCGCCCATTCTCCGGCCTTGCGCGCGCGGTCCGGAGCGGCGGGCCATCAACCTGCGCAGCGCGGCCTTCATGCTGTTCGAGCTCGGCCGCAAAGCCGAGGCGCGCAGCCTGGTTGCCGATCTGGTCGCCGATATCGACCGGCGAAGCGGCTTCAACGATCGCCTGAGAGCCTCGCTTCGTGAACTCCTGGCGGCTGCCGACGCCGCGCTCATTGTCGAATTGCGCGAGGAATCACGCCGGATGGTCACTTATCTCGGTGCCGATCTGCGTCGAAGAGGGCTTGCTGCCATCGAAGCGGCGTCGGAACAATCGGGTCCGTTCACCGCCGAGCATATCCGCGTGCTGGTCGCCATCATGGCCGTGCTGGGAGATCCCAACATTCCAGCGGTGACCGAAGCGATATCGGATCTGAGGGACAAGGAAAATACCAGGGATACCCGCGCTGCCCTGTCCCGGCAATTGGCCGGAATTCGTGCCGGGCTCGGTGATTTCTTCCTGGCCAACCGGGAGGCGAACAGCGCCGTGGCGGCCAATGAGGTTCTGGCCGGCCTGTGCACGATCCTTGATCATCACATCGAAAAAAACGACGCGCTGCGTGCGGTCAAAGGGCGTTACGGCCTGTTGGACCATCACCGCTGGCCGCAGCCTGCCCCATCCTATTTCCACACCCATGCCCGCTTCGGCTACGCCGCCGCCGCCTCGCGGCCGCTCGCCTGTCGAACCGGGCCTTCCTACGACATTGACTGACCTGGATCCGAAGCGGCGCCGCCGGCAGCGGCGCGGGGGGACGCGATGACCGAGACCACAGCAGCCGGCGAGGCCGCCCATGCGGTCGCAAGCTTCAGCGAGGTCTTCAGGGCCGAGCTCGACGACATCACGACACGCCGCGGCAGGCTCGGTCGGACCGATCTCGACGCGCTCGAGGTCGCCGGGGGGCCGCGCACCGACCGCGGCCTCGCCGGCCTTGCGCTTTCCGGCGGTGGCATCCGGTCCGCGGCCTTCGCGCTTGGCGTCGTGCAGGGGCTGCACGCCCAGTCGCGCGACCAGCCGCTCAGCACGATCGAACGGATGGACTACCTCTCCACCGTTTCGGGCGGTGGCTATCTCGGCACCGCCATGACCATTTGCATGTCGGAGCGTGGCGGCCGCTTCCCCTATGGCTTGACCGGCCAGGATGCCGGCGAGACGCCCGAGACGCGGCACTTGCGCGACAATTCGCGCTATCTCGTGCGCGGCGGCATCGGCGCGGTGCTGGCTGCCTTCGTCGTCTATATGCGCGGCATCGTGCTCAGCGTCCTGGTGCTTTTGCCGATCCTTCTGGCCGCGGCGGCACTGCTGCTGTTCATTGCGCCGAACACCTCCTGGCTCGCTGCGACCTGGTGGGTCCCGGACGGTCTCAGGCCGGCCGTCGCCGGCTACCGGATGCCGCTCAGCATCCTGATCCTGCTTGGCCTCGCGGCGCTCTGGTTCGTCTATGTGCTGCTCGTCTCGAATATCCGCATTGTCAGCGTGGCCCGGCGCCGGCTCATCGCGGAAATCGCGACCTGGGTCATGGTGCTGGCTTGCGGCCTCATTGTCATCGAGGCGCATCTGGCGATCATGCGTGCGGTTTTCGACAGCCCCCAAGCCGCCACCGGTGCCGCGCCATCGACGGCGACACCGCAGCCGCTTCTGACCTGGCTGGCCGGCTGGATCTCGTGGCTCAGTCCTGTCGTCCTGGCGATCCTGCCCTTTGTCCAGAAGCTCGGCGAAAAGGCCGCATCCGAAGCCGTTGGCGGTTATGGCGCCAAGCTCGCCAAGATCGGCAGCCGCGCGCTGCTCCTGTTCGCCGCCGCCATCGTGCCGCTGATGATCTGGCTTGCCATGATGCTGTTGTTCTATTGGGGCGTAGGGGTCTCGGAGTGTGTCGCCGTGCCGCCCGCGACCTGCGACGGGGCCCGTTCCTACGCCCATGCGCCGGACTGGTTGTCGCGGCTGTTCGACAAGAGTGCCGGGGCGTTCAGCTATCAGGTCGCCGTCCTCTACGGCCTTGCGGCAATAGTCTTCCTGGTCCTCTGGCGGCTTCTCAACGTCAACGCCAATTCGCTGCACCAGCTTTATCGGGACCGGCTTGGTTATGCCTTTCTGCAGCGGCGCGCGACCGATGGCGACGGCGTTCCGGTCGAGCCTGCGGCCATGGAACCGGCCGACGAATTCCTGCTGTCCGGCATCAATCCGGGATGCGCGGCCTATCACCTGATCAATGCCGCGGTGAATGTGCCGGGGTCGCGTTTTGCCAACCAGCGCGGCCGTAACGCCGATTTCTTCCTGTTCAGCCCCCGTTTCATCGGCTGCGAGCTGACCGGTTATGCCCCGACCCGGGCAGCCGAACGGGTGGTCGACGGCCTGACGATCGGCACGGCCATGGCGATTTCCGGTGCCGCCGCCGCCCCCAATATGGGGATGGCATCCATCGCGCCCCTGTCGCCGACGCTGGCCTTCCTGAACGTCCGCCTGGGCCGCTGGGTGCTCAACCCGCGAGCGATCGTCGCGCTGGTTGGCAGCGGCCAGGCGACCGGCGGCCCCGGATCGACGTCCGGCTGGCCGCGCTTTCCCGGTCCGCGCTATCTATTGCGTGAGGCCTTCGCCAAATCCGGGGTGGGCGTCCGCCGCCCCGGCGCCACCACCGCCGACAATTCCTACCTGTTCCTGACCGATGGCGGCCATATCGAAAATCTCGGCGTCTATGGTTTGCTGCGCCGGCGCTGCAAATTGATCATCGTCGTCGATGCTGAGGCTGACCCCGACTATCAATTCCCGGCGCTGGTCAGGCTCGAACGGTTCGCCCGGATCGATTTCGGCGTGAGCATCGACATGGACTGGACAGCCATCGGCGCGCGCTCCCGGCTGGTCTCCGAAGCCTGCAAGAAAGGCGCGGCGCCGACCGGACCGGCGGAAGGGCCGCACGCGGCGCTGGGCTATATCCATTACCCGGTGGTGCCCGGCGACGCGAACCCGCAGCCCGGACTGCTGCTCTATATCAAGGCGTCGCTGTCCGGCGACGAGAATGATTACGTCACGGCCTACAAGGCGGCCCATCCGGTCTTCCCGCAGGAATCGACCGCGGACCAGTTCTTCAGCGAAGAGCAGTTCGAGGTCTATCGGGCGCTCGGCGAACATATCGCCCGTCGCGTCGCCGACGGAACATCGCCGGTGGCGGCGAGGCCTGATGACAACGACTCACTCATCGCCGAATGGAACCAGCTCCTGCCCAGCATGGCGTTGAGATGATCTCCGTGCAGGGCGCTCCGCGAGCGCGCGGCGTCCTGCGAGGCAATGGATATCTCCGTGGCCCAGCGGGACTCGGAGTGTCTTGTTGCGCAGCTGCCCTAGAGGGATGTGGCGGTTGTTGAGCGCTGATCGGTGAATTGGTTCCCGTTTCGGTAATCAAGGCGCGACATAAGTCTTGAATTGCTTGCCTTGTCGCGTCACGATCCAGGGCAACAGCATGCGCATGAAGAAACCACCATCAGACAGGGTGTCCGATGCGTTATTCATCGCAAGATCTGCGCGACCTCTGGGGTCGCTTCTATCGCCGTGAAGCTGAAATGGTCCGGCAATCTTTCGGCCCGGCGCGGATCGCCATCGCGCCGCCGACCGCGGAGGCCTGGCATGCGCTGGAAAGCGTTTTCCTGCGGCACGATTACCTGATCCGCAAGGTCGATACCGGCGGCTATGCCGATCGACCGATCACCGGCGGCACCAAGCCGAGCCTGCATGCCTATGGCATTGCGGTCGATGTCGACTGGCAGACCAACCCCTACAAGAAGACGCCGGACGGGCGGAAAGTCCTGTTCGCCGACAAGCCGACGCAGGAGGAGCGGGCCCGTGAGGTGCGCTTCCTGCGCGCCGATACCGATATGACGCCGGCTCTGGTCGCCGATGCCCTGGCGATCAAGACCAAGGCTGGCCTGCCGGTCTTCGCCTGGGGTGGAGATTTCAAGACGACCAAGGACGCCATGCATTTCCAGATCGATGTCAGCCCGCAGGAACTCGCCGCGGGCGTCGACTGGGCCGGGCTCGACCTGGGCACAGGGGCGGCGGGATCGAGCGCCGGGGACAGCCCGTCGCCGGACGATGGCGAAGCCGGCGACGGACCGATCCGCTTCGGCGGGTTTCCGGCCAATGGCGGCGGCACGACAGCAACGAGCCAGGGGGGTGCAGGCATGAACCGCCAGGTTTTCTTCAACGAGGTTCGCGACGACCTGTTTTCCGGCAGCCTCAGCAAGGCGCAGGTCGCCGGCATGGAAGATCTCATCGACGTCTGGGAAGCGACCTATCGGGGACGGGACCCGCGTTGGTTCGCCTATATCCTGGCGACCGTCTATCACGAGACCGGCCGGCGCATGGTGCCGGTGCGCGAAGGCTTCGCGACCTCGACCGAGGGCTCGGTCGCAGCCGTTACCCGGCTGTTCCAGCAGGGCCGTATTCGCACCAATTACGCGCTGCCGGTCAATGGCCAGAGCTATTTCGGTCGCGGCCGGGTGCAGAACACCTGGCACGAAAATTACAAGAAGCTCGAGAAGCGCTTTGGTTATCCCTTGGTGAGCCAGCCCGATCTGTTGATCACCGATCCGAAGATCGATGCAGCGATCACGGTCGTCGGTCATGTCGAGGGCCTTTGGACCGGCCGCAAGCTGGCCGATTTCATCGATGCCGGCCGCTGCGACTATCGCGGCGCCCGCAGCATCATCGGTACCGACCGTGCCGGCGATGTCGCCAGTTACGCGGTCAATTTCGAGAATGCCGTGGAGGCGGCCCACGCCGCGCCGCCTTCAGTCTCCGCGTCGCCTTTGGTCGCGCCGCCGCCGCGTCAGGTCGAGGCGGTGATCCCCGGGCCGATCGGACCGATCATCGACGGTGTTCCGCCACCCATTTTCCCGGCACCAGGACCAACGCCCATGCCCGAAACGCAACAACCCGATCTCACCCGTCTCCTCGGTCTTATCGCGCAATTGCAGCAGGCCTTGGCCGCGGTGCGCCAGGCGCAACCGGTGCCGGTGGCCGACCCGGCGCCGCAACTCGCCGGCCAGCAGCAATTGCTGGCGATCCTTGCCGCGTTGCTGAGCCCGGGCGGCGTGATGCCTGCCGTGCCGCCGGTTCCAGCGCCGACACCAATTCCGGCACCGACACCGGCCTCGTCCGCCCACATTGGCCCGGTCAATGGGGCGCTCGGCGCGTCGCTCGGCGATCTCCTGAACGGCAAGAAGACCGCCATTGGCCTGATCGGCGCGCTCGCCACCAGCGTGCTCGGCAATGCTGCGCCCGGCACGACACTGGGCACGGTCGCGACATCGATCCCCATGCTCGCTGGCATGAGCGGGACCTTCCTGCCGATCTTCCTTGCGACCGCCGCCTGGGGCGCGCTCGGCAAGTTCGAGAAATGGTCGCAGACCACGCCGACGCCGATGAAGTGAGACCGCCTTCGCCGATCCGGTCCGGCATGACCTGCCGCGCCGGTTCGACAGGCGCGCCGCGACCGGGCGCGTCGCAAGGCTGGATATAGATCTCGCCGCTTCCCTCGGCGCGAAAGCGCTCTACACTCCCCTCAACAATAAGACGACCGAGGAGGAGACCACCATGCTGACCAGGCGTTCCGCTATTGCCGCGCTGTCGATTGGATCGATCCAGGCGGCAAGTTCACCAGCCCGCGCGCAAGCCTTCACCAAGCAGGTGACGCTGATCGTGCCTTTCGCGCCGGGCGGCACATCCGACATCCTGGCGCGCTTCATCGGGCCGAAACTGTCGCAGGCGATCGGCCAGCCGGTCATCGTCGACAACCGGCCGAGTTCGTCAGGCAATGTCGGCGCCGACTATGTCGCGCGGGCGCCGGGCGACGGCCACACCTTGCTGCTCTCGGATGCCGGCACGCTGGCCAGCGTGCCCGCCTTGTTCAAGAAGCTGTCCTTCGACGTGTCGACGGACCTCGTGCCGATCGGCATGGTGTCGTTCTCGCCCTATCTCTTCGCGGTCCACCCGTCGATCGCGGCCAATACGATCGAAGAGCTCGCCGCCTTCGACAAGGCCAATCCGGGCAAGCTGAATGTCGCGACCAGCGGCGTCGGCGCGGTCAATCACCTCACCGCGCTGGTCATAGGCAAGCGCTTCGGCATCAATTGGGGGGCGGTGCCCTATCGCGGCGGCGCCGCCGCCATTCGCGGCGTGGTGGCGAACGAATCCAATGTCATCTTCAACGGCGCCATCGCCACCTTGCCCTTCGTCACCCAAGGCCAGCTCAAGGGCATAGCCGTCTCCGGCGAAAAGCGCCTGGCCCAACTGCCCAACCTGCCGAGCTTCAAGGAACTCAACACCCCGATCCACGACACCGGTTCCTGGCAGGGCATCTATGCCAGCAAGGGCACGCCGCCGGCCATGGTGGCGAGACTCAACGCGGAGCTCGGCAAGATCCTCGCCATGCCCGACGTCTCGGCCAAGATCGTCGAGCTCGGCAGCGAGGTGAAGGCCGGCAGCGCCGCCGAATTCGCAGCCTGGATGACCAAGGCGATGGCCGAATGGGGCGCCATCGTCAAGGCCGAGAACCTGTCGCTCGACTGACCAGAACCTGCCGCTGCAGCGGAGAGCGCCATGGGCCGCATCAATGTCCCCGATCTCGCCTTCGGCCTGTTCCTGGTCGGGGTCGGCGCGCTGGCGCTGGTCCTGATCAGCGATCTGCCGATGGGCACGACCGCGCGCATGGGCGCCGGATATGTCCCGCGCGCGCTTGCCGTCATCATCATCCTGTTCGGCCTGGGTCTCGGCGGCCGCGCGCTGCTCGCCGGCCATGTCGGCTTGCCCGAGATCGCCTGGCGGCCGCTTGCCCTGATCGCCGGCGCGGTCGGCCTGTTCGCGCTGCTGCTGCCGCGCCTCGGCTTGGCGCTGACCAGCCTTGCCGTCGTCATCACAGCGGGTTTTGCCTCTCACGACGTGCGCTTCAGGGAGAACATCGTCGTGGCGCTGTCGCTCGCCGCCTTCGCGGTCGGTCTTTTCGTTTATGCGCTCGGCCTGCCGCTGGCGATCTGGCCGGTGCGCTGACATGGATCTGATCAGCAATCTCGCCACCGGTTTCGCCGTCGCGCTGACCCCCTTGAACCTCGCCTTCTGCCTGATGGGGGTGATCATCGGCACCCTGGTCGGCGTGCTGCCCGGCATCGCGCCGATCACCACCATCGCCATCCTGCTGCCCTTCACCTTCACGCTGCCGCCGGCCTCGGCCCTGATCATGCTTTCCGGCATTTTCTACGGCGCGCAATATGGCGGCTCGACCACCGCCATCCTGGTCAACCTGCCCGGTGAATCCTCCTCCATCGTCACCTGCCTCGACGGCCATCAGATGGCCCGGCAGGGCAGGGCGGGCCCGGCGCTGGCGATCGCGGCGATCGCCTCGTTCTTCGCCGGCACCGTCGCCACCGTCATCATCGCCACCGCCAGCGTGCCGCTGTCCTGGCTGGCGATCAAATTCACCGCGGCCGAATATTTCAGCCTGATGGTGCTCGGCCTTACCGGCTCGGTGGCGCTGGCCCATGGTTCGCCCGCCAAGGCCATCGCCATGGTGCTGCTCGGCCTCCTGTTCGGCCTGGTCGGCATCGACGTGAACACCGGCCTGCCGCGCATGACGCTCAACATCGGCGAACTCGGCGACGGCATCGGCTTCGTGCCGATCGCCATCGGCATGTTCGGCATTGCCGAACTGGCGGTCGCGCTCGGCCGGCCGCAGGACCGCAGCCTCCTGTCGGTGGCGGTGAAGAATCTCTGGCCGAACTGGCTCGAGATCCGCGCCTGCCTGCCGGCGATGACACGCGGCACCGCCATCGGCTCGATCCTCGGCGTGCTGCCGGGCGGCGGCGCGGCCTTGTCGTCCTTTGCCGCCTATGCGGTGGAAAAGAAGGTTTCGGCCACGCCCGAGCGCTTCGGCAAGGGTGCGATCGAGGGCGTGGCGGCGCCGGAGGCGGCCAACAATGCCGGTGCGCAAACCTCGTTCATCCCGCTCCTGACGCTCGGCATTCCCGGCAATGCCATCATGGCGCTGATGGTCGGCGCCATGATGATCCACGGCATCCAGCCGGGGCCGCAGGTGATGACCGCCCAGCCGGAGCTGTTCTGGGGCATCATCGCCTCGATGTGGCTCGGCAACCTCATGCTGATCGTGCTCAACCTGCCGCTGATCGGGCTCTGGGTCTCGCTCCTGCGCGTGCCCTATCGCATCCTGTTCCCGGCCATCGTGCTGTTCTGCTGCATCGGCACCTTCTCGGTCAGCAATTCGACCTTCGATATTGCGCTGATGCTGCTCTTCGCGGTCGCCGGCGTGTTCTTCATCAAGGTCGGCGCCGAGCCGGCGCCCTTCATCCTCGGCTTTATCCTGGGACCGCTGATGGAGGAGAATTTCCGCCGGGCGATGAACCTGTCGCGCGGCAATGTGCTGGTGTTCCTCGAGCGGCCGATCAGCGCCGCGCTGCTGGTGGCGACCCTCGCCCTGCTGGTCGTGCTGATCCTGCCGGCGGTCAGGGCCAAGCGCGAGGAAGTGTTCCAGGAATAGCCGCGACGCGCGGAGCGGCGCCAGGCATGCAGCTGAGCAAGCCGTCAAGGGTACATCGATTGCGATACGGCAGTCGCGTTCCTAATCCGTGTCGGTTTGCGGACAGCAAGCGCTGAACCCTCATCGATCGCCCGTGCCACCCTATTCATGCCGACCTGCACTTGGTCGATAACCGTTCGCGAGAAAATCACTTGTCTCGCGACAGTATTGGCTTGAGAGTTGAGTAAGGCGCAGGATGCGTCGGGAGGTAGTATGTTTGGCCGCGTTGTCCGTTATCTTTTGCTTGTCGTGGCGACAGCGGCCTTGGGCCAGGTGCCCGCGCAAGCCCAGCAGGATCTGCTCCGCTTCTATGGACGGCTGGATCTGGGGGTGCGCGTCGGGTTGCAGCGGAGCCTGATTTGGGTCAACACCTTCCCGGCCATTGCCGACGGGAACATCTCCCCGAGAACCATTACCGCCATTCGCGAATATCAACGGCGGCTCGGACGGCCGGAGACTGGCTTGCTTCGGCCCGATGAGCTCGATCGACTGTTGGCGGATGCCGCCAGGGTCCGTGGCGGCGTCGGCTATCGGACGCTCCGAGACAATGCGACCGGCACGATGATCGGCCTGCCGTCGGCGCTGATTTCCTCTGCCGAACCGGTCCGGCGTGGCACGCGGTTCCGGTCGCCAGCCGGCGACATCGATCTGGTCACCATGAATGTCCCGACCGGCGAGCGCAGCCTGCAGCAGCACTACGAGATGACGCTGAGGAGCCGCCCTCCCGCTCATTACAAGGTGTTTCGCGGCAATTGGTTTGTCATTGCCGGATCTGAACAGAGCGGGCGCAGTTATTACGTGCGCATGCACGATTCCGGATCTTCTCTGCGTGGCTTTGCGATCAGCTATGACCCGGCCCTGACCAGCATATTGGGGCCGGTCGTGTCCGCCATGTCGAGTGACTTCAAGCCGTATGCCGACGGGCCAAGCGTCGCCGAAGCTCAGTCGGATCTCGCGAGCCTGCGCGGATCCATGGCGGCCTTGCCATCGCCGCCCTCGCAAAACCTTCAGCCCTTGCCACCGGTCGATGCTCCGTCTCCGGCACCGGCTGCAGCACCGGCCGGCGTCGGAGGGCCATCCGAACCGATCCGCGAGAGTATCTCGACCGGCACCGGTTTCCTCGTATCGGCGCAAGGCCATTTTCTGACCAATGCTCACGTGGTGTCCAACTGCAGCGCGATCGGCATCGGCGTCTTCGGCGCAGCGCGCCTGATCGACGCCGATCAGACCAATGACTTGGCTCTGTTGAAGGTCGAAGCGCGGGTACCTGCCTCGCCCATTTCGTTTGCCGCGCGCTCGCCTGCGATCGGCGAGGAGATCATCGCACTTGGCTTTCCGCTCCAGGACATCCTTGGCAACGGCATCAATATGACCCGCGGCGATGTCTCCGCTCTGGCCGGAATCGGCGGCGATAGCCGCTTCATCCAGATTACCGCTGCCGTTCAACAAGGAAATTCCGGTGGCCCCCTGCTGGACCGAAGCGGTCGTCTGGTTGGCGTGGTGACTTCCAAACTCAATGCGACGCGTGTCGCGCAAGTTAGCGGCGACATTCCTCAGTCAGTGAATTTCGCCATTCGTTCCGAGTTGGCCGAGCTCTTCCTCCGCCGCCATGGCCTGTCCGCTTCACTCGCGGCCAATGACGCGCCTCGCCGCGAGCCCGTGGAGATCGTCGCCTCCACACAAGAGGCGGTTCAGCAGGTGGCTTGCATCAAGCGTTGACGATCCCCGATTTTTTGCCCAGGGCAAGCCTTCGCCAGCCCGCTGAAGATGCTTAACAATCGGTGCGCTGAGCTCTTGCCCGCCCCAGCGCGGTTCGCAATCGGGTTGCCAAAGCCACTTCCGGACCCAATATGTTGCGTCGCAGCAAACATGTTGCGATGCAGCGTCTTCGGGCGCACTCGATCACAGGGTGCCACCATGTCTGGTCTTTCTGCCTCGCTTGCGAGCCTCATGCGCCAAAGGCGCAACTGGTACGCTTCGCTGCCGTCGGCGGCGAATGCGGCGGTTCCGGGCGATGCCTCCGCCGTGGCGATCCCACTCGCCGAGACCCTTGATTTCGGCTCCAATCCCGGCCGGTTGCGCATGTTGTCCTATGTCCCGGACGGTCTGCCCGCTGACGCCCCGCTGGTCGTCGTGCTGCATGGCTGCACCCAGGATGCGGCCGGCTACAACCATGGCTCGGGCTGGTCGCGGCTTGCCGACGAGGCCGGCTTCGCGCTGGTCTTCCCCGAACAGCAGCGCGCCAACAATCCCAATACCTGTTTCAACTGGTTCCGCCGCGGCGACATCGCGCGAGGCCAGGGCGAACCGCTGTCGATCCAGCAAATGATCAAGCGGATGCTGCGCAACCACCGGCTCGATGCCGGCAAGGTCTTCGTCACCGGTCTGTCGGCCGGCGGCGCCATGACCTCGGTCATGCTGGCGACCTATCCGGAGCTGTTCGCGGCCGGGGCGATCATTGGCGGGCTGCCTTATGGTGTGGCCGGCAATGTCCAGGAGGCCTTTGCCAGCATGAACGGCGCCAGCAGCCACGAGGCCGAAGCCTGGGGCGATCGCGTCCGCGCGGCGTCGCCATACAAGGGCCCCCGGGCCAAGGTTTCAGTCTGGCACGGCATCGACGATCCGACGGTGCGCATCGGCAATGCCCATGAGCTCGTCAAGCAGTGGACCAATGTCCATGGTATTGGCGAGGTCGAGCCCAAACGCGTGCTTGGGCCAGGTCATGAGCGGCTGACCTGGAGCGGACCGAACGGCGGCGTCGTCGAACTCGTCACCATTGCCGGCATGGGCCACGGCGTGCCGGTCGATCCCTCGCAGGAGGGCGGCGGTGAGACCGGTCCCTATTTTCTTGATGCCGGCCTCGCCTCGACCCGCCACATCGCGGCCTTCTGGGGTCTGATTCCACCAGGGCAGGTCGACAAGCCGCGCCCGGTGGCCCCGCCGCGGCGCATGACCATGCCTTTGGCCCCCGACATGGCGCAGCCAGACCCGGGGCTCCAGCGTCCAGGCGACGTCAATACGGTGATCGTCAAGGCGCTGAAGGCGGCGGGCCTGTTGCGCTGAACCTTAGCCGAGGCTCAGGATCGCCTCTCTGATGCGCCGATAGGTGCCGCAGCGGCAAATATTGGTGATCGAATTGTCGAGATCTTCCGCCGTCGGCTTGGCGGTCTTGGCGAGCAGTGCGGCGGTGGCCATCAGGAAGCCCGGCTGGCAATAGCCGCATTGCGGCACCTGGTGGCTGATCCAGGCCTCCTGCAATGTCGCGAAGCGGGTTTGCGCCAGCCCCTCGATGGTGGTCACGTCGGCCGCGCCAAGGGCGTCGATCGGCATGCTGCAGGAGCGCACGGCATCACCGGCGACGTGCACGGTGCAGGCCCCGCATTGCGCCGCGCCGCAGCCGAATTTGGTGCCGGTCAGGCCGAGATGGTCGCGCAGCACCCAGAGCAGAGGGGTCGACGGATCGACATCGACAGTCACCGGCTGGCCGTTCAGCTTGAATGAGAAGTGGGTCATGGGGTTCCTCAGCCGCAGGTCATGTCAACCCGACGCCTTGCCGTGGACGCTGAACACGCCCTGGCGGGACAATGGCAGGGTGCGGTGGCGCTTGGCGGTCGCGGCGAACAGGGCGTTGCACAGCGCCGCGGGAATGCCGACGGGGCCGACCTCGCCGAGACCGCCGAGCGTCGCGCGGTTTTCCAGGAAGTCGGTGACGAGCTCCGGCACGTCGGGCAGGGTGGCAACCCGGTAGCCGTCGAAATTGGTCTCGCGCGTCGTGCCACCCTCGAAGGTGATCTCGGAATAGAGCGCGCTCGACAGGCCCCAGACCACGCCACCCTCGATCATCGAGATGGCATTGACCCGGTCGAGCACCCGGCCGGGGTCGACCACCGAGACGATCCGATGGATCTTGAAGGCATCGCCTTCCAGCGACAGCTCGACCACCTGGGCGAGATAGGCGCGGAAACAATCGGCGAAAGCCATGCCGAGATAGCGGCCGGCGGGCGGGGCGCTCCAACCGCTGAGCTCGGCCGCCCGATCGAGCACGGCGAGCGCCGCCGGGTTGCCGGCCAGCAGCCGCCGGCGATAACGATAGCCATCCTGGCCGGCGGCAAGCGCCAGTTCGTCGACGAAGGATTCGAGCGCGAAATTGTTCGGTCCGTGACCGGTGGTGCGCAGCACCATGGTGGGGATCGGCAGCTCCAGCATCTTGTAGTCGACGCGCCGGTGCGCGACCGCATAGGGATGCTCCACCAGTCCTTCGACGCAGAGCGTGTCGATCATGCCGGGCTTGATCGGCACCGGCGAGACCGGCGCCAGGATGGTCGGGGCGACCAGCCGGTGATGAAAGGCCCTGGGCAGGCCTTGCGTATCGAGCACGGCGGCAAGCCTCTGCTCGAAGGCGGGGCGGAACCAGTCCTGCCGAATATCCTCCTCGCGCGACCAGATGAGCTTGACCGGCCGCCCCACCGCTTTCGAGCAAAGGGCGGCCTGGACCGCGAAATCGGCGATCAGCCGGCGGCCGAAACCGCCGCCGAGATAGGTCCTGACGACCGTTACCTTTTCGGGCGCCACCGCAAGCACGCCGGCCAGCACGACCTGGGTCATCTGGGTGCCCTGGGTGGGTGCCCAGACCGTGACGCCGTCAGGCGTCACCGACACCGTGGCGTTCATCGGCTCCATCGGCGCATGGGCCTGCCAGGGCGAATGATAGGTCGCCTCGATCGGCTTTGCCCCCGCCATCGCGGTTTCAGCCTCGCCGTGGCGCTCGGCGACCACCCAGTCGGCCGGCGCGGCCATGGCGGCGTCATAACGCGCCTGCAGGCTCCGGTCGTCGAACTCGCCGCCGGGGCCCGGCCGCCAGGTGGGTTTCAGCATCTCCAGCGCCATGCGCGCCTGCCAATAGTGCTCGGCCACCACGGCGACCGCGCCACCGAGCGGCACGGTGGCGATGAAGCCAGCGACCCTTCGGGCCTCGGCGTCGTCGAAGCCTTCAAGTTTGCCGCCGATGATCGGCGCGCTCATCACGGCGGCATGGACCATGCCCGGCACCTTGACGTCCGTGCCGAACACCGCCTCGCCCGTCACCTTGGTCGGAATGTCGCGGCGCGGCAGCGAGCGGCCGCCGCCGACCAGACGCCATTGGCTCTCGGGTTTCAGCCTCGGCTCGGCGGGGACCGGCTGCAGGGCGGCGGCTTCGGCGATCTCGCCGAACCCGATCGCCCGGCCGGAGCGGCCATGGCGGACGAGGCCGGCCTCGACGGTCAATTCGGCCGCCGACACCCGCAGGCGCTCAGCGGCAGCCGCCACCAGCATCTCGCGGGCGGCCGCCGCCATCCGGCGGATCAGCCCGTGATAGGTCCGGACCGACTCCGAATTGCCGGTGAACTGCCAGTCATAGAGCGGATGCCGATAGGCCGCGCCAGCGGCCGAGAAGACGACGTCGCAGGCGGCCCAGTCGGCGCCGAGCTCGTCGGCGAGGATCGCTCCGAAGGTCGTGACGATGCCCTGGCCCATCTCGGAATGCGCACATTGCAGCCTGACCCGGCCGTCACGCCCGATGGCGATCCAGGCATTGATGGCGACGGCAGCGCCGCCGGCCACCTGGGCGGCAACCGCGCCGGTGCCGAGGCGCCCGGCAACCAGCACGGTCAGGCCCGCCAGGCCGGCGCCGATCAGCCCGCGCCGCGTCGTGGGCAGGTCGCCCGGTTCAATCAGTTGCTGGTTCATCTCGGCTCCATGGGCTCAGCTCGATTCACTTGGGCGCCGATGGAAGGTTGGGCGCTGATCACAGGTCAGTTCGGACAGGGCGCGCCGGCGGCGGCCCAGGCCCTGAGCGCCGCCTCGAATGCGGCGCGCCCGAGCGGCGGCGGCTGGCGCTTGCCGCCCGGCGTCCAGGCCCACAGCACCAGCTTGTCCTCGGTCATATGGCGGACCAGATCATCCACCGACCGGCCGCCATTGCTGGCCGGGTCGAGAATCGTCCGGCATAGCGTTCCGGCGCCGAGGCCGGTCCAGCCCATGCTGCGTGGGGCGACATGCCAGTGCGGCGCGCCGGGCGCGCCCGACGCCAGGTTGTTGCGCTCGCCGTGACAGGCCGCGCAGGTCATGGCGGCATGGCCGTGGTCGTCAGGGCCGCGCTGGACATTCATGCCATGGGGCCGGCCCTGGTCGCCCTGGGCTGGCCGCTCGCCGCGCGGATGGCAGTTGAGGCAACGCGGGCTCTGCAGCACCGCGGCGAGCGAATCGAAAGGATGGCCGATGGCGGACGGCGAGGGTTGCGCCAGGACCGTCGTGCTGGCCGCGGCGGCGACCGCCACGATGGCCGCAAATCGCCGAAGCTGTTGCCCCCGATACCGGCTGATCGCCATTGCCTGCGCCTCCCGACGGGGCCACTTCCCGTTCGACGAAGCGCAAGCTAGGTGTTTGATCCCGGGCTTTGATGGTGCAATCTCGATGCAGGAATCGAGGGACGCGCTATGGGCCAGGTTCTCCACGGGAGCGCCACGACGACTGAGGCGGTCCGTCGAGCGATACAACATAGTCAAGAGAGCCTGAGGGCTCTGTCTAAGCGCTACGGGATTAACCAGAAGACGGTCGCGAAGTGGAAGAAGCGGACCTCGGTGACCGATGTGCCGACCGGGCCGAAGAACCCGACTTCGACAGTGCTGACGATTGAGGAAGAGGCCGTGATCGTCGCCTTCCGGAAGCATACTTTGCTGCCGCTCGACGACTGCCTCTATGCGCTACAGCCGACGATCCCGACGCTGACGCGGTCATCCCTGCACCGCTGCCTGCAGCGTCACGGGATCAGCCGCCTGCCCGAGGTCGAAGGCGAGAAGCCGGCGAAGACGAAGTTCAAATCCTATCCGATCGGCTTCTTCCACATCGATATCGCCGAGGTGCAGACCGCTGAGGGCAAGCTGTACCTCTATGTCGCCATCGATCGCACGAGCAAATTCGCCGTCGTACAGATCGTCAGGAAGACGGGGCGGACCTCCGCGTCAGCCTTCCTCTCGGCCTTGATCGAGGCCGTCCCCTACAAGATCCATACCGTTCTCACCGACAACGGCATCCAGTTCACCTTCCCGCCACGGTATGCCGATGGTCCGACGGCGCGCTACGTGACGCACATGTTCGGCATGCGCTGCCAGGAGAACGGCATCGAGCACCGCCTCACCAAGGTGAAGCACCCTTGGACTAACGGCCAGGTCGAGCGCATGAACCGCACCATCAAAGAAGCCACCGTCAAGCGTTACCACTACGACAGCCACCGGCAGTTCGAAGCGCATCTCGCCGACTTCGTCAGCGCCTACAATTTCGGGCGGAGGCTGAAGACCCTCAAGGGCCTCACACCCTACGAATTCATCTGCAAACTCTGGACAACAGAGCCTCAACGATTCAGGCTCGATCCACTCCATCAAATGCCGGGACTAAACAGCTAGGGTGGCCACGATCTCAATGAAAATGAAAACGCTGCATGAAGGATCGTGATCTCATCGATATCAGGCGGCTCGACCTGACCGTGCTGCTGGTCTTCGCCGAACTGGTCCGGCGTCGCAAGACGACCGACGTCGCCGCCCGCATGGGCTTGAGCCAATCGGCAATCAGCCACGCCCTGTCGCGCCTGCGCGTCGTCTTTGCCGATCCCCTGTTCACGCGCCGGTCCGACGGCCTCGATCCGACGCCGCGCGCACTCGAACTCGCGCCACGCATCGAGGGCGTGATCGAAGTGCTGCGGGCCGCCATCAGCGAAGGCGGCACGTTCGATGCCGGCGGCGCGCAGCGGCTGTTTCGGCTCGCCGCCAACGACCATGTGATGAGCCTGTTGACCACGGCGCTGACCGGCCGGCTTGCCGCCGCGGCGCCGGGGTGCCGGGCCACCTGGCAATTCGGCGGTGGCGCCGATCGTTTCGAAGCCTTGCGGCGCAACACCATCGATCTCGCGATTGGCCGCGTCTTCAGGCTGCCCGAGGGCATCGTCGCCGAGCCGCTGTTCGAAGAGAGTTTTGCGGTGGTGGCGCGCAAGGGCCATCCGGCGCTGGGCCAGGGCCTGACGCTCGAGATCTATTGCGCGCTCGACCATGTGCTGGTGTCGTTCCGCGGCAATGTCCGCGGTTCCGTCGACATGGCGCTGCAGCGGATCGGGCGCGAGCGGCGGGTGCGGACCAGCGTGCCGCTGTTCTCGACCTCGCTCGCCATCATCGCGGCCAGCGATTGCATCGCGACCGTGCCGGCACGGCTTGCCGCACGCCTCGGGCCGTTCTTCGATCTCGACAGCTTCGCGCCGCCGATGCCGATCGACAACTATACCGTGTCGCTGCTGCGCCACCAGCGAACCGTCGGCGACCATGGCCTGGACTGGCTCATCGGCTGTATTCGCGAGAGCCTGTAGCGGGCGCTCGCCAGTCGTATCGGCCTGGGTTCACTGCACGAAGGCGGGCGCGCCGGGCAGGGGCCTGAGGAACAGGTAATGCGCCATCAGGCGCTGGCCGATCGAGGTGGCGACCAGCACCTGGTCCTCGTCCTTGAGCGGGTCGAGCGCCGCCTCGCAATCGACCGACCATTCGAACGGATATTCCAGGCCGAAGACGGTCATCACATGGGCCGGAAAGGTCACTTTCAGGTGCAGCAGCACCAGTTTCGTCGCGGCATCGATCTCATAGCTGCCGTCATAACGTGCCGTGCCGCGATCGGCGCCATAGACCCGGCCGCCCTCGAAAATGAACATCCCCATGCCGGCGTCGCCGCCAGTGGTGAAGTCGATGCCGTACATGCCTTCGCGCATGAAAGTCTCACCCCATCGGTCCGCCCGTGTCGGTCGACCGGCACGGGCCGATTGTCGAGCTAGGCAAGGATTCAGACGGTTTCGTGGACGAGATGCGGGTAGAATAAGGTCACGTGGGCAGGTCAATCCTTGGCTTCACCTGGTCCGGGTTCGGATCGACTGACGGCACCGGAGCGAGACGGTCTTCCTCGCCGATCGCCAGGCGTGACGGGGCTCTGCTCCGGGCCTTCACCGAGGCCGCGTCACGGACATGGTTCACCAGGCCAGGGGAGGAACTGAACATCACCGGCGTCAACTGGGGGATCATGCCGAATTCGCCGCCATGCTGGCATCGGACCGGAAGGCAAAGGAGGCAAGGTATCCGGTGCTTGCCTGACGATCTGGTGGCGCAAGTGCAACGGCATTTCACATTGTCGCCAGGTGTTTATGGCTGTAATCTGAAGCTTCGGCCCCGAGGGTCGATGGACCCTTTCTTGTCGAACTAAAGCAGGAGGCCGACTTCACTTGAGGAGGCATCCGATGGCTCAGGCAAATTGGCGTCTCGAAGGCGAGTGGATCAAGAACTGCATCTGTGCGTTCGGGTGCCCCTGCGACTTCAACGCGTTGCCGACCAACGGCAACTGCGAGGGCATGGTCGGCCTGCGCATCACCAAGGGCCATTTCAACGACGTCACCCTGGACGAGCTGAGCTTCTTCGTCACCGTGTCCTTTCCCGGCGCCCTGCATCTGGGCAACGGCCAGGCCCAGCCGATCATCGACGAACGGGCAACCCCGGCGCAGCGTGAAGCGCTGTTCGCCATCATGTCAGGGCAGAATTCGGCGGAAGGCACGCTCTTCCATATTGTCAGCCTGATCGTCACCAAGATGCACGACCCGATCTTCGCCCCCGTCACGTTCCAGTTCGACAAGGGCGCGCGGACCGCGCGTGTCAGCATCCCCGGCGTGCTCGAAACCGATGTCGAACCGATCAAGAACCCGGTCACCGGCGCGCCGCACCGCATCCAGGTGGTCATGCCGGAGGGCTTCGAGCACCGCGAGGCCGAGATCGCATCGGCCAATATCAGCAGCACCGGCGCCATCAAGTTCGAGAGCAAGGGCACGCATAGTTCGCTCGCCCATGTGGTGCAGACGCCTGAGGGGGTCGCAGCTTAAGGGTCGCATGACGGCGGGGCGGTCCAGGCTCGAGCGATGGGTGACCCGATGATCGAGGCTCTGCTGCGGCGGGATCGGATTCTTGTCGTCGGCGCCATGCTGACCGTCACGGTGCTGGCATGGGCCTACCTGATCGCTGGCGCCGGCATGGGCGTGCACGAGATGGACGGCATGCTGATGCCGATGCATATGGGCGCGTGGACGCCCGCATATGCCGGCCTGCTGTTCGCCATGTGGGCGGTCATGATGGCGGCGATGATGCTGCCGAGCGCAGCTCCGATGATCCTGTTCTATGGCTCCATCGCGCGGCGGCGTCGGGACAAGGGCGATCCGGTGACGGCCACCGGCGTGTTCGCATCAGGTTACATCGCCGTTTGGGCCGCCTTCAGCCTGGCGGCCGTCGCGCTGCAATTCGCTCTGGAACAGGCCGCCCTGCTCTCGCCGATGATGGAAACGACGAGCATCGCTGTCGCCGGAAGCGTGCTGATCGCCGCGGGGATTTATCAATGGACGCCCTTCAAACAGGCCTGCCTCCGGCAATGTCGGTCGCCGCTCGATTTCGTCATGACGCATTGGCGCGAGGGAACGCGCGGCGCCCTGGCCATGGGGATCGTCCACGGCAGCTATTGCCTCGGCTGCTGCTGGATGCTCATGCTGCTGCTCTTTGTCGGCGGCGTCATGAACCTGTTGTGGATCGCCGGTCTCGCCGTCTTCGTGATGATCGAGAAACTGGCTCCCGCGGGGCATTGGATCGGGCGTGCGGCAGGCATCCTGCTCATCGCCTGGGGCGGCGCAACCCTCGGCGGGCTGATGCGATGACGGAGCGGCTTTTCCGGAGCCTGGCTCGCGTCGGCACATTGCCGCGGACGCGCGGCATGCGTCCAGGATCCAAGGAGGCGACGGCACGACGGGACGCCCAGGCCTTGCCGATCTCGCGGAGCGCCCTCGGCTTCGGTGTTTCGTCGAGCGATTTGAGCGCCCGATAGCCCTCCCTGGCGCCGAAATCGTCGACCGGCAGCACGTCCGGGCGTTCCAGCGAAAACATGAGTCGCATCTCGACCGTCCGGCGGCCGATGCCTTTCAGTGTCACCAACCCCGCGATCAGCCTTTCGCCATCCGTCCCGGCAGCCACTGGATTTGAAAGCAAGAGACGGAGTGTCTTGACGCTTGACGCTGTCTACTTGCGGCCCCGGCAAAGCTCGCGCGGCCGTGCCCTATCTCAAGAGGCGGCCGATCGACGCAACAGGCGGGATCGACTGACATGAACGACCTTTTCGGCAACGAAGCTCCTGAAGCGCCAGAGCGCGAGCCATTGGCGCCTGGCGCGGTCATCCTGCGCGGTTGGGCGCTGCCGCTCGAAACGGCGCTGCTGACAGCACTCGACGGCATTGTCGCCGAGGCGCCGTTCCGCCACATGGTGACGCCGGGCGGCTTCGAAATGTCGGTCGCCATGACCAATTGCGGCGCGGCCGGCTGGGTCACCGACCGCCGGGGCTATCGTTACGATGGCAAGGATCCGGAGAGCGGCAAGCCTTGGCCGCCCATGCCCGCGGTGTTCCTGACGCTGGCGCGTGAGGCGGCTGACGAGGCCGGTTATCCCGGTTTCGTTCCGGATGCCTGCCTGATCAACCGTTACCAACCGGGCGCCCGCCTGTCGCTACACCAGGACCGGAACGAGCGCGACTTCGACAACCCGATCGTCTCCGTCTCGCTTGGGCTTGCCGCGACCTTCCAGTTCGGCGGCCTCAGCCGGACCGACACGGTGCGCAAGATCCCGCTCCGGCACGGCGACGTCGTGGTCTGGGGCGGGCCGTCGCGGCTGTTCTATCACGGCGTCCCCGCGCTCAAGGACGGTGAGCATCTGACGGTTGGCCGGGTCAGGCTGAACCTGACGTTCCGCAAGGCGCTTTGAGGCCGCCGGTCGTCGCGGCCAAAGCGCCGCCGGTGTGAAATCCAGTTTGAAAGCAAGGACCGGAGCGCAAGTCGGCCCCCTACGACCTACCTTCGATCGCAGTTCAAGTGGACTGACAAGGAGGAGATGAAAATGACCGAAACCATTCGTTATGCCTTCGGGCAAAGCTCGCTCGGCGCGTTCATCGCCGCCTCGTCCGATCGTGGCCTGGTCGCCTTCGAATTCGCCGAGCAGGGCCCGTCTTTGGTCAAGGCGCTGGGCGAGCGTTTCGCCGACGCCCAGGTGGTCGAGGACGTGGCTGGGCTCGCCGGGACCGTCGGCAAGCTCATCGACATCGTCGATCACCCGGATCGTGATCCGGACCTGGCGCTCGATCCGCGCGGCACGGATTACGAGATGCGGGTGTGGGACGCGCTGCGCCGGATCCCGGCCGGCCGGACTGTCAGCTATGGCGAGATCGCCGCCGGGCTCGGTGCGCCGCGCGAGGCCCGCGAGGTGGCGGAAGCCTGCGCCGCCAATGCCATCGCCATCTTGATTCCGTGCCATCGCGTGGTGAAGAAAGACGGCGCGCTGGCGGGCTATCGCTGGGGCTTCAAGCGCAAGCGCGAACTGGTCGCGCGCGAGCAGGCGGCCTCGGCGTTTCAGCTCGCCTGAGCAGGAGCCGGTACACACGGCATGGACAAAGCGCCGCGCCACTGCTCAAGGTGGCGCGGCGGGCATGCCGCGCGGAGGAGGACGGTCCATGGATCATGTCGGGACATTGGTGGCCATCGGCGGCGTGTTTCTCTTGGCCTGCCTCAGTCCCGGTCCGGTCTTTGTGGTGATTTCCTCGACCGCCATCGCCGTGTCGCGCAAGGCGGGCGTCCTGGTCGGCCTGGGCGTCGCCGGCGCGACCTTCACCTGGGCCCTGGTCACCATGCTCGGCCTCGGCGTCGTGATGACCCGGCTTGCCTGGCTCCATACCGGCATCAGGCTTGCCGGCGCCGCCTATCTCGTCTGGATCGGGCTCTCGATGATCCTTGGCGCGGCCAAGCCAGGCCGGGCGGTCGATGTGCCGCCGGTCGATCGGGCCGGCACCTGGGCGGCATTCCGGCGCGGTTACCTCACCAGCATCACCAATCCGAAGGCGGCGGCCTTTTTCGGCAGTATCTTCGCGGTCATGCTGCCGGCCCATGCGCCGTCATGGGTCTATGGCGCGGCCGTTGCCCTGGTCGCGGCGCTGTCGGCGTTCTGGCATTGCGGCCTGGCCCTGGTCTTCTCGGTGCCCGCGATCCAGGCCGGCTACCGGAAGGCCAAATCCAGGATCGACCGTGCCGTCGGCGTGCTGCTGATCCTGCTGGGCGTCAGGCTGGCGGTCGCGCGCTGACAGCTGACCTCGCCGGCGAGCGGTCGACATCCGCTCAAAAGTCGAGACGTCCGCGCAGATCGCCGAACGGGATCATGACGTGCTCGCGATAGCCTGGCCGCTATCTTGGCGCGGGCGTGGCGTCGGTCAATGTCGCCACCGCCTCCTGGACGCTGCGGAACAGCTTGTCCGGGCCGAGATCGGCGAGAATGCCGAACCGGTCGAGCGCCTGCCGGGCGCGTACCGACTCCAGCCGGGCAATGGCGAAATCGGCGCCGGAGGCCTTGCAGGTGGCGATCAGCGCCCGCAAGGCCATCGCCGCGGTATAGTCGACATTGGCTATGCCGCCGGCCTCGAGCACGACCAGTGCCAGCGGCCGCCCCGAGGCCGAGACGAGCCCGGCCGCGCCATTCTGGAAGGTCCGCGCATTGGCGAACAGCAGCGGCGCCTGGAAGCCGATGACCATGACGCCCGGCTGCAACTCGCCTGGCGCATGCGGATCGGGCGGCCACCAGACGGTGGTGCCGGGGATCCGCCGGTATTCGACCGGCCGGGTCTGGGTGGTCATCCAGACGCCGTGCAGCAGCGACAGGCCAATACCGATGGCCACCCCGGCCTGGATCGGCAGGACGATGATGGCCGCAGCCGTCAGCGCGATCAGCGCAAATTCGGCCGGCGCTTGCCGGGCGATCGTGACCATGGTGCCGAGCCGGAAGATGCGCTGGGCGACGAACAGCAGGACGCCGGCGAGCGCCGCCTCCGGCACATGGGCGAGCAGCTGGCCGCCAAACAGGACGAGGGCGAGCACGAGGGCCGCCGCGACCAGCGGGCCCGCCTGTGATACGCCGCCGGTCTCGGCCACCACGGCGGTGCGCGGCGGGCTGGCATTGACCGGCATGGCGCCGAGTGCCCCGGCGACCAAATTGGCCGCGCCGGCGCCGACGAAGTCGCGGTCGATGTCGGGCGGTCGTCCGCCCGGGTCGGGGAAGGAATGGCTGACCGCCGCGGTCTGCATCATGATGACCAGCGCAACCGTCAGCGCCAGCGGCAGAAGCTGGCGCAGATCCTCCAGGCCGAGATCGGGCATGACCGGATGGGGCAGGCCGCCGGGCAAGGTGCCGAGCACGGCGACACCGCGCCGCTGAAGATCGAAAGCGACCACGGCAAGCGTTGCCAGAACGAGGGCGATGAGCGCGCCGGGGATGCGGCCGCTGATCCGCTCCGAGACGAGCATGATCGCGAGAACGCCAAGCCCGATGCCGGTCGAGAAGGGATTGATCGCGGCGAGCTGGGTTGCGATGGCGGAGAGCTTGCCGAACATGTCGCCCGGGCCGACGGCCAGTCCGAACAGGCCAGGCAATTGCGAGACGACGATATGAACCGAAATGCCGGCGAGGAAGCCGGTGACCACCGGCTCGGACAGGAGATCGGCGATCCAGCCGAGCCTGAGCGTTCCGCCGATGATCAGCAGGGCGCCGACGATGAGCGCGAGCGTGACGGCCGCAGACGCGAGCGTCGTGGTGCCTGAGGCGGCCAGGGCCGCGAGAGCGCCGGCGAAGATCGGGGTGATGGTCGAGTCGGCCCCAACGGTGAGGATGCGGCTCGCCCCGGCCAGTGCGAAACCGATCGTTGCTCCGACAAAGGCATAGAAGCCGATCTGCGGTTCGAAGCCGCCGAGCCTGGCGGTCGCCATCTGTTCGGGAATGGTGATGGCGGCGAGCGTCAGGCCGGTCAGGACGTCGCGCCCGAAGGCCGCGTAACCGGGCAATGCCGGCCCCGGCTGGGAGCCGGCCGGAGGCAACCGGGCATGAGATCCGGAAGCTTGGTCATTCATCCGGCGACCATAGGCCGAAATGGCCGATGCGCTACAGCGCTAAGTCACCACCCGAGCGCCGAGTGCAGTCGATGCGACGTCGTGTTGTCGCAAGGGTAACGCGTGCGACTATCGGGGGAGGAATGGATCGCAGGTCAACACAGGCGGTCGGCGTCGCCGCCGACTGAACGATCCGGTTATAGCACTTATAGGATCTCTCTCTTAGACCTGCGTGCCGCTGCATCGTAGCAATCATCGGGCTGCCACCGTTTGAGGAAAGCGCGATGAAATTCGGTCTGATGACGCAGATCCAGATGCCTCGCCCCTGGACCGAGACGACCGAGCGCAACGCCTATTGGGATGGCCTTGCCCAGGGTGTTGCGGCCGAGGCCGCCGGCTTCGAATATTTCTGGATCACCGAGCAGCACTTCCTGATCGAGATCGGCCATGCGCCGGCCTCCGACATGTTCCTGGCCGCGCTCAGCCAACGCACCAGGACATTGCGCATGGGGCTCGGCGTCGTGCTTCTGCCGCTGCACAATCCCTTCAGCGTCGCCGAGCGTGTCGCAACCCTCGATATCCTCAGCAATGGCCGGGTCGAGTTCGGCACCGGCCGCGGCACCACCTCCTACATCCTGAAAGGCATGGGAGTGGATCCGGCCAAGGGGCGCGAACTCGGCAAGGAATCGCTCGAGGCGATCCTGAAAATGTACGAGGGCGAGTTCTTCACCGGTTACAAGGGCCAGCATTTCGACCTGCCGGCCCGCCATGTCACGCCGCGCCCGATCCAGCGTCCGCATCCGCCCCTGTGGATCGCCGCGACCAACCTGGAGACCTATGAATTCGCCGGGCGCCAGGGTTTCGGTGTCATCGGGGTGACCCGCAACAGCCAGGACGACACCAAGGCGGCGGTCCAGCGCTATCGGGCGGCAGCCACCGGCAGCGACCGGTCGAGCCAGATCGGCAAGGTGGTCAACAACCAGGTGGCGGTGTTCGGCATTGCTTGCTGCCACGACAACGACCGGGTCGGGCGCGAACTCGCCTGCGCCGCGGCGCGCTGGTACTACGGCGACAACGATGCCGAACTCAATCACATGCGTTTCACCACGGCCGGCGGCGTCGCCAAGGTGCGCGAGCGCATTTCAGGCTTAAGCAATGACGACCTGATCGAGAACGGCATGGCGCTCGGCGGCGATGCCGACACCTTGTCGCGCCAGGTCGAGAAATGGGCCAATTGCGGCCTCGACCAGATGATCTTCATGATCCAGGCCGGCAATACCAATCATGACCAGGTGATGCGCTCGATCGAGCTGATCGGCGAGAAGGTGATCCCGCGCTTTGCCGACAAGGACTATGCCATCGCGGTCTGAGCCACCCGTTCGCCACGCCAGAGGCTGTCCGCGCATGTCGAAATCCGACTTTCCGCCCGAGGAGTTCGACGACCGGCTGGTGCGTGTCCGTCAGGCGATGGCGAATGCCGGCCTCGACTGGCTTTTGCTCTTCCATCCCGTCTCGATCCATTGGCTGACCGGCTCGGACGCCAAGGGTTACCAGGCCTTCCAGTGCCTGCTGGTGCCGGCGGCCGGGGTCGCCCCGATCATGTTCACCAGGCTGTCCGAACAGGCGGAAATCCTTGACGACGCGCTGACCGGCGAGCTGGTCTGTTGGGGGGGCCCGGAGCCGGAAGACCCGCTGGCGGCCTTCGCGATTCTGGCGCGTCGGCTGGGGCTGCCGGCCGCCCGCGTTGGCATGGAAGTGCCGGCCTTCTATCTGCATCCGCACCATTATCTCGCGATCAAGGCACTGCTGGGCGATGCCCTGGTCGCCGAGCCGAGCAGCCTCGTCCACGACCTGAAGCTCAGGAAGTCGGCGCGCGAGCTTGTCCTCATCCGCAAGGCCGCGGCCATCGCCGACCTGACCGTCGAGGCCTTGGTCGGCGCACTTCGCCCCGGCCACAGCGAACTTGAGGTGACTGCTGCAATCTATCAGGCGCTGCTTGCCGCCGGCGGCGGCCAGCCGGTGACACCGGTCAATCTGGTGTCCGGCCCGCGCGCCGGCTTCAGTCATGGCGCGCCGACTGAAAGGCGGCTTGAGCCGGGCGACTTCGGCAATGCCGAATATTGCGTGCCCTATCGGCGCTATTCGGTGTCGATCGGCCGGCAGTTCGCGATCGGCCGGCCCTCAGCACGCATGCTGCAGCTCTACGATGTGGCGCGCCGGGCAAGCGACGCCGCTATTGCGGCGATCCGCGCCGGCGTGCCGGCCACCGTGCCCCACGAGGCGGCCAAGCGCGTGATCGCGGAAGCCGGGCTTGATCATGCCCGTGTCCACATCTCGGGTTATGGGGTGGCGCCAGGCTTCCCGCCGGCATCGGGCGAGCCGATCCATCTCTTCGGCGGCAGCCCATACCGGCTGGAGGCGGGCATGGTGCTATCCGTCTGTCCGCCCGTCTTTCTTGGCGAAGAACGTCTCGGTGCGCGTCTGGTCGACAATGTCCTGGTCACCGAGACCGGTGCCGAACGGTTGTGCCGCGCGTCGCGCGATCTGATCGTCGTGTGACCCGTCACTCGGGCGGCAATTCGCCCGACCAGACACCGGACTGGACGAGATCACGCACCACCTCCTTGACCGTCTCGGCGAGCTTGCCGATCAGCGTGTGCTGAATGTCGGTGCGCGGCACGTTCTGGCAGGTGAGCATGGCGAAGGGCCAATAGGCCGGCGGCTCGAACGAGTGGATCTCCAGTTCGCCGCGGCTCAACTCGCCTTCGATGGCGCCACGGGTGAGCAGGCTGAAGCCGACGCCCTGGCGCAGCATGGCGCGGGTGATGGTGGTGTCGTCGACCTCCACCTTGGCCGACAGCGAAATGCCGCGCGCCGCGGTCCACTTGTCGAGCAGCCGGCGCGAGGCATTGGGCCGGCTCGGCAGGATCAGCGGCAGCTTGGCGAGATCCTCGGTGCGGATGCGGCCGACGGAAGCACCCAGGCTGCCGGCGCGGCCGACCAGGTAAACCTCTTCGTTGAGCAGCGGCGTCACCTCGAAGCCGCGTTGCGGCACCGGATCGTGCAGGCAGGCGAGATCGACCTGGCCGCGCACCAGCCATTCGTGGATATAGCCGCTGAAGCCGCCGACGATCTTCAGGAAGACGTGCGGATAGGCTTCACCGAACCGCTCGACCAGCGGCGGCGCGATGAAATGGCCGGCGGCCGGTGGCACCGCGAAGGAAATCACGCCGGAAAGGCCGGCATGGCCACTGCGGATATCGGCCTTGGTCTGTTCCAGTTGGCGCAGCAGCAACTGGCTGCGCTCGAGCAGCAGCTTGCCGGCCTCGGTCAGCGTGACGCCATGGCCGTGGCGTTTGAACACCGGACGGCCGAGTTCGTCTTCCAGATTGCGGATGGTGCGGCTGACCGCCGGCTGCGAGATACGCAGCAGCTCCGAGCCGCGGCTGTAGCTGCCGCTCTCGGCGACCGTCTGGAAATAGCGGAGCGCTCTGATATCCAAGTCTTGCGTCCCCTCAGGTCATTTCAGGCATAGCACGACGCAGGACCATGCCGGAACGCAAGGGGACAGGGCCTCATGCCGAGCAATCCTCGATCAGTCGCGCCAGGAAACGTTCGCCCGCCTCGAATTCGGCAATCTCGACGAACTCGTCGGCCTGGTGCGCCTGGGCAATGTCGCCGGGGCCGCAGACCACCGTCGACCAGCCGGGCTCCTGGAACTGGCCGGCCTCGGTGCCGTAGGACACGACATGCACGCCATTGTCGCCGGTCAGGCGGCGCGCCATGCGCTCGGCAGCGCCGTCGATCTCGGGTTTCAGGCCGGGCACGAAGGCGCGCGGCACCAGTTCGACCCCCGAATGCGGCGCGATGCGCTTCATCTCGGGCTCGATGACGTCGCGGATATAGGCGAGGTAGCGGTCGCGAAAATCCGCTGGATCCTCGCTTGGAATGGCCCTGATATCGGTGACGAAGACGCAGTCGGATGCGACCACATTGCCCGCCGTTCCGCCATGGATCGTGCCGCAATGAAGTGTCGTATAGGGCGGCTCGAACGGATTGGCCGGATCGGCCCGACGGGCATTCTCGGCCATGGTGTCGGCAAGCCAGGTGATCAGCCTCGCCGCCACCATGACGGCGCTGACGCCCTGGTCGATGCGGCTCGAATGGACGGTATGGCCGGTCACCTGCGTGCGGAACGACAGCGAGCCCTTGTGGCCGGTCACCACCTGCATGCGGGTCGGCTCGCCGACGATGACGGCGGCCGGCGTCGGCACGGTCTTGACCATCTCGGCCACCATGAAGGGCGCGCCGATACAGCCGACCTCCTCGTCATAGGACAGGGCGATATGGATCGGCCGGGTCAGCTTGGCGCGGACCATGGCGGGGACGGCCGCCAGGACCAGTGCGTCGAAGCCCTTCATGTCGCAGGTGCCACGGCCGTAAAGCCGGCCGTTGCGTTCGGTCACCGTCCAGGGATCGCTGGTCCAGGCCTGGCCCTCCACCGGCACCACGTCGGTATGGCCTGACAGCACCACGCCGCCTGCCACCTCAGGCCCGATGGTCGCGTAGAGATTGGCCTTGGTGCCGTCAGGGCTCGGCACCAGCCGGCTCGCGATGCCGTGGCTTGCCAGGTAGTCCTTGATGAAGCCGATACAGTCGAGATTGGAGACGCTCGACACCGTCGGGAAGCCGACCAGCCGGTCGAGCATGGCGCGCGCGGTCAAGGTGACGGGGGCAGGGGACATAAGGGCATCCGAGAGGTCAAAGGCATGGTCGGGACGCACCCCGAGCCAAGGCTCCGGCGATGCAGGCTCATGTCGCCGGGCGGAACGATTCCAGCAGGCCTTGAATATTCGCCACTTTGACCTCGCAAAGCGAGACCGATTGCGAGCCGACGATGAATGGCTTCAATGCAGCGGAGAAGGTCTCGGCATAGACCGGCGACGCCTCCCAGGCCTGCACGCTCGCCATGTCGCGCCACAGCGTGATGGTGAACATGCTCTCGGCGTCGTTGACGTCCTGGCTGACCAGGCGGCCGAGCAGGCCCGGCGTTTCGACAGCCATCAGATCCCGATATTTCTGCTCGATCGAGCTCCAGGCGCCGGGATAGATCTTGCCCCAATAGATGCGAACGAACATCGGCGTCATCCTCTCGACAGCGACAGGCGGGACGGCCCGTCCGGGCCGGCGATCGGCGCATGCGGCGGCGCTGCCGATGTGACGCGGGCGCCGATCTTCATCCGTGCGAACTCGACGACCTGCAGGCCCACCGCCTGCAACTGGAACTTGGATGAGAGGTCCAGGCACTCCCCCGCATCGTCGAAGAGGCGGGTCGAGGTATTGAGCATGGCCGCGAGCGGCGTCGGCCAGCCGCGTAGCGCGTGGGCGATGCCGCGCAGGGTCGCCAGGGTCTGGCCGCCGGCCTGCCAGCCGCCGGCGCAGACGATCAGTCCGACGGCCAGCCCATCGAAATAGACCCGGTCGTCGGTGCGCAGGTCTTCGGTATAGTCCAGCGCGTTCTTGACCAGGCCGGACAAGGTGCCGTGATAGGCCGGTGAGGCGACGATCACGCCGTGGCAACGGCGGAAGGCATCGACCAGGCGGGCCGCTTCGGGGGAGCGGTCCGTTTCGCCCGGATTGTACATGGGCAGCATCAGCTCGGGGCCGCCGATCAGCAGCGTGTCGGCGCCGGCTTCGGCGGCCGCCCTGAGACTCAAGGCCAGGGCACGCTCGGTCGACGAGCCGGCGCGCGGCGTGCCGCCGATGCCGAGGATGAGGGGGCGTGGGGCCTGGCGCATGGACGTCCTCGCACGGGCTTCGGTTGCTCTGCGGCAGTGCCGAGGGCAGCTGCATCGCCCCACTGTGCGGTCGGCTCACCTATACGTCCAAGGCAAAGCACCTATAGCTGTTATAATTGAAATGGTGAAAGCGCGCGCCGTTCAGCCGGCCATGATCAGCCCGCGCGGCTGACGCGACAGCAGTTCGGCGCCGGTCGCGGTCACCAGGACGTTGTCGATCAGGCGGACCCCGAGCCCTTCCTCGCCGATGAAGATCGGCGGCTCGACCGAGACCACCATGCCGGCCCGAAGCGTGTAGGTGGCGCCGCCGAACATATTGACCGGCTCGCCCCAGGACGGCGGAAATCCCGGAGCCAGACCATAACCCGACGTGTGGATCCGGTAGCGGTCCAGGCCCTCGCGGCCGATCACCCGCTTGGCTGCCTCGTGCGGCGCCAGCGCCGGCACGCCGTCGCGGATCTCGCCGATCATGGCGTCGGCCGCTTCCAGCGCGATGGCGTGCAATTCGTTCATCCGCGGCGTCGGCATGCCCATGCAGAATTGCCGCCCGATGGTCGCGGTGTAGCGCTTGAAGGCGGCGCCATATTCGACATTGCCGAAATCGCCCTGCCGGAGCCGGCGTTCCGTCGGCGCGCCATGGCTGAAGCACGAGCGCTCGCCGGAGACCAGGTTCAGCGTGCTCGCCGGCAGGCCGCTGCCGCGCTTGAGCAGCGCCGCATAGACTTCCCCCGCAATGGCGAGTTCGGCCGTTCCCTCGTTCAGATGCGCGACGAAGACCTCGAGGGCCTCGTCGGCGATCCGCGCCGACTGCCTGACATAGGCGAGCTCAGCCGGCGACTTCACCATCTTGAGGTCATGGACCAGATTGCTCGGCTCCGCCTTGAGCGCCGCGCCGAGGAAAGTCTTCACGCGCATATAGTGGTGAGGATGCAGGTAATAGGCGGGCACTTCCATGCCGACGCGGCCGCGTTTCAGCCCGAGCCGGCCGGCGATCCGCTCGAACACATCGATCGGGTCCTCCGGCTCCGCGCCACCCCAGGTCTCGAGCTGGTCGATCAGGGCGTCCTGCTCGAATTCATAACGCTCGGACTCGCGCGTCAGCATGACGCCCGGCCGGTCCTCGGCCGAAACGATCAGACATTGGAAGGCCTGATAACTCTTGGCATCCGAGCCGGTCAGCCAGTGGATCGAGACCGGATGAAACAATACCATCCAATCGAGCTCGGCCGCGGCGATCGCCTGGCGCACCCGCTGCAGGCGCGCGGCGAATTCGGCGCTGGAGAAATCGGCTTTCGACATGGTGGCGCGGTCCTCGGGTCAGGCGCGCATCCAGCGCCGCGGGCATCTCGGGATCACGCCGACCCTAGCGACCCGCCGGGCGGGCCGTCTAAAGCCTTTAGATTATAGCAGTTATAGCCCCTTGGCATTATGCGGGCGCCGCCTGTTGATCCAATCTCGCCATCGCGCCTCACGAGATCGTCTCGCGACACGGCGCACCGCCGGCAGGCCGACAGGCCGGCTGGCTCGCGACAGGCCGAAGGCCGCTCGGGGAAGACGATTAGGGGATGTTCGATGTCGGGAAAAACACGCGCTGCCGATAACGCGGTCGATCGCTGCATGCAGGCCGAGGCGAGCCTCACCCGGCGCAGCCTGGCGCTCGGGGCCGCTTCGCTCTCGATGATGCTGGCGGCTCCCGCCTCGCACGCGCAGGGGCGGCCGAAGGTGCGGCTGTGGGGCGCTTCCGCAACGGTTGAGGCCTATCACGGCTTCCTGTTCCTCGGGAACCCGCTCGGCTTCTTCAAGGACGACGGTGTCGACGTCGAATTCGGTACGGCCGCAGGCTCGGCTGCGACGCTCCAGCTGATCGCCGCTGGCCAGGTGCAGATGGGTTATATCGGCATGGATGTGCTGATCCTCGCCAAGGCGCGCAACCCGCAATTGCCCATCACGGCCGTCTATCTGCAGGATCGCGGCAACATCTATGAGATCGTGGTTCCCGAGGACAGCGCGATCAAGACGGTGGCCGATCTCAAGGACAAGACCATCGGTGTCGCCAATCTGGCCTCCGGCGCCATTCCCTCGCTGCGGGCGACGCTGACCGATGCCGGCCTCGATCCGAATGCATCGGTCGGCCTGATCCCGGTCGGTAACGGCGCCCAGGCCGCCGCTGCGCTGCGGGCCGGGCGCATCCAGGCGCTCTCGTTGTTCCGCGCCCAGCACGCCCTGATCGAGACGCTCGGCTTCAAGTTTCGTCGCTTCACCCGCAACGCGCCCAGCGCCGTCATCGCGGTCAATACCGCCTTTCTGAAGGACCACCGCGAGGCGGTCATCAAGACCCTGCGCGGCATCGCCAAATCCTCGATCTTCGCCGAGGTCAATCCGGCCGCGACCGTGCGCCAGTTCTGGGCCATGTTCGGCAAGCCGCAGGGGTTGACCGAGGACGAGGCGATGAAGCGCTCGGCCTATATCCTGAGCTCCACCGCCGAACTGTGGAAGGACTACAAGGACAAGTCCGTGCCTTGGGGCGACATGACCGCCCGGCAGTGGGAGGAGATGCAGAAATTCCTGATCGACCAGAAGCTGCAGGACAGGCCTGTCGCGATCGAGGCGCTGTTCACCAACGAGCTCACCGCCGAGGTCAACAGGTTCGACCAGGATGCGGTGGTCGCCGTGGCCAGGGCCGCGCGCTGAACCCCAGGGATTGTCGGCGGGGCCGGCGCGAAACGGTTCCCGGCCGGACGTGAAGGAGAGGGCGTGAATGGCAAGCGTGATCGCAAGTGAGCTGGTGACGCGGGCGACGGCGGCCCAGGCGGCCGGGCCGCCGGTCAGCGCGCTCTCGGTGCAGAACGTCAGCATGGTGTTCAACCGCGGCGCGGCCGCCGTCCATGCCCTCGATCAGGTGTCGATGGAGGTGCGCGACGGCGAATTCATCGCCATTGTCGGTCCCTCCGGCTGCGGCAAGTCGACCCTCATCAAGCTCGTCTCGGGCCTGCGTCCGCCGACCGCCGGGCGGCTCGCCGTCCATGGCCGGCAGGTGATGAAGCCGCGCGGCGACGTCGGCATCGTGTTCCAGAGCCCGGTCCTGCTGCCGTGGCGGACCATTCTCGACAATGTCATGCTGCCGATCGACGTGTTGAAACAGGATCAGGCCGCCGGTCGCGAGCGGGCGCTCGACCTGCTCAAGCTCGTCGGCCTCGGCGGCTTCGAGAAGGCCTATCCGAACGAGTTGTCGGGCGGCATGCAGCAGCGCGCGGCGATCGCGCGGGCGCTCGTCTACGATGCGCCGCTGCTGTTGATGGACGAGCCTTTCGGGGCGCTCGACGCGCTCACCCGCGAACAGATGAATTCCGAGCTGCAGCGGATCTGGAGCGCCAGCGGCAAGACGGTGATCTTCATCACCCATTCGATCCCCGAGGCCGTGTTCCTGGCCGACCGGATCGTCGTCATGTCGCCGCGGCCCGGCCGGGTCCTCAAGGTCATCGACAATCCCATCCCACGCATGCGCACGTTGGACGACATGCTGCGGCCGGAGTTCGGCACGCTGGTGCGCGAAATTCGCGGGCTCTTGGGAAGCTATGTTGCCGGGGAGAGCAATGGATCAAGTTCTGACTGGTGACAAAGCCGCCGAAGCCGGCGCCCTGGTCACGGCCGAGCAGCCCAATCGGCGCCTGTGGGCGCGTTTCGGCATGCCGTTGACGGTCTTCGTGTGCCTCATGGGCTCCTGGGAGGCCCTGATCTGGCTGCTCGACGTCCCGGGCTTTCTCGTGCCGGCGCCATCGGCCATTGTCCAGGCGCTTTGGTCCGGGCTCGTGACGGGCCTGTATTTCTCCCACGCCGCGGTCACCATGTTCGAGGCTGTCGTCGGCTTTGCCATTGGCAGCCTGCTCGGCCTGGCGCTCGGCACCGTCATCGTGGTGTTCCCGACCATGGAGCGCATCGTCTATCCCTATGTGGTGGCGTTGCAGACCGTGCCGAAGGTCGCCATCGCGCCGCTCATGGTGGTCTGGTTCGGCTTTGGCATAACCTCGAAGATCCTGGTGGTTGCCCTGGTCTCGCTGTTCCCGGTGCTGGTCAATGTCATGGCGGGCCTTCGCTCGATCGACCAGGACCGGCTGGACCTGCTCGGCGCGCTCGCCGCGTCCCGGTGGCAGATCTTTCGCTATGTCCGCTTTCCCAATGCCCTGCCGTTCATTTTCGCCGGTCTCAACACCGCGATCGTGCTGGCGGTGATCGGCGCTATCGTCGCCGAATTCGTCGGCTCCAATTATGGCCTCGGCTTCCTGATCCTGCAGGCCAACTATCAACTCGACATCGCCGGCGCTTTCTCGCTCTTTGTCGTGCTTTCGGTTATGGGGGTGGCGCTGCACGGCTCGTTGAAATGGCTGGAGCGACGCTGCGTATTCTGGATCAACATCGAGGCGCGCAACGGCCTGTGAGCGTGGGGCCGCAGACGCCGGCGATCCACAGTCTGCGGCAAGTCATTGATCGAGCAACGATTTTGCGCCGACGCGGAATCTGAATCGAAACATCAGAAGCGGCGGGGAATGCTCGCCGTCGCTGATGTGGAACGTCAAGGTCCCGGGTGAACATCGCCGCCGGTTGGTCGATCTGCCCGCGCTCGCGGCCAAGACACAGGCTTGTGGGCGAGCGCCCGGCCGGCTCTTGCGGCGGTCGGCAAACTAGAACATAAAGAGAACTTATTCATCGGATGAGCGCGGAAAGACCATGGCGAAGCTGCGTGGGCAGGGTGATCAGGTCGACGGCGAAGACCGGATCAAGGCGGAAGTGGCAGCCGTGCTGGACGAGTTCGGCGGCGACGCCCGCGCCGCGATCCTGGCGCTTCTGCGCTATCTCGCGGCTCTGTCCAGGGAGACCGATAGCCAAGGCCTGTCGGGGCGCGTTTTGCTCGGCGCCTTGCGCAGCGACCGGCGCCGGCGTTTGCAGTAACCGCGGCGACCGGCGACCGGCGACCGGCGGTCAAGCGCGTCGAGACGGCGCCATGACGCCGCAAAGGTCGGTGCCGTCTTGTCTTGAGGGCCGTTGAGAGGGGTGGTCGGCGGGGGGCGACCTGCGTCCGGGCTGGTTCAGCCAATCGGGCCATGTCCCATCGCTGCCGGCCAATGATGATTTGACCGGCGCGCCGAACCGGTCATTCTCGGCGCCGCCATAAGCGACCGGGCGCGGGCCAAACACGCTTCGACAATCATCCGCGGCCCGAGGGAGACGCATATGAAAGGTCAGGATGCCATTGCCGATGCGCTCGACGACATGGCGGCGCAATTGCTGGAGTTCCGTGCCGACGTCCTGGCAGCCCGGGTGGTCTCGGGCGTCCTTGCCGATCATCTGATCAAGGCCTCGCCGCAACGGGCCCATCTGATCAACGACCTGCGCGCGACCTGCGTCACGGCCATCGCCGCCACCAAGGTCGAGGATGGCCGCGACAGCAATTCCCAAAGGGCCTTGATCGACAAGGCGACCGGCCGGATCAATCTCCTGTTCGGCACGCTGGCGCGCCGCCACGGCGTGGCCCTCGACGAAGGCAAACGGTAGACGCCGCTGCCGGCGCGGCAGCAGGCGGCACCAGCCGGACAAGCGCGACCGGGCATGGCGGTATTGCCATCACCGTGTTCGATCCCTTGGGGTTCGGCCGGCGTGGCGGCGAACGATCGGGCCGATGCCCTTGCGCATGCCTGCAGGCGCCGGCGATGCGGCTGCGGCAACAGACCTTTGCCAGTCGACGTGGTCCGCGAGATGGATAATATAGGGTACCCTCCTATATTATCTGAGGTTGTCGACCATGGGCCACACGACCAAGGACAAGGACAAGCTGCTCGCCCGCGTCAGGCGCATTCGCGGCCAGGTCGAAGCGGTCGAGCGGGCGCTTGAAGCGGAAACCGGCTGTGCCGAGGTGCTGCAACTGGTCGCCTCGATCCGCGGCGCGGTGAACGGCCTGACCGCCGAACTGATCGAGGACCACATTCGCTTCCACGTGGTCGATCCCGCGCGCGAGCCGGATGCGGGCAAGGCGCAGGGCGCCGAGGAACTGATCGGCGTGGTGCGCACCTATTTTCGTCACTGACCCGCCGGGCCGCCCGCCAAGACGACCAGCCGAGAGCCAGATGCCATGAGCAACACGGAACTCCCGCCAGCCGGCCACGACCATGTCTTCCTCGGCCGCGACCACGCGCGCAACGAGCGGCGCACCTGGGCAGTCATTGTCCTGACCATGACGATGATGGTGGTGGAGATCGTCGCCGGCACGATCTTCGGCTCCATGGCCCTGGTTGCCGACGGCTGGCACATGTCGACCCATGCCGCGGCCATGCTGATCAGCGTCTCGGCCTATGTCTATGCGCGCCGGCACGCCCGCAATCCGCGGTTCACTTTCGGCACCGGCAAGCTCGGCGATCTCGCGGCCTTTGCCAGCGCCATCGTGCTGGCCCTGGTCGCGCTGCTGGTCGGTTGGGAAAGCCTCGTCCGCCTGGCCAACCCGGTGCCGATCAGCTTCGGCCAGGCGATTGGCGTGGCCGCGATCGGCCTGGCGGTCAATCTCGCCAGCGCCTGGCTGCTGCGCGGCGATCATCACCATGACCGCGGTCATCACCATGACGACACCAATCTGCGCGCGGCCTATCTGCATGTGCTGGCCGATGCGCTGACCTCGGTGCTGGCGATTGCGGCGCTCATCGCCGGCAGCCTCTATGGCTGGCTCTGGCTCGATCCGCTGACCGGTCTTGTCGGGGCTTTGGTCATCGCGCGCTGGTCTTTCGGCCTGATCCGCGATTCAGGCGGCGTCCTGGTCGATCTGATCCCGGAGGATGAGGATCTTCCCGACGAAATCCGCCGGGCGATCGAACGGGACGGCGAGCGGATCTCCGACCTGCATGTCTGGCAGGTCGGGCCGGGGCATCACGCCGCCATCGTCGCCCTGGTCGCGCCGAAGCCCGAGCCGCCCTCGACCTATCGGGCGAGGCTCGCCCATCTGACCGAGCTCTCGCACGTCACCATCGAGGTGGAGCCGGCCTGAGAGGGCTCAGAATGGCTCCTTGAACGGCCTCAGGTCGATCTCCTGGGTCCAGGCCGAGCGGTGCTGGCGATGGATCTGCCAATAGGCCTCGGCGATCGGCTCGACACCGAGCAAGCCGTCTTCGCCGCGCGCGGCGACCGCATCGGGGGCGGATCTGCGCAACCGGTCGCCGTCAATGCCGCCATCGATGATGACATGGGCGACATGGATGCCGAGCGGGCCATAGTCACGGGCCATGCTCTGCGCCACCATGCGCAAGCCCGCCTTGGCCGCGGCGAACTGGGCATAGCCGGGCTTGCCGCGCAGGCTGGCCGAGGCGCCGGTGAAGATCACCGTGCCGCGGCCGAGCGGCACCAGCCGGCGCGCTGCCTCGCGGCCGGCGAGGAAGCCGGCGAAACAGGCGACGCGCCAGAAATCCTCGAACAGCTGCGCCTCGAGCTCGCGGAAATCGATGCGCTTGTTGTTGGCCGCATTGAACACCACGACGTCGGCCGGCGCCCGGCCGGCGCCGGGCTGCATGGCGCGGTCGAACAGGCGGATGACCTGGTCTTCCTGGGAGGCGTCGGTGAGGACCGCCTCGGCGCTGCCGCCGGATGTTTCGATGGTGCCTGCGACCTGGTCGATTTTCGCCTGCGTCCGGCCGGCGACCAGAAGGTGACAGCCCTCGCGTGCAAAGCGCCGGCAGACGGCTGCCCCGACACCCCGTTCGGCGCCGACGCCGATCACCACTGCTGTTGGTTTATCCACGGCTCGCCTCCGGCTCGGTTGGTTCGCGCCGGCGCCTGGCAAAGGCCATGCGCCTGCGTACGGTGTCATCGGCGGCAGGACCTGCCGCGAAGACGAAATCCGGTTCGTCCAGCCGGCGGCCGCTCAGGCCGTCGACCATGACGGGATCGGCCACCGCGCCGGTGGTCGCGTCGACAACCTGGCTCGCAATGCCCTCATCGGCAAAATGACGATTGCCCCAGGCGGTCAGCGCGATCAGCACCGGCCGGAAGTCGCGGCCACGCGCGGTCAGGACATAATCGTCGCGCGGCGGATGGTCGTTGTAGCGCCGCCGTTTCAGAAGGCCAGCCTCGACCAGGGCGTTGAGCCTGCGGGTCAACATGTTGGGAGCGATGTCCAGGCTGCGCTGGAACTGGTCGAAGCGGGTCAGCCCGTGGAAGGCGTCGCGCAGGATCATCATGCTCCACCACTCGCCGACCCGTTCCAGGCTGCGGGCGATCGGGCAGAGCGATCCTTCGAACGACTTGCGTTGCATGGCGAGAGTCTAGACAAGTTACTATCATCATGCAAGTAACTGGGCGGACCAGCTTCGAGGTGTTCCATGACGGCGCTCTATCTCGACGACCTGCATGTCGGCCAGACCTTCACCAGCGGTTCGCTCGCTGTCGACGAAGCCGCCATCAAGGCCTTTGCCGGCCAATTCGACCCGCAGCCCTTCCATCTCGATGACGACGCTGCCAAGGCCACGCTCTTCGGCGGGCTTGCGGCGAGCGGCTGGCACACGGCGGCGCTCACCATGCGGCTCCTGGTTGGCGGCGGCGCGCCGATCGCCGGCGGGGTCATCGGTGGCGGCGGCGAAATCGCCTGGCCGCGGCCAACCCGGCCGGGTGATGTCCTGACCGTGGTCAGCGAGGTGCTGGAGGTGACGCCGTCCAGGTCGAAACCCGATCGCGGCATGGTGACGCTGCGCAGCGAGACCCGCAATCAGCGGGGCGAGCCCGTGCAGATCATCACCATGAAGCTGGTGGTGCCGAAAAAGCCTGTCGGCTGACGCGTCGCTCAGCCCTGGTGGCCGGATCCGCCGACCGGCGTTTCGCGCCCCGCTGCAAGCGTGATCGCAACCTCGAGGCCACCGAGCCGGCCACGGCTCAGGACAAGCGTGCCGCCGAGATCGGCGACGAGGTCGTGCACGATGGCAAGCCCGAGGCCTGCGCCCGGCACGGTCTCGTCCAGCTGCGTGCCGCGTTCGCCGGCCGCGGCGAGGGCGTCTTCGGCAATGCCGGGCCCGTCATCCTCGATCGTGATGGTCACCAGGCGATCCCGGCGGATGGCCTCGACGGTCACCTTGCTCGCCGCCCATTTGAAGGCATTGTCGACGAGATTGCCGACGATCTCCTCCAGGTCCTCGCGGCTTGCCTCGACGGTGAGCGACAGGTCGATGACCGCCTCGGCCCTGATGCCACGCGCGCCATGCACGCGGCCGGCGGCAAAGGTCGCGTCGTCGACCACCGGCGCGATCGGAGTATTCGTCGGTGCCAGGCCGGCTTTGATGCCGCGTCCGCGCTTCAGCCGGCGGTCGACCTGGCGCTGGATCTGCTCGGCGCTGCCGAGCACACCGGGGTCGGCTGCGGCTCCGCCTTGGCCGGCGCGCAGGATGATGACACTGAGCGGCGTCTTGATCGCATGGGCGAGATTGGCGGCGTCCTGGCGCGACCGTTCGGCAGTCGCGGCGAGTTGTGTGATCAGCCGGTTTACTGCTTCCGCGACCTCCCGGAGATTGGCGATATCGGGCCGCGCGACGGTCTCTTTTTCGCCGGCGCGGACCAGTTCGATGTCGCTCGCCAACTGACGGACCGGCCGAAGACCCCAGCGGATCTGCGCCGTGATGCCGGCGATCAGCGCCAGTGCCAGACCCAGCATGACCCAGAGGATGGTGGCCCTGATGCCGGCAACCTCGGCCTCGATTTCGGCAAGCGGTGCGGTCACCATCAGCCGCGCCGGGATCGTCTCGTCGGGAATGCGCCTTTCGATGAAGGCGACATGCTCGCCGAGCGTGCCGGCGCCGGTCTCGCCTCTGGCGCTTGCCAGGAACGCTGCGGGCTCGCGGCCGGCGAACGAGCGCGACTGGGCGATCGCCTTGCCGTCGGCGACCACCAGCCAATACCAGCCCGACCGCGACCGGGTGAAACCGGCCTCGTCGGGCAGGCGGCCGAGCGTCACCGTGCCGTCGCTGCCGATATCCATATTGCTGGCCAGTTGATCGGCTGCCGTGGCGAGCCGGAGCTCCAGTGCGCGGCGGGCGGAGCGCTCGGCGAAACCGCCGAGCAGGGCGGTGACGAGCGCGATCGCCGCGACGGTCCAGACCGCTGTGATCAGGATCAACCGGCCTTCAAGCGAGCGCATTCCCGGCTCCCCCACGCCTCAGCCGATAGCCCGCACCCCTGACGGTTTCGATCAGCTCGGCGCCGAGCTTGCGGCGCAAGCGGCTGACGATGACCTCGAGCGAGTTGAAGTCGCGATCACTGTCATGGTCATAGACGTGATCGGTCAGTTCCGACCGGGAGACGACCTGGCCGGGCCGATGGACCAGGAAGCTCAGCACGCGTGTTTCGAGCGCGGTGAGCCGGACCGGCACGCCTTCCAGCTCCACCGTGCCGGTCACCGTATCGACCGTGACAGCGCCGAGGCTGACCCGCGGCGAGGCATGTCCCGCGGTGCGTCTGATCAGCGCGTCGAGGCGCAGCAGCAACTCCTCGATGCGGAACGGCTTGGTGACATAGTCGTCGGCGCCGGCTCGGAAGGCTGCGGCCTTGTCGGCCAGCCGGTCGCGCGCGGTCAGCACCAGCACCGGGGTTGCGATGCCGCCCGAACGCATGCGCGACAGCACGCTGACACCGTCGAGTTTCGGCAGGCCGAGATCCAGGATGACCGCGCCATAGGAGCCGGTCGTCGCCTGATGCAGCGCGTCCTCGCCGTCGCGGCTGACGTCGACGACATAACGCTCGGCACACAGCCGGGCGACGATCTCGGTTGCGAGAGGCACATCGTCTTCGACCAGCAGCAGGCGCATCGGCACGGACATCCGAACCAGAGTGACAGGACCATCGGCGCGCGGCCGACGCGGCCCCGGGGTAGGTCCTGCAACCTTAACCCTGGTTGAACCGCCGGCGACAAGCTGGGTTGGGGCGGCGGGCGCTAGCAACACCCTCCTCAACCCATGACGAGGAGGATCCCATGGCTCGAAACCTGTTTCCCCGACCACGCCGCAACATCGCCCTGTCAGCGCCGTTGGCCGCTGTCGTTTCGGCGGTCATTGCCGGCGGCGCGCTGGCCGGCTCCACGCCGGCCGTCGCTCAGCCGGCCTCGATCGAAACGGCGAGCGAGACCGTCATCCAGGGCCGCATCCTGGACCGGTTCGGCGATCGCCTGCTGGTCGATGGCCCGGCCGGACGGATCCTGGTCGATCTGCAGGCCGTGCCGGCACAGGCCGGTGCCCTCGCAACCGGCCAGGCCGTCCGTGCCGAGGGCGTGCTGAGCGGCAAGGTATTGCAGGCGCGCCGCATTGCCGCCGCCGAGGCGGGGCCGGCGATATCGGGTCCGCCGAACGCGGCGTCGCTCGCCCCGCCCGTGGCGATGGCACCGGTGCTGCCGCTATCCGAGACCGAAATGCGCCTCGCCGCGGGCATGCCGCTCGACGCCGGTGCGATCGGCCAGACCCTGGAGGCCGCCGGCTTTGCCATCGTCGGCGCGCCGATCCGTGACGGCAAGGATACGGAAGTCGCGGTTCGCGACGGCCAGGGCCGGCGCTGGATCGCCTCGCTCGACCGTTTCGGCCGGCTCGACGAGGTTGAACTCGAAGACTATGACGACGATCGTGTGCCTCGGCGGCCTGGTTTCGCCGGGCCGGAGCTGGTGCAGATGGTCGCCCGGCTAGGCTTCCAGGCGCGCGGCCCCGCCGAGCCTCACGACGATCATTTCGAGATCCTGGTGCTGAACGGCCGGTCGGAACTGATCGAACTGCATGTCGATTTCGCCGGCCAGATCTACAAGCAGGTCTGGGTTCGCTGAGCCGACCTGCTTTATGCTTTGCCGGGGCTGCGCCGGTGCGCCGCCCCGGCACGGGCCATCAGGCTCGCGCCGCCCCCCGACACGAGGATCGCATGTCCGTCCAGCAGCTCATGCCGATCGGATTTCTGATCATTTCCAATGTCTTCATGACTTTTGCCTGGTACGGGCATCTGAAATTCCAGAACCAGCCGTTGACCATCGTCATCGTGGCGAGCTGGGCCATCGCCTTTGTCGAATATTGCTTCGCGGTGCCAGCCAACCGCTTCGGCCATTCCGTCTATAGCGCGGCCGAACTGAAGACCATGCAGGAGGTGATCACGCTGGTCGTCTTCTCCATATTCTCGGTTTTTTATCTCGGCGAAAGCATCACCGCCAACCATCTTGTCGGCTTCGCACTGATCTGCCTCGGAGCCTTCTTCATCTTCAAGGGCCCGATCGGTTGAGATCCTGTCGCGCCCTGTTCCTGCCCCGGATCGATGAGGAGATCGTCATGTTTCGAAACCGGACGGACAACACAGATCCGGGCGTCAACCCCTGGCGCTCGGCGGCCTGGCTCGGCGCCCTGCTGCTGGCCGGTGTGCCGATGATCCAGGCGCGTCCGGCGTTCGGCCAGGTGACCATCGAGGAGGCGCTCGCCGGCAGCGTCATGGTGCGCGCGCGGGTGGCTGACGTTTTCGGCGACCGCATCCTGGTCGAGGACGGCACCGGCCGCATCCTGGTGGAGCTGGCCGCCGCCGCGGACAGGCCGGCCGCCGTCGAGGCCGGTCAGATATTGGTGATCGAAGGCCGGCTGCGTGGCCGCGTGCTCGAAGCGCGGCGCGTAACCTTGGCCGGCAGCGAAGCGCCGGGCCGCGACGCCCCGGCCGCAGCCGCGGTCCCGGCAATCCAGCCCGGCACCGACGCCCTGACGGAAGCGCTGACCCGGCCGGCCGATATCGCGACCATGCGTGCCGCGCTGGAGGCGATCGGCTTTCGGACGGCCGGCAGCCCCGTCCGCCACGAGAAGTCGACCGAGATTCCCGTGCGCGACGCACGCGGGCGGGCCTGGGTCGCCTCGCTCGACCGGTTCGGCCGGCTGGAGGAGATCGAGATCGCCGATTACGATGACGACAATGCGCCGGACCGGCCGAGCTTCACGGTCGCCGACGTCGGCAGGATGGTCGAGCGTGAGGGCTTCCGGCCGCGGGCATCGGCCGAGCGGCGGTCTCACCATTTCGAGATCCTGGTGCTGAACAGCCGGTCCGAACTCATCGAACTGCACATCGATTTCGCCGGCCTGATCTACAAGCTGGTCTGGGTGCGCTGATCACGCCGGCACCAGCGCCGGCTCGCCGCCGACATCACTCCATTTTTAGGTGATTCGCCAACAAAGTGGTGATGGTCTGAAGATGGGTCCAAGTGTATTGGCGGTATCATAGTGATTTATGATCAGATCAAACCGAGGTAGCCACAGCATTCGAAGATTATCGCCGGAGGCCTGTTGACGGCCGGTCTTGTCGCGGCAATGCTGTCATGAGAGCTGTATGGGTCAATTCGGCGCATGACGACCGATTTGCTTTCCGTAACGGAATAAACGGCGGAGCGCATTCGAAAACGACCGACCGGCGGCATCGGGAGAACAGTGCATGGGGCGATCGCAGGCTAAGGTTTCACTGGCCGTTTCGGTGTTGTCGGGAACGGTCTTGCTGTCTGGCGGCAGCCCCTTTCCATTCGTCCGGACGGCACTCGCCGCCTGTGACAACCTTACACCCGGCTCCAACCAGACCGCGACCTGCGCCTCGCCCGGCGCAGATCCGGTTGTTGCCCAGCCGGGCAGCACCAATGTGACGGTCACCATAACGCCAACCGGCGGCCTGACCGTGCCGGGCAATCACGGCGTGCAGATCCGCGGCCAGAGCCAGGTGATCAATTCCGGTGCGATCACGGTGAGCGGCGTCGGCTTTCATGGCATCGTGACCACCGGCAACGCCAATACCCTGACCAACAACGGAACCGTCACGGCCAGCGGTGCCGGTGGCTTCGGCGTTCTGATGGGCGGTTCGGGCACGCTGACCAACAATGCCGGGGCGACCATCTCGAGCCAGTTGGCCACGGGCGTGGTGATCAATGGCATCGGCACTGTCGTCAACAACGGCACCATCACCGGCAGCGGCGGCCCGGGCATCACTTTCAACAATAATCTCAACGGCAACAGCCTGACCAATTCGGGCACGATCAACGGCAATGGCGTGCTGTTCGCCGGCGTGCCGACCGCCGTGCAGTTCGGGGCCGGCAGGGACCGCGTCACCATGTTGTCCGGCGACATCAATGGCCATGTCGACCAGGGCGATGGCATCGACGATTTCACCATGAGCGGCGGCACCGTGCGCTCGCTCGACCAGAGCGGTGAGCTCGACACCTTCACCATGTCGGGCGGACGTATCATCGGCGGTTTTTACAATGGCGACTTCGTCACCATGACCGGCGGCCGCATCGGCTTCGTCGAGCTCAACCAGGCGAACAACGTCATGACCATGTCCGGCGGCACGGTCGACGGCGATGTCACGGCGACATCGGGCAACGACACGCTCCGGCTATCCGGCGGCGCGATCGGCGGTCAGGTCCGGTTCGGCAGTGGCAACAATGTCTTCGAGATCACCGGCGGATCAATCGGCAACGGCATCCTGACGACGTTCGGCGCGGACACGCTGACCTGGGACGGCGGCGGCACGGTGACCGGAGCGATCGCGCTCGGCCTGGGCAACGATACCGCGACGCTGCGCAACCTGACGCCCGCGCTGCTGGCCCCGACCACACTTTTCGACGGCGGCGCCGGCACGGACACCCTGACCTTCGACAGGACCGAGGCGACCGGCGTCGGCCGCTTCCAGAACTGGGAAGCGGTGAACCTCACCAACGGGTCGCGCGTGACCCTCGACACCAATCTGCGCCTCGGCGACGCTGGCACGCTCACCGGCACGGCCGCGATCGACGCGACGAGCACCCTGTTCGCGGGCAATGGGGTCAACCCGCAGATCCAGTCGTTCAGCCCCGGCCAATTGGTAACCGTCACCAATGCCGGCACCATCGATCTCACCAATGGCGGAGCCGGTGCCGCCAACAGCCTGACGGTCGTTGGCAATTATGTCGGCAATGGCGGCCGGCTGAACCTCAGGACCGTGCTTGGCGCCGACGGATCGGCGTCCGACAAGCTGGTCATTTCCGGCGGCGCGGCGACCGGCAATACCGGCATCGGTATCACCAATCTCGGCGGCTCGGGCGCGCTGACGCTGGTCGACGGCATCATGGTCGTCCAGGCGGTCAACGGCGGCAGCACGGCGAGCGGCGCCTTCGGGCTGGCCGGCCCGGTGGCGGCCGGCGCCTTCGAATATTTCCTGTTCAAGAGCGGCGTCACGGCAGGCACGACGGAGAACTGGTACCTGCGCTCGACCCTGGTCGCGCCGCCGCCGGTGCCGCCGGGCGACCCGGTCCCTCCGCCGCCGGAACCGGCGCCCGGCACCCCGCCATTGCCGCCCGCGCCGCCGCCCGGCGCCGCGCCGATCGTGCTGTACCGGCCGGAGGTGGCGCTTCAGTCGGCGGTGCCGCCCATGGCGCTGCATATGGGCCTCGCCGCCCTCGGCACCTTCCACGAGCGCCAGGGCGAACAGGCCATCCTGACCGGCAATGGCCAGGCCACCGCCATGTGGGGCCGGGTCTATGGCCAGCAGCAGAGCCAGAGCTGGCAAGGTACGGTTTCGCCCTCGTTCAGCGGCAGCATTACCGGCATCCAGGCTGGCTTCGACCTCTATGCCATCGAGCGTGACAACGGCCATCGCGATCGCTTCGGCGTGTTCGCGGGCTACACCCGCGCCGAAGGCCGTATCCGCGGTTATGCCATCGGTTTTGCCGATGCGTCGGTCGGACGGCTGGGCCTCGACGGTTACAGCCTCGGCGCCTATTGGACCCATCTCGGGCCGACCAACTGGTATATCGACAGCGTGCTGATGGCGACGCTGCTCAATGGCCGGCCGGCGTCCGACCGGGGCATCGGGGCCGATGTCTCGGGCCGGCTGTTCACCGCGTCGGTCGAGGCCGGCTACCCCATCCCGCTCGGCGCCGGGATCACGCTCGAACCGCAAGCCCAGCTGATCTGGCAGCACCTGTCGTTCGACCGCACGCGCGATGCCTTCTCGACGATCAATTTCGGCGAGGGCTCGTCGTTCACCGGCCGGATCGGCGGGCGGCTGACCAGCCAGTTCCAGATGAACGGCATCCAATGGATGCCCTATCTGAGGGCCAATCTCTGGCACGACTTCAGTCGCAACCAGAACGTCGCCTTCGACGCCGATCTGATCTCGACGACGCTCGGCGGCACTTCGCTGGAACTCGGCGGCGGCCTTGTCGCCCGGGTCAATACGATGACCAGCCTCTATGCCTCGGCGGACTACACCACTGGCCTCGGCTCACGCCGCCAGGCGGTCAAGGGGCGCCTCGGCCTGCGCATCACCTGGTAGGGGGCAGCCCGGCTATTCCAGCCGGGTGCGATCTATCGTCCGGCGGGCGGCCGGCTGGCGCTCGGTGGCGGCCACCGGCAGGCTTCGCCGACAGTACGGCGGATCTCGTTCACGCCCTCCAACCGGAAGGTGCCTTCGAAGCGCAGGTTGCGCACGCCCTCGACCCGGATGAACAGCCGCCCGGTGCTTGGCAGCGCCCGGAGAAAGCCGATGGCGTTTTCGGGCAGGATGGCCTCCTGCGACGTGGTCGCGATGGTCCACTGGCCTTCGGTGGCCGGTTGGCGGTCGATCCGGACGATCACCTTGGCGGTACGTCCGACCGCCAGCAGCGAGTCGCGCGACACCGACAGGCTCGTCTGGCCCTCGAAACAGCGGATAGTCAGGGCGACGCGCTGCTCGCCCCAGGGCTCGACCGGCTTCTGTGTGACATTGACGATGCGGCTGTCGTCGACCGGCGATATCTCGGTCTGAACCTCCCAGATCGGAGCGCTGCCGGATGCCGGCGGCACCGGCCGCGCGAGCTGGTCGAAACATTTGAGCCGATCCGCATCCGCGGCGATGGCGGCGCAACGGCCGAGCGCCGCGCGGGTCTCGTCCTGCGCCGCGCCAATCGTGTTGCTTCCAAGGAGTGCCGCGGCGGCGAGAGCAATGATCCCGGACTTTGCCATGGCTCAAAGAGTTAGGGGCTTTGCCGCGAGCCGGCAAGGCTTCCGGCTCCTAGGACGAGAAACCTTCGTTGGGCAGCCGGGCGGCCAGGATCTTGTCGATCCGGCGGCCGTCGAGGTCGACCACTTCAAAGCGGAACCCCAGCGTCTCCACCGCCTCGCCGGTTTCCGGCAGGTGGTGCAGTTCGGCGATCACCAGCCCCGCCGCCGTCTCGTAGCTGCGCTTTCGCGGCAGCACGATGCCGAGGCGGTCGGCCATTTCATCCGCCGGCATCGAGCCGGCGATCAGCCAGGAACCATCGGCGCGTTCGACGGCCTCCGGGTCGTGCGAATGGGTGTCGGACTGGAAGGCGCCGGCAATGGCATCCAGGATATCGGCCGGCGTCACGATGCCTTCGAAATGGCCATATTCGTCATGGACGAGAGCCATTGGCACGGGGGCCTCGCGCAAGACGTTCAGCACGTCGAGCGCGTCGATCGTATCTGGAATGACCGGCGCCACCCGCACATGCGCGCGAATGTTCAGCGGCTGGTCCGCCAGCGCGCTGGCGAGCAGGTCGCGCGCCTGGATCACGCCGATCATGTTGTCGGGATCGCCGTCGGCGACCGGCAACCGGGACCGCCGTGTGTTCATCAGCGCGGCTTTGATCGCGCCATCGGTGTCGGCGAGGTTGATCCAGTCGACATCGGTCCTGGGTGTCATGATGGCGCGCACGGCGCGGTCGCCAAGCCTGAGCACGCCGGAAATCATCGTGCGCTCGTCGGTCTCGATCACGCCGGCGGTTTCCGCCTCGGCGACGATCATGCGGATTTCCTCGTGCGTCACCGTATGGGCCGAATCGCCGGAACTGCCGAGGGCGCGGAAGATCAGCTTGGTCGAGGCGTCGAGCAGCCAGACCACCGGTGCGCCGACGCGCGAGACGAGCGACATCAACGGCGCCACCAGGCAGGCGAGCCGCTCCGAATTGCGCAGCGCCAGGTTCTTCGGCACCAATTCGCCAATGACCACAGAGAGATAGGTGATGACGGCGATGACCAGGCCGTAGCCCAGCGGCTCGGCGACCGTCTGCGGCACGCCGTAGCCGCCGAGGATATCGGTCAGCCGCCGGCCGAGCGCGGCGCCTGAAAAGGCGCCAGCCAGGATGCCGATCAGGGTGATGCCGATCTGTACGGTGGAGAGGAAGCGCCCCGGGTCTTCGGCCAGCGCCAGCGCCGTCGCGGCACCGCGGCGACCGGATTCGGCCAGGCTCTTCAGGCGGGATTTACGGGCCGAGACAATGGCCAGTTCAGACAGCGAAAACACGCCGTTGAGGGCGATAAGTCCAATCGCGACAAGAAGTTCGATCACTGATCCAGAGGACCCGTTCGCGAACGGCGACCGGACCTATCCTTGGTTGTTGCAGAGGCGGCGAAAGTCGCATTCCGGACGCGGCGCGTCAACCGAGCGCGATGCGCGACCAAGCGTCGCCGAAGGCATCTCCCTTGGTTCTGCCGCCGTGCCGCTCGCACGCCGCCGCCCGACAGGCATCTGCGACCCGGGAACGGCGAGTTCCGGCGCGCCGAGCCACGCGACGGCCTTCCGGCTTTTAGGAATCTTCGGCTCAGTAGCACATCGGCTGACCGTAGCGGCCGCAGCCTGTCGGCGCGAAGGGGTAGGCGGGCGAGGCCGCCGCCGCCGCGGCGACGCCGCCATCGACGGCGGCGCCGGCATACCAGGCGCTGCCGCGATAGGCGCTGCGGGTATTGGCGCCCGGATAGGGTTCAGGCGGCATCTGCAAGCCGACAGTGTCGATGAAGATCGAAGCGGGTCCATCACCACCGGAAAGATCCCCTTCCAGGACGTCGACGTCGAAGGTCACCCGATCGCCTTCGATTTTTGGGGTCTTCAGCACGACGACGGCATCGCGCACGGCGGAGCCGTCGCGGCTGAACACCGAGACGGTCGCGTTGGGCGGGGTCCTGGTGAAACTGCCCGGACTGGTGTTGGCCGGTGCCCATTGCTCCATGAGGCGCGACGTCAGGTCGTGGCCGGCTGCCCGAACCGGCCGGTCGGCAAAGACGATTGAATTGGACGACAGCCCGACCAGGATCAGCTTGCCGGACTGAAGGGTGGCGCCGCGGGCGTTCATCACGATCAGCGACGGCACGACATGCGGCCTGGATTGGCCGATGGTCTTCTGCAGGGGCACGTGCTGCGGCGCCGGCGTTGCGACGGGCGCGCTCTGGGCAAGCCCAGGTGCGGCCGTCGATATCAGCAGCACAAGGGCCAGGATTGAGCTCTTCGCGATCATGTCGGGCCTCGGTTTCCACGGGTTCACGCCGCGACGCCGGCCGATGAGGTTCCGGCTGTCGGCTGTCGCGACGCTGCAGCGTTCAGGCGCCGAGCCGAACACGCGCAGGGGTCTTGAACCATCGGGTGATCACCTGGCCTGCCGAGGCATTTTCCCCGCCTTGTCCTTGCACCGGTCCGGGTGTGGGTCTCTTGCGTCATATGTCCTGGCGCAGCCCTCGGCACGCCAGTTCTCACATTCGCAGGAAACGCTTGCCGCGCTCCGGCCGGTGCAGGGTTTCATCGATCGCGGTTCTGAAATCGTCCAGGTCGTGCGCGCCGGCCGACAGGACCTTGAAATCGGCCGGGGCCGTCAGAGCGATGATGGCCTGAAGCGTTTCCCTGTCTTGCGGCTTGGGTGGCTCGAAGAAGTAGCGATAGACGTAGCTTGATATCGCCGAGCCTTTCATCAGCAGGTCGAAATTATGCAACGCGAAAGGATCGGCGCCGAACCCGCCATAGATGATCGCCTTGCCGCCGGGACTGAGCGATCGTGCCAGATCGGCCAACAGTGGTCCGCCGACGCTGTCGATGACGGCGTTCACCCCCTTGCCACCGGTCATCGCGTCGATCTGTTCGCTGATCGGCTTGGACGGCTGCGACAGCTCGATGACCAGCTCGGCGCCGAGACCGGTCAGATCGCGCTGTGCCGAGATGCGCCTGACGATGGCGGCGACCCGGACGCCGCGACGCCTGGCCATTTGCGCCACCATGGTCGCGACGGCGGAATTGCCGGCGGTCAGCGCCAGCCATTGCCCAGGCTCGACCCCGGACTGTTCCAGGAGGTCCCAGGCGGTGATCAGGTTCATGAACTGGGCGGCCTTTTCGATCGGATAATCGGCCGGCAGGGGGATCAACCACTCCGCCGGCACCGCGGCATATTCGGCCCAGGAATTGTAGTAGCTGAAGGCGACCAGGGTTCCTGGCGGCAATGAAACCTCGGGGCTGGCCTCGGCGATGATGCCGGTGCCGTGGTTGCCGCCGATCTGCGGATATTGCGGCCTCTTGGGGGCCGGATAGAGCTCCTGGATGAACAGGAAGTCGCCGGGGTTGATCGAGGCCGATCGCATCCGGATCAACGCTTCGCCGGCGCCGGCGAAAGGCAGGGGTTGCTCGCGCAGGTGCAGGACCGCGAAATCATCCAGCGGCGACCCGATCCGGTCGAAGACAATGGCTTTCATCATGTCGTCCTCATCAAGAATTGGGCCCCGCTCCGGGAGGCGGCCCGGGCGGGGCGTCAATCGGTCCGGCGGCATCGGGTGCCGCGGCATCGATGCGGAAAACAGTGTGAGGAATTGCTTTGTGGAACAATCCTGGCAAAATGAGACGGTCATTTGCACAGGTGGGACAATGCCGCTGAGTTATGATGATGTCGCGGTCTTCGTCGGCGTTGCCCGCGAGGGCAGTTTTGTCGGCGCCGCGCGGGTGCTCGGCATGCCGGTCAGCACCGTCAGCCGCCGCGTCGCCGCTCTCGAGGCGCGCCTTAAGGTGCAACTCCTCAGGCGGACCACGCGGGCGGTGAACCTGACCGAGGACGGCCGCGCCTTCGCCAGCCGTTGCGGGACCGCTTTCGATGAGATCGCGTCGGCCGCCGAGGCGCTGGCGGCAACGGCCGAGAGCCTGCGCGGCACATTGCGGGTGACCGCACCGTTTTTCGTTTGCCCCGACACTTTCGGGCCGTCGCTGCTGGAATTTGCCGCCGGCCATCCCGATCTCGTCATGGACCTGCGCTTTACCAATGCGGAGCCCGATCTGGTCGAGGAGGGCATTGATCTGGCCTTCCAGCTCGGGCCGCTGCGCGACGGCCGGCACGTCGCGCGCAAGCTCTGGCCGGTGCCTTACCGGCTGTGCGCGAGCCACGATTTTATCGCCGGCCGGCCGGACCTTGCCGGCCTCAAGCATCCGCGCGAGCTCGCCGGCCATCCGGCGGTGCTGACGCCGCCGATGCTGGCCTGGAGCTTCGACCATGGCGACGGCCGCGAATTCGCGCTGACGCCGAAGATCTCAGGCGCAACCGTCGACGATCTGGTAATCGCCACGGCGGCGGTCCGGCGCGGCCTTGGGCTGGGGTTCCTGCCGGAGGCGCTGGTTGCCGGCGATCTCGGCCATGCGCTGGTCGAGATCGAGATTGGCGACTGGCGGCCGACCACGCGCGAATTCTTCGCGGTCTACCCGGCCTCGCGGCAGCTGTCGCCCAAGGTACGCGCGGCGATCGACCACGCCCTGACCGGCCGCGGCATCCACGGCTAGGCATGCCTGGAACCTCCCAGAGATCAGCCTGCCGAACGCCCGCGCGGGGATCAGCACTTCTCCGGCCTTTCCGGGTGAAAGGCCTGATGGCAATGGTTCGCCGTCGGTCGCACTCTGCCAAGCGATGAGTTGATATCGGCGTTTGGCGCGGACGATCGACGCCACGCAGGCGTCGTCACTTCCAACCGGGCCTGAACGATTCCAGGTGGCCCATGGCAGATGACCACGTCGCCGGCCGGCCGTCGTCGGATTCAATCTCGACCGAATTGGCGGCGCGCCGCACGGGCATGGCGTTCCAGCGTACGCGCATGGGCGCCGATCGCACGCTGATGTCGGTGATCCGGACATCGCTGTCGCTGATCGGTTTCGGCTTCACCATCTTCCAGTTCTTCGACCGGCTTCGCGATTCCCATGTGCTGGCGGCCGGCAGTGCCGCACCGCGCAATTTCGGCCTGGCGTTGGTCTTGCTCGGGGTCGGGATGCAGGCGATCGGCATCATCTATCACTTGAATTTCATGCGCGAACTGCGCGCCGAGCGCAGCGCGCTGGCGGCCGACGGGCTCATTCACGGGACGAGCCGGTATCCGGTTTCGCTCACACTGATCGTCGCCGTCCTGCTCTTCATGATCGGCCTCCTGGCGATCACCAGCATGATCTTCAACATCGGACCGTTTGGCTGAAACGCCCGCCTGACGCTTGCGTTGCCCATGCGGTCACACGGGCGCGGCCATCAGGCCAGGCTCGATCGAAGGCCGGCATTCGGTCCTACACCGTCTCTCGTGCGACGACCTCCACCGGCCGCGGCGCGGTCTCCGGCTCCTTGATACGGAACCAGGCGACATAAAGCGCCGGCAGGAACAACAGCGTCAGCACGGTGCCGACGATGATGCCACCCATCATCGCATAGGCCATCGGTCCCCAGAACACTTCCCGCGCGATCGGGATCAGCGCCAGGCTCGCCGCCGCCGCCGTCAGCAGGATCGGCCGCATGCGATGTTCGGTCGCCTCCATCACCGCCTCCCAGGGCGGCCGGCCCTCCGTCCGCAATTCCTCGATCTGGACGATCAGGATCACCGAATTGCGGATCAGGATGCCGATCAGCGCGAGCACGCCGAGGATGGCGACGAAGCCGAGCGGCGCCCCGCTCGGCAACAAGGCGCCGACCACGCCGATGAGGGCGAGCGGCGCCACCGCGACGACCAGGAACAGCCGGTGGAAGCTCTGCAACTGGATCATCAGAATGGTCAGCATGATGAACAGCATCATCGGCACGACCGCGGCGATCGGAGCCTGGCTCTCGGCGCTTGCTTCCACACTGCCGCCGACCACCACCTTGTAGCCGGCCGGCAGCTTCGCCCGGAACGTCTCGATGGTGCGGTCGAGCTCCTTGACCACCGTGTCCGGCTGAGCATCGCCGACGATGCCGGCCTTGATGGTGATGGTCGGTTGGCGGGCGCGGCGCCAGACCACGGGTTGCTCCAGGGTGTAGCGGAACGAAGCGACCGCCGCGAGCGGCACCGACTGGCCGTTGGCGCCGGGCAATTGCAGGTTCTGCAGCGTGTCGATCGAGCCGCGCTCGTCGGCCCGGGCACGCGCCACCACGTCGATCAGGTAGACGTCGTCACGAACCTGGGTCACCGACGTGCCGCCGACAATGCCGGACAGTGCGCCCGCGATGTCCTGCGAGGTCACGCCGAGCTGGCGCGCCTTGTCCTGCAGCACCTCGACCTTGACCACGCGCGACGGCTCGTTCCAGTCGAAGGTGATATCGCCGAGATGCCGGTTGGCGCTCATGGCGCTGGCCAGGCTGGTGGCGAGCGTGCGGACCGTCTGGATGTCCGGGCCGCTGAGCCGATATTGCACGGGACGGCCGACCGGCGGGCCGATATCGAGCAGTTTCACGAAGGCGTCGGTGCCGACGAAGGTCTTCTTCAGGTAGTCCTGCAGCTTGCCGCGCAGCCGGTCGCGTGCCGCCAGACTCTTGGTCACGATGATGGTCTGGCCGAAGGACGGATCGGCCGGCTGCACGTCGAAGGACAGCACGAAGCGCAATGCGCCCTGGCCGACATAGGTCGACCAGCGCTCGATATCGGCATTGCCGACCAGCATATCCTGTTCGAACCTGGCCATCTGGGCATCGGTCTCGGCGATCGAGGCGTTCTGCGGCAGGTTCCAGTCGACGATCAGTTCGAGCCGGTCGGAGGCCGGGAAGAACTGCTGCTGGACGAAGCGCATGCCGAAGACCGACAGCGCGAAGACCAGCACGGTGATGGCGATGGTGGCCCAGCGGAACCGCATGCAGGCCAAAAGCACGCTGGCGAAGACGGTGGCGAACCGGCTCTTCTGCTCATGATGCTGCTTCATGGTGGCCGGCAGGATGGCGACGCCGAGCAGCGGCGCGAACAAGACCGCGACGACCCAGGAGACGACCAGCGAGACCGCGATCACCACGAACAGGGTGAAGGTGAATTCGCCGGCATTGGAATTGTTGAGCCCGATCGGGATGAAGCCGGCGACGGTCACCAGCGTGCCGGTGAGCATGGGGAAGGCGGTCGAGGTATAGACGAAGGTCGCGGCTTTTCGGAGCGTGTCGCCGGCCTCCAGCCGGGCGACCATCATCTCCACCGCGATCATGGCGTCATCGACAAGGAGGCCAAGCGCGATGATCAGCGCGCCGAGCGAGATGCGCTGCAGCGAGATGCCGAGATAGGCCATGACCAGGAAGGTGATGGCCAGCACCAGCGGGATCGACAGCGCCACCACGAAGCCGGCACGAAAGCCCAGGCTGATGAAGCTCACCGCCAGCACGATGGCGACCGCCTCGAACAGCGCGCGGGTGAAGCCGGACACCGCCTCGTCGACCACCTTGGGCTGGTCGGAGACCAGGTGGACGCCGACGCCGATCGGCAGGTCGGCCAGCACCCGGTGCATCTCGACCTCCAGCGCCTTGCCGAATTCGAGCAGGTTCGAACCGGGTTTCATGCCGATGGCGAGGGCAATGGCCGGTTTGCCGTCGAAGCGGAACAGCGAGGTTGGTGGATCCTGATAGCCACGGGTGATGGTGGCGACGTCGCTCAGGCGAAAGAACTTGCCGTTCACCTGCAGGTTGATGGCGCGCAGGCTCTCTTCCGAGGAGAACTGGCCGCCGACCCGGATGCTGACGCGCTCGGGGCCTGCCTGGATCACGCCCGACGGCGTGATGGCGTTCTGGGCCCGTAGCGTCGCCAGGATCGCCTGCTGGTCGAGGCCGAGCGCCGCGATCTGGCGGGTCGAGAATTCGAGATAGATCACCTCGTTCTGGGCGCCGACAATGTCGACCCGGCCGACATTGGGCACGGTCAACACGGCGGTGCGGGCATTCTCGACATAGTCGCGCAACTGGCGCTGGGTCAGCCCGTCGGAGGTGAAGGCGTAGATATTGCCATAGACGTCACCGAACCGGTCGTTGAACGCGGGACCAACGACGCCCTGCGGGAACTGGCCGCGGATGTCGCCGATCATGTTGCGCACCTGCAGCCAGATGCCCGCGACGTCGCGCCCCTTGGTGGTCGCTTTCAGGTTGACGAAGATCAGCGTCTGGCCGGGCGTGGTGACCGAGCGGGTATAATCGAGCGAATCCAGCTCCTCGAGCTTCTTCTCGATCCGCTCGGTGACCTGGCGGGTGGTTTCTTCCACCGAAGCACCGGGCCATTGCGCCGAAATCGTCATGGTCTTGATGGTGAAGGACGGGTCCTCCTCGCGGCCGAGGCTCAGATAGGAGAACAGGCCGGCGATCATGAAGACCGCCATGAAATACCAGACCAGCGAGGAATGGTTCAGCGCCCAGTCGGAGAGGTTGAACTTTTTCACGCGCGCGGCCCTTCTTCGATTCGCACCTTCTGGCCGGCCGACAGACTGTTGACGCCGGCCGTGACCACCCGGGCGCCAGCCTCCAGCCCGCTCAGCACCGCGATCGTCTGCTCGCTCCGCGGGCCGATCGTCACCTCACGCAGCGCCACGGTGCTGGTCGCGGGATCGATGATCCAGACCATGGTCTTGCCGTCCCGCTCGAGCAGCGCCGAGCGGGGCAGTTCGATGCGGGCCTGGGCCTTGGCCGTCACCGTGGCGGTGACCGTGGTGCCGAGCCGGAACGGCACCGGCGGATCCTGCAGCGCAATGCGGACCCGCAGCGTTCGTGTCGCCTGGTCGGCTTGCGGCGCGATCTCGCGGATCGCGCCCTTTACTTTGAGGTCGGGATTGACCTGCAATGTCACATCGAAGGGCGTGCCGATCCTCAACTGGTCGCCGACCCATTCAGGGATATCGACGACTGCATCGCGCAGGTCCGGCCGCGCCACCGTCACCACCGGGACGCCAGGTGACACCACCTGGCCGACCTCGGCGCCGGTCGCCGTGACCACGCCGTCATATTCGGCCTTGATCTGCGCATAACCGAGCTGCTCCTGCGCCTTGGCCAGGCTTGCCTCGGCGCGCGTCACCGAGGCCTGGGCCGCCTCGCGCGCCTGCTCGGCGCTTTCAAACGTCGCTTCGCTCGCCGTGCGCGATTCCAGCAGGCTGCGCTGCCTCGCCTCGGTCGACAGGGCATTGGCGAACTGCGCCTGGGCGCTGGCGAGATTGGCTCTTGCCGCGCGCACCGCCAGTTCGAGCTGGGTCGGATCGAGGGCGGCCATCAATTGATCCTTGGCGACCAGGTCGCCGACCCGGACGTCCCTGGCGATGATCCGGCCGAGCACCCGGAAGCTGAGGTCGGTGCGGACCTGCGGCTGGACCGTGCCGGCGACGCTCAGGCTCTGCTCCGAGCGGGCTTCGGCGATGACGGAAAGCACCGGACGGACCGGCGCCGGCGCGGCCGCCTCCTGGCTGTTGCAGGCAGCAAGGACAAGGGCGAGGGCTGGCAGGGCCGCCCGGGCGAAGGTCAGGGGGGAACGCGGTGTCATCGGGTGGCTCCGCTTGTATTGCTCGGGACCATGGCGACCACTTCGTCGGGACGGAGCAGCTTGGTGCCATCCGTCACCGCCAGTTCACCGGCGGTCAGCCCGGCCGAAATGATCACCTTGCCGGTTTCGTAAGCGAGCACCGTGACCGGCCGCAGCGCGGCGACCTTCGAAGCCGGGTCGACGACAAAGACTGCGGTACGCCCGCTGTCGGAGGCCAGCGCGCTCCAGGGCAGGATCACCACGCGTCGGGGCCTGAGCCGGGCGGTACCCGAGACGGCGGCGCCGAGCGCCATGGCGTCCGGCGTGCGGTCGACGGTGATGGTCACCCTGACCGTGCCGGTGCGGGCATCGACCGTCGGCGAAATCTCACGCACCGTGCCGGTGGTCCTGACCGTGGGATCGCTGACCAGGGCAAGGCTGACCGGGGCGTCCTCCGGCTGCTGGAAGAAGGCCGATTCATGGACCTGGAACACCGCGTCGCGCGGGCCGTCATGGGCGAGCGTGAACATGGCCTGGGCGGCCTGCGCCACCTGACCGACCTCGGCATTGCGGGCGGTGATGATCCCGGCAGCGCCCGCCTTCAGGGCCGTGTAGGACAGGGCCTCCTGCGCCGTGGCGAGCTGGGCGCGCGCCGCATCCAGCGAGCCCTGCGCGGTCCTGAGCGCGGCTTCAGCCTGATCGTGCTCCCGTCGCGTGGTGAAACCCTGGCCGAGCAGGGTCTTTTGCCGGTCGAAGGCGGAGGACGCCTGGCGGACCTGGGCTTCCGCCGCGCGGACGCTCGCCTGCGCCGCATCGACATCGGCCTGCTGCTCCTGCGGATCGAGCCGCGCCAGCACCTGGTCGGCGGTGACATGGGCACCGACATCGACGCTGCGTTCGGTGATGCGGCCGGAGACCCGGAACGACAGGTCGGCCTGGAAGCGCGCCTTGATCTCGCCGGTCAGGCTGACCACGGGCGCATAGTCGGTGAGCGCGACGGTTTCGACCTTGACCTGAGCGGCCGGCCTTGCCGGCTCCGCCGCCCGATCCTGGCAGGCCGCCACGACCGAGGCGAGGCCGAGAACGACGGCAAGTCTGCCTGACGCCACACGCTTCATCGCCATCTCCTCCGAACTCACCCGGCACGGCCGACGCCAAGGCCTCCGCTCCAAGGCATGATCGATGATCCATGGTCCATGGGGCATGAAGACTTCGTGTCGGCGAGGGGCGCCACGGACCAATCGGGGCGGGCCGCGGCGTCCCACGTGTGATGCTCATGCTAGAGCGTGCACGCATCGGTCGGAAGGGGGCGTGAGGTCGGGCAAATCACGATGGCCGGCAGATGGGTGGAGCGGCGCCGGGTCGGTGTCATGGCCATGAGCGGCCGGATGCGTCAGGCCGATGCTGGAAGTGATCTTTCAGCAAAATGCGCCATGGCTTTTGCCAGGAACTGAGCCATGGCGGGATGTTGCGCCTCGTAACGGGCGCGGAAATCCGGGTGATCGAGGTAGAGGCGTCCGAGCCCGGCATAGGATGCCCGGTCGGCTGTCCAGTGCCGGTCGACCCAGGCGTGGTGCCGGCCGATGATGTCCTGCACCGCGGCGGCTTCGGCATCGAGCTTGGCTTTCATGGCGGTGACGATCTCGGCTTCCAAGTCCGCCAGTTCGGCCAGATGACGCTCGAAAGCCTGCTTGGACCCACCTTTCAGACGCTGCTTGCTTTCGTCGAGCGCCGTGGCGCCATAGCGCTCCGTCAGATAAGTCTCGTATTCGGCCTGCCGGGGTGGCGCGAAGCCCTGGTAGAGATCCTGGTCGGGCATGGCTTCGCCGCCCTCGAGATCGGCAATGGTGCGATCGAGCGTTGCGATCAGCGCGTGATAGCGCTCGATGTCGGCAATGAGGCGCTCGCGATGGCGGCGTAGCGCCTGCCGCCGGTCGGCGCTGCCGGCGGCGAGCGCCGCCGCGATCCGGTCGAGCGGCAGGCGCATGTCGCGCATCAGCAGAATGTCCTGCAGCCGCAGAAGCTCGTCGCGACCGTAATAACGATAGCCATTGGGGCCCACGCTCGCCGGCTTCAACAGGCCGATGGCGTCGTAATGATGCAGGGTTCGCACCGTCACGCCGGAGAGCCTGCCGAGTTGTTTGACCGTATAAAGTTTCATGACGCGACCCCTTGTCCGGCGGGTCTTGTGGGCCCTCACGCAAGGTGAAGGTCAAGGGGGAATTGGGCTCTTTCAGACGCGCCACGGTCGTCGCACAGGTCAATTCGCGGCACCGGCGCGGAAGCGCTGGACGAAACGGTCGAGCTCGGGCCGTTGCAGGTCCGACACGGCCCAATAGGCATAGGCGCCCTCGGTCCAGCGGGCCATGATCAGGCCGCCGGCGGCCAGCGGCTGGGCTGCAGCGGTCGCCGTCTCGCCGGGCGCGCGCGGCATGGCCACCAGCGAGATCAGGTGTTCGCCGCGGCGATAGACCAGCGAGGGAACCGGCTGATCGGCGATGACGTCGACGCGGCCGCCGACCAGGGGGAAGCCGTCGCCGGCAAGATCGGCGGTCGGCGGCGAAATGCCGAGCTTGGCATCGAGCCAGGGCTTCACCCGGTGACGATCGGCGGAGGCAATATCCACCGGGCTTGCCGCCAGCAGGGCGCGCCGGTGGCTCATGGCGACAGCCTCGGCCACGCCGGGCCGGGCCTCGGGCTTGAGCGCCAGATAGGTCGCGCCGCTGGCGATCGCCGCCGTGACGATGATCGAGGCGGCAAGCGCGCGCCAGTCGAACGACCTCGACGGCCGGGTCGAAGGCGCTGCGCCGGCCCCGGCGAGCGTTTCCATACGGGTCGCAAAGCCCTCCGTCACGGCCGGGCGCGGCAGGCCGCCGACCCGCCGCTTCAGGGCGATGATCCGCTCATATTCGGCCTTCAGCGCCGGCGCGGCCGCGAGCCGCCGTTCCAGCGCCAGCGCGGCGGCGGCATCGAGCTCGCCGTCGGCGAGCGCCTGGAGCATCAGGCGGTCGTCGGCCGGGTCGGGCAGCATGGGGTCGGGTTCGGTCATCGCGACCGCTCGAGTTCGGCAAGCACCAGGCCGCGCGCCCGCGACAGGCGCGACATGACGGTGCCGATGGGAATGGACAGCATGGCGGCGATCTCCCGGTAGCTCAGGTCGTTGATGTCGCGCAGCACCAGCACTTCGCGAAACGGCTGCGGCAGGCCGGCGATCGCGGCCTCGACCGTCGCAGCTTCGGCTTTGGCGATCAGGCTCGCTTCCGGGCCTTCGGCCAGGGCGTCGCGCGTGGCGTCCGCCTGAAACGTGGTCTGTTCGAGCATTTCGGCCTCACCGACAAGGACCAGGCTCTTCGGCCGGTTTCTGGCAAGCCAAGTGAAGGCTGAATTGCGCACGATGGCGAGCAGCCAGGCCTTGGGATTGCCGCCGGCATAGCTCTCGATGCCGGCAAGCGCCTTGAGGCAGGCCTCCTGCACCACGTCTTCGGCGTCATGGCGGTTGCCGGTCAGCCAGCGGGCAAGCGCCAGTGCGTCGCCGAGGTGGGGCATGACCACTTCGCGAAATCGCGCGCGCGACGGCTCCCTCATCACGCTCCCGTCACCATTGGCTTGCCGCCATCCTGGTTCGCGGCGGCAATTCACGGCTCAACAACGATCACGCCCTGCATATGCGGATGGAGGCCGCAATAATAGGCGAAACGTCCCGCGGTCGTGAATGTGAAGCTGAATTTATCGCCGGTATCGAGCGCAGGTGACTGGAAGGTCCCGCCCTCGGCGACCACCGTGTGGGGGCTGTCGTCGGCATTGTCGAAGATGACGATGGTGCCCGCCTTGATGGTGAGCCGGCTGGGCGCGAAGACGAAGCCGTCAATCGCCACGCGGGCCTCCGCCGCGCCGGCCGGAAGCCGGCCGGCGGTCATGGTCAGGCCAAGGCCAATGACGGCCATGGCGGCATGCAAGGCGGCACGGGTCATGGTTGGGGCTCCTCGACCGCTCAACCGCCGGCAAGCGGCGCATCGACAATGGCCAGCCGCTCCTGGCCACTGACGACCGCGACCTGGGTGATGCCGAGCAGGTTGCGCAATTGACCCGGCGGCACGGTCAGCGGCCCTGGCGACGATGCGGTGCCCGGAGCGGGTTGCGGGAAGGCGGTCGAGCGCGCGGCGTGAAAGGTCACATTGCCTTCCACCTTCTGCATGAGCTGGTGGATGTGGCCGTTGAGCACGGTGACCGAGCCGAACCGTCTGAGCAGCGCCAGGGCCTGGGCCGCGTCGTCGGTGCCCCAGCCCCAGGCAGCATGCACCGTCCAGAGCGGGATATGGGCGAACACGACAACCGGAGTGGATGCGCTCAACCCCCTCAGGTCGTCGGCGAGCCAGGCGAGCTGCTCGGGTCCGAGAATGCCGAGGCCGCCGGCCCGCAGGTTGACGACATTGACCAGGCCGACGAAATGCACGCCGTTCTGGTCGAAAGAATACCAGCCGGCGCCGCGTGTGTCCTTGCCGTAGCGGTCGAGATAGGCCTTGCCATTGGTCTCATCGATGACATCGTGCTCGCCCGGCACATAGTGCACGTCGAGCCGGGCGCCGCCGATGATCCTGGCGGCATCGTCGAACTCCCCAGGTTTCGACAAATGGGTGATGTCGCCGGTATGGATCATGAAGGCCGGCCTGGTCGGCAGGCCACGGATCTTGTCGATGGCCTCCTGCAACGTGTCGCTGGTATGCGGATTGGCCGTCTTGTCGAAGCCGATATGGCTGTCGGAGATCTGCAGGAAGGTGAAGCCGGTCTTGACCGCCTCCGCCGCTTCGGCGCGGTCGAGCAGGCCGAGCGATGTCGGCACCCCGCCCGCCACCGTCCAGACAATGCCGGTCCCCGCCCAGATCATGCATTCCAGTGCGTGGCGGCGCGTCGCGCCGTCGCCGTCATCAGGCTCGGTCATCTGGCTCTCCCCCGGCGCCATTGGGTGGCGCACGAGGTGAAGACCGGGGGGCGGGTCGATTTATTCCCGTGCGCGGGCCGCCTCGGCGTCACACCGGCGTGATCGGGCGCGCGATGTCTCCCGTTTCACGCGGCTCTTGCGGCGACCGCCCTGGCGCGCGTGAGCAGGGCCTCCGCCCGTTGCACGATCGGGATGTCGATCATCTTGCCGTCGATGGCAAAGGAGCCGCGGCCTTCCGCCGCCGCTTGCCGGTCGAGTGTCACGATGCGCTCGGCCTCGGCGATCTCCCTGGCCGACGGGCTGAAGCCGGCATTGAGGATCGGCACCAGGGACGGGTGGATGCAGGCCGAGCCGACAAAGCCGAAATCGGCGGAGCGGCGGACGATCCGCGCATAGCCTTCGATGTCGGCGAAATCGGCGACCGAACCGATGGTCCCGAGCGGCAGGATGCCGGCGGCGGTTGCGGCCTGCACGATCTGCTGTTTGGGCATCAGCATGGTCTCCTCTGACGGCTTGGCGCCGATGGCGGTGGCATAGTCCTCGGCACCGAGCGAGATGCCGGCGAGCCGTGGTGTCGAGCGGGCGATCTCATGGGCCCGGGCCAGGGGGCCTGGCGCCTCGATCAGGCCGATGAACCAGATCTTGCCGACGGGGAGACCACGGGCCTGTTCGAGCCGGGTGACCATCTCGTCGAGCAGTCTGAGGTGCTCCGGGCCCTCGACCTTGGTGATCTTGATGGCGTCGACACCGGCGATGACGGCGGCCTCGAGGTCGCGCACCGCGAGCTCGAGCGGTTGGTTGATGCGCACCATGACGTCCGAACGGCCCTGGGCCCGGAAGCGCTGGACAATGCCCGGCACCAGCCCCCGCGCGGCCTCCTTCTGCGCCAGTGGAATGCTGTCTTCGAGGTCGATGATCAGCGCGTCGGCGCCGCGTTCGGTCGCCTTGGCGACGAAACGTTCGACATTGGCCGGTACGAACAGCGCCGAGCGCCAGACCGGGAACTTGCCTGTCGTGATCATGCTTTCTTCTCCCTGGCGAGCCCTGAGGTGAGCGCCGCCTCGATCTCGGCCGGGCTGAGCCCGGCCTCTTTCAGGATGTCGCGGGTGTGCTGGCCGAGCCTCGGCGCCGCCGTGCGGATGCTGCCGGGTGTCGCCGAGAGCCGTGCCGGCACCGCATGCATCGGGAAGCTGCCCATGTCTTCGTCCGGATAGTCGGCGAGCAGCGCGCGCGCCTGGACGTGACGATCCTGCATGAAGCGGGCGATGTCGTTGACCGGGCCTATGGTCACCTCCTCGGCCTCGAAGAAGGCGACGTTCTCGTCGACCGTGCGGGCGCCGACGAATTCGCCAATGATCCGGTCGAGCTCCTCGACATGGACCAGCCGCTGCTCGTTGGTCTTGAAGCGCGGATCCTCGCAGAGCTCCGGTCTGCCGATCGAGCGCAGCACGCGCATGGCCATGCCCTGGGTCGAGGCGGAGAGACAGACCCAGCCGCCGTCGCCGGCGCGATAGACATTGCGCGGCACGGACCCGCTGGAGCGGCTGCCGCTGCGCGGCTTGATCTTGCCGGTGAGCCGGTAATTGGCGGCCTGCGGCCCGAGCGAATTGAAGATCGGGTCGAGCAGCGGCAGGTCGATCACCTGGCCGCGCCCGCCATTGACCTCGACCTCGCGCAGCGCCGCCATGGCGGCGAAGGCGCCGGTGAGGCCGGATAGCGCATCGGCGAGATACATCGGCGGCAGCACCGGCTCGCGATCGGCAAAACCGTTCATTTCGGCAAAGCCGGAAAACCCCTCGACCAGGGTGCCGAAGCCCGGCCGGCGGTGATAGGGCCCGGTCTGGCCCCAGCCGGAAATGCGCACGATCACCAGTTTCGGTTCGAGCTTCAGAAGCTCCTCCGGCGCCAGGCCCATCTGTTCGAGCGTGCCCGGTCGGAAGCTTTCGATCAGCATGGCCGCGCCCGGCACCAGCCGGCGGATCAGCGGCACCGCCTCGTCGTGACGAAACTCGACACAGAGGCTGCGCTTGTTGCGCGAATGGATCTTCCAGGTGGTCTCGACATCGTTGATGCGCCAGCCGCGCAAGGTGTCGCCCTCGCGCGGTTCGACCTTGACCACGTCGGCGCCGAAATCGGCGAGGTGCTGGGTCAGGAGATTGCCTGCGACCAGCCGCGACAGGTCGACGACACGCAGGCCGGTCAGCGGGCCGCGCGCACCGGGCGTGTAATCGGCTTGCGGCAGGCCTGACGCGGCCCTTTCAGAGGGATTTGGCATGCGTTTGTCCTGGAAAAAGAATGCCGCCGGCGACCGGCAGCCAGAGGCTCAGTTCGGCGGCCGAGGTCGCCTCCGATGTTTCGATGCGCAGCGGGCTGCCGCCGAGATCGAGGCCGATCTGCCAGCGCCCGCCGACATAGGCATGGCTGGTGACGCGGGCCCGGATCACCGAGCCGCCGGGCTCGGCCGGACCTTCGGGCACGACGCGCATCTGTTCCGGCCGGAAAGCGAGGGTGACCTTGTCGCCCTTGACCGGCCGCCGCTCGGTCGCAATGGCGATGCGCTGGCCGCCGGGCAGCGTCACCGTGGTTTCGCCGCCGGCCCCGGGGGCTTCAGCCACTTCGCCGGCGAGGAAATTGGTGGTGCCGATGAAGTCGGCGACGAAGCCGTCGGCCGGCTTTTGATAGATCTCCTGCGGCGTGCCGATCTGGGCGATGCGGCCACCATTCATCACCACGATGCGGTCGGACAGCGCCAGCGCCTCGACCTGGTCATGGGTGACATAGATGGTGGTCAGCCCGAGCCGGGTACGCAGTTCGGCCAGCCAGGTGCGGGCCCGGTCGCGCAGCTTGGCGTCGAGATTGGACAAGGGTTCGTCGAGCAGCAGGATTTCCGGCCGATAGACCAGCGTGCGGGCAAGCGCCACGCGTTGCTGCTGGCCGCCCGACAGCTCGTGCGGATAGCGGGCCTGAAACCGCTCCATCTCGACGAGCGCGAGTGCCTCTTCGACCCGCCGTTTGCGTTCGGAACGCGAGACTTGGCGCAGGGTCAGCGGGAACACGACATTGTCGTGGACGGTCATGTGCGGCCAGAGCGCGTAGCTCTGGAACACAAGGCCGCAATTGCGCGCCTCGGGCGCCAGGAAAATGCCGCGGGCGCCGTCGAAATAGACCGTCTTGCCCACCGTGATGCGGCCGCCGGTCGGCTGTTCCAGACCGGCGATGGCGCCGAGCGTTGTCGATTTTCCGCAGCCCGAGGGCCCGAGCAGGGTGACGAACTCGCCGTCCGCGACGGTCAGGTTGATGTCGTCGACGGCCCGGATCGCGCCGAAATGCTTGTCGAGGTTTTCGATCGTCAGTTCAGCCATGGAGCCTCACTCCGAACACCGCGCGCGCCAGGGTGACGCAGGTGCCGATGACCAGGACCTGGATGGTCGCCAGCGCCGACACCAGACCAACCTCGCCTTGCGTCCAGGCCTGCAACAGCGTGGTGCCGATCACCTCGCTGCCCGGCGCGAACAGGAAGATCGCCGTGGTGTATTCCTTGAAGAAGGTGATGAAGAGGATGGTGAAACAGGCGACCAGCGCCGGCCGCATCAAGGGCAGCACGATGCGCCGGCTGGCGGTCCACCAATCGGCGCCCTGGACGCGGGCGGCACGGTCGAGATCCGGGCTCATTTGCATCAGCATGGGCGCGACCGCGCCAAGCCCCACCGGAATGTAATGCATGGTGAAGGCGATGATCAGGATCCAGATGGTATTGCGCAGGCCGCCGAGCCCCGGCACCAGCGCGAAGGCGTAGAAGAAGCCGATGCCGGCGACGACGCCCGGCACGGCGCGCGGAAACAGCGCGACATAATGCAGCGCGCCGCGCCAGCGGAACTCCGAGCGCAGCACGATGACCGCGATCAGCGCGATCAGCGCGGTGGCGATGACGCCGCCGAGCGCGCTGATCAGGAACGAGTTCCAGATCGAACGCGGGTAGACCGGGTATTCGGCCATGTTGGTGAAATTGGCCGTCGTCAGCACCTCGGCGAGCGGCACCATCGGCGACAGCAGGCTGGTGAAGGCGCGCAACAGCAGCGCGCCGATCGGCGCCACCACGGTTGCCGCGATATAGAGCGCGGACACCGCGAACAGCGGCCAGCGCAGCCGGTCGAGCCGGAACGGCCGCGGCCGCGTCGCCTTGCCGCCGAGCGTGACGAAACGGCGGGTATTGCCGAGCAGCCGGCCCTGCAGCCAGACCAGGACGCAGACGACCGCGAGCATCAGCACGGCGGCGGTCGCCACCAGGCCATGGTCGGGCCGCGCCGAGGCGACGCCATTGTTGTAGAGGAAGGTGGTCAGCACGGTGATGCCGGCGGGATCGCCGAAGACCAGCGGAATGGCCAGGAGCTCGAGCCCGACGGTGAAGTTCAGCACCGCGCTATAGGCGATCGCCGGCATCAGGAGCGGCAGGGTGATCCGCCGCAGGGTGCGGAACGTGCCGGCGCCGGCCACCCGCGCTGCCTCTTCGAGCGAGGGGTCGGTGATGGTCGCCGACGACATGCAATAGATATAGGCGACCGGGGCCTGGGAGACGCCTGCGATCATGGCCATGCCGGGCAGGGAATAGAGATCCCAGGGCGCGCCGCCGAGCCAGTCCTGGGCAATGAGCGTCAGATAGCCGGCCGGCCCGTAGACCGTGTACCAGCCGAATGACAGGACCAGTGCCGAGAGATAGATCGGCCAGAGGAACAATTCGCCGAACACCCGGGCGCCGGGCATGTCGGTCCGGCCGAACAGCACGGCCGCCAGCGTGCCCAATGTCTGCGAGATCAGCGTGGTGAGACCGGCGAAGACGAAGGTGTTCCAGATCACCAGGCCGAAACCCTCGGCGCGAAACAACCGGCCGAAATTGGCCAGCGTGAACGACTGGCCGGTGTCATAGAGCGCGCGGTCGAGCACCGACTGGTAGAGCACCGGCACCAGCGGTGCCGCCACCAGGACGACGGTCAGCAGGGCCAGGCCGTACTGGATCGCCGTGTCGCGGCCGGCCCGCGGCCGCGGCAGGGCGTCGGTCCGTCCGTCCGGCAGGGCCGCCGGCGAGGCGTGAGGCGCAAGGGTCACGCCGTCACCGGATGTTGAAGGTTTGTTTCCAACGCGCCAGGAACGCGTCGTAGTCCTTCAGGGCATCGGCGTCGTAGCCGACATAGATCATGTTCTGTTCGCCGACGATCTCGGCGATCGAGGAATAGGTGTGGCGGATGCCGTCGCCGGGCTTGACGCCTGGGCGTGCCGGGGTCAGGCCGCCGCGGCCGAAGGCGCGCTGGCCCTCTTCCGAGATGATGAAGTCGAGCATCAGCTTGGCGGCATTGAGGTTCTTCGAGCCCTTGGGGATCGCCACCCCACGCAGCACCATGGGCTGGCCGTCGGCGATGAAGCTCCAGCCGAGAATGCGGGCGCGCGCCGGGTCGGCGAGGCGCGGCCAGAAGGTGATCGCCGAGACGAACCAGCCGGTGGCATATTCGCCGGCGGTGACCTTTTCGGTCATCGGCCCGCCCGAGCGCTCGAACCGCGGCTGCAGCTTGGCGAGTTCGGCGAACCAGGCCCAGGCCTTCTCGCCGTGCTTCTTCACGAAGGCATAGTTGATGCCGTAGCCGAAGGTCACCTGATGCGCGCCATAGCTGGTGATCTTGTTGCGCCAGGCCCGCTCGTTGGCAGTGGTGAGCGCGACGAGTTCGGCGAAGCTCTTCGGGCGTTTGCCCTCCGGCACCAGCGTGTTGTTCCAGATGAAGGCCATCGGGTCCGATGACACCGTGTAGAGGCCGGGGAAGGGTTTCGACCAGTCCGGCCAGGCCTTGGCCTCCGGCGAGACATAGTCGAGAATCTCGCCGCGGGCCTGGAAGTCGATCCAGCCGCCCGGATCGGCGGTTGCGATCAGGTCGGCGCTGCGGCTGTTGGTGCTGCGTTCGGCCAGATAACGCTCGAAGCTCTCGCGCGAGGCCGGCAGGTCGAGGGTCTCGACCTTGATCTTCGGATAGAGCCTGTTGAAGCTCTCGATCACCGGCCGCCAGTTCTCCGGCGACATGATCGAATAGATCAGCAGGCTGCCTTCGCGTTCGGCCTGGGCGATGGTGTCGCGGTAGCTGTCGGGATAGCCGGCCGGCAAGCCTTGAGCACGCGCGGCGGGAATGCCGAGCGCGCCGACCAGGGACAGCGCCAGAACCTCTCTGCGATCGATCGTCGACATGTCTGCATTTCCTCCGAGACTCGCGCTCTTGATCTTTTGCGCTTATATTGGCGCCAATTTGGGCGCCGCATTTTGGAGTGTCAAGCGCCAAGAATCGCTGGCAGATGGGCGCAGGGCCGCTGACGATTGCGAGGGGATCCATGACGGCGGGCAGGCCGGAGCAGAAGCGCCACCTGGCGGCGGAGATGGCGGCAGCGATCCGTGACGGTGCCTATCGTCCGGGCGAATGGCTGCGTCAGATCGACCTGGAGGAGCGCTTCGGCGCCAAACGTTTCGACGTCCGCAGCGCCTTGAGCGAGCTGGCCGTGCGCGGCACGGTCGAGCATGTCGTCAATCGTGGCTACAGGATCGCCGTGCCCGACATGGTCGCCATTCGCGAGGTGCTGGCGATCCGCATCCTGGTCGAGGTCGAGGCGGCGCGCCAGGCGCTGCCCCATATCGGCCCGGCCGAGCTGGCGCGCATCAGGACGCTGCAGCAGGCCTTCGAGACCGCCATCGCCCATGGCAGCCGGGTCGATCAGGCCCATACCAATGCCGCTTTCCACGATGCCATCTATGGCCATGCGCCGAACCGTTCGCTGGCCGAATTGACCACTGAAATGCGCAACCGGTCGATCCGCTGGCCAATTGCGCTCTGGCCATCCCATGCGGCGCTGGAGAAGAGCGCCGCCGACCACCGGGCCATTGTCGCGGCGCTCGAGGCGGGCGACGTCGAAGCGCTGGTCGAAGCGGTGCGTCGTCACATTACCGGGTCGGCGGCAAATTATCCGAGCATCAAGCCGGACCTCGGCTGACGGCCGGCGCCCGCGACGCCGGAACGTCGGAACTCGACCGGCGCTTGTGCGAAACAATCGGACAAAAAACGGGCCGTTCCCGGTGCCAAAGGCACCGCAATGCCGCCCCAAACCCTTGTTTGTTAGGAGCACGACAGACCTTCATGGAGCCGTCATGGCAAACCTTCTTCACCGCGCGCTGGCCGCCGTCATGGCGAGCGGCGGCAAGTTCGCCGCCCAGCTGGCCATTTCGGTCGCGGCGACCGTCTGCGCCGCGGTCGTCGTGCCGCAACTGCTGCCGCGTTTCGGCCTGACGATGACGCCGGTGCGGATCGCGCTGGCGCCGCTGGCGCCATCCGCCACCGACCTCGACGCGGCCTTTGTCCAACCGATTGCGCCGTCCTTGGCGAATGAGGGCAAGATACCGCTCGAGCCTCCGCAGGCTTCGGTCCGCCCGGTGAATGCCGTCGCCGACGCGCCGGCAGCGATGGCAGCCGCGCCCGTGCCTGCGGCACGGGCCTGTGGCCAGCGCTGCGAGGTCCGCCGCACCACCGCCCAGGCGGCACCGGCCTCCGCGCCCGTGGCAGCCACTGTCCCGACGTCGCTGCCACCGTCACGGCCCGCCGCGCCGCTCGAACTCGCCTCGATGATGACGCCGCTGCCGGCAGCCGCGGTCGAGGCGCCGCGCCGTCAGCTCTTCGGCCTGCCGCTGCCGCAACTGCCGTTCGAGGACAAGGTTGTCCAGTCGGTGACGTCGGCCCGCAATGTCGTGGCCCATCTGTTCGACTGAAGCCGGTTCTTGTCGTCTGGACCGCCATGCCTGCGTCGCGACATTTTTGCTGAAGACGCAGCGCTGCTCTTGCGTTACCGATAGCCGCCCCAAAAACCCCGGGTGTGATGGCACCGCGGCTTGGCGGTGGCAATTGCGGGCAGCAACAGCAAGCCGGACGAAAGATCCGGCGTCATGGCAAGGCGAGACCGGGCGGAAGACGTCGCCTGGCTCCACAGGAGACGAGACGGCATGACGACGACGGTTTTGGCGAAGCAGGCGACCAGGATCTCGGCAGCCGAGGCAGCTGCCCTGGTCAGATCGGGCATGTGGCTCGACTACGGCTTCGGCATGGGCCAGCCCGATATGTTCGACCGGGCGCTGGCCGAGCGTCGTGACGAGCTCAGCGACGTCAAGATCCGCTCGAGCCTGACCATGAAGCCGCGTCCAACCCATGATTGCGACCCGGATGGCGGGCATTTCCACTGGTTCAGCTGGCACTTCTCGGCCTATGACCGCCGCCGCCACGATGCCGGGCGGTGCAATTACATTCCGATGAATTTCGGCGAGGCGCCGGACTATTACCGCCGCTTCATCGATCCGGTCGATATCGTGGTCTTGAAGACCTGCCCGATGGACGCCGACGGCATGTTCAATTTCGGCGGCGCGGCGACCTATCAGCGCGCGGTGGTCGAGCGGGCGAAACGGGTGATCGTCGAAGTCTGCGAGGCCATGCCTTATTGCTTCGGGCCGGACAACGGCGTGCATGTCAGCGAGGTCGACCACATCATCGATGGCGACGGCGAAGCCATCCCGGAGATCGGCAATCCCGCGCCGACCGAGGTCGACCGGATGGTCGCGGCCCGCATCGTCGCAGAGATCGCCGACGGCTCCTGCCTGCAGATCGGCATTGGCGGCATGCCCAACGCGGTTTGCACGACGCTGAAGGACAGCGGCGTGCGCGACCTCGGCATCCATACCGAAATGATGACCGACGGGATCATCGAGCTCTATGACGCCGGCCTCGTCACCGGGGCGCACAAGAGCCTCGACCGTGGCCGGATGGTGTTCACCTTCGCCGCCGGATCCCGCCGGCAATATGAGGCGATCAACCGCAATCCTGACGCCCTGTGCTATCCGGTCGACTACACCAACCTGCCGCACAACATCATGCAGAACGAGCGTACCGTCTCGATCAACAACACCACGCAGATCGACCTGCAGGGCCAGGCGGCGTCCGAGTCCGATGGACACCGCCATCTCAGCGGCACCGGCGGCCAGTTGCAATTCGTCCGCGGCGCCTATGCTTCGCATGGTGGCAAGTCGTTCCTTTGCCTGTCCTCGACCTATGACAAGCGCGGCGACCGCCGCAGCCGCATCGTGCTCAACCTGACATCCGGCAATGTGGTGACCACGCCGCGCACCGACACCATGTATGTCGTCACCGAATACGGCATGGTCAATCTGAAGGGCAAATCGGTCGCCGAACGCGCCAAGGCGCTGATTTCCATTGCCCATCCGGATTTCCGCGAAGGGCTGGAGCGCCAGGCACGCGACCATGGCCTGATCCCCAAGGGCCTGTCATTGGCCTGAGCGCCGGTCGCCGGGTGGGGTCTCCCCAGGCTGTCAGCGCATCTCGGTTCTGATCTCGATGCCGGGCTTCAGGGCGAGCGTCACCGGCGTCTTCTCGGCGATCTCGGCCAGGCGCGAGCGCTGCTCGGCGTCGAGATCGCCTTCCGGCGTCAGCACCCGCTCGATATGAACCGCCTCGACCGTCTTGATGTAACGCAGCTCGACGCCAAGGCCGTCGAGCGGCCATTGCTTGCGCTCGGCATACATTTTCAACGTGATGGCGGTGCAGGCGCCGAGCGACGACAGCAGCAGGTCGAAAGGGGCCGGCCCCTTATCGCCGCCGCACAACGCTTCCGGCTCGTCGGAGACGAGGCGGTGGCCGCGCGCCTCGATCGCGACGGCATATTGTTCCTTGCCGATATGGGCATGCACGTGGGCCATGGAACGATCTCCCCTCGAGATCCGGGCTTGGCCCGGACAATCATTGTCGCACCTGCGGGCCAAGGTCCGCCAGGGTGATCCGCCAGGGTGCGTCCTCAGGCGGCGACCGCCTGGACGAGCCTGGCGAAGGAGCCGTCCGACAGGCGCATGCGGGTCCAACGTACCCGCCCCGGCCGGATCGGCACGGCATCCGAGGCATTCGGCCCGGTGGCCAGTTCGATAGCCGGCGCCAGCGGTTCGAACCAGCCGGCTTCGCCGAGCCGCGCCTCCGCTTGGACGATCTCGGCGCTGGCATAGCGCCAGAGCGATGTGCCGGTGAGCTCGGCCGCCGTGATCCGCCAGCCCTGCGTGCGTGCGGGCGAGGCGGCCAGTAGCCGGTGGCTGGCGTCGCAGATCAGATGGACCTCGCTCTCCGAATGCCTGACCAGCGCGGCGAGCGCCCGGTCCGAGGCGCTGTCGAGCCGGGCTGCCATCAAGGCGCCCAGCCGCTCGGCCTGGGCGCCGGTGGGCTCCTGGCCGGCGCTTTCCCAGCGTGAGACGGTCGCCTGCGACACGCCGATCAGTTCGGCCGCATGGCTCTGCTTGATGCGCAGCAGCAGCCGCCAGGTTTTCAAGGCGGGTCCGAGGCGCGCTGCCGGCCGTGGCTCCGGCGCATCGGCGGATGTCACTCGATCCATCATGGTCAAGGCTCCGGCAGCGGGCCGCGTCGCCCGCACGCATCATTTATACGTCGCCCTGGCCATCCGCCATGGCCACAATGCCGGCATTGGATTTGGATTGAGGCGGGCATGCGCATTCTCTTGACCGGGTCGTCCGGCTGGCTCGGCCAGTCCTTGGCGCCGCGGCTGAAGGCTCTCGGCCATCAGGTGACCGGGCTCGATCCGGTCGCCTCCGAGCACACCACGATCCCCGGCTCGGTCGCCGACCGGGAGACGGTCCGCTCGGTCCTGCGGGACGGCCGGTTCGAAGCGATCATCCATGCCGGCGGCCTGCACAAGCCCGACATCGCCAGCCATTCGCGGGCCGATTTCATGGCCGTCAACGTCCAGGGCACTTTCAACCTGCTGGACGAGGCGGTTGAGCAAGGCATCCAGCGTTTCGTCTTCACCTCGACCACCTCGCTGATGATCTCGTCGGCGATCCGCGCCGGCCGGGCAGGCGGCGCCAGCCGGGCTGCCTGGCTCACCGAAGAGGTGGCGCCCGAACCGCGCAACATCTACGGCGCGACCAAGTTCGCCGCGGAAAAACTGTGCCGCTTCTACCATGACGCCTTCGGCCTCGCCGTGGTGGTGCTGCGCACCGCGCGGTTCTTTCCCGAGGCCGACGACATGGCGCATGCCATCAGCCAGTCGGACGAGAACACCAAGGCGAACGAATTGTTGTTCCGCCGGCTGACCGTCGCCGATGCCGCGGAGGCCCATGTGAAGGCGCTGGAGCGCGCGCCCGAGCTTGGCTTCGACCTGTTCATCATTTCCGCACCAACGCCGTTCCGGCCGGCCGACTGCGCCGCATTGATGTCAGATGCGCCGGCGGTCGTGGCGCACTATTTTCCGGACTATCCAAGGCTTTACGCCCGCCGCGGCTGGACCATGTTCCAGTCCGTCGACCGTGTCTATGATGCCTCGCGCGCTGCCCGCCGGCTCGGCTTCGTCTGTCGCACCGGTTTCGGCGAGGTGCTGCGGGATCTTGCCGGCGCTACGGCCTGAGCGCGAGGTCGGAGGCCTGGTATGGCCGTTGCGCGACAGTTCTTGGCCCTGAAGCGGCGGTCATCCTAGACTGGCCGTGCTATCGGCCGGCGCAGCGGCCGTCGTGCAGGCGGCCTCGCAGCCAGGAATTGTAGCCGGAACGGACGATCATGACCGAGATCAAGGACACCACGGAGCTCAGGCAATCTTATGCCGAGCCGGGCGAGCTCGTGCTGAAGAAGGTGATGCCCAGGCTGGACAATCACGCTCGCCGCTTCATCGCGCTGTCGCCGTTTTTGACCGTCGCCTCGAGCAGCGACAAGGGCACCGACTGTTCGCCGCGCGGCGACGCGCCGGGCTTCGTCCATGTCGTCGATGACACCACTTTGCTGGTGCCCGACCGGCGCGGCAACAATCTGCTCGACACGCTGCAGAACGTGCTGGCCAAGCCCGAGGTCGGCCTGCTGTTCTTCGTGCCGGGCCTCAACGAGACGCTGCGCGTCAATGGCCGGGCACGCATCGTCACCGATCCGGCGCGGCTCGAGCCGATGGCGATCAAGGGCACGATCGTGCCGAGCTCGGCGATGGAAGTGACCATCGACCAGGTCTATTTCCACTGTGGCCGGTCGCTGCTGCGCGCCGACCTGTGGAACCCGGCCAAGAAGATCGGCCGCGACGACTTCCCGCTGCTCGGCACCATCATTGCCGACCAGGTGAAGGGCATCGACGCGGACAAGACCAACCAGAGCCTGGCGGTCGCCTATACGACCAATCTCTATTGACGGCGGTCGGCGGTCTCAGGCCGCCACCTCTTCCGCGATCAGCTGGTGGTGCAGGCCGAGACCGGCCTGGACCCCGTCGGCCGCGGCGAATGTGATATTGGCCATGGCCCGCGCCGCGTCGCCGGCGGCATAGACGCCGGGAACGGTGGTGAGCTTGCTGCTGTCGGTGCGGATGATCGCGCCGAGCGGTGTCTGGTCGAAGGCGCAGCCGAGCGCCGCCGCAAGCCCGCTCGCCATCCGGTTGGGCGCCGCGACGAACAGGGCCTTCACCGCGACGAGCCGGCCATCGCCGAGGCGGATGCCGTCGATGACGGGGGCAGCCCCTTCGATGGCCACGACCGGCACCGGTTCGATCGCGACGGAGCGTCTTGCCAGCACGGTGCGGGCCGCTTGGTCGAAATCGACGCCGTTGGCAAACAGCGTGACCTCGCCCCAGTCGGCGATCAGCGAGGCCTGATGGACCGACAGCGGGCCGGCGGCGGCAAGCACGCCGATCGGGCCGCCGCCGACCTCATAGCCATGGCAATAGGGGCAATGCAGCACGGTCTTGCCCCAGCGCGGCGTGAGGCCTGGAACATCCGGCAGAATATCGGTGATGCCGGTGGCGAGTACGAGGCGCCGGCCTTCGGCCCGTTGACCGTCCGACGTCTCCACCCGGAAGCCGCCGTCCCACGCCTCGATTTGCGCGACCTCGCCGGTCAGCAGGCTGACGGTCGGATAGCGCGCGAGCTGGGTGCGGGTTTCATCGAGGATGTCGCCGCCGGCGCGTCCGTCGAGCGCCAGCACGCCGTGGGAGTGGCTGGCGAAGCGGTTGCGCGGCTGGCCCGCGTCGATCACCAGCACCGGGCGGCGCGCCCGGGCGAGCTGCATGGCGGCCGACAGGCCGGCAAAGCTGCCGCCGACGATGACCGCATCATAGGGCAAGGCATGGTTCATCTGTGTTGTCCTGGGTGGTGCGCGGCGAAACGCCGACGGAAATCGGTGGCGAGGCCGGCGAGCGTGATGCGCCCGAATCGCGCGGCAATCAGGGCGGCGGTTTCGCGCAAGGCGTCGCCGATCATGCGGTCGACCGCCTGCTCGATCGGGCGGCCGCGCCTTTCGGCGGGCAGGGCGGTCGATGGTGGTTTGTCGCGTTTCATGTAACTTAGATAGTTACGAGTCTGGGCAGCTGTCAAGGCCGGGCAAGGCGGCCCGGCAAACCGATCTCTATCGGGCGTGGCGGGGGAGCCGCGTCGGCGCGCGGCGCGGTCGTCGAGGTGCTGCGCCTGCGAACCTCAATGCAGGCGGAATTCGGCGTCGACCGTCTTGATCTCGGCGGGGCCGATCAGCGCCTTGTGCGCCACCGTCACCCGGTAGAGCCGCCCCTCCAGCTTGGCTTCCCAGAAGGCCAGGAACTTCTTCAGCTCGGGAAAGCGCGGCGCCAGATCATAGTCCTGCCAGACATATTCCTGCAGGATCGAGGGATGATCCGGCAGGCGATAGAGGATGTCCGCCGTGGTCAAGCCATAGCCTTCGATCTGCCTGGCAAATTCATGCGATGCCATGCTGGAATCTCCTTTGCCGGATGACCAGTTGATCGCAGCGCAACATTACGCTTCGTGCAAGGCAAAAATACGGTTTTCACGAAAGATTTCAGATGTTTGGCACTCATGTCCGGGAATTGCTGCCAGCACGCGCGCCGGCCCATGGCAAGGTAACGTCGACGCAGACAGGCTGCCTGCAAAGGCATAACCGTGGCGCTCCGATCCCGCTGCCCGAGAGGCGAGAGGCGCGAGCGATGCGAGACAAGGACGAGGCTGTCCTGGCCGGCGCGGCCGGCGCTTATCGCGAGGCGCTGCCCGCCTTGCCGCTCAAGGACCATTTCCTCTGCGCCTGGAGCCATCAGGTCGCGCCCGATCATTGCGGTCCGATGGCGATCGTGCCGGACGGTTGTGTCGATATCGTCTGGCTCGCCGGCCGCCTGCATGTCGCCGGCCCCGACATCGAGGTGGCGCTGCCGGAACCACCGCCGGGCGCCGGCATCGTGGGCATGCGCTTCGCGCCCGGCGCGGCGGCCCGTTGGCTCGGGCTGCCGATGTCCGAACTGGTCGGTCGCCAGGTCGCTCTCACCGATCTCTGGGGCGGCCGGGCGCGCGATCTGACCAATCGGGTCGGCGACGCCGAGACGGTCGAACGGCGGCTGACCGCCCTGCAATCGGGCCTTGCGACGCTTGCGCCGGCGATCGAAGCGCCCGCCCGCGACATGGCTTTTGTCTTCGACCGGCTCAGCCGGGGGCCAGCCTCGCTCGAGGCTCTGCGCGATCGGCTCGACATCAGCGAGCGGACGCTGCGCCGGCGCAGCCGGGAGGCCTTTGGTTACGGCCCGAAAACGCTCGAGCGCATCCTCAGGTTCCAGCGTTTCCTGAGGCTTGCGCGGCAAATGCCGGAGACCGGTCTCGCGACGCTGGGCGCCGCGGCGGGTTATTCCGATCAGGCCCATCTCGGCCGCGAGGTGAGGAGCCTGTCGGGCCTCACGCCGGTGGCGGTGCTGAAACAACTGGAGGGCTGACTGGCCGTTTCGTTCAAGACGAGGGAGGCTGGGCCGTGGCAAGAGCGCGGCAACCGATGGAGGCTGACGATGCCGAACCAGCAAGCTGCAACCCAAGCGATCCAGACCCTCGAGACCCGGATCATCCATGTGTCGATCGCGCGCGACTGGCGCGCCGTCTATGACTTCGCCGCCGAGCCCGCCAACATGCCGCGCTGGGCCGCCGGCCTCGGGCGCAATTTCGCGCGGGCCGGCGAGGTCTGGACCGCCGACGGGCCAGGGGGCCCGGTGACCATCCGCTTTGCCCCGCGCAACCATTTTGGCGTGCTCGACCATGTCGTCACCTTGAGGTCTGGCGTCGACGTGGCCGTGCCGCTGCGGGTCGTTCAAAACGGCGGCGGCGCGGAGGTCATCTTCACCCTGTTCCGCCAACCCGGCATGAGCCCGGCTGATCTCGCCCGCGACGCCGAGGCCGTGACGCGCGACCTGAACAGCCTCAAGGCGCTCATGGAAACGGCCGCTTGATCAATCACGAGGAAGACAAGACCATGGCGCAGTCAGGCCACGACCGACGCATCGACAATATCGAATTCAACGTCAGCGACATTGCCCGCTCGCGTGCCTTCTACGGCGCGGCCTTCGGCTGGAGCTTTACCGATTACGGCCCGACCTATTGCGAATTCACCGATGGCAGGCTGACCGGTGGGCTGACGACGGGCGGGCCGGTCCGGCCCGGTGGTCCGCTGGTCATCCTCTACGCCGACGACCTCGCCGAAACACAAGCCCGCCTGGAAGCGCTCGATGCGCCGATCGTCAAGCCGGTTTTCAGCTTTCCCGGTGGCCGGCGCTTCCACTTCCAGGACCCGGACGGTTACGAACTGGCGGTCTGGTCGGACAAGCCGTGAGGTCTGGTTCCAGCTTGCCGAGCTGGCCCGGGGCGTCATCGCGAGCATTGCGGTGATCGCCACGCTTCTGCGGATGTTTGCTTGCGGTGCCGCGCGCGCCGCATGTCTGGCCCGCGTGGGAGGGCGGGGCCTGCCGGCGTGACTTCTGGCTTTCGCGGTTCGAGAAAATAGTCCTATTTTTCTTGACAGGGCGGCACGAGTCGCGCTTAATGCAAGAAATGGATCGTCGGAGTTCTTGCGTCGAGCGGCGCAAGGTGGACTTGATGATCTAGCGCCCTGAAAATTCGGATCTTGCCTCGGCCACGTTCGTCTGGGCATCGACGCCTGTGTTTGCAGGTGCCGGTGCTTCGGAGCAAACAGGCGGCGATGTCCGTCGGCGATTCCGCCGTCCGGCTCATGGGCGGGGCCCGATCGACGCGCCTCCAACCCCTGACCTGACCCACTCCTCCCATGCCTGACATTCCTGACCTTGCCGTGACCGCGGCGGGGCTTTTCGTGTTGGTCGCGCTGCTGGTCTTCACGGTCGACACGTCCCGACAAATCGACAATCGCGAGAATGACACATGACGATCACGGTGACCGCCGCGACGTTGCGCCGGATCGCGCCCGGTGCGCGCTCCGAGATCATCCTCAACCTGGCGCCGGCTTTGACCGCCGGCTTTCCCGCCGGCGGCATCACGTCGCCGGCGCGCGCCGCCCATTTCCTGGCTCAGGCGGCCCATGAGACCGACGGTTTCCGCACCCTGGTCGAATATGGCGACGCGGCCTATTTCCGGCGTTATGACGGCCGGCGCGACCTCGGCAATGTCCAGGCCGGCGACGGCGCGCGCTATCGTGGCCGCGGCATCTTCCAGCTCACCGGCCGGGCGAATTACCGCAGCTTCGGCGCCAGGATCGGCGTCAACCTGGAGGGCTTGCCGGAGGCGGCGGCGCTGCCGGCCAATTCGACGGCGACCGCGCTGGCCTATTGGAACGACCGGGCTTTGAGCGCCCATGCCGACCGCGACGACCTGCGCTGCATCACCCGGCGGATCAATGGCGGTTTCAACGGCCTGGCCGATCGTGAGGCCAGGCTGATCCGCGCCAAGGCGGCGCTATCAGGCCAGCCGGCGAGCGCGGCGGTCAACGAGATCACCACCCGCGCGACGCAGGCGAAGCGCGCGGCCACCCGGGCGGCCGCCGGGGCAGGGGGCGCGGCAACCGCCGGCACGGCCGGCACGGCCACGACCGTCGCGCCGAAAGCCGAGACATCGGCCGATGGCTCGCCCATCGCGGCCGGCATCGTCCTCGCCCTGGTCTTCGGCGCGGCCTTCGTTGTCCTCGCCGGACGCGCCTGGTCGAAAGGCCGGCAGGCCCGGGCCTTCAGGGCCAATGCAGCACAGGGGGCGGGGGCATGAGCGCTTTCGACGACATCGCGCGAAAGATCGCCGCCGCCGGCGCACCGGTCATTGGCGGCTTCATCGGCACCGCCATTGGCGGCCCGGCCGGCGCCATCGCCGGGTCGCTGGCCGGCAAGGCGCTCGAGGCGGTGGCCGAAAGCCTCGGCACGGATGCCACGCCGGAAGCCGTCGGCATGGCCATCGACAGGGATCCGGGCGCTGCGGCCAAGCTCGCCGCGACGGAAGCCCGCGCCGGCGAGATCGTGAAGCTCTGGCAGGCCGAGGCGCAGCGGGCGAGTGATGCTCAGGCCGCCGAGATCGCCCGGGGCTTCACCGCCTGGCAGGCCATGCGCATCGCCATCCAGGTGATCGTCTGGGGCGGCTGGTCGGTGATCGGGCTGACCGGCATCTTCGGCGGCAATTGGGGCGTCAGGCCGCTGGTGCCGTTGACCGAACTGATCGGCGCCTGGGGCACCGTCACCACGGTCTGGCTGATCGTCTTCCACGGCGGCCATACGGTGAAGGAGGTCCTGCCGGCACTGAAATTCGGCAAGGCCCGATGAGGCCGGTGCGGATCAACCCGGAGATCAACATCTGGTCGATCCTGGCGACGCTCTGCATGGTCGGCGCCGCCGGGTTGTGGCTGCAGGCCGACGTCCGCGACCTGAAGGCCGAGGACGCCAGGATCATCGAGCGGGTCAAACGCATCGAGGACCGAACCGAGCGCGACCGCGACACCATCGCCACCATCCAGGGCGACATCCGGGTGATCAGGCAGATCCTGGAGGGCAGCCGGCCCCGGCCGCCATGACAGCATCGGTGCAGTGCATGCGTTTCCTCCCCTGACCTGGCGCCGCGTGTCCTTCGGGATGCGCGGCGCCTTTCTTTCGTTGGCGCACCGGTGATCACGACCCTCGTGCTGATCGCGTCGCGCGCAGACTGTCGCCCAGGAGGCTCGAGAAGATCCTGGCCCCTTCGGAATTGAGGTGACATCCGCGCCGGGGCCGATCGAGCCCGGATCCTAGCCGAGCGAGCGGATGATCTCGCGATAGGCAGCCTCGGGGAAAGCCTTCAGCGTCTCGGTGCGGATATTGCCGAGCATGCCGAGCTGCAGCGTGAAGCGCGCCGCCACCGCGTCGTCGGGGGCCTCATAGACGGCGACGAGGTCGAAGCGGCCCATGGTCATGAAGAAGGCCTTGAACTCGCCGCCCATGTCGCCGAGCGCCTTTTTGGCCGCGTCGAGCCGGGTAGCCGAATCCCGCGCCTTGCTGACGCCCTGTTGGGTCCAATTGGCCAGCATGATGTAGGTGGTCATGTGAGCCTCCTCCGGAGAACCGGTGAGCGGCTGGAAGCGGAGACCGTCCTCGTTTCGAAAGCGGCTTACCGGCGATGACCAGCCATCATAACATGGCGGGGCTCACCCGCAGAAAACGGAATGCAGCCCTTGCCGGCTTGGTGTTTCCTGCCGGATGATCCGGTCAGAGCCATTCGAGCGGGAGGCAGCATGCCAGCCAAGACAGAAACCAAGGTCCGTGTCGGCATCGGCGGCTGGACCTTCGAGCCCTGGCGCGAAACCTTCTATCCATCCGGCCTCGCCCAGAAGCGCGAGCTGGAATATGCCAGCAGCAAGGTGACCTCGATCGAGGTCAACGGCACCTATTACGGTTCGCAGAAGCCGGAGAGCTTCGCCCGCTGGCGCGAGGAAACTCCCGATGGTTTCGTTTTCGCGCTGAAAGGTTCGCGCTTCACCACCAACCGCAAGGTGCTGGCCGAAGCCGGCCCTTCGATCGAGCGCTTCCTGACCAGCGGTGTCACCGAGCTCAAGGAAAAGCTCGGCCCGATCAACTGGCAGTTCATGGCGACCAAAAAATTCGACCCGGCGGATTTCGAAGCCTTCCTGAAACTGCTGCCGAAGACGGTCGACGGCCATGCCATCCGCCACGCCGTCGAGGTGCGGCACGACTCGTTCAAGGCGCCTGACTTCATCGACCTGGCACGCGGTTATGGCGTCTGTGTCATCCACGCCGACAGCCCGGATTATCCGAGCATTGCCGATGTCACGGCGCCCTTCGTTTATGCCCGCCTGCAATGCGCCTCCGAGGCGGAGGAGGTCGGCTACAGCAAGGCCGCGCTGGATAGCTGGGCGAAACGCGCCGGCGCCTGGGCGTCGGGCGGCGCGCCCGACGACCTGAAGGTGGTGGCCAAGCCGGAGGCCAAGCCGCCGGCCGCGCGCGAGGTCTTCGTCTATATGATCAACGGCTTCAAGCCCAAGGCGCCGGCAGCCGCCATGGCGCTGATCGACCGGCTGGGCTAGCCGGTCGAGATTGGGCGAGTCCGGGAGCGGGCGGCTGTTCAGTCGGCCGCGATCACATTGGCCAGCGTGCCCAAGCCGTCGATCTCGGCTTCCATGCGGTCGCCGACGGCAAGCGCGCGCGGCGGCTCCATGGCGTAGCCGACGCCGGACGGCGTACCGGTGGCGATGATGTCGCCGGGCTCCAGCGCCATGCCCAGCGACAATTGTTCGATGATCGCGGGGATGTCGAAGATCATCCGGCTGGTGCGGCTGTCCTGGCGCAGCTCGCCATTGATGCGCATGCGGATCGCAAGATCCGGGCTGTCGCCGACGACCGAGTGGTGCACCACGATCGGCCCGAGCGGGCAGGACCGGTCCAGGCTCTTGCCCTTGAACCATTGTCCGTGCCGGCGCTGCAGGTCGCGCCCGGTCACGTCATTGGCAATGGTGTAGCCGAACACGTGGTCCATCGCCTGGCTGCGCTGGATGTTGACGCCGCGCCGGCCGATGATCACCGCAAGCTCCACCTCATAGTCGAGGCGCTGGGTGGCATTGGCGTGAACCGGCACGGTGTCGCCGTGCGCGACCACTGCGGCCGGGCTCTTGGTGAAAAACTCCGGCGCTTCCGGCAAAGGTTTCGGCGCCAGCCCCTGGGCCCGCAATCCCTCGTCGATATGGTCCTTGTAGTTGCGGCCGACGCAGAAGACGTTCCGCCGCGGGCGCGGGATCGGGGCCAGCAGGGCGAGCCCCTTGAAATCGAGGCGTGGCGTGGTGGCAGCCTTGGCGATGTCGTTGGCGACCGCCAGGCCGTCGGCGCCGAGCGCGGCCATGTCGGCGACATCGCGGGGCGTCGTGGCTTGGGATGACGCCGGCCATCCGGCGGTCAGGTCGACCAGCTGATGGTCATCGACGAAGAGACCGAGATGCGGTCCGTCCGTCATCGAGAATGTCGCGAATTTCATGAGGGCTCCGGCAGGAACGAGGTGAGTTGCGATCGCGCGTCGGCGCTGAGCGATCGGACATGGGCGCGCGAGACCGCCTCGGCCTGATCCGGGTCGCGGCGGGCAATGGCGGCGATGATCTGGTGATGTTCGCTGAGCGAATGCGGTCCGCGCTGCAACCGCTCGATGAAGCGCAGGCCGGCCATCTTCATATGGCCGAACGAATTCCACGTCCGGGCCAGCAGCTCATTGTCGGCGAGTGCGATGATCCGGGCGTGGAACGCCGCATTGGCCTGCGCGTAGTCATCGGCACGGGTGACCACGGTTTCAGTGTCGAAACCGGCGAAGATCGCCGCGAGGTCACGATGGTCGGCGTCGCTTGCCTTGACCGCCGCCTGGCGGGCGGCGAGCCCCTCGAGCATCTCGCGGATGTCGAGCCAGTCGAGAAATTCTTTGAGTGTCGTCGGCGTCAGCCTGGCGCCGCGGCGCGGCTCGAAGGTCACGAAGCCGTCCTGCTCGAGACGCCGCAACGCTTCGCGCACCGGCGTCCGGCTGACGCCGAGCGCGCGCGCCAGTTCCTCCTCCCGCAAGCGCACGGGAGCGTCGATATCGGCGGCAAGTGTGATCAGATGGCTGCGCAGCGTGTCGTAGACGTCTTCCCGGAGATAGGGGCGCGGCGGGATTTCGAGGATCATTTTTGTATTTGTATACAAAATTGAACGGCACGCAAGCCGGCCGGTCGGCGTGGAGGCGGGTTCGTCCGCGCGCCGCAACCGGAGTGGATCCGGCGCCGCATCGGTGCCGGCCGGCTTGACCGCCGACGGACTGCCGGTCGGCCGGCAACTGGTGGCGCCCGGGTTCGCCGAGCGACGCATCCTCGACGTCGCGGCCTTGCTCGAGCGTTTGCGGGAGCCGGTCCGGGCGCCGGCACTTCCCTAGTCGAAACCGAGGAGCCCGTAGATCCGCTTCACATAGTGGCCGAAGGCGTCGGTGGTCTTGATGTCGAGACCACGGTCGGCCGGCAGGTCGATGTCGAAATAATCGGCCATGCGGGCAGGGCCGGCGGTCAGCACCGCGCAGCGTGCGCCGAGGAACACCGCTTCCTGGATCGAATGGGTGACGAACAGGATGGTCTTGCCGCTCTCGCGCCAGATCCGCAACATTTCGAGATTCATCTTTTCCCGCGTCAGCGCATCGAGCGCGCCGAACGGCTCGTCCATCAGGATCAGCTTCGGGTCATGGATGAGCGCGCGGGCGATCGCGGCGCGCTGTTGCATGCCGCCGGACAGCTCGTAGGGGTATTTGTCCTCGAAACCCGAAAGCCCGACCATCTTGATCAGCTCGCGGGCGCGGGCCTGGCTCACGCGATAGGGCAGGTCGAGGATCTCGGCCGGCAACATGACGTTTTCCAGAACCGTCCGCCATTTCAGCAGCAGGGCCTGCTGGAACACCATGCCGACGTCGCGGCCGGGCGTGAAGGTGGTGGTGCCGCTGCCGATCCTGACCTCGCCTTCGTCGGCGTCGTGCAAGCCGGCGAGGATTTTCAGCACCGTGGTCTTGCCGCAGCCGGATGGGCCGACGAGAGCGACCATGTCGCCCTCGCGCACGTCCATGGTGACATTGGACACGGCGACGAAACGGCGGCCGCCGGTCGAATAGGATTTGCTGACATTGCTGAGCCGGATCAGCGGTTCGGCCGCGAGTGTCGCTGATGTCATGACAGCCAGCGCTCCAGATTGGCGGCGACGAAGGCGTCGTCGGCGAGATCGGCATGGTCTCGTGCGACCCGGTCGATCAGCTCGGACTGACCGGGGCTGAGGCCTTCCTCAGGGTTGAGGCACCAGATGCCTTCGAGCAGGCCCTGGCGGCGCAGCACTTCGTGACAGCCGGCGATGCAGCCGTGAAAATTGTTGGCGACATCGAAGAAGGCCGCATTGCAATCGGTCACCCGGGCATCGAGCGCCAGCAGTTCGGCGTTCACCGCCGGCCCGGCCGCGGCGCGTTTCAGCCGGTCCAGCAGGTCGACCGCACCCTTGGTCCAGACCGACCAATGGCCGAGCAGACCGCCGCGGAAGCGGACGGTGACCGGCTCGCCGTCGCGCATGGCGACGAAGGGGGTCACGAGGTCGAGCACGATATGGTCGTCATTGCCGGTGTAGAGCGTGATGCGCTCCTCGGCGCGCGCCGCCACCAGGCCGCGCACGATATCCATGGTCCGGTAGCGGTTGAAGGGGGCCGCCTTGACCGCCACCACATTGTCGATCGAGCAGAACGCGCGCCAGAACTCGGCGTCGAGATCCATGCCGCCGACGGCGGGCTGCAGATAGAAACCGACCAGCGGGATTTCCTCGGCGACGCGGCGGCAATGGGCGATGAGGCCGGCATTGTCGGCGCCCTTCAGGGCGGCCAGACTGATCAGGCCGGCGGAATAGCCGAGCGAGACGGCGAGCCTGGCTTCGCTCACCGCCTGTTCGGTGCGGCCGCAAACCCCTGCGATCATGGCCAGCGGCCGGTCGGTCCAGGCCTTGGCGTCTTCCATGGCGGCCGACAACACCGGTTCGTAGAGGCCGACATCGCGGATCTCGAACTGGGTGGTGTGGACACCCACGGCGAGCCCGCCGGCGCCGGCGTCGAGATAATAGCGGGTCAGCGCCCGCTGGCGGCGGCGGTCGAAGCGCCTGGCGGCATCGAGCGCCAGCGGGTGGGCGGGAATGGCAGCGCCGCCTGATAGGACGGCCCTGACGGCTTCAGGAACGGCTTGGTGATGAAGACCCATGAACCCCTCGTCTTGCTTGTCCGGCGCCCGGCGCCTCGAAGTCATGCCAAGGCCCGGGCAAGCGCCCGCGGCCGGTGTCAGCCAAGTTCCGGTCCGGCGATGACGAACATCGACATCGGATCGCCGAAAGGTGCGCTCCGCCCGAGCGCCATGCGCAGATAGGGCCGCTCCTGCCGGAAGCCCGATGCCGTCAGATGCGCCGCGATGGCTTGCCAGGCCGCCGGCACGTCGAGAATGACCGGACCCTCGGCACGGCCGAGTGCCGCCTTCAGCAGCGCCAACGCGCTGGCTTCGTCGGGCGCGACCAGCGGGCCGATCTGCAGGGCCTGACGGCCGGGCCGCGCCAGCACGAAACCCTTGCCGTTCTTCAGCACCAGCGCCTGGGCCGGCGCACGCTGCATCAGGCCGGCGAGCAGTTGCCGGCGCGGCGCGCCGAAGGCCTTCGCGTCGATCGCGACAATGGCGCCGAGCGCCTCCGGGTCGGCTTGGTCGACCTGGCCGCCATCATCCGCGTCGGGCCCCAGGCCTTCGCCGCGCCAGCGCCAGAGCGGCAACTGCGGCAGGAAGCCGAGCGGCGCATAGATGCGCTCGCCCTGCGGTGTCGCGTCGAGAACCGGCAGGCAATCGAGCGCTGCGAGTTCGGCCATGCAGCGCCGGAGAACGGCGGTGCCGAGGCCCTTGCCGCGCTCGGCGCTGGAGACCAGCACCATGCTGATCCAGCCGAAGCTGCCGAAGGGCAACACCGCGCCGGTCGCGACCGGTGCCGCGCCTGCCGGAGCGCCGAACACCGCGCCTTGATCGAAGAAGATCCGCCAGTCCTCGGCTGTCTGGTTCCAGCCGGCCTGTTGCGACAGGCTGCAGGCGGCGGCGAGCGCCGCAGCATCGAGGCGTTCGACGGTGATCGGTTCAGTAGGCGCCATCCCGCACCTCGAAATGGGTCGGTTTGCCAAGGCTCGGCTTGTCGCGGGCGACCCAGTCGGCGACCCAGTCGATCATCCGGGCGAGCGGTACTTGCGGGTAGCCGAACAGGCGCGCCGCTTCGGCCGCATTGTTGAGCCAGGCGGTCGGCGCTTCTTCGCCGGTGACGATCGGGGTCTTGCCGAGCCTTTCGCCGAAGATGCGGGCGAGCCAGCGCACCGAGATGGTCTCCGGCCCGGTGACGTTGAGCGGCGAGGCGGGCACGGTCGCCTGCCTGAGCGCGCGCAGCGCCTGGGCATTGGCGTCGCCCTGCCAGATGACGTTGACATGGCCCATGGTGACGTCGATCGGCTGACCGTCGCGCACCGCGCTCGCCACGTCGAACAGCACGCCATAGCGCAGGTCGATCGCGTAATTGAGCCGGAACAGCCGGCCGGGCGTCTGGTGGACACCTGAGAAATAGCTGATCAGCCGCTCGCGGCCGATGCACGAATTGGCATATTCGCCGGGCGGGGTCAGGGGGCTGTCTTCGGTCGAGCCCTGGCTCGAGATGGCGACGAAGGGATAGACGCAGCCGGTCGAGAAGGTGACGATGCGCGACCGCTTGAAGGCTTCCGCCACCAGGGTCGGCGCATGCACATTCATCGCCCAGGTCAGTGGCTGGTCGCCCTCGGCGCCGAATTTTCGGCCAGCCATCAGGATGACGTTCCGGGCCTTGGGCAGCGCCTCCACCGCATCGCGGTCGAGCAGGTCGCAGGCGATGGTGTCGACGCCATGCTGCTCGAGGCTTTCGCGCAGCCCCATTTCGCTGAACCGGGCGACGCCGATGATCCGCTTGTCGGGGGCGGCGTTGCGGGCAAGCCGCGCCAGGGTCGGGCCCATCTTGCCGCCGACACCGAGGATCATGATGTCGCCGTCGAGGGCTGCGAGATCGTCGGCCAGCACGCGGCTCGGCCGCGCCATGAAGGCCTCGAGCTCGTCGCTCGTCTCGAAACGGTCGGGCAGGTTCGCCGGATCAAGCCATTCGGCACGGCCTGTTGCGATGTCGTTCATGGATCTACTTCCTTGCATCGCGGGGAACGAAGATGCGCTCGGCCGCCAGCACGACCAGATAGAGCGCGATGCCGATCAGGGTCAGCAGCAGCACGGCCATGAACATGGCGGGCGTGTCGAGCGAAGCCTGCACCTGGATCATCAGATAGGCGAGACCGCGATCGGACGCGATGAATTCGCCGACCACCGCGCCGGCGACCGCCAGGATGGCCGCGACCTTCATGCCGGAGAAGATATAGGGCAGCGATCCCGGCAGCTGGATGTAGCGGAACACCTTCCAGCGCGAGCCTTTGAGCGAGCGGACGAGGTCGAGCAGGTCGGGCTCGACCTCCTGCAGGCCACGCAGCGTGGTCAAAAGGATCGGGAAGAAGCACAGGCTGAAGGTGATCAGGATATTGGTGCGGATGCCGTAGCTGAACCAGACGATCACCAGCGGTCCGAGGGCCACTTTCGGGATCATGTTGAGGGTGACCAGCAGTGGGAACACGGCAAGCGTCAGGAGCCGCGACCAGGAGAACATCAAGGCGAGCGCGACGCCTGCGACGGTGGCCAGCGCGAAGCCGCCGAGGATCTCGGCCGCGGTGACCAGCGTATTGTCGCGCCATGCGTAATTTGTCTTGGCGAGCGTTGCCAGGATATCGGTCGGGGCCGGCAGCACGAAGGCCGGCAGCGAGGTCGCGCGCACGCCGAACTGCCAGATGAGAACCAGTGCCAGGTGGACGCCAACCACGGCTGCCCAGCGCTGGATGAGCGCACGCCGGTCAGCTCGGCGCGCCGCGGCCGCGTCAGCCTCGGCCAAGGCGTTCTGATCCGGGCCGGCCAGCAAGTCTTCCCCTCGCGCCATCGATCCCCCAACCCCTGATATCCGGCGCGAACGCCGGATTTGTCCCGAGGTTAGGAATGCTTGGCGTCGTTGTCAACCAACTGGTTGGATGGTGTCATTCGACCGGCCGCATGGCGCCGAGCGCGAAGGCGACGACATGCCGGCGCCTGGCCGCGACCGCCTTGGCCGTGCCGAGGTCGCTGCCGAAGATCGCCGACAGCGTCCGGCCGTTGGAAAAGTAGAAATAGGAGAGGGCGGCGATCGAGATATAGATGTTCAAAGGGTCGAGATCGGTGCGGAAAACGCCATCCCGCGCGCCGCGGTCGAGGGTCTCCTGGAGCAGGGTGATCAGCGGCGAATGCATGTCCTGCAGTCGCTTCGAGCGCCCGACATGGCGCGCCGCCTGGCGGTTTTCGTCATTCAGCAGGGCGACGAATTCGGGGTGTTCGGTGAGGTAGTCGAAAGAAAAGCCGACGAGCTTTTCCAGCGCCGCGAGCGGCGGCAGGTCGCCGAGCTTCAGCTCGCGCTCGCGCGCCCGGATCTCGGCATAGACCTGCTCGAGGGCCGCCTGATAGAGATCGTCCTTGTTGCCGAAGTGATGATAGACGAGCTGCTTGTTGACGCCCGAGCGCCGCGCGATCTCGTCGATCCGGGCGCCGGCAAGCCCCTTTTCGGCAAATTCGGCGACCGCTGCGGCCAGCAGCGCGCGCTGTGTCGCTTCCGGGTCGCGCTGGCCCTTCTGCCGGATCGGTACCGTGGCGATGCGCTGATGGGTCGGCGGAATGGTTCGGCTCATGATGAATCGGTCCTCGGTCCCACTCTACCAATCAACCAACTGGTTGTGTACAGTCGCCACCGGTCCTGAACCGCCGGCTTCAGCCTCGCCGCCCTGCCGAGCGGAAAAGAGGGGCTCAGTCGGCCGAAGATCGATGACGGAGGGGAATTTGATGACAAGAATGTTTCATGGCGCGACCCGCCGAACCTTTCTCGGTGGCCTTGCCGGCGCCGGGCTGATGCTGCCGCGCCGCGCTGGCGCGGCCGAAACGGTCAATCTGGTGCTGAACTGGACGCCGACCGCCGATCACGCGCCCTATTATTACGCCAAGGCGCAAGGCTGGTACGAGCAAGCCGGTATCGATCTGGTCATCGAGACCGGCCGCGGCTCGGGCGCCGCGGCCCAGCGGGTTGCCGCCGGTGGCGCCCAGCTTGGCATTGCCGACATGGCGACAGCCCTGCTCGCCAAGAGCCGCGGCAGCAAGCTCACCGCCGTCATGGTGGTCTACGCCAATTCGCCCCAGGGCTTTTACTGGCTGAAGTCGAGCGGCATTTCCGGCGCGAAGGATTTCCCGGGCCGTTCGATCGGCAATCCGCCGGGCGACGCCTCGCGGCTGATGTGGCCGGCCTTCGCCAAGAAGGTCGGCATCGATCCGGCCTCGGTGCGCTTCGTCAATGTCAGCCCGCAGGCCAAGATCCAGGCGCTGCGCAGCAAGACCATCGACATCACAAGCGATTTCTACAACGAGCACGACCTGAAGATGCGCGAGTTCGGCGCCGATCTCGGCTTCCTGCCCTGGCGCGAGATCGGGCTGAACCCCTATGGCAACTCGGTCATCGCCAATGACGATTTCCTGGCCGCCAAGAAGGATGTGGTGCGCAATTTCGTGCGCGTCTCGCAGCGTGCCTTCGCCGCTTGCGTCGCCGATATCGGACCGGGTCTGAAGGCGCTGCTCGCCTCGGTCTCCGGCCTCGATGAGGCCAACCAGCGCGACCAGTGGAAGCGCATCCTGGAACTGATGCGCGACCCGACCACCATGCAGGTGGCGCTCGGCGCCTTCAATCAGGACCGGCTGAAAGAGGACTACGAACTGGTGCGCACCTATTTCGAGGATGTCCGCCCGCTCGATCCGGCCAAGGCCGCGACCAACGAGTTCCTCGACACCAGCATCAAGTTCGTCGGCGCCTGAATCCAGCCCTTTCGGGCGAGCCGACAAGCATGCGCGGAATGCAAAGGTCGTCCGCTTTTTTTAGCGGACGACCTCAGGCGCGTTCACAGCCAATCCGCCTTGGATGAGGGTGCTGCGACCCGGTTCAGCGTCCTATTGGGCTGATGTTTCCGCTTGATCCCGGCGCGCGGCCCTGGACGAAACAGAGGCTCCGCCGCCGCGATGCCGATCATGTGATCGGCATCATCTCTTGCCTGCCATGCGCAAGCGATCGGAGGGCTGGCGCAGGTGATCGGCACTGCCTAAGTGAGAGGCCGCGAACGACCGGATAGGCGTGGTCCCATCGTTCGAAGGCAGCCTGCCAGACGGGTCTGGCGGGTCTGGTTGCGGTCGTTGGGGCATCCGGTTTGATCAGGTCATCGTTCAGGCGATGGCCGAGCTCTGGATATCCAGTGATTGCTGGCAGGATATCGGGGGCCATGCGATGCGCGTCAATTTCGTCAATATACGCCAAATTCTTGAGCAAAATGCGTGGTTTAGGGCTTGTCCGCCGGGATTGCAGGACGGCCTGATCGAACATTCGCAAGTCGTCGAAATTGCCGACGGCGACTATCTGTGCCGCCGCGGTGATCCGGCGACGGGGCTGTTCTGCCTGATCGAGGGCCGATTGCGCATCGGCGGCAGCGCCGATGACGGCCACAAGGAAGCCATTCTTGCGATCATCGAGCCACCCTATTGGTTCGGCGAACTCGAGTTGTTCGACGAGGGGCCGCGTGGCCATGACGCGCGGGCGGAGGGGGCGGTCACCGTCCTGAATATCCCGCAGGCGGCCCTCAAGGCCGTGTTGGAGCGGGAGCCGCGCTACTGGCGCGAACTGGGCCTGTTGGCCGCCTCGAAGACCCGTCTGGCCTTCAAGGCGCTCGAGGATTCGGCATCGGGCTCGAGCCTCACGCGTGTGGCTCGCCGCATCTTGGCGATCTTCGACGGCTACGGCCTGCACTCGGACGGACAGAAGACCTTGCTGACGGCTTCCCAGGAACAATTGGCGCTGATGCTCGGCATGTCGCGCCAGACCGTGAACCAGCATCTCGGCAAGCTCGAGAAGCAGGAGGTCATCCGTCGGCATTATGGTGGCATCGAGATACTGGATGCGGCCAAGCTGAGCGAAATCGGCGGCGTGAGATCCTGAACCGAATCGGCGCAGATCCGACCATCGATTCCGCCGGGCCGAACCAGCGATCTCCCGCGCCCAGCCCGCGCCGAAAAGTAGAAAGCCGCCCTTGGGCGGCTTTCATTTGTCGGCGGCGCTGTTCAGATCAGTAAATACCTGATCAAAAACCCTGGATCCTCAGTTGGATCCTGGAATCGTCCCGCCGTTCTGCATGCAGGAGAAGTAGAGCGCGTTCTTGTTGTATTCGAGCGTCATGCTGGTGTCGCTGCCCGGCAGCCGGCGTTGCACGGCCTCGTGGCACTGCCTTTGAACGGTGGCGTCGGCCCGCCGCGACGACGTGGCCGGTTGCGCCTCGACATGGCGCATGGACATCAACGTGGCGGCGACGGCCAGGGTCGCGACGATGACCGAAGACTTGTGGATCTGATGAGCCATGGGCTCCCTCCTGTTTCTAGACACAAGGGAGAAATCATCGTGCTGTCCCAAGAAGTCAACAAGAATGCATCGTGTTTAGTTCGCATTTTGAAGCAATCACGGATTCGTGATAAGTTTTAAAATATAGATTGTCGCTGTTCTTACACTCATTAATACGAATTGTCTGCAATTAGACAATTGACATGAGGGTTTATGCATCAAGGCATGAGTTGTATTTCTGCGAGATGGTTGTGATTCTGGCGTATCTACGCGGCTCGCGAGAATGCCGGCCGCCCGGGCCGAGGCGAGAGGCATGATGCCGCCGGCGGGTCGGCCTGGCCCCGTCTCCGGCGCTTCTTCGCCGCCCATCGGTAAAATCGGGACCTCGTTCAGGTCAGGCCGTGGCGGACCACGCGCGACTTTTGCTATTTCAAGTTTCCCGCGTCAGCAGGACCACGGAGTTCCATGCGATCCGATTTCGATGTGGTGATCATTGGCGCCGGTGCGGCAGGCCTCGCCGCTGGCCTCAGGCTTGCGGCGAGCCAGCTGCGGGTGCTGGTCGTCGAGGCCCGCAACCGGGTGGGGGGCCGGGCCGAAACGGCGTGGCTCGCCCCTGGTCCGAATCCGGATGCGGGCTTTCCGGTCGATCTCGGCTGCGGTTGGCTGCACTCGGCCGACATCAACCCGTTGGTGCCGATGATCGAAGCGGCCGGTTTCGAACTCGACCGAACACCCGCGGCCTGGCAGCGGCAGTCGGACGACCAGCATTTTTCGGGGGCTGATCAGCGCCTCTTCGCCTTGGCCTTCGATGCCTTCGAGGCGCGGATCGACGCGGCCGCGGCGACCGGTATCGATCGGCCGGCGGCCGATCTCTTCGAGCCGGGTAATCGCTGGAACCCGCTGATGGATGCGGTCAGCTCCTATTATAACGGCGCCGAATTCGATCGGGTTTCGGTGCTGGATTACACCACCTATCAGGACACCGATGTGAATTTCCGGGTGCGTGACGGTTATGGCGCGGCCATCGCCGCGCTCGGCCGGACGGTCGAGGTCCGGTCCGGCTGCGCGGTGTCGCGGATCGACCATGGCCGCATGCCGGTTCGGCTGACCACGACCAAGGGCGAGATCGACGCCCGTGCCGTCATCGTCACGGTACCGACGCCGCATTTGGCCGAGGGGCGCATTCGGTTCACGCCGGCGCTCAGCGGCAAAGTGGAGGCGGCCGCGCACTTGCCACTCGGCCTTGCCAACAAGGCCTTTCTTGCCCTTGCCGAGCCCGAGTCCCTGGCCGCCGGCAACCACTTCTTCGGCCGGATCGATCGGGCTGAAACCGCGAGCTTCCATGTCCGGCCTTACGGGCGTCCCTATATCGAGGCCTTTGTCGGCGGCCGTCACGCTCAAGCGCTCGAAGCCGCGGGCGAGGGCGCGATAGCGGCCTTTGCACTCGACGAGTTGAAGGGCTTGATGGGCGGCGATTTCGTCAAGCGCCTGACTTCGATCGGGGCGACCGCCTGGGCCGGCGACCCCTGGGCGCTCGGCGCCTATTCCCATGCCTTGCCGATGCATTCGGGCGCCCGCGCGATTCTCGCGGCACCGATCGACGGCCGCCTGTTCTGGGCCGGCGAAGCGACCCACCCAACCGCCTTCTCGACGGCGCATGGCGCCTGGGCCTCGGGTCTTCGCGCAGCAGAAGAAGCCTTCGCCGCGTTGCAGCAGGGTTCCTGAGGTCGGCAGCGCCCGACTGTCAGGAGGAGGTGCGCGGACGACGATCGGCCCCGCCTGCCGCCGCCTTTCGGAAGATGGCGAGGACTGATGAAATGATCTCGTCGGGGCTCAAGGCGCCCGAGCTCGAATACCATTGCGGCGCCCAGTTGATCGCTCCGAACAGGGCGAAGGTGAACATGCGCGCGTCATCGACGACAATGCTGCCGTCCTTGCGGCCGTCCTCGACGATACGGCGAACCCGTGTCTCGAACTCCTTTTTGAGGAGGCGCAGCTTCTTGCGCGACGCCGGGCCGAGCGAGCGGTCGCTGACGACAGCCAAGCAGATCCCGAAATCGGTCAGGATGATCCGGCCATAGATGCGGCAGAACCGCTCGAGGCGCTCGATCGCCGACAGGTTGGCGTCGCTGTCGGCGGACAGGGCCTGGTCCAGGTCGGCCAGTGCCTGGCTGGTGATCTGGTACAGGATGTCTTCCTTGCTTTCGATGTAATAATAGATCGTCGGTTTGGTGACCTCCAGCGCCGCGGCGATATGGTCGATCGTCGCCTTGTGAAAGCCGAGATCGGTAAAGATCCGCGCCGCCGTCACCAGGATGAGCCTGCGCTTCTTGTCATGCTGTTCCTGGCGAAGATCGGCGCTGCGCCAAAGCACGGCCTGGTCCCCTGCCGCTTCTGCGCTTGTTCGTCTGGTCCCCCCATGGGCCGCCGGCTCCTTGTTGTGTTGAGCGTGATCTTACAGCGCGACCCTCTGCCGCACAGTTCGAAATCTGACCAGGCCTCCATCCGCCGACCGGCCGATTGACACCTACTGGCGAGTAATCTTAGACCTACCGGCAAGTAAAAGTCGCGTCCAGCCCTTGATGGCCGGACCAGTTCGGGAGGCCAGGAATGGACCGTCGTCACTTCATCCGGAATGCCGCTATCGCGGCTCTGTCGACCAATCTGCCGGCGACCGCCGCTTATGCCGCGGAGCCCGCGGACTTCCATATTGCCGGCATTCTCGCGTTTTCCGGTGCCTATGGGATCATCGGCAAGGACATGCGCCAGGGCGTCGAACTGGCCATCGCCGACCGTGGCGGCAAGGTGCTCGGCAAGCCGATCCGCGTCTCCTGGGAAGACGACGAAACCAAGCCCCAGCCGGCGGTGCAGAAGGCGACCAGGCTGCTGGCCGGCGGCGCGCAGATGATTTTCGGTGCGGTCGGCTCGGCCTCGACGCTGGCCCTGCAGAGCCTCGCCGATCAGCGCAAGGTGCCCTTGCTCGTCACCATCTCGGCCGATGACAAGATCACCCGCGTCAACGGCTCGCGCTACACGTTCCGCACCTCGAACACGCTCGGCATGGAAATCCGCATGTCGCTCGAGTTCGCCAAGGTGAGGGGGCTCAAGAAGATCTATGGCGTCGCCGCCGACTATCAGGCGACACGCGACGGCTGGACCATGTTCCAGACCGAAGCGGAGAAGCTCGGCATCGCCATCGTCGGCATCGATTTCGCCCCGCTGGGCAATCGCGACTTTTCCGTCATCGTCGACAAGATGGCCAAGTCCGATGCCGACGGCATCGCGGTTTTCGTCACCGGCAATGACGCCGTGACCTTCCTCAAGCAGTCCGGCCAGGTCGGTCTCGGCAGGACCAAGGTGCAATTCGGCCCGGTGCTGCAGGACGAAACGCTGGCCGCCGCCGTCGGCCCCGCGGCAGTCGGTGTCTATTCCGGCGTTCGCTACCACTTCAGCTACGACTCGCCGGCCAACAAGACCTTCGTCGCGGCCTACCGCGCCAAATATGGCGAGTTCCCGTCGAGCTTTGCCGGCGAGGCCTATGACGGCATCAGCTGGTGGCTGGACGTGGTGGAAGCCACCAAGTCCTGGGACCGCGAGCGCTGGGTCGATGCTTTCGCCGCCAGCACCCGCGAGAACTCGCTGGAAGGCAGGAAGACCATGCGGGCCTGTGACCACCAGGCTGCCCAGGTCGGCCTCTGGGGCGTCGTCACCGAGGGACAGGCGCCGCTGCCGCCGCTGACCATGAAGATCACCAATGTCTTCGAGCCGGCGAACCTGTTCGACACCTGCTCCTGATCCCGCGCAAAGGAGCGGCCCTGTCCCGCTCCGTCCATCCCGCGGCCGGGCGGCAGATCATCCGCCGCCTCGTGTCCCTTGCCAGCGCGCGCCGGAATCCCGACGCGTTTGCCTGATTTCGGCTCCGCCTTTCCAGGGCTTATCGCTTGTCCACCATCGTCATCGGCCTCAGCCTGAGTTTCCTCCTGTTCCTGCTCGCGGCGGGACTGACGCTTATTTTCGGCATGCTGGGCGTCATCAATTTTGCCCATGGCGCGCTCTACATGCTGGGCGCCTATATCTGTTACCAGATCGTCCAATGGACCGGCTCGTTCTGGATCGGTCTGGCGCTCGCGCCCCTGGTCGTGGCCGGGCTCGGCGCGGCGATGGAGCGGCTGGCGCTCAAGCCGGTCTATGACCGCGACCATGTCTATCAGCTGCTGCTGACCTTCGGCTTCATCCTTGTCATCGAGGAGGCGGTGCGGCTGGTCTGGGGCCTCGATTACAAGCAGGTGCCGACGCCGGATCTGTTCTCGCAGCCGGTGGCCCTGTTCGGCAGCCAGATCCCGTCCTACCGGCTGTTCATCATCGTCTTCGGTGCCGTGGTATCCGCCCTGCTGTTCCTGGTCATCGACAAGAGCCGCTACGGCATGGTGATCCGGGCCACCAGTTCGGATTCCGACATGGCCGAGACGCTCGGCATCAATGTCTCGCGGGTGCGCACCTTTGTCTTCGCGCTCGGCTCTGGCCTTGCCGCGCTGGGTGGCGTGGTCGCAGCCCCGCTGGTGCCGATCGAGCTCGGCATGGGTTTCAGCGTCATCATCGACTGTTTCGTGGTGGTCATCATCGGTGGCCTCGGCAGCATCCGCGGCGCGATCTTCGCGGCCCTGCTGCTCGGCATGGCGCGCGCGCTCGGCTTCACCTACGCCGCTGAATGGGTCGATCTGATCACCTTCTCGCTGCTCATCGTCACGCTGCTGACGCGGCCGGCCGGGCTGTTCAGCCGAAAGGGACGTGCGGCATGACCATCTCCTCTCGTCTCGGCCAGCTGATCATGGCCGCCGTCATCGCCGGCATGATCCTGGTGCCGCTCATCAGCCGCAGCGAGGAAAGCCTCAATCTCGTCAGCCTGATCCTGATCTGGGGCCTGTTCGCCGTTGGTTTCGACCTGATCTTCGGCCTCGCCGGCATGCTCTCCTTTGGCCATGCCGCGCTGTTCGGCGCCGGCGGTTATGCCTTGACCCTGCTGATGACCAAGGCCGGCCTCGGCTTCATGCCGGCGCTCGCCGGCGCCGGGCTGGCGGGCGCCGCCTTCGCCTTCGTCCTCAGCATCCTGGCGCTGCGGGTCTCCGGTCTGTTCTTTTCGCTGCTGACGCTGGCGCTCGCCCAGCTCGCCTATATCCTGGCCAGCACCAAGCTGCGCGCGTTCACCGGCGGGCTCGACGGCCTGCCGGGCGTGCCGCGGCCGGAACTCTTCGGCCTGGATTTCTACGACAACCGCACCTTCTACTATTTCCTGATCGTGGTGTTCCTGGTCGGCCTCGCGGTCATGGCGCTCTTGCGCGCCTCGCCGTTCGGCAAGGCCCTGCGCGCGATCCAGGCCAATGCCGTGCGCGCCGACCAGATCGGTTTCAATGTTCAGCGCCTGCGCCAATGCGCCTTCATGATCTCGGGGGCCTATGCCGGCGTCGCCGGCGCGCTGCTGGCTTCCCTGATGTTCTATATCAGCCCGCAAATGCTGCATTGGACGACATCGGGCGATGTCTTGATCATGACCCTGCTCGGCGGCAAGGGCACCCTGCTCGGGCCGGTTCTCGGGGTCGCGGTGTTCGAGCTCTTGAAGGAGGAGCTGAGCCAGATCACCCAGCACTGGTACGGCATTCTCGGGCTCATCTTCATCCTCTGCACCATCCTTCTGCCCAGCGGCATTGCCGGCCTGTTCGCCGGACGCCGCGACAAGGGGGACGCACGATGACCGGCGGCGCCCTTCGCTGCGAGGATATCCAGGTGGCCTTCGGCGGCCTGAAGGCGGTCGCCGGCGTCAGTTTCGCCTTCGAGCCGAACCGGCTCTATGGCCTGATCGGCCCGAACGGCGCGGGCAAGACCACGCTGATGAATGCGCTGTCGGGTCATGCGACGCTCAGCGGCGGCAAGGTTTTCCTCGACGATCGCGACATCACGCGGCTGCCCATTCATGCCCGTACCCGTGCCGGGCTCGGCCGCAGCTTCCAGATCACCAAGATTTTCGCCGGCATGACGGTGCTGGAGAATCTGGAGCTCGGCGCCTTCGCCCATCGCCACCGGGTCCAGCCGTTCTGGTTGCCGGCCGGCCGGTTTCCCAGGGTGCGCGAGGACGCCGAGAAGGTGCTGGAGCAGGTCGGGCTCGCATCGCTCGCCCATATGCCGGCGGAAAACCTGTCCCATGGCGACCAGCGGGCGCTCGAGGTCGGGCTGACCTTGCTTTCCGACCCGCGGGTGCTGCTGCTCGACGAGCCGCTGGCGGGCGTCGGCCACGACCGGCTGGAACAGGCGATCGGCCTGATCCGGCGGGTGGTCGCCGGGCGCACGGTGCTGCTGATCGAACACAACATGGACGTGGTGATGCAGGTTTCCGACGCGATCGTCGTGATGGTGCAGGGCCAGCTTCTGGCCTCGGGCTCACCCGATCAGGTCAAGGCCAACCCGGCGGTCCGATCGGCCTATCTCGGTGAAGACGCATGACCGCGCTCGTCCTGAAAGACTGTGACGTGTTCTACGGCAAGGCGCAGGCCTTGCACGGCGCCAGCATCGATGTCGCCGACGGCGAGGTGGTCTCGCTGATCGGCCGCAACGGTGCCGGCAAGAGCACGCTGTTGAAGGCGGCGATCGGCCTCAATCCGCTCGCCCGTGGGCAAAGGCTGGTCGGTGGCGTCGACGCCAGCGCCATGAAGCCTTACGAACTCGGCCGGCTGGGCATTGCCTTCGTTCCGGAAAACCGGCGGATCTTCCCCAATCTGACGGTCGAGGAAAACCTCACCATCGCCACCGTCATGGGGCGCACCGGCCCGTGGACCCTGAAACGTGTCCACCAACTCTTCCCAAGGCTCGAGGAGCGCAGGCTTTCCGGCGGCGACACGCTGTCGGGCGGCGAGCAGCAGATGCTGGCGATCGGCCGTGGCCTGCTGACCAATCCGAAGGTGCTGTTGCTTGACGAGCCGACGGAAGGGCTGGCGCCGCTCATCGTGGAATCGCTGATCGAGGCGATCCGCATGATCAACGCCGAAGGCGTCGCCATTCTGCTGGTGGAGCAGAACCTGCGCGTGCCGCTGAAGCTCGCCCAGCGCCAGTTCGTCATCGACAACGGCCGCATGGTCTGGTCGGGAACGACAGGCGAGCTGCAGGCCAATCGCGAACGCATCGAAAGTCTCATCAGCGTCTGAGACGCGCAATCGGCTCTGAGGGAGGTCCTGATGTCGGATGTCTATATTGTCGGCGTCGGCATGACCGTTTTCGGCAGGTTTCTCGACACGCCGCTGAAGGCGCTGGCGGGGGCGGCGATCACCGAAGCCCTCGAGGATGCGGGGCTTGCGCGCGACGCCGTCGAGGCGGCCTTTTTCGCCAATACCGCCCAGGGCGTCGTCGAGGGCCAGCACCTGGTCGCCGGCCAGATCGCACTGCGCGATTTCGGCTTCCAGGGCATTCCCGTCACCAATGTCGAGAATGCCTGCGCCAGCGCCTCGACCGCGCTGAACGCCGCCGTCGCCTATGTGAAGTCGGGGCAGGGCGATGTGGCGCTCGCCGTCGGCGCGGAAAAGATGAATGCGGCCGAGCGCGAGCGTTCCTTCGCGATCTTCGATGGCGCCTGGGATGTCCACGATGTCGAGCGCACCATCGCCACGCTGACGGCGCTCGGCAAGGATCTGCCGCTGCCTGCCGGCGCCGGCCAGAACAGCGGCATGCGCAGCGTTTTCATGGACGTCTATGCCGCGCTGGCGCGTTTCCACATGCACCGTTTCGGCACGACCCAAGCCGATATCGCGGCGGTGTCGGCGAAGAACCACCGGCATTCGCAGCACAATGAAAAGGCTCATTATCGCCAGCCGATGACCGTCGAGGAGGTGCTGGCGGCGCGCGAGATCTCCTGGCCGCTGACGCTGCCCATGTGCGCGCCGATCAGTGACGGGGCGGCGGCGGCCATCGTCTGTTCCGGGCAGAAGGCGAGGGAGCTCGGCCTCACCGGTCGCGCGGTGCGGATCGCCGCCACTGTGATGGCGACGGGCTCGGACAGGCGGCCGGAGGAGTTCGACCGGCATCTCTGCCGGCGCGCCGCCGACCGCGCCTATGCGATCGCCGGCGTTGGACCCTCCGATATCCACGTCGCCGAGGTCCACGACGCCAGTGCCTTTGCCGAACTCCAGCAGGTCGAATTGCTCGGGTTCTGCGCTCTCGGCGAGGGCGGGCGACTTGCCCGCGAGGGCGCGACCACGCTCGGCGGCCGCATTCCGGTCAATGTCTCCGGCGGGCTCGAATCGCGTGGCCATCCGATCGGCGCGACCGGGCTCGCGCAGATCTACGAGCTGGTCGCCCAACTGCGCCACGAGGCCGGCCCACGCCAGGTCGAAGGCGCCCGCCTTGCCATCGCCGAGAACGGCGGCGGCTTCCACGGCATCGAGGAAGCGACCGCCTGTATCACCATTCTTCAGAGATAGAGGAACGCCATGCGCCTTATCGATTTCTTCGACCGTGGTGTCGCGCTCGATCCGGATCGGCTGTGCCTGAAGGACGCCGACGTCGCCCGCAACTTCGGTGAGGTGCAGAAGCGCAGCTATCGCATCGCCAATGCGATCCATGGCCTCGGCGTCGGGCCCGAGCGGATGGCCGCGGTCTATAGCCCCAACGCCGCCGTCGCCTTCGAATGCGTGCTCGGCATCATCCGCGGCGCCAATGTCTGGGTGCCGATCAACGCGCGCAACGTGCCGGCCGAGAATGCCTATATTCTCGACAATTGCGACGTCGAGGTCCTGTTCTATCACAGCGAATTTGAGGACAATATTGCGCTGTTCCGGCGCGAGTGTCCGAAGATATCGCATTATATCTGCATCGACCGGGCCGGCGCCGGCGCGTCCTTTCTCGAAGACGTCATCGCTACCGCCGCCGAAACCGATCCCGATATCGCGGAGCGCCGCGACGCGCCGATCTCGATCTTCTCGTCGGGCGGCACGACCGGGCGGCCAAAGGGCGTGCTTTGGACGAACCTGGTCTGGGAGACCATGATCGCCAATTTCTACACGGCCATGCCGACGCGCAAACCGCCGGTGCATCTGGTCATCGCGCCGATGACCCATGCCGCCGGCGGCATCGGCATCATGCTGATGGCGGCCGGCGCCACGCAGATCATCCTGCCCGGTTTCGACGCGGCGAAAGTGGTCTCCGCCATCGAGACCGAGCGCGTCACGCACCTGTTCCTGCCGCCGACCGCGATCTATGTGCTGCTCGCCCATCCAGGCCTGCGCGAGCACGACTTCTCGTCGCTCGAGCATTTCATCTATGCCGCCGCGCCGATGTCGGTGGAGCGGCTGAAGGAATGCCTCGATGTGTTCGGGCCGGTGATGAGCCAGACCTTCGGCCAGGCCGAGGCGCCGATGCTCTGCACCTATCTGTCGCCTGGGGATCACCTGGTGATCGGCGACCCCGCACGGGAACATCGCCTGGCGAGCTGCGGTCGGCAGACCTTGCTTACCCCGGTCGGCATCATGGACGATGACGGCAGGCTTCTGGGGCCCGACGAGCGCGGCGAGATCGTGGTGCGCGGCAACCTGGTCATGCCCGGCTATTACAAGAACCCCTATGCCACCCGCGAGGTGTCCAGCCACGGCTGGCACCACACCGGCGATATCGGTTTCAAGGACAAGGACGGCTTCGTCTATATCGTCGACCGCAAGAAGGACATGATCATTTCGGGCGGTTTCAACGTCTATCCGAGCGAGGTCGAACAGGTGATCTGGGGCCACCCCGCCGTGCAGGACTGCGCGGTCATTGGCGTGCCCGACGCCAAATGGGGCGAGGCGGTGAAAGCCGTCATCGAGCTCAAGCCGGGCGCCAAGGTCGAGGCCGACGAGATCATCCAGCTGTGCAAGGACCGCGTCGGCAGCGTCAAGGCGCCGAAAAGCGTGGAATTCTGGGACAGTCTGCCGCGCAGCCCCGTGGGCAAGGTGCGCAAGAAGGACATCCGCGAATCGTTCTGGAAAGGCCAGGCGCGCGCGGTCTGAAGGACGGGATCCGCCATGAACATCGCCGAAATCCTGATCAATGCGGCCGCCGCCTTCGGCGATCGTCCGGCGGTCTGCCACGGCCCGCAGGTGCAGCTGAGTTACGGCGGGCTGGTCGGCCGCGCGCGCCGTGTCGCGTCTTGGCTGAAGGGCAAGGGCTGCCCGCCCGGCGCCCGCGTCGGGCTCTACATGTCGAACTGCCCCGGCTATTTCGAGGTCATGTTCGGCGCCTGGTTCGCCGGCTGCACTATCGTGCCGATCAACGCCAAGCTGCATCCGAAGGAGCTCGGCTATATCCTGTCGAACAGCGGCGCGGGGATCCTGTTCGTGACACCGGACCTGGCAGCCCAGGCGGTCGAGGCCGGGCTCGACCAGGCCACGCGTCTCGTCGACATCACCGGCCCCGATTATGCGGTGATCGTCAGCGACGACGCGGTATCCGGCGTGACAAGGCCCGCCAAGGTCGATCCGAACGACGTCGCATGGCTGTTCTACACCAGCGGCACGACGGGCAAGCCGAAGGGCGCGATGCTCACCCATCGCAACCTCTACAACATGACCTTGAGCTTTCTGGCCGATATCGGCCCGGTCGACGCCAAGGACGCGGCGTTGCACCCGGCGCCGCTGTCGCATGCCGCCGGTCTTCTGGCGCTCGCCCATATCGCGCGCGGCGCCGCGAATGTGGTGCCCGTCAGCGGCGGCTTCGATCCGGAGGAGATCGTCGATCTGATCAACGTTTTTCCCGGCAGCTCGTTCTTCGCGGCGCCCACCATGGTCAACCGGCTGATCGGCTCGCCGGCCCTGGCGCGGCTGACCGTCGGCCATCTCGATCATATCTTCTATGGTGGCGCGCCAATGTATGTCGAAGATCTCAAAGCCGCGATCGCCCGGCTCGGCCCGCGCCTCTGGCAGGCCTATGGCCAGGGCGAAGCGCCATGCACCATCACCTATCTGCCGCCGCACATGCATGTGGACAATGGCGACGGACGGCTCGACCAGCGGCTCGCCTCGGTCGGCATCGCCCGCACCGGCGTCAGCGTGCGGGTCGTCGACGAAGCCGGCGCGGACGTGCCGTCCGGTGTGAACGGCGAGGTCATCGTGACCGGCGACGTGGTCATGGCGGGTTATTGGAACAATCCCGAGGCCACCGCCCAGGCGCTGCGCGACGGCTGGCTGCACACCGGCGATATCGGCCAGTTCGACGAGCGCGGCCTCCTGTTCCTCAAGGACCGGTCGAAGGACGTGGTCATCTCCGGTGGCTCGAACATCTACCCGCGCGAGGTGGAGGAGGTGCTTCTGCAGCATCCGGCCGTGGTCGAAGCAAGTGTCGTCGGCCGGCCCCATGCCGACTGGGGCGAGGAGGTCTTCGCCTTCGTCGTGGCCACCGCCGAAGGCGCCGTCACCGCCGAGGAGCTCGACGCCCATTGCATCGACAACATTGCCCGCTTCAAGCGTCCCAAGGCCTATCGCTTCATGACCGCGCTGCCAAAGAGCAATTACGGTAAGATCCTCAAGACCGAACTCCGCAAGATCCTCGAACAGACTTCCCCGCGCTAGGGTATCTGCGATAGGGGTGGGCCATGATCATTCGCCCTGAGCAGCCGGCCGATGCGGCCGCCATTCGCCGGGTCCTCGAAGCGGCCTTTCCGGGGCCGGACGAGGCGAACCTGGTCGAGGAACTTCGCGCCGACGGCGACGCGGTCATTGCGCTGGTGTCGGTCGATGCGGCCGACATTGTCGGCCATGTCATGTTTTCGCCAATGGCCGCGCCGTTCCGCGCGCTCGGCCTTGGACCGGTGGCGGTCGCCCCGGACCGGCAAAGATCGGGCATCGGCGACAGCTTGATCCGCCAGGGCCTGGCCGAGGCCAAGGCAGCCGACTGGCAGGGCGTCTTCGTGCTGGGCGACCCGGCCTATTATCGCCGCTTCGGCTTCGATCCGGCGCTTGCGCAAGGTTTTGCCTCGCCTTATGCCGGCCCCCATCTGATGGCGCTGGCACTCGGGGGGCCGCTGCCGGCAACGAATGGGCGCGTCGACTACGCCCCGGCCTTCGGCCGGCTTGGGTAGGTCCGGTTCGCCTCCCGCGGCCGAGGCTCCGGCGTCCGCGAGGTGTCGCCAGCACCACCGACGTCGGACGAGTGCGCGAACTGCTGCTGAATCCCGCAAGGTACCGCGCATGTCAGGCTGCGCCGCCCGGAAGCAGGTCGGCCCCTTCGCCAAGCGCATGGAACGCCGCTACCTTTCCGCGGCGCTTGGTTCAGGGGCCGGCCAGACGCCGGGCGGCGGCGGCCAAACGCCGGGCGGCGCTCAGGCAGCTTGCGGGGAGGCCTTGTCCGCACGGCGTTTTGCTGGTCGGCCGACGACACCTTCCGCCAGCTTGCTGCACTCGGCCACGCAGCCGGTGCCGAGGTCGGCCAGCGCCTTGCCGTCGCCGATCAGTTTCTGGCACAGGCTGAACGTCGCCCCGATCTGGTCGCTCTGGAAGGCCAGGAGGTCGCGCGCGTCATTGATATCCGCTGCCGCTTTGAGGCGCGTGAATCCCAGCTCCATGTAACCGTTGAAGGCATCCATCTGCAGCGCGCTTGCTTTCTGCAGATTGTCGAGCGCAAGCCTGTTGGTTTTGGCAGCCGCGGCCAGCGACGCCTTCCACAGTTCCATCGGGTTCTTCATCACATCATCCATGCTCTGGTCTCCTCTCAATGGGCCTTTGCTCGATCACGACGGATCGTATTTCGACAGGCAGCTTCGAGCCCGTCGGCATCGCTTCCGGCATAGGGCGTCAGCACGGCCGCGCCCCAGCAGTGGCCGCTTTCGGACCGGGCGAAGCGGATCGCCTCGCTGCGATCGTGGAATGTGGCCTCGACGAAGCCGTCGACGGCGCGGACGAACCAACTGCCGTCCCGGCAGCGGCCGATGATGAAATTGCGGCGCATGCTGGCGATGAGCGAGGGGCTGTATTCGCGCGCCATGTCTGTCTCCTGACTGAAGATCACGCCATCGTCCGGCCGCCGCCCACCGGCGGCCGGTTTTCGCTAGGGCAGATGCTTCCCGCCGGCGCCCTGACGATCGGGCGCCGGAGCACTGTTCGAGTGACCGAGCCATGCCGGGCATGGCAGGAAGCTGGGTTAGAGGGGTGGGAGGGCCGGCGTCAGAAACGGGCCCCAATCTTGTGTCGCGAGCGCACGAGCCACGCCGTTGTGGTCATTACGCAAGGGATCGCGCTTCACCTTGAGGGCTGCGCCCGGCTCCCCTGGTGCTGAGCGGTACCCGCCCTCGATCAGGACCTGCTTGGCGGCGAGAGAGATCACCTGTGATCATTCTGACACAGGTACCCGCTTAGTCGCAGCTCCCGCGGTCAAAGTCGGGGGGCCACATACGACGGCTGAAGCCACCGTCAATTGTTGCATAACCCTGATAGCTACATGACGGTGCGCATCGCAATGCTGGTCGATACAGCGTTTTTGCGCCGCGTTGCTGGTCTCGCCTGTTGTTGCAAGAGGAGCTTATCCACTGATGCGAGACAGATACAAGCAGAAAATTCTGTAGAACCTATACTATGTGCTCTATTGACCCAGGTATTGTGTAAGCGGTGGCGTGGCGCGCAATATATTGTGAAAGATCGCCATCGAGGGCGCGGGCCGCTGGCACTGTTGAAGCTATCTCGATGTCAGGAGAGGCTGTTGTCACCAAGTTTACCACAGGACTGGTCTGCTCGGGCGCCAGGCCAGACGAGCATGCGACTGACGGGCCACAGTGTGACCATGGGCGTGCCGCCTGAGCTTGTGGGGCCGCGCCGCGTCATGTGCCCCGTGCTCTGGCAAACTCAGATGGCCGGACCTGCGGACTCAAGCACGCCAGCGATCAAGCGTGCGACCGCGGTCGGCGGCGTCGCGCCGGTATCGATGGTCAGCCGCGCCGGCGGCATGGCGGCCTCCGCCGCCTCGAACTGATCGCGAAGCGCGCGCAAGAGTTCGAGCGAGCGCATTTTGCCGAAGGCGGCGCGGTCCGCATTGGCGATCCTGGCATCCTGCAAGTCGGCCGCAAGGGTCAACCTGACGAAGATCACCTCGCCACCGGCCTCGCCGACGACCCGGCGGACCCGTTCGGCGAAATCCGGGGCAACTGTCGGTTCGGGCTGGAAGGTGAAGATCGTCGACCGGCCGGCTCTGGCCGCCTCGCCGAGGGTGGCGAGCCAGAAGGCTTCGCGCAGCCTGACGAAAGCGTCACTGCCGAAGGGAAAGACGGCAGCCACCGCATCGACGATCAGATGATTGTGGAAGAGCGCGAAGCCAGTGGTGCCGGCGAGCTCCCTGGCGATGGTCAATTTGCCCGAGGCGGGCGGGCCGTGGAGGAAAACGAGCTGCATGCGGCGATCTCAAAGGCGATGGTCCTTGTTTCGGCCATGATGGCCGGTGTGTGGAACAAAAGCATCAGCCTCCTCCTGGCGACGGTCGTGTCGTCGCCTCCACCGGGCCGGTGTCATCCGGCTGGGTCTCCGGGCTGGCGGCGTGAAGGGCGTGTCACCCTCGGCAAGATCCATGGCGGCTGATCGCGCCTGCCGGGAGGGCGCCCCGGCAGGCCGATGGATCAAACCGCTCGGACCAAGGGGAACCGCCTACGCCGCAAGACGCGGCAGCAACTCCTCGACCGTCACGTGGCTCTGGAACCGTCCGCTGCTTTTGACCGGCCGCTCGTCTTCGATGGCATGGGCGAAGATGACCGCCTCGTCCGCTTCCAGCTTCTGCAGATGGGCATGCAGGCGCGGATAGTCGCGGGCGAGCTCGAACAGACGGAGATCTTCGGCCCAGCGCGCGATGCCGACCAGATAGGCGTCGGCGACGGTGCGATGATTTCCGACCAGCCAGTCCCTGTCGGCCAGCACGGCGTCGAGATGGGCCAAGCTATGGGCGGCATTGTTGCGCCCCATGGTCCGCAACATATCTTTCTCGGGTGCGCCGTCGGCCACCTTGAAAGCGGCCCAGGCGGGCGAGAAGGCAGCGTGCAGTTCGGTATGGAGGAAGGCCAGCGCCCGGTTCAGCCGGTCGAAGTCCGGCGTGCCCTGCGCAAAACCGAGTTTCCGATCGAGGTCGCGCGCCGCGATATGATGAAGAACGGCCAGGCTTTCGCCCAAAGTTTCGCCGGACTCGAGCAGGAGAGCGGGCGTTTGCTGTGACGGGTTGAAGCGGGAATAACCCTTGGGCTTGTCCAGCATGTCGATTCGGCAGAGACGATAAGGCTGATTCAACCACTCCAGTGCGACGATCGACCCGAACGAGCAACCATGCGGAACGCCGTAGAAAAGAACCGGTTCCATTGCGAAATTCCTTTTGCGCTGTGAAGCAATGATGACGCGATGGATATGCGGTGGCCCGGTTTCGCTGTAAAGAAGGCACAATAATGTTGTGCGGTTACATTTTTTATACTGAGGTGAGGCGATGAAAGAGAGCCTGTCCGAATGCCCCATCGAAGACGCCATGCGTGTGCTGGGCGGACGGTGGCGCAGCCTGGTGGTCTATTATCTGAAGGACGGGCCGAAACGGTTCAGCGACCTGCGCCGGGATATGCCGAAGATTTCCCAGCGCATGCTGACGCTGGATCTGCGCGAGCTGGAAGCGATCGGCGTGGTCTCCCGTACCGTCTATCCCGAGGTGCCGCCGCGGGTCGAATACGAACTCACCGCCGACGGGCGCAAGCTCATGCCGGTCATCGATGCGCTCGGCGACTGGTGGGTCGGCGTGGTGAAGCGGCGGCGGAGCGCGCAAGGCCCCGCGCGCGCCGAGGTGGCTGCCTGAGCCAGGATGGGTGGCGCGACGTCAGCGGGCGTCGGGCCGGACGAGAGCCAGGCTCGCTATCGCCGCGAAGGTGATCAGCGCCACCAGGCCCCAGGCCTCGTTCATCGCGTAGACAAAGGCGAGCTTTTCGATCATCGGCTGCAGCATCAGCTTCACCTCGTCGCCGATAGCGCCGGGCCCGCCCGCGGCGACGATTTCAGGCGGCAGGCCAAGCGCTTTGGCGGTCGCGGGATCGCCGGCCTTGAGCCGCTCGACGATCGCCGAGGCATGAACAGGCGCGCGGCTGAAAATGACCGTGTCGATCAGCGCCAGTCCGATCGCGCCGCCGAGATTGCGCATCAGGTTGAACAGCCCGCTGGCATCCGGCACCGCCTCCGGCGCGAGATGCCCGAGCGCCATGCGGGTCGGCGGCAGGAGGCAGAACATGATGGCCACGCCCCGGATGACCTGCGGCCAGAACATCCCGTCATAGTCCGTTTCCGGGGTCTGGACCGCGCTGGCGCCAAGGCCGATGGCGAAGGTGAGGAAGCCAAACGCAGACAAGAGGCGCGCATCAATGCGCCGTTCCAGCGCCACGGCGAGCGGCGCGGTGGCAAGCTGGGCGATGCCGGTCACCAACATGATCGTGCCGATGGCCAAGGCGCCATAGCCATGGGCCACCGCCAGGAAGACCGGCATCATATAGACCGAACCGAACAGCCCGATGCCAAGCACGAAACTCAGGGTGCAGCCGACTGCAAAGCCGGGATCGCCAAAGGTTCTCAGACTCACGATCGGAAATGGACCTTTCAGGGTGCGGGCGAGGAAGCCGGCAAGGCCCACGGCCGAGAGCGCCAAGAGGCCTGAGACGGGCGCGGACAGCCAGCCGCGCTGCGGCGCTTCCTTCAGGCCGAGGATCAGGGCGGCAAGCGCCGTCGCCATCAGCACGAGCGAGACGAGGTCGAGCCTCCTGGTCGCCCCGACTTCAAGGGCTTCGACCGGCAGCAGTCGGCTTGCCGCCCGCGCCGCGACCACGCCCGGCGCCACATTGATCAGGAACAGCCAGTGCCAGGACCAGGTCTCGGTAATCCAGCCGCCGACGATCGGCCCGACGGTCGGCGCCAGCACCGCCAGCACGCCGGCGATGGTGGTGGCGAGGGCCTGCTGCCGGTCGGGGAACATCAGGAACACGGCGGAAAAGACCGTCGGGATCAAGGTGCCGCCGGAAAAGCCCTGCAGGACCCGCCACGCGACCAGCGCCGCGAAGCTCTGGCTGGCCGCGCAGCCGATCGAGGCGAGCGTGAACACGCTGAGCGCCGAGACGAACAGCCAGCGCATGGTCAGGACACGGGTGAGGAAGCCGGTCAGCGGAATGGCGACGACTTCCGCGATCAGATAGGCGGTCTGGACGAAGCTGATCCGGTCGGGCTCGACGGCGAGCGCTGCCTGAATGGTCGGCATCGAGGTGGCGACGACCTGGATGTCGAGGATCGCCATGAACATGCCGAGGCACATCATGGCGAAGCCCATCCAGGTCCTCATGGGAACGGATGGCGCGTCTGCTGCCTGACTATCCGACCGGTCGGTTGAGTGCTGCATTCTCGGCCCTGATGCGGATGGCGAGGATCATGGCATTGAGAACAGAGAACGCGGCGGCGTAACACACGAGCGCGAAGGCGAGCGGCAGAACCGCGATCTCGCCGGCCACCACCGCATAGTTGGGATGGGCCAGGAAGCGATAGGGCCCGGTCCGGATCAAGGGGCGTGCCGGCTCGACGATGATGCGGGTGGTCCAGCGCTCCCCGAGCGTCATCAGCACCCAGACGCGGCCAACTTGCAGGAGCGCGAACAGGACGAGCCAGATCGGCTGGATCGGCTGGTCGCGGGCGAGCAGCCAGAGCCCGCCAAGCCAGGCGGCGTGCAGGGCGACGACGAGCGGGTAGTGCCCCGCGCCGAATTCCACCGCGCCTCGCCTGATCAGCCTGATGGTGTTGCGTCGGGCGAGCAGAAGCTCGGCAGCACGCGCGGCCGTGACCAGCGCCAGGATGACGAGGTTGAGCGTCACGCTGCGCTCTTCAGGACTGCGCAGCTCGCGGTGAAGCCTGGTCCGAGCGCGGTCAGCACCGAGCGCTCGGGCAGGCCTGCCTCAAGCGCGCGTTCGAGCACGAAAAGCACGCTCGGCGCCGACATGTTGCCATACTCGCTCAGCACCTGGCGCTCATGGTCGAGCGCTCCCTGGCCCAGCGCCAGCGCATGTTCCAGCGCCTGGATAACCTTGGTGCCGCCGGGATGACAGATGAAGCGGCCGACGTCCTGCCTGGCGAGGCCGGCGCGCCTGAGGATGCCGGAGATCGCAGTGGCGATATTGGCTTCCACGAAGGGCGGTATCGCCTGGGAGAAGACGACGCCGAAGCCCTGGCCATCGAGTTTCCAGCCCATGATGTCGAGCGTATCGGACCAGCAATGTTCGCCCGAGGCTTCGACCGAGGCGATGCCGTCCGGGCCGGCGCGCAGCACGCAGGCCGCGGCCCCGTCGCCGAACAGGGCGGTGGCGACGATATTGGCCTTGGTCAGCTGGTCGAGCCGGAACGCCAGGCTGCAGATCTCCACCGCCACGACAAGCACATGGGTTCCCGGGCGGGCGCGGGCGAGTTCGGCGGCAAGCGACAGGCCGGTCACGCCGCCGGCGCAGCCGAGCCCAAACACCGGTACGCGCCGCGCGTCGTCGCGGAAGCCCATGGCCTTGGCAGCGCGCGCCTCGAGGCTGGGGGTGGCGATGCCGGTCGAGCATATTGTCACGATGCAATCGATGTCGCGGGCTCCGAGGCCGGCGGCTTCGAGGGCCTGGCTGGCGGCATCGACGAACAGCCGCCCGGCGCCCTCCAGGAACGCCTCGGTGCGCTCCGGCCAGCCGCGTGGTTCGAAAAACCAGTCCAATGGCTTCACCACATGGCGCTTGTTTATGCCGGCGCTGGCGAAGACGCGGGCCATCGGGCCGAAGCCGGGATAACGCGGGCCGAACACTTCTTGAGCCGCCGCCGTGACGTCGCGCTGCGTGAGCACGTGATCAGGCACCGCCGTGCCGAGCGATACGAGTTTGACAGCATGATCCACGGCAGGCTCCCAGGAACCCGGCGGCGTCGCTTCGACTATCGTGGAGTTTTGTCCCTGGAGAGCTGCCGACGCAATCATGTCACGGCATCTTGATTGCGTCCGGGCCGGATCGCGACGCGGTGGGCGGACCGACCAGCCGGACGGCGACCGTCGTCAGATCGGCGGTCGCGCAGGAAACGGGTGGCGCACGGCCGGCCGCATGCCGACATTGAGGGCACAGGACGGGTCGCAACGCGCGCGCACGGTCCGCTCGAATAATTGGCCCCGGCATTTCGAATTTGAAAGCAAGAGCCGGAGTGTGGGCGGCCGGGCTGATCGCTACATCGGTGCAAGACAGCAATGGATGATCAAGAACCAAGGATGAGCGCCATGCTCAGTGCAGCGACAGTCAACGCCGCCAAGACCGGCGAGCCGAAATGCGATGGCACGACGGCTGCAGTGCTTCCGACCGAAATGGATCCGCGCTGGCAGGCGGTTCTCGCCCGCGACAGTGCCTTCGACGGCCGCTTCTTTTATGGCGTCCTGACGACTGGAATCTATTGCCGGCCGTCCTGTCCGTCGCGGCACGCCAAGCCCGAGAATGTCAGCTTCCATCTGACCTGCGAGGCCGCTGCCCGGGCGGGTTTCCGTCCTTGCCGGCGCTGCAAACCCAATGAGGCGGGCCTTGCCGAGCAGCAGGCGGCGATGGTTGCCGACATCTGCCGTTTCATCGAGGCGGCGGAGGAAGAGCCGCGCCTCGAAGAGCTCGCCCGCGAGGCCGGCATGAGTCCGTTCCATTTCCACCGGGTGTTCAAATCGGTCACCGGCGTGACGCCAAAAGCCTATGCCAGCGCCCATCGCTCCGAACGGGTGCGGGCCGAACTGGTCAGGCCGGGCGCCTCGGTCACCTCGGCGATCTATGGCGCGGGCTTCAACTCGAACGGACGCTTTTATGCAACCTCCAACGAGGTGCTGGGCATGAAGCCGACCGACTATCGCGCCGGCGGCGCCAATACCGAGATCCATTTCGCCATTGGCGAATGTTCACTCGGTTCCATCCTGGTGGCCAGGAGCGAGCGTGGCGTCTGCGCCATTCTTTTGGGCGACAATCCCGATGCTCTCGCCCGCGACCTGCAGGACCGCTTTCCGCAGGCCAGCCTGATCGGCGGCGATGTCGCCTTCGAGAGCCTGGTCGCCAAGGTCGTCGGTTTTGTCGAGGCGCCGGGGCTCGGGCTCGACCTGCCGCTGGATGTGCGCGGCACGGCGTTCCAGCAGCGGGTCTGGCAGGCCTTGCGCGACATCCCGGCGGGCGAGACCGTCAGCTATTCGGAGCTTGCCAAACGGATCGGCGCGCCGAAGGCGGTGCGCGCGGTGGCCCAGGCCTGCGCCGCCAACACCATCGCGGTGGCGATCCCCTGCCACCGGGTCGTCAGGAATGATGGCGCGCTGTCGGGCTATCGCTGGGGCGTCGAGCGCAAGCGCGCGCTGATCGCAAAGGAGAATGCGGCATGACCGCGATCGCCAAGATCAAAGCCTCCGTCGCGACGCCGGCCGACCGGGCAGGGATGATCGACTGGACCGCGGTCGCCGACGAACTCGCCAGTCAGGGCGCGGCCGTCATGCCCGCCCTGCTGACGCCTGAGGAGTGCCGGGAGATCGCGGCGCTCTATCCCGACGACAAGCGGTTCCGCAGCCATGTCGTCATGGCGCGTCACGGTTTCGGCAAAGGCGAGTACAAATATTTCTCCTATCCGCTGCCCGACCTGATCGGCGGCCTGCGCACATCGCTCTATCCGCGCCTTGCGCCGATCGCCAATGAGTGGAACCAGCGCATGGGCATCGACACGCGTTATCCGGCGGAGCACCAGGAGTTCCTGGCGCTTTGCCACCGGGCCGGTCAGCAGCGGCCGACGCCATTGCTGCTGCAATATGTCCCCGGCGACTACAATTGCCTGCACCAGGATCTCTATGGCGACCTCGCCTTTCCGCTGCAGGTGGCAATCCTGCTGTCGGAGCCGGGCAGGGATTTCACCGGCGGCGAATTCGTGCTGACCGAGCAGCGTCCGCGCATGCAGACGCGGCCCGAGGTCGTGCCGCTGCGCCAAGGCGACGCGGTGGTCTTCGCGGTGCATCACCGGCCGGTCAAGGGCAGCCGCGGCAGCTACCGGGTCAATTTGCGCCACGGCGTCAGCCGGATCCGCTCCGGCCGCCGCCACACGGTCGGCGTCATCTTCCACGACGCCAAATAGGCCTGTCCGGCAAGGGTTCAGGCCCGGGCCGCCGGCCGGTCCCAGGCTTCGACATCAAGGAAGGTGCTCTGGTAGCAGGCACCTTCGCCCATGTCGGTCAGCCGGTCGGAGCAGAGCATGTTGATCGTGCCGTCGACCGCTTCCGCGCCCGGCCGCTGGCCGGGCACCAGGATCACGCCTTCGGTGATCTCGTCGCCGACACGCAGGATCAGGCCGACCGCCGCGCGCTCGTTGTAGAGCCGGACCTTCTGCCCGTCGGCGAGGTTGCGGCGCGCCGCATCGCTCGGATTGAGCACGCAGAACGGCTCGCCCTCGCGCTTGCGCAGGAACTGGACGCCGGAATAGGCGGTGTGCGGCTGGAAATAGGACGGCGCGGTCAGGAGCCGGAGCGGCCAGCGCGCCGCGTCCCGGACCTCTTCCTCATCGGGCTGCCAGTCCGGCAGCGGCGACAGGCCCTGTGCGGCGAGCGCGGCCGAATAGATCTCGAGCTTGCCCGACGGCGTGCGGAATTCCTGGCCGCCCGACGGCGCCACCTTGATCGGCCCGCCGCCGATCACCTTGGCCGGATCGACATGGGCGACGGCGCCGGTCGCACCGCGGAAGAATTCCGGCAGGATCTCCTGCTCGCTCATCCGAAAGACCGGGTCGGTCAGACCCAGGCGCCGGGCCAGTGCCTGGGCGAGGCGGAAATTCGACCAGGCCTGCCCCTGCGGGGCGACGGCCGCCGGCGCATATTGCATGTAATAGCTGCCATAGGCGCGATAGAAGTCCTGCGTCTCCAGATAGGTGGTGGCCGGCAGCACGATATCGGCATAACGCGCCGTATCGGTCATGAACGGGTCGTGCACCACCACGAACAGGTCCTCGCGCGACAAGCCGGCGCGGACCTTGTTCGCCTCGGGACAGGTCACCGCCGGATTGTTGGCGGCGATCAGGATCGAGCGCAGCGGCGGGTCCTTGAGGTTCAGGAGATCGTCGCCGAGCCTCAGGTGATTGACCTGCCGCGCGGTGGCCGGGCCCGACGGCTTCTTCACGAAGCCGAACTTGAAATCCATCGAGGCCGCGGTCATCAGCAGCGCGCCGCCGCCCTGACGGCCATAGGCGCCGGTGACGGCGGGCAGCGAGGCGACGGCGCGCAGCGCCTGGCCGCCCCTGGCAAGCCGTGTCATGCCCTCGCCAATGCGGATGAACGAGCGTTTGGCGGCGCCATACATGGCCGCGAGCTTTTCGATATCGGCGATGGCAAGCCCGGTCACGGCCGCGGTGTACTCGGGCGTGAAGCGTGGCACGACGTCGCGTTCCCATGGCTCGAAGCCGAGCGTGTTGGCCGCGAGATAGGCGCGGTCGCAGAGCCCGTCGCGAACCAGGATATGGACGATGCCGAGCACCAGCGCCGCATCGGTGCCGATGCGGATCGGCAGGTGCCAGTCGGCGCTGGCGGCCGTACGGCTGCGCCGAGGGTCGATCACCACGACCTTGACGCCCTTTTTGCGGAGCGCTTCGACCTTGGCCCAGAAATGCACGTTGACCGCCATCAGGTCGCAGCCCCAGGCGATGACCAGATCGGAATCGACGACCGATTCCGGATCGGCGCTGCCAACCGGGCCAAGGGTCAGATCCCAGGCGGTTTCGCAGCACGTGTCGCAGACCGTGCCGGCCTGCAGCCGGCTTGCGCCCAGCGCGTGGAACAGGCCGTTGACGATATGCCGGTTCATCTGGCCCTGGTGGGCGCTATAGGCATAACCGAGCAGCGCCTCCGGTCCGGATTCGGCTATTATCGCCGTCCAGCGGCTGGCGATCTCGTCGAGCGCGGCCTCCCAGCTGATCGGCTCGAACTGGCCCGAGCCCTTCGGGCCGGTGCGGCGCAGCGGCGTGGTGAGACGTTCCGGCGAATGCACGAGTTCGGCGTCGCGATTGACCTTGGCGCAGGCAAAACCGGCGGTATAGGGCTGATCGGGATCGCCCTGGACGCGGATCACCTTGTCATCCTCGACATGGGCGAGAAGCGAGCACATGTCCGGGCAATCATGAGCGCAGACGACGCGAACCGTTTCCATCAAAGTGTCCCCACGAGATCGAGCGCCTCCGGCCGAGACGGACTGGTCGGAGTCTTGGGTGGGAGGGGAGTGGATGCAACGACCACTTTGCGCGGTGGCGGCGGGCCACTTGGGGCATCAGGCGCCGCCGGTGCCCGTCAGGACGCCTTGCGGCGCGCCACCGCCAGCGTCGCCTTGGCGAGTTTCACCGCCGCGGCGCGCAGCTGATGCGGGTCGAAACCGGAATAGCCGAGCACCAGGCCGCTGCGCGGCTCGGCCTCCAGATAGAGCGGGCTCACCGGTTTCACCACCACGCCGGCGCGCCGGGCTTCGGCCGTCACGGCGAGATCCGAGATCGCCTCACGGAAATGCAGCACCAGCTGGATGCCGCATTCCGGGACCTCGATCTCGATCAGGTCGCCGAGTTCCCGGCTGATCGAGTCCACCACCACGTCGCGCGCCTCGCGATAACGCTGGCGCATCCGCCTGATATGGCTGGTCAGCAGGCCCTGACGCATGAATTCGGCGACGATCGTCTGATGCGGTGTCGGCGGCTGCCGGTCGGCCAGATAGCGGGCGGCCTTGAACACCGGAATGAGGCTTTCCGGCAGAACCGCGAAGCCGAGCCGGATGCCGGGAAACAGGATCTTGCTGAGCGTGCCGACATAGATGACGCAGCCGTCGCGATCGAGGCCCTGGAGCGAGGCCAGCGGCCGGCCGATATAGCGGAACTCGCTGTCGTAATCGTCCTCGATGATCCAGGCGCCGCTCTTCGCCGCCCAGGCGATCAGGTCGAGCCGGCGCGACATGGCCATGACCGAGCCGGTCGGGAACTGGTGCGAGGGGTGACAAAGACGGCGCGCGCCTTGGGCGCGCGGGCAATACCCTCGTGGACCATCAGGCCGTCGCTGTCGATCGGCACCGGAACCAGCTTGGCGCCCGCCGCGATCAGCGCCGCACGGGTCGCCATATAGCCGGGATCCTCGACCCAGACGGGATCGCCCGGATCGATCAGGGTGCGCAGCGACAGGTCGATCGCCTGCTGGGCGCCGGACAGGATGATGATCTGTTCCGGGTCGCATTGCACGGCGCGCGCCGCCCGCAAATATTGCGCGACCTCGTTGCGCAGCGCGTATTCGCCGGTCGGATCGGCATAACCGAGATTGACCGGATTGAACCGGCGCATTTCCTGCGCGCTGATCCGGCGCCAGCCTTCCACCGTCACCGCGTCGATCGAACAGCAGCCAGTGCCGAAAGCCAGATGTTCGGTCACCGTGAGATCGGTCGAGACCGCCATGTAGCGCTGACCGGCCTGCGACAGCGTCCGCCGGCTGGCCTTGCGCAGTGTCGCCGCCGGCGGCGTCGCGACCGCCATCGCCTGCGGCACGTCATGCGATACATAGGTGCCGGAGCCGGCCTGTCCGGCGATATAGCCTTCGGCGATCAATTGCTCATAGGCCGTCAGCACCGAGGTGCGGGACACATCGAGCCGGTCGGCGAGTTGCCGGGTCGAGGGCAGCCGGCTGCCGGGCGACAGGGCATTCGACACGATCGCCGTGCGCAACATCAGGTAGATCTGCTGGAACAGCGGCCGGTCGCTGGCCGGATCGATCTCGAGATCGAGAAATTCGGCCCATTTCGAGCGTGTCGGAGCTGTTCGCATTGGTCTTGTCAGTCAACCGATCAGGGCCTGATCGCCAGACCAGTTTAAGGAGCGGGAGGGCGGATGCAAGCACCCGCCGTCTGCCTCGCCCGGTGTGGTCTTCGCGGATCGTCCGGCCCTCGTCCGAGGTCGCGTTGAACTGTCGATGGCCAGGACCGTCTCGGCCCTGGCCATCGGCGGCGGTTCAGTGCGCGGGTCTCGGCTCGATCGGCTCCCAGATGCTGATCTTGCGGGTCTCCGGCATCAGGTAGAGGGCGAGCAGGAAGCACACCGCGGGAACCGCGATCGGGTAGATCAGCGCATAGCCAATGCTGCCGGTCGCCGCGAAGGCCGCCGAGGTGACGAACGGCACCAACCCGCCACCCCAGCCATTGCCGATATGATACGGCACCGATACCGAGGTATAGCGGATCCTGCCGGGGAAATATTCCGCCAGGAACGCCCCGACCGGGCCATAGACCATCCCGACATAGCAAACCAGAATGAAGATGATGAAGATGGCGACGGGATAGTTGATATTGCCGGGCTGCGTGACCGCTCCCAGCCACAGGTACAGCGGATAATAGGTCAGCGCGGCGAGCAACATGCCTCCCAGGATCACCGGCTTGCGGCCGATGATGTCGGACAGCCAGCCAAAAAAGATCAGGCTCGGCGTTGCGATGAGCAGCGCGGCGCCCACGATATAGGCCGAGGTGAGCGGGTCGACCTTGGAGACCTGCTGCAGGTAATACAACGCCCAGAACTGGCCACTGTACCAGACCACGCCTTGCCCGATCAGCACGATGGTGGCGATCCCGACATATTTGATGTTGGCGCTGAGAAAGGCTTCCTTCCAGGGATTTTTGGTCATTTGCCCCTTGGCCTTGATCTCCTCGAAGATCGGCGTCTCCCGCAGTTGGAGCCGGATATAGATCGCGACGGCGACCAGCAGGAAGGACAACAGGAACGGAACACGCCAGGCCCATGCGTTGAACGCGGCCTCGCCGAAATAGGTGCGTGTCGCGATGATGACGGCGAGCGACACCACGATCCCGAGTGTCGGGGAGGTCTGCAGCCAGCCGGTGTAATAGCCCCGCCTTTCATCCGGGACATGCTCGGCGACATAGGTGATGGCGCCGCCATATTCACCGCCGAGGCACAGGCCCTGGATCATCCGCATGGCGAAGAGCAGGAACGCGGCGGTCAGGCCGATCGACTCATAGGTCGGGATCAGCCCGATCGCACCCGTGCCCAGTCCCATTCCGCTCAACGTAACGAGGAACGTGTATTTGCGGCCGATCCGGTCGCCCATCCATCCGAAGAGGAATGCGCCGAGTGGGCGGATCAGGAAGCCGGCGGTGAACAGCGCAATCGTGCTCAAGAGCGCTGCGACCGGATGGGATTGTTCGAAGAACTTGACCGACAGAACCGCAGCCAGGCTGCCGAAGATATAGAAGTCATACCATTCGATGACGTTGCCCACCGACGCGGCGACGATCACGCGGCGGAAATCCCGTGGGACTTGAACTGCCATGTCATCCTCCTCTTATTGCGTAAGTGCCCTCCTGCTCTCTCCTGTGTCGGTGCCGCGCGGCGCGCGAGCCCTGCAGGCGTCCGCAACGCCAACCGTCCTGGACATCGCGCATGCCCGACGACAGCCCCAACAAGCTCCTGGCGCCCGGAGCGACCGCTGCCTCCATCCCGTCTCGCCGGGAACCAAGGCGCTCGCCGCATTATATTCCTGAGCCGATCGGTCAACTTATAATACTTTTGGCGAAGTCGGAGGTGCCGGCGGATGCTGGAGACCCGTCGGAGCCGGCGGCTCTCCAGACCCGAACGCAAAGCCTTTCAGGGTTTGCCGAGGATCTCGCTCACCCAGCCCGCCACCGCCTGGCCAACGGTTTCAGGAGGGCCCTCCTGCGGGGCGTGAGCGCCGGCGCCCAACTGCATCAGCGGCAATTCGTCGAGCCCCTGGCGAATTGCTCCGCGAAGGCCGGCGACGCCGCGCCGCGCGGTCGGACCGGCCGCACGCCAGCCTCCGTCCTGTTGCTGTTTCCGTTACGAAAAGTGATTGCGTATTATCTCATGTAGCAACTATGAGTGTTTCATAGGGCAGTGATCGCCTTCGGCGGAAATGGCATGATGATCCGGTCCAACGCTGTCTTGCTGGCAGCCATCGCAGTGTCGGCCGTCAGTCAGTCGTCGATCTTCGCGGTGCTGCCGCCGCTGGCGCGAGACATTGGCCTTTCGGATATCGAGATCGGTTCGGTCGCGTCGATCGCGGCCTTCTGTTTCGTCGCCTCCGCGCCCTTTCTCGGCAGCCTCAGCGAGCGCCACGGGCGTGTGCCGTTCATCGTCACCGGCCTCGCCGCGGCGATCGTCACCAACCTCATTTTCGCGCTGACCCTGCAGGCCGGGCTCGGCGGCGCGCTGAGCGCCGCGGCGGTCTATGGCCTGCTGCTCGGCTCGCGGATCATGCTGAATATCAGTTGGGGCGGGATGTTTCCGGCCGCTTTCGCCTATATGGCGGATTCGGCCCCGGCCGAGCGGCGCAGCACCGGCGCGGCGCTCATCGGGGCTGCCTTCGGCATCGGCTCGATCGTCGGCCCGTCCGTGGCCTGGGCTTTGACGCCGTTCGGTTCCACCGCGCCGTTCATCGGCATTGCCAGCCTGTCGCTCGCCAGCCTGATCGCCGTCATGCTGCGTCTGCCGGAACCGCGCGCCGCGGCAACCCACGGCCACGACGCGGCCGAGCCTGACGCACCGGCGTCAGCCGATGGCTTCGCGCAGGCCCTCATGCGCCTCTGGCCTTATCTTCTGATCGGGCTTGCGGCTGCCATGGCCGCCATCATGATCCAGCAGCTTACCGCCTTCCGGTTGCAGGATCAGTTCGATCTGACGACCGCGGACGCTGCCCGCTATGCCGGCTTTGCCTTGACCGTCCTGGCGATCGCGACTGTTGCGGCCCAGAGCCTGGTCATCTGGCGGGGCGAGAGCTGGAGGCCTGCGACGCTGCTCTGTCTTGGCGCCGGCGCGGCGGTGATCGGCAGCGCCGGTTTTGCGCTCGCCGGGCTGGTGCCGGCCGCGTTGGACAACCTCGCGCTGGTCTTGCAATGCACCGCCCTGGTCATGCTCGGCATCGGCATCGGCTTCGTCCTGCCGAGCAATGCCGCAGCCGTCATGCTGGCGACCGGCGCGCATTCGCAGGGGCGGGCAGCCGGACTTTTGAACGCGGCGCTGGGGGCTGGAACCATGGCCGGGCCGCTGCTTGGCACCGCGCTCTATCGCGTCAGCCCGTCCGGGCCCTTCGCCCTTGCGACGCTCCTGTTCAGTGTCGCGCTTATCGCCGCGGTCTGGCTCAGGCTGCAGCCGACCTCCGACTTGAACCTTCCGGAGGCTTGCGCCGACCCATCTGCCAAGTGACAGTGCCCGTGAAGGGCTTGGCGGATGGGGAATTCGGCATGGACGGGACAGATCGGCGCCGCGGCGCGATGTTCAAAGCGTCGCGCCCGGCGCTCATTTTCGGCTCACTGCTTGTTGTTGCGGCCGAGCTTTTCGCGACCGGCGCTTCGGCCCAGTCCGCTCGGCGCGGCGGCGAACGCGCCGACCTGCTCGGCGGCCTCCTGGCGGCCGGGACATCGGGCGAAATCTGCTATGCCCGCAGCTACGCCGCCGATCATCTCGCCGCGCATCCGCATCAGCGGGTCACCGCGATGACCCTCTTGCTGAAACGCGGGCGCGAACCTGCGACGCCGGCCGAGTTCCAGATCTTCGTCACCGTGCGCGGCGACCGCAATCTCTGGAGCGCCAACGGCGAATGCGCCGCCGGCAGCGGCATCACCTGTTCGGTCGAATGTGACGGTGGCGGGTTCTCGATCGCCAGCAATGCCACGCCGCAGACCGTGCTGCTCAGCCTCGAGGATCCCGACGGACGGATCAGCATGAACGGCTGCGACGGCGGCGAGCGCGAACTCCAGGCCGGCCGCGACGACCGCCGCTTCCGGCTCGACCGGGCGCCGAATTCGGTCTGCGCCGCGGCGGCCAGGCGGATGGAGCGCGGCCGCTAGCAGGTCGGCCCCGCACCGCTTGGCCGGCCGCGCGATGCGGGGCTGTCCGTGCCTGGTTGGTCTTCCGGGCGCTGGCCGAACGCGGTTAGGTTATGCCTTGCCCGAAGGGATGACCGCCATGCATTCGCCAAGCGTCGCGCTGGCACAGCGCCTGATCCAGTTCCGCTCGCTCAACCCGCCGGGCGAGGAGGCCGCGTGTATCGCCCATCTCGGCGCGCTCCTGTCGCCGGCGGGATTGTCGGTCGAGACCTATGAATTTGCCCCCGGCCGGCCGTCGCTGGTGGCGCGGCTCGCGGGGAGCGGGCACGAGGCGCCACTCTGTTTCACCGGTCATGTCGATGTCGTACCGCTCGGCATGGAACCCTGGAGCCGGGATCCCTTCGCTGGCGACATCGTCGACGGCAAGCTCTATGGCCGCGGCAGCAGCGACATGAAAGCGGGCGTGGCGGCCTTCGTCACCGCGACGCTGGACCTGGCAGCCGGTGGAACCCAACCTCGCCGCGGCATCACGCTGGTCATCACCGCGGGCGAGGAAACCGGCTGCGAGGGCGCCTTCCACCTCGGCCGGACCGGGGCACTCGGCCGGGCGGCGCTCCTGATTGTCGCCGAACCCACGTCGAACCGCCCGATCATCGCCCATAAGGGCTCGGTGCGCGTGGCGGTGCGGGCGAGGGGGCGGACGGTGCATTCCTCGATGCCGGAACTCGGCGACAACGCCATCGACAAGATCGCCGATTGGATCCAGCGCCTGAAAGCACACCGCTTTGCGGTGCCGGCCCATCCGCTTCTCGGCCCGACGACCGCTTCCGTGACGACCGTCTCCGGTGGGCTCAACATCAATTCGGTGCCGGACCTCGCCTCGTTCACCGTAGATTTCCGCACGATCCCGGCCCACCGCCACGGCGATCTCCTGGCCGAAATCGCCGAGCTGTTCGGCGCGGAGGCCGAGATCGAGGTCATCACCGATTTTGCCGGGTACTCGACCGATCCGGCCGATGACGCGCTGGCGCCGCTGTTCGCGATCCTGACCGAGCGTTTCGGCGAGCGGCCGGAACCGAAGGGCGCGCCTTATTTCACCGACGCTTCGGCTTTGGTTCCTGCCTTCGCCAATGTTCCGACGGTGGTGATCGGACCGGGTGAGGCCGCGCAATGCCACCAGACCGACGAATTCTGCTTCGTCGACCGGATCGACGAGGCCCACGCGATCTATGGCGATCTGATCACGCGGTTCTGCGTGCAAGGGTAGGGGGCGCCACACCTGCTCCGAACGGGGGCCGGTATGGCGCTACTCTGTTTGCCTCACGCGCTGGGTAGCGTCGCCTGCATCGAGGGACGCGCGTTGAACGCGGCGTACCAGGCGGCGGTCTTCGGGTGATCGGCGCGCCAGTCATAGTCGGGGAAGCGGAAGTCGAGATAGCCGAGCCCGCAGCCGAAGGTGATGGTGCCGATGTCGACCCGCCCGCCGAGCTCCGGCGCCAGCTTCTCCATACGGTCGAGGGCATCGGTGATCTTGCCCATCTGGCCCTTTTCCCAATCGGCCCAATAGAACTCCTTCGGTCGCGCCACCCGCTCGTAGCGAATCAGCAGGGCCGCGCCGAGCAGGCCGTCGCCGAGCGCCTGCTCGGTCAAAAGCGTCCAGCGCTGCTTGCCTGAGCCGAACATCGTGCCGCCGCCCTCGGCGTCGAGAAACTCGCAGATCACCCGGCTGTCATAGAGCGCCTGGCCGTCGTCGGTGAAGAAGGTCGGCACCTGGCCGAGCGGGTTATCGGCGCGGATATTCGCGTCGCGAACGACCGGCCCAGCGGCGCTGGCGAGCTTTTCGATACGGCCGGCGAGACCCAGCTCATGGGCCACCACCATGCACTTTCGCACGAAGGGCGAAGCGGGCGAGAAATAGATCTTCATGGATGCGTTTCCTCAGGGGGATTGTTGCAGTCGGGTGGGCCGTCCTGAGGGTGCGAGCGGAGCGAGCCTCGAAGGACGACTGACAGGTGTGCGGGGTCTAAGAGAGACCTCCCTTCAGATCTTGTCGGCGCCATTATCCGCGCCGCGGCCGATCCTATGGAAATTTTCCTTCAGGAACAGCCCGGCGAAATAGACGTGTTCGCGCATCAGGTCTTCGGCGCGGGCGGACTGGCGCCGGATCAGCGCCTCGGTGATGCGGTGGTGGTCGTTGTGCGAGCGCAGGATCACCCCGTAATCGTGCCACAGGATGATCCGGTCGGAGACGAAGGGGATGCCGTGGGTCTGGTTGACGAAACGCTCGGCCCAGACATTGCCCGAGAGCTTCAGAATGGTCTCGTGGAAGGTGACGTTCATTGCCTGATAGGGCCGGAAATCCTCCTCCGCCAGATATCCCTTGGCGAGGTAACGGTCACCCTCCTCGACGCAGGCCCAAAGCGTCGCCGCGGCCGCGTCCGGAATGCCTGACGTCGCCGCCAGCCGGCAGGCGAGGCCTTCGAGCGTCGCGCGCACCTCATAGGCCGCGAAGACCTCGTCGGCGCCAAAGGTGCGGACCAGATAACCGCGCTTCGGCTGGTAATCGAGCAAGCCCTCGTTGGCGAGCAGGGTCAGCGCCGCGCGCACCGGCGTGCGCGACACGCCGAGCTTCTCGGCGAGCGGGATTTCCTCCAGCCGCTCACCCCCCGTGACGGTCCCGGTGAGGATCCAGTCGCGCAGGATTTCCGTGACGTCTTGAGAGCGTGTTCGCATATCATGGATACATAGACGCGAATTCACCAATGTAAAGTGTCGCGATTGGTTGACATGACCCAATCATGTGTACATGTTGGCGCCAACCAAAAAACAAGTCTCTCGAGGAAATGCATCATGAGGGTCGCATTGGTGACCGGCGGCGGCCGTGGCATCGGACGGGAGATCTGCCGGGTCCTGGCATCGGCCGGCCTGACCGTGGCATCCGCCGATATCGACGAGGCCTCGGCCCGCAACACGGCGGCCTCGCTGCCGGGTGACGGCCATCTCGGCCTCCATGTCGATGTCGCGAACGAAGCCTCGGTCGAGGCCATGTTCGAGCGGGTCGAAACGGCAATCGGCCCGGTCGCGGTTCTGGTCAGCAATGCCGGGCGTCTGCTCTTGCATGACGGCCGCCGGCCCCTGGTCACCGAGACCTCGCTCGACAATTGGCAGGACACTTTCGCGGTCAATACGGTCGGGCCGTTTCTCGGCGCGCGCGCCTATCTGAGGCGGCGGAGCGAGACCCCGGTCGAGCACGGCCGCATCATCACCTTCTCGTCGGTCGCCGCACAGCTCGGTGGCTACAATGCCAGCGCCGCCTATATCGCCGCCAAGGCCGCGGTCATCGGCCTGACCAAGGCGGTGGCGCGCGAGGCGGCGCCCTTGGGCATCACCGCCAATGTCATCGCCCCCGGGCTGATCGACACCGACATGATGAAGCTCGCCGCCGGCGGCGCCGGTATCACCGCCGCGACGACCGCCAATGTGCCGCTCGGCCGGCTCGGCCAGCCGGCCGATGTCGCGGCGGCGGTGGCCTTCCTGGCCTCACCCGCATCCGCCTACATCACGGGAACCACCATCGACGTGAATGGCGGCTACCGGATGCAATGACGAGAATCCGTTCTCGGACAAAAAACCGTTCTCGGGAGGAACGCATGATCAAGATTTTCAGGACTTTGCCAAAACTGGCCTCAGCGGCCCTGCTGGGCGCGCTCATCGTGGGGCCGCAAGCGAAGGCCCAGGCCCCGGCAGCCGAGCCGGGCCTCACCGCCACCACCATCAAGATCGGCATGTTCGGCCCGCTTTCCGGTCCGTCCATGGCCTATGGCTTCGACGTGGTGAACGCCGCGCGGATGTATTTCGACAAGATCAACCGCGAGGGCGGCATCCATGGCCGCCGCATCGAGGTGGTGGTCGAGGACGACCGCTGCACTGCCAATGACGTGGTCGCCGCGGTGAAGAAGCTGGTCGAGCAGGACCAGGTCTTCATGCTGAACGGCGGTTCCTGCTCGGCCCCGGTGGTCGCCGCGCGCGACTATGTCGTGCGCTCGGGCGTGCCGTGGGTGATGCTGAATGCCTCCGGCGACGGCGCGCTTTATCCGCCCCAGCCGAACATCTTCGGCGCGCTGTCCATCTCGCAGCGCGCGGTCGGCGGCTCGACCATCGAATTCGCCACCCGCCAGCTGTCGGCCAAGCGCATCGGCTACATCAATCACGACGATGCCTATGGCGCGTGGAACCTGGAGGCCGCGCGCTTTCAGGCGGCCCAGAACGGCGCCGAGCTGATCGTCGAGTCGATCAATCCCGCCATCGCCGACGTTACCGCGCCGGTGTTGAAGCTGCGTGCCGCCAATGTCGATGCCATCATCATCGCGACCTATGCCAGGCCCGCCCAGCTGATCCTGAAGAAGGCGCAGGAGCTCAACGTCAACAAGCCGATCGTCATTGCGGTCAACGCCATCGCCAACCTGCGCCAGCTGGTCGAGAATGTCGGCAGCCGCGAGGCTTTCCGGAACGTCTATATCCAGGAACTGCTGGCGGCCGCCCCCGGCTCGGAAAAGCTCGCCTGGGTCTACGACCTCTACAAGCAGTCCTATCCCGAGCTTGCCGCCAAGCCTGACCATCCGCAGGTCTATATGCCCTATGGCATTCCGCCCGCCATGGTGATCGTCCGGGCGCTTCAGGCGGCTGGCCCCCAGCCGACGCGCGCCAAGGTGATCGCGGCGATCGAGCAGTTGAATTTCGACTCCGGCGTCATGGCAGGCCCCATCAGCTTCTCGCCGACCGACCGGGCAGGGCAGAAGGCCTCGATCTATTTCCGCTTCGACGGCCAGGCGATGACCCCGGTGCCCGGCGTTTTCGCCAGCCGCTGGACCTATCAGGGCCAGTGAGCGGGGCAGGGGTGAATTGGCCCTCTCCCATCGGGAGAGGGTCAGTTCCGCGCCGTGCTTCTGCGTCCCTATCCTCTCCCGCCACCGGCCACTTCAAGAGACCCAAATGTCCTTCGACGTCGCTCTTCTGTTCATTCAGCAAGGCGTCGCGTCCGGGCTCGTGACCGGTTCGGTCTATGCGCTCCTCGCCGTCGCCATCGTCATCATCTACCGCACCACCGATGTGGCGAATTTCGCCGGCGGCGAGTTCTACATGGCCGCGGCCTATCTCGCCTTCTTCATGATCGCCATGATGGCCTTGCCGTTCTGGCTGGCGGTCATCGCCACCATCGTCGTCATGTGCATCGGCGCCGGCCTGTTCCAGCGCATCGTGCTCGCCCAGGTGGCGCTCGCCCGCGGTGTCGCGATCAACCTGGTGATCGCCACTCTCGGCCTGTCCTATCTGGTCAAGGGCATTGTCCGCTCCACCGGCTTCGGCGACACGCCGCGCACCTTTCCCTCCGTCGTGCCCGATGGCTCGTTCACCATCGGCGACGCCTCGGTGAGCTATCTCGACGTCACCATCCTGGGGGCCGCCGTCCTGGTCATGGCGCTGTTCTTCTGGGTGTTCAATTTCACCAAGACGGGCCGGGCCATGCGCGCGGTCGGCATGAACCGGCGCGCCGCCCAGCTCGTCGGCATCAATCTCGGCCGGGTCGAGATGATGGTCTGGTGTTTCGCCAGCGCCATTTCCGGCATCGCCGCCATCCTGATCGCACCGAAACTGCTGATGACCGCCGAAATGGGCTCGGTCGTCACCATGGCCTTCGCCGCGGCCATTGTCGGCGGCTTCACCAGCCTGCCGGGCGCGGTCATCGGCGGCTTCATCATTGGCATCACCGAGAACATGGTTGGCCTCTTCGTCTCCTCGCGCGCCATCAATGTCGCGCCCTTCGTCATCATCATGCTGGTGCTGATCTTCAAGCCCCAGGGTCTGTTCGGCGGCGCGCTCAAGGTGAGGAAGGTCTGATGGTCGAGGCAATTTCCGCCAAGGCGTCACGCCTGATCAGCCCGCGCGGCGCGATGCTTGTGGCCCTCGGCCTGATCGCGCTGATCGCCGGTGCGATCGGGCTCACCTCGTTCGCCACGGGTTATGTCATCTACATCGTCAACCTGGTCATGGTGGCCATCGTGCTGGCGCTCGGCCTGCATATCGTCATTGGCGAATGCGGCCAGTTCTCGCTGGCGCATGCCGCCTTTTACGGCATCGGCATCTATACCGCCGGCCTGGTCACCAATCTGCTCGGCGCGCCGTTCTGGCTCTCCCTGCTGGCCGGCGGCCTGGTCGCCGGGCTGATCGGTTTCTTCATCGGCTTCCTGTCGCTGCGCATGCGCGACATCTATCTGGCGCTGTCCACCTTCGCCTTCGGCGAGGCGATGCAATGGCTGTTTCTCAACTGGACGCCGGTCACCGGCGGCCCGAACGGCCTCAACATCAAGCCGGCGACGCTGTTCGGCTTTCAATTCCTCACCGATCGCGCGGCCTTTCCGCTGGTGCTGTCGGTGACCCTGGTGATCCTGGCGCTGGTCGCGGTGCTGCATGTCTCCACCCTCGGCCGCTCATTGCGTGCGGTGCGCGAGAGCGAAATCGCGGCGGCTTCCGTCGGCATCAACGTGACGCGCATGAAGCTCACCGCCTTCACGCTCTCGGCTTTCGTCGCCGGGCTTGCCGGCGGCCTCTACACCACCTTTTCCACCTTCATCCATCCGGACAGCCTGGGCTTCCAGACCACCATCATCATCCTGACCACGGTGGTGGTCGGCGGCATGGGTTCGCTCATCGGCGCGGTCGGCGGCGCGATGGTTTTCGGGCTCTTGTCGGAACTGCTGCGCCAGGTGCCGTCCTACCAGGAGATGATCTATGGCGGCATCCTCATCCTGTTCATGATGTATGCCCCGCGCGGCATGTTCTCTTTTGTCGGCAGGCGGTGAGCGCCATGGCCGCCATGCTGTCTCTCTCCAACGTCCTGATGCGCTTCGGTGGCATCGTCGCCATCAACGACTTCTCCATGGAGGTCGAGGCCGGTTCGATCCACGCGCTGATCGGCCCGAACGGCGCCGGCAAATCGACCGTGTTCAACTGCATCTCGCGCATCTACCAGCCGGCGACCGGAAAGATCGTCGTGCGTGGCCAGGACGTCACGGCCTTGCCGCCCCATGCCATGGCCGGCCTGGGCGTCGCCCGCACCTTCCAGAACCTTGAATTGTTCAACGAGCTCTCGGTCATCGAGAACGTCATGCTCGGCGCCTATGCCCATGAGGAGACCGGTTTCTGGCAGCGGCTGAAACCACGCTCGCCGGCGACCCGTGCCAAGGCCGAAGCGATCCTGGAACAGACCGGCCTGCAGGATTTTCGCGACGTCAAGGCGAACAGCCTGGATTTCGGCCGGCAGAAACTCCTGGAGCTCGCCCGCGCCTTGGCCGGTTCGCCGAAGCTGATGCTGCTCGACGAGCCGGCTGCCGGCTTGCGCTCACGCGAGATCGAGCGGCTCGACCAGATCCTGACCGATCTCAACCAGCGGCATGGCATCACCATCCTCCTGGTCGAGCACGTCATGCAACTGGTCATGTCGATCTCCAACCGCATCACGGTGCTGAATTTCGGCGAGAAGATCGCCGAGGGCACGCCGGGCGAAGTGAAGACCCATCCGCGGGTCATCGAGGCCTATTTGGGAGCGGAGGCGGCGAGCCATGGCTGATCTGCTCGAACTCAAGCATGTCTCGGCCGGTTATGGCCGCATCGAAGCGCTCTCCGGCATCAGCCTGACAGTGCCGGAGGGCGGCATCGTGGCGCTGCTCGGCGCCAATGGCGCCGGCAAGAGCACCACGCTCAACGTCATCTCGGGGCTCGTGCCGGCGACCTCGGGCGAGGTTCGTTTCAAGGGCCGCGCGATATCGGGAGAGCGCTCCGACCGGATCGTCGCTTCAGGCATTTCGCAAGTGCCGGAGGGACGCGAAGTGTTCCGCGACATGAGCGTGCAGGAGAACCTGGCGATCGGCGCGCAGCTCAGGAACGACCGGGCGGGCATCTCGGCCGATATCGAGGTGATGACCGGCTATTTCCCGATCCTCGCCACGCGTTTCAAGCAGATGGCCGGCACGCTCTCCGGCGGCGAGCAGCAGATGCTGCTGATCGCCCGCGCCTTGATGGCGCGGCCGAGCCTGTTGCTGTTGGACGAGCCCTCGCTTGGCCTGGCGCCGCTGCTGGTGAAGCAGATCTTCGACATCGTGGTGACCCTGCACCGCGAGCAGAAGCTGACCTTGCTGATCGTCGAACAGAACGCCGCGGTGGCGCTCGCCGTCTCGCAATATGCCTACATCCTGGAAAACGGCGAGATCGTCGCCGAGGGGCCGTCGGCCGATCTGGCCAATGACGACGCCATCCGCCGGGCCTATCTCGGCGCCTGATTGGAGATCTCGATGACCAAGCCTTTTGCCCTCGTCACCGGTGGCGCCAGCGGCATCGGCCGCGCTATCACCGAACGGCTCGCCGCGGATGGTTTTCATGTCGTGGTGGTCGATCTGAATGCGGCGCTGGCCGACGCGGCCGTGCGCGACGTGCAGGGCCGGGGCGGTTCGGCCGAAGCGCGCATTCTCGACATCACCGACGAGGCCAAGGTGACCACGCTGATCGGCGAGCTGCCGCCGCTTGGCGTCCTCATCAACAATGCCGGTATCTTCAAGGACCAGCCCTTCGAACAGGCCAGCGTCGCCGATTTTCGCCGGACCTATGAGGTCAATGTCATCGCCCCCTTCATCCTGGCGAAGGCCGCCGTGGCGCGGATGGGCGAGGGCGGCAGGATCGTCAACATCGCCTCGCGGGCCTATCTCGGCGCGAAGAACCAGATCGACTATGTCGCCTCCAAGGGCGCGGTGGTGAGTTTCACCCGTGCGCTCGCCATGGAGGTGGTCAAGCGCGGCATAACCGTCAACGCCGTGGCGCCCGGCCTGATCGACACGCCGATCCTGCGGGCGCTGACACCGGAACGCATGGCCGCGCAACTGGCGCTGCAGCCGAGCGGCAAGGCCGGCCGTCCCGAGGATATCGCCAATGCCGTGGCGTTTCTGGCCTCGCCGGCAACCGGCTTCATCACCGGCCAGGTGCTGTTCGTCGACGGCGGCAAGTCGCTCGGCGGCTCGGCGGTGTGAGAGGGGCGAGTGGCGAATAACGAGTGGCGCATGGGGCATGAAGCACAGTGCTTTGCGGGCGAGGCGTCGCGCTTAACCAACCCTCTCCCAGAGGGAGAGGGTGCCCGCGTCAGCGGGCGGGTGAGGAGCGTGGCTGTCGAGAACTGCCTCCAAACGCTCACGACGCATAGCGCCCTATCTGGACATGGACGCCCCCTCACCCGGCGCCTGACGGCGCCACCCTCTCCCTCTGGGAGAGGGTTGATTGAGCGCTGCCCTTGGCGAACGGCACCCCTGCTACCACCACGGAGCAAGCCATGACCTCCCCCTATATCGCGCTCGTCACCGGGGCGGGTTCCGGCATCGGCCGGGCCACCACCTTGCGTTTCGTCCGCGCCGGCGCCCGCGTGCTGGCGGTCGACCTCAACCCCGATGGCCTCGCCGAGACCGCGGCATTCGCCGAGGATCCCGGCGCCATCGAGACCTTCACGGCCGATGTCACCGCCGAAGACGCGCCCGCCTCGGCCATCGGCCGCGCGGTCGCGCGTTTCGGCCGGCTCGACTGGCTGGTCAACAATGCCGGCATTGGCGCGGCCAAGGCGGCACATCTGACCAGCGACGCCGAATGGGACCGCTATGTCGACGTCAACCTGCGCCAGCTGTTCCGCTTCTCGCGCGAGGCCCTGCCGCATCTCCAGGCCGGCCGCGGCGCCATCGTCAACATTGCCTCGGTCTTCGGCCTGTTCGGTCATCCAGGCGTCGCGCCTTATGCCGCCACCAAGGCGGCGGTGGTCGGCCTGACCCGCCAGATGGCCGCCGATTACGGGCCGAAGGGCATCAGGGTGAATGCGGTGGCGCCAGGCGTCATCGAGACCGCGCTGACCCGTGGCCGGATCGTCGGCGACCCGCGTTTCCAGGCGCTCAACATCGATCCCATTCCGTTTCCGCGCCTCGGCAGGCCGGAAGATGTGGCCAACGCCGTCTATTTCCTCGTCTCGGAGGAAGCTTCTTATGTCAGCGGCCATGTGCTTGCCGTCGACGGCGGCTGGAGCGTCACCAATTATTCCCGCCGGGGCGCCGCGTTGTGAGCCAGCAGCATTGGGACCGCGAGGTCGATGTCGTCTGCGTCGGCGCCGGCGCCGGCGGCATGAGCGCGGCGCTGACCGCGGCCATTGAAGGGCTCGACGTCCTGATCATCGAGAAGACGCCCTTTGTCGGTGGCTCGACGGCGGTCTCGGGCGGCGCGGTCTGGATCCCCAACAATGACCAGGCCGCCGGCCTCGGCCATGCCGATACGCCCGACCAGGCCAAGCTCTATCTCGACCAGATCGTCGGCAATTGGTCGAGCGACACCATGAAGCGTGCCTTCCTCGACGCCGGCCCGGCGATGCTCGGTTATTTCGAGCGCCACACGCAGGTGAAGCTCGTGGCCCGCGCCTATTCGCCGGATTATTATCCGGCGACGCCGGGCGCCTCGCTCGGCGGGCGCTCCTTGGACCCCTTGCCCTTCGACGGGCGGACGCTGGGCAAGGATTTCGCTCGCCTGCGCGACCCCTTGAAAGAATTCGTCGTGCTCGGCGGCATGATGGTGACCATGACCGACGTGCAACACCTCTTGAAGGTGACCTCGTCCTTCGCCTCCTGGCGGCACGGCATGGCCATGGTGCTGCGTTATGCCGGCGACCGGCTGCGCTACCGGCGTGGCACCCGGCTGGTGCTCGGCAATGCGCTCGCCGGCCGGCTGTTCAAGAGTGTGCTCGACCGCCAGATCCCGGTGCTCACCGAAACGCCGGCCCGGCGCCTCGTCTTCGATGGTGGCCAGGTGACCGGCATCGTGGTCGACCATGAGGGCAGGGAGATTGCCATTCGCACCCGCCGCGGCGTGGTGCTGGCGACCGGCGGTTTTCCCCATGACCCGGAGCGCCGCAAGGCCTTCCTGCCCGATGGCATCGGCCTCTGGTCGATGGCGCCCGAGGGCAATAGCGGCGACGGCCTGAGGCTTGGCGAAGCCGTTGGCGCGGCCGTCCGCCAGGAAAATTCCAGCAACATTTTCATGACGCCGGTCTCGATCCTGACCAGGTCGGATGGCGAGGTGGTCAAATATCCGCACCTCGTCTGGGACCGCGCCAAGCCCGGCCTGATGGCCGTCAATGGCGCCGGCCGGCGCTTCGTCAACGAGGCGACCTCCTATCACGAGTTCGGCCTTGCCATGGTCGAGGGCGACAAGACCCAGCCGACCATTCCGGCCGTCCTGATCTGCGATGCGGCCTTCCTGAAACGCTGGGGCCTCGGCCTGGCGCTGCCGGGCGGCCGGCCGTTCCGCCACCTCGTCGAGGCGGGTTATCTGTTCGAGGCGCCGACCATCCCCGACCTTGCACGCCAACTGAGCCTGCCGGCCGATGCCCTGGCCGACAGCGTGGCGCGCTTCAACCGCTACGCGAAGCAAGGCCGCGACCCGGATTTCGGCAAGGGCGGCAATGCCTATAACCGCTATCTCGGCGATGCCGAGGCGACGGGCGGAAATCCCTGCCTCGGGCCGCTGGATCAGGCGCCGTTCTACGCCGTGAAAGTCTATCCCGGCGACATCGGCACGGCCGGCGGCATCGTCACTGACGGTCACGCCCGCGCGCTGGATGCCGAGGGCCGCGTCATCCCCGGCCTCTATGCCTCGGGCAATGACATGAATTCGGTGATGGGCGGGACCTATCCGGGGCCGGGGATCACCTTGGGGCCGGCGATGACGTTTGGCTATCTCGCGGGCAAGGATCTGGCGAGGCAACCCCTGGGCGCTTGACCCACTCGCCTGGCCGGCCGTCCGACGGGGGGCCGTCCAGGCATGTCCCGAAGATCCCCGGCCCTTCACCCCACCCTTTCCAAACTCGCCCCCACGGCGTGGTCGACGATGTAGAGCCAGGTGCCGTCGGCTTGCCGCCGCACGATCTCGGCCGAGCTGCCGGCCAGTGTGGTGGTGCCGTCGGGACCGGTGAGCGTCCAGTCGGCGCGCAGAAGCGCGACATCGCCGTGGCGGAGGCAGAAGGCGTTCCGGCCGGTGAGCGTGCCGGGCATCTGAAGGAAATCACCGAGCACGGCGGCGATCTGGGCCGTGCCGGTGTGGCTGGACATGCCGTCGACGCAGAGCGTGGCGTCGGCCTCGTAGAGTGCCAGGAGATTGTCGAGCCGGCGTGTGTTGAAGGCGCGGACGAAGGTCTCGTTCATCTGTTCGGGGGCGGCGACGGTGAACATGGCTGGGATCCTCGGTTGAACCGCAAGCGGTGCCTGGAGCAGGGCTCGCCGTGTGCGGCCTCTCTGACTTAATCCGCCCGCGCCCTTGTCATCAGATGCCCGACACTCGACAATCTGTTCGGTTGAGGCGAACAATCCCGCATGACCCTGTTCGACGGCATGGAAACCTTTGCACGCGTGGTCGAGGCCGGCAGCTTCACCGCGGCGGCGCGCGAGCTTGATGTCACCAAGTCGTCGGTGAGCGAGACGGTGCGCCGGCTCGAGCAGCGGCTCGGCGTGCGCCTGCTCGACCGCAGCACCCGGCATGTCGCGCCGACCGAGGCAGGGCTCGCCTTCCACGCCCGGGCCCGCAAAGCGATCGCCGAGGCGCAGGGCGCGGTCGCCGAGGCCCGCGCCCTGCATGAGGAACCGGCCGGCCGCCTGCGCATCGCCGCACCGGAAGCCTTCACCCAGCTGCTCGTGCCGGTCCTGTCGGGACTGATGCAGGACTATCCGGACCTGGAGGTCGAGATCGTCGGCGGCGTGCCGCCGGTCGATCTGGTCGAGGCGGGGTTCGATCTCGCGGTGCGGCTGGCACCCCGCCCGGCCGACACGCTGATCGTCCGGCGGGTCGGCACCTCGCGGATCATCATCTTGGGCTCTCCGGCCTATCTCGCCCGCCAGGGCGCGCCGGAACGGCCGGAGGATGTCGTAGCGCACCGCTGTATCGGCTTTTCGCCGGTCTTCTGGGGTCACGAATGGCGCTTCGAGACGGTGGACGGCCTGCTCGCCGTGCCGGTGAAGCCGGTGCTGCTGACCAATGTCACCGAGGCGATGCGGGCGGCGGCCCTCGCCGGCATGGGACTCACCGCGCTGCCGGAATGGTCGGTTGCCGACGAGCTTGGGTCCGGCGCGCTGGTGCGTGTGCTGAGCGGCTGGAAGACGCCGGAAAGCGGCATCTTCGTGGTTTATCCCTCGAACCGCCTGATGGCGGCGAAGGTGAAACATTTCGCCGACCGCCTTCGCCAGCACCTGAAGGCCGCGGGCCTGAGCTGACCGGCCTGTCGCGCTGCCTTGCCCCCTTTGAACACTGGCGCGCTCCAGCTAGGGTCAGGACGTTGCCCGGCATGACGGACGGTGCGATCGGGGGTGTCGTTCCGGGAGGCAGGGTCTGAGCCTGACGGGAGAGACGCGATGCGCTTCGTCGACCGCTATCCGATCATCGTCACGCCGAAGCTGCGCGAATGCCGTGACTTCTGGCGCCGGCACCTGGGCTTCACTGTGGTGTTCGAGGCGACCTGGTTCGTCCTGCTCCAGGCCGAGGGCGCAAGCGCGACACTGGCCTTCATGAGCCCCGACCATCCCTCCGCGCCGCCCGGACCCGAGGTCTTTCCGGGTTTCGGCACGTGTTTCGAGCTGCAGGTCGAAAATGCCGCGGCGGCTTTCGACGAGTTCCAGCGTGATGACGGCCCGGTCGGTCTTCATCTGGTCGACGAACCCTTCGGCCAACGCCGTTTCGGTTTCACCGATCCCTCCGGGCTCTGGGTCGACGTGGTCGAGCAGATCGATCCGGCGGCGGGGTTCTGGGAGGGCTATGTCGTCGATGCCGAGGGTTGACCCCTGACGCTCCTTGTCGCGCGCGTCTGGCATGTCCGGGCCGCGAGCCGTTGTTGAGCCCGCCGCCGCGCCCGCTGTCCAGCCAGCTTTGAATCCCGGCGTCATGCGGGTAGGCTGGGTACGCTGCCCGGCGAAGCCAGGAAGCTGCGATTGGGGGGACGGCGTTTCCAGCTGGCGGGCCAGGCCTGACAGGGAGGGATGCCGTGCACGTCGTCGACCCTTATCCGATCACCATCACCTCGAAACTCCGCCAATGCCGCGATGTCTGGCGCCGGCATTCCGGCGTCATCGTCGCCTTCGCGGCAACCTGCTACGTCCCGCCCCTTGTGCTGGCCTTGGGCCTTCTGGCGATGTCGGCCGGGCCGCTGCCGGCCCATGACATCTACACCCACCTCAAGAACAAGGCCGGGCGGAGCTGCTGCGATGGCACCGACTGCCGGCCGGTGCGTTATCGCCAGACCCCGTCGGGCGTGCATATGCTGATCGAGGGGGTCTGGGTCAGGATCCCGGACTCCCAGGTGGAGCAGCGCACGATCGAGGGCGATACTGGCGAAACCGGCGGCGGGCACTGGTGCGGCAGGCGGCTTCTCGGTGAGAACCGTTTCATGACCTATTGCGCCTTCGTGCCACCCAGCGCCACGGGCATCACGCCGCCCGGCCCTCCGGTCGGGTCGCCGCGTCCGCCGCGCAACAGAATGGCTCACTCCGGGCCGAAAGCGCATTAGGCGCTTTACGCCGGTCCGTCGGCGGCGAGCGGTCGCACCTCGCGTGCCGGTTAGTTGACGCTCGCTTGGCTGAACCGTTCGACCAGTAGGAATTTCTGCACCTTGCCGGTCGGCGTGCGTGGCAGGGGTGTGGTTTCGACAATGAACTGCTTGGGCGTCTTGAACCCGGCGAGGTGCTGGCGGCAGTGGGCTTCGAGCGCCTCGGCCGTCAGGTCGGCCCGGTCCTGCGGCACGACCAGGCTAACCACCCGCTCGCCCCACATGTCGTCGGGCAGGCCGAACACCGCGCAATCGGCGACGCCAGGGCAGCCGAGAATGATCTCCTCGACCTCGGCGGCGTGGACGTTCTGCCCACCGGTGACGATCATGTCCTTCTTGCGCCCGCGGATGAACAGATAACCCTCGTCATCCAGGCTGCCGAGGTCGCCGGTATGGATCCAGCCGTCGCGAAAGGTGCGGGCCGACTGTTCGGGATTGTCGAAATAGCCGGTCACCGCGTTGGGCGAGCGGCCGAGGATCTCGCCGAGCTGGTTGGCGGGAAGCGCCCGGCCGTCGTCGCCGGCGATCTTCACCTCACCGAAAGCGATCGGGCGGCCAACCGAGTCCGGGCGCCGGACACGATCGGCGGGCGTGCTGACCACCAGCGCGCCGGTCTCCTGCATGCCGTAATATTCGTAGAGGCGCGGGCAGAGCTTCGCCATCGTCGCCTCGCGAATGCTGGCCGGCAGGCTCGAGCCAGCGAAGACGACGGCGCGCAGCGAGGTCACGTCCCGCGGCGCGGCGGCGAGCGCCGGCAGCAGCATCGCGGCCATGGTCGGCACCAGGTTGACGATCGTCACCCGCTCGGCCGCGATCAGCGCTAAGGTTTCGTTCGGCTCGAAATTCGCCAGAACATGAGGAATGCCATAGAGGATGGCGCCGGCGATCCAGGCGAAGCCGACCCGCCCGAAGGCTGGGAAGACGGTCATCGCGACATCGTCGCGGGTCATGTCGAAGGCCTGGAACATCGGACCGAGGGTGCTGTTGTTGTACTGGTTCAGCACATAAGACTTGGGCAGGCCGGTGGTTCCGGAGGTCAGGTTGAAATAGAACGGATCGGCCTCGTCGATCTCGATGTCGGGCGCCTCGGACGAGGCGCCGGCGAGCAGCGCCTCATAGTCGGGCTCCGCCGACGAGGCTTCGCCGCCGATCCGGATCCGATGCCTGACCAGTGGGCGGGCCGCGTCGGCGACACCGGCGAACCTTGCCTCATAGATCAGCCCGCTCGCACCCATGGCCCGGATCAGTTCGATCATTTCCCGCTCGGCCAGCCGGTAGTTCAACGGCAGGCCGACGATGCCGGTCCGCGCCAGGGCAAAATAGGTCTCGACCATTTCGGCGCGGTTGGAGCAGAGGAAGGCGACGACATCGCCCTTGCCATAACCGAGCCCCGAAAGCCCTTGGGCGAGCCGGTTGGTGCGCTCGTCGATCTGGCCAAAGGTGAAGCGCCGGTCGGTGCCGGCGCAATAGAGCGCGGGATCGTTGGCGAAGCGTATCGCCGCGGTGGCCAGGATATTGCCGACAACCATCTTGCCGAGTGAGCGGGTCATTGCGGTGTTCCATCCCTTGGGTGCGCGGTTTGTCGCGTCTGATGTGATTGGTGCCGCGGCGAAGCGGCGCCGGCGGCTCAGTTCACCCGCCGCTCCTTGGCCTCCCAGAACGGCTTGCGCAGCTCGCGCTTGAGGATCTTGCCGGCCCCCGACATCGGCAGCGGGGTGTCGCTGATGTCGACCGAGCGCGGGCATTTGTAGCCGGCGATCCGCTCCTTGCAGAACGCGATGACCTCCTGCGGGCTGACCACGGCGCCGGGCTTGCGCACCACCACGGCATGGACCTGCTCGCCCCATTCCTCGCTGGGAATGCCGACGACGGCGCATTGGGCCACGGCCGGGTGTTGCGCCACGGCATTCTCGACCTCGGTCGAATAGACGTTCTCGCCGCCGGAAATGATCATGTCCTTGACCCGGTCGACGACATAGACGAAGCCATCGGCATCCATGAAGCCGCCGTCGCCGGTATGCATCCAGCCGCCGATCAGTGCCCGCTCGGTCTCCTCCGGGCGCTCCCAATAGCCCATCATGACATTGTCGCCGCGCGCCACGATCTCGCCGACCGTGCCTGATGGCACCGGCTGGTCGTTGGCGTCGACGATGCGCACCTCGCAGCCGAGCGTGGCGCGGCCGCCGGCGCGGTGCCGGCCCTTGGCGCGGCCCTCGCCGATATGCTCGTTCCAATGCAGGATCGTGGCGATCGGCGACAGTTCGGTCATGCCATAGGCTTGGCTGAAACGGGTGTGGGGCAGGGCGGCAATGGCGCGGTCGAGCACCGCCTCGCTGATCGGCGAGGCGCCGTAGACGATGCGGCCGAGCGACGACATGTCGTGGGATTTCAAGGCGGGATGGTCGACCAGCATCTGGATCATGGTCGGGACCAGCAGCACCTCGGTCACCTTGTCGCGTTCGACCGCGGCCATGACGGCCTCGGGGCTGAAGGCCTTGATGATCACGTTGGAGCCGCCGCTGAGGAGCAGCGCGAACATGGCCGCGCCATTGGCGAGATGGAACATCGGGGCGGCGTGCAGATAGATCGCGGACGAGGGGAAAAGTCCTTCGGCGAGCGCGTTCAGCGCATTGGCCATCAGGTTGTCATGGCTCAGCATCACGCCCTTGGACCGGCCGGTGGTGCCGCCGGTATAAAAGATGCCGGCGAGATCCTCGCGCCTGGCCATGGCATCGGCGATCGGCGAGCTCGCCGCGATCAGCTCTTCGTAGTGACTGGTGCCGGCCGGCGCCGCCTCGTCATCGGCATAGACCAGGCGCAGCCCCGGGATCGTCTTTGCCAGGGCGTCGCCGACCGGTGCGAACATTTTGTCGACGATCAGCACCTTGGCACGGCAATCCTTCAGCGCATCTTCGTTTTCCAGCGGCGACCAGCGGATGTTGAGCGGCACGACCACGGCGCCGGCCCAGGCGGTGGCGAGATAGCTCTCCAGATAGCGGTCGGAGTTCAAGGACAGGATGGCGACCCGGTCGCCGGCTGCGACGCCAAGTGAGGCGAGGCCGCCGGCAAGCCGCGGCACGCGCTCGCCGAGCTCGCGCCAGGTCCGGCGCCGGTCGCCATAGACGATGGCGAGACCGCCGGCATTGATCTGCAACGCGCGCTTGAAGCCGTGCGTGATGTTCATTGTCTTCCTCCCTGGAAGGTGATGTCGACAGGCCTCTGTCGGACCCTCGGTGCCGGGTTGGGATTGGCTATTTGGCCGCGAGCCCCCCGGTCAGCCGGATAGCGAATTCCTCCCCGATGGTCTCGGCCGAGAGTTCGCCGCCCGGCTCGTACCAATGGCCGATCCAGTTCAGCGAACCGGCGATCGCGAAGGCTGCGAGCTTGGGGTCGCAGGGCATGATCGAGCCATCGGCCATGCCTTCTTCGATCCGGGTGCGGAAGGCGGTGTCGTAGCTGCGCTTGGCGCGACGCACCGAGGCGCGGGCCTCGGTGGAGAGCTCCCGGTCGTCGAGGCGGGTCACGCACATGCCGAAATCGGTGGTGATCGCCCGCACATAGGCGCGGATCAGCGCGCGCACCTTGGCCAGGCCGCTGCCGCCCTGGCGCTCGATCCCCTCGATATTGGCCTCATAGGTCTCCTGGCCGATCCGGTAGCACTCGACCAGGATCTCATCCTTCGAGCGGAAGTAGTTGTAGAGCGCCGGCTTGGTGATGTTCAGCCGCGCCGCCACTTCGTTCAGCGTCGTGCGGTGATAGCCCTCGGTCAGGAACATCTTGACCGCCATGCGCAGCACGGCGTCGCGCTTCTCGTCGCGCGCCCGCCGGCGATCCTCGAAGGGCACCCAAGGGGGCGCAATCACTGGCGGCGTTTCAACACTCTTCGGTCGCCCGCGCATGGCTCTGTCCATCATCCCTTCGGCCCGGATTGACCCCTCCGACCGCTTCATATATTACCCTTGGGTCATAAAATGTCCAGTCGGTAACTTATGGAGGAAACACATGACATCCCGCGTTGTCGTCGCAGGTGTGGGAATGATCCCCTTCGCAAAGCCGGGTGCGAGCGCGCCCTATCACGAGATGGGCACGGCCGCCGGCCGCCTGGCGCTGGCCGATGCCGGTATCGGATATGAGGCGATCGAGCAGGCCTATGCCGGTTATGTCTATGGCGACTCGACCGCCGGCCAGATGGCCATCTATCCGCTGGGCCTGACCGGCATCCCGGTCATCAACGTCAACAACAACTGCTCCACCGGCTCGACCGCGCTGTTCCTGGCGCGCCAGGCGATCGCCTCGGGAGCGGCCGATTGCGTGCTGGCGCTGGGCTTCGAGCAGATGAAGCCGGGTGCGCTCGGCGCGGTGTTTACCGACCGGCCGAGCCCGTTCGAGGCCTTCGACAAGGTGACCGATACGCTGGTCGGCTCGCCGGAGATCCCTCTGGCGCTGCGCTATTTCGGCGGCGCGGGCATCAGCCATATGAAGAAATACGGCACCAGGCTCGAGAGCTTCGCCAAGGTCCGCGCCAAGGCGAGCCGGCACGCCAAGAACAACCCGCTGGCGATCTTCCGCAAGGAGGTTTCGGTCGAGGACGTGATGAACGACCAGGTCATCTGGCCCGGCGTCATGACCCGGCTGATGGCTTGTCCGCCGACCTGCGGCGCGGCCGCCGCGGTCCTGGTTTCCGAGGCCTTCGCCAAGCGTCACGGCCTACGCACCGATGTGGTGATCGCGGCCCAGGCGATGACCACCGATACATCATCGACCTTCGACACGGCGGACATGATGCGGGTGGTCGGTTTCGACATGTCGAAGGCCGCCGCAGCCAAGGTTTACGAGCAGGCCGGCATCGGGCCTGAAGATCTCGACGTGGTCGAGCTGCACGACTGCTTCGCCCATAACGAGCTGATCACCTATGAGGCGCTGGGCCTTTGCCCGGAGGGCGGCGCGGAACGTTTCATCGACGCCGGCGACAACAGCTATGGCGGCAAGGTGGTGACCAACCCGTCGGGCGGGCTCTTGTCCAAGGGCCATCCGCTGGGGGCCACCGGTCTTGCCCAATGTTACGAACTGACCCGTCAGTTGCGCGGCACGGCGGAGGCGACCCAGGTCGACGGCGCCAGGCGGGCGCTGCAGCACAATCTCGGTCTGGGCGGCGCCTGCGTCGTCACCCTCTACGAGCGGGCGTGAGGCGGTCATGGTCGATCAATCCGCTGTCGGGCGCAGCTTCACGCCGATCACCGCCCGGGTCGAGCCGGGGCGCCTGCGCTATTTTTTTAACACGATCGGCGAGCGCAATCCGGTCTATCGCGACGCCAAGGCGGCCGAGGCCGTGGGCTTCGCCGCGGTGCCGGTGCCGCCGACCTATCTGTTCTGCCTGGAGATGATGGACAACGACCGCCCCTTCGAATTCCTCGAGGCGCTGAACATCGATCTCGCCCGGGTCCTGCATGGCGAGCAGGGCTTCACCTATCACGCACCCGTCGTGGTCGGCGACACCCTGACCTTCCAGTCCGAGGTGACCGATGTCACGGACAAGAAGGGCGGGGCGCTGACCTTTGTCGGGGTCCGGACGCGGGTGACCAACCAGGCCGGCCTGCATGTCGCCGACACCACGCGCACCATCGTGGTCAGGAACTAGCCGTGGTTCGGACGGCCCGAAAGATCCAGCGCCTCGTCTATCTCGCGGCGGTGCTGGAGGTGGAAACCAACCCTCTCCCGGAGGGAGAGGGTTACCGGATGCGGCTTCCGCCGTCGGGCCGAATTAACGCGGACGATCGGGCGCATAGCAGCGCCTGGCCCCAACAACAATCCTGCCCGAGGAGGCGTCCATGACCACTCTGTCCCCCGCCGTCGGCGAGCGTCTCGTTCACAAGGCCTTCCCGCCGATCAGCCGGCACACCCTGGCGCTCTATTGCGGCGCCTCGGGCGACCACAATCCCATGCATGTCGACATCGACTTCGCCAGACAAGCCGGTTTCCCCGACGTGTTTTCCCACGGCATGCTGGTCATGGCCTATCTCGGCCAGGCGCTGACCGATGCGGTGAGCCCCGTCGCCATCCGCTCGTTCTCGACGCGCTTCGCCGCTATCACCCAGCTTGGCTCGCGGCTGACCTGCGAAGGCACCGTCACCGAGCTGTTCGAAGCCGGCGGCGAGCGGCGCGCCAGGCTGGCGCTGACCGCCAAGGATGCCGACGGCGAGACCAAGCTCGCCGGCGAAGCCGTCATCGCGCTCTGACATCCGTCACCGCTCTCTGATCTGAGGATATCTGACATGACCAAGCTTGCTGGGAAGGTCGCGCTCGTCTCCGGCTCCGGCCGCGGCATCGGCCGCTCGATCGCGTTGAAGCTCGCCTCCGAAGGCGCCAAGGTGGTGGTCAACGACCTCGACGCCGAACCCGGCAATGCGGTGGCCGCCGAGATCAGGGCGGCCGGCGGCGAGGCGATCGCCGTCAATGGCAGCGTCACCGAGACGGGCTTCGCCGATCGTTTCGTCGGCGCAGCGATGGAGACCTTCGGCGGCCTCGACATCATCGTCAACAATGCCGGTTATACCTGGGACGCGACCATCCAGAAGATGACCGACGAGCAATTCCAGGCCATGCTCGACGTCCATCTGGTCGCGCCCTTCCGCATCCTGCGCGCGGCTTCCGAGCCGATCCGCATCCTCTCCAAGAAGGATGCCGAGGCCGGCCGCGAGGTGTTCCGCAAGGTGGTCAATATCTCCTCGATCGCCGGTCTCTACGGCAATGCCGGCCAGGCCAGCTATTCCTCCGCCAAGGCCTCGCTGATCGGCCTCACCCGCACGCTCTGCAAGGAGTGGGGCCGCTACAAGGTCAATGTGAACTGTGTCGCCTTCGGCCTGATCCAGACCCGGCTGACCCAGGCGATCGAAGCCGAGCAGAAGACGATCGATGTCGAGGGCCGCGCGATCAAGGTCGGTGTCCAGCCGGCGCTGCTCGCGACCATGGACCGGATGATCCCGCTCGGCCGCGCCGGCACGCCGGAGGAAGCCGCCGACGCGGTCTATCTCTTCTGCAGCCCGGAATCGAACTATGTCAGCGGCCAGGTGCTGGTCTGTGGCGGCGGCATCTTGATGTGAGGAACGTGTCATGACCGATGCTTCCGCCTATCTGACCTATGACGGACCGATCGCGACACTGACGCTCAATCGCCCGGAAAGCTTCAACGCGGTCGGCGCGGAGGCGGCGGCAACGTTGGCAGGCCTCGCCCGCGAGCTCGACACCCGCGCCGACCTGCGCGTGGTGGTGATCAGGGGGGCTGGGCCGGCCTTCTGCGCCGGCGGCGATATCAACGTCTTCGCCGCTCATCTCGATGATCCCGGACCGATGGTGCGGGGCATTCTCGACAGCCACCACGATTTCCTGCAGCGCCTGCAGGCCTTGCCGGCGATCGTCGTCACCAGCGTCCATGGCGCCGCCGCCGGCGCCGGCCTGTCGCTCGCCTTCATGGGCGATCTCTGCATCGCCGCCGATACCGCCCGCTTCACCCCGGCCTATGCCCGGCTCGGCGTCTCGCCCGATGGCGGCGGCACGGTCGGTCTCGTCCGCGCCGTTGGCGCAAGGCGGGCCCTGCAGATCTACCTGATGGAAGACGGCTTCGACGCCAGCCAGGCCGAAGCCTGGGGCCTGGTCAACAAGGTGGTGCCGGCCGACATGCTGGAGGCCGCGACGAAGGCGCTGGCCGAGCGGCTGGCGGGTTTCAATCCGGCAGCGGTCGCCGCCACCAAGCGGCTGGTCCATGCTTCGGCCGGAAGGCCGATGGCGGAGCAGCTCGAGGCCGAGATGACCGAGCTGATCGGCTGCATGAAAACCGCGCCGTTCCGTGATGCGGTGCATCGCTTCATCGCCAAGAGTCGCGCCGCCAAACCCGGAGCATCGGCATGATCTATCGCTCGCCTTGGATGACCGAAGAGCTCGATAGCTTCCGCGATCCGTTCCGGCGCTTCCTGGCCAAGGATCTGGCGCCGCATGCCGAACGCTGGCGGCGCGACAAGATCACCGATCGCTCGGCCTGGCGCGCGCTCGGCGACATGGGCGCGCTGCTGGCAAGCGTGCCGGAAGCTTATGGCGGGCTCGGCGCAAGCTTTGCCTATGACGCGGCGGTGACCGAAGATCTCGAGACCATCGTGCCGGAGATCGCCGGGCCGGTTGGCGTTCACAGCACGATCGTCGCCCATTACATTCTCAGCTATGGCACCGAGGCGCAGAAGCAGCGCTGGCTGCCAAAAATGGCGCGGGGCGAATTCATCGGCGCCGTCGCCATGACCGAGCCGGGCACCGGCTCGGACCTGCAGGCGGTGCGCACCACCGCGCGCAAGCGTGGCAACTCCTATGTGCTGAACGGCTCCAAGACCTTCATCACCAATGGCCAGCTCGCCGACCTCATCGTCGTGGTGGCGCGCACCAGCGACGAGCCCGGGTCCAGGGGCGTGTCGCTCGTCGTGCTGGAGGCCGAGGGCAATGACGGTTTCCGTCGCGGCCGCAACCTCGACAAGATCGGCATGAATGCATCCGACACATCGGAGCTGTTCTTCGATGATGCGGTCGTGCCGCCGGAGAACCTGTTGGGCGAGGTCGAGGGCCAGGGCTTTGCGCAGCTGATGCAGCAATTGCCGCGCGAACGCCTGTCGCTGGCGGTCGGCGCGGTCGCCGCGATGGAAAAGGCGATCCGGCTGACCGTCGACTACACCCGCGAGCGCAAGGCTTTCGGCAAGCCGGTCATCGAATTCCAGAACTCGGCCTTCAAGCTCGCCGAACGCAAGACCGAGGCGATGATCGCGCGGGTCTTCGTCGACTGGTGCGTGATGCAGCTGATCGCCGGCGAGCTCGACACCGTGACCGCCTCGATGGCCAAGTGGTGGTGCTCGGAGAAACAGAACGAGACCGTTGACGAATGCCTGCAACTGCATGGCGGGTATGGCTACATGCAGGAGTTCCCGATCGGGCGGATGTTCGTCGATGCGCGCATCCAGAAGATCTATGGCGGCACCAATGAGATCATGAAGGTGCTGATCGCGCGGTCGCTTTGAGGCAGGCGGAGGCCTGGCTGGTCGAGATCGAGAGGTTCGCCGCCGGCATGGCGGGTGGCGATGCCTCGCGCGCCCTCACGCGGCGCCGCCATGCTGATGGATGTGTGGCGGGTCCGGTGGCCGCACTTTAGGCTCGGGGCCTCGCGCCCCCTCATCCGCCACCAAGGACCAGCCCATGCATCCGCGCTCTCTCAAAATCCCCGCTGGCCGCCTGCCGCCCGGCGCCATCGGGCACAATCGCGGCGTGGTCAGGCGGAACTATGCTTTCATGCCGCCGGAAGGCGTGCTGAAGAGCCGGCTGCCGGCCTATGATCTGACCGTGGTTCGCTTCCTGGCGGCGCCCGTGCTCGGTGCGCAATTCGCCCAGTTCGTCCTGGAGGTCGCGCCGGGCGGCGGCAGCAACCGCGCCGTCGTGGAAACCGGCGTCCAGCATTTCCTCTTCGTGCTGTCGGGCGCCGTGGTCATTCGGGTTGGCGCCGATCAGCCGGCCGAACTGACCGGAGGCGGCTTTGCCTATATCCCGCCGGGCGTCGCCTTCACGCTGAAGAACGAAGGCCGCGACGAGGTTCGCGTCCTGGCCTTGCGCAAGCGCTACGAGGCGATCGATCTGCCGCCACCGGAACCGATCGTGTCGCATCGCGACCGGGTGCCGCGCGAAAACCCGACCGGGCTCGAAGGCCGCGGCTTCCAGTATCTGCTACCGTTCGGTGATATGCGCTTCGACTTCGAGATGAACCTGATGTGGTTTCAGACCGGCGCGTCGTTCCCGGACGTCGAGACCCACATCATGGAGCACGGGCTCTACATGCTGGAGGGGCAGGGGCTCTATTTTCTGGGGCAGGAATGGCACGAGATCTGGGCCGAGGATTTCATCTGGATGGGTGGCTTCTGCCCGCAGCAATTCTATCCGACCGGTTTCGGCGACGTCGAATATCTCCTCTACAAGAACGTCAATCGCGACGTGGCGTTGTAGGGGATTGGGACCTCGGGGAAGGTTTGCTTGGCTTAGAAAAGCGCAACGAAATCAACCCTCTCCCAGAGGGAGAGGGTGCCCGCGTCAGCGGGCGGGTGAGGGGTCGTCCATCTCCGGCTAGGGCGGTGTGCTCGACGAGCATTGCCACCTTCCTCAACGCTCACGCCCCTCACCCGGCGCCTGACGGCGCCACCCTCTCCCTTTGGGAGAAGGTTGATCCGCTTGTGCTTTTTCGGTGTCGGGGTTTGCCGCTGACGGCAATCCCTCACTCCACGATCCGGCTATCCAAAATCGCCTTCAGCCGCGCCAGGCTCGGCTCAGGATGCTCCATGATCTCGCTGTTGGTGAAGCGCACGACCTCGAAACCGTAGCTGCAGATGACGTCCGAGCGCCCTGCGTCATAATCAGCCAGCGGCCCGTGCTGCCGCCCGTCGATCTCGATCACCACGCGGGCTTCGGTGCAAAGAAAGTCGACAACGTAACGGTCCACCGGCACCTGCCGTCGGAACTTGTAACCGCCAAACTGGCGGCCACGCAGAAGCTGCCAGAGTTGGTCCTCCGGCTTTGTTGCTTCATGGCGCAGGCGCCTTGCGAAACGCCGGAGAGAGGTCGTCATTGGATAATGATTGCAGATGTCGCGCGTGGATCAACCCTTTCTGGATCCAGAAAGGGTTGATGTCACAACGCCGGTGTCCGCTCAGGTGTGGTTGATCGACACCCCGCCATCGACCATCAGCGTCGAACCCGTCGTGAACGATGACGCGTCGGAGGCGAGATAGAGCGCCGAGCGGGCTTGCTCTTCCGGCGTCGCGATCCGCTTCAGCGCATGCAGCCCGCGCACGAAGGCCCTGGCCTCTTCGGTGGTGGCGAATTCGGCGGCCGCCTGCGTGTCGGTCCCGCCGGGCAGCAGCGCGTTGACGCGAATGCCCTGCGGGCCGAACTCCACCGCCAGCACCCGCATCAGGCCGAGCAGGCCGGCCTTGCTTGCGGCATAAGCCGCCATGCCCGGCATGCCGGCGGTATGGCCGACAAAGGTCGAGGTGAAGATCACCGAGCCGGCGCCGCGCTTGATCATCGCCGGGATCTGATATTTGGCGCCGAGAAAGGCACTGGTCAGATTGGTCTCGATCACCTGCGACCAGTTGGTCAGCGCCATGTCCGGCGTCGGCCCCATCTCGCCGAGGATGCCGGCATTGTTGAAGGCGACGTCCAGTCCGCCGAAGCGGCCGGTTGCTTCGTCCACCAGGGCCTTGGCGAAGGCCTCGTCCTTGACGTCGCCGGCGAGGGCCACGGCCTGGCCGCCGGCCTCGCGGATCTCGTCGACCAGTGCGTCGAGTTCGGGCTTCCGCCGGGCAGCGACGACCAGGCGGCCACCCTGGCTGGCGAACAGCCTGGCGGTGGCATGGCCGATGCCGGAGCTGGCGCCGGTGATGATGATGGTCTTGTTGTGAAGCTGGGTCATCGGGATGTCCTGGGGGTTGGGGCCGTGGGCAGCCCGGGCCTTGGGGTTGATGACGCCCTTAGAGCCGATGGGGCGCCATCGGGCACCCTGGTTCTTGCTCTCCAATCGGATCGCTCGGACGAGCCTGCGACAAGACCGCCTGCCGGCGCCGACCCGCTGGCGCAAAATGTCTTAGAAAGAGGGTTTTACGTCATTTCAGACATCACCGTGGTGAGCGAAACTTCGCACGGCGCCGCTGCAGTCGCGGCGCCTCAATCAGCAGGTCAGGCGGCACGCTCCCATGGCATCAGGTATTTTCGATCGTCTTCGTCCGCCGGCTTCCGGCACGCGCAACGCCACCGTGCTGGCCATTTGCCAGGGCCTGTTCACCGCCGCGGTTGCGATCGACCTGACGCTCACCGGCCTCACCGGTTACCAACTCGCTCCGGACAAGTCGCTTGCCACCTTGCCGTTCGCCATGATCACGGTTGCCGGTGCGGTCGTGACGATTTTCGCCTCGTTGCTGATGGAGCGCATCGGCCGCCGCTGGGGCTTCACGCTGGGGGCCCTGTTCGGCGCGCTCGGCGGGCTCGTCTCGGTTCTGGCGGTGTTTCGCGGCGATTTCTGGCTGTTCTGCCTGGGCACGGCCGGTGTCGGGGCGTTCCAGGCCTTCGCCCAATATTACCGGCTCGCCGCGGCGGATTCCGTGCCTGATGAAGCCAAGGCCAAGGCGATCTCGACGGTTCTCGCCGGCGGCGTCATCGCGGCCGTGCTTGGGCCGGCACTGGCGGCCTGGAGCAAGGATCTCTATCCGGTGCTGTTCGCCGGTTCCTACCTCATGGTGTTCCTGCTCGGGCTTGCCTCCGCAGCCCTGCTCGCCATCGGCTATCGGGATGTCGCCATGCATGCCGCTGCCGGGCAAGCTTTCGAACTTCCGGCCCGTCCGCTGGCCACCGTCATGCGCCAGCCGATCTTCCTGGCCGCCGCCGCCAACAATGTCATCGGCGGTGCGGTGATGATGCTGATCATGACGGCGGCACCACTTGCGGCGGTGGCCTGCAGTCACAGCATCGACGACGGCGCCAATATCATCCAATGGCATCTCGTCGGCATGTTCGGCCCGTCCTTCTTCGCCGGCCGGCTGATCGCCCGGTTCGGGCTCGCCACCGTGTTGTTCGCCGGCATGGCGCTGAATGTCGCCTGCGCGGTGGTCGCGGTCGCCTCCGCCAGCCTGACCGCCTTCTATCTTGCGCTGTTCTGCCTGGGCGTCGGCTGGAACTTCATGTTCGTCGGCGGCACCACCTTGCTGGCCCGGTCATACCGGCCGGCCGAGCGGGCGAGGGTCCAGGGGGCGGCCGAAATTCTGCGTTATGGGCTGACCGCCATCGCGACCCTCGGTGCTGGTCCGCTCCTCGAAACCTATGGCTGGTCCAATCTCAACATCGTCATTCTGCCGATGATCGTGGCCGCCGGCATCGTGACCTTGGTCTGGGTCCGGCAGGAGCGCCGGGCAGTGCTGGTACCGGCTGGCGAATGACCCCGGAATCGCGTGGCATTTGCGGGTTGACAGGCTCAGCCCGGCAAACTACTTCGGGCTCGCTCGGTTCCGCCGGGCCTTTTTCTCGAAAATCAAAGCAGAGCGATGGACAGCGACCCTAGTGGCGTCGCGGCGACCTCCTTGGTCGGCCGGGCGCTTCGACACCTGAACAGGACGGGATCCGATCTGATCGATCGGCTGAACGGCAGCAGGGCCTAGGGGGCTCCAGCGTCGCTCGCCTTCGGCCGGATTCGATCCGGTCAGGAGACGAGCCATGACAATCAAGACAGAGGCCTTTCGCGGCCCAATCGAAACTTTTCGTTTCACCGCAAGCTCCCGCGTTTTCACGCCAAAACTGAAGGCCATCGTGCCTGGCCTGCCGGGGCGCCCCGCTTCGGCGGACCAAGGCGCGCGCGTGATACCGATCAAGTCGCGGCCAAACCCTGGTGCCTTGGTCAACCGCCATGTCCTCGGCCGTCCGCGCGCGACCTGGCGCGTCAGTCCGGCGAGCGGCCGCCTCGAACTCTGCTGGAGCCTGGATACCGGCTCGAGCGCCGGATCAAAGGCGATGCCTCGGGGAGTTTTCCCATGCGTGTCCTGATCTGTGGTGGTCGGCATTATGACGACGCGGCCGCCATTCGGCGCGAGCTTGACCGCCTGCATGGCGGCCAGCCGATCGGCGTGCTCATCCATGGCGGGCTGGCGGCGATCGGCAATGCCGCCGAGGCCTGGGCGCGCGAGCACAACGTCCATGTCGTGCGTTATCCGCCGAACTGGACGCTGCTCGGCAACCGAGCCGAGGCGCGGCGCAATGCCTTCATGCTCGAAGACAGCCGGCCGGATGTTCTGCTGGCCTTCCCGGGCGGGCGCGATACGGCGGATCTCGTCCGTCTCGCGCGGGTCGCGGCAACGCCGGTCCGGCTGGCGCCCGCCGGTCGGCCCGGATGCGGTGCCGAGGCAAAGTCCAGCGACAGTCCGGAGGGCCGATCGCGAGGCTTTTCCCGGCATGGCCTGACAGCCGTCGGCTGCTCGCTGTGGGCAGCCTGACACACGCCCTTCACAAACTATCGAAACATAACGCAACATCTCGACACAGGTGATCAATGACACGCCAGATTCGGCTTGCGATGCCCCTTGGGCTCGCCCCACGCTTGAAGCTCCGCACCCTCGCATCGGCCGCGCTGTTGTCGCTCGCCGCCATTCCCGCTCACGCCCAGGGTTGGTCCTATCCGACCGGCGAGCGGGTGGCCGAGGATGTCCGGATCAACGCCCAGCTGACCGAGTTCATCCAGGGCTATCCGAGCTTCCGGGTACCCTATAGCGGGCAGAACAGCCTGCCGCCGGGCGGCCAGGTGCGCCAGTCGACCAGCATCACCGCCTATATGGGCTTCCGTCTGCCCTGGACCGGCGGCGAACTCTATTTCAACCCGGAATATTTCCAGGGCTTCGGCCTCGGCGATACGCTGGGCATTGCCGGCTTCACCAATGGCGACGCCCAGAAGGCCGGCAACCGGGTTGGCGTCCTGTCGGTCGCCAGGCTGTTCCTGCGCCAGACCTTCGCGCTCGGCCCCGAGACCGAATGGCGGCCGGGCGACTTCAACCAGCTCGCCGGTTTCGTGCCGACCCGCCGGGTGGTGGTCACCGTCGGCAAGTTCGCCTCCCTCGATATTTTCCAGACCAGCGCCTATGCCGGCGACACCCGGCGGCAGTTCTGGAACTGGTCGATCTGGGGGCCGGGCGCCTGGGACGTCGCGGCCGACGTGCGCGGTTATACCCAAGGTGTTGCGATCGAGGTGATCCCGGATCCGGCGCTCGCGATCCGCTATGGCGCGCTGCTCTTGCCCTCGCAGCCGAATGGCGGCGAGCTGCCGTTCCGCATGAACAACCTCAACCATATCCTGGAGGTTGCCTATCAGCACCGCTGGTTCGGCCGGCCCGGCGCGATCAAGCCTTTCGCCTTCTATTCGGTCGGCGCCATGGGCAATTACAGCCAAGCCGGCGTGATCAGTGCCGGCGGCGGGCTGACGCCGGACGAGGCGATGGCCACCACCCGCCGCTTCGGCAACCAGAAATGGGGTTTCGGCCTGCTGGTCGACCAGGAACTCGCCGACAATGTCGGTGCCTTCCTGCGCGCCAGCTGGAGCGACGGCAAGACCGAGACCTTCGCGTTCACCCAGATCGACCGCTCGGTGTCGTTCGGCCTGAGTTTCAAGGGCGAGTTGTGGAACCGGCCGGGCCATTCGGCCGGCATCGCGGTGGCGCAGAACGATCTGTCCAGCCACCACAAGCAGTTCCTCGCCTCCGGCGGCACCGGCATCATCGTCGGCGACGGGCGCTTGAGGTACGGCAGCGAGCGGCTGATGGAGGCCTATTACGAGCTGCCGGTCTACCGCGACAACGTCTTCGTCGCGGCCAATTACCAGCTCGTCCACAATCCCGGCTACAACCGCGACCGCGCCGGCCCGGTCCATGTCTTCGGCATGCGCATCCACGCCCGCTACTGAGCCGGACCGGCGCGCCTCACACCCGCCGGCTGAGGAAACTCTTCAGCCGCGGGTGGCTGGGGCTGTCGATCAGGTCCGCCGGCGCGCCGCGTTCGGCGACGCGGCCTTGCTCCATGAACCAGATCTCGTCGGCCACCTCGCGGGCAAAACCCATTTCGTGGGTGACACAGATCATGGTCATGCCGGCCGCCGCGAGCTGCTTCATGGCGGCGAGCACTTCGCCGACCATTTCCGGGTCGAGCGCCGAGGTCGGCTCGTCGAACAGCATGGCCTCGGGGTCCATGGCGAGCGCGCGGGCAATGGCGACGCGCTGGCGCTGGCCGCCGGAGAGCTTGCCCGGCATCTCGTCGGCCTTGTCGGCCAAACCGACACGGGCGAGTTCGGCGAGCGCCCGCTCGCGCGCTTCCGGCTTGGCCATGTTGCGCAGCTTGGTCAGTCCCAGCGTGATATTGCCGGCCGCGGTCAGGTGCGGGAACAGGTTATAGGCCTGGAACACGAAGCCGACGCGCTGGCGCAGCGCATTGATGTCGAGGCCGCGGCCGGCAATGTCCTGGCCGTCGACCGTGACGCGGCCGCCCTGGATCGCCTCGAGCCGGGTCACCGTGCGGATCAGCGTCGACTTGCCGGAGCCCGATGGCCCGACCAGCACCTTGACCTCGCCGCGGCGGACCTCGCCGGAGACCCCGGCGAGCGCCTGCATCGGCCCGAACCATTTGTCGACATTCTCGAAGCGGATCATGCCGGCCTCACGCGGTCACCGTCACGCCGGGCGCCGCACCGCGCTCGGCTGAAATGCGCCGCTCGATGAAGCGGGCGAGCGAGGTCAGCGCGAAGCACAGCGTGAAATAGGTCAGCGCCAGGATGCCATAGACCTCGAACGGCTTGGTCAGCAGCACGTTGTTGACCTGGCTCGCGGCGAAGGTCACCTCATGCGCGCTGATGACGTAACCGAGCGAGGTTTCCTTGATGGTCGAGACGAACTGGCTGACCATGCTCGGCAGCATGTTGTGCAAGGCCTGCGGCAGCACGACCTTAAACGTCGTGGCGAAATAACCGAGGCCCAGCGCCTTGGCCGCTTCGACCTGGCCCTTGGGCAAGCCTTCGATGCCGGCGCGGATGATCTCGGAGAGATAGGCCGCCTCATAGATCACCAGTGCGATGACCAGGGTTTCGACGCCGCCGACGGCGCGCCCGATGATCAGCGGCGAGAAGAAATAGGTCCAGAAGATGAACATGATGAGCGGCAGGCCGCGCACCCCGTGGACGATGGCTGTCGCCGGCAGGCGCAGCACCCGATAAGGGCTGAGGCGGGCCAGAGCCAGCGCGATGGCGAAGGGAAAGCACAAGGTCAGCGCGGTCACCGCCATGAACATCGTCATGGCGAGGCCGCCGATCGGCCCGTGCGGATATTGGCCGACGAGGAACAGGAGCCAATTGTCCTGGAGGATCTGCAGCATCAGCGCGCCTCCAGCTTGAGCCGGCGGTCGGCGAAATCGCCGAGCGCCATGATGCAGAAGGACACGGCGAGATAGACCGCGGTCGCGACCGCGAAGGCCTCGAAGGTCTTGAACGTGTAGCTCTCCACCTCGCGGGTGCGGTAGGTGAGTTCGCCAACCCCGATCGCCATGGCGAGGCTGGTGTTCTTGAACAAGAGCAAGGTCTGGTTGATCAGGGGCGGGATGACGATGCGCAGTGCCTGCGGCAGCACGATATAGCCCATGGCGCCGAGATAGCCGAAGCCGATCGAGCGTGCCGCCTCATATTGGGTCTTCGGGATCGAGCGGATGCCGCTGCGCAGGTCCTCGGCGACATAGGCCGCGGCCGCCAGGCCCAGCGCCACGGTGGCCAGCAGGAACTCGCCGTGATGGGCGTTGATCCAGAGCCTCGCCCAGCGCGGCAGGAGCGAGGGCACGCCGAAATACCAGACGAAGATCTGCACCAGCAGCGGCACGTTGCGGTGATATTCGACATAGAGCGCGACGAACCATTCGAACGGCCGGAACGGGATCATCCTGACGAGGGTGAGCAGGATGCCGACCGTCATGGCCAGGCACCAGGCGGCCGCCGTCAGCGCCAGCGTGGTGGCGATGCCGATCAGGAACCAGTTGAGATATTGGCCGCTTAAGACCGCGCCGAGATCGAAGACATAACCCATTGCGTCAGGTCCCGTGGGAGGGCGCTCAATTGACCCTCTCCCTGAGGGAGAGGGTCGATGAAGGCAGCCCGTTCCCGCCTCAGCGGATCTCTTCGATCTTGAAGTCGCGGCGGATGTTGAACACCGTGCCTTCGCCCAGCCACTTGGTGAAGATGCGGTCGATCTCACCGGAGCTTTCGAGCCCGGCGAGCACACCGTTCACGTGGTTGCGGAACGCCGTCTCGCCACGGCGCAGGCCGAGGCCCCAGGGTTCGGCGAACAGCGACTTCTCGATCACCACCATCGGGTTGGTCGCCTGCGCCTGCTGGCGCAGCTTCACCAGGATCAGTTCCGAGGCGCAGAAGGCGTCGACCTTGTCCTGCACCAGCGCCAGGAAGGCGGACGAGGTGTCCTGGAAGGTGACGGTGTCGGCGGTCGGGATCAGTCGGCGCACGCCCTGTTCGGAGGACGAGCCCTTGATCGCCGTCACTTTCTTGCCGGCGAGCTGTTCCAGCAAGGTGAGGCCGGACTCGCGCGTCACCATGATCTTCTGCTGGCTGACGAAATAGGAGAACGAGAAGTCGATCTGCTGGGCGCGCTCGGGCGTATGGCCGAGATTGGCGGCGAGGATATCGACCCGGCCCTGGGTCAGCTCGGGGATGCGCGCTTCCACCGCGATCGGCTTCAATTCCAGCGCCACGCCGAGCGATTCCGCCACCTTCTGGCAAATGTCGACGTCGTAACCGACGATCTGCCGGGTCTGCGGATGCTGGAACGAGAACGGCTCGGCGGTGCCGAGCGTGCCGCAGATGAGCTTGCCGCGCGAGCGGATGTCGGCGAGCTGGTCGGCCTTGGCGGCGAGCGTCGCGCCCGCGACGAGGGCCGCGCCGAGCGCCAGGACGGAGGTGAGCTGGGATGCGCGTTTCATGGTAGGTCCCCTTGTGGTCTTGATCTGCTGTTTCTTGATCAGTTGAGCGCCTGGCTCGCGCGTTTCAGCCGCGTACAGGCTTCTTCGATATCGCTGAGCGAGGTGGCGATCGACAGGCGGAGATACGGCGACAGCCCGTAGGCCGCGCCGTCGAGCACAGCGACGCCGGCCTCTTCCAGGAAGAACAGCGCAACGTCGAAATCGGTCTTCAGCTCACGCCCGTCCGCCCGCTTCCGGCCGATCAGCCCGGCAACGGAAGGGTAGACATAGAAGGCGCCATCCGGCGTCTGGCAGGTGATGCCGTCAATGCCGTTCAAGAGTTCCACCGCCCGGTCGCGCCGCGCCCGGTAGGCGGTGCGCGCCTCGGCGACGAAGCTCTGGTCGCCTTCGAGCGCCGCCGCCGCGGCCGCCATGCTCATCGAGGCGGCGCCCGACGTCGTCTGCGACTGAATGACGTTGATCGCGCCGATGAGCGGCTTCGGGCCCGCGCCATAACCGATGCGGAAACCGGTCATGGCATAGGTCTTGGAGACGCCGTTGACCAGCAGCGTGCGGCCGGCGAGACGCGGCTCGATCGCCACCGGCGAAACCGGCTCGCCGCCGTCGAAGCGGATATGCTCGTAGATGTCATCGGTCATCAGGGCCACATGCGGGTGGCGCATGAGCACGTCGGTCAACGCCTTCATTTCGGTCGCCGAATAGAATGCGCCGGTCGGGTTCGACGGGGTGTTGAGGATCAGCCAGCGGGTCTTTGGCGTGATCGCCTGTTCGAGCGCCTCCGCCGTCAGCTTGAAACCGGAATTCTCGCCGCAGGCGACAATGACCGGCGTGCCGTCGCAGGCCAGCACCATGTCGGGATAGGACACCCAAAAAGGCGCGGGAACGATCACCTCGTCGCCTTCGCCAAGGGTTGCGGCCAGCGCGTTGAAAAGGACCTGCTTGGCGCCGGTGCCAACGGTGATCTGGTCGAGCCCATAGGTGACGCCGTTCTCGCGGGCGAGTTTGGCGGCGATCGCCTTGCGCAGGCGTGGCGTGCCGTTGACCGGCGTATAACGCGTCTCGCCGGCCGCCATGGCTGCGGTCGCGGCGGCCTGGATATGGGCCGGCGTATCGAAGTCCGGCTCGCCGACGGTCAGGTCGATGATGTCGTGACCCTGAGCCTTCAGCTCCTGGGCGCGCATGCGCGCGACCATGCTGGGCGAGGGTTTGATGCGCTTGACGCGCGGCGACAGCGGGATCTCGGTGACGACGGTCATGATCAGGCCTTCTCCACGACGCCGGCGTCGCTGGTATGAGTCTTCTCGGCGACGCCGGTGGCGCCGATATAAGAATTGTCGAAGCGGCCCTCTGCGATCGCGCTGAGCGCACCGGCCTCGCGCGCCTCCTGTTGCTGCACCAGCGCCAGCAACTCCTCGGCGTCGGCGCGGTCGAAACAGATGACGCCGTCCTCGTCGCCGACCACCACGTCGCCGGGCATCACCACCATGCCGTCAATGGCAACCGGCACATTGATCTCGCCGGGGCCGGCCTTGTAGGGACCGCGATGGGTGACGCCGCGGGCATAACAGGGGAAGTCGGCGCTGGCGAAGGCGGCGACGTCGCGGATCGCGCCGTCGATCACGAAGCCGGCGACCCCCATCACCTTGGCCCGGCTCATCATGACCTCGCCGACCAGCGCCTGGATCAGGTCGCCGCCGCCGTCGACCACCAGCACGTCGCCAGGCCGCAGGATCTCATAGGCCTTGTGCAGCATGAAATTGTCGCCTGGCCGGGTCTTCACGGTCACCGCGGTGCCGACGAGCTTGCCGGCGCGGTGGTAGGGGCGCAGCGCCCGCGTGCCATGCAACCGGTTCATGTTGTCGGAGATGACCGCCACCTGGGCCGAACGGAAGGCGTCGAGAATGCCCTCGGGAACCGGCGGCGCGGATGGGTTGGAACGATGACCAATGAGCGACATGGGCGTAAGGACCGTGTGCTGGAATGCGGGCTGGATGAAGATTATGTGACCCGCGCGGGATGACAGAAAGCGAATATTATTCGCATTCTCAATCGCTTTTGTTCATTGAACGGGATAGGGACGATCACGTCTGTCGCGAGGAGTTGTGCCCATGCCGGTCACTCTGAAACAACTCGAAGCCTTTTACTGGACCGCCAGCCTTGGCGGATTCGTCGAAGCGGCCGACCGGCTGAACCTCGCGCAATCGACCATTTCGAAGCGCATCCTCGAGCTCGAGGACGTCATTGGCGGCCAGCTGCTCGACCGTTCCAGCCGGACCTTGCGGCTGACCCGGGCGGGAGAGGCGAGCCTTGGCCTTGCCGCCGACATGCTGTCGCTGGAGCTGCGCTTCCGCGAGGCGGCCGGCGGCGCCGCGACGTTTTCCGGGCCGTTCCGCTTCGGCGTCACGGAACTGGTCGCGCTCACCTGGCTGCCGAATTTCATCGTGGCGATGAAGGCCGACTATCCAGGCTTGGTGCCGGTACCGGAAGTGGCCGCCAGCATCGATCTGTTCGAAAAGCTCGGCGCCAATGAACTCGACCTGGTCATCGGGCTCGACCCGCCGCCGGGCTCGACCGTCACCGCGGTGCCCTTGCAGGGCGTCAAGCTGGAATGGGTCTGCGCGCCCGGCTTCGGCCCGGCGAAGGACAAGATCCCGCTGAAGGAACTGAACAACTATCCGATCCTGACCCAGGGCCAGGGCTCCGGCCTGCAGCGCCTTGTGCTCGACTGGGCTGTGGTCAACGGCTTGACCGTCAATCAGGTGGTCCAGTGCAACAGCCTGAATGTGCTCGCCGGCCTGGCGGCCTCGGGGCTCGGCATCACCTTTCTGACCGCCAGCTATTTTGCGCCCGAGATTGCCAGCGGCAAGCTCAGGATCATCGAGACCGAGCCGGCCATTCCGCTCTTGCATTATTTCGCCGTCCACCGCGCCCAGGATCTGTCGCCGCTCGGCGCCCGCATGGCGGCGATTGCTCAAGGGTGCTGCGATTTCTCGGCGCGCAGCCTGCCCGGGCGCTAGGGTGCGTCAGCCGCCATGCGCGCGGAACAGCGCCAGCGTGCGCTGGAAGGCGAGCCCGGCACTGACCGAGTCATAGTCGGCGCGGCGGTCGGAATTGAAGCCGTGGCCGGCGTCATAGAGATAGACCTCGACCTCCGGCCGGGCCAGTTTGAACGCTTCGATGCTGTCGAGCGGAATGCCGCTGTCCTGTTTGCCGAAATGCAGGATGGTCGGGCAGCGTGGCGCTTCCGCCGCGAGGCGCGGGACCATGCTGCCGTAATAGCCTGAAGCTGCCGACAGCCCTGCACAGCGCGCCGCCGCGGCATAGGTCACCGAGCCGCCGTAACAATAGCCGGTGATGAACACCGGACCGGCGGACCGCAGCATCTCGATGCAGCTCTGGGTATCGGCAATCGACAGGTCGAAAGGATGTTGCTCGCGGGCGATCTTGATCGCCATCGCGATGCCCTCGGGGCTGTAGGGCGCCTGCAGGCCCGGGGCTTCGCGGTCATAGAGCGCCGGCGCCAGGACCTCGTAGCCTTCCGCCGCGTAGACGTCGCATTGCTCGCGGATATGATCGGTCAGGCCGAAAATCTCCTGGATCAGCACCAGGCCGCCACGCCGTCCGGCCTTGGGCTTCACGTGATAGACGTCGATCTCGGCGCCGTCGGCCATGCGATGCGCCGTGACCTTACCCTGTTGAGCCATGCCGTACCCCGCTTTCGCCGCCAAGCGGCAGAACAACCGATGCCGATGATCCCGCCGCTTCACCCGGCTTGTCCAGCAGGCGCGGCCCCCGCCACGGCTTTGTGAACCGCGGCATCCGGCATGCGACACATCGGGTGCTTGGCGGCCGGCTTGCGTGCGGCTAAGGCTCTTATTCTGGTTTTCACAGTCCCGGTCGCCATGCTGGCTCGCCTGCGCCATCCCGATCTCCGGCCCGTCGTCGCGGCATTGTTCGCCGTGGCGATGATCTGGCTCGGCTTCGGCCACAGGCCGGTCGTGCTTGGCGAAGCCAGCGGTCCGCCCGGTTTCGCGCAACTGGTCCTGCCGGATGGCAGTCCGGCCGAATTCTGTGCGCCGGCCTCCGACGCGGCGCCGCGCGGGAAGCCGCATGCCGGTGCGCATTTGTGCGACGCCTGTGTGCTGGCCGTCCGCCCGGTGCCGGCGGCGGTCATGGCGCGTGCCGCTCCGGCCATGCCGGGCGCAGCACCTGTCACCATCGCTTCGGCCGAGGTCAGGCCGCGGGATCAGCTCGGCCGCCCGCAATCGCGCGCGCCGCCGCCGGCCGCCTGACGGCGCCCGGCCGTGCCCGCTGAGGGCATCCGGCAGCGCGCCTTTGTGGCATTCTCATCCCGGCGTGACAGGCCGGCATTCCGGCGCAAGTCTGCGACAGCGTGAGCAGGCCTTGCCTCAAGCCGGCATTTCCGTTTCCGACGAGCAAGCTTGATGACACCTCTTCGTTTCATTCGTTACGGCCTCTGGGGCCTGATCGCGGTCATCGCCGCCGCGGGCGCCTGGGCCTATTGGCAGGGGCCGCTGCCATCACCGCGCAGCGCCACCACCTTGCTCGACCGCGACGCCATCGGTGGCCCGTTCGAGCTGACCGATGAAAATGGCCGGCGCCTGTCGTCGACAAGCCTCGCCGGCAAGCCCTATGCGATCTTTTTCGGCTTCACCCACTGTCCGGATGTCTGCCCGACGACGATGATGGAAATGGCCAATGTGATCCAGGAGCTTGGCGATGCCGCACGCGATTTCCGCGTCTTCTTCGTGTCCGTCGACCCCGTGCGCGACACGCCCGAACTCCTGAGGGTCTATACCGATTCCTTCGATCCCAGGATCATCGGGCTGACCGGCTCGGAAGCCGAGATCGCCGCGGCGGCCAAGGCCTTTCGGGCGGTCTACATGAAGGTGCCGACCGAGGGCGAGACCTATACGATGGAACACACCGCCATCGTCTATCTCATGAACGGCGAGGGCCGGCTGGCCGGCACCATCGCCTATGGCGAGGCCCATGACGCCGCACTCGACAAGGTGAAGCGGCTGCTGGCCGGGGGGTGAGGGGCGCGCGAATGGTGAGTGGCGAATGGCCAATGGGGCCGCGGCACGCGTCTAGAGCGGCAACCACAAGTCAAGCAGGTCGGCGCGCGACGCGTCCATCCCTATTCGCCGCTCGCCATTCGCCAGCAGTTTCTCACTTGCCCCCGTCTTCCGCGGCATCGTTGGCAGCCTCCTCCGCCAGCCAGGTACAGAAATCCTGCACCTGCGGCTTGGCCGCCGCGGCACTCGAGCGGATCAGGAAATAGCCGCGCGAGCCGACCACGGTCTTGTCGAACGGCGCGATCAGCAGCCCCGAGCGGATCGGCTCGTTGATCAGCGGCGACAGGCCGAGTGCGACGCCCTGGCCGCTGATGGCGGCCTGGATCATCTGCTCGTAGCGGGTGAAATGCAGCGTCCCGGCCGGTTTCAGATCCTCGATGCCGAGCGCCGTCAGCCAGGTGCCCCAGTCGTACCAGGTCCGCTGCATGCCGGGATAATCGAGGTGCAGGAGCGTGTGGTGGCGAAGGTCGGCCGGTTCGCGCAGCGGCGTTGCCGGATCGCGCGAGACGAGCGGCGAGCAGACCGGCAGGATTTCCTCGCCGAACAGCGGGATGGCATCTTTCGGCGCGGTTTCGCGCTGGGCATACCGAATGGCGATGTCGACCAGGCTGCGATCGAGGTTGAGCGGCCGGTCATTGGCGACGATGCGCACGTCGATATGCGGATTGACCTTGGTGAAACGCCTCAGGCGCGGGATCAGCCAGAGCGAGGCCAGCCCGGTGGTCGTGGTGATCGACAACTGGTCCGATGTGCGGCTCTGCCGCATCTGGTCGATCGACGATTGCAGCCGGTCGAGCACATCCATGGCGATGCGGTAGAACGTCTGGCCGTCGTCGGTCAGCCGCAGCGCCCGATGCCGGCGCTCGAACAGCACCGTGCCCAGCGCCTCTTCGAGCGCCTTGATCTGCCGGCTGACCGCCGACTGGGTGATGAACAATTCGCGCGCCGCCTTGGTGAAGCTGAGGTTTCGGGCGGCGGCCTCGAAGCCTTGCACGAAATCGAGCGGAGGCAGGTCATAGCGCCGGTTTGACATTCCCTCAACTCATGCAAAGCGTGAGAATTGATCGTTTGAACAGGCACGATCTTGCGCGCAACATCCAGGCTTGTCGAGCCTGTTCTGCGAAATTGACATCAATAGGCATGCATCAGGCTCATGCTAACAGGAGGCGGACATGGTCTGTCTTTCAAACGATGCTCTGATCCATCTCGAGCGCGGCGGCCTGGTTCGCCTGGGCGATAGCGCCGGCGCGACGGTGGCTTGCCTGGAAGGTGCGGTCTGGATCACCCAGGACAACGACCGGCGCGATATCGTGCTGACCGGCGGCGATAGCTATGTGGTCGAAAGCTCCGGCCTGACCGTCGTCTGCGCCATTGCCGGGCCGGCTTCGCTGACCGTCGGCAAGCCGGTGGTGGTTGAACCGGTGCTGGTCGAAACGCTGCACGAGAAGGCGGCGTGACGTCATGGCCACGGCGCTTTTCGAGACACCCGCAAGCGCGATCGACGTGCTTCGCCTGCCGGCCGCGCGCATTACGGTCCGGGCCATCGAGCCCGCGGATGCCGCGCTGCTGCAGGGACATGTGCGCGGCCTGACGCGCGCCTCGCGGCAGAACCGTTTTCTTGGCGGCATCAACGAATTGACCGCAGCCGAACTCGACCGCATCACCCATCACGGCGCCGGCAACATTTTCGGCCTGTTCGCCGAGACCGATGTCCGGGGCGAGACCCTGGTGGTCGGCGAAGCGATCTACGCGGTCGAGGCTGCGACCGGCATTTCGGAATTTGCCCTGTCGGTCGCCGATGCCTGGCACGGCCGCGGCGTCGGCCAGGCGCTGATCACCAGCGTCGAATGCCGGGCGGCGCGCGCCGGCAGCCTCATTCTGGCTGGCGAGACGTTGCGCTCCAACGATGCCATGCTGGCGCTCGCCGCGAAGTCGGGCTTCGTGACCCGCAGGCATCCCGACGAGGCGCGGCTCTGGCGGCTGGAAAAGGTCATCGGCGCGTTTCAGGGCATGACCCCGTGCAGCCGGCTCGACAGCATGCGCTGGTCGATGGCTGCATGAAGCAGCCGGCTTGATCATGACGCAGGGGCGGCCAAACGGCCTCTCCGGCGCGGCAATGGTGCGCCCGATTGCCTGGCCCGGCCGGTGCGCAGGCACGAGACCGTGATGGTGGGCGCCATCAAACCGCGGTTATTTGCGGGTAGCGTTTCCGATCCGGGAAGATGCGGGGGCAGCCGAGCAAACGGGAGGGCTCGTGTCATGCAATCCGCAACGACGTTCTCGATTGGCGATCGGGTGGTGGCAAAGAATGGCGAAGGGCGGCTGATGGAAGTCCTCGGCGTTCGCCCGGCCGGCGCGGACAAGTTCGCCGTCTACTGTGCATGGTGGACACCTGGCTACGGGCGCGTCACCAGGCGGTTCCTGGCCAGTCAGCTCGCAAAGGCGCCGCGCCTGGGCAAGGCGTTTCACGACCGCCTGGTGAGGCGCAACGCGCCCGTCGGTCACGCTCGTGAATTGCGCTGAGCCGGGCGGCGGCCGAAGCCGCCGCGGTCGGTATGGGCATGGTTCGCAGGCAACTGCCGTGAGGCGGTTCAGCCGCCCAAGCGCTCGTAGACGGCCGAATTGCCGGCATGCTCGCGCACCTCGACGGATTCGAGCCAGACCCGGCCATGGGTCTCGGCCTTGATCGACGGCGCCACGTGGTCGAAGACGAATTTTGCCGTCGCCTCGCAGCCGACCGCCGGCAGGATGCGCAGGTCGACCAAGCCGTCCGCGGCCATCTTGCGGAATGTCGCGAGCTCGGGGTCGTCCTCGGCCACCACCATGGTGTGGTCGAACATCTCGTGCAGCCACGCCTTGACCGGCTTCATGCCGCCGAAGTCGTAGCACCAGTTGCGCTCATCGAGTTCATGGGTGGCGAAAACGAACTTGAAGGCCAGCGCGTAGCCGTGGACGAAACGGCAATGGGAATGGCTCGCCCGCCATTGCCGGAAGCAGCAGGACAGGCCCTCATTGTGGTCGTAGCTTTTGGTCGACCGGTAGGTCTCGCGCTGGCTCGGCTTGAGGCGTTGCACGTCGGGGATGATCGAAACCGCTGAATCGGCCATGTCGGTGCCTCGTGTCAGTGCTTCGCTCGACGCTTCATCGCCGGTCCAGGGCTGCGCATTCCTGCAGGAATTCCGCCTTGAGCGCCGATGACGTGGCCATCTCGCCGTAAAATGTGCTGTTGACCATCCGGCTCGCGTGGCTGGCGCGCACGCCGCGGTGGGTCTTGCACATATGGACAGCGCTGATACGCACCGCCAGCCCGCGCGGATTGGTGGTCTCGACGATATATTGCTCGATCTGCTTAACCAGCTCTTCCTGGATCTGCAGGCGGGTGCCGAAATAATTGACGATCCGGTCGTATTTGGACAGGCCGATGATCTTGCCGTCGACCGAGGGCAGCACGCCGATATAGGCGCTGCCGTAGATCGGCATCATGTGATGGGCGCAGGTCGAGCGCAGCTCGATCGGTCCGGTGACGATCAACTGGTCGTAGCGGGCGGCATTCTCGAACTCGGTGATCTTCGGCGGCGGCACATAGCGCCCGTGAAGGATCTCCTCGACGAACATCTTGGCGACGCGGGCCGGCGTGTCGCGGGTGTTGTGATCATTGCGGTGATCGATCTTCAGGACATCGAACAGCTCTTCGAGCTTTTCGGCCGCGGATGCCATCATCGCGGCACGCTCGGCCTTGTCCAGGAAGCCGTCGACGGCCTCGTTGCCGAACCGAGCGCAATTCGCCAAAACGTTGTTCTTTGTCATGCGTTCTCTCAATGGCTGTACGCCGATATGAAAAGTATAACCTATTGGTTACCGGAATATTGTGTGTCCCGGATCAGCGGGCGTATCATGCTGGTAACGTGCAACTGCCAGGATCAGCTGGCGGGTTCACCGATTGTTATGTGCATTTGTGGGAATTTCAGGTCGCCTTCGCGTAGCAAGGGAGTTCATGATGCCGGTCAACAATATCAGGCGTTCATTTAGCTTGGGTGCAATCGCCGCGGCGGGCCTCCTTATCTGTGGCCGCGCTTCCGCTCAAGGTCTGGCGACCCCGGCCGAAAGGGTCATGTTGACGATCTCCGGTAAGATCTCCGTGACCAATGTCGGCAATACCGCGCAATTCGACCGCGCCATGCTCGAAGCCATGGGGCTGGTGTCCTTCGAGACCTCGACGCCGTGGCATTCGGGTCCGCAGAAGTTCGAGGGCGTGTCGATCGACAAGCTCTTGAAAAGCGTCGGCGCCAGCGGCGACCGCATCCAGGCGATCGCGCTCAATGATTATACCACCGAGATTCCGATCGAGGATTTCACCCGCTACAACGTCATTCTCGCGCTCAAGCGCAACAACGAATACATGCCTGTGCGGGACAAGGGCCCGCTGTTCATCGTCTATCCCTACGATTCCGACCCCGAGCTGCGAAGCCAGAAATATTACAGCCGCTCGGCCTGGCAGCTCTCCCAGATCATTGTCCGCTGACTGACGTGGCAGCCTCACCGGTCCCCATCGCGCGGCACGCCCAAACCGGACCATGGTCATGCCGAAGCTGAGCCGGGTTGGGATCCTGTTCGGGCTGATCATGTTGGGCCTGGTGGCGGCGGCCGTCTATGTCTCGGTCCTGATCGTCGAGCGGCAGAGCATCATCCGCCAGACCGCGCGCTACAACGTGACCTGGCTGGCAAGCCAGGCGGCCTTCGAAGTGGTGCGTTTCGAAGAGGTCGTCGCGGCTTCGGCGCTGCCGAACAGCCCGGTCACCGCCGACGACGTCGACCTGCGTTATCAGATCCTGCTCAACCGGCTCGAGCTGATGAACTCGGGCGAGTTCGAGGATTTCGTCGAGCAGGATCCCGAGCGGCGGCAGATCGTGGCCGATCTCGGCCGGGTCCTGGCCGAGATCGCGCCGCTGGTGGAGAAGGTCAGCCAGGGCGACAATGTCAGCCGTATCCGGGCCATGCTCGCCCCGCTCGACAAGAAACTGGCGGGCCTCGCCGCTTCGGCCAACCGGGTCTCGGGCGACAATGTCGATGCCGACCAGCGCAATCTGCTGCGCCTGCACTGGATCTTCTCCAGCCTGATCGCGGCGCTGGTCATCGCCGGCCTCGTGCTGATGCTGATGCTCTATCGCCGCCATATCCAGCTCAACCGGGCCCATGACGAAGTGCATGTCCTGGCCGGCGTGCTGGAAGAGGCCAAGCTCGACCTGGAACAGGCCAATGTCGAAATCCTCAGCACCAATGCCGACCTCAAGCAGCGCAACGAGATGCTGCAGATCCGCGACGTCGAGCTCAGAACCCAGAACCAGCGTTTCGACGCGGCGTTGAACAACATGTCGCAAGGCCTGCTGCTGGTTGACGGCATGCATCGCCTGATCGTCTGCAATCAGCGCTATCGCGAAATATTCAACCTGAGGGAGCAATGGGTGCAGCCGGGGGCGACGATACGCGCACTCGGCACTCAGCGTTTTGCCGGGCTGATCGACCGGCAGAACAGCATCGCCGCCGATCGCGCCTCGGCGACCTTCGCCTTTGAGCTGGACGACGACACGATCGTCTCGGTCTCGCAGCAGCCGATGCCGGACGGCGGCTGGGTCTCGACCTACGAAGACATTACCGAGCGGCGGCGTTCCGAGGAGCGCATCGCCCATATGGCGCACCACGATGCGCTGACCGATCTGCCGAACCGCACCCTGTTTCGCGCGCGGATGGACGATGCCTTGGCCGACAAGCGGGGCAGCAAAGCCAATTTCGCGATCTTCTATCTCGATCTCGACAACTTCAAGATCGTCAACGACTCGCTCGGTCATGCGGTCGGCGATCTGCTGCTCAGGAGCGTCGCCGACCGGTTGAAGGAATGCGTCCGCGATGGCGATATCGTCTCCCGTTTCGGCGGCGACGAATTCGCCATCATGTTCCGTGGCGGCGGCGGCAGCGCCGAGATGCAGGGCATGGCGCAACGCCTGGTCGACCGGACCCGGCAGCCGTTTTCGATCGAGGGCAACGAGCTCAGCATCGGCACCTGTGTCGGCATCGCGATCGCCGGCAAGGACGGCCTGGATTCCGACGAACTGCTGCGCAACGCCGACATGGCGCTCTATCGCGCCAAGAACGAGGGACGTGGCAGCTATCGCTTCTTCGAGGCGTCGATGAAGGCCGAGCTCAATGCCAGGCGTGCGCTGGAGGAGGACCTGCGCTCGGCCCTCGGCGCCGGCGAATTCGCCGTCCACTATCAGCCGATCGTCAACCTGAAGACCATGACGGTGGTCAGTTTCGAAGCGCTGATCCGGTGGAACCATCCTGAGCGGGGCGAGGTCGTCCCGGCCGAATTCGTGCCTGTCGCCGAGGAGACCGGGCTGATCGTCGCCATTGGCGAATGGGTTCTGCGGCAGGCCTGCGTCGATGCCGCGTCATGGCCTGGCCCGACCCGCGTCTCGGTCAATCTGTCCGCCGTCCAGTTCAGGACGGGACAGTTCGCCCAGACCGTCTTTGCCGCCTTGTCCGCCTCGGGGCTCGCGCCCAACCGGCTGGAACTCGAGATCACCGAGACGGTGCTTCTGCAGGACAGCGAGGCGACGCTGGCGATCCTGCATCAATTGCGCTCGTTCGGCATCCGCACCTGCATGGACGATTTCGGCACCGGCTATTCCTCGCTCAGCTATCTCCGCAGCTTTCCCTTCGACAAGATCAAGATCGACCGCTCCTTCGTCAGCGAGGTCAACGACCGCGAGGACTGCCGCGCCATCGTTACCTCGATCACCGATCTCGGCCGCAGTCTCAACATGGTGACCACCGCCGAGGGCGTCGAAACGCGCGCCCAGTTCGACACGATCAACGAGATCGGCTGCGCCGAGATCCAGGGCTTCTATTTTGGTCATCCGGTGCCGGCGGCGGAGGTCGAGGAAGCCTTCACCCGGATCGAGCGGCTCTTGAGCCAGGCGGCCTGATCGCGGGGTCGCGTCAGATCGTGTGCAAGACCACCGCAGCGTCGGTCTCGATGCTCCGCTCGATGGTGAGGCAGATCGCGACCGCGGCGCGCGCGGCGGCAAGCGGCATGACCAGCTGGCCGGTGCGGAACCCGTCCAGCGCCCGGCGGATATTCTCCTCCAGCTCGAAGATCTCGCCGGAGCGTGGGATGGCCACCGGCTCCGCCGCTTCGGCGCCGCGCCGGCATACCGCGAGCGCGAAGCCGGGTGTCGCCGTGCGGTCGCTGACACCGGCCCACCAGGTGCGGACGGCACCGGCATCACCGGCGATCTCCAGGAGCGTGTGATGTTCGAAGCCGGCGAGGCATTGGGTAACGAGCGCGGTCGAGCCGTCGGCCCAGCGCAGCATCACCGAGACGGTATCGGCGAGACCGCCGGCCGACGAGGCGAACGCTTGCAGCGACACCGGCTGGCCGTTCTCCGCGCCATACCAGAGCACCAGGTCGACGAAATGCACGAGCTCTTCCAGGATCCAGGAGCCGACCCTTTGGCGGTCGTGGCGCCAGCCGCCGGAGCCGAGCCGGAACGGCTTGCGGAACAGCGAGAAATGCTGGTGCCGCACCTGGCCGATCTCGCCGGCTGCGATGATCTCGCGGACCTTGCCCCACTGATGCGAGACGCGCAGCTCGTGATTGACCGCGACATGCCGGCCGGCCGCGGCCGAAGCCGCCAGCACCTGGTCGCATTCGGCCAAGGTGACGCCGAGCGGTTTTTCCAGGATGACATGGGCGCCGGCCTCGAGCGCGGCCATCGCGAAACCGGCGTGGCGGTCGTTCGGCACCGCGACCGTCACCGCGTCGAAGCCGCCGGCCGCCAGCATGGCGTCGTAGCTGCGGAAACGGGGGACATCGGGCAGCGCCTCGGCCGCCGCGCGTTCGGAGCTCTCGCCATGGCAGAACACCGCGGTCAGCCTGGCATCGTCGATCGCGGCGATCGCGCGGGCATGCATCTGGCCCCAGGCGCCGAAACCCGCCAAGCCGATCTTGGTGATCTCAGCCATGGGCCTGCGGCGCTCCGATCGCCCGGCCGGTCGCGGTGTCGAACAGGTGCATGCGATCGAGATTGAAGCGCAGTTTCAGGTTTTCGCCGGGCTTCGGACGCACCTCGGGACGGACACGCGCCGCCACCGGATGGCCGGCGACGCTGGTGAACACCAGCGTGTCGGCGCCGAGCGGCTCGACCACCTCGACCTGTGCCGGCACGTCGAGGCGGCCCGCGGGTGTCTCGCCCTCGGCGACTTCGACGTCTTCGGGCCGCATGCCGAAGGTGAGATCGTCGGCCGCCGGCTTGCGGTCCGCCGGCAGGGGCGCCTCGGCCGCGCCGCCGGCGAGCTTGAGCATGGCGCCTGATGTCAGCTGGGCCGGAATCAGGTTCATCGTCGGCGCGCCGATGAAGCCCGCGACGAACAGGCTGGCCGGCGCGTGATAGACCTCGTCCGGCGTGCCGGTCTGCTCGATATGGCCGCCGTTCATCACCACCACCCGGTCGGCCAGCGTCATCGCTTCGACCTGGTCGTGGGTGACATAGACGGTGGTGACGCCGAGCCGCTGGTGCAGCTTCTTCATCTCCACCCGCATCGAGCCGCGCAGCTTGGCGTCGAGATTGGACAGGGGCTCGTCGAACAGGAAGACCTGGGGTTTGCGCACGATGGCGCGGCCCATGGCGACGCGCTGGCGCTGGCCGCCGGACAATTGTTTCGGCCGGCGTTGCAAATAGGGTTCGAGGCCGAGAACCGCGGCGGCGTCGCGCACCCGCACGTCGATGTCGCGCTTGGCGACGCCCCGGTAGCGCAGCGAGAAGGCCATGTTCTCGTAGACCGACATATGCGGGTAGAGGGCATAGTCCTGGAACACCATGGCGATGTCGCGGTCGCGTGGCTCGATCTCGTTGACCACCCGGTTGTCGATCAGGATGTCGCCCGCGCTGATGTCCTCGAGACCGGCCAGCATGCGCAGCGTCGTCGACTTGCCGCAGCCTGATGGCCCGACCAGCACGATGAATTCGCCGTCATGGATCGCAAGATCGATGCCGTGGACGATTTCCAGCGTGCCGTAGCGTTTGGTCAGCTTGCGGAATTCAACCGTCGCCATGGGCTTCAGGCCTTTCCCGTCCCGGCCGCTTCGGCCACCGCGCGGAAACGCACCGCGCCGGCATCGGCATTGCGAAACAGGATGGCGCAATCATTGGCCACCGAAACGAAATCGAAGCCGGAGCGGATGTGCCGCTCGGAGATCTCGTCGTTCGGTGCGAGCACGCCGACCGCCTTGCCGGTCGGCCGGCAGCGCTTCAAGCCCCGTTCGATCGCGGCCGTCACCTCCGGATGCGCGGCTTCGCCTGGCTTGCCCATGCTGGCCGCGAGATCACCGGGGCCGAAGAACACCGCCGAGACGCCATCGACCCGGGCGATCTCCTCGCAGGCCTCGAGCGCGGCCATGGTCTCGATCTGGACGATCAGGAAGATCTCGTCATTGGCCCGCGCCACATAGTCCTTGAACCGGCCATAGCGGCTCGCCCGGTGCATGGCGGCGACGCCGCGCTGGCCCTTGGGCGGATACATCATGGCATCGACCGCGGCCCGGGCTTCATCGGCGCTCTGCACATAGGGCAGCATGATGGTCGAGAGGCCGGCATCGAGATGTTGCTTCAGCAATGCCGGATCGTTCCAGACGAGCCGCAGGATCGGCACGGCGGGCGTCGCGGCGAGCGCGCGCGAATGGTCCATCGCGTCATGCAGCGAGACCGGAGAGTGCTCGCCGTCGATCAGGATCCAGTCATAACCCGACCAGCCGAGCCCCTCGGTGGCATTCACCGAGTTGAGCATGGACCAGATGCCGATCAGCGGCCGGCCCTGGCCGAGCGCGGCGCGAAACGGGTTCTTCGGCGTGGAATGGATGTCGGGCATGCGGCCTCCCTGGCACGCGCCGGGTGGCTCTTGAGCGGCTGCCTCAGCGTCGCATCACGATAGGTGGGTGCGCGAAGTTTGCCAAGGAAATTCCACCAGAAGAAAATGAGTTGCGGAGAGTGAAACTTTGGAATGGTGGAGAGCGCGCCGAATTGACCCTCTCCCGCGGGACAGGGTTTGCGCGAAGCCTTTGGCATCATGCCCCATTCGCCACTCACCCCGCATCCACCTCTCGGTACACAAAATCGACCCCATGTCCGGCCTTCGCCCCGGGCGCCAGCAGGCGCATGCCGGGTTTGTCGACGAGTTCGCCGCTATAACCTTGCGGGTCACCATGACCGGTCCAGACCTCCATCGACACGAAAGGCGCGCCCGGTTTGGCCCAGAGCGCCAGATGCGGAAAATCGTCGGCCTCCAGCGCGATGCTCGGGCCCTTGTCGCCGGCAACCAGGCGGAACGAGCGGCTGTTGGCGTCGAGAAAACAGAGCGCGTCCGCCGCGAACAGGTCATCGGTGAGTTTCAGCCTGCGCCCGTCGAGCGGCACCGGGCGCCTGGCCGGTGAAATCAGGCCGCCCGGCGCGATGACCGGCACCTCGGGGTTTTCCGGCTTTTCGAACAGGATGGCATGGTCGGCCCGATCGAGGCCGGCCAGCGGCCAGCGAAAGGCCGGGTGCAACCCGAGTGCATAGGGCAGGGCGCGCGCGCCCGGGTTCGTCACCTCGAAACGCACGGCGAGCCTGGCCTCCTCGAGCCGGTAGGCGATCCGCAGATGGAACGGATAAGGATAGACCTCGCGGGTCGCGGCATTGTCGGTCAAGACCAGGCTGACATTGGCGCGGTTGTGAGCTTCGAGGGTGAATTCGCTCGTGGCGGCGAAGCCGTGCACGCCCATCGGCCGCACCTTGCCGTCGGCGCGGATCACGCCCTGGTTGGCCCAGCCGACGATCGGGAACAGCACCGGCGACGATTTGGCCCACCAGGCGGGGTCGCGCGTCCACAGCAGGTCGCGACCACCGGCGTGCCAGGCGTGCAGCTCGGCGCCGGTCGTCGCGATGGTGGCGCGCGCCGGTCCGTTCTCAAGCTCGATCATGCCCTGATATCCTCAACGGGTTGCGCCCGGCGTCCAGCCGATGCGTTCGGAAATCCGCTCGGCAGTGGCGCGAGCCTGGCGCGTCAGCTCGGCGAAGCGCGCCGATTTGGCCGATTGGCCGAAGCTCGAAATGCTCAGTCCCGCCACCACCTGGCCGTCGGCGCCACGGATCGGCGCCGCCACGCAGGTGACCAGCTGGTTGAACTCGCCGAGGTCGAAAGCATGGCCCTCGCGGCGCACCTTGGCCAGCGCCTTGTGCAGCGCTTCGGCCGTGGTGATGGTGCTTGCGGTATAACGTGTCAGCCCGGCCTCCGCGATGATGGCGTCGACCGCTGTCGGGTCGCGCCAGGCCGCCAGGACCTTGCCGAGCGCGGTGCAATGGATCGGCCGTCTGGTGCCGATCTGGGTGTTGATGCGCAGGGGCGCGTCGAGCGGCTCGACCTTGGCGATATAGACGATGCTGTTGTCCGGCAGGATGGCCATCTGCACCGTCTCGTTGGTCAGCTTGACCGCTTCTTCCATCAGGGGGCGCGCGATCTCGGCGAGATCCTGCTCGGCGATGGCGCGCGACTTGATATCGAGAAAGACCGGTCCCGGCCGCCAGCCTTTGCCGCCGGGGCCGCTCGCGACGAAGCCGCCCTGTTCCAGCGTCCTGAGGAAACGCAGCACGGTCGACTTGTGCAGGTCGATGCTCTGGCTGAGTTCGGTCAACGTCACGTAACCGGGGCTCGAGCCGAGCGCCCGCAGGATCTTCATGGTGCGCTCGATGGCGCGCACCGGCGAGGCCGCGATGGCTTCGGGCCTGGCCTTGTCGGCGGTCCTGGACGTGAGCGCAGCCGTCGGCATGATCGGGATGCCTTCTGATGATCGGCCTGTTGCCCTTATGGCAGGCTCGGCTATTCCTAAGCGCCGTGAAACTGGATTTCAACAGATGACATCGTTGATCACATCTGAACCGGCAAGCCCTGGCGCCGACATCAGCATCGTCACGGTCGAGGCGCTGGCCTTGCGCGCGGCGATCGCCGTGCCGGTCAAGACCTCGTTCGGCGTCATGACCGATCGCCCCGCCGTCTTCTTGAGGGTGCGCGATCAGGCCGGCGCCGAAGGCTTCGGCGAGGTCTGGTGCAATTTTCCATCCGTCGGCGCCGAGCACCGGGCGCGCCTGGCGCTCTCGGTGATCGGCCCGGCCCTGGTCGCGCTCGGGCCGCTCGCCGCCGGCCAGGTCTTCGACCGCCTGATGAGCCGCCTCCATATCCTGGCGATCCAGTCGGGCGAATGGGGGCCCATCCGCCAGGTGGCCGCCGGCCTCGACATGGCCTGCCATGACCTCGCGGCGCGCAAGGCCGGCTTGCCGCTCTGGCGTCATCTCGGCGGGCTGAGCGGCCGCATCCGCGCCTATGCCAGCGGCATCGGGCCCGAGCATCCGGCGGATGTGATCGCGCGCGAGCGCAGCCACGGCCACACCGCCTTCAAGCTCAAGGTGGGCTTCGGCGAGATGACCGACCGGCGGTCGCTGGAGGCGGCGCGCCGGACGCTCGGCGACGCCGCGACCTTGATGATCGATGCCAATCAGGGCTGGACCGCGCCGGAAGCGGCGCGGCTCGGGGCGGACCTTGCGCGCGCCTATGGTCTCGCCTGGATCGAGGAGCCGATCGCCGCCGACCGGCCATCGGCCGAATGGCTGGAGGTCGCGGGCCGCATCGGCACGGCGCTGGCGGCGGGCGAGAACATGAATGCCATGGCCGAGTTCGACGCCGCCATCGGCTCCGGCTGTTTCGGGGTCCTGCAGCCGGACGCGGCGAAATGGGGCGGGGTTTCCGGTTGCCTTGCCGTGGCGAAGCGGGCGCTGGCCGCCGGCATCAGCTATTGCCCGCATTATCTTGGTGGCGGCATCGGCCTGATGGCCTCGGCGCATCTGCTGGCCGCGGCCGGCGGGCCGGGCCTGCTCGAGATCGACAGCAATCCCAATCCCTGGCGCGACCGGCTGGCGGGAGAGGCGCTGAAGGTGGAAGCGGGGTTGGTGACGCTGTCCGAGGCCCCGGGGCTTGGCATCGATGTCGATTGGGATCGGCTGGCAAGGGGCGGGTGAGGCACTGAGGGCGAAGAGAAAAACGCTGTTGAATCAAACCTCTCCCGGAGGGAGAGGGTGCCGGCGTAGCCGGCGGGTGAGGGTCGTAAGCTCCAAGAACTATCGATCGTGTTCGTCGGGCATGCCGCCCTCTCCTGATATGGACGTCCCCTCATCCGGCGGCTCATAGCATCGAGCGAACGCGAGATGCGTTCGCATCTCGCTATGCGCCGCCACCTTCTCCCCATGGGAGAAGGTCATTTCATGATGCGTTTCGCATCATCCCCATTCGCTATTCGCCACTCGCCCTCACGTACTGCCGCGCACCACCAGGTCGAAGCCGAGATCGACGACCCGGTCGCCGGCTTCGCCGCCGGCCAGCCGCTTCAGCAGGATTTCGATCGTCTGCTGGCCGATCTCGCGCCGGGGTGGCCGGACCGTGGTCAGCCTTGGTTCGCTCGCCGCGCCGAATTCGAGATCGCCGAAGCCGCAGAGCTTCAACCGCCGGGGAATGGCAAGGCCTTGCCGCTGCGCTTCGAACAGCACGCCAAGCGCCAATGTGTCATTGGTGGCGAACACCGCATCGACATCCGGATGCCGGGCGATGAGGTCGGCAAAGGCCCTGGCACCGCCAACCGTGCTGGCCCGTTCCGCCACGGTGACCTCGGCGGGGGCCGGGAAGCCGGCGGCCAGCGCGGCTTCGACAAAGCCGGCGTGCCGCTCCACCGCCCGGTAGTCGCGGTCCATCATGGCGCCGATGAAACCCAGGCGTTTTGCCCCGCGCGCCTTGAAATGGTCGATGACGATCCGGCCCGCCGCACGCTGGGAAAAGCCGATGATCGTATCGATCGGATGGTCGGTCAGTTCCCAGGTCTCGATGACAGGGATCTCCGCCTCGATCAGCGCCCTGATCGTGTTGCGCGTGTGCCGCCGCCCGGTCAGCACCATGGCCGCCGGCGACCAGGCCAGGAAGGAGGCGACCAGCCGCTCCTCGTTGGCTTCGGAATGGTCGCTATTGCCCAGCATCAATTGATAGTCGGTGCCCTTCAAGGCCTGTTCCATGGCCTCGACGGTCGCGGCAAAGAACGAATTGACGATCGAGGGAATGATCACGCCGATGGTCATGCTGCGGGCGCTGGCAAGCGCACCGGCCATCAGGTTGCGCCGGTAGGACAGCCGCTCCACCGCCTCCTGGACCCGCGCCCTGACGGCCGGCGAGACCAGGTCCGGCTGGCGCAAGGCCCGCGACACGGTGGCCGTCGACACGCCGGCGAGCCGGGCGACATCGGCCATGCGCGAGCGCGCCGAATTGAGCCGCTCGCGTATATGAGGCGATCCGCTCTCCATCACCACCTGATATCCCTTGCCCTGCCGGCCGCATGCCGCGCCGGCCGCGAAACCGAGCGCCCGGTTGCACCAGATGATACCGCTTGCACGGGACTGTCAATGCGCAAGCCAGAGTTGAAAACAGCTGTCTTGATGGATTCCATTGCGCTCCCGTCCAGTGCTTGACCCCATCAATGTAAACGCTATCATTTGCCTTGTGACCGCGGCCGATTGATCCGGCCACGCCGCCAAGCCCGGCGCAAAAGCGTCCCAGAGGGCAGACCAGGGAGGATGAGATGGACCGCAGGACAATCGTCAAGGCGGGCGCGGTGCTGGCCGGAAGCCTCGGCCTGCCGGCCTATCTGAGGGCCCAGACCAGCCGCAAGCTGAGCATCCTGACCTGGAACATCTCGGACCAGGAGGCGCTGTTCCGCGAGGAGTTCACCGATTTCCAGAAGCTCAATCCGGGCGTCGAGATCGAATGGCTGGACAAGAAGGGGCCGGAACTGCCGGCCTTTTATCAGACCCAGCTGGTGGCCGGCACCGCGCCTGATATCGTCGACCTGCAAGGCGCGATCTGGGTCGAATGGGCCGCCAATGGCGCGCTGCTCGATCTGACCCCTTACCTCGCCAGGGACCCGGAGGTCGCCAAGCTCTACAATCCGGATTACCTCCAGGGTTTTGCCTATAACGGCAAGACCTTCGTCATTCCCTTCTATGTCGCCAAGACGTTGCTCTACTACAACAAGATCATGTTCAAGGAGGCTGGCCTGTCGGGGCCGCCGACCTCTTTCGACGAGATTCTGAGCTTCTCGCAGGCCATGGCCAAGGGCGAAAAGACCGGTTTCCTGACGCTGAATTTCGACTGGCTCTATTGGCCGCTGTTCAAGATGAACGGTGTCGAGCTGTTGAAGCCGGACCTGAAGACCCCGGCCGTCAATACGCCGGAGACCGCGGCGATGCTCGACAAGCTGGCCAAGGCGACCCAGTCGGGCGCGATCAACAAGGTCGCCTGGACCGGCCGCTGGGTCGAGCCGAACGGCGCCTTCGCCGCCGGCAATGTCGGCATGCTGCAAGCCCATTCCGCCTCCTATTTTTTCGTCAAGGGGCAGGGCCCCTGGGTCAATGGCGACACGCTGGGCGCGGTCCAGGCGCCGGGCAATTGGTCGACGCCGACCAATCACGGCCTGGCCGTGTCGAAGACCTCGAAGCACCCGGAGCTTGCCTTCGCCCTGGTCAAACATATGACCGGCAACAAATGGGCGACCGAGTTTTCCACCCGCCGGCGCATCCTCACCGGCAATGTCGCGGCCGACGCCGCCGGCCTCGCCAAGGTCAAGGCCGAGGATCCGCTCGCCCATGCGGTGCTCGAGACCCAGCTCGCCCATACCGACAAGATGACCGGCAACTGGCCGCTGCCCAATGATGCCCAGGTGAAGGACGCCTTCTGGCCGGAGATCCAGAACGCGCTGCTCGGCCGCAAGGACGCCAAGACCGCGCTGAACGATGCCGAACGCGCGGTCGTCCGTGTCATGCGGCGGTCGTGAGGGCAGTGCTCAGCCAAGAGGCGACGACATGACGATCGCGCTTGCCGAGCCGGCCGGGATACGCCGCGGTTCCTTCATGGCGAAGAAGAAGACGCGCCAGGCGGTGCTGATCTGGTGCTTCCTGGCGCCCTCGCTGCTGATCTTCCTGCTCTACCGCATCCTGCCGCTCGGCTGGAACCTGGTGCTGTCGTTCCAGGCCTGGTCGCCGCTGAAACCCGCCGTCTGGGTCGGGCTGGAGAATTACGAAGAGATCCTCACCGACGAGGTGTTCTGGCAGGCGCTGTGGAACACCCTTTACGTCATCGGCTCGGCGCCGATCGGCATCGCCATGGCGCTCGGCCTGGCGCTGCTGGTCAATTCCGACATTCGTGGCCGCAATGTCTATCGGACCCTGATTTTCCTGTCCTATCCCTTGATGACGGTGGCGGTCGCCATCATCTGGCGCTGGATGTTCGACGAGCGGGTCGGCCTGATCAATTACGCCGCGCGCGCCCTCAATCTCACCGACACGCCGATCCAGTTCCTCAATTCCTTCACCTGGGCGCTGCCCTCGGTGATCGCCGCCAATATCTGGCAGATGCTCGGCTTCTATATGATCATCCTGCTGACCGGCCTGCAGAACATTCCGGGCAATCTCTACGAGGCGGCCGAGATCGACGGCGCCAATGCTTTTCGCCGCTTCCTGCGCATCACCGCGCCGCTGCTGAAACCCTCGATCTTCCTTTGCTTCGTCATCGGCATGCTGAACTCGGTGACCAGCTTCGACCTGATCTATGTGATGACCGGCGGCGGCCCGGGGCGCGCCACCGAGATCCTGGTCACCTATATCTACAAGCTCGGTTTCGTGCAGACCCGTTTCGACTATGCCGCCGCCGTCACCATCGTCTTCTTCGTGCTGCTGATCGTCATTGCCTGGGCCGCCAACCGGCTCTCCGGCGGCAATGCCGGCGCGGTCGATCAGGATTAGGAGAGGGGCGATGCACCGCTATCCGCGCTGGCCCATCCATCTCGCCCTGATGCTCGCCTGCTTCGTCATGCTGGTGCCGTTCTACTGGGTGCTGAAGACCTCGGTGTCGGGCGAAAACATCTTCTCCTATCCGCCCAACATCATTCCGCGCGATCCGCACCCGTTCTTTTATGTCGATGTCTGGTACGCCATTCCCTTCGCCCGCTATTTCCTGAACAGCGTGGTGGTTTCGGTCATCACCATTGCCGCCAATGTCATCTTCAACGCCATGGCCGGCTATTCGCTGTCGCGCGGTTTTGCCGGCAAGGGCGTGGTGCTCATGCTGTTCCTGTCCTGCATGATGGTGCCGTTCCAGGCGACCATCATCCCGGCCTATCTGATCACCGGCAAACTTGGCCTGCTCGACAGCTATCTCGGCCTGGCATTGCCGCAATTCTCCACCATCATCTGCATCTTCGTGTTCAAGGCGAGCTTCGACGCCGTGCCGCGCTCGCTGATCGACGCGGCCAAGATCGACGGCCTGTCGGAATGGCGGATCATCTGGAAGGTCATGATGCCACTGGCCAAATCGGCCATGGCGACCAATGTCATCCTGTCCTTCATCTGGTCCTGGAACAATTTCCTCTGGCCGCTGATCATGACCCGTTCGGCCGATATGCAGACCTTGCCGCTCGGGCTCGCCCGCTTCCTGTCCTACCAGGAGGACACGACCGGCGCGCTCTACGCCTTCTGCATCATGGTGCTGGCTCCCGGCATCATCCTGTTCCTGCTGGCGCAGAAGGAATTCATTCAGGGCCTGACGTCAGGCGCGACCAAGGGGTGAGCCGGGGATGAGCGACGAGGACGACATCACCCGCCCGCGCTGGCAGCGGCTTCTGCTCAATCGCTTCGTGCTGGTGCCGTTGACCCTGGCGCTGGTCGCCGGCGGCTGGAACCTCTACACGCTCCGCCATGACGACGGCATCGTCACCGGCCAGGTGGTCGATGACGCCGGCGCGCCGGTGGCGGACGCGACGGTGACACTCTGGACTTTCAACTTCACCACTTTCGCCGAGACCGCCAAGGTGATGTCCCGGCGGGATGGCCGTTTCTCTTTTGTCGGCAATCCCTCGCACAATATCCAGGTGAGTGCCGAGAAGCCGGGCACCGGGCGCTCGGCCCGCGTGCCGATAAGGCTCTATTTCCGGTCGCAGAATGTCGGCCTGCCCGAGCCGCTCCGGCTGAGGCAGGGCGGGTGAGCCCCGCCTCGTAGCGGCCGGACCCTAATTCGCGGGTTCGATCCTGGCGCGTTCGATGGTGGCCTTCCAGCGGGCGCTGTCTTCGGCGATGAAGCGCGCAAAGGCATCCCCGCTGCGGACATCGATATCCGCGCCGAGATCGGCGAGGCGCCTGGCGACGGCGGGCTCGGTGACGGCCTTTTGCAGGGCGCGGGCCAGCGGCGTGGTGACGGCGGGGGCGAGCCCGCGTGGACCGAGCAGGCCATACCAGGTGCCGACGCCGACATTGCCGACACCGGCTTCGTCCAGGGTCGGAACGTCGGGCGCCGAGGCGATGCGGGCGGGCGCGGTGACCGCCAGGGCGCGCAGGCTCTTTGCGGTGACCTGCGCCATCAATTGGGGGACATTCTCGAACAGGAAGTCGATATGGCCGCCAAGCAGGTCGTTCACCGCGGGCGCGCCGCCGCGATAAGGCACATGGACGGCCTCGAACCCGGCCTCGAGGCGGAACAGCTCGGCCAAGAGATGAACCGATGTGCCGACACCGGGTGACGCGAAATGCAGTTTTCTCGACTGCGTCTTGCCGGCCGCCACGAGTTCGGCCACCGATTTCGCGGGATTGTTCGGGTTGACCACCAGGAAGCTCGGCACCTGGCTTAACAGCCCGATGGGCGTGAAGTCGGTGGCGGTGCGATAGGGCGTGCCCTTGCTGAGATTGGGGCCGATGGTCAGCGGGCCGCCGGCGCTGAACAGCAGCGTGTAGCCGTCATCGGTGGCCTTGGCGACGGCATTGCTGCCAATGGTGCCGCTTGCGCCGGCCTTGTTCTCGACGATGAAGGATTGCCCGAGCGCCGTGCTGAAGGCTTCGGCGACGATGCGCGCGAGAATATCGGCCGTGCCACCGGCGGCGTAGGGCACGATCAGGGTCACCGGACGGGCCGGGTAGTCGGCGGCCTGGCCGCCGCGCGGCGCAAGCCCGACCAGCGGCAGCGCAAGACAGGCGCGCCGGGTCAGGCCTTTCGGGAAAATCTGGTCCAAGGGAAACCTCGTCATGTTGGCATGGCGGTTGTCGTTTCGGCCTCGGCCGAAGGCTCAACCGCCCGGAACGCTTTTCAGCCAGCCAAGGCGCTGGACGAGGAGCGTGATGGAGAACCCGGCGACGACCAGCACCGTCGACACCGCGGCGGCCACCGGATCGTTCACGTCGTAGAGGTATTTGTAGATTGCCACCGGCAGCGTGATCTGCTCGCGCTGGGTGATCAGCAGCGAGACGGTGAACTGGTCGAACGAGACGATGAAGGCCAGGATCGCTCCCGCCACGATGCCCGGCGTCAGCGCCGGCAGGATCACCCGCCGGAATGTGGTGAAGGGTGATGCTCCGAGCAGTTCGGAGGCTTCTTCCAGTTGCGGATTGAGGTCGTGGATGCTGACCAGCACCGTGCGGAACAGGAAGGGGAGGATCATCACGACATGGGCGGCGAGCAGGCCGGCGAAGGTGTCGATCAGGCCCGGTGGATTGTAATAATGCAGCAGCGCGATGCCGAGGATGAGATGGGGCACGATCAGCGGCGACAGAAAAACGAACTCCAGGGCCTGCGCCACGCGGTTCGCCTTCAGCTCGCGGATGGCGAGGCCGGCGCCGATCGCCAGCGCCGCGGCCAGCGCGGTGGCGCAGGCACCGACGACCAGGCTGCGCAGCGCCGGCCATAGGAACAAGCCGCTGTCCCAGGCGCGGCCATACCATTTCAGCGAGAAGCCTTGCGGCGGAAACTGGAAGAACGAGCGTTCGCTGAACGAGAACAGCACGATCACCGCGAGCGGGGTGAGCATGAAGGCGTAAGCGAGCCAGGCCGCGAGACGCACCGGCATCGACGGGGGCTTCATCGGGCGTCGTCCTTGTAGCTGCGCACGAAACGGCGCTGAAGCGCATAGATCGCGATGACCACGACCAGGAGAACGACGCTGAGGGCCGTCGCGCGCGGCAGGTCGAACAGCACCAGCGCATCGGTATAGATCGCGACCGACAGGAAGCGGATCGCCGTTCCGCCCAGCATCAGGGGTGTGACGATGGCGCCGAGCATCAGGCTGAACACCAGCACCGACCCGGCGATCAAGCCCGGCATCGCCAGCGGCAGCGTGATGTCGCGGAAGGCCCTGGCTCGCCCCGCGCCGAGAATTTCCGCCGATTCCAGCAGGCGCTGGTCGATGCCTTCGAGCGAGGCGGCGAGCGACAGGATCATGAAGGGCAGGAACACCTGCGTCGCGCCGATCACCATGCCGAGCGTATTGCCGGAGAGCGGCAGCGGTTCGTCGATGACGCCGAGCGACATCAGCGACGCATTGATGACGCCGCGATTGCCCAGCATCAGAAGCCAGCCATAACTGCGCACCACGGTGTTGACCAGGAGCGGGGCGGCGACCAGGAAATAGAGGATCGGCTTGCGGCGCGCCGGCGCGCTGGCGATCATCAGCGCCACTGGAAAGCCGAGCAGCGCGCAGAGCAGGGTGACGAGCGCGGCGGCGAAGCCGGTCTTGTAGAACAGCTCGGCATATTGCGCCGAGGCCAGGATCTGCCGGTAGTTGTCGAGGGTGAAACCGGGCAGGAGAATGCCGAAATCCTGGCGGCGGAAGCTGGCGTCGACCATCTGCACCAGCGGCACGGCCAGCAAGAGCAGGATGACCAGCAAGGCTGGCCCGGCGAGGCCGGCAATGCGCAACCCGCGTCTGCGCCGCTGTTTGGCCGGCGGGCCCGATGCAAGGACAGCGGCGGTCATGAGGACGCGGCCGGCAGGCCGATGCCCGCCCCTTCGACGATGGCGTCGACATCGGCGCGGCGGCTGAGATCGAACGATGGCCGGCCCATCAGCCTGGCCTTCAGGCCGTGTCCATCCGCGCTGCGCAGCAGGACCAGGGTCGTGCTGCCCTCATTGATCACCTCTTCGATCGCGGCCGGCAGGCCGATCCCGCTGCGCGGCGCCAGGCGCACCTGTTCCGGGCGCACCACGAGCCGGAAGGTCTCGTGCCGCGCCGGTTCGGCAAGCGTGATGGCCGCCGCGCCCGGCCAGCCCTCGGCATGAGCACGGCTGCGATCGGTGGCGTCGACCGAGCAGGGCAGCAAGGTCACGTCGCCGATGAAGTCGGCGACATAGTCGTTGACGGGCCGGTGATAGATGGCGTCCGGCACGTCGAGCTGCTCGATCCGGCCATCGCGCATGACCGCGATCCGATCGGACAGGAACAGCGCCTCCTCCTGGTCGTGGGTGACGAACAGGAACGTCATTCCGGTTTCGCGGTGGATGCGTTTCAGCTCGCCCTGCAACTGGCGGCGAAGCTTCAGGTCGAGCGCGCCGAGCGGCTCGTCGAGCATCAGCAGCGACGGTTCGGTGGCGAGCGCGCGGGCAAGCGCGACGCGCTGCTGCTGGCCGCCCGATAGCGCCGCCGGCTTCCGGTCGGCGACCTGGGGCAGCCGGATCAGGTCGAGCATGGCGGCGACGCGGGCTGCAACCGCTGCTTTCGGCCGGCCCTTCACCGCAAGCCCGTAGCCGATGTTGTCGGCCACCGTCATATGGGGGAACAGCGAGTAGTTCTGGAACACCATGCCGAGCCCGCGATGGCGCGGCGGCGCGTGTGTCACGTCGCGGCCATCGATCGCGATCGTGCCGCTGTCGCTCGTCTCCAGGCCCGCGATGATCCGCATCAAGGTGGTCTTGCCGCAGCCGGACGGGCCGAGCAGTGTCAGAAACTCGCCCGAGCGGATCTCCAGGTCGACATTTCTGAGCGCTTGATAGGCGCCGAAACTCTTGGCGAGTGCCCGCGCCGAGACCTTGACGGCCGCCGGCGATGCCTCCCCGTGGGACTTCTGCGCCTCGATCAAGCGGCCCTCCTGTGTTGCTAAAGAAATTTCACTGGACACAAATCTATCCCATGTCTCTTGTCAACTCCATATTCTTTGGTCCATAAGTTCAAAATAGAGAAACTTCACAGACGTTGTCGGGGCCAAGAAAGGTGGGCGCGCCTGTTCGATTCCGGCCGGCGACGTCGGCAATGACAAGCCTGACGCCTCCCCGGAAGCCGCAGGCCAACCCTAGCGAGGACATCCAATGAGCCATGATCTGACCCGCAGAATGCTTTTGGCGTCGGGCGCCGCGGCGGCGGTCTCGTCGCTGGCCGGCACCGCCGGGGCGCAGGAGGCCAAGCTGGCGGTGAGCTGGTATCCAGGATTGCTCGGCGCCAATTTCAAGCGGGCTTTCCTCGATACCTTTGCCGAGAAGGACAAGGTCCAGGTCACGGAGGCCTGGGACAGCCCGCGCTTCACCCAGATGCAGGCCGGTCGCGCCCGTCCGAATACGGATGTCGCCGCCTTCATCGATGTTCTGATGCCGCTGGTGGCGCGTTCCGGTCTCGTCGCCAGGCTGGATCCGGCCAAGATCCCCAACCTCGCCAAGGTCGATCCGGCGCTGTTGATCTGGGATGGCCAGGCCGTGCCGGCGGCCTATGGCAGTTGGGGCATCGTCTACAACGCCAAGCGGGTGACGACGCCGCTGAAGTCATGGGGCGATCTCCTGCGCGCCGACCTCAAGGGCCGCGTCTCGCATCCCAACATCACCTATAACTCGTCGGTCTATTCCCTCGACGCCCTGGCGCGCCTGGGTGGCGGAGGCCTCAAGTCGCCGGAAGCCGGAATGAAGGCGATCCGTCAGATCCGCACCTCCGGCCCGGGCTTGTGGGAGCAGGAGAGTGTCGCCGTCGGCTGGCTGAAGACCGAAGAGATCTGGGCGACGCCCTATTTCAGCGGCAACGTGCTGGCGCTGATGCAGGACCGCGACCTGCCGGAGCTGAAGTTCGTCGTGCCGGAGGAGGGCGCCTATGCGGTGCCGCTCAACGTCACCAAGGTGGCCAACAGCCAGAACCCGGCGCTCGCCGACCGCTTCATCGATCATCTGCTGGGCACCGAAGCGCAGGCCGCCTGGATCGTCAACGGCCGTAGCCGGCCGGCCAATCGGGACGTTCCGGTGCCCCGCGACATCGCCGATTCGGTGCCGGAAATATCCAGGCTGCACCGCATCGACTGGCAATATTTCGCCGAGAACCGCAACGCGCTGGTGAATGCCTGGAACGAGATCGTCAACCGCTGAAACAGCGCCGCCAGGCCGTCTTTTTTCCATCGATCGTGGCGAGCATTCGCCGCATTTTTCGCCACATCTTTGACCCCTTGGAGCTATCCCGCATGTCGTCCATCACCCGCGCCGTCAGCCCGCATGTTTCCGAACCCGCCGATGGCCTCTGGTCCAATTGCCTTGTTGTCGGCGGCGTCGCCTATCTCTCGGGCATGACCGCGCGCGACCGCCAGATGAAGGCCGTCGAGGGCCTCGATGAATATGAGCAGTCCAGGATCATCTTCACCAAGTTGCAAAACCTGGTGGAGGCCGCCGGCGGCCGGGCGAGCGACATCGTGAAGCTGACGATTTTCGTCACCGACATCAGCCGGCGCGAGCTGGTCTGGAAGGCGCGGCAGGAGTTCTTCAGCGGAAATTTTCCCGCCTGCTCGCTGGTCCAGGTAGCAGCCCTTGCGGAGCCTTCGATAAAGGTTGAAATCGAAGGCATTGCCCATATTGGCGCGGGCGCCGGCTGACCGCCGGCGAGGTCGCATGTTGAAGCGAGGTCACATGGCGCGCGAGGCCGGTCAGATCCGCGGCGGAGTGCAGTCGTCGCGGTCCAGCCCGGAGCGCGTCAGTCTCAAGCAGGCGGCCTATGATGAAATCAAGCGCCTGATCGTGACGTTGAAGCTGCGGCCGGGCGAGCGGATCAACGAACAGGTGATCAGCGATCTGATCGGCATCGGCAAGACGCCGGTGCATCAGGCCTTGCAGATGCTGAGCGCCCAGGGCTTCGTCGAGATCGTCCCGCGCAAGGGCATCATCATCACGCCGGATTCGCTCAACGACGCCTTGACGGTGCTCGAGGCGCGCATCGTCATCGAAACCGAAATGGCGCGGTTTGCTGCCCAGCGCGCCGACACCACCGTGGTCGAGGCGCTCGAACGCATTCTTTCCGGCGGCCGCCGCGCGCTCGACGCGGAGGACTTCGACGCGTTCATGCGGCACGACAGGATGTTCCACGAAAAGATCGCCGAGGCGGCGGGCAACGCCATCCTGCTCGAAACGCTTGGTGCCCTGCACGCCCGCATCAGCCGGATCTGGCATTTGCGGTCCTGGAAGCTCGACAATCTCCAGAAGACCCAGGAAGAGCACACCGCGGTGTTCAGGGCCTTGGCGGCGCGCAATGCCTCGGGCGCGGCCGACGCCATGCGGCTTCATATCGAGACGCTGCGCCAGAACATCGTCGATGCCTCGATCGCCGCCGGCGACCTCGCTTTCACGCCGTGACGGCGGGGCGCTCGCCCGGCGCGAGCGCCCATCTCCGTCAGAGCGTGATCAGGTCTTCGCCGGCCGGTCCTTGGCCAGGAGCCCGCCAATGGTGGCATCGGTGTGGAACACCGGCCGCTCGTAATAATGCGGGCCGTCATAGATTTCGATGAGCAGGCTGCGTTGGCGGGCGATCGTCGGGCCGTGCGGATGGTCCTTCGGATTCATGTAGAAGGCGCCCGGCACCAGCAGCAATTTGCTGTCGGTATATTCATAGGCGCCCTCCAGGCAGTACATGAACTGGTTGGAGGCATGCGCGTGCTTGATCGGCACACCGCCGCCTGCGGCGAAGTCGAGCAGCGCGATGCTCGCCCCGGTCGCCTCGTTCTTCCAGAAGAAGAACTGGCGAAAGCCGTAATCCGGAAAATCGAGCCAGGCTTCGGGCGCGATCTGGCTCATCTGCAGCAGCATTTCCTTGGTCAACCAGCTCTCCTCTCGGCGATCGCCGGACCTTCGGCGCGGCCGTTCAGCCGGTCGCCGATGGCATCGGTACCGACGCTTTCTCAGTGAAATTTCACAGTGAAAGAACTACGCGATCCCGTTGTTCTGGTCAAGCAATGACGAGCCACGGAAAGGGCGGGCTGGAGCGAAATGAGGAAGGAGAAGTGCAGAACGCTGCGATTCCTTACCGAGTGATTGCCCGTTTCAATTGTCGTCGCCCGTGAATGTCAGTGAAGTTTGTAAGCCGCAAAACTCGTGCCGCATCCGCAATCGCCGGTGCCGGCGCCGGGAGCCTCCGCCATGGCGGTTCATCCCGGTCCGCCGCCACCGGTGCGAGCGTCACGAGCGCCGCGTCGCGAGCGGGCGCGTCGGACGTTCAGCGCCTGGCATGCGGGGTCTGGTCCCGGCGGATTGCCGGCGCGCCGCGCGGCCGCGACCCCTCGAAGACATTCTGCGGCTGCTCGCCAGGGAAGCGATAGCTGTAGTCGTAATTGGCCCGGCTGCCGCCGCCGCCATTGCCGGCGTCGCCCGCACCCTGGGCAAAGGCCGGCGAACTGATCGCGGCGGCGAAGATCAAGGCGAGAAACGGGAACTTCATGGCTGAATTCTCCTGTGGCGAGTGGTCGGAGAGGCCAAGGTGGGGGCGGCACCCGGCAATGGCATCCGGTGATCACTCGATTGGGAATTGTTGTGTTGAACGCGGCACGCGGAATTGAGTGCGGCAGGCCGCCGCCCCGTACCGAATGGCCGAAATGACGAAAAATCAGCGCCCTTGAGCCACGGGTCGCCGGCCCGTCACCGACGCCGGGCGGCCGGATCCTGTGGTGCCGCGGCCTTGCGATCAGTGCCGCGCGCGTGAGCTGCGGGCCGGGCGTCGCGACGGCTCCGTTTGGGCCCGGTCGGCATCATAGCCGCTGGATGGCAGGTCGCCGGGAAAACGATAGCTGTAGTCGTAATTGGCCGCGCTGCCGGCATTGCCGACGCCGGCCTCCTGGGCGAGCGCCGGCGCACTGATCGCCGCGCCGCAGAGCAGGACGAGAAGGGGCAATCTCATGGCTGGTCGCTCCTGGACAAGGACGATGGTCATGAGGCGATGTTTGGCGCCGGACGCCGGAATTGGCATCGGGTGATCCCCCGAACCCGACCGCGGGAATTCCCGCGGGCAGCCCGCGGCCGCGCGGGCCACCTCATCCGCCGAAATGGGGTTCCGGCAGGCCTCTCACGCCGAGGTCGTGAATGGCGAACAGCGCGCCGGCATGCGGCGTCGCCGTCCGTTCGGTTTCGGGCACCATGGCGGCGGCCGAGGTGACATAGAGGATGTCGAGCTTGCGGCCGCCGAAGGTACACATGGTCGGATGTTTCACCGGCAGGTCGATCAGCCGGTCGAAGCGGCCCTTGGGGTCGACCCGGGCGACCTGGCCGCCATGGATCAGTGCGCACCAGTAAAAGCCTTCGGCATCGACGGTGGCGCCGTCGCAGCGCCCGGCAATGTCGCGGGTCGAGAAGAACACCCGGCGGTTGGAAATCACCCCGTCGTCGATGTCGAGATCATAAGCGAATACCGTTTCGGCCCGGCTGTCGGCGAGATAGAGGGTCCGGTCATCGGGCGAAAAGGCGATGCCGTTGGAGACGATGAAGCCCTGGTCCATGCGCCGGACCGAAAGATCCGGGTCGAGCCGGTGCAGCGCGCCGGTCGGGTTGATGAGTTCGCCATTGCGCGAGCCGCACCAGTAGCGGCCGCGCCGGTCGCATTTGCCGTCGTTGAGGATATTGGTCGGCCGGTCGGGTTCGGGGTCGACGATGGTGCTGACCGCACCGTCGGCGAGGTCGATGGCCGCGAAGCCGCTCTTCAGCGCGCCGACCAGCCCGCCCGCGCGGCGAAACACGAAGGAGCCGATGATCTCCGGCATGGTCCAGGTGCTGAGTTCGCCGGCGGCGTCCAGCCGGTGCACGGCGGGTGCCAGCGCATCGACCCAGTAGAGCGCCTGTTCACCGCCATGCCAGCACGGGCCTTCGCCGAGCTGATTGGTCCTATCAAGGACGATCTCGATCGACGGCTCGGGCATGGTTCACCAGGGCAGGGGCTGATCGGAATAGGTGACGAAATTGCCGGTGTGGTGGCGGCCGGCGCGGTGGATGACGCCACGCATGCCGGCGACGCTTTCGCTCACTGGCACGCGACCGCCAGGCTCGGTTGCCGCCCAGCCCGGATGCAGCGCCAGCACGCAGATCTGCCGGTGCGCGAGATCGACGGCCAGCGTCTTCACCACCATGTTGAGCCCGGCCTTGCTCGAGCGATAGCCATAGGAGCCGCCGGAATTGTTGAGCGCGATCGAGCCCATGCGGCTCGACACGAAGACCATCTGCTTCAATTCGCTGGCCGCCACATGCTCGACGAAACATTCGGCGAGTTTCATCGGCCCGATCAGGTTGGTCTCCAGGATGCGACGCCAGTTGGCGTAATCGGTCTGGCCGAAGGGCGGGTGCGGCCGGCCGATGCCGGCATTGTTCAGCACGATGTCGACCGGCTCGCCGTCGAGCCGTTCGGCCAGCGCCTCGATGGCCCGGTGATCGGTGACATCGAGCTTCGACACCTCGATATCGCCGGCAATCGCGCGGGTCTCATGGGCGGCCTGGGGATCGAGGCAGGTCGCCAGCACGCGATGGCCGTCGGCGGCATATTGGCGGGCGAATTCGACGCCGAGGCCGGTGTCGCAGCCGGTGATCAGGATGGTCGCCATGTCTGGTCCTTGCGATCGATGGGCATTGCAGTTTCGAAAGGCCCCGCGGTCCGGTAGGGCTGCGCGTCACCTCTCCCCGGCGGGGAGAGGTCGACCGGAGCGTCAGCGGAGGTCGGGAGAGGGGGCGAGGCGCTCAACGGACGAGGGCCGTGCGAAATGGGTGCGACCGTTCGATGAGGGCAAATCCCCCTCTCCCGGCGCTGACGCGCCGACCTCCCGCCGCCGGCGGGAGGTGGGAGCCTGCGCGTCGAAGGGCCGCCGTACGGGTGCGCAGACGCTGAGCCCTCATCCATGCGTCGCCAGCTCCACATGCGCGCCACCCGCCGCTGAACTCGCCAGGCAAGCCTCGACGAAGGCCAATCCCGCGACGCCGTCGGCGATCGACGGCGTAAGCGTGGCCGCCGCCGGGGCCAGCCCGCGTCGCGCCAGCATCTCGTCGGCGAGGCCGCAATAAAGATTGGCCACCGCCTCCTGCAGGCCTTCCGGGTGGCCCGGCCGCATCAGCCGGGTCGCCGCCTTGGCCATATCCGTCAGGTTCGGTTGGCCGGAACCGATGATCCTGATGTCGCCGTCGAGATTGGCCTGGACGAGACGGCCGTGATGGCGATGCTCCCAGCGCAAATGGCCGGTCTCGCCATAGACGGTCAGCGATACCTGGTTGGACGCGCCGGCGGCGGCGTTGCAGGCGTCGATCCGGCCGCGCGCGCCATTGCCCAGGCGAAAGCGCACCTGCGCGATGTCATGCACCCGCCGGCCCGGCATCAGCGTTCCGACATCGGCCGAGACGCTGGCAAGCCGCTCGCCGGTGACGAAACCGACGAGGTGATGGGCATGGGTGCCGATATCGCCGAGCACCAGCGATGGCCCGCTGACCGCAGGATCGAGCCGCCAGCGCCGGGCGGCATCAGGCGCGTCCTCGACCCGGGTGGCAAGGCCGCCGGCCATGTAATCGACCTGGACGAGGCGGATCTGGCCGATCTCGCCGGCCTCGATCCGCGCGCGCATGTCGCGGATCATCGGATAGCCGGAATAGGTATGGGTCAGCGCCACCGCCCGGCCGGTCCGGCGCGCCAGATCGGCCAGCGCCAGGGCCTCGCCGAGATCGTTGCACAATGGCTTTTCGACCATCACGTCGAGGCCGCCCTCCAGCGCCAGGCGGACATAGCGGGCATGGCTGTCATTCGGCGTGATGATGGCGACGGCCTCGATGCCATCGGGCCGGCGCGCCTCGCCCGATATCATCGCCTCGACGCTGGCATAACAGCGGTCTTCGGCCAGGCCGGCGGCGCGGCCTTCGGTCAGCGCGCGCTCGGGGCGCGACGACAGCACGCCGGCGACCAGCTGGAAGCGCTGGTCCATCACGCTCGCCGTCCGATGCACCGGCCCGATCAGCGAGGGCGGCGCGCCGCCGGCAAGGCCCAGGCGGAACGGCCGGCCGAAGCGTTCGAGAACCGGATTGGGCATCATGGTCTCCTGAGGCCGAGCATGGCGTCGAGCCTATCGGGCGAGCCTTGCGCCCGCATCCCCGCATCGAACGGCGTCTCACCGACGCGGATGATGTGGTCGGCGATGAAGCGGGCGCCCTCGGCCGCGCCGTCGAGCCGGTTCTTCAGGCAGCATTCCCATTCGAGCACCGCCCAGCCGTCATAGCCATGCCGGGTCAGCCGGGAGAAGATCGCCTTGAAGTCGATCTGGCCGTCGCCTGGGCTGCGGAACCGGCCTGGCCGCTCCAGCCAGTCGCCATAACCGCCATAGACGCCACGCTGGTCGCTGACGACGAATTCGGCGTCCTTGACGTGAAAGGCGCCGATGCGGTCGTGGTAGCGATCGATGAAGCCGAGATAGTCCATGTGCTGGAGCAGCATGTGGCTCGGATCATAGAGGATCTTGGCACGCGGGTGGCCGTCGACCAGGGCCAGGAAGCGATCGAAGGTGGCGCCGTCATGCAGATCCTGGCCCGGATGCAGCTCGAAGCAGATGTCGACATTGGCCTGGTCGGCATGGTCGAGCAGCGGCCGCCAGCGCGCCGCCAGTGCCGCGAAAGCCCGGTCGATCAGGCCCTCCGGCGGTGGCGGGAAGGGGTAGAAGAATGGCCAGGCCAGGCTGCCCGAAAAGGTCGCGAGCCTGACAACGCCGAGCCGGCCGGCGAGCGTGATGGCGGCGCCAAGATCGGCCGCCGCTCGGGCCTGGCGCCTGGCCGGATCGCCACGGCAATCGGCTGACGCAAAGCCATCCATGACCGCGTCATAGGCCGGGTTGACCGCCATGAGCTGGCCGGCGCGATGGGCGGCGATCTCGCTGATCGCGAGGCGATCGCCGTGCAGCGTGGTCTCCAGCTTGCCAATGTAACCGCTTTCGTCGAGGCGCTGAAGATCGATGAAGCGCGGATCGTGGACCGGGATCTGCAGGGCGACGAAACCATTGCCGGCGGCAAAGCGCGCCATGCCGTCCAATGTATCGAAAGGCGGCTCATTGCTGATGAATTGGCTGATGAACAGGCCGGGGCCACGGATCGTGCGGGGTGGCGACACGCGTCTTGCCTTCCTTCGATGAGGCAGCAATGATAGCGCTTACACCGATCATTGCAATTGCCGAACGCGAGCGAACCAGCATGACCAAGCGCATCAAGACGCCCGAGACCCTGCGCAGCCACCGCTGGTACGGGCCGAACGACATGCGCTCGCATTCGCACCGCCAGCGCACCCAGCAGATGGGGTTCCGCCGCGACGAGTTCATGGGCCGGCCGGTCATCGGCATTCTCAACACCTGGAGCGAGATGAGCCCTTGCCATTTCCACCTGCGCGACCGGGCGGAAGCGGTGAAGCGCGGGGTGATCCGAGCCGGCGGCTTTCCGGTGGAACTGCCGGCCATGTCGCTCGGCGAAGTGCTGGTGAAACCCACCACCATGTTCTACCGCAACTTCCTGGCCATGGAGGCCGAGGAGCTGATGCGCCAGTTGCCGATCGACGGCGCGGTGCTGCTCGGCGGCTGCGACAAGACCACGCCCGGCCTGATCATGGGCGCGACCTCCATGGACATTCCGGTGATCTTCTGCTCGGCCGGCCCCATGATGAACTCTCGCCGCAACGGCCAGGCCATCGGCTCCGGCACCCATACCCGCAAGTTCTGGGACGACTATCGCGCCGGCAATCTCTCCGATGCCGACTGGATCGAGATCGAGGGCATTTCGTCGCGCTCGCCCGGCACCTGCAACACCATGGGCACGGCCACCACCATGACCGCGATCGCCGAGACCATCGGTTTTTCGTTGCCTGGTGCTTCCTCCATTCCAGCCGCCGATTCCGCCCATCCGCGCATGTGCTCGCAGGCCGGCGAGCGCATTGTCGAAATGGTCTGGGAAGACCTGAAACCCTCGAGCCTGCTCAGCGCCGGCAGCTTCGCCAATGGTGTCGAGGTCTGTGCCGCGCTCGGCGGTTCGACCAATGCCGTCGTGCATCTCGTCGCCATGGCCAGGCGCGCCGGCATTCCGCTGACCATCGATGCCTTCGACGCGGCGGCACGGCGCACGCCGGTCATGGCCAATCTCTATCCGGCCGGCCGCTTCCTGATGGAGGATTTCTACTTTGCCGGCGGCCTGCCGGCTCTGCTCTCACGCATTGCCGACCGGCTGGATCTCACGGCCATGACGGTGACCGGCAAGACGCTCGGCGACAATATCGCCGGTGCCGTGGTGCGCGACGAGGCGGTCATCTGCACGCTCGACAAACCGGCGTCATCCGAGCCGGGGCTTGCCGTGCTCTACGGCAATCTCTGCCCCGATGGGGCGGTGATCAAGCCCTCGGCCGCCAGCCCCACCCTGATGACCCATCGCGGCCGTTGCGTGGTGTTCGACGATCATGCCGCGCTGACCCGCGGCATCGACGACGAAACGCTTGGCATCGACGAGAACAGCGTCATCGTGCTGCGCAATGCCGGCCCGGTCGGCGGTCCCGGCATGCCGGAATGGGGCGCGCTGCCGATCCCCAAGACGCTCCTGGCGCGCGGTGTCCGAGACATGGTGCGGCTGTCGGACGCGCGCATGAGCGGCACCCATTTCGGCACCTGCGTGCTGCATATCTGCCCGGAATCGCGTGTCGGCGGGCCGCTGGCTCTGCTGCAGACCGGCGACGAGATTCTGCTCGACGTGCCCAACCGCCGCCTCGACATGCTGGTCGACGAGGCCGAGATCGCGCGGCGCAAGGCGGCCTGGGTTCAGCCGCCCAAACGCTTCGCGCGAGGCTATGGCGCGCTGTTCGAGCAGCATGTCCGCCAGGCCAATCTCGGCGCCGATTTCGACGTGCTGGAGCGCGGCGAGCCGACGCCCGAGCCGGAGATCTTTTGACGCGGCCGGCAGCTCCGACGGACGCTGGCGATAATTGATGCCCTTATTGCAAAATTGCACTTGATGCATATTTATCGTCCAGTCGATCACTGGACGAGCAAAAGCCATGGCGCCTTTCACATCAGCAGACATCCCCTCGCAGCTTGGCCGTTCGGCTATCGTCACGGGCACCGGCGGCCTCGGCTTCGAGACCGCCCTGGCGCTGGCACGCGCCGGGGGCGAGGTCATCCTGGCCGGACGCAATCCGGACAAGGGGATTGCTTCGGTCGCGGCGATCCGCAAGGCGGTTCCGGCCGCCAGCATCCGTTTCGAACCGCTGGATCTGGCAAATCTCGGCTCGGTCGCGGCCTTTGGCGAGCGTATGCGGGCCGAACGCCCGAGCCTCGATCTGCTGGTCAACAATGCCGGGGTCATGACGCCACCCGAGCGGCGGACCACTTTCGACGGCTTCGAACTGCAATTCGGCACCAATTATCTTGGCCATTTTGCGCTGACCGCCCATGTGTTGCCGCTGCTCAGGCAGGGCGACAAGCCTCGGGTGGTCAATCTGAGCAGCCTTGCCCATCGCAGCGGTCAGATCCATTTCGACGACCTGCAAGGGCAGAACGCCTATTCGCCGTGGCGGGCCTATGCGCAATCGAAGCTCGCCATGCTGATTTTCGCTCTTGAACTGCAGCGCCGGAGCGATGCCGCCGGCTGGGGCCTGATGAGCAATGCCGCTCATCCCGGTTATGCCCGCACCGAGCTGATCCCGAATGGCCCCGGCACCGGTGGCCTGCTGTCGAGGCTCAGTCTCCTGCTGCAGCCGCTGGCGAGCCATTCGGCCGCGGATGGCGCCTTGCCGACCTTGCTCGCGGCGACATCGCCCGAGGCCGTCGGCGGCGCCTATTACGGGCCGGATTGGTTCTATGAACTGAAAGGGCCGCCGAAGCTCGCCAAGGTCATGCCGCAGGCCAAGGACGAGGCGGCCGCCGCCCGCTTGTGGGACGTGTCCGAGCAATTGACCAAGACGTCTTTCAGCGCTCGGGCCCGCTGAGGCTGGGGGCCGCGCCGGGCGAAGGCCTGATGTCAGGCCGCCGCCCTGGCGACCGCGAACGAGTCCTCGAGCATCCGGTAGCGTGTGATCAGCCCTGCCTCGACGGTGAAATCGAGCGCGAACTCCGTTTCAATGGTTTTGCCGGTGTTCGTCACCTTCGAGACGAGCGCACCCATGGCGACCGCTCGCTTGCCGTCGACCAGGATCGAGCTCACCTCGAAACTGACCGGTTCGATCCGTTCGCGCAGGTCCTGGACGAAACTGGCGACGCCGGCGCGACCGGTCTTTCGGCCGATCCAGGGCACAAGGGTGGTATCGCCGGCAATGTCCCAGTCGATAGCCTCACTGAACAGTGAGGCGATCGCTTCGGGCTCGGCACCCGTCAGCATCATCATGAAATAGCGGTTGACGACGCCACGGGTCTCGTCCCCGGGCGTCTTTCCTCCGCGCAGCAGTCGGACGCGCTCGTCATGGCTGTTGGTAAAGTCGGGGTCGACATAGATGTGGATGCGCCGGATCTTGAGCCCGTCGAACTCGAAAACGTTGCAGAAGCGGCCCTCCGACACGACGCCATCGGGCCAGCGCAGGCCGGCGCGGGTGACGCCGCTCTCCTGGCCCTCGACGACGATCGTGTCGCCGGCGACGATGACGTTGAACCCATCGATATCGTGGCTGAGGCTTTCGAGATCACTTCCCAGCCGTTCACCGAACAGGGCCAGCGCGGCCTTGCCGTGGCCTATGCCGAATTTCGGGAAGAACAGCTGAACGTCCTCGGCGACATCGTCGAAGAAGCTCGGATCGCGTTCGTCGATCTTGCGGAAATAGCTCCTGATGATCGCGATCCGCTCGCTGTCGCGGCTGTTCTCGGCCATGCTCGCCTCATTTCCATAATTGTGGCTACAGATTCCTGTCAGGCTTGAGCGCCGAGGTCAACGGGGTTATGTAAAATCGACTACAGAAAGGTTCGGGATGACCAGCCGGGGACGTCCGCGCAATTTCGACCGGAGCCACGCGCTCGCCTGCGCGATGCGGGTGTTCTGGGCGAAAGGTTACGAGGGCGCGCAATTGGTCGACCTCACCGCCGCCATGGGCATCAACCCGCCGAGTTTTTATGCCGCCTTTGGCTCCAAGCAAGCGATCTTCCGCGAGGCGGTCGACCTCTACCTCGGAACCGCCGGCGCTGGCGCCATGCGCGCGCTGGAAGAGACAGCGGCAACGCGCGATGCCGTCGAGAACATGCTGAAGGCGAGCGCCGATGTCGCGCTGGCGGCTCCGGGATCCGGTGGCTGCCTGGTGATCCTCGGGCTGGTCAATGGCCTGGCCGAGAACGAGCCGTCGCGCGCCTATCTCCAGGATATCAGGCGCCAGACCATCGAGCGGGTCCGCGAGCGGCTCGACCGCGGCCTGCGCGAGGGGGATCTCATCGCCGGCACCGACACGGCGAGGCTTGCAACCTTTTATGCCGCGGTGATGCAGGGCTTGTCGCTCCAGGCGCGCGACGGGGCATCGCGGGACGAACTCGACGGCGTGGTCGCCGCCGCGATGAGCGCGCTGGACGGCGGCCGATCACCTCAAGCAATGCCCGGGCGGCGGGGCTGACGGCCGGCAGGCGTCTGTCCGGCCGGATGTCTCTGGAGTAGCATCGCTTTGGCTGTCCGTTCGCGGTGAGCAGCGAACGAGCCGCGTCCCGCACGGGGGAGCGCGCCATGAAATTCATCGCCGGATTTATCGTCGCTCTTGTTGCCCTCGCGATCGCCGGCTTCGCGGTCGTCTATAGCGGCGTCGTCAACGTTGCCGCACGCGGGCCGGACAGCGCACCGGTCGCCTGGTTGCTGACCACTGCCATGCAGCGTTCGGTCGCGCGCCGGGCGGCGGCCGAACCGCAACCTGCGCCATCCACCGACCTCAAGCTCGGCTTCCGCTTCTACAACGAGACCTGCGTCTATTGTCACGGCGGTCCGGGCAAGGACCCCGTGGACTTCGGCAAGGGCCTGATCCCGGAGCCGCCTTATCTCGCCGATACCGTCGCCGGCTGGACCGGCGCCGAGCTCTACTGGATCGTCAAGAACGGTGTCAGGATGACCGGCATGCCGTCATTTGCCGATAGCCACAAGGACGAGGAGCTGCGGGCAGTCGTCGCTTTCATCCAGAAGCTGCCCGGCATGACGCCGGAGCAATATGCCGAATACGAAAAGGCGCAATGAGGCGCGCGGCGAGGCGGGTTCGCTCCGGCGCTTTCGGGCCGCCGGCGGTCAGTTCGCCGTCTCGTCGGCGGAGACCTCGTAGAGTTGGTTGCCGCTTTCCGCGTCGACCCCGGCAAGGCTGACATTGTAGCCCCACAGGCGGCGCACGTGGCGCAGGGTCGCCTGGCGGCCGGCCTCCGCCAGCACGACGCCGTTCTGCACCATGTGTTGCAGGCGCAGATGCCGGTCGCCCAGCAGATCGACGTCGGCCACCTGGATGTCCGGCCGGTTGGCGCCGACATCGTAGCTGTTGGCGATCGCCGAACGGACCTTGTCGTAGCCGCGCTCGTCATGGATCGAGGCGACCTTGTAGTGACTGTCATCCGGCTCGTCGGCCAGCACGAACAGCCGGAATTTGCGGATCAATGCCGGGCTCAGATATTGCCGCAGGAAGGATTCGTCGCGGTGATTGGCCCAGGCGTCGATGAGCGTTGCGCGCCAGTCGCCATTGCCGGCGAAATCGGGAAACCAGTCGCGGTCCTCGGATGTCGGCTTCATGCAGATGCGCTCGATATCCTGCATCAGCGCGAAGCCGAGCGCATAGGGGTTGAGGCCGGAATAACGCGGGTCGTCGAAATTTGGCTGGAACACCACGTTGGCATGGCTCTGCAACACCTCGAGCATGGTGCCTTCGCCGACTTTGCCCTGGTCGAACAGCGTGTTCAGGATAGTGTAGTGGACAAAGGTGGCGCAGCCCTCGTTCATCACCTTGGTTTGCCGTTGCGGATAGAAATATTGCGCGACGATGCGGACGATCCGCACCAGTTCGCGCTGCCAGGGCTCCAGGATCAGGCTGTTCTTTTCCAGGAAATAGAGCAGGTTCTCTTCCGGCAGATTGAGGAACTTCTTGCGCTCCTGAGCCTCGCGTTCGGCCTCCGACGGGGTGATGCTCTCCTTGCGCCGCGGCAGCGTCCGCCACAGGTCGGAGAACGACTGCTCCTCATATTCCAGGCGCTCGCGGATGCGATCCCGCTCCTTTTCCGAGGACAGCCGTGGCGGCCGCCGATAGCGGAACACCGCCTGGTCCATCAGGGCATGCGCCGCATCCAGGATCTGCTCCACCGCTGCGATGCCGTGGCGCTCCTCGCAGCGCGCGATATAGGTCTTGGCGAATTCCATGTAGTTCAGGATCGCGCCGGCATCGGTCCATTGCTGGAACAGATAGTTGTTCTTGAAGAAGTGGTTGTGGCCGAAGGCCGCATGCGCGGTCACCAGGGCCTGCAGTGCCATGGTGTTCTCTTCCATCAGATAGACGATGCAGGGGTTGGAGTTGATCACCAGCTCATAGGCCAGCCCCCGGCGGCCTTTCCGATAGAGATGTTCCTCGTGAATGAAGTGCTTGCCGAAGGACCAGTGCTGATACATCAGCGGCATGCCGATGGAGGCATAGGCATCGAGCATCTGCTCGGAGGAAATGATCTCCATCTGGTTGGGGTAGACGTCGAGCTTCAGGTCGTCGAGCGCCACCGTCTCGATGGCATCATAGGTGCGCGACAGGGTCTGGAAGTTCCAGTCGGAACCTGAAAACAAGAGGCTGGAGGCTTTGGCACGCTTTTCCACGGGAACCGCCGTTCATTGGCCCTTGGAGGCCTGCTGTTTCGCGAAGAGCTTGCGAAAGACCGGATAGATGTCGGACGGCTTGGCGATGCGGGTCATCTGGAAGTTCGGCCATTTCTCGCCGACCTTGCAATAGGACCGCCAGAGCGACGTGCCATTGTCGGTCGAGCCGAAAATATGGCTCTCGCGCTCGTCGATGATCTCGACATAGGCGTAATATTGGCAGAGCCGCATCACCTCGCTGTTGAGCAGCATCGTGCAGTAATCGCTATCGTCATAGCCGTTGTCGCCGTCCGAGGCCTGGGCGGCATAGATGTTCCATTCCTTGCTGGGATAACGTTCCTCGATGACGCGCTGCATTTCCTTCAGGGCGGTGGAGACCACCGTGCCGCCGCTTTGCGTGCTGTAGAAGAACGTCTCCTCGTCGACCTCCTGCGCTTCGTGGGTGTGCCTGATGAAGACGATGTCGATGCGTTCGTAGCGCCGTTTCAGGAACAGGTGCAGCAGCACGAAGAAGCGCTTGGCCAGGTCCTTCTCCCGCTCGCCCATCGAGCCGGAGACGTCCATCAGGCAGAACATCACGGCCTTGGCATTGGGCAGCGGTTGCGGCTCGAAGCGATTGAAGCGGATATCGACCGGATCGACATAACCGATCAGCTTGCGCCGCCGCCTGAGCTTCGCCAGGTCCTCGCGCAGCAGGGCGATGCGCGCCCGCACTGCGGCGCCCGGCTGAGGCTTGGCCTCGAGCTTGGCGAGCTCCTCGGAGACCGAATCCAGTTCCTTCAGTTTCGGCCGTCTCAGCGCGATGCGGCGGCCGAAGCTGTTGCGCATGGTGCGGCCGACATTGATGTTGGTCGGCGCCCCGGCGATGGTGTAGCCGGCCCGGCGCGACTTGAAGGACACCACTTCCTTCAGGTTCAATTTGATCAGATCGGGCAGTTCCAGGTCCTCGAAGAACAGATCGAGGAATTCCTCACGCGACAGCACGAAGCGGAAATCGTCCTCGTCGCCGCCGCTGCCGGATGGACCCTTGCCGGCGCCGCCGCCGCCACCCTGGCCACTCGGTTTCGGCAGCCGGTCGCCGGTGACGAACTCCTTGTTGCCCGGCAGGACATGGTCCCGCCGGCCGCTGCCCTGGGCATGCTGGAAGCTCGGCTCGGCCGTGCCTCTGACCGGCACCGGCACGGCGTGATCGCCATCGACATCGGTGATCTTGCCTGATGTGATCTGGTCGTTGACGATGCGCTTCAATTCGTCGCGCGCCCGCCTCAGGAAGCGTTGCCGGTTGCTGAGGCTCTTGTCCTTCGGGTTCAGGCGCCGATCGATATAGTTCGGCATGCGGTTCACCTCGGTTGATGCAAAACGTGGGCTATCTCCCGGCGCGTCTCAAGCGCCGGGACGTCAGCCGGCCTTGTTCACCCGCATGTACCAATCGACCAGACGCCGTACCTGCCTTTCGGTATAGCCGCGTTCGACCATGCGCTGGACGAACTCGGTATGCTGCTTCTCGGTGGCGCTGTCCTTTTTGGAGCCGAAGCTGATCACCGGCAACAGGTCCTCGACCTGGCCGAACATACGCTTCTCGATGACTTCCCTGAGCTTCTCGTAGCTTGTCCATGCCGGGTTGCGACCGCTGTTCCTGGCGCGTGCCCGGAGCGTGAACTTGACCACCTCGTTGCGGAAGTCCTTCGGGTTGGCGATGCCGGCCGGCTTCTCGATCTGCGACAATTCGCTGTCGAGGATCTCCCGGTTGAGGATCTGGCCGGTGTCCGGGTCCTTGTAGTCCTGGTCCTCGATCCAGGCATCGGCATAAGCGATATAGCGGTCGAACAGGTTCTGCCCGTATTCGCTATAGGATTCGAGATAGGCCTTCTGGATCTCATGGCCGATGAACTCGGCGTAGCGGGTCGCCAGCTCCGACTTGATGAAGTCGAGATATTTGGCCTCGACCTCCTGCGGGAACTGGGCGCGCTTGATCGCCTGTTCCAGAATATACATGAGATGCACGGGGTCGGCGGCGACCTCCTTGGTGCCGTAGTTGAAGGTCTCGGAGAGGACCTTGAAGGCGAAGCGGGTGGAGACGCCGGTCATGCCCTCGTCGACGCCGGCGGCATCGCGATATTCCTGCACCGACTTGGCCTTGGGGTCGACGTCCTTCAGGTTCTCGCCGTCATAGACCCGCATCTTGGTGTAGAGCGGCGAATTGCCGTGCTCGACCAGCCGTGTCGCCACCGTGAAGCGGCTCAGGATCTCCAGCACTTCCGGCGCGCAGGGGTTCTTGACCAGGTCGCTCTCGCGCAAGAGCTTTTCATAGATCTGCCGTTCCTCGGTGACCCGGACACAATAGGGCACCTTGACCACCAGGATGCGATCGAGGAAGGCCTCGTTGTTCTTGTTGTTCTTGAACTGCAGCCACTCGGATTCGTTGGAGTGGGCCAGAACAATGCCTTGAAAGGGGAAGGCGCCGAAATTCTCCGTGCCGTTGTAATTGCCTTCCTGGGTTGCGGTCAGCAGCGGATGCAGCACCTTGATTGGCGCCTTGAACATTTCGACGAATTCCAGCAGCCCCTGCGTCGTCCGGTTCAATCCGCCGCTGAAAGAATAGGCATCGGGATCGGCCTGGCTGAAATTCTCCAGCTGCCGGATATCGACCTTGCCGACGAGGGCCGAAACGTCCTGGTTGTTCTCGTCGCCGGGTTCGGTCTTGGCGATGCCGATCTGGCGCAGGCGCGACGGCATCAGCCGGACCACGCTGAATTTGGAGATGTCGCCGCCGAGCTCGTCCAGCCGCTTCGCCGCCCAGGGCGAAATCAGGCCGTTCAGCCGCCGGCGCGCGATGCCATATTTGTCTTCCAGGAGATCGGCCATGCGCTCGGGATGGAACAGACCGAGCGGCGATTCGAAGATCGGGCTGATCTGGTCGCCGATCTTCAAGGTGTAGATCGGCCGCTTCTCCATGAGCTTCTTCAGCCGTTCGGCCAGCGAGGATTTGCCGCCGCCGACCGGGCCGAGCAGGTAGAGGATCTGTTTGCGTTCCTCGAGGCCCTGGGCCGCGTAGCGGAAATAGCCGACGATCCGCTCGATCGTATCCTCCATGCCGTAGAAATCGGCGAAGGTCGGATAGATCTTGATGGTGCGGTTCGAGTAGATGCGGCCGAGGCGCTCGTCGGCGCTCGTATCGACCAAGGTCGGCTCGCCGATCGCCTCCATCATTCTTTCTGGAGCCGTGGCGTACATTGACGGATTTTCACGGCACGCGAGGAGGTATTGCTGGAGGCTCATCTCCTCCTGTGTCTCGCTTCTGTAAATCTCCGAAAAGAGATTGAAGACGTCGGATTCATGCGGATGCATATCAACCTCCCGCCATGTGCTGGCTGAATAAGATATGAGTCTCCTAAGCCGCTTCCCTGCCCCGAAATCATGCGCCTCTTGATCGATGCCCGAGCCCCGCGGCGCTGCGGGGAGCATCAGAGCGACTCAGTGCCCGCTCCCTACGATGATAACGCTTGAATTGCCTGGCGGTCATGCACTCTGGACCTTTTCTTCTGCTTTCCTCCCTCAGGATTCATATAGGTACCGCCTGGGCGTCCGGTATGGTCGTTCGCTGACGAAGGAACGCGCTTATGGGCTTCTTGATCCAGGCCAAGCAAAATGCGGGCCTTGGAGCCTCGATCCATCGAAGGACCGAACCGTGGCGGGGGCATGTCGCGGGCTGTCGCCGAGCGGCGCCCGGGTGGGTGCCGTCCCGGCAAAGCCAAGCTGTCGGCCGAGAAACGATCGTGAAGAGTTTTTCGCGCCGGCGTGCCGGCAGCGGCCGTTTTGGCGGTCCGACCGGGCGCGCAGCGCGGCTTTCGGCGGCTCTCCGCCGACGGGAACCGGCATGGTCGGGCCGTGCACGACGGTGCGTCACCGTCGCCTGTCACTCTTGCGTGACGTTCAGCCGGACCGGAAGGAACGGCCGAGCGGCAACAGCCGTCATCCGGGCGGTCCTTGTCGCGGTGGGACAGGCGCGCGACCGGCACTGCCTCATCCTGGAACGGTCGTGTCAATTTGACGCGGCTCGGCGGTCGCCGGGCTCTACGCCTTTGAGCGCGGTTCGCGGCGCGGGCTGAAGCATTGACCGCCACGCTGTCGTCGCATGACGAGACAGGCGCGCGGGCGTCTTCGGCAATGGAGCCGCAGTCGCCGGGCTTTCCCCAGTCATTCAGGCGTCGGCCATGCCCATTGGGTTGGCGTTGTCATGTTAGTCATGATCATAATTCTTGATGACCGTGACGTGACATTCAATATTTGTGAATTTCTGAAGAATAATACAATATTGCTGTGTAATTACTGGATAACGTGTCGTTAACAATAGCATAGGATGCTTTTGCAGGTTGTGCTTGCAGCGGGCGATTCGCGCGGAGATTGAAAATGAGGCTGACGTTGAAAATGGCCCTCATGGGCGGATGCGTGTTGCTTCTTGGAATGATCATGGTGCTCGGCGCCACCGCCTATGTCGGGCTTGCGCGCACCCACCACAGCACGATCGATATCGCGACCAACTGGCTGCCGGCCCTCGACGCGGCCAACGCGATGAACACCAGCGCGGCGAAGTTTCGTGCCTCCGAGGGCGCGCTCATCGTCTCGATCGAGGCGGCGGACGTGCTGGCCGCCGAGCAGAGGATGAGCCAGGCCCTCGCGGCGCTTCAGGCCAATCAGCGCAAATTCGAGATCTTGATCGCATCTCCGGAGGAGCGTGCCGCCTATGAGAAGCTCGGTCCGGCGTGGCAGGCCTATATGGTTGTCGACGCGCAGCTCGTGCAGCTCACTCGCGCGCGCAAAAGCGCCGAAGCCGGCGCCCTCTTCAGGACGGAAAGCCGCAACCGCTTCGACGCGGTATCGCTGATCCTGGCAGAATTGGTCGAGATCAATCGCCAGGGCAGCGCCGCCGCGCATGCCACGGGCGAAGCCGCCTTCGCGAACACGCGAATGCTGACAATGGCGGTGCTCTCGGTCGCGCTGATGCTGGCATGCGGTGTGATGATCTTTGTGGTGACCTGCGTGACCAGGCCGCTGAGCCGCCTCAACGCCACGATCACGGCGCTTGCCGACGGCAACCTGCAGGTCGATGTCGCGGACACCGAACGAACCAATGAGATCGGCGACATCGCCAGGTCGGTTCTGACCTTCCGCGACCAGTTGCAGGAGGCCGAGCGAATGCGCGCCGAGCGGGCTGCCGGCGAAGCCGTCGATCGAGAGCGGCTGGCGCGACGCAACAGCATTTCCGAACGCTTCGTCGCCACCATGGAAAAATTGGCCGGCAGCTTCGGATTGTCGTCGAAGGAGGTCGCGGACGCGGCGACCAACCTGTCGGCCACCGCCGAGGAAACCTCGCGTCAGGCGCAGACGGTCGCCGCGGCGGCCGAGGAGGCCTCGATCAACGTCCAGACCGTTGCCTCCGCCGCCGAGGAGCTGTCCACGTCGATCCGGGAGATCAGTGGCCAGGTTCTGCATTCTGCCAAGATTTCCGACAAAGCCTTTGGCGAGGCCTCGTCGTCGAACGAGCGGATCCGGACGCTCGCCGAGGCGGGAAACGCAATCGGCGAAGTCGTCGGCTTGATCAAGGGCATTGCCGACCAGACCAATCTCCTCGCGCTCAACGCCACGATCGAGGCGGCGCGTGCGGGCGAGGCCGGAAAGGGCTTCGCGGTGGTCGCGGCGGAAGTGAAGCAGCTGGCCTCCCAGTCGGGCAAGGCGACGGAGGAAATCTCCCGTAAGGTGGCCGAGATCCAGGTGGCGACCGAAACCACGGTTGGCTCGATCGGTGAAATCGTCCGCACCATCGGTGGGATCAAGGAGACGACGACCCTGATCGCCACCGCGATGGAGGAGCAGGGAGCGGCAACGGCGGAGATCGCGTCCAACTGCCAGCGGGCGGCTCAAGGCGCGAACATGGTCACGGCCAATATCAGCGGGGTTGGTCAGGCCGCCGAGATGACGGGCGCGGCGTCGACGCAGCTCATGACCTTGTCCGGCGGCCTGTCCGGACAGGCAGGCGAACTCCAGCAAGCGGTGAGCGGGTTCATCAACGATCTGCAGGCGGCATAGGCGGTCGGGAGGATCGTCCTGGAATGGCGCCGAGGCGGTTGTCCCGCTTTCGAGCGGCGCGCGAGGTCCGCGATCGCGATGGGTCAGGCCCGCAGGACGGCTGTGACGCGAGCGCCGGAAATCCGGCTGCCCGACCCCGATCAGGTTCGGCATCGTCCATCAGGCTGTCGGTCTCTGCCGCCGGCTTGTCGCTGTTGCCGGGTGACAGGCGCCAGGAGGTGGCAAAAGGCATATTCTCCACACGGTTGAGCCGGCCGAGGCCGCGGATGTCCGCCGCAACGGCAACCTTGTCGGACCGAAGCGGCTGACGGAGTGTGTCGAAAAGCTCGACCGATGATAGATTTCTCGCCTGCGCTGTCGGTCCCTTGGGACGGCGCAGGCGGTAGCCGTGTGAGAAATTCGAGTTAAGCTCGCACGAGGCCAGCCGGCGGCCAGCAATGCGATAACTGGCAAGCGATGATCATCAAGCAGCTGATCTACCTGGATGCCCTGGCGCGGGAGAAACATTTCAGGCGTGCGGCGGAAGCCTGCAACATCTCCCAGCCGACCCTGTCGACGGCGATCGCCCAGCTGGAAGAGGAACTCGGCGTGCTGATCGTCGAGCGCGGACGGCAGTTCAAGGGCCTGACCAAAGAGGGCGAGGTGGTGGTCGCCCATGCCCGGCGCATCCTGGCCGAATCCGACCTGCTCAAGCAGTCGATCGCGGAGCTCAGGCAGGGCGTCAGCGGCCGGCTCCGGCTCGGCGCCATCCCGACCGCCCTGCCGATGGTCGCCCATATCACCGGGCCGTTCTCGGCCCGCTTCCCCGAGGTGTCGCTGACCGTGCTGTCGCTGACCTCGCAGGAGATCCAGAGCCGGATCGACAATTTCGAGCTCGATGTTGGCCTGACCTATCTCGACAACGAGCCGCTGGAGCGGGTCGTTTCCAAGCCGATCTACCAGGAATCCTATGTCCTGCTGATGCGCGAGGACAGCGCCATGGCAGCGCGCAGCGAAGTGACCTGGGAAGAGGCGGCCAAGCTCAAGCTCTGCCTTCTGACCTCGGACATGCAGAACCGCCGGATCATCGACGGCATCTTCCGCTCGGTTGGCCAGATGCCGGTGCCGACCATGGAGACCAATTCGATCTTCAATCTCTGCTCCCATGCCGGCCTGCTCGGCATTTCCTCGATCGTCTCGCGGCAATTGCTGGAGTTCTTCGGCATTCCCTTGGGCACCAGGGCGTTGCCGCTGGTGCAGCCCGACGCGCAGCGCACCATTGGCCTCATCGTGGCCGATCGCCAGCCGATCGCGCCGCTCGCGCGAAACCTGCTGATGGTGGCCGAACCGGTCAGGAATGCCGGGATCCCCAGGACCTTGGCGGCGCAATAGTCTGGACCTATTGCTAGCGGCTATCGATTGCCGGGATTTGAGTGAAGTCGGCCCAATGTGGCTTATCACAAGGTCAATTGCTCAGGCGCGACGGCCGAGAGGGACAATTTGATAGTCCTTGGCTATCAAATGTTCGGAACAAACAATTTGAACTCTTCCAGTCTGCAGGCACCATGGCTCCAGCAAGGTCGCCGGTTCAACGGCGGCGACTGGAGGAAGCATGGGACATTATGCGGCTTGGGATATCGAGGTTGCGCGGGCGCTGATCACGCGCCTGAGCAGTCTCGACGGCGCGGTCATGCCGATCCTGCACGCGCTTCAGGACGAGTTCGGTTATGTCGACCGGGCAGCCGTGCCGCTGATCGCGGATGCCTTGAACCTGTCCCGCGCCGAGGTCCAAGGCACCATCAGTTTTTACCATGATTTCCGTGATGAGCCTGCCGGCCGCCGCGTCATCAAGCTGTGCCGCGCCGAGGCCTGTCAGGCGGTCGGCTGCGAGAACCTGGTCGATCATCTGAGAACGCGCCATGGCCTGGCGGTCGACGCAACCACGGCCGATGGCGATCTGACGATCGAGACGGTCTATTGCCTGGGCAATTGCGCGCTTGGGCCGGCGGCGCTGGTCGACGGCGAGCTGGTTGGCCGGCTCGACGCCCAGCGCCTCTCGGCGCTCTGCGAGGGCAGGGCGGTCGAGACCGCCCAGATCATCGAAAGGGTGCCGGCGTGAGCGATAAAGCCAAGCCCGTTCGTATCTATGTGCCGATCGACGCGGCCGCCCTGTCGGTTGGTGCCGAGGCTGTCGCAACCGCGATCCGCCGCGCGGTGGAGCAGCGTGGCCGACCGGTCGAGATCATCAGGAACGGCTCGCGTGGCATGCTCTGGCTCGAGCCGCTCGTCGAGGTCGAGACATCCGCCGGCCGGGTCGCTTATGGGCCGGTCTCGCCAGCCGACGTCGCCGGCCTGTTCGAGGCAGGTTTCCTGGAGGGAGGAGCCCATCCGCTCGGCCACGGCCCGACCGAGGAACTCGATTGGCTGAAGCGCCAGCAGCGCCTGACCTTCGCGCGCGTCGGTCTCACCGATCCGCTGTCAGTCGCCGACTATCGTGCCCATGGCGGCTTCAAGGGCCTGGAACAGGCGCTCGCCATGGCGCCGGCCGATGTCGTCGAACGGGTCAGGGCCTCGGGCCTGCGCGGCCGCGGCGGCGCCGGTTTCCCGACCGGCATCAAGTGGAAAACCGTGCTCGATGCCGTCGCCGAGCAGAAATATATCGTCTGCAATGCCGACGAGGGCGACAGCGGCACCTTTGCCGACCGCATGCTGATGGAAGGCGATCCCTTCACGCTGATCGAGGGCATGGTCATCGCCGGCATTGCGGTTGGCGCCACCAAGGGTTTCATCTATCTCCGCTCGGAATACCCGCATGCTCACCGTGCGCTCAACCGCGCCATCGCGCGGGCCGAGCATGCGGGCCTGCTCGGCGCCTCGGTGCTGGGGTCCGGCCGGGCCTTTCAGCTGGAAGTCCGGCTCGGCGCCGGCGCCTATATCTGCGGCGAAGAGACCTCGCTCCTCGAAAGCCTCGAGGGCAAACGCGCCATCGTCCGTGCCAAGCCGCCCTTGCCGGCGCTGCAGGGCCTGTTCGGCAAGCCGACGGTGGTCAACAACGTGCTGTCGCTGGCGAGCGTGCCTTGGATCATGGTCCATGGCGCCAAGGCCTATGCCGATTGCGGCATGGGCCGGTCGCGCGGCACCATGCCGGTGCAGCTCGGTGGCAATATCCGGCGCGGCGGCCTGGTCGAACTCGCCTTCGGCATCAGCCTGCGCACCCTGATCGAGGATTTCGGCGGCGGCACCCGCTCCGGACGGCCGCTGAAGGCCGTGCAGATCGGCGGTCCGCTCGGCGCCTATCTGCCCGACAGCCTGCTCGACACGCCAATGGACTACGAGGCACTGGCCGGCGTGCAGAGCATGCTCGGCCATGCCGGAATGGTGGTGTTCGACGACACCGCCGACATGGCGAGACAGGCGAAATTCGCCTTCGCATTCTGCGCCAAGGAAAGCTGCGGCAAATGCACGCCGTGCCGGATCGGCGCGGTGCGTGGCGTCGAGACCGTCGACCGGATCATCGCCGGCGTCGAGCGGGACAAGAATCTCGCCGTGCTGGCCGATCTCAACCGCCTGATGACCGATGCCTCGCTCTGCGCCATGGGCGGCCTGACCCCCATGCCCGTGATGAGCGCGATCCGCCATTTCCCCGAGGATTTCCATCGCCCCGCCATGGCCGTGGCGGCCGAGTGAGGATGAAATCATGAGCCTGATCAAGGAAATCGACTTCGGCACGCCGATCCGCGTCGCCGAGAAGCAGGTGACCCTGACCATTGACGGCGAGACCGTCTCGGTGCCCGCCGGCACCTCGGTGATGGCAGCGGCGATGAGCCTCGGCACCAAGATCCCCAAGCTCTGCGCCACCGACAGCCTCGAGCCTTTCGGCTCCTGCCGGCTCTGCCTCGTCGAGATCGAAGGCCGGCGCGGCACGCCGGCCTCCTGCACCACGCCGGCCGAGGACGGCATGGTGGTGCGCACCCAGACACAGCACCTCGCCAAGCTGCGCAAGGGGGTGATGGAGCTCTATATCTCCGACCATCCGCTCGACTGCCTGACCTGTTCGGCCAATGGCGATTGCGAGCTGCAGGACATGGCGGGAGCCGTGGGCCTGCGCGAGGTGCGCTACGGTTATGACGGCGAGAACCACCGCCACGACACGAAGGATACGTCCAACCCCTATTTCACCTATGACCCGGCGAAATGCATCGTCTGCAACCGCTGTGTCCGCGCCTGCGAGGAAGTGCAGGGTACTTTCGCGCTGACCATTATCGGCCGCGGTTTCGACAGCCGGGTGTCGCCGGGCGGCACGGATTTCTTAGGCTCCGAATGTGTTTCCTGCGGTGCCTGCGTGCAGGCTTGCCCAACCGCCACGCTGACCGAAAACTCCATCATCGAGCATGGCCAGCCGGAGCACTCCAAGGTCACCACCTGCGCCTATTGCGGCGTCGGCTGCTCGTTCAAGGCGGAGATGCAGGGCGACCGCGTGATCCGCATGGTGCCCTACAAGGACGGCAAGGCGAACGAGGGCCATTCCTGCGTCAAGGGTCGTTTCGCCTGGGGCTATGCCACCCACAAGGATCGCATCACCAAGCCGATGATCCGGGCGAAGATCAGCGATCCCTGGCGCGAAGTGTCGTGGGACGAGGCGATCAACCATACCGCTTCCGAGTTCAGGCGCATCCAGGGTCACTATGGCCGGGAATCGGTCGGCGCCATCACCTCGTCGCGCTGCACCAACGAGGAGGTCTTCCTCGTCCAGAAGCTGGTGCGCGCCGCCTTCCGCAACAACAATGTCGATACCTGCGCCCGCGTCTGCCATTCGCCGACCGGTTATGGCCTGAAGACCACGCTCGGCACCTCGGCCGGCACGCAGGACTTCAAGTCGGTCGCCAAGTCCGACGTCATCCTGGTCATCGGCGCCAATCCGACCGATGGCCATCCGGTCTTCGCCTCGCGGATGAAAAAGCGGCTGCGCGAGGGCGCCCGGCTGGTCGTCGCCGATCCCCGGCGCATCGACCTCGTCAAGTCGCCGCATATCAAGGCCGACTATCACCTGCAGCTCATGCCCGGCACCAATGTCGCGCTGATCAACGCCATTGCCCATGTCGTGGTCACCGAGGGCCTGATCAGGGAAGACTATGTCCGCGAGCGCTGCGACCTCGACGATTTCGAGGTCTGGGCCCGTTTCATTGCCGACGAGCGCAATTCGCCCGAGGCGAGCGAGCAGTTTACCGGCGTGCCGGCCGCCGATGTGCGGGCGGCCGCCCGCTTGTTCGCCACCGGCGGCAATGGCGCGATCTATTACGGCCTCGGCGTCACCGAGCACAGCCAGGGCTCGACCATGGTCATGGGCATGGCCAATCTTGCCATGGCCACCGGCAATATCGGCCGCGAGGGTGTCGGGGTAAATCCTTTGCGCGGGCAGAACAATGTCCAGGGCGCCTGCGACATGGGCTCGTTCCCGCACGAATTCTCCGGCTACCGGCATGTCGCCGATGATGCGACGCGCCAGATCTTCGAGATGATGTGGGGCCAGCCGCTCGATACCGAGCCTGGACTGCGTATCCCCAACATGCTGGACGAGGCGGTCGGCGGCACGTTCAAGGGGCTCTATGTCCAGGGCGAGGACATCGCCCAGTCCGACCCCAATACCCAGCATGTCACCGCCGGGCTCGCGGCCATGGAATGTGTCGTCGTCCAGGACCTGTTCCTGAACGAGACGGCCAAATATGCCCATGTCTTCCTGCCGGGCGCTTCGTTCCTGGAGAAGGACGGCACCTTCACCAATGCCGAACGGCGGATCAACCGGGTGCGCCAGGTGATGGCGCCGATGGCCGGCAAGGCCGAATGGCAGGTCACCGCGGAACTGTCGCGCGCGCTCGGCTATCCCATGTCCTACGGCCATCCGAGCGAGATCATGGACGAGATCGCGCTGTTGACGCCGACCTTTGCCGGGGTCAGCTACGACAAGCTCGACAGGCTCGGTTCGGTGCAATGGCCCTGCAACGACAAGGCGCCGACCGGCACCGTGCTGATGCATGTCGATCGTTTCGTGCTCGGCAAGGGCAAGTTCATGATCACCGAGTTCGTGCCGACGCAGGAACGAACCGGTCCGCGCTTCCCGCTGATCCTGACCACCGGCCGCATCCTCTCCCAATATAATGTCGGGGCGCAGACGAGGCGCACCGCCAATTCCACCTGGCATGCCGAGGACGTGCTGGAGATCCACCCCTTCGATGCCGAGAACCGCGGCATCAAATCGGGCGATCTGGTTGCCCTGGCGAGCCGTTCCGGCGACATCTCGCTGAAGGCCGAAGTCTCCGAGCGCATGCAGCCGGGCGTGGTCTACACCACCTTCCACCATGCCGACACCGGCGCCAATGTCATCACGACAGACTATTCCGACTGGGCGACCAATTGCCCGGAATACAAGGTGACCGCGGTCGAGGTGCGGCGGACCAATTATTATTCGCAGTGGCAGGAGCAGAACCGCGAGGAAAGCGTGCTGCTGAGGCTGATCGCCGGGCAAATGCCCGAAGCGGCGGAGTAGGGACCATGTCCATTCCCGTGTCGCGCTCCACCATCGGACGGACGCTGCGTTATGACCGCGCGCTCGACCGGCCGAGCGCGGTGGAAGTGCCGGTCGAGGTTCCCGTCAACATTGTCTACGGCAATCTGCCTTATGCCGTGATGATGGCGACGCCTGGCGATCTCGACGACTTCGTTGCCGGCTTCAGCCTGACCGAGGGCATTGTCCGGAGCCTCGACGACATTCGTGGCGTCAGGGTCGAGGAGCAGGCCGACGGCTTCGTCGTCACCGTCGACCTCGTCGCCGAGGCGCTCGGCCGGCATCTGGCGCGCCGGCGCAGCCTGTCGGGGCGGACGAGTTGCGGGCTCTGTGGTGTCGAGAGCCTCGACCAGATCCCCGGCGCAAGCGATACCGTCGCTCCGGCCGCGCCGATCGCGCCGGTGGCGATCGCGCGGGCGCTGGCAGGCCTCGACGAGCATCAGCCGCTGCACCGGCTGACCCGGGCGGTCCATGCCGCGGCCTTCTGCGATCCGGCCGGCGCGATCCTGATGGCGCGCGAGGATGTCGGCCGCCACAATGCCCTGGATAAGTTGATCGGCGCCTGTCTGCGCGCCGGGTTCAATCCCGCCGACGGCTTCGTCGTGATCACCAGCCGCTGTTCCTTCGAGATGATCGAGAAGGCGGCGATCTTTGGCGCCGGCACGCTGGTCGCCATTTCCGCGCCGACGTCGCTGGCCATCGACCGGGCCCATGCGCTCGGTGTCAGCTTGGTCGCGGTGGCCCGGCGCGACGCCGCGGTCGCCTTCACCCACGCCCCGTTGCCCCAGCGCGAAGCCATTGCCTCATGAGCGCGACAGACCCGACGGCCAAACTCGCCCACATGGCCGGCCACATTGCCGAGTTCTTCAAATCCTACCCGGAGGATCAGGCGGTCGCGGCGATCGCCGATCACATCAACCAGTTCTGGAGCTGGCGGATGCGCGAGGATTTCGTCACGGCTTTCCGGCCGGATGATCCGGCCCTGGCGCCGCTGGTCGCCAAGGCGCTCGCCGGGATCAAGGGCAAGCGGCCGACGAGCAGCGTCCTGGCGCGCTGAGCGGCCTGCGTTCCACCGGCGTTCCGAGGGGCTGGTCCGGCAAAGCCTATGCCGCCCGGTCGGACCGGCGTGGCGACAGGTGGACACCGGCCAGCATGCAGCGCACCGAGCCGCCGGCCAGCTCGATGGTCGGTACGTCGAGCGGCAGGATCTCGACCGAACGTTCCAGCAGTTGGCGTTGCCGGTCGTCGAGCGCCCGCAGCGCCCGTGCCGACAGCGCCAGGAGCGGTCCGCCGCGGCCCTGCAATTCCATCGCGTTGCCGGCGAAGGCGCCGACCTGGCGGTGGGAGAGATCGATGATGGCGCGGCCGCCAGCCTCCAGCCGGTCGCGGATTTCGGCGCGGCGCGCGGCATTTTCGATGGTCGCCAGTCCGATCAGGCTGATGTCGCTGCCGATACACATCAGCACATTGGTATGATAGATCGCCCGCCCGGCCGCATCGGTCGCGTCGAACACCACCGGTTCGAAGTTGAAATGGGTGCAGAAGCGCTCCAGCGCGACGTCATTGCAGCGCTTGGAGCGCGCCGCATAGGCGACGCGTTCGAGATGATCCAGCACCATGGCGCCGGTCCCTTCCAGATAGACGCCGTCCTGTTCCAGCCCCGAATAGTCGATCACGTCCTGGACCCGATAGCGCTGCTTCAGCATCTCGATGACGTCGGTCCGCCGCTCGGCCCGGCGGCTCGGCGCAAACATCGGATAGATGGCGACATGGCCGCCGGCATGGGTCGAGAACCAGTTGTTCGGAAAAACCGAGTCCGGGGACGTGTCGGTCTCGTCCTCGAACAGATGAACGGTGACGCCGGCCGCCTCGAGCGCCGCCGCGGTCCGGCTGACCTCGGCATGGGCCGCGGCCGCGATGGTCTTGGCCGTCCGTGTCCGGTCGTCCGACTGGAAGGCATTGTCCGCGGCGGTATCGGCATTGGGCGAGAAGTGGTGGGGCCGGATCATCACCACGCCGCGTGGCGCCTGGACGGAGACCGGTTTCATGCGCCGATGTCCGCCAGGGCCGCGACGCTGCGGCCGAGCGCCGGACGCAACAGGCCGAAGAGGTCGCGCGGGTCGTCCGGCTCGGCCAAGAGGTCGATCTCGCTGTAGCAATCGGTGCCCTGGACCCGGTCGCGCAGGTAGCGGAGCGCCGAGAAGTCCTCGATGGCGAAGCCGACCGAGTCGAAGACGGTGATCTGCCGGTCCGACCGGCGGCCCGGCGCCTGGCCGGTGATCACCTGCCATAGCTCGGTGACGGGAAAGTCGGCAGGCATCTGCTGGATTTCGCCCTCGATGCGGGTCTGTTCGGGATATTCGACAAAGACGTCGGCGCGCAGCAGCAGTTCGCGCTGCAATTCGGTCTTGCCGGGGCAATCGCCGCCCACCGCGTTGATGTGCACCCCGGCGCCGACCATGTTGTCGGACAGGATGGTTGCCTTCTGCTTGTCGGCGGTCACCGTGGTGACGATGTCGGCGCCGAGCACCGCCTCGTCGGAACTGCTGGCGACGGTGATGTCGAAGCCCTGATCGGCGAGATTGGCCAGGAATTTACCGGTCGCCAGTCGGTCGATGTCATAGACCCGCAGCCGCGACAGCCCGAGCAGCGCCTTGAAGGCGAGGGCCTGGAATTCGGACTGGGCACCAAGACCGATCAGCGCCATGACCTTGGCATCGCGCCGGGCGAGATAGCGCGCGGCGAGCGCCGAGGTGGCCGCCGTCCTGAGCGCCGTCGTCAGCGTCATCTCAGACAGGAATTGCGGATAGCCGGTCGCCACATCGGCGAGGACGCCGAAGGCGGTCACCGTCTGCAAGCCGCTTCGTGTGTTGCGTGGGTGGCCGTTGACATATTTGAAGCCGTAGAGGCGGCCGTCGCTGGCCGGCATCAGTTCGATCACGCCATGGGCCGAATGGCTGGCGATGCGCGGCGCCTTCTCGAAATCGGCCCAGCGGCGGAAGTCCTCCTCGATATAGCCGGCGAGACCGGTGAAGACCTCCGGCAGGCCGGTCGAGGCGACCAGGCGGATGACATGTTCCACGCCGACATATTGAACCATGAGTGTCCCCGACGAATGAGATGCCGTCAGGTTAGGGCCATGCGCCTCGTACAAGATATGCAGAACTCTGCGCATTATGGCCGATATTTCTGGCATTTTGCACAGCCGTGATGTACAAAATGCCATGCATCATTTCGATGATCTCGACCGCCGCATGCTCGCCGTCCTGCGCCAGGACGGCAGGGCCCCCTTGTCGAAGCTCGCGGCCATCCTTGGCGTGTCGCGCGGCACGGTGCAGATGCGGCTTGAGCGGCTGCTCGGCTCCGGCGCCGTGCTGGGCTTCACCGTGCGTGTCCGTCAGGATCACGAGGATGGCGCGATCCAGGCGGTGATGATGATCGAGGTGACCGGCAAGTCGACGACGGCGATCATCCAGAAGCTGCGTGGCCTGCCGGAGCTCCACGCGTTGCACACGACCAATGGCACCTGGGACCTGGTCGCCGAGATCAGGGCCTCGAACCTCAGGGAGTTCGACCGCGTCCTGCGCGACGTGCGCGCCATCGACGGCATCTTGAACAGCGAAACCAGCATCTTGCTCAGTTCCGTCTGAGGACGGAACCTGGTCCGCGCGCGGCGCGCGGTGTCCTTTGTCGACAGCCGCGCCTTGTCGTCCGGTCTCAGCCGGTGCGGGCCTGGGCCAGCACGATCGGCTCGCGCAGGCTCTCCTTCGACTTCATCAGCGCATCGACGAAAATCGGCTGCCAGGACCGCACATGGCTGCGCAGCAGGGCGGTGACCGCCTCCTCGTCGCCGGCCATGACCAGCTCGATGATGCGGTAATGTTCCGGAATCGAGGCGTGCTGGCGCTCGAGGCCGGCACGTGAACCGATGCCGTAGAGCCGCATCTTGTCGCGCAGGCCCATGACCGTTTCGGTCAGCAGGTCGTTGCCGGCCGCCGCCACCAGGTCGTGGTGATAGCTGCGATCGGCTTCCAGGTAGAGCCGGACATCCTCTTCGCGCACGGCACGGGCGATCTCGTCGGCCCAGCCATGGAGGCTCGACAGGTCCTTGTGCGGCATCCGGGCGACGATGACGGCGGCGTGCAGTTCCAGCACCTCGCGCAGGTCGAACAGGTTGTTGAGATCTTGCAGCGTCGGCTCGACCACCTTGAAGCCGCGATTGCGCATGGGCTCGACCAGGCCGTTGCGGCTGAGCTCCAGCAGCGCCTCGCGCACCGGCGTTGTCGACACGCCGAGGCTCGCCGCGAGGCTCGGCACGGAATACATCGTGCCGGGCAGGCTTTGCCCCGAAATGATCTCGGCTCGCACCTGCTGCAGCACCTGTTGGCGCAGATTTGGATCCATTGGCGGTTCACCTGCTCTTTGGGCCGGCCCGAAGGCCGAAGCCCGATTCCCCCGATCATAGGCCAAAACCGCTTGACGAAGCATATGACGCGTGACGTAAATGTGTAACGCGCTACTTAAATGCGTCACACATCAGTCCAGTTCATCCAACAAGGTTCCGGTCTTGGCTCAACGGTTCCCCGGCTATTGCACGCTCTGTCGGTCGCGCTGCGGCGCGGTGACCGTCGTCGAGGCGGGCAGGGTGGTCGGGGTCGAGCCGCTCGCCGGCCATCCGACCGGTGGCGCGCTCTGCGCCAAGGGCCGTGCGGCTCCGGAAATGGCCGGCAGCCCGCGTCGGCTGACCCGCCCCTTGAAGCGCACCCGGCCGCGCGATGATGCCGATGCCGGCTGGATCGAGATCTCCTGGGACGAGGCGCTGGACGAGATCGCCGACAGGCTCGGCGCGATCCGGCGCGACCATGGCGCGGAAGCCGTCGCCTTCGCGGTCACCACCCCCAGCGGCACGCCGATGGTCGACAGCTTCGAATGGGTCGAGCGCTTCATCCGCGGTTTCGGCAGCCCGAACCTCGTTTACGCGGTCGAGGTCTGCGGCTGGCACAAGGACTATGCCCATGCGCTGACCTTCGGCCGCGGCATCGGTTTTCCCGACTATGACGAGGCCGACATCATTGTGCTCTGGGGCCACAATCCCGCACGCACCTGGCTTGCCCAGGCAACGCGCGTCGTCGATGCCCGCCGGCGCGGCGCCAAGGTCGTGGTGGTCGACCCCAAGCCCGACGGATCCGGTCAGCAGGCCGATCTCTGGCTGCGCATCCGGCCGGGCGCCGACGGCGCGCTCGCCATGGGTGCGGTCCGGCATCTGATCGCGACGGCAAGCTACGACGCCGATTTCGTCCGCGCCTGGACCAATGCGCCGCTGCTGGTCGACGGCGCCACCGGCCGCTTCCTGCGCGCGGCCGATCTTTGGGCTGGCGCCGGCCCCGACGATTTCGTCGTGCTCGATGCGGCCGGCAAGGCCCGGCCCTACGACACGCGCCTTGCGCTGGAGAATGCCGATAGGGTCCGGCTCGAGGGCAACGTTACCCTGCTGGCTGCGGACGGCCGGACGATCGCCGCGGCCACCGTGTTCGATCTGCTGGCGGCCGAGGCTGCCGCCTATACGCCTGACCATGTCGCGGCGCTGACCTGGCTCGACCGGACCGATATCGAGGCCTTCAACGCCCTGTTCGCCGGCAAGCCGCGGCTTGCCTATCACTCCTGGACCGGGGTTGGTCAGCACACCAATGCGACCGCGATGGAACGTGCCATCGCCACGCTCTATGCGCTCACCGGCGCCTGCGACCGGTCGGGTGGCAATCTCTGGCCGGTGCCGCCGCCGACCCGTGTGCTCAACGACCTGAACATTCTCTCCGCCGCCCAGAAGGCCAAGGCGCTCGGGCTCGCCGAATTGCCGCTCGGGCCGCCGGCCAAGGCCTGGATCACCGCGCGCGACTTCAGCCGGGCGGTGATCGAGGGCGAGCCCTACCGCGTGCGCGCCCTGCTTGGTTTCGGCACCAATTTTGTCGTCTCCCAAGGCGATTCCGCGCGCAATCGCGAGACCCTGCAGGCCCTGGAGTTCCAGGTCCATGTCGACATGTTCATGAACCCGACGGCCGAGAGTGCCGATATCGTGCTGCCGGCCAACATGCCCTGGGAGCGCGACGCGCTGAAGATCGGCTTCGAGATCACCCAAGCCGCGGTCGAGACCATCCAGTTCCGGCCCCGCATGGTCGAACCGGCAGGCGAGAGCAAGGCCGATTACGAGATCGCGGCGGCCCTGGCGGTCCGGCTCGGCATGGGCGACTTGTTCTTTGGCGGCGATATCGAGGCTGGTTGGAACCACCAGCTCGAGCCGCTCGGCGTCACCGTCGACGACCTGCGCGAGCACCCCGAGGGCCTGCGCTTCCCCCAGGCCTTCGCGACCGCCAAATATGCCGCAACGAAGGACGACGGCACGGTCACAGGCTTCGCCACGCCGACACGCCGGGTCGAGCTCTATTCCGAGCTGATGCTGGGCCATGGCTATGCGCCCCTGGCCGGCCATGTCGAGCCGGCCGACAGCCCGCTGGCGCCCGAGCCCGACGTGCGCTTCCCCTATGTGCTGACCACCGCCAAGAGCGGCTGGTTCGTCCATTCCTCGCATCGCCACATCGCCTCGCTGCGGCGAAAATCGCCCGATCCCGCCGTCGAAATCAGCCCCGCCTTGGCGGCCAGGCTTGGCCTCTCGAACGGCGACTGGGCGACCGTCGAGACGCCGAGCGGTGAGGCGAGCCTGCGGCTGCGCCTGAACCCGGCGCTGGACGACCGCGTGGTGATCGCCGAGTTCGGCTGGTGGGAGGATTGTCCGCCGCTCGGCCGCGCGCGCACCGCGGAAGCCGGCCCCCGGACGATGAATGTCAACGCCATCCTCAGCGACCGGCAGCGCGATCCGGTCAGCGGTTCGGTGCCGTTGCGCGCCGGCATCTGCGATATCAGGCGCGACGACGCGGCAAGCCTCGGCACCTGGAGCGGCCGGCGCGCCTTCGCCGTGACCGGCCGGCGGCAGGAGGCCGACAATGTGGTCGCCCTCGAGCTTGCCGCCCGCGATGGCCTGCCGCTGCCGGCGTTCAGGCCCGGCCAGCATGTCGTCTTGTCCCTGGCTGGCACCCGTCTCGCCCGGGCCTACTCGCTGACCGGCGCCGGCGATCGGCCGGACCGGCTGTCGGTCGCGGTGCGGCGCGACCCGCCGACCGGGGCCGGCGCCGATGCGCGCGTCCACATGCCCGACCATGTACACGCCCTCGATCTCGGCGACGAGGTGCTGCTGGAGCCGCCGGGTGGCGTCTTCACGCCGCCGCTCGGTGGCAGCCGTCCGATCATCCTGCTGGCGGCCGGCATCGGCATCACCCCGTTCATCAGCCATCTCGAAGCCCTGGCGAAGATCGATCCGGCGCTGCGCGCGCCGAAAGTGCTGCTGCTCTACGGCTGCCGCAATGGCGGCGAGCATTCCTTCGCCGGCCGGCTCGAGGAGCTCGGCCGGCTCCTGCCGGAGCTCGACATCGTCACCAGCTATTCCGCGCCCCGGCCAGCCGACCGCGGCCACGACCGCGTCGGACGCATCGATCTCGATGCCGTCTTGCCGGTCCTGCAAGGGCGGCCGCTGGCTTATCTCTGCGGCTCGCCGGATTTCGTCGCGGCGATGATCGAGGGACTGGTCGCGCGTGGCATGCGGCGCTTCGACATTTTCGCCGAGGCTTTCGTCACGCCGCCGGCGGTGCCGGCGACGCTCGCCCCCAGACCGTGCATATCGCCGGCAGCGGCAAGAGCTTCGTCTGGTCGCCCGAGCTCGGCACCTTGCTCGATGCGGCGCAGGCCGCCGGCCTGTCGCTGCCGAGCGGTTGCCGCGTCGGCCAGTGCGAGAGCTGCCTGATGCGCATCGTCGACGGCGACGTCGCCAGGCTCAGCGCCTTCGACGGCGACGAGGACCACTGCCTCACCTGCCAGGCGGTGCCCCTCTCCGAACTGACACTCGCGCTTTAAGCGAGATCAAAAAACCAGCCAGAGCCACAAACGGAACCAGCGGGAACCATCATGACCGATACGACACAAGTGCCATCTTTCGCCGCCGAGAAACGCAGCGGCGACAATATCCTCGCCCGGTTTTCCCAGCACATGGTGGCCTTCGCCGAGCGCTGGTTTCCGGATGCCTATGTCTTCGTGCTGATCGCCGTGATTGCGGTCGCCGGCGGCACCATCCTGCATGGCGGTTCGCCGCTGACGGTCAGCCGGGCCTTCGGCGACGGCTTCTGGAACCTCATCCCCTTCACCATGCAGATGGCCCTGGTCGCCATTGGCGGTTATGTCGTGGCGATGTCGCCGCCGGTCGCGGCATTGCTCGGCCGGCTCGCGGCCGTGCCGAAGACCGGCCGCGGCGCGGTGGTCTTTGTCGGCGTCCTCAGCATCCTGTTGTCGCTGGTCAACTGGGGCGTCAGCCTGATCTTTTCCGGCCTCCTGGTGCGCGAGATCGCCCGTCGGAAGGACATCCGGCTCGACTACCGGGCCGCGGGCGCTGCCGGCTATCTCGGGCTCGGCTGCGGCTTCACGCTGGGCATCACCTCATCGGCCGCCCAATTGCAGGCCAATGCCGCGAGCATTCCGGCTTCGCTCCTGCCGATCACCGGGGTCATCGGTTTCGCCGAGACCATCCTGACCTGGCAGAACCTGGTGACCACGGTCGCGGTGACGCTGCTCTCGGCGGCCATCTGCTATTTCACCACGCCCGCGCCAGCCGATGCCAAGACCGCGGAAGACCTCGGCGTCTCGCTCGATAACGACAAGGTCGAAGTCAAGAAGGCATCGCGGCCCGGCGACTATCTCGAATTCAGCCCGGTGCTGACCATCCTGATCGTGCTGCTCGCCTGCGGCTGGCTGTGGCAGACGTTCCAATCGGGCAACCCGCTGATCACGCTGTCCGGCCTCAACACCTATAATTTCGTCTTCCTCATTCTCGGCATCCTGCTGCACTGGCGGCCGCGCAGCCTGATCGAATCCTTTTCCAAGGCCATGCCGAGCGTCTCCGGCGTGCTGCTGCAGTTTCCCTTCTATGCCGGCATCGCGCAGATCCTGACCAAGGTGCCAAACGCCAACGGCGTCACCTTGTCGGATACCATTGCCCACTGGTTCGTCGGCTTTTCGACCAATACGACCGTCTTCTCGTTCCTGGTGGGCATCTACTCGGCGGTGCTCGGCTTCTTCATCCCGTCCGCCGGCGGCAAGTGGATCATCGAGGCGCCCTATATCATGAAGGCGGCCAACGAGATCGGCGCCCATCTCGGCTGGACCGTCATGGTCTACAACATCGCCGAGACGCTGCCGAATTTCCTCAATCCGTTCTGGATGTTGCCGCTGCTCGGCATTCTCGGCCTGAAGTCGAAGGACCTGATCGGTTATACCTCGGTGCAGTTCGTCATCCATTTCCCGATCGTGATGGTGCTGGCCGCGGTCCTGATGGCGACCTTCACCTATCACCCGCCGATCATGCCCTGACCGGAGCCGACGGTCGGGCTTCGAGGCGTGCCGCCTCGAAGCCTGGCTGCGCGGACGGTGGGGAGCAGGGCATTTCCTTCCGCTACGCGGATGCGGGAGTTGCATGGGATCGGCCGTTGACATGATATCATAGGAGTCCTATTCATTCGGCATGACCGCCGATTTCGACACGCTTTCCAGTCCTTTACCGCGCCGACTGCGCGACGGCCTGGAGCGCATTGCCGCTGCGATCAGGGCGGATCAGTGGGCGGTCAGCGAGGGCGTCGGCCTCAATCCGACCCAGGCGCACATATTGACCTTCCTCGCAGGGCGAGACACCGCCGGCGTGCGTGTCCGTGCCGTCGCCGAACATCTCGGCGTGACGCAGCCGACGGCCACCGATTCCATTGCGGCACTGGCCCGAAAGGGCCTCGTCGAAAAGCTTCCCGATCCCACGGACGCCCGCGCACTGGCTGTCCGGGTCACCGCCGCCGGCCGCGCCGCGGTTCGCGCCATCGGGCTTGCCTCCAGCGCGTCCGACCAGGCGCTGGCTGCGCTGAGGCCGTCGGACCAGGCGGAGTTCCTGGTTCTGGTCGTCAAGGCGATCCGCGCGCTGCAGGTCGCGGGCGCCATTCCGGTTCAGCGCATGTGCGTGACCTGCCGCTATTTCCGGCCCCACGCCCATGCGGGCGCGGAAACCCCTCATCATTGTGCCTTCGTGAACGCTGCCTTCGGTGACCGGCACTTGCGGGTCGATTGCGGCGAGCATGAGCCGGCCGACCCCGCCGTCCAGGCTGCCACCTGGACGGCCTTCGAGACGGGGCCGGCCAACCTCCGAGCACCACCGACCTAGGGAAGGACGACGCCCATGACGACGACATGGCTGCGAGGCATGGCCCTCGCCGCGACGCTGCCGCTTTGCCTCCAGCAGGCCCTCGCGCATGACATCCGCGCCGCACCGAATGCCGCCACGCCGGCCCCTTTCGACATCATTCGCACCGAAATCACCACCAGCGGCGGCGAGGTGGTCTTCCGCACCCAGGTGCGCGAGCAGGCCGGCAGCCTGACGCCGCAGCCCACCGGCCGGTTCGAGGGGTCGAGTGTCTATGCCTATGTCTGGCCGACCTCGCTCAACTCGGCCGATGTCGGCTTCGAAAGGGATCAGGGTATCGTCGCGCTGGCCGCAACCTTCCACCCCGATTTCGACGACGGCGCCAAGGGCGCGCGCAACCGCCATATCTGGCATTCGCACTGGGTCGTGCTGGCCGAGGACCGGGCCTGTCCCGGTGGGCTGAAAGTGCGCGACATCCCGGCCGGCACCCGGCCGCGCGTGCCCGAGACCTGGCCTGGCGTGCCGTTGCTGATCGACAGCCCGGACCATGCCGTGACCTTCTCGCGCGACACGGTGGAGGTGCGCATCCCGCTGGCCGGTCTCGGGGCCATCGCCACCGCGTCTTATGATGGCGTGACGGCGGGTCTGCGTGTCGACGCCAATCTGCACGCGCCGCTGCTTTGTGTCGCCGACGTGTTCAAGGTGGCATCCGGCAAGCTCAATCTGCCCGGCCGCGTCATGCCCGGCCGCTGACGGCGGAAGCGGCCCGCCGGCTGCCACCGGCGGACCGCTCACCGTATCCCCCTCCGAGCATCAGAGAAGGAGCTGAATCATGCCACGGAAAGCCCTGAACGACCAAGCACGCCCGGGCAAGTGGCCAGATGGCGGTCGCGGCAGGTCTCGCGCCGCCGCGGGCTGTCGGAGGGCCGCATGCTGAGGACCGCCGTCGCGATTCGCCATGTTGCCTTCGAGGGACTGGGTGTCATCGAGCCGGCACTGCGCGCGGCCGGCTATACCGTCGGCGTCTATGACGCCGGCGTGGACGCGCTTGGGAGCCTCGATCCGGTCGAGACCGAACTCCTGATCGTCCTTGGCGGCCCGATCGGCGCCGATCAGGAGGATCGCTACCCGTTCCTGAGGGCCGAACAGGATCTCCTGAGCCGGCGCCTCCAGGCGGGGCGGCCGACGCTCGGCATCTGTCTGGGCGCCCAACTGATGGCGCGTGCCCTGGGCGCGGAGGTCTATCCCGGGCCGGCCAAGGAGATCGGCTGGTCGCGCCTCGATCTGACCGCCGAGGGCCAGGCCTCACCGCTCGCTCATCTCGACGGCGTGCCGGTGCTGCACTGGCACGGCGATACGTTTGATCTGCCCCCGGGCGCGGTCCGGCTCGCCGGGACCGAGATCTGCCCGAACCAGGCCTTCGCGATCGGCCGCGATGTCCTGGGCTTGCAGTTCCACGGCGAGGTCGATGTCCAGGACATCGAACGCTGGCTGATCGGCCATGCCGCGGAAATCGCCGCTGCCGGTATCGATCCGAATGCACTCAGGGCCGACAGCCGTCGCCACGGCGAAGCCCTGAAGCGGGCCGGAGCGCGGGTGTTCCGCGACTGGCTCGCGGGTCTCGACAGGTCTTGAGGAGAGCGGCGATGGTCACCCCGATCGAGGCCCCGGAATGGGCCGTCAGCCAGTGGTTCAACAGCCCGGCTCCATTGACGCTCGGCGGCCTGCGCGGCCGGGTCGTGCTCATTCATGCTTTCCAGATGTTGTGCCCGAGCTGCGTCGCGCATGGCACCCCCCAGGCCGAGCGCGCCCACCACATGTTCGGCGACACCGACCTTGCGGTCGTCGGACTGCACACGGTGTTCGAGCATCACGCGGCGATGGCGCCCGTGTCGCTCGCGGCCTTCATCCATGAATACCGGCTGACCTTTCCAATCGGCGTCGATGCGCCGGGCGAACGCGGCGCGATTCCGGTCACCATGGGCCGCTATCACATGCGCGGCACGCCGACGACGGTCCTGGTCGGCCGCGACGGCACCATTCGGCACCACGGCTTCGGCCGGGAAGACGACATGGCGCTGGGCGCCATGATTGCCGCCGCCCTCGGCCAGGCACCACCGGTCGCCGTCGCGGCAGCCGGCGCGGGCTCGGGTGCCGACGGCGCCTGTGCCATGCGATAGGGCGCGCTGCCGCGAGGCCGCAATGCCGGTCGGGCGGCGCTACTGGATCCGGATCGTGACGGAACCCGAGAAGCGGCCGGCCGGCGGCGCCGGGAAGCTCGACCGCGCCAGCATGGTCCGGATGGCGTGATCGACGCCGTCGTCGCCGGACGAGCGGATGATGCCGGAGGCGGCCATGCGGCCGGAGGCGTCGATGGCGAAGCTGACACTGACATTGCCGCGGGCATTCAGGCCGAGCGCGCTGGTGCGGGTCTGCAGGATGCGGTGCACCTGCGAGGCGTAAGCCGCCGCCGAGACATTACCGCCCGCCTGGGCCGGACGGCTGCCTTCGGAGGCCGCGGTGCCGGTCGAAAGCTCGCGTGGCGGGCGCGCCATGGCTTGCTGGCGTTGTTCTTCGCGCTTGCGCCGACGCTCGTCCTCGCGCTCGCGACGCTGAGCCTCGGCGGCACGCTCCCGCTCGATCCGTCTTTGCTCGATGCGGCGCTCGGCCTGGGCATCGCGCGGTCGTTCGGGCTGCGGCTGCACCGCCGGGATCACCGGCGCGCTCGGCTCCGCCACGACCGGTGGCGGAACCGGTTCCGGCGGCAATTCCGGCCTGTCGACAGGCGCCTCCACCAGCGGCTCGACCGATGGCGGCACGACGGGCGGTGGCAGCTCGGCCGGCGCCGGCTCGGCCGCCGCGACCTGTTCCACCGCCGGCGCCTGCTCGGCGCTCGGCGCGGCCTCGGTTTCGGGCGGCTGTGCCGGTGCCGACGCCTCGGCTTGCGCCTGGACCATTTCGATGACCGGCGGCGCCAGTCCGACATGGGCGCGCGTCTTCGGGCTGAGCGCCCAGATGAGCGCGCCGTGAACCGTGACCACGCCCAGCATGAGCGCCGGACGCAGCCAGCCGGGATGGAGTATGCCGCGCGCTGTCATGCCGAGCGCCTAGCGTGTCGCCGCGGGCGCCGTCGGGCGCTGGGTGACCAGCGCGATCCTGGTCAGGCCATTGCTGGCGAGCAGGTCGAGCACACTGACGATGGCTCCAAAATCCGCCTTGGCGTCGCCGCGCACCTGGATGTGACGGTCGGCTCCACCGCCGAGCGTCTCGCGCACCAGGCCGACCAGGCCGTCGCGGGCGACGTCACGGTCACCGACCTGCAGCCGGCCGTCCGGGCCGACCGTGACGACGACAGGCTGCACCGGTTCGAGCGGCTGGCTGGAGCGCGCCTGTGGCAACTCGACCTTCATGCCTGCGGTCAAAAGCGGTGCCGTCACCATGAAGATGATCAGCAGCACCAGCATGACGTCGATGAACGGCGTCACATTGATGTCGGCGAGCGGGGCGAACTCGTCGCCGGGGGATGGGTCGGAGCCGAAGGCCATCAGCGGGCGCCTTCCGTCACGTGGCTCATGTCCGGCTGCGGCCGCAGGACACGCGCGGCGTCATCCTCGACCAGGCGCACCAGCCGCTTGCCGAGCCTGCCGTAGACGCCCACCAGCTGATTGTAGCCGAAGGCGGCCGGAATGGCGGCGGCAAGGCCAATGGCGGTCGCGGCGAGCGCTTCCGCGATGCCTGGGGCGACAGTGGCAAGGCTGGTGTCCTGCGACCCGGCAATGCCGATGAACGAGGTCATGATGCCCCAGACCGTGCCGAACAGCCCGAGAAACGGACCGACCGAGGCAATGACGGCAAGATTGGCGAGGCCGCCATGGGCTGCCTCGATGGTCTCCTGCACACGCCGCCGCATGGCCCCGACGACACGTTCGCGCCGCGCACCGACCGCTTCGTCGGGATAATGCAGTGCCGCCTCGCGGGCACCGCCGTCAAAAATGGCCTCGATGATCCGGCTCGACCGGCCGGCTTCGGCCGCGCCGACGGCCTGGCGCAGCCGCCGGGTGGCGAACAGGCATTCGGCGACGATGATCCAGCACCAGAGCGAGGCGGCCAGCAGCATCAGCATGACCGCCTTGACCACCGGGCCGGCCATCCAGAACAGCGAGAGGGGGTTCAGGTCCGCATGCATGATCTCAGGTCCTCGGATGTCAAAAGCGCAGGTTGACGAAGGCGCGGACGCCGCGCCCGGGTTGGACCACTTCGTCCTTCTTGAACGACACGTGGTTGCGGATCTCGGCATCGAGCAGGTTGGTGCCGGTCAGGCCGGCGGTCAGCTCGCTGACCCCATAGGTGTTGGCGTTCAGGCGCGTGGTGTAGCTGATCTCGGCATTCAGCAGGTCGTAGCCGGCGGTCGGCGTCTCGTTGGCGGCGATCTGGCGCTGAGCGAAGGCGTGCAGCAGGCTGACCCGGGCGAACAGGCCGCCGTCGCGCCAGAATACCGCGCCGCCGAGCCGGTGCGGCGGGATCCGCGGCACGTTGGTGTCGTCAGCGAAGCGGGCGCGGACGAAATCATATTGCGCCTCGACGCCAAGCGTCCCGGTGCCGATCGTCGCGACGTCGTATTGAACCCGGAACTCGGTGCCGTAGAAGGTGGCGTCGCGCTGGCGGAACACGGTTTGCCGATAGGCCGTGCCGGTGCCGCAGCTGGCAAAGGTCTCGCCGCAATAAAGGCCGGTCGGCGACTTGAAGATGAAGCCGTTGAAGCTGGTGTAATAGGCCGACATGTCCAGCCGCAGCGGGCCGGCGCTCCGGCGCAGGCCGATCTCGAAGGTGCGCGCCTGCTCCTTGTTCAGGGTCGGATTGCCGATGTCGAAGGTGCCGGGCGCCGCATGGGCGCCTTTCGAGAACAGCTCGGGCACGCGCGGCGCCCGCTCGACGAACTGGGCGGTGACGCTGCCGACGAAATTCCACGGCAGATCCTGCAGCAGGCCGAAGCTGGCGCTGAACGGCACGAAGGAGCGGGCGATGGGGGTGTCGAGCACCGGGCCGGACGAGCCGAGATAGTCGCTCGGGAAGATGCCGCCAATGCCGCGCAGCGCGGTGTATTCGACCCGGGTGGAAGCTTGCAGCCGCGTCGTCGGGGTCAGTTGCAGGTCGCCGAACAGATAGCTCGCGGCGGTTTGTGTGGTTGCCGGCTCGAACAGCGGCGGGGCGACGCCGGTAGCGCCGGCGAGCTGGTAATTGGCCGAGACGCCGGTCGTGATGGTCAAGGCGCCGATCGCCGTTTCCAGCGGACGCATCTGCGCTTCCACGCGCGTTTCGGCCTCCTTGTTGCGGAAGGTCAGCGCCGTCGCGAAGCGGTCGGCGGCGGGGATGAACGAGTCCTCGGCATGGGCGTAGATCGATGCGCCGAACCAGAAGCGCAGGATGTCGATCGGCCCCGATTCCGGCCGGTATTCACCCTTGGAGGTGAAACGGGTCTGCTGCAGCGCGATCCGCGCGCGTTCGGCGGCCGAGAAGGTGCCGGGAATGCCATAGGTCGCGTTGGTATGGGCAACCGCAGCACCCCAGTAGCCGCCGTCGAAGAACAGGGTGGCGCCGATCGAGCCGTTCATCGCGCGCAGATAGCTGTTGGCCTGGTGACCGCCGCCGGGCGTCGCATAGTCTTCCGCGGTGCGCCGGTTGAACTCGCCGTGGAACGCGATATTGCCCTTGCGTGCGCTGACGGTCAGGCCGGAATCGACACCGCGGTCGACCGAGGACAGCGCGGTGCGCAGCGCCGGGAAAATGCCCTCCGGTCCCAGCACCGTCGGGATGCGTTCATTGGTGACATTGACCACGCCGCCGATCGCCTGCGAACCGTAGCGCAGGACCGCCGGACCACGCACCACGTCGACACGCTGCGCGCTCGACGGATCGATGGTCACGCCGTGATCTTCGCCGAGGTCGGAGACGTCCTGCGTGCCGACGCCGTTTTCCTGGATCCGCACCCGGAAAGCGTCGAGGCCGCGAATGATCGGCCGGCTCGCCGAGCCCGGCGCGAAGCCCGAACTGGTAATGCCGGGCAGGTTGCCCAGGAGATCGCCGATGGTGCGGCCGCCATTGCGCCGGATCTCGCCTTCCTGGACCACCGTCACCGGAGCGAAGCTGCGATCGATGACCGTGAGCTCGCCGTCGGACGGGCCACGCGACCGCTCCTCCCGGGGCGCCTCGACGACGATGACGGGCAATTCCGTGACCTGCGCCAGCGCAGGACTTTCGGCGCCGAATGCCAAGGTCATCAAACCCACCGGCAGCGACCATTTCGACGTGCCGGACAACCCCGTCCGGCGTGCCGCGACATCTCCATTCCCAGCCATCTCGACCCGATTCATCACGCGCTGCCTGCCCATGTCGTGGAAAATGTAACAGTGTAACTGTTGCGAATTGTTCGCAACAGTTATTGCAAATGAATGGCAACTGCAAGAGGCGATCAAGGGTGTCAGATCTGCGTGATCGGGCAGGCGATGCTGGCCGTGCCGCCCGCCAGCCGATATATCCGGGCCATTGCCCCAGGCGGGCGATCGGCCTGCCCTGAAATCGAGAGAAAGCGTCATGTCGCACCCCGCCTTCACCCGAGGTTCCGTGGCCGTGGTCACCGGCGGCGCCGGTGGCATCGGCCTTGCCGCGGCGACGCGCTTCGCCGGGCTTGGCCTCAAGGTCTGCATTGCCGATCTCGGCGAAGACCGGCTCGCCCGGGCGGCGGCCTTGATCGCCTCGGCGTCGCCCGATGGTGCCGGCAGCGTCATGACCATGGCGACGGATGTCAGCCGGCCGGACGAGCTGCGCCGGCTGGAGGCGGCGGTGGTGAGCCACTTCGGCGGCGTCGACATCCTGATGAACAATGCCGGCATCCAGCCGGGCAGCGCCCTGTTCGGTCCGGCCGGGACCTGGGAACGGATCCTCGGCGTCAATCTGTGGGGCGTCGTCCACGGCACGCAGGTCTTCGCGCCCGGCATGATGGCGCGCGGCCGGCCGGGCCTGATCATCAATACCGGCTCGAAGCAGGGCATCACCACGCCACCAGGCGATCCCGCCTACAACGTCTCCAAGGCTGGCGTGAAAGCCTTCACCGAGGCATTGCAGCACGAGTTGCGCAACACGCCGGGCAACCGCGTCAGCGCCCATCTGCTGATCCCGGGTTTCGTCTATACCGGCTTGACCGCCAAGGGCCGCACCGAAAAACCGGCCGGCGCCTGGACTTCGGAAGAGACCGTCGATTTCATGATGACGCGGCTCGAGGCCGGCGACTTCTATATCCTCTGCCCCGACAATGACGTGCCCCGGTCGCTCGATGAGCGGCGCATCCTGTGGGCGGCCGGCGATATCGTCGAGAACCGCCCGCCCTTGTCGCGCTGGCACCCTGACTACGCGACGGCCTTTGCCGCTTTCGTCAAGGGCGACTAGCGCGGCGGTCCGGCCCGCTCACTGCCGCCACATCGGCACGATCGAGACGGCGAGCGCGAGCCCGAGCGCGACGTTGAGCATGCGCCATTGCCGCTCGGTCTTCAGCATCTGCGCCAGCATCAGGCCGGCCAGGCACCAGAGCGACAGCGAAAAGGCCGAAGCGAGGCCGAGCACCGAACCGAGCAGGACGGCGAGCTGCAATGGTCCGTTCGCCAGCATGGCGAAGGACGCGGCGGCGGCGAGCGCCATGGCCCAGCCCTTGGGGTTGAGCAGGAGCAGCAGGGCGCCGCCGGCGAAGCCTGTCGGGGTGGCCATCTCGGTCTTCAGATCGGGCGCCCCGCTCCGGCCGATCCGCCAGGCGAGCCACAGGAAATAGCCCGAGCCGGCGATCTTCATGGCGAGCTGCAGCGACGGCGCAGCCAGGATGAGGCTGGCGAGCCCCACCGCCGCGGCGGCGGCGAGACCGGCGAGGCCCGCCGTGATGCCAGCCATCAGCGGCACCGAGCGCCGATAGCCGAACCTTGCGCCCGAGGCGGTTACGAGCGTCGTCGCACCGCCCGGCGTGACGGTCGAGACGAGCGCGAAGACGACCAGTGGCGCCAGGTTGTCCCATGTCATGATGGCGGCTGCCCGACCCGAGAGATCAGCCAGTTGCAGCCATCTCCCAGCATTAGGAAAGCCATTGTTTGCCATGCTTGGCATTAGAAGTCATAATGCCGGAATGGCGCGCAACCTCGATACCGCCCTGGTCAGAACCTTCGTGACGGTTGCGGCGACCGCCAGCATGACCGCCGCCGCCAATGCACTGCACGTAACGCAAGGGGCGGTCAGCCAGCAGATCAAACGGCTCGAGGATGTCATCGGCTGCGCCCTGTTCGAGCGCGACCGGGGTGGCCTCAGGCTGACCGCCGCGGGCGAGCGCCTGATCGGCAAGGCCCGGCGCCTGCTCGCCTTGAACGACGAGATCTGGACCGAGATGACCACCCAGGTGTTCACCGGCCATGTCCGCTTCGGCCTGCCCTACGATCTCGTCGGCACCTTGCTGGCTCCGGTCATCAAGGCCTATGCCGAGGCTTGCCCCAAGGTGGAGATTTCGCTCGTTTGCGGTTCTTCGCCGGAGCTTGCCGAGAAGCTGGCGGCGGGCGAGATCGACCTGGCGGTGATCGAGGAGCCGGTCGGCGCGACCTCAGGCGAATGCCTCGGCATCGAGCGGCTGGTCTGGGCCGGCGCCAAGACCGGCAACGCCTATCGCAAACGTCCCTTGCCGATTTCGCTGGTGGCCGAGACCTGTGCCTTCCGGCCGGTGGTTCTGGCGGCGCTGGACCGTCAGGGCGTGGCGTGGCGCACCGTCTTCGAGAATGGCAATATCGATGCGGCGACAGCGACGGCACGGATGGACCTGGCGGTCACCGCCTGGCTCGCCTCCGCGGTTCCGGCCGATCTCGACATCCTTGGCGCCGATCACGGCCTGCCGGACCTGCCGAGCTTCGCCGTCAACCTGCATCTGCCGGCGCATACGGTCGCCGCGGCGACCAGCGAACTGGCCCGCTGCATCCGCGACGGCCTGACACGACGGCAACAGGCGGCCTGAAGGATATTGCGCCGAAAACACGGGGGAGAGGCGGGACAATGGCGAGATCGGCTCACGCAATGGCACCGCCCGACGCAGCCGCGCGGCGCGGCGCGCAAGCCGTCGTCGTCTATGCGAGCGAAAACCTGCCGCCGTTCGATGCCGCATTCTACGAAGCGGCTCGCTCCGGGCTGACCAAGGTCTCCGAACTGATCGTGCCGCCGCGCGATGCAAGGGCGTTCAGCGTGCCGGCCGGCCATTTCCTGCGCATCGTCAGCATCGAGGGCTCGCAAGTCGGCGATCTCAACCTGTGGAACCAGCACGACCTGTCGGAGCGCTTCTTCAGCGGCAAGACGCGGGCGCTGCACGCGACCCATGTCAGCACCGGCGATCGGTTGTGGAGCAGTTTGCCGAACCTGCGTCCGATGGCGACCATCACCCACGATACGCTCGACTGGTATGGCTGGGACGAGGACGGCGGAGGCGTTCACGACGTCATCGGCACGCGCTGCGACCCCTACACCAACGTCCTGTTGAAGGGGACAGAGTACCATCACTGCTGCCACTCCAATCTGACGCGGGCCCTGGCGGCCGAGCGCAACATGCCGCTGGCGCAAGCCGAGCCTCATGTCCATGACGTGCTGAACGTTTTCATGTGCACCGGCTTCACCCGCGACACGCACCAATACTTCATGAAGGCAAGCCCGGTGCGACCGGGCGATTTCATCGAGTTCTTCGCCGAGATCGATCTGTTGGGCGCGCTGTCGGCCTGTCCGGGGGGCGATTGCAGCTCCGGCCATTCCGACGACGCCGCCAGGTGCTACCCGTTGAAGGTCGAGATCTATCGCCCCAGGGATGACGTGCTCGCGTGCTGGCGATCGCCGCCGCGCAATGCCTATTCTCGAAACCATGGGATAGTCTGAGGTCGGCCGCCGCGCGGCGCAGAGGCCAGAGTTTTCTACCCGAGGCAGGCCGCATCAATCACTTTGGCAAGGGCAATTCGCATGGGGTCACAGGCAATCAACGTCCTGCCATTCGCGGCCATCGAGACAATGCTGCGGGAGGTCGCATGACGTCCCCGCAGCCAGGGCTCGATCGTGCCGAGGAACACGATCAATTGCGCCGGATGCGGCTCGTTTCGCTCATCGAGGGCACGACGCTGGTCGCCCTTGTCTTCGTCGCCGTGCCGCTCAAGCGGCTCGCCGGCTATCCGCTGGCGACCACGATCATGGGGCCCGTCTATGGCCTCGCCTTCGTGCTCTATGTCTGGATGCTGATCCAGACCGTCACCAGCGGCCATTGGCCGAGACGCGACGTGATCCGCTTGCTCGTCGTCGCCTTCATCCCCTTTGGCGCATTCTGGAATGAACGCGACCTGAGGCGGAGACAGGCGGCTCTCGCTTCGCCCGCCTGACCGGGGTCATCCATGGGCTATTTCTGGCTGAAAGCCTTTCACGTCGCGGCGATCGTCACCTGGACCGGCGGCATGTTGATCAATGCCCTGGCCCTGTCCTTGCTCGCGGCGAAACCGCAACCCCATTCTCCCTCGGATTCAGGCCTGCTCGCGGCGGTGCGCCGATGGGACGGGACGGTCACGACGCCGGCCATGGGGCTGGCCTGGACGTTGGGGCTCGCCATGGTCGTCTGGGCCGGGTGGTATTCCTCGCCCTGGTTTCTCGCCAAGCTGGTGATCGTGACCGCGCTGACGGCCCTGCACGGCATGCAGGGCGGCGCGCTCAGGCGCATGGCGGGCGACGCCGGTGGCGAGCTTGCCGCCCCGCTGCGCCTGTCCGGACCGCTGACGCTGGTGGCGGTCATGATCATCGCGGTCCTGGTGGTCATCAAACCGTTTTAGGCGGCGGCCAGGATGCCTGAGGCAAGAGCGCGAATTGCCGCGCCTGCCGGCCCTGGTGCCGCACTGCAGCATACGTGTAAGTTCCGACCCGGCCGCAACCGAGAGCGGCGGGCGAGCGCGAGGACGACAGGTGAGCATCGGACTGATCGCACTTCTGGACGACGTCGCAGCCATCGCCAAGGTTGCGGCGGCATCGCTCGATGATGTCGCGACCCAGGCCGTCAAGGCGGGTGCCAAGGCGGCCGGCGTGGTCATCGACGATGCCGCCGTCACGCCACGTTATGTCACCGGCTTCTCCGCCGAGCGCGAATTGCCGATCGTCGGCAAGATCGCCTGGGGGTCGCTGCGCAACAAGCTTCTGTTCCTGCTGCCGGCCGCGCTTGGCCTCGCCTTCTTCGCGCCCGCCGCGATCACGCCGCTCCTGATGATCGGCGGCGCCTACCTTTGCTATGAGGGCACCGAAAAGGTGTTCGAAGCGGTGCTGCCGCATCATGCCGAGCAGCACGAGGCCGAGATCGGCACGGTGGCGCTGGCGCCGGCAAGTGTCGAGGACGAGAAGGTCTCGAGCGCCATCAAGACCGATTTCATTCTCTCGGCCGAGATCATGGCGATCACCCTGGCCGCAGTCCCGGGCAGCGGCTTCTGGATCCAGGCCATGGTCCTAGCGGTCGTCGGCATAGCGATCACGGTCGCGGTCTACGGCACGGTCGCCCTGATCGTGAAGGCCGACGACATCGGCATCGCGCTGGCCAGGAACGGCTCGACATCGGTCTTCGGCAGCCTCACGCGGGCGTTCGGACGTGCGCTGGTTCTGGCCATGCCGGTCTTCGTCAAGGTGCTCGGCGTCGTCGGCACCGCCGCGATGATCTGGGTCGGCGGCGGCATCATCGTGCACGGGCTCGAAACCTACGGCCTGCCGCAGATCGCCCATGTCATCCATGACGCGGCCGTCGCCGTCGCGCTGGTCCTGCCGACCGGGCTCGCCGGCTTCATCGAATGGCTGGTCACGGCGGCCGGCTCCGGGGCGATTGGCCTGGTGCTCGGCGCGCTGCTCATTCCCGTCGTCGGCTATGTGCTGGCGCCGGCCTGGAAGCAGGTCAAGGCGCTGCGCCGCCAGACGGCGTGACGGGCCGGCGTCGCGCCGGCCCCCGATCCTCAGGCCGTCGCATATTGCGCGATGCCGTTGCCGAACGACCAGTTCTCCTTGCGCACCTCGACCAGGCCAATGAACAGGTCCTCCCGGCGGAGCTTCAGCTTTTCATGCAGGCCATTGGCGACGGCCTCGTAGAAGGCCTTCTTCATCTCCACCGTGCGCCCCTCATTGAGCGTCACCTGAAGGATGATCAGGTCGTCGGAGCGCTCGATGCCGAGATAGGTCCTGTCGGCAATGAAATTGTCCGGTTCGTGTTCGGTGACGAGCTGGAAGCGGTCGTTCTCGGGCACGTTGAGGGTGGCGCGCATGGCGTCATAGACGACGTCGCCGACCGTCTTGCGGAATGCGGCGCTCTTGCCCTTGATCAGTTCGATGCGAACGAGCGGCATGGTTCTGGCCTTTCTTGCTGGGGTGGGGTGGAGGATCAGGTTGCCGGCGCGGGTTGCGGTTCCGGTTTGGCCTGGTGGGTCAGCGACATGACCAGCATGGCGGCGACCAGGCAGAAGGCGCCGGCGACATAAAGCGCCGGCAAATAAGTGGCGAATTCGGTGCGCGTCGCGCCGGCGCCAAAGGCGGCCGTCGCGGCGCCGAGCTGGTGGCCGGCGAAGACCCAGCCGAAGACCAGCGTTGCCCGTTCGGGACCAAAGCGCTCGGCCGCGAGCTTGACCGTCGGCGGCACCGTCGCCACCCAGTCGAGGCCGTAGAACACGGCAAAGATCGACAGGCCGTAGAGCGTGAAATCGGTGAACGGCAGGTAGATCAGCGACAGGCCTCGCAGGCCATAGAACCAGAACAGCAGCCAGCGGTTATCGTAGCGGTCGGACAGCCAGCCGGCGAGGATGGTCCCGACGAAGTCGAACACGCCGATGACTGCGAGCATGCCGGCGGCGCCGACGGGCGCCACGCCGAAATCGCCGCAAAGCGTGATCCAATGGGTCTGGATCAGGCCATTGGTGCTGAGCCCGCAAATGAAGAAAGTGGCGAACAGCACCCAGAACGTATAGGTCCGCGCCGCGTCGCGCAGTGCGATCAGCGGCGACAGCAGGAGGGTGGCGAGCCCCTGCTGGCGGGCTGGCGCGTCGGCCACCGCCGCCTCGCCATAGCGCGGCAATGCGACATCGGCTGGAGCGTCGCGCATCAGGAAGAACACCGCCGTCAGCGCCAGCATCAGCATGGCCAGGACGAAGACCAGCGCGGCCCGCCAGCCGATCTGGCTGGTCAAGGCCGCCAGCAGCGGCAGAAAGACCAGCTGGCCGGTCGCGGTGCTGGCCGTCAGCATGCCGACGACCAGTCCGCGGCGGGCGGAAAACCAGCGTGTCGCGACGCTGGCGCCGAGCACCAGGGCGGTCATTCCCGTGCCGAGGCCGACAACCACGCCCCACAGGAGAACCAGTTGCCAGACCTCGGTCATGACGAACGAGCCGAGAAGACCGGCCGAGATCAGCGCGAGTGCGACGACCACGACGTTCCTGATGCCGAAACGGTTCATGAAGGCCGCGGCGAACGGCCCGATCAGCCCGAACAGCACCAGGCGAACCGCCAGCGCGAAGGAAATATCGGCATTCTGCCAGCCGAATTCGCGCTGCAACGGCTCGATCATCACGCCGGCCGAGCCCATCGCGCCGGCTGTTGCGAGCATGGTCAGGAAGGTTGTGGCGATGACGACCCAGCCATAATGAACGTTCCTGCGCTGCAGGCCCGCGGCCAGGCGGGTCGACAATTCAGAGGTCTTGTTCGAATGCGTCACGGCGGAGCCTTTCAATGATCCCGGCGGCACGGGCCTAAGTGATATTACGGGTAGATACCCGTATTTGAGCGGCAAATCATAACGCCTGGATGAGCGTGCGCAGCTGCTTGGCGGCGTCCGCCCCGAGCATGGATTCGATCTTCTCCTGGGCCTGATCCCAAAGCGGCGCGCCTTCGGCGAGGATGCGCTGGCCATGGTCGCTCAGCACCAGCGTGGCTTCGCGCTGGTCGCGGGCGGGAACCGTCCGAACCAGGTTCATTCGCTCGAGCACCTTGGCATTGCGGCCAACCGTCGACCGGTCGAGCTCGGTCAACCGGCCGAGCTCGGTCAGCGACACGGGCGCCGCCCGGGCGATCCGCCTGAGCATGCTGAACTGGGCGATATTGATGCCGAGCGAGGCGAGCGCTTCGTCATAGATCGCCGAGGTCTTGCGGGCCGCGGTTCGCAGCAGGATGCAGTAGCAATCACCAGCCATGACACGGGTATATACCCGCAATGATCGCAAGGCAAGCGCGCCTCGTGGGGCGCGGATGTCCGGCGGAACAGGCGCGGGCGCCATTGGCCGGTCCTCGCATTTTTTTTCGAGGGCCGTGTCGATACCGCGTCACGCCGTTCGTCCTAGGATCGAAGCCAACGAGAGGAGCCCTTCATGCCTAAGCTGATTTTCATCAATTTGCCGGTCACCGACCTCAAGCGCGCGACCGCTTTCTACCAGGCCGTCGGCGCCGCGAAGAACCCGCAATTCTCCGACGATACCGGGTCCTGCATGGTCTTTTCCGAGACCATCCACACCATGCTGCTGACCCACGACAAGTTCCGCCAGTTCACCTCCAAGCCGATCAGCGACGCCAAGACGACCAACCAGGTGCTGATCTGCATTTCCGCCGATAGCCGCGACGCGGTCGACGCGATGATCGGCCAGGCGGAAGCTGCCGGCGGCCGTGTCGATCCCTGCCCGCAGCAGGACTACGGCTTCATGTATGGCCGCAGTTTCGAGGATCCGGACGGCCATATCTGGGAGGTGATGTGGATGGACCCCGCGGCCGTCGGCGCCGGTGAGGGTGAGACGGCCGCCGCCTGATGCCCGTCGCGCCGGGCCGGTTTACGGCCCGGTGCCCCTTCAACGCGAAACGAGGGATCTGACTGATGTCCAAGATCGCACCTTGCCTGTGGTTCGCCAAGGAAGCCGAAGAGGCGGTGAATTTTTACGTCTCGATCGTCCCGGACTCGCGCATCAAGCACATCCAGAAGAATGTCGGCGACAGTCCCGGCGGCAAGGACGGCAGCGTTCTGGTGGTCGATTTCGTCCTTGCCGGCCAGAGCTTCATGGCGCTCAACGGCGGCACGCCCATGGACTATACCCACGCCATCTCGTTCAAGATCGACTGCGCCGACCAGGCCGAGGTCGATCATCTCTGGGACGGCCTGTCCGCCGGCGGCCAGACCGAGCAGTGTGGCTGGCTCAGGGATCGCTATGGCGTGTCCTGGCAGATCGTGCCGACGGTGCTCACCCAATTGCTCGGCGATCCCGATCGGGCCAAGGCCCAGCGGGTCATGCAAGCCATGCTCGGCATGGTCAAGCTCGACATTGCCGGCCTGAAAAAGGCCTATGACGGCGGGTGATCCGCCGTCACGCCGCTTGACCGTAGCGGCGCCGGAGATGGGCCTTGAACACGCTGGCGTCGAGCGGCCGGCCGGTCGCGCGGGTCAAGAGCTCGTCGGTCTGATGGAGCGAGCCCTGACTGTGGACATGGGCTCTCAACCAGCCGACCAGCGGTGAGAAATCGCCGCGGCCGATGGCCGGCAGGATCTCCGGATCGGCCCGGCAGGCGGCGTCGAAGATCTGCGCCGCGGTCATGGCGCCGAGCGTATAGGTCGGGAAATAACCCCATCCGCCACTCGGCCAGTGGACGTCCTGCAGGCAGCCGAGCCGGTCATCCGGCGGCACGACGCCAACGAGCTCGCGCATCTGGTCGTTCCAGGCCGCCGGCAGGTCGGCCAGCGGCAATTGGTCGGCAATCAGCGCCTTTTCCAGCCGGTAGCGCAGGATGACATGGGCGGGATAGGTCACCTCGTCGGCATCGACACGAATGAAGCCGCGCGACACCTTGGTATAGCGCCTGAGCAGGCTGTCGGCCTCCCAGGCCGGGCCGGTGCCGCCGAAGGCCTCGCGCATGACAGGGGCGGCGAACTGGATGAACTCGCGGCTGCGGCAGGCCTGCATCTCCATCAGGAGCGACTGGCTCTCGTGAATGCTCATGCCGCGCGCCTGGCCGACCGGCTGGTTCATGAAAGCCTGCGGCCGGCCCTGCTCGTAGAGCGCGTGGCCGGTCTCGTGCAGCACGCCCATCAGGGCGCGGGTGAAATCGGCCTCGTCGTAGCGGGTGGTGATGCGCACGTCATTGTCGGCGCCGCCGCAGAACGGGTGGGTCGACACGTCGAGCCGGCCGCGCTCGAAATCATAACCGAGCACCGCCATCATCTTCAGGCCGAGCTGGCGCTGCTGTTCGACCGGGAAGGGGCCGTCGAGCTCGGGCGGCGCCGGCCGCCGGGCCTGGATCGCAATGACCTCCTCGGTGAAACCGGGCAGGAAGCCAGCGAGGTCCTCGAACAGGGCGTCGATGCGGTCCGAGCGGCCGCCTGGCTCATAATCGTTGAGCAGGGCGTCATAGGGCGACAGGCCAAGCTTTTCGCCCTTGGCGCGGCCGATCTCGCGCTGCAGTTTCAGCACCTCGGCAAGTTCAGGCAGCAGGCCCTTGAAATCGGCATCGGCGCGCGCCTGGCGCCAGCGCATTTCGCAGGCCGAGATCGCCTTGCTGGAGGCCTCGACGAGGTCGGCCGGCAGCGCCGTCTCGACGGTCCAGATCCGCCTGGTCTCGCGCAGGTTGGCGCGCTCCCAGGGACCGAGGCCAGCCTCGTCCGCGGCTGCCGCGAGCCAGTCGCCGATCCGCCGGTCGGTCATCATGCCGTGGCGCAGCACCTGCAACTGCGCCATGCTTTCGGCCCGGGTGCCGGCGGCGCCCTTGGGCATCATCACGTCATTGTCCCATTGCAGGATGCCAATGGCATTGGACAGGGCGGCGACGCGGCCGAAATGGGCTGAAAGCGCGGTCGAAGCGGTCATCACTGTCTCCCATCTGCGGCAAGGCGATGCGGGGATACCGGGTTGTCGCCGACTATGCCAGCGGGAGATGCCGTGAGATCGTCCGCGAGGACGGAAAACCTTCGTGCATGTGCGCAAACCCTCTCCCGCTTGCGGGAGAGGGTGGGTCCGTCAGGACCCGGGTGAGGGTCTGCAGAGGGCCGCCCTTCATTTCCTACGGAAATGCGCTGATAGCACCGACGCAGCCACCCTCACCCGGCCGCTGCCGCGGCCACCCTCTCCCACGAAGGCGTGGGCGAGGGTTGGCGCGCGTCCTCATCTAGGCGCTCATTCCCAGCGAGCTCAGCCCTCCTGCCGCCCGAGCTGGTCGAGCAACGCCGCGCCGGTGCGGATGCCGTTAACGAAGCAGTCGAGCTTCAGGTTTTCGTTGGGCGCGTGGTTGGCCTCGTCGGCATTGGCATAGGGCACGACGAAGGCCGGGATGCCGAGGGTCTTGGTGAAGACATAGTCGGGCAGGCTGCCGCCGACGGCCGGATATTCCAAGGGCGTGATCCCTTGCGCGATCTGGATGGCGCGCCGGATCGTCTCGCCATAAGGCGATTCCAGCGGTGTTTTCGAGGGCAACATGCCGTTGCCGGGCAGGAATTCGACCTCCGGCGCGTGGCGCTTCACATGGGCCGCGACCTTGGCGAGCACGTCGGCCGGCGTCATCGCCTCGACCAGCCGGATGTCGCATTTGGCGAAGGCCTCGTGCGGCAGCACGGTCTTGGTGCCGGGGCCGCCATAACCGCCGTGCAGGCCGTTGATGGTCAGGGTCGGATGGAACATCAGCCGCTCGTAATAACCGCGTCCGGCCGGCACATCCAGACGGTCGAGCCCGAGCTCGGCCTTGACCGTGTCGAGGTCGAGCGGCAGCCGTGCGGCGGCCGCGAGTTCATTGGCGGTCGGCGGGATGACCGCATCGGCGAGACCGTCAATGGTGATCTCGCCGGCGGCGTTCTTCATCGTTCCCAGGAGGTGGACGAGGGTCCAGATCGGGTTCGGCGCGACGCCGCCGAAATTGCCGGAATGCAGGTCGCGGCCGGCGTGGCGGACGCGCAGTTCGAACGAGGCCATGCCGCGCACGCCATAACAGATCGTCGGCGTGCCGGATTCGTGCAGCGGGCCGTCGGCGGTGACGACGAAATCGGCCTTCAGCTTGTCGCGGTGTTCGGCGACGAAATCGGCAATGCGCGGGCTGCCGATCTCCTCCTCGCCCTCGAGCAGGAAGATGACGTTGCAGGGCAGGCGGCCATGCACCGCCAGGTGCGATTCGATGGCGAGCAACTGGGCGAAGTGCTGCCCCTTGTTGTCGCCGATGCCGCGGGCATAGATCCGCCCGTCGCGGATCGCCGGCTCGAATGGCGGGCTCACCCAGGCCTCCAGCGGGTCCGGCGGCTGGACGTCGTAATGGCCGTAGAGCAGCACGGTCGGCGCGCCCGGCGCCTTGTCCCAGCGCCCGAGCACCATGGGGTGGCCGGCCGTCGGGATCGTCTCGGCCGCGAAGCCGAGCTTTTCCAGCATGGCGACGAGCAAGGCCGCGACCTCGCGGATGCCGATATTCTGGGCGCTGATGCTCGGGTGCCGGACATAGTCCATGACCCGCTGGACGAAGCTGTCCTGGTTGTCGGCGATATGGGTGAAGACTTTGGCCAGCGCCGCCGATGGCGCCGGCAAGGGGTTGGGTCCGGTCATCTCGCTGGTCGCCTGTCCTGTCGCCTAGTTGTCCTGGCCCGCCGCCGTCAGCAGGATCGCGCCTGACGTGTGAACCTCGCCCGTCCAGTTTGGCGGCACCAGGGTGGTCGCGTCGAGCTGGCTGATGATGGCCGGCCCGGCGAAGCGGTCGCCGGCGCCGAAGGCGGCACGATCGAGCAGCGGCACGTCCCGCGCGCCGGACGCGAAATGCACGGTCAGCGAGCCGCTTCGCACCTTGCCGGAACCAGCGGCGAGTTGCGCGCGCGGCGGTGGCGGCATCCGGCCGGTTGCCTCGACCCTCAGGGTGACGAGCTCGACCGGCGCCTCCAGGATGAAACCGTAGAGGCTCTCATGCGCTGCGGCGAAGGCGCTTTCGGTGCGCTCAGCCGTTCCGCACCAGGCCACGGTGACCTCGCCGCCCTGGCCGTGATAGCGCATCAGCGCGACCCGCGATCGCGACCGGGCGTCGACGGCGACGCCTTCGGCCTCCAGCCAGAGCGCGGCCCGGTCTTCGAGTTCTGCGAAGATCGCCTCGGCGGCAGTCACGTCAATCGCCCCGGCCTTGGGCAAGGTGCGGCTGAAATCAGCCTTGAGGTCGGCGGCGAGCAGGCCGTCGGCACACAGCACGCCCGGCGCCGGCGGCACCAGGACGCGGCTGACGCCGAGCAGTTCGGCGAGCGCGCAGCCGTGCAACGGCCCGGCGCCGCCGAAAGGCAACAGGGTGAAATCCCGCGGGTCGTGACCACGCTCGACCGAGACGACGCGCAGCGCGCCGACCATGTGGTTGTCGATGATGGCGAGCACGCCGCGCGCCGCCGCCTCCGGCGTGAGGCCGAGCGGGGCTGCGACGCAATCGGTGATGACGGCGCGGGCGGCGGCGGCATCCAGCGCCATCCGGCCGCCGAGCAATTCGGCCGGCAGATGGCCGAGCACGACATGGGCATCCGTAACGGTTGCCATCCGGCCGCCGCGGCCATAAGCGGCGGGGCCCGGGTCGGCGCCGGCGCTTTGCGGGCCGACGGCGAGCGTGCCGTCGGCGACCCGCGCGATCGAGCCGCCGCCGGCACCGATGGTGACCATGTCGACCATGGGCAGGGGCAGCGGCCATTCGCCGACATGGCCATGCTGGGTGAGGCTGATCTTGCCGTCCTTGATCAGGCAGATGTCGGCGCTGGTGCCGCCGATGTCGACGGTGATGATATCGCGGATGCCCGAGGCCGCCGCCACGTCGCGGGCGCCGACGACGCCTGCCGCCGGGCCGGAAAGGGCGGTCAGCGCGGGCGCGCGCCGGATCGTCGCGCCGCCGGCGACGCCGCCATTCGACTGCATCAGGAGCAGGGGCGCGGCGATGCCGGCCTGATCGAGCCGCTGTTCGAGCCGCGACAGGTAGGTCGAGACCCCCGGCATCACCGCCGCATTGAGCACGGTTGCCAGCGACCGCTCATATTCGCGCACCACCGGCAGGATATCGACCGATGTGGTCACCGCGACGCCGGGCAGGCATTCCCGGAAGATTTCCGCGACGCGTTCTTCATGGGCTGGATTGGCGAAGGAGTGTAGCAGGCAGATCGCCACCGCCGCGACATCCAGCGCGCGGCACTCGTCGGCCGCGGCGCGCGCGCTCGCCTCGTCCAGCGGTTCCATGACAACGCCGCCGGGGCCGATGCGCTCCTTGACCTCGAACACGCGGGAGGCCGGCACCGGCCGTTCCGGCTTCACCCAGGCATAAAGATTGGCCCGGCGCGGGATGTCCTGGCGGCCAATGGCCAGGACATGGCGGAAGCCTGATGTCGTGACCAGGGCGGACCTGGCGCCCTTGCCCTCCAGGATCATGTTGGTGGCGACCGTGGTGCCGTGCAGCACGCGTTCCAGGGATGGCGCAGCCTTGCCGGCTTCGGCCAGCGCCAGGCCGACGCCGGTCATGAAGGCCTGCGACGGATCGCTAGGCACGCTCGGCGTCTTGGCGCGCCAGACCTTGCCGCTGACCGGGTCATGCAAGGCAATGTCGGTGAAGGTGCCGCCGATATCGACGGCGACGGCGAGACCGGCCTCAGATGATGGCATCGACATACTCATTGCGATGGAAGGAGCGGACCGCCGGGCGGTCGGCACGCAGGGTTCGGGTGGCGGCCTCGTCGACGGCGCGGCCGTCGGTCACGACGCCATAGAGCCGCCGGGCCGCATCGGCGCTGACGAAACCGCCGAGCACGTCTTCCAGGACATCGGCAGCCGGACGGTCGAACGGATGGCCATGGCCGCCGCCGCCGCCGGTTTCGATGCGCAGGATGTCGCCGCGCGTCAGCGGATTGCCGTCGGACAGCGGCTCGAACCGGCGTTCGTCGAGGGTGCCCGGGTTTACCACCGCGCGGCCGACGCCGCCCGACATGCCGCCAGCCATGCCCCAGGGTGGATTCTTGACGCTGTCGATGCGCACCGCCAGCACCGCCTGCTCGGCCAGCACCTCATATTCCCTGACGATGCCGCAGCCACCGCGATAACGTCCGGCACCGCCCGAATCCGCCACGATGCCATAGGCGCGCAGGCGCACCGGATAACCCGCCTCCAGGAACTCGACCGGGTAATTCTCCTGGGCGACGAAATAGACCGCGTCGATGCCGTCGGCGGTCGGGCGTGCGCCATAACCGACGCCAATGCCGTCGGCCAGCAGGAACGGCTCCAGCGTGCCTTCCGATGTCCGGTAGGTGCCGCGCATCAAGGCAATGACATAGGCCGAATGGGCCGCCGGCGCGCCGCCGCCGGCGACATTGATCAGGCCGTTCAGCGCCGCCAGCACCCGCATCATGGTCAGGCCGCGCATGCCGAGCGGCGCCGGGAAGCGTGGCCAGAGCAGCGAGCCTTCGCGCAGGCGAACCTCGTCGATCGCCTGCGGTCCGCCGGCATTGCAGACCTGGCTCGGATCGCCGCCGAGATAATAGAGCCCCAGCGCCATGCCGGGAACGCCCGGGTTCATCAGGAAATTGACCGGGCCGACCGCCTGGTCGTCGCTTGCGGTGGCATCGAAGATGAACCGGTCCTCGCCATCGGCAGCCGGCTCGCGGGTCAGCGCAAAGCGGATCCGGAACGGGCCGTGGCCGTGGCCGTCGGCATCGATGGCATCGGTGAAGTGATGGGTGCCGTAGGCAAAGGTCTCGGCGAGCTTGGCGCGAACCAGCCGGCGGGTGCGCGCCAGCAATTGGCGCAGCGCGTCGGCGACGACATCGGCACCGAACCGGGCGACGATCTCCTCGACGCGCCGGACGCCGAGCGCATTGCTCGCCATCAGCGCGCGCATGTCGCCGAGGCTCTGGCTCGGGAAGCGCGAGTTGCGATGGAAGATCGCCAGCGCCGCCTCGTTGGTCCGCCCGGCATCGATCAGCTTGGTCGGAGGGATCATGATGCCCTCCTGGAAGATATCTGTCGTGTCGGGGCTGATCGAGCCGGCGCGCAAGCCGCCGATATCGGCGAAATGTGCCCAGCACATCACGAAGGCGCAGCGGCGGCCCTGGTGGAACACCGGGGCGAGCAGCACCTGGTCGTTCGAATGCGAGACCGCGCCGCGCGAGCCGTAGCAGTCATTGTACCAGTAGAGGTCACCTTCGCGCATGGTGTCCGGCGGGAAGTCGCGGAACACCGGACTGGTCATGTCGCCGAAGATCGGCACGTTCGATCCGACGGCCATGACGCCGTCGGCATCGAACAGCCCGGTGTAGAAGTCCTTCTTCTCCCGGATGAAGGCGGAGATGGCGGTGCGCTCGAGCAGCGCCTCCATCTCGGCCTGGGTCGCCCGGATGGCGCCGCGCACGATCTCGATCGTGACGGAATCGCAGACGACCGGGATGGGCGGCGCGCCCATCCCGGCACCCGCGGCATTAGTCGAGCGGAGCATTGGTCGGGTCCTTGATGAGAAGAAGCGTGACGGTGCTGATGACCGCCGCGAGGATGACGAACAGCGCCGGCGACAGCGGGCTGCCGGTTTCGCGGATCAGGAAGGTCGCGACGAAGGGCGCGAAGCCGCCGAAAATGGTCACCGCCATGCTGTAGCCGATCGATAGCGCGGTGAACCGCACCTTGGTCGGGAACAGTTCGGCCAGCACCGCGCAGAGCGGACCGGCATAGAAGCCGAGCAGTGCTGCCGAGATGCATTGGGTGATCATCAGGCCCGTCGCGGTCGGTGTGCCCACCAGGTACTGGAACAGCGGGTAGGACAGCAGCCCGTAACCAATGGCGGAGACCAGAAGCACCGGCTTGCGCCCGACCTGGTCGGACAGCCAGCCGGCGACCGGCGTCAGCACGGTGAGCACGACCGCCGCTACCGCCGAGGCGTAATAGGCCGAACCGGCGGGAATGCCGAGCTGGGTCGCCGCGAAGCTCGGCATGAAGATGTTGAAGGTGTAGTTGCCGACGGTGCCGACCACCGAAATACCGAAGGCGGCGAGAACCGGCAGGCGATAGATGGTCAGCGCGTCGCGGAGCGGCGAGGAGGCGACGGTGTTCTGGGTGACGGCCTTGTTGAAGGCGGGCGTTTCCGACACCCGCGAGCGGAGATAGAGGCCGATCGGCGCCAGCACGAAGCCGAGAATGAACGGGATGCGCCAGCCCCAGGCGATCATGGCTTCTTTGTCGAGCACCGAGTTGAGGATCGCCGCGGTGAGCGTTCCGGCGATCAGCGCCATGCCGACGCTGAACTGCTGCATGCTGCCGATCAGGCCGCGCTTGCCGGGCGGCGCATATTCGACCAGGAAGGCCGCGGCTCCGCCCCATTCGCCACCGGTCGAGAAACCCTGGATCAGCCGGCAGATCACCAGCAGGATCGGCGCCCAGATGCCGATCGAGGCATAGGAGGGAATGAGGCCGGTGAGCGCGGTGGCGCCGGCCATCATGCCGACCGTCAGGATCAGCGCGGCCTTGCGGCCCTTGCGATCGCCATAGGCGCCGATGACGATGGCGCCGACCGGGCGCATGACGAAGCCGACGCCATAGGTCGCGAAGGCCGACAGGAGCGAGATCACCGGATCGCCGCCGGGAAAGAAGTTCGCGGCGATCTGGGCGGCGAACAGGCCGAAGATCAGGAAGTCGAACAGTTCGACGAAATTGCCGATGGCGCAGGACAGGATCGCCCGTCTGCGAATGCGCTCGAAATCGGCTGTCGTGGCGACATCCGGCAGGGCCGCGGCTGCTTGTGACATGGGCATCTCCTGGCATTCGGGCGGCGCGGCATCGCCGGCGCGGTCCCTGGTGGACTCGGACGGGCATCGGTCGCCGCAAAGCGCGGCGGCAAGGCGCGATCGGATGCCGACCCCCCAAAGTCGAGTCCTGCACAGCCGTTCGGAGATGGTCTTTTTCTAGCGGCGGCTTTTGTCAGCCTGTCATCTTGTCTGACAAGATGCTAATCGGCGGCTTCAGCCTGTCAAGCCGAACCGCGACATGGGACGATCGTTGTTTTGGCAAGGGCTGGGCAATCTTTGAGCAGTGCCGTCTTGATATGGCGGCGCTCGCGTGGTTCGCAGGACAATGGAGGAAGCCGTCGCATGATCGCCAGCACGCTCGAAGCTCTGGGGCCGCCCGTGCTCGTCCGCGACCGGGCGTTCGAGCAGGTCTGGGATGCCATCATCTCGGGCCGGATCCAGCCCGGCACGCGGCTGATCGAACGCGAGCTCTGCGACGCCATGGGCATCAGCCGGGCCTCGGTGCGCGAAGTGATTCGCCGGCTCGAGGCCGAACGGCTGGTGACCGTCGAGCCGCGCCGTGGGCCGACCGTGGTGACGCTGACGCCGGAACAGGCGAGCGAGATCTACGAGATCCGCGCGATGCTGGAGAGCCTGGTCATCAGGCGTTTCACCGAGAGGGCCGGGCTTGCCGATATCGCCACGCTGGAGGCGATCTTTGCCGAGATGACACGGGCCGCCGGTGCGGAAGACGTGCCGCGGATCGTTCTGCTGGTGCACCGGTTCAACGACCACCTGCTTGCGGTCGCCGGGCATGGCACCGCTGGCGACATGCTGGCGCATCTCGATGCGCGCATCAGCTGGCTCCGGGTCAAGGCCATGGCCGTGCCGGGACGGCTGCGGACCAGCATCGACGAGATGGGCGCCGTGCTCCAGGCGGTGCGATCGGGTGATGCCGACGCGGCCGCGGCCTTGATCACCAAGACCGTGTTCAACGCTCGCGACGCGGCGGTGGCCGAGATGACGCGGTCGGGCGTGCCGGCGAAGCCGCCGGCCAAGCCGCGCAAGCGGCAGGACAAGCGCTGACGCGCCGACCGGACGCCCTGCCGTCGCCCCAGACGGGGCAACGGCTCGCCCTGGCGGGCGAGCTGTCGATCTCCGGAGCCGTCGCGGGTCGCACCGTCAGCCCGGGCGTCCCAGGCGGAACGCCATATAGCTGTCGAATTGCAGCTCGTTGACGCGGAACCACAGCGATTCCTCGCGTCGATAGGCGTTCCAGGCGTCGAAGATCTTCTTGAACTTCGGGTCCTTGGCGCTGAGTTCGGCATAGAGCTGCTCGGAAGCGTCGAAGGCGGCGGTCAGGACCTCGCGCGAATAGAGCCGGATCTGCGCGCCCGAGGCGACGAGCCGGCGCAGCGCGGCCGGGTTGTCATTGTCATATTTGCCCAGCATCCACGTGTTGACCGCGGCGGATGCCTGTTCGACGGCTGACTTATAGGCCGGCGGCAGCCCGTCGAACCGACTCTGCCCGACATAAAGCGAGACCTGGGCGGACCCTTCGGCCCAGCCGGGCGCGTAATAATAGCGGGCCACTTTCTGCAGGCCCAGGCGCTCGTCGTCATGCGGGCCGACCCATTCGGCGGCGTCGATCGTGCCGCGCTCCAGTGCCGGATAGATGTCGCCGGCCGCGATCTGCTGCGGCACCACGCCGAGCTTGGTCAGGATCTGGCCGACCAGGCCGCCGGTGCGGAACTTCAGGCCGCGCAGGTCCTCCACCGTGGCGATCTCCTTGCGGAACCAGCCGGCCATCTGGGCGCCGGTATTGCCGGCCGGGAACACCTTGATGTTGTAGGGCGCGAACAGTTCCTGCATCAGCGCCGCGCCGCCGCCATGGGTCATCCAGGCATTCTGCTGGCGGGCATTGAGACCGAAGGGCAGGCAGGTGTCGAAGGCGAGCGACGGTTCCTTGCCGACGTAATAATAGCTCGCGGTATGGCCCATCTCGACCGTGCCGTTCTGCACGGCGTCGAGCACGGCCAGCGCCGGCACCACTTCGCCGGCGGCGAAGACCTGGATGTCGAAGCGGCCGTCGGTCAGGTCCGAGACGATCTTGGCGAGCATCCGGCAGCCGCCGTCGAGCGTGTCGAGGCTTTTCGGATAGCTGGTCACCATGCGCCAGCGCAGTTGCGGCTGGGATTGGGCGACGGCCGGTGACGCGACGACGGCGGCGGTCGCGGCGAGTGACAGGACCGCGGCGTTGCGGCGGGTGAGGGGTGTCGTCGTGATGGTCTTGGGCATGGTCTCTTATCCTCCCGTGCGTCCCGTTTTGCCGTCGGCCCGCGCCGGACGCATGCGGCGGGCCGTGTGTGGTTCGGTGCCCGTTCTGGGGCTGGCTCAGGCGCCTGCCTCCTGCGGCCGCCGGTGCATCAGCGCGATACGGGTGCAGTTGGCCACTTCCTTGTCGTCCTGGTTGAAGGCCCTGTGGCGGAAGGTGACGAGGCCGGCCTGCGGGCGCGAGCCGCTCGGCCGGACCGCCTCCACCGTGGTCACCACGCGGATGCTGTCGCCCTGGAACACCGGAGCCGGGAAGTTCACATCGGTCATGCCGAGATTGGCCACCGTCGTGCGCAGCGTCGTGTCATGCACGGAAATGCCGATCATCAGGCCAAGCGTGAACAGCGAATTGACCAGCGGCTTGCCGAATTCGGTGCCCGCGGCGAAATGCGCGTCGATGTGCAGCGGCTGCGGGTTCAGCGTCATGTTGGAGAACAGCATGTTGTCCATCTCGGTCACCGAGCGGGTGATCGGATGGTCGAAGGTCTGGCCGACCGAAAAGTCTTCGAACCACAGTCCCGGCATGGCTTTTCTCCCTAGGGCGCGGGCGTTTCGGCCGGCTTGACGGCGACGATCAACGCGCCGGCGCTGACTGTCTTGCCGGGCTCGGCGGCGATGCGTTCGACCCGGCCGTCGCAGGCGCTCTTGAGATCCGTGAACAGCTTCATGGATTCGAGCACGGCCAGCGTCTGGCCGGCCGCGACCTCATCGCCCACGGCGACCCGGATCTCGGCGATCAGGCCCGGCATGGGCGCGATGATATTGGCGCCGCCCGCCACGCTTGCGCCAGCACCCGCCAGTAGTGCTGCCTCCGAAGCCGGTAGCACCCGGAATGCCGCCTCGACCGAACGGGCGCGGATGGCCACATGCCGGCCATCGATGGCGAAGCGGCAGGCGATGGCGGCGCCGTCGGTCACCGCGGTCAGCACCTCTCGATCGCAGGATGCTTCGACCGTTGTCGTGCCGTCGGCATCGGCCAGCGTGAAGTGCCTGCCATCACCGGTGACCGTCACCAGGGCCGTCGTGCCATCGGCCGAAACCGAGAAGGGCGTGGCGCCGGCCGCCAGCAGGCGAAAGCCTTGGAGGTTCGACCAGGGTGAGCGGCGTTCCCCGGCCCGACCTGCCATCCACATGGCGAGCGCCGCGAGCCGTCGGGCGAGCACGAGATCGGCCGCGTCGCGCGTCCAGCCATCCGGCCAGGTCTCGGCGATCAGCCGGGTGGTGGCACGGCCTTCGGCAAAAGCCTCGGTTCGCACGGCGTCCGCGAGGAATGCCCGGTTCGTGGCGGGGCCGAGCACGGTCAAATCGTCGAGCGCTGCTGCGAGCCGTTGCAGCGCTTGCGGCCGGTCGGCACCCGATACGATCAGCTTGGCGAGCAGGCTGTCATAGCTGAGCCCGATGATGGTGCCGGTTTCGACACCGGAATCGACCCGGATATCGGATGGCGGCGACCAGAGCGCGATGCGCCCGGCATCGGGGCGAAAACCCTCGTCGGCGCGTTCGGCGGTGAGACGCGCCTGGATCGCATGGCCGGTCATCATGATGTCGCCCTGGGCGAACCCGAGCCTTTCGCCGGCCGCGACGCGCAATTGCCATTCCACCAGGTCGAGCCCGGTGATCGCCTCGGTGACGGTATGTTCCACCTGCAGGCGGGTGTTCATTTCCAGGAAGAAGACCTCTTCCGTTGCGGCGTCGACGATGAACTCCATGGTGCCGGTCGAGTCATAGCCAATGGCGCTCGCGAGCCTGACGGCATGGCGATGCAGGGCGGCCCGTGTCGCATCGGAAAGGTGTGGCGCGGGGGCTTCTTCCAGGAGCTTCTGGTTGTTGCGCTGGACCGAACAGTCGCGCTCGTAGAGGTGGACGAGGTTGCCGTGCTTGTCGCCGATGACCTGCACCTCGACATGGCGCGGCCGGGTGATCAGCTTTTCGATCAGGAGGCGGCCGTCGCCAAAGGCGGCTTCCGCCTCGCGCCGGGCCGAGCCCAGCGCTTCGGCCAGGGCTTCCGCCGAAGCGACGGCCCGCATGCCTTTGCCGCCGCCGCCGGCGGAAGCCTTGATCATGACAGGCAGGCCGGTGCGCAGTGCCTCGGCTTCGAGCCGCCCGGGGTTCTGGTCCTCACCGTCATAACCCGGCACGACCGGCACGCCGGCCTTGGCCGCCAGGCGTTTTGCTTCGATCTTCGAGCCCATGGCGGCGATGGCTTTGGCGTGCGGGCCGACCCAGGCGATGCCATGTTCGGCGCAAAGCGTCGGCAGCTCGATCTTTTCCGAGAGAAAACCGTAGCCCGGATGGATGGCCTCGGCGCCGGCCAGGCGTGCGGCCTCGATGATGCGGTCGGCGCGCAGATAGCTGTCGCGCGCCGGCGCCGGCCCGATCGGCACGGCGGCATCGGCAAGACGCACATGCAGCGCCTCGGCGTCGGCCTCCGAATAGACCGCGATGGTGCGAATACCCATGCGGCGCGCGGTGCGGACGATCCGGACCGCGATCTCGCCCCGGTTGGCGATGAGAAGAGAGCGAAACATGAGTGCACTCACATCCGATAGACCGGGCGGGGGGAGGTATCCCTAGGCTCGCCGGCGCTGAGCGACAGGCAAAGGCCGAGGACGTCGCGGGTCTGGCCGGGCTCGATGATGCCGTCGTCCCAGAGCCGCGCGGTGGCGTAATAGGGGTCGCTCTGTTCCTCGAACTGGGCACGCGTGCGCCGGTCGAGTTCGGTGATGCCAGCCTCGTCGCCGGCGCCCTTCAGGCTCTGCCGGCGCAGTTCCGTCACCACGGTCGCCGCGACCTCCGGGCTCATCGTGGCGATCCGGGCATTCGGCCAGGCGAACAGGAAGCGCGGCTGGAAACCGCGGCCGCACATGCCGTAATTGCCGGCGCCATAGGAGCCGCCGATGATCACGGTATATTTCGGCACCCGGGCATTGGAGACGGCATAGACGAGCTTGGCCGAATGTTTGGCGATGCCGCCGCGCTCGGCCTCGGTGCCGACCATGAAGCCGGTGATGTTCTGCAGGAAGATCAGCGGAATCTGCCGCTGGTCACAGAGCTCGATGAAATGGGCGCCCTTGACCGAGGCTTCGGCGAACAATACGCCGCTATTGGCGATGATACCGACGGGATAGCCGTGGATGCGGGCAAAGCCGGTGACCAGCGAGGCGCCGTAGGCCGGCTTGAACTCCTGGAAGGCGCTTCCATCGACCAGCCGGGTGATCACGTCGCGCACGTCATAGGGTTTCTTCAGATCCACCGGCACGATCGCGGTCAGCTCGCCCGGATCGGCCAGCGGCGGCGCCGGGGCGAAGGGCGGCGGGCTGACCAGGCGCAGCGCGCCGAAGCCAAGCACGATCTCGCGCAAGCGTCCGATCGCCTCGGTCTCGGTTGCCGCGACATGGTCGGTGACGCCGGAAACGGTGGCGTGCATGTCGGCGCCGCCAAGCGTCTCGCCGTCGACGATCTCGTTGATTGCCGCCTTGACGATCGGCGGGCCGCCGAGATGGATGCGGCCGGTGCCGCGCACCATCACCACCTCGTCTGACAGAGCCGGGATATAGGCGCCGCCGGCGGTGCAGCCGCCGAACACCGCCGAAATCTGCGGAATGCCTGAAGCCGACATGCGGCACTGGTTGAAGAAGGTGCCGCCGAAATGGTCGCGGTCAGGGAAGACCCGGTCCTGCTCGGGCAGATAGGCGCCGCCGCAATCGACCAGGTAGAGGCAAGGCAGGCGATGGTCACAGGCGATCTCTTGCGCGCGCAAGTGTTTGCGCACCGTCTCGGCGAAGAACGAGCCGCCCTTCACCGTCGCGTCGTTGGCGATGACCATCACCGGCGTGTCGTGGACGATGCCGATGCCGGTGATGATGCCGGCCGCCGGCAGTTCGCCGCCATAGAGGCCGTGGGCGGCCAGTGGCGACAGTTCCAGGAACGGGCTTGCCGGGTCGAGCAGCAAGTCGATGCGGTCGCGCGCCAGGATCTTGCCGCGCTCACGGTGGCGCCGGACCAGCGCCTCGCCGCCACCGCCAAGGGCCGCGCGCCGGTGGCCACGCAACGCCTCGATCAGCGCGGGGAATTCGGAACCGGCGTCCGCTGCCATCATCTCGCCTCTGTTGACTTCGCGATCAATCTACCTAACGTATGTTAGATTAGTAAGTCGCCTTCGCGGTCGCCGTCAAGCGTCGCGACCGGCGCCGGCAAGACAGGGATCGTTTCATGACCATCAATGTGCGCCCGACCGGTGCTGCCACCACGATCGGCCGGTCCTCACCCTTCTTCGAGGAAGAGCACGACATGCTGCGTGAGCAGGTGCGTCGTTTCGTCGACGAGGAGATCAAGCCGCATGGCGAGGCCTGGGAAGCCCAGGGCTTCGTGCCGCGCGAGGTCTTGCGGCGCATGGGGGCGCTCGGCTTTTTCGGCATTCGCTATCCCGAGGCGCTCGGCGGCTCAGGCCTGGACACCCGCGGCAGCGTGGTGCTGGCCGAGGAACTCGGCCGCTCGACCTTTTCCGGCGTGGCGATCACCGCGCTTGTCCATACCGACATGGCCTCGGTCCATGTCTTTAATGCCGGCAGCCGGCACCAGCAGGACAACTGGATGGGCCGGATCATCGCCGGCGAGACCATCTGTGCGGTCGCCGTCACCGAGCCCGATGCCGGTTCCGACGTGAAGGGCATTCGCACCACGGCACGCCGCACGGCGGACGGTTACGTGCTCAACGGCGCCAAGATGTTCATCACCAACGGTGTCCATGGCGATCTCTATTGCGTCGCGGCCAAGACCGGCAATGTCGGCGGCGGTTCCAAGGCGGTCACCATGTTCCTGGTCGAAAAGGGCACGCCGGGCTTCCGTGTCGGCCGGGCGCTCGACAAACACGGCTGGCGCTCGTCCGATACGGCCGAACTCGTCTTCGAGGATTGCCTGGTGCCCCATGACGCGGTGCTCGGCGACGAGGGGCGGGGCTTCTACGCCATCATGAAGAACTTCCAGAACGAGCGCATCGTCATTGGCGCCATGGCGATGGGCGAGGCCCAGGCCGCCCTCGACATGACGATTGCCTATGTCAAGACGCGCAAGGCCTTCGGCCAGCCGCTCTGGGACAAGCAGGCGATCCGCCAACGGCTCGCCATGCGCGCGGCCGAGGTCGAGGCGGGCCGCCAGCTCGTCTATTCCGCCGCCTGGCGCGACGCGAGGGGGGAGGACGTCACCCGCGAGGTCTCCATGCTCAAGGCCTATTGCGGCGAGCTGGTCAACGCCGTGATGTATGACTGCGTGCAGTTCCACGGCGGCATGGGGTTCATGCGCGAAAGCGCCATCGAACGGATGGCACGCGATGCCCGGGTCCAGGCGATCGGCGGTGGCGCCACCGAGGTCATGCTCGAAGAAGTCGCCAAGCGTTTGTGAGGGATCATCGCCATGGATGGACCCGCAGCCACCCGCCTCGTCACGCTCGACGACAAATACACCGCCGATGAAGGCCGCATCTACCTGACCGGGGTGCAGGCCCTGGTGCGCCTGCCGCTGGTCCAGCGACGGCTTGACCGGGCCGCCGGATTGAACACTGCCGGTTTCATCTCGGGCTATCGCGGCTCGCCGCTCGGCACCTATGACCGAGAGCTTTGGGCCGCCAAGCGCCATCTGGCGAAAGAGGACGTGGTTTTCCAGCCCGGCCTCAACGAGGACCTGGCCGCCACCAGCGTCTGGGGCAGCCAGCAGATCGGCCTGTCGCCAGGCGCCAAACACGATGGCGTCTTCGCCATCTGGTACGCCAAGAGCCCGGGCGTCGACCGCTCCGGCGACGTCCTGAAACATGCCAATGCCGCCGGCACCGCGCCATCGGGCGGCGTGCTGGCGATCGCCGGCGACGACCATGCCTGCAAGTCGGCGAGCCTGCCCTCGCAATCCGACTATGCCTTTCTCGACGCCTCGATTCCCGTCTTGCATCCGGCCAATGTCGCCGAGGTCCTGCGCTTCGGCCTGGTCGGCCTCGCCATGTCGAGGGCGACCGGCCTGTGGGTCGGCATGAAGGCACTGGCCGACACCATGGATTCGGCCGCCGCCATCGATCTCGCCGAGGTCACGCCCGTCATCGTCACACCAGATGGATTGCCGTCCGACGTGTCGATCCGCTGGCCGGACTCGCCACTCGAGCAGGAGCGCCGGCTGTTCGACTTGAGATTGCCGGCAGCCATCGCTTTCGGTCGGGCCAATGGCCTCAACCGCGTGCTGGCCGATCCCGGACCCGACCGCCGCCGGCTGACCATCCTGGCGGTCGGAAAGTCGCGCCTCGACGTCGAACAGGCGCTTGGTCTTCTCGGCCTGGATCTCGCGCGTCTCGCCGATCTCGGCGTCGGCCTCGCCGCCATCGGCATGCCCTGGCCGCTCGACCCGGATTTCGTCCGCGAGGTCGCGGCCGGCGCCGACGAGGTGCTGGTCATCGAAGAGAAGCGGCCCTTGGTCGAGGACCAGGTCGCCCGCACGCTGCTGACGCTCGAAGCCGGCCAGAGGCCGCGGCTTGCCGGCAAGATCGACCATGCCGGAAAGCCGCTGCTGTCGCCGCGGGCCGCCTTCACCGCCGATCACCTGGCGCGCGTCATCGGCGGCCGGCTGGCTGGGCTCGGCGATGCCGGAACCATTGCGGAAACGATCGCGCCCGGCATGGCGAAGCTCGGCGCGGCACCGGCGGCGGCCGAGCCGGCCCTGGCCAGGCGGCTGCCTTTTTTCTGCTCGGGCTGCCCGCACAATCGCTCGACCGTGGTACCGGAAGGCAGCCGGGCGCTTGCCGGCATCGGCTGCCATTACATGGCGCAATGGATGGACCGCGACACGTCGACCTTCACCCAGATGGGCGGCGAGGGCGCGAGCTGGATCGGCCAGGCGCCGTTCACCGAGACGCCGCATGTCTTCGTCAATCTCGGCGACGGCACCTATGCCCATTCGGGCCTGCTGGCGATCCGCGCGGCGATCGCGGCCGGCGTCACCATCACCTACAAGCTGCTTTACAACGATGCGGTTGCCATGACCGGCGGCCAGACGGCCGAGGGCGGTTTCAGCGTGGCGCAGATCGCCCACCAGCTGAGCGCTGAAGGCGTCGGCCAGATCCGCATCGTCGCCGAGGAGCCGGAACGCCACCGCGGCGCGGCCATGCCCACGGGGGTCACCATCGATCCGCGCGACCGGTTGGAGGCCGTCCAGCGCGAATTGCGCGAGGTCAAAGGCATCTCGGTGCTGATCTACGACCAGGTCTGCGCCGCCGAGAAGCGCCGCCGCCGCAAGCGTGGGCTGATGCCCGACGCCGGCCGGCGCGTCGTTATCAACGAAGCGGTCTGCGAGGGCTGCGGCGACTGCGGCAAGAAGTCGAACTGCGTCTCGATCGTGCCGCTGGAAACCGAATTCGGCCGCAAGCGGCGGATCGACCAGACGAGCTGCAACCAGGATGCCACCTGCGTCGAGGGCTTCTGCCCGAGCTTCGTTACCGTCGAAGGCGGTTTGCCCAGAAAACCCGAGGCCGCGACCGCGAAACCGCCGGAGGTGCCGGCGCCGGCCATCGATCTCGACCGTCCGGCGCGCCTTGTCGTCGGCGGTATCGGCGGCACCGGCATCGTCACCATTGGCGCGATCATTGGCATGGCCGCCCATCTCGACGGCCGCGGTGTCTCCGTGATGGACCAGATCGGCCTGGCCCAGAAGGGCGGCGAGGTGACCACCCATATCCGGATTGCCGGACCCATCGCCACCGGTCCGGTGCGGCTGGCGCGCGGCGAGGCCGAAACGCTGATCGGCTGCGATCTGGCTGTGGCCTCGAGCCCCGAGGTCCTGCCGCTCATCGCCGAGGGCGCGCTCGCCATCGTCAACGACCATGTCGTCATGACCGGCGACTTCACCGCCAGGCCGGACCTGGTCTTTCCCGATCAACTGATGAAGCGGCGGCTTGCCGCGCGTGGCGAGGTTGTTTTCGCCGATCTCTCGATGCTCGCCACCCACCTGCTCGGCGATGCCGTCGGCGCCAACATGATGGCGCTCGGCCTTGCCTGGCAGAAGGGCCGGGTGCCGGTCACCGAAGCGGCGATCCTGCAGGCGATCGAGCTCAACGGCGCGGCGGTCGTGATGAACAAGGCGGCTTTCGCCTGGGGCAGGGCGCTCGGTTTCGACCGCATCGCCGTCGAGGCCCGGCTGCCGCGCGGCGGTGAGGCCGTGGTCGCAACCGATCTCGATAGGCTCGTCGAGATCCGGGCCAGCGCGCTCGTCGCCTACCAGGACGAGGCGCTGGCCGCGCGTTTCCGCGCGCTGGTCATCATGACGGCGGCGGCCGAGGCCCGGGTGGCGCCGGGATCGACGGCGCTTGCCGAAGCGGTGGCGAAGAGCTTCCACAAGCTGCTCGCCTATAAGGACGAATATGAGGTGGCCCGGCTGCATGTCGAAACCGGCTTCCTCGACCGGCTGGCCCGCGAGTTCGACGGCGGCCGCGTCGCCTTCCACCTGGCGCCGCCGCTCTTTGCCCGGCTGGATCCGGTCACCGGCGAGCCGCGCAAGATGCGTTTCGGGTCGTGGATGATTCCAGCCTTCAAGCTGCTGGCGCGGCTGAAGGGCCTGCGCGGCAGCTTCGCCGATCCGTTCGGCCGCACCGCCGAGCGGCGGATGGAGCGTCGGCTGATCGAAGACTACGAAGCGCTGGTTCGCACCCGGCTGTTGCCGGAACTGACATCAGCCAATCACCCGCTGGCGCTGGAGATCGCGACCCTGCCGCTGTCGATCCGGGGCTTCGGCCACGTCAAGGCTCAGGCCGAAAGGCAGGCGGCAGCCCGCCGCGACGCCCTGCTCGCCCGCTGGCCGGGCCTCTCGACAGCAAGCGTCGCCGCGGAATAGGAGGGGCCGTGGCGCGAGAAGGAGGCAACATGGCGGAGACAATCACGCGAAGTCCGCGCACGCGAGGCCTGCGCACGCGTCCGTCGGCCGCCGAGGACCGGCCGCCGAAGCGGGCCGAAGTGTCGCGCCAGCAGATCCTCGACGTTGCGGCGAGCCTGTTCCGCGCCCGCGGCTATACCGAGACCTCGCTGCGCGACATTGGCGCCCAGGTCGGCATGAAGGCCGGCAGCCTCTATTATCATTTCGCCTCGAAGGAGGAGCTGGCGGCGGACGTGCTGCGGATCGGCGTCGAGCGCGTCCACGAGGCGGTGGCCTCGGCCGTCGCCGCGCTCGGGCCGGGCGCGCCCATGAAGGCACGCATTGAGGCCGCCATCTCGGCCCATCTGGAAACCCTGCTGGTCGAGAGCGACTATACCTCGGCCCATATCCGCTGCTTTCCCTATGTCCCGCCGAGCCTGAAGGCCCAGCTGAGCCAGGCCCGTCGCGATTACGAGGCGATCTGGCGCCGGTTGCTCGACGAGGCGGCCGCGGCGAAAGCCCTGGCGCCGGGCATCGACGCGGAAGTCGCCCGGCTTGCCATTCTCGGCGCGCTCAACTGGTCGCTTGAATGGTTCGACCCGGTGCGGGGCCGTCCGGAAGAGCTGATCCGCACGCTGGTCGCGGCCTTCACCCGCTGAATCGGGCGTTCAGCCCGAACCGGGCACGGGATTGACCACCGGACGCCCGGCGAAAAAGGCATCGAGATTGGCCAGGATCATGTCTTCCTGGGCCTCGCGGGCGGAAATGCTGGCCGACGCGATATGGGGGGTGAGCACAACCCGGGGCGAGGCGATGAGCCGCGCCGGCACCTCGGGCTCGTTCTCGAAGACATCCAGGCCGGCACCCGCAATGGTGCCATTCTCCAGCGCTTCGATCAGCGCCGCGGTGTCGACCGCCATGCCGCGCGAGATATTGATCAGATGGCCCTTGGGCCCGAGCGCCGCCAGCACCGCGCGATTGACCGCATGACGGTTGGAGGCGTCGGCACGGACCGAGACGACCAGGATGTCGGCCCATTCGGCCAGCGCTATCAGGCTCGGCTTGTAGGCATGGCCGATGTCCCGGTGTTCGGTCCGGCTGTGATAGGCAATCTCCATCTCGAAGGCCGCGGCGCGGGCCGCCACCTTGCTGCCGATGGCGCCATAGCCATAGATGCCGAGCCTGGCGCCGGTCAGGCCGGGCACCGAGGGCATGCGCTCGGCGGCATTGCCGCGCCAGCGGCCGTCCCGGACGAAGCGGTCGGCCGCCAGGATCTGGCGCGCCGAGGCGATCACCAGGCCCATGGCGAAATCGGCGACGCTGGAGGCATTGGCCCCGGGGCTGTGGGTGACGCTGAGGCGGCGCGCCGCCGCGTCGCCGAGGTCGATCCCCTCGTAACCGGTGCCGAAATAGGAGACGAGGCCGAGCTTCGGCAGGACGTCCAGCAGCGCCCGATCGGTCTTCATCGTACCCATGGTGAGCAGCGCGCGGGCGTCATGGCCGCCGGGCGGCACGGCATCAGCCGCCGAACGCTCCATTGGCCCATGGACGTCGTAGCGCTCCCGCAACAGCCTGGTCAGCCGTTCGGGAAAATTGCAGGCCAGCAGGATCGGGGACTTGGACAAGACGCGGCTCCATCGGCAATGGCGGCCAGGAAGCACGGACAGCCGCCGCCGGGCCATGGATTTTCGCGCATCGCTGTCCGCATCTTGCTGCATCGGTTTGGCTTTGGTCGAGGCCCGATGCGGCGGCGCCCATGTCCGTTCGCGCCGATCTTTGCCGCCCGTCCTTGCTCGGGTTGGCGGCGCAAGGGCGCCGAATGGATCGGCACCGAGGTTGCCGGCTGGAACCGGCGGCGGCGTGAGGGCGTTTCGCTGAGGCGGCGGCGCACCGTGCGCCGCCGCGAGCCGGCCGAGGCCCGCCATCCGAGAGGCCAGCTCGCGCCCGGCAGGCAGGAGAACGATCATGGGGATGCGCGACATTCTGGTTCTGATCGACCGGGAACCGAGCCCCGTCGAACCTTATGCGCTGGCACTCGCAGCCGCGCTGAAGGCCCATGCGACCGCGGCCTGCGTGATTCCCGAACCGCAGGCGGCGCGTTATGGCGGCTGGGAAATTCCCTCCGATATCTTCCGGCAGGCACGTGAACAGCTTCGCCAGGAGGCGGAGAAGGCGCTGGGCAATTTCGCCGCGGCGGCACAACTGGCCGGCGTCGCCTGCGAAACCTTGGTGATGACCACCGAGCCGCGCGACCCGGACAGGGGGCTGGCCAGGCTCGCCGGTCATTTCGACATGGTGGTCATCGAGCAGGCCGATCCGGCCGCGCCCGCCGCGAGCAATGATCTCGCCGAGATCGTGCTGTTCGGTTCGGGACGGCCCGTGCTGATGGTACCCTATATTCAGCGGGACGGGCCGGCCTTCGGCACCGTGCTGGTCGCCTGGGATGGCAGCCAGGTTGCGGCGCGGTCGGTCGGTGACGCCGTGCCGCTGCTGACGAGTGCCAAGCGGGTCCAGGTCGTGACCGTGCTCGCCGGACGCCAGGAGCGGCCCGAGATTCCAGGCTTCGACATCGTGAGCCATCTCTCCCGGCATGGGATCAATGTCGAGTTGCGCAAGCTGGTGGTGGCCGGGAACGTGGCCAATACGCTCCTGTCGCACGCAACCGACGTCGGGGCCGACCTTCTGATCATGGGCGGCTATGGCCATTCCCGCTTCCGTGAGTTCGTACTGGGCGGGACGACCAGGACGATCATGCAAACGATGACGGTTCCGACCTTCATGGCGCATTGATTTCATGAGGGATCGGTCGTCGGCGTGCCGGCCCGGTGACAGCCGGCCGCTCGGTGAATGGCTGCCACCCGACCTTGGAATATCCCTCCGCCAGGACCGTGACATCGGCGCGGGCGTCGCCTATCGTTATGCACTATTGGCTATAGCGCATGAGGCATGGTCCATGGAGATCGAAGGCCGGATCCTGACCACCTGCGAGATCGCGCCCTACGGCTTCAGCGTCTGGTTCTCGATGCAGCGAGCCAGGAGTGAGGTCTTGAGCCTTGCGCTGGCGCCGTCGCCGCCGAATGCGGCCTGCGTTCACGTCAACTTGGACCCGGATCCTGACCCCTCTGGCACGCGTCTTCGTCATCGCTATGATCGCGCCCGGCGGAATTCTGAATCTGTCGAAAATCAGTCTTGAAAGTCATTTTGGGGAGACACGCGTCATGGCACACGAACGGGAATTCTACATCAATGGCGAGTGGGTCCAGCCGAGCGGCAGCGCTACGCTCGAGGTGATCGATCCGTCGACCGAAGAGGCGATCGCCACCATCGCGCTCGGCACTGCGGCCGATGTCGACAAGGCGGTTGCCGCCGCGCGCGCCGCTTTTCCGGCCTTCTCCGCCACTTCGCGTGAAGAGCGCCTGGCGCTGATGCGCCGTCTGCTCGAGGTCTACAAGACCCGTTATGCCGATATCGCCGACACGTTGTCGCGCGAGATGGGCGCACCGAAGAAGCTCGCCCACACCGCCCAGGCTGCCATGGGCAGCTCGCATCTGGCCAAGATGATCGAGACGCTCGAGACCTTCGAATTCGAGCAACTGCGCGGCACCACGCTGATCGCCAAGGAGGCCATCGGCGTCGTCGGCATGATCACGCCGTGGAACTGGCCGCTCAACCAGATCATGTGCAAGGTCGCGCCGGCACTCGCCGCCGGCTGCACCATGGTGCTCAAGCCCAGCGAGATCGCGCCGCTCAACGCCCTCATCTTCGCCGAGGTCGTGCACGCGGCCGGCATCCCCAAGGGCGTGTTCAACCTGGTCAATGGCGATGGCCCGACGGTCGGCGAGGCGATTTCGCGCCATCCCGGCGTCGATATGGTGTCGTTCACCGGCTCGACCCGGGCCGGCATCCTGGTCGCCAAGGCGGCGGCCGACACGGTCAAGCGCGTGCATCAGGAGCTTGGCGGCAAGTCGGCCAATATCATCCTCTCGGATGCCGACCTGAACCGGGCGGTCAAGCTGGGCGTCGAAGGCTGCATGCGCAACTCGGGCCAGTCGTGCAACGCGCCGACCCGCATGTTCGTACCGGCCGACAAGCATGCCGAAGCCGTGGCGATCGCCCGGGCGACGGCCGAACCGCTGAAGGTCGGCGCGCCGGCCTCGGAAGAGACCTGGCTCGGGCCCGTGGTCAGCGAGGTGCAGTACAACAAGATCCAGCGGCTGATCGAGGCCGGGATCAAGGAAGGCGCCGAACTCGTCACCGGCGGTCCGGGCCGCCCCGAGGGCCTGAACCGCGGCTACTATGTCCGCCCGACGGTCTTCGCCAACGTCACCGACGACATGACCATCGCACGTGAGGAAATCTTCGGGCCGGTGCTGTCGATCCTGCCCTACAAGACCGAGGAAGAGGTCGTCGCCCGGGCCAATGACACGCCCTATGGCCTGGCCTCCTATGTCCAGTCCGGCTCGGTCGACCGGGCGCGCAAGATCGCCGCCAAGATGCGCAGCGGCAATGTCTATATCAACTATCCCGCCTGGGACGCCGGTGCGCCCTTCGGTGGTTACAAGCAGTCCGGCAATGGCCGCGAATATGCCGGTTTCGGCCTCGAGGAATTCCTTGAGATCAAGGGCACGGTCGGCTACGCGGCCGCCTGATGACGCTCCGACGGCGGGGAGCTCGGTCTCCCTGCCGCCTTTTCCCCCCGATCGGAAACACCTCATGAAACTCAGCGCCAGAAACCTACTCAAGGGCAAGGTCGTGGACATCAAGAAGGGCGCGACGACGGCCCATGTCCGCCTCGATATCGGCGGCACCATCGTCACCTCCTCGATCACCAACGAGGCGGTCGACGAGCTGAAGCTGGTGGTCGGCCAGGACGCCTATGCCGTGGTCAAGGCCTCCGACGTGATGATCGCCGTCGACTGACCGGCGCCGTGCCGCCGTCGGCATGTCGTCACCACGCTACAATCCGTCGTGTCGGCCTCAGCGGCCGACAATATAGGTCATGTTGTCGAAATCGATCGTCCACGAGCCGTATTTCCGCATGAAGCCATGGCAGATGGTTCCATCGAGGATGTAGCCGCCGCGCCAATAGATTTCCGGCCGGCGGGCGCCATATTCGCCGCTCACGTCGTTCTGGACGAGAGGACCGAGCTGGACCGAACTCATTCGGAAGCTGCCGGAAGCCGGCGGTGCACTGCCGGCCTCCGCGGCGGCGGCCCGATCCGGCTCCGCAATGGCCAGATGACGCAAGGTCTGGATTGGCGCGGTGACGACATGACTGTCGCGGCCGGGAACCCGGCCCGAATCCATGAAGAAGGTGAGTTCCTCGCTGCCATTGATGCGCCCGCGCGCCAGCATGACATGGGTCGAATCGAGGGCGAAGGGGATCTCGGCCACGATCCCTCGGATCAGGCCGGCGCGGGCATCCCTTATGCCTTCGGCTCCGCGGGCGCGGAACACGAGCCGGTTGTTGAAGAAATCGAGGGTCGGGACGAACTGGCGCAAGAGGGCGGTGCCGACAATGCCGTCGAGGACGATCTGGCTGTCCTGCTGGACGACGATGAACCGCTGCATCGGAAGAACCAGGACCGGCACGTGCCTGATCGTCACGCCGCCGAGCTTGAGGCTCTCGATCCGGCCCATGCTCGGCTGGGTGTCGAGGCCGCCGGCATGGGATCCTCCGAGAGCGACGACGGGTCCGATGCCAAGCGTCGCGGCCAGGTCGGCGTCGAGGATCAGCGTGTCGGCGCCCGTGTCGAGGCCGACGGTCACGGCCTTGCCGTTGATCTCGATGCGGAAGACCGGCAGCGGGTCGGCTGCGATGAGAGGAACGGCGGAAAGCCGCTCCGGGCCGGCCCAATCGAGTTGATACGGCTTTTCCCTGAAGGATCGGATGAAGGTCAGGTGCGGACGTTCGATCGCCGGCGGGATCGTCAGCGCGCTGATCCGGTCGAATCTGTTTTGTTGGTAGTAGGTCAGGATGAGATAGCTCGTCTCCTGGATCGTCGCGGCCGGTCCAAGGCTGTCGATCAGCGTCTTCAAATAGCGCTCCGCCATGTCGTAGTGCCCGAGCATATAGGCGAGCTTGCCCGCCAGCCTGAGTGCGTCCGTCGAGACTTCCCAGGCCTCTGCCAGCGGCTGGGCAACGCGCCAGGCCGACCAGAAGTCGCCGCTCTGGAACAGCCGTTGCGCATAGGCAGCGGCGCCGATCTGGGGGTCGGCGCGCCAGCCTTGCTTGGCCCGGGCCAGGGCGTCCGCGAGCTCGCTGCGCGTCGTCTCGGGCCGTGGTGTGGTCGCCCCGGCCTGCATGAGGACCGCGGGACCCTTGGCGGCAGGCATGCCCGAGAGCGGAGCGGTCGCGGCGCATTCGACTGCCAGAACGAGCGCCAGGAGGCACAGCACCAGCAGGACAAGAGCGACGGCCGCGTCGCGCAGGGAGGGCGCGTCGCAAGGTGCGCGAAAATAGTTTCGCGACATATCCATGATCTCCGTAATTTTCTAAGTTGGCGGCATGGCGTGGAAGCCCCACCGAAACCAACGATGGCAAATATGCTATCGTTAGCAAATATGCTAAAGTGATGTGCGAATTATGGTGACGCTGCGGCATCGAACCTTGACGACGCCAGGCGAGATCTCGGCCTTCATGCATGCCACACGTATGGCGATGCTGGAGAAGCTGGGGAGCGAGCCCGCGACCTTGAGCCAGATTGCCGCGCGGATGGGTGTGCACCCGGCCAACCTGACGCGGCACATGCGCATTCTGCTGGCGGCCGGCTTGGTCGAGACCGCAGGAACGCGCGATATCGGACGAACGGTCGAGAAATATTACCGGATCACCGCGTCGAGCTTCGACGTGGCGCCGGAGACCGACCAACTGAAGGCACCGCACCGGGTGGTTCTGGCCTTCGCGCGCAGCGATCTGGCGGCGGCGATCGCCGCCTTGCCCGATGACGAGACGCGCACGGTCCATGTCTCGGTCGTCGCCGCGCGCATCGCGCCCGAGGCGGTGGCCGAGTTCAAGGCGGAACTTGCCAAACTGGCTGCCCGGTTCGAGGCCGCCGAGACCGAAGGAGGGGAGCCCTATCGGCTCAACCTCAGTCTTTATCCCGGCGATGCCCTGCCGGGCGACGCGTCGGCGAACCTTCGCGTCAAAACAAAGTCACGGAAGGGGTCGGCGGCATCATAACCGGCGCCCGGCGCGTCCCGCGCCGGTCCATGGCTGCGTTGGCGGCAGGGCAGGGTGGCTCGAACCTGTCGTCAGCTATGCCCCGGCCATGGCCAGTTCGCGATCGCGCTTGAGCTGGGTCATCCAGTCGACGAACCGCGGATCATGCTTGAGCTGGTGAGCGTAGTGCCGGCCGAGCGCCGACGTCAGTCGGCCGTTCCTTTGCAGAGCCTCGTCGGCGAAACCGATCATCACGGAATTGGGCCAGGCCTGCGGCCGGATCTCGCGCAGGCGCTCGAACAGCCCGTCCTCGGGTTCGTCCGGGTTGGCTTGCGCCAGCAGTGTCAGCATCGCGGCGGTCGAGCGCGACACGCCCATATGGCAATGCACCAGCAGGTGCCCCTCGGTACGGCCGGCCTTGGAGCCGGCGAGCTCCGACCCGAAGCGCAGGATCTGCGCGACATGCTCCGGTTCGGGCATGACCATGCCCGGCCTGGCGTCGATGATGTCGTGAAATTGCAGCACGGTGCGATGATGGGCGCCGAAGGTCTGGAAGGCCTCGAGTTCCGGCCATTCCGGGTCGAGCACCGACAGGACATGGGTCACGGAACGGCTGCTGTGCTTGGCCAGTTCGTCAATGCCGCAAATGGTCAGAACCGAAATCGCGATGTTCTGCATCGGAGAATCCTTATCCCGGCGCCGCTGGACGGCGCCGGGACAGTCTTAATTGATCTCCACGACATCCCGATAGACGGATCTTTGTCGGATGGCGCCGGAGGCCGGTTCCGTCAGGGTATTAGTCGAAGAGATATTAGTCGAAGAAATATTAGTCGAAGAAATATTAGTCGAAGACCTGGACGATCCGGCGCGTCTGCGGGTCGACCAGCACGGTTCGGTTGTTGACCACCGTGTAGCGATACCGGGTCTCGCCATATTGGCGGGGCACCTCATAATAGGTCACGCCGGCGCTCGGCAGTTCGCCGCCGATGACCACGTCGCTCGAGTAGCGATAGGACGGATGGCGCCGTTCGGTCACATAGGTGCGGAATTGCGGCTGAGATGCCTCGGCGATGCCGCCGACCACGGCGCCAGCGACGCCGCCGACCACCGCACCCACCGGGCCGCCGACGATCGCGCCGCCGACAGCGCCGGTCGCTGCGCCCGTGCCGACGCCCGGAGGAATACCCGGCCTCGGTTCCGGCACCTGGGTCTGCGCGAACGCCATGCTGGGCGCCAGAACAAGACTGAGGATCGTCATTTTCGTGAGTGAGTTGCGTGTCAAGATCGTCTCCCGGTTTCGGCGCGTTTTTGCGCTTATCAGGGGTAGAACGCGGCATGACGGAAAGGGTTCGAGGGCGAGGCGAATAACGATCGGCCTCGTCATGGCGGGAGGTTCAGGCCTTGCGGTCGCCGACAGCTACCGCCGCACGCCGCCTCAGATTTACGCCGTCGCTGGTGGCACCGGTTTGTTGCCGGCTATCGCTCGGATGATCTTGATGAACGCCATTACGGCGGGGGTGGGGGTTCGATAACGTGGGTAGATGAGGCCGAATTCGACGTCGATTGGCGCGGGCCGCATCACCAGAGGGGCCAATTCGCCCGCCTTCCAAAAGGGATCGAGCAGCGGAACCGGTGCCCAACTGATCGCATCGCTGGCACTCACGACCTGACGCATCGCCGTGAAGCTCTCAACCCAGAGCCGTGGAACGAAGCCGCCGGACTTCGGCACGGTCAATGCGCGGTTCTCGCCGGCATTGTCCATGACCTCCGACGCGTAGTGTGAGGGCCGGGGGCCGGCCAAGGGAAAGTCTGCGAGATCTATCTCCTTGATCACCCGGTGCTTGAGCAGCGGATGTCCCGGCCGGCAGAACAAGGCGACCTTGACGGTGACCAGTCGGTCGAACGCGAGCTCATCGAGCCCGCGCACTTCGACGAGGTCGGCAACCGCGATATCCGAGCTGCCGTTCAGAACGTCCTTCACCGCACGGCGGCTCTCGCAGGAACGCATGCGGCAGCGAACATTCGGAAATTCCATGGCCAGCCGCCCCAGCGTCCGAGGTACCCAGAGCTCCGACGGAAAGGTGCCCGCGCTGACCGTTACCTCACCGATCTCGAGCCCCCTGGCCAGGCGGATCTCGCGTGTGAGATTGTCCATGCTGCGCACGACCGGCTGGCCCCATTCCAGCACGATCCGGCCGAACATTGTCGGTTCCGGAATGCCCGTACCCCGGTCGAACAGCCTGACGCCGAGATCGGTCTCGAGCGCCTGAAGCGCGCGCGTCAGGGCGGATTGGGTGATGCCCAGGGCCTCGGCCGCGCGGCCGAAGTGGCGGTGCTGCGCCAAAGCGCCGACGATCTCAATGTGCCGCAATGTCAGCATGATGCGTTGTGCTCATTAAATTTTGACTTCGATGAATTTGACACATCGTCATGCTTCTCGTCATCACTTTCAAGGGATCAAGACTCGCCGACGGGGACCGGAAAGGCCGGGTCGTGGTCGCCGGCAAAGGATCCGGCTCCGATGGGTGTGGTCCCCCAGGGAATTGAAATCATTCCGCCGGCGCGACGGCGGATCGGCCATTGCGGGTAAGGAATGGAAGCGGGCCAGGCGCTGCTTCCGGGGGCATGAATGGGCATGAACATGACAGGGCAGACGGCTGGGCGCCACGAGGCGGCCGGGCCATGGATATTGCGCGCCGGTGGGCTGCACGGTGATCCGGGCGATCGGTCGGCGCCATCGCCGGGCCGCCTGCGGCGGGCGGTCTTCGTCGGCTGCTCGGTCCTGGCCTTGGGCCTGGGCGGGCTCGGTCAGGCCGCCGGGCAGAGCGTGAGCACTTCTGGCGACGTCGATCCCCTCGGCGCGACCTCACCGACATGGACGATCTCCCGCCAGCTCACGATCGGCAATTCCGGCAGCGGCTCCATGACCATCGCGGGCGGAGGCAGGGTTTCCAGCAGCGACGGCCTTCTGGGCTTCTACGACGGGTCCGCGGGAACGGCGACGGTCACCGGCGCCGGTTCGACCTGGACCAACGCCGGCGAGCTCATCGTCGGTATCCTGGGGTCTGGCGCCTTGACCATTTCCGGCGGCGCGACCGTCGCCAACACCATGGGCAGCCTCGGCCTCTACACCGGATCCACTGGCGCGGTGACGGTCACCGGTGCCGGCTCGACCTGGACCAACAGTGGCGAACTGGTGGTCGGCTGGTCCGGCACCAGCACGCTGGCCGTCGGCAACGGCGGCGCTGTCGCCAGCGGCAAGGGTTCAATCGGCTACGACAACGACGTGACCGGCACGGTGACCGTGCATGGCGCGGGCTCGACCTGGAGCGCCAGCGCGATCGACCTCGGCGTTTTCGGCGCCGGCGTGCTGACCATCGCGGAGGGCGGCAAGGTTTCGGTCGGCACGGGCGGATCGGGCATCGTCACCCTCGCCAGCTACGCAGCCGGCACCGGTACCGTCAACATCGGCGCGGTCGCCGGTTCGCCGGCGGTCGCGGCGGGCACGCTCGCCGCGGCCGAACTGCGGTTCGGCAACGGCACCGGCACGCTCAATTTCAACCACACCGACGGCGCCTATGTCTTCGCGCCGAAGGTGTCGGGCCATGGCACCATCGAGCAGCGCGCCGGCACGACGATCCTGACCGGCGACAGCTCCGGCTTTGCCGGCCAGACGACGGTCTCGGGCGGCAAGCTTGTCGTCAACGGCGCGCTCGGCGGAACGCTCAGCCTCGCCTCGGGCGGCGTGCTCGGCGGCTCCGGCACGGTCGGGGGGCTGACGGTCAAGGCCGGCGGCACGGTGGCGCCGGGCAATTCCCTGGGCACGCTGAATGTTTCAGGCCATGTCGGTTTCGCCGCCGGCTCGCGCTACCAGGTCGAGATCAACCCGGCGGGGCAGGGCGACCGGATCGTGGCTGACGGCACCGCGGTGCTGTCCGGCGGCACCGTTGATGTCGTCAAGGCGCCGGGCACCTATCTGCCGGGCACGCGCTACACCATCCTGACCGCCGCGGGCGGGGTGACCGGTACCTTTGCGAGCTTCGGCCAGGCCGGCCTCTTCATTAGCCTCGGCCTGAGCTACGACACCAACAACGTCTATCTCGACCTCGCCCGCAATCAGGCCTCGTTTGCGTCGGTCGGCGCCACCCGCAACCAGGCCGTGGCGGCAACCGCCGCCGAGGCGTTGGGCCGAGGCCATGTGCTCTATGATGCGCTGGTGCAACTGACGCGCGCGGACGCGGCGCGTGCCGCCTTCGACCAGCTCTCCGGCGAGATCCATGCCTCGGCCAGGACCGCGCTGGTCGAGGACAGCCGGTTCCTGCGCGAGGCGGCGATCAACCGCTTGCGCGCTGCCTTCGGCGCGGCCGGCGCGACCCGTGCGCCGGTCGCCGTCTATGCGGCCGACGGCCCGGTGTCGGCTGCCGCCAGCACCGAGCGTTTCGCCGTCTGGGGCCAGGCCTTTGGCTCCTGGGGACGCTGGAGCGGCGATGGCAATGCCGCCCGGCTGAACCGCTCGACCGGCGGTTTCCTGATCGGCGCCGACGGCTCCGTTCTCGACATCTGGCGGCTCGGCATCGTCGCCGGCTATAGCCGCACCGACTTTGCGGTCAGGGAGCGCGGAGCGGCGGGATCGAGCGACAATTACCACGCCGGCCTTTATGGCGGCACGCAGTGGGGGCAGCTCGCGCTGCGTGCGGGCGCGGCCTATACGTGGCACGACATCGCAACCAGCCGTTCCGTCGCCCTTCCCGGCCTCGTCGACAACCTGAAGGGTGGCTACAAGGCAGGCTCCGCGCAGGTCTTCGGCGAACTGGGCTATGGCATCACGCTGGCACAGACGCCGATCGGCATCCTTGCCATCGAGCCTTTCGCCAATCTGGCCTATGTGAGCCTGTCGACGGCCGCCTTCGCGGAGAAGCCGGACGCCGTCGCGCTCGTCAGTTCCGGCGCCGCCAGCGGTCTCACCTTCACCACGCTCGGCCTGCACGGTGCGACCGGCTTCATGCTCGGCTCGGTCAGCGCGAGGGCGCGCGGCACGCTCGGCTGGCGTCATGCCTTCGGCGACACCGTGCCGGCGGCGCGCCTGGCCTTTGCCGGCGGCACGCCCTTCGGCATCACCGGCGTGCCGATCGCCCGGAACGCTGCGGTCGTCGAGGCGGGCCTGGACTTCAATCTGACGCCGGCCGCCACCCTCGGCTTCACCTATGGTGGCCAGTTCGGCTCCGGCCTCATCGACCAGACCGCCAAGGCCAATTTCAACGTCAGGTTCTGACCCGCACGGCGCCCCGGCAGGACGATGCCGGGGCGCCATGGTCGCTCCGATCGAAGCCCGTCATCGTTTCAGTGCGAGGCCGCCATGAAGGCCGCCATGAAGGCCGCATTGGATCAGCCTGGTCAGCCGGGCAGGCCCGGATCGGTGTCGCTCAGGCCTGGCCGGTTCCGCATGAAGGCCCACCAGGCCGAGAGCCTCGGATAGTTCCGCATCAGCGAATGGCCTTCAGGGGCTGCGGTGAAATAGGCGACCATCGGCGCCAGATGCAGATCGGCGAGCGACACGGCGCCACCGGCCAGCGGGCCGCCGCCGTCAGCCCTCCTTTCGCGCGCGGCCAAATCTTCGAGCGCGGTCAAAAAACGCGACGCGCCATCGATGCCCGTGCGGATCAGGTCTTCGTCGGTGCTTCGTCCGAGGCGGGGACCGAACACGCGTTGCGCGAACACCTGGCGGACCAGGGGAATATAGCCGTAGGAATCGATCATCGAGATGATCTGCGCCATGCGCGCCCGCTCGCGCGCGGCGAGCGGCTGCAAGGCCGGCCCGGCAAAGGCGTCGTCGATATAGCGGGTAATCGCCCCGGTCTCGTAGAGCACGAAGCCATCATCGACGAGGGTCGGCACCCGGCGGAACGGATGGAGCTTCAGGTAGCTCTCGGGCATGTCCTGGGCGAAGGGGTTCACCTCCACGCGGTCATAAGCCACTCCCTTCTCGGCCAGCACCATCCGGGCGATCCTGAGATAGACGCTGTAGTGGTAGCCGTGCAGCGTGACCGCCATGGCATCGCTCCTGCCGCATGTGGCATCGGGAGTGTCAGTCATCACGCAAGCGCCGCCGGCTCGCAAGCTGCGTCACGCCGCGGCGCCACCGATCGGCTGTCGCGCCAGCGCCCGCATGAAGACCGCCGTATCGACATTGCCGCCGGACGCGACGACGACGACGGTTCGACCCCGCAACGCCCCGGGCCGCGCCAGCAAGGCCGCGAGGCCGACGGCGCCACCCGGTTCGAGCACGATCCTGAGCTCTTGATAGGCGAAGCGCATGGCATCGAGCACCTCGTCGTCATCGGCGACCTCAACCCTGGCCAACCGATCTTTGTTGACGGCAAAGGGCAGGGCGGCGGGCGTCGGGGCGAGCAGGGCGTCGCAGATCGAGCCGTCGACCGTTGCATTGCATTCCCGCTTGCCCGAAGCGAGCGATCGCCTGGTATCGTCAAAGCCAGCCGGTTCGGCTGCCCAGACCTCGGTCTGGAACCCCAGGGCTTCGACGGCAAGACAGGTGCCGGCGGCGAGCCCGCCACCGCCACAGGGCACCATGGCGACATCGACCGCGATGCCGGCCAAGGCGAGATCCTGCAGCGCCTCGGCCATGGCGGTGCCCTGGCCGGCGATAACGAAGGGATTGTCGCCTGGAGCAACCACGGCGACCGCGCTGCGCTCGGCGATGCTTGCCGCGATATCCTCTCGCCGTTGCCTGTGCCGGTCGTAGAGCACGATATCGGCGCCGTGGGCCCTGGCCCGCGCAATCTTCACCGACGGCGCATCGAAGGGCATGACGATGGTGCAGGCAAGGCCGAGCATGCGGCTGACCCCCGCGACCGCCAGCCCGTGATTGCCGGTCGAATAGGCGACGACGCCACCTGGAAATGCCGCGCGGTCGAGGCGCGACAGGCAGTTATAGGCTCCGCGGAATTTGAAGGCGCCGGAGCGCTGCAGATTTTCGCATTTGATGAAGACCTTGCCGCCGCTCAGCGCATCGAGTTCGTCCGAGCGCAGCAGGGGCGTGCGGATCGCCACGCCGGCGAGCTGGGCCAGCGCGTCGGCGACATCGGCCACGACCGGTGGTCGCAAGGTCATGGTGCCAGCCTCAATGCGACAGGATGCGGGACAGGAAAAGGCGGGCGCGCTCGGACTTTGGGGCGGCGAAAAACGCTTCGGTTGGAGCCACTTCGACGATCACACCCTGGTCCATGAAGACGACGCGATCGGCGGCACGGCGGGCGAAGCCCATTTCGTGGGTGACCACGGCCATGGTCATGCCGTCCTGGGCCAGTTCCTGCATGACGCCGAGCACTTCGCCGATCATTTCCGGATCGAGAGCCGATGTTGGTTCGTCGAACAGCATGGCGACCGGATCCATCGCGAGCGCGCGGGCAATGGCGATGCGCTGCTGCTGGCCGCCGGAAAGCTCGGCCGGGTAAGCTTTGGCCTTGTCGGGCAGTCCGACGCGGGCGAGCAGCGCCTCGGCCTTGGCTTCGGCCTGGTCGCGCGGGCGCTTCAGCACGCGCAGTGGCGCGAGGCAGATGTTCTCCATGACCGTGAGATGCGGGTAGAGCTCGAAATGCTGGAACACCATGCCGATGCGGGCGCGCAAGCCGGTCAAATCGGCGCGCCGCGCGCCGATATCCATGCCGTCGACTATCAGTGAGCCGCGACCGAAGGGTTCGAGGCCGTTGATGCATTTGATCAAGGTGCTCTTGCCGGATCCGGACGGGCCGCAGATGACGACGACCTCGCCGCGTTCGACGGTGAGATCGCAACCTCTGAGAATCTCGATCGCCCCATAGCTCTTGCAGAGGCCGGTCATGACGATCATCGGGTCGCGCGTGCCTTGAAGCGACCAGCCGGCGGCTTCAAGCGGCGCCGACGCCGAGCTCGGGCCTGTTTGCAGGTGGTTCATTCCGTCCTCCCTTGCCGCAGCCTGCCGGCCCAGAACGCCCCCGTGGCACAGATCAGGAAGTAGATGACCGCCACGAAGACGTAGATTTCGATCAGCCGGTTGTCCCGGTTTGCAACGATGCTCGCCGAGGTCATGAGGTCCCTGAGCGATATGACGTAGACGAGCGAGGTATCCTGGAACAGCACGACCGCCTGGGTGATCATCAAGGGCAGCATGGTCCTGAAGGCCTGCGGCAGGATCACGAAGCGCAGCGTCTGGGCATAGCCGAGCCCGGAGGCCAAGGCGGCATGCCACTGGCCGCGGCGGATGCCCTGGATGCCGGCCCGGATGATCTCGGAATAATAGGCCGCTTCGAACAGCACGAAGGCGATGAGGGCGGCGTGCAGCGCGCCGACCGCCTGACCCAGCAGGAGCGGCACGAGGAAATAGAACCAGAAGAGAACCAGGACGAGAGGGATAGCCCGGAAGCCGTTGACATAGGCCGCGGCAAGGGCCGCCAGCATGGGCCGCCCCGACAAGCGGACGATGGCGAGACCGAGGCCGAGAACGATGCCGCCGATCATGGCGACGCCGGTCAGGATCAGGCTGAGCGCAAGCCCCTCGAGCAGGAAGGGCAGGGCTCTCGCGATGACGGCGAGGTCGAAGGAAGCTTCCGCCATCATCCTTGTCCCATGCCGCCGGGCAGAGCCGTGCGCCGCTCGATGCCGCGCATGACGCCGGTCACCGCGAGCGCGATGACGAGATAGACGACGGTGGCGGCGGTGAAAGCCTCGAAGCCCTGGAAGGTGTAGCTCTCGATCTGGCGGCTTTGCGCGGTCAGTTCGAACACGCCGATCGTCAGGGCGAGCGCCGAGTTCTTGAACACCGTCAGGAAGTCCGAGGTCATCGGCGGCAACACCAGCCGGAAGGCCTGCGGCAGCAGCACGAAGCGATAGGCCGCGCAAAGGCTCATTCCGCCCGCCAGGGCGGCCATTGTCTGGCCACGCGGCACGGCGGCTATTCCCGAGCCGACCTGCACTGCGACGCGCGCCGACGTGAACAGCCCGAGCGCGACGATGGCGGTCCAGAATTCCGGATAGGGCAATTCGCGTTTCAGCCAGAAGCCCCAACGAGCGGGCAACAGCTCTGGCACGACGAAGAACCAGAGGAATAGCTGGAGCAGCAGCGGCACGTTGCGGAACAGCCCGACATAGAGCCTGGCCGCGGCGCGCGCGGCCAGGCCAGGCAATGTCCCGGCCAAGCCGACAAGCGTGCCGGCCAGGAGCGCGAACAGCCAGGCGGCAAGCGAGATGACCAGCGTCAGCCCCAGCCCGGAGGCGAGCCATCCAAGATAAGGCGGCTCGATCAGGATCGACCAGTTCCAGGCATAGTTCATGGCTGTGGCTCCTCCGAAGCTTGGCCTCTCACTCAGGAATGGCCTGGAGCTTGAAGGCGGCGGCGAGGTCGGGCGAAAGCGGCACGGACAGCCGTGTAAACCAGGTGTCGTAGAGCGCCTGCAGTTCGCCCGAGCGCGTCATCCGGGCAATGGTTGCGTTCACCAGGGTGAGGAAGACCGTGCTGTTCTTCTGGATCATCATGCCATAGGGGTCGAAGGACAGCGGCCGGCCGACCACCGCGTAGTCGGCAGGATTGGCGGTCGCGGCGCGCAGGCCGAACAGCAGGATGTCGTCGGTCGAAAAGGCGTCCGCGCGGCCGGTCGACAACGCCAGGAAGCCCTCGGAATTATCCCGGACCGGAACAATCCTGACATTCAGCTTGGCGGCCTCGATCAGCGCCTTGATCAGCCGCTCGGGCGTGGTGTTGATCGGCAGCGCGACGGCCTTGCCGTCGAGGTCCTCGACCTCGCGGATGCCGGATCCGGCCTTCACCAGCAGGCGCGTGGTCGAGATGAACGGGGTGGCGCTGAAGTCGACCTGCGATTGCCGCGCGATGGTGTTGACCGTCGATCCGCATTCGATGTCGACGGTGCCGTTGGCGACCAGCGGGATGCGGTTCTGCGGATTGACCGCAACGAAATTCACCGTGAGGTTCGGCCGGTCGAGCTTCAGCTTCACCGCCTCAACGACCTTCATGCAGATGGCGATCGAATATCCGACCGGCCGGCGGGCGTCATCGAGATAGGAGAACGGGATGGACGCCTCGCGGTAGCCGATCGTGATGGTGTTCTTCTGCCTGATGCGGTCGAGCACCGCATCGCTGGATTGGGCCTGGGCCGCGCCGCTGATCAGACATGCCGCGCCGGCGATCGTCAGAAAGAGCTTGTGCATGATCCACCTTTGGAAGGGTTGCTGGTCGTTCAGGTGATGTCGGCCGGCGCGCCGGTCAGCGCGGCGACGAGTTCTACGAGGCTGGACACGGTCAGGTCGGGCTTGGCTTCGGCCGCGCCCTCGCCGGACAAGCCGAGCAGCCGGCCCGGCCGGTTGATCCAGGCGCAGGGGAGACCGAGCCTGTTGGCGGGCGTGACATCGGCGCGCAGGCTCTGGCCGATATGCAGGATGCGCTGGCGCGGAATGCCGAGCGCCGCGAAATCGGCGATGCCGGTATGGAAATGCGGCCAGTCCGGTTTGTAAGCCCCGACCCGTTCGGCCGTGACGACGACATCGAAGCTGAAGCCGAGCTTGATGCAGGAACTGGCGAGCGAGGCATTGTCGATATTGCTGAGCGCACCGACCTTGGCCTTGGCCTGCAAGGCTTTCAGCCCGACCTGGCTGTCGGCATAGGCCGGCCAGGCATGTGGGGTCGCGGCGAAGCGCTCCCGTTCCTCGACGTCGATGGCAATGGAGAATTCGCGTGACACTCGCTCGAAACAACGGCGCAGGATGTCCGGATAGAGATGGGCCGGGCGCTCCTTCTGGATGTCGGCGCGCGCCCGATCGAAAGCCATCAACAGGTCCTTGCCCGGCGCCGAAACACCATGACGGCCGGCCCATGCGCCGAGAAAGGCGATGATCGACGGCTCCCAGTCGATCAGGGTTCCGTAGACGTCGAACGTGACGGCATCGAAGTCGGAAAGTCGCAATCTCATGGCATCCTCGGGCTGTCTGCGGTTGTTAAATTAGCGATAATCGCTTATCGATTATTCGTCAACACCACGAGGAGACCTTCGATGACCAAGCCTGCGGGCATCATCGCCGCCACAGCCACGCTGTTTTCGGACGCCGAAGGCGCCGTCGATCTCGGCGGCCTCGTCAGCCATTGCCGGCGGCTCCTGGCCCTTGGATGCGATGGCGTGAACCTCCTGGGGACGACCGGCGAGGCGACCTCTCTGCCGGTGGCCCGGCGCGTCGAGGTCATGAGGGCCGTGGCGGCGTCAGGCTTGCCGCTCGACCGCTTCATGGTCGGGACCGGCGCAGCCTCTCTCGCCGACGCCGCAGCCCTGACGGGGGAGGCCGTCGATCTCGGTTTTCAGGGGGCGCTCGTCCTGCCGCCGTTCTACTACAAGGGCATCGATGACGCGGGGCTGAGCGCCTTTTTCGAAGACCTGATCGCGCGGACCGATCGGACGAGGCTGCGGCTCTACCTCTACAATTTCCCGCAGAACACGGGCATCCGGTTCTCGACCGAATGGATCCGTCGCCTGCGCGATCGCCACCCCGACGTGCTCGTCGGCTTGAAGGATTCGTCCGGTGACATCGCGGCTGCGAAAGCCTTGGCCCGCGACCTGCCAGGCTTTGCGGTTTTCCCCAGCACGGAGACGGCGGTCGCCGACATCGGATCGGGGGCCGGGGCCTTTGCCGGCGTGATCTCGGCCTCGCTCAACGTGACGGCGCCCTGCCTCGGGGATTGGCGGGATGCAGGGGACCTCGCGGCGCGGATCGACAAGGCTGGGGCAATCAGAGCGGCACTTTCAGAAGTGCCGCTGGTGGCGGCCGTGAAATGGGCGCTAGCCGATCTCACGGGCGAGCCGGGCTGGCGCTCGCTGTGTCCGCCGCTCGTGCCGCTGAATGCCGGCCAGGAGGCGCGTCTGATCGCGGCGCTCGCGAAAACCGACTATCATTCGCTCCGTGATTCATTCACGGCCCGGCGTCCGAATTGAGTTCGGACTCGTGGCTCATTTGTCGAGGATGGGGATGACGCCGCGCCAATCGTCGCTTGCAGCTCTTCCTGATGAGCCGGGGGAGGCCCGTTCGGCCTCCGTCGTGGTCACCGACGCGCTCCGCGAAGCCATTATCCGCGGCACATTGCGCGGCGGCGAGCGGGTTCGGCAGGACGCCGTCGCCAGCCGCTTTGGCGTCAGCCAGATGATCGTGCGGGAAGCCTTCAAGCAGCTCGTCGGCGAAGGTTTCCTCAAGGCCGAACCGCGGCGGGGCGTCAGCGTCGCGGTTCTGACTGCGGACGAAGCCTGGGAAATGACCCAGCTTCGCAGCTTGCTCGAAGCGCAAGCGCTCGAATGGGCCATCCCGCGGATGACCAAGGCGGATCTGGAGGCGGCGGCGCGCACGCTTGCCGAGCTCGACAAGGCAAGGTCGACCGACCGGATCATCGCGCTCAATGCGCGCTTCCACGAGTCTCTTTATGCGCCGGCGGGCAGGCAACGGACGCTCGCGATCATCGCCAACCTCCGGCTCAACTTCGAGCGCTATTTGCGCTTCACCTGGGAGGAGACGCGGCACCTCGACCAGTCGCAGCAGGAGCACAAGGATCTCCTGGCCTTGTGCCTCGCCGGCGATACGGAAGGCGCCTGCGGCCTATTGAAGCGGCACATCCTGGCCACCGGCATGGTGCTGGTCGATCACCTGAAGGCTGGGGCCACCGAATAGTCAGGCGTCTTCACCCTGGGCGCCGGCCCGGGCGCGCCGCTTGACCTTGCGCACCTCGGCGAGCTGACCGCGGAGAATGGTCAGGGCATCCTGCTCGGTCTGGCTGAGCCCGTCGAGCTTGATGTGGTCGAGTAGCACGTCGAGCGCATCGCCGATCCGGCCAAGCTGGCGGCCATAACTGCCGACATCGTCGAGGATGGCCTGTTCCACCTCCGGGTGCGGGGTCTGGCCGAGGTCGATATTGATGAAGCCGAAGCGCGCGCCTTGCTGATAGAAGGTCCAGGGATTGATCTCCTGCCAAAGGCGCTGGGGCGCGAGCGACAGCTGAAACGACTTGGACATGGTGGCCTCCTTTTCCTGCGAGCGCAGCAAGAAGGAGGCCATCCCGGTCGCGCTTCAGCCGTTGCGGAAGGCGTAGCCATAGCCGTTGAGCGCCGGAGCGCCGCCGAGATGGGCGTAGAGAACCTTCGACCCCGCAGGGAAATAGCCCTTCTTCACCAGGTCGATCATGCCCTGCATGGATTTGCCCTCATAAACCGGGTCGGTGATCATGCCTTCGAGGCGGGCGCAGAGGCGGATCGCTTCCTTGGTCGCTTCCGACGGCACGCCATAGACCGGATAGGCATAGTCCTCGAGCAGCACGACATCGTCGGCGCCAAGATCCTTGCCGAGCTCGACAAGGGTCGCGGTGTCCCTGGCGATCTTCAGCACCTGCGCCTTGGTCTGCGCCGGCGTGAAGGAGGCATCGATGCCGATCACCTTGCGCTCGCGGCCGTCCTTGGCAAAACCCACCAGCATGCCGGCATGGGTCGAGCCGGTGACGGTGCAGACGACGATATAATCGAAGCTGAAGCCGAGCTCCTTCTCCTGGGCGCGGACTTCCTCGGCGAAGCCGACATAACCGAGGCCGCCGAACTTGTGCACCGAGGCGCCGGCCGGGATCGCATAGGGTTTGCCGCCCTTGGCCTTCACGTCGGCGATCGCGTCTTCCCAGCTCTGCCGGATGCCGATGTCGAAACCTTCGTCGACCAGTTGCACGTCGGCGCCCATGATGCGGCTGAGCTGGATATTGCCGACGCGGTCATAGACGGCGTCCTCGTGCGGCACCCAGCTTTCCTGGACCAGCCGGCACTTCATGCCGATCTTGGCGGCGACCGCCGCGACCATGCGCGTGTGGTTCGACTGCACGCCGCCGATCGACACCAGCGTGTCGGCATTGGAGGCGAGGGCGTCGGGCACGATATATTCGAGCTTGCGCAGCTTGTTGCCGCCGAAGGCCAGGCCGGAATTGCAGTCTTCGCGTTTGGCATAGAGTTCCACCTTGCCGCCGAGATGGACGCCGAGCCGTTGCAGCTTCTCGATCGGCGTCGGTCCGAAGGTGAGGGGATAGCGCGCGAATTTTTCCAACATGATGTCGCCCTTCTGGTGCGAGGAAACCGGCACCAAATGTGAGCCAAGATCGCGTGAATGTGCTTTTGAAGGTGAGGATGGAAAGGCGATGTTATTCGGACATGTTATTTCACTGGAGGATTTTCATTCGAAAATGTCCAAAAAATAGAAAGAATCTTCCTGTGCAGGATCGGGCGATGCGGCCGGTTCCGCGGCAGCGGTCAGATCAGGGCCGTGCCTGACGAATGGGCTTGCAAACCAGGCTTCCCATCCGGTGCCTCACGCTACAATCTCTTCTGGGCGAGGTCGTCAATGACGAAGGATCTTCTCCGCATGGAAGCCGCCGAACAGGTCCCGGAACTCTCCGCCCAGGACAAGAAGATCCTGAAGGCGCTGCAGGAGGACGGGCGGCTGTCGAATGCCGACCTGGCCAAGAAGGTGGGCCTCAGTCCGTCGGCCTGCTGGAACCACACGCGCCGGCTGTTCGACTCTGGCGTCATCAAGGGCGTGCATGCCCTGGTCGACCCCAAGGCGGTTCAGCGCGAGACGGCGGTGCTGGTCGGCATCGTGCTCGACCGCTCGACCCAGGACAGTTTCGCCGACTTCGCCAAGGCCGCCCGCGCGCTGCCTCAGGTGCTCGAATGTTTCCTGGTGGCCGGCGAGGTCGATTATTTCCTGAAGATCCGGGTGCGCGATCTCAATGCCTTCAACCGCTTTCACAGCGAGAAGATCCTGGCGTTGCCCGGGGTCCGGCAGGTGCGCACCTTCTTCGTGCTCGACGAGATCAAGACGGACGGATTGCTGGCATTTTGAGCCTAGCGTTCGGCGACCGGCCGGTTGCCGCACCGAGGGATCAAGACGGATGAAAATCGCCTGTCATTGCGGCGGCTACCAAGCGCGCCTGGCGAAGCCCCCGAATCGGCTGATCAATTGCCATTGCGGCTTCTGCCGGAGCCTCGGGGGCGCGGCCTTCACCACCTGGGCGACGGTGCCGGTCGTCGACCTCACGGTCGAATGCACCGGCGAGCTTCGATCCTATCGGGCCTCGGAGAACGCAATAGGGGTCTTCTGCGCCACCTGCGGAACCCACGTCCACAGCGAGGACCGGCGTTTGCCGGGCAAGATCGGCATTCCCGCCGGCATCATCACCGGCGCCTTGCCACCGCCCTCGGCGCATTATTTCACGGACCACAAGGCCGACTGGTTCAGCATTTCCGACGCGCTGCCCTGCTTTGGCGGCGAAACCGGCTTCGCGCCGAAGGTCACCGCCTAGCGCGCGCCGGTCGCGGCCCGGCGGCTCGCATCGAAAGGTGCCGAATGCCCGGCGCTCGGCTCGGCAATTTTACATTTCATTAACCACGGCGGAATAGCGTTAACACATCAGTAAGGACGCGGCTCCGTGACGACCATCATCCCCATCCAGACGACCAGCGTCACCCCCGTCCCGGGGAAGTCGATACGCTTTCCGGCGCGGTCGTTCATGGCCTTCGCACTGGCGCCCGAAGCGCCGTTGCAGGAGTGGCTGGAAGCCCTGGATCGCTGGACCGAAAACTCTCCGGGGTTCTTCGCCGGCCGGCCGGTCGTATTGGACCTGAAGATCCTCAAGCCCCGGGCAAGCGAGGTCGGCAATCTGGTCGCCCAGCTCGCCGAGCGCGGCATCAGGATTTACGCCATCGAGGCCCAGGGCATCGATTCGCTCGGCCCCGACCTGCCGCCGCTGCTGATCGGCGCCAGGACGTCGGTCATCTTCGATTCGAAGGCGCCGCGCGAGCAGAAGGCCGCCGCCGCGCCGGAGCCCAAGGAAGAGCCTCCGGCTCCGGGCTCGTTGATCATCCAGTCGCCGATCCGTTCCGGCCAGTCGGTCTATCATCCGCAGGGCGATGTCATCGTCCTCGGTTCCGTCGGCTCCGGCTCGGAGATCGTCGCGGGTGGGTCGGTGCATGTCTACGGCACCTTGCGCGGGCGCGTCTTCGCCGGCGCCACCGGCAATGCCGAGGCGCGCATCTTCTGCCGGAAAAACGAGGCTGAGCTGCTGGCCGTGGACGGCTGGTATCACACTGCCGAAGACATGGCGCCGTCGACGCGCGGCAAGCCGATACAGGTCTTTCTTGAGAACGGCGCGATCCAGGTCGCAGCCCTCAACTAATCGATTGGAGATACGGACATGGGCAAGGTCGTCGTCGTCACATCCGGCAAGGGAGGCGTTGGCAAGACAACCTCGACCGCCGCGCTCGGGGCCGCGCTGGCGCAAGCCGGCAAGAAGGTCGTGCTGATCGATTTCGATGTCGGGCTGCGCAATCTCGACCTGGTCATGGGCGCCGAGCGGCGTGTGGTCTTCGACCTCGTCAATGTCGTGCAGGGCCAGGCCAAGCTCACCCAGGCGCTGATCCGCGACAAGCGCATCGCCTCGCTCTACCTGCTGCCCGCTTCGCAGACGCGCGACAAGGATGCCCTCACCGAGGAGGGCGTGGCCGAGGTGATCGCGCCGCTCAAGGAAACCTTCGACTACGTGCTCTGCGACAGCCCGGCCGGCATCGAGCGCGGTGCTCAGCTCGCCATGCGCTTTGCCGATGATGCGGTGATCGTCACCAATCCGGAGGTGAGCTCGGTGCGCGATTCCGACCGCATCATCGGCCTGCTCGACTCCCGGACCTTGAAGGCGGAGCGCGGCGAGAGCGTGACCAAGCACATCCTGGTGACACGTTATGATGCGGCACGCGCCGCCCGCGGCGACATGCTCAGGATCGACGATGTCCTCGAGATCCTGTCCACGCCGCTTCTCGGGATCATCCCGGAAAGCCAAGCGGTCCTGCGCGCATCCAATCTGGGTTCGCCGGTGACGCTCAACGAGCCAGGCAACGCCGCGGCGCGCGCCTATATCGAGGCCGCAAGGCGGCTGGACGGCGAGCACGTTCCGATGGCCCTGCCGACCGACAAGCGGGGGCTCCTCGATCGGCTCCTGGGAAGGAGGGCGGCATGACCCTGTTCGACCTCTTCAGGCGCCGCAGCAGTGCGCCTGTGGCGCGCGAGCGCTTGCAGGTTCTGCTGGCCTATGAGCGCAAGAGCCGCAACCAGCCCGATCTTGTCGCCGTGTTGCGCGAGGAGATCATGGCCGTGATCACCAGACATGTTCAGGTCGATCAGGACCACGTGCAGGTGACCATGGAGCGCGGCGAGACGATGTCGACGCTCGAGATCGACATCCAGATTCCCAATGCAGGCGCGATGGCTGCCGCATTGTAAGCGGGCCCCGAGCTGCCGATAACGAAAAGCCGCCGCCGGCATCAGCCGGCGGCTGCTCGCATTCTGGAGGCCCGATCGCGCGATCGGGCGAGCTCAGCTGTTGATCCCGGGGCCGAGCAGGTCCTGCAGGCCGATGCGCCAGAACATTTCGCGGCGCATGCGGTCGGCGACGCCGTTGACGATCTCGGCGCCGTCCTGCGACGGGTCGACATGGACCCGGAACGGCCGCTTGCCGAACGGTGTGTCGACGACCCGGACGATCGCGCGCGCCACCTCGGCCGGGTCGGCATCGGCCGGTTCGAGCGCTGCCAGCCCCTTCAACGCCTGGTCGGCGACGCCGGCATAGGGACCTGTCCGGTATTCCGCTGCCCGCGCCGCGTCCGAAGGCGCGCCGGAATGGGCGAAATGATTGGTGCCCTTGGTAAAGGCGCCAGGCACCATGATGGTCGTCTCGATGCCCCAGCGCGACAATTCCGCCGAATAGGATACGGCGAGCGCGTCCATCGCCGCCTTGGCCGCGAAATAGGGCGCCAGGAACGGCGGCGTGCCGCCACGCGTCGAGGACGAACCGACCCAGACGAGCAAGCCCCGGCCTTGCCGGCGCAGATGCGGCAGCGCGACGCGGTTGACCCGTTGCGCGCCGAGCACGTTGACGTCGTATTGCTGGATGAACTGGTCCGGGGTGAAGGCCTCGGCGGGGCCGAACACCATGTGGCCGGCATTGTGAACGATGACGTCGAGGCGGCCGGCATCGTCGAGGATATGGGCAATGCCAAACCCAGCGGAAGCATCGGACTGGACGTCCAGTTCGACGCTGCGCAGGTCGACGCCTTGCTGTTCCGCCCAGGCTGCGACTTCGGCGACGCGTGGAGCATTGCGGCCCGTGGTTTCGCGCATCGAGGCATAGACGGTGTGGCCGGCCTCGGCGAGCGCTCGGGCGGTCATGAGGCCGAAGCCCGAGGAGGCGCCGGTGACGAGAATGACGTGCGTGGACATGATGATGTTTCCTGAGGCGGGTGGTTTTCCGGGCGCGGATAAGATTTCGGCGGGAAGGAGCGGGCTCAGATGATCCCGCCATTGGCGCGCAGCGTCTGGCCGTTGATCCAGGCGCCGTCGGGCCCGGCGAGGAAGGCGACGGTTGCCGCGATGTCCTCGGGCTGGCCGAGCCGCTCGAGCGGCGCCATCTTGGCCATGCGGTCGACCAGGTCCTGCGGCTTGCCGTTGAGGAACAGGTCGGTCGCCGTCGGGCCGGGGGCGACCGCATTGACGCTGATCGAACGGCCCCGCAGCTCCTTGACCAGCACGCCGGTCATGGCTTCCACGGCCGCCTTGGTGGCGGCATAGACGCCATAGGTCGGCTGCAGCAGCCCGACGACACTCGACGAGAAATTGATGATCCGGCCGCCGTTGTTCAGCCGGCGCGACGCCTCGCGCAGGGTGTTGAACGTACCCTTGAGATTGACGTCGATCAGCCGGTCGAAAGCGGCATCATCGGTGTCGGCGATGGTCGAGAGCGTCATGATGCCGGCATTGTTGACCAGCACGTCGACACCGCCGAAGGCCGCCTCGGCCTGGTCGAACAGGCCGCGCACGGCCGCGGCGTCGCTGACATCGGCCTTGGCGGTCAGGGCGCGGCCGCCCTTGGTTTCTATTCCGCGGGCAAGCGCTTCGGCCGGCACGGCGTCGCCGGAATAATTGATGACGACGGTGAAGCCGTCGCCGGCGAGCCGCTCGGCAATGGCGGCGCCGATGCCACGCGAGGCGCCGGTGACGATGGCGACCTTGTTGGTGTTGCCAATCTTGGGGTTGATTTCGGTCATGGTCATTCTCCTGGTGATCCCGAGCGGCACGACCGCCTTCGATGGAGAGACCTTGAACCTTTCAATTTTCCGGATAATCATGCATGTCTTGGCATCACTATCCGGGCATGGCGAACAATCATGGACAGGTTCGATGCCATGCGGGTGTTCACGCGGGTGGTGGAGCGCAGGAGCTTCACGCTCGCGGCTGAGGATCTCGGCCTGCCGCGCTCGACCGTCACTGACGCGATAAAGCAGCTCGAGGCGAGGCTCGGCGTCCGGCTGCTGGAGCGCACCACCCGCCATGTCGGCCCGACGCTCGACGGCGAGGCCTATCACCGGCGCTGCCTGGCGCTGATCGCCGATGTCGAGGATGCCGAAGGCGCCTTTGGCGGCGCCAAGCCCAAGGGGCTGCTGCGGGTCGACGTGCACGGCACGCTGGCGCGCCATTTCGTGCTGCCGCGGCTTCAGGCTTTCCTCGCCGAATATCCCGGGATCGAGCTGTTCATGAGCGAGGGCGACCGGCTGGTCGATCTCGTCCGCGAGGGCATCGATTGCGTCTTGCGGGTCGGCGATCTCAAGGATAGCGACATGATCGCGCGGCGGGTGGCAATGCTCGACGAGATCACCTGCGCGGCGCCTGCCTATATCGCGCGCTTCGGCCTGCCCGCGAGCCCGGACGCCTTGCAGGGCCACCGCATGATCGGCTTCCGCTCCTCGGCGACGGGACAGCTCATGCCATTGGAATTCACCATCGACGGAGCCTTGCGCCACATTGCCCTGCCGGCCGTCGTTTCGGTCAATGGCGCCGAGACCTTTGTCGCCGCCGCGCGTCTTGGCCTCGGCCTGATCCAGGTGCCGAAATATCATGTCCAGGACGATCTGGATCGCGGCACGCTGGTCCCGGTCCTCGCCGACCATCCGCCGTCGCCGACGCCGGTCTCGCTGCTTTATCCGCGCAACCGGCAGCTCTCGCCGCGCGTGCGCGTGTTCATCGACTGGCTGGTGCGTGCCTTCGGTGTCGACCGGCGTTGAGCAGACAAAGCAGAGCCGGCTCCGCTCAGTGTCGCAGGCGTTCGGCGAGAAGGCCGATGGCCCGTTCCCTCTGCGGGTCCGCCCCATCGGCATAGCGGCGATCGAAGGCGACCGCGATATCTGGGACGACGCCCGAGCCTTCCAGACGCCCACCGTCCACCCGGACATCCATGACCGCGACGATCAGCAGGCTGTTGTCGCCAAGCACGAAGCCGCGGCCGGCGAGCACCGCGCCTGCTGTCTGCGCCCCGACCAGCGGTATGCCGGCCTTCTTGAGCCCGGAGGCGAGAATTTCCATGCCGGATCGGGCGCCGGCATCGATCAGGCCGACCATCGGCTTCTGCCAGCGCATATTGGCGGTGACGACATTGCCGTCCCGGCCGACCAGTTCCATCGGCAGCGAACGTCCGATGAACATCTCGGCGGCGTCGGCGGGCGCCCCGCCCCAGCGGCCGCGCATGTCGAGAACCAGGCCGTCGGCGTCTTTCAGCGGCGCCGTCGTCAGCAGCTCAGCCAGCAGCCGGCGAACGCCGGGCACGGCATAGGTCCAGATGCGCAGGTAACCCAAGCGCTTGCCATCCCTCTCGACGATGCGGACGCTGTCGCGGATGGCGTCGCGCAGCATGTCGGCGGGCCTGATGGCGATGACCGGCACGGCGATCGTCAGCGGCTGGGCTTCGGCTGTCCGGCGCACGGCAATGTCGACGGTCTGGCCGATGCGCGTCTGGAACGACCCGATCTCGTGGAATGGCTGGCCGTCGACGCTGAGAATCTCGTCACCGGTTCTGACGCCGGCCTTGTCGGCGGGCGAGCCGTCGTAGACATAGGCCGCGAAGATCTTGCCTTCGATCCGGCGCGGCACCAGACCGATGCCGGCATAGGTGATCGTGCCATCAGGCGGAAAGATCTCCCTGGCCCTGTCCCCGGCGCCGGCCGTCCGGTAGGCATCCATCACTTCGTAATAGTCGATCTGATCAGGCGTATAGCGGCCGGTGTGGGAGGCTCCGAGAGCGGCGAGCGCTGCCGCCACCCAGTCAAGGTTCGCCCCGCGTGTGCTCGCCACGGCCTCGAAGGCGGGCAATCTCTGCGGGTCATAAAAGCGGCGGCGAATGATCTCGTCGATCTGCCCGGAGACATGGGCCGCATCCGCCGGAGCCGTCTGGCACCATGCGGCCACCGGGCTCGACCCGATCACGAGCGCGGCGATGATCAATCTCGCAGACAGCTTCATGGCGGGAGCTCTCCTGCCGGATTGTGCGAGGGCGCAGGGGCAGCCCCGCGGGACCGTGGTCTAGATTTCGATCTCGGTTCCGTATTCGACCACCTGCTTGGTCGGCACCCCGAAAAACACCGCCGAGCGTTCGGCATTGCGCTGCATGAAGGCGAACACCGTTTCACGCCACACCGCCATGCCGGCGATCTCGTCATTCGGGATGATCGTCTCCCGGCCGATGTAATAGGTGATTTCGGCCAGATTGATGCCGGGCAACTTGCCCTGCTCGCGGGCCAGCTGCAGGCCACCCGCGATGGTTGGATATTGCATGAAACCGAAACGCAGGATCACCCGCGAAATGCCTTCGATCAGATCGGTCACCTCGACGCGGTCCTCATCGTCGATGCGCGGCGATTCCTCGATGACGACGGTGACCAGCAGGACGCGTTCATGCAGGACACGATTGTGCTTGATGAACTGGGTCAGCGCGAGCGGCACGCCATTGGGCGCCGAGGCGAGAAACGCGGCGATCCCCGGCAGCCGCGCCCGGCAGGTGCCGACCGCGGTCTCGACCAGCTCCTCTTCGGGCTGGCGCAGGTCGGCGCGCGCGCGTTCGACCAGTTTGACCCCGCTGCGCCAGGTCAGCATCAGCGACGCGATGATGGCGGCGAGTACCAGCGGGAACCAGCCGCCCTCCAGCAGCTTGGTCGAATTGGCCGCGAAGAAGATGCAGTCGATGATGAAGAAGAAGCCGTTGACCGCGATCACGATGACCGGCGGATAGCCCCATTTCAGCGCCACCAGCGCCGCCAGCAGCGTGGTGATCGCCATCAGCAGCGACACCGCGATGCCATAGGCCCCGGCGAGCGCTTCGGAACTGCCGAAGCCGATGACGGCGCCAAGCGTTGCCGCCGCCAGCAGCCAATTGACCAGCGGCACATAGATCTGGCCGATCTCGTGGCTGGCGGTGTGGGCGATATGCATGCGCGGCAGGAAGCCGAGCTGGATCGCCTGCTGGGTCAGCGAGAAGACCCCCGAGATGATCGCCTGTGACGCGATCACGGCGGCCAGCGTCGCAAAGGCGATCAGCGGGTAATGCGCCCAGTTGGGGGCCAGCTGGTAGAACGGGTTGCCGATCGCGCTCGGCTCGATGAGCAGCAGCGCGGCCTGGCCGAAATAGTTCAGCACCAGCGCCGGCAGGGCGACGCAGAACCAGGCGAGCCGGATCGGCAGGCGGCCGAAATGACCCATGTCGGCATACATGGCCTCGCCCCCGGTCACCGCCAGAAAGGCGGCGCCGAGAATGGCGAAACTGACGTGGAAATTCTGGTGGATCAGGAAGTTGAAGGCGTAGTGCGGGCTCAGAGCCACGAGCACGCCGGGCGATCTCACAATGCCGTAAATGCCGAGCAGCGCGATCACCACGAACCAGCCGAGCATGACCGGGCCGAAGATCTGGCCGATGAAACCGGCGCCCTTCTTTTGCAGCAAGAACACCCCGATCAGGATGACCACCGTGATCGGCACCACGGCATGGTGCAGCGCTGGTGCGTCGACCTTCAATCCCTCCATGGCGCTGAGCACCGAGATGGCCGGGGTGATCGCGCCGTCGCCGTAAAGCAGCGCCGCGCCGATCAGGCCGACGATCAAAAGCTTGGCGCGCCAGGTCCCGGGTTCGGCATGGCGGGCCGACAGCAGTGCCAGCATGGCGACGATGCCGCCTTCGCCGCGGTTGTCGGCGCGCAGGATGAGCAGCGCGTATTTCAGCGAAATGATCAGGATCAGCGCCCAGAGGATGAGCGAGACGATGCCGAGGATCGCGTCCTGGGTCAGTTCCCCACCGCGCGCCGCGGCCTTGGCCGCTTCCTTCAGCGCGTAGAGCGGGCTCGTGCCGATGTCGCCATAGACGACGCCGAGCGCGCCGAGCGTCGCGGCGGCCGGCAGTGCACCTGATGGTTTCGATGCGCGGGCATGAATGACAGTCATCGTCCACCCGGTCAGCCGCAAGACATGCAGTCTGGAACCGGCCGGCGGAAATTGCTAGGGGCCGGGCGCAAGACCGGCCCTGGAGCGTTGCTCCGCCCTATCGGCCGAGGCCCGGCCCAGCGACGGCCTGGCCATCGCCATGCCTTGGGAAAAGCGTCTTGGGAAAAGCGCCTCGGGAACAATGCCTCGGGAACAGCAATTTTCCCCAAGCGGTGGCGAAGCGGGTGCGGTCTATGGACAGGGCATCGTCTTCAACAAGCGATAGGCCTGCCATGACAACCGCCTCGTCCTTCATTGACGCGCTTCACACCGAGGGTCCGGCGCCCGACCGGGCGGACAAGATGAGCCTCTATGGCTGGCTCGTCGGCCGCTGGACCATGGATGCCGTGATCCATCGGGACGACGGCACCCTGCATAAAGCGGCCGGCGAGATCCATTTCGGCTGGGTGCTCGAAGGCCGCGCCATCCAGGACGTCTGGATCTTGCCGGGCATCTTCTTCGGCACGACGCTGAGGGTCTACGATCCCGGCCTCGATGCCTGGCACATCCTGTGGAGTGACCCGCTGCGGCAGATCTACACGCGCCAGATCGGACGTGCCCGCGGCGGCGACATCGTGCAGGAGGGCACCACCAGTGCTGGCGCGCCGATCCGTTGGAGCTTCACCAGGATCACGCCCGCTTCCTTCCACTGGCTCGGCGAAAGCTCGCCCGACGGCGGCACGACCTGGCGGCTCGAGACCGAATTCTTCGCCCGTCGGGCCGAGGCTTCGTGCGGCTGCCCGCCGCCGTGATCGAAGGCTTGTCGCCAACGGCCGGTGGGCGCTTCGATATCCATATTTCCATAATATGGGTATTGCATCTCTCATATATTAGATCGATTGGCTGGCCGGACCTATGATCGGCCTCGGTGGCAGTCCGGAAGCCAGGCCCGATGACCGATCCGATCGATGCCCTGATCCTCGATCTTGTCGAATGGGTCGCGCGCGGCGAGCGCAGTTATGCCGAGGTGATGGAAGCCTGGCGCACCTCGTGCCCGCGGCTGCCGGTATGGGAGGATGCGATCGATCGCGGGCTGATCACGCGGCGACAGGCCGATGGCCGCGCCCTTGTCGTGATCACGCAATCGGGTCTCGCGCTTCTGGCGCGGTCGCGGCACTCTCCCGGCCCTGGAGCATCAGGGACAGCGCGGCCAGCATGAAGATCACCATTCTCGACGACTATCACGACACACTGCGCACACTTGCCTGTTTCGATAAGCTCGCCGGCCATGAGGTCGAGATCTGGACCGATCATGTCCAGGAGACCGAGCAACTGGCCGCGCGGCTGAAGGATACCGAGGCGCTGGTGCTGATCCGCGAGCGGACCCGCATCGGGGCGGATCTCATCGCGCGGCTCGACAAGCTCCGGCTGATCAGCCAACGCAGCGTCTATCCCCATATCGATGTCGATGCCTGCACCCGGCAAGGCGTGATCATCGCGTCGAACATGCAGGCCGGCGCGCCGTCCTATGCGACCGCCGAGCTGACCTGGGGCCTGATCCTGGCCGCCATGCGCCAGATTCCCCAGCAGATGGCTTCGCTCAGGGCCGGCCAATGGCAAAGCGGCGTCGGCAGCGGCCTGCGCGGCAAGACCCTCGGCGTTTTCGGTTATGGCCGGATCGGCGGCGTCGTTGCCGGTTACGGCAAGGCCTTCGGCATGACGGTGCTGGTCTGGGGGCGCGAGGCCTCGCTCGCCCGGGCCAGGGCCGATGGCCATGCCGTGGCATCCGACAAGGCGGCCTTCTTCGCCGAAAGCGACGTCGTGTCCCTGCATATGCGCCTTTTGGACGCGACGCGTGGCATCGTCACGGCTGGTGACCTCGCGCTGATGCAGCCGACGGCGCTGATCGTCAATACCAGCCGCGCACCGCTGATCGCGCCCGGCGCGCTGGTCGCGGCCTTGCGTGCCGGCCGTCCGGGCATGGCCGCGGTCGACGTCTTCGAGGCGGAGCCGGTGCGCGACACCGGCAATCCCCTGCTGACCATGGCCAATGTCGTCGCAACGCCGCATATCGGCTATGTGACGCGTGAGGACTACGAGATCCAGTTCGCCGACATCTTCGACCAGATCATCGCCTATGGCGCCGGCAAGCCGATCAATGTCGTGAACCCTGACGCCCTTGGTATCCGGCGCTCCTGAGCCGGCATCAGCGCCAGCCCCCGGAGATGCGCTCGGTCAGCCGCCTTCGTTCAGCATGGCGAAGCCACGCTGGTGCCAGACCGGATAGGCCGGCGATACCTGGCTCGCCTCTTCGAGCCTGGCATTCTGCTCGGGCGTCAGCGTCCAGCCGATCGCGCCGATATTCTGGACGAGTTGCTCCTCGTTGCGCGCGCCGATGATGACGCTCGAGACGGTAGGCTTTTGCAAGAGCCAGTTGAGCGCCACCTGCGGAATGGTCTTGCCGCAATCCTTGGCCACGGCGTCGAGCGCCTCGACGATCTTGAACAGCCGCTCTTCCTCGAAGCGCGGACCGGTTCCGGCGATGTCATGGGCGCGGGTGCCGGGCGCGGCCGGCTGGCCACGCCGGATCTTGCCGGTGAGCTTGCCCCAGCCGAGCGGGCTCCAGACCACCGCGCCGACGCCCTGGTCGCGTCCGAGCGGCATCAGCTCCCACTCGTAGTCGCGGTTGAGCAGCGAATAATAGGCCTGATGGGCGACATAACGCGGATAGCCGTAGCGGTCGGAGGCGGCGAGCGACTTCATCAGGTGCCAGCCGGAAAAGTTGGAACAGCCGACATAGCGGACCTTGCCGGCGCGGACGAACTGGTCGAGCGTCGCCAGCGTCTCTTCCACCGGCGTGTTGTAGTCCTGCCCGTGCAGTTGCAAGAGGTCGATATGGTCGGTGCCGAGCCGCAGCAAGGCCTTGTCCACCGCCTCGATCAGGTGCTGGCGTGACGAGCCGAAATCGTTGGGGCCGTCGCCGGTCGGGAAGGTCGCCTTGGTCGAGATCAAGAGCCGCTGGCGCTTGCCTTTGATCGCTTCACCCAGGATCTGTTCGGCCAGCCCGCCGGAATAGACGTCGGCGCTGTCGAACATCGACACGCCATGGTCGAGGCAGACGTCGATCAGCCGCGAGGCGCCGGCCGCGTCGGTCGAGCCCCAGGCCTTGAAGAAGTCGTTGCCGCCACCGAAGGTCCCGGTGCCGAAGCTGAGGGCGGGCACGCGCAGGCCCGAATGTCCAAGACGCCGATAATCCATGCCGGTTTCTCCTGTGCTCGGCCGTCTCGCCGGCAGCGCCGCCGCTACGTCGCGCCCGCGTGGCTGTTCGGCTCTCGTCGATGATCGAAAGGCGATCATCGGGGATGGTCGAAAAGACCATCACGCCGGGGCCTGGTTCGCAACGACCGCGGACGAGGCAGCAGCCTTGCCGATACCGCATCCGGCGCTTGCGCCAGCGGCACCATGCGGGGCTGTGTGTCGCTAAGGGCACATGTCGGCGAAATGCGTCTGCGGCAGGCGCGCGCGACAAACTCATGCGCTGAGTGAGAAGACGGCACCATGCGACGCCGCGACAAACGCCCCACGATCCGAGTCCCGCCGCCAATGGCCGGCGACCGGATCCCGCGCGGGGCAGGGCATGAATTTCGAGGTCGGACGGCGCAAGGCCGTCCTTGCAGTCTCACAGATCCGTGGCGCGTCGGCCTTGCGTGCGGCCCTGCTGGCATCGTCCATGCTGATCGGGCTCGCCACGCCGGCCTTCGCCATCGACATTGCCGTTTCCGACGCGGCAGGCCTGTCCTCGGCCATTGCGAATGCCAATCCGGGCGATCGCATCGTCCTTCAAAACAACATCGCGCTGGGCTCCACCCTGTTGCCGCCGGTGTCCAGCAACATCACCATTGACGGTGGTGGCCACACCATCGATGCGCAGGGCAACAACCGCATCTTCTTCCTCGACAGCAGCGCGACCATCCAGAACGTCACGCTGAAGGGCGGTGCGGCGACCGGTGGCGCGGGTGGCTCGGGCATCGGTGCCGGCGGCGGTGGTTTGGGCGCGGGCGGCGCGATCTTCGTCAATAGCGGCACGGCCACCGTCAGCAATGTCAGCTTCAGCGACAATACGGTGACCGGCGGCAGCGGTGGCAACCGTGTCTTCGGCGGGACGCCCGGTGGCGGCGGTGGCGGTGGCCTGGGCGGCAGCGGCGGCAGCGCGGGACAGAATGCCGGCGGCGGCGGTGGCGGTTACAGCGGCGGTGGCGGCGGCAGCGGCGGCGTGAGCGGTGGGTTCACCATCACTGGCGGCGCCGGCGGCACAGGGCCCGGCGGCAGTGGCGGCAACGGCGGCACCGGCACCAGCGGAACTGCCGGTACGAATGGCGGCGCTGGCGGCGCAGGGGCCGTCGCCCATGGCGCCTACAACACGGGTGGTGGCGGCGGTGGTGGCGGCACCGGCGGTGGCGCCGGGGGCTCCGGCTCGTCGAACGCTACGGATGGCGGCGGCGGCGGTGGCGGCGGTGGTCTTGCCGCGGGCTCAGGCGGGGTGGGCGGGACCAACGGCGCCGGCACGGATGGTGGAAGAGGTGGCGGTGGCGGCGGCGGCGGCGCGGACAGCAGTGGCGGCAGCGGCGGCGACTTCGGCGGCGGTGGCGGCGGTACCATGAGCGGAACCGCCGGTGTCGGTGGGTTCGGCGCCGGCGGCGGCGGCGGTGGTTATAACACCACGGGTGGCGCTGGCGGCTTCGGTGGTGGCGGCGGCGGCGGCGGCAATGTTGGAGACGGCGGCAGCGGCGGCACGGGCGGCGGAAACGGGGCCGGCTTCGATGGCGGCTCTCGCGGCGGCGGCGGCGGCGGCGCCGGCTTCGGCGGCGCGATCTTCGTGCGCGATGGTGCCTCTCTGAACATCACCGGCTCCGGTACGTTCAGCGGCGGCAGCGCCGCCGGCGGCGCCGGGGGCAGTGTCGGGGGCGGCAATGGTGCGGCGGCGGGCTCCGACCTGTTCCTGGCGAACGGAACCACCACGTTCAATCCGACGGGCACGCTGACCTTCAACGGAACGATCGGCGACGCCAGCGCGTCGAGCGTGCCGACCGGCCAGGGCTTCGTCGCCGGCAGCGGCCCCGGCGCCGCCATCGCCGTCACCGGCGGCACGGTGGTGCTGAACGGCGCCAATACCTATGCCGGCGGTACGACACTCTCAGGCGGCGTCACGGTTGCGGGCCATGCAGCGGCCTTCAGCACCGGCATGATGACGTTTTCCGGCGGCACCCTCAGGGCCGGCGCCGCCGACCTGACGATCGGTAATCAGATCACGCTCGCCACGGGCGGCGGCACCGTCGATACCGACGGGCGGACGCTGACGCTCTCCGGCGTCATCACCGGGGGCGCCGACCTGACCAAATCCGGCGCCGGTACGCTCATCGTCCATTGGCTCTCCAATACCGGCACGACGACGGTCTCGGCCGGCACCTTGCAGGGCGGAGCAGCCTATGCCTTCGGCATGCAGAGCGCCTATGTGGTCGCGTCGGGTGCGACCCTCGACCTCGGCGGTTTCGACCAGGCCATCGGCTCGCTTGCCGGCGCCGGCACCGTCACCAATGGCGCCACCTTGCGGCTGGTCGGCACGTCCAATGCCAGCACGACCTTTTCCGGGGTGATCCGCGACGGCGCGGGCACGCTCGGGCTCGAACTGGATATTGCTGGAACCCTGACGCTGACCGGCGCCAGCACCTATACCGGCGGCACGCGGATCTGCGACTGCTCGACGCTGCAGATCGGCAATGGCGGCATGACCGGATCGATCGTCGGCGACGTCGTCAATTATGGCGCTCTCGTCTTCAACCGATCCAACACCTACCAGTTCGATGGCGTCATCTCGGGCGACGGCGCGATCCGCCAGATCGGCGGTGGCCGCACGATTCTCACTGGCAATTCCAGCGGTTTTGGCGGCTTGACGACGATCGAGGCCGGCACGCTTTCGGTCAACGGCATGCTCGGTGGCACCCTCGCGGTGCTCTCGGGTGGCACGCTCGGCGGCACCGGCACGGTTGGCAACACGGTCGTCGCCGCAGGTGGTGTGCTGGCGCCCGGCAATTCGATCGGCACGCTGACGGTCGCGGGCAATCTGGCCTTCGCGGCCGGATCGAGCTACCGGGTCGAGGTATCGCCCACCACCGCCGACCGCACCACTGTCACCGGCACGGCATCGCTTGCCGGCACGGTGACGGCAAGCTTCCAACTCGGCGCGCCGATCAGCAGGCAATATGCCATTCTCCATGCCGCAGGCGGTGTCAGCGGGACATTCGATCCGGGCGTCGTCACCAACCTGCCGGCAAGCCTCAAGTCGAGCCTGAGCTATGATGGCACCCATGCCTATCTCAACTTCGACATCGCCTATTCCGGTCTCCCGAGAAACCAGCAGAGCGTCGCCGACGCTATTGCCGCGTCGTTCCGCGGTACCGGCAGTCTTCCCATGATCTTCGCGGCGATGACGCCGGGCGGCCTGACGACGGTCTCCGGCGAGGTCGCGGCCGGCACTCAGCAGGCGGCATTCAACGGCGCCAGCCTGTTCCTGAACCTCATGCTCGACCCGATGGCCGGCGCCCGCGGCGCGACCGCGTCCGCACCCGGTTCGTCGCTGATCGAGATGGCTGATCTGTCGGCCGGACCGACGCCGGCCGCCCGCGTCGAAGCCGGCTGGAGCGTCTGGACCAAGGCCTCCGGCCAGGCCGGACGCTCGGCCTCGGATGCCGGGCTCAGCGCGGCCGGGACCACATCCTCGATGTTCGGCGTCGCCGCCGGCGCCGACAAGCGGATCGCGGCCGACACCCTCGTCGGTTTCGCGCTATCAGGTGGCGGAAGTTCCTTCGGCGGGCGCGGCAGCGCCAGCGGCGACTTCTTCCAGGCTGGCCTCTACGGCTCGACGCGGCTCGGCGAGGGCTATCTCTCGGCGGCGCTTGCTTATGGCTGGAACCGTTTCGACGTGTCGCGTCAGGTGAGTGTCGGCGGGCTCAGCGAGACCTACACGTCGTCGCCGGTCGGCCATACCTTGGGCGGCCGGATCGAGGCCGGCCGGCGCTTCGGCACGCGGGCGCTCGCCTGGACGCCCTATGCGGCGGTCGAAGCGATCGGCTATTCGGCTTCGGCCTATTCCGAGGGCTTCGCCGCGCCGGCCACCGGCATTTTCGCGCTGACCTATGGCGCCAGGACGAGTGGCACCTTGCGCACCGAACTGGGGCTTCGCCTCGACAGCCTGACGCCCTTGGCGCCGGGCGCCGATCTCCTCACCTTCGGCAGGCTCGCCTATGGCTATCAGGCGGGAACCCAGCGCTCGATCGACGCGGCGTTTCAGACGCTTGCCGGTTCCGGTTTCGCGGTGTTCGGCGCGCGCGCTTCGACCCATACCATGCTCGCCTCGTTCGGCGCCGAGGCCAGGCTTGCCGGCGGCATGCGGGCAACCGCGTCGCTCGATGGCGAACTTGGCGATCGCCATCGCTCGATCCGGGCCAATCTGGGGTTGCGGCACAGCTGGTAGGGGGCGGGCGCCAGTCTGGTCGCTGGCGACACCGCCGGGAAGACCGGCATCACCGCGGGCCAGCGAAACCGGGATTTCCGGCCGGAGTTCGCTTGCCTTTTCCAGCCGGTTCGACCTCGCGCATGCCGCGCATGGCGTGATCCGTGCGAGATACCGGCCGCTGGCCGGGAGGGATCATGCGGGACACGCGCTGCGCTCGACGTCGCTGTCCGGCCACGCCGGCGACGGTGCTTCGGCTTGCTTGCTGCCTCGCAGCGGGACAGCTATGTTTACAACCGGAACAATACCTTGATCGCCTGGCGGCCGGCTGCTCCCGAGCGCGGTCCAGCGGTCGCGGAACCGCCGCCTGATGCTTTCCTGGTCCACCGACGAGCTCCGACCGCACGAGCGCTTCGATCATTGGCGCGAGGTGCGCGGCAAACATTTGGCCGGCGTAACCATGGATATCGACCGCGACAAGCGGGGCGATTTCCGCGGCCGGTTTTCCTCCATGCCGCTCGGCAGTGCGCTGCTCTCCGAAATTCAGGCCACCGCCTATGACGTCAGCCGCAACCGGGAGGATATAAACCGGCTCTCCAGCGACAGCCTGCGCATCTCCCACCTGATCGAAGGTCCGGGCTGGTGCGACACGCCGCGCGGGCGTGTCTATATGGACGCAGGGGCGATATCGACCAGCTATTCCGACTTGCCCTTCGCCTTGGCCCAACGTCCCGGCTCGATGCATGTCCGGCTGTTGCGGATCCCAATCGACGGTCATGAAGCGCTCGCCCGGTCGGCCCGCGATTTTCACACCGAAACGCTGGCGCCCGACAGCCGCTATTCCAAGCTGATCCGGGCGTCGTTCCTCAGCCTGGCCGACGCCGGCGCCCAGCTCGCCGCTGCCGAGGCCGACAGCGCCATCGGCCATCTGGCCCAGCTCGTGCTGCTGTCGCGGGGCGCCATTGGCCGCAGCACGCCGGAAAGCCGGGAGGCGGTGCGTGCCGCCCATCTCACGGCCGCGCGGCGGATCATCGCCGGCAATCTGTATCGCCAGGATCTTGGGGTCGAAACCCTGGCCAAGGCACTGGTCATCTCGGTCCGGCAGGTGCACATGCTGTTCGAGCCGACCGGCATGTCCTGCCATCGTACGATCACGGCGATGCGGCTCGACGAGGTCCGCCGGCTGCTGGCGCAGACGCCGGAGCGTCCGGTCATCGACATCGCCTTTGCTTGCGGTTTCGACAGCCTCGCCACGTTCTACCGGGCTTTCCGCAGGGCCGAAGGCGCAACGCCTGGCGACTACCGGCATGCCGTGCTGTACGACAGCCCCGGGGTCATGATGCGCCGATAAGGCCGGCCCCTGTCCGTCAGTGGATCGTCGACAGGAAGGCCTTCAGGCGGGGGCTCGGCTGCGCGCCGAAGAACTGTTCCGGCGGGCCCCCGTAATCGACCATGCCGTTCTCCATCAGCATCACCCGGTCCGACACCTGCCGCGCGAAACTCATCTCGTGAGTGACGATGATCATGGTCATGCCGGAGCTCGCCAATTCGGCGATGACGCTGAGAACTTCGCCTGTCGTCTCGGGATCGAGCGCGCTGGTCGGTTCGTCGAACAGCATCAGCTCCGGGTTCATCGCCAGCGCCCGTGCGATCGCGGCGCGCTGTTGCTGGCCGCCCGACAGCTTCGACGGGAAGGCGTTGGCCTTTTCCGCGAGACCCACCCGTTCCAGCAGTTCCATGGCCTTGCGCTCCGCCTGGTGGCGCGGCTGGCCGAGCACCAGCACCGGCGCTTCGATGATGTTTTCCAGGACGGTCATGTGCCAGAACAGGTTGAACTGCTGGAACACCATGCCGATGCGCCGCCGCTGGGCGACGATCCGGCGATTGCTCAAGGCAACGAGCTTGCCGTCCCGCGCTTCCTCGAAGCCGATCAGCGCGTCGCCGACATAGATCCGTCCCGCCTGGTAGGTCTCGAGCTGATTGATGCAGCGCAGGAAGGTGCTCTTGCCCGAACCCGACGGACCGATGATCGACATCACCTGCCCGCGTTCGACCGACAGGTCGACGCCCTTCAGCACCTGATGCGAGCCGAACCACTTCTGGACATTCTGGGCGCGGACCAGCGCCGTCGGCGCCGGCATCGCGTTTTCGGTCGCCATCGCTACCTCCTATCGGTTGCCGGAGTGGCTCCGGCGCGCAGGTAGAACGCCGCGCTCTGTGTCCAGGTGGTCACCGGCTCGTCCAGTTCATGGGCGCGCAGCTTGGTCTCGATCACGCCCTGGACGAAGTTCCAGACCGTGGTCAGCACCAGATAGGTGATCGACAGCACGATCAGCAGCTCGAACGTCTTGAAGGTCGTCGCCGACATGCTCTCGGTCAGCTGGAAGATCTCCTGGACGCCGATGACGCTGGCCAGCGACGTCGTCTTCAGGATGTGGTTGAAGTCGTTGCCGAGCGGCGGAACGATCACCCGGGTGGCTTGCGGCAGGATGATCCGCCGCGTCACCTGCAATGTTCCCATGCCGAGCGACTTGGCGGCTTCGATCTGGCCGCGCGCGACGGCCTGGATGCCGTTGCGCACGATCTCGGCCATATAGGCGCCTTCGTGAATGCCGAGCCCGATCACTGCCGCCTGGAACGAGGCTGAGATGGTCAGTCCGCCGACCGTCAGGTCGGCGAACCGGAAGAACCCGGCGGCGGCCAGGCCCGAGAAGAAAAACACCAGCAGGACCAGCACCGGGATGCCGCGAATGAGCCAGACATAGAAGCCGCAGGCCCAGGCGACCGGCCTGAACCGCGACAGCCGGCCGAAGCCCACGAGGACGCCGATGACCAGGCCGAGCAGCATGGCCAGGACGGCCATGACGATGGTCTTGCCGATGGCCAGGAGATAGAGGTCCCCGGGATTGGTCAGCCGCTCCCAGAAGAAGGCCCAGTCGAAACCCATCTCAGAGTTCCGAGCCCTGCATGTTCCATTTCTCGATGAGCTTGCGATAGGTGCCGTCGGTGACGATCGCCTCGAAGCTCCTCTTCATGGCCTCGCCGAGTTCGCCATTGCCCTTTTGCAGCCCGATACCGGTCAGAATGAGCCCGAACGGGTTGCCTTCCGGTCTGAAATCATTCGGCCTGAGGCCGATATAATAGGAGGCGGCGGTCGTCGTGGTGCCGAGCACCTCGATCTGGCCGGTGGCCAGCTGCTGGAACGTCTCGGTCGTTGTCGGCAGAACGACCAGGTTGATCTCCGGCCTGCCGGCCGCCTTCAGCCGGGCATTGGCCTCCAACGCCAGGGTGTGGATGGTCGTGCCGTTGGGGACCGCCATCTTGCGGCCGGACAGATCATCCAGCGAGCTGGCCCGCAAGGTGCTGGTCTTGGTCGTGACGATGCGCTGGCCGGTCCGCGAGAACGGGATCATGTCGATGACCTCGAGCCGCTCCGGCCGGATGAACAGTTCCTGCATCAGCGCATCGCATTGCCGCGCCTGCAGGGCCGGAACGAGGCCGACAAATTTCAGCTGCACCCAGTTGACCCTGAGGCCCATGCGCGCCGCGATCTCGGTGCCGAGCTCCACCTCGAAGCCGGTCGGGCGCTGCTGCGTGTCGTGGAAGGCGCGGGGCGGATTGTCGATGGTTGCGCAATAGGTGATCGTGCCCTTGGCGGCGAGTGCGGCCGGCGGCGCGATCCGCTGCTGCGCGAAGGCTGCCATGATGCCGCCCGGGATCAACGCCGCGCCGAGCAGGGCGGTGGCGACGACGGCTCGGCGGCTTGCAAGGGTGCGCAAGCGTCCGAGCCGGTGCGAGAGCGAAGTCTTATGGTCCATTGTCTGTTTCCCCCGTTGTCATGTCATCTGCCGATCCGGAAGCCTGAGCGCCAACCTGCGCGAAATCCTCAGTCCGTGATCGAATATGTTCGATCTCTGCGACGGCCACCGGGCCGGCGAGGGTTGCAACGGCGCTCACGTCATGTAGACGCCACCGGTGACGTTGACGCCCTGTCCGGTCATGAAGCGCGCCTGGCTGGAACAGAGGAACAGCACGACGTCGGCGACATCCTCCGGCTCCTCCAGGCGCCCGAGCGGCGTCTGCGCCACGTAGTCTGAGATCACCCGCTCCGGTGTGACCTGCCGCAGAGCGGCTTCCCAGGCGACCTCGCGGGATTGCATTCCGGTCTTGACGAAGCCCGGACACACGGCATTGACGCGGATGCCGTGCGGCGCGAGTTCGCGGGCGAGCGCTTGGGTCCAGCCGAGCACGGCGAATTTCGAGGCCGAATAATGCGCCAGCAGCGGCGCGCCGACCTTGGCCGCGAGCGAGGCGGTGTTGACGATGCAGCCGGTGCCTTGCGCAACGAAATGGCGGGCTGCCACCTGGTTTGTCAGGAACACGCCGCGGGCATTGACCGCGAAGCTGAAGTCCCAGTCCTCGTCGGTGAGGTCGATGGCGTGCTGCATGGTCGAGACGCCGGCATTGGCGATGAGAATGTCGCAGCCGCCGAGCGTGTCGAGCGCGGCCGCCCAGGCGGCCTCGACCGATCGCCTGTCCCTGACATCGACAGGCAGGGCGATGGCGCCGTGGCCGATCTCGCCGGCGGTCGCCCGGGCCGCCTCGATGTCGAGATCGGCGATCGCGACCCGGACACCCTGGCGGGCGAGCGCCGCCGATATCGCGCGCCCGATGCCGGCGCCGCCGCCGGTCACGACGGCACGCCTGCCGGCCAATTCGGGAAAGACCGGATGGGCTGCGGCATTCGACATCGCGGGAGGGCTCCGAGGAGGATGGGAGCACTAGATAGCAAACATAAATTGACATCAAGACGAAATTTGATGTTTGAAAATGTTCGAATATCAACTAAGAGGAACCTCTGCCTGAGGCGCTGCCCACGGATTCGGAATGGACGATCACGACAATCCCGCCGGTCCTGGCGTGCCCCATCCGGTCCCGGAGCGCGATCGGTCGCGCCTTCTCGGCCGGCAGCGCCACGCCCATATTCTCGATCAGCTGGCGGCCGCCGGATCGGTCACGGTGAGTGTGCTCGCGGAGGCGCTCGACGTCTCGGATATGACCATCCGGCGCGACCTTCTGGAACTGGAAGGCGAGGGGCGCTTGCGGCGCATCCATGGCGGTGCGGTTCCACCCGACAGCCTGCCGCCGGTCTCGATGGACAGCGAGGAACCGAGCTTCGACGCGCGCCTGCGCCAGCGCCGCGCGGCCAAGGAGGCGGTCGCCGCCGCGGCCGCCGCGATCGTCGCGAAATATCGGACGATCGCGCTTGATGTCGGCACCACGACCTTCCTCATGGCCGGCCACCTGAAGGGCCTGCAGCACGCCAAGATCTTCACCAACAGCCTGCGCATCGCGGCCGCGCTGGATGGCGTCGCGCCGGACGTCTATGTCGCCGGCGGCCGTCTGCGCCCCGACGAGATGTCGACCTTCGGGCCGTCGGCGGTCGCCCAGTTCGAGGCGTTGTGGTTCGACGTCGCTGTTATCGGCGTCTCCGGCATCACCGCTGAAGGCCTGTTCGATTATTCGTTCGAGGATGCCGACCTGAAGCGCGTCTACCTGCGCCGCTCCGGCCTCAAGATCGTGGTCTGCGACAGCGCCAAGTTCCAGCGCATGTCGCTCGTTCACATCGCTCCGTTGCCGGACATCAATGTCCTCATCACCGATGCCGAGCCTCCCGAGAGGCTGGCGGCTGTCTTGGCCGCTTCGCGCGTCGAGGTGCGCATCGCCAGGCCGCCGGCGGGCGCATGACGCGCTGCCGGCGGCTTTGTACTTCAGGAGAGAATCCCATGGTCTTTGAGTGTTTCGGCAGCAAGAAGAAGGTCGTCGTCGCCATGGCCCATATCGGGGCCCTGCCGGGGACGCCGCTTTATGATGCCGACGGCGGTATGGCCAGGCTGATCGACGGCGTGCTGGCCGATGTGGCCGCGCTCCAGGCGGGCGGGGTCGACGCCATCATGTTCGGCAATGAGAATGACCGCCCCTACATGTTCAAGGCGCCGGTCGAAGGCATCGCCGCCATGACGGCGATCGTCCAGGCGGTCAAGCCGGTGCTGAAAGTGCCGTTTGGCGTCAACTATCTCTGGGATCCGATCGCCAGCGTCGGCATCGGCGCCGTCACGGGGGCGAGCTTCGTGCGCGAGATCTTCACCGGACTGTTCGCCTCCGACATGGGCTTGTGGCAGCCCGATTGCGCCGCGGCCTCGCGGCTCCGGCACAATCTCGGCCGTGACGACATGAAGCTGCTGTTCAACATCAATGCCGAGTTCGCCCATTCGCTCGACCAGCGACCGATCGAGCTGAGGGCCAGGAGCGCGGTGTTCTCGTCGATGGCGGACGCCATTCTGGTCTCCGGGCCGATCACCGGCCAGCCGGCCGATCAATCGCATCTGCGCAGCGTCTGCGAGGCGGTCCGCGATGTGCCGATCTTCGCCAATACCGGCGTCAACATCGACAATGTCGGCGATATCTTCTCGATGGCCAGCGGGGTCGTCATCGGCACGCATTTCAAGGTCGACGGCATCACCTGGAACGCCGTCGACGGCGCGCGCGTCAAGCGCTTCATGGATGTCGTCGGGGGCCTGCGCTAACGCGCGGCGCTCGGCGGGCCCGCTCACCGCGACGAATTTGGCGGAACCGACATGACCTGCGTTCTCGGCCTCGATATCGGCACGACGTCGACGATCGGCATCCTTGTCAGGCTGCCGGATACCGTGCTCGGCCTTGCCTCGCGGCCGGTCACGCTCCGGTCGGATCATGCCGGCTGGGCCGAGGAGGATCCCGAGCAATGGTGGGCGAACGTCCGTGACATCATCAAGGAATTGCTCGCGGCAACCGGCGTCGCCGCCGGCGATGTGGCGGCGGTCGGCACCACCGGCATGCTGCCCGCCGTCGTGCTGCTCGACGGCGAGGGCCGGCTGCTGCGGCCGAGCATTCAGCAAAGCGATGGCCGTTGCGGCGTCGAGGTCGAAGACCTGCGCGCGGAATGCGATGAGCGGGCCTTCATCGCCAAGGCCGGCAACGGCATCAACCAACAGCTGGTCACCGCCAAGCTGCGCTGGCTGGAACGCCACGAGCCGGATGTCTTCACCCGGATCGCCACCGTCTTCGGCTCCTACGACTATATCAACTGGCGCCTGACGGGAGAGCGCCGGGTCGAGCAGAACTGGGCGCTGGAGGCGGGCTTCGTCGATCTCGCCAGCCATGAGATCGACGCTGAACTGGTTGCGCTCGCCCATGTGCCGCGCGCAGCCATTCCGGCCATGGCGCTGTCCCATGAGATCATCGGCGTCATCTCGGCGGCCGCGGCGGCGGCAACCGGCCTTGCGGCGGGAACGCCGGTGGTCGGTGGCGCTGCCGACATGATCGCCTCGGCGCTTGCCGCCGGCATCACCGGGCCGGGTGACGTCCTGCTGAAATTCGGCGGTTCGGTCGACGTCCTTGTCGCAACCGACCGGGCGCAGCCGGATCCGCGGCTCTATCTCGACTATCATCTGGTGCCGGGCCTGTTCATGCCGAACGGCTGCATGTCGACCGGCGGGTCGGCGCTCAACTGGTTCGTCCGCACTTTCGCTTCCGGCGAAGCCGCCGCCGCTCAGGCGCTGGGCCTGACGATCCATCAGCACCTCGACCGGCTGGCCGAGGCCAGGCCCGCCGGCGCCGACGGCATCACGGTGCTTCCCTATTTCCTCGGCGAGAAGACGCCGATCCACGATCCATCGGCGCGCGGCCTGATCGAGGGCCTGACGCTCAGCCACGATCTCGGCCATCTCTGGCGCGCGTTGCTGGAGGCTTATGCCTATGCCATCGCCCATCATGTCGAGGTCCTCCGCGACCTTGGCCATCGCACCGAGCGGTTCATTGCCTCGGACGGCGGCGCGCAGAGCCGGGCCTGGATGCAGATCGTCGCCGACGTGCTGCAACAGCCGGTCCAGCGCCTGGCCGGCCACCCTGGCTCCTGCATTGGCGCGGCCTGGACCGCGGCGATCGGCACCGGACTGACGGCCGACTGGTCGGGGCTGTCGGCCTTCGTTCGCCATGCCGACCGGCTGCAACCTGATCCGCGCAACGCCGAGGTCTATCGTCGCGGCTATCGCCGCTATCGGGAACTCTATGCCAAGCTCGCCACCATGCGTCAGGTCGCACCTTGAGCCACCATGCCGTGGCCTGGGATATCGACGGCACGCTGGTCGATAGCGAGCCGCGTCACCACCGCGCCCTGGTGTCGGCGTCCAGGGCCTGGGGCGTCGATCTGTCCGATCTGTCCGATCAGGCCTTTCGCGGTGTCCACATGGGCGATGTCTGGCAGGCGATCAGGGCGCGCTATCCCGCCGGGCTCGGCCGGGCCGACTGGCTGGCCGCCATCAATGCCGACTATGCCGCAGACCCGGCGGCGATGATGCCGATGCCTGGAGCTGTCGAGACCATCACCCGATTGGCGCGGCGCGGCGTTCCCCAGATCTGCGTCTCCAATTCCAGCCGCGTGATCGTCGATGCCAATATTGCCGCGCTCGGCATTGGCGGCTGCCTTATCGGCTCGATCAGCCTCGACGACGTCGCGGCCGGCAAGCCCGATCCGGCGCCCTACCTGGACGCCTGCCGGCTCCTGCATCTTGTGCCGCATCAGGTCATCGCGGTGGAAGACAGTCTGTCGGGCGCCAGGTCTGCCAGGGCCGCCGGTCTCTTCGTGCTCGGCTATCGGGCGAGTGTCGACATGCTGCAGGACGTCGATCGTGACACCGACGATCTGGCCGTCGTGCTGGATCTCGTTTCATCGCCTTAGAGAACGACGATACCGGAATGTTTGGCCTTGTTCTCCGGCTCGACATGAATGGTCACCAGGGCGTCCTCGATCTCGGCCTTCAAGGCACGTTCGATCCGGTCGCAGATGTCATGGGCCTGCGACACCAGGGTCTGGCCGGGCACCACCAGATGAAAATCGATGAAGGTGACGCGGCCGGCCTGCCGGGTGCGCAGGTCATGCGCTTCCAAGGCGCCGTCGGCCTCGCATGAGATGACGCCGCGGATGCGCTCGAGCGTTTTTTCCGGCACCGCCTCGTCCATCAGGCCACCGAGCGAATCCTTCATCACCTGCCAGCCGGACCAGAGGATGTTGAGCGCGACGATGGCGGCGAGCAGCGGGTCCAGAATGGCCCAGCCGGTGACGATGGCGAGCAGCACGCCGAGCGTCACGCCAACGGACGAGACCACGTCGGACAGGAGATGGCGGCCATCGGCGAGCAGCGCCGGCGAACGCCATTGCCTGCCGCGGGTGATCAGCAGCCAGCACCAGGCGGCATTGATCAGGCTGGCGAGCCCGTTGACCAGCAGGCCCTCGAGCGGGGCGTCGAGCGCCTTCGGCGCCAGCAGTCCCGAATAGGCCTCGCGCATGATCAGGATGGCGGCCACGACGATCATCACGCCTTCCAGGACGGCGCTGACATATTCGGCCTTGTGGTGGCCATAAGGATGGTTGGCGTCGGCCGGCCGCTCCGCCAGCCGGACGGCGAGGATCGCGGCGATGGCGGTCGCCACGTTGACCGTGCTCTCCAGCGCGTCGGAATAGAGCGCGATCGAGCCGGTCATGCGCCAGGCGAGCAGTTTCAGGCCGAGCACGACGACGCCGACGACGAGGCTCCCGGCCGCCAGCTTGAGGGTTTTCGACATGGGTTCGGGCACCACCTGCAAGGGGGAGCGGCGCTATCTAGCCAAGTCGCGGCGCGCTGGCAAGCCATTCAAGTGATTGTATTATCTTGCAAATCAGTCGCAAGAGCAGGGTTGGCCGGCAGCGATGGTCAGGGCGCCCGGCTCGGCCTTCGGGGCAGGGCAGGCGCGCCAGGACTGGCCGCCATCCAGATGACATGGCGCGCACCGCCGCCTGTCCCATTGGCGCGCACGCGGATTTCGTCGACGCTGAAACCGGCCTCGCGCAGCCGCTGCGTGAAGGCCGGGGCCGGCGCCGACGACCAGACCGCCAGGATGCCGCCGGGACGCAGCGCCGTCCGGGCGGCGCGCAATCCGCCCATGCCGTAGAGCTCGTTATTGGCGTCGCGGCTCAGCCCCTCCGGGCCGTTGTCGACATCGAGCAGGATCGCATCATAGGCCGCGGCGCCGGACCGGATGAGGTCGCCGACATCGGTCTCGCGGATGCTGACGCGCGGATCGGTCAGGCTGGTGCCGAAAATCTCGGCCATTGGGCCGCGTGCCCAGGCGACCACGGCCGGAACCAGCTCGGCAACGGTGACCCGGGCGTCGGGTCCGAGCCCGGTCAGGGCGGTACGGAGCGTGAAACCCATGCCGAGGCCACCGATCAACATATGCGGCCTGGCCCGGTCGCCAAGCCGGTTGCAGGACTTCGTCGCGAGTGCCTCTTCCGAGCTGCTGAGACGGCTGTTCATCAGCTCGATCTGTCCCGACATGATCGAGAACTCGGCGCCGCGCCGCTTCAGGCGCAGTTCGCCGCCGCCGGGCATTGTTGCGGTGTCGAGCAGTTGCCAGGGGATCACGGATGAACTCGTCGGGTTGGGGGCATGGAACGGCCGGCACGGACGACCATACGACCCCATATCGCGACGCTTGCGGATGCCGTCAATGGATCTGCGCGCGGAACCGGGCTGGCCGATCGGGCAAGCCCGGTCCATTGTCGGGTTCGAGGCCTCAGCCCGCGTGGCTCCGGTGGACCTTGGCGACCAGCACCAGGGCGGCGGTCAGGAGCAGGCCGGCATTGAACGGGTGCAAGGCCTGCAGGATGCCCGAACCGGTGGCTTGGCCGGCGACGATCCAGATGATCTGCAGGGCATAGAGGATCACCTGGACCAGTGCCCACCAGCGCAGCGGCCGGATGCTGGCCGTGGTCAGTGTGGCGATCCACACCGTGACGATCGGGATCATCAAGAGGAAGCCCAGGCCGCCGTGCAGGCCCCAGATTGTCGCGCTCTGGAACAGGGCCAACCCGGCGAGCAGGAACTGCGCGAGAATGATCGGCGGGATCATGGCGATGGCATAAACGACATAACGCGGGGCGACCTTGGCGGAGCGGTCGCGAACCAGTTGCACATCCGGATCGGTCATGGCTCAAGCCTCGACCGCGACGGGTTCGGTGGCTGAACCGGCCGGATGAGAGGCCGTCTCGGCGGACCAGTGCCGGAGCCGTTCGGCATAACGCCTGCCGGCAAGGTCGCGAGCCTGCGGGTTGAGCCGGTTGGCTTCATAGACGGTGAAGGGCTCGGCCCAGACGAGGCCGCAGCGATGCGCCGTCGATTGCAGCGGACGCAGCAGGTTGGTCAGCGCGAACAGGTTGACGCCTTCAGGCGCATAGGCCGCGGGCAGGTTGCCGGCGGTTGCCGCGACCAACAATGGGCGCCCCTCGATCAGCCGTCCCTCGTCCTCATAGGCGATGTAGAACATGTGGGTCAGCACGGCGTTCTGCCACGACTTCAGGATCGGCGGCGGCGAATACCACATGACCGGAAACTGCAGCACGATGCGATCGGCCGCGATGAGGCGACGGACCTCCGTGTCGACACTGATGCTCCCGGACGGATAGAGCGCCTGCATGTCGACGATCTCGACATCGTCGAGCCGGTTGGCGGCCGCGACCAGAGCCGCATTGGCCTTGGAGCGGGCAAGGTCGGGGTGAAAGACCAGGATCAAGGTCTTCGCCTTGGCCTTGGTGTGTGTCTGGGTCTTGGGCATGACAGCCTCCGTTGCGGGTCCGGAGGGTGGCGCCAGCGATCACATTATTCCAATGGATGATCAATATATGGTATTATTGATTTCATGAATTTACGCTCCGTCGATCTCAATCTGCTGGTGGTGCTCGACGCGCTGCTCGACGAGGCCCATGTCTCGCGTGCGGCCGACCGCCTCGGCCTGTCGCAACCCGCCGCCTCCAGCGCCCTCGAGCGCTGCCGCCACCTGTTCCGCGATCCGCTGCTGGAGCGTGGCAAGGGCATGATGCGGTTGACGCCCAAGGCCGAGACGCTGCGGGTGCCGCTCAAGAACCTGCTGGCCGAAGCAACCATCATCCTCGCACCGCCGGCGATCGATCTCGCCGATCTCAGCCAGACGGTCAGGATCGGCATGGCCGACCACCCGGCGACCGTCATCGCCGGTCCGTTGCACCACCGGTTGGGGTTGACGGCGCCCGGCATCGACGTCGTGATCCAGCCCTGGCATGGCGCATCGGCGGCGCTCGATGCGCTGGCCAAGGGCCAGATCGACCTGGCGGCCTCGGTGTTTCCCGAGGTCGGCCTGTCGTTCCGGCGCAAGCATTTGCTCGACGAGCACTATCTCGTGCTGATGCGCAAGGGCCATCCCGCCGCCGACGGCTTCGATCTCGAGCGCTGGCTGGCCTTTCCCCATGTACTGGTGTCAGGGCGTGGCGAAACCCGCGGCGCGCTCGATGATGCGCTGGCCGGCATCGGCCGGACCCGTCGCGTCGGCATGGTCGTGCCGAGCTTCATAATGGTGCCGCCTTTGCTCGCGGGCTCGGACCTGATCGCCTTGCTGCCGAGCCGCTGCCTGCCGCCGCGATGGCAAGAGCAATTCGCGGCGTTCGAGCCAGCGGTCGCGGTCAAGGGTTTTCCGCTGCATCTCGCCTGGCACGTCAGGCGGGATCAGGACATGGCTGTGCAGCATGTCGCCAAGATCATCCAAGACCTGCTGCGCTGACGGACCTGCTGCGCCGAGCGGACGGCCGGCAATGCGAGCCGGCAAGGAGCGGCTCCATCAGGACGTCACGTCGGCGCTTCGGCTTCGGCGGTCGCCGCCTGAAAGCTCGCGAGGATTGCCCCGGGATCGACGTCTCTGACGATCAGCACCAGGCGGGTCCGGCGATCGTCGTCGGGCCAGTCGTCGAGTGCGACCGGCGGGTGAAAGGTCCGGTGGACGCCATGGACCACCAGCGGGCCGGGCTCGTCGGTGACCGCGACAAGTCCCTTGAGGCGCAGGAGCGCATCGCCCCAGGTCGAACGGACAAGGCCGAGCCAGTCGTTGACGATAGCCCAGGGCAAAGGCCGGTCATGCACGATGCAGATCGTGCGAATGCTGGCATCGTGGCGTGTTCCGTGGTCGGGATGGCTGCATTGCGGATCGGCGCATGTGCCCGGATGTGCTTCCAGGGGCGGCGGCAACGATCGCGCGGGTGCCGCCGGAACCGCCGCGAAGATGATCTCCGGCGCCACCTCGCCATGACATGCGACCATGCGTTTGGCCTGAGGCGCGATCTGGCCGAGCCGGCGATCGAGGCTGGCCGCATCCCGCGCATCCGCGATGTCGGTCTTGCTGATCAGCAGCAGGTCCGACAGGCCGGCCTGCACCATGGCTTCGGCATGTTCGTCGAGCTGGCGCATGCCGTTGACCGCGTCGACGACGGTGACGACCGCCTGAAGGCGGAAGTCGTGCATGACCATCGGGTGGTTCAGGAACAGCGCCGCGACGGGCGCCGGATCGGCAAGTCCGGTGGTCTCGATCAGGACACGGTCGAACGGCGCGATCGTACCGGCCTGCCGCTTGGCCGCGATATCGCGCAAGGCCATTTCCAGGTCGCCGCGCACCGTGCAGCAGATGCAGCCGGACGACAGCAGGACAAGATCGGTATCGGTGCTTTCAATGAACAGGTGGTCGAGCCCGACGGCGCCGAACTCGTTGACGATGACGAGCGCACCCTTCATGCCGGGATTGCCGAGCAACCGGTTGATCAGCGTCGTTTTCCCCGCCCCCAGGAACCCGGTGACGATGCAGACGGGGATGCGTTCTGCCGATTTGTCCCGATCGAAGATGCTCATCCGTCAAGTCTAGTTGGAACCGGCGGTGAGTTCCACTTCCCGCGGATGACACTGTGATAAGTGTAACAACATTACATCAGATATATTGGTCGTACGAACCGCTTCCCGTCCGTCTTCAATCGTTCAATACTTGGCAGGCGCGACGGATCGGCGTGGCCCGTCGGGCTCACCACAATAATCATTCGGACGTTTCAAGGAGGACATCGCCATGACAGTGCGTGACCCGAAGGACCTTGCCGAGCAGCCGAACGCGCCCGAGCGGCGCGACTTTCTGAAAGGCGCGGCGGTCGGCGGCGTCGTTGCCGCCGCGAGCTTGCATGTCGCGCAGATGGCCGTGACCCCGGCCCAGGCGCAAACACCGGCCGTTCAGCCCTGGTGGCCGTCGCGGTGGGGAGCCGACGACCAGATCGGTGCGACCAATCACATCACGCCGCAGAAGGTGCTGGAGGCGGCGCAGTGGATCCGCGACGGCAAGATCTATCGTATTGGCCGGATGTCCGAAGCGGCCATGCCGAAATTTGGCGACCGGGCCTTTACCCTGCGCATTCCCGGCAACCCGACCGGCGGGCCGTTCGCCGGCAACAAGCTGGTCTACAACGACGAATATCTTGCCACCGAGATTGGCCAGACCGGCACCCAGTTCGACGGTCTCGCCCATATCGGCGTGCAGCTCGGCAAGGACGGCGATACCTCGGAGATGGCCTATTACAACGGCGTGCGCGGGTCCGACATGGTCGGTTCGACCGGCATGAAGAAGCTCGGGATCGAGAACGTCAAACCGATCTTCACCCGCGGCCATCTGATCGACGTCATGGCCCAGCGCGGTGGCATGATGGATGTCGGCCAGGAGGTCACGCTCGCCGATGTCCGCGGCGCGCTGGCCAAGCAGAACATGAACGAGAACGACATCAAGCCGGGGGACGCGCTGTTCTTCAACACCGGCTGGGGCTCGCTCTGGATGCGCAACAACGACCGCTACGGTTCGGGTGAACCCGGGCCGGGCCTGGAAGTCGCGCGCTGGGCGATCGAGAAGCAGATCGTCGTCATGGGGGGCGACAGCTGGGGCGTCGAGGCGGTGCCGAATCCCGACCGCAATCTGGCCTTTCCGGTTCATGCCGAACTGATCACCAAGAATGGCATCCACGTCCACGAGAACCTGCAGTTCGACGCCCTCATCGCCGATCGGAAATATCAGTTCGTCTACATTTTCTCGCCGATCCCGATCAAAGGCGCGACCGGCTCGCCCGGCGGTCCGATCGCGGTCACCTGAGCGGCGGGATCGTGGCTCCGGAGCGCACGGCACGTCCTGGCGATCGGCTGGGCTGACGCCAGAGACGCTGTTCGGCCTCGCAGGCTTTCGGGTCTGCGAGGCGGTTCGGGGGCGGAGCCAATGATGATCGGCGCCGACCGTCGAGACCGGCCTCTTCGGCCGATCCAGGCGAGCCGCCCGAGAGCCTAGCGCGCCAGCACGCTTGCCGCCTCTCGTGTCGTCGAGACCGCCTGGGACACCTGCGTCACCGCGGCCGAAATGCCGGTCATGCTGGTCGAGATCTCGGACACGGCGCGGGCCGCGCTCTGCATGTTCGACGACATGTCGCGGGTCACCGCGCTCTGTTCTTCGACCGAAGCCGCGGTTGCGATGACATTGTTGCGCATGATCTCGACCGAGGCGCGGATCGAGTCGAGTGCGTTCACCACCTCGGTCGAGATGGTCTGCACGCCATTGATTTCCGAGCTGATCTGCTCGGTCGCCTTGGCCGCCTGGTTCGCGAGGTTCTTGACCTCGGACGCGACCACGGCGAAGCCCCGCCCGGCTTCGCCCGCGCGCGCCGACTCGATGGTTGCGTTGAGCGCCAGCAGGTTGATCTGGCCGGCGATATTGTTGATCAGGCCGACAATGCCGCCCATGGCGCTCGCCGCGTCCGACAGGCGCTTGGCGAAGCTTCCGGCGGTATGGGTCTGTTCCAGGGCGCTGTCGGTGGCCGACTGCGACTTGGCCATGCTCTGCGAGATCTCGACCACCGAGGCGGCCAGCTCTTCCGCCGCCGCCGCCATGGTCTGGACATTGCCGCGGGTGGCTTCCGCGACCTCCGCCGCATTGCTCGACTCGCTGGTCGAACGGGCCACGGCCTGGTCGATCTCGCCGAAATTCTGGTCGATCATGAGCCGGAGATTGGCCAGCAATTGCATCTGCTGGGTGATGTCGGTGGCAAATTTCACCACCTTGTAGGGCCGCCCGGCGGCATCGAAGATCGGATTGTAGGAGGCCTCGATCCAGATCTCCCTGCCGCCCTTGCCAACGCGCTTGTATTGCGCGGCCTGATATTCGCCGCGTTTCAGCGCCTCCCAGAACTGGCGGTATTCCAGGCTGCCGCGCGTCGCCGGCTCGACGAACATCTGGTGGTGCTCGCCTTTGATTTCGGCCAGCGAATAGCCAACCGCGCCGAGGAAATTATCATTGGCGTCCAGGATCTTGCCATCGAGCGTGAATTCGATCACCGCCTGCGCCTTGCGGATCGCCGCCACCTGACCGGCGCGGTCGGCATCGGCGGCCTTCTGCGCTGTGATGTCGGTCGCGAATTTCACCACCTTGTAGGGCTTCCGGTCGCGTCCCATGAGCGGATTGTAAGAAGCTTCGATCCAGATTTCCCTGCCGTCCTTGCCGATCCGCCGGTATTGCGCCGCCTGGAACTCGCCGGCTCTGAGCCGGTTCCAGAAATCGCGATATTCGGCGCTGTCCTTGTGGCCGGGTTCGACGAACATGCTGTGATGCTTGCCGACGATCTCGCCGAGCGCATAGCCGACCGTCGTCAGGAAATTCTGATTTGCCGCGAGGATGGTACCAGTGAGATCGAATTCGATGACAGCCTGGACACGATCCAGAGCCGACAGCTTGGCTGCGATCTCTTGGTTTTTCTTTGATGCAAGATTTAACATCTTAAGCCTCGCGTGGCGGGAAGGTGACGACGCGTCATCGGCCCTGGGTTGATCTCGCTAGATCAGGCGATTCGCGGCGCCGAACATCGTTAAAGTTGTAGTTTTTGCTTAATAAGGCGTTACGAAAGCAATATATTGATCCGCGATTACGTAAGGTAACGTTTTGTCTTCTGGTTTGTTGGCAACTTTTGGTTGCGTCGATTCTTTCGAACGCGGCGACGCTCTGGGCCAGGTCGAGGGTGGGGAGGCCCGGCGGGTCGCGCAATCGCCGAAGGCAAACAGCGATCAACGGCGCTGAACGAGCTCCATGCGGATTCGTATAGGATGACTCGGCTCATCACGGCGGGAGACGGGTTTTGGATTGGGACAATCTGAGGATCGCGCTGGCGGTGGCCCGCCATGGTTCGCTCAGCGCCGCGGCACGGGCCCTCGGCACGACCCAGCCGACGGTCAGCCGCCGGCTCGGCGGCTTCGAGCGGCGCATCGGCGTCAAGCTGTTCGAACGTGCAGCCGGCGGACTGTCGCCGACCCCGCTCTGTGCGGCGCTGCTCGACGGCCTCGATCGGATGGACGAGGGCGCCCTGGTGATCGAGCGCCGGATTGCGGCCCGCGACACCGGCCTGCAGGGTACGATCTCGGTGACCAGCCTCGACTGGCTCGGCGATTGCGTGGTGGCGCCGATCGTGGCCCGCTTCGGCAGCCTGCACCGGCTGGTCAGCGTCGAGCTGATCAATGACGGACGGGTCTTCAACCTGTCGCGCCACGAGGCCGATATCGCGTTTCGCTTCCGCTCCTTCGAGCAGGAAGACCTGATCGAGCGCAAGGTCGCCGACATTGGTTATGGCCTCTATGCCGCACCGGCCTATCTGGAGCGGCTTGGGCCGCCGGACTTCGCCGCTGGCTGTCCCGGCGATGCGGTGGTGACGCTGCATGAAGGGGCCGGCCGGGTCTGCCAGGTCGACTGGCTCGAGGCCTTGGCGCCGAAGGCCCAGGTGATCCTGCGCGCCAACGGCCTGCATGCTCACCTTTCCGCCGTCGAAGCCGGCGTGGCGCTCGCCGCATTGCCACGCGTGCTCGGCGACGGCCGGCCGGGGCTCCGCCGCCTCGACACGCCGCTGCCCGCGCCGGTCCAGGCGGTGCGGCTCGGCGTGCATGCCGATCTCAGGGATACGCCGCGCATTCGCGCCTTCATCGACTTCGCGGCGAGCGAGCTGAAGGCGCGCGCCGCCGTGCTCAATCCGGCCTGAGGCGATCGAAGGACCCTAGGTGTTTAGTCCCGGCATTTGATGGAGTGGATCGAGCCTGAATCGTTGAGGCTCTGTTGTCCAGAGTTTGCAGATGAATTCGTAGGGTGTGAGGCCCTTGAGGGTCTTCAGCCTCCGCCCGAAATTGTAGGCGCTGACGAAGTCGGCGAGATGCGCTTCGAACTGCCGGTGGCTGTCGTAGTGGTAACGCTTGACGGTGGCTTCTTTGATGGTGCGGTTCATGCGCTCGACCTGGCCGTTAGTCCAAGGGTGCTTCACCTTGGTGAGGCGGTGCTCGATGCCGTTCTCCTGGCAGCGCATGCCGAACATGTGCGTCACGTAGCGCGCCGTCGGACCATCGGCATACCGTGGCGGGAAGGTGAACTGGATGCCGTTGTCGGTGAGAACGGTATGGATCTTGTAGGGGACGGCCTCGATCAAGGCCGAGAGGAAGGCTGACGCGGAGGTCCGCCCCGTCTTCCTGACGATCTGTACGACGGCGAATTTGCTCGTGCGATCGATGGCGACATAGAGGTACAGCTTGCCCTCAGCGGTCTGCACCTCGGCGATATCGATGTGGAAGAAGCCGATCGGATAGGATTTGAACTTCGTCTTCGCCGGCTTCTCGCCTTCGACCTCGGGCAGGCGGCTGATCCCGTGACGCTGCAGGCAGCGGTGCAGGGATGACCGCGTCAGCGTCGGGATCGTCGGCTGTAGCGCATAGAGGCAGTCGTCGAGCGGCAGCAAAGTATGCTTCCGGAAGGCGACGATCACGGCCTCTTCCTCAATCGTCAGCACTGTCGAAGTCGGGTTCTTCGGCCCGGTCGGCACATCGGTCACCGAGGTCCGCTTCTTCCACTTCGCGACCGTCTTCTGGTTAATCCCGTAGCGCTTAGACAGAGCCCTCAGGCTCTCTTGACTATGTTGTATCGCTCGACGGACCGCCTCAGTCGTCGTGGCGCTCCCGTGGAGAACCTGGCCCATAGCGCGTCCCTCGATTCCTGCATCGAGATTGCACCATCAAAGCCCGGGATCAAACACCTAGGCGTCCTTTGGCGGGTTCTCGGCGAACCAGCTGGCGATCATGGGCATGTGTGGCTCGAAGCCGCCGGGGATTGAGACGTTGAGCGCGCCGGCCTTGCTGTCGCTGCGATTCTGGAAATCGTGGGTCATCCCGCCGGGGATCAGGATGAAGGCGCCTTTCTCGGCGTTGACCCAGCGCTCGCCGACCAGAATGCTCATCGTGCCTTCGACGACGTAGAATATGTCGTCTTCCGGGTGTGAATGCGCGCCCGGGCCCTGGGTGTGGGGTTCAAGCCACCATTCGGAGATGCAGCAGGTGTTCCGGGTCTCCTCACCGTCGGCCTTGAACACGGCGCCGATGCGCCCCATCGGATAGGTCCGGCCCGCGCCGGGGGCAAGGATGACAGGTGATCGTTGGTTGCTGACGTCTTGCATGGCGATTGGCTCTCCGCGATGGCGAGGCATGCCGGTTCCGTCTGATGCGTGGCAGTGTTTTGACGCAAAAGACCTGAGGCTGGCAAGCCACTCCAGGGCTTCGGCCCGGTCAGCCTGCGGCCGGACCTTCGAGCAGGCCGAGATGTCGGCCGGCGCGCAGCGTGGCAGTCGTGCCGACGATCAGCGCGACGCAATGGATCCAACCCGAGGCAGCCCCCGCCATGATGCCGGAGAGCAGCGTGCCGACGGTGCAGCCGAGCCCGATCATCGCGCCGAAGCCGAGCAGCAGCCCGCCGAGCAGTCCGCGTGCGATATGACCGGGACCGGGACGAGTTGGCCGGAACGCACCGGACAGGACCGCCGCGACAAAACCTGCCGCGACAAGACCCAGGACGAACAGGCCGTTTGGCGTCAGCAGCGCATCGCGCACCAGGGTGGCGCAGCCGCGGAGCGTATCGAGGCCTTCCAGCCGTGCCGGCAAGAGCCCTGCCGCATCGGCCGCCTGCCGCATGCGCGCGCCGATCTCGGCGGTGACGCCCAAGGGGCTCAAGCGCAGATAGGCGGCGGTCGCGATGGCTCCGATGGCGAGGCCGCCGACCCAGGCCGGCCAGCGCGTGATGAACACCGCCTGGATCGGGTCGATGGCCGCCGGTGCCGGCCTCCGCGGCAGCCGGCGCGCCAGCACGATCACCGCTGCCGCCGCGACGGCCAGGCCAAGGGTCAGGGCGCCGGCATAACCAAGCTGGCGCGGCAGCCAGATCACCGGAGCCTCGGCGATGACGGCCAGATAGACCGGGTTCCACGAGAGGAAACCGAGGATGAAACCGGCGCCGGTGCCGATCAGCGCGAAGGGGGCCGTCGGCGAACCTTCGCCGAGCCGATAGAGATGGGCGCTGATGCAGGAGCCGGAAATCGCCATGCCGGCCCCGAAGGCGAGCCCGCCGAGGATCAGCGCCGGGCCCACCGGCCCGATATGGGCGGTCGGCGGCAGGCGGGTTCCCGATGGGTCCGGCAGCCAGGCGCCGAACACCAGCGTATAGCCGGCAAGGCCCGCGGCGAGCGCCGTGATGATGCCGATGAGCCCGCGCGGATCGCGCCGGTCGAGCCAGTCGCGCCAGATGCAGAAGAAGCAGAAGCGCGAGCGCTGCAACACGAAGCCGAAGGCTAGCCCCAGGATCAGGGAGAGCTGCAATTGGGCTCCGGCGACCGGTTGCCGGCCGAGCCCGTAGGCTGCCGCGGCGATCGCCAGGCTGGCCGCCGCCGCGATGGCGTAACGCCAGGTCGCGGATGGCGCCGGTGCGCCATCCGCTGCTGCCGCCGGGTCGGTCGTCGTCACGTCGGTCTCGCTTGCCGGCCCATGGGCTGACTGGCGTCCTGGTTCACTTGCCGCCCCAGACCGTGCCGGCCGGATTGGCGATGGGCACGCCGACGGTGTTGCCATATTCGGTCCAGGAGCCGTCATAATTCGCCACCTGGTAGCCGAGCAGCCGCGACAGGATGAACCAGGTATGGCTCGATCTCTCGCCGATCCGACAGGTGGTGATGATCGGTTTCGATCCGTCGATGCCGACCTCGGCATAAAGCTTGCGCAGCTCTTCGATCGGCTTGATCGTGCCGTCGGCGGCGTTCACCGCGCGAGCCCAGGGCACATTGACCGCGCCAGGGATATGGCCGGCGCGGATCGCCAGTTCCTGCACCCCTGCCGGCGCGATGATCTTGCCGGTGAACTCGTCGGGTGAGCGGATGTCGAGGATGCGTGCCTCGGAGCGCTTCTCGACCACGTTCAGCACATCGGTGATGCGTGCGCGCAGCGACCGGTTGGGCTCGGCGAGCGTGATCGTGCTGGCGACCACCGGCGTCACATTGGTTGCGAACGGGCGCCGCTCCAATTCCCATTTCCGGCGGCCGCCATCCAGCAGTTTCACGTTGTCGCGCAGGCCGTAGATGTCGAACACCCAGGCGCCCCAGGCGGCGAACCAATTGTTGTTGTCGCCGTAGAGAACCACGGTCGTGTCCTTGTCGATGCCGAGCCGGCGCAGCAAGGCCTGGAATTTCTCCCGGCTGGCGATGTCGCGATTGACCGTCTCGACCAGATCGGTGTGCCAGACGATGTTCTGGGCGCCGGGCACGTGGCCGCGTTCGAACAGGCCTGGTTCGACGCTGACCTCGATCACCCGCACTTTCGGATTGGCGAGGTTCTGCTCCAGCCAATCGGTGGTGACGAGCGGGCCTGAATTCGCGAATGCCACCGTCGCGCCGGCGACGAGCAAGGTCGCCGCGACTGCCAGTCGCCTGAACAGGTGCTTTATGGACATGATCAACCCTCCAATAGTCACCCCGGCAAGCGTTGTTCACCTTGCTGTGGATGGGGAGGTATCATCGCGCGTGCCCGGTTCTTTCCAAGGCGATCAATTGTTTTTTGTTGAGCCAAGACTTGGTGCAAAATTTTACTGAAACGAAGATTGAGAGAAGTCTCTGTTATTGTCTGGGGGAGGGGCAAAACAATCGGCGGCTGTCGTCGGAGCGCCTCGGGGATTTCGCTCATCGGCACCATGGCCTTGACGACCGCGGTCAGCTGGCGCTCCACCGTCGCGATGCTGCATTCACCGGGCTTGTTCGTGGTTGTCACGGAATTCTCCTTATGCGACGGCGTCCGGGCTTGATCGCAGCCACCTGCGATCACCCGGGGACGAACCGGCGGACACCAATCCGACATGCAGCCGAAAACGTCGGGCGACGGGTGCCGCCGGATCGACTGTCGGGTGGAGGTCGACGTCGGACCGGTGCTTTTTGGGCGGATTTCGCCTATATCTATCGCATGAACGCGCCAGGGCATTCCCAAGCGGTCGCGGCCGGTTCCACTGCACAGCGAGTGGATCACCTGGTCGCGCGCACGGTGAACGCGCCCTACATCCGGGTCATCACCCCGGAGATCCTTGCCAGCTGCATCGCGACCGGCAATTTTCACGATTGGATCGTCCACGTCGCGGCCTTCTTCACCGATGTTCGGCCCAACCTGATCCTCAGCTTTGCCTCGCAGCACAGCATCGGGGTCGCCCAGCTCGCCAAAGTCTATGATGCCATGAAGGCGAAGACCGGGGAGCGGAACCTTGGTCTGGAGGCCAAGCTTGACTCAGTGGCACGCGCTGCTTGAACGAGCCGTCTCGGGTTTGGAGGCTCTATCGGATGGCGGAATGCCGTTGCCGCATGGGCGCTAGGTGGTGGGACAGCCATCATGTTGTGGTTGAACCATCGCACCAGCAAAGACATCGACATCTTCATCGACGATCCTCAATACCTTGGCATCTCTCACCCAGGCTGGGTGCGGAGGGAGTTTGGCATTGCCAGGACTATGACGAGGCCGCCCACTATCTGAAGCTTGGATACCCCGAGGGTGAGATCGACTTCATCGTCAGCCCCCACATCACCGACCTGCCGCTCACACGGCGCATCATCCCTGCCGATCTCCCCCTCGGTATTCGCGAGCACGCGATCGACATTGAGCATCCGGTCGAGACCGCGATCAAGAAAATGCGCCATCGTGGCGCCGAGATGAAAGTCCGCGACGCCTTTGATCTCAGCGTCGTCGACGCGGTCCATCGCGACACGTTGCGCGCGTCGCTTCATCACGTGTCTCACGAGCGTGCCGCCATGCTGCAGCGTCTTGACCGAATGGATCCCGGCTTGTTTTCGAGTGAAATCCAGGAACTGGCCGTTATGCCGGAGCGGCAAGGTATTGCCGAAAGGGCGATGTCTTTGACCCGGGATCTCGTCGAAGCCATTCCCTTGCCGGTATCGGATCGGGGCGGGAGTTAGACCGAACGCATCCGACTTCATTGGCCCTGCGCGGAGGCCGCTCACCCCTTCAAATCCGCCACCCTCTGAAACACCGACAAGGTCCGCCGGATATGGTCGCGCATGGCGCGTTCGGCGGCCGGCGCATCACGCGCGATCAGCGCATCGACGATGCGCTGGTGGTCGGCATTGCCCAGCCGCATTTCCTCGCCCAGCGTCAGCCGGGCGACCGGCCCGTTGAAATAGAACTGGCCGGTCTCGTAGATCGCGCTGGCGAGTTCGGGGTTCTTGGCCGCCGCGATCACCGCATCGTGGAAGGCGCGGTTGGTTTTCACCCGCAACGCCTCGTCGGCCGGCGTCAAGGCGAGGCGCTCCTGGTGCAGGTTCGCGATGACGGCGAGGTCCGCTGCGGTGGCCCGCTCGGCCGCGAGATAAGTGGCATACCCTTCCAGGCCGGCGCGCACCTCCGACTTTCGCTGCATCTCCTCGGTCGTATATTCGCGCACTGACCAGCCGCGCTTGCGCGGCACGATCAGGCCCGCCGCCGCGAGCCGCTGCAGGCTTTCGCGCACCGGCGTGCGGCTGACGGCCAGGCGCTCGGCGAGATCGGCCTCGATCAGCGGTTCGTTCGGCCTGAGATCGCCGGTCACGATGGCCGCGCGCAGCCATTCATAGACATCGCTGGAGCGGCGGGCGGCGGGGCTCCTGGTCATCGCGATGCCGCTACCGGCTGGGGGCCGGCGAAGCCAGGGGTGAGACAGTGACGATCAGTTTGCATGCAAAATAGAATGCCATATGGTGCCTCCCGAGAAAAGGACTTGCGGGCGAGCTTTTTGCCGGCGGTGGCGGCGAAGTGTCCGCTGCGGCGGGCGGCATGCGACGTCTGCCTGTTAACGACGGCACATCGCGAGGAGACCAGGCGTGGCTGAGATACGAGCGGGCGGGCAGGGCGAATACGCCCTTGAAGGGCGGGTCGCCATCGTCACCGGCGGCAGCAACGGCATCGGCGCGGCAACGGTCCGGCGCCTGGCGGCCGGCGGTGCCACCGTCGTCGTCGGTTACAACAGCGGGCAGGAGCGGGCCGAGGCGCTGATCGGCGAATTGCCCGGGGCAGGGCATCTGGCCCTGCAGATTCCGATGGAGGACACGAGCGCCATCGTCGCGGCGGCGGAGGCTGTCGCAACCCGCTTCGGCCGCGCCGACATGCTGGTCAATTCCGCCGGCGTCACCCGTGCCGTGCCCCATGCCGATCTCGATGGGCTCACCGACGAGGTCTTCGACCGCATCCTGCGGACCAATGTGCGCGGCCCCTTCGCCACCATCCGCGCCTTCGCGCCGCTGATGAAGCGTGGCGGCGATGCCATCATCGTCAACATCTCCTCCCTGTCGGCGGTCACTGGGCTCGGCAGCAGCATCGCCTATTGCGCCTCGAAGGCAGCGCTCGACACGATGGGCCTGTCGCTTGCTCGCGTGCTCGGTCCGGAGATCCGGGTCATCGGCGTCTCGCCGGCGGCGGTCGCCACCGATTTCGTGCCGGGCCGCGGCCGCGAGGGTGTCGAGAAACAGGCAGCCGCGACACCCCTCAGGATCGTCGCCGAGGCCGACGACGTCGCGCTCGCCGTCATGGCGGCGATCACCCATCTGAGGCTCACCACCGGCTCGACCCTGGTGGTCGACAGCGGCCGGCATCTCTGAAGCGGACGGCGCAGGCCGCCGGCTGAAACAACAAGCCTATATCCGAAGGAAGGAACACCCCATGCTCAACCGCCGCCTGGCGCTCGCCAGCCTGATCGCCGCCGGCGCCATGCCGCAAGCCGCACGCGCCCAGGACTGGCCGCAGCGGCCGGTGACCCTGGTCCACGGCTTCGGTGCCGGCGGCAATGCCGATTCCATTGCCCGCGTTTTGGCGAATTCCCTGTCCGCCTCGCTCGGCCAGCAGGTGGTGGTGGAGGCCAAGCCGGGCGCCGGCGGCAACCTCGCCTCCGAGGTGGTGTCGCGCGCCAATCCCGACGGCTACAGCCTCATCCTGCTCACCGGCGGTCACGCCGTCTCGGCGGCGCTCTACAAGGCACTGCGCTTCAATCCGGTCGATGATTTCGCCTTCGTCTCGCTCGCGGCGACCTTTCCCTTCGTCATCGCAACGTCGGCTGAGAGCCCGATCAAGAGCCTGGCCGACCTGGTCGCCGCGGCCAAACGGGAGCCTGGCAAGCTCACCTTCTCGTCGGTCGGTTATGGCTCGACCCAGCATCTCACCGGCGAATTGCTGGCGGTCACCGCCGGCATCAAGCTCACCCACGTCCCCTATCGCGGCGGCATGCAGCCGCTGACCGACCTGATGTCGGGCCGCATCGACCTGATGGTCGACAGCATCACGGTGACAGGTGCGGCGATCCGCGCCGGCACCATTCGCGGCCTCGGCATCACCTCGACGGCGCCCTGGCCGGCTTTGCCCGAAGTGCCGCTGGTCGCCGGCACCTTGCCGGGCTTCGAGGTGCGTTCCTGGATCGGCGTCGCGGCACCTGCCGCCACGCCGCCCGCGATCGTCGCCAAGCTGAATGACGGCATCCGCCGGGCGGTGGCCGACGCCAAGGTGCGCGAACAGCTCGGCGCGCTCGGCGTTCAGCCGGAGGCGACCACGCCCGAGGCCATGAAGGCCTTCGTGGCTTCGGAAATCCGCCGCTGGAACGAGGTGGTCGACAAGGCCGGCATCGAGAAACTGTGAGGCCGGGATCCTTGCCGCCGCCGGACGACCGGCAAAGCGAGGCTCTCGTCGGGGCCGCTCTTCAGGTTGAATCTGAATCGGATTGCGAGGAGAAAAAGCACGATAAAACAGCGGCTTGGAACGACCCGGTGATTCAGGCAGACAGGTGTGGGAGCCGGCTCATAAGCGATTGCCCCGCCTTCTCGGACCCTGGTCCGGCGGCGATAGTCCGCCAGCGAGAGTGGCGAACCGTGGTTGTCTCCGCGGCCACGGCACCACGGGCATGGCATGGTTCTGGAAGCACCAGTTGCAGGACTTCCTGCAGGCGCTGCCGCGCCGCGCCATGGAGGCTTGAACGCCGCCGCGGGCGGGGGCCGGCGGTTGTCGTGGTCGTGATCGCGGCCTGGATGACATCAGATGGCGGTAGTGTTTTGATGCCAACGGTCCGTTGCCGAAATGCGCCGGATCGAGCCTGGCATCTGACGGAACGCCCGGGGACGATTGCGGATGCCTGGCCTTCGCGCACTGCTTGTCGTTCTGGCCGTGACGGGGCTCGCCGCGGCGCAACCGGTGGCCGCCGCCGAGCGGCAGGTCGCGGACCGTGTGTTCCTGGTCAGCGACGCCAAGGCGCGCTTCGTCCAGTTCCAGATGATCGTTCTCGCCGGCTGCGCCGACGAAGCCGGCAATGACTGCCGGGGCATCGCCCATTATCTCGAACATCTGGTGCTGGTCGGCCGGAATGCCGAACATCGCGACACCGCGCTCCGGTTCTTCTCCGACGGCTCGTCGAACGGCTGGACGACCTCCAGGATCACCGGCTATGTCCACCGCTATCCCGCCGACGCGCCCGATGCGGCTGACCGGCTGGACCGGTTGTTCGCCTTTTATGCCGCCCGGCTCGGCGGCTTCGAGATCACGCCGCAGGATGCGTTGCGCGAGCGCAACGTGGTGCTGCAAGAGTATAACTGGCGGGTCGGCGCCAATCCTTTCTCGCCGGTCTGGCAGGAGGTCGATCGCTTCCTCTACCCCGACCATCCGCTCGGTCAATGGACCATCGGCACGCCGGCGACGATATCGGCGCTGACATCCGATGACGGGCGCGGTTTTCTGGCCGCCTGGTATCGCCGGTCCAACGTCTATTTCATCGTCACGGGTCCGGTGGAGGAGGATCTGCTGCGTCGCACCGCTGCGAAATACCTGGCGCCGCTCGATCCAGCGCTGCCGCCGGCACGCCCCTGGCTCGGCCGAAGGCCCAACCTCGCGCCGGCCCGGATGGTCTTCCTTAGGGAGGACCAGCGGATCGCCGCCGTCACCGTCACCGTCAGCCGCGCGATCGCCTTCGCCGATCAGGACCCGGTGAAGACGCTGGCGGCGCGTGCGCTGATCGCCCAGTTCCTGTCGAGCAAACTCAGCGGCAGCCCGCATAGCCGGCTGGTCGAGCAGGATGCCGTGGCGGCGACGATTCGCAACGTGACCTTCGAACGGGTGATGGATGGCGTGCTGCAGGTCGGGCTGACCGCCGTGCCCGAACCGGACGTGGCCCGCGAGCGGCTTGCCGAGGCGCTGCGAACCTATCTGCGGGAGCTCGCGGTCCAGGGCATCGACGAGGCCATGCTCGATCGGCTGAAGCGGCGCTATGCGATGCGCCACAAGACCGAGCTCGATGATCCCCAGACGGCGCCGGCGCGCCTGATCTCGTGGCTCGGCCATCCCTTGCCCTATGAGCGGCTCGCCGAGCTGGCGCCGGCGGTTGCCAGCATCAGGCCCGAGGAGGTCAATGCGCTGCTGCGTGCCACGACCGCCGAGGGGCGCGAGGCGACCGTCATCTTCGCACCCACGGGGACACAATGAGCGCGACCTGGATCCCGACCTGGTTGACGGCCTGGACCGGGCGTCCAACGGGCGGCGCCTCGTTCGGCCGGATGGCGCTTCGGGCGCTTGCGCTCGTCGTCGTGACGCTTGCGGCCCGCACCGGGCCAGCCGAAGCGCGTGGCTTCGGCATCACCGACGCACCGACGGCCCAGGGCATCCGGCTGGTCCATTTGCCGTTGGCCGGCGAGACCGGGCAGGCCCTGGCCTTCTTCTGGCGCGACCGGCATGCCCTGCACAGCCCGGAGACGATCGGCCTGCTGCGGCTGGCGCCCCGGCTGCTGGTCGCCGGCGGGGCCGGGCCGTTCGACGGCGGCGCGCTCGAGGAAGAGTTCAAGGACCTCGGCGCCAGCGTCGCCCTCAGGCGCTCGACGGCCTTCACCCTCGGCGAGCTTCACGGCCCGGCCGAAACGATCGGCCAGGCGGCGCGCCTGCTCAGGCTGATGATGATGGAGCCGCGCCTGCCGCCGCGCCATCTGGCGCGGATCAAGCGCGAGGTCATCAGCAGCGCCCGGGCGCAACGCGAGACGGCCGAACCGCTTGCGGCCGATGCCCTGGTGCGGCTTCTGGCGGGCGACCATCCGCTTGTCGCCGCCTCGACCATGGAGCCGCCTTCGGTTGTCGATGCGGTTTCGCTCGCCGATATCGAGGCCTGGCGCAAGGCGGTGCTCGCAAGGGACAATCTCGTCGTCGTCACCGCCGGCCCGCTCGATCGCGCAGCCGTTGCGGCCCTGGTCGACGAAACCTTCGGCGGCTTGCCGGCGACCGCCGAACTGAGACCTGCTTTGGCGTTCCAGCCGCTGCGCCCGCTGCGCACCATCGCGATCGAGCGGGCGGTCGCGCAGACGGTGATCGTCGCCGGCCAGGCGACCGGGTGGAACGCGACATCGGAGGGACCGGCGCGCGACATCGCCATGACCGTGCTGGGGCGGGGCGGGGCCTCGCGCCTGTGGCGCGCGGTCAGGGAACGGCTCGGCGCGTCCTATGGCACGGAAGCCAGCATCGGCCCGCTCACCCGCGGACACTATCGGCTGATGATGCGCAGCTCGGTCGCCACCGGCAGGACCGCCGACGCGCTCGCCGCGGTGCGGCAGGAGTTCGAACGTTTTCTTGCCGAAGGGGTCGGCCCGGATGAGGTCGAGCCGGTCAAGACGCGGATCGTCACGGAATTCGCCGAGGCCATGCGCCGGTCGAACGCCGCCGCCAACCGCGTTCGCGGCATGCTGCTCGACGGGCAAGGCATGGATGATCTCGAAGCCTATGCCGATCGGGTCGGCCGGGTCAGCGCCAGCGACGTCAACGCACTGATCGCGAGGCACCTTTCGAGCCGCCTGGTCGTGATCGTGGTGACACCGTCGGCCGCCGGCCTCGGCGCCGATTGCGTGGTGAAATCGCTGGCCGAGGTAAGCTCCTGTCCGGCGGCTGACTAAGTCCCCAATCGGGCGCTGAGCCGTGCCCAGCGCCAGGTGGTCAGCACGGCGACCGCCGAGAGCCCGGAGGCCAGGCCCAGCCAGATGCCGACCCCGCCGAAGCCCCACACGAAGGCCAGCGTCGCACCCAGCGGCATGCCGATGCCCCAATAGCCGATGGCGGTCAAAAGCATCGGCACGCTGGTGTCGTGCAGCCCGCGTAGCATGCCGAGGCAGGCGACCTGGATCCCGTCGCCGAGCTGGAACAAAGCCGCGCAGATCAGCAGCGTCGAGGCGAGCAGCACGACGTCGCGGTTGAGCGGTGCTTCGGTGTCGATGAACACCCCGATCAGTGTCTTCGGCGTCACCAGCATGACGGCGGCGACGATCAGCATATAAGCAACCGTGAGGCCATAGGCGGTCCAGCCGGCGAGCCGGGCGGCCGCCGGATCGGCGGCGCCATGGGCCCGGCCGACGCGCACGCTCGCTGCCTGGCTCAGCCCGATCGCCGCCATGAAGGTGGCGCCGCCGATCTGCGCCACGATCGCGTGGGCGGCGAGCGCGGTTGCGCCGAGCAAGCCCATCATCATGGCGGAGGCATAAAAGATCGAGGTCTCGAAGGCCTGGGCCATGCCGATCGGCAGGCCGAGCCGCCAGATCTCGGCGAGCCGTTTCAGGTCCGGCCGCCACAGGCCCTGGAACAGGCGATAGCCGCGAAACCGCCGGTCGAGGCCGACCACCACCACCAGCCCAAGGAACAGCACGACCATCGCGCCGGAGGTGGCGAGGCCCGCGCCGGTCAGGCCGAGCGCCGGAAAGCCGAGATGGCCATAGATCAGGCACCAGCCGGCCAGCGCGTTGAAGGCGGCGGCGACGGCCGCGACCAGCATGGTCCAGAGCGGCCTTTGCATGGCGGCCAGGAACGAACGCAGCACGATATAGCCGAGATAGGGCAAGAGCCCCCATTGCAGCGCATGCATGAAACCGGTCGAGCGGGCGGCGAGGTCCGGGTCCTGGCCAAGCAACACGAAGATGCTGTCGCAATGCCAGAGCAGAGCCCAGGCCGGAACGGAGATCAATCCGGCGCTCCACAAACCCTGGGTGACGGTGCGCCTGATATCGTCGACCGCATGGGGATCGCGACCGAGCGTCCTGGCCATCAGCAGCATGGAGGCCGAGACGATGCCCATGCTGAACAGCATGACCGCCTGGTAGAGGCTCGCGGCCATGGCGGTGGCGGCAAGCTCATTCTTGCCCAGCCGGCCGACAAAGATGAGGTCGGTGGCGATCAGCGCGACCTGCGCGATATTGGTCAGCACCAGCGGCCAGCCGAGCGCCAGCGAGGCGCGCGCTTCCCTCAGGACGGCGCGGGTCAGCGGCTGCTGTGGCGAAGGCTCATGCATGATCTGGGGCGGTTCAGGCCGGTACGCCTCGCGACGGGACGTCGAAGAGGGGCCGCAGGTTCTTCCACGGCACGCGGTGCACCAGCAAGGGCCTCGGGCGAGGGGCTGGGTCGCGTCGTGGGTCCCGGAGCCCGTCCGGGCGCATCAGACCCGGCGTCGTATCGTGTCGCCGGCCGGACTTGCCGGATATCGCGAATGGCCGAAGAGATCGGTTTCTAGGCAACTGGCGTCGTGATCGTCCCGGCCACCGCGGCAGCTTCGCCAACCAGCCATTCGCGCACTGCCGTCACCTTGGCGTCGCCGGCGAGATGGTCGGGGGTCACGACATGGAAGCCGGCGCCGTCGAGAACCGGCCCGAATGGTGCGGCGAGCAGGCCGCTCGCGATCGCGTTGGCGACCAATGCGAGGCTTGCCAGCACGACCCCCTGGCCAGCCGCGGCGGCCTGGACCGCATGGGTCTCGTCGGAGAAGACGATCTCGCCGCCGGCGTTCGAATAGGGCCGGCCGGCTGCGGCGAACCAGTTGGGCCAGAGCGGCGTGTGCTCGCTCATGTGGCGCCATTCGAAGTGGATCAGGGCATGCCGGGCAAGGTCATCGGCCGTGCGAAGGCCGAGGCCGGGACTGCAGACCGGTGCGAACCGGCCCTGCAGCAAGAGCTCCGAGCGGCAGCCGGGATAGGGGCCTTTGCCGTAACGCACCGCGATATCGGCGGCGCCGGTGCCGAGATCGACGACGTCGTCGGAGGCCAGCAGGCGCAAGCCGATATCGGGAAACCGGGCGCGGAACGCCGCGACCCTCGGCACCAGCCACATCGAGGTCAAGGCGAGCGTCGCGGTCAGCGTCACGGCCCGGCCAGCGTCCTGGACCCGGACCGCGGCGACCGCCTGCGCCATGGCGTCGAAACTGTCCCGAAGCGTCGGGTAGAGCTTCTGGCCTGCCGGTGTCAGGGCCACCCGCCGTGCCCGCCGTTCGAACAGCGTCTGTCCGAGCGTCGCTTCCAGCAGCCGGATCTGGTGGCTGATCGCAGTCGGCGTGACGGCGAGCTCCTCGGCGGCGCGCTTGAAGCTGAGATGGCGGCCGGCGGCCTCGAGGGCACGCAGGGCGGCGAGTGGCGGCAGCTTTCTCATGATCCTTCTATAGCTGAGCTCAGCTCATCTCACGAGTGAGCAATTCGATTTTGTCGAGAAGCTGGGCCGTTCCTACTTTCGTGGTGGCCATTCACGGCCGGAAACGAAAGAAGTCATCTCATGCATATCGCGCGTGTCGTCACCTCTCCTGACCCTTACGAGCCCTATCTCCTGTCCCAGGGGATCCGTGCCGGTGAGTTCCTGTTCATCTCCGGCCAGGCCGGCTATGGCGACGACGGCGATATCGTCGCGGGCGGCTTTCGGGCCCAGGGCGAGCAAGCCTTCGCCAATCTGGAACGGGCGCTGCTGGCGGGAGGTTCGAGCCTGAAGCAGGTCGTCAAGGTCACCATCTTCGTCACCGACATGGGGCATTTTGACGAGGTCGTCGCGCTTCGCCGCAAGCATTTCGCCGCGCCGTTTCCGGCCGACTCGATCGTCGAGGTCAAGGCGCTCTATACGCCTGAAGCGATGATCGAAATCGAAGCGGTGGCCGTTGCCCGATAACCTGTGTCGGCCTCAAGCCGTGGGCGACGCCCGCGTCTCGATCTCCTGCAGGTAGTCGACGAAGGCCCTGACTGTCCGCGGCACACGCGCGCTCCACGGCCTGACCGCAAAAATGATCTCGGCATCCGAGCCCTCGATGGTCCATTCGGGCAAGAGCGCCACCAGCGCGCCGGATGCGACGTGCCGCCGGCAGGCAAAACCCGACAGCATGGTGACGCCGCCGCCTTCGAGGGCCGCCTGCATCAGCAGTTCGCCGTTATTGGCCTTGAAGGCCGCCTGCACCGGCGCCGGCTGGCTCTGGCCATTGCGGCTGAACCGCCAGGCGGGATCGTGCACGGACTGCCAGCCATAGAGCAGGCAGCGATGCGCGGCGAGGTCGGCGGGCTCGCGTGGCACGCCGCGCCTGGCCAGATAGCCGGGCGAGGCGACCAGATACCAATCGACCCGCCCCACCGGCCAGGCCATGTCGGTGCCGCGAACGATATTGGCGAAGCGCAGTCCGAGGTCGAAACCCTGGGCGGCCAGGTCGGCGATGTCCTGGCTCGTCGACAGCTCGACCTCGATTTCCGGATAGCGGTCGAGGAAGCCCGGGATGAGCGGTGCGGCGAAGCTGATGCCGACGCCGATCGAGGCGGTGATGCGCAGCCGTCCCGTCGGCTTGAGCGCCAGGTCGCGCACGTTGGCAAGGGTATCGCTGGCATCGGCGAGCATGCGGTCCATGCCGTCGAGAAGCCGTTCGCCGGCATCGGTGAGCGTCAGCGAGCGGGTGCTGCGGTTGACCAGTTGCAGCGCCAATTCGCGCTCCAGCGCCTTCAGCCTGACGCTGACGGCGGCCTTGGACAGGCCCAGCCGTTCGGCTGCCCTCGTGACGCTGCGGGCCTCGGCCACCCGGGTGAAGATCAGCAGATTCTAGATCAGGTCGAGCTGCATGCTTGTTTATAGGAGTGAACAATAGGTTCGTTCAAGCCGGATTGTTCGGCTGGAGCGCAAGGCGCATCGTCCGGCTGAAGCGTCGTCCGGAGATCGAGAGCGTCATGGTCCAGTGCAGCACGACCTGTTCGCCGCATGAGCGGCTGGATGACCGACCCACGCGGTCATGGCTGGCAGCCTTGGGCCTGGCCTGGCGGTCGGTTTTCGGCCGGCCCCGCGGTGCGCCATTAGCTGGTCCCGAGGCCGAACCGCGGCTTCATCGTGACATTGGCCTCAATCCGCCGGAGAGCTGGTCCGACGGCCGTTGCGGCAGGGATTTCGCCCGATATATCCAGTATTATTGAAGTCGAGGACGCGATATCGCGGAGCCGCGCGCCTCATCCGGCGTGGTCCGGCCTGCCAAGGCGACGCGCCGCCATTGCGCAAGCCACCGATCGCGCGGAGCACCCTTGACGGTCGGGCCCTTCCGGTCGCGGAATTGCTTTCCTACATCAAGCCAGGATGAAAGCCGCTCGCCTTGCCGGACGGCTGTTTCGCTGGTGATCGATCATGAAAAGGCCCCATGACGACCGGCCGAATGGCGCGGTTCGAAGATATGTCCTGGCCCAGCTCAAGGACATGCCTTGCTGGTGCGAGGTCAAGGAAATTGCCGCTGCCGCGGAGGTGAGCGAGGATGTCGCCCGCGCCTGCCTTGAATCCTACGAGGGCGAATTCGCCCGCCGTCACGGCGACCTCTGGCGCTTCGAAACCTGCTGTCTGAGGCACATCAAACTCAGCTGAGACCAGTCGAGCTCAGCGGAAGCAGCGGCCCCTCGCTCACACGAAGGGGTTCCTGTCGTCGAGCCGCTTGCGCGCTTCCTCGGCAATGCCGAGGTCGAAGGTCTCGGCCGGCGTTGGCGCCTTGGGAATGAGGCCGGCCTTCGCCCAGAAGGCTCCCTGTTCCATCACGGAGGCGACGTTCGGCATGCCATCAAGAGGATAGCCGGACCAGCGGGGCCGGGCGCCTTCGATAAGTTCAGGCGGCAACTGGGTGGCTTCCGCCAGGATGCGGTTGATCTCGGGATTGCTGTCGCTCGCCGCCTTCATGAAATCGCGCGCAGCCTGCAACTGCGCCATGGCGAAACGCACCAGGGCCGAGCGCCGGCGGGTGCGCGCTTCGCCGCTCGCCGCCCACAGCCCGACCTGGGCACCCGGTTGAGCCTCGTCGCCCCAGAATAGGATCTTGGCCGCGCCACGCTTCTCCACCGCGAAACAGAGCGGCACCGGCAGGTTGGCGATGCCGATGCGGTTGGCGCCGAGCAGTTGCGGCGAGCTGTTGCCGGCCACCCCCCATTGCCACTCGACGTCGTCGGGTGTCAGGCCGCCCTTTTCCAGCGCCTTGGTATAGAGCAATTGCGAGATCGAGCCGCGCACGCTGATGCCGATGATCGAGCCCTTGGCTTTCGCCATCTGGGCGATGCTGGTCAGGCCCTTGGCGTGCAGCTCGTTGCTGACCATGAAACATTGCGAGCCACGCTGCGGCAGTTCCTGGCTACGGTCCATGATCAGCCGGAACGGCGCGCCCTTGGCGAGCGTGTTGAACAGGCCCGCCGAACAGGTCGACACGGTGACGTCCAGTTCGCCTGCGGTGAGGATCGGAATGGCGAGCCCGCCATCGGCGAAGCTCTGGGTGGTTATCTTCAGGTTGACCTTGTCGAAATAGCCCTTGGCGATGGCGATGAAGGTCGGGCCTGAGGAGATATAGGGCACGATGCCGACCCTGAGCTGCTCCGGCGCCATGAAATCCTGCGCCCGGGTGACCGGAGCCGCGAGGTTGCCTAGGTGTTTGATCCCGGGCTTTGATGGTGCAATCTCGATGCAGGAATCGAGGGACGCGCTATGGGCCAGGTTCTCCACGGGAGCGCCACGACGACTGAGGCGGTCCGTCGAGCGATACAACATAGTCAAGAGAGCCTGAGGGCTCTGTCTAAGCGCTACGGGATTAACCAGAAGACGGTCGCGAAGTGGAAGAAGCGGACCTCGGTGACCGATGTGCCGACCGGGCCGAAGAACCCGACTTCGACAGTGCTGACGATTGAGGAAGAGGCCGTGATCGTCGCCTTCCGGAAGCATACTTTGCTGCCGCTCGACGACTGCCTCTATGCGCTACAGCCGACGATCCCGACGCTGACGCGGTCATCCCTGCACCGCTGCCTGCAGCGTCACGGGATCAGCCGCCTGCCCGAGGTCGAAGGCGAGAAGCCGGCGAAGACGAAGTTCAAATCCTATCCGATCGGCTTCTTCCACATCGATATCGCCGAGGTGCAGACCGCTGAGGGCAAGCTGTACCTCTATGTCGCCATCGATCGCACGAGCAAATTCGCCGTCGTACAGATCGTCAGGAAGACGGGGCGGACCTCCGCGTCAGCCTTCCTCTCGGCCTTGATCGAGGCCGTCCCCTACAAGATCCATACCGTTCTCACCGACAACGGCATCCAGTTCACCTTCCCGCCACGGTATGCCGATGGTCCGACGGCGCGCTACGTGACGCACATGTTCGGCATGCGCTGCCAGGAGAACGGCATCGAGCACCGCCTCACCAAGGTGAAGCACCCTTGGACGAACGGCCAGGTCGAGCGCATGAACCGCACCATCAAAGAAGCCACCGTCAAGCGTTACCACTACGACAGCCACCGGCAGTTCGAAGCGCATCTCGCCGACTTCGTCAGCGCCTACAATTTCGGGCGGAGGCTGAAGACCCTCAAGGGCCTCACACCCTACGAATTCATCTGCAAACTCTGGACAACAGAGCCTCAACGATTCAGGCTCGATCCACTCCATCAAATGCCGGGACTAAACACCTAGGGCGCCGAGCCCCGAGGCCAGGACCGTCCGTCGTGTCAGGCGCATGTCGACCTCCCAGGGGCGATGCGGGCTAAAGCTTGCGCAATCGGTTGCATTATGGGGCGCGCCGGATTTCCGTCAACGCCGCGGGGTCAGGCGCTTTGCCGCACCGGCCCGGTCGAGTCCCGGATGATCAATTTCGGCGGCAGGATGCGCCGGGCCACCGGCCTTGCGGGGTCGTCGAGCCGGGCGACCAGTTCGTCGGCGGCCTCGTAGCCCATGCGATACTGCGGAATACGCACCGAGGTGAGCGCCGGTTTGAGCTTGTCGACGAAAGGCATGTCGTTGAAGCCGGTCACCGAGACATCGCCGGGACAGGCGAGATTGAGCTCGTCCAGGGCGTCGTAGACGCCGAGCGCCAGCGCGTCGTTGGCGGCCACGATGCCGGTTGGGGCAAATCCCGATTCCAGCAGGTGCAGCGCCGCGCGCCGGCCGGCCTCCTCGCTGAACTGCCCGGCGATGACGACATTGCGTGGTCCGGCCTCCAGGCCATGGCTTGCCGCCACCGCGGCAAAGGCCTCGCGACGGGTGCGGCCGGTCGAGACATCCTGCGGCCCGGCGATATGGGCAATGCGCCGATGACCGAGGTCGTGGAGGTGGTCGAAGGCTTCGCGGATGCCGGCCGGCTCGTCGGCCAGGATGGCGGGGACCGCGGTACCGGCGGTCGAGCGGTTCATCAGCACGATCTCCATGCCGCGCTCCAGCGCCGCCCTGACGATCGGATCGTCGAGCCGGGCGGTCGCCAGGATCAGCCCGTCGACCTGGCGTTTGATGAACATGTCGAGCAACTGCCATTCCCGCTCCAGATTGAAGTCGGAATTGGTCAGCAGCGCGCTGTAGCCGATCTGCTGCAGGCGGTCCTCGATGCCACGAAACATCGGCGGAAACATCGGATTGGTCAGGTCCGGCACGACCACGCCGACGGTATGCGAGCGGCGGCGGCGCAGGCTCGCGGCGATCACGTTGCCTTGATAGCCGAGCGCGCGCGCCGAGGCCTTCACCTTCTCGGCGACATCGGGCGAGATGCGCCGCTCCTTGAGCGGGTCGAGGGCGCGCGATGCCGTCGAGATGTGCACGCCGGCATGATCGGCGACATCCTTGAGCCGGGCCGGAGCTGCCGGCGGCCGGTCGGCGACGGGCAGACGCGCCGAAGGTGGTTTTTTCCCTGCGGGTGACTTCGCCATGCCGATCCGATCATTGTTGTCAGGACAAGTGGCATTGTCCTTGTCTTGGCGTCAATCGCGCGGGCCAAACGCGCGCGAGGCGACGCGCAGGGAGCGTCGACAAGGCGGTGATTGACATTGTGCAATCGATTGCCAAGAATTCGCCCGCGCCCAACGAGCGGCCATTCGGCGCTCGATCGGCAGAGCATCTGGAGCAGTGCCCGTGAATGATTCGACCAAGACCGGCGGCAGCCAGGCGACACCGGCCGGGCAGGGCGCGGGACGGACGCCCGCCCGGCTTCGCGTCATGTCTTTTGCCGGCGCCGGCAACCTGCCGCTGCTGGCGGCCGAGACGCAGGGGTTCTTCGCGGCCGAGGGACTGGCGGTCGAGATCGCCTGGACTCCGGATTCGCCGGGCTTGCGGCGGGCGCTTGCCGCCGGCGAGATCGATGTGGCTCATGCCGCCGTCGACAATGCCATCGCCATGGTCGAGACCGACGGCGTCGATGTGGTCGTGGTCGCAGGTCTCGACGACGGCATGAACGAACTGGTGGTGCAGCCGGACGTGTCTGATATCGCCGACCTGATGGGCCGGACCGTGATCGTCGATGCGCCGAACACCGCTTTCGCCCTGCAACTGCGCAAGATCCTGGCTCTCACCGGGCTGACCGCCGGTGTCCACTATCACCTGCGATCGGTCGGCGCGACCGACCGGCGCGTCGCCGCGATGATCGAGGACAAGAGTTTCGCCGCGACGCTGCTGAGCCCGAGCTATGCCGATATCGCCGCACGCGGCGGCCTGAAGCGGCTTGGCCCGGTGTCGCGCTGGATCGGTCCCTATCAGGGCATCGGCGTCTTCGCCTTGCGCCGCTTCGCTGCCGCCGAGCGGCCGAAGCTGGTGGCCTATCTCAGGGGCCTGTTGGCCGGTCTTGCCTGGACCTTCGATCCGGCCAATCGCGACACGGCCATCGCCCTTCTGGTCGCGCGGGTGAAGATGGATCCGGCCGCGGCCGCCGCCGGTTATGACCAGGCGGTCCATCCCGTGACCGGCCTGTTCCGTGATGCCAGGGTCAATGCCGAGGGCATGGCGACCGTGCTGGCGCTGCGCGCCGAGCTGGAGGGCGGTTGGAACGGCGTGCCGCCACCGGCCTCGCGTTATGTCGACGACAGTTTCCTGGTCGCGGCGCGTGCGGGGCTTCGGTTGTGACCGGGGCCTTGTCGCTGCAGGTCAACGGCCAGGCCGTCGCCATGGACGCGAACGATCCGGTCATGCTGATCGAGCTCCTGCGCAACCGCCTCGGGCTGAAGGCGACGCGGCTCGGCTGCGGCCTGGAACAATGCGGCGCCTGCATGGTGCTGGTCGATGGCGAGCCGGTGCCGTCCTGCGGGCGCGAGGCCGCGGCCTTCGCCGGTCGTGCCGTGACCACGGTCGAAGGCATTTCGGCCGGCGGCCTGCACCCGCTGCAGCAGGCCCTGATCGATGAACAGGCTGGCCAATGCGGCTTCTGCCTCTCCGGTATCATGATGTCGGGCCTTGCCTTGCTCGCCGCCAATCCGGATCCGTCACGCGCCGAGATCGCCTTGGCGCTCGATCGCCATCTCTGCCGCTGCGGTGCGCAGAACCGCATCATCGCGGCGGTCGAACGCGCGGCGAGCGTGCTGCGCGGCGGAGGCGTCCATGCCGCCGGGTGACCTGCCGCCAAGTCTTGCCGCCAATCCGCGGCTCGACCGCTGGATCCGCTTTGCGGATCGCAATGTCGTCATTGCAACCGGCAAGGTCGAGCTGGGGCAAGGCGTCTTGACCGCGCTCGCCCAGATCGCGGCGGAAGAGCTGGATGTGCCGCTCGCCCGGATCACCATGGTCTCCGGCGATACCGATCAGGGGCCGAACGAGGGCTATACCGCCGGCAGTCAGTCGGTCGAGGCCTCGGGCGGCGCCATCCGGCTGGTCGCGGCCGAAGCGCGCGGGCTCCTGGCAGCGGCCGCGGCCAGCCGGTTGGGCGCCGACGTTGCCGACCTCGCTGTCGAAGACGGCGCCTTTACCCGGGACGGCCGGCCGACCAATCTCGATTACTGGTCGCTCGCCGAAATGATCGACTGGTCGCGCGCCGCGACCGGCGCGGCTCCGGTCAAAGGGCCGGGGGATTATCGCTTCGTCGGGCAAAGCCTGCCGCGCCTCGATCTCGAGGCCAAGGTCACCGGCGCGCCGTTCATCCAGGACATCGCCGAGCCCGGCATGGTGTTTGGCTGGGTCATGCGGCCACCCCGGCGCGGTGCGACCCTTGAAGGTTTCGACCCGGCAAGCCTGGGCCGGTTCGGCGATACGATTGCCTGGCACCGCGATGGCAATGTGCTGGCGCTGACCGCCCGGAGCGAGCACGCGCTCGGCCTCGCCAGAAACATCCTGCGTGCACAGGCGATCTGGGCCGGCGGCGAGGCCGTGCCGGACCAGGCCGGCTCGCCGGACTGGCTGATGGGCCAGGTTGTCAGCGATCGCGTCATCGAGACCGGTGAACCGCCGGTGGCCGCTGGCGAGCCGATCGTCGCGACGTACTCGCGGCCCTTTCTCGCGCATGGCTCGATCGGCCTGTCCTGCGGCCTCGCCCGCTTGGACGCCGGGCACCTCACCGTCTTCAGCCACTCGCAAGGGGTGTTTCCCTTGCGCGGCGCGATCGCCCGGGCGCTCAGGCTCGATCCGGCCACCGTCTCGGTCATGCATCGGCAGGGCGCCGGTTGCTACGGCCATAACGGCGCCGACGACGCGGCGGCCGATGCCGCCTTCCTGGCGCTCCGCCATCCTGGCCGGCTCGTCCGGGTCGAGTGGACGCGCGACGACGAGCTCGGCTTTTCGCCGGTCGGGGCCGCCATGGCGGTGCGGCTCCAGGCGAGCCTCGACGCCGAGGGCCGCCCGGCCGGTTGGACCACCGAGATCTGGAGCCCGCCCCATGCGGCCCGGCCCGGCACCAATGGCAATGTCAACCTGCAGCTTGCCGAGGCCTTGCCTGATCCGCCGGCGGCCGCCCCGGCCGCCGACATTCCCGACGCCGCCGGCGGTGGCGGCATCCGCAATGCGGCGATCCCTTATGCTGTGCCGGGCCAGCGCATCATCCACCACCTGATCACCGCCCAGCCGGTGCGTGCCTCGTCGCTGCGCACGCTCGGCGCCTTCGCCAATGTCTTCGCGATCGAGTGTTTCCTTGACGAATTGGCCGAGGCCGCCGGCCGCGACCCGCTCGCCTACCGCCTGGAGCTCATTGGCGATCCGCGCGCCCGCGCCGTGATCCAGGCCGCCGCCAGGACTGCCGGCTGGCGCAGCGATGCCGAGGCCGGCACCGGCCGGGCCCAGGGCATCGGCTTTTCCCGCTACAAGAACCGCGCCGCCTATTGCGCCGTGGTGGCCGAGGTCGAGGTCGGCGAGGAAGTCCGTCTGTCAGGCATCTGGTCGGCGGTCGATGCCGGTCTCGTCATCAATCCTGACGGCGTCAGGAACCAGATCGAGGGTGGCATCCTGCAGGGGGCGAGCTGGACCTTGAAGGAGCAGGTGCGTTTCGCCGAGGGCGCGATCGCCAGCCGCACCTGGGACGATTATCCGATCCTGCGCTTCTCCGAGGTGCCGCCGGTGACCGTCGAGCTCCTGAACGTCACCGCCGACCGGCCGCTCGGCGTCGGCGAGGCCTCCCAGGGCCCGGTCGCGGCAGCCATCGGCAATGCGGTGGCGCGCGCGCTCGGCAGCCGCATCCGCCACCTGCCGCTCAGCCGCGAGCGGATCATGGCGAGTTTGCTGGCTGATTAGGAGGGGCTGGCGCGGAGCTATGCGTGCGCCATGACCCCGCTCCGGCGAAACGCCCATGACCCTCGCCCACGTCTGCGTGGGAGAGGGTGGCCGCGGCAGCGCCCGGCTGAGGGTGACCGCGTCGATGCGCGCCGTGCATTCCCGCTGGAAATGAAGGGGCGGCCCTTTTCAGAGCCTCACCCGGCGCCTCCCAAAGCGTAGAGCGAACGCGAGACGGTTCGCATCTCGCTATGGCGTCGAGCGAACGCGAGACGCGTTCGCATCTCGCTACGGCATCGAGCGAACGCGAGACGCGTTCGCATCTCGCTATGGCATCGAGCGAACGCGAGATGCGTTCGCACTCGCTATGCGCCGCCACCCACTGTCGCAAGCGGGAGAGCATCTGTGTTTCGGGTCAAGCCTGTTTTGGAGCGTGAGTGGCCCAAGTGCGGTCCTGAGCGATAAGGGTGTTGGCGAGGACGACGAGCTTTCGAGCCACGGCGATGAGGGCGCATTTGGGCTTCTTGCCCTTGGCGATCAGGCGGTCGTGGAAACTTTTCATGTCGGCGTTGCAGCGCGTGGCCGAGAGCGCCGCCAGGTAGAGAACGCGGCGCACCCGGGAGCGTCCGCCCCAGATGACGCGGACGCCCTGTCGTTCACCCGAATCATCGGCGATCGGGGCTAGTCCCGCCAACAGGCTGATCTGTTTGATGTTGCAGGTCCCCAGCTCGGTCAGGGCGGCCACCAGGGTCGTGGCGACCGCCGGGCCGAACGAAGGGATCGAGATCAGAATGTCGTGGCGTCTGGCCAGGCATGGATCGGCCGCGATGCGTTTGGCGATCTCGCCGGCGATGGCTTCGATAGCCTTGGCGATCCGGGTGAGACGGTGAGCGAGATGGCGGATCAGGAACTTGTCGGTGACCGCGTGCCGCTGGTTCTTGAGGGCTGTCTGTTCGTCGACGGCCGCATCGCGGGCGCTGACCAACTCATTGAGCGCATCGAGGGCTTCCGGTGCCGGCGGTCGCTGGGCCGGGTTCATGGCCCGCGCGAACAGGGCCAACACGCGGGCATCGAGCCGGTCGGTCTTGGCCAAGGTGCCCGTGGCACGCGCGAACATGCGCACGCGATAAGGATCGACCACGGCAACCGGCACGCCCGAGGCATGCAGGCTTCGGCGAACCTGGCGGTGCCACTTGCCGGTCGCCTCGACCACGACCAGCGCCAGATCAAAGCGCTGAAGCCAGCGCTTCAACTGCCGGATGCCCAACTCGGCATTGGCAAAACGGTGGGTCTCCCCGCCGGGCAGAACGTGGATGTCGAGCCAGCTCTTGCTGACGTCGATTCCCACGGTAGACTTGCCTTCGGTCTCTTGTTTGGACGCTTCCTTGCCTTGCATACGGGACTTCCTCCCCAGCATCTGTTCAGGACAAGAGCCAGAGGACGGCCGGACCATGCTCTCCCGCGGTGCTGAGCCAAAGGGTGAAACGGTCCCGGACATCCGCGTCGAGGCCGGTGGCCACCGGCCTCGACGCACCTCTCAGCCTGCGCTGAGTCGGTCCCGCAAACATGCAAGAGGGTTTGCCCAACCGTGCGGCTCATCCCCTCACGGCCGCCTCAGGCCTCGGGTCCCGCATATTTGCCGGCGGTTGCCGGGAACATGGTCTTGATGATCTTCATCCGGCTGACGTCGACGGTGGCGTCCATATGCAGGAAGATCGCCGCGTCGCGGAACAGTTTCTCGACGCCGAATTCCAGCATCGCGCCATTGCCGCCATGCAGTTCCAGCGCGTGCTGGGCGACCTTCATGATTTCTTCTGACGCGTAGACCTTGGCCATGTTGCAGAGCGCGTCCATGTCGGGATGGCCTTCGTCGACGGCTTTCGCGGCGCGCTCGACCAGCGAACGGACCGCCTCGATGCGGGTCGCCATGTCGGCGAGCCTGAGCGCCACCGCCTGGTGCTTGATCAGGATGCGGCCGCCCTGGACATAGTTCTGCACATAGTCGGCGGTGCGCTCGAAACAGGCGACGCCGACGCCGAGGTTCTTGGCCGCCTGGATGATCTTGCCGGCGCGGAAATAGACCCCGGCCTTGCCCAGCGCCTCGCTCTCGACCAGAAGGTGATCGGCCGGCACGCGGCAATCCTCGAAGACGATCTCGCCATTGTTCATGAAGCGGCAGCCGAGCGTCTCGTTGCACTTGGTCACCGTCAGGCCGGGCGTATTGCGCGGCACCAGGAAGCTCGACGTGCCCTGCAGCATGCCGACCTTCGGATTGGTATTGGCGTAGACGACGTAGAGGCTCGCATCATAGCCGTTGGAGATGAACTGCTTGTGGCCGTTGATCACCCAATGGCCGTCCTTGAGCACGGCCTTGGTGTGCATGGCGGCTTCGGGCACGTTATAGGGCAGCCAGCGGTCGGAGGCGCCGCGCGGCTCGGTCAAGCAATGGGCCAGCAGGAATTGCGGGTCGTCGATGAGCCGCGGGAACCAGGTCGCCTGCAGCTGATCAGGCGCGAATTCCCGCAGCAGGATCGACACCTTCCAGTTCTGCACCAGCTTGTCGGCGAGACCGGAATCGCCACGGGCGATTTCTTCCGCGATCAGCGCGAAGGTCCTCACCTCGGTATCGCGGTCGAGCTCGATGCCGCCCTGGGCCTCCGGCACGCCGAGGGTGCGGATGCCGATCCGGTCGGCGCCTTCGAGGATCTCGGGCGGCAGCCGCCCGGCCGGGCTCATGTCCCATTCGCGCTGCCAGTTCGAGCGGATGAACGGGGTGACGATATCGTCCACGAACGAGCGGCAGCTCTGCCGCATCAGCCGCTGGTCCTCCGAAAGCGATGTGTCGTGCGCGTGGATCATGGCCTTGTTCCTGCCCAGCTGGAGCCCCGTTTTCGGCAGCTCTTCCGGTCAGGAAGCCTAGTCGAGCGGGCTGATGCGGACAGGCGCTTTCGTCCCGATCTGGTGGATTATCGTCCAGTTCGGCGGGGAAGGGGACGTGCGTCTTGAGCACAACGAGGGACGAGCGGCGGCGCGCGAACCAACCCTCTCCCAAAGAGAGAGGGTGCCCGCGTCAGCGGGCGGGTGAGGGGCGTAAGCCTCGAGGGCTCATGCCGATGCTCGCGCTGCATGCTGCCCTATCCGGATATGGACGACCCCTCACCGGCGCCTCATAGCATCGAGCGAACGCGAGATGCGTTCGCACTCGCTATGCGCCGCCACCCTCTTCCTTTGGGAGAGGGTTGGTCTATCGGCGCATTCCACCGTCACCCGATCGGCAGGCTCAAACCCGCTTCCGTCATGACCCGCGCCGTGGCCTCCGTGAGCGCGCGCTTGCGTGCCTGCAGCACCTCCCGAGGGAAGGTCAGCCGGCCGCCGCGCTTGCGGGCGACGCCGTCGATATAGACGCTGTCGACATGGCCGCCGCTGGCATAACCGACAATGCTCACCACCGGATCGAAGACCGGGAACAGGTCGAGATCGCTGGTGTCGAGCAGCACCAGGTCGGCCTTCTTGCCCGGTGTCAGCGAGCCGATGCGATGGTCGAGCCGCATCGCCTTGGCGCCGCCCATGGTCGCCCAGTAGAGCACTTCGCGGGCCTTCACCGCGATCTCGCCGAGCGGCTTGCCGGCCTTGGCCCGCGCGATATTGGTGAAGTGGCGATAATGCATCCAGGTCGACCGCATTTCGTTGAACATGTCGCCGGAGCAGAGCGGCTCGGTGTCGATGCCGAGCGAGATGACCGCGCCGCGGTCACGCGCCCGCACGGTGAGCGGCGGATCGGCTTTCGCCTGCAGTTCCAGCATGACGGTGGGGGTGACCGTCACGCCGTGGTCGAGGATGAAGTCGAGGTCGCTGTCCGACAGAGCGTTGCCGTGGCAGATATTGTGGTCGGGGCCGAGCAGGCCGGCGGCGGCGAGCGCCGGCCAGCCGTTTTCCTGCACGCGCTGGCCGCTCGGATAGGACACGTGGCAGGTCGAGACCAGGCCGAATTCGCGCGCCAGCCGATAGTCGGAAAGGCACACCTCGGCCGTCGAGATTTCCGGCCCGAGGATGGCGAGCGCCAGGGTCACCAGCCGGTCGTCGCTTGCCAGCCGGCCTCGGCGCAGCGCCTCGACGCGCTCGCGCGGATGCGGGATTTCCGAATGATGCTTCTCGCCCGGCGCCTGAACCGGCTTGGCGGTGCCGTGGCCGAACAGGGCGCGGATGCCGCTCTCCTCCAGTGCGTCCACCGCCCGTTCGGCCATCGGCAGGTCGCGCAGGATATGGCACCAGTCGAACAGCGTGGTGACGCCATTGTCGATCTGGTTGAGCGCGCCGACGAGATTGCCGAGATAGGTGTCCTCGGCGGTGTAGCGCATGGCCATGTTGCCGTGGACGTGGCGGTGATAGGCGCCCGCCGGCCATTCGGCACCGATGCCGCGCAGGCCAGCCTGCCAGGTGTGCATATGGGCATTGACCAGGCCGGGCATGACGATCATGTCGGTGGCGTCGATGACCTCGTCGGCGCCGGCGCCGAGTGAGCGGCCGACCGCAACGATCTTGTCGCCTTCGATCAGCACCTCGCCGCGCTCGATATCGCCGATGGCCTCGTCCATCGTCACGACCCACCCGTTGCGGAACAATGTCTTTTTCATCACGCTGTCTTCCATGCTGATCGGTGCCTCCCGCCGATGTTTCGGCCCTGCCGGAGATCAGATAAAGGGGTTCTTGTCGTCGAGGCGCTTGCGGGCCTCCTCGGCGATGTCGAGTTCGAAGACCTCCGCCGCGGAGGGCACTTTCGGGATCATCCCGGCCCGGTGCCAGAAGGCGGCCTGTTCCATCACCGAATCCAGGTTCGGCATGCCGTCCGGGGCGTAACCGGACCAGCGCGGCCGCGACGTCTCGATGATCTCGGCCGGCAGGCCGGTCGCATCCGCCAGGATCTTGATGATCGCAGGATTGCCGTCGCGCGCGGCCTGCATGAAGTCCTGCGCTGCCTGCCGCTGCACCATGGCGAAGCGCACCAGGGCCGAGCGGCGGCGGGCGCGGGCCTCGCCGCTCGCCGCCCACAAGGCGATCTGGGTGTCGGGTGCCGCCTCGTCGCCCCAGAACAGGATCTTGCCGAGGCCACGCTTCTCGGCGGCGAAACACATCGGCACCGGCAGATTGGTGATGCCGATGCGGTTGGCGCCCAGCATCTGCGGCGAGATATTGCTGGCAACACCCCATTGCCACTCGACATCGTCGGGCTTCAGGCCGCCCTTCGCCAGAGCCTTCGAATAGAGGAATTGCGAGATCGAGCCGCGCACGCTGATGCCGATGGTCGAGCCCTTGGCCTTGGCGATCTCGGCGATGCTGGTCAGCCCCTTGGCGTGCAGTTCGTTGCTGACCATGAAACATTGCGAGCCGACGCCCGGCCGCTCGCGGCTGCCGCCGGTGAACAGGCGGAACGGCGCGCCCTTGGCGAGCGTGTTGAACAGGCCCGCCGAGCAGGTCGATATGGTGATGTCGAGTTCGCCGGCGGTCAGGATCGGAATGGCGAGGCCACCGTCGGCGAAGCTCTTCATCTCGACCTTCAGATTGACCTTGTCGAAATAGCCGCGGGCGAGCGCGATGAAGGTCGGCCCGGCGGAAATATAGGGCACCGAGCCGACGCGCAGCGTCTCCGGCGTCATGAAGTCCTGGGCCTGAAGGTTCGGTGCAAAGACAGGGGCAAGCGCGCCGAGCCCGGCGCCCAGCGCTCCCCGTCGTGTCAGTCGCATGCCGGTCATCTCGTCTCTCCCCTTCGTTTCGACCCGCGTTCTTCGTCGCGGTTGCGCCATGGCGTCGTGCCGGCGCCAGGTCGTGCAATCGATTGCACGATCGTCGATCCTGTCCGCCCGGGAGTCAAGCCCGTTGTTCACCTCAATGCGCAGCGGCGGGCGCCGGGGCATGCGCGGCTTCGTCACGGGCGAGCCTGGCATAGTCCGCCGCCAGGAAGTCGATCAGCTTGCGGATCGACGGCAGCAGGCCGCGGCGGGAGGGAAAGACGGCGTGGATGATGCCGGCCCGCGGCGCCCAGTTCGGCAGGACGTCGACGAGCGTTCCGGCCTGCAGGTCGCGTCTCACCACCATGGCCGGAAGCTGCACGACGCCGACGCCGCGCAGGGCGGCAAGGCGCAGTGCGACCATGTCCTCGGTGATCAGGCGCGGCGCGTGGCGCACCACCGCGGTCGCTCCATCCGGGCCCTCGAGGCACCATTCGTGATCCTGGTGCGGCGGCCCCCAGCCGAGGCTCGGCAGGGTGCCGAGGTCGGCGGGCACGAGCGGATGAGTGATGCCGGCGAGAACCGCCGGGCTGGCGACCAGGCGCTGCACGCTTTCGGCGAGGATCCTGACCACAAGATCGCTTTCATCGAGCGGCGGGAAGCGGACACGCAGCGCAATGTCGAAACCCTCGCGGATCACGTCCACCCGCCGGTTGGTGCTTTCCAGATGCACGTTCACCTTGGGATTGTCGGCCATGAAGCGGGCGATCATCTCGGCGACCTGGAAATACAGGACCGACGCGGGGCAGGAGACGCACACCACGCCACGTGGCTCCGAGCGCGTCCGGTCGATCTCTTCCTGCGCGGCCTCGGCTTCCACCACCATGGCCAGGCAGTGGCGGTAATAGGCCTGTCCGACATCGGTGACCGCGAAGCGGCGGGTCGACCGCTGAACCAGCCTGACGCCGAGCCGCTCTTCCAACAATCCGATGCGGCGGCTGAGCTTCGACTTGGCTACGCCGAGTGCCCGGCCGGCGGGTGCGAAGCCGCCGTGATCCACCACCTGGACGAAGTAGTACAAGTCGTTGAGGTCCTGCATCATAGCCACCATCGTTCTCGGAATAGGACTCTGTGACCGAGTTTCGCAGGCTACTGCGCTGATTGTCCCAAACATATTGTTTTTCCAACGCGATGCCCCCGAGGGGGCAGCTAAGGAGAAACATCATGAGACGGGTCCTAGGGGTCTATAGCGGCACCCGGCCGCATTGGGTCGGCGACGGTTTTCCGGTCCGCTCGATCTTCTCGCATGGCTCGCACGGCCAGCATGTCAGCCCGTTCCTGCTGCTCGACTATGCTGGCCCGCAGGACTTCGCGCCGGCCGATCGGCCGCGCGGCGTTGGCGTGCACCCGCATCGCGGCTTCGAGACGCTCACCATCGTCTATCAGGGCGAGGTCGAGCACCGCGACTCCACCGGCAATGGTGGTCTGATCGGCCCCGGCGACGTCCAGTGGATGACCGCGGCTTCCGGCATCCTGCACGAGGAGTTTCATTCCCGGGAGTTCACCCGAAAGGGCGGGACGCTCGAAATGATCCAGCTCTGGGTCAACTTGCCGGCCAGCGACAAGAATGCCCCGGCGGGCTACCAGACGCTGCTCGACCGCGACATTCCCGCCGTCGACCTGCCTGACGGCGCGGGCACGCTGCGCGTCATTGCCGGCGACCATGGCCGTCATCATGGCCCGGCCCGCACCTTCACGCCGATCAACATCTGGGACCTGAAGCTGACAAGCGGCGGGACAACATCGTTGGCTCCGCCCGAGGGCCAGACGGTCGGCGTGGTGGTGCTGCGCGGCGCCATCAGGATCAACGGCGCCGACGCGGCACGCGACGCCCAGTTCGTTCTGCTCGACAGCCAAGGCGGCGAACTGACGCTGGAGGCTGAAACCGATGCATCGGTGCTGGTGCTCAGCGGCGAGCCGATCGACGAACCGGTCGTCATGAACGGTCCCTTCGTCATGAACAGCGCCGAGGAAATCCGCCAGGCGATGACCGACTTTCAGGCGGGCCGCTTCGGCCGGATCGAAGCCTGAGGGCAGGCCGGGGGTGGCAACGGCCGCCCCGGAAAACCGACACGCGCGCGGCGCGGGTCTCAACGGGCCGCCGGCCCGGCAACACGAGGAGAATGTGATGAACACGATCGCCAATGCCGCCAATTTCAACGGCGCCAAGCCGACCATCGACGTGAATGATGCCGCGATGCTGCTGGTCGATCACCAGAGCGGGCTGTTTCAGGTGGTCGAGGATATCGACGTGCCGCGCCTGCGCCGCAATGTCGTCGCGCTGGCCAAAGCGGCGACGCTTGCCAAGATCCCCGTCATCACCACCGCGTCGGTGCCGCAAGGACCGAACGGACCGCTGATCCCGGAAATCCATCAGTCCGCGCCCCACGCCAAATATGTCGCGCGCCGGGGTGAGATCAACGCTTTCGACAATCCAGATTTCGTCGCGGCCGTCGAGGCGACCGGCAAAAAGACGCTGATCATCGCCGGCACCATCACCAGCGTCTGCCTGGCCTTTCCGAGCATCAGCGCGGTCACGGCCGGCTACCGTGTCTTCTCGGTGGTCGACGCCTCCGGGACCGTCTCCAAAATGGCCTCCGACCTGACGATCGCCCGCCTCGCTCAGGCCGGTGCCGTCCCGATCGACACCGGGGCGACGCTGTCCGAACTGCAGGGAAGCTGGAACCGGCCGGATGCGGCGCAGTGGGCCGAGGTCTATGCCGAGGCCTGGCCGCATTACCGGCTGCTGATCGAGAGCTACACCAAGGCGCAGCAGGTTGCCATCAATCACGAGGAACTGGACTCGCTGCGGAGGTGAACCGCTGACATGGACATGGCGAGGCCCGGCCTCGCCATGTCCGCTTCGCGGTCGGGTCCGGCCTTCTTCGACCGGAATTCGCGTGGCGTCAGGCCGGTCAGCTTCTTGAAGGCCCGGAGGAAATACTTCTCGTCGTGATAGCCGACGCCGTGGGCGATGCGCCCGACCGGCTCGTCGGTGACCGCCAGGCGCTCGCAGGCGTCCTCGATCCGCATCTCGGCAACCAGGGTCTGGAAGGTCTTGCCGGTATGGCCGCGGATCAGCGCACACAAGCGGCTGCGCGACAGGCGGGTCGCCGCGGCGGCGCGCGCCAGGCTCGTCGGGCCGGCATAGTTCTCGCCAATATAATCAGCGATCCGGCGCATGTGGTCGCCGTCGCGGCCGGGCGCCGGCAGGCTGCTGGCGAGATGGACAAAGTCGGCTTCGTGATCCTGGCAGATGCCGGCGAGCAAAAGCGACAGTTCGGCGCGGATCACCGCGCCGGAACAGAGCCTTGGGGCGTCGTGAGCTGCCCGGATGACTGCGAGGCATCGTTCCAGCCGCGTCCGGGCTTCGTTGCCGAGACCGAGTTCGACATGGTTCTGCCAGACGAAGGGATAGAGTTCCGGCGCGATGCGGGCGAGCTCGGCGGCCGGATAGGAGGTGGTCAGGTCGGGACGCAGAAAGTCGAGATCGAAATAGACCACCACGCAGCGGGTCGACCGGTCGAAACGCACCTGGTGCGGCACCATCGGTCCGATGAAATAGATCGATCCCGGGGCGGGCTTGTCGGCGGTCAGGCCGATCCTGATCGTCGGCGCGGCCGTCCTGAAATAGATGATCTGGAAGTAGTCGTGCTTGTGGGTGGGGTAGAAGCCCTGGATGTGGTTCGATTCCCGGATGTGGAAACGCGGCCCGTCGGCCCTGTCGCGGGCATAGGAGCGGACCGGCACCGCCGCGCTCCATTGCTGGGCGCGCCGATCGGGGCTGTAGCTTGTCGGCTTTCCGGTGGTCATGGTCGCGGGCCTCGTCAATGGTTGCCGATCGGGCCGGGCCAGGGCTGGCGCAGGTGGGGATCCATCGTCTTGGCCGGGACAAACCCGGCCAAGACGCTGTGAGGTGAGCCTGTCTCCGCGGCCTTCATGCGACGGTCGGGAAACAAGGCGACCGGGCGCGCGTGCAGAATCGGAAGCCGATCCTTCCATATCCGATCACCCCGACCCTTGCCGGCGCTGCCGCTCAGGCCGCACCGAGAATCCGGCCGCGCGAGTCCGCCATCATGGCCTTGGCGCGTCGCGCGTCGAAACCCTGCAAGGCGCCGCCACGCATGCGGATCCGCCCGTCCACCATGACGGTGTCGATGTCGCGCGGGCTCGTCTGCAACAGGAGATGGGCGCAGGCATCGGGCGCGACCGAGCCGCCGAACGGCCCCTTGCGAACCAGCAGGATATCGGCGCGTTTGCCTGGCGTCAGGCTGCCCAAGCGGTCGTCGAGACCGAGCACCCGGGCGGTCGTGATGGTGGCGATACGGATCAGGTCGCGCGGCTTCAACAGCGGCATGCCCGGCCCGACCGGCGGCCGCCGGCCGGCGACCGAACCGAATGAGCGCGCCATGGCGCCGTCGATGAAACCCTGCACGTTGTACATCACCCGGAGCTGGCCGATCGGATCGGAAGCGACATGGCACGGCACGTCGCAGCCGAACACCACGTCGACACCGCGCTCCATGGCGCGCCGGACCACGTCGGCGGGCGTGCCCTGGACATCGGCCGAGGGCGTGAAGCAGATCGGCATGCGGGCTTTCGCCATCAGCTCCAGCTCGCCATTGGTCAGCGCATTGCCGTGGATCACCATCAGGTCGGGGCCGATCAGTCCGCGCCTCGCCAGTTCGGTGACGGCGTCGGCCTGGTGGACATGGATGCAGCTCGCGACACCGAGCTCGCGGGCGAAGGCGAGCTGGGCCTCGAGGCCGGGGGCGCCGAGCGACTCCACCCCGATATTGATCGTGGTCAGGCCAGCGGGATCGTGGAACCGGTCATGGGTGAGCCGGGCATCGGCGAAACGGTCCTCCGGGCGCGCGAAGCCGTCCGGCTGCGCGCTCATGAAGGAATAGGAAAAGACGTGGCGGATGCCGGTCTCTTTCAGCGCCCGGATGGAAGCCTCGGCATAACCGGGGCCACGCACGTTGTGGCAATAATCGACCACCGTGGTGGTGCCGTAGGACAGCATTTCGAAACCGCCGAGATAGGCGGCGTTGAAATTGTCCTCAGGGCGAAATTTCGAGCGGAGCGGCAGGAACTGGCTGAAATAGCTGCCCGGCCAGAGGTCGGGGACGAAGCCGCGCAGCACCGTCTGCCACAGGCAGTTATGGGCATCGATGATGCCGGGCAGCGCGATCATGTCGGTGGCGTCGATGGTCTCGGCGCCGCCGGCGTCGAGCGACGCGCCGACGGCCCGGATGACGCCATCCTCGACCAGGATATCGGCTTCGGCGAAGTCGCCCAAGGCGTCGTCCATGGTCACCACCTGGGCGCCCTTGATCAGCGTCCGCTTGGCCATGCTGTGTCTCCGTTGTCGGCGCGCCGCGGCTTCGCCTGTCAGATGAACGGGTTCTTCTCGGCCATCCGGTTTCTGGCCTCTTCCAGCACGCCGAGGTCGAAGAGCTGCTCGGGCGAGGCCGGCTTGACCAGCATGTCGGTGCGCTCGTGCCAGAAGCGCTGCTGGTCGAGGATGGCTTGCCGGTTCGGCGCGCCGTCGGCCGCCATGGTCGACCAGCGCGGCCGGATCTTGGTCAGCAGGTCTTCGGGCAGGCGGGTTTCGGCGGCGAGGATCTTGATGATATCAGGCTTGTCGGTCTCGGCGGCGGCGTTGAATTCCGCGTAGCCCTGCAGGGTCGCCATGCAGAAGCGCACGGCAGCGGACCGCCGCTCGCGCAGGAATTTCTCACTGGCCGCGAAGGTCGAGAGCTGCATGCCGGGCGCGATCTCGTCGCTCCAGGTGACGATCCGGCCGACACCCTTGGCCTCGGCGGCATAGGCGCCGGGCAGGGGATCCAGCACGATGTCGACCCGGCCGCTCGCCATCAGCTGCAGCGCGGAGCTGGAGTTCAGGCCGGTGCGAAGCTCGAGGTCGGCGAAGCTCAGGCCGACCCGTTCGAGCGCCTTGGCGTGCAGGTAATGTGCGACGCTGCCCATCACCGCGATGCTCAGCACCTTGCCCTTGGCCAGGCGATAGCCGTCCAGACTGGTGAAGCCAGCGGCATGGAGCGCATTGCTGACCAGGATCCCCTGCGAGCCGCGGCCTTTGCCTTCATGGCCGCGGTCCATGAAGATGCGCACTGCCATGCCCTTGGCCACCAGGTTGAAGAAGCCGGCATTGCAGGGCGCCGTCGAAATATCGATCTCGCCGGCGGCGAGCGAAGGCATGGCAAGGCCGCCATCGACGAAATTGCGCACTTCGACGTCGAGGCCGAGCTTCCGATAATAGCCCTTGGCGAGCGGAATGAAGAAGCCGCCCGACGAGATATAGGGCACCGAGCCGCAGACGATTTTTGCCGGCGCCAGGAAGTCCTGGGCGCGGCCATGCCGGGGCGCCGCGAGCGCTCCGGCCGAAGCGCCTGCGACCAGCGCCAGTGCTCGCCGCCGGGTCAACGATGTCGCCGTCATGAGCGCTTCTCCTCGGGTCCGGTTTCTTGATTGTCGTGATGTCGTCGGGCGGCGTCAGGTCATGCCTCCGGCACGACGGCCACGGCCTGGATCTCGATCATCATGTCGGGATTGGCGAAGCCCGCCACCGTGATCGCGGCGCTGGCCGGAAAATCACGCTTCAGGATCTCCTTGCGCAGATCGGTCATCGGTCGCGAATAGCGCGCATCGATCAGGAACACCGTCATCGAGACGAGGTCCGCCAGGCTCGCCCCGGCCTCGGTCAGCGTTTTCTCCAGGTTGCGAAAGGTCTGGCGCGTCTGCGCCTCGAAATCACCGGCGAGCGAACGGCCGTCATCGGCTCTCTGGCCGGTATGGCCGGCGAGCCAGACGGTCCGGCCGCCACGCGTCACCACCGCCGGTGAAAAGGAAAAATCCTCCTGCCAGGTTCCCCTGATGTGGTTTCTTTCCATTGTCGGCTTCCAATTGAAGACTGCAATCATGCTTGCAAACGATTGCACGGATTGCAAGCGAGATTGTCGGCCAACTGGTTTCGCCAGGATGAACCGCCGCCGTCGGGCAACTGCGCCACAGGCCGGAGGCCACTTCGTTTTGGTCCAAGCGGCGCCCGCCGGCTTTCATTATGGTGGTTTCGACGCGCACGGGGGCGCCGAAACCGGTCCCGACCCGTCGGCGGCGCCGGCGATGAGTGACGGCCTTCGATCCTGCCTCCGGATGATCCGCGTCGGTCGATAATGAGCTGGCAGTTCGGATGACACTCAAGCCGGGGATGTCCTGATGATCGAAACCATCTGCCGCCGGGCTGCGGCGATCGCGACATGGGCGTTCATCGTCTTCCTGATGGCGCTGACAGGGCTTGGCGGGTCACGGCCGGGCCATGCGCAAGCGGCGCTTCCGGAATGGCAGGAATACCGTTCCGTGGCCGGGGGGTTCAGGATCGAGTTTCCGGGCAAGCCGGTCGTCACCGCCTATAACCGGGGCGGAATGGCGGTGTCCCAGGCCGATCTTGTGCTGGGCACGCAGGATTTCATGGCTTCCTCCGCCGAATCTGGGAATATCGCGGGCCGGCCGGTGGACAACCTGCTGTCGTCCATCCGGGCGCGTGTCGCGCGCGAAGGCCGCGTACGCGGCGAAGAGCGGAGGGACACCGCAGGCTTTCCATCCATGCGGCTGATCGTCGACCGGGATCAGCAGACAATGGTCGCGCTGTGGATATTAAAACAGAACCGGTGGATCACCGTGACCGCCAGCGGCCCGTCGGGGTTTGACGCCGATCCTACGTTACGGCGCTATTTCGACTCGTTTCAGTTGAACGCGGATTGACCGCGTCCGTGGGCGCCATCCGCAGGCCCGGCGACAGGTACCGATGCCTGCGCCGCGCCGTCGCAGCGTCCGGTCGTCAGCGACGACTTCGATCGCTCCTGGTCCGGCGCGTCGCCGGGTCTGGTTGACCAGGAGGCGCGGTCGAGATGATGTTCAAACCGGGGGTTGTCCCGATGATCGAAACGATCTTCCGCCGGGCTGCAGCGAAGGCGACATGGGCGTTCATCGTCCTCCTGGTGCTGCTGGCCGTCTCGACCGGATTACGGCCGGGCCATGCCCAGGCGGCGCTGCCGTTGTGGCAGGACCATCGTTCCGTGGCTGGCGGCTTTCGCATCGAGTTCCCCGGCAGGCCGCGTGTCACCACCTATGAGCGGGGCGGACTGACGGTGTCCCAGTCGCATTTTGCGCTCGGGGGCCAGGATTTTGCCGCAGCGTCCACGGAGCTGCCCTCGGCCGATGTCGCGGTCGACAGCCTGTTTGCGTCGATCCGGACAGGCGTCGCGAGCGACGGCCGCCTGCGCAGCGAGGATCGCAAGGACACCAGCGGCTTTCCCTCCATGCGGCTGGTCATCGACAAGGATCGGCGGACCATGATCGGGTTATGGGTCTTGAAGCGGAACCGGCTGATCACGGTCATCGCCACCGGCCCGTCGGGATTTGATGCCGATCTCGCCTCGCAGCGCTTTCTCGGCTCGCTCCTGGTCAGCGCGGATTGACGCCGGCCAACGGCACTTCTTTGGAGACATTGGACGGGTTTTCACACGGGCGGGACGGGCCGCGCGGCCGAAGCAGGAAGCGGGGGGTGATGATGTCGGACGTTCAGCAGCTTCCATCGCCGGGAGATCCCGCCGGAGAGAAGCCCCTCGAGGGCATCGCTGGTTGGCTGATCATCGTCGCGATCGGCCAGATTGCCGGACCGATCGCGTTCATTCTTGGAACGCGCAGCCTGTTTGCCTCGCTGCCGGAGGGCACGGCGCGCGACATGCCGGTGGCGTTCCTTGGCGCCGTCCTGTTGGAACTCACGGTGCTTGGCCTGCTGGTCTTCACCGCATTCCTGTTCTTCAACAAGAAAAGCGCTTTTCCGAAATTGTTTATCGCGACCTGCATTCTCAACCTGCTGGAGCCGCTAGCCCTGGCGCTCTGGCTGAAGGCGGTCGTTGGCGGCAATGTTCTGGCCTATGTCGATACCGCAACCGTCGGGCAGTATGTTCTCAGCTGCGTCGTCGCCGCGATCTGGATCTCCTACGTCGTCAATTCCGTCAGGGTCCGCAACACATTCGTGCATTGACGCGCGACCGGCCGCTGCGCGCTATTTCCTCGCTTCGCACAATGTCCTGTTGCGCAGGTCCGACGGGGTCTCGCCATAGGCGCGGCGGAACGCACGGTTGAAATAGGAGAGATCGCCAAAGCCGGCATCCAGGGCGACGGCGCCGATCGCGCGCTTGGCGAGCCGCGGATCGCTGAACATGCGATGGGCGAAGGCCAGTCTCCTGCCGAGCACGAAGGCGGAAAAGGTGGTGCCCTCGGCCTCGAACAGCATCTGGACATAGCGCGGCGTGACCCGTTGCGCCGCCGCGGCCTTGCCGACGGTCAGATCGGGTTCACCGAGATTGTCCAGAACCAGCCGCTTGATCGCATCGAGCCTGACCGCCCGAAACCCGCGGTCCGTCGGCTCGGCCGTCGAGAACCGCATCGTCGACGTCTCATCCAGCATGGCTTCCACCTCGGGTCTGGACTGAAGAGGAATCGTTGCCGCCCGGGATCAATCTGGAGACCGACTGTTTCCGCATCTTGCCGCGGGCGGTTGCGCTGCGCGACGCGAACCGGTCGTTTCGCGACAAGACGAGGGAGCTTCGTTCTGGTCCAAGCCTGTTCGCCTGGTCGCGGCTATGGTCGCGATCGTGCAGGGATGAGCGAGGCGCTGCCCGGTCGCGCGTCTTGTCGCGCAGGCATCGTGGCCGCGGTGTCATTGCCTGCCATCGATCGTTGCCATCGCCGGTCTCGTCGGCGGGCCGAACAACGGAGTTCGCATGGGGCCAGCATGGTGCCGCATCCTGCGTTCTGTCGCCTTGGCGATGCTGCTCGCGGGAGCCAGCCTGAACGGGGCCGAAGGTCAGCCGCTGCCGGTCGAACGCGTGGGCGCGCTGAAACCGGGCGAGGCTTTCCGGGAGTGCGAAGCCTGTCCGGAGATGGTGGTTGTGCCTTCGGGCGAGTTTCTGATGGGCGCCGCGGCCGGCGACGCGACCGGCTTCGACCTGCCGCAGCATGCGGTCCGGATCGGCGCGCCCTTCGCCGTTTCCAGGTTCGAGATCACCGTCGAGCAATACGCCGCTTTCGCGCGCGACAGCGGCCATGCCGTGTCCAGATGTGTCTTGCTCGAGGATTCCGCGAACGGCCGTTTCAATCCGCGCGACGATCGCTCATGGCAGGCTCCGGGCTTTCCCCAGGGCGGCACTCATCCGGTGACCTGCGTCAGCTGGGCCGACGCCAAGGCTTATGTCGCTTGGCTCGCCCGGACGACCGGCAAGTCCTATCGCCTGCTGTCGGAGGCCGAATGGGAATATGCGGCGCGTGCCGGCAGCACGACGCGCTATCCGTTCGGCGCCGATGCCAACAGCCTCTGCCTGCACGGCAACGGCGCCGACGAGACCTTGCGGCGCCAGACGGCAGCTCTCGACCTGCCAGAGGACCTGTCCGACATCGCTTGCAGCGACAACCACCTGCGGACCGCACCGGTCGGCAGTTTCCCGGCCAATGGCTTCGGTCTTCACGACATGCTGGGCAATGTCGCGGAATGGGTGGAGGACTGCAACCAGACCATGGAGACGGGCCGCGGTTACGAGGGCGCGCCGGCCGACGGATCGGCCTGGACCGGCGGCAGTTGCAGCGGCCGCGGTGCCCGCGGTGGCCATTGGGGCGCCGATGCCAAGGAATTGCAATCCAATGCGCGCGGCGGTGGACCGCGCGCCGAAGGCGCGGATTTCCTCGGCATTCGTGTCGCGCGAACCCTGGCGCCCTGATGGCTGACGGCTTGCCGGTTTTCGGCAGGCATCGTGACTGGAAAGGTCAAGCGCATGCGGCGGACATTGTTCGGCATGACCATGACGGCGCTGCTGCTGGCCGCTTCGGTCGAGCCCGTCTCGGCCCAGGCGAGCCGCTACACACGCCATGTCTACGCGACCTGCCCGGAGGCGCGCTCGCCCGAGCCTGGCGTCATCGAGGTCAGGCGTTGTCGCGGCGTGGCCGGCATCCCGGTGCTCTGGATGTCGGAGCCCGACAGTTCCAGCGTCGGTTTCGGCTCGACGCGGCCCGAGGCAGGGCTGGATATCGGCACGGCATTCGAAGCCGGCGCCACGATCGAATGGCGCAGTGCCGCCGGCGAGGCGCGGCCGATGGCGGCGATCGTGCGCCATCGCGTCGGCAGCCGTGTCGGCGCGCTCAACCAGAGCCGGCTGGTGATCTATCGGCTGGAGGCCTCCGGTCGCTCCTGTGTCATGGCGGTCGCCACGGGCGGCGATGCCAATGACAAGGCGCGCGCCTTTATCGACGCCTCGGCGCGGGATTTCGCCTGTGGCACGAGCCGGCGGGTCGCGCTGTAGACGGCGGTCCGCCAAGTCTCGTGCCGGTCGCGCAATGTCGGAAGCCGTGGCGGCAGGGCGGATGCTCGCGTCAACGTCAGGCCGGCGCGTGTGTTCCCGGTCGGCTGGGCTGACGCGCTATTCGGCGGGTCGGCCCTATCGATTACGCTGGGCGCTTCCCACATCAGGTGAGCTGAGAGCCGTTCCGCTTCGCCGGACGGCTGGCTCAACGGTGCCTGATCATGAAAAGCCATAGTGACGACCGGCCGGAAGGCACGGTGCGCAGACACGTTCTCACCAGCCTGAAGGGCATGGTGTGCTGGTGCGAGGTCGCGGAACTCGCGGCGGCCGCCAATGTCAGTCCCGACGTGGTGCTGGCCTGCCTGCAATTCTACGAGGGCGAATTCGCCCGCCGCCACGGCGACCTCTGGCGTTTCGAGACCATCGGCCGCCGCGGCGTGACGCTGAATTGAGCGGCACGCCCAACCCCCTTCCCACCGGAGAGGGTTGGGCGAGTGCCGCCCGGTTCCTCAATCCGTCGCGAAACGGGTCGCGCTGCCGGTCCAGGTCAGCGTGACATTGCTCACTTTGCAAAGGTCGAGACCGCTCATCTCGGATTTGTCGCCATCTTCATAGACGACGCGCAGGTCGAACATGCAGGCCTGCGTCCGGCGCGGGAAGGTGATGTTGCGGCGGGTGCCTGATGGCATCACGCCCTCGCCGAGGATGTCGCGGCCCCAGTTGTTGTTGGCCGAGGGGCTGACATAGACCTCGTTGATCTGGAAGCCGGTGCGGTTGATCAGCGAGAAGTTCTGCTGGGCCTGGGCGAAAGCCGCGCCGGTCGAGGCGACCGACAGTACGGCGGCAGCGAGAAGGCTGCGACGGATCATGGACTATTCCGATCTGGGCTGGGAAGGATTGGCGTGAAACGATGGCTGCGTATGCGGCTGTCATGCGGGCTGCGGCATCAGGCGAAGCGCCTGCGTCGCAGCCCGCTGTCAGGTGATTACTGCGCGAGGGCCTTCTGCATGGCCTCGGCCAGCGGCGCATTGGGGTTGCGCGTGCAATAGGCTTCGATCTTGGCGTCCATCGGATCGGCCGGCGGCATGGCCGTGCCGGCGCTGCGCAGGGCGGCCTTCATTTCGGCCTGGGCACGCAGATAGCCGGCGCAGGTGTCGGCGGTCTGGGCTGCCGCGGCGGCGGACATCGCGGTCAACAGGACGAGCGAGAGGATCATCTTCATGGAGTGCAACCAATTCTGGACGGGGGAGGAGAACCCGCGACGGGGCCCCTGAAGGCCTGCCTGGGGCGGAACGCCGCAACGCCCGCGAGCGGATGACCGCGCGACGCGTTGACAGCGACCTGATCATCCTCTCGCACGACCGGGGACCTTCCCGCATTGACGCTGCGTCCGGCTTTCTTGACCGGGCATCCCGCATTGTCCGCGATGCGTTTATTGTTGATCCCGAATTGACGTCTGGCCGGGGCGCCGCCCGCCGATTCCCGGCAGGCTTGCCGATGCGTAAAATTCTCCGCATAAGCGGCGCGGCAGAACCTCTTTCCTCCGCGCCGGCGCGGTGGTCTGGCCATGCGGAGCGACCTTTAGCCTTGCCGGTCCAGACCCTCACCTTCGCAGCCGAAAATCCCGACGAGGCCGGCGGCTTCGGCGCCTATCACGATCTCTATGCCGGCGGCTCGGATGTCGGCCTGACCGGCGGCCGCTTCGAAGCCCGTGTCCGGGCCCACCGCTTCAAGCGCATGCTGGTCTTCGATCGCACCATCAGCGGTGTCATCCATCGTCGCGACCAGGCGCGTGTCAGGCGTGACGGTTTCGACCATGTCGCGCTGCAATTGCTGCTGAGCGGCGAGCTGGCCGGCGGCCGGCCGGGCGAGGAGCGGGCGCTTGCCCCCGGCGAGATCATCCTGTTCGACATGACCCAACCGCAGGCGACCCGTGCCGACGGCGCCCGCTTGATCACCGTCAGCCTGGCGCGCGATGTCGTCGAGGCGGTGGCACCGCTGACGCGGAGCTTGCATGGCGCCATTCTGCCCGAGGTCGGATCCGGCCTCCTCGGCGACTTCATGGTCTCGCTGGCGCGCCGCGGCGATCACTTGAGTGCGGGAACTGCGTCCCGGGCGGGGCGGGCGGTCGCCGAGCTGCTCGCCGCGGCGCTGGGCGAAGGCGAGGTGCGCCCGGTCTCCGGCTCGTCGGCGCAGCAGATCCTCCTGCTCAGACGCGAGCGCACCGAGGCCTATATCGAAACGCGCCTCGCCGACCCGCACCTCGATGTCGAGGCGGTCGCCGTCGGCCTCGGCGTGTCGCGCAGCGTGCTCTATCGGCAGTTCGAGGCATCCGGCGGCGTGGCGCAACATATCCTGCACCGCCGGCTGGAGCGCCTGCGCGGCGCGCTCCGCCGCCTCGGCGAAGTGCGCTCCATCGCAACACTGGCCTATGACCATGGCTTTGCCAGCGAAAGCCATTGCAGCCGTGCCTTCCGGGCGGCCTACGGCTTGCCGCCCGGGCAGTACCGCGCCGAAATGAATCGTCTCCGGCTGACATACGAGACCGACGAGGAGAGCTCGGGCGGCTCGTTCGCCAGTTGGCACAGCGAATTATACTAGGCGGCGCGGCCCGGCCGCTGCGCGGCACCACATGGCCTTCCCGCCCGAAATGCCGGTGCCGTGCCGAAGCCGGACCTCGCTCCGCTCAGCGCGCCGATCCGGCGAGAAATGTGCCGAGCCGTTCCAACGCCTGGCGCCCGGCCTGCTCGTCGAGATTGAACTGATATTCGTGGGGCAAAGGCGGGCTGTGGCCGGCCGGGAAGAACAGCGTGTCGACGGCGACGCCCTGCGCGCGGATGGCTTCGGCCATCATGACCGATTGCGGCGCCAGCGGATCGGCATTGCCGACCGATACGAAGGCCGGGGGAAATCGCGGGCTCAGGTGACGGGCAACCGAGAATTCGGCAAGGCGAGGGTCTCCGGCATAGTCCCGGGTGCCGAGATAGGACCAGAGGACGGTCCTGATGAACCATCCGAAGCCGCCGTCGAGATCGATCGCGCTGGCGTCATAGACGCCGCAGAACAACACGATACCCCTGAGCGCGCCAGGCTCGATCGCCGGCGCGATGCCGATCGACGCGGCATAGCCGGGGCCGCCGATCGCTGCGGCCAGCTGCGCCGCAATCTGAGCGCCGGCCGAATCGCCGGCGAGAAAGATCCGGCTTCGGTCGATCGGCCAGCGGCCGGCATTGGCGACAAGGAAAGCCAGCGCTTCGTTGGCCTGGACGACGGGTGTCGGATAGCGCGCACCCGGCGCGGTCGAATAGCCGATGCCGACGACGGCATAGCCGCCGGCCGCCAGGATCCTGAGATAACCGACGGTATCGGCCTTGTTGCCGGCGACGAAGCCGCCGCCATGGATCCAGACGATCATGGGCAGCGGTTTGCTCGTCGCGTCGGCATCGGAGGGGAGAAAGATGTCAAACAGCGCATCGCTGCTCTGGCCATAGCGTTGGTCGCGCCATTCCGTGACTTTGCCCGGCAGATGCCGTTCCAGCGCGCGGTTGCGCGCGGCGGCGTCCATGTCGAAGGCAAATCGGATCAGCATGACCGACGGCCACGGGCTGAGCTTGAAGGCGGCGTAACCGGCCGCGGCACCTGCAACCAGGGCGATCAGGCACCAGGTGATCCAACGCTGTCTCATCCCGCGAACCTATACGATGCGCCTTGCCGGGCAATCCGGCGCCGCACCGGGGCGGTGGTCACTCGGGATTGCGCTCGGCCTGCGGGTCGAATGCCATGCCGTCGCCGATCTGGTCGAGCGTCATCGTGCCGCGCCGCGGCGCCGCGCGCCACACCGCTCGCTCGGCGTCGCTCGAGATGGTACCGGTGGTCAGTTTCATCCGGCCGGTCAGATAGTTGACCGAGACGCCGCGGGTTTCACCGGAGTTCCTGACGACCGTGATGCGGTCATAGCCGATCAGGTCGATGCGCTCGCCGCGAACCTTGAACGTATAGGTCACGACGAACATCTCCCAGGATCCGGCCGACATGAACGAGCGCATCGCCAGCTTGAAGCTGCCGCCGGCGACGGTGATGCCGCCGCCGTCGAGATAATCGTCCGCCACCGGGTCTTCCGTGCGCGGAATGAGCTGGTGGTTCTCGAGCGCCAGCCGGAAGCCTGACGCCTGCCCGAAAGCCACCACCAGGATGCGCGGATTGGTGTCGAGCCGCCTGGTGCCGAGCCCTCCGCTGTTGTCGACGACGTTGCGCGGCGCGTCCTGTCGCAGCACCAGCACGAGATCGGCGATGCCGTCGCCGTTGAGATCGCCGGCCTCGCGGGCTTCGAGCTTCCAGCCGGCCGGCACGAAGCCTTCCGCCGTCGCGGCGGTGCGGACGAGGCGGGGATAATCGACCGGCGGAATGGCGAGCTCGGTTGCGGCCGCCGGGACCATCGGCGCGAGGCCGGCGATGACAAGAGCAAACATGATCAGGCGGCGCATGGACAGGTGATCCCGGGACGAACGGAGTGGCAGACCTGACGGATCGTCGTTTCCGGGTCATGCCACGGGACCAGGCCGGGGTTTCAGGCCCTGACGCCCCCGTGCCGGCGAGGCGCGCCGGCATCCCGCGGCAGCCTGTTTCCGCCCATGCGTCCAATGTCCTAGTCTGGATGTCCCCTTAGGCCGGAATCCAAGATGCTGACGCTTCGCCAGATCGAAGTCTTGCGTGCCCTGATGATCACTGGAACGGTTGCGGGCGCGGCCAAGCTCCTCAATGTCTCGGCGCCCGGCATCAGCCGCTCGATGAAACATATCGAGGGCACATTGAAGCTGAAGCTGTTCGAGCGCCGGCATGGCCGCTACACGCCGACGCCCGAGGCCAACGAGCTGTTCGAGCAGATCAACGGCGTCTACAAGAAGGTCGACGACCTGCATTTCACCCTGGCGCGCTTCCATCGCGGCACGGCGATCGAATTGCGCCTCGGCTCGGTGCCGAGCATCTGCCACGTCATGGTGCCGCGCGCGATCGAGAAGCTGAAGCGCCTGCATCCCGACCTGAAGCTGGAAATCACCATTCTCAAGATCGAGGAGGTGATCGACTATCTCCTGCTCGGCAAGGGCGAGATCGCCGCGATGAGCTATCGGCTCGATCATCCCGGCATCGATTTCGTGCCGCTGGCCAATGGCGAACTCTGCTGCATCGTGCCGGAACATCATGCCCTGGCCAGCCGCACCAGCATTTCGGCGCGCGAAATGGTCGACTATCCCTTGATCGGCATCGATCCCAACGACCCCTATGGCCGGATCATGGCCGAGATCTTCCAGCGCCAGGGCCTGACCTATGACATGGAGATCAAGGCGCGCTTCGGCACCACCGTCTGCTCGCTGGTGGCGGCCGGCCTCGGCATCGCGATCATCGACCAGTTCACCGTGGCGCACCAGTCGATGCGCGGCATCAAGATTCTCGCGATCGACGAACCGACCCAGTTCCAGACCTATGTCGCGGTCAAGAACGACCGGGCGCCGTCACTCTACGCCGACAATTTCGTCCGGCTGCTGCGCGAGGAAATGGCGGCGGTGATCCCGAAGCACGGGTAGAGGGACGGACTGTCATCAATACCGGTTCGGCATATCTGAAAGCGGCGGCCAAGCCTGGGAGGGATCGTCCGCCGCGTCTATGACGGCTTGGACACCATCACCGTCTTGGAGACAGTCATGCCGACCGCCGGCGACGTCATCGTCGAGTGCCTTGCCGCCCATGGCGTCGACCGGATCTTCTGTGTGCCCGGCGAAAGCTATCTCGGCCTGCTCGACGCGCTCCACGGCCGCGCCGACATCGACACGGTGGTCTGCCGGCACGAATCCGGGGCGGGCTTCATGGCGCTCGCCGATGCCCGTCTTTCCGGCCGCGTCGGCGTCGCCTGCGTCAGCCGCGGCCCCGGCGCCAGCAATGCCGCGATCGCCGTGCATACCGCCGAGCAGGACGGTGTTCCCTTCATCCTCTTGGTCGGCCAGGTCGCCAGCCGCGACGTCAGGCGCACCGCGTTCCAGGAGATCGACTACGGACAGATGTTCGGATCGATCGCCAAATGGACCGCCGAGGTCACCGACCCCGACCGCATGGCCGAGACGATGCTGCGCGCGATCCAGGTCGCGACGTCGGGCCAGCCAGGTCCAGTGGTCGTCGCCGTGCCCGAGGATGTGCTGACCGCCGAGACCGGATCGAAGGCGGTGTCGCCGCAGGCCCCGGTCAAGGCGGCGCCCGACCCGGCCGACCTCGCCACGCTCCACCGCTGGCTGTCGGAGGCGCGGCGGCCCCTGGTCATCGCCGGCGCCAATCTCGACCGGCCCGGTGGCCGCCAGGCCTTGCTGGGCTTTGTCGAGCAATGGGAGGTTCCGGCCGTCGTCTCGTTCCGCAACCAGGACCTGATGGACAATGCCCATCGGCTCTATGCCGGCGACATGGGCCTGGCCAATCCGCCGGCCCAGATGGCGCTGCTGCGCGAGACCGACCTCTTGATCGTGCTGGGCGCCCGGCTGACCGACATCACCACGCAGGGCTATACGTTCCCGTCGCTGGTCCGGCCGGACCAGCGGCTCGTCCACATCTATCCCGACCACGGCGTCATAGGCACACATTTCGCCGCGGATCTCGCCATCGGCTGCGGCGCGCAGGCCGCGATCGCGGCGCTCGGGCCGCCGCCGGCGCCGCTCGTGGCATCGAGAGACCGGGCCTGGCGTGAGCGCCTGAAGGCCGAGCAGCAGGCGATCGCCACACCGCGCCGGTTCCAGGCCGACGACGGCGTGCCCTTCGAAGATGTCGTTGCCCTCATCGCGCGCGATTTGCCTGATGATGCCATCATCACGCTCGACGCCGGCACCTTTGCCGCACCCGCCTACCGGATCATTCCGTTCAGGCCGCCGCAGCGCCTGCTTGCGCCGATCTCCGGCGCCATGGGTTTCGGCGTGCCGGCGGCGGTCGCGGCCGCGCTACGCGAGCCGGCGCGGCCGGTGATCTGCCTGGTCGGCGACGGCGGTTTCCTGATGACCGGCAGCGAGCTGGCGGTGGCCATCGAGCGCAGGCTGCCGCTGAAGGTGATCGTCTCGGAGAACCGCATCTACGGTTCGATCCGCATCCACCAGGAGCGGGACTATCCCGGCCGGGTGAGCGGCACGAGCTTCGCCAATCCGGATTTCGAACTCATCGGCCGCGCCTTCGGTTTCAACGTCACGCGCATCCGCTCGACCGGCGAACTCGCTGGCCTGCCCGCGATCCTGGCGCGGCCAGGCCCGGAATTCGTGGTGGTCGATACCAGCGTGAAAGCCATTCTGCCGAAGCCGGCGCTCGCCGGCCGGGCGGCCGAATAGCGCCGCTCCAAGGCTGGGCTCAGTTCTGCAGCGCTATCCCTGATGCCTTGATGATGGCGGTCCAGCGCTCGGTTTCGCGCGCGATGAAGGCGGCGGTCGAAGCCGGCGTGGAATCGGCGATCGGAATGATGTCGAGCTGTTCCAGCCGGCGGACGATCGCCGGGTCGCGCACCGCCGCATTGGCGGCACGGTTGATGTGCTCGACCAGGTCGCGCGGCGTGCCCTTGGGCGCCAGAATGACATTCCAGGTCGACGCCTCGTAATCGGCCATGCCGGCCTCCGCGAAGGTCGGGACATCGGGCAGCGACGGCGACCGCTGGGCCGAGGTCACCGCCAGCGCGCGGATGGCGCCCGACTTGATCTGCTGGGCCGAGGTCGAGATCGGGTCGATGATGAACTGGACGTGGCCGGCGATCAGATCGGTCATCGCCGGGGCCGCGCCGCGATAGGGCACGTGGACGACATCGAGCCCGGCCTGATGTTTCAACAGCTCGACCGCCATGTGCAGCACCGAGCCGACACCGGCCGAGCCATAATGGACCTTACCGGGATTGGCCCTGACATAGGCCAGGAAATCCCCGAGCTTGGCCGCCGGCACGGACGGGTGCACCGACAGCACCAGGGGGGCCGTGGCGACATGGGCGATCGGCACGAAATCGGCCGTGGAATCATAGGGCAGGCGGCTGTTGAGCCCTGGATTGACCGCATGCGACACCGTGGTGAACAGGAGCGTCGTGCCGTCCGGATCGGCGCGCGCCACCGAATTGGTGCCGGTGATGACGCCAGCGCCCGGCCGGTTCTCGATAATCACCGAGCGGCCGAGCCTGGCGGCCAGCGCCTCGCCGGTGATCCGGGCGACCAGATCCGTGCTGCCGCCGGCGGCGAAGGGCACGATGAGCTTGATCGCGGGGCCGCCGGACTGGGCCTTGGCCGCGGTTGCGCCGGCCAGAAGGGCGGACGCAATGAAACATCGTCTGTCGAGCATGGCGCATCGTCCCGGTCATTTTCTTGAAGCCTCGATCGAGGCGGCAGCACTGTCGGGTCGATGCGATGCCGGGGGAATGATGCCGGCGCAGCTAGCAGATATAGCGGCGCGGCATATGGGGCGGCTGGGATGGCCCAGGCGAGCCGCGGAAAGGACAGCGGATCGGCGCGCCGGCGGCTGGCTTCGCCGGATATCGCGCGCCTTGCACCATGTTCTGTCTTGCCCTAACAATCAGCCAAGCTCACTGTTTTTGGGCGGCTGAGTACTTGCCGCCATCATGTTCTCCTGGAACACATGAACTATTGGGGCGGGTGGACACTTGGCCGTAGCGTTGCTCGCGTCGTCTGGAGGCGACAGCTGGCCGCTCCGCCGCTTTCGCCCCGGTTTTCGTCCCGACCCGCGCCACTCGACCGGCGCCGCGGCCGTCTCTCCCGTCATGATCGGGTTTGGTCGGCACGGTCGCCCCTTCCGTTTGCCTTGGCGACGACCCGCATCAGGCCCCGGCCGGACAAGGCAGCGTCGCATCATGCCCGATCGGCCGGCGCGATCATGTAGGTGATCCGCGCCAACTCCCCGTGGCGGTGCAGGCTCGTGTCTTGCCCGCTTGTTGACGACCCGCGGACCGTGTCCGCGGCGAGAGCGCTTCGAGGATGGAGATCAAGATGGACAAGCGTGACGACGAGGCTTCGACCGGTGATCCGGCCCTGAATGTGGAACGGCGCAGCATGTTTGCCCTCGGGCTGGCGGGCGCGGCGCTCGGCGGCATCGCCGCCGGCGGTCTCGCGTTGCCGGCTCCGGCGGTGGCGCAGGCCGCGGCGAGGAGCAAACTCCATGTGGTCAAGGAGCGCGGCAAGCTGATCGTCGGCACCGGCAGTACCAACCCGCCCTGGCATTTCCAGGATGCCAGCGGCAAGCTGGTCGGCATGGACATCGACCTCGCGCGCCTGCTGGCGAAGAGCCTGTTCGACGATCCCGAAAAGGTCGAATTCGTGCTGCAGGGATCGGACGCGCGCATTCCGAGCCTGATCACCGACAAGGTCGATATCGTCGTGCAATGGATGACGGTGACGCCCGGCCGCGCGCAGCAGGTGGAGTTCACCATCCCCTATTATCGCGAGGGCGTCGGCCTGATGCTGTTGGCGCGCGGGGCCAAATATAAGAATTTCGAGGAGCTGAAGGCGGCCGGCAGCGCGGTGACGATCGGCGGCATGCTGAACGTCTTCCTTGAGGAATGGGTTCACAAGGCTCTGCCACAGGCCAAGGTCGACGCCTTCGAGAGCCCCGACGCGGCGATGCAGGCGCTGAACGCCCGGCGCATCGACGCCTCCATGCAGGATCAATCGGCCATGCGCTGGTTGATGCAGCAGGCGCCCGGCCGCTTCGTCGATGCCGGTTACGGCTGGATGCCGAATTCTTACGCATCGGCGGTCAAGCTGGGCGATCCCATCTGGCTGAATTGGGTCAACACCGTCTACAAAGAGGCCATGATGGGGGTCGACTTCGACACCTTCGCCGCCTCCTACAAGAAGTGGTTCGGCATCGACCTGCCGACGCCGAAAGTGGGTTTCCCGCAAGAATTCGCGTGAAAACGACCGCGAGCGGGTTTCCCAATCTTCCCGCAATCCAGCCTCTTCAACCTGACGGCGGAGCCGGTTCGGCTCTGCCGTCCGCCGTACGGATTTCGCTAAAAAACGGCCGTGGCCAGCGCGGATCGCGGCCAGGGTTCAAGAATTCGGGCGAGGGCAGCGACATCCCCCATGATCGATTATCATTTTGACTGGTCCGTCATCGCGCGGAACGCCGATCGGCTGGCCGATGCCCTGCTGCTCGGCCTCGGACTTGCCGTCATCTCGCTGGCGATCGGCTGTGTGATCGGGCTGCTTGCGGCCTATGCCCGCGTCTCGGGCAAGAAATGGCTGTCCGGGCCGGTCTGGGCCTATGTCGAGTTCATCCGCTGCACGCCGCTGCTGCTGCTGATCTTTTTCGTCTATTTCGGCCTGCCGGAGTTCGACGTCAATTTTCTGAACAAGACGCAGAGTTTCGTGCTCTCGCTGTCGCTTTATGCCGGCGCCTATATGTCGGAGGTGTTCCGCTCCGGCCTGTCGTCCATCCCCAAGGCCTATGTCGAGGCCGCCAAGGCGATCGGCATGCGGCCCTGGCAGAGGCAGCGCTACGTGGTGCTGCCGGTGATGTTCCGGATCACCTTGCCGGCGATCAGCAACAACCTGATCTCGCTGTTCAAGGACACCTCGCTCGCCGCAGCCATCGCGGTGCCGGAACTGACCTTCGTGGCGCGCCAGATCAACGCCAATACGTTTCGCGTCATGGAGGTCTGGCTGACCGCCAGCGCCCTCTATCTGGCAACGGCCTATCTCATTGCCATCATCCTGCGGCAGCTCGAGCGCCGCTATTCCGTGATCCGCTAGAGGACGACGCCGTCATGGATTTTTCGTTTGTCCCCGGCACCTTCCTGTTCGAGGCGTGGCAGGCCCGCACGGCCCTGCTCACCGGCCTTGGCGTGACCATGCTGACCTCGGTCGTCAGCATCGTGTTCGCGACGCTCTGCGGCGTGACCATGGGCGTCGCCCTGGCCTATGGCTGGTGGTGGCTGCGCCTCCTCGGACGCCTCTATGTCGACCTGATGCGCGGCATCCCGCTGCTGGTGCTGATTCTCTTCACCTATTACGGGCTGGCGCTGTTCGGCATCAATATTTCCGCCTTCTGGGCCGGCGTCATTGCGCTGTCGGCCTTCGCCACCGCCCATGTCGCGGAGAATTTTCGCGGCGCGGTCGAGTCGGTGCCGGCCGGGCAGATGGAGGCAGCCAAGGCGATCGGCCTGACCTTCCCGAAACGGCTCTATTACGCGATCCTGCCGCAGGCGCTGCGGCGGATGCTGCCGCCTTGGGTCAATACCAGCCTGGAGATCGTCAAGGGCTCGACGCTGCTCTCGGTCATCGGCGTGGTCGAGCTCTTGCTCGCCTCGCAGCAGGTCATGGCCCGCAACTACATGATCGTCGACTTCTATCTGTTGGCCGGCCTGTTCTACCTGATCATCAATTTCGCCATTGCGCAGCTCGGCGGGCTGCTCGAGCGGCGGTTTTCCTATCTGCGCTACTGACGGAGCCGCGGCATGAGCGAGCAGACCTTGATGACCGACCAGGCCTCGATGACGAAACCATCTGCGGCGACCGACCTGCCCCTGTTGCAGGCGCGCGCGGTGCACAAGAGCTTCGGGCAGGTCGAAGTGCTGAAGGGCATCGACCTCACCATGCGCCAGGGCCAGGTGGTGTCGCTGATCGGTGCGTCCGGCTCCGGCAAGACCACGTTCCTGCGCTGCGTCAATCTGCTGGAGGAGCATGACGGCGGCGAGATCCTTTTGGATGGCGATCCGATCGGCTACCGGATGATCAACGGCCGCCGGCGCCGGCTGAGCGAGACCATGGTGTCGGCGCAGCGCGCCCGGATCGGCATGGTGTTCCAGCAGTTCAATCTGTTCCCGCACCTGACCGCCGCCGACAACGTCATGCTCGGGCTGACCAAGGTGCTGGGCAAGCCGAAGGCGGAAGCCCGCGATATCACCGCGCATTGGCTCGGCCGCGTGGGCCTGGCCGAGCGGGCCGGCCATTACCCCTATCAGCTCTCCGGCGGGCAGCAGCAGCGGGTGGCGATCGCCCGCGCGGTGGCCATGCAGCCGCGCCTGCTGCTGTTCGACGAGGTCACCTCGGCGCTCGATCCCGAACTGGTTGCCGAGGTGCTGGGTGTGATCCAGGCTTTGGCGGAGTCCGGCATGACCATGCTGCTGGTCAGCCACGAGATGCTGTTCGTCCGCGACGTCTCGCACCACGTGGTGTTTCTCGACCAGGGCCGGGTGGCCCAGGAAGGCAGGCCGTCGGAGGTCTTCGACAACCCGCAGAACGACCGTCTGAGGAGTTTCCTCGGCCGGTTCCATGGAATCTTCGGCGGGGTTGGCGCCAAATCCTGACGGCGGCAAGTCCTGACGGCGCCAAATCCTGCCGGCGGCAAGTCCTGACGACGCCAAGTCCTGACGACGCCAAGCCCTGACGGCGTGAAGCCCTGACGCCGCCGCCGCCTATTGGAAGGGCGGCGAGAACAGCAGGCCACCGCGGGTCCACAGCTGGTTCTGTCCGCGCTCCAGGCCGAGCGGCGACGCCTTGCCCAGCGTCCGCTCGTAGCTTTCGCCGTAATTGCCGACCTGCTTGATGGCGTTGAACAGCCAGTCATTGGACAGGCCCAGCATGGCGCCGAAGCCGCCGTCAGCGCCCAGCAGGCGACGGATTTCGGCATTCCTGGAATTGGCCCTGAGGTCATCGACATTTCGAGAAGTGATGCCGAGATTTTCCGCAGCGACCACGCCATTCATCACCCAGCGGACGATGGCCTGCCAGCGCTCGTCGCCCCAGCGGGTCACCGGTCCCTGCGGGTCGTTGGAAATGGTTTCGGTCATGATCGTGTGCTCGGCCGGGTTCTTCAGCTTGGTGCGTTGGCCCGACAGGATGGCAAGGCCCGCCGTATAGCTGTCGCAGCGGCCGGCATCGTAGGCCGCGATGGCGTCGTCGTTCTTCTGGAAGCCGACGATCGAAACCTTGATGTTGCGCTCGCGGAAATAGTCGGCGGCGGTGCGGTCGTCGGTCGAGCCGGAGGCCACGCAGATCGAGGCGTTCTCGAGATCCGCCGGCCGGCGCGCGCTTGACGCCGTGCGCACGATGAAGCTCTGGCCCTCGTAGAAATTGATGCCCTGGAAGTTCACGCCGAGCGTCGCGTTGCGCGAGAAGGTGATGGTGGTCGCGCGCGCCAGCACGTCGACCTGGCCCGATTGCAGCACCGGCCAGCGTTGCTGCACCGAGGTCGGCGTGAAGCGGACCTTTGATGCATCGCCGAGCACGGCGGCGGCAAGGGCCCGGCAGTAGTCGACATCGAGACCCAGCCATTCGCCCTTGTCATTGGCGAAGGAGAAGCCGGGAATGCCGAGATGCACGCCGCATTCGAGATGGCCGCGGGCGCGGATGGCATCGAGCGTCGGGCTCGGCGCCAGTTGCTGGGCGGAGGCCTGGCCTGCGATCCCGGCGAGCGCCGCGAGCCCGGCCAGCAAGAGGCGGGCAAGCCCGATCGATGAAAATTGGGTGCTCACGGCGGCTCTCCTCGGCGCGACCGACGCGCGCCGCGATCTGGCGCCCAAGGATGGCTCGCCCGATAGCGCATCCGCCTCGTTAGCAGCTATGCCGGCGTGATATAGGACTGGGCGATCGATCCCGGCTAACCATGGGTGGCACGGGGCGGCCGTGCGGAGGCATGGACACCGGTGGAGCTGCGGCACCTCCAATATTTCCTGGGCGTCGCCGAGGCCGGCAGCCTGTCGAAGGCTTCGACCGTGCTTGGCATTGCCCAGCCGGCCTTGAGCCGGGCCATCAGGCAGCTCGAGACCGAGGTGATGGCGCAACTGTTCTACCGCCATGGCCGCGGCATCCGGCTGACCGAAGAGGGCGCGCAATTCCAGGCGACCGTCGCGCCGCTGGTGCGCGACCTCCTGGCCGCCAAGGATGAGCTGAGAAACACCGCCAGCGTCATCTCCGGCGCCGTCTCCTTCGGCATGCCGCCGTCGATGAGCGCGGCCATCGGCTCGCGCCTGGTCGAGGTGTTCCTGGAGCGCCATCCGCAGGTCAAGCTGCAGATCATCGACGCCTTCTCCGGCTATGTGAACGAATGGCTGGTCTCGGGCCGTGTCGACATGGCGATCATCAACAATGCCCGGCGCTCGCCTTATGTCCGCATGGACCCGCTGATGACGGTGGACCTGTTCCACGTCGCCAGGCGCAGCATGGTCGACCGGCGCGAATGGGACGACGACACCATCCCCTTCGACCAGCTCGCCGCGGCGCCGCTGATCCTGCCCGGCCGGCATCACGGGCTCAGGCGCCAGCTCGACAGCGTGGCCCAGCAGCGCGGCGCCGAGCTCGAGGTGCTGGTCGAGATCGACGCGCTCGAGGCGCTGAAAGACCTGGTCCGGCGCGGCATCGCGCCAACAGTGCTGCCGCACGGCACGATCCTGAAGGAGGTCAATGACCCCGACCTGGTGGTGCGTCGGGTGGTCGATCCCGACGTCACCACGCAGTTCATGATCGCCTATTCGCTGCAGCGTCCGGCAACCCTCGCCATGCGCGAACTCGCCCGCATCCTGAAGGCGGAGATCCACGAGGCGATCGCCGCGGGGCGGATGATCGGCCGGATCTGAGGGGCGGCGGTCGAAGCCGCTGGATGCCCGCCGCTCTCGCCTCAGACGAACTGCACGGCGACGCCGCCGAGCGGGCCGAAATCGGCATGCAGGGTGTCGCCCTTGGCGGCCCAGACCGGCCGGGTGAACGAGCCTGACAGCATGAGATGGCCGGGTTCCAGCACGGTGCCGAAGCGGCCGACCTTGTTGGCGAGCCAGGCGATCGCCATGGCGGGATGGCCGAGCACGCCGGCGGCAATGCCGGTCTCCTCGATTTCCGAATTGCGGTAGAACACCGCGCCGACCCAGCGCAGGTCGACCGCATCGGGGCGGACCGGCCGGCCGCCAAGAACGATCCCGGCGGCGGCGCCGTTATCGGCCACCGTGTCGGTGATCTGGCGTGGGTTCTGCACCCGCGCGTCGATGATCTCGATCGACGGGATGACCCATTCGGTGGCGCGCAGCACGTCGACGAGGCCAATGCCCGGGCCTTTCAGCGGTTCCTTCAGGACGAAGGTCAGCTCCGGCTCGACCCTGGGCACGCAATAGTCGTCGAAGCGCACCTTGGCGCCGTCATTGAGCAGCATGCTGTCCAGCAGGTGGCCATAGTCCGGCTCGTCGATGCCGGAGGATTGCTGCATGGCCTTCGAGGTCAGGCCGATCTTGTGGCCGATCAGCTTCGCGCCGCCGGCGATCTTGCGCTCAGTGACCAGACTCGAAATGGCGTAGGAATCCTCAATCGCGAGCTCTGGCCAGGTCTTCGACAATTGCAGCGCGGGGGTGCGCGTCCGTTCGGCCTCGAGCAGGATTTCCACCGCCTTCTGGCGGTCGGTTTCGGACAGCATGGCTCGATCCTTGGAAAGCGGCTGGGAGAGGAAACGGGCAGGGCGCGTCAGAGCTTGACGCAGACGTTGCGCAGCTCGGTGTAGAACTCCATCGAATGGACGCCGCCCTCGCGGCCGATGCCCGATTGTTTGGAGCCGCCGAACGGCGTCCTGAGATCGCGCAGGAACCAGGAATTGACCCAGGCGATGCCGACATCGATGCGACCGGCGACCCGGTGGGCGCGGCTGAGATTCTCGGTCCAGATCGAGGTCGCCAGGCCATAGGGACTGTCATTGGCGGCCTCGATCGCCGCGTCCTCGTCGTCGAACGGCGCGATATGGCAGCAGGGGCCGAAGATCTCCTCGCGCACCACAGCCGAGGTCTCGGGCAATCCGGTCCAGATCGTCGGCTGGACGAAGAAGCCATGGTCATGCGGGCCGCCAAGGCGGGCCTGGCCGCCGCCGGTGACGACGGTGGCGCCTTCGGCCGCCGCCTTGGCGTAATAGGTGGTGACCTTGTCGCGGTGCTCGCGGCTGATCAGCGGCCCGAGCGTCGTCGCCTTGTCGAACGGGTCGCCCATCCGGAGGCTCTCGGCGCCGCTCTTCAGGCGGCCGACAAAAGCCTCGAAGATCGATCGCTCGACATAGACGCGCTCCGTACCGAGACAGACCTGGCCGCAATTGGCGAAGACCGAGCGCATCGTGCCTTCGATCGCCTTGTCGAGGTCGCAGTCGGCGAAGACCAGGGCGGCATTCTTGCCGCCGAGCTCGAGCGACACCGGCCGGACCCCGTCGGCCGCCGCCTTCATGATCGCGGTGCCGGTGCGTGTCTCGCCGGTGAAGGTGATGCCGTCGACGCCGGGATGGCGGGTGAGATATTCGCCGGCGCTGTCGGGGCCGTAACCGTGCACGACATTGTAGACACCGGGCGGCACGCCGGCTTCGTTCATGATCTCGCCGAGCAGCGTCGCCGTGGTCGGCGTTTCCTCCGAAGGCTTGACCACCACGGCATTGCCGCAGGCAAGTGCCGGCGCCACCTTCCAGGTCATCAGCAGCAAGGGCAGGTTCCACGGGCAGACGACCGCGATGACGCCGCGCGGCACGCGCAGCGCGTAGTTCAGCGCGCCGGTGCCATCGGGCGTCGGCAGGTGGAAGCTCTCAGTCGAAAGCGACACGACCTGGTCGGCGAAGACGTTGAAATTGGCCGCGCCGCGGGGAATGTCGATATGCGAGGCGAGCCCGACCGGCTTGCCGGTATCGAGCACTTCGGCGGTCAGGAAATCGTCGAAGTGGCGCATGATGCCGTCGGCCACCTTGCGCAGGATCGCCGCGCGCTCCGGCGCGCTCATCCGTCCCCAGGGGCCCTTGAGCGCCCGGCGGGCAGCCTTGACCGCGTCGTCGACCACGCCTGCATCGGCCTCGGCGACCAGATTGACGAGGCCGCCAGTCGCCGGATTGCGGTTCTCGAAGACTGGCCGCCCGGCGGCGACGAAACGGCCGTCGATGAAATGCGACAATTGCGCAAGGCTGGAACGGGAATGGCTGCTGACGGCGATGTTCATGCTGAGAAACTCCGGTCGTAGCCTGTCGTCGTGGCTGGCTTTTCGGTCAGGGAAACCCGGTCGGTCACGCCCGCATCATCGCGCCGCCATTGACGTCGAGGATGGCGCCCGAGACGAAGCTCGCCGCCGGCGAACAGAGGAAGGCGATCGGCCAGGCGATTTCCTCCGGCCGTGCCGCGCGGCCGAGCGGATGGCGGGCGAGCGCGCCGCTGAGATCGTGGACGCCGACCATGGCCGTGTCGGTAATGCCGGGCGCGACGCCGTTGACCAGCACGCCTTGCGGCCCGTGGCGAGCGGCGAGCCAGCGCACCAGCGTGTGCAGGCCACCTTTCGAAGCGGCGTAGTGCGGGCCGACGCCTGGAAACGAACCGCCCGTGGTGGCGACGATCGAGCCGACCAGCACCATCCGGCCGTGGCCACGCGCGGCCATGCCTGGCGCGATGGCGCGGGCGAGCCGCATCGGCATCATCAGGTTGACGGCGAGCGTCGCGGCGGCCGCCTCGTCCCAGCCATCGTCATCCCAGTCGATCGCGCGATAGATGCCGGCGCCGAGCACCGCGCCGTCGAGATCACCGGCCCGGTCGGCGAGTTCGGCGGCCTTGTCCTTGCCGTCGAGGTCGAGGCTGATCGTCTCGGCCGTGCCGCCGGTGGCGGCGATGGTCTCGGCGAGGCCAGCGCAGGACGTGCGGTCGGTCGCCACCACATGGGCGCCGAGGCCGGCCAGCACCTGCGCCGCCGCGCCGCCGATGCCGCCGGCCGCGCCGGTGACCAGGATTCTTTGGCCCCTGAGATCGAAGGACATCAGTGCCGCCGCGGTTCGGCCGTCGCCGCCTGGCCTTCGGAAAGTTCCTGCATGGCGCGGCGCACCTCCTCGGCGGTGCGGGCGAGATGCAGTTCGGTCATCCGGCAAGCCCTCAGGGCATTGCGCGCGATCGCCGCCTCGTAGATCGCGACATGCTCGTCATGGACGTTGCGCCGGCGCCTGGAGACGTTGAGCGAGACGCGCCTGTAACGTTCCGACTGCTGGTAGAGCAGGTCGCGCAGCTTGATCAGCAGGGGCGAGCCGGAGGCCGCCACCAGCGCGGTATGGAAGGCGCGGTTGCATTGCTCCCAGCGTTCCAGCACCGCCGGTTCGAGAGGTTCGGCGGTTTGCGGCAGGGTCGCTTCGACGGCGCTCAGATCGTCGAAAGCCCGGGTCAGCGCCGCCTCCCAGGCGGCATCGCCGTTTCGGATGGCGGCGTTCAGCGCCTCGGTTTCGATCAGCGCGCGGACGCGTGAGATGTCATCGAGTTCGTCGAGCGACAGGGGCGCCACCCAGAAGCCGCGCTGGCCCTCCGACACGACCAGCAGATCGCCCATCAGCCGGGTCAGCGCCTCGCGCAGCGGCGACATGCCCACGGCATAATCCGCGGTGAGGCCTTCCAGTTTCAGCTTGGCTCCCGCCGGCAGCTTTCCGGCCACGATGTCGTGGCGCAGCCGCCGATAGGTCGTGTCGGCCATCGTCTTGCCGGCGTCGGGCCGGTCCGCGGTGGTGTCGTCTGCCCTGTCAGCCATGCCTGTCTCGCGCCGGTGGGATAAACCCGTCATATCCGATAATTTCGAAATTACAAGCTCAGAGCACTGGCGATGTATGATTTCTGTCGGCTGACGTTCGGCTATAAGTTATACGGATGCTGGAGTAATCATCAGGATTGATAGTGCTATCCGGCTTGCGACGGCCATTAATTTCGAAATTAATTTGACATTTTGCCACGCCTCTGGTCGGATGCGTCGTGCGGCGCCAAGACCGCGACGGGAGGAGTGTCGCCATGTCCAGTCATCCATCACCCAGTCGCCGGGCCGTGCTGGCAGGCGGTGCCGCGACTGTCCTTGGCGCCGCGATCGGCGCGCCCCTTGGTCTTCCGGCCCTGGCGCAATCGGCTGGCCGGCCGCTGAAGATCGGCATGGTCACGTCGCTCTCGGGTCCGTTCGCCGCGCTCGGCGAAAGCATGCGCGCGGGCATTCAGCTGTTCCTCAAGGAGAACGACAATCGTCTCGCCGGCCGGCCGGTCGAGCTGGTGGTCGAGGACGACCAGGCCAAGCCCGACGAGGGCGTCCGCAAGTTCCGCAAGCTGATCGGCCAGGACAATGCCGACCTGGTCTGCGGCGTCATCAGCTCGGCGGTGGCGCTCGCCGTGCGCGATGTGGTGACGGATGCCAAGGCGCTGACCTTCATTTCCGCCGGTTCGGCCAATGATCTCGCGCGCAAGGCGGCAAGCCCCCTGGTCTTCCGGCCGACCAAGACCAACTGGATGCTCGGCCACACCGCCGGCCTCTGGGCTTATGAGAAGATCGCCAAGAAGGGCTGTCTGACCATTGGCGCCGACTATGCCGCGGGCCGCGAATATGTCGGCGACTTCGCCGCGACCTATCGCGCCCAGGGCGGCCAGATCGGCAGGCAATTGTGGTCACCGCTCGGGTCAACCGATTTCGGCCCGCTCCTGACCACCATCGCGGCCGAGCGGCCGGACTTCATCTATGCCTTCTTCGCGGGCTCGGATGCCGTGCGGTTCCTGCAGCAGATGCGCGATTATCGTCTCTCGGGCCGGATCAAGCTGATCGGCGGCGGCGCGCTGTTCGATCAGGAAGACGTCGTCTCGGCGGTCAAGGACGCGGCGCTCGGCGGGCTCAACACCTGCAACCAGTCGCCGACCGCGCCGAGCTCGGCCGGTTTCACCCGCGCCTACCAGGCCGCCCGCAATGCGCTGCCGGGCGAGATGGGCACGGCCGGTTATGTCACCGGCCAGGTCATCAGGGCCGCGGTCGAGGGCGTCCAGGGCGACCTCGCCAACAAGGACAAGGTCAAGGAAGCGGTGCTGGCGCGGCCGATCGAGACGGTGTTCGGTCCGATGAGTTTCGATCCGCGCAACAACCAGGCGATCCTCGATATCTATGTCAACGAGGTCCAGAAGGACGCCGAGGGCAGGGCGCTGAACCAGGTCATCCACACCTACAAGGGCGTCAAGGATCCGGGCCCGATGGCCTGACCGACGCTGCTGATCGAGGTCGTCGTGGGCTTTTATCTCATCCAGACGCTCAATGCGTTGTCCTTCTCGGTGCTGCTGCTTTTGACCGGCCTCGGCCTGTCGCTGGTGCTCAGCCTGATGAATTTCGTCAACCTGACGCACGGCTCCTTCGTGCTGCTCGGCGCCTATGTCGGCGCCTGGTGGTTCGGCTCCGGCCTGCCCTGGTGGCTGGCCTTTCCGGCGGCCTTCGCGGCGGCCGGACTGGCCGGGCTGCTGCTCGAGCGCTTTCCGTTCCGCCAGTTCTATGCCCGCACCCATCTCATGCAGGTGCTCCTGACCTATGGCCTGTCGGTGGTCTTCGCCGACCTCATGCGCTGGGGTTTCGGCGCGCAGATCATGTCGCCGGAGATGCCCGAGCTGCTGCGCGGCGTGATCTTCCTGATGGACATGCCTTTCCCCATCTACCGCCTGTTCATCATCGGCTTCGGCCTGGCCTTGGCGGCCGGCCTGTGGTTCGCCGTCGACCGCACCATCTGGGGGGCGGTGGTGCGCGCCTGCGTGGTCGATCGCGGCTTCGTCGAGACGCTTGGCCTCGACACGCGCCGCATCTTCACCGCCGTGCTGGTCATTTCGGCCGGTCTCGGCGGCCTCTCGGGCGCGCTCGGCGCGGGCATCCTGTCCGCCTATCCCGGCCTTGACGAGGAGGTGCTGATCCTGGCGCTGATCGTCGTGGTGGTTGGCGGTCTCGGCACCTTCCGCGGCACCGTGGCGAGCGCGCTGCTGCTCGGTTTCGCCATGACCTTCGCCAAGGTCTGGGTGCCCGAATTTTCCAATTTCGTCGCGCTTGGCGTGATGGCGGCACTGCTGGTCATGCTGCCCTCGGGCCTGGTCGCCCAGAAGACGAGGCAAGTGTGAACCGGATCGAAACCGTGAACCGGACGGAACTCCTGCGTGCGGAAGGTGCCGCCGCCGTGCCGCAGCTCGGCCGCCGGATCCTGTCCCGCGTCGCGCTCGCACTGGCCGTCACCGCGGCCCTCGGCGGGCCGCTCTTGCTTGCCGGCGACTACCAATTGCGCTTCCTGGCCGAGATCCTGATCATCGGCACGGCGGTGCTCAGCCTCGACCTGCTGGTTGGTTTCGGCGGCCTGGTCTCGCTCGGCCATGCCGCCCTGTTCGGTGGCGCGGCTTATGCCGCGGCGATCACCGCGCAATATTGGGGCGCCGATCTCATCGTCATGCTGGCCGTCGGCATCGCCACCGGCGTCGTCCTGGCGCTGGTTCTCGGCGTCGTCGTCATGCGCACCATCAGCCTGTTCTTTCTCATCCTCAGCCTGATCGTCGGCCAGATGTTGTGGGAGGTGGTTTTCCACTGGCGCGAGGTGACCGGCGGCGCCGACGGCCTGCGCGGTTTTCCGCCGCTGACCTTGCATGCGGGGGTCGCGACCGTGGTGCTCAACAGCGGACCGACGCTCTATGTCGCGGCTGCGGCCGTCGCCGGACTGGCGCTGCTCGCGGCCCATTGTTTCGTCGATGCGCCGATCGGCCGGGCCCTGGTCGGTTCGCGCGAGCGGGCGCTCCGGATGAGCGCGCTCGGCTACAGCATCCCGGCGATCCGGCTGATGGCACTGGTCGCCTCGGGCGCCATCGCCGGTGCGGCCGGCGCGCTCTATCCCTTCGTCAATCAATATGTCGGTCCCAATGCCGTGCATTGGACCATGTCGGCGATGATGATCATCATGCTGGTGATCGGCGGCGTCGGCTCGCTCTACGGCGCCTTTGTCGGCGCCGCCATCTACCTGTCGATCCAGACCTATCTGTCGTCTTACACCGATCGCTGGCAATTGCTGGTCGGCCTGATCTTCGTCATGACCGTGCTGGTCATGCCGCAGGGCGTGGTCGCCGGTGTCAGGTCGCTGCTCGGCCGCCGGCCGGCCGGTGGGGGAGGTGTGTCATGACCGCGCCCGCCATGCTCGCCATCGACGGTGTCGCCAAGGCCTTTGGCGGCCTGCGCGTGCTTGTCGATGTCAGCTTCGCGGTCGGCCGGGGCGAGACCCTTGGGCTGATCGGCCCGAACGGCGCCGGCAAGACCACGCTGTTCAATGTCATCACCGGTTTCCTCAGCCCCGACCGGGGCGGCGTGCGCTTCGCCGGGACCGATATCGTCGGGATGAAGCCGGACCAGCGGGTGCGCGCCGGCCTGGTACGCACCTTCCAGAAGAGCATGGTGTTCCCCGAACTGTCGGCGCGCGAAAACATCGCACTGGCCGCGCGCGCCCGTCGCGGCGCCGGCTATCGCTGGCGGTCGAGCGCTTCGGTCACGGCCGAAGCCGACGGCGCGGCGGAGGCGCTGCTCGGCCGCGCCCGGCTCGGCCATCGTGCCGATGAAAAGGTCGGCAACCTCTCCTATGGCGACCAGCGCATCGTCGACGTGCTGATTTCGCTCGCCATGGCGCCGAAACTGCTGCTGCTCGACGAGCCGACCGCGGGCCTTGCCCGGCAGGAGGCCGAGCGCCTGGTCGAACTGGTGCGCAATCATGACGACGAGGTGGCGATCATCCTGATCGCCCATGACCTCGACATCGTCTTCGGCGCCTGCGACCGCGTCGCCGTGCTCGATCTCGGCCGCCTCATCGCCATCGACACGCCCGCCGGCATTCGCGCCCATGCCGGCGCCCAGGCCGCCTATCTCGGCACGCTCGCGGAGGCGTCGTGATGCCGGCCTTGCTGACCGCCGAAAAACCCGCCGCCTGCCTGTCGCTTTCGGGGCTGTCGGCCTCCTATGACGGTGTCGGTATTCTCTCAGATGTCGACCTGGCACTCGCCCAGGGCGAGGTGCTGGCACTGCTCGGCCGCAACGGCGCCGGCAAGACCACGCTGATCTCGTCCATCCTCAATCTCGAGCCGACGGTCGGCGGCCGGGTATCGGTCAAGGGCCATGACGTGACCGGCTGGCCGACCCATCGCATCGCCCGCCTCGGCCTGGCTTTGGTGCCGCAAGGGCGCGGCGTCTTCCCCAACCTGACGGTCGAGGAAAACCTGCGCATGGCGATGCTCTGGACGCGCGGCGCGCCCGATCGCCGCTGGACGCTGGAGCGCGCCTATGAGGTGTTTCCGCGGCTTGCCGAACGGCGGCGCTCGTCGAGCGGCGCGCTCAGCGGCGGCGAGCGCCAGTTGCTCGCCATCGCGCGTGCCTTGCTGACCCAGGCGGATTTCATCATTCTGGACGAACCGAGCGAAGGCCTTGCGCCGCTCGCCATCGAGGATGTCATCATCGGCTCGGTCGGCCGCCTCGCCCGCGAGGGACTGACCATGGTGATCGCCGAGCAGAATGTCGCGATGGCGCTCCGGCTCGCCACCCGGGCGGTCGTGCTCGCCCATGGCCGCATTGTCTTCGACGGCGCGCCGGCGACGCTGCTCGCCGACACCGATCTCCAGCGAGAGCATCTGGGCCTATGACAGACACCCTGAACCGCATTCCGATCGAGCAATTGCGTTATGTCCGGCTCGGCACCGCCGACCTGAACGGCGCGACCGATTTCGCCCAGCGCATCCTCGGCCTGCAACTGGTCAACCGGACCGAGACGGAAGCCTATTTCCGCTCCGACTATCGCGACCATACGCTGGTCTATGTGGCCGGGGATCCGAGCCATCAAGCCGTCGGTTTCGAGCTGCGCGATCCCGAGACGCTCGACCGGGCGGTCGCCGCTCTCGAAGCGCAGGGCTTCATGGTCGGCCGGGACGACGGCGAGGGCGCGCAGCGCCGCAAGGCGCGCCGGTTGGCCAGCTTCCGCATGCCGGGCGGCTATGACGTCGAGCTGGTGGTCCGGCCGCTGCAGTCGGGCTGGCGTTATCACGGGCCACGCGATGCCGGCATGACCGGGCTCGAAGGCGTCGCCCTGCGCGGCGCGCCCGACGCTTCCGACCAGGACGTCTGGACCCGGCTGCTCAGCGGCGCGGTCAGCGACTGGGTCGGCGAGGCGGCCTATATCCGCTTCGACGAGGCGCATCACCGCATTGCCGTCCATCCCTCCGAGGGACGTGGCGTGCTGGCGGTGGAGTTCGGTGTCGAGGACGTCGATCTGATCATGCAGAACGCCTATTTTCTGCGCGCTGCTCAGGTGCGGATCGTCGACGGCCCGGGCCGCCGGCCCTTTTCCAACCAGCTCTTCGTCACCTTCGCCGGACCCGATGGCGTGCTGTTCAGCTATGTCTGCGAAGGCGAAAGGTTCGACGGCGCCCGCCGCGCGCGACAGTTCCCCAGGGCGCGCGGCTCGTTCTGCGCCTGGGGCAGTGAAACCGCGATTGCCGAGTATCAATAACGGGCCAGGGCCCGCGGAGGCTTCAGATGATCAAGCTCGCCGACGTTTCCTACGTTCGCCTGGGCACGCGCGACCTGGAAGGCGCGACCCATTTCGCCACCGAATATCTCGGCCTCGACATTGCCGAGCAGAACAAGGGCGCGGTCTATTTCAAGTCCGACCAGCGCGAACACACGTTGTGCTATTTCGACGGCGACCCGGGCGATCATGTCGTTTGTTTCGAAGTCGAGCAGCGTTCGGATCTCGATGAGGCGGCAACCCAGCTGGAAGCGCTCGGCCATCCGGTCCGGCGCGGCACCGCGGAAGAAGCCGATTTGCGCAAGGTGCGCGAGTTCATCTCGTTCCGCGACCCGACCGGCAACCCGATTGAACTCGCCTGGCGGCCGGCCCATAGCGGCCGGCGCTACCACGGCCAGCGCGACGCCGGCATTACCGGCTTCAGCCATATCGGGCTCTGCTCCACCGATCTTGCCCGCGACGAGGCGTTCTGGACCCAGGTGACCAATGCCCGGGTCAGCGACCGCATCGGCGATGCGCCGCTCCTGCGCATCGACGAGGTCCACCACACCATCGCGATGTTTCCCTCGACCAAGCCGGGCATCCAGCACATCAACCATCAGGTCGAAACCGGTGACGACATCATGCGGTCCTACCAGTTCCTGCGCGACCGCCAGGTGAAGATGGTCTTCGGCCCTGGCCGCCACCCCACCTCCTCGGCCAAGTTCCTCTATTTCGAGGGCCCCGACGGCATGGTCTTCGAATATTCCAGCGGCGTGCGCGAGATCGCCGACGAACTGCTCTGGCGCGAGCGCCAGTTCCTGTTCGAGCCCATGGGTTTCTGCAAGTGGGGCGCCAAGCCGGCGATCGCCGAATTCAACAAATGAACCGCTTTCAAGAATGACGCTGGCATTGCCGACCCCGACCGAAGCCGACAGCGCGCTGGTCCGCACCGCCGGCTGGGCGCTGGCGCGCCACGGTTTCGTCCATGCCTATGGCCATTGCAGCCTCAGGCTGGATGCGCGCCACTTCCTGGTCTCGCCGGCAACCCCGCTGGGTCTGGTCGGTGTCGACGAGGCCTGTTCGGTCGTTGGCCTCGACGGTCCCTTGCCCGAAGGCGTGCTCGGAGAGGTGCGCATTCACCGCGAGATCTACCGGCGGCGGCCTGAGGTGAACGGGGTGGTGCGCTCCATGCCGCCAAAGGCGATGACGCTCGGCACGTTGCGCCTGACGCCGAAGCCACGCCACGGCATGGGCAGTTATTTCGCGCCCAAGCCGCCGCTCTGGGACGATCCGCAATTGTTGCGCTCGGACGAGCAGGCGGCTGCGCTCGCCGAGACGCTCGGTGATGCCCGCGCCATCCTGATGCGTGGCAATGGCGTTGTCACCGCCGGCACGTCGCTGAAGGAAGCGGTGGTGCTGACCCGTTTCCTGGAGGATGCCTGCCGGATCGAGCTCGAATGTCTTACCTCCGGGCTTGCCGACCAGGGCGCGGTGCTTGACGCCGACGAAGCCTGCGAGCGCGCGACCTGGAGCGGCCGCATCATGGACCGCATGTGGGACTACCTGACACGGCCGCCGACCAGGGCCTGACGGCGAACGGCGCGGCCATTGAGGCCCCCGGGCAACAGCCCGTCGCCTTTGCGGCTGGTCTCGACCGCAAGATCCGTTATCCAGGCTCAAGCTCGCCGCATGTCGTGTTGGACGGTCGGGCAGGTGACCTGATCGAACATGCAGACGTTTCTGGCGCTCTCGCTGGCCTATATCATCTCGATCTTCTTCCGCCTGTTTCTGAGTGTCCTCGCGACCCGGATCATGGCGGATATGCGGATCGGGGCGACCGAGCTTGCGGTCATGAGCTCATCCTGGTTCGTCACCTTTGCGGTGATGCAACTTCCGGTCGGCTGGGCCCTCGACCGCTTTGGTCCCCGCCGAACCGTCTTGCCGCTGATGCTGGTCGGGGCCGTCGGCGTCTGCCTCTTCCCGTTCGCGCCGAATGCGATCCTCGGTTCCCTTGCCATGGCCTTGATCGGCATCGGCTGCTCGCCGGTCTATATGAGTGCCGTCTACGTCTTCGCGCGCAACCATCCGCCGGCACAATTCGGCCTTCTGGCGTCGCTGTTGATCGGCATCGGGTCGATCGGAAATTTCGTCGGCACGGTGCCTCTGGCATTGCTCGCCGACGGTTTTGGCTGGCGGGCAACGATGATGATGCTCGGGGTCCTCTATGGCGTCGCCTTCGCGCTGGCGGCGGTGTTCCTGAAAGATCCGCCGCGCATCGACGGCAAGGCCGATTCCGGCATCTTTTCCGGCCTGGGCGCGATCGTCTCGACGCGGCTGTTCTGGCTTCTCGTGCCGATCGTATTCTTCAGCTACGCCGTCGCCGTTGCGTTGAGGGGGCTTTGGATCGCGCCCTATCTCGCCGAGGTGATCGAACTGACGCCGGCCCAGCAGAGCAATGCCGCGATGCTGATGGCAATGGCCATGACATCCAGTGCCTTCCTGTTCGGCTGGATCGAAAATCGCTGGGGCCAGGCCAAGGCCTTGGTCGTCGCCGGCAATCTGGCCATGGCCGCAGCCCTGGCCCTCCTGGCCGCGACAGCTGTTCAGACGGCGGTGGCGGCGACCGCCATTTTCGTTTTTATCGGGTTTTGCGGGTTCAGCTACACGATCCTGATGGCCCATGCCCGGCCGTTCTTCCCGGACCATCTGGTTGGGCGGGGCATGACCTTGCTCAACTTCGTCTTCATCGCCGGCGTGGTGGCCGTGCAGACCGGTTCGGGCTGGCTGATCGACGACGGCCTTGGGCAGGGTCTCGACCCGGCCGTCACTTTTGCGCGCATGCATGGGGCGCTGGCCGCCGTTCTGTTCGTCAGCACGCTTGTCTACATGGTGGCGCCGCGGCGGCCGGGGCGCTGAGCGGCGGCGAGCGCTGCCCGACGCATCACCGGGCCGGGCGAGGCGCGGGCGGCGGCGGGGCGGTGGAGCCGGTGCCGAGCGAGCGCTGAACCATGACGCTGTCGGACCAGCGGCCATGGCGATAGGCAACCGCCGGCAAGACGCCGACCCGGGCAAAGCCGAAGCTTTGGTGAAGGCCGAGCGAGGCGGCGTTGTCGGCGTCGATATAACCGATCATCTGACGGAAGCCCGAGGCCGCGCAGGCGTCGATGATCCCCTGCATCAGGAGCCGCCCGACGCCGCGGCCGAGATGGCCGTGGTGGACATAGATCGAGTGCTTGACCGTATAGCGATAGGCCGGCCGCTTGCGGAACAGCACCGCATAGGCATAACCGACCACCTCGCCGTTCAGCGTCGCCACCAGATGCGGAAAACGGCGGTTGCGCAGGTTCTTGCGCCGGTCGCGCAGGTCATCGGGCTCGGCCGCCTCGCTGTCGTCGATCCGTTCGTCGATGCCCTGGCGGATATGACGGCGATAGATCGCCAGCATGGCCTCGACGTCGGTGTCGCGTGATGGCCGGATGACGACCGCTTGCTGGTTCTCCATGGATTGTCCTGTCCTCCCCGAATCCCGAGCCTATTCGGAGACGACGTAGGTATGAAGCCTGACGCGGCCCGACGCATCGATCTCGCGGTAGAGGCCCTGGATCTCCACCTCGAAGCCGGGGAAGGTGTTGAAACAGGTCTCGAACATCTTGAGATAGTCGATCATCGGCTGTGCCCGCTCGGTCAGCCGCTCACCCGGCACGATGGTGGCGATGCCCGGCGGATAGACCACGAAGGGCGTCGTCGCGATGCGGCCGGCAATCGCGTCGATGGGCAGGTAGTCGACGTCGTTGCGGGTCAGGCAGCGCGCCGCGTCATGGGGCGACATGGCGATCTCGGGCAGGTGCCCGGCCGAAAACTGCTTGGCCTGCAGGGCGCTGACATTGGCGTCGCGAAAGAAGCGGTGCATGTCGGCGCAGAGATCGCGCAGGCGCACGCCGGCATAACGCGCCGGCCGGCGCCTGAAGAATTCCGGGATGGCCTCTTCCAGCAGCACATTGTCGTCGTGCAGCTTCTTGAAGGCGACGAGCCCGCTGATCAGCGTGCCGGCCTTGCTGGCCTCGACCCCCGGCGTCAGCAGGAAGAGCAGCGAATTGAGGTCGTTCTTCTCGGCGACGATGCGGTTCTCACGCAAATATTGGGCAACCACCGGGGCAGGGATGCCGTGTTCGGCATAGGTGCCGGTGGCGCGGTCGAAGCCAGGCGTCAGCAGCGTCAGCTTGTTCGGGTCGGTCATGGCGAAGCCCGGCGTCATGCCGGCAAAGCCGTGCCAGGCGGCATCGGGCGCCAATTGCCAATAGGCCGGATTGGTGGCGAGCTGGTCGGTGCCGACCGTCTCCCAGGCGACGTGATGCACGCCGCCGTCGCGCGAGACATCGGGAATTTCCACCCGGTCCGGCACGAAAGGCTCGAAGAACCAGCGGCGCTCGGGCCGCGCTTCCTTTTCCTCGAACTCGCGGCGCACGGCGCGGATCTTCTTGCGCAGCTCGATGCCGAGCCGGATCGTATCGTCCCACAACACCTCGCCCGAGCGCCCCTTCATCATCTGCGCGCCGACGTCGAGGGACGCGAACAGCGGATAGAAGGGCGAGGTCGAGGCATATTGCATGAAGCTCTCGTTGAAGCGCCGGTGCTCGACCCGCCGCTTCTGGCCACGGATGTGGCGGTCCTTCATGTGGATCTGCGAGGCCTGCGAGAAGCTCGCCAACTGCTTGTGGGTCGACTGGGTCGCGATGATGCCTGGCGCATCCGGACCGAGGTCCTGGAGCCCCATGGCGAACCGCCCGGCATAGAGCGGGTGGAATTTCATGAAGCCGGCCCAGGCCTCGTCGAACAGGATGTAGTCGCAGAGATGGCCAATGCGCTTGAGGATCATCTCGGCGCTGTGGATCGTGCCGTCATAGGTGCACTGCTCGACCACGGCGACGCGGAATGGTCGTGGTTTGCGCCAGGCTTCCGGGTCCTTGACCAGCGGATGGGTGCGGATGCGCTCGCGCAGCGCCTCTTCGTCGAAGGCCTCCCAGCACATCGGCCCGATCAGTCCCCAGGCGTTGCGGACGGTGGGGATATAGACGGGAATGCCGCCGCCGATCAGCAGGGCGCCGTGGTGGGCGGCCTTGTGGTTGTTGCGGTCGAACAGCACCAGGTCGCCATCGGTGACGAGCGCGGCGAGTGCCACCTTGTTGGAGGTCGAGGTGCCGTTGAGCACGAAATAGGTCTTTTCCGCGCCGAAGATCTTGGCGGCTTCCTTCTGCGCCTGCAGGGCCGGGCCCTCATGGGTCAGGAGGTCGCCGAGGTCGAGCACGGAATTGTCGAGGTCGTCGCGGAACACCGCCTCGCCGAGATGTTCCATGAACACCCGGCCGATCGGGCTGCGCGAGTAGAACACGCCGCCATTATGGCCCGGGCAGGTCCAGAGCTGGTTGCCCTCTTCGGCGTAGTCGACCAGCGCGCCGAAGAACGGCGTCTTCAGCGTCTCGGCATATTGTTTGAGCCGGCTGACGAGATTCTTGGCGATGAAGGCGGGCGTCTCCTCGGAGAGGAAGACGTAGCCGTCGATGAAGTCGAGCACCTCGACCGGCAGATCCTCGAAGCGCTTGCGGCGGATCAACAGGATGATCGGGAAGTCGAGACCGCGACGGCGCATCAGGTTGATCAGCGCCGCGGTCTTGCCCTCCAGGCCCTTCTTGCCCCAGTCGACCACCATGCAGCCAATGGCGGCATCGGTCTGCACCGCGATCTCGGCGTCCTCCAGCTTGCGCGCCTTGACCACCTCGAAACCGGATCGCTCGATTTCCTCGACGATCTGGTTGAACCGGATGCCCTCGAGGTCATCGGTGTCGAAGGCCGGTGTCGCGAACAGGAAGGTGAATCGTCGGAAATATTCCATGGGTGCCCCGATCGTGTCCGATGCGTGCTGTCGACGGCTTAGATGACACCGCGGTGACGATCGCTGTCGATAGCTGTTTCGGACGGGGAAAAATGCGTCACGCTTGCGGAGGCGCGGCGCTTCCATTCCTGCCACGCAGCTCCGCCGAGGGCACGGCGACCCAATCGCCATTGGCGACAAGCGTCGCGATCTCGTCGATGACGAGGTCGACCAGCGCGCGGGTGGCGCGCGTGTCGGTGCGGCTGGAGGGCAGCGCCAGGATGATCTGCCTGGTCACCTTCGGCTTCTCCAGGGGCGCGGTCTTGAACAGCCCGGCGCGTTCCTCGCGCCTGATCGCCGAGATCGGCAATACGGTGTAGCCGAGGCCAGCCTCGACCAGGTCCTTCAGGACGCGGAAGGAATCGGCCTCGAACCTGACGGTGAGATCGATCCGGGCCTTTTGCGCGGCGGTCTCGACCACCGCGCGAAGGCCGTGGCTGCGGCTCGGCAGCACCAGCTCCAGGCCGGCGAGCGCCGCCACCGGCATGGGCACCTCGGCGTCGAGCCGTGCTGTCGAAGGGCCAACCAGGACCAGTTCCTCGTAGAGCAGGTCGGTGACGCGCAGGTGCAGGTCCGAACTCGGTCCGTAGAGCAAGGTCGCGTCGACGTCGCCCCGGTGCAGCCAGTCGACCAGGTGGCCGGCATAACCTTCGACGATCCGGAGCGAAATGCCCGGAAGCTCGGCGGCGACCCGGCGCGCCAGGCGGGCCGCCAGCACATAAGACACGGTCGGCATCATGCCGAGCGCGACCGTTCCGCTCGGCACCGTGCGCAGCGACCTGACGTCGTCGATGGACGTTTCCAGCTGGTGCACCAGGCCGGCGACACGGGCGAGCAATTCCTGGCCCGCTTCGGTCATCTGCATGCCGCGGCCGTAGCGAATGAACAGCGGCATGCCGATCTCGGCTTCCAGCAGCTTGATCTGGCGCGACAGGGCCGGCTGGGCCAGGCGGAGCCGGTCCGACGCCTTGCTGAGCGAGCCGGTTTCGGCAACGCGAATGAAGGTCTTGAGCTGCTTGAGGTCCACCGCTTGCCTTCAGGATCGGGAATAGCTTGAGCCAAGCATTGCCGTTCTTCGAAAGCGGAGGCAAGGCCGCCCTTCGAGATCGGCGATAGGTGCTATCGCCAGATTGTCATTCTCCGGGGCGATGCGGACTGCGATGGATCGGCCCAACGGACTTTGCCGGAGGGACAGGACATGACGGCGCAGGACATGACGGCGCAGGACGTGCCCGTGACAGGGGCGGACGGATCGGCCGGGGCGACCATCCGCCAAGGCTGGCCCGACGACATCTTCGACTGTCTGCGGGAATTCGGCGTGCGCCAGGTTCCCTACGTGCCCGACGGCGGCCACGCGCGGCTGATCAGCCGGGTCCATCAGGAGCCCAGCATGCGCGGCATCGCACTGACTTCGGAACAGGAGGGCATCGCGGTTGCGGCCGGCGCCTGGCTCGGCGGCCAGCGCGCGGCACTGCTGATGCAGTCCAGCGGTGTCGGCAACTGCGTCAACATGCTGTCGCTGATCAAGATCTGCAAATTCCCGCTGCTCATGCTCGTCACCATGCGCGGCGAATGGGGCGAGTTTAACCCCTGGCAGGTGCCGATGGGGTCGACCACCCCGGACGCCTTGCGGCTGATGGACGTCCAGGTCCAGCGCGCCGACCGCCCGGACGAGGTCGGCGACGTCGTCCGGCATGCCGCCACCATGGCCTATGGCGGCGGTTCGGCCATGGCCGTGCTGCTGTCCCAGCGCCTGGTCGGCGCCAAGGTCTTTACCCGGTAGGAGCCGATCATGTCCTCGAACCATCTCGATCGCAGGCAGGCCGTCGCGCGCCTCCTGCGCGACCGCGCAAACGCCCTGGTCGTCACCGGCCTTGGATCAGCCACCTATGACGTCGCCGCCGCCGGCGACAGTCCGCGCAACTTCTACCTGTGGGGCGCCATGGGGGGCACGGCTTCGCTGGCACTCGGGCTCGCGCTGGCCCAGCCCGACACGCCGGTTATCGCCATCACCGGCGACGGCGAGATGCTGATGGGCCTTGGCAGCTTCTCGACGATCGGCCTGGCGCAGCCGGCTAACCTGATCGTCGTCGTGCTCGACAACGGCCTTTATGGGGAGACCGGCGCGCAGCAGAGCCATACCGTCGCGACCGATCTCGCCGCGGCCGCCGGTGCCTGCGGCATTCGCGATATCGGCGTCGTCCGCACCGAGGCCGAGCTGGAGCGGCTGGCCGCCGACATCGCGGCGCCAGGGCAGGGTCCGCGGGTCCGCGTCATCAAGATCGACGCGGCCGAAAACGCCCGGCTGGTGCCGCTGCGCGAGGGCGCTCACGCCAAGGTCCGGTTCCGCCAGGCGCTCGGCCTCGGCGCGGAGTGATCGACCCGGCCGGGCGCACCGCTGGCTCAGCCGGTCACCGGCCCCCGCGGTCCCGGCTGAGTTCGCCGAGCTGGGTCCAGACCGTTCTGAAGATCTTGCGCACATAGCTCTCGATGGATTCGCTCTGCGGCCGGCTGCGCCAGCCCTCGCCGCCGATCCGCATGGCGCCGATCGTGACCATGGCAATGAGCCGCGCGCGCGGCTTGTCGGCGTCATCGGTGACCCGGTCGGCCAGTGCCGCGGCCAGCGTCTGTTCCAGCCTGGCATATTTCAGCTGGTCGCGAGCGCCCAGCGCCGGCGTCGCGTGGATCAGTTCGCCAATGGCCATGGCGCGCGGCTGCGTCGCCGCGATGACCGCCTCGACCAGGGCTTCCTCGACGACCTGGGTCAGTGGTTCGCCCGGCGGCCGCGCGGCGACCGCTGCCGCCAGCGCCGTGCCGAAATTATCCTGCCAGGCAAAGACCACATCTTCCTTTGTGGCGAAATAATCGAAAAAGCTGCGCTTGGAGACATCCGCGGCGGCCGCGATGTCGTCGACCGTGGTGGCCTCGAAGCCGCGCTCGAGGAACAGTGTCATGGCCGCTTCCGAGATGCGCTCGCGGGTCTGCCGGCGCTTGCGCTCGCGCAGGCCTTCGGGCTTGCCTTCGGAACCCTGGTCCGCGGCCGCCTTGTCCGTGCCTGCCTTGACGCCTGACTGAGCCAAACCGCGTCGTCTCCCGATCATCCGCCGCGACGGCGGTGATGCATATAACGTCAGCCGATCGTCGAGGCAAAAGGCCCTTGCCGATCAGCCGAGCGGCGCACCGGATGGCTGGAACGGTCGTTCTCCACAGGCTCTTGTTCCCTTCTCCCCAGGCTGCGCACAGGCTTTTGCGCCGGGTTGATCCAGGTTTCATCCCCAGGCTTCGCTCTGGGGTCTTCCAGGGTTTTCCCAGGGGTTTTCCAAAGGTTCTCCCCAGGGCCGCGGATCAACCGGCCGGACCCTCGCCGGACATGCGCCGTGTCTCGCCGAAGCCGCCGCGCATGATGCCGATCGGCTGACGCCGGACGATCCGGTAGACGGCGGCCGGCGGCAGGTTGCGCACTGTGTGCCCGACGCGGGTGGCCTTCAGTCCGAGCCGGTCGAGAATCGGCCGCGGTACCGGGCAGCGCGGCCCGTAGGTGAACTGATAGAAGGCGCCGCCGGGCCTGACATAGCTGAAGGCGCCCTGCAGGATCGAGGTGACCTTGCGCGGCGACATCGACAGCAAGGGCAGGCCGCTGACGACGGCGCCGACCGGCGCGCCGGAAAACAGGTCGAAGCGGGCAAGCTGGCCGGCATCCATCCACAGCACCCTGGCCCTTGGAAAGCGCAGCTGCAGCATGCGGGTGAAATCCGAGCCATATTCGACGAGCGTCAGGTCGCTCTCGCGGACGCCGCGGGCCAGCAGCGTCCGGGTGAACACGCCGGTTCCCGGCCCGAGTTCGATCACTGGTCCGTCGTCGGGCGAAATCTCCTGCGTCATCAGGCGGGCGAGCGTCGCGCCCGAGGGCGCGACCGCGGCGACCCGCAGCGGATTGGCGATCCACAGGCGGAAAAACTGAAAGGTATCCGAACAGGTGGTTGCGCTGGTCATGGCAGGTTCCGGAGGTGGGCAAGGACAGATGCTTATCTGTACTTATTGCAATTTTGCACTTGATGCAAGATATGCAGGCGCCGGAACCGAAGCAAGAGCCCTGCCCGAAGACGGAGCGAGAGCTTCGCCCGGGGCAGAAGCAAGGGCTCGCCCGGCATCCAATCGTCACGGTTCAGCGGATGACGAGCCCGGGAAACTCGCCTGGCCTTGCCCGGCCGAAGAAGCTGGCCACGAAATCGCAATAGGCCGGCATGCCTTCGCTCGCGACGCGCGACCCGGCCTCGTTATAGGACATCAGGAAGTCGCTGCGGTATTGGCTGCGGATCTGCGCGACGGTCAGGCCGGGACCGAGCATCCCTAGCATCGGCGTGGGATCGAATGTGATGCCCGGACAGGCGCCGGCCTCGACCCGCATGAGAAAGGCGATCGCGCCGACGATGTCGCCCGGCTTCATCGAAGCCGCCGAGGCCGGGCCGGTCGCCCCGGCGAGCAGGGCGACCGCGAGCGCGGTCATGATTGGCTTCATCGCTAGGCTTTCTGTCTGCCGCCGGACCGGCGCGAAGATCTTGGGCGCGGCTGGTCAGAATTTCACGGCGAAGTTGCCGCGCACGGTCTGGTCGGTGAGGCCCGAGCCGAACTGGCCGCCATAGGTGATGCCGATGACGGCATTCGCGGCGAGGTTGAGATCGACGCCGGCTTCGACGACAGCGGCATTGGCAGCGATCGGCACGCCTGAAATCGAGAACGGCGAGCCACCGGCAAAGGCCAGCGTCGAGACCGGCGTGGTGGCGCCGAAGGCGTGACGCCAGCCGAGCATGCCGCGGGCGGTGACGCTCAAGCCGTTGTCGAGGGCAAAGCCTGTCGAGGCGCGCAAGCCCAGCGTCGTGAAGGTGACGCCGCCAGTGGCACTGCGGCCGGTCAACGCGGCGGCGCCGCCGGTCTCGGTGAAGCCGTCGGTCGCGGCATTGACATAGGCGAGGTTGGCGAAGGGTTCGAACGCAGCCCGGCCGGCGCGGATGCGGTAGCCGAGTTCGCCGAAAGCTTGCGCGGTGCGCGCGCCGTAATGGCTCTTCAGCGTGTCGGCGAAGCCGGCGAAGGCGACCGAGCGGCTGGCGCCGATATCGTGCCAGGCATAGGCAAGGCCGGTGCGCAGCGCGAGGTCGCCCCACTGCGTTCCGGCATAGAGGCCAACATGATAGTTGTCGCTGGTGAGCGATGAATTGCGGGCCCCGACGCGGATATTGCCGTGGCTGTAGCCGCCGGCCACGCCGACACGCCAGCGCTCGGCGACCAGGCCGTCGGCGCCAATGAAGAAGCCACCGATATCGCGCCGGAGCGCCGCGGCATTGCCGTCGCCGGCGATCGATCCCCAGGCGCCGAAGGCCTGGCCCCAGACCGCGAAGCCGGCGGTATTGGCGGGCGCGGCCTGCGGTCCGTTGCGGCCATAGCTGACGACCGGCGTCGCCACCACGCCGACGCCGTCAAAGGCCGATCGGACGCGGTTGGTGACCGCCTCGCGGACGAACCGGCTGTCCTCGATCATCACGCTCCGGGCCGAGGCATGGACCTCGCCCGACAGGCTGTCGAAGGCGGCGCGCGCGGCGGCATCGGTCGGCACCGAGAGGAGGGCGTCATAAAGCGAATTGCCGCTGAGCAGGCTCTCGACGCCGCCGGCGGTGGCGATCTGGTTCGGGGTCTGGCCGACCGCGACAAAGGCCTTGGTTTGCACCGCATCGAGATAGACGTGGGTCAGGTCGTAATTGGCGACGAGGCCGATAAAGGCCGAAACCGCGATGTCGCCGGTCAATGTATAGGTGCCGGTGACGCCGCCATTGGCCTGAAGCACCGTGTAATGAGTGCCGATCACATAAGGCGCGGCGTCGAGCTTCACCACATTGAGGAGCGCGCCGTTGGCGATCGTCGCAGTGCCGGAGGCGTTGATCCGGTCGGCCTGGCCGGTGGAGCTGAGCTCGACCTGATAGGTCGAACCTGCGGCTTGTATGACGTTGCCGGCGACAACAAGCGTGCCGATCGAATTGCCCGGCGCGATCATGCCACCGGACTGCGCAACGATGCCGCTCACAATCCCATTGCCACCGAGTATGCCGCTGCCGGACACCGTCACCAGGGAGTTGGCGAGCGAGCCGTTCACCGCCAGCCGGCCACCGCTGACATTGGTCGCACCGGTGAAGCCGCTCGAATCGGCGGTCAGGATCGTCGTGCCGGCGATCTGGTTGATCGTGCCGAGGCCGCTGATCGCCGACGCGAATGTGTAGCTCGCATGGGTATGGTTGAAATTGATCGCGCCGGTGCCGGCGCCGAACTGGATCGCCGCGGCGTTGAGCGTGCCGGGCGGGACCGCCGCCGATCCGGCAGCGCCGCCGATAGCGAGGCTGCCAGCGGAGCCGGCCATGGTCGCGATGGCAACGCCACCGGCATTGACCACGCCGCCGTTCGAAATGACCAGCGTGCCGGTGCCGAAATAGCCAATGCGCAGGTCCGCGCTGCTCGTCCAGGTCGAGCCCGCGCCGTCGACCGTCACGGCGCCTTTGCCGCTTGAGCCGTTGCCGATCACGCCGAAGACATCGCTGACCTTGCCGCCGCCGGCAATCGTCAGTGCGCCCGTGCCCGCAAAGCCGACGAACAGGTCTTCGACGATTGTCCAGGTGGAGCCGGGTCCGGTGATGGTGACTTCACCGTTGGAACCAGCGCCATGGCCGATCGCGCCAAACTGGCTGCTGACATTGGCGCCGCTCGCGACATCAAGCGAACCAGTGCCGGAATTGCCTATGGCGAGGAGGTTGCTGGTGATCCAGGTCGAGCCAACGCCCTGGACCGTGGCTGTGCCGATCGCGCCGGGGTCGTCGCCGACGACACCGTTGGCGTTGCTGACGGTGCCGCCGTCCGAAATGCTCAGCGCGCCGCTGCCGGCATAGCCGACGATGAGGCTCGAGCTGTTGGCCCATGTCGCGTTGGCGCCGCTGACCGTCACTGTTCCGCTGGCGCCGGGCGCGTTGCCCAGAACGCCGTCGACGCTGTTGACCGTGCCGCCGCTGGTGATCGTCAGCGTGCCGGAACCGAAATTGCCGATGGTCAGGCTGCCGCTGATGGTCCAGGCGGAATTGGCGTCGCCGACATTCACCGTTCCGGTCCCCGTGCTGCCGATGCTGCTGCTGGCGCTGCTGACGGTTCCGCCGTTGGCGATGGTCAGCGTGCCGGTGCCGCCGGTGCCGACGAACAAGGCGGAGCTGCTGGTCCAGGCCGAGCCCGCGCCGTTCACCGTGACCGTGCCGGTGGATCCGATCGAATAACCGATATGGCCGACCGTGTCCGTGACGATGCCGCCGCCGGAGATCGTCAGCGCGCCCACGCCGCCGCCGCTGACGCCGACATAGAGGGCCGAGCTGTTGTTCCACACCGAACCCGCGCCGTCGACCGTCGCGCTGCCGTGCCCGAAGTTTCCGAGATAGCCGACGGTCGCGCTGACGGTGCCGCCAGTGGTGACCTTCAGCGTGCCGGCACCACCCTGGCCGACGCGCAATTCCGAGCTGTTGGTCCAGGTCGAGCCAGCCCCGGCGACGGTCACTGTTCCGGTCGAGCCGGCGAACATGCCGACATAGCCGGTCGCATTGCTGACCGCGCCGCCATTGGTGATCGCCAGTGTCCCCGTGCCGGCACGGCCGACGGTCAGGTCGGCGGTGTTGGTCCAGGTCGAGCCTGCGCCGGTCACCGTCACGGTGCCGGTCGAGCCTGCACCGAAGCCAACGGAGCCCACCACATTGTTGGCCGCGCCGCCGTTCGCCATCGTCAACATGCCGGCGCCGAAATTGCCGACGGTCAGGTTGCCGCTATTGGCCCAGGCCGAGTTCGCGCCGAAGACCAAAACGGCGCCGGAGGAGCCCGCCAGGTTGCCGACCGCACCGCTGGTGCCGCTGACGCTGCCGGCGTTCAGGATCGTCAACCCACCGGAGCCACCGGCGGTGTCGCCGACAAGCACATTCTGCGCGCTGGCTGCCGCTCCGCTGACAATCGTCGCATTGGCCGCCGTCGTGTTGATCCGCACGTCGTCGGCCAAAGTCGGGATCGCGGCTGGGTTCCAGTTTCCGATGACGAACCAGTCTGTGGATCCAGTGCCGGTCCAGTCGGCCGCGGTTGCCGGCGTCGACAAGCCGGCGAGCGCGGTCGAACCGATCGCCAGGGCCAGGGCGATATAGCTGGGAGAGCTGAGGTGGTTTTTGTCGTGGCGGGTCGTTGTGCGTCTGCCGATGATCGTCGATGTCATAAACCCACCTGAGGCCTTGCAGCTCTTGATGGCCCGGGTGTCGCATTGCCGGCCGCCGCCGTCTTGGGCTGCACCGCACCTGAATAGTCCTGGAGAGAGGCGGCGCGCTTTCTCACGCCCTGTGGCTGTTGAGCCGCAGCCGGGCGCTCTGCCTCGGCGTCCTCGGTCTATGGCGGTTCCGAGGTCAGATCGAGAGACCGGTAGATGGTCTCGATGGTCCTGATGCAGTCCGCCACGTCATGGCGCGAACCATCGCTCAATGTGCCGAGCAGCCGCAGGCCATGCGAGATGAAGATCGACCTGTCGAACCGGCCGCTCGCGATCCGCAGACCGTGAAGCCTGAGGCTGACCCGTTCGCCGGCCTCGACGCTGCCCTTGATGGTGCGGCACGCGTCACCGATTGCGTGCAAGCGCGGGATCGGGCCGTCGGCGGGCAGGGGCGTCGCCATGGCGCAGACGAGCCACAGCGAGGCGAGTATTCCGCGGGCCGCGCCGAATTTGCGCAGGTGCATCGGGCGCGCTCCCGATCGGCGCGCCGGCTACCTGGCGCCGCTGGGTGTCGAGCCGAAGCGGCGGCGAAAGCAGCGGTTGAAATAGGACACGTCGCTGAACCCGCTGATCAGCGCGATCTCGCTGATCCTCATGCGGTCATAACGCCGGTCCGAGAGCATTCGGTGGGTTCGCTGCAGGCGCAGTTCGAGAATGCGCTCGGCGAAACTCAAGCCGGTTTCCTGCAGGAGATCATGGACATATCGAACCGACAGGCCAAGCTCCTGGGCAACGCCCTGGGCCGAGATCGCGGGATCGGCGAAATTGTCGCGCATCTTGGCCAGGATGGCCTGCAGCCTTGCCGCGCGCAGGCCGCGCAGGCCGGCCAGTTCCGCCGTCTCGCCCTTGGCGCCGGTCGCCAGGCCGATCAGATCGACGATCGTCTCGGTGGCATGGGTGATGAGGTCGGGCGAGACGATGGCGGGGCCGGCTTCCAGAAAGCGGCAATAGCGCTTGAGCAGGGCGAGTGCTTCGTTGTCGGCGCCGATCGGCAAAGCCAGCCTGTCGTCGATATGGGCGAAGGCATCTTCGAGCACGGCGCGCGGGATCACCACATTCATCCAGATATTCTTGTCGCCACCGGTCATCTTCAACGGCTCGGAGGCCGAGACCAGGGCTGCTTCGCCACGGCGGACGCTGTAGTCGCGACCGACCTGGGCGCCGCTCAGGATGGTGTCGCCGCAATTGACCAGCAGGAGATAGCCGTCGCGGCCGTCATCCGCGATATTGCGGGCCTTTCGGGTGGCGTGTTTGATCGTGCCGGCCATCTGCCCGAGCACCAGCTGGCCGACAGCCGTTGCTTCGATCGTTGCTTCGAACGGCAGGTTGCCGGAAGGTTCGTATTCGACCGACCAGATCTGCGCGACATGGATGTCTTGCCAGAGTGCGAATCGCGCGCGCTCGTCAAGGTGTTCGGGCAGGTCTTTCGATGAAAAAACGTCCTTTTCGAGCAAGTAATGCGCCTTTTCTGCCCATGCGTCTTCCGCAAGGATACAGTGTATTTGACCGAAATGCGATTTGTACAGGATGGACAATACTTATTCGCTGTAGATCAATTTGAGTGCGATCCAGGACAAGAGTTTGGCCGGGCTGCATAGGGAGCGGCATCGGCGCGGCGAATCGCGTGTGATGCGTGACTGCGCGGGCCGCGAGGAGATGGCAGTCGTGGTGCGGCGCCGGTGTCGCTGAGCCAGCTGCAGAAATGAACATCATGTTAGGTATCCCTTCCATGTTGGTCATCGCGTTAAGGGCGATCTCGTGTCAGCATTCGTCACATCCCGCATCAAGGCGGGAGCGGTTTTCGGAGGCAGGCAGGTGGCCAGGCAGGGGGCGGACGCCAGGACGAGACGCGTGCTGATCGGCCTGCTCGGCGCGCCGATCGCAAGCTCGGCTTCGCCCGCCCTGCATGAGGCCGCGGCACGCGCCGCCGGCATCGAGGCCTTCTATCACCTGATCGAGGTTGCCGGCGCCGACAAGGCGCGGCTCCGGGCCATTCTGGATGGTGTGCGTCAGGTTGGTTTTGCCGGTATCAACGTCACCTTTCCCTACAAGGAAGCGGTGGTCGAACTGCTCGACGACCTGGCGCCGGTGGCGAAAGCCATGGGCGCGGTCAACACGGTCGTCGTCCGCGACGGCCGGCTGATCGGCCACAACACCGACACGACCGGCTTCCGGACCGCCTATGACCGGCTGATCGCCGCCTCCGGGCCGAAGGCGGCGCCTGCAACCGTGGCGGTGATCGGCGCCGGCGGTGTCGGCCGGGCCATTGCCTTCGCGCTCGCCCACAAAGGCGGGCCACGCCTGCGGTTGTTCGACCAGGACCGGGCCAAGGCCGAGGATCTGGCCGGCCGGCTGGGGCGGAGCGCCCGCGTCGCTGTCGCCGGCTCCATCGAAGCCGCGCTTGACGGTACCGACGGTATCGTCAACGCGACGCCGCTCGGCATGGCGCCGGACAACCGAAGCCCGGTTCCGGCCGCGCTGATCTCGGCCGGCCATGTGGTCGTCGATGTCGTCTATTCCCCGCTGTTCACGCCGCTTCTGACCGAGGCGCACCGGCGCGGCGCGCGGATCATGACCGGACGGGATCTGGTCATTCATCAGGCCCTTGACGGCTTCCGGCTGTTCACCGGGCTCGAAGGCTCGGAAAGTGCCATGAGCGGCGCCTTCGACCGGGTCATGGCGGCGCGCGCAACCTCGCCTTTGACGGCGAGCATTCATGCGGAGACAAAAGCCGGCTGAACTCATAATACGGAAGGAAGTCCGGTCAACGGACCCGCACAAACCGATGGGAGGAATTGGACCATGACGACATCGATCCTGAAATCCTGGATGGCCGGGCTGGCCATGGCCGCGGCCCTGGTGCTGCCGGCCGGCGCGCAGCAGACGGTTCGGCTGATCAACGTCTCCGAACTATCCGGCGCCGGCGCCACTGCCGGGACCAACTGGAAGAACGGCATCGACCTCGCGGTCAGCCATATCAATGCCCGTGGCGGCATTCTCGGGCGGCAGATCCAGATCGTCCACTACGATACTCAGACCAATCCCGGTGCCTCGCGCGCCGCCGTCCAGCGCGCCATCGACGAGGACACCTATGCCGTTCTTGGCCCGGTGTTCTCCGGGCCGATTGGCGCCTCGATGCAGATCGCCCAGCGCGCCGAGGTTGCCCAGATCGTCGGCGGCGAGGCGGCTGGCCTCACCCGCCAGGGCAATCAGTTCATCTTCCGCACCTCGCTGTCGCAGGCAGCCGCCATGCCGAAGATCGCGACCTATCTGAAAGAAGTGGTCAAGGCGACCAAGGTGGCGGTGATCTTCGTCAACAACGACTTCGGCAAGGGCGGCCGCGACGCCATCATTCCGGAACTCACCAGTCGCGGCATGACGATCGCCGCCGACATCTCGACCGAACAGGGCCAGACCGATTTCGCGGCCGATGCCATCCGCATCAAGAATTCCGGTGCCGACGCGGTCTTCGTCTACCTGAACGAGGACGAGAGCGCCCGCTTCCTGCGCGCCGCCCGCCAGCAGGGCATCACCGCGCCGCTGGTCGGCGAGACCACGTTGCTCGGCCAGAAGGTGATCGAGCTTGCCGGTGACGCCGCCAATGGCGCACGCGGCCATGTCGGCCTTTCCATCGATGCACCGGTGCCGGCCTTCCAGGAATTCGGCCGGCAGTTCCGTGAGCGCTTCAACGCCACCCCCGACCATAACGGCCTGAAGGGCTATATGGCGGTGTTCATGATCAAATGGGCGACCGAGAAGATGGGGCGCTTCGACAAGAAGGATCTCGCGGCGACGCTGCGTGGCGCCACCATCACGCCGGCCATGGAACCGGGCATCCTGATCACCACCCGCATCGAGCCGAACGGCGATCTCGACCGCGAAAGCTTCCTCGGCGAGGTGATCAACGGCCGCCAGGTGATCAACGTGACCTTGCCCATGCTCAATCCGGCCGGGCGTCCGGGCGGCTAAGGGCGAGGGGAGGGCCAAGACCCCTGCAGGCAGGCGCCACTCTTACCTCTCCGGGAGGGCACCAGTTCACCTATCCACGAGGGCACCACCTTCACCTCTCCCCGGCGGGGGGAGGTCGGGCGAAGCCCGGGAGAGGGGGAACGGATCTCGCGGAAGCCGACACTCCGCTTTCGCATGGCCCTTGATCGGCAAGCGCTCGCCCCCTCTCCCGCCGCTGCGCGGCGACCTCTCCCCGCCGGGGAGAGGTGGGGGCGGTGTCGCGACGAGGAGAGGTGCGGTGCCCGGGCGAGATGAGGCCGGTAATTCCGGCGCAATTCTGCCCGGTTGCCCGTCGACCGCCTGTTCGCAGACCCATTTTTCGACCCCAGAGGCCCGCTTCCCCGGGCCTCGCCAACCAAGGCTGTCCCGCCATGGCCGAACTTGTCCAAATCCTCATTGCCGGCCTTGCCACCGGCGCGATCTATGCGCTGGCGGCGATCGGCTTCACCCTGGTCTGGCAGACCTCGCAGACCATCAATTTCGCCCAGGGCGAGTTCGTCATGCTGCCGGCGATCCTGGTGCTGGTCGGCACCATGACCTTCGGCCTGCCGGTCTGGCTGGCGCTGATCCTTGGCGCCGCCGCCTTCATCCTGTTGTTCGGTTTCGGCTTCAAGCGCCTGCTGGTCGATCAGATGATCACCCAAGGGGTGCTGCCGCTGGCCTTTGCCACCATGGCCCTGTCGATCCTGATGAAGGAAAGCGCCAAGGACTTCTTCTCGCCCGAGGCGCAGGTGTTTCCCTCGCTCGCGCCCGCCGGCAATCTCGAACTCCTCGGCACTGCCATTTCCTGGCAGAACATCCTGGTCATCACCGTGGCCTTCGCTGCGATCGGCCTGTTGCAATGGTTCGTCACCCGCACCCGCACCGGCCGGCAGATGCAGGCGACCGCGCAGAACCCCTACGTGGCGCTGCTGCTCGGCATTCCCGTCGACCGGATGATCCTCTACACCTTCCTGATCAATGCCGGCCTTGCCGCCATGGCGAGCTTCCTGGTCTCGCCGATCTATCTCGCCAAATTCTCCAACGGCGACGTCATCGGCCTCTCGGCCTTCATCGCGGCGATCGTCGGCGGCTTCAACCAGGTGCGCGGCGCGCTCTGGGGCGGTCTGCTGGTCGGCGTCGTCGACGCGCTCGCCGCCTCCTATGTCTCGACCAGCTATCGCATGGCCGTGCCGCTGGTGCTCCTTGTCATCATCATCCTGGTCAAGCCCGAGGGCCTGTTCGGTTCGAAAGAGGAGCGGCGGGTATGAGCGTCATCGACACGTCAGGCCGCCCGGCCTCGAGGCTCGGCGCGCTGGTCGCCGGCATCGACGCGGCGCTGGTCACCCTCCTCGTCGGCGCGCTGGTCCTCTGGTTCCTGCCGGTCAATATGGGCCGCTACGGCACCTATGTGCTGTCGCTCTGGCTGGTCACCGCGGTCGCCGCCATGGGGCTGAACCTGATCCTCGGCTATGCCGGGCTGAAGGCGCTCTGCCAGGCGGCCTTTCTCGGCATCGGCGCCTATACCACCGCGCTCCTGACCAAGGCCGGCGTGCCCTGGATCGCCGCTTTCGGCCTCTCCGGCCTTGCCTGTTTCCTGGTCGGCATCGTCATCGGCTTTCCGGCCCTGCGTGTGCGCGCCCATTATCTCGGCTTCGTCACGCTGGCCTTCGCCACCGTCGTCTGGCTGATCATGCGCAACGAGCAATGGCTGACCGGCGGAACCTTCGGTCTGTCCAACATTCCGCGCCCCCAGGTGTTCGGCTGGTCGACCGATGGCGCGCTCGCCTTCCACCGCTTCGTCGTCGGCGTCACCCTGGTGCTGGCCCTGGCGCTGTGGTGGCTGGTCAGAAGCCCCTGGGGTCGGGCTTTCCTGGCGCTGCGCGAGAACCCGGTGCGCGCTGCGAGCCTCGGCATCGACACCCGGCTCTATACGCTGATGGCCTTCGCCATCGGCTCGGCCTATGGCGGCTTTGCCGGAGCCCTCTATGCGCCCTTGGTCGAGTTCATCGACCCGTCGCCCTTCTCGCTGGCAGCCTCGTTCTTCCTGGTGCTGATGGTGATCTGCGGCGGCGCCGGCTTCATGGTCGGCCCGTTCATCGGCGCGCTGCTGGCGGTGGCCCTGCCGGAATGGCTGCGTTTCACCGGCGGGCTCTATCTCCTGATCTTCGCGGCCTCCGTGCTGGTGCTGCTGATCTTGTGCCCCGGCGGCATTCTCGGTCTCGGTGAACGCGCCCTTGCAGCCCTGCGGAGGCGGTCATGAACACGGCTCTCCAAAATCCTGTTCTCCAAAACCCCGTCCTTTCCGTCCGCAACATCACGCGCCGGTTCGGCGGCATCACCGCGGTTTCCGATGTCTCCTTCGATGTGGCGCCTGGCGAAGTGCTCGGCCTGATCGGACCGAACGGCTCGGGCAAGTCGACCTTGTTCAACTGCATCCTCGGCCAGATCGAGCCGAGCGAGGGTGAGGTCGCACTCGACGGCCAGGCGATCACCGGCTTGCGGCCGTCGGAGGTGAACCGGCGCGGCGTCAGCCGCACCTTCCAGCTTCTGCAGGTGTTCCCGGATCTGACGGTCAAGGAGAACCTGATCCTGGCCGGCCAGGAACATGTCGGCTCGCTGTTCACAAGGCTGTTCGGCCCGCGCGACGCGGGTTTGAGCGCCAAGGCGGAGACCATGATCGGCTTCTTCCGCCTCGGCCATCTCGCCGGCGAGAAGGCGGGCAGGCTCTCTTACGGCCAGCAGAAGCTGCTCGATGCCGCCATGGCCTTCATGGCCGGTCCACGCCTCGTCCTGCTCGACGAGCCGGCCGGCGGCGTCAACCCGACCATGCTGGAGGGATTGAAGGAGCGGCTCGCAGCCTACAACCGCGAGGTCGGCACGACTTTCGTTGTCATCGAGCACAATATGGAATTCGTCATGAGCCTCTGCACCCGGGTCATCGTGCTGGCCGAAGGCCGCATCATCGCGCAAGGCAAGCCGGAAGAGGTGCGCCGCGACCAGACCGTCATCGACGCCTATTTGGGAGGCTGACATGGGTTCGGAAAACGCCGTCCTCACGCTCGACCAGGTGGTCTCTGGTTATGGCCCGATCACCATTCTGAACGGCACCAGCTTCGCGGTGAAGCCCGGCACCATCACCACGGTGATCGGGCCGAATGGTGCCGGCAAATCCACCGTGTTCAAGACCGTGTTCGGGCTGTTGAAGGTGCAGTCCGGCCGCATCCGTTTCGATGGTCAGGATATTACCGGGCTCTACCCGGCAAAGCTCATCGCGCGCGGCATCACCTATGTGCCGCAGGGCCGCAACGTCTTCCCGGAGATCTCGGTCAGGCACAATCTGGAGCTCGGCGCCGTCGCCATTCCCGGCGTCACCGATCTCGACGGCCGGATCGAGCGCGCCATGGACCGCTTTCCCATGCTGCGCGACAAGGCCGATGCCCAGGCCTCGACGTTGTCGGGCGGCCAGCAGAAGATCCTCGAGGTCGCCCGCGGCCTGCTGCTCGAGCCGAAACTGGTGCTGATCGACGAGCCCTCCATCGGCCTGTCGCCCCTGATGGTGCAGGAGGTGTTCCAGATCCTGAAAGACCTGCGCGCGCGGGGCGTCACCATCCTGTTGATCGAGCAGAACGCCAAGAGTGCCTTGTCGATCTCGGATGAGGCGATCGTGCTGGAGCAGGGCCAGACGCGCATGTACGACACCGCGCAAGCCATCCTGGCGGATCCGCGCGTCGGGCAATTGTTCCTCGGCGGTCATGTCGAGGCGGCGTGAGGGGGAACTTGACCCTCTCCCGCGTCTGCGCGGGAGAGGGTGGCCGCGGAGCGGCCGGGTGAGGGTCGTTGCGTCAACACGTGCCGTGCATTTCGCCTGGAAATGAGGGGCCGGCCCTCTTCAGACCCTCACCCGCCGGCTGACGCCGGCACCCTCTCCCGCAAACGGGAGAGGGTTGATCACGTTGCGCTTTTTGCCGTTGGGGCGAGAGTTCGACAGTCTGCGGGAGATACTCATCCATGACCATCCTCTCCATCGCCACCGTCTCGCTCGCCGGCACGCTCACCGAAAAGCTCGAAGCCATCGCGCTGGCCGGCTTTCGCGGCGTCGAGATTTTCGAGGCCGATCTCCTGTCCTTTCCGGGCTCGCCGGCGGACGTCGCCAGGATTGCCGCCGACCTCAACCTCGACATCATCACCTTCCAGCCGTTCCGCGATTTCGAGGGCATGCCCGAGCCGAAGCGGGCTCGGGTCTTCGACCGCGCCGAACGCAAATTCGACCTGATGCAGGAGCTCGGCTGCGACCTGCTTCTCGTCTGTTCCAATGTCTCGCCGGAATCGCTTGGGGGTATCGACCGCGCGGCGGCCGATTTCACCGAGCTCGGCCAGCGGGCGGCGGCGCGCGGCATCCGCATCGGCTATGAGGCGCTCGCCTGGGGCCGCCACGTCAACGACTATCGCGACGCCTGGGAGATCGTGCGGCGCGCCGACCATCCGAATGTCGGCATCATCCTCGACACCTTCCATATCCTGGCGCGCGGCACCGACCTCGCCGCCATCAGCGCCATTCCGCGCGACCGCATTCCGCTGGTGCAGGTCGCCGACGCGCCGCTGCTGGACATGGACCTGTTGTCCTGGAGCCGGCACTGGCGTTGCATGCCGGGGCAGGGCGACCTGCCCCTCGATGCCTTCATGGCAGCCCTCGATGCGACCGGCTATGACGGGCTGTTGTCGCTCGAAATCTTCAACGACCGGTTCCGCGCCGGCTCGGCGCGTGGCATCGCGGTCGACGGCAATCGCTCGCTGATCAACCTGATGGACCGGCTCGCCCGGGCCAGGGGCAAGCCGATCCAGGGCATTCCCGCCATGCCGGCGCGGGCCGAATGCCTGGGCGTCGCCTTCATCGAATTCGCCATTGGCGAGGATGCGGTCGACAGCTTCGAGACCATGCTCAAGGCGCTCGGCTTCACCAAGGCCGGCCGGCACCGCTCCAAGGATGTCGGGCTCTGGCGCCAGGGCGACATCCATATCGTGCTCAACTGGGACAAGGAGGGTTTTGCCCACGCCCACTACATCACCCATGGCAGCTCGGTCTGCGCCATCGCGCTGAAGGTGGCCGACGCCAAGGCCACCATGGAGCGGGCGCTCGGCCTGCACGACCAGACCTTTGCCCAGGTTGTCCGGCCTGGCGAGCTCGATATTCCCGCGGTGCGTGGTGTCGGCGGCAGCCTGATCTATTTCGTCGACGAGACCTCGGGTCTCGGCCGATGGTGGGAGGTCGATTTCGAACCTGTGCCCGGCGCCGGAGAGGGGGCTGGCCTCGCGACCGTCGACCACATTTCCCAGTCGATGCTCTACGAGGAAATGTTGAGCTGGGTCTTGTTCTACACCTCGCTGTTCGATGCCGGCAAAGGCCCGGTGCTTGACGTGCTCGACCCCGGCGGCGTCGTGCAGAGCCAGGTGGTGGAAAACCGGACCGGCACGCTGCGCCTGGTGCTCAACGCCTCGCAGAGCCATCGCACGCTGTCGGCCCGTTTCCTCACCGACTTCTTCGGCTCCGGCGTCCAGCACATTGCGCTTTCGACCGGTGACATCCACGCCACCATCGCGAAACTCGAGGCGAACGGCATTTCGCTGCTGCCGATCCCGGAGAATTATTACGACGACCTCGAGGCGCGCACCGACCTGGAGCCGGCTGCGATCGACCGGCTGAAGGCCGGCAACGTACTCTACGACCGGGATGCCGGCGGCGAATTCTTCCACGCCTATACCGAGACCCTGGAGGGCGGTCTGTTTTTCGAGATCGTCGAACGCAAGGGCTATTCAGGTTACGGCGCCGTCAATGCGGCGATCCGGCTGGCGGCGCAGACGCGGCTCGCGCCGACGGTGACCATGCCGCGGCATTAGCGGGCGGCCGGCAAGTCAACCCCTCTCGTCATCGCGCGTCGGATAGATCGCGCGGTACCAGATGGCGGTGAGTTCGTGGGCGAAGGCGTCGGGGTCGTCGCGGGCCTTGGCGAGTGCCGGATTGCCGATGACGAAGGCTTCGCGCAGCACGTCGTCGACCATGCATTCGAGACAGACGATGCGCAGTTCGATGGCCGTCTGCGAGGCGATCAGCGGCCCCTGGCGCAGGACATTGCCGAGAATGCGCCGCGCCCAGGAGGCGTTGATCCGCTGGCGCTCGCGCAACAGTTCCGGCAGCGCATCGCGCAGCTCGCGCACCCGCTCCATCAGCACGGCGTTGCGGGCGAAATAGTCGATGTAATAGCGGTTGGTCCGGTAGATCGCGTCGAACGGCGTCAGGCTCTGGGTCGCGGTGCGCGGGAACGCGATGGTCCGGTCGTGGAAATCGGTCATCACGTCCCGGACCGCGTCCTCCTTGGAGCGGAAATATTGGTAGATCGCGGCGCGCGACACGCCGGCCTCGCCCGCGATCTGGTCCATGCTCAATTGCGCGAACGGCACCTGTTCCAGGCAGCGCGCGGTGGCGTAGCGCGCTAGCCGCCGGGTCCGTTCGCCCTTCCTGAGATCGGGAGCATGGGCTTCCGCCGCCAGGAGGTCGACGAAACGCGGCGCCGACGGCAGATGGGTGTCGGGTTCTGGCTCGGCGGCAGGCTCGACTGATGTCGACATGAATTCTCGTTTTCCTGGTCGCGCCGGCGGCTCAGATATCGGGTCCATCCGGCTGCATGAATCGCGCTTGCATATTTCTGACACACATGTCACTTTTCCGCAAAACTGACACTAGCGTCAGAAATTGGAGGGTGACGTCATGGCCGCAAATCTCGATCGCCGATCCGCCTTGAAGGCCGCAGCAGGGTTGGTCGCATCGCCATTCATCGTGACGTCAGCCAATGCCCAAAGTCGGCGCATCGTGGTGCGCGATCTCGGCATCGGCAGCTCTTTCGTCGACGCCTATGCCAGGCCGTTCGAGCAGGCGACCGGGATCAAGGTCGTGCCGGTGACGGCGCAGCATGAGCCGGCCGGCCTGATCAAGCAGATGGTCGAGACCAGGACCTTCACCTGGGACATGGCGATCGTCAGCCGGGCGACCGCCGACCAGTTGGCCCAAGACGGCGCGGGTTATCTCGAGCCGCTCGGCCTGGACGCCGCAGCCGGCTTCCAGGCCTTGCCCGACATGTTCAGGGCGCCCCACTACGCCGCCAATGACGTGGTCGCCACGGTGCTCGCCTATCGCACCGACAGGGTGAAGAGCCCGCCGAGGTCCTGGGCCGAATTCTGGGATGTCCGGGGTCGCCCCGGCCAGCGCGCCATGCGCAAATTTCCCTTCGACACCATCGAGCAGGCGCTGCTCGCCGACGGTGTCGATCCCAAGGCGCTCTACCCCTGTGATTTCAACCGCGCCTTCGCCAGCCTCGACCGGATCAAGAAGAACATTGCGGTGTGGTGGAGCTCGGGCGCGCAGAGCTCGCAACTGCTGCAGTCCGGCGAGGTCGACTATTGCCCGACATGGAACGGCCGGGCGCAGGTCGCCATCAATGGCGGCGCGCCGGTCGCGCTGATGTGGGAGCAGGCGCTGTGGCAAACCGAGGGCTGGGCGATCCTGAAGGGGACGCCGAACGCCGCGCTCTGCCGCGAGTTCATCACCTTCGCGCTTGATCCGGCCCGCCAGGCGGTCTTCGCCTTGGCCACTGGCTATGGCCCGTCGCTCGCCAAGGCGATCGATTTCGTGCCGGCGGACAAAGCGCGGGCGCTGCCGACCCATCCCGACAACAGCCGCAGCGCGCTGCTCATCGACGTCGGCTTCTGGGCTGGCCATCGCGACCGCGCCGCCGACCTGTTCAACCGCTGGATCGTCAGTTGAGCCCGCCGATCCCGGCCATGGCCCCGTCATCGGAGCCACATTCTCGGAAGTCTTCCATGCTGATGCCCAATCCGCCCTCCGCCGCCGACACCAAGCTGTCGATCTCAGGCATCGCCAAGCGCTACGGTCCGACCGCGGCGCTGGAGCCAACCACGCTCGACGTCCGTCGTGGCGAGTTCCTGACCCTGCTCGGGCCCTCCGGCTCGGGCAAGACCACGCTCCTGATGATGATCGCCGGCCTGGTCGAGCCGTCGGCCGGCCGCATCCTGTTGGAGGGTGAGGACATCACCGAGCGCCCGGCTTATCGACGCGATATCGGCCTGGTGTTCCAGAACTACGCGCTGTTTCCGCACCTGACCGTGGCCGAGAACATCGCCTTTCCGCTTGAAATGCGGCACATGCCGCGTCCGGAGATGACCAGGGCCGTGACCGAGGCGCTCGAGCTGGTGAGGCTGCCGCATCTTGGGCAACGCTATCCGCGGGAACTTTCCGGCGGCCAGCAGCAGCGCGTCGCCTTCGCCCGCGCCATCGTGTTCAAGCCGGCCTTGGTGCTGATGGACGAGCCACTGGGCGCGCTCGACAAGAAGCTGCGCGAGGAGCTGAAGCTCGAATTGCGCAAGCTGCATCGCGAGCTCGGCGCCACCATCGTCTATGTCACCCACGACCAGGACGAGGCGATGCTGCTCTCCGACCGCATTTGCCTGATGGCCAATGCCCGGGTCGCCCAGGTCGATGCCCCCACCGATCTCTATAACCGGCCGCGCTCGCGTTTCGCCGCCGAGTTCATCGGCGAGTCCAACATTGCCCATGGGGTGTTGGAGCAGAGCGACGAAACGTGGCGCGTCGCGCTGGATGGTGGGCCGCGGCTCGCCTGCGCGGCGCCCACCGCACGCCCGGCCGGGCCGGTTTCCGTACTGATCCGCCCCGAACGCATTCGGCTCGCCAAGGCCGGTCCCGGTTTTCCGGCCGAGGTCGAGACCGTGCTGGATCTCGGTGGCATCAGGCGCTTCGCGCTGCGCACGCCGGGCGGGCTCGGTTTCGACGTGGTCGAGCTCGGCAGCGCCACCGCCGGCTTGGCGGTCGGCGACCAGGTCCGCTGTGAGGTCGCGGCTGCCGATGTGGTGCCGTTGAACGAAGGGGCACCGTCATGACGGCCGCGACGCTTCGCCGGCAGATCTCGACGCTCGTCCTGCTCGTTCCGGTCATCGCGCTGCTCGGCGGCTTCTTCCTGCAGCCGGTGCTGAGCTTCCTGGTGCGCGGGCTGACCAGCGAGGCGGGCGCGCTCAGCGGCGCCCATGTCGAGCGCCTGTTCGCCAGCGCCGCCTATACCCAGGTGATGTGGACCAGCATCAAGCTGTCCTTCTGGGTGACTTTGGCCTCGATCGTCATCGGTTATCCCGTCGCCTATCTCCTGGCGACCACCGACAAGACCCGGCGCTCCTATTGGGCGCTGTTCGTGCTGTTGCCGTTCTGGTCGAGCTTCCTGGTGCGCACCTTCGCCTGGATCGTCATTCTCGGCCGCAATGGGCCGGTCAACGCCATGCTGACCGGCAGCGGGCTGAGCGAACAGTCGCAGGAACTGCTCTACAGCTGGTTCGCCGTGGTCATCGGCATGACCAATGTGTTGGCGCCCTTCGCTATCCTGACCATGCTCGGCGTGATGGAGGGTATCGACCGACGCGTGGTGCGGGCCGCCGAAACGCTTGGCGCCCGGCCGGTCCAGGCGTTTTTTCGGGTCTTCCTGCCGCTCTCCATGCCAGGCGTCACGGCGGCGGCGCTGATGGTGTTCATCACTGCGCTCGGCTTCTTCATTGCGCCGGCACTGCTCGGCTCGGTGCGTCAGACCATGATCGCCCAACTGGTCATCCAGCAGATCCTGGAACTGACCAACTGGCCCTTTGCCGCCGCCCTCTGCCTGATGTTGCTCGTCGCCGCCTTCGCGATCTTCGCGCTTTATGACCGGTTCGTCGGGCTGTCGACGCTGTCAGGCGAGGTCCGCTCGGCCGCCACCTCGGGGTTCACGGCGCGTGCCGCGGGTGCAAGCCGGCGCCTGCTCGACAGGACCGGCGATGGCCTGGCGCGGCTCGCCGGTGCGGTCATCGGCGACGGCCGGATCGCCTCGCGCGGACGCTCGACCACGATCGCAGCCGTGGTGGTCGTGGTGTTCCTGCTGGCACCGCTCCTGTTCCTCATTCCGGTCTCGGTCTCAGAGCAAAGCTTCGTCGCCTGGCCACCGCGCGGGCTCACCTTCAAATGGTATGCCGAGATCTTTGCTTCCCCGCTCTGGATGGGAGCCGCCGGCCTGTCCTTCCTGGTGGCCTTTCTGACCTCGCTGCTCTGCTTCGCGGTCGCGGTGCCCGCGGCCTTCGCTTTCCTGCGGCTGACCGGCTGGAGCGCCGGCATGCTGTTCGCGCTGATGGTCTCGCCCTTGATCGTGCCGCGCATGGTGGTCGCGGTCTCGCTGTTCTACCTTTATGCGCGCTTGGGCCTGGTCGGTACGACACTTGGCCTGGTCATCGGCCACACTGTCATCGCGCTGCCGTTCTTTTTCATTGCTGTGGTCGCGGTCCTGAAAACCTATGACCGGAGGCTCGACCAGGCCGCCGCTTCGCTTGGCGCCTCGCCCTGGACCACCGCGCGGCGCGTGACCTTGCCGCTGGTCGGGACCGGCCTCGTTTCGGCCGCGCTCTTTGCCTTCGTCGTCTCGCTCGATGAGCTCAACATCGCACTCTTCGCCTCGGGCGGGTTGAACTCGACCCTGCCCAAACTGATGTGGGACGAGGCGACGCTGCGCTTCTCCCCGCTGCTCGCCGCGGTCTCCACCCTCGTGCTCGTCGTCATGAGCGTGCTGGTGATCGCCGCCCTGCGTCTGCGCACGCACTCAACGGAAGCCTGAACATGCCCCTCATTTACGCCAAGGACGGCGCCGTCGCGACCTTCACCATCGACAACGGCAAGGTGAACGTCTTCACCCCGGAGATGCACCGCGAGCTCCATGAGGCGCTGCAGGATTTCGTCGCCGATCCGATGATCCGCGTCGGCATCATGACCGGCGCCGAGGGGCGCTCGTTCTGCGCCGGCGACGACATCAAGACGCCCTTGCCGGACCTGACCCCGCACGAGGCGCTGGAGGCCCATTTTTTCCCGCACATTCATGAGGGGCGCACCGGCCTGACCCGGCCGGGCTGGGAACAGGACGTCATGCGCTTCAAGCGGCTGAAGCCGATCATCGGCGCGGTCGACGGCTATTGTCTGGGGCAGGGGCTGATCTACCTGCTGCTCCTGACCGATATCCGGCTGGCGACGCCGGAGGCCGAGTTCGGCTTTCCCGAGATCGCCTATGGCATGGCCGGCGCCGGCGGCATGACCCGGCTCGCGGCTTTGATTCCCCAGGCCGTCGCCATGGAAATGTTATTGCTCGGCGAGCGCATTCCGGCTGATCGCGCCCTGTCTGCCCATCTGATCAACCGGGTGGTCGAGCGGACCGGCCTGATGGCCGAGGCGCGCGCCATGGCCGAACGCATCGCCGGCCATCCGCCGGTGGCGGTGCGGCTGGAAATGGAGGTAACCGAACGGGCGCTCGACATGACCCGCGACCAGGCGGTCGACTATGCCGCGACGCTGTTCCGTTTCCAGCGCGTCGCCTATCAGGGTTATGGCGCCGGAACCGGTTTCTTCGGCACCAAGCATGAGGCTGCCGAATGACCAGCATTGATCCGAACAAGGTCGCTGTGGCCAGGGCGCGCACCCGCGCGCTGGAGGCCGAATTCGAGCCGACCACCATTGGCGCCTTCGTCACCAGGCGCTGCCTGGAGCTCGGCGATACCGTCGCCATCGAGGTCTTCGACCGGCAGGAGCGGATGACCTATGCCGAGGTCGAGCGCGCCTCCAACCGCATCGGCCATGCCCTGCGCACGCTCGGCATCGCCAAGGGCGACCGGGTCGCTGTCATGCTGCCGAACCGCATCGCTTATCCCCTGACCTGGCTCGCGCTGGCCAAGATCGGCGCGATCCACGTGCCAGTGAACACCCGCTACACGCCGCGCGAGATCGATTATGTGACACGCGATTCCGGCGCCCGCGCCATGATCATCGACCGCCAGTTTCTCGACACGTTCCAAGCCATGGACGAGCGTCCGGAGGGCCTCGACGACACCCGCGTCGTGGTGATCGACGGCGTCGCCCCCGCGGGCATGGCCTCGTTCGAGGCGCTCGTCGCCGCGGCACCCGAAACCTCCTGCCTCGACGCGACTGTGACGCCGGACGATCTGGTCAATCTGCAATATACGTCGGGCACGACGGGCTTCCCGAAGGGCTGCATGCTCAGCCACGAGTATTGGCTGATCCTGTCGTTCACCGCCATGCATTGGGACCACATGCGGGCGACCCGGCTGCTGACCGCCCAGCCGTTCTTCTACATGGATCCGCAATGGCATCTGTTGAAGACCTTCCGCCTCGGCGGCACGCTGTTCGTCGCGCCGCAGCTCTCGGCCTCGCGTTATGTCGGCTGGGTCAAGCAGTTCAGGGTCGATTGGTGCCAGTTTCCCTTGCTCGCCACCCGCCAGCCCGAAGCGCCCGACGACCGCGACACAGCGCTGAAACAGGTCGCGGCCTTTGGCTGGGACGGCGAGACGTGCCGCGCCTTCAAGCGCCGCTTCGGGGTGATGGCTCGCGAGAGTTTCGGCATGACCGAGATCGGGCTTGGCACCTGGATGCCGCCCGAACTCGACGAGATGTATGATTCCGCCTCCGTCGGCATAGACGGGCCGTTTCGTGAGACCTCCATTCGCGACGAGGCGGGCAATCCCGTAACGCCCGGCGAGCGTGGCGAGCTCTGGGTGCGCGGCCGCTCCATCCTGCAGGGCTATTGGAACAAGCCGGAGGCCAATGCCGACGCCTTCCGCGAGGGCGGCTGGTTCCGCACCGGCGATGTCTTCGAAGCCGACGCCAACGGCTTCCTCTGGCTGGTCGGCCGGATCAAGGACATGATCCGCCGCTCCTCCGAAAACATTTCCGCCCGCGAGGTCGAGGCGGTGGTGCGCGAATTGCCCGAGGTCGAGGACTGCGCCGCGGTGGCCGTGCCGGATCCGAAACGCGGCGAGGAGGTCAAGATCTATATCCAGCTGAAGCACGGCTGCGCGCCGGACGACCTGCCGTTCCAGCGCGTGCGCGATCACTGCCGGCGTGGGCTCGCCGCCTTCAAGGTGCCGCGCTATTACGCGCTCGTCGACAGCTTCCCGCGCACCGTCTCGAACAAGATCGAGAAGCGCAATCTGATCGCCGGGGTGAGCGATTTGAGAACGGACGCCTGGGATGCGGAGGACCAGGTGACGCGGTGAGGGCAGGCGCGCGATGCGGAATCAATCCTCATCCGGCGCCTCCCAAAGCGTCGAGCGAACGCGAGACGCGTTCGCATCTGGCTATGGCGTCGAGCGAACGCGAGATGCGTCCGCACTCGCTATGCGCCGCCACCCTCTCCCGCAAGCAGGAGGGGGTTTGCGCGCATCAACCCTCCCGCAAGCGGGAAAGGGCGGTTCATCCGCGCCACACCCATGCCGTTGCCCCCATTGACCTCGAACCTGCTTCGATGCTGATCATCCTGTCGTGCTGAACCGCCTGCGCCATCCCGACCTGCGCCCGATCGTCGCCGCGCTCTATGCGGTGGCGATGTTGTGGCTCGGCCTGGCGCACCGCGCGCCGGCCGTGGCCGCCGCCGGGCATCCGGAAATCCTGCGCATCGCGCTGCCGGACGGTTCGCTCACCGCATGGTGCCTGAACGATCTGGGGCAAGAACCGGGTCAACAGCCGGGCCATCAGCCGGGCCGGGGCACCGGCCCTTGCGATGCCTGCCTGCTGATCGCGGCGATCGGCTTGCCGCCGGTTCCGGCCGGCTTGCCGGCCCCCGCCAACATGGCGGTCACGCGGATCGCCGCGCCATCGGTCCTTGCCGGCACCATCGGCGCCGTCGACCGGCCGCGCTCGCGCGGGCCGCCAAGCCGCGCCTGATCGCCGGCCGACCGGCGCAGCATTCTCATCCGTTCCGATGGCCTGGCGTGGCACCTGCCGCTCCGGCCGGATTTTCCAGCCCCAAGGCCCGACCAGCCGCGCCGCAGCGCGGCCGGCTCCGCCTGACGGAGATATCCATGCATCGCCGTGACTTTACCGGTCTCGCGGCGGCCGCCCTGCTGGCTGGCCCCGCTGTTCTCGCCGAACCTCGCACCCCGCTCGCCCAGACCAGCCCAAGGGAGCACGGAGCCGACATGACCACCCGACAGACCATGACCTGGCAGAAGATGGCTGAACGCAACGACCAGGTGCTGATGCTGGTTTATCCCGAGATGACCGCGCTCGACCTGGTCGGGCCGCAATATGCCTTCGCCTGCACGCTGGGCGCCAAGGTTCATCTTGTCGGCCAGACGCGCGAACCGGTCATGACCGACACCAAATTCGCTATTGTGCCAACCATGACCTTTGACGAAGCGCCCGCCGATCCGACGGTGATCTTTGTGCCCGGCGGCACGACCGGCACGCTCGCCGCCATCAGGGACGAGACGACATTGTCTTTCGTCGCCGATCGCGGCGCACGCGCGACCTATGTGACCAGCGTCTGCACCGGTTCGCTGGTGCTGGCGGCCGCCGGCCTGCTGAGCGGTTACAGGGCCACGTCCCACTGGGCCGCGCGCGACCTGCTCGCTGCCGGCGGCGCTGAACCGGTCGACGCCCGGGTCGTCATCGACCGCAACCGGATAACCGGTGCAGGCGTCAGCGCCGGGCTCGATTTCGGGCTGAAACTGGTCGCCATGATGCGCGACGAGGCCTATGCGAGATCGGTCCAGCTGCTGGCGGAATATGCGCCGGAGCCGCCGTTCAAGGCTGGTACCCCGGCCGAGGCGGGTCCGGAGATCACCGCGCCGCTCCTGGCCATGTTCGAAGGCTTCCGGCGCGACGCGGTGCTGGCGGTCGGCGCAGCCGCGGGCCGGTCGCGATGACGAGCGGGCCAGGCCGCAGGCATGATCAGGTCATGACAGCATCGTCGCATTGGCTCGGCGTGCTGCTCGCCTTCATGCTGGTCCTTTTCGTGCCGTCCGCGGCTTTCGCCCATGCCTCGCTGGTCAAGGCCGAGCCGGCCGACGGCGCCATGCTGGCCGTGACGCCGCCGACCGTGGTGCTGCGCTTCAACGAGGCGGTCGCGCCGGCGGTCATTCAGTTGATCGATGCCGAGGGCAAGTCACGGCCCGACATCACGGTGACGGCCGATGACGATACGATCCGGGTCGGATTGCCTGCGACCCTGCCGCACGGCACCCAGGTGCTGAGCTACCGGATCATTTCGGCCGACGGCCATCCGGTCAGTGGCGCCGTGCAGTTCTCGATCGGCCGGGTCTCGGGCGCGACATCCGTGGGCGCGCATAACGGCATGTTCGCCGATGCCGGTGCCAGTCTCGGCTGGGCAATCTGGCTCAGCCGCTTCGGCGTCTATCTCGGCCTGTTCGCCGGCATTGGCGGCGCCTTTTTCATGGCCGTTCTGGCGTCGGCCCGGCAACCGGCGCCGGCGGCGCTGGCCGCACTCGGGCTCGGCCTGGCCAGCGCGATCGCCTCGCTCGGCGTCCAGGGCCTCGACCTCCTCGGGCTCGGCTTCGGCGATCTTGCCACGTCGGCGCCCTGGCGCGCGGCGTTGGCCACCTCGCTTGGACCCTCGCTCGGGCTTGGCGCCGCCGCGATGCTGGCCGGCCTGGCGGCCTTGATCTGCCGGTCGGACCGGCTTGCCCGGGTTCTGGCGGTATCGGGCCTGATCGGCGTCGGCCTTTCGCTCGCCGCAACCGGCCATGCCGCCCATGCCCCGCCGCAGGTTCTGACGCGCTCGGCGGTGTTCCTGCACGGCATCGGCGCGGCCTATTGGGCTGGCGCGCTGCTGCCGCTCGCGCTCATGGCGCGCCGCCCGGGGCCGGAACTTCTGGCCGCGCTGTCCAGGTTTTCCCGCCTGGCCGTCCCGCTCGTTGCCGTCCTGGCGTTGAGCGGCTTGGGCCTCGCGGTCATCCAGCTCGACCGGCCGGCGGCGCTGATCGACACCGCCTATGGCCAGGTGCTCACGGCCAAGCTCGTGCTGGTCGCACTGCTCCTGGCGCTTGCGGCGTTCAACCGTTTCCGGTTGACCCCGGCCTTGCCGCGGGCGCCGTCGAACACCCGGGCCCTCATCCGCTCCATCGGTGCGGAAGTCGTGCTGGTCCTGGCCATTCTCGGCCTTGTCGCCGGCTGGCGCTTCACCCCGCCGCCGCGTGTCACCGCGGCCGTCGCCGCCGCCCGTGTCCCGGTCAACCTGCATATCCACACGGACAAGGGCATGGTCGACATCGTGGTGTCGCCCGGAGCGGTCGGGCCGAACAGCTTCGACCTGCAATTCCTGTCGGCCGATTTCGGCCTGCTCGCGCCGAGGGACGTCCGGCTGACCCTTGCCCAATCGGCGCGTGGCATCGCGCCCTTCATGCGCCGGGCGACCCGGCGTGCCGACGGCAACTGGGAGCTGCGCGACATGGTGTTGCCCTTTGCCGGCCGCTGGCAGGTGACGGTGGATGCCTATGTCACCGATTTCGATCTGGTGACGCTCGACGGCGAGCTCGAGGTGAAACCGTGAGGCGGCCATCGGCTTGACCGCCGTCCCCGCCGCGACGGACCGTCGTGCCCTTGTTGTCGTGCCATTCTGCCTGTTGTCGCAGCCGGATCGCCGTTTTATTACCTTAGGGAAAGTAGTTCTTCTGAAGTTGCACTATTTAAGATTTATTCAGAAGTATTTGCAACGTTGAGGTGCTGACCGCCCGTCAGGGCTGGAGACCCGGAGTGCAACATGCTGCAGGTCTATGGCTGCTTTGTCACTCAACATGACCTGAGGCTGGTTGCGCTAGCTGCGGTGGTCTGCGCGCTTGCCTCCTATACCGCGGTCAGCCTGGTTCATCACGTCCGCGCCAGCGAAGGTCAGGTGCTGCGCCACCGGCTTTGGCTTCCGATCGCGGCGATCGCCACCGGCTTCGGCATCTGGGCAACCCATTTCATCGCCATGCTCGCGTTCCAGCCGGGCTTGCCGAGCGGCTACAATATCGCCTTGACCGTGCTGTCGCTGCTGGCTGCCATCGTGCTCACAGGTGTCGGTCTCGCGATCGGTGTGTCGCGCATTGGCCATGGCCGCCTGATCGGCGGCGCTGTCGTCGGCGGCGGCATCGCCGCGATGCACTATACCGGCATGGCCGCCTTTGAGATTGCCGGCCGGATCGAATGGGATCCGGTGCTGGTGCTGGTATCGATCGTGCTCGGCGCGGCGCTTGGCGCCCTGGCCCTGCAGATCGGTCTCAGCGTCAATTCCCAGAAGTGCAAGATCCTTGGCGCCGCCACCCTGACGGTGGCGATCTGCAGCCATCATTTCACCGCCATGGGGGCCGCCGCGATCATCCCCGATCCGATGGTTGTCGTGTCCCCCTTGGCGCTCCCGGCGGAATGGCTTTCGATCGCGGTCGCGCTCGCCTCGGCAACGATCATCCTCTTGGCCCTGGCCGGCCTCTCGTTCGATCTGCGCAATCGCCGCGAGATCGCGATGTTGAACCGGATGCGCGAATTGGCGGATGCCGCCGTCGAGGGGCTGATCGTCTGCGACGACGAGACGATCGTCGCCGCCAACAAGAGCTTCCGCGAGCTTGGCCACGACAGCGCCGGCAGCGCCATCGGCCGGAGGCTCGCCGCCTTCTTTCCCGATGCCGCGATCCTCGCGCGCCTGGCCGCCATGTCGGACCACCCGCTGGAGGCGAACCTGCTGGCGCTGAGCGGCGAGACCATCCCGGTGGAGTTGATCCAGCATGTCATCACCTATGCCGGGCGTCCTCATCGCGTGATCGCGGTGCGCGACCTGCGGGACCGCAAGAAGGCCGAGCAGCAGATCCATTTCCTGGCTCATCACGACTCGCTGACGACCTTGCCGAACCGGACCAGTTTCAACCGGAAGCTGGAGCTCGAGCTTGCCGCCCATGGTGCATCGGGCCGCTGCTTCGCCGTGATCTTTCTCGACCTCGATCGTTTCAAGGAGATCAACGATCTGTTCGGCCATCTGGCCGGCGACGCCGTGCTGCAGTTCGTTTCCCAGAAGGTCAGGGACGTGCTCGGCGCCGACCAGATGGTGGCGCGCCTGGGCGGCGACGAGTTTGCGATTATCGCCCCCAATCTCGGCGCGCCGATGGAAGCCGGGCACATTGCCGAGACCATTCTCGAAGCCCTCGGCACGCCCGACAGCAGCTTGCCCGCGGGGATCTCGATCGGCACCAGCATTGGCATCGCGATCTATCCGAACGACGCCACCGACCGCAGCACGCTCCTGAGTTATGCCGACGCGGCGCTCTATGAGGCGAAAGCCGAGGGCCGGGGCATCTTTCGTTTCTTCGAAGCGGCGATGGGAACGCATCTGCGCGAACGGCGCCAGATCGAGCACGATCTCAGGCACGCCATTCCGCGCGACGAGCTTCGTCTGGTCTTCCAGCCGCAGACCCGGCTCAATTCGGAGGAGATCCTGGGGTTCGAGGTCCTGCTTCGGTGGCGGCACGGCACGCGGGGCGACATTTCGCCAAGCGTCTTCATTCCCGTCGCCGAAGAGTGCGGCGTCATTCTCCAGCTTGGCGAATGGGTGCTCCGCACGGCCTGCGCGGAAGCCGCATCGTGGCACCAGCCGCTGGCCATCGCGGTCAACGTCTCGCGGGTGCAGTTGCATAACGGCAACCTGCCGCAGCTCGTCCAGGAGATCCTGGCGACCACCGGCCTCGCCCCGGAACGGCTCGAGCTGGAGGTCACCGAAACGGCCCTGATCAAGGACTTCGACCGGGCGCTTGCCACATTGCAGCAGATCAAGGCGCTCGGCGTGAAGCTCGCCATGGACGATTTCGGCACGGGCTATTCGTCGCTATCGAACCTCAGGGCTTTTCCGTTCGACAAGATCAAGATCGACCAGTCCTTCGTCCGCTCGGTCGATTCCAACGAGCAGTCGGCGACCATCGTGCGCGCCATTGTCGGCTTGGCCAAGGGCCTGAACCTGCCGGTGCTGGCCGAAGGGGTCGAGACCGCCGACGAACTCAGGTTCTTGTGCCGCGAGGATTGCAACGAGGCCCAGGGTTATTATCTCGGGCGCCCCGGACCGATCGAGCAGTTCCGTTATCTGGTCGATCGCGAGACCGCCGATTCCGAAGTGGTGTGGGGACCAAGCCAGCGGATCGTGTCGGCCAGACTGGGCTGACCGGACGGGGCGGGCGCGGCCGCCCGACGGCCGGCGGTCACAAGCCGTCGAGGATCCCCGTCGAATATTGACTTTCGGCGCCGGCTGTTGAGATGGTCGCGCGCCGTGCAATGAGCGCCCGGCGCATGGGCCGGGGGGCCATTCATGACGACCGCGATATCGCGTATTGGCGCAAGCGTTCTGGTCTGCCTCGCGCTGGCTGGCGCCATTGGCCAGGCAGAGGCGAACCAGACCGCCAGCCAGTTCCTCACCTCCTTCCGCGCCCGGGACGCCAGGAGCGTCAGCTTTCTGGTCGGGCTGACCGAAGGCTTCGGCTGGGCCAATGCGCAATTGCGCGCCTCGAACCAGCGCATGCTGTTCTGCGCGCCGCGCGATGTCGGTTTCACGCCCCTGCAGCATGCCGACATCCTGGCGGCCTACCTGCGCCGGCAGCCGCGCCGCAGTGATGTCGACGTCGGCCTGGTCATGCTGGCGGCCCTGGCCGAACAGTTTCCCTGCCGCTGAGCTGAGCTGAGCTGAGCTGAGCTGAGCTGAGCCGAGCCGTGGCAGGCCGATGCCGGCCGCTGCGCGAGGCTACGCTTCGCCGGTGAGCCAGGCCACGGCATCCAGCACCTCGGTTGCGATCTCCCGAGCGCTCCGGCCGTCGGTCTCGACGATCAGCTGAGCGCCGGGGGCCTCCGCAGCCATGCGCCGGGCCTGCCGCAGTGTTCGCTGGATCTGCTCGTCCTTGCCGGATCCGACCTCGCGCCTGTCGAGCCGCTCGACCAGTGTCGCGTCGCCGGCCGTCAGCCTCAGCACGGTGATCTCGGCGTCGGGTATGGCGGCCGTGATCCAGCGGCGATCGAACTCCAGATGCATCATGACGCCGGACAGGATGAGGCGTGTATGGCCGAGCGCCCGGTAGGTCGACCAGAGCGCCGCGAGATTGACCCCGCTGACATCGGTCGTGCCGGGCGACAGCGTTTCGAGCTCTTCGCGCGACGGTTTCGGGAACACGCGGTCGAGCTCGTCGGTCTCGATCGCCACATGCGGGATCCGCATGTCGGCGAGCCGGCTGCCGATCTCCCAGGCGAGCGTCGACTTGCCGATGCCGGCCGGGCCGGTGACGAGCAGGATACGGGCGGGGGTGTCGGTCATGCGCGTGTCAATTCTGAATCCTTGCGCCTCTCGTCCGGCGCCTGACGGTGCCGCCTTTTCCGATCGGGACAGGAGCGATCGGAGCTTTTGGTGTCGCCTTCAGTTGCTCGCGCGCGCCGCGTGGGGCGACCGATGCCTTTGCCTTCTGGCCGTGCTTCACCTCCAGGCTCGCGGCGGCGAGCCTGATCCATGCCTCCAGCAGCCGGTCGTTCACCGTGTCGTCGAGGTTGAAGCTGGCATGGATCGCCATGCCGCGCAGCACACTCAAATTGAGGTGCAGGAAGTTCTCCCGGCCGATCTCGGCACCGAGCGAGCCGACATCGTCATAACCGATGACGTGAGCCCAGAGCGCGTCGCGCTTCTTGACCCATTCGGCGAGTACGCCGCGCAGCCGGTCCTGCAGCACGGCGTCGCTGCGCGCGGCCATCATCAGTTCGATCGCCGCCACATAGGTCGGCTTGGAAAAGACGTCGTACCAGAGGTGGCGGAGATAATCGGCGAGCGGGATCGGCGTGGCATATTTGCCGACAAAGGCCAGGCGGCCGGCCTCCCACTGCTTCAGGAGGTGGTCGAAACCACCGACCAGCATGTCGGCCTTGCTCGGGAAATGGTGCGACAGCGCCCCGCGCGACACCCGTGCCTGCGCCGCCACCAGGCCGGTCGACAGCCGGTCGTAACCAACGGCGCAAAGCGTCTCGAGCACCGCGTCGGCGAGCCTCAGCCGCATGGCGGCGGTTCGTTCGGCCTGGGTGCGTCTGACGCGTTTCGGCGGCTTCTGCTCGGTCATTTCAAGTCCTGCATCATCCCGTCACGCGCGGCTGACGATCTCCATCAAGGCGGGGACCGTCATCTGGGCGAAGGCGGAGAGCGCCGGCATGTCGTCCTCGCGATACCATTCGGCCTGGTGCAGAAGGTTGAGCGAGCCGATGGTTCGGCCGTTCCAACGCACCGGATAGTTCACCGCGCTCTCGCAGCCACGCGAGCGGATCAGCTCATGGTCGAAGAAGGCCCGCTTGACGTCGTCATAGGTCCGGCAGATGCGCGGCCGTCCGGCCATGATCACCTCCCGGTAGAACTCGCCTTCCTTGACCAGCGGCTTGGCGCCGCCGGTCGGGTAGGGGCCGGGCTGGTTGGTGTAGAAGCGCTGGTTTTCGTTTTTCGACCAGTTGATCACCAGCACGGTGAACAGCTTGTGGCCGATCGCCGCCGCCAGCGCCTTGTCGAGCGCGGCGAGGCTGGCATTGGGCTGACCCTCGGCCATCGAGGCCGTCGCGACATCGATCAGGTGCGGCAGCGCGGGCGCGCGGGCCGGTGGCGCGGGGGCTGGGTTCTGGGCCAGAGCAGACGTGGCGCCCACGCCGGCCAGCGTCGCGCCCAGCGCGAGGGTCCGGCGGCTGATGATTGGTTGGGTCATGGTCGTTTCCTCGTTCTTGTGTCGCTTCGGCTCAGAAAAAAAAAGCTCACCTGGACCCTCTCCCAAAGGGAGAGGGTGCCCGCGTCAGCGGGCGGGTGAGGGGCCGTCCATCTCCGGAGGAGGCAGCAAGCAGTGTGCGCGTTAGCGCGAATTCTTGACGCTTACGCCCCTCACCCGGCGCCTGACGGCGCCACCCTCTCCCTTTGGGAGAGGGTTGATTCAGGGCGGTTGCCTCGATGGTGCCCCGTCGTCAGTACGACCCCCTCAATTGATCGTCTGGCGCGCGATGTCCTTCGGCGCCTTGGTGAGAATTTCGGGCGTCTTGCCGACCACCACCGTGTCGTCGTGGCGGAAGCCGCCGAGGCCCCATTCATAGATGCCGGGTTCGGCCGAATAGACCTCGTTGGCGATCAAGGGCCGCGTGTTGAAGGCCATGTCCTCGGGGAATTCATGGCCGAGCGTGCCCATGCCGTGGCCGGTGCGGTGCAGGATCAGTTCGGCGACACCCTCGCGCTCCAGAACCGCCTGGGCGGCCGCGTCGATGGCGCAGACCGGCTGGCCGGTGACGGCCGCTTCGCAGGCCGCCTCATTGGCCGCGCGTGAGGCCTCATAGAGCTTGATCTGGCGCTGGGACGGCTTGCCGCAGAACCAGGTGCGTTCGTTTTCGACCACCAGGCCGTTGACCCGCGGAATGACGATATTGACCAGGCCGTGGCCCTCCTCGATGCGCGCGCCGGACGAGCGGCCGTCGCCATGGGGAGCGCAGCTCGGCGGCCCGGACAGCGTCCAGCAGCGCAGGATTTCCAAGGCTTCGCCGGGAAAGCGCCTGGCCGATTCCTCGGCCATCAGCGCCGCCATCGACATGTCCAGCTCCTGCACCAGGCGGCCTGGGCGGATGTTCTCGCGATAGCGGTCCTGCACCCAGTCGGTCAGCGCGGCGATCTCGCGCATCAGCTGAATCTCTTCGGCATGCTTGACCCAGCGCAGCCGGCGGCATTCGGCGGTCGCCGCCTCGATCTTCAGGTGCGGCAGGAGGCTGGCCACTTTGCCGAAGGCGCCGCCACCGGCATCGACGCCGATGCGCGTACGGTCAAGGCCCGTTTCCTTCAGCTTGGCCGCGACGACCTCGGCCCACTGGCTGGCGAGCGGCAGGCGCGCGCCGATGCGCGGATGCTCGGCATAGAAGCTGGCATCGGTGACCCACAGGTGCTGGGCTTCCAGCGTGAAGCGCCAGTGATTGGTCGAGAGCTCGTTGAGAATGGCGAAGGGCTCGCCATTGCGCGGCACCACGCAGACGATCGGCCGTTCCCAGGGCTGCACGTCGGTGGCGAAATTGGTGACGAACTGGAAGAAGTCGCCCTGGGTGAAGGCGAGCGCGTCATAACCTTCGCGATCCATCATGTCGCGCATCAGGCCGTAGCGGTAATCGCGGACGGCGGTGCCGAGAAAAGCCATGGGAGAGCCTCAACGAGTTGGGATTAAGGGCCGTAGAAGGACGCAGCGGACGATGAAGGGCTCCGCCCTTCACCCCCCCGGCGGGGGGGGGCGGCCGAAGGCCGGGAGAGGGGAGCTGGTGCTCTCCGGGCAGGCACCATGCGCAGCAGGCGAAGTCCTGACCGAGAAGGGCAGTTCCCCCTCTCCCGACCGCCGAGGGGCGGTCGACCTCCCCCCGCCGGGGGGAGGTGAGGGCGGTGGTTCATAGGTCCTTGGGGCCACGTATCCTCTCCCCACGCTTCACCGTCTGTAGCGTCGGCCGAGCACGGTGCTGCCGACCGCGGTCAGCGTCAGCGTCACGATCAGCAGCAGGAAGGCGAGCGCCGCGCCGAACGGCCAGTTATTGCCCTTGACGAACTGGTCGTAGACCGCCGGCGCCATCATCTTGAACTGCGGCCCGCCGAGCAGCACCGGCGTCGCATAGGCATTCATGCAGAGGATGAAGACGAGCACCGAGCCGGCGGCGACGCCGGGCATGGCGAGCGGCAGCACCACCCGGCGGAACACGGTTACCGGCCGGGCGCCGAGATTGGCCGCCGCCTCTTCGGTCTGGCGCGGAATGCCTTCGATGACCGCCGCGAGCGTCAGGATCATGTAGGGCAGCACCACCGCCACGATGCCGACCACCACCGCGCCGGTCGTGTACATCATCTGGAACGACGACGAGATGATGCCGGTGCCCTTCAGCGTGGCATTGATCGCGCCGTCGGTGCCGAGCAGGGCGAGCCAGCCGGCCGAGCGGATGACATTGCCGACGAACAGCGGAAACAGCGTCAGGATGGTGACGACGCTCTTCCACCGGCTCTGCATGCGGGCGAGCGAATAGGCCGCGGGAAAGCCGATGATCAAGGCGATCAGCGTGCAGGCGAAGGCCATCAGAAGTGTCGAGCTGAGCACGTTCTGGTAGTACGGATCGCGAAACGCCTGGGCGTAATTGTCCAGCGTCAGCGCCTCCACCATCAGCTCGGTCGGGCTGAAGCGGTTGAGCGAGATGCGGAACAGAATGGCCATCGGCGCCGCCAGCAGCGCCAGGACCAGAAGACCCGCGGGCAGGATGAGAAGGGCCATCATGTCACCGGCGAATGGCGAATGGCTGATGGCGAATGGAGGCTGTTCGGCACATCGGTCGGTCGTCCCTGGTGGTTGGCTCTGCGGGCATCTCACGCGAGCCTCGAATGCGGGGCAGCCCCATTCGCTATTCGCTATTCGTCATTCGCTTTCAGCCTTTGAACTGCTTGTTCCAGAAATCCAGGATCTGGCTCTGGCTACGCGTGACATAGGCGAAGTCGGGCGTCAGCAGCCGGGCGCGTTCGGCGTCCGACAGCGCCAGCTGCTGGGCAAGTTCCGGCGGCAGCGTGGCGGTGGTGACCGTCGGCACATAGCCCATGCGGTCGGCGAAACCGGCCTGCGCCTTGGGATCCAGCATGGCATCGAGGTAGCGCCAGGCATTGTCCTTGTTGCGGGCGTTTTTCGGCACGCCCGCCTCGAACACGATGGTGGTCGCGCCTTCCGCCGGCACCACGTGCTTCAAGGGAATGCCGGCCTTCTGCCACATGAAGCCGCGCGCCATCCACATGACGGTGAGCCAGACCTCCTCGGCCTTCAGCGCCGCGGCCAGCGCCTCGTTGGACGGATAGAGCTTCACGTCGAGCGAGCGCCATTCCATCAGCTTCTTCTGGGCCGGCTCGTAGTTCGACACGCTGCCGCCGCCGGCCAGCGCCGCGGATTCGGTATTGGCGAGGTAGAGAATGTCCGAAAGCCCGACCCGGCCGCGCCATTTCGGATCGAACAGGTCGGCGTAGGACTTCGGCGGCACCGGCACCTTGTTCGGATTGTAGAGGATCACCCGGTAGGAATAGATGTGCGGGATGGCGTAGCTCTTGCGCAGCGCCGGGATGATCGCGCTCGCCCCCTTCACCTTGTCGAGCGGCACCTCGTCGAACACGCCCTGCTGGGCGATCAGGTACATGTCGCTGTCGGACAGGCAGGCGACGTCCATGGCGCCGCGCCGGCTTTGCCGTTCGGCGATCAGCTTGGTCTTGCGCGGGTCGGCATTGGCGAGGTCCTGCAGGATCTCGACGCCTTGCGGCTTCATCAGCGGGGTGTCGATCATCTGGCGCAGCAGCTCGCCATAATCGCCGCCCCAGGTGCCGATGATCGCCTGGTTGGCTTGGGCCTCGGCCAGGCCGGGCAGGCCGGCGGTATAGGCTGCGAGCGCACCGGCGCCCATCAATGTATCGCGACGGGTCAGGCTCATGATCAGGCTCCTTGGTGCAGATCTTGGCGGTGCAGATCTTGGTGGTGGATGTCGTCGGTCGGCGGCAGGATGCGGGCGGCGGCCTGGTCCCAGCTCACCGTCACCGGTTCGCCCGGGCGCAGGCCTTTCAAGGGGTCGTCGCCGGCCGGCGTCGCCTGGACGGCGAGCAGGCTGAGGCCGCCGAGGTCGAGGTGATATTCGGTCTGGGCGCCGAGATAGGTCACGGCGGAAAGGCGCGCCGGCACGCCGGACTGCTGGTCGGGCCGACTGCCGGCCTGGAGCAGGATCCGTTCGGGGCGGAGCGCTATCGTTCCGGCCGCCGTTTTCGCCGTATCGGTGGCGCAGGGGATGAGCACGCCGGAGCCGGCACGGAACTGGCCGTCGGCCTCGACCGCGCCCTCGATCAGGTTGCAGCGGCCGACGAAGCCGGCGACGAAGGCATCGGCCGGGCGTTCGTAGAGGTCTTCCGCCGTGCCGATCTGGCGCACCCGGCCGCGGTCCATCACGACGAGCCGGTCGGCCATGGTCAGCGCCTCCTCCTGGTCGTGGGTGACGATCAGGGTGGTCAGGCCGAGCCGCTGCTGCAGGTTGCGGATTTCGAGCCGCACCTCGCCACGCAGTTTGGCGTCGAGATTGGACAAGGGCTCGTCGAGCAGGAAGACGGCGGGGTTGATGACCAGCGCGCGGGCCAGCGCCACGCGCTGCTGCTGGCCGCCGGAAAGCTCGCGGGGCAGCCGCTGGCTCAGGTGATCGAGCCGCACCATGCGCAGCACCTCGGCAATGCGCGTGTCGCGTTCGGCCTGGCCGACCTTGCGCATTTCCAGGCCGAAGGAGATGTTTTCGGCCACCGTCATATGCGGGAACAGGGCATAGGACTGGAACACCATGCCGGTGTCGCGGGCATGCGGCGGCTTGGCCGTCACGTCCTCGCCGCCGATGATCACCCGGCCGGCGGTGGGTTTGATGAAACCCGCCACCATGCGCAGCGTCGTGGTCTTGCCGCAGCCCGACGGCCCGAGCAGCGCCACCAGCTCGCCCTCGGCCACATCGAGGTCGACGCCGGCGACGGCGAGCGCCTCGTTGTAGCGCTTGGAGAGCTGTTCGAGCCTGAGATTGCCCATCGTGCGTCCTTGAAACCTAGAGAACCCTGGACAGCTTCACGAACCGGTCGGTGATCAGCATGAGGGCGCCGATCAGCACGATCTGGACGGTCGCGACCGCTGCCAGTGTCGGATCCATGCGGAATTCCAGATAGTTGAGCATCGCCACCGGCAGCGTGGTCAGCCCCGGGCCGACCAGCAGCAAGGTGATCTCGAGATTCTCGAAACTGGCGATGAAGGAAAAGATCGAGGCCGCCACGATGCCCGGCCTGAGCATCGGCAAGGTGATGCGGGTGAACACCACGAAAGGGCTGGCGCCGAGATTGGCGGCGGCTTCTTCCGGCGCCCGGTCGAGGCCCTGCAGGCTGGCGGTGGCGAGCCGCACCGTCCAGGGAATGGTCAACAGCACATGGGCCGCGACCAGGCCGACAATGGTGGCGTTGACGTCGTGGTCGAGGGCGTTTTCGAGCTTCAGGTAGAACATGTAGAGCGCCGCGCCCGCCACCACGCCGGGCATGGCGAGCGGGCCGAGCAGCAGGCTGTTGATCGCCGGCTTGCCGGGCAGGCTGGAGCGCACCAGGGCGAGCGCGGCTGCCGTGCCGAGCGGCACGCCGATGATCGTCGCGGCGAGCGCCACCTTCAGGCTGGTCTCGAAGCCACGGGCGAATTCCCGTTTCGACCAGGCATTGACATACCATTGGAAGGTCAGCCCGCTCGGCGGGAAGGAGACGATCTCGTCAGCGAAGAACGAGGTGATCACCACCAGCACGACCGGCGCGAAAATCAGGGCGTAGGCCGCGATCACGGCGAGCCGGAAGGCGATGCGGCCGGCGCTGGCCAGGATCGGCGCCGAAGCGGCGGGCAGGGTGGCCGTGCCCGAAGCCGGGCCGGCCGTGGCTTCGGCAAGACGCAGGGGGTCGTCGGATGCCCTCATGAGGTGGCTCATCCTGCCTCGCGCGGGGGCGCACGAGGTCGTTTCAAATGTCGGGAAAATCCGCAGGGCCGGCAGCTGCCGTCACGGCTGATACATTCAGACTGACCTGCTTGTAAGTATGAGTCAAGCGGGGCCGGATGGGGCTGCGGGAGAAAATTTTTAAGGCGCGGACCGGGCGAATGGCGCGTGGCGAATGGCGAGTGGGGATGCGCACGAACCTTCTCCCTTGGACGGAGAGGGTTCGTTGGCGTCTTTCCATTCGAGGCCGGCATGAGGGCCACCCTGCGCCACCCTCAATCCGGCGTGATGCCGGCGGCGCTCACCACCCGGCCCCATTTCTCCACCTCCTGGCGGATATAGGCGGCGAAGCGCTCGGGTGGGCCGCCCTGGATCTCGATGCCGAGCGTGGTCAAGGCCATCCGCACGTCGGGGGCCTCGAGCGCGGCATTGATCTCGCGGTTCAGCCGCGCGACGATCTCGCGCGGCGTGCCGGCCGGCGCCAGGATGCCGCCCCAGGTATTGGCGTCGTAACCGGCAAGGCCGGTCTCGGCGAGCGTCGGGATGGCCGGCAGCGACGGCGAGCGGCTGGTGGTGGTCACCGCGAGCGCCCGGACGCCGCCCGACTGGACGTGCGGCAGGATGGCGGTGATCGTGTCGAAGATGATCTGGGTGCGGCCGACCAGGAGGTCGCTATGGGCGGCCGTGCTGCCGCGATAGGGCACGTGCAGCATGGTGGTTCCGGTCATCGACTTGAACAGCTCGGCCGCCATGTGCAGCGAACTGCCCTTGCCCGACGAGGCGAAGGTGGCGGTGGTCGGATTGGCCTTGATCCAGGCGATCAGCTCGGGAACCGTGGTGGCCGGCACCGAGGGGTGAATGGCCAGTACCAGCGGCACCACATGGGTGAACACGACAGGTTCGAAATCGGCGATCGGGTCATAAGGCAACTGCCGGAACAGATGCTTGTTGGTGGCGTGGCTGGAGGCGACGATGACCAGCGTATGGCCGTCGGGCGCGCTCTTGGCGACCACGTCGGTGCCCAGATTGTTGGAGGCGCCCGGCCGGTTCTCCACCACCACCGCCTGGCCCATGAAGATCTGCAGCTTGTCGGCGACACGCCGGGCGATGACGTCGATTGCGCCGCCGGGTGTTGCCGGCACGATGATGCGGATCATCTGCGACGGATAGGTCTGGGCCTGTGGTTGCGACGGCCAGATCAGGGCCATGCTCGCGAGCAAGGCGCCCAAGACAATGTGAGGTATTGGCATATGGCATTCCTCCCTGTTCGTTTTTATTGATCGGCCTCTGCTCTTGTTTTTGGGTGAGCAGTTCTTGGCCGATACTCTGGAGGGCAGGGCGACAAGTCAATGATTGCAGCCGCATGGCGCCATCGATAGCCGTGCGCAAAACCATGCCGTCGCCATGCTCAGCGGGCCGGCGCATTTTTTGGTGCGTCCCGGCACCGCGCAAGGCGCCGGCCCTCACGGCCAATGGCGAAATCGCATAACCTCGCGGCAATCCCCGAGGCCGAATCTCGGCTCCGGATATTGGCATCTGCGCTGCCCGGGCTTTCGCAGGGCCCGCGGCACGAGGGAGTTCCGAGCGTGAACGATCAAGGCAACGACCTGCCGGCGACATCAGCCTATCTCGACATGGACACGGCTGAGCACCTGCCGCTCGACCGGCCGGTCTGGCGTTCGGCCTCGGGCCGGCCCTTGATGATCACGCCGCTTGCCGGCATCCGGCGCGGCGATATCGACCGCTCCAACCGTTCGCTCTGGCGTTACGCCAAGAGCCTGCCGCTGCACGTCGCCGAACCGATCAGCCTGGGCGAGGGCTGCACGCCGCTGGTCGAGCGCAAGGTCGACGGCGCCGGCGTGTTCTGCAAGCTCGAATGGGTGATGCCGACGGGCAGTTTCAAGGACCGCGGTGCTTCGGTCATGCTCTCGGTGCTGCGCCAGCAGGGCATCGATGCCGTACTGGAGGACAGTTCCGGCAATGGCGGCGCGGCCATTGCCGGTTATGCCGCGGCCGGCGGCATGAAGGCCAAGATCCTGGTGCCGGCTTCGACGCAACCCGGCAAGACCGTGCAGATGCGCGCCTATGGCGCCGAGGTCGAACTCGTCGAGGGGCCACGCCAGGCAACCGCCGATGCGGCGGTGCGCCAGTCCGACACGATCTTTTACGCCAGCCACAACTGGCAGGCCTTTTTCCTGCAGGGCACCAAGACGCTCGCCTACGAACTCTGGGAGGACTTGGGCTTTCGCGCGCCGGACAATGTCATCATACCCCTGGGCGCGGGCAGCAATGTACTCGGCTGCGACATCGGTTTCGGCGAACTGAAGCGCTCCGGCGAGATCGACCGGCTGCCGCGATTGTTCGGTGTCCAGCCGGAGCGCTGCGCGCCGATCCATGCAAGCTTCGTCGCCGGCGTCGACATGCCGGTGCCGGTCGAGATCGGCCCGACCATTGCCGAAGGCACGGCGATCGCCCAGCCGGTGCGGCTGAAGGAAGTGATCGCGGCGCTTCGCCGCTCGGGCGGGCGGACGGTCACGGTCTCGGAAGCGGCGCTCGAGGCGGCGCTCTGGCAGTCGGCGCGGGAAGGGCTCTATGTCGAGCCGACCTCGGCCGGCACTTTTGCCGCCTACAGACAGTTGCTGGCGGCAGGCGTGATCGGCCGGGACCAGACGACCGTGCTGGTGCTCACCGGCTCGGGGCTCAAGGCGACGCAGCGGGTGGCCGGGCTGATGGGGGTCGAGATGTGAAACGGGCGAGTGGCGAATGGGGATGATGCCAAAGGCTTCGCGCAAACCCTATTCGCCACTCGCTATTCGCCATTCCCCCTACCGCCTCAGGCTTGCGGTCCCGGTCAGGAGCCGCACCAGGTCGGCCTGGCGATGGGTGCCGGTCTTGGCCATGACCGCCTTCAGCTGGCTGCGAATGGTCTCGCGGCCGAGGCCGTGGCGGGCGGCGAGGCTGTCCAGCGTGTCGCCGGCGGCGAGGCCCTTGGCGACGCGGGCTTCCGCCGCGGTCAGGTCGAACAGGCCCTGCAGCACGCCGGAATCGATCCGGTTGGCCTTGGCGACCGGTGCGCAGACGAGCAGCCAGCGGGTGGCCGAGAAAATGTCATGGGCGGCGCCGGCGATCGGCACCAGATGCACCACCATGGGCGTGGCCTCGGCGCTGGCCGGCACCGGGAAGGTGAGCCCGGCAACGCCCAGGCGGAGCGCTTCGAGCCCCTGATTGAACAGCTTGTCGGCTTCGCGGTCGGCGAATTTCAGGCGTTCGCGCCGGTCCAGCGCAACCTCGGGGATCAGCGCCTGGAACAGGTCGTTGGCGACCTTCAGCCGGCCCTCGACCGACAGCGCCGCGGCCGGCAGGCCGATCGCCGCCAGGGCCTGGACGGCGGCGCGGGCCTGTTCCAGCCGCAGCCGCGCGGCGAGAAAGGCGGCGCGCGCCAGATGTGGCCGCAACTGCGTCAGCCGGTCGAGATGGACCCGCTCGACCGGGCCCATGACATGGGGGCGGTGCACCGACACGGTGACATGGGTATCGGTCGGACCGGAAATGACCGTGCCGCCGCTCCAGGCCAGCCCGTTCGGCCGCATGAACTCCTGGTAAAAGGGCGACTCGTCGATCTCGCGCTGGTGGAACACGTCGAATTCGCCAATAAAATCCGGCAGGCTGCGGGCGATGGCGCGATCGGACAGCGGATTGCGCGCGCCCCAGCCGTCGCGCACATAGATGTCCATGGCCTCGACGATCGTCGGGTTGCCGATCCAGTTGGCGACCTCGGTGCCGTCGGTCGAGATCAGCACCGCGGCGCGGCAATCGGCATGTGCGGCCAGTGCGTCCAGCACGCCGGGCCAGAACTCGGGCACGGCGGCCGCCTCATAGATCCGGTCGATCAGGTCGCCGTCGTCACGCGGCGTCGCGTCCTGTCTCTGCATGGCGGGCCCTCGAGGCACGGGCACGGCGCGCGGCCGATTCCACCAAGGGGTGACACAGCCATGACGGCCTGTCGTCTCATTCCGCGCAATTCACAGAAAAATTTGCGAGAAAGGGTGCGGCGAATGGCGAGTAGCGAACGGGCGAATGGCGAATGGGGCATGCGCGAAGCGGGCGATAGACCGACCACACGAAGGCAGAGCATCGATCACGCGGCGTTTCGCATCATGCCCCATTCGCCACTCGCTATTCGCCACTTGCTATTCGCTACTCGCCAAACAGCCTTTCCATCCGGTCGAGCGCCTCGCCCCAGCCGCCCTGGTGCCGGTCGCGCGCGGCCTCGTCGAAGAACTGTTCGTGGGTGAGGGTGAGCAAGGTGCCGGTGCCGTCGGGCGAGAGCTTGACCGTGACCAGCGATTCCCGCTCGGGCGTCGAGCGCCAGGCCCAGGAAAAGACCAGCTTTTCCGGATAGGCGACCTCGCGATAGACGCCGCCGACCTGGTGCTCCTCGCCATCGGGCGTGTGGCTGATCACCAGGAAGCGACCGCCGACCCGGGCGTCGAGTTCGGCCGCCGAGGTGACCGTGTCCTTCGGGCCCCACCAGCGCATCAGCAGGGCCGGCTCGGTGAAGGCGCTCCACACTTTGGCCGGCGGCGCTTTCAGGTGGCGGCGCAATGTCAGGCTCGGCTTGTCCGGCATCATTGGTCCTCGGGTGGCTGGTCGAGCAGCGCTTCGAGCCGGTCGAGGCCTTCGGACCAGAAGCGCTCGTAACGGGCAAGCCAGGCCATGGCTTCCTCCATCGGACCGGGCGTCAGCCGGCAGGCGACCGTGCGGCCGGTCTTTTCCCGCGCGATCAGGCCGGCATCGGAAAGCACGTCGAGATGTTTCATGATCGCCGGCAGCGAGACCGGAAACGGCCGGGCGAGCTCGCTCACCGACAGGCTGGCGGTCTCGTCGAGGCGGGCGAGCAAGGCCCGGCGTGTCGGGTCGGCCAGCGCCGAAAAGGTGCGGTCGAGGGTCGCGTCGTGTAACTTAACCATAGAGTTAAGTTTAAGGGCGGAGCGGGGGAAGTGTCAAGACAGCGAGTGGCTGATGGCGAATGGCGAATGGGGCATGATGCGGCGAGTGCGGCGCGCAAACCCTCTCCCGCCGGGAGAGTGTTGGTTTCGTTGAGCTCTTATCGTTGATCACCGCGCTCGCGGCATCATGCCCTATTCGCCGCTCGCCCCTAACGAATTCCAATCCGCTTATGGGTTTGCACGCTCAGGCGCCATTGCGGGTGCGCCAGGCAATAGGCGACGGCGAGCGCGGTATTGTCTTGCTGCTGCGGTCCGTCCATCGGCTGCAGGCAGAAATGGTCGAAGCTGAGATCGGCGAACTGCTCCGGCATGGCCGCGGGCTGCGGATAGACCAACTTCAGTTCGTGGCCGTGGCGTTGCTTCAATTCGGTGCCGGCCTTCGGGCTGACGCAGATCCAGTCGAGCCCCTCGGGCGCGGCGATCGTGCCATTGGTCTCGACCGCGATGCTGAAACGTTCAGCATGCAAAGCACCGATCAGCGCGGCGTCGACCTGCAGCAGGGGCTCGCCGCCGGTCAGCACGCAGAAGCGCCGGTCGGGCGCGCCGGTCCATTCCGCGGCAATTGCCCGGGCCAGCGCCTGCGCCGTGGCATAGCGGCCGCCCTTGGTGCCGTCGAGCCCGACAAAATCGGTGTCGCAGAACCGGCACTGGGCGCTCGCCCGGTCTGCCTCGCGGCCGGACCACAGGTTGCAGCCGGCGAAACGGCAGAACACCGCCGCGCGGCCGGCCTGCGCGCCCTCGCCCTGCAGGGTGAGGAAGATCTCCTTCACCGCATAACTCATGCCGGCATGTCCGAGGCGAAAAGGGGCATGGGCGAACGAACCTGGCTCTCAGGATACCCAAGGAACGGATTGTGATGGGTTTTGGCCGCGCCCGGGCGCGCCGCCGGCCTTCTAGCAGCAAGGCCACGGCCGCGCGACCGGAAAATGCCGCTCTCAAGGGCGAGGGCCGATCAGCCCGGGCTTCGGCATCATCCCCATTCGCCATTCGCTACTCGCCACTCGCCCCAAAACGCAAACGGGCCGCCCGAAGGCGGCCCGTCCGTGACGATCCCTGGCGGGAGATCAGTAGCGGCCGAACATGCCGCCGCCGCCGGTGTTGAACAGATAGTTCACGCCGAGCTTGACGGTGTGGATGTTCTGGCTGACCCGATCGCCCGCAACGAAGACGTTCGAGCGATCGCCGAAGCCGTAATAGAGATATTCGAGCTTGGCAGTCCAGTTCGGGGTGAAGGCATATTCGACGCCGCCACCGAGAGTGTAGCCGACGCGGGTGGAGTTGCTCGAGACATTGAGCGCCGGGACGGCGACGGACGAATACCGGTCATTGAAGGTCGCGACGCCGAGACCGCCGGTAGCGTAGATCAAGACGCGGTCGAAGGCGTAGCCGGCGCGCAGGCGCAGCGAGCCGAGGAACGGCGTCGACGAGCGACGCGCGTCACCGGCGTAGATGCCGGCCGGATCGGCGAAGACCGTCTTGCTGTTGCTGGCGGCCGACAGGTCACCCTCGACACCGAGGACGAACTGATTGATCTGCCAGTTGTAGCCGGCCTGGACGCCGCCGAACACGCCGCTGGTGCTCAGGCCGCTGCTGAAGGCCACGAGCGACGGGTCGGTGTAGTTCGAGCGGGCGCCAGCCCAGCCGACATGGGCGCCGACATAGAAGCCGGTCCAGGTGAAGACAGGCGCGATGATCGCGGAGGGCACTTCGACGCGGCGCGGGCCGAGGTCGGCGGCCTGCGCGCCCGATGCCAGGGCGGCCAGAGCGGTGCCTGCGAGGAGAAGCTTCTTCATGGGTCGTTCCCTTCTGTCACTCGAACGGGCCATCCGCTTGTGGCGATAGGCGGCTGGCAGGGCCTGTTTCCCGAGGGCCGGAACCGACCCGTGTCGCATTGCGACAGGGCCGATGAGCCACCCGGAATGTGCGGACAACGCGGAGAAGGCGTGGCGGTTCCGTGGCAGGGAAAGGTTCGAACCAAGATGCTGGCGAGGACCGGCCGCTTGTGTCGCAATGGCCACAGGTCGGGGCGCGGCCGCCCTGCGTATCTGGCCTTGACGGGCCGGCCCCGAGTGGCAAGGTTCGCCGCTTTTCCGCATTGCAGGAGGCCGCTCATGATCGGCAAGACAGTCGGCAAGATAGTCGAAAAGCCCTCAGCAAGATCGACCGGCCGGCGCCTGGTGTCGCGCCTGGCGCTCAGCGCCTTCGGGCTGGCCTTGGCCGGCGCGGCCATGGCCGCCACGACGCTGCCGCTGGAGCCGGGCCTCTACCTGCCCGCCGATGTGCGCTGCGGCAACGAGCAGGCGGAAACCGAGGTCTTCCGCATCGACGCCCGCGGCATTTCCACCAACCGCATGGCCTGCACGGTGCAGCCCGCCGCCGGCCGGGCCAATACTTTCGAGGCCACCTGCCGCGAGGGCGAGGACGTCGGCGAAACCGCAACGCCAGGGGATGGCCCCACCGTCAAGCGGGTGATCCGGGTGCTGTCGCGCCGGACCCTGACGCTGGACGGCGAGAATTTTAGGTTCTGCCAGGTGCTGGATGATTGAGGGGGGCGATGCTGTCCGGTACCGAGCGCGCCTCGACGCCCCCTGCAACGAGGTCTCGCTTGCCGAGGAGGGGCCGACCGTCTCCTGCTGTACCGGCTTGGCCGGTTTGCCGCTCACTTGGATCAGCCCTTAAGCCCTTCGGTGCTGTTGGAGCTTGAACTAACCGTCGCGGCGAAGGAATGTAAAAAACTTGTGCGCGACTCAGGGGTCAGCGACCCCGGCGCAAGTATTGGGGTGGGGCGTTGATTCAAGGTGGCCTTTTTACGCGAGATTTCCTTGAAGAGGGCATCAAAGGACAAGCTGCCTGGCAGCAAATAGATGATGCAGAGCTGCGCCGGCTTAAAGACATGGCTGTGTCGCTCTTCGCGAAAATCACGTCGACCAAAAGCCCGAATGAGGCGGTTACTGAGAAGGATCTGATCTACCCGCTTCTGTCGACGATCGGCTGGGGTGATCTGGTGCTGGTCCAGCAGAGCGCTTCGAAGAAGGGCCGGAGCGATGTTCCGGACGGGCTTCTTTTCGCGGATGAGACCGCATTCGCGAACGGTAGACGCGAACTCGACAGCTGGCTGCGGTTCCGCCATGGCATCTGTCTGGTTGAATCGAAGAAGTGGAACCGCGTCCTCGACCGTGAGGAGAAAGGCGCAAAGTCCCACGAGGGCGTACCCTCGACGCAGATGTTACGCTATTTGCGTCGAGCAGACGATATCACGAGTGGCAAGCTACGATGGGGTATCCTGACCAACGGTCGACACTGGAGACTCTACCATCAGGGTGCACTGTCGGTCTCGGAAGATTTTCTTGAAATCGACCTTGGCAAGGTCCTTGACCTGCCCGGGTGCGGGCTTGACTTGATCGATGTCCGAGGCCGGACTCCGGCTGAAATCGAGGCTTTGCGAGAGCATCTCTTCAAGCTTTTCGTGGTGATCTTTGGTCGCGATGCGTTCGTGCCGCAAGACGGCAGGCTTACCTTCCATCAAATCGCGCTCCAAGAAGGACGGAAATGGGAAACGCGAGTCGCTCGCGACCTTGCAGACAAAGTCTTCGACGAGGTGTTTCCCCTTCTCGCCGACGCCCTCGCCAAATCCGATCCGCAGCGAGACAAAGCTTTCGGATCGGCCTATCTCAACGAAGTCCGCCAAGCAGCACTGATCCTGCTCTATCGGATCCTTTTCGTGCTCTACGCTGAAGATCGCAATCTGCTTCCCGATGAGTCCGGTCTCTATGCCGACTATTGTCTGACGCGGGTTCGCCAGGAAGTGGCTGAGCGCAAGAGCGCACGCAAGCCTTTTCCGGCCTCAGCCAAGACATATTGGCCGCGTCTGCAATCGATCTTTCGAGCCATTGCAGAGGGTGACGACGATCTCGGCATTCCGCCTTACAACGGTGGCCTTTTCGACAAGGACGCTGCGCCGATCTTGGAGCGAGTTGCTCTTAACGACGCCGTCGTTGCTGACGTTGTCTTTCGATTGTCGCACGAACACGATCCGAAGTCCGCTCGACCACCCAAATACATCAACTACCGTGACTTGTCGGTGCAGCAGCTCGGCTCGGTCTACGAGCAGATTCTCGAACACGGACTTCGCCTGAATGACGACGGCACCGTGGGCATTGCCGCCGACGCGTCCGGCCGGAAAACATCGGGATCCTATTACACGCCCGAGGAACTGGTTGGCCTGATCATAGAACGCGCGGTCGGCCCGCTGGTCGACGAGCGTCTTTCCTGTTTCCGCGAGAAAGCCGCCGCTGCAGCTCATGACGCTCGTCCAATCCGTAGCCGTCTCGACGAACTCACGGATCTTGATCCTGCATCGCGCTTGCTCGATCTGAAAGTCTGTGACCCCGCGATGGGCTCGGGCCATTTCTTGGTCAGCCTCGTCGACTGGCTCGCGGACAGCGTTCTGGCCGCGATGGCTGAAGCGGCAGCGATCGTCACTTTCGCCGATTACGTTTCTCCATTGGCCGGCCGGATCGACGCGATCCGAACAAAGATTCTGGGCGAAGCCAAATCGCACAAATGGCCGATCGTCGAAGCGCAGCTTGACGATCGCCATATCGTCCGCCGCATGGTGCTGAAACGGGTTGTCTATGGCGTCGACAAGAATCCGATGGCCGTGGAGCTCGCAAAGGTGGCTCTTTGGCTCCATTCCTTCACAGTCGGAGCTCCTCTCTCGTTCCTCGACCATCACCTACGATGTGGCGACAGTGTCGTCGGCGCTTGGGCGCGGCCGATGGTGGACAAGCTTGAGGGATTGGGCGCCCTCTTTTCGAATGGGCTGATCACACGTGTCGAGCAGGTCAGTAAGGTCATGGCTCAAATCGAGGGCACGACCGATAATGACATCGCCGAGGTGACGGAATCGAAGTCGAAGTTCCGAATCGTCGCTGAGGCAACCGACCCGGTTGCAAGCTTCTTCTCGCTCATGACGGCCGAGACGCTGATGGGCGTGCTTGATGCAGCGCCCCGGAAGGAGCCCGAACCGATCGAACACCTAATTGAGGCGAACAAGTCCGAGAAGGTGATCAAGAAGGCGGCCACCGACCGGCAAGCTTCGAGCGCGCAGCTGGTTTACGGCTCGCCCTTGACGGGACCTTCGGCGACCCAATCCGTATCGCGACCGGTGAGACCCGCATCACGCCGAAGGACACTGCGAGGCAGTTCTCGCTTCTCGAAAAGGAGGAAAGGAAGGGCCGGAAGCCGGAGCTGTTCGATAACATGGGCGTCAATGCCCGCCGACGCGTCATCGCCGACGACTTGGTCACCGAAATGCGTACCATTGCCGCCCAGCATCGCTTCTTCCACTGGGAGATAGGCTTTCCTAACGTTTGGTCAAACCTCCTGTCGACTCAGCCCGCTGGCGGCTTCGACGCAGTCATCGGCAACCCGCCCTATGTTCGCCAGGAACTTCTCGGTGAAACCAAGCCAGCCTTAAAGAAGGCATACCGAGCCTACGACGGCATGGCCGACATCTACGTCTATTTTTACGAACAGGGCCTCCGGCTCCTTCGCCCCGGGGGCCGTATGAGTTATGTCGTCACCAACAAGTGGCTGAAGGCCGGTTACGCTGAAGCCTTGCGCGATCTCTTCACGGATCCCGCGCGCGCCAAGCTCGAATTCGTCGCAGACTTCGGCCATGCCAAGCACTTCTTTCCCGACGCGGATGTGTTTCCGAGTGTCGTGGTCGTGCGCAAGCCGGTGCTGTCGGCCGCGTTCCCCGTGTCCGATGCCGGCAACACGCCGGCTCCGACTGCCCAGATCTGTGTCATCCCACGTGATCTCGTTCCCGAGAAAGGCCTCTCGGCCGCGGTTGCTGAGGCGAGCTATCCACTGCCGCTCGCTCTCTTCTCGAAGGAGAGCTGGACGCTGGAGCCGCCGGCAGTGATCGCGCTCTTGGAAAAGATCCGGCGCAACGGCGTTCCAATGGCAGAGTATGCGGGTGTGAAGCCCTACCGCGGCGTGCTGACTGGTTTCAACGAGGCGTTTCTGATTAACACCGCGACACGCGATCAGCTTGTACGTGACGATCCGAAATGTGCCGACATCATCAAGCCCTATTTGCGCGGACAAGACATTGAGCGCTGGTCCGCGTCATGGGATGGTTTATGGATGATCTTTGCTCGTCGAGGTATCGACATTTCCAAGTTTCCGAGCATAAAGCAGCACCTGGAGTGTTATCGACCGCAACTTGAACCAAAGCCTGTTAACTGGAAGCCGACAATTCCTGGTGAGGAGTGGCCAGGTCGTAAGGATGGCTCTTACAAGTGGTTTGAAATACAAGACTCTATCGAGTATTATTTAGAATTCGAAAAGCATAAAATCATATATCAAGAAATTCAATATTCCCCACTTTACGCCTATGATTCGACCGGATTGTTTGGAAATAATAAAACGTTTCTGATTGCCAAGCGAGATCAGTATCTACTCGCTGCGCTGAATTCTCCGCTAATGTGGTGGCACAATTGGCGTTACCTTCCTCATATGAAGGATGAGGCACTTACGCCCGTGGGTGTCAAAATGGAGAGTCTGCCAATTGCGCAAGTTAATTATGATTGCGCTGCTACAGCAGAAGACTACGTAGCGCAAATATTGACGCTTATGCCAAAGAAGCGCGAGCCGGCAACAGCTCTCATGGACTGGCTTCGCGTCGAATTCGGTCTTGACAGGCCCGGGCGACAGCTTGCCGAGGCGCATCGCCTTGACGCCGATGCTTTCGTAGCCGTCGTTCGCGCCGCTTTGCCGAAGCGGCAGAAGCTCTCGGCCGCTGATGTCGCACGCCTTCGCGGGGAATGGATCGACACCGTCGCCCCGGCACGAGCCGCGGCCGACGAAATCCTCGCCCTCGAACGCCGACTGGCCGACCTCGTCAACGCGGCTTACGGCCTGTCCCCCGATGAAGTGAAGCTCATGTGGCAGACCGCTCCCCCCCGCATGCCGCTCAATCCCTCCGAGGAACTGCGGCGGTTGGGTCTGCAGTGACAATGGGGACAAAACCCAATTGCGAGCCACCCACGCACAGCACAACGCGCCCACGATGAGTACAATCGTATCCAGGTCACGCGCCATGGCATGTCGGCTTAGAACTCGACTCGCGGACTTTTGATCCGCCAAGGCGGGATTTGCTGCGGCGCGCCTATGGGGCCAACTCGGTCGTTCAACGATGACGCCCGATTTTTTGCACGACAAGCGAGTCTCGCGAACTGGTGGCCTGGTCACGTCCACAATTCTGACCACTCAGGCGTCGTCGGAGGATCTCTTTCCCTGAAGGGATTGTGGCATCGAGATCGTGGCTATCCGTCGTCATTTACCCCGTCCCCTCAGCGCCCAGCCGATCCCAACCCCCATCACCCCGGCCAGCGCCACCGGCACGGCCGCGGCAGACCAGCCGAAGCTTGCGACCACGCCGCCGACCAGGACCGGGCCGAGCACCTGGCCGAGATTGTTGCCCTGGATGACCAGGCCGACCGAGATCGGCGCAAGCGTTGGCAAGGGCGCGAGCGCCGGCGCGCCGCCGAGCACGGTGGGCGGCAACAGGCCGCCGACCGCGGAGAAGATGACGAACAGCAGGAAGACCAGCAAGGGCGGGGTGGTTTCGAGGAAGATGAACAGGCCGGTCAGGCCCATCACGCCGCTGGCTGCCGCCACCAGCACCCAGCGCGGCACGCCACGGGCGATCAACGGGCCGCTTAAGAGATTGCCGATGACATTGGCGCCGATGGCGAGCGCGCTCAAGCCGCCGGCGGCTGATATCGACACGCCCAGACGCTCGGTCAGCAGGATCGGCAGGAAACCGACGGCGGCGAAATATTGCAGGTTATAGGCGGCGAAGGCGAGCGCCAGCAGGCCGGGCCCGCCGGCCGCGATGGTGGCGCCGGTGTCGCGCGCGGTGCGGGCGAACGACAAGGGCTCGGCCGAGACCGGGCCGGGCCTGATGACGATGGCGAAGACGACCGCCGCGGCGAGCGCCAGTGCGCCATTGGCGAGCCACAGGTTCTGCCAGCTCGAAAAGGCCGGCCCGGCGATCAGCGCGATCGCGATGCCGGCGGCCATGAAGGTGCTCCAGATGCCGAAGGCGAGATCGCGGTCTTGCGGCGCGGCGACGCGGCCGAGCAGCACCGGCGCCGGCACCGCGATCAAGAGGAAACCGAAACCCTCGACGATGCGGCTCAAGACCAGCGGCCAGAGCCCGCCGGCAAAGGCGCCGGCAAGGCTGCCGAGCGCGAGCGCGAACAGGCCGTTGAGGATCAGCGCCCGGTCGCCGAAGCGGCCGGTGAGCGCGCCGACCGGAATGCCGCCGGCGACGCCGATCAGCGCGAACACCGCCATCACCCAGCCGCCTTCGGCCAGCGTCAGGCCGAGATCGGCCTGCAATTGCGGCAGGGCGATCGCCGCCTTGCCCACCTGCAGCGCCGCCACCACGCTCACCGCCACCACCAGCGCCACGGCCGGCCAGTCGGTCGCCGTTACAAGCGCGAAAACCCGCGTGGCGCGGGGAAGCCTGTCCATGCCCATGCTGATCCGTCCTGCGGCGCGGGTTGCACGCCAGCACGGTACTCAACAGGAGATGGGGCCAGGGCGCATCATGCAAGGACGTATGCTGGCCATACGGTTTCGTTGAAGCACCGGAGCGATCGCGCTTTCCCTACCGAGAGGGCCGGTCGATCGGGTCGGGCCGTCGAGTCCAGAGTTTTCGATGGTTGTATCCGGCTTTCATTTACTATCAATTGCTGATGAAACACTGCGGAAGAGGGCCGCAATGTCGCAATTGATCAAGCTCGCCGGCTGGTCGGGCCAGGCGCGCGGCAATATCGTCTTCGTTCATGGCCTCATGGGCAATGCCTATCGCACCTGGTCGGCCGGCGAATTGGCCAAGTCGCTGTGGCCGCGCTGGCTGGCCGAAGATGTCGTCGGGCTGAATGCCTATACGCTGAGCTATGAGGCGCCGGCGACCAATTGGCTCGGCACCGGCATGGCGCTGCAGGATCGCGCGGTGAATGTGCTGGAGGCGCTGCTCGGCGAGGCCGCGCTCAGCCGATCGCCGCTCATCTTCGTCTGCCACAGCCTGGGCGGCCTTCTGGTCAAGCAGGTGATCCTCGACCTGCAACAGCAGGCCGGACGCCGTCCGGAGGCCGCGGCACTGCTCGCCCGGGTGCGCCAGGTCGTGTTCATCGCCACGCCGCATAGTGGTTCGCGGCAGGCCGGCTGGCTCGTTCGCCTGCGCTTCTTCCTCTGGCCGACCGCGGTGGTGCGCGGCCTGATCGAGAATGATCCGGTTTTGCGCAAGCTCAATGTCGATTTCCGGGGCTTTGCCGCCGATCCCGGACGGCAGATCGCCTACCGCATCTTTTACGAGACGCAACTGACCGAGTTCGGGGTCATCGTCGCCGAGGCGAGCGCCGATCCCGGCTTGCCGGGCCTGCCGCCGGTGTCGATCGATGCCGACCATATCAGCATCGCCAAGCCGGCCAGCCGGCACGCCTTGCTCTATCAGCGCACGCGCGACTTCGTGGCGGACGGGCTGGGTGGGCGCGACGAACCTGATGGTGCCGGTGAGTTCGAGCGCTTCGACCTGGTCGACCTGCCGCGACAGCAATCCTGGAACCTGTTGCCCAGGGCGTTCAGGCTTGCGGCGGTTCTGCTGGTTCTGGCCGGCGCCGGCAAGGTCGTCGATGCGCTGGTCTTCGCGCCGGCGCGGGTCGAACAGCGCCGGCAGGCCGAGCTCGGCCGCATCGAAGCCCAACGCCAGGCCGACATCCACCGCATGGAACAGCAGCGCCAGGTGGAGGCCGAGCGCGCCGAGGCGGCCAGGAGGGAGGCCGAGCGGGTGGCGGCGTCCCGCCATGACAGCCTGCTGGCTGCCATCGCCGCCGACAAGGGCGTGCCGCGCGAAGTCCTGGTCCGCCACCTCGTCCGCCTCGGCGCCGGCGACGATATCAAGCCGGACGACATTCCGCGCTTTCTGGAGAAATTCGCCACCGAATACGCCGACCTCAGGGCGCAATTGCAAAGGGCGACCGGCGACAGCGCCGAAATCCAGGGCCTTCGCACGCAGGCCCTGGCGCGCATGGAGGCGGGCGACCTGGCGGGCGCCCGCGACCTGCTGCGCGCGGCGCGCAAGCGCCTGACGGAAATCCGCCAGGACAGCGCCGTGCGAGAGGCTGAATTGCTCTCGGAAGAGGCGAGGATCGAGCTCTTGCGGCTGGACTATCGTGCCGCCGCGGCAGCCTTTGCCGAGGCGGCCAGGCTGGTCGCTTTCGACGCCGGGCGTTCCGCCGATTACATCCGCCGGCAGGCCGATGCGCTGGACGGGCAGGGCGGAGACTTCGGCGACAAGCCGGCGCTGGAAGAGGCGATCGCGCTCTGGAAGGCGGCCGCGGCCTTGCGTCCGCGCGACACCGCACCACTGGACTATGGCCGCGCCATGCTGGGCCTCGCCAATTCGCTGGATCGCCTGGGCGAGCGCGAGACCGACGGCGACTGGCTGAGCCAGGCCGTCCAGGCCTATCGGCAGGCCCTCGAAACGATCCCCCGGGAGACGGCTCCGGACGAATGGGCGTCGGTGCTCGAAGGGCTCGGCAATTGCCTGCTCCACGTCAGCGCTCGCGTCGGCGGATCGACCGTGGCGCAGCACGCCGTCGCCGCCTACGAGGGCGCCCTGACGGTCAGGACGCGGGACCGCAACCCGGTCGTCTGGGCCCGAACCTATGCCAATCTGGGCAATGCCTATCTGACGATCGCCTTGGCGAGCCCGGCCAGGGTCTGGCTCGACCGGGCGATTGCCACCTACCAGGAGACACTGACGGTGCTGACCCGCGAGCAGTGGCCCGGTGAATGGGCCGCGCTCCAGTCGAACCTCGGCAATGCCTTGTCGGAGGCCGGCCGGCGCGAGAAGTCGGCTGACCGCCATGAGGCGGCGGTTCGGGCCTATCGGGCGGCGCTGACGGTCAAGACGCGCGAACGCGGGCCGGTCGACTGGTCGGCAACCAAATATAACCTGGCAGGCACGCTGCTGGACCTCGGGCGGCTGGGCGACAGCCGATGGCTGGTCGAGGCGGTTGCCGAATATCGCGAGGCGATCAGCGCCATCGACAAGCAGAATGTGCCGTTGCGCTGGGCCACCAGCCATACCAACCTGGGCAATGCCTTGTCCGAGCTCGCGACCCGCGAGCGCAGCAACGCGCGGTTCGAGGAGGCCCTGGCGGCCTATCGCGAGGCCCTGACGGTCTGGCCGAAGGAGATGGGTGGCTGGGCCCTGTCTCAGCAAGGGGTGGTCAACGTGCTCTGGCAGCTGGGTCGCGATGGCGAAGGGCCCGGCAGGTTCGAAGAGGCCTTGCCGATCGCCCGGCAACTGGCTGAGCGCCGCTCACGCGCGACAGCACCGCGGGCCTGGGCGTCGAGCCACTATGACCTTGGCGTGGTCTATCTGTGGATCGGCTTGAGAAAGCCCAGCGAGCCGGACCTGGAGGCGGCCATCGCGGCTTATGGGCAAGCTCTCGGCGTCTATGACCGGGCCGCCACGCCGGCGCAATGGGCGCGCGCCCATGGCAGCCAGGGTGTCGCCATGCGATGGCTCGCGGGGCTGCGCAAGGACGCCTCGCTCGCCCAGGCCGCGGCCGATCACATTTCGCCGGCGCTCGACCTGTTGCGCATGCATGGCGAGGCAGACGATGTGTCCTTCTTCGAGACCGAATTGCGCGAGGCGACCGCGCTGCAGGAGCGCCTGAGGCCTTGAGCCCGCGTCTTGCCGGTCCGGCGCGCGCCTCGCCCGGCGCCGCGACAGGTCCGGCCGCCGGCTTCGGTTACGCCCAGGGGTCCGGCTGGTTTGCATCCGCTAGCCCGAGGCAGAACCTTGCTTCCGCAGGCGCAGCAGTTCCGGCATGGCGATGACCGCGGCGATCGCGCGGCGTTCGTCCATATCAGGCATGGCGATCAGCCGGTCGAGACAGGCGGCGATCTCGGCATCGCCGCGCAGTTCGGCGACAAGTTCGGCGAGCGCGCGCCCGGCGCGCTCTTCGGCCCATTGTTCGTCGCGATCATAGACCTGATCGAGCGCGGAGCGGTCGTCCGGGCCGGCGGGCGCGGTGACGCCGGCCCGATGCTGCAGGCGCCTGATGCGGGCGGTCCTCAGGTCGTCCTCGGCGTAGTCGAGATAGACGAGGTGGCCGGAAAGGCTCGCAAAGCGCGGGTCGGGCGAAGCGCGCTCCTCGGCCCGCAGCGCGGTCAGCGCCGCGATCCGCGAAGCATCCGGCCCCCGGGCCCCGGCTGGTCCCTCGGTGAGCCAGGCATAGGCCCTGACATGGCGCGGCTCGATGTCGACAATGGTGAACCCTGTCGCGCGCAGCGTATGGGCGAGCTTCGGCCGGTGGCCGGTCAGCTCCAGGCCGACCTGGCTCACGCCGTGGCGGGTCAGCACGGAGGCAAAGGCGCGCCAGCCGTCGCGGTCGTCGCCGGCATGCCAGCGCTCGGCCACATCCTGCACGGCCAGTTCGAAGGTGGCGCCGGCCGTGCTGATCCCGGCGGTCTTCACTCTCTCTGCGGTCATCGTCATGTGTCCGATGCCGTCCAAGCGAACTGCCATCATGCCGACGTCACAGGCGATCTTGCAAGGACGTTCCGCCTGCTACCGGTCCAGCGCCTTGGCCTCGGCCGGTGCTGCGGCCCGTCCCTCCACCGTCTTCGGCTTGGCCCAGGGTTCGCTCTTGGTGAGCCTGGCAGCCCAAGCCGCCGCCACCACGCCCGCCAGCCCGGCGAGATTGACCAGCGCGACGGTGCCGGCGTCGCGGCCCCAGATGTCGAGCGTTATGCCGCCGATCCAGGCAAGCGCGGTACAGGCGAGGAAGGCCGGCAACGACTGGGTGCCGACCAGGGTCAAGAGTTTCGCGGCCTCGGTGTCGAGCAGGAAAGGCGCGCGGTCCAACAGCGACAGGCTGAGATAGGCGAGCGCCAGGAAATGAATGAGCCGGACCGGGTGCAGATTGGTCCAGGTGTTGAGCGGCAGGCTCGCCGCCTGGATGTCGATGAGGACGGGCAGGTGGTCGGTGAAGCCCCAGAAATTGAACGGGATCGAAACGACCACGATCACGGCGGCAAGTGCCACCAGGGGCCGCCGGTTCAGCGCCGGCGGCCTCCACCAGCCGAGCCCGATGGCGAAGCCGAGGAAGAACAGGGCCTGCCAGGCGAAGGGATTGAAGAACCAGGGCTGGCCATTGTCCGGCCGGCCGGGCATGGCGAGCCCGAAGACCGAAGCTGCCAGATAGAGCGCGGTCGACAGCGCGAAGGGCGCGACCGGATGCAGCCGATAGGCCGCGATCATCACGGGCACCAGCGCCAGCACCACCACATAGAGCGGCAGGATGTCGAGCAGCATGGGCACATAGGTGAGGGTGACGAGCCCGCCGATCGCCTGGGCCGGCTCAGCGATGACATAGGCCAGTGCCTGCATGGCGTGACTGCCCGGCGGCGCGGCGAGCACGGTAATGCCGGCGAGCACCACGAACAGGCAGAGGTGGGCCCAGTAGATCTGCCAGATGCGGCGCGCGATCTTCAGGGTGCCGTTCCAGAAGCCGGCGATGAAAAAGGTCCGGCCGAAAGCGATGGCGCTGGCAAAGCCCGAGCCGAAAATGAACAGCTCGGTCGCCGAGGAAAAGCCGAAACGCGCGGGGATCCAGGCGAGCCAGGGATTGCCGGGCATATGGGCAATGAAGATGATCAGCATGCACAGGCCGCGGAACACATCGAGGCGCTGGTCGCGCGGGCGCTTGGCGGCTGGGGTCATGCGGATGGGTCCGGTGCGGCGGCTGGCCTTGAGGCGGTTACGCTGACGGGAGGCTGATCGTTACGGGCGGGCGAGGGAGAGCTAATCTCTGCGCCTTCGGGCGCCTGGGCCACGGAGCGCGGTGGCGCTCGCGACGAGCCGCAGTTCACCACTTCGATGAGGTTTCCCCATCGCCCTCACGTTTTGGTGATGGCGCCGTCCGTAACGGCATCTCCCCGGTCGCGAATGGGTTCTCAGCGGCGCCGGAGCGCCACGCCCGGAGACCCGCCATGACCATGCCCAGCGCCAGCCCGACCAGCCCGGTCATGCCCGCCCGTTTCGCCGGCCTGGTCGTTCCCAATGCCCGGCAGCTTGCGGCCCTGGCGATCGGCGGTCTTGCCGGCCTCGGCCTCTGGGAGATCTGGGCCTCCGTGCCGACGCCTCTGGTGGCGGGTGGCCCGCTGGAGCCGCCGGCGCTGATCAAGGCCCTGTTCGCTTATCGCCTGGGCGTCGAGCCCTCGGATGTCGTCGCCAGGGCGTTGCATTATCTCACCGGCGTCATCGGTTATCCGCTGGCCTATTTCCTTCTCACCCGCAACGGCGTCTCGCTCGGCCGGCCACTCGACGGCTGGCTCTGGGGCCTCGCCACCACCTTCATCGCGCTCGGCATTTTTGCCCCGCTCGCCGGCCTGCCGTTCCTGCTGCTCGCCTGGGGCGGCCAGCTCACCTTGATGAGCACGATCGGCCACACGCTTTATGGCGCGCTCGCCGCCTATCTCTTCGAGCTCATGAACGACCGGACCTGAGCCGGAATCGCCGGCAAGGAACCAAAGGCGCGCCTTGCCGTTGTCACGCTAGCCGGCCACCGGTCCGCCGGCAGCCCCGAGCAGGAGCCCGCCATGGCCACCAAAGCCGCGCCCAAAACGACCAAAGCCAAAACGACTACAGCCAAGACCGACGGTCAGCAGCCGGAAAGCCTCGCCACTTTCGGCGCCGCCGCGCGCAAGGGCGGCAAGAAGCCGGCCGATGTCGGCCTGGTCGCGACCTCCGAGACCGCGCCCATCCCGGCCTCGCTCAAGGCCAAGCAGAAGGCTGCCACCAAGGTGCTGCAGCGTGGCGTCACGGGCAAGGACAGGGGCGCCGACAAGGCGGCCAAGGCCTTGCCGGACCGCACGCGCAAAGGTGCCAAGGGCACCAAGGGCGCCACCACGCGCTAGCCGCCGGACCAGCGCGCCGCGGTTGCGACGAAGGTCAGGAGCCCGGCGGCCAGCAGGGCGCCGGCGATCGCCCAGAGCCAGAAGGTGAGGCGCTGCCGGCGTCGCACCGGCAGGCGGCCGAGGCCCAGCGGCCCGCGCGGCGCGGGCTCTTGATGGGCATGGTGCAGTCGAGCAGGCCAGAACAGGCTGCGCCAGGACGGGCTAAGCCAAGACGTGCTGAGCCAAGACGTGCCGGGCCGGGAAGCGATAAGCCGGGAAGCGATAAGCCGGGAAGCCATATGCCGGGACATGGGACATCTCCCAAAACTGAACGCGGGAGTCCATTTGCGGGACCATTTTCGCGCCGGATCTCAACCCTCTGAGGCGTCCGGCGCTGTGCTGTGGCGCACGATGCAACAATGAGGCCCGGCCATAGCGGGCCTGCGACAGCGCCGGCCCGGCCAGCAAACGGCCTGCCGAAGGCGCCGCGTCTAGGTCGTGCCGCCATCCATTATGAGGACACGACCTAGGGCGTCGGCGCGGCGGTCAGCAAGGTGAACAGGCCAGCGGCCACGGCCGCCGCCACGACGGCGACCATCCAGAAGCGCGAGCGCTCCATCCGCGATGGCGGCAGGCGGTTGACGCCGAGTTGGGTATGCCAGGTCATCGTCTCGCCTCCGTCGGCTTTGAGTGCGTGGGCACGCCAGGCGCCCTGAATCTGTCTACGCGGCGGCAGCCGTTCTGGATGCAGAGCATTGCGGCAAGCTTGCAGCGGGCGAGCAAGGGCGAATGGCGTATGGCGAGTAGCGAATGGCGAGTAGCGAATGGGGCATGCGGTGACCAACGCCGTGCTCTCTCTTTCTCTGTCTCGGACCAAGGGCAATCGCTGCGCTCTTCGCATCGTGCCCCATTCGCCATTCGCCCTCATTCGCCCTCCGCTATTCGCCCGTCCACCCGCGCGCCGAGCTGCCGGCGGATCGCCTGTTCGATCAGGTCCCAATGCGGCGCCTGGCGCTCCACCCGGGTGAAGCGCCGTGACAGCCGGCCGCCGGCCAGCGCCAGCGCTTCGGAGGTTTCCAGATAGATCTCGCTGACCTGCCAATCGCCCTCGGCATCGACGATCAGGTCGGCCGAGCCATGGGCGAACAGGTGCACGTCATGAGCCCGGCCGTCGCCGCCGGCGACCCGTGGCAGGATCGGCAGCTCGTCCAGGGCAAGCTCGAGATGGCGGCGCATGGGGTCTCCCGGAGGCTTGCGGCGGCAATGACAATATGAAAGCATTGCTTGAATCAATGTTCAAGGGAAACTTTGGCGAACGGGCTGAAAGCATGAAAGCGACACTCCGGCAGGGCAGGGGAGCACTATCCACAACCCCAAGCTTTGTTCTTGATATGTTCTCTTCCTCGGAGTCAAGATGCTGGCCTCACCCGCGTGAGATCCGAGACACCGACGAGCACGACAAGGCAGCGCAACACGGCGGATATGGACGAGGCATGGCATGACGGTGGCGACCTGGTTTGTGGTCCAGCCCTATGAGCGGTCGAAAAAGGGCCGGATGATCCAGCGCGATGCGCGCGAATGGCAATCGGCGGAAGCGGCCTGCCGCGAGGGCTTGCGGGTCGCGGCACAAGGCGGCGTGGCGGTCGCCTTTATCCGCACCGGCGATCCCGAGACCGGCGAATTCGCCGAGGCGGTCATCCTTGGGGTGTATGGCGCGCTGCCGGACGAGGTCCTGGCGGTGTGACCATGGCGCTCGAACGCGGTCGGGTGGAACAACGTGGCCGGTCCGGTTGCGCGAGCGGCGCCTTGGCGCGATGCCACAAGGCGCCGGGGCGAGGCGGCGTTGAGCTCACGGCATCAAGCTCTTGATATCAAGCTCATGATATCAAGCTCTTGGCGTGGATCTGTTGAATCGGCATGGCAAGGTGCGGCCCTGCCTCACCCCCGCTCGCGCCGTTCGATCTCCAGCGCCACCCGTTCCCAGTGCCAGCCGTCGCGCGTCTCGTCGCTTTCGCCGGCGGCCTGCGCGGCGGCCGCGCGCGAGCGCGCTTCCTCGACGGCCTTGGCCTGGAAGTCCCGGATCAACTGATCGGCATCGGCGCGGATCCGCCGTTTTGCCGCCTGGCGCTTCTTGAAGGATGACAAAGCTCGCGGTCCGCTTGTGGCCGGCTGGCGCGCCGGCCCGCTCCCGTTCGCTCAAGCGCAGGGCCCCGTCAACCCCGCCGGCTCGCAGGTTTTGCGGCAGGGTTGCCGCCGGCCGCCCGCGGCCGACCATCCGAGAGGGACGTAAGCTCAGGATATCAAGAGCTTACGCCACCGTCCCGAATCGGCGTCCGAGACAGTCTCAGCGCATATGCGGCACCGAAAGCCGTGACTGCGAGCCGGAGCAGGCCCGGTCATGGGCCGAGCGTGGCCGGTGCAGGTAGCCGCGCTGCGCCATGCACTGCACGCCGCTCGACTGATAAGGCTCGGCGGCGATGCCGCAGATCTGCTTGGCGGTTTCGAAGGCGTTGACCAGATCCTGCCGGCCGGCGGCGCGCTGGCAATCGGCGCGGCCCCAGACCGCCGGTTCGCCGGGGGGCGGCGGCGGCGGTGGCGGCGAAGTCTGGCAGGCGGCAAGGGCAAAAGCGGAAAAGGCGAGGCAGGCGAGAAGGGGGGCAGTCGTCAGGCGCATGAAATCGTCTCCTCGTCGAACAACCTGATATGCGGCTCTGGGTTCCCGGATCGGGACCGTCGGAGCGATCCGGGCCTATCGGGCGTCAGAAGGCGCGGACCCGAAAGTCCGCTCGGGGAAAGCGTCGGCCGGGAACGATCCGGGCGGCCGGGCTCCGGGTCTCGGTCTGTCGGTGGCCACCTTTGGTCAAGGTCTCGCCGGCCGGCGTTTCAGCGCCGGGCGGCCAGCTGAGGTTTCGTGTTTCGTTCAGGCCCGCGCCGTGATTGCGAGCTTCGTGCGCAACCCAGGATAAGTGATTCCCTGGCGCTGTCGCGCCCGTTTCAGCCGGGTCTCCCCGTCCGGCGCCGGGCGGGACCCCGGCCGAGCCGGGCAGCCTGGCGGTGCAGGCGCTCGAGCACCGCCGTCTCGGCCCTGAAGTGCTGGAGCCCGGCAAAACCGAGCCAGGCCAGCCAGGCGACCAGTCCCATGGTGATCAGCAGGGCGCCGTCGATATTGACCCCGATCGGCAGCACGTCGTCCATGATGCTCTCCCGTCTATGCGCCGCCCTTGCGGTCGACCTTGCCCAGCATCCGGTCCCAGAAAAAGGTCTCCGGCGCCGCGCCCCATTCGTCATCGAGGCGCCGCTCGACGCGCCCCATGCGGCCGCGCAGCGCGGCGATGCTGCGCGCCCGGTCCTCGTCGCGATCGGCGGCCTTGCGCAAGGCTTCCTCGATCGCCTGCAGGTGGGCGCGCTGGCCGGCCAGGCCCAGCACCTGCATCCAGAGCGAGGCGGCAATGAGCAACAAGAGTAAAATAAAGATCAAAATGACGACGTCTATTCCTATCTCACGCAAGAGCCAGCTGGTCATCAGGACCTCCGGTCGCTAGGCGCAAGTGAATAGCCCAGATCGACGGTTTACGGGGATGGAACATCGCGTAAAACACAAGAAATGTGACCGCAGCAAGTCATCTGGGGATGAGCGTGAGCTTTGCCTTGACCTCTAAAATTGCCCGGCGCGTCTTTACCGAATGGAAGGGGTGTTGTGGGAGCGAATGGGGAAGGGGGAAGGGGGAATGGCGAGTGGCGAATGGGGCATGATGCGAAGCGCATCTTGAATGACCTCGTCCGGAGGGGAGCGTTCGCGGCGCGCTCCGCCGCATCCCCATTCGCTACTCGCCACGCGCTACTCGCCCCCTCAATTCTGCGCGAGGAAATGCCGCACGAGTTGGCAGACATCGGCGGCATCGTCGGCGGGAAGCATGAAATAGCAGGATGTATCGCCCTCCCTGACGATACGCACGGTGTCGTTGAGCAATTCGATCGTGCTGATCCGCTCATAAGACTGCGCCAGAGAACTGGCATCCCCGACGAACAGGATGCGGCGATCGGTGACCACGAACCGGCCGATGCTGATGGTTGCCGGCTGTTCGACCTCTTGGTATCGCCCGCGCAGCGTGTCGACCCAATAATTGATCCGCCAGATCACCGGGACCACCGCGACATATCCGGAGCTGCCGATCTGCTCGCGAACCCAGCGCTTCTCGATCCAGGTCGAGCCGCAGGCATAATAGGCGCTCTCGCCGCGCTGCAGGTTGACCTTGGCCAGTTCGTCCGGCAGCGCCAGCGGCCTCATGCCGTTGGCGAGGTTCCAGTTGGTGGTGAACAGCGTCATGTCATAGGGATCAAGCTCGGCGCCTTCGCCGATCGATGCCGAGATATGGTTGATCGCCTCGATTGCCACAGGATCCAGCCGGCGCTCGGCGGCGGCCCGCTTGCCGATCTGTTTCATCCGGACCTGCGCGCGTTTGCGCTGCAGGACGGCGAAGCGCTCCGGCGGGACGCCGCCGGCCTCTGCCAGGGCGGCAAGCCCGGCCAGTTCCTCCGTCGTCAGCCGGGTGTCGGCATAGGCGCTGCGGAGCGCGACGCGCAGCGGCCGCTCCCTGAACCAGCGGAACAGCATTTTCCCTCCGAGATGCCTGGAATCGGCAGGTTCACCGCCGGTTATATTTGCCCACCACCCGGTGGCAGATGGGCCAGTCGACACGGGCGACGTCGAACTGTTTTTCCGGTCGGAACTGCTCGAGCTTCCACATCCGGTCGTTCCAGCTGATCAGGTTCTTGATGATCGCCTCGGCCTCGCCATTGGGCCCGTGGTCGTAGAACACATGCACCTCGTCGCGCGCCGGCTGCATATGCGGATTGATCAGCGCCATGTCGCCCCAGCGATAGGCCGGCGACATCGAGTCGCCATAGACCATGATGCCATAGGCGCCCTTGACGCCCTCCAGGATCGCCGGGCGCTTGACCACTTCGATCGGGTCGAAGGTGACGATCAGGTGGCCTTCGCCGCCCTGGGCCGCGGCATAGATCGGGAAGTCGCGCGCGCCGACCAGATCGGCGCCCGGCACGATCGCCGGGGCGAAGGGCGCGATCACCGGGGCTGGGCCTTGCGCCTCCGAGCGATCCGGGCCGAGCCCGGAGGTCAGCCAGTCGCGCTGCACGCCGAGCAGGTCGGCAGCCTGCTGCAGGCGGTCGATCTCCGGGTCGGTCCGGCCCTGTTCCCATTGCGATACGGCCTGCGAGGAGACGCCGAGCGCCTCGCCGAGCTGGCCTTGCGTCCAGCCGCGCTGCTTGCGCGCCGCCCGGATGCGGTCGCCACGCGTCAGGGGAGCCGTCGTCGAAACCGTCGCTGGATCTGCCATGGGCCGCTTCCGGAGCTGTCCTGGGGTGCATACTAAAGCGGTGCTTGATTTAGTCCACAAAGTGATGCTTGATTATTTTGAAAGTGTTGCTTAAATTCCTGATCTCGATTCACCCCTTCGTCCGAGGACGTCAGATGGGCCTCACCAAGCGACAGGCGGCTCTGCTCGCCTTCATCAAATCCGAACTCGACCAGGGCTTGCCGCCGCCGTCCTACGTCGAAATGGCCAGCCACCTGCGGCTCGCCTCGCTCTCGGGCATCAACCGGCTGGTGAAAGGCCTGGAGACCCGCGGCCTGATCCGCCGCATTGCCGGCTGCGCCCGCTCCATTGCCGTCGTTCAGGACGGCCCGAAACCCGGAACCATCCCGGTCGCGCTGCCGGAATTTACCTATCGGCGCGCCGAGGCTTCGGCCGCCGCCCAGGGCATCCCGGTCAGCGAACTCGTCGCGACCCTGATCCTGGCGGCAACCAGGCCGGATGCCGGAGCTGGCCGATGACGTCTGGCGCGGTGATCCCTCGGGCGACGGAAACGCCAGCCTGTCCACCCAGAGCCCGGCTCTTGTTCGAAGGCAGCGCGTTTTGCATGGAGGATGTCAGGTCATGACCAAGCTCAGGGGACGGAAGCGCAAGGACGTCAAGCGCCAGCCGAACGGCCAGCCGTCGCGCGCCGGCCGCCAGGATGAGATCTTCGCCGTCGCGCGCAACCAGCCGCACCGGCGCGGCCTTGCCAATTTCCGTGACGAGCGTGCCGCCGACCCGCTCGGGCGGCTGGCGATGGCGGGCCTGATCGACGCCGAAGCCTATGAGGCTGGCAAGGCCTGGCGGATCCTGGTTGCCCAGTGCCGGCGCGCGCTGGACGCGCCGCTGCCCGACCCGAAGAGCCTCGCCGCCGGGCCGATGGCGGCGTCTCCGGGGCTTGCCGAGGCCGGGACCGGCGGTCTCGACACACGGGCGCCGGAAGAGCGCGACCGCGCCACCCGCCGGCGCTGGGCCGAAGCGAACGCCGTTCTGCGTGACGAGGGTTATCAGGTCGCGGCCGAGGTCGAGAGCGTGGCGGTCGACGGCCGCGAGGCCCGCAACCTGCCCAACCTGGCGCGCGGCCTCGCCGTGCTCGCCTGGCATTTCGGCATTGCCGAGGGCCGGCGAAGGGCCGGGTAGGGAAGGCGGGTGGGGAATGGCGAGTGGCGAATAGCGAATGGCGAGTGGCGAGTGGGGCATGATGCGAGGGGCGCGGCGATCAATCCTCTCTCGTGGAAAGGGATTGGTCCCGAATGGTCACCACCCATGCGGATTCATTCCCTATTCGCCACTCGCTATTCGCCACTCGCCCACAGCCGATTGACGATCCCGGCCGCGACCAGGCCGATGAAGCCGCCGGCGGCCTTGACCGCGAAATCGGCGAACCTGCCGTGCCGGCCGGGCGCCAGTTCCTGCATCAGCTCGAAGACGGCGGCGCTGCCAAGGACCAGGGCCAGCACCAGCGCCCAGCGCTTGGGATAGGCAAGGCCGAACAGCCCGCCGATGACGGCAAAGGCGAGCAAGCGTTCCAGCCCGGCGGAATGGCCGGTGACCGGGCGCAGTTGCATGGGCCCGATCGTGGCGACGAACACCGCCGCCAGCAGGGCCCAGGCGGCCCCGCGGATCAGAAGGGATGCCAAACCGGGCGACGTCAAACCGGAAGATGTCAAGGCGATGTCCTGGCCGTTGCCTGCATCGCTCCTGATAACATCGGCGATCGGGCGGAAGCATGGCGGCGCGTGTCGCCAAGTCGGGTGCCAAGTCGGGCGCCAAGTCGGGCGCCAACTCGGGCGCCAACTCGGGCGCCAACTCGGGCGCCAAGCCGGGCATCGCCGGCTATCCTGCGTCGGCCGGCTCCGCAAGAGCTGGACGACCTTCACCCGGGCCGGCGCGGGGCGATCCGCCACCGGGATCACGCGGTCGCGGGTCCGCGATCGAGATCTTTGCACACGCGGTTTTGATCGTCTCCACGGGCTGCGTGAAGGCTCGCTGCGCGTTCATCATTTGGGCGAGATTGTGGCAATTATGCGGTTTATTCTGTGTGGGCACCGGCGCGGCGCAGGTGAAACGCCGTGTGGCCAATGGTCGCTTGCGGTTATGGCTTACCGCTCGACAAGGATCGCTTAAGGCTTTCGCGCCATTCTGTTCACTATCAAGTCACTCGCGTTGCATGCCTTCGAAGCCTATCCTTCTCGTCTCATGGAAAGGCAGCCTGTCATGGCGGATGTCCCTCCGGGCCGTTCATTTTCCGCAGCCGACCGCATCGTCATGCGCGCGATCTATCGCCGCTGCTGCGCCGATCTCGGCCTTGCCGGCGGCACCAGCAGCCGGCATCAGGCGCTCGCCCGCACCATCATGCAGCATTATGTCGCTGGCGCCACCGATCCCGAACGGCTGGCGGCTCTGGCGCTCGGCGAGGCCCGCAAGGCCGCCCGCAGGGCGACTGCCCGGCCGCGTACGCCCTGGGCCAGCCTGATGGCGCTGCTCGGGTGGCTCCAGCCGCGGCAGGCCTGAAATCAAGGTTCGGCTGGCCAGAACAAGATGTTCCGGCCAGACGCACGCGCGGCCGGTTGGGCTGGAAGCACAAGCGTCAGCCGGGCCTTCTAGAACCAGCGGCGGGGTGGGGCCATCTTGGCCGCCGGCCGCAGTGTCATCTGGGCGCCTTCACCCTCGACCGGGCTGACCGTCGCGACATAACAGGGCATCAAGCCGACACTGATCCGCGACGGGGAAATCTTCGGCTCCAGCAGCGGCCGATAACCCATGGCGTTCTGCGGCAACGAGGCCGCGATGATCTCGGCGGGCGTCAGGTGGCTGGCGGCGAGCCGCTGCAGCATCCGGATGATGCCCTTTTCGGTCAGTGTGCCGAGCCTGATCTCGGCTGTGTAGATGCGGCCGCTCTTGCCGCTGCCTTCGATCGTCAGAATGCGCTGGCCCGGGCAGTCTCGCATCGCGCTCACCTGCAATCAAACCGCTGATTCCAGATGCTGCTACAACCGTTGAGATGTGCAAGCGGTACCATGGTCACGACTATCACGTTTGCGTGATTATTTGCAAGGCAATCGACCCCGAAGGCGCGAAATGCGGGCCGGGCCCACGCCGGCGAGCAAGGCTCACCGGCGCGGAAATTGTTCGTCGGATTGTATCAGTTTTTGTCCGCGGGCCACCTGCGATTGGCCAACAGGCCTAATAGATCGTCCAGTTTCCCGGCGTCATCAGTTCCAGCAGGTGGCCGTCCGGATCGCGGAAATAGCTGCTCTGGCCGCCGCGCTCCCACGTCGTGCGGCCTTCGATCACCACGTCGTGCTGGGCCAGCCGGTCGTCCCACCAGGCCAGCGCCTCCTGATCGACGGCGAAGCAGATGTGCAGCGGCCCGGCGCCGTCATGCGGCGGGATGGTGCCGCCCGGCAGCGTCTGGGTTCGCAGCGAGGCGCCACGCTTGAAGATCAGCAGCACGTTCGCGCCGCCGACGTCATAAGCGAACAGGGTCCGGGTTTTCAAAAGCGGCGTGAGTTGCATGACGGTTTCATAAAACCGCGCCGCGCGCTCGAGGTCGTCGACATAGATCGAGGTCTCGAGGATACGATTGAGTTTTGGCATGGAAGCGTCTCCGCTCGCCGGCCGATGCCGGCAAGGCCATTTTTGCCGGAAGCCGCCCTTGGACTGCAGTGGCCGGCGCGACCGGCTGCGGTCGCCACAAAGCACGGCCACACCTGCGCCGCTGCCGGCGCGGTGGGTTCGATCGGGCTCAGGTCGGTCAGGCCAGGGCCCGGTCCGTCACCAGCCATGGCCGCGTCTGCGGCCCCAGCCATAGCCGCGGCCGCGCCGGTGCCGTCGATGGCCCGGCGGGATCCAGCCGGAGCGGCGGCGCTGGCCGGGCGGTCCCATTCCGTCCGGCCCCCAGCCGCGCCCCTGGGCCTCGGCTTCGGGGCTGAGAGCGGTCAGGCCGACAAGGCTCGCCAGCGCACCGAAGATCATGGCGCGGCGGCTTTGAATCACGTCCGACATCAACTTGTCTCCCGGGCAGTTGCCCTTTTGCCCAGACGAGGCGAATGGGCGCGTGGACCCAACGCGCCGGCAGCCATTCGGGTTCCCGCCGCAACGCCAGGCCAGGCCTCGCCGATTTGCGCTTGCCTTCTTGGTGAAAACAGAACATAACAAGAACGAACAGGCGCGAGCCAGGAGATGTGAGTCCATGACCCAGGCAGCCAGACTGCAGGTGGTGCCGGTTTTCACGGCGACCGAAGACCAGAAGCGCGAATGGCCGGCCGAAGGCCAGTTCCGTGAGGACGGCCCCGGTTATGATGTCGGCCTGTCGCCGCCCGGCGTGCCCTATGTACCGACCGACGAAGACGTCGAAGCGGTGCTGGCGGAGTTCGACGGCGATCCGAAGCGGGCGATCCGTGCCTTGCTCGAGGATATCGGCGTGCTGGCCGATGACCGGCGCAAAAACGTCTCCTACGGTTCGATCTACGGTCACCTCGAAGTGGTGAAATAGCGGCTGCCGCGCAAGCGACAGAGCCCTGCCGCACCGGCCCGCAACGACGAAAGCCACCTGTCTCCAGATGGCTTTCGCGGTGTCTTTTCGCTGCATGATGCGTGGACGACAGGGGGTGGGCCGCCGGCAGTCCGCGCGGGCGATGGCGACGCGTGCCAATGGCCGACGAGCGGCCATATCCGGGAAACGATATCGGGCGCGCAGGGTTCCCTGCCGTTCAAGCTTTTTTGATCGGGTCCGGGGACCTGGTCGGAAGCCTCGAAAATCCGCTGGAAAAGCCGATCTTCCGTCGTTTTCGGCAGTTGCATCGCCGTGGTGGCAACCTGCGGCTGAAACAGGGCAGGCGACGCGAATCATCTCTTGACGCGCGACGCATGCCTGTCACATTGCCTTACTATTTGTCTGATATGCGCAGTGATCTCCGATCGACGTAGGAAGCCAACGAAAGGGAGCCGACCATGCGCAGCGCTCTCGCCGATCTCGACATTGACGACATTTTCGGGCCCGAAATCTTGACCCAGATGCAGCAAGTGTTCGATGCGACCTGCCGGGAACTCGGCGGCGCCGGCAACGAGCCGCGCATTCGCCGGGCGATCGCCGTGGCCATTGTCCAGCACTACGAACTCGGCATCCGCTCGCCGCTGGCGGTGACCGCCTCGGCGGTCAATACCGGCCGCAGCGCCCGCGGCCATACTCCCCAGGGCCCGCTCGTGTGGTGGAAGCCGGACACCGTGCAAGCGGCGGCGTGAGCCGGCGGCGAGCCGCGACTGACGCTGCTCCGGAGTAACCCCGATAACCCTCTCCCGACCGGAGAGGGTTTTTTTGGCTCTCAGCCCTGCGCCACATCCGACACGCCGTCGGCCCTCTGCCATGCGCGCCCAGAGCAGAAATTGGTCGCAAAGGGGCTGCAGAAGGCGGCGCCTGCGCGACCGCGCTCGGCGCCATTTCGAGCGAAGCGCGGAGGCTTCACATTGGCCGGACTCATGCACGAAACCGCGCGATCCGATGACGACTTTAATGAAGACCTTCTGCCAGACCTTCCGGCCGGCAGAACCTGGGTTCCGGTCGGCAGCGGCGAATCCGGTGACAAAGTGTATTGCCGCAGTGATGGCGTGGCCTATGCCAAACTCTCGCAGGGGCTGGGCGCGGCTCGCCTCGATGGCGAGCGGCGCCGCACCGAATGGCTCGCTGCCACCGGTCTTGGGTCTCTCACCGTGCTCGACTGGAGGATGTCGGACAGCGGCGCCTGCCTTGTCACCAGGACCGTCCCGGGCGTGTCCGCGAGCGAGCTCTCCGCTTCCGCGTTGAGCGCTGCATGGCCGTCCATTGCCCGGCAGATCAAGGCGCTGCACGACCTTCCGGTCGCCGATTGTCCGTTCGAGCGCGGTCTGTCGACAATGGTCGATCGCGCCGCGGACGTTGTCGGGCGGGGCGCCGTCAACCCCGACTTCCTCGACCCGGACCAGCGGGCCATTCCTGCCGCTGTCCTTCTCGCGCGCCTGCAGGCGGACATGCCCAGGCGGCTCGCTCAGGAGGCCGGCGACCTTGTTGTCTGCCACGGCGATGCCTGCCTGCCGAATGTCATGGTCGATCCCGATACGTATCGCTGCACCGGTCTGATCGACCTCGGGCGCCTTGGAACGGCCGACCGTTATGTCGACCTTGCGCTGCTCCTCGCCAATGCCAGGGAAAGCTGGACCTCGCCGGGGGATGCGCCGGCGGCACGGGCCCGTCTCTTCGACATCCATGCCATCGCGCAGCCCGACCAGGAACGGCTGGATTTCTACCTTCGCCTGGACCCTCTGACCTGGGGATGATCGTGGACGAGACGTCACGGCGACCCGGCCCGCAGGGTTTGGTTGGAGATCTTGTTCCGGCCGGCGAACTCCGGGCCACCGGGCGCAGCGCGCCCGACATTTGCGAATCCCGGCCGCTGAAATACAGTTTTTTGGCTGGTAGGTCCGTGATCGTGGCCACCTGAGGATCGAGCGCAGCAATGGCTTCGACAGACCGCGCCGTGACCGTGACGCTCACCGAGGACGACTATGCCGCGGCGAACAAGTTGCATGTGTTGAATGAATATCGCCGCCCCTGGTCTCTGATCGCGATCGCCTGCATTGTCGTCATTTATTGCCTTTTCATCTATGCATCCGTCACGGGCTTTCGTTCATTTGCCATCCCTGGCCTCTATGTCCATATTATTTTTATCGCACTGCTCGCGTTGCCGGCGGTGAACTACCTGGTGCTGGCGCCCTATACGGCGCGCAAGACCTTTCGGCAGCAGAAGACGCTGCATCACCCCATCACCTATTCCTGGTCGGAGGCCGGTCTCAAAGCGACAAATGTCAGCGGCGAATGGCTGGTGCCTTGGACCGACTATCTCAAGTGGAGCGAGGACGACCGCGTCGTGCTGTTCTATCAGGCGCCGCGCCTGTTCCAGATGTTGCCGAAGCGCGCAGTCACGGCCGAGCAGCTGGCCGATGTCATGCAATGTGCTGCCCTGTCGAAGGACGTGACGCCATGACGATCGATTTTATCGGCCAGCCGGGACCGGATTCGGCACGGCCCTATAGCGCGGCAACCCGCGCGGCGGGCCTGGTCTTCGTCTCCGGCCGCACCGCGCCGCATGACCCGGCGAACGGCATCCATCGCGGCGACACCGCCGCGGACCAGGTTCGGGCTGCCCTGGCCGTTATCGCCGAGGTCCTGCACGAAGCCGGCAGCAGCTTCGACCGGATCGTCCAGATGACCATGCTGATCACCGATCCTTCCGACTACGATGCTTGCAACGCGGAATATGTGAAGCATTTTCCGGGCGGCCTGCCGGCGCGCCACACCGCGCGCTTCGGCGTGCCGACCGATGCCAAGGTCGGGTTCGCCTGCATCGCGCTGGCCTTGGCCTGAAACGCCGCCCGGCATCGGAGGAGGTCATCGGATGCCGACCGTCTTCGATGGCGAGCTCTTCGCCGACTATCACCAATTCTATCTGGCGGATGCCGGTGCCGTGGCAACCGCAGAACCGACGCCCTGGACCGACGCCGATGTCGGCCGCAGGCTCCATCCGGAGGATCGGTTGGTGGCCATCTCGACCGCCCGCAACATGACCGTGCCGGTTCGTGTCGAGCTGCATGACGCCGCACCGGCACTCGACCTCGCCGAGGCCGATCATCTGGTCCAGGGGTCGCTGCTGACCGCCGGCGAGGTGGTGATCGCCGGCTGCACCGATTACCTGCCGGATGCTGCGCGCTTCAATGCGCCGCCCGGCCATCTGCGCGTCCTGGCCGTCTTCTCGGGCCTTGGAACCATCAGCGAAGACGGCCTGGAGGGCGACGATCGTTACGTGCTGCATCTGTGGCCGGGGCAAGCCGTGGCGGTCACGGTCCATCGCCAGTGGGACGACCCGGCGGAGAGCTTGGCGGCGGGACCCGCGGCATGATCTCGCGCGTCTTGGCGGCAGGCGTGCTGGTTGCGGCGCACGTCGCGAGGTGGTGCCTGGTCCGGCGGGCCGGGCTGTTCGCTCCGGGCCCTGGCGCCGCGCGATGAGGCCGGTCGACGGCGCCGATGCGGCGACTTTCACCGTGCCGGGGCCTGGCGAGCCTCATGCCGTCGGCCATTCGCACGGCAGCGCCGTGACCGATCGTTTCCGCTGCTACGAGCAGCGCCTCCCCATCGGCCGGCCGGATCGGATCGCTTCGGGTCTGCGCGGCTTCAGCGCGTCCCGTCTCATGGCTCATTCGCTTTTCGCCCCGACATGCCGCGTCGCCGCCCAGAACACCAGCGCGGTGGCGCTGATCGCGGCGCCGAGGATCGAGACCCCGGTCCAGCCGGCCGAGGCATAGGTCAGCGTCGAGGCGATCGAGCCGAGCGCGCTGCCAATCGAATAGAAGATCATGTAGCCGGCGGTCAGCCGGCTCTGCGCCTCCGGCCGCTCGGCATAGATCATCGCCTGGTTGGTGACATGCACCGCCTGCAGGCCGAAATCGATGATCACGACGCCGATGATCGGCCCCCAGAGCGACCAGTGCATCAGTCCGATCGGCAGCCAGGCTGCGAGCATCAGCGCGAGACCGAAGCAGCTGACGCGTTGGGCAAACCCCCGATCGGCCCAGGCGCCGGCGCGCGACGCGCCGAGTGCGCCGGCCGCGCCCGCCAGTCCGAACAGCCCGATCTGCGTGTGGCTGAGCGAGAAGGGCGGGGCGCTCAAGGGCAGCACCAGCGGGGTCAGCAGGGTGACGATGGCCGCGAAGATCAGCATGGCGATGGTGGCGCGGATCCTGAGCACCGGCATCTCGGCGAACAGTGTGAACACCGAGCCGATCAGACGGACATAGGAGGTTGCCGCCGGCGTCCGGGTCTCGGCCGGCAGCACGCGCGCGAGCACCAGCGCGATGGCCAGCGTCAGTCCGGCCGAAACGACATAGACCGAGCGCCAGCCGGCGAGATCGGCGAGCGTGCCCGAGACGGTGCGGGCGAGCAGGATGCCGATGACGATGCCGCTGGTGACCACCCCGACCACCTGGCCGCGCTCGTCGGGCCGGGCGAGGCCGGCGGCGAAAGCGACCAGCACCTGGGTCACCACGGCGAGCAGCCCCATGACGGCCAGGGCGGCGAAGAACACCGTGGCGTTCGATGCCGTCGCGACCACCAGCAGCACGGCGGCCGAGGCGACCGACTGGCCGACGATCAGCCGGCGGCGATCCAGGAGGTCGCCGAGCGGCACGATCAACAGCAGGCCGAGGCCGTAACCGACCTGGGTCATGGTCATCACCAGGCCGATGGCGCCATGGCTGATGGCGAAATCCTCGGCCATGCGGTCGAGCAGAGGGTGGGCGAAATAGACATTGGCCACCGCGAGCCCCGAGGCGACCGCGAACAGCAGCGCCACGGTCCGGGACAGAGCGGCGGCTTCGCCGCCGGTTGTCGCAGGCGTGTGCGTCGCCGCGCCGCCGCCAATCCCGCCACTGTCGACAGCCGCCTCGGTCTCGATGCGCATCAAAGCCTCCATCCAATAAGTAGTTTAAAAATGAAACCACTTGTTGGATAGGCCAGACGGTTTTATCTTGCAACCAGAAAAACACGTGCGGACCGAAAGCCGTCGTTGCGCCGCGCGCCAGGGGGCAGATGTGAAACGCAAGTGTCTCGAAGCCGACCCATGCCCGGTTGCCCGCTCGCTGGACGCGATCGGCGACTGGTGGTCGCTGATGATCATCCGCGACGCCTTCGACGGGCTGAGCCGTTTCGGCGAATTCCAGAAGAGCCTGGGGCTGGCCAAGAACATCCTGTCGGCGCGGCTGCGCACGCTCACCGCCCGCGGCATCCTGGCCGTCGAGCCGGCGGCCGAAGGCAGCGCCTATCAGCGCTACGTGCTGACCGAGAAAGGCCGCGGCCTGTTCCTGGTCATGGTGGCCCTGCGCCAATGGGGTGAGGCGTCGTTCTACGCCCCCGGCGAGCCGCATTCGACCATGCGCGACGCCGAGACCGGCGAAGAGGTTCGCCGCCTGGCGCTCTATTCGGCCGGCGGCCGGCCGCTGCGGACGCAGGACGTGGTCGTGCGGAAGGTGTGAGGGGGAAACGGCGAGTGGCGAATGGCGAATGGGGATGATGCGGGAAGCGCGGCGCCTCGTCGCAGGATTGGTCACCGTGCTCCGCGCATCATCCCCATTCGCTACTCGCTATTCGCCATTCGCTGTTCCCGTGTAACCTCCGGCCGGCTCGCAGGAACCCAATCCATGACGACAAGCTTCAGACTGGCCGACATGACCGTTCACCGCATCATCGAGCAGGAGGTGCCGTTCTTTTCGGCGCTCGAGGTGATGCCGGATCTGAACCGCCCCGGGTTTGCCGGAGGCTGTTTCATTTGAGTCAGGCGGCTCTGGCGTGCTCGGTGGTTTGCGCCCAAAAGCGCGCTTCGGCTTCGGCGGGAGGGATGTTGCCGATTGGTTCAAGAAGCCTTCGATTGTTGAACCAATCAACCCATTCCAGCGTCGCGATCTCGACGTCTGCCATGCCGCGCCAGGGGCCGCGACGATGGATGAGCTCGGCTTTGTAGAGCCCATTGATGGTTTCCGCCAAGGCATTGTCGTAGCTGTCGCCGACACTGCCAACCGATGGCTCAACGCCTGCCTCCTTCAGGCGATCGGTATATTTGATGGCAACATATTGGGCGGATTCAAACGGTCGTCGCAACACTCTGAAGTTGGAGGTTGCGATGAGCATCCGAAAGCGGCGATCGGCACGGTCTGGACGAGCGCCATTACCTTCACCAGGACGGCCGCCTTTGGCGGGGCGCGATGAACAGATTCGATTCTGGCGGGCGATCGCCGCGGGGCTGAGCAGCGAAGATGCTGCTCTCGAAGCCGGAGTGTCGCAGCCTGTAGGAACCAGATGGTTCCGAAAGGCGGGCGGTATGCCACCAGCAATGTTCAGATCCTCGGCAAAGCCGCCTGGTCGTTACCTGTCATTGGTGGAGCGTGAAGAGGTCGCACTTCTTAGGGTGCAGGGCCATTCCATGCAGGAGATCGGGCGCCGCCTGAGGCGAGCCGCCTCGACAATCTCCCGTGAACTGCGGCGCAACGCAGCCACGCGCAGCGGCGGGTTGGAGTATCGGGCGACGACTGCCCAGTGGCATGCGGATCGATCGGCCCGTCGGCCCAAACCGACCAAGCTTGCGCTCAACACAACCTTGCGCACCTATGTGGAGGAGAGACTTGCCGGCGTCGTCGTGGCTCCGAGCGGCGTTTCCGTTCCAGGTCCTGCCGTTCCGTGGAAGGGCCGCCGGCATGGCCCGCGAAAGGATCGGCGATGGGCAAGGGCCTGGAGTCCGGAGCAGATTGCCCGGCGCTTGCCGATCGACTTCCCGGACGACAAGACGATGCGTATCAGCCACGAAGCCATCTATCAGGCCCTCTTCGTTCAGGGCCGGGGGGTGCTGCGCCGCGAACTGACGGCCTGCTTGCGAACAGGACGCGTGTTGCGGGTGCCAAGGGCGCGCGTCCGCAGGCGAGGCAAGGGCTTTGTCTCGCCCGAGATCATGATCAGTCAACGCCCCGTCGAAGCAGCCGATCGAGCGGTGCCTGGCCACTGGGAGGGAGACCTCATCCTCGGTCTTGGCAGCTCGGCGATCGGCACGCTGGTCGAGCGCACAACGCGCTTCACGATGCTGCTGCATCTGCCCCGCCTCGCGGGGCACGGCGAAGCTCCTCGCACGAAGAACGGGCCAGCGCTCGCGGGACACGGAGCTGAGGCCGTGCGCGATGCGATCGCGCGCACCATCATCACCTTGCCCGAAGAACTGCGTCGCTCGCTGACGTGGGATCAGGGAGCCGAAATGGCCCAGCACGATCGTCTCAAAATCGATGCGGGTGTCCAGGTCTACTTCTGCGATCCGCAAAGCCCATGGCAGCGCGGCACCAACGAGAACACCAATGGGCTGCTGCGTCAGTACTTCCCGAAAGGCACCGACCTGAGCATCCACAGCGCCGATGAGATTGCCGCCGTGGCAGCGGTCCTCAATGCCCGACCGAGAAAGACGCTGGGCTGGAAAACGCCGGCAGAGGCGCTTGACGCGTTACTGCCATGAGTGAACACAATCGGTGTTGCGACGACCGTTTGAATCCGCCTTGGACCCCTCGATCGGAATGATGGATCAGGCCGCCTTGCTTGAGCGGTCGACGCGCCTGAAGAGCCTGTTCCAGGGCGTCGAGCACGAAGGCGGTCTGCATGGATCGGGAGACCTTCCAGCCAACAATGAAGCGGGCAAAGGCGTCGATCACGAAGGCAACATAGACAAAGCCGCCCCCTGTCGAGACATAGGTGAAGTCCGACAACCACAGGGCATTGGGCCGATCCGCCCGGAAGTTGCGATTGACCTTGTCGCTCGGACAAGGCGCCGTCGGATGGCTGACCGTCGTCTTCACGCTTCTGCCCCGACGAGCCCCTTGCAGGCCCAGCCCCTTCATCAGGCGGGCGACCGTGCAGCGGGCCACCTCATAGCCCTCCCGCACCAGCTGCAGCCAAACCTTGCGCACGCCGTAAACCGAGAAGTTCTCGGCATAGACCCGCTTGATCTGAGCGCAAAGCGCTTCGTCCCGGCGCGCTCTTTGCGACCGCCGCTGCGGATCGGCTCGACGCGCTGCGTGCTCCCAATAGGTGGAAGGGGCTATCGGCAACACCTTGCAGATCGGCTCGACCCCATATTCCGCGCGATGCTCGTCAATGAACGCCTTCATCGCTTGAACAGGCGGTCGAGCTCCGCCTGGGCAAAATAAGCCGATGCCTTGCGAAGAATCTCGTTCGCCTGGCGCAACTCGCGGTTCTCACGCTCAAGCTCCTTGATCCGGGCCGGATCCGCGCTTGTCGGCTCGGCATGAACACCTTCATCCTGCTCCGCTCGACGGATCCATCGCCGCAAGGTCTCTGCCGTGCAGCCGATCTTTCCCGAAATCGAGCAGATCGCTGCCCATTCCGAGCCATACTCACCTTGATGCTCGCGAACCATTCGGATCGCCCGCTCCCGCACTTCGGATGAGTGCTTCACTTGTCCTTGTTTGCCCATGGCTCCAATCTCTCAAAGTTGGGAGCCTCCGGCAAACCCGGGGCGGTTCAGATCTGACCCCGGCGCGGCTCGAGGAAAATCGCTCCTGGCTCCAGCCCAAGGCGATGAACGCCGAGGGCGTGCTGATCCTCTGCTTCCAGTCCTACGTCGTGCGCACGCCGCACCACACCATTCTGGTCGACAGCTGCATCGGCAACCACAAGCACCGGCCGACCCGCCCGGGCTGGCACCAGAAGACCGACGACACCTATCTCAGCGGTCTTGCCGCCGTCGGCCTTCGGGTCGACGACATCGACTTTGTCATGTGCACCCACCTGCATGCCGACCATGTCGGCTGGAACACCCGGCTGGACAAGGATCGCTGGGTGCCGACCTTTCCGCGGGCGCGTTACCTGTTCAGCGAACAGGAATATCGCTACTGGACCGAACAGCATGCCAGGACGCCGCTGCCGGCGATCGGCGACAGCGTGCTGCCGGTCATGGAAGCCGGCCGGGCCGAGCTGGTGCGCGGCGACCATGAGGTCGGCGACCATGTTCGCCTCCTGCCGACGCCGGGCCACACGCCCGGCCATGCCGCGGTCTGTTTCGGCCGCGGCCGCGACGAAGCGGTCATGACCGGCGACCTGATCCACTCGCCGCTGCAGGCGCGCCATCCGGAACTGTCGATCCGCTTCGACGTCGACCAGGCGGCGGCCGCGGTCACCCGGCGCAGCTTCCTCGAGCGCTATTGCGATACCGAGACGCTCTGCTGCACCGCCCATTTCCCGTCACCCTCGGTCGGGCGGATCAAGCGCTGGGGCGAGGGGTTCCGCTGCGAGGAAGTAGGGTAGGGCGAATGGGGCAGCGCGAGTAGCGAATGGCGAATAGGGATTGGGGAAGCGCAGCCCGGCGAACAGGGCCGCGCGAACCCTCGCCCGCGCCTTCGCGGGAGAGGGTGGCCGCGGAGCGGCCGGGTGAGGGTGGCTGCGTCAATGCGCGCCGTGCGTTCCGGGTCGAAATGATGGGCGAGGTGTCGTCCCGCAAGCGGGCGAGGGTTTACGCACACTGCGCTCTCGGCATCATGCCCCATTCGCAATTCGCTACTCGCCATTCGCTCCCTGGAACCTTCCCGCAGGCTGCGCGTTACATTATCGGGATACCCCCGGCCGCCCCCAGTCGCGTCCATTATCGGCCGCGCGGGCCGGGTCGTCCCACACTCTCCATTGACTGCCCCGTCGTCTCTTGCGGCGGGGCCTTTTTGTGCGCTACCGGCTGAGCAGGGTCTGGCGCGCGCGGCGCTCCCAGCCGCGGCGTTCGAGCTCCGGCACCTCATGCTCGTCCGCCGGGTAGCCGAGGCAGAGATAGCCGATGAACTGCCAGGCATCGGGCACATCGAGGACGGCTGCGACCCGGGCCGGATCGAGGATCGAGACCCAGCCCATGCCGATGCCTTCGGCGCGAGCCGCGAGCCACAGCGTATGCACCGCCATGACCACCGAATAGGCTAGTGCTTCCGGCATGGTGCGCCGGCCGAGCCCATGACCCTGGGGCGTCGACGGATCGGCGAAAACGGCGAGATGAACCGGTGCCTGGTCAAGGCCTTCCAGCTTCAACCGGGCATAAAGCGCCTGACGCTCCCGCGGCTCGGCGGCCAGCGCCTCGGCATTGCAACGGGCAAATTCGGCGCGGATCGCGGCGCGCCGCTCGGGCGCCTCGACGCTGACGAAACGCCAGGGCTGGCTCAGGCCGACCGACGGCGCCAGCGCCGCAAGTCCGACCAGCCGGGCAAGTGCCCCCTCGGGCAGCGGTCGCCCGAGGAAGTGGCGGACGTCGCGCCGCCAGGTGAGCAGGCGGGTGAGCTCGGACCGGAAGGCGGGGTCGAAAGCATCGGCGTTGTGGACCAAAGGCTTGGGCTTTCCGTTAGGGGTGCTACGGCGTCGCCCACGGGCGGTGTAGAGTCAACCGGCCGGCGGGCTGGAGCCTGCCGGTGGCACGCTCAACCTGAATCGGAACCTGCGGGGTCATGTCCCGTAGCGTGGTGTAGCTGGCGCAAGGCCCCACGATCGCCGGCATAGGCCGGGCTGGTCAGGCTGCCACGGCTGGCAGGCCGACACTAGGATCATCGCTCAGGCCGGCCATGGTTTCCAGGGTCATGTAGCGGGCCCGCTGGACGGCCCATTCATCGTTCTGTTCGAGCAGGATCGCGCCGACGAGCCGGGCGATGGCGGCCTCGTTGGGGAAGATGCCGACCACCTCGGTCCTGCGCTTGATCTCGCCGTTGACGCGCTCCAGCGGATTGGTGCTGTGGAGCTTCGCCCGATGTTGCGTCGGGAAGGTCATATAGGCCAGCACGTCGGTCTCGGCGGTATCCATCAGAGCCGCCAGTTTCGGCACCGTTGGCCTGAGCTGGTCGGCGACCCGGCGCCATTGCTGGCTGGCGGCCGTTGCATTGTCTTGGGCGAAAGCGGTGGCGATGAAGGCTGAGACAACGCGCCGCCCGCTGCGGCCGGCATGGGCGAGCGCATTCCTCATGAAGTGCACGCGGCAGCGCTGCCAGGTCGCGGTGAGCACCTTGGAGACCGCCGCCTTGATGCCTTCGTGGCTGTCGGAGACGACGAGTTTTACGCCGCGCAGGCCGCGTCTGGCCAGTTTGCGCAAGAACGCCGTCCAGAACGTCTCTGCCTCGGAGGGGCCGATATCCATGCCCAGCACCTCGCGCCGACCGTCGCCGCTTACACCGACCGCCACGATCACCGCCACCGAGACGATCCGGCCGGCCTGGCGGACCTTCACATAGGTCGCGTCGATCCACAGATAGGGCCAGTCGCCCTCGATCGGCCGGTCGAGGAACGCATGGACGCGCTGGTCGATTTCCTCGCAGAGCCGGCTGACTTGGCTCTTCGAGATGCCGCTCATGCCCATCGCCTTGACCAGGTCATCGACCGAGCGGGTCGAGATGCCCTGGATGTAAGCCTCCTGGATCACCGCGGTCAGCGCCTTCTCGGCCAGCCGGCGCGGCTCCAGAAAGCCCGGAAAGTAGGAGCCTTTGCGTAGCCTCGGGATGCGCAGCTCGACCGTGCCGGCGCGGGTCTCCCAATCCCGCTCGCGATAGCCATTGCGCTGGGCCAGGCGGTCCGGGCTCTTCTCGCCGAAGCCGGCGCCGGCAAGGCCGCTGACCTCAAGCTCCATCAGCCGCCCGGCGGCAAAGCCGATCATCTCGCGCAGCAAATCGGCGTCGGGGCTCTTCTCCAGCAGCCCGCGCAGGTTCATCATCTCGTCGGTCATCGGTGGATCTCTCGGTTCGGGGTTGGTCGTCGCAACCCAAACCTAACCGGCAACCGCCGATGACCACCCGTCAGTTACACCACCAGTCGGGACACGACCACCTGCGGCCATCGGCCCAACAGCCTGACGCGACTCGTCAATGTCTCGTGCGGCCGGTCCAACTGGCCGCGGCTTGCGTATCGGCATAAGATGGCTGGAGCTGCGGGGCCGTGGGCCGATGTGCCGGCGAGGCGCAACCTTCGTTGTGCCAGCGGGTTCACGTCTTGAAGGGCATTCCATGCCCCGGTGCCAAGCCTTCGGTGCCAAGCCTTCGGTGTCGAGCCTTCGGGGCCAGACCTGTCGTGCCGAGCCCCGGATGCACTGTCGAACCGTGAGAGGAGACAGTCATGCAACGCCTTCAGGATGTTCCGGCCGCGCGACCTGGGACGCATCTGCCGATGCGCCGCATGACCGCGGCCGCGACGCCGCCGATCCGGGCGGCCAGGACCGGGCCGGCGATCGCCTTGCCGGACCGCTCCGCCGAGCATGCGGCGGAGCAGGAGGATGGCGACGCCAAATGTTTCGAGAAGAGCGTGACCTGAGCGTCTGACGCTCAGATCATCGCCAGCTGACGTTTCGCCTTGGGCGGCGGAAAGGCGCGGTCGAGATCGGCGAGGTCCTGCTCGGTCAGGACAAGGTCGAGCGCCGCCCGATTTTCGGCGACATGGGCGGGTGTGCCGGCTTGCGGAATGGCGCAGACATGGTCGTGGCGCAGTACGAAAGCCAGTGCGACCTGTGCGGGCGTGGCACCGGCATGGCGCGTCGCGATGGTCTTCAGCGCCGGATGCATCAGCAGCCGGCCCTGTTCGATCGGCGAATAGGCCATGACCGGCAAGCCGTGCCGGGCCGACCAGGGCAGCAGGTCGAACTCGATGCCGCGGTCGGCGAGATTGTAGAGCACCTGGTTGGCGGCGACGCCGTCGCCACCGGCGGCGTCATCGAGCGCTTTCATATCCTCGACGTCGAAATTGCTGACCCCCCAATGCAGGATGCGGCCCGACGCGGTCAGGTCCTCGAAGCCCTGGATCGTCTCCTCCAGCGCCACGCTGCCGGGCCAATGCAGCAGATAGAGGTCGATCCGGTCGGTGCCGAGCCGTCTGAGGCTCGCCTCGCAGGCCGCCCGCGTGCCGCGTCGCGTGGCATTGTGCGGCAGCACCTTGCTGACCAGGAACACCTCGTTGCGCCGCCCGGCGATGGCCTCGCCGACCAGCACCTCGGCGGCGCCGTCGCCATACATCTCCGCGGTGTCGATCAGCGTCATGCCGAGGTCGAGGCCGAGCCTGAGCGCGGCGATCTCGGAACTGCGGCGGCCGGGCCGATCGCCCATGTGCCAGGTGCCCTGGCCGAGTGCCGGCATGGCGGCGCCCGAGGGCAAGGTCGTGGTGCGGACGGGTTTGGTCATGGCGGCGCGAACCTCAAGGGCGCGGGGCGGCAGGCGGCGCATCATAGCGCGTTGTCGCCTTGGCTGTGAGACCAACCCTCGCACCCCGTCCCGTCATTTGCGGAAGGCCCGGGCGAGCCGCCGCCATCGTCAGGGAATGGATCGCAACTCACCTTGCCGCGGCACCTGAATCAGGCCCGGCCTGCTCCTGACCGGATCAGGCAATCGCTCAACGCGGCCACTGGCTCATGATGATGCGGTCCTGCTCTTCGTCGCGGCGTGCGGCTTCGGCGCGGGCCTGGGGGCGAGCCTCGGCACCGCTGCGCCGCATGGCATGGAAGCCGAGGTTCATCATCGTTTTCATCGACGTCAGGCTGCGTTGCAGCACCATGGTGACCACTCCGGATATCCTGCGCATCGATCGGACACTCCGTTCGAGGAGCGACGGGGGGGCGGGTCAGGCCTGGCGTGCCCAGGCGGCGTCGGTGATGGTCTCGCGCAGGTGCAGGTTGGCCAGCGGCGCGGCCGGCTTGGCGGCGGCGGCGATGAGGCGCTGCTCGAAACTGTCGAGACAGGCCATGCGCGCCTCGGCGCTGATGCGCGGCGCGCCATAGGCCACGAAGGGCTCTTCGACCTCGTAGCCCATATAGGCCAGCATCAGATGTTCGACGGGATAGAGCACCCGGCCGATTTCGCCATAGCTGCCGCCTTCGGAGAAGCGCTCCGGCGTGCCGCCCGTGGTGACCGACATGAGCGCCCGCCTGCCGCGGAACAGGCCGTTGTCGAAACGGGCGCCGTCGACATAACCGAAGCCATAGGCCAGCACCCGTTCGAACCAGCCTTTCAGGATGGCCGGCGGGCTGCCCCACCAGAGCGGGAATTGCAGCACCAGCAGGTCAGCTTCGGCGACACGCGCCTGTTCGCGGGTGATTTCGGCCGAGAAGGTTCCGGTCTTCGCCGCATGGGCCTGTTCGGTCTGATAATGGAACCGATGGGCGTCGGCGACTTCGGTGAAGTCGTGCCGGCCGGCCACCGGATCGAAACCCTCGGCATGGAGGTCGGAGACGGTGACGGTATGGCCCGCGCCGGTCAAAGCCTCGACGGCGCGGCGGGTGAGCGCGCCGTTGAACGAAGCCGGCTCCGGATGGGCATGGACGATGAGCACATGCATGGCGGGGCGTCCTGGGGGCTCTGATGAATCACCCCTCCCCCAATGGGCTACTAGATTCACACATCTTTTGCCTGGGCGAGAGCGTCCCATCCCTGCTTGGCATCGTAGAAGGATAGCCAGCCCTGTAGCATGACCATCGGGCCAGGCTTGCCGTAATATCCGGTCCAGCCACCGAGCCTTGCGCAAACCCAGGCGGCAAAGGCGAGCGAGCCCTTGGGGTGTGGATTCTTCTGCCGCTGGGTCTTGCCCTCCAGCTTGGCCGAGAGCGCCTCGAGCAAGGGCTGATCTTCCGGCTGGAAGGCATCGGTGAGCGGCCTGAGCGGGGTCTGAGGCGATGCGCCGTCACGAGCATGGACGAGTTGCTGGACGCTGACCGCGGCCACCAGCGCTGCCATGACCAGCTTGAGACGGGGCACATCCTCGGCGATGCGCAGGCCTTCGATGTCGTAGCCCTGGGTCTTCAGGGTGCGGAACAACTGCTCGATGGCCCAACGACGCCGGTAGAGCTCGGCCACCGCCAGGGCTTCGGTGATGTCGCGGACCGCGCGCGAGATCAAGAGCCGCCAGTGAACCGCCGGCTCGCCCGCCGGTGGATCGACTTCGCGGATATCGACCAGCGTCATGCCGACGCTCGCCGGCAGGGCCTCAAGTCCTGGTGTGCCGGCCTTGGGACGTGCCAATTGCGCCGCCATGAAGCGGACCGCCAGTCGCGCCTGGCGCGCCTTGCGGCCGGGCTTGGCCGGCAGGTCCAGCAGGGTCCGGCCGGCCTCAGGCAAGGCATCCACGGTGGCAAACAGCAGACCGCCATCGCCGAGGCTGCGATCTTGGGCCGCCCTGACCAGAAGCTCGATGTCCTTCGGGCGTCGTGCAAAGGCCTCGAAGATATCGCCCTCGCGATCGGCGATCACCGTCACGCTACGAGCCAGCGCCCCGATCCTGGCCGCGTCTTCGCCCCCTTCCAGCCAGCGCCGGCTCTCTTTCGCCGCCAATGGGCGGGATTTCCGCTCCCCACGCAAGCCTTTGTCGCGGCTCATGAATTGAGCATGCGCCAACCCCAGGATGGCGCCGTCCTCGGCATCCACCGCGATCATCGCATGCAACATAAGCCCGCCGCCGCCGCTCGACTTGATGCTGGTGGTGTCCTGGATCGCCAGCACCGGCCGGCCGATACACCGTTCCGCCGTGCGCTCTTGCGCCGTCGCCGCCATCTCTTCGACCGTCACCGCCGGATTGCGCAGCAAACGGGTCAGGCGCATCTCGCCTCGCCGGTTGCCGCCCAGCGGCCGAATCCGAATGCCACGACCACCCCACTCGACCAGCCGGCGGTGCAAAAAGACCCCCCTTTTTCCAGCCGGCGGTCGCCAAACCGCCCCAGCCCATGCTCCTGCATCTGCTTCCTCCCGCTATCTGCGGATCAAGGAATCAGAGCCGCATCCTCCTCGCAACCCACGATGTGTGAATGTCGTAGCCCCCAATGGGAGAGGGTTGGTTGCGCTTCGCTGGGGAGGGTTGGTTCGTCCGCCCCTCAATTCACCGCGATCCCCAACAGCTTCGCCGCGTTGGTCGAGGTGATCTTGCGGATATCCGCCCGCGAGATCTGGTGGTCGAGCATCTGGTCGACGATCATCCGGTAGCCGTCGACCGGGCGCGGCGCCTGGGTCAGGCCGAGATCCGAACCGAGAATGGTGCGGTCGACGCCGGCGACCTCGATCAGGTGGGCGAGATCGTCCATGTCGTGCTGCTTGGCGCGGCTTTCGACGAACATGCAGATCGAGTGCTCCATGGTGGCGCCGAGCGCCACCAGGCCGCGGATGTCCTCGTCGCTGCAGCCGATGACATAGCTCGGGTGGTTGACCATCAGTCGGCCGACGCCGCGCCTGCGGGCCTCCTCGAACAGCACGAACAATTCGCTGACATGCAGGTGGCCGCCGGCCAGGATGATGTCGCCCTCGGCGATCAGGTCGAGAATCTGCAAGGTGTCGTCGGTCAGCTTCTTGTTGCCGTCGAGCACGCTGAGCGCGGTCGGGTCGAGCATTTTCTGCGCCGTCTTGGGGAAGGTCTTGGCCGAATAGGCGTTGATGTGATTGGCCGCCGCGAAAGTCGGCATCCAGACGATCTTGGCCCCGAGCTTGATGGCGTGGTCGACCGCATAGGGGTTGAGCCCGCCGACCGCATTGTTGAGGGCGACGCCCGAGAACAGCTTCACGCCGGTATCCGGAAACAGGCCCTCCAGGATCTGGGCATGGGCCATGCCGGGATAGAAGTGATCCTTGTAGAGCACGGCTGCGAATTTCGCCGCGGCCGCGTCCATCAGCGCCTCGTGATGGTTGAGGATGCGCGGCATGGCGGCCGGGCCGCTGTGGCAATGCAGGTCGACGGCGCCGACCAGCAGTTCGGCGATATCGGCGGCGCGGTCGGGCGTGAAGCTGGGGCAGGGGACGACAGTGGGCAGGGTGGACGGCTGAGCCATGGCGGGAACCTCCAGTTGGCTATGAGACGATGGATCAGGCAGGGGCGAGCGCGGCGACCTCGGCGAGCGCCTTGGTGGCAGCGGTGCGCAGGAAGCCGAGATCGGTCGAGACGATGAAGGCCGAGGCGCCGCGCGCCTGGAACGCGGCGGCTTCCGCTGCGCCGCCGACCATGATGCAGACCGGCTTTCCGGCCCGCTTGGCGGCGGCGAAGATTTTCGTACAGGCCTCCTGGACCTCGGGGGCGTCGGGGCCGGCGGCACCGAGCGCCACCGTCAGGTCGCCGCGGCGGATGAACACGCCGTCGAGGCCGTCGACGGCAAGGATGGCGTCGAGCTGATCCAGCGCTTCCGGGTCCTCGATCATGCCGATGACGGTGACCTCGGCGTCCGCCGCCTCGATGTGTTGCCAGAGCGGTCGGGCGCCATAGCCGCCGGCGCGCGGCGAATTGGAAAAGCCGCGCTTTCCGCCGCGATAGCGGGCCGAGGCCACGACCTCGCGCGCCCTGTCGGCCGAGGCGACATGTGGCACCAGGATGCCGGTGGCGCCGTCGTCGAGCACCGACAGGATCTTCGCCGGCGTCGGCTCGGCGACCCTGACCAGGGCTGCGCTGCCGACCGCGCGCGCCGCCAGGATCGCCCCGTCGATGGTCACCCGGTCGAACGGCGCGTGTTCCTCGTCGATGACGACGAAGTCGAAGCCGAGCGCGCCGATGATCTCGACCGTGTGGGTCACCGGCGTCTTGATGAAGGTGCCGATGAGGTGATTGCCGGCGGCGAAACGCCGGCGGAAGGCGGAGGGGTGGGGTCTTTCGGTCATGACGGGTCTCCTCTCCGGCGCCGCCGCTCAGCGCGCGCCGAGCATGAGGTGGGGAAGCGCCAGCGTGACGGCGGGAATGGTGGCGACCACCGCCAGCAGCACGAGGCAAATGAAGAACATCGGCAGGACTTCGCGGCTGACCTCGATCACCGATTTGCCGGCGATGGCGCAGACCACGAAGAGGCAGACGCCGACCGGCGGGGTGACCATGCCGATGACCACGTTGAGGGTGACCATCACGCCGAACTGCACCGGGTCCATGCCGATCATCGTGCAGACCTTCATCAGGATCGGCATGGTGACGATCATCACCGAGATCGGCTCGAGGAACTTGCCGAGCAGCAGGAGCATGATGTTGAGCATGAGCAGCACGACGAGCTTGTTGTCGCTGATGCTGAGCAGGCTCTCGGCGAAGCGTGTCGGCACTTCCTCCACGGTCAGGGCGAAGGCGACGATGCTCGCCATGGCCAGGATGAACAGGAGGCCCGAGGTGGTGATGGCGGTGGTGCACAGCGCCTCCCACAGCCGCTTCATCGTCAGCTCGCGATGCAGCGCGCCGACGATGAAGGCATAACCGACCGCGACAGCCGCCGATTCCGTCATGGTGAAGATGCCGCTCTTGACGCCGCCGACGATGATGACCGGCAGCATCAGGGCCGGAATGGCCGCGACTAGCGAGCGGCCGCGCTCGCCCCAGTCGGCGCGCGGCATGGACGGGAAATTGTATTTCCAGGCCTTCCAATAGGCATAACCAAGCAGCGACAGGCCGAGCAGCAGGCCGGGAATGATGCCGGCGATGAACATTTGCCCGATGGAGGCGCCGGACAGCACGCCATAGATGATCATGGTGATGCTCGGCGGGATCAGCGGGTCGATCACCGCGCTCATCGCCACCAGCGCCGCGCCATAGGCCGCCGGAATGCCCTGGCGCGCCATTGCCGGGATCATCAGCGAGCCGATGGCCGAGGACTGCGCGATGGCGCTGCCGGAAATGCCGGCGAACATGATGCTGGCGAGCACGGTCACCAGCGACAGGCCGCCCTTCATATGGCCGACCAGGGCATTGGCGAACTTGATCATGCGATCGCTCAGGCCCCCGAGATTCATCAGGTTGCCGGCAAGCAGGAACAAGGGGATGGTCAGGAGCACGAACTGGTCGACACCGGCCAGCATGCGCTGCGGCAGCGCGCCGACCAGCGACCAGTTGTCGGTGAAGGCGAGATAGAGCATGCCGCCGACGCCGAGCGCCAGCGAGATCGGCACGCCCAGCAGCAGGAAGGTCATGAACAGACCGAGAAAGCTGAACATCGCTTGAGCCTAGGCGTTTGAGGACGGGGGCTGGGCGGCGCCGGTGCCACCCCGAGCCAAGGCGATGACCTCGTCGACAAGGCCGACCACGATATGGGCGAGCAAGATCACGGAGCCGACCGGCACGGAGACATAGATCCACCAGACCGGCAGCCCGGCGGGCCGGCCGGTGAGCGAGCCCCAGATGAAGTCGATCGCCGGAATGGTCTGGGATTTGAACCGGTCGGCATGGACGAGGCCGGTCTCGATCAGCAGATAGAGGAAATAGCAGACCGGCAGCGACACGATCAGCCGGATCAGGAAGCGCCAGGGCCCCGCGATGCGCGTGCCGATCAGGTCGAGCGCCACCAGTTCGCCTTGGCTATAGGCGATGCCGATCAGCAGGAAGGTCTGCCAGATCAGGATGTAGCGGCAGAGCTCCTCGGCCCAGATCAGCGAGGCGCCGAACAGGTAACGTGCGACGACCTGGACCAGCATGATGCCGACGATCGCCGCCATGGAGAGGCCGGCAAAGGCCCAGAGGACCCGGGTATAGAGCTGCACGAAGCCATTCCGCGGCGGCGCGGCCGATGTGTCTGGCGGTGTCATGGTCGGTTTTTCCGCGAGGTCGTGGGCGTCTAGGGCGGCAAGCGTGGTCTTTGATCGATAGGGCCGGATGGCCTCGCACTCAGGTCGGTCGTCCTTCGAGGCTCAGGCGTGAACCACCTCCCTTCACCTCCCCCCGGCGGGGGAGGTCGGCGGGCAGTGGTTCACGCTGCCCGTCGGGGAGAGGTAGAGGCTGGTGGTTCACGCCTGAGCCTCGAAGGACGACACCTCGACGTGCAAGGCGTCGGTCGATCTCACGCCGCGGCTTGCGCCTTCTCGACGAATTCGGCGATCAGCGGCGACTGCGCGGCATATTGGGCGATCAGCGGCCGCATCTTCTCGCGCATGGCGGTGAGATCCTCGAGCTCGGTGATCTGCACGCCCTTGGCCTTCAGGAGGTCGCGGGCCGAGAGGTCCTGGTCGCGGGCATAGTCGAGCGCTGCCTGCGTCGAACTGCGCCCGGCTTCCCGCATGGCGGCTTGAATCTCGGCCGGCTGCCTGTCGAAGAAGGTCTTGTTGGCGGCGATGACGGCGTGCCAGGGATAGTGGCCCGTCAGCGTCAGGTTCTTGCCGACCTCCCACAGGTTCTCGCCGAGGATCGACGAGACGTTGATCTCGACCGCGTCGATGACCTTGGTCTCCAGCGCGCCATAGACCTCGCCATAGGGCAGGCCGACGGGCGATGTGCCCGCTGCCTCCCAGATCGACTTGTGCAGCGGCACCGGCACGATGCGGGTCTTCAGGCCGGTGAAATCGGCGACCTTCTTCACCTGGCGGGTGGCCGAGAGGAAGTGGCGCTGGCCGATATCGGTGACTTCGAGGCCGACGAGGCCGGCGGGCGCGAGGTCGTCGAGGATCTTCTGGCCGATGTCGCTCACCGCCATCTTGCCGAAATGGGCATAGTCCTTCAGCAGGAACGGCAGCTGAAAGGCGTTGAGCGCGGAGCGCCCGGTGACCAGCGGGAACAGCACGCCGCTCGCCAGGCACAATTGCGTCGTGCCGGCGATGGCCGATTCGAGGTTCTGCTTGTCGTCGCCGAGCTGGCGGTTGCCGAAGATCTGGACGTTGACCCGGCCCGGGACGAGCTTTTCCAGCGCTTCCTTGAATTTCACCGCCGCGACATGGCCGGGATGGATCTCGGCGGTGGCGTGGGCCAGGCGCATGCGGATCGGGCTCTGGCCGCGGACAACGAAGGGGCTCGTGAGCGCCGCCGCGGCGACCCCGACGGAGACGATGCGTCTGGTCAGCATGGTGTTTCCTCGTGTGTGTTCTTGTAGACGAAACGATGTTCTGTGAATCGATTATCTACAGTCGCTTCGAGGCGTCAAGACCCATTCGATGGCTGTGCAATCGGCCGGACGGCGGATCACCGGCGGATCACCGGCGGATCGGCGCGCCGGCGCGCCATGAGGCGCGCAAATGTGCAAGGAATTGCGTGCGCGGGTGCAAGCCGGGCGACAGGCGGCCTAAGCGGGCACCGAGCCGGAGCGAAGGACGCGCAGATAGCCTCCGATCACCCTGCGGAAGGCGGTTTCGACATCGTCCTTGCCTTCCAGCAGGCAGAGGAGGCCGGTTCCCTCAACCAGGCCAAGGCACTGATCGGCAATGATGTCTGGCGGCAGGGCGAGGGTGAGCCGCCCTCTGTCCTGCTCGCGGCGGGCGGCGGCCGCGACCTGCGCGCGGGCCTCGCCGATCCGCGCCGCGATGACGGGTTTCACCTTGGGCAGGATCGAGAACAGAAACCGGTGATAGGCCCCGATATCAGGCACCACAGCGGAAATGGCTTCGAGCAGGCGCGCATAGCCCGACCAGATATCCTGCACGACCGCGTCAAGGGTGGCCTCGGCCCCGCCGGCGGTTCCGTCCCCCGGCTCGAAGAAGCGCAGAATGAAATACTGGATCGTCGCGTCGTGCAGCGCGTCCTTGTCCGCGAAGTGGTGATAGACGGCGCCCTTCGACAGGCCGCTGGCCTGCACCAGATCCGCCATGCTGGCGCCCTCGTATCCGCGCTCCAGGAAAAGGCGGAACGCGCATGCGATGATCCGGGTCCGGGTGTCGGTCATGGCGTCCTTGGCCTGCGAAAAACCATGCCGCCCGCTGCGGGGCCCATGGCTCGGTTGGTGCCCGACGTCCGTCGGGCTGGAATGACGCTGGCGCCGTCAGGGCCGCCGAGCTTCGATCGGGGCCGCAGAGCGGTAGTGGTCGACGGCGAAGCTGAAGACCACCTTCAGCATGAACAGGATCGCGACGACTTGCATGAACGGCGACAGGCCGGGCCACACGGGGATCGCGCCAAGGCCGAGGGCGAGCAGCAGCCCGGCGACAAAGGTCTGCAGGCGGCTGGCGTTCAAGGCATTGACGAGCGCCGCCGCGGCGATCGTGTAGAGCCACACTGCCACCGCCGCCTGGAGGTCGGCGCCGACGAGCAGCGCGACGACGACGACATGCCCATGCACGGCGATGAAGATCCAGCGGTTGCGTGGGCGGGTGGCGTAGAAGTCGTTGGTCGCGCGCGTGAAATTGGCGGCGCATCCGGCCGCGATGTCGAGGACGAGAGCCAGGGCCGGCAAGCTGCGCCAGAGCGGCAGGCCTTGCATCGCCTCGGGACAGGCGAGTGCCAGGGCGACCGTCGCGCCGACGCCGAAGGCCAAGATGGCGACGAGTTCGAAGACGGTCTGGGACTCTCCGAGGACATCGTGCAGGTGGCGCGGGATCGCAACGGCTTTCATCTCGGCTCCAGGGAGTCAGACCGACCGGTCGGTCTTTTTCTAGGCCAATGCGATCGGTCAGGTCAATCCGGGGTCGTCGGCCGTGCCGCTCGATGCGCCGGCGGCTGACATTGAATCAGAACCTTGACCAGGCGGGGCAAGACGTTGGCCGGACACGTCAATCGGCGCCGAGCGGCGTGGCCGCGGAAGCCTGGCGGCATCGCCGCCTGGGGCGCGGCGACCGGCTCGCCACGTAGCTGATGGCCGGCCCCGCCTCCAGCGAATGCCAGACATGCCAATTAGGTCAGCATTATTGACATAATATGTCGCAGGGATCATGGTGCGCGCAACAAACCTCAAGAGGACGCCATGGGCTGGGACGCCTTGTTTGCAAGCCGCGCGCAGAGAATGCGCGCATCCGAGATCCGCGAGCTGCTGAAGCTCCTGGAACAGCCGGACATCATTTCATTCGCCGGCGGCATCCCCGATCCCGCGCTGTTCCCGGACGAGGCTTTTCGCCTTGCCTATCAGGCGGTGCTGGCCGAGGCCGGCGCCGGCGTGGCCTTGCAATATTCGGTCAGCGAGGGCTTTCCGCCGTTGCGCCAATGGCTGGTCGGGCAAATGGCCGGCATCGGCATCCCCTGCGGCATCGACAATGTGATGATCACCTCGGGCTCGCAGCAGGCGCTGGACTATCTCGGCAAGCTCTTGCTGTCGCCCAATGACACCGCCCTGGTGACCTGGCCGACCTATCTCGGCGCAGTGCAGGCGTTCAACGCCTACGAACCGCGTTACGACCGCCTGACGCCCGGCCTCGGCAATGTGACGCCCGCGGCCTATGCCGACGGTGCAAGGCAAGCCGGCGGGCGGGTGAAACTTGCTTATCTGACGCCGGATTTTGCCAATCCGACCGGCGAGACCATGGACCGCGCCGCGCGCGAGCGGATGCTTGATCTCGCCGACGAGCTCGATATCGCGGTCATCGAGGATTCGGCCTATCAGGCACTGCGTTACGACGGCGAGGCGGTGCCCTCGATCCTGGCGCTCGACATCGCCAGGCATGGCGACATCGAGAAGACCCGCACGATCTATTGCGGCAGCTTCTCGAAGACCCTGGCGCCGGGCCTGCGGGTCGGCTGGATCTGCGCCGCCAAGCCGGTCATCGCCAAGCTGGTGCTGATGAAACAGGCGGCCGATCTGCACAGCCCGAGCATCAACCAGATGGCCATGCATCACGTGGCCGAAAACGCCTTCGCCGCCCAGGTCGTGAAGATCCGCGCCGCCTATCGCCACCGGCGCGACCGCATGCTCGCCGAACTCGAGCGCCACATGCCGGAAGGCGTCACCTGGTCCAGGCCCGAGGGCGGCATGTTCATCTGGCTGACCTTGCCCGAAGGCATGGATGGGGCGGCATTGCTGGCACGCTCGATCGAGACCGCACGGGTCGCCTTCGTGCCGGGCCGGGCTTTTCACGCCGACGGCTCCGGCGGCAATACCATTCGCCTGAGCTTCTCGCTCGCCGGCGACGAGGCGATCAGCGCGGGCATTGGCCGGTTGGGGCGGCTGATCGCAGCGAGATAGCGAATGGCGAATAGCGAATAGGGCATGATGCGACGCGCGCGTGAACCCTCGCCCGCGTCTTCGCGGGAGAGGGTGGCCGCGTCAGCGGCCGGGTGAGGGTGGTTGCGTCAAAGCGCGACGTACATTTTTGCGTCGAATTGATTGGCGAAGCAGATTTGGGGCCCTCACCCGCCGGCTACGCCGGCACCCTCTCCCACGAAGACGCGGGAGAGGGTTTGCGCGCTCGTCGCATCATGCCCTATTCCCCACTCCCCACTCGCCACTCGCCACTCGCCATTCGCCCGTCTCACATCCCCTTGCGCTGCGGCAGGGCTTTGCCGCGGCCTTCCCGATACCCGAGATCGGCGGAGATGCGGGCCGCGGCTTCGACCACGCTGTCGATCTGCTCCGCCGTCGGCTCGGCACCGATATGCTGGATCGAATCGACAATGGCGAGCGAGCCGGCAAAGGCGCCGAGCGCGTCGAAGACCGGGGCGGCGAGCGCGTTCAGCCCGATCAGCGCTTCGTTGGGCGCCACCGCCCAGCCGCGCGCCAGCGTCCGTTCGATCTCGGCCTTGAGCGCCTGCGGATCGGTCATGGTATCCGGTGTCGACTGTGCGAGCTTCGAGCGCAGCACCCGCTGGCAGGTGACGTCGTCGCCATAGGCCAGCGCGAGCTTGCCCTGGGCGCTGGAATGAAACTCCAGCATCGAACCGGGTTTGACGCCGATCTCGATATTGGACCGGCCCGGGATGAGCGAGAGGATGCGCACGCCGTCCGGTTCCGGCAGGCTGAGGACCACGGGATGGCCGAGCTTGTCGCGCAGCGTGCGCATCATGGTGCGCGCGGCCCCGGCCAGCTCGTATCCCTCGCTGACCGCCTGGCCGAGCGCCATCAGCCGGGCGCTGACGCGATAACGCTCGGTCTCGGTCTCCTGGATCAGATAGCCGGCGGAGACCAGCGTCTGCAGGTGCCGGTAGATCCGGCTCTTGGTCGTGCCGAAGGCGCGCGTCAGTTCGGTAACGCCGACGGCGCGCTGAGCTTGGGCAATGAATTCGAGCGTCTGGAGCGCGAGCAGCACCGCCTGCACGCCGTTCCCGCTCGATTCTCCTGAAATACGGGGCATGGAAAGACCCTAAGCGGTTGCAGGCGTTTCGGAAAGCCGTCCGGAAGGGCGGATCATGCGGTCAGCGGGGAGCGCGAATGACGTCATTCAGCCCGACGCATGCCGTCATGCGTCCAGCGTGAATGAAGTCATTCACTGGGAATGTCGGGATAGTCAGCGGCATTCAACACCCAGCCGTCCTGGCGTGAGAAGTCTGTCCGTGGCGGCGAGAAGATGTCGACGAGCTGGTTGGTGCCCGGTTCCAGGCCGCGCGAGGTGTGGATCGCCGGAGGCGGAATGACGAGCGCCGAGGGTGAGGCGAAATGGGCATGGTCGTCGTTGCGCCAGGCATTCAGGTCGGTGGTCCAAGGCCAGCGCAGGTGATGGACGAAGGCGCCTTCCAGCGCCAGCGAGCATTGCTCGAAATCGTCGTGGTGGTGGGGCGACAACTTGGTGATGTCGCGTGGGCCGACCTGCGGGTCGAGGATGTTCACCATGAAGGTGGTGCAGCGGAAGATCCGGCCGAAGCGGCCGGGCTTGGGCGGCACGTCAATGGAATAGGCGCGGATGCGATAGCCTTCGGGAGGAGCCGGCCAGGGCTGGAACTTCGGGATATTGCCGCGGTGCTCGGCATAGGAGGCGCGGTTGGGGCAGAGCGCCACCAGGTCCTCGGCCTCGGCCGTGACCAGGCGGACGATGCGGCCGGCCGAGAGCGCGGTCACCTGGCTCGGGCCGGGCGGCACCACCACCAGCGCCGGGCCGGTGATCCGTTTCACCTCCTCGCCAGCGCGGATTTCGACCTCATGACCGCGCTGCGGCACCAGCACGACATATTCGTCGGCCTGGACGGCGCGCGCCAAGCTGGCGCCGGGGCTTGCTTCGGTCAGCGCAAGCACGAAATTCTGCCCGCGGATGAACCAGGACCGACCAGTGGCGTCGTCGATCTGCGGCGCATCGTCATAGAAGCGGCCATATTCGCCGCCGGCGAAGGTGGCGGGCAGGGCGGCCGCCGGCGTGGCGGTGGCCAGCTGGGCGCGCGGGTCGTTGCGGTCGTACATGCATCCTCTCCCGAGACGTTTTGTTGTTCGAAACATAAAAGCGGTTGTCGAAACAACGAAACATGACGGGCGGCCGTCTTGTCAAGGCAGCGGATGCGGGGAGGGGACGGACCGGGAGGACCCGGGCGACTGGCGAGCCGCGCGCGGCCGACAGGGCACGATGCGAAAGGTTTCGTGCAAACCCTTTCGCTCGGGAGCTAGGTGTGAGGTCCCAATAGGTTATCCACTCGGTCCGGACCGAGGAAGCCTTGCACGATGAGCGCCGTGAGATCGAGGCTGGCGCCGGAGCGAGGTCAGATGGGCGGTTCCGGCACGAGTCTCGAAGGACGCAAGGCCCGCCAGCTTTCACCGCCGATCGTTAGATGTGTGAATCCGCTGGCTCCCTTGGGAGAGGGCCGCGGGCGCCCATGCTGAATCGGGATCTTCGCCGGTCGGCGCAAGGCTCTGACCCGACTCAGGTTTTGCCAGTACAATGCGAAGGCCTGTCACGCCGGCGCCAGCGGCAGGCCCGCGGCTCTCAGATCAGTGTCACCTTGCCGGTCGACAAGTCGTAGACGCCACCGACCACCTGAAGCCTCTTGCCCGCGACACGCGCCGACAGGATCGGCGCGGCGACCTTCAGCTTCTCGACGTTCAGCCGGACATTGGCGATGGTTGCGGCCGCCATCAGGTCGGCCGGATTGTCCGTTTTCGCCGCATCCACCGCCGGGCGGATGGCATTGATCAGCGCCGGCAGGTGACCGGGCAAAGTGGTGTTGTTCCGGACGACGTCGATGGTCGCACTGACCGCGCCGCAGCCGCTGTGGCCGAGCACCAGGATGACCGGCGCGCCCAGCACCTCCGAACCGAACTCCAGGCTCGCCAATCCGTCCTCATTGACGAAATTGCCGGCCACCCGCACCACGAACAGGTCGCCCGGGCCCTGGTCGAAGGCAAGCTCCGGGGCGATGCGCGAGTCGGCGCAACTGACGATCGAGGCGATCGGGTGCTGCGACTGGGCCAGTGCGGCGCGCCGGGCGGAGAAATCGCGCTCGTTCGGAGTATTGGCGGCGTAGCGGGCATTGCCCTCCATGATGCGCTTGAGCGCAGCCTCGGCCGAGATGGCATTCTGTGGCGGGCTTTGCGCCGATGCCGGGGCGAGGCCGGTAACGGCCATGCCGCCGGCAAGCGCGAGGCCGCAGGAGGCCTTCAAAAGGGAGCGCCGGGAGAACCGGCCGAAAGCGGGAGATCCGCATGACTCGCACATGAGCTGTCCCTCCAAGGTCTGTCCGGCGCGTCATTGCGCCCGGGCCGAGGCCCATGCGCCATTTGCAGCTGGCGGAAGGGGTGCCTGGAAGCCCAAATATTGCAGCTATCGGTTCAGGGTTTCCGTGGCGTTAAGCCGCTGGAGACAATGCAATCTATGGGAGCGCCCGTGCGGATGGCGCGCGAGGGCGAACGCGTTCCCGCGGTCGCGACGAGCCGCGCCCTATCTCCTGACGACCTCGCGTGCTAGCTTCACCAGCGTGTCAGCACAAAACCCCAGCACCACGCCAGCGACCGAGGCCGTGCGCCTCGGCCTCCGATTGCACCCGGATATCGTGGCGGCGCTCGACCGGTTCATCACCGAGGAAAAGCCCGGCGCCAGCCGGCCTGAGGCATTGATCGCCGCCTTTGTGGAATGGGCCAACGGGCGGGGTTATCTCGTCGGCGGCCCGTCGGTGCGATCGCCTGCCCAGCGCAAGGTGTCGGAAGAACGGGTGCGCACCCATGCCGCGGCCAAGGTCGACGTCATGTTGGCCAATGTGCCGGCCAGCGCCGACGACAAGGCGAAGCGCCGGGGCAAGCTGACCGACAAGCAGAAGCCCTGAAGGCCGGCGTCCGGCTTCAGAAGATGGCCGGCAGCATCGAGCCGATGGCCACGGCCATGATGAAGCCGATCACCATGAGGGTCGAAACATAGGCCAGATCCAGACTGCGCATCTCGACCTCCTATTGACTGTTTCGCCGCAGGTGCCCGCGGTGGCTGCCTCGATGTCCCCTGATCGCCGCCATATGGCGGTTCGCCCCGCGGATCAGGCCGCCATCGCGGCCTTGCGCCGTCCGGCGGCGAGCCCGGCCGAGAGCAGCGGCTGGACCGAACGCAAGCCGGCATTGCCGGTCTCGACGATCGCCGTGGCAATGGTCGCCCGCGCCATGACATCGTTCGGGGCGACGCGGAGCTGGTCGCAGCAGCGGCAGAAGACCGCTTCCATCAGCCGCAGTTCCTGAGGTGAATAGGAACCGATCGGACGCGGCTCGCGGGTCACTTTCGGCATGCTGGTCATCCCTTCGCTGAAAGGGCCGGGAGCATGGCTCGTCATGCAGTCGCCGGCGCCGAGGTTGTCCTGGCCAGCGATCCCTGATCATAGCACGGCCCAGGGCGGGATGACGGAAAATCGGGCCGGCCGCGCGGCTACCGGCCCGGCGAGATCCGCCTGATGCGGCCGGGTGGCGCCGACGCCGCTCGCTCCCCATTTTGTGCATGGCTCCGGATCGGGCGAGATGCCGGATGTTTCGCCGGTGGCCGAACCGCTCGCGGGACGCTACACCCCAGCCTTGCCGGGTCGGGCATCCGGCGCCGGGCAGGCGCGCGGGCAAGTGGGATCGAGGGTTGAATGGACGCGCTTCGCTTCGCCGGTAATGTCCTGTGGTTCCTGCTCGGCGGTCTGATTGCCGGCCTGATGTGGTATCTCGCCGGGCTGATCGCGGCGGTCACCATTGTTGGCCTGCCCTGGGCTTTCGCCTGTTTCCGGCTGGGCAATTACACCTTCTTTCCTTTCGGTCGCGAGGTCATTTCCAAGCGCGAACTGTCAGGCGAGGGCCAGGGCGCCATGGCGCCGCTGCGTCTGATCGGCAATATCATCTGGTTCGTGCCGATCGGCTTTTCGCTGATGGTGGTGCATATCCTGGCTGCGATCGCCTGCTTCATCACGATTATCGGCATTCCCTTCGGTTATGCCCATCTGAAGCTCGCCCAGGCCTCGGTTTTCCCGCTCGGCAAGCGGATCGTCGCAACGGATGTCGCCAACCTCGCCCGCGAACGCAATGCCGCCAGCGTCTTGGCCGCGCTGCGCTGGCGGTAGGGGATAGAACGCGAATAGCGAATGGCGAATGGGGCATGATGTGAGACGCTTTGCGCATGGCCCTTGCCGCCGGAGGCAAGCGATGCGCTCCCCCTTCATCCCCATTCGCTATTCGCTATTCGCCACTCGCTATTCGCCACTCGCCCCCACCATCGCCCCGATACGCTGCAGCTTGTCCGGATTGCGGGTCACATAGATCGCCACGATCCGGCCGTCCTCGATCGCGAAGGCGGTGGTTTGCAGCACGCCGTTCTGCAGTGAGACGATGCCGGGCAGGCCATCGATCAGGCCGCGCGCCAGGATCTGCGGCGGCAGATAGCCGGGCCGTTTGGAAAGGTCTGCGAAGAACTGCGCCACGGCCTGGCCGCCGATGATTGGCGCCGGGGCCGCCGGGCGCTTGCCGCCGCCATCGGCCTGGGCCACGACATCGGCGGCGAGCAGGCTCCTGAGCGCCGTCACGTCGCCCGAGCGCGTCGCCGCCATGAAGGCATCGGCAATTTCGAGACCGCGGTCGCGCGAGACCGGAAAGCGTGGTCGCGCCGCCCGCACATGATCGCGGGCGCGCGCCGCCAATTGCCGGCAGGCGGCGGGTTCGCGGCCGATGGCCTCGGCCACCGTGTCGAAGTCCTGGCCGAACACGTCATGCAGCAGGAAAGCCGCGCGCTCGAGCGGCGACAGCCGTTCGAGCGCCATCATCAGGGTCAGCGTCAGGTCGTCGGCATCGCCGGCTTCGGGCTCGGCTTCGAATATCGGCTCGGGCAGCCACGGACCGATATAGGTCTCGCGCCGGGCCCGGGCCGATTTCAACTGGTCGAGGCAGAGCCGGGTGACGGTGCGGGTCAAGAACGCTTCCGCGTTGGCCACCGCCACACGGTCGGTCTTGTGCCAGCGGACATAGGCGTCCTGCACGACATCCTCGGCCTCGGCGAGCGAGCCGAGCATGCGATAGGCGATGCGAATGAGCCGCGGCCGCATCCGGTCAAAGGCCAATCCGTCCTCACCCATTGTCGTCATGCTCCTGCGCGTCATGTCTTGGTTGTCATGCCTTGGTCGTTACGCCGTGGTCGTTACGCCGTGGTCGTTACGCCGCTTGGCCGACCGGCTGGTCGACCGGGTGCACGAAGCGGAAACCGATGGCGAAGCGGTTCCAGGCATTGATCGTGATGATCATCAAGGTGAGCTTGACCTGCTCTTCCGGCGAAAATTCGGCCTGCAGAGCCTGGTAATCTTCGTCCGATCCATGGGTTTCGGCGACCCGGGTGAGCGCTTCGGTCCAGGCCAGCGCCGCCCGTTCGCGCGCCGTATAGAGCGGCGATTCGCGGAACGCGTCGAGCAGCAGCAGCCGCTCCGCCGTCTCGCCGGCCTTCATCGCCTCCTTGCCGTGCATGTGGATGCAGTTGGCGCAGCCATTGATCTGCGAGGCCCGCATCTTGACCAGTTCCAGGAGGTTCTTTTCCAGGCCGCTCTCGGTGGCCTTGGCGCCAAGGTCGAGCAAGGCCTGCATCGTGGCGGGGGCGGCGGCAAAGGGGTTCAAGCGCGGTTTCATCTGTCGTCTCCTGTCGAAGGCGCTTCTGGAGCGTCCGACGCCAAGACGAGGAGGCATTGTCCGGTGTGACATGCCCTGCGAAGATTTTTGTCCGCGCGGTTCCAAGTAATTGTTTTAGAAGGCTAAAAATTTTGTGTCGGCACGCCGCCGCGACCTGCTCAGTCGCTGCGCCAGCGGCGCATGGAGCGATAGCCGTCGTCACGTTGGCGATAGACCCGCCGCTCGTAGACGCGTCGGCCGCGGCCATTGTCGGTGATGATGGTGTCGACCCGGGTGTGAACGCCATTGGAGGAGTTCGAACTCGAGTTCGACGAGGTATTGCCGGCTTGACCTGGTGTCGCGAGGGCAAGGGTCGCCAGCACCGAGGCGATGAGCAGATGTTTCATCGCGGATCTCCTGTTTCCGAGCGGAGTGCGAGCAAGCCTGATCCGGCTTGAACGGGCGATGAACCGGCCGGTCACGTGTCGCGCCGGCGTGGTGTCCAGGTCGCTCGGGGCCATGCCTAGTCGTACCGGCCGGTTCGATCCTGCGGTGCGTCAATGTCGACAGGGCGTGTCGCATGTCGCGGCCCTCCGGGGTGACCGGCTGACGCTGGTCGAGCTCAAGCGCCTGACGGCGGCCGAATTGGCGCCCGGGCCGGCGCCAAGCCGCCCATGACATCGCGCATGACGCCGTCCATGACATAGCGGGCGTAGCGGAAGTCGCGGATGCGGACGATCCGGTCGCCGGCCCAACCGAGCAGCACCGGGTAAAGTGGTGTGGCGGTGGCATCGGCGGGATCGCTGACCAGCAGACAAGGCTGCCCGTCGACGAAGCCGGCCGATACCAGCCAGGCATCGATCCGCGCGTAATTGGAAAAATAGCCGGCGACGTCGGACCGGCCGTTCAGCCGCTTGCGATTGACCAGGTCGAGTTCGACCTCGTCGGCGAGCCGATCGCGGATCGCATCGAAATCGCGGGCATTGAAGCGCTCGACGTAGAAGGCGAGCAGCCGGCGCTGATCCCCTGAGAGTACCGGCGAAACCAGGTCTTCCGGTTCGTCGGCGAGCCGGCGCAGCCGCGCCCGGCCGCGCGCCAGCACCGCCTTTACGGCGGTTGGGCTCGTCTCCAGGACCGCCGCGGTTTCCTTCAGCGAATAGCCGAGGACGTCGGCCAGGATGACACTGCCGCGCTGGGCGACCGACAGCCGCATGAAGGCGGCGAGGCTGGCGGCGACCACCGCGCGATCGCCGGTCCGGTCGGCCGGATCGGCCAGCGCTTCGGCGTCGGCTTCGTCGGGAAAAGCGACGTGCAGTGCCGCGCTCCTGGCCCGCCGGCGCAGGAAATCGAGCGCGGCATTATGCGCGATGCGGAACAGCCAGGCCTCGGGCACCGCAATCGTCCCGACCCGCCGCCGCGCCTCCATGGCTTTGACCAGCGTCTCCTGCACCACGTCCTCGCCGTCGATCACCGAACCGGTCATGCGCGCGCAGTAGCGGTGCAGTTTCGGTCGGAGCGCCGCGAAGACCCGGTCGAGATCGGCCTCGGTGCTTGCGGCGCGGACGACAGGCGCTCCCGCGGTACCGAGGACAATTCCCTGAAATCCCATGGCCAAACCTCATGCAGGCGCGCGTCGCCTCTTGCCCAAGGACGTTCGGCACCGGTCGAAAGAGACGGCCGCGGGAAATATTTTTGCAGCCGCATCCTTTTCGAGCCGCAACACGTCTTCAGCCGCGCGACGAAAAGCTTTTCCGAACCCAGCCCCTCCGGAGCGAGGGCGGTTCACCCGCGCCATACAGGGCGCCGGCGCCGCCCTGGTCATGCCGCCGGCGGCGGCAACCCGTTGACCGACTTGCCCGCCTTCAAGGCCTTTGCCGCCGACGTCCGCGGCCGCTGCGAGGCGCCGCCGGTTGCGGTGGCGCTGACGGAGATCGGCAGTTATCGGATGTTCGGTGCACAAGGCAGCTGAAACAAAGCGGATGCCCCGGCACGGAAACCGCCCTATAGTCGCGCATCGTTCGACCTCGCCGGGGCGCCGGATCGTCTGTTTGCGCCTTGTCAATTGGATGCCTCGTATCGGGACGGGGCCGGATGTTTGCGGAGAATCGCACCCTGGTTCCAGCCGACGTGTTGATCACCGAAGAACTGCGCAGGCGCCCGTTCAAGCCGGCCAATCTCCAGGCCGAGGCTGAGGCTTTCCGCGAGCTCTCGAGCCTGATCGCGCGCAATCCGAACCGGGCGATCAATCGTTTCATGGAGCTTGCGGTCAGGTTGTGCCGGGCCGGTTCGGCCGGACTGAGCCTGATCGACGAGAACGAGGCGGGCGCGGAGGAATTTGTCTGGGAGGCGATATCGGGTGCGCTGAAAGGCCATGTCGGCGGCACCATGCCGCGCCATTTCAGCCCCTGCAGCCTCTGCCTCGACGCCGGACGCACCGTCCTGGTCCGTCAGCCGTCGCTGACTTTCAGTGCGTTCGAGGCGCTCGCGCAACCGGTGACCGAAGAACTGGTGGTGCCGCTCTTCGACACCGGCGGCCTGGCGCTCGGTGCGCTCTGGGTGGTCCATCACGAGGCCGACAAACGTTTCGATGCCGAGGACGCGCGCGTCATGGAGCATCTGGCGGTCCAGCTGGTGCTGGCGCTCAAGCTGCGCGACCGGATGGAGAAGAAGGTCAGCGCCCATCGCAGCAACGTGGCGCTGCGCGAGACCAATATCGAGCTCGCCGAGACCTCGGCCTTCCTCCAGAGCATTCTCGATTCCAGCACCGACTGCATCAAGGTGCTGAGCCTGGACGGCACGCTGGAACTGATGAATTCCGGCGGCCTCGGCGTCATGGAAATCGACGACTTTGCCGATGTCGCCGGCTGTTCATGGCCGACCATGTGGAGCCCTGGAACCGGTGACGGCGACGACAACGACGCCCGGCGGGCCATTCGCATCGCCGCCGCCGGTGGCATCAGCCGCTTCCAGGGGTTCAGCCCGACCGCCAAGGGCACGCGGAAATGGTGGGATGTGGCGGTCACTCCGATCATCGGCGAAGACGGCCGGCCGCAGAAACTGCTCGCCGTGTCGCGCGACATCAGCGGCGTCAAGGCGGCCGAGGAGCGCCTGGCGGCGAGCGAGCGGCGGCTGCGGGTCGCCCAGAATTTCGCCGAGGTCGGCACCTTCGAATGGGATATCGGCAGCAATATCGTCTACCCGTCCGAGGAGTTTTGCCGGCTTTGGGGTATCGAGCCGCAGGCGGCGCTGCCCGGCGACATCTTTTCGACCCATGTCCATCCCGATGACCGGCATCTGCTGCTCGCCCGCCGTGACGGGCCCATCGAAAATGCCGGAGACTATGTCGAATATCGCGTCATGCAAGGCGAGGAGGTGCACTGGCTGGCCCGCCGTGGCGATGTGCTGCGTGATGCCGAGGGACGGCCAACCAGCGTGCTCGGCGCCTGTTTCGACGTCACCGACCGGCGCAAGGCCGAGGAGCAGCAGCGCCTGCTGATGCAGGAACTGACCCACCGGGTGAAGAACACCATGGCGATGGTGCAGGCGATCGGCTCGCAGACCCTGCGCAGTGCCCATTCGGTGGAAGAGGCCGGCATCGCTTTTGCCGCCCGCATGCAGGCGCTGTCGGCGGCCCACGACGTGCTGATTCATTCGAACTGGTCGAGCACCAGCCTCAGGCCGCTGATCGAACGGGCGGTCCGGTTGCACGACGATACCGGCAGCCGTTTCAGCCTGGACGGACCCGAGCTGGTTCTGGGGCCGCGGGCGGCGCTGACCCTGGCGCTGACCTTGCATGAACTTGGCACCAACGCGCTGAAATATGGCGCCCTGTCCAACGACCAGGGCCGGGTCGCGCTGAAATGGACGGTCGATGACACCGGCGCCGGGCGACGGGTGGTGATGAGCTGGCGTGAGACGGGCGGGCCCAAAGTTGCCCCGCCCTCCGCCAAGGGCTTCGGCTCGCGGCTGATCCGGCTCGGCTTCGGCGTGCCGTCCGGCGTGGTCGACCTCGATTTCGCCGACGGCGGCGTGACCTGGACGGCCAGCGCCGCACTGGCCGAAATCCAATTCTCCTCGGGAGACTGAGCGGCGGCCGGATCGGGCAAAAAAAGAGCCCGTTCCAGGCACGGAACGGGCTTTTGGAGTCTACAGGCGCGAAGGGCGGGAAGCCGCTTCGATCATCCAACCGCGCCGGGGCCGGAAAGTTCCATGAGGCTCGTTTGACCGCTGCGGATCAAATGCCAAGACCCGTCGAAGCAGCCGGCTCATGCGCTCGGGTGGAGGCGGCCTGTCACGAATCTATGGTAGGATCACGTCGCCTTGGACCCTGTTGGCCTGGATCGCGTCGAACCCTCATGCGCCTGTCGATCATTCCCGTTCTGTTGCTCACCTTCGTTCTTGCCGGCTGCTCCACCGCCATGGCTCCACCCATCGTGGTCAATTCGGCCCGCGCGATGGAAGAGGAGGCGGCCTGCATTGGCACTCTGTTCAGGACGCGCCTGGAGCTGGTCAGGGTGGCCAACCTCCGTGACGGCGTCGAGATCGTGTCGGTCGACCAGGTCGGGCTGATCGTCGCACGTGCCGAGATCCGACGGGTCGGACGCGGCAGCCGGGTGGCGCTCGAAGTGCGCGACTTCGCCCGCTATTTCTACGAGGACATGGTGCATCGCTGCGCCGGGACGCGTTGACGAGCGCATTGGCCGGCAAACGCGGCGGCCGGCGCCGTCGTCTCGAAGGGGCCGGGCTCAGCCGGCGTTACCCGCGAGCGGCATTCCGGGCGGGGCGCCGCGCACCAGGCTTTTCAGCTTGTTGAAGCCGCGCAGGGCAAAGCCCAGCGGTTGCGGCAAGGCGTGGCGGCAGAAGGCCAGCTTCCTGACATAACGCGGTACGTGCCAGCGCGCCGTGGTGCCGGAGCGGAACAGCGCGACGTCGCCGGCTTTCAGCATCCGCGGCGCGAGGCCTTCCGTGCTGACCTCGACCTCGCCCTCCAGGATATGGACGGTCTCGTCGACGCCGAAATGCCAGTTGAACGTGCCGGCCGTACAATCCCAGACCAGGCTGACCGCCGTGCCGTCGGTGGAACGCGACAGTTCGGTGGCGCGCGCCACCGGGGCGCCCGCGACGATCCAGGCCGGCGTGATCGGCGCGGGTTGCAGCACGACACTGTCAATGGCGCTGCTGACGATGGGGGGCTGGCTCATCACGGTCTCCTTGCCGCCATCAGACGGCGGAAAGGTTAGCCCAGCCTTAGGATGATCGCTCCGAACGGCGGCATTTCCCGGGTTTGGTAAATGGTCAGTGGCCAATAGCGAATGGCGAATGGGACATGAGGCGGCGACGGCATTGAATGACCCCGCCGGAATTCTCTCCGGAGAGAAGGGCTGATCGATGCGCGTTTCGCATCATGCCCCATTCGCCATTCGCCACTCGCCCCGACAATTTCCTTTGCGCTAACCGGCCTCTGCCATCATCGCCTGCCTGGAGGCGAATGATGATCCCTGTGGCATCGGACGATTGCGCGGCCTGGCTGCACCCGGCCGCCGGACCGGCAGCGCGGGACCGGGGCGTCGTTCTGGTGCCGGCGCTCGGCTTCGAGGAGCTGTGCACGCGCCGGACTTTGCGCATCCTGGCCGACCGGCTCGCTGCGGCCGGCTTGCCGACCCTGCGCTTCGACCTGCACGGCACGGCGGATTCGCTCGGCGATGACACCGCGCCGGACCGGCTCGCCCGCTGGACCGCCGATATCAATCGCGCGGTCGACCGGCTGCGGGGCCTGACCGGTGTGACCGAAGTCGTGCTGATCGGGCTTCGCTTCGGCGCGCTGGTGGCCGCCCATGCCGCCGCCGGGCGGGACGATATCGCCATGCTGGGACTGCTCGCGCCGCCCGCCTCCGGCAAGGCCTATGCCCGTGAAACGGCGGCGCTGGCGCGGATCATCGCGGCGCAGCCGGCCAATGGCGCAGGCGGCATCACGGTCGCCGGCTTCCATGTGACCGAGGCAACGGTTCAGGCGCTGAAAGGCCTGGGCTGGCCGGCGGCGCCTTGCCGGCGCCTGCTGGTCGCCGCGCCAGGCCAGGCCGCGGCAGGCAAAGGGGCAAAAGGTCTCGCCGATCGGTTCGTCGCGCCTGATGTCACCCTGCAGAGGCTCGCCTTCACCGGCTATGAAAGGATGATCTGCGACCCGACCGCCTCGGAGGCGCCCTTCGCCGTCATCGACGAGGTCGTCGCCTGGGCCGGCGACGGCGCGTCAGCCGCTCTTGCTCCGGTCTCTGCGCCGGCGCCGGGCCTGCTGAAAGCCGATGCCTTTACCGAAGAAGCGGTGACCTTCGGGCCGGACAACCGGCTCGCCGGTATTCTCTGCCGTCCGGTCAGGCAAGCGGCCCATACGATCATCCTGACCAATTCCGGCGGCACGCCGCATATCGGCTGGGCGCGCATGACGGTGACCTTCGCCCGCGCCCTGGCGGCTGAAGGCATTGCCTCGCTGCGCCTGGACTTCCAGGGCCTGGGCGACAGTCGGGCCGAAACGGACGAGCCGACGCCTTTCTATTACGATACGGCGACACCGGCCGATATCATTGCAGCGGTCGACCTCTTGGCCGCGCGAGGTCTGAGCGACGTGACCGTGTCGGGCAATTGCAGCGGTGCCCACCACGCTTTCCATGCGGCGCTGGCCGACCGGCGCATCCGCGGGCTCGTGCTCACCAACCTGCAATGTTTCATCTGGGGGCCGCGCTACAAGCTGCCGCTCGGTGCCTGGATGGCGGCGCTGCCGGTCAGCATCGACCTGAAGAAGCGCCAGGAGGACGAGGAACTGAGCGAGGCGGCGCGCCAGGTGGCCCGCTGGAAGGAGCGCACCGTCGCGCTCGCCCGGCGCTACGCCAAGCCGGCGGTCCAGGCGCTGCAGCAACTGGCGGGCCGGCTCAGCCGGCATGAGGCCACCGGCGACGCCGAAAATCCGGTGGCCGCCGGTTTCGACGAACTCTCGCGCCGCGGCACGCGCATCCTGCTGGCCTATAGCGAGGGAGACCCCGGGCTCGACGAGCTGGCGCTCTACATGGGTCCTGACGGTATCGAGGCGACCCGGCTCGCGGGCGTCGCGAAGCGGATCATCGCCGGCGCCGACCATCCGATGACGCAAAGCCATGCGCGAACTGCTCTGCTGGCGCTGATGATTGGCTTCTTGGCCGGGCGCGACGAAGCCAGGGCGGCATGAGGCCGGCGGACCGGCGTTGCCGAAGATGCTGAAAGTGGTCTTGGCGAGCACCACATACTGGTGCTGTCGCCAAGGCCAATAATTGCCTAAGGACCGGCGCTCCGCATGAAGGAAACCGTCCATGGCCGGCTCGGTCGAAGCCCCCGATTGGTCCACCATTCCCGCGCCGCCGGATGACGGCGCGGCGCGCCATCTCGTGGGCAGCCTGGTTCCGCCGGTTCCGCTTGCGGCGACCGACGGCGCCCGCGTCGACCTCGCGGCCCTGAAAGGCCTGACGGTCGTCTATGCCTATCCACGCACCGGCAGGCCCGGCACCGACAATCCCGAGGGCTGGGACATGATCCCCGGCGCGCGCGGCTGCACGCCGCAATCCTGCGCCTTCCGCGACCATTTCGCCGAGCTGAAGGGCCTCGGCGTCGCCAATCTTTATGGCCTCTCGACCCAGGATCCAGCCTATCAGCGCGAGGCGGCGGCAAGGCTGCATCTGCCCTTCGCCATCCTGTCGGACGAAGACCTGGCGCTGAGCACCGCCATGGCGCTGCCGACCTTCGTGACGGCGGGCATGACGCTGATGAAACGCGTCACCCTGGTCATCCGCGACGGCCGTGTCGAGCACGTCTTCTATCCCGTCTTTCCGCCTGACCGGAACGCCGCCGACGTCATCGCCTGGCTGAAGCGCCAGGCATGACGGCTCCGGCGCACCGAAATCCGCTTTCTGGACAAGGACTTTTCCTGTGAATGCGATGTTCCGCGGCCTGTCCGCTTTCCCGATCACGCCTGCGGATGCCGACGGGCGGGTCGATGTCGAAGCCCTGCAGCGGCTGGTCAAGCGCCTGGTCGACGCCAAGGTCGATTCCATTGGCCTGCTCGGCAGCACCGGCAGCTATCCCTATCTGAGCCGTGCCGAACGGCGCCGGGCGATCGAGGCTGCGGCGGCGATCGCCAAGGGCAAGTCGCCGATCCTGGTCGGCTCAGGCGCCATGCGCACCGACGAGGCGGTGGCCTTGGCGCGTGATGCCGAGGAGGCCGGGGCCGATGCGCTGTTGCTGGCGCCCGTCTCCTATACCCCGCTCACCGACCGCGAAGTCTTTACCCATTTCGAGACGGTGGCAGCCGCGGTGAAACTGCCGGTCTGCATCTACAACAACCCCGGCACCACCCATTTCACCTTCTCGGCCGGGCTGGTCGCGCGGCTGAGCCGGATCGCCAATATCGTCGCGGTGAAGAACCCGGCGCCCGATGCCGGCCATGTCTTCGCCCAGCTGGAGGATCTCCGCGCGCGTGTCGGCCGGGATTTCTCGCTTGGATTTTCGGGCGACTGGAAGGTGACCGAGACGCTGATCGCCGGCGCCGACGCCTGGTACAGCGTCGTCGGCGGCCTGTTCCCCGAGCCCTGCATGGCGATCGTCCGGGCGGTGCGCGAAGGCAAGCCGGCCGACGCGCGCAAGCTCAATGCCGACCTGCAGCCGCTCTGGGACCTGTTCATCGCCCATTCCAGCCTGCGTGTGGTCTACGCCGCCGCCAATGCGCTCGGTATCGTCAAGGCTGCCCCGCCGCGCCCGATCCTGCCCCTGGAGCCGGATGCCGAGCGCCAGGTGCGTGAGGTGGTCGAGCGGTTGCGGTTGAGATAGGGGTGAATGGCGGCCGGTGCCGCGCAATCCCTCTCCCACGAAGACGCGGGAGAGGTTTCACGCGCTCGCCGCATCATGCCCCATTCGCTACTCCCCATTCGCCATTCGCCATTCGCCATTCGCTATTCGCTACTCGCCCCTTTCACCACCACCCGTTCCGGCCGGCGCAATTGCAGCCTGCCGCCCTCGGATGCAACCAGCGTGTGGACGTAGAAATAGGTCTCGCAGGTATCGCTCGCCTCCATCACCGGCGAGGGCGCCGAGACGATGGTGAGGCCGGCGCATTCGCCGATCCAGTCGAGATGCCGGTGGCCGTGCATCACCACGATCCGGTCGGCGAGACTGCTGAGCCGCCGGACGAACCAGCTGCCATTGATCAGCGCGGTGCCGATACGCTCCGACAAGGCGCGGGCCGGCATGGGATATTCGACCAGGTGGTGGTGCAGCGCCACGATCCAGCGCGCCCGAGGATAATGCGCCAGCGCGATTTCGACCGCCTTGACGTCCTCGGCCGAGACCAGGCCGAGCGCGTTGGTGAAGGAAAAATGCGTGTCGGCATTGGAGTTGAGCAGGATGATGCCGAGGCCGTCCTCGGTTTCCGGCGGCAATACCTGCGGGAACACATCGAGCCAGACGGCGCTCAATCGCCCGGCCTGGCGCCAGGAGCCGGTGTCGGCAAACTGCGTCAGGCTGGCGAGATGGGGTTTTAGCGCCGCAGCCAGCGTCGCGCCGAGCTCGCCTTTGACGCGGTCGACGACGCGCACGCCGGCGCCTTGGATCGCCGCCATGGCGGAGAGCACGCGCAACTGGCGCAGCCGCTTGTTCGGGCTCATCGGCAGGTCGAGCCGCGCCGGATTGGCGCGGTCGACGACGTTGAGGTCGTGATTGCCGGGCAGCACCAGCATGCGCTCGGCAAGACGCGGGTGCAGCTTCAGCGCGTCGAAAAAAGCGGCCCATTCGGCTGAGCGGCCGGCGTCGGTGGTGTCTCCGGTGACCAGGATCCGGTCGAGCGGCTCGGCCGCGTGGACCAGTTCCAGCCGCTCCAGCAGTGCCTTGATCCGGCCGTTGCCGCAGGGTCCGCTGCGTCCGCTCTCGATGCGCAGGCCATAGGGCTCGCCGACCGCATGGAGGTCCGACAGATGGGCAACCCGCCAGGACCGTGCGGGCGAGGCGCTCGATGAAGCGGCGGGGGAGCCGGCGGCGGCGAAATCACGCAGCGCGCGAGGCTGCGGCATGGCGGCGTCGGCCAGTGACCAGACCAGCGCGGCCGCGGTGAGATAGGCGCCGATCAGCACCACCGAATTGGCCAGCGCCGTCATGGCGAGCCGGTGCGGCGAGGCGAGATCGGCGATGTCGCCGACCCAGGCGGAACTGGGCCAGGCGTGCAGGACCGCGGCAAGCGACAGGCAGCAGAGCACCACGCCGGCGGCCGCCGAGGTTGCCGAGCGCAGCGTCGCGCGCCCGGCTTCCGTTGCATCGGCCGGCAGCAGCTTCTCGGCGAGATGGCGCAGCGCTTCGCGGCAGATGACATAGAAGGGCTGCACGGCGAGCGAATTGAGCTGCCAGAAATTGCTCTCCGCCGCGCGGAACAGCGGCCGCCCGCCGAACCAGCCGATCGCCACCACCACCAGGAACAGCAGAAGCGCGCCGAGCCCGGCATAGGGCGCGGTGATCTTGGCCTGCAAGGTCGACGCCCAGCCGAGCGCCACCTGCGGCGCCAGCCCCAGGATCAGGCCAGGGCCGATGATCAGGATGAACCAGGCGGCGATCAGCTTCGGCAGGCTGATCTCGGCGACCAGCGTGCCGGCGAGCGCGAACAGCGAGCGCCGTTTGGTCGACAGCGCATCGTCCTCGATATCGCCGCGGCGCGGATCGATGATCGGCTTCATGACCGGCGGCCTGTGGACCGGCGGTCGCATGGTTTTTGTTGTCATGCCTGGCCCTCCAGGCTCGTCGGCGGGACGAGGTCCAGGCTCCAGCGTCGTCATCGGCTGGCCGGACTGCGGCGATGGGGAAGATGCAGCAAAGCCATGATCCGGCGATTTGACCCTATCGCGACGCGCCAGCGCAAGGACGATCTCGGCGAGCCGGACACGATGCCCGGCGCCGCCGCCGGGCATGACCGATCTCAGGGTCCTGACGACGTCGAGGATCGTCGTGGCTGGCGGCATGGCTCGCACGGTGCTCCGGCAGCGCCTGAGAGGATCCGTCGCGGTGCCGGGCCGGAGCGTCGCGGCCGCGCATTACGCCAACATGATATGGGGCGAGTGGCGAATAGCGAGTGGCGAATGGGGCATGCAGCGAAATGCCGCTGGCATCATTCGCCCTGGGGCAGGGGAGTTCACTGCGTCGGTCGGATCATCCCCATTCGCTATTCGCCATTCGCTCCTCGGGCAACCATTCCTCGAGGGTCACCTCGAAGGTCATGCAGATCGGGTTGGCTCCGGCAACGAAAGGCCCACCATGGATGGCTCCATCGGTGCCGGCGACCACGCCGGAGAGCACCGCGCGCACCGATCCGTCGGGCTTCTCGCGCACTTCGCCGGCGAGGCTGACGATCTCCACCGCCGGTCCCTTGACCGCGACGAAGCCGCCGTCGCGGGTGGCCAGGCAGGCATCGACCAGGCTGCCCAGCGCGCCCCGCACGAAGGCGTTGCGGAAGCCCTCGGCGAGGCAAAGCTTCTCGACGCCTTGCACCAGGTCCTCGTTCGGCGCGATGCGGGCATAGGCGACGCGGCCCATCCGGCCGGTCTCGACGACGGCTGCTGCGACGAGGTCAGCCATGGGCGCGCATCTCATGGGGCTGGAGCAGGGGAATATTGGTTTCCGGGTCATAGGCCTGGCGCAGCTCGAAATCGTCGAGCGAGGTGACCAGCACCGGGATCGGCTCGGGCCCGACGATGCAGCTTTCGGTCAGGATATGGCCGCCCATCATGACGCCGGCCTCGGTGCGGATGGCGGCATGGCAATGGACCAGCGGCGCACCTTGCAGGCTTTTGCCGATGGTCGCGTTGCCGAACACCATGAAGGCCCGGCCGGCCTGGATCGGCCGGGTATAGGCGATCACCGCCTTGCCGGTCGGGTCGGGCGGCGCGACGCAATAGCTGAGGTCGTCGAAAAAGCCGCCGAGAAGGGTGGTCGAGGCCGAGGTGATGCCGATCGTCGCGAGCGGACCGACCAGCGCGTCGTAGAGGCTCAGGCCCGGCTGCAGCGCCAGGCGGACATGCCGGGCGCCGGCGGAGGCGAGGCTCTGGATCCGGACCGGGTTGAACCGCCCGGGATGGATCAGCGTGCGCGGCCGCGGGAACGGTGTCGGCACAGTCACGCAAAGACGCTTTCGCGAAGGCTGGCGTCGTTCTGCCGGGCCGGCGCGGCGACGGCAGGTGCGACATGTCGGGCATCGACGACACCGGGCAGCCGCTGGACCAGCGCGGCGAAAGTCTCGACCGACAAGAGGCCATTCGGGCTGAAGGAGATCGAGATCCGGGCCGGACCCTCGTCATCGGCGGTCATGGCGACGGCGCGCAGCCGGTAGTTCAGCTTGCGCAGGATGTCGAGCGCGCGCGGCAGGTCATCGAGCGGCGTGTCGGTGCGAAAATCGATCCTGTGCATGGCGGTCTCCCCGGAGCGCCGGCAATGCTATGTCAGGCGGCACGGCAAGACTTGCTGAATTTGCGGCTTCTGGGAGATATCTCGGAATGATCATTTGGCAAGAGTAGATATTGTCGGTAAGATCAACTGCAATGTTGGATTACGGCAGGGTCGGCCGTCCTTCGAGGGTCGCTTCGCTCCCACCTCAGGATGAGGATTGTTGAGAATTGCAGCCATGGCGGTGCCGAATGCGCGGCGGACGTCGAGCTTCACCAACAACTCTGATGCAGTCCCTCACGTTCCTCATCCCTACGCAAAAGCTCCTTTTGCGGGGAGGTGCGAGCTCTTGCGAGCCTCGAAGGACGACTGACCTTGGTGCCAGGCCCAAGGAGTTCAGCCTTGTCCAGACCGCTCGATGCCATCGACCGCAAGATCCTGAAGGAACTGCTCGCCGACGGCCGCCTGTCGATGAGCGAGCTTGCCGGCCGGGTCGGGCTTTCCACCAGCCCGTGCTGGCAAAGGGTCAGGCGGCTGGAGGAGGACGGCACGATCCAGAGCTACGCCGCGATCCTCGACCAGTCGCGCCTGGGCCTGACCGAGACCGTCATCATCGAGGTGACGCTGGAGCGCCATGACGACGAGGTGCTGGAACGCTTCGGCGCGGCCATGGCGGCGCTGCCGGAAGTGCTGGAGGCTTATCTGACCACCGGCGAATATGACTATTTCATCAAGGTCGCGGTCAGCGGCACCGCCGGCTACGAGGAGTTTCTGAGGAAGAAGCTCTACAAGATCCCGGGCGTGCGTCATTCGCGCTCCTGTTTCGCGCTGAAATGCCTGAAGCGGAGCCTGTCGGTGGTGCCGGAGGGATGAGGGGCTGCGAAACGAGCAGCTCGGTCATCTCAGAGTGCTTCACCCGATTGTCGTAGCCGCGATTGCTCACGAAACTGACGCGGTGGAACGCCGGAAATTCGGCGGAAGGCGCGGCTGAAATGCGCTGGATCCGTGTAGCCGGAAGACAACGCGACCTCGATAATCTTGGTGTTGGTGTCGCGCAAAAGCCGGCTCGCGTGCTCGTACCTGACCGTGTCGAGTATATCTGAATAGGCAAGGCCGACACGAGAGAGCTTGCGTTGAAAGGTGCGCGTGCTGACGCCGGCCATCTCCGCGACGTCGGCAAGAGCTGGTGCTCCCTCATCCAGATAGGCCGGCAACATCAGTTTGAGGAGGTCGACAATGTCATAGCCGGAAGGGCCCTCCTCGTGATCGTGCGGCAGAGGAAATAGTCCGGTCGAGCGGTTGGGGAGACTCAGGTGCGAGATCGGCAAGCTGATCCAGGCAGCCGGCTGGCCTGACAGGAACCGCACATTCGGCCAGGAGGATTGCGTCGCCTGGCTCGGTGCATAATGAGATTCAAAGGCAATTTCCGTCGGCATCCAGTCGGGCCCGGCAAATTGCCGCACGGTGTATATCGAGAAGATGTTCTGAATCCATTGCACGTATTTCAGGTGCAGAGCCCCGTGTGTTCCGGCGAGCCTGCTGCAAATCCGCGCCTGGTCGTGGTGCTGTTCGATCCACATCGTCAGAATGGTGTCTTCTCGCGATGCCCAATGGCAGGAATGCCGCAGCGCCACGAGCAGTGTCGGGGAATGGGCGATCAGGGCCCGGGTCTTTCCACTGAGATGGGTAAAATGCAGCCGCCGAGCGGCCAGGAAGCCAAAATCCTGGATGCCCTGACCTCTCTGGGCGGCGTCGACGAAATGAAGTGCCGGCAGGAGCGGCACGTAGAGATCGTTCTTTTCCTCCAAAGTGGACGGAAGCCGGAACTTTTCCAGGAGCGCGTTTGTCGGCGCGCCCATTTCGTCGAGAATTCCGACGAAAGGAAGAAGGAGCTGGGAGCGCGTCAAAGGAATGCTAGGCATTGGGTCTCGCGGCGATCACGGAGTCGATGCTGGTGCTTCCGTGGGATTGGTTATCGGAAGATCGTGAATAGCCGGTAGCGATGCGTGCCAAATGGCAAGGCCGCCGATCTGCCATGCACGGAAAGATCTGGGCGGAGTGTGTCCCGCCCGGCGATCGGTGGAAAGGAGGCCTCGGCTTCCGCGAACGGTCCTCCTCACGAAGGGTCAGCAATCGCGCCGCGCCGCCGGCCATTGAAGCGAGCGGATGACCGCCCCCGCATGTGATCGACACACACACAGCAGCTCCCGGAGAGCGGCGCAATGCATCACCGACATGGCCTCCGCCGTCCGTCCCGGGAAAACGGCGAGCCAGCCCCAGGCGGGCAGAGTTTGCGGCTCGATTGGCGGGAGATTCGCCGTCTTTCCGAGGTTTTGGGCCGTGGCGGCGAGGAATTCGTCGCGGGCGCCGCATGGAAGAAATGCGCTCGTCGGATAGAAATTGGCGCAAAATGGCAAGACTGGTGATCGGCCTATGCTCGAAATGATCCGAACAACGTTCGTCTGCCGATCAGACGGTGATCGGTCAGACGGCATTTGAGCGTTCTTGATCTGCTCCGCATACCGCGAAATCGGGGTTGCGAGCGACCATCGGATGAAAAGCTATGCATAGTCGGGTGCTTATTTCCGCTGTGGCCGCATGTAGCCTCGCCGCCACCTCGTTCGCCCGCGCCGGGGAGGCGGGAGGCGAAGATCTTGCGAGGGCGGCGCAAAATCCCCTTTCCACCATGATCAGCCTGCCGATTCAGAACAACCTGAACTTCGGCGTCGGCCCCTATTCCGGCGCCCAGAACGTCATGAATGTTCAGCCGGTCATCCCGATCTCGTTGAACGACGACTGGAATCTGATCACGCGCTGGATTGCACCCATCATCTCGCAGCCGGCGCTCTCGATCGGAGGGGAGCGCGAATTTGGCCTGGGCAATGTGAACCCGAGCTTTTTCTTTTCACCCAAGCAGCCGACAGCCGGCATCATCTGGGGTGTCGGACCGACGTTCCAGCTTCCGACTTCGACCGACAGGGCTCTCGGGAGGGCCGCTTGGGGGGCCGGCGCCGGAGCGGTTGCGTTGACGATCTCGGGCCCCTGGGTGATCGGCGCACTGGTCAATCACATGTGGTCCTTCGATGACAGCCACACGGTCAACCAGACGACGATTCAGCCCTTCGTGAACTACAACCTTCATGACGGCTGGTATCTGACCACGTCTCCGGTGATCACCGCGAACTGGCAAGCGAAGTCGAGCGAGCGCTGGACCTTGCCGGTCGGCGGCGGCTTCGGCCGTGCCTTCAAGATCGGCGAGCAGGCCGTGAACATGCAGCTTGCCGCTTACTACAATGCCGTCACGCCGACTGGCGGTTCGTCCTGGCAGATCCGGACACAAGTCCAGTTCCTGTTTCCGAAATAGGTCGTCCGAGGGGCCGACATGCATCCTGCGGAAGGACTGCTCAGGCTCGGCCAGTCATTGCGGGCGGCGCATGGGAGAAATCCGGTCGCCTGACGGCGATTGGCGCGAAATGGCAAGACGGGTGACCCGCCTATGCTCGAAATGAGCCGAACAAAGTTCGTCTGCCGATCGGAGGGTGATCGGTTCGACGGCATCTGAGTTGGCCCATGCCGCGCCTTGTCGAATGCCCCACGGCGTTCGTCAGCGCGGCCTTGAACGAAGAGGTATGTTGATGTTGCGCTTGGTTGGGATCGGTCTCGCAATTGCTTCGGTTGCACTGGCCAGTGGAGCGTTTGCCCAGGCGCCCAGCGGCAGAATGCTGGTCACCACTGACAATTTCAATCGCGCGGAGACCGACCATTACCTCGCGATGAATGCCAAGGTCATCGGCGGACTGGGCCGGTTCCAGCACTCCCGGGAACCCGCGTCGATCGACAATCAAACGGTCATTCGCATGAACCGGGACACGCTTTATTCGTTCGCGGTGTTTGATCTCGCCGGCGGGCCGGTGACGCTCGCGCTGCCCGACGCGGGCAGGCGCTACATGTCGATGATGGTGGTTGACCAGGACCACTACCTGCCGGTCGTCGCCTACGGGCCGGAGCCGGTCACGCTGACGCAGCAATCGGTGGGCACCCGATATGCCTTCGTCGCCGTCCGGACGCTGGTTGATCCGAACGATCGCAAGGATCTCGACGAGGTCCACAGGCTTCAGGACGCGATCAAGGTCAGCCAGAACCAGACAGGGCGGCTCGAGCTTCCAAACTGGGATGAAGCCAGTCTCACGGATATCCGCAATGCGCTGCTCGCATTGGCGAAACATCAGCCGTCTTTTCGGGGCGCCTTCGGAGCGCGTGGCCAGGTCGATCCGATCCAGCACCTGATCGGCACGGCCGCCGGATGGGGCGGTATTCCGGACAGGGACGCCATCTATGTGAGCATCACGCCCGCGAAAAACGATGGCCGGACAGTCCACACCCTCGTCGTGCCGACGAATGTGCCGGTGAAGGAGTTCTGGTCGATCAGCGTCTACAACCCAAGGGGCTTCTTCGAGAAAAACGCCTACAACGCCTATTCGATCAACAGCATTACCGCGAAGAAGAATGCGGACGGCTCGGTGACGATCCAGTTCGGCGGCTGTGACGGCAAGATCCCGAACTGCCTGCCGATCGTTGAGGGGTGGAACTACACCGCGCGGCTTTATCGTCCGGAGCAACCCATTCTCAGCGGGAACTGGAGGTTTCCGGAGGCAAATCCCTTGAACTGAGCCTCGGGGGATCGTTCGGCGGGCACAGTGGTTGTGGCTCTTGGGCTGGATAGGCGCTGCGCTGATAATAGACAGCGGAGCAATGGTAACTCGGCACCACGTCCTCATGCTCGCACCACGTCGTCTTGCCCGGGCTTGTCCCGGGCACCCACGCATTCATCCGCTCACGGCAATCAATTCGTGGGTGGCCGGGACTAGCCCGGCCAAGACGAGAACTGTCCTTGGGCGCGCGGGCGTTGGATCGACCGGGCGCAGGAGCCGGCCAAGCATTCATCTGTTCGCGGCAATCAGCCCGTCACAACCACTGTGCAGCGGTGCCCGATGCCCTGCGATCGACGCATTCCCCCGACCTGCGATCCATGACCCAGAGCAGAGCTGGACATACCCATTGGCTTATGTAGCGAGCACGATGAAGCAGAATCTCCTCTCCGTGATCCTGACATCCCTCATGATCACCTTGGCGGGGCCGGTTGGTGCGCAGACGGATCATGGCGGCCGCTCCAATGCGCCGGCCGATCCGCATTTCAACCTTTTGCCTGGCTATCTGCAGCAGGCCGACTTGCCCGACAGCCTGCTGCTTCTTCCGGCCTCGCCGGCAGACGGTTCGGCTGCGCTCGCCCGCGACGAGGAGGCGCGAACCGAAGCCGCGCGCCAGGGAGGATCGGCGCGCTGGCAGCAGGCGGTCCGCGACGCCGAATTGAATTTCCCGCAGCCCGCCGAGAACTTCTCCTGCGCCATGGGCATCGCCATCGACGAGAAGAATACGCCGCGTCTCTACAACCTGATGCGGAAGATGCTGACCGACGTCGGCCTGTCCACCTATGGCGTCAAGAACAAGGTCCAGCGGACGCGTCCTTTCGTCAGGCACGCCGAGGGCACCTGCACGCCCGGCGACGAGGCGATCCTTCGGACCGACGGGTCTTATCCGTGGTCATGTCCCGTAGCGTGGTGTAGCTGGCGCAAGGCCCCACGATCGCCGGCATAGGCCGGGCTGGTCAGGCTGCGACGGCTGGCAGGCCGACACTAGGATCATCGCTCAGGCCGGCCATGGTTTCCAGGGTCATGTAGCGGGCCCGCTGGACGGCCCATTCATCGTTCTGTTCGAGCAGGATCGCGCCGACGAGCCGGGCGATGGCGGCCTCGTTGGGGAAGATGCCGACCACCTCGGTCCTGCGCTTGATCTCGCCGTTGACGCGCTCCAGCGGATTGGTGCTGTGGAGCTTCGCCCGATGTTGCGTCGGGAAGGTCATATAGGCCAGCACGTCGGTCTCGGCGGTATCCATCAGAGCCGCCAGTTTCGGCACCGTTGGCCTGAGCTGGTCGGCGACCCGGCGCCATTGCTGGCTGGCGGCGGCGGCATCGTTCTGGGCGAAGGCGGTGGCGATGAAGGCTGAGACAACGCGCCGCCCGCTGCGGCCGGCATGGGCGAGCGCATTCCTCATGAAGTGCACGCGGCAGCGCTGCCAGGTCGCGGTGAGCACCTTGGAGACCGCCGCCTTGATGCCTTCGTGGCTGTCGGAGACGACGAGTTTTACGCCGCGCAGGCCGCGTCTGGCCAGTTTGCGCAAGAACGCCGTCCAGAACGTCTCTGCCTCGGAGGGGCCGATATCCATGCCCAGCACCTCGCGCCGACCGTCGCCGCTTACACCGACCGCCACGATCACCGCCACCGAGACAATCCGGCCGGCCTGGCGGACCTTCACATAGGTCGCGTCGATCCACAGATAGGGCCAGTCGCCCTCGATCGGCCGGTCGAGGAACGCATGGACGCGCTGGTCGATTTCCTCGCAGAGCCGGCTGACTTGGCTCTTCGAGATGCCGCTCATGCCCATCGCCTTGACCAGGTCATCGACCGAGCGGGTCGAGATGCCCTGGATGTAAGCCTCCTGGATCACCGCGGTCAGCGCCTTCTCGGCCAGCCGGCGCGGCTCCAGAAAGCCCGGAAAGTAGGAGCCTTTGCGTAGCCTCGGGATGCGCAGCTCGACCGTGCCGGCGCGGGTCTCCCAATCCCGCTCGCGATAGCCATTGCGCTGGGCCAGGCGGTCCGGGCTCTTCTCGCCGAAGCCGGCGCCGGCAAGGCCGCTGACCTCAAGCTCCATCAGCCGCCCGGCGGCAAAGCCGATCATCTCGCGCAGCAAATCGGCGTCGGGGCTCTTCTCCAGCAGCCCGCGCAGGTTCATCATCTCGTCGGTCATCGGTGGATCTCTCGGTTCGGGGTTGGTCGTCGCAACCCAAACCTAACCGGCAACCGCCGATGACCACCCGTCAGTTACACCACCAGTCGGGACACGACCTTATCCGTCCGGGCACTCCGCGGTTGGTTGGGGCTGGGCTCTGGCATTGGCCGAGATCAATCCGGAGCGTTCGAATGAGATCTTGGCGCGCGGATTGGCCTTCGGACAAAGCCGGGTCATCTGCAATGCGCACTGGCAGAGCGATGTCGAAGCGGGCCGGATCATGGCTGCCGCCACGCTGTCGCGCCTGCATTCCGACGCTGCCTTTCTCGCCGATCTTCAGGCCGCACGCGAAGAGCTGACGCGCGCGCGCCAGGCGAATCTTGAGCCGCGGACCAGTTGCGTCGACGAAGCGGCGGCCTTGGCCGTTCGATGAGGCGACCGAAGCATGCGCATGCCCACCGCTACGGCGGCCGTCTGAAGCGAACCACGGTCCTGTCGGTGGTGCCGGAGGGCTGAGGGGCGGGCGGGACGCTGATGAATCAAGCCTCTCCCTCTGGGAGAGGGTTCGTCGGCGCCTTTCGTTCTCGCGCCGCGGCGCCCTCGCGCAACCACTCCCCAACAAAATCCGCGCAATCCGGATTCTTCCCCGCGCAATCCGGATTGCGCTTGTCGCCCATTCGCGCTCTCGTTGCGTCATCATCGGCCGTGCGAGGCGGCTTCATCCTGGGGAGGATCGGATGGCGGAACTTGAAAAAGGCATCACGCAGGAAGGCACCGGCTACGCCGGCAAGACCTGGAACATCCTGGGCCAGGTCTATTTCCCGAAAGCCGTCTGCGACTCCACCTTCGCTTTCGAGACCAATAGCGCGCCCGGTCAGTTCGTGCCGGTGCACATCCACCCGACCCAGGAGGAGTTCATCCTGGTCCAGGAGGGCGTGCTCGACCTGAAACTCGATGGCCAGTGGGTGAAGGCCAAGGCCGGCGATCTGGTGCGCCTGCCGCGCGGCATTCCGCACGGCTATTTCAACAAGTCGGACAAGCCGGCGCGCGCGCTGTTCTGGGTCTCGCCGGCGCGCATGCTGGAGGAACTGTTCAACAACCTCCACAACGTCGCCGACCCGGAAGAGGTGGTGAAGATCTCGGCGCGCCACGAGGTCAACTTCCTGCCGCCCGAGGCCAATGCCTGAGCCGGGCCCGGAGGTTGGCTGCTTCAGGCGGAAGATCCCGTCGGCCTGGTCGCCGATCGCTGATCTCCGGAGGTTCGCACTTGAACCTCCAACTCACCTCTCCCCGGCGGGGAGAGGTCGGCGAAAGCCGGGAGAGGGGGCGAGGCGCTTGTCGGCCAGGCGCCATGCGAAACCTCCAAAGTCTTGTTCGGAAAAGCCCAATTCTCCCTCTCCCGACCTTCGTTCCTCAGGTCGACCTCTCCCCGCCGGGGAGAGGTGAAAGGTGGTGGTTCTGGTGCACGCCGCATGTCTCGCTCAAGGCGAGGTGAGGCGCTGCGCCTCCGCGCCGGCTTCCCCCGGATTGCAGTGCCTTCTCACAAAACCGCTCGAGCGAGGGCCGGATCATGGTTGCCCAGAAGACTGTTTGCATCATCGGCGCCGGCATTTCCGGCCTGGTCGCGGCCAAGGTGTTCAAGCAGCACGGCCACAAGATCACCGTCGTGGAACGCGCCGCCGATATCGGCGGCGTCTGGGAGCCGAGCCGCTCCTATCCCGATGTCCAGACCCAGAGCCCGAAGGACCTCTATCGCTACACCAGCAAGGCCATGCCGGCGTCCTATCCGGAATGGCCGAAGGGCCCGCAGGTTCATCAATATCTGACCGAGTTCGCCCGCGATCACGACCTCGGGCCCTATCTCAGGCTGAACAGCAAGGTTGTCGCGATGAGGCGGCAGCCGGCCGATCGCCCGGGCTGGACGCTGGACATCCAAACCGGCGACGGTCCGGCGACATCGGAAGAGTTCGACTTCGTCGCCGTCTGCACCGGCCAGTTCTCCGACAAAAATGTCGTCGACCATCCCGGCGCGCAGGATTTCACGGCGGCCGGCGGCGCCATCATGCACTCCTCCGACTATACCGATCCGGCCACGCTCAAGGGCAAGCGCGTCATCGTGCTCGGCGGCTCGAAATCGGCCACCGACATTGCGGTCAATGCGGTCAAGGTGGGCGCCGCCTCGGTCACCAATGTCATGCGCGAGCCGTTGTGGCGCATACCCTATTTTCTCGGCGGGCTGATCAACTTCAAGCGCATCGTCTATGCCCGCGCCCAGGAGGAGATGTTCGGCGGCTGGGGCCAGACCCGCCGGGCGCGTTTCGGCCATGCCATCGCCAAGCCCTTCGTCTGGGCCAATTGGCGGGCGCTGGAGAGCCTGCTCAAGACCCAGCTGAAACTCAAGAAGTGCGGCATGGTGCCCTCGACGCCGATCGAGACGGTGATCAATTGCGCGCTTCCCATCGCCACGCCGGATTATCATCCGATGGCGGCGGACGGGCGCATCCACATCGTGCTGGGAACCATCGCGCGTTATGACGGCCGCACCGTGGTGCTCAGCACCGGCGAAAGGCTCGATACCGACATCGTCGTCCAGGCGACCGGCTGGAAGCTCGGCGTGCCCTTCCTGCCCGAGGACTACCGCGCCAAGCTGGTCGAGCCCGACGGCCAGTACCGGCTCTACCGCCTTGTCGCCAATCCCGACCTGCCCGACATGGGCTTCGTCGGGTTCAATTCGTCCTTCGCCACCGTGCTCTGCGCGGAAATGGCGGCCAACTGGCTGGTCCGCTACGCCGATAGCCAGCTCGCCCGCCAGCCGACCGCAGCCGAAATGCGCGACAATATCGAGATGATGCTGCGCTGGAAGCGCGACGAGCGGCCGGCGGCGAGTGTCTATGGCGGGCTCTGCGTCGCGCCCTTCCACTTCAAACATCTCGACGAATTGCTCGAGGATATTGGCGCGACGACACGCAAGCGCAGCCCGCTGGTGGAGAAATTCTCGCCGCCCGACGCCGATGCCTTTGGGCGCTATCTGGCCTCGGCGCCGGACTACCGGGCGAGTGGCGAATAGCGAGAAGCGGATGGGGCATGATGCGAGAGGCTTCGCGCAAACCCTCTCTCCCTCGGTATTGTGTCCCGGGCGAGGCGCATGAACCCTCGCCCGCGTCTTCGCGGGAGAGGGTGGCCGCGGAGCGGCCGGGTGAGGGTGGTTGCGTCAATGCAGGGGGTGCCTTCCGCATCCAAATGATTGGCGGGTGTAGGATTTAGACCCTCACCCGCCGGCTGACGCCGGCACCCTCTCTCGCAGGCGGGAGAGGGTTCGCCGCGCGTTTGGCTTCATGCCCCACTCGCTATTCGCTACTCACCATTCGCTACCTCACCCTCCGCCGCGTCTCCGACGGCGCTTCGCCGTAGCGCGCGGCATAGGCTGCGGCGGCGCGGCCGGCATGGCCAAGGCCTGCACGGAACATCATTTCGGTGACGCTGGCCTCGTTGGTGCCATCGGTCAGCGCCGCGCGCAGGCGCTCGAGCCGGATCGTCTGCAGCCGCTCGCTCAGCGTTTCCTGGCGATGGTGGCGGAACGCTTCCTGCAGCGAGCGCAGATTGGCGCCGGCGGCGCGCGCGACATCGGCCATGGCGATCGGCCGGTCGGCATGGGCGGCGAGATAGGCCTCGGCGCGCCGCAGCACCGCCGGGCCGGGCAGGGGCTCGGGCCGCGCCAGCAGATCCGCCCGGTCATGCCGGAGGCAGGTGAGCATCAGCGTCGCCAGGCCGTCGCGCAACAGCACCTGATAGGCTTCGGGCACCGGTGCCGGTCCGTCGGCGGCGTCGAGCATGATCCGGACATGGCGCGCGAGCGCCTGGCCGACCGGGTCGGTCAGGTCGACGCCGGTGTCGAATTCGACGCGCTCGCACCGCCGGTCGATCATCGCGCCGGCCAGCCGCTCGACCTCCTGGCGGCGGATCAGCACGATGATTTTCTCGCAGCCGTCGTGCCAGGTCATGCGGGTCGGCAGCGTCGGCGACAGGATCGAGGCGGAGCGGCCGGCCGCCGCTTCGGTCAGCACGCTGCCGCAGCGCACCCGCGCCGCGCCCCTCACCGGCACCTGCAGCAGGAAGAAGCCGGAGAGCTCGCCCGGATCGATCTCCACCTCGGCGCCATAAGCGACGAAGTTCATCGAATAGCCGGCCTGGGCGGCGCTGTGGTGGCGCGCGTGGAAATGGCTTGGGTTGGCTGCTGTGGGGATCAGAAAATGCGGGCAGAAGATCCGGCCGATCTCGTCCCGGGCCTGGTCGGGAGAGCGCGTGTCGACCGCCGCGAAGCGCGCCAGCGGGGCATGAACGGGGACATTGGCCTGCATGGCTTCACATCTCCTCGTGCCGGTGAGCCTGGGCATGGGGCGGAACTATGCGGTGAAATGCCGGCGGGCGGAAGCGGGTGCCGTCGCCCGGGAAAGCTCAGCCCGCCGCCGCGCTGGTCTTTCTCCCCGGTGCTTCCACCTCCGGCGTCCAGCCGAGTGCGCGCGAAATGGTCTCGGCGGTCTCGGCGACCAGCGGGCCCAGCACCGGCACGCGGGCATCGGTGATGCGCTCGCGCGGGCCGGAGACGCTGATGGAGGCGAAGACCGAGCCGCCGGCGTCGCGGATCGGCGCGCCGACACATTGCAGGTTCGGCTGGTGCTCGCTGCGGTCGATCGAATAGCCGCGCGCCCGGGTCTCCGCGAGGTCGCGGCGCAGTGCCTCCGGGTCGGTGATGGTTGATGGCGTGTAGCGCTTGAGGCCGGCCGCCACCACCTGGTCGAAGGTTGCGAGGTCACGAAAGGCCAGGATCGCCTTGCCGACGCCGGTGCAATAGCAGGGCGCGCCCTCGATCGTCATGATCAGCGAGCTCGGTCCGGATTCAAGCTCCTTGCGGTCGACATAGACGGCGTGCAGGCCGTCGAACAGGCAGAGATGCACCACCTCGCCCGACAGCTTGGCCAGCCCGTCGACATAGGGCTGGGCCTCGCGGTGTAGGTCGAGATTGGCCAGGAACATGCTGCCGAGCTCGAACAGCTTCAGGCCGAGCCGGTAGCGGTCGCGGCCGCGCGCCTGCTCGATGAAGCCGATCTCCTTCATGCTGGCGAGCAGCCGGTGGGTGGTCGCCTTGGGAAAGCCGGTACGGGCGTGAATGTCGGCAAGTCCCAGCGTGCGGTTCTGCACGGTGAAACATTGCAGGATGCGCGCCATCTTGGTGAGCGACTGCACCTGGTCCTTGGCCGAAGATCCGCCCGCCGTTCCGCCGCTCACTTTTGCCCTCTCGGCAGCCTCCGCACGGTTCCGGTCGCCGGCCATGCACGGCTTTCATAGCCGATATTGCGAAGAAGGAAAATCGGAATTGGCCCCTTGACCAATGGCCATTTCGGCTGTTGAGTTCTGCTATCCGGAATAAGAAGTCCAGTCGGACATGTGGAAACCTAGGGAATTCCTCCAATGACTTCGAAACTCTATGGCGTCATTCCGCCCATGACCACGCCCTTCCGGGCCGATGGAGAGATGGTGCTGAGCGCGGTCAAGGCGCAGGTCGACTTCCTGGTCGAGGCCGGTTCCCACGGCCTGGCCGCCGGCGGCTCGACCGGCGAGGGCCATACCCTCGACCACGAGGAATATCGCGACCTGATGGCCGAAACGGTCACCGCCACCGCCGGCCGCATTCCCGTCATCGCCGGCATTATCGTCGATTCCACCCGCGACGCGGTGAGGCGTGGCAAGGCGGTGCGCGATCTCGGCGTCGCGGCGCTGCAGGTCACCCCGGTGCATTACCTGTTCAAGCCCGACGACGACGCGATGGTCCGTCATTTCCGCACCATGGCGGACGAGACCGGCATGCCGATCATCATCTACAACGTGGTGCCCTGGAGCTATCTGTCGCCGGCGCTCCTGATCCGCATCATGACCGAGGTGCCGCTGGTCATCGGCGTCAAGCAGAGCGCCGGCGACCTCAAGCTGTTCGCCGACCTGATGCTCAACGCGCCCAAGGACAAGCTGATCTTCTCGGCCGTCGATGCGCTGATGTATTCGTCCTACACACTGGGCGCGGCCGGCTCGATCGCCGCCATCCTGTCGGCGGCGCCCAAGGCCTCCGTCGATCTCTGGGATGCGGTGAAAGCCGGCGATCATGGGAAGGCACACGACCTGCACCGCAAGCTCCTGGTGCTGTGGAACGCCATGATCGCCGACAACCTGCCGGCCTGCACCAAATTCGCGCAAGGCTTGCAGGGCGTGCCGGCCATGCTGCCGCGCCAACCCATGCCGGTGGCCTCGCCCGCGCAGCAGGTGGCGGTGACCAAGGCGTTGCAGGGGTTGGGCATTCAGGATTTGCGGACGGACGCGTTGAAAGGCGCGGCCTGAGTCGGGACTGGGGCAATGCGGCTCGACTGAAATCCCGGCTGCGGCATTGAAGGGCTCTCCCATCACCTCTCCCCGCCGGGGAGAGGTGAAGGTGGAGCCTTCGAGGCCAGTGAGTGCATCTGGAAGGACGTCTGATCTGAGTGCAACGCCGGATGGCCAGTCCGCCCTCCGGTACATCTTCAAGACAATGAAAAAATGCCTCTGAAAACAGGGGCTTCGGGCAAGAAACGGAATCAGGGAGGGAGCGATGACGCTCACGAGACGCACATTCACGGCCGGTGCCGCGCTGGCAGGCCTTGCCGGCCCGGCGCTCAGCCAGGGCTTTCAGCGCGACATCACCATGGTGGTGCCCTGGGCGGCCGGTGGCGGCACCGATACGCTCGCCCGCACGCTGGTCAAAAACGCCAAGCAGCATATAGGCGTCAACGTCAATGTGGTGAATCGGACCGGCGGTACCGGCGCGGTCGGCATGCAGTCGGTCTCGGCCGCCAGGCCCGACGGCTACACGGTCGGCCTGGTCACCTTCCACCTTTCGGCCTACCGGCTGATGGGGCTGAGCCAGCTCTCCTATCGCGACTTCCAGCCGCTGGCGCTGTTGAACCGCACGCCGGCCGCCTTCAGCGTGAAAGCCGATTCACCGTTCAAGACGCTGAAGGACCTGGTCGACTATGCCAAGGCCAATCCCGGCGTGGTGACGGTGGCCAATAGCGGCGCCGGCGCCAACACCCACCTGTCGGCGGCGGTGCTGGCCAAGAACACCGGCATCAAATTGAGCTTCGTGCCCTTCGACGGCGGTGCGCCGGCACGCACCGCCATGGTCGGCGGCCACGTCTCGGCCCTGGTCTCCGGGCCCGACGAGGTGCTGCAATATGTCAAGACCGGCCAGGTGCGCTTCCTCGCCATGGTGGGCGAGCAGCGCCACCCGAGCTTCCCCGACGTGCCGACCGTGGCCGAAGCCGGCTTCCCGATCCAGAACATCATCTATGACTGGCGCGGCATTGCCGGTCCGAAGAACTTGCCGGCCGACATCGCCAAGGCGCTGAACGAGGGGTTCGCCAAGATGGCCAGCGACCCCGACTTCATCACCCTGATGGATCAGGTCGCTCTGCCGCGCGTCTATATGAACGGCGCCGATTTCGGCACGTTTCTCGCCGGCATGGAAACCTCGCTCCAGCCGGCACTGGCGGAAGTCGGGCTGCTCAAGATATGAGCGGCGCCGCGCTGAAACGGATGACCGTTCCCGATCTCGTCGCCGCGGGCCTCGCCTTTGCCGCGGCGACCTGGGCGGTGATCGAATCCGGCCGTTGGCCGGCGCCGGAATTCATTGGCGGCCCGGCGGTGGTGCCGCGCGTCATTGCGGTCATCCTGTTCTCGGCGGCCGCGGCGCTCGCCTGGAATGCCCTGAAGGGGCAGTCCCAGGTGATCGAGGAACCGCTCGACTGGGTCAAGAAGCAGCGGCTCGGCATCATGCTGGCGGTAACCGCCCTCTATGCCACCGCGCTCGAGCCGCTGGGCTTCCTGCCGGCGACCATCGCCTATCTCGCGATCTTCGCGCTGGTCCTGGGACTGCGTCACTGGCCGTTGATCGCTGGCTATGCGGTGGGCTTGCCGGCAGGCTTCCATCTCGTCTTCAGCACGGTGCTGAAAGTGCCGTTGCCACCGGCGGCCTGGCCGTTCTGAGGAGGTGAAGGATGGCGAGACAGGCACTGCGCAGTGAATCACGCCCCGGCGCGCAGAAGCGGCTGCGCGACCACCCCCTCCCTCTGAGAGAGGGTTCGTTCCTCGGCGCAATGCAGCCCTCGCGCGGATCGTCCCATGCTTGACTTGAACCTGCTCTTCCAGGGCTTCGCGACCGTCCTGTCCGGGCCGAATCTCCTTGCCATAGTGCTCGGTACCATCGGCGGCATCATCGTCGGTGCATTGCCGGGCCTGACCGCCACCATGGCGATCGCGCTGCTCATCCCCTTCACCTTCTCGATGGGCCCGACCACCGGCATCTGCATGCTGCTGGCGGTCTATACCGCTGGCATCTATGGCGGCGGCATCGCCTCGATCCTGATCCGCACGCCCGGCACGCCGGCGGCGGTGGTCACCGTGCTCGACGGCTATCCGATGGCGCAGAAGGGGCTTGCCGGCCAGGCGCTGGGTCTCGCCACCGTCGGTTCCGGTCTTGGCGGCCTGTTCTCGGCCATTTGCCTGGCTCTGTTCGCGCCGATCCTGGCGGCCTTCGCGCTGCGCTTCAGCGCGCCGGAATATTGCGCGCTTGCGATCCTCGGCCTGGCCGTGACCGTCACCATGACCGGCCGCTCACCGCTGAAAGGCGCGGTCTCGGCCACCGCCGGCCTGCTCATCGCCATGGTCGGGCTCGATCCGATCGGTGGTTTCCCACGCTTCACCTTCGGTTCCACTGAACTCGTCGGCGGCATCAGTTTCGTGCCCATGCTGATCGGCCTGTTCTCGCTGTCGGAAGCCTTCCGCCAGGTCGAGATCATCGAGAAGGCCGAGCAGGTCACCGCCAAGATCGGCCGCGTGGTGCCGCGGCTCGCCGAGATCGTCGTGCACAAATGGGTGGTGCTGCGCGCCTGCCTGATCGGCATCACGGTCGGCGTCATGCCCTCCATGGGGCCGGAGACCGCAGCCTTCATGTCTTATTCCGAGACCAAGCGCACCGCCGAGAACCCGGAAGACTTCGGCAAGGGCGAGCCGGCTGGCGTGGTCGCGGCGCAGACCGCCGAGAACGCCTCGACCGGCGGCGACGTGCTGCCGATGATCACGCTCGGCGTGCCCGGCGACGCCGCCACCGCCGTGCTGATGGGCGCGCTGACCATCCATAGCCTGGAGCCGGGGCCGCTGCTGTTTCGCGACCATCCCGACGTGGTGCATCAGATCTTCGCCGGCATGATCGTGGCGAACCTGTCCTTCCTGTTCATTGGCCTGCTCGGCGCCCGCTATTTCGCCAAGGTCCTGAATGTCGACCGGCGGCTCCTGGTGCCGGCGATCTTCCTGTTCAGCCTGATCGGCGCCTACGCGCTGAACAACAATCCGTCGGATGTCTGGGTCTGCCTGATCTTCGGCTTCATCGGCTATCTCATGCAGCGTTACGACTTCCCGGTTTCGCCCATGGTGCTGGCGCAGATCCTCGGCGCCATGGCGGAATCGAATTTTCGCCGCTCGCTCGCCATGAGCCAGGGCGACCTGATGATCTTCATCACCCGGCCGATCGCCGCCTGTATCCTGATCCTGGCCGTGCTCGCCGCGGTCAGCGCGATCCGCCGGTCGCTGGCGCTGTCGCGTCAGATCGCGGCAGCCGAGGCGGCGGCGAAATGACCGGCATGGACAGAAGCGGCAAGCGTGTCATTGCCGTCGGCATTGCCGTGATGGACAAGATCTTCGGGATCGACGAGATGCCAAGCGAGGCAACCAAGGTCTTCGCGCGCTCCTATCACGAGATCGGCGGCGGCCCGGCCGCCACCGGCGCGGTCACCGCTGCGCGGCTCGGGGCCAAGGTCGAGCTCTGGGCACGGGTCGGCGACGATCCGGTCGGCCGGCGCATCGTCGAGGAGATCGGCGAATGGGGCGTCGAGCCGGTCATCCGCCATGCCCGGGAAGGTCGTTCCGGCGTCTCCGCGATCGCGATCGACGGCAAGGGCGAAAGGCTGATCTTTGCTTTCGCCGATCCGAAGCTCGACAGCGATCCGTCCTGGCTGCCGCTGGAGCGCCTGGGCGAGGCCGATGCCGTGCTCTCCGACCTGCGCTGGCCGCGCGCCGCCGAACTGGTGCTGCGAGAGGCCAGGCGCCTCGGCGTGCCGAGCGTGCTCGATGCCGACCTGACCACCGACGACATTGCCCGCAGCCTGGTGCCGCTTGCCGATTACGCGGTGTTCTCGGCGCCGGCCCTCAGCCGGCTGACAGGCGAAGCCGAACCGCTCGCCGGGTTGAAGGCGGCGCAGCTGCTTTGTCCCGGCCATGTCGGGGTGACGGTCGGCGCCGGTGGCTATCGCTGGCTCGAAGCCGGTGTCATCAGGCACGAGCCGGGTTTTTCTGTCGAGGCGATCGACACGCTCGGCGCCGGCGACGTGTTCCATGGCGCCTTCGCGCTGGCCATTGCCGAGGGCCGCGACGTCGCCGGGGCCGCGCGCTTCGCCAATGCGGCCTCCGCCCTCAAATGCACCCGCAGCGGCGGCCGGGCGGGCATTCCGACCCGCGCCGAGGTCGACCGGCTGCTTCTCCAGACCGAGGTCCTCTGATGTTCATTTCCGCCGGCAAGCTGCGTGGCCTGAAGCGCCTTTGTGATGCTCAGGGGCGGTTCAAGATGGTCGCCGTCGACCAGCGTCCGCCGCTGATCAAGGGCATTGGCGAGAAGCGCGGCCGGCCGGCGGCCTATGAGGAACTGGCGGATGTCAAGGCGCTGCTCACCCGCCGCCTGCTCGCCGACGGCTCCGCCGTGCTGATCGATCCGGATTATGGCTTCTCCACCGCCGAGCCCGACATCCGGCCGGACCGGGGCTTGCTGATCACGCTGGAGGATTTCCGCTTCGAAGAGACATCTGATGGACGCAAGACGCGGATCATGGAGGGCTGGTCGGTCGACCAGATCAAGCGGCTCGGCGCCGACGGCGTGAAGCTCCTGCTCTGGTACCGTCCGGATGCCGGCGCGGACGTGATCCGGCATCAGCAGGACCTGGTGCGCCGGGTCGGCGCCGACTGCGCGCGCTGCGATATTCCGCTTCTCCTGGAGCTGCTGGTCTATCCCTTCGCCGGCGCGGCCAATCACACGACCGACTATATCGAGGACCGCGACAAGCGTCCGGAACTGGTGCTGCAGAGCGCGCGCGACTTTGCCGATGCCTCGTTCGGTGTCGACATCTACAAGCTCGAGAGCCCGCTGACCGCCGCGAGCCTGCCGGACCCGGAGGCCGACATGGCGGAGACGCGGGTGGCGCAGGTCTGGTTCGACAAGCTCGGCGCCATCATCGACCGGCCCTGGGTGATGCTCTCGGCCGGCGCCGGCATGGAAGAATTCCGCCGGGTGCTGGGCTTTGCCTATCGCGCCGGCGCCAATGGCTACCTTGCCGGCCGCGCCATCTGGTGGAAGGCCTTCGGCGCCTATCCGGACCTCGCCGCCATGGATGCGAGCCTTGCCGGGGAGGCCAGGGGCTATATGGCGGAAATCAACTGGCTGACCGACAAGCTGGCACGGCCCTGGCAGGACGCACCGGCGATCGGCGGGCGGGCCATGCTGGCGGTAGCAGGGCATGATTTTCCCGCGCGATATGCGGGGTTTTGCCGGTAGGGGCAGGCAGCACAAATCATCCCTCCTCGCGGCGGCGGCCGGCTGCTTTCGGCGCCTGACCGCCCGGCGACCGGGGAATGCGAAAGGCGGCGCGGAAAAAACCCGGGGCGAGGCTTGGAAGGCGCCGATTTCGCGCACGATATCAAAATCTTAAGGCCTGCAGCCTTACGTTACGGGAACGCGAATTTCGCTTAAGGCCGATCGCCCGTACCTTGTCCGGGCTCAGGTGACTTCAAGACGACACGAGCGAAACCGGGGCCGGCGCGGATGACCATTCGCGCTGGTCTCTCCCGAGATTTGCGGCAGACCAAGGTCGAAGGCATCCATGCTCCGTTCCATTTCGCTTGCGCTGGCCGGCGCACTGGTGTCGGCCGCCGCCGCTGCCGCCGAGCCCGCATTCACATTGCCGCCGCCGCCTTTCACCTTGCCGTTCCTGCCGTCGCCCTTGGGGGACTGGACCGTGACGATCGGCGTCGGCGGCGAGGCGCGGCCGAGTTTCGAAGGCTCCAAGAACTTCCTGCTCAGTCCGGTGCCGATCTTTTCCATCCGGCGTGCCGGCACGGCCGAGCGGTTCCGCAGCCCGCGCGACGGCATCAGTTTCGGGCTGATCGAATTCGGCGGCTTTCGCGCCGGCCCGGTCGGCAAGTTCGTGCGCGAGCGCAATGCCGACAGCTACGCCGCGTTGCACGGCCTGGGCGACGTCAAGTTCGCGGTCGAGATCGGCGGCTTCGCCGAATATTTCCCGGTCGAATGGTTCCGCACCCGCATCGAGGTCCGCCGCGGCTTTGGTGGCCACGAGGGCATCGTCGCGGATTTCTCGGCCGATCTGATCGCGCCGTCCTGGCATGGCTTCACGCTGTCGGGCGGCCCGCGCTTCTCGCTGGGCGACACCCGCTCGGTTCAGCCCTATTACAGCATCAATGCCGCGCAGGCGCTGGCCTCCGGCCTGCCGAGCTTCGACGCCAAGGGCGGCGCCCGTTCGGTCGGTGCCGGTGCGTTGCTGCGCTACCGGATCAATCCGCAATGGACGGTGCATTCTTATGTCGAATACAGCCGCCTGCTGGGCAGCGCGGCGTCGAGCCCGCTGGTGCGGCTGCGCGGCTCGACCGACCAGGTGACCTTCGGTTTCGGCGCGTCCTATTCCTTCGACGTCAGGGTGCGCTAGCGGAATTGGGCTGCGTCCCGACGCTTGCCGTCCGCCCGGGGGGCGCTGATCGCTCTCAGCGCCCGGCAACCTAATAATACATCATCTCGGTCAGTTCCCGTTCCAGTTCGCCGCTGGCGAAGGCGGTCGGCCGGGCGAGGGCGGTCGCGGTGATGGTCGCGCCGATGACATTGGGCATCAGGAAGGCGGCGGCCTCGCGGTCGAAGCCGGGGCGCAATTCGTCGCGGTGCCGTTCGAGCGCCTGCCGGGTCACCGTATAGCGGTGCGCATCGGCATTGGCGGCCCCATCCATGGCGCTGAACCGCGGCGCCTCCTGCGCCAGAACCTGATGCAGCGCCAGGTTGCTGCCATGGGCCCTGATCAGCGTCTGCAGGCCGCGCGTCAGAACCACGCGCAGGCCTTGGCCGCATGTCTCGGCCAGGGTTTGCCGGATGTCCGCATGCAGCGCCAGATCGCGCCGGTGCTCCACGGCTCGGACCAGGGCTTCGCGGTTCGGGAAATATTGGTAGAGCGAGCCGATGCTGACCCCGGCGCGCTCGGCGACGCGGGTCGTGGTGGTCCTCGCGAAGCCTTCGGCAACCAGCAGCAACGCGGTGGCATCGAGGATCACATCGACGGTCGACTGCGAGCGCGCCTGGCGCGGCAGTTTGCGAGGGGCGTTCACCATGGAGGGCACCGTCGCGACATGTGGTTCTCACCTAAGGGAAATCCATCATGGCGTTGGCAAGGCGGGCAATTTGATGGCGGCCTGCGGGCGGCGTTCAGCTGCAATGGGCTTTCGGCAAGGGCTTGTCCGCAGCCGAGGCGGCCCCGGCGCCGGGACGCTTCGGTTGCCGTCGCAATATCGCCATGGCCTCGGCGGCATCGACCGGCCTGCCGATGAGGTAGCCCTGCGCTTCGCCGCAGGCATGGGCGCGCAGGAAGCCGAGTTGTTCGGCCGTCTCGACGCCTTCGGCGGTGGTGTCGATGCCGAGATCGGTTGCCAGCCCGATCACCGATTTGACGATCGCCGCGCTTTGAAGGTCGGTTTTCAGGTCCTGCACGAAGGAGCGGTCGATCTTGATCCGGTGCAGCGGCAGCTTCCGCAGGTAGCTCAGCGACGAGTAGCCGGTGCCGAAATCGTCGAGGGCAACGCGGATCCCCCCGGCCGACAGCGTCCGGAGGATTTCAAGCGCGGTCTCGTCGTCCGACAGCAGCACGGTTTCGGTGACCTCGATTTCGAACCGCTCGGGCGCAAGGCCGCTCGCCGCGATCGCCGCCATGATCTGCGCCGCGATCGCCGGTTCGCGGAACTGCACCGCCGAGACGTTCACCGATATCCGGCTCGGCTGCGGCCAGGCGGCGGCCGTGCGGCAGGCCTCCTCGATCACCCATTCGCCGATCGAGCGGATCAATCCGGTGGATTCGGCGACCGGAATGAACGCGGTGGGCGGCACGCTGCCGCGGGTCGGATGCTGCCAGCGGAGCAGGGCTTCGAAACCGACGATGCGATTGTCGCTGAGTGCGAGGATCGGCTGGTAGACCAGACGAAACTCGCCGCGGTGCAGGGCGTTGCCGAGGTCATGCTGGAGCGCGCGGCGCTCGCGTGCCAGGGCGTGGTCGCTGACGTCGAAGAAGCGGAACGATCCGCCGCGCGCGCTCTTGGCGTGATAGAGTGCGATATCGGCGCTGCGCAGCAGGTGCGGCGGCTCGCTGCCGTCGCCGGGCGCGATCGCCACGCCGATGCTGGCGGTGCTGAGCACCTCCTGGCCATCGACATGGAAGGGCTTGGCGAAGGCCTCGACCACGCGGCGGGCGACGGCGGCTCCCGCATCCAGGCCTCCAATGCCGGCTGCGATGACGGCGAATTCGTCGCCGCCAAGGCGTGCCAGCGCATCCCGGGGGCCGGCACAGGCGCGCAGCCGGTCGGCCGCCTGGATCAGGATCTCGTCGCCGACCGTGTGCCCGAGCCGGTCGTTGATCGCCTTGAAGCTGTCGAGGTCGAGCCAGAGCAGGGTGAACGGCTCGCCGGTGCTGGCCAGCCGCGCGAATGCCGTCTCGACGCTTTCGGTGAAGCCGACGCGATTGGGCAACTGGGTCAGCGGGTCGCGACGGATCCGTTGCTCGGCATCGAACTGGGCAACCAGGCGGACGGCGTTTTCGATCGCATAGACGAAGACCGTGCGCAGCAGCACGAGGGCATAGACGACCAGCAAGGCCGCGACCAGCAGGTAGGTGGCATCGCCGGACCGGCCGATGGCGATCGCCGAGGCGATGAAGATCGGCGCGGTGAAGGCGACGGCGGCGATCGGGATGCCGCCGAGACCGAAGGCGCCGCCGGCCAGCATGCCGGCGCAGAGGCAGGCAATGACCAGTTGCACGCCGTGGCCGGCGCTGTTGAAGAACAAGAGCGGCACCGCCGCCCACAGCCCGCCGAGTGCCAGGGCATAAAGGCTGGCGCGCCGGATGGCCCGTTCGGAAACCGTCCGGGGTTTCGGGCGGCCCTGGCGGGTGCGTTGCCTGACATGAAGCAGCGCCACCAGGGCGACGACCATTGCGGCCCAGATCAGGGCAAGGCCTTGGTCCGGCGCGCTCCATTGGGCCGCGAGGAAGATCAGCGCGTTGCAGATATTGGCGATCATGATGCCGCGCGTGTGGCGAAGAACGCCGGCCAGTTGCTCCGCGCGCAACTGCCCCGCGATCGCTTCGTCGGTCATCGGGCCGCCAAATACCGAGAGATCGCCCGAAACGATCCGTCGAACCTTGCTGAGAAGCACGTCTTGCACGACAGACCCCAGACCGATCTTCGAATTGCCGGGCCGACGAAGGCGGCGATAGGCATGCGCCATCGCGCCGAACGTGTTCGCGGCAGGCAGAGGATAAGCAGAGAGACGTCACTGATTTCGTAACGATGCCGAAAGGTTAGGGCCCACGAGCCAAGCGCCGATGGACTCTGGCCAATGGGCTGATGATACGACATGCACCGTCACGGGTCGCTTGCTCAGAAGGGTAGTGGCGCGCGCCCTACCGCCGGAACCGGAGATCCGACCCTTGCGCGATCCAGCCGGCCTCGATCGCGTCCATGTCGGCATTGCCTGACGGATTGGCCTTGGTCGGCGACCAGCCCTGCCGGGCCGGCCAGGTGCTGCGCCAGAGCGCGACGAGCCGTTGAAGTTCGCCGAGCGGGTCGGCGTGATCGTCGACGCGAATGTTCAGATCGGGGAAATCTTCCGTCGTGACGAGCTGCATCGCCGCCGATTGCCGGCCGCGCCGGTCGCCGCCGGCGGCTTCGCCCGCCAGGAGCGCCACCATCATCCGTTCCGGCAGGGCGAGCGAAACGCCCGCGGCGAAAGTTTCGAAGGTGCGGCCGACGACATTGCCGCCCGCCAGCATATTGCCGGCAACCGAGACATGGGCGCCGGTTCGTTCGCCCGACCATTCCACGCAGTTGCGTCCGGTCCAGGCGGCGCTGCGACCCCTCGCGTCCACCGCGTGGACCTGGCGCAAGCCGCGTCCGTCGTCCCGCGCGAGCGCCGCCTCGATCGCCTCGGCCGGCGCCAGGCCGGCAGCCAGGCCGTCGAGCACGGCCGGACCGAGATAGCGGTTGGTCATCGATTGCGTCGCGACCGCGCCGACACCGGCCCGCACGAACGGGCAGCTTGCCCCGACCGCGAAGGAGCAGGTCGTCACGGCGACGGCAAAGGCGCCGCTCGCCGGATCATGGGCGACGATCGACCAGGTCATGTCCAAACCTCGCGGCGCTACTTCTTCTCGATGTTCCACAAGGCGAGATTGCCTGCCGGGAAGACGCCGGTGATGTTGCGGCGGAAGGCCGAGGGCTGGAGATATTGGCCGAGCTGGATATGGGTCGGATAGACGGCCTCGCGCCGCTGCGCCGCCTCGGCCAGCGCCTTCCGCGCTTCCGGGTCGGTTTCGCGTGCGAAGGCGTCGCGCAGGCGCTCCAGCTCGGCATCGCAGGGCCAGCCGAACGTCGCCCGCTCGCAGCTTGCATTGAGGAAGGCGGTGGAGACCGGATCGAGCACGTCGATCGAACCCCAGGAGGTCAGGAAAGCGCTCCAGCCGCCAGCGGCCAGCGGCTCCCGCTTGACCCGGCGCGAGACCAGCGTCTGCCAGTCCATCGCCTGCATGTCGACCCTGAAGCCGGCCCGCTCCATCAGGGCCTTGGCGACGGGCGCGAGATTGGCGAGCGAGGCGACGTCGGTCGACTGCATCAGGACGACAGGCGTGCCGTCATAGCCGGCCTCCTGCAGCAGCGCCCGGGCCCTGGCGAAATTGCTCTCCAGCTTGTCCTCGAAACCGGCCGTCGTCTCATAGGGCGAACCGCAGGGGTAGAGCGACAGGCAGGTGCGGAAGAAGCGGGGATCGCCAATGGTCGCCTGCAGGAAATCCTGCTGGTTGAACGCATAGGCCACCGCCTGGCGGATGCGCGGGTCGTCGAAGGGCTTGTGCAGCACGTTGAAGCGGAAGGCATATTGCCGGCCCATTGGGGCGAGCACCGCCATCGCGATGTTGGGGTCCTTCTCGATCAGCGGCAAGAGGTCGTGCGGCGGCGCCTCGACCATGTCGATCTCGCCCTGCAGCAGGGCGTTCACCTGGGTCTGGGCGTCGGGCAGCCAGATCCACTCGACGCGATCGACGTGCACCACCTTAGCGCCGGCCATGCCTGACGGTGGCTCGGCCCTGGGCCGGTAGCGCGGGTTGCGGACATAGACCGCCCGCTCGCCCGGCCTCCAGGCGTCGCGCACGAAGATGAACGGGCCGGACCCGGTGCTGTCAGAGATCTGCGTGTTGGGGTCGGTTTCGGCGACCCGTTTCGGCATGATGAACAGCACGTTGGACGAGGGCTTGCCGAGCGTCGACAGCACCAGGCCATAGGGTTCCTTCAGGCGCAGGATGAAGGTCCTGGCATCGACCGCGCGAAGCTCTGATGTCACGGCCATGAGCTTCTGCGCCAGACCGTCGCGGGCGCCCCAGCGGCGGATCGAGGCGACGCAGTCCTCGGCCGTGACCGGCTGGCCGTCATGCCATTCCAACCCGTCGCGCAAGGTGAAGGTGAAGGTCAGCTTGTCGTCGCTGACGGTCCAGCGCTCGACCATCTGGGGCTGCACGGCAAGCTTTTCGTCGACCGCGAACAGCGTGTCGTAGATCATGAAGCCATGGTGGGTGGTGATCAGCGCGGTGGTCCAGACCGGATCGATGATCTTCAGGTCGGAATGCAGCGCCACCCGCAATATCGTTTCCGCCGCGGCGCTGCGCGGCGTCGCGCCGGGCAGCGCGCCCGTCAGGGCGGTGATGAAAGTCGCGGCCGCGACCGCTCGAAAAAGACCGCGGACCGCTCGTGCCCCCCAGCCGACGATGTTCATGTGCGCCTCACCCCGCCCGACCGGTTCGTCAGCCCGCAGCTTGCGAGAACGAACGCGGCATTCCCCTCAGGAGATCGAGGGAGAACGATAGCAGAGGCGGCGGGTGGTGCAACGCGACGCGAGCGACGAGGGGGCTCCGAAAAATACCCTCTCCCGTCGGGCTACTAGATTCACACATCTTTTGCCTGGGCGAGAGCGTCCCATCCCTGCTTGGCATCGTAGAAGGATAGCCAGCCCTGTAGCATGACCATCGGGCCAGGCTTGCCGTAATATCCGGTCCAGCCACCGAGCCTTGCGCAAACCCAGGCGGCAAAGGCGAGCGAGCCCTTGGGGTGTGGATTCTTCTGCCGCTGGGTCTTGCCCTCCAGCTTGGCCGAGAGCGCCTCGAGCAAGGGCTGATCTTCCGGCTGGAAGGCATCGGTGAGCGGCCTGAGCGGGGTCTGAGGCGATGCGCCGTCACGAGCATGGACGAGTTGCTGGACGCTGACCGCGGCCACCAGCGCTGCCATGACCAGCTTGAGACGGGGCACATCCTCGGCGATGCGCAGGCCTTCGATGTCGTAGCCCTGGGTCTTCAGGGTGCGGAACAACTGCTCGATGGCCCAACGACGCCGGTAGAGCTCGGCCACCGCCAGGGCTTCGGTGATGTCGCGGACCGCGCGCGAGATCAAGAGCCGCCAGTGAACCGCCGGCTCGCCCGCCGGTGGATCGACTTCGCGGATATCGACCAGCGTCATGCCGACGCTCGCCGGCAGGGCCTCAAGTCCTGGTGTGCCGGCCTTGGGACGTGCCAATTGCGCCGCCATGAAGCGGACCGCCAGTCGCGCCTGGCGCGCCTTGCGGCCGGGCTTGGCCGGCAGGTCCAGCAGGGTCCGGCCGGCCTCAGGCAAGGCATCCACGGTGGCAAACAGCAGACCGCCATCGCCGAGGCTGCGATCTTGGGCCGCCCTGACCAGAAGCTCGATGTCCTTCGGGCGTCGTGCAAAGGCCTCGAAGATATCGCCCTCGCGATCGGCGATCACCGTCACGCTACGAGCCAGCGCCCCGATCCTGGCCGCGTCTTCGCCCCCTTCCAGCCAGCGCCGGCTCTCTTTCGCCGCCAATGGGCGGGATTTCCGCTCCCCACGCAAGCCTTTGTCGCGGCTCATGAATTGAGCATGCGCCAACCCCAGGATGGCGCCGTCCTCGGCATCCACCGCGATCATCGCATGCAACATAAGCCCACCGCCGCCGCTCGACTTGATGCTGGTGGTGTCCTGGATCGCCAGCACCGGCCGGCCGATACACCGTTCCGCCGTGCGCTCTTGCGCCGTCGCCGCCATCTCTTCGACCGTCACCGCCGGATTGCGCAGCAAACGGGTCAGGCGCATCTCGCCTCGCCGGTTGCCGCCCAGCGGCCGAATCCGAATCCCACGACCACCCCACTCGACCAGCCGGCGGTGCAAAAAGACCCCCCTTTTTCCAGCCGGCGGTCGCCAAACCGCCCCAGCCCATGCTCCTGCATCTGCTTCCTCCCGCTATCTGCGGATCAAGGAATCAGAGCCGCATCCTCCTCGCAACCCACGATGTGTGAATGTCGTAGCCCGTCGGGAGAGGGCTGGTGCCTTGGTGCGGCCCGCCTCAGCCGGGGCCGGCACCTTGGGTGTTCACATAGACCGCATAGATCGACTGGCTCGCGGCCATGAACAGCCGGTTCCGTTTCGGCCCGCCGAAACAGACATTGCCGCAGATCTCCGGCAGGCGGATGCGGCCGATCAGCTTGCCCTCGGGGTTCCACACGGTGACACCACTATAGCCGACCGACCGGCCGGCATTGCTGGAGGCCCAGAGATTGCCGTCGACGTCGCAGCGCAGCCCGTCCGGCCCGCATTTCACCCGGTCCACCATGCAGTCGGTGAACTGCTTGCCGTTCGACAGCTTGTTGTCGGCGCCGACATCAAAGACATGGATGTCGCCCTTGCCGCCGGGGCCCTGGTCGCCGGGACCCTTGCCGGTCGAGGCGACATAGAGCTTCTTGAAGTCGGGCGAGAAGCAAAGCCCGTTCGGGTCGGGCACTTGGCTTTCGGTGACGACCAGGTCGATCCGGCCGCTCGGATCGATGCGGTAACAATTGGTCGGCAATTCGCGCCGCCATTCGCCGATGCCGGCCGGCTGGCCGAGCTTCGGGTTGAGCCGGCGATTGGCATTGCTCGGACCGCCCGGAGCATCCGGCGCGCCCTCGTAGAGCTGGCCGCCATAAGGCGGATCGGTGAACCAATAGCTGCCGTCGGGATGGGCGACGACGTCGTTGGGCGAATTCAGCCGCTTGCCGTCGAAGGCTGCGGCCAGCACGGTGACCGAGCCGTCGAGCTCGTAGCGCACGACGCGGCGCATCAGATGTTCGCAGGACAGCTGGCGGCCCTGGAAATCGAAGGAATTGCCGTTCGAATTGTTCGAAGGCTGGCGCATCACGCTGACATGGCCGTCGTCTTCGAGCCAGCGCAGTTGCCGGTTGTTCGGAATGTCGCTCCAGACCAGATAGCGGCCTTGCGCATTCCAGGCCGGACCCTCGGCCCAGAGCGCGCCGGTCCACAGCCGCTGGATGGCGCTGTTCGGCTGGGCGTAGCCGTCGAATACCGGGTCGACCGAGAGAATGTCCGGATCGGTGAAATAGGTGGTCGGCGCGCCGCCGGGGCTGAAATCGCGCGGTGGCGTGGTGATGGTGCTGGGCGGCGCCACCGGGGCCGGAGCCTGGGCAAAGGCCGGTCCGGCGCCAAGGGCGACCGCGCCGAGACCGGCGACCGCGCCGAGACCGGCGACCGCGCCGAGACCGGCGACCGCGCCGAGACCGGCGACCGCGCCGAGACCGGCGACCGCGCGGAGCAGGGCGCGCCGCGAGGCGGCCGGGGCATCCGGTTCCTGGGCCGAACCGGGCAGGCGCGGCGTTTCCTGGAGGCTGGTTCGTTCTGCAATCATGGTCAGCACCCTTCTGATGGAGCCCTTGGATCGGGCCAGTGGTGGAGAGCCGGTGAATGACGTCGAACAGAGCTTGCTGGGTCGTCCCGCCATCGCGGCATCCTCATCAGGGATGGCGGGTGCCGCCGGAGGGCGACGGGGGACCCTACGCCCGAGCGCGCGAGCTGGCAGCCCCGGATTCGCATCGCAGGGACGCGACGGCGCGCTCGGCCCCCTGCACGTCCGGTCGCTGGCGTCGACCGCGACGCCGCCGGATCATCTCGGCAAACGCCGGATCCAATTGACCAGCCACACGCCCAGCATCATCGCGAGCAGGACGGGCGGCAGCCACATGAGGAAGATGTCGCGGGGCTGTCCCAGCTTCGGGTCGGCACCGAAGTTGACCGCCAGGTGCGTGGGCCAGAGGAGCACGAGGCCAAGGACCGGCAGGGCCCGCCAGCGGGAAGGCACCAGCCACGCCACCAGTGCTCCGACAAAGCTTGTCGGAGCCAGGACGAAGACGAAAACGATAGCCCACGAGAAAAGCAGATTGACGAGATATGACACGGTTGGTTCTGCGCCATGTGCAAGTCGCTGCATTGGAACTACCATGGCGATGGTAACAAGCGATGAAACCGGAAGCTGAAACGGCCACCGTTTCGCCGTGGCGACATCGCCTCGTCGTCGCTCTCCGCCTCAGTGCCGCTGGCCGCTGCCGCCGACCGCCAGAATGTCGATCGGTTCGCCGTCGAAAGCGATCCGCCGTTTCTCCGCCAGTGTCTCGGCGTCGAGCACGACAACCATCCGCGCGGCCGGATCGGAGATCGCGAGATAAGGCCCGGAGGCCGTCAGGCGTGGCCGGGGCGATGATCCATCAAGGGCGACGCGCCCGAGCACGGCACGTTCGTGCGTGGTCGCGCCGGTCAGCGGATTGATGGTGAGCACACGGCCGTCCTCGATGAGCACGAACAGCCGGTCGCCGGTTGCCGGATGCAGTGCGAAATGCACACGCCGGCCGGGCAGCTGGATGAAGCGCATGTCGCCATCGGCCTTGGTCGGGTCGATGACGACAAGGCCATCGGCGCCGAAATCGCCGGCGAAGAAGGCAAAACCGGCGGCACCCGAGAGGCTGCGCACCATGCGGCCGGCCGGCAGCGCGGACCCATAGGCGATGTGGCGGGCGGCGGGCGTGCCGCGGCCCACTTCGTAAAGCGCGATGCCGTCGGCGCAGCCAAAGCCGGTGAAGCGCACGGTGGTGGCCTCGCCATGCAGGCGCGGGCAGGCGATGCGCTGCGAAGCCCGGCCTTGCCTGTCGCGCAGCTCCACCGCCACCGGCAAGGTCTCGCCGGCCGAGGCGACCGAGACCGCGATGAACCGGCCGACCGGCTTGGCGACGCCGTGATGGGCAAGGCCGGTTTCGATGCGCCGGAGGCTGGCCATGCGGCCGCTGACGAGATCGGCCTCGGCGATCACCTGGGCGCTGCCACTGCCGTCGAAGAAGGCGGCGACCTGCGTGCTGTCGGCATTGAAGTGCGCGGGCTTCGGGCCGTCGAGACGGGCGGCAAGCAGCCGCGGCGGCGTGATGGCGATATCGGCGTGGTCGCCGTGATCGTCGAGCGTGATGCCGCTGTCGATGACCGCAATGCGTGCGGCTTCGGCCTGCAGCGCATGGACATAACGGCCGGAAGCGCCGCGTGCGAGCCGCGCCGGGCTGGCCAGGCGGAAGGTCGAAAGCAGCCGGCCGGTATCGAGATCGGTGACCCACAACCGGCCCTGGCCACCGTCCGAGGCCAGCAGGCGATGGGCGGTGACACGGCTGCCTTGCCCTGCCGCGCCGGTGCTTTCGGCCTGGGCCGTGGCCATCGCGCACGCGAGCGCCAGAACCGCGCCCACAGCCTGCCGGCGCGCCGAAATCCTCCCGCCATCCCGGTTCTGAAATCTCTGCATGGCCTCGATTGACTCCCTGAAATCGGCTCGATATGCAACGTTATAGTATAACATAAATTGAAGAGAAAGACCGATGCCGGATGTCTCGTCCACCTCGCCGCTGCCGCGGCTTGCCGGCGGCTTCTGCCTGGCCGCCGGGCTGTTCATGACGGCGCCCGCGGCGGGGCAGGGTGCGGAAACACAACTCGACACCATCGTGGTCGAATCCGAGCGGACCGGCCGCCCGTCGCGCGACAGCGTTCGCTCGCCGACCGATCTGACCGCGCCCAACACGACGGGCTCGCGGCTGCCGGGCACCGCCCGCGACATTCCGGCCAGCGTCGAGGCGGTGAACCAGGCGACCATGCAGGAGCGCGGCAACCGCAACTGGGTGGAGGCGCTGCAGGGCCTGACCGGCTTCACCGCCGCGATCCGGCCGGGCGCTGCCGGCATCATGTCGGCGCGCGGCTTCACCGAAAATGGGTTCGCCCTGCTCTATGACGGCATCCGGGTGTCGTCGACCACGATCAGCGCGCGCAATTACGACAGCTTCGTCTTCGACCGTATCGAGGTGCTGCGCGGACCGGCTTCCGTGCTCTACGGCGAGGGGGCTGTGGGCGGCGCGATCAACCTGGTGCGCAAGCAGCCCTCGGCCGTCGACCAGCCGTTCGAGGCGATCACCTCGGTCAGCACGCCCGGCGGGGTCCGCCTCGGCCTCGGCAAGGGCGGCGTCATCGGCGAGAGCTTTGCCTACCGCGTCGACGGAGTCGTCACCCGTGACCTCGGCCAGGTCGACGACAACAGGATCCGCCAGGGCCAGATCAATGGCGCGCTGCGCTGGCAGGTCAACGAGCGTTTCGCCGCGACCATCGATTTCGATTACCTGCGCTCGAGCATCGACAATGCCTATTGGGGCACGCCGCTGGTGCGCGGCGCGATCGCCCCGGCGCTGCGGCGGGTCAATTACAACACGATCGCCAACAACCGTTACGACGATAGCGTGCTGTGGCTGCGCGCCCGGTTCGACTACGAGACCGACGATGGCTGGCGCCTGAGCCATCAGGTCTGGAACCACCAGGCCAATCGCGACTGGATCAACGCCTATCGTTTCGCCGCCATCCCGGCCGGCGGCACCTGCCGGTTTCGCGGCCAGTCGCTGGTCAATGGGACCGGCACCGACCAGGTCTGCCGCATGACCTGGGAGAATCTCGGTTACGACCACCGCTTCACCGGCAACCGGGCCGAGGCCGCCTATCGCGGCCGCATCTCCGGCCTGGAGGTTGCCGCGACCTTCGGCGTCGAGCTCGCCCAGACGCGCTGGACCAGCCCGCGCAGCGAGGTGACCTCGCTGCAACTGGTCGACCCCTTCAATCCGCCGGCGACCGATTTCTTTTCGCGCGGCACTGCGCGCAACCAGACGGTACGGGCAAACCTGACCCAGGGCGCGGTGTTCGGCGAGGGGCGGGTGGAGGTGCTGCCCGGTGTCAAGCTGGTCGCCGGTTTCCGCAGCGACTGGCTGGCCGTCGATTATGACCGCCAGCCGGCCAACCAGACCTATTCGCGCAACTACCAGCCCTTCACCTATCGCGTCGGCGCGGTCTGGGATGTCTGGTCGCAAGCTTCGCTCTACGCGTCCTTCGCGACGGCGGTGGAACCGCGCTTCGCTTTGTTCACGCTCGGCGCGACCGACACGCCGTTCAGCCTGACCGAGGCGCGGCAAATCGAGATCGGCTTCAAGCAGGGCTTTTGGAATGGCCGGGGCGAGGTGACCGCCGCGCTCTACCGGATCGAGAAGACCAATGTGCCCTCCACCGATCCGCTGACTGGCAATACCGTGCAGGTCGGCCGGCAATCGTCGCAAGGGTTCGAGATCGGCGGCAGCTATCGTCCGGTCGACGAGATCAGGCTGACGGCCAATCTCGCCATGGTCGAGGCGCGCTATGACGAGTTCCGCTCCGGCAGCGCCGATTTCGCCGGCAACCGTCCGCCCAACGTGCCGCGCTGGGTGGCCAATCTCGGCGCGGTCTGGAGCCCGGATCCGAAATGGTCGCTCGGCGGCAGCCTGAGCTACCGCTCCTCGATCGCCGCCGACGACGCCAATACGGTGAAGCTGCCGGCTGCGCTGATCGCCGATGTCTTCGCAACCTACCGCGTGTCAGCCTCGGCCGACGTGACGCTGCGCGTCCACAATCTCACCGACGCGGTTTATGCCGCCTGGGCGACCGATGCGAATTACGTGATCCTGGGGCGGCCAAGGACCTTCGAGCTGGGCGTGCGGGCAAGGTTTTGAGGAGAGCGAGGCCGACGCCCGCGGCCCTTCTGCCCGCCGCCGTTCCGCCCGGATGCTGGCCTGGTCAGAACCAGCGGACGCTGGATCGGTCAGCGAGGAACCGGCTCCTGCACGATGTCGAAGACATGCACATCCGCGCCCAGCCGCACCTGGATCTGGTAGGTCTTGGTCGCGGTTGACCCATCGGAAACCGGCGGCTCGATGCCGAACCTGCCGCCATACCACTCGCCCGGCATCACCGTGTGGTCCTTGATATAGGTCCCCTCGAGCGACGCCATATTGGCTTGGCCCTGGGCGACAACACCTTCGATCATGGCCTGGTTCTGCACGGCGGCATTGGCCGAGGCAGCGGCGGCAAGACCGGGGCTGTAGCCGACCGTTGTGCCCGAATAGACGCCACGCGGCGTATAGATCGTCGTGTTGGAACGCCAGTTCCCGGCATTGGCGGCTGCGGCCGCATTTGCTCCCGCCGCAACACCGACAAGGATTGCGGTCGCGATCTGCCGATTCCGCTCCTCCTGAAGCATCTGTTCGAAGGGGATCACGGCGATGCGGTGCTGCGGACGACCGGGCATGGTCTGAACCGCTTCCACCCCTTGGATGGAAAAGTCGACGGCGCCACCGGAGCGATTATGGACGGCCAGGACATATCCGACCCGGCCGCCTTGCGGGATTTCTCGTCCCATGCGGCTCAAGATAGCAATGGTGTTTCGTTGCACGGATGAGACGGCCGGCCGTCCGTCCCGCTGCATGGCGGTCTGTCCCTGGCCGGCATTGAACCGCACACGGTCGGTCGAGACACAACCAGCCAGCATCGTCGCGACGAGCGCGATCATCAAACCGCAACGCATAACGGCATCCCCCACACGCGTGCATCTTTCGTGCATCGCCACCATGACGTTAGCAGGACTGCCGGTGATGAGAAAAGCCGTTTGAGCCGAAATGGGTCGGCGAATTCACATGCGGTTAACGCATGGCGCTCGGGGCCGGTCGTGACCGTTGGTGGCAGCGCAATCGCCTCTCGCCGCCGATCGGTGCCCGCGTCTGGACGGCCCATGGGCCCTTGACCGCGACACCAAACGGACCAAGCTGTGGCGAGGGCCTTCTTCTGCATCGGAAGGAAATGGCATCATGCGTCGATCAATCGTCTTCGCACTATCGGTTCCGGCTCTGTTGGCCGCCGGCGGCGCGCTCGCCCATCATGGCTGGGGCAGCTACGATGCGGCGAAGAAATTCACCATCACCGCCAGTGTCGAGCGCCTCGAATGGGCGAACCCGCATGTTCACATCGATCTCAAGCACGACAACGCCACCTGGGAGATCGTGCTGGCGCCGCCCTTCCGCATGCAGACGCGTGGGCTGACGCCCGCCATGATCGGCAAGGGCGTGAGGGTCAGTGTCGAAGGTTATCCCTCGACCAGGAGCGCCACCGAGATGCGCGCGGAACGGATTACCGTCGACGGCAAGACCGTCGAATTGCGTTGACCGAACCACAGGTCCAGCCATGTATCTCGAACTGCTGACCAGCCTCGAGGCTTCGGCGCTGGGTCATGCCGCACGCCATTCCGCCTGGCTGTTCACCCTTGCCAATCTGCTGCATGTCCTGGGCGCCGCCTTGCTCGTCGGCGCGATCGCCGTGCTCGACATCAAGCTGATCGCGGCACGCGATGCCGCCATTGCGTCGACCGCACGCGTCGCCATTCCCCTGGCGGTGATCGGCGTCCTGCTGCAGGTGCCGACCGGGCTGATCCTGCTCGCCGTCGAGGCGCGCGCGCTCGGCCAGAACCCGGCCTTCTACGCCAAGATGGCGTTCATCGCGGTCGCGATCGTCAACCTCGCGGCCTTCCACCTGCGCTTCGGCCGGGACCTGTGGTCCGGGCATGCCCTGGCGGGCACCCGCCCGCACGGCCTGATCTCGCTCGGCGCCTGGGTCTCCACGCTGCTGGCTGGGCGGATGATCGCCTATCTCTAGCCCGTCAGGGCACGCGAGCGGCCAGGATCTCGGCGATCCCGTGGCGCCGCTCGACCTCGCGCCGCTATCCTTTGTCTCCGGGCGGCCGATATTGAATCGACGAGGCCTTTTGCATGGCTGCGAGCGTCTCCTCGACGGTCAGCAAGACGGTTGTCTGGAACGAGCTCAGCGCTCCGCCTGCGCTGATCGCGATCGCCGTGGCTGCCATCGAGACGTTATCTGGCGCCTCCCACAAGTTGTATGCGTCGTGATCGCCGAAGGCATACCAGAAACCGTGCACCTTTCCACCGACTGCTTCGATATACGTCTTGGCTGCCGCTCGGCGGTCCTCGGGGTTCTTGATGAGCTTCGCCCATGTTGCTGGCGTGTAACTGAACCGGGTCAAGTAGAAGGGCATGGGTCGTCCTCCTTTGCTTTCATCCCGCCGGCGGTCAGAACGTGCCGGATCAGACGTCCCAGCGTGCGCTTCGCGCATCGGCACCGCAAGACCGCGCGTGGATGCAGACGTCCCGATCCGCCGGGCCGCCTTCCACCTGCGGTTCGGCCGGGACTTCGCGCTCCCGGTCGGACGGATGATTGGCTATCTATGGAGCGTTTGCGTCGGCCTCGATCTCGGCTTCGACGAGCCTCACCCCCGCCTGACATAGTCGAGCGCCCGTTCCAGTGGCGCCGGCGAGACGTGGATCGTCCCGGTGAAGGGCGTATCCATTTCGATCATCAGATAGATGGAGCCGGCGATCCAGACCGAGCACAGGAGCAGCGTCGCAACGACCACCTGATTGCGTGGCGCGTTGTAGCCCAGGCTGGCGAAGATCAGGGTCAGCCAGGCCACCAGCATGATCAGCAGCGACGACGAGACCGTCCCGCCGGCTTCGCCGATCAGGGTCCAGCGCAGCGCCACGATGCGCTGCAGCCGTTGCAGCGCGTCGTTCCACAATTCGACATGGCGGGTGTCGGCCGGGTTGATCGCGCGCAGGCGCTGCTCCAGCTCGTCCAGGACACGTTCGGCATCCTTGTCTTCGATCAGCGGCTCGCCCTGCGCGGGCCAGGTGCCGCGCAGCGCCCGCTCGACATAGCTGCCGAGCAACTGGCGTGCTCCCGCCGCCTCCGGACCGTAAAACCGCAGCGCCCGATCGAACAGGATCATCTCGGTGGCGAAGCTGTGCACGTTGGTGTCGATCGAGTCGAAATTGCGCTTCACCGAGGTGATCAGGAGCCCGAGCACCAGGGACGTCATCACCACGAAGATGTTGATCGCCAGCTTGACGACATCGTGGGTGCGCTCGTCGCGCTGTTCGGAGGGCAGCCGCTCGTGGAAGGCAAGGCAGAGCAGCGAGGCGCCGGTGAGGGCCACGAACACGCCGGCGGCGATCAGATAGTTCATATGTCGGATCTCCGGTGCCGGCGCGTCGACAGCCTCGAGCGCCGCCGTGGCGTCGCTCCCAATGCCGTGAATCATCAGACCGTCGAGTTAGCGCCGTCGCCGGGCCCAAGTGTAGCAATTTCTGGAGGGGCCTCGTGCCCGACAATGCGGCATTGGTTCGGCTTGGGTCGCGATGGCGCGGCCGTCCGCCGAGGCCGGGCTGTGCGCCGCCGCACATCCGCTTGGGCCCCGGTTGACGTAAGCCCTGACGGCAATCCGCCCGCGACCTCTTTCGGCCGATCCCCCGGCCAGAGGGCCACCCGCGCGCTGCCAAGGAGCCGTCCATGTCCTTGCTGTTCCAGGGCGACCGCTTTCCCTCGGTCACCACGTCGCAGATCCTGTTGCGGCGGCACAATCCGCAGTCGGTGATCAAGGCCGACGGCATTTTCGGCCCGCGCACCGCCGGCGCGGTCAGGGAGTTTCAGAAGTTTCACCGGCTGACCCAGGACGGCAAGATCGGCAAGAACACCTGGGGTGCCTTCACCGCGGTGAGCCGTTTCGAGACGATCGATGTGGTCGACGGAACCGATCCGTCGCTGATTGCCTTCGAGGCGGCGGACCTGCGTGCCGCGGGTTTCGACCCGATCATCGTTTTCGGCATGTCGAACGGCGTCGACGTGGTGATGAACGCGATCGCCAACAAGGCGAGCGCCGGCAATGTCATGCTGCTGCGCTTCCATGGCCACGGCAACAAGGGCCTGCAGAACGTCACCGGCGGCGAGATCGACGGCGCGCCGCACCTGGCCGGCATTTCGGTTGATAATTTCGACCAGGTGAAGGCCAGCCTCGCCAAGATCACCGACAGGTTCGTCCAGTTCGGATCGGTGCAGATGCTCGGCTGCGAGGTCGGCGGCGGCAAGGGCCCCATCCTGATGCGGCGCCTGGCCGATACCTGGGGCGTGCCGGTCACCGCCGGCCGCCATACCCAGTTCGCCGGCGGTTCGGCAACCTTCCGTTTCGAAGGCACGACCGTCACCGGCTTTCCGGGTGGCGCCTCCCTGGCCGGATGGGCCCAGGCCATGGAGACCGCGCACGGCAATGTCAGCATGTCGACCTGAGGCGCAGCCGGCGCGCCATTGCCGGCACGCTAGCGGCTGGCAAACCACCGGAGCACGCCTGAGATCGCCTGCCAGACGCCCTGTTTCACCGCGACGGCCGGCGGGTTGGCGAGTTCGCGAGGGGCCTCCGCGACCCTTGCGGCATCGACGCTGAGGATGCCGATGGTCACCTCGCCATCGGTGAAGTAGCGGTCGCCGCCGCCATTGACGCCAGCCAATGTCGGGCCGATGCCGGAGACCTGATAGGTCGCGGCCAGCATCTCGGCCGCCGTCAGGTCGGCGATGACAAGGTCGCGCTCGGCATCGACATCGGGCGCGATGTGATGGGTGACCTGGGCGGTGAAGCGGCTGAAGCCGACGCCCCGGTCGAAGCTGGCTGCCCCCAGCCAGACCGGCCGGCCTTCGGTGCCGCGCTGCAGTGCCTGCCAGAAGCGGACATGGTGGCGGCGGTCGGCGCTGCCGCCCACGGGCTTTTCGAAGGCGAGGTCCTGCGGCCGGCCTTCGAACATCAAGGTGCTCACCGGCGCCTGCGGATAGGGCCTGGCGAACAGCACGCTGAAGCCGATCCCGAGGCTCGAACGCAAGGTGATGGCATCGGCCGGCTTCCAGCCGGCGGCCGTCAGCGCCTGCGCCACTTCGCCGCGCGAACCGACCAGGCCGACATTGATCGGGTCGCCCGGAATGCCCGTCGTCGTGGTGGTCACCATGGGTCGGCCGGCAAGGCCGGGCTGATGCTCGTAATGCGACCAGACCGCCGGCAGCGCCAGATAGGCAAGCGCGCCGTAGAGGCTGGCGACCAGGACAAGCGCCCAGACCAAGAGCCTGATCCTGAACCGCCGCCGCGCCGTCGCCATGGGCCCGCCATTCCGCCTGCCAGCGCGGGCTTGCGTGACTCATCCCGTCGCAACGCCTGCGCCGCGCGAGACTGCGCCATGCGCGCCGGCATTTCCACTCATGCGGTCAGAAGCTCGGCGCCTGGCTCGGTTTCAGCGCGCGCCATTCATAGGCCGCCTGTTGCGGGGCATAGAGCGTCCAGACCCGGCGCAGTTCGGTGATCGGCAGGTCGTGCCAGTCGACCCGGAGATCGACCACCGGCCAGTCGAAGGCGCGGGCGACATGCAGCCCCGCGCCATGCTCGTCATCGGTCTCGCCGCCGGCGGCGACGCCGGCCTCCAGCGCGCGCAGCAGCCGCTCGGCCAGCGGCAGGGCCGGTTCGGCCGCGAAGGTCTCGACCATGATGCGCGGCACGTCAGGGTTGGCCAGCAGGTTGCCGAGCGCGAAGCAACCGTCGCCCCGGGCGATGGCGGCAACGGGCAGGGCCTGTTCGCCCGAGTGCAGCGCCACCTGGCCGTAGCGGTCGATCACGCCGACCTGGCGCCAGGCCGGCTCCGGCGTGCCGCTCACCAGGGCGTCGCGAACGGCGCCGGCGCCGAGCCCCTGGCGCAGCAGGCCAAGGCCGGCCGGGCCGAGGGCGGGATCGGAGACGTTCTGGGTGACCACCAGGCCGAGCGGCCCGACCCAGGCGCAGCGGCTCGCGACCGCGATGCTGGATGAGGTGATGGCGATGCCGAATGCGTTGTCGCGTGGGCATCGGGCTGCGATGGAATAGGTCAAGCCGGCGGACCTTCTTCTGCTGGGAATGCGATCAGATCGGCCGCCGGCGGCAGGACGCCGACCGCGGTGCCGACGGGAAAGCGCGCCATGGCCTCATGGCCGGCCAGGCGCGCCACCAGCCGTCCGCCCCTGGCCTCGGCGACGGTGACGTAAACGTCGACATGGCCGCCCTGGTAGACCAGGGCGGCCACCGTGCCAGCGATCGATCCGGGCGCGGCGTGTTCGGTCAGGCGGATGTCCTCCGGCCGCGCGAAGACGTCGATCGCCGAGCCGAGGACGCAGGCATCGAGCGCGTCAGCCGAGACGGCCCAGGACGCGTCGCCGACGGCGACCGTCGCGCCCTTGCCCAGCCGCCGCTCGAGCGAACCGGCCAGGATGTTCACATCGCCGACGAAACAGGCGACGAAGCGGTCGCAGGGCCGCCGGTAGACCTCGTCTGGGGTGCCGATCTGGTGCATGCGGCCTTGCGACATCACCACCACCCGGTCGGACATGCTGAGCGCCTCGCCCTGGTCGTGGGTGACGAAGATGGTGGTGACGCCGAGCCGGCGCTGGATCTCCTTCAGCTCGACCTGCATGGCGACACGCAGGTTCTTGTCGAGCGCCGAGAACGGCTCGTCGAGCAGGAGCACCTTGGGACGGATCACCAGGGCGCGCGCCAGCGCCACCCGCTGCTGCTGGCCGCCCGAGAGCTGGCGCGGCTTGCGGCTGCCAAAACCCGCGAGTTTGACCAGCTCCAGCGCCTCGGCGACGCGGGTGGCGATCTCCGCCTTCGGCACGCCGCGCATCTTCAATCCGTAGCCGATGTTCTGCTCGACGCTCATATGCGGAAACAGCGCATAGTTCTGGAACACCACGCCGATCTCGCGCTGCCAGGTCGGGGTCTCCGTGACCAGATCGCCGCCGATGAAAATCTCGCCTGCGTCGGTCTCCAGGAAACCGGCGACGAGGTTCAACAGCGTGGTCTTGCCGCAGCCGGACGGACCGAGCAGCGTCACGAACTCGCCCGGCGCGACCTTCAGCCAGGTCTCGCGCAGCGCCGAGGCCTCGCCGAAGCTCTTGGCGACGCCGTCCAGCTGGACGGCTGGAACCAGGCGGGCACTGTCCGGCAGCGGCGGCGGCGCGCTCGAAGCCTCCGGGCGTTTAGCGGGCATGCTCAACATTGAGAACCTTTCCGAGGCCAAGGAAGGCGTTGGCGATGGTCAAGAGCAGGGCGGTGATCACGATGTAGATGACCGAGACCGCGGCAAGGGTGGGGTCGGCATATTCGCGCACGTAATTGTACATCGCGACCGGCAGCGTCTGGGTCGCCTGGCTGGTGACGAACAGCGAGGCGGTGAACTCGTTGAACGAGAGAATGGCCGCGAACAGCCAGCCGCTGACCAGGCCCGGCAGCAGCAACGGCAAGGTGATCGAGGTGAGCACGCGCCCGGGTGGCGCGCCGAGGCTCGCGGCCGCCAGTTCCAGGCGTTCGTCGACATTCTGCAGCGAGATGTAGACGCTGCGCATGACGAAGGGCAGCACCAGGATGACGTGGGTGAAGACGACCAGCGCCACACTGCGCGCCGCGCCGATTTGGGCGGCCAGGATCAAGAGGCCGAGCCCGATGGTGAAATGCGGCACGATCAGCGGCGACAGCAGGACGCTCTCGACCATTGCCTTGAAGCGGAAGGCGTAGCGTTTGAGCGCGAATGCGAAACCGGCACCAACCACCAGGGCGATGGTCGATGCCCAGGCGGTGACCACCAGGCCGTTGCGCAGGCCGGCCCTGAAGTCGCCATAGCTCAGTGCCCGCTCGAACCAGCGCAGCGAATAGCCTGATGGCGGGAAACTCAGGATCGCCTTGTCGTTGAAGGCGGCAATCGTCACCACGAAGGAGGGCAGGATGACGAAGGCGAGGATCAGGGCGACGACGATGCGCCCGAGGATCGAAAGCCCGCGATGGAGCGGCGAGATCCGCATCAATGGCCTCCCATGGTCTCGAGCCGACGGGTCGCGCGGGTCAGCAGCGCCAGCGTCGCCAGAGCCAGCATCAGCCCGACCAGGCTGAGGCTTGCGGCGAACGGGAAGTTGAACGAGGCGAAGCCGACCTGGTAGACCAGCGTCGACACGGTGTTGACCTTGCCGCCGCCGATGATCTGGGGTGTTGCAAAGGCGCTGAAGGTCCAGGCGAAGGCGGTGGTGAAGCTCGCCACGATGCCGGGGATCGAGAGCGGCAGGGTCACGGTCAGGAAGGCCCGGATCGGGGTCGCCCCGAGGCTGCCGGCGGCCTTCTCGTAGTCACGGTCGATATGGGCAAGCGCCGCCGCCAGCATGATCACCACCACCGGCAGCGTGACGTGGGCCAGCGCGACGATCACCCCGAACTGGGTGAACATGAACTGGATCGGCCGCTCGATCAGGCCGGTCTTCAGCAACAGCGAGTTGAGGAAGCCGCTATTGCCCAGCACCACGATCCACGAATAGGTCCGCACGATCTCGCCGAGGAAAAGTGGCGTCACCGCGACCACCAGGATCAAGGATTTCAGCGCGACGCTGCGGGCGCGGACCAGCGCATAGGCCAAGGGATAGCCGAGGATCAGCGCGACCAGCGCGGTCTCCAGGCAGATCACCACGGTATCGATCATGGCCTGCCAATAGACCGGCTTCAAAAGCCCGGCGAAATTGGCCAGGGTGAAGGCGCCGACATCGAGCGAGCCGGGCACGAAGGTGCGCAGGCTGTATTGCAGGATCGCCGCCATCGCGGCCGCGATGCCAAAGGCGATCAGGAAGGCCGGCGAGATCAGCGGCAGGAGGAAGGGACGTCGGTTCATGGCTTGGCGGCATCCGGTGCGATGAGCGGGCGGCGTCGGCCGCCGCCCGTCCGAGATGTCAGGTGGGGCGGGTCATTTGGCCATGATGTTCTCGGCGAACCACTTGCGCCATTCCGCGGTTTTTTCGGCGCGCAGCTTGTGGTCGATCACGATGGCCTGGCTTTTCCATTGATCGGCCGTGGTGAAGACGCCGGGCAGCGCCGCGGTCGCGGCGCTGACCGCCGCATTGGTGACCACCGGGCTGCCCTTCTTGATCTCGGCGATCTTGGCCTGGACCTCGGGGTCGAGCGCGATGTTGAGGAATTTATAGGCAAGTTCGGCCTTCCGGCTGCCCTTGGTGATCGCCACCGTGTCGATGCCGAGCACGGCGCCCTCGCGCGGGATGACCACCTTGATCGGCACGCCCTGTCCGATCATGTGGTAGGCGTTCATCGACAGCAGCACCTGGACCGGCGTCTCGCCGGTGGCGATGAGCTGCTGGCTGTTGGCATCGTTGGTGTAGAACGCCTTGAAATTGGGCTTGAGCGCGAGCAGCTTCTGCTCGCCCTTCTGCCAGGTTGCGGCATCGCCGCCCGAGAGCAGCGCCGCCACGTTGATGATGTGGCTCGGATCGAAGTCGGGCGAGGCGAGTGTCGACTTCAGTTCGGGCTTCCAGAGATCGTTCCAGCTCGAGAAGTCGATGCCCCGGGGTGTCAGGTCCGGCCGATAGCCGATGGTATAGACATAACCCCAGGCGCCGAAATGGAACGGGCTGATCCTGGCCTGCTCGACCAGGTTCCTGGCGTTGGCGATCCTGGCGAAGTCGACGGTCTCGAACAGGCCGTCATTGGCGTAGAGCCAGCCGACATGCGAGGTGGTGAAGGTGATGTCGCTCTCCGGACTGTCCTTGGCGAGTTTGGCCTTGTTGAGCCGGTCGATCGTGCCACCGGTGATGTAGTCGACCTCGGCGCCGGTCTCCGCCTTGAACTTCTTGGCGATCGCCTCCTCGATCAGATCGCGGAAGCTGCCGCCCCACGTGCTGACGATGAGTTTTTCAGCCGCCCTGGCTGGGGTGGCGATGGCCGCCGCCGTCAGCAGCCCTGTCTTGAGCACGGTTCTACGGTTTATCATGACGATCCCCTTCTGTGTTCTTCGATGCGGTCGCGGTCTTTGAAGCAAAGACCGTGCCATGCTCTGTTATTTTTGAAGCACTTGCAGAATTAAGGAGGCTGATAGCTTGTAACGACAAGATATCGTGACGGAATGGTGTTGTCCGTCATCGAAAGAGTGATGTCTATAAGGTGCTCAGTCTTGCGGTATCTCGGCGATGATATCGATCTCCATCAGATATTCAGGCTTGGCGAGGCCCTGCACGATCAGCCCGGTTGAGACCGGGTAGACACCTTTCAGCCAGCGGCCGACGACCCGGTAGACCGGTTCGCGGTAAGCGCGGTCGGTGATGTAGATGACGATCTTGGTGATGTGCGCGAGGCGCGATCCTGCCTCTTCAAGCAGCACCTTGGCGCAAGCCATGGCGTTTTCCGCTTGCGCCGCGGCGTCGCCGATGCCGACGATCTTGCCGTCGAGATCCATCGCGGTCTGGCCGCGCAGATAGACCGTGTTGCCGGCGCGCACCGCCATGCACACGTCGTTGTCGAGCGACTGTTCAGGGTAGGCTTCTTTGGTGTTGAATTTGCGAAAGCGCTGATGGGTCGTCATCGGGTCCTTTCTCACGCCGCCTGCAGGCGGCGATAGGCACGGTCGGAATAAACCAGCGGCGCGGCCGGCGTGACGTTCAGGCCCAGCACCTCTCCGACGACGATGCGGTGCGAACCGAAGGCGAAGACCGAGGCGACCCGGCAGTCGAAACTGCACAGGGCGCCGTCGAGGACCGGCGCGCCGGTGCCGAGCACCGACCAGGCGCCGGCGGCGAAACGATCATCCCTGAGCGCCGCGACGAGGCCGGCAAAGGTGTCGGCGACATGCTCCTGTCCGTCGGCGAGCGCATTGGCCGCGAAGACGCCGTTGTCGATCAGGGTCTGCAGGCTCCGGTTGGCCGCGTGGATGCAGACGACGACCGAAGGCGGCTCCATCGACAGGGAACAGAGCGTCGAGACGGTCATGCCGCCCCGGCCGTGCGGTCCGTCGGTGGTCACCACCGCCACGCCGGACACCGTCAGCCGCATGGCCTCGCGAAACCGGGCGCCGTCAACGGGTGCGATCATTGCAGCGCCTCCGGCTGGCCGGCGACGCGATCCGACAGCTGCGCCGACTTGCGCACGAAGTCGAGCGGGCCGGAGAAATCGAAGCTGTTATAGACCGCCGCCAGATGGTTGAAGTGCGGTGCCTGGGCGAACTGCACGAAGGTCAGCCGATGCCCGGCATAGTCGGAGTTCAACAGGTCGCGGGCAAAGGCCAGCAGCTTGCGCCGGTCCTCGGCCTGCCAGTTGTCATTCAGGCTGTAGAACTTGTTGAGCCAGGCATCCGGGCCGCTGGTCGCGAAGGCCTCGGCATTGGGCGTGATGCAGATCTGGCCGCCGCACAGTTCGCGGGCGATATGCATCATGGTCGGCAGGTTGGAGCAGGCGAAGACGCGGCCGGCATAAAGCATCGACTGGTGCGGCATGAGCAGCCCGCCGGGGCTGCGCTGGGCCGCCGCGATCGACGCGGTGAGGTGCGCGTTGATGCCCTCGCGGTAGCAGACCAGGTCGGCGAGCTTCTCGCGCACCGATTGCAGCTTGTCGAGACCGGTCTGCTTGGCGTTCCACATGGCCGCGCCGATCATCATGTCGGCGGTGTAGAGCAGCCGGAGCACATAGGGAAAGGCCGAATAGCGGTGCAGCGTCGCCCGGACATGCTGGGCCGCGCGGGTGTGACGGTAGAAGAACACGTCCTCCCAGGGGATCAGCACGTCGTCGAAGACCACCAGCGCCTCGACCTCGTCGAACCGGTTGGCCAGCGGATAGTCGGCAGGGTCGGTGCGCCCGGCGAAACCGGCGCGGCAAATGTGCTTCACCCCCGGCGCGCCCATCTTGACGATGCATCCGACCGCATAGTCGGACAGCTTCTCATTCGACCAGGCACCGACCGTCGGCTTGAGGAAGGCCTGGTCGGCATAGGCCGAGGCCGTCTCGTATTTGGCGCCCCGCACGATGATGCCGGCGTCGGTCTCCCTGGTGACGCGGACCATCATGTCCGGGTCCTGGTCCTGCGGCGGCCGCGAACGGTCGCCCTTCGGATCGGTATTGGCGGAGACGTGGAAAATGTCGTTCTCGACCACTGCGCGGATATGACGGTCGATATTGTCGGCGAAGCGCGGATCGATCTCGGCCAGCACGTCGCGGCCGTCATAGAGCGACCACATCTCGCCGACCGTCTCGTCGCCGACCCGCGTGACGACGCCGCCGATCTCGTTGAGCACCAGGTCGACGGCGGTGGTCTTGTCGGTCCAGTCCTTGGTCTCGCGTGGCGGGCGGTAGAGGCTCGAGCTGCGCTGGTTGGTGTCGATATAGGTCAGTCCGTCCTGGAACTTCGCCTCGTGCTGCATGTCGTAGATGCGCGCCCTGATATCGATGATCGGCTTGAGCGCCCGGTGGACGGTGATGTCCTTCACCCGTTCGCCGTCGATCCAGACCTCGCGACCATCGCGAAGGCCGGCGCGGTATTCCTCGCCCGTACGGATCATCTGCCTGCTCCAATCTTGGTCATGCCTCAGATTGCGGCAAAGCCCGAGATCGGTAAAATATGTTTATCGGTGGAACAGGATAGGATTATCCGATGCGGATTTCGCTGCGCGTGCTGCGCTACGTCGTGACCACGGCCGAGGCGGGCAACGTCACCGAGGCCGCCCGCCGCCTCCACGTCTCCCAGCCGTCGGTCTCCGCCGCCATCGCGCAGATCGAGGAGCAGTTCGGCGTCCAGGTCTTCGTGCGCCACCATGCGCGCGGCATGACGCTGACCAGCGCCGGCCAGCGCCTGGTGCATGACGCCCGGCTCTTGCTGAGCCATGCCCGCGACTTCGAGGAGAACACCCGCTCGCTGGGTTCCGCGCTGCAGGGCGAGATCACGGTCGGCAGTTTCATCACGCTGACCGCGCGCTTCATGCCGGGCCTGCTGACCGGCTTCGCGCTGCTCCATCCGCGCATTCAGGTGAAGATGGAGGAGGGCGACCAGCAGGAGATCCTCGATGGCCTGCTGTCGGGCCGCGTCGAGATCGCCCTGTCCTATGACTACGCGCTGCCGGATGAAGTGCTGGGCGAGACGCTGGCGATCCTGCCGCCGCATCTCATCGTCAGCCACACCCATCCGCTGGCCGGCCGGGAGACGGTGTCGCTGCGCGAGGTCATCGACGAGCCGTTCATCCTGCTCGACCTGCCCCATTCGCGCGACTATTTCGCCCGGCTGTTCGCATCCTGCGGCCTGCAGCCGCGCATTGCCTTCCGGTCGCGTTCGTTCGAGTTCATCCGCGGCCTGGTCGGGCGCGGTCACGGCTACACGATCCTCAATGTCGTGCCGCGCTCGACATCGTCTTATGACGGCAGCCGGGTGGCCGCCGTGCCGATCGAGGACGACGTGACCGCCGTCGGCATCATGCGCCTGAGATTGCGCCGGCATGCGATGCGCCCGGCGGTGGAGGCGTTCTGGTCCTATCTCGACCGGGCGCTGGCGGCCGAGGGGCTGCCGGCCGCCGCCTCAATAGCCGCGCGTGAGGTCGACGCGGTGCCGGACCGGCTCGCCTGAACGCAGGCGGCGGATGTTCGCCGCGATCTGCGCGGCGGCCGAGGCCGGCAAGGCGACCGAGGCCAGGTGCGGCGTGATCAGCACATTCGGCAACGTCCAGAGCGGATGGTCTGTCGGCAGCGGCTCGCGCTCGAACACGTCGAGCGTCGCGCCGCCGAGCTGGCCCGAGACCAGCGCCTGGATCATCGCGGGCTCGTCGACCACCGCGCCGCGCGACGCGTTGATGAGCTTGGCGCCCGCGGGCAGGAGCGCCAGCCGCCGGGCATCGAGCAGGTGATGGGTTTGCCCGGTCAGCGGCAGCATGACGACCAATATGTCGGTTTCGGCCAGGAAGGCATCCAGCGCGTCGATGCCGGAGGTTGTCCTGACACCGGGCAGGGTCTTCGGCGAGCGCGACCAGCCACTGATATCGAAGCCGAGCCGCGCCAGTTCGGTCGCAGCCACGCCGCCGAGCTCGCCGAGCCCCAGCACGCCGACCCGGGTCAACCGCGCCTCGCGCGGATGGACATAGTGCCATCGCCTGTCGCGCTGGGCCGCCTCGAAGACGTCGATGTCGCGTGCATAGCGCAGGACGGCGAAGAGTATGTAGCTCGCCATCATCTGCGCCATGGCCGGATCCGACAGCCGGGCGATCGGTACGTCCGGCAGGTCGGTGCGGCCGGCCAGGGCGTCCGCACCGACGCCCAGGATGGTGATCAGCCTCAGCTTGGGATAGGCGGCAAAAAAGCCCTCGGGCGGTTTCCAGACCAGCGCATAACGAACGTCGTCGTCGGCGCTGAGCTCGGGCGGCGCGCGCAAGGCGACATCCGGCAGTGCCGCCTCGAGCCCTTCGCGCCAGGGTGCGATCGGATCGACCGCGCTGGAGAAGACGATCGTCTCGCGCGCCATTACCGGATGTCCGCGCGCACGAGCGTGGCCGCGGCGGTGATGGCGAGTTCGTAACCGAGCCCGCCGAGCCCGGCGATCACGCCGGTCGCCGCCTTCGAGACATAGGAATGGTGGCGAAAAGCTTCGCGCTTCCAGATATTGCTCATATGGACCTCGACGACCGGCTTGCCGAAGGCGAGCAGCGCATCGAGGATCGGCACCGACGTATAGGTCAGACCGGCGGCATTGATCACCAGGCCGGCGGCGCCGCCGCGGGCTTCCTGGATCCAGTCGACCAGCACGCCCTCGTGGTTGGATTGGCGGAAGTCGAGCGTGAGGCCGAGACCGCGGGCATGCGCCTCGCAGCGCGCCTGCAGCACCGGAAAACTGTCGCTGCCATAGGTGCCGCCGGGATCGAGCCCGTAGAGGTTGGCATTCGGCCCATTGATGAAGAAGATCGTCTCGCCGCTCACGCCCGCTCCTCAGTCTGGTCGTCGCCATGGTGCCTTCGCGGGTCGCCCTCGACGGCGAGCCAGTCGAGATCAGTGCGGGTGCAAAGGCAAATCGGAAAAACCTGTCGCCTGCATCGGAATGCCTGATGGCGCGGATTGCTGCCGACCCCTTTGCCGAGCCAGCGGCCCCGTGCGGCAACGTCCCGCGTTGGGCGCGGCCGGCGAACCTGCTACTGCGGCGACGAGACATACATCGTCTGCCCATGGGGATATCAGGCATGATGGTCCAAGCCGTCGAGCCAGACGTCGAGATCGGCCAGGTCCTGGCCGGCGCACAATTCGCCGATGCCTATAGCGTGGTGGTCGACGAGGTGGGGATGGACGCGCGCACCGCCGCCGAACGGGCGTTCGGGCGCTCGCCGCGCTGGGTCAACACCCTCCTTGGTTTGCGCAACGCCGTCGTCGCGCCGTTCGGCCTCAAGGCCGGGCAGCCATCGGCCGCCAAGGCGTCGGATAGGATCGGGATCTTTCCGGTGATCAGTGAGACGCCACATCGCCTCATCGCCGGCCTCGATGACAAGCACCTGGATTTTCGCATGATCGTTGACGTCTCGGAGGCCGGCGGCCGCCGGCGCGTCACGGCGACGACCCTGGTCAAGACCCACAATCTGCTCGGCCGGACCTATCTTGCCGCCATATTGCCGTTCCACCGCGTGATCGTCAGGACCATGGTCGCGCAGGTCGTCGCGCCCGCCAGGTGATGGGGCGGCTGCGGGACCCACAGCCAAGATCTGCTGCGCCAAGCAGGGCCCGCTAGAGAGCGGCAATCTACTGCCGAGCGGGACCCGCCAATTAAGCAGACTTAACTAGCGGTCCTCGCTAATAAAGAAAGTGGCGCATTGCTTAATTAGTGTGTGCCGTTCATGGTCGTCGCATGAGCCTGGTCGAGAACGGCAATACGCGGCTTGGCCGCTTCGTCGAAACCCCGGTTGCCGGCGAGATCGTGCGTGCCTTCGTGCCGCCGCCGCTGCCGCCTCATCCACCGATCGATGTGCTCCGCCTTCTGGACCGCCTGAGCCTGGCCGAGCGTGCGCTTGGCCGTCTCGACGGGATCACCGTCCTGCTGCCGCGACACGACCTGTTCCTCTACATGTATGTCCGCAAGGAAGCCGTGCTTTCCTCGCAGATCGAAGGAACCCAGTCGAGCCTTTCCGACCTGCTGCGCTTCGAGACGGAAGCCCAATCGGGCGAGCCTGTCGGCGACATCCGGGAGGTGTCGAACTATGTCGATGCGATGATGTACGGCCTGGAGCGGCTGAAGACATTCCCGCTTTCGCTTCGTTTGATCTGCGAAATGCATGGGCGGCTCCTCCAGGATGGCCGCGGCGGGAACAAAGACCCTGGCGCATTCCGCCGTTCGCAAAATTGGATCGGTGGCACGCGTCCTGGCAATGCGCTGTTCGTGCCGCCGCCGGTGACGGAGCTCGACACATGCCTCGATGGTTTCGAGCGCTTCATGCACGAGGACGCCTCGCGCCTGCCTGCTCTCCTCAAGGCGGGGCTTCTGCACGTTCAGTTCGAAACCATCCACCCGTTCCTTGATGGCAACGGGCGCATCGGCCGTCTGCTTGTTACACTCTATCTCTGCGTACACGACGTGTTGCGCGAGCCGCTGCTCTATCTCAGCCTCTATCTGAAGACGCACCGTGCACAGTATTACCGGCTGCTCCAGGAGGTGCGCGAGCGTGGGGCCTGGGAAGCCTGGCTCGAATTTTTCCTCGATGGTGTCGCCCAGACGGCGAACCAGGCTTTCGACGCCGCCACCCGCATTGTCGCTCTGTTCAAGCAGGACCGTGAGCGCATCGTCGCCGCAGCCGAGCGGGCGAACTCGGCCTTGCGCGTCCACGACCTCCTTCAGCAAAATCCCTTTGCCACCGCCAACAGGCTGGCGAGCCAAACCGGATTGACCGCACCTACCATCAACGCGGCGCTCGCCGATCTCAAGCGCCTTGGCATCATCGAGGAGGTCACAGGTCGTCGTCGCGGGCGTGTGTTCGGTTATCGGGCCTATCTCGACATTCTCAATGACGGTACGGCGCCACTTCAGGCCGAGTGAGGGAGGGCGGCCTCTCGGAAGCGCTGTTTCACGTCGGCAATTCGCCGAGCCCGAGTTTGCGGGCGAGCGCGCGGACATAATCGGCATGGAGCTTGAGCGGCGTCGCCCGCACCTGTTCGCCGAGCAGCCGAACCGCACCGGCCGCGTCGCCGCGTGTCGCGAGCAGCACTGCCACGTCGACCCGCGCCCGGCTCGACAGCAGGCGCTCGTCCGCGTTGAACGCCACCCAGTCGCGGATGATGTCGTCGCGGCACCGGAAGCGATCGAGGAACGGCAGGCCTATGGCGACCAGGCGCCGGCCGATATCGAAGGCGAGGGGAGATGAAGGCTGGTCCAGCGGCCACCAGGCATCGGGCATCCGGCAGAGCTCGCCGAGCCGTGCGCGGATCTGGCAATGATGGTCCTGGAGATTGTGCCCAGCCGGCCGCGGGTTGTTGCAGTCCCAGATCTCCCCGAGGTGGACGCCCAGATTGACCGTGAAGCGGCCCGACAGGTCGCGGCCGAGATGAGCAAGCTCCGCTGGCAAAAGCGCCAAGGTGCCGATCGCCGGCTGGCCCATCTGCAGGCTGACCACCTGGATGAGGCGGTCTTCGGTCTGGCGATTGAAGGTCCGCCCGTGGCGCGCGAAGCCATGGAGCCTGAACAACGGGGCGAGTTCGGCCTGCACCGCGTCCAGCCGTTTGGCAAATGGGGATTTCGGCATGGGATCGGACCCGCGCAGATTGGTCGGGAGTCCTTATCGCGGCGCGGCGGCTGCGCATAGCCTGCCAGTCGAACCTGCCATTGCCGCCGGCCGGAGCGTGGTATTCTGCCGCGCCCTGCCGCCAAGGACATGTGATGAGCACCGCTACGAATGAACCGGACGCCGAGACCGTCGTCGCACGACAGCTCGACGCCTATAATGCCCGCGACATCGAGGCTTTCATGGCGCTCTGGCATGACGACGCCCAGGTTTTCGCCCATCCCGCGACCTTGCTCGCCGACGGCGCGGCGGCGATCCGCGCCCGCCATGTCGCCCGCTTCCAGGAGCCGGACCTGTTCGGCCGGTTGATCGCGCGTGTCTCGGTCGGCACCATGGTGGTCGACCGCGAGGTCGTCAGCCGCAATTTCCCCGAGGGGCGGGGCGAGGTCGACGTCATCGCCATCTACGAGGTCGATGGCGGTCGCATCGCCAAGGCCTGGTTCAAGATGGGCGCGCCACGTATGGGGGATTGAACGCGCCCGGCCGGTGTGATCGAGGCTTGCCCCGCCTCATCCCGCCAGCACATCCGTCGCGCGATGGTCTTCGGATACGCCTTCGACAAAGAAGGTGTCACTTTCGGAATTGTCGATGCGGAGCGCCAATATGTCCTGGTAGGCCGGCGAGGCATACCAGGCGCGCGCCTTGTCGCCATCGGGAAAGCCGATGATGATCAGGTCGCCGTCCCAATTGCCCTCCAGCACCTCGATCTTGCCGCCATGGACCACGAAGCGGCCGCCGAACGGCTGAAGCGTGGCGTCGATCCGCTGCAGATAACAGACGATCTGAGGGCCCATGGCGACGTTGCGCAGGCGGGCGATGGCAAAGGCGGGCATGGTGGTCTCCTAAAAGCTTGGCCGGGCCGCTCTGGCCGGCGTGCAGGGTCACCATCGCGTCTTGGGGTAGGTGGGTCGATGACCTCTGACGTCATGGATCGGGATTGGCCCGGGTCGGTTTGCGGTCGGCTCTTAAATTTCGTCGTGACTCTAATTAGATGATTAGCTAAATAAGAGATGTCGCCAATAGCGGTCGGTCGAGGGGCCCATGGGCATCAATGCGGTTTTCGAAGCCCTGTCGCACCCGGTCAGGCGCAAGGTGCTGGCGCTGCTGAAGGCCAGCCCGATGAGCGCCGGCGATCTGGCAGGCCATTTCGACCTCAGCAAGCCGACGCTGTCGGTCCATTTCAGCAAGCTGAAGCAGGCCGAGCTCGTCGCCGTGGAGCGGCAGGGGACGAGCCTGATCTATCACCTCAACACATCCATTCTCGAAGAGGCCCTCGCCGGGCTTCTCAGTCTCAAGGATCAGGCTCGATGAGCCAAACCCTGTTCTCGCGCTTCAACCTTGCCCTCTGGGCGGCCCTGGCGATGGTCACGCTGGCAGGCTTTGTCCTAGTGCCCGCCAATGCGCTGCTACCGGTGCATTGGGGGCCGAGCGGCGAGGCCGATTCCTTCTGGCCGCGCAATGCCGCCCTCGCCATAGCGCCCGTCATGGTGGCCGCCAACGCGGCCATCTTCGCCCTCGTCGGTCGCTTCGCGCCGGCCGAGCAACTGGCCGCGGGCAAGCATGTCTGGGCGATCGTCGTGCCGGCCATCTCGGCGCTCGCCCTGGCGGTCCAAGGCGGCATCGTGCTGATCGGCACCGGCTATCCCGACCGCATGGTCCGCATCATCAGCCTGGGTTTCGCCGTCATGCTGATCCTCCTCGGCAATGTGCTGCCGAAGACGCAGCCGAACCGGCTTGCCGGCCTGCGCCTGCCCTGGATGACCGCCGAGCCGGCTCATTGGCGCGCCACGCAGCGCCTGACCGGCATCTTGTTCATGCTCGGCGGCATGGGCCTTCTATTGTGCGGCCTGTTGGTCGATGAGGCGCAGTGGCTGGCGGTCGCGCTTGTCGCGGCGGTCCTCGTGCCGACCGTCGTCGGCGGTTTCTATGGCTGCCTCTACGGCCACCGTCCGGCGCAGGGACGCTAGGTCTCGCTCCAGCGTGCCGCGCACCATGGCTTCACCCCCGCATCGTTGAAGAAACCACCGGTCGGGCCGTCGGCGTCGAGCGTCGCGAGCCGGATGGCGATCGCCGCAGCCTCGGCGACCCTGCGTGGACCGCTATGACCGTTCAGATCGGTCGCCACATAACCGGGATTGGCGGCATTGATCTTGATCGACGTGCCCAGGAATTCCTTGGCGAAGGCCAGGGTGATCGCATTCAGCGCCGTCTTGGATGAACCATAGGCGAGCAGATTGGTCGAAAAGGACGGGTCGGACAGCTTGGCGGGCGCCCCGGCGCCCCGGCGCCACTGCTCATCATCACGCTTTCCTGCGAGACGATCTGCAGGTCGCGCTTGGCTTCGGTGTCCTTCTGCCGGACGTCGCGGGCGGCTTCGATGTTGGCGGTTTCGCGGGCGCGGCGGGCAGCCGCTTCGCGCTCGGCGATCGCCTGTTCGGACTCGATGTGTGCCTCTTCCTCGGCGCGCTTTGCCGCCTGTTCCTTCTGCGCGGTCTCAGCCCGGGTCGCCGCAGTCTTGTTGGCGATGTCGCAAGGGCATGACGTCGCGGCCGGCTGGGTCGGGCGAAGGTGGTGAACGCGGGCTTGCGGAAATGCGGCGAGTCTGACGGCTCGAGACAGACCTTCGCAAATGCGCATCGCCCGCCTTGACAACAAATATTGTCAAGCTATCTTCCGGCCATGCTGGATGTTGAAGTCATTGCCGATCCCATGGCCGCGACAGTGGCGCTCGAACCGGTTCGCAGCCGTCTCCTGGCCGAGCTTTCCGAGCCGGCCTCGGCGGCCGCGCTCGCCCAGCGCATCGGCATGGCGCGCCAGAAGGTGAACTATCACCTGCGCGCGCTGGAGGCCCACAGGCTGGTGCGCGTCGCCGAGGAGCGGCAGTGGGGCGGCCTCACCGAGCGCCTGCTGGTGGCGACCGCCAGATCTTATGTCGTCTCGCCGGACGCGCTTGGCGCCGTCGGCTCCGATCCTGCCCGCGGCGGCGACCGGCTGTCGGCGAGCTATCTCATCGCGCTCGGCGCCCGCATCGTCCGCGAGGTCGGCGATCTCTGGCGCCGCGCCATCGCCGCCGACAAGCGCCTGGCGACATTGGCGATCGACACCGAGATCCGCTTCCGTTCGGCGGCGGAACGGGCCGCCTTCACCCACGAACTCACCGGCGCCATCACCGCGCTGGTCGCACGCTACCACGATGGCGACGCGCCGGGCGGGCGCCGCCATCGCCTTGTGCTGGTGGCCCATCCGCTGCCGCCCGACGCAGGACGGGAGACGATGCCGTGCCAGTGAAGAAGGATGCGTCCGGGCGTCGCTCGGTCGAGGCCGAAGTCGAGGTTCCCGGCACGCCGGACCAGGTCTGGGCGGCGATCGCCACGGGGCCGGGCATCTCGTCCTGGTTCGTGCCGAGCGAAGTCGAGGAGCGCACCGGCGGCACCGCCGTTTCGCATTTCGGCCCTGGCAACAGCATGGATTCGGTCGGCAGCATCACCGAATGGGCGCCGCCCCGGCGTTTCGTCGTCGAGACCACCGAAGGGCCGAGCCCGGTCGCCACCGAATGGACCGTGGAGGCGCGTGGCGGTGGCACCTGCGTGGTGCGCGTCGTCCATAGCTGGTTCGCCAGCAACGACGATTGGGATAGCCAGTTCGAGGGTCACACCTATGGCTGGCTGTCGTTCTTTCGGGTGCTCAAGCTCTATCTTGCCCATTTTGCCGGCCGGCATGGCACGTCGTTCCAGGTCATGGGCATTGCGCCCGAGCCGAAAAGCGAAGCCTGGATGGCATTGACCGGCCCGCTTGGCCTGGCCGGCGCAACAGCCGGCGACCAGGTGGCTACGCCGGCCGACGGCCCGCCGCTTGCCGGCGCGGTCGCATGGGCCGGCCAGCCGGAGGCGCCGGAGGAACTGCTTGTCCAGCTCGACCGGCCAGCGCCGGGCCTTGCCCATCTCGTGCCCCATGCCATGGGCGGCAAGGTCTATCTCACCATCCGTTTCTATCTCTATGGCGAGGGCGCGGGCGATGCCGCCCGGCAGGCGGAGACCGCCTGGACCGCTTGGATCGGCGCGCGTTTCGCCAGCCCAACCGAGGAGGTCTCGTGATGCCGATCAAGACGGATGGTCAGGAGCGCCGCTCCATTGCGCTGGAATTCGAATTGCCGGGCACGCCCGATCAGGTCTGGCGGGCGATTGCCACAGGTCCCGGCATCTCCTCCTGGTTCGTGCCTTCCGAAGTCGAGGAGCGGCAAGGCGGAGCGGTTGCCTTTCATCTGGGACCCGGCCTGGAATCGACAGGTGAGGTGACGGCCTTCGAGCCGCCCCGGTGCTTTGCTTATGTCGAGCCGGGCTGGAGCGAGACGGCGCCGCCGCTCGGCACCGAATTCGTCATCGAGGCGCGCGCCGGCGGCACCTGCGTGGTGCGTCTCGTCCACAGCCTGTTCACCACACAATCCGACTGGGATGATGAACTCGGCAGCATGGAGACCGGCTGGCCGCCCTTCTTCGAGGTGCTCAAGCTCTATCTCACGCATTTCGCCGGCCAACCCGGCACGTCGATTCGCCCGACCGGCCAGCATGCCGGCAGCGATGCCGAGGCCTGGGCCCTGCTGACCGGCAAGCTCAATCTCGCCGACGCGGCGCTCGGTCAGCGCCGCGCGGCGCCGGCCGAGACGGCACCGCCATTGGCCGGCACGGTCGAACGGATCAGCGAAGGCGGCAATCACCGGGAACTGACATTGCGGCTCGACCAGCCGGCGCCGGGCCTTGCCATGGTCGGCGCCTATAGCTGGGGCGGCATCACACGTGCCGCGGTCAGCCTCTACTTCTACGGTGACGACGCCCTGGCGGTCGCGGCGCGCCAAGAGCCGGTCTGGGACGACTGGATGGCGGAGCATTTCAAGACACCGCCGGCGGCGGGCAAAACGGGTTGAGTGCGGAGATTTCCTCGCGCTGTCATTGTCTCCCGGCATCAGCGTGCTAGCTTCACGGCGGGGCAACGTGAAACTGGAGAACCCGTATGAGTATTTTCAGCTCGATCCTGAACAAGATTCTGCCCGGCCGCGCTGAAGCGGCCGAGGCCCCGGCAGCGCCTGCCGCCGGTGGCGCGGCAAGTCCGGCGCCCGCCGCAGCGGGTGGAGCTGCTCCCGCGACGCCGGGGGCTCCGGCAGCACCCGGCGCGACCGTCGATGTCGCCGCGGTGCTCACCGATCTCGCCTCGAAAGCCTCCCAGCCGTTGAACTGGAAGACCTCGATCGTCGATCTGATGAAGCTGCTCAACCTCGACAGCAGCCTGTCGGCGCGCAAGGAGCTCGCCAAGGAGCTCAACTACACCGGCGACACCAATGATTCCGCCACGATGAATGTCTGGCTGCACAAGCAGGTCATGGTGAAGCTCGCCGCCAATGGCGGCAAGGTGCCGGACGATCTGAAGAACTGAATCTGAGCCTGGAGAGGGCGTTCCTTCGTTGCATCGACGCGAAGGAACGCCCTCACCCCCGCGGCCTGCGGGCGAGAGGGCCGGCGAACGGCGCCCGCCGTCACTGGCCTTGCCGTCGCAGCGACAGGCCGGATTGTGCATCGGCGATGGCGACTCCGCCCTCTGACCCAACGAAGAGCAGATCCTTGGTCATGTGAGCAGCCGCGTCATGGGTGCTGGGCGGCAGCCGCAAGGCCCGCTTCGGTCGCGCTTTGCCCGCTGGCGATGGCCATGAGGCGCGCCTGCTGGCCGGTGCTCATCAGCCGGGCGGGAATCGCGAGCGGCGCGCCGGCATGGGGCCAGAGCAGGACCAGCCCGCCTTCGCGCGTCGCCGATCGGAACGCCGATGCGGCGTAGAAGCCCTGCGCATCGGGCCGCTGCAGGCTGATGCCGCGCGCGTCGACGGCCAGCGTAGTCCCGGCCCATTCCGCCCGGAAGTCCGCGCGCTCCGCCGCCCGCAAGCGCGCTGCCTGGCGCCGTGCGATGAGACCCGGGCTCGAGGCGCCGATCCAGAACGCGACGAAAGCGAGCGCCGCGATGATGGCGCCCTGGCCGCGCCGGCCGACGCCGAGCCACATTGCCAGGATCGCGGTGGCGAAGGCTACGATGCAACCCATGATGATGATGGCCCAGGGGTCCCACGGGTCACGCTTCAGCAGCGCCTGTTGCCGGCGCGCCATGACCGCCTCGACGGCGGCGAGTTCGTCGTCGGCATAATCGAGGTCGATCCGGAAGCGCGGCGTCGGTTCCGCCGGCGCGCCGTCAGGCTCTGTGCTCAAGGCGCGTCTCTCGAAAATGGCATGGCGCGTGCGTCACCCTGGCGGACCGGTCCGGCGAGCGCGCATTCACCTCCAGCATCATGGTTTCATCGCGGCGGCCGTGCGGCCTGCCGCTTCGAAGTGTCACGAAGAGCGATGCGAACGCCCCAGACCGACACACGCGGGTGCTTGAAGCACGGCTTGTCCCAGCCGCGCCCGCGATCCGCTGATGCCGCTTCGGCTGTTTGGCAGTCGCAGCCTCGCCGCCGGCATGACCATCACCTTCATCTCTATGGGCACCTTCGGCGCGCTGCCCTATTTCCTCACCGTGCTGTTCCGCAAGGTCCACGGCTTCTCGGCCTACCAGACCGGGCTCGCCTTCCTGGTGCCGTCGCTGGCGATCACCGCCGGCACCCAGATCGGCGAGCGGCTGGCGACCCGGGCCTCGGTGCGCGCCACCTTGCTCGCCGGCATGACGGTTGGTGCTTTCGGCACGGCTGCCATGGTCGCCGGCGCCGGCCTCGACAGCGGCTACGCGGTCGTCGTGCCCGGCCTCATCGTCTCCGGCATCGGCCAGGGCATCACCTGGACGGCGATGTGGATCGCCGCGGCCTCGGGTGTTGCCCATGACGAGCAGGGCGTCGCCTCCGGCATGGCCTCGACAACCTTGAATGTCGGCAATGCCATTGGCCTCGCCATTCTGGTGGCGCTGACCTTGCCGAGGGGCAGGGCCGGGCAGGACAGCTGACGTCCAGGCGTGTGGCTAAACCGGCAGCCGCGCCGCCTTGCTGATCGGGATCGGCCGGGCGAGGCGGTCGGCCGGCTCGGCGCGGGTCGCATGGATGCGGCGGACGACATCCATGCCCTCGACCACCTTGCCGAAAGCCGCAAAGCCTTGTCCGTCCGGATGCCGGCCGCCGCCGAAATCGAGCGAAGGCTGGTCGCCGACGCAGATGAAGAAGGCGGCGCTCGCCGTGCCGGTGGCGAGCCGTGCCATGGACAGCGTGCCGTCCAGGTGCTTCAGCCCGATGACATCGGTGGTCTCGTGCGCGATGCGTGGCAAAGGTGGCTCCTGGCCTTCGGCGCCGCGCCAGCCGAACTGGATCACCTCGATCTTGTGCTGCGTGCTGGCCGGCTGATTGGCCATGGTCACGATGCGATAGACCGACTGGCCGTCGAGCAGGCCCTTGTCGACATAGGCGAGGAAATTGTTGGCCGAGGTCGGCGCGCGATCGGGATAGACCTCGACGACGAAGTCGCCGAGCTCGGTCGTGACCTTCACCCGCGGCGGCCGGGCCTGCGCGCCCACCGGCCCTCCGAAGGAGACCGCGCCGACGGCCAGCGCCGCCGGCAGGATGGCGTTCAGCAGGCGGCGGCGCATGATCGAAATGCCTCGTCGTGGGTGCCGGTCGGTCATCAACCCTGATCCTTGCCCGTGCATGGCCATGGTCGGCTGACCATGGCCGGCGCGATCATCGGGGAATGGCGGGCGGCCGGCAATGTCGAAACGATCCTGTCTGGTCCGGCGCCACCGGGCCTTGCCTGCCGTTCACTCGACCCGGATGCCGGCCGAGCGGATCAGGTCGGTCAGCCGGTCGACCTCCGCCGCGATCAGCCTGCGCAGCGGCTCGGGTCCGCGATCCTCCGCGCCGGGCGCTTCGGCCGCCAGTTCCGCGAAAGTCTTCTGCACCTCGGGGCTGGCAAGTGCTGCCTCCAGCGCTTGCGCCAGCCTGGCGACCACGGCCGGCGGCGTGTCCTTCGGTGCGGCGATGGCGTTCCACACCGTCAGGTCGAAGGCCGGCAGGCCGGCTTCCGCGAAGGTCGGCACGTCCGGGATCTGCGGCAGCCGGGCCTTGCTCGACACCGCCAGCGCCCGGGCATTGCCGCCCTGATGGGCCGGGATCATGGTGACGGTCTGGTCGACGACGCCGTCGACGAAGCCGGCGATCAGGTCGGCGATGGCCGGTCCGGCGCCGCGATAGGGCACCATGGTGGCGCGCGTCTCGGTCAGTTGCAGGAGCCTTGCTGCCGCCAGATGGCCGGTCGAGCCCGGGCCGGCCTGGCCGATCGACAGCGGATTGTCCTGGTTCTTCAGCCGTTCGATGAAGCCCTTGAGGTCGCGAATGCCGCTCTTGTTGCTGGCCGACAGCACCATGGGCACCCGGGCGACCACGCCGATCGGCGCCAGGTCCTTGCGTGGATCGAAGGCGAGATTGGGATAGAGCGGCACGTTCGCCGCGAGCGAGCCCATATTGCCGAAGGACAGCACATAGCCGTCGGCGGTCGCCCGGACGACGCGCAACGTGCCCGTGGTGGCACCCGCGCCGCCGGCATTTTCCACGATGACGCTCTGGCCGAGCGTCGTGGTCATGGCTTTCGCGATGATGCGCGCCAGCACGTCGGTGGTGCCGCCGGCGGCATAAGGCACGATGAAGGTCACCGGCCGGCTGGGGAAAGTCTGCGCGGCCGCGGAGGTGGCCAGTCCCGCGACGCAAGCCGCAGCCAGAACGAGCTGTCTGATCATCATGGTTTCCCCTGGGACTTTCCCGGTGTCGCGCCGCGCCTTGCGCGGTTTTGTTGGTCGGCCGGGCCTTGATGCCGGCGATCGGCGGCCCGTTCGCGGTGGATATTTGTTCCTATCAGACAATCTGTCAATCTGCTTGACACCGTGGCGGAGGCCGCCTTACTCCTGGGCCGGCAACAGGCCCGCCGGACGAACCGGCGTGTCGCATTCGCAAAACCGCGGCGTTTCGATCGCGGGCTCATCTGAACGGGAGGATTGAATGACCGATCGCAAGACGTTCGCCGGCGCCGTCAGCCGGCGCTCCGCGCTGAAGCTTGGCCTCGCGTCCGGCCTCGCCATGCCCTTGGTGCAGCACCGCGCCGAGGCTCAAGGCCGCACCGTCAATGTCGGTGTCGTGCTGCCGCTGTCGGGTGCCAACGCCCAGTTCGGCATCAATTCGCGCAACGGCATTCAGCTGGTCGCCGATGAGATCAACGCGGCCGGCGGCATCAAGGGCCTCGGCGGCGCCAGGCTCAACCTGGTCATCGCCGATTCCACCTCGACCCCGACCACCGCCGCCAATGTCGCGCAGCGGCTGGTCACCCAGAACGACGTGGTCGCCATTCTCGGCGCCTTCGCCTCGTCGCTGACGATCGCCATTTCGGAAGTGACCGAGCGGCGCGGCGTGCCGCTGCTGACCATGTCGTTTTCCGACCAGATCACCGGCAGGGGCTTCGAGAACATCTTCCAGGTGGTCGCCAAGGCTTCCGTCATCGGCAAGGCCCAGTTCGACGGCACGCTGGCGGTCGCCCAAGCCGCCGGCCAGAAGCTCGAGCGCGTCGCCATCATGTATGAGGACACGGCCTATGGCACCTCGCAGGCGACCGGCCTGCGCGACGGCGCCAAGGCGGCCGGCGTCCAGATCGTCATGGACGATGCCTATCCGTTGGGGATCACCGACGTCACCCCGCTGATCAACAAGCTGCGGGCCTCGGGCGCCCAGGCGGTGTTCCCGGTCTCCTATCTCAATGACAGCCTGCAGATCATCCGCTCGATGCGCCAGCAGCGCATCGACATCCCCGCCATCGGCGGCGCCGCCGGCTATGTCATCCCGGATTTCGAGAAGGGCCTCGGCGAACATGCCGAAGGTGTCTTGTCGATCTCGCCGGCCAATTACGATCTCGCGCCCGACCTGACCGAGCGGTTCCGCAAGCGCTTCGGATATTTCATGGTGCACGAGGCGCTGGAACATGCGGTTTGCCTCGACGTGCTGGTCCAGGCGATCGAGCAGGCGAAATCCACCCAGGCCGATGCCCTGCGCAAGGCGCTGCACGACACCCGTTTCGAGGGCGGCTGGGCCAAGGCGATGACCGGCGGCGCGGTCAAGTTCGACAAGTCCGGCCTCAACACGCTTTCCGTGCCGGTCATGGTGCAGTGGCGCAACAAGGAGCTGGTCACCGTCTGGCCCTCCGACGTCGCCCGGACCAAGGCGGTCTGGAAGGTCTGAGCCCGATCATGCACGACTATGGACGGAGACCGGCATGGCGCTGATCCAGGCCATCCTCGACGGGCTGATGATCGCAAGCCTTAAGACGCCGCCGATACTTATGCACGACTATGGACGGAGACCGGCATGGCGCTGATCCAGGCCATCCTCGACGGGCTGATGATCGGCGGTGTTTATGCCGTCATCTCCATTGGCCTCACCCTGGTGTTCGGCGTCATGGGCATCGTCAACTTCGCCCAGGCCGAATTCCTCATGCTCGGCATGTTCGTGGCCTATTACGCCTGGGCGTGGCTGGGGCTCGATCCGCTGCTGGCCGCGCCGCTCGCCTTCGTGGTGGTGTTCATTCTTGGCGCCGCCATGCAGCGCCTGTTGATCCGGCGGGTGCTGAAGGCGCCCGACGTGGCGCAGATCTTCCTGACCGTCGGCCTGTTGATCGTGCTGGAAAACGCCGCGCTTTTGATGTTCGGCTCGGGCTTCCGCTCGGTCTCGACGCCTTACCAGACCGCGTCGCTCAAGATCGGCCAGCTGTTCATCAGCGTGCCCTATCTCCTGGCCTTCGTGATGTCGGTCGCCTCGGGCCTCGCGCTCTGGCTGTTCATGCGGGCGAGCTGGTTCGGCAAGGCCATGCGCGCCACCGCCCAGGATCCGATGGCCGCGCGCCTCATGGGCATCGATGCCGACCGCATGCATATGCTCGCCTTCGGCCTCGGTGTCGGGCTCACCGCCTTCGGTGGCGCCGTGATCCTGCCTTATCTGACCGCTTCGCCGACGGTTGGCGGCCAGTTCGTCGTGCTGATGTTCACCGTGGTGGTGCTGGGCGGCCTCGGCTCGGTCGCCGGTGCCGTCGCCGGTGGCCTCGCGGTCGGCATCATCCAGTCGGTCTCGGCGCTCGCCTTCCCGATCCAGCTGCAGAACCTCGTGCTCTTCGTGGTGTTCATCGGCGTGTTGGCGTTCCGGCCCGAAGGCCTGCTCGGAGGCTCCAAATGATCCGGAGCGTCTCTTCGAGCGTCTCCTGGCCGCGGCTGGCGCTGATCGCCGCCGTGCTGGCCTTCGCCATCGTCCTGCCGCTGGGGCTCGACCCGCGCGGTTATGCCATCCGCATTCTTTGCCTGGCGCTCTTGTTCGGCGCCATGGCCCAGGCCTGGAACATTGTCGGCGGCCTCGCCAACCAGATGTCGCTCGGCCACGCCGCCTTTTTCGGTATCGGCGCCTATACCTCGACGCTCCTGCTGGTCCATGTCGGCCTGTCGCCCTGGCTCGGCCTGATCGCCGGCAGCTTGCTCGGCGGCGTCGCGGCTTTCGCCATCAGCCTGCCGACCATGCGCCTGAAGGGCCATTATTTCGCGCTGGCGACGCTCGCCTTCGGCGAGGTCATGCGGGTCATCGGCAATAGCTGGGGCGGGCTGACCGGCGGTCCCGTGGGCATTTCCGTGCCGTTCTCCCAGCCGAGCCTCGCCATGTTCCAGTTCAAGGAAACGCGGCCCTATTACTGGATCATGCTGGCGGCGCTGGTGCTGGTGACGCTGGTCTTCGTCGCCATCCAGCGGAGCCGGCTCGGCTACCGGCTGCGCGCCATCAAGGAAAATGTCGACGCGGCCGAGGTCATCGGCGTCGACACGACACGCACCAAGATCATCGCCGCGGTCATCTCGGGCGCGCTGACGGCCGCGCTCGGCACCTTCTATGCCCAGTTCCAGTATTTCTTCGACCCGGACACGGTGTTCGGCGTCGCCTCGGTCTCGGTGCGCATCGCCATGATCGCCATTGTCGGCGGCATCGGCACCTGGATCGGGCCGATCCTCGGCGCGCTCTTCATCATCCCGATGGAAGAACTGGCCAACCAGGTGTTCTCAGCCGAAGCCGCCGGCCTGTCGCAACTGGTCTTCGGCGCATTGCTGGTGGTGGTCATTCTGGTCGAGCCGCGCGGCTTCGTTGCCATGGGCAGCCGTCTCAAGCGCCGCTTCGCGGGGAGGGCGTCGTCATGACCGCACCGCTCCTCGAAATCTCCGGCGTCACCAAGCGCTTCGGTGGGCTCACCGCGCTGTCCGACGTGTCCTTCTCCATCCGCCAGGGCGAGATCGTCGGGCTGATCGGTCCGAACGGCGCCGGCAAGACCACGCTGTTCTCCAACCTGGTCGGTCTGCATCGCCCGACCGCCGGTTCGATCCGGCTCGACGGCACGGAAATGGTCGGCCTGAAGCCGCACCGGATCGCTGCCGCCGGCATGGTCAAGACCTTCCAGAACATTGCGCTGTTCCTGGATTCCTCCGTGCTCGACAATGTGCTGACCGGCGGCCTGATGCGTCATTCGGTCGAGGAGGCCCGGGCGCTCGCCCGCCGCTGCCTCGACCAGGTCGGCATTGGCGCCATCGCGGCCAAGCTCGCCCGCGACCTGTCCTTTCCGGAACGCGCCCGCGTCGAGGTTGCCCGCGCGCTCTGCACCGAGCCGCGCATCCTGCTGCTCGACGAGGCCATGGCGGCGTTGAACCATGTCGAGATGGACGAGTTCCTGGCGCTGTTGCGCCGGCTCAGCGCCGACGGCCTGACGCTGGTTGTCGTCGAGCATCACATGCGGGCGATCATGTCGCTGTGCCAGCGCATCGTGGTGCTGAATTTTGGCCAGTTGATCGCCACCGGCACGCCGGCCGAGGTCTCGCGCGACCCCGAGGTGGTCAAGGCCTATCTCGGCCGCTCCGCCGGCGAGGAGGTGAAATGACCAGCGCCGATCCGCTTCTCGCCATCGAGGGCCTGAGCGCCGGCTACGATGCCGGCGACGTGCTGCACGATATCTCGCTCTCCGTCGCCCCAGGCGAATTCGTCTGTGTCATCGGCGCCAATACCGCGGGCAAGAGCACCTTGCTGCGCACGGTCTCCGGCCTGGTGGCGGCGTGCGGCAGCCTGCGCTTCGACGGCACCGAGCTTGTCGGCCTCGCCGCCCATCGCATTCCCGGCCTCGGCATCGCCCATGTGCCGGAGGGCCGCCACGTCTTCCCCGACATGACGGTCGACGAGAATGTCATGCTCGGCGCCTATGCGGTGCGCAAGTCGGCCAGGCTCGCCGAGCGCCGCGACTATGTGCTCGACATGTTTCCGAGGCTGCGCGAGCGCCTGACCCAGCGCGCCGGCACGCTGTCGGGCGGCGAACAGCAGATGGTGGTGATCGGCCGGGCGCTGATGCTCGAGCCGCGGCTGCTCCTGCTGGACGAGCCGAGCCATGGGCTGGCGCCCAAGGTGGTCGACGATCTGCACGACACGTTTCTCGCGGTCAGCCGCACCGGCACGGCAATCCTGCTGGTCGAACAGAACACCGCTTTGGCGCTGTCGGTCGCCAGCCGCGGTTATGTCCTCGAATCCGGCCGCATCGTGCTGTCCGGCTCGGCCGAGGCGCTGGCCGGCGACGATGCGGTCAGGACCGCTTATCTCGGCCTCTAGGGTCCGGATCATTCTTCTTCTTCAGCACCAGAGCGGAGCAAAGTGATGGCTGAGAGCGAACAGTTCGAAAAGGGTCTTCAGGTCCGGCGCAAGGTGCTGGGCACCGACTATGTCGACGGCAGCATCGCCAAGGCCGACGATTTCATGATGGCCTTCCAGCGCATCACCACCGAGTGGTGCTGGGGTTACGCCTGGACCCGCGAGGGCCTGGAGCACAAGACCCGCAGCATGCTGAATCTTGCCATGTTGACGGCGTTGAACCGCCCCGCCGAGATCAAGCTGCATGTGAAGGGCGCGCTCGCCAATGGCGTGACGGTTGAGGAGATCAAGGAAATCCTGCTCCATGCCACGGTCTATTGCGGCATTCCGGCCGGCCTCGACGCCTTCAAGGCGGCGCACGAGGTGCTGAAGGCCGAAGGCGCGCTGCCGGCGAAGTGAGCTTTGCGCCAGGGCGGTCAGATCGACGAGCGGGGCATATGAAGCGCCTCGCTCGTTTCCAATGAACAAGGAAGGACAGATCGCCATGCGGCCTTGGGACGTCTTCGCGCTGCGTTACGCCTTTCACGACCGGCCGGCCCGGCTGAACTTCATCCAGGCGCCCGACCCGCATGACGCCGCCATGCCGATGGATTATTTCGTCTGGGTCCTGCGCGCGGGCGGGCAGAGCATCGTGGTCGATACCGGCTTTGGCGAAGCCGCGGCCAAGGCGCGCGGCCGCACCATCCTGCGCCCGGTCGGCACGGCGCTCGCCGAACTCGGCGTCGATCCCGGAGCGGTCGAGGATGTGGTGGTCACCCATTTGCACTACGACCATGCCGGCAATCTCGACCTTTTCCCCAAGGCCAGGTTCCACCTGCAGGACCGCGAAATGGCCTTCGCCACCGGCCGGCACATGTGCCAGGCCTGCATTCGCCATCCCTTCGAGGTCGAGGACGTCGTGGCCATGGTGCGCGCCGTCTATGCCGAGCGCGTCACGTTCCATTCCGGCGATGCCGAAATCGCCGAGGGCGTCAGCCTGCACCATGTCGGCGGCCACTCGGACGGCCTGCAGATGGTGCGGGTGGAAACCCGCCGCGGGCCGGTGGTGCTGGCGAGCGACGCCAGCCACTATTACGCCAATATGGCCACCGGCAATCCGTTTCCGATCGTCTACGACCTCGGCGCCATGACGCTCGGCTGGGCGCGGGCGAAACGGCTCGCCGGCGGCGATGCCAGGGTCATTCCCGGCCACGACCCCAAGGTGCGCACGCGCTATCCGGCGCTGCCGGGCTCGAACGGCGAGACGGTGTGCCTGCATCTCGATCCGGTGTGAGGGGGATGACGTTAGGAGCCCGGGAGACCCAATAGCTTAGGCGATATTTTCGCATCCGGACCAGGCCGCCCCGAGACCCGCCTCAACCGCCCCGCACATGCGCCAGCGCCGCGGCGAAATGCGGCTGGAACAGATCCGGATGCTCACACATCGGGAAATGGCCGAGTCCGCCCATGATGGTGAGTTTCGCGCCTGGTATTAGCAGCGCGAGCTTGGCGCCGTCTTCCGGGGTCGCCGAATAGTCATAGGTGCCGCAGAGCAGCGCGACCGGGGTGCGGGCGGCGCAGATCATTGGCGCTGTGACCGAACCGTCGAACTCTTCGCTGTAAAAGGCGAGGTCACCGGCATAGATGCCGGGCGCACCCTGCGAATAGATCCAGGCAGCGCGCCGGCGGTCGGCGAGCGGGCTCGTCGGGCTCATCAGGCCGCGCACGAAGCTCGCATTGTGCAGGCCGCCGTGGACGGCGACATGGTGCTGATAGGGATTGAGCCGGCCCTTGGAGCGGAACGGCGGCTCGATTGCCACGATGCCTCGAACGAGGTCAGGCCGTTCGGCGGCCAGCACCAGAGCCATCGCCGCGCCCATCGAGCCGCCGGCGATGATGGCAGGTTCACCGATCGCCTGTTCGATGAAGGCCGCGCAGAAGCCGAGATAGGCCTTCTTGGTCAGCCGATAGGGGCCGCCGGACCAGTCGCGCGGCGGCATGGAGCGGCCGTGAAACGGCAGGTCCGGCGCGATGAAGTGATGGCTGCCGGCAAGATCGACATCGGCGAGCTGGCCCTGGAACTGGCGCGCATCGGCGCCGGCCGTGTGCAGGCAGAGAACCGGAGCGCCTGACCCGGCGCTCTCCACGAAGACCTGGTAGCGTTTGCCATTGGCGCGGATCTCGCGATAGACGCCGGTGATCTGGCCGAGGTCCCGTGCCACCGGCTCGGCGGCGGCGGGCGGGCTCGCGACGAGGCATTCGATCAACCGCTCCAGCACCGGCCGTCCTTGAGCGACCACCAGAGGGTCGCCCGTGATGGTGAAGGCCGGATTGGCGAGCGCCAAGGCAGTGAAGGCGTGGAAGGTCGGCTCGGGCGGAACGGCAAGCACCTTGGCCCAGGCGGCCGGCGGGGCGGCGATCTCGATCGCAGCCTCCAAGTGGGCCGGCGCGAACCGCGCCATTCCGTTGGTGATCGTTATCGTGACGGCGGCGTCACCGACGCGAAACCTGACGACGGTGTCGAGGCCCTTGCCGAGCCGCGGCAATTCGCCGTCGGCGAACGTTGCGGCCAGCCTCGCCGTGAGCGCCGCGATGGTCATCCGGCGCCGCCTGCGTCCTTTGCCAGGAAGCGATAGATCGCGGTGTGGTCGGCGCCGCCTTCGAGCGCCGCCTTGGCCTCGTCCCAGATGTCGGCGACCGCGCCGATCTGCGGGATGTCGAGCTTCAGGTGGCCGGCGAGATCGGCGGCGATGCGCAGGTCCTTGGCCATCAGGGCGAGCGAGAAGCCCGAGGCATAACTCTCCGAGATGACGAACTGCTTCATCTTCACCTCGGTCGAATTGTTGCGGCCGGTCGAGGCATTCAACACGTCGATGATGGTGTCGGGTTCGAGACCGAAGGTGCGGCCGACCAGCAGCGCCTCCGAGGCCGCGATCAGGCCGGCGGCGGAGACGTAATTGTTCAGCGCCTTCATGGCATGGCCGGAGCCGAGCGGGCCGGTCGGGAACACCGACTTGCCCATGGCCTCGAGGATGGCGCGCCCGCGCTCGACTTGGCGCCCCGGGCCGCCGGCCATGATGGCGAGCGAGCCGTCGATGGCGCGCTTGACGCCGCCCGACACCGGCGCGTCGATCAGCGGCAGACCGAGCGGCTCCAGTTCGGCGCCGAGGCTGATCGTCTCGGTCGGCGCCGACGAGCTCATGTCGATGATCAGCGTGCCGCGTGGCAGCCGGCGGGCAAAGCCCGCCGCGCCGAGCAGGGCGTCGCGCACGATCTTGCCGTTCGGCAGCATGGTGATGATGGCTGCGGCGCCGTCGACCGCGGCGGCGGGATCGGCGAAGGCCTTGCCGCCTTTCGCCTCCAAGGCCGCACATGCGGCCGGCGTCGGGTCCAGGCCGTGAACGGTGAAACCGGCGCCGATCAGCCGGTTCGCCATGGGCAGGCCCATCTGGCCGAGGCCGACGACCACGACGATGGCCGGCGGTTCAATGACCGCAGTGCTCGCTTCCGACATGACGCTTCTCCCGCTGCGCCGTGCGACGGCCCGCGACGGCCTTCAGGGCCCGCGGCGCGACGGCATCTCGTCGATGTCAGTCTGTCGCAGACAAGCAGACAATCTGTCAATCGCCCATGCGCAGGGCAGGGGCCCAGCCCGAACCGCCTCTACCGCGCGGCGGCTGGCTCCGTCGGGCGCTTGTCGCCGCCCTCCGGGCCCTTGGCCAGCACGGCGAGCGCGATCTTGGCGGCCCGCTCGATATGGATCTGGCAGGCTTCGGCGGCGGCCGGCCCGTTGCGGGTGCGAATGGCCTCGTAGATGTCGCGGATCTCGGCGACGCTGTCGGCGAGCCGGCCGGCCTGGGTCATCGAGGTCACCCGCAACACGGTGATCCGGTTGTGCAGCAAGGTCAGCATCTGTTTGATGAACATGTTGCCGGCGCCGTCCATCAGCACCGCGTAGAAATGGGTCTTGGCGGCGATCAGTTCGCCCCGTTCCGTGCCGGCGGCGGCCGCCGCGAAACGCTCGACCGCCGCGCCGAGCGCCGCGATCTCGGCCTCGCTGCCCTGTTCGGCGAAATTGCGCCCGGCAAAACCCTCCAGCAGCCCGCGCACCTGGTAGAGCTGGCGCGCCTCGTCATAGGTGATCGAGCTGACCTCCGGCCCGCGATGCGGCACGGTATTGACCAGGCCCTCGGCCTCCAGCTGGCGCAGCGCTTCGCGGATCGAGGTCCGGCCGACGCCGATCTGCTCGCACAATTCGCGCTCGATCAGCCTTTGGCCCGGCTTGAAATGGCCGGAGGCAATGGCCGAACGGATGCGTTCCTCGACGAGCAGGCGGAGCGTCGCGGCATGGCGCGGAATCTGAAGGTTCATGTTTTCCATGGCGGAATTGTCGGTCCGAGCTGACAATCAGTCAATCGCCGGCGAGCCGCCGGAGGACGCTGCCATAGCGCCTCCCGATGAAGGCGTCATGTCCAGACTGGTGCGGCAACCATCACGTCCGGACTGGCGACGAAGTCGCCAGTCCGGGCCGAGGCGAGGCCTCGTGTCTGGATCGAGGCCCGGTGGCTCCGGCCTCAGGCCATGGCCTCGAGCCGGACATAGCTTGCCTCCATGCCGTGCTCCATGCCGGTCGCCAGCATGGCCGTGCGCGTCTCGGCATCCGGCAAGGTCATGCGCATGGTCATCAGGGTGCCTGACCCGTCCTTGTCGAAACGGGTTTCGACATGGTTGTCCGGGGTGGTGTCGGGCAGGTGCATGCGCTCGACATGGACGATCCGGCTGAACGGGGTGAGCGCGACATATTCGCCGGTCAGGCTGAAGCCGGCGCCTTTGCCGTCGCTCCATTCGTAGCGGATCTTGCCGCCCGGCTGCGGCTCGTTGATGCAGACCGGCATGGTCCAGCCGTCGGGGCCGAGAAGCCATTTCTGGATCAGTTTCGGCTCGGTATGGGCGCGATAGACCGCCTCGGGCGAGGCCGCGAAACGCCTGGTGACGACAACGTGCCGGTCGCCTTCGGTCTTGAGCACCAGCTTGGTCATAAGCCTTCCTTTCAAGGAGTTGGATTGCCCAGGTTTCGGGATGGTTCAGGTTTCGGGATGGTCAGTCTTGGGGATCCATGGCGGCGAGCACCTGGTCCAGCCGGTCGTAATTGGTGGCGAGCGCCTGCCGGAGCATCGCAAGCCATTGGTCGATTTCGGTGATGCCGGCCGCTGCCAACCGGCAGGGGCGCTTCGTACCGTCGATCCGCCGCTCGATCAGCCCCGCGCCTTCCAGCACTTTCAGGTGCCGGGAGATCGCCGGCTGCGTCATGTCGAAAGGCTGCGCCAGCTCCATGACGGTCGCCTCGCCCAAGGCCAGCCGGGCGAGGAGGGCCCGTCTGGTCGGGTCGGCAAGGGCGGAGAAGGTTGCATCCAGGCGGGTCATTTGCGTCTCTCATTATATAATTAGTACGTTATATAACGAGACGATTATCGTCAAGCCAGCGCCGTCGTTTTTCGTGGGGCGGATCACGACAAGGCGGCCATGCGCCTCGCGCTGCCATCCAGCGATCGTGGCCAAGCCCTTGCCTGGACATGAAAAAATGACGTCGCCACCCGCCGGTTCCAGGACTGCCGTACCAGGGCCGGACATGTCATGCTGGCGCCGATGACGTCGGGAGCCCCTGCCATTCACCGCCTGGACAACCGCCCGGAAACTCACCGCCTGGGGATCTGGAGCTATTGGCGCGACGGCGGCCCGGCCGCGATCGAGCTGGCGTGCTGGGCTGGCGATCGCGCGCCGGACCTGAAGCCCCATTTCCACGACGTGACGCAGCTCACTCTGGTGTTGTCGGGCGCCCGGGCCTTCGAGGCCGGCGGCGTCAGGCTCGATGTCACGGCCGGGCAATGCGCCGTCATTCCCGCCGGCCTGCCGCATCGCGGCCTGCCGCTGGTTCATGCCGGCACACGCTGCCTCAATCTCTATGCGCCGATCCCGGGCATCGGCCCGGCGGCTGGCGTGCTCGACCTGCCTGACCTGCCGGACCTGCCTGACCTAGCGGAACTCGCGGAGAGGTTTGCCCCGGCGGAATTGATCGCATGCGTTCGGGAGCGGATCGGCGCGGCCGGAACCACGGCCGGTCCGGCGGCCGGCCGCGACACGTTTGCCGTCGGACGCGCCAGCATCGGCCGGATCGCCGCGCGGGCCGGCACGACCCGCGAAACCTTCAGCCGGCGCTTCGTCCGCGCCGTTGGCCTGCCGCCGCATGCCTGGCGCATCATTGCCAGGTTGAACGAGGCGCGCACCCGGCTGCGGGCAGGTGCCGCGGTCGCCGCGACGGCAGCCGAACTCGGCTTCGCCGACCAGAGCCATTTCGGCCGGCAGTTCCGGCGGGTCTTCGGCGTGACCCCGGCGGCCTACCGGGCGGGGATCGCGCCGTCACAAATGTTCCAGACGCCGCCGCCGCCGTGATCTAGCCCTTGCCCGATCCGAAAAAGGGCCTGGCATGGACATCACGATCGCAATTCTCTTGGTTCTGGCGGGCTTTGCCGGCGGCATTATCAATGCGGTCGCCGGTGGCGCGACGCTCGTCACCTTTCCGGTGATGCTGGCGGCGGGCCTGCCGCCGGTCATCGCCAATGCCTCCAACGCGGTGGCGATCTCGCCCGGCCACCTGATCGCCGCCTTCGCCGACCGGGCCAAGCTGCCGCCCCTGGATCGGCGGCTTGCCGCCGCGCTCGGCGTCGCGTTGGCCGGCGGGGTCATGGGCGCCTTGCTGCTGAAGGTGCTGCCGGACCGGCTCTTCGTCCTGCCGGTGCCGGCGCTGATCGGCTTCGCCACGCTGCTCTTTGCCTTCGCGCCGACGATCCAGGCCTGGACCGAAAGGCGGCGCGGCGGGGCTGCGCCATCGCAGCCGGCCGGCCTCGCCGTGCTCGGCGGCGCTTCGGTTTATGGCGGCTTCTTTGGCGCCGGCCTTGGCGTCATCCTGACCGCGGTGCTGTCGATCGCCGAGCCGAACGACATCCGCAAGGTCAAGGTTGTGAAGAACCTGCTGGCCACCGCCGTCAGCCTCGCGGCCATCGGGATCTTTATCGCCCAGGGCATGGTGCGCTGGCCGGAAACCCTGGTCATGCTGTCGGGTGCGCTTGGCGGCGGTTATGCCGGCGGCGCGCTGGTGCGCGTCCTGCCGGGGCGGCTCGTCCAGGGCTTGGTCATCGTGGCAGGCGCCGTGATGACGATCGTCTATGCCTGGCGCTACTGGTTCTGAGCTTGCCTTTGGCACGCCCGTCGGGCATTTTCGCTTGGCCTTTTGCCCGGACTTTCACCATGTTCACCCGCCGCCTCACCGCACGAATGCGCAGGCCCTGCCAGCAGGAGATTGGCCGGAGGGGTTGAGCGCGTGCTTTTGCCCGCGCGTGTGAGCGTCGGACCCAAGCCCTCCCGGTTCTGCGGAGGGCTTTTTTGTGTCGACCAGGTACCGGCGCCTCACCCGTGACATGGCCCCGAGGAGGGCATCATGGCAAAGGCTCTTATCACCAGCGCACTTCCCTATATCAACGGCGTCAAGCACCTCGGCAATCTCGCGGGCTCGCTGTTGCCGGCCGACATTCAGGCGCGCCACCGCCGTCAGATCGGCGATCGGACGCTGTTCATCTGCGCGACCGACGAACATGGTACGCCGGCTGAACTGGCGGCCGCCGAGGCCGGCGTCGCGGTCGCCGACTATTGCCGGCGACAGCATGCCGCTCAGGCCGACATCTATCGCCGGCTGAACCTTTCCTTCGATCATTTCGGCCGGTCGTCGTCGCCGCGCAACCACGCGCTCACCCAGCATTTCTTCCATTGCCTGGACGCGCAGGGTTTCATCGAGGAGCGCGTGCTGCAGCAGGTCTACTCGCCGGCCGATGGTCGCTTCCTGCCCGATCGCTACATCATCGGCACCTGTCCACATTGCGGCTTCAGCCAGGCCCGGGGCGATCAATGCGAAAGCTGTACCCGGCCGCTCGATCCGGTCGACCTGCTCGCGCCGCGTTCGGCCCTGTCCGGCAGCACGGCGCTGGAAGTGCGCCCGACCCGTCACCTGTTCCTGCGCCAGTCGGCCTTGGTGGATGAGCTGGAAAGCTGGATCGGGAGCCGCGACGGCTGGCCGCCGCTGGTCACCTCGATCGCCCGGAAATGGCTGGACGAGGGGATCCAGGACCGCTGCATCACCCGCGACCTCGGCTGGGGCGTGCCTGTGCCGAAGCCTGGTTTCGAGGGCAAGGTCTTCTATGTCTGGTTCGACGCGCCGATCGCCTATATCGCCGCGACCCAGGACTGGTCGGACGCCGATCCCGACCATCGTGATTGGCGCGCCTGGTGGTGGCAGGCGGACGATGTCGAATATGCCCAGTTCCTGGGCAAGGACAACGTGCCGTTCCACGCGGTCAGTTTTCCCTGCACCCTGATCGGTTCGGGCGAGCCGTGGAAGACCGTCGACGTCATCAAAGGCGTGAACTGGCTGACCTATGAGGGCGGCAAATTCTCGACCAGCCAGCGCCGCGGGTTGTTCCTGGATCAGGCGCTCGACCTGCTGCCGGCCGATTACTGGCGCTGGTGGCTGGCGGCCAATGCGCCCGAGAGCCGGGACACCGATTTCAGCTTCGAGCGCTTCGCGACCGATGTGAACAACGATCTCGCCGACACTTTCGGCAATCTGGTCAACCGCGTCCTGACGTTCACCGTCAACCGTCACGGCGGGATCGTGCCCGGCGGCGGGGTTTCCGCTGAACCCGAGGCGCGTCTTGCCGCCGCACTTCAGCGGCAGCTGGATGACCTGCGCGGCCATCACAAGGGCTGCGCACTCCGCAAGGCCGCCGGAACGGTTCGGGCGATCTGGCGCCTTGCCAACGGCTATCTCGCCGATGAAGCACCCTGGAGGAGTTTTGCCAATGCCCCCGAGCGGGCGGCCGTGGTGGTCAGAACCGGGGTCAACCTGGTGGCCGCCGCGGCGACGGTGGCCTGGCCCTTCATTCCCGAGGCCGCGGACAAGGTCCTGAGGGCCTTGGGGCGTTCTGCCGGCGTGCCGCCCTTGCCGCAATCCGCCGCCAGCGCCTTGCGCGAGGTCCCTTCCGGCCAGGAGGTGAGCCTGCCACCGGTGCTGTTCGCCAAGCTGACGCCGGAATGGGTGGCGGCAAGCCGGGCGCGGTTTGCTGGCGGCGGCAGCTGACCGGGACAGTCAGCCCGGCACCGGAACGGGCCGAGGCCGCCTCTCCCGGCGGGAGAGGCGTGCCTCATCAGCCATGGCCTTCGCTGGTCACGCCGGGTGGCTGAAGCGTGCCCGTTGCGCGTCCCGGGTGAGGATCCGGAAATCGTCGCCGCTGACATGTATCAGCGACTTGTGATCGCCGCCCTCGAAATAGAGATCGGTCGCGCCGCCAAGGCTGTCGTCGAGGATGACCGGCACGCCATAGGCCGCCCCGACAGCCGGCACGGCCCCGACGTCACAGTCGTCGAAAAGCCGGCTGATTTCGCCTTCCGAGGCCAGTCCGAGACGTTTGTCCAGGACGGCCTGCAAGGTCGAAAGCTCGACCCGATGGGTGCTCGGCACGACGGCCAGCACATAGCCGAGTTCATGGTGGATCACCACGGACTTGGCGACGCGGCCGCCGGGAACATGGGCTGCCTCGGCGGTGCGGCTGCTCGACGCGGTGCGTGGATGCGCGACGATCTCGTAGCGGACGCCTTCGCTGTCCAGATAGGTTTGGAGTCGGTTTGCCATCGTCATCGTCGCCGTCCTTTTCTGGTCGACGCATCAAGTAAACGATCGCGGTATTCTGGTCCGGTGGGCGCCATTGTCAATCGAGCCCCGGCATCCGGGCCGCGCTGGCGCCAGCGCGGCGCGTGGCCTTTGGCTCTGGTCGTGAACAAGAGTAAGATGGCTCGAGGCTAGTGAGAGGTGGCCAGCGAATGGCCAAACCGCCCAGGGCCCGGCGTGCCGAAGCAATGGCCGCCGATCCTGTCACGCGGAGCGAGAGGCTGTCGACAACTAGCCCCCTTGGATCGCGCATGCCACCGCATCTTGATCGGCCTCCTGAGCCCTGCTGAACCGCAGGGTTCGAGGTGGCGGAGGTCGGCGAAATGAGACGGACCACGATCAGAGCCCCGGAGGACAGAATGTCGCCAAAAAAACGCGGCCGGACGCAGCCTTACCCGTCGCCCGAGGAAATACCCCAAGCCGACCCCTGGCTGAGGGAAGGCCCAATATCGCCTTGGCTCGCATGGCCGATCATGGCGGTCCTGCTGACGCTTCTGCTGATGGCGGTCTGGCGGGGTTGATGCCGCGCACCGGTTCGGCATCAGGTCGCAAAAGCCGCCTTCAGGCGCCGAACGCTGCGATCCCCGGACTGGTTCTCGGGGCACGCGTGTCCGTCGGCGACCTGGCGCGGCGGCCCCTGAAGGCCGCCCATCCGGCCAAGGCTGGCAGCGTGCGAAAGCAGGCTGCCCGAGCGGCCGCGTCGGACGCGTCGATGCCCATCCTCGCGGTTGACTTGGCAGCCAGCCTCGTGAGATGAAGCGGCCATCATGACCCTGTGCCTTGGCGCCAACCTTCGACTTGTCTGCCCGACCTCCTGAGGGAGGCGGGGGAACGTCGTTTGGGGTTGTCGTCCGCACGGGTGCCGTCATGCCGATGGAAATACCATCGAAATCTGTCCTGATCGATCATGTTGTTTCGCACCGCGCCGGTCTCGCCCGCGCGGCCTCGCGACTTATCGGCAGCCGTCGGGACTGACGGCCGCCCGACGGCTGGAGCTCGGCCGTATTCGCATCATCCCCGAATACCAAAAAGCTCAAGCGAGACAACACCATGTTGATCAATCCGGAATCCAAATATCGACCGTTCATGGCGCCCGTAGCGCTGGCCGACCGGCGATGGCCGTCACGCCATATCGAGGCCGCGCCGCGCTGGGTCTCGACCGACCTGCGCGACGGCAACCAGTCGCTGGCCGATCCGATGGGTGTCGAAAAGAAGCTGCGCTTCTACGACATGCTCCTGAAGATCGGCTTCAAGGAAATCGAGATCGGCTTTCCCTCGGCGTCGGAAACCGAGTTCGATTTCGTCCGCAGCCTGATCGACGGCGGCAAGATCCCCGACGACGTCACCGTGCAGGTGCTGACCCAGGCGCGCGAGGATCTGATCGCCCGCACCTTCGAATCCCTGAAGGGCGTGCGCCAGGCCATTGTCCACATGTATGTCGCGACCGCCCCGCTGTTCCGCCGCGTGGTGTTCGGCATGGACAAGGCCGAGATCATCGCGCTGTCGGTCGCCGGCGCCCGCACAATGCTGGCCGAGAGCCGCAAGCAGCCGGAGACGCGCTGGACCTTCGAATATTCGCCGGAGACGTTTTCGTTCACCGAAGCGGAATTTGCCCTCGAGGTCTGCGAGCGGGTGCTCGACGTGTTCCAGCCGACACCCGACAACCCGGTCATCCTCAACCTGCCGGCCACCGTCGAGGTGGCCATGCCCAATGTCTATGCCGACCAGATCGAGTGGTTCTGCCGCAATATCTCCAGGCGGGACTCGGTCGTCATCAGCCTGCATCCGCATAATGATCGCGGCACCGGCGTCGCCGCCACCGAGCTGGGGCTGCTGGCGGGTGCCGACCGGGTCGAGGGCTGCCTGTTCGGTAATGGCGAGCGCACCGGCAATGTCGACCTGGTGACGCTGGCCTTGAACCTCTACACCCAAGGCATCGACCCCAAGCTCGACTTCTCCGGCATGCGCGAGGTGGTCGGCACGGTGGAACATTGCAACGGATTGCCGGTGCATCCGCGCCACCCCTATGCCGGCGAACTGGTGTTCACCGCCTTTTCCGGTTCCCACCAGGATGCCATCAAGAAAGGGTTCGCTGCCCACGAAACCCGCAATGACGGCATCTGGGAGATGCCCTACCTGCCGATCGACCCGGCCGATCTCGGCGAGACCTACGAGGCGGTGATCCGGGTCAACAGCCAATCCGGCAAGGGCGGCATCGCTTGGGTGCTGGAACAGGACCGGGGGCTGAAACTGCCGCGCCGTTTCCAGGTCGATTTCAGCCGCACCGTGCAGGAGATCGCCGACCGGACGGGCAAGGAAATGACCTCCGAGAGCATCTGGCAGGCCTTCGAGGCGGCCTATCATCTCGACGGGAACAAACGTTTCGCGCTGGTCGATTACGAAGCGGCGGGCCTGCGCCGTCCCGGCGACAAGCGTCGTTTCGCCGGCCATATCCGCATCGACGGCGAAGTGCGGGCGATCGCAGGCATCGGCAATGGCCTGATCTCCGGGGTGGTGGCGGCGCTGAACGACGGCTGCGGCATCGACATGGAGGTGGTCGACTATCACGAGCACGCGCTGCGCCGCGGTTCGGATGCCCAGGCCGCGGCCTATGTCGAAGCGCGCCTGGCCGACGGCCGCACGGTGTTCGGCGTCGGCATCGACGGCGATGTCGCGACCGCCTCGGTGAAGGCCGTGCTCGGCGCCGCCAACGCCGCGTGATGCCAAGGAATGGCGGCGGGCACCAAGGCCCGCCGCCTCTCGCGCATGGCCGGAGAAGGTTCAGACCGAGGCCGGTTCGGGCCGTCGCCGCGTCATCAGCCAGAGGATCAGGCCGAGCACCAGGATGACCGGCGGTACCCCGAGCAGGGCAACGGCGGTCCAGCCATAGAGGTTGTAGAAGGCGCCGGCGATGAAGGTCGACAGCGACACGCAGGTGAACATGATGAACTCGTTGGCTGCCTGGACCTTGGCCCGCTCTTCCGGCGCGTGGTTCTCGGTCAGGAGAATGGTCGCGCCGACATACATGAAGTTCCAGCCGATGCCGCTCATGAGAAGCCCGACCCAGAAATGGCCGAGCGTCGTTCCGGAGACGCCGATCGCCGCGCTTGCCAGCAGCAGCACGGCGCCGGTCAGGATCACCGTCGAGGTGCCGATCCGGGCGGTCAGCTTGCCGGTCAGGAACGACGGCGCGAACATGCCGAGCAGATGCCATTGGATGACGGTGGCGGCTTCGCCGATGCTGTAGCCGCAGCCGATCACCGCCAGCGGCGTGGCGGTCATGACGAAGCCCATGACGCTGTAGCCGACCGAGCCGGCGGCGACCGCCACGATGAACGGCGGGGTCTTCATGATGTCCGCCAGTGGCCGGCCGCCTTCCGACCTGACGGCCTTGGCGACCGGCGGGACCTTCAGAAAGGCGGTCAGCACGAAGGTCAGCAAGGCCAGCACGGTGATGGCGGCGAACGACCCGGCAAAGGCCACCGGCGCCAGCAGGTCGCGGCTGAACGCGGCGAGCTGCGGTCCGCCGACGGCGGCCAGCACGCCGCCGGCAAGCACGAGCGAGATCGCCGAGGCACGGTTGTCGGGCTCGGTGACCTCGCCCGCGGCGAAACGGTAATATTGGGCGAAGGCCTTGAACATCCCCATCAGGAAATTGCCGGCGCAGAACAGCCAGAAGCTGCCGCCAATGATGGCGAAGGTGGCCAGCGCGCCGCCGGCGACGCCGATCATCGCGCCGACCATGAAGCCCGGACGCCGCCCGATGCGTGCCATCAGCATGGAGGCGCCGATGGTGGTGACGGCGGAGGCCACGATGGTCAGCGAGAAGGGCAGGGTGGCGAGGTTCTTGTCGATCGCCAGGCTCTGGCCGACCAGGCTGATCAGCGTGAAGCCGATCGACAGGTAGCAAACGTAGAGCGCTTCCGCGAGGCAGAGCAGAATGACATTGCGATTCATGTGGGTCCCCTCTGGTGGGGCCGCCCATGCCTTGTTGTTCATGGCTTTGGGATCGGCGCCGGGTTGGTCTGGACGTCAGGCAATGGCCTTTTCCGTTCGAGGCCGCTCGGACGCCCTGAGCTTGGCGAGCGCCCGCTGGCCCGCGGCCGCGCGCTCGCGGACCATCGGCACGGCCGCGGCGCGGATCTCGGCCAGCAGTTCCGGCGGGGCATTCTGGACGGTGATGTCGAAGGGCGGCTCGGGTTGGTATTCGAGGAAGAGCTGCAGCCGCCTGGCGACATCCTCGCCGCACAGCAGGGCCGCCACCTTGAAACCGAAATCGATGCCGGCGGTGACGCCGCCGCCGGAAATGCGGTTGCGGTCGACCACCACGCGCTGATCGACCGGGATAGCCCCGAAGGCCTTGAGCTGGTCGATCAGTAGCCAATGGCAGGCCGATCTGTAGCCGTCGAGCAGGCCGGCGCCACCGAGCATCAGACAGCCCGCGCAGACCGAGGTGAGGTAGCGGGCGGAACCGCCCTTGTCGCGCAGGAAGGCCTGCAGGTCGTCATCGTCCATGACGGTGACCTGGCCCGGGCCGCCGCCGACGCAGAGCACGTCGAGATCCGGGCAGTCGGCGAAAGTGGTGGTCGGCATCAGCGGCAGGCCGACATCGCTGACCACCGGTTCGATCCGCTTCCAGAGGAGGTGGATGCGCGCATTCGGCAGGCGGGCGAAGACTTCGAACGGCCCGGTGACATCGAGCTGGGTCATTCCGGGAAAGAACAGCAGTCCGATCTGGATCGGCTTGTCCGACATGGGGCGTACCTCGCGGTTGGAATGACGCCACGTTGACGGAGAGCCGGATTTACCGAAATGTCATAGTGGACGCATTTCCTGCCAGTCCTTGCCAGGACCGCCATGGCTTCAGATCCCCGCCGCCTCGTCTTCGTGCTGTTCGAGGGTTGCCTGCTGCTCGATTTCGCCGGCCCGCTGCAGGTGTTCGAGCTGGCCTGCGAAACCGCACCGGCGCATCAGCCGCCCTATCGTTGGCAGATCGCGTCGCTCGCCGGCGGACTGGTGCGGACATCGTCCGGCCTTGAGGTCATGACGACGGCGCTTGGCGATTGCGACCTGGTGGGGGTCGATACATTGGTTGTCGGCGGCGGGCCGGGAGTGCATCAGGCGGCGGCCGATGCCGAACTGGTCGACTGGTTCCGCCGTAACGCGCCGGCGGTCGGGCGCGTCTGCTCGGTCTGCACCGGCGCCTTTGTGCTGGCCGCGGCCGGCCTGCTGCAAGGCCGCCGGGCCGTGACCCATTGGGGCTCCTGCGGGCTGTTGAGCGAGCGTTATCCCGACATCGCCGTGTCGACCGACCCGGTGTTCATTCGCGACGGCGGCATCTGGACCTCGGCGGGGGTCACCGCCGGCATCGATCTGGCGCTCGCCTTGCTGGAAAACGATCTCGGCCATCGCGAGGCCATGCGGGTGGCACGCCGGCTGGTGGTCTTCCTGAAACGTCCCGGCGGCCAGGCCCAGTTCAGCGTGCCGCTGACCCTGCAATCCGAGGCGGAGCAGGGTTTCGAAAACCTGTCGGCCTGGATCCAGGACAACCTCCAGCGGGATCTGCGGGTGGAAGTGCTTGCCGACAAGGCCGGCATGAGCCCACGCACCTTCGCCCGCCTGTTCCGGCAGAAGACCGGCCGGACCCCCGGCAAGGTGGTCGAGGAGTTCCGCGTCGAGGCGGCACGGCGGGCGCTCGAGGAAAGCGCGCTCAGCATGAAGGAGATCGCGGCGCGCGCCGGCTTCCAGGACGAGGAGCATATGCGCCGCGCCTTCCGTCGACGATTGAACGTGCTGCCGCAGGATTATCGGATCCGGTTTCGCCGGGGCGAGGCCGGCACGGGCTCTGGAACCAAGCCTCTCCCTCCGGTGCGCCTTGGCTCGGCCCCTTAGGCCCCCGCCTTCTCGAGGTTCGCCACCACCGTCGCCAGCGCCTTCAGGAAAGCCGTGCGCTCCGCCTCGTCCAATCCCGTCAGGGCGGCGCCGTTCACCGCCACGATCGCTTCGCGCACCGCCCGCATCTTCTCGATGGCATCCGGCGTCAGCGAGATCAGCGTGCTGCGCCCGTCCTGCGGGTCGGGCCTGCGCAGGATCAGCCCGTCGCGCTCCATCCGGGTGAGCGTCGCCGCCATGGTCGGTTGCTCGATGGCGGCTGCCTCGGTCAGTGCCTTCTGGGACAGCGCGGCGCCGTCGCCGAGGGCGAAGAACACCGGCAGATGACCGGAGGAGACGCCGATCTCCTTCAATCGGCGATCAATGGCGCGGGCGAACAGGCGCGCCGCCCAATTGGTCATGTAGCCGGCGGACCGGGTGCGTCGGAAGGTCATTTGTATAGCTTGCTATTGAAATATATTGCATGCTATATAACCGCTTGATTGGAGCCACCGCAAGCAGGTCCCGCCAAGCCGCCAGCGGAGGGCAGGCGGGTCCCGGCGACCATCTCTTCGGGGCAGCGGCATCGATCGCTTCAGGCATGACCTCCACCCCTCGAAACGGGAGCAATCCGTCATGACCATACGCCTGGTCTTCCACATCCTCGCCATTTGCGGCGCCGCGACCTTCGCCGGCGCCATGCTCAATATTGGCCTCTCCTTCGGCGCCTATTGGAAGAGGCTGCCACCGGCCGAGTTCCTCGACTGGTTCGGCGCCAATGGCTGGCTCATCGGGCGGACCATCCCGCTCTTTGTCGTCCCGACCTTCATCGGGCTTGCCGGCGCGCTCTGGCTCGACTGGAACGCGCCGGTCGCAAGGGGGCTCTGGCTCGCATCCCTGGCCGCGATGATCGGCATCGGGGTCATCACCTTCGCCTGGCACATCCCGACCAACAACGCCTTCGCGGCCAAGTCCATCGCGCTGGCCGACATCAGGGCGACACTGGATCTCTGGCTCCAGCTGCATGCCGTCCGCATCCTGCTGGGCCTGGCCTCAGCCGTTCTCGGGGTGGTGGCGATCAGCCGGTGAGATCGATGATCGCCTATGGCCGTCCGCGTCAGCGGCCGCTTCGCCGCGCCAGCGGAATGACCAGGTGAACCATGCCGAGCACCATGGGCGGGACAGCCAGCGCGGTGACCGCCCAGGTCGGCCAGCCGGTGGTGAGCGGGGCGAGTGCGAACAGCAACGCATTGATCAGGGCATAGGCGCCGAACATCAAAATGGCCAGGAAACGGCAGTGGGCAAGCGTTGCGGTGGCGGCGCGAACACGGGGCATGGCAAGCTTTCGAATGTCGAAACGAAACGGGTCGTTCTTATGTGGGTCTTGATATAAACGGACCGTTCCGTTATGGCAAGGTCGCGCATCACGAAAATCGTCTGGGAGTTCCCGATGGCGGCCGCCCGCAAACCCAAGCCCAAATCCAAACCCCTTGCCCGCCGCGCCTCGGTCGGCGCCAGGCGCAATCCCGACAGCGAGGCTGCCGTGCTGGCCGCCGCGCGCGGCTTGCTGGCGGAAAAGGGTTATGCCGGTTTCTCGATCGACGAGGTGGCGCGCCGCGCCGGAGCGGGCAAGCCGACGATCTATCGCTGGTGGCCAACCAAGGCGGATCTGTTCATCGCCGTCTATGCCGAGGACAAGGCGGCGTCGATCGCCGCGCCGGATACCGGTTCATTGGCCCGCGATCTCGCCGAGTTCACACGCGCGCTCTGGGGCTTCTGGCGCGAGACGCCTTCGGGGCGGGCGTTTCGGGCGCTGGTGGCCGAGGCGCAGGCGAGCCAAGCCGCGCTTGATGCGTTGCGCGTCAAGTTCCTGCCCGAACGGATCGATCTGCTCAGGCATATCTTTGCCCGCGCCGCGGCGCGGGGCGAGATCGATGCCGCTGATATCGAGACGCTGCTGGCGCTCTATATCGGCTTCAACTGGTTTCACCTGCTCACCGGTCGCGTCGAGGACGAGGTTGAGGCCATCGAGCGGATGGCGCGCATCATCGTGCGCGGTGGCGGCGCGGGTCCAACGCGCGCGCCGGAGGCCGCTCCGCAGGCAAAGCCGCGAGCGCGCACCCGGCAACTAGCGCTACAGCTGACGCTGCTGCCCGAGGAGTGATCGCTTCGCGGTGCCCGCCGCGGATCACTGCCTCGCGCGCGACGCACGATCCGACGGCCTACCTTGGAATTCATTTAAACTGTTGAGATTGCAGCTTTTTCTCGGAGCCTATAGAGATCGGGCCTCGTGTGAGGATCATGGCCGGGAGGCGAGGTGACCAACGCGCTCGCGCCGCTGCTCGACGGCCAGCTGGCCTTCCTGAAAGAAAAGCTCGCCTTCGCCGATGACCCGCGCGAGGCAGTCCATGGCGCCGATCTCACCGACCGGACGGTCTTGCGTGACATCCTGGCGCGTTACGGCGAGGCCTATCCCGGCCAGGACCCGCGCGCCGTCGCCTCGCTCTGGTCGAAATGGCACTTCGCCGTCGTGCTCGAGCCGGCCTTGGCGACCAACATGCTGCTCGACTGGGCCCTGCCGACCGGTCTCGGCGACATTGGCCTGATCTTCACCGCCGAGGCGCGGGCGCAGGCGCTCAAGGTGTCCCGTGCCGGCCATGCCTTCAAGCCGGCGACGGCGGAGGCGCGTTTCGCCGCGCTGATCGACGGCCATCTCGAACCGGTCATTGCCGCGCTCGCAGGGGAAACCGGCATCACGCCGCGGGTGCTCTGGAGCAATGCCGGCAATTATTTCGAGCATGCGCTGCGCACCGTCGAGCGGGCGACCTCGTCAGCCCAGCCCGGCGTCGTTCACGCCAAGGCTTTGCTGGCGAGCCGGACACGAGCGGATGGCCGGCCGAACCCCTTGTTCGAGCCGGTCTATTACCTCGACCAACAGGCTGAGACCGGCCGGCGCCGGCGGATCTGCTGTATCCGCTACCTCATTCCCGAACAGAAATATTGCGGTGCCTGTCCGATCGTCCGCAAGGATCGGGCGAGCCGCGATGCGGACGAGCGTCAGGCGGCGCGCGCGCGAACATGACTTTGGGACGCCGCGCGCGCCGCTCGATCCCTTATCCCCGCCGGCTCCGTTGCCAGACCAGATAGGGCATGCCGATGAGCGAGGCGACGAGGCCGGGGCCCGGCCATGGTTGCGCCGGTCACAGGCGGTTTCAAGCCCGGCGACCGGCGTGACCGTTGCCTCGGATCGATCTCAGAGTGGCCTTTTGCGCCCCGCGGCGCGCTGCCGGCCGCTTCAGCCGTTCCGCGCTTCGCCGGCATGCATCTCGGTGAAGTCTTTGAGCTCGGCTTGCACATCGGCCGGGAAATCGTCGAATTCCTGCACCTGGCGTATCTCGATGGTCGCGTCGTCAGTGCCCGGACAGCGTGAGGCCCAGGCGACAGCTTCCGCCTTCGACTTCACGTCGATCATCCAATAGCCGCCGAGCACTTCCTTGGCCTCGGAGAAGGGACCGTCGGTCACCTTGGCCTTGCCGCCGGGAAAGGTCACCCGCGCGCCCATCGACGGCGGGTGCAGGCCATCCAGCGTGATCAGCACGCCGGCCGCTTTCAGCTCCTGATTATATTTCATCATGGCGGCCACCGCCTCGGCGTCGGGCAACGTGCCGGGCGCCGCGGTCTCATAGCCCCTGGGGATCATCAGCATCATGAATCGCATGGTCGTGTCTCCTGGTTCGCATGTTGTCGGGAGGCGGGCCTTGGGGCTCGCGCTCCATCCTGACAACGAACGGGATCCCGCGGGATCGACATCGTCCGATGCTTTTTTCGAGGCAGGGCCGTGCGCCGTTTGCGCGCGATCCTGGAGCGACAGCGCGGCAAGGCGGGGTCCTGCCGGATCGGCCAACTGAATTGCGGAAGCGGCCAGCTTCGACGGAAATGCTCATCCTGGACGCCGCTTGATCCACCGATCGAGCCAGTGGTCGAGCGAAATCCGCCCCGGCCCAGACGCCATGATGGCGAGCGCCATCGCGGCCCAGGTCACATGCAGAGGCCAGCCCTGCGGCACGGTCAGTTGCACGACGAGCGTCATGACCAGAAGTCCGAACGCAGCCGGTCGCGTCGCCAGACCGAGAACGAGGAGGATGGGCAAGAGGATTTCCGCGGAACCTGCGGCGAAGGCCACCACGGCGGGAGCCGGGAAGGAATAAGGACCGCCCGGCAAGTGCAACTGGAATTCCGAACTGAAGAGCAGCACGGCGACCTCGTTCAATTGCAGGAAACCGTCCCATTTGTTGACCCCGGATCGCCAGAACGGAACTGCCAGCGCGCAGCGCAGGACAAGCTGGGTCAGCGACGGCGGGGCGAGGGCGCGAAGGATGGCGCCTGCGCGGTAGAAAACCCTGCCGATCGCTTGCCATCCAGCGGCGCCGGCGACATGCGGTCCAGGGGCCATGGCCTTATCCTCCCTGATTTGCCGCGATGAAGGCACCGGCCTCGAGCATCCCGACGATGCTGGCGGAGAGATCGAATTCCGGACTGTCCGCAAGCGCCGCCGCGGCGGCCGCGCCGAGTGGCGCGCCCGCGACGAGGTGCATCAGAAAGACCGTGCCGCCAGGTGGCAGGCGCCTGACAACGACCTCGAGACCGGGCCTCGTCACCAGCGCGTCCTCCGGCTCGGTTGCGCGGATCCGCCCGACCGGGCCGTCGCTCCGGTTTGCGACGAATATGGTGAGTGCCGGGAACCGGGAGCGCAGGATCCGGGTCGCCGGATGGGGCGTCAGAACGGTATCGGCCAGCCGGTCCGACGCTACGGAACCCAGAGCCTGGGGCGTCAGCGGTTCGGCATCGGCGGCGTGATAGGCGTCGAGCCAGGCCCGCTCGATGCGCGCCACGTCCGCCAGCCATGGCATCGGCTGCGCATGTTCATAAGCTTCGATGAAATCGGCAAAGCCGTGGCCATATTCGAACAGAAGCGGCGATGAGGGTGGCGCGGCGCGCACATGAGCCCTCGCCATCGCCCGGAAGAAATCCACGCCGACAATGCGCGCCGTCGCCGGAAACGTTGCCGCCAGCGCGTTGACGAGACTGACGGTGATGTTGTTGCGATAGACGTCGTAACGTTTGCCCGCGGCCTTGCCGGCTGGCCCGGTGAGCGACGAGGGCGGCGGTCGACCGGGATCGAGCAGCGCGGCGGCAAAGGCCCGCGCATAGCCAGGCTTGTCGCCGAAATCGTCCGCGGGGCGTTCACGCGCCAGCATGGGTCCTGTCCCGTATGGCACTGGTCGCGTGGCGGTCGAGGATCGCTTGCGCGGCGGTGGCCTCCGCCTTGAGCACGGGCCAGTCGGGAATGGCGCTGTCCCATTCGACCAGCGTCGGTATCGGTCCGCAGTGGCCGATCACGACGCCAAAAAGCGTCCACACGGCGTCGGCGACCGGGCCGTCATGGCTGTCGATGAGCAGGAGATCGCCTTCGTCGTCCGCCTGTTCGGCATGTCCCGCCAGATGGATTTCGCCGACATGCTCAAGCGGAAAATCAGCCAGATAGGCAAGCGCGGCGTAGCCGTGATTGGTGGCGGAAACGAAGACATTGTTGATGTCGAGCAACAGGCCGCAGCCTGTGCGCCGGACAAGTTCGCGGATGAAATCGGTCTCGTTCATCGTCGACTCGGCAAAAAGGACGTAGGTGGACGGATTCTCCAGCAGGATCGGGCGGCCGATCGCCTCCTGCACTTCATCGATGTGGTCGGCGACCCGGGCGAGCGTGGCCAGTGTGTAGGGCAGCGGCAATAGATCGTTGAAATAGGTCGTATCGTGGGTCGACCAGGCGAGATGCTCGGAAACAAGCGCCGGCTCGTAACGATCGACAAGCGCCTGGAAGCGCCCGAGATGGGTCTTGTCCAGAGGCTCAGGCCCGCCAATCGACATGCACACGCCGTGGAGCGAGACCGGGTAGCTCAGGCGGATGCGCGTGAGCGCGTCGTGTGGCGGGCCGCCGGCGCCCATATAGTTTTCGGCATGAACTTCAAAGAAGCCGGTCTGCTTCACGTCGGCGAGAATGGCCGGCAGATGCTCATGCTTGAGGCTGGTTCCGGCGAGGCCTGCCACGGGATGCGCGGGAAGGCGGAGCATCCCGGATGCGTTCGGCTCGGGTCTTGGCGCCAAATACTTCATCTTGGCCTCCGGTTCGGGTAGCCAGGCTCATGGCTCGGCCGTCCGCTACCGCAAGTCGCGCGTCAGCGCCTGAAGCGAGCCGGTGCGACCTCCCGGTAGCTGCATCGTGGCGCAGGTGCCGCCAGCCACGAACTTCCAGGCATTGCCCTGGTAATCAACGGTAGAAGTGCCCTGGCAGGTCGTCCCGGGACCGGCGGCGCAGTCGTTCTGTCCCTTCAGCACGACGCCGTAGCATTTCTCCATGCCCCTCGACATGGCGTCCCTGACCTGCGCATCCGTCAGCGGTGCCGCGGCTGCGAAGGACGAAAGCGCGGTCGCGACGGCGCTCGCCAGGAAGGTCGAACTCACGATTGATCTGGTGGACATGTTGCCATCTCCGGTGTGTTGCTCAGAGCGCTATTCCCCAAGCGCCATGGCCACTCGCGCGCGGGATCAGCACGCAATGGGCAGTTCGATGCGGATGGGCCATGCGTTACGTGGCTCTGGCGACACGAGTGCGTGATCGACGGATTCGGCGTAAAAAGCGTAGCTGAATCAACCGCGGCTATTGCTCCCGGCGCCTCACGCCCTGGCCGTCCCTCAGCTGCCGGTCCATTCCGGCGTGCGTTTGGCGACGAAGGCGTCGACGCCAATGCGGAAGTCGCGGCTGCCGTAGCATTCGCGAACCAGGTCGTCGCCGTCGACTTCGACCGCCTTCAGGATGCGGCGGATGGCCTCCTTGCTGACCCGCATGGTGACCGGGGCGTGGTTGACCAGGCGCCCGGTGATCTCGGCGACGCGGCCGTCGATGCCTTCCTCGACCACGTCGAGCAGGAAGCCGGCATCACGCGCCTCGGCGGCCGGGATCATCTCGGCCATCAGCAGGATGCGCTTGGTGCGCGCAACCCCGAGCTCGGCGACCAGGCGGGCGTAATTGGCGGCGGACAGGCAATTGCCGAGCGTCCGGGCAATCGGAATGCCGAATTGGGCGTCGGCGGTTGCGATGCGCAGGTCGCAGCAGGCGGCGATCGCCAGGCCGCCGCCGACGCACCAGCCGTCGACCACGGCGAGGGTTGGCACCGGCAAGGTTTCGAGCGCGGTCAGGATCGCCTCGATCCGCGCCTCATAAGCGATGCCGTCCTCGCCTGATGTGAAGGCCTGGAACTGATGGATATCGGTACCGGCGATGAAGGCCTTGCCACCGGCGCCGCGGAAGGTCGCGACCCGCAGCGTGCGGTCGGCGCGGATGGTCGCGCAGATCTCGGCCAGTTGCTCATACATCGCCCAGGTCATGGCGTTGCGCGCCTGTGGCCGGTCGAACAGGACGTGGGCGATGGCGCCCTCGCGGGTGAAACGGACGGTTCCCTGGTCCATGCGGGCTGACTTTCTTTTGGCGTCTGGCGGTTCTGAATCGTCGCCCGAGCCTAGGCGCGGTTGGCGAGATCCCAAAGCACATCGGCGAGAACCTGGGTCCCGGCGGTCAGATGCGCCGGCTCGGCCCATTCCGCCGGATTGTGCGAAATGCCGCCGCGGCAGGGCACGAAAATCATGCCGGCCGGGCAGACATAGTGCAGCTGGCGTGCGTCGTGGCCGGCAGCCGAATAGACATCCATGGCCGGAATATCGAGCGCGCCGGCGGCCTTGCCGATGGCGTCGCGGATGGCGGGCGCGAAGGTGAGCGAGGGGGAGTGCTGGATCTGCTTCAGCGCGACCTGGCAGGGCCCGCGCTCGGCCTCGACAATGCGCCTGATCTCGCCATCGACCCGGTCGACGATCGTATTGTCGGGATGGCGCAGGTCGATCGAGAAGAACACTTCCGCCGGCACCACCGAAGGGGCGTTGGGCGTCACCTGCATGAGCCCGACGGTGAGCAGCGTATCGGCTGGCTCCATGGCCGCCTGATCCATGGCGGCGATCATCCTGACCGCGGCCATCAGCGCGTCGCGGCGGTCGGCGCGCAGCGCCGTGCCGGCATGGGCGGCTTCGCCCGTCACCGTCACCCGGTAGCGCCGGGTGCCCTGGATGCCGGTGACGACACCTAAGGGAATGCCGGCCGCCTCCAGCACCGAGGCCTGTTCGATATGCGGCTCGACATAAGCCGCGATCGGCAAACCGAAGGGCCGGAGCGGCACGCCCTGGTCGCCGGCGAGGATCGCCTTCACCGCGTCGGCGATCGAAACGCCCTGGGCGTCGCGGATCGGCAGAACCTGGTCGAGCGTCTTGGTGCCGGTGAAGACGTCCGATCCGGTCATGCCCGGCGCGAAGCGCGAGCCTTCCTCATTGGTCCAGGCGACGATCTCGATCGGCCGGAGCGGCCGCGCGCCGCGCGCCGCCATGGCCTCCACCGCTTCGAGTGCCGCCAGCACGCCGAACACGCCGTCGAACTTGCCGCCGGTCGGCTGGGAATCGATATGCGAGCCGGCGACAACCGGCGGCAGCGCGGGATCGCGCCCCTCGTAACGCAGGAACAGGTTGGCGATGCCGTCGGTGAACGGTTTCAGCCCGATCCGCCGGCCCCAGGCGATCACCTGGGCGCGCGCCTCGCTCTCGACGCCTGAGAGGGTGGGGCGGTCGACGCCGCCATCGTCGCGGGCGCCGAAACGGGCAAGCGCCATATGGCGATCCCACAGCCGCTGGCCGTCGACCGCATCCGATGTTCTCGATTGGGAGGTTTTGGATTGGGAGGTTCTCGACTGCGTCATGCCATGCCTCAATTGGTCCGCATGATCTGGGCGGGATTGGCACGCGGGTCGCGCGGCCCCCATTGGCCGGCTTCGACCTGGGCGATGAACTCGGCCACCAGGCGGTTGAACAGTTCGGGTTCTTCGAGGTTCAGCGTGTGGCCGGCCTTCGGCAGCACGGCGAGACCGCAGCGCGGAATGGCGCGCTTCAGGAACAGGCCGGGCTGGATGCAGTGGTCGTCCTCGTCGCCGGTCATCACCAGCACCGGCACGTCGAGCTTGCCGAATTCGGCTTCCAGGTCATAGAGCGAGGGCCGGCGCATCTGCACGCCGCGCATGGTGTTGGCGGCGCCCAGCGCGTCATGCTGGCCGAGCCGGTCGGCGAACAATTGCCAGCCGCGCGGATCCTTGTTCTGGAACTGTACGCGCGAGGCGCCCTCGGCATAGACGGGGGCAAAGTCTTTTGGGCCGCGCTCCTGGAAGTTGCGCGCGACCTGTTCGGAAATGCCCTTGAAATAGTCCTCATGGGCCTTTTCCGCGCCATAACCGGCGCCGGCGGCGACCACCGACTTGACGCGGTCGGGATGGCGCAATGCCGCATGCAACGAGGCGAAGCCGCCCATCGACAAGCCGACGACATGGGCCTTGTCGATGCCTTCGGCGCTCAGCACGTCGACGATGTCGTCGGCGGCGCGCGCCTGCGAATAGCGCTCGACATCGGCCGGCACGTCCGAGGGCCGGTAGCCGCGTGCCGCGAAGGTGATGCAGCGGTGCCGCCTGGCGAAGGCATTCATCTGCGGCTCCCAGCTCCAGTGGCTGCCGCCGAACTCGTGGACGAAGATGATCGGCGTGCCCTGGCCGGCGGTTTCGTAGAACAGGCGGATGCCGTCGCTGGTCGTCGCAAAAGCCATGGCTCAGCCCTCAGATCACGGAACGGCGCGAGGCGATGCCGCCGTCGACGGTGAAAATGGCGCCCGACGTGTAGCCGGAGCGGTAGGAGGCCAGGAACACGATGAGGTCGGTCACCTCGTGGATATGGGCCGGCCGTTTCAGCGGATAACGCTGCTGCAGCTCGTCGTAGCGGTCGGCGTCGCCGAGCCAGTCCTTCGCCCGCTTCTTCAGCATGTTGTAGATGCGGTCGGTATCGACGGGACCGGGATTGACCCCGACCACCCGGATATTGTCGTCGAGCGAATGGCCGCCCATGGCGCGGGTGAAGGCCATCAGGCTGGCATTGCCGGTCGTGCCGGCGACATAGGCCGGGTCGAAGACCTCGCCGCCATTGCCGATATTATTGATGATGACGCCACCGCCCTGCGCCTTCATGCGCGGATAGAAGGCGCGGGTCAGATTGATATAGCCGAGCACTTTCAGCTCCCAGCCGGCGCGCCACTTGGCCTCGTCGACATCCCACAGCGAGCCGCTCGGAATGACGCCGGCATTGTTGACGAGAACGTCGATGTCGCCGACGGCGGCGACCAGCGTCTCGACCGCGCCGGGTGCCGTCATGTCCATGGCATGGGCCGTGACGGTGACGCCGTGCTCGGCCTCCAGCGCGCGCTTCAACGCGTCGAGCCGGTCGCCCGAGCGCGCCACGACATGCAGGTTGCAGCCTTCCTCGGCGAAGGAACGGGCGAGCCCTTCGCCGATCCCCTGCGAGGCGCCCGTGATCAGCACCGTCTTGCCTTTGAGCCCGAGGTCCATGGTTCGAAATCTCCGTATGAGAGTGGTGTCTGCGCGACGGGTGAGGGTGGTCGCCTAGGGACGTCTTGTGTTCCGGCCTTCGACCCGCGGGGTGAACTTGGTCTGATGCACGAGCCTTGAAGGTCCGCCCGAGAACCACCGCCTTGACCTCTCCCCGGCGGGGAGAGGTCGGCCGAAGGCCGGGAGAGGGGGCGCGCCGCTTTCCGCGAAGGCATCATGCGAAACCGGCGACGCACCATGCTCTACGTCACCCCCGGCGAGCGAAGCGAGGGAAGGGGGGCCAGGGGTCGCTTCGCCGCGCCCCCAGTGCATGTGTTTGGGTGATCTCGCTGTGTTGAGGCCAGGGCCCCGCAACTCCTGGACCCCCTTCCCTCGCTTCGCTCGCCGGGGGTGACGTACTGCGGCGTGTAATGCGTTGTGTGAATCCGGTAGCCCCGCCGGGGAGAGGTGAAGAGGTGCCGCTGGGAAAGGCAAAGCGAACCTGGGCCGGTTGTGGGTCTTGCGTTCTGCGAAGGCGGCCATTGGCGGAAACCTCATGGGCGAGGGCAGGCGGGTCAGAACAATTTGACGGCTTCGTTGCGGCCGCGGGCCTGTTCGACCAGGCGCGGCAGCAGGTCGACGAATTCCTCGACCCAGGCGGTCGGCACGCTGGTGCTGATCTTGACGAAGCGGTCGCCGAAGGTCGGCGTGTGATAGGCGCCCTGGCGGATCATGATGTCGTGCTCCTGATAGGCGGCGACCAGCGCCTCCGGCTTGACCCCGGCGCGCTCGCATTCCAGCACGATGAAATTGCCGTTGGAGGGATAGACCGGCATAGCGAGGCCGGGGATCCGGTCGGAGGCGTCCTTGATCAGCTTCTGGTTCGCCCGCTGCTGAGCCAGCACGCCCGGGAACCATTCGTCCTTGATTGTCAGACCGGCGAGCGCTGCGCGCTGCGACAGGATGTTGGAGCCGAGATTGTTCGGCGGCGCGCCGGCGAGCTTTTCGACGATATCGGGATGGGCGACCACGGCGCCGACCCGAAGGCCCGCGAAGCCCAGCCATTTCGAGAAGCTGTAGATGGTGATGGTCCGCTCGGGGTAGCGGGTCGCGGCGAGCGTGTGGTCATAGGCGAAATGGCGATAGGTGCAGTCGTGGATCAGATAGGCGCCGGCCTGTCTTGTCGCCGCGACGATGCCGTCGATCTCGGCTGCCGTGCAGGCGCTCCCGAGCGGATTGTTCGGATCGACCAGGTAAACCACCTTGGTCTTCGGCGTGATGGCGGCGGCAAGCCGTTCCGGCGCCAGGCGATAGCCGTGCTCCTCGCCATAGATCGGGATCTGCGTCACCGTGGCGCCGACCGAGCGGGCAAAGGCCATCGGCCAGTTCCAGGTCGGATCGGTGGTGATGAACTCGTCGCCGGGCTCAAGCAGCGTGTGGCAGACGTGGTAGAGCGAGGCGACCGCCCCGTCCGACAGCAGCGCCGCCTGACCTGGCAGCCCGAGATCGGCGACGATGCCGTGGCGCAGCTCTTCCAGGCCCGCCGGCGGCGCGTAGATGTGGAACTCCTCGTCGCGGATGCATTTCTCCATTGCCGCCAGGACGGCTGGATGCGGCGTGGCGTGATTGGTGTTCTGACCCATCCAGCGCAGGCCCGGCGTGTTCACCAGGCGATCGAAATGGGCGTTCCTGACCTCGAAGGGTTTCATCATCTCTCCGCACATATCAGGCGATCTGGCATAATGAGAGGCCGTCTCGCTCCTTGCTCGAGCCAAATATGCACTATTCTGGCATGCCGGATAGCTCAAAAAATGCGCAATAAGCAAAAATATTATGCCAAGTTTGATTTCTGGCATAATGAGACTTGCGCGCCAGAGCAAAGGCAGTGATGGTTGTGGCCTGGGTGTAGAGGGGATCTCACCGCATGACCGACGGGTTTGGGAGAAGTCACATGCTGTCACGCCGAAATGCTCTTAAAGGCCTGGGCGCCGCCGCTGCCGCCGCCGGTGGCCTGACGCTCTCAGCCCCGGCCATCGCCCAGGGCGCGAGCCGGGTGTCGTTCACCACCTCGTGGATTCCGGAAGGGCCGAACCTCTTCGCCTATGTCGCCCGCGACAAAGGCTTCTGGAAGAATGCCGGCCTCGATGTCAGCGTCGCTCGCGGTTCGGGCTCGGGCGCCGCCGCCCAGGCGGTCAGCGCCGGCACTTTCGATTTCGGCATGGCGGCGACACCAACCGTCATCATCCAGGCCGCCAAGAAGCTGCCGATCACCTGCATCGGTCAGATCAATTACGATGCGCTGATGGGTGTCGGCGTGCTCGCCGCCTCGCCGATCCGGGCCCCGAAAGACCTGGAAGGCAAGAAGCTCGGCGCCAGCGTCACCTCGGGCGAATATCCCTTCCTGCCGCTCTATGCCGAGAAGGCCGGCTTCGACCTCGCCAAGGTGCAGATCGTCCAGGTCGACGGCAAGGTGCGCGAGCGCACCCTGGTCGAGAAGCAGGTCGATGCCGTCTCGGCCTTCGCCACCAGCACGGTGCCCTCGCTGGCACCGCTCGGCACCGACGTGCGCTTCATGCTGTTCTCCAGCGTCGGCATCGAATTCTACGGCCAGTCGCTGACCACCCAGCCGGCGCGCATCGAGAAGGACCGGGCGCTCTGCGAGGCCTTCGTCCAGGGCGCCATGGAGGCGATCCGCTTCACGCTGACCAATTTCGACGAAGCCATCGACATCTTCCTGAAGGCCAATAGCGAGGTGGCGATCTCCGCCACCGGCAAGGACTATTCCCGCATCGGCCTCGGCCTCACCAATCTGACCAACCTGGTGCCGGAGGTGAAGGACAAGGGGCTCGGGTTTGCCGACCCGCAGAAGGTCGCGACCATGGCCGATCTCGTGCTGAAATATGCCGCCGGCGAGGGCGCCACGCGGCCCGATCTCGGCGCCCTGTTCACCAACGCCTTCGCCGGCAAGATCAAGCTGACCGCGGCCGAGCTCGCAACCGCCGAGCGGACCGCCGCGGCCTACCGCAAATATGTCGGCTGACCACGCGCAAGACGTGCCAGAAGGGAAGAACGCAATGTTGGCCTTGGCAACGAAAGCGGAGCTCATGCCGCCACAGGAGCCCCTTGTTTCCGTCAGCGGGGTGCAGAAGACCTATTTCACCCGCCAGTCGCCGATCCAGGCCGTGGCCTCGGCCTCGGTCGATGTCGCCCGGGGCGAGTTCGTCTCGCTGCTCGGGCCCTCGGGCTGCGGCAAGAGCACGCTGTTGATGATGATCGCCGGCCTGGAAAAGCCGACGGCCGGGTCGATCAGCCTGCACGGCTCGGCCGTCGTCAATCCGCGCCGCGACATCGGCATCATCTTCCAAGACGCCACCTTGCTGCCCTGGAAGAGCACGCTGGAAAACGTGCTGTTTCCCATCCAGATCCTGAAGCTGCCGATGGAGAAATACCGGGAGAGGGCGCGTGAACTGATCGCCATGGTCGGGCTGACCGGTTTCGAGCACAAGAAGCCGGCGGAACTGTCGGGCGGCATGCGCCAGCGCGTCGCCATTTGCCGGGCGCTGATCCACGACCCCGACATTCTCCTGATGGACGAGCCGTTCAGCGCTCTCGACGCCATCACCCGCGACCAGATGAACGTGGCGCTGTCGGAGATCCTGGAGACCTATAAGAAGACCGTCATCTTCGTCACCCATTCGATCCGCGAGGCGGCCTTCCTGTCCGACCGGGTGGTGGTGATGGGCGGCCGTCCCTCGACCATCATTCTCGACATGAAGATGCCGTTTCCCCGTCCGCGCCGCTTCGAGATCGAGGAGACGCAGGAATTCGCTCAAGTCTGCCGGCAATTGCGCCTGACCATCGAGGCCGCCCACGGTCATCCGCCTGCATTGGTCAAATCTTCAACTGCGAGTCCGGCTTCCGGCTCGGCCGTCATCGAGTGAGGTCCACCATGGCCACCGCCACCATCGGCACGGAGACCGGTGCCGTCATCCCCAGCGCCCATGCCGGCCAGACCGTCGCCGGCCTGCGCAGCATCCTGCTGCCGCTGGGCCTCGCCTTCATCGTGCTCGCCGCCTGGCAGCTCTATGTCACCATTGGCAACATCCCCTCGGTGATCCTGCCGTCGCCGATCTCGATCGCCCGCTACATCGTCGCCCGCTACGACATCCTGTTGATGCACGCGGTCCCGACCACACTGGAATCGGCTGCCGGCTTCCTGCTCGCCCTGGTGCTCGGCATCGTGCTCGCCATCATCATCACCTATTCGCGGGTGGCCCATGAGGCGCTTTATCCGAACCTGATCTTTTTCCAGCTGATCCCCAAGATCGCGCTGGCGCCCCTGTTCATCATCTGGCTCGGCATCGGCTCGCAGTCGCGCATCGCCTTCTCGGTGTTCATCGCCTTCTTTCCTGTCGTGATCGCCACCACGGCGGGATTCTTGAGCGTCGACAAGGGCATGCTCAGGCTCTGCCGGTCGCTCACCGCCACCGAATGGCAGGTGTTCACCAGCGTGCGCTTCCCTTCCGCGCTGCCGCATATCTTCTCCGGCGCCAAGATCGCGGTCACGCTCGCCATCATCGGCGTGATCATCGGCGAGTTCATCACCGCCCAGGCCGGCCTTGGCTATCTCATCATCTTCGCCACCGCGCGGGCCGATACCGAGGTCTCGATGGCGGCCATCGTGGTGCTTTGCGTTTGCGGACTGTTGCTGTACGGCCTTGTGGCGCTCGCGGAATCGATCGCGAACAGGTTTTACTCTTCGGACAGCCGATGAAGCCCCGTCTCGGCGTGCAGCGGAAAATCGGAACGGTCATGGCGTCTGAGGAACCGGAATCGCTTTCGGCCGAGGTCGTCCACCGGCTCGAGGAGGAAATCCTCAAAGGCCTCAGGCGTCCCGGCGACAAGCTCGACGAGCGCCAGCTCGCCGAGCAGTTCGGCATGTCGCGCACGCCGGTGCGCGAGGCGCTGCAGCGGCTGGCCGCCAGCGGCCTGGTCATTTCGCGCGGCCGCCAGGGCCTGCAGGTCGCCCAGCTCTCGCTCGCCGACCTGCTGGACGCCTTCTCCATCGTCGCCGAACTGGAGGGCCTGGCCTCGGCCCAGGCCGCCCGGCGCATCCAGCCGGACCAGCGCCAGCGGCTGCAGGCCGCCCACGCGGCCTGTGCCAGGGCTGCCGACGCCGAGGATGTCGAGGGCTTCTACGAGGCCAATCTGGTGTTCCACGAGACCATCGCGGCGGCGAGCCACAACCGTATCCTGCAGGAGGAGCTGCGGCGGCTCACGCTCAAGATCTCGCCCTACCGGCGCACCATCACCTATCAGCCGGGCCGCATGCAGTCGTCGATTCCCGAGCATGGCCAGGTGATGGAGGCGATCCTGCGCGGCGACGGTGCCCAGGCGAGCCAGCTGATGCGCGCCCATGTGACGCTGCTCGGCGAGGGCCTGTCCGACCTCTTGCATTTCCTGCGCTTCTCGGGCGACCACAACCTGCTTGCCGAACTGGCCTGACGCACCGCCGGTCAGCGGCGGTCATGCAGCCTTTGGCCTGGGCGCAGGCGCAGGCCTCAGCCGACGCTCGCCGGCTTCGCCCATGCCGGGCGGACCCGCCGCGCCGCCGGCTGCTTGCGGGCCGCCAGCGCCTCGCCGAAGGCCTCGAACAGCGCGCGGTTCACCGGGTTGCATTGCGGATCATATTCCGCGTGCCATTGCACGCCGAGCGCAAAGCCCGGCGCATCGGCAATGCGGATCGCCTCGGCGGTGCCGTCTTCGGCCACGCCCTCGATCACGACCCGCTCGCCGGGTTCGAGAATGCCCTGGCCATGCAGCGAGTTGACGCGGATCGTCTCCCGGCCGAAGAGCCGCGCGAAGACGCCGCCGGGGACCAGACGGACATCATGGCGATCGGCAAAGACCACGGCGGGATCCGGATGAACTTCGCCGGTCTCCAGCCGCGGCATGCGATGGTTCATGCGGCCGGGCAGGTCGCGGATCTCCGGATGCAACGAACCGCCGAAGGCGACGTTCATCTCCTGAAAGCCGCGACAGATGCCGAAGATCGGGATGCCCTCGGCGACGCAGATCTCGGTCAGTGCCAGCGCCATGGCGTCGCGGGCATTGTCATAGGGCTCGTGCCGCGGATCCGGTTCGGTGCGGAAATGGGCCGGGTGAACATTGGCGCGCGCGCCGGTCAGCAAGATCCCGTCGACCACCTCGAGCAATGCGCCGATATCGGTGATGTCTGGCGCCCCGGCGAACATCAGCGGCAAGGCTTTGGCGACCTCGGTGACCGCGCGCAGATTGCGCTCTCCGACGTGCTGCACGACGAAACGATTGTCGACGAGATGCGAATTCCCGATGACGCCGACAACAGGCCTGTTCATCTCCCGTCTCCCATTCACGCAGGCGAAAATTCCCGCCATCGCCCGCAACCATAGCATTCTCGACCCAACGGGCCGCGTCGAGAAGTCTTCAATTGCAACATCTGCATTTCCGCTTTGGCGCCCAATCGGCGGTTGTTGTGGCGCGCGGTTCCAGGCGATAGGGAGGACCGCCTGATAGTGCCGGGCCGATTCCATGGCGCTCCTGGCGGCCCGGCTTTTGTTGTTGTCATGACGACAGGCCGCAAGCGCCGGTCCTGCCGGTCGAAATATCCCGAGGTCGCAGGAACTTAGTGAGTTGTCGACGCGTTCCTGATCTGGGATTCCATTGAGAATACCGGATTGCTCTCACACAACGGAGGCTGACCATGCATCGTCGAGCTCTGATTCTAGGCGCGATCGCCGTTCCCTTGGCGGCCTGCGCAGGCACGACGACCACCGAGCAGCGTATCGGTGGCGCCGCCGTCGGCGCTGGTACCGGCGCGGTGGTTGCCGGTCCGGTCGGCGCGGTCGTCGGCGGTGTCGCCGGTGCCGTGACTGGACCGAGCGTGGTGCGCGGCACGCGCCGTGCGACACGGCGTCGGCGTTACAGGCGTACCCGCGCCTGACGGCGCGCGTGCTTCAATTGCGCAAGAGCTTCAATCGGGGATGAGTTCGGCGGGGCCTTTGGCTCCGCCGTTGCTGTTTCGGATCGGGTTCGATCCGAAACGTGATCATGCCGGTTCGGCTCAGGCCGCTGCTTGCGGTTGGTCCTCCCCTCTGCCATGTCAAAACCGTCGATCGCGCGTGCGGCCTGATTTTTGATGGAATGACCAGGCTGTAATGGCGCTCCCGCGACCCGGCGAAGGCAGTTCGACCCATGCAGCGAAACCGACCCCATTTTGACAGCGGCCAGACGGTTGCCGTCGCCGTCGCGGTGGCCTTCCGCCAATTCGCCGAGGCCGTCGCGACATCCGATCGCGCGCTTGCGGTCGCCGCCCTCGAAGTCACTGAGCGCCTGACCTTCGAGACCCTGGCCGGCCGCTATGTCAGCGAGGCGGACCGCAGGGCGGTGGCGAAGCTGATCGCGCAGACGATCTCGGAGATCAGGGCAAGGGCTTAGGCCACACTAAGGGCTGGCAATGAGGGCAGGCTTCACCCGCGTCGTCGTCTTGCGCGAATGGGCGCTCCGGCGCGGTACCCCGTCAGCCGGCGGGAAATGCAGCAACGTTCGCTCGACCTGCGCTCGAAGGCATCAATTCGATTGCGGCATCACCGAACGTTTCATTGCATGAATGCCGTCGCCGAGAAGGGCAAGCGCAAAGCAGGCGATCGCCCAGAATACCGGGAACTCATAGCCTCCCCCCCGATTTGTAAACTGCCAACCGGCATTGCCGTGGCCGAGATAGGCGGCGGCCAGAAGGTGTACGCCGAGAAAGACGGCAACAGGGCGCGCATATATGCCAAGGATCAACATGATCCCGCCGATTGTCTCATAGATCATGACGACCCATGCGAACCATCCCGGCAGGCCGAGCGAGCCGAAGTAACCCGAGGCCCCCGCCATCGAGAATACGAAGACCTTGAGGTAAAGGCCGTGCAGGATAAACAAAATGCCCATGCTCACGCGCAGCAGAAGGGCAGCGTAGGGCGCATATTGTTGGTCAACCATGGTCGTTTCCTCCGACCTGTCGCAGGCGCCCGAGTTCTCGAGGCGCGTGCACATGATCGCAGAGATTTGGAATCTTGTGTAGACGATGCCGAATTGGCCAGTGAAATGGATCGGCCAGTTCTACCTTGTTTCCTCGCGCGTCACGGCTGCGCGACACGAACCACGGCGACGACGGATGACTGCCGATCTCGACCGGATCGTCAGGACATATCCGGCGCTCGCTTGCCATCGCGAAGCGTCTCGTCCATTTCCAGCTTCGCCAGCAACAGTGCCTCGGTGTCGGCCGGCACGGCACCGCGCCTGACGATGCGCGGCCACAGATCGACAGGCGGAGCGCTGATGAGCGCGGGGCTCAGCGTGATGATCTGGAGGTCGTCGTTCAGGTGCTGCCGCTGGCCGCAATGGGACGCCCGGCAGGCGACGCGAGTGTGGCACTCCCGATAGTGGCAGATGCGCCCAAGGTAGCGGTCCGCCCGGTCGGCAAGGAAGATGTCGGCACCCAGGTTGATCGTCTGCGCCGTGCCTTTGAGGCGCCGGCCCAGGCGGGCGAGGCCCGAAAGATCCATGGCGGCCTCGATGGTGACGAGCACGTCGGCATCCTTCGGTACGGGCTTGTCGGTGGTCAGCGACCCGAGGAGGGCGATCCGCTGGACGCCCGGCGACGATTGCGCCGCACGCGCGAAGGCGAGCACGGCCTCCAGCAGATGACGCCGCGGATCAGGGACAGAGGGTTGTGGTCCGAGCCGGCTTCTTATCGCGTTGCGCCTCATGTGGCGTGACCTGCCCACGCATGATTGCGAGGGGCGCAGAGTACACTGGCGTCCGACTTGGTCGAGATCTAGTCGCGCAATTGCTGCAGCCAGACCGGGAAGGCGAGGCGTTCCGTGACAGCCCCTGGTGCCCTGGCGGCCGGCGCGCCGCGCACCGGTGTCGTGAGCCCGATGCCGCGGATCTCCCGGGGCGCGTAACCGAACCGCTTGCGGAAGGCCCGGCTGAAATGGGCTTCGCTGGCCATGCCATGGTCATGAGCGATGTCGGCGACGCGGCGGTGCTCGGCGGGGTCGGCCAGCATGGCATGGATGCGCCCGAGGCGGCGGCCCTGGATGTAACGTGCGACGCCGTTATGGGGCGTGAACAGCTGGTAGAGCGCCGATCGCGACAGGCCGAGCGCCGTGGCGAGCCGCGCCGACGAAAGATCCGGATCCATCAGGTTGGCGTCGATATGGCGCCTGGCCCGCGCTATCAGCGTCGCCTCGATCTGCGGCCGGGCGTCGGCCATGCCGTCGCGCGCCGGACCGAGGCAGGCGGCGATCATCTGCTGGGTCGCGCGGGCGAGGAGAGGCGCCGGCAGTGTCGGCGCGGCGCGGATGCCGGCGTCCCGGCCCTGCGCCAGGGGATCGTTGAGCCGCGGATTGAAGCCGGCGAACAGCGCGCGCCCGGCACCATGTTCCAATTGCCACTTCGGCGTCCGCACATAGCGGTTGCGGCAGGTCACCCGGCCGTCTTCGATGCGGAACGCATGGACCATGCCGTCGCCGGTGAACCAGCGATAGTCGGGACCGATCGGCGCGAATTGCGGATTGGGACCGATGCGGTAGAGCGTTCCCTGGAGTTCCCGAGGGATCTCGCCGGTGACCGCCAAGGCGAAATCGTCTTCGGATCGCACGGGCGCGAAATTACCGTCGAGATAGGGATTGGTGTGAAGAATGCCGTCCATGGCGGACCTCCAGGGGACTGGCGTTCGGCCATTTGCCGAGCCCTGGCCCGCTGTTAGCCGCGCGCCGCCGCCAGGCGTTAGCCCCGGCGTCCGGAGCGCTTGACCGGGCGTCCGGAAACGGAGCCGGCCAGTTTGCGCGGTTGCAGCCGGGCCGGCACGGCGGTGCGAGGTCGGCGCCGCCGCATGGTCCGCTGCCGACGGCTCACTGCCGCAGGTTGCCGCGCGTCGCCACGCGCTCCCAGACCACACGGTCGTCGCGGATCAACTGGCCGAAATCCTCGGGTTTGGCGCTCGGCGCGATGTCCAGCCCGATTTCGCCGATGCGCCGCCGCACCACGGCGTCGTCGAGCGTCTCGTTCAGCGCCCGGTGCAGCTTGGCGATCACCTCGGGCGGGGTTCCCGCCTTGACGACGATGCCGAACCAGCCGGTCGCGATGACTTCGGGAAATCCCTGCTCGGGGCCGGTCGGCAGATCCGGCATGACGCGGCTGCGCTCGGCGGAAGCGATCGCCAGTGCCCGCAGGGCGCCCGCCTGGACATAGGAGAGAATGCCGGGAAAGGCGATGGTATAGGCGTCGATCCGCGCCGCCAGCAGGTCGTTCAGCACGGCCGAGGTGCCGCGGTAGCGCACCTCCTCGATCGGAATGCCCAGGCCTTGCGCAAAGAGCTGCCCCGAGAGGCCGGATCCGGGCGACCCGAAGCGCAGCGGGTGCGGCGACTTGCGGGCATAGGCGAGGAACTCGTTGAGGTTCTGCGCGGGAATGGACGGGTGCACCACCAGAACCAGCGAGCTTTTGGCGGCAAGCCCGACCGGTGCGAAGGCATCGACCGGGTCGAAGACCATGGCCGTGCCGACGGCGGCGGCCTGATTCAACCCGTCGGTATGAAGCATCAAGGTATAGCCGTCGGCCGGCTGCTGGGCGACGAGCTGGGCGGCCAGCACGCCACCGGCGCCGCCGCGGTTCTCGACCACGACCGGCTGGCCGAGCCGGGTGCTCAGGCCGTCAGCCACCAGGCGCGCGATGATGTCGGTCGAGCCGCCGGGGGCAAAGCCGACGACGATGCGCAAGGCGCGGTCCGGAAAGGCGGCGCGGGCCGGCAGGCTCGCTGCGAGCGAAAGCAGCATCAAGCCCAGCATCGTGATGCCGGTTGCCTGCCAGTATCGGGCTGTCCTCATGGCGTATTCCTCCCTGTCGCGGGCCTCTCGTGGAGGCGCCGTCCTCGTGTTTGTCGCGCTGAACTGATCTTGGCGCGGTTCCGCCTCAGCGGGCTGCGATGCGACGCGGCGCGGTTGCAAGCGCGCCCTTGTCCTCCAGCATGGTGATGTGCCGATCGGTCAGTCCGGCCTCCGCCAGCACGGCGCGGTTGTCGGCGCCGAGCTTGTGGCAAGCGCCCTTGACCGACAGCCGGCGATTGGCGAGGCGAAAAGGAATGCCCTTCACGGGGCGCCCGTCCGGATCGTGCAGCATGGCGGTGCCGCGCCCGAACTCGCTCGATGCGACCAGCGCCCGGCCGTCGCGCACCGGGGCCTGGCCGCCGGGCCATTCGGCCTGCCAGCCTTGCGTGTCGCGGACCAGCCGCTCCGCCGGCTCGGCGGGATTGGCATTGCCGAACCGCGGCGAGGCGGCGCCGGCGGCAGCGGCGATCAGTTCCTCGCCGATCAGAAATGTCGTCAGCTCGCGCTGCGACAGATCAAGATGGCTGCCCTGGCCGGTCCGGTCCCGTTCGATCAGCGCCGCGACGATGGCGCCGGCAGCGAAAAGACAGACGACCTGGTCGGGATAATTCATGTCCCGGCCGGTGACGACCGGCGCTTGGCCGGCTCCGGTCAAGGCCGCGAGACCGGCGGTTGCCTCCAGCGTCGAGCCGAAAGAAATCATGTCGCGCTCCGGGCCGTCCTCGCCCTGGCTCGAGATGCTGGCGATCACCAGCCGCGGAAACCGGCGGCGCAGGCCGGCGGCATCGAGCCCCAGTTGAACGAGCACGCCGCGCCGGTAATTCTCCACCAGGACATCGGCCTGTTCGAGCAAGCGGAACAGAGCCTGCTGGCCGTCCGGATCCTTGAGGTCGAGGCAAAGCGAGCGCTTGCCGCGATTGGTGAAGGCGAAGAAGGGCGAGCGGTTCCACCAGTCGGTGTCCGGCCCCGGCTCGTCCCAGAGGCGGAACGGGTCGACGGCGCCCGGGCCTTCGACCTTGGTCACCTCGGCGCCGAGATCGAGCAGCAAAGCCGAAGTGCCGGCCCCGGCGGTGATCCAGCCGAGATCGACCACGCGGATGCCGGCCAGCGGCAGGGCGGTTTCAGGCGGCATGATCGAACTCCCGCGCAATTCGCTGTCCATCGGCGCGCAACGGCATCAGCGGCGTGCCGTCCGCGGCGAGGAAACCGCGCGCCTGGTGCTGCCGGTCATGCAGCAATTCGGCTGGCCACAGCACCGGCCCGATCGGCAGGCGCCGGGCCTCGGCCGCGGCGCCGATCTCGGCCCGGGTCCGCGCGGCGAACCAGGGACCGAGGATCGCCGTGACGCGATCACGGCCGGCGCGCCGGCCCGCGGCGGTCGTCAAGTCGTCGCCCAGGAGGCGCGGGTCGCCGATCATCGCGCAGAGCGCCGGCCAGTCCTTGTCCTGATAGACCAGCGCAATGTGGCCGTCCCTGGCCGGCAATGTCAGCCAGTCGCTCGGCCCGGGGCGGCCGGTCTCGCCGAGCACCGCGACGCGCGCCGCGACCTTCCAGTTGAGCCAGGCCGAGACGTCGAACAGCGAGACGTCGACGATTTCGGCGCCGCCCGCCTTGAGCGCCGCCAACAGGCCGGTGCAGGCGGCAAGACCGGCGGCATAAGCGGCCTGGTGGCCGGGCAGGCGGGTCGGTATGCCCGCTCCCTGGCCGACGATGTCGAGCAGTCCGGAGAGCGCCTGCAGGCCGAGTTCGCTCATCGGCGGATCCTCGCCGGGACCGAACACCGAGACCCGCACCTTGACGGCAATGCCGGCGGCATGACGGGAAAGCGCGGTCGTGTCGCCAATGACCGCGGCGAAGCAGCCATCGGTGCCGCCCGCGCGCTTGTCCGCATTGAGGAAACGATCCAGCGCCGAGCCGCCGGCCGGCAGCAGCGGCGGCATGGTTGCGAAGGGCTCGCCGGCCTCCGGGACTGGCCGGACCACGATCGCACCGAAACCGGCGCAGAGCTTGGCGGCCATCGAAACGGCGAGGGCATGCGGTGGCTGCGCGCAGAGCGCGCCGAGATCCAGGACCGTGAGGCCGGCAAGCGGGGCGGTCATGGTCAAACCCCCTGGCCGGGGTTTTTCCGGCCGGCGGCGAAGCGCGCGCCGCCCTCGGCCTGTGCCGTGGTGTTCGCGCGGATGATCTCGTTGACCCGCTGGCCGTGATCCATGGCCTGTTGCCAGCCGGTGATCTCAGCCGGAATGCGGTCCAGCGCCTTCTTGCTTTCGGCCAGCGCGACGGCGTCGAAACCGGCGATCTGGGCGGCCAGTTCACGGGCGCGCGGCAGAAGCTGATCTGGTTCGACAGAGGCGTTCACCATGCCCCAGCGTTCGGCGGTCGCGCCGTCGATGCGGTTGGTGGTCAGCACCAGCCAGGCGGCCCGCTTGCGCGTCATGCCGGCCAGCTGGATGGCCGGACCCGCCATGCCGGGATAGGTGGCGAAGCCCATTTCCGGGCAGCCGATCGACGCAGCCGTGCTGGCGATCGCCAGGTCGCAGACATTGATCAGCGTCGCGCCGCCGCCGAGCGCCAGGCCGTTGACCGCGGCGATGAAGATGGCGGGATGGGCGCGGATCGCCAGGTTGACGGCGATCCATTCCGCGCCGGCACCTTCGATGCCCTGCTGGCGATCGAGCTCGTGTTCCTTCAGGTCCATGCCGGCACAGAAGCTTGTGCCCGTGCCGGTCAGGACGATGGACTTGGCTTCGCCGCGCAATGCGTCGAAGGCCTGCAGCAGGGCCCGGCGGGCTGCCCGGTCCACGGCGTTGCGCTTGTCCGCGCGGTCGAGGCGCAGCTCCGCCCAGCCGACGTGACGGGTGACGGCGACGGGGCCGGTCATGACGCCTGCTCCGCCGGGCCGAACTGCGGCAGCACGAAGCCGTCGGGGCCGCCGGGAAAGCCGACGGCAAGCCGCATGCCGATGGTCGCGTCCGCGGCATCGATGCCGGCGAGGTTGGTCAAGAGATATGGCCCCTCGTCGAGCTTCACCATGGCGACGGGGTAAGGCATCTCGTCCTTCATTCCCTCGAAATAGCTCTGATGGAACACAACGAAGGACCAGAGCTCGCCCTGGCCCGAGGCGGTGACCCAGTCCCAGGCGGGCTTGCCGGTGAAGGGCGAGACCGGCGCCGGCGGGAAGAAACATTGGCCGGTGGCGCGGCAGCGCTGCAGGATCAGCTTGTGTTCCCGGCAGGCCTCCCAGAACGGCCGGCTCCAGACGTCGACGACGGGTCTTGGGCGGGTGGCGAGGCTCATGCGGCCCTCCGCAGGATCAGGCTTTGGGCGATATTGGTAGCGCAGATATATTGCAGCGCCTGGGCGTCCGGGATCTGCCGGGCGTCGCAGTCGTGGCGGAGCTGCCGGACGCATTCGGCGATGATCCCCCACCCCTGCATGTAGCTGTCCGACAGATGGCCGCCCGAGGTGTTGGTCGGCCAGCGGCCGCGGCCGAGCTGCAGCGTGCCGTCCTTGACGAATTCGCCGCCTTCCCCCTGCGCGCAGAAGCCCAGGCCCTCCAGGCTGAACAGTACGGTCGGCGAGAAATTGTCGTAGATGCCGAGCCCCGACAGGTCGTCGCGGCCGATCCCGGCGCGGTCATAGACGCTGCGGCAGGCGCTGAGATTGCCGTACCAGAAATCATCCGCCGGGCTGCTGCCATAGTGGAAGGCATCCTGGCGGGTGTAACCGGAAAGCAGCACCGGCGGGCGTTTCAGGTCCCTCGCGCGCTCGGCGCTGGTGACGATCCAGGCGACGGCACCATCATTGATCAGGCAATAGTCCAGCAGCTTGAGCGGCTCGCAGATCGGCCGCGCCTCGGCGTGATCGGCCGTGGTCATCGGCCGGCCGTGCATGACCGCATCCGGATTGAGGCAGGCGTGATGGCGGAAGGCGGTCGAGACCGCGCCGAGATCGGCATGGGTCGTGCCGAACTGATGCATGTGCCGACGCCACATCATGGCGTGGATGGCGCCCGGGCTGGTCATGCCCCAGGGCGCCCACTGGCTGTCGCCGCCGCCATATTGCATGCGCACGGAACGGCCGTTATTGCCATAGACGAGCGCCACATGTTTGGCGGCGCCGGTCGCGATCGCCTGCGCTGCGAGCGCCAGCGACACCGAGGCGAAGCGCCCGGGCGCCTCGGTCATCAGGCAATATTGCGGGTCGATGCCCATGATCTCGGCGAACCGCTCGTAGGACGGAATGCGGTTGACGATGAGCCCGTCGATGTCGGAGGGCTTCAGCCCGGCGTCATCGAGCGCGCCGTTCAACGCCTCGCAGCCGAGACCGTAGCTGTCGGTGTCCGGGAAGTTGCCATAGGCGGTCGTGCCGATCCCGGCGAAGGCGATCTTGTCGCGCAGCGGCCAGGGCGCGTTCAGCGCCGGCGCGGCAATGGGTGTGTGGATTGACATGGCGCTTGGCATTTCCCCGATGTCCTGGGCCGGCCGGCAAGGCCGGCGGCACGATCGGGATGGTTTCGGCCGTCCCGCTGCGCCGGAGTTGTCCACGTCTCGGCGCTGCTGTCAGGCGAGGAATTTGTGGGGTAGGCCAACTCCAGGTTAGGCTGCGGCATGTCCGAAACACCGCCGCCCCTGGTCAGCCTCTATGCCTTCGCCCTGGTCGCCGAAACCGGCAGCCTGGCGGCGGCGGCCGGCCGGCTGAACGTCACTCAGCCGGCCATCAGCAAGCGGATCCGCGGCTTGGAGGACCAGCTCGGCGTCGCCCTGATCGCCCGCGGCGCCAATGCCGTGCGGTTGACCGAGCTGGGCCGCGGCTACGCCGCCTCGCTCGGTGTCGCCTTTCGCGCCATCGACGAGGCGACCGCCAGGCTCGACACGCGCGCGGCGCGGCCGCTGCGGGTGCGCGCCTACACGACCTGGGGGATGCGCTGGCTGATCCCGCGCCTGCCGCACTTTCGCGCGCGCCATCCCGGCCAGGAGGTGGAACTGACCACATCCGTCGAGCCGGTGGATTTCGCCCGTGACAAGGTCGATGTGGCGATCCGCGCGGCCGAGACGCCGCCGACGCCGACGGCCGTGCGGCTGCAGGCGGCTATGGCCGCGGCTTTCGGCGCGCCGGGACCGGCGCGGGTTGCCAGGAAGCAGGGTTTCGGTGGATTGACCTTGCTCGGCAGCCGGGCTCGGCCGGACGACTGGGCGATCTGGAGCGCCGCCACGGGAATTGCGCTGCCGGGCGCGCCGCTGATGTTCGAGAGCACCTCGCTGGCGATCCAGGCGGCGATCGAAGGACTTGGCGTCGTCATCGTCTCGCCGATCTATGTGGCCGACGAGGTGCGCCGCCGCCGCCTCGTGCAGATCGTCCCGGGGACCGTGCCGACCGGCCACGACTTCTGGCTCGTCCTGCCGCCGGGGCCGGTGCGGCCAGCCTCGGGCGCCTTTCGCGACTGGCTGTTCGAGGAGATCGCCGCCGACGCGGCACGGGGCGCCGGCTGAGGCACCGATCGACGGGCTTTTGGGACAGGGCCTGCTTGCCGCAGCGCAGCGAGGCCCTGGCACTAAATTCGCAGTTGCAAAAATGGTCGCCACGCCTCTTGCGATCCTTTTCACAAGTATTCGTGGTGGAACCGGGCGCAATGCAGCAAGTTGCCGCTAAGACAACGGAATCGATTGACAATTCGGCCGGGCCGGCCTCATCATCCGAGACCCTGAGCTGCGCTCGATGACGCTGGCGGTGAGAAGGCCTTTTTTGCGTCAATCTTGAGGTCACGGCCGGCTAGGCGGGCGGAGACAGGGGCACGACGACGGTCGGTGCGAAGTCCGCCATCGCTGCAGATGTGCATGACGTCCTTGAAAATGAAATCCGCAGCCTCTGGCCAAGGATGGATGGGCGATGCCTACTGCGATCATTCTGCTGCTCGTGGCCGTTGGCTCGGTGCTGTTCCACATCGTCAGTCCGTGGTGGTGGACACCGATTGCGTCCAACTGGAGCTATATCGACCACACCCTGACCGCGACCTTCTGGATCACCGGTGCGGTGTTCTTCGCGGTCGTGGCCTTCATGGCCTATTGCATCTTCCGCTTCCGCCATGTCGAAGGCCGCAAGGCCGACTACGAACCGGAAAACCGCAAGCTCGAAAGCTGGCTGACGGTGGCAACCGCGATCGGCGTCACCGCCATGCTGGTTCCCGGCCTGTTCGTCTGGCACCAGTTCATCACGGTGCCGGCCGGCGCCGCCCAGGTCGAGGTGATGGGCCAGCAATGGCGCTGGAGCTATCGCCTGCCCGGCGCCGACGGCCGGCTCGGCACGTCCGATGTCCAGTATATCAGCGCGGAAAATCCGCTCGGGCTGAACCCGAACGACCCGAACGGCAAGGACGACGTCATCATCGACGGCGGCGACCTGCATTTCCAGATCGGCCGGCCGATCAAGGTCCTGCTGCGCTCGGTCGACGTCCTGCATAATTTCTACGTGCCGGAGTTCCGCGCCAAGATGGACATGGTGCCCGGCTCGGTGACCTATTTCTGGTTCACCCCGATACGTGCGGGCGAGTTCGACGTGCTGTGCGCCGAGCTTTGCGGCCTTGCCCATTCGCAGATGCGCGGCAAGGTGATCGTCGAGAGCGCCCAGGCCTACAACGCCTGGCTCGCCCAGCAGAAGACCTTTGCCGAAATGTCCGCGCGGTCGAGAACCGCCGCGGCCGAACGCCAGCCGGACCAGGAGCGCGCGCGCCCGGGCCGGTGAGCCCCCGGGGGATCGGCGTCGAACAGGCAGTGCATGGGGAGATTGAAGCCCGGCCTCGTCGCGAAAAAAGCCGGGCGCGCAGCAAAAGCGGAGCGCATGGCGATGACCGACATACCGATGGGCGATGGCCCGGCTGGCGCCGTTCCGGCGGCCGAAGTTCCCGAGGTCGACCTCTACCATCCGCATAGCTGGATAACGAAATACGTCTTCTCGCAGGACGCCAAGGTCATTGCGATCCAATATTCGCTGACCGCGCTGGCGATCGGCATGGTGGCGCTGGTGTTGTCCTGGCTGATGCGCCTGCAGCTCGGCTTTCCCGGCCTGTTCTCGTTCATCGACGCCAATATGTATCTGCAGTTCATCACCATGCACGGCATGATCATGGTGGTCTATCTGCTCACCGCGCTGTTCCTCGGCGGCTTCGGCAACTACCTCATTCCCTTGATGGTCGGCGCCCGGGACATGGTGTTCCCTTACGCCAACATGCTGAGCTACTGGATCTATCTGCTGGCGGTCCTGGTGCTGGCCGCGAGCTTCTTCGTGCCGGGCGGGCCGACCGGCGCCGGCTGGACGCTCTATCCGCCGCAGGCGATCACCGCCGGCACGCCGGGACAGGAATGGGGCATCGTGCTGATGCTCGTCTCGCTGATCCTGTTCATCATCGGCTTCACCATGGGCGGGCTGAACTATGTCGTCACCGTGCTGCAGGCGCGGGCCCGCGGCATGACGCTGATGCGCATGCCGCTGACGGTCTGGGGCATCTTCACCGCCACCGTCATGGCCCTGCTGGCCTTCCCGGCGCTGTTCGTGGCCTCGGTGATGCTGCTGTTCGACCGGCTGCTCGGCACCAGCTTCTTCATGCCGTCGCTGATCTCGATGGGCGAGCGCATGGCCCATCGCGGCGGCAGCCCGATCCTGTTCCAGCACCTGTTCTGGTTCTTCGGCCATCCGGAAGTCTATATCGTCGCGCTGCCGGCCTTCGGCATGGTGTCGGACCTGATCAGCACCCATGCCCGCAAGAACATCTTCGGCTACCGGATGATGGTCTGGGCGATCGTCGGCATCGGCGCGCTCAGCTTCGTGGTCTGGGCGCACCACATGTATGTCAGCGGCATGCATCCCTATTTCGGCTTCTTCTTCGCGACCACGACGCTGATCATCGCCGTGCCGACCGCCATCAAGGTCTATAACTGGGTGCTGACGCTGTGGCGCGGCGATATCCATCTGACCGTGCCGATGCTGTTCGCGCTGGGTTTCATCGTCACCTTCGTCAATGGCGGCCTGACCGGCCTGTTCCTCGGCAATGTCGTGGTCGACGTGCCCTTGTCGGACACCATGTTCGTCGTCGCCCATTTCCACATGGTGATGGGAGTGGCGCCGATCATGGTGGTGTTCGGGGCGATCTATCACTGGTACCCGAAGATCACCGGCCGGATGTTCAACGACTGGCTCGGCAAGTTCCACTTCTGGGTCACCTTCCTCGGCGCCTATGCCATCTTCTTCCCGATGCATTATCTCGGGCTGATCGGCATGCCCCGGCGCTACCACGACATCGGCCAGCTGTCCTTCGTGCCGGACTCGGCCCACACCCTCAACGCCTTCATCTCGGTGATGGCGCTGATCGTCGGCTTCGCCCAGCTGGTGTTCCTGTTCAACATGGTCTGGAGCCTGCGCAAGGGCAAAGAGGCCGGCAGCAATCCCTGGCGGGCGACGACGCTGGAATGGCAGACCCCGGAGACGCCGCCGGGCCACGGCAATTGGGGCAAGGAGCTGCCGGTGGTCTATCGCTGGGCCTATGACTACAGCGTGCCCGGCGCGCCGGAGGACTTCATCCCGCAGAACACCCCGCCGCTCGGCCTGGCGGCCGAAGGGGGCCACCCGTGAGCGTCACCCTCATCTTCCTGGCCGGCCTGGCCGTCATCGTCGGCTGGTGGCTGTCGCACCAGCGGCTGATGTCGAAGCCCTGGCTGGAAGAGGGGGCGATTGCCGACATGCCGCATACCGAGGCGTCGCAGGTGCCGGCGGCCAAGCTTGGCCTCGGCATCTTCCTGGCCGTGGTCGGCGCCTTGTTCGCCATGCTGATCAGCGCCTATCTGATGCGCCGCGATCTGTCGACCGACTGGCGGGCCGTGCCGATGCCGCCGGTGCTGTGGGTCAATACCGGGCTGATCGTGCTGTCCAGCGTGGCGCTGCATTGGGCCCATCTGGCGGTGCGCCACGGCGACATGAAGGAGCTGCGCCAGGCCTTGCTGACCGGCGGCGTCTCGGCGCTCGGCTTCCTGGTCGGCCAGGTTCTGGCCTGGCGGCAATTGTCCGGGGCCGGCTATTGGCTCGCGACCAATCCGGCCAACACGTTCTTCTATCTGCTGACCGCGCTGCACGGGCTGCATGTCGCCGGCGGGCTGGCGGCGCTCGGCAGCACCACGCTCAAGGCATGGCGCACGGCCGATACCGGCCGTGTCCGCCTGAGCGTCGATCTCTGCGCCATCTACTGGCACTTCCTGCTGGTCGTCTGGCTGGTTCTCCTGGCCCTGCTGATGCGCTGGGTCGATGATTTCATCGAGATGTGCCGACCGTTGCTGAGCTGACTGCAAACCTGATTTCAGACCTCAAGAGGATCTGGGCGCATGAATGACAGCACGCTGACCACCATGGAGCCGGCCGCGACCGCCGGGGCGGTTGCCAGGCCCGAGGGCTGGCGCGGCTTTGCCGCCGACTGGTCGTCGGACCAGCGGGCGTTCAAGGGCGTCTCCTGGGGCAAGGCCATGATGTGGATCTTCCTCCTCAGCGACACCTTCATCTTCGGCTGCTTCCTGCTGTCCTACATGACGGCGCGCATGTCGACGACGGTGGCATGGCCCAATCCGAGCGAGGTTTTCGCCCTGCATATCGGTGGCCAGGACGTGCCGCTGATCCTGATCGCCATCATGACCTTCGTGCTGATCTCATCGAGCGGCACCATGGCAATGGCGGTCAATTTCGGCTATCGCCGCGACCGCGTGAAGACCGCGGTGCTGATGCTGATCACCGCGATCTTCGGGGCGACCTTCGTCGGCATGCAGGCCTTCGAATGGACCAAGCTGATCTCGGAAGGCGCCAGGCCCTGGGAGAACCCGTGGGGGGCGGCCCAGTTCGGCTCCAGCTTCTTCATGATCACCGGTTTCCACGGCACCCACGTGACCATTGGCGTGATCTTCCTGCTGATCGTCGCGCGCAAGGTCTGGCGCGGCGACTACGACCGCGGCACCCGCGGCTTTTTCACCAGCCGCAAGGGCCATTACGAGATCGTCGAGATCACTGGGCTCTATTGGCACTTCGTCGACCTCGTCTGGGTCTTCATCTTCGCCTTCTTCTATCTGTGGTGAGCAGCGACCATGGCGACAGCACACGCGACGACAGGCCACGACACCCCGGCTGATGCCGCGGCAGGCCATGCCGAAGGCCAGCAGCATCCGATCAAGCTCTACATGGTCGTCTGGGGCTGGCTGTTCATTCTCTCGGCCGCCTCCTACGCGGTCGATTATTTTCATGTTCAGGGCTATCTGCGCTGGACGCTGATCCTCATCTTCATGACGCTGAAGGCCGGCCTCATCGTCGCGGTCTTCATGCACATGGCCTGGGAGCGGCTGGCCCTGTCCTATGCTATCCTGGTGCCGCCGGTGCTGGTGCTGGTCTTCGTCGCGATGATGGTGATCGAATCCGAATATACGCACTGGCTGCGCGTCTTCTTCTTCGCCGGCGGTGGTTAGGGCCGGCCAGGTGTCAAAGGAGGGAGTGCGGTGACCAAGTTCGCCCTCGCCATCTTATTTGTCGCCCCGCTTGCGATCGCCACTCCAGGCCTCGCCCAAGACCCATCAGGCCTTGTCGACTTGGCCGGTCGCCAGGTTGCTGGACGTCAAGTTGCCGAACCTCAAGTTGCCGAACGCCAGCGCGCGGCCGAGGCCAAGCCCCGTGAATATGCCCGGCGGCCGACGGTCCGGTCGCGCCGTTCGCCCCAGGCGGCGCCACGCGAGACGCCCCGGCCGCAAAGGTCGGTGCCCGGCACACGCCAGCCGATCGACCGGCAAGAGATTCCCACGGGCAGCGGCGGCGGGGGCGGCAGCTACTGAGCTTGAGCGCGTCAGCCGACGACGATGTCGAAGGTCGCGGCCATGGCTCCCGCCTCGAGGCCGTTGGCCGGCTCCAGCCGCACGATCACGCTGTCGCGCTGGCGCGGGTCGCGGATGCCGTTCAGCACCCCGTCGCGCGCATTCAGCGGCTCGCCGAAGACATACATCTGGGTAATCAGGTTGCGGCCGGCCGGCAGCGCGACCTTGAAATGGATATGCGGCGTGCGCGAGCCGTAGGCGACCGGCCGGATGGTGCGGAAACGATAGCGTCCGCCGGTATCGGCCAGACTGCGCCCGCGGCCCTGGAAGCCGCTGTCGCGTCGCCGGTCGCGGCTTTCGTCGCGCGGGTGGAGATAGATCCCGCGGCTGTCGCATTGCCAGATTTCGACCGCGGCCCCCGCAACCGGCTGGCCCGACAGGTCGAGCACGCGGCCTTGGATGTGGATGACCTGCCCGAGGGCTCTGGCGGCCTCGCCCCTCACCACGACCAGATCGGCGTCGACATCGCCCTGCCAGTTGGTCGGATAGAACGGGCCTTCGGTTTGCCGGGGTGTCGGCGGCAGGGCGCTCTGCGCCCGCGCCAGGGCAGGCGGCAGGATCAGCGAGGTGGCTGCGGCGGCGAGCCCGGTCACCACCTCGCGGCGACCAATCCAGGGTGTCGTTACGATGGCCATGGGTCGTCTCCGCGGGAGCTTGCCGATTGCGCATGTCGAACCGTCGTCAGCGCAGGTTAGCGCCGACCCGCGCGCGGCGAAACCGGCCATGGCGTGGGTGGGAATAACAATTCCGCGAAGGGGAACCGCGATCGACCGCGTGGTCGGGGCATTCGCGCAGGCGGTTCGCGCCGCAATTTTTTCTTTGGAAATATTCCACCCTGCCCAAGGGAAGATTCAGTCTTGTGATAGAAATTGCGCGGCAGAATAGCAGACGGCGAAGGGCATTCGGGGGATCCATGGCAATCGGCCCATTCTGGCGCAGCGTCAGCTGCATGACGTTGTCGCTGGCTGTTTGGGCGGGCCCGGTTTCGTGGTCGAGCGCCGCCGAACTGCCGCCCTACATGAACATTGTCGTCGGCGGCGAGGGCCCGGGCCCGGCCGATACCGCCCGGCAGAACGTGCTGGCCCTGAACCGGGCCATGTTCGGCCTCTATGACGACTCGTCCCGGGTGTTCCGCCGCAATATCCTGGCCCAGCATCCAGTCATCCTGGCCATGTTCTCGGGCGCCGGCGGCCGCTTCATCCTCTACCGGCCGGGCATGCCGCCGCTCGAGGCGCCTTCGGTCCCGGTCGTCTATCAACTGCTGAAATCGATCGGCCACAGCACCATGGTCCTGCCGGTGGTGGCCGGCCCGCATGTCGACAAGCCGGCGGAGCAGTCCTGGCGCGGGCCGATGGCGGCCTTCCGCGCCCAGTTGCAGGCAGCCCTCGACGGGCTCGACAAGACCGGCATGCGCGACGACTGGCGCCCCGTCAGCCGCGAAATCCTGGCGAGCAATATCGCCTTCATCGACGACTGTTTCAGCAAGGGCGTGATCACCTTCGCGGCGGTCAAGGAGTTCACCGAGAAGCAGGGGCCCCGGCTCAAGAAGATCATCGCCTGGGCCGCCGAAACCCAGGTCGCCCATTGGATGGGCGTCGTCGGCGAATGGAAGACCTTGCTCGGCGCCGACTGGGACAAGGCCTATGCCGCCAGCAACACGATCTATGTCGCGCGCCAGAACAACATCCTGTTCAGCGTGCTCGCGCAGTTTTTCGGGCCCGAGGCGATCAACTCGCGGCTCATGCTGATCGAAACGATCTCGTTCACCACCACGCCCGAGGACATGCTGCAATCGCTGACGCGGATCATCGGCGACCGCACCGTCGGTGCGCTGTTCTTCGGCAATAGCGCGGTCATGGACTACGAACTGATGGGTGGAAATGCCCGCGACGCCATTGTCGCCGAGGCCGGCAAGCGCGGCATGACGCCGTTCCTGCCGCCGCTGGTGCCGTTCGGCTCGAAACAATGGCCGACGCTGATCACGCCGGGCCCGGGTCCGGCTTCGCTCGGCCAGTTGCCGTAGCGGCGCGTTCGCGAGGGCGCCGCGGCCACCGGCTGTCGGCGCCTGTCACGCAGTCGATACTGTCCTGCCCGGCGCCGGCAGGATGGATGTTTCAGGCCGGCGCCCCGCTGCCTTCGAGCGAAAGAGACACGATGGACCTGAACACGATCACGGAGGTCAAGCGGCCCGGCTCGATCGCCGACGTCACGGGCTGGCGCCCGGGCCATGCCTGGCTTGCCGGCGGCACCTGGCTGTTTTCCGAGCCGCAACTGGCGGTCGACACCCTGGTCGACCTCGAAGCCCTCGGCTGGCCGTCGCTCGAAGCGTCATCCACCGGCCTCGACATTGCCGCGACCTGCCGCATCGGCGAGCTCGAGCGTTTCGCCGCGCCGCCGGACTGGACTGCCGCGCCGCTTCTGCGCGAATGCAGCCACGCCTTGCTGATGTCGTTCAAGATCGCCAACGAGGCGACTGTCGGCGGCAATATCTGCATGTCGCTGCCGGCCGGCGCGATGATCTCGCTGACCACGGCGCTGGAGGCGGTCTACACGCTCTGGCCGCGCACCGGTTCGCCGCGCAGCGTGGCGGCGATCGATTTCGTCACCGCCAACAATGCCAATGTTCTCGGCCCCGGCGAATTGCTGCGCGCGATCCACATCCCGGCCACGGCCCTGTCGAAACGCTTCGCCTTCCGGCGCGCTTCGCTCACCCGCCTGGGGCGCTCCGCAGCACTTGTCATCGGCACCCGCGACGACGCCGCCGGCGACCTGCTGCTGACCATTACCGCCGCCACGCCGCGGCCGGTGCAACTGCGCTTCGAGCGCGCACCGGATGCGCCGGCGCTGCGCCGGGCGATCGACGCGCACATCCCGGCGGATGGCTATTTCGACGACGTCCACGGCACGCCGGCCTACAAGCGCCACCTGACCTACCATTTCGCCGAAGCGATACGCGCCGAACTGGCCGCGCCGGGAGCACGGGCATGAACTTCACGGTCGATGCCAAGGATTTTGCCGCCGAGCCGCGCCCCGGCCAATGCCTCAGGACCTTCCTGCGCGAACGCGGCGTGTTCGGCGTCAAGAAGGGCTGCGACGCCGGCGATTGCGGCGCGTGCACGGTCTGGCTCGACGGCCGGCCGGTGCATTCCTGCCTGATGCCGGCCTTTCGCGCCGCCGGACGGCAGGTCACCACCATCCAGGGCCTGGCGCCCGACGGCGGGCTGCATCCGATGCAGCAGGCCTTTCTCGACGCCCAGGCGTTCCAGTGCGGTTTCTGCTCGGCCGGCATGATCATGACGGCGGCGGCGCTCGACGATGAGCAACGGGACGACCTGCCGCGCGCGCTGAAAGGCAATCTCTGTCGCTGCACCGGTTATCGCGCCATCGACGAGGCAATCCACGGCATCGCTTCGGCCGAGGAAGACGTGGCGGGCAAGGCCTGCGGCGCGAGCCTCAGGAATCCGTTCGGCCCGGGCATCGTCACCGGCCACGCGCGCTATACGATGGATGTCGCGGTCGAGCAGGTGCTGCACCTGAAGGTTCTGCGCTCGCCCCATGCCCATGCCCGCATCCGCGACATCCAGCGGGCGCCGGCGCTGGCCGTGCCTGGGGTGGTCGAGGTGTTCACCTGGGAGGATGTGCCGCGCCGGCTCTACAGCACGGCGACCCATGAGGACCATCTGGTCGATCCCGACGACACCTATGTTCTCGATAATGTCGTGCGTTTCGTCGGCCAGCGCGTGGCGGCTGTTGTCGCCGAGACCGAAGCCGCGGCGGAGGCCGGCTGCCGGGCGCTTCTGGTCGATTATGAACCGCTTCCCGCGGTCTTCGATCCGGTCGTCGCGATGGCTCCCGACGCGCCCATCCTGCACCAGAAGGGCGGCGAGGCGCGCGGCAATATCTATGTCGAGATCCATGGCGAGGTCGGTAGCGTGGCGGATGGCTTCGCCGAGGCCGACACCGTGCATGAGATGACCTATTCGACCTCCAGGGTGCAGCACGCCCATCTGGAGACCCATGGCTCGATCGCCTGGCGCGGCGAAGACGGGCGCTTGCATGTGCGCACCAGCTCGCAGGCGCCGTTCATCGTGCAGCAGAAGCTCTGCTACCTGTTCGGCCTGTTTCCGCGCAACCTGCACGTCTTCACCGAGCGTGTCGGCGGCGGCTTCGGCGGCAAGCAGGAAATGATCTCGGAAGACCTCTGCCTGCTCGCCACGCTGAAGACCGGCCGGCCGGTCAAATGGGAGTTCACCCGCGAGGAGCAGTTCACCGGTGCGACGACGCGTCACCAGATGACCACGCGGGTCAAGCTCGGCGCCAAAAAGGACGGCAGCCTGACCGCCCTCGAGGTCCACGTCGTGTCGAACACCGGCGCTTATGGCGGGCATGGCGGCGAGACGCTGGCTGCCTCGCTTGGCAGTCCGCTGACCGCCTATCGCTGCGCCAACAAGAAGGCGGACGGTTATGCGGTCTATACCAATATCGTGCCGGCCGGCGGGTTTCGCGGTTATGGCTCGTCGCAGACCACCTTCGCCATCGAATGTGCCATCGACGACCTGGCGCGCCTGATCGGCGTCGATCCCTTCGTGATCCGCCGCAAGAACATGGTGGGCCCGGACGACTGGATCGAGTCGGTCTGGAGCGATCCCTCCGACGTGGCCTTCGGCAGCTATGGCCTCGACCAGTGTCTCGACCTTGTCCAGAAGGGCCTGGACGACGGCGGCGGCGCGCCGGCGCCCGCGGGCGAAGAGTGGGCGGTCGGATCAGGCGTCGCGCTCGCGGTGCTGGAATCGGGGCCACCGACCGAGCACCGGTCGGGCGGCGTCATGAGCCTTCTGCCGACCGGCCAATATCATCTGGCGATCGGCTCGACCGAGATGGGCAATGGGTCGGTGACCTCGCACCGCCAGATCGCCGCGGCGGTGCTCGGCTCGCGTGCCGACCGGATCGCCATCATCAATGCCGATACCGATCTGACCCCTTATGACAGCGGCACCTTCGCCAGCACCGGAACCGTGGTTGCCGGGCAGGCGGTGGAGCTCACCGCCATCGCCTTGCGCGACAATATCCTGGCTTTCGCCGCGCGCCATACCGCAACCGATGCCTCGGCCTGGAAGCTCGAAGACGACAGCGTCGTCAGCGGCAACCGGCGCATCGCGCTGGCCGAGCTCCATGCCGCCGGCAGCGCCGCCGGCCATCGCTTCGAAGCCAAGCGCAAGGCCTATCTTTCGCCGCGCACCGTCGCCTTCAACGTGCAGGGCGTCCGGCTGGCGGTCCATCGCATCACCGGCGAGATCCGGATCCTGCACAGCGTGCATGCCGCCGATATCGGACGGCTGATCAATCCCATGCAATGCCGGGGGCAGATCGACGGCGCGCTCGCCATGGGTTTCGGCTGGGCACTGACCGAAAACATGGTGCACGACGCCGGCGGCAAGATGGTCAATCCGGCGCTGCGCAACTACCGCATCCCGGCTTTCGCCGACGTGCCGCGCACCGAGATCCTTTTTGCCGATACCTTCGATACGATCGGCCCGCTGGGGGCCAAGGCTCAGGGCGAATGCGCCATCAATCCGGTGGCGCCGGCGATCTCGAATGCCCTGCTGGACGCGACCGGGGTGCGTTTCGCGCATCTGCCGTTCACGCCCGACCGCATCTTCTCCAGCCTGTCGCCGCAGCCATGACCGCCGTGACGACCGACAGTTCGACGCCCTCGGCGGACCGGGGCGTTACCATCGTCACCCAGACGCGGGTGCGCGGCGGCGAGGAAGACGCATTCGCCCGCTGGCAGAAGGGCATGAGCGACACGATCGCCGGCTTCCCCGGTTTCATTCAGCAGACCGTCATGCCGCCGAGCCCGCCGGCGCAGCTCGACTGGGTGATCTTGCAACGCTTCACCCATACCGCTGCGGCGACCGCCTGGCTCAACTCGGCCGAGCGGCTGGAGCGGGTGGCGGGCGCGCAGCCGATGCTGATCGGCCGGGACGACGTTCATATCGTGCCGGACGGCGGATCGGGCGTGCTGCCCGCTCCGGTCTCGGCTGTCATCGCAACCCAGATCAAGCCGGGCTCGGAGGCGGCCTATCGCGCCTGGGAGCAGCGAATCGCCGGCGTCCAGGCGAAGGCTCCAGGCTTCCAGGGCTACCGTTTCGAACCGCCGCTGCCGGGCGTGCAGGACCACTGGCTGGCCATTGTCCGTTTCGACAGCGAGGCGCACCTGCAGGCCTGGCTGGACTCGCCGGAACGCCTGAAGCTTCTGGAGGAAGCCAAGCCTTTCACGGTCGAGTTCCACACCCGCATCGCCCGAACCGGCTTCGACCAGTGGTTTCCGTCGCCGGCCGGCAAGCCGCCGGCCATGTGGAAGCAGAACATGCTGGTTCTGCTGATGCTCTATCCGGTGGTGTTTCTGTTCGGCTATTTCATTCAGACGCCACTGTTGTCGCAACGCCTGGGCCTGCCTTTCGCGGTCGCGTTGTTCGTCGGCAACGTCGCCGGCATTCTCCTGCTCAACTACCTGGTTCCCTGGGTCAGCGGCCGGTTCTCCTGGTGGCTCCAGCCTGATGCTGGCGACCGGCGGCGAAGCGATATCGCGGGCACCGGGCTGGTGATCGCCCTTTACGCGGGGCTGGTCGTCTTGTTCGCGCGGCTTTTCTGAAGCGGCGACGCACCGGCGGCAACTGGCGCCGGCCGTTGCGCTCGACTAACACTGTGAGCCGATCGCGTTCGGGCGGCTCAGGTTCGCCACGTCGCCGCCGCGACGGCCCACTGACAACCAACGGATGCCACGGACATGCCGGACAGCAGGATATCGATCGGGATCATCGGGGCGGGCATCATGGGTGAGCGGCTGCTGCGCGCCATGCTGGCCGAGACGCCGGAGCTCATTCGTGTCAGCGGCATCTGGGATCCGTCGCCGGCGGCCCTGGAGCGCATCGCGGCTGCCTTGCCCGAGGTTCCCCGGCTTGCCGACGCGGCCGCGATCGTGGCGGCCAGCGACTGCGTCTATATTGCCTCGCCCCCAGCCTCCCATCTCGGTCACGCCCGGGCCGCACTTGCCGCCGGCAAGGCGGTCTTCTGCGAGAAGCCGCTGGCCGTCGATGTCGCCGATTCCAGGGCCTTCGTCGCCGAGGCCGGCGCCAGGGGCGCGGTCAATTTCCCCTTCGCATCCTCGCCCGCCGTCGCGTCGCTGCGAAAATGGATCGCGGAGGGCGAGGTTGGCGCGGTGTCGCGGGTCGGTATCGAGGTGGCTTTCGCCACCTGGCCGCGCTCCTGGCAGGCCGATGCCGCGAGCTGGCTGGACCGGCCGGCCCAGGGCGGCTTCACCCGCGAGGTCGTGTCGCATTTCCTGTTCCTGTCACGCCGGCTGGTCGGCCCCCTGCACGGGCTCGACGCCTCCGCGGACTTCCCCGAGCCGGGCAAGTCGGAACGCCGGATCGGCGCCCGGCTGTTCGCCGGCGATATCCCGGTCGAGCTGACCGGCAGTGTCGGCACGACGGCCAAGGACGATCACAATATCTGGACGCTGGAAGGCGACAAAGGTGCGGTCAGGCTGTGCGACTGGTCGATCGCCGAGCGTCGCCTGTCCGACGGCACCTGGCAGCGCGCGCCCGACGCCATGCCGAACGAGCAGGCCCGGCCGCTGGCCCTGAAACGCCAGCTGGAAGGCGTCGCGCGCCTCGCCCGCGGCGAGCCGAACCATCTCGCGACGCTTGCCGAGGCGCTCAACGTTCAGGAGGTCGTCGAGGCCATCCTGACACGCTAGCGGCGCGGCTGGTCATGCCGCCCTGCGGTGCTCGGCGGCATGCATGCCGATGTAGGAATCGAGTTCTTCGTCGCCGAGCCCGACGGCGCGCATCACTTCGGCCATGAAGGTCACCGGCGCCGTGCCCGGAGCGGTGATGATATGGCCGTCGGCAACGGCGAACGGCACGTCGCGATAGCGGGCCTTGCCGGCATAACCCGAGGCGTCGAGATAGCCGGCGCCATTGCTGGTATGGGCAACGTCGTCGAGCAGGCCGGCCTTGGCGAGCTGCAGGGTACCGTCGCAAATGCCGGCGACCAGCTTGCCTTTGGCGCGCGCCTGCCGGAGCACCGCCGAGATGTCGGGCGCATGCTCGGACTGCCAGATCGTGCCGCCGGCCACGACCAGCGCGTCGAGGCTGTCGCAGTCGAGGTCTTCGACCGCCATGCCGGGTTGCACTGTCATGCCGGCCATCGAAACGACGGCCTTGCCGCCAGGCGAGACGAACCGTGTGTCCGCCCGGTAGAAGCTGCGGGCCGCGGCGTTGAGCAGGGCGGTTTCCCAATCGGCGAAACCGTCGGCCAGGATGGTGACGATGGTTGTCATGGCGAGCGCCCTTTGTCAGATGATGCGATGACGGCAGGCTAAGGCCGGCCTGTGTCAAAAAATGTCAGGAGCCCCCGAGGCTGCCCGAAGGGGGGACCATGTCCAAGCGGTCGGAACGCCTTCTCCTGCTCATGCAGGCCTTGCGCCGCCGCCGCAGGCCGGCGACCGGCCAGGTGCTGGCCGATGAAATGGGCATTTCGCTCCGCTCGCTCTATCGCGACATCGAAACGCTGAAATCGCTCGGCGCGGCGATCGATGGCGCGGCCGGCCTCGGCTTCCAGCTGCGCGCCGATTATTTCATGCCACCGCTGATGTTTTCGGAGGCCGAGGTCGAAGCCCTGGTTCTCGGCCTGCGTTCGCTGATCCATGGCCCGGATGCCGACATGGCCGAGACGGCGCGCGATGCCAGTGCCAAGATCGCCGCCATGCTGCCGGAGGACCGGCGTGGCGACATGGAGGCGGTCGGGCTGTTTGCCGTGCCGGGCAGGGCACCCGAGGCCGCCGACCATACGCTCGCCGACCTGCGCAAGGCGCTGCGCGACGAATTGCAGGTCGAGCTCAGCTATCGCGACGGCGAAGGGCAATTGACCGAGCGGACCATTCATCCCGTGGCCTTGGGTTATCGCGACGACGGCCAGATGCTGGTCGCCTGGTGCATGCTTCGCGGCGACTACCGCCGGTTCCGCATCGAGCGGATGGAACAGGTCAGGCTGACCGACCGGCGCCTGCCGCGGCCCCGGCGCACGCTGCTCCATGAATGGCGCATGGCCAACCAATTGCCGGACCTGGCCTGAACGGCCGGGTGGACCACGCTCGCGATGCGGGCTTTGATGCGGAAAAATCAGGCCGAGGAGGAAACGCCATGGACACGACGGCCATGCTGAAAGAGTTCTGCGCCGCGGTGGAGGCAAGCGACGGCAAGCGTTTCGCCCGTCTGTTCGCCGAGGACGCGGTCTATCACGACCTGTTCTATGGTGCCTTCGAGGGCAGGGCCCGGATCGCCGAACTGATCGACGACTGGTTTCACCGCACGGCCCGCGATTTCCGCTGGGACCTGCACGATCCCGTCTCGGATGGCCGGCGGCTCTACGCCTATTACACCTTCAGTTATGTCTCGACGCTGCCCGAGGCCGGCGGCAAGCGGGTCGGCTTCGAGGGCGTCGCCCGGATGAAGCTGCGCGACGGTCTCATCACCGAATACCGCGAAGTGGCCAATGTCGGCCCGACTTTCGTGGCGATCGGCTTTCCGCCCGAGCGGGTCAGCAAGATCCTGGCGCGCGAAGGGGCGGAGCTTGCCAAGACACCGGCGATGCAGCGACATCTCGCCTGAACGTGCGGCGGCCTGGTATCCAGCGCCGGCGACGTCTCACACCGGCAGCAATTCCCTGAGCATCATCTGCTTTAACGCCTCCACCAGCGCGTCGCCCTCGGCGCGGTCCATGCCAATGGCGAGCCGGACCGTGGAGCCGACAAGATGCATGGTGAGGAAGGCCGGCGTGTCGAGCGCGGCGCGATCGGCCTTGGGGTCGAGACGCGCCAGCGCCTCGGCGAGCATGGCGCCGAGGATGCGGGTTTCGGCCAGGTCCATGTCCTGCAGCGTCCTGTCGGCCTGGGTGCCCGACCAGATGTCGCGCATGACCGGTTCGGCCAGGAACAGCGCGTAATAGGTATCGATCAGCCCGGCCAGGGCGGCGCGCAGCCCGGCGACAGTCCGGACCTTGTCCAGTTCGGTCTTGATGCAGGCCTGCTCCTGGACATTGTAGCGCTCGGCGAGCGTGCGGATGATCGCCGCCTTGTCTGGAAAATACTGGTAGAGCGAACCGATCGAGACGCCCGCGGTCTCCGCGACCTCGCCCATGCGCATGGCGTCGCTGCCCTTGGCCGCGATCAGCTCGGTCGCCGCCGCCAGCATGCGCTCGACACGCTCGCGGCTGCGGTTCTGGCTCGGCTGGCGGCGCAGCGGTGTGGCCTCGGCCGAGGCGAGGGGGGTGGCATCGGCCATGGGCATCCTTGTCCTGACGGTTTCGCGTCAGTCCATGAATATGAGGAATTGTCACAAGCGTAAAGGGGGCTCTCCGGCCATGCCCGCCGCGCGGCGGCCTCGCATGGCGATATCAGAACCGAGCTGCCGCCTGCACGAAGCCGCCATAGCGTTCGGTCATGACATCCAGTGGTTGTGAGCCGGCGCGATCGAAATCGGGCGTGCTCCTTTCGAACCGCGCATGGCCTGTCGTGGCCATGCGCCAATAGCGGGCGCCGAAGCCGACGCTGAAGGCCCGCGTCACCTGATAGCTGAGGATGGCCTCGAGCTGGATGCCGGAATGGCCGGTGCCGTCCTGTGGTGTCGGACCGGTGAAATCGACCTGATCGATCCTGAGCCAGTGGCTATCCGTTCCGCTGAGCGCGGTATAGGCCAGCCACGCCGCTTCGGCGGTCAGCGTCAGCCGATCGGTGAGCATGACGTCGCCGGTGAGGCCGAGCCGCAGTGAATGCCACTGGCTCTTTTGCGAGATCATCTGGACGGTGCGGCCAAGATCATTGGGCGGTGTGCACCAGTCCAGGGCGATGGAGACGCAGCCCATCCCATTGGTCCGCTCGGCGTAATAGTGGTAGCCGACGAAGCCGCCGAGCCGATAATTGGAGCCGCGCAGGAAGGTGTAGCCGATATCGGCGCTGACATAGCCGAGATGGCCGTTGCGCTGATCGCTCAGCGTTGCCGAATAGGGATTCTGGAAGGGCGGGAAATCCTCGTCCTTGAGCTGGCCGCTGCCGAGCTTGCCGGTGCCGGCAAAGCCCTTGATGAACCAGCCGCTGGGCGTGTGGTCGATGCGGAAGAACGTCTCGGCCGCAAGCCCGGAAAGCCCGCCATAGGCGAGCCGCGACCCCAGGTCGGATCGATCGTATATGTGCAAGTCGTTTCGCGTGCTGCCAGTGCTGTACCAAGTGCGCAGGCCGGTCTCGACCGTAAAGTCGGACTGGGGCGCGGCGGTGCCGGCGGCGGCCGCCGGCCCGAAGCGATAATTCAGGCCAGCCCGCACGATATGGCCGGCGAGGCCGAGCTGCGCATGGGTCTGACGCCATGAAGGCGCGGACCGGAAGCCGACCACCGTGGTCGCGCCGAGATTGTAATGGAGATATTCGAGCCGGGCCGAGAGCCTGTCGGTGAGGACATATTCGATGCCGGCGCCGGCGGCCCAGCCGACACGCAGGTCGCGGTCGGAGCCTGAATAGGCGGTCCCAGGATAAGTCAGGCTCTGCGACGACGTCACCCGGCCATAGGCAAGGCCACCGGTCAGATAGACCAGCAGCCGGTCGGTCGGCGTGACGCCGAACCGCACCCGCGTCGTGCCGAACCAGTCGAGCCTCTGGCGGTGCGCGGCGACGAACGGATAACCGTCGGCGTCCACGCCGCTGGCGCCGGCGGCTGCGGTGCCCGTGGTGAACGAGAAATCCTGCTCCGCGCCGACCACGAATGAGCCGAACTGGACATTGGTGCCGAGCTGGCCGCCGCCGATGAAACCAGAGGAGCGGGCGGCGTAGCCAGCCGGCAGCGCGGGCTCCCAGCCGCTCCAATAGCCGGACGGAAAGCCATCGACCGCGCTTCTGCCCTGGCTGAACATGCCGCCGAGATGGATGCCGAGATAGGGCCCGGTCCAGCTGGTCGGGGCTGCGAGCGGCTGGAGTTCAAGATCGCTGGCATGAGCGCGCAGCGACGCAAGCGTCGTCCCGAGCGTGACGAGGCATAGGGCCGCAAGCCGAGAGTATCTCACACAGGTCCCCGCAATGATCACCGATTGGGCGTATCAAAGGCGAGTGGCGACGTCTGCGGCCGTTTCGGCGCGGCAGCGCTGCCGTTGAAGAGGGTGCTTCTACGCCATTTGCCGTATTGCGCGGCAAGGCGCGGGAGGCTCGCGCCAGGTCTCAGAACCGGGCTGCCGCCTGCACGAAGCCGCCATAGCGCTCGGTCCTGAAGTCCTGCGGCTGGGCAAAGCCGCCGGCCTCGACCTTGGCGGCATCGACACGGCCTGTGGTTGCCATGCGCCAGTAGCGGCCGCCGACGCCGATGCTGAAGGCAGGCGTCATCTGATAGCTGAGGACCGCTTCCAGCTGCAGGCCGGAACGGCCGGTGCCGGTCTCCGGGATCGGCCCCGACAGGTCGAAGGGATTGATCCGGAGCCAGTGGGAATCCGTCGCGCTGAGCGCGACAAAGGGCAGCCAGGCGGCTTCGGCGGTCAGCTTCAGGCGGTCGGTGAACATCAGGTCGCCGGTCAGGCCCAGCCTCAGCGAATGCCAGTTGCTCTTCTGGGTGATCACCAGCACCTCGCCGGGAATCTGCCCCGGTGGGCAGATGTTCGAAGTGGTCGACCGGCAGCCCATGGCATTCAGCCGTTCACCGAGGAAGTGGTAGCCGACGAAACCGCCGAGGCGATAGCCTGGGCCTTGAAGAAAGCTGTAGCCGATATCGGCGCTGAAATAGCTGAAACGACCATCCTTGAGGTCGCTGACGGTGGACGAATAGGGGGTGATGAAGGGCGGGAAATCCTCGTCCTGCAGCCGGCCCGCGCCGATCTTGCCGGTGCCGGCGAAACCCTTGACGAACCAGCCGCTTGGCCGATGGTCGACGCGGAAGAAGCTTTCCGCCGCATGGCCGCCGAGATTGCCATAGGTCAGCCGCGATGCGAGGTCCGACCGGCTGTAATAGTGCAGGTCGTTGGCCGTGCTGCCGCTGCTGTACCAATATCTGAGGCCGGTCTCGACGGCGAAATCGGACGTGGCCCGCGCCGGGCCGAAGGCGCGCGCGCCGATCGCCGCCGGATCGAGACGATAGTTGAGGCCGGCCCGCAGGATATGGCCGGTGAGGCCGAACCGCGTGGTGGTCGCGAGCGGCACCGCCGGCGAGGCGAAGCCGAACAAGGCGGTGCCGCCGAGATCGTAATAGAGATATTCGAGCCGGGCCGAGAGCGTCTGGGTGAGGGCATAGTCGAGACCCGCGCCGGCGGCCCAGCCGACCCGCAGGTCGCGGTCGGCGCCGGCAACGGTCACATCCGGCAGGGCCACGCTGGATGTGACATTGACCTGGCCATAGGCGAGGCCGCCGGTGACATAGAGCAGCAGGCGTTCGGTCGGCGTGACGCCGAGCCTGAGCCGTGTCGTGGCGAGCCAGTCGAGCTTCTGGCGGAACGACGAGGCATAGGGGAGCCCGGCGCTGACCATGCCGCTGGCGCCGTTGCCGGGGCTCAGCGTCGTGACGGAGAAATCCTGCTCGAGGCCGAGGACGACAGGACCGATCCGGATATGGGCGCCGATCTGGCCGCCGCCGATGAAGCCGGCGGAGCGGGCCTGGTGGGCCGCCGGGACCGCTGGATCCCCACCCGCCCAGTTGACGTCGGGAATGCCGGTGACACCGCTGCCGCCGCTCCCCCCGATGCCGCCGAAATGAACACCGAGATAGGGGCCGGCCCAGGGGGTTCCACCAGCTGGCGGCAGCGCCGGCAAGGCGGGGGGATCGGCTGCCCGCGCATCCTCCGGCGCCAAGGCCGAAGTCATGGCCGCGAGGCAAAGAGCTGCAAGCAGAGATTGTTTCACGTCACCCCCGCAACAATGCCCATGCGTAACAAGGCGGAACACCGTCGTCTGCCGTCAATTCGGCACGGCAGGGCTGCTGCTGAACCACGCGGATCTACGCCATTTGCCGGATTGCCTTTGCGCCGTTTCGATTTCGCTTGACGTCCAAAATATGAGGATTTATCACATTACAAATGTGAGTTTCCCTCATGTTGGAGAGCGGCCATGAATGCGATGAAAGCAGACAAGCAGATCGAGCCGGTCCTGGTCCCGGTCCTGGTCCCGGTCCTGGTCCCGGTCCTGGTCCTGGGCGGCACCGGCAAGACCGGCAGGCGGGTGGCTGAGGGCCTCGAGGCGCGCGGCGTCGCTGTGCGCATCGGTTCCCGGTCGGCGACGCCGGCCTTCGACTGGAACGACCAGGGGACCTGGGCCGCAGCGCTCGAGGGCGTGTCCGCCGCCTATATCGCCTATCATCCGGATCTCGCGGTGCCCGGGGCCGCCGCGGCGATCGAGGCCTTTATCGGCCGCGCGGTCGCCAGCGGGGTCACCCGGCTGGTGCTGCTCTCCGGCCGCGGCGAAGAAGAGGCCCAGCTCTGCGAAGCCATTCTGCAGGCCTCCGGCGCGGACTGGACGATCCTCAGGGCGAGCTGGTTCAACCAGAATTTCAGCGAGGGCGCCTTCATCGAGGGCGTGCTGTCCGGCGAGATGACGCTGCCGGCAAATGATGTGGCGGAGCCCTTCGTCGATGCCGACGATATTGCCGATGCCGCGGTGGCGGCGCTCACCGAACCCGGGCATGCCGGCAAGCTCTATGAGTTGACCGGGCCGGATCTGCTGACCTTCGCCGAAGCCATCGCCATCATTGCCAAGACGGTCGGCCGAGAGATCCGCCATGTTCAGGTGCCCGTCGAAGACTATGTCGCCGCGGTCGCCGCCCAGAATCTGCCAGCCGACATCGTGTGGCTGGTGGGTTATCTGTTCTCGACCGTCCTCGACGGCCGCAATGCCTATCTGACCGGCGGGGTCGAGCAGGCGCTCGGCCGGCCGCCGCGCCGTTTCGCCGACTATGTTCGCAATGCCGCCGCCAGCGGCGTTTGGAACGTCTGAACATCACCGCCCTGATCCGCTCCGTTCCGGCAGGCGCGGACACCCTCTTGGACATGACACCCTTTTGGAGATGGAGCATTGCCATGATCGACCGCAGTCTCTTCGCGCTCACCTTTGCCGCCGCTCTCGGCAGCGGCGTGATCGGCGGCACCTTCTTCGGTTTCTCGGCCTTCATCATGCAGGCGCTTGGCCGCATTCCGCCGCTGGCCGGCATGGCGGCGATGCGGTCGATCAATATCGTCGTGATCAACCCGGTTTTCCTGGGCGCCTTCATCGGCACGGCGGTGATCGCCGCCTTGCTGACGGTCACCGCGCTGTTCCGCTGGTCCGAGCCTGGCGCGGCCTGGCTCGTCGCCGGCTGCCTGCTCTATGTCGTCGGCACCTTCGTGGTGACGATGGTCTTCAACGTGCCGTTGAACGACGCCCTGGAGGCGGTCCAGCCGGAGAGCCCCGAGGGTGCGGCGCTGTGGACCCGCTACCTCACCGATTGGACGATGTGGAACACCGTCCGGACCTGGGCCGGCCTGGCCGCGGCCGCGGCGCTCACCGTGTCTCTCTGTTTGCAGTTCCGCAGCATCGCCGGGGCTTGAGGGCCTGCGGGATATCCAATGCCGTGCAGATGATTGGGCCGCGCGAATGAATTTTCTCATTCTCGCGGCCCAGCGGCATTTTCCGTGCGTCGACCGGTACCCAAGCCGCCAGGAAATGCTCTACCGTCCGGCTCCCTGCCGCAGAGATTCTAAGGGAGATGCCGTGGCCGAGGTCGAATTATCGGGTGTGACCAAGGCCTTCAGCGGGCAGGCCGCGGTGAACGACGTGTCGTTTGCGGTCGCCGCCGGCCATCTCGTCGCCCTGCTCGGGCCATCCGGCTGCGGCAAGTCGACGACGCTGAGATTGATCGCGGGGCTGGAGCAGTCCACCGCCGGCACCATCAAGATCTCGGGGCGCGACGTGACCCATACGGCGCCCGCCGAGCGCGGCGTCTCCATGGTGTTCCAGAGCTACGCGCTGTTCCCGCATCTGAGCGTCGAACAGAACATCCTGTTCGGCCTCGAGGTGCGCAAGGTGCCGAAGCCGGAGCGTATCGCACGGCTGAAGCGGGCGGTCGGCATCCTCGGCCTCGACCAGCTGCTCGACCGCAAACCCTCGCAACTGTCCGGCGGCCAGCAGCAGCGCGTCGCACTTGGCCGCGCCATCGTCGCCGAGACGCCGGTCTGCCTGATGGACGAGCCCTTGTCCAACCTCGACGCGCAGCTTCGCCTCGACATGCGCCGCGAGATCCGCGCGCTGCAGCGCCGGCTCGGCGTCACCATGATCTATGTCACCCATGATCAGGTCGAGGCCATGACCATGGCCGATCGGATCGTGCTGATGCGGTCGGGCCATGTCGAACAGCACGGCACGCCGGAAGAGCTCTATGGCCGGCCGGCGACCGTCTTCACGGCGCGTTTCATTGGCACGCCGCCGATGAATGTGCTGCCCTTGGCGGCGCTGGGCGAGGCGGCCGCGCGCTTCGCGCCCGATGGCCGCGATGCCTCGACCGTCTCGCTCGGGGTTAGGCCCGAGCATGTCCGCCTGAGCGACACCGGCATTCACGCGACCGTCACGGCGGTCGAATATCTCGGCGCCGACAGCCTCATCGATGCGCGCATCGGCGACGGAGCGCTGGCGGCATCCTTTGTGGTGCGCGTGCCGGGCAAGGTCGCCGCCGGCGAGGGCGGCAGGCTCGGCCTCGACTGGGATGTGGCCGACACCCACCATTTCGATACGGCAAGCGGGCGGCGGATCGCCTAGCCTCGGACGAAAAACCCGATAAGCTCGCCGGCAAACAAAAACACGGGAGGACTGAGCATGACCCGATCCATCGACCGCCGCGCCGTTCTGCAGGGCGCTGCAGCCATCGCTGCCGCTACCGTCGCGGCACCGGCTTTGGCACAGGCGCGCACCGAAGTGTCGTTTTTCTATCCCGTCGCCGTCGGCGGCCCGATCACCAGGCTGATCGACAGCTTCGCCGCCGATTTCGAGAAGGAAAATCCCTCGATCGCGCTGAAGCCGATCTATGCCGGCACCTATCAGGAAACCATCGTCAAGGCGCTGACCGCGCATAAGAGCGGCACGCCGCCGGTGACCTCGGTGCTCCTGTCCACCGACATGTTCACCCTGATCGACGAAGAGGCCATCGTGCCCTTCGACGATTTCATCCGCACCGATGCCGACAAGGCCTGGCTGAAGAGCTTCTTTCCGGGCTTCATGGAAAACAGCCAGACCGAGGGCAAGACCTGGGGCATTCCGTTTCAGCGCTCCACCGTGGTGCTCTATTGGAACAAGGAGGCCTTCAAGGAGGCTGGCCTCGACCCGGACAAGCCGCCGGCCACCTGGGCCGAGCAGGTCGCCTTCGCCGAGAAGCTGACCAGGCGCGACGGCGGCAACACCACCCAGTGGGGCCTGCAGATCCCGGCCTCGGGCTTCCCCTATTGGCTGTTCCAGGGATTGACGACCCAGGCCGGCGCGATCCTGATGAACAGTGCCGGCAATCGCACCGCCTATGATGCGCCCGAAGTCATCGAAGCGCTGCAATATTGGGTCGACCTGTCGCGGAAGCACAAGGTTCACCCCACCGGCATCGTCGAATGGGGCACCACGCCGCGCGATTTCTTCGAGCGCAAATGCGCGATGATGTGGACCACCACGGGCAACCTGACGAGCGTGCGCGCCAACGCCAAATTCCCCTTCGGGGTCGGCATGCTGCCGGCCGGCAAGCGGCGCGGCAGCCCGACCGGCGGCGGCAATTTCTACCTGTCCAAGAAGGTCTCCAAGGCCGAGCAGGAGGCCGCCTTCAAGTTCATCCAATGGATCACCACGCCGGAACGGGCCGCCAAATGGGGCATCGACACCGGTTATGTCGCGACCCGCAAGGACAGCTGGGACACGCCTGAGATGAAGGCCTATGTCGCCGGCTTCCCGGCCGCGGCGGTCGCCCGCGACCAGCTGGAATTCGCGGTCGCCGAGCTCTCCACCCACGAGAACCAGCGCGTCACCAAGGCACTCAATGACGGGCTCCAGGCAGCGCTCACCGGCACCAAGACGCCGGAGGCGGCCATGAAGGACGCGCAGGCCGAGGCCGAGCGGATTCTCAGGGCCTATCGGTGAAGGGGAACAGCGCAAATCAACCCTCTCCCTCTGGGAGAGGGTCGTTTCGTCAGGGCTATTCACGCTGCCGTTCGGGTTCGGTGCAGGCCGCGGCAACATGACCTCTTCGGCCAACCGCACCTGGACCCATGCCTGGCTGATGCTGGCGCCCTCGCTCGCGCTTCTGGCGCTGTTCACCCATTGGCCTGCCATCGCCACCTTCATCGACAGCTTCTATTCGACGCCCCGGCCGCGCCGGCCCTCGCGCTTCGTCGGCATGGACAATTTTGAGCAGATGCTGACCGATCCGGTGTTCTGGCAGGCCATGTCGAACAATTTCTGGTTCGCTGTCGGCACTATTCCCGTGTCGATCGCGCTGGCGCTGCTGATGGCCATCTGGGTCAATGACAAGATCGCCGGGCGGACCCTGGCGCGCATGGCCTTTTTCACGCCGACCGTGCTGCCGATGATCGCGGTCGCCAATATCTGGCTGTTCTTCTACACGCCGCAATATGGCCTGCTGGCCCAGGTGCTCGGCGCCTTCGGCATGAATTCGCCGAACTGGCTCGGCTCCAAGGACACCGCGCTGTTCGCGGTCACCGTGGTGGCGGTCTGGAAGGAGGCGGGCTTCTTCATGATCTTTTATCTCGCCGCCCTGCAGACCGTGTCGCCGAGCCTTGCCGAGGCGGCGGCGCTGGAAGGCGCCTCGCGCTGGACCTATTTTCGGCGTGTCCAGTTTCCCTTGTTGATGCCGACCACGCTGTTCGTGCTGGTCAACGCGGTGATCGGCGCCTTTCGCACCATCGACCACATCTTCGTCATGACCCGCGGCGGTCCCGACAACGCCACCGCGCTCCTGCTCTATTACATCTACCAGGTTGGCTTCAGCTTCTGGGACACCGGTTATGCCGCGGCGCTCACCGTCGTGCTGCTGGCTCTTCTCGGCCTCATCGCGCTCGTCCAATACGGCCTGCTCGAACGGCGGATCCATTATCGATGAGTCAGTCCTGCGATGAGTCAGTCCTGCGATGAGTCAGTCCTGCGATGAGTGACGTCTACGCCCCGCGCGGCCTCGCCCGCATCCTGGAGACGGCTGGCGCCTGGCTGCTCGCGCTGCTTTGGATCGCGCCGCTGGCCTATGCGGTGTGGACGGCGTTCCATCCGCCGGAATTTTCCACCCGGTTCGAGCTGTTCGCGCCGCTCACCCTCGAAAACTTCGCCCGGGCCTGGGAAGCCGCTCCCTTCGCCCGCTATTTCCTCAACACCTTCGTGCTGGTGACGGTGATCCTGGCTTGCCAGCTGGTGCTCTGCACGCTCGCGGCCTTCGCCTTCGCCCGTTATGCGTTTCCCGGACAGACGCTGGTCTTCGCCCTGGTGCTGGCGCAGCTGATGATCATGCCCGACGTCTTGATCGTCGAGAACTACCGGACCATGGGCCGCATCGGCATCCTGGATTCGATTCCCGCCATCGGCTTGCCCTACATGGCCTCGGCCTTCGGCATCTTCCTGTTACGCCAGACCTTCAAGACGGTGCCCCGGGAGCTCGACGATGCCGCCCGCGTCGAGGGTGCAACCCCGCTCCAGGTGCTCTGGCGCGTCTATGTGCCGCTCGGGCGGCCGGTTTATGTCGCCTATGGCCTGGTCTCGGTCAGCTATCACTGGAACAATTTCCTCTGGCCGCTGATCGTCACCAATTCGGTCGAGGCGCGCCCGCTCACCGTTGGCCTGCAGGTGTTCTCCTCCACCGACCAGGGCGTCGACTGGTCGATCATCTGCGCGGCGACGCTGCTCACCGCCGCGCCGCTGCTGATCGGCTTCCTGCTGTTCCAGCGCCAGTTCGTGCAGAGCTTCATGCGGGCGGGAATCAAGTGATAGCGAGGCATTGAGATCAATGCAGTCTTCGCCGGAACAGACGAGCTCAATTCTATGAAACTGATCACCTGGAACATCCAATGGGGCCTCGGCGTCGACGGCATCTTCAGCCTCCGGCGCATTGTCGACCATGCCCGCCAGCTCGCCGATTTCGACGTGCTCTGCCTGCAGGAGGTGGCCGACAACTTCCCTCAGCTCGAAGGCAGTTCCGGCGAGAACCAGTTCGCGGTGCTGGCCGGGCTGCTGCCGGGCTTCACCCTGATCGAGGGCGCCGCGGTGGACGTGCCTGACGGCGAGGGCGGCCGCCGCCGTTTCGGCAACGCCTTGTTGTCGCGGCTGCCGGTCGGCCAGGTGTTCCGCCATAGCCTCGCCTGGGAGGCGGCCGAGGCCCGCTCGATGCCGCGCCTGACGATCGATGCCATGATCGAGGCACCGTTCGGCCCGGTGCGGGTGATGACCACCCATCTCGAATATTCCCACACGCTGTTGCGCGCGGCCCAGGTGGAAAGCGTTCGTGACGCCCACCGCCAGGCTGCCGCGCGGGTGAAGCGTCCGCCGCTCGAAGGCGGCATCGCGCCCTTCGCGCCGCAGCCGGTGACCGCGTCGGCCATTCTCTGCGGCGATTTCAACATGAAGCCGTCGGATCCCTCGAAGGCGCGGCTGGAAGCCTCTTTCGGGGACGGCACGCCGGGCCTGGTCGATCTCTGGATGGCGAAGCATCCAGGCGAGCCGCATCCGCCGTCGTTCTGCCTCTACGACCAGACCTACGGCCCGGCCCATTGCTGCGATTTCGTCTTCGCCACCGGCGATGTCGCCGAGCGGGTCACGGCGATCGCCTATGACCTCGCCACCAAGGCCTCGGATCATCAGCCGGTGGTGGTGACGCTCGCGTGACGGCGGGGCTCCGGCGGTGGCGGACGCCAGGCGTCATTCGAGCCATTCGGTGATGAAGCCGCCGCTTTCGTGAATGTCGATGGTCTCCAAGAGGCCCGGCCCGAGATTGCCGAACTTGTGCGGCACGTTGGCCGGCGCCACCAGGATCTGGCCGGCCTCGACCTCGATCTCCCGTTCACCGACGGTGAACAGGGCGCGGCCGGTGCGCACGATGAAGGTTTCCGGATAGGGGTGGCGATGCAGCTTCGGCCCCGCGCCGATCTCGGTCTGGCTGACGAAGATCACCGAGACACCGGCGCCGGCTGCCGCGCCTTGCCACTCGCCATGCCAGCGGCCGGGCTCGAAGGCCCAGTCTTCACGTCTGATCAGCTGCGCCATCGGTCGAACAAGCTCCCGGTTCAAGGCCGCAGTCGGATCGCGATCGACGCCGATCCGGCCAGCATCATGCCGTGAGCTTAATGCCGTCATCGGAACCGTCCAGATGAGTACGCGCCCTTGCGCTCAGAGCACGGCCGGAACGATGTCGGCCGGTGGACTGGCCTGCCTGGTCCGGGCGACAACCTCTTCATAGGCTGCCTGCAAGGTCGCGCGAACGCTGGTTTGTGGCGCTTGCGCGTCCGGTTCGACCGGAAGGCCCAGGTGTTCCAGGCGCAACTCGGCCATGAACCGCTCCCAGAGCGCCGGCCCGCCTTCTTCCAGCAGCTGCGCGCGAATGCTCAGCTCTTCGCTCACCGGCAGCCAGCGGCGGCCCCAGGCGCCAAGATGGGCCAGGATCGGCAGGACGCTGATCGCCATTTCGGTCAGGCTGTAGATCGCCTTCTGCTTGTGGCTCGGGTCGTCGGCCTTGGTCAGCATGCCCATGTCGACCAGCATCTTCAGCCGATCCGCCAGGATGTTGGAGGAGATGCCTTCCTCCGAGCGCATGAGCTCACGGAAATGCCGCCGGTTGCCGAAGATCACGTCACGGATGATCAGCAGGCTCCATTTGTCGCCGAATATTTCCAGCGACAGATTGATCGGGCAGCCCGACCGGTGGGCGTGGTCCATATCATCCCCTTGATGATGGCTTCTCAAGAACTGCTTGCAATATCGCACCGGTATGTCCGGGAGGCAACTGGTTGCGATGTGGACGGGCAAGCATGCGGCGAGGCGTCGGATCATGGCGGGCTATTGGCCGGCTCCGGCACGGGCCGCCACTGTTCGATCAGCATCAAGGTGATGGTGACCGTCAGCGGGCCGAGGACCAGCCCGGCCGCGCCGAACAGCGCGAGGCCGCCGATCATGGCAATGAACATGGGCACCGTGTGGAGGCGTATGCGGCCGCCGACCAGCAAGGGATAGAGCACGTTGTCGATGCCGCCGATGACGATGCCGCCCCAAAGCGTGAGAATGGCGGCCTTGCCCCAATCGCCGGTGATAGCGAGATAAAGTGCGGCGGGAAACCAGACGATGAAGGCGCCGAGCACCGGCACGATCGCCAGGATGGCCATGACCAGGCCCCAGAGCAGCGGTGTCGGCAGGCCGAGAAACCAGAACATCAGACCGCCCAGCGCGCCTTGCAGCAGGGCGGTGACGAAGGTTCCATAGACGGTTGCGTGGATGGTGTCGTCGACGCTGCGGAACAGCCGTTCCGTCGCCGGCTCGCGCAGTGGCGACAGGCTGCGCAGATAGCCGAGGATGGCGCGACGATCGCGCAGGAAATAGAACAGCAGATAGAAGGTGACCAACGCGACCAGCAATTGGGTCATCGAGCCGGTGACCAGCGACGTGCCGGCATTGGTCAGCCAGGTCGCGGCATTGCCGAGGATCGTGGTGAGCTCGATCTGCTCGCCGATCCAGGCGACCACCGGCCCGAGCCAGGGATGGATCGAAACCGCGTGCTGCAGGTTGCCGGCCTGGACCTCGGCCTGCAGCAGGCCGGCGCCCTTGGCGGCCTCGACCGCCAGCCTTTGCCCGACCGCGAGGAACGGCACGACGACGACCATGATCACCAAAGCGACCGACAGCGCCGCCGAAAGGCCGGGCCGGTGCGTCAGGCTTTCGAGCCGGCGCTGCAAGGGGGCCGCGAGCACGGCCAGCGCCAGGGCAAAGGCCAGGGCCGACAGGAAAGGCAGGGCGATCAGGTAGCAGAGATAAAGGCCGATGACGGTTGCCGCCATCTGGGCGAGGCTGCGCGGCGACCAGCCGTCGAGCGCCTGGCTGAACGCCAGGCGGAAGCTGCCGTGGCCGGATGGTGTTTGGTGCGCCGGCGCGGGGTGAGGCGCGTGCGCGCCGATGCGCGGGGCGGGTGGTGTCGAAGCCTGTGCGGGGTCAGCCATGCGCGAACAACGCCGCAAGGGCGTCCTGGTTCGAATCCGCCACCGATCGGGTTATGCAGAGCCCGCCGGCTTTCGACACCTACCAGGAGCACGCCACCATGACCGAGACGCCTGTCGACCGGGCGCATTGGGCGCGGGTCGCCGCGCAATGGACCGCCTGGGCGCGCGCGCCGGGCCATGACGCGTTCTGGGCCTATCGCGATGCGCTGCTGGCCTTCATCGGTCGCGGCGAGGCGCGGGCTCTCGAGGTCGGCTGCGGCGAGGGGCGGGTGTCGCGGACCCTGAAGGAGCTTGGATATCACGTGACCGCCACCGATGCGGTGGCCGAACTGGTCGATGCCGCGGCGGCCGCGCGGTCGGCCGATCGTTATGCCGTCGCGCCCGCGGCGTCGCTGCCGTTCGAGGACGGCAGCTTCGACCTGATCGTCGCCTATAACGTGCTGATGGATGTCGAGGACGTGCCGGCTGCGCTGGTCGAAATCAGCCGGGTGCTGGCGCCGGGCGGCGAGGTCGTCATCTCGCTGGTTCATCCGTTCTGCGACCGCGGCCGGTTCGCCGGCCCCGAGCCGGACGCGCCCTTCGTGGTCGAGGGGTCCTATTTCGGCCGTGAACGGTTCGAAGGCAGCGAAGAGCGCGGCGGCCTGACCATGGAGTTTGCCGGCTGGTCGCAGCCGCTCGAGGCCTATGCCGAAGCCCTGACGCGGGCGGGCCTTGCCATCACCGGGTTGCGCGAGCCGGTGCCGCAGGTGACCGCCGATGATGATTCGCGTCAGAAGTGGACACGGCTGCCGCTCTTCCTCTGGTTGAAAGCCAGGCGGCTGGCATAGTCGCGGGCGTGTATCGGCAAGGATGTCCACAGCTCCGGCATGGTTATTGCCTTGAACTCATTAACTATGGCGGGCTCATGCTGTAGAAATCGGGTCGGCGCGATAGGGGAAGGCGTGGCAATGGCAACAGGGCAGGTTTTTCTTTTCATGTTTCTGATGTTCGCCGATGGGCAATACGTCCATACGGTGGATCGCATGGCATCGGTGCAGGCCTGTGAAGCCGAAGAGCGGAACCGGCTCGAGAAATACAAGGTCGACGACAATCTGCGCTCGATCACGGCGTCATGCTTCAGGGTCGCGACCTCGCAGACGCCGACCTGAATGGCGAATAGTGCGTGGCGAATAGCGCATGGGGATGACGCGGACAGCGCGGCGCTCCCTCTCCTGCGAAGCCCCGACAACCCTCTCCGTTTGGGCTACGACATTCACAGATCTCTCAAAGGGGCCTGAATTCGCCACCTCTCAAGGCTTCGCACGAGAACCACGGATAGCGCATGCGCCGTCCTTTTTCGTCATGGCCGGCCTTGTGCCGGCCATCCACGCATTGCCTTGACCGCGGAGGACGTGGATGGCCGTGACAAGCACGGCCATGACGAAGCGAGAAACACCGCGCCAAGACATGGATTGTCGAGATGTGTGAATCCGGTAGCCATTTGGGAGAGGGTTGATTCGACGGCGTTTTTCGTCGCGACACGCACCGCGCGATGCGCCCCGCAACGGTTTCCCCTTACGGCGTGAACACGAAGCCCGGTCCGATCGCCGCATCTGCGGGAATCGCCGGCAGGTCGCTGAACAGGCCCGGCTGCTCGGCCATGACCTTCAGCATGTGGCGCGGCTCGATATGTTTGTTGACGTCGAAGGTTGCCCGCACGAAGCCGAGCCGGTGCAGGCGATCGACCGCGCTCCACAAGGCGCGGTAATTATTGGCTGAGAGCCGGCGGTCGGCCTGCTGGATGTTGAACTCCATCGCCGCTTCCGCGACATCCGCCTTCAGGCCGGGAATCCAGCGGGTGGCGACCTGCGCGGCGGCCTTTGAGTTCTTGCGCATCCACTGGTCGGCTTCCGACACGGCCGCCAGGAATTTCTCGATCGTCGGGCCGTTGCGCTCGATCCATGGCCGCAGCGCGACGTTGAAGCCGACATAAGAAATGACATTGCCGCCGCGCACCACCTCATAGGCGCCGGGCACGTCCTTCAAGGCGACGATCGGCCAGGGATCCCAGCCGGAGAAAGCATCGATGCCGCGGGCGAGCAGCGCCACCGTCATGTCGGGCGGCGGGGTGTTGACCAGCGTCACGTCGGCTGGCGCCAGCCCGGCCTTTTCCAGGAGCGCCAGGATATAGAGATGGTTGATCGTGCCGAAGGAGGCGGCGATCTTCTTGCCCTTGAGGCTTGAGAGATTGCCCTTGTCGATGCCGCTGTCGGCGCGCGCGATCAGAGCCATTGTGGCGTCCGAACCGCGCCGTGTGGCATTGCCGCTGTAATTGCCCAGCGCCACCAGGTCCATGCCACGCAGCACCGCACCGATCATGGGAACGCCGACCTGGACGATCTCGCTTTCGCCCGCCTGCAGGGCGTTCAAGGCGTCGACGCCGGTGGCATAGGGCCGGGCAATGGTGACATCCAGGCCCGCCTTCTCGAAGAAGCCGCGTTCGAGCGCGATCGGCAGGCCGATCTGGTCGATGCCGGTGACCATGCCGGCCTTGAGCTTGGTCATGGTCTGCGCCTGCGCCCAATGCGGCACCAGGCCCGGCGCCGCTATCAGCGTGCCGGCAACGATGGTTCTGCGCGTGATCATGATGCTCCCTCCCTCAGTGGCGCTATCCGCCTGACCCAATAGAGCCGGGCAATGGCGGTGAGATCGCTTTTTGCGATGCCTCTCAGTTCGACGGTATTGCCCTCCGTGCCGGACACCCGGCCATGGCGCTGAAACACCAGGATGTGGAAGCGCTCGGGCGGAAACGGCAAGGTGATCAGGGCGTTGACGCGAAGTCTTTCGGGAAAGCCTTCGGCGATCTTGGCCGGTGCCGCGATGGCGAGCCAGGCCTGCCAGACAAGCCAGAGGACCAGAAGCCCGGCGAGGATCCGGACCTTGGTCGAGGCCAACGCGGCGCGCACCAGGGTCACGCCGACCTCACCAGGCTGAGCACCCGGGCCGACAGGTCCTTGAACTGGTCGTTCTGGACGAGCTCGTCCCAGACGCGCGGGCGGGGCAGGGCGACCTCGACCTCTTGCTTCACCCGGCCCTTGGACAGCACGATCACCCGGTTCGCCAGGAACACGGCTTCCGCGACATCGTGGGTGATGAACAGCACGGTCGGCCGCCGCTCCTGCCAGATGCGCGTCAGCTCCTCCTGCAGCGTCATGCGCGTCTGCGCGTCGACGCTGGCGAAGGGTTCGTCCATCAGGAGCACGTCGGGCTCGTTGGCCAGCGCGCGGACCACGCCGACGCGCTGCTGCATGCCGCCGGAGAGTTCGTTCGGATAGCGGCCGGCGGCCTCGGTCAAGCCGGCCAGCGCCAGATATTCGCGGGCGATGGCGTCGCGCTCGGGTTTCGGAACGCCGCGCATCTTCGGCCCGAAGCCGACATTGTCGATCACCGTCTTCCAGGGAAACAGGGCAAAGGACTGGAACACCACGCCGCGGTCCGGCCCCGGTCCCCTGATCGGCCGGCCGCCGACCAGGATCTCGCCGCCGGAGGCCGGGATGAAACCGGCGATCATGTTGAGAATGGTCGACTTGCCGCAGCCGGACGGCCCGACGATGGAGACGAATTCGCCCTCGGCAATGTCGAAGCTGACGTCCTGCACGGCGGTGACGTGGACGCCGGCATAGGCATCGAAATAGGTCTTCGACAAGGCTTTCAGGCTGAGTGTCTTCATGATGACCGCTTCACGGCGTCACGAGCCCCCATCGCTGTCCGGTGGCCCGCTCGATGGGCGCCAGCACCCAGGCGTCGACAATGTACCAGAGGATGCCGAGCACGATCATGCCCAGCACGATCTCGACCACCGAACCGGCACGCCGGGCGTCGAACATGAGAAAGCCGATGCCGCTGGTGCCGACGATCATCTCGGCGGCGATCAGCGCGCGCCAGCCGTAACCGAGGCCGTTGCGCAGGCCGGTGACGATGTTCGGCAGCGCGCCGGGCAGCACCACCTCCCACAGGATGCGCGGCGGCGAGGCGCCGAGGCATTGGGCGGCGCGGGTCAGGTCCTGCTTGACCGAGCGCACGCCGAGCACGGTGTTCAGCACCACCGGGAACAGCACGGTATAGACGATGACGAAGGTCATGGTGGTGAAGCCGAAACCGAACCAGATGATCAGGATCGGCAGCCAGGCAATGTCGCCGATCGCCTGGAAGAACAGAAGGATCGGCGAGAGCAGGGCATGGGCGCGCGCATTGAGCCCGACCAGCAGGCCGAGCGGAATGCCGATGGCCATGCCGGCCGCGGCGCCGACCACCAGCCGGCCGACGCTGTCGGCGAGATAGTCGGGCAGGATGCCCTTGTACATGAGGTCGCCGAACGCGCGGATGACGTCGATCGGGCCTGGAAAGAAGGCGCGCGGAAACAGGCCGGCGTCGGCGACCACGGCCCAGAGCACGATGAGCGGCACGAAGGGCACGATGCTCTGCAGCACCGGAAAGCGCGCGGTCGTGCGGACATAGGCGCCATAGGCTTTGAGCAAGGGGGTCATGCCGGCCGCACCATGCCCCAGCGCTCGATCGTCGCCCGTTCGAGCGGCGCCAGTACCAGTCGGTCGATGGCGAGCCAGATCAGGCCGATGACGATCATGCCGAAGACGATGACTTCGGTCCGGTAGAAGTCGCGGGCGACGAACAGCATGTAGCCGAGGCCGACATTGGTCGCGATCATCTCGGCCGCGATCAGGCCGCGCCAGGCAAAACCCAGGCCCGTGCGGATGCCGGTGACGATATTGGGCAGCGCGCCCGGCAGCAGCACATCGGTGAGCATGGCCAAGGGCTTGGCGCCGAGCGAGGCGGCGGCATGGCGCAGCGGCATCGGAATGGTCGAGACACCGAGCAGGGTGTTGTAGGCGACGACGAAGAACACCGCGTTGAAGATGACGAAGATGATCGCGCCGAAGCCATAGCCGAACCAGAGCGTTGCGATCGGGATCCAGGCAATGCCGGCCAGCACCGAAAAGAACCGGAGCAGCGGCGTCACGAAATTCGACACGCCCTGGCTGACCCCCATGGCGATGCCGAGCGGCACGCCGGCCAGGATGGCCAGCGCGGTGCCGAGCACGACGCGCAAGAGGCTCGCCCCGACATGCTGGATCAGCGAGCCGTCGCGGATGCCGTCGAGGCCGGCCTGGGCGACCGAGACGATATCGGGGAAGACCTGCGGCGAGACGCCGAACAGCGGCACGACCACGGCCCAGACCATGAGCAGGAACAAGAGGGGCGCCGCGAAGGTCAGCGCCTTCAGCGCGCGGTTGGTCTGCCCCATTGCCTGGCCTCTCTCGCAGACGAAAAAGTCGAACAGCAACACCAACAAACGTTTGCGCGTCGATTAGGCCCCAGCTTGGCGGTCTCGTCCATGCGCGAATGCCGGGGCGGGCGCATGGCATGATTGCATGGCCACGCCTTTACTTGGCGAGCCGCGGCCCTAGGCGGTTTTCGGGGGCATGGTTCCGCCCCGGTCATCCGTGCAGCCGGTTCCCGGAAAAAAGCCTATGTCAGGGCGACGATCGCCGGCCCGAGCACGGTCAGCACGATATTGCCAATGGCGTAAGGACGGTGAAACCGAGGATCGGCGCCGGGCTTTCGGCGAGATCGCAGGCCGCCAGCATGGGCGGCGTCCTGGGTCTGGGCGCCGGCGAGCTGCGGCAGCAGCGTGACGACGACGCCGGCGACAAGGATCGTCAGGCCCGCCCTACCCAGCGCTGAAGCCGCTTGCGGTCCGGCGGTCCGGCCGACCAGGGCGCAGAACGAGGCGAGGCCGAAATCCCACATGATCTGGGTCGCGGCGGGCGGCACCGGCGCATCGGCTGGGCGGCGGGCATGGCACCAGCCGAAGGCGAGACCCGCGATGAGCGCCCCGCCACCGGCCGAGAGTGTCACCGGAAGGCCCTTGATGGTCAGGCTGAGGAGGCCGATCAGCACACCCGACAGAAGGCCCGCTGCGAGAAAGGCGATGTCGGCCCGGTTGCCCTGGCTGGCGAGCGTGCCGATCAGGGGCACGGTCGCGGCAAGCCGATCGGCGGGGCCGGCAAGGGTCAGCACGTCGCCGGTGCTGGCGGCCACAATGTTTTGTTTCTGCGAAACGAGATCTCAATGGGTTAGCGGGGGCAGATCGAAACCTCTATCCCTGGGGACCAGAATTCGCTGTCCTGCGAGAAACGAAGCGGCAAGCACCAAAAAGGCCGGGCGAGCGCCCGACCTTTCGGTTGAATCATGATGCCAACAAAGTCGCTAAAAGACTCCGGCGATCTCGGAACGACAATAGAAGGTCGCCGGAACGTGCTGGTCCAACGCTGGCTGAATCCCACGATGCATCAGTTGATCCTGGATCGTCTTGCGCTTCAGCCGGGAGGTTCTCACGAGATCAGCGAGGCTCACGAACTCCTGCTCGAAGCGCTCTACCTCGGCATGCGGAACGACCGTCGCAGGACCACGTGGAGACGAGCGTGCGACCTTTGCCTTCGGAGCGGAACGCGCCGTCCAGATGAGCGACGGACGCATGCCGTACGCACCACCACTGTCGGCCGCTACCTCCTGCGCGGATCGTCGGCCGGATTGACGTAAGTGATGCCCCATGGCCCGTTGCCGTTGAGCTGCACGATCGTCTCCTCCGCGGTCCAGGCATAGTGGTTGGTACCTGGTTGCATGATGCCGATCGCGCCCGGCGTCAGCGCATGGGTCTTCGCCCTGTCGAAGCTGTCGCCGGTGCCCATGTGGAAGGTTCCCGACAGCACCGTGACACGCTCGATCGCCGGGTGCGAATGCGCGGGTATCACGTAGTTGGCGGGGAACTTGAGGCGAATGGTGAAGGGCACGGCCTCGTTCATCGGGCCCTCGATCACGGCGATCTGCGCGCCGGGCGGAAGCGAGGGCACCGGCCCCCACCTCAAATCGCCGGACATGATCATGCGATGTGCGCCGTGATGTTGGGCCAGCACGAGGGGCGCCGTGGCGGCGCCGATGACGAGTGCGAGAGCCATGGCTGTCGGGTGCTTCATGGGGGCCTCCGCTTGCTTGAGCGTTCAGCGCTTGGTGATGATGATTTCGAGGTACTCGCTGCGCACCGCCATCGATCCGTTGCCGGCGCGGTTGAACTCGCCTGCGAGTGCGATGAGATCGGCTGCGAGTGCCTCCTGCTTTCCGGCATCGAGCGCGCCGAACGCCTTGAACATCGGTCCGTAATAGGTCTTGAACACGTCGAGCCAGTGTTGCGCCGAGCGGTAGCGGAACACAAACATCCGCGGCTCCGCCGTGATGTCGGCGGCATGCTCGCCGAACATTTCGGCCAGCCGCACGCGCGTGCCCCACAGGGCGGGCGACTTGACGCCTGCGGCCGGCGCGACGTGTTTGCCGAGCGTCTTGAAGAGCTGTCCGATAAAACCCTCCGGCGTCCAGTTGGCGAGGCCGATCTTGCCGCCGCTCTTGCACACCCGCAGCAATTCGGAAGCGGCCCTGTCCTGATCCGCGGTGAACATGACGCCGAAGGTGGAGAGCACAACGTCGAAGCTCCCGTCGGCGAAAGGCAGGTCCTCGGCATCCGCCTCGCGAAAGTCGACCTTCAGTCGCTCGGCGGCAGCGCGCTCGTGCCCGCGCTCGAGCAATGCGGACACGTAATCGGTGGACGTGACATCACACCAGCGCCGCGCGGCAGCGAGCGTCGCATTGCCGTTCCCAGCTGCAACGTCGAGAACCTTGCTGCCGGCCCGCAAGTCGAGCGCCTCGCACAGGCTCTCGCCGACGATCTGCAGCGTGGTCCCGACGATGGCGTAGTCGCCGGACGACCACGCGCCCTGCTGGCGCGCCTTCACGGCGATGAGGTCCGGTTGGATCGGCATGGCTTGCGGAACGGCAGTCGCTGACATGATGTAGTCTCCTCTGTTCCGATAGAACGGTGACCTTCTCGATCAGGTCTCGCTTCGGGGCGAACACGTCCTTGATCACATCGATCGTCACCAGCGGCATTTCGGTCTTCTTCGTCCGGCGGGCTCACCGCGGGCCGATGCCGGTGTTGTAGGCTGGTCCGAGCGGTCATGCTTGGAGAGCATGTGGAGATTTGCAGAAGATGAGCTGGAGAGTTACCCTCGACGCCCCATGATCTACGCCTTCGGCGACTGTGAGATGGATATTGCTGCGCGCGAACTTCGTCGCGGCGGCATTGTCGTTCGGCTCGAACCCCAAGTCTTCGACCTGCTCGGCTTGCTCGTCGAGAACCGCCACAGGGTTGTCGGCCGAGAAGAACTGATCGAGCGCATTTGGCATGGACGCGCGGTGTCGGACGCGGCTGTGTCGAGCCGCGTCAAATCGGCCCGCCAGGCGGTCGGCGACGATGGCGAGCGCCAGGGCGTGATCCGCACGCATCACGGCGTCGGCTTCCGATTCGTCGGGACGATGGCCGCGCCATCCGCTATGGCGAACCATTGCGTTGCGGTGGGCGAGGCACGAGAACGCGCTGCCTCCGCCCGCCCCTCCATTGCAGTGCTGCCTTTCGAGCTGGTGGGCGCGGTCGGGGCCTATGCCGCCGTCGCCGATGGATTGCCGCATGACCTCATCCTCGAGCTCTCGCGCCTGCACTGGCTGACCGTCATCGCCCGAGGCTCATCGTTCCAGTTCCGCAGCGCAGCAGTGGCGCCGGAGAAGGTCGCGGCGGCGCTGGGCGTCCGCTATGTGGTCACCGGCGACGTCGAAGTCGACGGTCCGCGCATCAGCGTAACGGTCGAGGTCAGCGACACGAGCACCGCCGCGCTGGTCTGGAGCGAAAGGTACGGGCGCCCACTGGGGGCCGTGCACGAAATCCGAAGTGAGATCGCCAGTTCGGTCGCTTCCGCGCTTGATCTGCATATCGCAGTCGCGGAGGCCCGCCGGGCGCTCTCCTCGCCGTCGAACCTCGACGCCTGGGCCGCCTACCATCTGGGCGTTGCCGAGATGTATCGATTCGACCGCGAAGGAGCCGAGCGCGCCGCCGCTCGGTTCGAGCAGGCGATCGAGCGGGAGCCAGGCTTCGCGAGAGCTCATGCCGGACTTTCGTTCGCGCATTTCCAGGGGGCGTTCCAGAGATTCGCCGCCGACCGGGCCGCCGCGATCGACAAGGCACGGCGCTCGGCGGAGACGGCCGTCGCGCTCGACCCATTCGATCCCTTCTGCAATTTGGTGACGGGGCGCGTGGCCTGGCTGATCGGCGACCTCGAAGGCGCGCGACCCTGGCTGGACCGTGCGATCGAGCTCAACCCGAACTACGCCCAAGGCAAATACGCCAGCGCCTGGACACGGACGCTGCTGGGCGAAGGATCGAGGGGGCGGCGGTTGGTCGATGCCGCCATGGAGTTGAGCCCGCTCGATCCGCTGCTCTACGCCATGCTTGCCGTCAGAGCGTTCACGCATATCCTACAGGGCGAAACTGCCGAGGCCGCGATCTGGGGCGAGCGCGCGGCAAGGGCTCCCAGGGCCCATCCCCTCATCGAATTGATCGCTGCGGTCAGCCACGGCCTGAACGGCGACGACGAGCAGGCGAACAGGTGGTTCGCCTCGGCGCTCAGGCGGCAGCCCGACCTGGGGCGCGAGGCGTTCTTCGAGGCCTTTCCGTTCGGCAACGATGCCGTTCGCGTCCGTATCAACCAGGTGCTTCACCGCATTGCAGTGTGAGGGTCGCTACTCGTTGCGCATGATTTTGATGGTGCAAGCCGGGTCGGAATCGGGGCTGATGGAGGTCACCCGCGCAGCCGGTTCCCGGAAAAAAGCCTATGTCAGGGCGACGATGGCCGGCCCGAGCACGGTCAGCACGATATTGCCAATGGCGTAAGGCACGGTGAAACCGAGGGTCGGCGCCGGGCTTTCGGCGAGATCGCAGGCCGCCAGCATGGCTGCGTCCTGGGTCTGGGCGCCGGCGAGCGCGCCGACCAGCAGCACCGGGTGAATGCGCAGCAGGTAATGCCCGACATAGAGACCGACGAGCTGCGGCAGCAGCGTGACGACGACGCCGGCGACAAGGATCGTCAGGCCCGCCGTACCCAGCGCTGAGGCCGCTTGCGGCCCGGCGGTCAGGCCGACCAGGGCGCAGAACGAGGCGAGGCCGAAATCCCACATGATCTGGGTCGCGGCGGGCGGCACCGGCGCAGCGGCCGGGCGGCGGGCATGCCACCAGCCGAAGGCGAGACCCGCGATGAGCGCCCCGCCACCGGCCGACAGTGTCACCGGAATGCCCTTGATGGTCAGGCTGACGAGGCCGATCAGCACACCGGACAGAAGGCCCGCTGCGAGAAAGGCGATGTCGGCCCGGTTGCCCTGGCTGGCGAGCGTGCCGATCAGGGGCGCGGTCGCGGCAAGCCGATTGGCGGGGCCGGCAAGGGTCAGCACGTCGCCGGGCATGAGCACGGTCGTGGCGGTTGCGGGAATGTCGTGCGCCTGCCGGCGGATCCGCCGCAGAAACAGGCCGTGGCCCATCTCGCCGACTTCGGCGACGGCGTCGCGCAGGGTCATGCCGGCGAAGCGGGACGCCAGCACGACTTCGGTGCCGGGACCGGTGAGGTCGATGACCAGGTCGTCAGCCGAAACCTCGTCGCCGATCCGGGCGGCGGCAGCGACCATGGCGGGCCGATAGCCCTGGATGGCGACGAGATCGCCGCGTCTGACCACCAGCTGGGAATGGGGTTCCATGTCGACGCCGCCCCTGCGGATGCGCGCCACCGCGGCCAGCGGGCCGATCTCGGCATCGAGGCTTTCGATGGTCATGCCCTCGGCGGCGCTGACACGGAACACCCGGGCGACCAGCGTGCGGAAATCGAGCAATGGCGCCTTGGGTTCGGCGCCGTCGTCGCCGGCATCCAGCGCGCGAGCCGAAGCCTTGAGATCGACGCCGATCAGGCGGGGCGCGATCTGCGTGCAGAACAGGATGACGCCAATGGTGCCGAAGATATAGGTGAGGGCAAAGACCACGGCCGCCTGGCCCTGGATCCGGTTCAGTGCCGCAGCCGGGAGACCCAGCCCTTCGAGCGCGCCATAGGCCGTGCCGAGCATGGCCGTCTGGGTCAGCGCGCCGGCGGCGAGCCCTATGGCGGTGCCCTGGTCCAGCCCGAACAGGCGAACGACCGCGACGGTGCCGGCAAGGCCGACGGCCGCCACCACCAGGGTGACGATGGCGAGCGGCAGGGTTTTCCGGCCGAGCGAGGCGAAAAATTGCGGCCCGCTCTGGAAGCCGACCGCGAAGACGAAGAGCAGGAAGGCGACCGATTTCAAGGTCGGCGACAGGTCGGGCACGGCCGCACCGAACAGGGCGCCGACGAGCGTTCCGACCAGCAAGGTGCCGGCGGCGCTGCCGAAGGAGAAGCCGCCGAGCTTCTGCCGCCCGAACAGGACACCGAGCACGATGGTCAGGAACAGCATGGCCTCGGGCGAGGCGACCACCGTGCGCAGCGGTTCGGGCATGACGCTTCCCCCTTAATGCGCCAGCACCATCGCGACATAACCGAACACGGTGAGCAGCACGCCGGAGACCGCATAGCCGACGGGAAAGGCGATCCAGGGCACATTGCTGCCGATCTCCTTGGCCGCCTCCCGCGCCGGCCCGGAATGGCTGCGCGCGCCGGCCACCCCGCCCATCAGCAGCGCCGGGTTCATCCTGAAGACGTGGAAGCCGATGGCCCAGACCACGAAGGGCGGCACCGAGCAGGCGAGGAAGCCGACGATGAAGATCTTCAGCGCGATCGCGCCGGTCAGCTGCGACAAGAGGTCGGCGCCGGCATTCACCCCGACGATCGCGACGAAGACGATGAGGCCCATGTCCTCCAGGATATTGCGCGCGGCATTCGGCGTATTGCCGAAGAAGCGCAGCCGCGACACGACCGACGACACGATGATGCCGGAGACCAGCAGGCCGCCGGCATTGCCGAGGCCGACCGCCGCACCGAAAGCCGGGATCTCGATCAGGCCGATCAGGAAGCCGAGGATCATGCCGAGGGACAGCGTGAGGAGATCGGTCGAGGTGTTGTGCCGGGCGACCCGGCCGACCATTTCGCCGGCCTTGTCGATGGCCGATTTCAGGCCGCTGAGGAACAGCACGTCGAAGCGCTGCAACTCGGTATCGAGGCCGATTGGAATCGGCACGCCACCACGCTCGATGCGGGTGAGTTGCACCTGGCCGGCGATCGGGGTCTGACGGTAGTCCCTGAGCTTGCGGCCGATCGCCTGCTTGCTGGTGACCACGATCTCGGCCTGGTCGAGCGGAATGTTGAGCACATGGGCATTGGGCACTTCCGGCCCGATGATGCCCATGTGGTCGGTCAGCGGCCCGAGGCCGCCGCCGAGAGCGACGACGTCGCCCTTTTGCAGGACCAGCGAAGCATCGGCGCCGAGCAGATCCGGGCCGCGCGCGACATTGTCGATCTGATATTCCGGATAGGCCTTGCGGAAGTCCGCGATGGTCTTGCCGGCGGTCTGGTCGCTCTCGACCCGGTAGGCGCGCCAGCCGAACGGCTGGTAGCCGCTCAGCCCGGCGTCGTCGACATTGGGAACGCCGTGCTCGGTCTCGTATTGCCGGGCCGCGGCCTTGGCGTCGACGCCCCACCAGCGCGGCAGATATTTGCAGATGAGAATGATGCCGACCGTGCCCCAGATATAGGTGATGCCATAAGACAGGGCGATCATCCCGGAGGCCTGCTCGGCCGAGGTCCCCGCGGGTAGTGCCACCGCGCCCGAGGTCACCGCCTGTTCGGCCGAGCCGATGGCCGCCGACATGGTCATGGCGCCGGCCAGAATGCCGCCGGCCGCGCCGACCGGCAGGCCGAGCAGGCGGACGCCGGCGACCACGATGGCGAGGCCGAGGCAGGAGCAGAGCACGGCGAGGCCGGCGAATTTCAGCCCGTCGCCCTTCAGGCCGTTGACGAAGGACGGGCCGACGCGCAGGCCGACGCCATACATGAAGAGATAATAGAACAGGCTCTTGGTGAAATCGTCGAGGTGGAAGCGGACACCGAACAGCGAGCCGAGAATGGCGAAACCGCAGCCGACGATGATGGCGGCGGCAACCGTTCCGAGCCCGTAGCCCTTGACCGTCCAGCTGCCGATCCAGACCGCGAGGCCGACCACCAGGAACAGCAGGACAAAAGGGTTGTTGCCGAGAAACTGCATGAGCCAGGTCATTCCGGCGTGCTCCTTGCGAGGTCCGCGCGTCCACCACGGCTGCCGCGGGCCCGAAAGCTCGCGGCAGCCGTGCTACGGTGCTTGTCAGCACTTGCTCGGTGAGACCTTGTGGGCGGCGTGCAACGTCGGCGCGGCGGCCGTGCCGCCGTGTTCGTCCAGCCACTGGCAGGCATGGATGATGTCGTCGGCCAGGCCGTTGATGACGTTGTGGTTGAGGTGCGGGCGCACGACCACGCGCAGGCTGACCACGGTTTCGGCATTGGGCGGCATGGAATAGGCCGACAGGACCCAGCCGCGCTCGCGCACCTTGGCCGAGACGTCGAATTCGTTGAACTTGTGCTTTCCCTTCAACGTCACCGCCACGACCGGGATGCGCTGGGTCTTGTTCATGATCTCGAAATAGCCGCTGTCGACCAAGCGCTGGCGCAGGAACTCGGAATTCTCCACCGTGCGCTTCATGATCTCGCGGTAGCCGTCGAAGCCGAGCCGGAGGAAGGCGTAATATTGATAAGCGATCTGCGCCGCGTTGCGGCTGAAGTTCAAGGTCGCCGTCGGCATCTCGCCGCCGAGATAATTGACGTAGAAGACCAGGTCTTCGTTGAAGATCTTGCGCTCGCGGAAGATGATCCAGCCCAGCCCCGGCGGCACCAGGCCGAACTTGTGGCCGGAGGCATTGATCGACTGAACCCGCGGCAGCCGGAAATCCCAGACATAGTCGGGATAGAGGAACGGGTTGACGAAGCCGCCGGATGCCGCGTCGATATGCATGGGAATGCTGCGACCGGTCTTCTTTTCATAGCCGTCGAGCCAGTCGTGGATCTCCTGGATGTCGTCATCCTCGCCGGTGAAGGTCTGGCCCGCGATCGCGACGATGGCGATGGTGTTCTCATCGACGAGCTTGTCCAGGTGCTCGGTCGTCAGGCGGTAATTGCCGGGCTTCAGCGGCGCGATGCGCGGCTCGACGTCGAAATAGCGCAGGAATTTCTTCCAGACGATCTGGACATTGCCGCCGGTGACCATGTTCGGCTTGGCGGAGTCCTTGCCGGCAGCCTCGCGCGCCTGCCGCCAGTTCCACTTGTGGGCGAGCCCCGCCAGCATGCAGGCCTCCGACGAGCCGACGGTTGCCGTGCCATAGGGCTCGACCCCCTTCGGGCCGTTCCACAGCTGATGCAGCCAGCGGACCATGCGCCCTTCCATGGCGAAGAGCTGCGGATACATGTCGTGATCGATGTAGTTCTTCAGGAAATTGTTGCGGCCGATCTCCAGCGCCTCCGGCTCGGTGAAGGTCGTCACGAAGGACGACAGGTTCATCTCGGGCTTGGCGTCCATCCAGGCTTCGCTGTTGACCGTTGCCTTGGCCGCGAAGGCCGACATGCCGGCCTGCGGGAAATGGTCTTCCGGCACCTCTTGATTGAACTGGTCGTAGAGCTGATCGAAAGGCGACTTGTGCTTCATGATGTCGCTCCTGCCATGACGGGGCCAATGGCCTCGGCGGCGGCGGCGCGGACGGCGCGGCGCCTTGCCCCGCCGCCCGGATTAAGGGCGCGGGGAGCTTGGAGATATCGGGTGATCTCCCGGAACTGGTCAGGATTTTCCCGCGATCCTGAGTTGCGCCGTGGCGATGGAGCCTACCCGGGGGCGCCTGCCGCCGGCCTGGCCCTCAGAGCGCCAGTTGCATCTGGACATCCGGCTCCGGGCCGTCCTCATCCAGCGAAGACAGGGTCACGCCCAGCAGGCGCACGCCCTTGCTGACCGGCAGGAGCGCGTCCAGAAGTTCGAAACTGACCCGCTCCAGTTCGTCCTGGCTGCCGATGGCGTGGGGCAGCGAGCGGCTGCGGGTCAGCTGCTCGAAATCCTGGTAGCGCAGCTTCAGGGTGACGGTGCGGCCGCGGACCTTGGCCTTGTCGCAATGGCGCCAGACCTTGTCGATGATGCCGGCGAGCGCCTCATGCATGGCCTGCCGGTCGTGCAGGTTGTCGAAGAAGGTGTTTTCGCCGCCGACCGATTTGCGCACCCGGTCCGGGCGCACCGGACGTTCGTCGATGCCACGCGCGATGGAATGGTAATAGGGCCCCGACTTGCCGAAGTGCTGCCGCAGGAAAGCGAGTGTCTGGGCCTTGAGATCGAGCCCGGTATAGATGCCGAGGCGGTTCATCTTGGCCGAGGTTGCCGGGCCGATGCCGTGGAACTTGCCGACCGGCAGCGTCTCGACGAAGGCCGGCCCCATTTTCGGGGTAATGACGAAGAGGCCGTCGGGCTTGCGATGGTCCGAGGCGAGCTTGGCCAGGAACTTGTTGTAGGACACCCCGGCCGACGCCGTCAGCGCGGTTTCGGCGCGGATCCTGGCGCGGATCTCCTCAGCGACAGCGGTCGCGGTCGGCAGGCCCTTGAGGTTTGCGGTGACGTCGAGATAGGCCTCGTCGAGCGAGAGCGGCTCGATCAGCGGGGTATAGTCGGCGAAGATCGCGCGGATCTGCAGCGACACCTCGCGATAGACCTCGAAGCGCGGCTTGACGAAGATCAGCTCGGCGCATTTGCGCCGGGCGGTGACGGGCGGCATGGCCGAGTGGATGCCGAACTTGCGGGCTTCATAGCTCGCAGCCGCCACGACGCCGCGCTCGCGCGCGCCGCCGACCGCCACCGGCTTGCCCCGCAAGTCCGGATTGTCGCGCTGCTCCACGGAGGCATAGAAGGCATCCATGTCGACATGGATGATCTTGCGTTGCTTCTCCGCTGCGAGGTCCGGCGACTCCATGGCGCCATTCTACCAGGACGCCGCCGGCACGGCATGTCCTGCCGGCGATTCAGGCCACCGGCTCGGTCATGGCCGGAAACGGCATGCGCCAGGCCTCCATCTGGTTCAGCCGGTCGTGCCAGCGGCCGACGGCGGGAAATTCGCCGAGCGGTATGTGCGCCCGGTCGGCGTAAGGCAGGGTTACCGCGACGGCGAAGTCGGCGACCGTCAGGCCGTCGCCGACCAGCCAGTCGCGCCCGGTCAGGTGGTCGTTCAGGATGCCGGCATATTTGCGCCAATAGCGGGTCGCTTCATCAACCGCGGCGCGGTCGGGATCGCCCATCCCGAAACGCGGCTTGATCAGATATTCGAAATAGAGCGCGCCGCCATGGTGGGTGAAATGCTGGGCATCCCAGCTCAGCCAGCGCATGATCTCGATCTGCCTGCCGTCATGTGGCCAGAGATCCGAGCCGACCTTGTCGGCGAGGTAACACATGATGGCATTGGACTCCCACAGCGTCCTGTCGCCGTCGGTCAGCACCGGCACCTTGCCATTGGGATTGATGGCGAGGAATTCGGGTTTCCGGTTCTCGCCCTTGCCCAAGTCGACGGGGACGAAAGTGACCGGGGAGTTGAGATAGCGGGCCACCGCGCAGGTCTTCCGCGGGTTCAGCGTGTCGCAATAATAAAGCTTCATGGTGAATGTCCTTGGTCGGGTGGCGTCAGAGGTGGCGGGTGACGGCGGGGGCCGAGGACCAGTCGTCATTGCGGCCGTCCTCGTAGGTGATCGGTGCCGCGGCGAATTCCTCCGGCGTCACGTCGTCGAGCGTGTTGATGTTGACGGCGTGGAATGCGCCGCCCATCGGCTCGTAACTGGCTGACGCGAACGGATGGATGCCGCAGCGGCTGCAGAAGTAGTGGTGGATCTGCCGTTCGCCGAACTGGTAGTCCGACAGTGCCTCTTGGCCGGCGGTGACCCGCAGATCGGCCGGCAGCACGAAAGCCTTCCAGTAATGCGTCTTCAGGCAGAACGTGCAGTTGCAGCGGAAGGTGGAGGTCCACCAGACGCCAGGCCGTTCCGGCTCCGAGCGCTGGCCGGCCGGCGCAAGGTCGACACTGCATTCGAAGCGCACCGTGCCGCAATGGCAACTGCCGTGACGAAGCCTTTTCATGCGTCTGGTCCTCTGGGAGCTTTGAGCGGCTGGCGCGCTCGTCTGTCAGATACTTAACTTATCAGTTAAGTTTAAGATCAAGCGCGTCAGGCTGTCAACCGGCGGGTCGGCACACGGGGTGCTCGAGGGCGTGGGCCGACGACCGACCAAGGTGTGGCTCGAAAAAATTGTCGGGGCCTGTCGAATGAAGCCGCGCTTGTTCGTCCTCGGAATAGCCCACGCCGTGGGCGTTACCTGAAGGCCGGAAAACGGAGGCACTCATGACAACGACAGCCGAACAGACCCAAGTGACGCCGCCGAAGCCGCAGGTTCTTGGTGGCCTGTTGCCCTATCTCATGGTCGATGGCGCGGTGAAGGCCGGCGAATTCTACAAGCGCGCCTTTGGCGCCAAAGAGGTCTTCATGCATCCGGTCGACGCACAGGGCCGGACCATGCACCTTCATCTCCACATCAACGGCAGCTCGTTGATGCTGAGCGACGCCTATCCGGAATACGGCCAGCCCTTGGCGAAGCCGCAGGGCTTTTCGCTGCAGCTGGTGGTCGACGACATCGACGCCTGGTGGACCCGCGCGGTCGAGGCCGGCGCCGAAGTGGTCATGCCGGTGGAGCTGATGTTCTGGGGCGACCGCTACGGCCAGCTTCGCGACCCCTTTGGTTTCACCTGGGCCATGAACGCGCCGGTCAAGGCCGGCGGCGGCACCTGAAGGGCGGCCTTACCGTCCTCCGGCCGTTCGAGCCCGCTTCGGGGCAGGGCCCGGCGCAGGCCGGGCTCAGACCAGCCCGTGCTCCCGCATCGCCTGGTCTTCGTCCGGCGTGATGAAGGCGAAGATCTTCGGGCGGCCATCGGCGAAATTGAGGAAATAGAGGTTCTGGAAGGCAATCGTTCCGACAACGCCGTCGTTCGGCCGTCGATAGCCGAACTCCCAGTCGGTCCGCGCCATGACGTTGCAGTCGTCCAGTTCGGTCACCGCGATATGGGTGATTTCGAAGCGATTGCCGCCGGCGTCGCGATAGCGCTGAAAAGCCTGGGGGATGGCCTTGCGGAAGGTCGCCTCGCTGGCGCCGCCGAACACGCCCTTCGGGCTGGCGCCGACGAAGAACGGTGCAAAGCCGGCGATGGTGCCGTCGACGTCCTGTTTCGGCGGGCTCTGCAGGGCGTCGTTGCTGCGCTGGCTATAGGCTTTGAAGAAGGCAATCGTCTGCGCTTCGAGCGTGGCCATGGGGGTCCTCCTGAACGCGCCCGATGCGGGCCGCGGTCTTAGTCGCGAACGCCGCGGTCCCGGCCATGGTTCCACCGACCGGCAGGGGGCCGCCCCGGCTCGGCTCGCATCATGGCAACCGGGTGGCACGGGCGAAGCCGCGCCACCCGGTCTCTCCCCCTGAGCCGAGGCGGATCGGCCCCAAGGGATTTCGAACTGGATTGCGAACCTGGCCCGTCAGCTCAGCCGGTTGCGGAACATCCAGGCCGAGATCGGCATGGTGATGCAGGCGATGGCGCCCAGCGCCAGCATTTCCGGCGCCAGCTGCCGCAGGCCCGCGCCCTCCAGATAGACCTGGTGGGTGATGCTGATGGCGTAGCGCAGCGGATTGATCAGGGTGAAATATTGCAGCGCCGGCGGCATGTTGCCGACCGGAGCGGTGAGCCCGGAGAGCAGCATGAACGGCATGATCAGCACGAAGGACATGATCATGGCCTGCTGCATGTTGGCGGCGATCGACGAGACGAACAGGCCGATGCCGACGGCAGCCGCCAGGAACAGGAGAAGGCCGGAATAGAGCATGAGGTAGGAGCCGGCGAAGGGGATCTGGAACCACAGCTGGGCGACCAAAAGGATGGTGGTCGACTGGCTGAGCCCGACCAGCATGGCCGGCACGGCCTTGCCGATCATGATCTCGGTCGGGCGGAACGGCGTCACCAGCAACTGGTCGAAGGTTCCGGCCTCTCGCTCGCGCGCCACCGACATGGCGGTGAGCATCATGGTCATCATCATGGTGATCATGCCGATCATCGACGGGATCATGTTCCAGCGCGTTTCCAGGCCCGGATTGAACCAGGCCCGGGTCGAGATCCGGACCGGCGGTCCGGGCAGGCCGCGCGCCATGCGCCAATCCTCGGCAAAGCCGGCGGCAATGGCGCCGACATAACCCTGGGCGGTGCCGGCGGTGTTGGAATTGCGCCCGTCGACGATGACCTGGAGCGGCGCGGCCAGCCCGGCCGAGAGCTGTTTCTCGAAATCCCGGCCGATGGTCACCACGACAAGGGCGCGCCGGTCGTCGATCAGCGGGCCGGCGTCGCCTGGCCGCAGCAGCGTCGCGACCCGGACGAACACGCCGGAGCCGTCGAGCCTGGCCGCGAAGGCCTGGGACGAGGCGCTGCGGTCGAGATCGACCAGCGCATAAGGCACGTTGTTCAGGTCATAGGTCGCCGCATAACCGAAGATCAGGCATTGCAGGATCGGCGGCACCACCAGCACGACCCGGCTTTTCGGGTCCTTCAGCATGGCGAGCAGTTCCTTGCGGAACAAAGCGAGGATGCGGAACAGCGTGTCGATCATGGCCTCACCCGAGCTCCTTGCGGGTGGCCCGCACCGACAGGGTCATGAGCACCGCGGCCATGCCGGCGAGCACCGCGGCATTGGGCCAGATGACGCTCCAGATGTCGCCGGCGAGGAACAGCGTCTGCAACAGGCTGACGAAATAGCGACCCGGGAAGATGTGGGTGATCAGCTGGATCGCCCAGGGCATGCTGGCGATGTCGAACAGGAAGCCGGACAGCATCATGGCCGGCAGGAAGGTCACGATCATGGTGATCTGGCTCGCCACGAACTGGCTCCTGGTGATCGAGGAGATCAGCAGGCCAATGCCCAGCGCCACCAGCAGATACAGCGTCGAGACGGCGATCAGGATCACGAGCGAGCCGCGCAGCGGCACGCCGAACAGCAGCTTGGCTCCGGCAACGCAGAGCGCCAGTCCGACCATGCCGAGCACGAAATAAGGCACGGTCTTGCCGACCAGGATTTCGATCGGCCGGACCGGTGTGACGAACAGCGCCTCGAAGGTGCCGCGCTCCCACTCGCGCGCCACCACCAGCGCGGTCATCAGCGCGCCGATCAGCGTCATGACCAGCACGATCAGGCCGGGCACCAGGAAATAGGTGCTGTTATTGGCCTCGTTGAACCAGATGCGGTTGTCGATGGCGATGGTCGCACCGGTTTGCAGGTTGCCGCGGGCGCCCTCGCGCGCCTGCCAGCTGGCCACCGCGCCTTGCGCATAGGCGAGCGCGATGCGCGCCGTATTGGCGTCGGTGCCGTGCACGAGAATCTGGATCTCGGCCTGGCCGAGCGCGGCGTTGCGGGCAAAATCCGGCGGGATGCGCACGATCGCGCTGACCGCGCGCGTCAGCATCAGCCGCTCGGCCTCCGCCATGGTCTTCACCGGCACGGCGTTGAAATAGCCCGACAGGCGAAAGCCCGACGCCGCCCCGCTGGCCTCCGCCGAGCTTTCCTCGGTGACGATCGCCACCGGCAGGTTCTTGACGTCGAAGGACAGGCCGTAACCGAACAGCACCAGCAGGACCAGCGGCATGACGATCCCGATGGCGATGCTGCTCGGGTCGCGGAACACCTGATAGGTCTCCTTGCGGATGAGCGCGGCCATGCGGCCGAGCGCGGCGAACCTGGCTGGCGCGATCATGCCGCTCTCCTGTCGGCCGGCTTCGCGTCGGCCTGGGCCCGCGCTTCGCGCGCGGCCTCGACAATGGCGATGAAGGCATCCTCCATGGTCGGCTCGCGGTCGTCACGCCGTGCGGCGCGCGAACGGATCTCCGCCGGCGTACCCTCGGCCAGCGCCTCGCCGGCATCCATGATGATGACCCGGTCGCAATATTCGGCCTCTTCCATGAAATGGGTGGTGACGATGACGGTCACGCCCTGTTCGGACAGCGCGGTGATGCGGCCCCAGAATTCCCGGCGCGCCAGCGGGTCGGCGCCGCTGGTCGCCTCGTCGAGGAACAGGATTTCCGGTTCGTGCAGCAGCGCCGCGGCCATGGCCAGGCGCTGCTTGAAGCCGCCGGGCAGCTGGCCGCTCGGCAGGCGCGAGAATGCACCGAGCTCGAACTGCTCCTTGGCCCAGGCGATCCGGCCGGCCTTGCGGCTGCCGCGCAGGCCATAGGCGCTGGCGAAGAAGTCGAGATTTTCGTCGACGCTGAGATCGCCATAGAGCGAGAATTTCTGCGCGACATAACCGAGCTTGCGGCGGGCCTCGGCGCGGGCGCTGCGCAGATCTTGGCCGGCGACCCGCAAGGTTCCGGCCGATGCCGGCAAAAGGCCGCACAACATGCGGAACGTCGTGCTTTTGCCCGCGCCGTTCGGCCCGAGCAGGCCGTAGATCTCGCCCTTGGCAACGCTGAAGCTGACCTGGTTCACCGCGATGAAATCGCCGAAGCGGCGGGTCAGATCCTTGACCTCGACGGCCGCGCCGTCGCCGGTGTCGCGCGGCCGGTCGAGCGTCATGGCATGAGCCTGGGCGCCGCCGCCGGCAACCGCCCGGAACAACCGCATGAAGCCGTCCTCGAACCGGGGTGGAACCGGCTCGAGCGTCAGCGTGGCGCCGTTCGCCGCGAGTGGTGTCCGGTCATTGGCGGTGGCGCGCACCACCCGCACCCGGCCGGCCTCGGGTACCGCATCGACAATGCCGGATTGAACGAACAGGCGGGCCTGCAGCGAGCGCGCCGCCATGCCGTTGGGCGTATCGACCAGGAAGGTCGTCCCCTCGGCCTTGGCCGTCACCTCCGCCGGCGCGCCTTGCGCCAGCACCTGGCCGGCATGCATGACCACGGCATGGTCGCAGAATTCCGCTTCGTCGAGATAGGAGGTGCTGACGATGACGGTGAGCCCATCCTCGCGCACCAGCTTGAGGACGATCTCCCAGAGCTCGCGGCGCGACAACGGGTCGACGCCGACAGTCGGCTCGTCGAGCAGCAGGAGCTCGGGTGCGCGCACCAGCGTGCAGGCGAGCCCGAGCTTCTGCTTCATGCCGCCGGACAGCTTGCCGGCCGGCCGTTCGGTGAACCGGCCGAGCTGGGTCATCTCCATCAGGCGGGGATAGATGTCCCTGCGGGCCGCCGCCGTGACGCCATGCAGATCGGCGTAGAGATCGAGGTTTTCCTGCACCGTCAGGTCCTCGTAGAGGCCGAATTTCTGCGGCATGTAGCCGATCCGGTCCTGCACGCCTTGAGGATCGGCGGCGACCTGGATGCCGACCACGGTGAGCGCGCCGGCCTCGGCCTTCATGAGACCCGCGATGAGACGGAGCAAGGTCGTCTTGCCGGCGCCATCCGGACCGACCAGGGCGGTCAGGCTGCCGGCGCGGGCCTCGAACGAAACGCCGGCCAGCGCCTTGACGATCTCGCCGGTGTCGCGCCTGAAGGTCTTGGCGATGTCGCGTGCCATGACCGGGGAGGGGCGGGACGTCTGGTCATCGGTCGGGGCGCTCACGGCTGCCTCGCCGGAACGGCCGGGCGCTGGGCGGCCTCATTGCTTGCGGTTCCGCCATTGGCGGTCAACCGCACGGTCGCCGGCATGCCCAGGCGGAGCTGGTCGTCGGGATCCTCGACGAAGGCGCGGACCTCGTAGACCAGGCTGGTGCGCAGATCCTCCGTCTGCACGGTCTTCGGCGTGAATTCGGCAACCGGCGAGATGAAACCGATCCAGCCCTCGAACCGCTGCCCGGGGAAGCTGTCGGAGCTGACGTGAACGCGCATGCCGGACCGGACCTGGCCGAGCCGGGTCTCCGGCACATAGGTTCTCACCCATTTCGGCCGGATCTGGGCGAGCGAGAACACCGGGCGGGTGGGCGAAGCCATTTCGCCCGGCTCCATCAGCCTGGAACGCACGATGCCGTCGATCGGCGAGGCGAGCTCGGTATCGGCGAACTGGCGCTGGATCAGGGCGAGCTGCGCGATATTGCCGTTCAACTGGGCTTCGGCCTGCGCGATGTCCTCGCGCCGTGGGCCGGCAATGGTCAGTTCCAGCGCACGCTGGCTGACCTCGACCTTGGCGTCGGCAACCGCCGCGGCGGCCTCGGCGCTGTCGAGATCCTGCTGGCTTCCCGCGGCGCGGTCGGCGAGCACCCGCCGGCGCTGATATTGGCCGCGGGCATTGGTGGCCTCCGCCTTCGCCGAGGCGAGATTGGCCCTGGCCTGGGCAACCTCTTCGGCCCGGCTGCCGTTGCGCAGGCGTTCGACCACCGAGCGCTGGGCGGCGACCGCTGCCTGTGCCTGATCGACCTGCGCCTTCAGGCGATCGCTGTCGAGCCTGGCCAGCACCTGTCCCTGGCGAACCGACGCGCCTTCCTCGACCAGGATTTCCTTGATGCGGTCATTGCCGTTGAACGGCAGCGACACCTGGCGAAAGTCGACATTGCCGTAAAGCCGGAACTCGGCCTCGGCGGCCGGGCGTTTGACAAACCACCAGGCTCCGGCCGCGCCGGCGGCGAGGACCACGAGAACGGCAATGCGGCCAGGGGTGATCGTGCTCATGGGCCGAGCTTGGGCCGATGTGTGATAATTGTCAAATTCAAATTTCAATTATAGATTTGATTTATCCGCATTGGACCCTTATCCTGGCATCATGACCGATGACACGAGACTAGGCCGGCGGCCGCGCGGGCGCCGCGACGACGGCGCCGCCACGCGCCTGCAGATCCTGGAGGTGGCCGGCGAGGTCTTTGCCGAGAAGGGCGTCGACCGCGCGACCGGCAAGGAAATCGCCGAACGGGCCAAGGCCAATTCGGCCGCGGTGAATTATTATTACGGCGGCATAGACGAGCTCTATGGCGAGGTGCTGGTGGAGGCCCACCGGCGCCTTGTCGCCTATGACGTGCTGGCGGCGGTGGCCAAGGGCGAGGGCAGGCCGGAGGACAAGCTGCGCCGGCTGCTCGGGGTCGTGGTCAAGGCGATCATGGGCCCGAAAGGCTCGTCCTGGGCCTTGCGCGTGCTGAGCCGCGAGATCCTGGCGCCTTCCGCCATGTTCCACGTCTTGCGCGAGCGCGAGCTTCTGCCGAAGAAACAGCTTCTGGCCGGGCTGGTTGCCGAAATGCTCGGGCTGCCGGCCGATCACCCGGCGGTCTCGCGCTCCTGCATCAGCATTGCCGCGCCCTTCGTCGTGTTGCTGATCGGCGACCGGCAGGTGGTGACGCAGATGTTTCCGGGCCTCGATCGCGACGAGCAGGCGGTGGACGCCATGGTCGAACATCTCATCCGCTTTTCGCTGGGCGGCATCGCCGCGATCGCCGCCGCCCAGCCGCAAGGCTGAGGCTGGGGCGAGCCGCCCCAGCACCCGCGAAAAAACCTGAAATCTCCGAGACACCAGGGCATGGCCGCCTCGCACATTCTCATCGTCATCATCGCCGCCATCGCGCTGACCATCTTCGCCGACAAGCGCGGGATCCAGGCGCCCTTGCTGCTGGCGGCGGTCGGGCTCGCGGCCTCGTTCATCCCGGGACTGCCGCGCACGCAGCTCGAGCCGGGGATCATTCTCGGCCTGGTCCTGCCGCCGCTGCTTTATTCGGCGGCGGTCGACTTCTCGTTCTTCAGCTTCATGAAGCGGATCGGGTCGATCCTCAATCTGGGTGTCGCCCTGGTCGTGCTCACCACGGCGGCCGCTGGTCTGGCGCTCGGTTGGGCGCTGCCGGCCCTGTCGCTTCCGGCGGCCTTCATCCTCGGCGCGGTGGTCGCGCCGCCCGACGCGGTCAGCGCCGTTTCGATCGGCCGCAAGCTCGGCCTGCCGAACCGGCTGATGACCATTCTCAAGGGCGAAAGCCTGGTCAATGACGCCGCCGCGCTGACCCTGTTCAGCGTTGCCGTCGCGGCCGCGACCGGCCGGCACAACTTCATCGACAATGCCACGCTCTATTTCCTTTATGCCGCCGGCGTCGGCAGCGCGGTCGGCATCGTCCTTGGCCTTGTCGTGCACAGGATCAGGCGGCAGCTCGCCAACCCGACCCTGATCACCGCCCTGGCGATCGTCGTGCCTTTCACGGCTTACGCGCTGGCCGAGGAACTGCACGCGTCCGGGGTCATGGCGGTGGTCTTCGCCGGCTTCACGCTCGGCCACAACGCCACCGAACTGACCTTTGCCGGCCGCATTCAGGAACGCGAGGTCTGGCGCGTCATCGACACGCTGCTGGAGGCCTTCGTCTTCGCCTATATGGGACTGCAACTGCCCTTCGTGATCGAGGATGCACGCGCCAGCGGCTTCGATCTGACCAAACTCTCGGTCGCCGCCGGCCTGGTGCTCGCCGTGGTCATCGTCATGCGCATCGCCTGGGTCATGCTGACCGCGGTCCTGGCGCGGCAGCGTCACAGGCGGCGGATGGCGCGCCTGGCTGGAACCGCGAGAGCCCGCGCCATGGCGCGTTCCTTGGCCGAGCCGCTGAGCTGGCGCGAGAACCTGGTCCTGTCCTGGACCGGCATGCGGGGCGTCGTGACGCTCGCCGCCGCCGCCGGCACGCCGCTCCTCACTGTCGCTGGCCAGCCGCTCGCCGGTCGCGAAGCGATCCTGCCGGTCGCCTTCACCGTTGCGATCGCCACCTTGCTGCTGCAGGGGCTGACGCTACCCTGGCTGATCAAGACGCTCGCCATCGGCGACGCGCGCGAGGCCGACTATGTCAGGGCGCAAATGGCCTATGCCCGCAAGGTGATCGACGAGGCGACGGTCGCCGTGCTGGCCGACATGCGCGAGCAGCGGAACCCGGAAGTCGACATCCGCTTCGCCGCCCAGATGTTGCGGCGGGCACGGCGCGCGGCCGAGGCCCATGACGAGGACCTGCCCGGTGGCGGCACGGCCAAGATGGACGAGCGGCGCGACAAGATCCTGACGATCGCGCGCGCCGTGCTGGCCGGTCAGCGCCATGCCTTGATCGCCGAACGCGACGCCGAACGGCTGGACGACGAGATCCTGCGCGAGGTGCTCGAAGATATCGACCTGGAACAGGCGGTCATCGCCCGGCGCAGCGAGCGCTCGGCCGAGCGCTGACACCTCGCGTCAGAGCGGCATCGGCGCGTCGAGGAACGGCCGGGTGATCGCCGCGACCAGGTCGCCGCAGGTCAGCATGCTGAAATGGGTGGTGTCCGGCAGCACGGCGAGCCGGCTGCTGGACAGGCCGCCAAGTCCCGCGGCGGATCCGCCACCGAGCCCGCCGCCGGCGCCGCCGCCGAGCAGCCGGAACATCTCGACCGCGTGCTCGGTGCGGACGAGATCGCAATCGCCTGTCAGGATCAGCACCGGCGCCGTGATCGCGGCGACCGCCGCCGACCAGTCATAGTCCCTGGCCAGCAACTGGCCGGTCTTGGCGACCAGCACCGGCCAGTCCTCGGGTTTCGGTGCGACCTCGACATAAAACTGGTGCATCAGGCTGCCGGTCATCGCCGCGGCATTGTCCGATGTCAGCGCGGCCATGCCGGCCAGCACCTCGGGAAACCAGCCGTCGCGCCGGTAGGGCGTGGAGGCCACCACCAGCTTGCGCACCACCTCCGGGTGCCGAATGGCAGCCTGCAGGGCAACGCCGCCGCCAAGCGAAAAGCCGAAAAGGTCGGCGGTTTCGAACCCGAACTGCCCAATCAGCGCGGCGATATCGTCGGCCATCGCCTCATAGCTCAACGGCCGGTCGATATCGGCGGTATGGCCATGGGCCTGCAGTTCGACGGCAATGACCTGCCGGGTCCGGGCGAGAACCGGCAGAAGCTGGCCGAACAGCATGCCGATGGTGCCGAGCCCGCCATGCAGCAGCACCAGCGGCTCGCCGCTGCCGTGGCTCTCGCAATAGTGCTTCAGGCCGTTGACCGAGACATAGCCGGTCGCCGGAGCCGGGCCGGTCGGTGGCGTGGCGTCCGGCGCGAGCGTCAGGCGCGGCGCCGTCTCGGCGCGGCCAAGGCGCGGCGCGCCGAGCGACAGTCCCGCTGCCGCCGCGCTGACGATGAAGGTGCGTCTCAACATGGCCGTGGTCCTGAAACCGTCGATCGGAGCCTGCAGCGATGTCGTTGCCATCGATGTCGTTGCCATCGATATCGTTACGTGGTTCGACGCGAACCGCGCGGCGCCCTCCGCCCGGGCCGGCAGGTGCGAGCCGAGCCAGCCGATCATGGCGTCATGACCGGTGCCATCGGGCGATCATGGCCGCGCGTCGCCGTGCGCGACGGGCCGGTCATTGGGCCGGCTTCACCGGCCGGGATCACCTCGAGCCGCGAGACCGTGGTGAGCCTGGTCCGGCCGTCGAGCGCCTCGAAACAATGCGTCTCGATCATCAGCTTGTTCTGGTGGACACCTTCCATGTGGAAGGTGTTGACGATCCGTTCGGGCGCAACGACTTCGAGATAGATGCCCTTGAAGTGGTGGACCGCGCCATCCGGCGCATGCTGCTCGATCCGCCAGGCGCCGCCTGGCCGGACGTCCAGGGCGCGCACGTGATTGATCGAGCCATGCGGCCCCCACCACCTGGCCACATGGCGCGGATCGGTCCAGGCCTCGAAGACGCGGTCCCGCGGAGCATTGAAGGTACGGGTGAAGGTGACGACGGACCCGTCAAACGTTCCGGCATGGGCTGCGGCTGCCATGGCGATCTCCCGCTCGGATGGTGCGCGGCGGCCTTCCGGCTGCCAACGCTGTTCCAAGGACGTTCGGGCCGACGGCCATTCGACAGGGCGAGTCGAATATTTTTTGGGGACACCGGCGGCGGCCTGCGGGACCGCATGCGCCGCCGGCGAAAAGGCGTCCTCCCGCCGCTCAGGCTTCCGCGGCAGCCTTCATGCTGGCGAGCCCGGCTTCGAAGTCTTTGCCGACCATCTGGTCCATGTTCATGAACAAGCCCATGAGCTTGAACATGAACGGGCTCGGTCCGCGCATGGTCCAGGTGACCTGGGTCGCGTTACCTTTCGGCTCCAGCCTGAACTCCGCGGTGTTGTGCGCTTCGAAGGGCTTCAGGAAATCGAGCTTGATGGTGATCAGCGACGGCGGCGTGGTGTCGATGATCTCCATCCGCCCCTGGCCAACCTGCTTGTTGCCTTCCCACTCATAGACGGTGCCCTTGCCGGCGGGCGGGCCTGAGCGGCTGCGCTTCATCGCCGGGTCCTTGTTCTCCCAGGGCGACCAGGCGCCCCAGTTCTGGAAATCGTTGATCAGCGGGAAGACCTTCTCCGGCGGCGCCTGGATGGTGGCCGTGCGCTCGACGCGGAACGTGTCCGGTCTGGTCGCGGCATAGATGAGGATGGCGGCGATGAGCACGACGAGGACGAGCAGGATGATTGAGATAGTGGACATGGATCTCTCCGATATGAAGTTCGATGTTAGTTTCGCACGGGAAACAGCGCATGCAGCCGTTCATCGCGACGAAACAGGCCGGCCCAATCCATGGTCCCCGCAAGCGGGGAAGCGTCAGTCTCGGCTGGCATGGGAAGTCTCCGGGCGGTTCGTTTGCATGCGGGGTTTGGCGCCCGAAGGCATGCCCCAAGGACGAGCGAGGCTGTGGCTGATCGACACGACGGCTGAAATATTTCCGACGGGTGGTTGGCGGGACACCGGTCCGGACCCTAATGCGAGACCTTGGCGCCATCGCCCGGTGTCGCGTCTTCCAGCAACTGGTCGAGATGCATCCTGATATGCGCGGCTTCCGCCGCCGTATTGGCCAGCGCGATGGCCTGGTTGAAGGCGATACGGGCCTCGGGGATGCGGCCGAGCTGTTGCAGGAACGCGCCCTTCACGCCGAAGAAATAGAAATAGCCCGATAGTCGCGGTGCCAGCGGCTCGATCATCGCGAGCGCGGCTTCCGGACCGTTGAGCTTGGCAATGGCCACCGCCCGGTTGAGCGACACGACGGGCGAAGGCTGCAGCCTTTCGAGCCCGGCATAAAGCTGGTCGATCCCGGCCCAGTCGGTGTCCTCAGGCCTGGCGGCGCGGGCATGCAGCGCGGCGATCGCCGATTGCAATTGATAAGGGCCGGGGCGCCGGTGGCGCGTCGCCTTGTCGATCAGGGCCAGCCCTTCGGTGATCATCGTCCGGTCCCACAGGCCGCGGTCCTGGGCTTCCAGCAGCACGATGGCGCCGGCCGCGTCGAAGCGGGCAGGGGTGCGCGAATGCTGCAGCAGCATCAAGGCGCCGAGGCCGAGGATCTCCGGTTCGGCCGGGAACAGCCGGATCAGCAGACGGGCGAGCCGGATCGCCTCGTCGCAGAACGACCGGCGCAGATCCTCCGTGCTGTCGGCGGCCGAATAGCCTTCGTTGAAGATCAGGTAGATCATCGCCGCGACGGCCGCCAGCCGCTCGGCCCGTTCCACCGCGCCGGGCGTTTCGAACGGCACATCGGCATCGGCGATGCGTGCTTTCGCCCGGGTGATACGCTGTTCCATGGCGCTGTCGCCAACCAGGAAGGCGCGGGCGATCTGCTTGACCGTCAGGCCGCAGACGATGCGCAGCGCAACGGCGATCTGCTGGGTCGCGGGCAGGTCCGGATGGCAGCAGATGAACAGCAGCCGCAGGATGTCGTCGCGGTAATGGGCGCCGTCGAGCCGTTCGGCCAGCGCCTCTTCGGCATCGTCGAGATCCGAAATGGCCTCCTCGTCCGGCAGCGGCTGCTGCTTCTTCAGCCGTCGCGTCGCGTCGAGCGCGACGTTGCGGCCGACCAGGATGAGCCAGGCGGCCGGATCGCGCGGCGGGCCGTTCTGCGGCCAGGTCCGCAGCGCCCGGAGGCAAGCCTCCTGGAACGCTTCTTCAGCTGTGTCGAGGTCACGGAAATAACGCAACAATGCGCCGAGAACCTGCGGACGGCTGGATGTCAGGGCCTGGTCGATCCATCGGATGTCCGTCACGTTATGCCGCTCCCCGGAATGAAGATGGAGGTCGGGCGGATCTCATAGGAACCGGTCCCCGGATTGGCGCGCGCGAGATCCTTGGCGACCTCGAGCGCCTCGTCGAGCGAAGCGCAGTCGACCAGGTAGAAGCCGAGCAGCTGTTCCTTGGTCTCGGCAAAAGGCCCGTCGATGACCAGCGGCGGCTCTTTCCGGAAGGTGGTCGCGGCGGTGGTCGGCAGCAGCCGTGCGGTCGGCCCGAGCCGTCCCTGCTTGGCCAGTTTTTCATGGACCACATTGAGCTTGGCCATGACCGCGTCGTCTTCTTCCTTGGTCCAGGAGCCGACGACGTTCTCATCGTTGTAGCAGAGGATGGCGTAGAGCATGGGTGTTCCTCGTCTCGTGTGTAAGACGAACGAGTATGCCCCGAGCCGACAATGAGCCGCCAGAAAAAGCCGCCCGGACGGTGAAGCCCGCGGCGGCTTCTCTCGGTCGCAGGTCAGCGCACCGCCGACCGCGCCGGCCGCATTGTTTGTTGATCTCAGGCTGGTTTGACGGCTGGTGCCGCGGACAACGGAACACGACGCCAGCGCCGCAATGAGGCCGCCGCTGGCCTGGCTGCGGGTCCCGCCCGAATTTAATCCCGGGGTTTCGTCCGGGTCATCCGGGTTCCGCGTCGCATCGTCCGGGAACGACACCGGCAAACCGGGAGGGCCTCATGAAGGCCCTCCCCATCAGACCCTCGCGGCTGAACCGGGACGCTCGACTGGCCTCCGTCAGTGCATGGGCCTGATGTTCTGATTGACGCGGAACAGGTTGGACGGGTCGTATTTGGTCTTGACTGCGACCAGACGGTCATAATTGTCGCCATAGGTGGCTTTCAGCCTGGTGTCGTCACCGTCGTCCATCATGAAGTTCACATAGGCGCCGCCATCCGAATAGGGATGCACGGCCTCCCAATAGCCCTTGGTCCAGCGGGTGATCGTCCCGGCGTTTTGCGGATTGGCGTCGATGCCGGCGATGACCATCGACCAGGTCGCGTCGCGCGTGTTCCAGGCGGTGTCATTCTTGCCGATGCGGCGGACCGCGCCGTCGATCGGATAGAGATGCATGAGCGACAGCGCGCTCGGCAGTTTGCGCGCCTCGGCAATATGGGCGTCGATCGCCGCGTCGGTCAGCTCCTTCACGAAATCGCCGCGCCAGTACCATTGCAGGCCTTTCGGGAAGAACGGATCGAACATGGACTGCAGCGCCGGATAGGGCATCTCGCCCATCCAATTGAACAGCGGCGGCGGCAGGGTTTCGAGCAGCTTGGCCATGATCGCCTGGCCCTTTTCGGCAGGGCCGACATAACAGGAGATGATGGCGCAGGCCTGCTTGCCCTGATGCTCGGCCGGGAACGGGTCGACCGGTGGTACGGTCTTCAGGCCGACGAAAGTGCCGAGATCCTCGGGGGCGCCGGGCAGGAAATCCCGATAGGCCTGCATGACCGCGCGGGCATCCTTGATGTCCCAGAAGACCGGACCGGCATAGACCATGTTCACCGGATGAGCCTGGAACAGGAAACTGGTGACGACGCCGAAATTGCCGCCGCCACCGCGCAGCGCCCAGTAAAGATCGAAATTGTCCGTCGCATTCGCGGTGACGATCCGGCCATCGGCGAGCACGACATCCGCCTCGACGAGATTGTCGATGGTCAGCCCATATTTGCGGGTGAGGTAGCCGGTGCCGCCGCCAAGCGTCAGGCCGGCGATGCCGGTGGTCGAGACGATACCGGCGGGCACGGCGAGCCCATAGAGATGGGTGGCATGGTCGACATCGCCCTGGGTGCAGCCGGGGCCGACGCGCACGGTGCGCGTGGCGGGATCGACGCGCACGCCCTTCATCATGGCGAGATCGATGACCAGGCCGTCATCGACGCTGCCGAGACCGGGCCCGCTATGGCCGCCGCCGCGGATGGCGATCCGGAGATCGTTCTCACGGGCGAAATTGACCGCGGTGACCACATCGGCCGCGTCGGTGCAGCGCGCGATCATCTGCGGGCTCTTGTCGATCATGCCGTTATAGAGGCTTCGCACAGCGTCATAATCGGCATCCATTCGCGTAATCACCGGGCCGCGCATGTTGCCGATGAAGGTTTCGGTGGTCATGGCTTGCATGATATCCTCCTACTTCCGCACGATGATCGGCTTGGTTGAATGAAGATTGCGCCCATCGCAGACGACAGGCAATGTCGGCTGCGTTGTACTTTCGCGCTGCTCAACCTTTCGTTCAAACGGACCGTGTTGGTCGCGGCGGAGTGCCCGCGACACGATGCCCGGACGGCCGCGCCACGGCATCGCCACGGCGCCATGTTGTCATAGAAGCTGTCGCATTCTCTTGCGCTGCAGCACGGTGGCTGGAAGGATGGGCATCACTCCAGGAGCGGCGCTGATCCATGGCATTCGAGGCAGGCGAACCCACCCATCGCGAGCAGGATGCGACGGCATCCGAAGAGGATGCCCGTCTGCGCACGGATATCCGCCTGCTCGGGCGTATCCTCGGCGATACCGTCCGCGACCAGGAGGGCGAGGCGGTGTTCGACCTGGTCGAGCGCATCCGCCAGACCTCGATCCGTTTCCACCGCGACGACGACGAGCCGGCCCGGCGCGAGCTGGAGGCGATCCTCGACGGCATGTCGACGGCCGAGACCGTGCTGATCGTGCGCGCCTTCAGCTATTTCTCGCACCTTGCCAATATCGCCGAGGACCAGAACCATATCCGCCGGACGCGCCAGCAGAGCCTGGCCGGGGCGGCGCCGCGCGCCGGCACGCTCGCCAACGCCGTGGCGCGCGCCCGCGCCGCCGGCATCGGCCAGGCGGCGCTCCGCCGGTTCTTCGGCGAGGCCCTGGTCAGCCCGGTCCTGACCGCCCACCCGACCGAAGTCCGGCGCAAGAGCACGATCGATCGCGAGATGGAGATCGCCGCCCTGCTCGACAGGGCGGAGCGCACCCGGCTGACGCCCGAGGAGGTCGCGGCCGACGAGGAGCAGTTGCGCCGCGCCGTGCTGACGTTATGGCAGACCAACCTCCTGCGCCGCACCAAGCTGACCGTGCTCGACGAGGTCGCCAACGGCCTGTCCTTCTACGGCTATACCTTCCTGCGCGAGGTGCCCCGCCTGCATTCGGCGCTGGAGGACCGCCTCAACGCCGACCGGCCGCCTGACGACCCGGACGGGGAGGCGGAGCTCGCCTCGTTCCTGCGCATGGGCAGCTGGATCGGCGGCGATCGCGACGGCAATCCCTTCGTCACCGCCGAGGTGATGCGCGGCACGCTGCGCATGCAGAGCACGCAGGTGCTGCGCTTCTATCTCGACGAACTGCACGAGCTCGGCGCCGAATTGTCGCTCGCCGCCCAGCTCGTCGCTGTCGATGCCGATCTGCAGGCACTCGCGGCGCGCTCGCCCGATCCCTCGCCGCATCGCCGCGGCGAGCCTTATCGGCTGGCCGTCTCCGGCATCTATGCGCGGCTCGCGGCGACCGCCTTCGAACTCGATGGGCTGGAGGTGAGCCGGCACCCGGTGGGGGACGCCGCGCCCTATGCCACGGCCGCCGAATTCAAGACCGATCTCGATGTGCTGCACCGCTCGCTGAACGCCAATCAGTCCGGCGTCGTCGCCCGCGGCCGCCTGCGCCTGCTGCGCCGGGCGGTCGACTGTTTCGGCTTCCATCTGGCAAGGCTCGACATGCGCCAGAACTCGGTGGTTCACCAGCGCACCGTGGCGGAGCTGCTCGAAGCGGCGGCGCCCGGCACGCGTTATGCCGCCATGGCGGAGGATGAACGCATTGCGCTGCTGACGGCCGAACTGAAGACCGCCCGGCCGCTGGCCTCGCCCTTTCTTGGCTACAGCGAGGAAACCAAGGGCGAGCTGGCGGTTCTGCGTGCGGCGGCGGAAGCCCACAGGGTCTTCGGACCGGCGGTCATCCCGCAAAGCATCGTATCGATGACCGAGGGCGTCTCGGATCTCCTGGAGATCGCGGTGCTGCTGAAAGAGGTCGGCCTCGTCGACCCGAAGGGGTCGAGCCGGCTCAACATCGTGCCGCTGTTCGAGACCATCGCCGATCTCAGGAATTGCGCCGGCGTGATGGACCGCTTGCTGGCCTTGCCGGAATATCGCCGGCTGGTCGACAGCCGGGGCGGCCTCCAGGAGGTGATGCTCGGCTATTCCGACAGCAACAAGGATGGCGGTTTCGTCACCTCGGGCTGGGAGCTCTACAAGGCCGAGATCGGCCTGATCGAAGTGTTCGAGCGTCACGGCGTGCGGCTCCGGCTGTTCCACGGCCGCGGCGGCTCGGTCGGCCGCGGCGGCGGGCCGAGCTACGACGCCATCCTGGCTCAGCCGGGTGGGGCGGTGAACGGCCAGATCCGCATCACCGAGCAGGGCGAGATCATCTCGTCGAAATATTCGAACCCCGAGGTCGGCCGCAGCAATCTGGAAATCCTGGCCGCCGCCACGCTGGAGGCGAGCCTGCTGCAACCGCAGCGCAGCGCGCCGCGCGAGGAATATCTCGCCGCCATGGAAACGCTCTCGGCCGCGGCCTATGCCGCCTATCGCGGGCTGGTCTACGAGACCGAGGGGTTCCAGGACTATTTCTGGGCGTCCACGGTCATTTCCGAGATCGCCACGCTGAACATCGGCAGCCGGCCGGCCTCGCGCACCAAGACACGCAAGATCGAGGATCTGCGCGCCATTCCCTGGGTGTTCAGCTGGGCGCAATGCCGGCTCATGTTGCCGGGCTGGTACGGTTTCGGCAGCGCGGTGGAAAGCTGGGTCGCCGAGCATCCGGACAAGGGCATCGCCTTCTTTCAGGAGCTCTATCGCGAATGGCCGTTCTTCCGCACGCTCCTGTCCAACATGGACATGGTGCTGTCCAAGAGCAGCATTGCGGTCGCCTCGCGTTATGCCGAACTGGTGCCCGACGAGACCTTGCGCGAGACCATCTTCCAGCGCATCCGCGCCGAATGGCAGTCGTCGATCCGCGCCTTGCTCGACATCATGGGGCACGACCGGCTGCTGCACGGCAATCCCTTGCTGGAGCGCTCGATCCGCAACCGCTTCCCCTATCTCGACCCGCTCAACCACGTGCAGGTCGAATTGCTCAAGCTGCACCGCGCGGAAAGCACCGACGAGCAGGTGCTGCGCGGCATCCAGCTCACCATCAACGGCATTTCGGCGGGCTTGCGCAACAGCGGTTAGGAGCACGGTCCGCCGGCAGGCCCCGAAAGCGGTCGCGGTCATGGCGCGGCGCCGGTCCAGTGCGGCTCCAAGCGAAGAGCGCCCTTGTCGAGCGATAGATTGCCATCCAATTTCCACATGAATCCGACAGACAATTCTGCATTGGTGGTAATATTGCTGGCGCAGAAAAATCGTCGATCAAAGAAAATGATCATGACGCCTTGTATTTCCAATCGCATTCGCCCATATTAGGCAGGTCGATAGACGGCCAGATGACTTGGCCTTGCGCAGAAGAAATTTCGCGCCAAGCTGATAATTTTCTAACCCGAAAATGCGATTTCGACGGTCCGCGGCATCGTGGGCAAGCAAAACCTATAGATGTGAAAGGGTTTCCCATGGCTACGGGGACCGTTAAATGGTTCAATATCCAAAAGGGCTTCGGCTTCATTCAGCCGGATGACGGCGGCAATGATGCCTTCGTCCATATCAGCGCTGTTGAGCGCGCCGGGCTCGGTGATCTGCGCGAAGGACAGAAGCTCGACTTCGAGCTCGTCTCCGACCGCAAGAGCGGCAAGATGTCCGCAGACAATCTCAAGGCTCTGGACTGATTGCACTGCCGCCGGCTCTTTCTGAGCCGGCTGGCATTCTGCATCGCCAAATGAAGCCGACCGCGGATGTACCGGCGGCTTTGGTTTTGATGGTGCAGCAAGCATGATGCCCAACAAGGCGTTTTGGCGCCTTGATTGGCCCCGCACCTCGTGAAGGTCGCGGGGCCTTTATTTTGTCGACCGCTGCATCGGCTTCAAGGAGCAGCCGCGCGCCCCGCGTCTCAAACTCAGGAAGGCTGGTCGATCATGCGATATCTCGGCGGAATTTCCGGGAGCGGCGTGCTGAAATATGACGGCAAGGCGCATGCCCGCGCCTCCTATGATTTCGACGGCTTCTTCAAGGAGCCGCTTGGAGTGACCGGCAGCGGCGAGATCCAGCTGGCGCCCAGCGCGCTCAAGAGCGTGTTCGGGCGCAACGACGTCCAACTCCTCACCGATGACGGCCGTCTGCTCGATCTCAAATTTTCCGAGAAGGAACTGCGCACCGCAAGCGACGTTGCTCATGTGGACGTCACGGGAGAATTGCCGACCGCTGGCGGCGCCTGGAGCCACTGAACAGTCACTGAACGCGGCTTTCGGCGCCGTCCGTCATTCTGCCCGAAACAACTGATCGTCTCGGCCGATCCGCTCGGCCGAAACCAGCATGACCTCTTGGTGCGTGATCTCCCGGTGACGCTGGACGGCGTTTCTGGAGAGCATCGCCCGACATCATGCCGATCCCATCCGCGCGGCACGAACCAGGAGACGTCAATGGCGATCGAACATGCCTGCGTGCGGGTGGTGCAGAAGCCGTGGGGCAACACCGACCTCTTGCCGTGGAGCGAGGTTCAGCATGACGGCGCGGCGATCGGCGAACTCTGGTTCCAGCGTGCCAACATGAATGCGCCGGATCCGGCCTTGCTCCTGAAACTCTTGTTCACCAAGGAGCCGCTGTCGATCCAGGTCCATCCGGACGATGCCTTCGCGCAGTCGATCGGGCTTGGCAACGGCAAGACCGAGGCTTGGTATATCCTGTCGGCCGCGCCCGACGCCAAGGTTGCCGTCGGGCTGACGCGACAGCTGACAGCGGCTGAATTGCGATGCGCCATCGACGACGGCTCGATCGCCGGGCTGGTGCAATGGCGAGCGGTCGGCAAGGACGACATCGTCTATGTCCCGGCCGGCACCATTCACGCCATCGGGCCCGGGCTGGTGCTCGCCGAGATCCAGCAGCGAAGCGACGCGACATTCCGCCTGTTCGATCACGGCCGTGTCCGTGAACTGCATGTCGACAACGCCGTTGCGGCAGCATTCGCCGGGCCGGCCGCCGAAAGCCAACCCGCCGCGAAGCGCCTGACCGACGCCAGGACCTTGCTGGTCGCCAGCCCCTATTTCGTCCTGGAGCGGATCGACTTCGCACCGAAATCGAACTGGGACATCGCGGCCGGGCAGGAGACCTGGCTGCTGGTCCTGGAAGGTCACGCCCAGGTCGGGCCGATGAATGCCTTTGTCGGCGAGGCGATCTTCCTGGAGGCGGAGACCACCAGCATCCAGGTTGGCGGCGACGGCCTTCGGGCTCTGCTGGCCTATGCGGGCGCCGATCCCGTTGCGGGCCTCCTGCACAATCGCGATGGGCAGAATGTCGGTTTTCCGGTTCCCGGTCAGCCGCCGATAGCTCCTTTTCAACCGGCAAAGGCGGGGCCGCCGGCCGCCAAGACGGAGATGCGCCCGTGACCCAGCTGACCCGCCTGGCCTTTGTTGGCAATTCGCTGCCGCGCCGCTGCGGCATCGCCACCTTCACCACCGACCTGCAGCAGGCGGTCTCGCAGGCACGCGCCGACGTCGAGACCGCCATCGTGGCGATGACCGACCACGGCCAGACCTACGATTATCCCTCCGCCGTTCGCCTGCAGGTCCACGATGACCTGATCGAGGACTACCAGCAGGCGGCCGACGTGCTGAATGCCGGTCAATTCGACGTCGTCTGCCTCCAGCACGAATTCGGCATTTTCGGCGGCGAGGCTGGTGGTCACATCATGGCGCTGATCTCGCGGCTGACCATGCCGGTGGTCACCACGCTTCATACCGTGCTGGCCGAGCCGACGCCGGCGCAGCGCGGCGTCATGAACCAGATCGTCGATGCCTCGTCCAAGGTGGTCGTCATGGCCGAGAAGGCGCGTGACCTGCTGCGCACCCGATATCGGGTGCCGGCCGACAAGATCGAGGTCATCGCGCATGGAATTCCGGATTTCGCCTTCGTCGAGCCGGACCAGGCCAAGGCCGATCTCGGCTTCGCCGGCCGGTCCGTCATCCTGACCTTCGGGCTCCTGTCGCCCAACAAGGGCATCGAGGTGATGATCGACGCCATGCCGTCGATCCTCGAGAGCCGGCCCGATGCCGTCTATGTCGTGCTTGGCGCGACCCATCCCAATCTCGTACGGGACCAGGGCGAGGCCTATCGCGAGAGCCTGGTGACCCGCGCCCGCGCCATCGGCGTCGAGAACCACGTGGTGTTTCTCGACCGGTTCGTCGACCAGGCGACGCTGCTCGAGTTCATCGCCATGTGCGACGTCTATGTCACGCCTTACCTCAACGAGGCGCAGATGACCTCGGGCACGCTCGCCTACAGTTTCGGGCTCGGCAAGGCGGTCGTGTCGACGCCCTATTGGCACGCCCAGGAACTCCTGTCGGAAGGGCGCGGCATTCTGGTGCCGTTCGGCGATGCCAAGGCCATCGGCCGGGAGATCGCGGGACTGCTGACCAATGATGTCCGGCGCCAGGCCATGCGCAAGCGCGCCTATGCGGCAAGCCGGTCGATGACCTGGGAGCGCACCGCCGAGCGTTATCTCTCGGTGTTCGAAACCGCCCGGCGCGGCCACAAGCTGCGGGTGGTGACCCGGCCCGACACGAGCCCGCCGTTGCGCGACAGCCAGGCCGCGCCGGAGATGCAGATCGGCCATCTTCTGTCGATGTGCGACGATACCGGCCTGTTCCAGCATGCGGTTCATTCCGTGCCCGATCGCCATCACGGTTATTGTGTCGACGACAATGCCCGGGCCTTGCTGGTGGCCTGCGCGTTGAACAAGCCGGGCGAGCAGCGCCTGCCCGACGTGCTGACGACCCGCTTCGCGGCCTTCATCCAGCACGCCTGGAACCCCGACATCAGGCGCTTCCGCAATTTCATGGGCTTCGATCGGCGCTGGCTCGAAGACCAGGGTTCGGAGGACAGCCACGGCCGCACCCTCTGGGCCTTGGGCGAGTGCGCCCGGGGCGATGCCAGCCCGTCGCGGCGGCGCTGGGCGGCGGCCTTGTTCGCCGAGGCATTGCCGACGGTCGAAGGCTTTGCCTCGCCGCGCGCCTGGGCCTTCGCACTGCTCGGCCTCGACGCCTATTGCGCCGCGGTCGCCGCGGATTCGGTCGCCTTGCGCATCCAGCGGCTGCTCGCCGACAGGCTGATGTCGATCCTGGCTGCCGTCGAGACCGCCGATTGGGTCTGGTTCGAAGAAGGGCTCGCTTATGACAATGCGCGCCTGCCGCAGGCGCTGATCGCAACCGGCAGATCGACCGGCATGCCGGCGACGGTCGAAGCCGGCCTGCGATCGCTGCGCTGGCTGATGACACTGCAGACCACGCCGGCGGGGCGGTTCAGACCGGTCGGCTCGAAGAGCTTCGGCGATATCAGGCAACCGCCAAGACCCTTCGACCAGCAGCCCCTGGAAGCCACCGCGACCATCTCGGCCTGCCTTGCGGCCTGGCGCGCCGATGGCGACGCTCAATGGCGGGCAGGGGCGGCGAGTGCTTTCGCGTGGTTCCTCGGCAGCAACGACCTGTCCTTGCCGCTGGTCGACCTCGACACCGGCAGCTGCCGTGACGGCCTGCATCCCGATCGCCGCAACGAGAACCGTGGTGGCGAGTCGGTCGTGTCCTATCTGCTCAGCCTTGCCGAAATCCGCCAGCTGGCGCGCATGACCGGCGATCGGGCCGCGCTCGCGCCGCTGCGTGCGGTGGGCGCCTGAACCTCCTGACATCCCACCTGAAACAACCGAGGGCCCTTTGTCTTCTGTCACATTCCTGAACCGGCAAGCTCTCTACCTGCGCCCCGACACGGCAAGGGTCATCGTTCGCCCGTTCAAGCCGACCACCGAACCGCGCGACCTCAAGCCGACCGACAAGACGCGGGCAAACCACATCGTCGACCGGGTGCTCGGGCTCGACCCGGAAGCAGCGGCCAGCCAGCTGGCGGACGTGCTGGAGAATTTCCAGGGCCGCCATCGCAACCTGCTCGCGATCTTCGAGGCGCGCGCCGACGAGATGGAAGAGGCTTTGATCGCCCACGCGTCGTTCAGCCGGACCCAACGGCAACTGCTCGGCGCCTATTTCCTCAACGAATATTCCTTCGAGGCTTCGGCCCTGTTCAATCCGAGCATCGTCTCGCATCCCGATCAGTCGGGGGCGCCGGAGGGCGGCCGTCGCTTCATCCTCAGCCTGCGCGCGGTCGGCGAGGGCCATGTGTCGTCGCTGACCTTCCGCTCCGGATCGATCGCGGCGGACGGCAGCGTCAGCGTCGATCCGACGGCGCGTCTTGCCGCGATGCCGAAAGTGGTCAGGCGGGTCGGAAGTCCTGAAGGCGACCATGTCGAGGTTGCCTTCAAGTCCGAAGAAGATATCAGCGAGCGGGTGATCTTCCCGGTCACCCAGGCCCAGTCGAACGGCATCGAGGATGCCCGTTTCGTTGAATTCGCCGATGACGGCAGGAAGACCTTTTACGCGACCTATACGGCCTATAGCGGCACGGGCATCCGGTCCGAACTGATCGAGACCTCGGACTTCCTCTCGTTCAAGATGGTGCCTTTGCGCGGCTCTGCCGCCAGGAACAAGGGCATGGCCCTGTTCCCCCGCAAGATCGGCGGCCGCTATGCGATGATCGCCCGGCAGGACAACGAGAACCTCTATCTGATCACCTCGGACGACCTCTATTCCTGGGACGGCGGCGAACTGCTCCTGAAGCCCGAATTCCCCTGGGAGTTCGTCCAGATCGGCAATTGCGGTTCGCCGATCGAGCTGGACGAAGGTTGGCTCCTGCTGACCCACGGGGTTGGTCCGGTGCGCAAATATTCGATCGGCGCGGCGCTGCTCGCCAAGAACGACCCGTCCAAGGTGCTGGCGCGCTCGCGCGAACCGCTGCTGCGTCCGGAGCCATCCGAGCGCGAGGGCTACGTCCCCAATGTCGTTTATACCTGCGGGGCCATGCGGCACGGCGACCAGATCGTCCTGCCTTATGCCGTCTCCGATACCTACTCCAACTTCGCGACCATCAAGATCGCCGCGCTGTTGAAGACCATGGAGAACTGAGCCCGGACGGCCGGCCGATGGGCGAGGCACCGGCTGTTGCCAGGATCCCGATCGGCACGCCGCCGTTGCGCGGCTTCGCCCGATCGCCCCTGGCCGCCTGGCGGAAGCGTCGCGGCGAGACGCCGGCGGCGCGGCGGAAGGTCCTGATGAAGTTGGAGAGATCGCCGAAGCCGACGTCGAAGGCGATGTCGCCGATCGGCGTGACGTCGTCGGCCAGCAGGCGCGCCGCGCGGCGCAGCCGGCAGCGGACCAGGTATTGATGGGGTGTCACGCCGAGGACGCCGGAAAAGATGCGCAAGAAGTGAAAGGTGCTGAGGCCCGCCATCCCGGCGGCGGTCTCCAGATCGATCGCCTCATGGGCGTGGGCGTCGATCCACTGCGCTGCGTCCACGGCGCGCCGACGGTCGCTGCCGGTTCCCGCGCCTGCCGGCCTGGCTTGCCCGGACACCACGTCGACGAGCCTGGCGGCGAACAGCATGCCGATCTCGTCGAGCCCGATGTCGCTCGTCCCGTCGGCCGCGGCCTGGGCCAGCTCACCGACCACCATCAGCTCGGCCAGCGGCGGCACGCATGAGATCTGCCCGAAGGACGGGCCGACGCCGATCGTCTCGATCAGCTCGGGCGAGAACCGGAACGCCAGACCTTCGCCGCCGCCGTCCTTGTGCTCATGCGCGCAGGAATAGTCCTGGCCGGCATGGCCGACGAGGATCGCTCCGGCCACGAGGTCGAAGGTTCCGCCACCCGCGCGATAGGTGAGGCTGCCCTTGCGCACATAGCAGAGCGACATCGTGTCATGCTGGGCGACGACCCGCGCGTTGCAACTGATATCGACGACCGCAAGTGATCGGTGTTCAGCCAGCGTCGTCGCCGATAGCGTCCCTGACGATTCCATGGCGCGCAGGCTACTCCGACGGCAGTGCCTCCGTAAGGTGCTCATCTAGGGCCCCTTGATGTAGCCCATGGCCTCGACGATGAGGCCGGCCTCGACGCGCATGAGATTGACGCCGCGCACCGAGCTCGCCTCGTCTTCGCCCCAGCGATAGCGCCAGCGGATGATCGCCCGCTCGCCGGCGACGAAGACCTCCTCGAGATCGAAACCGGTGCCCTCGGCGGAGGCGAGCCCCTGCCAGACCGCGAGGCAGGCCGCGCGCCCGACATGGCGCGAGCCGTCGGGAGCCGGCTGGGTGTTCTCGATCACACAATCCTCGGCCACCAGGTCGGCCAGAGCGGCCGGGTCGTGGCGCTGAAAGGCGTCGTTGAACCTGCGCATGATGTCGCGGGTCCGGTCGGATATCTGCGTGGCCTGGTGGTCATTCATGGTCCGCTCCAAGGGTGTGCCGGGACGGCGGGGCGCGGGATGGCCGCCCTGTCGTGATCACGCAGCCGGTTCGATCAGCCGGGCTTCGAGGGTGATGGTCGAAACGCCGGCCAGAGCGCGCGAGACCAGGCAGCGCTGCCTGGCTGCTTCGGCATGCTGCCGGAAGCCCAGGGCGTCGAGGCCGGGTACGGCGCCCGCGCTTTCAAGCGCGATCCGCGTGATGGTCGGGCCGGCCTCGGTGGCGCCGAGATGCACCCGGGCGATGGTGTGGATCGATGTCGGCGGGTGGCCCGCCGCTTCGAGAATGGCGGCCAGCGCCATGGAAAAGCAGCCGGCATGCGCCGCCGCGATCAGCTCTTCGGGATTGGTTCCCGGGCCGTTCTCGAACCGCGACGGGAAGGAATAGGCGCCCTCGAACGCGCCGCTGCCAAGGCGCAAGCGCCCCGCGCCTTGTTTCAACGAGCCCTGCCACTCAGCATCGGCCTCACGAATGGTCATTGTCGGTCCTTTGATTGGGGTGTTCTGGGAGCGGGCGACGGCCGGGGCTGCCGGGTCAGGCGCCGAGAATGACGACCTTGGCGGCAACGACCTCACCGGCGCCGTCGCTCAACGGCACGAGGTTGCGCTTGGCGGGCAGCGGATAGGTCTCCTGCAGGATCATCGTATCGCGCCGGTTGAGCGAGGCGGCACGGACGCGGATGACGATGTCGGTCGGGCCGGGCTCGGGCTGCGGCTGTTGGCGCAGGACGATGCCGTCGACGCGCCCGAACGTTTCCAGCTGATAGGCCTGCATCATGGTCTCCAAATCAGGTCATGAGACGCCGTCATCCGGGCGCGCGAACGCTGCCCCGCCACCGGCAGGCTCAGGAACGACGTGCCGGTTTGTCGCGGCGCCGGCCATTGCCGTGCGGGCCGCCATCTCCGGGCCAAAGCCCGCCGATGGGGTCACCGCGGCCGCCGAAGCGCCATGCACAAAAGCTAGCACCGGGGGGTGGTGCGTGACTTGGAGGTTATTGCTGCGATCGTCGCAGCGGCCGGGTCGGCAAGCGGGGAAAAGCAAAGCGCGGCTCGCCGGCTTACTTCGCTTGCGCCCCGCCGACGCTTTCGGCGGCGCGGCCGAGCAGCACCTCGCGCTCGCGGGTGTTGCGGGTCAGCGACGCCGCCCGTTCGAAAGCCGCGCGGGCCTCGTCGAAACGGCCGAGCTTGAACAGGAAATCGCCGCGCACGCCCGGCAGCAGATGGTAGCTTTTCAGCGTCGGCTCGTCGGTCAGCGCATCGGCGAGCGCCAGGCCGGCGGCGGGGCCAAAGGCCATCGCATGGGCAACCGCGCGATTGAGTTCCACCACCGGCGACCCCGCGTTGTCGGCGAGTTCGTCATAGAGCGCGGCGATGCGCTGCCAGTCGGTTTCCGGTCCGGTGCGGGCGCGGGCGTGACAGGCGGCGATCGCGGCCTGCAGCAGGTAGGGGCCGCGGGTTCCGCTCAGCGCCTCGGCGCGGGCGAGCGCGGCAAGCCCGCGGCGGATCAAGAGGTGATCCCAGCGGCCGCGGTCCTGGTCGAGCAGCAGGATGGGCTCTCCCGACGGGCTGGTTCGCGCTCCGAAGCGCGAGGCCTGGATTTCCATCAGGGCCACCAGGCCGTGAACCTCCGGCTCCTGCGGCACGAGGCCGGCGAGAACCCGGCCGAGGCGCATCGCCTCCTCGCAGAGCTGGGGCCGCATCCAGTCGTCGCCGGCGGTTGCCGTGTAGCCTTCGTTGAAGATGAGATAGACGACCTGCAGCACCGAGGACAGGCGGGCGGCCCGGTCGAGCCCGCGCGGCACCTCGAAGGGAATGTTTGCTTCGGCCAGCGTCCGCTTGGCCCGAACGATCCTCTGGGCGACCGTCGGCTCCGGCACCAGAAAGGCGCGTGCGATCTCGTCGGTGGTCAGCCCGCCGAGCAGGCGTAGCGTCAGCGCCAGCCGCGCTTCGGTCGACAGGACCGGGTGGCAGGCGGTGAAGATCAGGCTGAGCAGATTGTCGCCGACATCGTCGTCGAGGGCTGCGTCGATATCGGGAACGGCCATTTCGAGCTGGCCTTCGATCTCGAGCGTGATCTCGTCCTGCTTCTGCGCGAACAGCTTGTTGCGGCGGATCCGGTCGATGGCCCGGTTCTTGGCCGTCGCCATCAGCCAGGCGCCCGGCTTGTCCGGCACGCCGGTTTCCGGCCAGCGCTCGAGCGCGATGACCAGCGCGTCCTGGGCGAGTTCTTCGGCGAGACCGACGTCGCGCACCACCCGCGCGAGGCCCGCAATGAGCCGCGCGGCCTCTATCCGCCAGATCGCCTCGATGGCGTTATGCGTATCAGGTGCCTTCACGGGGGCGGATCAGACCAGCTTCGGCCCGGTGGCGCAAGTCGGTGGTGCCGGCAAAAAACGCCGCCAGGACGTGGGGACAACCCTCGGCCTGGCGGCGCTTGTCAGCAGGTCTTCAGGCGGCCTTTTACGCCGGCGTCGCGGCTTCGCGCGGGTGGGGCGCGCAAGGCGCATCGTCGACATCATACATCTGGCGGATCTCGCTCTCGCCGTCCTCGCGCACCACGTCGAAGAAGCGCTTGCCCCAGGCGATGGCCTCGTCCTTCGATTTGACCTTGACCATGCAGAAGCCGGCGATCAGCTCCTTGGCTTCAGTGAAGGGGCCGTCGGTGACGGTGATCTTGCCGTTCGTGCGCCTGATGCGTGCGCCGAGCGCGGTCGGCATGAGACCATCTGTCGCGATCAGCACGCCCGCCTTCGCCATGTCTTCGATCAGCCTGCCCATCTCGGCTATTTCCTCGAGGGCCGGGGGCAGGCCAGCCTCGAGCTTCTTGATGTCGGCAGGCTTGTACATCATCATGAAACGCATGGTTGTCTCCACTGAATTGCCTGCTTTCTGGGGGCCGCCTTCGGCCAGCAGGTTTTTTGTTTGTCAGCCCTTGTTGGCTTGCTTCGCGGCCTCGGCGCGCAGCCGGTCTTCCTGCTCGCGCAGTTCAGGCGTGAACTCGGCGCCGAAATCCTCCGCTTCGAACACCTGGCGGATCTCGAGCTCGGATTCACCCTCGAACGGATTGGGGCAGCGCTTCATCCATTCGATCACTTCGTCTTTCGACTTGACCTGCAGCAGCCAGAAGCCAGCGATCAGTTCCTTGGTCTCGGCGAAGGGGCCGTCAATGACGGTGCGGGTCTTGCCGGAGAACCGGATGCGCGCGCCCTTGCTGCTCGGGTGCAGGCCTTCGCCTGCCAGCATCACCCCGGCCTTGACCAGCTCTTCGTTGAAATTGCCCATTTCGGTCAGCAACTGCTCGCTCGGCATGACGCCGGCTTCGGAGTCCTTGGTCGCCTTCACGATCACCATGAAACGCATCGTCCTGTTCCTTCTCGTTTGGAAAGCCTGGCATCCGGGCCATCGTGGCCGGATTGGAACCATCGCTTTGATGACACGACGAAGGCCGTCTTGCCGGATCGACACGCCATGCGAATTTTTTTTGAGGGAGCCCGGACGATCGCTGCCGGCCCCGCTCACGCCGAGGCTGTGCCGCCGTGGCAGCAGGTGCCGGGCGCTTCGCCATACTGGTCGTGAAAGCGCACCCAGTCGGCGCCTTCGCCCTGGTCGGCACGCCCCTTTGGCGTCAGATCCAGGAAATGATGCGCGCCGAGCAGAATGTCGACGCCGCGCGTAAAGGTCGAATAGGTGTGGAAGACATCGCCCACGGCATCCCTGGCGAAGACGCTGACACCCGGCAGGTCCGCATAGGCATAAGACGAGGTGCCGTAATTATAGCCGACATTGCCTGTCGCCACCTGGTCAGGGGTGAACGAGACGCCATAGTCGTAATTGAACGGCGAGCCGGCCGACGATACCCAGTGGAAACGCCAGCCCATGCGCTCTTTGAACGCCGCGAGCTTTGGCCAGGGCGCCAGCGATACCGCGGTGAATTTCACGTCGTGATGCTCGAAATGCTGGCGCGCGCCATCGACATGGTCGGCGGAGAAGGAACAGCCGACGCAGGCCTGGTCGTCGCCGGGCGCGAACATCAGATGCTGGATGATCAACTGGCTGCGCCCGGCGAACAGGTCGGCGAGCGTTTCGCGGCCATGCGGCCCCTCGAAGACATAACTCTTCTCGACCCTCACCCAGGGCAGCGTCCGGCGTTCGGCGCTCAGCGCGTCCAGCGCCCGGGTGAGTGCCTTTTCCTTGGCGAGCAGGGCCTTGCGCGCCTCGATCCACTCATCCCGCGATACGATGGCCGGCTGGGTCATGACATCGGTTGTCTTGGCGTCGGTGGTCATGGTGGCTTCCTCCGCGTGCCGTTTCGCGTCGCCGGGCGACGCTCCCGGGCAGCTCTAGTCTATCTGATTGTTATTTGCAACCGGTTGTGAGTTGGATGGAAAGTCCCGAGGCGAGCGGACCCGGCATTCGGCGGGGCGACCGGCGGCATCGGGCTGCGCCATGACCTGGCTCCGTGTCGTCAATGCGAGCTTGGCCGGACTTATCCCGGACCTGCTTGCGCCTCATGCCCCGGAGCAGAGGCCCCGATTGCCGAGCCTGCGGCGCCGGTGCTGCCTGACGTGACGCCATGGCGCTTGCCTGAGCCGGCGGGCCTCGTCCATGCTGCGTTCAAGCGGCTGATCACCGATCCAAGAAGACCGCTCAATGACTGCAGATGAGGAAACCCGAATGCCGAGCCGTCGTTCCGTGCTCGCCGCCCTCGGCGGCGCGCTTGCCATGCCCGCTCTTCGTAGCGCTGCCGCCCAGGACGCCTTCCCGAATCGACCGCTGCGCATGATCGTGCCGTTTCCGCCGGGTGGTTCGACCGACGTGCTCGCCCGGGTCATCGGCGAGCGGCTTGGCGCTGGCCTCGGCCAGCCGGTGGTGATCGAGAACCGGCCGGGCGCCGCCGGCAATGTCGGCGTCGACGCCATCGCGCGCGCCGAGGCCGATGGTTATACCTTTGGCGTCTCCACCATCGGGCCCTTGTCGGCGCATGTGACGCTCTATGCCAGGCTGCCGTTCAACCCCTTGACCGATTTCACCTATCTCGCCGACATCTACGAGATCCCCAACGTCTTCGTGGTCAATGCGCAGAACCCAGTGCGCAACATGCAGGAGTTTCTCGCCTGGGCGAAGCAGCGCGGTGCCGGCAAGGTCAGCTATGGCACGCCCGGGATCGGCACGACGGCACATCTCGGCACCGAGTTCTTCGCCCGCCGGGCCGGGCTCGAGCTTCTGCACGTGCCTTACCGCACCGGCGCGGTGGCGGTGCAGGACCTGATCGCCGGGCGTATCGATGTGATGTTCGACAACCTGCCGACCATCATTGGCCAGATCCAGGGCGGACAGATCCGGCCGCTGGCGGTTTCCACCGCGCGCCGCTGGCCGGGCCTGCCCGAGGTGCCGACCATGATGGAAAGCGGCATTGCCGATTTCGACGTGACCTCCTGGTCGGGCATGATCGCGCCCAAGGGCCTGCCCGAACCGATCGCCCGGCGGCTGACCGCCGAGCTGATCAAGATCGGCCAGGACCCGGCCTTCCGCGCCCGCTTCGAGCAGATGGGCGCGGTCGCGACCATGAAGGGGCCGGAGGTCTTGCGCGCCCGCGTCGACGCCGAAATCCCGCGCTGGGCCGAGGTGGTCAAGGCCGCCGGAGCCAGGGTGGATTAAGACCTTCGGCGCAAGATATCGGGGTAATCCAACAGGTTGGCGCGGTGATCGGAACCGGCACGTGAAGCGCCGCCCGCGTCACTGCTCCGGCCCTTGCCGTCCCGGGCGCCAGTCCTGCTTTTGCAGGCGCTGGCCCTCGGGCAGCGCCACCCCTACACGCTTTCGTGCGAACGGGCCGCCCGGTGCGAGATGGGCCATGACGATGTCGGCGACATCTTCATAGGTGACGGTGATCTCCGGCAGATGGACCTTCATCGACAGCGACAGGGCAATGCGTGGCGCAAAGCGCGTCCAGGCGCCGAGCGGATAAGGCAGCACCTCGGTCGATATCCTCAGGCCCGCTTGTGGCATGTCGTCGGATGCCGGCACCATTGGACCGGGGCACATCAGCGACCACTCCGTCGCCGACCGCTTCAGCATCTGCCAATTGCGTTTGTGCACCTGGTAGATCGCCGGAACGCCGGGCAGGTCGGCGCCGAGATAGGGCGTCTGCGGAATATCCAGGGCCGCAGCGCCGCCGAACAGCCAGACCCGCCGCGGCTCCGGCATCACCCGCTCGGCCTGGCCGACGATCAGGCTGCAGATGCGCTCGAGCAATTGCGGCTCCGAGGCATGGCCGGCCGCGTTGACCACCGCGTCATGACCTTCGATCGCCTCGCCGACAGCACTCGGGTCGAGCGCGTCGCCTTCGACGATCCGCAGGCCGTCCGGCAGCATGCCGTGCCACTGTTGCAGCAGCTTCTGCCCGCTGCGGACGAAGGCGGTGACCTGATGACCCTGGCGGAGGCCGGATGCAAGCAGCCGCCGGCCGATATTGCCGGTTGCGCCGAAAACGATGACCTGGGTCGGTTGCTCCGCCATGAGGGCTCCTCTTGCTCCATCATGCGCCTGCCATGCGGCTGAGCAAGTACGGCCTTGGGAGTCCTGGGGCAAGGCGGCTGAGAGCGCGGGACCGCCCCAGAGAAGGCCGGCTTGTTATTCCGCGGCCGTGGCCGCCGGCTGGCCCGGAACCGCATAGGCCGTGCCCCATTCGGCCAGCGCATGCACGGCCTCATTGAGCAGGGCGCCGGCCCGCGTCACCGAATAGTCCACCCTGAGCGGCAGTCCGTCGAAGGCTTCGCGGCGGATGACGCCGTCGGCCTCCATCTCCCGAAGTTGCTCGAACAAGATCTTCTCGCTGATGCCGGGCATGCGCCGCTTCAGCTCGCCGAAGCGGAGCGGGGCGGCATGCAGCTCCCACAGGATGACCGCCTTCCACTTGCCTCTGACAACGTCGAGCGCCGCCGACAGGCCGCAGGGGCTGGTCCAGGGTTTTTTCGCAGCCCGTCCCATTTTCGATCTCCTCAGATGTCTCTACAAAATTGTAAGTACTTGAATTAATTTATGAATAGTCTGATTTGAACGGCGTGGCGACGACCTGGCCGGCCACGGCGCAACGACAGATAGAGCACTCGAGATGAGCGAAGTCACGATCATCGGTTTGGGAGAAATGGGATCGGCGCTGGCCGGTGCAATGGTTCGGGCCGGACGCGATGTGACGGTCTGGAACCGCACGGGTGCGAAAGCGGAGGGCCTGGTGCAAGACGGCGCGAGGCTTGCCGCGAGCGTTGCGGCAGCGGTCGGCGCGAGCCCGGTCATCGTCATCTGCGTCTCCGATTATGCGGCGACGCGCCGTGTGCTCGAGGGATCGCAGGTCGTCGCCGCGCTCGCCGGCCGGACCGTGGTTCAACTCAGCACCGGCACGCCACAGGAGGCGCGCGACACCGAGGCCTGGATCCGCGGGCAGGGGGCCGATTATGTCGACGGGGCAATCCTCGCCTGGCCGAGCCAGATCGGTGGCGCCGCGACCACCATCCTCGCCTCCGGCGACGAGGCCGTGTTTCGGCGCCACGAGGCGCTCTTGACGACGCTTGCCGGCAATTTCACCTATCTCGGCGCGCCGGTCGGCCTGGCGGCGGCGCTGTTCTCCGCGGTGCTGTCTTATCTCGCCGGGCGCTGGATCGGGATTTGCCACGGCGCGCTGATCTGCGAGGCCGAAGGCATCTCAGTCGCCTCGTTCGGCGGCATGCTCGGCGATCTCTCCGGCATTCTCGGCGAGGATGCGCGCAATATGGGCCGGATCATCGAGACCGGCCGCTACGGCAATCCCGAAAGCACGCTGAAGACCGCCGGCGAAGATATCGGCCGGCTGGTGCAGCAGGCGGGCGAGGCCGGCATCAATGCCGAACTGCCGCGCTTTGCCGCCGGGTTGTTCCGCCGGGCGATCGATGCCGGCCATGGCGCCGAAGAACACGCCGCCCTGATCAAGGTGCTGCGCAGCGCGGCCTAGGGCGAGGTCAAAGCGCCAGCTTCTTCGCTTCGATCCGGTTCGAGGCGGCCTCCACGGTGATCTCGTAATGGTCGGTCTGGACCACGTCGACGACGTTGCGAGGGCGGTGAGCGGCGACATTGACGCCACCGGCATGGCGCAGGCTGTCATAGATGATGCCCGCGCCGCCGGCTGCGCGCACATCCTCGCCGAGGATCTGCGATGTGGCATAGCTGTCCAAGGCATAGGCGCCGGGGCGGCTTGCTTGCTCGCCGCGGATGTCGAGATAGGAACCGGCAAGGCCGGAGGAATAGGCGCGGTATCGCCGGCCAGTCCCGATGATGCCGCGTGCCGCCGCCTCCCGCCGCAGGTGATGGCTGACCTCGACGACCGCGGTCACGAGTTCGGCCGCGGCATACCAGGCGCCGAGATCCGGGCCGTTGAAGCGCATGCCGCCGGGCGCGACATGCAGGAACGACGCCATCACCACGCTGGAATTCGGCCGGCCGTAGACCCATTCCCGTTCCGGCAGCCGCACCAGCCGTTCGGCCACCAGCCGGTCATTGGTCCAGCCGGCGAGTTCCATGACGGCGGCGAGATCGGCCGGTGTCGCCACCGTGTCGAACAGGCCGATGGGCGGGAATTGCGACGGGATCAGGCGATGGCAGGGCGCCGGTGCCGCGGCATGCTTGTCGCTCACGAGAACACGATGTCCCCGTCCTGATAGAGCCGGAAGCCCTGGTCGATACTGTTCGGCGCCATGTAGAAGCCACCGCGCGCGGCATCGAGGAAGCGCCGCACGGTGAGAATGCCGTCCTGGGTGCCGCTGGTGATCAGGTCAAGCGGCGGCCGGCCGCCAAACACCAGCGCCTGATGCGGGCCGCGCAGCCAGGCGACCTGATCGTGTTCGCCGGCAAAGAGCACGCCGAGAGCCTGATGCACGCCGAGCACCGCGGAAATGCGCAGCAGCACGTCGACATCCAGCGTGATGTCGCGATGTTCCCTGACCGCCTTGGCCCAGTGGTGATAGGTCGAGCGCGACGGCAGGCCGAGCGCCAGCCGGCGCTGCGCCTCGGTGAGGCCCCAGAGGTCGCTGATGACAAGAAAGGCGCGCAGGCCCGGCGCGCTCAGGCGCCGGCGGCTGGCCGTGTCGAAACGTTTCGGGTCGAGCCGCTGCGGGCCGGCCGGAGTGGGTTGTGCCGATGACAAGGCGCTGGCCGGCATGATGGTCTCCATGTCCTGATCTAGACATAGTCCAAATATAGACAACTTTCAAGATAACCGCCGATCAGGGGCGAGGCCATTGGCGCAGCTTGGTCTCAAGTTCGCCGCTCTGCATCTTTATCGTGTTGGGCCGACGGTGATCGTTCCGCCTATTCAATGGAAGAGGGAGGAGCATCGATGTGCGATTACAGTCTTGAACATGTCGCCTCTCGGCCCGCAAAAGTGGGCGACGAGCTTATCTCGACCCGCTTCGCCCTGTCGCTCACACGCGGCTTTGCTTCATGCGGTGAGCCTGATGTGGCGGTGTGCCTGCTGCCGGGGACGGAGTTGGTTTTCGAGAAGGAAGTCGTCCGGGAAAACATTCTCGGCTTCCTCTTCAACTTGAAGATCAGCGCCAGGGCAGCCCGCTTCAGGCACATCAACGAGAATGTGCCGCGCGCGCATCACGATGCGCTGGAGTTTGCGGACGGAACGATCGTGCTGCTCACGCGGCTGCGTGAGGGACAGCGCGCGACCGTCCTGCAATTGCCGGCCGACCAGCGCGCCGAGAGGTTCGTGGAGCAGCCTGGCCCTACGGAAACCCGCGAGCCGCAGGCCGTCTGGTTCCTGCCGGGCGTGCCGTGACCTCTAAGGGATCAGAAGCGCGCGGCTGAAACGCTGGGCCGTGCACCGGAATATCGGCGCCCGCGTGTCCGGTACGCGGGCGCCATTGGGAGCGTTCAGCTTCGCTTGCCGGCAAGCGCGAACATGGCGCCTTGCGGGTCGAGCGCCTGGACGATCCAGTCGCCGCCCGGCACCTCCATGGGCCCGTTCAGAACCTGGCCGCCGGCGGTCTTCAGGCGCTCGGTCGCGGCATCGATGTCAGCGACATTGAAATAATAGAGCCAGAACGGCACGGGAACCTCCGCCGGCTTGTTGAACATGCCGCCGATCGGCGGTCCGCCCGCGCCGAACAGCTGGTAGGTCCCCATCGGCCCCATATCGACCGCCTCGGCCTTCTGCCAGCCGAACATGTCGCCATAGAAGACAAGTTCCTTCTCCCAGTCGACGGCATAGAGCTCGTGCCAGCCGATATGGCCGGGCGTGCCCGGCGCGACCGGCGGAATCGGGGCGGGGTTGGCCGACTTGAACAAGGCGAGCGCCGCCGTCTGCGGGTCGGCGACCACGGAGAAGCGGCCGATGTCGGGGATATCCTGCGGCGGAACATGGACGGCGCCGCCGAGGCGCTTGACCTGTTCGGTTGCGGCATCGACGTCGTCGACCGCGACATAACCGAGCCAGTGCGGCGGCACGCCCATGGTCCGGGCCTCTGCCGGCAGCTCCATCATGCCGCTGACCTGGGTCTCGCCCTGGGTGAACAGGGTATAGGCCATGCCCGGCTTGGACCCGTCCTGGGTGCCCCAGCCGACCACCTTGGCATAGAAGGCCTCGGCGGCTTCGGTATCGGTGGTCATCAATTCGTACCAGACAAAATCGCTCGGAGATTGGGCCATGGTCGCTGCTCCTGTCGGGACGGGCGATCTTACACACCGGCGCCAGCCTCGCGAGATCGGGCGACTGCGGCATAACGGCCGGGTGCGCCGACGGGTTATCGCCGGCTGAATGTTCCGATCGCCACCCCGGTGAGGATCATCGCGGTCGCCAGGATCAGCGGCAGGTCGATGGTCTCGCCGAGCAAGAGCGCCGACCCGACAATGCCGACGACCGGCGTGCCGAGAATGCCGAGCGAGGTGGTGGTTGCCGGAACGCTGCGGTTGACCACCGCCATGGCCCAGAAGCCGAGCACCGTGCCGATCAGCACGTTATAGCCGAAGGCGAACACCAGGGGCGTGGTCCAGCGGATGTCGGGCAGCGGCTCGAAAAGGAGCGCCAGGACGGTCAGCACGACGGTCGCCAGCAGGGTTTGCCATAGGCCGAGCTGGAACGGCGTCGAGATCCACTCATGCGCCCTGACATAGAGAATGCTGACCGACCAGGAGAGCGCCGACAAGAGCAGCAGGCCGTTGCCGATCAGGGCTTGGCGGTCGCTCCAGTCGAAAGCCAGCGGATTGAACATGACGACGAGGCCGCAGAGGCCGAGCGCGATGCCGATCAGACGGCTCGGCGGCATGTCCTCCTTCAGGAACAGCCAGGCGCCGGGTGTCACCCATAGCGGCGTGGTGTAGCCGAGCACGACCGAGCGGCCGGCCGGGACATATTTGAGGCCGGCCGCCATCAGCGCGGAAAAGGCCACCATGTGGAAGAAGCCGATGGCCACGATGACCGGGATGTCGCCCGGGCGCGGCAGCGCCAATTGGCCGCTGAACCACAGCAGCATGAGCAGCACGGCGCAGGCGATGCCGGTGCGGATCGCCACCGTCCACAAGGGCGTGACCTCGGCGACGATGATCTTGGTCACCGGCCAGTTGAGACCCCAGGCGAAGATCACGACGGCGAAAAGAACGAGGGCGGTGGTCCGGGAGATCTCGCGGTTCAGCACGGCCGGCCCGGCCTGCCGGCAAGGCGATTACGATCCCGGCCGGTTCGCAGCGACGCGGCCGGTCGGGCAAGGTCAACACTGAAGGGCATGCGGCAATCGGTCTCCTGGGCAAGGCCAGTCTGGCTTGCCGAGGCCGTCTGGGAAAGGACTGCTTCGCGGATCGGGACAAGGCCAATTCGCTGACCGCAAATCAGGGCCGCGCCGCCATGCCGTCCGAGCGGCCGATGCTTCGGTTAAACTCCGCGGGCCCGCCAAAGCTCTCCGATCGGCAGAATGGTTCAAGCATGATGTTTCCTCCGCGCCCCGACCGCATGGACGCCATGGCCGTCGACGAGATCCGCGCCAATCTCGCCGCCGTCAGGGCGCGCGTCGACGCGGCCTGCGCGGCGGCCGGCCGCCGCCCTGATGACGTCCGGCTGCTGCCGGTCAGCAAGACGGTCGCGATCCCGGCGCTCAGGTCGGCGGTTGCGGCCGGCATCACCACATTCGGCGAGAACAAGGTGCAGGAGGCGCGCCTCAAGGCCGAGGCGCTGGCGGATCTGCCGGTCAGCTGGAGCGTGATCGGCCACCTGCAGACCAACAAGGCAAAATATGTCGCGCGCTTCGCGTCCGAATTCCAGGCGCTCGACAGCCTCAAGGTCGCCGCCGCGCTGGACGAGCGGCTGATGGTGGAGGGCCGGAGCCTTGACGTCTTCGTTCAGGTCAATACCTCGGGCGAGGCGAGCAAATACGGCCTGCCGCCGGACGAGGTGGAGCGTTTCGTCGCCGAGCTGCCGACCTTTTCCTGCCTCAAGGTGCGCGGCCTGATGACGCTTGCGGTGTTCACCCCGGAGGAGGCACGGGTGCGCACCTGTTTCCGGCTGCTCAAGGCCCTGCGCGACCGGCTGCGTGATGTGGCGCCCGCCGGCGTCGCACTGGACGAACTTTCCATGGGAATGTCCGGGGATTTCGAATGGGCGATCGCCGAGGGGGCAAGCGTCGTGCGTGTCGGTCAGGCGATCTTTGGCCGCCGCCCGACGGCTGATGGAACCTATTGGCCAGGCCTTTTCCCGGCGACCGAAACGGTGGATTGAGCAGCCGATAACGGCGTCTGGCTTCAGCTGTCGAATATCCCGGCGAGTACGGTGAACACGGCGGGTTCCAGACATTGCGCCACGTTGAAGCGGAGATAGCCGCTGGCGCTCTGGCTCGGGCTGAAGGCATTGCCGGGCGCCAGCACCAGCTTTTCGGCAAGCGCGCGCCGCGCGATGTCGGCGGCGTCGATGCCGGGGGCGAGGCTCATCCACAGGAGCATGCCGGCGCGCGGCTCGACCCAGGGTGTCAGGCCGAAGTCCCGAAGGCGGGCCGCCACCTGGCCGCGCGCCCGCGCCAGCTTGTCGCGCAGAGCCTCGACATGCTTGCGGTAGGAGCCGTCGGTCAACAGCGCCAGCACCAGTTCGGCCGTGACCGGGCTCGAGCTGAAAGCGGTCGCGACCTTGAGATCGACCAGGCCCTCGATCCAGTCGGGGCGCGCGGCGACGAAGCCGCAGCGGACGGCCGCCGACAGGGTCTTGGAAAAACTGCCGATATGGACGACCCGCTCGAACCCGTCGAAGGCGGCAAGCCGGGGCGCCGGCTCATGTTCGAAATCGGCGAAGATATCGTCCTCGACAATGGTCAGGTCATGGGCCTCGGCGAGCTTCAGCAGCCGATGCGCGGTCACCGCGGACAGGCTGGCGCCGGTTGGGTTGTGCGGCCCGGAATTGGTGATGTAGAGGCGCGGCCGATGGGTCTTCAGCGCCTGCTCGAACAGGCCGATGTCCGGGCCGGTGGGCGTATAGGGCACGCCGACCACCTTGGCGCGGTGGGCCCGCAGCATGGCATGGAAGTTGAAATAGCCGGGGTCGTCGACCAGCACGACGTCTCCCGGCTCGATCAGCAGGCGGCAGACGAGGTCGATCGCCTGGCTGCCCGAATCGGTCAGCATGATCTGGCTCGGATGGGCCTCGATGCCGTGCTCCGCCATGCGGCGCGCCAGCAGCTGGCGTAGCGGCGCCAGGCCGAGCGGCGGCCCGTAATCGGTCAGGTTGACGGGATCACGGCGCGACAGGGCGCGCATGGCACGCCTGAGGCCAGCCTCCGGCATCCAGGAGGCCGGAAGCCAGCCGCAGCCTGGCATCAAGACCCCGTCGCCGGCCTCCAGCGCTTGCCGCGACACCCACAAGGGATCGATCGCACGGTCGAGCCGGGGCCCGGCATCGGCGAGCGAGAAAGGCGCCGTGGGGCCGGTCACGTAGAAGCCGGAACCGCGTCGCGGTTCGATCAGGCCCTCGGCGGCGAGGCGATCATAGGCATCCACCACTGTCGATTTGGATACGCCCAGAGCCTCGGCGCTGACGCGGATCGACGGCAGTTTCGCGCCGGCCTCCAGGGTTCGGCTGGCGATGCGCTTGGCGATCGTCCGCATGACCTGCGAGACCAGGGTGCCGTCTTCGACCGGGGCAGGGGTGAAGCGCCGCATCCGTACTGTTCCAGCCACCAATACAGTTTGGCCGAATTGTACTGCACTGTCTCTGGAGAGGAAAGCCGTACCGGTCCACAAGCGTCATCCGAGGAGCTATCAGGCATGGACACGGCGGCAAACGGCAGGATGAACGGTGCGCTGAGCGGTTGGCTCAACGGCTTTCTGGGCGTGCTCATCTTCAGCGGCTCGCTGCCGGCAACCCGTGTGGCGGTCGGTGGCTTCGATCCCTTGTTTCTCACTGGCGCTCGCACCATCCTTGCGGCCGCGCTGGCGGCGGCGCTTCTGATCGGAACCGCGACGAAGCTGCCGGAACGGCGCGACCTCGCCTCGCTCGCCGTGGTGGCGCTCGGCGTCGTCGTCGGCTTTCCCCTGTTGACCGCGCTGGCGCTGACCCATGTCACTTCGGCCCATTCCATCGTGTTCATCGGGCTGCTGCCGCTGGCGACCGCGTTGTTCGGGGTCTTGCGCGGCGGCGAAAAGCCCGGTGCCGTCTTCTGGGTCTTTTCAGGTCTCGGCAGCCTGGCGGTCGCGGGTTTTGCCCTCGCCCAGGGGTTCGCCTTGGCGCCCCTCGGCGATCTCATGATGCTTGCCGCCGTCATCGTCTGCGGGCTCGCTTATGCCGAAGGCGCCGTCTTGTCGCGTCGGCTCGGCGGCTGGCAGGTCATCTGTTGGGCTCTGGTCCTGTCGATCCCGGTCATGGCGCCGGTGGCGCTCTACGCCTGGCCCGCGACATGGGCCGGCATCACCCCCGCGGCCTGGATCAGCCTCGGTTACGTCTCGCTGTTCTCGATGCTCATCGGCTTCGTCTTCTGGTATCGCGGCCTTGCCCAGGGTGGCATCGCGGCCGTCGGCCAGTTGCAATTGCTGCAGCCCTTCTTCGGCCTCGCCATCGCAGCGACGCTGCTCGGCGAGCCGGTCAGTTGGCCAATGGTGGCGGTGACGGTGGCCGTGGTGTTCTGCGTCGCCGGCGCCAAGCGATATGCGGCCTAGCGCCGGCGGGTCCGTCACGCCACCATGCGCAGGAAAGTCCGCTCTTCGCCCAGGATGAAGCGCTCTTCCTCGGCCATGCGGAAATTGGCGCGGCCTTCGTCATCGGCCCGGATGCGCGCCCGATAGGCCTCATAGGCCGCCAGGCTGTCGAACGAGATCAGGCCGAAGGCGATGTTGTTGGTGCCCTCGTGCGGCATCCAGTAGCCCAGGAGATTGCCGCCGCATTTCGGGATGATGCTGAGCCAGTTCTTGGCATAGGCCTCGAAGGCTTCGCGCTTGAACGGGTCGATCTGGTAGCGGATGAAAACGGTGATGGTCATGGCTTGCCTCGGTGGATGGAGCTGACCACGGCGTTTTCGCATGGGGCGGAGCGCCGATGTTTCGGTCGCGGCCGAAGCGTCTGGGATACCACTCAGCCCGGGTCGAGCAGGCGCGGTCCGGGACCGGCCGCCGACAACTCATCCAGCGGATTGCGCAAGGGGCAGGTCTTGATCGACAGGCAACCGCAGCCGATGCAGTCGTCGAGCCGGTCGCGCAGCCGCGTCAGTCGCTCGATCCGCGCGTCCAGATCGGCCCTCCAGCGTGCCGAGAGCAGGCTCCAGTCTTCGGTGGTGGGCGTGCGGCCGGCGGGCAGGGCGCCGAGCGCCTGCTTGATCTCGGCGAGCGGAATGCCGGTGCGCTGGGCCACCTTGATGACCGCGACCCGGCGCAGCACCTCGCGCGGAAAGCGGCGCTGGTTGCCGCTGTTGCGCCAGCTCCGGATCAGCCCCTTGGCTTCATAGAAATGGATGGTCGAGACCGCCACGCCACTGCGTGCCGCCAGTTCGCCGACCGTCAGGCCCTTGCCGTAGTCGCCGGGATCGATCCTGCCCATGGGCGCTTGACCTCAACTTTGCTTGAGGTTTTAGCGTCTGGCGCCTCGACCATCAACATCGACTTCGGGGCCTTTGATGAGCATCACACCGGCAACCTTCACCCTGCGCATTTCCGATCGGGCGGTCGAGGATTTGAAGGAGCGCCTGGCGCGCACACGCTGGCCTGATCGACAGCCCGATCGTTTCGATGACGGGGATGCCGATGGGCTGGGGCGCCTGGTCGCTTACTGGCGCGATGATTTCGACTGGCGCAGCGCCGAGGCACGGCTCAACGCTTTCCCGCAATTCAAGGTGCCGATCGGCGGCGTCGACTTGCATTACCTGCACGTCCCGGGCCGGGGGCCGGATCCGACACCGCTGATCCTCTGCCATGGCTGGCCAGGCTCGGTCTTCGAATTCCTCGGCCTGATCCCGCGGCTGACCGATCCGGCTCGCTTCGGTGGCGACCCCGCCGATGCCTTCACGGTGATCGCGCCGTCACTGCCCGGCTACGGCCTGTCCTACGCGCCGGGCCAGCCATGTTTCTCGGCCAATGAAACCGCCGGGCTGTTGATGCGCCTGATGACCGAGGTCCTGGGCTATCAAGGTTTCGCCGCCCATGGCGTCGGCTGGGGCGCCGCGGTCACCGCGCGGCTCGGCCATGTCCAGCCGGACCCGCGCGTCGCCATGCACCTGAGCCTGCTGTCGGGGCTGGCCGGCGCGCGGCCGTCCGGCACACCACCGGTGGAGCAGAAGACCTGTCTTGCCGAGACCGGCGAATGGCAGAGCCAGGGTCGGGCCTATGCCTTTGTCCGGGTGCCGCCGCCGCCAACCTCGGTTGGCGGGCCGGGCTTCGAACCGGCAGACCCCGCGACAGACCCCGCGGCGGGGATCGCCGGGGCATGCCCCGCCTTGCCGGACGGCGAGGCGGCCGTCACGCCTGACGACCTCCTGGCCAATATTTCGCTCTACTGGTTCACCGGTGCGATCAAGGCGTCGTTCTGGCCCCATTACACCCACCATCACGGGGCGCCGGTGCCTGGCGCCGCCGGCGAGGCCAGGCCGGCCAAGGAGAATGCGCGGCCGCAGCCGGCGGTGGCGCGCGCCGTCGGGGATGCCGGCCATTGGACCGTGATAGAGCGCGGCGGGCATTTCGCGCCAATGGCACAGCCCAAGGCACTCGCCGGCGATCTCAGGGAATTCTTCCGGCCGCTGCGCAGCTAACCGATTCACCCGCCGCCCCGAACCGGCGCGCCGTCACTCCTTGTCCGGCGAAGCCAGGGAGGGCCGGCGCGCCGGGCCGCCGATGCACGTCCAACCCGATATCGGACGGCTCCGCGCGACAGGCACTAGACGACCGGTCTAATTTGACGCTAGACAAACCCATGGCCGAACGCTTCGAAGACGCCCGCAACCACATCCTCGACTGTGGGCAATCGATCATCCTGCGGAAGGGCTTCGCAGGAACCGGGCTGAACGAGATCCTCGGCGCGGCGAATGTCCCTAAGGGCTCATTCTATCACTACTTCCGGTCCAAGGAGCAGTTCGGCTGCGCGCTGTTCGAGCGTTATGTGGCGCAGACCGAGCGAGGCATTACGCTGGCCTTCGCCCCCGACGGGCGGACCGGCCGCGACCGTGCGCTTGCCTATGCCCAGGCCTGGCTCGGCGAGGTGGACGGCCGCTGCTGGGCCGACCGCTGCCTCATGGTCAAGCTGGCGGCCGAGGTTGCCGATGTCTCCGAAGCCATGCGTGGCATCCTGGCGGCCGCTATCGACCGCCGGATCGGCTGGCTCGCCGATGTGCTTGGCCAGGGCCTCGTCGACGGTTCGCTGCCGGCCGGCTTGCCGCCGCGCGAGACGGCGCAGATGCTGCATCACATCGGCCTCGGCGCGGCGATGCTGAACCGGCTGCGCGACGACCGGAGCGCGCTCGATCAGGCGCTGGCTTCGATCCGGCGTTTGCTCGGCGCCGCCCCGGCCGGGACGGGAAGTGCTGTCATGATGGCATCGGCCACGCCGCCGCCGTGACGGGGCATGGCCGCAAGGGAGAGCGCCGAAGCATCCCATGAGCTCCACTCCTCCATGGAGGGGCGCGTCACTGTGATCAGAACATTTGGTCTTTCAGGAGGAAAAAAATCATGCGCAGCGTCATTCACTCCACCTTCGGCGACCCGACCGAGGTCCTGGTCCTGGCCGACCGGCCGGTACCGCAGCCGGCCGCGGGCCAGATCCGGGTCAAGACGAGCTTCGCCTCGATCCATAATCACGACCTTTGGACCGTGCTGGGCAGCTATGGCTACAAGCCGAAACTACCGGCCATTGGCGGCACGGAAGCCGCCGGTGTGGTCGACGCGCTGGGCGAAGGGGTCGACACCGTCAAGGTCGGCCAGCGTGTGGTGGTCGCGGGGGTCAATGGGACCTGGGCCGAATATTTCGTCGCCCCGGCCAAGGTCGTCGTACCGCTGCCCGACGCCATCGACGACCAGACCGGCGCCCAGCTGATCGCCATGCCGATGAGCGCGGTCATGCTGCTCGACTTCCTGCAGCTCGAAACGGGCCAGTGGCTGATCCAGAACACCGCCAATGGTGCGGTCGGCAAGACCCTGGCCATGCTGGCCAAGGCGCGCGGCATCAACACGATCAACCTGGTGCGCCGTGACGCCGGGGTCGCCGAAATGGCCGAACTCGGCATCGCCAATGCGGTGTCCACCGCGGCGGCGGGCTGGCAGGATCAGGTGCGCGCCATTGTCGGCGAGACCTCGATCGGCCGGGCGGTCGATTCCATCGGTGGCAAGGCCAGCGGCGATCTCATGGCGCTGCTCGGCGAGGGCGGCGTGCTCGTTTCTTTCGGCTCGATGACCGGCGAGCCCATGCAGATCGGCTCCGGCGACGTCATCTTCAAGCAGGCGACGGTCAAGGGTTTCTGGGCCAGCAAGATCGGCGCCGCGCTGTCGCCGGCCGACAAGATGCGGATGATCGGCGAATTGCTGCGCCTGGCCGCGACCGGTGCCTTGAAGCTGCCGGTCGAGGCGGTGTTCGACCTCGCCGATGCGGCAAAGGCCGCGGCCGCCAATGCCAAGCCCGGCCGCAAGGGCAAGGTGCTGCTCCGCGCGTGAGGCGCGGAAGAGGCGGGCGGCGGTCGGCTCAGCGGCCGAGCGGCTCGCCCGCGCCGGTGCGCTCGGTGATCAGGCCGTAATGTTCGACCCGGCGGTGGCGCGCGAAGTCGAAGATCGTCTCCTTGCCGAACCGGGTGTCGTCGAGGTCGCAGGCCACCACCAGCACACCGTCGTGCTCGTGGTCGAGCTCGCCGAGGATCTTGCCGTTGGGATCGACCACCAGCGTGCCGCCGGTCAGGTGATGGCCGTCTTCGGTGCCGGCCTTGGCCACCGCGACCACGAAGGTCGAGTTCTGATAGGCGCCGGCCTGGACCGACAGGCGGTGGTGGAACAGCCGGTCTTCCAGGCCTTCGTCGCTGCGCTGTGAATTGACCGAGGGCGTATTGAAGCCGAGCACCACCATCTCGACGCCCTGCAGGCCCATGACGCGGTAGGTCTCCGGCCAGCGGCGGTCGTTGCAGATCGCCATGCCGACCAGGCCGCCCTCGAAATTCCACACCGGCCAGCCGAGATCGCCCGGCTCGAAATAGCGCTTCTCGAGATGCTGGTGCGAGCGGGTGTCGTCATAGTCGACATGTCCAGGCAAATGGACCTTGCGGTACTTGCCGGCGATCTTGCCGGAACGGTCGACCAGGATCGAGGTGTTGAAGTGCCGGCCCTCCGGCGTCAGCTCGGCATAACCGAAGCTCATTGCCATGCCGAGCGCCCTGGCCTTGTCGAACAGCGGCGCGGTCGCCGCATTCGGCATGGAGGCCTCGAACCAGCTGTCGGCCTCGGCGCGGTCCTCATGGTACCAGCGCGGGAAGAAGGTGGTCAGCGCCAGTTCCGGGTAGACGATGAAATTCGCGCCCCTGGCATGCGCCTCGTCCATCAGCGCGATCATCCGGCCGACGACATCGGCGCGGCTCTCGGCCTTCTGGATGGGGCCGAGCTGGGCGGCGGCGATGGTGACGATGCGAGGCATGCAAAATGGTCCTGGTCAAAGGGCGGGTGAGATGGGTCCCGGAGCGGCGAGCCTGTGGTCGAGCAGACGCACGGTCTCGGCGAGCACGCGGGCGCCGGCTTCGGCCTGGGCCGGCTCGGTCCATTCCTCGGGGGTGTGGCTGCGGCCATCGCGACAGGGAATGAAGATCATGCCGATCGGCCCGGTGGCGGCGACGAAGACGCCGTCATGGCCGGCGCCGCTGGCGATCGGCTGGCTGGAATAACCGGCGAGCCGCGCCGCATCGGCCGCCGCCTGCTGGATCAGGGCGGCGCAGGCGGTTGGCGCGACATGCGAGACGAGCTCGCGCCGGACCGTCAGGCGGAGCGCTTCGGTGCGCTCCCGCGTGGTCTCCAAGAGCTCGGCGCCGAAACGGTCGATGGCATCCTCGTCGGCGGAGCGAACCTCCAGCGACAGGGCCACTTCGCCGGGCACCGCATTGGCTGCGTTGGGCACGACGACGAGATGGCCGATCGTGCCGATCACCGGCCGGGCTGCCGCCTGCAAGGCCAGGGCCTTGGCATGCACCGCCTCGATGATCGCGGCCGCGCCGACCAGCGCGTCCGCCCGATAGGCCATCGGGGTGGTGCCGGAATGATCGGCGCGGCCGGTGACGGTGATGCGCTCGCGGCGAATGCCGACGATATCGGTGACGACACCGATATCGCAGCCGGCGCTCTCCAGGATGCGGCCCTGCTCGATGTGCAATTCGACATAGGCTGCAACAGGTGCCGCCGCGGCGCGGCTGCCGAGTTCGTCCGGGCGGCCGCCGACAGCGAGCATGGCTTCGCGCAGGGTCACCCCGTCGGCGCGCTTCAGTGCCAGCATGTCCGGCGTGAGCTTGCCGGCATAGGCGCGGCTGCCGATGCAGGAGAGCCCGAACTCGCTCGGCTCCTCCGCCAGGAAGTCATAGACCTTGAGCGGATGGCGCAGCCGCTCGCCGCGTTCGGCGAGGCCTTGCGCGACTTCCAGGCCGGCGATCACGCCGAGGATGCCGTCGAAACGGCCGCCCGCCGGCACCGTGTCGGAATGCGAGCCGACGACGATCGGCGGCAGCGCCGGATCCGTGCCGGCCCATTCGCCGACGAGATTGCCGCCGGCATCGATCGAGGTCGCAAGGCCGCTCGCCCTAAATTCCGCTGCGAGCCAGGCCCGTCCTTCGATAAAGCGCGGGCTGAACGACCGGCGCGTCCAGGGCCGGTCGGGATCGGTGATCCCGGCCAGCGCCTCGATCCGGCGCCACAACCTGTCGCGGTCAATGGGCATGGCGGCGTGATCCTGCTGACGCGGGCGGGACGAAACGGCCGTCGCCGGCCTGGTTGCGGATCCGGGTGCCGTCCCAGGCGAGCGCGCCGCGTAGATAGGTTGCCGCCACCCGCACCGAGAAGACCCGGCCCTCGAACGAGCTCCACTGCACCGCCGACAGGCTTTTCGACGGGTCGAACGGGAAGGCTCCGGGTTCGAGCACGACGACGTCGGCATCGGCGCCGGGCGCAAGCCGCCCCTTGTCGGCGAGCTGGAAGGCCCGCGCCGGACCCTCGCACAGGAGCTTCACTGCCATGGTCGGCGCGATGCCGCGCTCGGCGCAGCCGGTCCACAGCGCCGGCAGCAGGGTCTCCAGGCCCGGTCCGCCCGAAACATTGGCGAAGACATTGGGATTGCCCTTCTTTTCCAGGCCCCAGGAGACATGGTCCGATGAGACGAAATCGCATTCGCCGCGCGCGATATGGGTCCACAGCCGGTCCATCTCGGCCTTGGGCCGGATCGGCGGATAATGTTTCGCCCGCGCGCCGAAGCGGCGGACATGCTCTTCCTCGTTGAGCATCAGATATTGCACGCAGGTTTCGATCGTCGCCTGGTGACCGGCCTGCCGGTACATGTTGCAGATCTCGAAACCGCGCGAGGTCGAGACGTGCACGGCATGGGCGCGCGCGCCGGTCTCCGCGCCGAGTTCGTAGATGCGGGCGGTCGCAAGGTTCTCGATCAATGGGGTATGGGCGCGGCCGAAGGCGTCCCAGCCGGTATCGCCCGCGGCTATGGCGCGCGCGATACGGGCTTGCGTCATCGCCTGGTCCTGGTTGTGCACGCCGCACAACAGGCCGCTCGGCGCGATCAGGCGGAAGGCCTCGAACAGCGTGTCGTCGGCGATGCGCGGAAAGCGCGTCGCATTGGCCTCGAACATCGAGAATTTGAACGCGCAGGCGCCCGCTTCGATCAGTCCGGGAATGGCGCCGAGGCCGTTCTCGATGGCGATGGTGGCATAAAGCGCGACATCGACCTGGGCCTCGCTCTCGACCCGCGCGCGCTTGGCCTCGAACTGGCTGCGGCCGGTCACCGGCTCGGGCTCGTCATAGGGCATCTCGACCATCACGGTGATGCCGCCGGCCGCCGCCGCCCGCGAGGCCATGCCAATGCCTTCCTGGCCGGCCTGGCTGCCGGAATGAACCTGTCCGTCGATGACACCGGGGATGATCCACTGGCCGCGAAAGTCCTCGGTCTTGTCGGCACCCGGCGGAGTCCCGTCGCCAATCAGTGCGACCTTGCCGTCGCGCACCGCCACGTGGCCGTTCTCGATGACGCGATCCGAAAGCACGATATTGCCCCGGAGAACGAGGTCGAAATCACTCATGGTCGTCTGCTCGCTGCCGTCCGGACCGGTCGACGGTTCGGTTCCGGCCGCGACCATAGCGGGCTGGTGTCAAGACCAGGACATGCTAATTCTCCGAGCATCTATAATCCGAGGTTATGCCCGTGACGATGAATCTTCGGCAGATCGAGATGTTCCGCGCGGTCATGATGACCGGCTCGATCAGCGGCGCAGCGCGGCTCTTGTCGGTGTCGCAGCCGGCGATCAGCCGGCTGCTCGCCTATACCGAGGATCGCCTTGGCCTGACGCTGTTCGAGCGGGTCAAGGGGCGGGTGCAGCCGACGCCGGAGGCGCGGCGGCTGTTCATCGAGGTCGACCAGGTTCACCAGGGGGTGGCGCGGGTCAACGAACTGGCCGACGAATTGCGGCGCGGCGGCACCGGCTCGGTGCGCATGGTGGCAAGCCCGAGCGTCGGCCATGTCCTGGTGCCCAAGGCGATCGCGCGTTTCCGTGCGCGCTTTCCCGAAGTGCGCATCGAACTGGAAATCCTGACGCTGTCCGAGCTGATCGCCAAGGTCGGCAGCAACCGAGTCGACCTGGCGGTCACCTCGATTGCCGTCGACGAGCCGACGGTGACCTCGGTCTCCATCGGGGAGGGGCGGCTGCAGGTGATTTTCCCGGCCGACCATCCGCTTGGCGAAAAACGCATCATCAAGCCAGCGGATCTCGCGCCCTATCCGATCATCAGCTACGGCCCTCAGACGCCTTACGGCATGATCGTCAACCGCGTGCTGATGAGCACCACCAAGCCTATCCGCGTGAACACCCAGGTGCGCTTCACGCCGAATGCCTGCAGCCTGGTACAGGCTGGCGCCGGCATCGCCATCGTCGACGATTTCGTGCTGATGGACGGAGCCTGGCCCAATATCCAGTCGCGGCCGCTGGTGCCGAAGACGACCACCCGGGTGCATCTGCTGACCGCGCGTGTCGAACCGCTGTCGCGTATCGCCCGCAGCTTCGTCGCAAACCTCAAGGAATTGCTCGCCGATCCAGCGGAACCGCCGGGCAGGGGCTGACGCAGGACATGGCTCGTCAACCTTACGCCGTGGCTCCGGCGCGCATTTTCTGGGTTTATCAGGACATCTCCCTTCACCTCATAACAAGGTGTTATAGCTTCGGCTGATCTTGGTATTTGATTTTACATCTCTCCTTGCCCCAGCGTCCTGCCGGGAACGCAATGGGAGAGAAACATGCCGGGCCTCAAAACATCCATCCTTGCCGTCGCCGCCAGCCTGGCGCTGGCCGCGATCGCGCCTGCCGGGGCCGCCGAACGTGTCACGCTGATGCTCGACTGGATTCCGACCGGCGACTACGCGCCCTATTATGCGGGGATCGCGTCGGGCATCTATCAGCGCAACGGCATCGAGCTCAGGATCGTCAAGGGCAACGGTTCGGGCGATACCTTGAGCAAGCTCGCCGGCGGCGCCGCCGATATCGGCATGGCCGACATCTCGGCGCTGTTCACCGCGCGCCAGCGCGGCAACATGCCGGTCAAGATGATCGCCTCGGTCTATGCCCATTCGCCGCATTCGCTGTTCGTGCGCAAGGATTCCGGCATCACCAGTTTCGCCGGGCTCGAGGGGCGGCGCATCGGCATCACGCCCGGCAACAGCCATAGGCTCTACTTCCCGGCCGTGGCCGCGGCCGCCCGTACCGATCCGAACAAGATCGAATGGGTGACGGTCGATGGTTCCTCCATGGCCGCGCTGTTGATCAGCGGCCGCATCGACGCCGCGCCGTTCTATTCGACCAATTTCTACTATCAGAACAAACAGGCCATGCGCGCCGGCCGGGAACTGGCTTTCCTGCCCTTCGTCGAAGCCGGCTTCTCGATCTATTCGCTGTCGTTCCACGCGACCGAGGCGACTATCCAGAACCGCGCCGCGATGCTGCGCAACTTCCTGAAAGCCACCCGCGAAGCCTGGGTTGCGGCCCGCGCCAATCCGCAGGCGACCTGCGAAGCCCATGTCAAGCTGGTGCCGGAAGTGGCGCTGGACGATTGCCTGGGCAGCCTCAACGCCACGCTCGGCTTCATCTTCACCGACCACTCGGCCTCGGTCGGCCTCGGCGGCATCAATGACGAGCGCCTGGGCAAGACCTACGAGGTGGTCGCGGCATCGCAGAGCCTCGACACCCGCCTCAATCCGCGCACCGCCGTCGACATGAGCCTGCTGCCGACCTCCCCCTGACCAACAGCCGCTGCCGAAGGCACTGCGCCGAGGTGGGGGCAAGGACATTCCATGATCGAAATCAGCAATGCGGGCCAGGTTTTCGGGCCCGCCGGCGAGGGCGGCGTGCGCGCGCTCGACGGCATCAACCTGACCATCCGCGACCGCGAGATCGTCACGCTCGTCGGCCCGTCCGGCTGCGGCAAGTCCACCCTTCTGCGCCTGGTCTCCGGGCTGATCCCGCCATCCGAAGGGGCCATCCGGATCAATGGCGACAAGGTCACAGCGCCGCGCCAGGACACCGGCATCGTGTTCCAGGCGCCGACCCTGCTGCCCTGGGCGACGATCTTCGAGAACGTCATGTTCCCGTCGAGCATCATGAAGCGCGACGACGCGGCGGCGCGTGAGCGTGCCCATGAGCTCCTGCGCGTCGCCGGCATCGCCGATTTCGCCGATCGGCGGCCGAAGCAATTGTCCGGCGGCATGCAGCAGCGCGCCGCCATCTGCCGGGCGCTGGTGCACAATCCCTCGATCCTGCTGATGGACGAGCCTTTCGGTGCGCTCGATGCCTTGACCCGCGAGGTGATGACCATCGAGCTGCTGCGGATCTGGACGGCGACACCCAAGACCATCCTGTTCGTCACCCACTCGATCCCCGAGGCGGTGATCCTGGCCGACCGGGTGGTGGTGATGTCGCCACGCCCGGGGAGGATCGCCGAGATCATCGAGGTCGACCTGCCGCGGCCACGCAATTTCGCGCTGGCCGGGCACCCGGAATTCCAGCGTTGCGCCGAGCGCATCCGCAATCTCATTTTCGGCGACCAGGGGGCCCGGTTCGATGTCCAGCACTGACTTGCGCCGCCTGTTCAATTCCAGCCGGGAATTCGTCATTCCCTTGGTCGCGCTGGTCATTCTCATGGTCATCTGGGAAGCGAGCGTGCGGTTCTTCGCCGTCCCGGAATATCTGCTGCCGGCGCCGAGCCGGATCTTCGAAGACACCTATGCGATGGGCTGGGTGGTCGGCGATCACACCATGGCGACGCTCAGGACCATCCTGTTCGGCTTCTTGCTGTCGATCGCGGTCAGCTTGCCGCTCGCCGTGCTGATTTCCTCGTCGAAGCTGTTCGCCGATGCGATCTATCCGCTTCTGGTGCTCACCCAATCCGTGCCGAAAGTGGCGATCGCACCGATCCTGGTGGTCATGCTCGGCCCCAATGAGCTGCCGCGGGTCATCGTCACCTTCCTGGTCGCGTTCTTCCCGCTGGTCATCTCGATCACCGCGGGCCTGATGGCGGTGCCCTCCGAACTGGTCGAGCTGTCGCGCTCGTGCCGGGCGAGCAAGCTGCAGGAACTCATACGCATCCGCCTGCCTTATTCCATTCCGTTCCTGTTTTCGGGCCTCAAGGTCGCCATCGCGCTATCGGTGGTTGGTGCGGTGGTCGGCGAATTCGTCGCCGCCGAAAAAGGGCTCGGCTATCTCATCACCTCGGCCACCGCTTTCTTCAAGGTGCCGGTCGCCTTCGGCGCCATGCTGATCCTGGCCATTCTGGGCATCGTTTTGTTCCAGGCCATCGTGGTGGTCGAGCGGGTGTTCTTTCCCTGGGCCGCGGCCGAGGAACCGCGGACCTGAACGGACCGCGCGACAGCAATCGACGGGGATATCAGTCATGAGCCAAGATCGACGTTACCAGGTGGTTCGCAACGCGCTGGTGTTGCGGCCGGGCCAGCTTCAGGCCGAGCCCCTCGACATCCTGGTCGAGGGCGACACGATCCGCGACGTCGGCCCGCGGGGCCTGGCGGCGCCCGAGGAGGCGGCCGTCGTCGACGGCGCGCGCCGGCTGGTCCATCCAGGCCTCGTCAACGCCCACACCCATGGCCACGGCGCGCTCGCCAAGGCCATGGGCGATCGCTGGTCGCTCGAGCTGTTGCTTGCCGCGGGTCCGTGGATCAGCGGCAATCGCAGCCTCGAGGACAAATATCTCAGCGCCTCCCTGAACGCCGCGGAGATGGTGCTGAAGGGCACCACCGCCTGTTACGACCTGTTCTTCGAAGTGCCGGCGCCGAGCCTCGACGGCATGGCGGCGGTGGCGCGCGCTTATGGCGACGTCGGCATGCGCGCGACCATCGCACCCATGGTGGCCGACATGTCGCTCTATCAGGCGATCCCCGGGCTCTATGAAGCCTTGCCGGAGGCGCTGCAGCGCGAAGTCGACAAGATGCGCATGCAGCCCTACGAAGCGACGCTGCGCGACGTCGAGGCCTTCATGAAAGGCCAGCGTTTCGACGGCGACCGGTTGAAGCTGGCGCTTGCTCCGACCATTCCGCTGCATTGTTCCGACGGGTTTCTCGGCGCCTGCCGGGATTGCGCCCGCCAGTTCGGTCTCGGCCTGCACAGCCACGTGGCGGAATCGAAGGTCCAGGCGCTCTCCGGCCTGAAGCGCTACAAGCGCACCCTGACGGCACATCTCGACGAACTCGGCCTGCTCGGCCCGCATTTTACCGTGGCGCATGGCGTCTGGCTCGACGAAGACGACATGAGGCGGCTCGCCGGTCATGGCGCCTCGGTAGCGCACAATCCCGGCAGCAACATGCGGCTCGGCAGCGGCATTGCCGACATGCGCGCGATGTTGAAGGCCGGGGTCAATGTCGCCATCGGTACCGACGGCTCCAACAGCGGCGACAACCAGAACATGTACGAGGCGGTGCGGCTTGCCTCCTTCGCCTCGAAGGTGCGCGGCCCCGACTATACCGAATGGGTGACCACGCCGGAGGCGCTGCATGCGGCGACCGAGGGCGGCGCCCGCGCGCTCGGCTTCCAGGGCCTGATCGGCCGCATCGAGGCCGGCTACAAGGCTGACCTGGTGTTCGTCGACCTCGACCACATCAACTGGCTGCCGCACAATCGCACGGTCAACCAGATCGTTCATGTCGAGGACGGCACTGCGGTCCACAGCGTCATGATCGGCGGGCGTTTCGTGGTCGAGGACCGCAAGCTCCTGACCGTCGACATCCGCGCCCTGGCCGGTAAGGCCGAAGCCGCGCGCGAGCGCCTGGCAGCCGCCAACGAGCCCATGCGGGTGCTGGCTGAAAAGCTGCAGGATGCGGTCGGCTCGTTCTGCGTGGGCCTGGCGCGGCAGCCCTACCACATCGATCGTTACGGCAGCCGGACAGGCGAGGGGGCCTGAGCCCCCCGCCGCCGGCTCAGTCGATGTCGAACTTGACGCCCTGGGCGAGCGGCATGGCGCGGCCATAGTTCACCGCGCTGGTCATGCGCCGCATATAGGCCTTCCAGGCATCCGAGCCGGATTCGCGGCCGCCGCCGGTCTCCTTCTCGCCGCCGAAGGCGCCACCAATCTCGGCGCCCGACGAACCCATGTTGATATTGGCGATGCCGCAATCCGAGCCGGTGGCCGACAGGAACCGGTCGGCTTCGCGCATGTCGGTGGTGAAGATCGACGAGGACAGGCCCTGCGGCACGCCGTTCTGCAGGCGGATGGCCTCTTCGAACTCGGAATATTTCAGCACATAGAGGATCGGCGCGAAGGTCTCCTCGACCACCGGGCCGGTCTGCTCCGGCGCCTCGACCAGGGCCGGGCGCACGTAATAGGCGGAAGCCGAATGGCCGGCGGTATGGCGCTCGCCGCCATGGACGGTGGCGCCGATATCGCGAGCGGCCGCAAGCGCCTTCTGCATGCCGGCAAAGGCCGCCTCGTCGATCAGCGGGCCGACCAGGGCATCGCTTGCGATCGGGTTGCCGACCGAGACATTGGCATAGACCTGCTTCAGCCGCGGCACGAGCTTGTCATAGACGCTTTCGTGCACGATGAGACGGCGCAGCGTCGTGCAGCGCTGGCCGGCCGTGCCCATGGCGCCGAAGGCGATCGCGCGGAGCGCCAGGTCGAGATCCGCCGAGGGGCAGACGATCGAGGCATTGTTGCCGCCGAGCTCGAGGATCGCCCGGCCGAAACGCTTGGCGACCCGTTCGCCGACGATGCGGCCCATGGCGGTGGACCCGGTGGCCGAGACGACCGGCACGCGCGCATCGTCGACCAAGATCTCGCCGACGTCGCGGCCGCCGATCAACAGCGTGGCGAGACCCTTCGGCGCGCCGTCGAACTTGGCCGCCACCCGCTCGAACAGCGCGGTGACGGCGATGGCGGTGAGCGGCGTCTTTTCCGAGGGCTTCCAGATGACGCTGTCGCCACAGACCAGCGCCAGGGCGGCGTTCCACGACCAGACCGCGACCGGGAAATTGAAGGCCGAGATGACGCCGACCGGGCCGATCGGATGCCATTGCTCCATCAGGCGGTGGTCCGGCCGCTCGCTGCCCATGGTCAGGCCGTAGAGCTGGCGCGACAGGCCGACGGCGAAATCGCAGATGTCGATCATTTCCTGGACCTCGCCGAGGCCTTCGGAGACGATCTTGCCGACCTCGATGGTGACGAGCCGGCCAAGCGCTTCCTTGTCCTGGCGCAGGGCGTCGCCGAGCAGCCGCACCAATTCGCCGCGGCGGGGTGCCGGCACGGCGCGCCAGGCAAGATAGGCGTCATGGGCTTCGGCAATGGCCGCGCGGGCTTCCGCCGGCGTCGTGTCCTTGACCCGGCCAATGGTCTCGCCGGTCAGCGGCGAACGGACGAGGCGTTCACCGGATGAATAGACGTGAGGCGCGACCCCGAGCGATGAAAGGATCTGGGCGACCGCTTGCGCGAGGCCGTTCTCGGCCGGCTTCACTGCTGCTTGCTGAGTCATGGAGCGTTCCTGCGTCGCGTGAGTTTCGCCGTGCCGGCCTGGACGGAGGGGCCGGTTCGCGCGTCCGATCCTAGCGCTTATCGGGCCGCTGCCGCCACGAAAAGCGATGTTCCGGCATGGCATCATGCGAAGCCGGAATGGATCGGCAGGCGAGAACGCCGCAGGCGGCGAGCAGAGGCTGCCCGCCGCTTGCGTCTGTCCCGGCCGAGACCGAGACGTACAATTGACGATCAGGCGACGAGGAAGCCGGCGCCGACCGGATCGTTGCGATCGATCACCCAGCGCGCCGTGCCGAGCAGGCCGGCCGTGCCCTTGACGGTGGGGCGAACGGCACGGGTGCCGTTGAGGCTGGTCTCGCCGATCAGGCAGCCTTCGAAGGTGCCGCTGCCGAGCAGGCCTTCCGAACGGATCGGCTGATGCAGCTTCATCAGCCCGCGCGCCTCATACATCGCCATCATGGCGCTGGTGCCGGTGCCGCCGGGCGAGCGGTCGAGCTGTCCGGCCGAGAAGACATGGACGTTCTTGTAGAAGGCGCCGTCGATGGTCGGCTCGTGCCAGAAGGTCACGAAGTTGAAATTGTTGATATGGCTGGAGGCCGGGTGCTGGATCGCCACCTTCTGGCGGAGCTGCTCGCGGGCCATGATGCCGAGGCGCGACAGTTCCGAGCCGTTCCCGGGCGCGATGCGCAGCGTGGTGCCGCGCAGGTCGATGATGCCGAAATAATTGCCGCCCCAGACGATGTCGGCCTTGAGCGCGCCGACGCCGGGCAGCTCGAGCGGCACGTCCTGCGCCGCGACATAGGCCGGGACGTTCTCGAACCGGGTCCACTGCACCTGCGGGCCGTCATTGGCGACCTCGGCGGTCACCGCGCCGGCCGTGGTCTCGAAGCGGATCGTGGTCAGGCCGTTCTCGCCGCGGCGCACGAGGCCGAGCGCCACCATGGCCATGCCGACCGCGATCGTGCCGTGGCCGCACATGTGGGAATATTGCGTGCCGTCGATATAGATCAGCCCGGCGTCGAATTCGGGGCTGGACGGCGGTGTCAGGAACACGCCGAACATGTCCTTGTGCCCGCGCGGCTCGCGCATCAGGGCCTGGCGCAGCCAGTCGTAATTCTCCTCCAGGAAGCGGCGCTTCTCCAGGATGCTGGATCCCGCGGGATAGGGGATGCCGCTATGGATGATGCAGAGGGGTTCGCCCTCGGTATGGGTATAGACGACGTCGAAGACATCCTGCTGGCGCATGACATTGGGCTCCTTGGTTCGACAGGTCTCAGCGGCGCTCGGACAGGACGTCGAGGCCGATGGTGAGATCGAGGACGATGATGGTGACGGCCGCGACGAGGATCGTGATCGACGACACCGCGGCAATGGTCGGGTCGATCGTGTACTGGACGTAGTTGAACAGCTTGACCGGGATGGTCGTCAGCTCGGCGGTCGTGTTGAAGATGCTGAGCTCGACATTGATCCAGGACGAGATGAACGCGAAGATCGCGCCGCTGGCGATGCCGCTGCGGATCTGCGGCAGCGTGACCAGGAAGAAGGTCGTCAGCGGACCGGCCCCCAGATCGGCGGAGGCCTCCTCGAGGCTTCGCTGGTCGTCGGTGAGCTGGGGCAGCACGGCGCGCAGCACGAAGGGCATGATGATGACGACATGGCCGACCAGCAGCGCGTTGAAGCTGCGGGTGAGCCCGATCGCCGAGCCGTATTGCAGCAGGGCGGCGCCGAGCACCACATGCGGCAGGATCAGCGGCGACATCAGCGTCGCGGAGAGCAGGCGGCTGCCGGGAAAGGCATGACGCGCGATCGCCAGCGCCGCGGGCACCGCCAGCAGGATTGCGATGATGGTGGCCGCGGCGGCCAGGACGGTGCTGGTCGCGAAAGCCGCGACATAGGAGGGATCGCCGAGCATCTTGCCGTACCAGGCGAGCGTCACGCCTTGGGGCGGAAAGGCGAGAAAGCTGGTCGTCGTGAGCGACGACCCGACGATGACGGCCAGCGGCAGCACCAGATAGGCCAGCGCGGCATAAGAGACGAGGCGGATCGCGACGGTGATCATCTCGATCCTCCCTTCGGTTCGCCGATGCGGCCGGCGAGCGCCACGAGGATCAGCGTCAGCACCAGCATGGTGATGCTGAGCGCCCCGCCATAGTGAAAATCGAAGACCGAGCTGTATTGCTGGAAGATCAGCATCGAGAACACGGTGATGCGCCCGCCGCTGAGCAAGGCGGGTGTGACATAGGCGCTGACCGCCAGCATGAAGACCATGATGCCGCCGGCCATCAGCCCGGGCAGGCTCAAGGGAAAGGTGATGGTCCAGAACGTGGCGGCGGGCGTCGCGCCGAGATCGGCCGAGGCCTGTTCCAGCGACGGATCGACCTTGGCGAGCGCATTGCCGACCGCCAGCACGACGAAGGGCAGGAGAATGTAGACGAGCCCGATCAGAATGCCTGTTTCGGTGCCGATGAAGCGCATCGGCCGTTCGATCAGGCCACTCGCCACCAGGCCGTCATTGATCAGGCCATTGCGCCCGAGCAGCACCATCCAGCCGAACGAGCGGACGATATTGCTGGTGAACAGCGGCACGATCAGCAGGATCACGCAGGCGCGGCGCCAGAGCGGCCATTTGACCACCCGCACGAGATACCAGGCGAGCGGATAGCCGATCAGCACGCAGGCGATGGTGGTCAGCGCGCCGATCCGGAAGGTCACCCACAGCACATCCCAGTGATAGCGGTCGAGCAGGATGCGGACATAGTTCGCGGCGGTGAGTTCGCCGGCCGGATTGGTCAGGCTGGCAATGGCGACGACCGCCATCGGCGCCAGGAAGAAGGCGACGAAGAACAGCGCCGGCAGTCCGGTCAAAAGGGCGATGGTGCGCACGGAGGCCGTCATCGCCGTCAGCCCGTGATCAGGTGCAGGTCGTCGGGGCGAAAGCCCGCGAAGACATGCGCGCCCTCGACGACATGGGCGGGAACCGAGCCGCTCAGGCGGCAGGTCAACGGCACATCGCCGCTCCTGAGCGTGACCAGGACGTGGCTGCCGATATGGATGACGTCCTCGACGACGGCCGGGACGGTGGAAAGCCCGTGACCCGCCGCCTCCTTCAGGAGGACGATGGCCTCGGGCCGCAGCACCGCGACCGGCTCGGTGCCGGCGGCCGGGGTTTGGCCCGCAAGCGTGATCGCTCCGAGCGCGAGTTCGACGCGGCCGTCGGCCATGAGCTTGCCCGGCAAGAGATTGGCATCGCCGATGAAGTCGGCGACGAAGCGGGTCCGGGGCGCCCGGTAGATGTCCTGCCCGCGGCCGATCTGCTCGACCCGGCCGCCATTCATGACGACGACCCGGTCGGCCATGGTCAGAGCCTCCTCCTGGTCATGGGTCACGAAGACGAAGGCGATGCCGAGTTTCTCCTGCAGGTGTTTGAGCTCGATCTGCACGCGCTTGCGCAGCTTGAGGTCGAGCGCGCTCAGCGGTTCGTCGAGCAGCAGCAGCTTGGGTTTGTTGACGATGGCGCGGGCAAGCGCCACACGCTGCTGCTGGCCGCCGGAGAGCTGGCGGGGATAGCGGTCGCCGAAACCCGTCAATCCGACCAGCGCCAGCGCATCAGCGGCCAGGCCGCCCGCCTCGGCGCGCGGCGTGCCCTGGCGACGCGGGCCATAAGCGACGTTCTCGGTCACGCTCATGTGCGGGAACAGCGCGTAGTTCTGGAACACGGTATTGAGGGGGCGCCGATAGGGCGGCAGGCCGGTGACGTCGTCGCCGGCGATGCGGATGGCGCCGGCCTCGGGCGTCAGGAAGCCGGCGATGCACCGCAGCAGCGTGGTCTTGCCGCAGCCCGAGGGCCCGAGCAAGGCGATGAATTCGCCTTGCGCGACCTCGAGCGCGATGTCCGTCAGGGCCGGCTGCGAGCCGAACCTCTTCGACAGGCCACTGATCTCAAGCAGGGGCGCGTTCATGGCGGATCCAATCCGGAGAGGCGGCACTTACCGGCGCGCGATTTCGCGATTCCACAGGTCGACGATCCTGGCGCGCTCGGCGTTGATCGTCGTCCAGTCGAACAGCTGCAGGTCCTTCACCGAGCCTCTCTCGCCCCAGGGCAGCTTGCGTGCCGTTTCCGGCTTGACCGCGACATCCCTGACCGAGGGACCGAGATAGAGCTTGTCGGCAAGCCCGGCGGAGGCCTGGACCGTCAGTGCATGGTCGATGAATTTCTGCGCGGCATCGCGTTTCGGCGTGCCCTTGACCAGGTGGAGCCGGGCATCGGTCGCCCAGACGCCCTCTTTCGGCACGACGAAACCGATCGGCAGGCCCTTGTCCGCGAGATCCCAGGCGCCGACATTAAAATGCGCGCCAATGATCGCTTCGCCGCTCTGATAGGCATTGGTGGCGGCGCCCGAGGAGTCGAAAAACAGCGCGGCCTTGAGCTCCCGGATCTTCTTGAACGTCGCCGTCAGGTCGCCCGCCGGCGCCCCCCAGATCTTCGACAGGAACAACAGGAAGGGCACGCCGGATGAGTTCGACGGCGACGGGATCGTCACCGCGTCTTCGAATTCCTTGTTCCAGAGATCGTTCCAGGAGGTTGGCGTCTGCCGCACCTTCTGGGTGTTGTAGGTGAGGCCGAGCGAATAATAGCCGGTGCCGACGGCGTGGATATTGGCGCCGGATTTGTAGACCGCCTCGGGCGCGACATTGGCGAGGTTGCGGATGGCGCCGGGGTCGAGGCTGTCGGTGACGTCGGCGGCCAGCGCCAGTTCGCTGATCCCGCCGTCCATCCAGGCGACGTCGATGGTCGGGGCGGCCTTCTGCTGCTGCAGCTTGGCGAGCGTCACGGTCGACGTGCCGATCTCGGCATTGACGGCAATGCCGGTCGCCTTGGTGAAGGGCTCGGCGACACAGGTGCGGAAGGCATCGCCCCAATTGCCGCCATACCAGGCAACCGTGATCGAAGCCGGCTGCTGGGCCAGGGCCGGCGCCGCCAGAGTGCTGGCGGCCAAGCCTTGCAATACGAGGCGCCTGGATAGGGTCATGGTGGGTCTCCTCCGTCGGCCTCTTGGCCTTGTTCCCGTCACCATCACCCCCGGCGTCGATTTCCACTAGAATGAACCAGCCTGAAAGTAGAATAATCCCGACATGACCGAGATGATTGGAACAGGGTTCAGGGTGACAGGCGATGCCGACGCGGCACCGGCCGGCGCCGCGCGGCCACGCCTGCGCATTGGTTTCATCGTGCTCGACCAGTTCACGCTGGCCGCCTTCTCGGGGCTGATCGACGCGCTCAGGCTGGCGGCCGATCACGGCGGCCGCTCGCGGCAGGTGCATGTCGCCTGGACGGTGATGAGCGTCGGGGGCGGGCCGCGCAACTCCAGTTGCGGCGTCTCGCTTCAGCCCAATGCCGACCTCATCGATCCCGGCGAGTTCGATTATCTCGCGGTCTGCGGCGGCAACGACTATCTGAACGATCATCCCTCGGCGACCCTGCTCGACTATCTCAGGGCGGCGGCGCGCCGGGGCGTCCGCCTGCTCGGCATCTGCACGGGCACTTTCGTGATCGCCAAGGCCGGGCTCGTTGGCGTCAGGCGGGTCTGCATCCACTGGAACGTGCTGGACGCCTTCAACGAGCGCTTTCCACGCCTCAACGCCGCCGTCGACCGCCTGTTCATCGACGAGGGCGACCTGATCACCTGCGCCGGCTCGACCGCCGCCATCGATCTCGGGCTCTATCTGATTGCCCGGCATTGCGGGCGCGACAAGGCGCAACAGGCGATGCGCCACATGATGCTGCAGGACATCCGGCCCGGCGGCGTGCCGCAGCCGCATTTCTACGCCCAGCTGGACGGCATCTCGGATATGCGCATTCGCCAGGCGGCCCAGTTCATCGAGCAGCGCCTGGACAATCCGCCGCCGGTCGCGGCCATCGCCCGATATGTCGGGGTCAGCGCGCGCCAGCTCGAGCGCCTGTTCCATCTCTGGCTGGGTGTCGGGCCAGCCGCCTTCCAGCGGCGGCTGAGGCTGGAATATGGCCGTTGGCTGTTGCTCAACAGCAAGCGCAAGATCACCGACATCGCGATCGACGCGGGTTTCGCCGACAGCGCGCATTTCGCGCGGGATTTCAAGCATGCCTTCGGGACTTCGCCACGCCGCTTTCGCCAGGCGGCGTGACGCAGCAAGAGCCCTGGCAGTCGCCGGTCAGGCGCGCCGGATGATCGCGCCGAACTCCGTCAGGCGGCGCAGGAAATAGTCCGGCTCGATCAGCACCTCGGGCAAATAGAGCCCGGGCTCGACCGGCGCACCGCCGGCAAGGCCGAGCAGCCGCTCGACGCCGAGCGCCACGCCGAGCGCCGTCAGCGGCGCCTGGCCGGCCGGATGGACGATCTCGTGACGCTCGCGTCCGCGCGTGCCATCACGCTTTTCGCCGCTGATCTCGATGACGATCTCGCTCGAGAAGGGCTCACCGCGCCGGCGGCTGGCGGTCTCGCCGAGCACCAGATCGAACCGGATCGAGCGTGCGTCGGTCGCACCGGCGAGGCTCAGCACGTCGAGCGGCGAATAGGCCTGCCCCTGCAGCTCCATGCCGTCGACGGTCCTGAACTTGCGCGCGGCATCCTCGCCTTGCGACCAGAGCCATTGGCCCTGCTTCAGGATCAGCGCATGAGGAGCGGCCGTCGTCAGGCGTTCGAAATCGGCATGGGCCGCCGGCCCGCCCATATCCTGCTCGTCGAGGACCGCGGCAATCTCGATCGCCTCGATGCTGCGGAACTCCTTGGCGAAGTGGAGGACGGGAAAGGTGGCGGCGCCGGCCAGCCAATTGCTGTCCATCAGGATCGGCGCGCTCTTGGGCTTGTGGATATAGAGCGCCATTTCGGGCCCGACCTCGAAGACGCCGGAGGAGATGCTGAGATAGGGCAGGCCACGCGCCTGGGCGAATTTGAGCGAATTCAGGCCGCCGTCCTTGAGGAACATCACCACGGCGCCATAGGCCTTGCCGTCGGCCTGGCCGAGGTCCGGCCGGCCGAGGTCGATGGCCACGGCATCGGCAAGGCCGACCGCCTTGGCGACCGCTTCGGCCTTGCCGAGGTCCCGTCCGCCAATGGTGATCGGCAGGTCCGGGTGCAATTGGCGCAGCGTTTTCGCCGCCTGCGCACCGACAAGGCCGGAGCCGCCGATGATGAGCACGGATTTCTTCTCTTGCGTCGACATGGCGGCTCAGGCTCCTTGGCCAGGCTGGTGTGCTGGAGGTCGACAGCCCGCTGATGGCGGTGCTGACAGGCGTGACGTTGACCTACTAAAAGTAAGTTACCAATGGTAGGTAGTCGATCAAGTGAGCCTGTCAAGCGGCCGGCGCAGCGAAATTGATGGGAAAGGGGTCGCCGTCTCGATGGCCGAAATACCCGCGAAGAGACTGACCAAGGCCGGGCGGCGTGATCAGCTGATCGATGTCGCGCATGCGATCGTGCGTGAGGAGGGAACCGACGCATTGACGCTCGGCCGTCTCGCCGAGCGCGCCGGGGTCAGCAAACCGGTCGCCTATGAACATTTCAAATCGCGCCCGGGCCTGTTGATTGCCCTCTACAAGGAGATCGACGATCGGCAGGTGGCGGCTCTGCTCGAGGCGCTCGCCCGGGCGCCGCGCCGGCTGGACGAGGTCGCGGGCGTCGTCAGCCGCGCCTATATGGCCTGCTATACCGAGGCCGGGCCGGATTGGCATGCGGTCTCCGCGGCGCTCAAGGGCGACGGCGAGATGGAAGCCTTCCAGGACCAGTTGATCGACCATTATGTGGCGATCTATCGCGACGCGTTGCGCCCTTTCACAGACCTGCCGGCCGCGGATCTGCAGCTGCGCTGCGTCGGCATTATCGGAGCAGCGGAGGCGATCTCGCGCGACATGATCCGCGGCCATGTCGACGAGCCGACGGCTGCCGCGACGCTCGCCTCGCTGATCACGGGCTGGCTGTCGCCGAAAGTCTGATGTGCTGCGCCGGCGGGCCGGAGGCGGTTCTTGCGGCTTGACCGGCTTGCCGGGATTGCGGTGTCCGCGGCGATCGGACCTTCGGCGCGGCAACTGGCGGGCGCATGGCGACGCCGGCCCGCCAGACCTCACGTCCCTGGCCGCTACCTCTCGTTGATCGCGATCCGCCTGGCGGCGGCCGCCGCCCGCTCGGTCTTGGGCAGCGTGACCGTGAGGACGCCGTTCTTGAATGTCGCCTTGACCCTGTCTTCGTCGACTTCGCCGACTGCGATACGCCGCTCGAAACGTCCATAGAGCCGCTCGGTGAACTGGCGGTCCTTGTCTTCGGTCTCCGCACGCTTCTCACCGCGCAGCGTCAGCACGCCATCCTGCAGCAGGACCTCGACGTCCTTTTCGTCGAGACCCGGCACCTCGGCCGCGATACGGACCTCCCTGTCGGTCTCGGACATCTCCATGCTTGGCCATCCGCCCGCCCAGTGCGAAGGGCGGCCGGCCGGCATCGGCAGGTCGAAGCCGTGGAAAAGATCGTCGAACAGGCGGTTGACGTCGCGATGCAGCGCCAGGAACGGGCTTTGCTCGGCCTCGCGGAAGCCGGTGGGGGCCTGGTTGTGGGGGCGACCCCAGGGCATGATGTCTCGAACACCCATGGTCTTCTCCTCTCGTCTGGTCGTGACCTCCTGATTCAGCCGTGGCGGGGTGCCCGGCAGGCTTCGGTCCGTTGTCCGGACCTTTTGGCTTGCCCGCCCCGGGGCCACCGGCGTTTCTCGATTTTGGGACGTGTTTCCGCTGTTTCAAGAGGGTGCCGCGGCATTTTTTGGGGCTGCGCCCCGCCAACGCCCGGTCGCGGCCTTGAACCGGAATTTTCTACTTCCTAATTCGAGAGATGCGCCCGGCGGAGCCTGCCTGGCGCGAAGACATCGCATTGCCTCAAGGCTTGATCCGCATCGCTGCAATCCGCTCGGGACGGCGGCCTGGACCCGCCGGCAGACCGGGCGTCAAAACCAGGGAGGGAGCGCAATGGCCGCCAAGGAACTGAAATTCTCGACGGAAGCGCGCGAGAAGATGCTGCGCGGTGTCGATATTCTCGCCGAAGCCGTGAAGATCACGCTCGGGCCGAAGGGCCGCAACGTGGTGATCGAGAAGTCGTTCGGGGCGCCGCGCATCACCAAGGATGGCGTCACCGTTGCCAAGGAGATCGAGCTTTCCGACAGGTTCGAGAACATGGGCGCGCAGATGGTGCGCGAGGTGGCCTCGAAGACCAGCGATACCGCCGGCGACGGCACCACCACCGCCACCGTGCTGGCCCAGACGATCGTGCGCGAAGGCGCCAAATCGGTGGCCGCCGGCATGAACCCGATGGACCTGAAGCGTGGCATCGACCTGGCCGTCGCCGCGGTGGTCGCGGATCTCAAGCGCCATGCCCGCAAGATCAAGTCCAATGACGAGATCGCCCAGGTCGGCACCATCTCGGCCAATGGCGATACCGAGATCGGCCGTTTCCTGGCGGATGCCATGCAAAAGGTCGGCAATGAGGGCGTCATCACGGTGGAGGAGGCCAGGAGCCTGACCACCGAACTCGAAGTGGTCGAAGGCATGGCGTTCGACCGCGGCTATGTCTCGCCCTATTTCGTCACCAATGCCGAGAAGATGCGGGTCGAGCTCGAGGATGCCTATATCCTGATCCATGAGCAGAAGCTTTCCGGGCTGCAGGCGCTGCTGCCGCTGCTCGAAGCCGTCGTCCAGTCGGGCAAGCCGCTGCTGATCGTCGCCGAGGATGTCGAGGGCGAGGTGCTGGCAACGCTGGTGGTCAACAAGCTCAGGGCGGGTCTGCGCGTCGTCGCGGTCAAGGCGCCGGGTTTCGGCGATCGCCGCAAGGCGATGCTGGAGGATATCGCGATCCTCACCGGCGGCACCGCGGTGAGCGAGGATCTCGGCATCAAGCTGGACAATGTCACGCTGGCCATGCTCGGCCGGGCCAAGAAGGTGGTGGTGGAAAAGGATTCGACCACGCTTGTCGGCGGCGCCGGCGCGCGCAAGGACATCGACGCGCGCATTGCCCAGATCCGCCTGCAGATCGAGGAGACGACCTCCAGCTACGACAAGGAAAAGCTGCAGGAGCGGCTGGCCAAGCTGGCCGGCGGCGTCGCGGTGATCCGGGTCGGCGGTTCCACCGAGGTCGAGGTGAAGGAACGTAAGGACCGGGTCGATGACGCGCTGCATGCGACGCGCGCGGCGGTCGAGGAGGGCATCCTGCCCGGTGGCGGCGTGGCGCTGTTACGCGCGCTCAAGGCGCTCGATCCGGTCAAGCCGGGCAATGACGACCAGAAGACCGGTATCGACATCGTGCGCCGCGCGCTGCAGGCGCCGGCCCGGCAGATTGCCGAGAATGCCGGCGAGGACGGCTCGGTCATTATCGGCAAGCTGATGGAAAAGAAGGATTACAACTGGGGTTTCAATGCTGCGACCGGCGTCTATCAGGACCTGGTGGCGGCCGGCGTGATCGATCCGGCCAAGGTGGTGCGGACTGCGCTGCAGGACGCGGCGTCGGTCGCGTCGCTGATGATCACCACCGAGGCCTTGATCGCCGAACTGCCGAAGCCGCAGAAGGCCGGCGCCGGTGCAGGTCCGGGCGGTGGCATGGGAGACATGGACTTCTGAAGGCCTTGCCTGGTGCCGCGACCGCGCGAACGAGCGCGGCTTGGCGGGCTCCGGCGATCCGGGACGGGATCAGGAAACAGCGCCGGCCCAATGGGCCGGCGGCATGGCCGGTGCGCTGTTGCCTTGCCTTGCTGGTGCCAAGATCGGGCTGTTAGAAGCCGGCCGTCGCAATGGTAAGGAATCGTTCAGCATGAAGGCGTGTGTGCTTGGCCTCATCGGAGCCGGTCTGACGCTGTCGGGCGCGCTCGCCGCGGATGCGCGGCTTGAAGCCGCGCTTCGTCGGCTCGAGCCGGACACCCGGCTCGAGCAGGTCTGCGACATCGCGGTGATGCAGCGCATCAAGGGCGACACCAGTCCTTACCGGCCCGACAAGGTTCTGGCCGGCGCCATCTCGGAGCCGCGCCGCTCCGGCGACTCGCTCGACAGCGAGGGCGGGGCGTTCCGCAGCGGCGGCCACTGGTATCGCCTGAGCTTCGAGTGCCAGGCGTCGCCCGACCGCATGCGCGTCCTGTCGCTGAACTACACCATTGGCGAGCAGATTCCGGTACGCGACTGGGACGATTACGGCCTCTACCCCTGAGCGTGACCGAAGCCCGAGCCTACTCGACCTTGGTCAGGCTCTGCAGGATGCCGTTCAGCTCGCTGGCATAGGTCTTCTCGCCCTCCTTCGACCCCCAATAGCTGAGGATCAGCACGGTTGACGGATTGACGATCAAAATGCCGACGCTGATCTCGGCCTGTTCGCCGTCCGAGTCCTTGCCGCTGAAGCCGAGGAAAATGGTCGGCATGCCGTTGATCGTCATGGATTGCTGGCGCTGGGTCGCCGGATCGATCTCGACCCCTTGCGACACCAGATAGGCGAGCGCCTGCTTGGTCGAATCCTCGACATTGCCGGCGCTGGCGATCGTCACCGCCACATAGATCTCGTCATCGTCGGTGGTCGCTTCGACGCCGCGTTCGGTCACGCTTGGCGACCAGGCGTCGGGAATGGCGACGGTGGCGACTGCCGGCGCGCCCAGCCGGAAGCTCTTGGCTTCGGCCAGGGGCGGCATCAGGAAGGCTGGGAGCAGCAGGGCAAGCGCGGCGGCGAGGAGCAATCTGGGCATGGCACAAAACCTTCCGATTGAAGATCGGCAGGCCTTGGCATGACCGCGACGGGCTGTCCTCTCACTCGGCGCAGGGCCGCGACTATTTTGTGAGACGCCGGCGCGAGGACGAGCCCGGCATGGACCGGCGGCGCGCTGGGGCGCCGTCGCGGTAGCCTATTGCAGGGAGATCAGATTGGCCATCAAGCCGGCCCTGATCTCGATCACCGGGCGGACCCGGCAGACGATCGACCGGTCGATGCCGGCATCGGCCAATTGCCTGGCCGACAACTCGCCGACCGCCGCCCGCGTCTCGGCGCGCCGGTGCGACGCCGGGCCAAGCGCCAGAACATCCGCCGCCCGGTCGAGCAGCGTCTGAAGAAGTCCCGTCTTGGCGGCGGATTGCACGGGCAGGCAGGCTGAGCAGGTCATGGCAGGCATCCTTGTCAGGTGGTGAGGCGGGCCAGTCAGACCGACGGAATCGGGTCGACGGCCGTCGCCTTGATGTTGATCCGTTCGACATCGGCGCGTGACAGGCCAATATCCGACAGTGCCCGGTCATCCAGGCCGTACAGGGTGCGGGCGCTGTTGCGCGCCGCGAACCAGGCCTCCACGCGCAGGACCAGAGTGAGCAGACGGCTCTTGGCTGCCGGCGTTTCGTGGTGGTGGTGGAAAAGATCCTCTGTTGCACATGCCGCGTTCATGACGATGGTCCTTGCTGTCGAATTTCCTATATGGACGTTGCTCCTTGCGCTGGTCCGAAGCAAATGAGATGTTCTTGGCTTCAGCCCAAGTACAGCTTGGCCATCCAATGACCCGCCGCCACCTGCCGCCGCTCACCGCACTGCGCGCCTTCGAGGCCGCCGCCCGCCATCTGAACTTCGAACGGGCGGGCGACGAGATCGCCGTCACGGCGAGCGCGATCGGCCAGCAGGTCCGGACGCTGGAGGCCTGGCTGCAACGCCCGCTATTCGTCCGGCTGCCGAGCAAGGGCGTCGCGCTGACGGTGGCGGGCGAACGCTACGCCGCCGCCATTTCCCAACTGCTCGACCAGTTGAACGAGGCCACCATTCAGGCGTTGCGGCCGGACGCGTCCAATGTGCTGACGGTGGCGACCTTGCCGAGCTTCGCCGCAAGCTGGCTCATCCCGCGGCTCGGCGGCTTCAAGGCCCGCCATCCAGAACTCGATGTGCGCATTTCGGTGTCGCACGGCCTGACCGATTTCGCCCGCGAGGATGTCGACGTGGGCATCCGCTCCGGCCGGGGCGTCTATCCGGGTTTGCGAAGTGACCTGCTGATGGAAGAGAATTTCTTCCCCGTCTGCAGCGCGGCCCTGCTCCACGATCCCGAGCGGCCGCTGCGCGAGCCGGCGGATCTGCGCCATCACACGCTGATCCAGGAGATCCAGGAGGGCCTGCCGGATTTCGTCAGCTGGTCGCGCTGGCTGGAGCTGATTGGCGTCGAGGGGGTCGACGGCGGTCGCGGCCCGCAATTCTCCCACACCTTCCTGGCCTTGCAGGCGGCGGCCTCGGGCCAGGGCGTCGCCCTGGCGACCAATGTGCTGATCGGCGACTATCTGGATGCCGGCCGCCTGGTGCGGCCGTTTCCCCATCAGGTGCCCGGACCCTACCAATATTACGTGGTCTGCCCGGAAGCCTCCGCCTCGCGGGCGGCGATCGCCGCCTTTCGCGGCTGGCTGCTCGAAGAGGCCGCGGCCCATGCCGCGCGGGCGACCGGCTGATCGCCTGCCGTCGTGTCTTGCGCGGATTGAATCACGGCATCAGCGGAACCGGCCAAAGCGCTGGCGGGGCGCGCGAAATCGTCAGGCCCGCCGGCGTTTGCGGCCGGCCCGGTCGCGCGCAACGACGGCATGGTCGGCCGCCGTCTGGCGGGCATAGCTCAGCGAGAACGACGCCAGGGCGTCCTCGAACACGCCGGACTTGCCGATATAGCCCGATATCACGGCGGGGTCGCCGGAACGGGCATGGGCGCGGGCCAGCGTCCGGCCGCAGAGCGCGGCATATTCCAGCAGGGCATTGCCTTCCATGACCTCGCCGACCGAGCCGAGCCGCCGGTTCTTCAACTGCCTGACATAAAAATGCCGGCCGGACTTGCGGTCCTCCGCCCAGCCGAGAAAGGCGTCGCTCGCGGCTTGCATGACCCGCTGGCCCTCGACCACACGGTGGCCCTGATGGCGCCGGTGCTTGCCGGCGGGCCGGAAGCGCTCGAGCACCGAACTCTGCGCTTCCTTGATCTGCAGGAACAGCGGCTCGTCGTCGCCGCTCATATAGAGGCCGATGGCGCAGAACGTGCCGACACTGCCGACGCCGACGACCTTGAAGGCGACATCCTCCAGCCGGAAGCGGGTCAGCAGCACATGCCGGTCGGGTGGCAGCGTCGCCTGGTAGATCGCCAGCGCAGCGCGGGCGTCGACCGCGTGGTGGCCGCCGCCATCGGCGTCGAGATGATAGATCAGCGGCGGCCGGTCCTCGATCCTGCAGACGCCGGCCTTGGTCCTGGCCAGGTGGGGGAAATTGTCGTCCAGCGACAGCGTCTTTTTCGCCTTCACGATGGTCTTCAACAGCGTCCGGCGAAGCTTGCGGTCGTCGATCCGTTCGGTCTCGCGGGCGAGGTCCATCCGGCTGTGCCAGATGGCCAGCGGCGACAGGTCGGCCAGCTCGCGCATGAAATCGCGATAGGCCTGCGCGGTGGCGGCGGCGAAGCTGCGGGCTTTCTTGTCGGAATAGCCGGCGTCGAGCGCCGCCACCGCGACACTGGCCACCAGGCGCTTCAGGTCGACGGTGAAGTCGATACCCGGCAAGGTCTCGTCGAAGTCGTTGATGTCGAACAGGATGCGTCCCTCGGGCGTGCCGAAGGCGCCGAAATTCATCAGGTGGCAGTCGCCGCAGGCCTGCACGGGGATGCCGATCGTCGGCTGGGCCGCGAGATCGGCGGCCATCACGGCGGCCGCACCGCGCAGGAAGGTGAAGGGCGAGACCAGCATCCGCTCATAGCGGATCGGGATCAGCGCGGCGATCCGGCCGGCATCGACCTCCGCCAGGACCGCGGATGGATCGCGGCCGGCGGCCGGCTCGAAATCGGCATGGCTCTCGCGCGAAACACGGGCGCGCAGCGCCTTGCCGGCCGCCGCCCGGTCGGTCCGCGACGGCATCGGGGCGGTTTCGGTCTTGGTCGAAGCTGGCATGGTGGCGAAATCCGGGAGACGCGGCTGAGGCGGCGGATGCATGCTGGCCGCGAGTGAGGCGCGGGACACCGGCGCCTGTCAAGCCAGGTGGCCCTGCCGCGGGGAGGGGTCTTGCCAGTCTCGCCGGCTGCTGCTTGGCTGCGGACGATCAGTGCAAAGGGAGCGATCCTTGACCTTGCATTCGCCGCGAAGCCGGCTGTCGCAGCGCTCGATGGAAGCGGTCGATACGGCGCTCGCCCACGAGATCATCGCCGAGCAGGCCTCCTCGCTCGGTCGCGCCGGGCGGGCGGTGGCCGCGAGCCTCGCGGCGCTCGGCGCCTTCACCGGTGACGGGCCGCAGCGCGCCGCGCTGGTGCAGGCCGCGGCCGACGCGGTGTTCGGCTATTTCGTCCAGCGCGAGTTGTGCGGTTTCCGCAGGCATGACGACGCGATCCGCGACTATGCCATCCCGCGCGAGGTGCTGGTGCGGGTCGGCGCCACGGCGCCGCCGCCCCGCTGAGATCAGCGCGGTTCGGTGCGCCAGAGCGTGATCCAGTCCTCCGGTGGCACACCCTTGCAGGCCGGCATGGTCGCATAGGCGCTCAGGCGGAAGCCTCGCGCCGTCCAGGCCCAGCTCGCCGCCGTGCCGCAATCGCCGGCACCGCGATCCTTGTGCAGGGCAGACAGGGTGGCCGCGCTCATCTCCTCCAGGCCGCTGGGACTGGTCAGGGTCTGGATCGGCTGGCCCATGCGGCCGGTTTCGGCATCGAGCGTTTCGAAATCGACCCGGCGGGCGTTGGCCGGCTGTGCTTCGGTCGCAAGGTAGAACATCGCGCCGGCCTGCGACGCCGCGCGCCAGCAGCCGATCTGGTACAGCACGGTGCTGTTGGACAGGCGGACGATGCGGGTGGCGGGCGCCCGGTTGCCCAGGTCGCATTCGTCGTCCCTGGTCTCGCGAACATGCCGCTGCACCAGCGCGCGCGGCACCACGGTGGGCGCCGGCCTGGTCGGGTTCGGCATGGCAACCGTCAGGAACGGCACGGCCGGTGGCGCCGACACCGTGGCCGCCGCCCTGGCCCCCCTGGCGACCAGGGCGGTCACGGTATCCAGGCGGCCCTGCGCGGTGTCGATGAACTGCAGCGCCGCGGCAAAGCCGTCGAGCGACACCGCGGGCGCGTTGGCGCGCGGAGCTTCCTTGCCGAAGCGCAGTGCTCGCCCCTTGCCCATGGCCTCGATGACGCGCGCCACCGCTGCCGGCTCGACCAGTTCGGACGCCTCCGGCTTGTCGTCGAACTCCTGCTCGATGACCCGGAACGCCGTGCCGGCAAGCGTCAGCGCCGGGCCGGCGTCGACACTGAGCACCAGTCCCTGGGCATCGCCGGCCGGCGCGCTCTCGCGGACGAAACGCAGCTTCGCGGTCGCCTCGGGCCCGGCGGCGCGGTCGATCACGACATAGGAGCCGCCATCGCCTTCGCCGGCCATGGTGCCGATGGCCCGGCAGGCCAGCGTATTGTCACAGCCGACGATCCAGTTGTCGAAGGTCCTGATCCCGGAGGCGGCCACGGCGGAGCCTGTGGCGAAGCCTGTCAGCGCGACCACGAGGCCGGCGCGCATTGCATGGTAAAACGGCATGGCATTCCCTTGAGCCACCGCTTGCGCGGTGGCATTCATCTTGTCGTCTGACGTCGCCCGTGCCGATCCTGCATGGGCATGACGTAAGGTCAAGTAGCGATAGGCCGCGCCATTATGTCGCCAGTCATGCGCCCGGCGTCCGGACGACGTGTCTCAGGGTTTCGCCGATGCCGTAACGGCGGCTGCCGGCAATGGTCTCGCCGGTCTCGAGCTTCAGTTCGGCGTCGCCCGAGGGGCGCATCTCGATCCGCTCGATTCGCGCCGGATTGACCAGCCGGGTGCGATGCACGCGGATGATGCCGAACGGCTGCAGGCGCTGCTCTTCGGCGCGAAGCGTCGCGCGGATCAGGTGGCGCTGGCCGTCCACCAGGCAATATTCGACATAATTGCCGGCCGACTGGACCCAGACGATCATGGCAGGGTCGATCTTGATGCTGGCCGAACCGTCGCGGAGCCAGAAGGCCTGCGGCGTCGCGACGGTCGTTGCGCTCGCGACGCCGGTCTCGGCCGCGCCGCTGGCTTGCACGGCGTCGGCTTGCGCGGCGTCGTCCTGCGGCCGGTCGGCCCAGCCCTTGTTGAGCCAGAAGACCGAGCCGATCAGAAGATAGGTCAGCGCGTCCTTGCGCAGTTCGTAGACGAGTTTGGCGAGCGACAGGTCGAAGACATAGGGCCCGGCGCCAAAGGCCGCATGGCCAAGCTTGCGCAGCAGCACCATTCCAGCGACGTGCAGCGCCGAGAAGAGAACCACCAGCCCGGCATTGACGACGACGGCGCGCGCGACCTCTGCGATGCCGCCGCCGCGTACCTGCAAAGCGCCCCATCGGATCATCGGCGCGAGCGCGAAAACGACAAGCACGCTCGACAGTTCCCAGAGCAGGATCAGCGGCAGAGGCAGGGTCCGTCCGGCAAAGCGCGCCGCGTCATCGACGACCGACACCGCATTGACGACGGCGACCGCGACCAGCACCACCGCCAGGACGACATAGATTTTCCAGGGCGAGACACGCGCCGGCGGCTCGGTCGGGCCCGCTTGACCAATTCCGCTCGTCACGTCGTCACCACCGCTTGTCCCGGTGCGGTGCCGCCCATCCCATCGAAAGCGCCTTTCCTCCCGCGCCATCTGGACGCGGACGCCGGTCGGACGGATGTGACTTGGCGGAGACGGATTTGTCCATGAACCATCACGGGACCGAACATCATGGCTGAAGCAACACCAGAGCCGGCTGAACGTCGCATCGATCTCGACTGGATCCGCATCGCGGCCTTCGGCCTCCTCATCCTCTACCACGTCGGCTTGCTCTACGTGACCTGGACCTTCCACGTGAAGAGCTCAAGCAGGGTTCCCGGCCTCGAACCGCTGATGCTGGCGCTCAACCCCTGGCGGCTGGCACTGTTGTTTCTGGTCTCGGGCACCGCGACCTGTTTCATGGCGAGCAAGCTGCGGGCGGGCCAGCTGGCCGGCCTGCGCTCGGCCAGACTGCTGCCGCCGCTCATCTTCGGCATGCTGGTCATCGTGGCGCCCCAGGCCTACCTGCAGGTCGTCGACAGCTTCGGTTATGTCGGCAGCTTCGGCGAATTTTACCGGCAGCACTATCTGACGCTTCCAGGGCAATTTTGCGCGGGGCCTGGCGGGCGGCCGCCTTGTCTCATCCTGCCGACCTGGAACCACCTGTGGTTCGTGATCTACCTCTGGGCCTATTCCATGGTGCTGGCGGCGATTCTCTGGCTGGCGCCGGGCCTTGTCCGGCGCGCCGAAGCCGGGCTTGCGCGGATGCTCGCCGGGCCGGGTATCCTGCTGTGGCCTTGCGCCGTGCTGGTGGTCTACCGGGTCGTGCTGTTCCCGCGCTTCCCCGTGACCCATACGCTCATCGACGACTGGTATGCCCACGCGCTCTATTTCTCGGTCTTCATGTTCGGCTTTCTGGTCGCCCGCTCGGACGCCGTCTGGCAGGCGCTGGAGCAATGGCGCTGGCCGGCCCTCGCCGGGGCTCTTGTCGCCTATGGGCTCTATCTCGTCCTGCGCCGGCAGGGGCTGTCCTCGGAACTCGTGCTGGCTGGCCTGCGCCTCATCTACGGCATCGATCAATGGTGCTGGATCGCCGCGGTCCTCGGCTTCGGCCGGCGCTGGCTGAGCGTGCGGGATACGCCGGCCCGGCGCTATCTGACCGACGCGGTGTTTCCCTATTACATCGTCCACCAGACGGCGATCATCGTTGCGGCCTATGGCCTCAAATCTTACGGCTTGCCGGCCTGGCTCGAGGCCACGCTCGTCATCCTGGCGACTGCCGCGACCTGCGTTCTGACCTATGAGGTGGTGCGTCGTGTCGGCTGGCTGCGGCCGCTGTTCGGGCTGAAGCCACGTGGCCGGCCGGTGGCCGATCTGGCGCCGGCGACACGATAGCGGCCGTCTGGCGGAGAGCACCGTGGCGCGGCGTCCAGTCTTGACGCCTCGCCGTCGGCCGATGATGGTTCGCCAAGTCCACGGTCGTTCGACCGTTCGGGCCCCGCCGGCGACAGGCGGGGCCTTTTCGTGGCCTGGTCGCCGCCTTCAGCGCCACGATCGTTGCAGAGCCTGACGATGACCCAGAATATCTATGACCAACCGACGTTTTTCGAGGGCTACAGCCGGCTGCCGCGCTCGGTCGAAGGGCTGGATGCCGCGCCGGAATGGCCGGCGCTAAGGGCGCTGCTGCCAAATCTTGCGGGCGCGAGCGTGCTCGACCTCGGCTGCGGTTTCGGCTGGTTCTGCCGCGCCGCGCGCGAGATGGGGGCTGGCAAGGTTCTCGGCATCGATGTCTCCGAGAACATGCTGGCCAGGGCGAGGGCGGCGACCGTTGACGGCGCGATCAGCTATGCCAAGGGCGATCTGGAGCAGGTCGTGCTGCAGCCCAATGCCTTCGACCTGATCTACAGCTCGCTGGCCTTTCACTATGTCGAGAATCTCGAACGGCTGATGGGCGAGGTCAGCCGGGCGCTCGTCCCCGGCGGCCGTTTCGTTTTCTCGGTGGAGCACCCGATCTACACCGCGCCGTCGACGCCGGGGTGGACCATCGACGCGGCCGGCCGCACCGTCTGGCCGGTCGACGGCTACCTCGACGAGAGCCCGCGCACCACCGACTGGCTCGCCAAGGGCGTGATCAAGCAGCACCGGACCATCGGCAGCTATCTCAACCTGCTGATCGGCCTCGGCGTGACCATTGTTCATGTCGAGGAATGGGGCCCGACGCCGGCCCAGATCGCCGCCCAGCCCGCGCTTGCCGACGAGCGTCAGCGCCCGGCGTTCCTGCTCGTCGCGGGGCGCAAGTGACGTTGCCCAAGTGATGTGCCGGCACGCGGCGCCGCCCGGAGCGCGCCGCGCCATCCTCAATCCGGCACGCGATAGACCGGCTTGATCAGCCGCACCGCCGGCGGCCGTTCGTTGGCCTTGCGGTTGCTGGCGACCGTCTCGCCGAAACGGGCGGCCCAGTTGGCAAGGCTTTCGAGGCTCGGATGCAGGCTGTGGCCGAGCTCGGTCAGCGCGTAGTCGACGCGCGGCGGCACGGTCGGATGCACCTGGCGGCTGACCAGGCCGGCGGCTTCGAGCTGGCGCAGGTGTTTGGCGAGTTCTTTCGGCGTGATCGCGCCGACCCGCCGCTGCAGGTCGGCATAACGCAGCGGCGCTGCCGCGGCATCGAGGGCGAAGAAGATCGGCACGGTCCATTTCGCTGCGATCAGGTCAAGCGTTTCGCGAATCAGGATCGGGCATTGCTCGGAGCACGGATCCATCGGGCGCGGATCTGGGTGGTCCGGATCTTGGCGGTGGGGATCTTGGGGGCGGGCAGCATCGCTATGCATGAGGGAGGCTCGTTGCCTTGAGGTGCGTTCTTGTCGAGCCTACTCCAACTCTGCGACCAGTGCAGGCTTCCAACCACGCCTGGAGGCCCGCATGGACACCGCTTCGACCGCCGTCATCACTGCCGTTCCGCCGCTCGAGCGCTCGGCCATCGTCGACGCACTCTACCGTTTCGGGGCTGGCCAGGACCTGGCCGATCGTGCCCTGTTCCTGTCGGCCTTCTCGGAGCCTGCGACCGTCGACTTCACCGGCCCGGCGCGCCGCCTGGGGGCGGAGATCCCGGTATTCCACGGTCGGCAGGCCATCGCCGACATCATCCTGGCCAATGTCGGCGGGCTCGACACGACCCACACCGTCACCAATCCCAGGGTCACCGCTTATGACGGCCGGCGCGCGACCCTGTTCGCGCTGGTCGAAGCGCAACATCTGCCAAAGGGCGACCACAGCCGCCATCTCCTGTTGAAGAACATCTATACGGTCGAGCTGTCGCGCCAAGCCGACCGCTGGACGATCGATCACATGACGATCGACAATGTCTGGCTGACCGGTGATCGGACCGTGCTGTTTCCGGGATAGAGGCCGGTCACGGCGCCCAGCCGGCGGTCGCCGAGATGATGCGGGCCTGGCTGCGCAGGGCTTCCGCCGTCGGGCCGCCGAGGTCGTCGTCGAGCGTGCCGATCGGCCCCATGAGGGTGATGGCGGCGATCATGAAACCGCCCTGGTCGAAGATCGGAGCCGACAGCGAGGTGAAATTCGCCAGCAGTGCGTCGCGGCAGCGGCTGATGCCGTTCTTCCGGATCGTCGCCACCATGTCCTCGACCTCGGTCTTGGCGGCCGGCGTGTCGTCGGCCCTGACGAGGGCGGCCTGCGACCGCTCCTCCAGGAGTTCCTGGTCGAGCATGGCGCCGGTGATGTCGCGCGGCAGATGCGCCAGGAAATTGCGGCCGAGCGCCGATCGCAGCAAGGTCAGCACGCTGCCGACCCGCAATTCGATGATCGGCCGGCTGCTGCCGCCCTCCACCCGATAAACGATGGTCGGTCCGCGATTGCCCCAGACGCCGAGAAATACGGTATGGCCGATGGTGGTGGCCAGTTCCGCCATCACCGGCCGGGCCGCGGTGAACACGTCGAACTGCTCGATCGCCGCCATGCCGAGCTTCAGGGCATAGGGCCCGAGCGCGTAGCAGCCGGTATCGGCCTCCTGGCGGACGATGCCGACGGCCTGAAAGCTCACCAGGTAATAATGGACATTGGCGGCCGACATGCCGGTGCCGGCAGCGATCATCTTGAGCGGCACCGGGCTTCGCTCGGTGCGCAGGACGTCGAGGATCTTGAAGCCGATCTCGATCGACTGGATGCCGCGCCGGCCGGAGCGCTCCGTCTTGGGAGGTTTCGCCGCTTTTGTCCGCTTCGGCTCGGCAACCGACTGATCGGGAAACGACTTTTCCACGGCCCGGCGGGCTCTGGGTTCGCGCGGCTCTGCCACTGAATATCCTTTGGAATCAAACGCTTCTGTCTGGTCCTGAGCGTGCCGCAAGCTTGGGCGCTGGCAGCCGAAAATTCAAGCTTGCGATATTTGACAATATCATATCTTTTTGACGATAGAGAATTGAAGAGCTGACCGAAGACCATTCGGGCGGCCTCGGCAATGCCAGATCAGGGGAATGGCAATGGATGCGACGACGATGACGGCCGCGGCCGATCGCGACTTCACACGCTCCGAGGAGCGCCAGGTCGTGCTGGCCTCGACACTCGGCACGGTGTTCGAGTGGTACGACTTCTTCATCTACGGCTCGCTGGCCGTGTTCATGAGCTCGGTGCTGTTCCCGCCCGATAATCCGACCGCGGCGCTGCTGGCCTCGCTCGGCGCGCTGGCCGCCGGTTTCGTCATCCGCCCGATCGGTGCCATCCTGTTCGGCCGCATCGGCGACATGGTCGGCCGCAAATACACCTTCCTGATCACCATCGTGATGATGGGCGGCAGCACTGCGCTGATCGGCTTCCTGCCGAGCTATGCGACCGTCGGCCATGCCGCCTGGATCTCGCTTCTCGTGCTGCGGCTGGTGCAGGGGCTCGCCGTCGGCGGCGAATATGGCGGCGCGGTGATCTATGTCGCCGAGCATTCGCGCGCCGACCGGCGCGGCCTGCTGACCGGCTGGATCCAGATCACCTCGTCGATCGGGCTCGCCCTGTCGATCATCGTCATCCTCGGCACCCAGGCCTTCATGACCGAAGAAGCGTTCAAGGTCTGGGGCTGGCGCCTGCCTTTCATCCTGTCGATCGCGATGCTGGCCTTCTCGATCTATGTCCGCGCCAAGCTGCATGAATCGCCGGTCTTCGCGCGCATGAAGGCCGAGCGCCGCCTGTCGAAAAATCCGGTGCGCGACACCTTCGGCCGCTGGTCCAGCCTGCGCCTCATCCTGATCGCGCTGTTCGGCGTCACCGCCGGCATGGGCGCGTCCTATTTCACCGGCCAGTTCTACGTCATGATCTTCATGCAGCAGGTGGTGAAGATCGACCTGCAGACCTCCTATATGCTGATGGCCGTCGGCCTGCTGATCGGCTCGCCGAGCTTCATCCTGTTCGGCTGGCTGTCCGACCGGATCGGCCGCAAGTGGCTGATGATGGCGGGCCTGCTGCTGGCGGCGGTGTGCTACCGGCCGATGTTCGCGTCGCTGATGGAGGCCGGCAATCCGCAACTGGTCGCCGCGACCCGCAGCGCGCCGGTGACCGTGCATGCCGACACCGCCAGCGATGCCTGCAGCTTCGGGCTCGCCGCCTCGCTTTTGAACACCCATGGCGATCATGCCAAGCCTTGCGTCCAGGCCAAGAAGCTGTTGATCGCCGGTGGCATCAACTTCAGCTATGCCGCGCCGCTCGAAGGCCAGGCGGTGGCGATCTCGGTCCAGGGCAGGACTGTCCAGGGCTACGATCCCGCCGCCTATCGCAAAGTGCTGGGCGAGGCCGGCTATCCGGCCAAGGCGGATCCCGCCCAGGTCGCCTCGGCGAAGATCGTCCTGCTCCTGGTGATCATGACCATCGTGGTGGCGATGATCTACGGCCCGGTCGCGTCCTTCCTGGTCGAGCTGTTCCCGGCCAATATCCGCTACACCGCGCTGTCGTTCCCCTATCACATCGGCGCCGGCATCTTCGGCGGCTTCCTGCCGTTCTTCGCGACCTATCTGTCGCTGGCGGTCGGCGATGTCTTTGCCGGTCTCTGGTACCCGGTCGTCATCACGTCGGTCACCTTGCTGATCGGTGTCATCGTGCTGCCGAACAAGCCGCAACTCGCCAAAGAACTCTGAACCCGGCGTTCCCGTGCCACGGGCCGCCCTCGGGCCGCCCGTGGTTCTTACCCGCGCTTCGCATTCCGGATCGACACCATGAGCCGCATCAAGACCGCCAGCTACAAGGCCGCCGTTGCCCAGGCGGCTTCATGCCCTGATGATACGACGGCCTCCGCGGCCAAGGCGGCGCGCCTGATCGGCGAGGCCGCCAGGGCCGGCGCCCGCCTCATCGTCTTTCCCGAGGCTTTCCTCGGCGGCTATCCGAAAGGCGCCTCGTTCGGTGCGCCGGTCGGCATGCGCAAGCCCGAGGGTCGCGAGGCGTTCCGGCTCTATTGGGAACAGGCGATCGACCTGGACGGCCCCGAGGTCGAGACGATCGCCGCCGCCACCGCGGCCACCGGCCTGTTCGCCGTGGTCGGCTGCATCGAACGCGACCAGGCGACGCTCTATTGCACCGTGCTGTTCTTCGACGGTGGGGCCGGTCTGGTCGGCAAACATCGCAAACTGATGCCGACGGCCGGTGAGCGGCTGATCTGGGGCTTCGGCGACGGTTCCACCATGCCGGTCTTCGATACCTCGCTCGGCCGGATCGGCGCGGTGATCTGCTGGGAAAACTACATGCCCATGCTGCGCATGCACATGTTCAGCCAGGGCATTAGCATCTATTGCGCACCGACCGCCGACGATCGCGACACCTGGCTGCCGTCGATGCGCCACATCGCGCTGGAAGGCCGCTGCTTCGTGCTGACCGCATGCCAGCACATCCGGCGCGGCGCCTATGCTGCGGATTTCGAATGCGCCCTAGGCGACGATCCGGAGACCGTGTTGATGCGCGGCGGCAGCGCCATCGTCGACCCGCTCGGCAAGGTGCTGGCGGGTCCGGATTTCACCGGTGAGACCCTGCTTTATGCCGAGATCGACCTCGACGAGGTCGCGCGCGGCAAGTTCGATTTCGACGCCACCGGCCATTACGCCCGGCCGGACGTGTTCCAGCTGACCGTCGATATCAGGCCAAAGGCTGCCGTCTCGACGCTGGCCGGAACCTGAGGCTCGCCATGCTGTTCGACATGACCACGCTGGCCGCCGATGTCCGCTACAAGATCCTCACCGCCACCGTGACGCCGCGGCCGATCGCCTGGGTGACGACCCGTTCGCCCGAGGGTGTCGCCAATGCCGCGCCGTTCAGCTTTTTCAACATCATGGGCCATGAGCCGCCGACGGTCGCGATCGGCGTGATGCGCCATCCGGAAAAGGGCTTCAAGGACACCGCCGAGAACATCCTGTCGACCGGCGAATTCGTGGTCCATCTGGTGCCGGCACGCCTGGCGGCGGCGATGAACGCGACCTGCGTCGACGCACCGGCCGAGGTCGACGAACTGGCGCTCGCCGGGCTGCACACCGTGGCTTCGGTCAAGGTCGCGCCGCCGCGCATCGCCGACAGTCCGGTGGCGTTCGAATGCCGCAACCTGGCCTCGGTGGTGACCGGCCCCCGCCAGGTCACGGTGATCGGCGAAGTCGTCTGCGCCCATGTGTCGGACGAATTCGTGCTCGATGCCGCCCGCGGCCATATCGACACGCTGGCGCTGGATCTGGTCAGCCGCATGCATGGCAGCGGCTGGTATGCCCGCTCAGCCGACCTGTTCCAGATGATCAGGCCCTGAGCTGCGGCTCAGCTCCACAACCACAAGGAGAACATGAGAGCCGCCACGAGGCCACCCCAGATGAGCATGGCGCGTCCGGTCAATTGGTTCGCGAAATTCATGGCTCATCACTGCGGGAGACTGGTTGGTGGCGTTATAGCGAAGTGCGCGCCGCCTGTGAATACGGCGCGCATGACCAAGGCGGCGAACGTGCTGCCGAGGCGCCCAGAGGCCTAAACCGCCGCCTGCCGCCGCTTTTGCCGCTGCAACTGCTGTTCGCGCAGGAAGATGAACAGGCCAGCGCCGACGATGATCGCGGCTCCGGCCAGCGTCTTGATGTCCGAGACCTCGCCGAACACCACATAGCCGAACAGAATTCCCCACACGATCAGCGTGTATTGATAGGGCACCACCACCGATGCCGGCGCAAGCTTCAACGCCAGGTTGACGCAGAGATTTCCGGCGAGCGAGCCTATGCCGAGCACCGCGAGCAACAGCGCGTCGATCTGGCTCGGCGGTGTCCAGCCCTGCGAGGCCACCATGACGATGCCGAAGACCAGCGCCGTGGCCAGCTGCCAGCCCATCAGCACGGCGTTGCTGGTGCCGGCGAGCTTGCGGGTGGCGATCATGAAGCAGGCATAGCTGAAGCTTCCCGCCAGCGCGCAGAAGGCGCCAAACGACAGGCTGTCACCGGACGGCGACAGCGCCAGCACCACGCCGAAAAAGCCGACGCAGACGGCGCTCCAGCGCCGCCAGCCGACATGTTCGCCGAGCAGCCAGGGCGACAGCGCCGTCACATAGATCGGGCCGGCCAGGTAATAGGTCATGACACTGGCGAGCGGCAGGGTGCTCAGCGCCCAGAAGAACAATGAGGCCTCGAGCGTCGACAGGACGCCGCGCAGGACCTGCAGCCAGGGTTTCGGTTGGCTGCGGATCGGCGTGACCCCGCCGCGGACGATCAAGGGCAGGATGATGCTCAAGCCCACCACCGCGCGCACCAGCATGATCTGGCCGACCGTGAAGGTGCCGAGCAGCCATTTGCCCAGCGTGTCATTGGCGGCGAACAGGAAGAAGCCGGCCAGCATCATGACGATGCCCAGCGACACGTTCTGCTTTTCGAAGATCTTGCTTTCGAAGATTTTGGCCAGGATCGCTGCCCTTCGAGCTGACGGCGCGGACGCGCCGGTGCTCATTGGCCGAGGCCGGGGCCAAACCGCAAGCGGTTCCACGCCGGGGGCGGCATTTCAACGCAGGCGAACGAGGGCGAGGCGCGCCGGCCGGCTGGTCTCAGCCGGAAACGCCGACTTCCTGTTTGTGCCGCCGCATCCAGGCGGAGGCATAGGAGCAGAGCGGCACCAGTTCGCGGTTCTCGGCGCGGGCGAGTTCGACGATGCCTTCCATCAGGCGGCCGGCCGCGCCGGTTCCGCGCAAGGGCACGGGCGCCTCGACATGGAAGATGACGATCGACGACGGCTCACGCCGGTAATCGGCGAAGACGATCCGGCCGTCGACGGTCAACTCGAACCGGCGGTCGTCGATATTGTCGTGGATGGCACTGCTCATGGTCGCTCGGTCCCCGGTCACACCCTTTCATGACCAACGCTGCAGACATGGAGCGCGTTCCGGCCGGGATCAAGAGACAAGCGGCGCATGCCGGTCGGGCCTGACCTGCGGCTGGGGCAGGGCGCCGCCGGGCCGGATGGCCCGGCGATCGGCGAGCATCGGCCGAACGGCTGGCCCCGTCATGGCCGGGGGCGTCGCGAACCGCCTTTTCAAGACGAGGCTCGCGCGCGACACTTCGTTCGAGCAGGCCGGTCATCCCTCTGAACGAACCGGCGCCATGGGAGGTCACGATACATGCCGGCTTTGCCGCCATCACCGGGCCGTGTCGGGCCCTTCGCCGGCCTCGACGTACCCTGGCTTCTCCGGCTGCGTGCCGAGACGCGGCGCGATCACCCCTTCCTGATCTGGGCGCCCTTCGACCAGCCGGCCCGGACCTGGACCTATGGCGAATTCCACGAGCGGGTCGGCGCGCTTGCCGACGGCCTGGCCCGGCGCGGCATCAGGCCGGGTGAGTTCGTGCTCGTTCATCTCGACAATTGCATCGAGGCGCTACTCGCCTGGTATGCGCTGGTCGAGCTCGGCGCGGTGGCGGTCACCACCAACACCCGCTCGGCGCCGGCCGAAATGGACTATTACGCCGACCATTCGCAAGCGGTGGCGGCGATCACCCAGCCTGCCTATGGCGAACTGGTGGCGCGTTCGTGCAGGAACCTGCGCTGGATCGCGGTCACGGCCCATGATGCCGGGGTGACGCTGGCCCAAGGCCGCGGCACACCAAACACCGAGAGCTTCGAGGCGCTGTTCGCCGACAGCGCCGATCGGCCGCGACGGCCAGCCGATCCGCTTCATCCCTGCAGTGTGCAATATACCTCCGGCACCACGGCGCGGCCGAAAGCGGTGCTCTGGACCCATGCCAATGCGCTCTGGGGCGCCAAGGTCAATGCCACGCACGAGGATCTGCGGGCCGACGACGTGCATCTCGTCCACCTGCCGCTGTTCCATACCAATGCCCAGGCCTATTCGGTGCTTGCCGCGCTCTGGGTTGGCGCCACCGCCGTCATCCAGCCGCGGTTTTCGGCAAGCCGGTTCTGGAAGGTCGCGGCCGAACACCGCTGCACCTGGACTTCGGTGGTGCCGTTCTGCGTGCGGGCGCTGATGGAAAACGAAATCCCGAAAAGCCACACGTTCCGGCTCTGGGGCAGCGCCGTCTCGTCGCCGCCGACCGACGCCATCTTCGGGGTCCGGACCATCGGCTGGTGGGGCATGACCGAGACCATCACCCATGGCATCATTGGCGACGCCAACCAGCCGAACATTCCGATGTCGATCGGCCGCGCGGCGACCGAATACGAGATCCGGGTGGTCGAGGACGACGGCACCCCGACCTCTGTCGGCGGCACCGGCAATCTCCTGATCCGTGGCATTCCCGGCCTGTCGCTGTTCGCGGAATATCTGCACAATGACAAGGCCATGCGGGACAGTTTTGACGCCGACGGCTGCTTCATCACCGGCGACCGGGTGACGCTCCTGGAACAGGGGTTCATCCGTTTTGCCGACCGCAACAAGGACATGCTGAAGGTGGGCGGCGAGAACGTCGCGGCCTCCGAGGTCGAGCAGGTCATCCTGACCGTGCCGGGCGTGCGCGAGGCGGCAGTGGTTGCCAAGAAGCACGCCATGCTCGACGAGGTGCCGGTCGCCTTCATCATCCCGCACGGCGGCACCGCGCAGGCGCCGCCGGCCTTGCAGGACGATATCCTGGTTGCCTGCCGCAAGGCATTGGCCGATTTCAAGGTGCCGCGCGAGGTCCATTTGGTCGACGACATGCCGCGCGCGACGCTCGAAAAGATCGCCAAGGCTGAACTGCGCAAGCGGTTGGAGTGAGGGTGGAGAGACCGTAAGCCCTCAGCGTAGCCGACCGCAGGGCGAAAAGCGCTGATGAATCAACTCTCTCCCAGAGGGAGAGGGTTGATTTCACTGCTTGCGCCTAGGGCGCATCCTGCCACTTGATGTAATCCCCAAGCCCGGCCACCAGCGCGTCGAACACCACGCGGCAGCGGCGGCTCGAGCGCAGGTCCTCATGCATTGCCACCCAGGTGTCGAGCGTGAGCTGGAACGCTTCCGGCACCACCAGCACCAGCGCGGGATCGCGCTTGGCGACGCCGATCTGGCAGCCGCCGATACCATAGCCGGCGCGGATCATGGCGAGCTGGGCGAGGTCGCTGTCGGCGCGCAGGCCGAACAGCGTGCGGTCGAAGCCGGCGACGCGCCGGCTCATGCTGCGGATCGCCGCGGTCTCCTTGTCGAAGCCGATCAGCGTATGGCCGGCAAGGTCCTCGACGGTGGTCGGCGTGCCCGCGCGGTCGAGATAGCGCCTGTGGGCGTGAAGCCTGACCTCGATCCGGCCGATATGGCGCGCCACCAGCGCCTCCTGGCGCGGCTTGAACATGCGCACGGCGATATCGGCCTCGCGGCGGATCAGATTTTCGGCGCTACTCGACAGGGTCAGCTCGATCACCAGCCCCGGATAGCGCTGGCGCAGGGGTGTCAGGATCGGCGGCAGCACTTCGACGCCGATCACCTCGCTCGCGGCGATCCTGACCACGCCATGCACGGCCTCGCGTTCGCCGGAAGCGGCCCGGACCAGGGCGGCCGTGGTTGCCGCCAGGCTTTCCGCATAGGGCCGCAGCTGCACGGCCGCATCGGTCGGGGCGAGGCCGTGCTGGGACCGGGTGAACAGCTCCAGGCCGAGCGCCTGTTCGAGCGTGTCGACATGGCGGCCGATGGTCGGCTGCGCCAGTCCCAGCGTCCGCGCCGCGCCGGAAAGCGAGCCCTCGTCCATGACCGCGAGGAAAGTGCGATAGAGATCCCAGCTCGGGTCGATCTGCGTCATACATATATGTATAGCATCGGCACGGATTTGGGCAATTTCGTTTAAGTCCCGCCTCTCCCATCTTGTCCTCACAACGGGCCAACGGAGACACGAGATGGCACACGAGAAGACGGCACTGGTTCTGGGCGCGACCGGCGGTATCGGCGGCGAGGTTGCGCGGCGGCTGGCCGAGCGCGGCTGGCAGGTGCGGGCGCTGAACCGCGATCCCGCCAAGCTGACCAACGAGGCCAAGGCGGGTATCACCTGGATCGAGGGCGACGCCATGCGCACCGACGATGTCGTGGCAGCCGCCCGCGGCGCCTCGCTGATCGTCCACGCGGTCAACCCGCCCGGCTACCGGCGCTGGAGCGAATTGGTGCTGCCCATGCTGGAGAGCACCATTGCGGCGGCGCGGGCCTCCGGCGCGCGCATCGTGCTGCCGGGCACCGTCTATAATTTCGGCCCGGATGCTTTCCCCGAGGTCGACGAGACCTCGGCGCAGAAGCCGGGGACCCGCAAGGGCGCCATTCGCGTCGAGATGGAACGCCGTCTAGAGGCGGCGTCGGGCGAGGGCGTGCGGACGCTGATTGTCCGGGCCGGCGATTTCTTCGGGCCGAAGGCTGCCAATAACTGGTTCTCGCAAGGCCTGGTGAAGCCCGGCCAGCCGGTCTCGCGCATTTCCTATCCCGGCAAGCGCGGCACCGGCCACCAATGGGCCTACCTGCCGGATGTCGCGGAAACCATGGTCCGGCTGATCGAGCGCGAGGGCGCACTGGACGCTTTCGCGGTCTTTCACATGGAAGGCCATTGGGACGCCGACGGCAGCGAGATGATCGGGGCGATCCGCCGGGCCACCGGCAAGCCGGGGCTGAAGGCCGGCGCTTTTCCCTGGTGGCTCGTCACCCTGGCCTCGCCCGTCGTGCCGTTGTTCAAGGAAATGGGCGAGATGCGTTATCTCTGGCAGGTGCCTTTGCGCATGGGCAATCAACGGCTCAGGTCGGTGCTTGGCGAAGAGCCGCATACGCCGCTCGACGCGGCCGTGCGGGCGACGCTCAAGGGGCTCGGCTCGCTCGGCTGACCCGGGCGGTCCATGCTAGAAGGGCCGTTCATTCCGCCCCGCGCGATCCCAAGCCCTTGCGAGCGAGTCCGATCGGTGAACACACGCTTTCTCGAAGCCTTCGTCTGGGTGGTCAGGCTCGGCAGTTTCCGCGGAGCCGCGGAACGGCTGAACCTGACCCAGGCGGCGATTTCGAGCCGCATCGCCTCGCTCGAGGAGGATTTCGGCCAGCGCCTGTTCGATCGTGACCCGCGCGAACTCAAACTCACCTCGGCCGGACGCGTGCTGTTGAGCTATGCCGAACGCATGCTCGAAATCGGCCGTGACATGCAGGCCGCGATGCGCACCAATTCGGAGCTCTCGGGCACCCTGCGCATCGGCGTGGTCGAGACCATTGTGCACACCTGGCTGATTGACTTCCTCAATGCCTTGAAGAGCCGGCATGGGGCGCTCGAGATCCAGCTGACCGCCGAACCGACGCACCGCCTGCACGACGATCTCAGGCGCGGCCAGCTGGATATCGCGATCCAGACCGACGCGGTGCTCGACGAAACCATCCGCAACCGCGAGATCGGCCTCATGCCGATGGGCTGGATCGGGCCGCCGTCCGGCGCCGGCGCGGCCAAGACGATGCTGACGCTGGCCGAACTCGCCGAACGGCCGCTGATCGCCATGACCCGCGGCTCGCAGCCGCATCTCGCCTTGCTCGACACCTGCCGGCGCGAAGGGGTCACGCCGAAGACCATTCATTGCGTCAGTTCGATCGCCGCGATCATCCGGCTCGCCGGCGCCGGTTTCGGCGCGGCGGTGCTGCCGCTTGCCGCCATTCGCGCTGAGCTCGCCGCCGGTACGCTCTCCATCATCCCGTGCACGGCGAGCCTTGGCCCGTTGCGCCTGGTCGTCAGCCACCGCATCGACCCGACCACACGGGCGGCCGAAGTGGTCGCGGCGCTCGCCTCGGAGGAAGCGCTGAAATTCGCGCTCGACGTCGGCGCGGAGATGGCGACGCCTGCCCGCGAAGGCTGACGCGGAAAATTCTATCGCCAGCCATCAAAATTCCCCGTTTGACCCTGGCCCGGCCGGATATCGATATGGCAGCCCATGTTGCCAGTCTATCGAGAGTGCAAATGGCTGATCAAACGAATTGCCCGGGCTTGCTATTCGTATGGACCGATATCGATCCGCTGTTCGAGGCTGATTTCAACAAATGGTATGACCGCGAACACGTGGAAGAACGTATCGCGATCAGGGGCTTCGTGGTCGGAACCCGCTATATTTCCAGCCAGGCGCCGCGCAAATACCTCGGCCTCTACAGGACCGAGAACCTAGATGTCTTCAAGAGCGCGGATTATCGCCAGGCCTTCGAGCACCAGACCGCCTGGTCGGTGACCAATTTCGGCCGGATGCGCAACGCGTTCCGGAGGGTCTGCGCGATCACGGCGGAGACCGGCATCGGCGCCGGCACCTGGCTCGCCATCATCCGGCTCGGCCGCCAGGCGACGCCGGTCGATCTCCTGACGCTGGCCGATCTCGGCCGCACCGTGTCGAACATCGACGGCGTGATCGCCACCCGCCTGCTCGAGCCGGATCCGGAGCTTTCGACACCGCTGCCGGCCGAGCCGGCGGAGAACCGCCTCCTTGATCCGATCCTGCTGATCGAAGGGACATCGGAGCCCGCGGTGTCCAATGCCTCGCGCCTGGTCACCGAGCAGATGGGCATCCCGGCCGCGGAGATCGCCACCATGCAGATGATGTGGCGCCTGCAATCGACTGAAATCCGCCGTCAGGCCGCATGAGGGCAGGGCTGCTCGCCGATCCGGCTGCCCGACAGGCCAGACGGCGTGTCGATCGGGCTGGTACCGGCCGGCCAAGGAGCGACTGACCGCTTGGGCGGCCAAGGCTCGGCCGATCCGCCAGGCCACATCTTCGTCACGAGTTCAGGTCAAGGGGCCGCAGCGCTCCGCCGGCAAAGCCATGGCGTCCGACAGGCATGGGAACAATCCAGAGGGAGAACCAAATGACGGCCATCACGGCGACCGAGCAACTGCCCGAGAGCCCCGACATGCGCAAACTGGCCTCCGCCAGTCTGATCGGGACAACCCTCGAATGGTATGAGTTCACCATCTACAACACGATGGCTGCGCTGATCTTCAACAAGGTGTTCTTTCCCTCCTTCGACCCGCTGGTCGGCATTATCCTGGCCTTCTCCACCTATGCCGTGGGTTATGTCTCCAGGCCGTTCGGCGGCGTCATCTTCGGGCATCTCGGCGACAAGCTCGGCCGGCGCTTCGTGCTGGTGGCGACCCTCGTGCTAATGGGCGTGACGACCCTGCTCATGGGCCTCCTGCCGACCTATGAGACGATCGGCGTGATGAGCCCGATCCTGCTGGTCGCGCTGCGTTTCGTGCAAGGCGTGGCGCTCGGCGGCGAATGGGCCGGCGCGGTGCTGCTGTCGGTCGAGCACGGCCGCCAGGACCGGCGCGGCCTCAACGCCTCCTGGACCCAGATGGGGCCTTCCGCCGGCACGCTGATCGCGACCGCCGTCATCGCGCTCGTCACCTTCGGCCTGTCGGACCAGGATTTCCTCGCCTGGGGCTGGCGCATCCCCTTCATCCTCAGCGTCGTCCTGGTGATCTTCGGCCTGTGGATCCGCCGCGGCGTCGACGAGACGCCGATGTTCAAGCAGATGGAAGAGCACAACACCAAGGCCGAGGCGCCGATCGGCGAGGTGCTGAGCCAGCACTGGCGCCGCCTGATCGTCGCCGGTGGCGTGCGCATTGGCTCGGACGTGCTCTATGCCCTCGTCGTGGTGTTCATCCTGACCTATGTCACGCAGGTCTTGAACCTGCCGCGTTCGCTGGCCTTGACCGCCGTGCTCGTCGGCGCCGGCTTCAACGCGGCCGCCGTGCCGCTGTTCGGGCTGCTCTCCGACAAGATCGGCCGGCGGCCGGTCTATGCGCTCGGCGCCATTGGCGGCATCGTCTGGGCCTTCGCCTTCTTCGTCCTGCTCGACACCCGGGAGCCGCTGATGATCGTGCTGGGCGCGACCGTCGGCCTGCTGTTCCATGCCGCCATGTATGGTCCGCAGGCGGCCTTCATCGTCGAGCAGTTTCCGACCCATGTCCGCTACAGCGGCTCGTCGCTGGCCTATACCTTTGCCGGCGTGGTCGGCGGCGGCTTCGCGCCGCTGATCATCGCCGCGCTGTTCCAGCACTATGGCAGCACCACGGCGATTTCGCTCTATGTGGTGGCGGCCCTGGCGATCACGCTGACCATGCTGGCCGTGGCGCGTGAAACCTCCCGCGATCACCTCAACGAGTGATCGGCAGGAGACCCGTGCTTCACCTCTCTCCCTCATCGGGGAGAGGTGGCGGCCGGGGGCGGGGGACCGCTACAAGGGTTGCGAACGATCTCGCAAGGGGGCGGCCGTGTCGCAGGAACTGGTTACGACGGATGGCGTCCGCCACTACGCCGTCGAGCGCAATTGGGCAAAGCTGCCCGCCGGGCGGGACTTCGGGCCGATCAGCCAAGTGGCGGTGCGCCGCGACGGGCGCGTCGTTGTCGTGCGGCGCGCCGAGCCGGCGGTGCTGGTCTTTGCTCCCGACGGCCAGCTGGAAGAGAGCTGGCATCATGCGCAATTGCCGAGCGTGCACGGCATTGCCTTCGACGCCGGCGACAACCTCTTCATCACCTCGTTCGACGCCCATCAGGTGCTGCGCTTCGATGCCGGGCGCAACATCACGCTGGAGCTCGGCGCCTTCAACCGGCCGAGCTGGTCGGCGCCGTTCAACCATCCGACCGATATGGCCATTGCCGCCGACGGCGAGATCTATGTCACCGACGGTTATGGCAATGCCCGGGTTCATCGCTTCGGCGCCGACGGGCGGCTGATCGGCAGCTGGGGCGAGCCGGGCACGGCCGCCGGGCAGTTCGCCTGTCCCCACGCGGTTTGGGTGACCGGCGACGACAGGGTGATCGTGCTCGATCGCGACAACAACCGGATCCAGGTCTTCGATCGCGACGGCGTGTTCCTGGCGGTCTGGACGGGTTTCACCAAGCCAATGGACATCTGGGGCGATGCCGCCGGTGACCTCTTCGTCTCCGACCAGACGCCACGCATCGTCAGGCTCGGCGGCGACGGCCAGGTCAAAGGCGCGATGCGCGCCTTCGCAGCCTATCCGCACGGCCTCTCGGGCGATGGCGCCGGCAATCTCTTCGTTGCCGAACTGCAGCCCTCGGGCCTCGCCAAATACCGGGCGATCGCCTGAGAGCGCACGTCGCGGGTTCTATCCGGCCGCCTTCAGGCCGCGACCAATGAGCCGTCCCAACCGCCCGGAAAAAGCCTTGGCGTCGACCGGGCGCTCGCCGTCGAGGATTTGCGCCTCGTCGAGCAACAGGCGGGCGGCATCCTCGCGAAATGTGGCTTCAGCCTCGCCAAGTGCTGCCAGCCGCACGACGAGATCATGGCTCGGGTTGATTTCCAGAACCGGCTTGGCGGCCGACGGCAGCCGGCCGGAGCCGGCCAGCAGCTTCTCCAGCTGCCGGTCCATGCCGTGGTCGGGCGCCACCAGGCAGACCGCGCTTTCGGTCAGGCGGTCGGAGGCGCGGACGTCGGAGACCTGATCGCCAAGCGTCAGCTTGACGAAGGCGATGAAGCCGGTCACCGCCTCGCTCGCTTCGGCCGAAGGCTGCTGTTGCCCATCGGCGAGCGGGATCAGATGCAGGTCGGCCGCGCCCTGCGTCACCGATTTGAACGGCTTGCCGTCATAATCGATGCCGGCGGTGACCCAGAAGCTGTCGACCTGGTCGGGCAGCAGCAGCACCTCGATGCCGCGGGCACGGAACCCCTCGAGCTGCGGCGAGACCTCGAGCCGCTCCAGGTCGTTGCCGGTGACGTAATAGATGGCGGTCTGATTGTCCTTGAGCGCGCCGACATAGTCTTTCAGCGTGCGCCAGGCGCCGCCGGAAGCGGTGGTCTTGAAGCGGGCGAGGCCGAGCAGCGCTTCGCGCCGCTCGAAATCTTCGTAGAGGCCTTCCTTGAGGACCGCGCCGAAGGTTTCCCAGATCTTGGCATAGGCTTCGGCATCGCTCGCCGCGAGCTTGTCGAGCTCGCCGAGCACGCGGTGCGTGACGCCCTTCTTGATGGCACCGAGGATCGCGCTTTCCTGGATCATCTCGCGCGAGACATTGAGCGGCAGGTCGGCCGAATCGATCAGCCCGCGCACGAAGCGCAGGTAGCGCGGCAGGAGCTCGGCCTCGTCGGTGATGAAGATCCGCTTCACGTAAAGCTTCATCCGGCCGTGGCGATCCGGATCGAACAGGTCGAACGGCTTGGTTTCGGGCACGAAGGCGAGCACCGAATATTCGTGCCGGCCTTCGGCGCGGTAGTGCAGGGTCAGCGCCGGCTTGTCGAACTGGCCGGCGACGCTGCGGTAGAAATCGGCATAGTCGTCTTCGCTGATCTCGGATTTGGCCTTGGTCCAGAGCGCCGCGCCGTCGGCGATTTCGGCGGGTTCGGCGCCGGGCTTGTCGAGAATGGCGATCGGCACCGGCACATGGCCGGACTGCGCCTTGACGATGCGTTCGAGCGTGAAGCGCTCGGCATAAGACTTGGCGTCCTCCATCAGGTGCAGGACGACGCGGGTGCCGCGGACCGGCGCCTCGTCGAGGCCGGCATGGCCAACCGTATAGGAGCCCTTGCCGTCGGAGGACCAGATGGCCGCCTCGTCGCCACCGGCGCGGCGCGAGACGACGTCGACCCGGTCGGCGACCATGAAGACCGAATAGAAGCCGACGCCGAACTGGCCGATCAATTGGGCGCCTTCGCCTGCCTTGTTCGCCTCGATCCGCTCCATGAAGGCCTTCGTGCCGGAGCGGGCGATGGTGCCGAGCGCTTCCACCATGTCGGCGAGGCTCATGCCGATGCCATTGTCCTCGACCGTCAGGCGGCGGTTGTCGGCATCGAGCGTCAGCGTGATCCTGGGCTTCGGGTCGTCGCCGAGCAGGGCCGGGTGGGCGATCGCCTCATAACGCAGCTTTTCGCAGGCATCGGCCGCGTTCGAGATCAGCTCGCGCAGGAAGACGTCCTTGTCCGAATAGACCGAATGCACCATCAGGTGCAGCAGCTTGGCGACATCGGCCTCGAAGGTGCGGCTCTCGGGGGCGGCGGCGTCGACTGTGGTCATGGCAGGCTACGGCTCTCTTCGTTGCGGGCGAGGCACCAGATGGCGGGAACCGGCGGGGATTTCAAGGGTGCTGATCTCGACCTGTCGCGGCGGCGGCGCGGGCGGCGGCTCCGGCGCAGGCCACAATACCGGACGGCCATCGCGCCCGCTCAGGTGCGCCCGCCGTTCCTCAGCACGATGCAGGCGCCGCCGGCGGCGCGGATCCGGTCGCAGAGGACGTCGGCCGCGCGGCGCGTCGGCGACGGCACGCGCACCCGGTAAAACGGGCTCGATCCGCGGCTGCGCAGCCTGGAGCCGAGGATCATCGGCTGGACGTCGCCGAGAATGCCGGCCAGCCGCTGGCGCGCCCGGCCATAGCTGGCGAGCGCGATAGCCTTGGAGAAATGGCCGGCGAGCTGAACGCCCCAAGGAGCGAACGGCCCTTCGACAGCGGCCAGGATGCCGCCCGGCCGGCGCAGTTGCGCCGTCACCTGCGGGCAGGTCTGCGGTGGCAGGTCATGGGCGATGCCTGCCGGCGGCGTGCCTCGCCGGATCTCCTCGGCCCAATCCTGGGCCGTGCGGCCGGTGATCCGATAAACATAATCCTGGGTCTCGGCCGGCAAGCCGCCGCGGCCCTCGAGAAAATTGGCGACCCGGGTCGGGCCGCCATTATAGGCGGCCGCCGCCAGGCCGAGATTGCCGAACTGCTTGACGTGGTCGGCCAGCAGGGCTGCCGAGGCGGCAATCGCCTGTTCCGGATCGAAGGGGTCGGCAAGCCCGCGTTCGCGCGCGGTCCCGGGCATGAACTGGGCAACCCCTTGGGCTCCGGCCGGGCTCACCGCGCCGATGCGGAAACTGCTTTCCGCCCAGATCAGCCGGGTGAAGAAATGCACCGGCAGGCCCTGTCGCCTGGCACCGGTCTCGATCAGCCGGCAAAGCGTCTGTTCAAGGGTCTCGCCATCAGGGGCCTGGGCGAGGGCGCGCCCAGGGGCTAAGGCAAACAGGCCGCCGGCCAGCCAAAGCGCCAGTCCCACCGCGCCACACGTGAACCGGCGGCTGTTCAAGGGCATTCCCTGGTTTCGCATGGCCAGCGCATTATCATTTCAGACGATCCGGACAAAGGGCACACCATGCTGGTCGAATTCAGACAGGTCAGGCAAGGCGACGAAAGGCTGTTCGAGCGTGTTGCCGAGGACGTCTTCGACGAGCCGATCGACGCACGGCGCCTGGCAGCCTATCTGGCCGAGCCGAGCCATCACATGATCGTCGCGTTACATGACGGCTGGATTGTCGGCCAGGTCATGGCGGTGGTGCACCGCCATCCCGACAAAGCGACCGAGCTCTATATCGACGAGGTCGGGGTGACGCCGGACCTGCAGAGACAAGGCATTGGGCGGGCCATGCTCGACCGGATGTTCGCGCTCGGACGGAACCTCGGCTGCAGCGAAGCCTGGGTCGGCACCGAGCCCGACAATGTTCCGGCCCGGGCTCTTTATGCCGAGCGTGGTGGCCCTGCGGGCGAGACCTTCGTCATGTATGTGGTCGATCTCTGAGCCTCCGCCCTGATGGTCAAATGGTGACGCCGCCGTCGATGACGATGTTCTGGCCGGTGACGAACGAGCCGGCCTTGGAGGCCAGGAAGACGGCGGCGCCGGCGATCTCGTCGGGCTCGCCGATGCGGCGCAGCGGCGTCGTGGCGGTCCGTTCGGCCAGGCCCTGCGGATCCTCCCACAGCGCCTTGGCGAAATCGGTCTTGATCAGGCCGGGGGCGATGCAGTTGACCCGCACATTGTGCGGGCCATATTCGACCGCCAGGTTGCGCGCCAGCTGCATGTCGGCGGCTTTCGAGATGCAATAGGCGCCGATGATCGGCGACCCCCGCAATCCGCCGATCGACGAGATGATGATCACCGAGCCGTCGCGGCGCTCGATCATCCCGGGTACGACCATCGAGATCAGCCAGTTGTTGGCAATGATATTATTGCCCAGGATCTTACTGAACTGATCGTCGGTGATATCGGCGAGCGGGCCGTAATAGGGGTTGGACGCGGCATTGCAGACGAGCACGTCGATGACCGGGCCGAGGGCATGGCGGGTCTCGTCGACCAGCCGCTGGAGATCGTCCTTCGACGAGATGTTGGCCGGCACGGCAATGGCCCGGCCGGGCCCGTACCGGCCGTTGATCTCGGCGGCCACCGCCTCGCAAGCGGCGGCCTTGCGGGAGGAGATCACGACCCTGGCGCCATGCTCGGCGAAGCGTTCGGCGATCGCCTTGCCGATGCCGCGCGACGAGCCGGTGATGATGGCGGTTTTCCCGGCGAGATCGAACAATGTCATGCGTGGCCTCCCTCTGTTGGTTGGCCTGCAGGATGCCCGGTTCGGGCCCCCGTGAATACTCGCCCGAAACGCGGAGGATGGGCGGCAAAGCCTGCTTGAGCATCCTTGTTTAAAACAGTTCCATGCGACAAGATCACGCGCGCCGGGTCGTCCGGTGCGTGGTCGTTGGCGGAGGCGCCGGACCAATGCCCGGTTCCGCAGGTGCTGGGGCCGCAGGCCGGCATGGCCTCGGGGGCAACGGCGGCGGGATCCGGACGGCGATGGGCGGCGCCGGCGTCAGGACCGGCCATAGCGTGATCAGTCAGTGCAGTGCGACGACAACAGGGGCCATGTCATGGATCTCTCGACATTCACGACGATTCACACCGCGATCAGCATCATCGCCATCATCGCCGGAATTCCGGTGATCTACGGCCTGTTCGGCGCGACGGTGAATTCGTTCTGGACGACGCTTTTTCTGGTCACCGCAGTGCTGACCAGCGCCACCGGCTTCGGTTTCCCGTTCAACGGCGTCCTGCCCTCGCATGTGGTCGGCGCCATCGCGCTGGTCATCCTGGCGCTGGTGATCGTCGCCCGCTACGTCTTTCATGGCGCCGGCCCATGGCGGTGGATCTATGCGGCGGGCATGGTGTTCAGCCTCTATTTCCTGGTTTTTGTCGCGATCGCGCAGGCCTTCATGAAAGTCCCGGCCTTGCGAGCGCTGGCTCCGACCCAATCGGAATTGCCCTTCGCCCTGTCGCAGGGTCTGACCCTGGTGATCTTCGTGGCGCTGTCGATTGCCGCATCGAAGACCTTCCGTCCCAGTTCCGCCGACGCGATGTGAGGCGACGGGCACTTCCACGCACCCCTGCGGCACTCTACTAAGCGGCGATGGCGTCAAAGACCAAAGGCACCGTGGCCGACCTCGCCTGGGCATCCGTCTTCCCGCCGCGCGAAGCCGGAGACCGGCTGAGCTATGTCGCGATCATGCGCGCGGTGATCCAGGCGATCGAGGATCGGCGGCTGGCGCGTGGCACACGCCTGCCTTCGGGCCGGGACCTCGCGCGCATGCTCAAGATCGGCCGCAATACCGCGATGCTTGCCTATGGTGGCCTGGTCGAACAGGGCTATCTGGTGGTGCGGCCGCGCTCCGGCGTGGTCGTCGCCGAGCGGCTGCCGGGCCCGGCGCCGCCGACCGTCGATGCCGCGGGCGCGGTGGTCCCGGACTGGCGCGGCCGCTTCAAGATCGTGCTCGCCGAAGACGGCGCCGGGGCGCCGCGCGCCGGCGACGAGCCGGCCTATCCCTTCACCTATGGCCAGTTCGACCCGAGCCTGTTTCCGACCAACCATTGGCGGGAATGCGAGCGGGCGGCGCTCAGCGTGCTGGAAATCGCCCAATGGGGGCGCGACGTGGTCGACGAGGACGACGTCGAACTGGTCGAGCAATTGCGCCGGCACATCCTGCCGCATCATGGCATCTGGGCCCGGCCGGACGAGATCATCATTACGCTCGGCGGCCAGCAGGCGCGCTATCTGGTGGCCCAGCTGCTGGCCGGCCGGGACACGGTGGTAGGCATGGAAAATCCCGGCCTGGCCGATTTCCGGCACATCCTGGGGGCGACCGCCGCGCGGATCCGCGAACTCGCCATCGATGCCGGCGGCCTGGTCGTATCGGAGGCGCTGGACAGCTGCGACTATGTCTATGTCTCCGGCGGCCACCAGTGCCCGACGACCGCGGTGATGCCGGCCGAGCGCCGCCTGGCCCTGCTGGAGCGGGCGGCGGACAAGGATTTCATCGTCATCGAAGACAGCTACGACAATGAACTGCTACGCGAGCCGGCGACGCTCGCCGCCTTGAAGGGCCTCGACCGGCATCAGCGGGTCATTCATATCGGCAGCCTGTCGAAACTGGTCGCGCCGGGGCTTCGCCTCGGCTTCATCGTCGCGCCGGCCGTGGTCATCCGCCAGGTGAGGGCGCTCAGGCGGCTGATCCACCGTCATCCGCCCGGCAACAATCAGCGGGCCTTGGCGATCTTCATCGAGCGCGGTTATTACCGCGGCTATCTGCGCCGCGCCGCCAAGGCCTTGAGTGACAGGTCGCTGGCGCTCGACCAAGCCCTTCGCCGCTGGATGCCGGCCTTTGCCTGGCGGCATTCGCCGGGTGCGTCGAGTTTCTGGGTCGAGGGCCCCGAGGGCTTCGACTGCCGGCGGACGGCTGCGGTCGCCACCGCCAAGGGCGTGCAGTTCGATTCCGGCGACCGGTTTTTCCACGGGCCTGATCCGTGCCGCCGCTTCATGCGGCTCGGCGTCTCGTCGATTGCCGTGACCAGGATCGATGCCGGTATCCGCGCGCTGGCCGAGGCGGCGCGGGAATGCCAGCCGTAAACCTGGCTACTCCGGCTCTGGCCTTCGAGATTCACCCCATCTGGCCCTTCACCCTCGTGGGCCATCGCTCCTAGTGTTCCCGGCAGGCGGCAACCGGCCGCGCAAAAAGACCAAAAACCACCGAAATCGGGACCGGAGGCGTCGATGTCGAAACCTGAGCCAGATCGTCCGCATGCACCGGCACCAAGCCGTCGCGACCTGCTCCGCTCGTCTGCAGCGGTCTTAACTGGCCTCGGCGGCAGCCTGGCTGGCCTCGGTCTCGGCGGTGGCCTGGCCGCCGTCGGCCCGGCCGACGCGCAAGGGCTGACGACGCTCAAGGTCCAATATGACTGGCTGATGAGCAATGGCCAGATCGGCGATGTCGTTGCGGCGAAGAAGGGCTTTTTCGCCGAGGAGGGCCTGAACGTCAGCTTCGTGCCGGGCGGCCCGAATGCCCAGACCGTGCCGCCGGTGCTGACCGGCCAGGCGCTGGTCGGCCAGCTCTCCGGCACCTCGCAGGCGCTGATGGCTTACGGCGCCGGCCGGTCAAGATGTTCGCCTGCGGTTATCAATATTCACCCTATGCCTTCATCTCGCTGCCGCGCGCGCCGATCCGCATTCCCTCCGATTTCGTCGGCAAGACCGTGGCGGTTCAGCCGACCGGCCGGTTCATCCTGGACCTGATCCTGACGCAGCACCGGATCGACCCCGCCAAGGTCAGGGTGGTCAATATGGGCCATGACATGACGGCGCTGACCACCGGCCAGGTCGATGCGGTCACCGGTTTCATCACCAATACCAAGGCCATGTCGGTGATTGGCCCGGATCGCATCGTGATGACCTCGGAATCGGCCGGCATCACCAATTACGCCAATGCCTATTTCACCTCGGCCGAGACCTATGAGGCGCAGAAGCCGGTGCTCGGCCGTTTCATCAGGGCTGTCGGCAAGGGCTGGGGCTGGGCTTTCCAGAACCGCGCCGAGGCGATCGATATCCTATGCGACGCCTATCCCAATCTCGACCGCGAGATCGAACGCGCCACCGTCGACATCGTCATGGAGATCTCGTTCGACCGGGTCACCCGGACCAAGGGCTGGGGATGGTTCGATGCCGAGCGGATCGAACGGCAGATCAAGCTGTTCGACAGCATCAAGCGGTTCGAAAGCCGGGTGCCCGATGCCGCCGGCTTCGCCACCCATGAAATCCTCGACATGACCGCCGATGTGCGGCCGCGACTGGGCTGATCCGATGCTGCAACCGACTCAATGGGCGATCGATGTCGCCGATGCCGGCGTCGCTTTCGCCCGCGGCGATCAGGAAATCCTCGCCTTTACCGGCGTGTCCCTGAAGGCCCTGGCCGGCGCCTTCGTCGTGCTCATCGGTCCCTCCGGCTGCGGCAAGTCGACCTTGCTCAGGGCCATCGCCGATCTCTTGCCCTGCACCGAAGGCGAGGTTGCGGTGTTCGGCTCCGAACCGGCGCGAGCGCGCGAACAGCGCCGGATCTCCTTCGTCTTCCAGGATGCGACGCTGCTGCCCTGGCGCAGCGTCATCGACAATGTCCGCCTACCGCTGCAGGTCGGCGGCTGGACCGGCCGGCAGCGCCCGGGCCGCACGCCCGAAGAGCTGGTCGAACTGGTCGGCCTCAAGGGCCGCGAGGCGGCACTGCCGCATGAACTGTCCGGTGGCCAACGCCAGCGGGTCTCGATCGCCCGTGCGCTGGTCACCAATCCGGATGTGCTGCTGATGGACGAGCCCTTCGGCGCGCTCGACGAGATCACCCGCGACCGGCTCAACGACGAATTGCTGCGCATCTGGCGCGAGACCGACACCACCATCGTCTTCGTCACCCACAGCCTGACCGAGGCAGCCTTTCTCGGCCAGTCCGTGGTGGTCATGGGGGCGGGCCCCGGCCGGATCATCGAGACGATCGACCTGAAGCCGCGCAAACCCGACAATCGGATCGACCGCAACGATCCGGCCTTTTTCGCCATGACATCGGATCTGCGCGCCGTTCTCGAACGCGCTTATGGGAGCGCGGCATGACCATCACCGAGACCACGCGCCCCGAAGTCGCTCCGGCGGCGCCGGCCGCACCATCAAAGGGTGTTGCCGCCGCCATGTCCAATCGACGCCTGGCGAACCTGCTCTGGCCGATTTTCGGCGTGCTGTCGCTCCTGGCGCTGTGGTGGGCGGCGATCGTCGTCTTCGACGTCAAGCCGTTCATCGCGCCGAGCCCGTTCGGCGTCATCGAGGCGGTCGGCGTCCACCGTGGCCTGCTGCTGACCAATCTCTGGCCAACCCTGATCGAAGCCTTGTCGGGCTTCCTCATCGGCAATGTCGCGGCGGTCGCGGTGGCCTCCGTCTTCGTCCATAGCGCCACCTTGAAGCGCATGTATTTCCCCGTGGCGATCATCTTCAACACGATCCCCGTCATTGCGCTGTCGCCGGTCCTGATCACCATTTTCGGCCTGTCGATCGCCTCGAAGATCCTGATCGCGGCGATCATCTGCTTCTTCCCGACGCTGGTGAACATGATCCGGGGTTTCGAATCCGTCTCGGCGTCCGAGCTCGAACTGATGCGCATGATGTCGGCGACCCGCAGCGAGGTGTTCTTCCGGCTGCGCCTGCCGCGCTCCATGCCCTTCCTGTTTTCAGCGCTGCGGATCGCCTGCACGACCAGTGTCATCGGCGCCATCGTCAGCGAATGGATCGGCTCCGAATCCGGCATCGGCGCCCTGATCATCCAGGCGACCTTCAACTACCGCACCGATCTGCTCTATGCCGCCATCCTGACCTCGTCGGCCCTGGCGCTCGCCATGTTCGGCACGGTCTCCGCCTTGGAATGGCGCTTCGTCCGCTGGCGCACGGCCTGACCCGCTTCGGACCGGGGCCTGGCCTCCGTCCGCCTGATATCCGAGGAGTTTTTCCGATGAACGCCCCAGTGCGCACCAAAGCGACCGCCGATACCGGCGACAGCCGGCGCCATGACCTGCTCGCGACCCTCAATCTGCCGCGCTACGTGCTGCTTCCCGGCGATCCGGACCGGGTCAAGGTGATGGCGGAGCAATGGCAGGAGGCCCATGTGGTCGACCTGCCGCGCGGCTACCGCGCCGCGGTCGGCAGCTATGGCGGCGTGCACATCGGCGCGGTGTCGACCAGCATTGGCGCGCCCTCGCTCGAGATCATCCTGCACGACCTGTTCCGGCTCGGCATCGACACCTTCATCCGGGTTGGCACGACCGGCGCGCTGCGCGACGACATCAAGACCGGCTCGCTGATCATCAACGACGCCTCGGTCCGGCTCGACGGCACCACCAACCTCTATGTCCGGCCCGAATATCCGGCCGCCGCCTCGCATGAGGTGACCTTCGCGCTCGCCGATGCGGCAGCAACCCTTGGCCATGATTATCGCGTCGGCACCGGCGCGACCTCGGGCTCGTTCCTGGCGGGTCAAGGCCGGCCGGGCGTCAACGGCCACAAGTCGCTGGAGGGCGAGCGGATCTTCGAGGAGATGAAGCGCGCCGAGGTGCTGAATTTCGAGATGGAAACCGCCGCGCTGTTCACCCTTGCCCGGCTCTCGGGCCTGCGCGCCGGCTCGGTCTGCTCGGTCATCGCCAACCGGATGACCGGCGAATGGGGCGACAATGGCGGCATCCTGCGCGCCTGCCAGACTGGCGCCGAGGCGATCCGCCGCCTGACGCTCTGGGACAAGCGCAAGACCTCCGAGGGGGTCGCCTCGCTCACCGCCGCCACCGTCAGCCCGCTCGGCCAGGCTTGAGCACGGCCATGCATGACATCAGCTTCACCGCGCCGACCCTGGTGCGCCAGAGCGTCCTGCTCGACGAGGATGCCGTGCGCATTCTCGATCGGCGGACCTTTCCCTTCGACATCCGCTTCGTCACCTGCACCAGCCACGACGAGGTCGCGGTGGCCATCGAAGACATGGTGACCCAGAGCAGCGGGCCGTTTTTTGCGGCGAGCGCCGGCATGGTGCTGGCGGCGCGTCTGGCGGCGCGCAGCGCCGGCGCCGAGCAGCGGCTCGCCATCATCGATCGGGCCGCGGCCCGGCTGATCGCGACGCGGCCGACCAACAACCATATCCGCAGCGTCGTCACGATGATGGCCGAGGCCGCGCGCGGCCTGCCTCAGGACGATTTCGCCGCCGCCATGCAGGCGGTGATGGAAGAGGCCTGGGAGAAGCGCTACGCAGGCAACCGCCGGCTGGGTCGGAACGCCGCGGAACTGGTCGCGGACGGCGATACCATTCTCACCCATTGCTGGGCCGAGGCGAGCCTGATCGAGACGCTGGCGGCGACGCTGCGTGCCGGCAAGCGGGTCAAGGTCGTCTGCACCGAGACCCGGCCCTATCTGCAGGGCTCGCGGCTGACTGCCCACAGCGTCGCTGAAATGGGCATCGACGTGACTGTCATCACCGACAACATGGCGGCGCATGCCATGGATCGCGGCCTGGTCAGCCGCTACATGACCGCCGCCGATCGCGTCACGCTGTCGGGCCATGTCATCAACAAGGTCGGCACCTTGCAGATCGCCATTGCGGCGCGCCATTTCGGCATTCCCTACATTGCCATGGTGCCGGCGCCGGACCGCCATGCCGCGACCCCCGACGACGTGCCGATGGAACAGCGCGACGGGCGCGAAAGCCTGATGTGTCTCGGCCAGCCGACCGCGACGCCGCTGGCGCGCGGCTGGTATCCCGCGTTCGACGTGACGCCGCCGGAATTTGTCGGTGCCATCGCGACCGGCGACGGGGTCTTCGCGGCCAACGCGCTGCGCGCGCATTTCGGCGGCTGAAGGAAACCTGAGCACCATGGGCCATGCGACCAGACGCATCTGCATCGCCGGCGGCGCGGTCTGGACCGGTGAGAATGACCGCGCGCCGGTTCCCGGTGGGGTGCTGATCGACGGCGACCGGATCGCCGCGGTCCTGGCGCCGCACGAGGTCGAGGCCGCTGCCGCCACCGCCGACGCCGTTCTTTATGTTCAGGGATCGCTGATCGCGCCGCCGCTTTACGACGGCCATGTCCATTCGAGCTCGACCCTGCTGCGCGGCACCGAAAATTCGCTGCCGCTGGAGCTCTGGTCCTATTACGCGACCAGCTACGGCCGGGGCTTCTCCGACCGTTGCGCGAAAGCGGCCATCCTGCTCACCGCGGCCGAGATGATCCGCAACGGCATTGCCGGTTACGTCGATCACTATCCGCAGGTCGGTTTTCTCGACACCGCCTTCGAGACCCATGCTCGGACCGGCATGCGGATCGGCTTCGCGCCGTTCTTCCAGGATGTCGCCGATCACGACTTCCTGGACATTCCCCTGCCGCGCGACGTCCTGGCCGAACTTGCCCCTCGTGTCATGCGCACGCCTGACCAGGTGCGCGCCTCGTTCGTCGACCTCGCGGCGCGCGCCGGGCGCGGCGAGGCGTCCCGTATCAGTCTTCTGTTGGGTCCAAACGGCCCCCAGCGCTGTTCGCCCGACATGATCGCGCTCTGGCGCAGGCTGCAGGACGAGCTCGGGCTCGGCGCCCATACCCACCTGTTGGAAACCCTGCCGCAGGCGGCCGCGAGCCGCGCCAAATGGCCTGGCGGCCTGGTGAGCGAGATGGAGCGACAGGGATTGCTCACCGCCAAGCTGTCGGTGGCACACGGCCTCTGGCTGGAGGACGGCGACCACCGGCGCCTGGCGCGCCATGGCGTGACGCTCGTGCACAATCCCGCGAGCAACCGCATGCTCGGCTCCGGGCGATTGAACCTGCGCGCCTGCCTCGATGCCGGCGTCAAGCTGGCGCTCGGCACGGATTGTTCCAATACCGGCGGTCGCCACGACCTGTTCGAGGCCATGCGGCTCGCCGTCATGTCCGGGCGCGAGCCGGGATCGGATCATGACACCTGGCTGCGGCCGGTAGAGGCCTTCCGGGCCGCGACCGCGGGCGGGGCAGGGGCGCTCGGCGTCGATCATGTCGGCGGACGGCTGGCGCCAGGTGCAGCCGCCGACCTCATGGTGCTGAATTTCCGCCGCGAACCGCTGACCGTCGCTCCGATTTCGATCGAGAGCCTGGTGATGCATGCCGATGCACGCGCGGTGACGGCCCTGATGGTTGGCGGCGAATGGCTCATGCGCCATGGCCGCATCGAGAGCTTCGACGAGGACGATGCGCTCTTAGAGGCTGCGGCCTGCGCCGAGCAATTGCGCGAGCTCGGTGCCTTCAATGACGATCTCAAGGCGCTGCACGCACCTTTTGGCGCCTGGCAGAAGCGGGTGTTCGACGCGTGGGGCCGCTGCCCGGCCTGTGGCGCGGCGGCGCGTGGTTTCAAGGCCGAATGACCGGCAGGAGATGACGATGACCGACGAGACCGGACTGCGCGCGGAATTGATCGAGACCTGCCGGAAGATGAACCGCCTCGGCATCAACAAGGGAACATCCGGCAATGTCAGCGTTCGCCACGGCGAGGGGTTCCTGATCTCACCGACCGGCGTCGATTACGATGCGCTGAGACCCGAGCTGATCGTCCAGGTCCGCTTCGATGGCAGCTTCGACGGCGACGTGCTGCCGTCGAGCGAGTGGCGCCTGCATCGCGACATCCTGCGCGAGCGCGACGACCTCGGCGCCATCGTGCACACCCACTCGACCCACGCGACCGCGCTGGCGATCATGGGGCTCGACATTCCCGCCATCCATTATTCGATCGCCGCGGCCGGCGGCCCGGACATTCGTTGCGCTGCTTACGCGACGTTTGGAACGCAGGAGCTTGCCGATGCCGTGCTGGCGGCGCTGCGGGACCGGCGCGCCTGCCTGCTGGCCCATCACGGCGTGGTCGCCGCCCATGTCTCGATGGCCAAGGCCCTGTCGCTCGCGGTCACCGTCGAAGAGCTCGCCAAGCAATATATCCTCTGTCGCGGCATGGGCGTGCCGCCGGCTCTTGCCGAAGCGGAGATCATGACGGTGGTCGGCAAATATCAAAGCTACGGGCAGCAGCCGGCGCGGCTGCATTCCTAGCCGGTGCGGCTGCTGCCATCCCCTGTCAGCAGGGGCCTGCTATGCGAGCCGCGGGAACGGTTGCAGGACAGTGGCCGGCGGAGGAGCGTCATGACGATCAAGGGCAGCTGCCATTGCGGCGCGACACGTTTCGAGGTCGACGAGGCGCCGGCCAGCGTCACCCAATGCACCTGTTCGTTTTGTTCGAAGCGCGGCGCGCTCTGGGCCTATTACAAGCCGCGGCAGTTCCGGCTGACGACGCCGGTCGAACAGGTCGCGACCTATCGCTGGGGTTCGAACACCGTCGCGCATCGTTTCTGCGCCAGCTGCGGCTGCGGCACCTATTCCGAAACGCCTGACTGGTCGACCGGCACGGCGGATTTCGACAACCCGAAGATCAGCGTCAATACGCGGCTTCTGGATGATTTCGATCTCGCCGCCGTGCCGGTGGAGGTCATCGACGGCAAGACCATGTGGTAGCGGCGGCCTGCCGCCGGTCCGGCCCCGGTCGATCGCCAATCGGGGTGCCCGCCGAGTTTCCCATAGGTGAGCAAGTGCTGGCGATGTCGCCGGCGGATCGGTTATATCGGGATCGCGTCGCGCCGCCTCGATGCGCGATCGCGATGACCAGGGACGATCGATGAGCGCCGGCGGCGTCGTGACATTCTCCACCGACATGCTTCCGGCGCGCGATCGCTTCACCCATTGGCGCGAGGAACGCGGCAAGGCGGTCCATGGCGTGACCATCGAGCTCGACCGGAGCCGTCACGAGCAGTTCCGGGGCCGATTTTCGGCGCGGCCGCTCGGCGGCGGGACGCTCGTCGACATGCGCGCCTCGGCTTACCGGGTCGCGCGGACCGAGGCCGATGTCGCCAATCGTGCCGGCGATGCGCTGGTGATTGCGATGCAGGTCGTTGGCGGTGGGCGCGCGATCGTCGGCGCCAACGAATATGAGGTGCCGCCGGGAACGCTCAGCATCGCCCATTCCGACCTGCCCTATGCCAGCCTGCCGGCGCCGCAGGAAGGCTTCCGGGCGCGCATGCTGACGATCCCGTTTGCCCGTTATCGGCCGCTGCTGGCATCCGCTACCGACCTGTCGCTCCGGCCGGTCCGGATCGAGCCCGGCCTGACCGCGCTGATGGCTGCGCATTTCGATGCACTCGTCCTGGCTGCGCCGCATCTGTCCGGAGCCGCTGCCGAGACGGCGGTGGATACCTTGGCCAAGCTTGCCTTGATGGTGCGCGGCTTCGCCTCCCCACGCGATGAGCCGAGACGCGCCGCGATTCACGCCGGCCTCCTGCATCAGGCGCAGGGCCTGATCCTGGCCCATCTCGATCACCCGGATCTAAGCCCAGCCATGGTCTCGGACGCGCTCGGCATCTCGGTTCGCCATTTGCACGCGCTGTTTCAACCGACCGGCAAGAGCTTCTCGACCACCGTCATGGAGCGGCGCATGGACCAGGCGCGGCAATTGCTGGCCTATGAGCCGCGCCTGCCGGTCACGGCGGTGGCGCTGGCCTGCGGCTTCAACAGTCTGTCGGCCTTCTACCGCGCTTTCCGCGCCGCCCATGGCATGACCTCGGGCGAATTCCGCGCCACGCTCGGCATGGCTGACTAGGACGGCGGGCGCTCCACGGATACAGGCATTCCGGTTTTTGACCGGGTTTTCGCGACCGGCGTACGGCGGGCGCAGATGCAGGCTTTGCGGGCGCGCAAGCGCTGAACACCGCCGTGAGACCGCCCGAAATCCGGCAAATCGACCATTTTGCGCGATGTGAGACAGCTTCTTGCGCTGAATGCGACGACGGCCGCCCTCGATCGATGCACAGCTAGCCCGCCTGAGGCTGCGGCACGTGTCCGCGGCCCGGGGCCGCTGTTCCGGTCCGCGTGCAGTCTAAAGAGGTCACGATGAGCCACGCCCAAGTCGAAGCTCCGACCAGGTCGCCGCGCGGATCGCTCGCCACCGTCCTCTTGGCCTCGACGGCGCTGATCAGCGCCTCCGCCGCTTATGGCCAGGCCTTGCCGACCGGTGGCACGGTGGCCTCGGGTGGGGTCACCATCGCGACACCCTCGGCGACCCAGATGACCATCAACCAGTCGACCGGCTCGGCGGTGGTCAATTGGCAGAGCTTCTCGGTGGGGGCGGGGTCGACCGTCAACATCGTCCAGCCCTCGGCCTCTTCGGCTCTGCTCAACCGGGTCACCGGCAATACGCCTTCGACCATATCAGGCCAGGTCAATGCCAATGGCCAGGTCTTCCTGGTCAATCCCAACGGCATCGCCATCACCCGGAGCGGTGCGGTCAATGCCGCCGGTTTCGTCGCCTCGACGCTCGGCATTTCGGATGAAGATTTCAACGCCGGCCGGCGCAACTTCACCGGCAACGGCGCTTCCGCGGCGGTCTCCAACGCCGGCGCGATCACCATTAGCCGGGGCGGTTATGCTGCCCTGATCGGCGGCTCGGTCGACAATGCCGGCACCATCTCGGTGCCACTCGGGCGGGTCGGCCTCGGCTCCGGCGAACGGGCGACGCTCGATCTCTCCGGCGACGGCTTCCTGCAGGTGGCCCTGCCGACGAAAGCGTCAGGCAATGGCGCCCTGGTCAGCCATTCCGGGTGGATCAGCGCCGATGGCGGCCGGGTCGAGATCCGGGCAGCGCAGGCGCGCGATGCGGTGCGCCAGGCGGTCAATCTCTCCGGTGTGGTCGAGGCCCGTTCGGTCTCCGGCCGGCAGGGTGAGATCGTGCTGGGCGGCGGCGACGGTGCCGTGTCGGTGACCGGCCGGCTCGACGTCTCGACGCGCCAGCGCCAGGCGAGCCCCGCGCGGCCGGCGCGCACGAACCGGGCCGCTGCACCGGCGACCGGCGGGCGGATCACGGTCACTGCGCGCACCATCGACATGCGTGGCGCCCATCTCGACGCCTCCGGCCGCGACGGCGGCGGCCAGATCCGCATTGGCGGCGACTATCAGGGATCAGGCCCGCTGCAACGCGCCGAGACCACGACGATCGACGCAGCGACGACGATCCGCGCCGATGCGCTTTCGCGCGGCAATGGCGGCCGGGTGATCGTCTGGTCGGATCTCGACACCCGTTTCGCCGGCCTGATCACCGCGCGCGGCGGGGCTCAGGGTGGCGATGGCGGTTTCGCCGAGGTTTCCGGCAAGGCCCATCTCGGTTACACCGGCTTCACCGATCTCTCGGCGACGCTTGGCCGCTTCGGCACCTTGCTGCTCGACCCCTACAACGTGACGATTTCCAACGGTGCCGATTCAAACCATTCCGGCTTCGGCGCCACCGGAAATGACAGCGTCATCAATGTCACGACGCTGCAGAACGCGCTCGCCGGCGCCAATGTGACTGTGACCACCGGTTCGGGTGGCGCCCAGTCCGGCGACATCATGGTGGCCAACAATGTCACCTGGTCGAGGCCGACGACCCTGACGCTGTCGGCTTTTCGCAACATCACCGTGAATGCCGGCGTCAGCATCACCAATAGCACCAGCGGAGCCGGGCTTGTCCTGCAGTCCGACGCGACCGGCACCGGCACCGGCACGGTCAGCCTTCTCGGCACCGTCAGCCTCGCCAACGGCACGACGCGGATCTACTACAACGCCGCCAACTATGCCGCGCCGACCGATTACAGCGCGGCGTCGACCGGCCCGACCACGGCCTATATGCTGGTCAATACGCTCAGCCAGTTGCAGGCCATGACGACCAATAGCGGCGGCAATTATGCGCTCGGCCGCGATATCGACGCCACCGCCACCAGCGGCTGGAACGGCGGCGCCGGCTTCGTCCCGATCGGCCAGAGCTTCGGCACCGAATATTACGGCCATTTCGACGGCCAGGGCCACAAGATCACCAATCTGACGATCAACCGGCCGACCGAGGAATATGTCGGTCTCTTCGGCCTCACCTGGCAAGCGTCGGTCAGCAACGTATCTTTCGTTGGAGGGAGTATCACCGGCGGCCAGTATACGGGCACTGTCATCGGCCGAAGCTGGGGCACGATGGTGAGTGGTGCTTCGAGTTCGGCCACCGTCAGCGGGGCGTCTCACACTGGCGGCCTCGTCGGCCTGAACGAGGGGGTGGGGAGGGTTAGCCAGTCCTATGCCACCGGCAGTGTCACAGCTTCGTCCGGGAGCCAGGGAGTCGGTGGGCTTGTCGGCACCAATTTCGGTACTGTCGTTCAGTCCTATGCCACCGGCACCATCAACGGCGCCTCGTCATTCTGGGCCGGCGGCCTGGTCGGCACCAATTACGGCGTCGTCACCCAGTCCTATGCGACCGGCACGGTCAACGGCAATTGGGGTGCCGGCGGCCTGGTCGGCTGGAATGCGGGCGGTGCGATCAGCCAATCCTATTCCACCGGCGCGGTCAGCGCCGGCACTTATCTCGGCGGCCTGGTCGGCACCACCAATAACGGGGGCACCACGACCAATTCCTACTGGAACGTCGAGACCTCGGGTCAATCCACCAGCGATGGCGGCACAGGACTGACCACGGCGCAGATGCAGGTGGCGGCCAGTTTCGCCGGCTTCGACGCGGCTGTCTGGGCGCCGGCCAGTTCCAGCTACCGGCCCGAGCTCTTCGGCGTGTCCGGTGTCGTCGGCGTGACCGGCGCCGCGACCCGCTATTACGGCGATGCCAACCCGACCAGCGCCACTTTTTATGGTGCGGGCCGCTGGAACACCATTACGACGGGGGTGAGCTATTCGACCACGGCGACCCCGGCGAGTGGCGTCGGCAGCTATTCGACATCGGTCGGCACGGGCGCGGTCGGCACCTTCGCCAATGGCGGCGCGACACGCTTTGTCTATCTCACCGGCGGGCAGCTGACCGTCGCGCCGCGTCCATTGACGGTGACGGCCAATGCGGCGACGCGCGGTTACGGCGACGCCAATCCGGCTTTGACCTACAGCCTGACCTCCGGCTCGCTTGTTGGTGGCGACGTGCTTTCGGGGGCTCTCGCTACCAGCGCCAATGGAACCTCCGGCATCGGTGACTACGCCATCACGCTCGGTTCGGTCGCGGCCACGGCGAACTACGCGATCACCTATGTCGGCGCAAACCTGACCGTGACGCCACGCGCGGTGACGGTCACCGCCAATGCCGCCAGCCGGACCTATGGCGACGCCAATCCGGCCTTCAGCTATGGGCTGACCTCGGGTTCCCTCGCCAACGGCGACGTCCTGGCCGGCGCCTTGGGGACCACGGCCTCCGCCGGCTCGGATGTCGGGACCTATGGCCTGACCCAGGGCAGCGTCGGGATTTCGGCCAACTATGCCGTCACCTTTGTCGGCGCCGACCTGACGGTGGCGCAGCGCGCCGTGACGGTCACCGCCAATGCGGCGAGCCGCCAATATGGCGATGCCAACCCGCTGTTCGGCTTCACCACGACCTCGCTTGGCGCGGGGGCTGCGATATCAGGCAGCCTGGCGAGCTCCGCCGACGGCACCAGCGGTGTCGGCGCTTACGGCATCACGCAAGGGACCGTGACGACGGCGAACAATCCGAACTATGCCGTGACCTATGTCGGCGCCGACCTGACGGTGACCCAGCGGGCCATAACCGTGACCGCCGACGCGCAGAGCCGGAGCTATGGCGACGCCAATCCGGCCTTGACCTATGCCTTGACCTCGGGCTCGCTGGTCAATGCTGACGGCTTCAGCGGCAATCTCACGACCGCGGCCAACGGCGCCTCCAATGTCGGTGCCTATGGCATCGCCCAGGGTACCGTCGCGGTCTCGGCCAATTACGCTGTCACCTATGTCGGGGCCGACCTGACGGTGAACCAGCGCGCCGTCACGGTGACCGCCAATGCCGCCAGCCGGAGCTATGGCGACGCCAACCCGACCTTCACCTATGGCCTGACCTCAGGTTCCCTCGTCAACGGCGACACGCTGACCGGTGCCCTGGCGACGTCGGCGACCGCATCCTCCGATGTCGGGACCTATGGCCTGGCCCAGGGCAGCGTCGGGATCTCCGCCAACTATGCCGTCACCTATGTCGGCGCTGACCTGACGGTGAAGCAGCGGGCGGTGACGGTGACCGCCAATGGCGCGAGCCGGGTCTATGGCGATGCCAATCCGTCCCTGACCTACACGACGACGTCGCTCGGCGCCGGCGCCGCGCTGACCGGCAGCCTCGCTACGTCGGCGGACCTGACCAGCAATGTCGGCGCCTATGGCATTGGCCCGGGCACGGTGACGACGGCCAACAATCCGAACTATGCGGTGACCTATGTCGGCGCTGACCTGACGGTGACCCAGCGCGCGGTGACGGTTGCGGCCAACGCGGCTGCCAGAACCTATGGCGACGCCAATCCGGCCTTGACCTATGGCCTGACCTCCGGCTCGCTCGTCAATGGCGACAGCCTGACCGGCACGCTGGCGACCAGCGCCACCGCGACCTCCAATGTCGGCGGCTATGGCATCACGCAGGGGACACTCGCCGCCTCGTCGAACTACGCACTGACCTTTGTCGGCGCGAACCTCGCGGTGACCCAGCGCGCCATCACGGTGACGGCCAACGATCTCAGCCGGCTTGCCGGCCAGCCGAACCCTCAGCTCACCTACGCCGTCGGCGGGCGCGGCCTTGCCAATGGCGACAGCCTCGCGGGCGAGCTCGCCACCACGGCGACGCCGGCGAGCGGGCCGGGCAGCTACGCCATCACCCAGGGCACGCTGGTGGCCTCGTCCAACTATCTCGTGGCGTTCAACGCCGGCAATCTCGCGGTCACGCCGGCCGGTGCGGTCAGCCCGGAGGTTGCCAGCGTGGTCGACTGGGCGTTCCGGGCGAACAGCACGCGGCCGGGCTCGTTCGACGGCATCAAGACCTTTGCCATGCTGGCGCGCGACCGCGACGCGCTCATCGAGGATGCCCGTTTCGGCCGCCCCGTCGTCTGTCTCGGCGTCGCGTCTTCCGCTTGTTTTGCAGCGCCTTAGACGCAGGCGACGATTCGTTTGATGCGGCCCGCGCAGGTGGTGGCGGGCGCGGCCATCGCAGGTGGAGTTCAGCTCTGATCTCAAGCACATGCCGGCATTGGCTGAATCGAAATATCGGGGCGGCCGCTCAAAATGTCGGGAATTTCGTAACCAAAGGCAAATTTTGCGCTCGGTGATACGACGTTCTGCGCTGAATGCGACGACAGGCCTTCCCGATCGATGCACTTCTTCGCCCATGTGTCGCCGCGCCGGGTGCGTCGCGGCTGGTGCTCAGGGGGCCGCGTGATTCGGGTTCGGACCAAGAGAGTGAGGCCGTCGCGACAGGCGCTGGCGCGCGCCGGGGTGGTTGCCATGGTGCTGGCCGCCGGCCCCGCATGGGCACAAACGGCATCGCAGATCACGCCGCAGACATTCCGTCCGCCGGTCATCGGCGGCCAGGGTGCCCTGGTCATCCCGGAGGGGCGGGGCCTGGAGGCGCCGCCCGGCGCCGAGCGGCTGAGCGTCCGCCTGCGCGACATCGTCGTCGAAGGCGGGCTTCCGGCCATGGCCGAAGCGACCCGTGCGATCACCGCGCCGCTGGCTGGCCGCACGGTGACCGCCGCCGAGATCTTCGCGGTCGCCCGCGCGCTGGAAGTCGCCTATGCCCGTGCCGGCTACGGCTTGGTGCGGGTGATCCTGCCGGCGCAGCGCATCGTCAACGGCGCACGGCTGCGCCTTGTCGTGGTCGATGGCTTCATCGAGCGGATCGACGTCAGGGGTGTGCCCGAGGCGGTGCGCGGCCGGATCGAAGCGCTGCTGGCGCCGATCGTCGGCGAACGGGGCATCACGCTAAGGCTGATCGAGCGGAAACTGCTGCTGGCCAGCGATACGCCTGGCACGATCCTGCGCTCGACCTTGACGGCCGGTGTGGCGCCCGGGGCCAGCGTCCTGGTGGTCGAGGCCAAGCACCGGATCATTTCCGGCCAGTTGACCATCGACAACACGTTGTCTTCTGCGCTCGGTCGGATCAACAGCGGCTTCGGCGTCGAGCTCAACTCGGCGGCGGGCGCCGGCGAACAGCTCTATCTCAGGGCATCCGGCTATCCGAATGGCGGCGATCACGGCGTCTTCGCCAACGAACCGCTCAACCGTTCGCTGGCCGCCGGCATCGTCATGCCGCTCGGCCTCGACGGCCTGACCTTCAATCTCGAAGCCACCAATACCCGGGCGACGCCGCGGGCCGCGGCCAACGGCCTCGGCTCGACCTCGTCCTTCGATCGCATCTCGGCGCGGCTGCGCTATCCGCTGATCCGGTCGCGCGACTTCACCCTTGGCTCGGAACTGAGCTTCGATGCCCAGGAGGAGCGCGTCTCGGTCATCACCCCCTTGAGCGCACCGATCTCGCTCGACCGGTTGCGTATCGTCAGGGCCGCGAGCGATGTCCTGTGGCTGTCGCCCTGGGGCGGCCAGGTGACCGGCCGGGTCACCGGTTCTTTCGGCATCAATGGGCTGGGCGCCCGTTCGGCCGAAGATGCCACCCCGCTTCTGCCCCTGTCGCGCCAGGGCATCGATGCGAGCTTTCAGAAGCTCGAACTCTATCTCGGCTATAGCCAGCAGCTGATCGAGCATCTGGCGATAGACCTGCGCGCCCGCGCCCAGACCTCGTTCGGCCAGCCGCTCGCCCGCTCCGAACAGATCGGGCTGGCCTCGCTGACCGGCCTTTCGTCCTTCGATTCCGGCACGTTCCAGGGCGATGCCGGCTATGTCGTGCGCGGCGAACTCCAGTCGCCCCGGCAAATGGCCATTCCGAGCGGCTTCGTCGTCGTCGCGCCCTATCTGTTCGGCGCCTATGGCGCGGTCAAGATCGAGCGCCCGACCGTGCTCGAACAGGCCAATATCCACGGCGCGTCTTATGGCCTCGGCATCCGCCTCGGGGCGGCGCCGGCCGGTGGCCAGAGCCCGATCGGCCTGAGCCAGGTCAGTTTCAGCCTGGAATGGGGACGGCAGCACCGCAACGACAAGAAACCGGCCGCCGATCGCGTGACGTTCTCGGGCGCAGTGCAGTTCTAAGGGGGGACATGATGAACCGGATCGAAGCCGAAACCCCTCTGCGGCGCCCGCGCGGGCCGCTGGCCGCCGTCCTCTTGGCCTCGACGGCGCTGATCAGCGCCTCCGCCGCTTATGGCCAGGCCTTGCCGACCGGCGGCACGGTGGCCTCGGGCGGGGTCACCATCGCGACGCCCTCGGCGACCCAGATGACCATCAACCAGTCGACCGGCTCGGCGGTGGTCAATTGGAACAGCTTCTCGGTGGGGGCGGGGTCGACCGTCAACATCGTCCAGCCCTCGGCCTCTTCGGCTCTGCTCAACCGGGTCACCGGCAATACGCCTTCGACCATATCAGGCCAGGTCAACGCCAATGGCCAGGTCTTCCTGGTCAATCCCAACGGCATCGCCATCACCCGGAGCGGTGCGGTCAATGCCGCGGGCTTCGTTGCTTCCACGCTTGGCATTTCGGATGAAGATTTCAACGCCGGCCGGCGCAACTTCACCGGCAATGGCGCTTCCGCGGCGGTCTCCAACGCCGGCGCGATCACCATTGGCCGGGGCGGTTATGCTGCCCTGATCGGCGGCTCGGTCGACAATGCCGGCACCATCTCGGTGCCACTCGGGCGGGTTGGCCTTGGCTCCGGCGAGCGGGCGACGCTCGATCTTTCCGGCGACGGCTTCCTGCAGGTGGCCCTGCCGACCAAAGCGACAGGCAATGGCGCCCTGGTCAGCCATTCCGGGCGGATCAGCGCCGATGGCGGCCGGGTCGAGATCCGGGCAGCGCAGGCGCGCGACGCGGTGCGCCAGGCGGTCAATCTCTCCGGTGTGGTCGAGGCCCGTTCGGTCTCCGGCCGGCAGGGCGAGATCGTGCTGGGCGGCGGCGACGGTGCCGTGTCGGTGACCGGCCGGCTCGACGTCTCGACCCGCCAGCGCCAGGCGAGCCCGGCCAGGCCACAGCGCGCTATCAGGGCCGCGGCGCCGGCGACCGGCGGGCGGATCACGGTGACCGCGCGCACCATCGACATGCGTGGCGCCGCTCTCGACGCCTCCGGCCGCGACGGCGGCGGCCAGATCCGCATTGGCGGCGACTATCAGGGATCAGGCCCGCTGCAACCCGCCGAGACCACCACGATCGACGCGGCGACGACGATCCGCGCCGATGCGCTTTCGCGCGGCAATGGCGGCCGGGTGATCGTCTGGTCGGATCTCGACACACGTTTCGCCGGCCTGATCACCGCCCGCGGCGGCGCTCAGGGTGGCGATGGCGGTTTTGCCGAGGTCTCCGGCAAGGCCCGTCTCGGTTATACCGGCTTCACCGATCTCTCGGCGACGCTTGGCCGCTTCGGCACCCTGCTGCTCGACCCTTACAGCATCACGATCTCGAACGGCGCCGATTCGAACCATGATGGCAGCTTCACCGCCACCGGAGATGACAGCGTCATCAATGTCACCACGTTGCAGAATGCGCTTGCCGGCGCCAATGTGACGGTCAACACCGGCTACTTCTGGGCAGGCACCGGCGATATCACGGTGGCCGCGCCGATCACCTGGTCGTCGGGCTCGACGCTGACGCTCAACGCCTATCACTCGGTGATCATCAACGCCAACATCACGATTTCAGGTGGCGGCGGCCTGAGCCTCAACAGCAATGCCTACTCCGCCCAGGGCGGTGTCGTCGCCTGGAACGGCGGCACGGTGACCTATACCGGCGCCGCCAATACCGGCCAGAGCCTGGCCATCAATGGCACGGCCTATACGCTGATCTTTGACGTCGACCAGTTGCAGCAGGTCAATTCCAACCTCGGCGGCACCTATGCCCTGGCGCGCAATATCGACGCCACGGCAACGGCGACGTGGAACGGCAATGCCGGGCTTGACCCGATCGGCACCTTCAACGGCTTCGTTTTCGGAAACGGTTTTACCGGTCTGTTCGACGGGCTCGGCCACACCATCAAGAACCTCACCGTCGCGCCGACGGGCGGAAACGCGGCCGGACTGTTCGGCCAGGTCGGTGTTGGCGGCACCGTGCAGAATATCGGGCTGGTCGACGCCACCATTCGCGGCCCCGGCGACTACACCGGCGGCCTCGTCGGAAACAATCTGGGCACGGTCAGCCAGAGTTGGGTGAGCGGGACAGTGCAGGGCACCAGCGTAACGGGAGGTCTTGTCGGTGAAAACGCCGGCACGGTGAACCGCTCGTTTTCCAGTGCGATCGTCAATGCCGTCGGCACGCCGACCATAACCGGCGGGCTCGTCGGCTGGAACAGGGCTTCCGGGGTCATCAGTGATGCCTATGCCACCGGGGCGGTGCAAGGCGGCGGCGTTAGCGGCACCGTTGGCGGCCTCGTCGGCATCAATGATGCGACGGTCTCCCGCAGCTATGCGGCTGGTTTCGTCAGCGGCACGTCGCTGAACGGCGGATTGATCGGCACCAATAGCGGCACCGCCAATGCGAGCTATTTCGACACCTCGACGGGGCTCGGCAACGCGGTCGGCCAAGGCAATGCCACCGGCATCACCGGACTGACCACGACGCAATTGCAGACCGGCCAGGCTGGCGGCCTCGGCGGGGCCTTCGGCGGCGGCACCGGTCTCTACCCCTATCTGACGTCGATCTTCGCCCACGGCATCCAGGTGGTCTCAGGCTTCGCCTATGCGGATGCCGGCGCGACGCCGCTGGGCTTAGGCGGCACGGTCGGCGCGGTTCTCGGCGGTTCGTCGCTCGGCACGGTATCGACCGGCGCCAATGGCTATTATTACCTGGCGGTGGCGGCGGGAACGCTGACCAACGGCACGCCGCTCCTGACCTATTCCAGTGCCAATTCGGCCCGTGTGGCGACCGCGACCGGCGCGGCCGTCCAGTCGGCCGCTCTCTACGGCCAGATGCTGACGGCGCCGACCTCGGCGCTGCTCTATTCGCAAGCCTCGGCCGATGCGCGGGCCAATGCCACCGCCGCCGCCGGCGGTGTCGCCGCCGCCGTCGCGGCGATCAATGGCACGACCGGCCTGGAACTGACCGCGACGGGCGCGAGCTTCACCATCGACCAGGCGGTGAATATCTCCGGACGCCTCGGCGTGACCACTCTTGCCGGCGCGCCGCTGACGGTTGCCCAGCCGATCACCATTGGGGATGGCGGCGCGTTGACGCTCAACAGCGGCGGCCTGCTGAACATCAATGCCGCCGTGACCGTCCGGGGCGCGAACGCCGTGACGCTCCGCTACAATACCTCGGCGACCACCAATCTGTCGTTTTTCGGCGGCAGCCTGACCTTCGCCAATGCCGATGGCAGCGCCGCGACGACGACGGTCGCCGGCCAGTCGCTGACGGTCAATGGCGTCAATCACACACTCGTCTACAACATGGCCCAGCTCGATGCGATCGACGGCTTCAACGCGGTCGACGGCTCGGTGATGACGGTCCATGGGGCCGGCCGGTACGGCTCATATGCGATGGCCGGCAATCTCAATGCGACCGGCGTCACCTACAACGCCGGATTGTTCGGCCGCGATGAAGCCTCCAGCTTCATGGGATCCTTCGAGGGACTTGGCCACACCATTACCGGTCTGACATCCGCCGCTTCCGGCATTAACTTCGGTGCGTTGATCAGCGTGACCGGCAATGGTTATTACGGGCAGGGCGGCAATGTGCGCGCCCTCGGCCTTGTCGATGTCAATCTACAGGGCCAATACACTGTCGGCGGCATGGTCGGCTACAATAACGGCGGCTTCCTGACAGCGGTCTCCATCACCGGCCGGGTCAGCGGCAGCCACGGTGTCGGTGGTCTGGTCGGCTTGAATGCCGGGCTGATCACCAATGCCTATTCGACCGCGACGGTCAGCGGCACCCATACGGTCGGCGGCCTCGTCGGCACCAGCCGCGGACCGATCGTCTTGTCCTATGCGACCGGCGCGGTGTCGGCCGGCGACATCGCGGGCGGCCTTGTCGGCTACAACCTGGATTACATCGTTCAATCCCTCGCCACGGGTTCGGTGACGGCTGGTTACAGTTATGCCGGCGGCATTGCCGGCTTGAACACCGGCACATTGGTGCAGACCTACGCCACCGGCGCCATCCGTGGCGTCGTGGCTTTCGGCGGGTTGATCGGCCGCAACGTCGCCGGCGGCCAGGTCCTGGATAGCGCCTTCGACGTGGAGACCACGGGCCGAGCGGCCGGCATCAGCGACAACGCCAACGGCTGGTCGACAGGCATGGCGGCCCTGACGACCGCGCAACTCCAGACCAACGGCCTGCCGGCCGGTTTCGATCCCGCGTTCTGGGCTGGCGGTACCGGCGGGCTCTACCCCTATCTGAAGACCTTCTTCCCCGGCGGTGTTCAGGCCGTCTCGGGTTTTGCTTATGACGGCACCGGCGCGACGCCGCTGGCCAGCACCGTCTCGGTCGCCGGTGGCGGCGTGGTCATGGGCAGCGCGATAACCGGCGCCAACGGCTATTATTACGTCTTCGGCGCGGCCGGAACGCTGTCGAACCCGGCGGGTGTCGCAGCCTATGTCACCAGCGGCCAGCAGGCCCTGTCATTCCGGCCGGGCGCGCCCGGGGCCCTGACCACCGGCCTCGACATTTCCGCCGGCTGGCGGCGCGATACGCCAGGCGCCGCCGTCACCTCGCTGGCGGCGCTCGAAAGCGCCTTCGCGACGACCGTCGGCGCCACCGCGGCGGCCGGCCTCACCATCGCCAACCGCCAGATCGAGATTTCGGCCGCGGGTTTCGCGCTCGACCAGGCGGTGTCGCAGAGCGGCACCCTGGCGCTCGCCTCCAACGGCACGGTGACCCAGACGGCCGCGCTGACCGCCGGCACCTTGCGGCTTGACGGCACCGGCTCCTTCGCGCTCGGCGCGGCGGCCAACCAGGTCGGTACGCTCGCTGCCAATGTCGGTAGCCTCTCGCTCGCCAATGGGGCCAATCTGGCCACCGGGAGCGCCGCCGATGCGATGGGCACGTCCATCACTGGCGTCACGACGTCGGGCAACACGACCATTGCGGTATCAGGCGATCTCACCATCGCCTCCGGCGCCACGGTGTCGGGCCAGAACCCGGTGCTTTCGGCGACCGGCGCCTTCATCAACAATCAGGGCAGCGACGCGGTCACGGCCACGTCGGGACGCTGGCTGATCTATTCTTCGGCCGCCGCCAGCGATGTTTTCGGCGTGACCGGCAGCCTGCTCGACAGCGGCAATACGGCGATCTTCGGCGCGACGCTTATGACGCTCGCGCCCGGCAGCGTGAGCCCGACCGGCAATCGCTATATCTTCGCCAACCAGCCGACCCTGATCATCACCTCGACCAGCCATAGCAAGACCTATGGCGTCGACGTGACCGCCGATCTCGCCAGCCACTATACCGTCACGAGTTTTGATACCGGGCTGGCCGGCGTCTATCTCGGCGACAGTTCGGCGACCGCGCTCACCGGCACCGCCAGCGTCACCTCGCTCGGCGCCGCCGCCACCGCCGGCGTCTCGGGCTCGCCCTATACGATCACGGTGTCGCAGGGGACGCTCGCCTCGGTCTCCGGTTACGCCCTGAGCTTCGTCAACAGCGGCACCCTGACGGTCGATCAGCGGGCGATCACGGTGACCGCCACGACCACCAGCCGGTCCTATGGCGACGCCAATCCGACCTTTGCCTATACGGTCGGCGGCGCCGGCCTGGTCAATGGCGACAGCTTGTCGGGCGCGCTCGCGACCGCGGCGACCGCGACCTCGAATGTCGGCACTTACGGCATTACCCAGGGGACTTTGGCCGACGCCAATTATTCCATCACCTATCTGGGCGCCACCCTGACGGTGAACCAGCGGGCGGTGACGGTGACGGCCGACACGCTGAACCGGGCCTATGGCGATGCCAACCCGGCGCTGACCTATACGACCAGCTCGCTCGGCGCCGGCGCGGCACTCAACGGCAGCCTCACGACATCGGCCAATGGCACCAGCAATGTCGGCGCCTATGCCGTCAGCCAGGGCACGGTGACGGATGCCAACAATCCAAACTATACGCTGACCTATGTCGGCGCCAACCTGACGGTGAACCAGCGGGCGGTGACGGTGACGGCGGATGCAGCCAGCCGGACCTATGGCGATGCCAATCCGGCCTTCACCTATGGCCTGACCTCCGGATCGCTCGTCAACGGCGATACGCTGACGGGAACTTTGGCCACCACCGCGAACGCGGCCTCCGATGTCGGAACCTATGGCCTGACCCAGGGCAGCGTCGCGATTTCGGCCAACTACGCGGTCACCTATGTCGGCGCCGACCTGACGGTGAACCAGCGTGCCGTGACGGTGACGGCCAGCGCGGCCAGCCGGGCCTATGGCGACGCCAACCCGGTGTTCGGCTTTACCACCACCTCGCTCGGGGCAGGGGTGGCAATTGCCGGCGGCCTGGTGACTTCGGCCGACGGCACCAGCGGTGTCGGCACCTATGGCATCACGCAAGGGACCGTGACCAATGCCAACAACCCGAACTATGTCGTGACCTATGTCGGCGCCGACCTGACGGTCAACCAGCGGGCGATCACGCTCTCGGCCAATGCGACCAGCCGCGCTTATGGCGACGCCAATTCGGCCTTCGGTTATGCGATCGGCGGCGCCGGTCTGGTGAATGGCGACACCGTGTCGGGCGCGCTCGCGACGACGGCGACCAGCACGTCCGATGTCGGCAATTACGGCATCACCCAGGGCACGCTCGGCGTCTCGGCCAATTATGCCGTGACCTATGTCGGCGCGAACCTGACGGTGAACCCGCGGGCGGTGACGGTGACCGCGGACGCGCAGAGCCGGACCTATGGCGACGCCAATCCGGCGCTGACCTACACCACCACGTCGCTCGGCGACGGCGCGGCGCTGACCGGCGGGCTCGTGACCTCGGCCACGACCGCCACCGGCGTCGGCGCCTATGCGATCGGCCAGGGCAGCGTGACCTCGGCCAACAATCCGAACTATGCGGTGACCTATGTCGGCGCCGACCTGACGATCAACCAGCGCGCGGTGACGGTGACGGCCGACGCCGGGAGCCGCACCTATGGCGATGCCAACCCGACCCTCACCTATGGGGTGACCTCGGGTTCCCTGGTCAATGGCGATACGTTCTCAGGCGCGCTGGCGACCGCGGCGGCCAGTTCCGACGTCGGCACCTATGGCATCACCCAGGGCACGCTCGCCAATGCCAACTACGCCATCATCTATCAGGGCGCCACCCTGACGGTGAACCAGCGGGCGGTGACGGTGACGGCGAATGCCACCAGCCGCCAATATGGCGACGCCAACCCGGTCCTGGGCTTCACCACGACCTCGCTCGGCGCAGGCGTGGCGATAGCGGGCAGCCTGGCGACCGCGGCCGATGGCACCAGCGGCATCGGCGCTTATGGCATTACCCAGGGGACCGTGACGACGGCGAACAATCCGAACTATGCGCTGACCTATGCCGGCGCCGACCTGACGGTGACCCAGCGGGCCATCACGGTCACCGCCAATGCGCAGAGCCGGATCTATGGCGACGCCAATCCGGCGCTGACCTATGCCCTGACCTCGGGCTCGCTGGTCAATGGCGACGGCTTCAGCGGCAATCTCACGACGGCGGCCAACGGCACCTCCAATGTCGGCGCCTATGGCATCACCCAGGGCACCGTCGCGGTCTCCGCCAACTACGCCGTCACCTATGTCGGCGCGGATCTGACGGTGACGCCACGCGCGCTCGGCATCACCGCCGACGCGGCGAGCCGGATCTATGGCGATGCCAATCCAGCCTTCACCTATGCGGTGACCTCGGGCTCCCTGATCAATGGCGACAGCCTGAGCGGAGCACTGTCGACCGGGGCAACCGTTGCCGCCAATGTCGGGACCCATGCGATCACTCAGGGGACCCTCGGCAATGGCAACTACGCGATCAGTTATACCGGCGCCAACCTGACCATCACGCCGCGCGCCATCGGCGTGACGGCCGATGCGGCGAGCCGGACCTATGGCGATGCCAATCCGGTCTTCGCCTATAGCGTGACCGCGGGTTCCCTGGTCAATGGCGACCTGTTGTCGGGGGCCATGGCGAGCACGGCGATCGCCACCTCCAATGTCGGCGGCTATGCCATCACGCAGGGCTCGCTCGCCGCCTCGTCCAATTACACCATGACCTTCACGGGCGGATCGCTGGCGGTCACCCAGCGGGCGATCACGGTTTCAGCCGACAATCTCACCCGGCTCGCCGGCCAGGCCAATCCGCCGCTGACCTACAGCGTCGGCGGCCGTGGGCTCGCCAATGGCGACAGCCTGTCGGGCGAACTGGCGACGACGGCTTTGCAGGGCAGCAATCCCGGCGACTTTGCCATCAGCCAGGGCACGCTGGTCGCGTCGGCCAATTACCTGATGACCTTCCAGGCCGGCAATCTCACCGTGACGCCGGCGGGTGCGCCGACCACCGGCCTGTCCAGCACGGTGGCCTCGGCCTTCCGCGCCAACGCCGCCTGGCCGGGCTCGTTCGACAGCATGAAGGCCTTCGCCCTGCTGGCCGGCGGCCGCTCCCCGGGGCTCGTCGAGGATCCCCGTTTCAGCGGCGGCCTGATCTGCCTTGGCGGCGCTTCGTCTTGTTTCGCAACGCCTTGAGGCGGAACGCTGAATCGGTCTCGCAGCGGGCCGCGAAGCCCGCCATCGGCCGGCGTCGGCCGATGCCGGGCTCCGACCTGACCGGTTGAGCCGCAGCCGCGACGCGGCGCGGCGTCTTGCGGGCTGCCGGCTCAGCCCTCCGGCCTGAGGCGCTTGGACACCTGGCTGGCGATCGGAGCGCCGCTGTCGCGTTCGGCGACCGCCTGCTTGAAGCCGACCTCCTGCGCCCGCTCGCGGAACCAGATGCCTTCGGGCGTATGGCGCGAGACGCCGTCGAACAGGGTCGCGAACATCTGCGTGTTGTTGAGGCCCATATTGTCATAGGCCTGATTGACGACCATTTTGGTCATCATCAGCTGGTTGCGCGGCACCCCGCGCAGCCGGCCGGCCAGATGTTCCACCGCGTCGTCCAGATCCGCCGCGGGCACCGCCTTCAGCGCGAGGCCGATCGCCGCTGCCTCGGTGCCGTCGATCAGGTCGCCGGTCATCATCATGCGCTTGGCCATTTGCGGGCCCAGCCGATAGACCCACATGGCGGGTGTCGGCACGCCCCAGACGCGCGACGGCGGATAACCGATGCGGGCATCCTCCGCCATGATCAGGAAATCGCAGCAGAGCGCGATATCGGACCCGCCGGCGACCGCCGCGCCATGGACCCGGGCAATCGTCGGCTTGGAGGCGCGCCAGAGCGCCATGAAGTCCTGGGTGTTGCGCCACATCATGGTGAAATCGAGCGTCGGGTCCCAGGGCATGTCCTGCGAACCGGCAATCTCGCCCTTGCGTTCGGCATAATGTTTCAGGTCATAGCCGCCGCAGAAGCCCGGGCCGGCGCCCTTGAGCACGATGACATGGACGTCCGGATCGGCCTCGGCCATTTCCACCGCCGTCCGGATCTCGCGCGGCATGGCGCTTTCGATGGCGTTGAAATGGTCGGGCCGGTTGAGCGTGATGGTCGCGGTGCGATTGCCGGTTTCGTAGAGCAGCGTCTGGAACGTCATCGTCCGGTCTCCGGGGGCGTGGGCGGCGGGGCTTGTCGTGGTCGCGCAAGCGAAATATTTCACAATTTGTCGAATTCTGACGAAATGAGCAATATGACGATCGAGGCGGGCGACGACGGCCTGAGTGCCCGGGCGGTGATCCTGGATCTCCTGTCGACCGATCGGGCGGCGACCTATTCGGTTGCCGACCTGATCCGCGCCGGTGCGGTTTTTGGCATCGGGCCGGCCGGTGTGAGAACCGCGATCACCCGCCTCAAGGCGGACCAGAGGCTGCGGCAGGAGGCGCGCGGGCTCTATGCCATCGGGCCGGAGGGCGAGCCGTTGCAGCACCGTATTCTCGGCTGGCGGACGGTGCCGGCACGCCGGCGCGAGTGGAACGGCGAATGGCTCATCGCGCTGGCCGGACCGCGCGAGCGGGCCGACCGGACGGTCTGGCGGCGGACCATGCGCGCCTTGGAGCTGGAAGGTTTTGTCGAGGCGGAGACCAATCTCTGGGTCAGGCCGGACAATCTCGACGAAGGTGCGGCGGGCGTGCGCGACCGGCTCGGCGAACTCGACCATGCGCCGTCGCTCCTGGTCGTCGCGGCAAGCGGGCTCGACACCGTCAGACGGAGGCGTTTTGGCTTGCTCTGGGACGGCAAGGCCATCGCCGTCGGGCATCGACGCCTGAGCCTCGCGCTGGATCGCAGCCGTGTCCGGCTCGATGGCGCGGAGCTTCAGGTCGCAGCCGCCGAAACCCTGACGCTCGGCCGGCAGGCGGTGCGCCGGATCGTCCGCGACCCCCTGCTGCCGGACGAGTTCTGTTCGCCCGACGCGCTGACCGGATTGATCGCGGCGATGGACCTCTACGACCAGTTCGGCAAGGCAGTCTGGCGGCGCTATCTGGCGATGTGACGATCCACCGCGTCATGGCCGTGCTCGTCACGGCCATCCACGTCTTTCCGGTCGAAGTCATGCGTGGATGGCCGGGACAAGCCCGGCCAGGACGGATGGCGCGGAGAGGCTGCACACAGGCTCCAACGGAGCCGTCCTTGATGCAATGCTTCGATCTGACGCGATCAAATCCTAACGCGTCGCCTTCGCGGCTTCCGGCTTGAAGAACAAGCCGGCGATCAGGCTGTCGGCGATCCGTTCCGCCCTGGCGTCGAACTGGGCAGCGATCTCCTGGTCAAACAGTTCGGCTGTCGTCGCGCGCCAGAGCCCGAGCCAGATGGCGAACAGCTCGGGTTTCAGCGGCAATTGCCGGTGGACACTCAAAGGATCGCCTTTGTATTGGCCCTGGCCCAGCATGACCCTTGTCCAGAAGGCCTGGAGAATGCCGACATGGGCATCCCAGTCGTCGACCGCGGCATCGAAGATCGGGCCGAGCTCGGGATCCTGCCTGACCTTGCCGTAGAAGCGCTCGATCAAGTGGCGGATTGCTGCCGTATCGACGGTTTCGATCGATGCCATCAGGCGGCCTTCGCGGGCAGGCCGTCTTCGACCTTGGCCGTGACGCGGCCGTGGAACAGGGCGGCGATCAGGTCGGATTGGGTGACCACGCCGACCAGCTGGCCGTGGGCGCTGACGATCGGCAGGTGATGCCAGCCGCCATCGGCCATCAAGGGCACCAGTTCGGCGATCAATGTCTCGGGCCGTGCCGAGCGCACCGGCGTCGTCATGATCTCCTCGACCGTTGCCTGCGGCGCGCGTTCGAGCCGGGCGGCCCGGCGGAACCGGTGGGCGAGGCCAATGCGCGGCCCCTTGCGGCCCCAGGCGACCTTGTCCAGGAGGTCGGTCTGGGTGACGATGCCGACGACCCGGGCGTCTTCCGTGGTCACCGGCAAGGCCTTGACGCGATGCGCGCGCAACAGCGCCAGCGCGTCGCGCCAGGGGCTTTCCGGCGACACCGCCGCGACATCGCGCGACATGATGTCGGCGCAGGTGATCTCGCCGGAACGGCGGTGGAAGGCGCGTTGCTCGGCCTGGTGCAGGATGCCCTCCAGGTCGTCCCGGTCGACATCGAGAAGCTCGCCATGGGCGGCAATGGCGGCGTCGAGATCGGCCGAAGTGAAGCCGAGCCGGGCGGTCGGCTTCGGATCATCGGTCTTGTGATCGAGGGCGGGCGAGGGCGGCTGCCGGTGCGGATAGCGCCGCCCGGTGAGATTGTTGAAGATGAGGGCGACCGCCAGCAGCAGCAGCGAATTGACGCCGACCGGCCAGAGCACGAAGCCATAACCCGCCGCCTGGACCGCGGGTCCGCCGAGCACCGCGGTCAGGGCCACCGCGCCGCCAGGCGGATGCAGACAGCCGAGCAGCATCATGGCGCCAATGGCGGCGCCGCCGGCGACGGCCGCGGCAACGAAAGGATCGGTTATGAAGGCGGCGGCGGTGACGCCGATCAGCGCGGCGACCATATTGCCGCCGAGGATCGACCAGGGTTGGGCGAGCGGGCTCGACGGCACGGCGAAAAGCAGCACGGCGGAAGCGCCCATCGGGGCGATCAGCAGCGGCAATTCGGCCGATGTGCCGAGCGCCAGCTTGGTGACGAGACCGGTGACGAGGATGCCGACGAGGGCGCCGACGGATGCGCGCAGGCGTTCCGCCGGGCTGACCGGGGCAAGCCCCGGATTGAGGCGCTTCAGCAAAACGGCAAGGCCAGGCATGGACGGGAACTCACCACAGGAAACACCGGGGTGGTGTTGCAGAGGTTCTCTCCGCGCGGGCGCCCAAGCCATTAGCAAATTGCTCACAATTTGGGCAATGGCGGTTTGTTCCCTTTTTCGAAGGGGGCCTGGAATTTCATGTGCGTCATGGGCGGGCTAACGGATGCACACATCTCGACAATCCGTGTCTTGGCGCGCCGTTCCTCGCTTCGTCATGGCCATGCTTGTCACGGCCATCCACGTCTTCCGCGGTCAGGACAATGCGTGGATGGCCGGCACAAGGCCGGCCATGACGGAAAAGGGCGGCGCACGCGCTATCCGTGGTTCTCGTGCGAAGCCTGGAAGGGCGGCGAATTCAGGCTTGCTTTGCGAGATGTGTGAATCCGGTGGCTTGCGCGGGTGAGACCGCGCGGCCGGATCACGGCAAATCCGGCCGCATGGCGTGGGATCGTGGTCAGTAAGCCAGCAGCAGCGGCAATGGCGAGTGATGGGTCAAATGGCTGGTCACACCGCCGAGCAGCATCTGCCGCCAGCGCGAGTGCTCGTAGGCGCCCATCACGATCAGGTCGGCGCCGGTCGTGCGCGCATGTTCGGCGATCGTCGCGCCGACCGATTGGCCGGCAAGCGCCACGCTCGAGACCGTGGTGGTGACGTCATGGCGGGCGATGTGCTGGGCAATGCCGGCGGCCGGCGGTACGCCGGCGAGATCCTTCTCGCCGGTCACCGTCAGGATATCGATTTCGGCCGGCGGGGCGAAGAAGGCGAGCGCCGCCTTGACCGCGCGGGCGGCGTGGGCGGACCCGTCCCAGGCCACCAGCAGCTTGCGGAAGTTCGCGCTGGCCGGGCGGGCAGGGGGCACGACCAGGACCGGGCCGCCGCCCTCGAACAGGATCGAGGTGAACAGCGCATTGCCGGGATCGAGCATCCGCCCGGGCCGGTCGACGACGACGAGATCCGAGCAACGCGCCAGACCGACGGCGAAGGCGCCCGCGGAACCAAGATCCTCCACGGCGGTCGAGATGTCGCAGACAAGCGACAGGTCCTTGGCCTTTTGCCGGGCCTGGGCGGCAAAGGCCTGAACCGCGGCTTCGGCCTTGGCATTTGCGTCGGCAATGAGCGAACTCGAAAAGCCCGGAAAGACGAAGGAACCGGGTGTTGCGATCTTCGGCGCCGACAGTGCGACGGTGAGATGCGCCGCCATATCCTTGGCGAGAGCAAACGCCTGGTCGAGGGCGGGCGTCGTGCTCACGGTTGCGTCGGCCTCGATCGGCATTTCGACGAAAGCGAGGAGATCTTGAAGGGGCATGGCAGGCCTCTGCGTGATGATATCCGGTGAAGACTATCATGAGACGCGCGGGTTGCCTGGATCTGGATCAAATGCGGCGATTTGTCCGTTTCCATCGGTCGCAGCGCAGACGGGCAAGGCGCTACCAGACCCCGGGCACCAGCCGTGAACGGACCCTTTGCGCATAGTCGCGATAGCCGGGCAGCTCGGCTTGCAGCGTCTCGTCCTCCCAGCGCGTGCGGATCACCAGGATGAGCGCCGAGACCAGCGCCGGCAGCAGAGCCCACCAGGAGCCGAGGCTAAGCGCGATGCCGACGAGCAGGAGACCGGCGGCGGAATAGCCGGGATGGCGCACCAGCGCATAGGGGCCGCTGTCGATCACCTGGTGGTCGCGATCGGTCTGGATCCGCACGCCCGGCTCGAAATGGCGGTTGACCGCCTGCGCCCAGGTCGTGCCGGCAAAACCCGCGAGCCACAGGAGATAGCCGAGGGCCACGACCGGTGTGGTCATTGCCGACCAGTGAAAGCGGCCGTCATCGAGCCCGGCCACCACGGGGATTGCCAGAAGCGCCGGAGCGAGAAGCGCCAGCAGGAGCTTGTCCCAGCTCTTGGTGCCCGGCTGGATCCGCCGGCGGGCGGCGAAGATCTCCGGATTGATCTGCCACAGGGCCGCGGCGGCGCTCGCCATGGCGAAGGAGAAGATCACCAGGAACAGCCAGCCGCGGGTCCAGGAGAGATGGCCGGCCGGCAGGAACAGGACGAGCGCCAGCAGCGGCGGCACGGCGACGAGGCCGATCAGGGAGTGCCGCCGCACGTCCGCCGGCATCTCATAGGGCAGTGGGTCTGGCGCGCCATCCGGCATGGCCTGTCGTCCTTGCAAAGCGCGGCTTGAACGGCGTGGAAGCATGGCCCGGCATTGCGGCGACTTGGTGCCGGGTGGGATGTGGGGCGGGAACGCTGACGCGGCCGTTCACGAGATGCTGCCGTCGCGGGCGCACATCTGATGGCGGCGGGTGAAATCACTCGGGCGGAATCAGAACCTGTACATCCGGCTTCAAGAGTCTGAACGGACTCCCGAAACCGCCTGCAGGCGACGTTCGGGTGATCCGGCAAAAAGCCAATGGCTGCCGGCCTTGGCGCTCTTCTTGACGGCGTGATTTTTATCGCTTGACATTTACTAGGAAAATAGTCATACACGAAATATACAGTCACGACATTGCGCCCGGAGGTTCACACCTTCCGGGCTTTTTGTTTTGGGGTATCCGATGGACGACGAAATCCCCGGCCGGCGCGACTGGCGCACCGACAATCTCGCGCGCGCCGTTACCGGTTTGAATGGGGTTCCGTCGCCAAGCCTCAGAATGGGAGATCATCGTCAAGCCCTGCGAGACTATCTGCTGGCCAATGATCTGGATGTAGCGAACAGGCCGGTGGCGCCGAAGCGCACCTGGCGAGAAACCTTAAGTCTTGGCTGGCCCGGGCGCATGGCAATCGACCTCTACGACGCGTTCACCCTACCTGGCGATATGATGACTGACCCCAATCTGGCGCGGGAATTGTACGACGGTAGCCGCAACATGTCGCCCGAAACACGTCAGCGGGTGTTGGACCTCTCCAGCATGGGTTTCGGTGCTGCATTCCGCGCCATCCGGGGAGCGGCGCCGGCAACTCGTTCGACGGGTGTTTCGGCGATGCGTGGGACGCCGCATGATCCGGCTAGCCTGCCGCAACGGCCATTCCACGCGGACTATCCGAATCTTGCAATACGCGGTGACGGCAGCTCAACGACAGGCTTGCCCGCAGCCGGAGCGGCGTTCGGTAGTCCACTCACCCAGACCATTGACGGCGCCGCCATCACCGCGCCCATCATCGCGGGTCGGCGAACAGTCGGCGGTCCGGATCAGGGACTTTCTTTGGATGAAGTCCGCGGGCTTGGCGAGGCCCTCACGGGGCGACCGATACGTGCCGTGCCAGCATCCGAACTCCCAAAACGAGCGCGCGCCATCTACACAAGCGAGGTCATGCCCGACGGCACCCGGCAGCGCTCGATCGCTTACAATCGGGACGAGCCACCGACGGCATTGCCGGGAACACTGGGGCATGAAGCAGGGCATGCCGTCGAGGATTTTGTGGGAATATTGTCTCGGGGACGCGGAATAAACCAGACCGGGCTTGATCGCCAACTTCGCCAGATTTATCACGACTCGAGGAGCAGTACCCCGGGACAGACACGCAGGTTGGCCGGCCCCGAGGATTGGGGATACCCAGCTTCGGAGGTGCCCGGTGAATTGATGGCCGAAGCCATTCGGGTCTACTTGCTCAATCCAAACTACATCAAATCGATAGCGCCCGAACTGGCTGAGCGGATCAGGCGCGCAGTCAACACGCATCCGGACCTGTCCAAGCACATCCAGTTCAATCAAGGCGCGCCTTTGCCGCCAGGTGCCTTGGGAGCGGGTCAAGAACGCGGTCCCGAAGTGCCGCATGCGGCGCCGGAGGCCTGGTGTCCGCCGGGGCGGCTCTGCACGTGAGAGATATCTAGATTCTCGGGCGAAAGACGTATGGAAAATTGTAGATCAGCCCAACGACAACGCTGATACTCGTCGCAGGGATGGATGAGGCCGGGATCTGACAATGTTGCGGAGGCGGAACAACGAAATCGTAATTTTGTTTGACGTTCGCGATTTGGCGCAATGGTGGACCGAATTGCGCAACCTCTGGGGGGTGCCCGGCTCGAGGCTCAAATTGCTGCTGGCGGAGCGCGGTCTCGAGAAGCTGATCAAGCGCCACAACGTTATCTTCGTCAGCAATGAATGGCGCTTCTCGCTGGCACTTCACCACCTACCCGTCCGGCCAGGACGTCGTCGCAAGGTATTTCCGGTGTCGCCGTGGATCGGAGGTCGTTCCAGGCCGGGGCCGCCGTTCCCCTGGACCGACAAGCCGCTGCGAAAATTGCGCGGTCCGCGGCCAAGGATCTGACTTTGCAGAGCCACGAGAAGGCCGCGCTCTGACCTTGCCGTGGCTGGGCTTGAATGATCGGGGTTTCGCTGCGCCAAGGCGTGGTTGGTCTTCGCCACCAGAACGGTTGCGCGCCTCCGCGTTTTGTCGCTGCCGTGTTCGTCATCGCCTCAGATAGGAATTCCCCTCATGCAACGCATGCGATCCAGGCGGCGTCTGGCGGCGGCTTCGGCCGCGCCGGCGCTGGCCGATGAACCGACAGCATTGCCGCCCGCACAGGAGCCCGAAACGGCTCTGCCCGTCATTACGGAGACGGAGCGTCGGCCGGTCGGCGGTCAGCCAAAATACCAGATCGATTTCGCCCGTCAGGCGGCCAAGCTTTGCGCTCTTGGCGCGACCGATGCGGATCTCGCCGAGTTCTTCGCGGTCCATATCTGCACCATCAACCGCTGGAAGGTGGCGCACGAGGCCTTCTGGCGCGCGCTCAAGCTCGGCAAGGGTGCGGTCGATGACATGGTCGAGCGCAGCCTCTACCAGCGCGCGGTGGGCTTTTCCTACGACACGATCAAGATTTTCACCCACCAGGGCCAGGTCATCAGGGCCGAGCATCGCGAGTACTATCCGCCCGACACCGCGGCGGCGATCTTCTGGCTGAAGACGCGCCGGCCGGAGGAATGGCGCGAAAAGCTTGACGTGAACCACAGCGGCAACCTGACCGTCGAACTTGTCAAATTCTCGGACGACCCGGAGTCCTGACGGCTGGCAGCCGCGCTGATGCCGGCGCTCGCCGTGGGACCGTCTGAGTTCGGGGTTGGGCAACACCGGCGTCGGTCTTCTCGACGTCACGCCGGTTGGCCTGCCGTTTGCCGCACAGGAAGCCAAGCGCGACTATGAACAGGGCAACTATTGGGGCGCCGCAGCCAATGCCGCGTCGGTTTTGCCGCTTGGGCTGGTCGCGGGAGGCGTAAGGCGAGCTGGAACATTTGCGTCAGGTCGCGGCGCTGATCCAGCATCCAAGACCGCGAGAATGAATCCTCCGCCGGACCTGCCGCAGCGGCCTTTCGAACTCGATTACCCGCGGGGAGTCGATGGATCGGGACCGCTCGAACGAACCATCGACGGAGACCCCATCACAGCCCGATTCGTTGCCGGGCGACGCGTCGCCGGCGGCCCCGACGAGGGGCTCGCGAGGGGAGAATTTGACGCCATTGCAGAGGCGACAACGGGCCAAAGGCCTTTGGCAGTTGCGTCACGCGATATTCGAGGAGACGCCGCTCGGTTGGTTGTGGACCGTCGATCCAACCGACCTACCTCCATATCCTATGACCGGGCGCTCCGGGCGGACCAAGCCGACCGAGTAGTTGGACACGAAGTCGGCCATGCGATTGATGTTCTCGCTGGGCGAATACCGACACGAGGTCTCCACGACCAACGTGGCGCCGTCTATGACGCACTGAACAACCCGCAGAGGCGCCTGCCGAGGGCTGCACAGGCCATGACCAGCGCCGGAGGACATCGGGGCGGTCGTTCCGGTCGGGCACCAATTCAAGCCCGGCAAATCGCCGAAAGCCTGATTTCAACCACGGCGGCAACCCGACGGTCGAACGTGTCAAATTCTCGAACGATCCGGATTCCTAACGGCTGGCAGCCGCGCTGGTATCAGCGCGCGCTGTGGGACCATCTGGAAGCGGGCGGCAAACGCGCCTTGATGGTGGCGCATCGGCGCTGGGGCAAGGACGAGGTGGCGCTGCATCGCTCCGCCGTCGCCATGATCGAACGGCCGGCAACCTATTGGCACATGCTGCCGGAATATGGTCAGGGCCGGAAGGCGATCTGGAACGCCGTCAACCCGCATTCGGGCAAGCGGCGCATCGACGAGGCCTTTCCGCACGAGATCCGCAACCGCTCGAACGACAATGAGATGTTCATCGAGCTCATCAACGGCGCGACCTGGCAGGTGGTCGGGTCCGACAGTTATGACAGCGTGGTCGGTTCACCGCCGGTCGGCGTGACCTTTTCCGAATGGGCTTTGGCCGATCCGCGCGCCTGGGCCTATATCCAGCCGATCCTGTCGGAGAATGACGGCTGGGCGCTGTTCATCACCACGCCGCGCGGCAAGAACCATGTCGAGCGCATGGTGCGCGGGCATGACAAGGATCCGAACTGGTATGTCGGCATCCAGACCGTCGACGACACCCACGCCATCAGCCGGGAGGCGGTGGACGAGGCGCGCAAGGGCTATCGGGCGCTGTTCGGCGACGACCAGGGCGACATGCTGATCGAGCAGGAATATTACTGCTCTTTCGATGCCGCGGTGATTGGCGCCTATTACGGCCGGCAGATGGCGCAGGCCCTGCGCGAGCGTCGGATCTGCGGCGTTCCCCATGATCCGGCAGCCCCCGTCTGGACCGCCTGGGACCTCGGCATGGATGACGCGACCGCGATCTGGTTCGTGCAATGTGTCGGGCGCGAGTTCCACGCGATCGACTATTACGAGGCGACCGGCATGGACCTTGCCCATTACGTCAAGCTGGTGAAGGACAAGCCCTACCTCTACGGCGGCCATATCCTGCCGCATGACGTGAAGGCGCGCGAACTCGGCACCGGCAAGAGCCGCGAGGAGGTGCTGAAGACGCTCGGGCTGGCGGTCACCGTCTGTCCGGACCACCGGGTCGACGACGGCATCAATGCGCTGCGCCTGATGTTGCCGAAACTCTGGTTCGACCAGGAGAAATGCGCACGCGGCATCGAGGCCTTGAGCCTCTACCGCGCCGATTACGACGAGAAGAACCAGGTGCTCAAACCGAAACCCGTGCACGACTGGGCGAGCCACCCGGCCGATGCCCTGCGCTATCTAGCCATCGGCATCGGCGACGCGCCGGATGCGCCGGTCGGCCTGCAGAACTGGCAGATGCCCAAACGGGTGGTGGCCTGAGGACCGTACGTTCGGTTTTGCGTAGGCGCTGCCAAGGCGGCTCGTCGACGAGGCCAGCGTGTCAATCGCAAGTCGTCGCATAGGTGCCGTTGCCCATGGGTCTCGTGCGGCAGGTGGTCGACTGGGGCATCGGCTGAGCACGGGCTGCCGCGGCGTCGGAATAGGCCCGCGACATAGCGTTCATGCCGGCCGCGGCCGCGTCGATCGCCGCGGCCCGCTGGTCTCTGTCCTCGGTGATCTTCGCTTGGACCAGGGGCGAGGCGCATTGGGCGAGGGCGTTCTGATCGGTCAACCCGAGGCCACGGCAGGTGGCCATGGCCTCCTGCAGCCACACCCGCTGCTGCGCCGTCCGCGATTCCGGCGTCGAGCAGCCAGTCAAAAGAACGGTTGTTGCAACGACATGCTGCCACTTCATGTGAGGGCCTCCAGGTCTTGATCACCGATTCCGACGAGCCCGAGACGCGTGCCGCGTGGTCGCCTGCACCATCAGGTTGCAGGAAGACAGATACAACCACTGCGCGCCATCAGTCTAGGTAATTTTTCCTGGCGGCTGCCGCGACGCAGGCATCGACGCGAACGACGCGGCGCGGATCGAAAGGCCGGGGGCCGGGTGCCGCAACCAATGAAGGACCAACCATCATGGCCGACGCACATATCCTCGTCGCGGGTTTCGACGGGCAGGTGAGCCGCGCACTGCGCGCCGATGCGATCGGCAACTTCACGGCAGACGGCGATACGATCGCGACCGTCATCGCCGTCGCCGGCACACGGTTCATCAGCCTCGTCGCGGGCGTCTGACCATGGCTGGCCCCAGGACCAATGAGCCAATGAGTGACGCGCCGATGACCGATGACGAATTGCTCGCCGTCATCGACGGCATGATGCAGCAATGTGTCGCTTATGACGACAATGAGATGCGCGGCAACCGCGTCCGCGCGCTCGACTATTACCGCGGCGAGATGCGCGACCTGCCAGCCCCCGAGGGCCGGTCCTCGGCGATCTCCAAGGACGTCCGCTCGGCGGTGGCGAAGATCATGCCCTCGCTGATGCGCACCTTCGCCGGCGGCGACAAGGTGGTGGAATATGTGCCGCGGACGCCGGCCGACGAGCCTTTCGCCGAACAGGCGACCGACTATGTGAATTACAAGTTCTGGACCCAGTGGGACGGCTACCGGGTGCTCAACGCGGCGTTCCAGGATGCGTTGCTGTTGCGCAACGGCGTGTTGAAGCACTGGTGGGACGAGCGCGCCGACATCGTGGTCGAGCGCTATACCAATCTGACCGCCCTCGACCTCGATGGCCTGACCGCCGATCCCGCGGTCACCGTGCTGGAGCGTGAGGATTATCCCGAGACCGATCCGGCGGTGCTGGCGGTGATCCCCGACGCTGAGCGCCATGACGTCAAGATCCGCCGCGTGCGGATCAAGGCCGGCGTCAAGATCGCGGCGGTGCCCGGCGAGCAGTTCCTGATCGATCCGGAGGCGGTGACCATCGAGGATGCCCGCATCACGGTGCACCGGTTTCCGGAGACGCGGTCGAACCTGATCGCGCTCGGCTTCGACCGCGAGGTGGTGGAAGCCATTCCGGCCTGGTCCGGCGATGTCGAGAGCGAGGTGCGCCGCGCCCGGCTCGGCCGCAGCGGCGTGTCGTCCGAAAGCTATGATCTCGGCGGCCCGGCCACGCAGGTCGTGGAATTCGCGGAATGTTATGTCCGCCTGGACGCCGACGGCGACGGCTTTGCCGAACTGCGCCGGGTCTGCATCGCCGGCTATTCGGGCGCCCACCGCATCCTTTCGAACGAAGAATGGGACGAGGTGCCGTTTTCGGACCTGCCCTGCGAGATCGTCGCGCATCGCTGGCAGGGCATGAGCCTGTTCGACGACATCGAGGATGTGCAGAAGAAAAAGACGGCGCTCGTCCGCGGCATGCTCGACAATATCTATTGGCAGAACGCCCAGCAGCCGATCGTCGATGTCGGCGCCATCGAAGATCCGAGCGACATCACCAATCCGGAATTCGGCAAGCCGATCCGGCTGAAATCCGGCCGCGATGCCCGCGCAGCACTCGCCTATAACCAGGTGCCGTTCACTGCCGCCGCGAGCCTTGGCGCGCTCGACTATCTCGACCGCGAGGCGACCGACCGCACCGGCATTTCCGACGCCTCCGCGGTGCTCTCGCCGGACGCGCTGCAGAACCAGACGGCGACCGCCTCGCGCATCCTGGAAAGCGCGTCCACCGCGCGCGCCGAGATGATCGCCCGGACCTTCGCCGAAACCGGGCTCCGCCGCATGTTCGCGGCGATCCTGCGGCTGATCGTCAAGCACCAGCCGCAGGACGAGATCATCCGGCTGCGCAACACCTGGGTGACCTTCACGCCGGGCAAGTGGAGCCCGGACATGGATGCCAGCGTCAATACCGGGCTCGGCGCCGGATCGCGCGAGCGCGACATGGCGGTGATGACCCAGATCGGCACGATCCAGAAGGAGATCCTGGCGACCATGGGCCTGGACAATCCGCTTGTGACGATCGGCAATCTCGCCAATTCGCTCAACAAGTTCGTCGCCGCCGCCGGCCTTCGCTCGCCCGAGCTCTATTTTCTGAAGCCGACGCCGGAGGCTCTGGCGCGCCTGACCCAGCCGAAGCCCGATCCCACCGCCGGCCAGGCCGAGATGGCCATGCAGATGGAACGTGAGCGGCGCCAGGCCGAGATGGCGGCGGATCAGGCCCGCATCCAGGCCGAGGCCGAGCGCGATGTTCTGGTCGAGCGGATCAAGGCCGACGGGGCATTGCAGCTGCAGCGCGAACGGCTGGCCGCCGAGCTCGACATGAAGAAGGCCGAGCTCGAGACCAGGGTCGCACTCGCCCAGGCCTCCGCGCTGCGCTCGGTGACGCCGGACGAGGCGCTGAACCCGGCGGTGCAGCAGACGCTCGACGGCATCGTCAAGACCACCAATGAACTGCTTCGGCCAGGACCGTGACGATGCCCGCAACGATGTCCGTGACGTCGCCTTCGACGACCATGTCGGCGCGGCCGACGCCGGAGGAAGCCCGCTTCATCGCCGAACATCCGGCCTTGATCACAGCGCTCGCCATGCTGGAGCATGACGCGGTGGAGCGGGCGATCTCCGCTGACCCGAAGGACGATCAGACCCGGCGCCTGGCCCTCGACGAGGCCCGCGCCATCAGAACTTTGCGCTCTCGGCTGGCAGCCCTTGGCCGGCCAGCACACGAGGCCGCCAAAGGCCCGTCACCCTATGCGTGACGGACATCCGACGCTTGAGAAGGTAAGCTCATGACCAACGCAGATGGTGCAGGCACCGCCCCGGCGGTGAACACTGACGCGCGCGCCGATTTCGCCCAAGGTGTCGATGACCGGCTCTCCGCATTCCTGTCGACCGACGAGGTCGGGTTTCGGGAACAGGCGGAGGACCGGAGGGATGACGACCAGGCGCTGGCCGGCCACGACCCCGAAGACCTCTTCGGGCGCCAGGCATCAGACACCCGCGATGATGCCGATCCCGAGATCTCGGACCATGCGGCCGAGCCCGAGCCAGCCAGGATCCGGCTCGCCGACGGCACGGAAGCAACCGCCGAGGAGATCCAGGAATGGCGTGATGCGGGCCTGAGGACCGCCGACTATACCCGCAAGACCCAGGAGGTCGCCGAGACCAGGCGAGCCCTGGACTCGCGTGCGGGCGAAGTCTCGGTCCATCACACCGCCGTTGCGGAAGCTCTCGAACGGGCGCTTGCGGTGGTCGAGGCCTATGTGCCGACGCCACCTTCGACCGATCTCGCACTCCACGATCCCGCCCGCTACACCCAGGAAATGGCCATCTACCAGGCGGCCATGGGCCATGTCGAAGAGATCACCCGGCAGAGGCTGCAGCTGACCGCCCAGGCGGACCAGCGTGCGCAGGCCGACCGGGCGAACTTCGTTCAAGGCGAGCGGGACCGGCTGTTCGCCGCCATCCCCGAATTGAAGGACGGCGCCAAGCGCCAGGCCTTCAACCAGGAGATGATCAAGGCGGTGGAGGCCTATGGCTTCAGTCAGGCCGACTATGCCCAGATCATCGACCACCGGCTGATCCGCGTGCTCGCGGATGCCGCCCGGTACCAGAAGATCAAGGCAGCCTCGGCCGGCGGGGCCCTGCGGCCCGCGGCCCAGCGTTCGCCCCAGCCTCCGGGTCGGCGCGCCGGGCAGGCGGGTGGCAACGAGATCGGTTCGGCGCTCGCCCAGGCCAAACGCAGCGGCTCGAAAGCGGACACGGCGCGCGCCATCGACGCATGGCTCGCCGCCGACTGACAGGAGCCTTCTATGGCCCAGATCGCCAATACCTATGACACCTATGCCGTCAAGGGCATGCGCGAAGACCTGCGCGACCAGATCTACAATATCGCGCCGGAAGACGTGCCGGTGTCCTCGATGATCAAGAAGTCCGACGTCGAGAACATCCGGCACGAATGGCAGACCGATACCATTCGCTCGCCGGCCGCCAATGCCCAGGTCGACGGCGACGAATATGCCTATAATGCGGTGACGCCGACCACCCGCGTGTCGAACATCTCGCAGATCATGCGCGAGACCTACATCATCTCGGGCACCACCGAGGCGGTGAAGAAGGCCGGCCGCAAATCCGAGCTCGCCTATCAGGGCAAGCTCAAGATGGCGGCGCTGAAGCGCGACCTGGAACGCGCCATCATCGGCGCCAACACGGCGTCGCTGCTTGGCAATTCGACCACGGCGCGCATGCTCGGGTCGCTGCCGTCCTGGCTCACCACCAATGTCGATCGGGGGGCCGGCGGCGCCAATGGCGGCTATTCGGCCGGCACCTCGCTGACGGTCGCGGCCACCGACGGCACCGTCAGGGCCTTCACCAAGGCGCTGCTCGATAGCGTCCACCAGGCCTGCTACACCGCCGGCGGCAATCCTTCCGTGCTGATGCTGCACCCGACCCAGAAGCGAGTCTTTTCGGCCTTTTCCGGCATTGCGCAGCTGCGCAAGGATGTCGACACCGGCAAGCAGGCGGAGATCGTCGGCGGCGCCAACCTCTATGTCGGCGACTTCGGCGACTTCGCCGTCCAGGTCAACCGCTGGCAGCGCCCGCGCGACGCCTGGCTGATCGACCCGGATTATCTCGAGCTCGGTTTCCTGCGGTCGTTCCAGAAGCAGACCCTGGCCAAGACCGGCGACGCCGAAAAGCGCGCCATCATCGTCGAGGCGACGCTGATCGTGAAGAACGAGGCGGCGCTCGGCGTGGTGGCGGACCTGACCTGATCAGGGACCAGGGGGCGGTCGCAAGGCCGCCCCGTTGTCCCGGCCCGGCAGCGTCCCCGCGCCGCTGCCCCTCAGTCGGTTTCGGGTGCCAGCAAGCCCTTGTCCTGCGCCCAGTCGCGAAAGGCCAGGCGCAGCGCCTCGGCGCGCGAAATGCCGGGCCGGTCTTCCGCGATGAAGCGGTCGAGAGCCTCGATCAGGGCGGGATCCAGCTCGGCCGCGACGCGGATGGTTTCTCCGGCCGGAGACTTCAGGCCTTTCGGTTTCGGCGCATTCGGGTGACCCGTCACTCTCGTCATCACACCTCCGGCCCAGTCGGGTCCAAGATCCGGGCAAGCCGCCCGTTCGCCGGCGCCTTCAGACAGGGGGCCGGCGACTTCGCATTGCTCCGCGCATGCCGCGGACAGACGCCCGCCTCCATCCCACAGCGGAAGCTTATCATGACGCGCGACCAGATAGCAGGCGCCGACGAAGCCGTGCTTCGCCGGGCGATCAGGACCCGTACCGGCCGGGCGCCGGTCGGGCGCCGCACCCTCGAGGGGCTGCGTGTGCTTGCGGCCCGCGCCTATGGCGTGCCGCTCGACGAACCGTCCGTGGGCGGTCCGGCGGATGATCCACGGGCGGCCGCGGCAGGGGCGGGGCAAGGCAGTGGCGGCGCCGAGGCGCCGATCCTTGCCCCGCCCGAGACCGGCCCGATGGCTCTGCCGGCCGGCACCAGGTCGATCTCGGAACAGATCCAGGTGCGCATCCTGCGCGATTACTGGCCGCGCGCCGGTGGCCGTCTCGTCGCCGGCTGCCTGACCCGCCTATCCGAGGCCGAGGCCAAGCCGCTCGTCCGCGACGGCGTGGTGGAGTGGATCTGATGGGCAACCGCGTGCTGGTCCACCACGATCCGGTCAGGCGCATCTCGACCTTCCACGAGGACATGGGCGACGGCACGGTGCTGCAGACCCGCGAGCAGGATGTCGAGGCGGTGCTGGCCGAGGTGAAAATGTTCCGCGAGGCCAATGAGGGCCAGGGCTGGGGCCATGGCCAGGTGGTTGCCGCCATCCCCGACACGCTGTTTCACAAGCATTTCCGCCAGCCCTTGATGCAGCGCGATCGCAAGGCGATCCGCGCGCTGCTGGAGGGCGAGTTTTCCGCCTTCAAGACGCGGGACAAGCTCTGATGGCCGCCTTTGCCGATTATTCCGAACTGGTCATTGCGGCCGGCGAATATCTCAACCGCGCCGACCTGGTCGATGTCATGCCGCGTTTCGTGGCCATGGCCGAGGCCAAGATCAACCGGCGGCTGCGTGACCGGCGCATGCTGGCGGATGTCACGCTGACGCCGGATGAAACCGGGACATGCAGCCTGCCGGCCGACTTCCTCGAGGTCGAGCGGGTGGAGGCGCAGACCGCGCCGCCGCGCCTGGTCGCGGCCGCCGCCGGCCGCTACGCCGCGGGCTTTTCCCAGCCCGGCGGTCCGTCGGTCTATACCATAACCGGGACCGCCCTGACCTTGCGGCCGGCGAGCGCCACGCCGGTCGTGCTCAGCTATTTCCAGGCGCTGCCGGCGCTGGAAACCGCGCTGACCAACTGGCTGATCCAAGCCTATCCGGACATCTATCTCTACGCCGTGGTGTTCGAGGCGGCGACCTATGCCCGCGACGCGGCCTCCGCCGGCGCGGCGGCCCAGCTGTTCGGCGACGCGCTGGAGGCGGCCGACGTCGATAACCGGCGCGCGCGCTGGTCCAATGTCGGCTTTCGCAGCCTGGAGGCGACACCATGAGCCTTCTGACCCTGTGCCAGAATGCCGCGACGCTGATGAACCTGCCCTCGGTCACCGCGGTGATCACGGCGGCTGGCCGCACGCCGCAGGAGTTCCAGGTCCTGGCGATCCAGACCGGCCAGGAACTGCTGCGCCGGCACGACTGGGGCGGGCTCATTCGCACCGCCGTGCTGGGCGCGACGCCTGCCGTGGTGCCGGGGGATTTCGAGCGGCTGACCCAGGGCTCGCCGGTCAGGCTCGGCACCCAGCCGATCCGCGGCGCCTTGTCGGATGCCGAAATGAACCTGAAGCGCGGCGCGCTGCCGACCTCGCCGCCGCGCTTCATGCTGCGCGGGCGCGAGCTGGAGGTGGCGCCGCCGCCGGCGAGCCCGGTGACGCTCGAATATGTCTCGGCCTATTGGATCAGGTCGGCCGATGCGACGCCGGTGTTCCGCGCGGCCTTCGTCGCCGACACCGACATGTCGGTGATCCCCGAGGACATCATCCTGCAGGGCCTGGTCTGGCGCTGGAAGCGGCAGAAGGGCCTTGCCTATCAGGACGAGCTCGACCAGTTCGAACAGGCGGTGGACTACCGCGCCCGCGCCGACCGGGCGCTGCGCCTGCCGGCCGAACAGGCAAGCTCGGTGGCCAACCCCGCCAAGGTGACCTGACCATGCCGAGCAAAGCGCGCCTGCGTGACCGCACCGTCCAGCAACAGCCGGCGCGCTCGAAAGTCGTGCCGCTGCTGGCGCCGACCAAGGGCTGGTCGTCGGAACAGAACCTGGCGGCGATGGAGCCGGACACCGCGCCGGTGCTGCAGAACTGGTATCCGGAGCCGGATGGCATCAGTCCGCGGCCGGGTTATGTGGTGCAGGCGACGGGTCTTGGCGCACCGGGTCCGGGTGCCGGCGCGGTCAACACGCTGATGAGTTTTGTCTCCGGCAGCGCCAGGCGTCTGTTCGCCGCGCGCGGTGGCAATATCTACCGCTGCGACGTGGCGGGGCCTGTCGGCGCGCCGGTCTGGACCGGCGCCGGCAACGACCAGTGGCAGTGGACCAATTTCGCGACCGCGGGCGGACAGTTCATTTCGGCGGTCAATGGCGCCGATACCCCTGTCCTGTTCAACGGCACCAGTTTCGGCACCAGCCCGGCGATCACCGGGGTGACCGGCGGTGCGCTCGTCAACGTGTTCTCGTCGCAATCCAGGCTCTGGTACTGCCAGGTCAATTCGGCCGATGTCTGGTATCTCGCCGCGGCGGCGGTCGGTGGCGCCGCGACGCTCTTGCCGCTGGGGGCGCTCCTGGTGAAGGGCGGGGCTATCGTTGCCGGTGGCAGCTGGGCGACCGATTCAGGTTCCGGCATGAGCGACCTGACCGTGTTCGTGTCATCGGAGGGCGAGGTGCTGATCTTCTCCGGCACCGATCCGGCGAGCGCCGCCACCTGGCAGTTGAAGGGCCGCTACCAGATCGGCAAGCCGCTCGGGTTTCGCAGCCTGGTCAAATTCGGCGGCGACCTGGCGATCCTGACCCAGGACGGCCTGATGTCGCTCGGCGCGGTCATGCGGCTCGACCGCACCGCGGCCCAGCAGGGCGCGCTCACCCGCAATATCCGCCAGGCCTATGCGGCGGCCGTCAAGGACGATGCCGCAAGCTTCGGCTGGCAGACCATCGGCTTTGCCCGCGGCAACAAGATTTTCGTCAATGTGCCGCATGCGGCGACCGGGGTGACCAGGCAATTCGTGATGAACACATTGCACGGGGCCTGGTGCGAATATCGCGGCATCCAGGCGGCCTGTTTCGTCGAGCATGACGACAAGCTCTATTTCGGCGGCGCCAACGGCACGGTCTATGAAGCCGAGCGCGGCAGCATCGACGACACCATGGTGATCCGGTGCAACGGCCTTTCGGCCTTCACCGATCTCGGCGACCCCAACAGCTACAAGATTGCCAGCGTGCTGCGCGCCACCTATCGCGGCCGGCCGGATATCCGACCCTATCTGGCGGTCGCCGCCGACTACGATCTCGCGCCGACCTTCGAGGAATACGAGCTGGAGAATGCCATTGGCGTCTTCGGCACCTGGGGCGTTTCGAAATGGGGCCAGTCGACCTGGGGCCGCGGCTCCGGCATCGGCCTGTCCTCGGGCAGCCTGGCCTGGAGCCAGGGCCAATGGAACCAGCGGGTCTGGGGCGGGGCGGTGACGGTGAGCGACTACACCCAATCGGTATTCGGGGCGGGCAGGGCGCTGGCCCCGGCGTTCCGGCTCAATATCTATGACGGCTCGCCGGCGCTGGAGGCGAATTTCAAGCTGCTGCGCTTCGATGTCAGCGTCGAGGCCGGCGCGACGTTGTGACGACGCGACGACGCCATGACTTGGACGACGCCATGACTTGGACGATCGAGACTGGTGAGCCGGCTGTCCAGTGGGTGGCCGGCCGGCTCGGCGTGGCCTTTCCCCAAGGCGCCACGGCGCTGGCGCTGGCGCGGGACGGCGAGCTGGTCGGCGGCGCGGTGTTCTGCGGTTTCACCGGCCGCGACATCGAGGTGTCGGTGGCGGCCTGCCGGACATTGGCCTGGCCGCGCGCCTTCCTGGTCCGGGTTGGGACCTATGCCTTCGGCGAACTCGGCTGCGCCCGCATGACCATGCTGACAAGCACCTCGAACCGCGCCGTCATCCGCATTGCGCCGCGGCTCGGCGCGGTCCGTGAGGGGCGCAAACGCAACTATTACGACGACGGCGCCGATGCGCTGGTCTTCGGAATCTTGAGAGAGGACTGGCCCGATGGTTTCAACGCCTAGCCCGCCGACCCCGCCGGATCCGAAGGAGACCGCGGCGGCCCAGACCCAGATGAACCGGGAAACCGCGATCACCCAATATGGGCTGAACGCCGCCAACCAGGTCACGCCCGATGGATCGCTGAGCTACAGGCAGATCGGCACCTGGGCCGACGGCACGCCGCGCTACGAGGCGACCCAGGCGCTCTCCGGTGCCAACCAGAAGATCTACGACACCACCAAGCGGACCCAGCAGAACGTCGCCGATATCGGAGCGACCCAGTCGGCCAAGATCGGCAGCCTCCTGAACACACCGTTCTCGGCCGACAACAACGCGATCGAAGGCCGGCTCAACCAGCTGGCGCGCGCCCGCCTCGACCCCCTGCAGGCACAGCAGGAAGACGCCTTGCGCACCCGGCTGGCCAATCAGGGCATTCAGCCGGGGTCCGCCGCGTTCGAGGCTGAAATGCGCGGCTTCAACCAGTCGAAGAACGACGCCAACAATCAGCTTCTGCTGACCGGCCGCAATCAGGCGTTTCAGGAACTGCTCACCGAGCGAAACCAGCCGCTGAACGAAATTTCGGCTCTGATGTCCGGCAGCCAAGTGAAGCAGCCGAGCTTTGTCGGCACGCCGCAGTCGAACGTCGCCAACACCGACTATGCCGGCATGGTCAATGCCAAGCACCAGTCGGACATGGCGGCCTGGAACGCCCAGAACCAGTCCAACAACGCCATGATGGGCGGGCTGTTCGGCCTGGCCGGCGCCGGGCTTGGCCTGTTCAAGCCGTCCGACCGGCGTTTGAAGCGCGACGTCGCCCGCGTCGGCGAGCTCGACAACGGCCTCACCGTCTATCGTTACCGCTACCAGGACGGCGGCCCGCCGGAGATCGGCCTGATGGCCGAGGACGTGCGGAAACTCAACCCCGAAGCCGTCGCCACCATGGAAAACGGCCTGATGGCGGTCGACTACCAGAGTGCCACCAGGCCGGCGCCGGTGAAGCGGGCGGCTCGACGTGCCGGCAAGCGCAATCCCATCAAGGAGCAGGATCATGGTTGAACGTTTCATCCGCGACAGCAATTCCCGGACAACCGAAGGCGCCAAGGCCAAGCGGCGGGCGCTGGCCGAGCTCCTGATGCGCAACGGCATGAGCACACAGCCGGTCGGCCATTGGATGCAGGGCCTCGCCCGGCTTGCGCAAGGTGCCGTTGGCCTGCGCGACCTGTACCGCGATGCGGCCGCGCGGCCTGACGGTCGCGATCCGTCGCCTTACCTCCAGAATGCGGCGATGACGTCGGCTCCGGGCGGGCCGGTGGGATCGCCTCTGCTGCTGACCGGCGCGAGCCCGGCCGAGGCGCCGGGCGCGCCGGCTTACGCGCCGGTGCCACGGCAGCGGCCGGCGGAATTGGATCGCATGCAGTCGGCCGGTCCCGGTGACATGATGAACATGCAGGAGGTCAACCCGGCGGCGAACGCCACATCCGCGCGGCGGCGCGGGGGGACGTCATCTGCCTCGAACATCGGCGATCCGGTGGCCTCCGATATGCCGCCACATCAGCGCGCGCTTCTGAATGCCATCGCCGGCGGCGAAAGTGCCGGTCGTTACAATGTTCGTTATACGCCACGTGGCGGCGCAACGTTCGATGGGTACGATCAGCATCCCAGCATCTTCGAGGTCCGCCCAGATGGCCGCCGCTCTTCGGCAGCCGGTCGGTATCAGTTCACGCGCACGACATGGAATGGCTTGGGCGGAGGCGACTTTTCTCCAGCCAATCAGGACCGACGCGCCTGGCTGTTGGCGACGCAGGACTATCGAAGCCGCACCGGTCGCAACCTTGATACCGATCTCCAGCAAGGCGGGCTCACGCCGGAGATCGTCAGTGCGTTGGCCCCTACCTGGGAGGCCTTTGGCTCTAGTGCTCGTCGCCATATTTCGACCTACAACGATAGTCTCTCGCGATATCGTCAGTCCGCGACGGCGACCGACGCGGCGGCAAGTGACCTCCCGTCCCAGAGGGAACAGCAGCAGGCAGCAGCAGGTTGGACCGCTGCACCTCTGCCGCAGCCTCGCCCGGACGGCGCTCCGCCGCGCACCCTATCCGACCTGACCGCTCCCAATATCGATGCCGCATTCGCCGATACTCAGCGCATGCAACGGCGCCCCGTGTTCGAGCAGATCCAGCGCGGAGAGATGTGGCGCTATCCATGGCAGCCCGAGACGGCGCGGCAGCAAGGCGCCGCGCCGGCGCCGATGCAAACGGGTCCGCGGCCTGGCGATGTCCCGGGTTCCGATACCGGCGCGTCCTATGAGGACGTCGAGCGCATGCGCGGCCGGCCGGCTTTCGGCACCTTCCCGCTGGCGGACGCCTGGAGCGGTCTGCAAGGCCAGATGGGACAGCCGGGATCCTGGTCGCCGCAGGTGGCGCCGCCGGCCCCCCAGGAGGCTGTCGGCCCGCCGCTTGATCTGCTGCCGCAATATCCGGCGCCAGGACCGGGCCGACCCGGCGCCTATGACGGGCAATGGCAGGAGCAGCCCCGTCCGACGCCCGACGAGGAGATGGAGATGCGGCGGCGTGGACTGTCGCCTTATGACCTCTACTAAAGTGTTTGATCCCGGGCTTTGATGGTGCAATCTCGATGCAGGAATCGAGGGACGCGCTATGGGCCAGGTTCTCCACGGGAGCGCCACGACGACTGAGGCGGTCCGTCGAGCGATACAACATAGTCAAGAGAGCCTGAGGGCTCTGTCTAAGCGCTACGGGATTAACCAGAAGACGGTCGCGAAGTGGAAGAAGCGGACCTCGGTGACCGATGTGCCGACCGGGCCGAAGAACCCGACTTCGACAGTGCTGACGATTGAGGAAGAGGCCGTGATCGTCGCCTTCCGGAAGCATACTTTGCTGCCGCTCGACGACTGCCTCTATGCGCTACAGCCGACGATCCCGACGCTGACGCGGTCATCCCTGCACCGCTGCCTGCAGCGTCACGGGATCAGCCGCCTGCCCGAGGTCGAAGGCGAGAAGCCGGCGAAGACGAAGTTCAAATCCTATCCGATCGGCTTCTTCCACATCGATATCGCCGAGGTGCAGACCGCTGAGGGCAAGCTGTACCTCTATGTCGCCATCGATCGCACGAGCAAATTCGCCGTCGTACAGATCGTCAGGAAGACGGGGCGGACCTCCGCGTCAGCCTTCCTCTCGGCCTTGATCGAGGCCGTCCCCTACAAGATCCATACCGTTCTCACCGACAACGGCATCCAGTTCACCTTCCCGCCACGGTATGCCGATGGTCCGACGGCGCGCTACGTGACGCACATGTTCGGCATGCGCTGCCAGGAGAACGGCATCGAGCACCGCCTCACCAAGGTGAAGCACCCTTGGACGAACGGCCAGGTCGAGCGCATGAACCGCACCATCAAAGAAGCCACCGTCAAGCGTTACCACTACGACAGCCACCGGCAGTTCGAAGCGCATCTCGCCGACTTCGTCAGCGCCTACAATTTCGGGCGGAGGCTGAAGACCCTCAAGGGCCTCACACCCTACGAATTCATCTGCAAACTCTGGACAACAGAGCCTCAACGATTCAGGCTCGATCCACTCCATCAAATGCCGGGACTAAACACTTAGAATGGCCTTGCCCGGCCGCAGCGACTGATCGGCGCCGGTGACCGCGGGGTCACGGCGGATGGGACGTCGCGGAGACCTCTCAGCCCCAAAGCAAATCCCATTCGGCCCTGCCTCTCTGGCGGGGCCTTTTCTTTTGGAGAAGCGTCATGCCCCGCAACGGATCCGGCATCTATTCGCCCCCGCCGGGCACCACGGTCGCGCCGAATACGCTGGCCGATGCCACCGCCATGGAGACGCGGCTGTCGGATCTCGGCGCCGAGATTTCAGCCTCCATGCCGATCAACGGGGTCAGGCCGATGACCGGGCCGCTGCTGGTGGTTCCCGGTTCCGCCGCGGCGCCGGGCGCGGCCTTTGCCGGCGACGTCTCAAGCGGCATCGCGACGGTGTCCGGTCGCACGGCACTGGTCAAAGGCGGCGTGGCGGGGATTTCGGCCTCGGCGACGGACGTGCAGTCGTTCCTGCCGATGATCGTCCCCGATCTCACGGTGACCGGCACTCTCAACAGCCCAGGCGCATTCCAGCCCGGAATGATGATCGACTATGCCGGCGCTACGCCGCCGACTGGATGGCTGTTCGCAGCCGGGCAAGTCCTACTTCGCGCGACCTATCCGGCGCTGTTCGCAGCGATCGGTGTGCTGCACAACACTGGCGGCGAGCTCGGCACGGAATTCCGCCTGCCAGACAGCCGCGGCAGCATCACGGCCGCGCCGGATAACATGGGCGGAAACAACGCCAATCGCATGACCGCTGCGGGCGCCGCCGCCACAACAGTCGGGGGCAGGTTTGGCGCCGCTACCCACCAACTGACCGGAGCCGAGACCGGACCGCACGTCCATATCGGTTCCACTGACGGCGCCCCGCCGTTCACGCCGACCTATACGCTCACTCGGGCTCTGGATTTTGCGGCGCCTGGCAGCCCCGAATTCAGGATCGGCCGCGGGCAGCCTGTCGATTCCTCGGCGTTGCCGACACGGACCGGCGCGATCGATCCGATCCCATACCCGTCCCAGACGTTCACGACGGCCTCGGCCGGGTCAGGGTTCGCGCACAACAACGTGCAGCCAACGCTGTTCATCCCGAAAATCATCAAGACCTGAGGTCGCGCCATGCCGGTTTCCGTCGGTCCCGCTGGTCGCTCCTACGCGATCGTCTCGAACAGCTTCACCAATGCCGCCTCAGGCACGGTCATTTCGCCATCTGACGGCAATGCCGCGCACACCGACCTTGCTACCGGCATCAACACCGCGCTGACCTATGCGCCGATTGACGGTCAGCGGCGGATGATGGGCATCCAAGCCCACACCGCGACGCCACCCGGGTCCCCTGCCGACGGCCAGGTCTGGCTCGTTGCGACGGGTGGAACCGGTGTCTTTGCCGGCAAGGATAAGAAATATGCCGCCTTCGCCGCCGCATCCTGGACGTTCTTTGATCCGTTGCCCGGCGATAAGGCGATCGTGGTCAGCACGCGGCAGAGTTTTCTCTACGATGCCGCCGGTGTTTGGCAACCCGGCAATGCGCTGGCCGGGGCAAACAGCGACATCACATCGCTTGCAGGCCTGACAACAGCTCTATCGGTCGGCCAGGGCGGCACCGGGGGGAACACCCAGGCAACTGCGCGCACTGGGCTAGGCGCCGCAGCGTCGGGCGCCAATGGCGACATCACGGCACTCGGCGGCCTGACGACGGCGTTGTCGATTGCCCAGGGCGGCACAGGCGCAACCACGGCCGCCGGCATCCGCACGGCCCTGAGCTTGCCCGCTGCCACAACCGTAGGCCTGCTCGCTCGCTACACCGGTACGGCTGGCCAGCAGGGCCAGTCGCAAATATCGGAGGACGGCTCCGGCAATGTCGGCGTTGTCACCGCGGCGCCTGATGGGCGGTTCACCGTAAATGCCGGGTCGGCAGCTCTCACATCGCTTAGCGTACTCAACCCGACGGGGTTCCAGCTCGCCACATATCACTACCTGACCACCGGCGGCGCTTCCGTCGTCCGGCGGCCGCTGTCTGGCGTGCTCCATAAGGTCGGAAGTAATGATTTTTCGAACTATCAGGGAACATATACGATCCAGACGACCGTTCCCGGCGGCGCAATGGCCGATCGGCTCTCCATCGATCCCAGCGGTCACATCACACCAGGCGCCGATAACACCCAAAATTTCGGTTCAGCATCGTTCCGGCTCAAAGAACTGTTCGCCGGCACGAGTATTATCAATACCTCGGACGCCGCGGAAAAGAAGGCGCTCGGACCAGCCGATGACGACCTTCTTCGCGCCGCGCTCGACACCGAAATGGTCGCGTATCAGTGGTTGGCCGCGATCGAGCTGAAGGGCGAAGACGCTGCGCGCATACATTTCGGCCCGACGGCGCAAGGTTTCCGTGATGCGTGCCTCGCGCGCGGCGTCGATCCGACCCGCATCGCCGCCTATTGCGAGGACGAGGTGACCGAGGACGGCACCACGTTCATCCGACACGGTCTGCGCCTCGATCAATTCGACCGCCTGCTCAACCACGCCCGCTGGCTCGTCTATCGCGGCGAGCTGGCTTACGCACCGCCGGCCTGACCTGATCCACCCATGACAATCAACCTTGCCGACCTCGCCGTGACCGCGGCGGGGCTTTTCGTGTTGGTCGCGCTGCTGGTCTTCGCGGTCGACACGTCCCGACAAATCCACAACCGAGAGACCAAGCCATGACGATCACGGTGACCGCCGCGACGTTGCGCCGGATCGCGCCGGATGCGCGGTCGGACATCATCCTCCATCTCGCGCCGGCTTTGACCGCCGGCTTTCCCGCCGGCGGCATCACGTCGCCGGCACGCGCCGCGCATTTCCTGGCCCAGGCGGCCCATGAGACCGACGGTTTCCGCACCCTGGTCGAATATGGCGACGCGGCCTATTTCCGGCGTTATGACGGCCGGCGCGACCTCGGCAATGTCCAGGCCGGCGACGGCGCGCGCTATCGTGGCCGCGGCATCTTCCAGCTCACCGGCCGGGCGAATTACCGCAGCTTCGGCGCGAAGATCGGCGTCAACCTGGAGGGCTTGCCGGAGGCGGCGGCGCTGCCGGCCAATTCGACGGCGACCGCGCTGGCCTATTGGAACGACCGGGCTTTGAGCGCCCATGCCGACCGCGACGACCTGCGCTGCATCACCCGGCGGATCAATGGCGGTTTCAACGGCCTGGCCGATCGTGAGGCCAGGCTGATCCGCGCCAAGGCGGCGCTATCAGGCCAGCCGGCGAGCGCGGCGGTCAACGAGATCACCACCCGCGCGACGCAGGGCAAGCGCGCGGCCACCCGGGCGGCCGCCGGGGCAGGGGGCGCGGCAACCGCCGGCACGGCCGGCACGGCCACGACCGTCGCGCCGAAAGCCGAGACATCGGCCGATGGCTCGCCCATCGCGGCCGGCATCGTCCTCGCCCTGGTCTTCGGCGGGGCCTTCGTTGTCCTCGCCGGGCGGGCCTGGTCGAAAGGCCGGCAGGCCCGGGCGTTCAGGGCCAATGCAGCACAGGGGGCGGGGGCATGAGCGCTTTCGACGACATCGCGCGAAAGATCGCCGCCGCCGGCGCACCGGTCATTGGCGGCTTCATCGGCACCGCCATTGGCGGCCCGGCCGGCGCCATTGCCGGGTCGCTCGCCGGCAAGGCGCTCGAGGCGGTGGCCGAAAGCCTCGGCACGGATGCCACGCCGGAAGCCGTCGGCATGGCCATCGACAGGGATCCGGGCGCGGCCGCCAAGCTCGCCGCGACGGAAGCCCGCGCCGGCGAGATCGTGAAGGTCTGGCAGGCCGAGGCGCAGCGGGCGAGTGATGCTCAGGCCGCCGAGATCGCCCGGGGCTTCACCGCCTGGCAGGCCATGCGCATCGCCATCCAGGTGATCGTCTGGGGCGGCTGGTCGGTGATCGGGCTCACCGGCATCTTCGGCGGCAATTGGGGCGTCAGGCCGCTGGTGCCCTTGACCGAACTGATCGGCGCCTGGGGCACCGTCACCACGGTCTGGCTGATCGTCTTCCACGGCGGCCATACCGTGAAGGAGGTCCTGCCGGCGCTGAAATTCGGCAAGGCCCGATGAGGCCGGTGCGGATCAACCCGGAGATCAACATCTGGTCGATCCTGGCGACGCTCTGCATGGTCGGCGCGGCCGGGCTGTGGCTGCAGGCCGACGTCCGCGACCTGAAGGCCGAGGACGTCAGGATCATCGAGCGGGTCAAACGCATCGAGGACCGAACCGAGCGCGACCGTGACACCATCGCCACCATCCAGGGCGATATCCGGGTGATCAGGCAGATCCTGGAGGGCAACCGGCCCCGCCCGCCGTGACAGCATCAGTGCAGTGCATGCCGTTTCCTCCCCTGACCTGGCGCCGCGTGTCCTTCCGGATGCGCGGCGCCTTTTTCTCCTGGAGAAAGAACGGCGCCGACCAGCCAAGTGTCATGCGGAAGCGGATCGAACGCAGCAAATTGCCGAATCCGTTGCCACCAGGGCTCTGGCAGGAGCTCGGCTGGGCGAGGAATGAGTGCTGCCGGTTCGCCACGGTCGCCCGAGACGTGCCGCAAACCGATATGTTTCAGGATTGGAATGGTGGGCGCGACAGGGATTGAACCTGTGACCCCTCCCGTGTGAAGGGAGTGCTCTCCCGCTGAGCTACGCGCCCCACCGTGGGGAGCCGCGTTCCTAGCGGCTCCCGGGCCGGGGTGTCAAGAATGCAGCGGCGGCGGAAGCGACTTATCCGCACCGCGGCCTTGGTGCCGGGCAGGGTGGGGCGGCGGTCCGATCCGCACCGCCACCCCGCCGCGGCCCTAGCGGATCGGGTAGGGATATTGCTGGCCGCCTTTCGACCAGAGCGCGTTCAGGCCGCGCGGCAGGCCGAGGCGGGAGCCCGCGCCGACATTGCGCTCGAAGGCTTCGCCGTAATTGCCGATATGGCGAATGATCCGGTAGGCCCAGTCATTGCCGAGCCCCATGCCCTCGCCATATTTGCCGTCGAGGCCGAGCAGGCGGCGGATTTCCGGGTTCTGCGTCGTTTTGGCGAGCTCCTCGACATTGGCGCGGGTCACGCCGAGATCTTCGGCATTCAGCATGGCGTAATGGGCCCAGCGCACGATGGCGCTGAAATTCTCGTCGCCGCGGCGGACCGCCGGTCCGAGCGGTTCGCGCGAGATCAGTTCGGGCAGGATGACGAAGTCGTTCGGATTGGCGAATTTCAGCCGCTCGGCGGCAAGCCCGGACGAGTCGGTGGTGAAGCTGTCGCAGCGGCCGGCTTCGAAAGCCTTCACGCCCTCTTCGTTGGTCTTGAAGCTGACCACCTCGTAGCGAAGGTTGTTGGCGCGGAAATAGTCGGCGAGGTTGAGCTCGGTCGTGGTGCCCTGGGTGACGCAGATGGTGGCGCCCGACAGGCCCTTGACGGTGGCGACGTTCAGCGCCCGGCGAACCATGAAGCCCTGGCCGTCGAAGAAGTTGATCACCGGCCAGGCCATGCCCATCGCCGTGTCGCGGGCCATCGTATAGGTGGCGTTGCGTGAGAGCATGTCGACATCGCCGGTCTGCACCACGATGAAGCGGGTCTGCGTCGTCGTCTGGACGAAGCGGATCTTGGTCGGGTCGTCGAAGATCGCCGCCGCCACCGCCCGGCAGAGATCGACATCGAGGCCGCGCCACTGCTGCTGGTCGTCCTGATAGCCGAAGCCGGGCAGGCCGGTATGGATGCCGCAGGTGAGATAGCCGCGCTGCTTCGCCCGCTCCAGCACATTGGCGTTCTGCGCCTCGGCAGGCCCCGCGAACAGGCCGGCGAGCCCCAGCGCCAGCGCGCCGAGACGGTATCTGATTGTCTTGCTCATCATCGGTCTTCTCCTCTGGAAGTCGCTCAGCCGAGGCCCGACAGGGCCGCGTCGACGGCTTCTGCGAGCCGTTCGACGATCACATCGACAGTGTCGCTGTCGACGATGAAGGGGGGCGCGATCAGCACATGATCGCCGCGCGCGCCGTCGATGGTGCCGCCCATCGGGTAGACCAGCAGGCCGCGCGCCATCGCCTCGCGCTTGATCCGGGCGTGCAGCTTCAGCTTAGGGTCGAACGGCGCCTTGGCGCCGCGGTCGGCGACCAGTTCGATGGCCTGGAACAGGCCGCGGCCCCGGATGTCGCCGACATGGTGGTGATTGCCGAAGCGCTCGGTCAGCCGGCGGCTCAGATGGGCGCCCTGCGCCGTCACATTGTCCAGGAGCCGGTCGCGCTTGATCACCCTCTGCACGGCCAGCGCCGCGGCCGCCGCCAGGGGATGGCCGAGATAGGTGTGGCCGTGCTGGAACAGGCCGGAGCCCTTGGCGAAGGCGTCATAGACATGGCCGGCGACCAGCACGGCGCCGATCGGCGCATAGCCGCCGCCGAGCCCCTTGGCGATGGTCATCAGGTCCGGCGCGATACCCTCCTGCTCGCAGGCGTGCAGCGTGCCGGTGCGGCCCATGCCGCACATCACCTCGTCCAGGATCAAGAGGATGCCGTGCCGGTCGCAGATCTCGCGGACTTGGCGGAAATAGCCCGGCACCGGCGTGATCGCGCCGGAGGTGGCGCCGCCCACCGTCTCGGCGACGAAGGCGATGACCGTCTCAGGCCCGAGCCGGTCGATCTCGGCCGCAAGCTCCCGGGCGAGCCTTTCGCCATAGGCCCCGGGGCTCTCGTCGGCCCGCCGGCCGTGATAGTCGAAACAGGCGGAGACATGGTGCGTCTCGATCAGCAGCGGCTCGAACTGCCGGCGCCGCCATTCATTGCCGCCAATGGCGAGCGCGCCGAGCGTATTGCCGTGATAGCTCTGCTTGCGGCCAATGAAGCGGGTGCGCTGCGGTTCGCCACGCTCGACGAAATATTGCCGCGCCATTTTCATCGCGGCCTCGATCGCCTCCGAGCCGCCGGAGACGAAATAGACATGGCTGATGCCGGGCGGCGCATCGGTCACCAGCGTCGCACCCAGCTCCTCGGCCACCGCGGTGGTGAAGAAGCTGGTATGGGCATAAGCGAGCCTGTCGAGCTGGGCATGCATGGCGGCCAGCACGTCCGGATGCGCATGGCCGAGGCAGGACACCGCGGCGCCGCCCGAGGCGTCGATATAGTCGCGGCCTTGCGCGTCGGTGATGGTCACGCCGCGGCCCGAGGCCGCGACGGGATAGTCTTGCGCGAGGGCGCGGTGCAGAACCTTGGTCATCGGCGGCTCGGTCTCTGCTGGCGGGGGTTGAGATAGGTGTCGAAGGCGGCGAGCTGGCTCTCGCTGCCGGCCAGGGCTTCAAGCGCCTTGTCGCCCTGGCGGGCGGCAACCAGCGCCGCCAGGCATTCGACCGCGGCGAAGGCCGGCGTCATGGTGTGGAAGAAGCTCGGCGTCTCCGTGCGCACCAGCACGACGGCCCCGGCGAGCTTGGCGAGCGGCGACAGCGCGCTGTCGGTCAGGGCGACGATGGTCGCGCCTTGCGCCCGCGCGAATTCGGCGGCCTGCAGGGTCAGCCGGGTATAGGGTTTCACGGTCACCGCGAACAGGATGTCGCCCGGCCCGATGCCGCGCAGCGCATCGACGCCGCGGCCGCCGGCGCCGTCGGCCAGCACCGAAACCGAGCCGACCAGCGCGCGAATGTAATCGAACATGAAGGCCGCGGGGAAAGCCGACCTGAGACCGAAGCAGAACACCCGCTCGGCGCCGGCGATCAGGTCGGCGGCGCGCGCCAGCCGGGCCGCCGAATCCGCACCCGCCAGCGCTTTCAGATGCACGTCGAGCGTGCCGAACATGTCGGTGATCAAAGCCGCGTCGCCGGTGTCGACATGGCGCGAGATCAGCTCGGCGGCGCGGCCGTGAAAGCTGTCCGGCCGTTCGCGGATCGAAGCCGCGAAGGCCTGGCGCAAGGCGTCATAACCGGCAAGGCCGAGCCGCTGGGCGAGTCGGGTCAGCGTCGCCGGCGTCAGGCCGGCGCGCTTGGCCTGTTCGCGGGTGGTCAGCAGCGCCACATCGGCCGGATGATCCAGCACCCAGCGCGCCGCCGACTGCAATTGCGGCGGCAGGCCGTCGAAGCCCTCGGTCAGATCTGCGGTCAGCCTTGCCTCGTCCATGGAGGCGGAGCCTAGCAGGCCTCATGAGGAATGAAACAGATGTTTCATATCCTCCGGAATGATCCGAATGGATCGACGGTTATTGCGCCGCGATGTCATTGCGGTTCGATCTTGGCCTCGGCGACCAGCGCGACATAGCGGGCATATTCGGCCGAGATGAACGCGGCGAAGGCTTGCGAACCGAGATTCTCGGGTTCGAAGCCGAGATCGCCGAGCCGCGATTTGAAACCCTCGCTCGCCACCACCTTGGCAATGGCGCCTTCGAGCGTCGCGACGACCGGCGCCGGCAGTCCGGCCGGCCCCCAGACGCCGTACCAGGTCTCGAGATCGAGGCCCGGATAGCCGAGTTCGGCGAAGGTCGGTACATCCGGCAGGTGCGGCGAGCGCGTCTTGGAGCCGATCGCCAGCGCCTTGACCCGGCCGCCGCGGATCTGCGGCAAGGCCGACAGGATCGGATCGATGAAGGCCGAGACATGGCCGGCGATCAGGTCGTTCACCGCCGGTCCGCCGCCGCGATAGAGCACGAAGGGCAATTGCACGCCGGAGCGCAGCCGGAACAGCTCGGTCATCATGTGTCCGGCCGAACCGAAGCCGGAGATGGCGAAATTCATCTTGGCCGGCTCGGCCTTGGCCTTGGCGATGAACTGGGCCAGCGTATCGACGCCGAGCGAGGGCGGTACCGAGAACACCACCGGGCCGCGGGCGACCTTGTAGATCGGCGTGAAGTCCTTGATCACGTCGAAGCCGGCCGGCTCCTTGCGGGTCAACGGGTTCACGATGTGGATCGAGGCGTTGAAATAGAGCGTGTAGCCGTCGGCCGGCTGCTTGGTGACATAGTTGGCGCCGACGACGCCCGAGGCGCCGGCGCGGTTTTCCACCACGAAGCCCTGTTTCAACTCGCCGTCGAGCCCCTGGGCGACCAGGCGGGCGACCACGTCGACCGGCCCGCCGGCGGCATGCGGCACCACCATGGTGACGCCGCGCGACGGATAGGCCTGGGCCTGCGCGGAGCCGGGCAGGGCAAGGGCGCCGGCGCCGGCAATCTTCAGGAAATCACGACGGTCCATCGGTCCCAGATCCTCAGGCCGCGATCGCCGAAAGCGGCTGGATCTTGTAGGCGTAGCGCTTGTCGAGCCCGAGCTCCTGAATGATGCGGACGCCCTTGGCCAGCGCCTCGCCCTCCAGATTGGTCAGCGGCCGGCGGAGATCGCCGACCGGCAGCCCGACCGCCTTCATCAGCGATTTCACCGCCACCGGATTGATCGCCGAATAGGTGTAGTGGAGCAGCGGCAACAGGCCGAGATAAGCGTTCTTGAAACCCTCGGCTTCGGCATAACCCGTCCAGGGCTTGGAAATGGTGGCGAGTTCGGCCGGCGCCAGATTGCCGGTCATGTTGGCCGTGCCGTGGCCGCCGAGGCTCATGGTCGGCACGACGAGGCCGAGATTGGGGCTGTCGCAGCACATCACCGAGACGTCGGTGCGGGCCGCCAGCACCTGGGCCACCTGGCCGACGCGGGTGGTCGATTCCTTGTGCACCACATAGTTCGGGTGCTTGAAGATGCGGATCAGGTTGTCCCAGTGCAGGTCGGTCTTCACCCGCGGCGGATTGTTGTAGATGCCGAGCGGCAGACTGGTCGCGTCGGCGACGTCGAGGAAGAAGCGCTCGATGTCGCCTTCCGACGCGCAGATATAGGCGGGCGCCGCCAGGATCGCGCCGTCGGCGCCATGGTCGCGGGCGAAATTCACATTGGCGATGGTGGTGTCGGTATTGTTGCCGGTGCAGCCGTAGAACAGCGGCATGCCGGCGGTCTTCATCTTGGCGGTCTCGACGATGATCGCCTTCTTCTCTTCGGGCGACAGCAGCGAGGTCTCGCCGGTCGAGCCCATGATCAGGATGGCGCCGGTGCCGTTGCGCTCATGGAAGCCGAGCAGCTCCCGGAAGGCGCCGAAATCCACCTGTCCGGTCTTGTCGAAGGGCGTGACCAGAGCCACGAAGGAACCGGTGAGCTTCTTGTTCGGCAGTGTCGTCATGGCAGCCTCGATGTCAGGATCGGGGCCGATGCTCCGGCGCGGCTTCCCTGAAGTCAAGGCAGTGCTGCAATGCGGCACGAAGCAACAGTCAATTTGAAATGTTGTTCTTCTGCATCACATGAAATTGCCTTAGTTTTTACCCTCTGTTGACCATGACAAGGCTTGATGAAGCAGCTAGACCGCCAGCGGGCGTAAAATTCATCGAGCGACCATGCTTAAGGTGCAGACCGTGTCGAGCGAAGCGGGAGTGAGGAGGTCGGCGGGCATTTGGCTCGCGACGCTCGGTGTCGCGGCGCTGATGACGTGGCCCGGGGCGGCGCAGGCCCAGATGCCGGCCGTCTGCCAGCAGATCCAGAGCCAGCTCGCCCGTCTCGACAGTGCTCCTTCCGGCGGCGGCAACCGGCGTTTCGCGGCTCTGGCCGGCCGCCAGCGCGGCGAGATTGCCAATGCCCAGCGGCAATATCAGGCCGCCGGCTGCGGCGGCTTCTTCCAGAGCGGCCAATGCGCCGCGCTCAGCCAGCATATTGGCCGGATGCAGGCCAACCTGGCTCAGTTGGACGCGCAGGGCGGCGGCGGCGGTGGCGGCAACGGCCCGCAGCGCGCCCGTCTGATGGCGGCTTTCGACGCCAATGGCTGCCGCGGCGGCGTGCGCCAGGCGGCGGCGCCTTCGCGCGGCGGCTTCTTCTCCGACGAGACGCCCGAGCGGCAGATCTACCGGCGCGCCCAGACGCCGGATGCCGACCGGCCGCAGGCCGCCTATCAGGCGCCGGGCCAGGGTGGTTTCGGCGGCTTCATCGAACAATTGTTCGGCGGCGGCCGGCGCGAACCGGCGCGCCAGGATCCGGCAATGATCGAAACGCCGCCCTCCGACCGGCCGCTGGCGCCGCTCGGCGAGGACGGCGAGCAGCGGCCGCGCGGCGTCGGTTACCGGGCGGTCTGCGTGCGCCTGTGCGACGGCGCCTTCTTCCCGATGACCTCCTCGCCCCGGCCGGGCTCCGGCCTGGACGACGAGGAAATGTGCCAGGTCCAATGCCCGGGTACCGAAGTGGCGCTGTTCCGCATGCGCGACGACCGGATCGAGAACGCGGTCTCGTCGACCGGCCGGTCCTATTCGTCGCTGCCCAACGCGCTGCGCTTCCGCACCCGTTTCGATTCCGCCTGCACCTGCCGGCCGCCCAACGGCTCCTGGGCGGAGACCTTCGCCAACCGGGTCGACCCGACATTGCGCTCCGGCGACCAGGTGGTCTCGGCCGAACAGGCGCGCCTCCTGTCGCTGCCGGTCGCCCAGCGCGCCACCGTGCGCGACGAGATCGCCGCCGAGCAACGGGCGCGCCGCGACGCCGAACGGCAGACCCGCACCGAGCGCAGCCGCGGCCGCGACGGCTCGCTGCCGGCAACCATCGGGCTCGACGGCACGGTCAGGGCGCCGTCGGCGCCCCAGCCGCCCGACATTCGCGGCACCGGCCCGAATGCGGCTCCGGCGGCCGAGCCGCCGGCCGCCACCGAGACGGCGACCGACACCGAGCGCCGGCCGGTGCGCGTCATCGGGCCGGTCCTGGCGCCGCGTGCCGAGGCGCCGCGCCTGCCGAGCGGCGGATGAGCCGTTTCGTTCCGATCCGGCAGTGGTCATGGACATGCTGACTTCCGCTCTGGCCTGGGTTGCGCTTGCCGCGGCGGCGCTCTGGCTCCTGTCGTTCTGGCCGCGCTATGTGGCGAGCCAGCTCGGGCTTCCCGCCAAGGCGTTCCTGAGGAAACCCTGGGCGAGGGGGCTCAAGCCCTATCAGGACCATTGGCCCTTCATTTCCTACGGCTTCTACCGATTTCTGATCACCCGCGGCCATGTGCTTGAAATGATTCTGGCGGTGATCACCTTCGTCATGGTGTCGCGCGCCCTGAGCGTGTTCCTGAAGACCGCCGGCGCGGTCGCGCGCGGCCAGTCCTGAGCTCACCCTTCCCCGACGGTCGGCGCCGAGGCGGGGCGGGCCGGCCAGGTCACAGTGTTGGATCGAGCGTCCTTCCAGGCTGATCAAATTGCTCTGACAGCGCGCCCTCCGGCGGCTAAAATGCGCGTGGCTGGCCGGGGTCCGGATCAAGGCTTCAGGTCGGTGCCAGGCGTCCCTGGGGCCTGGTTGAGCCCGGCCGCTCAATCAGCATCGTGAGGTTGCCGGATCAGGAGGCCGACGATGACTACCAAGCTGAATATTCTGTTGGTCCATGGCGCATGGGGCGACGGCTCGCATTGGCGCCACGTCATTCCGCCGCTGCATTTCAGAGGCTATCGGGTCTGGGCGGCGCAGAATCCGCTCACCTCATTGGCCGAGGATATCGAGCGCACGACCAAGCTCGCTGGGAGCCGGGATGGCCCGACCCTGCTCGTCGGCCACTCCTATGGCGGAATGGTCATCACGGGCGCGGGGCACCTGCCTGATGTCGTGGGCCTGGTCTATGTTGCAGCCTTCGCCCCCGACGAAGGCGAAAGCCCCGGCGGCATTTTCGCGCTGCGGGAACCACCGCCGGGAGCGGCCATCATTCGTCCGGATCAACACGGGTTCCTCTGGCTCGACCCGGACCGATTCCGCGAATGCTTCTGCCAGGATGTCGACAAGGCCGAGGCGCTGGTCATGGCACTGGCGCAGAAGCCGATCGCGGCCCGCTGTTTCGATGACGCGTCTGGACCGCCGGCATGGAAAGTGAAGCCGAGCTGGTACCAGATTTCTGCGAACGATCGCATGATCCCGCCGGAAACCCAGCGCTGGTTCGCGGAACGCATGAACCCCAGGAGGACGATGACCTTGCCGGCGAGCCATGCTTCCCTGGCGTCGCATGCCGACGAAATCGTCGCCCTGATCGAGGAAGCGGCCGAGGCGGTCATGTGAGGGCTCGCGCGACCGCGCCCATTGCCGTGCTGCGGGGCCCGAAAGATCGTGCGTCGTCCTGAAGCCGCGGGCGCCGTGGCCTGCGAGCAAGTGGTAAGCTCGCCATCTCGACAGTGGACGGCCGGCCGCGCCATGGTGCATGAAGGTCGTCGGTCGTTGCATTTGTAACCATCCGCGGGCGCGCATGAACCAGAAGACGGCGGGCGAGCCGGTCACCCACAGCTATCAATTCGCTTATCGTCGTTCCCCCGACCAGGATGCGGCCGATCCCGTGCGCCATCCGGTCGTGGTGATCGGCGCGGGGCCGGTCGGCCTGACGCTTGCCGTCGATCTCGCCCTTCAAGGCCTCAATGTCGTGCTGCTCGATGATTCCGACCGGATCGGCGAGGGCAGCCGTGCGATCTGTTTTGCCAAGCGGACCCTGGAAATCTTCGATCGGCTCGGCGTCGGTGAAGGCCTGGTCGACAAGGGCGTCACCTGGCAGCGCGGCCGGGTTTTCCTTGGCGAGGGCGAACTCTACGACTTCGACCTGCTGCCCGAGGGCGGCCACAAGATGCCGGCCTTCATCAACATCCAGCAATATTACGTCGAGGCGGCGCTGGCCGCCCGCGTCGGCGAACTCGAAGATTTCATCGACCTGCGCTGGCGCAACCGGGTCACCGGCGTCAGCCGGCATTCGGATGGCGTGACGCTGACCATCGAGACCCCTGAGGGCGACTATCGGCTGGCGGCCGACTGGGTGGTGGCCTGCGACGGGTCGCGCTCGCCGGTGCGGACGCTGATGGGGCTCGATTTCGCCGGCGAGGCCTTCGACGACCGCTTCCTGATCGCCGATGTGAAGATGACCGCGGCGTTTCCGACCGAACGCTGGTTCTGGTTCCAGCCGCCGTTCCACGCCGGCCAGTCGGCGCTCCTGCACAAGCAGCCGGATGATGTCTGGCGGATCGACCTGCAGCTCGGTCGCGACGCCGATATCGAGATCGAGCGGCAGCCGGATCATGTCATTCCGCGCATCAGGCGCATGCTCGGCCATGGCGATTTCACCCTGGAATGGGTGTCGATCTACACTTTCCAATGCCGCCGGCTCGACCAGTTCGTCCATGGCCGGGTGATCTTTGCCGGCGACAGCGCCCATCAGGTCTCGCCCTTCGGCGCGCGCGGCGCCAATTCCGGCGTGCAGGACGCGGAAAACCTCGCCTGGAAGCTCGGCGCCATGATCCATGGCGAAGCGGGCCCCGGCCTGCTCGAAAGTTATGACGCCGAGCGCGGCGCGGCGGCCGACGAGAATATCCTGAACTCGACCCGCGCCACCGATTTCATCGCGCCGCCGAGCCCGGGCGAGCAGCGCCTGCGCGACGCCGTGCTGGCGCTTGCGCGCACCACGGCCTTTGCCAAGCGCATGGTCAATTCCGGCCGGCTGTCGACCGCCACCACCTATGATACGGCCTTGTCGACGCCCGATGTCGAAGCCTGGGGCGGCTCGGCGAGATTGGGCGCGCCGGCGCCCGACGTGCCGCTGGGTCTTGCCGGCGGCCGGCGGGGGTTCCTGTCCGAGGTCGTCGGCGGCGGCTTCGTCGTGCTGACGGTCCACGACCACGCGCCGCCGGTGGCGCCCGCGGGTGTGACCCTGATGGTGATCGGCACCGACCTGACCGATGCCGAAGGCCTGTTCGCCAGCCGCTTCGACGCCCGGCCCGGCTCGACCTATCTCTTGCGCCCCGATGGTCATCTGACGGCCCGCTGGCGCAGTTTCGATGCCCGGGCGATCCTTGCCGCCCGGCGCCGTGCGCTCGGCCTCTGACCTCGGGAGCCCTCGATGGCCCAACTCGACACCGCCTCGCGTTTTGCCGATCCGGATTCAGCCTTCCGCCTGCTGGTCGAGGCGCATCGCGGGTTGTCGGAAACCGAGAGCGCCGATCTCAATGCCCGGCTGGTGCTGTTGCTCGCCAATCACATCGGCGATGCCGACGTGCTTGCCGAGGCCATCGCGGCCGCCCGCAAGGCGGGTTAGCCGCGATGGGTCGCATCAGGCCATCGCGTCGCTGAAAGCCGGTGCCTTGGCCAGTTCCTTGGCCGGTTCCTTGGCCGGCGTCTTGACCGGCAGCGGGAAGGCGCGGTCATAGGCCAGGTTGAACACGAAGGCATAGACCACGTAGAAGCCGGCGATCGCGATATCCATGATGAAGGCCTCCATCAGGCTGATGCCGAGATACCAGGCAATGGCCGGCAGCAGGACCAGCAGCAGTCCGGCTTCGAACAGCAGGGCGTGGGCGATACGCACCGGCAGGCTCTTGGCGACCCGGCCGGTCAGCCGCAGCATCAGGTGATCGAAGCCGAGATTGTAGACATAGTTCCAGATGGTGGCGACGATCGAGCTGCCGACGCCGATGACGCCCATCTGCTCCAGGCCGATGCCGAACAGCCAGCTGCCGGCCGGCAGGACGATGGCCAGGCTGACGAGTTCGAACAGAATGGTGTGGCGGATACGGTCGGCGGTCGTGCGCATGACGAAAACGGGCTCTTGCAGGAATGACTGATGCGGCGTCTTCTATCTTGATATCCGGCATTCTCAAGTTAGATACCATCTGGATTGGAGATAGATGAGCATTTCCCTGGAGCAGATGGAGGCTTTCGTCGCCGCCGCCGAGGCGGGCTCGTTTTCGGCTGCCGCCCGCCGCCTCGGCCGCGTCCAGTCGGCGGTGAGCACCCAGGTCGCCAATCTCGAGATCGATCTCGGGGTGAAGCTGTTCAGCCGCGCCGGCCGCTATCCGAAGCTGACCGCCGCCGGTGAGCGGCTGCTGGCCGAGGCGCGCGTCGTGATCGAGCGGCGCGAGCATTTCATTGGCGTCGCGGCGAGCCTCGAGCAGGGCGTCGAGGCACGGCTGGTGCTGGCGCTCGACGAACTCTATCCGGAAAGCAAGATCGGCGAGCTGATGGCGGCCTTCGCCGCCGAGTTTCCCTCGGTCGAGCTGGAGATCCTGTTTCCCTTGATGGAGGACGTCAGCCGCATGGTGCTCGATGGCAGCGCCGATCTCGGCATCATGTGGCGCCAGGAGGTGCTGCCGCCGGCGCTGGGCTTCCACACCATCGGCTGGGTGCCGCTGCAACTGGTCTGCGCGCGCGATCATCCGCTCGCCCGCGCGCGCGTCGCCTGGGAAGAGCTGAAGCGCCACCGCCAGCTGATGCTGGCGACCCGTTCCGACAGTCAGGAGAAGATGCGCCTGCGGGTCGCCGCCGAGGTCTGGTGGGTGGAAAGCCACTGGGTGATCCTGGAACTGGTCAAGCACGGCATCGGCTGGGCCTTCGTGTCCGATCACGTGATCGCCGCCTCCTCCACCCGTCCGCATCTGGTCACGCCGGAACTGCAGTTCGACAACAGCGACTGGCCGGTGGCCCTCGAGCTGATCTGGCACAAGCAGCGCAAGCCCGGCCGGGCGGCCTCCTGGCTCAAGGATCGTTTCTCGCGCGAGCGGATCGGGCTGGACTGGGACGGCACATGAGATGAGCGGGTCCGGCTATCGCCTGGACTCGCCGGGCAGGCTAATCTCCCCGGCGCTCAGGAGAACCGCATGTATAGCCACGTGACTGCCGGCACCAATGACATCGAGCGCTCGCGCGCCTTTTACGACGCGACGCTGGGCGCGCTCGGTTTTGTCAGGCGCTGGGATTTCCCGGCATCGTCGGGCTATGCGCCGCAAGGCGAGATGCGCCCGCAATATTGGATCCTGCGGCCCTTCGACGAAAATCCGGCACGCGCCGGCAATGGCGTCATGCCGGGCTTCCTGGCGCTCGACCGGGCGGCGGTCGATGCCTTCTACCGTGCGGCCCTGGCCCATGGCGGCCAGGACGAGGGCCCGCCCGGCCTGCGCCCGCATTACCACCCGCATTATTACGGCGCCTATGTCCGCGATCCCGACGGCAACAAGCTCTGCGCCTGCTGCCATCAGCCCTATCCCGGCGACAAATAGGCGGTTCGCGGCACCGTTTCCCGGCCGCCGCTCAGGCCCGCGGCCGGGCGCCCCAGGGGCCGCGATCCTGCACCATGGTCGGCAGGTCCTGGCGGTCGCGCATCGCCGGCGGATGCGGCGGCATGGCCTGCGGCAGCCGGCCGCCGGCCATGTCGACCAGGGCCTGGACCCGCTTGGTGATCGAGGGGTGGGTCGAGAACAGGTCGCTGATATCGTCAGGATCGTTCTCGAAACACATGTCCATCAGCCCGGACGGCACGCCGTCGATATCGGCGCGGCCGGAAATCTTCAGAAGCGCCGAGATCATCGCGTCCGGGTTCTTGGTCAGTTCCACCGCGCCGGCATCGGCGAGATATTCGCGCGAGCGCGACAGCGACAGGCGGATCACGACCGCCAGGAACCACGACACCACGATGAGCGCGACGCCGATCGCGACCGCCGCGAAATTGGCCTTGCGGCTGTCGTCCGAGGAGGACGACCGGAAGCCGCCGCTGGTGAACATGCGGAAGGTGATCTCGCCGATCAGCGAGAGGACGCCGGCGATCACCACCGCGATGATCATCAGCCTGACGTCGCCATTGCGGATATGGGTCAGTTCATGGGCCAGCACCGCCTCGATCTCGGCGTCGTCGAGCGTGTTGATCAGCCCGGAGGTCACCGTGATGGTGAACTGCTTGTCGTTGACGCCGCTGGCAAAGGCATTCAGCGCGTCGCTTTCGACGATGGCGAGCTTGGGCATGGTCAGGCCACGCGAGATGCAGAGGTTCTCCAGCATCTTGTAGAGTTTCGGATTGTCCGCGCGGGTGACGCCGGTTGCGCCCGACATGGTGCCGACCAGGGCGACGTTGAAGCGGTAGCCGATCAACACCCAGACGAGCGTGCCGAGCGTCACGAAGGGCAGGGCCCAGAGGAACGTCCGGAAGGTCTCGAGCTTGACGTTGGCGCCATAGGGCAGGCCGTTCAGCCCATGGAACACCAGGATCACGCCGAAGGTCATGAGATAGGCGAGCAGGAACAATCCGGCGATCAGAAAGCCGGACCGGATCCTGTTGTTGCGGATATGGCTGTAGAGCCCGAAGGCCTGGCCCGGCATGGGCGTCTGGCCCGCCGTCAGAACTTCACGGTCGGTGGCGCGGCATCCATGGTGGTGCGCGCATCCGCTCCGACATCGAAGAATTCCCTGGCCGCGAAACCCATCTGCTGGGCGAACAGCACGGCCGGGAAAGCCTGGATCGCGGCATTGAACTCGCTCACCGCATTGTTGAAGAAGCGGCGGGCGGCGGCGAGCTTGTTCTCGACATCGGTGAGGTCGGTCTGCAATTGCTGGAAATTGGCGCTGGCCTTGAGGTCCGGATAGGCTTCGGCGAGCGCCAGAAGCCGGCCGACCGCACCGCTCAGCTGCTGTTCGGCCGCAGCCTGGGCCGCCGGTCCCTGCGCGGCCTGGGCGGCGTTGCGCGCCTCGACCACGGCCTCCAGCGTGCCGCGCTCGTGCGCCGCATAACCCTTCACCGTCTCGACCAGATTGGGGATCAGGTCGTGGCGCTGCTTCAACTGCACGTCGATGTCGGCGAAGGCCTGGTTGACCCGCTGCTGCATGCCGACAAGGCCGTTATAGATGAAGATCGCATAGACGACGAGGAGGGCGATGACGCCGACAATGGCCCAAACCATGGTTGTTCCTTTTCACACGCGGTCCGGCCACCGTGGCACGGGCGCGGTCTCGAGGGAAGCTGGCGTGCAGCAACAGCCTTGCTCAACCGTTTGGAGATCATTGCGGGGCGGGGCGCGCCGGCCGCGGCCGCCCGGTCAGCTCGACGGCCGGCCCTTGCCGGTGAGCCAGGGCGACACCGCGCCCCAGGGCCGGTCGAGCGGCGTGCCGTGCGCCGGCCGTTCCTCGCGCGGCAAGGTCAGCTGGTGGATCTCCAGGATCGGCAGAGGCGGCCCGGAATAGTTCTCGCTGACCAGCAGTCCGGACTTGGCGCCGCGCACCAGCACCGCATCCGAGGGCGCCGCCGAGAACACGGCTTCGCCGGGCACCCGCTCGCGGCCGATCAGCTTGGTCTCCTCGAAGGCGACCGCGCCGCCATTGTCGGCGTGCAGCACATAGAGCAGCGGCAGTTTTTCCGCCTCCTGGTAGCCGATCGCCTCGACGAAGCGCCAGCTTTCCTCGACCACCTCTTCGGATGCGATATCGGCGGCCAGCGCCCGCTTGGCGGCGGTCATGCGGGCCCGCTTGGCGACCACCCGGACCACGCCCGCGCCGCCCCAGACGGCCAGCCAGAGCAGGGCCGCGATGGTCCAGGTCCGATCGGTGCCGAATGACAGGCCGGTGGCGAATTGCAGGCCCCAGGCGGCCAGCAGCACCAGCGGGCCAATGAAGATCAGCGACAGGAGGCCGAGGCCGATGCCTGAGCCGACCTCGGCGAGATCGGCCTGCGGCTGCAGGCGCAGCTCGTCCAGCGCTTCTTCCAGCACGGCGCGCTCGACAGTGTCGGCGGGCCGTCGATAGGAAAGCGACAGGGGCCTTTCACGTGCCTCGACCATGGGCGTCATTCCGCCGCCTCTTGGGGCGTCTTGCTGGAGGGTTCGCTCAGCAGTTCACTGATCGATTCTTGCGATTGTGAGGCAGGCTCCTGAGCCCGCGCCGGTACGCCGCGATCGAGGCCGGCGATCTTCTCCTGGGCCTCGGCTGCCTCGCGCTGGCGATTCCACAATCCGGCATAGAGGCCGCCGCGCGCAAGCAGTTCGCCATGGGTGCCGCGTTCGGCGACCCGGCCGCCGTCGAGCACGATGATCTCGTCGGCGCCGACGATGGTCGACAGCCGGTGGGCGATGACGATCGCCGTGCGGTTCTCCGCCACCTTGTCGAGCGCACCCTGGATCTCGCGCTCGGTATGGCTGTCGAGTGCCGAGGTCGCTTCGTCCAGCACCAGGATCGGCGGCGACTTCAGGATGGTGCGGGCGATCGCCACGCGCTGCTTCTCGCCGCCCGAGAGTTTCAGGCCGCGCTCGCCCACCTCGGTCTCATAGCCCTCCGGACTGTGCCGGATGAACTCGTGGATCTGGGCGAGCCTGGCGGCCGCCTCGACCTCGGCGTCATCGGCGTCCCAGCGGCCGTAGCGGATATTGTAGCGGATCGTGTCGTTGAACAGCACCGTGTCCTGCGGCACCATGCCGATGGCGTGGCGCAGCGAGCCCTGGGTGACCTCGCGGATATCCTGGCCGTCAATGGTGATGCGGCCGCCGGATATCTCGTAGAAGCGGAACAGCAGGCGCGAGATGGTCGATTTGCCGGCGCCCGACGGGCCGACGATCGCCACCGTCTTGCCGGCCGGCACCTCGAAGGTCACGCCCTTCAGGATCGGCCGGGCCGGATCGTAAGCGAAGGTGACATTGTCGAAGCGGATCGCGCCGCCATTGACGGCGAGCGCCGGGGCGTCCGGCTTGTCCTGGATTTCCGGATTGCGGTCGAGGATCTGGAACATCGCCTCGATGTCGGTCACCGCCTGTTTGATCTCGCGATAGACCATGCCCATGAAATTGAGCGGCTGGTAGAGCTGGATCATCATGGCATTGATCATGACGAAGTCGCCGACCGTGTTGCGGCCCTGGGCAATGTCGATGGCGCACATCACCATGCAGGCGGTCATGCCGAGCGTGAAGATCACCGCCTGGCCCGAGTTCAGCACGGCGAGCGAGGTATAGGCCTTGGTGGAAGCCGCCTCGTATTTCTCCATGGAGACGTCGTAGCGGGCCTTTTCGCGCGCCTCGGCGCCGAAATATTTCACCGTCTCGTAGTTCAACAGCGAGTCGATCGCCTTCACATTGGCGTTGTTGTCGCTGTCGTTCATGTCGCGACGGATGCTGATGCGCCATTCGGTCGCCGAATAGGTGAACCAGAGATAGAGCACCACGGTCGCCAGGATCACCGCGACATAACGCCAGTCGAACATCCACAGGAGCACGCCGACGATCATCACCAGCTCGATGATGGTCGGCGCCAGCTGCAGCATCAGCATGCGCACGATGGTCTCGATGCCGTTGCGGCCGCGCTCCAGCACGCGGGTCAGCCCGCCGGTCTTGCGCTCCAGATGGAAGCGCAGCGACAGCTTGTGCATGTGCTCGAAGGTGATCAGCGCCAGCCGCCGGACCGCATGCATCGACACCTTGGCGAACAGGCCGTCGCGCATCTGGGTGATCAGCGCCATGACGATGCGGGCAAGGCCGTAGCCGAGCGTCAGCGCCACTGGCGGCGCCATCAGCCACAGCCACCACGACATGTCGGCGACCCTCGGGGCTGCCAACGCGTCGGTCGCCCATTTGAAGGTGAACGGCACGACCATGGTCACGAGCTTGGCGACCATCAGCATGACCATGGCCCAGACCACCCGGAGCTTCAGGTCGGCGCGGTCGCCCGGCCAGATGAACGGCCACAGATGCAGGATGGTGCGCGACAACGCTCCGCCATCCGCGGAAACGCGGGGGCGTGCGGAATGGCTCCGCGCCGTGTCGTGATCGGATGTCGACAAAATGGTCTCAGGTCCTTGGGGAGCGCTGGAGCGCCGTTTTCTGGAACCGATATAAGCACAGTGCGGGGCCTTTGCAGGGGGCCTCGCGCATGCCAGCCGCGACCGGCGCCCGTGGCGCGCCCGCTGCAGTGCAAGAACGGTTTGATATGACAGGCTGACCCGGCGCCTCAGGCCCGCTATTGTGACCCGTGAGATTCACGGGGACCCGTCATGGCCACCATTCGTTCCATTTGCGTCTATTGCGGCTCGGGCAATGGTCATGCCGCGGTTCACCTGCAGGCGGCCAAGGAATTCGGCGCGGCCATGGGCAAGGCTGGCCTCCGGCTGGTCTATGGCGGCGGCGGCACCGGCCTGATGGGCGCGCTGGCCGGCGCGGTCATCGAGAATGGCGGCCAGGTGACCGGCATCATTCCGGAATTCCTGAAGCGCAAGGAAATGGCGATGGACGGCGTGCAGGAAATGATCACGGTTCCCGACATGCATGTCCGCAAGATGATGATGTTCCACAAGGCCGACAGCTTCGTCGCGCTTCCCGGCGGCATCGGCACGCTCGAGGAACTGGTCGAGCAATTGACCTGGGCCCAGCTCGGCCGGCATCGCAAGCCCGTGGTCATCGCCAATATCGCCGGCTTCTGGGATCCCCTGAAGGTGCTGCTCGCCCATATGCGCGAAGAGGGCTTCATCCGGCCGGAACTGGCGGTGAAATACACCCTGGTCGAGCGCGCCGCCGAGATCATCCCGACCTTGCAGGAAGCCGTTGCCGACCTGCCCGACGAGGCGCTGTCGGAGGAGCATGAGCCGGTGCTGATCGGCAAGATGTGAGGCGAGGGGGCTCAAGCCCCCCTCGCAAGCTGCCGTCCAGACGACCTCAGATCCCCACGCCGTCCTTCACCAGCTTGTAGGTGATGCTGTCGGTCAGCGCCTGGAAGCTCGCGTCGATGATGTTGGGCGAGACGCCGACCGTCGTCCAGGTCTCGCCCTGGCCGTCCTTGCTCTCGATCAGCACGCGGGTCACAGCGCCGGTGCCGCCGTTGAGGATGCGCACGCGAAAATCGACCAGTTCGAGGTCTTCGATGAACCGCTGGTATTTGCCGAGGTCCTTGCGCAGCGCCGCGTCCAGGGCGTTGATCGGACCATTGCCTTCGGCCGCCGAGATCAGTTCCTCGTCGCCGACCTTCACCTTCACGGTTGCTTCCGAGAACGACACGAGATCGCCGAGCGCGTTCCAGCGTCGCTCGACATTGACCTTGAAGCGCTCGACCTCGAAGAACACCGGCACTTCGCCCATCATCCGCTTGGCGAGCAGGAAGAACGAGGCGTCAGCCCCTTCATAGGCATAACCGAGGCTTTCGCGCTCCTTGACCTCGTCGAGGATGCGCGCGACGCGCGGGTCGTCCTTGGCGACGGTGAGACCGACGCGCTCGAGCTCCGCCAGCACGTTCGACTTGCCGGCCTGTTCGGAGACCAGCACGTGGCGCCGGTTGCCGACGCTGGCGGGTGGCACATGCTCGTAGGTCTCCGGCTCCTTCATGACCGCCGAGGCATGGATGCCGGCCTTGGTGGCGAAGGCCGAGGCGCCGACATAGGGCGCGTGGCGGTTGGGCGACCGGTTCAGCAGTTCGTCGAGCCTGCGCGACGCCGAGGTGAGGTGGGTCAGCCGATCGGCGCTGACGCCGATCGAAAAGCGCTCGGCATAAGCCGTCTTCAGCAGGAGCGTCGGGATGATGGAGGCGAGATTGGCATTGCCGCAGCGCTCGCCGAGCCCGTTCATCGTGCCCTGGATCTGCCGGCAGCCGGCGCGCACGGCGGCCAGCGAATTGGCCACCGCCTGTTCGGTGTCGTTGTGCGCGTGGATGCCGAGATGGTCGCCGGGCACGTGGCGGGCCACCTCGCCGACGATCTCGAAGACCTCTTCGGGCAGCGTGCCGCCATTGGTGTCGCACAGCACCACCCAGCGGGCGCCGGCCTCGAAGGCCGTGCGGGCGCAGGTCAGCGCATAGGCGGGATTGGCCTTGAAGCCGTCGAAGAAATGCTCGCAGTCGAGCATCACCTCGAAGCCGCGGGCCTTGGCTGCTGCAACCGAGTCGCGGATGCCTTCGAGGTTCTCGTCCAGCGTCGCGCCGAGCGCGACATGGACGTGATAGTCCCAGGCCTTGGCGACGAAACAGATGGCATCGGCCTCGGCTTCCAGGAGGGCCGCGACGCCGGGATCATTGGCGGCCGAGCGGCCGGCGCGCTTGGTCATGCCGAAGGCGGTAAAGCCGGCGCGATAGGACCGCTTCTCGGCGAACAGGGCGGTGTCGGTCGGATTGGCGCCGGGATAGCCGCCCTCGATATAGTCGAGGCCGAGATCGTCGAGCAGGGCTGCGATCTTCAGCTTGTCGTCCAGGGTGAAATCGACGCCGGTGGTCTGCGCGCCGTCGCGCAAGGTGGTGTCGAAGAGATAGAGGCGTTCGGTCATGACGCGGCCTTAGAAAAACGCTCGACCCGCCCGTGGCGTTGATGGTCGAACCCGGAATTGGCAGGGACGGAGGCTGAACCGCTTGGGCGACGCTGAGGCGCGACCACCGGCGGGAGGGGCGCTCAACGCGCCACCTCCCAGGTGGTAATCGGCTCGCCCGTGACCTTGTCCTTGCCGTCCTTCAGCTGGATGCCCATGGCGGCGAGATCGTCGCGGATCCGGTCGGATTCGGCGAAATCCTTGGCCTTGCGAGCGGTCAGCCGGGCCGCGACCATGTCCTCGATCCGCGCCACGTCCTTCTCGTCCTCGCCCTCGGCGCTGGTCAGCTCGGCCGCCCGGGCGCCGTCGAAGCCCATCAGCGACAGCGCCGCCTTGAGGCCGGCAAGATCGCCGTGCTTTTCGAGGCCATGCAGCTCGGCAATGGTCTTGGCCGTGTTGAGGTCATCCGACAGCGCGTCGAGCACCGGCGTCGGCACGGCGCCGGCCACGATGCCGGCCGTCACCCGGTACCAGTGCTCCAGCGTCTTCCAGCTTTCCTCCATGGCGCGCACCGTCCAGTCGATCGGCTGGCGGTAATGGCCCTTCATCATGGTCAGCCGCAGCACTTCGCCCGGCCAGGCCTCGCCCTCCCAGCCGTCGAGCAACTCCTGGATGGTGACGAAATTGCCGAGGCTTTTCGACATCTTGTCGCCTTCCACCTGCAGGAAGCCGTTATGCATCCAGACATTGGCCATGACGCCGTGGCCGAAGGCGCAGGTGGTCTGCGCCACCTCGTTCTCGTGGTGGGGGAAGACCAGGTCGATGCCGCCGCCATGGATGTCGAACACCTCGCCGAGGTGTTTCCAGCTCATCGCCGAGCATTCGATATGCCAGCCGGGGCGGCCCGCTTGCGTGATGCCGCAGGGGCTCGGCCAGCCCGGCTCGTGCGGTTCGCGCGATGGTTTCCACAGCACGAAATCCATTTCCGAGCGCTTGTAGGGCGCGACGTCGACCCGGGCGCCGGCGATCATGTCGTCGAGCGGCCGGCGTGACAGCTTGCCGTAATCGGGCATTGAAGGCACCGAGAACAGCACATGGTCCTCGGCGACATAGGCATGGCCCGAGGCGACCAGCTTCTCGCAAATCACCTTCATCTCGTCGATATGATCGGTGGCGCGCGGCTCGACGGTGGGCCGAAGCGCGCCGAGCGCGTCGATCGCCCGATGAAAGCGCGCCGTGGTGCCCTGGGTCAGCTCACCAATGGTAATGCCGCGCTCATAGGCGCGCTTGTTGATCTTGTCGTCGAGGTCGGTGATGTTGCGGGCATAGGTGACGTGATCCGCGCCATAGGTGTGGCGGAGCAGCCGGAACAACAGATCGAAGATGATCACCGGCCGGGCATTGCCGATATGGGCGTCGTCATAGACCGTCGGGCCGCAGACATACATGCGCACGTTCGTCTCATCGATCGGACGGAAGACGTCCTTCGCGCGTGTCAGCGTGTTGTAGAGCCTGATCGTCATGGCCATCCTCGCAAAGCTCAAGCACTCCGCTGGCCGGGGAGTGATCTTTTGCTTCAAGGGACGAGGCAAAGAACGTCTACCGGCCAGCGCTAACGCTCAGCCGCAAATAATCCCGGAAATGATCGAGAAACCGTTCATGGCGCCGAGATAGCGCAGATTGCACCGACGTCGTCAAGCGGGACAAGGGATCGCGTGCGCATCAACCCTCTGCCACGAAGACGTGGGCGAGGGTTGATGTGTGGCGCGCGCGGCATCATGCCCCACTCGTCACCGGATCCACTCGCTGCGGCGCTGGATTTCGGCATTGAGGCTACAGGCGACCCGATCCGCGCGCCACGGCGGCCGCGTCTGGCCGGCACGAGCCCTTGTGCTCGCGATATTTGCAGAGGGCCTCAGGACCCTCTTGACGTGCAGGGGGCGCCCGGAACATAAAAAGAACATCTCGGGGCGTCGTTCGATTGCCGCCTGCGAGCAGCGAAGAAGGTCTCCGCCGATGCGTTTGCCGGTTCTTGTGCTGACGACCCTCGGGTTTCTTGGGATGAACCTGGCCCGTGCCGATGACATGAGGGTCACCACGGCGTTTGGAACGCTGACGATCGACAGCACGAACGACAAGAAATGTGCCGTTTCAGGCGGACGGCAGCTCTATTGCACCGAAGAAGAGCAGCTGACTTTCCCGGGGCGACCGATCCTGCTGCAGAACTACACGGTGGTCTTCCTGGATGAGGATTGCGGCGGGTCGGCCTGCGGAATTCCCTCCACCCGCTTCATCGTGCAGTCGGCAAACAATGTGCGCTATCAGGCCGGGCCGTTCGAGGCGAGCTGGTCGAACGGCACGCCGCGAAGGACCGGTCCGGATTCCTTTTCGATCGCCTTGCCCTATTTCGACGGCAAGATCCGCTCGATGACCTTCGTCAACGGCGAGTTCACCTTCGAGGCGCGTCCGGCGGTGGGGCCGCTGCGGCTGACCGGCGCGCATTGCGAAAGTCTATATCGACAGGCCCTGCGGGAGTGCAGCCGCATGGATGCCGCATGCGCGCAGGGGGTCTCCGGCCTGTCGATGGCGAACCAGCGGCTCGTCAACGGCTTGCGCGGGCTGTATCAGCGGTTCCAGGACGACGAGTTCGAAAAATTGTGCGAGCAGGCCTGTACCAGCAAGCGGCTGCCCGTGCGGGCGAACTTCAACCGCGCGATCTGCCGGCACAGGACCTGAGCGAGCCGATCTGCCGGCACAGGACCTGAGCGAGCCAGGGCGTGCCGGCCTATCCGTTGCAGGCGCGCCGGCCTAGCGGATCCACTCGCTGCAACGCTGGATCTCGGCATTGGCGCCCCAGGGCATGATCGGCACGGTGGAGGTCGAGTTCTGCGGCGAGCCGTCGATCAGCTTGTCGGAATAGATCATATAGACCAGCACGTTGCGGGCGGCGTCGCAGCCCCGCACGATCTGCACGCGCTTGAAGAAGAACGACCGTCCCTCGGAAAACACCACGTCGCCCTGGCCGGAGCGACTGCGGAAGCGGATCGGCGCGATCTGCCGGCAGGCGAGAGACACGTCCGACAGCTGTTCGGCGAAGCCGAAGGTGCCGGCCCAGCCGCCCTTTTCCGGCACGGTGAAATGGCAGGCCACCCCCTCCACATCGGGGTCGTCGATGCCATAGGTGGCGAGCTTGTCGTTGGGCGACAGGAGCCGGAACACGGTCGAGCGGCGGAAGATCAGGTCCGGCCGGTCGCCGGCGGCCCGGGCCTCGAGCGCGGGAAGCGCCAGGGCGAGCGCGAGAACGGCGGGGGCGAGCAGGGCGGCGACAAGGCGGTGGATCATCGGAGGGCTCTCATCGGGTCGTCGTTGTCTCTGAAGGCTGCAACTTAGCCTCCTGGTGCAACGTTCCGATAGCTGTCTTCGCCGCCAGGCCTTCACCGCCAGGCTTTCGCCGCCAAGCCTTCGCCGCCAAGCCTTGGCAAGCCAGCACGCCCGGTCGTGCCTGGATCAGTGCGCCTTGCCGCCAGGGCTCGCGCCGGCGGCGGCGGCCTCGGCCGCTTCCCGCGCCTCGTAATATTCGGCGGTGAATTTGACCGACCAGTGGTCGAAGAACGACTTCGTGCGCTGGCTGATGGTTTCCGGATGCGCGGTGTGGGTGCTCCGGTAATGCTCGGCATAACGCGTGACGACCGGGCCGACGAGCGGCGCCCGCGACAAGATGTGCACCAGGCCGGCAGCCGCCTTGCCGAGCGCTGCGCCGACGGTTGCGGCCGAGGCCCTGAGAACCTGCGACGCGGACCGGCACAGGCCGGCGAGACCGGTCGACCGGGCGGTTCGCCGGACGGTCTGAAACGCCTTGATCATGGCGCTGTCGGTCTGCCGATAGCGCAGCCCGAGCTTCTGCATCATCGGCAGATCGGCGATCTGTCGGCAGAGGCGCGAGAGCGCTCCGACAAAAGGGTGCTGCCGGGCTTGCGGCCAGGCCGCCGGGTAGACCGGCAGGACCAGCAGCTTGCTCTTGGCAAGGATGGTGGCGACACCGTGCAGCAGCTGCATCCAGGACGGCAGGGTGGCTGCCTTGGCGATCAGCACCGCATGGGCCGCGGTGGCGGCACCAAACGAAATCGGTATCCAGAGCACCGCGGCGACGATCACCAAAAGGGCCGTGCGCGGCGTCAGGGTCTTGCAGTTCCTGAAGACCCAGGCCATCCCGGCTTCGAACGCATGATGCACCGATTCTTCGAAGGCGTGGTAGCTGATCCGCTGCCTGAGCCAGGCCCAGCCTTGCTTCAGGGCCTCGCGCCAGGCCTGGCTCCTGTCCCCGGGCAAGGGCAGCAGTCCGACGATGGCCTGCGCCAGCCGCGCCAGCCCGTCACCGACGATCCGCAGGGTGAACAGGGGAAAACGCATCAATTGGAGCAGCAGCGGGAACAGATAGTCGAGAAGATGCATCAGCAGCGAAAGCGCTGCGCGTACCAGCCTCCGGGCGGCGACCGCCACGAGCACCACCGGCAGCAGAACGATGTCGTCCAACCCCGGGCCGAACGCGGCCGGCGCGGAGGGCGTGGTGGAACTGGTGTCACCGCTGTTCAAGGGGCCTCCGGGGTCTTAGTCGGTCTAGCTGCGCCGATCCCAGGACAATTAAGCATCGGAGAGACGGCGGAAAGAGGTCCGCGGGCCGAAATGATATGATTGTCGGGGCCTCGATCCGCGAGCCGGGTGCGGCCTCTCGTCGCGATCGGACCGGCCACGAAATCCACCGGCCATTCGCGACGGTCCGAGGTTCGCCGCTTGTTCCCCTTGCTTCCTCCGCCTAATCAGTGGATCTGAGCATCCCCCGATTCGCGAGGCACGAACATGGGCGAACGTATCTTGCCGCCCGGTGGTGGCGAAGACGGCGTCGAGAACATCAATCTGCGCGAGGCGCTCGAAGAGCGCTATCTCGCCTATGCGCTGTCGACCATCATGGGCCGCGCGCTGCCGGATGCCCGTGACGGCCTGAAGCCGGTCCACCGGCGCATCCTGCACGCCATGCGCCTGTTGAAGCTCGATCCGGGCACGGCGTTCAAGAAATGCGCCCGCATCGTCGGCGACGTCATCGGTAAGTACCATCCGCATGGCGACCAGTCGGTCTATGACGCGCTGGTGAGGCTCGCCCAGGACTTCGCCCAGCGCTACCCGCTGGTCGACGGCCAGGGCAATTTCGGCAATATCGACGGCGATAACGCGGCCGCCTACCGTTATACCGAAGCGCGCATGACCGAGGTCGCGGCGCTGCTGCTCGAGGGCATCGGCGAGGACGCGGTCGATTTCCGCAAGACCTATAACGAGGAGGACGACGAGCCGGTCGTCCTGCCGGGCGCCTTCCCGAACCTGCTCGCCAACGGCTCCCAGGGCATCGCGGTCGGCATGGCCACCTCGATCCCGCCGCACAATGCCGCCGAGATCTGCGACGCGGCGCTGCACCTGATCGCCAATCCCGATTGCACCACGCGCGACCTGGTCGCCCATGTGCCCGGGCCGGATTTCCCCACCGGCGGCATCATCATCGAGGGCCGGGCGTCGATCCAGGAGGCCTATGAGACCGGCCGCGGCGGCTTCCGCACGCGGGCGCGCTGGCACCAGGAGGATACCGGCCGCGGCACCTACCTGATCGTGGTCACCCAGATCCCCTATGGCGTCGCCAAGGGCCGGCTGATCGAGAAGATCGCCGAGCTGATCATCGACAAGAAGCTGCCGCTGATCGCCGATTTCCGCGACGAGAGCGCCGAGGACATCCGGCTCGTCTTCGAGCCGAAGTCGCGCAATGTCGACGGCGGGCTGATGATGGAAAGCCTGTTCAGGCTGACCGAGCTGGAAAGCCGCATCCCGCTCAACATGAACGTGCTGATGCAGGGCCGGATCCCCAGGGTGGTCGGCCTGAAGGAAGTGCTGCGCGAATGGGTCGACCATCGCCGCGACGTCCTGCTGCGCCGCTCGCGCCACCGGCTCGCCGAGATCGAGCGGCGGCTGGAAGTGCTCGCCGGCCTGATCATCGCCTATCTCAATATCGACGAGGTGATCCACATCATCCGCACCGCGGATGAGCCCAAGAAGGCGCTGGTCGTTCGTTTCGAGCTGACCGAAGTCCAGGTCGAAGCCATTCTCAACATGCGCTTGCGGTCCCTGGCCAAGCTCGAGGAGATCGAGCTGCGCAAGGAGCATGACGAGCTGTCCAAGGAGAAGGACGGCATCGTCAAGCTGATCGGCTCGGAAGCGCTGCAGTGGAAGACCATTGCCTGGGAAATCAGCAAGGTCAAAAACCAGTTCAGCAAGGACACCCCGCTCGGCAAGCGCCGCACCACCTTCGGCGAGGCGACCGAGCATGACGAAGGCGCCATGGCCGAGGCGCTGGTCGAGCGCGAGCCGATCACCGTCGTGGTCTCCGAAAAGGGCTGGATCCGGGCGCTGAAGGGCCATGTCCAGGACCTGTCGACCCTGACCTTCAAGACCGACGACCGGCTGAAGATCTCGTTTACCGCCGAGACCACGTCCAAGCTCCTGGTCTTCGCCACCAACGGCAAGGTGTTCACGCTCGAGGGCTCGAAACTGCCCGGCGGCCGCGGCGCCGGCGAGCCGATCCGCCTGATGATCGATCTCGAACAGGAGCACGACATCGTCGAGGTCGTGCAGTTCAAGGGCGGCCGCAAGGTGCTGGTCGCCTCCAAGGACGGCCGCGGCTTCGTGGTGCCCGAGGACGAACTGGTCGCCAATACCCGCAAGGGCAAGGGCGTCATGGGCGTCGATACGCCCGATGAGCTCACAGCCATCCGCTTCGTCGAGGGCGAACATGTCGCCGTCATCGGCGAGAACCGCAAGCTGCTGGTCTTCCCCTTGAACCAGGTGCCGGAAATGACCCGCGGCAAGGGCGTGCGCCTGCAGAAATACAAGGGCGGCGGCCTCGCCGACGTGAAGACCTTCGCGCTCGCCGAAGGGCTGACCTGGAAGGATTCCTCCGACCGCACCTGGACGGTCGGCGAAAAGGACCTCAGCGAATGGATCGGCAACCGGGCCGATGCCGGCCGCCTGCCGCCAAAGGGCTTCCCCAAGAACAACAAGTTCGGTTGAATGGCTGGCGAAGCGGCAGCTTAAGCCGCGCGACCAGCGGGAACCGAAACCAGATGACCATCGTGAAGACCTTGATGGCGGCGACAGCCGCCGTCGCATTCGGGCTCGTGCCGGCGCTCGCCCAGAATTCCGGCCCGGCGGCGACGCTCCAGAAGATCCGCGAGCGCGGCTACATCCTGTGCGGCGCGAGCCAGGGCGTGCCGGGTTTTTCCCAGCCCGACGACAAGGGCATCTGGCGCGGCTTCGACACCGATTTCTGCCGGGCCCTGGCCGCCACCATTTTCGACGACCCCGACAAGGCGCGCTATCTGCCGCTGGCCTCCAAGGACCGGCTGATCTCGCTGCAGGGCGGCAATATCGACGTGCTGGCCCGCACCACCACCTGGTCGATCGGCCGCGAAATCAGCCAGGGCCTCGCCTTCACCGCCATCAGCTATTACGACGGCCAGGGTTTCCTGGTGCGCAAATCGGCCGGCCTGAAGTCGGTGCGCGACCTGAACGGCGCCACCATCTGCGTGTCGCAGGGCACCACCAACGAGCTCAACCTCGCCGACTATTTCCGCGCCAACAACCTGACCTACAAGGTGGTCACCTTCGGCAGCCTGGACGAGGTCTCCAAGGCCTATGAGACCGGCCGCTGCGATGCCTACACCACGGACATGTCGCAGCTCGCCACCAACCGTTTCCTGATGCAGGTGCCGGATGACCACATGGTCCTGCCGGAGATCATCTCCAAGGAGCCGCTCGGGCCCTGGGTGCGAAAGGGCGACCCGCAATGGTTCGACATCGTCCGCTGGAGCCTGTTCGTGCTGCTGGCGGCCGAGGAGCTCGGCATCACCAAGGCCAATCTGCCGGAGCATCTGGCCAGCACCAATCCCGAGGTCCGGCGCCTGCTGGGCCTCGACGGTAATTTCGGCGAGACGCTCGGCCTGTCACGCGACTGGGCGGCCCGGATCATCCGCCATGTCGGCAATTACGGCGAGAGTTTCGAGCGCAATCTCGGTGCGGGCAGCCGCATTGGCCTGCCACGCGGCGCCAACCAGCTCTGGAACCGCGGCGGCCTGCAATATTCGCCGCCGTTCCGGTGAGGTGAGGGGCGAATAGCGAGTAGCGAATAGGGAGTGGGGAAGCGGCGGCGCGCATGAACCCTCGCCCGCGCCGTCGCGGGAGAGGGTGGCCGCGTCAGCGGCCGGGTGAGGGTGGTTGCGTCGGCCGGTGAGGTGCATTCCGGGTGAAATCACGGGGGAGCGCCTGTTCAGGCCCTCACCCGCCGGCTCCGCCGGCACCCTCTCCCGCAAGCGGGCGAGGGTTTACGCGCGCGGGGCGTTTCGCTTCATCCCCATTCGCCATTCGCCATTCGCCATTCGCCACTCGCTATCAGCCACTCGCTATCAGCCACTCGCCGACCCGGTCGGCCCGTCGAAACGCAGCCAGCCTTCCGGATGCAGCCTTTCCTGCGGCAGGAAGCGCGCCTTGTAGTCCATCTTGCGCGAGCCTTCGACCCAATAGCCGAGATAGACATAGGGCAGGCCCATCGCCTTGGCGCGCGCGATATGGTCGAGAATGACCAGGGTGCCGAGCGAGCGCGCCTGAAACTCGGGTTCGAAGAACGAATAGACCAGCGACAGGCCGTCGGCGAGGATATCGGTCAGCACGCAGGCGACCAGGTCGCCCTTGGAGCGGCCGGTGACGCTGGTGTCGATGTCGCGCCGGCGATATTCGACCAGCCGCGTGGTGACGTGGCTGTCCTCGACCATCAGGGCATAGTCGAGCACCGTCATGTCGGCCATGCCGCCGGAGCGGTGGCGCCAGTCGAGATAGGCCCGGAACACCGAATATTGCTCCGATGTCGGCACTGCGGCGCGCATCTCGCCGACCAGGTCGGCATTGCCTTTCATCACCCGGCGGAACGAGCGGGTCAGGCGGAAATCCTTGACCGGCACGCGCACCGAGACGCAGGCCCGGCAATTCTCGCAGGCCGGCCGGTAGGCGATCGACTGCGAGCGGCGGAAGCCGCCCTGGGTCAGGATATCGTTCAGGCCCGGCGCGCGCGGCCCGACCAGGTGGGTGAAGACCTTGCGTTCGAACTGGCCCGGCAGATAGGGGCAATTGGTCGGGGCCGTCAGGTAGAACTGGGGTGTGTCGCGCGGTTGCTGGGTCACGGTCTGGCTCGCACAGGAATCAGGGCCATACCACCCATCCGGCCCCTTTTCATACGATAGCAACCGCCTGTTCGATCACAAGAGCAGGATAATCCGGAGAACCGGGGCTGTCGCCCGGCGCCGACGGGTTCTCGTTGAACAACCCACGGAGTTCACCGGATGACGTGAGGGGTTGCTGGCGGCACAATAATACCTCCAACGTTAGGGGAGGTCTCCCATGGCTCGCCTCGCATTGCTTGCAACCGGCCTCGTCGCCGCCATCACCCTCGTCGCCGCCACCACCGCCACCGCCACCGCCAGCGCTTCGCAGCCGAGCGAGATGCAGGCGCAGCGCCAACGCAGCGCCGCGATGACGCCGCAGCAGGCGCGCACGGCGTGCTGGCAGGAGGCCGGCTTCGGCCCCAGCACGCCGCGTCGGAACTATCCGGCCACCCTGCAGCCGCAGGTCGAGCGATGCGTTCGGCAGAAGCTCGGCCGCTGATCAGGTCACGTCGTCGCTGCCCGAGCTGATCCGGGTTGCCGGCAGGCCCTCGGCCGCCAGCGCCTCCATGATCTCCTGGGCATGGCTGTGGTCGCGCGTCTCCAGCGTGATGTCGAGCTTGGTGCCCTTGGCCGGCGTGTCGAGGAAATGCCGGCGGTGCTCGACCTCCAGGATATTGGCGCCCATGCGGCCGAGCAGGGTGGCGATGGCGCCAAGCACGCCGGGGCGGTCCGGAATGGTCATGCGAATGGCGACGATGCGGTCCTCGCGCTCGAGCTCGCGCACCATGATCGAGGCGAGGATGCGCGGATCGATATTGCCGCCGGTGAGGATCAGCCCGACGCGCTTGTCGCGGAACCGGCCAGGCTCGGCCAGCAAGGCGGCGATGCCGGCGGCGCCGGCGCCCTCGGCAATGGTCTTCTGGCGGGTGAGGCAGAGATTGACCGCGCGCTCCAGCTGGGTTTCGCTGACCAGGACGATGCGGGACACCTGGTCGCGGACGATCTGCAAGGTGGTCTGGCCGGCAAATTTGACCGCGATGCCTTCGGCCAGTGTCGGCCCGCCGCAGGGCCGGTCCTCGCCATGCATGGCGTTCCACATGGAGGGGTAGAGCGAGGCCTCGACCCCGACCACCTCGATGTCAGGCTTGATCGCCTTGGCGGCCAGCGCATTGCCGCCGATCAGTCCGCCGCCGCCGATCGGAATGACCAGCACGTCGAGATCGGGTTCGTCCTCCAGCATTTCGCAGGCAATGGTGCCCTGGCCGGCCACCACATGCGGGTCGTCGTAGGGATGCACCCAGACCAGGCCTTCGGCCGCCTGGATCGCTTCGGCCCGGGCCTGCGCCTCCACCAGGGTCTCGCCATCAAGCACCACGCGGGCGCCGTGGCTGCGGGTTGCCGCCACCTTCACGAAGGGCGTGGTGACCGGCATGACGATGGTGGCTGGAATGCCCAGCCGGTTGGCATGAAGGGCCACCGCCTGGGCATGGTTGCCGGCCGACATGGCAATGACGCCGCGCTGGCGTTCGGCTTCGGTGAGGCTGGCGAGCTTGACCAGCGCGCCGCGCTCCTTGAACGAGTTGGTGACCTGCAGGTTCTCGTATTTGATGAAGACCTGAGCGCCGGTCATGGCTGAAAGCGGTGGCGCCGGCAGCATGGGCGTGCGCATGACGCGGCCCTTGATGGTCGCGCGGGCGGCTTCGATATCGGCAAAGGACAGCGTCACGCGGGCCTCCCATTCGTGTCGAACAGGCCGTTCGGCCTGACGACGATCAATAGCACCAGCGCGATATAGACCGCCGGGTCGCGCCACTCGATAGGCAGATAGCCCGACCAGGCGGTTTCGGCGAGCCCGAGCGCCAGTCCGCCGAGAAAGGCGCCGGGCACCGAGCCGACGCCGCCCAGAATGGCCGCGACCAGGGCCTTCAGCCCGAACACCGTGCCGAGCGCGAAATGCGCCGAGCCGAAATGCACCGCATGGGCGAAGCCCGCAAGCCCGGCGACGCCGCCGGCCAGCGCGAAGGTCAGCGCCACCAGCCGGCCGGGATCGACCCCGAACAGGGCGGCCATGCCGGGATCGTCGGCGAAGGCGCGCCAGGACCGGCCGAAGGCCGAACGCCGCAGCAGCCAGATCAGCCCGAGGGCGATGATCAGCGCGAAGCCGACCACGCCGATCTGGTTGAATGTCACCGTCGTGACGAAATCGCCCGATCGCACCAGGGCAATCGGGTCGGAGGCGATCGGCGGCGACCAGCGGGCGCTCGATCCGTGCAGCAGCCGGAGCGCTTCGCTGAGCGCCACCGCCAGGCCAACGGTCGCCACCAGCACGGCCTGGCCGCTCCGCCGCCGGCCGACGATCGGCGCGACCACCGCGCGGCCGATGGCGAGATTGGTCGCGGCCGCGGTGACCGCGCCGGCACAGAGCGCCAGGATGAGCGCCGGCACCAGTCCGAAGGCGGCCGCCGCGACGGCCACGATGCCGACCGCGGCATAGGCGCCGGCCACCGCGATCTCGCCGAAGGCCAGGTTGATCCGGCCGATCAGGCCATAGACCAGCGCATAGGCCGAGGCCAGCAGGCCGTAGAGGGCCGCCGGCGCCAGGCCATTGGCGCCCTGCTGCAGGGCATAAGCGAAGACCATGGGGATCTCGGGCACCGCCGCCTGGGCCCGGCGCCGCGCCGCCGCGTCGGCGGTCATCCGGGCGTCGCCGAGCCACCAGCGCTGCAGGATCATCAGCCGGACGGCGCTGAGCGGCCCCCGTTCGGTCTCCAGCCTGATGAGTTCGAAGCGCGCCGCGTCGGTGCCGCCGCCGGCAAAACCGCAGGTGGCGTAATGGGCGAGGTTGGGCTGGCCCGGCTCGCGCGCCAGATAGTCGATGCGGACGGTGTTCTTCCGGGCCGTCACCGGGCCGTAGCGGATCTCGCGGATATGGCTGCCCTCGCCATGCAGCGCCGGCAGCACGTCGCGGCAGACCCGCAGGTGGTCGGGCTCGATGATGCTGGCGCAGGCGCCGAGCAGGAGGCAGAAGAGGAGGGCGGCGGCGAGCCGGAGGGCATTGAAGGCGCCGCGCGTCGAAAATGACCCTCTCCCAGAGGGAGAGGGTGGCAGCGTCAGCTGCCGGGTGAGGGGATGTCCATCTCCGGGTAAGGCCATGTGCTCGACGAGCATTGTCGTTCGTTCGGAAGCGGACGACCCCTCACCCGGCAGCTGACGCTGCCACCCTCTCCCTCTGGGAGAGGGGTGGTTCACCGCGGTTTTTCGCGACCGTTGATCATGCTCACCCGCCGTTCAGGATCTTCGCCGCGCGCGGCGCGAAATAGGTCAAGATCCCGTCGCAGCCGGCACGCTTGAAGCCGATCAGGCTCTCCATCATGGCGCGCTCGCCGTCGATATAGCCGGCGCGCGCCGCGCCCTCGATCATCGCGTATTCGCCCGACACCTGGTAGGCGAAGGTCGGCACGCCGAAGGCGTCCTTCACCCGCCGGCAGATGTCGAGATAGGGCATGCCGGGCTTCACCATCACCATGTCGGCGCCCTCGGCGATGTCGAGCTCGACCTCGCGCAGCGCCTCGTCGGTATTGGCCGGGTCCATCTGATAGGTGCGCTTGTCGCCGATCAGCGTCGTCTTGGTGCCGATCGCGTCGCGGAACGGCGCATAGAAGCCGGAGGCATATTTCGCCGCATAGCTCATGATCTGGGTGTCTTCGAAACCCGCGGCATCGAGCGCCTGGCGGATCGCGCCGATCCGCCCGTCCATCATGTCGGAGGGCGCGATGCAGTCGGCCCCGGCTTCGGCCAGCGCCAGCGACTGGCGGCACAGGATCGCCACCGTCTGGTCGTTGAGGATCCGGCCGTCATCGGTCATCACGCCGTCATGGCCGTGCGAGGTATAGGGGTCGAGCGCCGCATCGGTGATCAGCCCGATCTCCGGCACGGCCTGCTTGATGGCGCGCACGGCGCGGCACATCAGGTTGTGGTGGTTCTCGGCTTCCGAACCGGTCTCGTCGCGCAAGGCGGGATCGACATAGGGGAAGGGGGCCAGCGCCGGAATACCGAGCCGTGCCGCAAGCTCGGCCTCGCGCACCGCTTCGTCGATGGTGATCCGGTCGATGCCGGGCATGCTCGCGATCGGCGTGCGGGCGTCCTGGCTGTCGATCAGGAACAAGGGCCAGATCAGGTCGTCGGTCGTCAGCACATGTTCGCGCACCAGGCGGCGCGTCCAGTCGGCCTTGCGGTTGCGCCGGAGGCGCGTGCTGAGCGAAAGCTTTTCGGCGGTGGCAGCGGCCGGCAGCGGCAGATGACCACGAAGCGCACGGATCGACATCGTTTTCTTCCTCGCGGCGGGGCGCATCCCGCTCCAAGATCAGAGAGCCCTATCACTCCGGTATCGGCAGGAACAGCCCCGCGAATGCTGTTCTGCGATACGTATTCGGCGAGGGGTGGCCACTTTGTCTGTTTCTGTGTCTCATTCAACCTGCGGCTTTGGCCGGGGTGCCGAGTCGCGCGAAGCGAACGGGAGCACAGCAATGGAAACTCTTCTTCCTATCCTGATCCAACTTATCTCGGGTGCCGTCGGCGGCAATGTCGCCGGCAAGTCGGTCCCCAGCCTGGATCAGGGCACATTGATCAATTCCATCGGTGGCCTGCTTGGCGGCGGCATCGGTGGCCAGATCATCTCAGCCGTTCTGCCGGGGCTTCTTGCCGGTGGCGGCCTGTCGGTCAGCGGTATCCTGTCGAGCCTGGTGTCGGGCGGTGTCGGCGGCGGCCTGCTGCTCGCCATCATCGGGGCGGTGAAGAACGCCATGGGCAGCCGCTGATCCCGATCCGCGCCGAGCCAAATTTCCGGGGCCTCTGCCGGGCGGCCGAATTGACCGCACCGGCCTCGGCCTCCTAAGCCATTGGCGGAGGTGACCGCCAATGGATTTCGCTCTTTCCGAGGAACAGCTGGCCTTCCAGGGTGTCGCGCGCGATTTCGCGCGGGACGAACTGGAGCCCCATGCGCGTGACTGGGACGCCGGCTCGATCTTTCCCGAGGCCACGCTGCGCAATGCGGCGGCGCTCGGTTTCGCCGGCATCTATGTCCGGGACGACGTTGGCGGAACCGGCTTGAGCCGGCTCGACGCCGCGCTGATCTTCGAGGAACTGGCCCGCGGCTGCGTCTCGACCACCGCCTATATTTCGATCCACAACATGGCGGCCTGGATGATCGACAGCTACGGTCACCAGGACCTGCGCCGGCGTTATCTGCCGGATCTCTGCACCATGACCAGCTTCGCCAGCTATTGCCTCACCGAAGCCGGCGCCGGCTCGGATGCGGCTTCGCTGCGCACGCGGGCGGTGAAGGACGGCAATTCCTACGTGATCAACGGCGCCAAGGCGTTCATTTCCGGCGGCGGCCGCTCCGACGTCTATGTCGTGATGGCGCGCACCGGCGGCGACGGTCCAAGGGGCATTTCCTGCTTCGTGGTCGACAAGGACACGCCGGGCCTGAGCTTCGGCGCCCAGGAGAAGAAGCTCGGCTGGAAGAGCCAGCCGACCGCGGTGGTCGATTTCGACAATGTCCGGGTGCCGGCCGAGAACCTGGTCGGCGAGGAGGGCCAGGGCTTCAAGATCGCCATGGCCGGCCTCGATGGCGGCCGGCTGAACATCGCCGCCTGTTCGCTCGGCGGCGCGCAGTTCTGCCTCGACCGCACGGTCGACTACATGAAGGACCGCCAGCAGTTCGGCTCGCCGCTCGCGGACTTCCAGGCGCTGCGCTTCCGCGTCGCCGATTACGCCACCGAGCTCGAGGCGGCCCGGCTGATGGTCCGCCGCGCCGCGGTGGCCGTCGGGGCCAAGGAACCGCGCGCCACCACGCTCGCCGCCATGGCCAAACGCTTCGCCACCGATGTCGGTTTCGAGGTGGTCAATGGCTGCCTGCAGCTGCATGGCGGCTATGGCTATCTGAACGACCATCCGATCGAGCGCATCCTGCGCGACGTCCGGGTCCACCAGATCCTGGAGGGCACCAACGAGATCATGCGCGTCATCGTCTCGCGCGATATCCTCGGCACGTGATAACAACCGGCTCATGACCAGATCCGAATCCGATCCGAACACCACCGAAGTGCTGATCGAACGGCGCGGCAAGGCCGGATTGATCACCTTGAACCGGCCGCAGGCGCTGAACGCCCTGACGCTCGCCATGGTGCGCGCCATCAGGCCGGCGCTCGAAGCCTGGGCGGTCGACCCGGCCGTCACCCGCGTGGTGATCAAGGCTGCCGGCGAGAAGGCCTTCTGCGCCGGCGGCGACATCCGCGTGCTGCACGACCTCGGCAAGGCTGGCCGCCAGGACGAGGCGCTGCAGTTCTGGCGCGAGGAATATGAACTCAACATCCTGATCAAGCGCTATCCCAAGCCCTTCATCGCGCTCATCGACGGCATCGTCATGGGCGGCGGCGTCGGCGTCTCGGTCCATGGCAGCCATGTCGTGGCCGGCGAGAAATTCGCCTTCGCCATGCCGGAGGTCGGCATCGGCTTCTTCCCCGATGTCGGCGCCACCTATTTCCTGCCGCGCATCCCCGGCGAGATCGGCAGCTATTTCGCCTTGACCGGTGCCCGCATGAAGCAGGGCGATGCGCTGTCCACCGGGCTCGCCACCCATGCGGTGGCCTCCGCCGATTTCCCCGACCTGATCGACGCGCTCGGCCAGGCCGACCCGGTCGATTCGGCGCTGGAGGCCTTTGCCCGCCGATCCACGGTGCCGCAGTCGATCACCGGCCGTCGCGCCGCGGTCGACCGCTGTTTCCGTTTCGATACGGTGGAACAGGTGCTCCAGGCGCTCGACCAGGACGCCGCGACCCAGGATGGATCTGCCGGGGATTCCTGGGCCGCCGAGACCGCGGCCACCATCCGCTCGAAATCGCCGACCGCGCTGAAGATCGCGCTCGCCCAGGTGCGCGCCGGCAAGACCATGAGCTTCGAGCAAGCCATGATCACCGAATTCCGCATCGTCTCGCGCGTCTGCCGGGGCCACGACTTCTATGAGGGCGTGCGCGCCGTCATCATCGACAAGGACAACCAGCCGCGCTGGCGGCCGGCAAGCCTCGAGGCGGTGACGCCGGCCATGGTCGACGCGCATTTTGCCCCGCTCGACAGCGGCGAGCTCGATCCGCCGCCGGGGCTTTCGTCGTGAGCACGACCAAACCGCGGCTCAGCGGCGACGCGCCGATCCAGGCCCATGTCGAGGTGCGGCTCGACTGGGTGCGCATCCTGACCTGGTTCCTGCGCGCGCTGGCGCTGCTGGCGCTTGGCCGCGGCCTGGTGCAATGGGCGATCATTTGCGGCTTCCACAGCCTCGACGGCCTCGATTTCGAGCAACTGGCGCCGGGGCTGCAGACCGCCACCATCTTTTTTGCCGTGATCCAGCTGGTCGCCGGCGTCGGCCTCTGGCTCACCGCCGCCTGGGGCGGCGTCGTCTGGATCATCGCGACGCTGGTGGCGCTGGTGATCGACGCCTCCGCGCCGATCGGCGTCCAGGGCTGGGTCGAGACCGCCGGCCGGCCGCTCTTCGCCTCGGCCGCCGATATCCTGCTCATTCTCTTCTATGTCGTCATCGCCACCATGGCCGCCCGCCAGATCGATCACGGCAGCGGCGACTGACCAGCGCGCATCCATAAGAACCTGAGAGGAGGACATCATGAGCACGATCGCGTTTATCGGTCTTGGCAATATGGGCGGGCCGATGGCGGCCAATCTCGTCAAGGCCGGCCACAGGGTTGTCGGCGTCGACGTCACCGAAGCCGCGATCGCCCACCATGTCGAGGCGGGCGGCGAGCGGGCGGCCTCGATCGCCGATGCCGTGGCCGGTGCCGACGTGGTGGTCACCATGCTGCCCTCGGGGCGCGAGGTGAGCGCGCTCTATCTCGGGCCATCGGGCATCATCGCCAAGGCCAAGGCCGGCGCGCTGCTGATCGATTCCTCGACCATCGACGTCGATACCGCCCGTGCGGTCGCCAAGGCTGCGGCGGACAAGGGCTTCGCCATGCTCGACGGGCCGGTATCCGGCGGCGTCGGCGGCGCGGCCGGCGGCACGCTGACCTTCATGTGCGGCGGCGAGGACGACACCTTCGCGCGCGCCAAGCCGCTGCTCGAGGCCATGGGCAAGACCATCGTCCATGCCGGCGGACCGGGCAACGGCCAGGCCGCGAAGATCTGCAACAACATGATCCTCGGCATCACCATGATCGCCACCTCGGAGGCCTTCGTGCTGGCCGAGAAGCTTGGCCTCGATGCCCAGAAGCTGTTCGACATCGCCTCCAAGTCGTCGGGCCAGTCCTGGTCGCTGACCACCTATTGCCCGGTGCCCGGCCCGGTGCCGACCAGCCCGGCCAATCGCGACTATCAGCCGGGTTTCACCGCGGCGATGATGCTGAAGGACCTGAAGCTCGCCCAGGACGCGGCGCGCTCGGCCAACGCGGTCACTCCTCTTGGCGCCGAGGCGACCTCGCTCTACGGCCTGTTCGCCGCCCAGGGCGGTTCGGCGACCGACTTTTCCGGCATCGTCCGCTTCCTGCGCGGCAAGTGACCGGAGCGAGTGGCGAATAGCGAATAGGGATGATGCCGCGCCAGCCGCGCTTCAACCCTCGCCCGCGCCTTCGCGGGAGAGGGTGGCGGCGGAGCCGCCGGGTGAGGGTGGTTGCGTCGATGCGCGCCGTGCATTCCGGGTCGAATTGATGGGCCGGCCCTCTTCACACCCTCACCCGGCCTTCGGCCACCCTCTCCCGCAAGCGGGCGAGGGTTTACGCGCGCTACGCGTTTCGCTTCATCCCCACTCGCCACTCGCCACTCGCCACTCGCCACTCACCATTCGCTACTGCCGCGGCCTCAACGCGGGCAGGTCCAGCCGGGCGAGCGCGTTGATCGCCTCCATGCGCGAACCCCTGAGAGCGGTGAGGAAGTCGCGCGCCGCCGCGCCATAACCGCGCCGGCTGATGGCAAACAGCGCGACGCCGTCGGCGCGCGCGACGTATCGATAGGCATTCCACTCGACGACGATGCCGTCGCCCTGGGGCGCGCTCATCAGAAAATCGAGAATGATCTCGCCGCTGCCCGGATTGCGGATCACCTGGTAATTGACCACGGGATCGGTGCCCTTGCGCCGGTCCAGCATCGCGATCTGCGCGGCAACCGCGGTCTCCGGCGTCGCGCCCGAAGCCGACACCTCGACGATGAACATCTGCTGATAGGTCTCCAGCCGCTGGCCGGCCGGCAGATATTCCTGCTTGAAATAATTCGGCGTCGGCCTGCTGGTCCAGGCCAGCGCGTGGTCGACGCCGGCAAAACGGATCGGCCCCGGCAGCCCCAGCCTGTCGGTCGCGCCGGCCGATTGCGCCACCGCCGAACCGGTGCCCGCGACGATCAGCACGATGGCCGCCGCCAGGGCCCGAAGCGCGCGGGCAAATTTCGGTAAGAACATGGGCATCCCTTCGAAAGCGCTGGATCGCTGCCGCCATCAGGGCGCACCGCGATACCGTCTGACCTTGCGGTAGCTTTTAGCGTCACATCTTCCCCATGGGAAGGTGGCCGCTAAAATGCTGCCCTTTGGGCATGCTCAAGGAAGTATAAATGCCATGGCGACGATTGGACCCTTTCCTCCGGGGCCAATGGTTGATGGTCTCTTGCCGCGATAGCGATCAATCGGGAGCCAATTCGGTCCAAGCGTGGCAAGACCAGGGTTTGGATCGTGAATCATTTCTTGCCGCGATTGCATGAGGTTTATGAAGAGACAACAAGAGATTTTCAAAAGATCAATTCAAGATCTTGTTTAGCCTGCGAGGGTTAAACCGTCTTCATCTTGTTTTTTTGGCGGCTCTTAAAACTCGTGGGTCTAGCTTGGGTGTCGACACGGACGGAAAACAGGGCCGTCCGGCCGAGGGCAAAAACGCTCCGGCACCCGCAACAGGACAAGAGGCGTCACATGACTACGGCTGCCAAGACCCGCGACATCGCGGCTCCCCCGATCTCGCCGGAGCGCCAGGAGCGCTTCGAGGCGATCAGCCCGGCCTATCTGGAGGCGCTCACGCTGATCGAGCGGCTGCATCGCCGCCTGCTCGACGTGATCAAGGACGAGTTCGACCGGCGCAACCGCTCCGATATCAACGCGGTGCAGGCTCTGCTGCTGTTCAATATCGGCGACCGCGAGCTGACCGCCGGCGAGCTGCGCACCAAGGGCTATTATCTTGGCTCCAACGTTTCCTACAATCTGAAGAAGCTGGTCGAGATGGGTTACCTGTCGCACCAGCGCTCGCGCATCGATCGTCGTTCGGTGCGCATCAGCCTGACCGACAAGGGCCATGAGGTCGCCGATGTGGTCGGCGCGCTCTATGCCAAGCATGTGCGCACGGTCGAACAGGTCGGCGGAATTTCGCTCGACGACTTCAAGGGTCTGAACAAGGCGCTGCTCCGGCTCGAGCGCTTCTGGACCGACCAGATTCTCTATCGGCTCTGACAGGCGACGAGATCCATCATGACGGCTTTGCCTGACTGGCCCATGGCCCTGGCCGGCGTCGCGCTGGTCCTGATACTGGCCGAAAACGCCCTCGCCATTGTCGGTGCCGGCCTCTGGTTCGGCGACAATGGCGGCGGCGACTGATTGCCCCTGGCAAACTTCAAAAGGCCCGGCTCGTGAGCCGGGCCTTTTTCTTATTCGAGACATCAGGCGTTGCCGGACGACAGCATCACCGCAATGACCGGCGCTCCACGGCGCAGCTATTCAGCGGTCCCGGCCGCCTGGCCACCAATGATGGCTGGTCATGATGCCCGCTTGAGCTGGCTGTCGTCTTCCGGGTCTGGCCCTGCCGGCCCCGGCCAATCGGCGGCGCTGGTCGAGACCGCGCCTTCGACAGGGGGCGGGTGCGGCAATCCATGACCTGCACGGTGTCGATTACCCGGTCTTCCGCATTGCAAAGCTCGACACGCCAACCCTCGACATCGCAGCCCATCGCATGGGCGCTGTCGGCAAGCTGGCCGGCATAGACGCGCGCGGCGGCAAGGTCGGGAAATGCCTGTCTTTCGCTGAACTCGACAACCGGGCCATTCATCACGTCGAAAATGAACTGCTGCACTGCGATCTCCGGTCAAAGGACGACCATGGGGCAACGCATGACATTCGGCTTCGCCTCGGCGCGACTGATGCGCGATTTGCAGGGGCACTTCCACCCGGGATCTGTCGACAGCTCGACCGCCACCGTTCCGATCGGTTGGCGTGCTTAACGACGCGTGTGAGGGCATCGTCGGCCAGCGCCTGGATCAGGCGGTGGGCGGCCTCGGCCGATCGGCCGGTCGCGGTCAAGGCGACAAAGAACGGGAAGCCGGTGAGGGCGAACAGCACATCGACCAGATAGGCCCCGGCGCTGCACGGGCGAGCGCTGGGGGCAAGGTTGGCCTCGGCTCAGGCGACCATGAACTGGTAGTCGACCAGGATGCGGCCGGCGCCGTCGAGGTGGAGGAATTCGAGCCCGACGGCGGTCACCTCGCCAGTGCCGTTCGCGACCATTTCCCAGTTGAAGGTGATCGTGTCCTGCAGCGCCTGGGCATTGGCCACCACGCGGAAATGCTGGTTCTTTGAGACGACATTGGTCTCGTGCGAGCCGGTGACGCGGGCCTCCAGCGCCTCGTAACCCCGGACCTCGCGGGTCTTGACGAAATGTTCGCCCTTGGGCGCCCAGAGTTCGGCGATCTGCCGGCGCCGCGCCGCCGGGTTCTTTTCGTTCCAGACGGCGACGTAGCGCTCGGCCAAGGCCTGCGCCTGTGCCGGGCTGAGCGGCGTCGGATTGCTGGCGGCCTGGCTCATGATCGTCTCCTGTGCCCTCGAGGCAGCGGTCCGGCGGCAGCTTGGTCGCTCCCGCCGGTCGCACTAGAGACCATATGCCTGGATGTTAAAACGTTGATATTGCCAATTTCATCGTCCGGGGGCCCAAGGTCGCGCAATTGCGAGCCCTCCGGACCGCGCCGGCGCGGCGATCGATCCGTCCGGCATGCTCAGACGGCGAAGCGGGCGGCGTGGTCCCGGGCATAGGTTTCGAGCCGGCGCGGCGCCTTGCCGGTCAGCACTTCGACCGCATCGGTCACGCCGGTGGTCCAGCCTTCGCGCACGGGATGGAAAAGTACGGCCAGGAAGCGCGCATAATCGGCTGGAACGCCGGCACCGGTCAGGAGGCCGACAAAAGCCGCGTCGTCGACGGCCTGATAGGCGATCGGCCGGTTCGCCGTCTCCGACAGGATTGCCGCGGCGTCGGCATAACCGAGGGCTGCCGGACCCGTCAGGTTGAACGCCTGGCCATCGAAGCGGCTGCTGGTCAGGACCGCCGCCGCGCTGGCGGCGATGTCGCGCGCGTCGATGAAGCTGGTTTTCGCCTGCGCCGCCGGGACCGCGATCACGCCATGCCGAACGCCCTCCAGCCAATAGGTGTGGAAATTGTCGGCGAACCAATTGGGCCTGAGGATCACGAAGGGCGTGCCCGAGCGCTCCAGCAGCCGTTCCGCCTGTCGATAGGGGATGGTCTCGTCGGCATCGACGCCGAGCGCGGTCTGCAGCACTACTTTGATCCGGCGACCGGCCGCCGCCTCGATCACCGGCGCCAGCAGCTCGACGACGTTCAGGTGGCCCGCCGGCACGAGCACATAGGCCCGGTCGACGCCATCGAGCGCGGCAGCGAAGCCGTCTGTTGCGCTGATATCGAAGCGCACCGCCTCGGCGCCTGCGACCGGGCTTGCCGAACGCGAGGCCGCTTTCACCCGTTCGCCGCTGGCCACCAGGGTTTCGACCAGCGGTGCGCCGACATTGCCGGTCGCGCCGAGAACCAGAATAGTGCCTGCCATGTCAGCCTCGCTTGTCCATAGTTTCCGTTGGAGACTATCTCCCCATCGGGAACCACTTAAGCGGACCGGCGACGGCTGGAAAGAAGGCACCTTTCGGTCACATGGTCACCGCGCGGATACCGCTCCGTCGCGTGGTGGGCCGGAGCGGCAGCCGGGCGGATACCGCTCCATCGCGCGGTGAGCCGGAGCGGCGAGGCGGCGTCGCCTGACGACGACGGCGTCATCACGATCGCGCGACGATGGCGCCTGGGGCCGTCATTTGCTTGGGGTGAGGGGCGCGGGGAGCGTTCGCGGCGGCCTGCGGCCTCGTGGTTTTTGCGTGGCCGATCGGAGACAGTATTGCCTGTTCCCGCGGCTTTGCGGGGCAGCTTTGTGCCAATCGCCTTGAGTTGGTCACAATGGTTGCACTACTAGCTGCCTTAGGGTCGCCGTATCGTTTTCCTTAACGATAATGGTGTTCAGTCCAAGCCGACGGTGGGGGCCAAGGCCTTCGCCGAGCAGCCGGAGAGTCCTTGTGTCGCGAAACAAAACCTCATCCGCCGGAACCGTGACAGTCAGCCGCCGCGTCCTGCTCGGCTCGATGGTTTCGGCCTATGCGCTTGCCGCCGGCGGCGCCTCCGCGCTCGCCCAGGGCGTGCGTGGCGGGGCCAGCACGGCCGAATGGGGCGACAGCTTCGACGCCGGATCGCGTTCGCGCGCCACCCGCAATACCTTCCCGGTCCTCGGCCCGCATACGGTGCAGGGCCTGGAACAGGCGATCGGCCAATATCAGACGATCGTCTCCCGTGGCGGCTGGCGGCCGATTCCCGCCGGCGAGCGGCTGCGCATCGGCACGCGCCGCCCGGCCGTCGTGCTGTTGCGCGACCGGCTGATGGCGACCGGCGATCTCGACAGCAATGTCGGTCGGTCCGACGTGTTCGACAGCTTCGTCGACACCGCGGTCAGGCGCTTCCAGGTCCGCCACGGCATTTCGCCGGACGGACAGGTGCGCGAATCGACCTTCCAGGCGCTGAACGTTCCGGCCGAGCTGCGGCTGCGCCAGCTCGAGACCAACCTGGTCCGCGTGCGCGCCCATTCGGGCTTCCTCGGCAATCGCTACATCGTCCTGAACATCCCGGCCGCCCAGGCCGAGGCGGTCGAGAACGGCGCCGTCGTGTCGCGCCATGTCGCGGTCGTCGGCAAGGCCGACCGTCAGTCGCCGGTCATTTCGACCCGCGTCGCCGACATCAATTTTAATCCCTACTGGACCGTGCCGGCCTCGATCATCCGCAAGGACCTGATCCCGAAAATGCAGGCCGAACCGGACTATCTCACCAAGAACCGCATTCGCATCTTCAACGGCCAGGGCCAGGAAGTCGCGGCGACCTCGATCAACTGGAACTCGATGGATGCGATGAACTATCGCTTCCGCCAGGACCCGTTCGAGGGCAATTCGATGGGCAATGTGCGCATCAACATTCCGAACGCCCATCAGGTCTATATGCATGACACGCCGTCCAAGGGCCTGTTCGGCGAAGATCAGCGTTTCCACTCGTCCGGCTGCGCGCGGATCCAGAACGTCCGGGAGCTGATCGCCTGGATCCTCCAGGGCACGCCCTGGACCCGTTCCGAGATCGACCGCATCTTCCGCACCGTCGACCGGGTCGATGCCCGTCCGCTGCAGCCGGTGCCGGTCTATTGGGTCTATGTCACCGCCTGGGCCGATCCCGACGGCATGGTCCAGTTCCGCAACGACATCTACCTGCGTGACGGCGCCGGCGCCCAGGTTGCGCTCGGCCAGCAGGCCCAGCCGGAATAATCGGCAGCGACACCTTCCAGGCGTTGCTCCAAGCCCGGCCGTCGCGCCGGGCTTTTTCTTTTGCAGGCTTGCTGCCGGCCGGTCTGTGGCAGACTGCCGCCATGGCCGAATCGAACCCGCGCGAGGTCTATTTCGAATTCACGCCCATCGGTCAGGTGGTGCGGGTGGCCGCGGTTTGCGCCGAGACCGGCGTCGAGGTGATCGTCATGGGGCCAGCCTCGGCGACGCGGCGCGACCTTGAGCAACTGGCTCTGCGCAAGCTCGAATGGCGCCTGGCCCAGGCTGGCGAGGATCAGGCGCGGGCCGGCCGATAGGTCGATTGATCGGCGGGCCGACCTTGCGCTCCGGCGCGCTGGCGCCAGACGTGGTCGCGCCAACAAGTCCGGTTGCCAGCGCTCGGATCATCGACGACGCAAATCGACTTGCTTTGTCATACGCGGCTAATGCGACGTAGGGTCATGCCCGGAAATACGCGGCATGTCGAAGCAACGCACCATAGCAATAGTCCGGCGCCAATAGCGACGCATGAACATATTGTTGGACGCCGACCATTTCGATCGGTCATTCGGGACGGGCATTGCAACCTATTCGCGGGTGCTCGCGCAAACCTATCGCGGTCTCGGCCATCGGGTTATCGGCCTCTTCGGACGCGAGCTGAACCCGTTTTTGACGGCACGAGCGCAAGAAATGGCTTTTTTTGGCTTTCAAGCGCGCCGCCGGCGGTGGTCGATCCCGCGCGCCGTCTGCGCGATGCGTCCCTGGCCCATCGCGGTGACGCCGATCGAACCGACCGGAACGGTCGATCTCGAGCCGATCGCGGATCAGTTTTCCCCCTTTGATGGGATCGCCAATCTCGACTCTTTGACCGAGCTCGCTCACCTCCATTTCGCCTTGACCCGCCGCTTTCTCCCGGTCCGTGCACCCGCAGGCGTCGAGTTCGTTCACTGGGCCCATCCCAAACCCGTCTATGCCGTCGGCGCGCGCAATATCTACACGGTGCACGACCTCGTCCCGATCATGATGCCCTACGCCGTCAAAGGACGGTGCGTGAAATATGATCGGCTGTTTGCCGGCGTCGTGAAACATGCCGATCGGATTTTCACGGTCTCGGAAAACGCTCGGGCAGATCTCTTGCGGCTTTATCCAGCCGATCCGGCACGCGTCATGACGACCTTTCAGGCCGCACCTTTCGCGCCGGAGACTGCCGGCGACGATCCGGAAGACCTCGCCCTCTGGCTTCGTGCTCGCCATGGGCTCGATGCACGGCGCTATCTCATTTATTATGGCGCCATCGAACCGAAGAAGAATATCGACCGGCTGATCGCCGCCTATCTCCGCGCCGATGTCGCGATGCCGCTTGTCATCATATCGAGTTCGGGGTGGTCGAACCGCGTTACCCTGGCGGCTCTCGGCGCGGCGGCAAGGCAATGCGCGCGCGGAGCCGAGCAAGGCAAATCCATCATTCGTTTGCCCTACCTGCCCTATGACGAGGTCATGCGCCTCGTGCAGGGCGCGGCGGCGACCCTCTTCCCGTCGATTCATGAAGGCTTCGGAATTCCGATCCTGGAATCGATGCAGCAGCGGACGCCGGTCCTGACCGCAGACCGGACCGCCACCCGTGAAATTGCCGGAGACGCCGCGCTATTGGTCGATCCGTTCGACGAGACGGCGATTGCCCGGGGGATCGAGCGCATGACCGGCGACCCCATGTTCTGTCGCGCTTTGGTCGAGAAGGGCTCGGTGCGCGCCCAGTTTTTCTCGACGGCGGCCTATCGGGAGCGGCTTGGAGCAGCACTCGCCGCCTTCTAGTCGGAATGACCTGAACCGTACCTGTCCGGCCCTTTGACCATCGCTCGGCCGGCTTGGACTCACGGGCCTTCCGTGCTACCGGCAAGGCAGCCCATGAAACCGCGCCTTCGACGCGCCGCGATCCGATGGAGACAGCCGGATGTCAGCCTCGACCTCTCGCTCCTATCAGCCCTTTGACGGCTTCTTCTCGGCCCCGCTCGCCGATTCCGACCCGGTCATTTTCGACGCCATTCAGAAGGAACTCGGTCGTCAGCAGCACGAGATCGAGCTGATCGCCTCGGAAAACATCGTCTCGCGCGCCGTCATGGAAGCGCAGGGCTCGGTGATGACCAACAAATATGCCGAGGGTTATCCGGGCAAGCGCTATTATGGCGGCTGCCAGTTCGTCGACATTGCCGAAGAGGTCGCGATCGAGCGGGCGACCAAGCTGTTCGGCTGCAAGTTCGCCAATGTCCAGCCGAACTCCGGCAGCCAGGCCAACCAGGCCGTGTTCATGGCGCTGATGCAGCCGGGCGAGACCTTCATGGGGCTCGATCTCGCCGCCGGCGGCCATCTCACCCATGGTTCGCCGGTCAACGTCTCGGGCAAGTGGTTCAAGGTTGCGCCCTATACGGTGCGTCAGGACGACCAGCGCATCGACATGGACGAGGTCGCCCGCCTCGCGCGCGAAGCCAAGCCGAAGATCATCATTGCCGGCGGCTCGGCCTATGCGCGCTTCTGGGATTTCGCCCGGTTCCGGGCGATCGCCGACGAGGTTGGCGCCTATCTGTTCGTCGACATGGCGCATTTCGCCGGCCTGGTCGCCGGCGGCGCGCATCCCTCGCCGTTCCCGCACGCCCATGTGGTGACCACCACCACCCACAAGACCCTGCGCGGTCCGCGCGGCGGCCTGATCCTCACCGACGACGAGGCGATCGCCAAGAAGATCAATTCGGCGATCTTTCCGGGCATCCAGGGCGGCCCGCTGATGCATGTCATCGCCGCCAAGGCGGTGGCCTTCGGCGAGGCGCTGCGCCCGGACTTCAAGACCTATGCCCATGCCGTGGTGACCAATGCCAAGGCGCTGGCCGAGACCCTCAAGGCAGCCGGCTACGACCTGGTCACCGATGGCACCGACAACCACCTGATGCTGGTCGATCTTCGGCCGAAGAACCTGACCGGCAAGGCCTCCGAGATCGCGCTTGGCCGCGCCTTCATCACCTGCAACAAGAACGGCATCCCGTTCGATCCGCAAAAGCCCTTCGTCACCTCGGGCATCCGGCTCGGCACGCCGGCCGGCACCACCCGGGGCTTCGGTGTCACCGAGTTCAAGCGCATCGGCGATCTGATCGTCGAGACGCTGGACGGCCTGTCGAGGGCCAATTCGGACGAGGGCAATGCCACTGTCGAGGCCGCCGTGCGTGACAAGGTGAAAGACCTGGTCGCGCGCTTCCCGATCTATTCCTGACCGGCGGGGCAGGCCGTGCGCTGTCCCTTTTGTGGTTTCGCCGATACCCAGGTGAAGGACTCACGTCCGACCGAGGATGGCTCCGCCATCCGGCGCCGGCGCGTCTGCACGGAATGCAATGGCCGCTTCACCACTTTCGAGCGCGTGCAATTGCGCGAGCTCACCGTGATCAAGCGCAACAACCGGCGGGTGCCGTTCGACCGCGACAAGCTGATGCGTTCGATCCAGATCGCGCTGCGGAAGCGGCCGGTCGACCCGGACCGGGTCGAGCGGCTGGTCTCCGGCATTGTCCGGCAATTGGAAGCCTCGGGTGAAAGCGAGATCCCGGCGGAGAATATCGGCCGCATCGTCATGGAGGCGCTGAAGGCGCTCGACGACGTCGCCTATGTTCGTTTCGCCTCGGTCTATCGCAATTTCCGCGAGCCCAAGGATTTCGAGCAGCTGATCGGCGAGATGGCCGAGGATGAAGAGCCGTCCGTCGAGCCGAAACGCCCATAGGCTGGCGTCGATGGTCCGTCGAGACGATCCGCCGAGAATGGCCCGCCATGACTGAGCCGATCAATGACCCGATCAATGACCCGGCATTCTCGGCCGCCGATCACGCCTTCATGGACCATGCCCTGCGGCTCGGCCGGCGCCAGCTCGGGCTGACCTTTCCCAATCCGGCGGTCGGCTGCATCCTGGCCAAGGACGGCATCGTCGTCGGCCGCGGCGCCACCCAGCCGGGCGGCCGGCCCCATGGCGAGACGACGGCCATCGCCCATGCCGGCGCGGCCGCGCGCGGCGCCACCGCCTATGTGACGCTCGAGCCGTGCTCGCATTACGGCCGCACCGCCCCCTGTTCGGACGCCCTGGCGCGGGCCGGCGTGATCCGCGTCGTCTGTGCCATTGGCGACCCGGACCCGCGGGTCCATGGCCGCGGCTTCAACATGTTGCGGGCCTATGGCATCGCGGTCGAGACCGGCCTGGGCAAGGCCCGGGCGGCGCTCGATCACCGCGGCCATTTCACCCGCATTCGTCTCGGCCGGCCTTTCGTCCAGCTCAAGATGGCGCTGACCTCGGATGGTTTCGTCGCCGGCGAGGGCGGCCGCCAGGTGCAGATCTCGGGTGAGCGGGCGAGCGAGGCGGTGCATCTGATGCGCGCCATGGCGGACGCGATCATGGTCGGCATCGGCACCGTGCTGTCGGACGATCCGCTGCTCACCTGCCGGCTGCCGGGCATGGCCGACCGCTCGCCGATCCGCGTCGTCATGGATCCGCGCCTGCGCACGCCGGTCGATGCCCGGCTGGTGGCCACCGCCCGCGAGGTGCCGACCTGGATCATCGGGGCGGTCGATGCCGCACCCGAGGCCGAGCGCTGGCTGCGTTCGGCCGGCGCCGAGGTCATGCGGGTCGGGCGCACCGCCGCCGGCGCGCTGGACCTGAGCGAGGCGCTGCGCCTGATCGCCACCCGCGGCATCACCCGGGTGCTCGCCGAGGGCGGGCCGACCCTTGCGAAAGCCCTTGTCGACACCGATCTCGCGGACGAGATCACCCTGATCCGCGCACCGGCCGTGCTCGGATCGGGCATTCCGGCTTTCACCCAACCCATGCCCGGCCGCTACCGCCTTGCGGAAGCCTTGCCATCCGGGCGAGACATCATCGAGACGTATCGTCAGGATCGTTAGGAGCGCCCATGTTCACCGGCATCATCACCGACGTGGGCGAAGTCGTCGCCGTCAAGGACGAGGGCTCGGCCCGCCACCTGACGGTCGCCTGCGCCTATCCGGCCGAGACCATCCCGCTCGGCGCCTCGATCTGCCATATGGGGGTTTGCCTCACCGTCACCTCGCTCAAATCCGGCTCCAACCATACGCTGATCACCGTCGATGCCTCGGGCGAGACCCTGGCGCGCACCACCATCGGCGCCTGGCAGGCCGGTACCAAGATCAATCTGGAGCGCTCGCTGCGCATTGGCGACGAGCTCGGCGGCCATATCGTCACCGGCCATGTCGACGGCGTCGCCGAGATCGTCTCGCGTGAGGACAAGGACGGCACCGCCTGGTTCGTGTTCCGCGCGCCGCGCGAACTGGCCAAGTTCATTGCCGAAAAGGGCTCGGTCGGTCTCGACGGCACCTCGCTGACGGTCAATGGCGTCAAGGACGACACCTTCACCGTCACGCTGATTCCGCACACGCTGTCGGTGACCACCTGGGGGGGCGCCAAGGTCGGCGACCGGGTCAATCTCGAAGTCGACATGATGGCTCGTTATTCCGCGCGCCTTGCGGAGGCGAAGGCCGAGGGCTACTAAGCCGGTCCATACCAAAGGATCCTCCATGGCCGCCCCACGCTCCGCGCCCGCCGAGACGCTCAAGACCCATGCCCGGGTGCTTGTTGTCGAAGCCCGTTTCTACGATGATCTCGCCGATGCGCTGCTCGACGGCGCCAGGGGCGCGATCGAAGCGGCCGGCGCGACCTGCGAGGTGCACACGGTGCCCGGCGCCTTGGAAATCCCGGCGGCGATCGCCATCCTGATCGACGGCGCGGCCGCCAAGGGCGTTCCCTTCGACGGCGCGGTGGCGCTCGGCACCGTCATCCGCGGCGAGACCACCCATTACGAGATCGTCTCGAACGAAAGTTCGCGGGCGCTGATGGAGCTCGCGGTCGCCCGCAAGCTGCCGCTCGGCAACGGCATCCTCACCGTCGAGAACGACGAACAGGCCTGGGCGCGCGCGCGCCGGTCGGAAATGGACAAGGGCGGCGGCGCGGCGGAGGCCTGCCTCGCCATGATCCGCCTGAAGCGCGCGGCGGAGACGCGCTGATGACCACCCCGGCCAAACAGGCGAACAAACGCGGCACGGCGAGGCTCGCGGCGGTCCAGGCGCTCTATCAGATGGATGTCGCCCATACCGACATCAACGAGGTGATCGGCGCCTTCCAGGTGTTCTGGATGGGCCGCGAGGTGGAGGGCGAGACCTACCTGCCGGCCGATCATCAGTTCTTCCGCGACATCGTCCAGGGCGTCATGCGCGAGCAGCAGCGTGTCGACGTGGCGGTCGACACGATCCTCGCCGACGACTGGCCGCTGAAGCGCATCGAGGCGGTGCTGCGCGCGGTGTTGCGCGCCGGCTGTTACGAGCTGTTCGAGCGTCCCGACATTCCGGCCAAGGTGATCATCGCCGAATATGTCGATGTCGCTGATGCCTTTGTCGACCGCGAAGAGGTCGGCATGGCCAATGCGGTGCTCGACCGCATCGCCAAACGCGTGCGGCCGGCCGAAATGGGTGAGGCCCCGAAGGCCTGAGCGGCGAGTGGCGAATGGCGAGTGGGGAATGCTGAGACATCGCCGCGCATGAACCCTCGCCCGCGCCGTCGCGGGAGAGGGTGGCCGCGGAGCGGCCGGGTGAGGGTGGTTGCGTCGGCCCTTGCCGTGCATTTCGGGTGCAAGTGATAGGCGGGGCGCCTGTTCAAACCCTCACCCGGGTCGTCCGGACCCAGCCTCTCCCGCAAGCGGGCGAGGGTTTACGCGCGCGGGGCGTTTCGCTTCATCCCCATTCGCTATTCGCCATTCGCCATCTCCCCCCATCGTGACAAGATAGGCCCGAAGCCCCGCCGGATTCATCCATCATGAGCCGCCCCTCCGAAGACGAGCTGATCGCCCGCTATTTCGCGCCGCTCGCCACGGCTCCGGGCGCCGACGGGCTGACCGATGACGCGGCGGTACTGCCGGCGGGGGCGGGCGATCTGGTCGTCACCAAGGACATGCTGGTCGCCGGCGTGCATTTTTTCCCGGACGACCCGCCTGATCTGGTGGCCCGGAAGGCGCTGCGCGTAAACCTGTCGGATCTCGCCGCCAAGGGGGCGCGGCCGGCCGGTTTCCTGCTGGCGCTCGGCCTGCCCGCGGACTGGACCGAAGCCTTTCTCGAGGCCTTCACCCGCGGTCTTGCCACCGACATCGAGCGCTTCGGCTGCCCGCTCTATGGCGGCGACACCGTAAAAATGCCGGGTCCCGTGACAAGGCCGGGTCCCTTGACGCTTTCGGTCACCGCCTTCGGCCGCACCGGCCGGACGGTGCGGCGCAACGGCGCCGAGCCCGGCGACCTGATCGTGGTGAGCGGCACCATTGGCGACGGCGCGCTGGGGCTGAAGGCGCGTCTGGCCGAGCGTGAGCCCAGCCTTCAGCCCGATTGGCTCAAACTGCTGGCGCCCGAGCACCGGGCGGCGCTCGCCGGCCGCTATCTGCTGCCGGAGCCGCGCACCGGTCTGGCCGATGCGGTCTCGGCCCATGCATCGGCCGCCATGGACATTTCCGACGGGCTGGCCGGCGATCTCGCCAAGCTCATGAAGGTCTCCGGCGTGGCAGGGCAGGTGAGGCTGGCGGATATTCCGGTGTCGGCGGCGGTGCGAGCCGCGCGCGACCTCGACACGTCCTTGGTGACGACCATGCTGACCGGCGGTGACGATTACGAGATCCTGGCGACGGTTCCGCCCGGAGCGCTCGCCGCCTTCGAAGCGGCCGGCCGGGCAGCCGGCGTCGCGGTTGCGGTGATCGGTCAGGTGACGGCGGGCGACGGGCTTGCCATCATCGATGCGGCGGGCCAGCCGCTGTCGCTCGGAGCCGGCCGCTTCGAGCATTTCTGAGCGCGGGATGGGCGGCTTCCTGTTGCTCAATATATCTTTGTAATGAAGATAATCGACAGCGACGGGATGTGCCGCCCTCTGTCGATCGGCCCGGCTGGATTCAACTGCGCGGCTATTGAACGGCATCGGAGAAAGCAGTCTTCTTGACGGGACACATGTCTCGGGTTCGGGTTGGCAGCTTGGGGGATATGAACGAGCAACTGCTCGAACGGATCTATGAAGCCGCGGCGCTGCCGGAACTCTGGGCGAGCGTGCTGGATGAACTCGCCGGCCTGGCCGGCTGCCGGCCGGCCCTTCTGTTCACCACCGATGGTGCCAATGTCACCGGCGCCATTGGCAATCAGGCGATCCAGGAGCCGCTGCGCGTCTTCGTCGAGGACGGCTGGATGGCGCGCAATCCGCAGGGCGCCCGCACGCTGGCGCGCCGGGAGCCGCGCTTCACCAATGATCTCGACATCTTCACCCTGGAGGAGATCGAGACGGACCCCTATTACCTGGAATTCCTGCGGCCGCAGGGCATGTCCTGGGGCACCGGCACGCTGATCACAGGGCCGATCGAGACCCAGATCATCGTCTCCATCCATCGGGCCTACGAGCTCGGCCCGGTAACGCGCGAGGCGGTCGACCGGCTGACGGCGCTGCGCCCGCATATCGCCCGCGCGGCCTTCATTTCGGCGCGGCTGAAGCTCGAACAGGCGCGCGCCGCGGTCCAGGCGCTGGATGCGCTCGGCCTGCCGGCCGCAGCGCTTGGCAGCGCCGGCGCGGTTCGGGTTGCCAATGCCTCGTTCCAGGCGCTGATCCCCGAGGTCGTGCTCGACTGGCGCCAACGGCTGAAATTTGTGCATCGCAAGGCCGACAGCCTGCTGGAGGCGGCATTGAGCGTGCCGTTCGGCAGCCGCCCGGCCGACAATATCGGCGCATCGTTCCCGGTCGCCGCCAGTGATGGCCATTCGCCCTTCATCGCCCATTTGCTGCCGATCAGTGGCGCCGGTCACGACGTCTTTTCCGGCATCGGCTGGATCCTGGTCGCGGTTCCCGTCGCGCGGAACGAGCCGGCCAGTTGCGCGCTGATCGAGGGCCTGTTCGACCTGACGCCGGCCGAAGCGCGGGTTGCCAGGGCGCTGCTCGCCGGCAAGACGGTCGCCGGCCTCGCCACCGCGTCGAACCTGTCGCGCGAGACCATCCGCTCGCATCTGAAGGCCTTGATGCAGAAGACCGGCGCGCACCGGCAGGCCGACCTGATGCGGCTTCTGTCCGTGCCGTTCGGCTCGCTCCGGTAGTGACTGGACCAACTTTGTCGGCCGCTACCTTGCGGAGAGCAGGGGCGTCGCTATTTCGGACGCCGCCCCGGTTCGGAAGGTGCGACGATCGCGAAATCGATCTTGCAGGTCGCTCCAAGCTGCCTCAGCCGGCGCTCCAGCTCGCCACGAGGCGGAACGCCGCGATCGGGGTCGGTGTCCGGCAGTTGGTTCAAGCGGTCCGCCATTGTCTGAAGATGCAATATCCCGGCGTTCAGGCCATGGATGAGCCAGACTTGATCTTTTTCGCGCCATGCAACGAGCTTCGCCAGCGCAATATCGTTTTCCTCCGGAACAATGGCGATGACACCTGGGCAGTCCGGGCCATGATACTCGATGGCGCGATCTTGCCAGTCACGCGGCATCTTGGCCGTCTCGGGCGATACACCATCGCCGTAATAGCCGTACTCGTTATGGAAGGCGGAATTCTGCCCAATGCTGCCGTCGATTTGCTCCGACATCGCCTCGACGTCTTCCGCATCGGCTGCGTAGATATCGATTTCCGGAGTAGCCATCATATTTCCGGGAAGGTTTTGGCTCCGGGCAATGACAGCGCCGGACCCGATGAGGACAAAGCGCCTTTGTCCGGTGACATCGGCAGCCGCGCGCAACAGGTGGTCAATACGGCTGCGTCGCATGATCATGGGTCGCGGCCGATCGCGACGGGGGCAATGAGGGAAACCTTCGGCCGGGTGGAGATCGCTTGCCGCTCCTCGGCTGAGGGCACGTAAAAGACCGGCTGCGTGTCACGCAGCAACGATCCCTTGTCACTGTCTTCCAGGAGATCGCGCACGACCTTCCCGATGTCGTGCCGCAGCAGATGCTGCCACATCCGGTAATAGGCGCGTTGTGATGGATCCGTCTTCATATGCCGCTCCATGTAGGCGCGGCCATGCTGAACCAGCTCGGGGTGGTCGATAAGGCGTGCGGCCACGAGGCGCGTCACCTCATACCCGCGCCGCTCGTTGCGGTCGTGGAAGTATGTCTTCTCGGGTAGCTGGGCGACGAACCGCTCACCCCTGGTCATCGTCAGCTGTCCAACTCACGGGGCAAATTGCATGATTGCAAAATCCATCGGATCCCGCGGGATTATAGCGGTGTGCGACAGAAATTGTCAGGTCCGATGACGGCCGTTTCATTGGCCGCGCATCAGGATGTCACCGCGCGGAACGGCCCGTTGCTTGCGAGTGCGGGCATTCTCCGCTCACCCGCTTCATCCTCGACCAGCGACAATAAGGTCTGATAGAACCGAGCCTTATCGGGTTCCCGCTGATGGAGCGGGGCGGCGCGGCAGCCTCGGGATCATGGCCAGAAAATCGACCAAGACCAGCGCGACCAAGACCAGCGCGACCAAGACCAGCGCGACCAAGACCAGCGCGACCAAGACCAGCGCGTCCAAGACGAGTGCGACCAAGACGAGTGCGACCAAGGCGGGTGGGGCCAAGGTGGGTGCGTCCAAGGCGCCGGCCGGCAGGACCGCGCGCGGGCGGACGGCCGCCACCGGCTCGCTCACCGAACAGGCCTATGAAGCGATCAAGGAAAAGGTCATCACGCTCTATTTCCTGCCGGGCCAATATCTCAACGAGCAGGCGATCTGCGAATTGCTGAATCTCGGCCGCACGCCGGTTCATCAGGCCCTCCAGCGGCTGCAGGTCGAGGGGCTGGTCGACATCGTGCCGCGCAAGGGCGTGATCATCCAGCCGGATTCGATCGGCCAGATCATCGAGATCCTCGACGCGCGCCTGGTGGTCGAGACCGAGATCGCCCGCAAGGCCGCCGAGAAGGCCGAAGATCCCGATGTCGAGGCGCTCCAGGTGATCCTCGACCATCATTCGAGCGGCCAGCATGGCGGCGGCGCGATCGATGCCTTTGTCGAATGCGACCGCGCCTTTCACGTCAAGATCAGCGAGATGTCGCGCAACCATGTGCTCGGCGATTTCGCCAAGGTGCTGCATGAACGCTCGACCCGGTCCTGGTATCTGCACCTCTGGCAGACGCTCGACACCGCGGCGTCCGACCGCCAGCACCGCCACGTGCTGGCGGCGATCCGGGCGCGCGACGGCGAAGCGGCCGCCGGCGCCATGCGCGAACATCTGATGAGCCTGCGCGAGCGGGTCGCCCATCTCCAGCAGACCGCGCCGCGCCGCGGGCTCGGCCACGGCCACTAATGCACCGGGGTGTTCCCGGACCACTCGCGCGATGGCGCTTCGGGGCGTATTGTGGCGCGAGATCGCGCGTCAGCCCGCGAGCATCCCTCCTGCCTTCGGGCGGCGCCGTCAACGCGATGGAGGCGATCCATGGAACTTCACTCAAGCGCATTTTCGGATGGCGCGACCATCCCGACGCGCTTCACTTGCGACGGCGAAGACCTTTCTCCGGAGCTCGAATGGAGCGACGTCCCGGCAGAGGCCCTAAGCCTTGTGCTTCTTTGCGACGATCCCGACGCCCCGATGGGCACCTGGCACCATTGGGCGGCCTATGACATCCCGGCTGAACGCGCCGGGCTTGCCGAGGGCGCCGGCCGGCCGGCCGACAAGGCCAGCTTCAAGCAGGCGATGAACGATTTCCATCGGCCGGGCTATGGTGGCGCCTGTCCGCCGAAGGGCGGCACCACGCACCACTATCATTTCCGGCTGCTGGCACTCTCGACCGACCACCTGACCTTGCCCGAGACTGCCGGATGCCGGGAGGTCGAGCGGGAGGCGCGCAAATATGCGATCGCCGAGGCTGATCTCGTCGGTCTCTATGGGCGCTGACGATCGCGGCTCATGAGCCGCGTGACCGCGCCGGCTGCTGCGTGACGGTGTGCGGGCCGGCATAGTCCAGCCCGATATCGAGCACCGGCGCGCTGTGGGTCAGCCAGCCGATCGAGATCAGGTCCACCCCGGTCGCGGCGATCGCGGGTCCCGAGGCGGGCGTGACGCGGCCCGAGGCCTCGGTGATGGCCCGGCCGCCGACCATGGCGACCGCCCGCGTCAGGTCCTCGACACCCATATTGTCGAGCAGCACGGCGTCGACGCCGAGCGCCAGCACCTCGTCGAGCTGGGCGAGCGTATCGACTTCGATCTCGATCTTGACGAGGTGGCCGACGCCGGCCCGGGCCCGTTCGATCGCCGGGCGGATGCCGCCGGCCAGCGCCACGTGGTTGTCCTTGATCAGCACGGCGTCGTCGAGGCCGAAGCGATGGTTGGCGCCGCCGCCGGCCCGGACCGCATATTTCTGCAGCGCGCGCAGCCCCGGCATGGTCTTGCGCGTGCAGACGACCTGCGCCTTGTGGCCTGCTATCGCCGCGACCACCGACGCGGTGGCGGTCGCGACGCCGCTGAGGTGGCAGATGAGATTGAGCGCGGTGCGTTCGGCGGTGAGCAAGCCGCGCGCCGGCCCGCTGACGCTGGCGATCACCTGGCCGGCGGCCACCGGGCTGCCGTCGGGCCGTTCCACCGCCATTGCGCTGCCGGGCTCGATCAATTGGAAGGCGAGGCGCGCCGGGTCGAGCCCGGCCACCACGCCGGGCTGGCGGGCGGTCAATGTCAGGGTCGCGATGAGATCAGGCGGGACCACCGCGTCGGTGGTGATGTCGCCGGCCCGGCCGAGATCCTCCAGGAGAGCGGCGCGCACCAGCGGTTCGAACAGGACGGTGGCAAGCGGAGCGAGATGGGGCGAAAGGCTCATCAGCCGACCCTCCTGGCCGAGGGTTTATGGTCCCATGCGGCCGTGAAGGCCTGATCGAGGGTCAGCATCGAGCGGCGCGCGATCGCGTGCGCTTGTGGAAAATCGGTCCGGTAATGGCCGCCGCGGCTTTCCTCCCTGGCCAGCGCCGCAACCGCGATCATCAGGCCGACACTGGCGGGGTCGCCGGCCGGACCGGAGCTCGAGGCGAGCGGCAGAAGCGCACGGATCGCCGCTTCCAGGCTTTGCCGGTCGCGCAGCACGCCGGCGCCGCGTGACAGGATCGGCCTGATGGCCGAAGGGTCGGGCGGCGGCGGAACCGCCACCGGCCGGGGCGGCGGCAGACGCCGCGCCGGCGTCGACGCCACGCTCTCCGCGACCCAGCCGGCGGTGACGGCGGCCTCGGTCAGGGAATTGCTGGCGAGCCGGTTGGCGCCGTGCAGCCCGGTGGCGGCGGCCTCGCCGAGCGCCCACAACCCGCCAACCGAGGTGCGGCCGGCACCATCCACCGCGATGCCGCCCATATGATAGTGCTCGGCCGGGCGGATCGGGATCGGCTGGAGCGCCGGATCGATGCCGGCGCTCCGGCAGAAGGCCGCAATCGCCGGGAAACGCCGGGCGAAGTCGGCTCCGGGCCTCTGCCGGGCGTCGAGGAACACCTGATGGCCTTCGCCGAGATGGCGCCAGACCGCGCGCGCCACGACGTCGCGCGGCGCGAGTTCCGCGCCCGGCTGGTCGGCCATGAAACGCCGGCCGGTCTCGTCGATCACGATGGCGCCTTCGCCGCGCACCGCTTCGCTGATCAGCGGCATCGGACGGTTCGGCCCGTCGAAGGCGGTCGGATGGAACTGGATGAACTCGAGATCGGCCAGCACGGCGCCGGCGCGTGCCGCCAGCGCCAGGCCCTGGCCGAAACAGCCCGGCGGATTGGTGCTGTCGAGGAACAGGCCGCCAATGCCGCCGGTGGCGACAATGACCCGCCCGCTGCCGAAGGCTATCGGCCCCGACGGGCCGACGGCCAGGACGCCGCAAACCGTGTTGTCCTCGACCAAGAGACGGCGCGCCTCCAGCCCGGCCACGACGGTGATCGACGGCGTCCGGCCGACGGCGGCGACCAGCGCGCGCATGATCTCGCGCCCGGTTCCGTCGCCGGCGGCATGGACGATGCGGTTGCGGCCATGGGCTGCCTCCAGCCCCAGGCTGACCGTGCCGTCGGCGCCTCGATCGAAACCGGTGCCGAGCCGGGCGAGCGTCGCGATCGCCTGCGGCGCGCCTTGCGCGATCCGCTCGACGACATGGGCGTCGCACAGCCCGTCGCCGGCGGCGATCGTATCGGCGGCATGCAGGGCAGGGCTGTCGTCGGGCCCGAGGCTGGCGGCCAGGCCGCCTTGCGCCCAGGCGCTCGATGCCTCCTGGCCGAGCGGTGCCTTGGTGATGACGACGACCGGTTCGGGCGCCAAAGCCAGCGCCGTCATCAATCCGGCCATGCCGCCGCCAATGATCACCGGCCGGCCGTGAAGCGGGCTGATCTCCGCGCTCATATCGCCAGCATCCTTTCGACCGCGAGGCGGGCCCGGCCGGCGAGCGCCGGATCGATGGTCACCTCATGGCGGTTCAACTCCAGCGCCTGCCGGATATTGCCGAGCGTGATCCGCTTCATATGCGGGCAGAGATTGCACGGCCGGATGAACTCGACCTCGGGGTGCTGGACCGCGACATTGTCGCTCATCGAGCATTCGGTCATCAGCACGACGCGCGGTGGTTTCCTGGTCTCGACATAGTCGGACATGGCCGCGGTCGAACCGGAGAAATCCGCGACCGCCACCACCTCGGGCGGGCATTCCGGATGGGCGAGCACGGTGACGCCGGGATTGTCCTCGCGCAATTGCCTGATGTCTTCGGGCGTGAAGCGCTCATGCACCTCGCAATGGCCCTTCCAGGCAATGATCTCGACATCGGTTTCGGCCGCGATGTTCTGCGCCAGATATTCGTCGGGCAGCATGATGACGCGCCGGACGCCGAGCGATTCGACGATCGCCCTGGCATTGCCCGAGGTGCAGCAAATGTCCGATTCCGCCTTCACCGCGGCTGACGTGTTGACATAGGTGACGATCGGCACGCCGGGATAGCGCTGGCGCATCAGGCGGACGTCCTGCGGCGTGATCGAATCGGCCAGCGAACAGCCGGCGGCGAGATCCGGGATCAGCACGGTCTTGCCAGGGTTCAAGAGCTTGGCCGTCTCGGCCATGAAATGCACGCCGGCCAGCACGATCACTTGCGCTTCGACCGCCATCGCCTTGCGCGCCAGCGCCAGGCTGTCGCCGACCAGATCGGCGACGCAATGGAAGATTTCCGGCGTCTGGTAGTTATGCGCCAGGATGACCGCGTTGCGCCGCCGTTTCAGCTCCAGGATGGCATCGACGTCGCCGGCAAAGGCCGGCCATTCGATCGGCGGAATGACCCGCTTGACCCGGTCATAGAGGGGTGCCGTGCGTTGCAGAACGGAGGAGGCGGTCGCCATCGATTTATACTCCAAGTGAGCATATGATGGCTTATGCTGATCCTGAGCATAAAGAATGTCAAGGCCTGGAGAGTGGCAGTTTCGTGCCGGCGACCGCGCGTTCGGCGCGCACGGCGTGGCGGAAGCGGAACAGCTTGGCCGGCCGGCCGCCGGTGTCGGCTGATATCGCGCCGGTCTCCTCGACCAGGTCCTGCTGCTCGATCAGCCGGCGAAAATTCTGCTTGTGCAGGAGATGCCCGGCCAGCGCCTCGACGCTGCGTTGCAGTTGCAGGAGCGTGAAGGTCGGCGGCATCAGCTCGAAGACGACAGGCCGGTATTTGATCTTGGCGCGCAGCCGCGCGATGCCGGTCGCCAGGATCCGCCGATGGTCCTGCAACATCGCCCGGCCGGGCAGGGGCTGGATCTTGGAAGGCGAAATCTTGCCGGACGAAATCTTGGCGGACGAAATCTTGCCGGACGAAATCTTGCCGGACGAAATCTTGGCCGCAGGCCGGTCGCGGCCCGCCTCCGGGACGAGGCCGGCCTCGAACAGCAATTCGTAGCGCTGCAGCACCAGTTCCTCGTTCCAGCCGCGGCCGTCGAAACCGAAGGTGATCGCCGCGCGCTGCCAGCGTTCCCGGCTGGCGCCGGGCTCTCCGGCCGCCTCGGCCCAGGCCTTCAGGCGGGGGGCCAGCACGGCGTCGAACAAAGGCGGCGGGCCGCCGCGGAGATCCTCCCAGGGGAAATAATCATACCAGCTGCGCCAGCCGGCTTCGGCCGCGCCCGCGGCCTGTTCCTCGCGCGTCAGGCCGAGATAGCTGATCGAGATCACCCTTTGCTCCGGATCGTCGCCGGTCCGGTCCCGGTCGGCGAAGGTATAGAGCTGCTCGACATAGCCGAGCGGATGGGCGGTCTGCTGCTCGACCCAGGCGCGCAGGCCCGACTGCAGCGAGCGGTGGCTGAGCTCGAACGGACCGGAGGGCAGGGCCGAGGCCTCCCGGATGGTCATCACCCGCGGCTCGGCGCCGGTGACCGCCACCAGAACCGCGATCAGGTCGGCTGCGACCGAGCCGCCGGCGGCGGCGCTCGGCGATCGCTTGGCGGGTCCGGGCATTGTCGAATCCATGGGCTCCGTTTCAGGGGTTCGCGGCACGGCGACGGGCGCTCCGCGATGTCGCCGCAAAGCCGGCATGCAGGCAAGCGCTGTTTTGTCTTCAGCCTGAGTTTTCAAACGATTGCGCTCGGACGGCGCCGTGTCGGGGCGGCCGCGAGCGGTCATTTCTGTGCGCGCCGTGCCGGCCGCCGGCGAATGCGTCTTGCAAAACACATCACGTGAAATATCATGTGGTTCATGACGACTGATACGGCGGATTTCCGCAGCAGAAAGGCTACCAATGCAGCTCCCCGAAGGCGCCCCCAAACTGGACGAGATTCTGCTCCAGACCGCGGCCATGCCGTGGCGCGAGAAGTCGCTGAAAGGCGTGCACGAAAAGATGTTGTGGCGCGACGAGGCGACCGGCGCGACCATTGCGCTGATCAAGTTCGACAAGGGCGCGAGCATTCCGCTGCCGCACCTGCATGCCTCGAACCAGTTCATGTTCTGCCTGTCCGGCCACTATGAATATACCGCGACCGGCGTGACGCTGAAGCCCGGCAGCTTCTACTGCAATCCCAAGGGCAATGTGCACGGTCCGACGCTGGCGCATGAGGAGACCGTCGTCGTCGAGATGTATGACGGGCCGCACTATCCGGAGAAGCCGGCCTGGTACACCGACGAACGGGACGCGCACTGATGGCACCGGCTCTTCAAGCTCTGGCTCTTCAAGGCCTGGCTCTTCAAGGTCTGGCTCTTCAGGGTCTCATGGCATGAGCGGCCAGATTTTGTTGCCCGCCGTCGATCTCGCCGATCTCGCCAGACGCCTGCTCATCGCCGCCGGCACGCCCGAGGCCCATGCGGCAAATGTCGCCGAGGCTCTTGTCGATGCCGATATCGAAGGTCTCGGTTCGCACGGCCTGATGCTGCTGCCGATGTATCTCGACCGGATCGCCGCCGGCTCGGTTGTGCCCGCGGCCGAAGGCCGGATCGTTTCCGATACCGGCGCCCAGGTGGTCATCGACGCCGAGAACGGCCTTGGCCATGTCAGCGCCGAACGGGCGGCGGCGCTTGCCGTCGAACGGGCGCGTCTGCATGGCCTGGCGGCGGTCGCCGTGCGCAACGCCTTCCATTTCGGCGCGGCCGGCCGCTTCGCCCGCACCATGGCCGAGAGCGGCTGCATTGGCATGGTCATGGCCAATACCCGGCCGCTGATGCCGGCGCCGGGCGGCGCGGAGCGGGTGGTCGGCAACAATCCGATCGCCATTGCCGTGCCGACGGCGACCGAGCCGGTGGTGCTGGACCTGGCGCTGAGCGCCGGCGCCATGGGCAAGATCCGGCTCGCCGAGAGCCGCGGCGACACGATCCCGCCGAGTTGGGCGACCGATGCCGCGGGCGTGCCGACCACCGATGCTGCCGAGGCGATCAAGGGCATGCTGCTGCCGGCGGCCGGCGCCAAGGGTTTCGGACTTGCCGTGATGATCGATCTGATGACCGGCGGGCTTGCCTCCGGCGCCATCGGCCAGGCGGTGCAGCCGCTCTATGGCGATCTCTCAAAACCCTATGGCTCGTCCAACCTGTTCCTGGCCATCGATATTGCCGGGTTCCGGCCGGTTGCCGATTTTGCCGCCGATGCCTCGGCCTTTGCCGGGACGGTGCGCGGCTCGCGTCTCGCGCCGGGCGCCAGCCCGGTCCGCATGCCGGGCGATCGCGCCATCAAGGCCCATCGCAGCTTCACCGGCGCCTGCGCGCTCGCGCCGGCAACCGCCTCGGCCCTTGCCGCCGCCGCCGCCAAGCTCGGCGTCGCGCTTCCCCCATCCCTGTCCCGATAATCCGGAGTTTCCCCATGGCCAAGCAGAAGATCACCAGCGCCAAGCTGGCCCAGCCGAACGGTCACTTTTCCCAGGCCACCACCATCGCGGCGCGCGGCAAGCTCGTCTTCCTGTCCGGCATGACCGCGCGGCGCGCCGACGGTTCGATCGCCGGCGTCGGCGACGTCTCGGAACAGACCCGCCAGGTCTGCGAGAACCTGAAGGCGGCGATCGAAGAGGCCGGCGGCACGCTCGACGACATCTGCCGCGTCGATGTCTATGTCCGCAACATGGAGCATTTCGACGCGATCCATAAGGTTCGCCGCGAATATTTCACCGGCATCGCGCCGGCCTCCACCATGGTCGAGATCACCAAGATGACCTCGCCGGATTATCTCATCGAGATCAACGCCATCGCCGTGCTGCCCGACGCGTAACGGCAAAGGATCCGTTGTCATGCGCTTCTTGAGCGTGCGCCATCGCGGCGCCGAACGCGCCGGCATTCTGGCCGGCGACGAGATTGCCTTGCTGCCGCCCGAGGCCGGCGATCTCGTCAGCCTGATCGGCGCCGGACGTGACATCCGTGAGGCGGCCATTGCCGCGGCGCGTGCCACCGGCGAGCGCCTGCCGTTCGCCGGTGCCGATCTCGCCAGTCCGATCGCCCGGTTCGGCCGCGACGTCTTGTGCACCGGCTGGAACTATTGGGACCATTTCGAAGAGGGCCGGGGCAGGCGCGACGGCCAGGATGTCGAGCGCCCGAAAGCGCCGACCTTCTTCACCAAGTCGCCGGATGTGGTGATCGGCCCGAACGACCCGATCGCCTTCGACGCGCGGCTGTCGCAGAAATGGGACTACGAGGCCGAGCTGGTGGTCATTATCGGGCGCGGCGGCCGCAGCATTCCGCAGGGCCGGGCGCTCGACCATGTCTTCGGCTATTGCCTGGCCAACGACATTTCCCAGCGCGACCTGCAGCGCCGCCACGGCGGCCAGTGGCTGAAGGGCAAGAGCATCGACGCCACCATGCCGCTCGGGCCGGTCGTCGTCACGCCCGACGAACTCGACGTGCCGAACATCCGGCTGCAATGCGCGGTCAACGGCGAGCTGCTGCAGGACGCCCTGGTGGCGCAGATGGCCTTTCCGATCGCCGAACTCATCGCCGAACTCTCCTTCGGCATGACGCTGCATCCGGGCGACGTCATCCTGACGGGAACGCCGAGCGGCGTCGGCAATGCCCGCGAGCCGCAGATCTTCCTGAACGATGGCGACGAGGTGGTGGTGCGCGGCGACGGCATCGGCGAATTGCGCAACCGCATGCAGGCGCAGGATCTGGTCGGAGCCTCCGAGATCAGGATCGGGTGAGGGCTACGTCCAACCAACCTTCTCCCGTGGGGAGAAGGTGGCGGCGCATGGCGAGTGCGAAGGCATCTCGCGTTCGCTCGATGCTATGAGCCGCCGGATGAGGGGACGTCCCTGTCAGGAGAGGGCGGCATGCTCGACGAGCACGATCGATCGTTCTCGAAGCTTGCGCCCCTCACCCGCCGGCTGCGCCGGCACCCTCTCCCTCCGGGAGAGGGTTGATTATGCTGCGCTTTTTCGGTCAACCTTCGCCCAGCACCGTCCCCGCATTGTCGCAGAAGATGGCGCGCCGGAAGCCCGGCTCGATCCCGGCCATCTGCTCGTGCGGCTTCGGCAGTCCCATCGGGAACGGCCAGTCCGAGCCGAACAGGATGCGGTCGGCGCCGAACACCTCGGCCGCCAGAGCCAGCCCCGCCCTGTCATGGGCAATGCAGTCGACGCACAGGCGCCTGAGCGTCCGGCGCGGCGGTTCCAGGCCCTGGTCGAGACCGGGCCGGTCGGTCGCATAACCCCGCTCGAAGCGCCCGGCGAGCGCCGCCGTGGTGCCGCCGGCATGGGCGAGGCAGACGGTCAGCCGGGGATGGCGTTCCAGGATGCCGCCAAAAACGAGGTGGGCGCTGGCGATCGCCGTCTCGGTCGGATTGCCCAGAAGATTGGCGAGATAGAACGGATCGAGCCGGGCGTCGCAGCTCTCGCCGGGATGCAGGAACAGGAAGGCCGAGGCCTCGTCCAGCACCTGCCAGAGCGGCGCGAAGACCGGGTCGGAAAGCATGACGCCCGCGCCGCCCGCCGGCATGGCGAAGCGGCTGTGGCCGCGGGCGATCCGGTCCCTGGCGATCTCGACGGCCACCGCCGGATGCTCGACCGGCAGGTGGAACAGAGCCGAGAGCCGGTCGGCATGGGCTGCCGCGATGGCCTGCAGCCCGGCGTTCAGTGCTTCGCTCCAGCGCCGCGTCTCATCAGGCCCGAGCTCGGGGCGGTAAACCGGCGGCGGTGCCGAGATCCAGGCATGGGCGACCGCGTTGTCGGCCATCCACAAGGTCAGCGCCTCCGGCCGGAACAGGTTCTTCAGCCCGATGCCGTGGCCGTCGACGGTGAGCTTTTCAGTGCCTGCGTCCCAGCTGACGCCGGCAAAGCCGTCGAGCCGGCCGTCGCGCGCCGGGATCAGATGAGCATGCACGTCGAGCGCGATGGTTTGCATTGGCCCATCCTGTCGGGGGCTCGGCTCAGCCATGGCGCATGTCGCCGAACCAGGGCTTCAGCGCCAGCTCGACGCCGGCGACCGCAGCATAAAGCGCCATGCCGAGCACGGCGAGGCCGAACAGGGCGGCGAAGGCGAGCGCCGTATTGACCTGCGAATTGGCCACCAGCAGGAGATTGCCGAGGCCCTCGTTGGAGCCGATGAATTCGCCGATCACCGCGCCGATGACGGCGAGCGTGATGGCCACCTTCGAGCCGGAAATGACGAAGGGCAGCGCCGCCGGGAAGCGGATCTTCCAGAAGGTCTGCCAGCCATTGGCGCGCACCGAGGTGGCGAGATCGAGGAACTCGGCCGGCGTGCCGCGCAGGCCCGTGGCGGTATCGACGACGATCGGGAAGAAGGCGACCAGCCAGGCAATGGCAAGCTTCGATTCGATGCCGGTGCCGAGCCAGATCAGCAGCAGCGGCGCCAGCGCCACTTTCGGCAGCGACTGGGTGGCGATCAACAGCGGGTAGAACATCAGGTTGAGCACGCGCGACGAGGAGATCGCCACCGCCAGCGGCACACCGAAAGCGAAGGCGAGCAGGAAGCCGTAGACGCTCTCCATGAGCGTCACCTTGCCTTCGTCGAGCAGCAGCGGCCAGTTCTTGACGATGGCGTCCCAGACCGCCAGCGGTTTCGGCAGCACCGCCATGGGCACGTTGAACCAGACCACATAAAAGTGCCAGACGGCGATGAGCCCGACAATGCCGACCAGCGGATAGACGATGCGGGTGATCTTATCCATGGCCGTGCAGCACCCCGAGCCCGGCGCTGGCACGCCGCTCATAGTCGTTGAATTCGCGCGAGAAGCGGATCTCGTGGTTGCGCGGATAGGCCATGTCGATCTTGATCTGATCGATCACCCGGCCGGGCCGGCGGCTGAACACCAGGATGTCGTCGGCGAGATAGACCGCTTCGGAAACGCTGTGGGTGACGAACATGACGGTCGCCCCGGTCACCTTGCGGATGTTGAGCAGGAGGTCGTGCATCTCCATGCGCGTCAGTTCGTCGAGCGCGCCGAACGGCTCGTCCATCAACAGGAGCGACGGCTGGTGGATCAGCGCGCGGCAGAGCGCCACGCGCTGCTTCATGCCGCCCGAAAGTTCGTGCGGCCGGCTCCTGGCGAAACCGTCGAGGCCGACCAGCGTGAGCAGCTCCATGGCGCGGGCGCGGGCCGCCCGATCCAGGCGGTGCTTGATCTCCATCGGGAACAGCACATTGTTGAGCACGCTGCGCCAGGGCAACAGGTTCGGCGTCTGGAACACGAAGCCGAAATCGTCCTGGGGGCCGTCGACCTCGCGGCCGCGGATCTCGATCTTGCCCGTCGAGGCCTTGGTCATGCCGGCGACCATGCGCAGCAAGGTGGTCTTGCCGCAGCCGGACGGGCCGAGCAGGGCGACGAGCGAGCCTTGCTCCAGGCGGTAATTGACCTGTTCCAGCGCCACCATGCCGCCCTGGCCGCGCTTGTCGGCACCAAAGCTCTTGCCCGCGTCGGTGATCAGGCCGAACGGCGCATCGACGGGCAGGGCGCGGGCGTGATCGATCATGCCCTGCACTGTCACGGGGTCACGGGCGGCTGGGGGAGGAAGCTCGCGTCATAGACCTGGGCTGCGGTGACCCTGGCGCCGCCTGTGGTCTTGAGGATGAGATCGACGCTGTGCTGCATCTGGTCGGCATCGATGACCCCGATGCCGCCACGCCTGGACAAGGGCGTCACCACCAGGTTGTTGACGATGGCGATCTCTTCCAGCGCCACCTCGCGCTCCAGGCCGCGATTGAGCCTGACCACGATGTCGGCAGCCTCGCCCGGGTTGGCGATGGTGTCGCGCCAGCCGCGCAGCGAGGCGGCGATGAAGCCGCGCACCAGCGCCGGATTGGCCTTCAGATAGTCTTCGCGAACCAGGATGCCGTTGGAATAGAGCATCAGGCCATGGTCGGCGAGCAGGAAGGTGCTGGTCTCGCCGGCGCCGATGGCGCGATGGATGCCCGGTTGCGACATGACGAAGGTTTCGATCGCCGGAATGCGCTTGGCCGCCAGCATGCCGATCCGTGCCGACGGATCGACATTGGTATAGGTCGCCGGGCGGCTGAGGCCGCGCTCGGTCATGAAGGCCTCGATGACCTTCTGGGTGAAGCTGCCGGCGCCGCTGCCGATCTCCAGGCCCTGGAGCTGCTCGGGACGGGTGACGTTGACGCCGCTGCGCCAGGAGAAGACGGCATAGGGCGCCTTCTGGTAGATCACCGCCACCATCTTGGCCGTGGCATTGCTGTTGGCGCGGGCCGCGACCAGGCCGGCGACGTCGGAAAAGGCGAACTGGACAATGCCGGATTCCAAGGCCTGGATCGCCTGGGCGGTGCCCTGGCCGGCAATGATCGTCACGTTCAGGCCGGCCTCGCGGTAATAGCCCTTGTCGAGCGCGACATACCAGGCGGCGTGGCGGCCGAGCGCCCGGAAGTCGAGCGAGAAGGTGACCGGCGTGAGTGCCGGAGCCTGGGCGGCGGCCGGAGCCGGCAGTGCCGGCGCCAGGAGTGCGCCCAGAAGCGCGAAGGTCCTGATCTTTGAGAGCGTCATGCGTGCCCCTCTGTGGGTCTGATGTGTCGCTGCCGAACTGTGCTGCGATCAGTGATATTTCTCAAGAGATATCTTTGCGCGTTCGACAAAAAAGAGGCGCCTCGCAAGGCGCCTCCCGAAGGCTCGGAACCCCAGTCATTCGATGCTGATCCGGGCCTTGGCGATCACCGCGCGCCAGAGCGCCGTCTCCGCCTCGATCTGCTGGCCGAGCGCCGCGGCGCCATCGGCCATCACGGTGACGCCGACATGGGCGAGCTTCTGCCGGGCGTCCGCATCGGTCAGCGCCGCGATCACGCCGCGTTCGATCGCGCCGCGGATCTCGGCCGGCGTTTCCTTCGGCAGCATGACGGCGAACCAGGCGCTGGTGTCGAAACCTGCAAGGCCGGCTTCCGCCATGCCGGGCACATCGGGCAGGAACGGCGAGCGGCCGGCCGTGGTGACCGCCAGCGCCCTGAGCTTGCCGGCGCGGATCTGTTCGATGACCGAGGGCAGGTTGTCGAACATCAGCTGGATCTGGCCGCCGATCAGGTCGGACACCGCCGGCGCCGAGCCGCGATAGGGCACGTGCACCAGGGTCACGCCGGTCATCTGCTTGAACAATTCGCCGTTCAGATGGCCGTTGGAGCCATTGCCCTGCGACCCATAGCTGATGCTGTCGGGCCTGGCCTTGGCGAGCGCGATCAGTTCGGCGAGCGTCGTCGCCGGCACTGCCGGATTGACCACCACCACATTGGGCACGCTGCCGGTGCGGGTGACGGGTGCGAAGTCGCGCGCCACGTCGTAGCCGAGCGACCGGTAGAGCAGGGGGTTGAGCGTCAAGGCGCTGGACGCGGTGGCGAGCAGCGTGTGGCCATCGGCGGCTGCGCGCGCCACCGCGGTCGCGCCGACCCCGCCATTGGCGCCCGGGCGGTTCTCGACGATGACCGGCTGGCGCCAGGCCTCGCCGAGCTTCTGGGCGATCATGCGGGCAATGATGTCGCTGGTGCCGCCGGCCTGGTAGGGCGAGACGATGGTGACGGTGCGCGACGGAAAGCCTTGCGCCGCGCCCGGTCGCGCCGACGTCGCGAGGCCGCCGAGTGCCAGTCCCTGGACGATGCGGCGGCGGGAGATCGCGGGCATCAGGCGGCTCCGCCGGCGGTCTTCACTTCCACCAGGATGTTGCGATAGGTCCAGTCGCTTGTGTTGACCAGCTCATGGGCCGCGCCCGGCATGCGCCACAAGGCCTGGCCCGGCACCTCGGCGGTGTTGACCACACGCCCATCCTTCCAGTGCATTTCGTTCCGGCCGTCGGTCAGTGGTATCACGAGATAGGGCAATTGATGGACATGCCAGGACTGGCGCTCGCCTGGTTCCAGCCTGAGCCCCCAGACCCGCACGAACTCGTTCTCGAAGATGATCTCGTCGCCGATCTGGCCCAGGGTCTCGTCGGTCATCTGCTGTCTGCCCGGTGTTGTGAGATGGTCTGATATTTCACAAAAAATCTTACAGCGAGGCTCATCAAAGTAAAGAGGCCGGGGCTGCATGCCACCGTTGAAACCAGGGTCCGGCGGTTCGATCATGGCGGCGCGGCGCTAAGGAAAAGTCGGACGAAGCAATCCTCTCCCACAGCGCTACGACATTCACACATCTCTCAAAGGGGCCTGAATTCGCCCCTCTCAAGGCTTCGCACGAGAACCACGGATAGCGCGTGCGCCGTCCTTTTTCGTCATGGCCGGCCTTGTGCCGGCCATCCACGCATTGCCTTGACCGCGGAGGACGTGGATGGCCGTGACAAGCACGGCCATGACGAAGCGAGAAACACCGCGCCAAGACATGGATTGTCGAGATGTGTGAATCCGGTAGCCCAAAGCGAGAGGGTTGGTCGCAGCGTGGCCCCCGTCAAAACGGCAGGGCCACCTCGGTCTTGATCTCTTTCAGGATCACATTGCTTCGGACATGGCGGATGCCGGGCAGGCGGAACATGAACTCGTCGAGGAAGCGGTTATAGGCCTCCATGTCGCGGGCAACGACCCGCAGGTGATAGTCGGCGTCGCCGGTGGTCGCGAAACATTCGAGCACGTCGGGTCTCGCCTTCACCCGCGAGACGAATTGCTCGACGAAAGTCGTGTCGTGGCGCTCCAGCGAGACATGGATGATCGCCGACATGGCGAAGCCGGCTTTCTGGCGATCCGCCAGCGCCGCATAGCGCTGCACCACGCCGGTTTCCTCCAGGCTGCGGACCCGGCGCCAGCAGGCCGAGGCCGACATGCCCACCGCATCGGCCAGCTGCTGGTTGGTGGCGCGCGCATCTTTCTGCAGGTGCAGCAGAATCTTTTCGTCCTGAGGCTCGAGCATCGGTCATGATCTCCCCGGCAACGGTCCGGTCGGATTATCCATCCTGGTTCAAAAAATGAAAGGAATTTCCGATTGAAAGCTAAATTACCGCAGGATTGAACGAAATTTCCGGCGGATCCGGCAGATGATGGCGCCATGACCGTGGGCCGCACCGATCGGAGGCTTCGCCATGGCCGTCAGGCTCGACAGTTACCAACTGGCCGACCGCTACCGCAGCGGCGAAGGCCGGGTCTTTCTCACCGGAACCCAGGCGCTGGTGCGCCTGGTCATCGACCAGGCGCGGCGCGACCGGGCCGCCGGGCTCAACACCGCCGGCTTCGTGTCCGGTTATCGCGGCTCGCCCTTGGGCGGCCTCGACCTCGAACTCTGGCGCGCCAAGTCGCTCATCGCCGCACACCGGATCGAGTTTCTGCCGGCGGTCAACGAGGACCTCGCCGCCACCGCCGTGCTCGGGTCGCAGCAGGTCGAAGGTCATCCTGGCCGCGAGGTCGAGGGCGTGTTCGGGCTCTGGTACGGCAAGGGGCCGGGCGTCGACCGCGCCGGCGACGCACTGAAGCACGGCAACGCCTATGGCTCGTCGCCCCATGGCGGCGTGCTTGTCGTCGCCGGCGACGACCATGGCTGCGTCTCGTCGTCCATGCCGCACCAGTCCGACGTCGCCTTCATGAGCTGGTTCATGCCGACGCTCAATCCGGCAAGTGTCGCCGAATATGGCGCGTTCGGCGCCTATGGCTACGCGCTGAGCCGCTTTTCCGGCATGTGGGTTGGCTTCAAGGCGATTTCCGAGACGGTGGAGTCAGGTGCTTCGGTCGAGCTTGTCCCGCCGCGCCGCTTCGCCACGCCCGACTTCGTCGCCCCGCCGGGCGGCCTGCACTATCGCTGGCCGGATCTGCCGGGACCGCAGATCGAGGAGCGGATGGAGGCGAAGAAGCATGCGGTCTATGCTTTCGCCCGCGCCAATCCGATCGACCGGCATATCTATGAGAGCCCGGGAGCCCGGTTTGGCATCGTGACGACCGGCAAGGGCCATCTCGACCTGATGGAGGCGCTGCGGCTGCTTGGCCTGAACGAGGCCGAATGCCGGCGTATCGGCATCGACATCTACAAGGTCGGCATGGTCTGGCCGCTGGCGCTCCACGATGCCCGCGAATTTCTGCGGGACAAGCGCGAGATCCTTGTCATCGAGGAAAAGCGCGGCATCATCGAGAGCCAGTTCAAGGAATATTTCTACGACTATCCCGGCCACAAGCCGGACCGCATGGTGGGCAAGCATGACGAGACCGGCGAGCGCCTGGTCTCCTGGATCGGCGAATTGTCGCCGCGCATGCTGGCGCCGATCGTCGCCAGGCGCCTCGACGCTGTTTTCCCGGGCCTCGACCTGATGTCGCGCGCGCCGGCGCTGCTGCCGCAGGCCGATCGGATCATCACGGTCTCGGGCGCCAGCCGCACGCCCTATTTCTGTTCGGGTTGCCCGCACAACACCTCGACCAAGGTGCCGGACGGGTCCAAGGCGCTCGCCGGCATCGGCTGCCATTTCATGGCGAGCTGGATGGACCGCGAGACGACCTCGCTGATCCAGATGGGCGGCGAGGGGGTCAATTGGGTCGCCTCCTCGCGCTTCACCGGCAAGGGCCACGTCTTCCAGAACCTGGGCGAGGGCACCTATTACCATTCCGGTTCCATGGCGATCCGCCAGGCGATCGCGGCGGGCGCCAACATCACCTACAAGATCCTCTATAACGACGCGGTGGCGATGACCGGCGGCCAGCCGGTCGACGGGCCGATCAGCGTTCCCGCCATTGCCCACGGGGTGAGGGCCGAGGGCATCGCGCGCATTGCGCTGGTTGCCGACGACCCCACGAAATTCCGGGCTGTCGACCTGCCGGCCGGCGTGACGCTGCACCACCGCCGTGATCTCGATCCGGTCCAGCGGGACTTGCGCGACGTGCCCGGGGTTTCGGTCCTGATCTATGACCAGGCCTGCGCCACCGAGACCCGGCGCCGGCGCAAGCGCGGCGAAGTCGTCGATCCCCCGCGTTTCGCCGTCATCAACGACCTCGTCTGCGAAGGCTGCGGCGATTGCTCGGTCGAATCCAACTGCCTCAGCGTCGAGCCGAAGGAGACGCCCTTCGGCCGCAAGCGGCAGATCAACCTGTCCACCTGCAACAAGGACTTTTCCTGCCTGAACGGCTTCTGCCCGAGCTTCGTCACGGTGGAGGGCGCGCGCCGCGCCAGCAAGACCGGCACCGGCATCGATGCGGTTGCCGAAGCGCGGAGCCTTGTGCGCCCGGAGCCTGTCACCCTGGAGCGACCCTATGACCTCCTGGTCACCGGCGTCGGTGGCACCGGCGTCATTACCGTCGGCGCGCTCATCGCCATGGCCGGCCATCTCGAGGGCAAGGGCGCATCGGTGCTCGATTTCACCGGCTTCGCCCAGAAATTCGGACCGGTCCTGAGTTTCATCCGGCTCGCCGAAACCCCCGGCGCGATCAACCAGGTGCGCATCGATCAGGGCGCGGCCGACGCCTTGATCGGCTGCGACATGGTGGTCAGTTCCTCGCCCAAGGCATCGGGCTGTTATCGGCACGGCACCCGGGCGGTGATCAACACCGCGGAAATGCCGACCGGCGACGTCGTCCGCCGGCGCGACGCGGATCTGAGCGCGGCGCTCAGGCTCGGCGCCATCGACCAGCGGCTGGGCGCGGAGAATGTCGCGCGGCTCGACGCCAACAAGGCCGCCGAGACGCTGATGGGCGACAGCGTCTACGCCAATATGATCATGCTCGGCTTTGCCTTTCAGCAAGGCCTGGTGCCGGTTTCGCTCGAGGCCCTGACGCGCGCCATCGACCTCAACGCGGTTGCGGTCGAGCGCAACCATCAGGCCTTTGCCTGGGGCCGGCTGGCGAGCGGCAGGCCCGAGCATGTGGCGCGCGCGCTTGGCGGCGAACCGCCGCCGGCCGAGACGCTCGACCAGATGATCGCGCGCCGCGTCGCCTTCCTCGTCGATTACCAGGACCAGGCTTATGCCGAGCGCTACCGGGCGCGTGTCGACGCGATGCGTCGGGCCGAAGCACCGCTCGGCTCCGAGCTGCTGACCGAGGCGGTCGCCCGTTCGCTGTTCAAGCTGATGGCATACAAGGACGAATATGAGGTGGCGCGGCTGCATATGGCGACCGGTTTCCGCGAAAAGCTGCGCCGCGATTTCGACGGCGACTTCAAGATCAACTACCATCTCGCGCCGCCGCTGCTGCCGCTCGGGCATGATGCCCGCGGCCGGCCGCGCAAGCATCAATTCGGGCAGTGGATCGAATATCCCCTGCGCGCGCTCGCCAGGCTCAAATCCCTGCGCGGCACGCGGTTCGATCCCTTCGGCTACCTTGCCGAACGGCGCATGGAGCGCGCCCTGGTCGCCTGGTACGAGGCGATCATCGACCGGCTGGCTGACGGCCTCAGCCGCCAGACGCTGGATCAGGCCGTCGCCATCGCCAAGCAGCCGATGGAGATCCGCGGTTACGGCCCGGTCAAGGACGAGGCCGTCGCGCGGGTGCGGGCCGAGGTGGCCGCACGCCTGGCGGCGCTCGCCGGCCCAGCCCCCGCGACGGCGGCGCAACTCGAACCGGCGATCCGGCCATGAGGCGCGGGCCGTTCGGCTTGCCGGTGCCCGGGGTCATAGGGTCAGGAACCAGCGCATGATGACGGCGCGGGTCGGCATCGGCAGGGCCGACAGGCCGTCGAGCAAGGTCCGGCTGACGGCGCAGGCCTCGGCCGGGCCGGCCGCGGCGAGATCGGCGAGCACGGCTGGCGAGATGGCCAGCCGGTCGGCCATGGCGGCGAGGTCGTCAGGGCTTGGCCCGGGCCTGGGCGGCCGCCCCTTGCCGTTGTGATAGGCGGCCTCGCTCGCCCGCATCATCGCCTCGTACAGGTGCCGGGTGCGCGGATCCTGGACACCGCGGCTGGTCACGGCGCCGAAGGCGACATCCTTGCAAAGGGACGGGTCGGTCGCCGCGAGATGCCCGACGAGGTCGGAGGTCCTGGCCCAGACAATGAGCAGCACCTCGTCGTCGGCGGCCTTCAGCGCCGGGATCGCATAGTCCTTGCGCAGCGCCCTGAGCACATCCTGGCTGCGGATGTAATAGGGCGGCCGGTCCATCGCCAAGGCCAGCCGCAGCGCCGTCTCGGCCTCCGCCTCGTCGCGGATGATCGCGCCGATGAGAGGCTGGCTCTTGATGGTCTCGATTGTCGCGTCGATCCGCGCCATGCGCACGGCAGGGCTGGCGCCGTCCAGCGCCTGCGCCGGTCGAGCCGGCAGGCCGACGACTGCCAGAAGCGCCAGCAGCAGCCTTAGAAGGCCGCCGGCACGCCGGGCCGAACCGCCACGGACGAGCCTCGGCCTGCCGCAGCCACTCTCGGTGATCGGATCGACTGGCCTGCCCGTCGGCGCGCAGAACATCGTTGCCTCCTTTGGCGATGCGACAGCAGGCCTCCGGACGAGGCAGTGTAGGAGCGCCGTATCGGCTTGCAACCGCGCTTTCGGCGGCGGTTCTGCGCGCTTGCGGTGTCCGCCACCCAACGCACCGCAGGTCGCCGTCAAACGCAACCATGAGGGGCGTTCGATGGCTCTGCACGTCGGCGCTCTGGCCTGGCCCGAGATGGCGTCGGCGAAAGCCGGTCGCATCCCGCCATCAGGGCTTTCGAGCGTTTCACGGTGAGTTCACGCCGTCCCGCCGAGGCTCTCGTCACTGCACGAATGGTACGGCGCGTCTCCGGCCACGAAGCCTCGGCGCTCCCGCGATTTGGTGTGGCGGATGAGGCGACCGAGAGACGATGATCATGTCACCACGCGACGTTGTCAGCCCTGCTTCAGCAGCTCTCCCGATGAGGGTGCGAGGCGCGCCGATGTCACGCATCCGCCGGATCATCGTCGCGTTCATGGCTCGGTCCAGGCACCGTTGCGCGCTGGCGGGCCTGCCTTTCGGCCGTGATGCCGACCGGCGGCATCGCGGCGCCCCGGCTTGGCCATCGCGGGATTCGCCTGTTGCGCACCGAGGATTTCGTCTCCGGCCGAGACACTCGGGTTTGTCTGCCGGCGCCATCATGGCCAGGACCGGGACGCCAACTGGGCTTTTCATGGAGCAGGGCCCGGCACGCTTCGTGCGGGTGTGAGCTGAACGAGGAGGCGGAAATGACCAATGTCGTATTGCTTCCCTTGCGTCCGCGCCTGCGGTCGTTCGGTGTGCCCCGGGTTTCGGACCGGAGTTCACCCAATGTCGTGCCACTCTTGACGGTGTGGGTCGCAAGGGCGCCGGCCGTGACGACCCGAACCTTGGAGACGAGGTACCAGGGGCCAGCCAACAGACCGCGGGCGAAGCGGGCCGCCGTGCTGGCGACGGACATCGATGAATTCGCCAAGATCCCGATTGAGCGGGCGTTCGGCTACGCGGTGCCCCGACCGGTCTCAGATCTCGCCGACGATGAAACGGGCAGGTTCGACCTCAGGCTTTTTCGCAGCTTCGCGCTCGGCCTCGATCTGCGCTATTTCACCGCCGAGGATCTGCTGTGCCTCGGCCCCGGCGACGCATCGGCCGCCATCCGCGCTGGCCTTGGCCATCCGCCGCCTGTCTCGCTTTGGCCCAACATCGCCGAGACCGCCCGCATGCTGGACCAGATCAGTCACCGCCTGGCTGCGCGCTGCACGATCCTTTCGGCCTATCGCAATGGTCCCTACAACGCGCGCGTCGGCGGCGGCAAATCAAGTCCGCATCTGTGGTTCAACGCCATCGACTTCCGCTGCGCGAAGGGGGTGGTCGCCGATTGGCGCCGTGTCGCAGCGGCGGTGCGCGCCGGCAATCCACGCTTCAAGGGCAGCATCGGCTGCCATCGGGATTTTCTGCATATCGATACGCGCGGCGTCGAGGCCGACTGGTGATGGCCGGCACGAACCGGCTTCGGCTCGGTCGGCGCCGAACATCAAGCCGGGCCAGGCCCTTAGATGAGGCGGAGACGTCGCGGGCGGGGGCGGATCGGCGCTCTCGGAAAGACGATCCCGCAATGGATCCGGCGCAGGGGGCGCCGGCTCGCCGAAGCCGTCATTCGAGGCCTTGGCTGAACCATATCGGCTGGCGTCGCGTGCGATCCAGAGGAGCGAAATGTGATGCGTCGGCTTTCAACGATCGTCCTGTTCCTGGCCGTGGCAGCGGTGGTGGCAGCGGGTTATGGCGCCGCCGCCGAGGCCGTTCGGCTCGATGGTCTCGTGCGTGGCGGCTGGGTCCTGACGCGGGAAACGGCCGAGGGTGCAGGCTTGACTTGCGCCGAGCCGCGCTGCGGCGGCCCGGCCGTGCTGGATCTGATGATCCAGGACAATTCCCGGTCGCGGCGCTATCCGAGCGATCAGCCGATGGCGGATGCGCAGTTCAATGCCTTCTTCGCCGCCCAGCTCTACGTTGTTCGTCGGATCATCAATCCGATCCGGCAACCGGTCGAGCTGTTTCTGGATGGCCATGCGGCGCTCGAAATCGTCGGCCTGGAAAAGTCCTCGGACAGGGTCGGCCGATGCACGCCGGTGATTCTGATCATCATGACGCACCGGATCAACTACACCCTGACCTCATGTGCGCCCGACGAAGAGCAGGCGAGGGCCAACGCGCGGTTGCTGTTTTCCGCCATCGACTGACGCGACCCGCGGTCCGGCGCGCACGATGCCGGGGGCGGGGGGCGCCCGATCGCGCTTGCGCCGATCCCGCAATTCTCCGATCCTCCGTGAAGGCCGGCTGTGCAGCACTTCACCTTCGGCAATTCGGACGAGGGCTCCGCGACGTGCTCGAACCGGTCTCGCTCGACGACGTGGCGCTTGGGCTGGCGCACGCTGCCCTGCCCCAGGCCATGGCCGACCGGCTTCTTGGTGTCGCCGGCGGCCTGAACCGGATCTTCCTGATACGGCCGCCGGCTGCCCCGGGCGCCTGTTTCTTTGGCGCCGAGGGCGGGCCTGACGGACGGCTTTGGACATCGCCTCCGCACCCGCGCGTCAGCCTGTCCGGCATGGGCTTTTCGCCGGCCGAGGCGCTGGTCAAATGTCTCGGCGAGGCCGTCGAACTGATCTCGCAGTTCGAAACCGGGACCGAAGCAGTCGAGCGCCGGACCTGCGGCCTGGTTGCCGTCGGCGATTTTCTGACAGGCGATACCGCCGGCGTCTGCATCGCCGGCCGGCGCCTGCGGGACGGCGCGTCTTGCCGGCTTCCGCTCGGGCTCTGCGTCAGGCCGGCCACCCCCGGCGCCTATGGCCGACCGGCCTTTCCGCTGGGCTTGGGCGGTGGCGCCGGCGCGACCGCCGAAGACGCTGCCCTGCACGGTCTCCTGGAACTGATCGAGCGCGACGCCGCGGCCCTGTGGTGGCGCGGCGGTCGCGCCGGTCGTCTGATCTCGGCTGGAGATGAAGCGGCGCTCGCCATCGCGCCTCTGCTTCTCGCCGCCCGGCAGGGCGTGATACCGCGCCCGGTGACCTTGATCGAGATCTCCCGCGAATTCGGCGTGCCCGTGGTGGCGGCGCTCTCCACCGGCTTGGCTGGGCGCGGCTTCGCCTGCGGCCTCGCGGCGCGGCCGACGCTCGATCAGGCGATCCGCTCAGCGGTCCTCGAAATGCTGCAGATGGAACTCGCCCAGGACCTCGCCGAAGCGAAGCAGGCGCGCGGCGGCCAAGCTGGCCTCAACGCGATCGATCGTGCCCATCTGGCGAAGCGGAGCGGCCCGTCCGCTTCGGCGCTGGGGGCGGTCAAGCGGGCAACGGTCTCCGCTGTCGACGGCGGGGCGCCCTTGATAGCGGATCGATCCGCGGCAGAGGCGGTCCGAACGCTCGCGACGCGGCTCGCGGCCAGGCAGATCGAGACCTTCTCCGTCGATCTGACGCGACCGCGCTTTTTAATCCCGGCCGTCCGGATTATTGCGCCGGCCCTGCAACCCGAACCGTCCGCCGTGGTCACACCGCGCCTCGAGGCCTGGCCCGTGACGCCGGAATCGCGGCCCGACGGGCCACTTCTCGGATGACCGCTGCGCGGCGCGAACTCGGTCGCGCTGCGCCGGGAGAGGGGAAATTGAGCGTTCAGAACAAGGCTTTGCGCGTTTCGCATGGTGCATTGTCGTCAAGCGCTTCGCCGCCTCTCCCGACCGCTCGCTCGCGGTCGACCTTTCCCCGCCGGCGCGAGGTGAAGGTCGTGGTTCTCTTGCGAGGGCTCGAAAGAAAGCAAACTTAGGTATCGCGCTCAAAAGACAGAGCTTATCGAAATGTGTGAATCGGCTGGCTCGGGGCCAACATCCATTTCGCAACGTCATTGCGGCCTTGGCGCCCCAGATTCGGATTGCATTTCGCGCCACCGTGGCAAATTCTGCTTGCTGAAACTGTGCATCGGTATCGGGATAACGGTACAAGAAGCCAGCCGACGGCGAACCGGGGTTAGCCTATGGGGCTCGGGCAGGCGGAAAGCGTGGCGGAACAGTTCGCACGACAGGCGGGCGGGGCGCCATTGTCGGTCAACTTGCTCGGCGGTTGCTCGCTCACGTTCGGCGATCGACCGGTCGACGTGCGCGGGCGGAAAGCCAAGGCCTGCATGGCCTATCTGGCCCTGCATCACGGCCAGTCGATGTCGCGGGAACGCCTCGTCGGGCTGTTCTGGAGCGAATCCGGCGAGGAGAAGGCCCGTGCCTCGCTAAGGCAGACCATCCGGGAATTGCGCGACGCCTTCGAGGCGGTCGGCTTCAAGGGCTTTAATGCCGAGAGACTGGGGCTGGAGATCCAGGGGGCCGAGGTCAAGGTCGATACCGTCGATCTGTTTCGGAGCCTCGAGGCGGGCGTTATCCCGGGTTCCCTGCTCGAGCAGCAAAGATTGGCAGAATCCGTGCTCGCCGGCTATGAGGAGCTCGATCCGAGCTTCCGCATCTGGCTCCTGGCCTATCGGCAGACCAGCACCGACCGGCTTATCCGCAATCTCGAAGCCATGATGGACGGCGCTGTCCCGCCCCGAATGGCGCGGGACGCCGCGCAGGCCCTGTTGAACCTCGATCCGACCCATGAAGTCGCCTGCCGTCATCTGATCCGCGCCAAGGCTGATGCCGGCGACACTGCCGGCGCGCTGAAGATCTACAAGACGCTGTGGGATCTCCTGGAGACCGACTACGACACCGAGCCGGCGGCCGAGACCCAGGCGCTGGTGGTCAGCATCAAGCTCGGCGACGACTTGGCTCCCGTCCACGCGCCAGCTGAGCCGGCCAACCCGCCGACGACGGCCGAGCGGCCGCAGATCGCGGTGCCGCAGGTGCGCATGATCGAACTCGCCGAGTTGCAGACCGACCGGCTCCTGTGCTTCCGCCATGAATTGCTGGCCTGCCTGGTGCGATTCAGGGAATGGCAGATCGTCGATCACGGCGAGATGCAACGCGTGGCCCCCGCACCCGGCGCGGACAGGCGCGGCGACAGCGGCTGCTATATTGTGGAATCCTCGGCCTATGGCAGCCAGACCGGTACCCATCTGGTGCTGACGCTGCGGGATTTCGTCAACTCGAGCTATGTCTGGAGTGAGCGCTTCGACCTTTCGGTCGCCAATTGGTTCGACGTCCAGCGCGAGATCGCGCGCCGGATCGCGGCGGCGCTCAGGATCAACATCTCCGCCGAGCGCATCACCCGGCTCGCTCGCCGCCCCAACCTGACGGTGGCGCTGCATGACCGGTGGGTGCAGGGCCAGGCCCTGTTCAACGGCTATCGAGCCGACGAGTTCGGTCAGGCCGAGGCGATCTTCCGCAGCATAACCGAGCGCGACGACGGCTTCTCGCCGGCCTTCTCGAGCCTGGCGCAACTGAAGAACAGCCGGCATCTTGCCGCGCCCGGCAAATGGCGCTCGTCCGACACGGAAGCGGAATCGCTCGTCTTTGCCCAGCGGGCCGCGCAGATCGACCCGATCGATTCCCGTGCGCAATTGTGCCTCGCCTGGTCGCAGGCCATGGCCGGCATGTATGACGCGGCCCATCCGAGCTTCCATTCGGCGGTGGCGCTCAATGACGGCGATCCCTGGACACTGACCTCGGCCGCCCATGGCCTGGCCTTTCTCGGCGACATGGACCAGGCGCAACTCCTGGAGCGGCAGATGCTCGGCCTCGTTCAGATGCCGTCGCGAACCCAATGGGCCTACCTGGTCGGCACGCGCTTCCTGCACGGCGACTATGCCGGCAGCCTGGAAGCCGCCGGGGCCGCGCAGGACATCATCTCGAACCTGCCGGGATGGAAGGCCGCGACGCTCCATCATCTTGGCCGGCACGATGAGGCCAGGGCCGAAATGCGGCGCTTTCTGACGCTGATCCGGAACAACTGGCACGGCACGGAAGCATCCGGCGACGAAGCGATTATCCGCTGGTTCCTGCACAATTTTCCCATCCACCGCCGGAGCGATTGGGAGCGCCTGCGCGACGGCGTCCATGGGGCAGGCGCGCCCTTCGTTCATCACGAAGAGCGTCGCCCCGTTCACATTGCCCTCGGTTGAGGGTGGAGGTGCCCTCGCACCACGGAGCAATGCTCACCCGCCAATGCTCACCCGCCAATGCTCACCCGCCAATGCTCACCCGCATTGAGCGATCGTATAGTCGCCGATCCGCTCGGCATGGGTCCGCCAGTAGTCGTTGATCGATTCTGGCGCGCCGGCAAAAAAATCGACGGAGTAGAAGGCCGGCAAAGGATAGTAGAAGCCCGGCATGTCGATCTGCTTTTCCGTGTCCTCGAGCATTTTGCGCATGGGCAGACGGATCACCAGTTCCTCGGGCGTCGACTGCACGAATGTGATCCGCTTCATCGAGCCGTCGAAGGAGGCCAGCCATTCGTCGACGGCGAGCTGCGTGGTCGCTCCGGAATGGACCAGCATGCCGGTGAACTCGGCGATGGTCTTGGGAATCGGCAAGAACCTGCCCGGCTTGTCGAGCCGGTTCTCGCCGGTCGCCCAGGTCTTCACCAGAAGGCCCAGCGCTTCGTAATTGGTGATCTTCAATCGTTTGATCGGCACGGCCAATATCCCCTTCCCGGCGATCTTGGCCCCGCCGCCTGGCCATCAGACGTGAGCTTACAGAAACGCCGGTCCCGGCAGGCGGCCGCCATAGAGCTTCGGGATCGTCGCCAGGAGCTTCGGCATCGTGTCGATTTCTGTCTCGCCGGTCAGCTCCGGCAGCACCGCCAGGGCCTTCGGGCCGAGTTGGGCGCAGATCGTGTCCTTGATCATCTCGGACAGTCTCTTCGCCGAATCCTCGGCGGGCAGCGTGGCATGGACCAGAGCGCCGTAGATGGTCTCCGCGACGATGATGGAGCCGAGAAGACCGAGATGCCGGCCTTCACCGCCGCCGCCGCGTCCGCCCCAGGCGGCCTCGAAACGGATGAAGAAGGGCAAGGGGGGATCGGCGGCAAGCGCGCCGATATCCGGGCTGTCCGGATCGGAATTGTTCCGGCTCAGCCAGGTCCTGACCGCGTCATGGCGGAGCCTCCTGTCGGATAGGAGCTCCGATCGCGCCATCAGGCCAGGTGTCGCGCCGCCGAGTCTTTCGATCAGTGGATCGAGGCGCCAGAGCCGCACCAGTCCGGCGCTGATCAGGTCGCGATAGTCGACGCCGTGTTCACCCTTCGGATGCGGTTTGCCAAACGCCACCGCGTCGGCGAGCGCCGTTGCCGAGCACGGGCCGATGCGTCGGCTGAAATCGGGGCGGGCAAGATCCTTGAACTCGAAGAAGCGGCTCCAGCTTGCGATCCAGCGGTCATCCGCTGGCAGGTGCGGGGCATTGCCGCCGGAGCTCTGGCGCATGATATGGGCGAGTTCGAAACCCTCGGTGTTCTCGGCGACACGGCCGTGGCTGAACGAATAGGCGTCCCGCACCATGCTATGGCCGAAGCGAAACGCCGCATGGGCGAATTCGAGCGTCGGTCGAAGGTCGCCTGCCGCCATGTCCTTGTCGATGAAGGTCGGATTGGGCCCCTGATAGGCTCGGAGAACCTCGGGATGGAGGATGCGCGGCAACACATCGTTGCGAATGACATGCCGATAGATCAGTGAGACGATGGTGCGGGCACAGAGGAACCGGTCGAAATCGGCCTCGTCGGCGCTGTCGGCGTGATCCTTCAGGTCGGTTTTCTCGAGCCGTGCGACAATGCAGTTATGGAGCAGCGAAAAGGCGACCAGAAGCTGCGAGAGATTGGCATTCTCGTCGTTGCGCGGGTCGGCGATCAGCGCCTCGGTGCGGCCGAACGGGCAGCCACTGCCGGCGCCTTCCGGCTTGAACATCGGAGCGCCGGCGAAATCCGGGAAGGCCGAAACGCGGGCGATGTCGCGATAGGGCGCGACGCCGTCGCCGCGCATCATCATCGGGCCGAGCCGGAGGTAGCGGCGCGGCGACCGGTCCGGCTCCGCGCGATAGGCGAGCGGGCTCTGCATCGGGCCGCCGCCATAGAGCGTCTCGAGCACCAGGGGCGCGCGCCGCAGATTGCCGTTGGTCGTGAGCGGATCGCCCGACTCGGAGACGGGCACGCCCGATTCGATCAGATCGTGGGCGATAAGCTGCAGAAAATAGGTGTAACCTGCGGGAATACCAGGGTTTTCCCACATCTTCAGGCCGGCGGCGAGTGGCCTGGTCCAGTCCGCTTCGGAGTTCAGGCGACGCGCCAGATGGGCCATCCGCTGTCGGAAGCGTTGCTCGCTGTCGTGCGATTGCTGCGGCAGTTCACCATCGATCATGGTCAGGTCGGTATTGCGTGGAACGAAGGGGGCCCGCCTGGTGCTCGCCAGGAAATGGCGAAATCCCGCCACGCCGCCGAGCCGCGGCACCGGCGGGCAGAGGTCGTCGACCGGCGCCAATGTCGCGTCCTCGGCGTCGTGGGCGGCTCGAAATGGGGCTCTGACGGATACGCCAGATCCGGGGAACTGGTTCGCCGTGTTGCCTCCCGTATCGAGATCGAGCCGAAGCTTCGGAGCCGAACGGCCCCCACGATAGCCACCATGCCCCGCCATCGACGCGCTCTCCGCTGGTCAGACGCCACCTTGGGAGAGAATGCAGCAAGGCGCCCGTGAAACCACCGTGAAAGTGGCTGCCGGCCTCGCGCGCTCGGCTCGAAGAGGCGGAATGCAACCCGCACGGGCCGGCCGGACGGCACGAGCCGTCGGAAGCCGCTTTGGGCCCCTCGTGATGCGGGTCCCGGCACGCTCCGGGGGCAGGGCTCGACCGGGAACCACCGCAAGCCGGCGCGCAAGACATCGTGTCCTCCTTTGGCGATGCGTCAGCAGGCCTCCAGATAGCGGGCGGCATAGGATCATTGTCCTTGCTGGCAATGGTTGTATCGGCCTAGGCTTCGGCGCGTCTTCTCGCCATGTGCGAGCCGGCACAGGCATGGTCAATGCGGCATGGCATCGTCCGGACCGTCAGGGCTGGCGGCGTCGCCGATCCGACCGCTTCAGACCGGCCCGGCATCGCGAGGGACCCATGGACCTGCGCTATTACAACACCACCATCAATCCGGTCGGGCTGGTGTCTCCGGCGCGCGAAAAATATGTCCGCGACGTCCATGAACACTTGAAGTGGGTCCATCGCACCACGTCCGGCCGGATCCTGCTGAACAGTATTCGCCGGCCGAATTTTCCGATCGAAATCCGGCCTCATCCGACGGCGGTGTGCAACGCCGTCGGCGGCTCGGAGCGCAAGCCAGGCGCGGCGTCGCTGACCGGCGTCATCACCTACACGCCTTTCACCTTTTCGAGCCATGGCTCATGCGCGGTCGACCATGCCATGGAGAAGGCCGGCCGGCTCTGGGACGAGATCCTGTTCCATGAACTGGTGCATGTGTTCCGGGCCGCGACGGGCAGCTGGAACCAGGCGCCGCAGCTGACATTCGGCATGCGGCAATATGACGACAACGAGGAGTTCATCGCCGTCCTTTGCACCAATATCTATGTCTCGGACCGCACCAACAAGATCAAGAGCGGGCTGCGCGCGGGTCACCAGGGCTTTGGCGCCATGACGCCCCAGGACGCCCGGCGCTTCGGGCTGTTCACCTCGTCCAAGGCTGCCTTCGGCCTGGTCAAGCAGTTCTGCGCGGACAATCCGATCTTCACCAAGGCGCTCAGCGATAAGCTGGCGGATGTCGAATACAATCCGATCGCCGACTTCTACCGCTATCCGAAACTCTGCGAGCTCCTGTCGACGATTGGCGGGCTGACCGACAAGGCGAAGATGATCGATGCGCTGGTGGCCGTCGGCATCCCGCGGCCGGTAGCGGCGCAGTTCGTCATGCTCGCGCCCTGACGTTTCGCAGCGCCAGTGGCGGCCGCTGAGGCCCTCTGGTGGTGCTCAGCCGCCTGCGCCGGCAAGCGCTTCCACGCGACCGAGATCGGCGGATGCGATCTCGTTCAGCAGGCGAAGCTGTTCGGCGGCCGAAAGGCCGGGGCTCTTGGCGGCGGCCTCGACCAGCCGGGTCAGGCGCACCAGCGCATGGTCGGCGATCGCGACATCCATCGGCATGTCCTCATAGGTCATGACGAAACGGGCCGAAAGCTGGGCGAAGAGCTGGAACAGCGCGGCCTGGTCGGCGCAGGCAGCGGCGAGCCGCAGGGTCCTCTTCTGGAATTCGATATAGGTGCCGATGCCGGTGTTCTGGAGCTTCAGCCAGGCGAGCAGGTCATTCATGATGCCGTGTCCTGAGTGGAAAAATGGCCGGGAACCCTGTTCCGCTGACGTTGCAGGGCGATGAAAATGGGGTGGGCGATGGCTTTCGCAACATGCGCGGCCGTTGCCGGGCTCGAGGTCAGGAGCTTTCTCGTCGGACCGGCTGGCGCGCGCCCGGCGCGGAGCGGCCGCCATGGCGGGTCGACCAGGCGATCGGATCGGCCAGGAACCGTTCGATTTCTCGCCGGTCCTCGGCGGCCAGCCACTCGCCCCGGTCGGCGCGCAGGACGTCGTCCCAGCCTGCCAGGGCGTGCAGCGTCAGTCCGTCCTGGGCGAGCCGTTCGGCGGCGCCCGGAAAGACCTGATGGTAAAAAATGGTCAGGACCTGCGTGACCGTGGCACCTGCCGCCCGCAAGCCCCGGGCAAAGGCGACCTTGCTCGCGGCATCGGTGGTCAGGTCGTCCATCAGCAGCACCTCGAGACCGTCGACCGGGCCGCCCTCGACCTGGGCGTTGTGGCCGATGCCGAGCGGCCGCTTGCGGACATAGCGCAGCGGCAGCTCCAGCCGGTCGGCGAGCCAGGCGGCAAAGGCGATGCCGGCGGTCTCGGCGCCGGCAATCGCCTCGATCCGGCCAGGCGCCAGGCGCTGCGCGATCGCCGCCGCGGCGAGCGCGGTTGCGGTCTGGCGCCATGACGGCTGGCCGATCAGCAGCCGGCAGTCGACATAGACCGGGCTTGCCCAGCCGGCCGCCAGCACGAAGGGCTGGCCGCGGCTCACCTGCACGGCGCCGGCTTCCAGCAGCAGCCGGGCGGTCGCTTCGCCAATAGCATCAGGCGCTGTTTTGCCGGCACTCATGACCTGTCCTCGCCTCCGTGCGGAAACTGCCGTCCGCCCCGCGGCAAAACGATGGCCGGGGTCATGACATGGCCTCGGTGAGCGCATGCCGCATCACCGCGACGCCGGCCAGGAAATCGTCGATCGCCATGGCTTCATGCGGGTTGTGCGAGCCGTGCTCGTTGCGCACGAAGATCATGGCGCTCGGCACGCCGGCATTGGCGAAGACGGCTGCGTCATGGCCGGCCCCGCTCGGGATCGGCTCATCCGGCAGGCCGAGCGCCCGGGCCGCGGCGCGCAGCCGTTCGATCCAGCCTTCGTCCATGGCGGCCGGCGCCGATTCCATCAGGCGATCGAGGCGGAATTCGACACCGCGTTCCTCGCCGATGCCTCGGCATTCCGAGACGAACAGGTCGTAGAAGGCGTCCAGCGTTTCGCGGTTCTGGCTGCGGATCTCGAAACTGAACCGGACCAGGCCCGGAATGCGGGCAATGGCATGTTCGGCGGCATCGGTGCCGACAATGCCCGAGGTCACCACCAGATCGCGGCCGCGTTCCAGCAATGTGCGCCAGTGCCGATCGAGATGGGTGATCAGCTCGGCGCAGGCAAAGACCGCGTCGCGGCGCAGCCAGCGCGGCACCGCACCGGAATGGCCGGCTTCGCCGACACATTCCACCACCCGATGGCGCAGATTGCCGCGAATGCCGGTAACGATGCCGACCGGCAGGCCGCGCGCCACCAGCACCGGCCCCTGTTCGATGTGAAGTTCGAGCCAGCCGGCGATACGTGCGGCGTCGATCAGCGGCTCGCCGCGCGCGATCCTCGCCATGTCGGCGCCGACATCGCGCATCGCGTCGGCGAGCGGCCGGCCGTTGACCGCATGCGGCGCCTTCAGGTCTTCGGGCGTCAACCGGCCGAACAATGCGCTCGAGCCCATATAGGCCCGGCCGAACCAGGCGCTCTCCTCGCCGCGCAGGCAGAACAGCTTCAGCGTGCGGCGCGGCCGGATGCCATCGGCGCGCCAGCCGGCCAGCACGGCGAGGCCGGCGACACAGCCGGCGGCGCCGTCGAAATTGCCGCCCTGGGGCACGGAATCGAGATGCGACCCGCAGGCGAGAAAGGGCAGGTCCGGTTCGCGGCCTTCGAGCGTCACGACCAGATTGGCGCCGGCGTCGCGTTCGGTCGCGAGGCCAAGGGCACGGGCTTTCGCCTCGATGATGTCGAGCGCCAGGCTTTCGCCCGCTCCGAAGCTCTCCCTGCTGATACCGACGCCGTCGCCGGTGGCGGCGGCGAGCTCGGCGAAGAGCTGTTCCGCGAGGCGCCGGTCGCGCTCCCCGGCAAGCGCGCGCGGCGTCTCGGTCGTCTTGGCGAGGACTGACGTCATTCGGCCGGCGCCACCCACGCGAGATCGGGCTGGTCGGCTTCCTCGGTCACCACTGCGCCGATCAGATCGGCGACGCGGGCGATGTCGCGCTTTTCGCAGAAGCGCCCGATGCCGTCGATGATCGTGGTCATCGCCGCCGGCTGGACGAAGGTCGCGGTGCCGACCTGCACGGCGCTGGCGCCGGCGAGCAGATATTCGATGGCGTCTTCGGCGGTCGAAATGCCGCCGCAGCCGATGACGGGAATATCGACCGCCTGGGCGCATTGAAACACCTGGCGCAGCACGATCGGCTTGACGGCGGGGCCGGAGAGCCCGCCCATGACGCTGCCGAGGCTCGGCCTGAAGGTTTGAAGATCGATCGCCATGGCGAGAATGGTGTTGGCGACGACCAGCGCGTCGGCGCCGGCGGCCTCGGCCGCGCGCGCCACCTCGGGCAGGTCGCCGGTATTGGGCGTGAGCTTGACCCAGAGCGGCAACGAGGTCGCTGCGCGCAATTGCCGGACCACCGCTTCGGTCGAGGCGGCGCGCATGGCGAAAGCCTTGCCGTCCTCCTCGATATTCGGACAGGAAATATTGGCCTCGATCGCGGCGATGCCGGGGCGCGTCAGCTCGGCCGCGAGGCTGGCGAAGCCTTCCGCCGTCGGCGCCGAAATGCTGACCACCAGCGGCGGCCGGAAACGCCCGTAATAGGGCAGGGTGTGCGCGAGAAAATAGGGCACGCCCTTGGAGGGAATGCCGATCGAATTGATCAGTCCGCCGGGCCGCTCGACCACGCGCGGCAGGGGATTGCCGGTGCGCAGCTCGCGGGTGATCGTCTTGGTCACGAAGGCACCGAGCCGGTCGAAATCGACCGCCTTGTCCAGGCCTTCGGCGAAGGTGCCGGAGGCCGGCATGACCGGATTGGCGAGCCTGAGCCCGCCGATGCCGACCGCGAGGTCAACCGTCATGGCAAGGCCTCCATCAGGTCGAAGACCGGGCCGTCCCAGCAGACCCGGCGATGGACGATCTCGCCGCCGACATGGAAGTCGCGCACGCAGCAGAAGCACAGGCCGAGGCCGCAGGCCATCTGCTGCTCCATGGCGACCTGGCCGGCAATGGCGAATTCGCGGGCGAGCCGCTGCTGCACCCGCATCAGCCGGCTGGAGCCGCAGGTGAAGAAGGCCTCGGCCCTGCCATCGGCGATCAATCCGCGCAGGATGCGTTCGACATGGGCCGGACCACTGGTGCCCTGGCTGTCGGTGACGGTGATCACCTCGGCGCCGTGGCCGCGGAACAGGTCGACCGAGACCAGCAGGTCGGGCCGGCGCGCGCTGAAGATGGCGGTGACCCTGGTGCCGTTGGCCCGCGCCGCCTTGGCGAGCGGGGCGAGCGTGGCGAGGCCGGCGCCGCGGCCGACCGCCACGATATGGCGCAGGCCCGGGTCGAGATCGAAACCCTTGCCGAGCGGCCCCATGATGTCGAGCCGGTCGCCCGGCGCGATCAGGGCGAGGCCGCGCGTGCCGGCGCCGGTCACCTTGTAGAGGAACTCGACCTCGCTTTTGGCCGGGTCGACGCCGTAGAGGCTCATCGGCCGCCGGAGGAACGGCTGTTCGCCCTCGGGATGTGGGCAGAGCAGCTGGAAGAACTGCCCGGCGACGGCCTTGGCGGCGACCGGTCCGCAGCGCACGACCAGGTGCCGGTATTCGGCATTGACGGCCTGGTTGAGGAGGACCTCGCCGCGTTCGGCGACAACGGTCTCGGTCCAGTCCCTGGGTGGTCTCGCGTCATCGGCAGCGGCGATGAAAAACGAATCCTTCGCCGTTGCCATCGAGACGGATTGCTCGATGGCCATGATGGCCTCCTGGAAGATGAAAGGATCTGAAGCGCGGCCCCTGGGGTGTCAGGCGAGCTCGGCGCCGCGTCGCTCCGGGATCAGCAACCAGAGCGCCACGATGTCGATGACATAAAGCACCGCCAGCAAGGCGATGGCCGTTTCGAAGCCATAGGCAACCGCCACCGCCCCGACCGCCAAGGGACCGAAACCGCCGACGGCGCGACCGATATTGAACAGGACGTTCTGCGCCGTGGCGCGGGCCGCCGTCGGATAGAGCTCGCTGATCAGCGCGCCATAACCGCCGAGCATGCCGTTGACGAAGAAGCCCATGACCGCGCCGGCAACCAGCAGCACCATCGGGTCGGTCAGCCTGGAATAGGCGACGACCATGATGGCCGCGCCCAGCATATAGGCGAGGAAGGCCGGGCGCCGGCCGATCCGGTCGGCGACATGGCCGAACACGCAGATGCCGATGGCCATGCCGCCAATGGTCACCGCGGTCCACAAGGCCGACTGGGTGAGGCCGTAGCCGAACCTGGACGACAGGTAGTTCGGCAGCCAGATCATCACGCCGTAATAGCCGAAGTTCTGCACCGAGCAGAGGATGACCATGCCGAGGCTGAGCTTGGCGGTGTCGCGATCCTTGACCAGCAGGCGGAGCGGCGAGCCGGCGCGCGGCTGCTCGGCGGTGCGGCGCACGAAGACCTCGGGCTCATGCAACGACTTGCGGATGAAATAGGCGGCGATCGCCGGCAGGACGCCAAGGGCGAACATGCCGCGCCAGCCGATGCTCGGCAGCAGCAAGGGGGTGAGAAGGGCCGCCGCCAGCACGCCGAGCTGCCAGCCGAGCCCGACATAGGACGAGGCGCGGGCGCGCTTGGAGGCGGGCCAGGCTTCCGCCACCAGCGCCATGCCAATGCCGAATTCGCCGCCGAGCCCGAGGCCGGCGATGGTGCGGTAGACCAGCAGGTCCCAATAGCCTTGCGCGAAGGCGCAGAGGCCGGTGAACACCGCGAACAGGACGATGGTCCAGGTCAGCACGCGCACCCGGCCGAGCCGGTCTGACAGCATGCCGAACAACAGGCCGCCGGCGACCGCGCCGACCAGCGTCGCCGTGACGAGCGATGCGGCCTGGGCGCCGCTCAGGCCGAGATCGGCTGAAATGGGGCGCAGCATGAAGCCGAGGATCAACAGGTCGAAGCCGTCCATGGCATAGCCGAGGGCCGAGCCCCAGAGTGCCTTCATGGCCTTGGAATCGACGCTGTCCACGCCTGCTGGGGCAGGTCCTGCTTGGCTGATGTTCTGGGTGGCGGTCATGGCCTGAATTTCCTCCGTCGAGACTTTTTTTGGAGCGCGCAAGGCGAGAGCTGCGGGATCAATGACAAGAGGACCGACGCAGTGCCGCGCACGGCCGCCGGTCATGCTGGTCCAGTCAGTTCGGGTATCGCACCCTCTCCTCGGGACGCTTTATCTGCGCCGCTTGCCAGGCCGGACATGACGCCGGCGCGGCAAGAGATCAGTCGGAAACGAGGGAGTGGGGAGCCCAGTCGCCACGGCTGAGCAACGATCTTTTGCACAGCAAAATCTAAAAATCAATACGATTCCATTTTTTTAGACTCATCCATTTGCGCCTCGGCGATGCAGCGCCGGAGCAGCGCCGCGCCGGTCACGCCCTTGGCGGCGCGCTGCCACAGTTGCGCGGCGAGCCGCTCATAGAGCGCGACCGCCTCGGGCGCGCCGGTGATCGAGGCGACGCCCAGCCGGACATTGGGCAATTCGCCGAGCCGGAACGGGCTGACGGCGACCAGCGAACCGCCATCCTTCAGCCGGCAGATTTCGAAGGTCTGGTTCGGCAGGGTGTCGTCGACCACGCCGATCTGCACGCCCACCGGCTCGTTCTCCATCAGCGCTGCGACCAGCTCGACCTCGCGGGCCGCCAGCGCGCGCCGTTCGTCGCGATCCGCGTCGGACAGGTTGTAGCTGCCGATCAGCCCGGTGCGCAGCAGCCGGCGGACCTGGGTGGCGCCGACAATGCTCGCGACATTCGGGCCGGGCGGCGCGAACAGGGCACGCCGTTCGGCGAGCACGCCGAGCAGGCGGTCGATCTCGGCGAGTGCCGCGGCCCGGCCGGGAAGTTCCTCGGGCAAGCCCTCCGTCAGCATGCGCCTGAGGCTCGCCGGATAGTCCTGCGAGGTGATCAGGAAGGTCACCGGCTCGTAATAGACCAGCACCCGTTCGGAGGCGGTCTCGATCTGTCGCAGTCGCTCGAAATAGGCGATGGCGCTGGAGAAATATTCGGTGCCGACGCCGAGCAGCGAGGGCAGCGACACGCCCAGAACCACGGCCATGCGCTCCAGCGTCTCGACTTTGACCGGGCTCGCGCCCTTCTCGTAATTGTACAGCGCCGCACGTGACACGCCGAGCCTTTCGGCGGCTTCTTCGGGGCTGAGATTGAGCCCCATGCGGTGGGCCCGCAATCGCTGCCCGATCTGAACATAGTCGATGGCCATGGGCGGGTCCGATTCTGCGAAGGCCCGATTGTCGGTCGGAGCAGCCTGCCGATGCAATCGGCGATGAGGCTCTGGCGAAACGCCTCCGGACGAGGCCGCCGGAATCGCCGAACCTGCGGCCAAAAGGCGCGGGCGGTCCAGGCCTTGTTATTGATTTTCCTCAAGTTTTTTGCCGCCGTCGGTGATATGTTTCAAGGCGGGGCTTTGGGAGGGTGTCATGTACCACCACATTCTCATCCCAACCGACGGATCGCCGCTCTCGGCAATGGCCGTCGACAAAAGCATCGCCTTCGCACAGGAGACCGGCGCCGGGGTCACAGTGCTGACCGTGGTCGAGCCGTTCCACATCTTCTCGGCTGAAGCCGAGCAACTCGCCAGCAGCCGCGCCGAATATCGGCGCCACGCCCGGGAGGCCGCAGCCAATCGGCTGGCCGATGCCGAACTGAAGGCCCGCGAACGCGGCGTTCCCTGCAGCGCCATCCAGGTCGAGCACGACCATCCCTATCAGGCGATCATCGATACCGCCGCCGAAAAGGGCTGCGACCTGATCGCCATGGCCTCGCATGGCCGGCGCGGGGTCTCCGCGCTGGTGCTGGGCAGCGAAACCGTCAAGGTGCTGACCCATTCGAAGACGCCGGTGCTGGTCTATCGGTGACCGGACACGGAGGCCTTGCAGCAGCGCCGGGCTCGGCGATACGAACCCGGCATCGCCTCAGCGACAGATGCGAACATGGCGCAGTTGAGGCCCCCAGGGCGTCTCGATCCACAGCCGCTCCGCCCAGCAGGTTGTCGCGGGATAGGCGGTATAGGGCCGCGACGGGAAGCTCTCGTCGACGAAGCGATAGGGCCGATAGGGACGATAGACCGGCGGCGGTCCCCAGGCGTTATCGTCGCCGTCATCATAATAGGGGCCTGGGCCAGCCTCGAAGCCGAGGATGACACGCTGGGCGTTGCCGGCCGAAGGCCATGCCAGGGCGACCACCGCGGCAAGGCTGAAAGCCAAGGCCAGGATCAGCTTCTTGATGATCGATCTGCTCATGGCGTCCTCCTTGGTCGAGCAGCCGAGCTTCGCCTCCGGCATGGGATGGCGCGGCAGCAGGATGTCATCCGCGCGCGCGGCCGGTCGGCGTTCGAACGCGCGATCGCATCGCTTGCGATCCCGATCGGCAGGCGGTGACGATGCCGTCATCCGTGTCGCAGATGTTGGACTGCCTCTGTCCGGTGTCCAAACTTATCCCGGATGCGCCGGGAGCGCCAGGATCGCGGCACGCCGCTCATGCGACGATGACCGACGATATTGGTGACTTGGCGGAACGTGAGGTCCGAAAGCCCGTTAGGCTCGTAAGTTCGAGAGCGGGTTCAGCTGCGTCCGGTCACGGAAGCAGAACGCGCAGAACGACAAGCTTGCCGCGCCGACATGAGAGGCTGAGCGGGATCGCGGCGACCGGCACCAGGGAGACAGGCCATGCGGACCACCATTTCCGTCATCAAGGCCGACGTCGGATCGATCGGCGGTCACACCATGCCATCGGCGAGGATGCTCGACAGTGTGCGCAGCGCCGTGTCGGAAGCCATCGCCAGGGATCTCATGGTCGACGGGTTCGTCTGTCATACCGGCGACGACATCGCCATCGTCATGAGCCACCGCCACGGCAAGGGCCATCCCGATATCCATGGTTTCGCCTGGGACGCCTTCCTGGGCGCGACGGGGATCGCCAAAATGTACGGCCTCTATGGCGCGGGCCAGGACCTGCTGGTCGATGCGCCATCGGGCAATCTGCGCGGCGCCGGGCCGGGTGTCGCCGAGATCGAGTTCGATCTCCTGCAGGCGAAGCACCGGCCGGCGGAATCCTTCATGGTGCTGGCGGCCGACAAATGCGGGCCCGGCGCTTACAACCTGCCGCTGTTCCTGGCTTTCGCCGATCCGATGTATTGCGCCGGCCTGATGCTGCCGCAGATGATCGAGGGCTTCCGCTTCCGCATCATCGACATGGACAATACCGCCGGCGACAGCATCATCGAACTCGACGCGCCCGAGGACGCCTATCACATCGCCGCCCTGCTGCGCGACAATGAGCGGTTCGGCATCGATGCGATCATCTCGCGCAGCTATGGCGAGCAGGCCGCCGCTGTCTCGGCGCAGCGGCTGCATTCGATCGCCGGCAAATATACCGGCAAGGACGACCCGGTCGCGCTGATCCGCAATCAGGGCATTTTCCCCGCCCCGGAGGAACTGCTGTCGCCCTTCGTCAAGGCGCATTATGTCGGCGGCGACGCCCGCGGCTCGCATGTCATGCCGCTGATGCCGGTGCCGCTCAACACCGCGGTGACCGGCGCCTATTGCCTGCCGATCGTCTCCTGCATCGGCTTCTCGATGGAGGGCAGCGGGCGCTTCACCGACGCCCATACCGACTTCTTCGCCAATCCGGCCTGGGACGAAGTGCGCCGCAGGGCGCAACAGAAGGCCATCGAGATGCGCAGCCAGGGCTGGTCGGGTGCGGCCATGCTGCCCTATTCCGAGCTTGAATATGGCGGCTTCCGCGACACCGTCGGCAATCTGGTCAAGCGTTTTCAGATCGAGACCGGGCCCGACGGCGGTGGGGCCGAGCCAGGCTCGGCGGTGGTCCACGCCGCGCGCTGACAGGTCAGCCGATACCAAGGCGGCCCTGGCTTGAATCGAAACCGCAACAGGCCAGGGCAAGCCATTGGCTGGACTCGTCAAACCGGCCAGCCGCGCGGGTCAACGGGACCTTGCTCCAAACTTCGCGCGGCGGCCGGACCCTTTGTCTCCCCCATGGATGCGGTGCCGCGCCGTGGCCGGGCGTCCGGTCGCCTGCCGGCCGGCCGCGTGATATCGTCGATGGGCATTCCGTTCAGGACCGGTGATGCCCTAACGCAGAAATGGCCGGTTGTGACGGGAGGCTCGCGACGCTCCGGAATTCAGCGTGATCCGGAACGCTCAGGATCTTTCTCCATGGCCTGCCGCCAAGACGCATGACAACACGGCGCATGACAACACGGCGCATGACAACACGGCGCATGACAACAATCGGCAAGGGAGAACGACCATGGCTGAGAGCGTCTACAAGGTCATCGAGCTGGTGGGTACCAGCACCGAATCCTGGGAAAAGGCCGCGAGTGCGGCCGTCGAGCGTGCCGGCGAGAGCCTGCGGGATCTGCGCATCGCCGAGGTGGTCCAGCTCGACATGCAGATCAATGCGGGCAAGGTCGAAGCCTACCGGGCCAAGGTCAAGGTGTCCTTCAAATACGAAGCCAACAGCTAAAGCTGATTGATTGTCCAAAGCGGAGCGCGCCTGGCTGGCGGCGGCGGTGGAAGCCGCCGCTTCCGGCGATCGCGCGGATGGGCTAACCCTTGCCGGTTCATGGGAGAGATCCGTGCCGGCGCGACCTGTCATTGCCTATCCGGATCCGCGCTTGCGGTTGAAGGCGCTGCCGGCCGCGGCTTGCGATGAGGCCTTGCGGGCCCTGGCGCACGATATCCTGGACACGATGACCGCAGTCTCGGCCATCGGGCTGACGGCACCCCATGTCGGCGATCTCATCCGTCTGGTGGTCATCCGGCTGGATCCGGCAGCCGAGCCGCTGATCTACGTGAACCCCGAAATCACCTGGGCCTCGCCCGAGACCGCTGTGCAAACCGAAGGCAGCGTCTCCATGCCCGGGGTGACCGAGGCGATCGAGCGGCCGGCACGGGTCAAGGTCGGTTATCTCGATCTCGCCGGCAGCCCCCGAGAGGACGAGGCGGATGGTTTCCTCGCGGCCTGCCTGCAGCATGAGATCGACCAGCTCGACGGCATCTTCTGGATCGACCGGCTGTCGCGGCTGAAACGGGACCGGGTCATCAAGCGCTTCGACAAGCTGCAGCGCCGGGACCGGGCCTGATACCGGCGCGACCCGGTTTCTTTCGGCACCTTGCCGCGGCATGCTCGGCCTCGGGCCGTTCGCTCGACCGGCCATTGCGATGGGAGGCTGCGATCACCCCCTCACATCCTGGCGTGCCGCAAAGGCTGACCTTTGCGGTCGAACGCCTCGCCATCCAGCCGGCCGATCGCCTGCTCGAGATCGGCTGCGGCCGCGGCCTGGCCGTAGCCCTTGCCTGCGAGCGGCTGGGCGAGGCGGGATCCATCCTGGCGATCGATCGCTCGGCGGCCATGATCGAAGCCGCCCGGCTCAGAAACCGCGGGCATGTCGCGTCCGGCAAGGCGCGTTTCCAGGCGGTGAGCCTGGCGGACGCGGCCTTCGCCGGCGCGCGTTTCGACACGGTCTTTGCCGTCAACGTCAACCTGTTCTGGATCGAGGCCGCGCGCGCGCTCGCGATCGTCAGGCGCATTCTCGCGCCGGGCGGCCGTCTGCACCTGGTCTATGAGCCACCCTCGGCCGCGCAGCTCTCCGCCATCGTGGACAAGCTGACAGCCAGTCTCGAAAGCAACGGCTTCGCACTGCAGGCATCAGAAGGCAAGGCGGGCATGCCTTTGATCGGCGTGACGGCACGTGCCGTTTTGTCACCCGAAGGGGTCGCCAGCCACCGATGATCTGATCTTGATCGGCAGTGCCGGCAGATGTTGTCGTGTCGGCAGGTGAGGGGGAGCGTCTGTCCTGCTCTTTTCGTGACGACACGTGCCGTTTCTAATTCCGACGGCGCCATGGCCGCTCGGACGCTGCCGCAGGAGTGGCTGCCTGCCGACGCCCATTCAGTCGCCTTGTCGAGTACCGCGCGCCCTGGCGCGCTTCAGCGCCGCAATGGCCCGGCGCCCTTCAGCAAGGCGACGAGCTGGCTCTGATGATGGGTGCCGGTCTTCCGGAAGATCCGGTCCAGGTAGGTGCGCGTCGTGCTGAACCGCAGGCTCATCGCGGCACCGGCTTCCCTGAGCGCCTGTCCCGACGCGAGCGCCGCGGCGAGCTTCGCCTCGGCCGGCGTCAGATCGAACAGTCCCGTGAGAATGCTCGGCTCGGGCACGATGGCGCTGGCATTCACCGCGGTCACGGCGACCAGTACATCTCCGTCGGTGAAAATATCGCGCGCGGCGCGGCGGAGCGGCAGCAGGTGAACGATCAGCGCCGGCTGCCCGCCCTTCGCGGCAATGGGAATCGACCGCACCACCGGATCGTGCTCGTCGCGTGCGGCCGCGACGGCGTGCCGGAAGAGGCTGTTGGCGGCGGCATCGGTGATGGCCATGCCGCCATGGGCAACCGACAGAAAGACCGTCGGCATGGCCTGCAGAAGGCCGTTGACGGCCAGGACCCGGCCGGACGCCCTGATCACGGCGGCGGGCAGGCCAATGGCATCGAGGGCTGCGACCGTTGCCCGCGCGCGCTCCAGCCCCAGCCGGGCGGCAAGCAGGCCGGCCCGCGCCAGATGCGGGTAGAGGCGATCGAGCGCCGGGATGGCGGTTGGATCATAGCGGCCGTCTCTCGCCCATCGTTCGAGCACGACGACGACAAGCTCGCCGCTCGGCATGGGAATGATCGTTCCGACCTGCTGGCCGAGGCCGAGCGCTTGCAGATTGATGTGGGGCTCGTCGCGCGCGAGCAGGCCCGGCGGGAAATAGTCTTCGGCCGATACGAAACCGGTGAAGGGATTGGCCTGGAAATGCTGGATGCGTTCGCTGCGCCGCCACAGGTCGCTGGTACAAAACCGCTCGATCTCGTCGTGGGAAACCTCGGTCGCCTGAAAGCGCACCGGCTTGATTTCATCGAACACCATCAGCGCGCCGGATGCCGAGCCGGTCAGCCCGCCCAGCGCTCCGAGCACAGCAGGCCAGAGCTCCGGGACGAAGGCCGCTTCATAGATCTGATCGGCAATGTCGTCGAACGTCATGCCGGGCCGCCGCGGTGGTTGCTGCGCCAAACCTCGAACCGACGAGACGCGATCCTCTGAAGAGACCGAGGCTGGCGACCCACCGTGACAAGATCACGGGTTTCGCCGGATGTCACGACTGCACATGCCGGTTTCGAACGCCGAGGGGCGTCTTTCGAGCCGGGTCAGGCTATTGCGGCGGCCTTTGCGGTGGCCGCAGCGGCACCGGGGCCGGGCGTTGTGCCGCCGGCGCCGCGCCGGCCGCGGCCTGGGGACCGGCCGGCGAACTGCTCGCCGGGTCCGCCGGGCCGGCCGGCGGCACGGGTGTCGCCTGGCCGAGATTGAGCGCGATGCCGAACAGTTTCCAGCGGCCCTCGACCGGCGCGAACAGGAGTTCGAAATTGACCTGCAAGGGCACGGACGGGAAGACGCCGGCCATGCGCATCATGCCGTTCGCCTCGATCTGCGGCATGACGGTGAGCTGCGGTTCCAGCACGGTGACGCCGGAGAGGTCGAAATTCTGGCCGCGCAGATTGGCGAAGATCTCGCCGAGCCGCGCGGCCGTGTTGACGCTCTGGAAACCAGGTGCGCCCATGTCGCGCAACACCGTGTAATTGCCGGTCTGGTTGGCATGATGCACGGCGAGAATGGTCGAGCGGATCAGGATCAGCACGCCGTTGCGGTCGATCTGTGCTGGCCTCGGCACCGTCGGTGCGGCGGCAATGGGCGGCGCGCCGGCCGGCCGTGATGCCGCCGGGGCCTGCTGGCCGAATGCGGCATTGGGCAGCAGAAGCCAGACCAGCAGCAGGATGATGGGCGACCTCATCGGGCTCTGGCGCCGCGCGGGCATCCCATCTACCAGGCGAAGGTGATGCCGGCGCGGCCACCGATGCCGCCGCGGCTGGTGCCGATGCCGATGCCGCCATGGACGAAGGCATTGTCGGTCAAGCGCACCGCGGCAGTCGCCGCGAGGCCGTGTTCGCCGCGGAACGTGCCCCAATTGGCCGAGACGGCGAAGCGCTTGCTGTCCGGCAGGTTCGCCCCCGCCATGGCGAGCGCGATCGCCGTGCCTTCGTAGGACCGGCGAATATCGCCCTGCAGGCCGGCGACCGCCGATTCGAGCGCGCCGATCCGGCCGTCGAGCGCCGACAGGCTCGCCGGGCTGATCGGGCTGAGCGCGAGATTGCCGCTGGCATCCGAGGTGACGAATTGGGTCGGGCCGGTCTGCGCCGCCCGGCTGGCGGCCGAACCGATGCCGGCCAGCGTATAGGTGTTGCTCGCGCTGCCGACCATCACCTGATTGGCGCGTGTCGTCGTCGCGCCCCGGCCGATGGCGCTGGCGTTGCTGTGCGCCGCCACGGCGCCGCTGCCGATGGCGGAGGCATTGTCGGCGGTTGCCTGGGCGCCCGCGCCGAAGGCCGACGCGGTGAGGCCCGAGGCCACGCTGGCATTGCCGTAGGACGCGCTGCCGGTGCCGCTCGCCGTCGCGCCGGAACCGGCGGCGACGGCATTGTCGGCGGTTGCCTGGGCGCCCCTGCCGAAGGCCGAAGCGTTGACGCCGGTGGCCCGCGAGGTGGCGCCGAAAGCCGCGGTGTCGACGCCGGTCGCCCTGGCGTCAAAGCCGACCGCGGTGCTCGAGCGGTTGGCGCCCGAAGCGGTCGCCGCGCCGCCGATCGCGACATTGTTGGCCTGGCTGCCCCCAGCGTTTGCGAATTCGCCGATCGCGGTATTGTTGCTGGCGATGCCCGCAGCGTTCGCGCCGAAGCCGACCGCGGTATTGTGGCCCGCATCGCCCCCGGCGCGAGAATCGGTGCCTATAGCGGTATTGTTGGCTTGGTTGCCCTGAGCGAAGGCGTCGGAGCCCAGAGCGGTATTGCCGGCCTGGTCGCCCCGGGCGTTCGCGTCGCGGCCGACAGCCGTATTCTCTCCGATGAATCCGTCAGCCTGTGCGCCGGGTCCACATGCGAAGGCGACCGCGCCCGCGGCTGTGGCTCCTTGTCCGGTGAGCGGGGCGGACCCGTCGGCGCTCACGCCGCAAACACTTCCTGCCCTGGCCGATGTCGGAGCCATCACAGCCGATAGCGCCATCACGGCCGCCAGGACGACGAGCCAGGGAAGCGGCGGTCGCGGGCCGCTGCATTCCCTGGCTCTGAGGCCGGATCCAGGCCGATGCCATTCTGCCGTCATTCGAGCAGGCCCCCGCATCCCCTGGCAACCGCCCCGACGTCGCCGCTGGTCTGGCGACGTGATCGGTTTCCATAGGGCAGTCTGCGCGGAGGGGGAGGCCGATGAACAGTCAGCATATGCTGACTGTTGGTGTGTTGCGGCGGGGTCTGTTGCCGGTTTGCCACAAGCCGATACAGCGATGGCGGGGCCTCCTCATCGGGCGCGAGGCGGCGGCTGGACGCCCTTCGAGCGGCCCGGCGGCCGGTTCCCGCCGATGCGGAACCTGTCGCAACCGCCAGCAAGCCGCATCAATTCCGGGCCATGTCCAGCGCTCCTACCAAGGCGGGCGTCAATGCCCGATCAGCCGGCCGCTGCCGGCCAACCCTTGGAGATGCTGACATGATCGCTCGTCGTTCACTGCTGGCCATCATTGGTGGCGGCCTGGTTGCCGCCGCCATGACGTCGCATGCCAATGCCGGCCCGGCATTCGCCGGTGCCACGCCCGTCGCCGATGGCCCGGCGGCCGATCCGGCGCGCAACGTCGCCGACCTGCGCCGGGGCCTTGCCGGGGCGCGCTCGGGCAACGGGCCACGTGAGATGCAATATTACATCGTGCGCCGGCGCTACTACGTTCGCCGCTATTACGTCCGGCCCCGCCGTCTGGCCGTGCGGTGCTGGTGGAATGGCTATGGCCGCGTCTGCCGCTATTTCTGAGCGGGTGGGCGGATTGAAATCGGTTGCGCGGAACGGGCCTTGCGCGGGTGCAACGAATGCCGCTCGGCGTTACGCCGGGCATGCATGGAAGCCATCATACGGCTTCCGCGCCGGAACAACAGAAAACGCCGGGGTTTGCGCCCCGGCGTTGGTGTTGGGAAGGACCGGCTTGGTGCCGGCCTGCAGGCGCGGTCGGCTGGACCAGGTTCAGTTCGCCGACGAGAAGGCCGAAGACGGCACCTCGCGGTTGATCAGGCTCTGGCCGGCATTCGAGACCTGGCCGTGGCGAGCGGTGAACTCGCGCGGCTGGCTCGGCGCAGTGGCCGAGGCCGACGGCGTTGCGATGAAGCCGGCCGTATCGTCGGCGAAAGCCGGGGCGGCCAGGGCGAGCGGGGCGACCAGGGTCGCGGCAAGGATGAACTTCTTCATGATGGTCTCCATGTGTGTTGTCCGGCTGGCGGTGAACGCCTCAGGCCGGGACGGTTCGAGTGTGCCGAGGCGCCAAGCGGCGCCGGTGCTCAGTTCGTGGACGAGAAAGCCGAGGACGGCACGACTTCGCGGCTGATCAGGCTCTGATCGGCGTTCGAGACCTGGCCGTGGCGGGCGGTGAACTCGCGCGGCTGGTTCGGGGCGTAGGTCGAAACGGCAGGGGTCTCGACGAACCCGGCGCTGTCGTCGGCAAGAGCCGGAGCGGCCAGGGCGAGCGGGGCGAAAAGGGTGGCGGCAAGGATCAGCTTCTTCATGACAGTCTCCATTGGAAAACCCGGTGGTGGGAGGGACACGCCAGATCCGGGATGTTTGTTTCGCTGTCGTCGGGAGGTGTCCGCCGTCGACATCCCGGAGATAGGAGCCCGGCCGATCACGTGCCAATCACGAAATTGAGAAAACGCATGCAAAGTCGCACATCAGTCATTTCATTTGTGCATTGATGCAATTTTAGGCGAAGACCCCAGGAGAGGCGGGGTAGTCCCGTTCACCGGCTTGATCGGCCGTGGCGATGCATTATAACTACGACTCATCGAGTCGTAGTTATAGCCCCGTGGCGACCGAGCAAGATGGAGACGAGCCGGCCATGACGCAGAGAATTCTCATCGTGGGCGCTGGCTTTGCCGGCATGTGGTCGGCGCTGGGCGCGGCACGGCTGCTCGACAGTCAAGGCAAGGCCGACGGCGCGATCGAAATCGCCCTGATTGCGCCCGAGCCGGTCCTGCATGTCAGGCCGAGGCTGCACGAGGCCGGGCCGGCCGGCATGACCGCGCCGCTCGCGGCTCTCTTCGAAGCGGCCGGCATCCGCTACATCCAGGGCCGTGTCGAGCGCCTCTATCCGGAGACATCCAGCGTCGAGGCCGTCGATGCCGGGGGAGGCCGGTTCACGGTCGCCTACGACCGGCTCGTGCTCGCCGCCGGAAGCCGGCTGCATCGCCCGGATCTGCCGGGATTGCACGAATTCGCCCACAGCATCGATCAATTGCACGAGGCCAGCGCGCTGGATGCCCATCTCACCCGCCTGGCCGAATTGCCGGACACGCCGGCCCGCAACACCGTGGTGGTGGTCGGCGGCGGCTTCACCGGCATCGAAATCGCCGCCGAGCTTCCCGCGCGTCTGCGCGCGGCCTTGGGCGCCACCACCGGCATCAATGTCATCGTGGTCGAACAGGCCGCCGATATTGGCCCCGATCTCGGTCCGGGGCCGCGCCCGGCGATCGTCGAGGCGCTCGACGCTCTCGGCATCGTCAGGCGTGTCGGCACGACGGTGACCGCGATCGACGCTGAGGGCCTGACGACCTCGACCGGCGACCACATCGCCGCCCGGACGGTGATCTGGACGGCGGGGTTGCGGGCGAGCCCGCTGACCTCCGAGATCGACGGCCAAAAGGATCACCTCGGCCGCCTGCATGTCGCAGCCGATCTGCGCGTTCCCGGCCACGACACGGTTTTTGCGACCGGCGACGTCGCGTTCGCCCTGACCGACGACCAGGGCCACCACGCCCTGATGTCGTGCCAGCATGCAACCACCATGGGCCGGATCGCCGGGCACAATGTCGCGGCGGACCTGATCGGCCTGCCGACCAGGCCTTACCGGCAGCTGCGCTATGTCACCTGTCTCGATCTCGGCGCCTGGGGGGCGGTCTTTTCGGAAGGCTGGGATCGCCGGGTGACGCTGGTCGGCGCCGAGGCGAAGGCGATCAAGCGGATGATCAACACGCAGCGGATCTACCCGCCGGCCGCCGATCGGAAGGTGGCCCTGGCGGCGGCCGATCCCGGCTGAACCGCCGTCGCATTCGCCGCCGTCCTGCTTGCCGGCGTCGGGTCTGCAAGGGTTGCGCTCGTGGTCGCCGCGCTTGATCCTGCGGCGATTGCTTCTATGGCTACGACAGGAGATGTCGGAGTTGTCATGGCGCACATTACGACGGGGGTCGAATACGGCCTGCACAGCCTGCTTTACCTGGTCGGCAGCGACGATGAAGAGGCGCCGCCGCTGAGCACCCGCGACCTCGCGGAACTGCAGGGCGTGCCGGCCGAATATGTCGCCAAGCTGTTCACCAAGCTGCAGAAGGCCGGCCTGGTGGCCGCGACCGAGGGCGCGCGCGGCGGGTTCCGGCTTGCCCGGGGCGCCGGCGCGATCAGCGTGCTGGATGTCATCACGGCGATCGACGGCGACAAGTCGCTGTTCGAATGCCGCGATATCCGCGGCCGCTGCGCGGTGTTTGGCGGCAAGCCGAAGACCTGGGCGACGCGTGGCGTCTGCTCGATCCACGCCATCATGCTGGAGGCCGAGGCGCGCATGCGCGCCGTGCTTGCCGAGCGCACGCTGGCCGATATCGCGGCGAGCGTCACCGCCAAGACACCGCCTGAATTCGCCGAAGCGGTGACGAAATGGCTGGCCGACCGGGCGCCGCCGCGCCGCCGCGGCCGCCCGGCATCACCGTGAGCCGATGGGGAGGGGAGGCGCCACCCGGGGACGGTCTGCGGACGCGGTTCAGCGCCTGATCTCGCGGGGGCGCGGCTGTTCCGGCAGCGGCGCGTCGATCGCCTGCGGGACGACCGCCAACGACCGCGGCGCGCAGCGGACGCGATTGCGCCCGTCCGATTTGGCCCGATAGAGAGCGGCGTCGGCAGCCTCGATCAGATGATGCCAGGCCTGCTTGCCGCGGCGGCCGCGGGCGACGCCGAAACTGGCCGTCACCGCCAGGCGTCCGCCGCTCGCAACCACGATGTCGTGCTGCTGCAGCGCGAGCCGCATCCGCTTCGCCAGACCGGCCGCGGCATCGATGTCGTCACCCGCAACCAGGATGGCGATCTCCTCGCCGCCGAAACGGGCGACGATATCGCCTGGCCTGAGCACAGACCGCACCAGGCCGGCGACATCGGTGAGCACCTGATCGCCGACCAGATGGCCGTGCCGGTCGTTGACCTGCTTGAAATGGTCGATGTCCATGAGGATCAGGCAGATGTCCCCGCCGAGCCCCTGATAGGCGGCGTCGGTCTCGCCGATCCGTTCGAGTGCGCCGCGGTTCAACAGGCCGGTCAGGCCGTCCGTCTCGGCCAGCAGCTTCAATTGGCCGGTCAGCACCGCGCGTTCCCTGAGCTTGCCGCGCAGCACCTCGATCGCATCGAACAGGCGGTTCATTTCCCTGGCGCGCGAGGGATCGGCGGATGGGGTGACATCGCGATCCTCGGCCAGCGCGATCACCATGTTGCGGGCCAGCAGCAGCGGCCTGAACACGAAGCGTTGCGCCGAGACGATCAGGCCGGCCAGGATCGCCAGAATGGCCGTGGTCAGGCCGGCCGTCGCCGCAAGGGTGCGCAGCGCCCGGTCGCGATCGGCCGAAACCTGTTCGATCGTCTGGTCGAGAAAACCGCGGCGCAACTGCTCGAGCGGCCGTAGCGTCGGCACGAAACGCGCGGTCAGTTCGGCCGGTGTCATCGAATAGTCGCCGGACCGGCGGCCTTCCTGGACGAGATCGTCGAGCATGGTCAGTCCCTGGCCGAAGAACTGCTGTTCGGCAGTGTGCCTGACATCGGCGAGGCGCGGATCGGCGGCGGAATTGGTCTGCCGGCCGACCAATTGCCAAAGCTCGAGCAGGCGGCCGCGAGTCCGGCTGAAGTCGATCAGGTTGGCGAGCGCCAGCGGCTGGCGCGCGGCGATCGGGGCCATGATCTGCGACGCGATCCGGCCGCCATATTCACGCAGATCGCCGAGCATCTGGCCGATGAGGACCGGCCCGGCCAGGCTTGCGTCGCGTTCGATCAGCCGCTGGACCTTCCAGCCTATGGCCGGCTGCAGCAGGTCGACCACCGCGAACATGCTCTCGATGGCATGCTGGATCTCGGCCAGGCGACGATCCTGCAGCGGCATGGCGCCGAGCCGGTCGACCTCGGCGCGGGCGCGGGTCAATTGCTGCAGCACCCGGTCCAGGATGGCCGGCGGGACATGAAGATGGTCCGACGCCGCGGGCGTTCTGGCGTGGCCGGTCAGCTGGGCGAGCGCGGCATCGCTGGCCCTGCGGAACTGGGCGAGACGCTGGCGCGACGCGCTGTCGACGGAGGCTTCTTCTCCCAGCACGCCATTGGTCGGACCGCGCTCGGCGGAGAGCAGGTTGGCGGTTTCCAGGAGCTGCCCATAGTCCGAAACGTCGTGCAGGTTCCGGCGTGCGGTGACGAAATCGTCATAGCTCCGGACCAGCAGGCTCATCGCCAGAACGATCGTGCAGACCGTCACGATGCCGGTGCCGATCCAGAGCTTGCGATGCAGGCTGTGATCGGATTGGCCAAGACCGGATTGGCCAAGTCCGGATTGGCCAAGACCGGGGTCGGTGGATCGACCGGGCTTTCGCCTCAGGCAGGCGATCGATTTGACAAGAAGATCGCCGGGTTTTCGAGTCATCATAGTCCCTTGATATTTAGTATCTCGAGCAATGATTGTTCTTCTTATTGTCTTCGTTGCGCTGCGTTCAACTAAATATTGAAGTGCAATTTCAGGTATCTTTTTACCGTGCTGACCCTAAGTTTTGGTGAAATCGCTTGGTTAAGATTGTTGCGATTGCGCGGCCGTTCATCGCGGGCAAGGTCGCGGTGGCCGGCGCGTGGTCGCGATCATCATGACGCTTCCTCAAGGGTTCGGCGCCGGGCGATCGGCGCCGAGGGAACCCAACGGCGGCCTGCCGCATTCTAGGTTCAGGCGAAATGCGACGATGGTGGCCATGATCCTGCGCTCGATCCGAATGAACGTCCTGTCCCGGCCCATCTTCAACTGGGCCAAGCGCGCCATGCCGCCGATCTCGGAGACCGAACGGGACGCCATCGAAGCCGGCACGGTCTGGTGGGACGGCGAGCTGTTCACCGGCAATCCCGACTGGCAGCAGCTTGTTGCCATGGCGCCGGCGCGGCTGACCGACGAAGAGCAGGCTTTCATGGACGGCCCGGTCCGCGAACTCTGCGGGATGGTCGATGACTGGACCATCACCTGGCACGACCGCGATCTGCCGCCCGAGGTCTGGCGCTACATGCGCGAGCAGCGCTTCTTCGGCATGATCATCCCGAAACGTTACGGCGGCCTGGGTTTTTCCAACACCATGCATTCGGAGGTGGTGCGCACGGTGTCGTCGGCAAGCGTGGTCGCCGGCGTCACGGTCATGGTGCCGAACTCGCTCGGGCCGGGCGAATTGCTCGTGCATTTCGGCACCGACGAGCAGCGCGACTATTGGCTGCCACGCCTCGCCGAAGGTGCGGAAATTCCCTGCTTCGGCCTGACCTCGGCGGATGCCGGTTCGGACGCCGCGGCCATGACCGATATCGGCATCGTCGAGCACGGCCAGCACGAGGGCCGGGAGGTGCTCGGCATCCGGCTGAATTTCCACAAGCGCTATATCACGCTTGGCCCGGTCGCCACCGTCATGGGGCTTGCCTTCAAGCTGCAGGATCCGAACAACCTCCTTGGTCGCGGCAATGATCTCGGCATCACCGTGGCGCTGCTGCCGACCGCGACGCCGGGCGTCCACCATGGCGAGCGGCACATTCCGCAAATGACCCATTTCCAGAACGGCCCGCTGCACGGCGAGGACGTTTTCATCCCCTTGTCCTGGGTTCTCGGCGGCGAGAAGCAGATCGGCGAGGGCTGGAAGATGCTGATGACGGCGCTGGCCGCCGGCCGCGGCATTTCACTGCCGTCCCAGTCGGCCGCGGGCGCGGCGATGTGCGCGCGGGCGACCGGCGCCTATGCCCGGGTGCGCAGCCAGTTCCACGTGCCGATCGGCCAGTTCGAGGGCATCCGGCTGCACCTGGCCGACCTTGCCGCCAATGCCTATCAGCTCGACGCGGCGCGCCGGCTGACGGTCGCAGCACTCGACCAGGGCCACAAGCCCTCGGTCATCTCGGCGATCATGAAATATCATGCCACCGAACGCATGCGGCGATCGGTCGAAAAGGCCATGGATATCCATGGCGGCAAGGCGATCATCGATGGCCCGAAAAACTATCTCGGCGGTCTCTATCGCTCGGTGCCCATCGGCATCACGGTCGAGGGCGCCAATATTCTCACCCGCAATCTGATGATTTTCGGCCAGGGGGCGATCCGTTCGCATCCCTTCATGCTGAAGGAAATGCTGGCGCTGTCGGAGCCCGACAAGGCCAAGGGCCTGGATCAGTTCGACCGCAGTTTCTGGGGCCATGCCGGCCACGCCGTCACGAACACGTTCCGGGCCTTGGGCCGTGGCTGGTCGGGCGGTCGTTTCGCGCCGGCGCCCGCCGGCGTCGGGCTCGCGCATCATTGGCGGATGCTGTCGCGCCATGCGGCGGCCTTCGCGCTGGTCTCGGACCTGGCGCTGCTGACGCTGGGCGGCGCCCTGAAGCGCAAGGAAATGCTGTCGGCGCGGCTCGGCGACATCCTCTCGGAGCTCTACCTGCTCGGCGCCGTGCTGAAGCGTTACGAGGACGAGGGACGGATCGCCGAGGATCAGCCGATCGTCGACTACATCATGGCGCAGGGCGCCGGCCGGCTCGCGCTGGCCTTCGAAGGCGTTTTGGCCAATCTGCCGGCGCGCTGGGCTGCCCATCTCGTCGGTTTCATCGCCTTTCCCCTTGGCGTACCGCGCCGCGAACCGTCGGATGACCTCGCCAACCAGGTCGCCGAGGTCCTGCTGAAACCCTCGGCGCAACGCGACCGCCTGACGCCTGGTCTCTATTGGGGCGAGGGACGGGCGGATCACCCGCTCGCCGATCTGGAGCACGCCTTCCAGCTCGTCGTGGCGGCCGAACCGATCGACCGGAAGCTGCGCGAGGCGAAAATCCGCGATGCCGCGGAGGCGCGCCGCCAGGGCGTCATCGACGATGGCGAGTTCGATCAGCTCGCCCGGCTGAAACAGGCGGTCGATCGGGTGGTTGCGGTCGACGCATTTCCCATGGACGATGTCGCGCCACTTGCAGCGCAGCACGATCATGCCAAGGCCGAGGGGGCCAAGGCCTTCGCGGCGGGTGGGCGCGAGGCTGCGGAATGACGATGTCGGAGGATGCGGGGCCAGCGGCGCGCGACGGCGGCCGGCCGGTCTATCTGGTCGACGGCGCACGAACGCCGTTCCTCAGGGCGCGCGGCAAGCCCGGTCCGTTCACGCCGGTCGATCTGGCGGTCCAGTGCGGCCGGCCTTTACTGCTGCGCCAGCCGTTTCCGCGCGCCGCTTTCGACACGGTCATCCTCGGCTGCGTCAACGTCATTGCCGACGAAATGAACCCGGCACGGGTGGCAGCCCTTCGCCTCGGCCTGGGCGAGGCGATGACGGCTTTCACCGTGCAGATCAATTGCGGCTCGGGCATGCAGTCGATCGACACGGCGTTCCGGACGATCGAGGCGGGCAAGGCCGATCTGATCCTGGCCGGCGGCGCCGAAGCCCTCAGCCATGCGCCGCTGGTGCTGCGGCGCGAGGCGGTGGAATGGTTCGGCCGCTTTGCCGGAGCCAAGTCGGCCTTGCAGAAGGCCGCGGCTCTCGGCGGCCTGCGGCCCGATTTCTTCCAGCCGGTCATTGGCCTCGAGCGCGGCCTGACCGATCCGATCACCGAACTGAACATGGGACAGACCGCCGAAGTGGTTGGCCACCTCTTCGCCATTTCGCGCGCGGCGGCCGATGCCTATGCGCTGGAAAGCCACCGCAGGCTGGCCCGTGCCCAGGAGGCCGGCGACCTCGACAATGAGGTGATACCGGCGATCGCCAGCGACGGTACTCTCTTCGAGAAGGACGACGGCGTCAGGCCGGATAGCACGATGGACAAGCTCGGTGCGCTGAAGCCGGTGTTCGAGCGCCCCTACGGCAAGGTCACCGCCGGCAATTCCTCGCAGATCACCGACGGCGCGTCCTGGGTGATCCTGGCCTCCGAAGCCGCGGTCGAAAAACATCGGCTGACGCCGCTGGCGCGCATCGTCGACAGCGAATGGGCAGCCCTCGATCCCGCGATCATGGGGCTCGGGCCGGTGCTGGCCTCGACCCCGATCCTGGAGCGGCGCGGCCTTGGCCGTGACGACATCGACATCTGGGAGATCAACGAGGCCTTCGCCGCCCAGGTGCTTGGCTGTCTCGCGGCCTGGAACGACGAGCGCTTCTGCCGCGCCGTGCTCGGCCGCGACACGCCCTTCGGCCTGATCGATCACGACCGGCTCAATGTCGACGGCGGCGCGATCAGTCTCGGCCATCCCGTCGGCACGAGCGGCAACCGCATCGTGCTGCATCTGGCCAATACGCTCAGGCGGCGCGGCATGAAGCGTGGCGTTGCCACCGAGTGCATCGGCGGCGGGCAGGGCGGCGCCATGCTGCTGGAGGTGGCGTGATGCGCGACAGATCCGTGCCGGTCCGCGGCGTGCTCGCCGCTCGTGAAATGGCGATGGGGCCGGCGGCGACGCTGACCCGCCTGCGCCATTGGCACCTGAAGAAGGATGACGACGGCATCGCCTGGCTGATCCTCGACCGGGCCGGCGAGAACGCCAATACCCTGTCCGAAGAGGTGATGCGGGAACTCGACACCATGCTCGCCGAGATCGCCGGTCTCGGCGTGAAAGGGCTGGTCCTGCGCTCGGCCAAAACCGGCGGCTTCGCGGCCGGCGCCGATATCCGCGACTTTCGCGGCGTCGCCGATGTCGCCGAGATCGAGGCGCGGATGCGCGGCGCCCACGACATCGTCGACCGGCTGGCCGCCTTGCGCATTCCGACCGTTGCCGTCGTCCACGGCCATTGCCTCGGCGGCGGCCTGGAACTGGCGCTTGCCTGCCGCCACCGCATCGCGGTCGACGGCGCGAGTTTCGGCTTCCCCGAAGTCTTGCTCGGCCTGCATCCGGGGCTCGGCGGAACCTTCCGCCTGCCCACGCTGATCGACCCCATCGAAGCGATGACCATGATGCTGACCGGCAGGTCGGTCCATGCCGCCAAGGCGAGGCGTCTCGGGCTGGTCGATGCCGTGGTCGAGGAGCGCCACGTCGCCCATGCCGTGGGTGCCGCGATATCAGGTGGGCTGAAGCGCGCCGGCCGGGGCTGGATGAGCCCGGCCTTCGCTCTCGGCGCGGCCCGGCGCCTCGCCGGCAAGCGCATGCGCGCGGAAGCCGAGAAACAGGCGCCGGCGGAGCATTATCCCGCGCCCTATCGGCTGATCTCGCTGTGGGAGGAGCATGGCAGCGACAAGAAGGCCATGCAGCCGGCGGAAATCCGCTCCTTCGCGGAACTGCTCGCCGGCAAGACCGCGCAGAACCTGATCCGCGTCTTCTTCCTGCGTGAAGGGCTCAAGGCCCTGGGCAAGGGCGACAGCCGGATCGACCACGTCCATGTCATTGGCGCCGGCACCATGGGCGGCGATATCGCGGCCTGGTGCGCGGCGCGTGGCCTCACCGTCACGCTGGCCGACCTCGACCGCAAGGCGCTCGGCAAGGCGATCGGACGGGCCTCGTCCTTCTACGACAAACGGCTTCATTCCGGCATCGCGCGCCGGGATGCGCTCGATCGGCTGATGCCTGACCTCGGCGGCGACGGCGCAGCGCGTGCCGATATCGTCATCGAGGCGATCGCCGAGGATGCGGAGATCAAGAAAAAGGTCTTTGCGAGCCTCGCCACGGTCATGAAACCGGACGCGATCCTGGCGACCAATACGTCGAGCATCCCCTTGGAGACCCTGCGCGAGGGCCTGGCCTTGCCGGACCGGCTGGTCGGCGTGCATTTCTTCAATCCGGTCACCCGCATGGAACTGGTCGAGATCGTTGCGCACGATCAGGCCAGCCCGGAGACGCTGGCCCGGGCGCGCGCCTTCTGCGGCCGGATCGACCGGCTGCCGGCGCCGGTCCGGAGCTCGCCCGGTTTTTTGGTCAACCGCGCCCTGACGCCCTATCTGAGCGAAGCTTTCGTCATGCTCGACGAGGGCATGCGGAAGGAAACCATCGACCAGGCGGCCAGGGATTTCGGCATGCCCATGGGGCCGATCGAGCTTGCCGACCAGGTTGGGCTCGACATTGGCCTGCATGTTGCCGAGATGCTGAAGCGGTCGCTGGCCGACCCGCTGCCCGACATTCCCGACTGGCTGCGCCAGAAGGTCGCCAAGGGTGAGCTCGGCCGCAAGACCGGCAAGGGGCTCTACGCCTACGACAAGGACGGCAAACCGGTAAAGGCGGAAGCCCCGGCACCCGACGCCGACCTGGCCGACCGCCTGGTCATGCCCATGCTCAACACCTGCGTCAGGCTGTTGCGCGAAGGCGTCGTCGCCGATGCCGATACGCTGGATGGCGCGATGATCTTCGCCACCGGCTTTGCGCCGTTCCGGGGCGGGCCGATCCATTATGCCCGCGAGCGCGGCATCGAGGAGGTCGTCGCGGCCTTGAGCCGTCTCGAAGCGGTCCACGGCGCCAGGTTCCGGCCCGACGAGGGCTGGCGCGATCTGGCAAAGCCGGGGCCGGCCTTGGCATGAGCGGGCCGGCCGTCCACAGCGATGCCGCTGCCATTGCCGACCGCATCATCGATGAGCTGGACGGCCGGATCGTGCTCGGCCTGCCGCTCGGTCTCGGCAAATCGGTCCGGATCGCCGATGCGCTGTTTGCCCGCGCCGCCGCCGACCGGGCCATTCGTCTCGATATCTTCACCGCCTTGACGCTGGAGCCGCCGCGCTGGTCCTCCGACATGGAGCGCCGCTTCGTCGAGCCGTTGAACCAGCGGCTGTTCGCTGGCTACCAGGTGCCGGCCTATGCCAGGGCGCTACGCGACGGCACGCTGCCGGACAATGTGACGGTCAGCGAGTTCTTCCTGCAGGCCGGCCGCTGGCTCGAGGTGCCGGCGATGCAGCAGGCCTATATCAGCGCCAATTACACCCATGCCGCGCGTTATATTTTCGACCGCGGCCTCAATGTCATCGCCCAATTGGTCGCCCGGCGCGGCGAAGGCGAGGCGGCCCGCTACAGCCTGTCCTGCAACAGCGACACCACGCTCGATCTCCTGCCGCGGCTCAAGGCGAGCGGCCGCAAGTTCCTGCTGGTCGGCGAGGTCAATTCAGCCTTGCCCTTCATGGCCGGCGAGGCGGCCTTGCCGGCAAGCGCGTTCAAGCTCGTGCTGGAGACACCGGGAGCGGAGCCGCGCCTGTTCGCGCCGCCCAAGGAGCCGGTCTCGGATGCCGACCATGCCATCGGCATTCACGCGGCAAGCCTGGTCAAGGATGGCGGCACGCTGCAGATCGGCATCGGCTCGCTCGGCGACGCGGTGACGGCGGCGCTGATCATGCGCCATCGCGACCCTGAGCTGTTCGCCGAGACGCTGCGGGGCCTCGACGGCCGCGATACCATCGGCGAGCGCGAGACCGGGCGGTTCGACCTCGGCCTCTATGCGACCAGCGAGATGTTCGTCGATGGTTTCGCCGAGCTCTATCGTGAGCGCATCCTGAAACGCCGGGCCGCCGACGGCGCCTTGCTGCATGCCGGCTTCTTCGTCGGCTCCGAGGATTTCTATCGCTTCCTGCGCGACCTGCCCGACGCCGAGCGCGACCTGTTCCAGATGCGCCCGATCTCCTTCGTCAACGAGATCTTCGGCGATGAGGCGGCCAAGCGTCGCGACCGGGTCGACGCCCGTTTCGTCAACAGCGCCATGATGGTGACATTGCTCGGCGACGTGGTGTCCGACGGCCTCGGCGGCGGCCGCGTGGTGTCGGGTGTCGGCGGCCAGTATAATTTCGTCGCCCAGGCCTTCGCGCTCGACGGGGCCCGCTCGATCATCACCTTGAACGCCTGGCGCCGGTTCCATGGCGAGCGCCACTCGCGGCTCCTGTGGAATTCCGACCACACGACCATTCCCCGGCATTTGCGCGATATCGTGATCACCGAATATGGCGTGGCGGATCTTCGCGGCCGATCCGACCGCGACTGCATCGTCGCGATGCTGGCGATCGCCGACCAGAAATTCCAGGGCGAGCTTGCCGCGCAGGCCCGCAAGAGCCGCAAGCTGGAGGCCGGCTTCCGTTTGCCGGACGCGCACCGGGACAATACGCGCGAGCGCATCGCCGGGGCTTTGCGGGCCGCCAAGGCGCGCGGGTTCTGCCAGCCGTTTCCGTTCGGCACGGCTTTCACCGACGAAGAGCGCAAGCTCCTGCCGGCTTTGGCGCTGCTGCGCGACCGCATGGCCGGCTCCTGGTCGCAGGCCTGGGTCCTGCTCGCCTCGCTCATGGCCGGCGGGGCGCCGGACCGGCATGGTCCCGAGCTCCGGCGCATGGCCCTGGATGTTCCCAAGACAATGTCGGAACGCCTGTACCGGCGGGTCCTGACCTGGGCGCTGGACCAGCAGGCCGGCTGAGACGCACCGTCTCGCCGTTCACCCCGGCGGATCGTTCGGGAAGACGGTGGCGTGGCGGCCGTCCCAGGACAGGCTGACCGCTTGTCCGCGCGTCAGGCTCGCGGCCTCCGCCTCATTGGCATGGTGAAGCGCGAAACAGTCCTTGCCGTCAGCCAGGCGGATCACCGACCGGCGGGCGTTGCCGAGATAGACCACGTCGGTCAGGGTGCCGGTCACGCCGCCGTCATGCTGCGTGGCCGGCTGCAGCCTGAGGCGCTCGGGCCTGATGGCGACGACCACCGACGTGCCCGACCGGGCCGGTTCCGGCGACATCGCCGCGACCGGACTGCCGGCAATGTCGACACGGCAATGCGCGCCATCGGCGCCGGTGACGCGTCCGGGCAGGAAATTGGTCTCACCGATGAAATCGGCGACGAAGCGTGTCGCCGGGCGCTCATAGAGCTCTTCCGGCGTGCCGATCTGCTCGACCCGCCCCTTGTTGAACACCGCGATGCGGTCGCTCATCGTCAGGGCCTCTTCCTGGTCATGCGTGACATAGAGCACCGAGATCCGCCGCTCGCGGTGGATGCGCTTGATTTCGCGCTGCATCTGCTCGCGCAGCTTCTTGTCGAGCGCGCCGAGCGGCTCGTCCATCAACAGCAAGGTCGGGTGATAGACCATGGCCCGGGCCAGCGCGACGCGCTGCTGCTGGCCGCCCGAGAGCTGGCGCGGCAGCCGGTCACCATAATCGGCAAGTCCGACCAGCTGGAGCGCATCGGCAACCTGCCGCTCGCGTTCGGCGCGCCCGACCTGGCGCATTTCCAAGGGGAAAGCGACGTTCCGGCGCACGGTCATGTGCGGAAACAGCGCGTAGTTCTGAAACACCATGCCGATGTCGCGCCGATAGGGCGGCAGCCGGTCGACCGGCTGGCCGCCGAGCCGGATCGATCCGGCATCCGGCTGCTGCAGTCCGGCGACCATCATCAGGGTTGTCGTCTTGCCCGAGCCGGAGGGCCCGAGAAAGGTCAGGAACTCGTCCCGGCGCAGCGCGAGGTCGACGCTCTCGACCGCGACATAGCCGCCGTAACTCTTCTTGACGCCGCTCAGTTCGAGGACCGGTTGCCCCACGCCATTGCCAACAGCCATCACGTTCGTTCGACTCCCGTCCGTCGCCTGAGGATCGATTCGACAAGCAGCGCCACCAGCGCGAAGGCGAAGCAGAGCGAGGCGATCGCCGCGATGGTCGGATCCATGTCGCCCCGGATGTTCGACCACATCTGCACCGCGACCGGCCGGACCCGGGCCGAGCTGACGAACAGCGAGACGATCAGTTCGTCGAACGAGGCGACCGCGGCGAACAGCAGGCCGGACAGGATCGCCGGCAGCAGCAGCGGCAAGGTCACGCGTCGGAACGCCTGGAACGGCGGTGCGCCGAGCGTCGCGGCCGCGTCCTCGAGCCTGGGGTCGAGCGTCCGCAAGGCCGAACTGACGGTGGCCACGACATAGGGCATGGTGATGATGACATGGCCGATGATCAGGCCGGTCAGCGTGCCGTTCAGCCCGAGCCCGCGATAGGCGCCGAACAGCGCGGCGGCCGTGATGATGCCGGGCACGATGATCGGCAGCATCAGCGCCGCGCCGATGACCGACGCGCCGGGGATCCGGCCGCGCACCAGCGCATAGGCGGCGGCGGTGCCGAGCAGGGTCGCGAGGGTCGCCGACGGGATCAGGATCTGGATGCTGACGGTCAGGGCGTCGGTCCAGGCCGGATCGTTGAACAGGTTGCGGTACCAGCGCAGCGACAGCCCGGGCGGCGGGAACTGCAGGAACGACGCGGCGCTGAACGAGATGATCACCACGATCACCAGCGGCGCGATCAGGTAGAGCGCGACGGCGACGCAGATCGCGCCGCGCAGGGTGCGCCAACGGTCGAGGCCATCGCCCTTCATCGCGCCACCGCCTTCAGCCCGACGGTCAGCTGGAGCAGCAGGAGCATCACGCCCGACACGGCGAGCAGCAGCAGCGACAGGGCGCCGGCCATGCCCCAATTGCCGAATTGCGCGATCTGATCCTGGATCAGCTGGGCGATCATGGTCTGGCGCGGCCCGCCGAGCATGGCCGGTGTGACGTAATAACCAAGCGTCGAGATGAACACGAGGGTTGCCCCGGTCAATAGCCCCGGCATGGTCAGCGGCAGATAGACCCGCCAGAACGCCCGGATCGGCCCGGCGCCCAGCGTCAGCGCGGCCTGCATATAGGCCGGATCGATCCGGAGCATGGCGGCATGCAGGGGGAAGATGACGAAGGGCAGCAGCACCTGGACGGCACCGACCAGCAGGCCCGTCATGTTGTAGAGCAAGGGCAGCGGTTCGGCGCTGAGGCCAAGGCCGACCAGCATGGTGTTCAGCGGGCCGTTCCGCTGCAACAGAATGACATTGGCGAAGGTGCGCACCAGCAGGCTGGTCCAGAACGGCACCAGCACGATGAAGATCAGCCAGCGCCGCAGCCGCGCCGAGCCATGGGTCATGGCGTGGGCCACGGGAAAGCCGAGCAGGACGCAGATCGGCGTTGCCGTGGCGCTGATCATGACCGTGTTCCACAGGACCTGCAGGAAGCCGCGCCGCTCCCACAGGTCGGCGAAGTTCTGCAGCCCCACCTGCGGCTGGGTGAAGGCCCGTGACAGCAAGAGCCCGACCGGGCTGACGAAGGCAACGATCAACAGCAGGACGGCCGGCGCGAGCAGGAAAACCCGCCGGTCGAAGCGGCCGGCCGGGCCGGTCGCCGCCCGTTCGCGGCCCGCCGGACGTGCCGGCGGAGCCTCGCCTTGGTGCGGCATCAGGGCGCCCGAGGTGCTCACGGCGGATCAGGCCAGCTTCCAGGCGGCCCAGCGCTCCTGCAGCTTTTTCAGATTGTCGCGCCAATATTCGGCATTGATGACGAAGCCGCGCTTGAGGTTGTCGGGTGCGGTCGACAGCCAGGGTGTGATCTGTGGATCGACCGCGCCGAAGGCCGCCGGATTGGTCGGCGCATAGGCGATCATATTGGCGAGCTTCGCCTGGTTCTCCGGCAAGGTCATCACGTCGATCAGGCGCATCGCCGCGTCGCGGTTGCGGCTGCCGCGGGGCACGACGAGATAGTCGATCGACTGGATGTTCTGCTCCCAGGAAATCGCGATCGGCGCGCCCTTTTTGGCCGCGTCATAGGCTCGGCCGTTGAGGATCAGGCCGAGATTGACCTCGCCGTCGACGAACAGCTGCTGCGACTGCGAGTTCGTGCTCCAGAAGATGGTCTGCGACTTGATCGTGTCGAGCTTGCGCAGCGCGCGCTCGACATCCAGCGGATAGAGCTGGTCCGGCGCGACGCCATCGGCCATCAGGGCTGCCTCGACGGTCGCCACGACATTGTCGCCGAGCGTCCGCTTGCCCGGAAAGCGCCTGAGGTCGAAGACATCGGCCCAGGTCTTGGGCGTTTCCCGCCCGGCGAAAGCCTTGGTGCTGTAGCCGATATTGTAGGACCAGGCGATGCAGCCGATGCCATAGTCGTGGACGAAGCGCGGATCGATCCGGCTGGTGTCGACGATGCCGCGGTCGATCTTTTCGAACAGGCGGTCGCCGACCCCGGCATAGAGGAAGTCGATGGTGACGTCGGCGACGTCCCAGTCGGGTGCGCCGCCCTCGATCATGGCGCGAAACTTGGCCGCGTTCATCGGGCCGTCCTGGACCACGCGGGCGCCGGTCAGTTGTGCGAAGGGATCGCAATAGCTGACCTTCTGGGCGTCCTGGTAAGCGCCGCCCCAACTGGCGAAGACCAGCGTCTTGCCCCGGAATTCGCCCGAGGTCTGCGCCTGCACGGGCAGGCCGCCGCCGAGCGCCATGGCGCCGCCCCATCCGAGCGAGGCCTGCAAGACCTTGCGGCGCGTCAGCCGTCCATGAGAAGTCGCCATCGTCCTGTTCCCCTTGTGTGTTGACGAGACCGGCAGCTTGGCTTTTTGGTTTGGCTGCCGACCGGCAAGGCGCATTGTCAGTTCTGCAGATTTTCTCGAAGCGTGCGGCCGGCATATTCGGTCCGGAACAGGCCGCGCTTTTGCAGTTCAGGCACCACGCTGCGGCAGAACTGCTCGAACATTCCGGGAAACATGGTCGGCGCCAGCACGAAGCCGTCGCAGAAGCCGGTCTCGAACGTCTCCTCGAGCCAATCGGCGACGGTTGTCGCGGTGCCCACCAGTTCGCGTCCGGTGCCGCGCTTGACCGCCGCCTGGGCGAGCGTCAGCCCATCGGCCTTCATGGTCTGGCGCAGGATGTCCTCGGTTCCCTTCATGCCCTGGTTGCCCTGCAGGCCGGCCAGCGAAACATCGGATTTCAGCTTGGTCAGGTCCGCGCCGAGCCCGCTCGACGAGGCGGCGACGCTCAGCTCCGGATCGATCAGGCTGTTGAGATAGTCGGCCCGCTCGCGTGCAATCGATTCGGTTTCTCCGAGCACGACCGAAACCGCCGGCAGGATCGCGCATTCCGACGGCGGGCGGCCGCGCTTCTCCATGCGCGATTTCACGTCCTGATAGAATTCGCGCATCTCGTCGCGGCCGCGCTGAATGGTGAAGATGACCTCGGCCCAGCGGGCGGCGAACTCGCGCCCGCGGTCCGAGCTGCCGGCCTGCATGATGACGGGGCGGCCCTGGGGGCTGCGCGGGATCGACAGCGGACCGCGCGTCTTGACCCAGCGGCCCTGATAATTGGCGTAGTGAACCTTGGCCGGGTCGGCCAGGACGCCGGCCTGCTTGTCGAGCACGAAGGCATCCGCGTCCCAGCTGTTCCACAGCGCGAAACAGGCTTCCAAGGCCTCGTCCGCCCGATCGTAGCGCTCGTCGCGCGGCGGCAATTCGTCCATGCCGGCATTGCGGGCCTCGAGGTCGGTCGCCGAGGTGACGACGTTCCAGGCGACCCGGCCCTTGCTCATGACGTCGAGCGAGCCGAGCCAGCGGGCCAGGTGATAGGGCGTGTGAAAGCTGCTCGACAGGGTCGCGCCGAGGCCGAGATGCCGGGTCGCTGCGGCCATGACCGGCAGGACCACGGTCGGGTCGAGGAAGCTGATCTGGCCACCGCGCCGGACATAGGCGTCGAAGCTGCCGCCATGGATGTCGTAGAGGCCGAACAGGTCGGCGAAGAAACAGCCGTCGAAACGGGCCGCTTCCAGCACCCGCGCGATATGTTCGTAGCGGCTTGGATCCAGGATGTCGTTGAGCGTCGATTCCGGATGCCGCCAGCCGCCGACATGCATCGCGGTTGGGCCGGTCTTCAGGTAGGCGATCAGATGCATCTGACGTCGTTGCATAGCAAAAGCACTCCCGATGCATCAGGCGGCCGGATCGACCGGCCGGCGAGGACGCCGACCGACCGCGCCTGGCGTCGCCGAACCCCGGGGTTCGCATGCTGGCCCCTGGTCTCGTGAAGGATGATCCCCGGCGCGTCCAACGGGTGCATCCTCCTTTTCGTAGGAAGCGATCTTTCAGCTCTGCGTCGGTGTGTGCTACGAATCCGGCGATGGAACCCTCAAGCGAGCAGCGCCTTCCATCGTCGGATCAGGCCTCGCTGTTCCGCTCGCTCGGAGCGGCGGCCAGCCACATCAATGCCAGCGGCGATCTCGACACGACCTTGCGCCATTTGCTGGAGGCGGTCTGCAAGGACACGCCCTGGGCCGCCGGCGGCATCATGAGCGTCGACACCGACGAGGGTTATGCCCGGGTCGTCGCGCGACACGATCCGAGCCATCTCGGCGCCAGCCTGAGCGACCGCTGGTCGCTGGCCGAAAGCCCAAGCCGGCTGGCGCTCGCCGGCAACGAGCCGGTGATCATCCGCGACGCGCAGAAGTCGAGGCAGTTTCCAGGCTACCGCCGCGAGGCGATCGAGCACGGCTATCGCACCGTGGTCGTCCTGCCCATGCAATACCGCAACCTCGCTGGTCATCGCACCGTCCTGTCGGTGCGTTCCCGCGCGATCGTGGCGGTCACCCAGGCCGAAATCGCGTTGCTCCAGTTCGTCGTTCATCTCGGCGAGATCGCGATGAACAAGGCGCGGTCCCTGGCCGAGGAACAGGCTTTCGGTGAGCGTTTGCGCAGCGCGCTGACGGCCCATGGGCTGCTGCTCGATCAGGCGCTGGCCGACGGTTCGGTCGAGGCCGCCGCCGCCAAGGTGGCGTCGATGCTGCCCAATCCGCTTGTCATCGTCGACCTGACGTCGCGGCGGGTCCTGACGCAACATTCGCCGCTGCCCTTGGAGATCGACGACATCACCTGGCAAGCCATGACGGCGGGCGAGGGCGGCCAGCAATTTCTCGATCTGGCCCGGCGGACCTTTCCGGGCGGGCGGCTGGACGCGCGCGACCTGGAGGTTTCGATCGGCGGCCGCAAGCTGCGGGTGCCGGCCATCGTCTGCCCGCTCAATGTCGACGGCGAGCGGGTCGGGGCCTTGATCCTGTTCTCGAGGACCTCCGACTTCAACGACCTCGACCATCTGCTGCTCGACAGCGCCCGTTTCGGCCTGAGTGTCCAGATGATGCGGTCCTATGTCGCCCACGCGGCCGCCGCCCGCAGCCTGGAAGATCTGTTCGCCGACCTGCTCGACGGCAAGGTCCGGGCGCTTCACGACATTGCCGACCGGGCCCGCCGGCTCGGCATCGACCTCGACATGCCGGCGCGGCTGCTGGTCGTCAGCCTGGCGCGGGACGACAGGCTTGCACCAGCGGCAGCCGCCGAAATCCGGCGCGCGATCGAACCTGCCGTGCAGCGCTTCGATCGGCTCGCCACCGCCGTCGCCCGGGCCGGTGCGATCGTCGTCAGGTACCCGGCCGATCGCGGCAAGAGCACGGACATGGCGGCGCTGACGCGGCGCCTGATCGACGAGGTCAGGACCGCCGCTGGCGAGACCCCGGTCGTCGTCGAGAGCGATATCTGCCGCCAGCCGGCGGATTATGCTGGCGCCTGGCGCGACTGCGGCCGGGTGCGTGAACTCGCCCGCCGCTTCAACCGCAGCGGTGTCGTCACCGCGCGGGATTTCGGGCCATTCTTCGTGTTGATGTCGGCGGTCGACGGAACCGAGATGCGGGCCTTCGTCGACGACCTCATCGGCGCCGCGGCAAGACACGACAAGACCCACGGCACCGCCTATATCCAGACGCTCTCCACCTTCCTCGATCACGGCTGCCGGAGCCAGCCTTGCGCCGACGCGCTTGGTCTGCACGTGACGACGCTGCGCTACCGGCTGGCGCGGCTCAGGGACCTGTTCGGGCTGGAGACCGACACGCCCGAACAGCGTTTCGCCCTGCAACTGGCGCTGCAGTTCCAGAAAATCATCGTGCCGGGAGAGGCGCACGCGGTTTCAGAGGAACCGGAGGAAACATGAGCGACCGGTTCCCCTTCACAGGAGGAAGGAGGCGGCGCCGTTCTCGGCCAGTCTGCGCCGGTCACGTCGGAGCGCTCGAGACATGGACCCTGCGCATTTCAGCCAAGACGATCTGCGCCGCGCATTTGGCACGTTTCTGACCGGGGTGACCGTCGTCACGACCCGTGACGACACCGGGGCGCCGCGCGGCATGACGGCGAATTCCTTCACCTCCGTGTCGCTCGATCCGCCGCTGGTTCTCGTCTGCATCGGCAAGCGCTCTTCCAATATCGGCTCGTTTCAGGAGGCGGGCTCGTTCGCCGTCAACATTCTCGGCCGCGAGCAGACCGGGGTCGCGACCCTGTTCGCGTCACGCGGTGCCGACCGGTTTGCCGGCGTGGATTGTCGGCAAGCGGCCACCGGCGCGCCCATCCTGGATGACTGCCTGAGCTGGTTCGATTGTCTCCTGCACCAGCGGGTCGATGCCGGCGATCATCTGATCCTGATCGGCGAGGTGCAGGATTTCGGCGTCAATTTCTCCGAGCCGCTCGGCTTCTGCCGCGGCAGTTTCATCAGCCTCAGCCAGTAGAAGGCTTCGGGGCGAGGGCGCGCCGGATTCATGCAGCTCGAAAATATACGCTGTTTCAGTGGCTTGCGGAGCACTCGGTCGTGCGTCGAGGCCTCGCACGAGAACCACCACCTTCACCTCTCCCCGCCGGGGCGAGGTGAAGGTGGTGGTTGCGGCGCGCCCTTCGAAGGACGCAAGGCCCATCACCGCCGGTCTTGAGATGTGTGCATCCGGCAGGACGATCGGGGGAGGCGGGCCCGCCCCGGGTGTCCCCCGGGCGCCGGCCATCCGCCGTCGCATCGGCCCGAGATGCCCCGAGCCAACCGGACCTGCCGAGGTGGTCGCTGGCGCTCACGCCGGGCGATGCCAGTCGCAGAGCAGGAACATCGCATTGTCCCAACTGCTCAGGTTGACCGTCATCCGGTTGTTGACGGCGGCGACGTTCGGGCGCGAGACCACCGGCAGGACGATCGATTGGTTGATCGCGATATCGTTGATCCTGATCAGCGCGGCGGCGCGCTTGATCGGATCCAGCTCGCTCTTGGCCAGCGTGTGGGCCCGGTCGATCTCGGGATCATTGAAGCGGGTGATGTTGCGGCCCTGCCATTTATTGTCCTTGCTGGCGATTTCCCAGGAGACGAACTGCAGCAGGAAGCGCTCGGGATCGGGCTGCAGCATGGTCACCGTGTACATCTGCATGTCGCAATAGAACTTGGAATAGGTGTCGGGATTGGCGACGTCGGAGGAGAAGAACACTGACGCGGTGACCGATTTCAGCTCCAGGTCGATGCCGGCGCGCTGACAGGCCTGCTTGATGATCGCCTGGCTCTTCTGGCGCGGCGCATTGATCGAGGTCTGGAAAACCAGCTTCAATCGCTTGCCGTCCTTGACGCGGATGCCGTCGGCGCCGCGTTTCCAGCCGGCCGCGTCGAGCAGCTGGTTGGCCTTGTCGATGCTGAATTCATATGTCGTATTGGGCGAACTGAACCGCGGAGGCGCCGCGACGAAATTGGGCGTCGTCGTGCCGGTCCGGCCATAGATGAACTTCTGGATCGAATCCTTGTCGACCAGCAGGCCGATCGCCTTGCGCACGCCCGGGTCGCCGAGGATCGGATGCCGGGTCTTGGCGCTCGCCCGCTCGCCGTCGACTTCGGTCCACGGGTCCGTGGTGTTCAGCATGATGAATTCGATATTGCCGCCGGGCACGATCTGGGTCCTGCCGCGCCCGCCGTTCTCCATGCGCTGCAGGATCTCGTCCTCCACCAGCACGTTCCAGGCATAGTCATATTCGCCGGTCTGGATCACCGCGCGCGCCGCCGAGACGGCATCGCCTCCGCCTTTCATTTCGACGCTGTCGAAATGGGGCCGGTTGGCCATGTGGTAGTCCGGATTGCGCTCGCCGCGCAGCAGGTCGCCGGGTTTGAATTCGACGAACCGGAAGGGACCGGTGCCGACCGGCTTGAGGTTGGCGGGCGCATCGCGCGAGGCGGCGCCTCTATAGTCGGCAAAATGGTGCCTGGGGATGATCATGCCCGCGGCACCGACGAAAGCATCGGCCCAGAACGGGGTCGGGCTCGGGAAGATCAGCTTGACGGTGAGATCGTCGAGCTTTTCGGCCTTGACGTCCTTGTAGCTGCCGATGGTCGTGGCGGCGGTCGCCGGGTTCGACGCGTATTCCCAGGTGAAGACGACGTCGTCGGCGGTGAACGGCCGGCCGTCATGCCATGTGACGCCGGGCTTCAGCCGCCAGGTCACCGACAGGCCGTCGGCCGCGAGCCCGCCATTGTCGCGGCTTGGAATCTCCTGCGCCAGGAACGGCACGAGGTTGCCCTGCTGGTCCCAGCCGGCGAGCGGTTCGTAGAAGATGCGCGAGCCTTCCTGGTCCTTGGTGCCGACGGCGAAATGCGGGTTGATCAGCGTCGCGGCTTGCCAGAACAACAGTTTCAAGGGGCCGCCGCCGCCCGCCTTGGCCGGGGCATAAGGCCGCGCCACCTGCGCCTGGGCGACGCCGGAAAAGGCCAGCAATTGGGTTGCCATCGGGGCGGTGAGGCCGACAGCCGCCATCCGTTGAATGAAGGCGCGGCGCGACAAGGTCCCGCCCTTTACCTGACCGATCAGCCCGCGCAGTGCATGCTCGTTCATTGGTCCCTCCGAAGGTCTGTGATGTCGAAAGCAACAGCCATGCCGGGCGCCGTCGGCGTCGTCTCGGATGAGAGTATTCGTCGCGCGCACATAGCCAAGACATTCCCGGGCAAAACCTCGCCGGCCGAGGCCGATTGTCGGTGGCGCCCGGCGCGCGCGCATCCTTGGCTTCGCAGGAGCGGGCGTCGCCGATGTCCTGTGGTTCCAACTATGGCGTGGGAGGCGGGCAGCCAGGGCGCCCCGATCCCGTGCCGCCTCGCGGTCCCGGCACCGTCCGCGCCCGGCCTTTCCGGTCGGTGATTCACCGTCCATAGTGCTTCAGGTCTCGCCACGCGGTGCGGGCCGGGCAAGCCGCTCCGACTGACGAGCGCGGGGGCGCATGGTTCCCGAGCTGTCGTGATCCCTGAAAGTGGAAATGCCGATGGACGGCGCCGTTCAAACATTTCTCCTGGCCTTCTCCGGCCTGATCTCGATCGTCAATCCGATCGGCGCGGCGCTGATCTTCAGCCAGGTGGCAGCTGGTCGATCGCCGGCGGAACGCAGCGAACTCGCCCGCAAGATTGCCTTCTATTCAGCCCTGGTGATGCTCGGCGCTCTCTGGGGCGGCGCCTATGTTCTGAGCTTCTTCGGCATCAGCCTGTCGGCCTTGCGCATCGCCGGCGGGCTTGTCGTCGCGGCGAGCGCCTGGAGCCTGCTTCAGACGCCCGAACGCAACGAGGAGCGCAAGCAGCAGCAGGCCTCCGAGGCCGAGGGCATCAACGACGTCGCCTTCTTTCCGCTGACCATGCCGTTCACCACCGGGCCCGGCACCATTTCGGTCGCCATCGCGCTCGGCTCCAATCTGCCGCTGAACCAGCCGGGCTATGCGCCGATCATCGTCGGGGCCTCGGCGGCGGCCTTGGCCGTCGCCGCCGCGGTCTGGCTGTCCTATGCCTTCGCGGACCGGCTGGTCGCGCTCCTCGGCCATTCGCGTGCCCGGGTTCTCGCCCGGATCGCAGCCTTCCTGCTGTTGTGCATCGGGACCCAGATCACGCTCAACGGGATCAGTGATTTTGTTAAAGCGCTTTAGCGGTCGCTGTCGGCACTAGCGCGGCGGCAGCCGCAGCGGGCTGCCGCGCCGGACCAGCCTGATCTCGAACAGCTTGGGCCAAAGCTTGCCGGTGACGAACAGGCGGCCGTTGCCGTCATGGGCGATGCCGTTCAGCACGTCGGGCCGGCCGCGGACCGGGCCCTGCGAGGTCAGCAATCCCTGCAGGTCGATCCAGCCGGTGACATGACCGGTTGCGGGATTGATCCGCGCGATCCGGTCGGTCTGCCAGATATTGGCGAAGATCTCGCCATCGATCCATTCGAGCTCGTTCAACTGGTCCACGGGCCGGCCATTGGCGGTCACCGTGATCCGGCTGCGCTCGCTCAACGTCGCGGGGTCGAGGAAGCGGATCGTCGCGGTGCCGTCGCTCATGACCAGCGCATCGGCGCTGCGGGTCAGGCCCCAGCCTTCGCCGGAATAGCGGAATTCCTGCCTGAGCGAGAAGCTCTCGAGGTCCCAGACGAAGCCGCGCTGCTCCTGCCAGGTCAGGCCGATCAGCCGGTCGCCCCAGTCGCTGATGCCTTCGCCGAAGGATTGCGCGGGCAGGCGCTGCATCTGGACGACCTTGCCGGTCTCGGGTTCGACCTTGCGGATGGTCGAGCGGCCATAAAGGCCGGTGCTCTCGTAGAAATAGCCGTCGCGGTAGAACAGCCCCTGGGTGAAGGCCTCCGGATCATGCGGGAAGACGCGCACGACCTCGTAGGAGTAGACCGGAATGGTGTCGTTCTGCGGCGCAAGCGTGAAGGCGGCAAGGCCAAGGGCGGCGATCAGCGCGGCACCGGCCAGAACCAGCCGGCGGCGGCGCGAAATCGCTTGCGCGCCACGCCGTGCGGCATGGGTGATAGCGGCGGTGTTGCCGGTCTCAGGCATGATCGAAACCTACTCCCTGCGGATGGCCGACACTATCCACACCGGCAAAGCCCATCGGAACCTCCCAAGTCATCACAAGGCCTCGATCACAAGGCCTCGATCACAAGGCCTCGATCGGAATGGCGCGATTGATCACCGCGCGCATGGCAAAGCTCGATTGCAGCCGCGCGACGCCCGGCAGCCGCGAGAGCTGCATCTTGTGGATGCGCTCATAGTCGGCGATGTCGCGGGCGAGCACGGTCACCGTGTAGTCGTCGCTGCCCGACATCAGCAGGCAGCGTACGATGGAGGGGCATTTGCGGACAGCCTCCTCGAAACGGGCAAGCGCCTCCTCGCTCTGCTTCTCCAGGGTGATGCGGACCACGACCGTGGTCGTCAGGCCGAGCTTGGCGGGCGCGATCTCGGCCTGATAGCCGGCGATCACGCCGGCTTCTTCCAGGGCTTGCTGGCGGCGCGCGCAAGCGGTGGGCGACAGGCCGACCTGCCGGCCGAGTTCGACATGGCTGATGCGGCCATTGGTGGACAGGGCGCGAAGGATCGCCAGATCGAACTTGTCGAGGGTCATCGATGGTTTCCTGCGCAATGGCCGACAAAGGCGCTTGAATCCTGCGCCAATATCTTTAGCGCCGGCCAAGAACGATGGGAAGCGGCGCGGATCCGCGCTTACCTTCAGCCCGTCCCCCGTCGAGGAATGGTGCCATGTTGGTCGGTGTCCCCAAGGAAATCAAAACCCACGAATATCGGGTCGGACTGACGCCCGCCGCGGTCCGCGAATATGTCGCCGCCCGCCAGGAGGTGATCGTCGAGACCGGCGCCGGCGCCGGTATCGGCGCGACCGACGGCGATTACGAAAAGGCCGGCGCGCGGATCGTCGCCAGGGCGGCCGACGTGTTCTCCCAGGCCGACATGGTGGTCAAGGTGAAGGAGCCGCAGCCGCAGGAATGCGCGCAGCTCAGGCCCGGCCAGATCCTGTTCACCTATCTTCATCTGGCCGCCGACCGGCCGCAGGCCGAGGCGCTGCTGAAATCCGGCTGCTCGGCCATCGCCTATGAGACGGTGACCGACGCGCGCGGCGGCCTGCCCTTGCTGGCGCCGATGAGCGAGGTTGCCGGCCGGCTCGCCATCGAGGCGGCGGCCTTCAGCCTGCGCCGCCATGCCGGCGGCCGTGGCCTGCTGCTCGGCGGCGTGCCCGGCGTCCTGCCGGCGCGGGTGATGATCATCGGCGGCGGCGTGGTCGGCACCCATGCGGCGCGGATGGCCGTTGGCCTCGGCACCCAGGTGACCATCATCGACCGCTCGCTCCAGCGCCTGCGCGAGCTGGACGATCTGTTCGGCGGTCGGGTCCAGACGCGCTACTCGACCATTGACGCGATCGAGGAGGAGGCCCTGGCGGCGGATGTGATCGTCGGTGCGGTGCTGATCCCCGGCGCCAGCGCGCCGAAGCTGGTGCGCCGGGACATGCTGCCGCGCATGAAGCGCGGCGCTGTCATCATCGACGTCGCCATCGACCAGGGCGGCTGTTTCGAGACGTCGCGGCCAACCACCCATGATGCCCCGACCTATGAGGTCGACGGTGTCATCCACTACTGTGTCGCCAACATGCCGGGCGCCGTGCCGCTGACCTCGAGCCATGCCCTGAACCACGCGACGCTGCCTTTCGGGCTCGCCCTGGCGACCCTGGGGCTGAAAGCCCTGGTCAACGATCCGCATCTGCGCAACGGGCTCAACATCCATCGCGGCCGGGTCACCAGCAAGCCCGTCGCCGAAAGCCTGGCCTTCAACTTCCAGCCGGCGAGCGAAGCGCTCGCGGCCTGACGCGAGCCCGGCGTCGTCAGGCCGCGCTGATCGTATAGGCCACTTCATATTGGCCGGGCGCGACCTGGCCGAGCGCAGCATTGCGCTGCAGGAAGCCGCCTTTGGCCAGATGCCGCAGCACCGCGTCCGCCGCCGCGTGATTGGCGAACTGGACGTAATTGGTCACCTTGGTGCCGTCGAAACTCCGGTGAATGCTGGCGGACAGCCAGCCGGGCACCTCGCGCGCCGCGTTGACCGTTTCGATCAGGGAATCGACCAGCATTTGCTGCCGCTCGGGCGCGGTGGTGAAGACATTGATATGCGTGACGATGTCGTTCTCGGCTGTGATCGTCGGCATCGGGAACCCTTGTCGCTCTGAAAGGCCGGGCGGGAGCCGACATGGCGAAGGCGCCCTCGTCGGGTCGCCATGTCGGGTCGGGACGTCGTGATAGTGCCAGCTGATTTTGGCGCGGTCATCAGCCCGGTGTCCGGGTTGGCAGAGGATTGTGCGCGTCATCGGCCAGCTTCGGCGGCAAGCCTGGCGCCGCTCCATCCGTCATGGCCGGCCTTGTGCCGGCCATCCACGGATTGCCTTGACCGCGGAAGACGTGGATGGCCGTGACAAGCACGGCCATGACGAAGCGAGGAACGCCGCGCCAAGCCACAGATTGCCGAGATGTGTGAACTCAGTAGCCCGCAGGGGGAGGTCAGGTGACATCCCGATGAGGTTGGCCTTCGCGACTTGTGTGAATCCCCGATCTCGCCGGGTCGAGATAGTCGGCGGCACACAACGCATGAAGCTTGACCACCGCGATCGCCTCCTCGACCAGGACATGCTCGTCATCGGTGCCCATGCTGATCGGCGAGGGACCGCAGATGACGGCGGGAATGCCGCGCCACCGCCAATAGCGTGTGTCGGTGCCACCAAGGCTCGCAACCGGCGGAGCCTCCGATCCGAGCAAGCCCCGGATATTGGCCCTCAGGATGCCGGCCATCTCGCCATAGGGATCGGTCATGCTGGCGGGATAGCTGTGGTCCTCGTTTACCAGCATCTGACAGCCATGGTCCGTCGCAAGGCGGGCAATCTCGGCGCGGATCGCATCGCGATCGGATCCGATGGGGATGCGGATGTCGAGATGGGCGACGCAGTCGGTCGGGATCTGCGTTGCCTTCTGTCCGCCCTTGATGATGCCGATATTGACCGTGATGCGCCGCGCGATGTCGCCGGCGCCAACCCCCAGATTGGCGTCGGCCGCCGCGATCGACGCCTTGGAGGTCAGGATCGCATCGATCTCGGCCGGCAGTTCGGCGAGCCTGAGGTGATAGAGCGCGTAGATCCGGGCGGTCAGCTTGCAGATCCGCTCGATCGGATTGGGCGCGCGGTGGGGATAGCCGCCATGGCCGCCTTCACTGCGCGAGGCGAGCGAAAAGCGCAGCGTCGCCTTCTCGGTGAAGCGGATATTGCCGAGCCCGCCCGGTTCGCCGTTCAGGCAGCAATCGCCGCTGATCTCCTCAGGGATCTGCTCGAACAGATAGCGGGTGCCAAAGCGCCCGCCGGACTGCTCGTCGGAAACCACGGTCAATGTCAGGGCGCCGGCGAGGCGTTGCCGTTTCTGATGCAGGTAACAATAGGCGAGAACCGAGGCGAGGGTGCCGGTCTTCATGTCCGAGGCGCCGCGCCCATAGATCTTGCCGTCGCGGATCTCGGCTGACCACAACGCTTCATTGGTCACCGGAAACACGTCCAGATGGCCGTTGAGCACCAGATGGCGCCCGGCGCCGGCAGCGTCCCAGCGCCCGACGATGTTCGGCATGGTCTGGTCGAGCGCGACGGTACGATGCGGCACGCCGAAGCGGTCGAGGATGGCGCGGACAAAATCGGCGGCTTCGCGGGTGTCGCCCGGCGGATTGACGCTGCGGATCCTCAGGAAGCGGCGAAGCAGCTCGATGATCTCCTGGCGGTTGCCGTCGATCAGACCGGCCAGTTCCGCCTTCAGGTTCGCTTGTGCTTCCGGCATGGGATGCTCCGTTGATGGTCCGGCCAGTGGAGCACGCCCGACATTCGGTTCAACCGCTATTCGTCGCGTTTTTTAAGACTGCCAGCTCGGTTCGGCCCGATCGCCAGACGAGAACCGCCGCCGGCGGCGGCCGGCGGCGGTCGAATGGTCTCAAACGCGCACGCCTGGCGTCTCCGCGGGCCCGCGTTCGCTTACGCCGCCGGCGTCAGCGGCTTGTGTGCGCGGCCGGCGCTGCGCCCGGCTGCCGCCGACGCGCCTTCGCCTGCAAGCGGCGGGCGGAAGCGCTTCAAGCGCAGCGCGTTGCCGAGCACGAACACCGAGGACAGCGCCATCGCACCCGCGGCGAACACCGGCGACAGCAACAGGCCATAGGCCGGGTAGAGCGCGCCGGCCGCCACCGGGATCAGGGCTGCGTTGTAGACGAAGGCCCAGAACAGGTTCTGCCCGATGTTGCCGATCGTTGCCTTCGACAAGGCGATGGCGGTGGCAACACCGTTGAGGCTCCCCGACATCAGGACGACGTCGGCTGCTTCGATGGCGACATCCGTGCCGGTGCCGATGGCAAGTCCGACATCGGCTTCGGCGAGCGCGGGCGCGTCGTTGATGCCGTCGCCGACATAGGCAAGCCGTCCGTGCTCCCGCTTCAGGCGCTTGACCGCCTCGACCTTGCCCTCCGGCAGGACCTCGGCCACCACCTCGTCGATGCCGAGCCGCCGGGCGATCGCCTCAGCCGTGCGCCGGTTGTCGCCGGTGATCATCGCCACCTTCAGGCCGAGATCGTGCAGCGCCTTGATCGCCTCCGGCGTCGTCGCCTTGATCGGATCGGCGACGGCGATGACGGCGGCCAGCTTGCCGTCGATGGCGGCATAGAGCGGCGTCTTGCCCTCATCGCCCAGCCGTTGCGCGGTCCTTGCGAAGGCCGCCGGATCCAGGCCGAGCAGCACCATGTAGTGATCGGAGCCGATCTCGACCCGTGACCCCATGACCTGTGCCCGGACACCATAGCCGGTCACCGATGAGAAGGTCTCGACAGCGGGAAGATGGAGCTTCTCGGCTTCGGCGGCCGCGACAATCGCCCGTGCGATCGGGTGTTCGGATTTCGCTTCGACGGCCGCGATCCTGGCCAGCACCTGAGCCCGATCGAAGCCAATGGCCAGGTCGAGATCGGTCAGCGCCGGCTTGCCTTCGGTCAGCGTGCCGGTCTTGTCGACGGCGACGACCTTGGCTTCCTTGAGCAGCTGAAGCGCCTCGCCCTTGCGGAACAGAATGCCGAGTTCGGCGCCCCGGCCCGTGCCGACCATGATCGACGTCGGCGTGGCCAGGCCCATGGCGCAGGGGCAGGCAATGATCAGCACCGCGACCGCATTGACCAGGCCGAAGGTGAGCGCCGGCTCGGGCCCGACGAACAGCCAGACCAGGAAGGTGAGGGCGGCCAGGCCCATGACGGCCGGCACGAACCACATCGTCACCTTGTCGACCACGGCCTGGATCGGCAGCTTGGAGCCTTGCGCCTGTTCGACCATGCGAATGATCTGGGCAAGTACGGTCGCGCCGCCGACGGCAGTGGCTCTGATGCCAAGCGCGCCGGTCTGGTTGACGGTGCCGCCGACGACTTCGGTCCCCGCGGTCTTCTCGACCGGGACCGGCTCGCCGGTGATCATGGATTCGTCGATGAAGCTGGTTCCGTCGACGACCTCGCCATCGACCGGCACGCGCTCGCCGGGGCGGATTTCGACGATATCGCCTTGGACGACGGCACCGACGGGAATTTCGAGGACCTTGCCGTCACGCCGGACACGCGCCGTCTTGGCCTGCAGGCCGACGAGCCGCTTGATCGCCTGGGATGTGCGGCCCTTGGCCTTGGCCTCGAGGGTGCGGCCGAGCAGGATCAGCGTGACGATCACCGCTGCCGCCTCGTAATAGACGTTGACGGTGCCGTCCGGCAGCAGGCCGGGGGCTGATGTCGCGACCAGCGAATAGCCATAAGCCGCGAGCGTGCCGACCGCGACCAGCGAGTTCATGTCGGGACCGAGGCGCCAGAGCGCGGGCAGGCCCTTTTTGAAGAAGCGCAGGCCGGGGCCGAACAGCACGACGGTCGTCAGGGCGAATTGGAGCCACCAGCTTGCCTGCATGCCGATCGTGCCGGCGACCAGGTGGTGGATGCCGGGAATGAGGTGCGAGCCCATCTCGAGCGCGAACACCGGCGCGGACAGCACCGCGGCGATCGCGAGATCGCGGCGTAGCTCCGTCGTTTCGGCGTCGCGCCGCTCGGCGGCGCTGTCATCAGCCGTTGCGCCGGGGTCGACCACCGTGGCCTCGTAGCCGCTGTCCTTCACGGCTTGGATGAGCGCGGCCGTGTCGACGCCGGCGCCACGCTCGATACGGGCCCGCTCGGTTGCCAGGTTGACGGCGGCCGACACGACGCCGGGGACAGCCTTGAGCGCGCGTTCGACGCGTCCGACACAGGACGCGCAGGTCATGCCCTGAATGGCGAGCTCGACGGGAGCTGCCGCCGCGACGGTGTAGCCGGCATCCGCGATCGCCTTGACCAGGGCGCTGTGGTCGACCAGCCCCGCGAGACCGATCTCGGCGCGTTCGGTCGCCAGGTTGACATTGGCCCTGATCACGCCCGGCACGGCCTTGATGGCGCGCTCGACGCGTCCGACGCAGGACGCGCAGGTCATGCCTTCGATGGGCAGGCTGATGGTTGTTTGGTCGGCGCGAGCGGCGTGCGACGGGTTCATGGAATGCTCCTGGATTTAATGACTTCTTGGGGCTCGCCATACCAGATGGACCTTCCAATCATGGGAAGGTCAAGGGCGCGCAGTCGGCTTTTTTCAGCCCTTGACCTTGCCATGGTTGGACGCCCCACATCCCGAAGCGACCAGACAGCAAAAAGGAGGTCGCAGATGAAATTGCGTATCGAGAACATGACCTGTGGCGGCTGCGCGCGCAGCGTCACAAAGGCCATCCAGTCGGTTGATGCGAAGGCCGAGGTGGTCGCTGATGTCGTCAGCCGGACCGTCGAGATCCATTCGCCGAAATCCGCCGAAGCCTTTGTCCAGAGGCTGGCGACGGCCGGTTATGCCGCCGTCGAAATCGCCGGCGGCGCAGCCTGAAGGCCTCGCGGCCGATAAAAAACGGAGCGCCGCCGCGACCGGGTTCACGGTTGCGGCGGCGGTCAAGGTTCAATCGCTTCGAGGCCGGCCCTGGGCGGAACAATCGCCCGCCCCGCGCTGGATCGATTCCGCCAAGGGGGTCACGCCTTGACGTCGACGATCCCCATCATGCCAAGCTCCTCATGTTCGAGAATGTGGCAGTGATACATGCGCTGCCCCGGCAGGTCCTGCCGGATCAGCAGTCGCACCGTTTCGCCATGCGCCACGTTGACCGTATCTTTCCAGGCCCGGTAAGCGGGTTTGGTGACCCTGCCGTTGCGCTCCCGTTCGACCCATTGGAACTGTGTGCCGTGAACATGGAACGGGTGGTCCATGTCGGCCTGGTTGACGATTTCCCAGAGTTCGACCTCGCCGGCCTTGGCGACAATGTCGACGCGCTTCATGTCGAAGGCCGCGCCATTGATCAGAAACGCCATCGTCATGCCGCTTGCGTCCATCCCCATCGTCTCGGTGAGCACGAAGCGGCGCGTCTGCGCGGGGGCGCCGAGATCCTCGATCGTGCGCAGCCTGTCCGGCAAGGGCGGAGCCGGCTCGGCTGCCGCCTGCGCGACATTGACGGAGAGTAGCGACATCGAGGCATCGGCCGGCCGGTGAGGCCCCATCCAGCCCCGGTCGTAGTCGAGCGTGCGCAGGGTCGCCTTTCCGGCCTTGCCGAACGCGACGATCACATCGAGCCGCTCCGCCGGTGCAAGGAAAATCTCGTCCGCCGGGACGGGCTTCTCCAGCAGGCCGCCATCGGTTCCGATGACCGTGATCGCCGCGTCCTCGAACGACATCCGCAGGAAGCGCGCGTTGGTGGCGTTGAACAGGCGGAAGCGGCGTTTCGTGCCGCGCAAAACCGACAGGGACGGGTTCTTCTGGCCATTGACCAGGACATGGTCGCCGACACGGCCGTTCATCAGATCGACCATCGTGCTGTCAGGCATGGTCCCGTCGGCTGCGAGGCGCAGGTCGGTGAACACGAGCGGAGTGTCGCCATATGCGACGGGGATCGGATCGACCTTCGGCTTGACCAGGAAAATGCCGGCGAGCCCGCGATAGACCTGGCTGGCCGTCCGGCCATGGGGATGCGGGTGGTACCAGTAGGACCCGGCACTGCCTTCCGGAAGGCTGAAGCGGTAGGTCCGTTCCGCCCCTGATGCCACCGGGTCCATCGGATTGCCGTCCTGATCGGCAGGCACCGGCATGCCATGCCAGTGGATCGTGCTCTCTTCGCCGGGAATCCGGTTGGCGAAGATAATCTCGACCTGATCGCCCTCGGTGACCGCGATCAACGGGCCCGGGCTCAGGCCGTTATAGCCGAGCACCGGCGTGTCGAGGCCCGCGGCGAAGCGGACCTTCGCGGGCTGGGCGGTGAGCCTGGCTTTGAACACGCCCTTGGCTGCCGCCTGGTTCACGAGGCGCGGCAGCTCACGCAGCGGTGCGCCTTCCGGCAGCGCCACGGCGTTCGGGGCCGATATTGTATGGCCCCCATGGCCCCCATGCCCCCCATGGCCCCCATGGCCGCCCATGCCATGGCCGCCGGTCATGTTCATCTGGGCGGATGCGCGTGGGCTTGCGAAAATCGTTGCCACGCCCGCCGCGAGAAAGCTGCGTCGATGCATTTGTTCGTCTCCTGTCTCGGTTGTTCGCGGGCACGACCACGCGAGCGGTCAGTGCGCGGGCCGCCGTTTCGACGGCTTGAGCGGCCCGGCCGCATGGCCCTTCGAAAGCTCTTCGATGATCGGGCAGTGCGGGCGGTCGTCGCCCTGGCAATGTTCCGCCAGATGGCGCAGCGTTTTCGACATGTCGCGCAGCTCGCGCATCTTCCGCTCCAGTTCCGCGACATGCCCGAGCGCGATCTGCTTCACCTCGGCGCTGGCCCGCGAGCGGTCGCTCCAGAGCGCGAGAAGATGGCTCATCTGTTTGACCGAGAAGCCGAGGTCACGGGCGCGGCGAATGAAGCGGAGCGTGTGAACATCACTGTCCGAATAGACGCGATAACCGGATCCCGTGCGCGACACGTTGGCGACTAGGCCGATCGATTCGTAATAGCGGATCATCTTGGCCGAGACGCCGGAGGCCGCTGCAGCTTCGCCGATATTCATGCTTCGGTTCCTTGTGCCCGGGCGTGGTCCGGGGTCTGCCGGTCGCTGGCCGTCACCGGCATCCAACCGTGAACGGCGATCGCGAACGGAGATCTTGGTTGGCTCGTGGCCGTCATGGTCGTGCAACTCCCTTCCCGGGTGGTTGCCCCATTCCATAAAGGTTCCAATCATGGGAAGGTCAAGAGGGGCTGATCGGATGCCGCGAGCGGCATAGGCGGAACGGCCGGCGATGATCAGGTTTCGGTTGGGCAGAAAAAAAAGCCCCCGGAGAGATCCGGGGGCTTGGCGCCTGTCAAAGATGCGACGGCTGTTCGGTGATCGGCCGACCCGTATCAGATCGGCTCGCCGGCGCCGGTGCCGCGATGCGGGGTGGGGAAGCACCACTCGTCGCCGCGCGCGGTGTTGACATATTCCGGCCAGCGCAGGTCGACCGGCGGGTCGAAATCGGCCGGCAGCAGCGGGCCGACCCAGTCCTTGCCGCCCACCCCGCCGCCGGTGCGCTCGCGGAACTCGGCCTGGCACGCCGCCAGCGCACCGGGCTTGGTCGCGAGATCGACCATGGTCAGCGCCATGGTCTTGGCCGCGACGAACAGGCCGGGATCGACCGCCGCGGGCAGGCCGCCGAGCGCGTTATAGGCCCAGTTCGGATAGGCATAACCGGGCGACGGCGGCTGCAGCCGTGGCCGCGCGGCGAGCAGCCGCACAGTCGGGCAATGCCAGGAAAATTCGACATAGTCATCGGCGCTGAGATGGGTCTGCCAGCCGGCCAGCGTGCGTTTCAACCCGGCATCGTTGTCCTCCGGCGTGGTCAGCGTCGTCACGCTCTTGATGAACGGGTTGGCCATCGGTTCCAGGCCGAGGTTTTTCTGGATCTCGCGGCCGAAGGCCAGCGCCTTTTCGTCATAGATCGGGGCGCCGACCGCCTGCAGATTGGCCCAGGTCAGGTCGGTCAGCGCGGTGTTCGGCAAGCCGACGCGCGTCTTGGTCACCCAGCGCACGAAGGCGCGGCAACCGGTCGCCATGGCCGCCGATTTGGCGTTTCGGGCGAGCACGCGCCAGATCTGCTCCTGGATCGCCAGCGACGACGAGCGCCAGGAATATTGGATCTGGCTGAAACGCGGCGGCAGGTTGTCCGAGGTCGCACCGGCATCGCCCAGGACGAATTCGTTGAGCGTCCACGATCCGCTATGCGGGAACATGGCCTCCTTGGTGTATTTCGTCGTGGTGTACATGAGGCATAGGGCGTCGAGCGCGCCAGGCGCGCGGGCGACCGCATGGGCCGTCTGGGACGGCATCAGCGAGGGATCGACCCAGTTCTCGGGATCGTCGGCCTCGAAGGTGATGACCGCGCTCCAATAGGCGCCGAAATGGATATCGCCAGTGACCGTATTGCTCGGCCAGGGATGCCACACGACGGCGGCGTCGAGGTCATCGTAATAGCCCTTGGCGGCGTGGATCGGCTTCGAGCCGCAGACCTTTTCGGCCGGCTCGCCGAACAGCTTCAGCGTGGCGGCCACGCCATGCTGCTCAAAGGCGGCTTTGGTCGCGAGCATGGCGGTCAGCGAGGCCGTGCCGAGCACCGAATGCGGATCGGTATGGCCGGCGGCATAGGGGTGGACGCCTTCGCGCGGCGCCTCGCGCGGCACCACCTGCTGCGAATTGCCGGGCACCGCGTCATATTCCGAGAAGCCGGCGAGCACCGGCCCGCTCTTGCCCCAGCGGGCCGCAAACGCCGTGGGCATGTCGCCGGAGCCTGCTTCGACGCTGAAGCCTTCCTCGCCGAGTATCGCGACATAGGCATCCAGCGAGCGATATTCACGCCAGGCCGGCTCGGCGAAAGCCCAGATCCGCTCGTTGAATGCGGACAGGCGCGGTTCATTGCGCGCGATCCAGTCCAGCGCGGATTGGCGAATGGTGTTCGATGCGGTCATGCGAAGTCTCCGTTGTCTGCATTTCGGCGCCCCCGCCTGGGGCGGGGTGCGCCGGTCGTCTCGGGTGTTGGAAGAGGGGTGCCGCCGGGACCTCGTCAGGCGCGCCTGACGTTCCAGAAGGTTGCGAAGCCGTCGAGCACGCCGGTGATGGACTTGCGGAAAGCGGTCGGCTGGAGGTACTGGCCGAGCGGGTAGTAGGGCACGTCCTTGACCGCCTCCAGCTGGATGTCGCGGCAGATGGCAGCCTGGGCCGCCTCGTCCGCGGTCTCGAACCATGACGCGCGCAAGCCGTTGATCCGCTCGTTCTGCGACCAGCCGGCATAGGTGCCGTCGGCGCGCAGCGCCATGTGCACGGCCGGGTTCAGCCAGTCCATGCCGGCCCAGTTGGTGACGAAAGCGCTCCAGCCGCCGTCCGAGACCGGGCCACGGCGGTTGCGCCGCTGCAGCATGGCGTTGAACTCGACGACATAGACCTCGACGTCCATGCCGACGCGCTTCAGCATGTCGGCGGCCACCGCCCCGATGGCGGCGAGCGCGCCGGCATTGGAGGCCATGATGACGACCTTCTCGCCCCTGTAGCCGGCGGTTCTAAGCTCGTCCTTCACCTGCTCGATCCGGCGCGGCCCGGCGAGCATGTCCAGTCCGGCGGTCGAGGCCATGGGCGTGCCGGGGCAGAAGAAGCCGAGCGGCACGTTGTAGAGGCTCCGGTCATCGGTGCCGACCACGGCCTCCATATAGTCGTTCTGGGCAAGCGCGCCCCACAGCGCGCGCCGGATCGCCGGATTGTCGAAGGGCGGGTGCAGATGGTTCATCCGCATCATGCAGACGAAACCGGTGGGGTCGAGCACCCGGGTCGTCACCTGCCGCGCCGCTTTCAGCATCGGCAGGTGGTCGTGATAGGCATATTCCTGCCAGTGCTGCGCGCCCGACATCAGCGCTGCAGTGGCGGTCGAGGCATCGGGGATCGAATTCCATTCGACCCGGTCGAAATGCACCACCTTCGGACCGGAGGTCCAGCCGAGCTCGCCATCGCTGCGCGGCACGTAGCGCTCGAATTTGGTGAAGACATTGATCGAGCCGGGCGCGCGCTCGTCCAGCTTGAAGCGGAACGGGCCGCTGCCGATGATCTCCGGCACCGGCTTGGAGACATCGGTCATGGCAAGCCGTTCCGGCATCATCACGCAGACCGGCACCGAGGCCTTGCCGAGCGCGATGGGCAGGAGCGGGAAGGGGCGTTTCAGCCGGAACCGAATGGTCCGGTCGTCGGGCGCCGAAAGCTCCTCGGTCGCGTCGATCAGCGACGCGCCGAACGTATCGCGCTGGGCCCAGCGCTTGATGCTGGCCACGCAGTCGCGCGCCAGGACCCGTTCGCCGTCGTGCCAGAACAGGTTGTCGCGCAGCGTCAGGTCCCAGCGCTTGCCGTCAGCCTCGACGCGATGGCCATCGACCATTTGCGGCGTGGCCTGGTAGCGCGAATTCATGCCGTAGAGCGTGTCATAGACCATGTAGGCGTAGTTGCGGGTGATATAGCCGGTGGTCAGGATCGGATCGAGCGTGATCAGGTCCTGCTGCGGGGTGAAGCGCAGCGTGGTCTCGGCCGCCGCACGCACCCGCGCGGGGACGGCAAGTGATGCCGCGGCAATGCCGGCCGTGTGCAGGAACTCCCGCCGTCTCATGGGTCTCTCCATCAGCTCTTGGATTGTGCCGTGTGGCTGGCCGGTGCGTCCGGCCGAGGCGAGACGCGCTTCGCGAGGCGCGGCCTTGCCGCGGCGGAGCCGGACCGTCTCGTCGTTCCGGACCGTCGGGCGCTCTAGCAAGCGCGACCACCATGCCAGCTCTCCGTCATTGCCGTCCCGACGCCGAGCGATCGCGCAACGTGGGAATCAGGCGAACCGCGTCGCGCGCCATGAGCAAAGGCCGGTTCCGGCGAGACCAGTGGGGGCCGGAACGACCATCGGGCATGGTTCATCGACGACGATGCGCGAGCCAGCGTCGACTGCCGGACACGAAAACACCACTGCCGACATTGCGGGGTAGCAATTCATTCTCGCAAAGCGCGCGGAACGGCACGCGCCGATGCGGCCACTTCGGCGCCCGTCAGACGCCGAGATAGCGATGCGCGAGGGCGGCATCCCGGTTGAGGTCCCCTGGCGTTCCCGACCAGACGACGCGGCCTTTCTCGACGATGTGATGGCGGTCGACGAGCGTCGCCATCTCGGCCAGGTTCTTGTCGATGACCAGGATCGTCTGGCCCGCGGCCTTGAGCTCGTGCAGGCAGCGCCAGATCTCCGCGCGGATCAGCGGCGCGAGGCCCTCGGTTGCCTCGTCGAGAATGAGGAAGCGGGGATTGGTCAACAGCGCCCGGCCAATGGCCAGCATCTGTTGTTCGCCGCCGGACAGGGTCCGCGCCGATTGCCGGCGGCGTTCGCCGAGCCGGGGAAACAGCGCGACCACCCGCTCCAGGTTCCACTGCGCGCCGGGCCGCGGCCGGGCGGTCGCGACCAGGTTTTCTTCGACCGTCAGCGAGGCGAAGATGCGCCGGCCTTCGGGGACCAGGCCGAGGCCGAGCCGCGCGATGACATTCGGCGCCAGTCCGGCGATGGCCCGCCCGTCGAAGCTGATCCGGCCGCCGCGTGGCCTGGTCATGCCCATGATCGCCCGCACCGTGGTGGTCTTGCCCATGCCGTTGCGCCCGATCAACGAGATCACCTCGCCGGCGCGTGCTTCGAAGCTGAGGCCGAACAGCACCCGGCTCTGGGCATAACCGGCTTCGAGCCCGTCGACGGTCAGCATGCCGGTTCCTCTCCGAGATAGGCGGCGCGGACATCAGGATGGTCGCGTACCGCGTCGACCGTACCGGTGAAGATGATCCGTCCATAGACCAGGACACTGACGCGGTCGGCGAGCGCAAAAACCGCGTCCATGTCATGTTCGACCAGCAGAATGGCGTAGTGGCGCTTGAGGCTGCCGAGCAGCCGGGTCAGGGCCGCCGATTCCTCCGGTCCCATTCCGGCCATCGGCTCGTCGAGCAGCAGCAGCCTGGGCTGGCGCGCCAGCGCCACGGCGATTTCGAGCTGCCGGCGCTCGCCATGGCCGAGCGTCGCGACGCGCCGGTCTTCGCGATCGGCCAGCCCGACCCGGTCGAGCCAGTCGCGCGCGGCCTGCCGGTTCGCGCCGTTCCGGCGGGGATTGGACAGCATGTCGAAAGAGCCGCCGTGCCGGGCCTCGATCGACAGCAGGACGTTCTCGAGCGCGGAAAAGTCCGGGCATAGCTGGGTGAGCTGAAACGAGCGTCCGAGCCCCAGCCGCGCGCGGGCATGGGCGGGCAGGGTGGTGATGTCGCGCCCGTCGAAGCGGATGCGGCCGGCATCGGCGGCGAGCTCGCCGCAGATCTGGGTGATCAGGGTGGACTTGCCGGCGCCGTTCGGGCCGATCAGGGCGTGGAGCTCGCCGGGGCGCACGTCCAGGGTCACGTCATCGGTCGCGACCAGGGCGCCGAACGCCTTGCGCAGGCCGGTGATCGCCAGCACCGGGGCTGCCGTGACGGCTGCGTCAGGGTCAGTCATGGCGGCGTCCGAACAGGCGGCCGGCCAGTCCCTGCTGGCCGAACAACGCGATGAGGGTCAGCACCGGGCCCATCACGATCATCCAATGCTCGCTCCAGCTCGACAGCAATTGCTCCAGCGTGATGAAGGCGGCGGTGCCGAGGATCGGGCCGAACAGGGTTCCGAGCCCGCCCAGGACGACGATCGCCATGAACTCGCCGGATTTGGTCCAGGCCGCCATGTCGGGCGTGACGAAGCGGGCGTAATTGGCCCACAGGACGCCGGCGAGGCCGGTGCCGACCGCCGAGATGACGAAAGCCGTGAGCCGGAACGGAAACGGCCGGATGCCCAGGTTGACCGCGCGCCGCTCGCTCTGGCGCAAGGCCTGAAGGATCAGGCCGAAGCGCGAATTGACGATCGACAGGCAAATCAGTGTCCAGGCGACGAGCAGGGCCAGGCACAGGAAGTAGAAGGTCTGCGGCCGCGCCAGGTCGATGAACGGCATGTCGTTGCGCCGGTCGAGCATCAGGCCGTCGTCGCCGCCATAACTCTGCAGCGAGACGAGGACGAAGAACACCATTTGCGCGAAGGCGAGCGTGATCATGATGAACTGGACGCCGCTGGTTCTCAGCGCCAGCGCGCCGACGGCGGCGGCCAGCAGGGCGCAGCCGAGCAGCGCCAGCGGCCAGACCACCAGGGCGGCATTGCTGCCCGACCAGCCGAAGATCGGGCCGCCGCCGAAGGTGTGATGGGCGATGATGCCGACGGTATAGCCGCCGAGGCCGAAGAACATGGCATGGCCGAAACTGACCAGGGCGCCGTAGCCGATGATCAGGTCGAGGCTGACCGCCGCGATGGCATAGATCAGGATCCGGTTGGTCAGGCCGAGCAGCGCCGTCGAACCGGTCGCTTCGGCGGTGAACGGCATGGCCGCCAGGATCGCCAGCCCCAGGACAATGGCTGCAAGTCGGAATTTGGCACGCATGTCGTCAGGCCCGGGCCGGCAGCAGGCCAAGCGGCCTGACGAGCAGGACGGCGGCCATCAGGACATAGATGCTGGCCGAGACGAGGCCGGCGCTGAGCGTGTCGGCGACCGAGGCCGGCAGCAGCCCCTGCAGGACCTGCGGCAGGTAGGCGCGGCCGAGGCTGTCGACCATTCCGACCAGCAGCGCTCCGACCAGGGCGCCGCGGACCGATCCGACGCCGCCGATGACGATGACGACGAAGGTGGTGATCAGCACGCGCTCGCCCATGCCGATCTCGATCGCCAGCAGGGGCGCCGCCATCACGCCGGCCAGGCCGCAAAGCAGCCCGCCCAGCCCGAAGACCAGCGTATAGAGGCGGCGGATGTCGACGCCGAGCGCATCGACCATCTCGCGGTCGTCGGCGCCGGCGCGGATCAGCATGCCGATGCGGGTATGGTTGACCAGCAGCCACAGTCCGACGGCGACCAGCGCGCCGACGCCGATAAAGGCCAGGCGCATCACCGGGTAATCGAGCCCGGGCAGGATGGCGACGGAGCCCTGCAGCAGGGGCGGGATGTCGAGCAGCGGCGGCCGGCGGCCGAAGATCATGCTCACCGCCTCGTTGGTGAACAGGATCAGGCCGAGCGTCGCCAGCACCTGGTAGAGATGGTCGCGGCGATAGAGCCATTGCACGACCGCCACTTCAACCATGACGGCATAGAGCCCGGCACCGGCGAGCGCCGCCAGGATGCCGACCAGGAACGACCCCGTGCTCATCACCGCGAAGGCCGCGCAATAGGCGCCGACCATGTAGAAGCAGCCATGGGTCAGGTTGATGACGCCCATGATCCCGAAGATCAGCGTCAGTCCCGACGCCAGCATGAACAGCATGGCGCCATATTGCAGCCCGTTGAGAATCTGCTCGACGAATAGAAGCATCCCGGCGCGTCCCGCTCAGTCGCAAGCCATGGGCCGCGGCCGAGGCCGCGGCGGCCAGGCTCAGTTCATCGTGCATTTCGAGACATAGGCGTCGCCCCGGTCGGAGGCGATCTTGCGGACGATGTTCTGGACGATCTCGCCCGCGCCGTTCTTCTCGAACCTGGTCAGGTAATAGTCCTGAACCGGGTGCTGGTTCGGCCCGAACGCGAACTTGCCGCGCACCGACACGAATTTCGCCGCCCGCAGCGCATTGCGGAACTGGTCCTGCTTGCGCAGGTCACCGTTGACCGCCTCGAGCGCGCTGCCGATCAGGCGCGCCGTGTCGTAGGATTGCTGGGCATAGGTCGTCGGGGTGCGGGAATAGGCCTTCCTGAAGGCTGTCACGAAGGCCACCGAGGCAGGGTTGTCGACCTCGCTCGTCCAGATGGCGGAGGCATAGATGCCATTGGCCGCGTCGCCGGTCGCCGCCACCATGCGCGCATCCATCGAAAAGCTCGGGATCAGCATCGGCACGGTTCGGCCAAGACCGGCATTGGCATATTGTTTGGCGAAATTGATGCCGGCGCCGCCCGGATGAAACTGATAGATCGCGTCCGGCGCCAGCGCGCGCACACGGGCGAGCTCCACCGAGAAGTCGGTCTGGTCGAGCTTGGTGTAGATCTCGCCTGCGACCGTGCCTTTATAGGTACGCTTGAAGCCTTCCAGTGCATCGCGGCCGGCCTGATAATTCGGCGCGAGCAGGACGACCTTCTTGTAGGCGAGTTCGTCGGCGGCGAGCCCGGACGCCTCGTGAAACGCATCGTTCTGATAGGACGTCACGAAATAGTTGGGATGGCAGCGTTCGCCGGCGAAGGTGGACGGGCCGGGGTTGAGACTGACATAGGTGCCGCCGGAGGCGAGCACGCTCGGCACGACGGCGGCCAGCACGTTCGAGAAATTCACGCCGGTAAACAGCCTGATGCCGCCTTGGACCATCCGGTCCGCCGCCTGCTTGGCATTGGCGGGCTTCAGGGCGTCGTCTTCGATATCGAGCCGGACCGGCACGCCGCCGAGTTTTCCGCCGCCCTCGGCGATCGCCAGGTTGAAGGCGTCGCGCTCATCCTCGCCGATATAGCCGGCCGGGGTCGACAGGGTGGTGATGAAGCCGATCGTCACGGTTTCGGGCTGGATCGGGTTCGACCAGGCCCTGGAGGCGGCCAGCGATCCCGTCGTCAGCAATCCCGCCACGACGGCGCGGCGACTTGAAGCAGTTGTGGTCATTGTTCCCTGTCCCTTCCCTGGGGGTTGTGCATGACTTGGCGTCGGTCTCGTGTTGATCTTGGCCGGTGTCAGGCCGCCACCACGGGGTGGCGGATCCGTCCGATCCCGTCGACGCCGGCCTCGACCACGTCGCCCGGCCAGAGCCACTCCTGGGGCGTGCGGCCGGCGCCGACACCTTCAGGCGTTCCGGTCGCGATGATGTCGCCGGGTTCGAGGGTGATCGCGGCGCTGATGTCGGCGATCAGGGTCGGGATCTTGAACAGCATGTGACGCGTGTTCGAGCGCTGCTTCGTGTGGCCGTTGACCGTCAGCCACAGGCCGAGGTCATGCGGATCGCCGAGCGCGTCGGCGGTGACGATGCAGGGGCCGAAGGGTGCGTAGGTGTCCTGGCCCTTGGAATAGATCCACTGGCCGGCGCGCCGGTTGTCGCGCGCGCTGATATCGATCAGCACGCTGTAGCCGAAGACGAAGGACAGCGCCTCGGCCTCGGAAACGCGGCGGGCGGTGCGCCCCATCACCACCGCGAGTTCGACCTCCCAGTCGAGCTGCTGGGTGATGTTGGCATTGTGCTCGATGGCTTCGCCCGGGCCAATCACGCTGGTCGGGGGTTTTGAGAAGATGACCGGCTGTTTCGGCAGGTCCTTGGCCGTGTCGAGCGTTCGCGCGGACTCGGCGACATGTTCGACATAGTTGAGGCCGATGCCGAAAATATTCTTGCGTGGCCGGGGGATCGGCGCCAGCAATTTGACGTTGGCGAGCGGCACGGCCGTGCCGGCCGGCCAATGGTCGCGATGGTCGTCCAGGGCGGCGCGAAGCTCGGCGATGGCCGCCGGGCCGAGGTCGATGAAATCGAGCATGGCGGCCGGCAGCGACCGTGCCGCCTTGGCGCCGATCTTTTCGACGTCGACCACCAGGTCGCCGTCGATGACACCGAGGCGTGCGGCGGATTCGATGGTGCTGCGATAGGTTACGAGATGCATGGTCGCCGTCCTCAGGCCGAAACCGGCTGCTGGCCGTCAGCCTCGCCGAAGGCCTCTTCGCGATAGAGGCCGAGCGAGCGCATCACCGGCAGGTCGTTGAAGGTGAAGAGGCAGGCGTCCTCGCTGTCCGAGGCATTGGCGTGCTCATGCCAGGCCCAGGCGGGCAGGCAGAAGATGTCGCGTTCCCTCCAGTCGAAGCGCTTGCCGTTGATGATGGAATGGCCGCGGCCCTTGGCGACCTGGTAGATGAAGCTGCCGGTGTGCCGGTGCGCCTTGGTGTGCTCGCCGGCGCGCAGCAACTGCATCGACGCGCCGATCGTCTGCATCACCGGCCCGCCGGTTGCCGGGTTGACGTAGTTCATCAGGATGCCGTCGAAAGCCGAGCCGTCGGTGACCTTGCCGTAGCGTTGCAGCGCTTCGTAGGTTGGACCCCATTCGTATTTCAGCAGCGGCGAATAGCCCTTGGCCCAGTCGCCGGCGGCCGGCCGCAGGCCCGGATGGCCCCAGGTGCCGGTGACGTCATCGACCGGATGGCCCACCGCCTGCTGCAGGTCGGGATGCACGGCGTAGAAATTCGCCTCGAGCGCGTTGACCAGCGGAATGTCCAGCCCATCCTGCCAGATGCAGGGCGTGCCGTCGGAGGCGACGCCGTGTTCGTGCCAGGTGCCGTTGGGGGTCAGCACGAAGTCGTTGGCGCCCAGCGTCATCTTGTGGCCGTCGACGATCGTGTAGGCGCCCGAACCCTCCATGATGAAGCGCAGCGCCGAGGCGGAATGCGCATGGGCCGATGCGACCTCGCCCGGATGCATGACCTGCAGGCCGGAATAGAGCCAGCCGACCGCCGCCGCGACATCGCGCCGGCCGGGATTGTTGAGATAGATCACCCGCCGGCCCGCCTTTTCGGCGGTGACCAGATCGACCGAGCGCAACACGTGCTCACGCAGGTCCTGGTAGCGCCACAGCACCGGAACCGACGAGGACTTGGGCTGCCAGGGCTCGATCTTGTTGGCGACGGTCCAGAGGGCGCCCGCCTCCAGCCGCTCCAGTTGATCGTAATAGGCCAGCAGCTCCGGCGTATCCTCGACATTCGCCCGCCCGGCGACGTCCTCGCGGTGGTTCTCTCTGGCATTGGCCATGGCTGCCTCCTGTCACGGTGAGTGGCGTTTATATGACATGACATATTTTCGAAAGAAAGTGCTTTTTGCGGTAGAATGCATTCTCGTGTAAGCCGGTGGTTCAAACGCGAGGCCAAGGAGATTCGACAGGTGCGCACGGGTCGCAGGGCGGCACAGCCGGCAAGCGAGGAGCTGCCGCATTCCAACAACGAGCCCTCGACCTTGGCCGAGACCGCGTATCGGCGGTTGCGCCACGATATTGTCGTCGGCTGGTTCGCACCGGATCAGCCGTTGCGGCTGGAACTGCTCAAGCAGCGTTACGGCCTGAGCTTTTCACCCTTGCGGGAGGCGCTGAACCGGTTGCAGACCGAGCGGCTGGTGGTCTCGGCGGCGCTGCGCGGGTTTTCGGTCGCCCCGGTCTCGATCGAGGAAATGTGGGACGCGACCGAGACCCGCATCCTGATCGAGTGCGAAGCGCTTCGGCGGTCGATCACCCATGGCGACGACGACTGGGAAGCCGGCATCGTCGCGGCGTTCCACGCCCTCGACCTGCAGGCCCGGCGCCTGGCCTCCGGCGGCGGCCAGCCGGGCGAAGAGGACCTGTCGCAGCTGGAAATCCGCCACCAGGAATTTCATCGCGCGCTGATCAGGAAATGCCGGTCACGCCGTTTCATCAACCTGGCCGACCAGCTCTATACCGAGACCCAGCGCTACCGCTTGCCGGTTCTGGCCGGCCAGGTGGTTCCGGCCGAGGCGCGCGACGTGCCGCTCGAACATCGCCAGATCATGGAGGCCGCATTGGCGCGCCGCGCCGATGACGCCGTGTCGCTGCTTTCGGCGCATTACCGCAGGACCGCCGAATTCATCGAGCGGCACATGCCGCAGCAGGGTGCCGCGGCGTCGTGATGCGATTTGTCGCCGGCGCCATTGCCACCGGGTGACGTCGCGCGCCGGGCCGGGCCGTCCCGGACCGACGAGCCGAGCGCGCCCGGCATGGCCGGCCTGTCGGCTTCACCTCGCTCGGGAGCCCTGCGGCAGGCCGCCTTGCCAGCCGTCGCGCCAATGGGTCATAGCACCGGCTCGGCCGGCCAAGCCCCGCCGGTTCCGCCATCGCCCGAGGACCAGCCCGTGACGCAGTTGGACCAACCCGTTGCCCCTGCCGGCGCTGCCCGGGCGGGACGGTCCGACGCCTGGCTGGGTCTGGCCTGCGGCGCCGGCGCGGCGCTGATCTGGGGCGTGCAGGCGGTGGTCTCGCGTCAATCCGTCGCCGATGGCCTCAGCGCGGCCGACGTCACCGTGCTGCGCTTCATCGCGGCGGCGCTGGTGCTGCTGCCCTTTGCGCTGACCCGGGTCAGGCCTTTTCCGGTCGGGCCGATCGGCTGGAAGCGAGCGATCATTCTGACCTTGCTGGCCGGCGCGCCCTACAGCCTGGTGCTCGTCGGCGGCTCGGCCTTCGCGCCCGCCTTGCACACCGCGGTGGTCACGCCGGGCCTGATTCCGGTCCTGGCGGCGGGGCTTGCCTTTGTTGTCCTGGGCGAGCGGCCGCCGCGGCGGCATCTGATCGGTCTCGGGCTGATCGTCGCGGGCGTCCTCATCTTCGCCTGGCAGGCCTTTGCCGGGGCGCCGGCGCGCGACGGCGCCTGGCGCGGCGATCTGCTGTTCGTCCTGGCTGCCGTCATGTGGGCGGCATTCGGCCTCCTGGCGAAGCGCTGGCAGGCGGACGCGCTCGGGCTGACGATCACCATATGCCTTCTTTCGGTCGTCACCGCGCCGCTCCTGGCGGTTGCCGTGCCGCTGCACATGGCCGGCGCCAGCCTTGAGGCCCTGGCGCTGCAGGCGATCTATCAAGGCGTCCTGGTCGGCGTGGTGTCGCTGTTCCTCTACGCCAAGGCGAACGCCATCCTCGGCGCGGCGCGGGCCGCATTGTTCTTGCCGCTGGTGCCTGCGGTCACCGCGGTGGCCAGCACCGTCCTGCTCGGCGAATGGCCCTCGGGACTGGAGATTGCAGGCATGGCCGTGGCGATGGCCGGCATGACGCTGGCGCTGCGGCCGGCGCCAAGGCGCTGACGGGACGCTGCCGCGAAACTTGGAAGACGTCTTCAGGCTTGCCGGAGCATGACACCGTCGAAGAACGCGGCAAGGTCGGCGTCAGCGTCCAGCGGAAGGACATGGGCGACATATTGGTCCGGCCGCACCACGATGAGGCAGCCGCGCTCACGATCGATGCCGCGCATGTCGAAAATGTCGTCGCCGCTCTCGAGGTCGGCGCAGAACACTTTTTCGTAGTCGCGCAGCCCGAAACGGCCCTTTTGCGGGAGCAGGAAGGCCGGCAGGCTTTCAAGCGCAAGCTCGCTATGGCGCTGCTGCAGGACGACCCTGACATCGATCACCGTGTCGATGTCTTCGCCCGCGGGTGTGTATCGCCTGACGGGAGACGCCTGAGCCTCCGCGAGAAACGCGCAGAACGCGCCAATGGCGGAGTTCGGCGCCGTCGGATCGCCCGACCCGGCAAAGGCGATGAGGCGCCAGCGGCCATCGGCCTTGACCACATGGCCGAGATGGACGGGTTTGGCATCCGCCAGGCGGATCACCGGCGCCGAATGGAAGCGCGTGCCGACCACGAAGCCCCCGGCCAAATGCTGATGGGCCGGCTCGCCCGTCAGGACGGACGGCGCATAACGGGTCACCGTTCCCGCCGTATAGCGCCCATGCTGAACGAAATAGCGCTGGACCTCGGCGGGATCGATGCCGCCACCTTGGCCGTCGGTCGCGGCCTTCGAGGCGCCGCTGAGGATGCCGGCCCATTCGCGGTCGAAGTCGACGAGTTCCTTGGCGATGGCCCGGCGTTCGGCCGAATAGCTGTGCAGCAGGCGGGCAGGGCTCTGCTTCCTGAGCACCGAGGCGAGCTTCCAGCCCAGGTTGAACGCGTCCTGCATGGAGACATTCATGCCTTGCCCGGCCTTCGGGCTATGCGTGTGGCAGGCATCGCCGGCAATGAACACGCAAGGGTCGCGTTCGCCGACGTGCTGGTCGGGCACGTCGTCGAACTTGTCGCAAAGGCGCTGGCCGATTTCATAGACCGACCACCACGCCACGTCCTTGACCTCGAACGTGTAGGGCTTGAAGACCTGCTGGGCCGCGGCGACGAGCGAGTCGATCGTGATGGCGCGGTTCGCGATGCGTTCGTTTTCGGCGAGGTCGTCGAGTTCGACATAGATGCGAACCAGGTAGCCGCCCTCGCGCGGTATCAGCACGATGCTGCCACCGTCTGCGGACTTGATGACGGCCTTCCGGCGGATGTCGGGAAAGTCGGTAAGCGCCAGGACATCCATGACGCCCCAGGCCTGATTGGCGGAGTCGCCATGCAACGCGCGGCCGATGGACCGGCGCACCGTGCTGCGCGCGCCGTCGCAGCCGACGACATAGCGGGCCTTGACCGTCTCGGTTTGCCCCGCCTGTGGCTGATCGAGACGCTCGAGCCTGGCCGTCACCGGGACCGGCGATGCCGGATCGATCGTCAGGTCGAGCAGGCGGCGCGCATAGTGCGGCTCGAGACGCGCCGGCGATTTCAGCATGATGTCGAGATAGAAATCATGCACGCGCGCCTGGTTCAGGATGACGTGCGGAAATTCGGAGAGCCCGTCCTCGGTGTCCTGCACCCGGCCGCTGCGCATGATGGTCCCGGGCTGCCTGTCGTCAGGCTTCCAGAAGGTGGTTTCGTTGACCCAATAGGCCTCGCGCAGCACGCGCTCGCCGAAGCCAAAGGCATGGAACATTTCCATCGTCCGGCAGGCGATGCCGTCGGCCTGGCCGCGCAGCAGACGACCGGATTTCTGCTCGACAATGCAGGTCCTGATGTCGGGAAAGGCCGAGAGCTGGGCCGCAAGGGTCAAGCCGGCCGGCCCGCAGCCGACGATCAGGACATCGACTTCACGGGGAAGGGGGCTTGAAGCCGTCGCCGTGTCCCGGCGCTGTTCCAGGTCTGCGATGTCCGGGTCGCCGGGTTCGAAACCGTTCAGGTGAAATTGCACCGATCTCTCCCCGGCATGGTCCTGGCGCCGTGTCGGCCGCGACGGCCGTCACTGCTCGATACGGATATTGTTCGCCCTGATGATCGGCGTCCACCGGGCGAGCTCGGCATCGACCTGGCCGCGAAACTCTTCCGACGAATTGCCGACGGCTTCCATGAGCTGGAGCCTGAGCTTTTCGCGCGTCTCGGGCTCGGTGAGGATCGCTCTGATGTCCCGTTCGAGCTTGGCCTTGATGGCGTCGCTGGTCTGGCGGGGTGCGATCAGTCCTATCCATGCATCCGCTTCAACGCCTGAAATGCCCGCTTCCCTGAGCGTCGGCAGATCGGGAAGGAACTGGGAGCGCTGCGCGGAGCTGACCGCGATCATCCGGAACTGGCCGGTCGCGGCGTGCGGCGCGACGGCTCCGGCGGGCAGAATGCCGATCTGGACGTCGCTTCTGATCAGCGCGGTGACGGCGGCCGGTGAACCCCGATAGGGAATGTGGACCGGTTTTGTGCCGCTCTGCGCCGCGATCGCCTCCATGGCCAGGTGCGACAAGGAACCGGTTCCAATCGAACCATAATTATATTTGCCCGGATACCGGCGCAGCAGCGCCATGAGATCGGCGACCGTCGTCACGCCCAATTGGCTGCTGACCACCAGGACGCTCGGCTGCGAGGCCAGGACGGTGATCAAGGCCAGATCCCTGGCCGGATCATAGGGCATGCGCGCGAACAGAAGCGTGTTCAGCGCCAGTGGGCCGACGATGCTCACGCCGATCGTGTAGCCGTCGGGGGCTGCCTGCGCCACCGCATTGGTGCCGAGATTGCCGCTCGCACCGGGCCTGTTCTCCACGATGAAACTTTGTCCGAGCTTGGCCTGCAGCCGCTCCGCCACGATACGCGCGACGATGTCGGGCGTGGCGCCGGCGGCGAATGGAACGACGATGGTGACGGCACGGCTCGGCCATTCCTGAGCCTGCGCGGCGACCGTCGCCAGCAGCATGCCCAATACCGCAAGGATCGTTTGACGCATGGTGCTCCTCCCAAGAGCTGCTTGTTCTTTCAGGCTGAATTGATCGTCGAGATCGGATTCTCCGGCAGTCGCCACCTGCGGGAGCCCGGCAATGTCGGCCGAGCTACATGTCCGTGCCGAGATAGACGCTCTGTTCGACCAGCTTCTGCTGGAGAGCCGAAACATCGACGCTCCGGGTCGTGCCGTTTCCGGAGGCCACCATGGCAGCCGCGTTTCCGGCGGCCTCACCCATCACGAAACAGGCGCCCGAGACACGCGCCGCCGATTGGCCGCCATGGGTCATGGAGGCGCAGCGGCCGACGACCAGCAGGTTGTCGAGACCGCGCGGCAGCAGCATGCGGTAGGGCAGGTGGTTGAAGCCGCGGCTGCCGGGAATGTCGGGCCATCGAAACAGCACGTCGCCCGCCACGTGATCCTCGATCGGCCAGCCATTGACCCCGATCGTATCCTCGAAACTGGCGCAGCCCAGCACGTCTTGCTCGGTCAGCACATAGTCGCCGAGCACGCGCCTGGTTTCCCGTATGCCGATCTGGGGCGGGATGTCGACGATGTAGGACTGGGAAAACGCCGGCACCGCCTCCTTCAAGAGGCTGAAGGCCTCGGCGGTCTGCCGTCGTCCCTCGATCTCGCCGTAGCTGAGCTGTTCGGCGTCCACTCCGTTCACCGCGCTGCCGTCCGGATTGGCGACCTGCGTCAGGTTCACGCGCCATTCGATCTCGTGATTTTGCGGGCGGATGATCGGGGTCTTGCGTGGGAACCGTCGGCCGGTTCTCTGCTCCGCCGCCGCCATGAGCGTGGCAAAGCCGGTCCAGGCGCGGTTGCGCGCCGCCTCGGGCGCCACGTCGTTGATGCGGAACATGGTGGAGGGAAACATGATCGCGCCGGTCTCGGTGCCGATCTCGAATGGCGCGCCCGCCCAGGTGGCGAGATCGCCATCGCCGGAGCCGTCGATGAAGACCCGCCCGGCCACGGCCCGGCGCCCCGATTTGGTCTCCACCAGGAGAGCCGTGATCTCCCGTTCGGAATTCATCACGACGCCAGCGCCGAGCGCGTGGAACAGGATCTTTGCGCCCGCCTCCAGCAGCAGGGCATCGGCGGCGATCTTGTAGGCCGCCGTGTCATAGGCCTGGGCATTGATCTTGCCGAAGACCGTGTGTGGCGCCTTCAGGCCGCCGAGCGCGTCGATGCGGCCGAGAAGATCATCGGCGATGCCATGGACCACCTGGTCGATCGATCCGAACCGGTTGGCATGCAAGCCACAGAAATTGGTGACGCCGGCGGCCGTCCCCATGCCTCCGAGAAAGCCGTAGCGCTCCACCAGCAGGGTCGAGGCGCCGGCCCGGGCCGCCGCGGCCGCGGCCGCGATGCCGGCCGGACCGCCGCCGAGCACGACGACATCGAAAGTGCCGAACAGCTCGGTTTGGCGGCTCGGCTCGGTCAGGCTTGCCAGGATGGCCATGCTGTTTCCTTCCCCTGCAATTGCTTGGTTCACCGGTAGCCTCTTCGGAAACGAGAGAGAATATGGCAAATTGCGCTATGACTTTTCGCGATATCAGAAAGGTAATGCGCCGTGGACACCGTCCAGAACCTGAAAGCCTTCCTGGCCGTCGCGCAGACCGGGAGCTTCTCTGCCGCGGCCCGGCAAGCCGGGCTCGCGACTTCGGTGCTGGCCAAGCGGGTCGATCAGCTGGAAGCCGCTGCCCGCACCAGGCTTTTCGTGCGCACGACACGACGGCTTACTCTGACGGAAGCGGGGCAGCGCTGGATCGCCCGCGTCAAGACGGTCGTGGGCGATGTCGATGACCTGATGAAGGAGGCGGCGCGGCCGAGCCTCGATCTGGAGGGAGCGCTGCGGGTCAAGGCGCCGACCAGTCTGGCGGTGCTCTATCTCGGCGATATCCTCGGGCACTTCCAGAAGCGCCATCCCAAGGTGACGTTGGACATCGTGCTGACCGACCGCGCGCTGAACCCGGTCGACGAAGGCTTCGACCTGGCCATCTCGGTGTTTTCGGCGACATTCGGCGGGGTCGTCGACGTGCCGCTCTGTGCCCTGCAGCGCACACTCTGTGCGTCTCCGGATTACCTGGCGGCCCGGGGCATGCCGCGCCACCCTCGGGACCTTTCCGGGCACGATACGCTGAACTTTCGGCCGACCGGCGAGACCTGGACCTTCATCAGCGCCAAGGGACCGGTCGCCGTCGATGTTCATCCCAGGATGAGCGCCAATGACGGGCAGGTGTTGCTGGCCGCGGCGCGCGCCGGCAACGGCATCGCCCTGTTGTCGAACTATGTCGCTCTGCCGGCCCTGCGGAGCGGCGAACTGGTCCCGGTGCTGGAAACGTTTTCCCTGCCGGAGATCTGGATCAAGGCCCTGATCCCGGAGACCCGGATGCCGGTTCCCCGGGTCCGCGCGCTGACCGATTTCCTCGTCGAGAGTTTCGCGCCGCCGCCCTGGGAACGGCGTCCGGAAATGGATACGCCGTGACGGCAAGGCTCGCTCCGGTGCGGCGCCGGGGCGGCGCGGCCGCGACAATCCGGGCCGGCGATGCCGGCCGGTTTCGCTCAAGGGTCGGACGCCGTGGGTGTGGCCCCCGATGGTGCCATGAAACGGCAAAGGAGCCCGGCAGCGGTCGCCTGCAGGCCCGGTTCAGCCAAACCGCTTGGCGTAATCCGAAACCAGCATCATCCATTCACTCCAGGCGGTTGCCGGCCGGCAGCCGCGCGGCATCCAGGGGAGGCCCGCGGCAATCTTCAGGAGGTCCTCTTTCTCTCCGGGGGCGAAATCGGCTTCCGAGAGCGGCGCCTGCACGGTCAGGACCACCGGTCCGATCGCCCGTTTCAGCTCTTCCCGGAGTTCGGCCAGGGATTTCGCTCCGAGAATGTCGACGACCTTGCCCGTCCGCGGTTCCATGACTGCGGCGTGAACCAGGCTATGATCGATCGTCTGGCGCCTGAACGCCGCGACCGGAAAATTCAGGTCGCCCGCCACTGCACTGGCCAGATAGATACATCTGCCATTGCCGAGCACATGCAATGCGGTGGCGATCAGTTCGGCGACGCGGTCGTCGTTGATGCCCTCGGCGTCGACTGCGGCGAAGAGCATCGCTCCCAAGTCGCTGAACGCGATCCGTTCCAGGCTCAACCAGGGTTCGTCGATACGCGCCGCGCTCATGGTCGCTCCGGGAACCGCTGACCACTGCTTCAATCCGGCAAAGCTAACCCGGCTCATCGGTTCCCGCAAACAAGGGGACCTCTGCCGTGCCCTATGCGCCCGCCGGCCAACCTTGCCACGGACCTCGCGGCCGAGGACGAAGCCACGTCACCTCGAGGCGTCGCCTGCCGCCCATGTCGCGACATGCTCGCGCATTGCCGGCATGTGTCCGGGGTCGTCGGCCAGCTCCGCCAGCTCGGACAATCGCAATATCCCGCTGAGCAGCGCGATGCGCCGGCGGTCGAGCCGCCGGCCGGTCAGGGCTTCATAAGCGTCGACGATCCGGGCGGTAAGGTCCCGCGAGATGAAGTTTGTGTAGATGAACTCCTGATGCAGCGCGCCGAAACCGGAATCGCCGAAATCATAGATGCCGTTGAGCCGGCCGGCCTGATGGTCGAACGCCATGTTCCAGCCGTGGCCGTCGAAAAACCCGTAGGTCGTGCCATGCGGGTCGGCCGGCAGGTCTTGCCAGGCCGCGACCGTGCGGCGCGCGTAGCGTTGCAATTCGGCTGACAGCACCTGACAGCACCGGCGCAGGATCTCATCCGGCTGAAGCCAGGGCTTGATGGCGTGCGCGCCGGCTTCTTCCATGTCGCCCGGCTCCAGCCGGTGCAGTTCGGCGTAAAACCGGGCCATGTCCGTTGCCAGCCGCTGGCGGGTATCGATCGGCAGCAGGTCATATTGCGCACTGACCAGATGATCGCCGGCGAGCTTGGCGTGCCGCGAGAACAGCGGCGGGCCGGCGCAGAGCGTCAGGTCGGGCACCGGCATGGTGACGACAGGGCGGATCACGCCGAGCAGATCCGCCTCCCGGCGCAGCGAGGTCGCGGCTTCGTCGTTGCGCGGGAACTTGAAGATCAGCCGGCCATCGACCTCGACGGCGAGGCTGGCCCATCCGGTGGTCAGCAGCGAGAAGCGGGCCTTCGCGAGATCGGGAAACCGGCCGGTAATGATATCCCGCAAGCTCTCCAGTGTCGGTGTCTCGGTCATGGTCCGCAATGGGTCTGGTTGTCGGCAGGGCGCAGCCTCCGGGCCGCGCCACGTGATCTTGGCGCCCCGGGAACTGCCGGAACTTTGCAACATTGGCAATGTCCGATCGGCATTCTTGCCGGCGCGATACGGCATGGGGCCAGGCCGGACGACGCGAATATGAGGGCGCGGAGATCAACGATGCGAAAGTCGTTCTGGCCAATGAAGCAACGGCGATGCTTCACGGTCGCTCCGCGGCTTCGGAGGCCGAACAAGCCGCGGTCGGCGTCATCTGAGGCGGGCATGAAGGCCGCACAACTTGGAGCCGGGCCCGCGCCTCGATGAGGGAGAGGCCGGTGACCGCGCGGCCGCCGGCGTCAGGGCCGGTCGGTGCGAGGCACGCGGGCCCCATCGCCGGCATCGCTGTTTCGCGAGGCGCCGATCCGACTTCGCGCGCCGGGGCAGGGCGCCCCTGCCAAGGACGCACTCCTCGTTGGCGCAAGCCTGGGCAAGATTGGCGCCATCCAATTGTCCGAAGGATCAGGCCGCCATGATCACCCACGATGCCAAAGCCGCGCTCGACCGACTGATGCGCTTTCTCCTGATCGAGGGGGTGACCGGCCAGGAAGCGGCGATCGGCGCCGACGTCGCGCGGGCGCTGGTGGAGGCGGGTGTCGCCGCCGATGTCATTGGCTTCGATGATGCCAATACGCGCATTCCGGTGCCGACCGAGACCGGCAACCTGATCGTCAGGCTGCCCGGACGCGGCGCGCTCAGCAACAGCCCGCCGCTCATGTTCATGACCCATCTGGACACCGTGCCGCTCTGTGCCGGCGCCAAGCCCCGGATCGACGGCGAGCGGATCGTCAGTGGCGGCGACACGGCTCTCGGCGGCGACAACCGGACGGGTTGCGCGGTGCTGGTGACGCTCGCGGCCGAACTCGCCCGCCAGGATCTCGATCATCCGCCGCTGGTGCTGGTGTTCTGCGTCCGGGAGGAAAGCGGGCTATGGGGCGCGCGCTACATCGATCTGGAACGCGTCGGCCCGGTGGCCATGGGCTTCAACTTCGATTCCAGCAAACCGTCCGACATCGTCACCGGCGCGGTTGGCGCCGACAGCTGGGAGGTCGAGATATCAGGTCGCGCCTCCCATGCCGGCGTTGCGCCCGAGCGCGGCATTTCCGCGACGATGATCGCCGCGCTGGCCCTGGCCGAGGCGCAGGCCGGCGGGTGGTTCGGCAAGGTGGTCAAGGGCGGCAAGGCCGGCACCAGCAATGTCGGCACCGTTGCCGGTCGCGGCGGCAGGGCGGCGGGCGACGCAACCAATGTCGTCACCGACTACGCCTTCGTCGAGGGCGAAAGCCGCAGCCACGACATGGCCTTTGTCGACGAGATCACCAACGCTTACGAAGCCGCGTTCCGGAACGCCGTGAAATCCCTGCCCAACAGCGAAGGCAAGACCGGCAGCATCACATTCACCCGCCACCGGAAATATCACGCCTTCGCGCTTGACCCGAGCTTGCCCGTCGTCGCCCACGGCGCGGCGGCGGTGTCGAGCCTGGGACTGACCCCCAACCCGCGGCTGGCCAATGGCGGCCTCGACGCGAACTGGCTGACCCTGCACGGCATACCGACGGTGACCTTCGGCGCCGGGCAGAATGAGCCCCACACCGTCGACGAGTGGATCGACATTCCCGCCTTCCAGGACGCCTGTCGCCTGGCGATCGCCCTGGCGACGCTGCGCTGAGCGGGGCCGATCGTCTTTGCGGTCTTGTCGGGCGGAACGCCGGTGATCGGCATTTTCGTGCCGGTCCGGGTTGCGGGCCGGCGTCGCATGTCGAGGTCGATCTGCGCCCTTGCCGCTCCCGGCCTCACCGGCGGAGGGGGCATTGCGCCACCGGGCTCCAGCCGTAGCCCATGGGCCATCCCGCCAAATCAAAAACTGGCGGCGTGTAGCAACGGATGAGGCCGCCAAGCTCGGAACTATCGTTCAGGATCGGCACTCGCGATCTTCCTCATCGCGTAGCTCACATGAGCCTCTCACCCCAGTGATCTTTCGGGAACGTTTGCGACAACTCAGACAACCCCAAGATAATCGATCGCAGTCAAAGCGAGGATCTTGGCGAGCAATGGAATGTCTTCGACATCAACATATTCGTCTGCCATATGCGCGTTCGCGCCACCGGCTCCAATGTTGAGACAGGGGATCCCGAGCGCGGCGATATGATGAACATCGGTCGATACCTTGAGCGTGTGCCCGCTGCCGGGCGGTATCTGCGTGACCCGGTTCAGAGGACTGTCCCGGTTGACCACCGCGCGATAGGCGGCCTGCGTTGCCCTGACGATATCGGCCTCGGGATCGGTGCTCCAGCTCGACGTGCCGTAGTCTTCGACCAGCCGGACGCGCGTCTCGATGCTCGGATCGTCGCGCCTGAATTCCGCAAGAAGATCATCGACATATCTCCAGATCGAGGCCGCGTCGTGTCCCGGCACAGGCCGCGCATCGATGCGCACCGTGCAGGTTTCGGGAATGGTCGCTTCGTTCAAATCTCCGCCGGTGATCGAGACGACCTGCCAGTGGCTGGGCCCGTAAAGATTATGCGGTTGATGGGGCGGGACCGTCTCGTTCACCGCCTTGATCAGCCGCCACGCCATATGGACGGCGTTCTTGCCAACCGTCGACCCCGGCGGAATTCCGGCGTGGCCCGGCTGACCCAAAAAGGTGATGTCGGCACGGGTCCTTCCGCAAAAGCAGGTTCCGATGCCGAGACCGAAGGTCGGCTCGGTCGTGATGGCGGCTCCGAGACCCTTCGCGCCCCCTTCGCGCACGAAATGGCGGACGCCGGACATCATGTTCTCTTCGTCAATGAAGCCTGCGAGCTGAAGCGTGCCGTTGAGCTTGATGCCGGCGCGCACGATGGCGCGCGCCGCGATGGCGGCGGCCGCAAGGCCCGATTTCATGTCGCTCGCGCCGCGGCCGTAGAGGCGACCGTCGATGATCTCGCCGCCCCATGGATCGACCGTCCATTTCGCTTCGTCGCCGAGCGCCACCACGTCGGTATGGCCTTCGATGAGGAGACGTGGGCTTTCGCCATGGCCGGCGAGCGTGCCGATGACATTGGGGCGACCGGGCTCGACCTCCTGGAGGACCACATCGAGACCACACGCACGATACTGGTCGGCGAGCAGCGCCGCACACTCGGCTTCGCGCGGAAAAATGCTGGGTATTCGTACGAGATCCCGCGTGAAGGCAATGGCGTCGTCAGCCTCGATGACGGCGATGATTTTTTCCTTGGCAGCTGCGTTTTGCATTCCTCGCCTTCGATGAATTTATTGAGCCGAAATCAAACGTCGTTGCGTTTGATCATGATGACTTGAAAGACGTATTCGGCGGCGGCCCGGCCCGGCGCGGCGGGCGGCCTGCGCCTGCCGCGGATGACGCCCGTCAACTGCGGTCAGGGGGCGCGGGCGCAATGCTCGCGGGAGACCGGGCGTCTTCGGTCGGCGAAAAGCGGCCGACGAAGTGCTGGCGTTCGCCGGGGTAGCTGATGCGCGCCTCGGTGATGAACGTGCCGGCCTGCCAGGTGCGCCGCCCCAGGACGAGGCAGGCCTTGCCCGGCTCGATCGCCAGCCGACGCGCCAAGGTGGCATCGGCATTGACCGCGTGGATCGTGTGTTCGGCATCCGTCCACGGAATGCGGTCGAGCAGCCAGGTGCCGGGCGGAAAGGCCTTGAAATCCGCCTCGCGCGCTTCGGGCACGGCGGCGAGATTGATCAGCCGCTGCTCCAGGGCGCTCGGCAGGTCGTTCAGCACATGCAGCGTCACCACGCTGAGCATGTCCAGGCCCTTGGGCAGGTCCAGCCGCTTGGCTTCGGCCGCATTCAACGAAACCACTTCGCGCTTCAGAACGTCGAACCGGTATTCGACACCCAAACGGCTCGCTTCGAGCGCAAAGTCCTGGATTTCGAGCACCGCGCGTTCGGCTCGGGGCGTGGCGACCACCGATCCGGTTTTCCGCCGCCGCAGGATCAGTCCCTGGACCGCCAGGGCGGACAGCACCTTGTTCACGGTCATGCGTGAGCAACCGTAGCGCTCCATCAGTTCATGCTCGAAGGGGATGCGGTGCCCGGGGGGCCATTCCCCGGACATGATGTGCCGTTCGAGATCATCGCGGATACGCTGATGCAGAGGTTGCATGAGGCGATCGGTCCTCTCTCGCGGCGATCATCGGCCTGTCCCGGCTCACGATGCGAGCCGCGCCAGAGCGGCGATGGTGCGCCTGACGATGGCGTCGCGCTTGTGGTGGCGACCATGGGTCACCACGGTTCGACCGGCGACGATGACGCTGTCAATGGCCGAACGGCCGGCCACGAAAATATAGCGGTCCAGCCAGCTGTCGCCGGAGCCGAGACAGAGATCGGGCTGGCTTGTATCCAGCACCACGACGTCGGCCCGGTATCCGGCATCCAGGGCGCCGATCCGCCGGCCGAGCGCTGCCGCGCCACCGGCGAGCGCCGCCTCATAGAGGGCGCGCCCGGTCGATCCGCCGCCTGGGTCGGCGAGCACATTGCGGGCCCCGTGATTCAGCCTCTGGCCATATTCCAGCAGCTTCAATTCGCCCGGCGCGTCGATCTGGACATTGGAATCGGAACCGATGCCGAACCGGCCGCCGGCCGCGCGATAGGCATGGCCCTCGAACAGGCCGTCGCCGAGATTGGCCTCGGTGATCGGGCAGAGGCCGGCGACCGCGCCGGCCGGCGCCATCCGGCGGATTTCCGCGCCCGTCAGATGGGTCGCGTGAACCAGGCACCACCGGTCATCGACATCAGCGTGGTCGAGCAGCCATTCCACCGGGCGCTGGCCAGACCAGGCGAGGCAATCCGCGACCTCCTTGACCTGCTCGGCGATGTGCATGTGCACCGGTCCCGTCGGCATCGCGCCAAGCAGGGCGCCAAGCTCATCCGGGGTGACGGCGCGCAGGCTGTGCGGCGCCACGCCGAGGGTTGCATCGTCGAGCCCGGCCAAGGCCGCGCGCGAAGCCTCGACGAGGCGGAAATAACCGTCGAGCGAGTTGACGAAACGGCGCTGTCCTTCGTTTGGCGCCGTCCCGCCGAAGCCGCCATGGGCGTAGAGCACCGGCAGCAGGGTCAGGCCGAGGCCGGTCTCGGCGGCGGCCGCGGCGATGCGGCCGGCCATCTCGGCAGGATTGGCATAAGGCCGGCCATCGGCGTCGTGGTGCAGATAGTGAAACTCGGCGAGCGCGGTGAACCCGCCCTCCAGCATCTCCATCATGGCGAAGGCGGCGACGGCTTCGACATCATCAGGGGTGAGGCGGCCGAGAAACCGGTACATCGCCTGGCGCCAGGTCCAGAAGCTGTCCTCCTCGGTGCCACGGATCTCGGCGCGCCCGGCCATGCCGCGCTGAAAGGTGTGGCTGTGCAGGTTGGGTAATCCGGGCAGCGCAACACCGCGGATCCGCTCCCGTCCGTCGCTGGATGCGTTGGCCGCCACCTTGGCGATCATGCCGCCGCTGCAATCCACCGCGACGTCGCTGGCCCAGCCGGACGGAAGCAGGGCCGCGTCGAAAATCAGCTTGCGCATCATGGGCGTGGCCTTCGGTGCAAGGGCCGTCCGGTCAAGACGATGGCCGGGTCGGTGACGGGCTATTTTGTATAGACATATAGCGGGAGTCGAATTATGTATAGACATAACATCGACAACTGATGCCTAAGGGGGCGCGATGGGCTTCGACACGATCTGGCTTGATGCGCGCATCGCCACGATGCGCGAGGACGTGGGCATCGCGACCATCGAGGCGCCCGCGGCCATCGCCGCAAAGGACGGCCGCATCGTCTTCGCCGGGCCGATGCGCGATCTGCCCAAGGGCTGGGACGCCGCGACGCGTGTCGACTGTGCCGGACGCTGGATCACCCCCGGTCTCGTTGATTGCCACACCCATCTGGTCTTCGGCGGCGACCGCGCGCACGAGTTCGAGCTCCGTCTGGCAGGGGCAAGCTATGATGAGATCGCCAGGGCCGGCGGCGGCATCGCTTCGACGGTCAAGGCGACGCGCGCCGCCAGCGAAGATGCCCTGGTCGCCGGTGCATTGCCGCGCCTCGATCATTTGCTGCGCGAAGGCGTCACGACAGTCGAGGTGAAGTCCGGTTACGGCCTCGACGCCGAGACCGAGGCGCGCATGCTGCGGGCGGCGCGCCGCCTCGGGCAGGAGCGGGCGGTCTCGATCACCACCACCTTCCTTGGCGCACATGCTTTGCCGCCGGAAGCGCAAGGGGCGGATCCCGTTGCGGCCAAGGATGCCTTCATTGCCAAGGTCTGCGACGAGATGCTGCCGGCGCTCGCGGCGGAAGGCCTGGCTGACGCGGTCGATGCCTTCTGCGAGGGGCTGGCCTTCTCGCCCGACCAGACGGCGCGCGTCTTTGCCGCCGCCGGCAGGCACGGCCTGCCGGTCAAACTTCATGCCGACCAGCTGTCCAATGGCCATGGCGCACGGCTGGCCGCCGAATGGCGGGCTCTGTCGGCCGATCACGTCGAATATACCGATGAGGCGGGCGCGGCGGCGCTTGGCCGTGCGGGCACCGTCGCGGTGCTGCTTCCGGGCGCTTATTATTTCCTCCGCGAGGCGCAGAAGCCGCCGATCGATGGGTTCCGCCGGCATGGCACGCGGATGGCGCTCGCCACCGACTGCAATCCCGGCACGTCGCCCATGACCTCGCTGCTCCTGACCATGAACATGGGCGCGACCCTGTTCCGCCTGACCGTCGAGGAATGTCTCGCCGGCGTCACCCGCGAGGCGGCGCGCGCCCTCGGCCAGCTTGACCGGATCGGCACGCTCGAATCCGGCAAATGGTGCGACCTCGCCATCTGGGACATCGAGCGGCCGGCCGAGCTCGTCTATCGCCTGGGCTTCAACCCGCTGCATCGCCGCGTCTGGAGGGGCAAGTGAGCCTGATCCCGAGGCCCGATGAGCCGCCGCCTGACGCTGCCGCTCACGAGATCCCTGTTTTCACCGTTCCCCTGCCCATCTTCGCCCGATCGAGGAGCGCCTCATGACCCGACCAGACAAGTCCCGCATCGACAATGCCCGCATCATCAAAGCGGCCCACGGAACCGAGCTCTCGGCCAAGAGCTGGCTGACCGAAGCGCCGCTCCGCATGCTGATGAACAATCTCGATCCTGAGGTCGCGGAGCGGCCCGGCGAGCTTGTCGTCTATGGCGGCATCGGCCGCGCCGCACGCGACTGGGAGAGCTTCGACCGCATCGTCGCGGCGCTGCGGCGGCTCGACGCCGATGAGACCCTGCTGGTCCAGTCGGGCAAGCCGGTGGGTGTGTTCCGCACCAATGTCGATGCGCCGCGCGTGCTGATCGCCAATTCCAACCTGGTGCCGCACTGGGCCAATTGGGAGCATTTCAACGCGCTCGATCGCAAGGGCCTGATGATGTACGGCCAGATGACGGCCGGTTCCTGGATCTATATCGGCAGCCAGGGCATCGTTCAGGGCACCTACGAGACCTTCGTCGAAATGGGCCGCCAGCACTATGCCGGCGATCTCGCCGGCCGCTGGATCCTCACCGCCGGTCTCGGCGGCATGGGCGGCGCCCAGCCCCTGGCGGCCACCATGGCCGGCGCGTCCTGCCTGGCCGTGGAATGCCAGGCAAGCCGCATCGAATTCCGCCTGCGCACCGGCTATGTCGACGTTCAGGCCAAGGATCTGGACGACGCCTTGGCGATCATCGCCAAGGCCGGCGCCGAGAAGAAGGCCGTTTCGGTCGCGCTGCGCGGCAATGCCGCGGACGTCTTCCCGGAACTGGTGCGCCGTGGCGTCCGGCCCGATTGCGTCACCGACCAGACCTCCGCCCATGACCCGGTCAACGGCTATCTGCCCAAGGGCTGGACGCTGGCCGAATGGGAGGATCGGCGCGAGAAAGACCCCGCAGTCGTCACCAAGGCCGCCAAGCGCTCCATGGCCGAGCAGGTCAGGGCCATGCTCGACTTCCATCGCATGGGCGTGCCGACGGTCGACTACGGCAACAACATTCGCCAGATGGCGCTGGAGGAAGGCGTCGCCGATGCCTTCGATTTCCCCGGCTTCGTGCCGGCCTATATCCGGCCCTTGTTCTGCCGGGGCATCGGCCCGTTCCGCTGGGCGGCGCTGTCGGGTGATCCGGAAGACATCTACCGGACCGACGCCAAGGTGAAGGAACTGCTGCCGGACAATCACCACCTGCACAACTGGCTCGACATGGCGCGGCAACGCATCCATTTCCAAGGTCTGCCGGCGCGCATCTGCTGGGTCGGCCTCGGCGACCGCCACCGCCTCGGCCTTGCCTTCAACGAGATGGTGGCCAAGGGCGAACTGAAGGCGCCGGTGGTGATCGGCCGCGACCATCTGGATTCCGGCTCGGTCGCTTCGCCGAACCGCGAGACCGAGGCGATGAAGGACGGTTCCGACGCGGTGTCCGACTGGCCGCTGCTCAATGCGCTGCTCAATTGCGCTTCGGGTGCAACCTGGGTGTCGCTGCATCACGGCGGCGGCGTCGGCATGGGCTTTTCCCAGCATGCCGGCATGGTTGTTGTCGCCGACGGCACGCCCGAGGCGGCCAGCCGCATCGAACGGGTCTTGTGGAACGATCCGGCAACCGGCGTCATGCGTCACGCCGATGCCGGCTACGATCAGGCCATTGACTGCGCGCGCGAACACGGTCTCGATCTGCCGAGCCTTGGGTGAGCCGATGAACATTATCCGCGCCGGCGACTACCGCCGCATGGCCTGGAAGAACGGCGCCGGCGAGACGACGGAAATCGTCGTTTCGCCCGCGGGCGCCTCGCTCGACAGCTTCGACTGGCGCGTCAGCATGGCCCGCGTCGCGCTGGCCGGACCCTTCTCGGTTTTCCCCGGGATAGATCGCACGCTGTGCATCCTGACGGGCAGGGGGATCGACCTGACGATCGCCGGCCAGGGCACCCGCCGCCTCGATCGCGACAGCGATCCCCTGCGGTTCTCCGCCGATGTGGCCGCAGCAGCCGACTTGCGCGATGGGGCGATCGAGGATCTCAACGTCATGACCAGACGCGGGCGCTTCGACCATAGCTTGAGACGCATCCGAACCGAGCGGCCGACAGGCTTGTCCAGGACCGGCGAGGTGATGTTGGTGCTGATCCGCGGCGCCGGCGCCGTGCTGAAATCCGGCGCGGCCGAAATCGAGGCGCTGGATGGCGACACGGGCGTGTTCGAGGCGCCCGGCGAGGCCGCAGCCGAGGTCAGGCCCAGCGGCTTGCTCGACCTCTACGTGATCGACATCCGTCGCGTCTGACGGGCCGGGGCGCGAGGTCTGGAGACCGACCTCCGCACCCAAATCCGGCATGGACCAGGATCAGCAGTCTCGACGATGACACGTGACCCATGCCGGCGCCCGGGCCGGCATGGGTCATTTGGATCTTGCGATTTACGAGCCCGGCCCGTTGGAGAGGCGGCCGGTGTTGGGCCGGTCGAGTTCAAGACGCCTGGTTTCCGGGACAAGCAGGCCGGTCAGCAAGGTCATGCCGGAGACCACCATCAGGTAGACCAGGAACAGTTTGTGCTGGCCTTGTTGCGCCAGGTAGGTGTTCACATAGGGTGCCGTGCCGCCGAAGATCGCGGTGGCGAGCGACAGCGGCCCACTCACGCCTGTCGCTCTGATCTCGGTCGGGAAAACCTCGGCCCAAACCGCCGTGTTGACACCGAACAGGCAGGACAGGATCAGCAGCGCGATGACCATGGCGGTCAGCAGGCCGGTGAAGCTGTTGTCGATCAGGCCGTCGAGCTGGAATGTCGCCGCGATGAAGCCGATGCCGAACAGGATGATGAAGATGCGCCTGCCGAACCTGTCGGCGAGCCAGCCGACGATCGGTATCGCGACCAGGAAGACGGCCTGCGCGATCAGGCTTGCCGTCAGCGCCGACTTGGCGTCGAGGCCTCGGCTGATCTGGGCGAATGTCGGGCTGTAGATCAGCCACGTATAGAACATGATCGAGCCGCCGGCGGACAGTCCGAAGACCACCGCGACGCCGCGCCAGTTGCGCACGAGTGGCGCAAGTCCCGTGGCCGCAACGGCTCCGTCCGCCTGCTTCTTTTCGAAGCTTGCCGTCTCCGTCAGCTTGCGCCTGAGATAGAGCCCGTAAAGGCCGAGCAGGCCACCCAGGGCGAAGGGAATGCGCCAGCCCCAGCTCTCGAGTGCCGCGCGGTCGAGATTGGCGTTCAGCGCAAGCCCGGTCATGGTGGCGATCATGGTGCCGAGAACCACGCTCATCCATGACGTGCTGCCATAAAGCGCCCGTCGGTGTTTTGGCGCGCGCTCCACCAGATAGGTGATGGATGTCCCCATCTCGCCGCCATGGGCGATGCCTTGGGCGAGGCGGGCGGCCAGCAGGATGATCGATGCGAAAAGCCCGACCGAGGCGAAGGTTGGCGCGCAGGCGATGACCAGGCTGCCGCCCGCGGTGATGAACATGGCGAGCGTCAGGCTCTTCTTGCGGCCGACGCGATCCGCATAGAGCCCGAACAGAAAGCCGCCCAGCGGTCTGGTGAGAAAGCCCGCGGCGAAGACGGCGAGAGCCGCCAGCAGGGCCGCCGACTTGTCGGTCGATGGGAAGAACTGAAGCGCGAAATAGGGGGCGAAGATCGTGTAGATCGCCCAGTCGAACCATTCGAGCGTATTGCCGAAATTGACGGCGATCAGATCCTTGGCTCTTCGGGATGTCGTATGGCGGTCCGCGATGGTTATCTCAGCCGTGGACATGGTGATGACCCCTCCTTGTTGATCGGCTTTTGAACTCGGAAAATCTCGGCCAGTCTCTCATCGGAGCGTGGAGCGCCCCTCCAGGCCGGATTGGGCGTCGGTGTCCGAGCCCGGGACACGCATTTCGAAGGTGTCTTTGACGACCGCGTAGTCGAAATAGCCCATGCGCGCGATCGGCTTGATCGAAGCGATGTCGAGCCGGCCGTCGGGCATGATGACGGCATCGTCGATATGGATTTTCTCGACCGCGGCGAAGACGATATCGATCGATCCGACGGGCGAATTGCCTTTGAGACGGTGAGTGCTCAGGTAACGACACTCGAATTTGACGGGGCTTTCCTTGACCATCGGGATCGGGGCGTTGTCGGCATATTCGCGGGTCACGTTCAGGCGATCGAACTCGCTCTCCTGCGGCGGCAGGGCCATCGCGCTCAGATTCACCGCCTCGCGCAGGTCGTAGGTCGCCATGTTCCAGACGAACCAGCCGGTCTCCTCGGCATTGATCACCGTGTCCTTGCGCCGGCCGTCCGGATACTGGTTCGCGGAAAACATCACCATGGGCGGGTCGAAGGTGAGGTTCTGCCACTGGCTGTATGGCGCGATGTTTTCCACGCCGGAGCTGCTGATGCTGGACAGCCAGCCAATCGGACGCGGCACCGTGCAGCTCTTGAACGGCGAATAGGGCAAGGGGCTCGGTTCGAGGTGAGGAGCGTATTTCATGGCGTGGCATTCCGCTGCTGAGGCGCGTCCACCATTTCGGTGGCGCTCAAATGATATTCAACCGATATATCGGTTGAATGGCAATATGGATAGCCGGGAAAATGCGATATGGGAACACGGCAGGACGCGGGCCCGGCCGCAAGGGTTTCGGGCGCAGCCGCAGACGTGGAAAGGCGTGATGAATCAGTCTGAACAAGCGGTCGGCGTGTTGCAGCGCCTGATCGAACAGGGCGATCTCAAGCCGGGCTCGATGGTGTCTGAACGCGACCTGATGGAGCTGACCGGCTTCGGGCGTACGCCTGTGCGCGAAGCGATCCAGCGTCTCGCCCTCAACTACATGCTGCGGATTCACCCGAACAAAGGGATCGAGATTCCGGGAATTTCGATCGAGGACCAGCTGCGCGGGCTGGAGGTGCGCCGCGCCATGGAAGTGCTGGCGGTCGAGCTCGCCTGCGAGCGCGCGACATCAAAGAACATCGAGGCGATCGGGTCGCTGGCGACGGCACTCGACCAGGATTTCACGCTCCGCGAATATTCGGAGACGGTTCGCCAGACCCATGCCCTGATCATCGAGGCCGCCCATAATCCCTACCTCGACGCGCTGATGACGCCACTGCAATCCTTGTCCAGGCGCTTCTGGCTCATGCATGTGCGGGACGAGCAGCGGGAAGTCGCGCATGGCAAGCGGCTTCACCAGGAAATTCTGAAGGCGATTGCCGGGCGAGAGGGCGCGCGGGCCAGCGCTGCGTCGCTGGCGCTGAACAGCTATCTCGTCGAGTTTGCACTGGCGGTCATCGCAAAGATGGCCGCCCCGCGAAACTGACGTCCCGAAACGGCGAACTGGCGGCGGCGATGTCGCCGCTGGACGTTCTGCATCGAAACGAAAACCGCCGCCAGCGTGAGCCAGCGACGGTTTCCGAGTGAGGCTACCGAGGACGCCTGTCAAACGGCGTCCAAAAGGGACCCCCGATCGGCGTCGAACAGGGACCCCCTTGGCGGAAGCGTGGGACGATCGAGCGGCGCGCTATTCGCCCTGCTTGCGGGCGTAGCGAGGGCGTAGCCCGACCGGAGGTGCAAGCAGGGCGAAGCGTCTTTCCGGGAGGTCTGAGCGGGCGGGTCAGCTGCGGTTTTTGAACCGCCGGCTATCATTGCCGGTCTCGACGATGTCGCAGCGATGGGTGATGCGCTCGAGGAGCGCGGTGGTCATCTTGGGATCGCCGAACCCGGTGGGCCACTCCCCGAACGCGAGGTTGGTGGTGATGATCACCGAGCTGCAGTTTTGAAGAGAGCCGCGATATTCTGCGGTCATACCCTGGCGTTTCCTGGGAAATGTGCGGCCTCCCTGTTCATGTCCGCTTCGGGCTATTTGTCTCTGAACAAGTCCGGCTATGGCCGCTTCATGTCTGAACGTGTCTGGATCGCCCACGAGACGCAATTCGTCACGTATCGCGGCTTCTTTCGACCGAATTTCACCCGTAGATCGATGGCCTCCACTCTATGACCGAATGGCCATCCATGACGGAACACACGCCGCAAATCCTGGTGGTCGACGACGATCCTGAGATTAGAAAACTGCTCGCCCGCTATATTGAGGGACAGGCATTTCGTGTCCTGCTGGCGTCGAGTTGTGGCGAACTCCGCCGATCTATTGCGGCCCATGAGGTCGATCTTGTTGTTCTGGACGTGATGCTCCCCGACGGGTCCGGCCTCGACCTGTGCCGGGACCTGAGGGCGGAGCGCAACACGATCCCGATCATTCTTCTGACGGCGCTCAAGGAGGACATTGATCGGATCATCGGGCTCGAGATGGGGGCCGATGATTACCTCGGAAAACCGTTCAACCCGCGCGAACTCGTGGCGCGAATCCGCGCCGTCTTGCGCCGTCGCTCCGAGACCATCGTCGAGATTCCCGGCCCAAAACTCTATCAGTTCGAGGGGTTTATCGCAGACCCGCGAAAGCGCAGCCTGGCCGACGCTCGAGGCAATGCCATCGAACTGACCGGCGCCGAGTTCGATCTGCTGCAATCATTCCTGGATCGGCCCGGACGCGTGCTCTCGCGGGACCAGCTTCTGGATCTCACGCATGGGCGTGACGGCGACGTGCTCGATCGTTCGATCGATGTGCTGATCAGCCGCCTGAGGCGCAAGCTTGATCCTTTGGGGAACGCACGCCTGTTCAAGACGGTTCGCAACGGCGGGTATCAGCTGGTCGTGAAAGTCGAGGCCCAGGACCTTCCGTCATGATGACGCTGCGGGCCAAACTCGCCACGCTCATTGCCGTGGTGATCATCTTGGTGGTCGGTGTCATAACGGCAGTTCTCCTCTACGTCTTGAGGCCGCCGGACGAGCGTCAGGCGATCGATCCGATGGCCGACCAGGTCCAATTGCTGGAGCGGCTGGCGCGCGAGGCCCCCACTTTCGTTTCGATTCAGCAGAAGCCGGCGCAAGGCGAGAGCGAGGCCGACTTGACCTTTTGGTTGCGCGATACCTTGCAAGCGCGAGGAGCGCCACGCGATGTCGTGGTGTCTCGAAACGCGAACGACTTGCCGCTCCTTTCCATCCCCGTCGATCAAGGCTGGATCGTCACGCAGATCACCGACCTGGGCCCGGCGGGCGGCGTCTTCAAGATCATTGCGATGTGGCTCGCGCTCATTGCACTAGGCGCCATCGCGATCGCGCTCTTTTTCGCAAACCGGATGGTCAAGCCTCTCGTCCTGCTCGAGAGGGCGATCGAGTCGGTGGGGACCGATGCGCTCCTGCCCGAGCTCGCGGTCAAAGGGCCGGTCGAGGTCCGCGTCGCCGCCAGGGCGCTCAACTCCCTGTCCTCCCGTCTCAAGGTGGCAATGGAGAGCCGGATGCGCCTCGTTGCCGCCGCCGGACATGATTTGCGGACACCGATCACGCGCATGCGCCTCAGGGTCGAGTTCGTCGAAAACGACGATGACCGCACGATGTGGCTCAAAGACATCGATGAGCTCGGGCGAATTGCCGATAGCGCGATCCTGCTGGTGCGCGAAGAATCCGGAAAGTCGCCGGCCGAAGCCCTCAGGCTCGACATGCTCATCACGGAACTCGCGAGCGAGTTGCGGGCCTTGTCATATGATGTGACGCTCACGCATGCCGCGGCTGCGATCGTGCACGCGAACCCGACCAGTCTGAAGCGGGCGTTTCGAAATCTGATCATCAATGCCGCGACTTACGGCAAGCGGGCACGCATTGCCCTCGAGGCGACGCCCTCGGAGGCGCTGGTCCTCATCGACGATGACGGCCCAGGAATTCCGCAGGACATGATCGGACAGGTCTTCGAGCCATTCTTCCGCGTTCATCCGTCGCGCGCGAAGGATATTGGAGGCGCCGGACTGGGCCTGACGATCGCTCATGAGATCGTGCAGCGCTCCGGCGGCAGTATCACGATCGAAAACGGCCTCCTGTCCGGCTTGCTCCAGGTCGTGACACTGCCGACGGTTGACCCGGCGCCGCATCCGGGGCCTGCCTAGTTGGGCAGGCGCCCGAGCCGTCGCGCTGGCGCACCGTCCTCGCGAACCAGCATCACGGGCAAATAATTCCGAAGATGAATTGATACACATTTCGACACAAGAATCTGTCGAGCAGAAATATTGAGCCATGTCCGATCTTATTGCGGTCCACCTGGCTGCGTTATCAGTAACGCAGCGTTTTCACTCAGGTGGACTGAATGGTCAGAGCAGCTGCGTCAATATATCTTGAAGATTATGCCAGGCAGATCAGGCCGCATTTGCCTCGAACCGAGAGCTCTCGCTGGTTGCTTGCGGCAGCTGCGATACTGGCAAGGGTCCCACAACGTCCAAGCCGGCAAATCATCGCGCCGGTGAATTCGCGCATCGCAAAACCCGATCTTGCCCGGAGACTGCGGGATGGCGGTTCTCGCAAGGCCCGGACGGCCGGGGCCCTGGCGCATCTGCTGCTTGCCGGTTGCGCGAGTGCTCCGCTCGATCGGGCGGGCACTCTTCAGTCTTACGACAACCTGACGACATCGAATGGTCTTGTGACGCAATCGCGATTGCGGGTCGACGAGCCCGTCATCCGGGCCGCCAAGACGGTCCAGATCGTGCCGACCGCTTTTGGCGCCGGAACAACCGGGGTTCCGTTGACTGTCGAGCAGCGCCGCCTGGTCGCCAACGCGGTCGACAGGGCGCTCTGCGCCGGCCTCAGCGAGCGATTTCAGGTCGTCGGGCCGACGCAGCCGGCCGATTTGACCGTTCGCGCGGTCGTGACCCACGTGACGCCGACGGACCCGGTCGCGGTCGGGGCTTCGAGGGGCGCGGCCATAGCCAAGACAATCCTGCTTCCCGGCATTCCCGTTCCCGTGCCGCGCATCCCGATCGGAATGGGGAGCCTCAGTCTCGAAGCCGAAGCGCGCGACCTGGCGGGCCATCAAAGGGCTGCGATGATCTGGGCACGCGGAGCCGGCGTCCTCGGAGGGTCCGGGCGCATGTCTGTCGAAGGCGATGCCTATGGATTGGCATCGGACTTCGGCTCTGATTTCAGCAAATTGCTGGTCACCGGAAGCACCCCCTTCGGCAAGCTGCCGTCATTCCCCTCTGCTCACGGCATCAGAACGTCATTTGGCGGGGCGCCGAGCAGTCCGGCCTGTGAAGCGTTCGGACGATCGCCGGGTGTCGCAGGCTTCATGGGGGGAGCGCTTGGACTTCCTCCAGGCTGGACCGACAAAGGGGCACCCGCGGCACCCGCACCGTAGACGATCCGCGACGCGGCACTGCGCCCGAGCCTCGAGCCGACCTCGGTCAGGCCGGCCTGGCTGATCTTTCAGGCTGGTCTTCGGGAAGCGGCATGACGTGCTCTCCGCCTTTTTGATGCCGCGCCCGGCCGCGTCTCGGTCGCCGGAACGGCGCCGAAGCGGGCGACCGCACGATGGTCGATGCGCCGGCCGCCGCTGATCGACTGCCTCTGTCGGACAGGGGACGGCGTGTCGATCGCCGCATTGGCCGCGAAGCCGGTCGCCTCATTCCCCATCCCCGGCAAAGCCAAGGAAATCCCGTGGTGAATTTGATGCTGCGCGCGCTCACAGATCGCTCCTCCGCGAAGTGGCGGGACTTCATGCGCTTTCGCGACCGGCCGACGGCCGCGACTTCCGCTTCGGACGTTCGGGGCGGCGGCACCCATGGGCCAGCGCCAAGGGTGGGCGGGCCATGGCTCGTCCGCCATGGCGTTTCACTGTTCTGGGGTCTCGTCACGCTGCATTGCCTCGTCGCCTTTCTTGCGCCGACCTTTGGCTTCCTCACGCCTCCACGCGACACGGTCGAGGGGTTTCTCTGGGGGCGCAGCCTTCAATGGGGTTATTCCAAGCATCCGCCGCTGCAGGCCTGGATTCTCGGCCTATCCGAGCAGATGGCGCCGAATGCACCGTGGCTCGCCTATCTCTATGCCCAGCTTTGCGTTGCGGTGACGCTCTGGGCGGTTCTGAAGCTCGCGATCGAAATTCTGGGCGAGGCCCGCGGTGTGCTCGCCGCCATTTTGACGCTTGCCGGCGTGCATTATTACGGTCCCGCGATGGCGACTTTTACGCCGGACACGCTGTCTGCGCCGCTCTGGGCGCTGACCGGGTTGTGGTGGTGGCGCGCGGTCATGCACCGTCGCCCCCTTGCCTGGTTTGCGCTGGCGGTAACCGTCGCCGCTTCGGTCTACGCGAAATACATTGGCCTTCTGCTTGTCGGCGTCCTCGGCGGGCTGACGCTGGCAATGCCGGAGGGGCGAAAGGAGCTTCGTCGGAAGGAATTCTGGCTGGCGCTCACCTTCGGGATAGGCCTCGTTTCGCCGCATCTGTGGTGGATGGCCGACACGGGCTTCTCGTCGCTCTCGCATGCGTTTTCTCACGGGACGAAAGCCGAGAGCATGGCGATGCGCCTGTGGTTCTGCGGCAAGTTCCTGGGCGCCCAGATCGTCGAACATGCCGGTATTTTTCTCCTCGTCGGCATTTGCCTTGGCTTGGGCAACTGGCGTCCGCGCGCGGAGATCGTTGTTGAAGGCGACGATGTTCCCGAGCGAGAGCGTTTCGTCATCCTGCTCATGGCCTTCGCCCCGATCACGATTGCCGTTCTGACGAACTTCGCGGTGGGTGGCGAATTCCGCCAGGGGCGCGGGACAGCGCTCTTCGCGTTCTCCGGCATCGCGGCGATCGGCTTGGCTGGCCCGCTATTGCGTCTCGGACGTTTGCGTCTCGGCGCCGCGCTGATAGTCGCCATCCTCATCGGTCTGCCGCTCGCGAACGCAGGTCATCACCTGGTGCGGCTTGGAATGGGCGCCGCCCATGTCCCGACGCTCTATCCTGCCGTGCAATTGGCCGACGCGTTGCAAAACCGCTGGCGGGCAAGGACGTCCATGCCCCTGCGGATCGTCATCGGAGATCGGTGGCACGCCGGAAACATCGCCTTCTACGCGGCAGACCAACCCTTGCTCCTGTTCGACGGAAACCCGGTGATTTCCCCGGGACTTGACGCCGACGCAGTCTCCAGGAACGGCGCTCTGGTTGTCTGGAATGAGGCGGATCCCGAGGCTCTCGATCGGCTGCGGCGGGTCATCCCGGGGCTCGAAGCCGAGGGTGTCGCATCCGCGCGCGGGCCCTTCGGACTCGGTCGGACGACGGACCTTGCCTATCGCATTATTTTGCCGGGCAAGGATCCATCGGTTGAAGCTCTGGCGCTTCGGCCGGAATTTGATCCGTCGAGCCGGCAATTGCCGTGACGGACCGCGCGTCAACCCTCGCCCGCGCTTGCGTGGGAGTCCGTGTTCGCCGGCATCACAGCGTGACGCTTCTATCGTGACAGACGGTTCTCATCGTCGATCAGAACGAGACGAGCCGGGGCGTCCTTGCCCCATCTCCAAAGCACGAGGTTGAGGTCTTCAGCAGTCGAGCCCGGAGCGTAGCTTCTCACCAGCAGACCATTGTAGCCGGCGGCGATGAGCCGCCGCGCGAAGGCCTGGGTTCTCGCTTCGCCACTGGCCTTCATCTGGTCGCGCCAAGTGTCGTCCGCGAGCGCGGCGGCATCCACTCCTTCGGCCGCGAGCGCGGTCTCGTCGCGGCAATCGAAGATGTTCTCGACCTGGGTGTCATAACAGACCAGTGTCGTCGGCTGAAGGTTGCCGACCTGGTTGGCTTCCCTTAGGGCTGTCATCACCGAAAGCGACGTGTAGAGCGCCGCCGTGCCCTTTGGATTGAAGCGTCCTCCGTAGAGCGCGGCGCCGCGTCCCGACAGCGGCTCGCGCGCATAGATTGGGTTCAGCGCCCGGTAGAGTTTTCCTTCGTGGCGGAGCGGCACGGTCAGGCGTGGACGCCGGCGTCGACCGCGTCGATATAGTCGAGCACCTCGTCGTTGCGTCCGCTGCGAACGAGCTGCATTGCGGTCTGGCCGGAGAAGCCCGCCAGCGGTTCGGAGCGATACCAGGCATAGGCCATGAGCGCGGATCCAAAGCGCGGCTCAACCTTGTTGATGACCTCGATCATCTCCCGCAGGCGCCGTTGCGTCCTGTCGGACTGAACCCGATCCTTGCGCTGGACGGCGTCTTTGCCGAGCCCGGCCGTGCGGGCGATCTCTTCGCTGGTGGTGCGGAGAGCCTCCGCGATCTTGCGCGGGGCGAAGAGACCATTGTCCGCATACTGGGCGAGGCCCATGACTCTCAACTCCGTTCCAAATGCCAGTCATTGTGACGCAATATAGCGTCAGAACTGGCGGATTTCAATGAGAAGGAAGGGGGACAAGAAGGCCCGCTCGTAAATCGGCCATCTGAGCCCAACAGAATCCGGCGGGTCACGAGATTAAGCAGGAACGTAGGTCAACCTGATCACATCCTCGCCAATCCGATCATTGGTCATGAGGCGGAGCGGCGGCCGGGGGCCGGCGAAATATGGCTTGCCGTGACCAAGCACGACGGGGTGCAGGTAGATTCGATACTCATCGATCAGGCCAAGTTCGGTGAGGCTTTGCGCCAAGTCCGGGCCAGCAACTTCGATCTCCCCGGCGCGCTCGGCCTTCAGCTCACGGATCGCTCCCTCAAGATCATCCTTAACAAGCCTGGCGTTGGGGCCGACCGACTTCAACGAGCGCGAGACGACCCATTTCGGCTGGTTCCGCCACGCCGCCGCGAAGGCGTGTCGCTCTGCATCCCATTCAGGATGATCGTCGTCCCAGTAACGCATGATCTCATACATTTGACGACCGTAGACACTGCCCGCCTGCCCCTGAGCCTCCGCGATGAAGTGGCGGAAGAGCATGGGGCTTGGCGCAAACGCCATATGGTCGACGTAGCCGTCCAGGGACTGGTTCATTCCGAACACGAGCTTAGCCATGTCGCTTCCTGTTCTCACGCGACGCATCCGCAGTTCTGATTGTATTATACAACCGGTTGTAAAATAGATCTACTGATCTTATCTGGCAACCGGTTTACCTATGATGCCGCCTAAACCCTGACTTCGGTTCCAGTTGCGGTGCGACTTTGGGAAATTGCGGCGCGCCTTTCGGGCACGCCGCAATGTTTGAAAAGTGGAACTATAGTTTTGCCTCAAACAAGCGGTTCTAAAGGGGCTTTGACCGGAAAGTTTTGCCGCATTGGAAGCAAACTTGAGCCGCAGGGCCCAGAAGGCGCATCCCGGCGCGCCTGGCAGAAGAAGTAGGCGATGAGCGTGGGTGTTGCCCCGTCCGGAGATATCGCTGACTGTTGTGTATTCAGGCAGAAATGAGCGGTCATGTCCCGTAGCGTGGTGTAGCTGGCGCAAGGCCCCACGATCACCGGCATAGGCCGGGCTGGTCAGGCTGCCACGGCTGGCAGGCCGACACTAGGATCATCGTTCAGGCCGGCCATGGTTTCCAGGGTCATGTAGCGGGCCCGCTGGACGGCCCATTCATCGTTCTGTTCGAGCAGGATCGCGCCGACGAGCCGGGCGATGGCGGCCTCGTTGGGGAAGATGCCGACCACCTCGGTCCTGCGCTTGATCTCGCCGTTGACGCGCTCCAACGGATTGGTGCTGTGGAGCTTCGCCCGATGCTGCGTCGGGAAGGTCATATTGGCCTGCTGCCGGTTTCACGGACACCGAGTTTGGGTGTCAACTGTGAAGCCGGAGGTGGCCTATGCAACGACGAAAGTTCAGCCGGGAGTTCAAGCTCGAGGCTGTGAAGCTGATCAAGGAGGGTCGTGTCCCGACTGGTGGTGTAACTGACGGGTGGTCATCGGCGGTTGCCGGTTAGGTTTGGGTTGCGACGACCAACCCCGAACCGAGAGATCCACCGATGACCGACGAGATGATGAACCTGCGCGGGCTGCTGGAGAAGAGCCCCGACGCCGATTTGCTGCGCGAGATGATCGGCTTTGCCGCCGGGCGGCTGATGGAGCTCGAGGTCAGCGGCCTTGCCGGCGCCGGCTTCGGCGAGAAGAGCCCGGACCGCCTGGCCCAGCGCAATGGCTATCGCGAGCGGGATTGGGAGACCCGCGCCGGCACGGTCGAGCTGCGCATCCCGAGGCTACGCAAAGGCTCCTACTTTCCGGGCTTTCTGGAGCCGCGCCGGCTGGCCGAGAAGGCGCTGACCGCGGTGATCCAGGAGGCTTACATCCAGGGCATCTCGACCCGCTCGGTCGATGACCTGGTCAAGGCGATGGGCATGAGCGGCATCTCGAAGAGCCAAGTCAGCCGGCTCTGCGAGGAAATCGACCAGCGCGTCCATGCCTTCCTCGACCGGCCGATCGAGGGCGACTGGCCCTATCTGTGGATCGACGCGACCTATGTGAAGGTCCGCCAGGCCGGCCGGATCGTCTCGGTGGCGGTGATCGTGGCGGTCGGTGTAAGCGGCGACGGTCGGCGCGAGGTGCTGGGCATGGATATCGGCCCCTCCGAGGCAGAGACCTTCTGGACGGCGTTCTTGCGCAAACTGGCCAGACGCGGCCTGCGCGGCGTAAAACTCGTCGTCTCCGACAGCCACGAAGGCATCAAGGCGGCGGTCTCCAAGGTGCTCACCGCGACCTGGCAGCGCTGCCGCGTGCACTTCATGAGGAATGCGCTCGCCCATGCCGGCCGCAGCGGGCGGCGCGTTGTCTCAGCCTTCATCGCCACCGCTTTCGCCCAAGACAATGCAACGGCCGCCAGCCAGCAATGGCGCCGGGTCGCCGACCAGCTCAGGCCAACGGTGCCGAAACTGGCGGCTCTGATGGATACCGCCGAGACCGACGTGCTGGCCTATATGACCTTCCCGACGCAACATCGGGCGAAGCTCCACAGCACCAATCCGCTGGAGCGCGTCAACGGCGAGATCAAGCGCAGGACCGAGGTGGTCGGCATCTTCCCCAACGAGGCCGCCATCGCCCGGCTCGTCGGCGCGATCCTGCTCGAACAGAACGATGAATGGGCCGTCCAGCGGGCCCGCTACATGACCCTGGAAACCATGGCCGGCCTGAGCGATGATCCTAGTGTCGGCCTGCCAGCCGTCGCAGCCTGACCAGCCCGGCCTATGCCGGCGATCGTGGGGCCTTGCGCCAGCTACACCACGCTACGGGACATGACCTCAAGGAGCGCGGGGTTGCGGTCGCGCAAGCGGCGCGCGACCTGGATGTGCATGAGAACGTGCTGCGCAAATGGGCCAAGGATTTTGTGGCCGACCCACAGCAAGCGTTCCCCGGCCAGGGACAGATGAAGCCCGAGCAGTTGGAGATCGAGCGGCTGAGACGCGAGGTTGCCAAGCTCAAGGCCGAACGAGATATCCTAAAAAAAGCCGCGGCCTACTTCGCGAAGGACTCGATATGAAATTCGGGTTCGTTGCGAAACATCGGGGGATCTGGCCGACGGCATGGTTGTGTGAGGCGCTCGGGGTCTCGCGTTCTGGCTTCTACGCCTGGCTCACAAGGTCCCCGAGCCAGCGGGCCAAGGACGATGAGGCGATCGGCGCGAAGGTGCGAGCGAGCTTCGTTGCCAGCGACAGAACCTATGGTGCTCGCCGGGTCTGGCATGACGTTCTCGCCGATGGCGTTTCCTGCGGGCTCCACCGGATCGAACGTCTGATGCACGGTCAAGCTCTTCGCGCTCGGCCGCGGCGCCGTGGCCTTCCCCCTGATACGGGGGAGCGGGTCAGCGTCGGCATCGCGTCAAACCTGCTCGATCGCCAGTTCCAGGCATCGGCGCCGAACCAGAAGTGGGTGGCAGACTTCACCTATGTCTGGACGGCCGAAGGCTGGCTCTACGTGGCCGCGGTTGTCGACCTCTTCTCGCGGCGGGTGGTTGGCTGGTCCATGAACGCGTCGATGATGGCCCAACTCGTCACCGATGCGCTCATGATGGCGATCTGGCGCCGGGGCAAGCCCGACGCCCTGCTGCATCATTCCGACCGGGGCAGCCAAGGCGGATTCAAACGGTCGTCGCAACACCGATTGTGTTCACTCATGGCAGTAACGCGTCAAGCGCCTCTGCCGGCGTTTTCCAGCCCAGCGTCTTTCTCGGTCGGGCATTGAGGACCGCTGCCACGGCGGCAATCTCATCGGCGCTGTGGATGCTCAGGTCGGTGCCTTTCGGGAAGTACTGACGCAGCAGCCCATTGGTGTTCTCGTTGGTGCCGCGCTGCCATGGGCTTTGCGGATCGCAGAAGTAGACCTGGACACCCGCATCGATTTTGAGACGATCGTGCTGGGCCATTTCGGCTCCCTGATCCCACGTCAGCGAGCGACGCAGTTCTTCGGGCAAGGTGATGATGGTGCGCGCGATCGCATCGCGCACGGCCTCAGCTCCGTGTCCCGCGAGCGCTGGCCCGTTCTTCGTGCGAGGAGCTTCGCCGTGCCCCGCGAGGCGGGGCAGATGCAGCAGCATCGTGAAGCGCGTTGTGCGCTCGACCAGCGTGCCGATCGCCGAGCTGCCAAGACCGAGGATGAGGTCTCCCTCCCAGTGGCCAGGCACCGCTCGATCGGCTGCTTCGACGGGGCGTTGACTGATCATGATCTCGGGCGAGACAAAGCCCTTGCCTCGCCTGCGGACGCGCGCCCTTGGCACCCGCAACACGCGTCCTGTTCGCAAGCAGGCCGTCAGTTCGCGGCGCAGCACCCCCCGGCCCTGAACGAAGAGGGCCTGATAGATGGCTTCGTGGCTGATACGCATCGTCTTGTCGTCCGGGAAGTCGATCGGCAAGCGCCGGGCAATCTGCTCCGGACTCCAGGCCCTTGCCCATCGCCGATCCTTTCGCGGGCCATGCCGGCGGCCCTTCCACGGAACGGCAGGACCTGGAACGGAAACGCCGCTCGGAGCCACGACGACGCCGGCAAGTCTCTCCTCCACATAGGTGCGCAAGGTTGTGTTGAGCGCAAGCTTGGTCGGTTTGGGCCGACGGGCCGATCGATCCGCATGCCACTGGGCAGTCGTCGCCCGATACTCCAACCCGCCGCTGCGCGTGGCTGCGTTGCGCCGCAGTTCACGGGAGATTGTCGAGGCGGCTCGCCTCAGGCGGCGCCCGATCTCCTGCATGGAATGGCCCTGCACCCTAAGAAGTGCGACCTCTTCACGCTCCACCAATGACAGGTAACGACCAGGCGGCTTTGCCGAGGATCTGAACATTGCTGGTGGCATACCGCCCGCCTTTCGGAACCATCTGGTTCCTACAGGCTGCGACACTCCGGCTTCGAGAGCAGCATCTTCGCTGCTCAGCCCCGCGGCGATCGCCCGCCAGAATCGAATCTGTTCATCGCGCCCCGCCAAAGGCGGCCGTCCTGGTGAAGGTAATGGCGCTCGTCCAGACCGTGCCGATCGCCGCTTTCGGATGCTCATCGCAACCTCCAACTTCAGAGTGTTGCGACGACCGTTTGAATCCGCCCAATACACCAGCGCGCCGTTCCAGCGTCTGATGGCCGATAATGGCGTCATCTGTTCGATGAGCCGCTCCGGAAACGTCTGGGATAATGCCGCAATGGAGAGCTTCTTCTCCTCGCTCAAGACCGAGCGGACGGCTCGCAAGGTCTACCGCACGCGCGATCAGGCCAAGGCTGACGTGTTCGATTACATCGAGCGCTTCTACAATCCACGCCGGCGTCATTCGACGCTCGGCTATCTCAGTCCGATGGAGTTCGAAAACCAAGCGAATTTAGCTTAGGAACGTGTCCACGAAACCGGCAGCAGGCCAGAAATCTGCAATTGCAGGGTCGCCCTTCTGTTCGTTCGCTGAGCGAAGAACGCTTTTGACGATGAGGCCGCCCAAGCTGTGACAAATGAAAGTGATTGGTCCTGTTCTGAGTTCGTCACTGTTGAGCAGGACTCGCAAGGCGTGAGCCGCTTCATCAAGGAGCGGCATGGCTGTTCCGAGCCAATTCGTCGGCGGCGATACATAGCCAAGGGAATAGACCGCTAGACCCGGCACATCCTTTGCCAACCAGAGCGGCCAGAAGGTGGAGTTATCGTGCTTCCTCCGCCAGGTGTCGTAGGGGTGGCCGCCGAGCCCATGAACGAAGACAACATTGCCGCGCTTATCGCCACTCCAGCCAGCAATCTTGAGAAGGCGCGACATGGGCCTTACCCGCATTACCCAGGGCTCACTCAGATCTTAGATGTCTTTAGACGCTTTCCGTAAAACTCTTCCGAGTTCCCTCGATAGCGTTAGAGAACCCGTATTCAGGGTGAGTGTGAGTTCGGTAACAAACAAGAAAACCGCCGCTGGCATGAGCCGGCGGCGGTTCGCATTAACGGTGTCGCGCTACCTATGGCCCCGCAGAAACCGTGACTTTGGTTCCAATTGCGGCGCGACTTTGGGAAATTGCGGCGTGACTTTTGGGCACGCCACACGAACCAGCTCGAAAGCCCCTCAGCTGCAGCCCGTCGTCGACCCGCAGGTGTCGCACTTCAGGCAGGTGCCATTGCGCACCATGGTGAAGTTCGAGCACTCCGGGCAGGCGTCGCCGACATAACCGCGGAGCTTGGCTTCCGCCCGCCGGTCGGCGGTGGTCCGTTCGGCATTGGCGGCCGGCGCCGGGGCCTGGTCGAACAGGGCGCCGAGCGCTGGCGAGACGGCGGCCGCCACCTCTTCCTTCAGCGCGTTGGCGCCTTGCGTGCGCATGGTCACCACAGTGCCGGAGGTGCGGCTGTCATTGGCGAGCGAGCCCGGCGTCAGCGCCGGCGTCGGGCCGGAATTGGCCGAGACCAGCGTGAACTTGTCGGTCTTGCCGCGCACCAGGCCCTTGGACAGCACGCTCTTGGTGCCTTCGGCAGCCCCGGTGCCGAGTGCGTCGTAGCGGCTTTCGCCCGGATCGACATGGCCGAGGTCGAAGCGGCCGAGATAGCTCACCGCCAGTTCGCGGAACACGTAGTCGAGGATCGAGGTGGCATATTTGATCGTGTCATTGCCCTGCACCGGGCCCGCCGGCTCGAAGCGGGTGAAGGTGAAGGCGTCGACATATTCGTCCAGCGGCACGCCATATTGCAGGCCGAGCGAGATGGCGATGGCGAAGTTGTTGAGCAGCGAGCGAAGCGCCGCGCCCTCCTTGTGCATGTCGATGAAGATCTCGCCGATGCGGCCGTCGTCATATTCGCCGGTGCGCAGATAGACCTTGTGGCCGCCGACCACCGCCTTCTGGGTATAACCCTTGCGGCGGTCGGGCATCTTCTCGCGGTCGCGGATCACCTGGACACGCTCGACCACCTTCTCGACGATGCGCTCGGCGAGGGCTGCTGCGCGCGCGGCCTGCGGCTTTTCCAGGAACTCCTCGACGCCGTCCTCGTCGTCCTCGTCCTCGATCAGCTGCGAGTTCAGCGGCTGCGACAGCTTGGAGCCGTCGCGGTAGAGCGCATTGGCCTTCAGCGCCAGCTTCCACGACAGCATATAGGCCGACTTGCAGTCGTCGACGGTCGCTTCGTTCGGCATGTTGATGGTCTTGGAAATGGCGCCCGAGATGAACGGCTGGGCCGCCGCCATCATGTGGATATGGCTTTCCACCGAGAGGTAGCGCTTGCCCTTGCGGCCGCAGGGGTTGGCGCAGTCGAACACCGCATAATGCTCGAGCTTCAGGTGCGGCGCGCCTTCCAGCGTCATGGCGCCGCAGACATGCTCGTTGGCGGTCTCGATATCCTTTTTCGAGAAGCCGACGCGGGTCAGCAGTTCGAAGCCCGGCGCATTGATCTCGTCGGCCGGAATGCCCAGCGTCCTGACCAGGAAGTCTTCACCCAGCGTCCACTTGTTGAACACGAACTTGATGTCGAAGGCGGTCTTCAACTGCGCTTCGGCCTTGGCGATCGCCGCATCGGTGAAGCCCTTGGCCTTCAGCGAGCCGGTATTGATGGCGGGCGCCTGCTTCAGCGTGCCATGGCCGACCGCATAGGCCTCCATCTCCGCGATATCGGCTTCGGAGTAGCCGAGCGTGCGCAGCGCCGCCGGCACCGCCTGGTTGATGATCTTGAAATAGCCGCCGCCGGCGAGCTTCTTGAACTTCACCAGGGCGAAGTCGGGCTCGATGCCGGTGGTGTCGCAATCCATCACCAGGCCGATCGTGCCGGTCGGCGCGATCACCGAGACCTGGGCATTGCGATAGCCGTTGATTTCGCCGAGCGCCAGCGCATCGTCCCAGGCCTTCTTGGCGCGGGCGACGATTTCCGGATCCGGGCAATTGGCGTGGTCGAGCGCCACCGGGTTGACCGCCAGGCTCTCGTAACCCGCGGTCTCGCCATGGGCGGCGCGGCGATGGTTGCGGATGACCCGGAGCATGTGCTCGCGGTTCGGCGCATAACCGGGGAAGGTGCCGAGTTCGCCGGCCATTTCGGCCGAGGTCTTGTAGGCGATGCCGGTCATGACCGCGGTCAGCGCGCCGGCGAGCGCGCGGCCCCGGTCGCTGTCATAGGGAATGCCCATGGTCATCAACAGGCCGCCGATATTGGCGTAACCCAGGCCGAGGGTGCGGTATTCGTAGGACAATTCGGCGATCTGGCGCGACGGGAATTGCGCCATCAGCACCGAGATCTCGAGCACCACCGACCACAGCCGGCAGAGATGCTCGTAGCCGTCGATGTCGAACTGCTTGGCCTTGGCATCGTAGAACTGCAACAGGTTGGCAGACGCCAGATTGCAGGCGGTGTCGTCGAGGAACATATATTCCGAGCACGGGTTCGACGCGCGGATCGGGCCGGCGGCGGGGCAGGTGTGCCAGTCGTTCATCGTGGTGTTGAAATGCAGCCCCGGGTCGGCGGAGGCCCAGGCGGCGTGGCCGATCTTTTCCCAGAGGTCGCGGGCCTTCAGCGTCTTGATCGGCTTGCCGGTGATGCGCGCCGTCAGGTTCCAGTCGCCATCGGTCTCCACGGCGCGCAGGAAGTCGTCCTTCAGCGACACCGAATTGTTGGAGTTCTGGCCGGCCACCGTCAGGTAGGCATCCGAATCCCAGTCGGTGTCATAGGTCGGGAAATCGATATCGGTATAGCCCTGGCGGGCGAACTGGATCACCCGCTTGATGTAATTGTCGGGCACCATCGACTTGCGGGCGGCCTTGATCTCGCGCTTCAGCGCCGGGTTCATCGCCGGGTCGAAACAGCCGTCCAGGCGCTCGCCATCGGCGCCTTCGCAATTGACGCAGGCCTTCATGATGGCCTTGAGGTGCTTGGCATTGATCTTCGAGCCAGTGACCAGGCTCGCGACCTTCTGCTCCTCGATCACCTTCCAGTCGATATAGGCCTCGATATCAGGGTGATCGACGTCGACCACCACCATCTTGGCGGCGCGGCGCGTGGTGCCGCCCGACTTGATCGCGCCGGCGGCCCGGTCGCCGATCTTCAGGAAGCTCATCAGGCCGGACGAACGGCCGCCACCGGCGAGCTTTTCGCCTTCGCCGCGCAGATAGGAGAAGTTGGAGCCGGTGCCCGAGCCATATTTGAACAGGCGCGCCTCGCGCACCCACAGGTCCATGATGCCGCCCTCGTTGACGAGGTCGTCGGCGACCGACTGGATGAAACAGGCATGCGGCTGCGGATGCTCGTAAGCCGACTTGGACTTGGTCAGCTTGCCGGTTTCGAAATCGACGTAATAGTGGCCCTGGCCGGGGCCGTCGATGCCATAGGCCCAGTGCAGGCCGGTGTTGAACCATTGCGGCGAATTGGGCGCCACCATCTGCAGGGCGAGCATGTAGCGCAGTTCATCGAAGAAAGCCTGGGCATCGGCTTCCGCTTCGAAATAGCCGCCCTTCCAGCCCCAATAGGTCCAGGTGCCGGCCAGCCGGTCGAACACCTGGGTCGACGAGGTCTCGCCGGTCCAGCGTTCCTTCTCCGGCAGTTCCTTCATGGCCTTCTCGTCGGGGGCCGAGCGCCACAGCCAGGACGGGACCGAATTTTCCTCGACCTTCTTCATGCGCGCCGGCACGCCGGCCTTGCGGAAGTATTTCTGCGCGAGAATGTCGGCCGCAACCTGGCTCCAGGCCTCGGGCACCGAGATGTCGGCCTGCCGGAACACGATCGAACCGTCCGGATTGCGGATCTCGGACGTGGCCGCACGGAACGCGATGTCTGCATAGGGCGACTGGCCCGCCTTGGTGTATCGCCGTTCGATGCGCATCGTCTTCGTCCTTCATGTCCTGGCCGGGAATTGTGCTCCCGAGCCGCCCCGCGGTCCATGCCCTGGACCTGCGTCGGTCCGGTTCTGCCGGACCCTTTTGCCGCCTTCACCCACCATCCCCGCTCTCCACAGGGGAGAACCGGTCCGCTGGTTAACTCTTGTCGCGCTTGGCGCGTTCCCGGACGGTGTCGCGGCGACACTTCGCCGCCCGCGGGCAGCGCTCCGGCAAGGGAACGCGCCATCGGATGGCAAAGACTCCTCCCGCCACGCGGCGCTGGCGCGCGACGTTAGCCTGGAAACCGTCTGGGGATTTGGTGCGGCGAGAACTTTGAACAGACCCGCCGAACCGAACTCCAAGGTAAGCGGCATGCCTTCATGTCGTCAAGATATAGGGGCTATGGGTAAACAGACCCCTAAATATGGTGTCGGGCGGTCAAATTTTAAGGGGGGAGCTGGCACCAGCGAGCCAAGTGTCGGAGATTCCGAGGAGATTCGCCAAGGAAAAATTCACCAACCCTTCGCCGGCTCTCCACAGTCATGTGCGGAACCGCGGGAGATATTCCCAACATCGCGTGGGGGGTGGCGAAGTGTGGCTGGATTGTGACAGCTCTGCGGCGGCCGTTTCGCCTTTTGTTCGCGCTGACGCAGCGGCACGGAATCATCTGACGGGACCGGGCAGGGCGGGAATCGGTTCCAGTTGATTCCGCTGGCCGATTCCGGCCGTCGATTCGAACCGGCTGGACCGCCTGTGGGACAAACGAAAACGGCCGGAGGTGCCCCCGGCCGTTCGTTGTTCTCAGCGAGCCTCGCGGAGGGCTCAGCCCTCGGCCTTGCGGTTCCACCAGCCGGCGCGCCGGGGCGCGGCCGGGGTCGCCGATTGCACGATCTCGACCGGTTCCGGGTCGGGCGTACGACGGCGTTTCACTGGCTCCTCGACAGCCGCCGGTGCCACCGACATGGCCACCGGCGCCACGACTGGCGCGACAACCGGCGCGGCCATGGGCGGCAGGGCCGGCGGCGTCGGCGGGGCTGCCACAGGGGCTTCGGCAGGAGTTTCGACAGAGGCTTGGGCCAGCGGTTCCGGCGCGGGCGTGCGCCGGCGCCTCGCCGGGGGGGCCGCCGCCGGCTCAGCCTGAACCACGGTGTCGGCGGGAACGGCCGCTGCCTCGGCAGCGACATCGGCTGCCGGTGTCCGGCGGCGGCGCGCCGGTTTCGCCGGCGCCGGAGCGGCTTCGGCCGGGGCCGCTTCCGCAGTCGCCGCGCCTTCGGCTGCCTCGCTCGCGGCCAGTTCTTCAGCCGCGGCAGCCTTGCCACGACGGGGCCGGCCGCGCCGTCCGGCATGTTTCGGTTCGGCCTCGGCGGCCGGTTCCGCGGTCACGACCGGAGCCTCGACGACGGCAGGTTCGCCGACCTCGTCCGCGCCCGTCTCGGCGCCAGCTTCGGTCCCGGCCTCGGTCTCGCCTTCGGCCACGAAGCCCGGTTCGTCCTCGCGCCGGTTGCGGCGCCCGCCACGACGGCCGCGCCGGCGGCGGCGGCCTTCGCTGCTCGCATCGTCGGTGGCGGCACCTTCCAGCGCCTGATCCTCGGCGCCGGCCTCATCATCGCCGTCCTCGGCGTCGTCGGCATCGAGATCGTCGTTCGCCTGGCCCGCGACATGCGGCCGCTCGGCGCCGAATTCATCGCGTCCGCCGTCTTCGCGGCCTTCGCCGCCACGGCCGCGCCGCCGCCGGCGCCGGCGCTTACGCCGCTTTTCGCCGTCTTCGGTCTCGGCACGCTGCTCACCACGCGGCTCGCGCGGCTCGCGCGGCTCGGCGCTGGTCTGCACCTCGGCCTCGGCCTCGTCGTCCTCTTCGATCTCGTCGTCGATCAGATCGTCCGGGTCGACCGGCAGCGGCGCGATCACCGGCGGCCGGTAGGCGGTCTCATGGGTATGGACCTGCGCGCCCTTTTCGATGGCGAACATGTGCTGGCCGCTGACCGTCTCGTCGGCGGTGATGTCGACGCTGACGCGGAACCGGCTCTCCAGTTCGTGCAGGTGGGCGCGCTTGTTGTTGAGCACATAGAGCGCCACCGCGGTGCGGGTGCGCACGACGACGTCATACATGGCCGAGCGCAGCAATTGCTCCTCGACCGACCGCAGCAGGTGCAGCGCAACCGAGGAGACCGAGCGGACATGGCCGGTGCCGCCGCAGGTGGCGCAGACCTCGGTCGAGCTTTCAAGCACGCCGGTGCGGATGCGCTGGCGGCTCATTTCCAGGAGGCCGAAATGCGAGATGCGGCCAACCTGGATCCGCGCCCGGTCGTTCTTCAGCGCATCCTTCATGCGCTTCTCGACCGCCCGGTTGTTGCGGTTCTCGTCCATGTCGATGAAGTCGACGACGATCAGGCCGGCAAGGTCGCGCAGCCTGAGCTGGCGCGCCACCTCGTCGGCGGCCTCCGCATTGGTGCGCAGCGCCGTGTCCTCGATATTGTGCTCGCGGGTCGAGCGGCCCGAGTTCACGTCGATGGCGACTAGGGCTTCGGTCGGGTTGATGACGATATAGCCGCCGGATTTCAGCTGCACGGTGTTGGAGAACATCGCGTCGAGCTGGGCTTCGACGCCCGAGCGGGCGAACAGCGGCTGCGGCTCGCGATAAGACTTCACGTTCTTGGCATGGCTCGGCATGAGCATGCGCATGAAGTCCTTGGCTTCCTTGTAGCCTTCCTCGCCGGCGACCAGGACCTCTTCGATGTCCTTGTTGTAGAGATCGCGGATCGAGCGCTTGATCAGCGAGCCTTCTTCATAGACCAGCGTCGGCGCATTCGACTTCAAGGTCACCTCGCGCACCGTCTCCCACATGCGCAGGAGATATTCGAAGTCGCGCTTGACTTCGGTCTTGGTGCGGTTGGCGCCGGCGGTGCGCAGGATGACGCCCATGCCGTCCGGCACTTCCAGGTCGCCGGCGATCGACTTCAGGCGCTTGCGGTCGGCGGCATTGGTGATCTTGCGCGAAATGCCGCCGCCGCGCGCGGTGTTCGGCATCAGCACGGAATAGCGGCCGGCGAGCGACAGATAGGTGGTCAGCGCCGCGCCCTTGTTGCCGCGCTCTTCCTTGACGACCTGCACCAGCATGACCTGCCGGCGCTTGATCACCTCCTGGATCTTGTACTGCTTGCGCGGCCGGAAGGTGCGGTCGGGCATGTCCTCATAGGCGTCGCCCGCGCCGACCGATTCGACCACGTCCTCTTCGGCCGGTGCCTCCTCGACATGGCCGTTGCCGCGTTCGTCGCCGTCGCCGTCACCGTTCTCTTCGGTGTCGCGGCTCTCGGAGCGCGGCTCGTCGCCGCCGTCGTCGTTCTGCCGGTCGTCGCGGTCGTCGTCTTGCCGGTCGCGGCCGTCGTCCTGCGCCTCGTCATGGCCTTCGGCGCCGGCCTCGTCCTCGTCGGTCTCGGCGTCACCGGTCACTGCGTCCGAGGTCTTGGCTTCGGCGGCCTCGTTGCGCGGGCGCGGACCGCCGCGCCGCCGGCGGCGCCTGCCGCCATCGCGGCCGCCGTCCTTGGCCCCGCGGCCGCCACGTTCGCTCCGGCCGCCTTCCTCGTCGTCGTCGTCACGATGCGAGCGGGCTTCTTCCGCCAGCAGCGCTTCGCGGTCGGCGACCGGGATCTGGTAATAGTCGGGATGGATTTCCGAGAAGGCGAGGAAGCCGTGCCGGTTGCCGCCATATTCGATGAAGGCAGCCTGCAGCGAGGGTTCGACCCGCGTTACCTTGGCGAGATAGATATTGCCGCGCAGCTGTTTGCGTGACTGGCTTTCGAAGTCGAATTCCTCGACACGATTACCACGGACCACCACGACCCGGGTTTCTTCCGGGTGGGCGGCGTCGATGAGCATCTTGTTGGCCATCGGATGAGCTCTTGAAGTTTACGGCGGCCGCGAGCGCCGGCCCGGTCGGGCCCCGCTCTGCAGAAAGTGCCAGGGCGGCGCCGTGAAGGCGCCGGCGCACGGCCGTCATTGCGGTGGAAGGGGAGGGTGCAAGCCTGGTCGCAATGCCGACGGCGGGGCCAGCGGATGAGCAGGCGATCATCAGATCTCCCGTCCGCCTGTAACCCGGCTGTGCCGTCGATCCCGACATGGGCGAGACCCTTTCGAAGTGCGACGCGGCCCCGGACGGGGCGCGGCTAAGGGTGACATGGCAGCGGCTCGCCGAAGACGGCGCCACGCGTGCGGGGGTCAGGGAGCGCTCGGATCGGGGCCACGGAATGAAACCTTCGGCTGCCTTCGATCGACACGCCGCTCCATACCCGCATGACCGTGTCATGACCTATGTAGCGGCGGAAGTGCGACCTTGGCAAGCGTAGCCGTCGTACAAACCGTGGCGCGGTCCGTCAGGCCATGACCACCACGGGCGTGCCGATCCGCGCGCGGTCGTGCAGATCGATAATGTCGTGGTTGAACAAGCGGATGCAGCCGGACGACACGGCCTGGCCGATCGACGAGGGCACGTTGGTCCCGTGCAGGCGGTACATGGTGTCCCGGCTGCCGCGATAGAGGTAGAGCGCGCGGGCGCCGAGCGGGTTGGCGATGCCGCCGGCCATGCCGCCGGCATAACGCGCGTTGCGCTGGTCATAGGCGATCATGTTGGCGGTCGGCGTCCAGTTCGGCCACGAGCCCTTGCGGCCGACCGCGGCGCGGCCGTGCCAGAGCGCGCCCTGGCGGCCGACGCCGACGCCGTAGCGGATCGCCCTGCCATTGCCGAGCACGTAATAGAGATGCCGCTCGCTCGGCCTGACCACGATGGTGCCGGCGACCTCGCGTGTCGCATAGGCGACTTCCTGGCGCAGGAAGCGCGGGTCGACATTGGAGGTGTCCATGGCCGGCAAGGTGACACCGGCATCCTGGCGCCCGGCATAGGAGCCGATCGGGCCGCCGCCGGTGACGCAGCCGGCGAGCACGGCGGGCGAGGCCAGGAGGAACAGGCGGCGCGACATCGCTCCGGCATTGGCGCTGACATCGGTGCTGTCGCGGGCACCGGCATCGGCAAGGGCCTTGTCGCCGGGAGCGGCATTCTCTGCGTGGTGGCTCATTGTCTTTGGCGCTCGGTGATGAGGGTGAATCGTCGGAATTAAGCGTGCCCAGTCATTGGCTTGGCTGGTGTTCACGAAGTCGTGAACGGGCCTTGGCCGGTCACCTTCATGGCCGTTCTGTGGCCAAATTCCCACACATTCGGGTCCGTGCCCGGCATTCGGCGTCCAAGCCGCCGGACGGCCGCGCGGAGGCGGCCGGAGCTTCCCCGGCAGGGAAGGGCGACGGTCTGTTTCGTGTCTTTCCGGCAACGCTTCCGGGCCGGCTGTCCGGGGATGCTTAACGGGCAGTTAACCCGGGAGGCCCTATGGGTTATCCCATCTCCTGGCGGTCCTTGCTGGTTGTCCTGGCGCCGCCTCGTCCGACCTTCGAGGGGCCATGGCCGGTTCCCGTTTTCTTGGCGCTCTGTTGGCCGCGACGCTGTTCGCGGGCGAAGCTCTGCGTGCCGAGACCAGCGAGCCGGTTTCGACCGGCGCGATTGCTTCGACCGCCGCGCGCGACGGCGGGGCCGGCGAGGCGCGGGCGCATGCGGCACGGACGATCTTGCCGGCGGTGGTCTCGGGCGCCCACATCACCGGCGATGGCGGCCGCACCAGGCTGTCGTTCGAGCTCACCCGCAATATCGAGATCAGGGCTTTCGCGCTCGCCGATCCCTACCGGGTGATCATCGATCTCGACGAGGTCAATTTCCAGATCGGCAACCAGCGGGCGCATTCCGGCGCGCGTTCCACCGCGCAGACCGCCGGCACCGGCGCGCGCGGCCTGATCCAGGCCTTCCGTTACGGCCTGTTCGCCCCCAGCAAGTCACGGGTGGTGGTCGATCTGACCGGGCCGGCGCTGATCGAGCGCGCCCACCTGGTCGAGGGCCGCGACGGCGCGCCGCCGCAGGTCGTGCTCGAGCTCGTGCGCACCGACGCCGACGGCTTTCGGCGCGCCCAGAACGAGCGGGCGACCTCCAATCTCGCCCGCCGGGGCGATCGCGAGGGCTTCGGCCCGCGTGTCTCGACCCGCACCGCGGCGCCCGATGGTCCGCCGGTGGTGATCATCGATCCCGGCCATGGCGGCATCGATCCGGGCGCGGTGGCGGCCTCGGGCGAAGAGGAGAAGACCATCATCCTCGATTTCGCCCGGGTGCTGCGCGACAAGCTCAACGCCACCGGACGCTACCGGGTGGTGATGACCCGCGACCGCGACATCTTCATTCCGCTCGGCGACCGGGTGCGGATCGCGCGCGAGCACAATGGTGCGCTGTTCGTCTCGATCCATGCCGATTCGATCAGTGGCGCCCAGGACAACGCCCGCGGCGTCACCGTCTACACCCTGTCGGACCGGGCTTCCGACGCCGATTCGGCCAGGCTCGCCGAGCGCGAGAACAAGGCCGACGCCATTGCCGGCCTCGACCTGTCGGACGAGCCCTCCGAGATCGCCGACATCCTGATCGACCTGACGCGCCGCGAAACGCGCATGTTCTCGGCCAATTTCGCCCGCACGCTCGCCGGCGAAATGCGCCACGCCACCCGCATGCATCGCCTGCCTCTGCGTTCGGCCGGCTTCCAGGTGCTGCGTGCCCACGACATCCCCTCGGTTCTGGTCGAGCTCGGCTTCGTCTCCAGCGCCAAGGATGTGGAAATGCTCACCTCGGCGATCTGGCGCCAGCGGACCGCCGATTCGGTCACCAAGGCGATCGACCAGTTCTTTGCCGGCCGGGCGGTGGCGCGCCCAGCCGCGCAGAGATAAATCCAGAAAGCGCGGCGACCGCGCAGCGCCGATCCAGAGTAGCGCGGCGGGACGAGTATCGCTAAAGAGGCGCGGTCACGTCCGGGTCACATCCGCGCCACAGTCGCGGGGCATCGGTCGGCCGGAAGCCCCGCAGCGGCATTCGCGCCTGTCAGGGGCGAGGCGACGTGGTATGATTTGAGGCAGTCAGGACAGGGCACCCCCGGCCCCGGTTCCTTCGCGGCGGTACCACGGGGACGAGAGGCGCTGCCCGTCGGGCACGAAATGACCGGATGAAACTTATTCTCCGATTCTTCGGCTGGGCGTTCGGCCTTGGCACGGTGGCCTTCCTCATCGGCGCGGCCGGCGTGGCGGTCTATATCCTGACCGTGACGAAGGAGTTGCCGGACTACAACACCCTGCGCAATTACGAGCCGCCGATCATGAGCCGCGTCCACGCCGCGGACGGCCAGCTGATGGCCGAATATGCCCGCGAGCGCCGGCTCTATCTGCCGATCCAGGCCGTGCCGAAACTGGTGGTGCAGGCCTTCCTGGCGGCGGAAGACAAGAATTTCTACTCCCATAACGGCATCGACGTGATGGGCATCGCGCGCGCCGCGCTGACCAATTTCAACAATCGCGGTTCGGGTCGCCGGCCGCAGGGCGCCTCCACCATCACCCAGCAGGTGGCGAAGAACTTCCTCCTGTCCGGCGAGCAGACGGTCGATCGCAAGATCCGCGAAGCGCTGATCGCCATGCGCATGGAATCGGCCTTCTCCAAGGACCAGATCCTCGAGCTCTATCTGAACGAGATCTATCTCGGCTTCGTCCTGCCCGGCTACGGCGCCTATGGTATCGCCGCCGCCGCGCTGGTCTATTTCGACAAGTCGGTGCACGAGCTCACCCTGGCCGAGGCCGCCTATCTCGCGGCGCTGCCGAAGAGCCCGACCCAGCTGCATCCGTTCCGCAACCGCGACCGCGCCATCGAGCGGCGCAACTATGTCATCGGCCGCATGGTCGAGGACGGCGTCGTCTCGACCGAAGAGGGCGAGCGCGTCAAGCGGTCGCCTTTGACCATCAATCCGCGCTCGCCGCGCCAGCAGACCTTCGCCGCCGACTATTTCGCCGAAGAAGTCCGGCGCGAGATGGCTGATCGCTTCGGCGAGAAGAAGCTCCTGGAAGGCGGCCTGTCGATCCGCACCACGCTCGATCCGAAGCTGCAGGTCGCGGCCCGCCAGATCCTGACCAACGGCCTCATCCGTTATGACGAAGCCCGCGGTTTCCGCGGTCCGGTCACCCGCATCGAGGACACCCGCGGCGACTGGGGCATCAAGCTCGCCGAAATCCGCGCCGTCAGCGATGTCGGCTGGAAGCTCGCCGTGGTGCTCGATTCCCAGGCCGACAATGCCCGCATTGGCCTCCAGCCCGGCCGCGACCAGGCTGGCGTGGTCGTGCCGGGCCGGCAGATCGGCCTGGTGACCGCCGATGGTGTCCGCTGGACCCGGCGCGCGGTCAATCGCGCGCTCAATCCGGGCGATGTCGTCTATGTCGAGCCGATCGCCGGGCGTGACGGCCAGTTCCGCCTGCGCCAGGTGCCGGAGGTTTCCGGCGGCCTGGTCGCCATGGACCCCTATACCGGCCGCGTGCTGGCCATGGTCGGCGGCTTCTCCTTCGATCAGAGCCAGTTCAACCGCGCGACGCAGGCGCGGCGCCAGCCGGGCTCCTCGTTCAAGCCGTTCGTTTATGCGGCGGCCCTCGACAACGGCTACACGCCGTCCACCGTCGTGCTGGACGCGCCGTTCGAACTCGCCCAGTCCGACGGTTCGGTCTGGCGTCCGGAAAACTATTCCGGCCGGTTCTACGGGCCGCAGACCCTGCGCTTCGGCATTGAAATGTCGCGCAACGTGATGACGGTCCGGCTCGCCAATGACGTCGGCATGCCGCTGATTGCCGAATATGCCAAGCGTTTCGGCATTTACGACGACATGCAGCCGGTGCTCTCGATGGCGCTGGGCGCGGGCGAAACCACGCTGATGCGCATGGTGGCGGGCTATTCGATGTTCGCCAATGGTGGCCGGCGTATCCGCGCGACCTTGATCGACCGCATCCAGGACCGCACCGGCCAGACCATTTTCCGCCATGACGACCGCCAGTGCCAGGGCTGCACCGCCGAGCGCTGGACCCGCCAGGACGAGCCGATCCTGATCGACCGCCGCGAGCAGGTGCTGGACCCGATGACCGCCTATCAGATCACCTCGATGATGGAGGGCGTGGTTCTGCGCGGCACCGGCACCGCCGTGCGTGAGCTCGGCAAGCCGATCGCCGGCAAGACCGGCACCACCAACGAGGAAAAGGATGCCTGGTTCGTCGGCTTCTCGCCCGATCTCGCCGTCGGCATCTATATTGGCTACGACACGCCGAAGCCGATGGGCCATGGCTCCACCGGCGGCGTCATGGCGGCGCCGATCTTCCGCGACTTCATGCGCGTCGCGCTCGCCGACCGGCCGGCCGTGCCGTTCCGCGTGCCGACCGGCATCAAGCTGATCCGCATCGACCCGAAATCGGGCCTGCGCGCCGGCTCGGGTTCGGGCAACGCCATTCTCGAAGCGTTCAAGCCGGGCACCGCGCCGCCCGATTCCTATCAGCTGATCAACCCCGGCGATGCGCTCGCCAGCGGCGGCCCGCGACGCGGACCTTCGTCCGAGACCAACAGGGCGATCTCGACCGGCACCGGCGGCTTGTATTGAGGACGCAACGGGGAACGTAACCCTCTCCCGCAAGCGGGCGAGGGTTTACGCGCATCAACCCTCGCCCGCGTCTGCGCGGGAGAGGGTTATGTTCCGCTGCCCCCTCACTCCGCCTTCGGCTCGCGCAGCAGGTGGTAGAGGATGATGCAGCCGAAGGTCGCCGTGCCGATGCCGTCGAGCGTGAAGCCGGCCAGCGTCAGCTTGAAATTGCCGGCGCCCAGCACCAGCGCCACCGCCACGGTGATCAGGTTGCGCGCGTTGGAGAAATCGACCTTGTTCTCCACCCAGATGCGGCCGGCGGTGGCGGCGATCAGGCCGAACACCACGATCGACAGGCCGCCCAGCACCGGTCCCGGAATGGTCAGGATCAGCGCGCCGAACTTCGGCGAAAAGCCGAGCAGGATGGCGATCAGGGCGGCTGCGACGAACATCAAGGTCGAGAAGATCCGGGTGACCGCCATCACCCCCATGTTCTCGGCATAGGTGGTCACCCCGGTGCCGCCGGCCGAACCGGACAGCATGGTGGCGACGCCGTCGCCGACGAAGGCGCGGCCGATATAGGGGTCGAGGTCGCGCCCGGTCATGGCGGCGATGCCTTTGAGGTGCCCGAGATTCTCGGCCACCAGGATGATTGCCACCGGCGCGATCAGCACCATGGCCCGGGCGTCGAAGACCGGCGCCGCGAAATTCGGCATGCCGAGCCAGGCCGCCTGGCCGACCTTGGAGAAATCGATCGGCGCGCCCATGCCGAAGCCATTGGCCAGCACGAGATAGACGAGATAGCCGGCGATCGCGCCGAGCAGGATCGGCAGCCGGCGCCACAGGCCCGGGGCATGGACCGCCAACAGGCCGACGGCCGCCACCGTGACCAGCGCGATGAACCGGGCGAAACCGGTGCCCTCGGCATTGCCCGGCCCGATGCCGGAGGCACTGTTGATGGCGATCGGCGCGAGCACCAGGCCGATGGCCGCGACGATCGCGCCGGTCACCACCGGCGGCATGACCTTTTCGACCCAGGCATGGCCGACGCCCATGACGATCAGGCCGATCACCGTATAGATCGCGCCGGCGGCGACGATGCCGCCGAGCGCCACGCCGATATTGGGATTGGGACCGCTGGCGACGGCGGCGCCGGTGGCCACCAGCACCGGGCCGATGAAGGCGAAGGACGAGCCGAGATAGCTCGGCACCCGGCCACCGGTGATGACGAAGAAGATCAGCGTGGCGATGCCGGAGAACAGGATCGCCAGATTGGGGTCGAAGCCCATCAGGATCGGCGCCAGCACGGTGGCGCCGAACATCGCCACCACATGCTGCAGGCCGACCACGATGGTCTGGCCGACCGGCAGCCGTTCGTCGGGCATGATGGTGCCCGAACTCTTCTCGGTCCATTTGGGAAAATAGCCGTCCGCCATGATGTGCTCCCCTCATGCGCGCCGGGCCGGATTCGTGCCTGCGCGCCCCAGGGCCGGATGCTAAGCCCGCTTCGCCCACGGAAAACAGGGAGGGAAAGCCGCAATCCACCGGAAAGGAGCGGCAAAACACCGGCAACAGGCCGGCGCGGCCGCTATTCATCGACGCTGGCCCGGCCTTTGGCGCCGGCGACACCGCGACGTCATCCGGCCGCGGCAGCCTGGTGTCCTAAGGAGACGCCCCGACTCTGCTATGAGTCGGAGCCGCTCGGCCTGCGGTTGGCGGCGGTCGCCCGAATGAAGGAGCCGGATGAGATGGGATCGCACCAAGGCGCGCGACAGCTCAGTCTGATCGGCGCACCGATCGAGGAGGGCGCCGGCCAGGCCGGCGCCGTGATGGGGCCGGCGGGGCTGCGCACCGCGGGGCTTGTCGGCACGCTGCGCGATCTCGGCCACGATGTCGCCGATCTCGGCGATCTCCGGCTGCCGGCTGATCTGCCGGAGCTGACGCTTGCCGTGGGAAACGCCAAGAACCTGCCGCGCATTGCCGGCTGGTCGCGGCTGATCGCGCGCGAGACCGAGACGGCTCTGGCGCAGGGCCGGCTGCCGATCGTGCTCGGCGGCGACCATTCGCTCTCCATGGGCTCGGTCACCGGCGTGGCGCGGCACTGGCAGGACCAGGGCCGGCCGCTCTTCGTGCTCTGGCTCGATGCCCATGCCGATTTCAACACGCCGGAAACCTCGCCGTCAGGCAATATGCACGGCATGTCGGCCGCCTTCCTGTGCGGCGAACCGGGTCTTGACGGCTTGTTCGGCGACGAGCGGCGCGTCCTGGTCGATCCGAAAAACCTGCATCTCTTCGGCATCCGTTCGGTCGACCGGGCCGAGCGTGCGCTCCTGCGCGCGCGCGGCATCGACGTCGTCGACATGCGATTGCTCGACGAATTCGGCGCCTCGGTGCTGATCCGCAGGATCATCGACCGGGTGAAGGCAGCGAATGGCGTGCTGCATGTCAGCCTCGATGTCGACTTCCTCGATCCCTCGCTCGCGCCCGGCGTCGGCACCACCGTGCCGGGCGGCGCCACCTATCGCGAGGCCCATCTGGTGATGGAGCTCCTGCATGATTGCGGCCTGGTCGGCTCGCTCGACGTGGTCGAACTCAATCCCTTCCTCGATGACCGGGGCAAGAGCGCGCTGTTGCTGGTCGATCTGGTGGCGAGCCTGTTCGGCCGGCATGTGATCGATCGTGGGCCGTGAGCCCTAAGCCGCGCTCGGCTTCATCACCGGTGGCCAGTTATGTGTCTCGGCCTTGCGCCGCGAGGCCCAGGCGTAGAGCGCGTCATAGATGACGAAGCCGTGCCGGAGCACCTCCTGGTCATCCGGCGTCAGGTCGCGGAGGCCCATCGAGATCGCCAGGAGCCCGGCCGATTGCGGCGTCAGGTCGTGCCGGTCGGTATCGGCGCCGCGGACGATCGCCGCGATGGTGACGATGGCCGGATCGCGCTCGAGGCCGTGCTTCGCGACGAAGGTGTCGAAGCTGCAGCCGTCGTCGACATGGGTATAGTCGACCCCGGGCACGTCATAAGGCGTGGCGCCGGTCTCGGCTGCCACCCGCATCACCTGGTCGGGCGGCACGAACAGGAATTCCGGCTGCTTGTCGATGAACCGGGCGACCAGCCAGGGGCAGGCAATCCGGTCGATGACCGGACGTTCGCGTGTGACCCATTTCATGACCTCATCTCCTTCTGGTTGAGCGTCAGGGGAACGGTGGGTGCGCCGATGGCGTGCCAGGCGGCGATGCCGCCGGACAGCGCGCTGGCATCGATGCCGCGGCGGCGCAATTCGGCGACGGCCTGGCCGCTGACCTGGAAGCCGTAGACGCAATAAACGACGACCGGCTTGTCCTTCGGCAGTTCGTCTGCCCAATCGGCGATCGTCTCGGGCGCCCGGATCAACGCACCGGGCACCATGTCGCTGCGCTTGGCCATGTCGTCGGCCAGGCAGACATCGAGCACGACGACGTCGTCTTTCCGCTCCAGGCGGGCGCGCAGGTCCTCGGCCGCCACACCGCGGGCAGCCGGATCCGGGATCGGCGGGCGGCCATCCTGGCGGGCGATCGCACGCCCGTGGCGGGTGCCGACGCGCTCCCAATGGATGTTCTTCATGAAGGCATCGACATAAGCGCCGGCCTTGGCGCCGAAATCGATGTGATAGGCATGTTCGTACATGTCGAGCGCCAGGATCGGCACGCCGCCGGCCAGGCAGTTGGTGTGGTCGGCCGCCCATTGGATCATCAGCCGGTCATGGCGCTCCGACCAGGTCAGCAAGGTCCAGCCGGAGCCGCCGGCCTGCGCCTTGGCGACCGCCGTGAACTGAGCGCGCCAGGCCGCGACGCTGCCGAAATCGCGTTCCAGCGCGGTGGCGAGATCGCCCTCGGCGTCGCCGGAACCGCCGAGCCCGTCGAAATAGATTTCGTGCAGGATCGCCGAATTGGCGGCGACCAGTTCCTCGCGCTTCAGGCCATTGATGTCGAAGATCGGCGCCGTGCTCCAGTCGGTTTCGCCGAGCCGCTGCTCGATGGCGTTCAGGCGCCTGACGGCTCCGCCGTAATTGTTCTCGTAATGGCTCGCCAGCAGCCGCTCGGAGAGGCCGTCGAGGCGCGGCGGCTTGAAGGGCAGGGGCATGATCCGATGGGTCATCGTATCCTCGCTTGGGCTTTCCCGAGAGGAGGCGAAAGCTACGCTCGAATCAAAAATGATACAAGTGTTGCATTTCAATATTCGCGTGATACGGTGTGCTCATGAACGCGACGACCATCCTCTTGGAGCAACGATGGCTCCTGCTGATCCACCAATTGCCGACCAAGCCGGCCTATTTCCGGGTGAAGATCTGGCGCCGGCTGCAGGGGCTGGGCGCGGTGGCGGTGAAGAGCACGGTCTATGCGCTGCCCGCCAATGCCGAGACGCAGGAAGATTTCGAATGGCTGCTGAAAGAGATCGTCGCGGGCGGCGGCGAGGCCATGCTGTGCGAGGCGCGATTGATCGACGGCCTGACGGATGCACAGGCGCGGGCGCTGTTCGACAAGGCGCGCGATGCCGATTACGCCGAGATCGCCCAGGACGCGCGCGCGCTTTCAGCCACGCGCGATGCCGAGGCGAGCGGCGAGGGCGGTGCCGACGCCCGGACGCAGATCAACCGCCTGCGCAAGCGGCTGGCCGAGCTCGTGGCCATCGATTTTTTCGCCGCCACGGGCCGCCTTGCGGTCGAGGCGATGCTTGCCGGGCTTGAAGCCCGGCTTATGGAGGATGAGGCCATGACCGAGGACCCGCCGAGAGCGGTCGCGCCGATCGCCGAGCTGAAGGGCCGGACCTGGGTGACGCGTCGCGACGTGCATGTCGACCGCATCGCCTGCAGCTGGCTGATCCGCCGCTTCATCGACCCGCAAGCCGTCATCCGCTTCGTGCCGGGCAAAGGCTATGTTCCGGAGCCGGGCGAACTGCGCTTCGACATGTTCGAAGGCGAGATCACCCACGAGGGCGACCGTTGCAGCTTCGAGGTTCTGCTGGCCCGCACCGGCATCGCCGATCCGGCCCTTCAGGCGATCGCCGAGATCGTCCACGACATCGACCTGAAGGACGCGAAATTCGGCCGCGAGGAGGCAACCGGCATCGCAAGCCTGATCGCCGGCATCGCCATGGCCAGCGCGGATGACGATCAGCGGATCGCCCAGGGGGCGGCGGTGTTCGACAATCTGCACCAATATTTCCGCGCCAGGCGCGGCTGACAAAGAAGGATCGGGCCATGACCAATGCCGAAGGCGTCGCGGTGAAACCGGCCAAGACAGCCGATCTGCCTGCCCACGGCATTGCCTTCGGCGAGGCCGTGCGGGTCTGGGCGCGGGTGGCCCTCCTCAGCTTTGGTGGTCCGGCCGGCCAGATCGCCGTGATGCATCGGATCATCGTCGAGGAAAAGCGCTGGATCGGCGAAACCCGGTTCCTGCACGCGCTCAACTACTGCACCCTGTTGCCGGGTCCGGAGGCCCAGCAGCTGGCGATCTATATCGGCTGGCTGTTGCACAAGACCAAGGGCGGCCTGGTGGCAGGCACGCTGTTCGTGCTGCCGGGCCTCGTCGCCATCATGGCGCTGAGCTGGATCTATGCCCTGTTCGGCAATGTCGGGCTGGTTCAGGCGCTGTTCTTCGGCCTGAAGGCGGCGGTGCTGGCCGTCGTGCTGGAAGCGGTTCTGCGCATCGGCCGGCGCGCACTGAAGAACAATGTCATGGTTGGGCTCGCGGCGGCGGCCTTTGCCGCGCTGTTCTTCTTCCAGGTGCCGTTCCCTCTGGTCATCCTGGTCGCCGGCCTGATCGGTTATGCCGGCGGCAAGGCGGGCTGGGCGCCATTCCTCGCGGCCAATGGCCATGGCAAGGTCGGCGGCCGGCAGGTCGCCGATATCGATACCGCGCTCGGCGAAGCGGTTCCCGCCCACGCCCGCCCGCCGGTCAGTTGGTCGCTGAAAATCGCCGCCGCCTTCCTCGTCCTGTGGCTCGTGCCGGTTCTCGGCCTCTTGGCGCTGCTCGGGCCAGGCCATGTCTTCACCGATATCGCCGTCTTCTTCTCCAAGATGGCCATGGTGACCTTCGGCGGCGCCTATGCGGTGCTGGCCTATGTCGCGCAGCAGGCGGTCGACCACTATGGCTGGCTCAAGCCTGGCGAGATGCTTGACGGCCTCGGCATGGCCGAGACGACGCCGGGCCCGCTGATCATGGTCACCCAGTTCGTCGGTTTCATGGGGGCCTATCGGGCGCCGGGCTCGCTCCACCCGCTGGTTGCCGGCACGCTCGGGGGGCTGCTGACCACCTGGGTGACCTTCGTGCCTTGCTTCCTCTGGATCTTCCTTGGCGCGCCGTTCATGGAGACGATGCGCAGCAACAGGGCGCTGTCCGCGGCGCTGTCGGCGATCACCGCGGCGGTGGTCGGCGTGATCCTCAACCTGGCCGTCTGGTTCGCCCTCCACGTGCTGTTCGCGGAGCTGCGCACAATGAGCGGATGGGGCATGACCGTCGACGTGCCGATCCCAAGCTCCATCAACATCGCATCGGCGATCCTGACGCTCGGCGCGATGTTGGCCGTGTTCCGCTTCAAGATCGGCATGATCCCGGTGCTCGCCGGTTGTTCGGGCCTTGGCGTGCTCTATGGGTTGGTCACCGGATCAGTCTAGCCGACACCGCTGGCACAACACATCTAGTCATGATCAGCTCTCCCGGCGGAGACCGTCATGAGGCCGTCCAGTTCCGACCTGATCGCCACCGAAGCAAGGCTCGGCGCGCACAATTACCAGCCGCTCGACGTCGTGCTGGCGCGCGGCGAGGGGGTCTATGTCTTCGACGTCGACGGCAACCGATATCTCGACTGCCTTTCGGCCTATTCCGCCGTCAATCAGGGCCATTGCCATCCGAAGATCCTGGCCGCCATGGTCCAGCAGGCGCAAAGGCTGACGCTCACCTCGCGGGCTTTCCGCAACGACCAGTTGGCGCTGTTCTACGAGGAGCTCGCGGCGCTGACCGGCTCGCACAAGATCCTGCCGATGAACAGCGGCGCCGAGGCGGTCGAAACCGCCATCAAGGCGGTGCGCAAATGGGGCTACGAGGTCAAGGGCGTGCCGGAGAATGCCGCCGAGATCATCGTCTGCGCCAACAATTTCCACGGCCGCACCATTGGCATTGTCGGCTTCTCCACCGATCCGACCGCGCGCGGCGGTTTCGGTCCCTTCGCGCCCGGCTTCCGCGTCATCCCCTTCGGCGATGCCGCGGCGCTGGAAGCCGCCATCACGCCCAATACCGTCGGCTTCCTGGTCGAGCCGATCCAGGGCGAAGCCGGCGTGATCATTCCGCCTTCCGGTTATTTCGCTCAGGTCCGCGAGCTCTGCACGGCCGGCAATGTCGTGCTGGTCCTGGACGAGATCCAGACCGGGCTCGGCCGCACCGGCACGCTGCTGGCCGAGCAGCACGAAGGCATCGAGGCCGATGTCACGCTGATCGGCAAGGCCTTGTCCGGCGGCTTCTATCCGGTCTCGGCGGTGCTCTCCAATTCCGCCGTGCTCGGTGTCCTGAAACCCGGCCAGCACGGCTCGACCTTCGGCGGCAATCCGCTGGCCTGCGCGGTGGCGCGCGCCGCCGTCAAAGTGCTGGTCGAGGAGGGCATGATCGAGAACTCGGCGGAACAGGGCGCCTATCTGAAAGCGGGACTGGCCGATATCCGCTCCAACGTGGTGCGCGAGGTGCGTGGCCGCGGCCTCATGCTGGCGGTCGAGCTGAACCCCGACGCGGGCGGGGCGCATCGCTTCTGCGATCTGCTGAAGGAGCGCGGCGTGCTGGCCAAGGACACCCATCGCGACACGATCCGCATTGCCCCGCCACTGGTCATCACCCGCGATCAGGCCGATTGGGCGCTCGAGCAGTTCACCGCCGTGCTGACCACCGCGACGTGACGGCGGCGCAGCCCGCCGGGCGTCAGTTCGTGTCCCAGATGGTCGTCGAGGCCTGGCTGTACTTCATGTAGGTCGCGTAGAGCGATTTCGGGTCCTTCAGCTGTGCCAGGACATGTTTGAAGAACGGGGCTGCCGATGCGCCGACGGCGTCGGAGGCGGCGCCGATCGGGCTCTGGAACGGATCCTGGTTCGCGGCCATGCCGGCGCGCTTGATCTGCTTCTCCATCTCCCGGATCGACTGGAAGATTTCGCTTTCGGCAAACTTCAGCTCATTGCCGACCAGGCCGGCGCAGTCGTCGACATTGGTGCGCCCGCGGCACTTCTTGATGGCGTTGCGGAATGGATATTCCCGCCAGGGCGTGTCCGGCGGAGCCGAGAACGTGCCACGGCCGCCCATGCTGCCGGTCGTGCCCGAAAACGGCAGCTTGCCGCCGGTGGCGCGCGTCATGTCGGCGCGACGCTTGTCCAGGGTGTTCCAGTTGACGAATTCGAAGACCGCGACCCGGTTGTAATACCAGAGGTCGAGATAGGCTGGATAATCCAGCTCCGCGGCCAGGATGACCCAATCGATGATGCGCTTCTGCCGATCGCCGCTCCAGCGCGGGTTGTAGGCCGCGGCGATGGCGTGATCCAGGACCTTCTCGGCCAGGATCTTATCGGACTTGGCGATGATCGCCGGCGAGGCCCTGACGATTTCGGCCTCGTCCTTGCCGAAGGTGACCGCCACTTTGGCGAAGCGGACGCTCATCATCCAGCGGTCGCTCGGCACCATGTGCTGGCGCCGGTAGAGGCGGGCGGCCAGCGCGATGCGCGTGCCGTTCGGCAGCTTCGAGGTCAGGTAGTCCCGGTGGATCAATCCAAGATCCTGGCTGGCGCGCACCAGGCCGCGGGCGAACGCGCCGCCGTCGCTGCGATAGACTACATAGTGGCGCAGCCCATGCGCGACATTGGCGGCGAACTGGTCAAAGCTCGTGTCGAAATTGGCATTGAGCGTCACCGTCTGGCCCATTGCCTTGTAGCCGAGCCGGGTTTGCTCCAGCGCGCGCCGCGCGAATTCCTCCGTCGGCATGTAGTCGGTTCTCTTCGGATCATTCGTCATGTCCGTGCTCCGGGTACGAGATGCGAAGGGGCGACCGTGTTCCTGCTGGTGCAGGATTATATTACCTCCGACATTAGGCTACCGGCAATCGTTCCCGCCGTGCGCTGGCGTACAGATCGGCGTGGCCGGCGAGCCCGCGACAAGAGGCGGCCGGTCGGCGGGATCTTGGCGGGATCTTGGCTGGGTCCTGGCAGGGTCTTGGATGACGCGCGCGATGGCCGGCGCCCCGGCTGCCTGCCCGGAACGAACGTCCTTCTTCGGAAGAGCCTTTGGTGACCGCGCGCGCGGTGATCTAAGGCTCCGGGCTCATCAGATAGGCTGCGAGCGCTGTCCGATCCTCGACGCTGCGGACGCCGGGCGAACTCATCCAGAGACCTGGAAACATCTCCTCGGGATCGGCCAGAAAGGCGGCAAGCCGTGGCCCGTCCCAGACCGCGCCCTGGGCGCGGGCCGAACGCAGCGCCGGCGAATAGTCGAAATCCCGATCGGATCCGACGAGGCGGCCGTTCAGGCTTGCGAGATTGGGCCCGGCCATGCCGACCTGCTCGGGTGCGCGGCTGTGGCAGGCGGTGCAGGTCTCGAACAGCGCGCGGCCGCGCGCCATGTCGTCGGACCAGGCGGGGTGGGCGAGGCCGAACGCCAGGAGCAGGCCATAGCCCGTGCAGGACATCCGGGCCGGGCCAGACCGCGGCATGATCAGGCAGGCGTCTGGATCTGGATCCGGACCAGCCGGTTCTGCCCGGACTCACCACCCCAGGCCTCGCCCGGCCGGCCGTCCATCTGGCGGACATTGGCGCCGGCCTTGTCGCTGGCGAAGCTGGTGAAGGCCTGCGCCTCCGGATCGAAGCGGACGATCGCATTGGCCGAAAAATCGGTCAGCCAGACCTTGTCCTTGTCGTCGACATAGACCGAATAGGTCCGCGGTCGGTCGCCCGGCAGCTTCCACGTCTGCCAGGTCCTGGCCACCGTGTCATAGGCCGAGACATTGCCGGAATTCCACTCGCTGACCCAGACCCGGTTCTTCGAATCGGTCCAGACCCGGCGGGCGCCCTGGTTGGCCGTGGGCGGCTCGACAATGCTGACCTTGGCGGTCCCGGTGTCGATGCGGGCAATGTGATTGCCGGCGAGCGAGGCATACCAGACCTCGCCCGATGGCGTGCGGGTCATGCCATAGGGACCGCGGCCGCGCGGCGCGTCGAACACGTCCATCCTGGTCGTCTTCGGCTCGAACCGGCCATAGATGCCGTTCTGGCCGGTGAACCAGAGCACGCCGGCCTGGTCGAACACGGCGGTGTTGAGATTGGCGTTGGCGCGTTCCGCCGGCAGCCGGAACAGCTCGACCTTCAGCGATATCGGGTCGACCCGGGCAATGGCGTTCTGCCCGCCCTCGGTGACCCAGGCGGCGCCGTCCTTGTCGGTGATCACGCCGTGCGGGGCGGCACCTTCGCCGAGCGGGATCACCCGCAGGTTCTGGTCGCGCGGGTCGAACAGGCCGAGCGTGCCGTTGCGCTGGCCGCAGACCCAGATCCGGCCCTCGCCGGCGGCCGTCACATCGCGTGAACCCCGGATCGCGGGCACATCGAAATAGGTGACCTTGAAGCCGTTTTCATTGGCCGCCGCGCGCCGCGTGATGAGCTGCGGGGCGCAGAGCGTGATCATGCCAAGCTTCACGAACAACCGGCGATGCATGGTGCGTCTCCTCGGGCCATGGGCTCGGGGCGGCACGATAGGCCATCGGCGGCGGCTGTAAATCCACAGCCGCGTGAACGCGCGAAGGCCGCCTCAGGCCTTTTGCACGGCGCCGGTTCCCAGGGCATTGGCCGCGTCCGGCGCCAGTCCGGGGCTTTGCATGGTCTTGGCGCGGCGGATCAGCTCGTGAATGTCGGCCTGCGGCTTCGGCCGGCCGAGCAGATAGCCCTGAGCCTCGTCGCAGCCTTCCAGATGCAGCAGGGCCAGCTGGTCTTCGGTTTCCACCCCTTCGGCCAGGACCGGCACGTTGAGGCTCCGGCCGAGCGCCAGGATGGCGCGGATGATCGCCTTGGCCTGGGGGCTGGTCTCCACCTCGGTCATGAAGGTGCGGTCGAGCTTGATCTTGTCGAAGGGGAAGGAACGCAGCGTATCGAGCGAGGAATAGCCGGTGCCGAAATCGTCGATCGCGATGGTCACGCCGAGCGCCTTGATCTGGCGTAGGATGTGCAAAGCCCGGGTCTTGTCGGCGATGATGGTGGTCTCGGTGATCTCCAGTTCCAAAAGGCTGGGCGCAAGTCCGGTTTCGGCCAGCACCTGGCTGACCAGGGCGACCAGGTCGACATGGCCGATCTGGACCGGTGAGAGGTTCACCGCGATCTTGTAGGGGTGCAGCCAGCGGGCGGCTTCGGTGCAGGCGGTGCGCAGGACCCATTCGCCGAGCGGCACGATGGCGCCGCATTCCTCGGCGATCGGAATGAATTCGCTTGGCGGCACCATGCCGCGTTCGGGGTGAAGCCAGCGCAGCAGCACCTCGTAGCCGATGGTCTCGCCGGTCGCGACGGATTTCTGGACCTGGTAGAACAGGCTGAACTGCTTGCGCTCGATGCCGGCCCAGAGATCCTTGGCCAGTGCCCGGCGGGTGCGAGCGGCCTCGTCCATGCGCGCCTCGTAGAAGCAGATGGTCTGGTTCAGGCCGGTCTTGGCGCGGTACATCGCGAGATCGGCATTGTTGACCAGCGTCTCGCGGATCGTCGCGTCGGCCGGGTAGAGCGCAACGCCGATGCTGGCCCCCGGCGCGATGTCGAACTCGCCGATCTTGACGTGGCCGAACAGGCAGGCTTCGAGCCGTTCGAGAAAGTCCATCAGATCGGCCTGCTGGGTGAAGCGTTTCACCGCGGCGAATTCATCACCGCCGAAGCGGGCGACGAATTCGCCCTCGCCAAGCGTTTCCGTCATGCGCTGGGACAGGATTTCCAGCACCTCGTCGCCGGCGGCATGGCCATGCAGGTCGTTGATCTCCTTGAACCGGTTGAGGTCGATGCCGATCACCGCGATCTTGTCCGGGGTCTTCGACGCGCGCTCGAGCTCGTGGTCCAGGTGATCGTTGAAATAGGCCCGGTTCGGCAGGCCGGTCAGCGCGTCGTGGCGCGCCATATGGGCGATCTTCTGTTCCGACCGGCGCCGCTCGGAAATATCCTCGAAGGTCGAGACGAAGGACCCGTCGGCGACCGGCCGGTGCGAGATCGAGATCGAGCGTCCGGCGCTGAACTCCTCGACCACCACGCGGCTGTCGCGCCCGGCGATCAGCCCGCGATGGCGCTGGTGCATGCGTTGGGCGTCCGTCGTGCTGCCGCCGGAGGCCGCGACGATGCGGCTGAACAGGTCCTGGAACGAGGTGCCGACGGGTACCGCGTCGGGCGCCATCTGGAAGATCTCGGCCAGTCGCCGGTTGGTCAGCGCCAGCCGGCCGGCCGGGTCGAACAGGCAGAGCCCCTGGCTCATGTTGGACAAAGCCAGGTCGAGCGTGCGGCTGACCTCGCGGATCCGGTCGGCATCGGCCTTCTGGCGGGTGCAGTCGCGGGTGATCTTGGCAAAGCCGACAAATTCGCCGTTGTCGTCGCGGATGACGTCGATCGCGACATGGGCCCAGAAGCCCGTGCCGTCCTTGCGGAAGCGCCAGCCTTCGTCTTCGAACCGGCCCTCGGCCAAGGCCGTCGCGAGCGCCTTTTCAGGTGTGCCCAGGGCGCGGTCGGCCTCGCTGTAGAAACGCGAAAAATGCTGGCCGACGATCTCGTTCGCGGCATAACCCTTGGCGCGTTCGGCGCCGGCATTCCAGTTGGCGACGCAGCCGCCGCGATCGAGCATGTAGATCGCATAGTCGGAGACGCCCTGGACCAGCAGGCTGAAGCGCCGTTCGCTGGCATGCCGTTCGGCGAGCGCCTGGCGGGCGATCAGGGCAACCACCAGCGCGCCGCCGATCACGCCGATGGCGGCGATGGCGACCGCATAGGCCATGGTCTGCGGATCCAGCGTGGAGCCGGAAATGGCCCGCGTCGGGTCGGCGACGATGGTCACCGCGCCCATGCCGGTGAAATGCAGCGAGCAAATCGCCAGCGTCAGCAGCAGCGTGGCGGCGAGATCGCCGGTCGCGCCGCGATGCCGGCGGGCAGTCATGAAGGCCAGGGCCGCAAGGCCGGCGCCAAGCGCGATCGAGGCGATGACGAGATCGGGCGCCCAGGTGATCTGTCCGGGCAATTGCATCGCCCACATGCCGAGATAATGCATGCCGGCGACACCGCCGCCGACCACCGCGCCGCCGGCCGCCGCCGACCACTGGGTTTTCCAGGTCAAGGCCAGCGCCAGGCCAGCGGCCGTCAAGGCAATCGCGACGCCGAGCGACAGGATGGTCAGTTCGGTGTCGTATCCGACGACGACACCCGGGTCATAGGCCAGCATAGCGACGAAATGGGTGGACCAAATACCAAAGCCGGCAGCGGCTCCGGCAATCAAGATCCAGCCCAGGCGCTGGCCATTTCTGGCATCGCGCGCCTGTCGGCCAATAGCAACGTAGGAATAACTTGAAATAAAGCATATTATAGCTGCCAGAGCGACCAGCCACCAATTGTGCTCAAATGCCAGACACGTCAGAACGCGAAACATCGTCGCCCCCATTCAATGTTCGTTCCCTAAGGGCGCTTTCCTAAAGATCTGTGTCTTTCGGCGCAGAACCGGCGGAGATATGGCGCAATACCGCCTCGAAAGGTGTCATTGGAGCATTTTTGATGAAATGTTCTATGGGATGTCTGCGCTGGCGATGCCGCCTTGCTGTCGAACCGGCAGGGGCGCGCGGCGGCGGCCTTGCCGCATTGACACGAGGCCCGTCCTGACTAGGGTGCGCCCTCCTTTTCGTGAAACCCCGTAGGACAGAGCCATGCGTGCCGACATCGTCGCCACCGCCGAGGCCATCAAGGAGTCGGTCGGACTCCTGAGGAGGCATCTTTGACTGGGATGCCTCCCAGAAGCGCCTCGCCGAACTGAACGCGCTCGCCGAGAGCAATGATCTCTGGAACGATCCGGAGAAGGCTCAGAAGGTCATGCAGGAGCGCACCGCGCTCGACAGTCGCATGAGCGCGTTGACCGAGATCAACCGTGAGCTCTCCGACAACCTGGAACTGGCCGAAATGGCCGAGGCCGAGGCTGATGCCGCGACCTTGGACGAGGCCGCCAAGGCGCTCGTCGAGGCCCGGACCAAGGCGCAGCGCCTGCAGCTGGAAGCGCTCTTGTCGGGCGAGGCCGATTCCAACGACACCTATCTGGAAGTCCATGCCGGCGCCGGCGGCACCGAGAGCCAGGACTGGGCCCTGATCCTCATGCGCATGTATACGCGCTGGGCCGAGCGCCGCGGCTTCAAGGTCGAGGTGCTCGAGGAGAGCCAGGGCGAAGAGGCCGGCATCAAGTCGGCCACCTTGCTGATCAAGGGCCACAATGCCTATGGCTGGCTGAAGACGGAAGCCGGCGTCCACCGCCTGGTGCGCATTTCACCCTTCGATTCGAATGCCCGCCGCCATACCTCGTTTGCCTCGGCCACCGTCTATCCTGTCGTCGACGACAAGATCGACATCAAGCTGAACGAGAGCGACGTGCGCATCGACACGATGCGGTCCGGCGGCGCCGGCGGCCAGCACGTCAACAAGACCGAATCGGCCGTCCGGCTGGTCCATAACCCGACCGGCGTCATGGTGGTCAGCGAAGGCTCGCGTTCACAGCATGCCAACCGGGCGGTGGCCTGGCAGATGCTGCGCGCCAAGCTTTATGAGCGGGAACTGAAGATCCGCGAAGAGGCGGCCGCCGCCGATTTCGCCGCCAAGACCGATATCGGCTGGGGCCACCAGATCCGCTCCTATGTGCTGCAGCCCTATCAGTTGGTGAAGGACCTGCGGACCGGGAAAACCTCGGGCGTGCCCTCCGACGTGCTGGATGGCGATCTCGACGGTTTCATGGAGGCGACGCTCGCCATGCGCGCCTATGGCACCAAGGCCGGCGACACCGACGACGTCGAATGAGGCCGATGGCCCTGCCGGTGGGGCAGGGCCGATCCTGTGCCAGGTCTCATGCCTGCCGCTAGCGGAGAGATGGCCGGCGCTGCGCCCAGGGGCTCGCCTGTTCCAGCTCGAACGCCAGGTCGAACAGCGTCTTCTCGTTGCCGACGCGGGCCGAGAACTGGCTGCCGATGGGCAGGCCCGACGGGCTCATGCTAAGCGGCACCGACATGGCCGGCGTGCCCGCGACGTTGTGCACCGGCGTATAGGCGACATATTTCACCAGCCGGTCCCACATCTGCGGTCCGCCGACATCAGGGCCGAGATGGCCGAGCTCGGGCGGTTCGTCATCGACCACCGGGGTCAGCATCACGTCATAGTCGGTGAAGAAGCGGTCGAACCGGCGCGCGACCTCGGCGAAATAGGCGCCAGCCAGCTGGCCGGCATCGGCGGCCTGGGCGCGCGCATGCGCGGCCAGGAACAGCGTCCACGGCTCCAGCACCGCCTCCGGGTCCTGGCGTTCGGTCCTGGCCTGTTGAACCGCGCGCGCCGCGCCCGCGCTCCAGGCCACCATGAAGTGCCGGAAGAACAGCTCGCCCTCGACCGGCAGCCGCGCCGGCACCACCTGATGGCCGAGGCCCGCGCAGAGCCTGGCGGTCTGTTCCAGGGCGGCCTTCACGGCGGCCGCCGGCTCATGGCCGAGGATGCCCTGGCTCGAAAAGCCGATCTTGAGGCGCCGCGCGGCCGGGTCGGCGCCGAGCGCGACGGGGGCCAGAGGCGCCGCCGCGTCCTGCCTCTGGTTCCACCCGAACAGCCGCGCGCTGTCGCGCACCGAGCGGCTGAGGCAATGGTCGACGCCGGCATCGCTCTGGCGTGAGCCGGTCATTCGGCCGCGGCTGGGCTTGAGGCCGAACAGGCCGCAGCACGAGGCCGGAATGCGGATGGAGCCGCCGCCATCGCTGGCATGCGCCATGGCCAGCATGCCCGACGCGACCACCGCCGCCGCGCCGCCGGACGAACCGCCCGGGGAGCGCCCGGGGTTCCACGGGTTGCGCGAGGGACCGAACAGCAGCGGTTCGGTCGAGGCGTTCAGGGCGAATTCCGGCGTGTTGGTCTTGCCCAGCACGATCAGGCCTGCCGCCATCGAGCGCGCGGCGATGTCGCTGGTCGCGGCGGAGACGTGCCTGGCCAGAAGCCGCGATCCCGCGGTTCGGGGAGTGCCTTGCAGATCCAAGAGATCCTTGAGCGCATAGGGCACGCCGCCGAAAGGGCCTTCCGGCAGCGGCTGGGCGGCCGCGCGCCGGGCGCGCTCGTAAAACGATGCGACGACGGCGTTGAGCGCCGGATTGAGCCTGTCGATCCGGGCGATGGCGGCTTCGAGGAGCTCTGCGGGCTTGACCTCGCCGCGCCGGACGAGGTCCGCCTGCGCCGTCGCATCCAGCGCGGCGAGGTCATCGTCGTGGCCGGCGGCGGCGTGCGGCAGGCCGATCGCGCCCGTGGCTGCAAGGCCGGCCATGCCGGCCCGGGTGAGAAAGCATCGTCTGTCCATCATGGCGCCTCACGTGTCGGAGGCGGCCTTTCTGGCAGGGTGAGACGGCGCCGGCTTGTATGGCGGTGCCACGCCGTCTAATTCTCCAGGGCGGGCCGGATTGATCAGAGCGGCCCAGCCGCGGGCCGTCATGACGCGCTGGAAGAGCTATCACCTGCTTGGCGCGTCGCTCGATCCGGGGCCGCAGGAGCCGCGCCGGTTGTTCGCCTGGTCGGTCAATCGTGTGGTGAACGGCTTCATCGACGACGCGGACTATCATCAGGCCGCGGCGCGCGCGGCCCGCGGGCGCACCACGCCCGGGCGGCTGGAGCGGCAGATGACGCCGCTGATCGCGCTGGACGCCAATCCGATCGCCGAACTGATGCGCACCGCCCCCGACCTGGCGAGCTTCGAGCGGCGCTGGAACGGCTTCAACCGATCGGCGCCGCTGGGCGTCGATACCTCCCTGTCGGCCGACGGGACCGTCCGCCTGCATCGCGCGGTTCGCTCGGCGGAAGCGGACAGTGCATTCCGCGCGCAGGTCATCGCCACCTGCGTCGGGCTCATCCTTCCCTCGGCTCAAGCCGCGGCGCGCGGGATCGACGACGCCAGGCGGCTGGCCGTCAATGCGCGCCTGCTCGATGGCGCCTGCGCCGGCCTGGTCGATCTGGTCGACTGCCTCTATGCGGAGCCGGCCGCCAGTCTTGCCGACTGCATCGCGGCGCTCGGCTGCGCCCGGCGGACGCTGCAGCGCGACCTGGCGCGCGCCGGCCTGAGCTTCAGCGCCTTGCGCCAGGCCATTCGCCTGACCATTGCCGGCCATGCCATCAGAACGGCGAGCGGCTCGCTCACGATGATCGCCCAGACGGCGGGATTTTTCGATTCGGCGCATCTGGTACACGCCTGGCGACAGGCCTGCGGCATCACGCCGTCGGATTATCGTCGTCTTGCGTCGGTCGCGGCCTGAAGACGGGCCATGTGTTCGGGGGTACGTCGCCCTTCTGCAACACCCATTCGCCATGAATTAAGGGAGCGGCGCGCGACATGACGGAAGCGTGGCGCGGACCCATGTCATGGCCTCACTCGGCGCTGGCGAGCCGCAACCCGGCGCGCAGGAACCGCAAGGGGTCGACGGCTTCGCCGTTGATCCGGGTCTCGTAATGCAGATGCGGGCCGGTCGAGCGGCCGGTGGAACCGACCCGGCCGACCCGGTGATTGGCGCGGACCATGTCGCCGACCGAGACGTCGATGCGCGACAGATGGGCGTAGCGTGTCGAAATGCCGTTGCCGTGGTCGAGCTCCACCATCAGGCCGTAACCGCCCATGGTGCTGGCATGGGTGACCTTGCCGGCGGCGGTGGCGCGCGCCGCTTCGCCGGTGGCCGCGCGAAAATCGATGCCGGAATGCATGGCCCAGGTGCGCAGGAACGGGTCGAGACGGGGGCCGAAGCCGGATGACTGCTCCAGGTCGCCGGCATGCGGCCGGCCGAGCGGGATGGTCGCGGCGAGCCGGTTCAGCCGATCATGATCGCGGATCACCGCCTGCAGCCGGAAGACCTGGCGCTCGAACGGCGAGGCTTCGGCGCGCGGCTCGGCGATCGGCAGGAACGGGCCGCCGGTGCCGCCGGCGCTGCGCTCGGGCGCCTGGGCCAGCCGCGCCTGGTCGAGGCCGAGATCGGTGAGCACGGCGCGGATCCGTCGGGCCTGGCGCTCGGCGCGGGTCTCCAGCGTCTGCAATTCGGTCTGCTGGGCGAGCTCGACCTGTTCCAGCGACTGTTCGACCCGGGCGATGACATCGGCCTTGGGCGGCGCAGCCGACGGCAGCGAGGCCAGCCGGAAGTGCGGCGCTTCGGTTGCGGCACGGACCGGCTGGACACGCGATTCGAGCCGCGACTGGCGTTCGACCGGCGGCGCCAGGCGCAGCGTGTCGCCGACCGGCAGCGGGCGCGCCTCGGGGAGGGGCGGCGGCGAGGCCGCAGGCTGGCCCGCCGGACGGCCGCGCGGCGATCCGGCCGCTTCCGACATCGAGGCGACGATCGACTGGCGGCTTTCCAGGATCGCCTGGCGCCGGGCGATCTGGTCGACCCGTCGCTCGACCTCGCTCTGGTCGACCATCTGCCGGCTGGTGAAGCGGTCGAGCTGCGCGCGCAAGTCGCGGATGCGGTCCTCATAGGCATATTGCACCGCCGCCTGGCGGTTCATGAGCCCGCTCAGGATGTCGTCCTTGAACACCAGGTAACTGCTCACCGCAGCGCCCCAGATGCCCAGCGCCACCGTCAGCCCGCCGAGCGCGCCGCAAGCGAGATAGGACAGCGACGCGGATTTCAGCCCGGCCTTGCTGCGCCAGACGAAGGTGATCGAGCCCTTGGGGATCGGCGCCCGCCGGCTCGCATCGTGAGCGGGCGGGGCATGATGGAGGCGGTCATTCCGTGACATCGGCGAACGATTCCGTACGCGAACGAGACACTGCATTACCGCCGATTAAGGTTAACGAAGCGTCGCCAAGGTTGCAGGCTTGGGATGTCGGGCTTGGGATGTCGGGCTTGGGATGTCGGGCTTGGGATGTCGGGCTTGGGATGTCGGGCTGCGGGCGAATGGCTTGGGGCGGCCACGTCATTGTCATGACCGAGGCGGGCAGGGACCGGCGCCGGCTGATGGGGCCGGTCCAGGCCGCCGCCGCCGAAGAGGTGGTCGGCGGCGGCTGTCCGAGGGCGAAATGGCGATGCTCGACCGGCTCCTGGCGCGCCTGGTCGGCAAGTCCGGCTGCGGGGCCGGCGCTAGAGCTCGATCGCCGCCGCCAGCACCTCCTCGGCATGCCCCTTGACCCGGACCTTGGGCCAGATTCGGGCGATCCTGCCGTCGGGACCGACCAGGAAGGTCGTCCGCTCGATGCCCATATATTTGCGCCCATACATGGATTTCTCGCCCCAGACGCCATAGGCGTCGAGCGTATCGAGGCCCTCGTCGGTCGCCAGCTTGATGCCGAGATCGTATTTCGCCTGGAACTTGTCGATCGCCTTCACCGGGTCATGCGAAATGCCGAGCACGGTGGTGCCGGCCTTGTCGAAATCCGCCTTCAGCCGGGTGAAATCCTGGGCCTGGACGGTGCAGGCCTCGGTATTGGCCTTGGGATAAAAATAGACGACGACCTTGCTGCCGCGCAGCTCGGAAAGCCTCGCCGTGCCGCCGCGGTCGGCGGGAAGCGAGAAGTCCGGAGCCAGGTCGCCAGTCGAAAGGGCCATGATGCCTTCCTTTTGTCAGGTTTGTAGGAGAGTGTGCGCGCGGTTCTCAGGCGCCCTGTTCGGGCCCGACGACGGAATCCCACGAAGTTCTCGTGATTTTCCCGAAGGCCCGCGAAGTGGTGGTGGACCGATTTTACTGGTCCGCTCTTGCGATTCGTGGCCAACGTTCGGTTAACAGGGCGTGGGCAGAATGGAACAATGGGCGCAACCGCGCCACAACAAGCCGCAGGCCTAGAGGGTCGCTGAAGTGGGGGAAGAGCTGGAATGGAGATGGGTGCCGACCAGGGCCGCGTTTGCGCGTCCGGGTCCGTTCGAACGGGCCGGTTTGCTGCATTGTGGGTCAATCGGCGCGTTCCGCCGTTCCTGTCCGGCTGGCTGAGCCGGCGCTGGTCGACCCGTCGACGCGTCGCCGTCGGCCTTTTTGCCGCAGTTCTCCTGGCGCTGGCCACCCCTTGCGCTTTCCTGGCCTGGCAGATCCATCGCGGCGGCGGCGTGGCGCTGGACATGCTCACGCCTTGGATCGCCCATTCCTTGTCGAGCCAGCTCGGCGAGGGCCGCACCGTCACCATCGGCTCGGCCGTCGCCGCGCGTGACCCCTCCGGCCGGGTCGAGGTCGAAGCCCAGGATGTCACCATTCTCGACGCCGATGGCCGGCGAATCATTTCCATGCCGCGCGTTGCGCTCGGCCTCGACGGCATGCCGCTGTTCGGCCGCCCCTCGGTGCGCCGCATCGATCTGGTCGGCGCCTCGGTCGCCTTGAAGGTTGGCGAGGACGGCCAGATCGCCTTCGCCGCCGGCCAGTTCCGCGCGGGTCCGGGCGCCGAACGGCCCCAGCCGGAAGCCGAGGCCGGCCGTGCGCCGCAGGCCGAACTCACCTCCAACCTGCCCGAGCCGGAAATGTCGCCGTTTCGCCGGCTGGGCATCTGGCTCGACCTGATCGAGAAATCCGGCCTGGACGGCCATCGCCTGGTCGGTATCGGGTTGCGCAACGGCACGGTGATCGTCGACGACGTCCGTTCCGGCAAACGCTTCATCTTCGGCGGCATCGATTTCGATCTCGCTGCGCCGCATGACGGCGGCTTGACGCTGGGGGTCGGTGCCTCCGGTTCGGGCGCCCGCTGGACATCGACGGCCTTGATCACGGCGCGTGACGGCGAGGGCCGGCGCAAGATCGACCTGGTGATGGCCGGCTTGTCGCCGCGCGATCTGAGCCTCGCCCTGCAGCATCCGGAAGTGTTCCATGCCGACACGCCGATCTCCGGTTCGCTGAGCGCCATGCTCGACGCATCGGGCGATCCATCCGGCTTTTTCGGCCGGGTGGTGCTCGGCGCCGGCACGGTCGGCGACCTGAACAATCCGGAGATGCGCATCGGCATCGATCACGCCGCCGCCGATGTCCGTTGGCAGGCCGGCACGCGCGGCCTCAGCGTCGAGCGGGTGCAGATCGCCGCCGGCCAGAACCGCGGCGAGCTGAACGGAACGGTCTGGGCGCCGGCCAATCCGGGCGAGCCGCTGGTCGTCGAGATCGCCAAGGCGACCACGGTTGCCGCCTTGCTGAACCCGCACGAACCGCCGGTGCCGATCGGCCTGACCAATTCCCGCTTCGTCTACCAGCCGGAGAGCCGGGTGCTGTCGATCGAGCGGATGAACATCGACCAGGGTGCCGAGACGGTCGCGACCGTCACCGGCCAGGCGGTGCTGACCAATGCGGCGCCGGCGGTGTCGCTGCGTGTCAGTGCCGGGCGCATGCCGCTGGCGCAGGCGGTCAAGCTGTGGCCGCGCATCACCAACCCCTATGTCCGGGACTGGGTGGTCGACAACATGTCCGGCGGCACGGCCGAGGACACCACCATCCGGCTCGAGATCGCCGAAGGCCAGCTCGCCACCATGCCGGTGCTGCTGGAGCCGGACGCGCTGCTGGTGCAGTCGAAGCTGCGCGGCACCTCGCTCAAATTGCTGCCCAACCTGTCGCCGCTGAAGGAGGCCGATATCGACGTGCTGGTCGACGGCCAGGCGACACGCCTGTCCGTGCTGCGCGGCACGGTCGAGCCGGCGCCGGGCAGGCGGCTGACGCTCAGCCAGGGCACATTCGCGATCGCCGAGCACCGGGTCGCCGATCCGCAGTCGGCCAGCCGCTTCCGCCTCGAAGGCTCGGCCGACGCCGCCTTCGCCCTGCTGGGCCAGGAGGCGTTCAAGGGCGCTGCGACCGGGCCGACGCTGCCGACCGGACCGGTGCGCGGCAATGTGGTGGCCAATGTCACCGTCAACGTGCCGATCACCGACAAGCTGCAACAGAGCCAGATCGACTATCGGGTCGAGGCGGATTTCTCCGCCTTCTCGGGCGACAAGGTTTTTGGCGAGATGCGGGTCGACAATGCCAGTTTCAAGGTCGTCACCACGCCGCGCGATTTCCTGATGCGCGGCGAGGGCAGGCTTGGCGGCGCCCAGGCCAATTTCGAGTATCGCAAGCCCCGGCCCGACGCCAAGCCGGTGATCCGCCTGACCGCCACGCTCGATGACGCCGGCCGCAGCCGCCTCGGCCTGAATATTGGCGCCCGCGTGGTCGGGCCGACGCCGCTCAAGGTGACGACCGAAGGCGATGATTCCGGCCGCTACACGGTGGAGGCCGATCTGACCCAGGCCGCGCTCGCCGAACTGCTGCCCGGCTGGAACAAGCCGAGGGGGCAGGCCGCCAAGGCCCGTTTCGTGGCTGTCGAGACCGATGACGGCTGGCGCCTGGAGGACATGGTGGTGGAAGGCCGCGGCGTGCTGGTGCGCGGCTCGGCCGTGCTCGACAACAGCGGCGGCCTCGTCTCCGGTCTGTTCCCGGCCTATAACCTGTCCGACGGCGACCGGATCAATATCCGGGTCGAACGCGCCGGCTCCGGCCACAAGGTGACGGTGCGCGGCGAGATGATGGACGCGCGCCAATTGCTGCGCCAGATGACCGAGGCGCCGCGCCCAGGTGGCGGCACCGGCCCGGGCCAGAGCGGCGAACTCGAGATCGACATGAAGGCCAATGCCATTGCCGGCGGCAATGGCGAGGTCATCCGCCAGTTCGAGCTGCGCACGGTGAAGCGCGGCTCCGACATCCGCGTGCTCGCTGCCAGCGGCCGGGTCGGACGCAACGCCCCCTTCGCCGTCGAATTGCGCGGCCAGGGCGCCGGCCAGCGCCTGGTGGTGAGTTCGGGCGACGCCGGGGCGACGCTCCGCTTCCTCGACCTCTGGGGCACGCTGCAGGGCGGTGACCTGGCGCTCGTCATGACGCCGGCCCAGGCCGATGGCAGTATTCGCGAGGGCAATATCGAGATCACCAATTTCGCCATTCGGGGCGACCGGGCCATTGCCGGCATGGTGGCGGCGGCCGGCGAGGCCCCCGGTGCGGCCCGCGCGCAGCAGCCGAACGACGCCTTCGCTTTTTCCAGGCTGCGCGCCGGGTTCACGCGCGCCCAGGGCAAGGTGACGGTCAGCGACGGCCTGCTCTGGGGCGCGGCGATCGGCGCCACCGTCGAGGGTGAATTCGACACCGGCCGGGATCGTCTCCGGCTGCGCGGCACCTATGTCCCGGCTTATGCCTTGAACAATCTGTTCGCCCGCATCCCGGTTCTTGGCTTTTTCCTCGGCGGCGCGCCGGATGAGGGTGTCATCGGCATCACCTATGAGATCGCCGGCCAGGTCAGTCAGCCCAAGCTGACGGTCAATCCGCTTTCGGCGGTGGCCCCGGGTTTCCTGCGCAAGATGTTCGAGTTCCGCGGCCGCAGCGTCGTTCGCTCGGACGAGCAGGGCGGCGCCATTCGCTGACGGGCTTTGCCCGCGGCCGCCCTTCTCCATGGCGTCCAAGCGAATAAATGCTGTTATTGATGGACCTTATGGCGCTTTCTTCAGGTTGAGATCTGGCGCCCGCGCGTGAACGGGCGCGGCGGGGCCGTGCGCGATGGGCGCCGCACGGGACGCGCCCATGCCCGCTTCGTCCGTGACCATTGGGCGTGTCGGCGGCGGCCATGCCCATGCCGTGGCCCTGGCCCAAGGCATGGCCGACGCGGCGGCTGAGCGCTCGAATGGTTCAGCGCCGGGTGAACGTCCAGTTCACGCCGCCCGGACCGCTGATCCGCAGGCCGCCGCCGCCGGTTCCATAAGAATAGGTTTCCGGTCCCTGGCGGCCGGCCCCCGATGTGGCGCGGGCGGGATCGCAACTGTCGCTGGACCCGCTCGAGCCGCCGGTGACGACGAAGGTCACCTGATCGCCGATGACCTGGACATGACCGAGCTTTTCCTCGCGCGTGGCGATGACGCAGGATGAATTGGTCGTGCCGGAGGCCCGCTTCTTGTCGATCACCCACCGGAAACGGCCATCGGGCCGGATGTCGAGGCTCATGGCGCGCTCGACCTGGACCGGGATCACCTGGGTCTGCGGGGTTGGCGTGAGCCCCGAGCCGCTGCTGTTGGGCACCAGCCTGATGCGGGAAACCGGGGTCAGTTCCTCGCCGCTCGACCGTTGAGCCCAGGCGCCGGCCAGCGCGCTCGTGGAGCTCTGGGCCGAAGCTGATGGCGCTGCGAGCGCCAAGAAAGCCAGAGCGGGGAGGGTGAAGGCAAGGGCCGAAGCCGGTATCGTCATGCGCATGCTGCATAGACCTTGAATCGTCACAGGCCGCCCCCGCGCGGATCCTGCACAGGGGTGACGTAGGGTCAAGTGTTGCGCTCGGCGGCCCCCGTTCCCATCCGGGTTTGGTTGCGCTACGCGGGTGGGCGCCGTCGGGAATTACCAGTTGGGGTGACGCGCACCCTGAATGGGTCGTTTTCCGTGAGGAACTGAGCTGAAGTCGTGGATGGCCGGGACAAGCCCGGCCAAGACGAGGGGGGCTCCCTGGAGACGGACGCGGGGTCCGCGCCGTGGCCCGGCACACCCGTCAGGTCAACACATCGTCTTGCCCGGGCTTGTCCCGGGCATCCACGACTTGTTTGCTCCGAAATCAACCAGTCGTGATCACCGTGCTGCGGTAACGGCGTCAGCCCGCCAGACCGATGGCGATCTTGCCGAACACGCTATTGGCCTTCATCGCCCGGAACGCCTGGAGACTGTCGGCAAAGGCATAGGTCGCGCCGACCACCGGCTTCATCCGGGCCTTGCCGATCGCCGCCAGCATGGCCTCGAATTCACGGACCGAGCCGACCGTGATGCCCTGCAGGCGCACCCGCCGCATCACCGCCAGCGGCAGGTTCAACGGCGCGATGGCGCCGGACAACACACCGACCAGCGAGATGATGCCGCCTGGCCGGATCGCGCGCAGCGCGCTTTCCAGCGTCGCGGCGCCGCCGACCTCGATGATATGGTCGATACCGCCGGGCGCCAGTTGCCGCGCGGCTTCGGCCCAGCGCGGATTGGCGGCATAATTGATGATGTGGTCGGCGCCGAGCGCCCTGGCGGCCTCGCCCTTGCGGTCGGACGAGGTCGTGACGATCGCCGTTGCGCCCAGAAGCTTGGCGAATTGCAGGGCGAAGATGGCAACGCCGCCGGTGCCCTGGATCAGCACGGTGTCGCCGGCCTTGACCGCGCCATGGGTCGACAGCGCCGACCAGGCGGTCAACCCGGCGCAGGGCAGGCTCGCCGCCTCGGCGGCGCTCAGATGAGCCGGGATGTGGGCGACGCCGCGGGCCGGAAAGATCACCGTGCCGGCCAGCACGCCGTCGCCGCCATGGCCGCCGCGCGACGACATCAGATTGGCCATGGTCGGTTCGCCGTCGACCCAGTCGGGGAAGAAGGCCGGCACCACCCGGTCGCCCGGCTTGAACGCCGTGACACCGGGGCCGACCGCCGTGACCGTGCCGGCGCAATCCGAGCCCGGCACCACCGGGAAGGTCTGGCGCGGATTGTAGACGCCTTCGACCAGCAGGAGGTCGCGCCGATTGAGGGTCACCGCCTCGACGGCGATGGCCACCTGGCCAGGGCCGGGGGCCGGGGTCTCGCGCTGTTCGAAGGCAAGGCCGTCGAGGCCGAAGCGATTGAGAACCAGAGCTTGCATCAGCCGCGCTCGAAATCCTGGCCGGCCATGGCCCAGGCCTTGATGCCGCCGGCGAGATGCTGGTGATAGGGCAGGCCATGCGCTTGTGCGATCTCGCTCGCCTGCACCGAGCGGACGCCGCCGGCGCACATGAACACCACGCGCTTGCCTTGCGGATCGGGGATATCAGAGGGATCGAAACGCGACAGCGGCAGGTTCACCGCCTCCGGGATCCGGGCCATCAGGAGTTCGTGCGGCTCGCGCACATCGACCAGCAGGATCTCGTCATTGGCCAGCGCCGCGGCGACATCCTCGGGGCTGAGGTCTTCGACTGTGTAGGACATGCACGCTCCTCGTCGCGACGAGGATAGTCCCAGGCGCCGGCCAAGGCGAGTGGGGCGAAAGACAGGGCAGGGCACCCCCGGGGAGGTTCGGTCACGCTCCGGCGAGCACGCCGCCGGTTGAGGCTTCTCTGACGCCGGTGGTCGAGGGAAAGGTCAGCGCCAGGCCGTGCATCGAGCGCACCGCCAGGAAGCCGAAAGCCTGGGCCTCGAGGAAGTCGGACGACCAGCCGACCGCCTCGCCGGTCTTCACCTCGGCGCGGGCGTGATAGGCCAGGAGCCTGAGCAGCTCGGCATTGCGGGCGCCGCCGCCGCAGACGATCCAGAGCACCGGGCGCTCGGGCACGAAGTCGGCGGCCCGGGCGATCGAGCGGGCGGTGAAGGTGGTCAGCGTCGCCGCCCCATCCTCGGTCGAGACATTGCCGACGATGCGATGGGCGAAGGCGTTGCGGTCGAGCGATTTCGGTGGCGATTTGGCGAAGAACGGGTGAACCAGCAGCCAGGCGAGCAGGGCTTCGTCACCGCGTCCGCTCGCCGCCATCACGCCATTGTCGTCCATGGCGTGGCCGGTCCGTTCGCGCATCCAGTCGTCGATCAGGGCATTGCCCGGGCCGGTATCGAAGGCGGTCAGCTCGTCGTTCGAGCCGATGAAGGTGACATTGGCGACGCCGCCGACATTGACCACCGCGAGCGGCCGCGGCAGCGCCTTCTGCGCGGCCAGCGCCCGGTGGAACACCGGCACCAGCGGCGCGCCCTGGCCGCCGGCCGCGATATCGGCCTGGCGCAGGTCATAGACCACGGGAATGCCGAGCCGCTGGCGCAGCGCCAGGCCGTCGCCGATCTGCACGGTCATTTTCAGGTCCGGACGGTGGATGACGGTCTGGCCGTGAAAGCCGATCACGCCGATATCGGCACGGGTCAGGCCGTTGGCCGCGAGAAAGGCCTCCACCGCTTCGGCATGCGCGCGGGTGATCAGCTCTTCGGCCTTGGCCAGCAGCGGCGTGCGGGTCACCCGGTCCTGCAGCCTGGAACCTTCCTTCAGGGCTTCGCGCAGCAGGGCCCGCTCGTCCTCGCCATAAGCGCGGTAGCCGGTCGGGCCGAAGCCCGAAATCGTCTCGCCGTCGGTATCGAGAAGGGCGACATCGACGCCGTCCATCGACGTGCCGGACATCAGGCCGATCGCGCGGAGGGTCTTTCCGGTCAAAAATGGCTCTCCCGACCAAGACGACTCAAAGGATGAAATCGTGGGTTTCCTCTGCTACACCGGCTGCCCGCCGGGCGCGAGGCCCGGGCGGTTTCATCCGGCTTGGAAAGATCATGACGACCCCGACATCAGACTTCCTGCGCATCCTGACCGAGCGCGGGTTCATCCATCAGTCCTCCGATTTCGCTGGCATCGACCAGCTGGCCGCCAAGGGCGATGTGGTCTGTTATGTCGGTTACGACTGCACCGCGCCGTCGCTGCATATTGGCCACCTCCTGTCGATCATGATGCTGCATTGGCTGCAGAAGACCGGCGGCGGAAAGCCGATCACCCTGATGGGCGGCGGCACGACCCGGGTCGGCGATCCCTCGGGCCGCGACGAGACGCGCAAGATCCTCACCCTCGAGGATATCGAGGCCAATAAGAATGCCATCAAGGGCGTGTTCTCGAAGTTCCTGACCTTCGGCGACGGCAAGACCGACGCGGTCATGGCCGACAACGCGGAATGGCTGACGAAGCTCAACTATATCGAGATGTTGCGCGACATCGGCCGGCATTTCTCGGTCAACCGCATGCTCAGCATGGATTCGGTCAAGCTCCGGCTCGACCGCGACCAGGAGCTCAGCTTCATCGAATTCAACTACATGATCCTGCAGGCCTATGACTTCGTCGAGCTGGCCCGCCGCTACAACTGCAACCTGCAGATGGGCGGCTCGGATCAATGGGGCAATATCGTCACCGGCATCGATCTCGGCCGGCGCATGGGCACGCACCAGCTCTACGCCCTGACCTGTCCGCTGCTCACCACCTCGTCCGGCGCCAAAATGGGCAAGACCGCCGCCGGCGCGGTCTGGCTCAATGCCGACATGCTGTCGGCCTATGACTACTGGCAGTACTGGCGCAACACCGAGGATGCCGACGTGTCGCGCTTCCTCAAGCTGTTCACCACCTTGCCGATGGATGAGATCGCCCGGCTTTCGGCCCTTGGCGGCGCCGAGATCAACGATGCCAAGAAGGTGCTGGCGACCGAGGCGACCGCGCTGATCCATGGCCGGCAGTCGGCCGAGGCGGCCGCCGAGACCGCGCGCCAGACCTTCGAGCAGGGCCAGGTCTCGGCCGACCTGCCGACCATTGTCGTGCCGGCGGCCGAGCTTGCCGGCGGCATCGGCGTGCTCGCCCTGTTCGTCCGCGCCGGCCTCGTCGCCTCCAACGGCGAGGCGCGCCGCCAGGTTCAGGGCGGCGGGCTCCGGCTCAATGACGAGGCGCTCGCCGACCCGCAATTGCTGGTCAATGCCGGGCATCTGAAGGACGGCGTGCTCAAGCTGTCTTTTGGTCGCAAGAAACACGTGCTGGTCAAGGCCAGCTGACAGGGACGGAGGCATCATGACCTTGAAGTTCTTCTTTGGGCCCAAGACCTGCGCGCTGGCCTCGCGCATCGCTTTGGAGGAGGCCGGCGCGGCTTACGAGGCGGTGCGCCTCGACATGGCCGGCGGCCAGCAGAGGACCGCCGACTATCTCGCCGTCAATCCGAAGGGCAGGGTGCCGGCCTTGGCGACGCCCCAGGGTGTGCTGACCGAGACGCCGGCGATCCTGGCCTATATCGCCCAGGCCTATCCCCAGGCGAAACTGGCGCCATCGGACGATGCCTTCGCCTTCGCCCAGATCCAGGCCTTCAACAGCTATCTCTGCTCGACCGTCCACATCAATCACGCTCACAAGATGCGCGGCTATCGCTGGGCCAGCGAAGAAACCTCCTATGCCGACATGAAGCGCAAGGTGCCGGAGACCATGGCCGAGAGCTTCGCTCTGATCGAACGCGAGATGCTGGTTGGTCCCTGGGCGATGGGCGAGAGCTATACGATTGCCGATCCCTATCTCTACACCATGGCGCGCTGGCTCGAAGGCGACGGCGTCGACGTCGCGCGCTTCCCGAAAGTAGCCGACCACATGCGGCGCATGCAGGAGCGGCCGGCGGTGCAGCGGGCGATCGCTGGCGACGCGGCCTGACGCGGAAGGGCTCTTGAGTTAACCCTCTCCCATTGGGCTACTAGATTCACACATCTTTTGCCTGGGCGAGAGCGTCCCATCCCTGCTTGGCATCGTAGAAGGATAGCCAGCCCTGTAGCATGACCATCGGGCCAGGCTTGCCGTAATATCCGGTCCAGCCACCGAGCCTTGCGCAAACCCAGGCGGCAAAGGCGAGCGAGCCCTTGGGGTGTGGATTCTTCTGCCGCTGGGTCTTGCCCTCCAGCTTGGCCGAGAGCGCCTCGAGCAAGGGCTGATCTTCCGGCTGGAAGGCATCGGTGAACGGCCTGAGCGGGGTCTGAGGCGATGCGCCGTCACGAGCATGGACGAGTTGCTGGACGCTGACCGCGGCCACCAGCGCTGCCATGACCAGCTTGAGACGGGGCACATCCTCGGCGATGCGCAGGCCTTCGATGTCGTAGCCCTGGGTCTTCAGGGTGCGGAACAACTGCTCGATGGCCCAACGACGCCGGTAGAGCTCGGCCACCGCCAGGGCTTCGGTGATGTCGCGGACCGCGCGCGAGATCAAGAGCCGCCAGTGAACCGCCGGCTCGCCCGCCGGTGGATCGACTTCGCGGATATCGACCAGCGTCATGCCGACGCTCGCCGGCAGGGCCTCAAGTCCTGGTGTGCCGGCCTTGGGACGTGCCAATTGCGCCGCCATGAAGCGGACCGCCAGTCGCGCCTGGCGCGCCTTGCGGCCGGGCTTGGCCGGCAGGTCCAGCAGGGTCCGGCCGGCCTCAGGCAAGGCATCCACGGTGGCAAACAGCCGACCGCCATCGCCGAGGCTGCGATCTTGGGCCGCCCTGACCAGAAGCTCGATGTCCTTCGGGCGTCGTGCAAAGGCCTCGAAGATATCGCCCTCGCGATCGGCGATCACCGTCACGCTACGAGCCAGCGCCCCGATCCTGGCCGCGTCTTCGCCCCCTTCCAGCCAGCGCCGGCTCTCTTTCGCCGCCAATGGGCGGGATTTCCGCTCCCCACGCAAGCCTTTGTCGCGGCTCATGAATTGAGCATGCGCCAACCCCAGGATGGCGCCGTCCTCGGCATCCACCGCGATCATCGCATGCAACATAAGCCCACCGCCGCCGCTCGACTTGATGCTGGTGGTGTCCTGGATCGCCAGCACCGGCCGGCCGATACACCGTTCCGCCGTGCGCTCTTGCGCCGTCGCCGCCATCTCTTCGACCGTCACCGCCGGATTGCGCAGCAAACGGGTCAGGCGCATCTCGCCTCGCCGGTTGCCGCCCAGCGGCCGAATCCGAATGCCACGACCACCCCACTCGACCAGCCGGCGGTGCAAAAAGACCCCCCTTTTTCCAGCCGGCGGTCGCCAAACCGCCCCAGCCCATGCTCCTGCATCTGCTTCCTCCCGCTAGCTGCGGATCAAGGAATCAGAGCCGCATCCTCCTCGCAACCCACGATGTGTGAATGTCGTAGCCCATTGGGAGAGGGTGGCGCCGTCAGGCGCCGGGTGAGGGGCGTAAGCTTCGACAACACGTGCCGGCGCTCGTCGAGCATACCGCCTTATCCTGATTTGGACGTCTCCTCATCCGGCGGCTGACGCCGCCACCTTCTCCCCATGGGAGAAGGTTAGCTAAGCGCCCCCTCGCCCGCAGGCGGGCGAGGTTTGGTTAGCGCCGCGGCGCAGCCCAACCCCTGGCCAGCGCGTCCTTCGCCGTGAAGGCCTCGATCGCCGGTGCTTCGGCCAGCGTCATGTCGATATCGTCGAAGCCCTTCAGGAGCTGCGTGCGCCAGACCGGATCGATTGAGAAGTCGACCGCCAGATTGCCGGCGGTGATGCGCCGGGCTTCGAGGTCGACGGTCACGGTGAGGGCCGCGGCCTCCAGCAGGGCCTCGGCATCGGCCTCGCTGACCTCTGCCGGAACCACGCCGTTCTTGACGCAGTTGGCGGCGAAGATATCGCCGAAGCTCGGCGCGATCACCACCCGGAAACCGAAATCGGCGAGCGCATAGACCGCCGCCTCGCGCGACGAGCCGCCGCCGAAATTGCGCCGGGCGACCACCACGGTCTGGCCGGGCAGGGGCGCCGGCAGCAGGCCTTCGGCAATCAGGTCGTGCAACAGGAAGCGGCCATAACCGTCAGGCTTGCGCGGCTCCTTCATGAAGCGCGCCGGGATCAGCTGGTCGGTGTCGATATTGGCGGCGGCAAGCCTCAGCATTGGCGCCGTCTCGGTCTTGAACGGTCTCATCGCATGCGCCTGACATCGGTGAGCCGGCCGGTGACGGCGGCGGCCGCCACCATGGCCGGCGACATCAGGTGGGTGCGCGCGCCCGGCCCCTGGCGGCCCTTGAAATTGCGGTTGGTGGTGGAGGCGCAGCGTTCGCCGGGGCCGACCATGTCGCCATTCATGCCGACACACATGGAACAACCGGACTCGACCCATTCGAGGCCGGCGGCCTGGAAGATCGCCGCCAGGCCCTCGTCCTCGGCCTGGCGCTTGACCGCCGACGAGCCCGGCGACACCACGCCGGGGATGACGGCCCGCTTGTCGCGCAGCACCGCGGCCGCGGCGCGCAGATCCTCGATGCGGGCATTGGTGCAGGAGCCGATGAACACCCGGTCGACCGCAATGGCGTCGATCCGCTGGCCGGCGGCAAGGTCCATATAGGCCAGCGCGTCGCGCACCGCGGCGGCCTTGACCGGGTCGTCGATGCGGGCCGGATCGGGCACCGTCGCCGAGATCGGCAAGGCGTGTTCCGGGCTGATGCCCCAGGTCACGGTCGGCGCGATCTCGCTGCCGTCGAGCACCACCTCGCGGTCGAACGCGGCGTCCGGATCGCTGGCGAGCCGCGCCCAGGCCGCTTCGGCGGCGTCCAGCGTCGCCCCGTCGGGCGCGAAGGGCCGGCCTCTGAGATAGGCCAGGGTTGCCGCATCGGGCGCCACCATGCCGCAACGGCCGCCGGCCTCGATCGACATGTTGCACAGCGTCATGCGGCCTTCCATCGTCAGCGCCCGGATCGCCGATCCCGCATATTCGATGGCATGGCCAGCCGCGCCGTCGGCGCCGATCGTGGCGATCACGGTGAGCATGATGTCCTTGGCCGCGATATCAGGCGCGGTCACGCCCTCGACGCGGATCCTGAGCCGCTTCGGCTTCTTCTGCCACAAGGTCTGGGTTGCCAGCACATGGGCGACCTCGGACGCGCCGATGCCGAAAGCATAGGCCCCGAAGGCGCCATGCGTGGAGGTGTGGCTGTCGCCGCAGACGATGGTCAGCCCGGGCAGGGTCAGGCCCTGTTCCGGCCCCACCACATGAACGATGCCCTGGCGCGGATCGTCGAGCCCGAACAGGGTAATGCCATGGGTCGCGGCATTCGCCGCGAGCATGTCGACCATGCGGGAGATCGACAGGTCGGGGATCGGGCCGCCCCGCCCGCGGGTCGGCACATAATGATCGGCGACCCCGAAGGTCAGGTCCGGCCGCGCCACTGTGACGCCGCGCGCGGCGATCTGGCCGAAGGCATGATGCGACCCTTCATGGACGAAATGCCGGTCGATCCACAGAAGCGACAGGCCGTCGTCCCTGACGGTCACGACATGGGCGTCCCAGAGCTTGTCGAAGAGCGTGTATGGTGCCGTCACTGGGTTATTCTTTCGATCACGGCTTGACCGGCGGAGATTGTATCATAGACTAGACAGCTAGCGGGAAATTGCGATGGTGTAGTTGACGTCAATGGACTTCCGGGCGCAAACGATTGCCGAAATGTCACACTCCGCAAGGGGTTGTGACGCATGGGGCGCTGAGAGTCATCGGGGTGACGAGACAATCATGGCAGACGCAATCGAGACCTCCAAGACGCGGCGGGTCTACCTGACCCTGCGCGATCGTATCACCTCCGGCGAACTCACTCCGGGAACCAGGCTGCCGTCCGAACCGGATCTCGCCGATCTCCACGATGTCTCCCGCGTCACCATCCGGCGCGCGCTGGCCGAACTCGAGCGCGAGGGCCTGATCTCGCGCCGGCCGGGCGCCGGCACTTTCATCACCGCCCGGATGATCAAGCGGCCGATCGTTGCCGATCTCTCCAACGCACTGGCCCACCTCGTCGAAATGGGCCGCTCGACCGATGTCCGGTTGTTGCAATTCGGTTATCTCGAGCCCGCCGCCGACGTTGCCGAGGCGCTGCGCCTCGACGACAGCGAGAAGGCCCAGCGCTCGGTGCGCGTGCGCATCATCGACGGCGAGCCGTTCAGCTATCTCGTCACCCACGTGCCGGCGCGCATCGGCACGACCTATACCGAGCAGGAACTCGCCGCACTGCCGCTTTTGACCCTGATCGAGCGCTCCGGCGTCAAGGTCGACCGCGCCACCCAGACCATTTCCGCGACCCTTGCCGGCCCCGGTGTCGCCGAGGCGCTGGGCATCGACATCGGCTCGCCCCTGATCGCGCTCACCCGGGTCGTCTTCGACGTCAAGCGGCGCGGCATCGAGCACCTGGTCGCGCTCTATCGTCCCGACCGCTATTCGTTTCAGATGGATCTCGTCCGCATCGATTCCGGCGGCGACCGGTTGTGGTCGCCGGTCGAGCGCTTTCGCGGCGGCAATAATTTCAACGGCACGGCGACCGCCGACTGATCGACACGACACGCGTCATCGCGCGGTCAAGCGGGGATCGAATGGTTCAACGACCGGCCTTCCACGCCGGCACTTCCAGGGTAACGGGAAAGACGGAGACGAGCGGGATGACTTCTCTCAACGGCCGGACGGCTTCTCTGAATGGATTGTCGCGGCGCAGCCTGATCAAGACCGGAGCGGCCGGCGCGACCTTGCTCTCGGCACCGGGGCTGCTCATGGCCCAGCCGGCGCCGGTCAAGCTCGGCATTCTCCAGCCGGTGACCGGCAATCTCGCCCAGGACGGCGAATATGGCCGGATCGGCGCCGAGGCCGCGATCAACGAGGTCAATGCGGCCGGCGGCATCAAGTCGCTCGGCGGCGCCAAGCTCGAAATGGTGTTCGGTGATGCCCGCTCCAATCCGGAGGGCGGCACCCAGGAGGTCGAGCGCATGCATGCCGAGGGCGTCGCGGCGGTGGTCGGCGGCTTTGCCTCGCCGATCTGCCTGGCCGCATCCCAGGCGGCCTCGCGTTATGATCTCGCCTATGTCGTCGATGTCGGCGTCTCCGATGCCATCGTCTCGCGCGGGCTGAAGAACACGTTCCGCTTCGGGCCGGGCTTCGGCACGGTGACCAAGGCGGCGATCGAAAACCTGGTCAAGCTCAACGATGCCGCCGGCAAGCCGGCCAGGACGGTCGTGCTGGTCCATGAGGACGGCCTGTTCGGCACCGGGCTTGCCAAGCTGATGAACGAGCGGCTTTCGGCGCTCGGCTTCCAGATCCTGGAGACCATTGCCCATCCGACGCCGGCGCGCGACATGTCGAACGTCGCCTTGCGCATCCGGGCGCTGAACCCCGACCTGGTCATTCCGTCGAGCTATTACGGCGAGTTCGTGCTGCTCGCCCGCACCATGCAGCAGCAGCGCATCCGCCCGAAGGGCATCTATGCGGTGCTCAACGGGGCGGCCTCCAATTTCCGTTTCGTCAAGGAATTCCCCGAGGCCGCGGCCAATGTGATGGACTGCAATCACTGGGCCGATCCGCGCAAGCCGAAGACCGCCGAACTGCGCAAGCAGGTCGAGGCAACGGGCCGGTTCTGGCTCTACAACACGCCGCTCAACTATTCCTGCGTCCGGCTGGTGGCCGATGCCATCGAGCGGGCCGCCTCGCGCGACCGGGTCAAGATCATCGAGGCGATCACCGCCTCGACCTTTGCCGATCACATCATGCCTTACGGCCCGACCAGGTTCGAAAACGGCCAGAACCTCGGGGCAGGGCCGGTCAACACCCAGATCCAGGGGGGCGACATCAAGGTGATCTTCCCGGCCGAATTCGCCGACGCCAAGCCGGTCTATCCGGTGACCGGCTGATAACCGGCGCGCGCGGCGCACCGTCGCGCGCGTCACGCAATAGACGACCCTGACGCGACCAGCGCTGGCCGGACCCATCCGGCCACGACGAGATGCCTTGTTTTCGTAAAGAGAAGCAGGATCATCAGGTGTTTCATTCCTACCCGCCCCAGATCGTGCTGGAAGCCGTGCTCAACGGCCTGCTCACCGGTTCGGTCTATGCCCTCGTCGCGCTCGGGCTGACGCTGGTCTATGGCGTGCTGCATATCATCAATTTCGCCCATGGCGCGCTGCTGACGCTCGCCATGTTCGCGGTCCTCATGGTGCATCTCGGCCTCGGGCTCGATCCTTACCTGGCGATCCCTGTCCTGACCCCGCTGTTCTTTGGCCTGGGTTATGGCCTGCAGCGCCTGGTCATCGGGCCGGCGAGCCGCAATGACGACGGTTCGATCCTGTTGGTGACGCTCGGCCTGTCGATCATCCTGGAAAATGCGCTGCTCGCGGTGTTCCGCTCGGACACCCGCGCGCTGACGCTCGACTATTCCTTCCAGGTGGTCGATCTCGGTTTTGCGCTGCTGTCGCTGCCCAGGGTGATCGGCTTCGGCGTCGCCATCCTGGTAGCGGTCGTGCTCTGGGCGGTGCTGTCGCTGACCGATACCGGCAAGGCGATCCGGGCGGTGGCGAAAGAGAAGCTCGGAGCCGCCCTGGTCGGCATCGACGTCCGGCACATCTATGCCGTCACCTTCGGGCTCGGCACGGCTTGCATCGCCATTGCCGCCTGCCTGCTGATGCCCTCCTTCTACGTCAATCCGCGCGTCGGCAACGCCTTCGTCCTGGTCGCCTTCACCGTGGTGGTGCTGGGCGGCATGGGCTCCATCCCCGGCGCGCTGATCGGCGGGCTGGCGATCGGCGCGGTCGAAAGCCTCTGCGGCCTCTATCTCGGCGAGAGCCTCGGGCAGATCGGCATTTTCGTGATCTTCATCCTGGTGCTGCTGTTCCGCCCGACCGGCCTGTTCGGAGCCAAGGCATGAGGCTCCGGGACTTCCGATCGATCGCCCTGGTCGTGGCTCTGCTGGCCGCCCTGCCGCTCGCCGTGCCGCTGCTGGTCGGCACCGGCCTGGCGGTGGGCGCCAACCTCCTGGTCAATCTGCTGGTGTTTGCGCTGATCATCACGCTGGCGGCGCAGGGCTGGAACATCGCCGGCGGTTATGGCGGCCAGTTTTCCTTCGGCCACGCCGCCTTTTTCGGCACCGGCGCCTATGCCCAGGCGATCCTGCAGACCCGCTTCGGGGTCAATCCCTGGGCTGCTTTGCCACTGGCGGTGGCCGCCGGCGGCCTTGCCGGCGCGGCGATTGGCTATCTTGCCTTCCGGGCGCGGCTGCGCGGGTCCTATTTCGCCCTGGTGACGCTGGCTTTCGCCGAGGTTTTCCGCATCCTCGCCAATGCCGCGCCAATCACTGGCGGGGCGGCCGGCATCCTGGTGCCGCTCGACGTCCGCATCGGCAATTTCCAGTTCGCGGCGCGCGAGGCCTTCTTCTATCTGGCCCTGGCGCTGGTCGGCCTGGTCCTGGTGATCAACCGCGCGGTGGAGCTGTCGCGTTTCGGCGCCTATCTGGTGGCGGTGCGCGAGAACGAGGATGCGGCGCGCGCGCTCGGCGTCGATACGCTCAGGGTGAAGCTGAAGGCGATCACCCTGTCGGCGGCGATCACCGCCGTCGCCGGCGCGCTCTACACCCAGAAATTCCTCTATATCGATGCCAACATCGCCTATGGCTCGTGGATCTCGGTCGAGGCCTTGCTGGCGCCGATCATCGGCGGCATCGGCACGCTGTTCGGTCCCTTGTTCGGCACGCTGACCCTGCTCGGCCTCGGCGAACTGGCCAAGATCGGCATCCACGCGCTGTTCGGCGCGGCCGTGCCGGGCGTCGACCTGGTCGTCTATGGCGTGCTCTTGATCCTGGCCATCGCCTTTGCGCCCCAGGGCGTCATGGGCCTGGCGAGCCGCCTGGTGCCGAGGGGAGGCCGCTGATGCTGCGGGTGGAGGCGGTCACCAAACGTTTTGGCGGGCTCGTCGCGGTCAACGACGTCAGCATGCATGTCGAGGCCGGCGCGATTGCCGGCCTGATCGGCCCGAACGGCGCCGGCAAGACCACGCTGTTCACGCTGATCTCCGGTTTCGAGCAGCCGACTTCGGGACGCATCCTGTTCGAGGGCAAGGATATTACCGGCCGCAAGCCCGAGGCGCTGGCGCTGATGGGCATTGCCCGCACCTTTCAGATCGTCCAGCCCTTTGCCGGCCTCGATGTCTGCGAAAACATTGCCGTCGGTGCCTATCTGCGCCATGCCGGTCGCGCCGAGGCGCTCGCCAAGGCGCGCGCGGTCGCGGCCAAGGTCGGTCTTGGCGCCGATCTCGACAAGCCGGCGGCATCCCTGACGGTGGCCGGCCGCAAGCGCCTGGAACTTGCGCGGGCGCTGGCCACCGAGCCGCGGCTGCTGTTGCTCGACGAGGTTCTGGCTGGGCTCAATCCCTCGGAGATCCGCGACATCCTGCCGGTGATCCGGTCGGTGCGTGCGTCGGGCGTCACCATCTTGATGATCGAGCATGTCATGCAGGCGGTGATGAGCCTCTGCGAGGCGGTCCATGTCATCGCCAACGGCCGCACCATTGCGCGGGGCACGCCGGCGGAGGTTGTCGGCGACAGCAAGGTGGTGGAAGCCTATCTCGGCCATGGCGCCGCCAGGCGGCTCAGTGCGGAGGCCAGTCATGGCTGAACCGCTGCTTGTCATCAACGACCTGCGCGCCGGTTATGGTCCGACCGAGATCCTGCGCGGCCTGACCATGACGGTCGAACCTGGCGAGATCGTCGCCGTGCTCGGTTCCAATGGCGTCGGCAAGACCACGCTCAACAAGGTCCTGTCGGGTGTCTGCGCGGCGACATCGGGGCGCATCCACTTTCTCGGCCGCGATATTACCCATGCCGCCTCCCAGGTGATCGTCGACCTTGGCCTGATCCATGTTCCCGAGGGCCGGAAGATCTTCCCGAACATGACGGTGAAGGAAAATCTGGAACTCGGCTCCTACCGGCGCGGCAAAGCCAACAGATCGATCAATCTGGAGAAGGCATTCGCAATCTTTCCCCGCTTGAAGGAACGGGTGGGACAGCAGGCGGGCACACTTTCGGGCGGCGAACAGCAGATGCTGGCCATCGGCCGCGGGCTGATGGCGGAGCCGCGGCTGATCATCCTCGACGAACCCTCGCTGGGGCTCTCGCCGCTGCTGGTCGAGGAGATGTTCCAGCTTGTCGCCCGGATCAATGCCGAGGGCCTGGCGGTCATGCTGGTCGAGCAGAATGTCGTCCAGTCGCTGGAGCTCGCCAGCCGCGCCTTCATCCTGGAGAACGGGGTCTTCGCCCTGAAGGGCAGGGCGCAGGACCTCGCCGCCGATCCCGCGCTCAAACGCGCCTATCTGGGGCTCTGACCATGACCATCGTCACGCCGGGTGTGAAGACCGCCACCGAACTTGCCGCCGAACCGCGCGGGGAATGGCTCGCCGAATGGGGCCGGTTCGCCGCCAACCTGACCTTTCACGACCTGCCCGATCCGGTGGTGGCGCGCGCCAAACAGGTGATCACCGATTGCGTCGGCGCCATCACCGCCGGCATGGCGGAACCTGAAATGCAGGCGCTCGCCATGCGGCTCGGCGCCCTCGACGGCACCGGTTCGTCCCAGGTGATCGGCAGTTCGAAGCGGCTGTCCGCCTCCAACGCGGCTTTTCTCGGCGGCACCGCCGGCACCATGCTCGAGCTCGACGAGGGCAATCAATATGCCCGTGGCCATCCCGGCATTCATGTCGTGCCGGCGGCCTTGATCGCTGCTGCCCGCATGGGCTGTTCCGGCGAGGACCTGATCACCGCGATCGTGCTCGGCTACGAGATCGGCGCCCGCATCGGCATTGCCTCCCGGCTCAATGTCGCGATGCATCCCCACGGCACCTGGGGCACGGTCGGGGCGGCGGTCGCCATCGCCCGGCTCAACGAGGCCGATCCGGAGACCATGGTCGAGACGATCAATGTCGCCTCGTCGCTCGGGCTGACCACCAGCCGCAAGACCATGCTGGAAGGCGCGACGGTGAGGAATTCCTTCGCCGGCTTTTCCAATAAGCTCGGGCTGATCGCCTGGGAAATGGTCGCGGCCGGCTTCGGTGGCGAGCGCGACGGTGTCGCGACCGTCTATGGCACGGTGGCGGCGAGCGATTTCAGGCCGGAGGCGATGACCGACCAACTCGGCGAGCGCTACGAGATCGCGCGCAATTATTTCAAGCGCCACGCCGCCTGCCGCTACACCCATGCCGCGCTCGATGCGCTGGCCGATATCACCAGACAGGCGGCCGGCCGGATCGATCCGCACGCCGTGCTCGGCATCGATGTCGCGACCTATGTCTGGGCCGCCCAGCTCGACGATCCCGAGCCGAAGACCATGCTGGCGGCGAAATTCTCATTGCCCTTCGCGCTGGCCACCACGCTGGTCCACGGCCGGGCCTCGATCGAGGCCTTCAGGGACAAGGCGCGGGCCGACAAGGTGACGCTGGCGCTCGCCAGCCGCGTGCGGGTCGACGAGGATCCGGCCTTGTCGGCCATGCTGCCGGCGGCCCGGCCGGCGCGTGTCACGCTGCGGCTCGCCGACGGACGCGTGCTGCAATCGACCGCGATCACCAACAAGGGCGATACCGAGGATCCCTATTCGGCCGAGGAGGTGGAGCAGAAATTCATCGACATCACCGCGCCGGTCTGGGGCGAGGCCAAGGCCCTGCGCGTCATCGCCGCGGTCAAGGCGCTCGAAGCCGATATCGATCCGCAGCGCCTTTTGACCTTACTGCACATAGCCGGAGACGCCTGATGCACAACTCGGCCCAGATCCTGCGCGCACGCCTTCAAGAGCGTCCCGTCCTGGTGGCACCTGGTGTCATCGATCCGCTGACCGCGGTGCTGGCGGTCAATGCCGGCTTCGAGGCGCTCTACCTGACCGGCGCCGGCATCGCCTATACGCGGCTCGGCATGGCCGATGTCGGGCTCACCACCATGACCGAGGTGACCGAAGTGATCGCCCGCATCGCCGACAAGGTCGATGTGCCGCTGATCGTCGACGGCGATACCGGCTTCGGCAATGCCATCACCGTCCAGCGCACCATCCGCTTCTTCGAGCGGGCAGGCGCCGCCGCCATCCAGATCGAGGACCAGACCTTTCCGAAACGCTGCGGCCATCTGCGCGGCAAGGACGTGGTGCCGGTCGAGGAAATGGTCGGCAAGATCAAGGCGGCGGTCGACGCCCGGGTCAACGGCCTGCTGGTCATCGGCCGCACCGATGCGGGCGCTGTCGAGGGCTTCGAACGGGCCTTCGAGCGGGCCGAGCGTTATGCCGAGGCCGGCGCCGACATCATTTTTGTCGAGGCGCCGCGCACCAACGAGGAACTGGCCGCAGTGCCCAAGGCGCTCGGCGGCAAGCGGCCGCTGATGGCCAATATGGTCGAGGGCGGGCGCACGCCGATGACCCCGGTCAGCGAGCTGGAGGCCATGGGCTACGACCTCGTGGTGTTCTCGGCCGGCGTCGTGCGCGCCATGGCCAGGATCGCCAGGTCCTTCTACGACACGTTGAAGGCCGACGGCACCTCGGATGCCATTCGCGACCAGATGTATTCCTTCGATGAGCTCGCCGAGATCGTCGGCACCACCCAGCTCCTGGAACAGGGCCGCAAATATGATGCGGCCGGCGGAGGCGGGGCGTGACCGCGCTCGACCCGGTCACCCTGGCGGTCCTGAAGGGCCGGCTCGAGCAGATCGCCGACGAGATGGACGCGACGCTCTACCGCTCGGCCTTCAATCCGATCATCGCGGAGGCGCGCGATGCCTGCCACGGGCTCTACCACCGCGACACCGGCGACACGCTGGTGCAGGGCACCAAGGGCCTGCCGATCTTCGTCGGCGCCATGGCCTTCGCGGTCAAGGCGGTGATCGACAAGGTCGCGCTCCAGGGTGATCTGAACCCCGGCGACACCTTCATCTTCAACGATCAATATGCCGGCGGCACCCATCTCAACGATTTCCGCCTGGTCCGGCCGATCTTCCGCGACGGCCGGCTGTTCTGCTGGCTCGCCTCCGCCGGTCATTGGCTCGACATCGGCGGCAATGTGCCGGGCGGCTACAATCCGGTCGCCACCGAGAGCTTCCAGGAAGGCGTGCTGATCCCGGTCGTCAAGCTGATCGCCAGGGGCGAGCTTCGCCAGGACATCGTCGACATCCTCGCCGCCAATTCGCGCCTGCCCAGTTCCAACTGGGGCGATCTCAACGGCCAGCTGAATGCGCTCGACCTGGGCGAGAAGCGCCTCGGCAGCCTGCTCGACGACTATGGCGAGGCGGTCGTCGACCAGGCCTTCCAGGCCTTTTCCGACCGCGCCGAGGCCTTGATGCGCGAGGCGATCGGCGCGCTGCCCGACGGCATCTATGCCTTCGAGGACTATCTCGACAATGACGGCATCACCGACGAGAAACTGACGGTGGCGCTCGACCTCACCATTTCAGGCGACCGGATGACGCTGGATTTCTCGCGCTCCTCGCCGCCTTGCCAGGGGCCGATCAACATCTCGACCGCCACCACGGTCGCCGCCTGCTATGTGGCGCTCAAGCATGTCTTTACCGAAGTGCCGGCCAATGCCGGCTGCCTGAGGCCGATTGCCTTCGTCATTCCCGACACCACCCTGCTCGGGGCGCGGGCGCCCAAGCCGATGGCCGGTTATACCGAGACCATCCTGCGCCTGATCGGCGTGGTGTTCGGCGCGCTCGCCATTGCGGTGCCGGACCGGGCCACAGCGGGGCCCTTCGGCACCATCAACGCGCTGTCGATCGCCGGCCACCGCGCCAATGGCGCGCGCTGGGTGATGTTCTCCTTCTTCGGCGGCGGCCTTGGCGGCAATCCGGAGAGCGACGGCCTCAGCCATGCCAACAATCCGATTTCGACCGCCACCATTCCACCGGTCGAGATCCTGGAGGCTGCCTATCCCGTGATGTTCACCCAATGGGCGCTGCGTCCGGATTCGGCCGGCGCCGGCCAGCATCGCGGCGGGCTCGGCGCGGTCTACGAGATCGAGCTTCTGGACGAGCGGGGCGCCGAGGTCTTCCTGCTCGGCGAACGTGGCCGTTACGCGCCGTTCGGCGTCAATGGCGGAACCGCGGCCGCGCTCAACCGCTTCACCTGGACCGACGACACCGGCACGCATGTGCCGCCGATGGCCTCCAAGATCACCGGGGTCAAGCTCGGGCAGGGACATCGCGTCAGGCTGGAAACGCCTGGCGGCGGCGGCTTCGGCGATCCGGCCAGGCGCGATCCGCAGGCGATCGCCCGCGACGTGATCTTTGAATATGTCACGCCCGGCCATCTCGAAACCAACTATGCCAATAGCCTGGGAGACGAGACATGAGCGGCTCGACCCTGGTCGGTGTCGATGTCGGCGGCACCTTCACCGACCTGTTCTTCATGGACGAGGCAAAGGGCACCTTCCAGACCGCCAAGGTGCCGTCGAACCGCGGCGACGAGGCCGTCGGCTTCCTCGACGGCCTGAAGCGCCTCGGGCCCCTGTCCGGCCTCGGCTCGATCGTCCACGGCACCACCGTCGGCACCAATGCGCTCCTCGAGCGCAAGGGCGCGCGGATCGGCGTCATCACCACGCCGGGCTTTCGCGACGCGCTGGAGATGCGCCGGCGCGACCGCCGCAACACCTGGGGCCTGTGGGGTGATTTCGCCCCGATCGCCGATCGCGACCTGCGCGTCGAGGTCGGCGAACGCACGCTGGCCGACGGGACCGTGCGCCAGGCGGTCGATCCGGAAGAGGTTCGCCTCGCCGCCGAGGCGCTGATCGCCAAGAACGTCACGGCGCTCGCCATCGTCTTCATCAATTCCTACGCCAATCCGGCCAATGAGCGGGCGGCGGCCGCGGCCGCCCGCGCGGTCTGGCCGAACGAGCACGTCTCGGTGTCGTCGGAAATCCTGCCCGAGATCCGCGAATTCGAACGGGCCTCGACCACCGCGCTCAACGCCTATCTGCAGCCGGTGGTCGGGTCCTATCTCGCCAAGCTCGAGGCGGCGCTTGCCGGCGAGGCTTTCGGCGGGCCGTTCCATATCGTCCAGTCGAATGGCGGCGTCATGTCGACGGCCACCGCGCGCCGGCTGCCGGTGCGCACGGCGCTGTCGGGGCCCGCCGCCGGCGTCATCGCGGCCGCGGCGATCGCCGGGGCCGCCGGCTATCCCGATGTCATCACCGGCGATCTCGGCGGCACCTCCTTCGACGTTTCGCTGATCGCGGGCGGCGCGGCGGCGCTCGCGGCGCAGACGACGATCGATTTCGGCATGGTCATCCGCAACCCGATGATCGAGATCACCACGATCGGCGCCGGCGGCGGTTCGATCGCCCATGTCGACAAGGGCGGCCTCCTGGAGGTCGGCCCGGAAAGCGCCGGCTCCCGGCCGGGCCCGGTCGCTTACGGCCAGGGCAATGACCGGCCGACCTTGACCGACGCCAATGTCGTGCTCGGCCGGATCAATGCCGAACGCCCCATTGGCGGGGCACTGAAGCGGCTCGACGTCGAGGCGGCGGCCGACGCCATCCGCCGGCATGTCGGCGGGCCGCTCGGGCTCGGCACCCACGAGGCGGCGGAAGCGATCATCCGGGTCGCCGATGCGCGCATGGCCGGCGCCATCCGGCTGGTCTCGATCGAGCGTGGCCACGATCCCGGCAAATTCGCCCTGGTGCCGTTCGGCGGCGGCGGCGCGCTGCATGCCGGCGCGCTGATCGCCGATATCGGGCTGAAGGCGGCCCTGGTGCCGCGCTTTCCCGGCGTCACCTCGGCCATGGGCTGCATCATCGCCGATATCCGCCACGACCAGGTGCAGACCTTGAACCTGGCGCTCGACGGTCTCGACGCGACAGCCCTCGACCGACGCATGGCGGCAGAAGGCGAGGCGGCGCGCGCCGTGGTCGCCGCGGCCGGCCTCAGCGTCGAGCGCATCGACGTGACCTTCGAACTCGACATGCACTATCTCGGCCAGACCCATACCGTCGCCGTGCCGCTGCCGGTGATGCTTGCCGATGGCCGCACCGGCATTACCGGCGAGATCACGGCAAGAGCTTTCGAGGCCGCCTATTCGAGGGCGTTCTCGCGGCTCCTGCCGGGTCTTGGCGTGCGTATCGTCAATCTGCGCACCGCCGCGATCGGCCGCCGCCCCAAGGTCGATCTGGGCGCGCTGGCCCCCGGGCCCGACGCTTCGGTCGCCAAGGCGCGCCTCGGCGACCGCAAGGTCTGGTTCGGCGGCTGGCGCGACACCGCCATCTGGTCGCGGCTCGACCTGCCGGTCGGTGCCGTCATCGAAGGCCCGGCCATCCTGGAACAGCCTGACGCCACCACCGTGGTGCCGCCGGGCCAGCGCGGCCGGGTCGACCGGCTCGGCAACCTGATCGTGGAACGCAACTGATGGATCTCGCGACGACGGCCCTGCTGCTCTGCGACCTGCAGAACGACTTCATCCACCCCGATGGCGCCTATGGCCGCGCCGGCCAGGCCGCGCCTCAGATCGAGGCGGTGCCGGTGCGGATGAAGCCGCTCGCCGATCTCGTCCGCAAGCATGGCGGCTGGATCGTCTCGACCCATTTCACCCTGGTCCCGGGCAAGGCCGGCGAGCCGTTCATCTCACCTCATCTGAAAAAGCTTCGGCCGTTCCTGGCCAAGGGCGATTTCCTGCCCGGCTCCTGGGGCCATGATCTGGTCGACGGTCTCAAGCCGGCCGACATCCAGGTCGAGAAGGTGGCGTTTTCGGCCTTTTACATGTCCAGGCTCGAATGGGTGCTGAGAAAGGCCGGCATCACGCACCTCGTGGTCTCCGGCATCGTCACCAATGGCGGCGTCGCCTCGACCGTGCGCGATGCCCATGTCCGGGATTTCGAGGTGACCGTCATCGAGGACGGCTGCGCGGCCTTTTCGCCGCAGGTTCATGCCGAGGCGATCGCCGGCCTGAGGCCGGTGGCACATATCGCGACGATTGCCGAAGTGATCGCCGAAATCGGTGGGTGAGGGGGAGTGGCGGCGCATGAACCCTCGCCCGCGTCTTCGCGGGAGAGGGTTATCTGGCGCTGTCTTCGCCCGCGCAGCGCAAGCCTCCGGCCAGCCTGACTTCCGAGCGAGAACCACATGTCCCGCGTCCTGTTCGATGACCTGCCTTTCGACACGACCATTGCCCTGGCCATCATTGGCGGCGGCGCGGCGGGCCTCTGCGCGGCGCTGGCCGCGACCGAAGCCGGCGCCGAGCCGGTCGTGTTCGAGCGCGACCCGCTGCCGCAAGGCTCGACCGCGCTCTCGGCCGGCCTGATCCCGGCGCCGGCGACGGCGGCGCAGCGTGCTGCCGGCATCGTCGACAGCACCGAACTCTTTGCCCTGGATATCCAGGCCAAGGCCCATGGCGAGGCCGATCCGACGGTGCTGGCGCTGGCGACCGAGGGAGCCGGCCCCGCCATCGACTGGTTGACCGATCGCCACGGTCTCGCCTTCACCGTCATCGGCGACTTTTCTTATCCCGGCCATTCCGCGCGGCGCATGCACGGGCTTGCCTCGCGCTCCGGCGCCGAACTGATCGACCGGCTGCGCGCCGCCGCCGAACGGGCCGGCGTGGCGATCCTGACCGGCGCCCATGTCACGGCGCTGATCGCGCGGCCGGACGGCACCGCACGCGGCCTGGAGCTGACCCGGCCCGACGGCGCCGTCGAGCGGATCGGCGCCACCGCCGTCGTGCTCGCCTGCAACGGTTATGGCGGCAACAAGCACCTGGTCGCCAGCCATATCCCCGAGCTCGAACAGGCGCTCTATTTCGGCCATGCCGGCAATCAGGGCGACGCGGTTCTGTGGGGCCAGGCGCTGGGCGCCGGGCTGAAACACATGACCGGCCACCAGGGCCACGGTTCGGTGGCCCATCCCCACGGCATCCTGATCTCCTGGGCGGTCATCATGGAGGGCGGCTTCCAGGTCAATGCCTCGGGGCATCGGTTCTGGAACGAGGCGCAGGGCTATTCCGAGGCCGGCGTCGCCGTGCTTGGCCAGCCCGGCGGCATCGCCTGGGACATTTTCGACACACGCATTGCCGGCATTGCCGGCCAGTTCGAGGATTTCCGCCGCGCCGGGGCGGCGGGCGCCATCGTCACGGCCGAGACGCCGGAGGCGCTCGCGCAAGCCATGAAGATGTCGCCTCAACCGATTCGAGAGACTCTCGAATCGGTTGCCGGCTTCAAGCGGAATGGCGGAACCGATGTCCTGGGCCGCGACTGGTCCGGCCTGCCGCAGCTCGTGCCGCCTTATCGGGCCGTGCGCGTCACCGGCGCGCTATTCCATACCCAGGGCGGACTTCGGGTCGATCGGCAGGCGCGGGTCTGCCGCCCCGACGGATCGGTCCTGCCCAATCTTTTCGCGGCTGGGGGTGCGGCGGTGGGGGTGTCAGGTCCGCATTCCTCAGGTTATCTTTCCGGCAATGGCCTCGTGACCGCCGTCGTCCTCGGACGCATCGCAGGGGCCGAGGCGGCCAGACAGGTTCTTGATGCCAGTTGATCTCGAAGGGCTTCGCCCGATCCTTGCCCGCGTCAAGGCGACGCCCGCGAGCCCGCATCCCGACGAGTGGATGGCGGCGGCCTGTCCGCAGGCAACCGTCGAACAGCGGTTTCAACTGAGGGCGATGCTGTCGGAGGTGCCGGAACCCTCGTTCGAGCCCGACGCCGGGCGCATTCCGGCGCTGCAGAAGCGCCTGGCCAAGCTGAAGCTCGCCGCCTTCCTGGTGCCGCGCTCCGACGAGCATCAGGGCGAATATATCGTGGCGCGTGCCGAGCGGCTGAAATGGCTGACCGGCTTTTCGGGGTCCGCCGGTTTCGTCGTGGTCCTGCGCAAGCAGGCGGCGCTCTTCGTCGACGGCCGCTACACCTTGCAGGCGCCGGCCGAGACCGACGCCAGCGTCATCGAATGCCGCCATTTCAAGAAGCCGCCGGCGATCGAATGGCTCGCCGCCAAGGTCAAGGCCGGCGACCGGGTCGGTTACGACCCGCGTATCACGCCGGTGAGCGAGGCCGAGCGCTGGCGCGACGCCATGGCCAAGGCCGGCGCCGAACTGGTGGCGCTCGACGACAATCCGATCGATCAGCTCTGGACCGATCAGCCGGACGATCCCTTTGCTTCCGTCCATGCCCACCCCTTGGCCTTTGCCGGCGAGAAGAGCGCCGACAAGCGTGCCCGCCTCGGCGAGGAAGTGGCCCGGCGCGGCGCCAAGGCGACGGTGCTGAACCAGCTCGATTCGATTGCCTGGATCCTCAATGTGCGCGGCGGCGACACGCCCTCGACGCCCCTGGTGCAGAGCTTCCTGGTGCTGTCATCCGACGGCCACGCCACCTGGTTCGTCGACCAGCGCAAGCTCACCGCCGGTCTCGCCCATCACCTCGGCAATGGTGTCACCATCCGCCCGATCGAGGCTTTCGCCGACGGCCTGAAGGACCTGGCCGGCGAGACCGTTTCGATCGAACCCGACACGTCAACGGCCTGGATCGAGGCGCAGTTGAAGGCGGCTGGCGCCAAGGTCATGCGCGGCGCCGATCCCAGCGTCCTGCCCAAGGCGCGCAAGAACCATGCGGAGCTCGCCGGCACGCGCAAGGCGCATATCCGCGACGGCGCCGCCATGGTGCGCTTCCTCGCCTGGTTCGATGCCGAAGCCCTGGGCTTGAGCGAACTCCAGGTGATGGCCAAGCTGGAGGAGACCCGCGGCGAGGACCCGATGTATCGGGGCTCGAGCTTCACCACCATTGCCGGTTCCGGCCCGAACGGCGCCATCGTGCATTACCGCGCGACCGAGGCGACCGCCCGGCCGGTCGAGGCGGGAACCTTCTTCCTGCTCGATTCCGGCGGCCAATATGGCGACGGCACCACCGACATCACCCGCACCATTCCGGTCGGCCGGCTGCCGCGCGAATTGAAGCGGCATTTCACCCTGGTGCTGAAGGGCCATATCGCGGTCGCCACGGCGCGCTTTCCGAAGGGCACCGGCGGCATCGCCATTGACGGTTTCGCCCGCCGCCATCTCTGGGCCAACGGGCTCGATTTCGACCATGGCACCGGCCATGGCGTCGGCAGCTATCTCGGCGTCCATGAGGGCCCGGCGCGGATCTCGCCATTGAGCCAGGTGCCGCTCGAGCCCGGCATGATCCTGTCCAACGAGCCCGGTTACTACAAGACCAGCTCCCACGGCATCCGCATCGAGAACCTGCTGGTGGTGCGCGAGGCTGCCGCCGAAGGCTTCCTGGAGTTCGAGACCATCACGCTGTGCCCGATCGACCGGCGCGCCATTGACGTCGGCCTGCTCGATCCGGCCGAGCGCGAATGGATCGATGGCTACCACGCGCGTGTGGCGAAGGCCCTGGCCAGGCAGCTCGAAGGTCCGGCGCTCGCCTGGCTCAAGCGGATGACCAAGCCGCTCTGATCTGCCCAGAACCGCCTTCCGGTTGAATGGGAGCTGGCAACACACTCGTTTTGCTGGATTTTTCAAAGCCTCATACAGTTCCGGAACCGTTTGTTAAGGCTGCTCGCTGATCGTCCCCTTGGGCTGTAACCATTGGGGACCCTATGCGCTTTCTGAATCGCCTGCCGCTCGCGGCAAAAGTCGCCGCGCTCGCCGCAATGCTGATCACGGTCGTCGCCGCCGGCGCCGCCTGGTTCTCGGTTTCCGAGATCAACACCAGGATGGACGCGATCGTCGAGGCCCAGATCACCGAACGCACCATTGCCATGGCCAAGGCGCTCGAACTCGGCATCGAGGGCGCCGTGGTCGAACGCAATGCCGCCGGCCAGCTGCTGCGCGTGAAGGTGTCGGCCCTGCCCAAGGAAGGCGATCACCGGATCGTCGATCATGCGACCGAAGCCGCATCCATGTTCCGGATCGACCCGGCGACCGGCGACCTGATCCGCCATTCGAGCTCGGTGAAGGCCGCCGATGGCCAGCGCGTGGTCGGCACCCGCATCCCCGCGGCCAGCCGGGTGGCCCAGTCGATCCGGCGCGGCGAGGTGTTGACCGACCATATCGTCGTCGCCGATATCCCGCGGATCGCCCGCTACCTGCCGATCGTCGCAGCCGACGGCAAGGTGCTGGGCGCGATCGGCGCCGGCGTCAGCCGGCTGGATGCCGAAAGGTCGGTCGCCGCCATGCGCAACGGCGTTCTCGCCGCGCTGGCGCTGCTGACCCTGACCGCCGCCGTCGGCGTCTTCTTCATGTTAACCCGCTTCCTCCGGCCGGTGCGTGAGGTTGCCGATGCCATTGGCGCGCTCGCCGAGGACAAGGTCGTGGCGCCGCTCAAATATGCCACCCGCCAGGACGAGATCGGCCTGATGGCGCGCGCCGTCGACAATCTCGCCGCGCGTCTGGCCGAACGCGCCGAAATGCGCGCCAGCGAGGATGCCCGCACCGCTGCCGAACTCGATCGGCGTCGGCGCATCGAAACCGCCATCGGCGCCTTCGATACGGCGATCGGCGGCGTGGTCGATCATGTCGCCTCGCGGGCGCGCGCCGTTGGCGACGCCTCCGGCACGGCAACCGTTTCGGGCGAGGCGGCGGAGACCGGCGCCCGCGAAACCATCGCGGCGACGGAAGAAACGCTCAGCCGCGTCACCGGCATTGCCGGCGCGACCGAAGAGCTCAATGCCGCGATCGTCGAGATCCGCCGCCAGACCGAGGAAGCCCTGAACGTCTCGGCGGAAGCGACCCGCGCGGTCGAGTCGGCTGCCGGCGATGTCGGCGGCCTGGCCTCGACCGCGGAAAAGATCGGCGAGGTGGTGCAGCTCATTCGCGCCATTGCCGAACAGACCAATCTCCTGGCGCTGAATGCCACGATCGAGGCGGCGCGCGCCGGGGAGGCGGGCAGGGGCTTTGCAGTGGTGGCGAGCGAGGTCAAGCAGCTCGCCTCCCAGACCGCGCGGGCAACGGAAGACATTGCCGGCCAGGTCTCGGCCATCCAGCAGGCGACCGGCCGCACCGTGTCGTCGATGTCGGGCATTTCCGACACGGTGGTGAAGATGCGCAATGCCAGCGAAGCGATCTCGAATGCCATCGACCAGCAGGCCATGGCGACCCGCGAGATCGGCGTCAGCGTCGAAAGCGCCGCCGCCGTCGCCCAGGAAGCCGGCCAGGCGATCGGCACCGTGTCGGAGCGGATCGGCGCGGTCGGTTCGGCCGTGCAGTCGCTGAACCAGGTGGCCAGCGGCCTCGACGCCGATGTGACCGCCTTGCGCGACGCGGTCGGCACCTTCCTCGGAGCCGTCAAGGCGGCGTAGGTCGCTCTGAAATCGACAAACCGAAAGCCCGCCCGGCACAGCCGCGGCGGGCTTTTTTCGTGGGCCGAGGCAGGTTCGGGCGAACGAAAACGAACAGCCGAACCAATCCTCTCGCTTTGGGAGCGGGTTGATTTCGCTGAGCTTCCGCCTTCAGGCGAGATGATATCAACCGTCGCTCGGCCCCAGTTCCCCTTACCCCTGGAACAGCGCCTCGACGCCTGCAGCCATGCGCAACAGCCGGCGGTCCTGGCCGGCAAGCGCCGTCATCATGAAGCCGATCGGCAGGCCCTTGGCCGGCTGGCAGGGAAGCGAGGCGCCGCAGAAGTCGAAGATATTGCCGACCGTGGTGTTGCGCAGCACCAGGCCATTGGCGGCCCAGAACTGATCGTCGGAGGCGATCAGGTCGAAGATCTTGGGTGCACGGATCGGCGTGGTCGGCAGGATCATCGCATCGATGTCGGCGAGCCGGTCGCGCATGCGCAGGATCAGCTCGGCGCGCTTGTTGACCAGGCGGATATAGTCGGAGGCGAGCGCCTTGGCGCCGATGCGGATGCGCGCCAGCACGCGCGGATCGAAATCACGCGCCCGGTCTTCCAGCCATTCGGCATGGACGGCGGCGGCTTCGATCGCCACGAAGGGCGCCTTGGCCATGGCGTCGGCAAGGTCCTGCAGCAGGTCTTCGATCGACACTTCGGTGATGCGGGCGCCGGCCTTGCCGAGCTTCGCGACCGAGGCCTCGAAGGCCTTTTCGACCTCCGGCTCCATCTGCCCGAACAGCCGGCCGCGTGGAATGCCGAACCTGAGGCCGGCGATCGGGGCGGGGTCCAGCGTCCAGGGTTCTTCGCCCGCCAGAACCGCGTCGGTCGCGGCGCAGTCGGCCACGGTCTTCGCCAGCGGGCCGATCGAATCCAGCGCATAGGACAGCGGGAAGGCGCCGGTCTTCGAAATGCGATTGGCCGTCGGCTTGAAGCCGACGCAGCCGTTGAGCGCGGCGGGAATGCGGATCGAACCGCCGGTGTCCGTACCAAGCCCCATGCGCGCGGTGCCTTCGGCGACCGAGACGCCGGCGCCGGACGACGAGCCGCCGGGCACCCGGCTCTTGTCGGCGGCATTGCCGGGCGTGCCGAAATGCGGATTGATGCCGATGCCGGAAAAGGCGAATTCGCTCATGTTGGTCTTGCCGACGATGACCGCGCCGGCGCCCCGCAATCTGGCGATAACAGGCGCATCGACCGTGGCCGGCGGCCGGTTGCGCAGGATCGACGAGCCGGCCGTGGTGGTTTCGCCGGCAACATCGAACAGGTCCTTGACCGAGATCACCCAGCCGTCGAGCGGCGACAGGCTGACCCCGACCTTGGCGCGGGCGTCGGCCGCATCGGCCTCGGCACGGGCCCGTTCGGTATAAACCTTGGTATAGGTGACGCGGCCGTCCGAGGTCGGATCGTCAATACGGACAAGGGCGGCTTCGAGGGCGTCACGGACGGCGGTGGACATCGGGATTCTCCATGGGGTGACGGACTGTCGGGGAGCGATCGGCGGCGGTCAAGCGGGCCAGGCCAGGCTCTTTCGAGCCGGCCGGCTTCGTGACCGCCAAAGGCGCCGACCTCCGTCAGATAGCCTCGAGCCCGCACCATTCGGCGACGAACAGCGCCATGGTACCAGTCGAACGTTTCAGGCTTGCGATGCTGAAGCGTTCGTCGAAGCCATGCGCCAATTCGCAATAAGGGCCATAATTGAGTGTCGGGATCTTGTCGAACAGCGCATAGACGCGACCATCGAGATAGGCCGGCAGAACCTGCGCGGTGAGCGGCGTTCCGGTCGATGTCTGATGCGCCCGGCCGAGCACCGCTTCGGCTTCCGAGCCCGGCTCCAGCACATACCCTTCCGTGGTGAAGCCGTTCCAGGTGATGCGCGGCGGATTGTTGGCGAGGAACCGGTCTTCGCGGGTTGCCTTGGCCACCGCATCCTCGATGGCGCGCATCATCTGCTCGGGCTTTTCGCCCGGGAAAATGGCGATGCGGCAGTCGAAAGTGCACCAGGCCGGCACCGATGAGGCCCAGTCGCCGCCCTTGATCTTGCCGATGTTCAGGTTGATCGGGTGCGGCGTGTCCTTGAACAGCGGGTTATCGCCGACCCTGGTGTTCCAGAAGGCCTCGAGCTCGCGCAATTTCTTGATGATGCCGAAGGCTGCCTCGATGGCGTTCTGGCCGTTGCCGGCCTCGCGGACATGGACCGGAAAGCCGGCAACCTCGATCTGGAACCAGACGACGCCGACATTGGTGCGCGTCACCTTCTCGCCCGAGGGCTCGGGAATGATCACCGCCTCGCCCTTGTAGCCCTGCAGATGGCACTGCAGCGCACCGTTGCCAGTCGATTCCTCCTCCACCACCGACTGCACGGTGACGGTTGCCGCCGGCTGCAGGCCGATCCGCTTCAAGGCGTCGAACACCGCGAACATCGAAGCGTGGCCAGCCTTCATGTCGCCGCTACCGCGGCCGTAGAACCAGTCGCCGTCGATGCGCGGCTCATAAGGCGGGCTCGTCCACATGGCGGTCGGGCCTTCCGGCACGATGTCGATATGGCCCTGCATGATCAGGCTGCGGCCGGTTTCCTGTTTCGGCCGGTGGATGCCAACGACGATCGGCGCCTTGGAATGTTCGGCTGAGAACGGCGAGCCGCCGGGATGCCGCTTGATCGCCTCCTCGTCCATGTGAAAGCGGTCCATGGCCCAGCCGCGCGTCTTCATCTCGCGGAAGACGAAGTCCTGCACCGCGTTCTCCTCGCCGCGCCGCGAGGGATAGCGCACCAGCGCCTTGGTGAATTCGATCTGGTCGGCGAAATTTTCGTCGACGGCTTTCAGGATCTTGTCGGCGAGCGCGGCATCGAGCGGCATGAAAGGCTCCGGGCAGTACGGATCGGAAGGGAAGGGCACGGGGCCCGTGGGACAGTCAGACCGGTTCGACGCCGCACCATTCGGCGACGAACAGGGCCATGGAGCGGGTGACGCGCTTCATGCTGGCGATCGAGAAGCGCTCGTCGAAACCGTGGATGTTTTCCGAGATCGGGCCATAGCAGAGCGCCGGCACCTTGTCGTAGAGCGCATAGACGCGGGTATCGAGATAGGCCGGCGTCACCAGCTCTTCCAGGGGCTTGCCGGTGGCGGTCTGATGCGCCCGTGCCAGTACCGCTTCGGCTTCCGAACCCGGCTCCAGCACATAACCCTCCGTGGTGAAGCCGTTCCAGACGACCTTGGGCGGATTGTTCGACAGGAAGCGGTCGTTCAGCGAGGCGCTCGCGATCGTCGCCTCCACGGCCTTCCGCATGGCCTCGGGCCGTTCGCCGGGATAGATCGCGATGCGGCAGTCGAACGCGCACCAGGCCGGCACGGAGGAGGCCCAGTCGCCGCCCTCGATCTTGCCGATATTCAGGTTGATCGGGTGCGGATCGGGCGCGAACAGCGGATGCTCGCCCTTCTTGTCGTTCCACTGGGCTTCCAGCCCGCGCAGCGCGCCGATCAGCCCGAAGGCCGCCTCGATGGCGTTCTGGCCGGAGCCGGCATGGCTGACATGAACCGGCAGGCCGGCCACCTCGACCCGGAACCACAACACGCCGGCATTGGCGCGGATGATCTTTTCCTCTTCCGGTTCCGGGATCAGCACCGCCTCGGCACGATAGCCGCGCAGATGGCACTGCAACGCGCCATTGCCGGTGGCTTCCTCCTCGACCACCGACTGCACGGTGACGGTGGCCGCCGGCTGCAGGCCGATGCTTTTCAGCGCGTCGAACACCGCGAACATCGCGGCGTGCCCCGCCTTCATGTCGGCGCCGCCGCGGCCATAAAACCAGTCGCCCTCGATATGCGGCTCGAAGGCGGGCCTCGACCACATCTTGTCCGGGCCTGCCGGCACCACGTCGACATGGCTCTGCAGGATCAGGCTGCGGCCGGTTTCCTGGCGAGGCCGGTGGATGCCGACGACAATGGGCGCCTTGGAATGGTCGGCCGAGAACGGCGAGCCGCCGGGATGGCGCTGGATGGCATCTTCATCCATGGCGAAGCGGTCCATCGACCAGCCGCGCTTGTCCATCTCGGCATAGACGAAATCCTGGCACGGTCCTTCCGCGCCGCGCAGCGAGGCGAAACGCACCAGCGTCTTGGTGAACTCCATCTGACGGTCGAAATTGTCGTCGACGGCTTTCAGGATCTTGGCGGCTAGCGCGGCATCAAGTGACATGTCAGGGCTCCAATTGGCGCGAGCCTAGCGGCGACGACGCTCCGAGCAAGCGCTGATGATGCAGCCTTGCTCCGCGCATCCGCCCTTGCGAGGCTCGCCCCGAGCGTGTTTGGTCGCCAGCCAAACCTTGCAGATTCCAGCCTTCAGACTTCGCCGGGACATTGCCGATGAAAGCCGCCTTCACCGACCTGCACCGTGGCCACGACCCCAAACGTTTCGTCCTGCGCGGCAAGTTCGCCCAGGGCGAAGAGCGGCCCGAACGCGCCGACCGGCTGACCGCCGGCCTGCAGGCCGGCAACCACACTTTGCATCCGGCCGAGATCTTCGGCCAGGGACCGCGGCTCGGTGTGCACACGGTCGACTATCTGCGCTTCCTCGAAGAGGCGGCGGCCGAATGGAAGCTGCTCGCCGATGCTTCCGACGAGGTCCTGGGCAATGTCCACCCGGTCCGGCGCGGCGGCACCATGCCGCTTTCGCTCACCGGCCGGGCCGGCTGGTACATGCAGGACATGGCCTGCGGCATCGGACCGGAGACCTGGATCGCCGCATCCTCGGCAACCGACGTGGCGGTGACCGCGGCCGAATTCGTCATCGAAGGCGAGCGTGCCGCCTATGCGCTCTGCCGTCCGCCCGGCCACCACGCCTATCGCGACATGGCCGGCGGCCACTGCTTCATCAACAACACCGCGGTCGCGGCGCAATATCTGCGTTCGGTTCACGACCGTGTCGCCGTGCTCGATATCGACATCCACCATGGCAACGGCACGCAGGCGATCTTCTACGACCGGCCCGATGTGCTGACCGTTTCGGTCCATGCCGACCCGAACCGTTTTTACCCGTTCTTCTGGGGTTATGCCCATGAGCGCGGCGAGGGCGCCGGCGAAGGCTTCAACCTGAACATTCCGGTGGCGCAGGGCGCCGACAACGGCGCCTATGTCGCGGCGATCGAGCACTCGGCCCGCACCATCGCCGCCTTCGACCCCGGCGTGCTGGTGGTGGCGCTCGGCCTCGATGCTTCCTCAGACGATCCCTTCGGCGGCGCCAAGGTGACGGCCGAGGGCTTCCGCCAGGCCGGCGCGGCCATCGCCCGCATGGGCCTGCCGACGCTGTTCGTCCAGGAGGGGGGCTATCTCTCCGACAGTCTCGGCCCCAATCTGACCGCCGTGCTGGGGGGCTTCGAGGCGGCCGCCTGATCGGAGAGACAATGAGACCGAAGGGCCGGGGACCGCTCGAGTCGCTCTATTTCGACTATCCGGTGTTCGCGGCAGAGCCGGCTCCGGAGCTGTCGGGCCAGTCCCGGCCGCATCCCGTGGTCATTGTCGGCGCCGGCCCGATCGGCATGACCGCCGCCCTGACGCTGGCGCGCTACGGCGTGAAAAGCGTCATGCTCGAGGCCAAGAACACGTTCAACGACGGCAGCCGGGCGATCTGCATTGCCCGGCAAAGCTTCCAGATCCTCGACCAGGTGGGCGCGGTCGCGCCGTTCCTCGAAAAATCGCTCGGCTGGACGCGCGGCCGCAGCTTCTATCGCGGCCGCGAGATCTATGCGTTCGAGATGCCCCATGGCGGGCACGAAAAATACCTGCCGATGTATAATCTCGAGCAGCAATATATCGAACAGTTCCTGCATCAGGCGGTGGCGCGGAGCGACCTGATCGACATGCGCTGGCAAAGCGCGGTCACCGGGATTGCCGCCGGCGACGACAGCGTGACCCTGGATGTCGGCTCGCCCCATGGCGCCTATCGGCTGGCGGCGGACTATGTCCTGGCGGCCGACGGCGCCCGCAGCACGGTCAGGAGCAAGCTCGGGCTGCGGCTGTCCGGCCAGAATTATGAGGGTCGTTACGTCATTGCCGATATCCAGATGGACCATGACTATCCGACCGAGCGGCGCGCCTTTTTCGAGCCGGCCTCCAATCCCGGCGGCACGGTGCTGGTGCACCGCCAGCCCGACAATATCTGGCGTATCGACTACCAGCTGAAGGACGGCGAGAGCGAGGACGAGGCGATGCGCGAGGAGACGATCCGCGCGCGCGTCGGGGCGATCCTTGCCGATATCGGCCACCGGGGCGATTGGGCGCTGGAATGGTGGAGCGTCTATACCGCCAACACCCTCTGCCTCGACGACTACCGCCGGGGCCGCGTGATGTTCATTGGCGACAGCGCCCATATCGTGCCGATCTTCGGCGTGCGCGGCCTGAACAACGGCTTTGCCGACGCCCAGAACATTGGCTGGAAGCTCGCCTATGTGCTTGACGGCGCGGCTGGCGAAGCGCTGCTCGACAGCTATTCGCCCGAGCGGCGCGGCGCCACCCTCGACGTTTTTGCCAATGCGACCAAGAGCACACGCTTCATGACGCCGCCGACGCGCGGCTGGAAGCTGATGCGCGAGGCCGTGCTGTCGCTGGCGCTCGGCCATGATTTCGCCAGGGCTTTCGCCGACCCGCGCCAGATGTTGCCCTATAGCTATGCCGAGAGCCCGCTGACCTTGTGGCCCGACCGCGATCGGGACTTCGCCGGCGGTCCGCCTTGTGGTGCGGCGAGTGCCAATGCCCGGCTGGCCGATGGCGGTTTCCTGCTCGACCATGCCGGCGACGGTTTCACCGCCCTGGTCTTTGCCGAGGGCCCATTGAGCGCCGGCATGGCGTCCTTGCTGGCGTCGCTGGGCCGGCTCGACCGGCGCTTCAAGGCGCTGACCATCGGCGGCGGCGGTCAGGCCGGCGCGATCGCCGACCCCGACGGCAATGTCGCCGGCCGCTATGACGCAAGGCCCGGCACCGTCTATCTGTTGCGCCCCGACCTGCATGTCGCCGGCCGCTGGCGCGACGCGGTATCGGATGAAATCATCGCCTCCTTGTCGGCTTGCCTCGGGAGATCGGCACCATGACGCCCGGGCCCGCGATGAAACCCAAGTCCGCGCCGAAACCCTTGCCGTTCGACAAGCTCGAACAGGTCTATGAGCGGCTGGCCGAGGCCATCGACCAGGTCGGCGAAGCCAATGAGGCGGTGTTCCTGGCCAAGCTCGTCATGGTGCTGGCGCATCGGGCCGGCGAGGCCGTCGATTTCGCCGATTGCCTCAAGGTCGCGGCCGAAGATCTCGAGAAGGCGCCGGACCGACCGGTTTCCTGAGCGCCGCGATCACCGGATAGGCCCGTATCCGGCCTCGCTGCCCTTTTTCGTCTTCGCCGGCCTTGGGTCGGCCATCCACGCATGGCCTTGATGGCGAAAGACGTGGATGGCCGTGACAAGCACGGCCATGACGCGCGGAAAACCGGCGCCGGCAATAGACTCGCCGACGGTTCCCCTCTGGAACCACCGAGACGCCCATGTCCGGCCTCGCCGCCCTTTTTCGTCATGGCCGGCCTTGGGCCGGCCATCCACGCATGACCTTCACCGCGGAAGACGTGGATGGCCGTGACAAGCACGGCCATGACGCGTGGAAAACCGGCGCGGGCGATGGATCGTCGATGGTTCCGCTCTGGAACCACCGCGGCGCCGCTGTCGGCGTCGCCACCCTTTTTCGTCATGGCCGGCCTTGGGTCGGCCATCCACGCATGGCCTTCACCACAGAAGACGTGGATGGCCGTGACAAGCACGGCCATGACGCAGCGAGAGCCATCAACGGTCAAATTTTTTGGCGTTGCAAAACAGACCGGTTGTCCTGTTTGATGGCTGTGTTAGCTTGGCCACCGGAGGAAACACGTGATGGCGGCACCGCACAGGCGTGAGCGCAAGCGCATCAACGACCCCGAGGGCTTGCGCCGCCGGCTGCTCGATGTCGCCTTCGATGCCTTTCAGGCTGGCGGCTATCACGCCACCAGCATTCACGAGCTGATGCGGCTGGCCGGCGCGACCGGCGGGGCGCTGCATCACCATTTCCCGAGCAAGAAGGCGCTTGGGCTTGCCGTCTTGCACGAGCGGGTGGCGGCGGCGGTCGAGGCGACCTGGATCGCACCGGTGGCCTCGGCCGCCTCGGCGCGATCAGGCATCCTCGCGGTGTTCGAGGCGATCGCCACCGGGCTTGATGAGCGCGGCGCGGTGCGCGGCTGTCCGCTCAACAATCTCGCGCTGGAATTGTCGCTGGCCGATGCCGAGTTCCGCGCGGCGGCCGAGGGCATTTTTGCCGGGTGGCGCCAAGCGCTCGCCGCCAAATTTCGCGCCGAGCGGAGCGACCAGCCCGAGACGCTGGCGACCTTTGTGGTCGCCGCCTATTCCGGCGCCATGGCGCTCGCCAAGGCCGAACAGCGCGCCGCGCCGCTGCGCGCTTGCGCAGGCCAATTGGCACTGATGCTGGGCCAACCCGGCGCCACGACAACCACGCTTCAGGGGAGGCCAGGATGAACCGCATGCGCCTGTTCTACGGACCACTCAACATGTTCGGCGCCAAGGTCCAGATCGCGGCCTTCGAGAAGGGCCTCGATTTCGAGATCGTCATGGTGCCTTTCGACATGGACCGGCTCTATGAGCCGAAACACCCGGAGGTCTGCCGCATCAACCCGAAACGCCAGGTGCCGGTGCTGATCCATGATGATCTGGAGATCTTCGATTCGACCCAGATCTTCGAATATTTCGAGCATTTGAAGCCCGAGCCGGCGCTCTGGCCCGCCGAACCCGCGGCGCGTGCCCGCGCCCGCCTCATCGAACACAAATCCGACGAGGTCTATTTTCCCCATATCATCAGGCTGATGAGCCTGCAGGGCCAGCTCGGCGAGGAGCCGGCCATCGCGGCGCTCGAGAGCGCCGGCCGGTTTCATGCCGAGATGGAACGGACGATCGGGGCGAACGACTATCTTTCCGGCGCCTATTCCTTTGCCGATATCGCCTTCTTCATGGCGCAGCTTTTCGGCGAGCGCATGGGCGCGCGGCTGACCGATGCCCATCCGAAACTCGTCGCCTGGCGCGAGCGGATGACCCGCCGGCCGGCGGTGCGCAAGGTCGCGGGGCCGATGGTTGCCTATCTCGTCTCGGTCGGGCGGTCGATCCCGCCCTTCCTGGCCGATCTGAAACCCCAGGGCGAAGCCGCGCCGACCGCGCCCTGAGCCCGACGGCAAAGCTCGCCTGCCGACGCAGCCTCTTCATCCGCGTCCGGCGGCGGCTTATGATCTGCCCCGGGGGGGTCGAACCGTGGTGCCGGAGAGATCATGCGCGCGCCGAAATTCGCCGTCGTCGTTACCCTTGCGTCGCTGCTGCTGCCGGCGGCGGCTCTTGCCGGGGTCAATGTCCGCTTCGTTGCGCCGGAGCGCTTCGCCGACCAGGACTTTCGCAGCCCCTATAAGCGCGAGCCGCTGATGAAAGAGCTCGAACGCTTCCTGCAGCGAGTGGGCGAGCTCTATCTTCGGCCCGGCCAGACGCTCAGGATCGAGGTGCTCGACGTCGACCTCGCCGGCCGCTACGAGCCGTTCAACACCCGCTTCAACGATGTCAGGGTGATGCGCGACGTGACCCCGCCGCGGGTCAAGCTGCGCTATCGCCTGGAAGCCGCCGGGCGGACGCTCGCGAGCGCCGAGGAAACCGTCTCGGACCTCAACTATCTCATGAATATCCAGGCCCGCAATTCCGGCGAATGGCTGCCTTACGAGAAGGCCATGCTGCGCGACTGGTTCCGCAGGCGGTTTGGCGAGGGCCAACGCCCGCGTGGGTGAGGGCGGACGCGCCGCGCGCTCCGCCATATTGTTCCCATATTTGGGAACAAGTATTGGGCAATGCAGATCGTCGGCTTGCCCATCCTCAACGAGGCCATCCACCGCAACCCCGAATCCGGGCCGATGCTGCGCGCCTTTCATGCGCTGGTGGCCGCGGCTGCCTGGGCCGATGCCGAGGATCTCGAGGCGACATTGCCGCTGGCCGGACAGGATGGGCCAGGCCACTGGCGGCTGGTCCTGAACCGACCGGCACTTGTCCTCTCCTGGTCGGTGAATTTCGCCGCCGGGCTGGTCGTGATCGACCGGATTTCATTCGACGTTTCAACATCGTGAGAGAGTAACCCCATGGAACCGCTGAAGCCGATCCGTTCCGCCGACGATCACCAGCGCGCGCTGGCCGAGATCGGCGCGCTGATAACAGCTGCTCCCGGCACGGCCGAAGCCGACCGGCTGGAGGTGCTGGCGATCCTGGTCGCCAGTTACGAAGGCAAGACCGCCGGCATCGATCCTCCCGACGCGCTGGCGGTGATCGAATTCGCCATGCAGGCGCAGGGCCGTTCGCAGACCGAGCTCGCCGACGCCCTGGGGTCGCGGTCGCGCGCCTCGGAGATTCTGGCGCGCCGGCGGGCGCTGTCAGGCACGATGGCCGACAAGCTGGCACGCGCCTGGGCCATTCCGCTCGATCTCCTGAGCCGGCCCTATCAGCTCGCCGGCGGCGGCCTGAAGCGCTGGGCGAAACGGGCAGGGGTGGCGACCGCGGCCTTGGCGCTGCTGATCGGCGGCGGCGCGGGCGCGCTGGTCGTGACCTATGGCCAGGATCTGCCCGATGTCGGGACATTGGCGACCTATCGGCCGCAGACCGTGCTGCGCCGCGATGCCAATGGACGGCTCTTGGAGCGGCGTGACTTCGTCGCGCTCGACATGATCCCCGGCCATGTGGTGAAGGCTTTTCTTGCGGCGGAAGACCGGCGCTTTTTCGACCATGGCGGCACCAGCCTGCCGGCGATCGTCAGGGCCGCGGCGCAAAACATCGCCAGCCTCGGCCAGGATCCGGCCGGCGGCTCGACCATCACCCAGCAGGTCGCCAAGAACCTGCTGCTCGCCGACCAGCCGCGCTCGCTCGGCCGCAAGGTGCGCGAGGCGATCCTCGCCGGCCGGATCGAGGCGGCGCTGTCGAAGGAACGGATCCTGGAAATCTATCTGAACCAGATCTATTTCGGCGGCGCGGCTTATGGCGTGGCCGCCGCCGCCGATGCCTATTTCGGCAAGCCCTTGGGCGCGCTCACCATGGCCGAGGCAGCCTCGCTCGCGGCCCTGCCCAAGGCGCCGAACCTCTATCGCATCGACCTTGCCGACAATGCCGGGCGGGCGCGGGCGCGGCGCGACTGGGTGCTCGGCCGCATGGCAAGCGACGGCATGATCACCGAAACCGCGGCGCTGCTGGCGCGCAACGAGCCTTTGCGCCAGCCCTGAGCGACGCCGGCAGGCCTTCGGGCCTGCCGGCCGTTGGGCAAGGCAGGCCGGTTCAGTCCGGGACGATCACACTTCCCATCTCTTGCGGATCGGCGGGCCGGCCGCGGAACCCCATGGCCAGCACGTAGAGTTCGCTGGAATCGGCGCGGCTCGCCTGCGGCTTGATGTGTTTCACCGTGGCGAAGTCGCGTTTGAGGTCGGCGAGCAGCTGGCCCTCGGTGCCGCCCTGCAGCACCTTGCACAAGAAATGGCCGCCGGGCGCCAGCACCTCGCGGGCGAAATGGATGGCGAGCTCGGCCAGATAGATGATCTTCATATGGTCGGTCTGCTTGTGGCCCATGGCATTGGCGGCCATGTCCGACAGCACCACGTCGGCCTCGCCGCCGAGCAGGGCCTTCAGCCGGTCGGGTGCGTCGTCGGCGGTGAAATCGCCCTGGATGAACTCGACGCCGGCGATCGGATCGACGGCCAGGAGGTCGATGCCGACGATCTTGCCGAGGCCCCGTTCCAGGCCAATGCGCTTGGCCGCCACCTGCAGCCAGCCGCCGGGGGCTGCTCCCAGGTCGACGATGCGCTGGCCGGGTTTCAAGAGCTTCAGCTTGTCGTCGATCTCGATCAGCTTGAAGGCGGCGCGCGAGCGCCAGCCCTCACGCTTGGCACGCGCCACATAGGGGTCGTTCAGCTGGCGCTCCAGCCAGCGCTGCTGGCTGGTGGTGCGCTTCTTGGCGGTTTTCAGCCGCACCGTCATTTCGCGGCTGCCGCCACCCGATTTGGCGCTCATCGCCGGTCTCCGTCATGCGGTCGATAGAAGGGCCGCCGCCAGACGCCGTCGGCGCGCATCAGGCCGACCAATATGCCCTCGCGCAGGCCCCGGTCGGCGACCCTGAGCCGCTCGCAGGGGAAGTGCCGGCGCATGCCTTCGAGAATGGCGCAGCCGGCCAGCACCAGGTCGGCCCGCTCGGCGCCGATGCAGGGATGGCCGATGCGCTGCTCATAGGTCATGTCGAGCAGCTGGTCGAGAATGGTGTCGACCTCGCCGGCGGCGAGCCAGGCGCCGTCGACCCGCCGGCGGTCATATTTGGGCAAGCCGAGATGCACGCCGGCAAGCGTCGTCACCGTGCCCGAGGTGCCCAGCATATGCAGGTGCTCGAGCTGGCCGCGGATCGCCTCGCGATGGGTGAAGCAGGCGACCATCTCGGCCACCTCGTCGACCATCAGCGCGAAGCTCTCGCGGGTCACCCGCTTGCCGTCATGGCGTTCGGCCAGCGTCACCACGCCGACCGGCAGCGAGATCCAGCCGAGAATGTCGGCGGTCGGCGGGCCGCCGGATTTGCCGGGCCCGCGCGGCAACAGCCAGACCAGTTCCGACGAGCCGCCGCCGATATCGAACAGGATGACGCCGCGGGCGCGCGGGTCGGCCAAGGGCACGCAGCCCTGGGCGGCCAGGTGCGCCTCGGTCTGGCGGTCGACGATTTCCAGCGCAAGGCCGGTCTCGTCCTTGACCCGGGTGATGAATTCGGCGCCGTTCTCGGCGGCGCGGCAGGCTTCCGTCGCGATCAGCCGGGCGCGCGCCACCTGCCGGTCCTGCAGTTTGCCGCGGCAGACCTTCAGGGCCTCGACCGCGCGGTCCATTGCCGCGTCGCTGAGCCGCCCGGTCTGCCCGAGGCCCTCGCCGAGCCGGACGATTCGCGAGAAGGCGTCGACCACGCGAAAGCTCGCGCCTTCCGGCTTGGCGACCAGAAGGCGGCAATTATTGGTTCCGAGATCGAGGGCGGCATAAAGCCGTCGCGGCGGGCGATTGGCCGGAGCCATATAGCCGTCGCGCGCGCCGACAGCCGGTGTGGCCGGCTGCACGCCCGATTCTCCCGGCGAACCGCCGTTCTGCGGTTCGTGGGCCATGGCGACCTTTCCACCGGTTGCCCCGGAACGCGCGAACGCTCGACGGGCCAGCCGATTGATGCTGTTCAGTTGGGGCTGAGTGTATCAGGCGAGGGCGGTGCCGCAAGCTTTGCGCGCAAGGCGACGCCGTGGTGCAATTCTCGCCACCGGGCTCTTGAACCCCACGGGCTAATCGACTATGACCGCGCCTCGCACCGGCGACGGGCCGCAAGGTCCGCTGGTGGGGGATAGTTTAATGGTAGAACAGCGGACTCTGACTCCGCTAGTCTTGGTTCGAATCCAGGTCCCCCAGCCAAACCTCGTCAAGTGATTGTTTCATCGAGCCTTTCCGCCCGTCCTCAGGTCGGAAAATAGACGCATGGGCTCGATGGTCCCACAATGCTCTCACATCACCCGCAAGCGTGGCATCTACGTCTACCCACATAGCCGAGGGCAGGTGCTCAGGCTCGTTGGAGCGGCGCTTGAGGGAGCGTGTGAATTGCTCAGAGGAAGACCGGGATTGCCGGCCTGAAGCTTCGACAATGGACCTCTCACCCGCTCGTGGTCGGCTATGCCAGCCCGCCCCCGAGGTGAGAGCTGACGCAATCCTTGGCGATGACTGCTTCAAGACTGCCTTGTTCCTTCCTCCGCCTCCGCATAGCCTGCCGCAAGCATGAGTCCTCCTCCAGACCAACGTACGGACCCCTTCGCACCCTCCCGGTTCATTGGCCGGTGGAAAGGCGCATCCGGCACCGAGCGGGGGGACGCCCAAACCTTCCTGAACGAGTTGTGTCAGCTCATTGGCGTGGATCAGCCGCACGACCATCGCGAGAAGGGCCTGCCTGCCGACGACTACTGCTTCGAGCGACCAGTGAGGTTCCGCTACGAGGACGGCTCAACGTCACCGGGCCGCATCGACCTCTACCGCAAGGGTTCCTTCGTGCTGGAGGCCAAGCAATCCACCAAGCGGCAGAAGGGCGGTGACACCTACGACCAGCTCTCCTTCATGCTGGAGGGCGATGGTGGTGGCGTGGCGGTGAAGGAGCGCCCACGAGCGAAGGCTGTGGCGTCGTCATGGGACGTGCTGATGCGCTCTGCCAAGCGGCAGGCGGAAGACTATGCCCGCGCTCTGGACGAGTGGCCTCCCTTCATCATTGTCGTCGATGTAGGACACACCATCGAGGTTTATGCCGACTTCGCCCGGCAGGGGAAAAACTACGCCCAGTTCCCGAACCGGAACGAGTTCCGCATCACCATGGACGACCTCCAGCGGCAGGAGGTTCGAGACCGACTCCGGGATATCTGGACGGCTCCCCTGACACTCGACCCAGCGACTCGGGCAGCCGAAGTGACGCAGGGCATCGCGGCGCTGCTGGCAAAGATGACCCAGTCGCTGGAGGCAAGGGCCAAGTTGGAGGACCCGACGCAGAAGGCCGAGAACGCCTACCGCATCTCCAAGTTCCTCATGCGGTGCATCTTCGCGATGTTTGCGGAGGATATCGGCCTGCTTCCCGCCGGGGGCTTCCTTCAGCTCATCGAGCTCTACAAGGGTAGGGCGGACCGGTTCCACCACGCGGCCAACGACTTCTTCGACAAGATGGATAAGGGCGGCCACATGGCGGCCATTCAGGCGGACATCCGCCGCTTCAACGGCGGTTTGTTCCGGGAAGCCATCACTGTTCCCATCACCGAGGACGAGCTCGGCCTTCTGGAGCAGGCAGCCCGCCGCGACTGGCGGAACGTGGAACCCGCAATCTTCGGCACCCTGCTGGAGCAGGCCCTGTCGGAGCGGGAACGGTCGAGCCTCGGGGCCCACTACACGCCCCGCGCCTATGTCGAGCGGCTCGTGGTCCCGACCATCGTTGAACCCCTTCGAGAAGACTGGGACATCGTCCAGAGCGATGCCATCGGCAAGTTCCTCGAAGGGAACGCTCCGGCGGCCCGCGAGGCCGTCAAGCAATTCCACGACTGCCTCTGCGACACCCTCGTGCTCGACCCGGCCTGCGGTACGGGGAACTTCCTGTACGTGGCGCTGGAGCTGATGAAGCGCCTCGAAGGTGAGGTGCTGGACTTTCTGAAGGAGCTCGGTGAGCCCAGCGAGCCCCTTCGAACCATCGACCCCCACCAGTTCCTCGGCATCGAGAAGAACCCCCGAGCCGTCCCCATTGCCGAACTGGTCCTTTGGATTGGCTTCATTCAGTGGTGGTTCCGCACCCGCGAGCGGGCGGTGATCCAGGAGCCCATCCTGAAGGACTTCGGCACTATCAAGGTCGGGGACGCTGTTCTGGCCTTTGACCGGGAGGAACTGCTGAAGGATGACAGCGGCCGTTTCATCACCCGTGCCGACCCGGATGCCACCAAGCTCCATCCGATCACGGGTGAGGCCATCCCTGACCCTGATGTGCGGCTGCCGGTTTACCGTTACGTGAGCCCACGGCCCGCGAAGTGGCCAATGGTGGACTTCATCGTGGGCAATCCGCCCTTCATCGGCGGCAAGGACATCCGGGCCGAACTCGGGGATGGCTATGTCGCGGCCCTGTGGAAGTCGCGGGGCAAGAAGACCGACAGCATCGACTTCGTCATGTACTGGTGGGACATGGCGGCCACCATGCTTCGGGCCAAGGGCACTCGCCTCCGCCGCTTCGGCTTCATCACGACCAACTCCATCACCCAGAAATTCTCCCGGCGGGTGCTGGAGAGGCATCTCAAGGCCCCCAAGAACCCCATCTCGTTGCTGTTCGCTGTCCCGGACCACCCGTGGGTCAAGAGCGGACGGAGCACTGGCCGGCGGGCGGCTGTCCGCATCGCGATGACAGTGGCTGAGCGGGGCGAACGAGAAGGGCAACTGGCGGAGGTCATCGGGGAGGATCAGTTGGACACCGACCAGCCGCGAGTCGAACTACGCTCGATGTTGGGGCGGATCAGTCCAGACTTGAACCTGGGAGCGGACATCACGGCCACGAACGCTCTGCGCTCCAACGAAGGGATGGCCAGTCCAGGCGTCAAGCTCCACGGCGATGGCTTTATCATCACGCCGCAGCAAGCTCGCGCCTTCGGCCTCGGGCGGGACGCTGGTCTTGAGGACCATATCCGAGAGTATCGCAACGGCCGTGACCTTGCCTCGCGACCACGGCGCGTCATGGTCATCGACCTGTTTGGGCTCCCTGAGGATGTAGTGCGGCAACGGTTCCCGGCGCTCTGGCAAAGGCTCAGCGAGACAGTGCGGCCAGCTCGCGAGGCCCAAGCGGCCAAGTCTCCAACGGCCGACGCCATCTCCTACAGGGAAAACTGGTGGCTCTTCGGGAAGCCCCGCCAAGAGCTCCGCCCCGCCCTCGTCGGGCTGCCACGCTTTATCGCTACGGTCGAAACATCCAAGCATCGCTTCTTCGAGTTGCTACCCGGCTCAGTGCTGCCCGACAACATGCTGATCTGCGTCGCAACAGCAGACGCGTTTCACATGGGCGTTTTGTCATCCCGGCTGCACATCGTCTGGGCGCTGAGGGCCGGTGGCTGGCTTGGTGTCGGAAATGATCCTCGCTACTCGAAGTCCCGCTGCTTCGACCCTTTTCCCTTTCCAGACGCCACGGAGCCCCAGAAGTTGGCCATCCGGACCCTTGCCGAGGAGTTGGACTCCCTCCGCAAGCGGGTGCTGGCTGACCACGACTTTCTCACCATGACCAAGCTCTACAACGTTCGTGACAAGCTCCTGAAGGGGGAGCCGCTGGACGAGAGCGACCGTGCCATCCATGAGGCCGGATCAGTGGGCGTGGTCCATGAAGTGCATCAGCGCATCGACCGGGCGGTGGCCGATGCCTATGGCTGGCCTGCCGACCTCACCGATGAGGCCATCCTCGCCCGTCTCGTCGCCTTGAACGCGGAGCGGGCGGAGGAGGAGCGCAACGGCCTCGTCCGGTGGCTCCGGCCAGACTACCAAGCGGCCCGGTTCGGGGAAGGCCGGTCCGCCCGCAAGGAGGCTCAACTCGAAGCTGACCTCGATGCACCGACCGCCGGCCGTCCCGGCCTGCCGACCAAGGACCCGGACCTGCTGGCAGAGCTGCGACGGACGCTGCGAGGCATCGGCAGACCGGCAGAGGCCAAGGACATCGCCATCCGCTTCAAGGAAGGCGGCAGGGCCACACGCCGGGTCGAACGCGGCCTCCAGCTTCTCGCAGCCGCGGGGGTCGCCCGGCGGTCTCCTCAGGGCTGGTTCGTGTTGTCGCAGTAGCCGGTCCCCTCGGCCATGGGGCAAACGGTGTTGGGCGGGAGTGAAATCTGATGACGGTTTGGGTTGTGAGGTCCGGGCGCTACGGAGAGCGTGAAACGCTGGCCCTCGACAACGGGGTGGCTGTCATCGGGTGGGAGGAAATGCCTGACCTCTCGACCCTGAAGGTGCGAGAGGACTTACGGGCGGTGCTGAACCGCTCCTTCCCGACCGCCTCCTCTAAGACCCTGACTAACTGGGAAAGCCAGCTCTGGCCCTTTGCCCACGTGATGCAGGTTGGTGACCTCGTTGTGATGCCTCTGAAGACGCGCTCGGCCATCGCCATCGGCCGTGTGAAAGGGCCGTACGTCTACCGCCAGGACCTGGGAGATGCCCGCCACACACGCCCTGTAGAATGGCTCAAGGAGGTACAGCGCAACGAATTCGCACAAGACCTGCTCTACTCCTTCGGCTCGTTCATGACTGTATGCCGCGTCAGTCGGAACCGAGCCGAGGAACGGGTGCTTGCGGTCCTCTCCGGCAAGCCAGACCCGATGCTCAGCGGGTCCTCAATGGCGGTCGGCCGGCCGGTGCCTGTGCCTTCCGGCATCACAGAGGAGGCCGCGCCGGAGGAGACCGCCGTCCTCGACCTTGCCGAAATCGCCGATGACGCCATCCGCATGAAGATTGGAACAGCCTTCAGGGGACACGGTCTGTCCAGCCTCATCGGTGAGGTGCTGAAGGCTCAGGGCTATCATGCGGTGGTTTCGCCTCCGGGGGCGGACGGCGGTGTTGATATCGTGGCGGGGCGCGGGGCTCTCGGTATGGAGGGACCTCGACTGGTCGTTCAGGTGAAATCGCAGGACAAGGCGGTGGACGTGCCCGTCTTGCGGGAGCTTCAGGGCGTCATGAGGCAGTTCAATGCCGAACAGGGGCTCCTCGTGGCCTGGGGCGGGGTCACTAAGGCGCTCCAGAGGGAGGCCCAGCGGCTGTTCTTCGAGATCAGGATTTGGGACGCGGGAGACGTCGTCACGGCCATCCAGCAGGTCTATGAGAAGCTCCCGGAGGAGGTGCAGGCGGACCTCCCCATGAAGCGCATCTGGGTGCTGACGGAGCAGGAGTGAGGCCGGAAGGGTGTGGTGGCCTGCCAGTTGCCCTTGGTCGAGGTGGGGTTGACTGGGTCCCACATTGCTCCCACATCTGTAGGGCAGGGGCAGTCAGGGCTCTATAGTTGACGTCAAAACCTGGACCGTCAGGCCCGTGGATGGCTTCGGTGAGCGGAAGTGGGTATCCAGGTCCCCCAGCCATTTTCGCCGGTTTGCCGAGAGATCATTTGAACTCCCTTTGAAGCGCCGGCGAATTGACTCTCTCCCAGAGGGAGAGGGTGGCAGCGTCAGCTGCCGGGTGAGGGGATGTCCCGCTCCGAACCGGGCGATATGCTCGATACGCGCCGGCATCCATTCCCGCCGGCTGCGCTGTTGAGACGGAGGATGTGGATCAAGTCGCGGGCGCGCCGATAGGCATCTCAGCTCTTGTCAGGAACCTGCGATCTGTTGCCAAGTGCCGCCGATCGCCCATGCCACCCTCATTTCTTTGTCCTGCAATTGGGGTGCAGTCCACCAGCGGGCGCCTTCCAAGAGGCTGCCGTCCTGTGAGCTATCCGCTGGACGTTTCCTAACGTCATGTTAGCTTGCCGATTGGGGCACGCAGGCAGTGCAAGCATGGGGGCCTTGGATGCGGGTCATGTCCCGTAGCGTGGTGTAGCTGGCGCAAGGCCCCACGATCGCCGGCATAGGCCGGGCTGGTCAGGCTGCCACGGCTGGCAGGCCGACACTAGGATCATCGCTCAGGCCGGCCATGGTTTCCAGGGTCATGTAGCGGGCCCGCTGGACGGCCCATTCATCGTTCTGTTCGAGCAGGATCGCGCCGACGAGCCGGGCGATGGCGGCCTCGTTGGGGAAGATGCCGACCACCTCGGTCCTGCGCTTGATCTCGCCGTTGACGCGCTCCAGCGGATTGGTGCTGTGGAGCTTCGCCCGATGTTGCGTCGGGAAGGTCATATAGGCCAGCACGTCGGTCTCGGCGGTATCCATCAGAGCCGCCAGTTTCGGCACCGTTGGCCTGAGCTGGTCGGCGACCCGGCGCCATTGCTGGCTGGCGGCGGCGGCATCGTTCTGGGCGAAGGCGGTGGCGATGAAGGCTGAGACAACGCGCCGCCCGCTGCGGCCGGCATGGGCGAGCGCATTCCTCATGAAGTGCACGCGGCAGCGCTGCCAGGTCGCGGTGAGCACCTTGGAGACCGCCGCCTTGATGCCTTCGTGGCTGTCGGAGACGACGAGTTTTACGCCGCGCAGGCCGCGTCTGGCCAGTTTGCGCAAGAACGCCGTCCAGAACGTCTCTGCCTCGGAGGGGCCGATATCCATGCCCAGCACCTCGCGCCGACCGTCGCCGCTTACACCGACCGCCACGATCACCGCCACCGAGACAATCCGGCCGGCCTGGCGGACCTTCACATAGGTCGCGTCGATCCACAGATAGGGCCAGTCGCCCTCGATCGGCCGGTCGAGGAACGCATGGACGCGCTGGTCGATTTCCTCGCAGAGCCGGCTGACTTGGCTCTTCGAGATGCCGCTCATGCCCATCGCCTTGACCAGGTCATCGACCGAGCGGGTCGAGATGCCCTGGATGTAAGCCTCCTGGATCACCGCGGTCAGCGCCTTCTCGGCCAGCCGGCGCGGCTCCAGAAAGCCCGGAAAGTAGGAGCCTTTGCGTAGCCTCGGGATGCGCAGCTCGACCGTGCCGGCGCGGGTCTCCCAATCCCGCTCGCGATAGCCATTGCGCTGGGCCAGGCGGTCCGGGCTCTTCTCGCCGAAGCCGGCGCCGGCAAGGCCGCTGACCTCAAGCTCCATCAGCCGCCCGGCGGCAAAGCCGATCATCTCGCGCAGCAAATCGGCGTCGGGGCTCTTCTCCAGCAGCCCGCGCAGGTTCATCATCTCGTCGGTCATCGGTGGATCTCTCGGTTCGGGGTTGGTCGTCGCAACCCAAACCTAACCGGCAACCGCCGATGACCACCCGTCAGTTACACCACCAGTCGGGACACGACCTGGATGCGTCGGCTTGGGGTAATCGCCGCGACGGCGATCGGTGTTTCTGCGTGTGCCTATCAGGCTCAAGCGCCGGTAACCCCGGCATCCAATGTGGTGGTGTCGTTCGGGACAAAGATCCCGGGAAAATGGCTCGTGTTTAGCGAAGGTGAGCGGCTCGATAGTCTTGTGCGCCCGTCTGACATCAATTGCTCGGCGCACAATTTCCCGTTGTCGTTTCGAGGTAGTTTCCCTGGGTCGGTTCGCGGAACGCTCGCAAATCTTTTCGAGTCGATTGAGACAGTCGATCGCCCCGTCTCGGGCGAGGAACTTAGGCGTCGCGGAGCGCGAGGAATGGTGACGATCCGGGGGGAAGACGTCCGTGGCACTCTGCGTGTTGCGCCCGGCTTCTGGTCCGCCAATATCATAACCGAAGTCAGGATCACCGCGTCCATCGTCGTAGATGGCACCAGCGGCCGCATCTTCGGGCAGACGGTCGACGGCGATGGCCGAGGCGATACCGATGCTGGCGCCTTTTGTGCTGGAGGGGCTGTTTCGCTATCCCGATCGAGTGAGGAAGCCCTCCGCGTAACGATGCGGCGACTTGGCGAGGCCATCGGCAACTCAGAGAGGGTCCGCGCGGCACGGTGAGCGTCCGTGCGGTTGAGGCCAGGCTGGCGTGCGGAATTGCGATGGCACGTAGCTAATGCGCTATCTTTGTCTAGTTCCCTATTTTATTTATCTACTTCAGGGGGCCACTCCAGTCTTCGCGGAAAAAGGGAAATAGGGACGTGTCACAGTAATGGCGCTTTAGCCCTTCGGCCGCCTCTTTGGTTCGCTCGATGTCGTCGGTTGATGATCTCCACGGCCCTTTGCGGTCATGGCAGACGCCGCAATCGACTTCACGTCTTTCGCAGAACCGCGGCCCTTGCCACTCGAAAGCGTTTTGGCGGCTGCTTGTTCCAGAACCTTGCCCATATTGGCCCGCCATTCGCCGCCGGTCGCTCTGAACGCGGAAACGACCGCTGGATCCAGGCGTAGCGTAACCGCCTCTTTCGGAGCGGCCAACTTCGGCCGGCCGCGCGCACGCTTGATGCTATTCATCAGGTCTGGGAAGGCCGCCGCAAACGGCTTGGCCTTGCGCAACTGCTGGTCGGTTGCTTCGGGAGCGTCGGGATCGCTGGCTATCTGCCGCTGGATCGCGGCCTCTTCGGCATCGGTCGGGTTCTTGATGCGGGTCATAGGATGCTCCTTTCCTTGCGGCTCGCGGGGCGCATCGAAATCACCGAGAGTGCTTCGGAGCCGAGCGGCTTGAACACGACGACGATGATCATCTGACCCTGGAATTCACCGATCGCCATTGACCGACCGGAGTTGGCCGGCACCACGATGGACGAAGCGAAGAAGCTCATGTCGAGCTCGGCGAAATCGAGATCGTGCTTCTCGATGTTCTGGCGCCGCTTCGCTTCATCATAGATGATGTCCACGTATTATTCGTACACGGATAATCGAATCCCGTCAATAATAAGCGTGCACGCAAATACAAGGATCCGCGGACGCCGCTCTCCGCCGCCAACTCCGCCGCACGGCAGGTTCATTGCAACACAAACGGCCGACAGGGGTTGATCCCGCGGGGATCAGGGAAATGGCTGCGTGCCGCCGCAAGGCCCGATCGTCTGCACTCCACCGCGCGGCCGTGCGGTGACCATGGCGCGCTGGCACATGCCGACGCCCCCCTTGTGTTTCTTGACGGACCTGCGGGCAGATCCCGTCGTGACAAATGTCCGCAATGTGACGTCGCCAGCTTGCCGGCCGCGGTTGGGCGTTGAGATCAGGTGCCTGGTGCCATCCACCAGCGTCTCCCGTGGGACAAGGTCTCCGAAGACCGGGCATGGTTCGCATTCGATGAGGAGCGACCATTGGCCTTGGTCGGAGGGCTGAGGAATTGGATCGACAATGAGATTGAGCACTCTCCCGGCCCTGCTTGCTGCCTCATCCATGATCGCCTGCGCGAGCCCTGGTCTCGCCCAGAACAGTCGCGGGCAAGCTGTCGAACTGTGTGTCGGTGAAACATTGGCGCCGAGGGACCGGGTGCGCGGCTGCGACCGGCTCATCCGATCGGGCAGACCAGGCGAGCCGGACCTGGGCGCCTACTATTTTTATCGCGCCCACGGATATTGGGCGCTGAGGCAGTTCGAGAGAGCTGAAACCGACGTCGATCAGGCCATTGCGCGGCGCGGCGGCTGGGCGCAGTTCATGCTGCGCGGCGACATCAGAATTGCCCGAGGAAATCTTGCCGGAGCGATCGACGACTTCACGGCCGCGACGGAATTCGTTCGCGAGCAGTCCGGCCGGGACGAGCAGTCCAAAACCAATCTCGTCTATGCGCTGCTCTCTCGCGCAGAGGCCATGCACGGAGCCGGCAGGCTCTCGTCGGCCTCGTTCGACCTCGACGAAGTCATCGAACTGAAGCCTGACTTCAGGCCCGCCTTGGACCTGCGAGCGCGGGTGCGGGCTGCCTTGGGAGATCATGTCGGAGCCGAGCAGGATCGGCGCGCCGCTTCGGCCAACTAACGTGGCCCCAGCCTGGCCCACTCACTTGGGACGGCAATGCTGGCAGGCCAGGCTGGCACCCGTTCACGCGGGAAAGGGAATTGGCTACGTATCACCGCAATGGCGGCTATCGAGGAAACCCGTCTTGGTGCTCTGGAACCGATACCTTCGGGTCATACCAACTTGCCGCGTCTGACCTCCAGATGTGAGCCACCGGCGTTTCGGCGATCGGTGTGTCGAGACACCCGAGGCGAAGCAACACCGTTGCTGCCCCCACACGTTCTGCCATGATGTGTGACCCGCATTTTGCGCAGAAGTGACGTGTTTTGCCGGGTGACGACTCGTAACCCCTCAACACATCATGCTGACCGCGGGTCCATCGGAACGAGGCACGAGGCACGTTGCTAACGCTGGAAAAGGCCGAGCCGTGAGCCTTGCGGCATGTCACGCAATGGCAATGGACAATCGGGCCTGCGCTCCCGTCGACCTCGTAGGCCAATGATCCGCACAGGCAGCTTCCACTCAGCACTTGTTTTGGTGTCTGCGTCATGCGCGTCATCCTGCCGCGAGCCGATGGTCATTCCAAGGGGGCAGGGAGGCCGGATTTCGAATTGACCGATGACCGCGGACATGTGGGGTTGCATTGATCCCACATTGGTCCCACGCATCCTGAAAGGGTGACGTGATCACCCTCGTTTTGCATCCTAATGCGGTCCGCAAGGGGTTGTGCTGGAGGTCGTGTCCCTTGACGTGGTGTAGCTGGCATTGGGCCACCACGATCACCAGCATAGGCCGGGACGGTCAGGCTGCCACGGCTGGCAGGCTGACGATTGGATCATCGCTCAGGCCGTTCATGGTTTCCAGCGTCATGTAGCGGGCGCGCTGGACGGCCCATTCATCGTTCTGTTCGAGCAGGATCGCGCCGACGAGCCGTGTGATGGCGGCTTCGTTCGGGAAGATGCCGACGACCTCGGTCCTGCGCTTGATCTCGCCGTTGAGGCGCTCCAGCGGGTTCGTGCTGTGAAGCTTGGCGCGATGCTGGGCCGGGAAGGTCATGTAGGCGAGCACATCGGTCTCGGCGGTGTCCATCAGGGCTGCGAGTTTGGGAACCGTCGGCCTGAGCTGGTCGGCGACCCGGCGCCACTGCTGGCTGGCGGCGGCGGCATCGTTCTGGGCGAAGGCGGTGGCGACGAAGGCCGAGACGACGCGCCGCCCGCTGCGGCCGGCATGGGCGAGCGCGTTGCGCATGAAGTGCACGCGACAACGCTGCCAGCTCGCCGTCAGCACCTTCGAGACCGCGGCCTTGATACCCTCGTGGCCGTCGGAGACGACGAGCTTCACGCCGCGCAGGCCGCGTCTGGCCAGCTTGCGCAGGAACGCCGTCCAGAACGTCTCCGCCTCGGACGGGCCGATATCCATGCCCAGCACTTCGCGCCGGCCGTCGCCATTGACGCCGACTGCGACGATCACCGCGACCGAGACGATCCGGCCGGCCTGGCGGACCTTCACATAGGTGGCGTCGATCCAGAGGTAGGGCCAGTCGCCCTCGATCGGCCGATCGAGGAAGGCCTGCACCCGTTCGTCGATTTCCTCGCAGAGCCGGCTGACCTGGCTCTTCGAGATGCCGCTCATGCCCATCGCCTTGACCAGATCGTCGACCGAGCGCGTCGAGATGCCCTGGATGTAGGCCTCCTGGATCACGGCGGTCAGCGCCTTCTCCGCCATCCGGCGCGGTTCGAGAAAGCCCGGAAAGTAGGAGCCCTTGCGCAGCTTCGGGATGCGCAGCTCGACCGTGCCAGCGCGCGTCTCCCAATCCCGCTCGCGATAGCCGTTGCGCTGCGCCAGACGCTCCGGGCTCTTCTCGCCCAAGCCTGCGCCGGTCAGGCCGCCAACCTCGAGCTCCATCAGGCGCTGGGCGGCAAAGCCGATCATCTCGCGCAGCAGATCGGCGTCGGGGCTCTTCTCCAGCAGCCCGCGCAGGTTCATCATCTCGTTGGTCATCGGTGGATCTCTCGGTTCGGGGTTGGTCGTCGCAACCCAAACCTAACCGGCAACCGCCGATGACCACCGCGTCAGCTACACCACCAAGCGGGACATGACCTGTGCTGGACCATTCGAGTGGTCCCCTGGAAGGCGATGGTTGGACTTCAGAGGTCCACTCCAGCGGCTCGGCAATAGGGCGAATGAGGTCCGTGTCACCGCAATGCGGGATGGTCTTGCCGGCGGTCCGCCCAGCCTTGCCGAGGCGATGCGCGAAGGCGACGAAGTCGTCGTCCGCGCCGGGCGGATCGGCTGGCGGTTCTGCTGATGGGGCCGAGGAGGGCTGTCGACCAGCGCCCTCCTCGGCAGGCGGGGCTGTCGCCGGTTCATCACTGGCTTTCGCGGCCGTGCTGGTCGATGCATCCGACGACGCTGGAGGGATGTTCGGACGGGTGTACCTCCAAATAGCCGGTGTCGGCCTCGACCTGCACCGCAGACAGGCCGCCGGAACCGAAAGGCCCGCGCCGGCAACGCGAGCCGTAAGGGGTCGACACCGCCGCCTCGGTCGTGATCATTTGCCTCCCGTGTGGAGGGATCATGCCGACCTGTTCGCTGTGCAAGAGCACCAACCAGTTCCTTCGGATCGAAGCCTATGGCATCTGCTCGGATTGCTATCCGGCGCATGGCCCAGTCGTCGAAGCAGCGGTTGCCGGTATCTTGCGCGAAGCCGAATACCGGACCGGCGTGAAACGCGCCGAGCTCCAGCTCGAATCGGTCGCCAGGTCGATCGAGCACTGCAACGCGCTGCGCCGCTACGGCGTGCTGCCCGGCATCGACGCCGACCCCGACACGCTCACCGTCGAGCTCGAGACGCTGAGGACCGGCATTCTGGAGGAGGCCATCCGTACCCATTGGTTCGCGGCGCGCGAAAGGTTCAAGGACCTGAGGTCGCCCGGCGACAAGCTCGAAGCCTATTCGGGAGCCATCGAACGCCTGCAGCGCCTGAGGGATCACGTCGACGACGCCAGCGTCATCGAGAAGGCGGTGGTCGTCATGCGGGCCGAGCGCGACAAGCTGGCCTTCGGCATGGTGTGGGAAAAGGCCGAGCTGGCCGAGGCGAAGGGCCAGACGAAAAAGGCGCGCGAGCTCTATATCGAGGCGGCCTTCAGCCTGGCCAAAGACGTCACGCCCGATGGGTTCCAGGACGAGCTTCGCGCCAAGGTCGAGGCAAAGATCAGACAGCTCGGCGGGCGCCCGAATGGCGGGGCGGCCGCGTAGGGCTTCGCCAGGCGTCCACCGGCCCGGTGGACGGTCAGCGCAGATCGAGGGTCGTCTCGACGACGTGCTGGAGCGAGGGCGCATCCTCCGATGTGAGCGTCATGCGAAGGCGCATGACGCGTCCGTCGAACGCGCCGTCACGGACGACGCGCTCGATCTCGCGTTGCGAGGTTACGCCGACCTCCTTGAGGAACTTGCGGACAGCCATGTTGAAGCGGTCTTCATCCATGATCGATCTCCAAAGTCGCCGCTCTTGGCGGGTCTTCCATCACGCATGACACATCCCGGGGCCGCCTAGCGATCAGCCGACTGCCGGCTCAAATTCTCCAGAAGGCCGCGCATGCCGTCGAGTTCGGCGCCAAACCCCGCCCAGTCGCCGGACTTCAACCGCTCCATGGCCCGGTGATAGTGGTCGAGCGCCTCCTGCACCTGTTTCGCCACGCTGACCGGGGCCAGCGTTCCCGTCCGAATGGCCAGAGGGGCCGGCGCGGTGCTCGGTTCCGGGAACAGCGCCGACAAGGCCTCGGCGAGGGTTTCCTTCATCACGACATTTTCGCCATAGGCGGCGATCACGCGCTTGAGCTCGGGCAGATACCCATGTTCCGCACGCAGATAGAGCGGCGAAACGTAGAGGATCGAGGTCTCGATCGGAATGACCAGCAGGTTGCCCCGGATCACCCGCGAGCCCAGCTGGTTCCACAGCGCCAGTTGCTGGGAGATCTCCGTGTTCTGGTTGATCCGCGCCTCGATCTGGAACGGTCCGTAGACCAGCTTGTCCTTGGGAAATTCGTAGACGATCAGCTTGCCGTAATCGGGCGCGTCGCAGCGCGCGGCGAGCCAGGCGATCATGTTGTCCCGGCGGCTCGGCACCATGGGGATCATGAGGAAGAACTCGGCCTGCGCCTCGCCGGGCAGCCGCATGATGATGTAATAGGGCACCATCGGGGCGGGGCCACGAGCGGCCGGTTGGCGCGGAAATTGCCAGAGATCCTCGCGGTTGTAAAAGACGTCGGGCACGTCCATGTGGAAGCTCTGGTAGAGCTGCGCCTGGATCAGGAAGAGGTCCTCGGGATAGCGAATATGCGTCGCCAGATCGGCCGGCATGGCCGCGAAGGGCTTGAACAGGCTCGGGAAGATGCGCTGGTAGGTGGCGGCGATCGGATCGGCGGGGTCGATCAGGTAAAAGTCCACGGTGCCGTGATAGGCGTCGACGACAACCTTCACCGCGTTCCTGATGTAGTTGAGATCGTGGTCGGGCGCCGGCTGCGCATAAGGGAAATAGCGGCTCGTCGTGTAGGCGTCCTGGATCCATGACAGCCGCCCGTCGCTGATGACCAGATAGGGGTCGCGATCAAGGGTCAGGAATGGGGCGATCGTGCGGATCCGCTCCTGAATGTTGCGGCGGAACATGATCCGGCTGTCGGCGGTGACATAGTCCGAGAGCAGCAGGTTCACGTCATTGAAATAATGGGCGAAGATCGCTGTCCGCAGGATCCCTCCGATCGGGACGCCGCCGGTGCCGTCATAGCTGGCATAGACATTGTCCTTGCCCCTTGGATAGTCGAACTCCGGTGTGCTCGCCTTGACGATGACGTAGGGGCTGGTCTCCCTGCCATAATAGATGCGCGGCTCGCGAATGGGGGGACCGCCGTCGGCAACCGGGGGAATGTCGCGCACATAGAGAAGCGGCAGGCCTTCGGCGCTCTTGCTGGTCACCGGGCTCATCACCGCGCCATTGCCGTGGGTGAACAGGATGTGCCGGTTGACCCAGGTCTGGGCGTTCGGCGGCAGCAGGGAGGATTTCATCTCGCGGGCCGCGACGATCACGCTCTGGTAGGCGCCGTCGAGCCAGTAGCGGTCGACGTAAAGATCATGAAATTTGTAATAGGTGCGGATCTCCTGCAATTGGGCGTAGGTATCCGCCAGCGGCTGCCTGTCCCATAGCCTGATATTGTCGATGGTGGCGCGGTTGGCCTGCAACGCGTTGAAGCTCAGGTCCTGTTCGGCGGGAAACGCCTTGGTCACGATCTGATCGAGATTGTAGGCCTGCCGGGTCAGGGTGATGTGGCGCTCGATATAGGGCCGCTCCAGATCCAGCTCGTTCGGCTTGACGAACATGCGCTGGAACAGGCCCGCGACCACCCCGGTCAGCACGAAGGCGACGCCGAAGAACAGCGCGGTTGCGGCAGGCAGCCGGTAGCTGCGCAGCCAGACATTGGTCCATGCGGCGCATGCCGCGGCGATCGAAAGGCCGATCAGCACCCACAAAAGCGGCAGGTCCACATGGACGCCGGTATAGCTGGCGCCGACCAGCACCCCGTTGTTTTCGTAGAGCAGCAGGTAACGATCGAGCCCGTAGGACCATGCCTCCACGGCAAAGAAGACACCGAGGAGCGCGGAGCCATGGGCGACCGCCGCCGGCGACATCGACCAGCGCTGGCCGTCATAGGCGATGCCGCCATGCACCCAATGGATCGCGCCGGCGGCGAGCACGCTCAGGAACAGCGTGACCAGCAACCAGTTCTTGATGACGAGATAGGCGGGCAGGGAGAACAGATAGAACCCGATATCCTTGCCGTAGAGCGGATCGTTCGCGCCATAGGGGACCTGGTAGAGGAACCGCAGGAAGACGTCCCAGTTGCCGGTCTCAACCCAGGCGACGAGCAGCGCGAGAAAACCGGCGCCGCCGGCGACGACGGGCCCCCAGGGCAGCCCATGGCGCAAGGCTTCGAATGGATCGGGCGGCGAGGCGACGGCGGCGTTCGGCGCGAGCTCGGACGAGGCTTGCGTCGCGCGTCGGGCCTGGCGGACCGCGATCCATCCATTCGCCCACAGGATGACGGAGGTCGCCGCGAAGACAGCCAGAAAGACCGCAAGCTTCGTGCCGAAAGCCGTCCAGAAGACAGCCAGATAGCCGATCGCCGAAAACCACATCCAATCGACCAGGATGTCGCCCGTGATCCACATGAGGATCAAACAGATCCCGAGCACGATGGCAGCAGGAAGGAGTGCTGCCACGGCATTCTGCCGCAAGAGCGGCCGCCCGGGTCCGGTGATCCCGATCGTCATGCCCTGATTATAGCAGAAGCACGCGACCGCCACCGCTCCGATCATGGCGGCGGCTTGCCGGCCCCGTCGGCGTGCCGGCGAACGCGCGTCCTTGCCTCAATGCCCCCTGGTTCGCCAGGCCAGCAGCCGTCGCTCGACCTCACCGATGCAGGCCGCCGCGAGATAGCCGATCACGCCGAGCAGGATGACGCCGGCGAACAGGTCGGGCGCCCGGAACATGCGTGCGGAAACCAGGATCCACTGGCCGAGTCCGTTCAGTCCGGCGACGATCTCGCAGACCACCGAAAGGATCAGCGCCACCGTCAGGCTGATCCGCATGCCGGCCAGGATGTCGGGCAGGGCCGAGGGCAGCGAAATCTTGAAGATGGTCTCGAGCCGCGACAGGTTCAGGCTGCGGGCGACCTCGTAGAGCCTGGGTTCGACGGCCGAAAAGCCGTGAACGGTGGCGAGCAGCATCGGCCACAGCGTGCCGAAGGCGATGACAAAGATCGCCATCGTCTCGCTCAGGCCATAAAGCGCGATGGCCACCGGGATGATGGCCGAGACCGGCAGCGGCCGCAGGAATTCGAGCGACGGCGCGATATAGATGCGCGCCCGCCTGGACGAGCCGATCAGCGAGCCGAGCACGATCGCGGCAAGCGAGGCCGCCAGCCAGCCGAACGCCATGTGCTGCAGCGTGCCCAGCACCTTGGCGCCAAGGTCACGGGCGGTGAAGCCGCGCACCAGGGCAGCCCAGGCCCTGTCAGGTCCGGGCAGGAAGACCGGCGAAATCAGCTGCGAATTGGCGAGCAACTGCCACAGCGCGACGAAGCCGGCGGCCACCGCCAGGCTGGCGAGACGCCAGATCAACGGGGACGACAGGCTCATTGTTCGCCCTCCACGATCGCGGCGCGGCCGAAGAACCGCCGCTGGGCGAACAAAAGCGTCGCGTTCCAGAGGAAGCCGACAATGCCGATCCAGACGAGATAGGCGAGCATCAGGTCGGGCCGAAGCGCCTGCTGCGCGGTCATCATGGCGTAGCCGAGACCGAGCGGGTTCATGGTGATCTCGACCGTCACGGCGACGATCAAGGCCGCGCCGGCGGCGAGGCGGAACGCGATGAAGATCCGGGGCAGCGCGGCGGGGATGACGATCTTGCAGATCCGCGCGAGCGGCGACAGGCGCAGCGCCCGCGCGACCTCCAGCAGGCGCGGTTCGACCCCCCTGACCGCCGAGCGCGTCATGATCAGGGTTGCGAAGGTGCAGGTCTTCGCGACGATGGTGAATTCCATCATGTAGCCGAAGCCGAAGACCATCAGCGCGATTGGCAGCAGCGCCACGGAGGGGATCGGGCGAATGGATTCGATCGTCACTTCCATCAACCGGTCGACCGGCGGCAACAGGCCGAGCAGCAGGCCGAGAACCAGCCCGATCGAGGTGCCGATGACCAGGCCGGTAAAGGCGCCGATCAGCGTATCGCCGGTCGCTGCCAGCATCGAGCCGTCGGTCAGCGCCTCGAACAGGGCGACGACGACCTGGCTCGGCGGCGCGAGCGACTCGCTCTGGATGTTCGACCAGCGCAGCCAGGCCTCCATGGCGAGGACGGCGGCGATCGGCAACAGAAAGCCTTTCAGGCGGTCGGTGTCCATGCCGGCTCAGCTTTCCGATGCCTTGATGAAATCGAACAGGGTGCGCCTCAGACGCAGGAATTCAGGGTCCTCCCGGGTGGTGAGCTGGTCGCGCGGCCGCGGCAGGTCGATCTTCAGCTCGATGCCGATGCGCCCGGGGTGCGGCAGGAGCCCGATCACCCGGTCGCCGAGATAGATTGCCTCCTCGAGGTCGTGGGTCACGAACAGCACGGTGGCGCCGGTGGCCGCGGCCAGCGACAGAACCTCGTCCTGCAGGGACTGGCGGGTCATTGCGTCGAGCGCGCCGAAGGGCTCGTCCATCAGCAGCGCGCGCGGATCCTGCGCCAGGCAGCGCGCGATCTGCAGCCGCTGCTGCATGCCGCCCGACATCTCGGTCGGATATTTGGTCGCATGATCGGGCAGCCCGACCTTGGTCAGGTAGTCCTTGATCAGCGCGCCGCGCTGCGCCTTCGGCACCTTGGCGGCTTCCAGCGCCAGCGACACATTGCCGGCGGCGGTGCGCCAGGGCAGCAGCGCCTTGCCATAGTCCTGGAAAATGATCGCGATGTCCTGGCGCGGCGACAGCATGGGCGCGCCGGCGAAAGTGACGGCCCCACCGGACGGCTGGTAGAGCCCGGCGGCCAGGCGCAGCGCGGTGGTCTTGCCGCAGCCCGACGCGCCGATGATGCAGACGAATTCGCCCTTGCCGATCTGAAAGTCGATATCCTCGACGATCGTCTTGGCACCGAGGGTCAGGCTGACGCCGGAAAAATCGAAATGCGGCTCGGCGACCGGCCGACTTGGGCTCGCGCGTTCGGCGATCCCGTGGCTCTGGCTCTTGATCAACGCGTTCATTCCTGCACCTGGGGGTAGACGAACTCGAGGGTCTTCCTGAGATGGGACGACAGGGCCTCGCTCGCCGCGGCGAAATCCTGCGACAGCACGCTGTCGGCCAGCTGCTGGTGCGAGATGATGAACCGGTTGGGGTCGGAAAAGCCGCGCATCATGACCCGGCGGTAGCGATAGGCCTGGTCGTAGAGGCTGGACACCGCCTCGATCAGCCGGGGCGATCCGCAGCCATTGATCAGCGACGAATGGAAGGCCTTGTGCAACGCGTCGAATTCCTCCGTGCCTTCGCCGAAATGCTCGCCATGGCGTTCGACATAACGGCGCAGGCGATGAAGACTGGCGAGGATGCCGGCCTCCCAGGTGTCGGCGCGATGGGCGATCGACAGGCGCAGCGCCTCCATCTCGACGAGGACACGCACCTGCGTGATGTCGAGCAGGTCGTCGCGGCTGACGCTGGCCACCCGGAAGCCGCGCTGGCCGATGGCGATGATCAGCCCGCGCGAGACCAGGCGGGACAGGGCCTCGCGCAGCGGCGTCGCGCCGATCTCGTAACGCTCGACCAGGTCGACGATCCGCAGCCGCGCCCCCGGCGTCAGCGCGCCCGCCAGGATGTCCCGTTGCACCAGTGCGATGGCCCGGTCGGTGAGCGTGTCGCTGGCATGTCCGTCCTGAACGGGATCGCTGGCTGCGGACGTCATGAGGCGCTCCTATTCGAGGATGAGCTTGCTGAGATCGAGATTGCCCTGAAGCAGGTTCTGCTGGGTCATGACCGTGACCCACCAGCGCAGCATATTGCCGGTCAGGGCAGGGTCGGAATGGTTGCGCGGGCTCGCGCGGACCAGTTCCATTTGCTGCCGGGTGAAGCGGGCGATCGATTCCGAGGCCTTGTCCGGATCCGTATTGACGATCTGGGCGGCCTCGCGAATGCCGGCGCGGAACGCGCTGACGAGTTGCGGATTTTGCGCGGCCCAGCTGCGCGACGCGGCATAGATGATGATCGGATCGTTGCGCCCGAGTTCGGCGACATAACGCACCCCGACCGTGCCGATGCCGGCATTGAGCATGCGGGTGACGATCGGCTCGCCTGACAGCACGACATCGACGGCGCCGGAGCGGAGAATGTCGCTCATGGTCGGGAAGGTCACCTCGACGAAATTGACCTTGGCCGGGTCGACGCCATTGTCCATCAGCCATTTGACGAAGAGCACGTGCAGATAGGCGCCGAAGCCCGGCGCGCCGACCTTCTTGCCGATGAAATCGGTCGGTTTGGTCAGGGTCAGGCCGTTGCGCACGAAGGCCGTGACGACCTGGTTGGTCGGCGGCGTCATGACCGAGGCGCCGGCGACGCCGACCAGCCCGAGGCCGCCATCGGCGGCCTGCAGGAACACCGTCGCCGTCGGGCCGCCGATCTGGATCGAATTGGACAAGAGCGCCGCCGGGATGTTCGAATTGATGCCGATCAGCACCATTTCGGCGTCGAGGCCGAGCCGCTTGAAGATGCCCTGGTCGATGGCGACCATGGCCGACGCGCAGTCGGCGGTCGCGGTGCAGCCGATCTTCACCTTCTGCTGCGCTTGGGCCGCGCCGACCAGCAGCATGGTGGCGCCCGCAATCGTACCGATGAGCGATTTCAACATGTGTCCGGCTCCTCCCAGATGACCAAGCGTTGCGCTTGACTCATTATCTTTATCGATATTCCATACATATATATTTATTTTAAGCAAGGAGTGGTCATGAAGCTCGCGACGTTTCGACACGGCGGCAAGGCGCGCATCGGCGTCGTTCACGATGGCGACGGCAAGGTTTTCGACCTGGCGCTGGCGGCCGATCGCGCCGGATCGCAAAGCCAGGCCTTCCAGTCGATGCTGGACCTGATCGATGGTGGCGATGCCGCGCTCGACCAGGCGCGGCGGCTGTTCGACAGCCGCTCGGGCGACGCCGATCTCTCCCACGATCTGGCCGCGGTGGCGCTGCTTTCGCCGCTGCCGGAACCCCGGCAGATGCGGGATGCCATGTCGTTTCCGACGCATATCCTGCAAGGCGGCCGGGGGCCGGCGAAGCTCGCCGCGCGCCAGAAGGGCGACATGGCGGAACTGGCGCGGCTGAATGCCGAGCCGCTCGGCGAGTTGCCCGAGGTCTATCGGCAGGTGCCGATCTATTACATCACCAACCGGTTCAGCGTCGGCGGCACCGGGTCCACGGTCAAATGGCCGAAATACAGCAAGCTGATGGACTACGAGCTGGAGCTCGCCTGCATCACCAAGGGCAGGGGCGCCGATATCGACGCGAAGGCGGCCGGCAACCACATTTTCGGCTTCACCATCTTCAACGACTTCTCGGCCCGCGACGCGCAGCGCATCGAAATGGCCGGCCGGCTTGGACCGTCGAAAGGCAAAAGCTTCGACGGCGGCAATGTCATCGGTCCCTGGATCGTCACGCCGGACGAGATCGGCGATCCCTATCGTCTCGGCATGAAGGCGCGGGTCAATGGCGAGACGCGTTGCGACACGACCAGCGAGGGCATGCTGTTTTCCTTCGAGGAGCTCATTGCCCATATCTCGCGTGACGAGACCTTGATGCCGGGCGAGTTCATCGGCTCGGGAACCGTCGGCAATGGCTGCGGGCTGGAGCTCGGGTGGTTTCTCGAGCATGGCGATACGGTCGAGCTCGAAATCGAAAAGATCGGCATCCTGAAAAACCGCGTCGAGCGGCAGGCGGCCTGACACGACAGCGGCGGCCGTTTCATCCGGTGCACCTGGCGCATCCGGCTGGAGCGGCCGCCTTCATGATCCAAAAAAATCGAGGAGAAACGCCATGTCACGCCGACTGGTCGATATTTCGGTGCCCTTGCAGAACGACGTGCCCGCCGATCCGCCCGGCGGCCATCCGACGATCGAATATATCGACCACCAGCAGGGCATGGATCGCATGCTCAAGCATTTCCCCGGGCTCGCGCCGAAAGACCTGCCGGAGGGCCAGGCCTGGGCGGTCGAACGCATCACCCTGTCGACCCACAATGGCACTCATCTGGACGCGCCCTGGCATTATCACCCGACGATGAACCGGGGCGAGAAGTCCTGGACGATCGACGAAGTGCCGCTCGAATGGTGCCTGCAGCCCGGCGTGAAGCTGGACTTCCGCCATTTCCCCGACGGCTATGTGGTGACCGCCTCAGACGTCGAGCAGGAACTGGCGCGCATTGGCCATCAGCTGCAGCCGTTGAACATCGTCGTGGTCAATACCAGCGCCGGCGCCAAATATGGCCGCCAGGACTATGTCAATTCCGGCTGCGGCATGGGCTATGAGGCGACCATGTACCTGCTCGAGCGCGGCGTTCGGGTCACCGGCACGGATGCCTGGAGCTGGGACGCGCCGTTCGTCTACACCGCCCGGAAATATGCCGAAACCGGTGATGCCAGCCTGATCTGGGAAGGCCATAAGGCGGGCCGTCACATTGGCTATTCGCATATCGAGAAGCTGCACAATCTCGAGCAATTGCCCTCGACCGGTTTCACCGTGTCGTGTTTCCCGGTGAAGATCGAACGCGCCTCGGCCGGCTGGACCCGCGCCATCGCCATCATCGATTGACTTAAGGACACGCGTGCGGGGGTGAAAAGCCCCCGCGTACTGGCGTGCCGGCCTCAGTGCAGCCGGCGCTTGCCACACCGAAATGGCAGATGCCTTCGCCAGGCTTGGCGTCGGCATGCGGGACAATGATGCCGGTCGGGCAGGGCACGGCAGCGGCCTCGCCGCTGGCGGCGCAATGAATGACCGCTGAACGGACAATTCAATGCTTGTTTGATCTTGTCCTGCTATCCCTAGGTCATGTACCAGTTTCGCGTCCTGAATAGGCTTGTCGGATACGCCGCGCGCGCGTCGTTGGTGTTGGCAATCATCGGCACGCCAATATTGGCTCCAATTCTTGCTATCGTTCTTCTGTCCCGGGATCAGCTCTCCGCAACGGGACCATCTCCGCCCGCGGTTCTTCAGGTGCTGCCCGGCGCCCGGGACTAAGCCTCAGGCGGGTCGCCGAAATGGCGCCGCGGCGAGGCTGTCGCAAGAGCATTGCCGCGCAGGCCGCTTGGTTCGCTTGGCGACTTCGCGCCTGATCGCTACGAGCGCGCGAGCCAGGCCCGCCAGGCGCTCTCGTTGCCGTGGAAGACGTTGAGGTCGATCCGGCCGGTGACGCCGTGCGACAGGCCGGATCCCGAATATTGCCAGAACACCCAGTTGCGGCCCGGATAGACCCTGGATGGATGCTGCGCCACGGCGCGCAGCCAGAAGGGATGGTCGAGGAAAGCGCCTCGAAGATTGTCGCGATAGAAGTCCGGCGCCGTGTAGATGATCGGACGCTGGCCGTAATGGGCTTCGAGCCGGTCCATGAAGACCCGCATCTTTTCCAAGACCTGAGCGCGGGACGGGCGCCTCGTGCAACGGGACTCGCCGTTCCATTCGACGTCGATGACCGGTGGCAAGGCGCCCTGGACACGCGGGACATTGCGGATGAACCAGGCGGCCTGGTCGCTCGCCGATCGGCACCAATAGAAGAAATGATAGGCGCCGCGTCTCAGGCCGGCCGCATCCGCGGCGTGCCAGTTGCGGACGAACATCGGGTCGAGGTGATCGCCGCCATCGGTCGCTTTGATATAGGCGAAGTTGGCACCCTGGCTGCGAAGCTTCACCCAATCGATATCGCCCTGCCAGCGCGAAACATCGACGCCGTGGACAGCCAGCCTGCTGGGCGACGATGCGCCGAAATTGATTGGCTTGGCGTCGCGAAAACGGCGGCTGTGGACCTGCACGGCATCCGCCGCTATGCGTCGAACCGCCGGGGCAGCCGGCATGCTGGTCATGGCCGCCAGGACGGGCCTGCTGGCAGGCAAGGGCGCGTAAGCTGCGCCCGGCGCCGTCGAGGCCGGTCTCGGCCTGTCTTGCGGCAATGGCAGGCCGGTTGCGGCGGGGGGAGTGGCTGCGGCTGGCCTGGTGATCGAGCCGGTCGTCTCGACGGGTGGTTGCCGCGGGTCGGCGCCTTCAAGATATGGACTGGCGGCGCACCCGGCGAGGCCAAGACACGCGCATACGGAGGCAGCGACATAAGTAAGGCGCATGTTCATTCAGGTCGTCTTGGGGGCAACGCGAGGTGTTTTTCGTCTTTGTGTGACATTTCGCCCGAACTGCCGATGCGCCGGAAAAATTACACCACCTTTCGTTTGCCGGGAGTTGATCGCGTGAGAAAAGAGTCAATTTGAATTGTTATGGTTTATGAAATCTGAGCAACGTCCGCCGCTGATTTTGCGCATGTAAGGTCGTTGATATCAGCGATATTGCGTTTCAGCGTCCTGTCGGCGCGGAGTGACGCAGCGGGACTGGACGTTGTTGCGATCGCAAGCGCCGTTACGTCGCTGCCGTTAACCATAAAGGAGGCAAATCTCGGCAACTATCGGAACTGCAGGCGCTGTCGGAGCGTCGGAGATTTTTCGTGCCGCAAGCAACGTCCCATTCTCCGTCAGGCATCCGGGTCGATCGCCGCCAAGTCCTGATCGGCTCGACCGTTTCGGCCTTGTTTCTCGGCAGCGGCCATGCGTCCTGGGCGCAAGGTCCGCGGCAGGGAGCGAGCGGCGCGGCAATCAATGGCAGCGCTGCGGCGCCGCTGCGCCCGCATGCGGTGCGGAGCAGTCGGCCGGTTCTGGGAACCGACACGGTGCTGGGCCTGGAACGGGCTATCGACGATTATGCCGCGATCGTCTCGCGCGGTGGTTGGCGACCCGTCCCGGCGGGCGACAGGCTGCGCATCGGCGCGCGCGGCCGGGGCGTCTCGGCGCTGCGCGAGCGTTTGGCGGCGACCGGCGACCTTGGCGGCAATGCCCGCGGCGGCGATCTGTTCGACAGCACGGTCGAAGCGGCGCTCAGGCGGTTCCAGATGCGCCATGGGATATCGCCCGAGGGCCAAGTCCGCGCATCGACGCTGACGGCCCTGAATGTGCCAGCCGAGACGCGGCTGCGGCAGCTCGAGACCAATCTCGTCCGGGTGCGCGCCTATTCGGGCTTCCTTGGCAACCGCTATCTCGTTCTCAACATTCCGGCGGCGGAAGCCGAGGCGGTCGAGAACGACGTCGTGGTGTCGCGCCATGTCGCAGTGGTCGGCAAGGTCGACCGGCAGTCGCCGGTCATTTCGAGCCGCATCGCCGACATCAATTTTAATCCCTATTGGACCATCCCGGCCTCGATCATCCGCAAGGATTTGATCCCAAAAATGCAGGCCGAGCCGGATTATCTGGCGAGAAATCGGATTCGTCTCTTCAACGGCGAGAGCCAGGAGGTCGACGCCGCTTCGATCAACTGGAATTCGACTGAGGCTTTGAGATACCGGTTTCGCCAGGACCCTTTCGAGGGCAATTCCCTCGGGAATGTGCGGATCAACATCCCGAACGTCCATGCGGTCTATATGCATGATACCCCCGCCAAGGGCTTGTTCGACGAGGACCAGCGGTTTCATTCGTCCGGTTGTGCCCGGATCCAGGATATCCGCGGCCTGATTGCCTGGGCGCTGCAGGGAACAGCCTGGACCCGTTCCGAGATCGATCAGGTTCTGCAAACAGACGAGCGGATCGACGTGCGCCCGTTGCAATCGATCCCGGTCTATTGGGTCTACGTCACCGCCTGGGCCGATCCCGCCGGCGTGGTGCGGTTTCGCCACGATGTCTACGAGCGTGACGGCATCGCCTCTCAACTCGCCCTCAGCCCGCAACGCTAGCGCGGCTGCGGGGTGGGTCGCTCAGATCCGCCGGTCGCTGGCGACACCGAGATGGCAGATGCCTTCGCCGGGCTTCGGATTGGCATTGGGGAAAATGATGAAGCCCGGGCGAGCGGCCCTGACCGCCTCGCCATTGGCGCGCCGGGCGACGAGGTCGCCGGCTGCAACCGCATCACCGGTCTTCCAGCGGCCCTCCAGGCGGTCGCCCGCCTGTTCGCAGACAATGACATCGACCATGTGAATGACCGTCTGCGGGCGTAGCGCCGGTGCCGGCCCATCGGTCAGGCCAAGATGGGCCAGCGTGTTGACGATGGCGCTGTAGCCGACCTCGGCCGAGACCGGATCGTCGTGCAACCCGCACTCGAGCGTCACGCCGTAACCCCCGGAAAAGCGGATATATTCCGTGGTGCCCCAACCCTCGGCGATTGACGTGCAGGGAAAACCGATGCGCTCGCGCACGGCCAGCAGGCGCGCATAATTTTCCAGCCAGCCGTGAATGGCGATGGTCGTGCCGAGGCAGGCGGCCAGCGCGCCTTCGGCATCGGCGTGCCGGAAGGCTTCGAGTTCGCCCCGGTTGTTCTCCGGCCCGAAGAACGTGAAGGGGACGCCGGGGCTCTTGAATGAATGGATGTCGAGCAGCACGTCGTGCTGGCGCAGGAGTGAACAGAGGCGATTGCCGATCCGGTCCTCATAGTCGGCGGGATAGGGTTTCTCGCGCAGGTCGCGGTTGAGATTGCGGTCGCCTTCCCGGGTGTTCTGGAGATAGGCCTTCGGATTGGCCACCGGCACGAAGGTGACGTCGCCGCGCCGGATCAAGAGTTCGCCCGAGCGGCATGCGGCGATGGCGCGGCGAATGGCGTTCGGACCACAGATCTCGTTGCCATGCACGGCTCCCAGCACGATCAGCGCCGGACCGGCGCCGAGGCCAGAAAACCGGATGCTCTCGATCGGGCCGTGCAGGGCGGCATCCCGACGCGTCTCGTCCAATCCAAGGTTTTCGCTCAAGGCACTGTCCTTTCCGGAATCGGGGGCGAATAGCGAATAGCCAGTGGCGAATGGGGCATGCAGCGAAATGCCGCCGGCACAAATCGCTTGCGGCAGGGGGACGTTCACTGCGGTTTTCGCATCATCCCCATTCACTACTCGCCATTCGCTACGAAGCCTGGTGGGGGCCTTGCTGCCGCCGGAGTGCCGGCCGGGCGGACCGGCGCTCGACGATTTCGGTGCGGTTGCGGCCGAGCTCCTTGGCCCGGTAGAGCGCGCGATCGGCCAGCGCGATGAGTTCGTCGGGCTGCCATTCCGGCTTGGGCGTGAGGCAGGCGACACCAACGCTCAGCCGCTGCGCCGACCTGATCTCGCCGGGCTCGGTCTGCGCCAGGCAGGCGCGCACCAGCTCGGCCACCCGCACCGCGCCCTCGGCCTCGGTTCCCGGCAGCAGGATCGAGAATTCGTCGCCGCCGTAGCGCGCCCCGTGATCGCCCGGGCGCCGGATGCTGCCCTTGATCGCCGAACCCAGCGCCTGGAGCAGCTTGTCGCCCGCCTGATGGCCGTAGGCATCGTTATAGGTCTTGAAATGGTCGATATCGAGCATGAGCAATGCGAGCGGCTCCTGGGCGCGCGCCGCGCGCCCCCATTCCCGATCGAGCGTCTCGTTGAAATGGCGCCGGTTGGACAGGCCGGTCAGTTCGTCGGTCCGGGCGCGTAGCTCGAGTTCGGCCTCGGTGTCGGTGCGCCGCTTCAGTTCGCGCGCCAGATACACCGCCAGCGTGACGGTGACGGCGCAGAGCCCGGCGACCAGCAGGCTGACGATCGAGGCGTAGCGGCGCCACGACGCATAGATGTCGGCGAGGGATTGCCCGACCACGACGACCAGCGGCAATTCGCCGATCTGGCCATAGACCATGAGCCGGTCGATGCCGTCGGGGACGATCTTCACTTCATAACGGCCGGCTCTTTTCTGAGCAAAATGCCTGAACAGTTCCGTGGACCGGAGATTCCAGCTGAGCAGGTGTTCCTGGAAGGGCCACCGCATGAGCATGGTGCCGTCGGCGCGGGCCAGGGTGATGAGCCCGTCGGTGCCCAGAAACGTGTCCTTGAACAGGTTCTGGAAATATTCCAGGCGCAGGGCGCCGATCACCACACCGGCGAACGATCCGTCCGGATGGGAGAGGCGTCGGCTGACCCCGGCGCTGAGTTGCCCGGTGATCGGATCCTCATAGGGGCGGCTGATATAGATCCCGGCTGAGGCACTGCCCTTGTGGAACTGGAAGTAATCGCGATCGCTGAGGTTGACCGAAAGCGGATAGAGCGTCCGCGAATCCAGGTGCACTTCGCCGGTTTCATCGATGACCATGATGCCGCCGAGATGGCGCGCGGTCGTCGACCGGTCGAACAGAAGGACCTGGCGGAGTTCGGGGCTGACCTGATCGATATAGGGCCGCTTCAGGCCCTCGACGACGCCGGCGATCGACAGAGCGACGCTCTCGACGTTGTGAATGGTGTCGGTCTCGATCGCGGCAACCAGGCCGGTGGCGGTCTGAGCGGCACGCTCCAGGGCTGCGTGGCGCGCTTCGATCAGGACATGGGCGCAGACTGCGCAGAAGCAGCCGGCAATCAGGACGATCGGCGCGACCCAGCGCAAGGCGGGTCCCCGGTTCGCCCAGTTTGCCATCCAGCGGCTGCGAAGCATGTCCTGCAGTGTCCCTTGCCGAGCCGAGAATAATGCCAGAATTCGCTCTACCGAAGATTAATCCAGAGGGCTTGATGCAAGTCGAGCTGGCATTTCGCCTCGCGGCTCGCGCCGGCAGGGCGCGTTGCGCCGGTCGCGGGCCGAGGGTCACGCGGCGCGCGCGCTTGCCGGGCGGCAACCGGCGGCTGCCGGGGCCGGCCGAGCGGCACCAGCCGGACGACATGAGGGGACGAGAAACACCGGCCCGTGACATCCGCCTGTCGCGCCCCGTGTCATAGATCAGCGCGGTCGCGCTCGTCCGGCAGGGTGGGGTGCGTTCACCCTTTTTTTAAGGTGCGAGGTGAGCCCATGAAAGCCCAGGACGTCAGAGCATCCGCATTCGCCATGCCCTTGCACCGCCCGTCTTTTCCGCCGGGGCCCTATTGCTTCGTCGACCGCGAATATCTGACCATCAGCTATCGGACCGATCGCGCGCTGATCGAGCGCGTCGTGCCGAAACCGCTCGAGGTGATCGACGCCGCCGTCCGTATCGAATTCGTGCGCATGCCCGACTCGACCGGCTTCGGCGCCTATAGCGGCGCCGCCCAGGTCATCCCGGTGAAGTTCGGCCAGGAGACCGGCAGCTATACCCGCTTCATGTTCCTCGACACCCATCCGCCGATCTCGGGCGGACGCGAACTCTGGGGCTTTCCGCAAAAGCTCGCCGGGCCGAAGCTGGCGGTCGAGCACGACACGCTGGTCGGCACGCTGGATTTCGGCCGCGTCAGGGTCGCCACCGGCACCATGGGCTACAAGCACCGGCGCGCCGACGCCGAGGCGACGCTTGCCGGCTTCCTCGAGCCGACCTTCCTTTTGAAGATCATCCCGCATGTCGATGGCAGCCCGCGCATTTGCGAGCTGGTCCGGGTCACCAAGAGCGACGTTACCGTGAAGGGCGCCTGGACCGGGCCGTCGGCGCTCAGGCTGCATCCGCACGCCCTGGCGCCGCTCGCCGACCTGCCGATGGCGGGCGAGGTCACCGGCCTGCACATGATCGCCGACTACACGCTCGATCTCGGCACGGTGGTTCACGACTACCTCGCCTGAACCGCCGCCCACCGTTCACGTTTTGCGCGCCGACGCCCCGCTCCGAGGACCGTTTCGATGGAACCCGCCGATATCCGCAAGAACGCCTTCGCCATGCCGCTGGAAAACCCGTCCTTTCCGCCTGGCCCCTATCGTTTCGTCAATCGCGAATTCCTGATCATCACCTATCGGACCAGCCGCGAGGCGCTGGAACGGGTGGTTCCCGAGCCGCTCGAGATCGTCGAGCCGATCGTCAAATACGAGTTCATCCGCATGCCCGATTCGACCGGCTTCGGTGACTACACCGAATCCGGCCAGGTCATTCCGGTCAGGCTGCCGGACGGGCAGGGCGGCTACCAGAGCGGCGGTTTCGTCCATTCGATGTTCCTCGACGACGACCCGCCGATCGCCGGCGGGCGCGAACTCTGGGGCTTTCCCAAGAAGCTCGCCGCGCCGAGCCTGAAGGTCGAAGGCGACACGCTGGTCGGCACGCTCGATTTCGGGCCGGCGCGGATCGCCACCGGCACGATGGGTTACAAGCACCGGCGCATCCCGGACGAGACCGCGCTGCACGCGCTTCAGGAGCCGGGCTTCCTGCTCAAGATCGTTCCCCATGTCGACGGCCGCCCGCGCGTCTGCGAACTGGTGCGCTACTACCTGCGCGATCTCGACCTCAAGGGCGCCTGGACCGGGCCGGCGGCGCTGGAACTCAGCCCGCACGCCCTGGCGCCGGTCGCCGACCTGCCGGTGCTGGAGATCCTGTCCGGCGTGCATCTGATCGCCGACCTCACCCTCGACCTCGGCGAGGTCGTGCACGATTACCTGGACAACGATTACCTGGGCTGATCGGGTTCGGCGGGAGGCCGGCGGCTGCCGCCGCGGCGGCCCGTCAACGGGATGGCGCCGGGCAGGGCACGGGATGTAGCCTGGTCGGCGCTTGCATCCCTGGAGACCGCCATGCCCCATCCGACCCCTGTCGTGATCGTCACCGGCGCCACCGGCAATGTCGGACGTGCGCTCCTGCCCGTGCTCGCCGATCGCGGCATGACCGTCGTCGCGGTGGCTCGCGGCGGCGCGGCGCTCACCGAAGCCCTGGCGAATTTGCCCGCCGCCGCATCGCATCTGGCGATCCCCGACGCCGACCTGCTCGATCCCGCGGCTTGCCGGAAGGTCGTCTCCGACACGCTCGCCCGCTTCGGGCGCATCGACGGCCTTGCCCATACGGTCGGCGGTTTCGCCGCCGCCCCGGCCGCCGATGGCGGCACCGACCTGTGGGACCAGATGTTCCGGCTCAACACGCTGACCACGCTCAACATCGTCCAGGCGGCGCTGCCGCCGATGCGCGCGGCGCAACGCGGCAGCCTGGTCGCCATTGCCGCCGGAGCCGGCTTGAAGGCCCCATCGGGGCTGGCGGCCTATGCCGCGTCGAAAAGCGCTGTCCTGCGGCTGGTCGAGAGTTTCGCCGCCGAGTTGAAGTCCGAGGGCGTCAGGGTCAACGCCGTCCTGCCCGGCACGATCGACACTCCGCAGAATCGCGCGGCCATGCCGAAAGCCAATCCGTCGGCCTGGGTGCTGCCCTCGGAAGTGGCCGAAGCCATGGCCTTTCTCCTGGCTGATTCAGCCAGTGGCATCACCGGCGCCGCGCTGCCGGTCAATGGCCGCGGCTGATCGGCGAGGCCGGAGCGGTCCGGCCCCTGGCATCGTCGGGCCATGGGCCGTCGTGCAGGGCCGCCGTCATGCCGGATCATGATCAGCCGATCGTGTCGAGCGCGGCGATCAGCACCGGGTGCGGCTGCGGCAGGGCCAGCGTCTGCTCGACCGCCAGGCAGGCTTCCAGGATCAGCCGCTCGGAATATTTGGGCCCGGAGATCTGCAATCCGATCGGCAGTCGCTCGGGCGACAGGCCGCAAGGCAAGGTCGCCGCCGGCAGGCCGGTCAGGTTGAAGGGCAGGGTATAGGGCACCGCGTCGCGCCAGCGGTCATAACCTTGCGAGTGATAGGCCGTTTCCACCGGCGCGGCGACGCGCGGCACGGTCGGCGAGATCAAAAGGTCGAAATCCCGATGGAAGGCGGCGAGCTCGCGGCCGAGGGCCGCGCGGGCGGCTTCGCCCGTCAGCACGGCGTCGACACCGACATCGAGGCCCCGTTCGGCCAGCGCGCGGAACGTCGGATCCAGCTGGTCCCAGCGTTCGCGCGGGATCTGACGCAGGCGGCGGGCGAATCCGGCGATCCAGAACGCGCCGAAGGCCGTCTCGAGATCGCTGACGACAGGACCGACCTCGGTGATGTCGGCACCCGCGGCACGCAAGGCGGCGACCGCCGCCTCGATGCCGGCACGCACGTCCGGATCCGGCGCGATGCCGCCGAAATCGGGCGAATAGGCCAGGCGCAGACCGGTGAGCTTCGGCGCCATGCCGGCGAGCCAGCCGGGCTCCGGCGGCGGCAGCGCGAACCAGTCGCGATCATCCGGCCGGGCCATCACCTGGAGCACGGCGACCGCCTCGGCGACGGTGCGGGTCAAGGGGCCGCCCGAGACCAGGGTCGCGAACAGGCCTTCCTGCGGATGATGCGGCACGCGGCCGAAGGTCGGCTTGATGCCGAACAGGCCGCAGAAACTGGCGGGGATGCGGATCGAGCCGCCGCCGTCATTGCCGAAGGCGAAAGTGCCGAGGCCGGCGGCGACACAGGCCGCGCTGCCGCCGCTGGATCCGCCGGGCGATCGGCCGAGGTTCCAGGGGTTGCGGGTCGGTCCGTCCTGCAGCGGGCCGTCGGTCAAGCCCTTCCAGCCGAATTCGGGCAGGCGGGTCTTGCCCAGGATCACCGCGCCGGCCTCGCGCAGCCGCGCGACCACCGGTGAATCGGCGGTGGCCGGCAGATCCTCCACCGTCAGCGACCCGTGGCGGGTCGGGAAGCCGGCAATGTCGACATTGTCCTTGATGGTCACCGTCACGCCGTCGAGCGGTCCGATCGGCCGGCCGGCCTGCCAGCGGGCGGTGCTGTCGGCGGCCGCCTGCAGCGCGCCGTCGGCATCGATCAGCTGGAAGGCGTTGAGCGCCGGCTCGATCCTGGCGATGCGCTGCAAATGCAGGATGGCGACACCCGTCGGGGTGAGTGTTGCCGCGGCATAACGCGACTGGAGCTGGTCGATGGTCAGAAAGCAGTCGGCGTCGTTCATGATCGGTCTCTCACAGCCCGGCCGGGCGATGCTGGGCCCAGGGCCGGGCCTGTTCGAGCAGGCTGCCGAGCCGCAGGACGTCGGTCTCGGCGCCCCACTGGCCGACGATCTGAACGCCGGTCGGCAGGCCGTCGGCGGCGAAGCCCGAAGGCACCGACAGCGCGGGATGTCCGGTCAGGTTGAACGGATATTGGTAGGAGGTCCAACCTTGGCGGGTGATGCCACATTTCACCCCGTCGACCTCGACCTCGTCATTGGCGGCGTCGAATTCGACCGGCAGGGCCGAGCGGGTGTTGGTCGGGGTGACCAGGAAATCATAACGCTCGAACAGCGCCTGGATGGCGCGGAACAGGCGGGTGCGGGCAAATTGCGCATTGCGGAAGTCGGCCAGGCTGAATGTCGCGCCGCGTTCCATGAAGGCGAGCGTCACCGGGTCCATCTGGTTCTGCCAGCGCGGCAGATATTGCGCGCAGAACACGGTGAAATTCGCCTGGTAGAGAATGCGCCCCTCGAGCTCGATCCAGTCGATCGCGTCGGTCACCTCTTCCACCTCGGCGCCCATGGCGGCCCAGGCGTCGAGCGCGGCGCGGGTATTGGCTGTCACGTCGGCCGCCACCCGGGGATTGGCGCAGCGCGCGATATGGCCGATGCGGATGCCGGTGAGATCGCCGCCGATCAGCTTGGGCGAGAGCTGCCGCTGATCTTGGCCCTTGATGCTCCAGGGATCCTTGGCCGATGGCCCGGTCAGCACGGCATGCATCACCGCCGCGTCGGTGACGGTGCGGGCGAGCGGCCCGGCATAGATATTGTTGCCGAAGGCGTCGCGGGTGGTGTCGGCCGGCACCGCGCCGAGCGTCGGCTTGAGCCCGACGACGCCGCAACAGGCGGCGGGCCCGCGCACCGAGCCGGCACCGTCGGTGCCGAGGCCGATCGGCCCAAGGCCGGCGGCAACCGCTGCCGCGGCGCCGCCGCTCGACCCGCCGGAGGTTCGCCCGAGATTCCAGGGATTGCGCGTGATGCCGTGGCTCGGGCTGTCGGTCAGGCCCTTGTTGCCGAATTCCGGGGTCGTCGACTTGCCGATGACGATGGCGCCGGCCGCCTTCAGGCGCGCGACCAGCACATCGTCTTCTCTGGCGATATTGTCCTGGAAGATCGCCGAGCCGTGTTTGGTCGGCACGCCCGAGACATCGACCAGGTCCTTGATGCTGACCGGCACGCCATGCAGGGGGCCGAGCGGTTCGCCGGCCGCAACCGCCTGCTCGGCTCGCTTCGCGTCGGCCCTGGCCTCAGCGGCGGTGACGGTGACGAAGGCATTGAGCCGCGGCTGCTGGCGCGCGATGGCGCCGAGCACGGCCTCGACATAGTCGACCGGCGACAGCTTGCGCGCGCGGATCAGCGCCGCCGCCGATGTCGCGGACATGAACAGGAGATCGGCGTCTTGCATGGGGGCTCCCCGGAACGGCAACAGTGCTGCCGCTTCCGATCTTCGACCGGGAAGGGGGCACCCGTCCAGGCAGGACGCAGTGCACCAAGGGCGGTTCACGGCTGCCCTGCGGCAGATGGGTGTCGGTGCCGATCAGCCGTTGCGCGGAAGGAGGAAACCGGCTCAGCTTGGCGCTCCGGCAGTGCATGCAATCGTTCGACCAATCCCGCTTTGGATTTCTCGAAGGCCAAGGAGAGACGAGCATGGCAGACGCGACGATGAGCCGGCGAAACATGCTGGCCGGGAGCGCCACTCTGGCCGCGGCCGGCGTCATCCGACCGCGCGAGGCGCGCGCCGCCAAATCGATCAACGTCGTGCTGGAATCCGAAGTGGTCATTTTCGACCCGCATTTCACCACGGCCGCCATCACCCGGACCTTCGGCACCCATGTCTTCGACACGCTGTTCGCCATGGACGGCAAGGGCGACATCCGCCCGCAAATGATCGAGGCCTTCGAGACCTCGGCCGACAAGCTCACCTGGAAGTTCAAGCTGCGCGACGGCCTGCGCTGGCACAATGGCGAGCCGGTGACCGCCACCGACTGCGTCGCCTCGCTCAACCGCTGGGCGCCGCGCGACGCGCTCGGCCGCATGCTGGCGGCCGCCACCGGGGCGCTCACCGCCAATGACCCGCGCAGCTTCACCTTTCAGCTCAAGCATCCGTTCCCGCTCATGCTGGCGACGCTCGGCAAGGCCAATGCGCCCTTGCCGGTGATGATGCCGGAGCGGCTGGCCAGGACGCCGGGCGACCAGCGCATCACCACGCCGATCGGCTCGGGACCGTTCCGGTTCCGCTCGGACCTGTGGCGCTCGGGCAATCTCATGGTGCTGGAACGCAATCCCGACTACGTGCCGCGCCGCGAGCCGCCGGATTTCCTGGCCGGCGGCAAGACGGTGAAGATCGACCAGCTCGACCTCCGGGTGATGCCGGACCAGTCGACCGGCGCCAACGCGCTGATGCGCGGCGAAATCGACTACATGCAATATCTGCCCTTCGACATGTTGCCGCTGTTGCAGCGGGCCCGCGGGGTCAATCTCCTGGGGCTTGGCGGCATCCACCAGTTTCAGGGCAATTTCCGGCTCAATCACCAGTTTCCGCCGTTCGACGACCCGGCGATCCGGCGCGTCCTGTGGAAGCTCGCCGACCAGTCCTCGGTGCTGACCGCGATCGGCGTTCCCGAGCAGTTCCGCGCGCCGCAATGCCCGTCGTTCTGGATGTGCGACGCGCCGCTGTCGACCACCGCCGGCTCCGAGACCGCCCGCCTCGACATCGAAGCGGCCAAGGCCGAACTGAAGGCCACGAGCTATCGCGGCCAGCCGGTGATCCTGCTGGAGGTCGCCGGCTCGATCAGCCAGACCGCCGCCAATGTCCTGGCGCAGAACATGAAAAATGCCGGTTTCGTGGTCGACGAGCAGACCATGGACTGGGGCACCGTGCTGGCGCGCCGGGCCAAAAAGGACGGCTGGTCGATGTTCTCGGTCTATTCGAACGGCACCGACATGATCTCACCATTGTCGCATTTCTACATCGCGTCGACCTGCGCCGATTATCCCGGCTGGTCCTGCGACCAGCGGGTGCCGGCGCTTCTGGAGGCATTCGCCAAGGCCGACAGCGACGACGATCGCAAGCGCGTCGCGGCCGAGATCCAGACCGTTGCCTATGAACTGACGCCATCCGTCATGTGGGGCCAGTTCACCATTCCCGCCGGTTATCGCAGCCACCTCAACAATCTCATCCAGTCGTCCTACCCGATGTTCTGGGAGGTCGACCGCTGAGCGGAAGGCTGGGCGCCGGGGCGGCGATCGGCGTCAGAAGGCGGCGTAGAGGCCAAGCGAGCCGGCGAGCGCCAGGCTCGCCGCCCAGAGCATCCTGAGGTCGAACCATGACCGGGTCAGCGCCCCGAGCCCGACGAGCCGGTAGACCGTCCAGGCGACGAGGCCGCCCGAGGCCAGCATGGCCGCCGTGTGGATGAGGGTTACGCCCAGCGCCAGGCCGGCATTGCCGGCAAGACCTGGCGCCTGGCCGGCCGCCAGGCCCGGCAGGCCGGCCGACGGGACCGTGCAAAGCCCCAGAAGGATCGGCACGAGCAGGAGCCCGGCGCCGTGCAGGACGCCGACCAGAAACGACCACAGCGCGATCTGGGTCGGCCGGATCCTGGCCATGAACCTGGGATGGCCGGGATAGCAGAGGAGCAGGGCTGCGAAACCGACGACCAGCAATCCCGCGCCGATCCTGATCTCGCGCGCCCAGTCCAGCAGCAGGCTCAGCGCTGCGAAAGGCAGCAGCACGACGGCAACCGCCGCAAGGTGGCCGGCGCCCAAGGGAACCAAGGTGCCGATCAGCGCGCCGAGCCGGCGTTCCGTCATGCCCGCCGCGACCGCCAGCGGCCAGCCCATCCCAGGGTTCAGCCCGTGATAGAGGCCGCTCGCGACCACCGCCAGCCAGAGCGCCGTCTCTGTCGCCATGTCCGTGTCGCCAAAGTTCCTGTCGCTACATCGGGCGCCTCAGGCCGAGGGGTAGCAGAACGAGTCGGTCGAGCAGTCGCCGCCCTCCAGCCGGATCTGATGGGCGGCGTAGCCGGGCGGGAATTCGACCTGGAAATCGGGGTTGATCGCCAGGCCCCCGTCTGCGGCGACATTGACCATGACGAGCGCGCCGGGGATGCCTTCGGGGTAAAATTGCGGGTCCCAGGTCGAATAGAGCGAATTGCTGAAATAGACCCGCTCGCCGTCGCGGCTGATCTCGATCATCTGGGGTCCGCCGGCAAATGGCTTGCCGCCCGGCCGCGGCCGGTTCTTGCCGATGCCGCCGATCTGGACGGACCCGGCCAGGACGGGCTTTCTGGGCTCGGTCACGTCATATTGGCGCAACTCGCCGGTCGCCCAGCAGGCGACATAGAGATAGCGATCGTCCATCGACAGGTCGATATCGGTCACTAGCGGGGGCACGGCGCCGAAACCCTTCAACAGGGGCGGCAGAAGTGCTGCGTCGGTCGGCTCCGGCGGGATCGTTGCGGTCTTTTCGATATGGAACCGTCCGCCGTCCCGCCACCATGTCCAGATCGAGCCTTCGAGATTGGTGGTGTCGACGACGACGCCGAGAAAGCCGTATTCCTTGGCCGGATCATGGGCCGGGCGCACTTCGAGCGCCATCTGGTGCTGGGCCCCGAGATCGATCGTCTGGATGTGGCGGCGGCCGCGCAGATCCCAGAAATGCACCTGGTGGCCGTAGCGGTTGCCCAGGAGATCGTCCGGCACGATGCCATTCTCGAATTGCGGCGGCAGGGCCCATTCGCTCGACACCGCATAGTCGCGGGGAAGGTTCCACCAGAAGTCGTAATGCAGCCGCTGCGGGCCGCGGTCGATCTCCCATTGGCCGAGAATCTCGAAGTTCTCGCAATCGAGGATGAACACGCCGGGAGGCCCCTCGGTGCCGTTGGCGCCCTTGCCGCCGAGGGTCGAGATATAGACGCCCTCGGGACCGCAATGGACGGTGTGAGGCCGCGAATAACCGGTTTTGCGAAAGACGTCCTCCGGCTCGATGATCTTGTGGATCTTCGCCTTGGTCGGATGCGGCTTGGTGTCGACGACATAGATCCTGGACGAGCGCATGCCGGGAATGATCAGGAACCGCCGCTCGAGGAAACCGTGGCCGCTCATCGGCGACAGTGCCGAGCTGCAGGCGTTCCAGCCGAAATGATGGAACTCGTCGCCCTTGTTGGGCATCTCCACCTGATGGACGAGATGGCCGAAACGGGTCGAATGAGGCGTCACGTCGACCACGCCCAGCGCATCGGGCTTGGAGAAGTCGGGCGAGAGCAAAAGCACATAGGCATAGTTCTCGCGTGGGGCCTCCATGGCGAGTTTGGGCGAGGGATAGAAGGTCGGGTCTGGCCGCAGGGTCTCGAGCATGGCTGTTGCTCCCGGTTGGACGCGCCGCTTGGAATGCCGATGCCGGTGGTTCTGCCAGGCGTGGACCGCCGCCGCGGGCAGATCGGATGTCGCTGGTCGGCCGATTGCCGTTCGGGCTGCACGCTGTCGAGCAGGCGCACCCGTGCGAACAGGCATACCCTCAGGCCCGGGCACTGCGCCTGTTCGGCGCGCCGGCAAATGGCCTCGCAACGGCAAAATCATAGTCGAACTCGGCGCTGGCCGCCATGCCGGCCTTGCCGGCAGGCGTGCTGCCCTTACCAGGTGTGGCGCAGGCCGAGGCTGCCGCGGATCGCCTGATGCCGCTCGCCGAGCTCGGCTTCGATCGACGAGGTGAAGCTGAGGCCCGTGCCGAGCCTGAGTTCCGCTCCGGCCGATGCGAGCGCGGTATGCATGGAGGGGCGGGCGCCGAACACCGTGAAGCCGGAATTGCCGAGCGTCTGGAACTGGGCATCCAGCGACCGCTCGGTGGTCGGCTGATAGGCCCAGGCGAGGCGCCCGAAAGCGATCAGGTCGGTGCCGGGCGACAGCACCATCCGGCCGTCGAGCCGGACGCCGAGCTCGGTGCGCACCCAGGCCGCGCTTTTTCCGGCGAAGTTCAGGCCGAACACGCCGCCCGCCGGGATCGAGCTTTCGCTGTAGCGGGGCGCCGAATAGCCGATCGCTTCCAGCGCGGCGTAAGGCGTCCAGCCGAAGCCCGGCTGGCCGAACCGCCAGCCGGCCTCGATCCGGCCGCCATAGGTCTGCGCGGTGACGCTGGAGCGGTAGAGCTCCGGGCCGGCCAGATTGACGTTGCGCTTGATGTCGAAACTGTTCCAGCCATAGGCCACGGCCGCCGAGACATAGGCATTGCCGAGACGGGTGGAGCCATAAAGGCCGATCTGGAACAGGTCGCCGGTGCCGCCGCCGCGCGCGCCGAGCCCGTAGGACGTGCCGCCACCGGCCAGCGCGAAACCGACCAGGGTCTCCGGCGAAATGCGACGGTCGGCACCGGCGGCAACCCCATAGATGCCGCTATTAGTGGCCGCGGCGCCAGTGCCGGCATCGGCATTGATTTTGGTGGCCTGGCCGAAGGCCTTGGTCCAGATCGCCCAGCCTTCGCTGACCCGCCCGGCCGACAAGGGCCGGCCGACCGGCGGATCGGCCATCTGGATCAGCGACGGGCTGGCGGACGAGGCCTGGGCCCCGCGCGCGCCGGCCATCGGGTCGAGCATCAGGTTGAGGAACAGGCTGGAGGCCCGCAACGCCACGTCCTGCGTACCGGTACCGGTTTCGCCCGACAGTCCGGCGAGCGCCTGTTGCAGCGACGACAGCGGCAGCAAGTAGAGCGGCATGAAGGCCGAGACATCGGCGCCGCCGGCGACCGCGCGGTCGAGCGCCGCCGCGACATTGGCCGGATTGGTCGGCAGGCCCGGCAGAAGCGGGACCAACGCGCCGGCGCTGAGTCTCAGTTGGACATCGGTTGCGGTGTAGGTGAGATGTGGCGTGATGGCCGGCAGCGTCGAGCTCAAGTCGGTGAAGGTGCCGGTCCGGCCACCGGTTGCCGACAGCACGGTATAAGTGGTCGTGAAATTGAAGCCGCTGCCGGCGAGGACGACCCGCAAGCCGCCGGCCAGGGTTGCGGTGCCGCCGATATTGACCCGGTCTGCCGTCGTCCCCGAAAGTTCGATGAAGGTGACGCTACCGGCATTGAAGGTCGCATTGCCTGCCACAGTCATGGTGCCGATACTGTTGCCGGGCGCCAGATTGCCGCTGAGATCCAATGCGCCGATGGTTCCGACGCCGCTCAGCCAGGCGCCGGCATTGACGGTCACAGCCGAGACCAGCGAGCCATTGACCGTCAGCGTGCCGGCCTCGACGATGGTCGGGCCGGTATAGGTATTGGCGCCCGACAGGGTCAGCGTGCCGGTGCCGACCTTGACCAGCGAGCCGCCGCCCGGGCCGCAGCCGCAACTGTCGGCGATGACGCCGCTCACCTCGGTCGACCGGTTGTTGCTGCCGACAGTCAACTGGTTGGAACCGAGGAAATAGTCGCCGGCGCCTTCGATCGAGCCGGCGCTGAGCCGGCCGTCATTGTTCGGGCCGAAGCTGAAGCCGAAATCGACCAGGCCGCCCGCCTCGGTGATGAACCGGGCATTGCCGCCGGTGCTGTTGCCGCCAAACAAAACCTCGGAGCCATTCCGGGTGATGATGGTGGCATTGCCGGCGGTGCTGGAGCCGTCGAACACCAAGAGGGCATAGGCCGGGCCGACCGCGGCCTCATTGATGATGGTGGCATTGCCCGCGGTGCTGGAATCGCTGAAGAACGTGGCCGCGTCGGCTTGGTTGGTGATCGTGGCGCTGCCGGCAGTGCTGGATTCACCAAAGAAAACCGCGGATCCGGACTGGCTCGTGATGGTGGCATTGCCGGCCGTCGCGAAGCCGCCAAAAAAGGTGAGCCCGCCAGCCGTGTTGACGATGGTCGCATGGTCAGCCGAGGCCGTGTCGGTGCCGCCGAGGATGGTCGAGCCAAAATACAGGACGCCGCCGGTTCCGTTGGTGATGACAGCGGTGCCTGCGCGCGCCTGCTGGCTGAACAGCAGGTCGCCGCTATTGGTGATCGTCGCCGCGCCAGCCGTGCTGCTGTCGGTAAATTCGAGCCCGCTGTTGTTGATGATCGTGGCGGTGCCGGCGGTGCTGTTGTCGCGAAAGGTAACGAGGCCTCCGAACGCGATGGTGGTGATCGTGGCATTGCCGGCCGACGTCGCGTTGTAGAAGTTCATCTCGCCGGTGGTGTTGATGGTCAGTCCGTTGGTATTGCCGTTGACGATGTTGAACGTGCCGTCATTGGTCACCAGGCCGGTGATCGAGCCGGCGCTCGTCAGGGTGCCAAGTTGCAGCGTGCCGCCGAGATCGATCGCGGTGCCGCCGGAATAGCTGTTGGCGCCGGACAGAATGGTCGTGCCGCCGGCGAGTTGCCGAACCGCGCCGGCGCCGGTGATGGCTCCGGCAAAATCGCCGCCCTGCAGGGCCAGTACGGACAAGGGGTTGATGCCGGTCTGGACCGTGCCGGCGCCGAGCAGATTGTTGATGCCAGCCGAGAAGCCGTTGAGATCGAGCGTCGCGCCCGAATTCACCGTCACCGACGCGAAGTTGAAGAGCTGACCCCCGAACAGGCCATTGCCGTCGCGCAAGGTGCCGCCGGCGACCTGCAGCATGGCACCTGGATCGACGATGACCGTGTTGGAAGCGATGACCACCGTCCCGCTGTCGGTGGCGCTGCCGAAAATGGCGGTGCTGCCGGCGCCGAAGAGCGCGATGCTCCCTCCGCCAGCCGGGCCGAAGGTGATCGTCTGGCCCGCCGCCGCCGAAACCGTGCCGGTCGTGCCCGGATTGAAGACGAAGCTGTTGGCGAAGGTCGCCGAGACGGTCGAGCGCAGACCGCCGCCATTCAGGATGAGCGCGGTAGCCCCGATTGGTCCGCCCAAGGCTCCGGCATTGCCGACCTCGATCGTGCCGGCATCGATCCGAAGCGAGGCGCCGAGGAAGGGGTTGGCCGCAGCCAGTACCAAGGTGCCGGCGCCGGTCTTGATCAGGTCGTCGGCAAAGGGCGAGGTGATTTCGCCGGCCTGGGTTGCCCGGCCCGACGCGACGTCGAAATTGACCGCGCCCCCGAAAACGACAATGCCAATCGTGTTGTTGATGGTGATGCCGTCGAGATAACCGAGGGTCGCTCCTGCCAAGGCCAGATTGACGATGCTGTTGCTGAAAGCCGCATCATTGCCCGCGACCAACGTTCCCTCGTAGATATCGGTCTGGAACGTATAGGTATTCGCGCCCGACAGGATCAACGTGCCCGCGCCAGTCTTGAGGAGAGCGTGCGGTCCGCCCGAAATGACACCGGACTGCTCGGCCGTGCCCACAACGACAATGAGGTTCGTCCCCATGACGCCGTCGACGACGATCGGCGCCGAACTGACGTCTCCGTCGTTGTAATTGACCGGAACCTGTGCTGCGGCCGTCGTCGCGACGGCCAGCAAAGCCGCGCCCGCCAACAGCGCCTTGCGCAGGTCAGCCGCAGATCCGCCCGACAGCCGTCGCGGCCGGCTTGTGGTTCGAGACATGCCGCTTCCCCCCCAAAAAAGCGTCAAGGAGCGTCATGACGTACAGTTTTGGCGGGAGATGCAAGGAGAATGTAAGGCGGGGTTGCGGTTTCGGCGGGTGGTGTTTCCCATCGACAACAGCCACAGCTGATCAGACATTTCAGAGGGGCAATTGCCGCATTGCGTCGCGCGGCGACCGATGCTCGGCGCACCGCCGCGAACAGTGTCTTAGTCGTTGTCGCATTTCGGATCAGTGCCGGAGGTTATCCGGCCTGGCTGTAGCGCTTGTGCGGCTTGGGCGGCGGCCCTCGCACCAGGCCGTCGTCGTCGCGCTCCGGCTGATCGGCGAAATTGCCCGCTCCGACCATGTCGCCATGGTTGCGGTCCTCGCCTTGATTGCCACGCGCGGTTCCGCCGGATTTGTTGGGTTCGTCGCGGTTGACGTCGCGGCTTGATCCGCCGGGATGAGGGCTGTTCGCCATGTCGTCCTCCAGGGTTGTTCGGGAGAATGGGCTGTTCGGGAGAATGGGTTCTTCGGGAGACCAACAGGCCGCTTGCCCCGAGGTTCCCGGCCGGCTGTCCGAATCCACCACGGGCCAGGCGTTTTTGCTCGGGGGCCGGAACAACGTGCCGGCCTGCGCGTTCGGGATTTGGATCCCCCCGAGGATGTGTCATGACCCGCGACGAACCCTGGATGCGACCCTATGTCCTGTCGATCACGGGTCTGTTCCTGGAGGAAGGCTTCGGGCGTCTCGCCGAGGCCCTGGGACGGCTCGATCCGGCCGCGGCCGAGGCCACGCTGGCGCGTTTCGAGGAGATGATCGGCGCCGAGATCGCCAATATCGGTGCGCAGGAGGATATCCCGCCGGCCGTGCTGGTCGGCCTGCGGCGCAATGTCCAGAACCGGATGGCGACGGTCGTCGCCAAGGCGCGGCAAAGATTGGCGGCGGCGGGCGAGGCGGCCTCGAATTCCATGACCCCGGCGGGTGGCCAAGGCAATGGCCCGGGAAGCAGCCAGGCAAGCGCCCGCGACCGGCTGTTCGTCCACACCGTTTCGATGCCTTGAGCGAGGTGTTTGGAGCGAGGTGTTTGGCGAGGTGATTGGAACGGGGCGCCCGGCCTGGTCGGGCGGATCAGATACCGGCGCCCAGGCCACCGAGCAGATAGACGATCAACAGGATGACGAGAACGGTGCCGAGGCCGCCGCCGAGGCCCCTCGAACCGTAGGCCCGGTGTCCGAAATAACCTCCACCGCCAAGCAGCAGGACGACCAGGATGATCAGAAGCAGGGTCGACATGTGAGCCTCGCGGGATCGGATTCTCGTGTCGACATGCCGCTTGGGTCTGCGGCAGTCACACGGTCGGCTATTCAACGCAGGTCGACCCGGAAGGTTCCCGATCAGAGTAACGGCCGGTCCATCCGCGGCGGGCGATCATGGGGCCCGTTCAGGCGTCGCGGCGCGGTTTCGAAGGGGCGCCGGGCTTGGTCTCGGCCGAGGTCGCGGCAACCGGATCGCTCGCAGGGAAAGTGTCCTCGAGCGCCTTGTGCAGATCCTTGTCGATCAGATCCTTATCGATCAGACCCTTGTCGATCGTCTGGCCTGCCTGTTTTGCCGGCATGGCCGGGCCCGCACCGGCGATCGCCGCCTCGAACTCGCGGGTGCCTTCGGCCTGCATGTCGTCGGCCTTGCGATCGGCGAGCGATTTTCCCTGGCTGGTCATGGTGTCCTCCTGTGGCTTCATACCAACGGAAGGCGCGCCGATCGGTTCCGCCGGACCGTCAGCGCCCTGGCCGGCGGCCGATCGATCGAAAGGCGGTTTCGTGGGGTGTTCGGCGGGAACTTTCGCGCGCGCGACCGGTTTCCTGCTGGTCACAGGAGGGTCACCATGGCTGAGCTTCACTACCAGATCGTGCAGCATGATGGCGGCTGGGCCTATAAGCTGGGCGACGTCATCTCGGAGACCTTCGCCTCCCATGACGAAGCGGTGATCGCGGCCGAGGGCGTGGCGGCCCGCCAGCACCGGCCGGGCGAGCCGGTCGATATCGAATATGAGGATGGCGACGGCCGCTGGCACAAGGAACATTCATCCGGCGACGATCGCCCGGACGTGCGGGTCGACGACGCCCCGATCGGGAGGAAGTCGTGATGGGCAATCCTGTTCCCAGACACAGTCCCGGCTTCGACGAAGACGATCCGGCCCGGCGCCGCCGTGAGCCGGACGTGGGCGATCCGGTGATCGATCCGGAGCGTCATCCGGACCAGGATCCGGCGATCGATCAGCCGGCCGACAGCATTGACGAGCCGCCGCCCGACCCGCCCGACGACGAAGACCGCGACCCCCGATGAGGGCCGCCGGCGGCAGGCTGGCTTGTGATGCCGTCCTTGACGGACCGCCATCCGGGCGCGCCGGCAATCATGACGTGGCCAATCATGACGTGACGAGGGGACATTTGGCTGACAATCTGGTGTTCGGGATGACCGGCGACGCCTCCGTCGCGATCCTGGCCAATCGCAGTTCCGGCCTGACCGCGCGAACCGCCGAAGCGGTCGATGTCGCCGTCTCGATGCTGGCCGGGCACGGCTTCTATCCCCGGCTCTTCATGGCGCGGCGGGGCGGCCTCGAGGAGGCGCTTGCCGCCTGCCGGGCGCATGAGCCGGATCTGGTCTTCGTGATCGGCGGCGATGGAACCATTCTGGCCGCGGCGGAGGCGTTCCTGGGAACCGATACGCGGCTGGCCATCGTGCCGCTCGGCACGGTCAATCAACTCGCCCGCGACCTCGATATCCCGCTGGATCCGGCACTTGCCGTGGCATCCTTCGTCGGCGGTTCGATCCGCGCCATCGATGTCGGCATGGTCAACGGACGCGCTTTCCTGTGCACGTCTGTCGTCGGGCCGCTTGCCAAGCTGCAGCGCTATCGCGAACAGGCGCGGGGCCGGCTGCCGGCGACGCTGCTCGCCATCGTGACGACGATCCTGAAGGCCTTCCGCCTGAGGCCGATGCGCCTGGTGCTCGGCGACGGCGCCCGGACCTGGCGCGAGGACAGCCGCGGCGTGATCGTCTCGGTCAATCCGTTCCTCAGGCAGCCGTCGCGCATCCCCAGGCGGGCGAGCCTCGATGGCGGCCGGCTCGCCATCTATGCCGCCCGCGACAACGGCCGGCTGACGCTGATGAAAATGGCCGCGGCGATCCTCGCCGGCCGCGCCGAGGACAATGCCAATATCGTCTATCACGAGGCTCCCGCCATCCGGATCGGCGCACGCCGCCGGCGCATCACGGTGCTGAACGACGGCGAGATCCGGCTTTTGCCGATGCCCTTGCAGTTCAAATTGATGCCGGGAGCCTTGCGGGTCCTGGCGCCGGGCCAAAGCGTGGCCGCACCGGCGGCCGTCGTCGCCCCGTGAGGCCTGGCCGCTATGCCGCGTCGCCGCCGGCGATACGCGACAGCCAGGCGCGCACCTCCGCCGGCTCCATGAAACTAGCGTCGGCCTGGCGGAAATGCTCGCCGGCGACCTTCAGGCCGAACCCACCGGCACCCTCGGCCACGACGAAGGCGTCCTCGTCGGCGCGATCATCGCCGATCATGATCGGAATGCGTCCGGCAAAGGGCTGCCTGCGCATGATTTCTCGCAGAGCCGTTGCCTTGGACGTGCCGTTGGGGATCACCTCGATCACCGCGCGGCCCTCTTTCAGGTGATGATCGAGATTGAGCTCGACCAACAGATGCGCGAGCGCATTGAGCAAGGCCGGCCCGGCCTCGGGCGCCTGCCGGAAGTGAACCGCCAGGATCGGGCCCTTATATTCCAGGCGCACGCCTGGATGGCTCGCCACCAGCGCCACCGCGCGGGCAAGCAGGGCCGGCGCGATCGCCTCGGGCATGGGTGTGACCGGATCGGCCGACATGAAACTGAATTCGAGGCCATGGAGGCCGGAGCCAGCCAGTTGCGCCGGAGCGATCATGCGGGCGATATCGGCGAGATGCCGCCCGGTCACCACCGCGACCGCGCCGCCGAGGCGCTGCTGAAGCCGCGTCAGGTCGGGCGTCAGGCTTGGCGGCAGGATCACCTCTTCCGGCGTATTGGCAATGTCGACCAGGGTGCCGTCGAAATCGAAATAGACCGCATAGTCGTCCGGCCGAAGACGGATCTGCGGCGCCAGCAGATCGGGCAGGTTCCTGGATCTGGGGGCGTCGATCATCATGCAACCTGTCGAGGGCGAGGCGATATCTAAAAAAGGACCGGTCGGGCGTCCGGAGATCAGCAAGGTCGGGCGGCAGGCCCGGTTCCCCTGGCGCATTCTAACCCATGGCGGCCGCCCGTCGAGGCAGGTCCGCCTCATGATGCTTCGCCCAAGGCCCGCCCGACCGGTCGATCCGATGCGTGATCGGCGCGGCAGGAACCGGACCGCCCGCATCTCGTTGTGTCTCGATAGAGGCGAAACAGGAGGCGATCATGATGCATCCCAAGGAAGCCGGTGGATGGCAAGATGCCCAGGCGCCCGTCCAGCCGGATGACGAGGGCAAGTCGCAGCAGAGCCAGGGCAATGGCCGCCCGGCGCGCGGTGGGCAGAAGGCGCAGGCCGGCGGCCAGCCGAGCCGCCAGCAGGGCCAGAAGCCCGGATCGGCCGGCCAGCGGGGCTGATCCGGCGCGACCAGGGCAAAGGTCTCCCGCCGCAACCGGCCGGTGATTGGAACAAAACAGGAAACGTGTCATCCACGGGATGAAGCCAGCCCAGGGATGATTCGCGCTTGTCCGTCGCCGCCGCCTATCTGACCAAGCTCAACCCCGAGCAGCGGCGCGCGGTCGAGCACGGCGCGGCCTCAACGGAGGCCGGCTGCGGACCGCTGCTGGTGATCGCGGGGGCGGGTTCGGGCAAGACCAATACGCTGGCCCATCGGGTCGCCCACCTGATCGTCGGCGGCGCCGATCCGCGCCGCATCATGCTGCTGACCTTTTCGCGCCGGGCGGCTGCCGAAATGACCCGAAGGGTCGAGCGCATCGCGGCCGAGGCGCTGGGTGCCAAGGCCGGCGTGATGACCGATGCCCTGACCTGGGCCGGCACTTTCCACGGCATCGGCGCGCGCATCCTGCGTGACCATGCCGGCGAGATCGGACTGGATCCGGGCTTCACCATTCATGATCGCGAGGATTCCGCCGATCTCGTCAACCTCTGCCGCCACGAGCTGGGTTTCTCCAAGACCGAGACGCGGTTTCCGACCAAGGGCACCTGCCTTGCGATCTATTCGCGCGCGGTCAATGCCGAGATGGCGCTGGAGGAGGTGCTGCGGGCGGCTTTTCCCTGGTGCATGGCCTGGACAGCGGAACTGCGGGCGCTGTTTGCCGCCTATGTCGAGGCGAAACAGCGCCACAACGTGCTCGATTACGACGACCTGTTGCTCTACTGGGCGCAAATGGTCGCCGAGCCGGCGCTCGCCGCGGAGCTTTCCGGCCGCTTCGACCATATCCTGGTCGACGAATATCAGGACACCAACCGGCTGCAGTCGTCGATCCTCATCGCCTTGAAGCCCGCGGGGCGCGGCCTCACCGTGGTCGGCGACGACGCCCAGTCGATCTATGCGTTCCGCGCCGCGACCGTGCGCAACATCCTCGATTTTCCCGGCCAGTTCGACCCGCCGGCCGAGATCGTCACGCTCGACCGCAACTACCGCTCGACCCAGCCGATCCTGGCCGCCGCCAATGCGGTGATCGGCGAGGCCGCCGAGCGCTTCACCAAGAATCTGTGGACCGAACGCACCTCCGGCGAGCCTCCGGGCCTCGTCACCGTGCGCGACGAGATCGACCAGGCCCGCTACGTCGCCGACCGGATCCTGGAAAACCGCGAGACCGGCACGGCCTTGAAGGCCCAGGCGGTGCTGTTCCGCACCTCGCATCACAGCGGCCCGCTGGAGGTCGAGCTGGTCCGGCGCAACATTCCTTTCGTCAAGTTCGGCGGGCTCAAGTTCCTCGATGCCGCCCATGTCAAGGACATGCTGGCATTGCTGCGCTTCGTGCAGAACCCGCGCGACCGCGTCGCCGGGTTCCGGGTGCTGCAGCTCATCCCGGGCGTTGGCGGCAGTTCGGCGGCACGCCTGATCGACCAGATGACCGGGGTCAGGGATCCGTTCGGCGCGCTGGCCGAGGCCGCGGCGCCGCCTCGCTCCGGCGATGACTGGCCGGCCTTTGTCGACCTGGCCTTGGCCTTGCGGTCCGGCCGGGCCGGTTGGCCGGCCGAGTTCGGCGCGGCGCGGCTCTGGTACGAACCGCATCTGGAGCGCATGCACGAGGACGCCAGCGTGCGGCGCGCCGATCTTCTGCAACTGGAGCAGATCGCCGGCGGTTATCCCTCGCGCGAGCGCTTCCTGACCGAGCTGACCCTGGATCCGCCCGACGCGACCAGCGACCAGGCCGGCATGCCCTTGCTCGACGAGGACTACCTGATCCTGTCGACCATTCATTCCGCCAAGGGCCAGGAATGGAAATCGGTCTTCGTGCTCAATGCGGTCGATGGTTGCATTCCCTCCGATCTCGGTGCCGGCACCAGTTCCGAGATCGAGGAGGAGCGGCGGCTGCTCTATGTCGCGATGACCCGCGCCAAGGACGACCTGCACCTGATGGTGCCGCAGCGCTTCTTCACCCATCAGCAGTCATCCACCGGCGACCGGCACGTCTATGCCCAGCGCACCCGGTTCATTCCGCCCTCGGTTCTGAAAAACTTCCAGCTGACCACCTGGCCGATCGCCGCCCAGCAGGCCAATGCCGGCCGCGCCGCCGCCCAGCCGGTCAAGGTGGATATCGCCCAGCGCATGCGCGGCATGTGGCGCTAAGCCTCGGCCGGAACCTCACGCCTTCGATCGGGTTGGACCATTGACGGGCATTGCCCGCATGGGTTCAGGATCGATGGAGGTTTGTCATGGCTGATGCGCAAGGCCGCACGGGATCGAACAACGGAGGCCCGGCCGGCCCGACCGAACTCGAGGACAAGATCGTCCGCGGCGCCAGCGATTTTGCCTCGTCCGCGAGCAAGACGCTGAAACATGTCGGTGTCGACACCGATGTCATGGTCGACGCCGCCAAGGGCCAGGCAACCGAACTGCAGAAGCTGCTGATCGACGAAATCGCCGCCCGGCCGTTCCGGGCGCTCGGCATCGCCGCGGCCGTCGGTTTCGTCGTCGGCGTCTGGAACGCCCGCTGAGCAATGACATGAGGGGAGGCCGGCTGGCACCGGCCTCCCGCGCAGCCGCCGTCAGGGCAATCCTTCGGACCGGTTTCGGCGCCACGCGGTCTGGGCCGCAGCATGGGCGCGGCGATCTTCCGCACTCACCGGGAAGCGCTGGCCGAGCACCTCTTCGGCAGTCACCTCGAAACGATCGAGCACATGCGCGCCGAACGAGTTGACCAGCGGCACGTCGGCGGCGTCCTGGCCGTAGGCCATGACGATGCGGCCGATGCGCGGCATGTTGTGGCGGGCATCGAAGGTGTACCACTGGCCATCGAGGAAGGCCTCGAACCAGGCGCAGAAATCCATCGGGGCAGGGTCCTGGGGCACGCCGATATCGGGCAGATAGCCGGTGGCATAGCGCGCCGGGATATTCATGCAGCGGCACAGCGTGATGGCCAGATGGGCGAAATCCCGGCAGACGCCGACCCGTTCCTCAAAGGCCTGGGTAGCGGTGCGCGTGTCGCGGGCAAAGTGGTAGCCGAAGCCGAGCCGGTCGTGGACGAAATCGGTGATCGCCTGGACACGGCTCCAGCCCGGCGCGACATGGCCGAAGCGGTGCCAGGCCTCCTGCGACAGCTGATCGGTCTCGCAATAGCGGCTGCCGCGCAGGTAGATCAGGGTGTCCTCCGGCAGTTGCTCCGGCGGCACCTCGCCGGCCAAAGGCTGTACCGTGTCGGAAAAACCGGGATCGAAGATCACCCCGCCGGCCTTGAGCGACAGGCCGCCGGCCGGCGCGGTCATGCGCCGGCAGAGATTGCCGAACTGATCTTCGTGAATGGTCTGCTCGATCGGCAAGGCCGGGTCGGCCAGCGCGCTGGCGATCAGCTCGTCGGCCTGGGTCAGGTCCTGGCGCCGGCTCGGGTGAATGTCGAGCAAGGCGATCAGCGGCGTCGCCGCCTCGCACAGGATGTCGATGTGGAAGCCATAACGGATATGCATCGCGCGCTCCGGCGGGATGAAAAAGGAAACCGCAGCGCCATGCTACAGCACGCGCGCGCCGGCCGGCGCTATCGTTTCGTCAAAAGGGCGCGAGCGGCAAGCTCGCGCCCTGAAATGCCGAAAGGTCGACGTGGAACTTACATCCAGTAGGGACTGGTTCCGTAATAGTCGTAGATGCGCTTGCCATAGACGCGGTCGCTCCAGTCCGGCTCGCCCTTGGCATCGTACATCGGGGCGTTCTCCAGCCGGTCGCGGGTCAGCGGCACGACATAGCCTTCGCGCTCGGTGTCGTATTTCAGCACGCTCCACGGCAGCGGATGATATTTCTCGCCGATGCCGAGAAAACCGCCGAACGACATGATGGCGTAGACGACATGGCCCGATTCCTTGTCGAGGATGATGTCGTGGATCTCGCCGAGATGTTCGCCATTGCTGTTATAGACATTGGTGCCGGCGACGCGGTCGGCGGCAATGATCGCGGAATGACCGGACATGGACCGGCCGGACGTCGTTCCCGTGGCTTGGTTCGCCATTTCACAATCTCCGGGTTTTGAAGGTGGGCCCGCACAGGCGGGGGGACAGTCATGGAACGTCTCGGGTCGGATCAAGGTTCCCGGCAAGCACCGAGAAGCTGCGCCGCTCAGATCAGCGGCCGCGGCGTCATCTCGCGTTCGAACAGCGAGGCCATCCGCGCGGTGAGCCGCGGATTCAGCAGTGTCAGGCGTCCGCCGGCGAATGCGAACAGGCCGGCGCGCCGGAGCCGCGACCAGGTCTTGCTGGTATGGACCAGCGACAGGCCGAGCGCGTCCGCCATGTGCTGCTGCGACAGCGGAAACTGGAAACTTTTGTCGCTGACCAAGCCGAGCGTTTCGGCGCGCCGGAACAGCGAGATGACCAGCGCGGCGATCCGTTCGGCGGCGCTGCGCTGGCCGACCGAGACAAGGTTCTCGTCGACCATGCTTTCCTCGCGCGAGCCGAGCCAGGCGAGCTCATAGGCGAGGGTGGGCATCTTGACGAACAGGTCCCAGACGCGGCGGCGGGAAAACACGCAGACCTCGACATCGGTCAAGGCCTCGATGCCATGCTGGGAGGCGCTGAGCAGTGAGGCTTGCAGGCCCAGAATGTCGCCGGGCAGGAGGAAGTTGAGGATCTGCCGCCGGCCGTCGGGCAAGGTCTTGTAGCGATAGGCCCAGCCGGCGAACAGCGTGAACAGTTCGGCATCGGTTTCGCCCGGGCTGATGATGTCGCTGCCGGCCTTCACCAGCCGATGGTCGATCTTCATCGACTGGATGAAGGCGATGTCATCCACCGTCTTGTCGGCAAAAGCGGGCTTGGCCCGAAGGGGGCAGGCACTGCAGGGCGTTCCGGCCCGCGGCAGGCGGCTCTTGTCAGTATAGACGAGCATTCGGACCCTCGCAAAATCAACCACCGCATCAACGGCCTCGTGGCCAGGAAGTTCCGGCGCAGGAGAGGAACCTGCGCGGGGACGGGGCGTTGTCATGGGGAGCGCGTCGGGGCGCGCCCTCGCGTGTCGCGCCTTTCGAACCGGTGGCCATGATGACCGAGAATGACGATCTGGGGCGGGATGAGGGTTCATCTCGCGGGCGCTTGCGGGCGCGCGAATTCTTTCGGACGTCATTGGGTTTCTGGACGGGACGCACCCGGTTTCGGGCCTGGGGACTGACCTTGCTGGTCCTGGCCTTCGCCGCCGCCCATATTGGCGCGCAGGTCGGCATCAATATGTGGCAACGCCTGTTTTTCGATGCGCTCGAGCGAAAGTCGGTTGGCGACGTCCTCGGCGCCATCGGCTGGGTGCCGGTCATTGTCGGTTTCTTCTCGCTCGCGCTGTCGGGCGTCGTCGTCACGCGCATGCTGCTGCAGACGCGCTGGCGCGAATGGCTGACCATGCATCTGGCGGGCTGGTGGATCGCCGACCAGCGCTATTACCGGCTCGGCTTCATCGCCGAGGAGCAGACCGCGCCGGAATTCCGCATTGCCGAGGACGTCCGCCTGTCGGTCGAACCGCTGGTCGAGTTCGCGCTCGGCCTGATCACCGCCTCGGTCACGGCGGTCACCTTCGCCGCCATCCTCTGGCAGGTGGCGGGATCGGTGCAGTTTTCGCTCGGCGGAACGACGGTCGTCATTCCCTTCTACATGGCGATCGCGGCCATCTTTTATGCGGTCGTCATCTCGACGGCGGCCTATTTCACCGGCAGGCCCCTGGTCGGGAGGATCTCGCACAAGAACCAGATGGAGGCGCAATTCCGCGCCGAGATGACCAGGCTCAGGGAAAATGCCGAAAGCATCGCGCTGATCCGGGGGGATGATGACGAACGGGCATCGGTTCACGACAATTACCGCAATGTCGTCAAGGCCTGGCTTCAGATCGTCCGCCAGCAGGGCATCATCGCGCTGGTGATGAACACCAATGGCGCCTTGTTCCCGATCATTCCCCTGGTGCTGGTGGCGCCCAAATATCTCGCCGGCGAGCTGTCTCTCGGGGCGGTCATGCAGGTCACCGCCGCCTTCAGCGCGGTGCAGTCCGCGCTGATCTGGTTCGTCGACAATTTCGTCAAGCTCGCCGAATGGTACGCTTCGCTCAAGCGTGTCGACGAACTGGTCGAGGTGCTGGAAGACCTCGACATGGGCACCATCATGGAGGGTGAGGGCCAGATCGAGTTGGGCACCAGCGGCGACGGCGCGATCCATATCGACAACCTGTCGCTGGCCCATCGCAACGGCCGCGTGGTCATTGCCGATGCCTCCGTCGTCATCGAGGCCGGCGAAAAGGTGCTGATCACCGGCGCGAGCGGCACCGGCAAGAGCACGCTGATCCGCGCGCTCGCCGGTCTCTGGCCCTGGGGTTCGGGCAAGATCACCGTGCCGCCGGGCCAGTCCATCGCCTTCGTGCCGCAAAAACCCTACATCCCCATGGGCACCCTCAAGGAGGCGCTGCTTTATCCCCATGCCGACATAGCGGTCGACAACGAGACCATCGTCACGGCGATGAAGCGCTGCGGTCTCGGCTATCTCGCCAAGCGCCTCGATGACGACGAGGCCAAATGGGATCAAACCCTGTCCGGGGGCGAGCGCCAGCGTGTCGCGTTTACCCGGCTGCTGATCCAGAAACCGACCATCATCATCATGGACGAGGCGACCTCGGCGCTGGATGAAGACAGCCAGAATGGGCTGCTCGAACTGTTGCGCGAGGAACTCGCCGGTTCGACGGTCATCAGTGTCGGCCATCGCGCCGGCCTGGAGGAGTTTCATGACCGCAAGATCACCCTGGAGCGCCGGCCGGCGGGCGCACGCCTGACCGCGGAGACGTCGACCAGTTCGCTCTGGCGGATGTTCGGACTGGGCAAGGCCGGCGTCTGAGCCGCCACCTGCGTCGCGCCCGCCGGTCGGCTGAAACCCATCGGTGCCGCGGCCCACGGGGAACAACCCCAGATATCGCACGTTGCTCCTGCACTGACCCGCAACGAGGCAGGAGATCACCATGTCCATCGCGTCGCGCCCGGTTCTACCCCTGTTGTCCTTTGCGGCGGCAACCCTGGTCATTCTGGGCATCTGCCTGGTCAGCATGATCCTACAGCCAACCGGCGGGCCAAATTCGCGCCTCGGTTACCATGATCAGGCGGCGCAGGGCGCCGTCCTCGCGATCAACGCCACCGCCGCTATCGATACGCTCGAGCGTGTCCTGCCGGATCCGGGTGACCGCCCGGCGATCGAGCGCTGAACCTTCAGGCCCGCGTGAGACGTCCGGGTTAGGTGGTCACCTGCCAGGTGCCGAGATCGGCGGCCGTCGCCGGCACCGGCTGGACCGCCTCGATCTGCATGGCGAGGCCGGCAAGCATTTTCGGCTGCGGTCCGAGCGCCACGTCGCGATCGGCCGTCAGCTTGAGTTCGAAGGCCTTTTTGGCGGCGTTCGGGTTGAGATCGACGACGCGGGCGATGATATGCACGCCCTGTATGGTCCAAAGGCAGCGCGACACCACCTCGACGACCAGCAGCCCCAGCGGGATCAGGCGATCGATCGGCAAGCTCGCCTGCGAGGCGATCTGCCCTTCCACCAATTGACCGGGGCGCGACAGCAGCCGCGAGATCGTCGCCAGCACCTCGTCCAGGAATGCGTCGACACGCACCACATGCATCTCGCCTTCGGCAAGCGCGAAACGATAGGCGATGGCCAGCACCTGGACCCGGCACTCCGCCTCGCTCAGCGCCAGCTTCGCCTCGGTTGAATGGTTGCGCTTGGCGAGCGACAGGTAGCTCTGCACGATCTGCAGGCTGTTCTTCACCCGGTGGTGCAGCTCGCGCACCAGCAGCCGGTTGCGGTCGAGCGCGGTCTGCAGCGCGTGCTGACGCTGCTCCTGCGCATCGACCATGCCGTTGAAGGCCCGCGCGACGCTCTTGATGTCCGACGGCATTTCCTCGGCGACCAGCGCGCGGGCGGTGAATGACGATTGCTCTTCCTGCCGCGCCGCCTGCTCGATGCCGCGCAGCCAGCGCAGGATGTGGCTGTGGATGGCGTGCAGATAGACCGCGCAGAGCAGGGCAAGCGTCGCCAGTGGAATGATCAGCAGCGCCAGGAACTGGGTTTGCGCGGCGCGGGTGACGGTCTGGTCGAGGCTTGCCAGGACATAAAGATCGGGCTCGGCGATCCGCTGAACGGAATAGGACCGCCGCGCGCCGGCGCGGCTGGCCGCCTCGAAGGGCTCGCCGGTTCGGGAAATGCTCCCCTCGGGCAGCCAGCTCACGTCCTTCTCGTCGGCGCCCCGGGCGATCAGGATCTGATCGCTCCGGCCGATGAGACCGACGACCGCGCCGGCCGCCAGGGCTCCGAGATCGAAGGCCCGCTCGAGCGCCGCCACGTCGGTGACGTAGAGGCCCTCCCAGCCGGTTCCGGCCCCGCCGCCGGTCGCGTGAATGGCGAGATAGTGCTTGCCGTCGATGTCGACATAATCGTAGCGCGCCGTCGTCGACGCGGCGCCCGGCAGATCCTGGACGATCGGGCGCGACGTCAGGGTCCGCGTCATGGCGTCGAGCGTCTCGGCGGACAGGGCGCCGTTGCGCGAGGCGAGGCAGGACGTGCCATTGGCGAAGCGCAGGCGCAATGCCTGGTCGTCCTGGGTGCCGGCGAGCACCTGGCGGCCGATCGCGTCGCATTGCGGGTCCGTCAGACCGGTCGCTTCGACCCCGGCGACGGTGGCGAGCAGCGCCCGAAGCGCGCCGTCGTACCAGATCCGCGTCCTGACCGCGTAATTGGCCGCCGCTTCCAGCTGGCGATCTTCGATCGATCCCAGCACCGTCCTATAAGTCGTCACCGCGGCGGTGGCGGCGAGCAGCGCCATCGGCACCGCGATCAGCACCAGAAGCCCGATCAGGCGGCCTCGGACGGTCTGGAATTTGGACAGCTTCATGCTCTGCCGGTTTCGTCAGTTGCCGGAACCCGAGGCGCCAGTGGTCTGCAGGGCTGCGGTTGTCTTCCGGTCAGGGCCGTATTCGTCGGCGCCATGGATCTGCAGCAGCTCGGCGAGCTTGCCGCGGGCGCGATTGACACGGCTCTTGACGGTGCCGACGGCAACGCCGCAGATCTCGGCGGTTTCTTCATAGGACAGGCCGCTTGCGCCAACCATGATCAGCACTTCGCGCTGCTCGTCCGGCAGGGTCGCCAGCGCCTTGCGGAAATCGGCGAGGTCGAGATGGCTTTCCTGGTTGCCCTGGGTCGACAGGCGTTCGGTATAGGTGCCGTCGCTGTCCTGGATCTCGCGCCCGCGTTTGCGGTAGAGCGAGAAATAGGTGTTGCGCAGGATGGTGAAGAGCCAGGCCCGCAGGCTGGTTCCGGGTTCGAATTTCTCGGCATTCGACCAGGCCTTCAAGAGCGTATCCTGGACCAGGTCGTCAGCCAGTTGCATCGAGCCGGACAGCGATGCCGCGAAAGCCCTCAGGTTCGGAATCTCGGCAATCAGTCCGTCCCTGAAAATGTCATCGCTCATCGGTTTCACCATTCGACTGGGCCTTCAGCTCCTTGGCTTCGAGCTGCGCCAGCAGAACCAGAAAACGATCGGGGATCGGGGCCCTGACGAGATCGTCGTAATGGGCTTTCAAGGAACGGCCAATGGCATCCTGAACGCGTTGATCGAGGACAGGCTCGTTCTCGAAGACCTCGAAATCGCGGGCGGGGTCTTCGTCTCTTGGGTTCACCATGCTCGTCCTCATCATCACCTTGACCAGCGGAATCCGCAGTTGTCGATTGGCCACAGAAGCGTCGCGCTCGCCAAGGCGCAGATATACCAATCCGCCTAAGGAACCTGTGCGCCTCAGGAAAGTTCCATGTCGAGCAAGAAATAAAATGCTTGCCAAGCGATGGCGGCAAATGTTCGCCTTCCGACCAATAAGGAGCACCATACGATGTCGATCGCGAAGGAAATAGCCCAGCATCTCCCGTACCTTAGGCGTTTCGCACGGGCTTTGTGCGGGACCCAGGCGAGCGGCGATGCCTATGTCGTGGCGACATTGGAGGCGTTGGTCGAAGACCCCACGATCTTCGAACGCAGCCTCGGCGAACGCATTGCGCTCTACCGGTTGTTCCTCAAGCTCTGGTCCTCGGTCGGCGTCAACAACGAAGGCGAGGGGGATCGGTCCTTCGCCGAGCGCAACCTCGACGCGCTGACGCCGCGCTCCCGCCAGGCCTTCCTGCTGCGCACCGTCGAGGGTTTTTCGCTGTCCGAGGTCGCCAGCATCATGGCCGAGCCGGTGGCCGACACCGCCGACCTGCTCGATCGCGCCGGCCGCGAGATCGCCGAGCAGATGGCGACCGACGTGCTGATCATCGAGGATGAACCGATCATCGCGCTCGATATCGAGACGATGGTGCAGGAGCTCGGGCACCGGGTCACCGGCGTCGCGCGCACCCACAAGGAGGCCGTCGCCCTGGTCGCCGCCAAGCGGCCGGGCCTGGTACTCGCCGACATCCAGCTCGCCGACGGCAGCTCGGGCCTCGACGCGGTCAACGAGATCCTCCGCTCGATCTCGGTGCCGGTCATCTTCATCACCGCCTATCCGGAACGCCTGCTCACCGGCGACCGGCCGGAACCGGCCTTCCTGATCACCAAGCCGTTCCAGCAGGATGCGGTGAAGGCAGCGATCAGCCAGGCCTTGTTCTTCGACCGGCGCGCCGGCAAGGCGGCCGCCTGATCGAAGGCGCACCACGCGAAACGGGGCCGGCCACACGACAGATGTCGGCCCTCGAAACACAAAACCCCCGCTTCGGATCACCCGAAGCGGGGGTTTTGATCTGGAGGAATGGCCGCCTGTCGACGCGTCGGCGCCGTCAGCCCCTGCCGCGAACCAGACCCATGACCGCGGAGATCGCGAATGCGATCAGCGCCACCACGAAGACGATTTGGGCGGCCGACATGGCGGTTCCCGCAACGCCGCCGAAGCCAAGGGCCGCGGCAATGAGTGCGACGATCAGAAACATGATGGCCCAGCCGAACATGGCGTCTCTCCTGTGCTGCCTATTGAAGTCTTTCGGAAAACGCCGCGTGCCGTGTTTTGTTCCTCGTTTGCGGGTGCAACGGAAGGCTCCGCCGCGCGCTGTCCGGGGCCGCGGCACGGTCGGATCGCGACCGAGACAAGGCAGGCCCGTCATGACCCGGCGACGCCGGCTCATGCTCCGCTCGCCGTAGCTCAGGTCGTCAGGTCATCGCGCCGGGGCTCGGCTTGTCAGTGTCGGGATCGTTTGCCGAAGCCGCTGAGGAAACCCATCACCGTGGCGACCACGACGATGACGATCGACACGATCATGATGATGTTGATCACTGCCATGGCGCTTCTCCCGCATCGGCCTTGAAAGCATCGGTGTGACCACCGAGCTCCGCCCATTCTGTTCTGTGCCCCGGCCGTCAGGCTGAAGGCGGCCGGCGATCGTTGGTCGGCTACACCGCAGGAACTGGTCCGTCGGGCATGCGTTGCATCATGACAGGGCCCATCGAAACAACGGCTTCCGAACGCGCCAGAGCGAGCGCGCGAGGCTCTTCCTTTGTGGGCGGCCCCGGCCCGGCAGGTTGCGTCGACGATATCGAATAACGCGGCGCTAATCTATCTCTGCCAGAATCATTCAAATGAGCGGTAAGGTTCGGCTGCCAATGGAGGGATCGAACCTTGGCAAATACAAGAGTTCTGATCGTCGAAGACGATCCATTCATTGCGCTCGATCTTGAGGCCACGGTCGGCGACGGCCTGGATGGCGATGCCGAGCTGGTCGTCGTCGGCTCGCTGGACGAGGCGAACAAGGCGGCGGAGGCGCCGTTATCCTTCGCCTTGCTCGATATCGACGTCATTGGCGGCAAGACCTTCGCGCTGGCCCAAGCCCTGGCCAGCCGCGGTACGCCTTTCGCCTTCGTCTCGGGCTCGTTGCCGGCGGACCTGCCGGAACTGCTGCGCGCGGTGCCCTTCGTTCGCAAGCCGTTTTCGGCGCCCGAGATCCGGCGGCTGGTCGAGAATGTCCTGAACGCCGAGGCCTAGGTTTCGGTCGCTGCCGGTTCCTTTTTCGGGAAAATCAGGGTGACACGCGTGCCCGGCCTTGGCGCACCGGGATCGATCATCTCCACGGCCATCGTCGCCCGCATGCTGCGCAACAGGCTGGCGATGACCGATTGGCCAAGGCCGTCGGACTCGACTTTGGCCGGCATGCCCACGCCGTCGTCCTCGATCCGCAGCAGGACGGCATTCGTGTCGTCGGCGGCCGGGTGCACGCCAACCGTGATCGTCCCCGCCATGCCCGAGGGAAAGGCATGTTTGATCGCGTTGGTCACCAGTTCATTGACCAGCACCACATAGGACACGGCATCGCGTCCGGGCAGCCGGATATTCTCCATGGCGAGTTTGAAGGTGATCGGGCGGCCCTCGGCGGCCTTGCCGATCTCGGCCAGGAGGTCTTCGAAATAGGGGCGGGCATCGATCTCGTCGGCCTCGATGTCGATGCGCAGGCGGCGCTGTCCGGCGGCGATCGCCTGGATGCGCGACTGGGCCTGGGCGAGAGCGGCCTTGACCTGTGGTTCGCGCGCCTGGCGGCCCTGCACGCTGAGCAGCGCGGACACCGTCGCCAGATTGTTGCCGACCCGGTGGTTGACGTCCTTCAGCAGCGCCTCGACCCTGAGCTTCTCGTTTTCCAGCTGCTGCGTCCGCTCGGTCACGCGCCGATCGAGCAGCGCATTGGCCTGGGCCAGGCTGAGATTGCGGCGGTTGCCGACATAGAGCTGCCGCCAGGCGGCAAAGGCCAGGAAAGCCAGCGCCAGGACCACGCCCAGCGTGCTGATCAGCCTGCGCTGATTGCCGGTGGCGGTGCGCTCGGCTGAAAGCCGGGTCTCTTCGGCCTGCAGTTCGCCGACGGTGAGGCGCACCTCGTCCATCAGCCCCTTGCCGACCTCCTGGCGGACCTGGTCGAGCGCCTTGGCCAGGTCGCCGGCGCGATAGGCGGCGATGGCCTCGTCCAGTCCCGCCATCTTGGCGGTGGCGAGATTGCGCAGCCGGGTCACACGGATGCTCTGCGCGGGATTGTCGGAGACGAGTGTGGCAAGGCTGCCGAGTTCGGCCGCGATGGCCGCTTTGCCGCTGTCATAGGGTTCCAGGAATTCCCGCCGGCCGGTGAGCAGGAAGCCGCGCTGGCCGGTCTCGGCGTCGCGCAACTGGCCGAGAAACCGCTCGGCATGTTCGCGCGCCTGCAGCGCATGGACGACGCGGCGCACCGCTTCGAGCGCCTGCAGGTTGATCAGGGCGACCATGACGATGGTCACCGCGACCGCGGCCAGCGCCAGAATGCCGCTGACCAGGGGCGTCATCGACCTCGCCCGTTGAGTTGGCCACCAATTGGTCATCGCCGAGCGCGTCTTCATCCAACCGATCATCGGATCGAGTTAGGCTAAGGCGGCGCCTCGTCCTATGTCAAAAGACATGGCTTGCCCGGCCTGCCGGTCAGCGGCCCAATTGGCGGCCGAGCGCGGCGCCGAGCAAGACGATGCCGCCGAGCGCGGCGACCTTGAGCGTGTTCTTCGAGCCGAGCGCGCTCGCCGCGATCGGCGCGGCGACCAGCGCCGTGGTCGCCAGGGCATTGGACCTGCGCGGACGCGATTGCATGAAGGCTGCGATGGCAAAAATGACCAGCGCGACGACGAACAGGCCGGCGGCGATCACCAGGCTCGCCACCACCGCATCGTAACGCAGGGCGAGCATGGTGTAGAGCCCGGCGAGCGCAAAGCCGCAGGCGACGACGCCGATCAGAATCGCGACGACATAGAGGCCGTGGACGACCAGGCTCTTCCTGATCGATTGGCCTGCCTCGCTCATGGCCAGCGCGCCGAGCACCTTGAACATGTCAGCGCGCCGTCATGAAACCGACGACCAGGCCAATGGCCGCGGCAATGCCGAGCGCGCGCAGCGGCCGGGCTTTCAGCTCGTCCGCCACCAGGCGCTGCAGTTCCGACGCCTGGCCCTTGGCGGCCTTGACCATCACGTCAGTGTCGACGCCGGCCGCTTTCAGCTTCTGATTGACGTTCGCCGCCAGTTCCTCGGCATTGCGCACGACGGTGTCCTGCAATTCCGAAGCCTCCTCGCGCGCCTTGGTGGCGGTTGCCGAAACGCGCTCGGCGGCGTCCTCGGCCGCGGCCGAGACAGCCGACAGTCGTTTGCCCGACGAAACAGGATTGGCCATATCAATCTCCTTGCAAAATCGATGAAATCGCTTCGGTGCGGGAGCGGGTCGCCCCGCTTCGATCCCATGATGAACGTCCGGCCCTCCGATCGGTTCCCGGACCATCTCACGGGGTCGGTGCGGCCGGCGGGCAGCGTTCTTCGGCGCGGTATTTGGCGAAGGTTTCGACGCCGACCATCGCGATCAGCAGGATCGGCGTCGACAGCACGGCGCCGATCGGCCCCCACAGCCAGAGCCAGAAGATGAAGGAGATGAACACCAGGAAGGGCGACACGGTCAGCCTGTTGCCGACCACGGCGGGGGTCACGGCATTGCTCTCCACGAGATGCAGGACATAGAAGGCGGCGGCCGGCCAAAGCGCGGCAAGCGTGGTCGTGGTCGTTAGCAGGCCGGCTGCGAACAGCAGCGCCGCGACGATGATCGGGCCGACAAAGGCGAGATAGTTCAGCAGGAACGCCAGCGCTCCCCAGAAGATCGGAAACGGCAGGCCGGCGATCCAGGCGATGATCGTCGTGGCCGCGCCCAGTCCCAGATTGATGACCGTGACGATGCCGAGATAGGCAGCCACCCGCTCTTCGATTTCTTCGAAGAAGCCGCCTGCCGATTTCCGGGCCCCGCGGCCAAGGCAGAGGCGGAGGATGCGCGCCTTCATGATGCGACGGGTGGCCAGGTAGAAATAGGTGGTGGCAATGAAAATGAGCACGCCGCCGGCGGCCGCGGAGGACGATATGGCGAAATGCATCACCTGGCTGCCGCCGGCGACGTTGACCTGCAGGCCCGACGAGGTCGAGAGGCTCTCGAGCGCGGTTTCGACCTGTTTGATGATCGCAAATATGTCGGCGAGCTTGGCCTGGAGCGCCGCCATCATGGCCGGCAACTGGTCGCTCCAGGCGGCGATCGGGACGGTGAGCAATGAGAGCGCGGCAAGTGTCAGACCGACGCTGGCCAGCACGAGGACCGCCGCCGCCAGATGCCTTGGAACCCCGTGCCGAACCAGCCGATCGACGAGCGGGCCGAGAACCAGGCCGATGATGACGCCGGCGGTTACCGGCAGGGAGATGGCGCGGGTCATGTTCAGCGTGGCGATCGCCAGAATGACGAATATTCCGACCGCCGCATAACGCAGGACGAGATCGTGTTCGAAGGTTCCGCCGTCATCGATGGCGTGCTCGTCGGTATCGTCCGTCGGCGGGTCATAAGACGCCAGCGCGCTCAGGAAGTTGTCCCATGCCATGGTCTGACCCTTTGCCGGCTCTCGCCGTCTGTCCGGCGCCGCATCAACGCGTGGGCCCCAGCCATAGTTCCACATGGCCCGCGTGTGGTTTTTGGTCCGAGCGCTTTTTGCAGGCCTCGACGATCGGGACGCTGGGGGAAGGCGGGTGCGGTGCCGGTCACGCGGCCGCCTTGCGTGAGTTGACGCTGGGGTTGCCCCAGGGTCGGTCGAAAGATCCATTGTCGTGCGGATCGGAATGACGGTTATGTGCGGCAACACACTCGACCATTGCACGGGCGATCATATAGTTTGTGCAATGGCCGGATCATTGATGGCCGATGAATTCGCAAGATCTGACCCAAGAAGTGACCGTGCCGATCCGTCGTATTCTCGCTGCCCTGCTCTGGACGATGCTGGTCGCCGGTCCGGCGCGCGCCCAATGGCTGGTGCAGGATATCGCGGCACGACCGGGCAGTGCCGCCGTGCTCGACCTGACTTACCGCAGTTCGGGCGAGAAATTCACGGTCGTCTGCAGCGAAACCGGTGTGTTCATCTCCTACGCCGCGGGATTCCGGGTCGATCGCCCGCGCGACAGGCCGATAGCGGGCACCTATCAGATCGACGACGGGCCTTCCAAGCCGATCAGCTGGACCACGCCGGGACGCACGGCCTATGTCAGCGCGCGTTATGCCGAATCCCTGCTGCGCGATATTGCCGGCGCCGCGCGTCTGTTCATTCAGTTCGCCGGTGTCGAGCAGACCTTCGACCTGACGCCGCTTCTGCCCTATGCCGAATCGATCAGGCGGCGGTGCCGGATGCCGTAGGGCGAGCCCCCCGATCGGGTCCTGACGGCCGCTCCTTCGCCTTCGAAGGGCAGGGTCTCGGTGGCGAATGTCGGCGGGGTCTCGGCGAGGCCGGTGGCGAAGGCCTTGACCACGGCACGGCCGACCGCCGCCCGGGCCTCCCGGTCTTCGTGGAACAGGCCGAGTTCCTCGCAGGTCTGGTCGAATTTCAGCCGCATCTGCCGAATGTCCTGAAGACTATAGAGGCAGCGCGGGCCGGGCCGAGCGATGTCGTCGCGCATGGCATGAGCCTCCCTCACAAACCGGCCGAAGCGGCAGGCAGGCCAGCTCGGTCCGACAACCCGCGGGCCCCGGTCTTTGTTCCGCCCGGCGGCGGCATGTCGCGGGTCGAACTGAGCGCAGACCAGCCGTTCCGAAAAGGAACTGCGCAGCCGGTCGGTTGTTGAATACACATTCGAGGGCGGTGCGCCGGCCGTCGGCGACGCCGTTCAGACCGGTCAGCCGGAGCCCATCATGGATGCTATCCCCCAAGAGATGCGCGACAAGCTCATTGGTGCGATCGCGGCGCTCAACCAGGTCGCGGAGGCCCTGGCGGATCGGGGCCTGAGGCTGGATATCGAGAGCTCGGATGCAACCCTTGCCGGCAGTCCCGGCCAGCGGAACATGTTCCGCGCCCGCATTTCGGCGCCGTCCATCCTCATTCCCTGACAGGCAGGCCGCCGCTCGCCGCCTGTCACGTCCGCTGCAGGCGCTCGACGACGCCGTCGATGTAGCGCGCCATCAGTTCGGGCGCCGAGGCTGAAAACATCCTGATGCGGCCGGTATGGGCGAGCAGGAGCAGGCCGGCGGCGTGGGCGAAGGCGTCGACCATCAGGAGATTGGCCGCTTCGCGTGTCGCGCCCAGGCTTTCGGCGGCTTCCGCGATCGGCCCGAGCGCCGCCGCGAGCCCGGCATTCAGCTCCTCGTCGCGCTCCCGGCCGAGGCCTTTCGGTTTCATGCCACCGCGGAACAGGTAGAAGCCGAGATCGAGATCACGCGGATTGGCTGCATAGAAGCCGAAAAAGGCGGTTGCCGCGGCGCGCAGCCGTTCGGCGGGCGTGCGGCAGCGGGCGACCGCCCGGTCGACGGTTTCGCTGAGATTGGTCAGCGAGGCCTGAAGCACCTCGGCGTAAATCGCTTCCTTGGACGCGAAGTGGAAATAGAGCGCGGCGGGCGTGTAGCCGGCTTCCGAGGCAATCGCCCGCAGCGACGCGCCATCAAGGCCCTCCGCCTCGAAGACCTTGCGCGCGGCGTCCAGGATGAGGCTGCGCTTGAGCTCCTTGACCGCCCGGGTGCGTCCCTGCCTGCGCTGTTCCACCGTTCTTCCCGTCGCGTCCCGATTGACTGTCGATAAATTTTCTAACACTGTTCAATTAATCAAACAAGAAGTCCTGGAGGTGCCCATGTTGATGACGTCCGCCGACTATCGCGAGTCGCTGCGCGCCTATCGGCCGCGTGTCTTCGTCAATGGCAACGCGGTGGCGAGCGTCGCCGACGAGCCGTTGCTGGCGCCCGGCATCAATGCCGTCGGCACCGCCTACGACCTCGCGCACGAAGCCGGGCATCGCACCGTCATGACGGCCCGGCAGGGGACCTCGGGCAAGACCGTCAACCGGATGCTGCACATCGACGAGACCTCGTCGGATCTCTTGCAGAAGCTGGAAGCGGTGCGTCTGGCCTGCCGGATCTCGGGCTGCGCCCAGCGCTACCTCGCCCATGACGCGCTCAATGGCCTGTTTCAGGCGACGCGGCGCACCGACCAGGCCCATGCGACCGACTATTCCCAGCGCTTCCTGAACTACCTGCACGCGGTGCAGGACCGCGACCTGACGCTCGGCATCGCCATGACCGACGCCAAGGGCGATCGGTCCAGGCGGCCGGGCGGGCAGGCGAACCCGGACGTCTATGTCCATATCAAGGAGCGGCGGCCCGACGGCATCGTCATCCGCGGCACCAAGGCGATCGTCACCGGCGCGCCCTATATGCACGAATTCCTGGTCATGCCGTGCCGGACGCATGTCCCGGAAGATGCGGACTTCGCGGTCTGCTGCGCGGTGCCGGTCGATGCGCCCGGCGTCACCATCGTCGCCCGCCCGGCCGGCCGCCCAGGCGAGGCGGCGGCCAAATTTTCCGCCCGATACGGCCAGTCGACCGGCGTCGTCCTGTTCGACGACGTGTTCGTGCCGCATGATCGGGTCTTCCTCGCCGGCGAGGTCGAGGAGGGCGGTTTCCTGACCACCTCCTACGCCACCCACCACCGGCATTCCTGCATCGGCGCGCGCGCCGGCTTCGGCGACCTGTTGATCGGCGCCGGCGCGCTGATGACCGAAGCCAATGGGCTCGATGCCGACGCCCATGGTCATATCCGCGACGCCATGGTCGAGCTGATCACCATCACCGAAGGCTTCTACGCCTGCGGCGTCGCGTCATCGGTCTATTGCGTCCAGGACCCCGCCGGTTCGGTCATGCCGGATGCGGTGTTCTCGAACATCGGCAAGCTCCTGCTGGCGACCAGGATCTACGACATGCATCGGCTCGCCCATTATGTCTCGGGCGGCCTGATCGTCGCGCTTCCCGGCCCCGACGAGGACCACAATCCGATGACCCAGGCTTCGCTTGCCGCCGTGCTCGGCGGCCGCGCCGACATTCCCATGGCGCAGCGCATCGAGGTCTCCCGTTTCATCGAAGATCTCACCATTTCGCATCAGGCTGGCTGGTACTCGGTCATCTCGCTCCATGGCGGCGGCTCGCCGGAAGCCATGAAACGCGAGGTCTGGCGCAATTATCCGGTCATGGAAAAGGTCGAGCTGGTCGAGAGCCTGCTCGACCGCGGCGTCCTGGCCGGCGGCGGCCGTCCGTCCAGGCAGCCGGGACGGTGCTGCGCCACGGGCTGCGAGCCGCCGGGCCTGGCCGGGCCTCAGGCGCGGTCTCAGGATCGGGTTGTTGTGGCAGACGAGGGGAGGGCTTGATGACGAGCAGCACGATGACGGATCGCAGCCTCGCCGGCGAGGCGCCGGGTTACGCCACCCACGAGGTGTTCAACCAGTCCGGTTCGCTCGCCGATTACAATGCCTTCGCCGGCGACACGGCGCTGGTCGAGGCGGCCCGCGTTTTCGGTACCGATTGGGCCGGCGACCATTTGCGTCGCGCCGGTGCGATCGTCGGCAGCGAGAAGGTGCAAAACCTTGCCCGGCAAGCCAACCGGAACCTGCCGGAACTCAGGACCCATGACCGGTTCGGCAACCGGCTCGACGTGGTCGAGTTTCATCCGGCCTATCACGAGCTGATGGGTCTGATTTACGGCACCGAGACCCACAGCTTTGCCTGGACCCACAAGCGGCCGGGCGGCCATGTCGCGCGCGCCATCCTCAGCTATCTCTGGAACCAGGGCGAAAACGGCATCTGCTGCCCGATGGGCATGACCTTCTCGGCGATTCCCGCGCTCAGGCACGACCCCGCGCTGTTCGACCAATGGGCGCCGCAGATCCTGAAACCCGTCTACGATCCCAGGCCGATCCACGCCGCCGCGAAAGCCGGCGCAACCGTCGGCATGGCCATGACCGAGAAGCAGGGCGGCTCGGATCTGCGCGCCACCATCACCACGGCGAGGCCCGCCACCAGCCGCCGGGGCTCCGGCGCGCCTTATCTCATCACCGGCCACAAATGGTTCTTCTCGGTGCCGATGAGCGATCTGTTCCTGACCCTGGCGCAGACGGAAAAGGGGCTCTCCTGTTTCCTGGCGACCGGCTGGCTGCCCGACGGCACGCGCAACCGGCTGAAGCTGCAGCGGCTCAAGGACAAATGCGGCAACAAGTCGAATGCCTCGTCCGAGGTCGAATTCCACGACCTCTACGCGGTCATGCTCGGCGAGGATGGCAAGGGCATCCGCACCGGCATCGAAATGGCCCATGTCACCCGGCTCGATTTCGCCGTCGGCTCGTCCGGCCTGATGCGCCAGGCTCTGTCGCAGGCGATCCACCACACGACCAACCGGCGCGCCTTCCAGCGGTCGCTGGTCGACCTGCCGATCATGCGCAATGTGGTGGCCGATCTGGCTGTCGAGAGCGAGGCGCTGATGTGGATGTCGATGCGGCTGGCCTTTGCGCTCGACCGCTCCGACGAGGACCGGTTCGAGCAATTGCTGTCCAGGATCTGCACGCCGGTGGCCAAATATTGGGCCTGCAAGCGCGCGCCGCCCTTCGTTGTCGAGGCGCTGGAATGCCATGGTGGCAACGGCTTCATCGCCGATCACCTGATGGAGCGGCTCTACCGCGAGGCGCCGCTGAACGGCATCTGGGAGGGCACCGGCAATGTCATTTGCCTCGACGTGCTGCGCGCGATGCAGCGCGAACCCGAAACCGTCACGGTGTTCCTCGACGAACTGCGCAAGGCGCGTGGGGCGGATCGCCGCTTCGATGCCTTCACCGACGACCTGGAGCGCCGCCTTGGCCAGCTCGCGGATTTCGAGGGCGCGGCGCGCCGGGTCGTCGAGATGATGGCCTTTGCCCTTCAGGCGAGCCTGCTGCTGCGCCATTCGACCCCGGCCGTTGCCGACGCCTTCTGCGCGACCCGTCTGGACGGCGATTGGGGGCAGGCCTTCGGGACCATGCCCAGCGGCCTCGACAGCCAATCCATCATCGACCGTGCCCGTATTGCGCCGGGCTGAAGTCGCAAGAGAACTCCAAGGCTATTTCGTTATTTATTCGAACATGACAATATTGAAAGGCAGAACGAACAAAGCTGGCGGCAACCCGGCGCGGCAAACAAGGACCTTGGCAGCGCGATGAGCGACCTTTCGCCCAGGCAATCGGAAATCCTGGCGCTGGCGCGGACCGCCGGCAAGGTCGGCGTCGAAGATCTCGCCCGGCGTTTCGAGGTGACGCCGCAGACCGTGCGCAAGGACCTCAACGAGCTCTGCGAGCGGCGGGTGCTGCAGCGTGTCCATGGCGGCGCGGTGGTCGCGTCGGGTGTCGCCAACCTGTCCTATGATGCCCGGCGCTTTGCCGCGGCCGAAGCCAAGCGCGCCATTGGAAGCGCCGCGGCGGCGCTGGTGCCGAACGGCTCTTCGCTGTTCATCAATATTGGCACGACCACTGAAGAAGTCGCCAAGGCCCTGGCTTTTCGCGACGACCTTCTGGTCATCACCAACAACCTGAATGTCGCTACCGAACTCTACCGGCACGCCGGCATCGAGGTGATCGTCACCGGCGGCCCGGTGCGCAAGGCCGACGGCGCGGTGGTCGGCGCCGCCGCGACCAATCTGATCCGGCAGTTCAAGGTCGACTATGCGGTGATCGGCGTGTCGGCCATCGACGCCGACGGCACGCTGCTCGATTTCGACTATCGCGAGGTGCTGGTCACCCAGGCGATCATCGAGAACGCGCGCCATGTCATCCTGGTGTCCGACCAGACCAAGTTCACGCGCAAGGCGCCCGTGCGCATTGGCCATATGAGCCAGATCGACAGTTTCGTCACCGACCTGGTGCCTTCAGAGGACATCCGGCAGATGTGCCTGGAGGCGCAGGTCGACCTGGTCGAGGCCGATCCGGGTGGCGTTCTGAGCCGAGGCGAGCCGGATTGAGGTTTATCGGTCTTCGGGTTGATTTTCACTTGCACGCGTTTCGATCTTCGTTTTAGCCTTTGTCTGGTACAGGCCGCATCAAACGGCCATGCCGGAGATTGCGCGTGCAGGGCCAATTCGACCTCCTGGTGATCGGCGGCGGCATCAATGGCTGCGGCATCGCGCGCGACGCGGTCGGCCGCGGACTGACGGTTTGCCTGGTCGAGATGGACGATCTCGCCAGCGGCACCTCGTCGTCCTCGACCAAGCTGATCCATGGCGGCCTGCGCTATCTCGAATATTACGAGTTTCGCCTGGTGCGCGAGGCGCTGAAGGAGCGCGAGGTCCTGTGGGGCATAGCCCCGCATGTCGTTGGTCCCTTGCGCTTCGTCCTGCCGCATCATGCCGGGCTGCGTCCGTCCTGGCTCCTGCGCACCGGGCTTTTCCTCTACGACCATCTGGGCGGCCGCAAGCGGCTGCCGCCCACCCGCAGCCTCGACCTGACGCGCGACCCCGCCGGGCTGCCGTTGAAGCCCGGGCTGTTCACCAGGGCCTTCGAATATTCCGATTGCTGGGTCGATGATTCCCGGCTCGTGGCGCTGAACGCCCGCGACGCGGCCGATCGCGGGGCGGTCATCCGCACCCGCACCCGCGTGGTCGGCGCCGAGCGGCTGGCGGAGGGCTGGCAGGTGACGGTCGAGGACGTGGCGAGCGGCGCCCGCGACGTCGTCGCCGCCCGCATGCTGGTCAATGCCGCCGGCCCCTGGGTCGCCGATGTCCTGTCGGAAAAGCTCGGCATGGCGGCCCGCGCCAAGGTCCGGCTGGTCCAGGGCTCGCATATCGTCGTCCGCAAGCTGTTCACCGACGAGCGCTGCTACATTTTCCAGACCGCCGACGGGCGCGTCGTCTTCGCCATCCCCTATGAGGGTGATTTCACCCTGATCGGCACCACCGATCTCGATTATGACGGCGATCCGGCGGCCGTCGCGGCGACCGAGGCCGAGGTCAACTACCTGTGCGAGGCGGCGAGCGTCTATTTTCGCTCAGCCGTCACGCCCGCCGACGTGGTCTGGCGCTATTCCGGCGTCCGTCCACTTTATGACGACGGCGCCAGCGAAGCCCGGGCGGCGACCCGCGACTATGTCTTCGAACTCGATGATGCCTCCGGCCAGCCACCGCTCCTGTCGATCTTCGGCGGCAAGATCACCACCTACCGGAAGCTCGCCGAGGACGCGCTCGGCAAGCTCGGCATCGGTCCGGGCCAGCGCGGCGCCGGCTGGACCGCGCATGCGGCCTTGCCGGGCGGCGACTTCCCCGTCGACGGGCGCGCCGCGCTTGCCGCCGAACTGCGGGCCGAATTCCCGTTCCTCGCCGCCGATCATGCGGCGCGCCTTGCCCGTTCCTATGGCACGCGCGCCCGGGCGATCCTTGGCGAAGCGCGCCGCGCCGAGGACCTCGGCCGCGATTTCGGCGCGACCCTGACCGAAGCCGAGGTGCGTTATCTCGCCGATCGGGAATGGGCCCGCTCGGCCGGCGATATCGTCTGGCGCCGGTCGAAATTGGGGCTCAGGATGCAGCCGTCCGAAATCGCCGCGCTGGACGGCTTCATGGCGGGCCTGGTCGGCGCCGGGCAGAGCGGAACCCTCCGCCGGGAGGCGCGATGAGCCTCGTCCTCGACGCCGTGTCGAAATCGGTTGCGACGGTGAAGCATCTCGACGCGGTGTCGCTGACACTCAAGCGCGGCAGCCTCAATGTGCTGCTGGGCGCGACGCTGGCCGGCAAGACCAGCCTGTTGCGCGTCATGGCCGGCCTCGACCCGCCAAGCGCGGGCCGCGTCCTGATGGACGGTGTCGATGTCACCGGCGTCCCGGTGCGGCGGCGCAACGTCGCCATGGTCTATCAGCAGTTCATCAACTACCCGACGCTGAGCGTTTTCGAGAACATCGCGTCGCCCTTGCGGGTCCAGGGCGTGGCGGGCGCCGAGGTCGAGGCGCGGGTCGGGACCGCGGCGAAGCTCCTGCGGCTCGAGCCTTATCTCAAGCGCATGCCGCTGGAACTGTCCGGCGGCCAGCAGCAGCGCACCGCCATTGCCCGGGCGCTGATGAAGGGCGCCGACCTGGTCCTGATGGACGAGCCGCTGGCCAATCTCGACTACAAGCTGCGCGAGGAGCTGCGCGAGGAACTGCCGCGCATTTTCGAGGCCTCCGGCGCCATCTTCGTCTATGCCACGACAGAGCCGGCCGAAGCCCTGATGCTCGGCGGCTCGACCGCAACCCTGCACCAGGGCCGGTTGACCCAGTTCGGGCCGACCGGCGAGGTCTATCGGCAGCCGCGCGACCTCACCTCGGCCGAGGTCTTTTCCGACCCGCCGCTCAATGTCATCGACGTCGCCAAGCGCGGGCCGGTGCTGGATTTCGGCCCCTTCGGCGCGGCGCCGGCCGGCCGTTTCGCCGGCGTCGCCGATGGCGCCTATGCCATGGGTTTCAGGGCGCACCAATTGTCGCTCGACCGGCTCGGCGAGGGCGCGCTGGCGCTGCCCTCGACGGTCCGCGTGTCCGAGATCACCGGCTCGGAAAGCTTCGTCCACCTGGCGGCCGGCGCGCATCTTCTGGTGGCGCTGGCGCAGGGCGTGCGCAATCTCGAGCCGGGCCAGGCGATCACCACCTGGCTCGACCCGCAACAGGCCTTCCTGTTCGGCCAGGACGGGCGGCTGGCGGGCGGGCCGGCCGCTGCAGCTGCCGCTGCCGCGGCAAGGGTCGGGGAGGGCGCGTCATGACGGCGATCACGCTCGAGCACATGGCCCATTCCTACCTCAAGACGCCGAGCCGGGCGGAGGACGACTGGGCGCTGAAGGAGCTCGATTTCACCTTCCGCCATGGCGGCGCCTATGCCCTGCTCGGGCCATCGGGCTGCGGCAAGACCACACTTCTCAACATCATCTCGGGCCTGGTCGTGCCGACCCGCGGCCAGCTCAAATTTGACGGCCGCGACGTTACCAAGGCCAGCACGGTCGACCGCAACATCGCCCAGGTGTTCCAGTTCCCGGTCGTCTACGACACCATGACGGTCGGCGAGAACCTGGCTTTTCCCCTGAAGAACCGCCGGCTCGACCCGGCCAGCATCAAGCGGCGGGTCGGCGAGATCGCCGAATTGCTCGACCTTGGCCGCGACCTCGACCGCAAGGCGCGGGGCCTGACTGCCGACGCCAAGCAGAAGATCTCGCTTGGCCGCGGCCTGGTCCGCTCGGATGTCTCGGCCATCCTGTTCGACGAGCCTCTGACCGTCATCGATCCGCATCTGAAGTGGGAATTGCGGTCGAAACTGAAGGTCATCCACCGCCAGCTCGACGTGACCATGATCTACGTCACCCATGACCAGACCGAGGCGCTGACCTTCGCCGACACGGTCATCGTCATGTCGGACGGCCGGGTGCTGCAGGCCGGCGGCGCCGAGGAGCTGTTCGAGCGTCCAGCCCATCGCTTCGTCGGCAATTTCATCGGCTCGCCCGGCATGAACTTCATTCCCTGCGCGGTCGACGGCCGCACGGCGAGCGTCGCCGGCACGATGCTCGATCTCAAGCACGGTTACGGGCCGCTCAAAGGCGCTGTCGAACTGGGCATTCGCCCGAACTATGCCCGCCTCGGGCCATCAGGGGCGGGCATTCCGGCGCGTGTCCTGCGCATCGAGGATCTCGGACGGATCCGGCTGGCGCGGGTCGAGGTTGCCGGCCGGGCGGTTGCCGTGACCGTGCCCGACGACGTCACGCCGGCCGGCGACGCCGCATCGGTGCTGTTCGATCCCGGCCGCATCAACATCTATGCCGACGGCCGGCTCGTCACGCCTGAGAGGGAGGCCTGACCCATGCAGAAGATCGCGGACAACAAGGCCTGGTTCCTGGTTCTCCCCGTCGTGCTGATCGTCGCCTTCAACGCGCTCGTGCCGCTGATGACGGTGGTCAATTATTCGGTCCAGGACACCTTCGGCAACAACCAGTTCTTCTGGAACGGCATAGGCTGGTTCCAGGAGGTGCTCGACCCGAGCTCGTCGGTCGGCCAGCGCTTCTACGATGCGCTCGGGCGCAACCTGATGTTTTCGGCCATCGTGCTGGCGATCGAGGTGCCGCTCGGCATCCTGGTGGCGCTGTCCATGCCGAAGAGCGGCTGGGGCGTGGCCTGGACGCTGGTGCTGATGGCGCTGCCGCTGCTCATTCCGTGGAATGTCGTCGGCACCATCTGGCAGGTCTTCGCGCGCGGCGACATCGGCCTGCTCGGCTATGCCGTCAACGGGCTCGGCATCGACTACAACTATGTCCGCGATCCGCTGGCCGCCTGGGTGACCATCATCGTCATGGATGTCTGGCACTGGACCAGCCTGGTGGCGCTGCTCTGTTATGCCGGCCTCAAGTCGATCCCCGACGCCTATTACCAGGCCGCCAAGATCGACGGCGCGTCGCGTTTCGCGGTGTTTCGCACCATCGAGCTGCCGAAGATGAACCGGGTCCTGCTGATCGCGGTGCTGCTCCGTTTCATGGACAGCTTCATGATCTATACCGAGCCCTTCGTGGTCACCGGCGGCGGTCCGGGCAATACCACCACCTTCCTGTCGATCGATCTGGTCAAGATCGCGCTCGGCCAGTTCGATCTCGGCAAGGCCGCGGCCCTGTCGATCATCTACAACGTCATCGTGCTGACCGTCTGCTGGGTCTTCTACACCGTCATGACCCATGGCGAGACCCAGCGGGAGGGCGCGCCATGAGGGCCAGCCGCACCATCCTGATCGTCTATCTCGTCTTCCTCATGTTGCCGATCTATTGGCTGGTCAACATGAGCTTCAAGACCAATACCGAGATCACCACGGCCTTCTCGCTCTATCCGCAGACCTTCACCCTGCGCAATTACGAGAAGATCTTCACCGATCCGTCCTGGTACATGGGTTATGTCAACTCGCTGACCTTCGTCGTGATCAACACGCTGTTGTCGATCGGCATCGCCCTGCCGGCGGCCTATGCCTTCTCGCGCTACAAATTCGTCGGCGACAAGCACCTGTTCTTCTGGCTCCTGTCGAACCGCATGGCGCCGCCGGCGATCTTTGCGCTGCCCTTCTTCAATCTCTATTCGGCGATCGGCCTGTTCGACACGCCCTGGGCGGTGGCGCTCGCCCATTGCCTGTTCAATGTGCCGCTGGCGGTCTGGATTCTCGAGGGCTTCATGTCCTCGGTGCCGCGCGAGATCGACGAGACCGCCTATATCGACGGCTATTCCTTCCCGCGCTTCTTCGTGAAGATCTTCACGCCGCTGATCGCCAGCGGCATCGGGGTGGCGGCCTTCTTCTGTTTCATGTTCTCCTGGGTCGAGCTGTTGCTGGCGCGCACGCTGACCAACAACAAGCCGATCTCCTCGATCATGACCCGCACGGCCTCGGCGGCCGGCATGGACTGGGGCCTGCTCGCGGCCGCCGGCGTGCTCACCCTCATCCCCGGCGCGCTGGTGATCTGGTTCGTCCGCAACTACATCGCCAAGGGCTTCGCCCTGGGGAGGGTGTGATGGCCGACTGGTTCGCCCGGACCGTCGACTGGTTCGCCCAGACCTTCGCCTGGATGGCCTGGACCTGGCAGACCGGCCTGTTCTTTTTCGTCCTGTTCTGCACGCTGGTCGTGATGACCGTGCTCGCCGTCCGTTACCCGGAGGTCGAGCGCAGCGGGGCCTTGAGGATCGCCACGACGCGCGGCGACCGGCTGTTTCTCTCGCTTTTGAGCGCCGCGATCATCCACATCCTGTGGATCGCGGCCCTGGGCGCCTCGGGCCTTTGGGGCGCGACGCTCGTTTCGCTCGTCTGGGCCTTCGGAGTGTTCCGATACGTCTGACGCGCCATCAAGAAAAACCGGAAAACCGGACTGAGGCCAACCCAGGAGGAGACGATGAAAATCAAGATCAACAGAAGAGCATTCGTCGCAGGAACCTCGGCCCTCGTGGCCGCCCCCTACCTGTCGACCCCGGTGCGTGCCCAGGCCGATGCCGCCAGGCGTTGGATCGACAGTGAATTCCAGCCCTCCGTGCTGACCAAGGAACAGCAGGCGGCCGAACTCGACTGGTTCATCAAGGCGGCCCAGCCTTATCGGGGCCAGGAGATCAATGTCGTCTCCGAGACCATCACGACGCATGAATACGAGGCCAATACGCTCGCCAAGGCGTTTGGCGAGATCACCGGCATCCGGCTGAAGCACGACGTCATCCAGGAAGGCGACGTGGTCGAGAAGATCCAGACGCAGATGCAGTCGGGTCGCAATGTCTATGACGCCTGGGTCAATGATTCCGATCTCATCGGCACCCATTTCCGCTACCAGCAGGCCGTGCCACTGACCGACTGGATGACCGGCGAGGGCAGGGAGGTGACCTTGCCGACCCTCGACATCGACGATTTCATCGGCAAGGCCTTCACCACCGGGCCCGACGGCAAGCTCTACCAATTGCCCGACCAGCAGTTCGCCAATCTCTACTGGTTCCGTTACGACTGGTTCCAGCGGCCGCAGATCCGCGAAGCCTTCAAGAAGCAGTTCAACTATGACCTCGGCGTGCCCGCCAACTGGTCGGCCTATGAGGATATCGCCGAGTTCTTCACCAATACGGTGAAGGAGATCGACGGTGTGCGTGTCTATGGCCATATGGACTACGGCAAGAAGGATCCCTCGCTCGGCTGGCGGTTCACCGACGCCTGGCTGTCGATGGCCGGCAATGGCGATCGCGGCATTCCCAACGGCATGCCGGTCGACGAATGGGGCATTCGCATGGAGGGCTGCAATCCGCGCGGCGCCCATATCGCCCGTGGCGGCGATACCAATGGCCCGGCCGCCGTCTATGCGGTCGAGAAATATGTCGAGTGGCTGAAGAAATACGCGCCTCCCGGCGCCGCCGGCATGACCTTCTCGGAATCAGGACCGGTGCCGGCCCAGGGCAATATCGCCCAGCAGATGTTCTGGTACACCGCCTTCACCGCCGACATGGTCAAGACCGGCCTGCCGGTGGTCAATGCCGACGGCACGCCGAAATGGCGCATGGCGCCGTCGCCCAAGGGCTCCTATTGGCGCGAGGGCATGAAGCTCGGTTACCAGGACGCCGGCTCCTGGACGCTGATGAAGTCGACCCCGGTCGAGCGCCGCAAGGCGGCCTGGCTCTATGCCCAGTTCTGCGTCTGCAAGACCACCAGCCTGAAGAAGAGCCATGTCGGCCTCACCTTCATCCGCGAGAGCGACATCTGGCACCAGAGCTTCTCCGACCGGGCCAAGAACCTCGGCGGCCTCATCGAGTTCTACCGCTCGCCGGCGCGCGTCCAATGGACGCCGACCGGCAACAACGTGCCCGACTATCCGCGTCTGGCGCAGCTGTGGTGGCAGAATATCGGCGATGCCTCGTCGGGCGCCAAGACCCCGCAGGCCGCCATGGATTCGCTCGCCGATGCCATGGACGACGTGATGATCCGGCTCGAACGCTCCGGCGTCCAGGGCGCCTGCGGACCGCGCATCAATCCAAAGACGACGGCTGACGAATGGTATCGCCGGGCCGAGACCGCCGGCACGGTCGCGCCCCAGCGCAAGCTCGCCAATGAGAAGCCGCAGGGCCAGACGGTCGATTACGACGCGCTGATCCGGTCCTGGCCGGCAACGCCGCCGAAGCGCACCTGAGCCACGCGCTCTCGCGACGCAGGAAGGAGCGGGGCTGGTCCCCGCTCTTTTTCATGGGCGGGTGGGGTCGAGGGGGGGGCTTGCCGTGACATGAATGCATGGACGGGCCGCCGGCATGGCCGTTGTGCCGGCCGCCGATCGGCCGGACAGTCGCGCCGCCGGCCACGGTTCGCATTCCGGCTCTGGAGTTCATGCTGATGACGACGCCCGCACCAAAAGCCCCGCCCGCACCGAGTGCCGCCGACAGCGACCCGGTCGCGCTCGGCATGATGCGGGGCTTTCCGCCGCCGGCCGAACGGACGGTCGCCTTCGCCGACGGCTCGTTCCGCTCATTTCCCGAATTCCGCTGGGCCTGGAGCAATATCCGCCAGCTGGTGCCGACAACCAATGTCTGGCGCGGGCGGGGGCCGGTCTCGGTGCTGCCGCGCGACGAGCAGGACCTCGGCAAGGTTGCCTCGACCACCATGGACGGCCGTCCGATGACCTTCGACCAGGCGCTGGCCGAGACCTATGCCGACGGCATTTGTGTGCTGCATCGCGGCCGGATCGTCTACGAGCGCTATTTCGGCGCGCTCGAGGCCCATAAGCCGCACCTCGCCATGTCGGTGACCAAGTCTTTCGTCGGCGTGCTCGCCGGCATGCTGGTCGCCGATGGGCTGATCGATCCCGCGGCCCTGGTGACCCGCTATGTGCCGGAACTCGGCGCCAGCGCCTTTGGCGACGCCACCGTCCGCCAGGTCATGGATATGACCACGGGGCTTCGCTACACCGAGGTCTATACCGACGCCAATTCGGATGTCTGGGGGCTGCGCCGCGCCAATGGCATGGCCGCGCGGGATCCGGACTATCAGGGCGCCAGGACGCTCTACGACTTCCTGATCTCCCAGCCGAAGCAAGGCGAGCACGGCCAGGTCTTCGCCTACAAGACCGTCAATACCGACGTGCTCGCCTGGATCGTCAGGCGCGCCAGCGGCCAGTCGTTGAGCGAGCTGCTGTCGAGCCGGATCTGGTCGAAGCTCGGCGCCGAGGAAGATGCCTTCTTCACCGTCGACAGCATCGGCACGGAATCGGGCGGCGGCGGCCTCAACACCACGCTGCGCGACCTTGCCCGCTTCGGCGAATGCATGCGCAACAGGGGCCGGTTCAACGGCCAGCAGATCATTCAGGCCGAGGCTGTCGAGGATATCGCGCGCGGCGCCGACCCGGCGCAGTTCAAGCCGGCGGGGTATGCCACCTTGCCCGGCTGGTCCTAGCGGAACATGTGGTGGGTCAGCCACAACGAGCACGGCGTCTATATGGCGCGCGGCATCCATGGCCAGTCGATCTATGTCGACCCGAAGGCCGAGATGGTGATCGCGCGTTACGGCTCGCATCCCCAGGCCGGCAATGTCGCCAACGACCCGGTGACCCTGCCGGCCTTCATGGCCGTGGCCAAGGCCCTGATGCCGTAGGCGTCAGCGCGCTGCGATCGGCCGCCACGGGTGCAGGACCCGGCGCGTGGCGATCTCGAAGGCCCAGTAATGCCCCTCGAAGGGCTGGTCGGCGCTCCGGCTGATCGGCTGGCCGAGATAACGGCACAGCAGCAGGGTGCCGACCCCGCCATGGGCGACGAAGGCGATGTCGCCGCCCGAATGGTTGTTCAGGATTGCATCGACCGCGGCGGCAACCCGCGCCTGGGCATCGACCGCGCGCTCCCAGCCCCTGACGCTCTCGTCGGGGCTTGCGAAGAACATGTCGGCCGTCCGCTGGAATTCGGGCGGCGGCAGAAAGCCGGTGGCGCTGCGGTCGTTCTCATGAAGGCGAGGGTGAACACCGACGGCCAAGCCCGAGCGGCCGGCCAGGATGCCCGCCGCTTCCACCGCCTTGGTCTCGTTGCTCGCCCAGACCGCGGCCAGGCCGCGCATGTCCGATGACGCCGCGAATGTCCGCATGCGCTGGATGCCCTTGTCGCTCAGGTGCCAGCGCGGCACCGGCACGGCGGGATCGATGACCACTTCGGGATGGCTGATGAAAAAGCCGAGGCTCACCACGCCCTCCCGGGGCAACCATCGCCGCGTCCGCCAAGGTCCATTCAGGCCACCAGGGTCGCCGAATGCCGATAGCCGATGCGGTTTTCCGGCGGCACCGGGTAGCGCCCGGCGATCCGCTCGAGCATCATCAGGACATCGCTTTTCGAGCCGGCCTTGGCCGCGGCATCGGTGAACAATTGCTCCAGCACGTCCTGCTGGGCGTGGCTGCCGCCGAGCCGGTACATGCCGCCGAGCGCCGGCCGCATCAGCTCGACCGCCTCCTGGTAGCGGCCCCGGCCATGGGCGAGCACCGCCGCCGAGATCGGCAGGGCATAGAGCCGGACCAGGCCGGCGATCGTATCCGATCCGGCCGCCGCCGCCTCGAGGCCGGCCAGGAAAGCCTCGGCGGCCTGGTAGCGCCCGGTATGGACCAGCGCCATCATCCAATGCGGCAAGGTGAACGCGTTGAGGCAGTCGCCGATCCGGCCCTCGGCCTTGTCGGCGAGCTCGATCCAGCGGTCGCCGACATCGACGCCCTGCAATTGCAGCCGGAACAGCATGGAAGCGGCATTCTGCACGTCGATATAGAGGTCGGGCTGCATCTCGACGATGGGCGAGCCGAGGTTGCGGAAGCCCTTGTCGTAGAGCGCCAGGACCTCGTCGAACTCCTCGCGTTCGAGGTGGTAGAGGCCGCGATGCCACCACAGGTGATGCTTGAGGTTGTTGCCGCCCTGCCAATGCGGCTCCAGGTCGCGCAGCAGCAGGATGCCCTCGCTGCGCCGTCCCTGCATTTCCATGACATGGGCCACCGCATGGGTCGCCCAGATGTCGCCGGGGTCGAGCGCGATCGCCTCGCGGCCGGAATTTTCGGCCACCGTGTAGTTGCCGCATTCCTCGTTGGCGAAGGCCCGGCAGGCGAGCACCGCGCCGCGGCCGGCCAGGCCCAGCTCCCAATGCGGCAAGGTCGCTTCGACGACAGCCAGCATCTGCTCGGGACGGCCGAGCCAGAAGGCGTTGAAATGGTGCAGGCGGAAGGCGAGGACATCGGTCGGATGGCGCGCCACGATGGCTTCCCAGCGGGCCAGCAGTTCGTCCAGCCGGCCGTCGACCCAGGCTTCCAGCGCCGCGACATGGGCCTGCTCGCGCGCCGTGGCGTTGACGGCGGCGGTTTTTGCCAGCGCCAGCGCCTCGCGCGCCGCCGGCACGGTTGCGAGATTGAACGCGGCCAGCGTCAGGTAGCCGCGCAGCACATGGGCGAGGCAGAAGTCCGGATCGACCGCCAAGCAGGCCTTCACCCGGGCCGCCGTGTCCAGCCGATAGGTCAGATAGCCCGCCACCGCATGGTCGAAGGCCACCGCCGCGGCGTCCGACGCGCAGGTCATGGTCAGTCCACGACAATCCCTGGGCATTGTCCCGGCTCCTCTCGCATCCGACCGGCGGCCTGGATTCGCTTTTGGCCGGCCCGCGCCAAGCTCACGCCATTGGCGCGTGATTGTCCATTGCCCGCGGGCAGGGGTTGACGGGACCGGGGGAGGAGGCCAGATTCAAGTGAACTCTGAGGGGAGCCCCGCGACGGGGCTGAGAGGCTGCAAGGCCGGCATGGACGCCGGCACGGTGGCGACCCTTGAACCTGATCCGGATCATGCCGGCGGAGGGACAGGGATGCGTCACGACACGTCAGCACGCCATGCACAGGTCAGCATTATCGGAGCCGGCATAGCCGGGCTCTGGCAAGCCTTGCTGTTTGCCCGCGCCGGCTACGCGGTCACGCTGTTCGAGCGGGGCGACGAGGCAATGAGCCAGGCGACCAGTCATTGGGCTGGCGGCATGCTGGCGCCCTGGTGCGAGCGCGAGGCCGCCGACGACGTGGTGACCAGGCTCGGCATCCGGTCCCTGTCGCTCTGGCGCGACGCGCTGCCCGAGCTTGCCTTCAATGGCTCGCTGGTGGTCGCCCATACGCGCGACCGGGCCGATTTCGAGCGCTTCGCCGGCATGACCGAGGGCCATGTCCGGCTCGACGCCGAACGTCTCGCCGCGCTCGAACCGGCGCTCGCCGGGCGTTTCCGCGATGCCCTGCATTTTCCCGGCGAAGGCCATGTCGAACCGCGCCGGGTCATGCCGGCGCTGCGCCGGCTCATCGCCCAGGCGGGCGGCGAGATCGTCTTCGGCGCCAGGCGCGAACCGGCCGATTGTGCCGGCCTGACGATCGATTGCCGCGGGCTCGCCGGCCGCGACCGCCAGCCGGCCCTGCGCGGCGTCAAGGGCGAGACCGTGCTGATCGAGACCACCGAGATCGCGCTGTCCCAGCCGGTCCGGCTGTTGCATCCGCGCTGGCCGCTCTACGTGGTGCCGCGTGCCGGCAACCTGTTTTTGATTGGCGCAACCTCGATCGAGAGCGAAAGCCAGGGGGTCAGCCTGCGCTCGGCGCTGGAACTGATGACCGCGGCCTATGCGCTGCATCCGGCTTTCGCCGAGGCGCGCATTGTCGAACTCGGTTCGGCGCTCCGGCCGGCCTTTCCGGACAACCACCCGCGGATTTCCGTCGACGGCCGGATGATCGCGGTCAACGGGCTCTACCGCCACGGGTTTCTCATCGCGCCGGCGCTCGCCGAACTGACGCTCGCGCAGGTGCGGCAAGGTCTGCAACACGGCTCAATCGACAACGAGGTGATGTCATGATCCTGATCGTCAACGGCGAAAAAACCGAAACGGCGGCCACCAGCCTGCCGGCCTTGCTGGAGGAGCTCGAATACCAGCACCGCCATCTCGCCATTGCGGTCAACCACGAGGTGGTGCCACGCGCCGCCTGGGCGAAAGCCGCGCTGCAGGACGGCGACGCGGTCGAGATCATCACGCCGCGCCAGGGCGGCTGAGACCATGGTCGATTTCTACGGACGTTCGTTCACCTCGCGCCTGCTGATCGGCACGGCGCTCTATCCGTCACCCGCCATCATGCAGGAGGCGGTGCGCGCCGCGGGGTCCGAGATCGTCACCGTCTCGGTCCGTCGCGAAAGCGCCGGCGGTGGCACCGGCCAGGGCTTCTGGTCGCTGATCCAGGAGCTCGGCGTCGCCGTGCTGCCGAATACCGCGGGCTGCCGCAGCGTGCGCGATGCGGTGACCACGGCGAAGCTCGCGCGCGAGCTGTTCGAGACGCCCTGGATCAAGCTCGAGGTGATCGCCGATGACGACACCCTGCAGCCGGACGTGGTTGGCCTGGTCGAGGCGGCCGCCATCCTGATCAAGGATGGCTTCGAGGTGTTTCCTTATTGCACCGAGGACCTGGGCGTGGCCTTGCGCCTGGCCGATGCCGGTTGCCGGGTGATCATGCCCTGGGCCTCGCCCATCGGCAGCGCCCGCGGCATCACCAATCGGCGGGCGCTCGAACTGATGCGCAACCGGCTGCCCGAGCTGACCCTGGTGGTCGATGCCGGCCTCGGCGCGCCCTCGCATGCGGCGGAAGCGCTGGAGATCGGCTTCGACGCGGTGCTGCTCAACACCGCGATCGCCAAGGCCGCCGATCCCGTCGCTATGGCAAGGGCCTTCCGGCAAGGGGTGGAGGCCGGCTATACCGCCCATGCGGCGGGCCTGATGGCGCCGCGCGACTTCGCTTCTCCCTCCACGCCGGTTGTCGGGACACCGTTTTGGCATGACCTACCCTGATCGCTTCTATCCCGTCATCGACAGCCTCGCCTGGCTCAGGCGGCTGACCGCGCTCGGCGTCGGCACCGTGCAGCTGAGGGTCAAGGACCTGACGCTCGAACAGGCGACGGCCCTGATGCGCGAGGCCCTTACCGTGACCCGTGGCACGCCGACCCGGCTGGTCGTCAACGACTGGTGGCAGGCGGCGATCGATGCCGGCGCCGAGCATGTCCATCTTGGCCAGGAGGACCTCGCCGATGCCGACGTTCCGGCAATCCGGCGCGCCGGGCTGACCTTGGGCGTGTCGACCCATGACGACGACGAGCTGGATGCCGCGCTCGACTACGTGCCCGACTATATCGCGCTCGGGCCGATCTACGAGACGACCCTGAAGGTCATGCGCTTCGGGCCGCAGGGGCTGGAGCGCATCCGCACCTGGAAGGACCGCATGGGCGCCATCCCGCTGATCGCCATTGGCGGCATCACGCTGGAGCGGGCACCGGCGGTCTATGCCAGCGGCGCCGATTCGATCGCGGTGGTCAGCGATGTCACCGGCAATCCCGACCCGGACCAGCGCGTCCGCGACTGGCTGAGCCTTGCCGCCAAGACCGCCTGAATCGGGTGCGTCGGGTCGCAACCCGTTGATTGCACTGGTGTTGAGCCGCGGTTCCTCGTATGGATTCGGCCATGATCAAGCGGCTTCCAGAGGGCAGGGGCGTTCAGTCGATCGAGGTCGGCGGGCGGCTGCTCGCCGCCATGGTCGAGCTCGGCAAGCCGGCCATGCTGCGCGACCTCGCGGCCATGGCCAAGGTCACTTCGGCCCAGGCCCATGCCTATCTCGTCAGTTTCCGCAAGATCGGCATGGTCGAGCAGGATCCCTTGAGCGGGCGCTACCTGCTCGGCCCCTTCGCGCTGCAGGTCGGGCTCACCCGCATGCGCGAACATGTGCCGCTGCGCATGGCGAGCCAGGCGGCGGTCGAGCTTGCCGCCGAGACCGGCCTGATGGTGACCGTCACGGTCTGGGGCACCCATGGGCCGACCATTATCGAGGTCGAGGAATCGGTCCAGCCGGTGCACGTCAATCTGCGCGTCGGCGCGGGTTATACGGTCACCGGCACGGCCACCGGCCGGCTGTTCGCCGCCTTCCTGCCGGATGATCTGGTGCGGCCCTTGATCGACAAGGAACGTGGCGCCGGCCGGCCGGGCGCGACGCGCCTGGCCAGGGACAAGATGGCCGCCGATTTCGCCGAGATCCGGCGGCGCGGCTTTGCCACCACCGAGGGCATTCCGGTGCCCGGCATCAACGCGGTCAGCGCCCCGGTGCTCGACCATAGCGGCCAGGTGCAATTCGCCATCACGCTGATCGGTCCGGCCTCCGACCTGATCGTCAAGGGCGACAGCGAGCAGGCGATTTTCGTCAAGCGTTTCGCCGAAAGCCTGTCGGCCAATCTCGGATTTCGGGCTGAACGGACAAGCGACGATCCGGCGGCCGCCCTGCCATTCGGTTTCGGCCGCGTCCGCGGCGAATTCGCCGAACGCGCCGTGCCCTTTGCCCGCCCGCCGCGCCGGTCAAGGCCGGGCTAGCGAAGGTCGGGGCCAATTGGCGAGGATGCAGGCTGCCTTGCAAGCATGTCTTTTCGGAACACGCACGTGAACCTCTACGTCACCCCCGGCGACCGAGCGTAGCGAGGGAGGGAAGGGGGCCCAGGAGCCAACACATCACGCCTTCCGTGGATCGATTTCGGGGGATTTCGCAGTGTTGAGCTAAGCGGCCTGCAACCCTTGGACCCCCTTCCCTCGCTTCGCTCGCCGGGGGTGACGTAGGTGTTTCCGGCCTGACGCCGATCAATGCCCACCTCCCAGATAAGCCGCCCGGACCCGGGCGTTCTGCAACATCTCCTGGCCGGTGCCCGACAGCACGATCCGGCCGGTCTCCAGCACATAGGCGCGGTCGGCCACCGCCAGCGCCAGGTTGGCCATCTGCTCGACCAGCAGGATGGTCATGCCGGCATCGCGCAGGCGCCGGATGGTCGCGAAGATCTCCTTGATGATCAAAGGCGCCAGGCCGAGCGAGGGTTCGTCCATCAGCAAGAGCTTCGGTTCGCCCATCAGCGCGCGCGCAATGGCGAGCATCTGCTGCTCGCCGCCGGACAAGGTCACCGCCGGCTGGCTCCGCCGTTCGGCGAGCCTTGGGAACATGTCGAACTGGGCGTCGATCGCACGGGTCAGATCGACCGTCGAAAGCTTGCGCGAATAGGCCCCGAGCTCGAGATTGTCGCGCACGCTCTGGTCGGGAAAGACCTGGCGCCCTTCGGGCGACAGCGCGATGCCGGCCTTCACCCGCTTATGCGCGGCAAGCTGGGTGATATCCTCGCCGCGAAAGCGGATCTGGCCGGATCTCGGCAAGGCGAGGCCGGCGATCGCCTTCAACAGCGTGCTCTTGCCGGCGCCATTGGCGCCGACAATGGCAACCACCTGGCCTTCGCCAACCGTGATCGTCGCCTCCGAGACGGCCTGGATCGGGCCATAGAACAGCGAGACGGCATCGAGTGTCAGCATGGCGCTCACCTGTGCCCCGCAAGATTGCTGCCGGCCAAATCGCCGGCAAGCCCGAGCGCCGGCGTGCCGTCTTGGGCCGCTGCCTCGTCCGCCTCGTCGACGCCGAGATAGGCGGCAATGACGCGCGGATCGCGTTGCATGGCGGCCGGCGGACCCTCGGCGATCTTCTCACCATAGTCGAGCACGATGACGTGGTCGGAAATGGCCATCACCAGGTCCATGTGATGTTCGACCAAAAGGATGGTGATACCCTGGTCGCGAATGCGCTTGAGCAATTGGCCGAGCTCTTCGGTCTCTTGCGGATTGAGGCCGGCCGCCGGCTCGTCGAGCAGCAGCACTTCCGGTTCGGTGGCGAGCGCGCGGGCCAGCTCGACGCGCCGCTGCAGGCCATAGGCAAGGCTGCCGGCGGGCGCCCCGGCAACACCGGTCAGATCGAGAAAGGCCAGGATGCGGGCGACCCGTTCGCGCGCCGACCGCTCCTCGCGGCGCGACGACGGCAGGCCGAAAAGCGAGGTGAGGAAGCCGTTGCGCATCCGGCCATGCTGGCCGATCAGCACGTTGTCGATCACCGAGAGCTCGCGGAACAGCCTGAGGTTCTGGAAGGTGCGGGCAACCCCGCCGCGGCAGATCGCGTGGGTGGATTGCCGGCCGATATCGCTGCCGCGGAATTCGATCCGGCCCTCATCCGCGCGAATGATGCCCGAGACCATGTTGATGAACGTGCTCTTGCCCGCGCCGTTCGGCCCGATCAGCGCATGGATATGGCCCGCGGTCAGCACGGCGCTGACGTCGCGTGCCGGTTTCACGCCGCCATAAGATTTCGACAGGTTGGTTGCGACCAGCAGCGGCGCATCGGGCCGCGCAGCCTTGCCGTCGCGCACCGGCAAGGCTGCGCCGGTGGGGTCGGCCAAGGGCACCGTGACATCGCCCGAGAGGCGCTCGCCGAACAGGCGCCGCGACAGGCCGGAGAGCACGCCGGCCAGCCCCTGCGGCATGACATAGAGCGCGAAGAGCAGCAGCGCGCCATTGGCGAAATGTTCGATCCAGGCCCAGCGGGCGAGGAAGGCGGAGAGCACCGTCAAGGTCAGCGCGCCGAGCAGCGGCCCGATGAGCGAGCCGGCGCCGCCGAACAGCACGGTGAGCAGGATGAAGATCGACAGGTTGAAGGTGATGAAGTCGGAGTTGATATATTGGTTCTGCTGGGCGACCAGCGCGCCAGCGAGGCCGCAGGTCGTCGCCGCGATGACGAAGGCCAGGACCTTGTAGCGCAGCACCGGCACGCCCATGGCGCTGGCGGCCACCTCGTCGGCCTGGATCGACAGCAGCGCCCGGCCGAGCCGGCCAATCAGCACGTTGCGCAACAGGAGATGCACGGCAAGGCTGAGAGCGATGGCGAACCAGACCCATTGCGCCATGGTGAAGGGCTCGCCGGCGAGCGTCAGCGGCTTGATCGCATAGATGCCCATGGCGCCGCCGAACAGGTCGGAGGCTTCGGTCACCAGCTTCTCCACCACGATGCCGAAGGCGAGCGTCACCATGGCGAGGCTTGGGCCGCGCACCCGCAGCGAGGGCGCGGCGATCAGCACGCCGAAACCGGCCGAGATGACCGTTGCCGCGGCAAGTGCGGCCCAAGGGTTCATGTCGAGGCTGGTGGTCAGCATGGCCACGGCATAGGCGCCGGCGGCGAACAGGCCGGCCTGGCCGAGCGACTTCTGGCCGGCGAAACCGAGCAGCACGTTCATGCCGGAGGCGCAGAGGAAATAGACGCAGACCGAAAACAGGATGCGCAGGTAGAAGTCGTTGGCGGTGACCAGGACCAGGAGGCTGGCGGCAAGCGCGATGCCGAGCGCTGCGAGAACATGGCGCATCGGGCTTCAGACCTTGTCCAGGGAGCGCGAGCCGAACAGGCCGTTCGGGAAGATCGCCAGCACCAGGATGATCAAAAGGAAGATGACGATCTCGCGCCATTGCGCCTGCCAGAGCGCGACGCCGGCCTCCAGGAGGCCGAGCATGAAGCCGCCGAAAATGCAGCCGCGGGGATTGTCGAGGCCGCCGAGAATGGCGCCCGAAAAGGCCTTCAAGGCGATGCCGAGGCCAAGGAACAGCGAGGCCGACGAGATCGGCGCGACCAGCAGGCCGCCGACGCCGGCGAGCAGGCTGGAGAGCGCGAAGGCGCCGAGCATGATGGCGGTCACGTTGATGCCCATCAGGGCTGCCACCGAAGGACTGTGGGCGACCGCCCGCATGGCTTTGCCGAGCCGGGTGCGGCGCATCAGGATGTCGAGCCCGACCATCAGCACGATGGCGACCACCAGCACCAGGATCTCCTGCGGCCGGACGCCGACGCCGCCGAAACGCATGACGTCGTCGCCAAACGGCGAGGGCACGCTGACCGGTGCCGGCCCCCAGATCGCCAGCCCGAAGCTTTGCAAAATCGTGCCGAAGCCGATCGTGCTCATGATCCAGGACATGCCGGGCTTGCCGGCGAAGGGCTGCACGGCGGTGATGAACAGCAGGATGCCGAGCACGCCCATGACCGCGCCGACGGCAATCACGGCGACCGGGAAGTTGACCCCGGCCGAGGCCGCTTGCGGCAGGCCATGGCCGGAAAAGCTGCCCGAGCTCAGGACATAGAGCACGGTGACGCCCAGGAAGGCGCCAACCCCGATGAATTCGCCCTGGGCGAAGTTCAGCGTCTTGGTGGTGGTGAAGGTGATGCTGAAGCCGAGCGCGATCAGCGCATAAATGCCGCCAATGGCAAGGCCGCTGACCAGGGCCTGGAGGAAGGTCGCGAGCACCAGAGATCCTTCGTCGATGGAGGCGCCCGATGGCGCCAAGGGATGATGCGGCGACCTGCCGGGCCGCAAGGGCGAGGCAGGTCGCGATGCGGGCCTCAGCCCTTGAAGTCGTCGCTCTTCAAAGCGTCGATGACGTCGTCGCGATAGGCGGCGAGCTTGCCGCCGCGCCAGCAGGTCCAGCGCTGGTCGGCTGCCCCCAGCGCGTCGTGGTTGGCGGTGGTGAAGGGCCGCGTATAGGTCTTGGCATAACCCTCGATGGTGCCTTTCAGGTCTTCCAGCGCGGCGCGCACCTTCGGTCCCTCGGTGCTGCCGGCCTGCTGCATCGCCTTGGCGAGCAGCAAGGTGCAGTCATAACCGTGGACGGCGAAGGAAAAGGCCGAATCCGCGTCGAGCTTCGGGCGGATCCGGTCGAACAGCGCCTGCTGGCGGGGCGAGCGGTCTTCCGAGACGGTGCGCAGGAAGATCGGCTTTTCGGCAAGCGCCGGGCCGGAGGCATTGATGAAGCTCAGATTGTCGGCGGCCCAGCTGGTCAGGGTGACCGGGAAATAGCCGATCTTGTCCATGCTGCGCATCAGCTGGCCGATCGGCGTGCCCTGGGCCCAGACCAGCGCGGTGTCGACCCCCGCCGCCTTCAGCTTGGCGAGCTGCGAGGTCATGTCGGTGTCGGCGACGTTGAATTTTTCGTTCGCCACCACGTTCATGCCCTGGGCCTGCGCCACCTCCTGCAGGTCTTTCAGGCCGCCCTGGCCGTAACCTGTCGTTTCGGTCAGGAAGCCGATGCGTTTGCCGTTCGGGCTCTTCTTGGCATAGCCCATCAGGGCGACCACCTGGGTGCGGTCGACGCTGCCGACACGGAACATGTAATTGTCCGAGCCGGCGCTCATCGCCTTGGTGATGTCGGTGGCCGAGCCGATGCAGCCCATGACCGGAATGCGCTTCTGGTTCGGGATATGGCGCCAGGCCAGCGCATTGCCCGAATTGGTCGGCCCGAACACCGCCGCGACCTTTTCGTTGTCGATCAGGTCGCTCATGTTCTGGATCGACTTCGGCGGCTGCGACAGGTCGTCCCGGATGGTCAGCGCGAAGTTGCGGCCGAGCACGCCACCCTGCTTCTGCAGGTCTTCCATGGCAGCCTGGATGCCGACCACAGCGGCCCGGCCGGATTGCGCCGAGGGCGAGGCGGAGAGGTCGCCGTTGAAGCCGAGCTTGATGTCCTCGGCAGCCGAGGCGCCGCGGCCGGACAGCGACAGGGCGGGCGCGGCGATCAGCGCCGCCAATGCGCCGCGGCCAATGTCGCGGCGGCTCGGATTGCTGGAATAGGTCATGGTTCCTCCTGCCGCGTTTCCGGCTTGTTCAGCTCCGAGCGCTTCGCTTGGGAGCCAGTCGGTTCGGACAGGAAAATCGGCAAGCCGGTGGCCGCGAGCGCAGCCGTTCCGGATCTTCTCTCCCTAGTCCGGCCGCCGGCTTCTTGTCGTGACGATGGGTCGGATTTGACTGTGTTAGCAATGGGCGAAACGCTACGCAACCGACAAATCGAAGGTGTGAAAGATTCGTCACTTGCGAATGCGCTCGCTCTATGAATAATTCTGACGTCTCGGGCCGCCGGCCAGATCAGACCTTCGCGACCGGGCCGGCGCCCCCATCAAGACCATCGACCAGGGAGACGGCGCATATGCTGCTGGCAGGGCGCATCGCCATCGTCACGGGAGCCGGCCAGGGCAATGGCGCGGCCATTGCCAAGGGCCTGGCCAGAGAAGGCGCGGTTGTCGTTGCGACCGATATCGCGGCCGAGACCGCCGAGCGGACGGCAGCCGAGATCCGCGCCGCCGGCGGCAGGGCGGAAGCCCATGGACTCGATGTCGCCGATGCCGCGGCGAGCCGGGCTCTGGCTGCGACAATCGGCGACAGCCTCGGGGCCATCTCCATCGTCGTCAACAATGCCGGCATCTGCCCGCGCCATCAGCTCGACAGCCCGGATCTCGCGCGGCTGTGGGATCAGGCCATGGACATCAACCTGCGCGGCACGCTCAACGTGTCGCTGGCTTGCCTCGACCAGCTCAAGGCGACCAAGGGCACGATCGTCAATATCGCCTCCATCGCCGCCTTCGTCTCGACCGCGACCTCGGTGAGCTATCCGGTTTCGAAAGCCGGCGTGAAGGCCTTGACCCAGAGCATGGCGCATGAGCTCGCCCGCGACGGCGTGCGGGTCAACGCCATTGCGCCGGGCACCATCGCCACCGCCATGACCGAGGCGACCAGGCTCAATCCCGAGCGCTCCGAGCGCTTCCTCGCCCGCATCCCGATGGGCCGTTATGGCGAGCCGGAGGAACTGGTCGGTCCGGTGGTGTTCCTCGCTTCCTCCATGTCGAGCTATGTCACCGGCACGACGCTTGTCGTCGACGGTGGCTATCTGGCGCTCTGAGGACCGGCGCGATGATCGTCCGCATGGGGCTTCTGACACGGCGGCCCGACCTCTCCGAGGCCGAATTCCGCCAGCACTGGCGCGCGGTCCACGGGCCGCTGGCCGCCCATCTGCCGGGCCTCAACGCCTATCAGCAGAACCATATTGTCGACCGGCGCCAGCTGGCTATCGACCACGCCCGGGGCGGCTGGGCGATCGATGGCATTTCCGAGCTCTGGTTCGACGATGCCGAGACCATGCGGCGCGCCATCGCTTCGGAAGCTTATCGGCCGGTTGTCGAGGATTCCGCCCATTTCCTTGCCGATACGCGCGTCATCACCGGCCGCCAGCAGGTGGTGGTGCCGGTGGCCGACGGGGCGGGGCCGCTGATCAAGCGCATGTCGATCCTGCGCCGCCTGGATGGCATGAGCCCGGAACGCTTCGCCGACGAGTGGGGCAGGGTCCACGCGCCGCTGGTGCGCGAATTTCCCGGTCTTGCCGGTTATGCCCAGACGTTGATCACCGGCCGTCAGGCCGTGCCCGGGGCGAGCTCGGCTTACGAGGCGGTGCCGGCCGACGGCATTGTCGAAATGTGGTTCAGGTCGGAGGCCGACCTGACCGCCGCCTTCCGCTCGCCCGCGGCCGAGCGGGCGCAGCGCCACGCGCTCAGTTTCATCGCCGAGATCACCGCCTTCCTGGTCGAGGTCCACCATGTCGTCTGACCGCCCAGGCGATGTCGGACCGCGCCTGTTGAGCCCGCTCGCCTTGCGCGGCCGGACCTTGCCGAACCGCATCGTCATTTCGCCGATGTGCCAGCATGCCGCCGACAATGGCGCGGCCTCCGACTGGCACCTCGTCCATCTCGGCAAATTTGCGCTCGGTGGCGCCGGCCTGATCCTGACCGAAAGCACGGCGGTGGCGGCGGAAGCGCGCATTGGCATCCGCGACCTCGGTCTCTGGTCGGACGCCCATATTGCGCCGCTGAAGCGCGTGGTCGATTTCATCCATGCCCAGAACGGCCTGATCGGCGTGCAACTGGCCCATGCCGGACGCAAGGCCGGCAGCCACGCGTTGTGGGACGGCGGCAGCGCCTTTAGCGTCGATGAACTGGCCACGGCGCCGGGTGGCTTGCAGCGGTTCGGACCCAGCGCCATTGCCGCCGGACCGGAATGGAGCGCGCCGGCCGAAATGGACGAGGCCGACATAGCAGGCGCCATCGGCCAGTTCGGCGCGGCGGCGAGGCGTGCGGTTCTCGCCGGTTTCGACGCGATCGAACTGCATTTCGGCCATGGCTATCTGGTCGCGAGCTTCCTGTCGCCGGTGTCGAACCGGCGTGACGATGGTTATGGCGGCGACCGGGCAGGGCGCATGCGGCTTGGCCTCGAGATCGTCACGCGGGTGCGCGCCGAATGGCCCGACGATCGGCCGCTGTTCTGCCGGATCTCGGCGGTCGACGGCGCCGAAGGCGGCTGGGACATTGGCGATTCCATTGTCTTCGCCTGCGAACTGAAGCGGCTTGGGGTCGACGTCATCGACGTCTCCTCCGGCGGGCTCACCGAGGAGACGCGGCGCATCGCCGTGCCGCGCGGCCTTGGTTTTCAGGTCGATTTTGCCGACCGGATCCGGCGCGAGGCCGATGTGGTCACCCAGACCGTCGGCATGATCGTCGATGCGCCGCAGGCCGAAGCCTTGCTTCAGGCCGGCTGCGCTGACCTCGTCGCCATTGGCCGCGAGGCCCTGAACGACCCCTATTGGCCGCGCCGGGCGCGCGAGCAGCTCGGGCTTAAGCCCGACTATGCCGATTGGCCGGTGCGCCATGGCGCCTGGCTCGACAAGCGCGAGCAGCATATGGGCGCGATCCTCGACGAACGGCGTCAGGCGCTCGGGCGCAAACGACATGAGCAGTGAAGCGATGGCCGGAACGATGAGTGCGACGATGATCGAATGCGACGTGCTGGTGGTGGGCTCGGGCGCCGGCGGGCTGGCCGCGGCGGTGGCGGCTGCGGCGCGCGGCCTGAAGGTGGTGGTGGCCGAAAAGGCCAGCCATGTCGGCGGCACGACCGCGCTGTCGGGCGGCTTCATGTGGGTGCCGAACAATCCGGTGTCGCGGCGCGACGGCATCGCGGACACGGTGGAGGCGGCGCGCACCTATCTGCGCCACGAGGCGGGCAACCATTTCAACGCCGAATGTGTCGATGCCTTCCTGGCGAGCGGGCCCGAGGCGATCGATTTCTTCGAGACCAGGACCAAGGTTCAGTTCGAGCCGGCCTCGGCCTTTTCCGACTATCATCCGACCGAGCCGGGCGGCTTGCCCGGTGGCCGCTCGATCAAGGCGCGCGACTTCCGCGGCCAGGAACTGGGCAAGCAACTGAAGCGCTTGCGCCCGCCACTGCCGGAGCTGACTTTTGTTGGCCTGATGATAGGTTCCGGGCCGGAGTTAAAGCATTTTTTCAACGTGACGCGGTCGGTGCGTTCGGCGGCTTATGTCGCCGGCCGGCTGACCTCGCACGCCCGCGATCTCGCGTTGAACGGCCGCGGCATGCTCTTGACCAACGGCAATGCCCTGGCGGCCCGGCTGTTCGCGAGCGCGCTCGATTTCGGCGTCGATGTCTGGACCGACGCGCCGGTGATCCGCCTCGAACACGCCGATGGCGCGGTGGTCGGCGCCCTGGTCCAGCGGGCCGACGGCGAGGTGCTGGTGCAGACGCGGCGTGGTGTGGTGCTCGCCGCCGGCGGTTTCCCGCAGGACCTGGAACGCCGCCGCCGCATGTTCCCGCATGACCGCGCCAATGACGGCCATTATTCGCCGGCGCCGGCAAGCAATACCGGCGACGGTCTCAGGCTCGGCGAAGAAGCCGGCGCCGTGGTCGAGCAGGGTTATCCCAATGCCGCGGCCTGGGTGCCGGTGTCACGGGTGCCGCGCCGCGACGGCAGCTGGGGCGTCTTCCCGCATTTCATCGACCGCGCCAAGCCCGGCCTGATCGCCGTGCTGCCCAATGGCCGGCGCTTCGTCAACGAGGCCAATTCTTACCACGACTTCTGCCAGGCGCTGTTCGCGGCGGGCGAGAAGGACCAGCCGGCACGGGCTTTCCTGATCGTCGACCGGCCGTTCCTGAAACGTTACGGCCTCGGCTTCGTCAAACCGTTTCCGGTGCCGGTCGGGCCGCAGCTCCGTTCCGGTTATCTCAAAGTCGGCCGCAGCCTGGCCGAACTCGCCAAGGCGACCGGCATCGACGCCGCCAATCTGGAGGCGACGGTCGCGGCCTGGAACCGGGACATGGCGTCCGGCGAGGACCATGCCTTCGGCAAGGGCTCGACCGCCTATAACCGCTTCAACGGCGATGTCGACGTCAAGCCGAACCCGTGCCTGGCGCCGATCGCCGAGGCGCCGTTCTATGCGGTCGAGGTGGTGGTCGGCGACCTCGGCACCTTCGCCGGCCTGCGCGCCGACGGCCACGCCCGGGTGCTCGACGATCACGGCGAGCCGATCCCCGGGCTCTATGCCAGCGGCAATGACATGGCGAGCATCATGGGCGGCAATTATCCCGGCGGCGGCATCACGCTCGGGCCGGCGCTGACCTTTGGCTATATCGCCGCCAGGCATCTTGCCGGCGCTGGCGATCTGGCCGCCGCAGGCGATCTGGCCGGTGCCGTCGGGGCGGCGGGCAGCCGGGATACGGCGGCCTGACCGACCGCCGCCCGGCGATCAATGGGCGGTCCAGCCGCCGTCGACCGGCATGATCGCGCCGGTGATCGAGCCGGCTTCGGCCGAGCACAGGAAGGTCGCGAGCGCCGCGAGCTCCGAGACCTCGACGAAACGTTTGGTCGATTGCGCCGCCAGCAGCACGTCGCGCACCACCGCCTCCTCCGAAATGCCGCGGGCGGCGGCCTGTTCCGGGATCTGCTTCTCGACCAGCGGCGTCATGACATAGCCGGGGCAAATGGCATTGGCGGTGATGCCGTGCTCGGCGACCTCGAGCGCCACCGTCTTGGTCAGGCCGGCAATGCCGTGTTTGGCGGCGACATAGGCCGATTTGTAAGGCGAGGCGACCAGCGCATGGGCCGAGGCGACATTGATGATCCGGCCCCAGCCCTTCTTTTTCATCTCCGGCACCGCCAGGCGCGCCGTGTGGAAGGCGCTCGACAGGTTGATCGCGATGATCGCGTTCCATTTTTCGATCGGGAAATCCTCGATCGGCGCGACATATTGGATGCCGGCATTGTTGATCAGGATGTCGACGCCGCCGAATTCATCGGCCGCCAGCCCGATCATGTCGGCGATTTCCTCGGGCTTGGCCATGTCGGCGCCGCTATAGGTGACCTTGACATTGTTCTCGCCCGCAAGGCTCGCGCGCTCCTGCTCGATGGCGGCCGGATCGCCGAAGCCGTTGATGACGATATTGGCGCCGGCCTTGGCGAGCGCCTTGGCGATGCCGAGCCCGATCCCGCTGGTCGAGCCGGTCACGATCGCGGTCTTTCCCGAAAGCATCGAAGCAACTCCCAAACCGGCGGCTGAACGTCGACCCTCCTTGTGTCGGGCGATGGCTACAGATGTGTGACGCGGCGCAACCGCCTCTACCGCACTGCGTCATGCGCCTGTCAGAACCGGACTGCATCGTGGCCGTGATGCGTGAAGGAGACGGCCATGGATGCCAAGACCCCGGATTTGAAGTCCCCGGTTGCCAAAGGCCCGATGGCCAGAACTCCGGTCGCCCGAACCAAGCCCGGGGCGCAGGGGCTGCGCCCCGACCGCTGCGACCGCGTCGCGCTGGTGCTGCAGGGCGGCGGCGCGCTCGGCGCCTACCAGGCCGGCGTCTATCAGGCGCTGCACGAAGCGGGCATCGAACCGGATTGGGTCTCGGGCGTGTCGATCGGCGCCATCAATGCCGCGATCATCGCCGGCAATTCGCCGGCGCGCCGGCTCGACCGTCTGAGGCAGTTCTGGGAGACCATCACCGAGCGCAAGATCTGGGCCTTCACGCCCGATGGCGACGTGTTCCGCCAGGCCCGCAACAGCATGAGCTCGATGATAACAATGGTCTATGGCCAGCCCGGCTTCTTCGCGCCGCGCCAGCAGAACCCCTGGGTGAGCTTTGCCGGCTCGCAGGGCGCGACCAGCTATTACGACACCGCGCCGTTGAAGGAGACGCTCAAGGACCTGGTCGATTTCTCGCTGATCAACGAGCAGGCCATGCGCTTTTCGGTCGGTGCGGTGAACGTGCTGAGCGGCAATTTCATCTATTTCGACAATGCCCGCGAGCCGATCGAACCGGAACACATCATGGCGAGCGGCGCCCTGCCGCCGGCCTTGCCGATGGTCAAGATCGGCACCGATCATTTCTGGGACGGCGGCATCGTCTCCAACACGCCGCTGCAGCACCTGCTCGACCAGGAGGACGGGTTGAACTCGCTGGTCTTCCAGGTCGACCTGTTCAGCTCGCGCGGCGTGCTGCCGCGCGACATCCAGGATGTCATGGCCCGCCACAAGGACATCATGTATTCGTCGCGCACGCGCTACACGACCGACCTGTTCCGGCGCATGCACAACTTGAAGACGCAGCTGTTCCAGGCGCTGGACAAGGTGCCGGATGCCGACCTGACGGCCGAGCAGCATAACCTGAAAGCGGAACTCCACGACCTGCCGGAGATCACCATCCTGCAGCTGATCTATCAGCAGAAGGCCTATGAGGGCCATGCCAAGGATCATGAATTCTCCGGCACCTCGATGCGCGAGCACTGGCAGAGCGGCTACGAGGACACCCGGCGCACGCTGCAGCGCCAGGATTGGCTGGACCTGCCGCCCGAGGGCGCCGGCATCGTGGTCCACGACGTTCATCGCGAGCAGGAAGGCTGACGGGTCGCGGCCGGTCTGAAACGATGCGCGCTTTCAGCGGCTCGCAGGCCGGCTTCGCTATGACGCAAAGCAATCGCCGTCCGGTCAGCGCTGCCGCGAGATCCAGCGGAACAGGCCATAGACGGCGACCGAGGACAGTCCCATCAGGGCCAGGGTCCGGAGCAAACCATGACTTGTCTCGGCCAGTGGCAGATCCTTGGTGTTCATGCCGAAATGGCCGGACACCAGGGTTGGCGGCAGGAACAGCGAACTGAGAACGGTCGGCGTGTCGAGCCGCGATAGATGTGAGGCTTGTCACGGCTAAGCTGCCGTTCCGTCACATGGCTGGCATCGAGCCCGGCTTAGATCCGCCCGTTGAACGGCCGCGGCGAACCGAAAGGTCCGTCGCCGGCGGGGGCTCGTTCCGGCACGGATCGCTGCATGTCACGCTTGTTGAACGCCTTTCGTTCGTGCGGTGGCGTGATCGCCGCTGGGCTTCTGGTCTTGGCCGGCGTGCTGCCGGCACAGCAGGGCTGGGCGCAGGGTGCCGCGTCGCATGCGCCGGAACCGGGCGGCGTCGAATATGGCTTCCTGAACAGTTCGGACATGGACAAGGCCGGCACGGTCTCGCTCGAACTCGACACGGTTGGCCTCTATGGCCGGCGCGGTCGCCATTTCGCCTCGAGCGACACGCTGCTCAACCTGGCCTATGCCGTGACCGACCAGGTCCAGGTGGCGTTTGGCCCACAATTCACCATCGCCTCCGTCCATGTCGTGCCGGGCCTGCCGGATGTCCGGCGCGCCCTGCTCGGCGGCTTCCGCGGCGACCTGCGTCTGGGCCTGATCGACCGGCGCAGCAATCCCATCGGGCTGACCTTGCAGTTCACGCCGCAATGGCGTTTCGCCGACGAGGCGGTGCGTCGCGGCGCGGCTCACGGGCTGGCGGTGAGCCTGGCGCTCGACCGCGAACTCATTGCCGGCACGCTGTTCGGCACGCTCAACCTGACCTATGAAATGACCCATCAGCGCATTGACGGCATTGCCGGCTGGGAGCGCGGCTCGCGGGCTGGCCTCGGGCTCGGTCTCGCCGCCAGGTTGAGCAAAGTGCTGCATGTCGGCGCGGAGTTTCGTTATCTGCGCCGCCATGACGGTTTCGCCGCCGGCCGTTTCCACGGCCACGCATTCTATCTCGGGCCGACCGTCTATGCCGAATTCGGCGGCAACTGGTGGGCCTCGTTGAGCTGGCAGACGCAGATTGCCGGCCACGAGGTCGGCAAGCGCCACGGCATGGACCTGATCGGCTTCGAGCGCCATCAGGTGCGGCTGCGTGTCGGTTACGACTTCTGAAGACCTGGGATCCTGCCGTCAGTGCGCCATCAGCACGGGGATCGCGGTGGTGGTCAGAATATCGCGCGTGGTTCCGCCCAGCACCCATTCCCTCAGCCGCGAGTGGCCATAACCACCCATGACCAGGAGGTCGATCGCGCCGCGGCCAGCCTCATCGGTCAGCGCCTGGGCGACGCTGCGGCCGTCGGATGCCACCGCCCTGACGTCGACCTTGGCGCCATGGCGTGCCAGGTGCCTGGCCATGTCGGCGGCCGGGGCGCCGGTCTCGCCCGGATCGGCATCGACCATGACGAGGTCGACGCGGGCGGCCGCCGCCATGAGCGGCAAGGCCTCGGCGACCGCGCGCGCCGCGTCATGGGTGTCGCGCCAGGCGATCATGATCCGTTGCGCCGGTTGGCCGGCGGCCAGGCCGGGCGGCACGAACAGCGTGCCGCGTCCGCTGTCCGACAGGACCGCCTCGGCGAGGCCGTCCCAATTGGTGCCGTCGCCGCCGCGATAGGGGCAGGTCGCAATGAACAGGTCGGCGCAGCGTGCCGCCGAGGTTGCCGCCAGGCTCAGTTCGCCGAGGCGCTGGTCGCAGCGGGCAAGCTCGACCGGCAGGCCCGAGCGGGTCAGGCGTTCGAGCAATCTGGCCGCGGTGGCGTCGCCCTGGGCCTTGGCGGCCTGTTCCAGTTCGGTGAAGACGGTGGCCGCCGCCGCCGCCTCCGGCGTCGCCATCATCGCGATATCGGGCATGACATTGGTATAGAGGCCGGTGATATGGGCGCCGCGGCCGGTGGCCAGTTGCTCCGCGTAAGACAGCCGCGTCTCGTCTTCCGCGCCGCCGTCGAGATGCACAACGATGTCCTTCATCATCCAACGTCTCCGGTCTGCCATGCTTCGCCGGTCACAACCGGCCAGCGGCAGCCTAGTTCAATTGGCAGGGATTGATGCCGGGCGTTGCTGCATGGCGGATCGTCGCGGGGCGCCCGTGCCGGCGCCCCGATTTGGCCGCGATCCAGGCTTCAGGCGGCGCCGATGGCGGTCACGCGGCGCGTTTCGGCGGCTGCAATCTTTCGACCATGCCTTGAACCGATTGGGCGACGCTCTTGAACTCGCCGGCATAGTCGGCGCTCGCCCGGTTCCAGAACGCGGTATGCAGGCGGGTCAGGGTGTCGGGATCTTTCGCTTCGGTGAGGCTGGCGAAGAACTCCCGTTGCGCGTCCAGCCGCTTCAGCGCGAAGCTGAAGGTTTCCTCGACCATCTGCTGGCTGGCGGTCAGGACGTCGTGCTGGCTGTCCAGCAGGCTCTGCATCATGGTTGGCGCCGCGGCGATCATCGCAGCCAGGGCGTCGCTGTCATGGGTATGCTCAAATTGGCCATGCCCGGATTGGGCATGCTCGGATTGGCCATGCTCGGATTTGGTGTCTTGGTTCGCCATCGTGGGTTTCCTCGAACAAGCGTGAGCTCTGCTTGACGTCCAGATGCCGGGCCCGCGCGAGAGCGTCGGCCCCGGCCGGATACGAGACGCGCCAGCCTTCTCTCGGCCACGGCCGAAGGGCTTTTGCCGCTTCCGAACGACTGTCGGGGACGGGCTGCGCTGTCACGAACGAGGCGACGATGGCGCTGGCTTTTCGACCTTTCTGAGGCGGCCGGCGCAGCGCGTGAAAAAGTCGCCGCGAGCCGATTTTCGGACCGGCCGGCCGGTCAGGTTTTCAGCCGGTAGCCGGTCTTGAAGATCCAGCCGACCGCGATGATGCACAAGGCCAGCATCAGCGCGGTGGCGCCGAGGCTGATGCCGATATGCACGTCGGTGATGCCGAAGAAGCTCCAGCGGAAACCGCTGATCAGGTAGACCACCGGATTGAACATCGCCACCGTCTGCCAGAACGGCGGCAGCACGCTGACCGGATAAAAACTGCCGCCGAGAAAGGTCAGCGGCGTGATGATCAGGAGCGGGATGACCTGCAGCTTCTCGAAGCCGTCGGCCCAGATCCCGATGATGAAGCCGAACAGGCTGAAGGTCACCGCCGTCAGCACCAGGAAGGCCAGCATCCAGCCGGGCCGGGCGATCTGCAGCGGCACGAACAGGCCGGCGGTGGCCAGGATGATCAGGCCGAGAATGATCGACTTGGTGGCGGCCGCGCCGACATAACCGATGACGATCTCGACATAGGAGATCGGTGCCGACAGGATCTCGTAGATCGTGCCGGTGAAGCGCGGAAAATAGATGCCGAACGAGGCGTTGGCGACGCTCTGCGTCAACAGCATCAGCATGATCAGGCCAGGCACCAGGAAGGCGCCGTAGCTGATGCCCTCGATCTCGGTGATGCGCGAGCCGATCGCCGCGCCGAACACCACGAAATAGAGCGAGGTCGAAATGACCGGCGAGACGATGCTCTGCAGCAGCGTGCGGAAGGTGCGCGACATCTCGAACAGGTAGATGGCCTTGACGGCATGAAGGTTCATGATTTCTTGCTCACCAGGCCGACGAAGATGTCCTCCAGCGAACTTTGCGTCGTGTGGAGATCGCGGAACCCGATGCCCGCTTGGTTGAGGTCGGCGAGCAGGGTCGCGATACCGGAGCGCTCGCCGGCGTCGTCATAGCTGTAGATCATCTCGCTGCCGTCGGCATTGAGCGTCAGGCCGTAGCCGGCGAGCGTCTCGGGCAGCGCCGTGAGCTTGGCGGCAAGTTCGAGGATCAGCTGCTTCTTGCCGAGCTTGCGCATCAGCTCGACCTTGTCCTCGACCAGGATGATCTCGCCGTGATTGATCACCCCGATCCGGTCGGCCATTTCTTCGGCTTCTTCGATGTAATGGGTGGTCAGGATCACGGTCACGCCGGAATCGCGCAGCGTGCGGATGACCTGCCACATGTCCTTGCGCAGCTCGACATCGACGCCGGCGGTCGGCTCGTCGAGAAACAGGATCTGCGGTTCGTGCGACAGGGCCTTGGCGATCAGCACGCGACGCTTCATGCCGCCGGACAGGGTCAGGATCTTGCTGTCCTTCTTGTCCCACAAGGACAGGTCCTTCAGCACCTTGGTGATGTGTTCGGGATTGGCCTTCTTGCCGAACAGCCCGCGGCTGAACGAGACCGTCGCCCAGACCGTCTCGAACGTGTCGGTGGCCAGTTCCTGCGGCACCAGGCCGATCAGCGAACGGGCCGCGCGATAGTCCCTGCTGATGTCATGGCCGTCGACGGCGACCGAGCCGGAGGACGCATTGACGATGCCGCAGACGATGCCGATCAGCGTCGTCTTGCCGGCCCCGTTCGGACCCAGCAGGGCGAAGATCTCGCCGCGCCGGATCTCCAGATTGATGGTCTTGAGGGCGTGAAAGCCGGAGGCGTAGGTCTTGGACAGATTCGAGACGGATATGATCGGCTGCATGGAATGAGTTTAGCCGATCTGCAACCTGGACACGAGCCCACGCGCGTCCAAACTTGCCCGCGGAGATGGTTTTTGCTGTGAACCGGGCCGCCCTTCGGTTCAATCCGGCAGGACTTTCAAGGCGATGACGCCGCCGATGATCATCGCCACGGCAGCCATGCGATAGGCGCTCATCGTCTCGCCGAACAGCACCAGGCCGGCGGCGACCGAACCCGCCGCGCCGATGCCGGTCCAGACCGCATAGGCCGTGCCGAGCGGCAGCACCTTCAGGGCCTGGGTCAGCAGTCCGAGAAAGACCACGAGGGCGGCGACCGAGGCCGCGGTCCAGCCAGGGCGGCTGTAGCCGTCGGACAATTTGGTGGCGACGGCCCAGGCGACATCCGCCAGGCCGGACAGGATCAGCATCGTCCAGGCCCATGTCGGCGACATCGGATGAACTCCCGTGAGCTTGGGGGCAGGGGTGGCGCGCCGTCAGGCGAGCTTCAGCACGGCGACGCCGGCGATGATCAGCACGACGCCGGCAAGCCGGAGCCCCGAGACCGGCCGTTCGGCGAGCCGGAACCAGCCGTTGCGGTCGACCAGGACCGAGGCGAGCTGCTGGCCGGCGACGGTGAGGCCAACCGCAGCCGCGGTGCCGATGACCGGGATCGCGGTGAACAGCGTGGTGACATAGGTCGCGCCGGCAAGGCCGCCGAGCCAGCCCCACCAGGGCATGGCGGCAACCCCTGTGAGCGACGGGCGCGGCTGCCGGTTGAAGGCCAGCGCCAGCAGCAGCACCGCGGCCATCGCCAGGGTTGCCACGAAGAAGCTGACGGCGCCAACCGCGAAAGGCGCGCCGAGATCCTGGCGCAGCAGCGCATTGACCGCGCCCTGCACCGGCAGCACCGCGCCGGCGAGCAAGGCGAACAGGATCCAGCCGGGTCTCGGCATGCCGGCCGGACCGGCGGTCTGGCCGAAGACCACGGCGGCGGCGCCGGCCAGCACGACGAGGGCGCCGGCCAGGCTCGCAACGCCGAAGCCGCGCGGCGGCACGCCGAGCCAGCCGAAGCCGTCGAGCGCCACCGAGGCCAGCATCTGGCCGGCGATGATCAGGCCGACGCTGACCACCGCGCCGAGGCGGGGAAACAGCAGAATGGTCGCGACGACGTAAAAGGCGCTCGCCGTGCCGCCGATCGCATGCCACCAGGCGACCTGGGTGAGGCCGGCGAGCGCGGCGAAGGTACCGGTCGCCAGTGTCACCAGAATGAGCACGGCGGTGCCGACCGAGAGCTGCAGCGTGGTGGCGGCAAAGGCGCTGCCGGTCGCCTTGGCCAGCTGTGCATTGGCGCCGGCCTGCACGGCGAGCAGGCCGCCGGCGACGAGCGCGAGCGGAATGAAGAGATGGTCCATCGGAACTGTCCAGGGCGAGGCGTTCAGGCGGCGTCGGATCGGTCGCCGAGCGCGGGAATGGCGAGACCGCGCCGGACCTGCGGCCGGGCGCCGATGGTCTCGTACCAGCGGCCGACATCGGGGCTTGCCGCGAGGTCGAGGCCGAGATGTTTGAGCCCGGCATGGATCCAGGGCCAGGTCATGATGTCGGCGATGCCATAGCTGTCGCCGGCGAGAAAGGCCCGCTTGCCGAGTTCGCCGTTCATCACCTTGAGGACGCGAGCGGTCTCTTTCTCGAAACGGCCGATGACAGAGGGGATGCGCTCGGCAGCGAAGACCTTGTAGTTCCACAATTGCCCGAGCGTCGGGCCGACATGGGCGGCCTGGAACAAAAGCCACTGCAAGGTGACGAGGCGCTCTTGTTCGTTGGCCGGCAGGAAGCGGCCGGAACGCTCGGCGAGATAGGTCAGGATGGCGCCGCTCTCGAATACGGTGCGGTTGCGGTCGGGATCGACGATGACGGGGATCTTGTTGTTCGGATTGAGCGCCAGGAAATCCGGCGCGTGCTGGTCGCCGCGCTCGATGTCGACGACATGGACCTGATAGGGCAGGCCGGTCTCCTCGAGCATGATCGAGGCTTTGTGGCCGTTCGGCGTCTGATAGCTGTGCAGCTGGATCGGGGTCATCGGTATCTCCCGGTGGGCGGTTCGACGGGAGGGCCCGTCGTGTCACCGAGACAGATGGCCGGTGCGAGATCGCCGCGCGATCTGTCTATTTGCCGAATTGAACTGCAAATTTGCACAGTGTGCTGCTAGGCTCGTCCGGCGACCGAAACGCGAGGGCCCCGCGCCGATGCAGAAGCCGATCGACTGGCAGGACCTGCGTTATGTCCTGGCGGTGGCCGATACCCGGTCGCTGGCGAGTGCTGCCCGCGCGCTCGGGGTCAACCACACGACGGTGCTGCGGCGGGTCAATGCCTTCGAGCAGCGGCTTGGCCTACGCCTGTTCGACCGCCTGCCGACCGGTTATGCGCTGACCGGCGGCGGCGAGGAATTGCTGGCGACCGCGCGCTCCATGGCGGCGACGGTGACAGCCCTCGAACGCCGGCTCGCCGGCCAGGACCTCAGGCTCGAAGGCACGCTCCGCATCACCACGACGGACACGCTGATGGCCTCGGTCCTGCCGCCGCTGATCGCGCGGTTCCGCCAGATGCATCCGGGCATCCTGATCGAGGTCGCCACCGCCAATGCGCTCGCCAATCTGACACGGCGCGATGCCGATGTGGCGATCCGCCCGGCGAGCGATCCGCCCGAGGCATTGGTCGGCCGCCGCATCTCGGGCATCGCTTTCGCGCTTTACGCGGCGTATCAGCCGGCCGGGGATCTCACGGACCAGCCCTGGCTCGCGCCCGACGACAGCCTCGCGACATCGACGATCGCGCGCTGGATGCGCCAGACCTTGCCCGGCGCATCCATTGCGCTGCGCGCGGATTCGCTCGTCGTGCTGCGCAACGCCGCCCGTGCCGGCCTCGGCATCGCCGCCTTGCCTTGTTATCTCGGCGACCGGACGGCCGGGCTGAGCCGCATCGGCGCGCCCATTGCCGCCATGGCGACCGATCTCTGGGTTTTGACCCATGAGGACCTGCGCCGCACCGGCCGGGTCAGCGCCTTCACCGAATTCATCGCGGCCGCGCTCGGCGGCGAGCGCGACCTGCTGGAAGGCCGGAGCGCCGAATGATCCACCATGCCGCATGATCGTCTTCGATTCCGCCGCCCGACCGCCTGCCGTCGCGCATGTCATGCCGGCCCTGCGGAAAAGGCGGCCCGGCCGAATTGACAGGGTTGGAATTGGGCCGCTAGCATTCATGACAATACGTCGATATTGCCTGACGATACGGGCATTCGAGCCATGATTTGGGACGCCGGCCGGCCTTCCTGGCCGCGCCATCCATGAGGGGAAGCAAGAGATGACCCAACCAGCAACCGGTGACCTCCCCGGCAAGCCGGCCCCGGTCATCGATGTCGATCCTTATGCCGACGCGGTGTTGAACGAGCCTTTCGCCATGCATGCGGCAGTGCGCGGCGCCGGCCCGGTCGCCTTTCTCAGCCGCTACGGCGTCTATGTCATGGGCCGGCATCGCGACATCCAGCCGGCGTTGAAGGATTGGGAGACCTTTTCCTCCACCGGCGGCTCCGGCCTCGGCGACATCAGGCGGCCGGATGCCTGGCGGCCCGGCAGCCCGATCGTCGAGGTCGACCCGCCCCAGCATACCAAGGTGCGCACCGCGCTGCAGCGCATCCTGTCGCCCGCGGTCATCCGGCAATGGCGCGAGGAATTCGAGCGCGAGGCCGACCGGCTCGTCGTCGAGCTGGTCGGGCGGGGTGAGTTCTGCGGCGTCGACGATCTCGCCGAGACCTATGTCGCCAAGACCTTTCCCGACGCGCTCGGCCTCAAATGGTCGCCCGAGCGGCGGGCCAACCTGTTCCTGCTCGGCGAGCTGAATTTCGACGGCCAGGGCCCGCGCAACGCCCGTTACGAGGCGACCCAGCGCCGCGCCGACGCGATCACCGACTGGTACAATGACAGCATGAGGCGCGAGAGCCTGGTGCCGGGCGGCTTCGGCGAAAAGATCTTCCTGGCCGCCGATGCCGGCGACATCGAACCCGACATCGCGCCGCTGCTGGTCCGTTCCTTCCTGCGCGGCGGCCTCGACACCACCACCAGCAGCATTTCGGCGGCGCTCTGGTACCTCGCCCGCGATCCCGGCCAATGGGCTCTCCTGCGCGAGGACCCGGCCCGGGCGCGCGCCGCGCTCGAAGAGGCGATGCGGCTCGAAACGCCGATCCAGAATGTCTGCCGCCAGACCATGCGTCCCGTCGTGGTCGACGGCACGCTGATCGAAAACGACAGCAAGGTCTTGATGATCCTGGCCTCGGCCAACCGCGATCCCGACTTCTGGGAGCGCCCCGACGATTACGACCTGATGCGCTCCACCATGGGCCACCTGGCGCTCGGCACGGGCATCCACATGTGCATTGGCCAGATGATCGCGCGGCTGGAAGGCGAGGCGGTGCTGAAGGCCATGGCGGCACGGGTCGGCGAACTGACGCTCGCCGGCGCGCCGACCCGCGGCCTCAACAACAATCTGCGCAGCCTCAAGACGCTGCCGCTCCGCGTCAAGGCGGCCTGAGCGTCATGCCTGAAATCACCTTCGTCCAGCCGGATGGCCGGCGCGTCAAACTCGCGGTGCGAGCCGGCGACAGCGCCATGCTGGCGGCGCTGCGCAGCCAGGTCCGCGGCATCATCGGCGAGTGCGGCGGCTCCATGGCCTGCGCCACCTGCCACGTCTATGTCGACGACGCCTGGCTCGGCCGGATCGCACCGGTGTCACCGGCCGAGGACGAAATGCTCGGCGCCACCGCCGCGCCGCGGCGGGCGAACAGCCGGCTTGCCTGCCAGATCGAAATGTCCGACAGCCTCGACGGCATCGTGCTGGAGGTCGCGGAGGCGCAGCTCTAGCAAAATGCGGATCTGCCTTGCGGACCACGCCATGGCGCCGGCGCGGCTTGCGGGCCATGTCAGGGACCGTTTGAGAACTCGTTCCAGCGAGGTCTCACGTCGTCTTGGCCGGGCTTGTCCCGACCATCCACGACTTGTTCTGTTTTGAATGCATGGGTCCCCGGGCCAAGCCCGGGGATGACGAGCGGCGGCGAACTGCCCGGGATCGAGTTCTCAAACGGGCTCTCAGGGCCGCGGCAAGGTTTGCAGAGGCAAGGTTTGCAGAGGAAAAACGGCCAATGAGCTCGGGCATCGTTATCGTCGGCGGCGGCCAGGCCGGCCTGCAGACCGCGATCTCGCTTCGCGAAGAAGGCTATGACGGCCAGCTGACGCTGATCGGCGCGGAGCAGAGCGTGCCTTATCAACGGCCGCCGCTGTCGAAAGCCTTCCTGCTCGGCGCCGTCGACGAGACCGGCCTGCAGCTGCGGCCGCAGGCTTTCCTGGAAAAGCTCGGCATCGACTTCGTGCAAGGCGCGGAGGTCGTCGCCATCGACCGGGCAGGCCATGCCGTGCGGCTCGCCGACGGCACGCGCCACGGCTATGGCCATCTGGTCATCGCCACCGGCGCGCGCAACCGGCCCTTGACGGTCGCCGGCGCGGAACGCGGCGAGGTCGCCCATCTGCGCTCGATCGAGGATGCCCGCGCGCTGCAGAAGAAGCTCGCCGATTCAGCCGATATCGTGGTGATCGGCGCCGGTTTCATCGGGCTGGAACTTGCCGCCGTCGCCGCCAAGCTCGGCCGCCGCGTGCATGTCGTCGAAGCCGGCCCGCGGCTGATGGCGCGCGCCGTCAGCCGGGATTGCGCGGCCTTTTTTCAGAGCCGGCACGAGAGCTGGGGCACGGATTTTTCGTTCCAGGCCGAGGTTGCCGCCATCGAGCATGATGCCGATGGCGTCACCGGCGTGCGGCTTGCCGACGGCCGGGTGCTGAAGGCCGACCTGGTGGTCGCCGGCATCGGTGTGCTGCCCAATGTCGAGCTCGCGGCGGAGGCGGGCCTGGCCGTCGACAACGGCATCCTGGTCGACGAGCACCTCGTCACCAGCGATCCCGACATTTCGGCGATCGGCGATTGCGCCGCCCATCCGAACAGCTTTTCCGGCGGGTTGATCCGGCTCGAATCGGTGCAGAACGCCGCCGACCAGGCCCGCACCGTGGCGGCGCGGCTCGCCGGCCGGCCGGCCAGCTATCAGGCGGTGCCCTGGTTCTGGTCCGACCAGGGCGACAGCAAGCTGCAAATGGCCGGTTTGACCGCCGGCCATGACCATAGCGTGCTGCAGGGCGAGGTCGCCGACGGCCGCTTCTCGATCTTCTGTTTCAAGGATGGCCGGTTTCTCGGCGTCGAATCGGTCAACAAGCCGGCCGACAACATGCTGGCGCGCCGGGTGCTGGCGGCCTCGCGCGCGCTGACGCTGGCCGATTTCGAGGCCTGCGGTTTCGACCTGAAGACGCTCGCCGGCGCGACCGGGCGCGAGGGCCGCAGCCGGGCTTGAGGGCTGCGGGCAGGCTTGAGGGCGACCAAATAACCCTCTCCCAGAGGGCGAGGGTTCACACATCTCGACAATCGACGGCTTGGCACGCCGTTCCTCGCTTCGTCATGGCCGTGCTTGTCACGGCCATCCACGTCTTCCGCGGTCAAGGCAATGCGTGGATGGCCGGCACCAGGCCGGCCATGACGAAAAAGGGCGGCGCATGCGCTATCCGTGGTTCTCGTGCGAAGCCTTGAGGGGCGGCGAATTCAGGTCCCTTTCAGAGATGTGTGCATCCGCTAGCCCAGAGGGTGTCGGCGTAGCCGGCGGGCGAGGGTTCACGCGCGCCGCGCTCGCTGCTCCCCAATCTCGCCGCGGTTGCAGCCGCTTGCGATAAGCAACTGTTCTCTCTTTGCATCCTGCTTCGGATCAGCCATGACTGGTATGGTAGCCTCTGCCTGTCCAAAATCGGCTAAATAGTATCGATATTCGATACGGTCGTGTTGATTTGGCCTGCCAGCTGCGACATAATTGCCCAACAAATCGGCTTCACGCGCTCATCGCCCTGATGCGCGCGCCGGCCGCAACAGCAATCTGGGCCAGGCCATGACCAAGAACGGGCGTCTTTCACCGGTCGACGAGCGGCTGTTTCTGCAATCGGTCGCCCGCGCCCTCGACGTGCTGGAGGCTTATGCCCAGAGCCCCAAGCCGAAATCGCTCGGTGAGATCGCGGCGAGCGCCGGGGTCAACAAGAGTGCCGCCCAGCGCATTGGCCAGACGCTGCTGAGCCGTGGTTATCTGGAACGCGCCGACGATGGCGGTCTCACCCTCGGCCGGCTGTTCCTCGACCGGTCCTTCGACTATCTGCGCTCCAATCCGCTGATCGAGCGGGCGACGCCTGTTCTCATGGACCTGCGCAAGCTCGCCGGCGAGCGGGTCGACCTCAGCCTGTTCGACAGCAAGTTCGATGACCTCTCGGTGGTCTATGCCATCCGCCTGCAGAGCAAGCGCGAGACCTTTTATGCAACCCTCGCCGGTCGGCGCATCCCGACCTTCACCTCGTCGGGCGGGCGGGCCTGCCTGGCGCTGCTGCCGGATGACCAGGTGCAGGACATTCTCGACCGTTCGGAGCGGCGGCCGATGACGCAAAAGACCATCACCGACATCGACAAGGTCTGGGACAAGATTCGCGAAATCCGCCTCGAAGGCTATTCCTACGCGGTCGAAGAGGCGCTGATCGGCGAGATCGTGCTGGCCGCGGCGATCCGCGACAATGGCGGGCGGCCGGTCGGCGCGGTCCATATCGCCGGTTCGCTCAGCGAATGGTCGGTGGAGGATTTCCGCAAGCGCTTCGCGCCGCTCGCCATCGAAGCCGCCCGCGCGCTCAGCACCTGAAGGCGCGGACGGCGCTCTACGTCACCCCCGGCGAGCGAAGCGAGGGAAGGGGGTCCAGAGGCCGACAGGCCGCGCTTTCGGCGCATGTCGGTCGAGGGATTTCGCAGCATCGCGGTTCAGCCCTGCAACCCCTGGATCCCCTTCCCCTCGCTTCGCTCGGCCGGGGATGACGTCGAGATTCTCGTGCGCATCCCTCGGGTTCGGGCTGCCGCAGGAACCGCTCAGCCTGCTGCAGCCGCTTCCCGACCCGCCGCGGCTGGCCTCAGCGCGATCCGCTGCACCGTCGCGGCATCGACCGCGGCGCGTGAATAGACGAAGGGCACGTAATCGCCCTTGGCCCATTGCACCGCGAGGTCGCGGTAATGCGGCGAGCGGCTGTCGCCGGACTGGCCCGGCGCATTCATGCAGAAACTCGCGTCCCAATTGCCGACATCCAGCACGAAGCGCACCGAGGCGCCTGTGGTGACGCGGAAATCCTGGGGCCGGTAGGCGGCATGCATGACGGTGGAGCCGCTGCCGCCCTTGGGCAGGGGGCCGACGTCCAGGCTTTTGGCCGCCTCCGGTCCGGCAATGGCGCTCAACGGGTGCTCGAAATAGCCGTGATGCAGCTGGCCCCATTGCCAGGCCTCGGGAGCCGGGCCGAGCCGGACGAGGCCGTCGCGATAGGCCATGCGAAGCGTTTCCGCGATCATCCGGTCGCGGCCGGCGGCAGGGTCGGCGCCGAACTGCGCGCCCGGCTGTTCGAGCGCCTGCAGCATGCCCTCGACGTCGCCCGGCGCCATCAGCGCGCGCAGCTTCGGGTCGGGCACGAAGAGGGTCAGCAGCGCCGGCTTCAGGTGCCTGGTGAACCAGAGTTCGGAGAGCGCGCCGGCGGCCGAGTTCACATGCAGAGCATTGTCCCAGGCGACGAGCATGGCCTGCGCGGCGGCGAGATCGGTATCCGAGCCGGCGACGATCGCCTTGACCAGCCTCTGCAGACGCCGGGCCGGCATGGACATGACGTCGGCCTGCAGCGCCAGCGAGGCGGTCACCGAATGTTTGCCGGGCTTGCCGAGCACCTCTTCGAGGCGCAACGCGCGGCTGTTCTCCAGCCATTCGTAACCGACCCGCGTCTTGTCGTGGTCCCAGGCCGCCGGCATGTTCGCTTCATTGGCTGACGCGACAAACCCTGAGGGCGGATTGACCGTCTGCGGCATGTCGTCGAGATCGACGAAACCGTCCCATTCGAACCGGCCGTCGCCTGGGATCGGCAAGAGCCCGTCCCAGTTGCGCCGGACCGGCGTCATGCCGAAGGGCAGCCAGGCGATCGTGCCCTGGATGTCGGCATAGATGTGGTTGAGCGAGGGCGTGGCGAAGCGGCGGATCGCCGAGCGGAATTCCGGCAAGGTCTTGGCTCGCATCGACGACAGGCCGCCGAGATAGGCGGCGGCCCCCGGCTCGAACCAGACCGAGCGGATGGCGAAGGCCTGGCGCTTGCCGGCATCGGCGAAGATCACTGGGCCGTGGCGGGTGAAGCGGAGCTGGCGCAGCTGGTCGGCGGCGCCTTTGACCTGGAAGCGCTCCTCGACGATCTCCATGTCGACCCATGCGCCGTCATAGCGGTAGCGGTCGGGGTTTCCGGGCTCGGTCTCGTAGACATAGATGTCTTCCTGGTCCGAACCGAAGATCGTCTGGGTGAAGGCAATGGTGCCGTTATGGCCCATGGAAATGCCCGGCACCGCCGGCTCGCCGGCGCCGATCACGTCGAGGCCGGGCGCGGTCAGGTGGACCAGATAGCGCAGCGACGGCACGGCATGGGTGCGGTGCGGGTCGCCGGCCATGACCGGCCGGCCGGTGTCGGTCCGCTCGGGCGCCACGGCCCAGTTGTTCGAACCGGTCCAAGTATGTTCGCTGACCACCTCGGCGAGCTCGTTCAGCTTCACCCAATGGTCGGCCTCGTCGAGTTTGGCGGCGAGCCGCGCGTCGGAAAAGGTCACACCGGCGGTCGCCAGCTTGAACAGGTCCAGCACCTCGACCGGCACCTCGGCCAGGTCGATCCCGCCGGCATTGCCGGGGACCACAGGCGGTTCGAGGTTCTTGCGCAGGAGGTCGGTGGCCTCGCCATAGGCCGAAACGATGCTGGCGCGCAGCACTTCGGACAGCGCATTGCGGGTCAGCGCGTGGCTGCGGATGCGCACCACGTCCTCGGCCTGCCAGCGCTCGGGCCTGGTCTTGGCCAGCGCGAATTCCGGCGGCAGGCGTTCCGGCTCGCGCTCGGTCAGCGCGACATAGGCGTTGATGCCCTTGACGAAGGACTGGAAGATCTCCTGAGCGTCCGGCGCATAGCTGACCCATTCCTTGGCCATGTCGCCGCGGAACAGGAAGGCGCGCGAAGCCTGGTCCTGGGCGAGATATCCGGGCCCGAAGTCGCGGGCGAGCAGGCCGAGCCCGCGCTTGCGCCAGAGATCGATCTGCCAGAGCCGGTCGCGGGCGGCGTTGAAGCCCTGCAGGAAGAACAGGTCGGCCTGGTTGTCGGCACGCAAATGCGGAATGCCCCAGCGATCCACCAGGATCTCGGCTTGGCCGGCAAGGCCCTCGATGGCGATGATCTCGTCATCCGTGACGGTATGGGTCGGCTTGGACATATCATTTCCTGGGCTTGGATGGCTGTCCGCGAGCGTGCTGAACCGCGTGCGAAAAGCCGGCAGGGCGCATTATCGTATCGAGGAAAGATACGATCGACTTGTTAGTTGATATGATTGTCGCAGATCGCAATCGGGTGCAAGGGCCATCCGGTTGCCTGGAAATCATCCCGCCGCTGCCCATGATTTGTGCGCTGCAGCAAGAAAAAGGGGTTTGACAGGTACCTGGGTCCGTAGCAGGTTATCAATATAACCGTATCGTTAGACAATATAAACTTCCCAACCGAGGCTACGATCATGGCGCCACTGTCTCGCCGTCACATGCTCACCATTCTGGGGGCGAGCGTTGCCGCTCCGGCTATCGTCAGGGCCCAGGACACCGGCCCGATCAAGATCGGCGGCATGCTGCCGCTGTCCGGCCCGGCCAGCATCGAGGGCCATCAGATCATCCTCGGCCTGCAGTTCGCGGTGGAGGAGGCCAATGCCCGGGGCGGCGTGTTCGGCCGCAAGATCGAGCTCGTCATGGAAGACGACGAGAGCAATTCGACCAAGGGCGTCACCGCCGTGCGCAAGCTGATCGAGCGCGAGAAGGTGCCCTTCATTATCGGCACCTATGCCACTGCGGTCGCCTCGGCCGGCGCCAAGGTCGCCCGTGAATACAAGGTGCCGATGCTCTCGGGCGGCTCGACCGGCGCGGTCGCGACCGACGAGAACCCGCCCGGCGATCCCTGGTTCTTCCGCTCCTGGCCCGACAGCAATGGCCAGGGCGAGGGCACCGCGCAGGACATCATCCGGGTCTTGAAGAAGACCAAGATCGCGATCATCCACGACAATACCAATTACGGCGTGACGCTGGCCGAGCAGGTCACCAAGGTGGCCGGCGCCGAGGGCGGCACCATCGTCTCCAAGGAAAGCTACAATGCCGGCGAGCAGGACTTCTCGTCCATGCTCACCAAGCTGCGCACGCTGCGCCCTGAAGCCGTCTATATCGGCGGCTGGGCCGGCGACGGCGCCAATATCGTCCGCCAGGCGGCGGAAGTTGGCCTGCGCACCCAGTTCATCGGTTCCGGTTCGATGCTGTCGGACGATTTCATCCGTCTCGCCGGTCCGGCGTCGGAAGGTTTCGCGGTCGCGACGCTCTACGAAAGCACCACGCCGAACGAGGTTGGCCGCGCCTTCGGTGACCGCTTCCGCGCCAAGCACAAGGCCGAGGCCAATACCTTCAATTCGCTCGGCTTCGATTCCACCTCGATCGCCATCGAGGCGATGCGCCGGGTCGGCAAGGCCGACGGCGCCGAGATCCAGAAGATGCTGAAGTCCGGCATGAAGGATTTCGCCATCGCGCAAGGACCGGCCGGCACCACGGCCGCCTTCAACGCCAAGGGCAGCGTCGATTTCCGCTGCTTCCTCGCCATCGTCCGCAACGGCCGGCGTTCGCTGTCGCCGACCGGCTGAGGCCTGAAAGCCGCCAGGGCGCCGATGGCACCGCCTGACCAGGCCGGTGCCATCAGGCGTGACGGCAAGGCCTGATTTTTTTGGGGCAGGGCGCTCCTCCGCCTGTCGGCGCGAGGCACCGCCCGAGGACCACGCACGTGTTCGATATCGACCTATTCCTGCAATATCTCGCCAATGGCGTGGTCATCGGCAGCACCTATGTGCTGGTCGCGGTGGGCCTCACCCTGATCTTCGGCATCCTGGGCGTGGTGAACTTCGCCCATGGCGAGTTCTACATGCTCGGCGCCTATGCCGGCATCACCGCCGTCACCCTGTTCGGCGTGCCGATCTGGCTGGCGCTCGGTTTCGTGCTGGTCTTTTCGGCGGCGCTCGGCTTCGGGGCGGAAGCGATCCTGCACAAGCCCATGAAGAACCGCGATGCGACGAGTTCGATCATCTCGTCCTTCGGCCTGGCGGTCGCGCTGCAGAACGCGGCGCTGCTGACGCTCGGGCCGCAGCCCCAGCTGCTGCGCACCAACCTCTCCAACGTGCCGGTCGAGATCGGCCCGGTGTTCCTGCCCTTGCAGCGCCTGTTGATCCCGATCTCCATGGTCGTGCTGATCACCGCGCTCTACCTGGTGCTGCGCTACACCTGGACCGGCCGCAGCCTGCGCGCCATGTCGCAGCACGCAACCGTTGCCAGGCTCTGCGGCGTCCGGGTCGAGCGCGTCGCCGTGGTCACCTTCATGGTCGGGGCGGCGCTCGCCGGCGTCGCCGGCCTGCTGATGTCTTCGGTCTTCCTGGTTCACCCGCTGGTCGGCAACATGATCGCGCTGAAGGCCTTCACCGTGGTCATCCTCGGCGGCATGGGCAATGTCGCGGGCGCCGCCGCCGCCGGCCTGTTGCTCGGCGTCGCCGAGTCCTTCACCTCGGCCTATATCGCCAACAGCATGCGCGACATCATCGGCTTCGTTTTGGTCATCGCCGTGCTGCTGTTCCGTCCGCAGGGCCTGTTCGGCAAGGCGGTGGAGCGGTCATGAAGAATTTGGCTTTGGCTCTCGTCGCGATTGCCCTGCTGGCCGCAGCCCCGTTCGGGCTCGGCGGTTATGAGGTCAATGTCCTCATGATCATCCTGTTCTACGTGGTCCTGGCGGTCGGCCTCGACCTGGTCTCCGGCTATTGCGGCCAGTTTTCCTTCGCGCAAGGGGCGTTCTACGGCATCGGCGCCTATACCACCGCCATCATGTCGCGCGACCTCGGCACCAGTTTCTGGGTCAACCTGCCGGCCGGCATCTGCGTCGCCGGCCTGTTCGGCCTGATCCTGGGCGTGCCGGCGCTGCGCCTCAAGGGCCACTTCCTGGCCATCGTGACCATTGCCTTCCAGACCATCGTCTATCTCACCATCTCGCAATGGACCTCGTTCACCGGCGGCCAGACCGGCCTCAGCGTGCCGCCGGTCGGCCCGGTCACGATCTTCGGCGTCACCCTGTTCGAGATCGCCAGCCTCAGGTCCTATTATTGGCTGGCGCTCGCCGTCGCGGTCGTCGCGCTGACCATTGCCTGGCGTTTCGTCCATTCCCGGCTCGGCCGCGAATGGATCGCCATTCGCGACGACGAGACGCTGGCAGCCGCCGTCGGCCTCGATACGACGCGCGCCAAGCTCACCGCCTTCGTCGCGTCCGCGGCCATGGCAGGTGCCGCCGGCGTGGTCACGGCGCACGCCTTGCGCGGCGTCACGCCTGACGATTTCACCATCTGGATCTCGGCGACCGTGGTGGCGATGATGGTGGTCGGCGGCAAGGGCACCTTCATCGGCCCGATGATCGGCGCGGCGCTCTTGACCTCCATGCCGGAATTCCTCGGTCGTTTCGCCGAATACAAGATGTTCATCTTCGGCGTGCTGCTGGTGATCACCATCACCGTGCTGCCCGAGGGCATTGTCGGCCGCATCAAGCGGCTGCGGGAGGGCTGATCATGGACAAGGTCACGCCCCTTCTCGAGGCCCCCATTCTCGAAGCCAAAAACATCACCAGGCGTTTCGGCGGCGTCGTCGCCGTCAGCGATGTCAGCCTCACCGTCGGCAAGGGCCGCATCGTCGGCCTGATCGGGCCGAACGGCTCGGGCAAGTCGACCATGGTCAACCTGGTCACCGGCGAGCTGAAGCCCGACCTCGGCGAGTTCCGCTTCAACGGCGAGGTGATCACCGGCGAGCCGTCCTACAAGCGTGCGCGTGCCGGCATGGCGCGCTCGTTCCAGATGCTCAGGCTGTTCCATTCGCTGAGCGTCGAAGAGAACCTCTTGCTCGCCCATCACATCCGGATGAAGTCGAGCCTCATCGACACGGTCACCCTGCGCCGCCGGGCGATAGAGGAAGAGCAGGCGGTCAGGGCGCGGGCGCGTGAATTGCTCGCCTGGTTCGACCTGGAAAAATTCGCGCCGCATCCGGTCTCGGCACTGTCCATTGGCCAGCAGCGCATGGTCGAGCTTGCCCGCGGCATGATGAGCGAGCCGACCTTGTTCGTGCTCGACGAGCCGGCCGCCGGCCTGTCGCCGCCCAATGTCGACCGGCTGATCACGCTGATCCGCCGCATGCGCGACGAGTTCGGCATGAGCATCCTGCTGGTCGAGCATGTCATGCGGGTCGTGCGCGATCTCTGCGACGAGGTCGTCGTGCTGGATTCCGGCGTGAAGATCGCCGAGGGGCTTCCCGAAGCGGTGGTGAAGGATCCGGTCGTCGTCGAAGCCTATATCGGATCGGGATGGAAGCGCCGTGCTCAAGCTTGACTCCATTGTCGCGGGTTATGGCCGCACCCGCATTCTCCACGGTGTCAGCCTGCATGTGCCGAAGGGCGGCCTGGTGGCGCTGCTCGGCGGCAACGGCACCGGCAAATCGACCACGCTGAAGGCGATCGCCGGGCTGGTGAAGGTCCAGGAAGGCCAGATCCTGCTCGAGGGGCGAGATATCGACCCGGTGCCGGCCGAACAGCGCTCGGCGCTCGGCCTCTCCCTGGTGCCCCAGGGCAAGGAAGTCTTCGCCGGCATGAGCGTTGAGGAAAACCTGCTGATGGGCGCCTATCACCGGCGCAAGCACCGCAACGAGATCGCCGAGGACCTGGAGAGCGTCTACCAGCGCTTCAAGCGCCTGCGCGAGCGCCGCAAGGTTTATGCCGGCATGTTGTCGGGCGGCGAACGCCAGATGTTGTCGATCGGCCGCTCGCTGATGGCGCGGCCGACCATGCTGCTGCTCGACGAACCCTCGGCCGCGCTCGCTCCGCGCGTGGTCGAGGAGATCGCCGAGGCCATCCTGTCGTTGCGCGAGCTCGGCCTGACCTTGCTGCTGGTCGAGCAGAATGTCGGCATGGCGCTCGATATCGCCGACTACATCTATGTCATCCGCGGCGGCCGCATTGCTTATGAGCGGGCGGTCGGCGAGGGCGTCGCCATGGAAGAGCTGCAGGAATTCTACCTCGGTGGGAAAGACCATGACTGATCGTTTCCAGGGCCGCATCGCAGCTGTCACCGGCGCCGCCGGCGGGCTTGGCCGCGCCGCCGCCGCCATGCTGGCGAAGGAGGGCGCGCGCGTGCTCCTGTTCGACCGTGACCCGCAAGGCTTGAAAGAGACCGCCGCGCTTTGCCCCGGCTCGGTTTCGGTCACCGGTGATGCCGCCTCCGCCGCCGATGTCGAGCGCGCCGCGAAGGTCGCGCGGGCCGAACTCGGCCCGGTCGAATTGCTGGCGGTTGCCGCTGGTGTCGTCGGCCCGGCCAAGATCGCCATCGATGTCGACGAGGCCGAATTCGACCGGGTCTTCGCCATCAATGTGAAGGGCAGCTGGCTCGCCGCCAAACATTTCATCCCGCAAATGCGCGAGGTCGGCCGCGGCTCGGTGGTGCTGTTTTCTTCCACCGCCGGCCTTGTCGGCTCGCCCCGGCTCTCGGTCTATTCGGCGTCCAAGGGCGCGGTGACCATGCTGACCCGCAGCCTCGCCAAAAACCACGCGCTCGAGAACATCCGGGTCAATTGCGTCTGCCCCGGCACCATCGACACGGCCATGGCCTATGCCTCGATTGCCCAGGCCGGCGACGCTGAGGCGCAGGCCGAGGCCGAGGCCTTCCAAAAGGCCCAGCACCCGATGAACCGCTTCGGCACCGCCGACGAGGTGGCTTCAGCCGTGCTTTATCTCTTGAGCGATGCCGCCGGTTTCACCACCGGCGTCGCGCTGCCAGTCGACGGAGGCCGCGTTGCCTGATCCAAAACGCTTTGCCGGCAAAGTTGCCATCGTCACCGGTGCCGCCCGCGGCATTGGTGCCGCCACCGCCCGGCGTTTCGTAGCCGACGGCGCGCGCGTGCTGCTGGTCGACGTCATCGCCGAGGTCAACGGCACGGCGAGCGCGATCGGCGCCGAGGCGCTGGTTGTCGACATCACCGCGCGTGATGCCGGCGAGGCGATCGTCCAGGCCGCGCTGAAAGCCTTCGGGCGCATCGACATCCTGGTCAACAATGCCGGCATTGGCGGCTCCAGGCGGCTGGTCGATTCCGACGACGCGCTGATCGACCGGATCATCGACACCAACCTGAATTCCATGCTGCGGGTGACCCGTGCCATCGTTCCGCATCTGCCGAAGCCTGGTGGGCGCATCGTCAACATTTCCTCGATCTTCGGCCTGGTCGGTTATCCCGGCACCACGGCCTATGCGGTCGCCAAGGCGGGCGTCGCCCATTTCACCCGCCAGCTCGCCGGCGAGCTCGCCCCCGACGGCATCCTGGTCAATGCGGTGGCGCCCGGCGTCGTCGAGACGCCGATGACCGCCCAGCGCCTGAAGGACCCGCACTATATCCGCCTGCAGGTTCAGCCGACCCCGGTCGGCCGGGTCGGCACGCCGGAGGAACAGGCCGCCGTCATCGCCTTCCTCGCCTCCGACGACGCCTCCTTCGTCGCCGGCGCGGTCATCCCCGTCGACGGCGGCTACACCGCCGCGCGCCATACGCCGCCTGAGGCGAATAGCGAATAGCGAGTGGGGAGTGGGGAAGGGCGCGCATGAACCCTCGCCCGCGCCTTCGCGGGAGAGGGTGGCCGCGGAGCGGCCGGGTGAGGGTGGTTGCGTCAATGCTATCAGTGCATTCCCCTGGAAATGATCGGCGGCCCTCTTCAAACCCTCACCCGGGCCTCCGGCCCACCCTCTCCCGCAAGCGGGCGAGGGTTCACGCGCGACACGCTTCGCTTCATCCCCATTCGCCACTCGCCATCAGCCACTCGCCCTGAAAGGACCCTCCCATGCACGATATGAGCGTCAAATGGCCCAACGGTGCGCGCTGCGCCGTCATGCTGACCTTCGACTTCGACGCGGAGACGCTGTGGACCTCGCGCGACCCTGACAATGCCAACCGCCCGGGCGTGCTGAGCCAGGGCAAATATGGCGCCAAGGTCGGTGTGCCGAAGATCCTCGACACGCTGGAAGAGGAAGGCCTGAAGGGCACCTTCTTCGTGCCCGGCTGGACCGCCGAGAACCATACCGGGCGGGTCGAGATGATCCTGAAAGCCGGCCACGAGGTTGGCCATCACAGCTATTCCCACCGCTGGGTGAGCGATGATCCGGCGGCGGAAGTCGAAGAAATGGAAAAGGGCCTTGAGGCGCTGAAGCGCACTGTCGGCGTGGTGCCCAAGGGTTATCGCTCGCCCGCCGGCGAGGTCTCGGCCGGCCTGTTCAAGCTCTTGCAGAAACACAACTTCCTCTACAACTCCTCGCTGATGGACGACATCAACCCCTATCGCCACATCCTGCCCGACGGCTCCAAGGGCCCGGTCGAACTGCCCTGGCACTGGAGCCTTGACGACGCGCCCTATGCGCTGTTCTCGGTGAAGAGCCCCCGGCCGATCTTCACCAATGCGCATATGCTCGACGTCTACAAGGAAGAGTTCCGCGAAATCTACAAATGGGGCGGCCTCTACGACATCATCTTCCACCCGCAGATCGTCGGCCGGCCGAGCCGCATTGCGCTGTTGCGCGAGCTCATCGCCTTCATCCGCACCTTCCCGGACGTCTGGTTCGCCACCGGCACCGAAGTGGCGGAAGCCTGGGTCGCCGAATACGAAAAGGCCTGAGAGGCCGTTTGAGAACGCGTTCCAGCGAGGTCTCACGTCGTCTTGGCCGGGCTTGTCCCGGCCATCCACGACTTGTTCTGTTGTGAATGCGTGGGTCCCCGGGCCAAGCCCGGGGATGACGAGCGGCGGCGAATTGCTTGGACGGAATTTTCAAACGGGCTCTGACCGGCCGAGCGGCGGCATGAGCCGCCCGCAACGCCACCCTTCGCACGCCCGGCCTTCGCGCCGGGCGTGCTTGCGTTGAGCGCCGGCGCGCTCAGAGCCCCTTCTTCGCCGCCACCGCGGTGATCTCGATCGCGTAGCCGGGCGAGGCGAGCTTCGCCTCCACCGTCGCCCGCGCCGGCGCATGGCCCGGCGCCACCCACCTGTCCCAGACCGCGTTCATTTCGCCGATTTTCGCGATGTCGGTCACAAAGATCTGCACGCTCAAGATGCCCTCCTTGGTGCAGCCGGCGCTCTCGAGCGTCTCTTCGAGCAGCGCCAGCACCTCCTCGGTCTGGCGGGCCAGCGTGTCGCCCGCGGTCTTCTCCGCGACATGGCCGGCAAGAAACACGATGCCGTTGAAGATGGCGGCGTCGCACCAGCGCTGCGTCAGTCCTACGCGCTCGATCGGCATGGTCGGAATTCCCTGGTTGTTGGTGAGCTCATTGGGCCATCCGTGCCGATGGCTGTCTGCTTCACCGCATGTGCCGGAGCATGGCCAGCCTGACAAGGCCGGTAGCGATGATTGGCCTGAAGTCGCTGAGAGTGCCGGCCAATCGACCCTGTTTCGTCAACTTTGAATCGATCTGTGGAAGGTTGTTCAACCGTCATTGACGTCATCTGGATTGCAGAATTGGGACATGATCTAATGACGCGAATCGACCGGGGCTTCGCGGTCGGCAATGCAGGCATTCATGCGCGGTCTTCCGTTATCCGCCTCGCGGAACGATCCCCTGGCGGAGGTGCTGTCGGGCTATCGCAAGTCGCTCGCCTGGGTTGGCCTGTTCTCCGGCGTGATGAACATGCTGATGCTCGCCGGCTCGATCTATATGCTGCAGGTCTATGACCGGGTGCTGGCGAGCCGCAGCGTGCCGACCCTGGTCGGGCTGACCGCCATGCTGCTCGTCGTTTTCCTGGTCCAGGGGGCTGCTCGACGTCGTCAGGCAGCGCATCTTGACCCGCATCGGGGCGGCGATCGACCGGCGCCTGGCGCCGCGCATTTTCGACCTGATGGTGCTGATCCCGGTGCGCGCCGGGTCGCGCCAGGACGCGTTGCAACCGGGGCGCGATCTCGATGCCGTCAGGGGCTTCATGTCGGGCCTCGGGCCGACGACCTTTTTCGACCTGCCCTGGGTGCCGATCTTCTTGGGCCTGTGCTTTCTGCTGCATGTCTGGATCGGCCTGACCGCGCTGGTCGCCTGCGTCGTGCTCCTGGCCGTCACCCTGCTCACCGACCGGGCGACCAAGGAGCCGACCGCGATCGTCTCGCGCGAGGCGGCGGCGCGCAGCGGCATTGCCGAGGGCGTCAAGCGCAACGCCGAGACCATTGTCGCCATGGGCATGCAGAAGGCGCTGGTCCGCCGCTACCAGACGACCAATGGCCGTTTCCTGGAGGCCAATGAAGCCGCCTCCGACGTCGTCACCCATTACGGCGCGATCTCGCGCATCTTCCGCATGTTCATGCAGTCGGCCATGCTTGGCCTCGGTGCCTATCTGGTCATTTTGGGCCAGGTCTCCGGCGGCGTCATGATCGCCGCCTCGATCCTGATGGGCCGGGCGCTGGCGCCGATCGAGCTGGCGGTGGCCCATTGGAAAGGGTTCGTGGCGGCACGCCAGGCCCTGGCGCGGCTGCGCAAGACCATGGCCGCACTCGGCGATGGGGCCGAGCCCATGGCGCTGCCGGCGCCGAAACGCATGCTGACGGTGGACCAGGTCTTTGCCGCAGCGCCCGGCTCGCAGGAGCCGATCATCCAGGGCATTTCTTTTTCGCTGCTGGCCGGCCAGGCGCTCGGCATTATCGGGCCATCGGCCTCGGGCAAGTCGACGCTGGCGCGTGTACTCGCCGGCTCCTGGCTGCCGCTCAGGGGGCGCTCCGGCTCGACGGCGCCGAACTCTCGCAATGGAGCGCCGATGCGCGCGGCGGCTTCATTGGTTATCTCGCCCAGGATATCGGTCTGTTCGACGGCACGGTCGCCGAGAATATCGCCCGCTTCCAGCCCGATGCCGATCCGCAGGCGATCGTCGAGGCGGCCCGCGCCACCGGCGCCGACGACGTCATCCGCAAGCTCCCCGCCGGCTATGAGACGCGCATTGGCGAGGGCGGCATTGCGCTCTCTGGCGGTCAGCGCCAGCGGGTGGCGCTCGCCCGCGCGCTCTACGGCAATCCCTTTCTGGTGGTGCTCGACGAACCCAATGCCAATCTCGATGCCGAGGGCGAGGCGGCGGTCACCCAGGCGATCCGCCACATCCGCGACAGTGGCGGCATTGCCATCGTGGTGGCGCACCGGCCGAGCGCCATCACGACGGTCGACATGGTCGCTGTCATGAAGGATGGCCGTGTCGCTGCCTTCGGGCCGAAGGACGAGGTGTTGAACAAGGTGCTCGCCCCGACGAAGGGAACAAGGTCGCCATGACTGGTCCCGCACCCATCGCCTTGCCCGATGCCGACGCCCTGCCGGCCAAGGCCTCGGAGGCGGCCGAGCAGGATCGCGCGATCCGCCAGCTGGTTCGTTTCGGCCTGCTGGTGGTCACGCTATTGGTTGGCGGCAGCGGCATTCTCGCCGCCACCGTGCCGCTCGCCGGCGCGGTGGTCTCGGCCGGCACGGTCGTGGTCGATTCCAACGTCAAGACCGTGCAGCACCCGACCGGTGGCGTCATTGGCGAGATCCGCGTGCGCGACGGCTCGCGGGTCAAGGAAGGCGACCTGGTCATCCGGCTCGACGACACCGTCACCCGCGCCAATCTGGCTGTCGTGGTCAAGCAGCTGAACGAATCCTATTCGCGCCGCGGCCGGCTGGAGGCCGAGCGCGATGGTCTCGCCTTCGCCCTGCCGGACGAGCTGCGACCGGTCGCCGACGACCGCGACGTGGTCAGGGCCTTCGAGGGCGAGGGGCGCTTGTTCTCGGCGCGCCTCGCCGCCCGCGACGGCCAGCGCAAACAACTGGCCGAACGCATTGCCCAGATCCGCGAGGAGATCCTCGGCCTGCAATCGCAGGAAGCCGCAAGGCGCAAGCAGGTCGAGCTGATCCAGCGCGAGCTGGTCGATGTCGGCGGCCTGTTCCAGCGCAACCTGGTGCCGCGCACCCGCATGGTCGAGCTGGAGCGCGAGGCGGCCCGGCTCGCCGGCGAGGTCGGCCAGTTCGTCGCCGAGCGCGCCCGCGCCGAAGGCCGGATCGCCGAGGCCGAGCTGCAGATCCTGCAGATCGAGCAGGAGCTCAGGCGCGAGGTCTCAACCGACCTGCGCGAAGTGCAGGGCAAGATCGGTGAACTGGTGGAGCGGCGCATCGCGGCCGACGACCAGCTGAAACGCATCGACATCCGCGCGCCCCAGACCGGTTATGTCCACCAGCTCGCCTATCACACCCTTGGTGGCGTGGTGCAGGCCGGCCAGCCGATCATGCAGATCGTGCCGGGCGACGATGCCCTGGTCATCGAGATCCGCATCCAGCCGAACGACATCAACCATGTCGTCATTGGCCAGTCCGCCTTCATCCGCCTGACCGCCTTCCCGCAGCGAACCACCCCGGAAGTCGAAGGCAAGGTGGTGCGCCTCTCAGCCGATGTCGCGCGCGACCAGCAGTCGCAAATCACCTTCTACACCGCCCGTGTCGCGGTGGATGAGGGAGAGCTGGCGAAGCTCCAGGGCCTGAAGATCATCCCCGGCATGCCGGCGGAGGCGTTTGTCAGGACCGGGGACCGGACGACGTTTTCCTATCTGATGAAGCCGCTGACCGATCAGGTGATGCGGGCCTTTCGGGAGTATTGAATTTGGTGTCATCTTACAAGAAGAGAGCCTTGGTAACCTCCCCTGGCCATGAAGTGGCGTCGCCGCGGTCCTGCGACTTGTTTCATGGGTTGGAAGAGAAACCAAGGAAGGTCACCAGGTCAGCTGGACCATGCAATCCGACCCACCAAGATATGCAGAGGTGCCATTATGCACGGTAGTTGTGTTGTAGAGCATTTCACAAAGGAACAAATCGCCGAGGCGCTTGCCGCAGCGGAGCGTATGCATCCCGGCATCGGGAAGGATTTTAGATTATACCTTGCCTGCCTTGATCGTAATCAATCAGAGGGGTTTAAATTGTCGGCTCGAATGGAGCGGGCGTTCGAAGACTTGTCGTTTGTACGGTCTGCAAAATATCCGCAAAGAGTACTGTGGGTACTGCTGGATTCGGTCGTTTGCAAATTTTGCGCGGAACTAGGCCTGCCAGCCGAATGGTCTCACATTGGAGCGGCGCCTCATGTCGATGAATTTACGCAAGCGCAAATCGAGCAAGCAAAGAATGCCTTTGAAAAAGAGAGTCCGGGTTTCTGGAGCAGGGCGAAAGACCATCTAAGAGAGCAGGACCCGGAGATCGAAGAGACTGGGCCCTATCTATATACGCCAGAACTAGTAAGTGTATCGCAATCGCTCGATTTTGTTGCAAGCGCTGCCGATCCCCTTCAGGAGGCCATTAAGCTGCGAAGGGACGTCATAATACAGGCCCGGCAGGAGGCCGGTCCGTGGGCCAAGAAATAGTGCCGGGGAGCTGACCGATGTCGAAGACCGCCGTATTCATCGACTATGGGTATTTGCAGAGGCTGCTCTCGAATACAGCGATTGGAATTACGGAATTACGGTGACACGTACCTAATTCCCTATTTTGCCTATTCTGGACTGCACCCCATTTGTGAGACAAATGAATTAGGGTGACATGGGCGCTCGGAGGCTGAATGCCCGACAAGCCCAGGACTCCCACACGCAGTTTCCCGCCTTCGTTCAAGCAGGCGGCGATGTCTCGGCTTGAAGCCGGCGAGACGCTGGCGGCGGTCGCTCGCGGCCTCGGCATCAGCCGCAAGGTGCTCTATGGCTGGCGGGCGTTGTGGCGGGCGGAAGGGGCCAGCGGGCTCTGCCACAAGCGCGGCCCCAAGCCTGGTCTGCGCGCGCGGCGCCTGGCGGCCGCTCTGGCTGCGCCCGCCAAACCGTCTCCGCCCGATCAGGCGCAGGCCCTGGCCAACGCACAGGCCCGCATCGGCGAACTCGAACGCATCATTGGCCGGCAGCAGGCGGGCCTCGATTTTTTTCAACGTGCCTTGCAGGCCTTGGACGCGGACAAGACGCCCGAACCGTCCGTGCCCGGCTCTACGCGGTCATCCAAGCCATGACCGGGAGCAGCACCCTGCAAGGCGCCGCCGTCATCGACCAGCTCTGCCGTCTCGGCCGTGTGTCTCGCGCCGGCTATTATCGCTTCCTCGAGCGCAAAGCCCCGGCCAGAGCCGACGCCGATCTGCGCGACGCCATCCATCGCATCGCCCTCGCGCACAAGCACTATGGCTACCGTCCCATGACCGCGACGCTCAAGCGCCAGGGCATCGAGGTGAACGCCAAGCGGGTGCTGCGCCTCATGCGCGAGGACAATCTGCTCGCCCTGCGCACCAAGGCCTTCGTGCCCAGAACCACCGACAGCCATCATGGCTTTCGCATCGCGCCTAACCTGATCCGATCGCTCATCCCCACGGGGCTCGATCAGATCTGGGTGGCGGATATCACCTATGTCCGCCTGGCCGAAGCCTTCGTCTATCTGGCCGTCATCCTCGACGCCTTCTCCCGCCGCGTCGTCGGCTGGGCGCTGGATGAGCACTTGCGCGCCGAGTTGGCTCTCGCAGCCCTCGACATGGCCCTTCGCCACCGCAAGCCGCCGCCCGACAGCCTGATCCATCATTCCGACAGAGGCGTCCAAGGCGGATTCAAACGGTCGTCGCAACACCGATTGTGTTCACTCATGGCAGTAACGCGTCAAGCGCCTCTGCCGGCGTTTTCCAGCCCAGCGTCTTTCTCGGTCGGGCATTGAGGACCGCTGCCACGGCGGCAATCTCATCGGCGCTGTGGATGCTCAGGTCGGTGCCTTTCGGGAAGTACTGACGCAGCAGCCCATTGGTGTTCTCGTTGGTGCCGCGCTGCCATGGGCTTTGCGGATCGCAGAAGTAGACCTGGACACCCGCATCGATTTTGAGACGATCGTGCTGGGCCATTTCGGCTCCCTGATCCCACGTCAGCGAGCGACGCAGTTCTTCGGGCAAGGTGATGATGGTGCGCGCGATCGCATCGCGCACGGCCTCAGCTCCGTGTCCCGCGAGCGCTGGCCCGTTCTTCGTGCGAGGAGCTTCGCCGTGCCCCGCGAGGCGGGGCAGATGCAGCAGCATCGTGAAGCGCGTTGTGCGCTCGACCAGCGTGCCGATCGCCGAGCTGCCAAGACCGAGGATGAGGTCTCCCTCCCAGTGGCCAGGCACCGCTCGATCGGCTGCTTCGACGGGGCGTTGACTGATCATGATCTCGGGCGAGACAAAGCCCTTGCCTCGCCTGCGGACGCGCGCCCTTGGCACCCGCAACACGCGTCCTGTTCGCAAGCAGGCCGTCAGTTCGCGGCGCAGCACCCCCCGGCCCTGAACGAAGAGGGCCTGATAGATGGCTTCGTGGCTGATACGCATCGTCTTGTCGTCCGGGAAGTCGATCGGCAAGCGCCGGGCAATCTGCTCCGGACTCCAGGCCCTTGCCCATCGCCGATCCTTTCGCGGGCCATGCCGGCGGCCCTTCCACGGAACGGCAGGACCTGGAACGGAAACGCCGCTCGGAGCCACGACGACGCCGGCAAGTCTCTCCTCCACATAGGTGCGCAAGGTTGTGTTGAGCGCAAGCTTGGTCGGTTTGGGCCGACGGGCCGATCGATCCGCATGCCACTGGGCAGTCGTCGCCCGATACTCCAACCCGCCGCTGCGCGTGGCTGCGTTGCGCCGCAGTTCACGGGAGATTGTCGAGGCGGCTCGCCTCAGGCGGCGCCCGATCTCCTGCATGGAATGGCCCTGCACCCTAAGAAGTGCGACCTCTTCACGCTCCACCAATGACAGGTAACGACCAGGCGGCTTTGCCGAGGATCTGAACATTGCTGGTGGCATACCGCCCGCCTTTCGGAACCATCTGGTTCCTACAGGCTGCGACACTCCGGCTTCGAGAGCAGCATCTGGCCTGCTGCCGGTTTCACGGACACCGAGTTTGGGTGTCAACTGTGAAGCCGGAGGTGGCCTATGCAACGACGAAAGTTCAGCCGGGAGTTCAAGCTCGAGGCTGTGAAGCTGATCAAGGAGCGCGGGGTTGCGGTCGCGCAAGCGGCGCGCGACCTGGATGTGCATGAGAACGTGCTGCGCAAATGGGCCAAGGATTTTGTGGCCGATCCGCAGCAGGCGTTCCCCGGCCAGGGCCAGATGAAGCCCGAGCAGTTGGAGATCGAGCGGCTGAGACGCGAGGTTGCCAAGCTCAAGGCCGAACGAGATATCCTAAAAAAAGCCGCGGCCTACTTCGCGAAGGACTCGATATGAAATTCGGGTTCGTCGCGAAACATCGGGGGATCTGGCCGACGGCATGGTTGTGTGAGGCGCTCGGGGTCTCGCGTTCTGGCTTCTACGCCTGGCTCACAAGGTCCCCGAGCCAGCGGGCCAAGGACGATGAGGCGATCGGCGCGAAGGTGCGAGCGAGCTTCGTTGCCAGCGACAGAACCTATGGTGCTCGCCGGGTCTGGCATGACGTTCTCGCCGATGGCGTTTCCTGCGGGCTCCACCGGATCGAACGTCTGATGCACGGTCAAGCTCTTCGCGCTCGGCCGCGGCGCCGTGGCCTTCCCCCTGATACGGGGGAGCGGGTCAGCGTCGGCATCGCGTCAAACCTGCTCGATCGCCAGTTCCAGGCATCGGCGCCGAACCAGAAGTGGGTGGCAGACTTCACCTATGTCTGGACGGCCGAAGGCTGGCTCTACGTGGCCGCGGTTGTCGACCTCTTCTCGCGGCGGGTGGTTGGCTGGTCCATGAACGCGTCGATGATGGCACAACTCGTCACCGATGCGCTCATGATGGCGATCTGGCGCCGGGGCAAGCCCGACGCCCTGCTGCATCACTCCGACCGGGGCAGCCAATACACCAGCGCGCCGTTCCAGCGTCTGATGGCCGATAATGGCGTCATCTGTTCGATGAGCCGCTCCGGAAACGTCTGGGATAACGCCGCAATGGAGAGCTTCTTCTCCTCGCTCAAGACCGAGCGTACGGCTCGCAAGGTCTACCGCACGCGCGATCAGGCCAAGGCTGACGTGTTCGATTACATCGAACGCTTCTACAATCCACGCCGGCGTCATTCGACGCTCGGCTATCTCAGTCCGATGGAGTTCGAAAACCAAGCGAATTTAGCTTAGGAACGTGTCCACGGAACCGGCAGCAGGCCAATCTTCGCTGCTCAGCCCCGCGGCGATCGCCCGCCAGAATCGAATCTGTTCATCGCGCCCCGCCAAAGGCGGCCGTCCTGGTGAAGGTAATGGCGCTCGTCCAGACCGTGCCGATCGCCGCTTTCGGATGCTCATCGCAACCTCCAACTTCAGAGTGTTGCGACGACCGTTTGAATCCGCCCAATATGCCAGCGCCGACTACACCAAGCGCCTCCATGACCATGCTGTCCGTCTCAGCATGAGCGCGCCCGGCAATCCCTACGACAACGCCAAAGCCGAAAGCTTCTTCAAGACCCTGAAGAAGGAGGAGGTCAACGCAAACACCTATTCCTCAATCGACGAAGCCAGGCGCAATATCGGCGCGTTCCTGGAGACAACCTATAATCGCCAGAGGCTCCATTCCGCTCTTGCCTACAAACCCCCAACCGAATTCGAAGCTGACCTTTCCATCCCTCGATCCGACTGAACTCCCCAACCCATGCCCACTGTCACTTAAATTCGACTGTCTCATTGAAGGGGTGCACTCCAATTATCGGGCCCTCGAATTACGGTGACACGTACCTAAAACCCTATTTATTCGTCCGCTGTCCTGGGCCTTCTGCCGCGTTTTTTCGGTTCGATCTGGCGGCCGAGGCGGGCGGCCAAGTCCCGCAGGAAGGCGCTGGAGCCGACCGGGCGACCGATCGTTTCGGCGGCGCGCAACGCGGCAGTCTGTGCGGGATCGGTTTCGCTCTCGATCAGATCGGCGAAGCGGCCGACACGATTGAGGAGTGGGTGGATGTCGACGAGGCCGTCGCTCCGTCCGTCGAGGTGGGCCCGCACGCTCGACCACGGCCAGTCCTGGGCGCTTGCCACAAGCCCAGCTCGTACCGGATTGAGCGATACATAACGAGCCGCCGCCATGAGATGGTCCTCGTCCAGCGCGACCGAACCGAAACGCCCTTGGAACAGGTGTCCGGTCTGCCGCGCCCGGGCGTTGACATAGGCGGTATAGCGTCGATGGGTCTCGCTAAGTGCGCGCGCTAGGCCGGTTGACGCATCCGGCACGAGAATGAGGTGAACATGATTGGGCATCAGGCAGTAGCCCCAGACCGCGACATCTGCCTTCCTGCATGCTTGCGCTAGGAGATCGCGGTAAAGCGCGTAGTCATCGGGCTCAAAGAACACGCGTTGGCGCCGATTGCCGCGCTGCGTCACGTGATGTGGAAGACCCGGGGCGACGATGCGGGCGAGGCGGGACATGCCGTAAGGTTGGCATGATCCACAGAAAAGGGAAATAGGTACGTGTCACCGTAATGAGGCGGCCGCTTGGACGGGCGTCCGGGCCTGGCACCGTGCGCCCATCCTGCTATTCGACCGCAGTGCGCTGGGGCGTCGCGGCCCAGCCCCCTCAAGCCGCCTGAAAATCCTGCGCACGGACCCTTTGCACGATGTGCTGACCGAGACGATGGGACAGCGCCATGATCGTCAGGGTCAGGTGCTTGTCGGGCAGCAGGGGAATGACCCCGCCGTCGCAGATGAAGAGATTGTCGAGGTCGTGGCTCCGCAGGTTGGCGTCGACGACACCCGCCGAGGGATCGCCCGACAGCGCGGTGGTGCCGGCATAATGAATGCCGGTTCCGCTATTGTCGCGGCTGGCGTGGACGAGTGTCGACGAGGCCCTGCGCAGGACCTTTTTGCCCCAATCCATCATGGACTGCATCTGCAGCTCGGCTTTCGGCGGCACGGTGAAATCGACGTGAACCTGGCGGATGCCGTAGCGGTCGAATGTGGTTCCCGGCCGCACCAGGTTTCCAGGCGTGGCTTCGCCCGCGCAGAACAGGCCGAGCGTGACGTAGCTGTTGAACATGGCCCGTGCCAAGGGCGTCTTCGCGAAGGCCGGAAACGGCGCGAGACCGGTGAGGTAGTGCGGAACATCGGGAATGCCGTGAATGGCATGGCCGATGAACGGGAAGGACGATCCGTCCGGCAGCCGTCCCCGCGACAACAGGATCAACAGGTCGCCATAGCCGATGTCGTAGTCGCGCCGCTTGCCCCACAGGCGCCAGAGCGAGGTCGACAGCACCGCTTTCGGATTGTCCTGCAGGCCGCGTCCGAGCTGACCGTTGCGATTGCCCAAGCCCGTCGGCGACGCCTCGTCAGCGGAATTGAACAGGATGCGCGGGCTCTCCAGCGCACCGGCGGCGAGCACGACGATCCTGGCGCGCAGCGTGCGCTGTTCGCCGCTGCGGGTATCGACATAGTCGACGCCCGAGACACGGCGCGATCCGGTGTCGCGCGTCAGCCGGGCCACCTTGGCATGGGTCCGCAATTCGTAGTTGGGCAGCAGGGCCAGTTCCGGCAGGAGATGGGTCGAGAACTTGTACATCGCCCCGGTCGGACAGCCCGAGGTGCAGATGCCGGTCGAAGTACATGAATTGGCCATTCCCGGCCGGGTATTGATCGCCTTGCGATTGGCAATGGCGTGCGAATAGGGCTCGTTCAGCGACCGCACCGCGCCGACGATCATCCGGTCGGCCGGCCGCAGGGGCTTGGGGGCAACAAAATGGCCGTCGGGCAGTTCCGGGATGTTCTCGGTCGTGCCGCAGACGGTGATCAGGCGCTCGACGGCGGCATAGTCGCCGGCCAGCGCGGCATAGTCGATCGGCCAGCCGGCGAAATCGGCCTCCGAGAAGCGGACGCTGACGCCGTTCCAGAGATTCTGCAGGCCGTTGACCGCCAGGATCTGGAAATGGCGGAAGCCACCATCAGGGCGGCTGGTCGAGCCGGTGCTGCCGTCGGCGAACAGCGGGTGCACGAACAGGCTGTCATGCGGGTCGCTCGGCCAGACCGTGTCCGGGCCGATGCCGAAGTCCCGCGCCGGCCCCGCCGGCGCCACGGTGCGGAAATAGTCGGCGGCGAGCATGTCGCCCTGTTCCAGCGAAACCACGTGCAAGCCCGCCTTGGCGAGCGTGTGGGCGAGAAGGCCCCCGCCGGCGCCGGTGCCGACGATGCAGACGTCGCAGTCCATGTCATTCGCCACGGCGGCCTCCGACGGGCCATTCGCCGACCGACTTGAGGAACGGTGGCGAGGCGAAGTGGATATGGTCGAGGAAGGCCGCGAAGGTCCGTGCCTCGGGCCCGAGGTCGCGCCGGCGGAGGGTCGCGCCGGCGGTGAAACCGGAGCGGCCGATCACGGCCGCCAGCGCGCCGCTGATCTGCCGGTTGGCCAGCGCGATGCGCGTGATATCGACCTGCAGCGGTGCCAGCACGCGGCGGTAGGGGCTGAGGGCGATGATCGCCTCGAGCAGCGCTTCGGCATCGTGGTGTTCGACGGTCGGGGCCGCGTTCATCGGCTGGCCGCCTTGTCCGCGCCGGCCGCGGCATAGCTCGGCTGCAGGCCGCCATGGCCCGGCTCCGGCGGCTGCGTTCCAAGCTCGCGGAACGGCCGGCCGGACCGGAGATGGCGCTCGATCTCTTCGAGCGCCACGCCATTGGTTTCAGGCACGCGGCGCAGCGTGAAGAGGATGCCGGCCGCGCAGGCCACCGCGTAGATGGCGAAGACGCCGCCGAGGCCAATGGAGGAAACGAGCAGGGGGAAGGAGAAGACGACGATGAAGTTGAACGTCCAATTGGCCAGCGAGGCGACGCTCATGCCGATGCCGCGGACGTTCAAGGGAAAGATCTCCGACATCATGACCCAGGGCAGCGGGCCGATGCTGGCGGCGAAGGCGGCGATGTAGAGCACCAGGCCAATCAGCGCGAGAACGTCGAGCGCGGCCGCGTCGGTCGCCGCGGCGATGGCGATCATGCCGAGGCTCAGTGTGGTGCCGGCAAATCCGATGAGCAGAAGCCTGCGGCGCCCGATACGGTCGATCAACAGCATGCCGACGACGGTCATCGCGACATTGACGATGCCGATGCCGACGGTCGCCAGCAATTGTGTCGATGCCGAGCCGAAACCGGCTTCGCGGAAGACGACGGGGGCATAATAGATCACCGCATTGATGCCGCTCAGCTGCTGCAGCAGGAACAATCCGATGCCGACGACCAGGGCCGGGCGGATCACCGGGCCGAACAGGTCGGACCAGGTTCCCTTGTGCTGGTCGGCCTCGGCGATGCGGGCGATCTCCGCCAGTTCGGCCGTTACCACCGGGCTCTCGGGTGCGACGGCGCGGATCCGGGCAATCGCCGCGCCGGCCTCCGCGGAGCGGCCCTTCATCGCCAGCCAGCGCGGCGTATCCGGCAGGACGAACATGCCGACGAACAAGGCGATGCCGGGCAGGGCGCCGAACAGGAACATCGTCCGCCAGGACTCGGAGAAGGCATAACCGACGAGATAGGCGCCCAGGATGCCCAGCGTGATGGCCAGCTGGTAGATCGACACCAGCATGCCGCGCCGGGCCGGAGGCGCGCTCTCGGCGATATAGAGGGGGGCGACAAGTGCCGCGATGCCGACCGCGATGCCGAGCAGCAGGCGCGCGACGCTCAGCATCCACACGGCGACGATCAGCGCCGACAGGAGGGCGCCCACCGCGAACAGGACGGCGGCGACGAGCAGGAGCGCCCGGCGCCCTGATGTCTCGACCGCCCGGCCTGCGACCAGGGCGCCGAACAGCGCCCCTAGGGGCACGGCCGCGGTCATCAGCCCCTCGCTGAAGGGGGTGATGTTGAATTCCCCGCGCAGCAGGTGGAGGGAGCCGGCAATGACGCCCTCGTCAAAGCCGAACAGGAAGCCGGCAATTCCGGCGATCGCGGCGACGAAATAGATCATGCGTGCCTCTCCATTGTTGGTGAGCCGGCGGACTACTGGAGAGTGCTTGCGACCTTGCGGATGGCCAGGATGATGTCGGTCACGTCGGCCTCGGTCAGGACCGAGCCGATCGTGATCAGCGCGCCCCTGGCGTGGAACGCGTCGCAGGCCGGCAGGGCGCCGTGGCCGTAATGATAGTCCGCCGCGAAGGCGTTCGCGGGGTGCGACCAGGGGAAGCCGTCACGGGCATTGGAGCGGCGGTTCACCAGGCTGGGGATGTTCGAATACCAATGCAGTCCCCATTCGCGGGTGGAAATGCAGACAAGGCTGCCGGGCGGACCGACAATGCCTTCGGCACGCAGCGCCGCGACGAAGCGCGCGGCGGTCGCCTCGTCGCGCAGCAGCATGAACAGGACCGGGCCGGTATCGCCTGATGGATCCGGCACATTGCGGAATTCAAGCCCCGGAACGCCCGCCAGGGCCCCCCTGATCCGCCATTTGGCCGAGCGCATCGCCGCGGTGATGGCGGGTAATTTGCGCATCTGGCCGAGCGCCATGGCGCCGGCGAGCTCGGACATGCGGGCGCCCATGCCCCAGAGCTGGCAGGCCTCGTCCGAGGTGTCGAGACGCCCCGCTGCGGTACGCGGATAGCCGAGATCGTGCAGGGCGACGATCCGCCGGAACAGGGCGTCGTCTTCGCAGACGATCAGGCCGCCATCGCCTGACGTCATGTTCTTGTTGAGCTGGAAGCTGAAGATCCCGATATCGCCGAACCGGCCGACCGCGCGCCCGTTCTGGCTGCCGCCGGCAGCCTGCGCGCAATCCTCGATCAGCTTCAGGCCATGCTCGCGGCAGATCGCCGCGATCTCCTCGATATGGCCGGGCGCGCCGCTCATATGGACACAGAGCACGGCGCGGCTGTGCGGGCCGATCTTGCGTCTGAGATCGACGGGATCGATGCAGAACGTCTCGTCGATATCGACCAGCCGCGGGATCGCGCCGGCGCGCACCACCGCCGCCACGCAGCTCACCCAGAGATAGCCGGGGATGAGCACTTCATCGCCCGGGCCGATGTCCAGGGCGGAAACCGCGATGGCGAGTGCGGCCGTGCCCGACGACACCCCGAGCGCGTGGCGGTGGCCGAACATGGCGCACCATTCTTGCTCCAACGTATCGACCATATGCTGCGGGTCGGGGCCGTAAAAGCGGAACGGGCTTCGCGCCAGGACGACACGTTCCACCAGTTCCCGTTCCTCCTCGCCGATCCACTGCGCACCCGGCAGCTCCCAGGGCAGCGGCTCCGCGCGGACCGGTGTTCCACCATCGATCGCAAGTCGATTGGGGCGCAGGTGCTGAGGGTTGAGCGTGGCGGAATCGTCCGTGGCCATCGTTCTATACTCACTGTTCATTTCGACGGCTCCCAAAAATATTTGGGAATACCTGGCGGCGTGAACTATATCGCAGCCGGAAATAGTCTTACAGCTATCTGTGTGATGCCGATATCAGCATTATCAGCTGATGCTGGAAGATGTCGGAAGAAAGTGGAAAACATGCGCGCAATTGCGATGGTTCTAGTGATGCTCATGGTGGCATTTTCTGGAATTCTGTTCGGATACAGCACGGCCTCGATCGCCGGCGTGCTCGATCACCTCAAAGAACAGTTCACGATCGACGTCATCCAGGAGCAGTTGCTGGTGGCGTGCCTTCCAGGGGCCAGTTTTATTGGTGCCGTCGTCGCCGGACCGTTGTCGGCCAGGCATGGGCGGCGCCTGGCGCTGCTGATCGCCTTCATCCTCGCCGGCACCGGCTTCGTCATCACGCTGGCCACGCCGCCCTATGGCTGGCTGATCGCGGCAAGGGTTCTGGTCGGCCTGTCGATCGGGCTGTCGTCGATGGTCACGCCCATGTATGCCGCCGAAATCACGCCGGCGCGCCGCCGCGGTGCCGTTGTCGCGCTGTTCCAGCTCGCCATCACCACGGGCATTCTCATCGCCTACGGAACGCCGCTTGGGCTCACCGGGGCCTCCTGGGGCGTGATCCTGGGGCTCGGGATCGTGCCGGCGGCCTTTGGCCTCGTGGTGGTCATGATCCTGCCGGAGAGCCCGCGCTGGCTGCGGTCCAGGGGGCGCGTGGTCGACGACCGTGCGGCCAGGATGCTGGATCTCGAGGCCGACATGGCGCAAGTGCCTTGTCCGGCGGCCGGGCGCAGCGCGACGGTGCGGTCGGTCATCCCGCTCGGCAGCACGCGCGCCGTGCTCGTCCTGTGCAGCGCCCTGTTCGTGCTGCAGAACCTCAGCGGGATCGACGGCATTCTCTATTACGCACCGCGCATCTTCCAGAGCCTGGGCTTCTCGGCCGGAACCGCGGCGCTGGCCGCGACCTTCGGCCTCGGCCTGCTCAACTTTGCTGCGACCCTGGCGGCGCTGCTCCTCGTCGACCGCGTCGGCCGCCGCCCCTTGCTGATCGTCGGCTCCGCCGTGATGGCCGTCGGCCTGGCGGCGGTGGTGGCCGCGGCCTTAAGCGACTGGCCCTGGGTCGGCCTCGCCGGTCTCGGCGTCTATATCATGGCCTTCGCGATGAGCCTGGGAGCGCTGCCCTATGTGCTCATGGCGGAGCTGTTTCCGTCCGCCATTCGCGAAACCGGCATCGCCGTGGCTTCGGCGACGAGCTGGCTGTTCAACATGCTGGTCGCGCTCACCTTTCTCTCGCTGGTCGAATGGATCGGCCTGGCCGGCGTGATCGGCCTGTTCCTGGTCGTTTGCCTGGTGGCGTTCGGCGTCTGCATTCGCTTCGTGCCGGAGACGCGCGGCCGCTCGCTCGAAATGATCGAGCAGGATGTCCTCGCCGGCGTCGCCTTGCGCGCCATCGGAAAGGGCGCCGGCGGCGGTGCCGCGCGTTGAGGTCGAGACCAGCGCCAGGCACGCGGCCGTCAGGGGCTGGCGCGTGTTCCGCCGGGGGCGATGCGATCGAAGTCCAGGCCGAGCGCCCCCAGGGCATCGGGCGGCATCTCGAGCAGGCCCTGCACCGGTGTCGCCTGGATGAGGGCGAGCAGTTGCGTTGTCGCGGCCATGCGCCCGGGGGGGTCGACGTAGCCGAGATGGCCGATCTGCTCGTCCAGGAGAGCCGGCGATGCCGCGAGATAACCTTGCCGCAGGGGCGGATCGCGTCGGTCCAGATGATCGCGGATCAGGACGACGCGCCCGGCCATCGAACGTGCCTCGAAGTCGTGGAGGGCTGCGCCGCTGAGGATGCCGCCGACGACATTGGCCGGTGGGGAGGGCGCACGGAGCGCGAGAAAATAGGTCCTGAGGCTCAAGCTGCAGCGCAATGCCGCCTGCGCCGTGCGGCCGTCGCAAAGCATCGGGCCGCTCATCGTGATGTCTTGGCCGAACAGGCTCTCGGTGTAGCGGACGGCGAAGTCGTCGCCATCGGCGGGCGTGATCTCCGCGCGGCCGAGTATGAGGTTGCCCATCTCCGCCTGTGACCAGGACAGCGAAATGACCAGGTAGCACCCGGCCAGCCAATGGTTCGGCCGCCATGATGGCTGCCGCACCACCGTTCTGGCGGAGGCCTCGCCCACCGGCGGTGTCAGGGGCGGCGGCGTCGGGTGATCCAGGCGCAGCTTGGCGAGCGCGGCGTCCGGGACGGGAAGGTGTCCGCGGATCGTCTGGGCGAACTCGTCGAAGGAAGAGGCCGCGACGAAGGAGGCGGCAAGCCCGCCGCCGAGAATGCGTGCCCAATCGTCATAGACGCTCGACAGCCGCGGTGTCGCTTTGCCTCGCACCCACTTATAGGCGTTCTGCACGGTGAACGCCGTCTCCGGATTGACGGCCGCAAAACGTGCGCAGAGCTCCTTGCTGGTCGAGCAGCCCAGGGCAAGCGACGTCAGTCGCAGCTTCATGGCGAGCTCCGCCCCTGATCCCGCTCGCGTCGACGGTGACAGGGCCGTGTCGTCGGCTCTCTGGCCATTCGACGCGTCTCGCCAATGTTGGTTCATTGCCTCCCCCAGGGATGTCTCGTTCGGCAGGCCGCTGGGCTTGGCCTGCGGAGTTGCGCGCGTCGCGCCCGTCATGATGACGGTTGCATTGTTTTGGCCGGAACGCCGCAACGAGAAAGGTGCACTGTCCGGGCAATCGGACGGCTTCCGTCGCTTTGTCGCAAAATCTGTCCACGCATTGCGGAATGTGTCTACGCCACGCGGGAGCGGCCTGGTGCCGCCGCCGGTTCACGCCCGGCGCGCAGGGGCGCCTCGGTCAAAACCGCCGCTGAAGTCCAGCACTGCAGAAATGCAAGATGCGGCAGCCGCCTGCGCGACTACATGAACCCTAGCGGCTGCGGTAGCCGACCGGGAGACTACGCATGGGCCTGTTGATCGATGGCGTCTGGCACGATGACGACAGCCGGACCCTGGACGCCGAGGGCCGCATGCGGCGCGCCGCAGCCGGTTTTCGCAACTGGATCACCGCGGATGGTTCGCCCGGGCCGAGCGGCGAGGGTGGTTTCAAGGCGGAAGCCGGGCGCTATCACCTGATCGTCGCGCGTGCCTGCCCCTGGGCGCATCGCACCACCATCGTCCGCGAGCTGAAGGGCCTGCAGAACCTGGTCAGCCTGTCGGTCACCCATTGGCTGATGGCCGAGAACGGCTGGACCTTCGCGCCCGGCCCCGGCGTCACAGCCGATCCGATCATCGGCGCCGACTATCTCCACCAGATCTATGCAGCGGCCGCGCCCGGCTATACCGGTCGGGTCTCCGTGCCCGTGCTCTGGGACAAGCAGAAGAAGACCGTCGTCAGCAACGAATCCTCCGAGATCATCCGCATGTTCAACGGGGCTTTCGACGGCCTCGGCGCCGCGCCCGGAGATTTCTATCCCGCAGCACTCCGGCCCGAGATCGACGCGCTGAACGAGCGGATCTACACAACCCTCAACAATGGCGTCTACCGAGCCGGTTTCGCCGGCACGCAAGCGGCCTATGACGAGGCGATCGGGCCGCTGTTCGACACGCTCGACTGGCTGGAAGGCATCCTGTCGCGCTCACGCTATCTAACCGGCGACAGGCTGACGGAGGCCGACTGGCGCCTGTTCACCACGCTGGTCCGTTTCGATCCCGTCTATGTCGGCCATTTCAAATGCAATCTCAGGCGGTTGATCGATTATCCCGCGCTCTGGTCCTATGTGCGCGAGCTGTTCCAGATGCCCGGCATCCGCGGCACGGTCGATTTCGACCATATCATGCAGCACTATTACGCGAGCCACCGGCGCATCAATCCGACCGGTATCGTTCCGAAGGGACCGATCCTGGATTTCGAGGCGCCGCCGAGCCGCTGACCAAAGCCGGGGATTGCGCGATCCAGCAGGTTCAACCGCAAGATCCTTGATCGGGCGGACGGTTCGGTCATGCTGTTGCCGCGGGTCCGGGGCATGGTCCGCTTGAACCTATCGGCACGGACTTGTCGGCACGGACTTGGACCATGACCTTCGAAGACGGCCGGCCGTTCGGCCTCACCTGGCATTATGACCGGCACGAACTCGTCGCCGACGGGGTGGTCCACATCATTGGCGCGGTCTTCGCCGTGATCGCCGCGGCCCTGCTCATCGGGCTCGCGGTCTTCCATGTCGAGCCTGCGACGATCGTCGCGCTGGCGGTCTACGCAGCCTCGCTGATGGCGGTGATCGGCTGTTCCGCGGCCTACAACATGTGGCCGGTATCGCCGACCAAATGGCTGCTCCGGCGCTTCGACCATGCCGCGATCTATCTGTTGATCGCCGGCACCTACACGCCCTTCATGATCCGGCTCGGCACCACGCTCAGCTATGGCGTGCTCGCCGGCGTCTGGGTGGTGGCGCTGATCGGCGCCGCCATCAAGCTCGCCGCGCCCGGCCGGTTCGACCGGCTCGCCGTCGGGCTCTACCTGGCGCTCGGCTGGAGCGCTGTCGTCGTGGTCGACCAGGTCTTCGCGGTTTTGTCGACACCGGCCGCCTGCCTGCTCGTCACCGGCGGTCTGCTCTATTCGGTCGGCGTTATCTTCCACGTCTGGCGCCGCCTGCGGTTCCAGAACGCCATCTGGCACGGCTTCGTGCTGACCGCCGCCGCCTGCCAATATGGCGCTGTCGTCAGCGGCGTGGTTTTCGCCGCCTGAACGCGTTTCAGGCCGTGTGAACAAATCGGAAACGGCCTCTTCCAATCCGCCGGAGCTCCATGTTAGGAAATGGGCATTTGGGTGGAGGGGATGGCGATGCTGCGCGCCATACGTGTTTTCCTGGGCCTGTTCTGCGGGGTGTCCACCGTGGTGTTCGCCGGCGCAGCCGACGCCCAAGGCGATGCCGACCGGCGCCGGCAGGTTCTGCCCTTTGTCCGCGACGCGACCGATTGCATCAGTCGCGCGGCGCGCGAGGATCGCGAATTTACCCGGGCCGTGCTCGCCGGCAATCTGCCGCCCTTGCTGGCCCGCGCCAAGTCGCGATGCATCGATCAACTCGCGGCGATGTCCATCGCTCATGACCGGATCTATGGTCCGGGCAGCGGCGGCGCCTTCATGCGGGGGCCTTACGAGGCGGATCTCGAACGGGCCGTGCGGACAAGACTGAAGGCCGAGATCGATCAGATCAGCAGCCAGCTTCAACAAGCGCAAGGCGAGCGGGCCCGCGACGAGTTTTTCGACTGCGCCTTCGCCGCCGCGGAACGGATGCTGCGCAGCAATGAGCCGGCCGAATCCATTGCCAGGGGGGCCATGTCCGTTTGCCACGCCAAGCTGGGCGCCGCGATCGAAGCCCTGTCGGGTGCCTTGGGGGGCGGTCGGGTGTCAGCGGAAGACGAGCGTTATCTCGAGGAGCGGGTGCGTGACCGGCTCATCGCGGCGATCATCGCGCGGCGCTCCGATCTGGCCGCTTCAGCCCCGGCGACCGCGCCCGCCACCCGTGCGCCGGCTCCGGCGGTGCCTGGCGCGCCGCGCCAGGCCGCGCCGCCCGCCACAAGGCCCGATGGGGCATTGAGCCAGGAGGAGCTGACCGCGCGTTATCCCAATTCCGGTCCGGCCTTGCCGCCCCTGCAGCAGTGCCTGGCGGGCGCCATGCGTGCCGGAATGGACGGCCGCATGGTGCCGCGCGACACGGCGCTGGCGGCAAGCCTCGATGCCTGCCGCCCGGAGATCGAGGCGCTTGGCCGATCGCTGGTCTGGGACGGCCTTGAGCCGTCGCTCGACAAAGGCAGGCAGGCCGCCTTCGTCATCGCCAAGGGGCATGCCGAGGCGTTGCTCGACAACTAGGCGTGACCTCTGCTCACGCCACCCGTTTCAGCGCCTCGCCCAGCACCGCGACGATCCGCTCGATATCCTTCTGCTCCAGGATCAGCGGCGGCGAGAAGGCAATGATGTCGCCGGTGACCCGGATTAACAGGCCCTTTTCGAAACAGTCGACGAAGACGTCATAGGCACGTTTGCCGATGGCGTCCGGGCGGGAGGCGAGTTCGATGCCGGCAATGATGCCGATGGTCCTGACGTCGATGACATGCGGCAGGCCCCTCAGGCTGTGCATGGCGTCCTGCCAGGCGCCGGCGAGCTCGGCGCCGCGGGTCAGCAGGCCTTCCTCGCGATAGATCTCCAGCGTCGCGATGCCGGCGGCGCAGCCGACCGGATGGCCGGAATAGGTATAGCCGTGGAACAGTTCGATCTGGCCGTCCGGACCGTGCATCAACGCGTCATGGACGGTGCGGCTCGCAAACACCGCGCCCATCGGGATCGCGCCATTGGTCAGGCCCTTGGCTGTCGTGACGAGATCCGGCACCACACCGAAATAGTCGACGGCGAAAGGCGTGCCGAGCCGGCCGAAACCGGTGATCACCTCGTCGAAGATCAACAGGATGCCGTGGCGGTCGCAGATCGCGCGCAGCCGCTGCAGATAACCCTTGGGCGGGATCAGCACGCCGGTGGACCCGGCAACCGGCTCGACGATGACCGCCGCGATGGTCTCGGCGCCATGCAGCGCCACCAGCCGTTCCAGGTCGTCGGCAAGCTCGGCGCCGTGCTCCGGTTCGCCCTTGGCATAGGCGTTGCGGGCAAGGTCATGGGTGTGGCGCAGGTGGTCGGTGCCCGGCAGCTGCGGGAACACCCGGCGGTTCGAGACGATGCCGCCGACCGAAATGCCGCCGAAGCCGACGCCGTGATAGCCGCGCTCGCGGCCGATCAGGCGGGTGCGCGTGCCCTGGCCGATGGCGCGCTGATAGGCGAGCGCGATCTTCAAGGCGGTGTCGACCGATTCCGAACCGGAGCCGGTGAAGAACACCCGGTCGAGGCCAGCCTCCGGCCCGCCCGGCGACACCTGGCTGAGCTTTTCGGCGAAATCAAAGGCGATCGGATGGCCCATCTGGAACGACGGCGCGAAATCGAGCGTCGAGAGCTGTTTCTCGACCGCTGCGGTGATGCGCTTGCGGCCATGGCCGGCATTGACGCACCAGAGCCCGGCGGTGCCGTCCAGCACGGTCCGGCCGTCGATGCTGGTGTAGTTCATGCCTTCGGCGGAAGCGAGCAGGCGCGGCGCCGCCTTGAACTGGCGGTTGGCGGTGAACGGCATCCAATAGTTCTCGAGGCTGGCGCTGTTGGTCGGCGTCTGGGCGTTCATCGGGGGCTCCTCCTGGGTGGAGGAGGGAACACACGATCGCGATGCCGCAACAAGTCCTTTTCTGATTTGCGCCAAGGCCTTGATTTTGTGAAGGACGTGTTGCCTGATTTGCGCTATTCAGAACACTTGCAACACCCGGGACCATCACCCCATGACCGCGATCGATCTCGGCAGCCGGCTGCGTTTCGTGCGGCTTGCCAACAATCTCTCGCAGCGCGAGCTCGCCAAACGTGCCGGCGTGACCAATTCGACCATCTCGCTGATCGAATCCAACACGACCAATCCGTCCGTGGGCGCGCTGAAACGCATCCTCGACGGCATCCCGATCGGCCTCTCCGAGTTCTTCGCCATCGAGCCGGACCGGCCGCGCCAGGTCTTCTACAGCGCCGACCAGCTCACCGAGATCGGCAAGGGCGCGATCTCTTATCGCCAGGTCGGCGAGGTCATGTTCGGCCGCGCCCTGCAGATCCTGCGGGAACGCTACGAACCGGGATCCGGCACCGGCCAGATCCCGCTGGTCCATGATGGCGAGGAGGGCGGCATCGTGCTGTCGGGCCATCTCGAAGTGACCGTCGACGACGAGCGCAAGATCTTAGGCCCGGGCGATGCCTATTATTTCGAGAGCCGCCGGCCACATCGTTTCCGCTGTGTCGGACCGGTCCCCTGCGAACTCGTCAGCGCCTGCACGCCGCCGACGTTTTGAGGCGAATGGCTGACAGCGAGTAGCGAATGGGGAAGCCCAGCCCAATGAGCAGGGCTGCGCGAACCCTCTCCCACGCCTTCTTAGGGTGAGGGTGGCCGCGGAGCGGCCGGGTGAGGGTGGTTGCGTCAATGCAAGAGGTGCATTCCGGGTCGAAATGATGGGTAGGGCGGCGATTTGGAACCCTCACCCGGCCTTCGGCCACCCTCTCCCGCAAGCGGGCGAGGGTTTATGCGCGCTGCGCTTTTCGCTTCATCCCCATTCGCCATTCGCCATTCGCCCCTCACAACTCCCGCAACATCACCGTCGACAGCCTGGCAAAGCCTTGCTTCTCGAAAAAGGCATGGGCCCGGTCGTTGTGAATGCCGCTTTCCAGGAACAGCCGCGTGGCGCCGCGGGCGCGGGCTTCCGCGGCGATCCAGTCGACCAGGTGGCGGCCGAGACCGAGGCCGCGCGCCGCGGGCGAAACGATGAGATCGTCGACCACGGCATAGCGGCCCGGGGCCTTCTCGACGGGGCGGAACGATACCAGCGCCAGGCCGACCATGGCACCGCCGGCACGGGCGATCGCGATCGCCCGGTCCTGGCCGGGGCCGGCGAGGATCGCCTGCACCTCGTCGCGGATGATCCGGTCGAGTTCGGCATGCCACTGGCCCGGCGCGACGGCGCGGCCTTCCTGCAGCTCCTGGTGCGAGATATAGGCGGCATCGACATGGCCAACGAAAAATGCGGCGATCGCGTCGGCCAGGGCCGGCTCGGCGCACCATGCGATCGCGAGGTCCGGCGCGGCGTCGGTGGGCTTGGTCATGACGGGCTCCCCGAGCCTTGGCTCAAGTCAATCGGCCGGACGGATCGACGGCAGGCCCACCGGCTGGGTCAGCGGCGCCCGGTCGGCCAGCCGGTCGAATTTCTTGGCGAGCAGGATGAAGGATTGCGAGCGGGTCACGCCGGGAATCGAGGTGACCTCGTCGATGACCGCGTCGAGGTCCTCGAGCTGCGGCGTCTCGATCAGCAGGAACAGGTCATATTCGCCGCTCATCGTGTGGCAGAGCTTGATCTCCGGCAGGCGGCCGAGCGCCTCGATCACGCCGCGCTGCAGCTTTTGCGAGATCGACAGAAGCACGATCGACTGGGCGCTGCTGCCGGTCACGTCACGGGCCAGCACCACCGAATAGCCGAGAATGGCGCCGGCCTTTTCCAGCCGCTGCAGGCGGTCATGCACGGTGCTGCGGGCAACCCCCAGGCGCTTGGCCAGCGCCATGGTCGATTGTCGGGCATTGGACTGCAGCAGCGCCACCAGGCGCCGGTCGATTTCGTCCAGAACCTTGCCCAGCCAGGTCATCAGGCCGCCACCACCTTGCCGATTCGCGCCATGAAGCCCATCTCCCTGAGCTTATCACTCGCCCCCTTCCATCCCCTTATCGGCGGCGTCAGGTCAAGCGCAATCCGGCAAAGTGATCGCCGGGCCCGGCAAATTGCCGGATCGGCCGCCACCTGCCGGAGCTCTGCCTCTGGCAGCCGCCGGCAGGCCCGGCGATCCTCTTGTGGTGAGTTGAGGGGACCAGCATGAAACATGTCGTCGTCATCGGAGCCGGCAAGATCGGTTCGACCATTGCCGATCATCTCGCCCGCTCGGGCGATTATCAGGTGACGCTCGCCGACCGCGAGGCACCGGGGGCCGGGCGGCCCGATCAGGCGATCACCCGTGTCAGGCTCGACGTCGCCGACCGGGCCGCGACCGTGGCCCTGCTCGAGGGCAAGTTCGCGGTGCTGAGCGCCGCGCCCTTTCATCTCACCATTGCCATTGCCGAGGCGGCCGCCGCCGCCGGGGTCCACTACCTCGACCTGACCGAGGATGTCGCCAGCACCCGGCGGGTGAGACAGCTGGCCGCGGGCGCCAAATCCGCCTTCATTCCCCAATGCGGCCTGGCACCCGGCGCCGTCTCGATCATTGCCGCCGACATCGCCCGCCGCTTCGACAAGCTCGACAGCATCAAGCTCAGGGTTGGCGCGCTGCCACGCTTTCCGGCCAATGCACTCGGCTACAGCCTGACCTGGAGCACCGACGGCGTCATCAACGAATATTGCGAGCCGTGCGAGGCGATCGTCGACGGTGTCCTGCGCCAGGTGCCGCCTTTGGAGGAGCGCGAGGAGTTCACCTTCGACGGCGTCGCCTACGAGGCCTTCAACACCTCGGGCGGGCTCGGCACGCTGTGCGAGACCTATGCCGGCCGGGTCCGCGAACTGAACTACCGGACCATCCGTTATCCCGGCCATGCCGCGGTCATGAAACTGCTGCTCCGGGACCTCAGGCTCAGCGAGCGGCGCGAGCTTCTGAAGGACATTCTCGAGGGCGCGCTGCCGTCGACCTTGCAGGATGTGGTTGTCATCATCGTCACGGTCTCGGGCCACCGCGACGGTCGCCTGGTCCAGGAAAGTTATGCCAATCGCATCAGCGGCGACGGCCGCCTGAGCGCCATCCAGCTGACCACGGCGGCCGGCATCTGCGCCGTGCTCGACCTGCTCGCCGAGGGCGAATTGCCGGATCGTGGTTTCGTCCGGCAGGAGGACATCGATCTCGGCGGCTTTTTCGCCAATCGTTTCGGCCGGGTCTATGCGCCGGCCGACTGGATCGCGCTCGCCGATGCGCCGGTCTTGCCGATGGCGGCGGAGTGAGGGCGCTCGGAATGGCGCCGCGTATCAATGCGATGGCCGGAAAAAGCAGAGATAAATCAACCCTCTCCCAAAGGGAGAGGGTTGATAAGTCAGCGTTTTTTCCGCGTCGGCGGCGCTTCCTTCAGCACCCCTGCCAATTCTCCCGCCCAGTAATCCTGGCCTTCGACGCTCGCCACCAGATCCTGGCGGAGCTCGACGAGCACCGTTTCCAGCCCGCGGCCCTGGCCATGAACCGGCGCGAGATAGTCGGTATCGGGCTCGATCCGGTAGGGCTCGTTGGCGACGACCGGCCGGTCCGGACGATCGAGGGCTGCGACCAGTTGCCGGCCCCAGGCGTCGGAATGGTCGAACAGGATGCCGGCATGCCAGGGCCTGGCGACGCCGAGGAAGGCCGGCGTGAAGGAATGGATCGCCACCAGGCGGGTCTCAAGCCCGGCCAGCAGGCGCTGGTCCAGGAAAGCCGCGAGCCGGTCGTGGAACGGCTTGAAGAAACGCGTCGCGCGGGCCGCCCGCTGGTCGGCGGAGAGCGCGCGATTGCCCGGCACGACGGTCGCCTCGCTGATCTCGGGAATGCTGCTCGGCGTCCCGAGCGGTCGGTTGCCGTCGATCAGCAGGCGCGACCATCCGGCAATCACGGCGGGCGCGTCCAGGAGCCGGGACAGCCGCCGGGTGACGGCTTCGGCGCCGATGTCCCAGGCGATGTGGCGCTGAAGTTCGGCGACCGGCAGGCCGAGGTCGTCATAGTCGGCCGGGATGAAGTTGGAGGCATGCTCGCAGACCAGCACGATCGCTGAACGGCCCTCCGGGTTCAGCACCGTCACGACCGGCGGCGCCGCGGCGGGAGTGCTCGGCAAATCGGCACCCGGCGAAGCCGTGCCGGGTAAAGGTTTGGCGGCGATCATCAATAGATCTCCGCGTAACGCCTGCACAGCGCCACCGGGTCCAGATTCGCCGTCAGCGCGATCTCGGTGCGTTTCATGCCGAGATAGGTCGAAAGCGCCTTGGGCGCGAAGAAGCCGCTGGCGACGGGATCGGCCTCGAGCACACCAAGCGCCGCCTCGAGGCTTTCCGGCAGGCGGTAGAGCCCGAGCGTCCGGCGCTCGGCCTCGGTCAAGGCCGCGGGATCGCCGGCAAAGATGGGTGGCGTCGGTGATTGCGCCCGGATGCCCTCCAGGCCGGCGCGCACCAGCATGCCGAGCGCGAGATGTGGCGAGGCGGTCGCATCGGCGGCGCGGAACTCCATGTTGAAGCTTTTCGCCGGGTCCTTGCCGCCGAGCGTCGGGGTCGGGCAGATGCGCAGGCTCGCCTCGCGGTCCTGGTCGCCGAGCCAGGTATAGCTCGAGCTCCAGTTATGCGGCTTCAGCCGGAGATAGGAGGCGACGCTCGGCGCGGTGATCGCGACGATCGCCGGCATGTGCCTGACGATGCCGGCGGCAAAAGCGCCGCCGACGACCGAGAGGCGCCCCGGGCGGGCGGGATCGAACAGCGCATTGCGGCCGCTGCCGTCGAGCAGGCTCATATGGATATGCACGCCGTTGCCGACGGCGTCAGGTGCAGTCTTCGGCGCGAAGGTCGTGGCGAGGCCGGCCAGGCGGGCCACCTCGCGCACGATCTCGCGCAGCGCCACCGCCTGGTCGGCGACCGCGACGCCGCGCGCCGGCCCGACGGTCACCTCGAACTGGTCCTTGCCATATTCGGCGATGAAGGTGTCGGGCTCCAGCCCGGCCTCGCCGAGTGCCGCCAGCACCACGGGCCCGAGCGGATCGGCCCGCCGCAAGGCGGCAAGCGAAAAGGCCGGTGCCGCCGGGAAGGGCTCGCCGAGCACCTGGAACTCGTGTTCGAAGGCACCGGCAAGCGTCAGCCCGGCCTCGGCCCGGAGATCGTCGAGCGCGGCTTTCAGGAAGGCGCGCGGGCAGGCGGCCCATGGCGCGCCGTCGAGCTCGACGACATCGCTCATGACCATGTCGAGCGGCGTTGCGGCACCGGGCAGCAGCACGGCATGGCGCGCCGCGCGGTCGGGCATCAGGCGCAGGTCGCCATCCGAACCCCAGGGGCCGTCGGGCGCGATCACATCGAGCGGGGTCAGCGACTGATTGGCCGGCACCCAGCCGACCGTCAGTCCGGGATCGGCGGCGAAAGCCGAGGCCCGCACCGAACGGCCGCGGGTGATGCCGGAATAGTCTGTCGTCACCAGGGTGACGAGGGCGGCGGGCTCGACAGTTTTCATCGCGGTCACCGGACCATGGCCTGAAGGCGGGCGACGACCGTGTCGGTCTCGGTCACCCAGCAATAGCCGCCGAAGGCCCTCAGCGCCGCCTCGTGGCGCTCGCGGGTATAGGTGGCGCAGGCGTCATGGGGCAGGGTGACGCAATAACCCCGGTCGGCGGCGTCGCGCACCGCCATGTCGACGCATTGATCGGTGACGATGCCGGCGACAACGAGGTAGCGGATGCCGAGATTGCCAAGGACATAGTCGATATTGGTCGAGTTGAAGACGCCGGACGAGGTCTTGGGCAGGATGATCTCGTCGTCGGTGGGCCGAAGCTCGTCGATGACCGCGCCGTCGGGATGGCCCTTGGGCACCAGGATGTCGGAGAGCTTGTGGTCGAGCGAGCGATCGCGGCCGTCCCTGGTCAAGGCTTCGATCACCGTGTGCAGCACCTCGACGCCGGCGGCGCGCGCGGCGGCCAGGATGCGCTGCTGGTTCGGGATCACCGTCTGGCGAAGTGTCCGGTAGAACTCATGGTCCGGCCCGCGCTCCGGGTGCGAGGGATCCCGGCCGGGTTCGGCGAAGACCTTCTGCATGTCGACGAACAGCACGGCGGTCTCGCCGCTGACATAGTCGGCGTCACGCCGTGTCGGGGTCATCGGAACTTCTCCTTACCTGCGAATCCTTGGCTTGCGAATCTCGGACCTGCGAATCTCGGGCCTGCGGATCCCTGTCCACGGTCACCTTGTTGGCGCCACGCACCTGTTCCAGCGCCTCGATGCGTTGCAGCGCCGGCTTGCCGATGCGCTCGACCATGGCGGTGACGACGGCCTCGACCTGCGCCAGGGCCGGCACCATGGTGTCGAACAGCGACGGCGCCTCGACCTCGGCGGCCAGCACCACATCGGCCTCGTCGGCGATGGGCGAGCCCCAGCGGTCGGTGAACAGCACGATCTTCAGGCCCCGCTCCTTGGCCTGGCGGGCAAAGGTCACCACGTCGGACTGGTAACGCCGGTAGTCGAAGACCACGAGCACATCGCGTGCGGTCAGATCGGCCAGCCGGTCGATGAGGTCGGTTCCAGGACCCGACAGCAGCAAGGTGCCGGAACGCATCTGCCTGAGATGCGCCTCCATGATTCCGGCGAGATAGCCGCTGAAACGGCCGCCGAGCAGGATGAGGCGGCCCTTGGCCTGGATCAGCAGGTCGAGCGCGCGGTCGAATTCGAGCGGCGACAGGGCTTCGCCATCGCTGGTCAGGCTGCCGGCCATGGCCTGGGAATAACTGCGCATCGGGTGGCTGTCGTCGCGGCCCTGGCGCACCTCCATCAGCATCAGCGGCGAGCGCAGCCGCTGCTCGACCTCGCCCAGCAGAGCCTCCTGGAAGGCGGTGAAACTCGCAAAGCCGAGCTTGGTCGAGAACCGGACCACGGTCGGGTCGCTGACATCGGCGCGTTCGGCGAGCGTCGCCACCGTGCCGAGGCCGGCGACCGGATAATTGGCCAGGATGACGCGCACCAGCTTCCGCTCGGATGGCGTCAGGGCAAGCGCTGGATCGATGAGGCGGTCGCGGATCGTCATGCGGATTTTGGGTGATCCTTCGGGGAAACCCAGTCTAGGGCGTCGCAGGCCGGCGGCGAAGCGCCGCCGGCCGCGGTCGTGGCGGCTCAGCCGCGCTTGATGTTCCAGAACACCGGCATGCCCTTGACCATGCCGGTCAGATCGGCGCGGAAAGCGGTCAGCTGAGCCACCTGGCCGAGCGGGATATAGGGCACATCGGTGAAGGCCTGGGCTTGCAGGCGCTTGGCCGCGGCCAGCTGCCCGGCCGCGTCGGGCGCGGCCATCCAGGCGTCACGCTCCTTTTCGATGCCGGGGCTGTCGCACCAGCCGTTCAGCGCCGCGCCATTGCCGCGCAGCGCCGCATGCACCGCGGGGTTCAACTGGTCGGTGCCGGAATTCAGCACGACATAGGCGCCCCAGCCGCCCTGGGCCGGCGGATCCTTCTTGATGCGCCGCTGCACCAAAGTCCCCCAATCCATTGAGACATAATCGATATTGAATCCGGCCTTGGACAGGTTGTCGGCGATGACCGCGGACGGCAGGGCGTTGATCTGCAGGTCCTCGGGCACCATCAGCACGATCTTTTCGCCGCCATAACCGGCCTCGCCCAGGGCGCGCTTGACCGCCTCCGGGTCGCGCGGCGAGGACATCGCCTCCAGGCCGGCATCGTTGGCGAAGGTCGTGCCGGGACAGAAATAGCCGACATTCTCGCGCCACAGGCTCGGATCGGTGCCGGCCATGGCCATCACCACGTCGCGCTGCGAGATGGCGCGGGTCATCGCCCGGCGGATCGCCGCATTGGCTGACGGCGCATGGGCGTGGTTGATGCGCAGCGCCGCGACATAACCCGAGGGGTCGAGTGTCTCGACCTTGACGCCGCGGGTGCGGCGCATCAGCGGCACCATGTCGGCGCCCGGCAGTTCCCACCAGTGGATCTCGCCGGTGCGCAGCGCCGCGCCGGCGGTCGAGGCATCGGCGATGATTTTCCATTCGACCCGGTCGAACTGGGTGATTTTCGGGCCGGCGGTCCCCTCCGGCGCGCCGGAGGCGCGCGGCACATAGCCCTCGAAGCGCTCATAGACCACACGGTCGCCGGCCACCCGCTCATCGGCCTTGAAGCGGTAGGGGCCGCTGCCGACCAGTTCGGTGATCGGCTTGTCCGGATCGCCCTTGGCGATGCGCTCCGGCATGATCGCCGCCATCATCAGGCCGGTCTTGCCGAGCGCCATGGGCAGCAGCGGATAGGGCCGCTTCAACCGGAACACGATCGTCCGGTCGTCGGTGGCCGACAGCTCCTCGGTCGCCGCGAACAGGCTCTTGCCGAAATCGTCGCGTTTGCCCCAGCGCGCCAGGCTCGCCACGCAGTCGCGCGCCAGAACCTTCGAGCCGTCATGGAAGGTCAGGCCGTCGCGCAGCTTCAGCACCCAGCGCTTGCCGTCATCCTCGGTCGAAAAGCCGTCCAGCATCTGCGGCTGCGGCTGGAAATTGCCGTCCTGACCGAACAGCGTGTCGAACACCATGTAGCCGTGGTTGCGGGTGACATAGGCGTTGTTCCAGGTCGGGTCGATGACCGAGAGATCGGCATGCGGCACGAATTTCAGCACCCGCTGGCCGGCGCCCAAGGCGAGCCGTGGCGCGGCCATGGCCGCGAGGCCGGCGGATGAAACATGCAGGAACCGACGTCGATCCATGGTGCGATGACCCCTCTTGGCCTGATCGTTTATGCGGGGCTGAGCCCTTCTGTCCGCATGGCGCGGCAATGTCATATTCATTGCATGACATTCTGTGTGTGGCAATAATGTAATGAAATCGACAATGCCGAGGGAGGCCGCACCATGACCGAGACCAAAAGCGCCGAAGCCGCGAGCGAGCTTCATCCCGAGCTGAGCGCCCGGCTGCGCCGCGCCGTCGCCGACCAGGCGGACTATCTGACCGACCTGCTGGCGCGGCTGGTGCGGGTGCCCTCGGTCAATCCGAAATTCCAGGTCGACCCGGCCTTCAACCGCGAAAGCGCGGTCCAGGACGTCATCGAGGCCGAGCTGAAAGCACTCGGCTTCTCGACCGCGCGCAGCTTTCCCTTGCCCGGCCGGCCGAACCTGATCGGCAAATGGACCGGTAGCGACGCCCGCAGCCTGGCGCTGTGCGGCCATGTCGACGTGGTGCCCCATGGCGATCTCGGGCAATGGAGCTTCGAGGCTTATGGCGCCGAGATCGTCGGCGACAGGCTCTACGGACGCGGCTCCTGCGACATGAAGGCCGGGCTTGCCGCTGCCATCGTCGCCTGCCGGGCGATCGCCGCCGCCGGCATCACCCTGGAAGGGCGGCTGGAGTTCCACGCCGTCGTCGACGAGGAGGCCGGCGGCGAGGGCGCAATGGCTGCGGCGGCGGCAAGTCCCGGCCTCGCCGGCGTGCTGATCACCGAGCCGAGCGGCGGCGTGCTGCGGCCCTGGGCCGGCGGGCTCGAATGGGTGCGCGTCACCTTGCGGGGCTTGAGCGGCCATTCGGCCCGTCGCTTCGCCTCGATCTATCCCTCCGAGGCTGGCGCCAGCGTGCCGGTGAAGAGCGTCAACGCCATCGAGCTCGGCGCGCGCCTGCTCGCCGCCGTGCGCGAGCTCGAGACCCAATGGGGCATTTCCCGCCGCTTCCCCGGCATGCCCGCCGGCATGAACACGATCAGCCCCGGCGTCATGATCTCGGGCTGCGGCGAGGGGCCTGACGGCCTGCCGGCGCTGCTCGGCAATCCCGCCATGGTGCCCGATCTCTGCGTCATCGATTTCGACATGAAATTTCTGCCGCATGAGCGGTCCGCCGACATCCGCCGGGAGTTCGAGGACTGGATCGCCCATTTCGCCAAGACCGATCCCTGGCTCAGGGATCATCCCCCGGAAGTGCGCTGGGAGCTCGGCAAGCTGCATTTCCCGCCGGTCAACACGCCGCTCGACCACCCGCTGACCCGGGCGGTCGAAGCCAGCATCATTGCCACTGGCCGGCAGCCGGAGATCGCCGGCATGCTGGGCGTCACCGACGCCGCCCATTATGCGGCAAAAGGCATCCCGGCGGTGGTCTATGGCCCGACCGGCGGCGGCCAGCACGGGCCGGACGAATTCGTGCTGCTGTCGACGGTGCGCGACACCGCCGCTGTCGTCGCCGACAGCATCATCCGCTTCTGCGGCGTGAAGGATTGATCATCCGGCGGGACGCTGCTCGTCTCGCCGGCCGATTGCTTTCGCCGCGGCTCTGGCCGAGCATCCGCCGGCGCGGCAGGCAGCAGTGGGAACCGATCGGCCATGAAGACCATCAGGATTGGCGCCGGCGCAGGGTTCGCCGGCGACCGGATCGAACCGGCGGTCGAACTCGCCGAGCACGGACGGCTCGACTATCTCGTCTTCGAATGCCTGGCCGAGCGGACCATCGCTTTGGCCCAGGAAGCCCGGCTGCGGGATCCCGAAGCCGGTTACGATCCTTTGCTCGCCGACCGGTTTCAGGCCGTGCTGCCGGCGGCCCATGCCCGCGGCATCAAGATCATCTCCAACATGGGCGCAGCCAATCCACGCGGCGCGGCCAAGGCGGTCGCGCGCATCGCCCGCGACCTGGGCCTGACCGGCCTGACGATCGCCGCGGTCGAGGGTGACGATGTCACGACGCTCATTGACGGGCTCGACCTGCCGTTGGTCGAGCGCAGGGGACGCGTGGCGGACTTGGCCGGGCGCATCGTCTCGGCCAATGCCTATATGGGCATCGGCGGCATCGTCGAAGCCCTGGGCGAGGGCGCCGACATCGTGCTGACCGGGCGGGTCAGCGACCCCGCCCTGTTCACCGCGCCCCTGGTGTTCGAATTCGGCTGGGAGCCGGACGATTGGGACCGGCTCGGCAAGGGCACGGTCATCGGCCACCTGCTGGAATGCGGCGCCCAGGTCACCGGCGGCTATTTCGCCGATCCCGGCTACAAGGACGTGGCGAACCTGGCGCGCATCGGCTTTCCCCTGGCCGAAGTCATGGCCGACGGTTCCGCCGTGCTGACCAAGGTCGAAGGGTCGGGCGGGGCGATCGACCTGCGCACCTGCAAGGAACAGCTGCTCTATGAGGTTCACGACCCCGCAGCCTATTATCAGCCTGATGTCGTCGCCGATTTTTCCGGTGTCGGTTTCACCAGTGTCGGGCCGGACCGGGTGGCGATCTCAGGCGGCAAAGGCCATCCGCGCACCGAGACGCTGAAGGTGACCATCGGTTATCGCGACAGTTTCATCGGTGAGGGCCAGATCTCCTATGCCGGCCCTGGCGCCCGCGCCCGTGCGGAGCTGGCCTCGCGCATCGTCGAAGAGCGCCTGAAACTGACCGGTGTCGTGATCGACGAGTTGCGCCTCGACCTGATCGGTATCGACGCCGTGCATCGTGGCGCAGCCGTCGGTTCCGGGCCGGAGCCGGCGGAGGTGCGGCTGCGCGTCGCCGGCCGCACCGGCTCCCTGCGCGACGCCGTCCGCATCGGCAACGAGGTCGAGAGCCTGTGGCTCAACGGTCCGGCCGGCGGCGGTGGCGCGACCAAATCGGCGCGCGAGGTGATCGCCGCGGCCTCCACCCTGATCCCGCGCGAGCTGGTCGAAACCCGCATTGCCTATGAGGTCGCCTGATGAAGCTGCGCGAACTCGCCCATGCCCGTGCCGGCGACAAAGGCAATGTCTCCAATATCGCCGTTTTCGCCTATGAGCCGGGCGACTATGCCTTTCTCCTGGAACATGTGACCGCCGCGCGGGTGAAGGCGCATTTCGCCGACATTGTCGACGGCGAGGTCACCCGCTACGAACTGCCGGGCATCGGCGCGCTCAACTTCGTGATGCAGGAAGCGCTCGGCGGCGGTGTCACCCGCTCGCTGTCGCTCGACGCGCATGGCAAGTCGTTGAGTTCGTCGCTCTTGGACCTGGATGTCCCGGACCGGCAGTCGGAGCGCCGTTGACGTCGGGCGATCCGCGCCAGGCGGCGGGCCGCCATTCGCCCGCCGCGTTCGCTCGGCGCGCGCGCCTTTGCTAGGACTGGCGGCGAACGGGCCCTGTCCCCCAACCGCCTTCTTGGAGACGTGCATGACCAGTCATTCGAGCCCCTACGTTCCCGGCGCCGATGGTGGCGAATGGACCGGTCTTGCTCCCGCCGACGCCGGTTTCGATCCGGCGAGGCTCGCCGCCGCGGTCGACTTCGCCAAGGCGAGCGAAAGCCCCTGGCCGCGCAGCCTCTATTATCCCGACGGGCGTTATGTCGGCCTGGTCGAATGGAACGAGACCGGGCCGTGGAGCGAGATCGCCGGTCCGGTGCGCGAGCGTGGCGGTCCGGCGGGCCTGATCCTGAAGGGCGGCCGCCTGGTTGCCGAATGGGGCGACACCCAGCGCACCGACATGACCTTTTCGATCGCCAAGAGCTACATCGCCGTGGTGGCCGGGCTCGCTTTCGACGACGGCCTGATCACCAACGTCGACGAGCCGGTCAATGCGACCGTCAAGGACCGGTTTTTCGACAGCGCCCACAATGCGCCGATCACCTGGCGCCACCTGCTGCAGCAATCGAGCGAATGGCAGGGTGAGATCTTCGAAAAGTCCGACCAGGTGGACCATAACAGGCAGATCGGCGCCGGCGCCGACAACAGCCGCAAGGGTCAGAAGCGCGACCTGAAGCCGGCCGGCAGCCACTACGAATATAACGACGTCCGGGTGAACCTGCTCAGCTATTGCCTGCTCCAGCGCTTCCGCCGGCCCTTGCCCGATGTCCTGCGCGAGCGTGTCATGGACCCGATCGGCGCTTCGCCCGACTGGCAATGGCACGGCTACCGCAATTCCCTGGTCGATATCGATGGCCGGACAATCCAGTCGGTGCCGGGTGGCGGCCATTGGGGCGGCGGCCTGTTCATCGGCGCGCGCGACCATGCCCGGCTCGGCCTGATGGTGGCGCGCGGCGGCAGCTGGAACGGCAGGCAGATCCTGTCGGAAGCCTGGGTCAAGGCGATGCTGACGCCGTCGCCGACGCTGGACAATTACGGCTATCTCTGGTGGCTGAACAAGGGCGCGGCGGCCAAGCCCGACGTCCCGGCCTCGGCCTTCTTCGCGCTCGGCGCCGGCACCAATGCGATCTGGGTCGACCCGGATCACGATCTGGTCGTGGTGCTGCGCTGGATCGACAAATCCGCCTTCGACGGATTCTTCTCGCGGTTGATGGCGGCGGTGAAATAGGGCGGGTAAGGGGTTCACACCAACCCTCGCCCGCGTCTTCGCGGGAGAGGGTGGCCGCGGAGCGGCCGGGTGAGGGTGGTTGCGTCGATGCTGTCAGTGCATTCCCGCCAACAAAAATGACGGATGGGTGTTGAATTGGACCCTCACCCGGCGCCTGACGGCGCCACCCTTGCATGTTTGCGGGACCGACTCAGCGCAGGCTGAGAGGTGCGTCGAGGCCGGTGGCCACCGGCCTCGACGCGGATGTCCGGGACCGTTTCACCCTTTGGCTCAGCACCGCGGGAGAGCATGGTCCGGCCGTCCTCTGGCTCTTGTCCTGAACAGATGCTGGGGAGGAAGTCCCGTATGCAAGGCAAGGAAGCGTCCAAACAAGAGACCGAAGGCAAGTCTACCGTGGGAATCGACGTCAGCAAGAGCTGGCTCGACATCCACGTTCTGCCCGGCGGGGAGACCCACCGTTTTGCCAATGCCGAGTTGGGCATCCGGCAGTTGAAGCGCTGGCTTCAGCGCTTTGATCTGGCGCTGGTCGTGGTCGAGGCGACCGGCAAGTGGCACCGCCAGGTTCGCCGAAGCCTGCATGCCTCGGGCGTGCCGGTTGCCGTGGTCGATCCTTATCGCGTGCGCATGTTCGCGCGTGCCACGGGCACCTTGGCCAAGACCGACCGGCTCGATGCCCGCGTGTTGGCCCTGTTCGCGCGGGCCATGAACCCGGCCCAGCGACCGCCGGCACCGGAAGCCCTCGATGCGCTCAATGAGTTGGTCAGCGCCCGCGATGCGGCCGTCGACGAACAGACAGCCCTCAAGAACCAGCGGCACGCGGTCACCGACAAGTTCCTGATCCGCCATCTCGCTCACCGTCTCACCCGGATCGCCAAGGCTATCGAAGCCATCGCCGGCGAGATCGCCAAACGCATCGCGGCCGATCCATGCCTGGCCAGACGCCACGACATTCTGATCTCGATCCCTTCGTTCGGCCCGGCGGTCGCCACGACCCTGGTGGCCGCCCTGACCGAGCTGGGGACCTGCAACATCAAACAGATCAGCCTGTTGGCGGGACTAGCCCCGATCGCCGATGATTCGGGTGAACGACAGGGCGTCCGCGTCATCTGGGGCGGACGCTCCCGGGTGCGCCGCGTTCTCTACCTGGCGGCGCTCTCGGCCACGCGCTGCAACGCCGACATGAAAAGTTTCCACGACCGCCTGATCGCCAAGGGCAAGAAGCCCAAATGCGCCCTCATCGCCGTGGCTCGAAAGCTCGTCGTCCTCGCCAACACCCTTATCGCTCAGGACCGCACTTGGGCCACTCACGCTCCAAAACAGGCTTGACCCGAAACACAGATGCTCTCCCGCAAGCGGGCGAGGGTTTACGCGCACGATGCGTTTCGCTTCATCCCCATTCGCCATTCGCCATTCGCCATTCGCTATTCGCTATTCACCCCTTCAACGCCTCGCGCAGCGCCCGCTTGATCACCTTGCCATTGGCGTTGCGCGGCAAGGGATCGGTGGTCAGCGTCAGGCTTTCCGGCACCTTGTAGTCGGACAGCCGTTCGGCGCAGTAGCGCTTCAGCGCTTCCACCGTTGGCGACAGCGCGGGATCGGTCACCACGAAGGCGTGGACGCGTTCGCCGAGCACCGGGCAGGGCACCGCCACCACGGCGCATTCGATGACGCCGTCGGCCGCCACCAGCACGGTCTCGACCTCGGCGGTGAAGATCTTGTAGCCGCCGCGATTGATCATGTCCTTCTTGCGGTCGAGCACCTGGATGAAGCCCTGGGCGTCGATCGCGCCGATGTCGCCGGAATGCCAATAGCCGCCGGTGAAACCCGCGGCGGTGGCGACCGGATTGTTCCAATAACCCTTCACCACCGACGGCCCCCGGATCCAGATCTCGCCGGTCTCGCCGGCCGGCACTTCGCGGCCGGCCTCGTCGACCACGATGACCTCGGCGCAAGGCACGGCAAATCCCACGCTGTCGCCGCGTGAGGCGGTGAACTCCGGCGGCATCATCGTGGTCGGCGAGGTCGTCTCGGTCGCGCCATAGGCATTGATCAGCTTGAGGCCGGGCAGTTTCTCGGCGAGCTTTTCGATCGTCGGCGTCGGCATCGGCGCGCCGCCATAACCGCCGATGCGCCAGGACGACAGGTCGTAGCGGTCGAAATCCGGCTGCATCAGGCAGAGATTATACATGGCCGGCACCAGGATGGTCTGGGTGACCCGTTCGCGTGCGGATAGATCAAGATAGTCCGCGGCCTTGAACACCGGCACGATCACCAGGGTGCCGGCGGCGCGCAGCATGGCGGCGACATTGGCAATGAGACCGGTGACATGGCTGAGCGGCACGGCGGCGGCCGAACGGTCGTCCGTGCCGAGGTTCATGCAATAGGCATAGACCATGGCGGAATGGACGATGTTGAGATGGGTCAGCATCGCGCCTTTCGGCCGGCCGGTGGTGCCCGACGTATAGAGGATGACGGCGGTCTCCTCTTCGCCGGTCGTCGCGGCCGGACCGGCGGCACGGCCTTCGCCGCTCGCCAGCAGCGCGGCGAAACCGGCGCCGGTGGCGATCCGCGCCTCGAGCCTCGGCACCTCGGCCGCGGCGGGCAGGCGATCGGTGAGATCGGCCTCGTGGATCAGCAGGCGCGCGCCGCAATCCTCGAGCACATAGGCGATTTCCGGTGTCTGCAGCCGGATGCCCATGGGCACGGCGATGGCGCCGAGCCGCATCACCGCGAGCAGGATCGTGACGAACTCGCTGCGATTGCCGACGAGCAGCGCGACGCGGTCGCCGACGCCGATCCCGCGTCCCGCCAGCGCCGCGGCCAAGGTCGCGACCTTGGCATCGAGTGTCCGGTAGCTCAGCCGTTCCTCGCCGCAGACCACGGCTTCGCCCGTCGGGTTCCGGTCGACGGCATCGACGAACATGGCGAACAGGCCGGCCGGCCGCTCGGCGAAACAGGCGATGACACGATCGCCGAAATGGGCTTCGCGCCGGATCAGAATTGACGAGCCGTCGAGCCATGCCATGGCATTGCGTCCTGTCTGCGCGCGCCGCAACGCGCTTGAGAATGGGCCCTGGAAGCGGCTGAGGTCCAGCCTCGCCGCTTCCGTCACGGGCCGTTCGCCTCGATCAGTTCGACAGCGCGGCCGGCAAAGCTCGCCGAGAGGTCGCCGACCTCGGCGGCGTTGCTGGCCGCGGCATTGCCGGCCTTGGCGCGCGCCGCGATGCCTTCGAGAATGACCGCAAAGCGGAACAGCGAAAAGACCAGGTGGAAGGTTTCGACATCGGATAGGCGTCCCGCCGCGCCCCGATAGCGGTCGAGATAACAGGCCATGCTGGGAATGCCGAGCGCTTCGATATCGAGGCCGAGCACGCCGTTGAACCAGGCCGGCCTGGTGTGCCAGGCGAGACAGGAAAACGCCGCATCGGCGAGCGGGTGGCCAAGCGTCGACAGCTCCCAGTCGAGCACGGCGACGACGCGCGGTTCGCTTGGATGAAACATCAGGTTGCCGAGGCGGAAATCGCCATGGCTGATGGTGGTCTCGTCGCCTTCCGGCAGATGCGCCGGCAGCCAGGCGATCAGCCGCTCGATATCGCTGTTGTCGCGGGTTTTCGACAGCTGCCATTGGCTGGTCCAGCGAGCGATCTGGCGTGGAAAGAAGCCCCCCGGACGGCCGTAATCGGCAAGCCCCACCGCGGCGATGTCGACCTTCTGCAGGCGGGCGAGCGTTTCCGCCATGGCGAAATAAATGGCGCGGCGCTCAGGCTGCGCGACGCCGGGCAGGGCGCAGTCATGGAACACCCGGCCCTCGACCCGCGCCATCACGAAGAACGGCGTGCCGACCACGGCGCGGTCGTCGCAGAAGGCGAGCATCTCGGGCACCGGCACGTCGGTCAGGCTGAGCGCCCGCATGATCCGGTATTCCCGGTCGACCGCATGGGCCGACGGCAGCACCGGGCCGGCAGGCTGCTTGCGCATGACCAGCTGGCGATTGTCGTAGCTGACGAAGAAGGTCGGGTTCGACTGGCCGCCGCCGATCCGTTCGAGGCGCATCGGGCCCCGGCAATCCGGCACGGCCAGGCGGAGCCAGGCGTCGAGGCGGGCGGCATCGAACTCCGCCTGATGATCCGGCGCCGAGGCCACTGTGTCGGTCGCGCTCATCTCAGGCCGCACGGCCGACCGCGCCGTTGGCGCCGCGCTCGATGACATACTCATGGTCGAACAGGGATTGCGAATGGTTGAGGTCGGATTGCGCGATGACCACGCTGAGCGCCGTGCCCTTGAGGCCCGAAATGACCTCGGCCAGGCGCTGCGACAGCGCCGGGGCGACACCCTCGAACGGCTCGTCCAGCAGCAGGAGCCGGGTGCCGACGGCGAGCGCCCGGCAGAGCGCCACCAGTTTCTGCTGGCCGCCCGAGAGCAGCAGCGCCTTGCGGTCGCGCATGGCGGCAACCTCCGGCATCATGTCGAAGACGAAGGCGAGCCGGTCGGGCCCATGGAGCGATTTCGACACCCAGATCGGCAGCAGGATGTTCTCTTCCACCGTCAGTTCCGGCACCAGCTGGCGGTCTTCCGGCATGTAGCCGATGCCGAGCGGCGCCCGGCCATGGGGCGGCATGGGGCCGAGGTCCCGGCCGTCGAAATGGATCCGGCCGCGCGCCACGGCCAGATGGCCCATGATCGCGCGCATCAGCGTGGTCTTGCCGGCGCCGTTGCGGCCGATCACGCCGACCATGCGGCCGGCCGGAACCGCGAGCGAGAAGCCGCGCAGGGCCTGCATGGACTGGATGGTGACATGCAGGTCCTCGACCGTCAGGAAAGCGTTCTCGCCGCTCATGCCGTGCCTCCCGTGACATAACGCCGGACCTCGGCGTCGCGCAGCACCGTGTCGGGCGTGCCGTCGGCGATCACCCGGCCGCTGTAGAAGGCGATGACCCGGTCGGCATAAGCCCGCACGATGTCCATGTCGTGCTCGACGAAGACGACGGTCGCGGCCTCGCCCGAAATCGCTTCCATCACCCGGTCCATGGCCGGGAACTTCTCTTCGGCGCTGACCCCCGATGTCGGTTCGTCCAGCAAGAGCAGGCGCGGCTTGCGGGCGAGCGCCATGGCGATGTCGAGCAGCTTGCGTACACCGCCCGGCAGTTCGCTCACCAGCCGGTCGGCGAAGCCGTGCAGGCCGAAGCGCCTGATAAGGTCGAGGGCGCGTTCCTGATGGCCGCCGGCGCCGGGATCGCGCCAGAACGACAATCCGCCGGCATCCGCCGCGGCGCAGGCGACCAGCATGTTCTGCAGCGCGGTCAGCTCGACGCAGAGCTGCGGGATCTGGAACGACCGGCAGATGCCCTTGCGCGAAATCAGCCGCGGCGCCAGGCCGAGGATCGGTTCGCCGTCGAGTTCGATGGCGCCGCGATCGGGCCTGAGATAGCCGGTGACCATGTTGACGAAGGTGGTCTTGCCCGCGCCGTTGGAGCCGATCAGGCTCAGCCGCTGGCCGGCCGGCACTTCGATGGTCACCTCGGCCGCGGCCACCACCGCGCCGAAGCTCTTGCCGATGTCGCGGGCCGACAGCACGGGTCTGGCTGAGGTCGTCATGACGTGCCCTCGCGCGCGCTGGCTGGCTGGCGGGTCGCTTCCCGCGCCGGTTCCGTCGGTTCCTCGGCCGCCCGCCGGGACGCCGCCCGCGTCGTCCAGAGCGAACCGATGCCGTTGGGCAGGAACAGGATGATGGCGAGCAGGAACAGGCCGAGCGCCATTTGCCAGGTATTGGGGAAATAGAGGCTGGAGAAGGAGCGCACCAGTTCCAGCGCCAGCGAGGCGACGAAGATGGCAATGACGCTCTTCGAGCCGGCCAGGATCGCCACGAAGACGAATTCGCCCGACTGGGTCCAGAAGGCGAAGGTCGGCTCGATATGGCCGAGCGCCAACACGGTGAGCGCCCCGCCGAGGCCGCCGAGCACCGCGGCCAAGGCGAAATTGGTCGCCATGACCGACTGTACCGAGGTGCCGAGATATTCGACGCGCAGCGGATTGGCCTGGATCGCCTGGGTCACCAGGCCGCGCGCCGAGCGGATGTGCATGGCGGTTGCCCAGGAGGCAAGGCCGGTGGTCAGGATCGCCAGCACATAGAGCGCATAATCGCCCGAGGGACCTTCGAGACGGCGGCCGAACAGGCTCGGGCGCGGGATGTTGAAGCCGTCAGACCCGCCGAGCGCCGTCGATTTGATCAGGATGCCGTAGAGCACCATGGACAGCGCCAGCGTCAGCATGCCGAAAAAGATGCCGCTGTAGCGGGCGAGCAAGGGGCCGGTGACCGCGCCGATCAGGCCGGCGACCGCGCCGCCGATGACCAATAGCAGCAGCGCGTCGGTGATGCCGAGCTTGATGACGCAGAGCGCCACGGCATAACCGCCCAGGGCGAAGACCATGCCCTGGCCGAACGACACCAGGCCGCCGCGCATGATCAGGAGGATGCCGAGCGACACGATGCCGTGCGAGGCGGCCATGGTGGCCAGGAATTGCAGCCAGTTGGGCAGGACCAGGCCGAGCAGCACGAGGCCTATGATCGTGCCGGCCGCGGCAAGAGAGAGTTGGGTGCGCGTCATGATCTAGATCTTCCTGGCGGCCGCCCGCTGAAAGAGACCTTCCGGCCGGAAGATCAGCACCGCCGCCATGACCAGGTAGATGCTGAACAATTCGGCTTCGGGCATGAGATGGACGGCAGCCGCGCGCGCCAGCCCGACGACGATGGCGCCGATCGCGGCCCCCTCGATCGACCCGAGGCCGCCAATGATCACCACGGCGAAGCTGACGATGATGACGCTGACGCTGATGCCGGGCTGAACCGAGATCATCGGCGCGGTGAAGGCGCCGCCGAGCGCTGCCAGGAACACGCCGACCGTGAAGGCGATCCACTGCACCCGGTCGACATTGACGCCCATGCTGCCGCTCATCTCGCGGCTATGGATCACCGCCAGCACGATCTTGCCGGACACCGTGCGGTTGAGGCCGAACCAGACGGCAAGCCCGCAGATGATCGCGAGCCCGATCAGCGCGAAGTCGTAGCCGACATAGAACAGCGGGCCGAAGGCGACGTTGCCGAACAGCTGATAGGGCTCGGAGACGTAATAGGGATTGACGCCCCAGATCAGCTTGACCGCGTCTTCCAGGATCAGGAACAGGGCATAGGTGACGAGCAGCAGCACCACCTCGTCGCGGCCGTAGAACAGCCGGAGCAGGCCGCGCTCCAGCAAGGGCCCGACCAGCAGGGCAACGCCGATCGCGGCGACGAGCATGGCGAGCAGCGACAGGCCGGGCGCCCAGCCGAGCGAGGCGACCAGGCCAACCGCGCTCGCCGAGGCATAGGCGCCCACGGCATAGAGGCTGCCGTGAGCGATATTGAGGATCTTCAGCACGCCGAAGACCAGGGTCAGCCCGAGGGCCACGACGAACAGCCATGACGCGTAGATCAGGCCGTCCATCAGGATGGTGAGCGCCAGTTGCACCGGTCTTGCCTCCCGCGGGCTAAAGGTCGGTCAATCGCACTTGGCGCCGGGGAAACCGGCCTTGATCCAGTCGAGGCTGCGCATATTGGCCGGCGGGTTCACGCATTCGGCCGGAAAGCGCTGGATATCCTCGATCGTCACCATGCGGCGTGCCGCGTCATAACGGGTGCGGCCGATCGCCATGGCCTGGATCGCCTGATGGCCATTGCCGAGGCGCATCTGGATGAGGCCGCCGGGCGTATCCCATTCGAGGTTTTCCATGGCCGCCGCCAGCTCTTCCGACGTCGGCTTCTTGCCGCCATTGCTGGCCATGGCCTTTTCGACCGCCGCCTTCAGGCCGAGCAGCGCCTGGGTCATGCGATAGGAGGCCTGGACCGGATAGGTGCCGTTGCGGGCCTGGCTATAGCCGGCAAAGAACCAGCGGTTCAGCGCCGTATCGGGCGCCATCAGGCCATAGGCGCCGCGCGCGCCGATGATCGCGCCGTTCGGCATCTTGTCGCCGAGCGCCTGCAGCACGTGGTCGGCGGCGCTCAGCACCAGCTGGCTGCGCTGGAAAATGCCACGCGGGCCACCCTGCAGGATGAAGGCCTGCAGGTCGCCGCCCCAGAGGCTGGAATAGACGACGTTGGAGCCGGCGCGGCCGAGCGCCGAGATCTCCGTGCCATATTGGCCGGACCCGAAGGCCGGCAGCAGGTCGGCCTCGGCCTTGGCCTGCGGGTAGAGCTGCGCCATGGTCGCCATGAAGTCGCCACGCGAATCCTGGCCCCAGGCATAGTCCTGGTTGATCAGGCTGTAGGAGGCGGCGCTGATGTTGCGCGAGCGCATGTAGCGGGCGAGCGCCACATTGTCCTGGGTGGCGTGGGCGGCCGTGCGGAACACATATTTGTAGCTGGCATCCTCGAAGATGCGCGGCGTGCCGCAATCGAACAGGATCAGGAATTTCTTCAGTTCCTCGGCGACCGGCGCCACCGCCAGGCAATCGCCCGAGCCGATATAACCGACGACGGCATCGACATTCTCGCGCTGATAGAGGTTGCGCAGCTCCTGGACCTGTTTGGTCGCGCCGCCATTCTCGTCGATGATGATCGGCTCGATGCGCAGGCCGCCGAAGCCGACGCGGTTATAGGGCGCGGGCGCCGCGCCGCGATTGAGCTGGTCGATGACGAAATCGGCGCCGTGGCGGGCCGGCACGCCGAAGCTCTCGGCGGCTTGTCCCGACAGGAAGGTGACGATGCCGATCCGGAAGGTTTCCTGGGCTTGCGCGGCCCCGGCCAGCAAGCCGGTGATCGCGGCGGCGAAAAGTGCGGTCCGGCCGAGCCGTCGACCGCCGTTCAATGACGTGTTGGACATAAAGAGCTCCTTGGGCACGCGGGGTGCGGTGGCGGTTTCCTCAGGGGCGCGGCCTTGTGGCCGTCTCTTGTGGCTGTCTTGGGTCGCCAGCCTGGCCCAAAAAGGGGAGCCAGTTGGCAAGCCGACTTTGTCGGACAATCGAACAGTGAAACAGGCAAGGCTGCGTCGTCAAGCCTGTCGGCCGGCAGAGGCGGCCGTGGCCGTCATGTTGTCTCAAGAATAGGCGCCGCCGAGCCCCAGGTGGTCGGCGAAGGTGCGCTCGATCGGATCGTCCAGCGACTTGCCGGCGATCTCGAAGCCGCGCCGCCAGTCGGTGATGTGCCGGCGCATCCAGTCGCGGGCGACGACGACGTCGCGCGCCCGGCAGGCCTCGACGATATGGCGATGGGCTTCGAGATTGCGCGGGCCGGCGGCGTCCACCGTGTCGAGGATCATCTTCAGCGTCGGCGTGAACAGGAGGCCAGCCGGTTCGCGGGCGAGCTGCAGCACGCGGTTCTTCGAGACGCGGGCGATCAGCGCGTGGAATTCGCTGTCGATCTCGGCATGCGCCTGGCTATCCCTGGCAGCTGCCATGCGGGCGAGATTGTCCTCGAGCTCCTGAAGGTCTTCCGGCGTCGCGCGGGCGGCGGCGGCCTCGACGGTGGCCGTCTCCAGGCTCATCGAGGCTTCCCACAGCTCGCGAAAGGTCACCTGGTGCAGCACCAGCGCGCGGCTGACGCGGGTCGCCAGGCGGTTGTAGCGGGGCAGGCTGACATGCAGCCGGCGGCTCTGGTCGCGGCGGATCAGGCCACCCTGTTCGAGCAGCCGGATGCCTTCGCGCACGGTCGAGCGATTGACCTTGAACTGGCGCACGAGGTCGGCCTCCGTGCCGAGCGGGTCGCCGGGCTGCAGGCGACCGGACAGGATCTGCTGCTCGATCGCTTCCGCCACCATCTGATAGGCGGGCGCCGTCTGGATACGCTCGAACCGGTCCGTTTCGCTGGTCATATTTATCCGTTTGTCCGACAAAGGACATCTTATCAAACAGCTTGCCGGCGTCAATCTCGCTGACGGCGGCGGTCGGAATGCCGGCCAGGCCGTTCGCCGCCACGCCCGAAACCGCCCGGCGGGTCGGGCCGGTCTTGCGCTCAGGCCTTCATGCGACGACATGAACGTTTGATCCGGCGCGCCAATCGGTTAGATCATCGGTCATGTGGCTCAATCAGCGTACCCTCGATGCGATCAGACTGATGGCGGAACTTTCGGCCCGCTGGCCGCATGCCGTCAAAGCCGCTGACCTCGCCGAGGCGACCGGCATCACCTTCCTCAACGTGCAGAAGACCGCGCATGCCCTGGCCCGTGCCGGCCTGACCGAAGCCGAGCGCGGCCGCTATGGCGGGCTCAGGCTCGCCCGGCCGTCGCATGAGGTGAAGGTGGCGGAGATCGTGCGCGCCTTCGAGCCGAAGGATTGCCCGGCCAATTTCCTGATGACCGACGAGGCCAGCGATCCCGTGGCGAAATTGATGTTCCGTGCCCATCGCGGCTTCTTCCAGCCGCTCGAGGAAACGACTCTCGCCGAGATCGAGCCGCGCCTTCTGGCGCGTCAGCGCGGCGATCAGGATCCGCCGCGGGTGGCGCGGCTGCGCGCGTAATTCTGCGGCAGAACCACCGGCAAGGCGCCGGGCGGCACCGCGTCGCTGACCAGATCGACCCCGAAGATCGTGGCGACCAGGTCGCGGGTGATGACCTCGGCCGGTTTGCCCACGGCATGGGCCCGGCCGCGATGCATCACCAGGATGCGGTCGGCAAAGGTCGCGGCGAGATTGAGGTCGTGCAGCACGGCAATGACGGCGACGCCGTCGTCGACCAGGCCGACGGCCGCTTCCATCAGGGCGATCTGATGGGCCAGATCGAGGCTCGCCACCGGTTCGTCGAGGAACATGACCTGGTTGGCCGCGCCGCGCCGGCCGGCCTTCAACTGGGCGAAGGTGCGGGCGAACTGCACGCGCTGCTGCTCGCCGCCCGACAGTGTCTGGTAGTTGCGCGCGGCCAGATCTTCGATATCGGCCGAGCGCAGCGCCTCAGCGATCAGCCGCTCGCGTTCGGCGCGCGGCAGCGACCGGCCGACGCTGTCGATGCCGATGCGCACCACCTCCACCACGGTGAAGGGAAAGGCGAGGCGGGTCGCCTGCGCCATGACCGCGCGTTTTCCGGCAAGCCGCCAGGCCGGCAGGTCGCCGAGCCTGTCCCGGTCGAGCCGGATTTCGCCCTCGGTCGGCGCGAGTTCACCGGTGAGCAGCTTCATCAGGGTGGTCTTGCCGGCGCCGTTCGGGCCGACCACCACCATGAGCTCGCCGGACGACAGCGTCAGCGAGACGCCGTCGACCAGCCGGCGCTTGCCCACCGTGATGCCGACGCCGGTGGCCTCGAGGATCACGCTCATGCGTCGAGGCTCCGGTCGCGGCGCAGCAGCAGCCAGAGGAAGAACGGCGCGCCGATGGCGGCGGTCAGGATGCCGATCGGCAGCTCGGCCGGCGCCACCAGAACCCGCGCCAGCAGGTCCGCGCCGGTCAGCAGGGTTGCGCCGAGCAGGGCTGAAAAGGGCAGCAGCATGCGGTGATCCGGGCCGAACAGCAGGCGCAGCAGGTGCGGCACGACAATGCCGACGAAACCGATGACGCCTGAAGCCGCGACGCCGGCACCGACCGCCACCGCGACCATCAGGATCGCGGCGTTCTTCAGCCGCTGCACCGGAATGCCCAGGTGGAAAGCCTCGGCCTCGCCGAGCAGCAGGGCATTGAGCCCGCGCGCCAGCACCGGCACGGCGAACAGCACCGGCAGGATCAATGGCCCGATCACCATGACCTTGGTCCAGCTCGCGCCGCTGAGCGAGCCGAGCGACCAGAAGGTCAGGTCGCGCAATTGCCGGTCGTCGCTGATGAAGGACAGAAGCCCGGTCAGCGCACCGGCGAAGGCGCCGAGCGCGACGCCGGCGAGCAGCATGATCGCCACCGACGTGCGGCCTTCGCGGGTGGCGATGGCATAGAGGATCAGCGTGCTGGCCAGGCCGCCGAGAAAGGCGCCGAGCGGCAGCAGCGCGAAGGGCAACTGGAACTGCGCCGTGCCCAGGAGCCGGTCGCCGAGCACGATCGTCGAGGCGGCGGCAAGGGCGGCGCCCGAGGACACACCGACCAGGCCGGGATCGGCCAGGGGATTGCGGAACAGCCCCTGCATCAGCGTGCCCGAGACCGCCAGCGCCGCGCCGATCAGGGCGCCGAGGACAAGCCGCGGCAGGCGGATGCTGAACACGACCAGCGCTTCGCGGCTGCCGACGATCTCGGTGTCGCCGGTGAACCAGCCGCGTATCACCGCGACGACACGCGCCGGCGGAATGGCCACCGCGCCGGTGCCGAGCGATAGCACCGCGAGCGCCAGGAACAGCGCGATGAACAGGAGGGTGGCGATCGCCAGTCTGCGACGTTGACGGGCGAACAGGGCAGGGACCGCACCTGCCTCGGCAGCCAGGCTCACTGTCGACGTCCCCCGGCGGCTTCGCCGAGGCCATAGGCGGCGGCCATCAGGTCATGGGCCGCCTCGGGCGTGCGCGGGCCGAACCCGAGGAGATAGAGCCCGTCCATCGAAACCAGCGACCGGTTGCGCGCGGCCGGTGTCGCGGCGAAGGCCGGCAGGCCGAAGACATCGCTCGGCGACAGGGCATGGTCGCCGCGCTGCATCACCAGCACGACGTCGGGAGCGGCCGCAATGACCCCTTCGTCGGTCAGCGGCTTGTAGCCATCGACCGCCTCGGCGGCATTGACCGCGCCGGCCAGCGTGATGATCGCATCGGCGCCGCTGTGGCGGCCACCGACCACGACCCGGCCGTTCTGCAGCGACAGCACGAACAGCACGCGCTTGCGCGCGGCCAGGGCTTCGCGCTCGCGCGCCAGCGCCTGGAAACGCTTGTCGATGGCATCGGCGAGCGTGTCGGCTTGGGGCGTGGCATTGGCCAGGCGCCCGACCGCGCGGATGCGCTCGACGATGCCTTTGGGGGTGAGATCCTCGCCGAGCCGCTCGACCCGGATGCCGGCCTCGGCGATCAGCTTGATGGTGTCGGGCGGACCGGCGCCGTCGATGGCGATCACCAGGGTCGGTTTGAGCGACAGCACGCCTTCGGCCGACAGGGCCCGGACATAACCGACATTGGGTTTGTCCTTCAGCGCCTGGGGCGGGTGCAGGCTGGTCGTGTCGACGCCGACGATCTGGTCCTGCAGGCCCAGCGCATAGAGGATTTCGGTGATCACGCCGCCGGCCGCGACGATCCGCTGCGGCGCTGCCTGGGCGAGGGCGGTGAGGCTGCCGAGCGCCGGGACAAGCGAACCCGCGAGAATTGCCGCGGTCAGTCCGGATGCCGCGACAAGCGAACGGCGGCTCACGTCAACAGGCCTCGAAGGCGACGTCGAAGGCATGACACGGCTCATTTGGTCAGGATCAGCTTGTCGTTGGCGGTGACGCGCAGGCGATAGCGCTCGCCCTTGTGCAGGATCACGGCTTCCCGGCCGGTCCCCAGGATGGCGGTCAGTTCGACGGTCGGAATCGCGTCGGATGACGCCGAAAGCGACGCATCGGGCTGATTGCCATGCGGCGGTCGGGGGAGGCCGGAAATCATGAAGAAGCACCTAGTTTAGAACTATAATAAATGACGATAACTCCTTGGAAGCATTCAAATCTGCGCGTCCAGGAGGTATTGTTGACATTGGTAGTCAGCTTAAGTACCAAGCGTCAAGGGGCGCACAAAGCGGACTTACCGCAGCGCAGAAAACGCCAGCCAGCCGGACGCTTCGGCGTCGAGCCAGCCAGCCAACAATTCCAACAGGCTTGCGGTTCGGACAATGGTCAGCGGTAACAGGCGCGCGGCGCTCATGGCTTCGGTTTCCATGGCGTCGGTTTCTTTGATGGTTTTGGCGGCCGGAATCGGGGGCGCCCAGGCGCAGCAGCCTCCTGCGGCGGCCGTGCAGCAGGGCGCGGCGGCAACTCCGTCGGCGCTCGACGAGATCACCGTCAGCGCCGAGCGCGCGCCGTCGACGGTGAACAATTCCGCGGGAACGGTGACCGTCATCACCGACCGCCAGATCGACCGGCAGCTGATCCAGAATCCGCGTGACGCGGTGCGCAACGAACCAGGTCTCGCGGTCGGCAACAATCCGACCCGCGCCGGGTCGTCCAGCTATTGGATCCGCGGCATCGGCGACAACCGGGTGCGCCAGGAGATCGACGGCGTGCGCGTGCCCGATTATCCCGGCTCGAATGCGGGCGCCGGTCTCTATACCCGCGACTTCGTCGATTTCGACAGCCTCAAGCGGGTCGAGATCATCCGGGGCCCGGCCTCGGCGCTCTATGGCAGCGACGCCATCGGCGGCGTGGTCTCCTATGTCACCAAGGATCCGGAAGACTATCTGCGCGAGGTCGGTCGCGACTGGTATGCCGGCACCAAGCTGAGCTTCAACAGCGTCGACCGCAGCTTCGCCGAGACCTTTACCGGCGCCGCCCGGCAGGGGCCGTGGCAGGCCTTGCTGATGTACACCCGGCGCGACGGCACGGAAACGCTGATCAATTCGGCGACCCGGAGAGCCAATCCGCAGAACTATCAATCCAACAATCTGCTCGCCAAGATCATTTACGAAACGCCGGATTCGGGGCGTTGGCGCCTGACCGGCGAGGCGCTGTGGCGCGGCGTCGGCACCAATCTTTTGACCGACCTGTCGACCAGCGTCGCCCAGTCCTATGCCCATGACACCAACAAGCGGTTCCGTCTGAGCCTCGACTGGACCCAGCAACTGTCCTGGGCGATCGCCGACCAGGTGACCGCCATGGTCTATTGGACCGATCTCGACCGGCAGGAGCATCAGGACCAGTACCGCCGCAGCGTTCCGGCGCCGGCGCCGGCTCCGGCCAACCAGTTGCGCGTCTCGGATTTCGATTTTCGGCAGGTGGTGCTCGGCACCAATATCCAGTTCTCGGCGCAGCGCCAGCTCGGCGGCTGGGACCATCAGGTCGTCTATGGCGCGACCGTCGATTTCACCATGACCTCCCGGCCGCGCGCCCGCAGCCAGTTCAATCTGGTCACCGGCCTGCCGATCCCGGGGCCGATCGCCGGCGAAACCTTCCCGAACAAGAATTTCCCCGACACCCAGAGCACGCAAGCCGCGTTTTATGTTCAGGACACCGCGCAGTTCGGCGCGCTCCGGATCATTCCGGCGATCCGCTTCGACTATTACCACCTGACACCGCGTCCGGATGCCGCCTTCTACAATTCAAATCCTGGATTTGCGATCGGCAACGTCTCGGCCTTCGCGGTCTCGCCGAAGCTCGGCGCGACCTATGATCTGAACGACACCTATCGGCTGTTCGCCCAATATGCCCGCGGCTTCCGGGCGCCGCCTTATGACAACGCCAATTTCGCCTTCTCCAACCAGGTGCAGCGTTACGAGATCCTGCCGAACATGAACCTGAAGCCGGAGACCAGCGACGGCTTCGAGGGCGGCCTCAGGGCGCGCTTCGCCAATGGCTCGAGCTTCCAGGTGTCGGCTTTCTACAATCTCTACCACGACTTCATCGACACGGTGCTGGTGCGGACATCGCCGACCGGGTTCCAGACGTTCCAGTATCAGAACGTCTCTTCGGTGGTCATTTACGGCTTCGAGGCCAGAGGCGAGTGGCGGATCAATCCGGAGTGGTCGCTGACCGGCGCCGTTGCCTATGCCCGCGGCATCAACACGATCACTCACCAGCCGATCAACTCGGTCGACCCGCTCACCGGCGTCGCGGGCCTGCGCTACGACAGCGGCACGGGCTGGGGTGTCGAAGCGCGCATGAAGGCCGCCGCGGCGAAGACCCTGGTCGACTCGACCAGCCAGCAGCCGGGCGTGACAACCTACAAGCCTGGCGCCTATGCCACCTTCGATCTGCTCGGCCGCTATGAGATCAACCGCAACGTGACGCTCAACGCCGGCATCATGAACATCGCCAATGCCCGCTATTTCAGCGCCATCGACGTGGCCGGTATCGCTAGCAACAACGCCAATCTGGAGCTGTTCCGGGCTCCCGGCCGTTCCTTCACCATGAACGTCTCGGCGAGGTTCTGACATGCGGCGGGCATCGACCGCGCGCCAGGCAGTCGGCCGGGGAGCTCAGCTTCCCCGGCCTCGTGCTGCCAAGCATGACCGGTCCGAGCCCATTCTGGCGACGCCGTCGTCGCGGCCGCTGCCGTCGCCCTGTCTCGACGAGCCGCTGTTGCTCTTTGCACCCGTCCCGGACCTACCGGAAGCCCGGGCGCTCGTGATGCCCCCGCTCACGGTCAGCCGTGACACCGTTGCGCGTGATGCCGCGCCGGCGGTGATGCTGGAAGGCCTCCAGGCCGATACCGGCGGCGCGCCGCCGGAGCCGCCGGCCGTCTCGGCCGGCGATCCCAACGCCATTCCAGCCGTCGCCGACAAGCTTCGCCGGCGCGTCTCGTTGTCGCTCGTCGCCTCGCTCTGCCTGCATGCCGGAGCCCTGGCGATCGCGCTCTATCTCGGCCTGCAAGCGGCCGACGTGCCGGCGACCGGCGAAGACGGCGTCGCGGTCGAGATCGTCGCAGCCGAAGCCGGTGCCGCCTCGGCCCAGGACACCGCCAGCGGCACCGAGGCCACGCCAAGCGAGAGCGCCACGACCGAGACGCAACCGGTCGAGGCGCCGCCGACCGAGACGGCGGCCGAGCCGCCGCCGCCCCGGCCGGTCGAGACGACGGTCGAGCCGCCGCCGGAAGCGCCGCAGCCGGTGACCGAGCAGGCCGAAGCGCCACCGCCGCCTGAAACGCCGCAACCGCAACAGGTGGCCGAGGCGCCGCCGCCGGTGGTCCAGCCCGATCCGGTGCCGGTCGCGACCACGACCGAAGTGGCGCCAGTTCAAGCATTGGTGACGCCGGCCCCGACGCCGCCGACACCGGTGACCCAGCCGGTCATTCGGCGCGAACCGCCGCCGGTGGTTCGGCGCGAGCAGCGGCCGGTCCGCGTCCAGGTGACACCGCCGCGCCGCGAGCCGGTGACCGAGCGGCGCCCGCCGCAGCCGGTCCAGGCCGCCGCCCGCCGGTCGGCGCCGGCAGGTGAGGGCACCGGCATGCGCAACAGCCAGGCCGCCGTCGGCAATGCCAGTTCGGGCGGTTCGCAGGCCAGCGCCGCGGCGGTGGCCAATTATCGCCAGCGCGTGCTCGCCCATCTCGCCCGCTTCAAGGTCTATCCGGACCAGGCCCGCGAGCGCGGCATTGTCGGCCGTGCGGTCATCGCCTTCACGCTGTCGCGCGGCGGCCAGTTGGCCGCGTCGTCGCTTGCCGGGTCGTCGGGCGCCGCCATTCTCGATCAGGCGACGGTTGCCATGTTGCGCCGCGCGGTGCCTTTCCCGGCCATGCCGGAAGGCGGGCCGATGACGATGAGTTTCACCGCGGGAATCCGCTACGATCTCCGGTGAGATCCACTATAAGATTGTCGAGAGCTTCAGGAGACAAACCATGTATATCGCGATGAATCGCTTCAAGGTGATCAAGGGTGAGGAGGCTGAATTCGAGCAGGTCTGGCGTTCGCGCCAGTCATACCTGAACGAGCTGCCCGGCTTTATCGAGTTTTCCCTGCTCAAGGGCCCCGAGCGCGACGATCACACGCTCTACGCCTCGCACACCGTGTGGGCGACCAAGGAGCAGTTCACCGGCTGGACCCAGTCCGAGCAGTTCCGCAAGTCCCACGCCCGCGCCGGCCAGGGCAAGCCGCTATCGATCGGCCATCCGGAATTCGAAGGCTTCGAGGCGGTGCTGATCGACGACAACCGTCCGATCGCCAGCGCGGCGGCCGAGTGAGGACCTGACATGACCGCCCAAGCATTGGCCTCATCCGACGATCGGCTGGCCGCAGCGCGTGCCGCGCTCGCCGCCAAGCCCGATGGCGTGATCGAGGCCGTGGCGCGCCAGCACGGCGTCGCCTCGCGCGACGTGCTGGCCATGTTGCCGGCCGCCGAAGCGGTGTTCGCGCCGGCCGAAGCCTTCGGCGACATCTGGCAGGACATGACCGGCTGGGGCGAGATCCTGTTCATCGTCAACACGCCTGACATCGTGCTCGAATGCCACGGCACCTTGCCGGCCGGCAGTGCCGGGCATGGCTGGTTCAACGTTCATGGCGACAGCCCGATCGGCGGCCACATCAAGGCCGACAACTGCCGCGAGATCGGCTTTGTCGACCGGGTGTTCCACGGCCGGCGTTCCTGCTCGATCCAGTTCTACAACGAGGCGGGCGAGGCCATGTTCAAGGTCTTCGTGCGGCGCGACGACAAGCGGGAACTGCTGCCCGAACAGACCGCCCGTTTCGAGCAGTTGCGGGCCCGCTACGCCTGAGCGGCCGCGTTGGGATATCAATGAAACCGCGTCCGTAGTCATGCGGGCGCGGTTTTCTTATGCGTGCAGGTCTTGAGTTTACGCAGTCCGAGGCGTCGTCGGCACCGTGGAGGTCCAAATTTTGGGCTGGAACCACCACCTTCACCTCGCCCCGGCGGGGAGAGGTCGACCTTGCCTAGCATTGAGAGAACGCATCTCGCGTTCGCTCATTGCTACGGCGAAAGGTCGGGAGAGGCGGCGAGGCGCTCGTCGAAGAGGCATTATGCGAAAGGCGTAAAGCCTTGTTCGGAAAAATCTATTTCCCCTCTCCCGGCGCAATAGCATCGAGCGAACGCGAGATGCGTTCGCACTCGCTATGCGCGCCGACCTCTCCCCGCCGGGGCTACCGGATTCACACATCTCGACAATCCATGTCTTGGCGCGGTGTTTCTCGCTTCGTCATGGCCGTGCTTGTCACGGCCATCCACGTCCTCCGCGGTCAAGGCAATGCGTGGATGGCCGGCACAAGGCCGGCCATGACGAAAAAGGACGGCGCATGCGCTATCCGTGGTTCTCGTGCGAAGTCTTGAGAGGTGGCGAATTCAGGCCCCTTTGAGAGATGTGTGAATGTCGTAGCCCCGCCGGGGGGAGGTTTGGGTGGAGCTCTGACGTATCCCGTCGTGCCAGTCTCCTGATCGACAAGTGCAGGCCTTTTTTGCGAGATGGGTGAATGCCTCAGCTCGCAAAAAGCGGCTCGCCCATGACCGGCCGGAAGAACGAGCGCTCGTAGCGCAGGAAACAGCGGGTTTCCCTGTAATAGGCCATGGCTTTGGCGACGTCGGGATCAAGAGCGGCCGCCTGCCGGTATTTCTCATAGGCAGCGAAACTCTCGAAGCTGAAGATCCCCAAGGCGATGTCGCTCTCGCCCTCCGACGGCAGGAAATAGCCGTGATGGATGCCGCCGAAGCGGGGCAGCAGCTCCAGCCACATCCGGCAATAGGTCTCGAACTCCGTGAGCTTGTCCTGGTCGACGACGTAGCGGATATGGCAGGTGATCATGGTGGACTCCGAGGCGGTGGCGGGCAGGGGCGTGGGTGGCGGCGATCGAAGGTCGCAAATGTCTCATCAGGGCCCATCAAGCCCGAAAATCATACCGAAGGGGTCGACGAGCTGGCAGACCCGGCGTCCGGCGGCGACATCAAGCGGGCCTCGGTGATGGCTGCAGCCGGCATCGAGGAAACGCTGGCGCTCGGCTGCGAGATCATCGACCGCCCAATACGGCACGGTGCTGCCGCCATGGGGGTTTCTGGGGGAAGCCGGGTGGAAACCCAACTCCATGCCGTCGAGGTCGAGCCAGGCATAGAGGTTCGGGCCATCGACATCGCGCTGCACCTCGGTTTCGAAGCGGGCGGCCCACCAGGACGCGGATGCCTCGGGGTCGTCGATGAAGACCATGACGGTGCGGATCGCGCGAAGCACAGTGGGTTCTCCCTGAGTTGAGGCGCGCTGCCGCGGCGGCCGCTTCGGCCGATCGGCCCGCCGCCGCAGACCTTTTCGACGCGTCGGGAGGCCAAGTCCAGCGGCAAAGCCGTGATCGACCGGCAAGCCGCATGTGCTGGTGCTTGCGCTTGGCCCCCTTTACCGCCTTTCATGGGAACCGAGGTCCCGGACAATAACGGGCGGAGCCACACCATGGCCTCGACCCGGGACCCGAGGGAACGCGACGTCTAGACCGCCGAAGCGATGCCTCACCCCTCCGCGCCGGGCGCGGTCCGGGGGCGTCGTCTCCGGCCGGCCGGTTCAGGGGAGGGACGCATGTCGGACGAAGGCCTCGCTAATGGCGGTCTTGCGGATTTTGTCGTGGTTGGCGGCGGCTCGTCCGGGTCGGTGCTGGCCGGCCGGCTGACCGAAGATCCCGCGACCAAGGTGGTCCTGCTCGAAGCCGGCAGCGGCGGCGGCGCCAGCCCGGTCGTCACGACGCCGGCGGGCGTGATCGCCATGCTGCCGACCCGCATCAACAACTGGGGTTTTGCGACCGTGCCGCAGAAGGGGCTCGGCGGCCGCATTGGCTACCAGCCGCGCGGTCGCGGGCTCGGCGGCTCCTCGGCGATCAATGCCATGGTCTATATCCGCGGCAACAGGTGGGACTATGACCATTGGGCTGATCTCGGCAATACCGGCTGGTCTTATGCCGACGTGCTGCCCTATTTCATCAAGTCCGAGGCCAATGAGCGGCTCGACGGCACGCTGCACGGCCGCGACGGCCCGCTCGCCGTTTCCGACCTGCGCACCGACAATCCGTTCCCGCAGATCTTCCTCGAGGCCTGCCGGCACCTGCAGCACCGGATCACCGACGACTTCAATGGCGAGGATCAGGAAGGCGTCGGTTTCTATCAGGTGACGCAGAAGAACGGTGAACGCTGGAGCGCCGCGCGCGGTTACCTGCTGCCGCATATCGGCAAGCGCCCGAATCTCGATGTCCGTCGCCGCGCCCGCACCACCCGCATCCTGTTCGAAGGCAAACGCGCCGTCGGTGTCGAATACCGCGTCGGCAACGAGACGCGCATCGTCCGCGCCCGCCGCGAGGTGATCGTTTCGGCCGGCGCCTTCCAGTCGCCGCAACTGCTTCTGCTGTCAGGCATTGGCGAGGCCGCCGCGCTTGGCCGTTTCGGCATTCCCGTCGTCGCCGAGGTGCCCGGTGTCGGGCGGAACCTGCAGGACCATCCGGATTTCATCTTCGCCTACAAGTCGAAAAACCAGGACCTGCTCGGCCTGTCGGCGGTCGGCTCGGTCAGGCTCACCAAGGAGATCTTCCGTTACCGGCGCGAGCGGCGCGGCCTGCTCACCTCCAATTTCGCCGAAGCCGGCGGCTTCCTGAAGACCCGGCCGGATCTCCCGGCGCCCGATATCCAGCTGCATTTTGTCGTTGGGGTGGTCGACGACCACGCCCGCAAGCAGCATCTCGGCCACGGCTTTTCCTGCCATGTCTGCCTGCTCAGGCCCAAAAGCGTCGGGCATGTCGGGCTCACCAGTCCCGATCCCCTGGCCGCACCGCTGATCGATCCGGCTTTCCTCGATCATCCCGACGATGTCGCGGCCATGGTCGAGGGTTTCAAGGTTACCCGCCGGATCATGGACGCGCCGCCTCTGGCGGCCCAGGCGACCAGGAACATGTTCACCGCTGATATCGAGACCGACGAGCAGATCGCCGATGCCCTGCGCCGGCGCGTCGATACGGTCTATCACCCGGTCGGCACCTGCAAGATGGGGGTCGACGCCATGGCGGTGGTCGATCCGACGCTCAGGGTGCGTGGCGTCGAGGCGCTGCGTGTCGTCGATGCCTCGATCATGCCGACGCTGATCGGCGGCAATACCAATGCGCCGTCGGTGATGATCGGCGAAAAGGCCGCTGACCTGATCCGAGCCTGAATACCGGGAAAAATGGGGGAGAGAACCATGGCTCAAGGACGATCGAGCAGCCTCGCCGCCGCACTGATCCTGGGCCTTTCGGCCCTGGGCATGGGCATGGGCATGGGCCTGGCCCAGCAGCCGGCAGCACCTCCGGCCGTCGCCCTGCAGCGCGATGCCGAACCGGCGACACGGGCCGCCAACGAAGCGGTTCTCAGGGCGCTCAACTTTGCCGACCGGGCCGATTTCGACAGCGCCCGGCGCGGCTTCATCGCGGCCATCCCTGACGGCACGATCGCCGGCCCGGCGGGTGCGGGCGGTCTCACCGCCTGGTCGATGAAACCTTATGACTTCTTGAACGGCGAGGCGCCGGCCACCGTCAATCCGAGCCTCTGGCGCCAGGCCCAGCTCAACAATATCCACGGCCTCTTCAAGGCCGCCGACCGGGTCTATCAATTGCGCGGCTACGACATCTCGAACATGACCGTGGTCGAGGGCGACACCGGCCTGATCGTCATCGACCCGCTGCTGGCGACCGAGACCGCCAAGGCCGCGCTCGACCTCTATTTCGCCCATCGGCCGCGCCGCCCGGTGGTCGCCGTCGTCTATACCCACAGCCATGCCGACCATTTCGCCGGGGTGAAGGGCATCGTCACCGACGAGGAGGTCAGGGCAGGGCGGGTCAAGGTCATCGCGCCCGACAAGTTCATGGACCATGCGGTTGCCGAGAATCTGATCGCCGGCAATGCCATGAGCCGGCGCGCCTGGTACCAGTTCGGCTCGATGATCCCGCCGGGGCCACGCGGCCAGGTCGATACCGGCCTTGGCCGGACGGTGGCGCGCGGCTCGTTCACGCTGATCGCGCCGACGGATGAGATCAAGCAGGACTACGAGACGCGCACCATCGACGGCGTCGAGATCGAATTCCACCTGACGCCGGGCACCGAGGCGCCGGCCGAGATGACGCTCTATTTCCCCCAGTTCCGCGTGCTGAACATGGCCGAACTGACCTCCGGCACCATGCACAATCTCTACACGATCCGCGGCGCCGAAGTGCGCGATGCCCGCGCCTGGTCGCGCTATATCGCCGACGCGCTCGAGCGCTACGGCGACAGGACCGATGTCCTGATCGCCCAGCACAATTGGCCGGTCTGGGGCGCGGAGCGTGCCGCTGTGTTCCTCAAGAAGCAGCGCGACATCTACAAGTTCATCCACGACCAGAGCGTCCGGCTGCTCAATCATGGGCTTACCCCGGCCGAGATCGCCGAGACGTTGCGCATGCCCCAGAGCCTCGCCAGCGAATGGTCGGTGCGCGGCTATTACGGCACGCTCAGCCACAATGCCAAGGCGATCTACCAGCGTTATCTCGGCTGGTACGACGCCAATCCCGCCAATCTGCAGCCTTTGCCGCCGGTGGAATCGGCCAAGAAGACCATCGACTATATGGGCGGCGCAGCCGCCGTGATCGCGCGGGCCCGCGACGATTTCAAGGCCGGCCAATATCGCTGGGTCGCCAGCGTCATGAACCAGGTGGTCTTTGCCGAACCGGGCAATCGCGAGGCGCGCGAGCTCGGCGCGGCGGCGCTCGAACAGCTCGGCTACCAGGCCGAGGCCGGCACCTGGCGCAACGCCTATCTGATGGGCGCGATGGAGCTTCGCTCCGGCATCATGCGCCGCGCCGGCGGCTCGACGGTGACCGCCGAGATGCTCGGCGCCATCCCGCTCGACCTCCTGTTCGACTATATCGCCGTGCGTCTCAATGCCGAGAAGGCCGAGGCCAAACGCATCGTCATCAACTGGACCTTTTCCGATACCGGCCAGACCTTCGTGCTGAACCTGGAGAATTCGACCCTGACCAACCGGCCGGGGCGGCTGGCGCCCGACGCCGATTGCGCGTTCACCCTGACGCGGGCGAGTTTCGACGCCATCCTGCTCCGGCAGAAGACCTTTCCGGCGGCGATCGCGGCCGGCGAGGTGACGTTCTCGGGCAATCCGATGAAATTCGGCGAGCTCGCCGCCATGCTCGACGAGTTCTCGCCGTTCTTTCCCATCGTCGAACCGCGCGCGGCGACGCCATGATCCCGCGCCGCCGCCTCGCCGCCGCGCTTGTCACCAGCCTGATTCTGGCGACCGGTGCCGCGCCGGCCTACCCCTGCGGTTTCGACGGTGTGTTCGACGGCAATTTCGGGGTCTCGCATCCCCTCGCCATGGCGGTTGCGGTCGCCACGCGGCAGGCCGTGCTCGACGAGGTTCTGCCGGCGAGCGCCACTGGGCCGCTCGTCGGGGGTTCGGCCGGCCTCTGGCCGACCACCGCCCGCATCCATGCACTGGCCCGTAGCCTGAGCCTGACCGGGCCGGGCGATCAGCAGGGGTTCGCCCTGCACCTTGCCGATTCCGGTCTATGGGCCCGGCTGACACCGTCGCCGGCGGGCCTTGTGGTCGAGATCCATATCGACGGCCCGCGCCCGGGCGAAGCGGTCCTGGTCACCCATGGGGCCGTGCTGGAGCGGCTGGTCGACGGCCGAATGACGGCGCGCGCGGCGCTCGATCATGGGCTGCTCGTCCTCGACGCCAGCCGCGGCGCTGTCGATGCGATCGGGCTCCAGCTTGCCCGGTTCGACGAAAAAGCCGCCGCGCCCGGAGCCGCGACGGCCGATTTGCGTCAGAGATTGCCGTGGCGAGGCGCTGCCGGTCGACCGACAACGCCTTGAGCCATCAGCTGTTCAGGCTGCGTCGGCACGCGCATGAACCCTCGCCCACGTCTTCGTGGGAGAGGGTGGCCGCGGAGCGGCCGGGTGAGGGTGGTTGCGTCGATGCGCGACGTGCATTTTATGTCGAATCGATGGGCCGGCCCTCTTCAGGCCCTCACCCGGCCGCTGACGCGGCCACCCTCTCCCGCAAGCGGGCGAGGGGTCGCGCGTCCGGCGCGGCGCTATCCGCCGCGCCGGAGCTATCCGATCAGAAATTGACCTTGTCGCCACCCTTCAGCGCCAGGATCTCGCGGGCCTCGTCCGGGCTCGCCACGTCGAGGCCGAGGCCCTCGATGATTTGGCGCACCTTGGTGACCTGGGCGGCATTCGACTCGGCGAGCTTGCCGGGGCCGATCCAGAGCGAATCCTCCAGGCCGACGCGGACATTGCCGCCCATGGCCAGCGACATCGCGGCGATCGGCATCTGATTGCGCCCGGCGCCCAGCACCGACCAGTGATATTGGTCGCCGAACAGCCGGTCGGCGGTGCGCTTCATCATCACCACGTCCTCGTAATGCGGGCCGATGCCGCCGAGGATGCCGAACACCGACTGGATGAAGAACGGCGGCTTGATGATGCCGCGGTCGGCGAAATGCCGGAGCGTGTAGAGGTGGCCGATGTCGTAGCACTCGACCTCGAAACGCGTGCCGTTATCGGCGCAGGTCTTCAGGATATATTCGATATCGGCCAGCGTGTTCTTGAACATGCCGGCGCGCGAGCCTTCGAGATAGGCTTTTTCCCAGTCGTGCTTGAAGTCCTTGAAACGCTCCAGCATGGGATAGAGGCCGAAATTCATCGTGCCCATGTTGAGGCTGGCGACCTCGGGGGCATAGCTCGCCGCCGGCTTGACGCGCTCTTCGACCGTCATGGTCATGGCGCCGCCGGTGGTGATGTTGACCACCACGTCGGACGCCTGCTTGATCACCTTCAGGAACGGCGCATAGGCCTCCAGGCTCTGGTCCGGCCGGCCGTCCTTCGGGTCGCGCGCATGCAGGTGGACGATGGAAGCGCCCGCCTTGGCGGCGCCGATCGCCGCGTCGGCAATCTCCTGCGCGGTCACCGGCAGGTGCGGCGACATGCTCGGCGTATGGATCGAGCCGGTGATGGCACAGGTGATGATGACTTTTTTGGACTTCGCCATGAGCGCGCTCCGATGCGAGTTGTGATCAGTCGGGTTTCTTTTTGGCCGCACGTTTGTGCGCCTTGAGCGCCGCGAGCCGTCCGTCGCGCCAGCGCGAAAGACGCGCGATGCGCTCAGGCGACTGTTCGCCGGTCCATTCGGCCATGATGGCCTTTGCATTGCGTTTGGAGAAGGCGTCCCGGCCGGTGAGCCGCCCCAGATTTTCCGCATAGCGCTTGTCGTAATCGGGGATGCCGGCGGGCGCGTTGAGTTCGATCGTCTCGAACGGCCCCATGAAGGCCCAGCGCAGGCCGAGCCCGTCCTTGATCGTCTTGTCGAGATCTTCGGGGCTGACGATGCCGTCGCCGACCAGCTGATAGGCTTCGGCCAGCAGCACCGCCTGCAGGCGGTTCAGCACGAAGCCGTCGATTTCCTTCTTCACGGTGATCGGCACCTGGCCGATCTTCTCGTAGATCTTGCGGGCCTTCTCGACCACCTGTCGATCGGTCCAGGGCGCCGGGCAGAGCTCGACGATCGGCACGAGATGGGGCGGATTGACCGGATGGGCCACCAGCACGCGTGAACGGTGCTTCAACTCTCTAGCCCAGAGCGAGGAGACCAGCACCGAGGTCGACGACGCGACGATCGCCGAGGCCGGCGCGAGCCTGTCGATCTCGCCATGGATCTGCTGTTTGGCGGCAACCGTTTCCGGGCCGCTTTCCTGGACGAAGGCGACGCCTTTCAGCGCGCCGGCGAGATCCTCGGCGACGACCAGGTTGGCGGCCGAGCCCTTGGCGTCGGCGACCAGGCCGAGATCCGCCAATTCCTTCAGGTTCCGGGCGATATGGCCCTTGGCGGCCTTGGCCGCGCCGGGGGCCGGATCATAGAGGGCGGTGGTCCAGCCATGGCTCGAGAACACGGTGGCCCAGGCGCGGCCGATCAGGCCGGCTCCGACAATGGCGACTTTCGGCATCAGCTTCCCCAGTGCATCAATGCGATGAGATCATTGGACCGGCCGCCAATCGTCACAGCCGGGCTCTCTCCGTCATGGCCGGGCTCGTCCCGGCCATCCACGACTTGCTGGCAATCGCTGAATGCGTGGATGCCCGGCCCAGGGCCGGGCATGACGAATGGCGGTGCCCTGGACGGCCTCAAAGCCACAACACCTTGCGGCGCAGGTCCTGGTCTTCGCGCAGGTTTTTCGAGGCGCCGGTCCAGGTCACCGCGCCGCGCTCCAGCGCCACGGTCCGGTCGGACAGGGCCAGCGCCAAGTCGAGATGATGGTCGACGATGACGATCGCGACCTCGTGGCGCAGCTTGTCGAAGGCCTCGAACAGCTCCTCGGTGATCGCCGGCGACAGGCCCTCGAAAGGCTCGTCGAGCAGCAGCACGCGGGTGTCGCCGACCAGGGCGCGCGCAACCGCGACCATTTGCTGCTCGCCGCCGGACAGGAAATCGGCCGGGGTGGTCCAGCGCTCCCTGAGGCGTGGGAAGAAGCTGAGCACGCGGTCTTCGTCCCAATGCCGCCCGGCGCCGGTCAGCCGCTTCAGGCTGCCGAGCATCAGATTGTCCTTCACCGACATGCCGGCGAACAGGCCGCGGCCCTGCGGCACGTAACCGACGCCGCGCCGGGCGATACGGTCGGAGCTCAGCCCGGCCAACGCTTCGCCGGCCAGCACGATCGTGCCGGAGGCCGGCGGCGCAATGCCGGTAATGGTCTTCAGGAGCGTCGACTTGCCGGCGCCGTTGCGGCCGAGCAGGGCAATGATCTCGCCCTCGGCGACGTCGATCGAGACATCGTTGAGGATATGGCTCTTGCCGTAGAAGGTGTTGATGTCGCGCAATACCAAAAGCGCCGTGTCGGTCGCCGCCGACACCCGCTCTTTCGCGGTGATCGCATGGGTGCCCGAGCCGAGATAGACCGCCTGCACCCGCTCGCTCGAGCGCGCCTGTTCCACCGTGCCGTCGATCAGCACGTCGCCGTCGTTCATGACCGTGACGTGGTCGGCGATCTGGAACACCCGGTCGATGTCATGCTCGACCAGCAGCACCGGAATATCGGCCGAGATGGTCTTGATGATGTCGCCGACCCGCCGCCGCTCGGCGCTGGCAAGCCCCGCCAGCGGCTCGTCCAGGAGCAGGATGCGCGGCCGCGTCGCCAGGGCCAGCGCCATGTCGACCAGCCGCTGGCCGCCATAAGACAGCGAGCCGGCCTCCGCCTGTTCGATGCCGGCAAGGCCGAGATAACGCATCAAGGTGGTGGTGTCGGCGGCAACGCCCGGCAAGGCGGTCGCCCGGGCCCAGACGCCGAACCGGCCGGAATGGCGCGCCTGGATCGCCAGCCTGACATTCTCCTCGATCGTCAGGCCGCCGAACAGATTGGTGATCTGGAACGAGCGGCCGACACCGGCGGCCGTGATCGCCTGCGGGGTCAGGCCTCCGATCTGCCGGCCGTCGAGCGTCACCGTGCCCTTGTCGGGCGGGAACAGGCCGGAGATCAGGTTGAAGGCGGTGGTCTTGCCGGCGCCGTTCGGCCCGATCAGCGCATGCAGGGTCCGATCCTTCACCGTGAAGTCGATGCCACGCACGGCGCGGATGCCGCCGAAACTCTTGACGATGCCCTTGATCTCCAGCACCGGACCATTGCCCGTGCCCTCGTGGACGAATTCGTGCGGCACCGGGCCGACCGCTTCGACACGCCGGGCCGCCATGGCGGCATCGGTCTCGAATTTTTTGCGGAACGGCGCCATCAGGCGTTCGGCGACCCCGATCAGGCCGGTCGGCGAGAACACGATGAAGCCGACGAACATCAGGCCGAAGAACAACAGCCAGCTTGAGGTGAACAGCGACAGATATTCGCGCGACAGCATGAAGAACAGCGCGCCGAGCGCGGGTCCTAAGAAGCTGCGCATGCCGCCGATCACCACCATGGCCAGCAATTCGCCGGAAAATTGGATGGCGATCGGGTCGGCCGAGGTGAAGCGATGATGGAAGGCCGACAGCACCCCGGCAAAGCCGGTGAGCGTCGCCGAGATGGTGAAGGCGATCAGCTTGTAGCGGTCGGTGTCGTAACCGACGAAACGGGCGCGGGTCTCGTTCTCCCGGATCGCCACCAGCACGCTGCCGACCGGCGCATTGTGGAAACGCTGCAGCACCAGCACGACGGCAAAGCCGAGCAGGGCGACGAGACAGTAGAAGGCCCAGGGACTGTTGAAATCGAGCACGCCGTAATTCGGCCTGACCACGCCGCCAATGCCGTTTTCGCCGCCGGTCAGCTCGGTCCAGCGGAACGAGACGGTGTACATGACCGCGGTCAGCGCCAGCGTCAGCAGCGAGAAATAGACGCCGCGCCGGCGCAGGATCAACAGCCCGGCGAGCAGCGAGACGACACCGACGAACAGGATCGCGAACAGCGCCGGCAGCAGCAACTGGCCGGCCAGGAAATGGCGCTGGGCCAGCACCGCCGCATAGGCGCCCATGCCGAAAAAGGCGCCATGGCCGAACGACACGAGGCCGGTGTGGCCGACCAGGATGTTCAAGGCCATGGCGGCAATGGCGAAGATCACCACGTCGGTCGCCGAGGTCAGCGTCAGGCCGATGGCGAGCATGGCGAAGGGCAGGACGAGGAGGGCTGCCGCCGCGGCGAGAAGGGAGCGAACTTCCGAAGACATCACGTCACTCGAATTTCTGGATGCGTTCGCCGAACAGGCCGCGCGGACGGAGCAGCAGGACGAGCACCATGAGCAGGTAGACGGAGGCTTCCGTCGCGGCGGGATAGAAATGGGCGGCAACGCCACGGGTGACGCCGACAATGACCGCGGCCGCCACCACGCCCCAGAACGAGCCGAGGCCGCCGATCACCACCACCACGAAGGCGAAGGTGATGATCTCCTGGCCCATGGCCGGATGGACGCCGGCGATCGGCGCCACCAGCACGCCGGCCAGCGCCGCCAGGCCGACGCCGATCATCACCACGGCGGTCATATAGGGTTTGAGCGAAATGCCGAGCGCGCCGACCATGTCGGGGTTCTGCACGCCGGCGCGCACCACCTTGCCGAAGGCGGTGCGCGACAGGAGCAGCCAGAGACCGAGCACGCAGGCCGCGGCTATGCCTAAGATCATCAGCCGGTAGCGCGAATAGACGAACTCGCCGATGAACACCTGGCCGCGCAGCGCCTGGGGAATGGAGAAGGGCACCGGGGCCGCGCCATAGATGATCCGAAGGCTCTGCTCGGCGACCATGGCAAGCCCGAAGGTGAGCAGCAGGCCGAGGATCGGATCGCCGGTATAGAAGCGGCGGAGCAGGTAGCGTTCGACCACCATGCCGATCAGCGCCACCAGCAAGGGCGAGGCGATCATCGCGCCGCCGAAGCCGATCTGCGGGGCGAGCGTCACCGTCAGGTAGGCGCCGATCGCATAGAAGGCGCCGTGGGCGAGATTCACGATGCCTCCGAGCGAGAAGATCATCGAGAGGCCGAGCGCGATCATCACGTAATAGGCGCCGTTCTGGAGCCCGTTGAGGATCTGCGACAGGAGCGGGATGAAATCGATCACGGGAGCCTCGGAGGAAGCCGCTGGCGCTGGGCCAGAGGCATCGAACTGGGATCGGCAGCGGGCGAGGGGCGCGAGGCCGGCAGCGCCGGCGACGGTCGCCCTCGGGCCTCAGGCAGGCGCGTCGGCGCCCGCCTGAGACATCAGAGCCTGATCATGCCGCCTTGAAGGTGCACTGGTTCTCCTCGGCCGTCGCGGCGATCGCCTCCAGGCTCTCGTCGGGGCCGGGCACCGGCGGCGACGAGGTGAAGATGTCCCACTGGTTCTTCACCTGGGCCTGGGGCAGGGCGGTGATCGCATACATTTCCATCATCATCTGATGGTCGCTCGCCCGGAAATAGCCCTCGCGGGTCTTCAGGAGGTCGAACTTCGCGCCCTTCTCGAAATGTTCGACGATCTTGGCGGCTTCCGTCGTCTTGGTCTCGGCCATCGCCTGGGCGACCACTTTCAGCGAGCAATAATCGCCCCAGGCCTGGTTTTCCGGCGGCCGCTTCCAGCGCGTGGTGAAGGCGGCGACGAATTTTTTGGTGTTGGGCGTATCGACCAGGTGGTGCCAGACCACCGGCCAGATGCCGCCGAAATTGCCGGGCCCGGCGCCCCAGGCGAGCGCGGTATCGAAACCGAAGCCGGCGACCGGGAAGGCCAGGCCGAATTCGGCATATTGCTTGAGGAAATTGGTGATCTGGGTTCCCGCGAGGTTGAGGATCACCACGTCGGGGCGCGCCGTGCGGATCTTCAAGAGGAAGGGCGAGAAGTCGGCGAGATCGGTCGGGATCAGGTCGTCGCCGCCATGGTTGCCGCCATTCTCGTTCATATAGCGCTTTGCGACCCGCAGGAGGTCATGGCCGAAGGCATAGTCGGCGGTCAGCGAATACCATTTCTTGCCCCGGACCAGGCCGTCGCGGACCAGCGAGCGGCCGACCGCCTTCACATACATCGAGTTCTGCGCCTCGATATGGAACATGAAGCGCTGGCAGTCGGAGCCGCGCAGCGCATCGGAATTGGCGCCGGTATTGATGAACAGCACCTTCTCGCGCTGCACGACCTGGCCGATGGCGAGCGCCGAGGCCGAGGAAATCTCGCCGAGCAGGGCCGCCACCTTGTCGCGCTGGATCAGCCGCTCGGCCTTGGCGGAAGCCTGCTGCGGGTTCGGGCTGTCGTCCAGGACCAGCTCGATCTTGCGGCCCATCACGCCGCCGCCGGCATTGATCTCGTCGGCGGCGAGCTGCACCGCCTGCACGGCATATTCGCCGAGCGGACCGAGAAAGCCGGTGCGCGGTGTGATATGGCCGATCTTGATGGCTTCGGCCTGGGCGTAGCTGATCGCCGGCGCGCCGACGATGCCGAGCGCGGCGGCGCCGGCGGAGGTCTTCAGAAGCTTGCGACGCGAAAGGCTCAGATCGAGCGGCATGGAATGTCTCCCTTAGGTTTAACCTGCCCAAGTCCTGGCGGGTCCGTTGTCCGGGCCTCGCCCACGGCCGCTCTATCAGCTTGCCGTGATCTGTGATCACAGTTATGGTTTCGCAATTGGAACGCTTTGTCCAGCCCCTTAAGCGACATGATGAGCGCGGTTGAAGCCCTCACCACCATTGGCCCGATCGAACGGCTGACGCTTGGCGATCAGGTCTACGGCCACATGCGCGAACTGCTGATGGCCGGGCGCCTGGCGCCGGGCGAGAAACTGTCGCTGCGCGCCACCGCCGAAGCGCTGGGCGTCAGCATGATGCCGGTGCGCGAGGCGGTGAGCCGGCTGGTCGCCGATCGGGCGCTGGAAGTGGCGCCGAACCGCGCCGTGCGCGTGCCGATCCTGTCGATCGGCCAGTTCCGCGAATTGTCGGCGGTGCGCATCGAAATCGAGGGTTTTGCCGCCGAGCGGGCGGCCATGGCGGCGACGTCGGCCGATCTCGCCCGCATCGCGGCGGCGGAAGCAGCCTTCCGGACGCTCAGTTGCCAGCCCGATCCCGATCTTCCCGATGCGGTCGGGCTCAACAAGGATTTTCATTTCGCCGTCTACGCCGCGAGCGGCCTGCCGACGCTGTTCGAGATCATCGGCGGGCTCTGGCTGAAGGCCGGCCCGGTGATCAATCTCGATCTGCGGGCCAATCCGGAACGGATCGCCACCGGCGGTGCCGTGCGTTTCCATGCCGATGCCCTGGCGGCGATCCGGGCCGGCGACGGCGCGGCCGCGCGCCAGGCTATAGCGGGCGACATCAAGGGCGCATCGGAGTTCATCATTGCCCGCGGCGGGCTGACCGGTGCTGCCGTCGGCGGCCTTGCCGGCATCATGGCCGGCGGATTTCCAGACCACAAAATGGCATAGGGAGAAGGGTCCATGGATTTGGGCATCAAGGGCTTGCGCGTCCTGGTGACGGCGGGCGCCAATGGCATCGGCCGCGAGATCGCGCGTGCCTTCGTCGAAGAAGGCGCACGCGTCCATGTCTGCGATGTCGACAGCGAGGCGATCGCGGCCTTGGCCACGACCGATCCGGCCGTGTCGGCCAGCCGTTGCGACATTGCCGACCGGAGCCAGGTCAGCGGCCTGTTCGAGACCGCCATTGCCAAGCTGGGCGGGCTGGATGTCCTGGTCAACAATGCCGGCATTGCCGGACCGACCGGCCGGGTCGAGGAGATCAATCCGGAAGACTGGGATCGCTGCCTCGATGTCTGCATCACCGGCCAGTTCAATTGCGTCCGGCTCGCGGTGCCACATCTGAAGCAGAGCGCCAACGCCTCGATCATCAACCTGTCTTCGGTCGCCGGCCGGCTCGGCTTCGGCCTGCGCACGCCTTATGCGGCGGCGAAATGGGCGGTGGTCGGCTTCACCAAGTCGCTGTCGATCGAGCTCGGCGAATTCGGCATCCGGGTCAACGCCATCCTGCCGGGCCTGGTCGAGGGCGACCGCATCCGCCGGGTGTTCGAGGCCAAGGCCCAGGCCAAGGGCGTCTCCAGGACTGAAATCGAGGAGCAGGCGCTGGCCTATACCGCGCTCAAGACCATGGTCACGCCACGCCAACTCGCTGATCAGATCGTCTTCTGCGCCTCGCCGCGCGGCAAGACCATCTCAGGCCAGGCCCTGTCGATCTGCGGCGATACGCTGATGCTGAGCTGAAGCCGGGCAGGGCGGCCGTGACAAGCAAGGGCGTGGCGGGTGACAGTGCCGGTTCCGGCTCCCGCCAGCATGTTGCGAATCAGCCTTGACCGTTTTTGCCCATATCTCCGACCTGCATCTCGGGCCGGTGCCCTTTCCGGCGGCCTGGCCCTGGCGGCTGAAACCCGTGCTCGGCTGGATCAACTGGGCCCGCCAGCCTGGATCCCATGACGGCGCTCTCGTCGGGCGCGCCGCCGCGGCGGTGCATGCGGCAGAACCCGACCATGTGGTTGTGACCGGTGACCTGATCGAACTCGGGCTCGACCGGGAGTGGCAGGCGGCCCATGCGGCGCTCACGCGTTTCGGCGCGCCGGCGCAAGTGTCCTGGGGACCCGGCAATCACGATCTCTACACGACCGAGGCGTCCGTCCGTAGCCGTGGCGCCATGGCCGACTGGCTGCCGCCGGTGGCCGCGACCGGCGACCTGCGTGACCATTTCCCGCGCCTCGACCTGGTTGGCGACGCGGCGCTCGTCACGCTCTGCTCGGGCAAGCCGACCTGGCTGTTCTCGGCCGAAGGCGAATTGGGCGCGGCGCAGCTCGGCCGGCTCGCGGCAGTCCTTACCGGCCTCGATCGCCAGCGCTTTCTGCCCGTGATCGCGCTGCATCACCCGCCTCATGCGCCCGGGCTGTCGCGGCTGAAGCGCCTGCGCGATGCGCCGGCCTTGCTCGACCTGCTGGCCCGGCATCGCTGCCCCGTCGTCCTGCACGGCCATTTGCACAAGGCGAGCCGCGCGGAATGGAGCCGGGACGGCCACACCGTCGCGATGATCGGCGCGGCCTCGGCTTCCGCCACCGGCCGTCACGGCGACGACCCGGCCTCGTTCAACCTGGTCACCATCAGCCGGGGCGCCGAGGGCTTCGACTGGCAGGTCGAGGCCCGCCTTGTCGCCTGACCGTGCACAGCGCCTATGCGATTTGCCGGTTGGCTTTGCCTGAAGCTTGATGTCTTTGATCTCAGTCCTTGTTCCCGGAGCCTTGTCGATGTCCGCCTCTGCCCTTGCGCCCGCCCTGCTCGAAGCCCTGAAGGCGCTGCTCGGCAATCGTGTCTCGACATCGGAATCCGACCGGGCCCAGCACGGCCGCGACGAATCCTCCCACACGCCGCAACTGCCCGACGCGGTCTGCCGGCCGGAGAGCACGGAAGAGGTCTCGGCGATCGTCAAGCTTTGCGCCATCAACAAGACGCCGATCGTCGCTTATGGCGCGGGCTCGTCGCTCGAAGGCGCGCTGATCCCGCTGCAAGGCGGCATTTCGATCGACCTGACCGGCATGAATCAGATCCTGAGCGTCCGGCCGGAAGATCTTGACGCGACTGTCCAAGCCGGCGTCACGCGCAAGCAGCTGAATGCCCATTTGCGCGATACCGGCCTGTTCTTCCCGATCGATCCGGGAGCGGACGCCACCATTGGCGGCATGTCGGCGACGCGAGCTTCCGGCACCAATGCGGTGCGCTACGGCACGATGCGCGAGAATGTCGTCAACCTCACCGTGGTGCTCGCCGACGGTCGGATCATCAGAACCCGCTCGCGTGCCAAGAAATCCTCGGCCGGTTACGACCTGACCGGCATTTTTGTCGGCTCCGAAGGCACGCTCGGCATCATCACCGAGATCACCGTCAGGCTCTACGGCATCCCCGAGGTGATGGCGGCGGCGATCTGCGCCTTCCCGACGGTGGAAGCGGCCATCGACACGGTGATCCAGACCATCCAGATGGGCTTGCCGATCTCGCGCATGGAATTGCTCGACGACCGCGCCATCGAGGCGGTGAACAATTATTCCAAGCTCGACCTGCCGGTTGCGCCGACCCTGTTCTTCGAATTCGCCGGCAGCCAGTCGAGCGTCGAGGAACAGGCTGCTATCGTCGAGGACCTGGCGCGCGGCGAGGGCGCCTCGAGCTGGCGCTGGTCGACCGATGCCGACGAGCGCGGCAAGCTCTGGCAGGCCCGCCACGATATTCACTGGGCGCTGCGCGCCATCCGTCCGGGCACCCGCGGCTGGGGCACCGATGTCTGCGTGCCGATCTCGGCGCTCGCCGAGGTGATCCGCGAGACCCGCAAGCATTGCGCCCAGGCGCCGTTCTTCACCGCCATGGTCGGCCATGTCGGCGACGGCAATTTCCATCTGAGCATGCAGCTCGACCGCGACGACCCCGCCGAATTCGAACTGGCCAGCGCGATCAACGACCGGATGGTCCATCTGGCGCTGAAGCTCGGCGGCACCTGCACCGGCGAGCACGGCGTCGGCATCGGCAAGATGAAGTTCATGCGCGCCGAACACGGCGACGCCATCGACGTGATGCATCTGATCAAGGACGCGCTCGACCCCGACGGCATCTTCAATCCGGGCAAGGTCTTGCCGCCAAAGGCGGCGTGAGCCGGGCGAGTGGCGAATAGCGAATGGGGAAGGCGTCAGCCCGACGCAGCGGGCCGCGCGAACCCTCGCCCGCGTCTTCGCGGGTGAGGGTGGCCGCGTCAGCGGCCGGGTGAGGGTGGTTGCGCCAATGCGCTACGCGTTTGGCTTCATCCCCATTCGCCATTCGCCATCAGCCACCAGCTATTCCGCCGCCAGCGCCGGGCTGCGCGCGGCCGCCCACCAGGCTGCCAGCGCTTCGGCGCGGCACGCGACCTTTTCGTCGAGGCCGCCGGCGAAGGCGTCCCAGGCCCCGGCGAAACGGCGGGGGACGCCAATGATCAGCGGCCGGCCGGTGGCGACCGCTTCGCCGATCTCGGCGACCAGGCCCTGGCCTTCGCTTTCCATCCGGCCGAACTTGTTGATGACCACCAGGTCGAGCGGCTTGTCGAGCGCGGCCTTTAGCGCCCCGGCGGCTTCGGCAAGCCCGGTCGGATCCAGCCGGCAGCTGTCCGAACTGCCGGACCCGAGGTCCTGGCAGATATTGATGCGCCGGCCGGTGTCGAGGTCTTCCAGCTCCATGTCCATTTCGGCGCAGGAGGCGTCGCGGCCATTGATCTGCACGAGCCCGGCGACCGCCACGCCGCCGGCCGCCAGGCCGTGGGCGAAGTCGGCCAGCATCTGGTCGCAGTCGTCATCGGGGCCGTAGATCACGGCGGCGAGCATGGACATGGCGTGGTTCCGATCGTTTCGGTCTGGAACATCGTTTCGGTCTGGGACAGCGTTTCGGTCTGGAAGAGCTTGGCGAAGGCGCTGGCCGAGGTCAAAGGTTCAGGACGTCAGGCATTCAAGCTTTGTTGAACTCAGGCCTGCTTGCGGATGTGAAAGACCAGCGTCGCTTCGTGCTTCTCCTGCGCTTCCAGGCTGTCGCCGGTCTCGCGGATCAGGTTCGGAATGTCGATCGCCGCCATCGGGTCGGTGCAGGTCACCACCAGCTTGTCGCCTTGCGCGATGCGGGTCAGTGCCTTGCGGGTCTTCAGGGCGGGCAGCGGGCATTTCAGCCCGCGCAGATCAAGCGCCGTCTCGGTCACGCGGCCACCCGGCTCTTGGCCGTCGCCGGCTTTGCGGCGGGCGCCTTCGCCGCCGGTGCCTTGGCGGCCGCCACGGGAGCGCAATAACCCATCTTGTCGAGATGGGCATCGCCCCAGGCCTTCAGCGCGCCGATCACCGGATCGAGGCTGCGGCCAAGCTCCGACAGCGAATAGTCCACCCGCGGCGGCACCTGGGCGAACACCGTGCGCACGACGAAGCCGTCAGCCTCCAGCTCGCGCAGCTGATTGGTCAGCATGCGCTGGGTAACAGTCGGCAGTTTCTTGCGGATTTCATTGAAACGTAACGTGCCGTTCAATAGGTGATACAGGATCACGCCCTTCCACTTGCCGTCGATCAGGTCGAGCACGCCCTCGACCGGACAGCCGGGCCATTGCCCGAGATTCTTGTGGCGGGTTCGCGGCATCACAGTATCCTTTTCGACACTATATGCGTTTTATGTGCGTTCTTGCGGCCATGCAAGCTATGGCGCATTTGGTCTCCAGCAGAACACGAAGGAGACCTGCCATGCGTGCCGTCGGATATCGCGAGAGCCTGCCGATCGAGGCCGAAGCCTCACTGATCGACGTCGACTTGCCGAAGCCCGAGCCTGCGGGCCGGGACTTGCTTGTCGAGATCAAGGCCGTCTCGGTCAATCCGGTCGACACCAAGGTGCGCGTCAGGGTCACGCCGGAGGCCGGCGCCACCAAGGTGCTCGGCTGGGATGCGGCCGGTGTCGTTGTCGGGGCTGGTCCGGAGGCGCGGCTGTTCAAGGTCGGCGACGAGGTCTTCTACGCCGGTGCCATCGACCGGGCCGGGACCAATGCCGAATTTCATCTGGTCGACGAACGGATCGTCGGCCGCAAGCCGGCTTCGCTCGATTTCGCCGCCGCCGCGGCCTTGCCGCTGACCACCATCACCGCCTGGGAAGCGCTGTTCGACCGGCTCGATGTCAGGCGTCCCGTGCCAGGGGCCGCCAAGGCGATTGTGATCATCGGCGGCGCCGGCGGCGTCGGTTCGATCGCCGTCCAGCTCGCCCGCAAGCTGACCGACCTGACCGTCATTGCCACGGCCTCGCGACCGGAAACCCAGGCCTGGGCGCGGGAACTCGGCGCCCACCACGTCATCGATCACGCCAGGCCGCTGGCGAGCCAGGTCGAGGCTCTCGGGCTGGGCGCGCCCGGCCTGGTATTCTCGACCACCCATAGCGACGAATATATCGCGGAGATCGCGGCCTTCATCGCGCCGCAGGGACGGCTCGCGGTCATCGACAGGGTCGACCGGCTCGACGTGATGCCGCTCATGCAGAAGAGCGTCTCGTTTCACTGGGAATTGATGTTCACGCGCTCGCTGTTCGGCACCGCCGATATGCAGGCCCAGCATGACCTGCTGACCGAGGCCGCGCGGCTGGTCGATGCCGGCGAGATCCGGACCACCCTGACCGAAACGTTCGGCGCCATCTCGGCGGCCAATCTCAAGCGGGCGCATGCCCATATCGAAAGCGGCAAGGCGCGTGGCAAGGTGGTGCTGGCCGGGTTCTGATCCGGTCCCGCCGCTTAGGGCGGCGGCGCGTTGCCGGCCGCGCGGGCCATGGCAAAATATCGGCCGGTTGCTAGACTACGGCATGGTTCGGATCCTCGCCCTGTTGTGCATGATCGCCGCACTACCAGCCGCAGCGCAGGAAATGCGCGGTCATGGCGGCCCGGTCAGGGCTCTCGCCGTGACCGCCGACGGCCAGGTCGCGCTATCGGGCTCGTTCGACACCTCGGCGATCCTGTGGTCGATCGAGACCGGGGCGGCATTGCAGGTGCTGCGCTATCACGATGGCGCGGTGAATGCGGTGGCGGCGCTGCCCGACGGGCGCTTCGCGACCGCCGGCGAAGAGGGCCGGGTCGCCATCTGGCAAATCGGCCGCGCCGAGCCCATCCGGGTGATCCAGGGCCATTCCGGACCGATCGCGGCGCTGGCCGTCTCGCCTGACGGCCAGCGCATCGCGTCGGCCTCCTGGGACGGCACGGCAAGGGTCACCCCGATCGCATCAGGCGAGCCCCAGGTCATTGCCGGCCACAAGGGCCCGCTCAACGCGGCGGCCTTCACCCCGGACGGGCGAAGCCTGGTCACCGGCAGCCATGACCTGACCTTGCGCATCACGCCGCTCGGCGGCGGAGCCGCGCGCGCGGTCGATGTCGGCGTCCCGGTCAATGCCCTCGCCATCGCGGCTGGCGGCGAAATCTTCGCGGCCTGCGCCGATGGCCGCGTTCATGTCTTTTCGCCTGACGGGGTGAAACGGGGCGAAATCATTGCCTCCGAGGCGCCGCTCGTGGCGCTCGCGCTCTCGGCCGACGGCAAAAGGCTGGCCGCCGCCGGCATTCGTGGCTCGGTGGCGCTGATCGAGCGCCAGGCGGCGGGTGATGCCGGGCGTGTCGAGCGGATGCTGGTCGGGCCGGGCCTGCCGGTCTGGTCGGTCGCCTTCCGGCCGGGTGGGCAGGAACTGCTGACCGGCGGCGGCGACCGGCTGGTCCGCCGCTGGGATGTGACGACGGGGGAACATATTGGCCCGGTCGCGATGATCCGGCCCCAGGACGCCCTGGCCCGCTACAATGGCGACCGGGGCGCCGAGGTGTTCCGTGCCTGCGTCGCCTGCCATACGCTCGAGCCTGACGGCGGCAACCGTGCCGGCCCCTCGCTTTATGGTGTCATCGGCCGGCGTATCGGCACGGCGCCCGGCTACGTCTATTCGCCGGCCTTTCGCGCCCTGGACATCGTCTGGAGCGAGGCGACGATCGCGCGGCTGTTCGAAATCGGCCCCAATGCCTATACGCCGGGCACAAAAATGCCCGAGCAGATCGTCGCCGATCCCGACGACCGCCAGGCCCTGGTCGATTTCATCGCGCGGGTCACCGCCAGGCGCTGAGCGCCATCAGTTCAACTTGTCGCGACCCTCGGCAAGCTCGCGCAGATAATCCTCCGCGGTGCGCACGCGCGGCCGCGACGGCGCGCCATAGGGGTCGAAACTCTCGTTGACCACTTTCTCGACGCGGCAGTCTTCGCACATGAACAGGGCGGCGCGGCGATGGGCGTTGTCGCCGGAAAACATCCAATGCCCCTCCAGCTTGGCGGCGATCCGGTCGATCGTCGACTTGGTGCCGAAAGCCTTGCCGCATTGGGTGCAGTGGAACGGCTGTTCCTCTTTCACCACCCGGCGCGGCTCGCTCCAGGCGACGAAATCGACCTGCGGTTTCAGCGTGATGGCGTCCTCGGGACAGGTCTGCTCGCACAATCCGCACTGCACGCAGAGGCTTTCGGTGAAGCGCAGCATCGGCTGGTCCGGATTGTCGGTCAGCGCGCCGGTCGGACAGGCCGAGACACAGGCATGGCACAGCGTGCAGGCGGCGGGATCGACCTCGGCCTTGCCGAAGGGCGCCCCCTTGGCGAGCGCCACGACGTCGACCGGCGCCGGAGCTGCCCGGTGCAATTCGCGGAACGACAATTCCAGCAGGCCGCGCTTGCTGCCGAGCGGCGTGAAGCTCGAAGGCTGTGGCGCGACCGTCGCCTCCGATGCACCGCCAAGGGCTGCGGCGAGGCCATCGGGGTCGTCGGTCTCGATCAGCGTGGCGAGGTCCCGGCCGTAGCCGAGGCCGGCCAGCATGGCATTGGCGGTCGCCAGGACCTGGTGAAGCCCGGCCGGATCATGTTTCGGCCGGGCGCGGCCGAGCAGGCTGACGCCCGCCGCGCCATAAGCGAAGGCCGCGGCCAGAAGTTCCGGGCCGACCTGGGTGATCTCGTTGACCGCCAGCGGCATGACATGGGCCGGCAGGCCGTCGCCGAAGCGTGCCAGGGCATCGATCAGCGGCTGGCCGTGATCGGCATCATGCAGCAGCACGACGCCATGGCTGCCGCCGGCGGCTCGATAGGTGGTCAGGAGCGTGCGCAGGCGGCGCATCAGGCCGTCGACCGGCGGCAGGGCATAGGCCGCCGCACCGGTCGGGCAGGCGGCCGCGCAGGCGCCGCAGCCGGCGCAGATCGCCGCATCGATCGCCACCGCATCGCCGTTCGGCGTGATCGCGCCGGTCGGGCAGAGATCGAGGCACCGGGTGCAGCCGGTGATCCGGTTGCGTGAATGGGCGCAGAGATCGTCGTGGAAGGTGATGAATTTCGGCTTGTCGAACGTGCCGACGAGACCGCGCGCGTCACCGATCAGCCGCTCGACCGCGGCCCGGTCGGCCGGATCGGCGCGCAGGTAACCCGGCCTGAGTTCGCCGCCCGGGAACAGCGCCGTGCCGCCGGTCAGGTCCAGCACGATATCGGATGTCGACACGGCGTCCTGGCGCGGCGCCTGCCAGAGATAGCTCCGGCGCGACGACGGCAAGGGCAGGGCATAGTCGTCGACCACCAGGTCGAAGGCGCCGAGATGGCCCTTGGCGGCGCTGATCGTGCCCTTCACCACGGGGAATTCGGTGGTCGCGGCGGGCGCCACCTCGCCGGGCCTGGTCAGCAGGACCGTGACGTCGAGCGTGTCGGCGAGCCGGCGCGCCACCATGATCGCCGTTTCGTCGCGGCCATAGACCAAGGCGACGCCCTTCGATTCGAGCGTCACCACCGGGATCAGCGGCATCTCCTCGGCCGCCGCCGCCAGCAAGGCTGCGGTCTTGGCGCCGGCATCGGCGCCTTGCGTCGACCAGCCGGCCTGCTCGCGCACATTGGCGAAGGCCAGCTTGCCGGCAAAGCCGAGATCGGCCGCGGTCTCCTCGAACAGCGGCGCCTCCTGGGTGCAGCCGACCGTCACGTCGCTCGCCTGGCCAAGCACCGCCTTGAACAGGTCGAGCTGCTTCCGGCACAGCTGGTCGGCCGAGCGCACCTTGGCCTTGCACGCCTTGGCGACCGCCTCGCCATGCAGCGGCATGGTCTCCTCGCAGGAGCAGACGAGAATGGTCCGGCCGGCTTGCATAGAGGTCTCCTTGGGCGGCCCTGGAGCAGGACGTCGTCGCGCCGGCATCAATGCGTCGCGCGTCCCTTTCTGTTGGCCATAGGGACTCATATATTGGAACAGGTCAAAAGAACCAGATCCAACAGGTCTCGAGGAACCGCCGAAGTGTCGTCATGTCCCCTCTGATCGCGATCAAGACGCCGATGGCGCTCGATCTGCCGCCGGGTTTCCGGCTGGTGCCCCTGCGCGAATCGGGCGACGCCTTCGGCCATGCCTGCCGGACGGCGAAAGTGGAGGGGGCCGGCACGCTGGTCTGGGTCCGGCGTTTCGACGTTGCCGAATTCGCCGTGGTGCTCGAGCCCGAGGAGCCGCTGAGCCTGGCGCGCAAGGCCTTCTTCATGGGCATGAACGCGGTGGCCGATGCGCTCGCCGCCCATTGCCCGCCGGAACGCGCCGTGACCTTCGACTGGCCCGATACGATCCGTTTCGATGGCGGCCTGGTCGGCGGCGGCCGGATCGGCTGGCCGAAAGCCTGCGCCGAGGACCAGACGCCCGCCTGGCTGGTCTTTTCCTCCGTCATCCGCATCGCCTTTGTCGATGTCGTCGAGCCCGGCCGCGTGCCGAACGCCGCGGCGCTCGACGAAGACGGAGCCGACGGCATCGGCCCCTCCGTCATTGTCGAGAGCTTCGCGCGCTTCTTCCTGCGCCAGGTCGATCTCTGGCAGCATGACGGCTTCAGCCGGATCGGCGCCGACTATCTCGCGCGCCTCGCAAAAGACCGGCCGGGCGATGTTCGCGGCCTCGACGGCAATGGTGATCTCCTGACCCGCGGCCCGCTCGGCCAGGCCGAGACCCGGCGCGACTGGCTCGGCGCGCTTGGCCCGGTCTCCTGGCTCGACCGCAAGACCGGAGCGCCGAAGTTATGAAACTCTTGCGCACCATCCGGCTCGACCCTTCGGATACCTTCGTGTTTCCGCGCGCGGCCGAACCCGGTGAATGGGCGGTGACCGGTACATTCCTGTTCTGGGGCCGCGATGTCGCCGGCTTCGAGGGCAAAGAGCGCGCGGCCTTCCGCTCCGGCTTCCTCGGCGTCGACAGTTTCGGCTTTTCCACCCTCGTCGTCGTCCAGGAGGCGCGCGACGACGAACGCAGCGGCGCGGTCGAGGCGCTTGCCAGCCACATCCACCGGGAACTCGGCGCCCCCGACCTTGCCAGCGCGCGCGCCGCCGCCGAGGAAGAGATCGCTTTTTCGGCCTCGCTCGCCGATCATGAACCGAACACCCTGGTGGCCCTGCACCGGCTGTTCGAGGCTGGCGAGATTCGCGAGGCGTTCCGCACGCTGAAAGCCCGTGAAGGTGCCGTCGGCGCCGACGGCCTGCATGCCCAGGCGCGCGCCTTCAGCTTCCACGAGGTGGTGGATGACGATGCTGTCGCGGACGAGGTGGATCTGATCGGCATGATGGACAAGCGCGCATGACCATGGACACCGCGACCTCGAGGGAATTCTGGGTCTCGTCGGGCCATCACATGACCCGGCGCACCGATGGCGGCGGGCTCGCGATCACCGATGAACTGATCCTGGCCTATCTCGCCCGGCCCGAGCTGGTGCCGCCGGAGGAGGCTTGCGCCGCCGAGCGTGAACTCCACGCCATGCTCATGGCCGAACCGCGCCGGGCGGTGACAAAGGCCATGATCGAGGCGATCCAGGACGACGATGCCCGCGAGAACTGGAGCTTCATGATCGGCTTCCGCGACCGGCTGATCGCCGCGCCGAGCGTCGAGGCGGCCTATCTCGGCATCATCCGAAGACAGGCGAGCGCGGTTCCGCCGCTCTTCCTCAACCAGCTGACCCACCTGATCCTGCGCAACGCGCTCGATGGCTGCGAGGATCCCTTCGTCCTGCGGGCCGCCGAGTGCTTCTTCCGGGCGCAGAAGGGGTCGCTCCGCGACGACACCCTGCTCATCGCCGATGCCGAGCTGATCGAGGGGTTCGAGGCCGAACGCCGGACCTTGATGCAGTCGTCGCCCTTGACCGCGATGTTCGGCGGCGACGCCCTGGCCGGTCTCGACGTCATGACCGACGACAATGCCGGCGACTACTGGTCGTGTTCCGACGCCTTTTCCATGGTGATGAACCTCGGCGGCAATCCGCGCGCCCGGGAGGCGCTGGCGCGCGTCATCGAAAGCTGGATCGGCCATCTCCTCGGCATGACCGCGACGGTTACGCCGGTCGAGCGGATCGAAGACGCCGACTGGCGCTGGTTCGTCGGGCTCGACGCCGAGGCGACCGGCATCGGCAACCGGCTGTGGCAGGGCGAGACGGTCGATCCGACGGCGCAGGCGCGGGTTTGCGGGCTGTTCAAGCTGAATTTTGGCGATCAGGCGCGGGTCGACCCTCGTTTGGCCGGAAAGCCGGTCTATCTGATCATGGCCCTGACCGAAGACATGATCCTGCGGATCAAGCCGCAGAACCTGATTGCCGGGCTGCCGCTCGGCGCTGCGGCCGCATAGAGGGGCCTGACATGGCGGTCCACCACATCGCGATCGGCGTCGTCGTCGCCAAGAAGAAGCTCAGCAATCCCTGGGTCGATCATGAATGGGCGCCGGCCGCGGTGCTGCCCGGCGTGCCGGCGGTCGAGCCCTGGACCTTCATTGGCCGCGAAGGCGAGACCGAGAGCTGGTATGCCGGGCCCGCCGAACTGAGCTTTCACTCCGGCGAGACCGCGCATTATCGCGACAATCTCGTCTCCGGGCGGCCGTCGATCTGGGTGGCCCTGCGCGAGGATGCCGAAGGCCGGTGGCAGGTCGCGGCGGTCACCGCCGACCCCTATGAAGGCGAAGCCTTTGTCGACACGGTCACCGATCGGGTCGAGGCGGTGCCGATGCCGCATGAGGTGATGGTCGAGCTTTCGGCCTTTTTCGAAGCCCATCATGTCGAAGAGCCGTTCTTCAAGCGCAAGCGCGACCGGCAGGATCCAGACAGCATGGGCAGCCGCGGCATCGGCCAGCCGGGCAAGTTCCGGCGCGATCCCGGCCCCGGAGACGGCCAATGACCGGGCCGGGCGACGACGAAGGTTTCCTGTCGCGCTGGTCGCGGCGGAAGCGCGCGCCCGAACCGGCCGTCGAAGCGGTAACGCCGGGCGAACCGCAGACCGCGCCGTCCGCCGGCGAGGCCGCCAAGGCGCTCGAGGATCTGATTGCCGAATTGCCCGCCATCCAGGATCTGGTGGCAGGCCAGGATCTCTCCGCCTTCATGCGTCCCGGCGTGCCCCTGGACCTGCGCAACCAGGCCTTGCGGCGGATGTGGAGCATCGATCCGGCGATCCGCGATTTCGTCGGCGAGGCGCTCGACTATGCCTATGACTACAACACCCCGGGCGCCATTTCGGGCTTCGGGCCGCTGACCGCGGGCGCCGATCAGGTGCGGGCGGTGCTCGACGGGTTCGACCGCGTCCTGGCCGGGACGCCGGGCGAATCCGGCGCCCCAAGCGAATCCGGGGCCAAAACAGGCCAGGACCCCATAGCCTCTGACAATATGTCGCAGGCGGCCTTGGCCGGGACGCCAGCCCCGCAGGATCTTGCCGCAGTGCAGCAGCTGATGGCGCAGGATGACCTGGCCGCGCTGCCGGAAAGCGGCGGCGCGTCCGGCGAGCCGAGCGCGGTGAGCAAAACCGGCGAAAACGGGCAAAACCATGCACCCGTCGTTCATGCTGCGATGCCAGAGAAATCGCCGGAAAACCCGGAAACGGAGCCGGTCCGGCGCCGTCACGGCGGCGCTTTGCCGGGTTGACGTGCCACGGCCGTTCCGTTGCATTCACTCATAGCTTGGAGCTATTCTAGGGTGGTATCCCGGCATGGCTTCGACCACCCGCATGGGTGGGTCTGGCGGTCTGGCCGGCAAACGGAAAGACGATCGCGGGAATGCGTGACGGCGGCTTGGAGGCGGCAATCAAGGCGGTCGGCGGGGTCGGGGCCCTGGCGAGAGCTCTGGGCATTTCGCAACCGTCCGTATCGAACTGGCAGCGCATACCGCCGGAGCGTGTGATTGCCGTGGAGACGCTGACCGGCATCGGCCGGCACCAGCTTCGCCCCGACCTCTATCCGGAAGCGCGGTCGAGCATCAAGGCGGCCATGGAACAGGCGCTTGCCGAGGCGGAGGCCCGTGCGGCGCCCGAGACCGACGAGATGGACCGGCTGAGGGCCGCCGAATATGGCCTGCTCGCGCTGCTCCTGTTCAAGGTCCCGACCGCCGACGTGCTGGCCAAGGTCGCGGCCCTGAAAGGCGATGCATCGCCGCTCGGCATGGCCCATCTGGCGCTGGCCGAGGCTGCGCGCGTCACCACGGTCGACGCGGTGAACTGCGAGTTCTTTGACCTGTTCATTGGCGTCGGACGCGGCGAACTGCTGCCCTACGGGTCCTATTACCTCACCGGGTTCCTGCACGAGCGGCCGCTGGCCGAGGTGCGCGCCGCCTTCGTCGCGCTCGGCGTCGTGCGCGACGACAGTTCCAAGGAGCCCGAGGACCATATCGGGCTCCTCTGCGACGTCATGGCCGGCCTGGCGTTGCGCCGGTTCGGCGACGGATATGACGGCGAGAAGGCGTTTTTCGAGGCCCATGTGAAACCTTGGGCGCAGCGTTTCTTCGCCGATCTGGAAATGGTTCGGAACAAGCCGTTCTACAGCGCCGTCGGCGCGGTCGGCCGGCTGTTCATGGATATCGAAACGGAAGCTTTCGCCTTCGCGGCCTGACGGCGCGTGCGGGCGTAAATTCGCGATGGAGGACGGGCAATGTCGGGTCAGAGCAAAGACAAGAGCGGCGGCACCGGGCTGACGGCCGGCCGGCGCGACTTCTTGAAAGCCATGACTGGCGCATCCGCTCTCGCCGCGACCGCGGTGGTGGCGAGCCAGCCGGCCGAAGCCCAGGCGCCGGCCTCCGGCCGCGAAAGCCGGGATGAGCGGCGCAAGGCGCGTTACCAGCCGAACGCCGCTGACGTGCAGAATTTCTATCGCACCAATCGCTATTGAGGGGCGCGCCATGTTGATCAAACGCAAAAGCGCCGACGCCACCCGTTCGAGGCTCAATGGGCTCGCCGCCGGACTGACCTCCGGCGTCATGGACCGCCGCACCTTTCTCGCCCGCTCCGGCATCGCCGTTGCGGGCGCTGCCGCCGTCGGTTCGCTGACGCTCGGCGCTGTCCGCAAGGCGGAGGCCATCAGCGCGCCTCAGCCGGGCGTGCCGATCATCGTCCGCCAGAATATCTGCACCCATTGCTCGGTCGGCTGTACCGTCCGCGCCGAGGTGCAGAATGGCGTCTGGACCGGCCAGGAGCCGGCCTGGGAGAGCCCGATCAATCGCGGCACCCATTGCGCCAAGGGCGCCTCGGTGCGCGAGATCGTTCATGGCGAGCGGCGCGTCAAATATCCGCTGAAGCTGGTCGACGGCGTCTGGCAGAAGATCGGCTGGGATCAGGCGTTCAACGAAATCGGCGACAAGATGAACGCCATCCGCGCCAAGTCCGGCGCCGATTCGGTCTATCTGCTCGGTTCGGCCAAATATACCAACGAGGCCGCCTACCTATTCCGCAAGTTCGCGGCCTTCTGGGGCACCAACAACGTCGACCACCAGGCGCGCATCTGCCACTCCACGACGGTTGCAGGTGTTGCCAACACCTGGGGTTATGGCGCCCAGACCAATTCCTACAACGATATCCGCAACTCCAAGACCATGGTCATCATGGGCGGCAATCCGGCGGAAGCCCATCCTGTCGCCATGCAGCACGTGCTCTCCGGCAAGGAGATCAACCGCGCCAACATGATCGTCATCGATCCGCGCATGACCCGCACCGCGGCGCATGCCACCGAATATATCCGGATCCGTTCGGGCACCGACATCGCGGTGCTCTGGGGCATGTTGTGGCATGTCTTCCAGAATGGCTGGGAAGATAAGGAGTTCCTCCAGAACCGCGTCTACGGCATGGATGAAGTCCGCAAGGAGGTGGCCAAGTACACTCCTGATGAAGTGGAGCGGATATCGGGCGCGACCGGTGCGCAATTGAAGCGCGTCGCCGAGATGCTGGCCAAGCAAAAGCCCGCGACGTTGATCTGGGCCATGGGCCAGACGCAGCACACCGTCGGGACCGCCAATGTCCGCGCCAGTTGCACACTGCTGCTGGCCACCGGCAATGTCGGCAGTCCCGGCGCCGGCGCCAATATCTTCCGCGGCCACACCAATGTGCAAGGCGCGACAGATCTCGGCCTCGATGTCGGCAACCTGCCGCTCTATTATGGCCTGGTCGAAGGCGGCTGGCGCCATTGGGCGCGCGTCTGGGAGGTGCCTTACGACTATTTCGTCAGCCGTTTCGACGAGGTGCCGGCCAAGGCCGGCCGCGCCGCGCGCACGGCCAAGCAGAACATGGAGACCTCGGGCCTGCCCTCGACCCGCTGGTTCGACGCGACCACGCTGCCGGCCGAGCAGGTCGACCAGAAGGACAACCTCAAGGCCATGATCGTCATGGGGCATGGCGGCAACACCATCCCGCGCATCCCCGGCGCGGTGGAGGGCCTGGAGAAGCTCGAGCTCCTGGTCGTCGGCGATCCGCACCCGACCAATTTCATCTCGCTGGGTGGACGCAAGAACGGCACCTATATCCTGCCGATCTGCACCAGTTTCGAATGCAGCGGCTCGCGCACGGCGTCGAACCGCTCGCTGCAATGGGGCGAGAAGATCGTCGAACCGATCTTCGAATCCGCCAATGACTATTGGGTCATCTACAAGCTCGCTCAGAAGCTCGGCTTCGCCCAGGAAATGTTCAAGAACATCACTATGGTGAAGGGCAAGTTCGGAGACGAGCCCGAGGCCGAGTCGCTGTTGCGCGAGATCAACCGCGGCGGCTGGTCGACCGGCTATACCGGCCAGTCGCCGGAGCGCCTGAAGGCCCATATGGCCAACCAGGGCAAGTTCGACATCGTCACGCTGCGCGCGCCGAAAGAACTCGCCGATATCGGCGGCGACTATTACGGCCTGCCATGGCCCTGCTGGGGCAAGCCCGAGGTGCGCCATCCCGGCACCCACATTCTCTACAACACCAATCTCGCCATCAAGGACGGCGGCGGCTGCTTCCGGCCGCGCTTCGGCCTGGAGCGCAACGGTGAGACCCTGCTGGCGCAGAACTCCTGGCCGAAGGACTCGCCGATCCAGGACGGCTACCCGGAATTCACCTATGCCATCTTCCAGCGGCTCGGCTGGGACGCCGACCTGACGCCGGCGGAAAAAACCCAGATCGAGACCCAGGGCGGCGCCAATGCCGGCGCGGTCAGCTGGAGCAACGACCTCTCCGGCGGCATCCAGCGTGTCTGCCTGGACAAGGGGGTCTCGCCCTTCGGCAATGGCAAGGCCCGGGCGATCGCCTGGAACCTGCCGGACCCCGTGCCGGTGCATCGCGAGCCGATCTATACGCCGCGGCCCGAACTGGTGGCGAAATATCCGGCGCGTGCCGACGAACGCACGCTGCGCATGCCCAATCTGCACACGACCTATCAGAAGGGCGCGGTGGACAAGGGCATCGCCCGGTCGTTCCCGATCATCCTCACCTCCGGCCGGATCGTCGAATATGAAGGCGGCGGCGAGGAAACCCGCTCCAACAAATGGCTCGCCGAGCTGCAGCAGGACATGTTCGTCGAGGTCAATCCGCGTGAAGCCTCGGCGCGCGGTATCCAGGACGGCCAATGGGTCTGGGTCAGCGGCCCGGAGGGCGGCCGCGCCCGGGTCAAGGCGTTGGTCACCGAACGGGTCGGACCGGGCGTCGCCTGGATGCCGTTCCATTTCGGCGGCTGGTACCAGGGCGCCGACCAGCGCGGCAATTATCCCGCCGGCACCGATCCGATCGTGCTGGGCGAGAGCGTCAACACGGTGACCACCTACGGTTATGACCCGGTGACGGGCATGCACGAAGGCAAGGCCACCCTGTGTCAGATCGCAGCGGCGTAAGGGGAGGACCGAACCATGGCCCGCATGAAATTCCTCTGCGACGCCGACCGTTGCATCGAATGCAACGCCTGCGTCACCGCCTGCAAGAACGAACACGACGTGCCCTGGGGCATCAACCGAAGGCGCGTCGTCACCATCAATGACGGCCGGCCGGGCGAGCGCTCGATCTCCATGGCCTGCATGCATTGCACCGACGCGCCTTGCGCGGCGGTCTGTCCGGTCGACTGCTTCTACACCACGGCCGATGCCGTGGTGCTGCATTCGAAGGAATTGTGCATCGGCTGCGGCTACTGCTTCTACGCCTGTCCGTTCGGCGCGCCGCAATATCCGCGCGTCGGCAATTTCGGCTCGCGCGGCAAGATGGACAAATGCACCTATTGCGCCGGCGGTCCGCTCGCCGACAACTCGGCCGCCGAATATGCCCAATATGGCGCGAACCGCCTGGCCGAAGGCAAGTTGCCGATCTGCGCCGAGATGTGTTCGACCAAGGCGCTGCTCGCCGGCGACAGCGACATGATCACCACCATCTACAAGGAACGGGTGCTCAAGCGCGGTTATGGCTCGGGCGCCTGGGGCTGGCAGACGGCTTACAAGGAAACCATCACGATCTGATGGGACTCGCCGGCGATGGGGCGACCCGCCGCCGGTTTCGCAAAGAACGAAATCGGGCGCCGTCACGGGCGCTCCCATCGGACGCCAAGTCCGAGAGAGGATCATCCGATGCGCTCCATGCTTCGGTCTCTCGCCGCCGCCTTCGTCGTCCTGGTCGCCTTGGGCCTGGCGGCGCCGGTGATGGCCCAGCCGGCACCACCCCAGCCGACCGCGGTCAACCCGACGGCCCTGTCGGTCAATGAGCGCCAGCTGATGGAGCAGTTGCGGGCGGGAACGCCGGGCACCGGCACCACGGTATCCGGGCGCGGCACCATTCCGAACCTCGATTCACAGGTCCTGATCCAGCCCCAGGGCCAGGCCTGGCGGGTGTTCCACCAGGGCGCCATGCACTGGATCGCCGGCATCGCCATCCTCGGCATGCTGGCCTTGCTGGCGCTGTTCTACCTGGTGCGCGGCACGATCAAGGTCGAGAAGGGCCTGTCGGGCTTCAAGATCTTGCGGTTTTCCAGCTTCGAGCGCCTGGTGCACTGGATGGTCGCCGGCTGCTTCATCATTCTCGGCCTGTCCGGGCTAAATGTGACGGTCGGCAAGTTCCTGCTGCTGCCGCTGCTCGGCGAGGACGCCTTCGCGGTCACCGCGCAATGGGCCAAATATGCCCATAACTACCTGGCCTGGCCGTTCATGCTCGGGCTTGCCGTGATGTTCCTGACCTGGGTTGGCCACAACATTCCGAGCCGCGTCGACCTGCAATGGATCAGGCAGGGCGGCGGCATGCTCGCCAACGGCGCCCACCCGCCGGCGCGCAAGTTTAATGCCGGCCAGAAGGGCATCTTCTGGGCCGTCATGATCGGCGGCGCGGCGCTGTCGCTGTCCGGCATCTATCTGTTGTTCCCCTATACCGCCGGCGGTGTCCTGGCGCTGCAGTTCTGGAACATCGTGCATGGGCTCGCCGGCGTGCTGCTGATCGCCGTGATCCTCGCCCATATCTATATCGGCACGCTCGGCATGCAGGGTGCCGCCGAAGCCATGACCACAGGCGAGGTCGATCTCAACTGGGCCAAGGAGCATCATTCGCTCTGGGTTCAGGAAGAGGCCGACAAGGGCAAGCTGCACCCGCACGCGGTTGTCCATCCCGCCGAATAGCGGCACGATCCGAACTGTCTCGCGCGCCCGGCTCCGGCCGGGCGTTTTCGTTTGCGGTTTCGCTTCGCCGGACGAATATGCATTGCTGGCGGAGGCAACCGTCGATCGGCTGGACGCAAGCGGAGCATCATGAAGGTCATTGGGCTTGCCGGATGGAGCGGCGCGGGCAAGACGACCCTGCTGGTCAAGGTCCTCCAGCTGTTGACCGCGCGCGGCCTCAAGGTCGCGACCCTGAAACATGCGCACCATGCCTTCGATATCGATCAGCCGGGCAAGGATTCGCACGCCCATCGCGCCGCCGGCGCGAGCGAGGTGCTGGTCGCCTCGGCCCATCGTTACGCGCTGATCCACGAATTGCGCGGCGAAGACGAGCTAACGCTGGCCGAACTGCTGCGCAAGCTGTCGCCCTGCGACCTGGTCATCGTCGAAGGCTTCAAGAGTTATGGCCATCCCAAGGTCGAGGTCCATCGGGCCGCCAATGACAAGCCCTGGCTGTTCGGCGAGCTCGCCAATATCAGCGGGATCGTCGCCGATGGACCGGCCCCGGACTTCACCGGTCCTGTCGCCGATCTCGATGACGTGGCGGCTGCCGCCGAACTGCTGCTGGCCGCGGCCGAGCCGATCGCCGCCGTGCTGGCGACGCTCGATGGCGCCGGCCGGCCTCATCTCCCGCGCCGCCGCGACCCGTGATAAGCCTGGACCATGGCGCAACTTTCCTCCGATCATTTCGCCTTTGGCGGCGCACTGCTGTCGGTTGCTGACGCGATCGCCAAGGTCGCCGCCAATCTCACGCCGGTCGCCGAGACCGAACGCCTGGCCTTGCTCGACGCCGATGGCCGGATTCTCGCGGCCGACCTGGTGGCGGGCGTCGATCTGCCGCCCTTTTTCAATTCGGCCGTCGACGGTTATGCCGTGCGCTTCGTCGATCTCGATGGCGCCGCCGACACGGTCTTGCCGATCGGCGGCAAGGTCGCGGCCGGTGCCGCGCTCGGCCGGCCGGCTAAGGCCGGGGAGGCGGTGCGCATCTTCACCGGCGCGCCCATGCCCGCCGGCACCGACACGGTGTTCATGCAGGAGGACGTCAGGCTCGACGGCGACCGGGTCATCCTGCCCAAGGGCCTGAAGCCGGGTGCCAATTGCCGGCCGGCCGGCGAGGACCTGCCGCGCGGCCAACTGGCGCTGGCGGCCGGACGGCGCATCACGCCCGAGGCGGTGGCGCTGGCGGCAGCCCTTGGCATTACCCATCTCGATGTGCGCCGGCGGGTGAAGGTCGCCGTCTTTTCCACCGGCGACGAGATCGTGTCGCCGGGACAGCCGCTCGCCGAAGCCCAGCTTTATGATTCCAACCGTTTCACCCTGCAGGCCTTGCTGCGCCGGCTGGGCGCCGAGGTCACTGATCTCGGCATTCTCGGCGACGACCGGGCGACGGTTGCCGCGGCACTGGCCAAGGCCGCCCGCGGCCATGACCTGATCCTGACCTCGGGCGGCGTCTCGACCGGCGACGAAGATCACGTCAAGGCGGCGGTCGAACAGGCCGGCAGCCTGACCTTCTGGCGGCTCGCCATCAAGCCGGGCCGGCCGGTCGCCATGGGTGTCGTCGACGGCACGGCCTTCATCGGACTGCCGGGCAATCCGGTGGCGGTCTTCGTCACCTTCGCCCATGTGGTCAGGCCGTTCCTGACGGCGCTCGGCGGCGGCGTGCCCGAGGCGCCCTTGGCCCTGCCGGTGCGGGTGAGCTTTGCCTACAAAAAGAAACAGGGCCGGCGCGAATATGTCCGCGTGGCCTTGCGGCGAGGCGCCGACGGCGTCGTCGAAGCCGCCAAACACCCGCGCGAGGGCGCTGGCGTCATCACCTCGCTGACCGAGACCGACGGGCTGGTCGAGTTGCCGGAAGAGGTGACCGAGCTAAAGGCCGGCGACATGGCCGGTTTCCTGGCTTATGCGCTGCTGCGGTAGGGCCTGATCGCTTCGGTTGAAGCGCTCTGCACAAAGGTTTGCCGTCCTTCGAGGGCTCGCGCAAGGGCGCTCGCACCTCAGGACGAGGGATGCGGGGAATCGCAGTTGTGGCGGTGAAAGATGCGCCTTCGCGTTCGTGTTTCATCTGCAACATCAATGCAGTACACAAACATCCCTCATCCCCGCGACAAAAGCTTCGCTTTTGCGCTGAAGGTGCGAGCGCGGCGAGCCTCGAAGGACGGCTAACCTCTATGCAAATCGCAGGGGTGCTTCAATTCGAAATGATCGCGCGCTGATCGGCCAAAACGGCTCAGTTCGGCTTGGAAATACCCGACCAGTCGCGGCCGACCAGGTTGTTGCCGGCCTCGTTGTGGCGCAGCTGCGCGCCGGCGCCGGTATAACGTGCGTCGGCCGTCGTCTGCACGGTCGCGTTCAGAAGCATGCCGGCACCGGTCGCGAGCACGATGGCCACGAGGAAACCCAACAGCATGACCTTCATGAAAGCCTCCCCGAACGGGCGCCGAAGCCCTTGTTTTGTCGACAGATTCTAGCAGTTCGCCGGATCATTTCAAGCGTCGTGGTGACGCAGCGCGATCGCATCCGCCTCGGCCAGGTCCTCGGGCGTATTGGCGTTGAAGAACGGGTCGTAAGGCACAAGCGGCCAGAGCGCGGCCGCGACGCCGTGGCGGGCGGTCCAGCGGTCGATCTTGCGCATGTCCTCGACCACGAGGGCATGGCGCAGATCAGCCCTGAGATCGACCCGCCAGAGCCCGATGACCGGATGGGTCTGCTCGCCCGATTGGGCGCAGGCGAGCGGCACGCCGGCCTCCTGGCGCGCAATATGAAGCCGGCTCACCAGATCACGCGGCAGGAACGGTGCGTCGGTCGCAACCGACAGGACCCATGCGATGTCGGGCCGGTGGGCGGCCGTCCAGTCGAGCGCCGCCAGGATGCCGGCAAGCGGTCCGGCAAAGCCCGGCACGTCGTCGGCGACCACTGGAAATCCCAGAAAACCGAAACGGTCCGGGTCGCCATTGGCATTGACGATCAGCCCGTCGCATTGCGGCGCCAGGCGTTCGACGACCCGATCGAGAATGGTCCGGCCGCCGACCGTCTTCAGCGGCTTGTCGCCACCGCCCATGCGCCGGGCGAGCCCACCGGCCAAGAGGACGCCGAGGGTTGCGGGATAGCCAGGTTTGGACCGTTCAGTCATCGCCGCCGGAGCCTTTCCGGTGATGCCGGGCGCTTTCCTCCTCGACATAGGACAGGTCCTGGTCGAACACGATGCGGTCCTCGCCGGCGAGCGCGACGAAACGCTTGCCGCGCGCCCGGCCGATCAGCGTCAGGCCGCATTGGCGCGCCAGCGCGACGCCCCAGGCGGTGAAGCCGGAGCGCGACACCAGGATCGGAATGCCCATGCGCACGGTCTTGATGACCATTTCCGAGGTCAGCCGCCCGGTCGTGTAGAACAGCTTGTCGCCACCGCTCTCGCCGTGCCGGTACATCCAGCCGGCGATCTTGTCGACGGCATTGTGCCGGCCGACATCTTCCATATAGACCAAGGGCTTGTCCTCTTTGCAGAGGACGCAGCCATGGATCGCGCCGGCGGTCAGGTAGAGCGACGGCATGGTGTTGATGGCATTGGTCAGGCGATAGAGCCAGGACGTCTTGAACTGGGTCGCCGGCAGCTTGATCTCGGCCAGCGCTTCCATCAGGTCGCCGAAAGCCGTGCCCTGGGCGCAGCCCGAGGTCTGCGTCCGCTTGCGGAGCTTGTCCTCGAAATTGGTGTCGGTGTCGGTGCGCACCACCACCACTTCGAGGTCTTCGTCATAGTCGACGCCGGTCACCACGTCGGTGGCTTTCAGCATGTTCTGGTTCAGGAGATAGCCGATCGCCAGGTAATCCGGGTAATCGCCGATCGTCATCATGGTGACGATCTCCTGGGCGTTCAGATAGAGCGTCAGCGGCCGCTCGACCGTCACCGAGGTCTCGATCGCCCGGCCGCGCTCGTCGACGCCGGCGACCCTTTCGGTGAGTCTCGGATCCTCGGGGTTCGGAACGATCAGGGGACCTGCCATCACGATCACTCGAAGACGATCCGGGGCGGCGCCTTCGACTTCACCGGGCCGTCGCCGGCAAGGCTCGCCCAGACCAGCCGGGCCATCTCCTGATAGACCCTCGATTGCGGCCCGTCGGGTTCGGTCGCGACGATCGGCTGGCCGCTGTCGGAGCGCTCGCGCAGGTTCATGTCGAGCGGCACCTCGCCGAGGAACGGCACGCCCAGCCGGTCGGCCTCGCGCCTGGCTCCGCCATGGCCGAAAATGTCGTAACGCGCGCCGGTATCGGGCGCGATGAAATAGCTCATGTTCTCGACGATGCCGAGGATCGGCACTTCGGTCTTGCGGAACATGGCGACGCCGCGCCGGGCATCGATCAAGGCGAGGTCCTGCGGCGTCGAGACGATCACCGCACCGGCCAGCGGGGTTGCCTGCGCCATGGTCAGCTGCGCGTCGCCGGTGCCGGGCGGCATGTCGACCACCAGCACGTCGAGCTCGCCCCAGGCAACCTCCCGCAACATCTGGGTGATCGCGCTCATCACCATGGGGCCACGCCAGATCATCGGCGTCTCTTCTTCCACCATGAAGCCGATCGACATGACCTTGACGCCGAAGCCTTCGAGCGGCGCCAAGGTCCGGCCCTGGATCACCCGCGGCTTGCCGTGCAGGCCGAACAGTTTCGGCAGCGACGGGCCGTAGATATCGGCATCGAGAATGCCGATCTTCAGGCCCTGGCTCGCCAGTGCCAGCGCCAGGTTGCAGGCGGTGGTCGACTTGCCGACGCCGCCCTTGCCGGAGGCGATGGCGATCACGTGCTTGACGCCCTGGATCAGCGTCGCCTTGGGGGAGGGCGCCTGTTGCGGCCGGCCCGGCGGGACATGCGGCTGGGTCGATGGCGGCGTGTTGCGGGCCTGCGGCCGGTCGGCGGTCAGCGAGACGAAAACCTGGGCAACGCCCGGCAGCCCGCTGATCGCCGATTGGGCTGCGAGCCTGACCGGTTCCATGGCGGCGGCTTCGGTCACGTCGATGGCGATCGCCACCATCACCTTGTCGCCGGTGACGACGATATCGGACAGGCGCCCGGAAGCCGTGAGCGTCTGTCCGCTGGCGGGCAGCCTCACCTGTTCGAGTGCGCGCGCGACCTGTTGTTCGGTGACCATGATGCCCTCACATGCCTTCTGTCACATAGGACATCGGCCAGGACGGCGGAAGGGCCGCGGCCGCAAGGGCAGAAGCGTGGGACGGGTGTGCGGCGCCGGGCGCCGATGCAGTGGTGTCGTCCTAAGGCGTGACGGTCAGCCGCAGCACGTAGTCGCCGAGCGGCGTCGGCCGGCCGGCCGTCGTCAGTTCGCGCGGCGGGCTGACCAATTCGCCGAAGGCGACGAACCGGCCCTGCACCGGCACGAAGGGTGCGGCGAGATGGGCCGCCGGCGACAGCCGGAAGGTCGGCGTCCGCGCGCTGGTGCCCAGCGCCTGGATTTCGACCACAGGCGAACCGGTGCGCGCGCAGGTCGCCGCCGCGCAGCGCCCGTCATTGATGACGCGGGTGAAGCGCAGCGTGATGACGCGGCCGTCGGCACCGGGCACTTCGATGCTTTCGCCGCCGCGGATTTCGATGCGGCGCGGCTCGCTGGGCTCGGCTCGGCCCGGGCTGGTCATCATCAGCAGCAGGGTGCAGGCCGCCAGAAACATCGCGGTGGGTCCGGCGATCAGCGTGGCATGGGTGAGGAAACGCGGGACGACGGTCATGACAGGCTCCAGGCGACGGCTCATGCTTGGGTCGCATTGTCGTCGCCAAAGGTTCAAACCCGCGGCCGGGCCGCTTGGATGCACCACCCCCGATATCGTCACGACCGAAGCCTCCCGCCAGTGCCCGGACCGGCGGCCATGCCAACAAATCCGTGAGCGGGGCATCCGCTGATCCGGCTGGTCTTGCGTTGGCCGGCCCGGATCGGATGCCGGCGACGAAGGGACCCGGGCCTGACGTCTCGACCAAAGCGTTGGTTCTTTCGCCCAGAGCCTTGACTGCGTGAAACAAAGGGCTCGATTGCGTGATTCAAGCCTTGGAGCCGTCATCGAGGCGTGGTAGCAACTTCCGCCAATCCGAAACCAAGCCGGCCGCGCCCCTCCCGATTCGTGAGGGCCGAGATGGCTTTCTCTCCAGGAGTTGGCAATGGCCGTCTTTTCCAGCCTCGATGAAGCGCTCACCTTCGACGACGTGCTGCTCCGGCCCGGCCTGTCGGACGTCCTGCCGGCGGATGTCGATGTCCGCACCCGCCTGACCAAGACCATCGGCCTGAATATTCCGATCATCTCATCCGCCATGGACACGGTGACCGAAGCCCGCATGGCCATCGCCATGGCCCAGGCCGGCGGCATCGGCGTCGTCCACCGCAATCTCGAAGCCGATGTCCAGGCCGACCATGTCCGCCAGGTGAAGCGTTTCGAAAGCGGCATGGTGCTGAACCCGATCACCATTCACCCCGAGGCGACGCTGGCCGAAGCGCTCGCCCTGATGAAGAAGCACGGCATATCAGGCGTGCCGGTGGTCGAGCGCGGGCCGAACGGCAAGGCCGGCAAGCTCGCCGGCATCCTGACCAACCGCGACGTGCGTTTTGCCTCGAACCCGGACCAGCCGGTCTCGGAGCTGATGACCAAGGAGCGCCTGGTCACGGTGCGCGAGGGCGTCACCCAGGACGAGGCCAAGCGGCTCTTGCACCAGTTCCGCATCGAAAAGCTGCTGGTCGTCGACGAGCATTACCGTTGCGTCGGCCTGATCACCGTCAAGGACATGGAGAAGCAGGTCGCCAATCCGCATGCCTGCAAGGACGAGCAGGGCCGGCTGCGCGTCGCCGCGGCCACCACCATTGGCGATGCCGGCTTTCAGCGCACCGAACTGCTGATCGATGCCGGCGTCGACCTGGTCGTGGTCGATACCGCCCACGGCCATTCGCAAAAGGTCCTCGACCAGGTCGCGCGCATCAAGCGGCTGTCGAACAAGGTGCAGATCCTGGCCGGCAATGTCGCCACCGCCGCGGCCACCAAGGCGCTGATCGATGTCGGCGCCGACGCCGTCAAGGTCGGCATCGGCCCGGGGTCGATCTGCACCACGCGCATCGTCGCCGGCGTCGGCGTGCCACAGCTCACCGCCATCATGGAGAGCGTCGAGGTGGCCCAGGCCGCCGGCATTCCGGTGATTGCGGATGGCGGCATCAAATTCTCGGGCGACCTTGCCAAGGCTTTGGCGGCCGGCGCCGAAGTCGCCATGATCGGCGGGCTGCTCGCCGGCACCGACGAGGCGCCGGGCGAGGTCTATCTGTGGCAGGGCCGCTCCTACAAGAGCTATCGCGGCATGGGTTCGGTCGGCGCCATGGCGCGCGGCTCGGCCGACCGTTACTTCCAGGCCGAGGTCAAGGACAGCCTGAAGCTGGTGCCCGAGGGCATCGAGGGGCAGGTGCCCTACAAGGGCCAGGTCGGCACCGTGGTTCACCAGCTGGTCGGCGGCCTGCGCGCCGCCATGGGTTATACCGGCGCGAAGAACCTCGAGGACTTCCGCAACCATTCGCAATTCGTCCGGATCTCCGGCGCGGGCCTGCGCGAAAGCCATGTCCACGACGTGACCATCACCCGGGAAAGCCCGAACTATCCGAATGGCGGGCGGGTCTGAGCGGCCAGTTCATGGCTCGACGCTGGCGCCGCGCATCGGCCGATGCGCGGGTTTCGCGGGGTGAGGTGCTTTGCACAAAGCAAGGCCGTCCTTCGAGGCCCAACGCTTCAATGCGAAATCGTCACGCCCTAGCGGCGAGGCCCGCGCTCGAGTTCCGTCTTGGGGTCGCGCACCTGGCGCTGGGTGCGGGTTTCGTCGACCTGCGGCGGCGGCGGTGTCGCGCAGGCGGCCAAAGCCAGAAGGGCCAGGCTTGCCAAGGTCATGCGGGCAACGATCATCGGCCGAGCTCCCAAGGTCTTGATGACGAGATGGTCTTGATGACGAGATGGTCCAGACGGCGAGACGCAGACCAGGGCGGTCCGCGGCCCCTCGCGGCGGCGGCAACAAAAGGGTGACCCGGCAAGGCCGGATCACCTGAGGGCTGACAAGGGCCCTGTGCCGTCAGCGGCAGACGCGGACGTCGCGGGGCACGGCGTAACCGTCCCAGCGCGTCACCCAGCGCCGCTCGATCCAGCAGTCGTCGTAATAATAGGGCGAGGAGGCGATCGCCGCGCCGCCGAGGATCAGGCCGGCCGCGGCCGCGCCCGCCCAGGGGCCGGGACCATACCAGCCGCCGTAACGATAGCCACCGTGCCAGCCCGGGCGATAATAACCGCCGGGCCTGCCGCCCCAGCCACCACCACCGGGTCGGACGGCGAAACCGCCCGGGCCGACGCCGGTAAAGGCGCCGGGGCGGATGCCGCGGCCGGCAAAGCCCTGGCCGCCGCCGAAACCGCGGCCGCCACCGGCAAAGCCCCGGCCGCCGCCACCGAAGCCGCGGCGCTGCATTTCGACCGGGGCCTGATCCGCGGTCGATCCGGTCGCAGTCCGGTCGCGCGTCTGCTCGCCGGCGCGCGCATCGCTTGTCGGCATCGCCAGCACGAAGCCCAGGGCCAGCGCACCGATCGTCGCCGTCACCACTGGGCGGGTATTCATCATGATAGGCATGACATGGTCTCCAACAAATCCGGGGTCTCACCCCGAGGGAGGCTGCGAACCGAACCGCGCTGTCCTCAAGGATATAACGCGAGCCAATTCAGGTATTTCCTTGACCAAGGCCGGCGCCGCGTGATCGGTTCCTGATGGTGGAGCCGCCCGGCTAAATGGCGGCGGCAATGGGGGAAAACGGCAATGGGGCTGATGAATCCGAATGGCTTGTCGCTCGTCTGGCCGCTCTTGGCGCAGGTCGGGCTGACCTTGGGCGTGCTCTTCGTCATGGGCTTCTTTCGCCGCCGCGCGCTGATCAACCGGGAGGTGCGCCTCGGCGAGATCGCGCTGTCGGGCGATGCCTTCCCGGCCAAGGCCAGGCAGGCCGCCAATAATTTCTCCAATCAGTTCGAAACGCCGGTGCTTTTTTATGTCCTGGTGATCATGGCGATCCATGTCGGCGCCACCGGACCGCTGATGACCGGCCTGGCCTGGGCCTATGTCGCCAGCCGGCTCGCCCATGCCTTCGTTCATATCGGCTCGAACAACATGCGTTATCGCGCGCCGATCTTCACGCTCGGCGCGCTGATCCTCATCCTGATGCTGGCCGGCGTGCTGATCGCGGCTTTGTGATCGCCTGAACGCGCAACGGCCCCGGTCTTGGCGACCGGGGCCTGAGCAGGGACGAGCCACGGGCTCGCCGATGGCGGATCAATAACCGCAGACGTTGACGGTCCGGCGGACCAGGCCATAGGGCGTGTCGACCCAGCGGTAGCGGTAGCAGTCGGAGGCGAGCACCGCGCCGCCGACCAGGCCGAGGCCGATACCGGCACCGATCCAGCGGCCGTGGTGACGGTGGCCGTGGTGACGGTGGCCGTGGTGACGGTGGCCGTGGTGGAAATGCCGGCCGCCGAAATGGTGTCCGCCACCGAAATGCAGGCCGCCATGGCGATGGCCGCCACCGTGGAAGCCGCCACCATGGCGGCCGAAGCCGCGGGCTTCCGCGTTGTCCATGGAAAACAGTCCGAGGCCGGCCATGGCGGTGGCGGCGAGAGCGAGGGTCTTGAGCGAGGTCATGGTGGTGATCCCTTAGGGTTGGTGGGCTTGGAATTTGCCCCATGCCCTTGGGTCACCTCGTGCGGCCGAAAGGTTCGAGGGCCGCGACAATATTTTCAGCCGGGAGCTTCGCGGCCGGCCGGCGGCTTGCGGTCGGGGCGGGTCATGCCAAGACCAGGAAATCAGCCAAGAAGCCGACCAAGCATCCGACCAAGAATCCGACCAAGAAAAAACCCCGGTCTTGCGACCGGGGCCAAGGCGGGGAACGGGAGGAATGCCAGGCGAGAAACTGTTCAATAGCCGCAGATGTTGACGGTGCGCCGGACCAGGCCGTAGGGCGTGTCGACCCAGCGGTAACGGTAGCAATCGGACGCGATCACCGCGCCGCCGACCAGGCCGAGGCCGATCCAGCGGCCGCCGCGCCAGTGGCCATGACGGTGACCGAAGTGACGGTGACCGTGGAAATGACGGTGACCATGGAAATGTCCGCCATGGCGCAGGCCGCCGCCATGAAAGCCGCCGCCGCGGAAACCACCGCCGCCGCCGCGGAAACCGCGAGCCTCGGCATCACCAATGGCAAACAATCCCAGGCCGGCAATGGCGGTGGCGGCGAGAGCGAGTGTCTTGAGAGAGGTCATGAGACTTGATCCTTGGGTTCGTGAGGTCGCCCTCGTGCTCATGGGTGACGCGGGGTGGCCCGAAGGTTCATGGGACTTTTAAATAAATCGCCGCCGGTCCTGCCGGCCTCGGCGAGGCCAATCGCCGGGCGGCGCCGGTGCTCACCTATCGGAAAGGGAACGGTCAACCATTTCCCCGGCAAATCGCGACAATTGACCGTATTTCTACAACCGAATTAGCCCTGCGTTCACGCTTGCCGCCCAGTCTCTCAGGCGGGGCGGACGTGGACAGGCGGTCGGGCTATGACGAGCCAGCGGAAGATCACGGCCGACGATATTGCGAAAGCGGCATCGGTCAGGCGCTGGGATCTGGCATTTCCAGACAAGATCGAACAGCGCTTCGAAGCCGATACCGCGCCGCGCCGTGCCCGGGTGCTCGCCGCCGTCGCGATCCGGACGGTCGTCGTCTACAACGTCTTCCTGGTTGGCGACGCCCTGCTGGTGCCCGACACGATCGGGCTCAGCCTGATCGTGCATCTCATGCTGGTCACGCCCTGGCTCATCGTCGCCGCGGCGTTGTTCCGCCGCGCTCTGACGCCGCGCCAGCGCAACCTCATGATATTGAGCATTCCGCTGACCATCGTCGCCGGCATCCTCTGGGTGTTCATGGCCTCGCACAGCCCGCTGGCCAGCCACTACCAATATTTCGTCGTGCTGGTCGTCATGTATGCGAATTCGGCCATGCGGCCGTCCTTCGGTTATGCGCTGACCGTCTCGGCGACCATCGTGATCGCCCATGGGCTGGCCTGCGTGCTGCACCCGGACATGCCGGCGGCCGCGAGCGTCACGGCCTCATTCGGCCTGCTGGTGACCATTGGCGTGACGCTGATCGCCAATTATTACATCGAGCGCGACCTCAGGCGGCTTTATCTCCTGCGCCTGAAGGACAATCTCGCCGCCGAGAGCCTGCAGCGGACCGCCGACGACCTGACCCGCATGTCCCATGTCGATGCGCTGACCGGCCTCGCCAATCGCCGCGGCGTCGACAACCGGGTCGCGGCGCTGTTCGCCGGATCACCGGCGGCCTTGCGTCCCTTCGCCGTGCTGATGATCGATGTCGACCATTTCAAGGGTTTCAACGACCAGTATGGCCATCCCGCCGGCGACCGCTGCCTGACCCTGATCGGCGCGGCGGTGCGCGGCGCCTTGCGCGACAACGCCGATATTCTCGGCCGCTACGGCGGCGAGGAATTTGTCGCCATTCTGCCCGACGCCGATCTCATCGACGGCATCAGAGCGGCCGAACGGATGCGCCGGGCGGTCGAGCGCCTCGGCGTTCCGCATGCGCGTTCGGAGGTCGGCTGCGTCACGCTGAGTGTCGGCGTCGGCACCGGTTCGCTCGGTGATGCGGCAAGCCTGACCGCCGCCATCGTTGCGGCCGATGCCGCGCTTTACGAGGCCAAGGCCGCCGGCCGCAACCGGATCCGGCCGGCCTTGCCGGGCCGGCTGCCCGAGGGCAAACCGGCGCAGGCGGCCTGACCGGCGCGCCAATCGGGGCCTCGATCGGGGTTCGATCCCGTTTCTCCTTGCCCTCGACCGCCGCCAGCGGCTACCACCACGGCCTTCCAAGGAGCCGCCGTGATCCCGTCCGCCCGCCTGTCCGCCGCCATCGAGGTTCTGGCCGATATCATCGCCCGCCGCCGGCCGGCCTCCGACGCCTTGAAGGATTGGGGCCTGGCGCATCGTTTCGCCGGGTCCAAGGACCGCGCGGCGATCGCCAGCCTGGTTTATGACGCGCTGCGCCGGCGCGCCTCCAGCGCCCATGTGATGGGCGACGAGGGCCCGCGCGCCATGCTGCTCGGCGCGCTGGCGCTGGCTCGCGGCCTCGATCGCGCGGCCATAGCGGCGCTCTGTACCGGCGACCGTTTCGCGCCGGAACCGCTCTCGGACGAGGAGGCCAGACGTCTCGAGGCGCTCAAGCTCGACGATGCGCCGCCGGCCATCGCCGGCGATTTCCCGGAATGGCTGACCGACGAGCTGGAGGCGGTCTTCGGCGAGGCGACCGTTGCCGAGATGCAGGCGCTGTCCGCCCGCGCGCCGATCGATATCCGGGTCAATACGCTGAAGGCCGAGCGCGCCAGGATCATCCCGGCCCTGGCGCATCTCGGGCCCGAGATCACCCCGCATGCGCCGACCGGCCTCCGCTTCTCGGCCGGCGAGGACGGCCGCGGCCCGACGCTGCAGGTGACGCCGGAATTTCTAAAAGGTTTGTTCGAGATCCAGGACGAGGGCTCACAGCTGGTCGCCATGCTGGCCGGCGCCGGGCCCAATATGCAGGTGGTCGATCTCTGCGCCGGCGGCGGCGGCAAGACCCTCGAGCTCGCTGCCCTGATGGACAATTCCGGCCAGATCTACGCAACCGACGCCGATGCGCGCCGGCTGGCGCCGATCCACGACCGGCTGACCCGGGCGGGTGCCCGCAATGTCCAGGTGCGCACGCCGAAGGGCCGGGCCGACGAACCGCTGGCCGATCTCGACGGCAAGATCGATCTCGTGCTGGTCGATGCGCCGTGCACCGGCATCGGCACCTGGCGGCGCAACCCCGACACCAAATGGCGGGTGCGTCCGGGCGCGCTGGCCGAGCGCATGAAGGACCAGGATTTCGTGCTGTCGCGGGCCGAACCGCTGGTCAAACGCGGCGGCCGCATCGCTTATGTCACCTGTTCGGTGCTGCCCTGCGAGAACGACGAGCGGGTGGCCGCCTTCCTCGCCGCCCACGCCGATTTCGTTTCCGTCGATCCCCAGGAGGTGCTGGCGCTGGCGCCGGATAGCCTGTCGGAACGCGACGACCTCGTCTCGCCCGCCGGTCTCGGCCTGCAACTGACGCCGCTCAGGACCGGCACGGATGGCTTCTACCTGGCGATCCTGGAGCGGCGAATAGCGAATAGCGAATAGGGAAGGGGATGATGCCGCGCGGCCCGCGCATCAACCCTCGCCCACGTCTTCGTGGGAGAGGGTGGCCGCGGAGCGGCCGGGTGAGGGTGGCTGCGTCAATGCTGACAGCGCATTCCGGTTCGAATTGATGGGCCGGCCCTCTTCAAACCCTCACTCGGCGCCTGACGGCGCCACCCTCTCCCGCAAGCGGGCGAGGGTTGATGCTCGACCCGCGTCGGTCAAATCCTGGCTGCAGAATTGACCAATTGGCATGGCTTTCCCGGCATTCTCTCCTCCGGTGCTTCGATCAGGGAACCTGCCCATGGCGTTTCGCTTCATCGTTCCGGCCCTTGCCGCCAGCCTTTTCGGTCTCCCCGTCGCGGCCCAAGCCGCCGCCCCGACACGCCAGGCTTCCACCCAGCAAGCCCCGACACGCGAAGCCGCATCGGCCATCCAGATGATCAACGCCTATCGCGCCGCGTCCTGGATGGGGCCGCTCCGGCTCGATCCGAAGCTCAATGCCGCGGCGGCCGAACAATCGCGCGCCATGGCCGCCGCCGGCACCCTGTCGCATGATCTCGGCGGTGGCTTCCAGGCGCGCATGCGCCGTCACGGCATTGGCGATTCCGCTGAAAACATTGGCTATGGTTATTCGAGCGCGGCCGAGGCGGTGGCCGGCTGGCGGGCGTCTTATGCCCACAATGCCAATATGCTCAACCGCCTGATGACCCGCGCCGGTTTCGCCCGCGCCGTCGGCCCGGACCGGCGGCCGTTCTGGACCCTGGTCCTGGCACGCTGAGGCGCTTTAGCGGCATGCGCTGGGGGATCGCACGGCTCGGGGGTTGCGCGCCGCTTTGCTTGGTCGTAACCGATACCGATGACGCACGACACCATCCTGATCATCGACTTCGGCTCCCAGGTGACCCAGCTGATCGCCCGCCGCGTACGCGAGGCTGGCGTCTATTGCGAGATCCATCCGTTCCAGAACGCCGAGAAGGCCTACAAGACCTTGAAGCCGAAGGGCGTGATCCTCTCGGGCAGTCCGGCTTCCGTCACCGAGGACTTTTCACCGCGCGCGCCGCAGCTGATCTTCGACGACAAGCTGCCGGTCTTCGGCATCTGTTACGGCGAGCAGACCATGGCCGAACAGCTCGGCGGCAAGGTCGAGGCTGGCCATCACCGCGAATTCGGCCGCGCCTTCCTGGATGTGAAGAAGACCACCAGGCTGTTCGAGGGTGTCTGGGAACCGGGCAGCCGGCACCAGGTCTGGATGAGCCATGGCGACCGGGTCACCGAGATCCCTGAGGGCTTCGAAGTCGTCGCGACCTCGGAGAACGCCCCCTTCGCGGCCATCGCCGACGAGGCGCGCAATTATTACGCCGTGCAGTTCCACCCGGAAGTGGTGCACACGCCCGACGGCGCCAAGCTGATCCGGAATTTCGTGAAGAACATTGCCGGCGCCACCGGCGACTGGTCCATGGGCGCCTTCCGCCAGGAGGCCATTGCCCGCATCCGCGCCCAGGTCGGCCGCGGCAAGGTGATTTGCGGCCTGTCCGGCGGGGTCGATTCCTCGGTTGCCGCGGTGCTGATCCACGAAGCCATCGGCAGCCAGCTCACCTGCGTCTTCGTCGACCATGGCCTGATGCGCCAGGACGAGGCCAAGGAGGTGGTTGGCCTGTTCCGCGACCATTACAACATCCCGCTCGTGCATGTGGACGCCGCCGACCAGTTCCTCGGCGAGCTCGCGGGCGTCACCGATCCCGAGACCAAGCGCAAGACCATTGGCCGCCTGTTCATCGAGGTCTTCGAGAAGGAGGCCAAGGCGGTCGGCGGCGCCGACTTCCTGGCCCAGGGCACGCTCTATCCCGACGTGATCGAGAGCATCTCGTTCTCCGGCGGCCCCTCGGTCACCATCAAGAGCCACCACAATGTCGGCGGCCTGCCCGAGCGCATGAACATGCAGCTGGTCGAGCCCTTGCGCGAACTGTTCAAGGACGAGGTGAGGGCACTCGGCCGCGAGCTCGGCCTGCCGGCAAGCTTCGTCGGCCGCCATCCGTTCCCGGGCCCGGGCCTCGCCATCCGCATTCCCGGCGAGATCACCCGCGAAAAGCTCGACATCCTGCGCCAGGCCGACGCGATCTATCTCGACGAGATCCGCAAGGCCGGCCTCTACGACATCATCTGGCAGGCCTTCGCCGTGCTGCTGCCGGTGAAAACCGTTGGCGTGATGGGCGACGGCCGCACCTATGACCATGTCTGCGCACTGCGCGCCGTCACCTCGGTCGACGGCATGACCGCCGATTTCTACGCCTTCGACATGAACTTCCTCGGACGCGCCGCGACCCGCATCATCAACGAGGTGCGGGGGATTAACCGGGTAGTTTATGACGTGACGTCGAAGCCGCCAGGGACGATCGAGTGGGAGTGAGGGGGAGGCGTGCTCTGGAGGGCTCAATCGTCGTTTTTCGCAGAAAAAACAACGATTTGCGTCTTGTTCTATTCACCATCGACCTCACATCGTCAACTCACGTCATCGGCTTCCTAAGCTACTGATTTGTATGAATTTCTGCAAACCGGGGCCGTGTTGGACATAAGGCGGCGGGTCAATCTGACGGTACGTTCGGCGGTATTTTTCGCGCGGAGTCGTGCGCGCGAGAAAAGTACCGTCACCCGCATTCAAGTTCCGACGGTCCTTTTTTCTCGATTAACACTTTGAAATTGTGAGAAAAAGTCGCCTTTGGAATATGTTTCCGCGCTGACGGTACTTTGGTTCACGATGCGTTTCGTTCAGGCCCCGTCAGCTCTTGATCAGAGGCGATCCCAAGAGGCCAAACGCGCGGTTTGCGTGAATCTGGGTCATCCCCGTGGAGTGCCCGTAGCCTCCTCGGTCAAGTAGGGCCGGCCAGCAAACCATGTGCTGCGGTTGAACCTCCGAAAGGGGCCGTTGGCCGGCGGACTGCTTTCGGGGAGCAGGCGCTGAAAGCTGACATTCGTTCATCAGCGGCTCGAAGGTCCGCTTTTGACCCGCAGCAGACGATTTCTGCTGCCGCCGCCGCGGTGCATGACCTCGAATGACCGGTCTACGGCAGGGAAAGTGCGGGACGCTTGCGCTTCCTGCGCGAGCAGGTTAGACACTGAACTAGATGGTTCAGTATGTAAGCCCTCCCCTCGATCTCTCGTTTGCGGCGCTGTCCGACGCGACCCGCCGCGGGATCATCGATCAGCTTGGGCGAGGGGACGCGTCGATCACCAGTCTCGCGGATAAGTTCCAGATGACGCTGACCGGCATGAAGAAGCACGTCCAGGTTCTCGAGCGGGCGGGGCTCGTCGTCACGCAGAAGGTCGGACGGGTGAGAACCTGCAAGCTTGGGAAACGCGGCCTCGAGGCGGAGGCCGAGTGGATCGAGGCGCATCGCAAGCTCTTCGAGGCCCGCTTCGAAGCATTGGACGAAATCATCAGCGAAATGAAACAGGAGGGAAGCGATGAATCAGCAAGTTGACAGTGCAGGTGGTGCGCAGAACCGCACGTCGGTCGAGCGCAGAGGGGATCGCGAACTCGTCGTAACGCGGACATTCAATGCGCCGCCGAGCACGGTTTACAGGGCGTGGAGCCAGCCCGAGCTGTTCCAGGGTCATGTCCCGTAGCGTGGTGTAGCTGGCGCAAGGCCCCACGATCGCCGGCATAGGCCGGGCTGGTCAGGCTGCCACGGCTGGCAGGCCGACACTAGGATCATCGCTCAGGCCGGCCATGGTTTCCAGGGTCATGTAGCGGGCCCGCTGGACGGCCCATTCATCGTTCTGTTCGAGCAGGATCGCGCCGACGAGCCGGGCGATGGCGGCCTCGTTGGGGAAGATGCCGACCACCTCGGTCCTGCGCTTGATCTCGCCGTTGACGCGCTCCAGCGGATTGGTGCTGTGGAGCTTCGCCCGATGTTGCGTCGGGAAGGTCATATAGGCCAGCACGTCGGTCTCGGCGGTATCCATCAGAGCCGCCAGTTTCGGCACCGTTGGCCTGAGCTGGTCGGCGACCCGGCGCCATTGCTGGCTGGCGGCGGCGGCATCGTTCTGGGCGAAGGCGGTGGCGATGAAGGCTGAGACAACGCGCCGCCCGCTGCGGCCGGCATGGGCGAGCGCATTCCTCATGAAGTGCACGCGGCAGCGCTGCCAGGTCGCGGTGAGCACCTTGGAGACCGCCGCCTTGATGCCTTCGTGGCTGTCGGAGACGACGAGTTTTACGCCGCGCAGGCCGCGTCTGGCCAGTTTGCGCAAGAACGCCGTCCAGAACGTCTCTGCCTCGGAGGGGCCGATATCCATGCCCAGCACCTCGCGCCGACCGTCGCCGCTTACACCGACCGCCACGATCACCGCCACCGAGACAATCCGGCCGGCCTGGCGGACCTTCACATAGGTCGCGTCGATCCACAGATAGGGCCAGTCGCCCTCGATCGGCCGGTCGAGGAACGCATGGACGCGCTGGTCGATTTCCTCGCAGAGCCGGCTGACTTGGCTCTTCGAGATGCCGCTCATGCCCATCGCCTTGACCAGGTCATCGACCGAGCGGGTCGAGATGCCCTGGATGTAAGCCTCCTGGATCACCGCGGTCAGCGCCTTCTCGGCCAGCCGGCGCGGCTCCAGAAAGCCCGGAAAGTAGGAGCCTTTGCGTAGCCTCGGGATGCGCAGCTCGACCGTGCCGGCGCGGGTCTCCCAATCCCGCTCGCGATAGCCATTGCGCTGGGCCAGGCGGTCCGGGCTCTTCTCGCCGAAGCCGGCGCCGGCAAGGCCGCTGACCTCAAGCTCCATCAGCCGCCCGGCGGCAAAGCCGATCATCTCGCGCAGCAAATCGGCGTCGGGGCTCTTCTCCAGCAGCCCGCGCAGGTTCATCATCTCGTCGGTCATCGGTGGATCTCTCGGTTCGGGGTTGGTCGTCGCAACCCAAACCTAACCGGCAACCGCCGATGACCACCCGTCAGTTACACCACCAGTCGGGACACGACCTGTTCCAGCGCTGGTGGGTGCCAAAATCGGTATCCGGCGTTTCGCTCGTATCGTGCGAAATGGACGTCCGTACCGGCGGCAAATATCGGCTGGAATTCGACGCCGGCGGTTCGGACACCATGGCCTTCTACGGCAGGTATCTCGAGGTGGTGCCGAACGAGCGCATCGTCTGGACCAACGACGAAGGCGAAGCGGGCGCGGTCACGACCGTGACCTTCGAGGACCAGGGCGGGAAGACGCTGCTGAATTTCCACGAGGTCTATCCGTCCAAGGAGGCGCTTGAGGAAGCACTACAGGGCGCGGCTGCCGCATTGCCGGAGCAGCTGGAGCAGCTCGACGCATTGCTTTCCAGCAAAGGCGAGTAGCGCGGGTCGGGAAACCCGCCTCGGGGAAACGTCCGCTCTCGGGACGTGCCTCCACCGGCCTTTCCGGCCGGGGCGGGGGCGCGAAGCGGACAGGCAGGGCAGGGACGAATGGCCGACCAGCAACTCATGGTATCCAACGAGGCTAGAGGAGGACAGCCGCGGCCTCGTGCCGGCCATTCACGCATGGCCTTGACCGCGGAAGACGTGGATGGCCGTGACAGGCACGGCCATGAGGAAGCGAGCAACGCCGCGCCACGACACGGATTGTCGAGATGTGGGAATCCGGTAGCCCCGGCGGGCAGAGGTCGCCCATGGCGCGTGCGAACGCATCGCGCCTTCGCTCGATGCTATGAGGCCGGGAGAGCTGCCTTGTGCCTCGAAATAGGCCGCCAACCCGGCAGGCGTTCCCATTGGAGTGCAAGGCGCCTCCGGCCTTAACCGAGGTTGCCGATGAAGTCGCTCTTGCCGAGCGGAACGCCATGGTGCCGAAGGATCGCGTACGCCGTGGTGACGTGAAAGAAGAAGCTCGGAAGCGCAAAGTTATAGAGATATTGGGATGCTGACATCTGCAACGTGTCGAACGGCAAGGTGATCGTGCGCCGCCCGGCATCTTCGAACGATTCTGCCGGCAAACTTATGACGTAGCCCAGCGTCTTGGTGATGCGCGCATGCGCCTCGGCGAGACCGCCTTCGTCATCGGCATAGGGTGGAGGATCAAACCCCGCTAGCCGGGCTGCGGCGCCTTTGGCGTGATCGCTGGCCCGTTGCACCTGGCCCATCAGCGGGAGCATGTCGGGCGCAAGACGCGCCTCGAGGAACTTCTCCGGATCTGAACCCTGCTCGCGTGCATGGGTCTCGGCCTTGCGCAGGAGCTCGGCGAGTACGCCGAGGCTGTGCCGGAACACTGGAACCGACGCAGCATAGAACGGGGCGGTCATCCGCTCGGCTTCCAACATGGAGTGCCTCCTCATAGTAGGCGCTGCTCGCAGCGATCGCGTCGCGCGCAACTGCGCAAATCTCATTCCGTCTCGAAAATCGTGATCTGATGCGTCTTGAGCGCGCGCTGCACTGCCGGCCTTCTTGCAACCAGTTCGCTCAGGCGCGTCCAAGCTGGGCAGAGGGTCCCCATATCCAGCCCGATGCGGCAGCGGCCCCAGTAGTAGAAGACGAGGAGATAGGCATCGACGACCGTGTATCCCTCCGGGATTGCCCAACCTCGGCCGTCGGCGAGAAGCTTTTCGATGTAGGCAAAGGATTCAGTGATGTTGTCCCGGCCGCTAGTCCTCACCGCCGCAAACCCCTCCTCGCCGGTGGTAAACCGGTGCGGTCGCCAGATCTGGGCGAAGGCTATCGTATGCACGTTGCCGGACAGCCAGTTCATCCATTCGATGCACCTGGCTTCGCCAGCGGGGTCCGACGGAAGCAGCTGGGCGGACGGACCCGTCCTCGCCAGGTAGATCAGGATGGCGGGCACCTCGGTCAGAAGGTTCTCGGCGCCGCCGATGCGGCCTGGAACGCCCAGCAATGCCGGCACGCGGGCCTTCGGATTGATTGCCTTCCATTCCGGTTTCGATGTCATCTCGCCGTCGCGCGGTCCCGAGGCCGAAATCAGATGCAACTCGTATGGCTCGCCGATCTCCTCCAGAACAATGTGAGGCGCCAACGCGCAGGTCCCCGGAGAGTAGTAGAGCCGGTGCCTGGTGGCAGGCGCCTTCACTGGGCTGGGAGCGGTCATCGTCAATCGCTCCTCCGTATCGAATGAGCTGACGCGGCGGTCAGGCGGTTTGTCGCGGGAAGCTCGGGAACGATGCCGCGGCGCGTTCCATTGACCATCAGCTTCATCACTGCCTCGCTGGCCATGAATGATCTCAGACGGCGGCTTGGCGCTCGGAGGGCAGCCACAGGGACAGCAAGCCGCCGAGCGCGAGAAGCGCCACGTTGCATCCGAGGGCGAGCACGAAGGCATGCGCGTAGGCAGCCGGATCCTGCTCGGCGCCAAGGGCGCTGTAGAAGACGCCGCCGATGATCGCGACACCGAGCGCAGCCCCGATCTGGAAGGTGGAGATCATCATCCCGGACGCCAGGCCGGCATGTTGCGGATCGAGGCTGCCGATCACGGCCTTGATCACCGACGGCATGACAGTCCCGAAGCCGAGGCCGGCGCAAACCAAACCGAGTTCCAGGCTATGCGGGAGAACCTTTGCGACCGAAAGCATGACGACGCCGAAGCCGAGAACCTGGAGCGCAAATCCCAGTGTCAGTGCCCGCACGCCGAGCAACTGCATGACGAAGGACGACACAAGGGAGGCGACAAAGAAGCCCGCGGCAAAGGGCAAGGTGGCGAGGCCCGCCGCCAACGGGGTCTCGTGCAGCCCGCTCTGCAGATAGACCGCAAACGTCAGATAGAATGACGACAACATATAGAACGCCAAGGCCATGATGAGCCCGATGACGAAGCCCGCGTTGCGCAACAGTGAAAGGGCAACGAGCGGATTGCCACCGCGCGCGGCGAGGCGTGCTTCGTAACCGACGAACGCCGCGAGAGCGAAGGGTGAGGCCACGAGCATCGCAATGATCCATCGGGGCCACCCGGTTTCCCGCCCTTCGACCAACGGGTAGACCAGCAGGGCGAGGGTCAAAGACAGAAGGATGACGCCGCCGACATCGAGCTTTTGCGCGTGCGGTGCACGCGAGTCACGAAGGAACAGCACCCCACCAACGAACGCGGCCAGGCCGATCGGCACATTGATCAGGAAGATCGCCTGCCAGGCCAACCCAAAGGGGTGAGACGAAACCAGGACGCCGCCGAGCACCTGGCCACAAATGTTCGCCAGGCCGAAGGTGGCGCCGTAGAAGCCGAGAGCACGCCCTTGCTCTGCGGCCGGAAAGAGCACGCGGATCGAGGCGAGCACTTGCGGCGCCATCGCCGTTGCCGTCAGGCCCTGGAGAATTCGCGCCGCGACGAGAAAGGCCGGAGACGGGGAGAGGCCGCACAGCAGCGAGGCAATCGTGAACCCGGCGACACCGAAGAGGAACAGGCGCCGGCGACCGAACAGATCTCCGAGCCGCGCGCCGGTGATCAGGAACACGGCATAGGTCGCGGCGTAGGCGGAGATGACGAATTGCACCTCGCTCGGCGTGGCACCGAGATCCTGGCGAATGGCCGGGAGCGCCAGGTTGACGACATTGAAGTCAAGGATCGGAAGAAAAGCTCCCGTGAGCAACACCGGTAGCGCAAACCATCGGCAAGGGTCTGCCTCGGCGCGATCGCCTTGTTGAAGATCCAGCGGTTCGGCAATTTGGCTCACCCTCGAACTCCTCTATCGGCCATTCGGCGCGGCGCGCAGTGATGTCGACGAGGCTTTGTGCCATGTCCGTTTGTGATTATAAATTATCGATTATTGCGAGCGGAATTCGCAAAAATGGACAGGCGATGAATTGGGACGATCTCAGCGTTGTTCTCGCGATCTCCAGGGAAGGCACCCTCTCCGGAGCCGCCCGACGACTGGGCGTGACCCACTCGACGGTGTTTCGTCGCCTCGGCACGATGGAAGAACAGATCGGCGCTCGCTTGTTCGAGCGCTTCCGCGACGGCTATGTGCCGACACCAGCTGGTGAAACAGCGGCGCAGGCCGCAGCCCGCGTTGAAGACGAAGTCCTGACGCTCGAGCGAAAGCTTTCTGGCCAAGACCTAAGACCTTCGGGCGTCGTGCGGATCACCACGACGGACACGCTCGGCACGATCCTGATGCGCCACTTGCCGGCGATGCGCGCGGTCCATCCGGAGATTCAGGTCGAAGTCGCCATCTCCAATGTGATGGCGAACCTCACCCGCCGAGAGGCCGAGATCGCGATCCGGCCCACGGCCGAGCCTCCCGAGATCCTGGTGGGGCGGCGTGTGGCGGACATTGCCCATGCGATTTATGGGTCGCGAGCCTATCTGTCCCGTCACGCAGACAAAGACCTGTCGGCTCACGATTGGATCGCGCTCGATGATGCGCTGGCGAGCACGGTGATCGGCCGCTGGATACACCAAAACCTCCGCGCGGCGCATATCACCTGCCGCGTCGACGCTCTTCCTGCGCTGCGGGACGCGGCGCTCGCCGGGCTGGGGCTCGCTTTGCTCCCCTGTTATCTCGGCGATCCGGCGCCCGGGCTGCGTCGCCTCACACCGAAGACGATGGCGGAGCCGCGATCGGCGCTCTGGCTGCTCACCCACGAGGATCTCAGACGCACCGCCCGCATCCGCGCGACGCTGGATTTTCTGGCGAAGGCATTCGCCTCGGAGCGTCCGCTTTTTGAGGGACGACGCGCCAACGCCTCGCTGTCGCGCGATCGCGGTCAACTGAAAGCGACATAGCCGCTCATCGAGAGCGACAAGGAGGCCGGGTTCAAGAAGCGCTGCTGAGTGCCCGGGAGCTGTGGACATGAGGCGGCTCAGGTCTGGCGGCGGCGAAGGCCACAGGAGGACGATGCTCGCGGAAGGCAGCAGCAAGAGTTCTAAGGGCCTTGCGCGATGTCACGTCCGAAAGCGTCGAGAGCAGCACTATTTCTGATGGCGGTATCGGCGGGAGCGCGAACTTTCTGCTGACCTCGATGGTGCCGGCGGGTACGAGCCGGCACGAAAACACCGAAGTTGCCAATCCTGCCGAGACTGCTTCGGCAACGGCGAAGGCACCACACCCTAGAAACACTTCAGTCCACGCTATGCCTGCGGAATCGAGCGCCTGATTGGTGAGATTACGAATGCCGCATGTCGGTGAAGATGCCGCGAGACGAAGCGGCTCGCCGCTGCGATGGACAAATTCAGGTGTCGCGAACCAGCCGAAATGCTCTGGGGCCAGGACCTCGCCATCGCGGCGGTCACCCTCCCTCCGGACGATCGCCGCATCGATGTCGCCCCGATCGAACGCGTCGAGCAGATCGCGCGAGTCATCAAGCCGAACCTCGATGGTGAGTGCGGGATCGTGAGCGTTCAGCCGCGCAAGCAAGGTCGGGAGTTCCGGCCCACCAACATGTGTCGCGATGCCGAGAGAGAAGCGGCGGCGAACCGATGAAAGCCCAGCAACAGCGCGATCATGGGCGGCCAGGAACTCACGCGCAGATTCGAGGAACAGGGCTCCCTGTGCAGACAGCCGAACCGACCTCGGAGTTCGTTCGATCAACTTTTGACCGAGCCGATCTTCCAACCTCTTCAGCTTCACGCTGATGGCGCCCTGCGTCGTGCCGAGCTCGTCCGCAGCGCGGGTAAAACTCCTGAGGTCAGCAATGGTCACAAACGCCTTCACGGCGTCAACATCGAGCGTCGTCATGGTATCTATCTTGCTTTGTTGTGTCTGAAATTGCCAGTCATGCAATTCTAAAATGGACAATCGCCACCTAACGTCGCCGAGACGCGCAACACGGGCCGGCTGCCCGGCCTCTAGCCCTCGCAGGCTCGCCAACTGCCGGCCAAAAGTCGAGAGGCGGAGCAATGCTGAATGTACTCACCCGTCGCGGTGTAATCGTCTTATTCGCGGTCTGTCTTAGCTGCCTGATGTTCGGGCTCGAGATTTCCAGTATCCCGTCGATCTTGCCGACGTTGGAAAAGGTACTCCACGCTGACTTCAAGCAGCTCCAGTGGGTGATGAATGCCTACACGATCGCGGTCACGACCGTTTTGATGGCAACCGGCACTCTTGCAGATCGCTATGGGCGCAAGAGGCTGTTTTTGATCGCGGTTGCCGCATTCGGACTGAGCTCGCTTGTTTGCGGGCTGGCCGAAGATATCTCCACCCTCATCATCGCACGATTTCTGCAGGGGATGAGCGGCGGCGCGATGCTCATTGCGCAGATTGCAGTCTTGTCTCACGAATTTCAGGAGGGCCGTGAACGCGCTGTCGCTTGGGGCTGGTGGGGCGTCATCTTCGGAATAGGCCTCGGTTTCGGACCTGTCATCGGTGGGGCAATCGTCGCGCTCTCGAGCTGGGAATGGGTCTTCTTGATCCATGTGCTGTTCGCGCTCGTGGCCTTCGTTCTCACACTCACCGGCGTTCATGAATCGAAGGATCCCGGCGCCGGCCGCCTCGATATCGCGGGCATCGTAACGCTGTCGCTCGCTGTTTTCTCTCTCGCTTTCTATATCACTCAAGGCCCTGATTTTGGTTTCACCAGTACGGCCGGCCTCGGAATCCTGGCGTTCTCGGTTGTCAGTTTCATCGGCTTCCTCGTCGCCGAGAAGATCAGCTCTCGGCCGATGTTCGACTTCTCGGTGTTCCGGATCCGCCCGTTCTCCGGCGCGATCATGGGCTCGTCGGGGATGAACCTGAGCTATTGGCCCTTCATGATCTACCTGCCGATCTGGTTTCAGTTCGGCATGGGGTATGACAGCGTCACGTCCGGCTTCGCGTTGCTCGCCTACACGTTGCCGACCCTGTTGGTGCCACCGTTTGCCGAGCGTCTGCTGCTGCGCTACCGGCCCGGTCTCATCATCCCGGCTGGGCTCTTCACCATCGGTCTTGGTTTCCTGGTTATGCGGTTGGGCAGTGGTGTTGCGCACCCGACCTGGCTGACGATGCTGCCCGGATGTCTCCTCGCCGGGATCGGCCTCGGTATTACCAATACGCCCGTGACCAACACCACCACCGGTTCGGTGTCGAGCGATCGAGCCGGCATGGCGTCGGGTATCGATATGAGCGCTCGAATGGTCACTCTCGCAGTCAGCATAGCCCTGATGGGCTTCATTCTCGCAAGCGGCGTGCTGTTGTCTCTGCAGCAGGCGTTGCCGAGCATGAGCGCTGCAGAACTCCGCAATCTCGCTGAGCGAGTGGCCGCGGGCAGCGTCGTCACGCAATCAAATTTGGCGGCAGATATCGTGCATCGGGCCCTTGCCAATGGCTTCGGGTGGGCGATGGTCTATGGCGGCATCGGTGCCTGGATCATGGCGGGCTTGAGTTACCTTATCTTCAACACGGGGTCGTCTCGAAAGACGAACCTCAAGTATTCCGAGTAGTCGCGAAGCTGATCGCGGCAGGCCACATCGACGGCCCAACGCCAGCCGTGCTTCCCGCGGCGATGGCAGACGTCGTGTCAGTGCAGCGTTGTCGCCACCATGCCCGAGAAAGTGGCACGCTTGCCTGATCTCGTGTTTGATCTCCGCGACCTGAAATATCCGATGCTCGTTGCCGAGTATGGCAGCTTTCGACGCGCGGCAGATTGGCTGAATCTGTCGCAATCGACGCTCAGCCGCGGGACGCAATTGCTGGAACGGCGACCGGGTACTCCGCTTTTTGCGCGTGGCCGGCAAGGGGCTCAGCCAAACATTTGCAGGAGGATCGCCTCCGATTTCTGGTGAGTGGCCACCACGTCGTCGCCGTTCTCGTGGGGGCCCGCGATGTGGGGCCCTGGATCGGGGATGAGTAGAAGAGGCAGAATTCAGGGCATGACAACAACCGAAATGTGGTCATCGTATTGTGGCGTACAAAGACAGGGAAACGGCGGAACCAGTGCGACTCTCAACTCAACCGAGCTGCATCGCCTAGCTATGATGTCTTACCGGTGGTTAGCTGTGCGGAAGGATCGAAGAATGGAGTCCCAAGGCTGGCGAACCTCGAAGGCAATCGGGATTAGCCGGTTTTCGTCTTGGCCCGCAGCGACAGGCAATAGCCGAGTGTTACCGCTATTCCGGCCGCGACCGCACCGCAGCCGCCGATGACTGCGATCGGAATCGGAGCGAAGGCCCACAGGCCGGCGTAGATCAGGCCGCTGATCGCCATGGACCAGCCCCCCAACCGGACGACCTTACGGGCGTCGGCGCTGGGGGTGAATTGCTTGGGCATGCGGTTGCCGAACCAGGCGATCATCAGTCCCGTCGCGCAGATCACGATCCGGGTTGTCGTGTCGTGGTCGATATAGCCTTGGCTGTGCGCGAAGCTGGCGCCCAGCGCCAGGATGACGATGCCCACGCCCCAAGCGAGGCTTCCGATCAATTCCTTGTTCATTTCGCGGTCTCTCCTTTGGGTTTCGGCGCCTCCGCGCCGAACGAATGGACGAAGCCCAGCAGCACCTCTTCGAGCACCGACAGTTTCAGGTGATAAATGATGGACCTCCCGACCTTCTCGGCGTGAACCAGGTCGGCCTCCTTCAGCACTGCGAAGTGCGCCGACATCGTCGGCTTGGCGACGTTGAACTGGTCGCTGATCTCGCCGGCGCTCATTGGCCCCTTACGGAGGAGCTGCAGCACCCGCCGGCGGGTGGGGTCGGAAAGGGCTCTGAATACCTGACTCATGGTTCGATGATTAGCTAATTCTCGAAATAATGCGATAGCGATCATTCGAGCTGAGCCGAATGCCGCAGAGAGCGAGGCGGATACCCTCGGCGACAATAGCGCAGAGTAGCGCGCGAATTGGCTGGGTCCGCTTCGCGCCCGATCTCGGTCATCGCGCCATCGCGATCCCTGACCTCGCCGCCGCCAATCGCGCCCTGCGCCTCGACCGCCGAAGAAAATTCGCAAGCCTCTGTCGATTTCCGAAAATCCCGTTCGTCGTCTCGATGGCAGGCCAATGGAGCCGGCTCGAACGAGGAGACGGACGATGCGTGTGATGGTGTTGGTGAAGGCGACCGAAGACAGCGAAAAGGGCTTTGTCCGCACGCCCGAGGCGATGGCGATGATGGAGGCGATGGGCCGCTTTAACGACGAGCTTCAAGCGGCCGGCATCCTGCGCGACGCCGACGGGCTGAAGCCCTCCTCGCACGGCAAGCGTATTGCCTTCGATGGTGCCGGCCGCACGGTCATCGACGGGCCTTTCGCCGAAACCAAGGAGCTGGTCGCCGGCTTCTGGCTCTGGGAGGTCAAGGACATGGACGAGGCGGTTGCCTGGGTGAAGCGCTGCCCCAATCCCATGCCGGGACCGAGCGAGATCGAAATCCGGCCGCTCTACGAGATGGCGGATTGGCAATGAGGCCCTGACGCTTGAGGTCACGGAAATCCATGACCGGACGCGCGAGACGCTTTGCGGCAACTGAAGTGCCAGAATCGGCGGAGCTATTCCGCCGCTACTCCCACTCTTTGAACCCGCTGCAGGCTCACAAGCGCAGGTCACGCTGCAGCGAGCCTATGCTTGATGGTCCCGGATCACCTTCACGAACGCATCGCCATAGCGCTCCAGCTTCGATTGTCCGACGCCGGAGATGCCGAGCAGGGCGTCGCGGCTCGACGGGCGGTCGGTGGCGAATGCGACCAACGTCGTGTCCGGGAAGACGACGTAAGGGGGGACCGCGAGCCCCCGGGCGATATCAAGGCGCGCGGCGCGGAGCGCCTCGAACAGCGCCATGTCGGAACCCTCCCGCGCGGATTTGCCGCTCGCCGAACGCGACGGAGCTGATCTCGACGCCTTTCCTGCGGTCGGGCGATCCTTGCAGAAGCGAACCTCGCGCTCGCGCTTGAATACGGCGCGCGCCAATTTCCACGACGAGGCGGAGGCGATGGGCATCCTGCGCTGGGGTTTCCGGGACCGGGGCGGCGCGTGAGCGCCGTCATGGGTCGCTGGCCGCGCAGCGGGTTCTTGCCGGCACCCCAGCGATGCACTAAATTGCACCAATAGTATGATTTGCATGCCTCGATAGCCACGTGGAGGGCGCGATGGGAACCGTGCGCAAGACCATCACCCTGACCGAGCAGCAGGATGCGTGGATCGCCTCGCAAATCGCTGCCGGCCACTACACCAACGATAGCGAGGCGATCCGCGACCTGATCCGGCGTGAGCAGGAACGCAGTTTCGAAATCGAGACAATCCGCCAGGCTCTCATAGAGGGCGAGCATAGCGGCGAGCCGGAGCAATTCGACTTTGCGGCCTTCAAGCGGCGCAAAGCCGCACAACATGGCTGAGTATCGGCTCAGTCCGAGAGCGCAGCGCGATCTTGATGGGATCTTCGATTACACCGTGAAGCAATGGGGCCTGCCCCAGGCGCTGCGCTATACCGACCTTATCGAAGCAGCCTGCGCCAGTTTGGCGGGGGCGCCCCAGCAATCCCAGGACTGTGCTGCTATTAGACCAGGCTATCGCCGACGCAATGTCGAGCTGCATGTCATCTATTTTCGGCAGACAAGCTACGGGATCGCAATCATTCGCATCCTGCATCAGCGCATGGACCAGGCCCGTCACCTTTGAAGCCACAGCCGGGGCGCCAAGCGAAGCCCACGCCGCAGCCCGCCTAGGTTTGATGCTCCCGGATCACCTTCAGGAACGCATCGCCATAACGCTGCAGCTTCGACTGTCCGACGCCGGAAATGCCGAGCAGCGCGTCGCGGCTCGACGGGCGGTCGGTGGCGAAGGCGATCAAGGTCGTGTCCGGGAAGACGACGTAAGGCGGAACCGAGAGCTCCCGGGCGATATCAAGGCGTGCGGCGCGCAGCGCCTCGAACAGCGCCATGTCGGAACCATCAAGCGCGGATTTGCCGCTCGCCGAACGCGACGGAGCTGATCTCGACGCCTTTCCGGCCGTCGGGCGATCCTTGCGGAAGCGCACCTCGCGCTCGCGCTTGAACACGGCGCGCGCCTCCGGCTCCAGCTTCAGGGCGCCGAAGGCTGCGTGATCGACGGCGACGAGGCCGGCGGCGAGCAGCTGGCGGTAGACCGACTGCCAGGTTTTCGGCGGAATATCCTTGCCGGCACCAAAGACCGGCATGTCGGCATGGCCGAAGCGGATGGTCTTTTCGTTGCGGCTGCCGGTGAGCACGTCGATCAGGTGGCCGGCGCCGAAACGTTCGCCGGTCCGGTAGATCGCGGCCAGCGCCTTGATCGCGGCCTCCGTCCCGTCCCAGGTCTCGACCGGCTTGAGGCAGGTGTCGCAATTGCCGCATTGGCCTTGATGCGCCTCGCCGAAATGGGCGAGGATCGACTGGCGGCGGCAGCCCGGCGTTTCGCAGATGGCCAGCAGCGCATTGAGCTTGGCGCGCTCGACGCGCTTGACGTCGTCGGCCGAACCGCCTTCGTCGATCATCCGGCCCCGTTGAATGACATCCGCCATGCCATAGGCCATCCAGGCATCGGAGGGCAGTCCGTCGCGCCCGGCGCGGCCGGTTTCCTGGTAATAGGCCTCGATCGAGCCCGGCAGGTCGAGATGGGCGACGTAGCGCACGTTCGGCTTGTCGATGCCCATGCCGAAGGCGACGGTAGCGACCAGGCAAAGGTTCTCCTCCCGGAGGAAGGCGTCCTGGCTGGCGTCGCGCAAGGTCCGGTCCATGCCGGCATGATAGGCGCGCGCGCGGATGCCTTGGGCGTTCAGCCATTCGGCCGTGTCGTCGACCTTGGCGCGCGACAGGCAGTAGACGATGCCGCTCGACCCCTTGTGGCGCGCCAGAAAGCGCAGCAGCTGCTGGCGCGGCTGGTCGCGTTCGACGATCTCATAGGCGATGTTGGGGCGATCGAACGAGGTGGTGAAAACCTCCGCGCCGCGCAGGTGCAGCCGGTCGATGATGTCTTCGCGGGTGTGCGGATCGGCCGTTGCCGTCAGGGCCAAACGCGGCACGCCCGGATAAGCCTCGGCGAGATGACCGAGTTCGCGGTATTCCGGCCGGAAGTCGTGGCCCCATTGGGAGACGCAATGCGCCTCGTCGATCGCAAACAATGCGATCTCGGCTTTGCCGATCATGTCCTTGAAGGCGGGCGTCACGATCCGCTCCGGCGTGACGTAGAGGAGATCGAGATCGCCCTTGGCAATGGCCCGGCGGACCTCGACGAACTCTTCGCGGGTCAGCGACGAGTTGAGGGCTGCGGCCCGAACGCCCAACTGCTTCAGCGCCTCCACCTGGTCGCGCATCAATGCGATCAGCGGGGAGACGACAATGCCGACGCCCTCGCGGCAAAGGGCTGGGATCTGGAAGCAGAGCGACTTGCCGGCGCCGGTCGGAAACAGCACGACGGCATCGCCGCCGGCAATGACCCGTTCGACGACAGCGGCCTGCTTGCCGCGAAACGCGGAATAACCGTAGACCCGCTTGAGCACGGCAAGCGGGTTTGCCGCGCCTTCATGGCCAGACGGCGGATCGATCAGGCCTCGGGTCGCCAGCATGGAATCGCTTTTGCGTAGGACGACCCGCTCTATGCCACAGGTCGACCGCCGATCGCGAGCCTTTGCCGGAAAGGCTCTCGTGGATCATATCGGACCGAGGCGCAGGATAGAGCGGGAGCAAGGGGAGGGCGGTGATGGTCCGGTCGCGGATCAGAAGCTCTGCCGGATCCCGCTCCGCCAGTCACGCTTGGACGCGCGCGGTCGTCGCCTTGCTGGAAAACGCGGCGACGATCAGCGAAGTGGCGAGATAGAGCATCAGAAGCGATCGCCATCCCGCATCGACCGCACCAGATTGGCGGCGCTCCCGGCCTGCGGCGCCATGGTTGCCGTCAGAGCCTGGAGCAGAGCCGCGTCGATCTGTTTGCGCGGCCTGGCCACGGCCGTCAGCCGCGCGACCGGCTCGCCGCGCCGGGTGATGTCGATCGATTCACCTGCCTCGACGCGGCAGACGAGCTCGCTCAGATGGGCCTTGGCCTCCGCCAGACTGATTGCGTCCATATCACGCTCCTGACCATGGCGATGGCCATATAGGCGCATCGGCGTTGGCAGTTCCAGTTGGGCGGAAATTGTCGTGGGATGCTCAGGCTCGCCGCAGGACCTTTGCCGTGCTGCTGCCGGTAGGGCCGACCGGCTCGGGATGGTTCGACGGCCGTCAGCTCCTGGCGCCGGTTCTGCTCAGTCTGCCGCGGCAAAATGCGCCAGCTGGTCGGCGTGGGCCTTCGCAAAGCACGGGCGGGCCGTGGCGCGGGCGACATAGTCGCGACAGGCGGGATAGTTCGCCAGCCCGTCGAACCGGTCGACCAGGCGCAGCACATCCGCCATGAGGATGTCGGCTATCGTGAAGGTCCCGGCGAGCCATTCGCGTCCTGCCAGCACCGCCTCCATGTGTTTCAGCCGGGCCTCGAGGAACGCGTCGAATTGCTGTCGTCCCGGCGTTTCAGCGGTAACGCCGGAGAAGATGAGGATGGACCAGGGCAGGCTCGCCGCCTCGACCGAATTGAGCGCCGCGAACAGCCATTCCATGGCCGCACTGCGACCGCGCGGATCGGCCGGCATCAGCGCGCCGCTCCGCTCGCCCAGATGAAGCAGGATCGCGCCGCTCTCGAAGATCGAGATGTCGCCATCGGTCAGCCACGGCACCTGGCCGAAGGGCTGGTGGGCGAAATGCGCGGCAGTCCGATTGCCAAATGGCACGCTCTCGACCCGATAGGCCAGCCCGGCCTCTTCCAGCGCCCAACGCACCCTGATGTCACGCACATAGCCGCGCGGCGTTTGAGGAACCCAATCGAAGGTGGTCAGGATCAGGTCGCCCATGCGCCACCTCCCAGGAAAGCCGGCAGCTTGTCGAGGAGGCCATTCCAGCCCGCCTCGTGACTTCTCAGCACCTCTTCGTCGGGCAGTTGCGCGTGGATCAGGGTCAGTTCGGTGCCGCCGTCAAAGGGCTTGAGTCGAAACGTGACCAGCGATTCCCGTTCCGGCATTCCCGGCCATTCCCAGGTGAAAACCAGCGTCTTCTCAGGGATGACCTCCTGATAGATCCCAGTGGGATTGTGCTCCTCGCCATTCAGCAAGCGGAACACGACGCTAAAGCGACCGCCGGGCCGCACGTCCGCCTCGGCGCTCAGCGTCGGCCCCGCATCGGGCCCCCACCACTGCATCATCAGTTCGGGCTGCGTGATCGCCGCCCAGACCTTGGCGGGCGGGGCCTTGATCCTGCGGATGATGGTCAGGCTCGGCAGGCTCTTGGTCATCGCTCGCCATCCTCTTCGACCAGCGTCACAAGCCGATCGAGGCTTACCGTCCAGAGGCGTTCATAACGTTTGAGCCACGCCATGGCCTCCCGCATCGGCCCGACCGAAAGATGGACCGACACGGTGCGGCCGGCTTTTGACCGCGTGATCAATCCCGCATCGGACAGGACATCGAGATGTTTCATCATTCCGGGAAGCTTCAGCGAAAACGGCCGGGCCAGCTCGCTCACCGAAAGCCCCGGTTCCTCCTTCAGCCGCAACAGGATGCCGCGCCGGGTCGGATCGGCGAGCGCTGCGAACGTGCGGTCCATGGCTGATGCTTGATACTTCACCATGTAGCGAAGTGTTGCTCTTGTCACTGGCGGAGTCAACCATGTGAGCGGGAGCTCGACCCGAGCGACGTTCGCACGCTGCTGACCAGGCTCTATCGGCGCCGGTTTCCCCAGCTGCGGACGCATGACTTCGAGCATGTCTGGGCCGGGCTGACGGCGGTCACCCATAATGGCGGTTTCTATTTCGGACAGGCCAGGCCGGGGCTCTATGCGTCGGTTGGATGCGGCGGCGCAGGCGTCGTCAGAGGCACGATCCACGGCAAATTATTGGCCGAATTCGCAAGCGGATCGCCCTCGTCCCTGCTGCGTGATCGCCTCAGGCAGAAGGGCCCGAACTGGCTGCCTCCAGATCCCGTCCGGCGCCTCGGCGTGACCGCCCAGATCGCCTGGGAGCAATGGCGGGCTGGTCGAGAACGCCAAGGTCGTCCCTGCGCTTCGCAACAGTCACTCATGGCCTCCGTTCTGACAGCATAGGGTGGCAGAAACCTTCTGCTTCGCACCTCTGGCTTGTCTGTCAACGCCGTGACGCCGGTGTCTGTTCGAGACTGGGGAAACCAAGATGATGAAACTCTATGGATTCGGTCCGACGCGCTCGCTTCGCGCACTGTGGGCCCTTCAGGAACTTGATGCGGAATTCGAGTTTGTGCCGGTCGATGTCATGGCCGGCGAAACCCTTCACCCCGACTTCCTGCGGCTCAATCCCGCCGGAAAAATTCCGGTTCTGGTCGACGGTGACCTTGTCCTCACGGAATCCGCCGCGATCGTCATCTATCTGGCCGAGAAATATGGTGCCAAGGGGCTCATGCCCGCCGACCTGACGGCGCGGGCGCAGGCCTATCGCTGGTCGCTGTTTGCGGTGACCGAGCTCGAACAGCCGCTGTGGCGGATCGCCAAACACACCTTTTTATATGACGAAGACAAGCGCCTGCCGGAAGATATCGTTCTCGCCGGCGAGGAGTTCGTGGGGATGGCAGCAATCCTTGATCGTCACATGGATGGGCGTGAGTTCATCGTCGGCGACAGCATAACCATTGCCGATTGCATCACCGCCTATGTTCTGGACTGGGGCAATGAAAATGGGTTGATCGACGGCTGTCCAAATCTCAAAGCCTACCTTGCGCGGATGTATACGCGTCCCAAGGCGCCGCAGCGGATCGCCGAAGCCCTCGCAGGCGCCCAGCCCGTTGCCTGATGGAATTGTCGGGACAGCGCTGGACTGAACCGTTCCGCTGCGCCAGCCAAATCGGGGGCAACGGGTTACGGTTGAAGTCTCGGGCTGCTGCGCAACGGCCCAGGGCCGGTTGATTTCGACGTCCATCGGCGAGAGATAGGCGAGCGCCGCGCGAAGGCGCAGGGTTTGGCATGCGGAGTGGCATCATGAGCGGTTTGGTGATCCGGGGCGGCCGGGTGGTGGATCCTGAAAGCGGGATCGATGCCGAGGCCGACGTGGCCGTTCTCGATGGCAAGATCGTCGCTGTCGGGACCGGGCTCGGCGCGGCCGAGCTGGTCATCGATGCGACCGGCCTGGTCGTCGCGCCCGGCTTCATCGACCTGCACGCGCATGGCCAGTCCATTCCCGCCGACCGCATGCAGGCCTTCGATGGCGTCACCACGACGCTGGATCTGGAGGCCGGCGTGATGCCGGTCGCCTCCTGGTATCGGCGCCAGGCGGAGCAGGGGCGGATCCTGAACTATGGCGCCTCCACCAACTGGGCCTTCGCCCGGATCGGAGCCATGGTCGGCATCAACGAGGAATCGTCCCTGGAGGCCTTCGGCCGCGCCACGCGGGACCCGCGCTGGATGAACAATATCGCCAGCGCCACCGAGCAGGCCGGGATCGTCGCGCGCATCGCGCAGGGCCTGAACGAAGGCGGCATCGGCATCGGCATCCTGAATGCCTATGCCCCCGGCGCCGGTGTCCAGGAGCTGACGGCGGTGTGCCAGCTTGCGGCGGCCGAGGGCGTCCCGACCTTCACGCATATCGCCTACATGTCGCGCATCGACCCGAAGAGCGCCGTCGAGGCCTATATCCGCCTGATCGGTTATGCCGGCGCGACCGGCGCGCATATGCACATCTGCCATTTCAACAGCTCCAGCAAGACCGACGTGGAACGTTGCGCCGAACTGGTGATGAAGGCGCAGGCGCAGGGCCTGCCGATCACCGTCGAGGCCTATCCCTATGGCACGGGGTCCACCGTGCTGGCGGCGGCCTTCTTCAGCGATCCCGAATTCGAGGCGCGCAACGGCACCGGTTACGATTCGGTGCAGCGCGTGGCCGATGGACGGCGCTTCCGCGACCGGCAGGAACTGCTGGCGGCGCAGGCGGAGGAGCCATCCACGCTGGTGCTCTGGCACGTGCTCGACACCGAGAACAACGAACGCCACCGTCACATGCTCGATCTGTCGGTGCTCTATCCGGGCGGCGCGATCGCCTCCGACGCCATGCCCTGGAGCCTGTCGGACGCCACGACCTATACCGGCGATGCCTGGCCGCTGCCCGAGGACGCCACCTCGCATCCGCGCTCGGCCGGAACCTTCACCCGTTTCCTGCGCCAGTGGGTGCGGGAGCGCCAGGCGGTTTCGCTGATCGAAGGCATCCGCAAGTGCACGCTGATCCCGGCGGAGATCCTGGCGGCGAGCACGCCCGCCATGCGCGCCAAGGGGCGGCTGCAGCCGGGCGCGGATGCCGACGTCGTCGTGTTCGATTTCGAGACGCTGACCGACCGGGCCGAATTCTCGGCGATGAACCGTCCGGCCGAGGGCGTGAAGCACCTTCTGGTCAGCGGGCAGGCGGTGATCAGCAACGGCATCATGGACGTGACGGCGCGTCCCGGCCAACCGGTGCGCCGGCCGATCGCCGTCGAGGCCTGACAGGGCGCGAAAGTCACGCGTCTCGCGCCCGAAAGAGGCCCTGACCTTAGCTCGCCGGCATTTTCTGGAATGTCCGCAACGAGGGATCGAGCGTGTCCCAGGCATGGCCGCGAATGGCGTATGTGACCACCTGCGGGTTGAATTGGCCAGGGTCGTCAAGGCTGGTCGCGGCGATCGCAATCAGGTCCGGCATTGCGGCGAATGTCAGATAGACCGGCGTTCCACAGGTCGGGCAGAAGGCGTGGACCTTTTCGTTGCCGCTGTCGCCCGCGACCCGCCAGGTATTCGCTTCACCCGTAATGGTCACAAGGGCTCGCCGGGGAAAGGTCAGATAGGATCCGTGCCCCGTGCCGCTTCGTTTCTGGCAATCGCGGCATTGGCAGTGGTTCTCGAAGATGGGTTCGCTGCTCGTCTCGTAGCGGATCGCGCCGCAGGCGCATCCGCCGGCAAAGGTCCTGGTCATCGTCATTCTCCCGCTGGCAGGTTTGTTGATCGGCACCGCAAGGGATCAGGCCGATTTTGGCTTGGCGGAAAGGTCAATGCCGCGGCCGGTTTCCAGGAAGGATTTCAGGCTGGAGAGGACGGCCGGCCAACCTTGCTTGACGCCTTTCGCCATCCCGCTGCCGGCTTCGAGTTCGTCATGGGTGACGGTCAGCCGGACCATGGTGTCGTATTCCTCGATCGCGAACGTCACCCGGCTGTAGCTGGCCGGATCGGCGGCCTGCGAAGCACCCGCCCAGGTGATGACGAGACGGGTCGGCGGCGCGATCTCGACGACTTTGCCGACGAGCTCGACAGTCCGCTCGTCATTGGCGCGGACATGTTGCCATTCCGATCCGGGATTCCAGTCGGAGACGTTCTCGTGGCCCCAGTAGCGCCTTGCCACGTCCGGTTTCGTGATGGCCTCGAACACCTTTTCCGGGGTCGAGAGAATATAGGTCACGTAGACAAAGCTGGTCGTCTCTTTGGTCATCGTCATTTCCCTTCGAGTTCCTGCTTCAGCTCATGCAGCAGGCTGAGCCGCTGGCGTTCGAACTTGCGCACCCACCGCTCGTAGACCTCGTGGAGCGGCACGGGGTTGATGAAATGCAGCTTCTCCCGTCCGCGCCTGACCGCGTTCACGAGATTGGCGTCTTCGAGAATCCCGAGGTGCTGGGTGGCGGACTGCCGGGCCATGTCGAGGTTCTCGCAGAGCTGGCCGAGCGTCTGCCCGTTCTTCTCGCACAGAAGGTCGAGCAGCTTCCTGCGGGTCGGGTCACCCAGCGCCTTGAAAACCTTGTCAGCGTCCATTGGTCTTTCTCGTGTGTGGGTACAATAGGCAGGCATTTACCTGCATGTCAAGCGAGGCGCATCCTGCCGTGATCACCCGTCGGTTTGTCGTGTGCGGTCGTTGAGAACGACGCGCCCGCGCTATGGCCAGGGAGCTCCGGAGGGGGCGCATGAGCGAGTTGCGTGCGCGTTCACGGCGTCAGCGTCCAAGCTCCTCGACCATGAGATCGATGAAGCGCCTGACGCGGGGTTCCAGCAAACGTCTGCTCGGATAGATCGTCACGATCTCCATGTCTCCGGCGTCGACACCGGGCAGCAGATGCTGGAGGCGACCTGCGGCCAGGTCCCCGGCCACGAGGAATTCCGGAAGCAAGGCGACGCCGAGCCCGGCGACGGCGGCGTCGCGCAGCGCTTCCCCACTATCCAGCCTCAGCCGACTGCCACCCTGGGCCTTGACCCAGGACCCGTCGCTGCTGCGGAAACGCCAGCTATGGCTCCGGCCGCGACTGCGGAAGATGAGATGGTCGTGTCGTTCGAGTTCATCGATGTCAGCCGGTTCGCCGCGCGTGGCGACGTAGGACGGCGCGGCGCAGAGCACGGCCCGGTAGCGGGCGACGACGCGGGACACCAGCCGCGAATCCGAGTTCGAGCCGCCGATCCGCACCGCCAGATCGAAGCCCTCCTCGACGATATCGGCGCGCCGATCGGTGAAGCTGACCTCGACCTGCAGCTCCGGCCAGGCTTCCAGATATCTTGCCAGCAGCGGAAGAATGATCAGCCGCCCAAAGGCATCGGGAACGGTGAGCCTCAGAAGTCCGCGCGGCGTGCCGGCATGCCCGGTCACGCTGGCCTCCGCGTCGTCGACCGCCGCGAGGATCCGCAAGCCGCGATCGTAGAACACCCGGCCTTCCGCCGTGAGGCTCAAGGTCCGCGTCGTGCGGTTCAGCAGGCGGGTGCCCAACCTGTCTTCCAGCCGGCCGACGGCCTTGCCAGCCGCCGATCGCGTCAGTCCCATCGCCTGACCCCCGGCGACGAAACTTCCCGCGTCGACGACGGCCAGGAAGACCAGGACCTCGTTCAGATTCGCGCGCAGCACCATCTCGTTCCAACGATCATCAGGAAACGTCGTCGCATCTGTGTAGACGCCCATTCGTCAATAGACGCGCCATATAGCACTCAACGCCGGGCCGTCGTCACGAACGATGCGCGGCTTCCCGCCGCCTTGCTGCGCGCGGGGAGCGCGACCGTCTCTGACCTTCGATCCGGTCGTTCGTGGCGATCACCCGATCCGACAAGGACATTCCGATGACGAGCACCGGCACCACGACATTGCGTCTGCTCTTTCCCCAGTGGCAGGGCGGCAACAACCCGCCTTATGTTTTCGGCGCGCAATTGCTCTCCTGGCTTGCGCCCGAGGCCACCGGGCCGGTCGAGCAGGTGAGCGTCTCTCAACCCGACGGAAAGCCGCTCGAGGCCGAGGGCGGCATCGTCGGACGTGGCGCGCTGCTCGCTCAGCTGAGTGACGCCCGGCGGTTGATCGACAAGCATCAGCCCGATCGGCTGGTCGTGCTCGGTGGCGACTGCCTCGTTGATCTTGCACCCTTCGCTTATCTCAACGAGCGGTATGACGGTGATCTGGCGATCCTCTGGGTCGACACTCACCCGGATGTGATGACGCCCAAGGAGTACGGCAACGCCCATGCCATGGTGATGGGCAATCTGTTGGGCGAAGGCGATGCCGACTTCGTCAAAGCGGTGAAGCGGCCGATCAGGCCACAGAATGTGATGTTCGCCGGTCGTCAGGACACCCTGGAGAGCCTTGCGGAGATACGCGAGATGGAGGCGGCATTCTTCGAACGGCTGAAACTGCGCAGCGCAAGCCCGTCCGATCTCGCGAACACCAGCGAACCGGTCCTGGACTGGCTCAGGTCGATCAACGCCAAACACCTGGCGATCCACTTCGATCTCGATATTCTCGACCCGACGCTGTTCCGATCTTTGCTGTTCGCGAATCCGGACCCGTCCTCATCGGTGCATGACGGCATTCCCCGCGGCAGGATGACGATGGACGAGATCGTCAGGCTTTTCGCTGATGTTTCCCGGGTTGTCGACGTGGTCGGCCTGGGGATCACCGAACACCTTCCCTGGGATTCGCTCGCTTTGAAGACGATGCTTTCGAAACTGCCGCTCCTCGGATCGCCGCCGCGCTGACATCCAGCTCCGCTGCCGCCGGCCAAGGCGACAGCGGCCGGCGACCTCAGCGACGGGCTGGCGCCGACGAAAGCGGCCCTGGCCGCATCGTCGCCCTGTCGAGCAACCTGAAAACTGGAGGCCACCATGCTTGAAGCCGTCAACAGGCCCGGCGTTCCGCCCATGCCGACCTATAGCCAGGGCATGGTGGCGACAGGGGCCCGGACGCTCTACGTGTCCGGACAGGTGGCGGTCGGCGCCGCCCGGGCCGATGGCATCGCGGCAAAGGCGGAGGCGGTTTTTGAGAATCTGCGCCTGGTGCTGTCCGCCGCGGCCATGACGATGACGGACGTTGCCAAGCTCACCGTCTATCTCACCGACGAGACCGATCTCTCCGGCTTCATGGCCGTCTACAGCGCCCGATCGCCGTCGCCTCCGCCGGCTGTGACACTGGTGATCGTCAAGGCACTCACTGCACCGCAGTACCTTGTCGAAGTCGAAGCGATCGCCGTGCGATAGTGATCGGAGCAGGGCGCGATGGCGCGCTGATGTCGTTGCCGGGCTCTGGAGCGAGGGGGCATGAGCGCGTTGCGCAAGCGGGAACAGGCCGCCGTCGCGGCTGTCGCAAGCCACTTCTCCGCGACCTGGGAAACGGGCGACGGAAATGCGCCCGACGCCTATCTGACGATTGCCGGGACGCGAATTGCCGTCGAGGTCGCGGTGATCGAACCAGGGTTCGCCGGACCGGGCGACCCGACGAAACCTCGCTTGCGGTTCGACAGGGTCGTGCTCCGGACGATCGGACGTCTGCAGGCTGGCCTGAGCCAGGCCGTGCCGGAAGGCGAGGCGGTGATCGTGACGATCACCGCCCCCATACGGCTCGCCGCGAGGACGGCTGCCGCGCTGGAGGACCGGATCCGGTCCTGCCTCGCGCGCCGGTCCGCGCCGGTCGAGGTCGACGATATGGTCCATGGAAACCAGGTCCGGATTCGCCTGGTGAAGGGCGTCCCGGCGGGCCTGTCGAAGCTGATCGGTTTTGTGCACAATCCCGGCTCAGATCCGGCCGTTCTCCTGGAGCTGACGCAATCATTGCTCCAGCATATCGGCGCGGCAGCGGCGAGGCGCCCGCCGGCGACCTTCGCGGGTGATCGATGGCTGGTTGTCGCCCATGACGATGGACTGCCGCATATCGAGGCCTATCGGCATGTCGGTTCCCAGCTCGCCATTTCGACCCGTTTCGAAAAGATTCTGATGGTGCTGGCCGGCGGGCGGGTTGAAACGCTCGCCGGGTGAGGGCAGGGCCTGTGAACGGCTCGGGCCCGCCGGCGCGGAGCATTCCGCCCGAGCGACCTAGCTGTTTAGTCCCGGCATTTGATGGAGTGGATCGAGCCTGAATCGTTGAGGCTCTGTTGTCCAGAGTTTGCAGATGAATTCGTAGGGTGTGAGGCCCTTGAGGGTCTTCAGCCTCCGCCCGAAATTGTAGGCGCTGACGAAGTCGGCGAGATGCGCTTCGAACTGCCGGTGGCTGTCGTAGTGGTAACGCTTGACGGTGGCTTCTTTGATGGTGCGGTTCATGCGCTCGACCTGGCCGTTCGTCCAAGGGTGCTTCACCTTGGTGAGGCGGTGCTCGATGCCGTTCTCCTGGCAGCGCATGCCGAACATGTGCGTCACGTAGCGCGCCGTCGGACCATCGGCATACCGTGGCGGGAAGGTGAACTGGATGCCGTTGTCGGTGAGAACGGTATGGATCTTGTAGGGGACGGCCTCGATCAAGGCCGAGAGGAAGGCTGACGCGGAGGTCCGCCCCGTCTTCCTGACGATCTGTACGACGGCGAATTTGCTCGTGCGATCGATGGCGACATAGAGGTACAGCTTGCCCTCAGCGGTCTGCACCTCGGCGATATCGATGTGGAAGAAGCCGATCGGATAGGATTTGAACTTCGTCTTCGCCGGCTTCTCGCCTTCGACCTCGGGCAGGCGGCTGATCCCGTGACGCTGCAGGCAGCGGTGCAGGGATGACCGCGTCAGCGTCGGGATCGTCGGCTGTAGCGCATAGAGGCAGTCGTCGAGCGGCAGCAAAGTATGCTTCCGGAAGGCGACGATCACGGCCTCTTCCTCAATCGTCAGCACTGTCGAAGTCGGGTTCTTCGGCCCGGTCGGCACATCGGTCACCGAGGTCCGCTTCTTCCACTTCGCGACCGTCTTCTGGTTAATCCCGTAGCGCTTAGACAGAGCCCTCAGGCTCTCTTGACTATGTTGTATCGCTCGACGGACCGCCTCAGTCGTCGTGGCGCTCCCGTGGAGAACCTGGCCCATAGCGCGTCCCTCGATTCCTGCATCGAGATTGCACCATCAAAGCCCGGGATCAAACACCTAGCTTGCCGGTTTCGGCGGCACCAGTGTTGCCGCGAGAACCCCGACCGCGCGCGCTACCTCATCCTCGCTCTGCCCGGCCTTGCCGAACACGCGCAGGCCTTCCAGGCCGGCGAGCAAGGTGCGCGCCGCGGCTTCCGGGTCCGGCACCTGGGCATCGCCGGCGCCGGCGAGCGCCCGCTCGAGCCGCTTCAGCATCGCGGCGAAGATGGCCGCGGCGCGCTCCGCGATGACCGGGTCGTGTGGCCCCATTTCGACTGTTGTTTCGACCAGAAAGCAGCCCCTGACGCCGGCCGGCCCATGCGCCCGGGCGGCATGCACCCTGATCCAGGCCAGAATATCCGCGCGCCTTGCCCCCGCCGGCATGGTCGCATCCATCGTCGCCAGCCCCTCGCGGCCGTAGAGATCGAGCGCCTCGAGGAACAGCTCGCGCTTGTCCGAGAACAGCGCGTAGAGGCTGCCTCTCTGCAGTCCTGTCGCGCGCTCGAGCTCCGGCAGCGACGCCCGCTGATAACCGAGCGACCAGAAGAGGTCCTTGGCGCGCTGCAGCGCCTCGTCGCGCTCGACGACGCGCGGCCGCCCGGCCAGTCGGGGCTTGCCAGATCCTGTCATGGGCATCGTCATGAAAGCTTCCGACCGATCTGTCAAAAATAATTATTAACCGACCTGTCGGAAATATTCTGAGATGCCGGCAGGAGCCGTAGGCGGCCGCTGCGGAAAACCGCGTTCGCGAAGGAGAGAGCTCATGACTTTGACCGGTTTCCGGCACCAGATGGTTCGCGCGCGCGATGTCGACCTGCACGTGGTGACGGGAGGCGAGGGGCCGCCGGTCGTGCTCCTCCACGGCTTTCCGCAGACCTGGTGGGAATGGCGCAAGATGATGCCGCTGCTGGCGCGCCGGCACCGGGTGATCGCGCTCGACCTGCGCGGTGCCGGCCATTCCGACTGCCCACAGGGCGGCTACGACAAGGCGAGCCTGGCCGCCGACGTCCATGGCGTGATGACGGCGCTCGGCCATGAGCGCTATGCGGTCTGCGGCCACGATATCGGCGGCATGGTCGGGGTCGCGCTCGCCGCGACCCATCGCGACGCCGTGACCCATCTGGCGGTGCTCGATGTCCCCGTGCCGGGCTGGAGCCGCTGGGACGCCTTGTTCTCCGACCCGCGCGTCTGGCATTTCGCCTTTCACATGAAGCTCAATCTGCCCGAGCGGCTGATCTATGGCCGGGAATATGACTATGTCTCGACCTTCATCTCCGATCGCGCTTTCGACCACGGCGCGCACGATGCCGGCGATATCGAACTCTTCGCCAAGGCGTTTGCCCAGCCCGGCCGGACCCGCGGCGGGCTGGAGTGGTACCGGGCCTTTCCGCGCGACCATGACAATGCGCTCGCCTGGAAACGCGATCCCTTGCGCATTCCGGTGCTGGCACTCGGCGGCGACCGGCGCTGGGGGCCCGAGATGGTCGCCATGATGCGGGAGTTCGCGCTGGACGTCACCGGCGGCAGCATCGCGGACTGCAATCATTGGCTGCCGGAGGAACGGCCCGCCGAGACGGCCGAACGCCTGGAGGCATTCCTTGCGGCGTGAACCTGGCCGACGATGGCGCGGCCAGTGTGCCAGCCACCGCGCCCGGGGGAAACGCGACCTTCGGGCGATCCGGGACTAGTCTCGGAGCAATCCTACCGACTTTTGCAACCGGTTCCTGACGGCGATCCGCCGTAGGACAAGGCCGACGCGAATTCGTCGCCGCGGTGCAACCTTGTTCGTATTATTATCCGGTGGCTGGAGGCGGAGTTCTGTGATCGCGTGAAGCAAGGTGGGGATCGCTCTTGAGTGCCCATGTGTCGGCCAAGCTGGCGGCACCGACGACGGACGACATTGTTCGACGCGCCCGTGTCACCGAGGCAATCGATCGCGCGTTACGGGATGGCGCCTGCTGGATCGCCGCTCCGGCGGGCTATGGCAAGACGACCGCCATGATCGACTACCTGGCGAGCGTGCGAGCGCCCCATGTCTGGTTTCGTGCCGATCAAGGCGACCGGGACCTCGCGCGGTTCTTCAGCTACCTGGCTCAGTCCTTGCCGACGCCGGCAGCTTCGCTCGCAATGCCGATTTTTGGTGTGGAATATGCCGAACATCCACGCGACTTCGCGCGCGTGTTCTTTCGGCAATATTTCGCGCGGCTGCGGCCGGGGACGCTGCTCGTGTTCGACGATCTTCACACCGTCGAGACACCTGAATTCGGCGATATCATCGGCACGATGATCGGAACGCTTCCCCGCTCCCTGCGCTGTGTCTGTCTCTCGCGGATGCTGCCGAATGAAGGGCTCTCCGAGCTGTCGCATAGCCGCGCATTGACCGTCGTCGATCAATCCGTGCTGGAATTTTCCGACCCCGAGGCGCGCAGCCTGGTCCAGCTCAGGCTCAAACAACGTGCCGCGCAAATCGATATCGGCAGTGCGCGAGGCTGGGCGGTCGGTCTTGTTCTTCTGGCCGATCGTGGTGGTGCTGCCGGTCACGGCAGCGCGGCCACCCAGGCAGGTCCCTCGCATTTCGCCGCACTTGGCGGCCATTTCTTCGATGCGCTGCCGGTTTCCGACCAGGACAACCTGCTCACCCTCAATCTATTGCCCGAGATCACGGTCGGTTTGGCCAACGCGGTGACCGGATCGGCGGAAGCCGGACAATTGCTTGATCGGCTCTACGCGCGGCAATTCCTCGTCACGCGGGCCGAGGGGCAGGGGGAAACCTTTCATCTGCACGACCTGCTGCGCGACTTCCTGCATCGGCGCTTCGAGCAGCGGTTGTCGGAGCCGGAGCGACGCATGCTGCGGACCAGGGCAGCCCGGCTTCTGTCCGACGCGGAGCGGCCGGACGAAGCGATCACGCTGGCTCTGGACGCCAGGTCCTGGCTGCTGGCGCGCGACCTGCTGCTGCGACACGCCGAGGGGCTGATCGCCACCGGGCGCCGCGCCACGATCATCGCGTGGCTGCAGAGGCTGCCGCCGGCGGAGCTGACCGGGTGGTTGTTCTATTGGGCGGGTGTCGCTCATCTCGCCGATGACGCCGTGGCCGAGCGCTGGCTCGAACTGGCCTGGCAGGCGTTCGGCGAGGACCATGATGAGCGCGGCCTGTGTCTCACCGTCGCGCGGGCCGTGCTGGTCAAGACCGACAGCTGGCGGACCCATCACGGCCTTGCCGTCTGGACCTCGCGGGCCGTCGCCATTGCCGCGCGCGACCTTCCCGCGCTGCCGCCCGAAGAGGATCTCCTGGCGTTGATCGGCTTGTTGCGGGCCCACGACTTCGCTGATGGCCATGACAACGATGCCGGCCAGCGTCTGGCGGAGGTGCTTCTGGACAGGCTGGGCGATCCCGGACGACGGTTCCCCAGCGGGCTGCGCCTGCAGGCCAGCGAAGCCCTGATCGAACATGCGGTCGGCAGGGGCAGGGCCGACATCTTCGAACGGGCGGTCGATCACGTCGTCGATGATATCGCCAAACCCGATGTGCTCGGCTGGCACCTTGGTCTGTGGCTGGTTGCATTCGGCGCCGCCAGCGGGCGCTACTATCGCTATTCGCGTCGCGGATTTCCCTATGCGACGGCGGAGGACGCCCTGCGCGCCGCGATCGCCATCGGCGAGGGCGAAGCGCTCAAAGGCGTTGAATTCGGGGCGCTCTACCACCTGCAACTGCAGATGAAACTGCGCAATGACTTCTCCGAATTCAGGAGTTTGGTGACGCGGCTCGCCGAGATCGCCGACAGCCGCTACACGACGCAGGTCGCGGTCGTCGCCGATTGCCGCGCCGCATTGCACACGCTGCAGGGAAACTTCGCCGAGGCCTATCGCGACTGCGATCGCTTCATGGAAGCGATCGAGGCGGGCGACGAACCGCTCATCGAAAGGCTGCCTCACTACATCACCAAGTTTCAGGTCCTGCTGGCCGACCGCCGGTGTCGAGACGCAATCGGCCTGCTCGCGGACTTGGCTCCGCGGCTGCAGGGCGGATCGCAGCTGCGCACACGGCTGTGCATGATGGCCGCCGAGGCGCTCGGCGCGAAATGGCAAGGCGATCCGGCCTATGAAGGGCACTTGCGCGCCCTCTTTGCCGAACTGCGCACCGCTGACTGGCGCGCCATCCTGCTGAACCTGCCCGACCTGCTGTCGGACCTTCTCGCCGATGCCATCGAAACCGGCATCGAGATCGCGTTCTGCCGCTCCCTCGTCGCGGAGCGCCGCCTGACACCGCCGGCGCATCGCCCGGCAGGTTGGCCGTGGCCGCTGCGGGTGCGCATACTCGGCGGGTTCCGGATCGAGCGAGACGGCGCAGAGCTTGATCTTGGTCCCAAGCCGCCGACGCGCGCGCTCGACATACTCCGTGTTCTCGCCCTGTCGCGCGGCCATGTCTGCGCGATCGGAACCTTGCAGGACCGGCTTTGGCCGGACCTTGATGGCGGGCAGGCCAATGCTGCCTTCGAGCAGGCCTTGCATCGGCTGCGCAAGCTGCTGGGGCGAGCGGATCTCGTCACCTTGCGCGAAGGACGATTGCGGCTTGTCCCGGATATGGTGTGGGTCGATCTGGCGGATTGGGAAAAGCAGGTCAGGGACGTCCACGCTGCCGGCGGCAGCGTTTCGGAACGGACGCTCGAACAGCTGCTGGCCAGCTTTCCCGGCCCGCTCTTTTTTGGACATGACGAACCGATCTGGGCGATCGCTGCCGCTGACCGGGTGCGCGATGACTTCGTCGACCTTGCCATCCGGCTTGGCAAACTGCGCGAAGGCGAGGGGACGGTTGTCGAGGCGAGAGCGGTTTGTCTGCGGGCACTCCAGCACTATCCCGATTCCGATCGCCTGCACGGCGCGCTGATCGAGCTCCGCTTGATGCAAGGCGACCTCGCGGGCGCGGTCGAGGACTATCGACGCTATCTGAGGGTGCTCAAGACCGCCGGGGATCTGGAGCCGTCGCCGATCGTCGAAGCCATCGCGCGAAAATTCGGATCGGCACCCGGCGCCCGTTGAGCCGTAAGCCATCCGTAGGGACGCCGGCGCCAGGTTGCGCGCGGTTCGCATCCGGACAGTGCGGCATCGCGGGTTGGGTGAGCCAACCTGGCCTTCGCGCTGTGCTCGGCCGAGACGCGAACCGGCATCCGTGTCGAATGTGTCGCTTCGATCGGGGCCATGCCGTGGCCGACGGCGCGTCTGCGGAAGCGATCAACAGGACGAGGTAACACCATGGGAACCGACTTCAGAAGACTATCGCTCAATGAGGCATTGCACCAGGACCCGCAATTCCTGGCAAACGTCGAAAGGATCACTGGCCGCAGGACGATGGTGACCGACCTGTTCAATCCGGGACATCTGTATGAACGGGAATCCCCCATCGTCAGTTCTCGCCTCAACGGCAACGGCAACGGTGCTCAACGCATTCGACCGACCAACGTTCAGATCGTCGGCGGCGTCTGGCAGATCAGCATGTCTCACCGTGACGTCGAGGAGATGCGACAGGACGTCAGGGCATTCTGCACCCGCTATGTTCCGCCCTTCAACATAATCATGGAGACCATGTTCAGCCTGATCTCGACGGTGGACGCGATCGGCCTCAACCATGGGGTCAACGTGGCCGGCATCATCGCGACGCAATTTGTCACGGTGACGCCGGCGTTTTTTTCGCCCGTAGAAATGCTGAAAGGCATCAAGGACAAGCTGCAAGAAGTGACCGGCTTGCCTGGTGGCGTTGTCGGAGCCGGTCTTGGCGCGGGCATTACCTTGCTCGCGGTCGGACCGGCCGGTGTCGTGCTCGGTGGCCTGGCCGGATGGCTCGGCGACGCGCTGCTCTCCGACAGCCCTCGGCCCGGAGACGTCCATGCCGATCGCCAGGTCGTAGGTCCATGGGAGAAGCTCTTGCTTGTTGCAGCCAACCCGAACGATCCCACCTCGACCGATATCGCGATCGGCACGCGGCGAGGCTATTTCTGCGCCGAGAACGGCGGCGGCGGCCCGGTCTATGCCAATCGCACCGCGATCGGTCCGTGGGAAACCGCCACGCTCGTCCACAACCCCAACGGTACCGTCAGCCTGCGCGCGCTCGGTGGGCATTATCTCGTCGCCGAGCAGGGCGGGGGCGATGGTTCGTTCTGCAACTGGAACCGGACCGCCGTCGGGGAGTGGGAGCAGTTCTGGATGGAATATCAGCCCGATGGCTGTTTCGCCCTGAAGACCTTTGCGCGAGGCACCTACGTCAGCGTTCAGTGACGCCGGACATCGGCTGGGGCGACGGTCTGCCGTCGCCCCGCTTGCCGCCGCCGTTCCCGGGCCGCGGCGTGGAGGACCTGCCGGCGCGCCACGGGCTACGCGCGGCCTTTCAAGACATCCCGGGCAATGATCAGGTGCTGGATCTCGCTGGTGCCGTCGAAGATCCTGAAGGCGCGGACATGGCGGAACAGCCGCTCCACGGTCGTGCCCTTGACGACACCCATTCCGCCGAAAATCTGCAGCGCCTGGTCGACGATCTGAAAACTCGTTTCGGTCGAGAACAGCTTGGCGACGGCTGCCGATCGTGGCGTCAGCCGGCGCCCTTCGTCGTGCTCCCAGGCGGCGCGATAGACCAGAAGCCCGGAAGCATCGACGCCGACGGCCATTTGCGCCAGTTTCGCCTGAACCAATTGATGTTCCGATATCGGCTTGCCGAAAGCCGTCCGGCCGACACTGCGCTCGACCGCTTCGTCCATGGCGCGGCGGGCAAAGCCCAGAGCGGCGGCGCCAACCGTTGGCCGAAACAGTTCAAGAACCGCCATCGCGATCTTGTAGCCCTGTCCGGCTTCTCCGATCAGCCGATCTCGCGAAACACGGCAGCCGTCGAGCGTCCAGGTGCCGACGGTATGCGGCGGCATGACGTCGATGCGCTCTTCCAATCTGATCGCCGGATCATTGCCGTCGACGGCGAAGGCGGCGATCCCGCCGGTCTCCTCCAGGCGAGCGAAGACGACATAGAGGTCGGCAAGGCCGCAATTGGACGTCCAGGTCTTGCGGCCGTTCAAGACATAGCCATTGCCGTCGCGACGCGCGCTGGTCGTGATCGACGCGGCGTCGGATCCCGCTCCGGGCTCGGACAAGGCGAAGGCCGGAAGAAGGTTTCCGCTGAGATAGCGGGGCAGATAGAGCTCCCGCAGCGCGGGCGAGCCGAACAGGGCGATGGGCAGGATGCCGAGCCAGGGTTCCGATAGCGCGACATCTGCGATCGCCGACGAATAGGCGCTGAGCTCCCGCAGAATGCAGAGGGATCTCAAATCCAGCTTGGGACTGGCTCGATCCGTCGACGCCGGCAAGGTCCGCGTGAGCCATCCGGCGCCGGCCAGCATTTCATAGATCTGCCTGGCCGCGCGTCCGTCACCTCCCTCGTCGCCCGCGAGCCCGGCGAGATGGGGCGTGGTCCAGGCCAGATAGTCAGCGGCCAAACTGCGGTGCCCGGGGCTCAGGAACGGCCATTCGAGATGCTGCAAATCCATCGTCAGGTGACCTCTTCCGGGAGTTGAAACCCTAGAAAGGGCCGCGGGCATTCACAACCAGACGATAGGCTATGCCGACGGGGGTTTGCCGATGGCTGGCGGCCGAACCGAAGGCGCGGTCCGAAGGCGTCGCGCAGGCGCCTTCTGGATCAAGAAACGCAGTGGGCCGGGCATCATCGGTATCGTGACGGAACGGCCCGTCTCGATTGGTGCGTGCGCCATCGCGCACCACCCGGGACGCCGCATCTTGAGGGGCATCGCCGAACCGCGATGCCGCGCCCGGCCGCGGAGGCTCAGCGGAGGCGTCACCTCGGCCGGCGGACCGCGCGCACCGTGCCGCTGTTGCCGCCGCCGCAGAAGAACCGATCGCCACCGTCGGACTCGAGCCCCGACACGCCCATTCCGGCCGGCATCTCGAGCCGCTCCAGGACCTCTCCGGTGCGCGGGTCCAGCCGCCGCAGATCGCTTTCGTCATTTTCCCAGGTGCCGTGCCAGAGCTCGCCGTCGACCCAGGTGACGCCGGTGACGAAACGCTTGGACTCGATGGTGCGCAGGATGGCCCCGGTCTCCGGATCGATCTGATGGATCTTCCGGTCCCGATATTGGCCCACCCAGAGCGTGCCCTCGGCCCAGGTGAGGCCCGAGTCGCCACCGCCGCCGGGCGTCGGGATCGTGGCGAGCACCTGGCCGGTCGTCGGGTCGATCTTCTGGATGCGATCCTCGGCGATCTGAAACAGGTGCCGTCCGTCGAAGGCGGTTCCGGCATGGGCGGCGACATCGATCGCGCGCACCGCCTTGCCATCGGCCGGATCGAAGGCGTTCAGCTTGTCCCCGGAGGCAAACCAGACGTTCTGGCCGTCAAAGGTTACCCCATGGACCTGGCTGACGCCGGGCAAGGGGCCATATTCGCGGAGGATTTCGGCAGGTGATTGTTTCATGGCTCGATCCCTATCGGTGACGGACCTCAGTCCCTTATCGATGACGGACCCTAGTCGCTCGGCAATGGGCCAGGGAGTAACAAAGTGGTCGTGAATCCGGGCAGGGACGGGGCCGCTCTATTGGCGCCCATCGGCCATCTGCCCGGGAATGCCGTGCACCAGCGTGTCCTCCGGTCCCAGCACGCGCCCGTCCTGGGAACGAAGCTCCAGTCGTCGCACGGGAAGGCCGCGCTTCCGATCGACCAGCAGGACGTGAGCCTCGTCGGGCTCGAAGAAGAAGTCCTCGCCCCACTGCCGCAGCGCGACCAGCACGGGAAACAGGCCGCGGCCCTTCTCGGTCAGCACATGGTCCTGATAGGGGCTGCCGTCGGACGCCGGGACCGTGTCCAGGATGCCATGGGCGATCCGGCGGGCGCCTGCCGATCCTGTCGAAGGCTGGGGACGTCAGGCATAGGCAACCCAGCCGCGCCAGGTGAAGGCGGCGTAGAACAGGCTGACGTTCGAGAAGCCGGCGTCGCGCAGGATCGCCTCGTCATGCGCGGGACTGAGCAGGTTCAGACGTGTGTCGATCGCCGCGCGAGCGGTCCGGGCCTGGTCGGGATCGGCGCCCGAAGCAACCGCAAAGGCGGCGTATCGCGACAGCCAGAGCGCCCGCTCGCCGTCATCCTGCGGGAAGCTGGAATGGGCCGCCACGAAGGGCGCGCCGGGCTTGAGGCGGCGTCGGATTTCGGCTGCCGTGCGCCGGCGTTCGTCAGGTGCCAGGAAATGCAGGGTCAGCAGGCACGTGGCCGCGTCGAACGGGCCTTCCGGCGCATCGTCGATATAGCCCTGGTGCAGCCGGACCCGCGCGGCAAGCGGCCCGAGCGTGCGCCCGGCCAGCCCGAGCATTTCGGCGGCCGGATCGACGCCGTCGAAGGTCCAGTGCGGCTCAGCCTCGGCAAAGGCCTTCAACTCCAGCCCGCCGCCGGCGCCGAGCACCAGCACGCGGGCATCATCAGGCGCGCGTTCGGTCAGCAAAAGCCGCGTCATGCGATGCAGGTCGGTGAAGCCGGGCACGAAGCGCGGCGGCCCTTCGGCATAGCGGGCGACGGAATGGGGATCGGAAAAGTGGGCCAGAAGATCGTTCGCGCCGCCGGCTCCGGCCGCTCCGGGCCGGGCATGGCGATCCGCCGCCGTGCCGCCGTCAATGCTGATCGCGTCATGATCCATGGACGGTCGCCAGGTCATGCGATCCGCCACGGGCAACCAGGCGGTCGTGAAAATCGGCGCTCAGCATGGCCAGCGTCACGTCGCCGAGGCGCGAAACGAGCAAGGCCTCGGCATCCTGAAAGGCCTGATTGAGGGCGGCATTGACCGCCTGTTCGACCAGGCAGCCGGGCGCCTCGGTCCGGTTGCCGATGGCGAGAAGCGAGGGGTTGCCGAGCGCGGTGTAGATGTCGCGCAATGTCACATCAGACAATTCGCAGGCCAGCGTCCAGCCGCCGCCATGCCCCCGTTCCGAGTGCACATAACCGTGGTCCCTGAGGCCCGCCATGATCCTGCGGATCACCACCGGATTGGTGGCCATCGCCTTGGCGAGAACCTCGGAGGTGACAGGGGCATCATGCTCCGCCATGTGCAGCAGGACGTGGAGCACGCCGGACAATCGACTATCACGTTTCATGCAACTTGATATGTTGCGTGATGATGAAAAGTCAAGGCCTCCGCTGGACTTGGGGCGGTCCGGCATTGGCTCGGCGCCAGTGGCGTCGGCGCGCGACGGTCATCCCGCGCCGAGCAGCGCCTTCGCCCGATCCGGCGTGAAGGGCCTCACGCCCTCACCATTTCGGTCCGGTATTTCGGCAGGAGCGTTTCGATAAGCTTGGCCTTCTCGGCGCGCTGTTCCGGGGTCGGCTGCGGGGGCGGCGATGTCCGGCTTGCCACGGGAAAACCGGCCGCCAGGAAGAATTCGTCCTGTCCCGCCGGCGTGCACATGCAGAGCATATGGGCCGTCTCGCCCGACACGTTCCTGAAGGCATGCGGGGCATTGGCCGGCACATTGACGGTCGAGCCCGCGCGCACGGTCTGCGACTTGCCGCGAAAGGCAAATTCCAGCTCGCCTTCGAGCAGGGTGAACATTTCCTCGAAGTCGTGGCGGTGCGGCGGCGGCCCGCCGCCGGCGGGCACGAGCATGTCGATCAGGCAATAGCGGCCGGCGGTCTGGGCGCCCGATACCAGGATCGTGTAGGTGCCGCCGGCGACCGAGACGTGGGGCCTGTCGGCGCCGTCGGGATCGGCGACGGTCAACACGCGGCTGGGGTCATCGGCCGGGATGGCGAGGCCCGGCGGCGAGCTTGGATGGGTGCGATCGGTCATGCCGGGTCTCCTGGTGTGATGCAGGTCGCCTCCGGGCAGAAGTGGGCGGCCGCATCCTAGAATGCCATGCGAGACAGGCCTTCAGGTTTCGCACGATGATCGGCCAGCCGGTGCGGCTTGCCTTGGCGCGTTCAGGCGATATCGGCCCATCGACATGGTCTCTGGCAGCCAAGGTCGCGCCCTCCGGCTCGTGGCATGGCGGCGGGCGCGACAACATACTCCACCTCACAATCTGGCAGTGTGACGCCGGGCGCGGTCTCGACCTCCCGGGCCACCTTAACCTGGGCTCGCATTCTTCCGCGCGATCAGCACGCCGATGCCGTCGAGCAGGCGCTCGAGGCCGAAGGCGAATGCCTGTTCCGGGTCGCCCAGGCCATAGAGTTCGCCAACCACCGGCCCGACCCGGTTGGCGGTCGGATAGGCCGAAAAATCGACCGTTTCGAGGAAGGGGGCGATGGTGTGCCACCACTCCTCGTCGCTCATCCCGGTCTCCGCCTTGACCATGCGGGCGCGGGCCACGTCGCGCACCGCGCCATGCACATAATGCGCGATCATGGTGACCGAGAGGTCCATCTCCACCTCGTCGAGCCCCAGCCCGTCGAAGGCGGCGAGGAAATGGTCGTAGGACCGGATGGTATTGGGGCCCACCCCCGGCCGATGCGTGCTGACCTGCAGCACCCAGGGATGGCGCAGCAGGAAGGTGCGGAATTCGCGGGCGACGAAGCCGATATTGGCGCGCCACTGCGCCGGATCGAAGCTTGACCGGCGATCATGGCCTTCGGCGGGGGCCGCCACCGCGTCGAGCATGAGGTCGAGCAACACCGCCTTGTCGGGAATATGCGTGTAGAAGCTCATGGGCGAGATGCCCACCGCCTCGGCGACCCGCCGGGTGGAGACGGCCGTGATCCCCTCGGTATCGGCGATGTGGACGGCCGCGGCGACGAGATCGCGCATCTCCACCTTGGCCTTCGGCCCGCGGCGGCGGGGCGCCGCACGGCCCCACATCAGTTCCAATGCCTTGATGAGGTCGCCGCGGCCGGCGATTTCTTCGGCCATCTCGTCTCCGGAAAATAACTATTTACGCCGTACGATGTTTTGAACTAAACCTCGTACGGCGCACGGAGTTGTAGGATTCGTGCCGCCAGACACCGAGCCGGATGTCGAGGTCGGCTTGCTGCCCGGTCCCCGTGATCCAGGCTTTTCCCTTGTACGCAAAGGACGAAGAAGGAGATAGGCCATGATCCACGCCCGGGCCCTGACCCGCAATTTCAAGACGAAGTCCGGGCTGGTGGAGGCGGTGCGCGGCCTCGGCCTGGACGTGGCGGAAGGCGAGCTGGTGGCCTTTCTCGGACCCAACGGCGCGGGCAAATCCACCGCGGTGCGGATGCTGACGACGCTGCTGCCGCTGACCGCGGGCAGTGCCACTGTCGGCGGACATGACGTGGCGTCGGACCCCGCGGGCGTGCGCCTCAAGATCGGTTATGTCGGCCAGGGCACGGGTTCGGGCCCCTATCATCGGGTGCGCGACGAACTGGTGACGCAGGGGCGGGCCCAGCGCATGACCTCCGCCGCGGCCAGGGCACGCGCAGACGAGCTCATCGGCATGCTCGAGCTGGACGGGCTTGCCGACCGGAACTGCGCGTCGCTCTCGGGCGGGCAGAAGCGCCGGCTCGATGTGGCGCTCGGGCTGATGCACACGCCGCCAATCCTGTTCCTGGACGAGCCGTCGACCGGGCTGGACCCGCATTCGCGGGCCAATCTGTGGGAGCACATCAGCCGCATCCGCAAGCAGTCGGGGATGACGATCTTCCTGACGACCCACTACCTGGAGGAGGCCGACACCATGGCCGAGCGGGTCATGGTGATCGACAAGGGCGTGATGATCGCCGACGACACGCCGGCCCGCCTCAAAGCCGACCTCGCCGGCGACACCCTGCATGTCAGCCTGCTGCGCGAGGATCAGACCGCCGCCGCCACGGCGATCGCCCGGACCCTGCCGGCAATGCGCGACGCCCAGGTCAACGGCCGCGCCGTGGCCGTGACGCTGCGGGACGGGGAGGCGGCGCTGCCGGAATTCCTCCGTCGCCTCCACCAGTCCGGCATCGAAACGGCCAGCGCCCGGGTGGACCGGCCGACGCTGGACGACGTGTTCCTCGGCCTCACCGGCCGCTCCCTGAGGGAGGCCGCCGTCGGTGCCGGGATGGCCGTCTCCCGATCCTCGTGAGCGAGAAGTCCCATGTCCTTCATCACCGATACGTCCATCTCGTTCCGCCGCGAGATCGGCCCGACCTTGCGGAGCTGGTACTACATCGTCTTCGGCCTGGCGCAGCCGCTGCTTTATCTCGGGCTGTTCGTGCCGCTGCTGGGCGACGTGCCCGGCCCGGACGGCGCCAGCCCCCTGCAATGGTTCGTGCCCGGCATGGTGGTCATGCTGGTGCTGTTCAGCACCGTGTCCTGCGGCTGGGCGCTGACCGAAGAACTGATGCGCGGCAGTTTCGAGCGGTTCCTGGCCACCCCGATGAGTCGGCCCGGCATCATGGTCGGGCGGTCGCTGAAGGAGCTCACCCCGCTCGTGGTGCAGGCGGTGGTCCTGATCGGGGTTGCGGCGCCGTTCGGCCTCGTGCTCCATGTGCCGCCCATGATCATGGGTCTCGTCCTTCTGATGGTGTTTGGCGTCGGGGTGGCATCGCTGTCCTATGCCCTGGCCATGGCCAGCAAGGATAATGGCAGCCTGTTCTATCTGGTCAGCCACTCGGTCGCCCTGCCGATGATGCTGCTCGGCGGCGTGCTCTTGCCGATGAGCACCGCACCGCAATGGCTCTATCTCGCCAGCCGCTTCAACCCGCTGACCTATCTGGTCGAGGCCGAGCGGGCGCTGTTCATGGGCGAGGTGATGACGCCGGCGGTGCTCCACGGCGCGCTGGTCGCCGCCGGTGTGGCCGTGGTCGGGCTGGCGGTCGGGGTCAGCCAGATCAGGAAGGCCTCGCTGTAGCTTCGGCCGCCAAGGACAGCCCCCGGCAGTCGGCCGCCGAAGGCGTCAGGCCCCGGTCAACGCGGATGGCGGTGCTCGAGGCCGCCGCGCTAGACCCGCGATGCCCTGTAGCGTTCGGCCTTGGCCCGGTTGCCGCAGGTCGACATGCGGCACCAACTCCGGCCGCGACCCCGGCCATGGTCGAGAAACAGCCAGGGACAGCGCGTGCATTCGCGCAGGCGCGGCAGTTCCGGCCCGCCCAGCAGGTGCAGCAGCCGCAACGCCAGGCGGTGACGTATGAGGTCGGGGTCGCAAGGCGCCGGCATCAGCCGCCAGACCGCCGTGCCGCCGTCGCTCGACAGGCGCGACACCGCCAGGGTCTCCCGAATGGCGGCTTCCACGGCCTTGAGCGAGCCGTCATCCGGGTCCACTCCCGCCGCCCGGGCGCTCAAGACCGCATAGACGGTCTCGCGCAAGGCCCTCAAGCCGGCCAGCGCCGCGGTCCCGTCCCCGGCGGCACGCAAGCCCCCAGCCTCGGCCGGGTCGATGAGACCGACGAAGCCGGCCCAGCCGACGGCGTCCGGCCAGGACGCCAGCCGTTCCATCTCCCGGCTCTTGCCGGTGTCGCCGACCGTGTTCACGAAATCGAGGATCACGTCGCCGCCGACGAGATCGTCTGTCCGCCAATGCGTCACGCCGTTCTCCGATTGCCAGCAACCCGATGCGGGTATAACCATTATATTGATATTAACGGTTATACAGGGGCCGAGCAATGCTGACACTCGACCGCCGTTTCAGGTTCCGCGGCCAAAGCGTCGCCTGGGGCAGCATGGGCGACGGGCCGCCGCTCGTCATGATCCATGGCACGCCGTTTTCCGCGCAGGTATGGCGTCGGATCGCGCCGCTGGCGGCGAGCCGGCGGCGCGTCTTCGTCTTCGATCTCCTGGGCTACGGACAATCGGAGCAGGGCGATGGCCAGGACGTTTCGCCGGCCGTCCAGACCGTGCTCTTCGCCGCCTTGTTGCGCGAATGGGGCCTCGAAACCCCTGAGATCCTGGCGCATGATTTCGGCGGCATGACCGCGCTGCGGGCGCATTACCTCCACGCCTGCCGTTATCACCGTCTGACCCTGGTGAACCCCGTGGCGCTGCCGCCGTCCGGTTCACCGTTCTTCCGCCACGTCGCCGCGCATGAGCAGGCCTTCGCCGGCCTGCCGGACTATGCCCATGACGCCTTGCTGCGGGTCTATATTCAAGGGGCTGCCCGCGATCCGCTGACCGACGAGGCGATGGCGATCTACATGGCGCCATGGCAGGGCGAGACCGGCCGGCCGGCCTTCTATCGCCAGGTCGCGCAGATGAACGACCGCTATCTCGAAGACATCGAGCCCTCTTACGGACCGATGGATTGGCCGGTCGAGATCCTCTGGGGTGAACAGGACCGCTGGATTCCCATCGCTCAGGGCGAGCGCTTGGCGTCGAAGCTGACCGGCGGCGCGCTGACCGGGGTCCCCGATGCCGGGCATCTGGTCCAGGAGGACGCGCCGGAAGCCATCGTCGCCGCCTTGTTCAAGGGGCTGTGACTTGCGACCGGCGGGACGATCGAAGCGCCGGATCACGCCAGTGTCGCATTCGCCGGCTCGGATCGGTGGTGCAGGGCCATCAGAGGACGAAGAGGTGATGACGTCCGCAATGCGGCCGGCCCTGGCCGCGCTGCCTGGCCGTGATGGCCCTGGTCAAACGCCGGATTGACGCCCCGCCGCCTGGCTGCCTCCATGGGCAAGACATGCCGCGGACAAGAGGGTCGGTCCGCTTGTCGCGCCGAAGCCGGGCGGCGGAGAGCTCGGCCTGAACGAGCACAAGGAGATCCCATGCGCCGTCTCGAGGGGAAGTCAGTCATCATCACCGGCGCGGGCAGCGGTATCGGCCGCGCGGCGGCGCTGCTGTTTACCGCCGAAGGCGCCAGGCTGATCGCGGTGGATCGGAGCGAAGCGGTCGAGGACACCGTCGCGGAGGTCCGCAAGGCCGGCGGCACCGCGGAAGCGGTGATCGCCGATGCCGGCTCCGAGCCGGAGGTTGCCGCCTTCATCGCCAAGGCGGTCTCGGCCTATGGCGGGCTCGATGCCATCTGGGCCAATGCCGGTATCAGTGGCGGCCTGGTGCCGCTCGCCGAGCAGACGCCGGAACACTGGCAGGAGATCCTCAGGATCAACCTGATCGGGCCGTTCCTGGCAGTCAAACATGCGATCCCGCATATGGTCCGGCAACGCCGCGGCGCCATCGTCTGCACGGCCTCGGTCGCCGGCCTGAAATCCGGCGCCAGCGGCCATCCCTATGCGGCGAGCAAAGCCGGCGTCATCAGCCTGGTGCAGACAACAGCCTATTCGCTCTCCGGCACCGGCGTGCGCATCAATGCGATCTGCCCCGGCCTGATCGAGACCGGCATGACCAAGCCGATCTTCGACGGCGCGAAGGAACGCGGCAGCGAAGACAAGATCGGCCAGCTCAATCCGCTGAAACGGGCCGGCCAGCCCCATGAGCTCGCCGCCATGGGCCTGTTCCTGGTGAGCGACGAGGCTTCTTACGTGAACGGCCAGGCCATTCCCGTCGATGGCGGCCTCACCGCCTCGATGCCTTATGCCGGCAAGCCGATCTGAACTCGAACCCCGGAGACGTCATTTGGGCGAGCCGGCGCCGAGGTCGGAGCTTCGTCTGTCTCGGCCTCGCGCACGTCCTGCCACACGCTGCGGTGCGTCCTCCGCAACCCGTCCGGATCGTGAAGAAGAAGATCTTTGATCGTGGCGCTGGCGGACTGCCAACCTGGCGCCAAGCTAAGATAATCTTGAGAAAAATCCAAGACTAGGGCACAATTCGTCAACTGAAGTGCGCAGCGATCTCAAGTCCGGCCGTGTCACGCCGAGTGACAGTTGGCGTCGGAGGGGCGTCGATGGCTCAGGGGTTCTTTCTTCTGTTCGCTGCGGCGTCGGTGATCGCGGCTCTGACGGTGGTCCTGGCGCGTAATCCGGTGCACAGCGCATTGGCGCTGATGGCGTGTTTCCTGCAGATCTCGGCAATCTTCGTTCTGCTCGAGGCGCCGTTGCTCGCGGTCATCCAGATCTTCGTCTATGTCGGCGCGATCATGGTCCTGTTCGTATTTGTGATCATGATGATCGACGTGCGCGAAGCGGTGTTGCAACGGTTCTTGCCGGGCGGCAACCTGCCGGCCCTGGTGCTGCTCGTCCTGCTTGGCGTCGAGATGCTCGTGCTGGTGCTCTGGAGCGACCGCTTTTCGGTCACGGAGCCCGTCGCCATGCGCTCCGGCGATCAGATCAGGCAGCTCAGCACGACGTTGTTCACCGACTATCTCCTGCCATTTGAAGCCGCCTCCGTCATCCTGCTGGTGGCCGTGGTCGGCGCCATCGTGCTGGCGCAGAAGGAGCCGAGGTGATGGTGCCGCTCTGGTGGCCTATCGTGCTGGGCGTGGTGCTGTTCGTGATCGGAGCGGCAGGCGTTTTGCTTCGGCGCAACATCCTGGTCGTGCTGATGTCGCTGGAGCTGCTGCTCAACTCGGTCAACATCAACTTCATCGCTTTCGGGCATTACTACGGCGACTTGCGCGGGCAGATCTTCGCGATCTTCGTCATCGCAATCACCGCGGCGGAGGTTGCCGTCGCACTCGGCATCTTGGTCGCCCTCGTGAGGAACAAATCCACTCTCAAGGTCGACGACGTAACCATGATGAAAGGATAGCGGCTTGGAACCGGTGATGTCGATCCGGCCGCTGCTTGCCATCGCGGTAGCAGGTCTGGCGGCACTTGCAGTTCTCCTTCTGAACCACCGCGAGAAACTCCGCGATGTCGTCTCGCCGTTGGCGGCGTTCGCCATGTTCGCGATCATCGCCTCGATGGCGCCCACGGTGCTGGCGGGCGGGACGGTCGATTTGCGCCTGTTCGAGATTCTGCCGGGGATCGACTTCGCGTTCCGGGTCGATGCGCTCGGCATGGTGTTTGCCACCGTCTCGTCGCTCTTATGGATCGTGGCGGCGATCTATTCCATCGGCTACATGCGGCATTTGAACGAGCACGCGCAGACCCGGTTCTTCGCCTGTTTCGCCGCCAGCCTTGCGGCGGCCGTCGGGGGCGCCTTCGCCGCCAATCTGTTCACGCTGGTGATCTTCTACGAAGTGCTCAGCCTGGTGACCTATCCGCTCGTCTATCACCATGAGGACGAACAGGGATGGACGGGCAGCCGCAAGTACCTCGTCTATTTGATGGGCGCGTCGAAAAGCGTGCTGCTCGCCGCGCTGGCGCTGACCTACCACATGGCCGGGTCGCTCGACTTCGTGGCAGGGGGGCTGCTGGCACGGGTCGATGCCCCGGCGGCGCTGCTGACGGTCGTCTATTTCTGCTATCTCTTCGGCTTCGCCAAGGCCGCGGTCATGCCGATGCACGCCTGGCTGCCCGCCGCGATGGTGGCGCCGACACCGGTCAGCGCGCTCTTGCACGCGGTGGCCGTGGTCAAGATGGGCGTATTCTGCGTGCTGCGGGTGGTGTTCCACGTCTTCGGCATCGGGCTGATGGACAGCCTGGGATTGGGCATTGCCACAGCCTATCTGGTCTCGTTCACGATCCTGATGGCCTCGGTCTACGCCCTGACGCGGGACGACCTGAAGGCGAGGCTCGCCTATTCGACGGTCAGCCAGCTCTCCTACATCGTCCTGGGTGCGGTCCTGTCGTCGCCGGTCGCGATGGTCGGCGGGATCATCCACATCGCAGCGCATGCCTTCTCCAAGATCACGCTGTTTTTCTGCGCCGGGTCGATCTATTGCGCATCCGGCAAGCGAAACATCAGCGACATGGCCGGCATCGGCCGCAGGCTGCCCTGGACGATGGGGGCGTTCTTCGTCGCCTCGCTCAGCATGATCGGGACGCCGCCGACCGCGGGCTTCGTCAGCAAGTGGTATCTGGCGCTGGGCTCGCTGCAGGCGGGCGAGATCGCGTTCCTGATCGTGCTCCTGGTGAGTTCGGTCCTCAACGCCGCCTATTTCCTGCCGGTCAGCTATGTCGCCTTTTTCGGGACGGAGGCGGCGGACAGCCCTCAGACGGTTCGTGAAATTCCGATGGTGACGATCCCGCTGGTCGCGACCGCCATCCTGTCGGTGCTGATGGGCATCTTCCCCGGCTATTTCCTCGCCCTGGCGGAAGGCGTGGTCAGATGATCAAGCGCGTCGTCTTTTTTTTTGGTGACGCGACCCATGCGATGCAACGCCGCCGGCTGTTCTATCTGGCGCTCGGCCTGATCGTCATCGCCGACTTTCTGGTCGCCCGTGAACACGCCGAATACCTGTGGGACCGCCTGCCGGGCTGGTCGGCCGTCTACGGCTTCGGCTCCTGCGTGCTGCTGATCTTCGTTTCGAAGTTCCTCGGTCATCGGGCCGGGCTGATGCGGCGCGAGGACTATTATGACTGACTTCGTCCATCCCGCCCTGCTGTTCATTCTGGGTGCGCTGCCGATCCCCTTCCTGAACGGATCGATCCGAAAGGCCTATCTGCTGCTGATTCCGGCGCTGGCGATCCTGGCCGTGCTCACGATGCAGTCGGGCAGCTACGGCGCGACGCGGTTCATCGGTCAGGACATCCTGATTGCCAAGGTCGACAAGCTGAGCGTCGTCTTCGCGGCCGTTTTCACCATCATGGCGCTGATCGGCATGATCTACGCGCTGCACCTGAGGCGCGCCGGCCAGCATGTGGCGGCCTTCGTCTACGTCGGCAGCGCCCTCGGTGTGGTCTTCGCCGGCGACTACCTGACCCTGTTCCTGTTCTGGGAAAGCATGGCGTTTGCCTCCGCCTATCTGGTCTTCGCCCAGCGCAGCGGTCCGGCGATCCGCGCCGGTTTCCGCTATCTGATGGTCCATGTCAGCGGCGGCGTCGTCCTGCTCGGCGGTGTCATGCTCCATGGGCTCACCACCGGTTCGCTGCTCTTCGGCCCGATCGAGGGGGGCATGGGCGTCGCCGCCTACCTGATCCTGGCCGGGTTCATGCTCAACGCCGCGGTGCCGCCGCTCAACGCCTGGCTGACCGACGCCTATCCGGAGGCAACCGTCACCGGGGCGGTGTTCATGAGCGCCTTCACCACCAAGACTGCCGTCTATGTGCTGGCGCGGGCGTTTCCGGGCACCGAACTTCTGGTCTGGCTCGGCACCGCGATGGCGCTTTACGGCGTCATCTATGCGGTGCTGGAGAACGACTGCCGGCGGCTGCTCGCCTATCACATCATCAGCCAGGTGGGCTACATGGTGGCGGGCATCGGCATCGGAACCGAGCTGGCGGTGAACGGGGCCACCGGCCATGCCTTCGCCCATATCCTCTACAAGGCGCTCCTCTTCATGGGGGCTGGCGCAGTGATCTACGTCACCGGGCGTCGCAAGCTCACCGAGCTCGGCGGGCTCTACCGGACCATGCCGCTGACGGTCGCGCTCTACATGATCGGCGCCTTCGCGATCTCGGCATTTCCGTTCTACTCGGGCTTCGTCACCAAGTCGATGGTGGTCGCCGCCGCCGGCCAGGATCACCGCGCGTGGGTGGTGCTGGCGCTGACCATGGCGTCGTCGGGGACGTTCCTGCACACCGGGCTCAAGCTCCCGTATTACATGTTCTTCGGCAAGGACCAGGGGCTGGCGGCGCCGGAGCCGCCCCGCAACATGCTGGTTGCGATGGCCATCGCGGCGATCCTCTGCATCGCGATCGGGGTGTTCCCCCAGCCGCTTTACGCGCTGCTGCCCCATCCGGTCGACTTCGAGCCCTATACCGGCGTCCATGTCACCGAGAGCCTCGGCCTGCTGATGTTCACCGCCTTGGGATTCGTGCTGTTCCTCAGGGCGCTCGATCCCGAGAACACGATCAGCATCGACACCGACTGGTTCTACCGCAAGGGCGCGCGGCATTTCATGTGGTTCGCCGAAAAGCCGCTGGCGCGCTACGAGAAGGCGGTGAGCGACGTGTCCGAGACCGTGGCGCTGCCCTTGCTGCACCGGATGGCACGGGCCGGTTTGCGGATCGATCTCAACGGTGTGGACGCCGTCGTCAACGGCGTCGCCCGGGCGATCCTTAACGGCGGCGGGGTGTTGCGGCGGCTCCAGACCGGCGTCGTGACCCATTACGCGCTGGCGATGATCGCCGGTGTGATCGCGGCCACCGCCGTGTTCGCCGTGGTGTGGCGGTAGGGTCCGGACTCAATAAGGATGGGGTTCACGATGAGGCCAAAATGGTTGAGGGCAAGGAGAAGTGCGCAGCCCGATGTTTTCCATCGGGCAAGCGCTTCGACACAGCCATCGGCCATTTTCGCCTCACCGCGAAGCGGCGCGGTCCTTTTGGTCGGCTGGTGCGTCGTCTTGCCTAGCAAGCCGGGAGGCTTGCGTCGGCAAGCCTCCTGCCATCCGGCCAAAATTCCTCGCGTCGTGAGCCCCATCCTCATTGAGTCCGGACCCTAGGAGGCGCGATGGGCTTTCCGCTGCTGAGCCTCATCGTGTTCCTGCCCGCCGTCGGGGCCGGGGTTCTGATGTTTCTCCGCAACGACGATGCGGTGCGGTGGACGGCGCTGGGTGTCACCGTCCTCGACTTCGCGCTGTGCATCGCGATGCTGGCCGGTTTCGACACCACGACCCACGCGATGCAGTTCACCGAGACCCGCCCCTGGGTGCCGGCGCTCGGCATCACTTACGCGCTCGGCATCGACGGGATCAGCGCGCTCTTCGTGTTCCTGACGGCGCTGTTCGGCTGGATCTGCGTGCTCGCCTCGTGGGTCGCGATCGACCGCAAGGTGAAGGAGTTCATGGTCAGTCTGCTGGTGATGCAGGCGCTGATGCTGGGGGTGTTCTGCGCGCTCGACCTGTTCCTGTTCTACGTCTTCTGGGAGGCGATGCTGATCCCGATGTACATGATCATCGGGGTCTGGGGCGGCGACGGCCGGGTCTATGCGGCGCTCAAGTTCTTCCTCTACACGCTGGCGGGCAGCCTGCTGTTCCTGGTCGGCGTCATCGTGCTCTATTTCCACGGCGGCAGGACGTTCGACATCCTCGCCCTGACGGCGCATGACTTGCCGTTTCAGGTCCAGTCCTGGCTGTTCTTCGCCTTCCTGATCGCCTTTGCGGTCAAGGTGCCGATGGTCCCGGTCCATACCTGGCTGCCGGACGCCCATGTGCAGGCGCCCACCGCCGGCAGCATCATTCTCGCCGCCGTGCTCCTGAAGATGGGCGCCTACGGCTTCCTGCGGTTCTCGCTGCCGATGCTGCCGGCGGCGTCGGTGTATTATGCGCCGTTGATGCTGGTCCTTTCGGCGCTTGCTATCATCTATGGCGGCTTGCTGGCCCTGGCGCAGGACGACCTGAAGAAGCTGGTCGCCTATTCCAGCATCAGCCACATGGGCTTCGTGACGCTCGGGATTTTCGCGCTGAACCTCCGCGGGCTGGAGGGCGCCATCCTGCAAATGTTCAACCATGGCGTCACGACGGGCGCGCTGTTCCTGTTCGTGGGCCTGATCTACGAGCGGACCCATACCCGCAGCATCGCGGACTATGGCGGGCTGATGCAGGCGGCGCCGGTCTATACGGCGTTTCTTGCGCTGTTCACCCTGTCGTCGATGGCGCTGCCGGGAACGAATTCGTTCGTCGGCGAGTTGCTGGTGCTGTCGGGCGCGTTTGCGGCCAACCCGGCCGTTGGCGCGGCCGCCGTTGTGGGGGCATTGCTGGGCGCGGCCTATCTGCTTGGCATGTACGGGAAAGTCGCGCTCGGTCCGGCCCGCCTTGGCGCAGGGTTCAAGATCCGCGACGTGAACGCCCGCGAACTGGCGGCGATCCTGCCGCTCGCCGTCCTGGTGCTCTGGGTCGGGCTCTATCCGAAACCCTTTCTCGGCATCATCGACGCCTCGGTGAAGCATGTGCTGACGCAGGTGCACAGCAAGGGGGGCGGCCAATGACCGCCACCGCGCTTGTCCAGTCGGCCCTCGCGAGCCTGCCCGAGATCGTGGTGATCGCCGGGGCCTGCATCCTGCTGATCCTGGGACAGGTTGCACGCAAGGGGCAGGGGCATTTCGTGGTCTGGGCTTCCATCGCGGTCGTGCTGATCGCGGCCTTGGCGACAGCAATGCTGGCCGGCGAGGTCCGGCCGGCCTATGCGGGCATGTTCATCGCCGACCGCTTCGCGGTCTTCTTCAAGGCCGTGTTCTACCTGGCCACCGTCCTGACATTCCTGCTTTCGCCGAGATATGCCGAGATCGAAGAGATCGGGATCAGCGAATACTATGTCCTGCTGCTCTTCGCGCTGTCCGGAATGATGATCATGGCCTCCGCGACCGACCTCCTGTCGATCTATGTCGGCCTCGAACTGACGGTGCTCTGCACCTATGTGCTGACCGGCTTCCTGCGGCAGCAGCGGCGGTCGAACGAAGCGGCGCTGAAATACGTCATCCTCGGCTCGGTCTCGACCGGGATTTTCCTCTACGGCGTCTCGCTGGTCTACGGGCTCACCGGCACGACGCAGCTGGACGGCATGGCTGCGGCGGTGACCGGCAATCCGCTCGATCCCGGGTTGCTGCTGGCGGTGGTCTTCATCGTCGCCGGGCTGGTCTTCAAGGTCGGCGCGGTACCGTTCCATATGTGGGTGCCGGACGCTTATGAAGGCGCCCCGACGACGATCACCGCCTTCATGTCGGTGGCCCCCAAGGCGGCGGGCTTCGCGGTGATCCTGCGGGTCTTCCTCAATCCGCTGGTCGCAGCCTCGGACGCCTGGATCATCGTCGCGGTCATCGCGGTGGTGACGATGGCGCTCGGCAGTTTCGTCGCCCTGGTGCAGGACAATTTCAAGCGCCTCCTGGCCTATTCCAGCATCGCCCATGCCGGGTTCGCCCTGTTCGGCGTAGTGGCCGGCGGTGCGGACGGGATCGCCAGCGTGATGCTCTACCTGCTGATCTACACGTTCATGAATCTCGGCATCTTCGGCATCGTCATCATGATGCGGAACGGCGATTTTTCGGGCGAGGTCATCAACGACTATGCCGGTTTCGCCAGGTCGCATCGCGGCTTGGCGCTTCTGACGCTGCTCTATCTGTTCTCGCTGGCTGGCCTTCCGCCGACGGCCGGGTTCTTCGCCAAGTTCTACGTGCTGGTTGCGCTCGTCGAGCGGGGCTTCGTCGTGCTGGCGGTGATCGCAGTGCTGCTGAGCGCCGTCGCCGCCTACTTCTACATCCGCATCGTCATGGTGATCTACATGCGCGAACCGGAGCGCGCCTTCGACCCGGCGCTGACACCCTCGGTCCGCGCCACGCTCGCCGTCACCGCCGCCGGCACCATCGGCATCGGTCTATTTCCCGCGTGGTTTCTGAGGCTTGCTCAAGGTTCCGTGTTTGGCGGCTGATCGATTGAATTTGCAAAGATCCGGCCGACCGAATATTCTGGCAGTGCAAGATAAGGAATGCCCAAGTCGTTCCCGGGGGCCTGCATCACCGGTCCCGTAGAGGGGCGGTTACGGCCTGAGCAAAGCCCGCGGTGGTGATCGGGGCAATGCGACATGACTGGAATGGAATTCCTGCCGGTTCTTTTCATGGTTGCCGGAATTGTTCTGGTGGCGGCCGCGACGCTCTTTGTCTCCTCGCTGCTGCGCCCGTCCAATCCCTATCCCGCGAAGAACATCCCCTATGAATGCGGCATGGACCCGGCGGGCGAGGCCGCCGGGGGACGCTTCAGGGTGCAGTTCTTCATTCTCGCGATCCTGCTGGTGGTCTTCGACGTCGAGACGATGTTCCTGTTTCCCTGGGCCGTCGTCCTGAAGGAGATCGGGCTGGTCGGCTATGTCGAGATGTTCGTCTTCATGCTGCTGCTGCTCGTGGGCTTCGCCTATGCCTGGCTGAAGGGGGCGCTGGAATGGGAAGCGTAGACAACATCATCCGAGACAGCGTGCTGTTCACCACGGCCGACAGCGTGATCAACTGGGGCCGAAGGTCGGCGTTGTGGCCCGAGACCTTCGGCATTGCCTGCTGCGCCATCGAGATGATCGCGGCGGGGTGCGCGCGCTACGATCTCGACCGGTTCGGCGTGGTGTTTCGGCCGTCACCGCGCCAGTCCGACGTGATGATCATCGCCGGCACCGTGACGCGGAAATTCGCGCCCGTCGTGCGTCGGCTCTATGACCAGATGCCGGAGCCGCGCTGGGTCATCGCAATGGGCACCTGCGCGATCTCGGGCGGGGTCTACAACACCTATGCCGTGGTGCAGGGGGCGGAGACCTTCGTGCCGGTGGACGTGCATGTGCCCGGCTGCCCGCCGCGGCCCGAGGCGCTGATGCATGGCTTCCTGCTGCTCCAGGAGAAGATCAAGAAATCCCGCGCGCTGGCGGGCACGCGTCTGGACCGGATGGCGGCGCCATGAGCGTGGAGATGAGCGTGGAGATGAGCGTGGAGACGCCCTTCAACCGCAAGCTGATCGCCGAGCGCTTCGCCGGCGCCATCGAGGATCTCGGCTTCGCGCATGGCGTCCATGCCTTCGCCGCGCCGCCTGAAATGATCGTCGCGCTCTGCCGGTTTCTGAAGGAGCACCCGGCGCTGCGGTTCAATTTCCTGTCCGACATCTGCGGCGTCGATCATTACCCCGAGGCGCCGCGCTACGAGGCGGTGTACCACCTCTATTCGCTGCCGAACAAATGGCGCGTCCGGATCAAGTGCCGCCTCGGCGACCCGCCGCGGGTCCCGTCGGTGACCGGGGTATGGCGCACCGCCAACTGGCATGAGCGCGAGGCCTGGGACATGTACGGGATCAGCTTCGAGGGCCACCCCGACCTGCGCCGGATCTATATGTGGGAAGGGTTCGAGGGCTTCCCGCAGCGCAAGGATTTTCCGCTCCGGGGCTACAAGGACGAGCTGAACCCGTTTGGCGCCGAAGGCCCGCCGCCGACGCAGCCCGACCTCGCCACCAGGGACATTCCATAAGGGGGAGGCCTTCCACGCCGGGGATTTGAGATGACCGAGGTTACCGAGCTGAGCAGGCAGGAAGGCGACGCGCCCGACACCCGGGAGGTGCTTCTCAACCTCGGCCCGCAGCATCCCAGCACCCATGGGGTGCTGCGGCTCGTCCTTGAGCTGGACGGCGAATATGTCGCGCGCGTCGACCCGCATGTCGGCTACCTCCACCGCGGCACCGAAAAACTGGCCGAGAGCTTCACCTACACCCAGATTTTTCCGCTGACCGACCGGCTCGACTACCTCTGCCCGCCGTCGAACAACCTGGCCTTCGCGCTGGCGGTGGAGAAGCTCCTGGGCATCGAAGCGCCGATCCGGGCGCAATATATCCGCGTGCTGATGGCCGAACTGGCGCGGATCTCCGGTCATCTGATGATCACCGGCGCGCTGCCGATGGACCTGGGCGCCATGACCGCGTTGCTTTACGCCATGCGCGAGCGCGAAATGATCATGGACCTGCTGGAGATGATCAGCGGGGCACGCATGCACACCTCCTTCTGCCGGGTCGGCGGTGTGCGCGAGGACCTGCCGGACGGGTTCTTCCCCAAGATCAGGGAGTTCTGTGAGATCTTCCCGAACCGCATCCGCGACTATGAGCGGCTGGTCGACAACAACCGGGTGTTCCTGAAGCGCACCCAGGGGATCGGCGTGATCTCCGCCGAGGACGGCATCGATCTTGGCCTGAGTGGCCCGAACCTGCGGGCCTCGGGCGTCGATTGGGACATCCGCCGCGACGAGCCCTACGAGATCTACGACCGGCTGGCTTTCAACGTCATTACCCGCGATGAGGGCGATTGCTACGCGCGCTGGCGATGCCGGGTCGAGGAGATGCGCGAGAGCGTCCGGATCATCGAACAGTGCCTCGACCAGATGCCCGAGGGGCCATTCCAGATCGACATGCCGACAATCGCTTTCCCGGTCGACAAGGACCGGGTGCACTGCTCGATGGAGGCCCTGATCCAGCATTTCGACCTGTCGGCCTATGGCTTCAAGGTGCCGAAGGGCGAGGTCTACTCGGCGATCGAGGCGCCAAAGGGCGAGCTCGGGTTCTACATCATCAGCGACGGGTCGCCAAAACCGTTCCGCATGAAGGTGCGAGCACCGTCGTTCGTCAATCTTCAGGCCCTGTTCGGGGTCAGCAATGCCCGCTACCTGGCGGACATGATCGCCGTGCTCGGCAGCCTCGACCCCGTGATGGCCGAGGTGGACAAGTAGCCGAGGGATTTGGACGCGATGACCATGCGCGAAAAAATCGAGGCGGCGGCGGCGCGCTATCCCGACCAGCGCTCGGCGATCATGCCCGCGCTTGTGATCGCGCAGAAGCAACATGGCCATCTTCCCGGCCCGGTGTTGGAAGAGGTCGCCGACATCCTCGGTGTCGAGCGGATCTGGGTCTACGAGCTGGCGACCTTCTACACCCTGTTCCATACCGAGCCGGTGGGTCGGTTCCACCTGGAACTCTGCGACAACGTCTCCTGCATGCTGCGCCGGTCCGAGGACCTGCTCAGGCATCTCGAGGCGGTGCTGGGGATCAAGAAGGGCGGCACGACCCCGGACGGGCTGTTCACGCTTTCGACCGTCGAATGCCTCGGCGCTTGCGAGATGGCCCCGGTGATGCAGGTTGGCGACGACTATCACGGCGACCTCGACATCGCGCGGGTCGACGCCCTCTTGGACAGGCTGCGCGCGACGGCGAGGCAGGCGACTGGCGCCGATCTCGCTGCCGCAGCGCCGCCAGGAGAGTGACGCCATGTTCGAACCGGTCCTGCTCAGGAACGTCGACGTCCCGGATGGCCATCTGCTCACGACCTATGAAGCCGGCGGCGGCTACCAGGCGCTGGGGAAGGCGTTGCGCGAGCACACGCCCGACGAGGTCATCGATCTCGTCAAGCAATCCAACCTGCGCGGCCGCGGCGGGGCCGGATTCCCGACCGGGATGAAATGGAGCTTCGTGCCGAAGCGGGCCGGCAAGCCGAAATACCTGTGCTGCAACGCCGATGAGAGCGAGCCGGGCACCTTCAAGGACCGGTTCATCATGGAGCGTGACCCGCACCAACTGATCGAGGGCATGGCGATCAGCGCCTACGCGATCGGGGCGGAAACCGCCTATCTCTACATCCGCGGGGAATACGGGCTGGCGATCCGGCGGCTGGAGCAGGCGATCGCCGAGGCTCAGGCGAGGGGTTATCTGGGAACGCGGATCCTGGGCTCGGATTTCAGTTTCGTCGTGCACATCCATTGCGGCGCCGGCGCCTATATCTGCGGCGAAGAGACGGCGATGCTCGACTCGCTCCAGGGCAAGCGGGCGCAGCCGCGCCTGAAACCGCCGTTTCCGGCGGTCGAAGGGCTCTACGCCAGCCCGACCGTGATCAACAACGTCGAGACGCTGGCCTGCGTGCCGCATATCGTGGCGCGGGGGCCAGACTGGTTCCGCGGCATCGGCCCGTACAAGAGCCCCGGCCCGAAGCTCTATTGCCTCAGCGGACAGGTGCGGAAACCCGGCCTTTACGAGCTGCCGATGGGCATTCCGCTGCGCGAACTGGTCGAGGACTGCGCCGGCGGGCCACCGCCGGGGCGCAAGATCAAGGCGGTGATCCCCGGCGGGGTCTCGGCGCCACTGATCCCGGAGCGCGGGCTGGACGTTGGCATGGACTTCGACTCGCTGGCCGCCGCCGGCTCGATGCTCGGCTCGGCCGGGGTGATCGTGATCGACGACTCGACCTGCATGGTCAAGGTCGCCACCCGGATCATCGAGTTCTTCCACCACGAGTCCTGCGGCAAATGCACGCCGTGCCGCGAAGGGCTGAACTGGGCCGTGAAAGTGCTGCGCCGGGTCGAGGCGGGGCAGGGTGAGCCGGGTGATCTGGAACAGCTGGAGGCACTCTGCAAGGGCATTTTCGGCAACTCGTTCTGCGCGCTGGGCGACGGCGCGGCTGTCGGGCTGCGGGCGGCGCTGGCGCATTTCGAGGATGAATTCGTCGCCCATATCAAGGAGCGGAGGTGCCCGTTTCACTGAGCAGCGCGTAAGCGAGCGGGCCGCGAGGACGCCATGGTCAAGGTCACCATCAATGAACAAACGCTGGAAGTGGAGGCGGGCTCGACGGTGCTGCAGGCTGCCGAGCGTCTGGGCATCGATATCCCGACCTTCTGCTATCTGAAGCGGCTGCCGGCGCTGGCCTCCTGCCGCATGTGCCTGGTGGAGATCGAGGGGCAGCGGCGGTTGCAGCCCTCCTGCGCCACCGCGGTCACCGACGGCATGGTGGTGCGGGCGAACACGCCGCTGATCGACGAAACGCGGTCTTCCATGCTCGACATGCTGCTCGCCAACCATCCCCTCGACTGCCCGATCTGCGACAAGGGTGGCGAATGCGAGCTTCAGGACCTGGTGATGGCCTACGGGCCCCGCGAAAGCCGGTTCCGCGATGCCAAACGTGTGTTCCACTCCGCGGACATCCGTCTCAGCCCGGTCATCATCATGAACGTCAACCGCTGCATCCAGTGCCAGCGCTGCGTCCGGATGTGCGAGGAGGTCGTCGGCGCGGTCGCCTTGGGCACCGTCGAAAAGGGCATGGACACCGCCGTCACCGGCTTCGAGGGCAGTCTCGCGAGTTGCGACCAGTGCGGCAATTGCGTCGAGGTCTGCCCGGTCGGCGCGCTGATGAGTTTCCCCTATCGCTACAAGGCGCGGCCCTGGGATCTCAACGAGACCGATACGGTCTGCCCGCATTGCGGCACCGGCTGCCAGCTGACCGTCGGCACGCGCAAGGGCGAGTTCATGCGGGTCCGCTCGAAGGAGGAGCACGGGGTCAACCGCGAAACGCTTTGCGTGCGAGGCCGCTTCGGCCTCGACTTCGTCGGCAGCCGGGACCGGATCAAGCGGCCAATGATCCGTCGCGATGGCGCCCTGGTCCCGGTTTCCTGGGACGAAGCGGGAGATTATCTGCGCCGGCGGCTGTCGGCCGTCGAGAGCAAGGCTGCGGGCGGGCTGGCCTCGGCGCGCCTGCCCAACGAGATGCTTTATCAGTTCCAGAAGCTGATGCGGACGGTGTTCCGGACCAACAATATCGACTGTGCGTCGCGCTGGTCCACGCCGTCGGATACGCTCGGCCCGTTGCTGGCGGGCTTCTATACCCGCGCGCCGCTGGAGGAGGTGATCGGCAACGACTGCGTGTTTGTCGTCGGTGGCAACGTGACCGACGAAAACCCGGTCACCGAATATCTGCTGCGGGACGCCGCGCGGCGGCGGCAGACCGGGTTGCTCATGCTCTCGGCGCGGCCGTCCCGCCTGGACGCCGATGCCCGGGCGGTCGTTCGCGTCCCGCCGGGCAGTGAGGCGGCGAGCCTTGCCGCGGTGGTGGCCGGGCTGGTGGCGGCGGCGGGTCAGACCTTGCCGGGCGACATTTCCAAGGATATCGGCGCGACATCAGGCGGACCAGCGGCGACCACTGACAGTGACGGGCCGGATCGTCTGGTCGCGGCGCTCGAGCAAGGCCGGAGCGTCACCGTGCTGGTCAGCGTCGACCTCCTGAGATCTCCCCAAGCGTGCGCGACGCTGCGGCAGCTCAGCAACCTGTTGCGGGTTCTCCGCGTGCTCGGCAAGGGTCCGGCGATGCAGTTCCTGTTCGACCGCGCCAACCAGATGGGCGCCTGGGACATGGGGGTCCTGCCGGCGGCGCTGCCGGGCTTGCGCGCGGTCGCCGACGATGCGGCGCGCGCAACTCTCGAACGGGCCTGGGGCGCCACGATCCCGTCTGAACCGGGCGCCGATCTTGACGCCATGCTGGAGCTCTGTGACGGCGGGCGGATGGGTGCGCTTTATATCGTCGGGAGCGACCCGCTGATGGCCTATCCCGACCGGAGCTTCGTGAAACGGGCGCTTGGTGCCGCCGAGCTCCTGATCGTGCAGGACACCTTTCTCACGGACACGGTGGGCCTGGCCGATGTCGTCCTGCCCGCGGCGGGCTATGGCGAGGAATCCGGCACGTTCACCAACAACGAGGGCCGGACCCAGAAGGTTCGCAAGTTCCGCGAACCCGCCTTCGAGGCGCGGGGCAATCTGGTGATCTTCGACTTCGTCGCAGCGCTCCGCAACCAGGCGCTGCGGCCGTCGACGCAAGGCGAAATCTTCGACGAGATTGCCCTGTTGGTTGCGGCCTACGAGGGGCTGACGCAGGACGGGCTCGGCACCGACGGCGCATTCACCAAGGCGGCCCCGGCGCCACCGGCCGGCGCGTTCTTCGGGCCGCCGCCGGCCCCTGATGCCGCCGGGCGGCTCATGCTGGTCACTGGCAATTGCCTGTTCCACAACGGATATCTTTCCGAACGCTCGGAGATCCTGAATACCGTCGCAGATGACCCCTATGTCGAGATGAGCGCGCCGGACGCCGCGCAGCTCGGCCTTTCGGAGCGCGATCAGGTGGTCGTGCGATCCGCTCAGGGCGAACTGACGGCGCAGCTCAAGGTCAACACGCGGTTTCCCAGGGGCCTCGTGTTCATCCCCGAAAACTACCGAACCCTGCGTCTCAACAGCCTGATGCGGCGGGGCGAATACCCCTGTCCGGTGGAGGTTCAAAAGGCGCAGGCGGCCTTCGAGACCGCCACTGTCGCCGGCCCCGGAGAGGGGCCGGAGGATCTGGTCCAAGCATAGCCAAATTCCCCGGCAGCCGCCCATAGCCGGTGTCGGGACATCTGGGCTGACCTTGCGTCGGCACGCCGCGCCGGGGCACTCCGCGCCGGTGTCGTCAACGATAGGCGGTTCCGGCGATGTAATCGTGCAGCAACTGCTCGGTGCGCAGGGATTCGTCGAGCCGATGCTTGACCAGGTCGCCGATGCTGACCACGCCGACAAGGGCCTTGCCATCCATGACCAGGACGTGGCGCGTGCGCCGCCTGGTCATGATCGCCATCACCAGGGGGAGCCTGTCCTGTGTCGAACAGGTCGCCACACCGCGGTTCATGATGTCGGCGACCCGCATCTTCGGCGCCTCGGCCCCGTGTTCGGCCACCGCATTGCAACAATCCCGCTCCGACAGCGTGCCCAGGTATTTCCCGGGCGAACGGCTGACGACCACGAAGCCGATATTGTTGTCGCGGAACAGCTGCAGGACTTCCACCATCGTCTGACCTGGCGTGACCGAGATGACCCCGGCAGTCTTGGTCTCCAAGATTTCGCGGACAAACATCTGAGCCTCCTCTCCGCGCGCCCCGGCACGACAGCTGGCGCGCATTCACATGCGTCGGATGTTCCGCCACCAGTCGTATCCCTTGGGCTCGCTGGTCTCGACCACCACATCCTTTTCCGTGTTCAGGCGCGCGGCGACCACGCCGCCGCCGGTCGTCGCCTTGCCCGGTTTGCCGAGCAGATCGTCACGCCCGATCACCAGGTCGGACGAGGAAAAACTCGAGAATTCATACTGTTGGCCAAGCGCGATGGCGTCCGCAGGGCAGGCGTCCTCGCACAGCCCGCAGAACAGGCAGCGGGCCATGTCGATCTCGAATTTGGCCGGGCGCCGGTTGCCCTTCTCGTCCTCATAGGGGACGACCTCGATGCAGTCGCAGGGACAGATCCGCGCGCACAGTTCGCAGGCCACGCACTTGATCTCGCCCTCGTCGTCGCGCTTCAGGAAGTGATGCCCGCGGTAACGCGGATAGGGCAGCCATTTTTCCTTGTCCGGATACTGCATGGTCACGGATCTGGAGACCATGTAGCCGAAGGTCAGGGCCAGGGCGCCCGCCAGATCGGCGAAGAACGCCCAGCCGATCCAGGTTCCAATTGTGTCCTGATGGCGCGACATCGTCGCCTCGCTTCGGAGCCTATGCAGCCCCTAAAATAACCCCAGTAATAAGGATGTTCGCCAGTGACAGTGGCAGCAGGACTTTCCACCCGATCGCCATCAGCTGGTCGTAGCGGTAGCGCGGGAAAGTAAAGCGGAACCACATGAACACATAGATGAAGAACGCGACCTTGAGCAGGAACCAGAGGAGCGGCGGCAACGGGATCAGCACGCCGTTCCAGCCGCCGAAGAACAGGATCACTGCCAGGACCGACACCAGCAGCATGATGGCGTATTCGCTGACCATGAAGAACGCGAAGCGGATACCGCTATATTCGGTATGGAATCCGGCCCCCAGGTCGCCTTCGGCTTCCGGCAGGTCGAAAGGAATGCGCTGCGCCTCGGCGAGGCCTGCGACGAAGAACACGAAGAACCCGACCGGCTGGTAGACGATGTTCCAGACATCGGCCTGCGCCCGCACGATGTCGAGCAGGCTCATGGATTGCGCCAGCATGACCACGCCGATGACCGCGAACCCCATCGGGATCTCGTAGCTGATCATCTGTGCGCAGGTCCTGAGGCTGCCCAGGACCGCGTATTTGCTGTTCGCGGCCCAGCCGCCGAAGATGACCCCATAGACCTCGATCCCGATGACCGCGAAGACGAAAAGCAGCGCCACGTTCATGTTGGAGACGTAAAGCGTGATCTCGGCACCGAGGACCGAGGCGGTTTCGCCGAAGGGGATCGCGACGAACACCACGAAGGGCGGGGCGAGCGCCAGGATGGGTGCCAGTTTGAACAAGAAGCGATCGGCCTCGGCCGGGATCTGGTCCTCTTTGGTCAGGAGCTTGATGCCGTCGGCCAAAGGCTGCAGCAGCCCGTGCCATCCCACGCGCATCGGTCCCATCCGCTGCTGGATGTGCCCGGCGATCTTGCGCTCCAGCCAGGTCAACGGCAGGGGCATCAGCAGCAGGATCGCGATCAGAAGCGCGACCTTGACGACGATCAGGCTAAGGGCGACGACAAGTTCCATGTCCGCGGCTACTTGTTCAACGGGTTGAGACCCGCGACCGCACTCTGGCTCCGGCTATGCACGCACCTCCTGCGCAGCCTCAGGCTGCATGGACCGGCCACGTCGCCAACGGCGACGCACTTTGTGCAATGATATCACAATCTTACCGTCGCTGGCTATGGTCCGTGTCGCGTCGCTCCAAGGCGGGCGCGTGGGAACGACCGTTCGAGGCGGCGCCGCGCTTGCCCGCCAGGAACGATGGGGCGCGCGGCGCCGGCCATGCGGCGGGATCGCTTCGGGTTCAGGCGCCGGCCGGCTGACGGCCGAGTTCGGCCGCAAGCGCTTCCAGCAGTTCGCGCGAGCCGGCCTCACGATCGGCCGGCCGGTCGGCGCCGTCGAGGAAGGCAGCCTGCTCGGTATAGACGAGCCGCGTGCCCGTGCCCTCGGCGGTGATCTCGATCGTCGCCAGCGAGACGGAAATGCGCTTGCCGCCGATCGTCATCGCGTAGCTGAACACGATCCGCTGGTTCGGCAGGATCTCGTGATAGACCGTGTCATTGCTCATTGGCGTATCCGCGCCGAAACGGAAGCGGCTGCGCTCGCGGCCGCCTTCGGCGAAATCGGCGGTGAATTCGTCGACCGTCCAGCCTTCGCCTTCGATGAACCAGCGCCGCCGGATGACCGTGTCGGCGAAAGCCTGGAACACCTGCGCCGGCGCGGCCGGATAGTGGCGGGTGATGACGAAGCTCGCGTGATTGATGGATCGTTCGGTCATGGCAAGTCCTCTGCTTGGGCGATCGGGCCCGTTTGGTCGAAGGGGGAATTGGGTTTGGCGCGCGCGTGCACCCTGAAGGGCGCGCCGCCGCGACGAACAGTTTCGGTGATGGGGCTCAGCCGCCTGATATCATCGACCCGGGGCAGGTGGCTTCCAGCGTGAAACTGCCGACGCCGACCGGCGCGCGCCCGGCCACGGCATCGATCACCGCGGCCGCGCCCGCGCTGGTGAAGCCGCCATAGAGTTCGATCAAGCCGACGCCATCCTCGACCAGTTCGCGCGCTATGGCCGCCGCCACGGCCTCGTCCGGCACCGGAACGAATGTCGTGTGCTGCGGCGGAAACGCCTGGATGAACCGGTCTTGGGTCGGATCCGCGCCCGGCTGGATGACGATGAAGGCTCCGCGCGGCGGGCGGCCGTCGATGGAAGCCTGGTTGAACCGGGCGGCGGGGACCAGCGACTCGATGCCGAAGGTCACCGAGCTGACCCGGACCTGGGGGCCGGCGGCCGCCTTGACGATCGGTCGCCAGCGGGGCGATATGCCGCCGCAGAGTTCGATCAGGTCCATGCCGTCGCGCGCCAGGCCAGCCGCCACGTCGGGCAGGGTGGTGAGATCACCGACCGGCACGATGGTCACGCCTTTGCCCGCGATGCGGTCCAGCTTGGGGTTCGCGCCGGGGGCTTCAAAAACGATCGCTCTGTTCATCTCGTCGTCCAGGGTCATTCCGGCGCCGAGATTGCGTTGGCGCAATGATCCATGCAATTGCTCAAATAACGATCAGATTGATCAGGAGAAGCGATCGTGTTGGATGCGTTGACGCTCGATCAACTGCGCGTCTTCGTGTCGATTGCCGATAGCGGGTCGTTTCGCGCGGCCGCCCGGTCGCTGGGACGGGCCCAATCCGGCCTGAGCAGCGCCATCGCCAATCTGGAAACCGAGCTTCGGGTGGTGTTGTTCGATCGTTCGCAGCACCGCCCCGTGCTGACAGAAGCGGGCGCGACACTGCTGGCCGAGGCCAGGACATTGCTGATCAGGGCCGATGCGTTTCGCGCCCGCGCCAACAGCTTTCATCAAGGCGTCGAGGCCGGGCTCAGGGTTGCGCTGGATCCGCTGCTGTCCTTGCCCAAGGTCGCCCGCGTCGTCAGCCGGTTCCACCTGCAATTTCCGAGCGTGCGGCTGGAACTGGACACCACGCCGATGACCTCGGCGCTGGCCATGGTTCTGGACGGCCGCTGCGACCTCGGCCTGACCGCCGCGGACGAACAGGACGCCCATATCGCCTCCGAGGTGATCGGCGAGATCGACGGCATGATCGCTGTCTGCCGCGCGGATCATCCGCTGGCCGGGCGAGAGGCGGGGGAGACATGGACGACGGTCGACCTTTCCGGCCACCTGCAGATCGTCATATCCGACCCGTCGGCGCGCTCGCAGGGCCGGAATTTCGGGGTGCTGTCGCAAAAGACCTATCGGGTCGGCGATCTCGCCACCAAACACGCGCTCATCCTCGCCGGGGTCGGCTGGGGCAACCTGCCGCTCTGGATCATCGCCGACGATATCAGCGCCGGCCGGCTGGCGCGCGTCGCGCTGGCCGCCCATCGGGCCGGCGAACCCGCGCCCTTGACGCTTTATGCCATCAGCCGCATCGACCGGCCGTTCGGGCCGGCGGCGTCCGGCCTGTGCCGCATGCTCTCGGATGATTTCGGCCGGCGCCGGACGCGGCCCGCTCCGTCGCGCCCGGCTTGAATTTCCGTTTGCCCTGTCTCAGGTTTGGCAATGCCTATTGACCAGTCTGATCCCGCATCGCCGGCGCCGCAGGCCGACAATTCCTCCGGCAGGACCGATGTCCGCGCAGCCTTCAAGATCGACATCGTGGTGATTGGCGCGGGCCAGGCGGGGCTCTCGTCGGCCTATCACCTGCGCAATCTCGGCCTCGCGCCGCGCCGGAATTACCTCATCCTCGACAAGTCTCCGGAGGCGGGCGGAGCATGGCAATATCGCTGGCCGTCGCTGACGTTGAGCACGGTCAACCGGGTCCATGATCTGCCGGGCATGGCCTTTGCCGACGTGGTCGAGACCGGCGCGGCCGAGGTCAAGGCCTCGGTCGCCGTTCCCAGCTATTATGCGGCCTACGAACGGAAGTTCGCATTGCCGGTCTACCGGCCGGTGGCGGTCAAGGTGGTCTGCGACCGCGGCGAGCGGTTCCGGATCGAGACCGACCACGAAACCTTCTCGGCCCGTGGCCTGATCAATGCCTCGGGCACCTGGGAAACACCCTATATCCCCGACTATCCGGGCGCCGACCGGTTCAAGGGCCGGCAATTGCACACGCGCGACTACCAGACGGCGGAGGCCTTTGCCGGCAAACATGTCCTGGTGGTTGGCGGCGGCATCTCCGCATTGCAATTGCTCGACGAGATTTCGCGCGTCACCGCCACCACCTGGGTGACCCGTCGCGAACCGCAATTTCGCGAGGGCGCGTTCACCCCGGAGGATGGCCGCGCCGCGGTCGCCGCCGTCGAAGACCGGGTCAGGCGCGGCCTGGTGCCCGGTTCCGTCGTCTCGGTGACCGGCATCTTCCTGACACCGGCGCTCAAGGCGGCCCGCGATCGCGGCGCGCTCGACCGCCTGCCCATGTTCAGCGAGATCACCGAACAGGGCGTGCGCTGGGCCGACGGTACCGAACGGCAGGTCGACGTCATCCTCTGGTGCACCGGGTTTCGCAGCTCGCTCGACCATCTGGCGCCGCTGCGGATCCGCGAGGACAACGGCGGCATCGTCATGTCCGGCCGGCTGGCGACGCAGGTGGCCAAGGATCCGCGCATCCATCTGGTCGGTTATGGCCCGTCCGCTTCGACCATTGGCGCCAACCGGGCCGGCGCCGCCGCCGCGCGCGAGCTGACGGCCCATCTCGGCCTCGCCTGACGCTGGCCCTCAGGGCCCCGTGGGCTCCCGAACGGCCGTGATCCATTCGAAAACGGCATCACTGAAATAAGCTCCGATGCCCTTATGGGGGCGCCCGACCCTCGTTAGCGTGGCTCCAAACGATCAGTGGAGCACGTCCCATGACCATGACCGATGCGGTTCGGGCTGGCGGATCCCGCAGGCGATCAACGCGGGCGACAATGGTCCGGGGAGACCTCCGGTGAGTTACCGTTTCGAAGCCGGCCGGATCTATCGCATGCCGACCCATTTCGGCCCGGCGCCGGGACCGCGCCAACTGCCGGAGACCGTCGCGGCCCATCAAAGGCCCGGCACGCGCCGGCTTTCGGTCAGCGCGCGCTTCCTGACCGACGCCGCCCTGCTGGAGCGGCATCTCCCGGAGGGGTTCACGCTGGCCGGCGAGCCGGTCGTCAGCGTCGAATTCCATCACATGACCGAAATCGACTGGCTGGCCGGGCGAGGTTACACGATGGTTCATGTCGGCTGGCCCGCGACCTTTGCCGGCCGGCGGGACCAGGCGACCGGCAAGTTCCTGGCGGTGGTCTGGGAAAATCTCGCCGACCCGATCATCACCGGCCGCGACGAGATCGGCCACCCGAAACTTTATGCCGAGATCCAGGAGCCGCGATCCTGGGATGGCGCGCAGCTCTGCGCCGCCGACTGGATGGGGTTCCGCTTCCTCGACCTGGCGGTTGCCGATCTTGGCGACGCAGCGCTGGAGCCGGAGACCACCGGATCGGAGGGAACATTGATGCTCAAATATGTTCCACGCACCGGCGATTGGGGCGAGGCGGATCTCTTCCAGGTCACGCTCTCGCCGATCGCCGACCCGGAGCTGCGCGTCGAGCGGCGCCAGGCCGGCGCCGGCTCCGTGCGCTTTCACCAGGCGAGCTGGGCCGACCTGCCGACCATGCATCACGTGGTCAACGCCCTGGCGGCCTTGCCGGTGATCGAGCCGCGCGGCGGCTCGGTGACGCTGGCGCGTGGCGGCAAGGCCTTCCGTGATCAGCGGGTGCTTGTCTAGGCAGGCTCTGGAAGGCGCCTGTCGATCGGCCTGGCCGAAATCGTCTGCCGGCGCCACCCGCCAGGACGCCGCGGCCATGGCGGGCCAGCGGGTTGGACCGCGATGCACCGCAGCGCTGAATCGCTGAATTGTCCTTAATTGCTCCTATTGACTCCCATAATTGGGAAGAATAGAGAGCATTTATGACTGAGGAGCTCTTCACCGTCGAGCGCGCCGCGGAACGGCTGCGACTGCATCCCAAGACTGTCCTGCGCTTCATCCGCGACGGCCGATTGCGGGCGACCCGGGTCGGCAAGGCCTATCGGATTCTGCGCTCCGATCTTGATGCGCTTGTTGGCGCAGCGATGCCGCGGGGCGATGACCGGCCCCGGCCGCGCGCGACAAGCATTGTCGATGTTCCCGGCGTGGCCGTCGACGAGGCCGCGCGGATCGCCACGGCCTTGCAGGCCATGCTGATGTCGCAAACGGCACGGCCCGAACCGATTCATCTCGACACGGCCTACGATCCGGCGCGCCGGCATCTCAAGGTCGTCATCATCGCCGCCCCGGAGGATGCCGCGGTGCTGCTGGACTTTTTGCAACGACTGGCCGGGCCCACGACATGAACGCAATCTACAAGTCGGACGCGGCAGGCCACGCCGTCAGGGAAAAATACCGCGAAGTGCTCGGGGCGTGGCCGGTGCCGGCCCGGCAATTCACCGTGCCGACCCGGGCGGGCGACACTTTCGTGGTGGCATGCGGGCCCGAGGGGGCGCCACCTCTGCTGCTGTTCCACGGCTCCCAGGCCAATTCGAGCGTCTACATGTTCGATATCCTGTCGTGGTCGCGCCGCTTCAGGGTCTACGCCATCGACATGATCGGCGAGCCCGGTCTCAGCGCGCCGTCGCGACCACCACTCGATGGCGAGGCGCATGCCCTTTGGCTCGACGACGTCATCGCGGCACTCGGCCTTGACCAGGTGATGATCGTCGGCATGTCGCTCGGCGGATGGCTGGCGCTCGACCATGCGGCCAGGCGGCCTGGCCGGGTCACGCGGCTGGCGCTGCTGTGCCCGGCGGGCATTGGCCGCCAGAAGAATTTCCTGCTCAAGGTCCTGCCGCTGCTTCTGCTCGGCCCCTGGGGGGTGCGCAAGACCCGCGAGATGGTCATGGGACCCGTGCGCGAGGTCGCGCCCGAAGCCAGGCCGCTGGTCGACCTCGTGCAGCTGATCGGCAGGTCGGCGCGGCCGCGCATGGTCCAAATTCCACGCCTGTCCGATGACGAACTGGGCAAGCTGCCGCCGACCCTGGTCATTGCCGGCGGTCGCGACGTGCTGATCGATTCCGGCGACACATGCCGGCGGCTGGCGCGGTTCGCACCAAGCGCATGCGTCAAGTTCGACCCTGACGCCCGCCACTACATTCCCGACCAGGCCGCCACGATCTTGGCGTTTCTCGAAGAGGGCATCGCCAGGCCTGCTTGAAGGGCTTCGCCCGGCGCTCAGCCTGTCGGGCGAAAATGCCCGGGGGCGTGTTTGGTGTCGCGCCGCATCAGCCGGCGCAGCGTCGACGGTTCGGCATAACCGACCTGGCGGGCGATCTCGTCGACGGAGAGGCGCGTGGTCTCCAGGAGATAGCGTGCCGTCTCGATCCTGATCCGTTGCACGAACTGAATCGGCGGGACGCCGCAGGTCGCCGCGATGCGCCGGGCGAAGGTCCGGGGCGCCAGGGCGACGACGGCGGCGAGCTCCTCCATGGTGAAGTCGCGGGCGATGTTCTCGCGCACCCAGCTTTCGGCCTTGGCGATCTTCGGGTCCTGGCCGGCGAGATAGGTCATCGCCATGAACGGCGCCTGGGACCGCCGCTCGTCGAGCAGCAGAGTGTTGGCGCAGGCCTTGGCCAGGCTCGGGCCGGCGAACTGCGCCACCACGGCCAGCATCAGGTCCATTTGCGCCATTGCCGCGCCGCCGGTGGCGATCGGCCAATCCGCCACCACCATCTGGTCGGCGACCAGCTCGACTTTCGGGTAGCGGCGCCGGAACACCGGCGCGAACCACCATGTCGTGGTGGCCCTGCGGCCATCGAGCAGCCCGGCTTCGGCCAGCAGGAAAGTGCTGGCGCAGGACGCGGCGAGCATGGCGCCGCGGTCGAAGGCCTCGACCAGCATGCGGGCCGCGCGCCGGCAGGCCGGGCCTTGCAATTTCGCCTCGAGATCATCAGCCGAACCGGCGCCAAGGCCGGGGACGATGATCAGTTCGGCGCCGCTCATTTCGCCGCTGGCCCGGCTCGGCCCGCAGCGCACCCGCGTGACCTCGAAGGGCAAGGCGCGCCTTGCCGCCGCGCTGATCTGGTTGGCGGTTGCCAGCACGTCATGGCTGATCGCCGCGCTCGACGCCAGGCAGCCATGGAGTTCGAGAACGGCAATCGTCGTCATGTCAAAAAAAGCCCGATCAATGTCATTTTCGACACTAGCTGGCGGACCGTCGAAGGGCAAATGTCGGCGATCGGAAAACGCCCGACGGCGTCGATCCCTTTGGATGATGAGGAGCCTGGCCGATGGCGCAGCCGACCATGAACCAAGACGATCCACTCGATGATTTCGAACCGCGCCGGATCACCCTCGACGGCGTCACCAAGGTGGTGCACGTGACCGGGTCCGGCCCGGCGGTGATCGTCATGACCGAAATGCCCGGCATCAGCCCGCATGTCGCGCGGTTCAGCCGCTGGGTCCGGGATGCCGGCTTTACCGCCTACATGCCTTCGCTGTTCGGCCGTGACGGCGCCGTGCCGACGGCGGAAGAGGGCGGGGCGGTGTTCAAGCGGGCCTGCGTCAGCGCCGAATTCCGCGCCTTCGCCGGTACCGGGTCGAGCCCGGTGACCCAGTGGCTGCGGGCGCTGGCGCGACAGGCGCACGCGGAATGCGGCGGCCCTGGCGTCGGCGCGATCGGCATGTGTTTCACCGGCAATTTCGCTTTGACCATGATGCTCGAGCCGTCGGTGCTGGCGCCGGTCGTGTCGCAGCCGTCGTTGCCCTTGGATGATCCCGCCGGCACCGGCATTGCCGGTGACGAACTGCTGGCGGTGCGCCGGCGCCTCGAGCGCGACGATCTGACGGTCCTGGCCTATCGCTTCGAGGGCGATCAGTTCTGCCGGACGCAGCGCTTCGCCGCCTTCGCCGAGGCGCTCGGCGACCGCTTCATCCCCCGCGTGCTGCCCGACAGCGCGGCCCATGGTGAGCCGCCGCCGTTCTTCCAGCGTTATGTCGCATGCCCGCACAGCGTGGTGACGGCGCATCTGATCGACGAGGCGGGTCAACCGACCATCGGGGCGCGCGACGAAATCCTGGCGTTCTTCACGCGGAGGCTGTCGTCACCGCAGAGGTGACGACAGCGGTCATGGCCGCCTTGGCTCGGCTGCGTCAGTCTTGCGCCGGCGCTGCCGCGGCGGCGCCTTTCAGGTGCAGCGCGAAGCCGGTCACACCCGGATCGTCCAGGCCCGGACGGAGCTGAAGGCTCGGGATCAGATAATCGCCGCCATTCTGCCGCCGATAGGCGATCGGCGGTGTGGTCGCGAGTGTCCGCATCCTCTCGCGCAGGCGCTCGGCGGTCGCCTCGAAGCCGGCCTCGTCGAGCCGATCGACCCGGTAGGCGACGAATGGCGGCAGCACGTCGTAACCGGGATAATAGAGGATGCCGTGATTGATCGGGAACAGGAGGTCGTCGATCGGCCCGTTGACCCCGCGGGCGGCGTAATGCTCTTCCCAGCCGCCGGTGGTCACCAGCAGCATGGCGCGCTTGCCGGCCAGCGTTCCCTCACCGAAGCGGTCGCCCCAATGGCTGTCGCTGTGCTCGCCGACGCCATAAGCGAAGCCATAGGCATAGACCCGGTCGACCCAGCCCTTGAGGATCGCCGGCATGGTGTACCACCAGAGCGGAAACTGCAGGATCAGGACATCGGCCCATAGCAGCTTCTCAATCTCGGCCTGGACGTCGTCGGTCAAGGCATCCGCGGCAAAAGCCTCTCCCGAGGCCCTCACCGGCGTGAACCGCGCGTCCGGCGCGAGCGAGGGAAAGTCGGCGCGATCGACCTCGGATTTCCAGCCGCTGGCATAGAGATCCGACACCAGCACCTCGTGGCCCTGGGCCGTGAGCTCCTTGATGGCGACGTCGCGCAGCGCGCCGTTGAGCGAACGTGGTTCGGGATGAGCGAAAACGAGCAGAACTTTCATGGGGTCAGCGATCCTGTGTGGGAGAAACCGACCCTTCAGGTAGCCAATGCCGGCATGATCCACTACCTGTCGATAATGGATAGGATTGTGCCGAAGAATGGATAGGTCCGACATCACCCTCGAACGGATGCGGACCTTCATCCGCGTCGCCGAGCGCGGCAGCCTGTCGGCGGTCGCGCGCGAACTCGGCATCGGCCAGTCGACGGTCACGCGGCATTTGCGCGAGCTCGAGGAGGCCGTCGGCGTGCCCTTGCTCACCAGGACCACCCGGCGTGTCGCGATGACCGATGAAGGCAGCCGCTATTATGCCGACAGCGTCCAGATCCTGCGCCTCGTCGAGCAGGCCGGCGACGAGGCGCGCGGCACGCGCGGCGCGCCGGCCGGCATGATCCGGCTTTCCTGCACGGCGGCTTTCGGGGTCTTGCACGTAAGCCGGTTGATCTTCGCGTTCCAGGACCGTTGTCCCGACATCGGGATCGACCTCAGCCTTGCCGACGAGCGCGTCGACCTTGTCCGCGAGGGTGTCGACATCGCGCTGCGCCTGGGCCCGCTCGCCGACAGCTCGATGAAGCTCAGGGCTCTCGGCCAGAGCCGGCGCCTCCTGGTGGCCGCGCCGGATTATCTGGCGGCGCGCGGCCGGCCGGTCGTCCCGCAGGATCTGGCGCGCCATGAGGCCATCAGGATGTCGAACGTCGCCGGCAGCGATGTCATCACCTTGCTGGGGCCAGGCGGCGACGCCCATGCCGTGCCGTTCCACGGGCGCTTTCGGGTCGACCATGGGCTCGGCGCGCGCGAGGCGCTTGTCGCCGGGCGCGGCATCGCGCCCGCCCATCGATGGCTGGTCGACGATCTCCTGGCGGCCGGCCGGCTCGAGGCGGTCTTGTCCGACTATGCGCTGCCGTCGGTGCCGCTCAGCATGCTGATTGTCCCGGAGCGCGCCGGCATTGCCCGGGTCCGGCTGCTGATCGACTTCCTCGCCGAGCAGATCGGCGCCATCCCCGGGATCGACAAGCCCAGGCCCTAGCCGGCGGCGCCAGGCTTCGGCCGGATGGCGCCGGGCCAGGACGGCCGGCGGGACTGTTGTGCCGGGCGCCGGCCTTCCTATCTGAGCCCTGGACGGCAGGCCGATGGGGACCAGCATGGAGATCCGCGACGACGACCTCGTCAGGTTCGCGGCGGAGGGCGCCGCGCCCTTGCCGGTCGCCGATCTGCAAGGCGAGCTCGAACATGATGGCGCGCGGATCTGGTACGCGGCCCATGGCAGCGGCCCGCCGGTGATCATGCTGCATGGCGGCCTCGGCCATAGCGGCAATTGGGGCTATCAGCTGCCGGCCGTGCTGAACGCCGGCTACCGCGCCGTTCTCATCGACAGCCGCGGCCACGGCCACAGCACGCGCGACATCAGGCCGTTCACTTACCAGTTGATGGCCTCCGATGTCCTGGCCGTGATGGATGCCTTGGACCTGGACCGAGCCGCGGTCGTCGGCTGGAGCGATGGCGCCTGCACCGCCCTGATCCTCGCCATGCAGGCGCCGGCCCGGGTAACCGGCGTCTTTTTCTTCGGCTGCAACATGGATCCGAGCGGGACCAGGGCGATGACCGAGCCGAACCCCGTCGTCGGCAGGTGCTTTGCGCGCCATGCCAGGGATTATGCGGAGCTCTCCGCCACGTCGGACCAGTTCCAGGCCTTTGTCGGGGCGGTCGGATTGATGATGAGGACGGAGCCCAATTATGCGGCGCCGGATCTGGCCGGCATCGGCGTGCCGGTGCGGATCGTGCAAAGCGAGCATGACGAATTCATCACATCCGAACACGCGGAATACCTGGCTCGGACCATTCCCGGCGCGGACCTGGTGGTGCTGCCCGACGTCAGCCATTTCGCGCCGCTGCAGCGGCCGCAACAATTCAACGCCGCAATGCTGGCATTCCTTGGCAAGATCAGTCCTTGAGGCAAAACCGGTGATCTCGACATGACGATCTTCGTGACCGGAGCCACGGGCTATATTGGCGGGTCGATCGCCGCCCGGCTGATCGCCGAGGGCAGCGAGGTCCGCGGCCTCGTGCGCAGCGCGGACAAGGCCGGGCTCCTGGCCGCGGCCGGGGTGACGCCGGTGCTGGGCGACCTTGATGATGCCGCGCTTCTGACGCGCGAGGCGCGCGCCGCGTCGGGCGTGGTCAACGCCGCCAGCAGCGACCATCGCGCTGCGCTGGAGGCCTTGATCGAGGGGCTTGCCGGATCGGGCAAGCCTCTGCTGCACACGAGCGGCTCCAGCGTGGTCGCCGACAATGCCCGCGGCGACTTTGCCTCGGACATGATCCTCGACGACGATACGCCCTTCACGCCGGAGCCCGGCAAGGCGGCGCGGGCCGCCATCGATCGGTTGGTGCGCGCGGCCGCCGATCGTGGTGTCCGGTCGGCCGTCCTGTGCAACACGATGATCTACGGTGTCGGCCAAGGCCTGCACCGGGACAGCGTGCAGGTGCCCCGGCTGATCGCCCAGGCGCGCCGCAGCGGCATCGTCCGTCATGTCGGGCAGGGCGCCAATATCTGGTCCAACGTCCACATTGACGACCTCGTGGATCTCTATCTCGCGGCCCTGGCGCAGGCGCCGGCGGGCTCGTTCTATTTCGTCGAAAACGGCGAAGCATCGTTCAGGCACATTGCCGAAGCGATCAGCCGCCGGCTGGGCCTCGGGCCGCCGCAAGCCTGGTCGGTCGAAGACGCGGCCGGCGAGTGGGGTTATCTCCAGGCCGTCTATACGTTCGGCTCGAACAGCCGTGTCAGGGGCGTGCGGGCGCGCGGCGAACTCGGCTGGCGACCGAGGCACGGTTCGCTGACCGAATGGATCGAGCGCGAGGCCTGACCGCGCAAGGGTAGGGGAGCCCGGACCGACGGGCGTTGTCGGGCCGCGACCGGCGCCGGCCTGCCGCCGAGGTCGGGCAAGGGCGCTAAGCCACCAAGCCGGGCCGCGACGCCGGCAGGCGGATTTGCTAGACTGCCGCGCCTTGCGGGATAGGCAGCTTTGCCCGGCTTCCAGCCGGCGATGGCGGCGTCCAGGCCATGTCGAATTCCGCCAAGCCATCTGTCCGGCATGCCCATCATCAGGGGAAATGCCGGTTCGGCGATCCGGCGGTGTTCCGTCGATTCCGCCGGATGCGCGATTTCGCCTGATCCGGCAATTTCCTTGAGCCCGCCGGGCGGCAACGGCTGCCGGGACGGACGACGGCGCCGTGCCGAACCCGGGCGAAGCGACGGGTGTGCCGCCGGCAACGGCCGGGCAGGGGCTGTTTTTCGCAATCTAGGCGAGTATTTGCAGCGTTCACGCCAATCTTCGTCGTGGCGCCGTCCCTAGGGTGAATGCGTTCCGGGCCGGCAACTGAAAGTTGCTTCCGGGGCTCGCCGGCTGCATCGGCGGGGGCACACTCAGCACGCGAGGAGAGGCAATGGCATTCCCCACAGCTGTCAACGATCAGATCACCGACTCGGTGACGCAGGCCAACGTCAAGGTGTTGGGCGACGCGCCGGCCATCGCCATGGGCAATCTCTACCAGGCCACCGCCCAGGCCCTGTCGAATGCGGCGCACAACGCCGCCAACGCCCAGCAGCAGAGCTACGTCACCAGCCAGGCGGCGACGACGATGGGGGTCGCGACCCTGTATTCGCTCGACACCGCCGCCACCGGCGTCGCCACCAAGGACATCCTCACGCCGCCGGTCCGCGGTCTCTAGCCCGCACCGTCGTCCGCAAACGCTAACCCCAGGCCTTTGGCTGCTCGGCCTGAAGGCATCATAGGAGGTCCACATGGCATTCCCGACGGCTGTCAACAGCCAGATCACCGACTCGGTCACCCAGGCCAACACCAAGGTGCTGGGCGACGCCCCGGCCATCGCCATGGGCAACCTCTACCAGGCGACCGCCCAGGCGCTGGCCAACGCGGCGCACAACGCCACCAATGCCCAGCAGCAGTCCTATGTCACCGCCCAGGCCGCCACCACCATGGGCGTGGCGACACTCTACTCGCTCGACACCGCCGCCACCGGCATGGCGACCAAGGACATCCTGTCCTCCTGACGCGGTCCTCGCCGGTCCCGAGGCACTTAAGGTCCCGGGGCCAGCGACGCAGTGTTTCCGGTGTGACGACCCCAAGGACTTCGCGCCCAAGGACTTCGCGCCCAAGGACTTCGCGCCCAAGGACTTCGAGCCCAAGGACTTCGAACCATGGCCTTTCCGACCGCCGTCAATGATCAGATCACGGACTCCGTGACCCAGGCCAATGTCCAGGTGCTCGGCGCTTCGCCGGCCATCGCCATGGGCAATCTCTACCAGGCCACCGCCCAGGCTCTGGCCAACGCGGCGCACAACGCCACCATGGCCCAGCAGCAGATGTACCTGACGGCCCAGGCCGCCACCACCACGGGCGTTGCGCTGCTCTATTCCCTCGGCACCGCGTCGACGGGAGTGGCGACCAAGAAAATCCTCGGGTGACGAGCCGGCGGCGCCTTCGCGCCGCCTGATCCAGCCATAACCCCCCGCACGACAAGGAGCATCTTCGATGGCTTTCCCGACATCGCTCAACAGCCAGATCACCGACTCCATCACCCAGGTCAACACCAAGGTCCTGGGCGACGCGCCGGCGATGGCGATGGGCAACCTGTTCGTCACCACGAGCCAGGCCCTTTCCAACGCCGCCCACAATGCCACCAACAATCAGCAGCAGTCCTACGTCACCATGCAGGCGTCGACCGCTCAGGCCGTCGCCACGCTGTTGACCGTGGACACGGCTTCCACGGGCATGGCGACCCACAAGATCTACTAGCGCGAGACTGTTGACGACGTCCGTTCGCGCCATCAGCCGGACGGACGCCGGTCGATCCCGACAGCGGTCGCCGTCCCAGGCGAAGGAACGTCAGCGTGGCCGAGGGTTCCGGCATCGCGGCCATGACGGGTTCGGTCACGACGGGCGCGATGCTCAATGTGGCCCTCGCCCCGTCGGCGGCGATGGCAATGACCTACCTTGCCGGCGCCGACAGCATCGCGCTCGCCATGGGCAATGCGGTCGCCAATCAGCAGCGCGGGCAGGTCATCGCCAACGCCGCCACGGTTCAGGTTCTGGCGCTGATCATCTCGAAGGGAGCTACAGGCACATGAGCGATGAAGGCACAGTCAACAGCCGGGTCGTCGACTCCGTCGCCAGCGTCGTGACGCTGCTGAGCGGCCAGTCGCCGTCCCAGGCATTCGGGATGCTCGATGCGGTCATGGTCGAGACCCTCGGCATGGCCATGCACAACGCCGTCGGCCGCCAGCAGGGCGGCGGCATGGTCAGCTCGGCCGCGGTCACGGCGGCTTGCGCCAAGATGCTGCAGACGCCGTTTCCGATCGCTCCCGCGCCGACGCCGCCGGTACCGCCCGACCCGCCGGTCGTCAATCCGCTGCCGGGGCCGCCGCCGGTCCTGCCGCCGACCTCGGCGGTGATCGCGGCCGCCTTCGCCGAAGGGGAGGCGGCGATCAGCATCCTGCAGGCCCAGGCCCAGGGCGCCGGCGCCGATGCCACCCAGGCCCAGGCGGACCTGGCGCAGCTAGCCAAGGATGCCGCGCCGAGCACGCCGCCGCCGGGCGGGTGAGGCTGCGCGGCAACCGCGTGCGACCACAGGTTTAAGGAGGCTTCATGCCGGATCCGACAAGCGTCAACGCACAGGTCATCGACGTCATCAATCAGGCGCAGCTGGCCACCATGGGACCGCAGGTCGTGCTGACCAGCGGGGCGGGCAAGGCCTATCAGTCCGTCGCTCAGTCGGCGGCGATCGCGGTGCAGGACGCCACCGACGCGCTGCGCAACGTCTCGACCATCGCCACCACCGCCGTCGGCGTCGCCATGGCCCAGTACCTGGCCACCGGAGACGACCGATACGCCAAGGCGATGACCCATGCCCAGCAACTGATGAAGGGCGCCACCGAGGACTACGGCGCCATCGGCGCGGCGGCCGCCGGGGTGCTCAAGGGCTTCCCTTCAGGTTGATTCAAAATCTGTCCCGGCGGTTCAGCGGAGTGTTAGACACATGACCCTACTCGTGGCCGACACTGCGCTGATGCGCCGGGCCGATCTGTCCGACATCGCCCGGCTCGCCCTGGCGTTCGTCGATGGCGGCTCCCAGTGGTTCGACTGGGCGGCGCTGGAATCCTCGACCACCTACAATTTTCCCGACGAGACCGCGCTGGTGAGCGGCGTGCAGCAAGGCCTTCACGCCGCGCGCCTGGCCTTGCTGCCGAACCTGAGACTGGCGGTGAGCCCGGTGAAGCTGATGACGCTGGGCGCCGCCGACCTCAGGCTGCTGCAGCGCATCGAGCACGGCGACAAGAGCGCCAAGGCGGCGGTGCAGCTCAAGCGCATCCTCGCCGACCATGCCCTGCTGACCGAGGAGGACCTGGCGCCGACCGCCAGCTTCCTGGCCGATCTCGGCGTCGGCGACGCTCCGGTCTTCCAGTTCCTCGGCTACGAGGGGCGGATGGCGATCTACGACCTGCTCCATTTGCCCGACGACAAGACGCCGCCCGGCATCGAATTGCAGAAGGAGGCCGCGACCTTTGCGAGGGCTCAGGGCCACACGCCGTCCGAATTCGCCGACTATTTCAAGTTCTTCCTGCAGTACACCGGGAAGCTTGGCGCGCGCGCCGCCTCGCCGGAGGATCGCCAGCTTCTGTGCGAGACCGCGCTCGCCGCCCTGGGGCCGCGGCTGTTCGACCATCTCGATTGCCCACAGGTCGGCGGGCTGGTCGCCCCGGCCGAAGTGGCCGAGGCGGTCAAGGACCGGCTCTCGTCCGGCCGCCGCATCGGCTTCACCCGGCTGTCGCTCGGCGCCCAGCAGATCATCGAGAACACGACTTTCGAGGACAATGGCGCCGATGATCCCGACGTCTTCGTCAGCGGTTACGTCAGCGCCGCCCAGAACCTCTTGCGCGCCGTGCCGGTGACCTTCGGCCTGATGGCGCAGGACGGCGCCAGCTGCATCTTTCCGATCGAAGGCAGCGACCACGAGGCGGAGCTTCAGCTGACCTCGGCGGGCCTGATCACCCTGAACGGCTTCCGACGCAAACCCAAACGCAAGCCGGCAACGGGCGCGGGTCACGGCCGCGCCGAAGCCTCCATGGAGAAAGTCTAATGCCCAAGCTCCGCAAGCCGAGACTGGCCCGTCGCGCCCCGATCGAGCGGGTGATCCCCGTCAGCAGCCTGCCGCCGGAGGAGATCGCCGAACTCGCCCAGATCCGGGCGCGCGAGGCCGAGGCGGTCGCGACCGAAGCCGTGCGCGAGGCCTCCCTGGGGGAGGCCGGCTGGTGCCGGGTGAGCGCTCGCGCGGCGAACGCGCCGAGGCGATCGCCGAGCGCGCGGTCCATCACACGGATCTCACCATCGAGCGGGTGGTCGACCAGGCCGAGGCGATCGCCGAGCGCGCGGTTCATGCCGCCCAGGCCGCCCAGGAAAAAGCGGTCGACATCGCGCAGCTGAAGGCGACCGAGGCGGTGGCTGCCACCGACCACATCATCGCCCAGACGCAGTAACGGCCGCGCGTCCCGGCGACACAACGCGAAACCTCGTCGGCGGTTCAGCGGCCCGGTCGCGACTGGACGTGCCGCACGCCAGTGATCCAGCCCAGGCGAGAACAGCCGATGCCGAAGCGCTTGCGCCCGTTCCAGGTCGTTGCTCCTCCTGCCAAGCGCCAGCACGGGCCGGCCACCGCCTGGAGTTGCCTGCGCTACGTGGCCGAGATCGCCCCGTCGATGCCGGGCCAGACCATTGCGCTGGCCAATCAACGGGACCAGGCGTTGATCTGGAAAGCGGCCGCCGTGCACCCGATGCAGGCGCTCGAGAACGAATACCAGGGCATCGTCCACGACGCGGTGCGCGGGATCGTCGATCCCGACCAGCGCAAGGAGGTCGAGTCCCGGGCGATGGGCGAGTTCTTCCTGTTCGACGCCGGCCCCCCGCGGCTGCTCGGCGTGCCGCGCGGCGGCGAGTATCGCGGCGAGCGGTTCCCGATCATGGAGGATCGCCTGCGGCACGCCCGCAAGGCCTTGCGGCCCCTGGCCGAAAGCATTCAGGCCCAGGCCGATCCGGAGGACGTGCGTCGGTCGCTGCTCCTGGTCCTGCGTGAATTCGACGTCGTATTGGGCTCGTTCTTCACCATTCCGGGATCAGGGCGCTGGGGCGCGCCGATCCTCGACACGGCGATCCGCGAGTTCGCCGGCCTGGATCGGCGGATCCGCCGGGCCGCCAACTGGCAGCAGTTCGAGGCCGCCTGGAAGCAGCTCGACACGGGTTCGGCGGCGCTCGAAGAGACTTTCGAGAAGAGCGTCTCGGCCGTCCAGATGTTCTACGCCATCGAGGGCTTCTATCTGTTCCGGCTCCTGGTGCGCTACCGGATCGAGTCCAGCGAGATCATCCGCTCGGGCGATGCGACGGCGGCGAGCAAACAGCTGACCAAGCTCATCGCCAACGGTCATCCCTGGCTTTCGACCTGGCTGCGCGACAAGCTGCTCGAATTGAACGCGCTGATGCAGATCGTCGATCCCTCGGGCAATACCCTGTTCTTCCTGAAGGGCGGGCGCGCGATCAAATATCTCGAAGGACAACCCCAGACCGGCGAGAACGACTGGGACACCCAGATCGTCATCAATCCGAACCTGCCGGCGGCACAATGGTATCAACTGTTCCAGGACATCCAGAACGCGGTGCTGCTGGCGCTGCAGGGCTTCAAGCGCGAGCTCTATGTGCTGATGCAGCACGAGGCGACGACCTTCCAGGATGAACTCGACACCGTCGCGCTGCCGGCCCCGGTCGTGGTCGATCCCGGCCCTCAGCCTCTCGACCCCGACACGCCGGTTGCCGACGACGAGCAGATCGCCGAGCGCTATCGGATGAACTGCAAGGCCGAACTGATCGATGTCGGCCTGCCGCGCAACGACACCGTCGAGGCGATGGAGCAATGGGCCCAGTTGAACGGCAAGCTGCTGATCGCCGCCGACGGCATGCCCTATCCGGGCTATCTCTACTACATCAACGAATATCTGATGCTGGTGCGCGAGGTGTTCACCGGCCTGTCGCCGTCGATGGGCAAGGCGCCCGCCCGCATCGAGCGCCTCTATACCATCCTGACCTTGCCCGACGCGGGCCTCGAGGCGGCGATCCAGGAGGAACGGCATCACATTCCGGCCGACCTGCTGGCCCAGTCTCTGGCCGCGATCGATCAGGTGCACGACCTGGCGGTCAAGCGGGCCCTGATCTGCATTCTCAGCCAGTTCTGCCGGGCCTACGCCCTGGATCTCGATCCGAACCTGGCCGCGTGTTTCGACGGACTTTTTGCCGGCAACCTCGGCAATGCCGCTGAGCTCGCGCAATATCCCGCCGATCTCAACGATGCCATCCGCGGTTATGCGCAATGGCGACCGGCCTATCGGCTGCTGTCCGACGCCGTCGGTTATGCGCAGTGGATTTCCAAGGCGATGAGCGCCCATTTCGAGGCGCGCGGCAAGTTCATGGAGGAGCAGCAGGCGCTCATCGGCAAGTTCATCCAGTCGATCTACGCCGCCTCGGTGTTCTCGCCGGGAGAGGAGCTGGAGGCGCAGATCGCGGTGACCGGCAGCCTGGCCGCCTTCCTTCATGCCGACTACACCAAGTTCCCCCGGCCGGGCGAGCTCCAGCCCGTCGATGTCGCATCCCTGCGCATCTATGCCTACAACCCCGAGGCCAATCCCGCGATCGTGATGCAATTGGTCGCGCCGCTGGTCACCGAATATCTCGACGAATATCCCGGCACCTTCGTCGAGGTCGCGCCGATGGATCCGGCCGGCCCGCTGCGGTTGTTCTGGCCGAGCGAGGTGGAGATCAAGCCGTTCAAATATGCGCCGCTGGTGATCACGATCGGTGTCGCCAGGCCCGGCATCTGGCCGCTGCTGGCCTATATCTGGGATCATCCGACGCTGGGCCTGCGTGACCTGATCATGGAATATCGCGGCCGCTCGGCGGCGGTCGAGGAGTTCGGGGCGCGCGCCCGGCTGAAGGAGACCACCGCCGCGCTCACCGAAATCCTGCTGCGCGCGGAGAACCCGGAGCCGCCGCCGGCACCCTTCGGCCGGCATCTGATGATCAGCAGCGCGGCCATGGCCATCGGCCCGAAGGCCGATTACCCGGCCAGCTACTATCAGGACGGCACGGCCTACAAGATCACCATGACCGGCAACCGGGAGGCCTTGCGCCAGGCGCTCACCTTGCCGAGAAGCGACCAGGACCGCACGCTTGATCTCCTGGTGCTCAACCAGGACCACGGCGGCATCGTCGGCGGCGCCGGCCAGTTCGGCCAGTGGTCGGCCGCCGACCTGCAGACCTATCTCGTCGAGCCGATGCGGCGCTCGGGCCTACGCGCGCGCATCCTCGTGCTCGACTTCTGCGTCTCCACCGCGCTGCTGCCGACCTTTGCGGCTCTCTGCGCCGAGGACGGAGTGCTCTATTCCAACGTCTACAGCATCACCGAAGTGATCATGACCAGGGATCTCTGGGGGCGGATCAAGGACGATCTCGCGGCACGCGACCGCAACGCGATCCGCGCCGAGATCAATGACGAGATGACGGTGATCACGCGCGGCGTGACCGGCCTCAGCCACCTGCCGGAGGTGCAGCATTCCACGCAGGAGGAGATCGCCGGCTATCTCGTGCGCAATCCGGGGGATCTCGACGCCGTCTCGGCCTTCTTCACCTTCTGGGAGATCGGCCAGATCTTCTACACGGCCTATGGCAACAGCCAGACCATCTGGGGGCAGCTGCGGGCGCTCATCTTCTCGACCCTGCCAGGCAATATCGGTCCGGCGGAACGCGCCATCCTCGGTTATGTGCCGGCACAGTTTGCCAATTTCAACCGCGACCAGGTGCAGGCCATGGTCACGGCGCGAGCCGTGCAGATCCTGACCGCGCCGCAATACCAGATAGAGCGCCCGCCGCCTGCCAACGCGACGTTCCAGCAGCTCTGGCTGCATTTCAACCCGTACCGCTGCAATGTCCTGGCGCTGTTCACCGGGCTTGCGCGCTGCCCGACGCCGTTCACGGTCTATGATTCCGGCGACCAGAGCCTTACCCTGGACACCGACCTGTCGGCCGCGCCGGTGCCGGCGCCGGTGGCCGCGCGCATCAATGTGGTGCACCACATGTCGTCGCAGGACGTCGACGAGGTTCTCGACATCCTGCAGAGCCAGGCAGGCCAGGCGGTGGTCCAGCAACTCGATCCGCAGGTCAACTACCTGCAGCAGTAGGATCTGACCGTTTGTCGCCTCAGGCCAAGGAATTGCGTCACGCATAATACTGCTGCGCCGCGACCTTGACCGGTCGGTACGGAGCGAACAATTCGTGGATGCCCGGGACAAGCCCGGGCAGCACGATGTGTTGACCTCTCGGTGTACTGGGCTACGGCCCGCGCGGGGTCGATCGAGAGGCCGTTGCCAGGGAACAGCCCTCGTCTTGGCCGGGCTTGTCCCGGCCATCCACGACTTCAACCCAATCGCTCACAGCGAGCGGTCCTCCAAACGTCATCGCGCCCCATCCACCCCGGCCCTGCCGCGGCGGAATTCGCGCGGGGTCTGGCCGACCATGCGCCGAAAGCTCTTCTCGAAATGGCTGAGATCGGTGAAGCCGACGCTCATCGCCACGTCGGTGATCTGCCGGCGCATCTGGGTGGCGAGGATCTCCTTGGCCTTGTGGATTCGGATCCGGCCGAGCAGCGTCTTGAACTGGGTGTCCAGGGCGCTGCGGAACAGGAAACTCAGATGCGACTGGCTGACATGGGCCTGACGCGCCAGCTGGCCCAGCGAAATCGGTTCGGCGTAGTGGTCGCCGAGATAGAGCAGTGCCTTGCGCAGCGCGTCGTGCAGCCGCTCCAGCTCGGCCGTGTCCTTGTTGAGCGCGCAATGCACCCAGCGATCCAGTCCGCCTGACGGCGCGTATTCGAACGGCCGCGCCGGCGCCTCCTGGAAGGCGGTGGCCTTCTGCGGTCGCGGCCGCAGCGGCGGGGCCGAAGCGATCCAGGGGGTATGGCGCAGGATGTCGTCGCGTTCGATCGGCCGGCCGTCGGTCATGACAGCCAGTCGCGCCACGACCCGTTCGAGCTCGAACAGGTTTTCCGGCCAGGCATAGGCGCGGCAGGCCGCCAGCAGCGCATCGCTGCGCTTGTCGGCGGGGGAAAAGCCGCGCCGCTCGAAGGCCGCGGCCACCAGCGCCTCCATGTCCTCGGGCCGGTCGCGCAGCGGTGGCGCGGCGATCGAAAGGAAGTCGAGTTCGGCGAGCAGCGCCTGCGAGAAACGGCCGTCGCGCACCCGCTCGCGCAGGTCGGCGGTGCTGGCGGCGATCACCCGGACGTCGGGGGCCGCCGCATCGGCCAGCCACTGGCCAAGCGACGAACGCATGGTCAAGGGCAGGCGTCTCTGCAAGGCCGGCGGCAACTCGTCGATCCCGCTGAGGAACACCGTGCCGCCGGCCGCCTTTTCGAACCACTCGACCGGCGAGCCGAGGGGCTCCGCGCAGTTGACCTCGACGAAGGGCTGGTCGCGCCGGGCGCTGCCATAGTGGATCGTTGCCGCCAGTTGCGGCTTTTCGGTGCCGAATTCGCCGGTGAGCAGGACCGGCAGGTCGGTGCGGGCGGCACGCTCCAGGTGGGTCTCGAGGTCCTGCAGCACCCGGCCCATGCCGACCAGCCGCATCGAGGCGCCGAGCCGCCGGTTGGCCCAGACCTCCACTTCGTAGCGCATGATCAGGAAGGCAAGCTGCCGCGCGAAGCCGGCCAGCCAGGGTTGGGGCGGACCCTTGGCGTCGCCGGCGGTGCGCCCGATCAGCTGCAATTCCCCGATCGGCGTGTCGGCATAGGCCAGCGGCAGGATACGCCCGGCCTTGCCGTGGACCGCGCGCGCGGCGGGCGGGGGCGGGATGGGGCGCTCGACGCCGAACCATTCGGCCGCGTGGACGGCATCGTCGACCGATCGGGTCCGTGGCGGCGGCGCCGACGGGGCGGCGGCCCGCGGTCGGGTGGTCCATTCGGAGACGATCGTGCGGCCCTCGCGGCGCACGTCGAGCGCGCCGCCCTGGCGTAGCACCACCGACGCGCTGACCAGGCCGGCGCGCTCGGTGAGGGCGCGCATCACGCTGTCGAGCAGGTCAGGCAAGGTCCGAAAGGATCTGTTGACGCCGAGGAACAGGTCATTCACCGGAATGCTCGATCACGATAGTCAACGGCTGTTTCCAGTGAAGACGCGACGTTCTGTCGGACTTCTTCAGCAACGTGACGGCGCGCGACCCGGCCGGCTTGATGGCCAGGGCCAAGCTCGCGCGTCGCGCCCTGAATGGATCAATCGGATGACAGGTAAGGTCGAGTTTCACCCCTCAGTAGAGGAGTGACAGCAATGCACAGTCACCATGGCACAGGGTTCGTGATACTACAACCGAGGGATGTACTTGGCCAATGAATCGCCGGCAATGAACCGAATTTGGTCTCGGCAATACTGTCTAGCCACGGCTGGCGCGCACCTGCGGGTTGGGGTTTGGAAGCACCAAGCTCGCGCCCTGGAGGCGGGCGGTTGCGCGGCGCCGGTCGGCACGACTGGCGGATAAGCGCCGGCGCGCTTTCTCATGTGGCACGCAGCCGCCATAGTGCCGTCCGCTGCTATCAGGCGACTCGGATCGCCAGGAATTCCACATGCGCCGCCTGCCATTCTATTACGGCTGGATCATTGTCGCCGTAACCTTCATCACCATGGGCATCGGCGTGAATGCCCGCACGTCCTTCTCCTTGTTCTTTTCGCCGATCATCGATGAATTCGGCTGGGAGCGTGGCGTTACCGCCGGCGCCTTCTCGTTCGGCTTCCTGGTCTCGGCGGTCTTGAGCCCGCTGATGGGCAAGCTGATGGACCGCACCGGTCCGCGCACGGTGATGGAGATCGGCGTCGTCCTGATGGGGGCCGGCCTGCTGCTGGCGCCGCTGACCACGCAACCCTGGCACCTCTACGTCACCATTGGCGTCCTGGTCGGCAGCGGCAGCGTCTGCCTCGGATATTCCGGCCAGTCGCTCTATCTGCCCAACTGGTTCGTCAAGCGGCGCGGGCTGGCGGTCGGCCTCGCCTTCGCCGGCGTCGGCATCGGCTCGATCACCTTGCTGCCCTGGGTCCAGCTGGTGATCGACCAGGCCGGTTGGCGCTCGGCCAGTACAACCATGGGTATCATAGTACTCGTCGTGCTGGCGCCGCTCAATTTCCTGCTGCGCAAGCGCCCCGAAGACATGGGCCTCCAACCCGACGGCGATGGTCCGGCGAGCGCCACGGCGGTCGCGCCACCCTCGAACGTCGTCGATCCGGCCTGGGCCGCGGTCGACTGGACGCTCGCCCGCGCGGTCAGGACCACCAGGTTCTGGTGGCTGGCGCTCGGCTATTTCTGCGGCCTTTATGTCTGGTATGCGGTCCAGGTGCACCAGACCAAATATCTGGTCGAGATCGGCTTCTCCTCGACATTGGCGGCCTGGGCGCTGGGCCTGGTCAGCCTGATCGGCATACCCGGACAGATCGCGCTGGGGCATTTTTCCGACCGGGTCGGCCGGGAATGGGTCTGGACCATTTCGACGCTCGGATTTGCGATCTGCTTCGCCATCCTGATCGCCCTGCAATATAGCCCGACCTTGCCACTGCTCTATCTGATGGTCTTTGCCCAGGGTTTTCTCGGCTATGGCCTGACTTCGATCATGGGGGCGGTCGTCGCTGAAATCTTCCAGGGCCGGAATTTCGGCACGATCTTCGGCACCGTGATGTTTGTCGCGCTGGGCGGCGGCGCGGCCGGGCCCTGGCTCACCGGCGTGCTGCACGACGTCTTCGGCAATTATACGCTGGCCTTCCTGATCGGCATCGGATTGAGCGCGCTTTCAGCCGCGGCGATCTGGATGGCGGCCCCGCGCAAGGTTCGCGCCGTTGCCGGGCAAATGCCGGCGCTCGCGAAAGCGGCCTGAGCGGCGGCGGCCGTTGCGGCCGTCCTAGCGCCGGCTGAGATATTTCATGCCGGTATCGCACATGACGGTGACGATGGTCGCGTCGGGCCCCAGGCTTTCGGCCAGCCGCAAGGCGGCGACGACATTGGCGCCGGTGGAGGTGCCGGCGAACAGGCCTTCTTCGCGGGCGAGCCGCATGGCCATGGCCGCGGCTTCGTCGGTGGAAACCTGTTCGATCTGGTCCGCGATATCGGCGCGCCAGAGCGGCACGACATAGCCGGCACCGATGCCGTCGATCTTATGGGCGCCGGTCCGGCCTTCGGACAGAACCGGGGATTCCGCGGGCTCCACGGCGACCAGCCGGATCCGGTCGTCATGGCGGCGCAGGGCCTCTCCCGTGCCGCGCAACGAGGCCGCGGTGCCGACGCTCTGGACAAAGCCGTCGATCCGCCCGCCGGTCTGAACCCAGATTTCCTCGGCCATGGCATGATAGGCGGCGACCTGGTCGGTGTTGTTCATCTGGTCGGTCCAGAAGCCGCCGGTGTCCGCGGCGATCACCCGGGCCGCCTCGATCATGTCGCGGGTCAGCGTCGCGGTCATGCGGCCGCTTTCGCTCGGCACGATCTCGAGCCTTGCCCCCAGAATTTGCATGTGATCGCGCTTTTCCTGGGCGAAGGCGTCCGATGTCACGATATGCAGCGGATATCCCTTGACCGCGCAGACGAGCGACAGGGAAACGCCGGTGCTGCCGCCGGTATATTCGACAACCGAACCGCCCGCCGCGAGACGTCCGTCGGCCTCGGCCGCTGCGATCATGGCAAGCGCCATGCGGTCCTTCATGCTGCCCGTCGGGTTCTCGTTTTCCAGTTTCAGCAGGATGCGCGCGCTGTTCCGAGGCGCGACCTTGCGCAAGGGGAGCAGCGATGTGCCGCCGATGCAGTCGAGGATGTCGCGCCGCAAATCCATCATGACGGCCGCTCCGGTCGGGATCGTGGCCTTGCCGGGCGTCGATCCATGTATCTACATATGATGTAGATACATACGTCCGGGACGATCCGGAAGCAACTGCAAAACGGAACGACCCGGCGGGGAGTTCCCCACCGGGCCGGTTCGCGGCATGACGGCCTTGGTGGCGGCCGGGCTTTCGCAGGTTGGCGATCTACGCCTTGGCCAGCCAGTGGGCGCGCAGTTCCCGGTTGAACTCCGCCGCGCGTTCCTCGGGGAAAAACAGCCTTGCGCCGTCGAGTTCGACGCGCCGGCGTGTGCCGGGGATCGCTTCGGCCAGCCAGCGTGACCATTTGACGTCGAAATAGACGTCGTCCGTGCCCCAGACGATCAATGTCGGCGCCGTCAGCCTGCGCAGGGCCGTTGCCACGGCCAACGTGTGTTTGCTGTCGAACGCCGCCAGAAAGCGTTGAAAGTCGTCGGTGCGCTGCGCCGTCCGGACCAGCGGTCGCAGATAGGTTTCGATAGCCTCGTCGGACACCTCATCGGGATGTTGATAGGCCGGACCCAGCCCCCCGGCCGAACGGTAGACGTGCTTGTCCGCCAGCATGCCGCCGAGGGCGCCGGGCAGGCCACCGGCCGCCGCCATGGCGAGGAAGGGCTTGAACGCCTCCGGCGGCCAGTTGTCATGCGCGTCGCAGTCGGTGAGCGTCAGGCTGCGGACGCGCGCCGGGTTCAGCGCCGCGAAGATCTGCGCGATGCCGCCGCCGCTGTCATTGCCAATGAGGTCGACCTGGTCGATCCCGAGAGCGTCGAGAAACTCGCCCACCATGGTGGCGCAAGCGGTCACCGACACGTCCTGGCCCGGCGTGATCTCGGTGTCGCCATGCGCCAGCAGATCCAGCGCGATGCAGCGGCGCAGGTCGGAAAGTTCCGCCAGCTGATGCCGCCACAGGTGGCCGTTGAGCAGCACGCCATGCACGAACAAAGCGACCGGACCGACGCCCGCTTCGGCGTAGCTGATGCGGCCCGAAGGCGTGGCGATGCTGCGTTTTGGTGCCGCAACCCGATCGGAATGCATCACTCATTCCTTTCCGGGTTGCCGGCCCGTCGCGCCGTCGGCTTCTTTCAGCGCCTGGGCGCATTCCTCGCAACAGACCTCCACGGTATTGCCGCCGATCTTCACTTGAATAGGATTGGCATCGAGTTCGCAGTCGCAGGCCGCACAGGTTTTCGCGGTCATGATCCAGATCTCCTTGAACGCCCGACATTCCGGGTCGGGATAGACAGAGCATTGCGGGATCGCCGCCGCTGTCAGAATCTTTAGCGATCTGTTCGCCCCTCGGCCGCGCCGTCCAAGCCAGCCCCAAAAAAACGAGCCGCCGTGAAACCCACGGCGGCTCGAGGTCGTCAGGATGGCGCGGCTGAGGGGTCAAGCGCGCCCTCCGGACAAACGGCGGGCGACGGGCAATTGCCCCGCGGCGAGGCCTCAATTGCAAGGGATCGCGGTGCCCGTCGCGACTGCGGTCCTGGTGCAGGCCTCGGCTTTGATCGACGGGCCGGCGGCAATAGCCGGGCTTGCGGCGACCGGTCGACCGCTGCGCTCGATGGCGCGGGCGGCGAGGATCAAGGTCGGATCGTCGAAATAGTCGACCGCCGTCGCGTCGCGCAGGTCGCTCCGCGTCAGCCCGAGATCGCCGAGCGTCCTGTCGTCCATCTCGTAGAGCACCCGGTAATCCCGCCGCGACTGACGCCAGGACGTGAGCGCGTCGACCAGACGACGCGCGCCGGCGACCGCCGCGAAAAGGGCGGAGGCGAGGGTGGCGGTAATCATGGTCATGGTCTGTCTCCTTGCAGGCCCGATATCGGGGCGGAGACAGGAGGCCATTCTGGCGGCGGCGGCCGCTGTCGAAATCTTTAGCGACCTGCCTGGCGCCCGGCGATCAGGGGGCTGCCGTCAGCGCAGATGGACCGAGCGCTGGAATTCCGCCGGCGTCCGGCCATAGGCTTGCCGGAAGGCGGAGCTGAAATGGCTGTGGCTGGAAAAGCCGAGATCCAGCCCGAGCGCGGTCAGGTCGTCATATTGATTGAGCTGGTGCAGCGCCCGTGCCAGCCGCAGGCGCAGCTGGTAGCGGTAGAGCGGCATGGCCTCGACCTGCTGGAACACCTGCGTGAGGTAGACCGGCGAGACGCCGACCTCCGCGGCGATCTCAGCCAGCGTCCAGCGCCGCGCCAGATCGGATGACAGCACCAGCTTGGCGCGGTCGACGAGTTTCTGCAGGCCGAAACTGGCGCTCGCCGCATGCGACGTCCGCTCGCCGAGCGAGCGCCGCACCAGCGTCAGCGCCAGGGTTTCCGCTTCCAGGGTTTCGACGACCTTGCGGTGCAAGCTGTGCCTGAGCAGGGCGACCAGCGCCTGCGCGCGCGGATCGATGCGCCGGCGCTGGCGGCGAAACGCCAGGACGGTGCCCTCGCGCAATTGTTCCTTCGGCGCCAGCTCACGCAGCAGGGGCTCGTCGATCGAGACCGACAGGCAAGCGTCGCCGCCTTCGACAGGATGGCTGATGCGATAGCTCTCGGCCGCGTTGAAGAACAGCACCTGATTGGCTTCGGCCACCGCGTCGTTGCGGCCGACATGGCGCACGTAGACGCCGCGATAAGGGAACACCAGATGGGTGGCGCCGGCGCATTCTTCGGCGCTCTGGTGGCGGCATTCGCCACGGCAGACGACGTCCCGGATCGTGACGGTCGCTGTCTGCAGCAGGAGCTCGACTGACAATTCCGACATGGGTGGTGCGGTCCTGCCTGATGTTCGCGGCGCACGCGTCCGCGACGATACCATGCGGCAGATACCCGATCTATCAGACAAGCCGATTGATCGGACAGGCCCGGTCCGGCCACGGGCCGGGCCTTGCTGCGACTGCATCGCCCTGGCATTTCGGCCAAAGCGGCACAAGCGTCCGACCTGAGCCCATTGCACCGCATTGCCTCCTCCCGTCGGCCGTCGGCCTTCCGCCGACCGGTCGAACGCCGCCGCGCGTTTACAGCAGCCGCGCGACGTGAAAACCTTGGGCGAGGAGCGAGCGGCGGATCAAGACGGGCGAAGGCGCCGGAGGAGTGCAGCTTGCGATCGGAGGTTCTGGCCAGGCGCGGTCGTGCCGGCGGGCGTGCGGCGGTAATCGCTGCGCCGGTCGCGGTGTGGCTCGCCATCGGCGGTTCGGCGCGCGCCCAGACGGCCGATTACAGTCCGGTCGGTTCCATCGGTCTCGGCGCCCGCGGAGGCCCCGCGGCCGAAGCACCGATCCGCGCGGGTCCCGCGCCGGGCCGCGCCGCAGGCCCGGTCGAGTTCAGTTTTCGTGCCGGCTTTGCCTCCGACTATATCTACCGGGGCACGACGCTCTCCGACCGAAAGCCGGCATTCGGTGCCGCCTTCGAAGCCGCCTTCGGCCTGGCCTATGTTGGCGCCACCATCACCAGCGTCAGGATGCCGAGCCAGCCCGCTGCCGAAGTCACGGTGAGCGGCGGCCTCCGTCCGAAATTGGGCTCTATCGCGTTCGACTTCAGCTGGAACTATTTTCTCTATCCCAATGAGAAGCAGGTTATCGAGGCGACCCACATGAATTATTGGGAAGTCATCGCGCGTGCCGACACCAAGATCGGCGATGTGCTGCGCGTCGCCGCCGGCTTCGCTTATGCGCCAAACGTCTCGAACAGCGGCTCCTGGAGCAAATATGCGGCCTTCGGCATGGCTGTCGACCTGCCGGGCGCCATGCTGCCGCCGGACGTCACGGCGACGCTGACCGGCGGCGCCGGCTATTCCTGGTTCGGCAATCAACCGGCCGCATCAGGCGGTTATCCGTTCCCGTCCTACCTCACTTGGAACGCCGGAGTGACGTTCACCCACGGGCGCGTCAACCTGGACCTGCGCTATTACGACACCAACCTGTCGAGGGAGAACTGCTTCGTCCTGACCGGCGACCCCAATGCCGCACGCGGCGGACGCATCGACCCGGTGACCAACCCTGAAGGTCTCGCCTCGCGCTGGTGCAGCGCGACCGTCGTCGCGAAATTGTGGTTCGCGCTGAACTGACGGCGTTCCGACACGCTGGCTCATCATTTTTTGCCTCGGCCTTGTTCGGTCGCCGCATGCGAGCTCTGCCGCCAAAGGAGAGGCGCCGCGGCAACCGCTGGTTATGATCGCCTTCGACGCTTTGGCATCGGGGGATCAAGGAATGCACGGACTGCGACCGACAATCACATCGCTTCACGGCATGGTGGCCGCGGCGCATCCTCACGCGGCCCAGGCCGGCGCGCGCATGCTGGCTGATGGCGGCAATGCCTTCGATGCGGCGGCGGCGACCGCGGCGGCGCTGAACGTCGTCGAACCCTTCATGTCCAGCCTCGCCGGGGAGGGACTGGCGACCATGTGGGTCGCGGCCGAAAAGCGCGTGCGCGTGCTGGATTTCGTGCCGAAGATCCCCTCGGCCTTTCCGGTCGACCGGTTTCGCGAACGCGCCGAGCTGGAGCGCGGCGCCCTGCCGGTCGGCACGCCGGGCAATCTCGCCGGCTGGTGCGAGCTCGTCCGGACCTATGGCCGCAAGCCGCTGTCGGAGATCTTCGCGCCGGCCATCGCGCTCGCCGAGGACGGTTTCGGCCTGGCCGAATTCGGCGTCGCCGAGATCGTCGAGCAGGCGCCGCTTCTGAAAGCCTATCCGGCGCTCTACGACAATTGGGCCAAGGCCTATCTGCCGGCCGGCGACGTGGCGGTCGGCGCGGTGCTGCGCCAGCCCGATCTCGGCGCCACCTTGCGCGCCCTGGCCACCAAGGGTCCGGGACATCTTTATGGCGGCGAGCTCGGCGCCCGCATCGTCGCACATCTGGCGAGCCTCGGCGGCGCGATGACGCTGGCCGACCTCGCCGATTTCAAGCCGGTCTGGCGCGAGCCGTTGCCGGCGCGCTACCGCGACCTGACGGTTCACGTGCCGCCGCCGCCCTGCGAAGGGTTCCAGTTCCTGCTGACCCTGCGCATCCTCGAAGGCCTCGATTTCAAGGCCTCGGCCCATAACGGCGTCGATCACCTCGACCAGGTCTATCGCGCCATCCGGCTCGCCGCCGGGCTGCGGATCGCCCACAACAATCCGCCGGCGGACAAGCTTGCCGAGCTCCTGTCGGATGCCTCGATCGAGCGGCTGCGCGCCCGGGTTCGCGACGGCGCGCCGATATCAGGGCCAACGGAGCAATGGATGGCGCAGGCGGCCGAGGACCCCGCCCACACCACCTCCTTCTCGATCGCCGACCGCGAAGGCAACATGATCTGCATCACCCAGAGCCTGGGCAGCCCCTTCGGCAGCGGCGTCGTGGTGCCAGGCACCGGCCTTTGCCTCAACAACTTCCTCTATTGGGCCGATGTCCAGCCGGATAGCCCGAACCGCTCGCGGCCGGGCGGCGACCTGCTCATGTGCATGTCGCCGTCGATCTCGACGCGCGACGGCAAGCCGGTCCTGGCGCTCGGTACGCCGGGCAGCTACGGCATCCTGCAGACCCAGGCGCAGGCCTTCGTCCACCATGTCGATTTCGGCCTGCCTCTGCAGGAGGCGATCGAGGCGCCGCGGGCGCGGCTCTGGGACGGCCGTTTCGTCCAGACCGAGAACCGGGTGGCGCCGGAGGTGGTCGCCGGCCTCGCGGCGCGCGGCCATGAGATCGAGGCTTTCGACGAAGGCTGGACCATGAAGGTCGGTGGCATGCAGGCGGTCGCGGTCGATCCCGCCACCGGTCTCTTCACCGGCGCCGCCGATCCGCGGCGCGACGGCTATGTCGCCACGCCTTGAGCGGAGGCCATGACGCGAGGCTGGCGCGGGGGCGGTGACGGTCCCGCGCCGGCCTCGGGCTTGCGTCCTTGGAATAGCCGGGCGACATGGCGCCCGAACGGTCCCGCGCCGGCCTCGGGCTTGCGTCCTTGGAATAGCCGGGCGACATGGCGCCCGAGCGGTGGCCCCTTGTGCTTCGTGGCGGCTTGCCCGCAGGGCCGGGGGCAGGCACGCGTGATGAACCGGCCTCGACGCGGTCGCCCGAGCAGCGGACACGGATGTCCGATATTCGCCAGCGAGCCCGACGAACTGATCAGGCAGCCTCTTTACGCAAGTGGCACCCGTCGGAGAGCGTCTAAATTGCCGTCGTCCTGAATGCCGCTCGATCATGTCGGGCCAGGCTGGCTGACGGCTCAGGGCGCGCCCGGCACGCGATCTTTGCCGAAATTGATGTCGGAAATCGCGACTGGTTCGACCAGGTTTCTGTCGTGCCAGACCGCGACGTCGTCGGACGATGCACGCGGACGCGTCGATCCCGGGGGGCCTCCGGGGCGCCGGCGAAGCATTGCCCGGGCATGGGCGGCCTCCGACGCGAGAACCGTGGACGCGGCGACAAAGGGAGGATGGTCATGGCACGTGCAAGCGAAATCGAAGGCGTTCCGGGGGCCGGCCGGATCGGTCGCGTGGCAATCGGCGATGTGCTGCAGCGCGCCGCGCGACGATTTCCGGACAAGGTCGCGTTGGCCGACGCCGGCAAGCACACGACCTATCGCGAGCTCGACGAGATGGCCAATCGCTGCGCCAACCATTTTCTGTCGCGCGGCCTCAGGCAAGGCGACAAGGTCTCGACGATCCTCGGCAACTCGACGGCGTTTGCGGCTGTCCTGTTCGGCATCCACAAGGCCGGGCTCGTCTGGGTGCCGATGAACACCATGCTGCCGCGCGACGACATGAATTACATCCTGACCCATGCCGGGGTGTCGCTGGTCGTCATCGACGACGATCTCTACGCGCAGCCGGCGCGCAGCGCCATGCTGGCCGAACTTCGGCTCCCGCTCATCATCAACAGTCTCGCCGGCGTTGCCATCGACCCTGACTTGCCGACGCTGGAGCAGGTGCTGAAAGGCCAGTCGTCGGAGCCGCCGGAGGTCGACATCGACGAGCGCGATCTGGCTCTCATCATGTACACGAGCGGCACCACCTCGCGCCCGAAAGGCGTCATGCACAGCCATCTCTCTGTCGTCATGACGGCCATGAGCAACGCCATCGAATGGGGCTTTGACCGCAACGAATCCGCGACAGGCGCGTTGCCGATGTTTCACTGCGGTCAGCAGATCATGATCGTCACGCTCTTTGTGGTCGGCGGCAAGATCGCCTTGATGCGGGGTTTCGACCCGGAGGTGATGCTGCAAACCATCGAGCGCGAAGGTTTGACGGTCGTCGTCGGCCTGCCGGTCATGTACGGGGCGATGCTGGATCACCCCCGGCGCGCGAACTACGATCTCGGCAGCATCAGAAAATGCATCTACGCGATGGCGCCGATCTCGCAGTCGCTGATCACCCGGCTGGTCAACGAGTTCTGTCCGACCTTTTACATGCTCGGCGGCCAGACCGAGATCTACCCGTGCACGACCTCGGCCCAACCCGACCGTCAGCTCGCCCGTTTCGGCAATTATTGGGGCGAGTCGGCGCTGATCGACGAAACCGCCATCATGGACGAGGCCGGCAACGTCCTGCCGCGCGGCGTGGCCGGCGAAATCGTTCATCGCGGACCGAACGTCATGCTCGGCTATTACAAGAACCCTGAGGCGACAGCCGAAACCCGGCAGTTCGGCTGGCATCATACGGGCGACCTCGGGCTCATGGACGAGCATGGCGAGGTTCTGTTCCTCGACCGCAAGAAGGACATGATCAAGACCGGCGGCGAGAACGTGCCCTCGATCAAAATCGAGGAGGCGCTTCTGGCGCATTCGGCGGTTCTGCTCGGCGTGGCTATCGGCCTGCCGCATCCCTATTGGGGCGAGGCGATCGCGGCTGTCGTCAAGCTCAAGCCGGGCGGGGAGGTGGACGAGAAAGCCATGCTCGATCACTGCAAGCGGCATCTCGGCAGCTTCCAGGTTCCGAAGGTCGTGCTGTTCGTGGACGAACTGCCGATGACCAGCACCGGCAAGATCAAAAAGGCCGAACTGCGCATGCGTTTCGGCGACTATTTCAGCAAGGCGTGAAGGTGTCCTTCGGGTTCGAAGACTGACCAAAACGACGACACCGGCGCACTGACGAACGCTTCGCTCGTATCCGAACGGGTCCGGCGGTGCTCGGCACCCCCTTGCCTCGACCCAGCCCAGCTCTGAGGGGCTGTGTGCCGAGACGATGCCTTCGCCGATCTGCTCGGCAAATGCAGGCGCCGGCGCGGCGGGGTTGTCAGAGACGTTCCGGCACGTGCCCGGCGACCGGCATCGACAACGACAAGATCGAGCGAAACAGAAAAAGGAGAGGGACCACCATGGTGCATCGCATCGACGTTCACAGGCTGGCCGACGAGGCGACCTGGAACCGCTTTCACACCACGGTTCTGGTGTGGTGTTTCGTGATTATCGTGTTCGACGGCTATGACCTGGCCGTTGGCGGCATTGCGCTGCCCAATATCATGAAGGACATGGCCGTCGACGCGACACAGGCGGGCTTCATGCTGAGTTCCGCCTTGTTCGGCATGATGTTCGGGGCAATGGGTCTCGGCTGGGTGGCCGACCGATACGGACGCCGGGTTGGCCTCTCGCTCAGCGTCTTGTTCTTCAGCGTCTTCACCGCGGCCGCCGGGTTCACCAGCGATCCCGTTACCTTCAGCGTCATGCGGTTCCTGGCTGGCCTTGGCATCGGCGGGGCCATTCCAGCCGCGGCCGCTCAGATCACCGAATATTCGCCGAAGAAGGTTCGCGGCATGATTTTCACGGTGATGACCTGTGGCTACGCGGTCGGCAGCATCCTTGCCGCCGTGCTCGGCAAGACACTGATCGACGCCTATGGGTGGCAGACGGTGTTCATCGCCGCCGGCCTGCCGGTGCTGCTGATCCCGTTCATCATGAAATATATGCCGGAATCCCTGCCGTTCCTGATCAAGCACCGGGACGACGCGCATCTGCGCGAGGTCGTCGGCAAGATCCGGCCGGGATTGAAGCTCGGACCGCAGGAAGAGTTCCTGGTGCCCGACGAGGACAAGGCGGCGGGCGCCCCGGTCGCGAGGCTGTTCCAGGAGGGCCGCGGCTTCAGCACGGCGATGTTCTGGATTGCTTACATCACCTGTCTGTTCATGCTCTACGCGCTCAGTTCCTGGCTGGTCAAATTGATGGCGATGGCCGGCTACAGCCTGGGCTCCGCGCTGAATTTCCTGCTGGCGTTCAACAGTGGTGCGATTGTCGGCGCGATCGGGGGCGGCTGGCTCTCGGACAAGCTCAACATCAAATGGGTGCTGTTCTGCGGTTTCCTGACCGCGGCCGTTTCCTTGACCGCGCTGGGTTATGGCGTCCAGCCGTTGCTGCTGGTGGTCGCCGTGGTCGGCGCATCGACGCTCGGCACCCAGATCCTGGCCTATGCCTATACGGCGCAGTTCTACCCGGCGGCGATCAGGTCGACCGGCGTCGGTTTCGCTTCGGGCATAGGGCGCTTCGGTGCGATCGCAGGCCCGATCGGCATTGGCGTGCTGGTCTCGTTGAACCTGTCGCTGCAGCAGAACTTCATGGTCATCGCGGCGGTCGGCCTGGTCGGCGCCGTTGCGGTGGCATTGATCAATCACCGGCGTTCCGCATCGACGCAGGACCAGGATACGACAAAGCCGGTCGTGGCGGTGGCCGTTGCGGCCGGCGCGCCGGCCACGCGCAACTGAGCCACCACGGAGTGCGGTCGCCGCTTGCGCGGGCGAACAACGCCTGATCTCGCGGCGACGGCGGCGTGAGCCGATGGGCCATCTCGCCGGCAGTCGGCCTGATGGCAAGGCACGGAACGCCTCCGATCGATCTCGCCAGCCAAAGGAGACACCGAATGAGCACGGACGACCCGGTACTTTTTGATGTTGCGGACGGAATTGCCAAGATCCGGCTCAACCGTCCGGAGCGCTTGAACACGCTCGATGCCGCGATGGCGGCAGCTCTGCTTGCCGCGTTCAGGCGCGCCGAGCAGGACCGTTCGGTCAAGGCCGTCACGCTGACGGGAGAGCATCTGTGTTTCGGGTCAAGCCTGTTTTGGAGCGTGAGTGGCCCAAGTGCGGTCCTGAGCGATAAGGGTGTTGGCGAGGACGACGAGCTTTCGAGCCACGGCGATGAGGGCGCATTTGGGCTTCTTGCCCTTGGCGATCAGGCGGTCGTGGAAACTTTTCATGTCGGCGTTGCAGCGCGTGGCCGAGAGCGCCGCCAGGTAGAGAACGCGGCGCACCCGGGAGCGTCCGCCCCAGATGACGCGGACGCCCTGTCGTTCACCCGAATCATCGGCGATCGGGGCTAGTCCCGCCAACAGGCTGATCTGTTTGATGTTGCAGGTCCCCAGCTCGGTCAGGGCGGCCACCAGGGTCGTGGCGACCGCCGGGCCGAACGAAGGGATCGAGATCAGAATGTCGTGGCGTCTGGCCAGGCATGGATCGGCCGCGATGCGTTTGGCGATCTCGCCGGCGATGGCTTCGATAGCCTTGGCGATCCGGGTGAGACGGTGAGCGAGATGGCGGATCAGGAACTTGTCGGTGACCGCGTGCCGCTGGTTCTTGAGGGCTGTCTGTTCGTCGACGGCCGCATCGCGGGCGCTGACCAACTCATTGAGCGCATCGAGGGCTTCCGGTGCCGGCGGTCGCTGGGCCGGGTTCATGGCCCGCGCGAACAGGGCCAACACGCGGGCATCGAGCCGGTCGGTCTTGGCCAAGGTGCCCGTGGCACGCGCGAACATGCGCACGCGATAAGGATCGACCACGGCAACCGGCACGCCCGAGGCATGCAGGCTTCGGCGAACCTGGCGGTGCCACTTGCCGGTCGCCTCGACCACGACCAGCGCCAGATCAAAGCGCTGAAGCCAGCGCTTCAACTGCCGGATGCCCAACTCGGCATTGGCAAAACGGTGGGTCTCCCCGCCGGGCAGAACGTGGATGTCGAGCCAGCTCTTGCTGACGTCGATTCCCACGGTAGACTTGCCTTCGGTCTCTTGTTTGGACGCTTCCTTGCCTTGCATACGGGACTTCCTCCCCAGCATCTGTTCAGGACAAGAGCCAGAGGACGGCCGGACCATGCTCTCCCGCGGTGCTGAGCCAAAGGGTGAAACGGTCCCGGACATCCGCGTCGAGGCCGGTGGCCACCGGCCTCGACGCACCTCTCAGCCTGCGCTGAGTCGGTCCCGCAAACATGCAAGGGCCGCAGCTTCATGGCCGGTGCCGATCTCGGCACCATCCAGGCCGATCCGGACCGTGCTCAGGCAACGATCGGCACGGGAATCGAAGCGTTTCATGACATCGTCCGCTGCATCCGGCGCATGGCGCAGCCGGTCATCGCCGGGGTGAATGGAGCCGCGGCGGGCGGCGGGCTCGGGCTGGCACTCGCCTGCGACTTTGTCGTTGCCGCCGCCGACGCCAGCTTCGTCCCGGCCTATACGCGCATTGGCACCTCGCCCGACGGCGGCACGACCTGGTCGGTCGCCCACATTCTCGGCCAGCGCCGCGCGCTCGAATGGATCATGCTCGGCGACCCGATGAACGCCGAGGCGGCGCTGGCGGCGGGCCTGATCAACCGCGTCGTACCCGTCGACGGCTTGGCGGCGGAGGTGGATGCGCTCGCCTGCCGAATAGCCGCGGGCCCGGCCTTCGCTTTCGCCACAGTGAAACGGCTCGTCCACCAGGCTCCGACGGTTTCCTTCGAAATGCAATTGGACGCCGAGCGCGACGGCTTCATCGCGGCTGCGGCAATGGCCGATTTCCGCGAAGGCATCGCGGCATTTTTCGAGCGGCGTCCGGCCAGATTTGGCAAGTGAGGCGCCGCGCCGCGGCGAGCAGCGGTCCGTCTTGCCCCATCCATCGACGTCCTGCGGCCTGTCGGAGATGTGCGTCAACCAAGCGCTTGCTTGGTTGATTGCCGCACGTTATGGTGTCGCCAAGATTAACGGCGCCCAAGCGCGATCGGCAGGAGGAAAATCATGGACATGGACATGGACATGGGCATGGGCATGGACATGGGCATGGACGCGCGCAGCCCGCGCCGGTTCGATCTGACCTCGATCCTCTCGCCCGACAATCTCAGCATGATCGTGACGCCCGAGCGCGTCGTCTATGCCGGATTGATCGGATCGCCGCTGAAGCGGACGCTCGGGTCGATCGCGATCTATGCCTCGATCGGCGCTCCCTTCCTGATCCGCACGGCGGGCTCCGATTGGCGGACGACCTGTTTCGCCGTGATCCCGCCCTATCAGGCACATGACCTGGTTTCGACCGACAAGATCGTCTGCAGCCTGCATGTCGAGCCGGAAAGCATCGATAGGACGGCGGCCGCGGAACTGATGGCGATGGACGGCGATGACCAGGCCGGTGCCGTCACCTGTGCGGCTTTCCGGGCGCTGGTCGATGGCAAGGCGACATGTGCCGCGTCGACCCCCGAAATCGACTGTGTCTTCTTCGGCACGAGCCTGCCTGGGCGATCGATGGATCCGCGCATAGCGCGTGCGGTGGCGATGATGCAAAGGGAGGCGCATGACCTGGCCTGCGCCAAAGGTTATGCACGCCTCGCCGGGGTGTCGCTCTCGCGCTTTGTCCATCTTTTCACCTTGGAGGTCGGCACGTCGTTTCGCCGCTTCCGTGCCTGGAAGCGGGCCCGCAGTTTCCTTTCGCTGGTTCGCGACAGCGGCAACCTGACCGACATCGCGCTGGAGGCCGGCTACCCGGACTCGACCCATTTCAGCCATTCGATCCGCAAGATCTACGGCCTGAGGCCCAAGGATATTCTGGCCGGAGGACGGCGCCTCTCGGTCATCCGGCTATCCCGAGCCAAGTCGTCTCATGTGTAATGTCCGAACCGAAATCGACGCGTGAATCAGCGATTGGAGTTGCGGTGTCATGGTGAGCATCGACGATAGCGAGCGTCCTGCCGCACGCCGGGCCCGGCCGGTCGCGGCACGGCGCGGCGGCAAGGCGAAGGAAACGGCCGGGTCTCGCGAACGCATCCTCGATGTCGCCGCGTCGCTGTTTCGCCGGCGCGGTTACAAGAGCACCACGGTGCGCGATATCGCCGAAGACGTCGGCATCCTCTCCGGCAGCCTGTTTTATCATTTCCGCTCGAAGGAAGAGATCCTGCTGGAAATCATGCGGGCCGCCTCCATCTTGAACTGCCGGGAGGCGGCGAGGATCGTCGGCCGGCCGGCCGATCCGATGACCCAGTTGCGCGAGCTGATCGAGCTCGAGATCACCTTCACGATCGGCGAACGCAATCGGGATTTTCAGACCGTTCTCTACGATGAATGGCGCGAGGTGCCGGAGACCGCGAAGCCTGAATTCCTCGCTTTCCGCAGGACATACCGGGATTTCTGGAGACAGGTGCTGAATGCCTGCCACGCCGGCGGGCGGCTGCGCTGCGATCCGCACGCCGCCGAGCTGATCATCCACGCTTCCATCATCGGGATGATCAGGTGGTATGAACCGGCCGGACCGTTCGGCCTCGACGAGTTCGGCGGCATTCTGGCAAGCCTCGTCGCGGCCGACTGATGCCATGGCTCCGGCTCAGCCGGCCGGCTTGGCGATGATCGCTTCGGGAACCTCGATCTCCATGTCGAGCAGCATTTGCGCCATGCCCTTGCCGAGCGGATCCATGCGCATGGAAGCCGGACCGCCGCCTTCGAGCGCCTCGTGAAGCAGGAAATTCACGGCATTGATGCCGGGGACAGGGAAACGCTGCACCTGGCCCTTCACCAGGTGGGAAAAGTAGTCCTTGACCCGCGCCGGCGTGACCTGGTCGAGGATGACCGGCAGGAATTTAGGATCGCGCGCGATCACGCCGATATTGGAGATATCGCCTTTGTCGCCGCTGCGGGCATAAGCGAGCCTGACCAGCGGCAATCTCACGACGCCCCCCGGAACCGCGCGCGGTTTCGCGACGGTTTCGGGCTCTCGCGCCACCGGGCCCGCGTAGCCGCCGTCCAGCGGCACGTCGACCGGCGCGGTTTTGCCGGCAACGGTCAGGCTGATCGCCACCTGGCGTTTCGGCAGCGTGAAGGCGACCTGCTTGATCAGCGGTGAAGCGCTGGGACGGGCGCCGGCCGGGCCCGTCGTGCCGGGCGCCCAGGACGTGCCGGCGGGGGCAATCTCCCGCCCGAAGATCTCCAGCGCCTTCCTGTCGCGATGGCTGACCGTGACGCGCATCATGACCTCGCGCGCCTGCGTGGTGCGCGCATGCGGGCCGTAAAGCGTCTCGCCGCCGATCACCTCGATATTGGTCGCGCCGAAGTCGGCGATGTTGAGAGCGCGGAAGATCGAACGGGTGCGCTCCAGGATTGCCTCGCCGGTGCGCCGCGCCTTGGCGACGGCATCGACCCCGATGATGATCATCGTGCCGGCGGTCCGATAACCGTCGGCATAGGTGGCGGACACCTTGTAGGAACCGGTTGGCGGCAGGCCCCTGGTGCCGCTGACCAGCACCTGGTCCTTGGCCGTCCGTTCGATCGTCACGTCGCGGAAATCGCAGACGACGTCCGGCAGCATGTAGGCGGCCGGATCGCCGATCTCATAGAGCAATTGTTCGGCGATCACCGCGGGCGTGATCAGCCCGCCGGTGCCGGGCGGCTTGCTGACGGCAAAGCGGCCGTCGGCACGGCATTCGACGATCGGATAGCCGATATTGGCCCAATCCTCGACCTGGTCCCAATCGGTATGCAGGCCGCCGGTCGCCTGGCAGCCGCACTCGATGATGTGGCCGGCGAGGCTGCCGGCGGCAAGCAGGTCGTAATCGCCCGTTGTCCAGCCGAACTCGTGGATCAGCGGCCCGAGTGTGGTGGCACTGTCGACGCAGCGCCCGGTGATCACCACATCGGCCCCTTGGCGCAGGGCCTCGGCGATCGGAAATGCGCCGAGATAGGCATTGGCGCTGAGGATCTTGTCGGGCAGCGGGCCGCCGGAAAACATGTCACGCTGGCCGGCGGCGCGCAGTTCCGGCAGCAGCGGGCTGATGTCGTCGCCTTCGACGACGGCAATGACGAGCTTGACGTCGAGTTCGGCGGCCAGCGCCGCGAGCGCCGCGGCGCATCCCCTGGGATTGATGCCGCCGGCATTGCTGACGACCTTGATGCCCTTGGCGACAATGTCTCTGAGGCTGCCGCGCATGGCGATGTCGACGAAGTCGGTGGCATAACCAAGCTCGGGCTGCTTGGCCCGCATCGCCGCGAGGATCGCCATTGTCGTCTCGGCGAGATAGTCGAAGACGAGGTAGTCGATCTCGCCCTTGCCGACGAGCTGCGGCGTGCCGACGGAGCTGTCGCCCCAGAACCCGGAAGCGCCGCCGATACGGATGGTCTTGCCTGTCGTTGCGGTCATTGGCGCACCCTTCAGCGACCGGTCCAGACCGGTTTGCGTTTCTCGTTGAAGGCCGCGAGGCCTTCCTGCGCATCCTCGGTCTGCGCGAGAATGGCGAGCTGGCCTTCGGTGAAGGCGATGCTTTGCTCGAAGCTCATGGAAGCCAGCGCGCGCATCGCATATTTGCCGCGCCGGATGGCGGTCGGCGACTTGCCGGCGACGCGGCGCACCAGCCAGTCGGTCTTGGCATCCAGTTCCCCGGCCGGAACGACGTAATTGACCAGGCCCGCGGCGAGCGCCGTGTTGGCGTCGAACGGCTCGCCCGTGAGGCACCATTCCCTGAGGATGCGCGGATGCACCAGGGTCTGCAGCAGGCTCAATATCTGCATCGGGAAGACGCCGATCTTGACCTCCGGCAGGCCGAACTGGGCGGTATCGACGCTCACCGCCATGTCGGCCATGCCGAGCAAGCCGGTTCCGCCCGCCATGCAGGCGCCATTGATGCGGGCGATCACCGGCAGGTTGGCGTTCCAGCCGAGCCGCAGAAGATCGGCATAGGGCGCGGTCGGGCTGGCGTGGTCGAAGACGAAACCCTTTCCGGGCTGCAGATCGCCGCCGGCGCAGAACGCCTGGTCGCCGGCACCGGTGATCACGATGACCCGCACCTCGGGGTCGGCATGGGCAAGGCGATAGCCTTCCGCGACACCGTCGATGATGCCACGGTCGATCGCATTGCGCTTGTCCGGTCGATTGAGCGTGATCCAGAAGGCGGCGTCACGCTTTTCATGCAGGACTGGGGCAGGGGTGTTCATCTCGACTTCCCGCTTCTTGGTTTCATTTTACGGCATCGGCGGCCACCGCCGCGTCGGCCGGCTCGACCTCGGCAACCAGTCGTCCGATCGAGACCTGATCCCCGAGTTCGGCCAGGATGGCTGCCACCCGCCCGGTGATCGGCGCGGTATGGACGTGCTCCATCTTCATTGCCTCGAGCGTGATGATCGGCTGGCCAGCCTGGACCAGGTCGCCGACCGCTGCTTGCACCGCCATGACGCGGCCATTCATCAAGGCCTTGATCTTGCCGTCGCGGGCTCGGCCGTCATGCGCCGCAGCGGCGGCATGGGTGAGATCGTCGATGCGGAAGGCTGCGCCCCGATACCCGACAAGCAGCAGCAGACCATCGCGGACATAGGCTGCCGTCTCGATGACGCCGTCGATTTCAAACCGCACCGTAGCGCCATCCAGGGCGAGAATATGGACCGCGTGGCGATGCTCGCCGATGGCGACCTGGAAGGTGTTTCCGGCCTCGAGGGACACGTTGGCGATGGCGGGCTGGCCGTCCATTTCGAAGCGGAAGGCCACCGGCAGCCGGTGCGCGAGTTCGGACATGCCGTGCCCGGTTGCGGTCGCGTAGAGCAGGACGCCGGCAAGCGACAGGCTGCGCTCGCCATGGGTGACCGCGCCGGTCAGGTCCTCGCCATGATCGCCGACAAAACCCGTCGTCGCTCCGCCTTCCGCGAAGACTCGGTGCTCCAGGCAGTTGATCAGGAACTTCTGGCTGGTATGGAGGCCGAGCGCGACCATGTCTTCCAGGCCGCCAACCAGCTTGCGGCGCGCTTCCTCGCGGGTTTCGCCGAAACTGATCACCTTGGCGATCATCGAGTCGTAATAGGGCGAGATCTCGCCGCCGGATTCCAGCGCATGCTCGACGCGCAACGCCGGCGGTGCGCGCCACAAGGCGATCCGCCCGCTCTGCGGCACGAAACCTTGCGTGGTGTTCTCGGCACAGAGCCTGGCTTCGATCGCATGCCCGCGGAAGGTGATGTCGGCCTGGGTCACCGGCAATGCCTCGCCGCCGGCGACCCGCAATTGCAGCTCGACCAGATCGAGCCCGGTGATCGCTTCGGTGACCGGGTGTTCGACCTGCAGCCGGGTATTCATTTCCATGAAGTAGAAGCGGCCTTGGCTGTCGAGCAGGAATTCCAGCGTGCCGGCGCCCTCATAGTCGATCGCCTTGGCGGCGGCGACGGCGGCCGCACCCATCTGCGCCCGCAAGTCGGGCGAAACCGCCGGCGATGGCGCCTCCTCGATAACCTTCTGGTGGCGGCGCTGGATCGAGCAGTCGCGTTCGCCGAGATGGATGGCATGGCCATGGCGGTCGGCGAAGATCTGGATTTCGATATGGCGGGGATCGACAACCGCCTTTTCGAGGATGACCTCGGGATTGCCGAAGGCGCCTTGCGCCTCCGATTGGGCGCTGGCCAATGCGCCGTCGAATTGCCCTGAAGTCTCGACCAGGCGCATGCCGCGCCCGCCGCCGCCGGCCGAGGCCTTGATCATCACCGGAAAACCGATCTTTGCCGCCTCCGCCTTCAGGGTTGCGGGTGACTGGTCCTCGCCTTGATAGCCGGGGATGCAGGGCACACCGGCAGCCAGCATCAGCCGCTTGGCGCCGGCCTTGTTGCCCATGGCGACGATGGCTTCCGGCGACGGGCCGATGAAGATCAGTCCGGCGTCACGACAGGCTGCCGCAAAGGCGGCATTTTCGGCGAGAAAGCCGTAGCCCGGATGCACCGCATCGGCACCGCTGCGCCTGGCCGCGGCGATGATGTTTTCGATGTTGAGATAGGATTGCCCCGGAAGCGAGCCGCCGATCGCCACGGCCTGGTCGGCGCCGCGCACATGCAGCCCGTCGCGATCGGCCTCGGAGAACACGGCGACGGTGCGAAAGCCCATGGCCTTGGCGGTGCGCATGACGCGCAGCGCGATCTCACCGCGGTTGGCGATCAATATCTTGCGAAAAGGGGTCAGCATGATCAACCGAGACCTCGTCAGGCGTGCCGGGCAAAGGTGCCCATCTGTTTCGGGGTGACCTGCATCGAAGTCGCCATGCCGGCCGCCCGGATCTGCGATGAACGCGGCTGGAAAGGCCGACGGGCGACGTTATGAAATCGCGTCTCGCAGGTCTTGCGCATAGTGGTCGAAGGGCCGCGCCGCCCGCCGCCTGACCTATGGCCGGGCGACCGAAAACTGCATCTTCTGCGGTTCGCGCTGGTCGGCTTCCAGGCAGATCGACAAGACCTGGGCGAGGATCGCGCGGGTATCCCTGGGGTCGATGACACCGTCGTCGAGCACCTGCGCGCTGGTGGCGAAGACATCCACCTGGCCGTCGAAATTCTGCGTGATCCGCTGGCTCAGTTTGGCCAACTGCTCCTGGTCGACCTCGCCGCCCTTCCGCTTCATGGCCGCTTCGGCGACATTGGCCATGGTCTGGGCGGCCTGCTCGCCGCCCATGACGGCGGTTTTGGCGTTCGGCCAGGAGAAGCAGAAGCGCGGGTGGAAGCCGCGGCCGCACATGCCGTAATTGCCGGCGCCGAACGAGGCGCCGCAAAACAGCGTGATCTGCGGCACCGTCGCATTGGTCACCGCTTGGATCATTTTCGAGCCGTGCTTGATCATGCCGGCTTCTTCATAGTGCCGGCCGACCATGAAACCGGTCGTGTTGTTCAGATAGAGGATCGGGGTGCGCGCCTGGCAACAGGACTGGATGAAATGTGTCGCCTTCATTGCGCCGGCCGGGTCGATCGGCCCGTTATTGGTAATGATGCCGATCGGCAGGCCTTCTATCCGCGCCGTGCCGCAGACGGTGGCGCTGCCGTAGCCGGCGCCGAGCTCGAGAAACGCCGAGTCGTCGACGATGCGGGCGATCACCTCCTTCATGTTGATCGGCCGCTTATGGTCCATCGGCATGATGCCGAGCAGTTCCTCGCGATCGTAGCGTGGCGGTTTTGCCTGGTGTTTTGGTTCGCTTGGGCCGGCGCGGTGCCAGTCGATGCCGGCAATGATCTGGCGCGCGATGCGGATGGCGTCCCGGTCGTCTTCGGCGAGGTAATCGCCGAGACCTGAGATCGTCGCATGCATTTCGGCGCCGCCGAGTTCTTCTTCCGTGGCGATTTCACCGGTCGCGGCCTTCAGCAGTGGCGGTCCGGCCAGAAAGGCGCGCGTGCGTCCGCGCACCATCACCACATAGTCGGAAAGCCCGGTCTGGTAGGCGCCGCCAGCGGTCGACGACCCGTGGGTGACGGTCACGACCGGCAGGCCGGCGGCGGAGAGCCGGGCAAGATTGCGGAACAGATTGCCGCCCTTGACGAACTCCTCGACCCTGTAAGTCATCAGGTTGGCGCCGGCGCTTTCGACCAGCTGGACATAGGGCAGCTTGTTTTCGAGTGCGACTTCCTGGACGCGCAACTGCTTGTCCAGCCCCTTTGGCTGCAGCGCGCCGGCATCGATGCCGGAGTCGGATGCGGTGACCATCACGCGGCGACCGGCGACGATGCCGATCCCGGCGATGACGCCGCCGCCGGGCACGCTCTTGTCCGGATCCGGGTTGTCGAGCCGGTAGCCGGTCAGCGTGCACAGTTCGAGAAACGGTGCGCCCGGATCGAGCAGCAGTGCGACCCGCTCGCGCGGCAGCAACTGCTGGCGCTTTTCGAACTTCTCCTTGGCGGCCGCCGAGGCGCGGCGGGTCCGTTCCTCCAATGCGCGCACGCGCCCGAGCAGGTCCAGCATCCCGGCCCTGTTGGCCTGGAATGTCTCGCTGCTTGCCGAGATGGTCGATTCGATGTGGGTCATGCCATCCACGCCTCGTTGTGCTTGGCTGGAGGCTAGGCCGTCGCCGCGTGCGGGCGCTTGCGTCGACAGGCTGATGGTCGCGATGGCGCGGCGTTGGCCTCACCCGGCGGGTGGTGCGCCCGCGGCGAATGCCGTCATGACGGCTGGCCGGCGCTCCTGACCGGCAGGCTGGCCTTGGGCAAGGCCGCCATGATGCCGGCGGCGACCATGTTGGCGCAGATGCTGGCCAGGATCGGCAGCATGTAGCTCCGGCTGAAGTCGAAGGCGAAACCGGCGGCGCTGGGGCCGACCAGGGTGCCGAAGGCGACGCTGGTATAGAGCACGCCGATAATGCCGCTGACATTGCGTCCGCCGAAATAGTCCATGACGAGCGCCGGCAGGATCGCGACGAAACCGCCATAGAAGACGCCATAAGCGAAAGCGAAGGCGGCGAGCGCCCACAATCCGGTCGAGACCGCCCAGATGGCCAGCGCCAGGGCCATGCCGGCAAACATGGCGAGCAGCGCGAGCTGGCGGCCCATGCGGTCGGCGAGGCCGCCGAGAAAGAACCGTCCGGCCGTGCTGCCGACACCGATCATGCCGAGCAGCAGGACCGCCGAGGCCGGCGCGACGCCGTGGTCGAGCGCATAGGGCACCAGGTGAACGAAGGGCACGAACAGCCCGAAGGAGCAGAATACGCAGGCCGCGTAGAGGCCGATGAACCGCCTTGACCTGATGGCCTCACGCACCGAGAAGCCCTGCGGCTGCGCCAGCGGCACTCCCGCCTGCACCGGATCGCCGTCGGGGCTGAGCCCGCGGTCGCGCGGGTCGTTCTCGATCAGCAGCGCCATGCCGACGCCGACCACCACCGCGAGGCAGCCGAGCACGAGATAGGCCTGGCGCCAGCCGAACGCCTCGATGAGCACTGCGGCGAGCGGCGGCATGACCAGCGTGCCGACGCCGATGCCGCTGACCGCGAGCCCCGAGGCAAATCCGCGGCGCTTGACGAACCAGCGCTGCACCGCGCCGACCGCCGGCACATAGGAGCAGCCGACGCCGAGCCCGACGCCCAGCCCATAGGCGAGATAGACCTGCGTCAGGCTGCCGGCCATGCCGGCGAAGATCAGGCCGAGGCCGGTCAGGACCATGCCGATAATGGCCAGGCTGCGCGAGCCCCAGCGGTCGGCGAGCGGGCCGCTGACGATGCCGAGGCCGAAATAGAGGAAGCCGGCAAGCGAGAACACCAGCGAGACCGAGCCGCGCGAGGCGGCAAAATCCCGCTGCAGGGATTCGAGGAAGGCGCTGAACGTATAGGCGCTGCCAAAACCGACAAAGGTCACGGCGAAGGCGCCTGCGACCACCAGCCAGCCGTGGAACAGCCGGGGATTGGACGGGACCGATTCAGTGCTCAAGACCGTCTCCTTCGGGCGAATGGATATAGCAGGATTGGCAGCCGGCGTGCGCATGTCAGAGCACCGGGTGGCGACGGTGCCAGGACGTGACGGTCTGGAACGCCGCGCCGGCGCGCACGAGGGTGGCTTCGTCGAGATCGGCGGCAACGAGCTGGAATGCGATGGGCAGGCCGGCTTTGGTGAAGCCGCCGGGCAAGGTGATGGTCGGGTGGCCGGTCATGTTGAACGGGCAGGTATAGCGCTGCAGGGCCGAGATCAGGTCGGGCTGTTCGCCGAGCGTCCGGATCGTCTCGAGCGACGGCGGCGCGAAGGGATGCACCGGCGTCAGCACGAGGTCGATCGTGCCGAACAGCGCGGCGATGCGACCGCGCAGGTCCAGGCGCCGCAGCAGGATCTTCTGGTAGTCGGGACCGGACAGGGCACGGCCGGCCTCGATCACCGAAGCCAGCACCGGGCCGTATTCGCTTCTGCGCGCCGGATAGGTCGCCTCATGGGCGACGGCGGCCTCGACCGCACAATTCGGCGACCAGTCGGCGATCGCCTGGGTCACGTCGGGAAAGGCCAGGTCGACGATCTCGGCGCCAAGCGAACCGAACGCCGCGATGGCGCTCGCCAGCACGGCCTGGACCGTCTCGTCCACGCCCGCGCCGTTCCACGCGGCATCGACACCGATGCGCAAGCCCCGCAGGCCCTGTCGGGACGCCGCCAGATAGTCGGGAACCGGCGCATGCCGGGCCGTCGGATCTTTCGGGTCGCTGCCGGCGATGACGCCGAGCAGGGCGCCGGCATCGGCTGCGCTGCGCGCCATTGGCCCGACATGATCGAGCGTTGCCGCCAGTTCGAACACGCCATGGCGGCTGACACGGCCCCAGCTCGGCTTCAGCCCGGTCAGGCCGTTGGCGGCCGACGGCCAGCGGATCGATCCGCCGGTGTCCGAGCCGATCGAAGCGAAACACAGGCCCGCCGCCGTCGCGACGCCCGGCCCGCTGGACGATATGCCGGGCCAATAGTCCGCATGCCAGGGGTTGTTCGGCGGTGTCACGTCCGGGTGGTGATCGGAATAGGCGCCCTCGGTGAGCGCGAGCTTGCCGAGCAGCACCGCGCCGGCCTGGTTCAGCCGCTGGACCACGGTCGCGTCCTCGCCCGGGCGATAATCCCGGTGGATCGCCATGCCGGCCGCGGTCGGCACGCCCTTGGTCCAGCACAGGTCCTTCACCGCGATCGGCACGCCATGCAGCGGTCCGCGATAGCGGCCGGCGGCGATTTCGGCGTCCGCGGCCTCAGCCTGCGCCATCGCGACATCGGCCATGACCAGGGCGTAGCTGCCGAGCCTGCGGTCGAGCGCGGCGATGCGATCGAGCTGCGCCAGCGTGACCTCGACGGCCGAGACGTCGCGCGCCCTGATCAGGTCGGCCAGTTCGGTGAGCTCGAGATAATGCAGGTCCGTGGTCGTGGCATTCATGGTCGATGTCCATGGTCGAAAGCGCAACGCGCCGGGACCGGACACGTTTCGCTTTCGGTTGAAATGAGCTAAGCTGACGTCCGTTCGGGCGAGGTGGAGGCGGCGCGTGGCTTGCGATGGAAAGGCAATGATGCACTGCGAAATAACCCATCACAAACCAGAATATCTGCACCTATCGGATTAGGAAAACTAAATGGACGGGCATCGGCTGCCGCCGCTCAACGCGTTGCGCTCCTTCGAGGCGACGGCGCGGCATCTGTCGGTCAAGAACGCCGCGGCCGAGCTCTGCGTCACGCCCGGCGCGGTCAGCCAGATGCTCAAGACGCTCGAGCTGCATCTCGGCGTCCGGCTGTTCCAGCGGGTCAATCGCGGCATCTTCCTGACCGATGCCGGCCAGGGCTACCTGCCGCCGGTGCGCAACGCCTTCCGGCAGATCGCGGAAGCCTCGAAACGCATCACGGTCGAGGCCGAGACGAGCCTGTTGACCGTCAGCGTCACGCCGTTCTTCGCCGCCGCCTGGCTGGTGCCGCGGCTGAAGGCGTTTCAGGATGCCCATCCCGACATCGACCTTCAGGTGGTGACCAGCAACGCCCTGGTGGATTTTGCCCGTGACGGCGTCGATATCGCGGTCCGTCACGGTCTTGGCCGTTATCCCGGGCTGTGGAGCGAACGCGTCATTGCCGTCGAGGTCGTGCCGGTCGCGACGCCGGCCCTGGTTGCGGAGGTCGGCGCGCCCGAGAACCCGGCCGGGTTGACGCGCTGGCCGCTGGTCCATGATGCCGAGCGCAAGGGCTGGCATCTCTGGTTCCAGGCCCAGGGGATCGACGAGATCCGCCCGCCGCGCGGCGTCTCCTTCGACGATTCCGGCCTGCTGTTGAAAGCCGTGCTGGCCGGGCAGGGCGCCGGCCTGCTGCCGGCCGCCATGGTCGCGCCCGACATCGCGGAGGGGCGGCTGGTCAAGCTCGCCGACGTCGCGATGCTCGAGGCCTTCGCTTATTACCTCGTCTATCCCGAGGCCAGCCACGCCAGGCGCAAGGTCGCGGCGTTTCGTTCGTGGATACTCGGTGAGGCGGCTAACGAACTCTAAACTGGGGATGTGAGGGCGCCGGGAACGGCGAAGAGCCAATGGGGCGAGGGTCGAAAGGATCATTCCATGATGTCCCGGGCCAGCTCGTGCTGGATCTCGGCCCACCGCCGGGCCCCGGCCTGGCGCCAACCGAACGGACGGTCCGTCAGCACGGCGAGGACACGGTCTTTTTCGTGGTTCAGCCCGCCACCGCCTTGGCGTCCGGCATCGTCGCCTTTGCCGTCGAAGAGCGGCGCCGCTATCAACTCGACGGCAAGCCGCGCCCGGCAAGGGTCCTGCACGTCTCGCTCAATCACATCGGCGCCTATTCAAGCTTGCCGCCCGAGGTCATCGCCCGGGCGGGCCAAGCCGCATCGACCGTCGCAATGGCCCCTTTCGATCTGACCTTCGACCGCCTGCAGAGCTTCAGGAGCGAGAAGCGCCGCCCGGTCGTTCTGCTCTGCGGCGAGGGACTGGCGCAGCTCACCGCCTTGCGCGCGGCCATCGGCGAGGCGCTGGCACGCCAGAGGTTGCCGCCCGGTTTCGACACGCGCGCCGTGCCGCATATGACCTTGCTCTATGACAGCAGGTCTTTCGCCGACGTGGTTCTCGAAGCGCCCATCGTCATGCCGGTCACCGACTTCGTGCTGGTGCGCAACCTCTACGGCAAGGCCGAATACGAGGAACTCGGCCGCTGGCCATTGCGTCGATGACGCTGAACGCGGCGAGCGCGAATCGACAAAAGTCGAAGGCCGGCGACCGGCGAGACGTGCCCCGCCGCATGGTGACACGCGTGTCTTTTCCGATGTCGTCTCAACAGGATGCCGCCTGCAGCTGGATCCACCGAAACCGGCATTTGATCGGCGTCGCGATCGATGGTTTGACGGCGCGAGACGCAATCGCATGGGGTGCGGGATGGCCAAGGCCAAGCCGATCACGATCTACGGCATCAAGAGCTGCGACACGATGAAGAAGGCGCGGACCTGGCTGGAAGGCCGCGACGTCGCCCACGCTTTCCACGACTACAAGGAGGCCGGCATCGAGCGCCCGCGGCTGGAGGCTTGGGCGAGCCAGGTCGGCTGGGAGGTGCTGCTCAACCGCGCCGGCACCACCTTCCGCAATCTGCCGGAGGAGGCCAAGGCCGGCCTCACCGAGCAGAAGGCGATCGCGCTGATGCTGGCTCAGCCCTCGATGATCAAGCGCCCGGTGCTCGATCTCGGCGACCGGCTGATCGTCGGCTTCAAGCCGGACATCTACGAGACGTCGCTAGCCTAGCCGCGCCGCCATCCAGTCGGCGGTCGCTTCCAGGAAGGCGGCGAGCACGTCCGTGTCCTTGCGGCCGGTGCTGGCCTTGACGTGGAAGGCATGATCGGCCTCTTCGGCGAGCACCAGCGTCGCGCGCTCGCCGAGTTTTGCGACGACCGGCTGCAGCAGGTCCAATTGCGCCAGTTCGTCGCGGGTTCCCTGCAGGAACAGCAGGGGCAGCGCCACATCCGAGAGATGGGGCGCCCGCTCGATCGACGGCTTGCCGGCGGGATGCAGCGGAAAGGCGAAGAAGACGAGACCGCGCACGCCGGCAAGCGGCACGAGCGCCTGGGCCTGCGAGGTCATCCGGCCGCCGAATGACTTGCCGCCGGCGAACAGCGGCAGGTCCGGCGCGCGACGGTCGGCTTCGGCGACCGCCGCGCGCACCGCGGCATGGGCCACCGCCGGTGCGTCAGGGCGTTTCGAGCCGCGTTCCATAGAGGGGAACTGGTAGCGCAGCACGGCGATGCCGCGCTCGGCGAGCCCGTCGGCCAGCGCCGCCATGGCCTTGTGCGCCATGCCGGCGCCGGCGCCATGGGCGAGCACGAGACAGGCGCGTGCGTCCGGCGGTCGCTGCCAGAGACCCGAAACGCTGTCGGTCCCGTCAATGGCGATTGTTATGGTCTGGGCGGTCGTCATCACGCCAGCTTAACCGCAAAAGCGGCGGCTGACAGCGGCCGGCTGCCGTCACTGCGCGTCGACGCTCCTGGTGGTCTCGGGCAGCGCGAACCAGGGGTGCTGGCGCGAGGTCCAGTAGGCGGCGGTGGGCGTTGCGAAGGATGGATCGGCGAAGCACCCGACCGAGATGAAAATCGTATCGGGCAGGACCTCGCCCCTGACATAGACGATCGATCCGCAGGTCGGGCAGAACACATGCTCGACCCAGCGGCCGCCGGTGCCGAGGCGCCGCCACGTCCGGTGCTCGCCGTCGATCCGCGTCACCGCTTCGGTTTTGAACCAGGCGCGGCAGGCGAAGGCCGATCCGGTGGCGCGCTGACAGTCCAGGCAATGGCAGGTGTAGACATGGCCGGGCTCGCCGGTGACGGCGAGGCCGAACGAACCGCAGGCGCAGGACGCAGTCCTTGCAGCATCGGGACGGTCGTGGGCGTGGCCGGGTGAATTGATAAGGGTCATCTCGGTCTCCTGGTGATCTGGGCTCGACGGTGACGAGGCGGGTGGACGGGCTCGGCCTCACCGCCTGAACGGCATCAGGGCCGCGAAGTCATCCTCGATATGGCCGGCGGCGATGGCGCTTTCGAAAGCGGCTGGTCCGGCGACAGTCGCCCCGCATGCGGCGAGCGGCGCGCATCTGGCCGCCGTGCGGTTCCAGACCTGTGTGCTGAAGCCGTGGCTGAGAAAAGCCCGGGCGAGCGCCGAGCCCATGCGCCCGGTGCCGAGAACGGTGATTGCGGATGTCACGGGCGATCTCCAAATGAACTGTGGCGAGGGCCGCTCCAGGGCGCTCTCCAGGGTCGACAGATGTGAAATAGCGATAGAGTTATCAAGTGCTTACGTTGAAGTAAGTGGTTCCGTCGTTGCCGGTGGGGAGACACGCCCGTGAAGGTGCAAATGCGCGAGACCTGTGGCTTGGGATCGGCGCTCAACGTCATCGGTGGCAAGTGGAAGGCCTGGATCCTGTGGGAGTTGCACGCCGCGCCGGTGCGTTTCGGCGCGCTCCGCCGGCGTCTGTCCGGTATCAGCGAAAAGGTGCTGTTCGAACAGCTCCGCGAGATGGAGGCCGCCGGCATCATCCACCGTGAGGTCTTCGACCAGGTGCCGCCGCGGGTCGAATATTCGCTGACCGAGACCGGCGCGACGCTGAACGAGGCCGTCCATGCGCTGACCCAATGGGGCGAAAGGCACGCCGCCGGCCTCGCCGCCCAACGCCTCGCCGCGGAATAGCCGGGGGCCACGGACGGCTGCGTTTGATCGATCGGGTCACGCTATTCTCCGTGCATTGACCAACCGCGCAAGCCGTTCGCATCCTCCATACCGGTCCCGCATCCCCTGGAGAGCCAAGATGACCTTGCCCGCGCCCCTGCGCAGCCTCGGCCTGACATGCCCGGTCTTTCAGGCGCCGATCGGATCGATCGCCTCGCCGGAGCTGGCGGCTGCGGTGTCGAATGCCGGCGGGCTCGGGCATCTGGCCTGCACCTGGCGCAGCCCGGACCAGCTGCGCAGCCTGTTCACCACGATGGACGGGCTGACGCGCCGGCCATACGGCGCCAATTTCGTGCTGGATTTCCCGATCGAGGACCGGCTCGACGCGGCGCTCGCCCACGGAGTGCCGGTCATTTCCTTTTTCTGGGGTGACGGCGGGCGCTATGTCCCGCGGGTCAGAGCCGCCGGCGCTGTCGCCATTCAGGTTGTCGGATCGATCGGCGAGGCGCGGCGGGCCGCCGATGCCGGTTTCGATCTCATCGTGGCCCAGGGCAGGGAGGCCGGCGGTCACGTCCGGGGTGAGCTCTCCACGATGACGCTGGTGCCGCAAGTCGTCGACGCGGTTGGCGAACTGCCGGTCCTGGCGGGGGCGGCATCGTCGATCGTCGTGGCGTTGCCGCGGCGGTAGCGCTCGGCGCGGCGGGGGTCTGGGTCGGGACGCGCTTCCTGGCCGCCCTGGAGGCCAATATTCACCCGCGCTACCGGGACCTGGTCCTTGCCGCCGACGGCGACGACACCCTCTACTCGGAGCTCTTCGACATTGGCTGGCCCAACGCACCGCTTCGGACCCTGAAGAACCAGACGACGCGCGATTGGGAGGCCGCCGGACGGCGCGCGGCGCCGGACCGGCCGGGCGAAGGCGAAGCCATTGCCTGGCGCGCCGATGGCTCGGCCATCCCGCGTTATTTCTTCAGCTCGCCGACACGCGACATAGCGGGCGATGTCGACGCAATGGCGCTCTATGCCGGAGAAGGCGTCGGCCTTGTCCATGAGGCGGAACCGGCATCGGCCATCGTCACGGACCTTGCCCGCGGGTTCGAAACCGGCGCGTCGTCACTGCCGTCGATGTGGGCGCCGGGCGCCTGAGGCGCCTGTTTGCAGCGGCGCGCCATCCGCGCCCCCGATAGCGCCATCCATTGCGGTGCCGGCCGCGTCACACCGATGCCGCGCGCCGTGCGACTGCCTGGCGCGCGACGTCGGCGACGCCGAAGCTGAGCGCCAGATCGGCTGTCTCCAGCTCGGTCATGGCGATCCATCGCGCCTCGAGCGCGTCGTCGCCGGCAACCGGTTCTCCGGCGGTCCAGCGGCAGAGGACGGCGACCAGGATGAAATGCTGGCGCAGCGCCCCGGCCGCGTCATGGTCGAAGGCGTCGACTGCGGTCAGCACGTCCTCCGCTTCCGCCTGGACGGCGGTTTCTTCCAGCAATTCGCGTGTCGCGGCCTGGGCGATCGTCTCGCCAGCCTCGATCTTGCCGCCCGGAAAACCCCAGCGGCCGGCATCCGGCGGATTGGCGCGCCGGACCAGCAGGACGGCATCATCGCGCAGGACCACCGCGATCGTTGCCGCGATCGGGCGCGCCGGTCCTTGGGCCGGTCCTTGGCTTGTCGTGACGGCAATCTCGGACATGGCGGTTGGTCTCCTGCGGCAGGCGCTGCCACGCCCATAACACGTCGCCCGCGGTCAGAGCGCCGGCCCGCCGTGCAAGGTGATCATGTCCCTGACCGCGCCGATGATCGTTTCGGACAGGCCGGAGCGCCAGCGAAGTCCGATGTCGCGTGCCAGGGCGAGGTCGTCGATCACCAGAGCCACGACATCGGAACCGGCGAAGCTGCGCGGTGCGACGATGGCGCCGAGGCCCTGCGCCACCAGGTTCAAGGCGAGATCGTCGCGGCTCGCCCGTGCCACCACCTTGAACCTGAGCCCCGACGACTGCAGTGCGCCGCTGCGCAATTCGCAGGATGTCCGCAGCACGAACGGCTCGCCCGAAAGATCCGCGAGCGTCAGCGGCATTGGTCGCAGTGCCAGCCGGTGCTGGCGTGCCACGAGAATGGCAAAGGGTTCACGCCAAAGGATCTCACTCGTCGCTGTCGCGTGCTCGACCGTGGTCCAGGCGATATCGATGCGGCCCTGGTTGAGCCAGCGGGCAATTTCGGCTGCATCGCCCTCGCGCACCGTCCAGGCCGGGCGGGAAGACCCCATGGCCTCGGCCACGACCGCCGCGACGGCGGTGCAGGGCAGGGTGCGCAGCACTCCGACGCGCAAGGCTGGCGGCGGCGGCGCGGCCGCGAACGACGCACGGGCGCTATCGCAGCGCGACAGAATGTCCTTGGCATCGTCGTAGAACCGCAGGGCCCGCGACGTCGGAATGACCCGCCGCTTGCCGCCGGAGCGGTCGAACAGCGGCTCGCCCAGTTCCTGTTCCAGAGCCTTCAGGCCAGCCGAGATCGCCGGTTGCGAGACATGCAGCCGCTCCGCGGCCGCGGTGACCGCGCGGCACTCGACCACGGCACAGAAAAATCTCAGGTGCTGGATCTTCATGCCGGCTGGTCCGCCACGACGACGATCGAAAATCGCATCTGCGCATCCTCAGGAGCACTAATTCATCATCAAATTCTATCCGGCTGAATCCATTTTATCAATTTTCCTTATCCATGAGCCGCCGATAGCCTTCGCGTCCGAAGCAAGGAAGGGGCTGGACGTGGCAATCGACCTGTCGCCGGACGGATCGCGCTCCGGCGGGGCCAACTGGCCTGGTCTGGGTTATGCGGCAACCGTCGTCGCCCTGTTCGCGGGCTTCGTCCTGGTCTCGCGGCTCGGGCTTTCCACGGCCTTGCCGCTGACCGACCTTGCCGCGTTTCGCTTCGGTATCGGCGGCCTCGTATTGCTGCCGATCGTGCTGCGTTCCGGCCTGGCGGGCTTGCGCCCGGTTCAGGCCATTGCCTTGGCCTTGCTCGGTGGGCTCGGCTTTGCGCTGCTCGCCTATTCCGGTTTCGCGCTGGCGCCGGCGGCCCATGGCGCGGTGCTGCTTCATGGCACCTTGCCGCTGACGACCGCCCTGGTGATCTGGGCATCCGGGAGCGGCGGGCGCCCCAGGGGAGGCGGCCTTGTCCTGATCGCCTGCGGCATCGCCGCGATGGCGTGGGACGGGCTCGGGCAGGCGTCCTGGTCGCTGCTGGCAGGGGATCTCTGCCTCGTCCTGGCGTCGCTCTGCTGGTCGAGCTACGCCATCTATGTGAAGCGTCTGGACATCCCGGCGCTTCAGGCCGCCGCGATCGTCGCGGTCATCTCGGCGATCATCTACCTGCCGGTCTATGCGGTCTTGCCGAACCGGACGCTGTTCCAGGCCGCCTGGAGCGATCTTCTCGCCCAGGCCGCCTGGAGCGATCTTCTCGTCCAGGCCGCCTGGAGCGATCTTCTCGTCCAGGCCGGTTTCCAGGGCGTCGTCATCGGCGCCGTCTCGATCTTTGTCTATACCCGCGCCGTTGCGCTGCTGGGGGCGGCTGACGTCGCGTTGTTCACGGCCGCCGTGCCCGGCCTGACCGCGCTCGGCGGCTATCTTCTCCTGTCGGAAATCCCGAGCGGTCCGAGCCTGGCCGGGGTGGCGCTGGTGACCGGCGGCATGCTGATCGGGCTGCGCAAACCGAAGCCGCGGTGAGAGCGTCAGGCGCCATCGCCGGCATCGACCGGTCGGCGCCAGGTCTCCTCAAGGCCCGGCAGGGGCGGCCTGCCGCCGATAATGCGATGGCGTCTTGCCGGTCAAGGCGAGAAACGCCTTGGAGAAATGCGCCTGATCGAAATAGCCCAGCGCATGGGCGAGCGCCGTCAGGCTCAGCTCCTCGTTGCGGTTGAGCGCTTCCACCGCCTCGATCATGCGGTAGCGGTCGATCACCCATTTCGGCCCGACCCCGACATAGCTCTCGAACTGGCGCTGCAACGTCCGCGCGCTGACGCCCGAGCGGCGGGCCAGCGCCGAGACTGAGCAGAGGTCCCGCGTCTCGGCGATCAGCGCCACCTGGGCACTGACCTCCAGCGCGCGGGCATCGGGCGCGGGCATGCGCCGGCGCAAAAGCGTCTCGACCTCGTCGGCCATGCCGGCCGGGTCGGCGAGGGCGGCGAAGCGCTGGTCGAGCGTCGCGTCGGAGACATCGAAGACCTCGCCGATCGGCACGGCCTTGTCGGTGATCGTGTCCATCGACCGGCCGAGAAAGCCGCGAAACAGGCCGGGGCGGAACTTGGTGCCGATCACCGCGCCGGCGTCTTTCAGCGTGTAGGTGAACTTGGCTCTCTGCAGGCCGAATATGCCGGTGCCGCCAACGGGATCGACGACCAGATGCTGGGTCGGGTGCGGCAGGTTTTCCTGGGTATAGGGCCCGGCGCCGCGCAGATCCCAGAGCACCAGCCAGAAATGCTCGATATAGGCCGCGAGATCTTCTGACGGCGCCAGGCGCACCAGTTCGAATTTCTGCAGGCTCCTGGCCTTGTTCAACAGGCCACGCGGCGGCGACTGGTCGTGGCCAATGACAGTGCGATCGAGGGTCTGTCGCAAATCTACAATTCCTTCGCAACGCCCGGCACTAGCTTGCCGATCACCGCCCGACACCCCCGCAGGAACTGACCATGACAACGGCCAAAGGCACCATCAAGCACAACAATTGGGTCGAGAAGGCTTATCACGAGGCGAATGGCCAGAAGTCGACGACGGTCAGCACTGACTGCGTGCTCGACGGCGACATCGACGCCAAGGCCCCGAACAGCTTCCTGATGCAATATACCGATCCGGCCAATGTCCACTATGCCGGCTACCTGCTGGTCGACGGAAGGCTCGACGGCAAGAGCGGCGGCTTCATCATCTACGAAGTCGGCACCTGGCAGAATGGCGTCGCGACCTCGCAATGGCAGATCGTCAAGGACTCCGGAACCGGCGGGCTGAAGGGCATTTCCGGCACCGGCAAATACGCTGCCGAGCACGACAAGACGGTCCGCTATGAGCTCGAATACGAGCTCGCCTAGGCTTGCCTGCGTCATGTCATGGCCGGCGGCGGTCGCCCGCCGGCCGCAATCTTGATAGAGTTCCCGGGATCATAGGGAGCTCCGAGATTGCCGCGCGTCGATACCCGCAACAGTGCTCGTTTCTGGCATGTACCGGCGACCGCCGGGCTGAGCTGTCTCGCCGCGGACTTCACCACCCACGAATATGCGCCCCATAGCCACCCGGCCTTCGTCATCGCGGTGACGGAAGCCGGCGGATCGGAATTCAAGAGCCGGGGCCGGACCGAGGAAGCCAGGTCGTCCATGCTGCTCGTCTTCAACCCGGACGAGCCTCATTCCGGCCGCATGGGCCGCAGCGAACGCTGGTCCTATCGCGGGCTCTATCTGACTTCGCCCGCCATCGACGCGGTGAAACGGGCGCTGCAGCTGGAGCGCACGCCCTATTTCATGGAGAACATGTTCGGCGACCAGGACCTGATCGCAGGTTTCCGCGCGCTTCACCACGCGCTCGACGGCGGTCACGATGGGCTCGAGCAGAACGAGCTCCTGGTCGACAGCCTCGGCGAACTGTTCCGCCGGCACGGCGCCGGCGTGGTGCGCCTGCCGGCCGGCATGCGCGACCAGGCGAAGATCCGGGCCGTGCAGCAGATGATGCGCGAGCGTCATGACCAGGATCTCAGCCTCGACGACATGGCGGCCGAGGTCGATCTCTCGCCCTTCCAATTGATCGGCCTGTTCAAGCGGACGACCGGGCTGACGCCGCACGCCTTTCTGACCCAGCTTCGCCTGCATGTCGCCATCGCCGCCCTGGACCGGGGCGTGGCCATTGTCGAAGCGGCGCTGGCGGCCGGCTTCTATGACCAGAGCGCGCTGACCCGCAATTTCAAGCGTTGTTACGGCATCACGCCGCTGCAATGGGTTCGTGCGGCGCGGGGCTGACGCCCGATCGGCAATTTTTGCCAATAACCCGGGCTGCCCGGCGGTTCATTTTGCGCCATCGAAGGCAGGGCCGGCCGGCATCGGCCATGACCTCCCGTCGATCGCTTCAAAGGCGCGATCCCCAAGGCTCAGCAAGGATGGCGCGGCAATGATGGCTCGACAATGACGTTTTTCGACCGCCTCTGGGCGCGGCCGCTGCTGCTTCTGCCGCTGGCTCCTTTGTTCTGGGCCGGCAATCTCGTGCTCGGGCGCGCCTTTGCCGAGACCTTTCCGCCGGTCTCGCTGGCGGTCGGGCGTTGGCTGGTCGCACTCGCCATCCTGGCGCCCTTTGTCATCGGGCAGGCCTGGCGGCAGAGGGACCTGCTGCGCCGGCACTGGGGGCTGGTCTGGGCTTGCGGCGCCCTCGGCATCGCCGGCTACAACGCGCTCGGTTACCTGGCCCTGCACAGCGTGCCGGCGGCAAGCGTCGCCTTCCTGAACTCGACCTTGCCACTGATGGTGCCGATCGCCGCCTTCGTGCTCGGCGTCGAGCGGGTGAAGCCGGTGACGCTCGCCGGCATTGCCTTGTCCTTCCTGGGCGTGGTGTGGATCGTCGCGCGCGGCGACCTCGCTCATCTCGGCGCGATCGGGCTTTCCGCCGGCGAGCCGCTGGTGCTGCTCGCGGTCGCCAATTACGCGCTCTATTCGGTGCTTGTCCGGCGCAAGCCGGCGAGCCTCGACCCCCTGGTCTTCCTGGCCGCGACCATGGCGACCGGGCTGGTCGTGCTGATGCCGTTCTGGGCCCTGGAACTGGCCGGTGGCGCCCGCATCCCGCACGATCCGGCGTCGCTCGGCGCGGTTCTCTATATCGGCGTCTTCGCCTCGCTCCTGGCTTTCGTGCTGTGGAACCGCTGCGTCGCGATGCTTGGGCCGAGCATCACCGGCGCGTCCTTCCATCTGGTCGCGCTGTTCACCGCGCTGCTCGCCTTCGCTTTGCTCGGCGAGCCGGTCCGGTCGTTCCATCTCGCCGGTGCCGCGCTGATTCTTGGCGGCTTTGCGCTGGCGACGGTGCCATGGCCGTCCGCCGATGGCCGGCTACATTCAGATGCTGCGGGCGCGGCTGGCGCCGAGATAGCCGCCGAGCGCCGCGCAGCCGAGCGCCAGGGCGATCGGTATCCAGGCTGCCACCAGCGCAGCCTCATAGGTCGCGAATGAAGAGGATCTCTGCGCGATGTAAAAGATCTGCAGGATCACCCGGGCGGCGGCATAACCAGCCGTGAGCCCGATCAGGACGCCCAGGGCGACACGTGTTGCGCGGTTCCACTGCTTTGGTACGCCAAGTGTCCCATCGGTGCGACGGCGCATGCGCCGCCGCGTGGCGGTTGCGGCCCAGACCGCGCCGATCAGGGCCGAGACGAGGCCGCCGAGCGGGCCGACGGCAAAGAGCAGCGTCATCGCGGCGCCGCCGTCGTGTTCCGACACCTTGAAATATTGCATGGCAGCGACGCCGATGGCGACGGCTGCGACATAGCCCACGATCAGGCCGGCCGTCGCACCGAAAAGACCCCACCAGAATATGCGCATGACGATCCTTCCTGCCGGCTGGATCGATCTTCTAGATGGAGGACGTTTCTGTCGCGTGTCTTGCCGGCCGCGTGTCTTGCCGGCCGCGTGTCTTGCCGGCGAAGCGTTCGCTTGCGCGGCTCAGCGCGCGCGCGCCGGCCGCGGCTTCGGCACCGGCGCCAGGGGCATGGTCATCTCGGTCGCCGTCGCGGCGGCGGCCGGCGCCGAGGGCTGGGACGCGGCCGGCTGAGGCGCGGCATCGGCGACCCGGCCCGAGCTCAGCGAAATCCGCCGGACGCCGTCGGAGCCGGTGTCCTGGCCGTTCTGCGGCGTGGCATTGGGCCGGCTGGCGGCCGGATCGGCTGGGCTGTCCGGAGCCGTCACCGAGACGCGCTCCTGGCGCTTGTTCGGGTCGCTGTCGGGCTGGATGAGGCGCACCGGAACCGAACTCGAGGAGGCGAGCGAGGGCGCCGCTGCCGGTTGCGGCGCGACCGGCGTCGCGGCCCAGGCGTCATTGCCGGTCGGCATGTGATAATTGCTGAAGGTGAAACCCGCAGCCGCGGCGGCGGCAATGCAGACAGCCCCGGCGGTCATCACCAGACCGCGCCATCGGCCACCCTGCAGCCGTTTCGCCACCACGCGCTCCTGCTCGGCGTCGTAGAGACGATCCGCCAGCGCTGTCGCCGCCGCACCCGAATCGATGCGGGGGGTAAGCTCGCTTTCGGTCGAAGGGGCTGAGGTCATTCGCTACAATCGATTGGTTGACAGCAGAACGGCTATCACTTCCGCCGCTTGCTGGCCAGATGATAGGTTACGGGCGGGGGCTGATTGGTTCGTTTAGCTCCGCAAATGCGGCGACCACATGGCGTCGGCCGAAAAAGGCGCGGAAGGAAACCTGATGTCGATCTTGATTCTGGGACTTGTGCTGTTTCTGGGCGCCCATGCCTTCACCACGCTGAGGGCGCCCAGGGCCCAGTTGATCGAAGGGCTGGGGGCGGGCGGCTACAAGGGCGCCTATTCGCTCGTCTCGGGCGTCGGCCTGGGCCTGATCATCTATGGCTATGGCGTCGCGCGCGCCCAGGGCTACGTCCAGGTCTGGTCGCCGCCGGCAGCGCTTGGCCATGTCACGGCGCTGCTGATGGCGGTCGCCTTCATTGCCGCCGTCGCCTCCGGCGGGCCGAACGGCAAGATCAAGTCGACGCTGAAACATCCGCTGCTGGTGGCCGCCAAGGCCTGGGCGCTCGGCCATCTCCTGGTCAATGGCGATCTGGCCTCGATGCTGCTGTTCGGTTCGTTCCTCGCCTGGGCGGTCGCCGCGCGCATCTCGCTCAAATCGCGCCCCGATGCGGTCGAGCCGCCACCGGCGCCCTGGGGCATGAGCGACGTCATCGCCATTGGCGTCGGCCTGGCTCTCACCGTGGTGTTCATGATCTGGCTGCACCCCCTGCTGATCGGCGTGCCGGCGATGATTCGCTGACCGCGACCGGCAGGCGGGCCGTTTCGCACGATCCCGACCAGGCGGCGTTTGCGTCGGGAGGGGGAGTTGATAGGTTCCGCGCCGCTTCGGCAGACCGCCGCCCCTCCGGGAGCGCGGTGCTGCCCCTTTGGATGATCCGATGGCCGATATTTTCGATGAAGTCGAAGAGGACCTGCGGCGCGCAAGGTTCGAGGAATTCTGGAAGAAATATTGGCCGCTCATGGCCGCGCTCGCGGCGGTCGTGATTCTGGCCATCGGGGGCTGGCGTTTCTACGACTGGCGCCAGGAGCAGCAATCGGCGGCTGCCGGCGGCCGCTTCGAGGCCGCCATGCGGCTGTCGCGGACCAATGCCGCCGAGGCCGAGGCGCAATTCGCCGCGATCGCGGCCGACGCTCCGACCGGCTATCGCATTCTGGCGCGGTTCCGCCAGGCCACCGAGCTTGCCGGTCGCGACAAGGAGGCGGCGGTCAAGGCTTTCGACGCGATTGCCGCCGATTCCGCGATCGGACCGGTCCTGCAGGACGTGGCGCGCATCCGGGCGGGTTACCTGCTGGTCGATACCGCGACGCCGGCCGAGATCGCCCGCCGCGTCGAACCGCTGGCGGCTCCCGGATTGCCGTTCCGCCATTCCGCGCGCGAACTCCTGGCGCTGGCCGCCATGCGTGCCGGCGACAAGGCCGCGGCCGACAAATGGCTTCAGGCGATCCAGGCCGACCAGGAAACGCCCCAGGGCGTCCGTGGCCGTGCCGAACTGATCGCCGCGGTCATGGCGGGCCTCGCCAAATAGCCGCAATTCCTGACCAGAGGATGCCTGCATCACCGGGATCGACGGTATTTTCAAGCGAAGTGGCCACCGGTTCGCTTGAAGAAAATGCGACAAGATATTGAGATAGTGCCCTTTTCCGATTTTTTGAGACGGTAACGGGCTTGCGCGTCCAGACCTCAAGAGCCGAACGGACCAGAGATATGACTTCCTCCCGCCTCGATCGACGCCTCGTCCTGCGCGCCGGTGCGCTCGCCGCCCTCGGTCTCGGGCTGACGGCCTGCGAATCGCTGCAGGACATCCCGGCCATGTTCGAGCGCAGGGCGCCGCCCTTGCCGGGCGACCGCCAGGCGGTGTTCCCGGAAGGCGTGCCCGGCGTCGACCGGTCCATCCCGCAGCCGGCCAATGCGCCGCCGGATGTCGCGCCGCCGGCCCCGCCCGCCGAGCAGCCGCCGGCCGAGCAGCAGCCGCGCCGCCGCCGGGGCAGCCGCCCCGCCGCGCAAGATCCCGGTTGATCGGCGGTCATGGCTTTCACCCTCGCCATTGTCGGCCGACCCAATGTCGGCAAGTCGACGCTGTTCAACCGGCTGGTCGGCCGACGCATCGCGCTGGTCGACGACCGGCCGGGCGTGACGCGCGACCGTCGCGAGGGTGATGCCCGCCTCGGCGATCTCGAATTCACCATCATCGACACCGCGGGGCTCGAAGAGGCCGACGGCGGCACGCTCGAAGCCCGCATGCGGGCCCAGACGGAAGAGGCCATCCGGCTCGCCGATGTGGTGATCTTCATGGTCGATGCCCGGGTCGGTCTGACGCCGGATGACCACGTCTTCGCCAATCTGGTGCGCCGTTCGGGCAAGCCGGTCATCCTCGCCGCCAACAAGAGCGAAGGCAAAGTCGGCATGGCCGGCGCCTACGAGGCCTTCGGCCTGGGTCTCGGCGATCCGGTGCCGCTGTCGGCCGAACATGGCGAGGGCCTGTCGGAACTCTATGACGCGCTGGCCGTCCACATGCCCGTGCCGACCTATGAGGATGACGCGGTCGAGCACGACGAAGACGAGGTCGACGATCCGAACAAGCCGATCCCGGTGGCCATTGTCGGCCGGCCGAATGCCGGCAAGTCGACCCTGGTCAATGCCCTGATCGGCGAGGACCGCATGCTGACCGGCCCCGAGGCCGGCATCACCCGCGACGCCATCGCGGTGGACTGGGACTGGGGCGGGCGCAAGTTCCGGCTGGTCGATACGGCAGGCTTGAGAAAGCGCGCGCGTATCGAGGACAAGCTGGAAAAGCTGTCGGTCGCCGATGCGCTGCGCGCCATCCGCTTCGCCCAGGTCGTGGTTGTCTGCATGGATGCCGAAAAGCCGTTCGAGGATCAGGATCTGCGGATCGCCGATCTCGCGGCCAAGGAGGGCAGGGCTGTCGTGCTCGCCTTCACCAAATGGGACCTGATCCCGCACAAGGGCGGCAAGGCCGCCAAGCTGCGCGAGGAGACCGACCATTGGCTGCCGCAGATCAAGGGCTGCCCGGTGGTCGCCAATTCGGCGGAAACCGGCCAGGGTCTGGACCGGCTGATGCAGGCGATCATCGATGCCCGCGTGCCGTGGCAGAAGCGCATCTCGACCAGCCAGCTGGTTCGCTGGCTGCAGGAGACGATCGACCATCATCCGCCGCCGGCGGTCTCCGGGCGGCGTATCAAGCTGCGTTACATGACCCAGGCGAAGACGCGGCCACCGACCTTCGTCGCCTTCTGCTCGCGCCCCGAAGCCTTGCCGGAGAGCTATCTGCGCTACCTGGTCAACGGCCTGCGCGAGAGCTTCGACATGCAGGGGACGCCGATCCGCTTCCACCTGAAGAAGACCGACAATCCCTATGCCGACACCGGCCGCAAGATCTACTAGCGGCCGGATCGGGAGGCGGTATTTCAGTAGCCGACGGTGAAACGCTGGCGCTGATGGGCCGGCGTTTCCAGTTCGTCGACCAGCGCGACCGCATAGTCCTCATAAGAAATCCAGCTCTTGCCGCCGGCGTCGGCCAGCAGCTGGTTGGTGCCGAGCCGGAACTTGCCGGTGCGCTCGCCGGCGACGAACAGGGCCGAAGGCGACAGGAAGGTCCAGTTGAGGGCCGGTTCCGCCTTCAACAGCTCGAGGAAGGCGCCGCCGGCCAGGGCTTCGCTCTTGTGGGCGGCCGGAAAGGCCGGCTGGTCGACCAGGCGCGCACCCGGCGCAACCTCGAGGCTGCCGGCGCCGCCGACCACCAGGTAGCGCGGCACGCCGGCCGCCTTGACCGCCGCGATCAGCTTGTTCGGGTCGGATGCGGTGAAATGCACGCTGCTGATCACCGCGTCATGGCCGGCGATCGCCCTGGCCAGCGCTTCCGGGGAATCCGCGTCCGCCTTGACGGCGGTGACGCCGCTGGCGGCGGCGATCCTGGACGGGTCGCGCGCGATGGCCGTGACGCTGTGGCCGCGGCGGGCGAGTTCGGCGACGAGGCGGGAACCGACATTGCCGGAGGCGCCGATCAGAGCGACTTTCATTGGAGGGTCTCCATATGGTAGTAACCGATGGATACCAAGTGCGCGTGAAGCATCGACCTGTAAAGAAGGCACTTTCAGGTCACGTGGTCACCCCGGAGGAACCGTCTTGCGCGACCCCAATGTTTTCGACGGCAAATGCCCGACCCGCGTGGTGCTCGACCGCGTCGGCGACAAATGGGCGGTGCTGATCCTGCTCCTGCTCGCCAGCGAGCCCCTGCGCTTCAACGAATTGCGCCGGCGGATCGACGGCATCTCGCAGAAGATGCTGTCGCAGACGCTGAAGAGCCTGGAGCGCGACGGCCTGGTCGGCCGCAAGGCCTTCGCGACCGTGCCGGTGACCGTGGAATATTCGATCACCGAGCTCGGCCGGACGCTCTATTCGGCGGTCGACAGCCTGCGCCTCTGGGCCGAAACCCACCTTGCCGACGTCGTGGCGGCGCAGCAGCGTTACGACGGGACCGAGGGCTTGTCGCAGGCGGCGTGAGGCCAGCACGTCGTCACGCGTCAACCCTCGCCCACGTCTTCTTGGGGTGTGGGTGCCGGCGGAGCCGGCGGGTGAGGGTGGTTGCGTCGATGCGCGACGCGCATTGCGCACCGAAATGATGGGCGGGCCCTTTTCAGACCCTCACCCGGCCGCTCCGCGGCCACCCTCTCCCGCAAGCGGGCGAGGCTTTGCGCACGCCTCAGGCCGGTTCCTGGAACGCTTTCAGCGTCTTGGTCGGATAGTCGTAGATCTTGCCGGTTTCGGTCACGTCGGGCAGGCAGAGCGCCAGAATGGCGCGCGCCGGGCCTTCCGGGCCCTCCAGCGTCGCCGGGTCCTCGCCGGGCATGGCCTGCGCCCGCATGCTGGTGCGGATCGGGCCCGGATTGAACAGGTTGACCCGGATCGGGCTGTTCTCGGTCTCCGCCGCATAGGTCAAAGCCAGCGAATTGAGCGCTGCCTTGGTCACCGAATAGGGGCCCCAGAACGGCCGGTTGCGCCACGACGCGCCGGACGAGACGAAGACCGCGCGGCCGGCATCGGATTGCTGCAGCAGCGGATCGAACGAACGTATCAAGCGCCATTGCGCGGTCAGGTTAACCGCGACAGTGTGATCCCATTCCTTCGGCGTGATATGGCCGAGCGGCGAGATCGGCCCGAGAATGGCGCCGTTCGCCACCAGCACGTCGAGCTTGCCCCAACGCTCATGGATGGCGAGCCCGAGGCGATCCAGGCCATCGCCGTCCTTGACGTCCAGGGGCACCAGCGTCGCCGATCCGCCGATCTGGCGGATCGCATCGTCGAGCGTCTCCAGGCCGCCCTGGGTGCGCGCCACGGCCACCACATGGGCGCCGGCCGCGGCGAGCAGCAGGGCGGTCTCGCGCCCGATGCCGCGCGAGGCTCCGGTGATGCAGGCCACCCGGCCTGAAAGGGGCTTGTCGGTCATGGAAATGGCGTCTCAGCTCGCTTCGGCGAGCAGCGAGAGCTGCTTGGCGCTTTCGCTGACCAGGTCGGTGATCGGCGTCGGGTAGTCGCCGGTGAAATAGTGGTCGGTGAACTGCGGCTGCACCGGGTCGCGGCCCGGTTCGCCGAGCGCCCGGTAGAGCCCGTCGATCGAGATGAAGGCGAGCGAATCGACCCCGAGATAGACCTTCATCTCCTCGAGCGACATGCGCGCCGCCAGGAGCTTGTCCTGGTCCGGCATGTCGATGCCGTAATAGTCGGGAAACTTGATCGGCGGCGAGGCGATGCGGAAATGCACCTCGCGGGCGCCGGCATCACGCATCATCTGGACGATCTTGCGCGAGGTCGTGCCGCGCACGATGCTGTCGTCGACCAGCACGATGCGCTGGCCCTCGACAACCGCCCGGTTGGCCGAATGTTTCAGGCGCACGCCGAGCTCACGCACCGTCTGGGTCGGCTGGATGAAGGTGCGGCCGACATAGTGGTTGCGGATGATGCCGAGCTCGTAGGGGATGCCCGACCGATGCGCGAAGCCGATCGCCGCCGGCACGCCGGAATCGGGCACCGGCACCACCACATCGGCTTCGACCGGCGCTTCGCTGGCCAGGGTCGCGCCGATCTGCTTGCGCAGGCCATAGACATTCTTGCCGTCGACGATCGAGTCCGGCCGCGCGAAATAGACATATTCGAAGATGCACGGGCGCGGCTTGCGCTGCGGGAACGGAATGATCGATTCCAGGCCCTGGTCGGAAATGACCACGACCTCGCCAACGGCGACCTCGCGCACGAAGCGTGCGCCGATGATGTCGAGCGCGCAGGTCTCGGAGGTCAGGATATATTTGCCGCCGAGCTCGCCGATCACCAGCGGCCGGATGCCGAGCGGGTCGCGGGCACCGATCAGTTTCTTGTTGGTCATGCCGACAAAGGCATAACCGCCCTCGATCTGGCCGAGCGCGTCGATGAACCGGTCGGTGAAACGGTTGCGCCGGGAACGGGCGACCAGGTGCAGGATGACTTCGGTGTCCGATGTCGCCTGGTAGATCGCGCCGTCGGCGATCAACCGGCGGCGCAGAGTCAGGCCATTGGTCAGGTTGCCGTTGTGGCAGACCGCGAAACCGCCGGTCTCGAGCTCGGCGAACAGCGGCTGGACGTTGCGCAGAATGGTGCCGCCGGTGGTCGAATAGCGGGTATGGCCAATGGCCGATTGGCCGGGCAGGCGTTCGATCACTTCGCGCTTGGAGAAATTGTCGCCGACCAGGCCGAGCCGACGTTCCGAATGGAACCGGGCGCCGTCGAACGACACGATGCCGGCGGCCTCCTGGCCGCGATGCTGCAGGGCGTGCAGGCCGAGCGCGGTCAGCGCCGCGGCATCCGGATGGTTGTGGACACCGAAGACGCCGCATTCCTCATGCAGCCGGTCTGCTTCACTGTCGAAGGCCCCGTCATCCAGGGTCTGGGGGTCGAAGTCCTCGCGCTGATGCTCCAGGTCCGCCTCGTGGAGGCGCACCTCCAGGGATCGCGTCATGGTGTCCTCGTCCAAGAACGACATCGCCGGGGCCCGGAAGCGGGCGCCGGTTCGATCTCGTGGCCAACAGAAATACGGGCCCCGATTCGATCCGGATCGATCGCATCAGCGTCCCGAAGGCTCCGATCGTCGCCCCGTCACGTCATATGCGGGGCGATGCGCCGGTTAGAAAGTCCTTTCCACCCCATGCACGGCGGCCATGCGCCGCCCGAACAGGCTTTTATCGCCAAGTCATCGCCCTATGGGCGACGCGGCTGCGGCTGGGCCGGCGGCGCCGCGGGAGCCGTTCCCGGTGCGGCCGGCGGCGCCGCGGCATCGGCGGCGGGCTGCTGCGAGCGGTTCAGCCGGCGCAGAATATCCGAACCTTCGATGTCCTGCGGCAATTTCTCGATCAGCCAGTCCTTGGTGCTGTCGAGCAGCGCGTAAGACTTGGCCTTGGCGACCCAGTCCGGCCGGTTGGTGTTGGGCACCAGCCAGGTGAAGAAGGCGAAGGCGACCACCACGATGACCAGCCCGCGGGCCAGGCCGAAGGCAAAGCCGAGGGTGCGGTCGAGCACGCCGATCTTGGAGTCGAGAATGGCGTCGGAGATGCGAATGGTGATCAGCGAGACGACCACCAGCACGGTCAGGAACACGCCGGCGATGACGATCGCCTTGGCCGCCAGTTCGTTCGACACCTGGGTCTGGGCGAGCGGCAGCAGCCGCGGGAAGGCCCACCACGTGGCGAGCGCCGCCAGGCCCCAGGAGGCGATCGACAGAACCTCGCGGACGAAGCCACGGACCATCGCGAGCAAAGCTGAAATCAGCATGATCACGGCGAGGCCAATGTCGAGATAGGTGACCGGCATCGGGGAGGGCTCCGGGCAAGCAAAATGACTGACGCGAGTCGCAACAGGCCGCGCGATCACGCGCTTATAGCGAGGCATGCGGCTGCCGTCACCCCGTCAACCACAGGCAAATCGCGCCGGTAATCCAGCCGCCTGATCGGTGGCGTTGCAGGTCCATCCGGCATTCCGATGGACCGCTGATCCCGGACCCGTGCCGGCAAGCGCATGTGAGCCGGCCGGCACGTCTCGTCTTGGCCAGGCTCGTCCCGGCCATCCACGAATTCAGCCCGGTTGTTCCCGTGACGGATCCTTACGGGCCTGCGCCGCGGCCGCCGCAAGGCCGGCAAGTCGTGGATGCCCGGGACAAGCCCGGGCAAGACGATGTGGGGCTCGCGCTGTCCTGGCCTGCTGGTCTACGCGACCGGCGATCCGGTGTGCTTCCGTCGACGCCGCTTCTCGTCTTGGCCGGGCTTGTCACGGCCATCCACGCATTCAGCCCAGGCGCTCCCGTCGCAGATCCCATCGGATCCGCGCCCCGGCCGCCCTGACCTCGAAGCGGTAATCTCAAAGCCGAGCCGCCTATTCGTTCGCGACGGCCTTGGGTTTGCGCGCGCCGACGCCGGAGGCGGCGATGTCGGCGACCAGCGTCGAAAGGTTGTTGACCGATTGGGTGCCGAGCCCCGGCTCGCCGGCTTCGCCGCGCGCCACTTCCGGCACCACGGCCCTGGTGAAGCCGAGCTTCTTGGCCTCTTTCAGCCGCGCCGCGGCCTGCGCCACCGGCCTGACCGCGCCGGACAGGCTGACCTCGCCGAAATAGACCGCGTCGGCCGGCATCACCGCGCCGGTCAGCGACGACACCAGGGCCGCCGCCACCGCCAGATCGGCCGCCGGCTCGGCGATCCGCAGCCCACCGGCGACATTCAGGTAGACGTCATGGCTGCCGAGCCGGACGCCGCAATGGGCATCGAGCACCGCCAGCACCATGGACAGCCGCGCCGGGTCCCAGCCGACCACGGCGCGCCGCGGCGTGCCCAGCGTCGAGGGCGCGACCAGTGCCTGGATCTCGACCAGCACCGGCCTGGTGCCCTCCATGCCGGCAAAGACCGCGGTTCCCGGCGCGCCGAGGTCGCGGCCGGCGAGGAACAGTTCCGACGGGTTCGGCACCTCGCGCAGGCCCTTGCCGGTCATCTCGAACACGCCGATCTCGTCGGTCGGGCCGAAGCGGTTCTTCACTGCGCGCAGGATGCGGAAATGATGGCCGCCTTCGCCCTCGAAGCTCATCACCGCGTCGACCATGTGCTCGACCACGCGCGGGCCGGCGATCTGGCCGTCCTTGGTGACATGGCCGACCAGGATCACCGCCGCGCCGGACTTCTTGGCGTAGCGGATCAACACCTGGGCGGCCGAGCGGACCTGGCTGACCGTGCCCGGCGCGCTCTCGACCTTGTCGGTCCACATGGTCTGGATCGAATCGATCACCACCAGCCGCGGCGTCGGCCCTTCCGACAGGGTGGCGACGATATCCTCGACATTGGTTTCGGCCGCGAGCTCGACCGGCGAGGCGGTCAGGCCGAGCCGCTCGGCGCGCAGCCGGACCTGGTCGACCGCCTCTTCGCCGGAGATATAGACGACCCGGTGGCCCATGCGGGCGAGCCGGGCCGAGGCCTGGATCAGCAGCGTCGACTTGCCGATGCCGGGATCGCCGCCGATCAGGATGACCGAACCCTTGACCAGTCCGCCGCCGAACACCCGGTCGAGTTCGCCGACCTGGGTTTCGGTGCGCGGTGCCTGATCGCCGACGCCGTCGAGGCCGGCCAGCGCGAAGGTGCGGCCCTTCTTGGCCGAGCCTTTGGCCGGCGTCCCGCCGACGCCGGTGCCGACATTTTCCTCGGCGATCGTGTTCCAGGCGCCGCAGCTCTCGCATTTGCCCTGCCAGCGGCCATAGCTGGCACCGCAGGACTGACAGACGAAAGACGTGATGTTGCGCGCCATGGAGCCTGCTGGAGCTGGAATCAGCCTCCGGTATAGCGCCTGTTATAGCGCCGCCCAAGGCTGGTCAGCACCTCGTAGCCGATCGTGCCGGCGGCCTCGGCGACGTCGTCGACGCCAATCCCGTCGCCGATCAGGGTCACCGTGTCGCCAGGCGCCGCCTGGCCGGCATCGGTCACGTCGATGGCGATCAGGTCCATCGAGACGCGCCCGGCGAGCCGGCAGGTCACGCCATTGACCCTGGCATAGGCTCCGGCCTGATGGTTGGTGGTGCCGGCTGAGCGCAGATAGCCGTCGGCATAACCGACCGAGACGATGCCGATGCGGCTCGGCCGCGACGCGCTCCAGGTCGCGCCGTAACCGACCGTGTCGCCGGCGCGCACCTCGCGCACCTGCACCAGCGGCGCGTCCAGGCGGACCACCGGCTCGAGCGGCGCACGGTCGGCCCGGTAGCGGGCGCCGTAAAGCGCGACGCCCGGCCGGGCGAGGTCGTGGCGCGCCGCGCTCATCGTGCAGCCGGCGGAATTGGCGAGCGAGCCGGGCACGCCCGGGAACAGCCCGCGCACCTGGGCGAAGCGGTCGACCTGCCTTGCCGTCAGCGGGTGGCCGGGTTCGTCGGCGCAGGCGAAATGGCTCATCAGCAGCGCCGGCTCGAAGGCCAGCGCATGAGGTCCGGGCTCGGCCAGCAGCGCCGCCTCGGCCAGGTCCAGGCCGAGCCGGTTCATGCCGGTATCGACATGAATGGCGGCCGGCCAGCGCCTGGCCGTCTGGCTGCAGAAGGCGCTGAACCGCTCGATATCGTCACGGCTGCCGAGCACCGGCCGCAGCTGGTGGTCGGCATAGGTTGCGAGCGCCTCGCCGAACAGGCCGTTCAAGACGTAGATGGCGGCCGACGGCAGCACGGCGCGCAACCGCCGGGCTTCCGAGAGATGAGCCACGAAGAATGTGCGGGCGCCGGCGGCGGCCAGCGCCGGACCGGCCGCCTCGATGCCGATGCCATAGGCATCGGCCTTGACCACGGCGGCGCATTCCGCGCCGGCGGTCATGGCGGCGAGCGCCTGGTAATTGCGCTTGAGGGCGCCGAGATCGACGGTCAAGCGTGCGCCGGCCTCGTCGGCCGGAACGTCGGACATGCCGCTCATGGTGCTATTCCAGCCCTTATTCCAGCCTCTGGGGCAGGTGGTCCTCTTCGGCGAGATCCGAGAACCGCGTCACGTTCGCCTCGAACTGCAAGGTCACCGTGCCGGTCGGGCCGTGACGCTGCTTGCCGATGATCACCTCGGCCTTGCCGTGCAGCCGGGCCATCTCGTCGCGCCACTTGATATGCTCTTCGGTGCCCGGTTTCGGTTCGCGGTTCTGAATATAATATTCCTCGCGGAACACGAACATGACGGCGTCGGCGTCCTGCTCGATCGAGCCCGATTCGCGAAGATCGGCGAGCTGCGGACGTTTGTCGTCGCGCGATTCGACCTGGCGCGACAGCTGCGACAGCGCCAGGATCGGCACGTTCAGCTCCTTGGCCAGCGCCTTCAGGCCGGTGGTGATCTCGGTCAGTTCCTGCACCCGGTTCTGGTTGTTCTTCGACGAACCGGACAGGAGCTGGAGATAGTCGACCACCATGAAATCCAGGCCGCGCTGACGTTTCAGGCGGCGGGCGCGGGCGGTCAGCTGCGAGATCGACAGGCCGCCGGTGTCGTCGATGTAGAACGGAATGGCCTGGATTTCGCGCGCCGCCTCGGTCAGCCGGTAGAACTCGTCTTCCTGGATGTCGCCGCGGCGGATCTTGTAGGAGGAAATCTGCGCCTGCTCGGCCACGATACGGGTGGCGAGCTGGTCGGAGCTCATTTCCAGCGAGAAGAAGCCGACAATGCCGCCATTGGTGGTTTTGTGCGTGCCGTCGGCCTCGACCTCGAACCTGTAGGCCTTGGCGATATTGAAGGCGATATTGGTGGCGAGCGCGGTCTTGCCCATGGCCGGGCGGCCGGCCAGCACGACGAGGTCGGAGGGCTGCATGCCGCCGAGCGTCTTGTCGAGGTCGCGCAGGCCGGTGGAAATGCCCGAGAGGTGGCCGTCGCGCTGGTAGGCCTGGCCCGCCATGTCGAGGGCCCGCGCCACCGCGTCGGTGAAGCGCTGGAAGCCGCCGTCATAGCGGCCGGTCTCGGCCAGCGCGAACAGGTTGCGCTCGGCATCCTCGATCTGCGTGCGCGGCGGCATGTCGACGGGCGCGTCATAGGCGACATTGACCATGCCTTCGCCGATCTGGATCAGATCCCGGCGAATCGCCAGGTCATAGATCGAGCGGCCATAATCCTCGGCATTGATGATGGTGGTGGCTTCACCGGCCAGCCGCGCCAGATATTGGACGATCGTCAATCCGCCGATGTCGATATTGGGATCGAGGAAGGTCTTGAGCGTGATCGGCGTGGCGAGCTTGCCGCTGCGGACCAGCGAGGCGGTGGTCTCGTAGATCTTCTGGTGCAGCGGGTCGAAGAAATGTTTCGAATCGAGGAAGTCGGCAACCCGGTAGAACGCCTCGTTGTTGACCAGGATCGCGCCCAGCAGCGCCTGCTCGGCCTCCATGTTCTGTGGCGCCTGGCGAAACGTCAGGTCGGTGGAGCCGACAGGCATCAGGGCGGGCAGGGCGGCCATTGCGTTTCAGACTTCGGCTGGAGAGTTCAGGGGACCCCGTCTCTAGCAGGCTTGGGACCAGCCCGCGCGAAGCGTTTTTTGGCGGCGGTCGGTGAGACCGCAATGTCCCCGATTCTCACAGGTCCGGAAAGGCGAACGCTTTGCCGGTTGACACGCCGCCGGCTTGTTCGCGCCCGGCCCGCCGCGCCCGGTGGCGCAAGCCCTGGGCAAGAAATCGACTCGGACCCCATAGATGTCGCGGCGAAATCACCTTTTTACCTAATACGGAAACCCAACGTTAACTCTGCCATGCGATCCCTTTGCCATCCGCACAAGCGGTTACTCATTCGTGAAGGGGCGCTCCCATGTTCAAGCGTGTCGCATTACCCATGGTCGCCCTAGCGGCCTTCACAGCGGTCGGGGCTCAGGCGGCCGACCTCGGCGGAGCAGCGCTCCGAGGCTCGGAAGTCATTGCTGCTGCTCCGAGCTATGTCGACAAATGGAGCGGCTTCTATATCGGCGGTCAGGTCGGCCTGCAGTCGCAGCGCAATTGGGGTTCGCATAGCGACGCCACCGGCGCGCAGCGGCCCGATGGCAATGGCGTGATGCATTACGACTTCGACTACGACTATGCCAATACGCGCTTCAGCTACGGTCTCCATGCCGGCTATCAGCGCCTGTTCAATCAAGTGCTGTTCGGCATCGAAGCCGACTTCGAAGGCCCGATGGGTGCGATCCAGTCGTCCTGGTACAATTCCAATCCGGATTTCGGCGTCGGCAACCATTATCAGCAGCGCCTCCAGTCCAACTGGCAAGGCTCGGTCCGCGCCCGTCTCGGCTGGACCCATCACAAGACGCTGTTCTACATGACCGGCGGTCTTGCCTTCGCCAACTTCAAGGCCTGTACCGTTCTCGATGATTGCCAGGGCTTCGTCGGCCATGTCGTGAAATACAACTCGACGCGTTTCGGCTGGACCATCGGCGCCGGCATCGAGCACAAGTTCTCCTATAACTGGTCGGCCCGTCTCGAATATCGCTACACCAATTACGGCTCGAAGAGCTGCCTGGCCACCGCGGCCTGCTCGATCAATCCGAATTCGTCCGACATCAACAACCGGATCGAAACCCATGCCATCCGGGTTGGCGTGAGCTACCTGTTCGGTGCGCCGCCGATGGCAGTCGAACCGATCATCGCGCGCTATTGATCCCAAAGTTCGGGGCGAGGGCGCAGTCCAGCGCCCGACGGCCCAAACGAAAAACGCCCGGCTTCGCAGCCGGGCGTTTTGCATTTGGTACCGGCCGCCACCCGGCGGCCGGCTTGATCCGACGGCTCAGGCCTCGGGCTGGCCAGCCTCGCCACCGTCCTGGAAATCTTCCGGATTGAAGGTTTCGAAGGTCGGCTCCTCGGCGCGCTGGGTCAGGTCCTCGCCCTGGGTCTGGCGCTCGGCCTCGCCGACCGAACGGGCGACGTTGACGGTGACATGGGCGTCGACTTCCGGATGCAGCGCGATCGTCACCTTGTGCAGGCCGATGGCCTTGATCGGGCTGTCGAGCTGAATCATCGAGCGCTCGACCGTCACGCCGCCGGCGGTGATCGCCTCGGAGAGATCGCGGGCCGACACCGAGCCGTAGAGATGGCCGGTCTCGCCAGCCTGGCGGATGACCACATAGGTGGTGCCGTCCAGCCGTGCCGCGATGGCCTCGGCATCCTTCTTCAGTTCGAGGTTATGGGCCTCGAGCTGGACCTTCATGGTCTCGAACTTCTTGCGGTTGGTCTCGGTGGCGCGCAGGGCCTTGCCCTGGGTCAGAAGGTAGTTGCGGGCATAACCCGGCTTCACCTTCACCACTTCGCCCATCTGGCCGAGCTTGGCGACGCGCTGCAGCAGAATCACATCCATGTTCAATCTCCTTGTGTTGTCAGATGCATGTCATGTGTTGGAGGGAGCCGAGGGCGGCGCCTGGCGCTTGTCCCTCAGGTTGAAAAGCACGTCGGCGAGACCGGCGAGCGCCACGAAGATCATCGGCCAGCCGATGATGAAGGTGATCGCATAGAGCAGGCCGAGCGCGAAGCCGCGCATGCCCCAGCCGCGGGTCACGTCATGGGCGAGCGCGAAACCGGCGAGCGCGAACACCGCCAGGCCGACCGCCATCACGATGATGCCGACATGGCCGATGACCCCGGGCGCGAAAGACGCCAGCGACCCGGCGAGCAAGGCGCCGGCCATCCAGCGCGGCAGCCGCATCGAGGGCAGGTCCGGCCAGGGCCGCGCAAGCCTGCCGGAGGCGCGCACGATGCGGCCGGCGACGAACAGGTTGAGCGCGGTGACGAAGGTCCAGACGATCGCGGCGGCCACCGGCACGGCGGCGGTCATGAAGGCGGCGAGCGTCGCCTGCGTTTCGGCATCGGCCGAGGTCATCTGGCGCAGCGTCTGGTCGACCGCTGCCCGCAGCGACGCCTGATAGGCGTCGAAATCGAGCCCGAACAGCACGGCCATGCCGAACAAGGTCAAGGCGACGGCGCAAACGCCGATGACCGACAGCAGCAGGCCCGGCGGGCACCATTGAACCGCAGCCGGATCGGCCGCGGTCGGCTGCGGCCGCACGGTGAGCGCCAGATAGGTCAGGATCCAGGCCGGCAGGCCAATCGAAAAGAAGAAGAACAGGCCGAGCTGCGAGCGCAGCGCCAGCGACAGCGCGAGCGCGCCGATGGCACTGGCAAAGCCGCCGGCATAATGGCCCCAGCCGAGGCCTGCGATCAGCACGGGCAGGGCCGCGAAATAGAACAGGACGATAGCCAGCGGGTTCCCCGACGCGAGAGTCGCGAAGAGGAGGGCGGACGCCAGTCCGGCGCCGAAGGCAATGGCGAGGGTCGGTCCCATCGTCAGCTGTCCCGCTCGATCCCGAGGGTTAGGGGGCTTGACCCCAACTTCAGCCGCGACGGGTCATCCGTCCGGCCGACGATCACATAGTTCTTCAGTCGAACCGGCGGGGCGCGGGGCGTCCCGCCGGCAGTCTCATCGGGTGATTACTTAATCACGCCTCTGATTACTTGATCACGTAAGGCAGCAGGCCGAGGAAGCGCGAGCGCTTGATCGCCTGGGCGAGCTCGCGCTGCTTCTTGGCGGACACCGCCGTGATGCGCGACGGGACGATCTTGCCGCGCTCGGAAATGTAGCGCTGCAGCAGACGCACGTCCTTGTAGTCGATGACCGGCGCATTCGGGCCCGAGAACGGGCAGGTCTTGCGGCGGCGGAAGAAGGGGCGGCGCGCGCCACCACCGGTCGATGTCGTCGATGCGGCCGTCATGATCACTCCTCCGTCGCAACAGCTTCGACAACCGGTTCGACATCGCTGCCGTCACGGTCACGGAAACGACGGGGGCCACCGCCACCACCGCTGCGGTCGCCACCGCCGCCGCCGCCAAATCCACGGTCACGACCGCCGAAGCCGCCGCCGCCGCCGAAGCCACGATCGCCGAAGCCGCGCTCGCCGCGGTCATCGCGGTCGCGCTTCTGCAGCATGGCCGACTGGCCCTCTTCGAGAGCCTCGACCTTGACGGTCATGAAGCGCAGGATGTCTTCATTGATCGACATCTGACGCTCCATCTCGGCGACCGCTGCATGCGGCGCGTCGATGTTCATCAGCGTGTAGTGGGCCTTGCGGTTCTTGCGGATGCGGAAGGCGATCGACTTCAGCCCCCAGGACTCGGTCTTGGGAACCGAGCCGCCATTGGCTTCGATAACGTCCTTGTACTGCGTCGCAAGCGCTTCGGCTTGCTGCGCAGTAACGTCCTGGCGTGCCAGGAACACGTGCTCATAGAGAGGCATTCGGCCTGTCTCCTCGTTCGAAATGACGCTTCTTCGGCGCGAAGCCCCTCAAGCCCTGGACAGGCCCGACAGAATTCTCGAAGGCGGAGACACCGGATGACGGGGGATCTAAGAACCCCCTGCAGGCGAACCTGCCACCCGTTCAGCCACCAGCCGATCGAAGCGAAGGCGGCCTTATACGCGAAAATCCAAAGCGTTCAAGGCTAAAGCGTTCACGCGCGGTCTTGACCGGGGAAGACGTGGATGGCCGTGACAGGCACGGCCATGACGCGGTGAAAAACGGAGACGCTCAAGGCAAAACGTCTCACGCAGCCTGGGCCTGGCTGCGCCAGGCCGGGAAGGGATCGGCGCGGTCGGCGTGCTCGGCGGCATCGAACCGGGTGTCGGAGGCGCGGCCGACCAGGCAATCGTCGAGCGCCGCGCGCATGCGCTCCTCATCGAGCCCCGCGCCGATGAACACCAGTTCCTGGCGGCGGTCGCCATAGACCGGGTGCCAGTGGCGCTTCAGCATGGCCCGCCATTCGTCGCTGTCGGGCCAGCGCGCCTTCGGCACCGCGATCCACCAGAAGCCCATGGCGGAGGTGCGGCAGACCGCCCCGGCGATCGACAGTTCGCCGCACCAGTCCGGCCGCGTCGCCAGCCAGAAATGGCCCTTGGCGCGGATCAGCCCAGGCCAGGTCGCCTTCAGGAAGGCGTCGAGGTTCACCGGATCGAACGGCCTGGCGGCCCGATAGACAAAGGATGAAATGCCATATTCCTCGGTTTCCGGCACGTGGTCCTTGAAACCATAGAGCTCCTTGGCCCAGAGCGGATGGGTCTCGGCCGTGTCCTTGTCGAAGCGGCCGGTGTCGAGCACCTCGGCCAGTGCCACCGCGGCGAAATCGGCCGTGATGACCCGCGCGTCCGGATTGAGCGCGCGGACGATCTTTTCGACCAGTGCCTGCTGGGTGGTGTCGACCGAGGAGATCTTGTTGATGATCACCACGTCGGCGAATTCGATCTGGTCGGTCAGGAGATCCGCCAAGGTGCGTTCGTCGCCTTCATCGGCCGTTTCGCCGCGATCGGCCAGGACGTCATGACTGCCGAAATCCCTCAGGAGATTGATCGCGTCGACCACGGTGACCATGCAGTCGAGCCGGGCGATGTCCTCCAGCGCCTCGCCGTCCTCGGAGCGGAACGAGAAGGTGGCGGCGATCGGCAGCGGCTCGGCGATGCCGGTGCCTTCGATCAGCAGGTACTCGTATTTGCCGCTCTCGGCGAGCTGCCTGACCTCGCTCAGGAGGTCGTCGCGCAAGGTGCAGCAAATGCAGCCATTGGTCATCTCGACCAGTTTTTCGTCGGTCCGCGACAGGTTGGCGCCGCCGTCGCGGACGAGGTCGGCGTCGATATTCACCTCCGACATGTCGTTGACGATGACCGCCACGCGCCGGCCTTCACGGTTGTTGAGAATATGGTTCAAGAGAGTGGTCTTGCCGGCGCCCAGAAAGCCGGAAAGCACGGTGACGGGCAGGCGAGGATCGGAACGACCGGCAAGCATGAAGGCTCCTATATATGTAATACTATAACATAACCTAATCACGATGCCCCCGGCAAGTGGCCGGCGAAGCCCTTGTCCAATCGACAGGTTTTCCCGGCATTCGGGCGACTGCTTGCTTGACTCTTGAGCGACCCGATGCGAGTTCGCCGCGACTTTGACGCAGCGCGCGAGGGTTTCATGACCGTTGCTTTCACCTTTCCCGGCCAGGGCAGCCAGGCCGTCGGCATGGGCAAGGCCCTGGCCGACGCCTTTCCCGCGGCGCGTGCGGTGTTCGCCGAGGTGGATGATGCGCTCGGCGAGAAATTGTCGGCGGTGATCTGGGACGGGCCGATCGAGACGCTGACATTGACCGAGAATGCCCAGCCGGCGCTGATGGCGGTGTCGCTCGGCGTCGTCAGGGTGCTGGAAGCCGAAGCCGGACTGAACCTGTCGCGCGACGTCGCCTATGTCGCGGGCCACTCGCTCGGCGAATATTCGGCGCTGGCCGCGGCCGGCAGTTTTTCGATCGGCGACACGGCGCGGCTCCTGCGCATCCGCGGCAAGGCCATGCAGGCGGCAACCCCGGTCGGCGTCGGTGCCATGGCAGCGATTCTCGGCCTGGAGTTCGACGCGGTGGTGGCGATCGCGGCGGAAGCGGCCGAGACCGAGGTCTGTCAGGCGGCCAATGACAATGGCGCCGGCCAGGTGGTGATTTCCGGTCACAAGGCGGCGGTCGAGCGCGCCTGCGAACTGGCCAAGGCACGCGGCGCCAAACGCGCCATTCCGCTGCCCGTATCCGCCCCCTTTCATTGCGCGCTGATGCAGCCGGCCGCCGACGCCATGGCGGCGGCGCTGGCCAGCGTGCCGGCCAAGGCGCCGATGGTGCCTGTTGTCGCCAATGTCCTGGCCCAGCCGATCGCCGATCCCGCCGAGATCACCCGGCGACTGATCGAACAGGTCACCGGTACGGTGCGCTGGCGCGAATGCGTGGCGACCATGGCCGGGCTCGGCGTCACCAGCTTTTATGAGATCGGCGCCGGCAAGGTCTTGTCGGGCCTGGTCAAGCGGATCGCCGAGGGCGCCACCGGCAGCGCCATCGGTTCGCCCGACGATATCGCCGCCTTCAAGGCTTCGCGCGGATAAGAGGTGCTCCCATGTTCGATCTGACTGGCAAGACGGCGCTCGTCACCGGTGCGACCGGCGGCATCGGCGGCGCGGTGGCGGCAGCGCTCCATGCGCGCGGCGCAACCGTTGCCCTGTCCGGCACGCGCCGGGAGAAACTCGACGAACTGGCGGCGGCTCTTGGTGCGCGCGCCCATGTCCTGCCGACCAACCTGTCGTCGATCGAAGAGGTCGAGGCGCTGGTGCCGGCTGCCGACAAGGCGATGGGCGGGCTCGACATTCTTGTGAATAACGCCGGCATTACCCGCGATAACCTGTTCATCCGGATGAAGGACGAGGAGTGGGACCAGGTGATCGCAGTCAACCTGACTGCCAGCTTCCGCCTGACCCGGGCCGCGACCAAGCTGATGATGCGCAAGCGCTGGGGCCGGATCGTCTCGATCACCTCGGTGGTCGGGGTCACCGGCAATCCCGGCCAGGGCAATTATGCAGCCTCGAAAGCCGGCCTTATCGGCATGTCGAAAGCGCTTGCGGCCGAGGTCGCCAGCCGCAACGTGACGGTCAACTGCGTGGCCCCCGGTTTCATCGAAACGGCCATGACGGATGCCCTCAACGACAAGCAGAAGGAGACGATCCTGACGCGTGTTCCGGCGGGTCGGCTCGGCAAGGCGAATGAAATTGCCGCCGCCGTTGTCTATCTCGCCTCGGAGGAAGCGGCCTATGTCACCGGCCAGACGCTCCACGTCAATGGCGGCATGGCCATGATATAATTCATTATTTTGGCGTTTCGGAGGCGCGCTGGCAAAACCTTTAGGCCTGTGTTAGAGAGCCTGACGGTTCGGGCAGGGGGCCTTCCCGAGATGATCCAGATTCACGGCGGAGCGGCCCGCCATCACCAATCTTGAATGCCGCACACCGCGTCCCATCGTGGGCGGTGCCTTATCGTCGGATGGAACGAGGATAAACTTATGAGCGATATCGCTGACCGAGTGAAGAAGATCGTCGTGGAGCAGCTCGGCGTTGATGCCGAGAAAGTGGTCCCGGCCGCGAGCTTCATCGACGACCTGGGTGCCGACAGCCTCGACACCGTCGAGCTCGTCATGGCGTTCGAAGAAGAATTTGGCGTCGAGATTCCGGACGACGCTGCCGAGACGATTCTCACCGTCGGCGACGCGGTGAAATTCCTCGAGAAAGCTGCCAACGCCTGATTTTTCGGGCTGTTGGACTTTAACCAAATGATGTTCGAGGGGCCGGGGAGCGTTGAACGCCTCCGGCCTTTCGTTCAGGAGCTCGGGTGTGGGAAACGGGAACAGGTGAAGCGATGATGCGGCGTGTTGTGGTGACCGGCGTGGGTGTCGTATCTCCGCTTGGATGCGGAGCCGAGACGACCTGGGCAAGGCTCGTCAAAGGCGACAATGCCGCGCGCAAGGTCGAGCACTTCGACGTTTCCGACATCGCCGCCAAGATCGCCTGTATGATTCCGCGCGGCGACGGCACCCAATCGACGTTCAATCCGGACGACTGGATGGAGCCGAAGGAGCAGCGCAAGGTCGATGACTTCATCATCTTCGCCATGTCGGCCGCGACCCAGGCGCTCGATGATGCCGGCTGGCACCCGAAAACCCGCGACGAGCAGATTTCCACCGGCGTTCTCATCGGTTCCGGCATTGGCGGCATCGATGGCATCGCCGAAGCCTCGCTGATCCTGAAAGAGAAGGGCCCCCGGCGGATTTCGCCCTTCTTCATCCCGGGCCGGCTGATCAATCTCGCTGGCGGCTACGTGTCGATCCAGCACGGCCTCAAGGGGCCGAATCATGCCGTCGTCACCGCCTGCTCCACCGGCGCCCACGCCATTGGCGATGCGGCCCGCCTGGTGGCTTTCGGCGACGCCGACGTGATGGTCGCCGGCGGCACCGAATCGCCGGTCAGCCGCCTGTCGCTTGCCGGTTTCTCGGCCTGCCGCGCGCTGTGCACCGCGTTCAACGACGAGCCGACCCGCGCCTCCAGGCCCTATGACCGCGATCGCGACGGTTTCGTCATGGGCGAGGGCGCAGGCGTCGTGGTGCTCGAGGCCTATGAGCACGCCAAGGCGCGCGGCGCCAAGATCTATGCCGAGGTGATCGGCTACGGCCTGTCGGGCGACGCCCATCACATCACCGCGCCGGCCGAGGATGGCGACGGCGCCTATCGCTGCATGCAGGCGGCGATCAAGCGCGCCGGCATCGCGGCCGCCGATATCGACTACATCAATGCCCACGGCACCTCGACCATGGCCGACGGCATCGAACTGGCCGCCGTCGAACGTGTCGTCGGCAATGCCGCCTCGAAGATCTCGATGTCGTCGACCAAGTCGTCGATCGGCCATCTGCTGGGCGCCGCCGGCGCCGTCGAGGCGATCTTTTCGGTCCTGGCGATTCGCGACCAGATTGCCCCGCCGACCCTGAACCTGGACAATCCCTCGGTCGAGACGGTCATGGATCTGGTGCCGCACCAGGCCCGCAAGCGGTCGATCGAGACGGTGCTGTCGAACTCCTTCGGCTTCGGCGGCACCAATGCCTCGCTGATCTTCCGCGCCGCGGCCTGACCAATCGTCGCGCCGGCCGGCGGCCGGTTTGCCGGGCGGCAAAATGCGGTAGAATTGGTTGCGTTCGAAGCGGACCGAATCTGGCTGCATCAGCCCTATTCGGCCCGTCCCCGAGACCTCACCCGTCTTTCGCCACATTCGCTTCGCATCAGTTGGTTAGTGATGTGACAGCATCGATTCAGAGCTAGCGTGATGAGCGATTCCCCCGGGCTCGGCCCGGTCCAGAACGGTTCCCGTCCGGCCATCAAGTCGCCCCGTGCGGCTTTGGAGCCGGAGGCGGCACCCCCGGCTCCGCCGGCTTCCCGGCGCGCCCGCAATCAGTGGGTGGTCATCGGCAATCTGATCCTGTCGCTGGCGCTCGTGCTGCTGGTCGGCGGCCTCGTCGGTTTCAGCTATGCCCGCCATGCCTTCGTGTCGCCCGGGCCGCTGGAGCAGGATCGCGCTGTGTTCATCGAGCGCGGCTCGACCTCGGACCAGATCGGCACCAAGCTCGAGCAGAACGGCGTCATTTCGTCCTCGCTGCTGTTCACCGCCGCGGTGCAGCTCTATGGCGCCCGTGGCGACCTGAAATGGGGTGAATATCTCTTCCCCAAGCGGGTTTCGATGGCCGAGGCCATGGCCATCGTCATCGAGGGCAAGGCGATCGAATATCGGATCACCGTGCCGGAGGGCCTGACATCCGAGCAGATTGTCGGCCGGCTGCGCGACAATGACGTGTTGACCGGCGAGATCGCGCGGATCCCGCGCGAGGGCTCGCTGATGCCCGACACCTACAAGTTCACCCGCGGTACCTCGCGCCAGCAGATCGTCGATCAGATGGCGACCTTGCAGGCCCGTGCCGTGCAGCAGATCTGGGGCCGCCGCGCGCCGGACCTGCCGATCCGTTCGATCGAGGAAATGGTCATCCTGGCGTCGATCGTCGAGAAGGAAACCGGCAAGGCCGACGAGCGGCCGCGGGTCGCCGGCGTGTTCATCAACCGGCTGAACCGGCGCATGCGGCTGCAGTCCGATCCGACCATCGTCTATGGCCTGGTCGGTGGGCGCGGCACGCTCGGCCGCGGCATCCAGCAGTCCGAGATCCAGCGGCTGACGCCTTACAACACCTATCAGATCGACGGCCTGCCGCCGACACCGATCGCCAATCCCGGCCGGGCGGCGATGGAGGCGGTGGTCAATCCGGTGCGTGGCCGCGACGTCTATTTCGTCGCCGACGGCACCGGCGGTCATGTCTTCGCCGAGACGCTCGAGCAGCACAACCGCAACGTCGCCAATTGGCGCAGGGTGGAGCGTGAGCGTGGCCAGGCCGATCCGTCGCGCGACCGGGTCAGCGCCGATCCGCCGACCGGAACGGCAACGCCTGGCGCGCCCAACCCGCCGGCCACGCCGCGCTGATCCCCGCGCGCAGTTGCAGAACGGCCCTGCCGGCTCGGCCTTGGGTTGGCCGGTCCGGCCTGCCGGTCGAGCGGGCAACGCTTGACCTTGGCGCTGGCGGCACTTAACCGCCAAGGCAGCGAGGCAACTGCAGAGGATTCCATGGCTCTCTCGAGCATGACGGGTTTTGCCCGCTCCGACGGCGCGATCGGCACCGCGGTCTGGGCCTGGGAAATCAAGTCGGTCAATTCCAAGGGCCTGGACGTCAAGCTGCGCCTGCCGCCGGGCTTCGACCTGGCTGAGCCGGCCATTCGCCAGAAGATCGCGGCGCTGGTGACGCGCGGCAGCCTGTTCGCCAGCCTGTCGGTCAAGCGCGAAGGCGTCGCGAGCGAAGTGCGCATCAACGAACTGGTGCTGGCGCAGGTGCTTGATGCGGTCAAGCTGATCACCGAACGGATCGATGCCCGTGCGCCGGCCGTCGACGGCATTCTCGGCATCCGGGGCGTCGTCGACGTGGTCGAGCCGGAAGAGACCGAGGACGAGCGCGCCGAACTGCATGCGGCGGTGCTTGCTGGCCTGGACCAGGCGCTCGCCGGCCTCGTCGTCATGCGCAAGGCCGAAGGTGCGGCCCTTGGCGCCGTGCTGACCGACCGCCTCGGCGAGATCGCCGAGCTGAAACGGCAGGCCGAGACCAATCCGGCGCGCCGGCCCGAAGCGATCAAGGCCAAGCTCGCCGAATCGATTGCCGCGGTGCTGGAGACCGGCAAGGCGTTCGATCCCGACCGGTTGCACCAGGAGGCTCTGCTGCTCGCCAGCAAGGCCGATATCCGCGAAGAGCTCGACCGGCTGGACGCCCATGTGGCCGCCGCCGCCAAGCTGATGGCATCCGGCGGTCCGGTCGGCCGCAAGCTGGATTTTCTGGCGCAGGAATTCAACCGCGAAACCAATACGCTCTGCTCGAAGGCCAATGACGTCTCGCTGACCGCTATTGGCCTGGAGCTGAAGGCGGTGGTCGAGCAGTTCCGCGAGCAGGTTCAGAATCTGGAGTGACACCGATGACGGACCCGATCACGGCCCGCCGTGGGCTGATGCTGGTGCTGACCTCGCCCTCGGGCGCCGGCAAGTCGACGCTGACACGGGAATTGCTGAAGACCGAAACCGAGATCGCGCTGTCGGTCTCGGTGACCACGCGCCCGCGGCGCCAGGACGAGATCGATCACGTCCACTATCATTTCATCGACAAGAGCCGTTTCGGCCAGATGCGCGATGCCGGCGAGTTGCTGGAATGGGCCGAGGTGCACGGCAATTTCTACGGCACGCCGCGCCAGGCGGTGGAAGATGCATTGTCGGCGGGCAAGGACGTGCTGTTCGACATCGATGTCGCCGGCGTCCGACAATTGTCCGAGCTGGTGCGCGAGGACATGGCGACCGTCTTCCTGTTGCCGCCGTCGGTCGCCGAACAGATCTCCCGGCTGAAGCGACGGGCAACCGACGAGGACAAGGCGATCCTGCGCCGTCTAACCACCGCCAGGGACGAGATCGCCCATTGGCGCGACTTCGACTACATCCTGGTCAATGACGACCTGGAGCGGGCTTTCTCGAGCCTGCGCGCGATCCTCGCCGCCGAGCGGCTGAAGCAGAACCGGCGGCCGAAGATCGAAGCCTTGATCGCCGAGCTCGACCGTGACCTCGAAAAGGTCCTGGCCGCCGGCAATCTCGCTACGCTCGCCAAGGGGTGATTGGCGGGTCTCGCAGCATGCCGTGACAGCTCGCCTTCGCACACGTTCCGACGATCCGAGTTTTTTCGGCCCCGCTGTTGGGAACCAAAGACGACAAGTCGTGGATATCAGGGACTTGGGCGGAGGGAAGGCGTGGGTGCCCGGGACAAGCCCGGGCATGACGACGTGTGAGCTGCACGGGCGGTGTGACGCTGCGATCCGGGTTCCCGCTCTCGCTGTCACTGCCCTCATCGTCTTGGCCGCCCAAGGTCGGGCATGACACCGTGTTGGCTCACGTCATCCCGGCTCGGGATCAGAAGGGAGGGCCCCGCAAGACCTGTCAGACCCCCGCCTCGAACAGGCGGGCCAGGGTGCAGAAGGCCTCGATCGGCAGTTCTTCGGCCCGGACCGTCGGATCCAGGCCGGCTGCGGCGATCAGCGCCGCCGGGTCGCGGCCGAGCCCCTTCAGGCTTTGCCGGATCATCTTGCGCCGCTGGCCGAAGGCCGCCGCCGTCACCCGCTCCAGCATCCGCACGCTGGCCGGCAGCGGCGCGGCGCGCGGAATGAGATGCACCACCGACGAGGTGACCTTGGGCGGCGGCACGAAGGCGCCGGGGCCGACGTCGAAGGCGATCCTGGCTTGCGTGCGCCAGCCGGCGAGCACGCCGAGGCGGCCAAAAGCGTCCGCCGCCGGTGCCGCGACGATGCGCTGGGCGACCTCTTTCTGGAACATCAGCGTCAGCGACTGGAACCAGGGCGGCCAGGGATCGCTGGTCAGCCAGCCGGTCAGGAGCGGGGTCGCGACGTTATAGGGCAGGTTGGCGACGATGCGGGCGGGACCGTCGCCCAGATGCGGCCGGAGATCGACCTCGAGGGCATCGCCCTCGATCACCGTCAGCCGGCCGGGATAATAGGCCGCGATCTCGGCCAGCGCCGGCAGGCACCGCTGGTCGCGCTCGACCGCCACGACCCGCGCCGCGCCATTGGCGAGCAAGGCACGGGTCAGGCCGCCGGGACCGGGGCCGACCTCGACCACGGTGACGCCGTCGAGCGGACCCGAGGCGCGCGCGATGCGGCTGGTCAGATTGAGATCGAACAGAAAGTTCTGGCCGAGCGACTTCTTGGGCATCAACCCGTGCCGGGCGATCACCTCGCGCAGCGGCGGCAGGTCGTCGATGGCGCTCATGGCATGGTTGTCTGAAAGGCCTGGGCGCCCGTCAGCCGCCCCGCCAGCAGGATCGAATGGATCAGGCTCGACGGCCGGGCGTGGCCGGTGCCGGCCAGCGAAAACGCCGTGCCGTGGTCGGGCGAGGTGCGCAGGAAAGGCAGGCCGAGGGTGACATTGACGCCCTCGTCGAAGGCGAGCGTCTTGACCGGCACCAGCACCTGATCGTGATACATGCCGAGCGCCACGTCATAACCCTTGCGCGCCTCGGGGTGGAACAGCGTATCGGCCGGGTGCGGGCCGGTCGCCGCGATGCCGATGCGGTTGAGCTCGGCCACCGCCGGCGCGACGATCTCTTCGTCCTCGCGGCCGAGAAGTCCGTTTTCGCCGGCATGGGGATTGAGCCCGCAGATCGCCAGCCGCGGCGCGGCGATGCCGAACCTGGTCCGCAGATCATGGGCCACCACCGCGCCGGTCTCGACGATCAGATTGCGCGTCAACCGCTCGGCAACTTCGGCCAGCGGGATGTGAATGGTCACCGGCACGACGGCGAGTGCTTCGCTCCAGATCAGCATGACCGGCCGAACCGGACCGACGCGGAACGGTCGCGACAGCTCGCCGAGAAATTCGGTATGGCCGGGATGGCTGAAACCGGCAGCGGCCAGCACCGATTTGGCGATCGGATTGGTGATGATGGCGCGCGCGCGATGCGACCGGATATGCTCGACGCCGGCGCGGATGGCTTCGATCACGAGCCCGGCGGTTTCCGGCGAGGGTTCGCCCGGCCGGTCGGCGGCCGCGCCTTCGACCGCCACCACCGGCAAGGCGAAGGCGAAGGTCTCGACCGTTTCTTCGGGCAGGACCTGGACCACGGGAACACCGATGCCGAGCCGGGCGGCTCGCGCCTCCATCAGTTCGGGATCGCCGATGACATAGAAGGGCGGCAGCCGGTGCTCGGCCCGGTCACGCCAGGCCATCAGGGCTATATCCGGCCCGATTCCGGCCGGTTCGCCCATGGTCACAGCAAGCGGCAGCATTGTCGAACCGGAGCCTCAGCGCATTTTCAAGCGAAAGTGGGAACCGGTTCGCATGAAAAAAATGCAAAGAACAGGAGGGAACAGGCACTTTCAGGCGAGACGAGCGGTTCGCGGGCAGAAAATGCGATGAACGAAAGGGCGGGGCACCCGTCCTTTCGATGATGAGTGCGACCGTTCTAGCGGCCGCCATTCCTGTATTCGATCACCGCGACGCGCCGAAGCCGCGCCAGGTAGTCACGCGCGATGCGTTGCATCTCGGTCGTGGTCATTTCCTCGCGGACCTGGTTGCGGGCGGTCGTGTCATCGGCGCGGACCTCGTTCTTCGAACAGACCGCAACCAGCTCGACACCCTGCTGCGAGCGGCTGGGCGGCGTCAGTTTGCCGGCCGCGGTCTGGTCCAGCACACGACGGAATTCCGGGCTGACATCGGTGCTGAGCCGGCGGACCTGGTCGCGCACGGCGGCATCCGGAATCCGGTTGACCTGCTCGAGATCGGTCGCGCAGCTGTTGAACCGGCCGCGCAGCGCATTGGCTTCGGCCAGGCGCCGCTGCACCACCGCCGGCGGCGCGGTTGCCGGCACCAGCAGAACGATCTGCCGGAAATGATACTCCATTGGCTTGTCGGCGCCGGTCCGGCGCCGGGCAAGGCCGTCGGCAAGCTGCGTGTCGGTGACGAAGATCGTCCGGCCGAAACGGGCGCCGACGATATTCGACCAGGACAGGTCGGCCCGGAGCTTGCCTTTGTAGACGCGGGGTTCGATGCCTTGGGCCCGCAGCACCTGATCGAAACCGCGCGGATCGATGCCGGAGCGCTGGGCCACCTGGGCATAGGCCTGATTGACCTGTGCTTCCGAGGCTTCGACCCGGAACCGTCGTGCCTCGGCGAACTTGATCCGATCGTTGATCAGGTCCTCGAGCGCTTGCTGATGGCTGACCGAGCGGTGCTCACGCAGCTGCAGCAGCCGCTGGCGCTGCGGAATGTCGAAGCTGGTGATCGGCACGCCGTTGACGGTGACGAGCACCCGGCCTTCCTGGGCCGCGGCGGGCGAGACGGCCGAAACCGCGCCGGCGGCGAGGCCGGCGACAAGTGCGAGGCTGAGCAATGGACGCTTCAGGTCCATGGGCGGTCTTCCTTGAGCGCAGGGATGATGAAACCACGCTCTCCGTCGCGCAAGACGGTGGCGCAATCAGGGCGATGGCCGATCATTGCGTCGGTGGGTTGAACCAGTTCGAGACGTTCTGCGACACGGTGAAGTCGCCGACGGTGCGAACATTGAAGCGGAACATGAAGCGGTGGACGTCGCGGGTGTCATAACTCGTGCCATTGCTCACGACGGTGGCGGCGAAGTCGCGCGAGTAGAAGACGCCGAACTGGAAGCACTCGTCGAGATAGTTGACGCCGAGCGTCATCCCTTCGACCTTGTTGGTCTCGGCCAGCGACAAGCCGTTCGTCGCCGTCGCCAGCAGGTTCTGGCGCTGGAACGAATAACGGCCGGCGGCATAGAGCGTCCAGTTTTCCGCCACCGTATAGGACACCGCCGCGCCGACGCCGCTGCGCGGCACCTGGTAACCAAGCACAGGCTGGGGCGCCAGATAGGCATAGGTGCCGGTGAAGGCGAACGGACCGACACGGCCGGTGGCCTCCAGCTCGCCGCGCTGAACGCCGAGCGAATGCTCGTCGAAACGGCCGCTCGCCCGGAGCCGGAAATCCCGGTTCACTTGATAGGTGAACCGCCCGACATAGTCCGAGCGCGGCTTGTCGAGGCCGGAATTGGCGCCGGCGCTCGCAACGTCATAAGCCGCCGGCGTCAAGCTCGGGTCGCCATAGGCGAAGGAATTGATGCCGAACAGGTGGGCCGACTGGCCGAACATGACGTTGACGGACGAGCCATTGACGAAGCGGTGCGTGATGTTCAGGCCGTAGTTCAGCCGGCCGCCGCCCTCGACCCGGTCCCAGCCCGAGAACTTGTTGGCCGAGAACAGGTTGGTGTCGTCGAACACCAGGCTCTGCGCGTCTTCGTTCGGCATCCGGCCGATGGCCTGCTCGTTCGGCCGCGCGATCACCTGGATGATCGGTTCCACCGTGGTCACGCCATATTCGGTCGCCGCGATGAACGGATAACGATAGGTCAGACCAACCGTCGGCATGAAGCGAACCAGGGTTCGCCCGTCATTTTCGACAAGATTGGTGAACGAGCCGAGCACCTTGCCGTGGTCACGCAACTGGTAGCCGAGAACATCGCCGCGCAGCGAAGCGAAGGGCTCCCAGACCTGGCCGAATGCGTCGATGATGCGACGACGCCAGGCGACTTCGATCGAGGCGCGCGAATAATTGCCGTCGATGCCGTTGACCAGGCAATTTGACGGAAGGAGGAGGTTGGTGCCGGTCTTTGGCTGGGTGGCGAAGCAGGTGATCGGCGTCAGCGGATCGCGCGCGGACAGATCGGCCGCCTCGCGCGTCAGGCTGGTGATGTTGACGCGCCAGGAGAACTCGCCGCCCAGGACCGACTGGTCGAGCACCCGGAAATAATCGAGCACCGGATGGGTGACCGGCAGGATCTTGTTGTCGACGTCGGTCGCGGTGATGCCGACATAACGGGTGGCCGACAGGTCGAACCAGCTCCGCTCGCCCTGGCCGCGCAGATAGACCCTCGAATTCGCCTCGGTCTGTCCCGGCAGCGTGAGCGAATAATCGCGCAGGAACGCCGTATCGGACATGAGATTGAGATCCCAGCCGAAAGACCAGCGATCGGTGATGCGGAAGCTGCCGGTGGTCGATATGACGCCACGGAACTCGCGATTGCCGACTTCCGGCGTGACGCCATCGCTATAGACGAAGACCGAGGGATCGCGCTGCCAGATGCCGGCGCCGCGAATGCTGTAGCTGCCGCTTTCGAAGCCGTGCCGCCACTCGGCGATCGGCATGAAGCCCTGCCGCTGGTAGTAGCGCGGCGCGAGCAGCAGATCGTAGTTCGGCTGGATGTTCCAGAAATACGGCACTTCGAGGCCCATGCCGGTCCGGTTCGAGCCGGTGACATTGGGCATGAGGATGCCGGACGCCTTGCGGACCGACGGGTCCGGCGAAGACATGTAGGGAATATAGGCGATCGGCGTGCCGAAGATCTCGACCCGGCTGTCCTCGAAATAGATCGTCCGCTCGGATTCCCTGTGGATGATCCGCTTCGATTTGATCTGCCATGTCGGTGGCCGGGACGGGTCGTCGCGGCAGGAGTCGCAGGCCGTATAGGTCGAGCGCTCGAAGGTGGTGGTTTCACCACCCTCGCGGGTGACGTTGGCCGCGCCGATATAACGCCGGTCCGGCGTCTCCATGTTGAGCGAGCGGACGAAGCCGTTCCGGAAGTCCTGGTCGAACTCCATGTCCTGGGCATGGGCGATGACGCCCGAGGGTTCGGTGATCCGGACATTGCCGGTGGCACGCACGCGATTGTTGCGCCGGTCGTAGCTGACCTGGTCGGCTTCGATCGTGCGGCCGTCGTAATAGATCTGCACCCGGCCGCGGGCCGTGACCCGTTCCGAGCGCTCGTCATAGACGAGCTGGTTGGCATTCACATGCATCGGCACGTTGCGCGATGTCTGCGAGAAGGTCGGGGCCGGCGAGGGCAGCGCCGCGCCCAGCGAGCCGCCGCCCGGCGCGCGCGACTGCTGCGGCAAATCGACGCGCGTCGGATCCGGTATGATCAGCTGTGACGTATCGGCCCGCTCGCCCGTCTGGGCGCGCAGAGACGCATACCCACCCCATGCGACGAGAAGCGCAGCCACGCTCACCGACACATAAATGGCGGATCGGGCGATTCGGGTCGGAAAGGCGGGAAGAAGGCTGGGTGCGCGACGCATCAGCCATCCTCCTGCTTCAAAAGCACCATGAAACCCATTAACGCACCGATGAATGCAGGCGACCACGCAGCGAGCACGGGAGGCACCAGATTGGAGCGCCCCAGGTTCCCCGCGAGTTCGGAGCCCACGTAAAGCAAAAATCCGGCGACCACGCCACCTAGAATTGTTCGTCCGAGCCCACCCAGTCGCGCGAACCGCAAGGACGCTGCGGCAGCCACCAGCACCATGGCCATCAGGAGCAGCGGTCTGGCGAGCAGAAGTTGGTACTGCAGCTCGAATCGGGCGCTCGGCAGCCCCGACTTGCGAGCCAGGTCAATGAACTGTGGAAGCTCCCAGAACGACACCTGCTCGGGCATCACGAAGCTCTGCCGCACCTGCTCGGGGGTGAGCTGAGTCGGCAGGCGATAGGTCGCGTGGTTCTCGGGTTCGACGTTCACCGGTGTCACCCGCGCCTTGTGCAGGGTCCAGTAGCCGTCGTTCAGTTCGGCGGTCTCGGCATCGATCCGCCTGAGGAACCCGTTATCCGCGCCATAGACCAGCGCGGTGACCCCGGAGAGCCGTCGGCCGCGCTCCGTCGCGGAGGCCGCATTCATCACCACCTGGCCGCCATTGGTGGCCTGGCGCAGCCAGAAGTCATTGCGTGAATCGGCGCCATAGGCGCGGCCGAACAGCTGCGATTCGAGTTGCATGCCGCGCTCGCGGAAGTCCGAAGCGATCGGATTGTAGAGCGTCGCGGCGGCGATGCCGATGAGGGCGGCCACGGCCAGCGCCGGCGCCAGGAACTGCCAGGCCGACAGGCCGGCGGCGCGCGCGACGACCAGCTCCAGCTTGCGCGACAGGCCGAGGAAACACAGCATCGCGCCGACCAGCACGGCGAATGGCAGCACCACTTCGATGAAGGCCGGCACGCGATAGATCGCCAGGAGCGCGATCAGCTGGGTCGGCGCCCGGCGCGAATCCTCGACCCGCCTCAGCTGCTCGACGAAATCGACGATCAGCACCAGGCCGAACGTGCCGAAAAAGGCGCCGGTCACCGCTCCGGTGAACTTTCGCGTCATATAGGTCGCAAACGTCCGTCCGATCATGCCTGCCCCCCGGAGGCGAAGCGCTCGGTGAAACGTTGGGCGATGCGGTCGGAAAAATCGCTCACGGCGCGGCTGATCGCGGCCGGCACGCGCGGCCTGAACCAGCCGAGCGCCATCGCGCCGAAGATGACGATGCCGGACAGCGGCACGGCATAGACGAACGGCACCGCCCACGCGCGCGTCGCCGCCATGCCGGAAACGGCAAAGCCGATGCCGCGGACGAGCGCCATCGCGACGATCGCCGCAGCGATCGCCGCGCCGCGGCTTTGCCGCGTGGTACGTGCGTGTCCCAGCATGGCGAACGCAATACACATCAGAGCCAGTGGGTAGAGCGGCGCGCTGAAACGATCGTGCAGCTCTTGTCGGAACCGGCCCTGCCACCGCTCCAGCATGGGATCGGCGGGGTCCGGGTTTATCAGTTCGTAGGTATAGCGTTCCGAAGGTCTATAAATGGTTTCCGCGGCCTGGGTCAGTTGCGACAGGTCGAAGGCATAGCGGTCGAACACGACGATCGAGGTCGACCCGTCCTTCACTTCGCGGCGCTGCAGGTTGCCGCGCTCCAGGACGAAGAACGTGCCCTGCGGTTGTTCGCTGATGACGCCGCGCTCGGCGACATAGGTCATCTGCAGGGCCGGGTCGCGGCTGTCGGACACGACGATGCCGAGCAGCACGCCGCCGGGCGCACGATCGCGGATATGAAAGGTGAGGCCGCGGTCGGCCTGGGTGAACTGGCCGGGGCGGACGATGGCGGTCAAAAGGTTTGCCTGCACCTGGGTGAGAAGCTGGCGGAAATAGCGGATCGACGATGGCGTGAGGTAGAGCGCGAGAACGCCGACCATGACCGAGACCAGCACGGTGAGCATGACGAACGGCCGCATCAGCCGGACCGGCGAAACGCCGGCCGCCGCCATGACGATCAGTTCGGAATCGCCGTTCAGCTTGTTCAGGGTCTGGACGATCGCCATGAACAGCGAGATCGGCGCGATCAGGGTCACCAGCACGGGAATGCCGAGGCTGGTCATCAGGAAGAACAGCGCGATCGTCTGGCCGCTATTGGTGACGAGGTCGAGCTGGCGCAGCACCTGGGTAATCCAGACCACCAGGGTGAGAACGAACAAGCCGCCCACGAAGGCGACCGCGGCCTGCCGGAAAATATAGCGTTCGAGCGATTCCATTTCCGGCCCATGCTTGCGGCCGTTGGATGAAGGTCCGCATGTTCTCGACAAAGACGCCTAAGAGGCGATCGTGGCAACGGCGCGGCAAGCTCGCGGCTTCGATTCCAGCTGATGCGTCTCCCCCGCGCCACATCTGCCAGATAGTGTCAAAGTGATGCGCTTGCGCCTGATTCCCATCCGACCCCAAGCTGTGGTTCATGCCAGATATCATCAAGATCACCTTCGCCGCCTTGTCCAGCCCGGCCTCGGGCCTCGCCGTGGTGCTTGTCGGACCCGACCTTGCGCCGGGAGCCCGGACCGCGAGCCTCGTCAAACCCGCCGGAGATATTCTGGCCCGCGCCGCCGCCGCCGATGGCTTTAAAGGCAAGGCCGGCTCGTTCATCGACATCCTGGCGCCCGACAAGCTGCCGGTGACCCGGCTGATCGTTGCCGGCGTCGGCAAGCCGGCGGACTGGAAAGAACTTGAAATCATCAAGCTCGGCGGCACGATCGTCGCGAAGCTGCCGGACGCGGCAACCGACGCAACCATCATCGCCGAGACCGGGCAGGGGGCTCTGAGCCCTGATCAGGCGGCCGATCTGGCGCTTGGCATCCGGCTGCGCTTCTACGCCTTCGACCGCTACAAGACCAAGAAGAAGGACGGCGACGAGGGCGCCAAGAAGCGCCATATCACTTTGCTGGTCGATGACGAAAAGGCCGCGCGCAAAGCCTATCGGGCGCGCGAGGCGGTGGCCGACGGCGTCGATGTCGCCCGCGACCTGGTCAACGAGCCGCCGAATGTGCTGACGCCGCCGGAATTTGCCCGCCGCGCCGGCGCGCTCGGCGATCTCGGCGTCGAGGTCGAGGTGCTCGGCGAGAAGGACATGAAGAAGCTCGGCATGGGCGCGCTCCTGGCGGTCGGCCAGGGCTCGGCCCGCGACAGCCAGTTGGTGGTCATGCGCTGGGACGGCGGCAAGGACGGCGAAGCGCCGCTGGCCTTCATCGGCAAGGGCGTGTGTTTCGACACCGGCGGCATTTCGATCAAGCCCGGCGAGGGCATGCAGGACATGAAGGGCGACATGGGCGGGGCCGCCGTCGTTGTCGGCCTGATGCATGCGCTCGCCGCGCGCAAGGCCAAGGTCAATGCCGTCGGCCTGATCGGCGTGGTCGAGAACATGCCCGACGGCAATGCCTATCGCCCGGGCGACATCCTCACCTCGATGTCGGGCCAGACCATCGAGATCATCAACACCGATGCCGAAGGCCGGCTCGTGCTGGCCGATGTGCTCTGGTACGCCAAGGACCGGTTCAAGCCCAAATTCATGATCAATCTGGCGACCTTGACCGGCGCCATCATGGTGGCGCTCGGGCAGGAGCATGCCGGACTGTTCTCCAACAATGACGACCTGGCCAGGGCGCTGGGCGAGGCGGGTCTGGCCACCGGCGAAAAGGTCTGGCGCATGCCGCTGACGCCGGAATACGACAAGATCATGGACAGCCAGTTTGCCGACATGAAAAATGCCGGTGGCCGTTTCGCCGGCGCGATCACCGCGGCGCAGTTCCTGCAGCGCTTCGTCGACACCACGCCGTGGGTCCATCTCGATGTCGCGGGCACGGCGATGAATTCGCCGAAGACCGACCTCAACCGCTCCTGGGGCGGTGGCTGGGGCGTCAGGCTGCTCGACCGTTTCGTCAAGGACACTTACGAGAGCTGACCTGGGCGCCGGCGCGGCGGCCGGCGCACCGGCCGTCGCGCGGGTTTGGTGCACTGCGGCAATTCTGGCCGCTGGCCATGTCGGGACGGAGGGTCACGACCGTTCCACGACAGGCTATGCTCGGCAGATCCGGAGCCCGAACCCACGTGACCGACGTCTTCTTCTACCACCTGCAGAACCAGCCCCTGGAAAAGGTTCTGCCGACGCTGCTCGAAAAATCGGTCGAGCGCGGCTGGAAGGTTGTGGTCGAAGCGGCCTCGCCCGAACGCGTCGAGGCGCTGGACAGCCTGCTCTGGACCTTCTCCGACGAGAGCTTCCTTGCCCATGGCACGGACCGCGAGGCCGATGCCGCGCTCCAGCCGATCCTCATCACCACCAGGCCCGACCGGGCCAATGGCGCGGCCGTGCGCTTCCTGGTCGACGGCGCGGCGCTGCCCGCCGATGTGGCGAGCTACGACCGGCTGGTGCTGATGTTCGACGGCAATGATCCCGATGCCGTCGATCTGGCGCGTCAGCAATGGCGCGAGGCCAAGGGCGGCGGCCATGCCTGCACCTATTGGCAGCAGAACGATATCGGCCGCTGGGAGAAGAAGGCGTGACCGGTGAGGCACGTCTGACCCCACCCGGCTTCGTCGATCCGAAAGCGCGCTCCGAATTCATCCGCCTCGGAACCATCGTGTTCCTGACCGCGATGACCAATCAGCAGGCGGTGATCCTCGCCGTCGTCTGGCAGGAGGCCGGTTTCAGCCACGCCGACATTGGCATCCTGCTCGGCGTCTATGGCGTGCCGCTGGTGCTGGCGAGCCTGTTTTCCGGGGCCGCCGCCAACCGTTTCGGCCTGCTGCCGACGGTCAGGCTCGGCGCCGTTCTGACCACCTTCGGCCTCGTCAGCCTCTATTTCACCCATGAGTCCTTCGCCGGCTCCTTTGCCTCGCGCATCGTCCAGGGGGCCGGCTTTGCCCTGTTCCACGCGCCGGTCATGACCTACGGCACGACCAGGCTGACCCAGGATCGCTTCATCCAGCTGTTCGGCCTGCTCTCGGCCATGGCGCCGCTGCCTTATGCCTTCGGTCCGGTGGTGGCCGAATATCTGTTCCACGCCTTCGGCCCGCGCACGTTTTTCCTGGCCGGCTCGCTCCCGGGCCTTCTCGCCCTGCCGCTGCTGTGGACCTTGCGGCCGGTCGAGAAAGCCGAGCCGCAGGTCGGCGGCATGCGGGCGCTCTTGTCGTCGGGCCGGATCACGCTGCCGATGATCGCGGCCTGCGTGTTCGGCGCGATGTTCGGTTTCGTCAGCGCTTTCATGGCGCCGGTCATGCTCGAGCGCGGCCTGTCGATCGGTGCCTTCTTCACCAGTTTCACGCTGTCGATCTTCATCGTCCGGCTCGGCTTGCTCGGGCCGCTCGAAACCATCGACCGGCGCCTTGTGGTCGCCGGCGGGGCGGTGGTCCTGGCGCTCGGCCTGACGCTTGCGGCACTCGCCAACAGCCTGCCGATGGCGATCGCCGCCGGCCTGGTCTTCGGCATGGGCCATTCCATTGGCTTTCCGGTTCTGTCCGCCTGGATCTGCGACGGCACGCCGCCGGAAGCGCGGGCGACGCCGCTGGCCCTGTTCAATGCGACGTTTTTCGCCGCGATCTACCTCATCGCCCTGCCGGCCAGCCTGGCGATCGCCCGCTTCGGCTATCCGCCGGTCATGATCGCCACCGCCAGCACCGGCCTGGTCCTGGCGGTTGGCCTGACCGTCGCCTGGTACCGGCGGTTTCGCTGAAGCCGGCGCCTCACGCCGCCTGCCGCCACGGATGCTCAGGGTAATAGCGCGCCATCATCCGGTCGACATAGGCGACCAGGTTGGCATGGGCCTCGGCCCGACGGCGCAGCGGCGTGTCGAAGAACGGCGTCAGAATCTGCGCCAGCATGGCGAAAGCCGTCGCGTCGACGCCGACCGGGTGATCGGCCATCAGATGGTCGCGCTCGCCGAGCAGGAGCGACAGGGCGGCCAGCGAGCGTTCGCCGAGCGCGACGATCTCGGCCGGCGAATGTCTGAGGATGCCGACCGCGTTGAGATTGGCGGTGACCGCCGCCTTGAGGTCTTCGCGCAGCTTGGCGCGGATGGGTTCCGGCGCCTGGTCGAACCAGCGGGCCGGACCCTTGGCGAAATTCGCCGGGTTCAGGTAGCGCTCCGGACAGGCCGTCCAGCCCAGGTGGTTTTCCAGCATCCGCTCGATCGCCCAGGCCTGCGCCCGCTCGACCGGGGTGAGGCCCGCGTCGAAGTCGTGGCCATAGGTCTTTTCGATATGGGCGCGGATGAAGGTCGAATCGGCGATCAGCGCGCCGTTGTCGGCAATGAAGGGCAGCTGTCCCTTGGGTGAGGCCTCGGGCATGGCGAAGTCCTTGGCATAGGCCAGGCCCGCCATCTTGAGCTGAACCTCGGTCTTGGTGACATAGGGGCTGACCTCGGGAAGGCCGAACTGGGCGCCGCCGCCGAACAGGGTGATCATCGGTTTCTCCTGATGTGGAACACCCTCTTGTCCTACTGCCATCCTGCTGCCATCATGGTGTCAGCATCATCACGACGGGCTGTCGTTTCATGAGACCCGCTGACCGGCTGTTCCAGATCATCCAGATCCTGCGGCGCACCCGCAAACCGCTGACGGCGGACGCGATCGCCGCCGAACTGGAGACCTCCAAGCGCACGGTCTATCGCGATATCGCCACCCTGATGGGCCAGCGCGTGCCGATCCGCGGCGAGGCGGGCATTGGTTATGTGCTGGAGGGTGGTTTCGATTTGCCGCCCCTGATGCTGACATCGGTGGAAATCGAGGCGGCCGTGCTGGGCGCCCAATGGGTGGCCCATCGCGGCGACCCGGAACTGTCACGCGCCGCGCACGATCTGATCGCCAAGATCGCCGCCATCGTGCCGGAGCGGCTGCGCTCCTATGTGCTCGAGCCCGCCGCCCGCACGCCGCCGGTCTGGGCCGCGACGCCCGACGCCATCGACATGGCGCAGGTGCGCGCCGCCATCCATGCCGGCCGCAAGGTGCTGATCGGTTATGGCGACGAACACGGCCGGGTCAGCGAACGCAAGATCTGGCCGGTCGCCATCGGCTATTTCGACGCGGTCAAACATGTCGTCGCCTGGTGCGAGACGCGCCAGGATTTCCGCAGTTTCCGCACCGATCGTGTGCTGAGCGCGACCTTCCTCGAAGAGCGCCATCCGGAACGGCCGACCCAGCTCAGGGCCAAGTGGCGCAAGACGCTCGGCAAGGGATGAGACCGGCCCCTAGCTCGCGGCCTCGAGCGCCGCGCTGGCCTCGAGCCAGGCCTCTTCGGCTTCCGCCAGTTGCGCGACCCGCTGGGTGCGGATCCTGGAGGCTTCCGCGGCATTGTTCGGCTGCGCCTTGAAATAGCCGGGCTGGGCCAGGATCCGGTCGATCTTCTGGATATCGTCGCGCAGGCGCTTCATCGACGCCTCGATCTCGGCGACCTTCTTGGCCATGGCCTTGGCTTCGAGCTTGCCGAGCGGCTTGGCTTCGACCGCGACGGCTGGCGCCGGGGCGGCCGGAGCGGCCGATTGGGCCGCCAGCTCGGCGGCTTCCGCCGACGCCTTTTCCGCGGATTTGCCGGTGCCCTTGCCGGGCTTGACCGATTGCGCGGAGCCGCCGCTCAAGACGATCTTGCGGTAATCGTCGAGGTCGCCGTCGAACGGCTGCACGCTGCCGTCGGCGACCAGCCAGAGCCGGTCGACCGTCGCCTCCAGGAGATAGCGGTCGTGCGACACGATCATCACGGCGCCGGGATAGCCGTTGAGCGCCTCGACCAGGGCCGCGCGGCTGTCGATGTCGAGATGGTTGGTCGGTTCGTCGAGGATCAGCAGGTGAGGGCCCTCGAACACCGCAAGCGCGAACAGGAGCCGTGCCTTTTCGCCGCCCGACAGCGCCGAGACCTTGGTGTTGGACCGCTCGCCCGAGAAGCCGGCGCGGGCGGAAGCGGCGCGCACCTTGGCTTCGGCGTCGTTCGGCATCAGCCGCCGGAGGTGCTGGTAGACATTCTCCTCCGGGCGCAATTCGTCCAGCTGGTGCTGGGCGAAATAGGCGATCTTCAGCTTGTCGGCGCGAGTCACGCGCCCGGACATGGCTTTCAGGCGATCGGAAATCAGCTTCAGGAACGTCGATTTGCCATTGCCGTTCGAGCCGAGCAGGCCAATGCGGTCGTCGTCGTCGATCCGCAGGTCGAGCCGCTTCAGGATCGGCTTGTTCTCGGTATAACCGACGGACGCGCCTTCCAGATTGATGATCGGCGGCGACGCCTTGCGCTCAGGCGGGGGAATGGTGAACGGCGCGACGTCGGTCTCGACGATCGCCGTCACCGTCTCCATCTTTTCCAGCATCTTCAGGCGCGACTGGGCCTGGCGCGCCTTGCTCGCCTTGGCGCGGAAGCGGTCGACGAAAGCCTGCAGGTCGGCGCGCCGGTCCTCCTGCTTGCGGATCGCCTTTTCGCGCACCGCCATTTCGATCGCCCGCGACCGGGCAAAGGTCGAATAGGAGCCGCGCCAGAGCGTCAGCTTGCGCTGGTCGAGGTGCAGGATGTGCTCGACGGAGGCATCGAGCAGGTCGCGGTCGTGGCTGATCAGCAGCACGCTGTGCGGATAGGTGGCCAGATATTCCTGCAGCCAGAGCGTGCCTTCGAGATCCAGATAGTTGGTCGGCTCGTCCAGCAGCAGCAGGTCGGGCTCGGCGAACAGCACGGCGGCGAGCGCCACGCGCATGCGCCAGCCGCCGGAGAAGTCGGAACAGGGGCGCAGCTGCGCCTCGGCATCGAAGCCGAGGCCGGCCAGGATCACCGCCGCGCGCGCCGGCGCCGAATGGGCGTCGATATCGACGAGCCGCATCTGGATCTCGGCGATCCGATGCGGATCGGTCGCGGTCTCGGCTTCGGCGAGCAGGCTGGAACGCTCCTTGTCCGCCTGCAGCACGAAGTCGATGAGCGATTGCGGACCGCCCGGCGCTTCCTGGGCGACGCCGCCGATGCGCGCCCGCGACGGCAGCTTGATCGTGCCCTCGTCGGCCCCGTATTCGCCGGTGATCACCTTGAACAAAGTGGTCTTGCCCGTGCCGTTGCGGCCGAGGAAGCCGACGCGCGCATTGGGCGGCAAGGCGACGGAGGCCTTGTCGAGGAGAACGCGGCCGGCCACGCGTACGGTAAGGTCGTTGATCTGCAACATGGCGGTGCTTGTGACGGAGGACGTGGTTCCACGCAAGACGCGCGTGTGCCGGCATGTTAATCTCCGGCGACTGGACTCGACAGGGACAGGCCTCCCGATGAGACCAAGATGGCCGGACGCAAAGGCAGGCGCGGGGCGCGACGCGGTCGCATCGGCCGGGCATTTCAACCAGCTGCCGGTCATCCTCGCCATGGCGCAGCACGGGCACGGAGCGGCGCGCTCGAGCCGCATCGCCGCGTCATCCGGCCGGCATGTTTTTCCTGAACTGCCCATCCATCACGTACGGAGCTTGAGGCCATGCGTGCATTTCCTGCTGCCGGCGCCATCATCGTGATGCTGGTTTCGGCGCCTGACGCCGTCGCCCAGACCATTCGGACGACCGCCACCGAGGCGCATTGGAAATCCGGCGTCGTCCAGCTCGCCATCAAGGCCGACCTGCCCGACGACTGCACGCGGCTGGTGCGGGCGATCGCCAAAGGGGTCACCACGCGGACGCTGGCGGTCGAGGTCACGGTGGTGCGCGAACCGACAGCCCAGTGTGGCCGGTCGGCCGGCCGGGTCGAGCGCAGCTACAGCTACAACTTTCCCGGTATCACCCAGGCCGCCACCGCGGTGACGCTGCGCTTCCTGCGTGACGGACAGGAATTGGGGCGTGAAACCACGCCAATCGCCGCGTCAACCCCCATTCGCAGATGACAATCCGCGCGAATTGCGCCGAATTCGACCGTTCCTCGCCTCTGACTGGTGTTAAGCTCCGTCTGCCTGACCAAAAAACGAGTCGGGCAATGGAGAGGGCCAGTTATGAACGGTTCTATGAAGAAGTATCTTGCCGAATTCATCGGATCGGCAGCTTTGGTGATCATCGGTTGCGGCGCGATCACCTTGGGTGGCCTCGGTGGTGCCTTGGGCAGCGGCCAGCCCTTGGCCTCGCTTGCGATCCTGCCGATTGGCCTGGCGTTCGGCCTGGCGGTCACCGCCATGGCCTATGGCATCGGCCCGGTGTCCGGCTGCCACATCAATCCGGCGGTCACCGTCGGCGCCTGGGTCGCCGGACGCATGCCGACCTCGGAAGTTCCCGGCTATATCATCGCGCAGTTCCTCGGCGCGATCGTGGGGGCGGCCATCCTCTATGTCACGCTGACCGGCAAGACCGGCGGTTATGACGTCGCAACCGCTGGCCTCGGCCAGACCGGCTGGTCGGGTTATTCGATGACCTCGGCGATCATCGCCGAATTCGTCGCCACGTTCCTGTTCGTCGTGGTCATTCTGGGGGCCACCTCGAAGGCCGGCGCGACGCCGGTCGCGGGCCTCGCCATCGGCCTGACGCTGGCCATCCTGCATCTGGCCTTCGTGCCGGTCTCGGGCAATTCGCTCAATCCGTCGCGGTCCTTCGGGCCGGCCCTGTTCGTCGGCGGCACCGCCTTCGCCCAGGTCTGGATGTTCCTGATCGTGCCGACCCTTGCCGGCGCGGTCGCCGGCGCCCTGTTCAAGTCGAAGACGCTGGAAGCCTGATCCGGGCGCGATGCGTCCGGCTTCGCGCCACCTCGCATCCGTCCGGATGCGGGTTCTCCATGCAACAAGAAGGCCCGCCGCTCCGGATCAACCGGGGCGACGGGCCGACTTCGCGCGGGCCGGGTGGGGCGACACAACCCGCGCGACTACTCTTGTGCCTCAGCGGCAGATGCGAACGTCACGCGGGCGGGCGCCCCAGGGGGTCTCGACCCAGCGCCGCTCGACCCAGCAGCGCCGGGGGCCGTAGCCGCCGCCGAAGCCGTAGGGACGATAGTGGTGATGCGGGCGGTAATGCGGGCGATCGCCCCAACCGCCGTGGCGATGATGCGGGCGGTCCCAGCCGCCGTGGCGATGATGCGGGCGATCCCAACCGCCGCCGCCGCCGTAATACTGGACCGGGACATAGGGCCCGGGAGTGGCGACACCGATGCCGATGGACACCTGGGCGTCAGCCTTGGATGGCGTCAACGCCACTGCCGTCAGGGCGGCAAGGCCGACGATGGCGGTGAGGGCGAGCTTGCGCATTATAGTTCTCCAAAAGGCGGCCGCGAGAGGCGGCTTCATTCGGCGGCTTGGCGACATCGCTCAGCCGTTGTGAGAGAAGCTAGCCGCCGCGCGCTGAACGCCTTCTGATCCATCGCTTCATGTTGGGTTCATCGCAGCGCCGTCGGGAAGCCCAAGACGTTGCCGGGCCCAAGACGTTGCCGGGCCCAAGACGTTGCGGGCGGGTTAAGGCACTGCTAGAAGCGCGCCAACCTCATCCCAATCCCCATCTTTTCAAGGAACAGTCGATGGCCATCGAGCGCACCTTCTCCATCCTCAAGCCGGACGCCACCCAGCGGAACCTCACCGGCGGGATCAATGCCCTGATCGAGGCCGCCGGCCTGAAGATCGTCGCCCAGAAGCGCATTCAGATGTCGCTGGCCGAGGCCCGCCGCTTCTATGCGGTGCACAAGGAGCGGCCGTTCTTCGGCGAGCTCGTCGAATTCATGGTCTCGGCGCCGGTCGTGGTGCAGGTGCTGGAGGGCGAGAACGCCATTGCCAAATACCGCGAAGTGATGGGCGCGACCAATCCGGCCCAGGCCGCGGAGGGCACCATTCGCAAGCAGTTCGCGCTGTCGGTCGGCGAGAACTCGGTGCACGGTTCGGACTCGGCCGACAACGCCAAGCTCGAGATCGCCCAGTTCTTCTCCGAGAACGAAATCATCTCGGGTTGATCTTTTTCGCAGGACAGCATGCGTCAAGGCGGGCCCAGGGCCCGCCTTTTTCGTTTCCGCGATATGGCTTAGGCTCGTCATCGATCCCAAGGCCGATCCACGGTCAGGGGCTTGCCAGATCCGGAGCTCCCGATGAATGCGCCGCTGCGTATCGAACGCCGCCAGTCGACCTGCCCGCATGATTGCCCGTCGGCCTGCTCGCTCGATATCGAAGTGATCGACGGCCGGACCATTGGCCGTGTCCATGGCGATGCCAGGCAAAGCTACACGGCGGGCGTCGTCTGCGCCAAGGTCGCGCGTTATGCCGAGCGCACCTACCATCCCGACCGGCTGTTGCATCCGTTGATCCGCAAGGGCCCCAAGGGCTCCGGCGAGTTCCAGCGTATTTCCTGGGACGAGGCGCTCGACATCACCGCCGCCAGGCTGCTCGAGGCCGAAGCCCGCCATGGCTCGGAAACGGTCTGGCCCTATTATTATGCCGGCACCATGGGTTTCGTCATGCGCGACGGCATCAACCGCCTGCGCCATGTGAAGAAATATTCCGGTTTCTTCTCGACCATTTGCACCAATATGGCCTGGTCCGGCTTCATTGCCGGCACCGGCAAGCTCGCCGGCGTCGATCCGCGCGAAATGGCGCTGGCCGATGTCGTGGTGATCTGGGGCACCAATGCGGTGTCCACCCAGGTCAATGTGATGACCCATGCCATCAAGGCGCGCAAGGACCGCGGCGCCAAGGTGGTGGTCATCGACGTCTACAAGACCGATACGATGAAACAGGCCGATCTCAGCCTGGTGGTGAAGCCCGGCACCGATGGCGCGCTCGCCTGCGCCGTCATGCATGTGCTGTTCCGCGACGGCCATGCCGACCGGGACTATCTCGCCCGCTATACCGACGTGCCGGTCGAGCTCGAGGAGCATCTGCGGACGCGCACGCCGGCTTGGGCCGCGGCCATCACGGGCTTGAGCGTCGACGAGATCGAGACCTTCGCCAGGCTGGTCGGCGAGAACAAGAAGACCTTCTTCCGGCTCGGCTACGGCTTCGGCCGCCAGCGCAACGGCGCCGTCAACATGCATGCCGCGTCCTGCATCGCGGCGGTGACCGGCGCCTGGGCCGTCGAGGGGGGCGGGGCCTTCCACAACAACGGCGCGATCTATCATTGGCGCAAATCGCTGATCGAGGGGCTGGATGCCCGCGATCCCAAGATCCGCATCCTCGACCAGTCGCGCATCGGGCCGATTCTCACCGGCGAGCGCCAGGCCCTGAAGCGCCCGGACGGCAGCGACGGGCCACCGGTCACCGCGCTGCTGATCCAGAACACCAATCCGGTCAATGTCGCGCCCGACCAGAGCAAGGTGATCAAGGGGTTCGCCCGCGACGACCTGTTCACCGTGGTGCATGAGCAGTTCATGACCGACACGGCCAGGATGGCCGATATCGTGCTGCCGGCCACCATGTTCATGGAACATGACGATCTCTATGCCGGCGGCGGCCACCAGCACATCATGCTCGGCCTGAAACTGGTCGAGGCGCCCGGCGAATGCCGGTCGAATCACCAGGTGATCTCGGAGCTGGCGAGACGGCTCGGCGCGGAACACCAGGGGTTCACCATGAGCCCGCGCGAAATCATCGACTGGACCCTGCAGCATTCCGGCTGGGGCACGCTGGCCGAGCTGGAAACCACCAATTTCCGCGACGTCCAGCCGAAATTCGAGGACGCGCATTACATCAACGGCTTCGCCTACCGGGACGGCAGGTTCAAGTTCAAGCCGGACTGGCCGAATGTGCCCAACGCCAATATCGGCACGCTCGGGCCCTGGGACAAAATGCCGTCATTGCCCGACCATTGGGAGGTGACCGAGGAGCCGGATGCCGAGCACCCGTTCAAGCTCGCCACCTCGCCCTCGCGCAGCTACCTCAATTCGACCTTCGCCGAGACGCCCTCCTCTAGAAAGCGCGAAGGCCGGCCGGAAGTGATGATCAATCCGGTCGACGCCGAACGGCTGTCGATCGCGCCGGGCGCCAAGGTCGAACTCGGCAATGAGCGCGGCCAGCTGGTGCTGCATGCCAAGGTCACCGACCAGACCCGGCCGGGCACCCTGATCGCCGAGGGGCTCTGGCCCAATTCGGCGCATGAGAACGGCCAGGGCATCAATGTGCTGACCGGCGCCGATGCGGTCGCGCCGTTCGGCGGCGCCGCCTTCCACGACAACAAGGCCTGGATCAGGCCGGTCGGGTGATGCAGGCCTGCACGACGAGCCCTGCATCGAGGTTAGCCGTCCTTCGAGGGTCGCTTCGCTCCCACCTCGGGATGAGGTCTGTTGGGTTTGGCATCGGAGGTGGTGCCGGATGCTCTTTGAGGGGCGAGTGTCGCCAGGAACATCAATGCGATACTCCACCTCCCTCATCCTGAGGTGGGAGCGAAGCGACCCTCGAAGGACGGCCGACCGCTGTGCAAATTCGTCGCATCTGCCGCGAATCAAAAAGCCGGCTAATTGAATGCCCGCCGATTTCCACCTCACGGATCGCTTCAGCGACCCGGTCGCCGTCTCGGGAGAGTCCGGAGCTCAGACCAGCTTATACTCGGTCGCGATCATGCGGAGCGCCTCCGGATAGATCCGGTGCTCGACCGCCAGAACCCGTTTGCCCAGGGCTTCCGCGGTATCACCAGGCAGAACCGGCACTTCGCCCTGCAGGATGATCGGTCCGGCATCCATTTCCGGCACCACGAAATGCACCGTCGCGCCATGCCGCGTCACGCCGTCGGCGAGCGCGCGCGCATGGGTGTCGAGGCCTTTGTAAGCCGGCAAAAGAGCTGGGTGGATATTGATCATCCGCCCTTGCCACTGGCCGACCAGCCAGGGGGTCAGAATGCGCAAGAAGCCGGCAAGGCAGACGATGTCGATGGCATGGCTTTCGAGCTCGGCCTGCACCGCCCGTTCGAAGGCTTCACGATCGCGGCCGAAGCTCTTGTGGTCGACGGTCGCGGTGGCAATGCCATTGGCCGCGGCGAGGTCGAGGCCGCCGGCACCGGGAACATTGGACAGAACCAGCGCGATTTCGGCCGGATAATCCGTGGCCTTGGCGGCCTCGATCAGCGCGGCCATGTTGGAACCGCGCCCGGAGATCAGGATCGCGACGCGCTTGCGGCTCACAGCGCCAGCGCTCCGCTGAAGGTCACCAGCGGCTCTTCCGCCGCGGCAACCACCCGGCCGAGCGTGACCACCGTCTCGCCGGCCTCACGGAAGGTTGCGGCGAGCCGTTCCGCGTCGGCCGGCGCCGTCACCACCACCATGCCGATGCCGCAATTGAAGGTCCTGACCATCTCGGCCTGGTCGAGGCCGCCGACCTTGGCGAGCCAGCCGAACACCGGCGGCACCGGCACGGCCGACAGGTCGACCGCGACGCCGAACCCCTTGGGCAAAACGCGCGGAATATTGTCGACGAAGCCGCCGCCGGTAATATGGGCGAGCGCCTTGATCGCGCCGGTCGAGCGGTGCGCGGCGAGCACGCTCTTGACATAGATGCGGGTTGGCACCAGCAGGGCTTCACCGAGCGATTGTCCCTCGGCGAAGGGCGCCGGCGCATCCCAGCGCAGGCCCGAGACCTCGGCGATCTTGCGCACCAGCGAATAGCCGTTGGAATGGACGCCGGACGAGGCCAGGCCCAGCACGACGTCGCCTTCGCCGACATCCGGCCTGGGCAGCAGCGTACCGCGTTCGGCGGCGCCGACCGAAAAGCCGGCGAGGTCATAGTCACCCTCGGCATAAAGCCCGGGCATTTCGGCGGTCTCGCCGCCGATCAGCGCGCAGCCGGCTTCCCGGCAGCCGAGCGCAATGCCCTTGACCACCTGGGCCGCGGCCTCCGGCGACAGCTTGCCGGTGGCGAAATAATCCAGGAAGAACAGCGGCTCGGCGCCTTGGACCACCAGGTCGTTGACACACATGGCGACGAGATCGATGCCGATCGTGTCATGCCGGTTGGCCTCGATGGCGATCTTGATCTTGGTGCCGACGCCGTCATTGGCGGCGACCAGCACCGGATCCTTGAACCCGGCCGCCTTCAGGTCGAACAGGCCGCCGAACCCGCCGATCTCGGCGTCCGCCCCCGGCCGCGCGGTGGCGCGCACCAGCGGCTTGATCATGTCGACCAGGCGGTTGCCGGCATCGATATCGACGCCGGCTTGCGCATAGGTCAGGCCATTTGAGGTTTTCGGCTTATCGGTCACGTGGCTGATCCCCGTTGAACCGTTCGGATAGCCCGCTCGGGCCCGGCTCGCAACGGCGAAGCGGCCCGAATGGGCTTTTTCCTGTTCGGCAAAGGTCCTGCGTGGCGACGCCGGCTTTCCGGCCAGCCTTGAATATCGGAAGGTTGACCCGGCAAGACCAGAAGCGCATGACCGCGTCATTGGAGGGGTGCATGTCCAAGGAAATTACCGACGATCTGAAGACCGGCGCGCTGATCTATCATCGCCTGCCGCGGCCGGGGAAGTTGGAGATCCAGGCCACCAAGCCTTTGGGCAATCAGCGCGATCTGGCACTGGCTTATTCCCCCGGCGTGGCCGCCGCCTGCGAGGCGATCGTCGCCGACCCGGCGCAAGCCGCCGAACTGACCATTCGCGCCAATCTCGTCGCGGTCATCTCCAACGGCACCGCGGTGCTCGGGCTCGGCGATATCGGCCCGCTCGCCGGCAAGCCGGTGATGGAGGGCAAGGCGGTCCTGTTCAAGAAATTCGCCGGCATCGACGTGTTCGACATCGAGATCGACGCGCGCGAGGTCGACCGCGTGGTCGATGTCATCGCAGCGCTCGAGCCGACCTTCGGCGGCATCAATCTCGAAGACATCAAGGCGCCCGAATGTTTCGAGATCGAGCGGCGCCTGCGCGAGCGCATGGGCATTCCGGTCTTCCACGACGACCAGCACGGCACGGCGATCATCGTCGGCGCCGCCGTCACCAATGCGCTGGCGCTGATGGGCAAGCGTATCGAGGACGTGAAGATCGTCGCCTCGGGCGCGGGTGCGGCGGCCATCGCCTGCCTCAACCTGCTGGTCGAGCTCGGCGCCAAGACCGACAATATCTGGGTCTCCGATATCGAGGGGGTCGTCTACAAGGGCCGCGAGAAGCTGATGGACCCCTATAAGGAGGTCTATGCCAAGGACACCAATGCCCGCACCCTCGGCGATATCATTGGCGATGCCGACATCTTCCTCGGCGTCTCGGCGGCCGGCGTGCTCAAACCCGACATGGTCAAGCGCATGGGCAAGGGCCCGCTGATCATGGCGCTGGCCAATCCCAACCCGGAGATCATGCCCGACGTGGCGCGCGAGGCGCGCCCCGACGCCATGATCTGCACCGGCCGGTCGGATTTTCCGAACCAGGTCAACAACGTCCTGTGTTTTCCCTACATCTTCCGCGGCGCGCTCGATTGCGGCGCCACCGCGATCAACGAGCCGATGAAGCTCGCCGCCGTCCGCGCCATCGCGGGTCTTGCACGCGAGGCACCGTCCGATGTCGTGGCGCGCGCCTATGGCGGCGAAGTCGGCACGTTCGGCGCCGGCAGCCTGATCCCGTCGCCGTTCGATCCGCGGCTGATCCTGCGCATCGCGCCGGCGGTCGCCAAGGCGGCCATGGATACCGGCGTCGCGACCCGGCCGATCGCCGATTTCGATGCTTATCGGACCGAGCTGTCGCGTTTCGTCTTCCGCTCCGGCCTGTTGATGAAGCCGGTCTTCGACAAGGCGCGCGAGGCGCCGAAGCGGGTGATCTATGCCGAGGGCGAGGACGAGCGGATCCTGCGCGCCGCCCAGGTGGTGGTCGAGGAGGGGCTGGCCCTGCCGGTCCTGATCGGCCGTCCCGCGGTGGTCGAGCAGCGGCTCGAGCGTTTCGGCCTGTCGATCCGGCCGGGCAAGGATTTCGAACTGGTCGACCCGCAGTCGGACCCGCGCTATCGCGACTATGTCGCGACCTATCACGAGCGCGTCGGCCGGCGCGGCGTGACCCCGGATGCGGCGCGCACCATCATGCGCACGTCCAATTCGGCGATCGCCACGGTGGCGCTGGCGCGCGGCGATGCCGACGCCATGATCTGCGGCGTCGAGGGCCGGTTCAACACGCATCTGCGCCATATCCGCCAGGTCATCGGGCTCGACGACGATTGCGAGGGACTGGCCGCGCTATCGCTGCTGATCACCTCGAAGGGGCCGCTGTTCATTGCCGACACCCATGTCAACGCCCATCCGACGCCGGAACAGATCGCCAATATGGCGGTCACCGCCGCCGAGCATGTCCGGCGATTCGGGCTGGAGCCGAAGATCGCCCTGGTCTGCCACTCCGATTTCGGCAGCCATGACGATGCCGATGCCGAAACCTTGCAGAAGGCGCTGAAGCTGATCTGGGAACGGGCGCCCGGCCTCGAGGTCGACGGCGAAATGCATGCCGACACGGCGCTGCTGCCGGAACTGCGCGAGCGCATCTTCCCGCATTCCAAGCTGACCGGCGTCGCCAATGTGCTGATCATGCCCAATATGGCTGCGGCCAATACGGCTTTCCAGGTGATCAAGGTGCTCGCCGACGCCCTGCCGGTGGGCCCGATCCTGGTTGGCCCAGCCAAGCCCGCGCATATCCTGACCTCGTCGGTCACCGCGCGCGGCGTCGTCAACATGACGGCGCTGGCCGTTGTCGAGGCCCAGGAAGCCGCGAAATTACCCGCCGGCTGACCGTAGGGCAGTCAACAGAGCATTAAGACGCACTGCCTAATCTGCCGATATCCTTGTGCGATCCAGCCAAATCGCGGCGGATTCGGCAGTGATCGGTGGGGTGGGTTTGACCGCGGGCTTGGGGGCGAAAGGCCTGATCTGGATCGCGGCGACCGCCGTCGCGGTGCTTTTGCCTGTCGCCGTCTATTTCGGCGCCGAAGCCTATGTCGAGCGCGAGCTGCAGGCCCATCTCCAGCGCACCGCCGTGCTGGTGGTCCAGCGCGTCGAAAACGCCATCGACCGTTCGGTGGTGACGTTGAAGGAAGCCGCGCTCAGGCGCGCCAACAGCTGCAATCTGAGGGATCGCGAGGCGCTGCGCGTCCTGGCTTTCGGATCACCGGTCCTGAAGGAAGTCGCGGTGCTGGCGCCGGATGGCGCGGTGCTCTGCAACAATATTGGCGAACTCGTCAGGATCTCGCCGCTGTCGGACCTGTTGCCGACGCGCGATCCGCGCATCTCGCTCGGCTCGGTGGTGGCCTTCGGTTCCGAGGGGCGGGCGCTCCGGGTGGTCTGGCGCGAGCATGAGCGGGCCATCTTCGGCGGACTGGTCGCCGCCGGCCTGTTCGCGCCCTTCCAGGAGGTCAACGGGCAGGGCGACCGGCTCGGGATCGAGGTCAATCTCAGCGAGGGTTCGGCCTTGCTGATCTCCCGCAACGAAGGCCGGAACGGGCCGTTCGACGCCAGGCTCGACAGTGTCTCGCCGCGCTTTCCGGTCAAGATCGCGATCACCGCGTCGCGCGCCGACTGGCGCCAGGCGCGGCTCTGGATCATTGGCCTGGCCACCGCGGCGGCGGCGGTTCTCGGCCTCGTCGTCGGCGCGCTCATCGTGATCGCCGCCCGCCGCGACGCCGACCCCATGGCCGAGATGCAGGACGCGCTCGACAATGGCGAGTTCATTCCGCACTACCAGCCGATCCTCGATATCGACACCGGCCGGATCCTCGGCTGCGAAGTGCTGGTGCGCTGGCGCAAACCCGACGGCAGCATCGTCTCGCCCGGCGCCTTCATCGACCAGGCCGAACGATCCGGCTTCATCTTCCCGCTGACGCTCGCCCTGATGCGCCAGGCCGCCCAGGAACTCGGCCCGACCTATTCGGCCCGCCCCAAGCTGAAATGCGGCTTCAATCTCTGCGCCGCCCATTTCAAGCATGACGGCATCATCACCGATGTCGCCACCATTTTCGGGGCGTCTGCCATCCAGCTCTCGCAGGTGCTGCTCGAGGTCACCGAACGCGACCCGCTCGACGATATCGACACCGCGCGCGCAATCATCGCGCGGTTCCAGGGCATGGGCGTCAAGGTCGCGCTCGACGATGTCGGCACCGGCCATGGCGGCATGAGCTATCTCTTGAAGCTCGGTGTCGACGTCATGAAGATCGACAAGCTGTTCATCGATGCGCTCGGCGCCGAGCGCCAGTCGACCGCCATTGTCGACAGCCTGATCGACCTGGCCGCGCACCTGAACATGGACGTGGTCGCCGAGGGCGTGGAGACCTTCGCCCAGGTCGAGGCCTTGCGCCGCCGCGGCGTCCGCAGCGCGCAAGGGTATGTCTTCGCGCCGCCCCTGCCGGGCTCGTCCTTCATTCAGCTGGTCGAGGCCATGGAGCCCGCCACCACCAGCGAACCACCGAAGCGGATGACCCTGCGGGGGTGATGCACGCTGATCCTCGCCCGCGTCTTCGCGGGAGAGGGTTTACGCGCTGCGCGTTTTGCGTCATCGCCACTCGCCAGCCTCACGCCACCGGCAGTGCGTAACGCATGGAGGCGGCGATGCGGTTCAGCGCGTTGATCGTGGCGATCACCATGGTCAAGGCGCCGACCTCGGCCTCGTCGAACTGTTCGCGGACGGCGGCATAGGCCGCATCGGTGGCGCCGGGCCCGGGCGGGCCGGTGATCGCCTCGGCCCAGGCGAGCGCGGCCCGCTCGCGCGGCGAATGCACGCCGGCTTCCGCCCAGGCCACCAGCAGGTCGAGCTTGGCCGGGGGCACGCCGATCTTGCGCGCGTCGCTCAGGTGGCTGTGCACGCAGTAGGCGCAACCATTGATCTGCGAGGCGCGAATCTTGACCAGTTCGACCAGCGTCGGATCGAGGCCGAGGCCGTTCAGCTCGGCGTTCAGCGTACGCAGCGCGGCATAGGCCTTCGGAACCGCCTTGATGAACTGGGCTTGGGTCAGGCGGGCAGCGGATGCGGACATGACTGGCTCTTTGGACAGGGGTGGAATAGTGTCAGAACACGAACAACATATAAGAGCGCTGATATGATGCACAAGCCTTCGCACCTGATCCCGCCGCCGGATGTCGGCGAAGGCAAGCGTGGCGAGGAGGGCTATCTCGGCTATCTGCTGCGCCAGGCCAATGCCGCGCACCGGTTGCGCATGGAGCGGGCGCTGGGCGAGCTCGACGCCACTCTGCCGCAATTCCTGGTGCTGACCATGCTCGGCGCCTATCCCGGCCTGTCCAATGCCGATCTCGCCCGGCTGGCCATGCTGACGCCGCAGACGCTGAGTGTCATCGTCGCCAATCTGGAACGGGCCGGCGCCATCACGCGCAAGGCCCATGCGGTGCACGGCCGGATCCAGGAGCTCAGCCTGTCGGACGCCGGCAAGGATCTGCTGGCGCGCTGCCGCCTACGCGTCCAGGACACCGAGCAGCGACTGTCGGAGGGCCTGTCGGAGGCGGACGAGCGGATCATCCGCCGCTGGCTGGTGGCGGTTGCGGTCGACCGGCAGGCGGGCAAACGCTGAGGGCCGGTGCGGCCTCAGTTCGCCCGGCCGCGCCTGAGATCGGCCTCGATCCGCAGGCCGGAGCCGCCGCCGAGGCGTGCCCGATAGACCTGCACGTTTTCCATCACGCGCTGCACGTAATTGCGGGTTTCGGTGAACGGGATGCGCTCCACCCAGTCGATCGGATCGACGCGCGGATCGCGTGGATCGCCATAGGCCTGCACCCATTCGCGCACCCGGCCGCGCCCGGCATTATAGGCGGCGAAGGTCATGATGTAGCTGCCGTTGAACTCGGCCACGAGTTCGCCGAGATGGGCCGCCCCGATCCGCGCATTATAGGCGGGATCGGTGATCAGCCGGCCCTGGTCGAAAGCCACGCCATAGGTGCGGGCCGTCGCCCGCGCCGTTGCCGGCATGAGTTGCAGCAGGCCGCGCGCGCCGGCATGGCTGACGGCGCGCGGGTCGAAGGTCGATTCCTGCCGGGCGATGGCAAAGACCACGGCGCGGTCGACCTCCGGCCCGACATGGGCATAGCTGGGAATGCCGATCGTCGGGAAGGCGTGGATGTCGAAGGGCAGGCCGCGATTATTGGCGAGCTTGCCGAGGATCAGCACGCCCTTGGCGTCGTTGTTGCGGGCGGCCACTTCGGCTGCCGCATGCAACTGGCCGGTGTCCATGGCGCGCAGGCCGAGATCGGCCAGAATGGCGCGGGCAAGGTCCTGCTCGCCGAGCTGGTAGAGCATGCGCAGCGCCCGCGCCGACGGGCCGCTGACCGGGGCTGCTTCCGCCGGCCGCCGGATCGGCAGGTCGTTGATGCCGAGCTTGGCGCGCGCCAATTGCCCGTAATAATGCGTTGGATGCCGCGCTGCCGCCTCATAGGCCCGGCGCGCCTCGCCCTGATGGCCCAGGGCTTCCTGGGCGCGGGCCACCCAATAGAAGGCGCGCGACTGCGACATCGGCGTATGCGAGGCGTGGCGCGCGGCTTCGAAATGGCGCAGCGCGGCCGCGGGATCGTTGAGGAAGCGCAGCGCCAGCCAGCCGCAATGGAACTCGGCTTCGACCCGCGCCGAGCCCTCGCGGACCGAATGGGTGGAGGCGACGCGATAGGCGGTGCGGGCGTCACCGGCATCGAGCAGCTTGCGCACCATGACGCGCCGTTCGGTCCACCAGTCCTCGGGACTGCCGAGCAGCGCCGGATCGCGCGGCGCGCCGATCAGGATGGCGGCCGCCTCCTGGGCCCGGTCCTCGCGGCGCAGCCATTGCGCCCGGGCGAACAGATAGGCGGGATCGCGATGCAGCGTTTCCGGGACCTGGGCGAGCAGGGCGCCGCCATTGGATCGCCTTGCGCCAATGGCCAGGAAGGCACGCGCCAGCGCCACCTGGCCGGCGCCGAGGCGCTGCGCCGCGCGCATCGCGGTGCCGTCCTGCGAGGCATGCAGCATGCGGTCGAGCCGGGCCTTGTGGTCGGCGGCGCCGAGCACCGGGCCGAAAGCGGTGAGCAAGGTCTGCTCGGTATCGGCGGAGAGATCGTCGCGGCGCCAGATCTCGCGCGCCAGCCGGTTGCCGCGTTCGGCGTCGCCGCCGCGCTTCAGGGCGATGGCGAGCGCGATCTTGCCCTTGGCCGAGTTCGGCTGGCGGGTGGCATAGAAGGCCCGGACCGTCGCCCCGTCGATATTCTCTTCGAGCAGCGCGCCCTCGGCGCGCAGCCGGATGCGCTGGGCCGCCGGAAAACCCGGATTGGCCTGCAGGAAGGCCGAAAGCCTGGCAAAGCCAACGCCTTCGTTCGATCGGAGAATGGCCCATTCGGCGATGGCCCGCGAGATCGGGTCGGTCAAGGCGTTGCGGCCGGCGGTGGCCTGATCGACCCGGCCAGCCTTGGCCGCCGCGATCACCCGTCCGAGCGCCGCGACATCGACCTGGCCGCCATTGTCGCCTTGCGGACGCCAGGCGCGTTCGGTCTGCGGGATCGACCCGGTGACGGCCGGCGCCGTGGCGCGCGCTTCGATGATCGGCTGCGCGGCGGCCGCCGGCTCGGCGATCGAGGTCTCGCCGTCATTGGCTTCGGACGCGCGCCGTTCCAGCAGGTGCTGGGCAATATCACCGTCGCTGGCCTGGCCCAAGGCCGGGCCGGCAAGCATCAGGACGCCAAGGGCAACGCCGGTCAGAAAGGTGAGACGCGGCAGGAAAACAGCGGTCGGCGCCATGGATCCGTCCTGATACGCAATACTGGACGGCCGCACCGCACAGGCAGAATACGGCCATTGAGTGATCGTTTGTCGTTTGTTTTCCTTGACGAGTGCTGAACGGGACGGGGGGCTTCCGCCGAACCTGGTTAAGCAGCGGTTGACGACAGGCCCGGCGCGGTCAGGTCTGGCCGAGCCCGGTCCAGCCGATCAGCGCCCCGGCGGCGAGCGCCCAGAGCGGGTGGATGCGCGTCTTGAAGGTGACGAAAGCGACCGCGGCGGTGATCGCCGCCAGGACCCATTCATGGTCGGAGGCTTGCGTGATCAAGGCGGCGCTGGCCGACACCAGGCCGGCGGTCATCGGCACCAGCCCGGCCTGTACCGTGGCGCGCCAGGGATTGCCCTTGAAGCGCTGCCACAGGCCCAGGGCGATGCCGGTGACGATCGAGGACGGGCCGAATTTCGCCAGCGAGGTCACCAGCACGCCTTGCCAGCCGGCGACATGCCAGCCGACCAGCGTGACGATCATCATGTTCGGTCCGGGGGCCGCCTGCGCCACCGCGAACATGGCGGAGAATTCGCGTGCCGACATCCAGTGATGGATATCGACGACCTGGCGCTGCATCTCGGGCAGCACGGTATTGCCGCCGCCGAAGGCGAGCAGCGAGAGCTGGGTGAAGATGACCGCAAGGGCGAGCAGAACCGAGGTCATCGCCTGGGCCTCCCGAGATCGGAGGCGCGAAGCCGCATCGCCCAGGTCGCGGCAATGCTCAATGGTGCCAGCGTCAGCATGGTCGGCAGCAGGGGCAGGCGCAGCACCGCGATGGCCATGAAGCAGAGGACCGCGACGACGATGGCTTCCGGCCGGTTGCGCAGCGGCAGGGCGATCTTGATCGCCATGGAGACGAGCAGGCCGGCGGCGGCCGCCGCCAGGCCCGCGAACATGTGCTGGACATGCGGATCGGCGCGCACCTGGTCATAGACCACGCCGAGCCCGACCACGATGGCCGAGGGGAATGCGATCAAGCCGATGATCGATGCCAGAGCGCCCCTGGCGCCATGGAATTTCAGGCCGATCGCCACCGAGAGATTGATGATATTGCCGCCGGGCAGAAACTGGCAGAGCCCGAGAAGATCGGTGAATTCCTCCGCCGTCAGCCATTGGCGCCGTTCGACGATCATGGTGCGGGCGAGCGGCAGGACGCCGCCGAAGCCGGTCAGGCCAAGACCGAGAAAGCCCAGGAACAGCGCGCCGATCGTCGGCGGACCCGGTTGAACCGCGGCTTGAGCTTCGCCTGTCGTCATGGCCATCGTTCCACTGCGCGACCGGCCGGGCCAATGGGCAGGGCTCGGCCCGCCGCCGCTGGTCGCGACCGGATCTGTCGCAATCGGCCTACTTCTCCCGAGGGCTCAGGTCCAATATATGTTTGGAAGCCCTGCCATATCCCTGGGATATGCCAATGATCGATCTGCGCCAGCTCCGCTATTTCATCGCCGTTGCCGAGGAAGGCCATGTCACGCGGGCCGCCGAGCGGCTCGGCATGCAGCAGCCGCCGTTGAGCCAGCAAATCCGCGCCATGGAAGCGGAGATCGGTGTGGTGCTGTTCCATCGGCTGCCGCGCGGCATGCAACTGACCGAAAGCGGCCAGGCTCTGCTCGGCGATGCCCGTTCCATCATCGCCCAGCTCGAACGGGCCCTGGAAACCGCCCGCCGGGTCGCGCGCGGCGAGACCGGCCGGGTCGCCGTCGGCTTCACCAGTTCGGCCGCCTTCCATCCCTTCGTGCTCTCGGCCATCCGCGCCTTCGGCGAGGCCGCGCCTGACGTGTCGCTGCTGCTCGAGGAGGGCGGCACGGTCGAGCTGGTCGAAGCCTTGCGGGCGGAACGGCTCGACGCCGCCTTTGTCCGCGCCCCGGCCGGCGAGGCCGCCGGCATCGTCATCGAGCCGCTGCTGGAGGAGCCGATGCTCGCGGCCTTGCCGTCGCAGCATCATCTGGCGCGGGGCCGGGGCGGCCGGCCGCGCGACAGCATCGCGCTTGCCGATCTCGCCGGCGAGACCTTCATTCTGTACCGGCGCCCGACCGGGCCCGGTCTCTATGACGCGATCATCGCCGCCTGCCGCGCCGCCGGCTTCAGCCCTCGTATCGGCCAGGAAGCACCGCGCATGCCCTCGACCCTCAGCCTGGTCGCCGCGGGCCTCGGCGTCTCGATCATTCCGGCCTCCATGCGCCGGCTGGAGACCGAGGGCATTGCCTATCTCGGCCTGACCGACGCGCCGCAACTGGTCGCGCCGCTGCACCTGGCCTATCGCGCCGGCGCCTTGTCGGCGGCGACCGGGCGCCTGATCGGGCAGGTCAGGGACATGGCCGCAGGCCGCGGCTGAAGCGACGGCGGCGCGCCTCGCCGACCGCTTGCATATGGCATGGTGATGAGAGGGTCACGAAATCCTCATGGGATTTTTATGCGGCGCTTGTGTATCTCTTGGGCTGTTCGTCCGAGTCTTCGAGCCGCTGCCGTCATGCTGAAATACCGCTGCGCTTGACGTCCGGGCCGTCACAAGGCTTTGTGTCCGACCTTTCATGCGTGGCGCTCGGCCGCGTCTTGTCGTTCCAACTCATCCACGTTCGGGAGAACGTTCCATGTCTGCCGCTCTGTTCAAGGGGTCGATGCCCGCGCTCGTCACGCCATTCTCCAATGGCAAGCTCGACGAGAAAGCGTTCCGCGCCCATGTGAACTGGGTGATCGCCGAAGGCTCCCACGGCATCGTGCCGGTCGGCACGACGGGCGAGAGCCCGACGCTGACCCATGATGAGCACAAGCAGGTGATCGTCTGGGCGATCGAGGAAGCGCGTGGCCGGGTGCCGGTCATCGCGGGTGCCGGATCGAACAACACGGTCGATGCCATCGAATTCTCGCAGCACGCCGAAAGGGCCGGCGCGCAGGGGCTGCTGCATGTCACGCCCTATTACAACAAGCCGAACCAGGAAGGGCTCTACCAGCACTTCAAGGCGATCGCCGAATCGACCGCGCTGCCGATCCTGATCTACAACATCCCGCCGCGTTCGGTGATCGACATGACCGTCGAGACCATGGGGCGGCTGGCCCGGATCAAGAACATCGTCGGCGTCAAGGACGCGACCGCCAAGCTCGACCGCGTTTCGGCGCAGCGCGAGGTCTGCGGTGCCGACTTCATCCAGCTCTCGGGCGAGGACGGCACCGCGCTGGCCCATATGGCCCATGGCGGCCATGGCTGTATTTCGGTCACCGCCAATGTCGCGCCGAGGCTCTGCGCCGATTTCCAGAATGCCTGCCTGGCCGGTGACTACAAGACCGCGCTGAAGCTGCAGGACAAGCTGTTCCCGCTGCACCAGGCGCTGTTCGTCGAGCCCAATCCGGCTCCTTCCAAGGCGGCGCTGGCCCTGCTCGGCCGCATGTCGGAGGAGACCCGGCTGCCCATGGTGCCGGTCACCGCGGCCACCAAGGAGACCTTGAAGGCAGCGCTCGTGCATGCCGGCCTGATGAACTGATGGCGCCGAAGCAAGACCCCAATATCAAGCTGATCGCGGACAACCGGCGCGGTCGCTACGACTACGAGATCATGGAGACCTTCGAGGCCGGCCTGTCGCTGACCGGCACCGAGGTGAAGTCGTTGCGCGCCGCCAAGGCGACCATTGCCGAGAGCTATGCCGGCCCGTCGGGCGAAGAATTCTTCCTGTTCAACTGCAATATCCCGGAATATCTGCAGGCCAACCGGTTCAATCACGAGCCGCGCCGGCCGCGCCGCCTGCTGCTGCACAAGAAAGAAATCGCCAAGCTGATCGGCGGGGTCCAGCGCGAAGGCATGACCGTCATTCCGTTGAAGCTCTATTTCAACGAGAAGGGCCGGGCCAAGCTGCAGATCGCGCTCGCCCGCGGCAAGAAGCTGCACGACAAGCGCGAGAGCGAGAAGAAGCGCGACTGGCAGCGCGACCAGGCGCGCATCATGCGCGATCGCGGATAGCCCCGGACCGAAGGGAAAGCCGATGTGGATCAAGCTCGACCATTGCGTGATCCATATCGGCGACTGGGCGACATCCAACGCCTTCTACCGCGACGTGCTCGGCGCCGAGGTGGTGCCGCGCGGGCCGGGCTTCGCCTATCGCTTCGGCGACACCCAGCTGAATTGCCACGGCCCGGGTGTCGAGGCGACACCGGTGGCGCGGCTGCCGGTTCAGCCCGGCAATTCCGATCTCTGTTTCGTCTGGGACGGACCGATCGACGGGGCCATCGCCCATCTTGGCCGTCATGGCGTCCAGGTCGAACTCGGGCCGGTCGCGCGCCATGGCGCCAAGGGGCCCGGGACCAGTGTCTATTTTCGCGACCCGGACGGCTCACTGATGGAATTCATGAGCTATAACAACATATAGCGCTGGCTTCTTCGACAAATTTAGAAGCCGGCGGTGAGGGAGCACCGCCGACGTCCTGCAAGCGTGGCCGACGCCACGGCCGCTGAACTTACGCCATGGCCTTGGTGAAATTCGCGCCGGCCTTGGTCCAGTTCACCGTGTTCCACCAGGTCGTCACGTAGTCCGGGCGCCGGTTCTGGTATTTCAGATAATAGGCGTGTTCCCAGACATCGACGCCGAGCACCACGCCCTTGACGCCGTCCATCAGCGGATTGTCCTGGTTGGGCGTCGAGACCACGGCGAGCTTCTTGTCCTTGTCGACCACCAGCCAGGCCCAGCCCGAGCCGAAGCGGCCGACGGCGGCTGCATTGAACCGCTGGCGGAACTGGCCGAGATCGCCGAAAGCGCCGTTGATGGCGGTGGCCAGTTCGGTGCCCGGTTCCTTGGCCCCGCCCGGCGTCATGATCTCCCAGAAATGCACGTGGTTCCAATGGCCGCCGAGATTGTTGCGGATGCCGGTGCGGATCGCGTCGGGGGCCGCGGCGAGGTCGCGCAGCACGGTCTCGATCGCATCGGGTTTCAAGGCCGGATATTGGCCGGCAAAGGTATTCAGGTTGCCGATGAAGGCGCCGTGGTGGCGCTGGTGATGGATGGTCATGGTCATCGTGTCGATATTCGGCTCCAGGGCGTCATAGCCATAGCCGAGCGGCGGCAGTGCAAAGGGGCCGGCCGCGGCCTGAGCGAAAACCTTGTGGCTCGCGGGGATCGGCAGGATCGCGCCGAGGGCGGCGGCGCCGAAGATCTTGAGAGCGTGACGGCGATGCATGGAAGTCTCCCGTTTTTTTTCAACCCGCCAGCCGGCAGGTGCAGAGGGAACACGGCAAGTGTTTCGAGTGGACGCTTCGCTGGTGATCACGAGCGCGTGATCATCCGCGGCCGGCCCCACGGCGGCAGCCTGATCCGGCAGCGAAACTAACGCAACGGAAATTGCCGTCAGGAGCGGCTCAGATCGAAGATCGTCCAGGGGAACCACGGCCAGAGCGTGTCCGAGGCGACGCCGACCACCAGGGCGGCGAGGATGCCGCCGAAGACCAGCCAGCGACCGAGGATGCCGAGAATCAGCAGGGGCAGGACGAGGCCGAGGAAATAGGCGGTGGCCAGCATGACGCCGATCATTTCAAAGCCGTCGCGGCGCCCGATCGGCATGGCCATCACGCGCGCCGCGGTGGCGAGCCAGAAAAAGGTTCCGATGGCGGCTGCGGCGAAGATCGCGACACGCAGGATGCGCCTGAAGTCGCTGGTCATGGCGATGCACTTTCCCTTGGCCGGCATGAGGGCGCCGGCGAGGCCACGGCCACCCGCCACAGGGCGGGGCCGGCCATGGGTGTCCTGGACCTGGGAAAAGGTTCAAAGCCGCGCCGGGAAAATGGCCCGGTCAGGCCGCGTCGAGATGGCCGCGCACGGCCTGGAACACCGCGCGGAACATGGCCGTCGTCAGCACGCCGGTATTCGTGTTGTAGCGCGAGCAGTGATAGCTATCGAACAGGGTCAGCTGGCCGATCCTGTGGGTTGCGCCATGGCCGAAGCCAACCCGCGACGGCCGTTCGCCGAGCGCCCTGACCACGCTGTCATGACCGATACGGCCGAGCGCCACGATGGCCTGGAGCCGGGGCATGGCGGCAACGGTGGCGCTCAGAAACGGCCGGCAGGTGGCGATCTCTTCGGTCGTCGGCTTGTTTTCCGGCGGCACGCAGCGCACCGCATTGGTGATCCGCGCATCGACCAGCGTCAGGCCGTCATCCGGCCGCTCGTCATAGACGCCGGTGGCGAAGCCGAAATCGATCAGCGTCTCGTAGAGCAGGTCGCCGGCCCAATCGCCGGTGAACGGCCGGCCGGTCTTGTTGGCGCCCTGCAGGCCGGGCGCCAGGCCGACGATCAGCAGGCGTGCATCATCGGTGCCGAAGGACGGCACCGGGGCATTGTGCCAGTCGGGATGGGCGGCGCGCTGCTTGTCGCGGAACCCGACCAGGCGAGGGCAGAGCGGGCAGTCACGCCCGGGGCCAAGCGCTGTCATGGGCTTGTCGATGCTCAGCGGTCGGCGAAGTCGTCGTCCGGCCCGGTCGCGGCCGGATTGGTCGAGGCGACCGGCGGCCGGGGCGGGCGCGGGCGGTCACGGACGAAACCCGGAATGTCCTGGGCGGTCTGGCGCTGGCCGCGCTCGGAGGGATCGCGGCCGACCCGCGGGATCAGATGCGCGAGATCGATGAACTCGTCGGCCTGGCGGCGCAATTCGTCGGCGATCATCGCCGGCTGCACCGACACGGTCGACACCACCGAGACCTTGACGCCGCGGCGCTGCAGCGCCTCGACCAGCGAACGGAAGTCGCCATCGCCGGAGAACAGCACGATATGGTCGACCCGCGGTGCCAGCTCCATGGCATCGACGGCGAGCTCGATGTCCATATTGCCCTTCACCTTCCGGCGCCCCATGGAATCGGTGAATTCCTTGGCCGATTTGGTGATGACCGTGAAGCCGTTATAGTCGAGCCAGTCGATCAGCGGCCGGATCGACGAATATTCCTGATCCTCGATCAGCGCCGTATAATAATAGGCCCGCAGCAAATAACCGCGGCTCTGGAATTCCTTCAGCAGCCGTTTGTAGTCGATATCAAAACCAATGGTCTTGGCGGTCGCATAGAGATTGGCGCCGTCAATGAAGAGCGCAATGCGTTCCTGTCCGAGCGACATGGATCCGGTCCTTCGAGGCAATGCGGCGCGGGGCAGGTGATCCATTGAAAAAGCAAGCCGCGCGTCGGCAAACGGGGTCGTCAACAAACGATGAGGCAAGTTTTAGCCAAATCTGGAATGACTTTAACATGCAGCATACCGCCGACAAGATGGGACTGTCATAATCCACGGCAATAACGAGGAAAATCTTCGGCTTATCCGGCCTGGCGCAGACCGGGCAGGGGCCGCGGACCGGGACGCCGGTCCCGGCGGTCTCCAACATCCGCAATCTCGAGGGTTACGCTGGTGATCGCGACCGATCCGCTACGGCATTTCGTTCTGGCGCAGGACCCGGTCTATCCGCAGGTCCTGGCTGAACTGGGCCAGGCCCGCAAGACCAGCCACTGGATGTGGTTCATCTTCCCGCAGATCGCCGGCCTCGGCTTCAGCCCGATGGCGCAGCGCTTCGCGCTCGCCTCGCGCGCCGAAGCGGAGGCCTATGCCGCCCATCCGGTGCTCGGGCCCCGGCTCACGACCTGCACGGCGCTGGTGACCAGGGCCGAGGGCCGCACCATCCATGAGATCTTCGGCAGTCCCGATGATCTGAAATTCCGCTCCTCGATGACCTTGTTCGCCCATGCGGTGCCGGCCGAACCGCTGTTCGCGCAGGCCCTGGCCAAATATTTCGGCGGAACCCACGACCCGGCGACGCTCGATCGGTTATGAGCCAGCCGCCCTCGGATCCCTCGGTCCGGCATCAACACTTGTATCGGCGGCCCGACACGGCTATACAGCCCAGCTTTCCGGACATCCGCCTCATTGCAAGGCGCCCCCAAAAGGATAACCGATGGCTCGCGTCACCGTCGAAGACTGCATTGAGAAGGTCGACAACCGGTTCGAGCTGGTGCTGCTGTCCAGCCACCGCGCGCGCATGCTCGCCGCCGGCGCACCGCTGACGATCGATCGCGATCGCGACAAGAACCCCGTCGTCGCCCTGCGCGAGATCGCCGATGCGACCGTCTCGCCCGACGATCTGAAGGAAGATCTGATCCACTCGCTGCAGAAATATGTCGAGGTCGACGAGCCGGAGCCGGATGCGGTGCCGATGATCGCTTCGGCCGGCGGCAGCCAGCGCGACGACGATGTCGTGCTCGACCGCATGAGCGAAGAGGACCTGCTGCGCGGGCTCGAAGGCCTGAAGCCGCCGGAAGACACCGACGAAGACGACGGCATGTGAGCCCGGCGCCATATTGGCGAGACGACCCCCGGAGGGCGGCCATTGGCCGCCCTTTTTCGTGTTCGTCGCACGAGCCTCGCAGGCCTGCCCTGATTCCGGCTTTTTTAGACTTTGTCTTGTGAGATCAATGCCGAGGGATGATATCCATATCTGCCGGCGTTCCCGCCGGCTTTCCGACCCGAGGCAAATGTTCACTCCATGATGCGGCAATACGAGCTGGTCGACCGCGTCAAGCGTTACAACCCGAAGGCCGACGAGGCCCTGCTCGATCGGGCTTATGTCTATGCGATGCTGGCGCACGGCAGCCAGAAGCGGGCCTCCGGCGACCCGTATTTTTCGCACCCGCTGGAAGTCGCGGCGATCCTCACCGACCTGAAGCTCGACGACGCCACCATTGTCGCGGCGCTGTTGCACGACACGATCGAGGATACCGCCGCGACGAAAGAGGATATCCGCGAGAAGTTCGGTGAGAACATCGCCGAACTGGTCGACGGCCTGACCAAGCTGAAGAAGCTCGACCTCGTCTCCAAACAGGCGGTGCAGGCGGAGAACCTGCGCAAGCTGCTGCTGGCCATCACCTCCGACGTCAGGGTGCTGCTGGTCAAGCTCGCCGACCGCCTGCACAATATGCGCACGCTGCACTATGTGCCGCCGGCCAAGCGCGACCGAATCGCCCAGGAAACCCTCGACATCTATGCGCCGCTCGCCGGCCGCATGGGCATGCACGACATGCGCGAGGAGCTGGAGGACCTGTCGTTCCGCCAGATCAACCCGGAAGCCCATGCGGCGCTGACCGCCAGGCTCGACCGGCAGCGCGAGGCCAATGCCAAGGCGATCGCCGAGATCGAGACCCAATTGACCGGCAAGCTCTTCGACCAGGGCATATCGGCCGAGGTCTCGGGCCGCGAGAAGAAGCCCTATTCGATCTACCGCAAGATGGAGCGCAAATCGGTCTCCTTCGAGCAGCTGTCCGACATTGTCGGTTTCCGCGTGGTGGTCGAAAGCCTGGCCGATTGTTATCGCGCCATCGGCGTCATCCACACCACCTGGCCGGCCGTGCCGCAGCGCTTCAAGGACTATATCTCGACGCCCAAGGCCAATGACTACCGGTCGATCCACACCACCGTGATCGGCCCGGGCAGCCAGCGCGTCGAGATGCAGATCCGCACCCGCGCCATGCATGACGTGGCCGAATATGGCATTGCCGCCCATGCCCTCTACAAGGACGGCGCCGAGCTCACCAGTTTCGAGAACGAGAGCAAGGCCTATGCCTGGCTGCGCTATACCGTCGAAACCCTGGCTCACGGCTCCAACCCGGAGGAATTCCTCGAGCACACCAAGCTCGAGCTGTTCTCCGACCAGGTCTATTGCTTCACGCCCAAGGGCCGGCTGATCGCGCTGCCGCGCAAGGCGATCTGCATCGACTTCGCTTATGCGGTCCACACCGATATCGGCAACCATTGTTCGCGCGCCCGCATCAACGGCGTCGAGCGGCCGCTGGTCACCGAGCTGCAGAACGGCGACGAGGTCGAGATCATCACCGATCCCAATGCCACGCCGTCGCCGGCCTGGGAGAGCATCGTGGTCACCGGCCGGGCCCGTTCGGCGATCCGGCGCGCGACGCGCGCGGCGACCCGTTCGCAATATCTCGAGCTCGGCCGGCGCATCGTGCAGAACCTGTTCACCCGCGCCGGCAAGCCGTTCTCGGATGAATTGATCAAGCCGGGCCTGAAACGGCTGGCGCGTGCCTCCGTCGAGGACGTCTACTGGGCTGTCGGCCGCGACGAGATCCCGCCGGACGACGTCTTGAAGGCGGTGCACCCGGATTTCAAGGGCCCGGTCCCGCTCGGCCCGAAACCGACCGAGGACTGGTTCGGCGTCGGCGGCGCCAATTCGCTGAAGTTCCAGGTGCCGGAGACCGAAGGGGCGATCCCGATTCGCGGCATCAACTTCGATCTGCCGGTGCGTTTCGCCGCCGATGGCGGCGCGGTGCCGGGCGATCGCATCGTCGGCATCATGACCCCGGGCGAGGGGATCACCATCTATCCGATCCAGTCGCCGGCGCTGGCGGCCTATGACAACGAGCCGGAGCGCTGGCTCGACGTGCGCTGGGACGTCGACGAGAACAAGCCGTCGCGCTATCCCGTGCGCATCGCGGTGAAATCCAGGAACGAGCCGGGGTCGCTCGCCCGCATCACCCAGGTGATCGCCGACAATGACGGCAATATCGACAACCTGCGCATGCACCGCAAGACCGCCGACTACACCGACGTGATGATCGATGTCGAAGTCTGGGACCTGAAACATCTGAACGCCATCATCGGCGGCATCAAGAGCCTGCCGATCGCCGCCGATGCGCTGCGCGTGTTCGAGTGAGGGAGTTCGGTTGGTTCGCCACCGACCGGTCGCCGCGGCCGGTCTTGCCAGCGCCGCCGGGCTGAACGACGGCCGCAATATCACGACGTCACCCCCGGCGAGCGAAGCGAGGGAAGGGGCCAGGGCTTGCAGAGCAGAAACCCGAATGCCGCGAAATCCCTGGGATGAGATCACCTGCGAACTGATTTCATGCGCTGAAAGCGCCGCCAAGTGGCCGCTGGATCCCTTCCCCTCGCTTCGCTCGGCCGGGGATGACGTCGTGCGTCTTGCAGCCAAGCCCGGTGCAAGACACGTCGCGGTGCCAACAGAGGTTGACAGGACTGGCGGTTCGGCGTTGATCCCCGAAGTTCAAACGGAAGCTGAAACGCCCATGACACCCGACGACGTGCTCGCCGAATTCCGCGCCGCGGGCGCTCTTCTCGAAGGCCATTTCATCCTGTCTTCCGGGCGGCGCAGCCCGGTCTTCCTGCAGAAGATGTTCGTGTTCATGGACCCGGAGCGCACAGCCCGGCTCTGCGCGGCGCTGGCCGCCAAGGTGCAGGCGAGCTTCGGCAAGGTCGACTATGTCGTCTCGCCGGCGGTCGGCGGCATCGTGCCGGGTTACGAGACGGCGCGCCAGCTCGGCGCCAAGGCGATCTTCGTCGAGCGCGAGGACGGCCAGTTCAAGCTGCGCCGCGGCTTCGAAATCCCCAAGGGCGCCCGTGTGCTGGTGGTCGAGGATATCGTCACGACGGGCCTTTCGACCCGCGAATGCCTGACCGCGATCGAGGGCCATCCCGGCGTCACGGTCGGCGCGGCGGTGCTGGTCGACCGGTCCGGCGGCAAGGTCGATGTCGGCGTGCCCCTGGTCTCGCTCCTGTCCTGGTTCGTGCCGGATTTCGCCGCCGACGCCCTGCCGCCGGAACTTGCGGCCCTGCCGCCGATCAAGCCCGGCTCGCGCGGCATCCAGGGAGCCAAGGCTTGACCCGGATCGCCCAGGACCTCGCGCCGTCCCGCTCCAGGCTCCTGGTCGGGCTGTTCGTGGTCGTGCTGGGCCTGGTCGTGCTCCTGCCCAATGTCTGGCCGCTGGTGCATTATTGGCGTGCCGACCGCTCCGAGATGGTCACGGCGCGCTGGGTCTCGTCGGTGGTGACCCATTCCGCCCGCGATACGGTATCGGTGCCGGCCTATGTCTTCGAGCGGAAGATCGGCCCCATGGTGCAGGAATGCCGCATCGACCTGCCGCAATACCGGCACGCGCCGGACGGCAAGCCGGTGTTCCAGACGCTGAGCCTGGTCCCGGGCACGACCTGCGACGATGTCGTCGTGCTCGACGATCCGCCGAGGGAGCGCATCCCGCTGGTGATTCTGGGGCTGGTTCTGAGCCTCGGCGGCCTGGTCATGACCGGTCTCGCGCTCAGGAGGCGCTAAAGTGATTCTCGGGATCGGCTCCGACCTGATCGACATCCGGCGCATCGAAAAATCGCTGGAGCGCCACGGCGAGCGCTTTACCCACCGCCTGTTCACCGATCTGGAGCGGGCCCGCGCCGAGGGCCGCATGCATCGCGCCGCCACCTATGCCAAGCGTTTCGCCGCCAAGGAGGCCTGCTCCAAGGCGCTCGGCACAGGCATCCGGCGCGGCGTGTTCTGGCGCGACATGGGGGTGGCCAATCTGGCCTCGGGCAAGCCGACCATGGTGCTGACCAATGGCGCGCTCGACCGGCTGAAGGCGATGACGCCGGCCGGCTATCGTGCCCAGATCGACCTGACCATCACCGACGACTATCCGATGGCGCAGGCGGTCGTGATCATTTCGGCCGTGCCGGAACCGGCGTAAAACGTCCAAGACCCTGTGAAATCTTCATGAATAGCCGTTCATGGACGCGCCACGATATCGTCACCGTCCATTCAGCTGGGGTTCAAAGGGGAACATCTAATCTCCGGAAGCGTTTGATAAGGGAGCTTGAAGTCGAGGCGCGACGCGCCACGGAGCTTCCAGACGAACAAGAAGGGGCATGACAATGCTGACCAATGCTTTCAAATCCCGGGGCCTCAAGTCCCTGGTGGCTGGCCTCGTGATCACTGCGGGTATTGCCGCGACTGTCACGCCGGCTTCCGCCCAGTACCGCCGCCACCATCACCGCGGTGACCGCGGCGCCGCCGTTGGCGCCGGCATCGCGCTCGGCATCATCGGTCTCGCCGCCGGCGCGGCCATCGCATCCGAGAACAGCCGCCGCTACGAGCGCTACGACGACGGTTATTACCCGCGCCGCAGCTATTACGGCGGTGGCGGTTATTACGCCCCGGCTCCGCGCGCCTATTATTACGACGAAGCGCCGCCGCGGGTCTATTACCAGCGTCCGGCCCGTAATTTCTACACGCCGGGCAGCAACATGCATGACTGGGATTGAGGCCGACAGGCTTCTGAACCCGGATCGGAACGAGGCGCGGCCGCAAGGCCGCGCCTTTTTCTTTTGGGTTTGGAGAGGGTGCTCGATCGATCGGACACGGGGGGCGCGCCCGTCGAAAAAGATGACGCGAGCTCAACACATCGTCTTGCCCGGGCTTGTCCCGGGCATCCACGCATTCATCCGTTCGCGGGGCAAGTCGTGGATGGCCGGGACAAGCCCGGCCAAGACGAGAGGGCGGTGCAAGATGCGCTCATCCATTCAAGCTTCATGAGTAACATCAATGCCATACACTTACATTCCTCATCCCAACGCAAAAGCGAGCTTTTGCGCTGGAGGTGCGAGCGAAGCGAGCCTCGACGGACGGCAAACCATGGTGCCGCGCGCTTCAATTCGAGACAATCAGGCCCTAACTGACCAGCGCGAGCGCCAGCGGAATGGTCGCCACCGCCACCAGGGTCTGGACGGTCAGGATCTCGGCCATCAGCGTTGCGTCGCCGCCCATGTGGCGGGCCAGGATATAGGAGCCCGAAGCGGTCGGCATGGCCGCGCAGAGCACCGCCACCTGCAACGGCACCCCGGAGACGCCCAGCGCCATGGCGATGGCGCCGACCATGGTCGGCATCAGCACGAGCTTCAGCGCGCAGCTGAGCCAGGTCAGGGCCCGCGGCCTGAGCGCCGCCTTGACGTCGAGGCCGGCGCCGACCAGCAGCAGGCCGGCACCGAGCGCCGCCGAGCCCAGGATATCGCCGAACCGCATGAGCACCACCGGCACCGGCAGGCCCAGCGCGTTGATCACGATGCCAATGGCCGAGGACCAGATGAACGGATTGGTGACGATCGCCTTCAGCGTCGGACCGAGCACCACCGGCCGGTCCTGGGCATAATGCTGCAGCATGATCACCGCGAGCACGTTCAACAGCGGGATCATCGCGGCGACCGCTATTGCCGTCAGCGTCAGGCCGACGGTCGCGTGCAACGCGCCGGCGGTGGCGATGGCCACGAAGGAATTCCACCGCGTGGCGCCCTGGAACACCGAAGTGAAGGCCGGTCCGTTCATGTCGAACAGCCGGGCGAGCAGCGGCCGCGCCGCCAGCAGCAGGCCGGTCATGATCAGGATCGACCCGATCAGCGCCACGCCGACCTCGATCACCGGCACGGTGGTGAGGTCCGCCTTGGCCAGCGTCATGATGATGACGGCCGGAAAGAAGACGTAGTAGGTCGCCCGCTCCAGGCCGTTCCAGCCGCCGCTGTCCATCAGGCCGCGGGTGCGCAGCAGCGCACCGAGCACGATGATCAGGAAGACCGGGGCGAGGCTTGAGATGATCGGGGACATGATGCGGCAGGCCGTGGCGGGAGGCGACTTGCATCACGCCGGGGCGGGCAGGGCAAGTGCCATCGGCGCATGGCGGTGCCCGCGGCTGGCGCCTGCCGGCAAAGGAGGCTCCGGTCTCGCCAGCGCCCTGCCGCTGTCGTTATGCTGCGGCCGTCCCTTGCCGCGGTGCCATGCTCTATTTCGCCTACGGGTCCAACATGCATGAGGCCGACATGGCGCGCCGCTGCCCCGGCGCCCGTGTGTGCGGCGTGGCGCGCCTCGACCACCACCTGATCTTTATCAACAGCGAAGGCTATGTGGCGGTCGGCGGCACGCCCGGCCGGTCGGTCCACGGTGTCGTCTGGCGCCTGACGGCCCGCCACGTCGCCGTGCTCGACCGCTACGAATGCGTCGACCGGGGCCTCTATCGAAAGCGCATGCTGCCGGTGCGCCTGAACGGGCAGACCGTGATGGCCCTGGTCTATGCCGCAGGCGCGATCGCCGAGGGCCAGCGCCCGCTCAGCGACCATTTCCGTCGCGCGGTCAGGGCTTCGGCACTCGCCTGGAACCTGCCGCCGGTCTATATCGCCCGTCTGGACCGCCTCGCGCGGAACGGTTTTCGCAGGTGAGTCCCGGCTTTCGCCGCCGGGGCCCGGTTTTCGAGGTTGAGGCCTGACATGAGCATGCTTGCCCATCTTCTCTCGCGCTTCGTCAAGAACGGCCGCCTGACCGTTCTGCATCACGATGGCGGGCGCGAGAGCTTCGGCTCCGGCACCGGCGGGCCGGATGTGACGGTGAAGCTGCATGACGCCAAGGTGCAGCGCGAGCTGTTCTTCAACCCGGAACTGGCCTCGGCCGAAGCCTATATGGATGGCCGCCTGACGATCGAGAACGGCGGCAAGGTGCTGGACCTTCTGACCCTGTTCTCGGTCAACCGGACGGGCTTGGGCTCGCATCCGGTGCAGCAGGCCCTGCGCAAGGTCTGGCGCGCGCTGAAGCGCCGGCACCAGGCCAACAAGGTCGGCCAGGCCGCCGCCAATGTGTCGAGCCACTACGACCATCCCAGGGCCTTCTACGAGCTCTGGCTGGACGAGACCATGAGCTATTCCTGCGCCTATTTCGAGCGGCCGGACGTCTCGCTGAGGGATGCGCAGGTCGCCAAGATGCGCCATATCGCGGCCAAGCTGCGGCTCGAACCGGGCATGACGGTCGCCGAGATCGGCTCCGGCTGGGGCGGGCTTGCGACCTATCTCGCCGCCGTCTGCGACGTGCACGTCACGGCCATCAACGTCTCGCCGGATCAGCTGGCGGCGTCCAAGGACCGGGTCGAGAAGGCCGGCATCGCCGACCGCGTCACCTTCTTCGAAAAGGACTATCGCGAGCTCACCGGCCGCTTCGACCGGGTCGTCTCGGTCGGCATGATGGAACATGTCGGCGTCAGCCATTTCGACGACTATTTCTCGACCGTGAAACGCCTCCTGAACGATGGCGGCTATGCCATGATCCACGCCATCGGCCGGATGTCGCCGCCCGGCACAACGGCGCCCTTCATCCGCAAATACATCTTCCCCGGCGGTTATGTTCCGGCGCTCTCGGAGGTCTTCGCCTCGACCGAACGGACCGGGCTCTGGGTCGACGACTGCGAAGTGCTGCGGCTGCATTATTATTGGACCATCAAGGCCTGGCGCGAGAATTTCGAGGCCGTGCGCGACCAGGTGGTCGCCATGCAGGGCGAGCGTTTCGCGCGCATGTGGGAATTCTACCTGGCTGCCGTCGAGCTCGGCTTCCTGCACGGCTCCAACATGGTCTACCAGCTGCTGCTGTCGGACACGCGCGACGCGGTGCCGGTGCAGCGCGATTTCATCACGGCGGCGGAAGCCGCGCTGAAGCCCCGCGAAACGAGGCTGCCATGGTCGTCCACCTGATCATTTCCGGCCGCGTCCAGGGCGTCGGTTATCGCCAGTGGCTGAGCCGCCACGCCGCGGCGCGCGGTGTCCAGGGCTGGGTGCGCAATCGCCGCGACGAGACCGTCGAGGCGGTGCTGTCAGGCGACGAGGCCGCGGTCGAAGCCACCATCAACGAGGCGATGAACGGCCCGCTCGGCGCCAAGGTCGACCGCATCGACCGGCGCGAGGTGGCGGAGGCCGACGCCAAAGGGCTTACCCAGGGTTTCGATATCCGCCCGACGCTCTGAACGAGCGCCGGCCTCGACCCTCCCGCGTCTTCGCGGGAGAGGGTTTACGCGCGCGGGGCGTTTCGCTTCAGTCGCCATTCGCCCCACCAAACCGTCACCGAGGCTGCAAGAGTGCGCCTCGAAGCTGCGGCTCAGCAGCGTGTCGACCGCTTCCACGGTCACCGGCAGGCGGAGAGCAACGACGCTGGAGCCGTTCTCGGAAGCACGCGGGGAGTGCGCGATTTGCGCGCGCAAAGGTAGCAACTCCGTGTTATGTGCTACGGAAGAGTTCTCCGATACTCTTGAGCGACAGATGATCCGGAAGAGCCTTTCGTGCTTGGTCTTCGGCATTGGCGGCGCGGTGCTCCTGGCAGAGAGCTCCCCAAGCGCACTCGGGGTTGCGGCAATCGCCGGCAGCCTCATGACTGGCGCCGCAGGAAACTTCCTGCATGAGATCGCCGACAAGACAGACCGACGGCTGCTGACCGCGATCTTTCGACGGCGCCCGGAGATTAACGAGAACAACCACATTCTCCTGGCCTTGAGGCAAGCGCACCTCCTGGCGCTCGATCGCGTGTTGACGCGCTATGATTCGGCTTGGCGCGACGATCGCGACGCTTCACGCAGCGCCAAGGCAGAACGGTTCTCCCGAGAGGCCCGCCGGTTTCTGAAGGAAGCCAAGCTCGAAGCCAAGACAGGCGCTGGCGCGCTGACCGACCTCGAACGCACGGTGTTTGCGGAGCTTCCGGCGGCGTTCAACGCGGCATTCGCCGCAGGCGGCAAAAAGTCCCCGGAAGCAGCGCTGGTTGACGCACAAGAGTTGCGCAAAGACGCCGAGGCAGCGGTCCTCGCCGAACTTCTCATGGAGACCGGAACCGACGATGGCGAGCTGCCACCGCTTTTCCGCAGCATATTCATTGGCGTGCAGGGCGATGGCTGGTTCGATATTTTCGTGCACGGCGGGGTCGCGAGCCTGAGGGAAAACAAGGCGTTTCATGCAATCTGGACGGCCGAAAGGCTTGCCGGGATCTCTCAGCAGACCGACAAACTGCTTACGACCGTCGAACAGGCCTCGATCGATGCCGAAAGACGGCACCAGGAAGCCGAGCGACGTGGCGAGCGTATTGAAGGCAAGATTGATGTCATCCTGGCAAACACCGGAGGAGAGGCGAGCGTCATAGGCGGGGCGGCATCGAGAGCCTCATCCGTCGGCCGATCGTCAGACCCACTGATGGCATACGAGCCGTCGCCCACGGCGACGAGGGCGGCCAGGTCACCTTCGCGTCGCGTGGCTGCGGAGCCCGGGCAGGTGGACCGTGTCGGCCGGTCCCCCGCGGTGATGCTTCTCGGCCTTCTCGTCATTGGCGCGCTGACCGGTGTCGGGCTGTCCTGGCAGCACATCGTGCCCCTCTTGGCCTCCGCGCCGGCGATCGCGGCCAACCCGTGTGACTTCTTGGCCAAGGCTCCCTGGGACAAGGACAGTCCCTATAGCGGCCCCGCGCGCCATGACCTCCCATTGCAGGAAGTGGCAAGCGACGCGCTCAGCGCGTGCCGGGACGCCCATGCCAAATATCCCAATGAGGCACGCTTTCAGTATCAACTTGGACGCGCCTTGCGCGCCCGGGCCAATTCGGGGCGCTCGCCGGACGCCAAACGCGACCTCGAAGAGATGCACAGCTTCGTGTCCGCCGCATTCAACAAGAACTATCCGGCAGCGCGTCTTGATTACGCCTATAATCTGATCCGGGGCCTGGGCGTAGGCAAGAATCCGGAGCAAGGGTGGCGCGTGCTCCTCCAGCAGTTGCGTCCGGATGCCGATCCCTCGTCGTGGGACGCGTGGTCCGCAAGCGAGGCCTGCGCCCATCTTTTCGAGGGCTTCGCAACACCACCGGGCGTTCCGGAAGGGCAGCGGAACGCGCTGGCATTCAGGTATTGCGACGCATCCTTCAAGAAGGATCGCAACCCCTGGGCCGCGAGCTATTTGTCGGTCATGTATTTTCGGGGCCAGGGCGTCACGGCCAACCCTGAGCAGGCGTTCACCTATGCCGCGCTTGCCGAGCCAACGCGGATTCCGGGCGCTCTACATGATCTCGGCTGGTTCTATCAAGAAGGCGCCGGCGGGGCCGGGCAATCAATGTCGACCGGGCAGCGCCTCAAGCGAGCGACGGAGTTGTTCCTGGAAGCGACCAAAGTGCACGAACGCCAAACGGGGCGCTACTATACCAAATCCGATAATCAGTTGTGCTTCATCTATTTTGGTGTCCTGAGGGAAGGCGCTGCTTTCGAAGATGAAATTAGTCCGATTTCCAGTCAGGACATCATCAATATCTGCCGAAGGGCAGAGGAGGCGGGTTGTCCGTCGGGTTTCTATGCGTTCGCCAGAATGTATTCGACCGGCAGCTATTCAGCGGTCGGGATTCCCAAGGACGGAAACGTGGCGACGGCATATCAGGGCCGGTTCGAGCGCGCCAAAGCACAACGGCCGAACAGTTGCTTGTGACCAAGTCCGGCCGGCATCGCCTTGATGGCGCACCGCAAAGAGGTGACGGCGCTGAATGCGACCGCGTCGTCTAAACCGCCACCGTCGCCCCGAAACGCTCCTCGAAGCTGCGCCTCAGCACCGTGTCGACCTCTTCCATGGTCACCGGCAGGCCGAGGTCGACCAGGCTGGTGATGCCGTAGCGCGGGTCCTCGATGCCGCAGGCGACGATGCCGCCGAAATGGTCGAGATCCGGTTCGACGTTCAGCGAGATGCCATGCAGGGTCACCCAGCGCTTCACGCGGATGCCGATGGCGGCGATCTTGTCCTCGTGGCCGGCGCCCTTGTCCGGGCGTCTCACCCAGACGCCGACCCGGTCCTCGCGCCGCTCGCCGCGGATGTTGAAGCCGGCCAGCGTCGCGATGATCCAGGCTTCCAGCGCCGCGACGAAGACGCGCAGGTCGCGCTTGCGCCGGTTCAGGTCGAGCATGACATAGGCGACCCGCTGGCCGGGACCGTGATAGGTCATCTGGCCGCCGCGGCCGGCCTCGAACACCGGAAAGCGGGCGTCGATCAGGCCGGCGCCGCGGGCGCTGGTGCCGGCGGTATAGAGCGGCGGATGTTCGAGCAGCCAGATGCGCTCGGCCGCCCGGCCTTCCGAGATCGCCTGGACATGCCGGTCCATTTCGGCCAGCGCATCCTCATAGGCGACCGGCTCCGGCGCGATCAGCCATTCGACCGGCGCCGCGCCGTCGACCGGCGTCAGCGCGCCGACTAATTCCTCGCGGGTATTTACCACTCGTTCACCATGATCATGGTCTGGTAACAGCCACTCCTGCTGGTGCATTCATGGCGCAAATCGAAACTGTATCGCTCGACATCTCGGTGGTCCTCGGCACGACGAAAATGCCGATCCACCAGATGCTGCGCATGGCCCGTGGCGCCATCATCGAACTCGATGCCACGGAGGACGACGAGGTGCAAATCCTGGCCAATGACATGCCGATCGCCCGCGGCCAGGTGGTGATCAACGGCAACCGCATTGGCGTCCAGATCACCGAAATGCTGCCGCGCCCGGTCGAGCTGCGTTAGGGCGAACGAGCGAATAGCGAATGGCGAATAGCGAATGGGGGAAGAAGAGCCCTGAGCCGCCGGGCGCGCCTCCTTCCCGCTCGCTATTCGCCATCCGCCTCGCCAATTTCGCCATAACCCAGCCGGTCGAGCGCGCCCTGCAGGATGAAGGCGGCGGCCATCTTGTCGACCAGCTCGGCGCGGCGCGCCCGCGAGGCATCGGCCTCGAGCAAGGTGCGGGTGACCGCCGCGGTCGACATGCGTTCGTCCCAGAACACGATGGGCAAGGTGGTCTTCGGCACCAGATTGCGCACGAAGGAGCGGGTTGATTGCGCCCGCGGCCCCTCGGTGCCGTCCATGTTCTTCGGCAAGCCGATCAGCAGCGCGCCGACATCGTGTTTGGCGGCCAAAGCCAGCAGCGCCGCGACATCGGGGGTGAATTTCACCCGCCGGATCGTCTCCAGGGGCGTCGCGATCGTCCAGTTCACGTCCGATAGCGCCAGCCCGATCGTCTTGGTGCCGAGGTCGAGCCCCATCACCCGCTGCCCCCTGGCGACCTGGGCCCGGACCTCGGCCAGTTCCACGATCGCCATGCTGCTGCCCATCCTTGCCGTGCGTTGTGACCATCCGTGCGGCCTCTATACTGCCGAACCGGACGAAGTCCTACCGCATGAGGAGACGCCTGATGAAACTCACCTGGTTCGGCCATTCCGCCTTTCGGCTCGAGTTCGGCCAGTCGATCGTGCTGATCGATCCGTTCCTGACCGGCAATCCGTCATTCACCGGCAACCGCGCCGAGGCGATCGCCGGCGCGACCCATGTCCTGCTGACCCATGGCCACTCCGATCATGTCGGCGATACGCTGACGATCGCGGCCGAAACCGGCGCCAAGGTGGTGACCAATTTCGACCTGTGCATGGTGCTGGCCTCGAAGGGGCTGAAAACCTTCGACCCGATGAACTGCGGTGGCACCACCGACCAGGGCGACTTCACGGTGTCGCTGACCAACGCACTGCATTCGTCCTGCGATTTTCACGACGGCATCAGCCACGCGCTGGGCAATCCGAACGGCCTGGTGATCAAGGTCAAGGGCAGGCCCAACCTCTATGCCATGGGCGATACCGACATGATGCCGGACATGGCGCTGATCGCCGAATATCACAAGCCGTCGCTGGCGCTGGTGCCGGTCGGCGACCGTTTCACCATGGGCGGCGATGCCGCCGCCTTCGCCTGCCGCAAGTTCTTCGATTTCGACACGGTCGTTCCCTGCCACTACGGCACTTTCCCGATCATCGACCAGACCGCCGACAAATTCGTCGGCGCCATGGGCGGGTCCAGGACCAAGGTGGCGGTGCCGAAAGTGGGGGAAAGCCTGACGCTGTGAGAAGAGCGAAGGGCGAGTAGCGAGTAGGGCTGCGCGCAACCCTCGCCCACGGCTTCGCGGGAGAGGGTTTACGCGCGCGGCGCTCGCGGCTTCATCCCCATTCGCTATTTGCCACTCGCTATTCGCTTTTTTACCCCCCGAACCCCCGGATCATCGTCATGAACCGGACCTGCTCGGTGGCGTCGGCCTTGAACAGGCCGGTAAAGCCTGTCGTGATGGTCGAGACGCCCTGTTTCTGCACGCCGCGCATCGACATGCACATGTGCTCGGCCTCGACCAGCACGGCGATGCCGCGCGGACGCAGGCTCTCCTCGATGGCGCCGACGATCTCGGCCGTCATGTTCTCCTGCGTCTGCAGGCGACGGGCGAAGATATCGACCACGCGGGCGAGCTTGGACAGGCCGACGACGCCGTCGCGCGGGTAATAGGCGATATGCGCCTTGCCCTGGATCGGCACGATATGGTGCTCGCAGTGGGAAAAGAACGGAATGTCGCGCACCAGCACGACATCGCCATAACCGCCGACTTCCTCGAAAACCGTCCCCAGCTCGTCCGCGGCCGACTGGCCATAGCCGCGAAACAGATCCTCCCAGGATTTCACCATGCGACGCGGCGTGTCGAGCAGGCCTTCCCGATCGGGATCCTCACCAACCCATTCGATCAGGGTACGAACAGCGGCTTCGGCTTCCTCTCGTGTCGGACGGCGATGACGCTTTGCCTCGGGACCCTTGTGAACCGGAAGGGTCGTAACGACGGCATCCATGACTCAACTCCAGTAGAGGGACGTTCCCAACGGCTTTCTTGCGGCGGTGCGGGGCAGGCTGTCTTTTCTGGAAGATCAAGAACTTGGCTGGAAGGTCAAGAACTTGGCTGGAGGATCAAGAGGTCAGGGTAGGACGAAATGCATGCCCGATAGCGCCGGTGCAACGCCCCGGTGTGGTCCGGGGTTCCATGTCTACACGCGAGGCATATATGATGGATGCATCTGAACGGCCCATGAACAGTTGTTCATCTTTCGGCCGCAGGGAACCGCCGCCGTGATCGACGATATCTACAACAAGCGCATCCTGGAATTGGCCGCCGATATCCCGCGGCTCGGCCGCCTGGCGCAGCCGCAGGCGAGCGCCACAGCCCATTCCAAGCTCTGCGGTTCGACGGTGACCGTCGATCTCGTCATGGACGGCGACCGGGTCGCCGATTTCGCCCATGAGGTGAAGGCCTGCGCGCTCGGCCAGGCCTCGTCCTCGATCATGGCGCGCCATGTCGTCGGCTCCAGCGCCGCGGAACTCCGGGACTTGCGTGAGGCGGTCAGGCGCATGCTGAAGGAAAACGGTCAGCCGCCTTCGGGCAAATGGGCCGATATCGCGGTGCTCGAGCCGGTGCGCGACTACAAGGCCCGCCATGCCTCGACACTCCTGACCTTCGACGCGGTGGTCGACGCGATCGGCAAGATCCAGGCGGCGCGGGCACCCGAAGCCGCCGAATAGATCCGTGAGCCCCGACAGCCGGCGCCCATGCTAAGAGGCAGCCGATGAGCGGCTCCGATCTCGACCGGCTGTTTGACGACAAGCGTCCGCGGCGCTGGCCGAGGCTGGCCGGCCATTGGCTGCTGCGCGGCTACCAGCTGAGCATTTCCATGCTGGTCGGCCGCTGGTGCCGGCATATGCCCAGCTGTTCGGCCTATATGGACGAGGCGGTCATGCGCCATGGCCTCTGGGCCGGCGGCTGGACCGGTTTTGCCAGGCTTTGCCGCTGCCATCCGCTTGGCACTTCCGGCATCGACAACCCGCCGCTCGTCCTGCCGGACCGGGCACGCTGGTTTCTGCCCTGGCGTTACGGTCAATGGCGCTGGCGCAGGGGCGGGCCGGTCTGCGAAGCCGTGGACGTCGCTCAGAAACCTTGATCCCCCCGCGATCAGAAACCTTGATCCCCCCGCGATCAGAAACCTTGATCCCCCCGCGATCAGAAACCTTGATCCCCTCGCGATCAGAAACCTTGATCCCCCGCAATCAGAAACCTTGATCGCGGGTGATGATGCCATAACCCTCCAGGATGCCCCGTTCGGGATAGAAGGCATCGTGCTGTTCGCCGTCCATCAGGCCGCCGAGCGCCGGATCGAGACCCATGTCGCCGAAATAGCCGCGCACCCGCTCCAGGGTCGCGGCGATCAGTTTCTGCCGGAGCGCGTCGGGCAAGGCGCCGCCGGCCGGATGGCGGAAGTCGATCGGACTGATCGAGATGACCGCTCCGGGGGCTGCCGCCCGCTGCACGCCGGCAACCAGGAGGTAGAGGCAGGAGCCGTAACAGACGCCGTCGAGGGCGAGCGTCGGGGTCTCGCCGGACCGTTCGGTGCGCGCCACGATCGTGTCGAGCCTGGCGCGCCTGACGATCCGGCCGAGCGCCATCGAGACGTCGACAAGGCCGCCTTCCGAATGGATGGCGATCGGCGGCCTGGCGGTCCCGAGCTGCTGCACCAGGGCGGCGAAGGTCACCACCGTGCCGGGCAGGATCACGCCTTCGGCGGCGATCCATTCCGAACAGCCCTGGCCGCAGGCGCCGGGCGTGCCGGTCATCCGGGTAAAGGTCATCGGTGTCATCGCCGGCTGGGCCGCGCGCGGGGCAGGGGCAGGCGATAGCGCCTCGCCCGGCGTCGCCGGCGGGGGCGCCGGCTGGGCATGCGCCGGCGGCACCGGCCAGAGGCTTGCCGCGAGACCGGCGAGAAGGGCGAGGGTCATGCGCATCGCCGCCAAGGCTAGCCGTCGCCGCCGGCCGGGGGAAGAACGATCGATCGCGCAAGGATTGATCGGCCAAGGATTGATCGTCCAAGCATTGATCGTCCAAGCATTGCCCTGGCCGCCGGGCTCCGCTATCCCAGCCTCCTTCGTCGACCGTATGCCGCGCCTGTGTGCGGCAAGTCCGGCTGACGGATCCACCCTATCGTCCACCCCCTTACCTGCTCTGTCGGCAGGAGTGAGAGGAGAATTCCATGCCCGTGCTGACTTTCCCCGATGGCGCGAAACGTTCCTATGATGCCGGTGCGACCGGCCTCGACGTCGCCAAGGCCATTGCCCCTTCGCTTGCCAAAAGATCGATTGCCGTGAAGCTCGACGGGGTGGTCACCGACCTCTCCGATCCGATCCTGCGCGACGCCAATATCGAATTCCTGTCGCGCGAGAGCGCCGAGGCGCTCGAGCTGATCCGCCACGACGCCGCCCATGTGATGGCGGAAGCGGTGCAGAAGCTGTGGCCGGGCACCCAGGTGACCATTGGCCCGGTGATCGAGAACGGCTTCTATTACGACTTCTTCCGCAACGAGCCGTTCACGCCGGAAGATTTCGGCGCGATCGAAGCCGAGATGCGCAAGATCATCGCCGCCAACAAGCCCTTCACCAAGCGCGTCGTGTCGCGCGAAGAGGCGATCCGGATCTTCCGGGACAAGGGCGAGGCCTTCAAGGTCGAACTGGTCGAGGCGATCCCCGCCGACCAGCAGATCAAGCTTTATGACCAGGGCGGCTGGTTCGATCTCTGCCGCGGCCCGCACATGGCCTCGACCGGCCAGATCGGCAATTCCTTCAAGCTGATGCGGGTGGCGGGTGCCTATTGGCGCGGCGACGCCAAGAACCCGATGCTGACCCGCATCTATGCCACGGCCTGGCGCACCGACGACGAGCTGAAGGCTTATGCCCACATGCTCGAGGAAGCCGAGAAGCGGGACCACCGCAAGCTCGGCCGCGAAATGGACCTGTTCCACTTCCAGGAGGAGGGGCCGGGCGTCGTGTTCTGGCACGCCAAGGGCTGGACCATGTTCCAGAACCTGGTCGCCTATATGCGCCGCCGCCTCAACGAGATGGAATACCAGGAGGTCAATGCGCCGCAGCTGCTCGACAAGTCGTTGTGGGAGACCTCGGGCCATTGGGAGTGGTATCGCGAGAACATGTTCGCGGCCCAGTCGGCCGGCGACGAAGCCGAGGACAAGCGCTGGTTCGCGATCAAGCCGATGAACTGCCCTGGCCACGTCCAGATCTTCAAGCATGGCTTGAAGAGTTACCGCGATCTACCGATGAAACTTGCGGAATTCGGCGTCGTTCACCGCTACGAACCATCAGGCGCCCTGCATGGCCTGATGCGCGTGCGCGGTTTCACCCAGGACGACGCCCATGTCTTCTGCACCGACGAGCAGATGGCCGCGGAATGTATCCGCATCAACGAGCTGATCCTGACCACCTATGCCGATTTCGGCTTCGACGAGATCGTGGTGAAGCTGTCGACCCGGCCCGACAAGCGGGTCGGTACCGACGCCATGTGGGATCGCGCCGAAGAGGTCATGGGCGAGGTGCTGAAGACCATTGCGCACCAGTCCGGCAACCGCATCAAGACCGCGATCAATCCGGGCGAGGGCGCCTTCTACGGGCCGAAATTCGAATATGTGCTGCGTGACGCCATTGGCCGGGAATGGCAATGCGGCACGACCCAGGTCGATTTCAACCTGCCGGAACGGTTCGGCGCCTTCTATATTGGCCCCGATGGCGAAAAGACCACGCCGGTCATGATCCACCGGGCGATCTGCGGTTCGATGGAGCGTTTCATCGGCATTCTCATCGAGCACTATGCCGGCCATTTCCCGTTCTGGTTCGCGCCGAAACAGGTGATCATCTGCCCGATCACCTCGGAGGCCGACGATTACGGCCTGGAAGTGCTCGCCGCCTGCCGCAAGGCCGGGCTGAGGGCCGATGCCGACCTGCGCAACGAGAAGATCTCCTACAAGGTGCGCGAGCACTCGCTCGGCAAGGTCCCGGTGATCCTGGCGGTCGGCAAGAAAGAGGCGGCCGAGCGCTCCGTCTCGGTCCGCCGGCTCGGCTCGCAGGCGCAGGAGACCGTCAGCCTCGACCAGATCGTCGCCACCTTGACCGATGAAGCGACCCCGCCGGATGTCCGGCGCGCCCGCGCGGCGTGATCGAATTCAGGGGCCTTGGTGAAAGCCAAGGCCCCTGTCTTTTGGCGGGCGGGAAACGGGATCTCCGCAGAAAGGTCGGTTGTCCTTTCTGGCGCGCGCTCCGGAACCACCGGCCCCACCTCGCCCCGGCGGGGAGAGGTCGGCGCGCCAGCGCCGGGAGAGGGGGAATAGATCTTTCCCAACAGGGCTTTATGCGCTTCGCAAGATGCCTCTTCGACGAGCGCCCCACCCCCCTCTCCCGCTGGGGCTACGACATTCACACATCTCTCAAAGCGGCCTGAATTCGCCACCTCTCAAGGCTTCGCACGAGAACCACGGATAGCGCATGCGCCGTCCTTTTTCGTCATGGCCGGCCTTGTGCCGGCCATCCACGCATTGCCTTGACCGCGGAGGACGTGGATGGCCGTGACAAGCACGGCCATGACGAAGCGAGAAACACCGCGCCAAGACATGGATTGTCGAGATGTGTGAATCCGATAGCCCGCTGGGGAGAGGTGAAGGTCGTGGTTCCGGCGCGACCCTCGAAGGACGGCTATCCCTGTTGCAAGGGAAGAGACGCTGGCCCCTGATGCGCAGCACCAACGTGCCAAACCCTACCGCGCGACGACCTGAAGCTCCAGGTCCTTGCCCGCTTCGACCTGGAATTTCCGGTTGAACACGCGGCCCTCATAGCGGGCGATGGCGAGATATTCGCCCTCCTGCAGCACCATGGAGGGGAAGGCGCCGATCGATTCCTTGATCACGTCGCCGCCGGGCGTCAGCACGGTCCAGGCGGCATTGCCGATCGGCTCGCCGCCTTCGCGCTCCTTGACCAGCCTCAGGCTGACATTGGCGGCGCGGTGATGGATGGTCGCGTCCGTCACCTGTCCGGCCCGGATCCGGATATCGGCGCGGATGGTGGCATTGGCGTCGCCATAGACCGAAACGATGTGATAGGTGCCCTCGGTCAGGGCGATCAGGTCGCCGGCCGGTGCCTGGCGCATGACCAGGCGCGGCTCGCCGCCGTCGAACAGGCCACCGGCAAAAATATCGAAAGCCAGCCGGGCATTGGGAATGTCGCGTTCGCCGACCTTGCCGACCAGTTTCAGCGCGCCGGCGTTCAGCACCATGGTCTGGCGGAACGGGCCGGTGCCGATCTCGACCTTCTGGGCCTGGGCCACCGTGCCGAACGCGGTGTGGACGATATAGGTGCCGGGCCTGAGCGCAAAAGTCGGCGCGGCATCGCGCGATTCGGTGATCAGCGCGATGGCGCCATTGGCCTCCGGCTGGTCGGCGAAGACCCGCCAGTGCAGCCCGCCGCGGACGAACTGGCCGTTCTGCTTGTAGCGGGCGTCGAAATTGACCGGAGTGCGGTCGGTGAATTGCGGCACGATATTGGGCTGCGGCGGCGCGCCTTGCAGCTGCAGCGGACTGGTGCCCGCCTGGGGGCGAAGGGCAGGGCGCCGTCCGGCAAGGTGAAGAACGGCGTGGCGGCGCCGCCCGGGATATGCCGGCGCCGGCGCTGCGGTTCGGAGGCCAGCGGCGCAAGCTCGGTCTGCAGCGGTGCCGCGCCGGATCCCGCCCCTTGGGTGAGCCGCGGCGACTGCGCCACCGCCACGCCCAGGGGCGCCGTGGTGGCGATCACCGCGGCGAGACAGGACGAACACAGGCGCTTGGCGGTCGGTGGCATCGGCTGATATTTCTAGGGTCCGCGTTTCCCGTGAACCATTCTCCGGACATTATGGCCTTTTTGCTGCGCATCAGCCCTGCAGGCAAGGGGAAAGCGTCTCGGTCAACGGGATAAGGTCTTGGCGTGGCGGCCGAACCGACCTAGTTGAGCGCTGACCCCGAGGAAACCGCAGCCATGCCCGCATCCGCAGATCTGATCGCTCATCTGAAGACCCGCCGTTCCGTGCCGTTCCCGCTGATGGCCGAGCCGGGGCCGGACGCAGCCACTTTGACCGACATGCTCGCCATAGCGGCCCGGGTTCCCGATCACGGCAAGCTGGCGCCCTGGCGTTTCATCATCATCGACCGGGCGGCCGGCGCCAGGCTCGGCGCCTTTCTGGTCGAGCTCGCCAAGGCCGATGATCCGGCCGCCGACGCCAAAAAACTCGAAGCCGACGCCGCCCGTTTCAGCCGGGCGCCGGTCTGTGTCGCCGTCGTCTCGCGCGCCGGTCCGCATGTCAAAATTCCGGAATGGGAACAGCTGATGTCGGCCGGCGCGGTCGGCCTCAACCTGCTGCATGCCGCCGCCGCCTTCGGTTTCGGCGGCAACTGGGTGACCGAATGGCCAGCCTATGACCGGCGCGTGCTGGACCGGCTGGGTCTTGCGGCCGCCGAAAAGATCGCCGGTTTCGTCCATATCGGCACGCCCACCGCCAAGGCCGAAGACCGCGTCCGACCGGATATGGCCAGCATCATCTCGCACTTCGAAGGCTGATCTCATGCATTACAATGTCACCGCCGCCGATCACGGCCTGCCTTATGATCCGTTCAAGGCGGTGGTCGCGCCGCGTCCGATCGGCTGGATCACCGCGCTCGACAGGGACGGCCGGGTCAATTGTTCGCCCTATTCCTTCTTCAACGCCATTTCCGACAAGCCGCACATGGTCGCCTTCGGCGGCGGCGGCATGAAGGATGCCCGCGCCTTCATCGAGGAGACCGGCGAATTCACCTGTTCGCTGTCGACCTTCGACCTGCGCGAGGAAATGAACCGCACCTCGGCGCCGCTGCCGCGCGGCGAGGATGAAATGGCCTTTGCCGGCCTCGAAGCCGCGCCTTCGAAATTTGTCAAGCCGCCCCGGGTCAAGGCGTCGCCGGCGGCGCTCGAATGCAAATATCTGCAGACCGTGCCGCTGACCTCGCTGGAAGGCGTCACCAATTATTTCCTGATCATTGGCCAGGTGCTCGGCATCTATATCGACGATGCCTTCATCCGCGACGGCATTGTCGACACCGGCGCGATGCGGCCGATCATGCGCGCCGGCTACGACCAGTATTTCCAGGTCGGGCCGGAGCAGATGTTCAAGATGACCCGGCCGCCCGGCGGTGGCAATTTCAACGAGCGCAAGCGCTGAGCCTGCAAAGCGCGGGCGCGACGCGTCATGCCCGCGCTTGGTGCAGGCATGTGTCTGTTTGGTCGGGACAAGACGTGGGTGGCCGGGACAAGCCCGGCCAAGACGCGGTGTGAGGCGTCGCGCCAGCGATCGATCGCCTGCGGTTCTTCTCGGCGGAGCCACCGGCTGGGCTCGTGTCCGTCCTCACCGCCCGCTTCGTCCTGGCCGGGCTTGTCCCGGCCATCCACGACTTTTCCCGCGAAGCATACGCATGCCTTGACCGCGGAAGTCGTCGACGCCTCTCAGCCCTTGCTGCGGGCGATGAGCCGCTCGGCCCGCGTCAGGTGCGGCCGGTCGAACATTTCACCTGATATATTGACCACGCCTGCGGCCGGATTGGCGGCAAAGGCGTCGATCACCGCCTGGGCCTCGGCGATCGCCTCGGCGGTCGGCGTGAACACCGCGTTGATCACCGGCACCTGCGCCGGATGGATCGCCATCTTGCCGGTGAAGCCGTCGCGACGGGCCTCCTCGCATTCCCGCCTGAGGCCCTCGCTGTCGCGGAACGCCGGAAACACCGTGTCGATCGGCTGGGCGCCGGCCGCCACCGCGCCGAACAGGCAGAGCGACCGGGCCATGCGGAACGGCTCGGTATGGCGGCCGTCGGCGGCCCGGTTGGTCTCCGCGCCGATATCGGCGGAGAGGTCCTCGGCGCCCCAGGTGAGGCCGGTCAGCCTCGGGCTGGCGCCCTGGTAGCTGCCGAGGTTGAACACCGCCTTGGCCGTCTCGGTTGCCACCACGACGATCTTGATCGACCCCTCGGCAAGCCCGTGCACCGCTTCGAGCGCGGTCAGCTTGGCATCGAGATGGATGACGTCGGCGCCGCGTTCGGCCTTCGGCAGCATGATCGCGTCCGGCTTCGCGCCGACCACCGCGCCGAGATCGGCATCGGTCAGCCCGCTATCCAGCGCATTGACCCTGACCATCAGCAAGGGCCGGTCGGTCGAGGCGGCATGGGTTGAAAGGAAAGCCCGGGCGATATCGCGCGCCAGCGGCTTGTTGGCGGCAGCGACCGAATCTTCCAGATCCAGGATCAACGCATCGGCGCCGCTCGCCAGGCTCTTGCCCAGCTTCTTTTCCGAATCGGCCGGCACGAACAGCATGGAGCGCATGGGTCAGGCCGGGCGCTTGAGAACGAGCGATTGGCGCAGGCATTCCGCCACCAGCTTGTCGTTCTGGTTGAAGGCGCGGTGATGAAATTCGATCACGCCCATGGTCGGCCGCGATTTCGATTCGCGCTTGGCCACCACCTGGCTCTCGCAATGCACGGTGTCGTCCTCGAACAGCGGGTGGGGGAACTTCACATCGGTCATGCCGAGATTGGCGAACAGCGTGCCATTGGTGGTGTCGGGCACCGAAATGCCGATCATCAGGCCGAGCGTGAACAGCGAGTTCATCAACGGCTTGCCCCACTCCGATTCGGCCGAAAACTGCCGGTCGATATGCAACGGCTGCGGATTCATCGTCAGATTGGAGAACAGCACATTGTCCATTTGCGTCACCGAACGGGTGAAGCGGTGCTTGATGAGCTGGCCGACGGCGAAGTCGTCGAAATAGATGCCGCCGCGCGGATGGCGTTGAGCATCGGTGATCAGAACGGTGGAGGTCATGGGATCTGCGCCATCGCGGGTGAGGGGATTAGGATTTCGTTTACCATAATGACGCAGGATTGAACCTGGAGGTATCACCTCCGGGGTCCTGCCAAGATGTTCCTTTTCCGTTCACCTGCCGATCCGCAGAGCCGTCCGACCAGCGCGACGGAAGCCGGGGTGAATCGTGTCGTCTCGGCGATCCAGTCGGCGGCCCAGACCACCGGCGCCGGGTTCGATTATCTGTTGCGCACGGCGCAGCGCGAGTCGAGCCTGCAGCCCTCGGCGCAGGCACCCACCTCCAGCGCCCGCGGCCTCTACCAGTTCATCGACACGACCTGGCTGACCATGGTGCGCGACGAAGGCCGCAAGCTCGGCCTCGAGCGCTACGCCGCGCAGATCGGTTCCAACAGCAATGGCCAGCCGGTGGTCGCCGATGCCGCCACCCGCCAGCAGATCCTGGCGCTGCGCGACGATCCGAAGGTCGCGGCCCTGATGGCCGGCGCCTTCACCAACCGCAATGCCGCCGATCTGCGCGCCGCCACGGGTCGCAACCCGACCGAAGGCGAGCTCTACATGGCGCATTTCCTCGGCTCGGGCGGCGCCTCGCGCCTGATCGGCCTCAACCAGACCAATCCGCAGGCGATCGCGGCGCGGGCCTTTCCGGACGCCGCCGGCGCCAATCGCCGGATCTTTTTCGACAATGGCCGGCCGCGCACCGTCGCCGAGGTCTATGGCCTGCTCAGCTCCGGCCAGACCACGGCGGTTGCCGGCGCCAGCCCGGCCGCCACGGTTCAGCCGGCTGCCGCGAGCCCTGCGGTCGCGCCGGAAACCGAATCGGATCGTGGCTCCTGGTCGGCCGTGCCGCGCATGAACGCCAATCCGAACCGGCCGTTCCACTCGATGTTCGCCTCCGGAGCCGGTCCGATCAATGCCTTCGTCTCGGCCACCTGGGCTTCGCTCGGCCGCGGCGCTTCGACACGTGAACCGGTGACCGCCGAGACCGCCCTGGCGCAGACCAGCACCAGCGCGCCGAGTGTCGCGCCGCCGGTTGCGGCCCCCGTCTCGACCGTTGCACCGGCCAATGGCCGGGCGCCGGTCGGCGGCCCCTTCATGCCGGTGCGCACCGAACCGGCCGGCCGCAGCGGCCCGCTCGATCTCAGCCAGTTCAGGCGCACCGCCGAACATCGCTGACGCAGCGTCGCGAAGTCGAAAAACCGTTAAATTTCATAGTGAACGCTTTATTAAGCGGCCGCGCGCTAGCTTTGCTCTGCGGGGGCGTCGGGCTCTCGCCTCTGCAGGCGCTTCTCAATGATCGTGCGTCACTTCCTCCGCTGGATCCAGACCGCTCCAGCCGGCGACAGGGCCGATGCCACCTCCGCCCTGGCACGCGCCTATCTCCATTCCGATCTGACGCCGGGCGACCGTGCCGCCGCCGAGGCCGCGATGATCGTGCTGCTCGACGATCCCTCGCCCTTGGTCCGCCGGGCGCTCGCCGAGGCGCTGGCGGCCTCGGAGGACGCGCCGCACACCGTGCTGGCCGGCCTGTTGCAGGACCAGCCGGAGATCGCCGCGATCGTCGCGCGGCATTCGCCGCTGCTGCTCGATGCCGAGCTGGTCGATCTCGTCGGCACCGGCGAGCCGCTGGTGCAATATGCGGTTGCCCGCAGGCGCGAGGTGCCGGCGCCGGTGGCGGCCGCGATCGCCGAGGTCGGTTGCCTGGAGGCCTGTCTTGCCGTGGTCTCGCTCGAGGCCGCCGATGTTCCGGCCTTCTCGATCGACCGGATCGTCGAACGCTTCGGCGACCAGGCCGAGATTCGCGAAGCGCTGTTCCGCCGCGACGACCTGACGGCCGGCGCCCGCCAGGCGCTGGTGGTCAAACTCTCCGAAGCCCTCTCGGCTTTCGTCTCGGACCGGGCCTGGCTCGCCAGGGAGCGTGCCGGGCGGATCGTCAAGGAGGCCTCCGAAAAGGCCACCGTGGTGATTGCCGCGGCGGTCCGTGGCGATGCCCTTCGCCCCCTGGCGCGGCACCTGCGCCAATCCGGCCAGCTCACCACCGGGCTGGTGCTGCGCGCCCTGCTGTCCGGCCACGTCCGCCTGTTCGAGGAGGCGCTGGCCGAACTGTCGGGTCTCACCGCCCGGCGGGTCGCCGGTCTCGTCAACGACCGCCGCGGCGCCGGCTTTCGCGCCCTCTACGACAAGGCGGGCCTGCCGGCCGCGGCCTATCCGGCCTTCGGCGCGGCCCTCGACGCCTGGCATGCCGACGGCGCCGGCCGCGGCGGCGACGCGCAATTGCGCCGGCGCATGGTCGAGCGCGTGCTGACGGCCTATGCGCCGCTGGCGGCAAACGACCTCGATCAGTTGCTGGCGCTGCTGCGCCGTTTCGCCGCCGAAGCCGCGCGCGACGAAGCCCGCGCCTTTACCGAAGATCTGATCGCCGGCCGGGATGCGCGCGATGACGACGATCTGGCTTTCCCGCTTTCGGCCGCGGCCTGATCACATCAGGCTGAAGCACTGCATCAAGGTTTGCCGCCCTTTGTGCGGCACCGCCCGACCGCTCCAGTTCGAAGTGGTCGCAGCGCGACGCTTGATGAGCTCAGAGCCCGCTCAGCGCTCCTGAAAGTCGGGCCAGCAACGACCGTAGCAGCCTCATTGGTTCCGATGACGCGGCGGCCGGGGAAGACGGGTCCTATCCGCAGAGCCGAAATTTGGAAGTCGCAATCGCGGGTTTCACGTCTTGGCATGATCCGAGCAAAACCGCTTGCCGCGAAGATGCCGGACCAGAGCCGGGGAGACGCGCGATGTCAGACCTACACTACGCCACGATTGGTACGACCGGGACGGCATCCAACGGCTTCGGGCAGGCTGTCAGGGCCGGCGTTCACGCCATCATGCGCCGCTATGCCCGGGCACGCGCTCGGCGAACCCTCGCAGAACTGTCTGATGCCCAACTCGAAGATGCAGGCATCGACCGGACTGTCGCACGCGGCAACCGGCCAGTTTTGGAAGTCGACGCCGCATTGATGAGAAACCTCATGTCGATGCGGTGAGAGTCCTTTGAAGGCCCGATGCGCGATCCAGGTCTCTCACGGCACCAGTGGCGGCGCGCCGGTGATCTCGATCAGCTTTTCGGTCGTCACCGCGACCAGCTGGTCGACCAGTTCCGCGGCGACCGGGTGATCGAGCCCCTTGGCGGTCTCGCGCACGATGGCTCTGATCGCGTCGACATGCTGGTTGGCCAAGGCCCAGGGCACCTCGGCGGGGTCGTCGATCCCCTGCAGCAGCAGCGACAGGCTGTCGGCGACGCGCGCCGCCAGCGGGTAGCCGAAAGTGGCGGCCTCGCCCTTGATGTCATGGGCCGCCGAAAACAGATCGGCGCGGGTCGCGGCATCGAGACCCTGGGCTGCCGCCGCATCGCGCGCGCTGGTCAGCCGGGCCACTTCCTTGTCCATCCAGCCGTCGAACTCGACCGACAATTCGGCAAGGGCCGCTTCGGCGCGCTCGATCGCCTCCGGATCGATCCCGCCGAAACCGTCATCCGGCCCGTCGACCTTGTGGACAAAGGTGCGCAGGTTGTGTTTGGGGACGATGACCTCGTAGTCACCGAAGCTCTTGACGCTGGCCTCGTCCAACTTGGCCTCTGGGCGCTTCTTCATGGGTCTGTCCGTCACACCGAACTTTTGGTCTTGTCCAGCAAGGGCTGAACCCGGATGGTTTCGCTCTTGTCGCTCTTGCGACGTTCCGGCCCGACATAGCTGGAACCGTGGTTGCGCCGGCGGTCCGGGCCGAAAAAGGTCTTGGTCTTGATGAACGGCCGCGGATTCACCACGACATTCAGGATGCGCTGGTACAGCGCCTTGGCCGAAATCGGCTTGGCCAGGAATTCGGTGACGCCGGCGTCGCGCGATTCCAGCACGCGTTTCTTTTCGGAATGGCCGGTCAGCATGATGATCGCCACATAGGGATTGGCGTTGGCGCCGGGCTGGCGGATCATGCTGGTCAGCTCGAGCCCGTCGAAGATCGGCATCGACCAGTCGGTGATGACGATGTCGGGCATGTAATGGGTGAAGCCCTCGAGCCCCGCCGCGCCGTCCTCGGCCTCATAGACCTCGCGCGCGCCGAAGCCATGCAGCAGGGTCCTGACGATGCGGCGCATATGCGCGTTGTCGTCAATGACAAGGAATCGCAACCGGTTGAAATCGATGCGGATCATCGCAGGCGAATTTAGCCGCCACGGCTCAACGAAGCGTTAAGGCTGAAACGCCCGCGGCGTGGTCCGAGGCTCTATTCGCCGAACTGCTCGCGCAGGATGCGCTCGTCCAGCGAATGGCCGGGATCATGCAGCAGCACCATGCTGCGCGAGCGGTCCATGGCGATATCGACGCTGGCCACCTCGCGCACCTCGTCATTGTCGGCGGTGGCGCTGACCGGCCGGCGGGTCGGCTCGATCACTTCGATGCGCACCGCCACCCGGTCGGGCAGCAGCGCGCCGCGCCAGCGCCTCGGCCGGAACGGCGAGATCGGGGTGATCGCCAGCAGGTTGGTGTTCAAGGGCAGGATCGGACCATTGGCGGAGAGGTTGTAGGCGGTCGAACCGGCGGGCGTCGCCACCAGCACGCCGTCGCCGGCCAGCTCGTCCATGCGCAACTGCCCGTCGACCAGGATGCGCAGCTTGGCGATCTGCGAGGTTTGCCGGAGCAGCGCCACGTCATTGATGGCAAGGGCATCATGCCTTTCGCCATGGACATCGACGGTGGTCATGGCGAGCGGATGGATCACCGAGCGCTCGGCCGCCTGGATCCGCTCGACCAGCCCGGCCTCGATATATTCGTTCATCAGGAAACCGACCGAGCCGCGGTTCATGCCGTAGATCGGCTTTCCCGTCGAAATGAACCGATGCAGGGTCTGCAGCATCAGGCCGTCGCCGCCGAGCGTGACGATCACGTCGGCCGCATCAGGCTCGACCGAGCCATAACGCTGCGCCAGGCTGGCGAAGGCCGCCTGGGCTTCCGGCGCCGGCGAGGCGACGAAGGCGATCTTGGGCGGATCAGGACGTTGGTCCGACATGGCGGGCCGTCATGCAGAAGAGGAGCTGGCGCAGTGCGAGCGTAGCACCGCCAGATGTCAATCTCGTCTATACGAGCGCCGCGAGCCTTGTCGAGGCGCTCAGGCACCGGCGCCGGGCGGCGCCGATGCGGGTCACGGCGGAGCGGGGGCGATCAGCCGCGGCCGACGAAGGGCATGTCGTTGGCCATGACGGTCATGGTCAGCACGTTGACGTCGAGCGGCAGGTTGGCAATGTGCACGACCGAATCGGCGACATGTTTGACGTTCATCCGCGGCTCGACCTTGACCGAGAAATCCGCCTGCAGCACGCCATTGGTCATCCGCTCGGTCATTTCGGTCGCGGCATTGCCGACATCGATCTGCGAACAGACGATCTGGTCGGCGCGGCCCTCGAGCGAGATCGACTTGGTGAGGCCGAGAATGGCGTGTTTGGTGGCGGTATAGGGCGCCGAATAGGGCCTCGGCGCATAGGCCGAGATCGAGCCGTTATTGATGATCCGGCCGCCTTTAGGCGACTGGACGCGCATCAATCGCATGGCCTCCTGGGCACACAGGAACGAGCCGGTCAGGTTGACGTCCACCACCTGTTTCCACTGGGCAACGGTGAGCTGATCCATCGGGATCGCCGGCGCGCCCATGCCGGCGTTGTTGAACAGCACGTCGATGCGGCCGAACCTGTCCTTCACCGCCTTGAACAGGGCGGCAACCGAGGCTTCGTCGGAGACATCGGTCGGCACCGCGACGACCGTGCCGGCGCCGGCCGCGGCGACCGTCTTGTCCAGCTCGTCCTTGCGCCTTCCGGCGGCGACCACCGCATAGCCCGCGGCGGCCAGTGCAAGCGCCGAGGCGCGCCCGATGCCGGAGCCTGCTCCGGTGACGACGGCGATCTTCTGCGGCATGTCTTGGATCCTCCCGATCAACGCCCTTGCGGCGCGGTTTTTGTCGGCGCGCACACTGGCCGAAACCCGTGTGCGTGTCGACTATGGGCAGGCCAAGGGGAGGGATGCGACGGGCTCGGATCCGGGCAAGCCGGCCGGCCATGCCGCGATCAGTCGCCCAGGCGCACGCGCAAGCCGGCATAAACCGCCGCGCCGCCGGCATTGTAGCCATAGACCTCCTGATAACGCTGGCCGAAAACGTTCTCGCCGCGGATATAGGCGGTGGCGTTCCGGGTCACGTCGTAGGAGAGCTGGGCGCCGACCAGCGTATAGGCCCTGAGATAGACGTCGCTTGTCCCGAGTGGCCCGAAGAACCGGTCGCGCATCGTGCCGTTATGGGCAAGCGTCACGGTGAACTTGCCCCGGTCCCCGGCGAAGGCGGCGGTGGCCGACAGGCTTGCCGCATGTTTCGGCCGGCGCGCCGCCTCCTTGAACACATAGCCCGCAAACGTGTTCTCCGCCGAACGCGTATCGGTATAGGTGTAGGACGCGCTGATCCGCAGCCAGTCGAGCGGCCTGGCCGTGACCGAGGCCTCGACGCCCTGGCGCGAGGTCGCGAAAGGCAGGTTCTCGACCGTGGTGCCGGAGCCGACGATCTCGTTTTCCAGATTGGCCCGGAAATAGGTCAGGTCGGTGATCAGCCGGCCGCCGAACCAGCGCTGCTCGATACCGGCATCCCAGCCGATCGACTGCTCCGGCCGGAGATTTGGATTACCGACAAAGGTGTTGGTGAAACCGAACTGCTCGATGAAGGTCGGATTGGTCACGCCCTTGCCGAGCGAGGCATGCAGCCTGGTGCCGGTGTCGAAGCTCTGGGCGGCGGTGACCCGCCAGGTCGCGGCATTGCGGAACGACGAATTCCAGTCCTGGCGCAGCGCCGCCGACAAGGCAAAGCCGGTCGGAAGACTGAGCAGGTATTCGCCATAGAGGCCCTTGCGCTCGCGGCTCTGGCCCGTTCCGGCGAAACCGCCATTGACGAAGGGGCCGAAGAAACCGTCGCTCTCGTAATAATAGCGGAAGCGCTCGCGCACGATCTCGGCGCCGCCGACCAGCGTGTGGCGGGCGCCCAGAAAACCGGGCGTCTCGAACGTATAGGCCGAACGGTATTCCGCCCGGTTGCGCTCGGTCTGCGACCAGAAGGCCTGGCGTTCGAGAAAGCCGAAGGAACTGACATAGGCATCGGCGGCATTGGTGTTCTGGCGCGACGTGTCGGCGGAAAATTTCTGGATCCAGCGGCCGTCGGCCAGGCTGACGGTGCCGACGATCCGGCCTTGCAGGTCATTGGTCGTGCCCCGACCGGACCCATTGGCCAGAAAGCCGTAATTGGGGTCGGTGGCAAAACCCGGTCCGAAGGCGCTGTTGGCCGGGTTGTAGAAGCCGGTGCGGCTGACCATCCTGAGCGTGGCCTCGAGATTGAACCAGTCGGAAAGGTCGGCGCCGAGCTTGGCGCTGAACGACCCCATCTCGGAGCCGTTCGGCCGTGTCGTGCCGGGCGCGACGACGAAGCCGCCGGCACGCAGGCCCGAGACCGACAGGGCGCCGTAGAGCGGTCCTTGCGCGCCGCGCACCGAGGCCGAGCCTTGCAGCGTGCCGAACGAACCGCCTTCGAGGCGGGCGGTCAGCTCGGGCCTGGCCAGTCCGCGGCCGGACTTGGTCGTGATCAGGATGACGCCGGACTGGGCGTTCGGCCCCCAGATGCCGGATTGCGGTCCGCGCACCACCTCGATCCGCTCGATAGTGTCGACCGGCAGGTTGGCGAGGTCGCTGTCGCCATTGTTCACGTCGTTGATCGGCACGCCATCGACCACGACAAGGGTATGATTCGCCTCGGCGCCGCGAATGCGGACCTGGCTCAGGCCGCCGCGGCCACCGCCCTGGCCGATGGCGACACCCGGCACCAGCCGCAGCACGTCGGGCAGCGTCTGGGCGCCCTGGTTGCGCATGTCTTCGGCGGTGATCACGGTGACCGCCGAACCGACGCGCGGCGCTTCGACCGGCACGGTGCTGGCGCCATAGACCATGATGTCGGGCAGCGGGATGGCCGGTTGCGTGGCCTGCTGGGCCAAGGCTGGCAGAGCGAAGACAGGCAGAGCCAAGGCCGGCAGGGCGAGAAGGCTGGTGAGGCTGAGGATCAGGCGTTGCGCCATGGCGGATCTCCGCGGAAGGGACACGGGATCGCGGAAGCCTCAAGCTTCGAAGGCGACCCCATTGGCCCTCCGCGACATCAGGTGTCACCGAAAAAGCGGCTGCCCGCTCCCCGCACGCGCCATCCCGCACGTTCGGACAGTGACGTCGCGGCGGCCGGTCTCCTGGCTTGCGGGTCGTTGCCGGGGCTCCGCCTTCCCGAGGGCCGAAACTGGCCGTCAGTGGCATTCAGGAACCGGCTCGCCGCTCACAGTTGCGGGGGCAGCTGCGGATTTGCGCTGGACGTCGAACGGGGCCTGCCGGGCAGGTTTGGTCGTCGGTCCGGTGCTCACCGCATTCCCGTGGCCATTGCAAGCAATGGCCGCCGTCGCGAGTTCCGCTAAAAGGCGGGCTCGTCACGGTTTTGTCAATTGTCGGAAAGAAACAGCCCGTCCTGGCGTTCGGCCAAGGCGGGCTGTTCAAAGCCGGGCTGTTCAAAGCCGGGCTGGTGTCAGAGGTCCAATGCGATCAGACCGCCTGGCTCCACTGCACCGGCACGAGCTGGAAGCCATTGCCGTCCTTGGCGATGAAGCCGGTGGCCGGGAAGGGCGCGTGGTAAAAATGCACCTGGGTCCGCTCGGTCGACACCATGTCGAGGACGCGCCGGCGGGTTGCCCGCGCCATGTCGGCATCCTGGTCGAAAATCGCCGACCAGTCGGGGTTGCGCACGAACAGCGCGGGATGACTGGTGATGTCGGCGAGGTAGGTCAATTTGGCATTGCCCGAGGCGATGCCGAAGATGGTGTGGCCGGGCGAATGGCCGTGAGCCGCGACCGAGGTGATGCCCGGCGCCACTTCCGCGCCCGGCGTGAAGCGCTTCACCTGCGCGGCGATCGGCTGGAACACCCGGCGGGCATTCTGGAACCCGCCGCGCGCGCCATCCGGCGCCTGGCCCATGCGCTCGTCCGACATCCAGAAGTCCCATTCCGGCGCCGGCACGTTGATCTCGGCATTGGCGAAGACCGCGGTGCCGTCCTTCAGCCGGATGCCGTTGATATGGTCGCCGTGGAAATGGCTGATGACGATCGAATTGACCTGGGCCGGATCGAAGCCGGCGGCGCGGAAATTGCGCATCCAGACGCCGCTGGTCGGCGCGCCCGAATCGCCATTGCCGGTGTCGATCAGCACCAGCCTGCCGCCGGTTTGCACGACCAGCGTGGTGAAAGTGTTCTGGAACGCATCGGTCGGCAGGAACGACTTGCGCATGGCGTCCTGGACATCGGCGAGCGGCGCATTGCGGACGAACCCGTCGAGCGGCCTGAGGGCGAAACCGTCATTGATCGCGGTGACCGTGATGTCGCCGACCTTGTAGCGGTAGAAGCCCGGCGCCTGGGCCGGAGCGGCGGTCTGGGCTTGCGCTGGGCTGATCATGGCGCTGGTTCCAATCGCGGGAGCGGCGACCGCGACCGCACTGGCGGCTAGGGCATGACGACGTGTGATCATTGTGGCGTCTCCGGCAGCGGGTGCAACGAGGGGTTGGCGTTGCGACGCTAATCTGCACGAATGACTTGGGAAAGACCTGCGCTCGCCGGCGCAAATCACGGCCTCGTGAAGCGTTTCGGCCGCGCCGGCGGAACGCCGTCAGGGAATGGTGCCGGCAGCGGGACTCGAACTCGCGACCTACCGCTTACAAGGCGGTTGCTCTACCAACTGAGCTATGCCGGCCCATATCGGCATCGGCCTAGCAATGCGGGGCTCCGCGCGCAAGAGTGCCGAGCCGATTATGGCACCGCGGCCGTTCACAGCGCCGCGCTGAACGCTGCTCCCCCAGACATGAAAAAACGCCGGGGTGGAGGAGCCCCGGCGTTGGTCTTGGAAGTACCGGCTTCAGGCCGGCACGCACTCAAGGTCTGGTTGAACCCTGTTCAGTTCGACGAAGAGAAGGCCGAGGACGGCACGACTTCGCGCTGGATCAGGCTGCGCTCGGCATTGTTGACGCCGACGGCCTGGCCGCCGAACGCGCGAGGCGAGGTGAACTCGCGCGGCTGGTTCGGAGCATAGGTGGTGACCGAGGGGGTCTGGATGAAACCGGCGGCGTCGCTCATGCCCTGAGCGAAGGCGGGAGCCGCGACGGCGAGCGGAGCGAGCAGCGCGGCGGCAAGGATGAACTTCTTCATGACAGTCTCCATTGGATGTCCCGGCGGCGGCATTGGCCTTGAGGGCCGGGCGGTTGGGTGTGGGGTCGGCGAACCATGTCCGCCGGTGATCAGTTCCAGGAAGAGAAGGCCGAGGACGGCACGGCTTCGCGCTTGATCAGGCTCTGGTCGGCCTGCGAGACGCGGCCGGCCCGCGCCGAGAACTCACGCGGCTGGTTCGGGGCATAGGTCGTGACCGAGGGGGTCTCGATGAAACCGGCGGCGTCCTGCTGGGCAAAAGCCGGAGCGGCGACGGCGAGCGGCGCGACCAAGGTCGCGGCAAGGATGAGCTTCTTCATAACGGTTATCCAACTGAGATCCCGGTGGGGAGGGACACGCCAAGCCCGGGATGTTTGTTTTGGTGTCGGCGGGAGGTGTCCGCCGTCGACATTGCTGAGATAGGTGAGGTCAGATCGAATTGCCAGTCACAAAAATGAGAAAATGCATGCGACAAGGCGCCTCAGTAGTTTCATCAATGCATTGTCGCAATTCTTACAATTGGGCGACGGGGCCGAGACGGGTCGCGCCTTTGGTCCTTCCATCATCAAGAAATGACGCGGTCAGAGCTGGAATCGATCCAGGTGACCTGGTTGTCCAGCGTCTTTGGGGTGTTCCATTCGCTTGATCGCAGCGATCCATGCTCATCACCGCGGCCGAAGTGATGGTTTCGTTTGCAGCGCCTCGAAACAACAAATTGCGGAGGTGCATTTTTGTTCGAATGATTCGTGCTCATGGAATGCATGAGAGCGGATCAGGCAAGACGGCCGGCACGTTCGGGGGTCGACAAGAAAACGTCGGACAAGAAAACGCCGGGGTGGAGCGGCCCCGGCGTTGGTCTTGAAAGCACCGGCTTGAAGCCAGCGCGCACGCAAAGTCAGGTCGACCAGATTCAGTTCGACGAAGAGAAGGCCGAGGACGGCACGACTTCGCGCTGGATCAGGTTGCGCTCGGCATTGCTGACGCCGACGGTCTGGCCGCCGAGCGAACGCTGCGAGGAGAATTCGCGCGGCTGGTTCGGCGCATAGGTGGTGATCGAGGGGGTTTCGATGAAACCGGCCGCATCGCCGCCACCCTGAGCGAAGGCGGGAGCCGCGACGGCGAGCGGAGCGAGCAGCGCTGCGGCAAGGATGAACTTCTTCATGACAGTCTCCATTGGATGTCCCGGCGACGGCATTCGCCTTGAAGGCCGGAAGGTGGGGTGTGGGGTCGGCGGACGATGTCCGCCGGTGGTCAGTTCGCCGCCGAGAAGGCCGAGGACGGCACGGCTTCGCGGTTGATCAGGCTGCCGGCAGCCCGGTCGTTCTGGGCCAGGCGGCCGGAAAATTCGCGCAGCTGGCTCGGGGCATAGGTCGTGACCGAGGGGGTCTCGATGAAACCGGCGGCGTCCTGCTGGGCGAAGGCCGGGGCAGCGACGGCGAGCGGGGCGAGCAGGGCGGCGGCGAGGATGAGCTTCTTCATGACAGTCTCCATTGGAAATTCCGGTGGTGGGAGGGACACGCCAGGTCCGGAATGTTTGTTTCGGTGTCGGCGGGAGGTGTCCGCCGTCGACATCGCTGAGATAGGGGGTGTCTCGATCACTTGCCAATCACGAAATTGAGAAAATGCAATTATAAAATCATTCCAACGTCAATTTGAATGCGCTGATGCAATTCTGGTGGAATCATGGCCGAACGACGCCGACCTTAAAAAGGGTCGGCGATCCCGTTGATGGGTCAATCGACACAGAGCGGCCGACGCGAGGCCAGTGCGTGGCGTGCCAGCAAGGCGGTCGCGTCGGTGCCGGTCAGCTCGCCGAACCGAACGCCGACGACGGCACGGCATCGCGCCGGGCTCGGTCGTTTGCTGTCGGATCGACGGCCGTGCCCCGGCCATGGCCGGCGAACGCGCTGGCAATAAATTCACGAGGTATGCCAGTGATATAGGTCGTCGTTTCCGGCGTGCCGACAAAACCTGAGGCATCATCGGCGAGCGCTGGGGCGGCGGCGAGGGGCACAATCAAGGTCGCCACGAGGATGAGCTTGTTCATGACAGTCTCCATGGGGACCCCCGGTGATGGCAGGAACAGGCCGGATCCGGGGTTTTCGTTTGCCGCCTCCGCCGACGACCAAGCGGAGATAGGAATGAGGTCGCTCACGTGCCAATCACAAAAATGGGAAAACGCAATGGGTGCGCCGCAACGATCTGTTTAGATTTGCGTTGACGCAGATCCCTGCCGCGGCGAGCGATTCGACGACCTCAGGTGCAACCGGGTGTTTTCAAGCAGAAAACGCCGGGGTTTGCGCCCCGGCGTTGGTGTTGGGAAGGACCGGCTTGGTGCCGGCCTGCAGGCGCGGTCGGCTGGACCAGGTCAGTTCGCCGACGAGAAGGCCGAGGACGGCACCTCGCGGTTGATCAGGCTCTGGCCGGCATTCGAGACCTGGCCGCGGCGAGCGGTGAACTCGCGCGGCTGGCTCGGCGCAGTGGTCGAAACACCAGGCGTTGCGATGAAGCCGGCCGTATCGTCGGCGAAAGCCGGGGCGGCCAGGGCGAGCGGGGCGACCAGGGTCGCTGCAAGGATGAACTTCTTCATGATGGTCTCCATGTGTGTTGTCCGGCTGGCGGTGAGCGCTTCAGGCCGGGACTGTTCGAGTGTGCCGAGGCGCCAAGCGGCGTCGGTGGTCAGTTCGTGGACGAGAAAGCCGAGGACGGCACGACTTCGCGGCTGATCAGGCTCTGATCGGCGTTCGAGACCTGGCCGTGGCGGGCGGTGAACTCACGCGGCTGGTTCGGGGCATAGGTCGAAACGGCAGGGGTCTCGACGAACCCGGCGCTGTCGTCGGCAAGAGCCGGAGCGGCCAGGGCGAGCGGGGCGAAAAGGGTGGCGGCAAGGATCAGCTTCTTCATGACAGTCTCCATTGGAAAACCCGGTGGTGGGAGGGACACGCCAGATCCGGGATGTTTGTTTCGCTGTCGTCGGGAGGTGTCCGCCGTCGACATTCCGGAGATAGGAGCCCGGCCGATCACGTGCCAATCACGAAAAGGAGAAAACGCATGCAGATGAGCGTATCAGTCATTTCATTTGTGCATTGATGCAATTTTAGGCGAAAGCATCGAACCCGCTGTGTTCGACAAAAAACGCCGGGGTCCGAACCCCGGCGTTGAACCAAACGAATCACGATGCCGGCGCTGGCCGCCATCAGGTGCCGGAATTGAAGGCCGATGACGGCACCGATTCGCGATCGCTCCAGCCCATGCCCGCGCGAGACCGATATTGCGCGAGCGTCGCAGCCGGCGCGTCGGGCGCTTGCAGAATATAGGCGTCGGCTGTGCCGGCCAGCGTGTCGTCGGCGAGCGCCGGAGCGATAATGGCAAAGGGCGCGAGCAGGGTCGCAGCGAGGAGGAGCTTCTTCATGACAGATCTCCGCTCGAAATCCCGGCGGGGAGGGACACACGCCGTCCGGGCGTTCATGTCGTCGTCGCGGGAGGTGTCCGCCGTCGACGCGTCAGGGATAAGTCCGGGAGCCAGTCAGAGCCAATCACGAATCCGGGAAAATGCATGAAGCGGATCCTGGTCGCGAATGCGTGATTGCGCGGTCGCACGAATGTGAACGCCAGTCGCGCGGCTGTGAACCAAGGCCGGCACGTCATCCGCAATCCTGCCGCCTTTGCGGTGACGGCAAAAAGAAACGCCGGGGTGTGAGCCCCGGCGTTCCCAGATCGAACCCCTGTCGGGCCCGGCTTTATTTTTCTTCGTAGGTGAAGATGTCGCGATCCTTGGTCTCGGGCACGAAGAACAGGCCGACGACGAAGGTCATCATGGCGATGATGATCGGGTACCAGAGGCCGGAATAGATGTCGCCGGTGGCCGCCACGATGGCGAAGGAGATCGGCGGCAGGAACCCACCGAACCAGCCATTGCCGATGTGATAGGGCAGCGACATGCCGGTGTAGCGGATGCGGGTCGGGAACAGTTCGACCAGCATGGCGGCGATCGGGCCGTAGACCATGGTGACATAGAGCACCAGGATGAACAGCAGGCCGGTCAGCGCCCACATCTGGCCGTTCATGCCGGTCTTGGCGATGTTGGCGATGCCCGCGTCATCCGGCTTGGGATAGCCGGCGGCCTGAGCGGCGGCGGCGATGCCGCGAGCGAAGTTGGCGTCGACCGGCACTTCGGTGCCACCGATCGTCACCTTGGTCGGCGAACCGGCCGGTGCGTTCACCTGCTCGTATTTGATGGTGGCGCGGGCGAGGCTCTGGCGGGCGATGTCGCAGGGCTGGGTGAAGGTCCGCACGTTGACCGGGTCGAACAGCGAACCGCAGGTGGCGGGATCCGCCGACACCGTCGCCTGGACGTTCTGCACCGCGGCGGCAAGCGTCGGATTGCCGACCTTGGCGATCTGACCGAACAGCGGGAAATAGGTGACCGCGGCGATCAGGCAGCCGGCCAGGATGATCGGTTTGCGGCCGATCTTGTCGGACAGCGAGCCGAAGAAGATGAAGAACGGCGTCCCGAGGAGCAACGACATGGCGATCAGCACATTGGCCGTCGTGCCGTCGATCTTCAGCGTCTGGGTCAGGAAGAACAGCGCGTAGAACTGGCCGCAATACCAGACCGCGGCCTGGCCGGCGGTGCCGCCGAACAGTGCGAGAAGGCCGATCTTGGCGTTTTTCCAATTGCCGAAAGCTTCCGTCAGCGGCGCCTTCGAACCGGTGCCTTCTTCCTTCATCTTCTTGAAGGCCGGCGATTCATTCAGCTGCAGCCGGATCCAGATCGACACGCCGAGCAGCAGGATCGAGAGGAGGAACGGCACGCGCCAGCCCCAGGATGCGAAACTCTCCGCGGACATGCTGAGACGCAGGCCGAGAATGACCACCAGCGACAGGAACAGGCCGACCGTGGCGGTCGTCTGGATCCACGAGGTGTAATAGCCACGGCGTCCCTGCGGCGAGTGCTCGGCGACATAGGTCGCGGCACCGCCATATTCACCACCGAGCGCCAGGCCCTGCAGCAGGCGGCAGGCGATGAAGGCGGTCGGCGCGAGGATGCCGATCGAGGCGTAACCCGGCAGCAGGCCGACCACGAAGGTCGCGACACCCATGATCGTCATGGTGACGAGGAAGGTATATTTCCGGCCGATCAGGTCGCCCAGGCGGCCGAAGAACAGCGCACCGAACGGGCGCACGGCAAAGCCTGCGGCAAAGCTCAGCAGCGTGAAGATGAAGCCGGCCGTCGGGTTCACGCCCGAGAAGAAGTTCGCCGAAATGTTCGCGGCGAGAGCGCCGGCGAGATAGAAATCATACCACTCGAAGATCGTTCCGGTGGATGAGGCGAGGATGACCTTCCTCTCCTCGGCGGTCATTGGGCGTGGCGCTGCGGCCGTGCCCGCGGCTGAACTCATCGACATCGTTTCATCCCCTAGCTGGGCCACCAGGCAAACCACGACCGTTGCCGCGAACCAGGGCTCGCGGGTCGAAGGGGCGCCGGATGGCGATATGGACTTATGGGCGATCCTCTGGGCGCCGGGTCGCTTCGGCGAGACGGTTCGGGGGCCGTCTGTCCCGTTTCCTCCTGACCCGTCCGCCCCGCGAGGACAGGTTCGAGCGTGCCGGGCTTCAAAGGCTCGAAAAGAGCCATCCCGATCATGTCTGCCGCTCACATTCACCCTGTCGGACGAAGGTTTGCGAACCTGCGGTCGATTCGCTTCACCACGCCCTAGAGTCAGGCTAAGACTAACGCCAATGCGGCATTCAAGTCACGGGGATGGGCCATGAGACCTTGGTCTATGATCCTTTCGGCGATAGCTGTCGCCCTGGGGACGGCATCATTTGTACAGTCCGCGAATGCCCAATATTACCGGCGGACCAGCATCATCGATGGCCGCAACGGTGATGTCGCAGTCGTCAGGCACACGATCGACTGCAATTGCGGGCCGCGGGTCAGAACCTATCGCGCCGGAACCTTCACCTATGTGGTGCCGCGCCCACCGGTGGTCGACTACGGCATGGTGCTGCCGATCTATCAACCGCCGCTCTACACTTTTCCGCGCCAGGTCGTCCCGGCCTATCCGGTCTATCCGCGCTCCGGCGCCTATCCGGTGACCTCGCCGCGCCAGCAGCAGGCGCTGCTGCCGGTTCGCCCCTGGTACCCGACCGGCACCGATGCCCGGGTGATCGGGCTTGACGAGATGCCGCCGGCGGAGGCGCCACGGCCGCGCCGCCGCCGCTGAGCTTGCGCAATCGGACTGGCCGAACGCGCTTAGGGTTGCGCGCCCGGTTCGCCTCGCGGGATCGTGCCGGCCGCCGGCGTCAGCTGCGCAGGCCGAGCCGGGTGGTCACGGCATAAAGCGCCAGCGCCGTGGCGTTCGACACATTGAGGCTCTTGATCGCGCCGGGCATGTCGATACGCGCCAGCGCGTCGCAGGTGTCGCGCGTCAGCTGCCGCAGGCCCTTGCCCTCGGCGCCGAGCACCAGCGCCACCGGTTCGCGCAGCTTGACCTGGTCGAGGTCGGCATCGCCCTCGCTGTCCAGCCCGACCAGCAGGAAACCGCGGTCGCGCAGTTCCAGCATCGCCCGCGCCAGATTCGTGACGGTGACGAAGGGCACGTGTTCGAGGCCGCCCGAGGCGCTCTTGGCGAGCACGCCGGTCGCTTCGGGCGAATGGCGGTTGGTGGTGACGATCGCCTTGACGCCGAAGGCGGCGGCCGACCGCACGATGGCGCCGACATTGTGCGGGTCGGTGACCTGGTCGAGCAGCAGGAGCACGCCCTCCGCCGGCATGGTGCGCAGGTCCGGCGGGTCCAGCGCGTCGGCCTCGGCGAACAATCCCTGGTGCAGCGCATCGGGGGTCGCCGCCAGGCGCTTGTCGATCTCGCGCACCGGCACGATCGTCGCCTGATGCGCGATGCCTTCTTCGTCCAGCCGCTTGGCGCCGTTCTCGGTCGCCAGCAGCAGGCGAATCCGGCGCCCCTTGTTGCGCAGGGCTTCCGACACCGTATGCCAGCCATAAAGCAGCACCGTGCCGGTTTCGAACTCGGGCGCTGCCTCGCGCAGCACGCGGCCGCCGCGTCCCTTGAAGGGGCGTCCGGGTTTCGAAAAGGGGCGGAAGGGCTTCTTGTTGCCCCGCGGAGGCGTCGTATTCATGCGTCCTCATCTCATGACCCGGCGTCGCGCGCAATTGCCGCCGGCATCTCATGTCAGGCGCGTGACGTTTCAAGGTTGACAGGGCAGGGAGCCATCCCTATCAAGCGCGCCACACCCCGCGGCCAGTCCGAGGGTCTGGGACGGGGGAATGTCCCGAGCGGCAAAGGGGGCGGACTGTAAATCCGCTGGCTACGCCTTCGTAGGTTCGAGTCCTACTTCCCCCACCACCCACCCCAAGATGTCGATCCATTTCAAAGCGTTGCCGCCGACGGCGGCGCGCATCGCGCGGTCCGCAAGCGCGCTTGCCATCGACCTCTGCATGGCCGGGGCGACGTCGTTTGAAACGTCTCTGGCGTAGCAGCGCAAGAAACCATAAACGCTCCGGTTGAATGTGGGCTCTTGCCGATGCCGCGGCGATCGTTTCAAGATCGAGCCTGACCCGCTGTTCCCGATCGACATCAAGCACAATCTGTTTGTTGGGTGGCTGCTCATGACCAGATCGTTCGCCTATTGCGCAGCCGGCACCTGTACCGACGTCGTCTCGGTCGACGCCTATCGCGACATCTCCGCGCCGGTTGGCGCGCTCGAAAATCGCGGCGCCAGTCTGCGTGGCAACCTCAAGCCCGACGTCCTGATTGTCCAGCAGCTGCTCAACAAGATCGCCATGGCGGAGGGCGGGCCGACCAGCGCGGGCAGCAGCGGCAGGCTCCAGGAGGACGGTCTGTGCGGGCCGCGGACCCGCCTGGCCATTCAGAAATTCCAGGAGAAGCAGTTTCCGGGCAAACGGCCGGATACCATTGTCGACAAGGCCCAACGCACGATCTATCGCCTCAATCAGCTCGCGGCGCCCGAGGTCGATGATTTTCTCAAGGCCAAGGCGGTTGCCTCGCTCGGCATTGTCGCGAGCTATCTCGTGCGCACCCTGGCGCGGATCGATCTCGTCAGGCTGTCGTGGATGACGCCGAACGCGCAGTTCAACAACACGAAGGAAGAGGCACGCCTCAACTTTCATTTCCACCTGGACCGCTCGAGCGACAAGCGGCGCGACCTCGACATGATCCGTCGGACCTATCAGACCATGCTGGCCGCATCCGGATATGTTCCGAAGGGGCCGAACCAGAAATCGGCTTTCGGTTTTCTCGATACCAGACCGAAAGAGGCTCTGGGTGAAGTCCAATACGCCTGGGCCTATGCCGGCGGATTTCTTTACCTGCAAGGTGTCGATGGCCATAGCGCACTGCACGAGACGAACCTTCGTGCCGACCAGATCTATCTCTCGCGGTCGCTTCTGAACGCTCACGAGGGGGCCATCATCTACGCCATTACCCACGAGCTTGCGCATTTTTGCGGCGGCGTGCACGGCGATATCGATTACATCGAGGACAGGGCCTACTTTCACAAAGACAGAAAGAAATGCGAAAAACTGGACGCTTACCAGGCGATGACCAACGCCGACAGCTACGGCCAGTATAATTGGGAGGTCAATCGCAACACCCACTACCAGCCATAGCGAGTGCCAGAAAACGCGTCGCATGTCGCGCAGGCCCACCGGGCATGCCGACATCGGCCTGCGGCCGAAGCGCCCGGCGATAATCGAAACATGCCGGCTGTCGGAAGCCTGGCACCACGATTGCGGGTCACCGATGCCAAGAGGCGTTGGAGGCCAGGCATGTATCATCACGCGACAAGCATTGTCCCGGAACAAGACGAAAAGTCTCGTTCCGGCGGGGCCGGCCGGCCCGTCGCCACGCCGCGCGAAAGCGCCTCCAGCCCAATCCGGCCCCTGGTGCTCGACCTCGACGGCACCTTGCTGCGAACCGACGTGCTGCTGGAGTGCATTGTCGCGGTGCTCAGGCGCAACCCGCTCGCGCTCTTCTCGATCCTGCTCTGGGCCTTGCAGGGCCGCGCCGTCCTGAAGCAGCGGGTCGCGCGCCTGGCCAACCTCGATCTCACGACCTTGCCGGTCGACCAGCGCGTGGTTGCGCTCGCCCGCGCCGCGGCCGCTGCGGGCCGGCCCGTGGTTCTGGCAACCGCCGCCACCGAAGAACTGGCGCGCGGCATTGCCGAGCGCTTCCCGTTCATCAGTCACGTCATCGCCTCGAACGCCAAAACCAACCTGAAGGGCCCGGCCAAGGCCGAGGCCTTGATCAAGGCGTTCCCCGAGGGTTTCGATTATGCCGGCGACAGCGCGGCCGATCTGCCGGTCTTCGCCGCCGCCGAGACCGTCATCCTGGTGCGCGCCCGTCACAATGTCGTCGCCCGCGCCAAGGTGCTGGACAAGCCGACCGAGATCCTGGCCAAGGAGCACTCGGCGGCGGCCGTCTGGGCCCGCGCCTTGCGCCTCAAACAATGGTCGAAGAACGCTCTGGTCTTCGCGCCGATCCCGCTCGCCGGCGCCTTGTTCGCCCCGCAGGCCTGGATCGCGGCGTCGCTCGCCTTCCTGGGGCTCGGCCTCGTCGCTTCGGCGACCTATCTGGTCAACGATCTGTTCGACCTGCCGCACGACCGCCAGCATTGGTCGAAGCGCGACCGGCCGCTCGCCAGCGGTGCGCTCGGCATCAAGCCGGCCTTGCTCGCGCTGCCGGCGCTGATGGCGCTCGGCTTCGGCATGGCCGCGCTGGCCGGCCCTGGCGTCGTCCTGGTCACCGCTCTCTATGTCGTGGTGACGCTCGCCTATTCGCTCTGGTTGAAACAGGTGCCGATCGTCGACGTTTCGATGCTGGCCGGCCTGTTCACCTTGCGCCTGCTGCTCGGCGTCGTGGCCATCGGAGCGGTCATTTCGCCCTGGCTTTTCGTCTTCTCCTTCGCCCTGTTCCTGTCGCTGTCCAGCGCCAAGCGGCATACCGAACTGACGCGCGCGAAGATCCATGGCGTCAGCCTGCGCGGCCGCGGCTATCAGGCGCTGGACGAGCCGTTGCTGCTCGGCATGGGCCTGGCCGCGGTGGCAAGCTCGGTGCTGATCCTGATCCTCTACCTGATGGCCGAGGGCTTCCGGGCCGGCCACTACACCGCGCCCGGCTTCTTGTGGTGCGCGCCGGTCATCATCTTCCTCTGGCAGATGCGCATCTGGCTCCTGTCGCAGCGCGGCGTGCTGGACGATGATCCGGTCACCTTCGCCATCCGCGACCGGCCGAGCCTGATGCTCGGCGCGGCGCTCGTGGCGGCCTTCCTGGCCGCCCATCTCGGCGGAGCCTTGCCATGGCCGGCCTGAACGGCGAAGCCGTCCGGTTTCTGGCCTGCGGCGGTTTCGCCGCCTTCGTCAACTGGGCCGCGCGCATCGCGCTGTCGGCCGTCATGCCCTTCGAGGCGGCGGTGGTGCTCGCCTATGTCATCGGCATGGTCGTCGGCTTCACGCTCTACCGCACGGTAGTCTGGACCGAACACGAGGCGACGCTCTCCGACCAGCTCATCGGCTTCGTCCTGGTCAATGCGCTGAGCGCGCTCGTGGTGTTCGGCGTCGCCATTGGCCTCAGGACCGCGCTGGCCGGCCTGGCGGGATCGGGCGGGCTGGTCGACGCGGCGGCCCATGGCCTGGCCATCGGGATCGGCGCCGTGGCCAATTTTGTCGGCCACCGCTCCTTCACCTTCAAGCCGCGCGCCACCGGCGCGTGATCCCCGGTCGACCCGCTCAGTTCGAACCCGAACAGGCCAGCACCGAACGCCGTGGTCCGGCGGCTGTCGCGCAATCCCGATAGCCATGGAAGCGTGCCAGCGCCGGCCCGCTGTCGTCCTTCGCGATGATGACCAGCACCTGCGGCGCGCCCTTGTGCGCCGCCCGGAACGCCGCGAGCGAGCCGAGCCCGGGCTTGGCCTCCCATTCCGGCAGGGCGAAGACGAAATCTTCAGCCGGCACATAACGCAGCGGGTAATAGCCGTAGAAGCGCATCGACGGCAGTGACGAACCCATGCCGACGCCCTGCGACCTGAGCGCCGCGAGCTGATGGATGTGGGCGCCCGGCTGCACCCGCCAGGAAAAATTGGCGCTCGACAGGTCGGTGAGGTCGGCGCCGGCGAAGCTCTGGCCGGGGTGGCTGGCGCCGGCCTGCAGGACCGCCCTGGTCGTCTCCGACCAGCCGAGATAGGCCAGCGCCCTGACGCCGCTCTGGGCGGCCAGCGCGACCGATGCCAGGATGCAGAGGATGCGCGCCTCGCGCAGCCCGGGCTGGCGCGCGGCGATCGCCAGCGCCGCGCCGATCCAGCTATAGGGCGCCAGCCGCTCGGCCAGCGGCACGCCCTGGGCGGTGCGAAGATCGAGCGCCGAGACCAGCAGCACCAGCAGGATGAAGATCGGCCAGACCAGGTCGCCGCTGCGCCAGCGTTTCAGCGCGACGACGGCGGCATAGGCCATGGCGGCGATCAGCGGCGCCAGCGCCACCACCTCCCACCACGTATAGCTGAACAGATAGGTCAGGCCGACCAGCCGGCGCACCACCTGGAAGATCGAATAGCGCAGATTGGCCGCATCCGTCGTTGCCGCGGGATAGGCGATCAGGAAGGCGACGATGAGCGCGAGCGCCGGCACGGCCGCCGCCACCGACCAGACGCCGTCGCCGATCAGCCGCCGGACGGTCAGCCGCATCGTCTCGGCGCCGGCCGAGGCGAGGGCACGCGCCAGCCCGCCGGCCGCCATCAGGAGGCAGGCCGCGACCAGGGTGGCAAGATGGGTCAGGCCCAGCGCGAACAGCGCCAGCGCCAGCGCCAGGAAGGTCCAGAGGTTGCGCCGCTCGCCAATGCCGCGCCACAGCGCGGCGAAGGCCAGAAAGGCGGGCAGGCCGAGCGCGTAGTTGAAGAAACCGAAATGGATGAACAGGCCGAAGGCGATCGGCTGCAGCAGCAGGAAGGGCAGCAGCGGGCGGTCGGTTTCGGCGCGGGTCGCCCAATAGGCCGCGACGACCGAGAACAGCCCGTAAAGCGTGAGATAGACCGACTGGCCGAGCAGGGGATCGCCGGTCAGCCGGATCAGCGCCGCCAGAATGGCATAGACGCTGTAATTGGGTTCGACCCGCGCGTTCCATTCGTAGAAGGTCCGCGCCGGTTCGGACAAGACGCCGCCCCAGCCGAACCGGGCGATCATGTCGGCCTGGGTCAGATGGATCGGGCCGTCCTGGGTCGGAACGATGTCGACCAGCCAGATCGGCGCAACCAGCACCAGGGCCACTGCCAGGGCGATCAGGACGAGGCCGGCGGGTGTCGAAAGGGGAGCGGATTCGGCGGTCGCGGCTTTGGCGGTCATGTCATGTCCTTGAGGCGGCCGGCAGCCAGCCGCCGTCTTCGATCACGTCAACGGCAGAAATGCTCGATGACCTGCATCATCGGTTTGGGTTTGTAGTGGACGTCGAACGGCAGCGGCCGGTTGGGCAGGCCGTCGCCGCGTTTGAAGTAGATCGGCACCCAGCTGTATTTGTCGGTGATGCCCCAGGTCAGCACGGCGCTCGGCCGGATCGCCGCGAAGATCGCACCCAGGAAATCGTGGACGCGGGCAGCCACGACCATGTCGCGCAGCTCCGGCGGCCCGGGCATCTTGTTGTCGACCACGTCCAGCTCGGTGACCATGAATTCGAGCCCCATCGCCTTGACCTCGCTGGCGAAAGCGGTGAGCCCGGCCTGGTCGATCTGGTTCTCGCTCAGATGGCCCTGCAGCCCGACGCCGTGCAGCGGCACATTGTCGGCGCGCAGCGACCGGATCAGCCGCAGGAAGGCTTCGCGTTTGCGGCGGAAGCGATCGCCGACGAATTCGATGTCATAGTCGTTGAGGATCAGCTTGGCGCCCGGGTCGGCCTTGGCGGCGGTGCGAAACGCCAGGGCGATATAGCGCGGACCGAGCTGGCGCAGCCACAGGCCGTCGCGCAGTCCCGGCGCCGTCTTCGGGTCGTCGGCGATCGCCTCGTTGACCACGTCCCAATTGGCGATCTTGCCGCGATAATGGCCGACCACCGTCTCGATATGGCGGACCATTTCGCGTTCGGCGATCGCCGCGCTGTCGATCGCCTCGGCCCAAGGCGGCAAGGCGCCGTGCCAGACCAGCGTATGGCCGCGCAACAGCATCCGGTTGGCCTGGGCGAAGGCGAGATAACGGTCGCCCTCGGAGAAGTCGAAGCGCTCGATGCTCGGCCTGAGATCGAACCATTTCAGGCCGCCCTCGGACACCACCTGGTCGCAATAGGCGGCAAACACGCTGCGGTAATCGGCTTCGTTGGCGAGCGGCCCGCTGCGCAGGGCGGCGCCAAAGGGCACCTGCCATTTGCGGGTGGCAACCGTCTGCGCCTCGGCCCGGGTTCCGAGCAGCGCGGCGAGCGGCGCGGCGCCAAGGGTTGCGATCAGCCCGCGGCGCGAGAGGTCTTGTGATGGCATGCGGTCAGGCTCCGGCGCCGGGAGGAGAGGGCGGCTGGTTCGCAACGACGCGAAACCGTGCGGTCATCCGCAGGCCGAAGACGGCCACAAGCAACGAGAACCAGACCGGATCGGTGCGGGAAAACAGGAAGCTCTCCATGCAGGACAGGTAGATGCTGAACAGCCAGAGCTGGAAGAACAGCGTCGTCATGATCGGGTCGGCGCCCTGGCGCCTGGCTTTCAGGTCGTTCCGGAACGGCTGGATGACCAGCACGATGACGGTCAGGACAAGGCCGATGACGCCGAGATTGAGCGCGGTGTCGAGGAAACCGTTATGGCCGTTGGAAGCGGATCCCGCCCATTGCTCATTGTCCTCGATGCCGAATTTGGTGCTTTCGAGCGACCAGAACGACAGGAAGCCGTAGCCGGTCACCGGCTTCTCGGCGAATTTCTCCAGCGCGAAGGCCCAGACGTCGGTACGCCCGGTAAAGCTCGCGTCGAAGGGCAGGGCACTGACGATCGAGCCGATGGCCGGGCTGATGACCGAACCGACGCCGAGGCAGAGCAGCACGACCAGCGGCGTGAACACCATCAAGGCGCGGCCGAAGGTCGATTTGATGCCGGCGCAGGCGGTGGAAACCAGCAGGGTCAGGACCACGATGATGATCGAGCTCTTGGCGGCCGACAGGACGACGAAGAGGCCGGCGAGGCAAGCCAGCGTCATGCCCGGCACGACAAGCCCGATGCGCGCGGCGAAAATGCCGATGAACACCATGGTCGAGAACACGCCGCCGGCGAGATTCTTGTGGCCGAACACGCCGCGCCAGTCGCCGGCAAGCCGTGCCTCGACCAGGTCGGTCGCCTGGTGGACCGCCAGTTCCGGCAGCAGCAGCACCCCGGCATAGGACAGGATCGTCACGAACAGGGCGCAGCCGACGATCAGGCGGGCGAATTCGTCGCGATCCCGCGGCAAGAGGCAGACCAGCGCCGCGATCAGCGCAACCGTCAGGAACAGGATGTAGCGGCGCAGCGACGAGGCGAAATCGGTTGAGATCGCAATGTTCACGCCAATGTAGAGAGCCAGCCAAATGAACGGGCGATCGGTCAGTGCCGTCACGAAGTGCTTCCAGCGGCCGACCGTCGCGCCGACGATCATCGCGCCAAGCAGGCCGAACGTCACATAGATCCACAGATCATTGCCGGTGGTCAGGCCGAGCAGGTCCTGGCTGCCGAGGTCGCCGAACGGCTCGAGGCCGATCCAGACCAGGCACCAGACCGCGACGAACAGGCCGGCACGCGCGACCCGCGCCCAGCTCTCCTGGCTGCCATCGACATGAGAGGCGGTGACTTGCGACATCGATCCGGTCTGCCCTCGAGGCGCACCCACCGCGGTCGAACAGCGACGTCTAGAGGTGAAGCAACACCATTTACGCCGCGCCCCCGCCGGACGACAAGCCAAAGCTTGCCCTATGGTGAAGCCGGGTCCGGATTTCTCGCAAGGCTTCGGGCCGAGCCGAGCCTTGTGACAAATGCCGACTGGCGCTCACTGTCCCCGGCACGGCATTTGGCCGCGATCTTGCTGGTTGCGGCAGATGCGTTTACTGCGCCGCTTCCATTGATCCGAAACGAGACGCCAGCCATGACCCTGCCAGGAAAGCCGCCGACCGAGCCGCCGGGACAGTTGCCGGCCGACCGGCTGAACGCGGGCGCGGGCATTCGTTTCGTCGTCAGTTCATGACGGTTGCCAGCGAAGCGCGGGGTCGGCTCAACGCGATCCAATATCTCAGAGCCGCCGCCGCCCTGATGGTGGTGGCATTCCATGTCCTCGGACCGGCCTGGACGGTCGGGTCGGCGGGGGTCGACGTCTTCTTCGTCATCAGCGGCTTCGTCATTGCGCTGGTGACCAATTCCCCGACCGTGACCCCACTCGGCTTCGCCTATGACCGGGCGGCGCGGATCCTGCCGCTCTATTGGCTCTGCACGCTGGTTCTCGCCCTGGCGGTGGCGATCGCCCCCGCGCTGTTTCCGCGGCTGCCGTTCTCCTCCGAATGGCTGGTCATGTCGCTGGCGATGCTGCCGGCCTTCAAGCCGGGCACCAGCGATGTCTTTCCGATGCTCTATCAGGGTTGGACGCTGAATTACGAAGCCTTCTTCTATGTCGTCGCGCTGATCGCGGTGTTCCTGCCGCTCCGGCAACGCTTCCTCGCGATATCAGCGATCCTCGTCGCTTTCCTCGCCGCCGGTCACTGGTTCCCATCATCCAAGGCCTGGGCCAGGGTCTATACCGATCCGCTGCTGATCGAGTTCCTGGCCGGTTATGCCTTTGGCCATTTGCGCCTGCATGGGCTTCGGCTCGGCCGCCTGGCCGGGCACGCGCTGGTCGCTTTCGGCCTTTTCGGCTTCGGTCTCGCCGCCATGTCGGGCGAGGGCCCCGACGGCTGGCACCGCATCCTGGTCTGGGGCGTGCCGGCCTTCTGTCTGGTCGCCGGCGGCGTCGTGGTCGAGGATCGTGGCGCCTTGCCGACGATCCCGCTGGCTGGCCTGATCGGCGAGGCATCTTATGCGATCTATCTCACCCACGGCCTGGCGATTTCGCTGCTGGTGGTCGTCTGGCGGCGCCTGGGGCTCATGACGCCTGACGGCCTGGATGCGCCAGCCCTGGCGGTCGCGACCTTCGGCCTCTGCGTCGCCGGCGGCATCGTCTTTCACCGGCTGGTCGAACAGCCTCTGCAGCGACGGCTGAAACGGCGGAAGCGTGTCCGTATCGACCCCGCGCCCGCCCGCTGACCGTCAGTGCAGATAGCGGGCGACCGGCGGCAAGACGCGGTCGGCGATCCAGCGGATGACGATCGGCAGGCCGAGGCCGGCGGCCGTCAGCACGATGAAATAGCCGTAGAAGGCGTTGCCGTCCCATTTGACCAGGAGAAAGCCGAAGCCTTTCACCAGGCCGATGCACATGGTGTTGAACAGATAGATCGCCATTGTGTAATGGCCGAAGAACAGGAAGACGCAGTCACCCTGGCCGGCAAGCCAGCGCGCCAGGCCGTGAAGCGCCGGGATCGAGGCCAGGGCCGCGACCAGCACCGTCGGCGGATTGGTGCTCCATGAGGCCAAAGCCAGCGCCGCCGGGAACAGCACGACCAGCGCTGCGCCGTAGCGCCGCAGCAGGTCGTCCATGGCCTCCCGGTGCTGGCCAACCCAGACGCCGATCAGGAAGAACACCAGATGTTTCAGCACCCGGTCGGCGTAGAACAGGCTCTCGACGTCGAATTGGGTGAAGGCGGCGCTGACCAGGATGAGCGCCGGGAGGAGGCGCGGGAAGGGCACCACGACCAGGCGAAAGATCGCTGAATAGATGAAGGCTGCGTAGAGATACCAGACCGAGGTGGCAGGGCTTCTGGCGGTGTGGATGAACAATCCGTCGAGATAGGCCGCGAGGCTGTCCTGCGTATTGTCGACGAAGACGAACTGCGAAAACACCATCTTGCCGGCGATGATGATCAGGCCGAAGGCGAAGAACGGCAGCAGCAGCCGGTCGCAGCGCTTCAGGATGAAGCCGAGCGCATTGTCCTTGCCCGGGCTGAGCGTATATCCCAGCACATAGCCGCTCAGATACATGAAGAACGGCATGTGGAAGAAATAGATCACGGTCTTGAGCTGCTGGTACCAGCCATGGCCTTCGGGTGTCTGCTGCGAGACGACGTGGCCGAGCACGACCAGGACGATGCCGATGCCCTTGGCGGTGTCGATATCCAGAAGGCGCGGCCGCACGGCGCTGGCCTGCGGCCTGTCCGCTGTCCCGTCATTCAGGCTGGCCGGAGCCTTGGTCGAAGCCGCGTCCATGCCGACGCCTCCTCAGGCGATGATCCCTTGCAACCCGAGAGGTCACGAAACACGTCATTATCGACGCGGAACCGTTTAAATTGGATGAGAGCGGCCGCGCCCCTTTGCCCCGGCCGGCCGCCACGCTGCGGTCACGAAGCGCGCCAATGATCGGGCCTCGTCAAGGAGGCTGCCATGCGCCCAGTTGTTCTCGCTCTTGGTTTCGCCCTGCTGCCCGCCATGGCCTTCGCGCAAACCGCACCCGGCGCGCCGCGCGATGCCGATGCCGGCCGGTTCACGCTGCGCGAGACGCCGGACGGGCTGCTGCGCCTGGACGGCCGCACCGGCCAGATCTCGCTGTGCAACCGCCAGGACGGCGCCTTCACCTGCCGGTTGGTGGCCGACGACCGGGCCGCGCTGCAGGCCGAGATCGATCGCCTGAAGGCGGAAAACGACGCCCTGAAGCGCGGCGGCGCGAGCGCGCTCAGCCGTCCCGGCACTGACGGCCAGGGGCTCAACCTGCCGAGCGATCAGGAGGTCGACCGGGCGCTGAGCCTGGCCGAACGCATCTGGCGGCGGTTCATGGGCATCATGCGCGAGACCGAGCAGGACCAGGGCCGGCGGCTTTGAGCCCCAAGTCTGAAAAACCTCAGGCCGCGCTCTTGTAGGGCGGCTTGTCCAGGCCCTTGGGCGACAGGGTGAAGATCTCGACGCCGGTCTCGGTCACCGCCACCGTGTGTTCGAACTGCGCCGACAGCGACCGGTCGCGGGTCACCGCGGTCCAGCCGTCGGACAGCACTTTCACATGTGGCCGGCCGAGATTGATCATCGGCTCGATGGTGAAGAACATGCCCGGCTTCAGCACGCTGCCCTCGCCCGGCCGGCCGAGATGGACGATGTTCGGCTCGTCATGGAACATCCGGCCAAGGCCATGGCCGCAGAAGTCGCGCACCACGCTCATATGCTGCGGTTCGACGAAGGACTGGATGGCGTGGCCGATGTCGCCGACCGTATTGCCGGGCTTCACCGCGGCCACACCCAGCATCAGCGATTCGTAGGTCACGTCGATCAGCCGCTCGGCGCGGCGCGGGATCTCGCCGACCGCATACATGCGCGAGGTGTCGCCGTGCCAGCCGTCGAGCACGAAGGTGACGTCGACATTGACGATGTCGCCGTCGCGCAGCGGCTTGTCGTTGGGAATGCCGTGGCAGACCACGTGGTTGATCGAGGTGCAGGTCGACCGCTCGTAACCGCGATACATGAGGGTTGCCGGATAGGCGCGGTGGTCCATGGCGAATTCGAACACCAGCTGGTCGATGCGGTCGGTCGCAACCCCGACATTGACCTCGCCGACCAGCATATCCAGGCACTCGGCGACCAGCCGGCCAGCCGCGCGCATGCCCTCGAAGGCCTCGGGCCCGTAAAGCTTGATCTGGCCGTTCTTGCGCATCGGCGCAGTCCCGGCATCCACATAGGTAACCACTGGCGAATTCCTGATCTGCCCGGAAAATAGGGAATTCGCGCGGTGGCGCAAGCCTGCCGGACGGGGATCAGCCTTTCGCCAGGAGATCGACGCCGTTGAAACGTGCCACCTCGTCGGACAGCATCGGCACATATTTGCCGCCATTGCCCTGGGCTTCCGCCATGGCGAAATAATTCTTCACCGCCGATCCCAGGGGATTGGCGATGCCGGTGGCCTCCGCCATGGCGGCCAGATAGCGCATGTCCTTATGCGCATTGGAAATGCTGAACCTGTGGGCGTTCTCGTCGCGCCCGACGACATATTTGAAGAAGGTCTGGTAGAAGCCGCAATCCATGCGCCCGCCCGACAGGACCGCATTCACCGCCGCCGGCGCGACGCCATTGGCCTTGGCCACCGTCAGCGCCTCGGAATAGAGCGCCGCATAACCCATCGCGATGAAGTTGTTGACGATCTTCATGGTGTGGCCGGCGCCGACCGGCCCGACATGGACGATGCGGCCGGCAAAGGCTTCAATCGCAGGACGGACATGGGCGAGATCGGCCTCGGCGCCGCCGGCCATGACATCGAGCTGGCCGTCGAAGGCTTCTTTCGGCGTGCGCGACAGGGGCGCATCGAGGAAGGTGACGCCGATGCCGGCCAGTTCGCCGGCGAGCCGGCGCGTCAGGGTCGGCTCCGAGGTCGAGCAGTCGACGATGAAAAGGCCTTTGGCCGCCCCGGCGCGCAGCCCGTCCGGACCGTTGACCACCTGATCGACCTCAGGCGCGCCGGTGACGCAGATGAACACGATGTCGGAGGCCTCGGCGACCGCCTTCGCCGTCGTCACTTCGGTCGCGCCGCGCTGGACCAGGTCCTCCACCGGCGTGCGGTTGCGGTTCGCCGTCACCGTCAGGGGAAAGCCCTTCTCGACGAGGTTCTTGGCCATGCCGTGGCCCATCAGGCCAACACCGATGAAGCCGATCCGCTGCTTGCTCATCACCACGCTCCCCTTTGGCCCTTTTTGCAGTCTAGTCGCAGATCCGCCCAACGGACGAGGGGTAAAACGATTGAAATGCACTTTCAAACTTTGAATTCAAACTTTAGATTGAAGCCTGGGGGGAGACTGTCCGATGTCCGGTTCAACCGATGGCTCCGCGCGGGGCAGGGTGACGCTCCAGCATATCGCCGACGAACTCGGCGTATCGACGGCCACCGTCTCGCTGTCCCTCCGGTCGAGCCCGCTGGTCGCGGCGGCGACCCGCGACAGGGTCCAGGCGGTCGCCCGCAGCCTCGGCTATGTCTATAACCGCTCCGCTGCCAGCCTGCGCACCGCGCGCACCAATATGATCGCGGTCGGCTTCAACGACATCGTCAATCCCTATTTCGGCGAGCTCCTGGCGGCGATCGAGGAAACGCTCGCCGGCTCTGGCCACACCGTGCTGCTCGGCACCTATTCCGACGATCCGGTCAAGCAGGACCGGGTGCTCGGCACGCTGAAGGAATATCGCCCCGACGGCATGATCGTCTGCCCGGCCAACGGCGCCAGGGCGGCATCGCTGAGGGACGTCGCCGATGCCGGCATTCCCCTGGTCCAGGTGTCGCGCGAGATATCAGGGGTCGGGCTCGATTTTGTCGGCTCGAACGATGCGCTCGGCACCGAGGCGGCCCTCGACCACCTGTTCGCGCTCGGCCACCGGCGCATCGCCATCATCGGCGGCACCGATGCCATGTCGACCGGCGCCAACCGCCGCAACGCCTATCGAACCTATCTCGCCGCGCATGGCATGGCGGTGGAAGCCGCCTTGATGGTCGAAGGCTTCGGCACGCGCGACCTGGGGTTTGCCGCGGTCCACGGCCTGCTCGATCTGACGAGCCCGCCGACCGCCGCCGTCTGCTTCAACGACCTGACCGCCTTTGGCGTCATGCTGGGCCTGCGCCACCGCAACCGCGAGGCCGGCCGCGACTTTTCCGTGGTTGGCTGCGACGACGTCAAGGAGGCGGCCCTCTGGGCGCCCGGCCTGACCACGGTGAAGAACCATCATGCCGACATGGGCCGGCGTGCCTGCGAGCGGCTGCTGGCGCGCATGGTCAATCCGGCACTGACGCCGGAACGCATAGTCATCGAGCCGACACTGGTGGTGCGAGGCAGCACGACCAGTGTCGGATAGGGTCCGGCCTCAATCCATCACGGGTTTTTGACAGGGCCGGTCCGGCCTCACGCCGAGCGCAGCGCCGGCCTGGTCTCGGCCTGCCAGAACAGCAGCGGCCGCGACCTGAGGGCCAGCGCGCCGTCGCCGATCAGCCCGTGGGCGAGCGAGGCCAGGATCAGGAAAGCCGGATATTCCCAGCCGCCCTTGGCGGCGGTGAACAGCCAGCCGTTCGGCAGGTGCACCAGGAAGGCGCCGACCAGGATCGGCAGCAGCAGGATCGAGACCTGGCGGCCATAAAATCCGGTCAGAATGAGCAATCCGCCGACAAGTTCGGCGGCAAAGATCGGCCAGGCGAGGAACGCCGGAAAGCCCTGGGAACCCAGAAAGCCGGCAAAACCCGGCATCGTGAAGACCAGATATTTCAGGAGCGCATGGGCGATCCACATGGAGCCCAGCGCAAGGCGCAGGGCGAAGAGGCCATAGGGGGCGGTGCGACTGTCGAGCACGTCGGGAATCCTTCGAGGCAAGGTCGAGGAAAAAGCGGCTGATGGCCGCGACCGTCACAAATTGGCAATCCAATGGCTGCAAGTAAATTGACACAATCGCAAGGATTTGCTTGCATCAACGCAAGGGCGCTTGGGAGCACTTGTAACGATGACACCACCGCTCGTTTCGTGGGACGACTATCGGACCGTCCTGGCGGTTTCGCTGGCGCGATCGCTGGCCGGCGCCGCCGAATTGCTCGGCGTCAATCAGTCGACGGTGTTCCGTCGCCTCGGCGCCATGGAGGAGCGGCTCGGCGCCCGCTTGTTCGAGCGCAGCCGGACCGGTTATTCGCTGACCCCGGCCGGCGAGGAAATGGTCAAGCTCGCCAACAAGATGGCCGATGAGATCGTCGATTTCGAGCGGCGCCTGACCGGCCAGGACCTGAGGCCACAGGGCGACCTGCGGGTGACCACCAACGACACGCTGCTGGTGCATCTCCTGACCCCGATCTTCGCCTCGTTCCGCAAGCTCAATCCGGGCATCACGCTCGATATCGTTGTCGGCAACGAGCAGCTCAACCTGTCGAGACGCGATGCCGACGTGGCGATCCGGGCGACCAACGATCCGCCGGAGACGCTGGTCGGGCGCCGCGTCGCCAATATTCCCTGGGGCATCTTTGCCGCCAAGAGCCTCGGCATCACCAGCCTCGATCCCGCCGACTACCGGGCCCATTCCTGGGTCGGGCTCGGCGACAACCTGCACAATCTCAAGCCGGCGAAATGGCTGGCGCAGAATGTCGGAGAAGACCGCATCGGCTGGCGCATCAACACCGTTCTGGGCCTTGCCGAGGCGGTCGCGGAGGGCGCCGGCATCGGCGTCATTCCCTGGTTCATCGCCCAGACCTTTCCAAACCTCGTGGCGTTGAGCGAGCCGCGGACCGAATATTCCGGCGCGCTCTGGCTCCTGACCCATCCGGACCTGCGCAACACCGCGCGCGTGCGCACCTTCATGGATCATGTCGCCACCGAGATCGGCAAAAGGCGGGCGGTGATCGAAGGCACCAAGCCGCTTCAGGCCGCCGGCTGAGCTCAGCCGCGGGCGGCGTTCGGTACGGCCTTGCGCTTGCGCCGCTGCAAGGGCGCGAGCACCAGCCGGCACAAGAACCAGCCGGCGAAAAAGCCCCCGGCCGCGCTGATCAGCCCTTCGCTGGTGACCGGCACCGCCGGCTCGAACTGGGCGAAAGCACGCCTGGCGATTTCAGGTTCGAAATCGCTGGCGAACAGGCCGAGCCGGCGGAACGGACCGGCTTCGGCATAAGACTGCAATTGCCGCTCGAGCTTGTCGGCCCGGGCAATATCGCTTTCCAGATGTTGGCCGCGCTGGCGGATCAACTGGTCGGCATTGACCTTCAGCCGCTCGATGCCCTGATCGCGGCTGAGGCCCATCCGCGCGACATCGGCATCGAAATCGCCGATCATGCGCCGGATCTCGTCGATCGCGCCGCCCAGCCGCTGCCGGTATTGCTGGGCGAATTCAGGCAGCTGCGACGCCAGGATGCCGCTCAAGAGGGCGATGAAGACGGCGATCCGGCGCAGGATCATGAGCGACTCTCCAGGCTGGCCATGGTTGCGAGCCTAGCCTCGCATCGGACCATGGCAAGCCTGTGAGACGCCGGGTCAGAACCGGATATTGGCATCGCGCACGATCGGGCCCCACTTGTCGATTTCGGCGCGGATGAAAGCCCTGAGATCGTCGGGCGAACCACCCGAAGGCTCCAGGCCGAGCTTGGCGAACATCTCGCGCGCCGCATCGCTGGTCAGATAGGCATTGGCTTCGGTATTAAATCGCGTGACGATCTCGGCCGGCGTGCCCGATGGTGCCATCACGGCATACCAGACCGAGGCTTCGAAGCCGGGCAGGCCGGCCTCCGAGACGGTCGGCACATTGGGCAGGCCCGGCCAGCGGCGACCGCTGGCAATCGCCAGCGCGGTGAGCTGGTTGCTCTGGATATTGGTGACATAGGCCGCCATGGAATCCATGCCGATATCGATATGGCCGCCGAGCAGGTCAGCGACGATCTGGGCGCTGCCGCGATATTGCACGGCGTTGAAATCGAGCCCGCCGGCACGGCCGAGCAAGAGCCCGGTGATGTGGCCGAGCGTGCCATTGCCGGGGAAACCGATCGAGAGCTTGCCGGGATTGCGCTTGGCATGGGCGATCAGCGAGGCGAGGTCGGTGATCGGCGAACCGGGTTTGGCGACAATGATGATCGGCAGCTTGGCGACCAGCGCCACCGGCGCGAAATCGCGCTCCGGATCGAACTGCATATTGCCATACATCAGCTTGTTGGTCGCCGCCGGCCCGGTCGTCGCGAACAGGAAGGTGTAGCCGTCGGCCGGCGCCTTGGCGACCGCCGCGCCGCCGATATTGCCGCCGGCGCCGCCTCTGTTGTCGATGATGACCGGCTGGCCGAGGGTCTTGTTGAGATATTCGGCGAAGGACCGGGCCAGCACGTCGGAAGCGGTGCCGGCGGTGAACGGCACGACCAGCGTGATCGGCCGGGTCGGCCAGGCCGGCGTCCGGGACTCCTGCGCGCGGGCGGCGGGGACGGCGAAGGTCGCGACGGCCGTTAAGACTGCAACCGCCCGCAGCGCGCGGGCAACAAACCGGTTCATGAGCGCGTCTCTCCCGATACGGTCGGATGGTCCCGCCGCATTTGATCTTGGCCTCAGGTCATAGCGTTCCCGAGGACAGGTCGTGGGGCTTAACCCCTGTCATTTCGTATTGCGAAACGGCTGAGGGTTCCGATGACCTGGCCGCCACTTTGGGAGCAAGGTGCCGCAGCGATGGCCCCCATGATGAAAGCCCCCATGAACGAGCCCCGGCCTGATCCCAAAACGTTCCGTGCGCGTTTCGCAAAAGGCGAAACGCTTGTCGGCACCTTCATCAAGACGCCGACCAGCCACGGCATCGAGATCATTGGCGATCTCGGCTTCGATTTTGTCGTCATCGACGAGGAACATGCCCCGTTCGACCGCATGGCGACCGACATCGCTCTGCTCGCCGCGCGGGCCTCCGGCACGGCGGGCATCGTGCGCGTGCCCTCGGCCTCGCCCGAAGGCATCCTGTCGGTGCTCGATTGCGGCGCCGTCGGCATTCTCGTGCCGCATGTCGCAAGCGCCGCCAAGGCGCGCGAGATCGCCGCGGCCTGCCGCTACAAGGGCGGCGCGCGGGGTTTCTCGGCTTCGCCGCGTGCCGGGCGCTATGGCAGCGTCAAGATGTGGGACCATGTCGCCGCGGCCGACGCCACCACCACGGTCATCGCCATGATCGAGGATCCGGGCGCGCTCGACGAGATCGATCAGATCCTCGCGGTCGAGGGCATTGACGGGGTGTTCATCGGCCGCGGTGACCTGACCGTCGCGCTTGGCGCGCCGAACCGCGATGCGCCTGATGTCAAGGATGCGGTCGCCCGCATCATCGCCGCCGCCAAGGCCGCCGGCAAACCGGTCTGCGTCATGGTCGACGGCGTCGCCGAGGCGACGGGTTTCGCGGGCCAGGGCGCCAGCGCCTTCATCGTCTCATCCGACCAGGGTTTCCTGAAAAAAGCCGCGGCCCAGACCCTCGGCGACTTTGCGAGCCTCAAGTCCTGAGCCTGCCTGGGTCGCCCGCGCGCGACGCTGAACCGGAGATACCACAATGTTCCATTCGTCCGACCCGCGCGCCACGCTGGGGGCCGCGCCCAAGGCCTCGGCCAAGGCCGCATCCGAATTCGCCGGCGCCGAATATGCCCGTTTCTACGCCCAGGAACCGCAGGAGCAGGGTGATTTCGGCCGCACCTGGTATGCCCGCGGCCAGAATTTCATCGTCGGCCATTCGGAAATGGCCGCCGGCGGCGTGCTCGCGCGCCAGGGCCAGGTCGACGAATATTGCATCATCATTCCCGACGCCGCGACCCGCGTGCAGGTGAAGACACCCTCGGAAGCCATTGATATCCCAGGATTTTCAATCGTTTTCGTGCCGCCGGGCGACTCGACCGTCACGGTGGCCACGGGCGGGCGCATCGCGCTGCTGTTCTCGACCCAGTCGGCCGATCTGAACGCCAAGTGCTCGAACGCCGCCTCTTATGCCACGCGGCATCCGAACCTGCCGCCGTTCCAGCCCTGGCCGGAACCGCCGGCCGGATGGCGGGTGCGCCATTACAGCCTGGAGATCAAGGGCGAGCAGGGCCGCTTCGGCCGGATCTTCCGCTGCACCACGCTGATGGTGAACTTCCTCGATCCGCGGGTCGGCCTGCGCGACATCACCAAGCTGTCGCCGCACCATCACGACGATTTCGAACAGGGCTCCTATGTCATCGACGGCGCCTTCGTCCACGATATCCGCTGGCCCTGGACGCCCGACATGAATGTCTGGCGCGAGGATCAGCACGAGCTCTTGGCCGCGCCCTCGCTCACCGTCATCCCGCCGCCCTCGATCCACACCTCGCGCTCGGTGCTGCCGGGCTTCAACCAGATGATCGATATCTTCTCGCCGCCGCGGGTCGATTTCTCCGAGAAACCCGGCTGGGTGCTGAACGCCGACGACTATCCCATGCCGGCCAAGGCCTGAGAATAAAGGACATCACCATGTCGGACACACCCGTTCAGACCGATAGGCCCGCCCATCCGCGCGCCGACGAGATCCGCGACCTGCTGGTCGGTGCCATCGACCTGCATTGCCATTCGGGCCCGGCGGCCATGCCGCGCATCCTCGACCATCACGACGCGCTGATGGATTGCGCCGAAGCGAAGTTCCGCGCGCTGCTCTACAAGGACCATTTCTATCTCGGCACCGCCCACGCGATCATGCTGGAAAAGCTGTTCCCGGAGACCGGCGTGAAGCTCTATTCGGGCCTGGCGCTGAACAATGCCTCGGGCGGCTTCAACCCGCATGCGGTCGATCACGCCATCAAGCTCGGCGCCAAGATCATCTGGATGCCGACCCTGTCGGCGGCCAATCACATCGCGATGCAGGCTTCGGGACAGGCCAAGACCTTCCCGAAAACCGCGCAGAAAATGCTCGATCCGATCCCGCTGACCGCGCTCGACGCCAATGGCAAGGTGTCGGATCCGGTCAAGCAGATCCTCGACCTGATCGCCGAGGGCGACATCATCCTCGCCGGCGGCCACCTCTCGGCGAGCGAATTGTTCCTGGTGTTCGACGAGGCGCGGTCGCGCGGCGTCCGCAAGATGCTGGTCAACCACCCGACCTATATCGTCGGCTGTTCGGAAGACGATATCCGCGGGCTGGTGGCGCTCGGCGCCTATATGGAGCACTCGATCTGCATGTTCGTCGAGGGCCGCTCGAAGAAGTTCAGCCCCGAGCAACTGGCCCGGCTGATCGAGGTCGCCGGCGTCGACCGCACCGTGCTGTCCTCGGATCTCGGCCTGGTCGGCTCGCCACGTCCGGTCGAGGGTTTCCGCGAGGTGGTCGGCACGCTGCTCGACCTGCAGGTGTCGAAAGCCGATATCCGCGCGATGATCGGCGGCCATGCCGCCAAGCTGTTGAACCTCGACTAGGTGAACGAAAGTCCGCGGCTTGGCTGGGCAAACCTTTACGTCACCCCCGGCGAGCGAAGCGAGGGAAGGGGGTCCAGGAGCCGACAGGCTGCACTCTCAGGCGCATGCGTTCATGGGGTTTCGCAGTGTTGACGGGAGGTCCTGCGAGTCCTGGATCCCCTTCCCCTCGCTTCGCTCGGCCGGGGATGACGTAGAGAACGCGCCGGAAAGTGATGGGCGCGTTCCGCCTGAACCAGCAAATTAATCGTCCACAAGAGCTCAACCGCAGTATACAAAAAGCCGGCTCAGGATCTGAGCCGGCTTTTTGGTTTTGAAGACGAGAGCGCGGCCTATTCGAGCGAGATGCCGGCGCTGCGGATCACGCTTTCCCACTTGGCGATCTCGCCGGCCTGCGCCTTGCGCAGGTCATCCGGCGAGCCGCCAATGGTGCGCACGCCGATCAGCTCGAGCCTGGCGGTCGCTTCCGGGGTGCGGACATAGTCGCCGACGATCGTCGTGAGGCGCCGGACGATGTCCTGCGGCAGGCCCTTCGGGCCGGCGAGGCCGAACCAGGAGGTGACATTGATGCCGCTCATGCCGGCTTCGGCCAAAGTCGGCGTCTGCGGCACCTGCGGCGCGCGCTTGTCGGAGGTCACGGCGAGGCCGCGGATCGCACCGGACTGGATATGCGGGATATAGGTCGGCAGGAAATCGACCGCGACATTGACATTGCCGGCGACCAGGTCGTTGGCCAGCGGCGCCGAGCCGCGATAAGGCACGTGGGTCATCTGGAACCCGGCGGTGCGCTGGATCAGCTCGCCGGCGATATGGCCCATCAGGCCGTAGCCGGGGCTGCCGAAGGTCAGCTTGCCCGGATTGGCCTTGCCATAGGCGATCAGCTCGGCCAGCGTCCTGGCCGGCACCGAGGTATGGGTGGCGACCACGCATTGCACGTCGCCGACCAGCGAGATCGGCTCGAAATCGGCGATCGGGTCGTAGTTCAGCGACTTGTAGAGCAGCTTGTTGCTCGACAGCGGACCGGACGACGACAGGAACAGCGTATAGCCATCCGGCGCCGCCCGGGCGACGCCGCCGGCGGCGATATTGCCGCCCGCGCCGACCTTGTTCTCGATCACGAAACCCTGGCCGAGATCCTGGCGCAGTTTTTCCCCGATCAGCCGCGCCACCACGTCGGTGGAGGCGCCGGCCGGGAACGGCACGAGAATGGTGACCGGCCGCGTCGGCCAGGCTTGCGCGAGAGCCGGACGGCCGATGGCGCCGACGGCAAGAGAAGCGAGCGATGCCGTCAATGCGCGGCGCGAGAGGGTGGTCATCGAACGTTTCCTTGCCCTGGCTGGATCGATCGGGTCGATCTTCGTAGGCCTCGACCCTGCCAGCCGGGCTATCGCTGCTGGAGAAAATCGCCCCTCATTTCTCCTGGCGAAACGGGGCGCTTTTTTCCCGCAGTTCGGCTTCGATCGCGGCCGCCGCTTCCTTCAAGGGAAAGACCAGGCGGGCGCGCGCCTCGGGCGTCGCCACGGCGGAGCGGAAATAGGTGATGCCGAAGGTTCCGAGCACGCGCTCGCCGAGCATCAGGGGCACCGCGACGGTGGCCGAGCTGCGCGGCTCGACCTCCAGGTCGCGTTCGGCGAAACCCTTGCGCCGGGCCGTCGCGATCAGGCGCTCGAGCTCGTCTTCGGACAACAAATGGTTCTCCGGATCGGGCGAGACCTTCATCAGGTCGATCAGGATGCGCCGCTCCGCGTCGGGGCAGAAGGCGAGATAGGCCCGGCCGAGCGCCCGCGCGCCGAGGCTCAACCGATAGCCGATGGTGGCGTGGAACGGCGAGATCGGGCTGTCGGGAATGGTCGAGAAACGCACCACCACGGCGTCATGATCGAGCACGCAGACCGCGGTCGGCCATTTGATCTGTTGCGTCAGCGCCGCCGCCCAGGGCCGTGCCGCCTCGATCACCATGGGCGCGCCGTGAAAGCCGGAGCTGAGTTCGGCGACCTGCGAGGTCACCTGATAGCCGCGCAGCCGCTCGTCCCGGTAGACATAGCCGGCGGCCACCAGCGTTTCCAGCAGGCGCACGATGGTCGGCTTCGGCAGCCGGGTCCGGCGATGCAGGTCGCCGACCGTGGTCAGGCCAGCGCGATTGACCTCGACCAGCAGATTGAACGCACGGACCACCGACTGGACCGGAGGAAACGACGACAAGTCCGGACCTCCGCTGCCACAACCGCCATGGCAAAGGACATAGGGTGGGACGGGGCGAATGGCGAGTAGCGAATGGCGAATAGCGAGTGGGGGAAGCGCGGCCTGGCGAAGAGGGCTGCGCGAACCCTCGCCAGCGCCTTCGCGGGAGAGGGGTTACGCGCACTGAGTTCGCAGCCTCATCCCCATTCGCCATTCGCTATTCGTCCAGCGTCAGCACCACCTTGCCGATCTGTTCGCCGGCATCCATCAGCGCATGGGCCTTGGCGACCTCGGCGAAGGGGAACACGGCGCAGACATGGTTCTTCAGCCGGCCGGCCTCGATCAGCGGCCAGACCTGGTCCATCAGCTCGCCCGCGATCCGGCCCTTGTAGTCGGCATCGCGCGGCCTGAGCGTCGAGCCGGTCAGCGTCAGCCGGCGCCGGACGATGTTGCGGACATTGACCTCGGCCATCTCGCCGAGATGGCTGGCGATCAGCACGACGCGGCCGTCGAAGGCGAGCAGGTCGAGCTGTTTCTCGGTATAGGGCCCGGCCTGGCCGTCGAGCACCACGTCGACGGCGTGGGCGCCAATGGCGGCGCGCACCGCCGCCGGCCAGTCGCCCCGGTAGTCGATCGCCGCATCGGCGCCGATCGCGCGGCAGACGGCGCGTTTCTCCTCGGTGCCGGCGGTGGCGATGACGCGCGCGCCGCGCAACAGCTTGGCGATCTGGATCGCCGCCATGCCGACGCCGCTGGTGCCGCCCTGCACCAGCAGGGTTTCGCCCTGGCCGAGCCGGCCGAGCCAGATGACATTGTTCCAGGCGGTGAAGAACACCTCCGGCAAGGCTGCCGCTTCGACAAAGCTCGATCCCTTGGGGATGGTGAGGCATTGCGGCGCGGGCACAGCGCAATACTCGGCATAACCGCCGCCATTGGCGAGCGCGCAGACCGCGTCACCCACCTTCGGCCAGGCGACGCCGTCGCCGACCGCTTCGACCACGCCGGCGACATCCAGGCCGGGCAGGTCGGTGGCGCCGGGCGGCGGCGGATAGAGGCCGCGGCGCTGCTGGATATCCGGCCGGTTGACGCCGGCCGCCTTGACCCGGATCAGCACCTCGCCGGGCACCGCCCGCGGTTTCGGCCGCTCGGCGATCGCCAGAACCTCCGGGCCGCCCGGACGCGTGATCTCGATCACCTTCATGGGTCATCTCCTGTGATGCGGGGCTGGCCGGTCAGTCGTGCTGGCGGATCGATGAGAGGATCGCCGGCATGCGCGCTTCCGCCGAGGCCTGCAGGCTTTGATAGAGGCTGTTGCCATGGGCATCGATGGCGACCGTCACCGGGCCGAAACCGGAGACCCGGATGCGGGTCAGGCGGAACTGCATGATCAGGTCGTCCCAGGCGGTCTCGACGATCTCCTGGACGCTCGCCGACAACAGCGCCGAGGCGCCGCCGACAATGGAAAAATAGACGCAGCCGACCTCACGCATGGCCGCGACGCTTTCCGCCGACAGCCCGCCCTTGCCGCCGACCGCGGTCAGTCCGAAACGCCTGATGATGGTTGGCATCAGCGCGTTGAACCGGGTCGAAGTGGTCGGATTGACATAAAGCGGCTCCAGCCGCTCGCCGTCCTCGCGGCAGCAGATGCCCATATGGACGAAGGCGGCACCGGCAAGATCGAGCGGCAGGGGTTTGCCGGCGTCGAGGCAGGCGACCATGCGCTGGTGGGTCGGAAAGCCCGCGGTGATGACAACGTCGCCGTCCAGCAGGACGAGGTCGCCGACGGCCAGCCCGAGCGCCGCCTCGCGGGTCAGCGGCAGGTTCAGCCGTGGCAGGTCCATATCGAGAGCCATGGTCATTCGATCCGTTCGACCGCGCCGGAATTGTGGATCAGCGCGCGGGTGCGCCGGTTGATCCAGCAATTGAAGCAGACCGCCACCGGCGTGAAGCCGTGGCCGGAGGAATAATTGACATGGACGCCGAAGGCGGTGGTCGAGCCGCCAACCCCCATCGGACCGAAACCGGTGGCATTGACCGCCTTCAGGAGGCGTTCCTCCATCGCCGCGACCATGGGTTCGGGATTGCGCTGGCCGAACGGGCGCAGGCTCGCCTCCTTGGCGATCTTGGCGGCGTGATCGAAGCTGCCGCCAATGCCGACCCCGATCACGACCGGCGGGCAATGCTGGCCGCCGGCCTTCAGCACGCAGTCCATGATGTATTTCTCGATCACCTCGAGGGTCGGGTAGCTGAACACTTCGAGCGCCGCCCAGCGGCCGGAGCCGAGCGCCTTGGGCGAGCAGGTGATGTCGAGGGCATCCGACCCGTCGACCAGGTCATAGGACACGATCGGCATGTCCTTGCCCTTGTAGCTGCGCTCATTGGTCAAGGGATTGGTGACGAATTTCAGGATCGGCGGGTCGATCGTCTGCACCAGCTGGTCGAAGCCGTCGACGATCGCCCGCTTGATGTCGCCTTGCATGCGCGCGCCGGTGCCGATCCTGACGACATAGGTGGGAATGCCGGCATCCGAACAGACGAAACGGCCGGTCTTCTCGGCAACCTCGGCGCTGTCGAGCATGAAGGCCAGCGTCTTGCGGGCGCTGGCGCTCGATTCCGTCTCCTGGGCGCGCCTGAGCGCCTCCTTGGAATTTTGCGGAATCCGCTTCAACGACCACTCATAGAGGTTCGCCGTCACCTCCTTCACCAGATCATAGGTGATCGCCATGGCCGCTCCCGTCGTGATGGCGGCAAGGATAGCCGGCATGACGGTGAACGGTCGCGGCAAGCCCGCTCGTTTCGACTGGCGAAACGAGCGATGGCATTGCCATGCGCCGGCGCCGATCACCCTAATGTCCAGGCTGGATTTGAGCCACGGGACGCGACGATGACCAAGACAACCGACCGGCCGGCGCCGGCTGCCGGCAAGGCCCGGGTGGACGTGGCGGAACTCAAGGTGAATGTCGCGGGCCTGTTCCAGGCCGCCGGCCTGCCGGAGACCGCCGCGCGGGCCATGGCTCAGGCGCTGGTCGAGGCCGAGCAGCAAGGGCTCGGCTCGCATGGACTGATGCATCTGCCGCTCTATCTCGACCGGTTGAAGGCCGGGTCGGTCTCGACCGCCGACCGGGCCGAGCTGGTCAGCGACCAGGGAGCGGTCGCGGTGCTCGACGCCCGCCACATGCTGGGCCATCTCGCCGCCGAACAGGCCATGGCGCTGGCGGTCGAGAAAGCCAAAAGCTTCGGCATCGGTGCGGTCGCGGTGCGCCACGGCTTTCATTTCGGCGCCGCCGGCCGCTATGTCCGGCAGGCGGCCGAAGCCAATTGTATCGGCATCGCCATGTCCAACACCAAGCCGATGATGCCGGCGCCAGGCGGCGCTGAACCGCTGGTCGGCAACAATCCGCTGGCGATCGGCATTCCCTCGGCGGATCAGCCAGCCATCGTCATGGACATGGCGACCAGCGAGGGCGCGCTCGGCAAGATCCGCATGGCGGCGCGGGCCGGCCAGCCGATCCCGCCGACCTGGGCCGTCACCGCCGATGGTGAAGCCACCACCGACCCTGACGCCGCGATCAGGGGCATGTTGCTGCCGACCGGCGGGCCCAAGGGTTTCGCGCTCGCCCTGATGATCGACCTGATGTGCGGCCTCCTGTCCGGCGGCGCCTCAGGCGCGGAGGTCCGTCCGCTCTATGGCGACGTTGCCGTGCCGAATGATTGCTCGTTCCTGTTCATTGCCATGCATGCCGGCCAGTTCGGCCAGGGCGCGGCGCTGCCGCAGCGTGCGGCGGCCGCGCGGGGGCGCCTCCTGGCCTCGAAGCGCGCCGCAGGTGCCGAGCGGGTCGTCGCACCGGGCCAGCGTAAATGGGAGGCCGAACAGCGCCAGCAGGACAGCGTCGATATCGACGAGACAGTGCTGGCGACGCTTGCGAAGCTTGGTTGACGGTGGCGTGTGGTGGCCACCGCACCGTGATTATTGATTTTGGTGCAAGAAATTCGGGGATGCCCGGGACAAGCCCGGGCAGGACGATGTGTTGACCTCACGGTGTGCCGGGCCACGGCGGGTTCGGCGCCTGGCCGATCCAGCGCCCGTCGCTCCAAGGACAATTCTCGTCTTGGCCGGGCTTGTCCCGGCCATCCACGACTTCAGCCCGATCGCTCATAGAGGGCGGTCCATCGGGGTGCGCGTCACCGCGATTGACAATGTCCGCCTGGTCCACCAGCGCAATGCCGACCAAGCCCGGATCAGCTGGATGTTCCCAGCGAAAAGCACGCGAAAAGCCTCGCCGCGCCTATCCAGTCAAACGGCAATAATCACTGTGCAGCGGGACTAATGCCCCCCACCACCTCCGGCTGGTGCGGGTTTCGGCCGGCGCATGATCGGCACCAGCGCGACCATCAGCACGAACAGCACGGTGAGCGCGAAGAACACGTCGCCGATCGCCATGACGAAGGCTTCGCGCCGGACCATGGTGGCGAGCTGCTTGAGTGCCGCGAGTTCGGCATCCGATCCGAGCGACTGAAACGCCTGGGTCAGCGAGTTCAGCGTTTCCTCGGCCCGCGTCCGGCCCCAGGCGACCTGCTCGTGCAGCCGCTGCAGATGCAGGTCGGTGCGGTCGTTCAGCAAGGTGTTGATCAAGGCGAGGCCAACCGCGCCGCCGAGATTGCGCGTCAGATTGTACAGACCGGCGGCGTTTTTCATGCGGTCGAGCGGCAGCGTGCCGAGCGACAGGTTGTTGATCGGCACCATGCACATCATCAGCGCCGCGCCGCGCAGGATCTGCGGCACCAGCAATTCGCCGAAGGTCCAGTCCTTGGTGACGAAGGAGACCTGATAGGTGCCGAGCGCGAACATCAGGAAACCGATCGCCATCATGACACGCAGGTCCATGCGGGTCGACAGCCGGCCGACGATCGGCGCCGACAGGAACATGGCGATGCCGGTGACGAACATGGTCTCGCCGATCATCAAGGCCGAGAAGCCGCGCACCCGCGCCAGATAGACCGGGTAGAGATAGGTGAGGCCATAAAGGCCGATGCCGCAGACGAAGGAGGCGAGGCAGCCGGACCAGAAATTGCGGTTGGCGAAGGTCGAGAGGTCGACGATCGGCTGCGGCGCGGTAAACGCCCGCCAGAAGAACACCACGCAGCTGACCGCCATGCAGACGAACACGATCAGGACGATCTCGTCCTGGAACCAGTCCTTGGTCGGGCCTTCCTCCAGCACATATTCCAATCCGCCGAGGAACACGGCCATGGAGATCATGCCGGTCCAGTCGAAGCGGTTGAGCAGCGAGAAGTCCGGCTTGTCGAAGTCGACCAGCCGCCAGACCGCGATGGTCACGATGATGCCCGGCGGCACATTGATCAGGAACAGCCAGTGCCAGGAGAACAGATCGGTCAGGTAGCCGCCGACCGTGGGTCCGATCGTCGGGGCGAGCGTCGCCACCATGCCGATCAAGGGCGAGACGATCGAGCGCTTGGATGGCGGAAAGATCGTGAAGGCGGTGGCGAACACCGTCGGGATCATGGCGCCGCCGAGAAAACCCTGCAGGGCGCGCCAGATGATCATCTCGGTGATCGAGGTCGACATGGCGCACATCACGCTCATCAGCGTGAAGCCGGCGGCCGAAATGGTGAAGATCACCCGCGTCGACAGGGCCCGTGACAACAGGCCGGACAGCGGGATCATGATCACTTCGGCGATCAGATAGGAGGTCTGGACCCAGGAGATCTCGTCGGCGCTGGCCGACAGGCCGGCCTGGATCTCGGCGAGCGAGGCCGAGACGATCTGGATGTCCAGGATCGCCATGAACATGCCGAAGACCATGGCGATGAAGGCGAGCAGCCGGCCGATCTCGATTCGCTCTTCGGCCGGTTGCGCCGGCGCGACATCGCTGGTCGAAACAGCACTGGTCGAGACCGAGCTCATGGCTGGCCGCGGCCGCTCTGCTCGGTTGCGCCCAGGCGGGCAGGGGTCCGGCGGCTACCCTGGTCGGTAGCGCCGACGCGCGCGGGTTCCGGGTCGGTACCGATCCTGATGGAGGCGACGACCGACATGCCGGGCCTGAGCCGGCCATGGGCGATGGCCGCCGGATCGAGCATGATGCGGACCGGAATGCGCTGGACGATCTTGGTGAAATTGCCGGTGGCGTTTTCCGGCGGCAGCAGCGAGAAGATCGCGCCCGATGCCGGCGCGATGCTCTCGACCCGGCCGCGGATCGGCTTGCCGGAAAAAGCGTCGACCGACACGTTGACGCTATCGCCGAGCATGATGCGGGAGAGCTGGGTCTCCTTCAGATTGGCTTCGACATAGATCGACGCGGTCGCCACCAGCGCCAACAGGCGGGTGCCCGGCTGGACGAACTGGCCGATCTGCACGGCGCGATTGCCGACCACCCCGTCGACCGGCGCCCTGACCACGGTGAAATCGAGATCGCGCCTGGCCCGGTCGAGGGCATTCTGCAATTCGGCCTTCTGCCGCTCGGCCTCGGTGCGCTGGGCCTGCAGCACGGTCGATTGCGCCTCGGCGCCCGATATCGTCGCCTTGGCCTGCTCGACCTGGGCGATGTTGCGGTCGCGATCGGCCTTGGCGGTATCGAGCGCCGCCTGACTGGCGAATTCCTGGCTGATCAGGCGCTGGGCGCGGGCAAGTGCCGCGACCGTCCGCTGGGTGTCGGCCTGCGCCACCGCGAGCTGCGCGCGCGCCTGGGCGACCATGGCATCCTGGGCGGCACGCTGGGCCTCGATCCGCTGGATCGTCGAATCCTGGGTCGCGACTTTTGCCGCCGCCGCCTCGACGGCCAGGCGATAATCGCCATCATCGATGCGGGCGAGCACCTCGCCGGCATGAACCGAGGCGTTGTCGCGGACCGCCACCTCGACGACATAACCGGAGATTTTGGCGGCCAGCACGGTGGTGTCGGCCTTCACATAGGCATCGTCGGTCGACACCAGGAACCGGCCATCGACATACCAATCATAACCGAACCAGCCGGCGGCACCGATGACGGCTGCCGCGACGAGGGCGAGAACCAGCCGCTTGCGCGATGACTTGGCCGGCGGCGAAGCCGCGGCCGGTCCGCCTTGCGGGGCAGGGGCGGCTTCAGGCGCTGCCGCCCGACGATCCTGAACATGCCCGCCCGGGGCCGCGTCTTCGCGAACATCGGCCATGCTGATCTCCAATCATGCGTCGGCTTGCCATGCGTCATTCTGACCGAACCGTTCGGTTCGATCGGCCCTTGACCTACACCTGATAAATGCGCTCTACAAGACTAAACCGAACCGTTCGGTTCGATCGAGGGCCTAAACTTTGAGTGATGCTGTGATTCCGCGCGCCAGCGAGGTCGGGACGGACGCCGCGCCGGAGGTTCTGGACACCGCCAAGCGGCGCCAGATCCTCGAGGGCGCGCGCCGCGTCTTCTTCGACCGCGGCTTCGAAGCGGCCAGCATGAACGACATCACCCGCGCCGCCGGCGTGTCGAAAGGCACGATCTACGCCTATTTCACCGGCAAGGAGCATCTGTTCGAATCGCTGGTCGGGCTGGAGCGGCGCGAACAGGCCGAGCGCCTGTTCGATCTCGACCGGACCGCGCCGTCGATCGCCCGCGAGCTCGAGGAGCTCGGCGTGCGGCTCGCCACCGCGCTCTGCGAACCGGAATCGGTCGCCCGGATCCGCATGGTGATCGGCGTGGCGCCACGTCTGCCGGAGATCGGCCGGGCCTTTTATGACGCCGGGCCGAAAGTCGGCAATGCGCGGCTTGCCGCCTATTTCGCCGATCTCGACGCTGCCGGCCGCATCGTCTTCGACGATCCGGTCCAGGCGGCGCGCCAGTTCCTGGACCTGTGCATCAGCGAGCCGATCCGGCGGATCATCTTCGGCCTGGAACCGATCGTCTCGAAGGACGAGCTGCGCGCCTCGGTCCAGTCGGCGACCGCGATGTTCCTGCGCGCCTATCCGCCGCGCGGCTGACGCGCCGACCTCATTGCGGCGCGGCCGCCGCCTGCCATTGCGAGATCGCCTCGACCGGGTGGATCAGCATGATGATGTTGAGCGTCAGATTGTCCCGGATGCCGTAGGCGAGCCCGAGCTCGATCACCACGCTGGCGGCGATCAGCAGGCTCAGCGGCAGCCGCCGGGCCAGCACGAAGCCCAGGATCATCGACAGCATGTCGCCGAACGAATTGACGATGCTGTCGCCGTAATAATTGAGCGAAATCGCCGTTGCCCGATAACGGTCGATGATCAGATTGGTGTTCTCGACGATTTCCCAGGCCGCTTCGATACCGACCGACAGCACCAGCCGCTGGCAGACCGAGCTGCGCGGGAACACCATCCAGACCAGAAAATAGAACAGGAAGCCATGCAGGATGTGGCTGAACGAATACCAGTCGAGCAGGTGCTGCGAGTTCTCCGCGCTCTGCACGTTGCCATGCCACAGCTTGACATAACCGCAGGTGCAGATCGGCGTGCGGCCCATGGCGTAGAGGGCCAGCACTTGCCCAAGGATCAGGCCGGCCACGATCAACAGGCAGGTGCGGCTCACCGCCATTCTGTCGGAGGACAATCCGGCGCCGCCGGCCGCTGCACTGTCAGCCATCGTTTTCCGCATTCAGGTCTTCGAGCTCCAGCGCCATGCCAAAGCCATCCGCCGGCATATGGTCGTGGGCGATCGCCCATTCCCGGAAAATGTAGCGCAGCGCCTCGGGCCGGCTGACCCCCGGCCGTTCCCGCGCGATATAGGCGTCGAGAATGGCCAGCAGGTCGGGGGGAAACCTCAGGCCGATCGGCGTCGCATCGACGCGTGGTCGACCGCGGCCCTTCGATTCCCGGGAATTGGTTCCTGAGGTCACGCCCGGAATGGTACGGGAAAGGCCGGTTCGGGCAAAGCCGAATATGCGCGCCGGCGCTCCCGACCGCCTTGGGGCGACCTATTGCGAGCGCTTGCCGCTGGCGTCGAACTGCCGGAGATAGGCGATCAGATTGCTGACCTGGCTGTCCTGCCTGAGCCCCGCGAAGACCATGCGGGTGCCCGGCGTGACGCTGCGGGGATCGCGGATATAGGCGGCGAAATTCTCCTCCGACCAGACCTTGGCGGCGACCTCAGGGCGCTTATAGGCGTCCGAATAGGTATATCCGGCAACCGAGCCCGCGGTCCGGCCGATCAGGCCGTTCAACTGCGGCCCGACGCCGTTGCGGGCGGTTTCACCAAGCTGGTGGCAGGCCCGGCACTGGGCGAAGACCCGCTCGCCGGCGGCGGCATCCTGCGCCAGGGCCAGGCCCGGCATGGCGGCCAAGGCTGAAGACAGGGTCAGGAGGCCGGTGAGGAAGGCGATGCGCATCATAGATCCTGCAGGTATGTTCGATCATGGGACGGCATGGCTCGCGGCCACGCCGCGAGCCGGTTGTAAGGCGAAAACCTGATGTTCAGGTGAACATGTCGGCGGTGATGGCGCTATACCAGCCCATGTTTTCGGCCTGGGTCTGCTTGCGCAGGTCGGCGCTCTCGCCGGTCTGCGAGATGAAGGTCTCGACCGCCGCGATCTTGCCGTCCTTGGCCTCGTAGCGGCCGCCGACCTTCACCGTGTCGTCGGTCTCGATCAGGCTCCAGCAGGTATTGGTATAGCGCGCCGGGAAGGTGCTGGCGCCGGTCAGTTCGCCGCGCACCATCAGCGCCGCGACCTTGGCCTGGCTGTTGGCGGAAAAGGCGGATTTCGGCATGTCGCCGGGAATGCAGGCATCGCCGACGACATAGATGGTCGGGTCCATGGTCGAGCGCATGCTGGCCGGGTCGATCGGGCAGAAACCCGAGGCATTGGCCAGCCCCGCCTCGCGGGCGATGGCGCCGGCCATCTGCGCCGGGATGACATTGACCAGCGCCACGTCGCGATAGGTCTCGAAGCCGGTGACGACGGTGTTGGTTTTCGGATCGACCGACTTGATGCCGTCATGGATCTTCGGGCCGAGCCATTCGACCATGCCGGGATAGTGCTTCTCCCAGCCTTCCTGGAACAGGCCCTGCTTGGAGAAGGTCTCCTTCGGGTCGAGCACGTAGATCTTGGCGTCGGCCCGGCCGGAGGCCTTCAGCACATGCGCCATCATCGACACCCGCTCATAGGGGCCGGGCGGGCAGCGATAGGGATTGGGCGGGGCGATCATCACGATCACGCCCTTGGCGGGCACCGCCTCGAGCCGCCGCCTGAGCAATTGGGTCTGCGGGCCGGCCCGCCAGGCATGCGGCATGGTCTCTTCATGCTCGCGGCCCCAGCCGGGCACCGAATCATATTTCAGGTCGATGCCGGGCGACAGCACGAGCCGGTCGTAGCCGACCCGCGACCCGTCGGCGAGCAGGACCTCCTTCTTGTCGCGGTCCACCCGGCTCGCCGCTTGATGGTTCATCCGGAAACCGCTGGCCGCCGACACCTTGTCATAGCCATGGGTGATCGATTCAAAGCTCCGGTAGCCGCCGAGAAACAGGTTGGAATGGAAGCAGGTGGTGAACTGGCGCTGCGGCTCCACCAGCACGACGTCGATCCTGGCCTGGCTGTCCTTGGCGATATATTTCGCCGCGGTGACGCCGCCCGGCCCGCCGCCGACCACCACGACGCGGGGCTTGGCCTGGCCGAACACCGGTGGCGCCGCGAGCGCGGCAAGGCCGAAGGCACCGGCCGATTGAAGCATTCGCCTGCGATTGATCGACATGGTCGTTCTCCCCTTGGCATCAAGCGCGCCGGTTCATCCGGCGTCGCGGTCGAAGGCACTCAACCCACTTTCAGGTAGGCGTAGCCCTTGCTTTGCAATGCACCGACCGCCGCCACGCCCGACGGCACGAAGGACATGAAGTCGGCGGCACGCACTTTAGTCCGGTCCAGATTGAGCCGCTGGAACGTGATGTCGCAGAGGTGGACCTTCAGGCCGTTCTTGGCCTGCGCCACGACGCGCTCGAAGGCAGGCAGGACCGCCGTCTCGTCGCGCCACGGCGTGCCATCGAGGGTCTCGAGGAAAAACTTCACGCCGGCGCCATGGGCCACCACGACGAGCTGGAGGTCGAAGGGATTGGCGCCATAGGCCGAAAAATGATTGCCGATATTGGTCAGCATCTGGACGAAGCGCGGCGGCTTGCCGAAATCGCAATGGTAGAGACAGGCGACATCCGCTTCCTTCTTCAGGTCGGCGAGCTGCAGCATCGGGGTTGCCGCCGATGCTCGGGACGAGGTGAGCATGGCGCTCGCCACCGCCGCTCCGCCGAGAAGCACGCGTCGATCGACATCTGACATGGCCGTCTCCCTTGTCGTCTGCGCCAAGCCGCCCGGAGGCCCGGGCGGTTATTTGGTCTGCGGCGGCGTGAGGCTGCCGAAATAGGCGGCGAGCGCCGCCATCTCGTCGTCCGAGAACCGGCCGGCAACCGTCTGCATGATCGGGTTGTCGCGGTCCTTCGCCCGGTAGGACTGCATGACCGCGACGAACTGATCGGCCGGCCAGCCGATGATCGGGGGAATGCCGGCGCCGGCGCGGCCCGAGACCTGGTGACAGGTGACACATTCACCCGCCAGATATTCGCCGAGCGCCCGGTCACCCGGCCGCGGCACCTGCGCCAGCGCCGCGGTCGAGGCGATGATGCCGGTCGCTGCCGCCAGCAAGCCTTGAAGGACGGGACGCGGCGCTGCACTCATTCCACCCTCGGCCCGGTGCGGCTGTCGGGGGTCACGTCGATCACCCGCGCCCGGCCGGTGACGCGCGGCTCGGGCCGGCAATTGGTCATGCACGGATTGGCCTGCCAGAACCGGCGCTCGGTGGTCTCGCGATCGTCGTCGTAGAAGCCGCCGGCATTGGGCAGCCTGATGCTGGTGAAATTGTCGCGGCTGAGCTCGAAATCGTCCTTCACCACATCGTTCAGATGCAGCAGATAGGCGGTCAGCGCATAGACCTCGTCATTGGACAGCGACTGGGCGTTTCCATAGGGCATGGCGCGCCGGATATAATCGAAGGTGGTCGACAGATACGGCCAGAACGAGCCTATGGTTTTCTCCGGATTGTCGGAGGCCAGCGATCCGCGCCCACCGGCCAGCACCGGCCAGCGGCCGGCGCCCTCGCCGAACTCGCCATGGCAGGCGGCGCATTGCTGCAGGTAGACCTCTTCGCCCTGTTTGACCGTGCCCCGGCCGGGCGGCAGGCCCTGGCCGTCGGGGCGGATGTCGGTGTCCCAGGCGGCGACTTCGGCGGGATGCGCCTCGCGGCCGAGCCCGACCTTGGCCGGGGGTGCGGCACGTGTCGCGGCCGGGGCTGGCGCCGCCGGCCGCTGCTGGGCGAGCACCACGCTTGCCGTGCCGAGACCCGCGAGCAGCGCCAGACCGAGGGCGATCTTAGCCGATTTCGACATTTTCAGTCTCCCCGTTCGAGCGCACGAGCCAGGTCTGAATGCCGTTATTGTGGTAGATCGAGTTGGTGCCGCGCACCTTGCGCAACTCGTCCTTGGTCGGCTGCACGTAGCCGGTTTCGTCCATGGCGCGCGACTGGATCATCATCTCGCGGCCGTCCCAGTCGAAATCGACGTAGAAGCGCGTCAGCGACATCGACATGACCGGCCCGTCGATCCGCGCGGTCCGCCAGTTGCGGCCGCCGTCGAGGCTCACGTCGACCCGGCGGATCGCGCCGCGGCCGGACCAGGCAAGCCCGGTCAGGACATTCGGCCCCTTCTGCCGGAGCGGCGCCTGGGGCGAGGGATTGGTCACCACCGACTTGGCATCCATGATGAAGGTAAAGCGGCGCGAGCGGCCGTCGGCGAGCAGGTCGGTATATTTCGACGTCTCCTCCCGGTGGTGCCAGGGCTGGTCGCCGACCTCGATCCGGCGCAGCCACTTGATCCACATATTGCCTTCCCAGCCGGGTACGACGAGGCGCAGCGGATAACCCTGTTCGGGCCGCAACATCTCGCCATTCATGCCCCAGACGACGAGGCAATCCCTGAGCGCCTTGTCGAGCGGGATCGATCGGGTCATGCCCGAGGCATCGGCGCCTTCGGCGAGCAGCCACTTGGCATTGCCGCGCAGGCCCGCCTCGTCGAGCAGTGTTTTCAAAGGGATGCCGGAATACCAGACATTATGGACCATGCCGTGGGTGAACTGGCAGCCATTGAGCTGGGCGCCGCGCCATTCCATGCCGGAATTGGCCGCGCATTCGAGGAAATAGGCCCGGTTCACCCGGCCCGGAAACCGTTTGAGGTCGTCGAGCGTGAACACCATGGGCTTGTCGACCAGGCCGTTGATCATCAGCCGGTGCTTGGCCGGGTCGATCTCGGCGACACCGCCGTGATGGCGCTCGAAACAGAGGCCCGAGGGCGTGATGATGCCGTCGAGCGCATGCAGCGGGGTGAAATTGACCGAGGATTCGCGGCTCGCCGTCAGCCATTCGACGTCGCGGCGGACCACGTCCTTCTCGAAAGCCGACGGCTTGCCATAAGGCCGCGCCTGAACGCCGTCGCCGAGCGTCCGGTTCCAGTCCTGCACCTCGGTGATGACGGGATCCGGGGCAGGGGCGGCAAAGGCGGTGCCGGATGCGGCGAGACCTGCGGTGCCCAGACTTGCGGCGCCGACGCCTGCCGCGCCGAGAAAGCCGCGCCGATTGAAGGTCGAAACGGTTCGTGGCCCGCTCATCCCTGTCTCCTTGACGTCGACCTGGCGCCTCAGGCGCCGGTCACCTTGACCGCGCGATTGGGTTCCAGGCACACATTGCGCACCCGCGACACGTATTTTTCGACGATCTCCCAGACCGGCGGACCCTGGGTCGCCTCGTTGACGCTGGCCCAGCCGGCGACGACATAGGCCTTGGCCGGTTCCAGCGGCTTGCCGGTCTTCAGCAGGGTCATGTCGGAAATGCGCTGCCCCGCAGGCTTGCCGACATCGATGGCGTAACCGGCGCCGCCGACCCGCACCATGTCGCCGCCGCCCTGGAAATAGGGGTCCGGGTGGAAAATGTTGTCGGCGACATCCTCCAGGATGTCCTTCAACTGCTGGCCGGTCATCTCCATCCGGTAGCAGGCCGGATAGGTCATGGCGGTGGCGTTGCTGATCGCCTCGAAGGTGATCGGATCGCCCGGCAGCAGCGTGCCGCCCCAACGGAAGCCCGGCGACAGCGCGATCTCGGCATCGCGCTCGGCCAGCATCGACTGGGCGATCAGGTCGTCGAACGTGCCGTTGAAATTGCCGCGCCGGAACAACAGGCTGTCGGTGCGGCCGACTTCGCGGGCGAGCTCGGCCGCATAAGGCTTGCGGATCGCCTCGATCGCCGCGGCCATCTCCGCGTCCGGCGTGATGGCGTCGGAAAAGACCGGCATCAGCTTGTAGCGAAAGCCGGTCATCCGCCGGTCCTTCACTTCGATATCCAGGCGCGAGACGAATTTGCCGTGCGAGCCGGTCGCCACCAGGATGGTCTCGCCAACCTTGACCACCCCCGGCATGGCGTCATGGGTATGGGCGGTCAGGATGATGTCGATGCCCTTGACCCGCGAGGCGAGCTTGCGGTCGACATCGAAACCATTATGCGAGAGCAGCACGATCAGGTCGGCGCTGTCAGCGCGGGCCTCCTCGACCTGTTTCTGCAGGTCGTCCTCGCGCAGGCCGAACTCCCATTTCGGGATCATCCAGCGCGGATTGGCGATCGGCGTGCGCGGGAAGGCCTGGCCGATGACAGCGATCTTCGCGCCGCCTTTCTCGAACATCTTGCGCGGCTCGAACACCGGCTCCTGCCATTCGCCGTCGCGGATGTTCTGGGCCAGGAAGGCGATCTTCGAGGTCTCGGCGATCTCCTTCACCCGGGTTTCGCCATAGGTGAATTCCCAGTGCGAGGTCATGGCGTCGACGCCGAGCGCCTCCATGACGCCGACCATGTCCTGGCCCCGGGTCTTCAGCGCGGTCCAGGAGCCTTGCCAGGTGTCGCCGCCGTCGAGCAGCAACACCTTGTCGGCGCCACGCTCGGCCCGGATCGTCTTGATCAGGCGGGCCACCCGATCCATGCCGCCCATCCGGCCATAATTGCGGGCGAGCGAGGCAAAATCGTCGCTGGTCAGCGCATGGGCATCGGCCGAGCCGGCCGCCACCTTGAAATGCGCCCGGAATTCCTGGTCGGTCAGGTGCGGCGGCACGCCCTTGGCGTCACCGACGCCGAGATTGACCGAGGGCTCACGGAAATAGAGCGGCACCAGCTGCGCATGGATATCGGTGACATGGACAAGGGTGACGGTTCCCAAGGGATCGAACCGCGTGATGTCGGCTTCCGTCAGCCGCTGCTGGGCCGCGACGCGGCCGAGCGGCCCGAGCCCCGATCCGAGGGTCAGCGCCTGGGCAGCCGCCGTCGCTTGCAGGAATTGCCTGCGCGAAATCATCTGTTCATCCCTAGATCAGGCCGCGCCAACCGCGCGGCGCCCGAGGGCTTGATGCCCTTCTTCGATACCGAAACCCGACGGATCGTTCATCCCATACGAATGAAAATACCATCCGGTCCATGGCCTTGCGGACCGTTTCTCATGCGAGATGCGAAGCCACCCGCGCATGAGGCCGCGCGATCAGGCGACCGCGATCTTGTTGGTCGAGCTATATTCCGAGCCGTCATCGTCCTTCCAGACGAATTTGAACTCGCCGCTCTCCTTCACCTTGTAGAAGAAGGATTGATAGGGATTGGCCGAGATCGCCGGGTGCCAGTCGGCCTGGAACACCGTCTTGCCGTTGAACGAGGCGGTGAAGCTGTTGATGATCTTGCGCGGGATCGGCTTGCCGGCGCTGTCGCGGCGCTGGCCGCTTTCCATCTCATGCGAGATCAGCGTCTTGATCTCGATCATGTCGCCGGCCTTGGCCTGGCCGGGCACGCGGACTCGGGGGTGGGTTTGGTGGACATGGCGTTTCCTTAAATCCTTGCCCGGGCGCTCAGCCGCCGCAGCCGCCGATGGTGACCTTCACTTCGGCCTTGGTGGTGAACAGCGAGCCGTCCGACATCTCGGCGACGCAGACGATGTTCTGGGTCTGGGCGAGCCGCATGCGGGTGGAGGCCGCCGCCCGGCCGCATTCCGGCGAGAAGCGGAAGGTGAACACGCCGGGCTGCGGATTGCCGTCGGCAAAGACGTGGACGGCCTTGACGTAATCGGTTTCCGTCATCGGGCTTTCGACCTCGACGGTGACCGGCACCACCAGTCCGTTCTCGGCGATCTGCGGCACGTCCAGCTTGACCCGGCCCTCGGCCATCGGCTTGCCGGCATAAAGCTTCTTCAGCTCGTCCTCGACGGCCTTGGGATCGGCGATCGCAAGGCGCGGCGCCAGCGCCGCCGCGGCGAAGGCGAGAGCCGCCGTGCGCAGAACCGCGCGTCTCGTTTGGGAGGCGAACAGTCTCGCCATGCCGTGCTCCTTGGTTTCCTCAGACGTCCCGTTCAACCGGGCTTGACGGCGCGATCTCCAGACCGCACGCTTAAACATATCGTGATATTGTTTTTTGTGAATGTAAAGGTCATTCTAAGCTGACGATCACGAGACGGATCGCCCCGTGGAAGAGGGCGGCCGGAGGGACGGCGGAGGAGAAACCATGGCCCGTACAGGGTGGATAATGGCTGGCCTGGTGTCAGCCGCGCTGGGCGGCTTCGTCACGCTGGGATTGGCCCAGCCGGCGCAGGACGCCAGCGAGCGGGAGATCGAGCGCTATCGCGCCATGATCAACGACCCGATGGCCAATCCCGGCTATCTCGCGGTCGATCGCGGCGAGGGGCTCTGGGCCGAAGCCCGCGGCACGCGCAATGTCTCGCTTGAGACCTGCGACCTCGGCGAGGGGCCGGGCAAGCTCGAAGGCGCCTATGCCAGGCTGCCGCGCTATTTCGCCGATGCCGACCGGGTGATGGATCTCGAACAGCGCCTGCTCTGGTGCATGGACAAGATCCAGGGCCTCGACGTCAGCGACATCGTCAAGCGCCGCTTCTCGGGTCCCGGGCGCGCCTCCGACATGGAGGACCTGGTCGCCTTCATCGCCAACAAGTCCAATGGCATGACCATCCAGCCGCAGCTTGGCCATGCCAGGGAACGCGAGATGGCGGCGGTCGGCGAGGCGATGTTCTACCGCCGCGCCGGCGTCATGGATTTTTCCTGCGCCACCTGCCACGGCGAACCGGGCAAGCGCATCCGCCTGCAGGGCTTGCCGGATTTCTCCAGGCCCGGTCAGGCACCGCAGGAGGCCATTGGCTCCTGGCCGACCTATCGCGTCTCGCAGAGCGCGCTCAGGACCATGCAGCACCGCATGTGGGATTGCTTTCGCCAGCAGCGCTGGCCGGAGCCCGATTATGCCTCCGACGGCATCACCGCGCTGCTGGTCTATCTGAACATCCAGGCGGCAGGGGGCGAAATCAACGTCCCCTCCATCAAGCGCTGAGCGAGGCCGCCATGACCATCAATCGATCCATCCGTCCTATCTCGGTCCGCCTCGCCTCCGTCGCCCTCGGCGTCCTGCTGCTCTCGGCCGCGCCGGCGCTCGCCCAGACCGCCGCCGCTCCGGCGGCCCCGGTCGACCCGGCCCGTGTCGACCAGATCATCCGCGGCACCTTCACCCGTGCCCCGGCCGAATGGCAGGCGCGTGTCGAACTCGACGCCACCCAGCGCACCTGCACCGAGCGGCGCAACCAGGTGTCCGGACCCGAGGCCGACGCCATCCAGTCACGTGAACGGGCCACCGTGGTGCTGCCGCAGGACGGCCGCTTCCTCGGCGACTGGCGCCGCGGCTTCCAGGTCGCGAACAGCGGCCGGGGCGGGCAGTTCTCCGACCCCGCCAATACCGTGACCGGCGGCAATTGTTACGCCTGCCACCAGATGGATCCGAAAGAATTGAGCTTCGGCACGCTCGGACCGAGCCTTGCGGCTTATGGCCGGGACCGCAATTACGACCCGGAGCTGATCCGCGAGGCCTATATCAAGATCTACAATTCGCAGGCCGCGGTCGCCTGTTCCAACATGCCGCGTTTCGGCGCGACCAAGTTTCTCAGCGTGGATCAGATCCGCGACGTGCTGGCCTATCTGTTCGATCGCGAATCGCCGGTCAACAAATAAGGCCGGCGCTGGCCGAGCCCGTCAGCCGACTTGCAAATCAGCCGACCTGCAAATCAGCCGACCTGGTTGAAGACCGGGAAGAGTTCGATCAGCAGGCCGCCGACCCGCGCCATCTGGCCGGTGGCGATCAACAGGCCGGTGGCGACGAGGATGCCGCCGGTCGCCGCCTGAGCCCGGACGAGATAGGGCCGGAACCGGGCGATCCAGCTGAGGAATGGCCCGGCAAAGGCCGCCGCCAGCAGGAAGGGCACGCCCATGCCGGCGGCATAGAAGCCGAGCAGCAAGGTGCCCTGGCCAACCGTCTCCGCTGCCGCCGAGAGCATCAGGATCGCGGCGAGCACCGGGCCGACGCAGGGCGTCCAGCCGAAACCGAAAGCCAGGCCAATGCCATAGGCGCCGGCCAAACCGGCCGGCCGGCGTTCGATCTCGGTGCGCGCCTCGCGCATCAGGACGCCGATCCGGACGAGGCCGGTCATATGCACGCCGATGACGACGAGGCCGAGGCCGGCCACCACGGCGAGGCCGTCGAACCAGCGCGTCAGCGCCTGGCCGAAGACCGAGGCGGTGGCGCCGAGCAGGATGAAGATGGTGGCGAAGCCGAGCACGAAGGCGCCGGCACGGCCGATCAGCAGCCGGCGGTTGGCGACAGCGCCGCTCGAACTCGCCTCCAGCTCGCCGAACGACAGGCCGGCCAGAAAACACAGATAGGCCGGCACCAGTGGCAGCACGCAGGGCGAGAAAAACGACAGGAGACCGGCGAGGAATGCGCCCGCAAACGAGATGTCGAGCGCCACGCCGGCCTCCATTGGCAAATATATTCGAATGCGTCTATATCTTAGCGATGAAACGCGGTTGGCGGCAATTCATCCGTGCCTTTTGGTTCAGCGCAGCTGTCGGGCTCGCAGCGCTTGGCTCGGCGCCTGCGAGCGCGGCCGAACTCGTCATGTTCGAACGCTCGGGCTGCCCCTGGTGCCTGCGCTGGGACCGCGAGGTGGCGCCCAATTATGGGCGAACCGACGAGGGCAAGCTTGTGCCGCTGCGCCGGGTCAATCTCGACCATGGCCAGCCGCGTGACATCGCGCTGACCTTGCCGGTGCGGTTCACGCCGACCTTCGTGCTGGTCGACCAGGGTCGCGAAATCGGCCGGATCACCGGCTATATGGATGAAGGCATGTTCTGGGGCTTGTTCACCAGGATGATTCGGGATTTGCAGACCAACAGGGGACGAGCGCCGGCCGCCGCTGCATCCCAGGGAAAGCCCAGCTGATGACCGTGATTGTATCGAAGGCGATCGAGGACGAGTTGCGTTCCGGCGCGGAATATTCCGTCGAGCTCGAGCAATTGATGCGCAATGCCCGCGAGGCGAGCGACTTCCTGAAGGCGCTGTCGCATGAAAGCCGGCTGCTGCTGCTCTGCCTGCTGGCGGAAAAGGAACGCTCGGTCGGCGAACTGGAGAACATCCTGTCGCTGCGCCAGCCAACCGTGTCGCAACAATTGGCGCGGCTGCGCTTCGACGACATGGTCACCACGCGGCGCGACGGCAAGACGGTCTATTACAGCATCGCCAATGAGAACGTCCGGCGCGTCATCAGCGTGATCTACGACATCTTCTGCGAGCGCGGCACCAAGCCGGCCAAATAACAAGCGGGCCGCAAGGTCCCGTCGGGGCAAGCGCCCCTGGGAGGAAGCATGACCGGGCTGCCGGCCGTCGCCGTCGGCGTGATGGGCTTTCTGGTCGGCGTGGCGGCAGGCTGGGCCGTCCAGCGGGCCAGGCTTTGCTCGTTCGGCGCCGTCGAAGATGCCTTGCTCGGGCGCGACTGGCGCCGGATGAAGGTGTTCGGCCTGGCTTTGGCCGTGGCGCTGATCGGCACCCAGACGCTGGTCCTCTTCGGCCTGTTCGAACCCACCGAAACCACCTATGTGCCGGGCCAGATCGCCTGGCTCGGCGCCTTGATCGGCGCCATCCTGTTCGGCATCGGCATGGCGCTGGTCGGCACCTGCGCCTTCGGCTCGCTGATCCGGCTCGGTTCCGGCGACCTGCGCAGCCTGTTCACCCTCATGGTCTTCGGTGCGGTGGCTTATGCGACGCTGCGCGGCGTGCTGGCGCGGCCGCGGATCGACTGGGTCGAGGCGGTCTCGGTGGCCATGCCGGGCGGTGTCGCGAGCTCCGCCCCCGATGTGCTCGGCCGCTTTGCTGGTGTCGATCTCCGCTTCGGCCTGACCTTTGCCGTCGCTCTCGGCCTGATCTGGCTGGTCGCCCGGGATCGCCGGCTGTGGCGGGCGCCGCGGCTCGTCACCGCCGGTATCGTGCTCGGCCTCGGCGTGGTGGCCGGCTGGGTCGCCACCGGCGTCGCCGTCGATGTCTTCGACCGGCTGGTGCGGGTCCAGAGCCTGACCTTCGTGTCGCCGGTGGCGCGCGGCTTTTATGGCCTGATGACCGGCGAGGGCACGATCGCCGATTTCGGCGTCATGAGCGTCGCCGGTGTCGCGGTCGGCGCCGGGCTGTCGGCGCTCGCCGCGCGCGAGTTTCGCTGGGAAGCCTTCGACGACCAGCACGAGATGCGCCGGCACCTGACCGGCGCGGTGCTGATGGGTTTCGGCGGCGTGCTCGCCGGCGGCTGCACGATCGGGCAGGGGCTGACCGCGGGATCACTGATGGCGGTGACCTGGCCGCTCACCGTTCTCGGCATGATTCTCGGCGCGCGCCTCGGCATTGCCATCCTGGTCGAGGGGTCGGTGGTCGACTGGGTTCGCGCGGTCTGGGCAAGCCTCGGCGCCGCGCGCGAAGGCCGCCGGCCACCGGCCGAATAACGTTTCGCGACGTCCGCGCCTCAGGCCGCCGGAACGAAACGATAGGCGCTGCCCTGGCGCTCGACCCGGCCGAGGCCGCCCGCCGGCAGGTGATAGGTCGAGACCAGCAGCTTGTCGCCGGCCAGCCGGTCGAGCAGGCTCTTGCGCGTCGCCGCGGCCCGTTCCGGCTCCTGGTCGAAGGCGGTGGCCCAGTCCGGATGCTGGAACGACAGCACCGGGTGGGTGAGGGCATCGCCCAGGATCATGAGGCTGTCGGAGCCGGTGCGCACCTCGAAGGAAACATGTCCCGGCGTATGGCCTCGCGTGTCGATCGCAGCCAGGCCGGAGATGATCTCTTCGCCGGGGCGAAACCGCTTCAGCTGCGGCTCGAGCGCCTTCAGGACCCGCTGCGCGCCGGCGGCGAAGGCGTGCCGCTCCTCCGGCAGCTTGGCGAAGACCTGCGGATCGACCCAGAAATCCCATTCGGCCGCGGCCATATGATAGGTCGCATTCGGAAAAGCCGGCGTGTCGAACTCGTCGAGCGCGCCCCAGAGATGATCCGGATGGGCGTGGGTGAACAAGACCCGCGTGACCTTGGCCGGGTCAATGCCGGCCGCCTCGATCGACTTCGGCAAAAGGCCGGTGGTCGGAAGGAAATTGCGGCCGGCGCCGCAATCGAACAGCACGAGGTCGTCGCCAAGGCTCAGCAAGGGCACGTTGAGGCCATTGCGGGTCGCGTCGACCGGAAGGCCCGCCGCGGCCAGGACCTTCTGGACGTCGGCCGGCGGCACGCCGCGCGCCAGCATCGAGACCGGCAGCGTGATGCCGCCGTCCGACAGGATCTGCAGCGAAGCCGCGCCGATGCGGGCCGAGGCGATCGCCTGCGCCGCGGCGGGCGAGGGCAGGGCGATCGCCGCCGCCGCAAGCGCAGTGGCTCCGAGAAATGCACGGCGATCGAGCGTGGATGGTCCGAATCGCGTGTCGTCGTCACGGCGTGTCATAACGGTCTCCGAACCTGGCCTGGCGTCAGAATCCACGCAAAAGAGCGAAAGCACTAATGAATCAACCCTCTCCCAGAGGGAGAGGGTGGCAGCGTCAGCTGCCGGGTGAGGGGGCGTCCATCTCCGAACGGACGGCATGCTCGACGCGCATCGGCAGCAGTTCTAACTCCTTACGCCCCTCACCCGGCGCCTGGCGGCGCCACCCTCTCCCTCCGGGAGAGGGTTGTTTCATTAGTGCTTTTCGTCATCAACCGGACGGGCAGGGCGCCTGCCACCTTGTTCTGGTTGGCCAATTTCATCCCCAACAACATCAAACATGGCGCATCTCGGCGGACATGCGTTGACTTCCTGGGCGCGATCCGCCAAACCCGCCGCCGGATGGGCGGGTAGCTCAGCGGTAGAGCACGTGACTTTTAATCATGTGGTCGAGGGTTCGATCCCCTCCCCGCTCACCATCCAATTTCCTCCCTTCGGCAGGCCTGGTCTCCACTCAGAGCGCGAAGCCGCCGTCGGCGAGGTGGATCTGGCCGGTCGTGTAGCTGGCTTCGTCGGAAGCGAGATAGAGCGCCAGCAGGGCGATCTCTTCCGCCGTGCCGAGCCGACCGATCGGCTGGCGGTCGATGAACGCCTTGCGGGTCGCCTCCAGCGACTGGCCTGAAGAGGCCGACAAGGCCTTGATGCGGTCGTCGAGCGAGGGCGACTGGATGGTGCCCGGGCAAATGGCATTGGCGCGGATGCCCTTGCGGATGAAATCGATCGCCACCGACTTGGTCAGGCCGATCACCGCGGCCTTGCTGGCGCCATAGGCGTAACGATTCGGCACGCCCCGCACCGACGAGGCGCCGGACGCAATATTGACGATCGAGCCGGCGCCTTTTTCCAGCATGCCCGGCAGGAAGGCCTTGATCGTCCGATGCATGGATTTGACGTTCAGGTCGAAGGAAAAGTCCCAGTCGTCCTCGCTGGTGTCGAGCACGGTGCCGTGATGCACGAAACCGGCGGCATTGACCAGGATGTCGATCGGACCGGTCTTGGCGGCCAGCGCCTCGACCGCCTTGGTCGAGCGCGCGTCCAGCTTCAGCTTCTTCGCCCGCTTGATGCCCTCGAGCTTGGCCTTGTCGAGGTCGGTGGCATAGACGGTGGCGCCTTCCTCCACGAACAGTTCCGCGATGGCGCGGCCAATGCCGTGGCCTGCCGCCGTCACCACCGCGATCTTGCCCTGAAGCCGCTTCGCCATGTCCGTCTTCTCCCGTCTTGCCGTTTTTTGGGTCCGCCGTTTCGGCTGGCGTCAGGGCAAGAGGAGACACGGTGCGGATGGCCGTGTCCAGCCGGCGAGCTATCCGCCGAAGCGTTGGGAGAGTTGCGTGTCGAAGGTCTTGAGATCGACCAGGATGCGCTCGAGCAGGGCGGCATCGCGCAGCCGGACCGCGGTCGCCACCACGTCGAGGCCGGCGACGATCGGGTCGGCCAGGCGGCGATATTCCGCATCGGTGATGACTTCGGTCGCGGCATAGGCGTCGCAGCGCCTCAGCGCCCAGCGATAGACTGCCGCCTTCGCCAGCACGTCGCCGCGGGCTTCCGCCCGGGTCATGTCGGGTGGCGTCCGCTTCATCACCATGAAGGCGTCCAGCGCATCGCTGGATTCATCCAGGCATTCGACCAGGCCGTAGAGCCCGGCCGACTTGCGCAGCATGATCCATTCGCGCCGGAGCGGCAGCAGTTCCTCGAGCGCCGCCTCCGCGCGGTTCTCGGACAAGGCATCGCTCGCCCGCTTCAGCCGCGCGCCGGCGCCCTCGAGAACCTCCGGGAACATGTTGACCCGGGCGAACAGGGCCGGCGGGTCGGCACGATAGGCAATCGTCGCCTCGGTCCACAGCGCCGTCAGCCGCCTCAGGCTGGCATCGGCTTCTTCCGTCCGGCCCGCCCTGAGGCTGGTGGTGGTCGCACGGAACAGCGATTGGGCTTCGGTCAGCTTGCTGATGAACGACCCGGTCTTGGCGCACAATCCTCCGTCGACCGCGCCGAGCGAGGCGGCGGCAAGCAGGATGGCCAGGACGATAATCCGAAAATGAACTTTCACGGCGCGCACCATAGCCGAACCGTTTCCGCGATGCATCCGGCCTATGCGCCACCGAGGAATGCGTCGAGCTCGGCTCGCCGAGGCATGCCGCGGCGGCCGCCGAATTGTTGGCATTTCAGCGCCGCCGCGCCATTGGCGAAGCGAACCGCGCTGGCGAGCGGCTGATGTTCGGCGAGCGCGACCGCCAGCGCGCCGTGCCAGGTGTCGCCGGCGCCCAGCGTATCCGCCGCCTTGACCGCAAAGGCCGGGGCATGGACGACACGGGCACCCTCCATGAACCAGGCGCCGCGCGGACCGTCGGTGACCAGCAGCACATTGGCGGCATCGCGCGCGGCATGGGCGAGCGCCGTCGGCAGGTCGTCGATGCCGGTGAGCTCACGCAGCGCCGTTTCGGAAAAGCCGACATGGCTTGCCAGCGCGACGACCTCGGGCCGGGTCGGGCGCCGGTCGGCATCGAGCACCGAGGGAAGGCCGGCGGCGCGCGCCTGCGGCAGCACGGCAAAGGCCGCCTCGATCCAGCGGGTCTCGGCATAGATCGCGTCCGCGCGCCGGCCGAGATCATCCGGAATCCAGTCGGTGTCATCGGGAATATCCGGGTCGGAATAGCTCACCACCATGCGTTCGCCAGCCGGATCGACCATCACGGCCGAGACCGGCGAGCGATATCCCCGACATTCGCGGATCAACGAACAGTCGATGCCCTCGGCGGCCAGCTCGTCGCGCATGGTTCGCGCCGGCGGGTCGTCGCCGAGCCGCGCGATCAGGGTGACCTCGGCGCCAAGCCGGGCACAGGCGGTGGCGGCATTGCCGGCCAGCCCGCCGCCCGATGTGGTCATGTGCAGCGAGCGGTATTTCACCGCCGCGGTCGGGATGGCGTCGAGCTGGTAGATGAAATCGAGCGTGGTGATGCCGGCGCAGACGATACGGGTCATGAACTCGGCCTCGTGCCGACATAGAGGGCGGATGCCGCCAGGCACAGGCCCGAGACGACGACGGCGATCGGCGGTGCGGTCAGCCAGACGATGCCCCAGGACAAGGCCATGGAGGCGAGTGCGATCGCCTTGACGCGCGGCGCGATGGCGCCGCTTGCCCGCCATTTGACCACTTCGGGACCGAGTTTGGGGTGCGTCACCAGCCACTGCTCGAAGCGCGGCGAGGAGCGGGCGAACAGCCAGGCGGCGATGATCAGGAAGAGCGTGCCGGGAATACCCGGCAGGATGACGCCGACGACGCCAATGGCGACGCAGACCCAGCCGGCCGCCATCATCAGATATCGCCACGGTTGGCCCATGGCGGCCTAACCCGCCTTGACGAGGCGGATCGCCTCGTCGCGGCCGAACAGATAGAGCAGGTCGCGCAGCGCCTCGCCGCGCTCGGTCGTCAGTTTCGGATCGGTCTCGATGACCAGCTTGGCGTCGTTGCGGGCGGTTTCCAGGAGCCCGCCATGGTGTTCCAGCCGGGCGAGGCGAAAACCCGGCATGCCCGACTGCTTGGTGCCCAGCACATCGCCTTCGCCGCGCAGTTTCAGGTCTTCCTCGGCGATCCGGAAGCCGTCCTCGGTCTCGCGCATGATGTCAAGCCGCTTGCGGGCGACCTCGCCGAGCGGGCCCTTGTAGAGCAGGATGCAGGTCGAGGCGGTCTCGCCGCGGCCGATCCGTCCGCGCAATTGATGCAGCTGGGCGAGCCCGAAGCGCTCGGCATGATCGATCACCATGACCGAGGCCTGGGGCACGTCGACGCCAACCTCGATCACCGTGGTGGCGACCAAAAGCCGGCTGTCGCCACGCTGGAAGCGCAGCATCGCGGCATCCTTGTCGGCGCCCTTCATCTGGCCGTGGATCAGGTCGACCTTGTCGCCGAACCGCTGGCCAAGCGTGGCGAAACGCTCCTCGGCCGCGGCCATGTCGGTCTCCTCGCTCTCGGCGACCAGCGGACAGACCCAATAGACCTGCCGTCCGGCGTCGAGCGCCCGGCCGATGCCGTCGACCACCTCGGCGAGCCGGTCGAGCGCGATGATGCGGGTGTCGACCGGTTTCCGGCCGGCCGGCTTTTCGGTCAGCTGGGACGAATCCATGTCGCCGAAATAGGTCAGCACCAGCGTGCGCGGGATCGGCGTCGCGGTCATGACAAGCAGATCGACAGCCTCGCCCTTGGCGGCCAGCGCCAGCCGCTGATGCACGCCGAACCGGTGCTGCTCGTCGATCACGGCGAGGCCGAGATCGCGGAAACGCACGCTGTCCTGGAACAGGGCATGGGTGCCGACGACGATGGCGATCTCGCCCGATTCGAGCCGCGCCAGGATGCGCGCACGCTCCTGGCCCTTTTCCCGGCCGGTCAGGATCGCGATCTCCAGGCCGGATTGGCCGGTCAGCGCGGTCAGCGTCTTGGCGTGCTGGCGGGCGAGGATTTCGGTTGGTGCCATCAGGGCGGACTGGCGGCCGACCTCGGCCGCCGCCGCGCAGGCCATCAGCGCGACCACCGTCTTGCCCGACCCGACATCGCCCTGCAGCAGGCGCAGCATGCGGGTCTCGGCCGACATGTCCGAGGCGATCTCGGCGGCCGCGCGGCGCTGCGAGCCGGTCAGTTCGAACGGCAGGCCCGCCTCGATGCGCGCCCGGACCGTGCCGTCGCCGACATTGCGCCGCCCGGCCGGACGGCGCAGATTGGCGCGCACCAGGCCGAGCGCCAGCTGGTTGGCCAGCAATTCGTCATAGGCAAGCCTGGACCAGGCCGGTCCCTCGGGCGCGAAATCGTCCAGGTCGCGCGGGGCGTGGACGCTCCGCAGCGCCGTGCCGAAGTCGGGCCAGGCCCGCCGGTCGATGAGGTGCCGGTCCTGCCATTCCGGCAGTTTCGGCAGCCTGGCCAGCGCCGCGTCGCCGGCGCGCCGGATCAGCGCCGAGCCGAGACCCTCGGTCATCGGATAGACCGGCTCGATCAGCGGCATGGTGGCGAACTGTTCCGCCGTCACCACCCGGTCGGGGTGGACCATCTGGCGCATGCCGTCGAACAGTTCGATCGTGCCGGAGACGATGCGCGTCTCGCCGACCGGGCAAAGCTCCTCGATCCGGGCGCGGTGGGCATGGAACCAGACCAGCGTCAGGTCGCCGGTATGGTCGGAGCACTGGACCCGATAGGGCGCGCGCGATTTGCCTGGCGGGGCGGGGCGGTGGCGGTCGATGCTCACCTCGACCGTGACGATCTGGCCGGCCTGGGCCTCGGCGAGCGTCGGCCGGGCCCGCCGGTCGATCAGGCCGGAGGGCAGGTGGAACAGGAGATCGGCGACGCGCGGCGGGCCGTCGGTGTCGAGAAGCCTGGCGAACAGCGCTTCGAGCTTCGGGCCGACGCCTTTCAGCGTGCCGATCGGGGCAAACAGGGGGTCGAGTCGCGTGGGACGCATGGCGGCAATGTATAGCGGCTTTCCGACGCTGACAGCGGGGGCGAGCTTTGCTAGGACAACGGCCGAACCGGGCGGCGCGCAGAAGCGTCCCCGGCTTTCGCCGTTTCGCCCCGGAGCCTGCCCATGACCGGAACCACCCGTTCCAGCGCCGATCTCGATCCGCGCCGCCGCAAGATCCTGTTTCGGTCCTGGCACCGCGGCACGCGCGAGATGGACCTGATCATGGGCCGTTTCGCCGATGTCCATATTGGCACCCTGACGGAGGCCGAGCTCGACGATTACGAGCGGCTGATCGAGGTGCCGGACCGCGACCTGTTCGCCTGGGTGACCGACAAGGCGTCGACGCCGGCCAATTACGACACGAGCGTCTTCCGGTCGCTGAAAACATTCCACTCGGAAGGCAAGGGAGCCTGGCGCGGCTGATGGCCAAACGATCCCCCGCTGACGTCGTTGCTTCGCGCGGCCGCCTGACCCTCGCCGGCGTGCCGCAGGGCTTCGACGCGCTCGTCATTGCCGATCTGGCGCGCCAGTTGCACGCCAAGGGCGACCAGGCCTCGCCCGAACTGGTGGTCGTCTGCCGCGACGGCCCGCGCATGCAGGCACTGGAATCGGCGCTCGGCTTTTTCGCCCCCGGCATCGAAATCCTGACACTGCCGGCCTGGGACTGCCAGCCCTATGACCGCGCTTCGCCGAATGGGGCGATCATGGCGCGGCGCATGCTGACGCTGTCGAGGCTCGCCCGCATCACCGGCCGGGCGACGCCGGCCATCGTGCTGACCACCATCAACGCGGCGCTGCAGCGCCTGCCGGCCAAGGGCCTGCTGGCGGCGCAATCGCTGTCGGCGGCGGCCGGCAACGTGCTGTCCATGGCCAATCTGTCGGCCTGGCTCGAGAACAACGGCTATATGCGCACCTCCACCGTGCGCGAGGTGGGCGAATATGCCGTGCGCGGCGGCATTCTGGATCTTTATCCGCCGGGCCTCGACGCGCCGATCCGGCTCGATTTCTTCGGCGATACGCTGGAATCGATCCGCGCCTTCGATCCCGAGACCCAGCGCACCACCGGCCAGTTGAAGCGGCTCGACCTGGTGCCGACCTCGGAGGTGCAGATCACCACCGAGACCATGGTGAAGTTCCGGCTGGCCTATGTCCGCGCCTTCGGCGGCTCGACCAAGGGCGACGCGCTCTATGAGGCCGTGTCCGAGGGCCGCCGGCATCCCGGCGTCGAGCATTGGCTGCCGCTGTTCCACGACCGGCTGGACACGATCTTCGACTATTTGCCCGGCAGCGGCGTGGTGCTGGACGGCCTGGTCGAGGAGGCCGCCAAGGAGCGCCTGACGACGGTCGCCGACTATTACGATGCACGCAAGACGGCGCTCGACCACAATGCCGGCGGCGTCACCTACAAGCCCTTGCCGCCCGACCAGCTCTATCTGACGGCGGATGAATGGGATCGCCGCCGCAATGGCGAGGCGGTGGTCAAGCTGTCGGCCTTCGCGCTCGCCGGCGCCTCCGACGGCGCTCTGATCGATCTCGAGGGGCGGCGCGGCCATTCCTTCGCGGCCGAGCGCGCCGACGAGAACGCCAATGTCTTCGACGCGGTGGTGGGCCATATCGCTGCCTTGCGCAAAGACCGCAAGCGCGTCGTCGTGGCGGCCTGGTCGGACGGCTCGCGCGACCGCCTGTTGCAGATTCTCGGCGATCACGACCTGAAGGCCGCCCGTCCCGTGGCGAGCTGGGCTGCCGCCCAGGCGCTGCGCGGCGACGAGATCGCGCTCGCCGTGCTCGGCATCGAGGAAGGCTTCGAGACGCCCGACATCGCCGTCATCGGCGAACAGGACATTCTCGGCGACCGGCTGGTGCGTGCGCAAAAGAAGCGCAAGCGTGCCCAGGATTTCATCGCCGAGGCGACCAGCCTGTCGGCCGGCGACCTGGTTGTCCATGTCGACCACGGCATCGGCCGGTTCATTGGCCTGCGCACGGTGACGGCGGCGGGCGCTCCGCATGACTGCGTCGAGATCCATTATGCCGGCGGCGACAAGCTGTTCCTGCCGGTCGAAAATATCGAGCTCCTGTCCCGTTACGGCTCGGAAGATGCCGAGGCGCAGCTCGACAAGCTCGGCGGCGGCGCCTGGCAGGCGCGCAAGGCCCGGCTGAAGAAGCGCATCCTGGAAATGGCCGGCGAGCTGATCAAGATCGCCGCCGCTCGCGCCCTGCGCGAGGCGCCGAAGCTGGTGGCGCCCGACGGCGCCTATGACGAATTCGCCGCGCGCTTCCCTTATGACGAGACCGACGACCAGGCCGGCGCCATCGACGCGGTGCTGGAAGATCTCGGTTCCGGCAAGCCGATGGATCGCCTGATCTGCGGCGATGTCGGCTTCGGCAAGACCGAGGTGGCGCTGCGTGCCGCCTTTGCCTCGGTCATGAACGGCAAGCAGGTGGCGGTGGTGGTGCCGACCACGCTGCTCGCCCGCCAGCATTTCAAGACCTTCACCGAACGGTTCAAGGGCTTGCCGATCAATATTGCCCAGGCCTCGCGCATGGTCGGCTCGGCCGATCTCGCCGCCGCCAAGAAGGGCCTGACCGACGGCGCCGTCGATATCGTCGTCGGCACCCATGCGCTGCTCGGCAAGGCCATAGCCTTCAAGGACCTGGGGCTGGTCATCGTCGACGAGGAGCAGCATTTCGGCGTCGGCCACAAGGAGCGGCTGAAGCAGTTGCGCGCCGAGGTCCATGTGCTGACCCTGACGGCAACCCCGATCCCGCGCACCCTGCAGCTCGCCATGACCGGCGTGCGCGACCTGTCGATCATTGCGACCCCGCCGGTCGATCGCCTGGCGGTCCGCTCCTTCGTGACGCCCTTCGACCCCCTGATCGTCCGCGAGGCCCTGCTGCGCGAGCGCTATCGCGGCGGCCAGGCCTTCTTCGTCTGCCCGCGCATCGAGGATCTCGGCGAGGTCGAGGCCTTCCTGCGCGAACACGTGCCGGAGGCGAAATTCATCATCGCCCATGGCCAGATGGCGCCGACCGAGCTCGAGGATCGCATCGGCGCCTTCTATGACGGCAAGATCGACATCCTGGTCTCGACCACGATCGTCGAATCCGGGCTCGACATTCCCACCGCCAATACCCTGATCATCTGGCGCGCCGACATGTTCGGCCTGGCCCAGCTCTACCAGCTGCGCGGCCGGGTCGGCCGGGCCAAGACACGCGCCTATGCGCTGTTCACCTTGCCCGAAAACAAGCCGATCACGCCGCAGGCCGAGCGCCGCCTGAAGGTGCTGCAGTCGCTCGACACGCTCGGCGCCGGCTTCCAGCTCGCCTCCCACGATCTCGACATCCGCGGCGCCGGCAACCTGCTCGGCGACGACCAGTCCGGCCATATCAAGGAGGTCGGCTACGAGCTCTACCAGCAGATGCTGGAAGAGGCCGTGTCGATGATGAAGTCCGGCCTGGTCGACGATGCGGTGGAGGACAAGTGGTCGCCGCAGATCACGGTCGGCACGCCGATCCTGATCCCCGATCATTATGTCGAGGATCTCAGCCTGCGCCTGTCGCTCTATCGCCGCCTCGGCGACCTCGAGACCGACCAGGAGATCGACGCCTTCGCCGCCGAGATGATCGACCGTTTCGGGCCCTTGCCCGACGAGGTTCAGCATCTGGTCAAGGTGGCGGTGGTCAAGGCCTTGTGCCGGCGGGCCAATGTCGACAAGGTCGATGCCGGCCCACGCGGCATCGTCCTGTCGTTCCGCGACCAGAAATTCTCCAATCCGGGGGGCTGGTGCGCTATATTGGCGAGCAGGGGTCGCTGGCCAAGGTCCGTCCGGACCAGAAGATCGTCTTCATCCGTGATTGGCCGAAGCCGGAGGACCGGCTGCGCGGCGCGACGGTGATCCTGCGCAACCTCGTGAAGATTGCCGAAACCAGACAGGCGGCGTGACATGACACCGGCACCGGTCAGGATCGCCATCGAAGGCCATGCCATCGTCTCGGCCGACGGCATGATCGCCGAGGCCGACGGGTCGATGCCCAGGCGGCTGATGAACGATGCCGACTGGCGCCTGTTCCAGGCCGCCCTCGATCGCGCCGAACTGGTGGTGCTCGGGCGGCATGGCCATCAGCTGCATCCCAATCCCGGCCGGCGCCGGCTGGTGCTGACCCGCGCGGTGACCGGTCTGGTGGCCGATCCGGCGGATCGCTGCGCGCATTTCTGGAACCCCGGGCACATGACTTTTAATCATGTGCTCGAGATCATGGGGATTGCCGAGGGAACGGTCGCGGTGGCCGGCGGCACCGGTGTCTTCGATCACTTCCTCGATATCGGCTATGCCGGGTTCGTGCTGTCGACCGCCCGCGGCATACGCATTCCCGAGGGCCGGCCCTGCTTTACCGCAGGTCCACCCGGCGCCGTGCTGGCCGGTCACGGTCTCCGGGTTTCAGCCGAAACGCTGATCGATGCCGAAGCCGACGTGACCATGGCGGTCTGGCAGCGCGACATCGCCGCACCCACGCGCCCATCGACGCCCTAGCGGGCGGCGCGTCGCGTCCCTATTATTACCCACAGTCTTCCGCATAGTCTCGGGTCGGCATACCGGCATGATTCTGGCATCCGTTCCATCGACTGGATAATTTCGGGCGTCTCGGTCCGCCGAGATGCAAGCTCCACCATGACGAATGATGCAGTGCTGATCCACACTGGCTTTCCCTTCCGGCCCGCGCCCGCAAACCTTGCGACCGCCATGGCCGGCAAACGCGACGAGCGAGACCAGGACCCGGGCGGGCCGGGCACTTCGGTCATTGCGAAGACGCGTCCGCAGACCAAGCGGCCGAGCCTTTACCGGGTGCTGCTGCTGAACGACGACTACACGCCGATGGAGTTCGTAGTGCATGTGCTGCAGAAATTCTTCAACAAGAACGGCGATGATGCGACCCGCATCATGTTGCACGTTCACCAGCACGGCGTCGGAGAGTGCGGCGTCTTTACCTATGAAGTCGCCGAGACCAAGGTGACCCAGGTGATGGACTTCGCACGCAAGCATCAGCATCCGCTGCAATGCGTGATGGAGAAGAAATAGGCCGGTTTCGCGTGCTGCCCGTCGACGCATTGATGTTTTAAGAGGTTCCCTTGCCCTCATTTTCACGCAGTCTCGAACAATCACTCCATCGGGCACTGGCGCTCGCCAACGAGCGCCGGCACGAATATGCAACGCTTGAGCATCTCCTGCTGGCGCTGGTCGAGGACCAGGACGCCGCGGCCGTGATGAAGGCCTGCAGCGTCGATCTCGACAAGCTGAAGAAGAGCCTGCTCGGCTATATCGATACCGAACTGGAAAACCTGATCACCGACGGGTCGGAGGATTCCAAGCCCACCGCCGGCTTCCAGCGCGTCATCCAGCGCGCCGTGATCCATGTCCAGTCGTCGGGCCGCGAAGAAGTCACCGGCGCCAATGTGCTGGTCGCGATCTTCGCCGAGCGCGAGAGCCATGCCGCCTATTTCCTGCAGGAGCAGGACATGACCCGTTACGACGCGGTCAATTACATCTCGCACGGCATCGCCAAGCGCGCCGGCCTCGCCGAGCCGCGCCTGCCCAAGGGCACCGACGAGCCGGAAGAGGCCAAGGACAAGTCGCCCGACGACAAGAAGAAGGGCGACGCGCTCGACACCTATTGCGTCAACCTGAACAAGAAGGCGCGCGAAGGCCGGATCGATCCGCTGATCGGCCGCGACATCGAGATCAACCGCACCATCCAGGTGCTCTGCCGGCGCCAGAAGAACAATCCGCTGTTCGTCGGCGACCCCGGCGTCGGCAAGACCGCCATTGCCGAGGGCCTGGCCAAGCGCATCGTCGAGAACGACGTGCCCGACGTCCTGCGCGATGCCACCGTGTTTTCGCTCGACATGGGCACCCTGCTCGCCGGCACGCGCTATCGCGGCGATTTCGAGGAACGCTTGAAACAGGTCATCAAGGAGGTGGAAGCCCACCCCAAGGCGATCATGTTCATCGACGAGATCCACACCGTCATCGGCGCCGGCGCGACCTCGGGCGGCGCCATGGATGCCTCCAACCTTTTGAAGCCGGCGCTCGCCCAGGGCACGCTGCGCTGCATGGGCTCGACCACCTACAAGGAATATCGGCAATATTTCGAGAAGGACCGGGCGCTGGTCCGCCGCTTCCAGAAGATCGACGTGAACGAGCCTTCGGTGCCGGACACGATCGAGATCCTGAAGGGCCTGAAGACGGCTTTCGAGACCTATCACCGGCTGCGCTACACCAACGAGGCGATCAAGGCCGCGGTGGAGCTCTCCGCGCGCTATATCCATGACCGCAAGCTGCCGGACAAGGCGATCGACGTGATCGACGAGTCGGGCGCGGCCCAGATGCTGGTGCCCGAGGCCAAGCGCAAGAAGGTCATCGGTCTGAAGGAAATCGAGGCGACGATCGCCACCATGGCGCGCATCCCGCCGAAGACCGTGTCCAAGGACGATGCCGAGATCCTGCGCAATATCGAGAACACGCTGAAGCGCGTGGTCTACGGCCAGGACAAGGCGATCGAGGCCCTGTCGGCGTCGATCAAGCTTGCCCGTGCCGGCCTGCGGGAACCGGAAAAGCCGATCGGCAATTACCTGTTCTCCGGCCCGACCGGCGTCGGCAAGACCGAAGTCGCCAAGCAATTGGCCTCGGTGCTCGGCGTCCAGCTGCTGCGCTTCGACATGTCGGAATATATGGAACGCCACACCGTCTCGCGGCTGATCGGCGCGCCTCCGGGCTATGTCGGCTTCGACCAGGGCGGCCTGCTCACCGATGGCGTCGACCAGAACCCATATTGCGTGCTGCTGCTCGATGAGATCGAGAAGGCCCATCCGGACCTGTTCAACATCCTGCTGCAGATCATGGACCACGGCAAACTGACCGACCACAACGGCAAGTCGGTCGATTTCCGCAATGTCATCCTGATCATGACCACCAATGCCGGTGCTTCCGATCTGGCCAAGCCGGCCATCGGCTTCACCCGCACCAAGCGGACCGGCGACGATACCGAAGCCATCAACCGGCTGTTCGCGCCGGAATTCCGCAACCGCCTGGATGCGGTGATCGCCTTCGGACATCTGTCGTCCGAGGTGATCGGCAATGTCGTCGAGAAGTTCGTCATGCAGCTGGAGGCCCAGCTCGCCGATCGTCAGGTGACGATCGAGCTGTCGCCCGACGCGAAGGAATGGCTGATCGAGCGTGGTTACGACGAGCAGATGGGCGCCCGCCCGATGGCCCGCGTCATCCAGGAATATATCAAGAAGCCGCTGGCCGAATATCTGCTGTTCGGGCGGCTGAAGAGCGGCGGCCACGTCCGCGTGGTGGTCGAGAAGGACGAAGAGGGCTTCCCGGTCCTCGGCTTCGACTTCCCGCAGGGCCCGGTGACGCCGAAACCCGAGCCGGTGGCCCCCGACGTCCGGGCGATCGTCAAGCGGGCCAGCGCCAAGCGCGGCGGCACCAAGGCAGCGCCGAAGCGCAAGCCCAAGGGCGGCGGGTCGGGCGGACTGCCGGTGCCGGTCGAGCCGAAGCGCCCGTCCGGTTCGGTGCCCAAGGTGCCGCTCAAGACCGAGTGACCTCTCGACGAGACGTCGCGACAATCGAAACCCCGGCCGTCCAGGCCGGGGTTTTTGTTTGAGGCGCGGCTTTTTGTGGGTTGAAGGACGACCGCCCTTGGCGAAAGGTTCATCGGCTGAATGGCCCACATGCGCTGCAGGCTCTTGCCTTCGGCATGACCGTCGCTGACTTTGACGCGCCTCATGACAACCACCGCGCCCCGTCCCATCCCGATCTCGCCTGCCGGCTGGTACCGCAGGGGCCTGAGGCAATCGGCGGCCTTGCCGGCGGTGATCCTGGCGGCGACCTTCATCGGCATCGGTTCGGTCTGCGCCGATTTCGGCATGCCGCTCGCCTGGGCCATGCTCGCGACGTTGCTGATCTGGGCAGGTCCTGCCCACCTGATCCTGGTCAACGGCCTCGGCACCGGTGGCACCTGGCTGGCGGTCGGGCTGACCGTCGGGCTCTCCTCGGTGCGGCTTCTGCCGATGGTGGTGTCGCTTCTGCCCTATCTGCGCGGCGGCAAGCAGCGCCACCCGCTGACCATGATGCTCTGCGCCCATATGGTCGCCATCTCGATCTGGGTCGAAGGCCTCAGGCTATTGCCCGACATCGACGCCGAGGGCAGGGTGCCTTTCTTTCTCGGCCTGGCGACCGGCCTGTTGTGTTCGGCGACGCTTGCGACCGCCGCCGGTTATGGCCTGGCCGGCATCATTCCCCAGGCTTTCGCCGCGGGCCTGCTGTTTCTGACGCCGATCTTCTTCCTGCTGTCGCTGTTCACCACGTCGCGCGTCCTGTCCGATCAGCTCGCCATTGGCGTCGGCTTTGCCGGGCTGCCGCTCGCGTCCTTCGCCGGCGACGGGCTGGAGCTCCTGTGGGCGGGGCTCGGCGGCGGCACGCTGGCTTATGGCCTGGCCCGCCTGCGCCGGTCGCGGCTCGCGCCATGACGCTGGTCGGCAGCGATCTCACCCCTTACCTGGCGCTGATCCTGGCGGGTTTCCTGCCGAGCGAAATCTGGCGCTGGCTCGGCCTGGTGGTCGGGCGCGGCCTGCGCGAAGGCTCCGAGCTGCTGTTGTGGGTCCGGGCGGTGGCGACCGCGACGCTCGCCGCCGTCGTCGCCAAACTGGCGTTCTTTCCCGCCGGCGTCCTGGCGGGCATGCCGCTCAGCTGGCGGGCCGGCGCGATGATCGCCGGCGTCGCGGTCTACTGGATCGCCCGCCGTTCGGTGCTGATGGGCGTGGCAACCGCCGAGGTCATCATTGTCGGCTCCGCCTATTGGCTGGGCCTGAAATAGCCCAAGCCTGAAATAGCCCGCGCTCAGCCGCCGGCGAATGCGGCGCGGATGCGCCCGGCGTGTTCCGCCAGCACGTCCGGTTTCGCCATGGTGCCGGGCGGGCGCAAAGCGACGCCTTCCCAGCGCGGCAGAACATGGACATGGATGTGAAACACAACCTGCCCGCCGGAGCTTTCGTTGAACTGCTGGATGGTCAGGCCATCGGCCGCCATGCCCACCTTGACCGCTTTGGCGACCATTTGCGCACCCTTGGCCAGTTCGGCCAGGTCGTCCGGCTGGATGTCCAGGATATTGCGCGCCGGCGTCTTCGGAATCACCAGAACATGGCCGTCGGCCCGCGGCATGATATCCATGAAGGCCAGGATCTTGTCGGTCTCGAAGACCTTTTCGGCGGGCAGTTCGCCACGCAGGATCCTGGCGAAGATATTGTTCGGATCATAGGCTGACGTCGACATGAAAACACCCTCGCGCTGGTGAGTACGAGGGTGTCGCAGTCCGCCGCCGTGTCGTCAAGCGACCGGCGGACACGTGAATTACCAGACCCGGACCACCCGGCAGACGCGGCCATAGCCGGTCCAGACGCAGCGGCGCACGAGGCGCGGCCGGCGCACGACATAGACCGGGCGGCGCACGACATAGACCGGGCGGCGGTAATAGTAGCGGCGACGGTAATAATACTGCATCTCCCGCGGCTCGGCGGTCGTCGCGGCAAGGCCTTCACGCAGTCCGGCAACGGTCCGCGGCGTATCGAGAGCAGGTTCAGTCAGCGCAGCCGGAACCGGGGCTGCTTCCGCACTTGTCGTAGCGGCTGCGACGGCGACGCCGCCGGCAAGAACAGCCAGGAACGAACGACGATCGAGCATAGGGGCATCTCCAGGATGAAAGGAACGGGTTTCCGTGACGCGCGCGATGCTACGGAATCCGCGAGGCCTGACATCGGTATATTTCCCGTCCGTGACGGGCAAGTCCTGGAAATGATAGCCGGCGCCTGTCCGAGACGCGGCGCCGGCCGGTGCCTTGGCTGCTTACCAGTAGTAGCGGCGACGGTAATAGCGCCGGCGGTAAACGTAGACCGGGCGGCGGTAGTAGTACCGGCGACGGTAATAATACTGCATTTCCCGGGGTTCGCCGGCGGCGGGGGCTGCGCGGTCGCCGGGAGCGGCCGCGGTCGCGGTCGCGGCGAGATCCGGCGCGGCGGCGGCCGGCGCCGGAACAGCGCCGCGGGCCTCGGCTTGCTGGGTCGTTGCGACCGCAATGCCGCCGGCCAACACCGCCAGGAACGAACGTCGATCGAGCATAAGGGCGTCTCCAGAACGAGAGGAAGGAAAGAGCGTCGGCTACATGAGCGATGCTACGGAACCCGCAAGAGCTAACATCGGTATATTTCCCGTCTGTGTCGGGAAATGCCTGATCATGGTTGCCGGCGCCTGCACATGGCGACGCCGGCCAGTGAGGGGTGCGCTCTTACCAGTAGTAGCGGCGGCGCCAGTAGCGGCGGCGGCGCCAGTAATAGCGACGGCGCCAATAATAGCGGCGGCGCCAGTAGCGGCGACGACGATAATACCAATATTGCATCTCGCGCGGCTCGCTCGCGATCCGATCCGGACCGTCGGCGGCTGGCGTCAGGGGTGCGGGGCCATCTGCGGGCGTTTCCGACAGATTGGGCAAGGCTGTCTGTGCGTCGGCCCCTTGGGTCGCGGCGACCACGGCGCCGCCGGCCAGAAGCCACAGAAATGAGCGACGATGCATCATCTCGTTTCCTCCAAGGCGGGGGGACGCGGCCCCCCGAAACGTCGGTCCTCAAAATGACCCAGGGGAACTCTCCGGGGTATTTCCCTAAGTACGTGTCGATCCGCGAATTGGTTCCGCCCGGACGCTCAGAGGCGATCGCCCGGGCGGGCTTTCATCGATCAGTGGCGATGCCGGCGCGACCGGTGCACGTGACGGCGGTGATGGCGATGGCGGCGGGAATGCCGGTGCGAGTGCCGGTGCGAGTGCCGATGGCGGCCGCGCATCTCGAGCGCTTCGGCAGGCGCTGCAGCCTCGGCGACAGCGGCGACCGGAGCGGCTGGCGTGCTGACCGGGATGCTGATCTCGGCAGCCTCGGCAGCCATGCTGCCGGCGACGGCGGCGACGGCAACGCCACCGACCAGCGTGGCGAAGAAAGCGCGACGATCCAACATGGGAAATCTCCTTGTCATGACGTGGTCGGAAGACCCGACTGACAGGCAGAATGAGCGGGGCAATCTGAACTGCCGATATCGCGGCGTTTAGCTCCGGTTCAGAAAAGTCGGCATCGACTCGTCACGCGAATTCGATGTTCACCCGGACTCGGCTGTCACTCCGATTCGACTTCGGCCTTGCGGAACGGCGCCATGGCGGCGAGCTCGTCGATGGCGCTGGCGACATAACCGCGCTCGCGCACCAGGTAGTCGGCGACCGCCCGGCGCAGGCCCCGGTCGGTGATGAAATGGGCCGAATGGGTTTCGACCGGCCGATAGCCGCGCGCCAGCTTGTGTTCGCCCTGCGCACCGGCTTCCACGCGTTGCAGGCCGGTCTCGATCGCGTGCTCGATCGCCTGGTAATAACAGACCTCGAAATGCAGGAAGGAATGTTCCTCGATACAGCCCCAATGGCGGCCATAGAGCACGTCGCGGCCAATGAAATTGATCGCGCCGGCGATATAGCGGCCGTCGCGTTCGGCCATGATCAGCAGGATGCGATCGGCCATCCGCTCGCCGATCAGCGAGAAGAAGGCGCGGGTCAGGTAAGGTCGGCCCCATTTGCGCGAACCGGTATCGGTGTAAAAGGCGAAGAAGGCATCCCAGGCCGCTTCGGTGAGCTCCGCCCCGGTCAGTCGGCGAATGGTGATGCCGCGTCCGTCCAGCGCTTCGCGCCTCTCGCGCCGGATCACCTTGCGCTTGCGTGACGACAGGGCCGCCAGGAAGGCGTCGAAATCGGCATAACCGGCATTTTCGAAATGGAACTGGGTATCGGCGCGCTGCAGATAGCCGGCGGCGCCCAGAAGGTCCCATTCGTCCTTCATGCAGAAGGTGACGTGCAGCGACGAGACGCCGCGCTGCAGCGCGACCTGGGCAGCACCTTGCGCCAGGGCGGTGCGCGCCAGGTGCTGGTCCATGCCGGCCCGGACCAGCAGGCGCCGGCCGGTCGCCGGCGTGAACGGCACGCTGACCTGCAGTTTCGGGTAATAGCGGCCGCCGGCCTGTTCATAGGCCTCGGCCCAACCCTGGTCGAAGACATATTCGCCGCGCGAATGGCTCTTCAGGTAGCAGGGCATGACGCCCTGGATGACGCCGGCCGCATCCTCGAGCACCAGGTGATGGCCAAGCCAGCCGGTCGCCCGGACGGCCGAGCCGGATTCCTCCAGCGACAGGAAGAAGGCATGGTCGAGAAAGGGATCCACGCTGCCGGTTTCATCCGCCGCGCAGGCATTCCAATCGGCTGCGGGAATCTCGGCCAGGCTCGAGACGATGCGGATGGTGAAGGGCGGGGCGCTCATCGGCTGCTATCTTAAGCCCGATAACCCTCGAACGTCACTTGGTCCGCATATCTGGCGGCGTTCAAACGGTCGTCATCGCTGCGCACCGTCCAGCAGATCACCGGCCGCTTCAGCGCGCTGCGGAACAGCACGGTCGCCGCATTCGGCATGTCGGCGATCTTCCACGACAGGAAATGCGGATCGGTGGCCGGAAAATGCGCCAGCGCGGCCAGGTCGCGCCTCATGGTCCGCTCGGCCGGCGTCAGGTGCGGCCGGTCATGGTCGGATTCGGCGACGATGCCGCGCGTCAGGTCCGGCGCATTGTCCTTGAGCCAGGCGATCACCGCCGGATCGAACGACATCAGGGCCAGCGGCCCGCGATAGCCGCCGGCGAGCGCCGCGACGCGCCGGGTCAGAGCGAGCTTGCCGTCGAATTCCGATTTGATCTCGACCACCAGCGGCACCTGGCCGGCCACCTGGTCGAACAGTTCGGAAAGCGTCAGCATCCGGTCGTCGGTGGCCTTGAACCGGACGGCTTTCAAGGCGTCGACCGGGCGCGCATCGACCCGCCCGGTCTCCAGCGTCAGCCGGTCCAGCGTCTGGTCGTGGAACACCACGGCCTCGCCATCCGCGCTCGGCTGGACATCACATTCGATGGCATAATGGCCCGCTATCGCCGCGGCAAAAGCTTTCGGGCAATTCTCGATCACGCCGCTTGCGGCATCATGCAGGCCGCGATGGGCGATCGGACGCGCGATCAACCAGCCGAGGTCGCGCGACGCCATCAGGCGACCTCGACCAGCGCTTCCACCTCGACCGCCGCATTGACCGGCAAGGCGGCGACGCCGACGGTCGAGCGGGCATGCCGGCCCTTGTCGCCGAACACCTCGACCATCAGGTCGGAGGCGCCGTTCATGACCTTGGGCGCGTCGAAAAAGTCCGGCGTGCAATTGATGAAGCCGCCGAGCCTGACGATGCGCACGACATTGTCGAGATTGCCGACCGCCGCCTGGATCTGGGCCAGCACGTTGATGGCGGCCTGGCGCGCCGCCTTCTGCCCGTCCTCGATCGAGACGTCGCCGCCGAGCTTGCCGGCCATCAGCCCGTTGGGCCCGAGCGAAATCTGGCCGGACACGACAAGCGTGTTGCCGGTGCGCACGAAGGGCACGTAATTGGCGATCGGCGCGACCGGGGTCGGCAAGGTGATCCCGAGTTCGGCGAGGCGGTTTCCGATGATCGACATGGCGAATCCTTGGCATTTCGGAACGAGGAGAACGGCGCCGGAACGTGCCCCAAGGCGCTGAGCCGCGCAAGGCGGCTGAAACGCAACACACCCGCGCCGCGTTGTCGCCTCCGATCCGCCCTCCTATGCTGGGCATTCGGACCTTTAAGTCCTGGAGCCATCAGATGATCCCGATCCGTCCGCTCGCGTTCGCCGCTGCCGCCCTCCTGTTCAGCGCGGCGGTCCCGGCCGCGCAGGCCGCCGAACCGGTGCTGACCCCGCATCGCGGCGTCTATGATCTGTCGCTCGACGGCCGGCGCGCGACGCGCGGCATCGACACCGCCCGCGGCCGCATCCTGTTCGAGACCAACGGCAATCTCTGCGAGGGTTATACGACCAGCTTTCGCCAGGTGGTCGAGCTGGTGGTCAACGGCAATCAGGTCGTGATGGACGTGCGCACCGCCAATTTCGAGGAAGGCGACGGCACCGGCTTCCGCTTCACCTCGCGCTCGACCGAGAACGGCGCGCCACGCGACGAGACCGACGGCAATGCGACCCGGGCCGCCGGCACCATCCGGATCGCGGTGACCAAGCCGCGGCCGGTCAATTCGGAAATCGACGGGCAGACCATCTTCCCGACCGAGCATCTCAGGCGGATCATCGACGCGGCGCGGGCCGGCCAGTCGATCCTGGAGGTGAAGGTCTATGACGGCGCCGAGACCGGCGAGAAGCTCTACAACGCCACCGCGGTGATCGGCCGGCGCATCGAGCCGGGCGCCGGCAGCACTATCGAGGCGGCGGCGCGCGACCCGCGGCTGATGAGCCTGGCGCGCTGGCCGGTGACGATCAGCTATTTCGAGGCCGGCAAGGAAAGCGCGACGCCGGCCTATTCGATCGCCTTCGAGCTCTACGAAAACGGCGTGTCGCGCCAACTCGTGGTCAATTACGGCGAGTTCTCGCTGCGCGGCACCCTGACCAAGATCGACTGGCTGACCGAGAACCCCTGCAGCCGGTAAGCCGGGCAGGGCGGCAGAGCGTCGGCGGCCGCGCGCAAACCCTCGCCCACGACTTCGTGGGAGAGGGTTCACGCATCCCCACTCCCCATTCGCCATTCGCCATTCGCCATTCGCCATTCGCCATTCGCCATTCGCTCTCTTGCGATTGCGCGCGATAATCGGCAATCGATAATAAGATCGACTAATGAATGGCTTGTCTGAATGGCCTATGGAAACTTCAATGATCTGGCCGCCTTCGCCCTCGTGGCCAAGGAGCGGAGCTTTACCCGGGCGGCGGCGAAGCTGGGCGTGTCGCAATCGGCGCTCAGCCAAACCATCAAAGCGCTCGAGGAACGGATCGGCCTGCGCCTGCTGACGCGGACAACCCGCAGCGTGTCTCCGACCGAGGCTGGCGAGCGCCTGCTGGAGACTGTTGCTCCCCGGTTCGAGGAGATCGAAGCCAGGCTGGTGGCGCTGGGCGAACTGCGGGAGAAGCCCGCTGGCACGGTTCGGATTACCGCCGGCGAGCATCCGGCTATTTCGATTCTCCAGCCGGCACTGCAGCGGTTCTTGCCGGACCATCCCGATATCAACGTCGAGATCATCGTCGACTATGGCCTGACCGACATCGTGGCGGAGGGCTACGATGCGGGCGTCCGCATGGGAGAGCAGGTGGCAAAAGACATGATCGCGGTGCGCATCGGTCCGGCCATGCGCATGGCGGTGGTCGGATCACCGGCCTATTTCGAAAAATATCCGCCGCCGCTGAGTCCGCAGGACCTGACAGCCCATAACTGCATCAACATACGGCTTCCGACTTATGGCGGCTTGTTTCCCTGGGGTCTGGAGAAGGACGGCCGGGAGGTGAAAGTGCGCGGCGAAGGACAGCTCGTGTTCAACAATCTCGGCATGCGGCTGAACTCGGCGCTCGACGGACTCGGCGTCGCCTACCTGCCGGAGGACCAGGTTCTGCCCTATCTCTCGGCGGGCCGGCTCGTTCGCGTGCTGGAAGACTGGTGCCCATATTTTCCCGGCTATCACCTCTATTATCCGAGCCGGCGGCACTCTTCGCCCGCCTTGACCCTCTTGGTGGACATTCTCCGCTACCGGGGAAGCTAGCGCCATCCGGCGCCATCCCGCGCCAGCGGCCGGGGCGGCAAGCGTCACGGCTTTGGCAAGTCTCTTCACCAACGACCTCGCTCGGATTTGAAGATCGATGCGGGCCTTGGCCTGCCGTCGCGCCTGCCAACGGCTTCGCTCGAGCCTGCCGTCAGCGCCGGTACTGCTGGTCCGAGACCTGTTCCATCCAGTCGACCGATTTGCCGTCGAGCGCCTCGGCGATCGCGATATGCGTCATGCCGGTGCTGGCGGCGGCGCCATGCCAGTGCTTGATGCCAGGCGGAATCCACACGACGTCGCCGGGCCGGATTTCCTGGATCGGGCCACCCCAGTGCTGAACCAGGCCGACCCCAGCCGTGACAATCAAGGTCTGGCCCAGCGGGTGCGTGTGCCAGGCGGTGCGCGCTCCAGGTTCGAACGTCACGATGCCACCGCCGATCCGCGCGGGCGCGTTCCGCTGAAACCGGGAATCGACACGCACCGAACCGGTGAAATTGTCGGCGGAGCCTGTACCGGACGGCTGCGATCCGGCGCCGGTGACGACGACCGCCTGCTCAGGTTGGGCCAGAGCCACCGAAGCAAAGGCAAGGAGCGCGGAGAGAGTGAGCGTGATCGCCTTCATTCGAATCCCCTGAAATGCTGATGGCGCCACATCGCCGACCGGGTGCGGGTCCGCGCATTGCCGTCCCAAGACGGGTTTCAGTTTTTCTGGAAGACGTCCCTGGCCACCGCGACAGCCGAGACTGCATTCGGCCAGCCCGCATAGAAGGCCAGATGGGTGATCGTCTCGACCAGTTCGTCCTCGGTCACGCCATTCTGGCGCGCCAGCGCGAGGTGGGAGCGAAGCTGGTCGGGACGATTCAACGCGATCAGCGCGGCCACCGTGATCAGGCTGCGATCCCGCTTTGAGAGTTGGGGCCGCTGCCAGATATCGCCATAGAGCACGCTGTCGGTGAGCTCTGCCAGCTTGGGCGCGATGGCCCCCATCAATTGCTGCGCGCGCGACTGCGGCTGGGCGGCGGCAGTCGCGGAAGCGGCTGGCGCCTGCGTTTGAGCGAGAACCATATTGGATAGACCTCCGGTCAGCAGGACAGCGCCGGCGATGAGCAGGTTCCGGGCGAAATGGTTCAACGTGTCTCTCCTGAATGTCTGGACCTGAATTGGCAACGGACGTGCGAATGCCCAGTCCCGGCCAACCAGCGGCATGAGGCGGCGGATCAGGCCAAGGCGAGGTGCTGGCCGAAGAACGCGTTCAGCTTGGCGACGGCCGGCGTCACGAATTGCGGCTTGTCGTACATGTCCATGTGCGTGGCGCCGTTGACGACGAAGAGCTCCTTTGGCTCTTGCGCCTTCGCGAGCACCTCATCGCTCCAGAACTTGGTGTCGGCCTTCTCGCCCACGATCATCAGGATCGGGCGCGGCGTGATCGTCTCGACCTGATCGAAGGGGAAGAAGGCCATCTGCAAGGGCAGGCTGGAGAGCATGTAACGGTTGGGCGAATTTGGATGCTTCGCCCGCGGCGTGACATAGTATTCGTAGCCCTGCCGATAGAGATCCGGCGTCCTGTCGGTAAACGCGGCAGGCGATTCAGGTACGACCGGCACCAAAGTCACGGGCTCGCCGCGGGCTTCGCGGGACCGTGCCGCGCTGGCCTGCTTCAGGCGCTCGATCCGCTGCTCGTAGGTCAGGTTGCCCATCGCCTCGCGGCGGGCTTCGCCGAGGTTGAACATGCTGACTGTCGCGACGGCCCGCACCCGCATCTCGGTCTGGGCATTGCACATCGCGTAGCCGCCCCCGGCGCAAATGCCGAGCGACCCGAGCCGCCCGGCATCGACCTGCGGATGCTTCACCAGGAAGTCGATCGCGCAACTGATATCGTCGAGGCGCTGTGCTGGCACTTCCATCAGGCGCGGCTCGCCGCCGCTTTCGCCCTGATAGGAAGCATCATAGGCGAGCGTGACAAAGCCCAGTTCGGCGAGATGCTGGGCATAAAGACCAGCAGTCTGCTCCTTCACGCCACCGAACGGATGGGTCACGACGATCGCCGCATATTTGCGGTTCGTATTGAAGCCGGCGGGCTTGAACAGGTTGGCGACGATCGTCGTCCCCATGTTCCGGGCCGGATAGGTGACACGCTCGATCGTGACGCCCTTCCGGTTCGGATATCCGATGACCGCCGGCTCCTTGGCAGCGGTGGATTGGGCGGATGCTGAACTGGTCATGGTTGAAGCTCCGACGACGACTGTCGAAAGAGCCAGAGCGGAGGTTCCGAGGAACTCGCGTCGCTGTTCGTTGATGACTTCGGTGGCCAATGCGAACTCCTTCGTATGGTGTGAATTGTCAGTGCCGCGCGTGCGAAAGGGGGATGCAGACGCACCCGGCGCCGCTGCGCGTCAGTCGAGCTTCTTCTCGCGGAGAAACGTCGACACCAGATCGGCGATCGCGGCATTGTTCAGGTCGGAGAAGATGAAGTGGGTGTTGCCGCGAATGCCGATCGCCGGGAGGTGCACCAGTCGGGCATCACCGCCGTGGCGGTTGACCGCATCAACCCACAGCCGGGCCATGGCCAGACGCACCCGCCAATTGTCCTCGCCACGGCGCGCGGTCGGCTCGGTGGGGATGTTGTCACCGTAATAGATCAGGATCGGGATCCGGGTGAGTTTCCGGAAATCCTCCGGCGCTACCGGCTCCGGCGCCAGCGGTCCCGCCGCGCTCGGCATCGCCGGGGGCAGTTCGCCTGCCGGGAAGACGAAGCCGCTGCCGGGTTCGAACGAGACGATCGCCTTGACGTTCTGGTTCTTGATCGCGGTCAGCCAGCCCGGCCCGCCGGCCTGGGAATGCGTGAAGAGAATGCCGGGGCCGATCTTGTCGAACAGGGCTGAGATCGCGTCCGAGATAACCCCGGCATCGTATGGCCCGGTATTGGGCGTGACCGAGCGGAAGAACTGGTTCAGCGTCTCGGGCTTGCGGTCGAATTGCACGCCGTCGAAATGGTTGGGCCAGGTTCCGATCCGGAACTGGTCGAAAAAGAGCTGATCATAAGGCGCAGGCTCGATCGTCGTGGCGACGGTGCTGTTGCCGGCTCGGCCGCGGCGAGGTTGATCGACAAGGTAGGTCGAGAAATTGCGGCGCAGGAAGATGGTCTGGAAGCCCTCCCGGCCATCCGGCGTGGTTTCCCAGCTCCGCGCTGATTGATAGGCACCGTGCAACATGACGATCGGCAGCGGCCGCGGGTTCTGCGGCACCTGATAGAAGGCGTAGAGATGATCGCCGTGCAGGCTCTGACCTGCTGCCGTTGGGGTGTTGTTGTCGTAGGTTCCCGGGGTGCTCGATACGGTCCCGCCGACCGCGAAGCTGCCTTGCTCCTGAATGACAAGAGGCCCGGACCGGCTCGCCTGTTGGGCTGTTGCTGCAGGCGGCGCAAACAGGCATGCCGATACAAGCAGCGGCGTGGACAGACGCTTCCAGGCGTTCAAGGTCGGTTCCTTTTTCTTCGCTAGACAGACCTCATGCTATCCTCAGGGGCATTCCTCGATTAGACATCTAGATGCAATAACCCTCATTAGATGCACTAATGAATGTCGTCGGTCTGCCGCCATTTCAGAGACTGCCGGCCAGCACGGCTCTTGGCGCCGGCGTTGCGCCGCTTTCGATGGCCCTCGCTGGGCGGCGGCTGACCAGGATCGACTGGTGGACACCGGTGAGTTGAGCCGGGCAGGGCGGCCGAGCGTGGGCGAAGCTGCGACCGCTGTGCGCGCAAACCCTCGCCCGCTTGCGGGAGAGGGTGGCGGCGCATAGCGAGCGCGAACGCATCTCGCGTTCGCACTCGCTATGAGGCGCCGGGTGAGGGTCTAGAATCGCACCCCGCCCATCACCTGCACCCGAAATGCTCGTCCGGCATCGACGCGGCCACCGTCTCCCGCGAAGACGCGGGCGAGGGTTGATGCGCCGCCGTCGCGCACCACTCGCCATTCGCCGCTCGCCACTCGCTCTAGTCGTCCAGCGTAATGCCCTTGACCACCGCCGCCTTGCCGAACTTGGCGCGCAGCGCGTCGACCGCGCCTTCGACCTTGACGTTGCGGGCGATCGAGGTGTCGACCAGGTCGGCCGGATCGGCCTTGTCGAGGCTGGTGAGATCGGACAGGCCAATGCCGATCAGCCGATAGGCGGTGCCGTCGGCCTCCTTCATCAGCATGTCGCGGCCGACATCGAACAGGCGCGCCGCCAGCACGGTGGGCGAACCGAGCGTCCGCGACCGGCTGCGCAGCTTGAAATCGGCGCTTTTCAGCTTGAGCGTCACGGTCGAGCCGGCAAACCCTTGCGCCTTTATCCGGGCCGACACCTTCTCGCACAGCGGAAACAGCCGCTTCTCCAGCGTGCGGGCGTCGCGAATGTCCAAATCGAAGGTCGTCTCCGCCGAGACCGACTTGGTCTCTTCGTCGGGCGACACCTTGCGGTCGTCGACGCCGCGCGCGAGCCGCGCCAGGCGCAAGCCCATGGCGCCGTAACGGCGCATCAGCTCCGCCTCGTCGAAGCGCCTGAGATCGGCGATCCGCTTCAGGCCATCGCGCTCGAGCGTCTCCTGCAGGGCCCGGCCAACCCCCCAGATCAGCGACACCGGCCTGGCGCCCAGGAAATCCAGGGTTTCGGCCCGGCCGATAATGGCGAAGCCCCTGGGCTTGTCGAGATCGGAGGCGATCTTGGCGAGGAACTTGTTATGCGAGAGCCCGACCGAAATGGTGATGCCGATGCCGCGTTCCACCGATTGGGCGAAACGGGCCAGCACCAGGGCCGGGGCCGCGCCATGCAGCCGCTCGGTGCCGGTCAGGTCGAGAAAGGCCTCGTCGATCGACAAGGGCTCGACCAGCGGCGTCAAGGCGCGCATGGCCTCGCGGACCTCGCGGCCGACGCGGGCATATTTCTCCATGTTGGGCGGGACCACCACCGCTTCGGGACAGAGCGCGAGCGCCTTGAACATCGGCATGGCCGAGCGCACGCCGTGGATGCGCGCCACATAGCAGCAGGTCGACACGACCCCGCGCTTGCCGCCGCCGACGATCAGCGGCTTGTCGGCAAGCGCCGGATTGTCGCGCTTCTCGATCGCCGCGTAGAAGGCGTCGCAGTCGATATGGGCGATCGACAGGCTGTCGAGTTCGGCATGCCGGGCGATTCGCGGCGACCCGCAGGCCGGACAGCGCGCCGCCTGCGCCGCCGACGCCGTGAAACAGTCGCGGCAGAACGCGAGAATGGCCATCGGGTGATTCTGAGCCTCGGCCGCAAGTCCTGCAAGGGCAAGCCCTGCAAGAGGAACAGCGGCAAGAGCGGAGACGAGGGTTCAGGCGTAACCACGTTCCCAGGGCACCACGCCGAGCACATGGGCGGCGCGGACGACCGCCTCCGGCTTCAGGTCTTCGTTCGCCGCGAAGGCCAGCAGCAGCGGTTCATCGGTCATCAGATAGTCCATGATCGCCGCCAGGAAGCCGGGCTGGCCGGCGGCGTCGCGAATCGCCGCGATGTCGATGCCGGCAAGCGCCAGGAAGCGGTCCAGCCGCTCCGGCTCGGCAGCCAGGAAGCCGAGTGCCCGCACGGCCAGCGCTTCCGCGGCCTCCCGGGCGCCTTCGTCGCGACGTTGCGTCATGGTTTGCCTTTCTGAAAGGAATCCCGGTTAGCTTGTCTGCTATCCGGCAAGGTCGGGCAACCATGCCGAACCGGCCCGTGATGCGAGTGCCTCGATGTCCAAGACCGTCATGATCGTGGAAGACAACGAGCTCAATATGAAGCTCTTCCACGATCTTCTGGAAGCCAACGGCTATCAGACCATCCAGACCCGCAACGGCACCGAGGCGCTGGCGCTGGCGCGCAGCCACAAGCCCGATCTGATTCTGATGGATATCCAGTTGCCTGAAGTCTCCGGGCTGGATGTCACTCGTTGGATCAAGGAAGACGAGACGATCAAGCACATTCCCGTCATCGCGGTCACCGCCTTCGCCATGAAGGGCGACGAGGAGCGGATCCGGGCGGGCGGCTGCGAGGCCTATCTGTCCAAGCCCATCTCGGTTGCGAAGTTCATCGAGACCGTCCGACATTTCCTGGGAGCGGCCTGACAGCCGAGGAAGCAACACCATGACCGCGCGGGTCCTTGTAGTTGACGACATCCTGGCGAATGTGAAGCTGCTCGAGGCGCGCCTTTCAGCCGAATATTTCGACGTCATCACCGCCATGTCCGGCCCCGAGGCGCTGTCGATCTGCGAACGGGCGCAGTGCGACATCGTGCTGCTCGACGTGATGATGCCCGACATGGACGGCTTCGAGGTGTGCCGCCGGCTGAAGGCCAATCCGGCGACCCATCATATCCCGGTCATCATGGTGACGGCGCTCGACCAGCCCTCCGATCGGGTCAAGGGCCTGGAGGCCGGCGCCGACGACTTCCTGACCAAGCCGGTCAACGACCTCGCCCTGGTGACGCGCGTGCGCTCGCTGGTCCGGCTGAAGATGATCCAGGACGAGCTGCGCATGCGCGCGGTGACCTCAAGGGAAATCGGCATGAGCGACCCGCTGGTCGAGGCGGCCGCCGACACCGGTCTCAACGGCCGCATCCTGGTGGTCGACGACCGCGCCTCCTCGTACGACCGCATCGTCCAGGCGCTGCGCAACCAGCAGCATGTCGATGTCGAATCGCGGGCCCAGGAAGCCTTGTTCCGCGCAGCCGAAGGCGATTACGACCTGATCATGGTGTCGCTCAGCCTGGCCGATTTCGATCCGCTCAGGCTTTGTTCGCAGATCCGTTCGCTCGACCGCACCCGCGGCCTGCCGATCCTGGTGATTGCCGAGCCGGAGGACGATGCGCGCCTGATGCGCGGCCTCGAGATCGGCGTGAACGACTATCTGATGCGGCCGATCGATCGCAACGAGATGTCGGCGCGGATCCGCACCCAGGTGCGCAAGAAGCGCTACACCGAGCGGCTGCGCGACAATGTCCAGCAGTCGATGGAAATGGCGATCACCGACGGCCTGACCGGGCTGCATAACCGCCGCTACATGGAACGGCATCTCGGCACGCTGGTCGAACAGGCCGCCCAGCGCGGCAAGCCCTTGTCGGTGCTGATCCTCGACATCGACTTCTTCAAATCGGTCAACGACACCCACGGCCATGACGCGGGCGACGAGGTGCTGCGTGAATTCGCCGCGCGGGTGCGCAAGAACGTCCGCGGCATCGATCTCGCCTGCCGCCTCGGCGGCGAGGAATTCGTCGTGATCATGCCGGACACCGATGCCGGCGTCGCCTCGATCGTCGCCGAGCGGATCCGCGCCCGGGTCGCCGGCGAGCCGTTTCCGATCCAGAAGGGCGCCCGCGCCATCGACATCACGGTGTCGATCGGCATGGCCCAGCGCCAGCCGAGCGACGAGGGGCCGGATGTCCTGGTCAAGCGCGCCGACCAGGCGCTCTACCGGGCCAAGCGTGACGGCCGCAACCGGGTCGTGCTCGACGCCGCCTGACGATATCGGCCGCCCGTAAACCCTGTCTCTTTAGGTTAAGAAGAGGTTTACGGCTCGCCGACGCCCGGTTGCATTGAAGCCGCGGCTCGCGTCGGCTAGGCTTGCTCAAGATCGGATCCGTTCTTCCAGACACGCGAAGAGGCGGTCCGTCACGCTGGGTTGCAACACCCTGCGGAGTGCTCAGGTCCGCCGCATTTCCTGGGTCCGTAGGGTCGGCCGGTCGGGTAGGATAGGGATGGCCTCTCCCTGTCGACATTGCCCGGCCGGCCACCGCGGCTTCGCCATCACGACAATCCCAGGGCGAATACCGGTGTCATGTGTCGCGGAACGACGCCCCGGCCCCTTGAACGCGCCGGCGGCCCCACAAACAAAAAGCGCCCCGAAACCGGAGCGCTTTCACGAAGTCCAAAGGCCCGGAGGGCCCGCGATCACTTGATCTTGGCTTCCTTGAACTCGACATGCTTGCGCACGACCGGGTCGTACTTCTTCTTCGACAGCTTGTCGGTCATGGTACGCGAGTTCTTCTCGGTGACATAGAAGAAGCCGGTATCCGCGGTCGACACGAGTTTGATCTTGATGGTGGCAGCCTTGGCCATGTTCGTCCTCGCGAGAAAAGCGTCGCCGAACGATGGGAATAGCAGGCCCGTGCCCGCCGCGTCGCCGTCGGCTGATTGGCCGCGGATGTGACAGGTCGCACCCGGCTTGTCAAGAAAAAGGCGCTGCCGCGACGCGCGAGGGCAAGGTGAAGGACCCCGGGATCGCGGCTGCCGCCGCAGCGCCGGCGACCGCATCCGCACCGAAGGCCTCGCCATAAAGAATGAGCAAAGGTCCGGCAAACCGCTCGGCCGCCAGACGCGCGGCGAGTGTCGCAACCGAGGCCCTGATGACGATTTCGTCGGCGCGGGTCGCATTGACCACGGCAACGGCCGGCATGTCAGGCCGAAGCCCCTGGCGCAGCAGGGCCTCGGCCATATCGACCCAGGTCTTGCCGGCCATGTAAACGACGGTGGAGGCGGCCGGGTCGACCAGCGCCTGCCAGTCGAGATCGTCAGGCAGGCCGCCGTCACGGCCATGGCCCGTCACATATTGCAGCCGGCGGGCATGCTCGCGATGGGTGAGCGATAGGCTGAGGCTGGCCGCCGCGCCCTGGGCCGCGGTAATGCCCGGCACCACCTCCACCGCAATGCCGGCGGCCCGCGCCGCGGCGATCTCTTCGCCGGCCCGCCCGAAAATCATCGGGTCACCCGATTTCAGCCGGATCACGCGCTGGCCCTGGCGCGCCAGCCCGATCACCAGCGCATTGATCTCGGCCTGATTGCAGGAGGGACCGTGCCCGCGTTTTCCCGCGCTGATCCGGCGCGCCTCGCGGCGGGCGACATCGAGGATGGCGGGCGCCACCAGGTCGTCATGGACGATGACATCGGCCGATTGCAGCGCACGCACCGCCTTCATGGTCAGGAGTTCCGGGTCTCCCGGCCCGGCGCCGACCAGAATCAGCCGGCCGGCCGGCGCCGTCAGCGCCGCGGCCGCGGCCTCGAACAAGTGCTCGGCCTGATCTCTGCCGGGTGTCGCATCGGGCCGGTCCAGCGCGGCCCTAGAGAACAGGTCCCAGAACCGCCGGCGGGCATGGACGGGCAGGCGGCTTGCCTGCACCTGCCGGCGCCAGGCCTTGGCCGCCAGCGCCCAGCGGGCCAGTCCCTGCGGCAGGATCGCCTCGATCCGGGCCCGCACCGCCTGGCCGAAGACCGGCGCCGCGCCATCGGTGGAGATGCCGATGACCAGTGGCGAACGATTGACGATGCCGCCGAACTGGACATCGCAGAGTTCAGGCTTGTCGACGACATTGACCGGCACGCCGGCGGCACGGGCGGCATCCCGGAAGGCGCGCGCCTCGACCTCGTCCTCGATGGCGCCGACCGCAAGACTTGCGCCGGCGAAAACATCGGGCGTCCAGCTGTGCCTGAGCAGCGTCATGGTGCCCGCCGGGCGGCCGCTCGCCAGGGCGACCATGTCAGGGCCCGGCGCTTCGGCATGGACGGTGACATGGGCGCCGGCCGCGGCCAGCAATTCGGCCTTCCAGACGGCCGCCGCGTCGCCGCCGGCAACGATGGCCCGGCGCCCGCTGAGTTTCAGGAACACCGGCAGCACCGCCAGCGGCGCCATGCGGCCTGTACGTGTCGGTTCGGGGCGGCGCGGCGCGGTCATCGGCGGCCTCAATAGACGTCGGCCTGGTAGCGGCCGGCCTTCTTCAAGGCCTGGACGAAGCTGACCGCCTCGTCGATCGAGCGCGCACCATGCTTGGCCACCACGTCGACCAGCGCCGCCTCGACGTCGCGGGCCATGCGCTTGGCATCGCCGCAGACGTAGAAATGGGCGCCGTCGGCAAGCCAGCGCCACAGCTCGACACCGTTCTCGCGCATGCGGTCCTGGACATAGACCTTGTCGGCGCCGTCGCGCGACCAGGCGAGCGACAGGCGCGACAGCACGCCGGCCTTCTTCATCGCGGCCATCTCGTCGGCATAGAAGAAGTCGGTCGCCTGGCGCTGGTGACCGTAGAACAGCCAGTTGGGGCCGGCCGCCTTGTCGGCCCAGCGATCCTGCAGGAAGGCCCGGAACGGCGCCACGCCGGTGCCCGGGCCGACCATGATCACCGGCGTCGCCGGGTCGGCCGGAAGCGCGAAGGCGTGGGCGCGCTGGACATAGACCTTCATCGTCTGGCCGGGTTCGGCCCGATAGCCGAGATAGGTCGAGGCGAGACCCATGCGGCGGCGCTTGCCGACGACATAACGCACCGCGTCGACGGTCAGCGAGACCCGGCCCGGATTGGCCTTGATCGAGGACGAGATCGAATAGAGCCGGGGCTGCAAGGGCTCGAGCGCCTCGACAAAGGCCTCCGGATGCGGCCTGACGCCCGGAAACTTCTGCAGCACGGCCAGCACGTCCAGCGTCGCGGCATCGCCGTCCGGATCCTCGCCGGTCGCCAGGGCCCGGGCCCGGGCGCGCTGGGCGCCGCCGGTCAGGAACGAGATGAGCTCGAACAGCGTGTCCGGCGCCGGCGCCAGCGAGACGTCCTCGGTCAGCACGTCGCGCAGCGCCTTGCCACGCACCTCCGTGACATGCGAGGCGCCGAGCATGGCGATGATCTGGTCGACCAGGCCGAGATCGTTGCGGGCGAGCAGCCCGAAGGCATCGCCGACGACATAGTCGAGACCGCTGTCGGTCAGGTCGAACTCGACGTGGAAGGTTTCCTTTTCCGAACCCTCGGCATTGAGCCTTTTGCGCGAAACGAAACGCGCCTCGACCGGCGCCTCGCGCGAGCGGCCGAGGGGGGCATTCGACGGCGCACTCGATGGCGCATTCGACGGTGCTGGTGCGTCACCGTCACCGGCCGCCTGCGCGCCCGCCTTGGCTTTCCCGGGTGCGGCGACCGCCCCGATATCCGGCGACAGGGCCTTCAGCATGCGCAGCGTTTCCTTGCCGCCGGGCACGCAGAGGTTCAGCCGCTCCTCGGATTTCACCGCCAGCGCATTGGCATAGTCGGCGCAGTTATAGCCGCACTGGCCGCAGTCCTGCTGCGCCATGGCGGCCATCAGGCGCGGCGCGATCGGCTTGCCCTCGGCGAGCTGCATGCGTGCCTCGATCGCCATGGACGGGTCGTGCCACGGTGCGTCGTCATTCGAGGCCAGCACGGCACCGGCGACATCGGGCGGCGTGTCGATGGCGACCGCGCCGGGGGCGCCGCCGGGCGCCAGCGCGGCCGAGAAGAAGCCGGAGAGCCATATCCGCTGCTCGGGCGAGAACGGGGCATTGTCGGGAATCAGCGACAGGATCGGCGTGACGGGCTGGGCGGTCATTCCGCGGCCTCCTTGGCGCCTTGGGCTGCGCAACCTGCAAGCGCCGGCGCCACCAGGTCGTCCAGCGCCGCCATGTCATGGCGCAGGGTAAAGGCCTGGAAACTCTCTTGGGGATCGTGCCGGTGGGCCAGGTAGGTCTGGAGCAACGCCTCGACATGGCGCGGCGCATCGGTCGCCTTTACCGCCTTCCACAGGACGCGGCCGATGCGGGCATTCTCGGCAAAGCCGCCGCCGACCGCGATGTCGTAGCCCTCGACCGTGTCGCCATCCTCGTTGACCGCCACCCTGGCGCCGATCAGGCCGATATCGCCGATATAATGCTGGGCGCAGGAGTGATGGCAGCCGGTCAGGTGGATATTGACCGGCACGTCGATCGCGACATGGGCCTCGACGTGGTCCGCGATCTCCAAGGCGTGGCGTTTGGTGTCGGAGGCCGCGAACTTGCAGCCGGCATTGCCGGTGCAGGCGACCAGGCCGGCGCGGATCGGCGTCACCCGGGTCGACAATCCCAAGGCCGCGATCGCGGCCTCGGCCGCGGCGACCTTGGCGTCGGGCACGCCCGACAGGATCAGGTTCTGCCAGACGGTGAGGCGGATATCGCCGTCGCCCATGGCCCGCGCCAGGCCGGCAATGCCGTTGGCCTGTTCGCGGGTCAGCTTGCCCACCGGCAGCGCCACGCCGATCCAGTTGAGGCCAGCCTGCCTCTGGGCATGCACGCCGACATGGGCGTAGCGATCGGTCGGCGGGCGCGGCGCGATACAGGCCTCGTCGATCCGGTCGAGCTTGCGGCCGAGCTTGGCCTCGACGGCGGCGATGAATTGATCGAAACCCCAGGCATCCAGCACATATTTCAGCCGCGCCTTGTTGCGGTTCGAGCGGTCGCCATGATCGATGAAGACGCGCACGATGGCGTCCGCGATCGCGGTTGCCTGGTCCGGCCGGCAAAAGGCGCCGGTTGGCCGGGCGAGGTCGGAATGGCCGGAAATGCCGCCGAGCACGATGCGCATCCAGATGCCGGGCGCGACGCCTGCGCCGTCGCCCACATCGACCGCCTGGAACCCGATATCATTGGTTTCTTCCAGCGCCGGCGAGACCCCGGCGCCGTCGAACGACACGTTGAACTTGCGCGGCAGGCCATAGAGCGTGCGGTCGGACAGGATGTGAAAGTGCCATTGCCGGCAGAGCGGCCGGGTATCGAGCAATTCCTGCCCGTCGATGCCGGCGAGCGGCGAACCCGTGACATTGCGGATATTGTCGGCGCCGGATCCCCTGGCGACGATGCCGAGATCCATCAGCTCTTCCAGCAGCGGCTCGGCGCTTTCCGGCGCGATTTCGCGCATTTGCAGGTTGGCGCGGGTGGTGACGTGCAGATAGCCGCCGCCATGCCGCGCGGCCAGCGCCGCCGCGCCCTCCAGCTGATGCGCCTTGACGATGCCGTTCGGCAGCCGCATGCGCAGCATGAAGCTGTCCTGCGCCGGCGCGACGTTGAACAGACCGAAATAGCGCCAGCGGAAATTGTCGGCGGGCGCCGGCAGCTTGCCGGTCGCGGTCTCCCGGGCGAGCCGGCGATAAGCCTCGAAAGGATGCTGCTCGCGTTTCCACTTCTCCTGGTCGACCAGCTTCTTGCCGGCGGCGACCTGGGCATCCTGCGCGGCAATATGCTCCGCGTCCGGCCCGCTCGCGCCGGCCGGTCCGGTCTGGGCCGGAGCGGCGCCAAGGCCTCCGACCGCCCGTGACGCGGCGGCGCCGGCCACGAATCCTTCGAGATAGCGCTTCTGATCAGCGCTGAAATCCTGAGACATCCGATCCCCGTTTGGACAAGCGAGGGGCCGGCGTCATTGGCGGCCTAGAAAGATCAGACTGTCCCAAGCAAGGCCGGTGCCAGACGGCTCAATTGATTGGATCGATGAACGATACCAAGGTGATAGCGTTCATTTTGCACATGCGCCGGCGAATCGATGACGACGTCCTGCCCAGACTGGTGGCGGCCTATTGCATGGTTTTTGTGCAGCGCACCTAGAGCCAGACGGCGATCGGCCTTGCGGCCTAAGTCGTGGATGGCCGGGACAAGCCCGGCCAAGACGAGCGCTTCTTCCCGGCGGCGGGCCCTGGATCAACCCGGCGCAGGACCTGCGCCATGGCCCAGCACACCGTGAGGTCAACACATCGTCTTGCCCGGGCTTGTCCCGGGCATCCACGACTTGTCTGCACAAAATCAACCCGTCGTGACCGCCGTGGAGCGGCATCACGTGTTCAGGCCGCCTTGGAGCCGGATTCGGGCAGGGCGGCGAGCAGGGCGATCAGGGCGCGGTCGTGCAGCACCAGCACGGTCTCGCGGCCCGACAGCCATTGCCGCGCGTCATCAAGCGACTGGGCGTCGGTGAGCTTGGCCTCGGCGATCACCCGGTCGGTGTCGATCCGGCCGCGAACGCGCGGCGGCGGCACCTGGATGATCTGCTGATGCAGCTCCCGGAAGCGGTCGTCGCCATGGACGAGATCGAGCGCCTTGCGGTCTTCCAGGCCCAGCGCGTCGAATTCCAGGCCCAGCCGATGGGCCCGCTCGGCCAGTTCCGGCGGCTTCGTCTCTTCCGGAATGAGCAGCAGGCCGAGCCGCCTGAGACCCCAGCCGAGGCTCGCCGAGGCCGAAGCCCATGAGGTCGGCACCGCCAGCCACAGGCCGATAATGGTCGGCGACATCCAGGCGAAGATATAGGGCGAGATCGAAAAGGCGGCGATCGCGGCGACCACGCCGAGCAGCGTATGGCGCCAATGCCGCGCGATGATCGAGCGCAGCGGGATCGAGCCGTCGTCGCGCCGCTGGGTCTTCCAGCCGGTGTCGCGGCCGGACAGGATCGAGAACACCGAGCCGGCCTGGACCAGCATCATGACCGGCGCGAGCAGGCCCGACAGGATGATTTCCAGCACCGCCGAAATGGTCAACCGGATCGCGCCGCCCGAGCCGCGCCGCGCCGGGCCGTTGAGCAGGGTGACGAACCAGCCGAACACCTTGGGCGCCAGCAGGATCACCATGGTGAAGATGAACAGGTTGAAGGCGCGTTCGGCGTCGAACACCGGCCAGGCCGGGAACAGGGTGAACTGGTTGGTGAAATATTCCGGCCGGATGAACGCCGCCTGCAAGGCGAGCAGCAGGCCGACCAGGAGCTGGATCAGCCAGAGCGGGCTCGACATGTAGCTCATGATGCCGGTGGCCAGGTGCTGGCGCGTCGCCCAATGCAGGCCCTTGGACAGGATGACGCGCGAATGCTGCAGGTTGCCCTGGCACCAGCGCCGGTCGCGGATCGCCAGATCCATCAGCGACGGCGGGCTTTCCTCATAGGAGCCACCGAGCTGCGGCAGCATGTAGACCGCATAGCCGCGGCGGCGGATCAGCCCGGCCTCGACGAAATCGTGGCTCAGGATATGACCGCCGAAGGGCGGCCTGCCGCGCAGGTCCGGCAGGCCGGCGGAGCCGGCGAAGGCCTCCATGCGGATGATCGCGTTGTGACCCCAATAATTGCCGTCGCGGCCGGACCAGACGGCGAGCCCCGCCGCGCAGAGCGGGCCATAGACGCCGGCGGCGAATTGCTGGAGCCGGGCGATCAGGGTGTTGCGGTTGATCAGCCGCGGCAAGGTCTGGATGATGCCGGCATCCGGGTCCTTCTCCATGGCGTCGGCCAGCGCCACGATGGTTTCGCCGGTCATCACGCTGTCGGCGTCGAGCACCAGCATATGGGCGTAGTTGCCGCCCCAGGTGGTGACGAAATCGGCGATATTGCCGGCCTTGCGCGCGGTGTTCTTCTGGCGATGCCGGTAGTGGATGCCAATCTCGGAAAGCCGCTCGCGCAGCGCCACGAAGGCCCGTTCCTCGGCGATCCAGATGTCCGGGTCGGTGGTGTCGGACAGGAAGAAGAAATCGAACGAGGCGGCATGGCCGGTCTTGATGACGTCCTCGGCAATGGCCTGCACCGTGCCGAACACGCGGCCAGGGCTCTCATTGTAGATCGGCATGACCACGGCGGTACGCGCGGTCAACCTGTCGGGCAGGACCGGCTTTCGGGTAATGCCATGGCGCAGGAGATTGCCCATGCCGACGATGCCGCTGGTGAAGGCGAGCGCGATCCAGGAGAAATTGACCACGAACAGGATCATGAACAGCCATTCGAGCAGCGTCACGCCGCCGGCTTCGACCACCTTGTACATCTGGTAGCCGCCGAAGCCGGAAATCGCCGCCATGCCGCCAAAGGTGATGACGCGCGAAAACCACGGCGTGCGCCACCGGTCCGGCGCCGCGAGCGGCCGCTGGTCCTGCTTGCGCCAGGCACGCAAAGGCGCCACCGGCATGGCAAGCGGTGCCGGCTGCGGCATGGCGCCCTTGTCCCGGGCGATCTGCTGCAGGCTGGTTTGATCCGTCAGGGCGTCCATCGATAGAGCCATGTCTCGCTTTGTGCTTGCCCGTCGCGTTCCAGGACGAGCCTCAGTTCGACCTGATTAGCAGCCTCGGGGTCAAGTTCGAAACCGACTCGATAGAGTCTCAGTTCCGGCACGAACCGGCCGTCGACATTGCTGATCCGGCCACGTTGATTGGTCAGGTTGGGCTTCAGGCCGGCGCCGCGGGTCGGATCGGCGAATTCCTCCGCCGTGAAGTCGACCATGAAGCGCCGCCGCCGGCCGCCGGCCGGAGCCCGGCCCGTGCGGGTGGCGACGACATGGGGCAAAGCCGGCCGCTCCGGCGGCGACCAGCACCAATGCATGCGATAGGCAAAGGCATGTTCACCGCCCTTGGCCAGCGGCTGGCGCGGCCGCCAATAGGCCAGGATATTGCGGTTCATCTCGTCATTGACAGGGATTTCCATCAGCTGGACCTGGCCCTGGCCCCAGTCGCCGAGCGGCTCGATCCAGACGCTCGGCCGGCGCTCGAACCGGGCGTCGAGGTCGTTGAAGGCCTCGAATCGCCGGTCGCGCTGCAACAGGCCGAACCCCCTGGGGTTCTGGTCGACGAAGGCCGAGATCTGCAGCGTGTCGGGATTGTGCATCGGCCGCCAGATCCACTCGCCATTGCCGTTCCACATCTGTAGGCCGTTGATGTCGTGGACGGCGCCGCGCACGTCGTCGACATTGGTGCGGTCATTCGGCGCGAACAGGAAATTGGCGGTCAGGGGGGCAAGGCCGACATGGCCGAGATCGACGCGCGGGAACAGCGTGACCTCGGTATCGCAGACCGTGATGTCGCCGGGACGCAGCGCGAAGCGGTAGAGCCCGGTGACGCTGTCGGAATCGAGCAGCGCGTGAATCACCAGATTGGTCGATCCGGCGCCCGGCCGCTCGATCCAGAAGGCGCGGAACGACGGGAATTCCTCGCCTTGGGGCTCGGCGACATTCAACATCAGGCCGCGCGCCTGCAGCCCGAAGGTCTGGCCGCGGGCAATGGCGCGAAAAAAGCTGGCGCCCTGGAAGGCCATCACCTCGTTCATCTGCTCCGGCCGGTTCAGCGGCGCGAAGGCCTGAAAGCCGGTGAAGGGCAGGGCGGCGTCGGCCGGCAGCGGCGGCACGCTGCCATAGTCGAACAGGTCGGCGGAAAAGCGCTGGTCCCTGATTATGCCGCTCTCGACCGTGCGGATCGCCACCGGCGTGGTGAAGATATTGCCGGGCGCCAGCAGGTCCAGGGCGAAGCCGCGATTCTCGCCGGCCCATAACCGCTTGTCCGGCTTGAACTGGATCTGGCGATATTGCTCCAGCGTCAATTGGGTCAGCGCGCGCGGAATATCGGCGCGCGGCGGCTGATAGGGCGCCTTCGACACCTCGCGGGCATAGTCGATCAGCGCCTGGCGCGACACCGGCTGGCCGTCGGAGACGGCGGCGGTCGCGGCCTGCAACGGCGATGGGGCCGGCGCGGGCGCGGGCGCCGGGGCCGGTGGTGTCTGTGCGGCAGCGGGGCGAGCGAGCAAGGCGAGCGCCGGGGCGGCCATCAAGGTCTCGATAAAATCACGGCGGCTAGGCATGTCAGGGGTGCTTTGGTCGCGAGACGCGGAAGATCCACCGGGGCGGCACGGTCGATCCAACGTGGGGGCGGTTATAGCCCAAATTACGGCATTGAGGAGGGGCCCTTGTGTGGAGGCACATCTGAATTGGCAAGACCCAGCCATTGGCGCAGCGCGCCGACCAGGTCGAGCGGAACCGTCGCCGCGACGAGGCCGACAAGCACCAGCGCCATGCCGGCAAAATGATAAGAATGCAGGCTTTCGCCGAGGAAAATCACCGCCATGCCGACGCCGTAGAGCGGCAGCAGATAGAGGAAGCAGGAGGTGATCGTCGGCCCCACCATCTTGACCCCGTATTGATAGAGCGAGAAGGCGCCAACCGCCGAGAACAGCGCCAGCGCGATCACCGCGCCCCAGGCGCCTGGCGTCGCCGGCAGGCCGCCGCGGCCAAGCGTCTCCCACAGCGCGAAGGGCACGAGGGTGATGACGCCGGCAATCGCGATGGCGGCGAACAGGGCAAGGGTTGGAAGCCGCGCCAGCTTCTGGTCCTTCAGCACCACCGAATAGATGGCCCAGCCCGCGGCGGCCGCGGCGATGCCGAGATCGCCGAGGTTGAATTCGAGCTTGAGCAGCGCGCCGAGATCGCCCTTCAGCACGATCACCGCGACGCCGGCCAGCGCCAGGACCACGCCGACCAGGCGCCAGGGCGACAAGGCCTTGCGGAAGACGAGCGTTTCGATCAGCAGCACGATGACCGGCGAGGTCGTGTAGATCAGCGTGCCGTTGGTGGCGGTGGTCGCGCCAAGCGCGATATAGACCAGCGCGCCGCAGACCCACATGCCGAGGAAGCCGAGCACCGCGATCCGCCGCCAGCTGGCTTTCAGCGCCAGGCGATGCGCGATCAGCGCCGACCAGGTGAAGGGCAGGAGGATCAGCACCGCCACGACCCAGCGCAGCAAGGCCAGGGTGAACGGCGGCACGGCGTCGCCGATGCCGCGGGCGATCACCAGGTTCGACGAGAAGAACAGCGGCATGACCAGGAGCAGCAGATAGGCGCGTCGCGTCTCGGCCGGGCCTGGCATGGAACGCTCCGCGAAGTCAGGGGTCAGGGCCGGCACTCAGCATGACCTTCAGGCCAGCAGCAAGCCGGATCCGGTCATGGCTGCGGCCCGTGCCGGGTCGGCCCAGGTCGCCGACGTCAACTGGTCGCCGACGTCAACTGGTCGCCGACGTCAACTGGTCGCCGGCGTCAGCCGGTCGCGGCCTTGATCTCGTTTCTCAGCTCGGCGCGCGACAGTTTGCCGACGGTGGTTTTCGGCAGGCTGTCGCGGAATTCGAGCCCGGCCGGCATTTCGTGGCGGCCGACCTTGTCGGCGAGAAAGACCCTGAGCTCCTCGAGCGTGAACGGTTCGGCGCCGTCGCGCAGCGAGACGAAGGCCTTGGCCGCTTCGCCCCGATAGCCGTCGGGGACACCGATGACGATGACCTCGGCAACGGCCGGATGCTCATAGATCGCCTGCTCGATCATCTGCGGATAGACGTTGAACCCGCCGGATATGATCATGTCCTTCTTCCGGTCGACGATGAAGAAGAAGCCGTCCTCGTCCATGTAGCCGATATCGCCGGTGAGGAAAAAGCCGTCGGCGAACGAGGCCGCACTTTCCTCCGGACGGTTCCAATAGCCGCGGGTGACGTTCGGGCCCTTGATCCTGAGCTCGCCGATTTCGCCGGTGTTCAGCACGCGGTGCGGATCGTCGAGGGCGGCCACGTCCATTTCGATGCCGGGCAAGGGCAGGCCGATCGTGCCGGGCTTGGGCACGCCGGTATTCGGCACATTGGTGCCGGACGGCGAGGTTTCGGTCATGCCCCAGCCGCCGGTCAGCCGCATGCCGGTGCGGCCCTCGAAGCGCCTGGCGATCTCGACCGGCAGCGCCGCGCCGCCGGACGCCGCATAGGCCAGCGACGACAGGTCGGTATTGGCGAAGCGCGGATGATTGACCAGTGCGATCCACATGGTCGGCACGCCTGGAAACACCGTGGCCCGCCGCTTCTCGATATCGTCGAGCGTCTGCTCGGCGTCGAAGCGCATGCGCAGCAGCATGCAGGAGCCGCGCGCGACCTGGCGCAGCATGACGCTGGTCAGCGCATAGATGTGGAACAGCGGCAGCACCAGGATGACCTTGTCGTCTTCCGGCCGGCCGTTCGGCAAGGCCTGCTGCCAGGCCTCGTAGATCGACACCGCGGCGGTCAGGTTGCCGTGGCTCAGCATGGCGCCCTTGGGCATGCCGGTGGTGCCGCCGGTATATTGCAGCAGCGCCACGTCATCCGGCTTGACGATCGGCCAGGCGGCCGGCGGCACGGCGCCCTCGACGAAATGGGCGAAGGTGGTGATGCCGGGTTTCGGCGGGATCGGCAGCACCGGCACGCCCGACGGGCCCCAGGTGGCGTCTTCCGCGACGATCAGCCGGTCGAGCAGGCCGGCATCGAACAGTTTCAGCGCCATGCCGAACAAGGGCGCGATGTCGGTCGTCACCAGCACCCGGGCGCCGGCATCCTTCAGCTTGTAGGCCAGCACGCGCTCGGCATCGAGCGGGCTCAGATGGGCCAGGCGCACGCCGGCCTTGGCGGCGCCGAAAAAGCTGATCGGATGATGCGGCGTATTGGGCAGGTAGAGCGCAACCGTGGTGCCGCTGCCGATGCCGGCGCGCTTCAGCGCGGCGCCGAACTGGTCGGCGCGGGCGCCGAGATCGGCATAGCTGATCGATCGGTCGCGAAATTCGAAGACGGTCCGTTCGCCATGGGCTTTCACCGCGCCGTCGATGAGATCGCCCAGCGTCGTGATGTTGATCGGCGTGTCCCACGACACGCCGGCCGGATAAGACTTCTCCCAAGCAAACGGCCTGGATGCCATGCGCGTGTCCTCCCTCGCCGGCGGGTTTTCTCCGGCCGACCGGGACCCGCTCTACCTTAGCGCCAACCTTTGTCCGTCGAAAACCGCCGGTTTGCAATTCACTCCTGCGGTGGCGAGCGAGGCGCAGAGCCGCGTCGCGGCATTGGCATTGGCGAGTGGGCCGGCCACCAGCCTGAGGTCGACCGTGCCTGGCCGGGCGCCGTCCTGGACGGCGACGAGCGGCCGCAACCCCTCGAGCAAGGGGCCGTGCTGGGCGCGCAACTGCTGCCAGCGCGACCTGAGCGCGTCCATCGACAGTTCGCCGGCGAGATCGACGCCGAATTCGGTGCGGATCGCGGTCGATTCCTGGGCGGCAGGCGACGGCGCGGGCACCGAGGCGGTGGCCTCGACGGATGGACCGACCTGGCGCACGCCCGGCCGCGGCACCGGCGTCGGCGTGCTGGCGATTTGCGGCTCGCGGGCCGCCGGCTGAGGGTCGCGCGGGACCGGCTGGGGCTCGCGTGGCGCTGCCTGCACGGCCGGCGGCTCGCGTTGCGGGATCGAAGCGGTGACGTCGCCCTGGCTGCTCGAGCGCTCCATCGCCGCGACCCGCTCGGCCAAGGCCTCGCGCTCGGCGGAGAGCGAGCGCACGGCATCGGCAAGGCGGCGCGTCTCATAGAGCATCAGCGGATCGGCGGCGGCCGGCCGCGGCGCTTCGGCGCGCTGGATCACCGGCGGCGGCGCCGGCTCGAACAGGCGCGCCAGGCGCTGGCTGCCGCCCTCGGTGCGGGCCGCCATGATGGCGGCGCCCGAACAGATCAGCGCGACGCCGGCCCAGGTCGCCAGCCGCGACAGGAGCCGCTGCGGCGGCTCGTCGGTCAGGCCATCCGCCTTCACCTCGTCGGGATCGTCGGTCTTGGCTTTTTTGGCTCTCAGCAGCATGGCCCGCGGGCTTTCCCGATTCGCACGCGCCAGTGTAGCAGAGGAAGCGTCAGCCGCGTCCGCGATAGGGCGCCACGCCCTGGTCCGGCAGCCAGACCCCCTTGGGCACTTCGCCGGTCTGCCAGAACACGTCGATCGGGATGCCGCCGCGCGGATACCAATAGCCGCCGATGCGCAGCCAGCGCGGCTGGAGCAGGCCGACCAGGCGCTTGCCGATGGCCACCGTGCAGTCCTCGTGGAACGCGCCGTGGTTGCGGAACGACGACAGGTAGAGCTTCAGCGATTTCGATTCGACCAGCCAGGCATCGGCGACGAAGTCGATGACCAGATGGGCGAAATCCGGCTGGCCGGTGACCGGGCAGAGCGAGGTGAATTCCGGCGCGGTGAAGCGCGTGACGTAATTGGTGTCCTGGTGCGGATTGGGCACCCGGTCGAGCACGGCCTCGTCGGGCGAGGCCGGCATCGCCACGGACTTTCCGAGCATGAGATCGGTCATCGGAGACCTCCTTTGAAGTCTGGCTATGCGTTGGCCGGGGTCCTACACGTGCGCGCGCTGTCTTGAAAGGGGCTGACATTGTTGTAGAACGCGCCGACGCCCCGTCACCCGCCATCTGAGAGGCCGCAATGACAGCCATCATCGACATCATCGCCCGTGAGATCCTCGACAGCCGTGGCAATCCGACCGTCGAGGTCGACGTGGTGCTCGAGGATGGTTCCAAGGGCCGCGCCGCGGTGCCGTCGGGCGCCTCCACCGGCGCCCACGAGGCGGTCGAGCTGCGCGACGGCGACAAGGCGCGTTATGGCGGCAAGGGCGTGCGCAAGGCGCTCGACGCGGTCAATGGCGAGATCTTCGACGCGCTCGGCGGGCTCGATGCCACCAACCAGGTGCAGATCGACAACATCATGATCGCGCTCGACGGCACGGCCAACAAGGCCCGCCTCGGCGCCAATGCCATTCTCGGCGTGTCGCTGGCCACCGCCAAGGCCGCCGCGCTGTCGCGTGACCTGCCGCTCTACAAATATGTCGGCGGCTCCTTCGCCCATGTCCTGCCGGTGCCGATGATGAACATCGTCAATGGCGGCGCCCATGCCGACAACCCGATCGACTTCCAGGAATTCATGGTGCTGCCGGTCGGCGCGCCCACCGTTGCGGAAGCCATCCGCACCGGCTCGGAAATCTTCCACACGCTGAAGGCGGCGCTGAAGAAGGACGGCCACAACACCAATGTCGGCGACGAGGGCGGCTTCGCGCCGAACCTGAAATCGGCGCAGGCGGCGCTCGACTTCATCATGACCGCCATCGACAAGGCCGGTTACAAGGCCGGCGACGACGTGGTGATCGGCCTCGATTGCGCGGCCACCGAGTTCTTCAAGGACGGCGCCTATCACTACGAGGGCGAGCGCAAGGTGCGCGATCCCAAGGCCCAGGCCAAATATCTCGCCAAGCTGGTCGCCGACTATCCGATCCGGACGATCGAGGACGGCATGGCCGAGGACGATTTCGAGGGCTGGAAGATCCTCACCGACCTGGTCGGCGCCAAATGCCAGCTGGTCGGCGACGACCTGTTCGTCACCAATACCAAGCGGCTCGCCATGGGCATCGAGCAGGGCCTGGGCAATTCCATCCTGGTCAAGGTCAACCAGATCGGCACGCTGACCGAGACCCTGGCGGCGGTCGCCATGGCCCATTCCAACAGCTACACCGCGGTCATGTCGCACCGGTCCGGCGAGACCGAGGACGCGACCATTGCCGATCTCGCGGTCGCCACCAATTGCGGCCAGATCAAAACCGGCTCGCTCGCCCGCTCCGATCGCACCGCCAAATACAACCAGCTGATCCGCATCGAAGAAGAGCTCGGGCCGCAGGCGCATTATGCCGGCCGCGGCGCGCTGAAGTCGAAGGGCTGAGCCATCGGCCCGGATCACGCCGCATGACGCAAAAACGGCGGGCCATGGCCCGCCGTTTTCAGTTGACGCCCGAGGTTCGGCTGAACCGCGGAAAAATGCTCAGGTCCGCCGTTCGGTCGGGTTGCCGCCGCCCTTGCCGCCGGTCGACGGCGGCGCGCTCGGATCCGCCGGTGCGGGCGCAGGCGCAGGGGCCGGACCAGGACTGGTCGAGCGGCCGGCGGATCCGCCGCTGCTGGCGCGCGGGGTGAACCGATCGAAGGCGTTGATCATGGTCTGGAAGGTCGCCACCGATTCCGAGATGAAACCGACATTGACGCCGCCGTCGAAATCGACGTCCCATTCGAGAACCAGGTCGTTGTCGCTGTCGAGATAGGTCTTGGCGAAACGTTTCTCGTAGTTCCAGGCGTTGACGAAGGCGTGTGTGAAGCGATCGTTCTTTTCGTAGAGCGCGCGGTACTGGATCGACTGGCAGCCGCCGTCATTGCAGGCATAAAAGAACACCGTGACCCGGCGGCCGCCGATCATGGTGCGGATCCGCGACCGGTTGTTTTCGCTGAGGACCTCGGCCTGGAAGCCGCGATTGCGCAGCACGGCGGCCATCTGCTGCGGCGTGATCCGGCCGACCGAACCGGTCGGCGCGGCCTGGCTGTCCTGACCCCGTTCCGGGTTCGCCCGCTTCTGGGCATCGGCCGTCGGGGCCATCACGGTCAGCGCGGCCAGCGCCGCGAGCGTTGCGAAGAACAGGGGGCGTTTGGTCATTATCGAGCTCCAGAGGGATGCCTGCGCCGGCTTGCCGTGCGGGTGCGTCCCGAATGAGTCTAGTGCAAAGTGATTTCCGCCACATGTCATGGCGATCCGCGCCATGTTGCGCTGGATCGTCCCGGCAGCCAAGTCCCGGCAGCCAAGTCCTGGCAAGCAGGGCGCGCCGTATCGCCTCGGCCGGAGACCGGCATGGCCGACCTGCTCGATGCGTCCTTGTGAGCCGGGCGGCGATCGGCGAATGCTGCGCTGCAATGTCGACTTTGTCCCCCCGCATGCTCGCCCTGATCGCCATGGCCACCGCCGTGTCGATCTATGGCGGCCAGTTCGTCTCGGTCCGTTTCGGCCTGGCGAGCAATCTGTCGGCCTATGACATAGCGGCGCTGCGTTTCATCTTCGCCGGCGCGGTCATGCTGCCGTTCTTCATCCGGGCCGGCGTCGCCGATTGCGCGGGTCTTGGCTGGGGCAAAGGGATTGCCCTGGTGCTGACCGGCGGCTTTCCGCTGACGGTGCTGTCCAATATCGGCCTGATCTATTCGCCCGCGGCGCATGCCTCGGCGATCCAGCCCGGCATGGTGGCGGTGACCGCGACGACGCTTGCCTATCTCGGCATGGGTGCGCGGATCCCTGGCGGCGTTCTGCTCGGTTTCGCGGTGGTGCTGTCGGGCCTCGCCGCCATCGCCATTGCCGGCTCGACCGGGGCCGAGGGCGCGAGCACGCTGGCCGGCGACCTGATCTTCGTGGTGGCCGGCCTCGGCTGGGGCGTGTTCACCTGGCTCTGCGGCCGCTGGCAGGTGCCCTCGGTCGTCGGTGCCTCGATCGTCTCGGTCCTGTCGATGGTCTATCTTCCGGTCTATCTCCTGGTGCTCAACCCCGGCCTGTCGGCGGCGCCCTGGAGCGCGATCGTCTTCCACGGCGTCAACCAGGGCATCATGAACGTCGCCATTGGCCTGCTGCTCTGGACCTATGGCACGCGGACGCTCGGGGTCGCCACCGCGGCGCGCTTTCCGCCGATGATCCCGGTGCTCGGCACCCTGATCGGCATTCCCGTGCTGGGCGAGATCCCGAGCCCGCTCGCCGCCACCGGCGTGGTCGCCATCGTCCTCGGCCTGCTGATCGCCGCGACCTGGCCGTCCATGGTGCGCCGGCTCGCCAAATTCAGGAACGATTAACGCTCCCGAAACCGGATTCGGGCAGGATCCGGCCATGGTCATTCGCACGAGACTTCACCGGATTCTGCAAGCTGCCGCGCTCTACGCGCTGGCCGCGGTGATGATCGCCTATTTCGGCTTTCACGCCTATCACGGCGATCACGGCATTCGCGCCAAACAACAGTTCCTGGCCGAGATCGCCGATCTCAACACCGAGCTTCAGGCGCTGCGGCGCGAAAAGGCCGAGGTCGACCGGCGGGTGGTGCTGATGCGCACCGAGGCGCTGGATCCCGACATGCTCGACCAGCGGGCACGCGAAATCCTCAATTTCGCCGACCCGCGCGAACTGATCCTGATCGAGCGGCGGCGTTGAGCCAACCGGTCACGCCTGCGTCATATCAACCTAAAATCGGTTGATGACGCCTTGTGAACCGAAATCCGGTTAACTCCTTGATTGCCTTGCCGCGTCAATGGTTTGTGCACTGCACAATGGCCTGACGGCCGCGCTTCCCTCGGGCCGCTGGCCGCGCTATCTGTCGTCTGACAGTTGATGCGCAGGGGAACCCTATGGCCGTGACCGCGACGAAGAGCGTGAAAGCCGGCGCCAAGACCACGGCGTCGAAATCCGGACCGGTCAAGAAACAATCCCAGCAGCCGACATGGACACGCGAGCAGGAGCTCGACGCCTATCGCGAAATGCTGCTGATCCGCCGCTTCGAGGAAAAGGCCGGCCAGATGTATGGCATGGGCCTGATCGGCGGCTTCTGCCACCTCTATATCGGCCAGGAAGCGGTCGTGGTCGGCATGCAGATGGCGTCCAAGCAGGGCGACCAGGTGATCACCGGCTATCGCGACCACGGCCATATGCTGGCCACCGGCATGAGCGCCAACGGCGTGATGGCCGAGCTGACCGGCCGGCGCAACGGCTATTCGCGCGGCAAGGGCGGGTCGATGCACATGTTCTCCGCCGAGAAGCATTTCTACGGCGGCCACGGCATTGTCGGCGCCCAGGTGTCGCTCGGCACGGGCCTGGCCTTCGCCAACCGCTACCGCGGCAATGACAATGTCTCGCTGACCTATTTCGGCGACGGCGCGGCCAATCAGGGCCAGGTCTATGAGAGCTTCAACATGGCCGCGCTATGGAAGCTGCCGGTCATCTACATCATCGAGAACAACCGCTATGCCATGGGCACGTCGGTCAATCGCGCCTCGGCCCAGACCGACTTCTCCAAGCGCGGCCTGTCCTTCTCCATTCCGGGCGAGCAGATCGACGGCATGGATATCCGGGCGGTCCACGCCGCCGGCCTGCGCGCCATGGACTGGTGCCGTGCCGGCAAGGGGCCCTACATCCTGGAAATGCAGACCTACCGTTATCGCGGCCATTCCATGTCGGATCCGGCCAAATACCGGACCAAGGACGAGGTGCAGAAGATGCGCACCGAGCATGATCCGATCGAGCAGGTCCGCGAGCGGCTCTTGAAGACCTGGAAGGTCGCCGAGGACGAGTTGAAGAAGATCGACGCCTCGGTGCGCGACATCGTCGCCGAGAGCGCCGAATTCGCCACCAACGACCCCGAGCCGGATCCGTCCGAGCTGTGGACCGATATCCTGAAGTGAGAGTGGTCAAGGTGACGCTGACCGGAATCTTGACGGTGGTTGTCGCGACGGTGGCCCTGGCCGCCTGGATCGTCGCCGCCCTGGCTTTCGTCCGCGCCTGGATCGTCGCCAACCGGTCCGAGAGCTTCCGCGCCCTCGGGTTCAGCCGCTATGTCAACTGGCTCGGGTCGCTGAAGCACATGCCGCTCGAGGCAAGAGCCCATTTGACGCTGTTCTTCAAGGCCTTCGCCGTCTTCTTCGCGGCCCTCGCCGCCGCCCTCGTGGTTGGCGTCGCGACGGCGCGATCCTGATCCCTTTTCACCCCCGATCGGAAGCCTGCCATGCCCATCAACATCCTCATGCCGGCGCTCTCGCCCACGATGGAAAAGGGCAATCTCGCCAAGTGGACCAAGAATGAAGGCGACAAGGTCAAGCCGGGCGACGTGATCGCCGAGATCGAGACCGACAAGGCCACCATGGAGGTCGAGGCGGTCGACGAGGGCATCCTCGCCCGCATCGTCGTGCCCGAAGGCACCCAGGACGTGCCGGTCAACGAGTTGATCGCGGTTCTGCTCGCCGATGGCGAAGATGCCGCCGCCGCCTCGGCTCCCGCAGCCGCCAAACCGGCGGCAGCGCCGCCGGCCGGGGCGCCGGCTCCGGTCGCGGCCCCCGCCGTCGTCACCAGCCCGGCCGCGCCGCCGGCGCCGGTTGCCGCGGCCCCGGTTTCGGACGAGATCCCGGCCGGCACCGAAATGGTCACCATGACGGTACGCGAGGCGTTGCGCGACGCCATGGCCGAGGAAATGCGCGCCGACGAAGCCGTCTTCGTGATGGGCGAGGAGGTCGCCGAATATCAGGGCGCCTATAAGGTGACGCAAGGGTTGCTGCAGGAGTTCGGCGCGCGCCGGGTGATCGATACGCCGATCACCGAGCACGGTTTCGCCGGCGTCGGCGTCGGCGCCGCCTTCACCGGCCTGAAGCCGGTGGTCGAATTCATGACCTTCAACTTCGCCATGCAGGCGATCGACCATATCGTCAATTCCGCCGCCAAGACGCTTTACATGTCGGGTGGACAGATGGGCTGCCCGATCGTGTTCCGCGGACCGAACGGCGCCGCCGCCCGGGTCGGCGCCCAGCACAGCCAGGACTATTCGGCCTGGTATTCGCACCTGCCGGGCCTGAAGGTCGTCGCGCCCTATACCGCGTCCGACTTCAAGGGGCTGCTGAAAGCGGCGATCCGCGATCCGAACCCGGTCATCTTCCTGGAAAACGAGATCCTCTACGGCCAGTCCTTCGAGGTGCCCAAGCTCGACGATTTCGTGCTGCCGATCGGCAAGGCGCGCATTGCCCGGGCCGGCAAGGACGTGACGATCGTCTCCTGGTCGATCGGCATGAGCTATGCGCTGAAGGCGGCCGCCGAGCTCGAGAAGCTCGGCATCGACGCCGAGGTGATCGACCTGCGCACCCTGCGCCCGCTCGACACCGAGACGGTCATCGCCTCGGTGATGAAGACCGGCCGCGTGGTGACGGTGGAAGAGGGCTGGCAGCAGAACGGCATCGGCGCGGAAATCACCGCCCGGGTGGTCGAGCGCGCCTTCGACTATCTCGATGCGCCGCCAGCCCGGGTCTCCGGCAAGGACGTGCCGATGCCCTATGCCGCCAATCTCGAAAAGCTCGCGCTGCCGACGGTCGCCGACGTGATCGAGGCGGTCAAGGCGATCACCTACCGCTGACCGGGAGCCGGGCATGACCATGCCCTTCGACGCGCTTGAGATTCCGCCGACCGCCCTGGACCGGGGCGGTGTCGAAATCCTGCGCGCCGGCATTGTCGAGGGCGGCCTGCATATCTCGCTGCGCCGCAGCTTCGACGACCCGCAGGCCTGGGGCATCGCGCTGGCCGACATCGCCCGCCACGTTGCCCGCATCTACGCCATGGAAACGGGGGCGGCCGAAAGCCTGACCCTCGAGCGCATCCGCAACATGCTGGACGCCGAATTCGACACGCCGTCGGATCCGGGCTCCACCACAGCCATCAGCTAACCGGACCTGAGCCGGAGGACCCGATGCCCATCGACATCCTGATGCCCGCCCTGTCGCCGACCATGGAAAAGGGCAACCTTGCCAAGTGGTTGAAGAAGGAAGGCGACAAGATCAAAGCGGGCGACGTGATCGCCGAGATCGAGACCGACAAGGCGACCATGGAGGTCGAGGCGGTCGATGAAGGCGTGCTCGCCAAGATCGTCGTGGCCGAGGGCACCCAGGACGTGCCGGTCAACCAGTTGATCGCGGTCATCGCCGGCGAAGGCGAGGATCCGAAAACCGTCGGCAGCGGGGCAGGGGCCGCGGCTGCCAAGCCCGCGGCTGCGCCGGCTCAGGCCGCAGCGGCACCGGCCGCACCGGCCGCACCGGTGGCGGCTCCAGCCCCGGCGCCATCGGCTGAAAAGCTGCCGCCGGCGCCGGCAAGCCTGGCTGCGGCCGCCTCCGGCATCCGCCTCTTCGCTTCGCCCTTGGCCAAGCGCATTGCCAAGCTCGAAGGCATCGACCTGTCCCAGGTGCTCGGCTCCGGCCCGCATGGCCGGATCATCGAGCGCGACGTCAAGGCGGCAGCCGCCGGCGGCACCGCCAAGGCGGCAGCCGCGCCTGCCGCGGCGCCCGCCGCTGCCGCGCCGGCAAAAGCCGCACCGGCCCCCTCCATGTCCGACGAGACGGTGAAGAAGCTGTTCGAACCCGGCAGTTTCGAAGAGATCCCGCATGACAACATGCGCAGGGTGATCGCCCGCCGGCTCGTCGAGGCGAAGTCGACCATCCCGCATTTCTACCTGACGCTGGACACCGAACTCGACGCGCTGCTGGCGCTGCGCGAGCAGCTCAACAAGGCCGCCCCCGTCAAGGACGGCAAGCCGGCCTACAAGCTGTCGGTCAACGACCTGGTGATCAAGGCGCTGGCCATGGCTCTGCGCGCCGTGCCGGACGCCAATGTCACCTGGACCGAAGGCGCCATGCTGAAGCACAAACATGCCGATGTCGGCGTCGCCGTGTCGATCCCCGGCGGCCTGATCACCCCGGTGATCCGCGATGCCTGCCACAAGACGCTGTCGACCATTTCCAACGAGATGAAGGACCTGGCCGCCCGCGCCAAGATCCGCAAGCTGAAGCCCGAGGAATATCAGGGCGGCACCTCGGCGGTGTCCAATCTCGGCATGTTCGGCATCAAGGACTTCGCCGCGGTGATCAACCCGCCGCACGCGACCATCCTGGCGGTCGGTGCCGGCGAACAGCGCGTCGTCGTCAAGAACGGCGCGCCGGCGGTGGCCACCGTCATGAGCGTGACGCTGTCGACCGATCACCGCGCCGTCGACGGGGCGCTCGGCGCCGAACTGCTGCAGGCGTTCAAGGGTTATATCGAGAACCCCATGGGAATGCTGGTGTAGGCCATCGGGCTCGCCCGGCGCCGACGGACGAGCAGGCCCGGAATGGGTTCAGGACACCATGACGTCGAGTGGTTCTCGTTAACGCGGAGGCGAGGGCAGGCAGCATGAAGACCTTCCTGACCTTCCTGCTCGCTTACGTGCTTTCGCTGCTCGCCGGCTCGGCGATCATCGTCTGGATCGCCGAGAAGACCGCGGGCGACGAGACCTTCATCCTGGCCTTCATGGCCGAGGCTCTGGTCGCCTCGATCGCCATCGTGGTCTTCGCCATCGTCTATCTCGGCGCGCTCGATCCACGCAACATCTCGGTCACCGCGCTCATCCTGTCGGCCGTCCTGCTCGCGCTGACGGCCGCGATCATCGCCTACGACATCTGGTCCGGCGGTCTGGCGCTCGCCTGGACCGACCTGCCGCTGTTCGGCTCGGTCGGCCTGTCCGGCCTGGTGGCCATCGCCATCCAGTGGTGGTTGATCCGCAGCCGCGCGCGGCGCGTCGCCGGCGGCCGGCCAATCCTCGAAAAGGCGTCCGGCTGATGGCGTCCTCCACCAACGCACTGCCCATCGTCTCGCTTTGCCTGGCCGGCCTGTCGCTCGGGGCCGCCGCCTATCAGAGCTATTCGCATGGCCGCAATCTCGAGGTGGTCCAGCGCAACGTGCTGCGCGCGGAATATCTGCGCACCTGCCGCGATATCATCGACGCCTATTTCCAGATCAAGATGCGCACCTATGCGATGAACGAGGCGGCGATCAATCACGGCCGGGGCCCCGAGGTGGTCGATCCGCTGGTCCAGCGCGAGGTCGAGGCGGCGGTCTTCAAGTTCGGCGCGCTCGGCACGTTCCTCGCCAATTTCCGCGATGACATCGTGCGCGAGCGCTACACGCAGCTGTCCTGGAAGCTGCTCGCCATTGCGCGCGAAACCTACAAGCAGCCGCGGGTGGATTTCGACAAGGCCTATGGCGAGGCCGACACGCTGTTCGGCGAGATGAACGAGGATTGCGCAAGGACCGCGCGCCTCTCCTTCTTTTAAATTTCGGCCAGACTGAAAGGCATCCCATGTCCACTTACGACATCATCGTCATCGGCGGCGGCCCAGGCGGCTATGTCGCGGCGATCCGCGCGGCCCAGCTCGGCTTGAAGACTGCGGTCGTCGAACGCGAACATCTCGGCGGCATCTGCCTCAACTGGGGCTGCATTCCGACCAAGGCGCTGCTGCGCTCGGCCGAGATTTTCCACTACGCCAATCACGCCAAGGATTATGGCCTGACGCTGAACGGCACCATGACCTTTGATCCGGCCGCCGTGGTCAAGCGCTCGCGCGGCGTCTCCGGCCAGCTCAACAACGGCGTCGGCTTCCTGCTGAAGAAGAACAAGGTCGACGTCATCTGGGGCGAGGCCAAGATCACCGGGGTCGGCAAGGTGACGGTCTCCGCGCCGGCGAAACCCGCCGTCCAACCGCAGACGCCGCCGCCCAAGGGCATCCTGCCGGCCGGCACCTATCAGGCCAAGAACATCATCGTCGCCACCGGCGCGCGGCCGCGCGTGCTGCCCGGCATCGAACCCGACGGCAAGCTGATCTGGACCTATTTCGACGCCATGGTGCCGGCGACCTTCCCGAAGAGCCTGGTGGTCATGGGGTCGGGCGCCATCGGCATCGAATTCGCCTCGTTCTACCGCACCATGGGCGCCGAGGTGACGGTGGTCGAGGTGCTGCCCCAGCTGCTGCCGGTCGAGGATGCCGAGATCGCCGCGCTCGCCCGCAAGCGCTTCGAGAAGCAGGGCATCAAGATCCTGACCTCGACCAAGGTGACCAAGGTCGACAAATCGGCCAACGGCATCACCGCGACGATCGAGGACGACAAGGGCAAGACGCAGACGCTTGTCGCCGAGCGGCTGATCTCGGCGGTCGGGGTGGTCGGCAATATCGAAAATCTCGGGCTCGAGGCGCTCGGCGTGAAGATCGACCGCGGCACGGTGGTCACCGATGGCTATGGCCGGACCAATGTCCCCGGCATCTTCGCCATTGGCGACGTCGCCGGCCCGCCGATGCTCGCCCACAAGGCGGAGCACGAGGGCGTCATCTGCGTCGAGACCATCAAGGGCCTCACCACCCATGCCATGGACAAGGCCAAGATCCCCGGCTGCACCTATTGCCACCCGCAGATCGCTTCCGTCGGCCTGACCGAAGCCAAGGCCAAGGAGGCCGGCTACACGCTGAAGGTCGGCCGCTTCCCGTTTGTCGGCAATGGCAAGGCGATCGCGCTGGGCGAGCCCGATGGCATGGTCAAGACGATCTTCGACGCCAAGACCGGCAAACTGCTCGGCGCGCATATGGTCGGCGCGGAGGTCACCGAACTGATCCAGGGTTATGTCGTGGCGATGAACCTGGAGACGACGGAAGAAGAGCTCATGCACACGGTCTTCCCGCATCCGACCCTGTCGGAAATGATGCATGAGAGCGTGCTCGACGCCTATGGCCGGGTGATTCACACCTGAGCGAGTGGCGAATGGCGAATGGGGGAGGCGGCGCGCGCGGCGCCTCAACCCTCTCTCTCGTCTTCGTGGGAGCGGGTCTACGCTCGGGCCGGACGGCGTCTAGCCCCAGGCCAGCGTCTTCTGCGGCAGGTCGCGTTCGACCACCCGGCTCGCCCTCAGCACCAGGTCTTCGCGGAAGGCCGGGCCGACCAGCTGCAGTCCAACGGGCAGGCCGGCTGTGGTGAAACCGCAGGGCACGGAGGCCGCGGGCTGGCGGCTCAGGTTGAACGGCCAGGTGAAGGGCGTCCAGTCGAACCATTCCGGAAAGGCCTGACGGTCGGGCGTGTCGATGCCGGCGTCGAAGGCGGTGATCGGCATGGTCGGCGTCACCAGGAGATCGTGCTCGCCATGGAAGGCCTGCATGCGATTGCTCAAGGCCCGGCACTCGTCCTGCGCCCATTGCAGGTCGGCGGCCGAGATCCGGCCCGCCTGGACGACGAGCTCGAGCAGCTCGGGTTCCAGCATCTGCAATTGCGACCCGGTCAGGTGGCGCAACGCGCCGGCATAGCCGCTGCGCCATATCACGCCCATCACCCGGCGCAGGCCTGAGAGATCGAGCGACACCGCGCTGACCGCCGCTCCCGCCCGCGACAGAGCGCCGACACCGGCGGCGACGGCGGCGGCCACTTCGCCGTCGACATCAGGGAAACCCAGGTCGCGCGCATAGGCAATGCGCAGGCCCTCGACGCCCCGGTCCAGCCCGTCGGCATAATCGACGTCGCGGAACGGCACGGCGAAGGCGTCGCGGCCATCGGGCCGGCCGATCACGGTGAGCATCAGCGCGCTGTCGGCGACCGTGCGCGTCAAGCCGCCGAAGACGCCGAGCGTGCCGAGCGAATGGGCGAAATTCGGCACCAGTCCGAAGGTCGCCTTGAGCCCGAACAGGCCGGTGAAGGACGCGGGGATGCGGATCGAGCCGCCGCCGTCGCCGCCGGTGGCGAGCGGGGCGACACCGGTCGCCACCGCCACCGCGGCGCCGCCGCTCGAACCACCCGGCGTCTTGGCCGGGTTCCAGGGATTGCGGGTGATGCCGGTCAAAGGCCCGTGGGTAATGCCCTTCCAGCCATATTCCGGCGTGGTGGTCTTGCAGAAGAACACCGCGCCGGCCTCGCGCAGCCGGGCGACGCCGGGGGTATCGAACTGGCTTGGGGTGTCGGGCATGGTGCGCGAGCCGAAACGCATCGGCCAGCCGGTGACGTGATTGGTGTCCTTGACCGCCACCGGGACGCCGTCGAGCGGCCCCAGCGGTTCGCCCCGACGCCAGCGCGCCTCGGACTCGCTCGCCATGCGCCGGCCGGCGGCTTCGTCGACCAGGCAGAAGGCGTTGAGCGCTGTGTCGACCGTGCCGAGCCGCGTCAGCGAGGCTTCGATCACCTCGACCGGTGACAGGCTGCGGGCGCGATAGGCGCGCACCAGATCGACGGCGGACAAGGAATTGAGTTCAACAGCCATCCGCACCTCGTTTCCGCCAGCATGCTGGCGGAAAGGCGAGGGCGGAACCAGGGCCTATGGATGCAGGGCTGTCCGGCGATCAGGCCGTCGCCGCACCCCCACGCGAGGGCAGCACGACAGCCTTCGTGCCGCTCGGCACGCGGGCGTAGAGGTCGATGATGTCCTGGTTCATGAAGCGGATGCAGCCCGACGACACCTGGGTGCCGATCGTCCAGGGCTCGGTCGTGCCATGCAGGCGATAATAGGTGTCGCGGTTGCCGCGATAGAGATAGAGCGCGCGGGGGCCGAGCGGGTTGGACGGACCGCCGGCGAGGCCAGCGGCGACCGGGCCGTAACGCTCCGGCTCGCGGCGGATCATGTCCTGGGTCGGCGTCCAGCGCGGCCATTCGGCCTTGCGGCTAATGGTGGCGACGCCGGTCAGGTTGAAACCCTCTTCCTTGCCGACGCCGACGCCGTAACGCAGCGCGCGGCCGCCTTCCATCACCAGATAGGCGAAGCGGGCGGTCGGATCGACCACGACCGTGCCCGGCTGCTCGGACGTGCGATAGGCCACTTCCTGGCGCAGGAAACGCGGGTCGACCTCGCTGAGGTCGATGGCCGGGATCGGATAGGGCTCGGTATCGATCGCCGCATACATCTGCAGATAGCTCGGATCGATTCGTGGGCCAGGGTCCGCCAGCTCCTGGCGCTGCGTGACGCAGCCAGCAAGGACAAATGGCGCTGTCGCCACGAAAAAGCGTCTATCGATCATCATCGGCCTCTGTAACTCCGAACATCTGCGAAATGTTCCTGTCATGCGCAAGTGTCGGGTCGATAACAAACATCCTGGCCGGACGGTATGACGTTCTCGTTACTTTTCCTGGAGTTCCGGGCGAGTGTGACTTTTGTGCATCGCACCCTGCGACGCCGGGATGACGGCTCTCCCAACGGAAGCACCGGGCCCCGCGCGAGCCTGGCTCAGAGGGCGGCGTGCAGGTCGTATTCGGTGGCACGGTCGATCTTGACCGTGACCAGTTCACCGACGTTGAGCTTGCGCTTGGTGTGAATATAGACCGCGCCGTCGATGTCGGGGGCATCGCCCTTCGACCGCGCCTTGACCACCGTCGGGCCGGCCTCGTCGACGATCACCTGCTGGCGTGTGCCGACCTTCTTCTTCAGCCGCTTTGCCGAGATCTCCGCCTGCTTCTTCATGAAGCGGTGCCAGCGCCGGTCCATCACATCGGGCGGCACATGGTCGGCAAGGGCGTTGGAGGTGGCGCCCGCCACCGGCTCGTATTTGAAGCAGCCGACCCGGTCGAGCTGGACCTCGTCGAGCCAGTCGAGCAGGAACTGGAACTCGTCTTCGGTTTCGCCGGGAAAACCGGTGATGAAGGTCGAGCGGATGGTCAGTTCCGGACAGATCTCGCGCCAGCGGCGGATCCGCTCGGCGGTCTTTTCCTGGTGCGCCGGCCGCTTCATCCGGCGCAGCACGTCCGGATGGGCATGTTGGAAGGGGATGTCGATATAGGGAAGGATCTTGCCCTCGGCCATCAAGGGGATGACCTCGTCGACATGCGGGTAGGGGTAGACATATTGCATCCGCACCCAGACGCCGAGCTCGCCGAGCGCCTGCGACAGGTCGAGGAACTTGGTCCGCCAGGTGCGGTCGCGCCACTGGCTCTCGGCATATTTGACGTCGATGCCATAGGCCGAGGTGTCCTGCGAGATAACCAGCAGTTCCTTGACGCCCGCCGCGACCAGCTTCTCGGCCTCGCGCATGACATCGCCGAGCGGCCGTGAGACCAGGTCGCCGCGCAGCTTCGGGATGATGCAGAAGGTGCAGCGGTTGTTGCAGCCCTCGGAAATCTTCAGATAGGCGTAGTGCCGCGGCGTCAGCTTGATGCCCTGCGGCGGCACCAGGTCGAGGAACGGGTCGTGGCTCGGCGGCGCCGCCTCATGGACCGCGGCCAGCACGCTCTCATATTGTTGCGGACCGGTGATCGCCAGCACCGAGGGGTGGGCGGCACGAATCTGTTCGGGTTCGGCGCCCATGCAGCCGGTCACGATGACCCGGCCATTGTCCTTCAGCGCGTCGCCGATCGCCGCCAGGCTCTCGGCCTTGGCCGAATCGAGGAAGCCGCAGGTATTGACCACGACCAGGTCGGCGCCCTGGTGGGTGCGCGACAGCTCATAGCCCTCGGCCCGCAGGCGCGTGATGATCCGCTCGGAATCGACGAGCGCCTTGGGACAACCGAGCGAGACGAAGGAGATTTTCGGGGCAGCGTTCATGGATCTTTTCGGCACCAGCAAAGCGCGCCAATAGGCCAAAGCGCCGGTTCGGACAAGGGACAGCGCAGAGCCGGCACCTGGCGCGGCGCCGTCCCGGCACGCCTGCTCGAACCGATAGTGCAATCCGATCAAAGGCATAGGGCTGAAACCGGCGTGCCCTCGGGCACGCCGGCCGAGTTTGGAACAGGCCGGCGTCAGCGCGCCAGCAAGTCCCGCAGCTTCTGATCGACGAAGTCGACGTCCTTGGGGCTGGTGCCGGGCCCGCCGGCGAAATGGCCCCAGATCGACGGGATCGGCACGAAGGTCGCGTTGGGCATATGGGCAACCTCGAACTGGCTGTCCTCGGGCGGGAAATAGAGGTCGGTCGCGCCCGGCATGACATAGGCCTTGGCCGTGATGGCGCCGAGCGCCTTTTTCAGGTCGCCCCGGTAGAGCTCGTTGTCGCTGATGTCGCCATTCTGCCAGGTCCACAACATGGCGAGCAGGTTGTTGGCGTCCTTCGGCAGGAAAAACCCTTCCCAGAAGGACACGAGGAAATCCTCGAGCGAAGAATAGCCGAGCGTCTTGAGGTCGAGCTCTTCGCGGTAGAAGGCCTGGGAAAAGCCCCAGCCGGCATAGACCCGCGCCATGGCGCGCAGGCCCCGCGCCGGTTTGGCCGAACCGTACCAGCCCTCGTTCCAGGCGGCGTCGGCGGTCAGCGCCGCCTTGACGCCTTCGAGGAAGACGACATTGTGCCGCGAACATTTGGCCGAGCCGCAGAACGGCGCGATGCGCTGGACCATATCGGGATAGAGCGCGCCCCAGTGGAAGGTCTGCAGCGCGCCCATTGACCAGCCGGTGACCAGCGGCAAGGTCCTGATACCGAATTTTTCGGTCACCAGCCGGTGCTGGGCCCGGACATTGTCGCAGGCCGTCACCTGGGGAAAGCGCGGCCCGTCATAGGGCTCGGGCGTGTTGCTCGGCGACGACGACAGGCCGTTGCCCAGCATGTTCGGAATGATGATGAAATAGCGCGCGGGATCGAGCGCCTTGCCCGGACCGACCAGCCACTCATTGTCGTAGTGCTGGCCGGAATACCAGGTCGGGTAGACGATGGCATTGTCCTTGGCCGGGTTCAGCGTTCCGAAGGTCTTGTAGGCGAGCTTGCAGGCGCGCAGCGTCGCGCCGCGCTGCAGCCGGACGTCGCCGAGGTCATAGGTCTGATAATCGCTCATGGTCGATCTCCTCCGATGCTCAGGTGATGGGCGCGGCAGGCCCTGCCGCGCCCGGTCATGTCAGTTGGCCGGCGCGGTGCGCCGTTCGCCGGCGAGCAGGCACAAGGCGGCATAGACGAGGCCGGCGACCAGCATGGCCGAGATCGCCGTCGACCATTGCGGCGCCGATGTCTCGACCAGGACGGCGACCGCCGAACCGGCCGCCCAGGCGATGAAGGCGGTCGGCCGCCAGTCCTCGGCGATCTCCGAGCGCGGCCGGAAGACATATTGATCGACCAGGATGATCGCGCCGATCGGTGGCACAAGGATGCCGAGCAGCGACAGCCATTCGATGAAGAAGGCCCAGACATTGCCGGCGGCGACCGCGATGCCGATCGCCCCGAGCAGCACGGCGGCGAGCCGCATGTGGCTGTTCAGGATGCGCGACCAGCCGGTGGCCGCGTTGTAGAGGCAGTGGGCGCAGACCGAGCCGAGATTGATGTAGAGAAAGATGAAGGCGAGCAGGCTCAGCCAGGCCAGTTGCTTGCCGTTCATGTAGCCGAACATGTTGTCGGCGCCGAACGGATTGGCGTTGGGCACGGCGAGCGCCGCGGTGGTCACGCCGCCGACCAGCATGGCCAGCAGATTGGCGAAGGGAAAGGCGCTGAAGGTCGCGATGAGCGAGCTTCGGCTGTCCTTGGCCCAGCGATTGAAGTCGGCCGAGACCGTGCCGGCATCGATGAACAGCGCGATGACGACGGTCAGTCCGACGCCCATCGACATGCTGGCGCCGGCCTTGCCGCCATAAGCGAACACCGCGCTCCAGCTGGTCTGCGCGACCGCGTCGAGCGCCACCCAGACGCCGAGGATGACGAACAGCGGCACCGAGACGAGGCCGACCCAATGCAGGCCGCGCACGCCGACAAAGGTGATGCCGACATAGAGCACTCCGGCGACAACGGTCATCAGCACGTAATTCAGCCCATAGGCGTTGCTGACCAGCGCCCCGGTAATGCCGGTCTGCACGGCGTACCAGCCGAGCAGCAGCGTCGACAAGAGGCCGGAGGCGAAGACATAACCCTTGCGGCCGAAGACGATGCTGGCGAGCAGCGCGAAATTGGTGCCGCGCCGCGTGCCGAGCAGCCCGAGCGCCGCGACATAGGCGAACATGATGAGATTGCCGATCACCATGGCCCAGAGCGCCCGGCTGAAACCCATGCCGATGACCAGGAGCGAGCCGGTCATGGCGCCGGTGATGATCATCGGAAAGCCGATCCACACCATGGTCACCGAGAACAGGCTGCGCCGGGCCGTCATCGGCACCGGCTCATGTTCGTATTCTTCACCCAGGATGTGATCGACCTGGCGTTCGACCGCCTCGATTCCCGCCTGTTTCGGACTAGTGCTGTTCATGGCGGAAGCTCCCGTTTGTCATGACCAATTCCCCTTCTTTGGCTGCCTGTTGGTCGTCTCATTTCTTGAGATCGACATAGAGCTGCATCACCCGCGCCGGCAGCGCCGCGACGCCGGGCACCCGCAACGCCCGGCGCTCGCCGACGATGCGGCCGAGCGCCCGGAACGGGCCGTGGCCGATGCCGAAGGCGAAGACGTCGATGCCCGTGCGGCGCAGGCCCTGGACCGCGTCCCGGGCGTCCTCGACGAGGTAGGCGGGATCCGGCACGTCGATGTCGGCGGGCTCGCCGTCGGTCAGCACCACCAGCACGCGCCGGAACGCCCGGCGCGGCGCCAGCAGCGTGCCGGCATGGCGGATGGCGGCGCCGAGCCGGGTCGACTGGCCGCTGGCGAGGCCGGCAAGGCGGGCGCCGATGACCACGTCCATCGGCTCGTCGAAATCCTTCAGCCTGTAGGCGCGAACCTTGTCGCGGCCGTCGGAGCGGAAACCGTGCAGCGCGATGGCATCGCCCGCCGCCTCGATCGCTTCGGCGAGGATGGCCGCCGCGTCACATTCGACCTGAAGCAGCGAGCGTCCGTCGGGGCCCGGATCGGCGGTTGATTCCGACAGGTCGAGCAGCAGCACGACGGCGAGATCGCGCGGCCCGGCCATCACCCGGTGAAACACCCGTTCCTCCGGCGGCAGGCCGGCACGGCGCGCCACCGCCGCGGCGATACAGGCCTCGAGGTCGAGCCCGTCGCCCTCACGCAGGCCGCGCCGGCACAGGCGCCGGCCGATCGCCGCGCCGCGCGCCAGCGCCGCGACGCGCGCCGCGACCGCCGGATCGCTCCCGCCGGACGCCGCCGGCGGCGTGATCGGCGCCGGGCATTCGAGCACGGTCACCCAGTCCGGCCGCCTGCGGCCGAGCGCATGGTCCCATTCCGGATAGTGCGCCACCGGAACGCCATCCTCGACCGCCGCCGCGGCCGCCGGGCGGGCGCGCTGGCGGTCGTCGGTTTCAGCCGGCTGGTCGCGGTTGCGGCCGGTCTCCTCGTCCTGCCGGCGCGGCCGGGCCGCGTCGACGGCGAGCGCGAGATCGTCCATCACCGCCTCGGCCTCGTCGCCGAAATCCCACAGTCCCATCATGTCGTCGCGATAGACCGGCTCGACGACATGGGTGCGCGGATTGAACTGCACCCGCATCTGGCCGAGGTCATTGCCGAGCAGCGATCCGATCTCCCGGCTGATGGCGGGGTCGCCGAGCCGGCCGCGCGCCGCGGCGAACATGGCGCGCCCCTTCGCCACCAGGCCGTGGTCATCGGCCAGCGTCGGGTCGAACAGCCCACGGGCCAGCCGCTGGAGCAGCGCCGAAGCGGTTTCACCTTTTAATGGCGCGTGGTGGAACGGCCGCCACAGCCGCGCGAGGCCCGGCATTTCGGCGAGCGCCAGGGCCTCGACCCTGGCATCCTCGACCAGCGAGACCAGGGCGATCTGCACCGGCTTCAGCGCGGCGACGGCAAAACGCGCGCGCGAATGCCTGAGATGGGCGCCGAGATGGGCAACCGCTGCCAGGTACACCGCATCGGTCGTCGCGCCCGACAGGCCCGGATAGGCCTCCGGCAGACGCGGCAGCCCGCCGGCAAACGAGGCGCGGCGCGGCACCGGCAGGTCCTCGACCGCCTTGATCGGCCGGATCGGTGCCCGCACATCAAAGAGCGCCGTGAGCCCGGCTGCCAGGCGGCGGTCGAGCCGGGCGAGGTCGGCGTCCTGGCCGAGGCCGAAGAGCCGTCGCGACAGGGCCGAATCGAGCGCGAAATAGGCGCGGCGCTGGCGGCGATCATGGCCGCAGGCCCTCAAGCCGCCCGAGATCCAGGCGTCGAAGCCTTGCGGCCCGGCGCCATCCAGCAGCGCGCCGAGCCTGCCGGTCACCAGGGCCAGGCAATCGGGGGCAAGCTCGGCCAGGCTTTCCAGGCTGGCGAGCACGGCCGACCGGTCGCTCGCTTCCGGCAGGTGGCGCCAGGCCACCGGCAAGGCGGCGATGACGCTTCGCGCCGCGGCGCTGCCGGCGTGGCGGCCGATCGTGGCGGCCGATTGGCCAATTGCCGCGAGTGCTGCCGGCGACCGGTCGGCCGGCCAGGCCTCGGAGAGTGCCAGGAAGGCGGTGAGAGTTGCGCCGCCCAGATTGGCGTCGGCGAGACGCTGCACCGCCATTTGCCAGGACCGGAGATCCGCCATGTCGTTGATGGCGAGCGCCTCGGCCGCGCGTTCATAGCTCGCGCCCAAAGTCTCATAGCCGGCTATCGATGGCGCGACCCGGCCCTGGACCCTGGCGTCGAGCAGCGTCATGGCGTGCAGGCCGCGATGGTGTCGCGCAAGGCCCGGCGGATCTCCACGTCATCGGTCAGCGGCACGACCAGCGCCGCCTCGCAGGCGCCGGCGAGCGCCACGCCGCCCGCCATCAGCCGCGCCGCGCTGATCAGCATGCGGGTCGAGGCTCCCTCGTCCAGGCCCTGGCCTTTCAGCCGGCGGCTGCGCTCGGCGATGGCGACCAGGAGCGTGGCGAGATCGGGCGCGACGCGGGCCTCACGGGCGACGATGGCGGCTTCGACCGGCGCCTCGGGATAATCGAAATCGAGCGCCACGAAACGCTGTTTGGTCGATTCCTTGAGATCCTTGACCGCGCTCTGGTAGCCCGGGTTGTAGGAAATGACGAGCTGGAAGTCCGGATGGGCGCGGATCAGCATGCCGCGTTTTTCCAGCGGCAGGATGCGCCGGTCATCGGTCAGCGGATGGATGACGACGGTGGTGTCCTGGCGCGCCTCGACGATCTCGTCGAGATAGCAGATGGCGCCTTGCCGGACCGCCAGCGTCAGCGGGCCGTCGTGCCAGACGGTGCCGTCGGGATCGAGCAGCCAGCGGCCGACCAGGTCGGAAGCGGTCATGTCCTCGTGGCAGGCGACCGTCACCAGCGGCCGCTTCAGGCGCCAGGCCATGTGCTCGATGAAACGGGTCTTGCCGCAGCCGGTCGGCCCCTTGAGCATCACCGGCATGCGGGCGTCATGGGCCGCCCGGAACAGGGCGATTTCGGTGCCGACAGCCTGGTAGAACGGCTCGTCGGTGATGCGGAAGTCGTCGAGCGACGGCTCTGGCAAGGCATGGCTCCGGCAGGGGCTGAAAACGGGCAGGGGGCCGGGACCGCCCGCGAGGGGCGGTCCCGGCGGATCGGCTGATGTCAGCGGTGCGCGGTCTTCTGGTTGGGGATGCCCTCGATCGGGCATTCCTCGGTGCCGACCGTCGGCCGGGTCATCGCCTCGACCATCTCGCGCGTGCCTTCGGGATCGGTGATCCAGTTCCGGTAGAAATTATAGGGACAGACCGCGTGGCCGCGGGTGTCGTCGCCGGAATTGATCAGGCCGGTATAGCCGCGGTGGACCAGCTTGAAGAGGTGGTTCTGCGACTGCATGTTGCGCCGCGCGTCGCGGATCAGCGACACCGAGAGCTGGGCATATTGGATGCCGTTTTCCTCGGTGCCGCATTCGCCGAGCGTGCGGCCGTCGAAGCCGATGATCGAGGAATGGCCGAAATAGGAATAGACGCCGTCGAAACCGGCGGCATTGGCCACAGCCACATAGGTGTTGTTGGCCCAGGCCATCGATTTCGAGATCAGGATCTGCTGTTCCTTGGCCGGATACATATAGCCCTGGCAGCGGATGATCAGCTCGGCGCCGCGCATGGCGCAATCACGCCAGATCTCCGGATAATTGCCGTCGTCGCAGATGATCAGGCTGATCTTCAAGCCCTTCGGGCCATCCGAGACATAGGTGCAGTCGCCCGGATACCAGCCCTCGATCGGCACCCAGGGCATGATCTTGCGGTATTTCTGAACGATCTCGCCCTTGTCGTTCATCAGGATCAGGGTGTTGTAGGGCGCCTTGTGCGGGTGTTCCTCATGGCGCTCGCCGGTCAGCGAGAACACGCCCCAGACCTTGGCCCGCCGGCAGGCGTCGGCGAAGATCGCGGTCTCCTCGCCGGGAATGGAGGAGGCCGTCTCGTACATTTCCTTGGGGTCGTACATGATCCCGTGGGTCGAATATTCCGGGAAGATGACAAGGTCCATGCCGGGCAGGCCGACCTTCATGCCTTCCAGCATCCTGGCAATGTTGCGGGCGTTGTCGAGAACCTCCGCCCGGCTGTGGAGGCGCGGCATCTTGTAGTTGACGACCGCGACGCCGACCGTGTCTTTGCTGCTGGAAATGTCTCCGTGCAACATATCCTGAACTCCCTGTCATTTCCCTGGAATGGCCACGCGACCGCTGGGCGGGTGCCTAGACGGCCATGTGGCGGTGGACGAGATCGTCCGTCAGCGCGCTGACGGAGCCTTCGGCGACGACGCGTCCCTTCTCCAGAAGGGCGAAGCGGGTGGACGCGCGCCGGGCGAACCGGACGTTCTGCTCGACCAGCACGACGGCGATGCCGCGCTCGCGGTTGAGCCGGGTGATCACCTCCTCGATCTGTTCGACGATGTTGGGTTGGATGCCCTCGGTCGGTTCATCCAGCAGGATGATCCGCGGCCGGGCCTGCAGCGCGCGGGCGATCGCCAGCTGCTGCTGCTGGCCGCCGGAGAGATTGCCGCCGTTGCGGCCGAGGAAATCCCTCAGCACCGGGAACAGCTCGAACACCTCCTCGTCCAGCACCGCCTTGTCGGCCGGGGCGGCGAAGGTGCCGAGCGTCAGGTTCTCGCGGACGGTGAAGCGGGGCAGGATGCCGCGTCCCTGCGGCACATAGGCGATGCCGGCCTTGGCCCGCAGATGGGTCGGCAATCCCGCGAGGTCGCGGCCGTCGAGCCTGAGCTCGCCGGTGACCCGGTCCATCAGGCCGAGAATGGCGCGCATCATCGTGGTCTTGCCGACGCCGTTGCGGCCGAGGACCGACAGGAACTCGCCGGCGCCGACCCGGACGTTGACGCCCTGCAGGGCGCGGCTGTTGCCGTAGAAGGCATCGACATTGGTGAGTTCAAGCATCGCTGATCCCTCCGGAGCCGAGATAGGCGCGGCGGACCTCGGTATCGGCCTCGATCTCGGCGGCGCTGCCTTCGGCCAAGAGCCGGCCCTGATGCATGACCGAGATCGTGCCGCCGATGGCCCTGACGAAACCCATGTCGTGCTCGACCACGACCAGCGTGTGCTTGCCCTTCAGGCGGTTGAACAGCTCGGCGGTCTTGCGGGTTTCCTGCGCGGTCATGCCGGCGGTCGGCTCGTCCATCAGGATCAGCTCGGCGTCCTGGGCGATCAGCATGCCGATCTCGAGCCATTGGGTCTGGCCATGGGAGAGGTGGCCGGCCGGCTTGCCGAGCTCGTCGCGCAGGCCGAGCAGGTCGGCCAGGATCTCCAGCCCGTCGGTGTCGCCGCCACGGCTGCCGCGCAGCAGGTTGCGCCAGACGCCGGGCGGCCGGGCGCGTGCGACTTCGAGGTTTTCGCGCACGCTCAGTTCATGGAAGACGCTCGGCACCTGGAACTTGCGGCCGACCCCGGCGCGCGCGATCTGGTGTTCCTCCAGCGCATGCAGCGCCACCGCGCCGAGCACGATCGCGCCGGCCGTCGGCTTGATCTTGCCGCAGATGAGATCGAGCGCGGTGGTCTTGCCGGCGCCATTCGGGCCGATCAGGCAGCGCAGCTCGCCTTTGCGGATCGACAGGTTGAGGCCGTCGATGGCGCGAAAGCCCTGGAAGCTGACCGCCACGTCGCGCAGCTCGAGATAGCCGGTCACAGCCCTGCCTCCGTCGGTTCGCGGGAGGCGAGCGTGGCGCCCGGCCGCGCTTGGCTGCGCCTGCGCCAGTCGAGCCGCGCGCCGATCGCCTCGGCGAGCCCGGCCAGGCCCTTGGGCAGGAACAGCACGACCAGCACGAACAGCACGCCCATGACGAGCGTCCAGGTCTCCAGGAAAGTCGCGGATTCCGACAGGACGCCTTGCATGCCGGCGACCAGCACGGCGCCGAGAAAGGCTCCGACCAGGCTCTGCCGGCCGCCAACCGCGCACCAGACCACGACCGACAGGCTCAGCGGCACGCCGAGAAAGGTCGGCGAGGCGAATTCCATGATGATCGTGTAGAGCATGCCGGCGAGGCCGGCGATCGCCGCCGACAAGGCGAAGGCGACGATCTTATAGGCCGCCACGTCATAGCCGAAATAGCGCACGCGGGCTTCGTGATCGCGCACCGCCTGGATCACCAGGCCGGCCTTGGTGCGGGTGAAGGCCAGCGCCAGCAAGAGGCTCGCGGTCAGGCAGACGGCGACGAGATAATAGGTCGAGCGGCCATAGGCGTCGAAGGTGATGCCGAACAGCTGGAGCTGGGCGAGATCGGTAATGCCGTTGAAACCGCCGGTACAGGCCTGCTGGTCGATGATCAAGAGGTTGACCACGACCATGGTGGCGAGCGTGATGATGGCGACATAGACGCCGGTGACCCGGCCGCGGAACATGAACCAGCCGAGCCCGGCGGCGAGCGCCGCCGGCACCAGCACGCCGGCCAGCAGCGCCACGCCCATCCATTCGAACGGCACCCAGAACCAGGGCAGCCGGGTGACATTGTTCCAGACCATGAAGTCCGGCAGGCCTTCGGCGCCGGTATGCACCGGCACCGTCTTGAGCTTCAGCGCCATGGCGAGCGCGTAGGAGCCGAGGCCGAAGCTCATCGCCTGGCCGAGATTGAGGATGCCGGCGAAACCCCAGGACAGCGACAGCGACATGGCGAGCATGCCGAGGACGAGATAGCGGGCGAGCTTGGCGAGCAGGAAATCATTGTCGAGCACGAGCGGCATCAGGAAGACGATGAGGCAGACGATGCCGATCGGAACGATCTGCCGGCCAAGCCCCGGGGCACGGGTGGTCGATTGCATGAAGGCCATGGTCGGTCGGTTCTCTCAGGTGCGCAGGCGGGTCGTGAACAGACCCTCGGGGCGGAAGCGGATGAGGACGACGATGGCGACCAGCACCAGTGTCTTGGCGACGGTGTCGTTCTGCAGGAAGGCGATGACGCTGGAGAGCTCGCCCAGGATGAAGGCGCTGAACACGGTGCCGACCAGGCTCTGCACGCCGCCGAGCACCACCACCATGAAGGCATCGACGACATAGCCGGTGCCCATCTCGGGCGAGACGCTCTTCAACGGTGAGACCAGCGCGCCGGCGAGGCCCGCAAGCCCCGCGCCATAAGCGAAGGTGAGGCCGTGGACGCGCCGGGCATTGACGCCGAAGGCCGAGGCCATGGCGCGATCCTGGATGATCGCCCGGAGTTTCATGCCCGTCGCGGTGCGCTGGATCAGGAGCCAGGTCAGCCCGAACAGGGCGAGCGCCGCGACCAGCAGAAACACCCGGTAGAGCGAGACCGAGGTGCCGAAGATCTCGGCGCTGCCGGACAGGCTCTCCGGCATCTGCACGTAGCGCAGCTCGCCGCCGGCGGTGAGCCGCACCGCCTGCTGCAGGATGACGCCAATGCCCCAGGTGGCGAGGATGGTGTCGAGTGGGCGGTTGTTGAGAAAGCTCAGCACGCCCCGTTCGATGACGAAGCCGAAGACCGCGACCACCAGGAAGATCGGCGCCAGGCTTTCGATCAGCCCGAGCCCGAAACGCTGCTGGAACATCCAGGCGGCATAGGCGCCCAGCATGACGAACTCGCCATGGGCGAGATTGATGATGCCCATCGAGCCGTAGATGATCGACAACCCCAGGGCGACGAGAAGCAGGATCGAACCGATGCTCAGGCCCGTGATGATCTGCTGAATGAATTGATCCATGCGCAAGGCTCCGGCGCCGCGGGACAAGGCTCCGCCGTTCCGGCGGAACGCTGTTCCGCCGGTTCAGGCACGATCGGTCAGGTGAGACCGGCGGTCAGATCTGGGTCAGGCCCCGTTCGGTGCAGACCTGGCCGGGATAGGCGGCATAGGGCACCGGCGGCACCCATTGGGCGGCATCCACCAGCACTTCGAACTGGCCGTTCGACTTGGCCTGGGCGATCTTCGGCCAGAGCGAGGTGTGCAGGTTCTCCGGCGCGATGCGCACCTTGCCTTGCGGCGCGATCATTTCCGCACCCTTGACCGCGTCACGAATGTTCGGCGGCGTAATGTCCCTCTGGGCCAGCTTCTGCACCGCCTGACGGAACAGATAGACCTGGAAATAGGACGGCTCGGAGACGAAATGGGTGACCTTGTCGTCGCCCCAGCGCTTCTTGTAGGCGGCCACGAATTTTTCGTTCTCCGGCGACTTGTGCACCATGAAATAGGGCGCCGAGGTGAAATGGCCGGCCGCAGCTTCGCCGCCCATGGCCGCCACCTCGTTCTCCGAGGTGGTCAGGCTGGCCATCGGCATCTTGGCGGGATCGAGGCCGGCGGCGCGATACTGGCGATGCAGCGCCACCACGCTGTCGCCGACCACGGTCGAGAAGATGACGTTCGGCTGGGTCGACTTGAACTTGTTGATCACCGAGGCGAATTCGGAATGGCCGAGCGGCACATATTCCTCGGCGACCACCTCGCCGCCGTGCCGCTCCAAGAGCTTCCGGCAGTAGTTGTTCTCTTCCTTGGGATAGATGTAGTTCGAGCCGATCAGGTAAAATTTCGGGCCGAACCGCTTGATCAGCCAGGGCACGAACTCGTCCTGCTGCTGGTTCGGCACGGCACCCGTATAGATGACGTTCTTGGAGCACTCGCGGCCTTCATAGAGGGTCGGGTACCAGTAGAGATTGTTCTGCCGCTCGAAGATCGGCAGCACCGCCTTGCGGCTGGCCGAGGTATAGGACCCGAACACGCTGACGCATTTGTCGCCGACCACCAGCTTGCGCGCCTTCTCCGAAAAGGTCGCGGGATCGGAGGCCGGGTCTTCGACCACGGGCACGATCTTCATGCCGTTGATGCCGCCGGTGGCGTTGATCTCCTCGATGGCGAGAAGGGTCGCCTTGTTCAGCGATTCCTCGATGATGGCGGTGGTGCCGGTCAGCGAGAACAGCACGCCGACCTTGATCTCGCCATTCGCCGCCATGGCGAGATCGGCATTCTTGAACCAGAGATGTGGAAAGCCCGTACCGGTCGCCGTCCCGAAGACGGCCGCGCTCCTCAGCAGAACGCGTCGAGTAATCGCCATGTCGATCTCCCCTGGAAAAAAACAAAAAGCCCCCCAGATGCGCGCAATCGCGAGCATTTGGAGGGCTTTGCTGCCGATGTTTAAATGACGGCTATGTCGCCGCCGATCCCCTCTGTTGGGGATTACAGGTGTTGATCGTAGCCAAGCAGTTCAAACGAGTCAACGATCGCTGAGGCAACTGCGCTGGCCGAGACCCGGCGGTCCATCGCCTGCCGGCGAATGAAGCCATAGGCCTCGTCCTCGGGCATGCGCCGGGTTGCCATCAGGATCGCCTTGGCCCGTTCCACCGTGCGCATGGAACGAAGATTTTCGTCCAGGCGCTCGACCTTGGCGCGCAGGCGCTGCTCGTAGCGGAACTGGCTGCGCGCCAGCACCAGGCTGGCGACCACCGAATTGGCGTTGAACGGCCGCGCCAGCACCGCGTCGGGCGTGGCGTGGGCCAAGGCGTCGGCATCGACCGGCTCGCCCGCCGGCAGGATGACCACCAGCGCCGCCCGCGCATCGCCGGGGATCCAGGGCAACCGGCGCGCCAGGTCGGGCGAATATTCGCAATAGACGATGTCGGCGTCGCAGGGCACGCTTTCCGGCAAGGGCCAGACCTGACGGGCGCGCAGGCGCAGCCGCTGCATCTCGCGCATCAGGAAACTGCCCTGGTCGTCGCGCGGCGCGACGACAGCGACATCGAGCCCCGCCAGTTCCTGCAGGATGGATTTTCGCGTGCCCGGCGCGCGGTCGTCGCCGGATTTCCAGGCAGCCTCGCTCATGGCATCCCCATTCCTCAACGCGCCGCGGCGCGCCCATAACCGATCAGGAACGGGTCGGCGTGAACCGGCGCCGGCGATTCCCTGATGACGTCGAACTGGCCGCGCCGGTTGACCTTGCCGATGCGCGTCCACAGATCCGTGTGGCTCGATGACGGATCGATCGTCACATGGCCCTGGGGCGCGTCGAAACTGGTGCCCAGCACCATGGAGCGCAGCACGTCGGTATCGAGCGTATTGGCCTGGCCGAGCGCCTTGGCGAACAGATAGAGCTGGAAATAGGCGGCCTCGACGCACATGTTGGTCGGCTCGTCGTCGCCATAGCGCTTCTTGTAACGCGCCACGAAAGAGGCATTGGCCTCGCCGCCGACCCCCTGGAAATAGGGCGCCGCGGTGATGTGGCCCTCGCCGACATCGAAACCCATGGCACGGATTTCCGCTTCCGTTGTGGTCAGGCTGGCGATCGGCATGGTCCGCGGGTCGAGGCCGGCATCGACATAGGCCTGGTAGAGATAGACCGTGCCTTCGCCGACCACGGTCGAGAACACCACGTCCGGCTGGGTCCGGCGCAGGTCCTGGATGATCGGCAGGAAATCCTGCCGGCGCGCGCGCAGGCTCAAGTATTGCTCGCCGACCACCGAGCCGCCGCTCTGCTTCAGGAGTTCGCGCATCACCCGGTTGGATTCGCGCGGATAGATGTAGTCCGAGCCGATGAAATAGAACCGGCTGCCATAGGTATCGATCAGGAAGCGGCACAAGGCGACGCTGTTCTGGTTCGGCGCCGCGCCGGTATAGATGACATTGGCCGAGGCCTCGAAACCCTCATAGAGGGTCGGATACCAGAGCAGGCCGTTGAGCCGCTCGACCACCGGCAGCACCGCCTTGCGGCTCGACGAGGTGTAGCAGCCGAAAATGGTGGTGACATTGTCCTCGATCATCAGCCGCTTGGCATAGTGGCCGAAGGCGGCCGATTCCGAGCCGGGGTCATAGACGACTGGCACCAGTTCGCGGCCGTTGACGCCGCCCGCCGCATTGATCTCTTCGATCGCCAGCAAGGTGCCCTGAAGCTGGGTCTCCTCGATCACCGACATGAAGCCGGTGCGGGAGAAGAGTACGCCCACGCGCCATGGCGCCGCGGTTTTTTGAGGTAAATCAGGCATGGTTGTCGTCCCCTCGAGCGAGAGACAGGCAAGACCCTTGCCAGAGATGAAGGAATTCGCCGGGAGCCTTGCACGCGAAGCGCCTCATGCGCAAGGACTGCGTCGGGGGAGTTTTCGCGGGCTCAAGCGCTCGCGGCCAACGGCATCCATGCTGCACTGCAACCGACGGCGATCGATGGCCGATCTGGGCTCGCACATCATGATCGCCAACGATCTGACTCTAGGGAAGCGGGCAGGCGCGGCGCCCCATTGCATCCGGGCGGCGGGCTGCGGCCAAGCATGTTTCCAACCGGTCCTCGACCGGCACCGGCTTGTCACGACGCGCGACCTGAGGCAGGAAGGCGCCACGGAGAGGTGGCCGAGTGGTTTAAGGCAGCGGTCTTGAAAACCGCCGTGGGTGCAAGCCCACCGTGAGTTCGAATCTCACCCTCTCCGCCATTTTTTGAAACGCGCCTCTCAGGTCAATCGCCGGCAAGTCTCACCGCCCTTTGAACTCAGCAAGAGGCAGCATGTCACCTCCACGATCGAGGGCTTCACGAATGCCGCGATATCGCTCATCAAATTGCTGGAGTAGCGTAGCCAAATTGACGTGGGCATAGACAATGTCATCTAGCAATCCCTTCGTCGCGACCTCTCCCCGGCCCATGCATTGCTCCAGCAGCGTGAGATCGGAGGCTAATCCATCGACCAAGACTTTCGCATTGCAGGTGGAAAGCACGATCGCCGGATGAATGTGATCCACTCGCGACAACATCATCTGCAGCCCGAGCGACGCGTTCGCCACGCGTTGATGCCAGGACCGTAGCGAAAGCATGTCGGGGGAAGCGTTTGGCCGGGTTAGTTCTGCGGCAACAATCTGGGCCTCATATTGGGCTTGCATTATCACATAGCGAACACCCCACGCCGCTTCCTCGCCCTGTTCACGGCGCCAGCGCCGCGCCCGCCTGACTTCGCCTCTTGCTAACCAAGCGGCGCCCGCAACTGCAATTATTGACCCAGCCGCTTGCGCCCAACCCGCAGCGTCCGCGCTCCATCCCGCCCGTTGAATGTTTTGAAATACGGCAAATCCTGCGAACCCGACCAATGCCGCGATGATGCCGAGGAAAGCCGCTTCACCCGCGCGGTAACGCAAGCGGGCTAAGATGGTACGACTCCGCAAGACAGGCCGGGGCTCAATCCGGGGTGGCTCAGGGGCTCCTGTAGACTTCGGTTCTTCTCCGGTGTTCAACGTCATCTCCAGTTGCAGTGGCGAGCCTGCTATATCGCCTTTTTGCGTTGAGCACGCAGCATTACTGCGAGCGCGACAGAACACCCGGCCAGATGCGGGGATAAAAGCGACAGTTTCCATATTGCTTATGATTGTGGACGCCGCTTGGCAGCTTCCTTGACCATCGTTGTCCGCCAAAATCGGCCGGTCCGCGATCTAGTATCTGCTCGCCGCTTCTCTGAGGGCTGCGAGATCAATACCCATCGATCGCAACGCCCACGCCGCGACGCCATGGTCCAAGGACGCCACCGCGGCCACGACATGCGCTCCCCTCAGTGGCTGATGACGGGATCGGTGGGCGGCCAACGTCTTCATGACCTCGATGCCTGATGCGCTGGCACGATAAAGCCCGTCGCGCCGCCGAAGCGGTTCCGGGGCGGCTGCCGTGCCGGTCAATCCTGCCGACCGGAGCGCCGCGACCTGTTGCGCCACGACCGCCTCACGGAAGTGGCCTGCGTCGGCCCCCACATCGGCAAACACGTGACGTGCGGTCCCGTCCGGCAGGTCGATCGCTGCGAGGAGGAAATGTTCGGCAGCGGGCTCGCGCTGCTGGTCTTCCAAAGCATAGCGCTCGGCGGCCTCAAGCACCTGGCGGAGCGTCTTGGCAGCCTCGAGACGAGACTTGATCGCGGCAAGCATACGACGCCTATCCGTCTGTGTGGCCAATATCCGACAGGCGCTTATGAGCCGCCTGTCGCGAGACGCCCAATGCCTGTGCGATCCGTGCCCAAGACCACCCGCGCTCGAGTGCACATCGGACCGCCCGGCGCTCCAGAATATCGGCATGACGGCGCAGTGCGACCACTTCGGCGAGACCGGCTTCAGGATCCTTCAGGTCGAGCATGCGTCAACGATCATTGACAACACCGCGGTTGTCAACCTTTGTTGACGCTCGCCGATTGTTTCAATGCCAGGACGCTCACGGCCATTGCGCAAGATCGCGGCACGCAAGAGCCAAAACCCTGACGCCGCTCGCTCAGCGCCACGGCTTGGCCCTGAGGGCCCGGCACCACTCCGGTTGCTTCAGCTCAACCAGCTGCGCGACACAGATGTAGCGATGATCAACTTGGCCAAGACAATAGCTTCGGGCCGTTCGGACCGGCTAGGCGGGCAGGGCAAGATCGGCCGCAAACCATGCGGAGACGTCGCCGGCGGCCGTCGCGCAATCGATACGCCAAGCGGCACTGACATAGAGCGCGGTTCCGGCCGGAGCCTCATGGATCACTTGGCTAAAGCCCTGCCGCTCGTATTGCACCGGCTCTGCGGCAACGCCTCTGGCGGCCAGCCACGCATCATCGCGCATGGCCACCTGCAAGCGGCCGGCGCCGTTTGCGAATGCCATGCTTTCCAGCCACTCGCCGGTTTCGGGATGACCATCCTGATCTGCGGTTGCTCTGATGCGCATGGGCGACTCTCGGGTGATTTGCACGGCCAGGCGGACACAGATCAGCATCACGCCGTCAACCGCCATGCCCTCGGGCAGTTTGGGAACTTGGGCCTGAGCGACATCGATCGTTACGCCAGACGCTCCAGTGACGTGGAGCGAAAGCGTACCGAGTGGCGAGACAGCTGTTGCGCGGGCTTCAGGTTCTTGGACGCTCATGAGACAAGCCTAGTACAGCGTCGGCCGGCTGATTTCAAAGACGGCGAAGCGCGACCGTCACTGGCGCGGCTCGCTCCCGCCAACGACACCAATATGCCGCAGCGAAACGGCCGCGAGGATCGCGAGGATGGCAACGCCCACGGCGCTGAACAGGGCCGCACTGCCGAACCCTGCCGTGAACGCCGCCTGCGCCTCTTCGATAAGGCCGGGAGGCAGTTCCGACGCAACCGAAGACGCCGCCCACAAGCTGTCGCCAACGGCCTCGCGCGCTTGATGACCGAGACTTTCAGGTATCTGGCCGAGCATCGTCCGGCGATAGATGGCGGTCGCGAGGCTGCCGAGCACGGCGATGCCGAGCGATATGCCGAGGTCCTGCACCGTCTCGGACATCGCCGAGGCCGAGCCTGCCTTGTCGGCGGGGGCCGATCCGACCACGAGGTCCGTGCCCAGCGCAGCGATCGTGCCGAGCCCGAGATAGGCCAGCGAGAAGCCGGCGACGACGATGACCACGCCGGACGCGCTGTTGTCCAGTTGGGTCAGCATGAGATAACCCACCACCGACAGGCCCAGCGCTCCCGCCACGACAAAGCCCGGCCTTACGCGCCGCGCAATGAGCGGCGCCGCGACGCCGGCAGCGACCATGGCAAGTGCCGGCGGCCCCATCCAGAGACCGGCGACGAGCGGGGAATAACCGGCTACCAGTTGCAGATATTGGGTGACCAGCAGCATTGTGCCGCCAACCGCGACAAGGCCAAAGAGCAGCACGATCAACGCCACGCTGAAGGCTCTGTTGGCAAACAACGCCATGTCGAGCAGCGGATCGGCGAGCCGCCGCTGCCGGCGCACGAACACCGCGGCGAAGAAAAGCCCCACCGCGATCGCACCGACGGGATGAAGTCCAAAACCGTCCTTGGCGATCTGCTTGATGCCGTAGACCGCGGGCAGCATGGCGGCAAGCGAAAGGCCAACGCTTGCAAGGTCCAGCCTGCCGGCCTGTGCTGCGCGATATTCCGGCAGCAGGACAGGCGCCAGCAGAAGCAGCAGGCCGACAACCGGCACGGCGATGAGAAAAGCTGCGCCCCACCAGAAATGCTCCAGCAGCACGCCGCCGACAACCGGTCCCAGCGCCATGCCGAGCGCGAACATGGTCGCCCATATGCCAAAGCCAAGGGCGCGCTGCCGTGGGTCGGCGAACATGTTGGTGATCAGCGCCAGCGTCGATGGCATCAGGGTTGCGCCGGCCATCCCGAGCAGTGCCCGGGCCGCAATCAGCATGACGGCGCTGGTCGAGAAGGCCGCCAGCGCCGAGGCGACGGCAAAGGCGGCCGCACCCAGTATCAGGAGCTTGCGCCGGCCGATACGGTCGCCGAGCGTGCCCATGGTGATGAGGAAGCCGGCGATCATGAAGCCATAGGCATCCATGATCCAGAGCGCTTGCAGACTGGTCGGTTGCAGATCGGCGGCGAGCGCCGGAAGCGCCAGATGGAGCAGCGTGAGATCCAGACCGAGCAAGACGGTCGGCAAGGCCAGCAGCGCCAGCCCCAGCCATTCGCGGGCTCCGGCTGCCGTAGCCGACGAAGGGGCCAGGTCAGCCGCCGTCCTGGACAGTCGAAGATCGGGTTGGTCCTGAGAAGTCATGCTGCCTCCTTGTCGCGGGCGGACTTTCGAGGCAGGGTGATCCTGTTACAATGTTGGAAATTATCCTGTTACCGAGGGCAACAGTCTTGTCCGACCGCACACTCGCGCGCACGCGAACCGAGCTCTCCGACTTCCTGATGCGCCACCGGAAAAAACTGACGCCGGTCGATGCGGGCTTGCCCTCAACCGGCCACCGCCGCACGCCGGGTCTCCGGCGCGAGGAAGTGGCCGCCCTCGCGGGTGTCGGCCTGACCTGGTTCACATGGTTCGAGCAGGGGCGCGACATCCAGGTCTCGGAAAGCTTTCTGCTCAGGGTGGCGAAAGCATTGAAGCTGGACGATGCCGAGTGCAGCCATCTGTTCCTGCTGGCGCACCGGCGACCTCCGCCAGCTGAAGCCTATCAATGGCCATCCGTTGGCCCGCTCATCCAGAATTTGCTGGATGATCTCGTTCGGCGGCCCGCTTATGTCGCCAACCTGCGTTGGGATGTCGTTGCATGGAATGAAGCGGCCGATGATCTGTTCGGCTTCACACACCGCGAGCAACCGGAGCGCAATCTCATCCGCTTGATTTTTGCCGATCCGGAGTTCCGCCGGCGCCTTCCCCGCTGGGGCGATGAAGCACCGAAGTTGCTCGCGCAGTTTCGCTGCGATCTCGCAGCCGCTCCCGACGATCCGGCCATGCTTGCTCTGATCGATGACATGAAGAAGCTGTCCCCGGATTTCCGTCGCTGGTTCGAGCAGCCGAGCATGGAAAACCATGCGCGGGGCATCGGCACCATCCTTGATCCCGACGGCACTCGACGCGGCTTCGTGCACGAGATGCTGACCGTGGACGAGTACCGGCACCTGAAGATGGTCGTCTATTTTCAGCAGGAGAAGCGGGCTTCAGATCATGGCGCCATGGCGTAGACATCGTGCTCATCATCGTCGGGCGCGCCCCGCCATTCCCTTGATCTCACGCCGGTTCGCTACATCCGCGCCAGCTCCTCGGCCAGAATCGTCTGGACCATGCGGATGCGCGGACTGGACTGCAGTTCCTGGTGGGTGACGAGCCAGATCGGCACGGGAACTGGCGTCATCTCCGGCAAGAGCTTGATCACGCCCGGCGTCCGTTCGGCGACCTCGCGCAGCATCGCCGCCACGCCCATCCCGCGCTTGACCATTTCCCAGACCACGACAGCGGAATCCGAGACCAGCCGGAAATCGGCGGCTTCTATGGGTATGCCGACCTCGCGCAGACAGGCGGCAAGGCGCGCCGTATCATCGAAGCCGATCAGGCCCGCTTTGGCCAGATCGGCCGGGCCTGCAGGCAGGCCGTTCCGGGCAACCCAGTCTTCCGACGCGTAGAAGCACGCTTCGGTATCGCGGATATGCTGGCCGATCAGGCCGGACCGGTCGGGGCGCACGTGGCGGATCGCGATGTCCGCTTCCCGCCGATGCAGGTTGCTGAGCGCGTTTGCGGCCACGATCACGATGGTGATCTGCGGGGCTTCCGCTCTGATGCGCCCGACGATCTCGGGAAGAATATGGGCGGCAAAGGTGTCGGTGGCGGAGATGCAGACCCGCCCGCCAATGTCCTGGACCCGACCGCCGGCAGCCAGAGCGACCGAATCCGCCGCGTCACCCATGATGCGGATATGATCGAGCAACTCCGCGCCGGTCTGCGTCAGTACCAGCTTGCGGCCCAGCCGTTCAAACAAGCTCACGCCCAGATCGGCCTCGAGTGCCAGAACCTGTCGCGACAGTGTGGGTTGCGTCAGACCAAGCTGGCGGGCCGCAGCCGACAGGGATCCGGCAGCGGCGGTCGCGTGAAATGCGCGAATATGGTTCCAATCCATCGACTTCATGCATTTACGTATATCGTAGCTGCAAATTTCGACAATTTTCTTCTTCTGCGCATATCCCTAAGCCGCATTGCAAAGGAGTGCCCCCACCGTGAGCACAACGAGCGACGCCCGTTTCTGGGACCGGACTTCAGGCAAATACGCCAAGGCTGCGATTGCCGATCAGGCCGGATATGAGCGCACGCTGGACCGCACCCGCGGCCTGTTGGGGCCAGGCGACAGGGTGTTGGAACTCGGCTGCGGAACGGGAACGACGGCGCTCCGGCTCGCCGGCGATGTTCAAAGCTATCTTGCGACGGATATTTCCGCGGCCATGATCGCGATCGCCAATGAGAAACACGCCGCTGGCCCGGTGCCGGCCCTCGTCTTCCGCGCCGCGACCGCCGAAGCGCTGAGACCTGATGCGGCACCGTTCAACGCGGTTCTGGGATTCAGCTATCTGCATCTGGTCCGCGACCTCACGGGCACGCTGCGCCACATCCACGCCTTGCTGGCAGCGGAAGGCCTGTTCATCTCCAAGACACCCTGCGTCGGCGAGATGAACCCGCTCATCCGGCTTGCGTTGCCCGCGATGCGCGCGATCGGCCAGGCCCCCTATGCCGGCGTCTTTCGCGCGGCGGAGCTGAGCCAGCAGATATCGGCGGCCGGCTTCGACATCATCGCCACCGAGAACCACGCGACCAAGGGCAACGACAACCGTCCTTACATCGTGGCGCGCAAGAGGTGAGGTGAGCGGACGCTGCGGAGGGTCATTGAGGCCAGTGCTGGAGGACTATGGCGTCGACATGGTTCTCATCCGGCTCCCGCACGGCTCGCCATCGCTACCGATCGCGCGCCGTGGCGCGATATGCTGCGAAGTCGGCGCTCGATTGCCGAGGGCAAGGAGACGGTCGCGCCGTGACCGGACCGCCACCGCGTCAACGTCGAAGCGAACGATTGCCTGACGCCGTCATCAAGAAGCGCGCCGCGGCTCGGCCGCAAAGGTACTGAGGGTAAGCCATTTCTGGATGGCATTGGCGATCGGCCGCTCGCCATCGAGCTCAAGGCGCCCCGCGGCCAGCTCGTGCAGAATCGGCGCAAAACCCATCCAGATCGCCGTCATCGTCCGGAGCGAACTGCGGACAAGCAGGTTGATCTCGTAGCCGGGATCGAAGCCACAGAGGTCGACCTTGCCCTTTTCGATCACCATCCACCAGTTGCGCTGCGGCTCGGGAAGTTCGGGGTATTGAAACTGAATCGTGCAGCGGCCGGGTAGAAGCGGCTCGGGATTGAGGTTTCGGCGGATGTCCCACATCAGCAGCGACGGATCGAGGTTCTTCAGCGAAAGCTGCGATTCCACCCAGCGCTGGCCCCAGAAGCCCATGCCGAGGATGATCGAGCGCAAGTCTTCGCCGGCCGGCGAGAGATGATACTCGATCGCACCGGACTCGCGCGGGGCGGTGACGATCACGCCCATTTTCTCGAGTTCTTTCAATCTCTTGGAAAGCAGCGCCGGTGACATGCGCGGCACGCCGCGGCGAAGTTCGTTGAACCTGGTGCTGCCGCAGAGAAGTTCGCGTATAACGAGCGCTGTCCATCGCGTGCACAAGATTTCGGCTGTCATGGATACAGGGCAAAACTGTCCGTATCCTCCGCGATCTTCCATGCCCGCCTCCTCCGACATCTGCCACATCACTATAGATTACCGGCGCGCGCGCAGTATGCCAAGGACTTGTACGGTGTGAATGCGATTGGCCGGGCGCGCTGCCCGGTACAGTTCGTGAACTGGAATCCCGACCGCAGGTGCGGGAGTCTGACCTCTCGAAGGAACCGTCCGGGAGGAGCCGAAACATGATCAATCCCCTGAAAGTCGAAGCCCAAGGGCAATGCCGCGACGAACTCGTGACGATCGCGCGGGCTATGGGCGCCAAATTCGCCGAACGCGCGGCCGACACGGACGCAAACGATCGCTTCGTGACCGACAACTACCAAGCGTTGAAGCAGGCCGGCCTGGTTGAAGCGGGTGTTCCGTCCGAACTCGGTGGCGGCGGCGCGGAGGTGCGTGAACTGGCTGCGATGCTGCGCGAACTCGCGCATCACTGCGGCTCGACCGCGCTCGCCTTTTCCATGCACACCCATCAGGTGGCAATCCCTGCCTGGCGCTGGCGTCATCAGAAGGTTGCCGCCGTCGAGCCGCTGCTGAAGCGCATAGCCAACGACCGCATCATCCTCCTGTCCAGCGGCGGGTCCGACTGGATCGGCGGCTCGGGCCGGGCGGCGAAGGTCGAGGGCGGCTATCGCATCACGGCCCGCAAGGTCTTCACCTCGGGCGCCGAAGCGGGCGATGTGCTGATGACCACCGCGGTCGTCCACAACGAGGGGGAGCCCGACGCCGTGATCCATTTCCCGGTTTCGATGAAGGCGCCCGAAGTGACGGTGCTCGACACCTGGCGCACGCTCGGCATGCGCGGTACCGGCTCCAACGACGTGCTGATCGAAAGCCTGTTCGTGCCGGACGCCGGCGTGGCGGTGTCGCGCAAGGCAGGCGAGTGGCATCCGCTGTTCCAGGTGATCGCTACGATCGCTTTTCCGCTGGTCTATGCGGCCTATCTCGGCGTCGCCGAGAGTGCCCGCGACATCGCCATCGGACTGGCGAAGAACAAGCGGCCGACGCAGCACACGCTCGCACTGGCTGGCCGCATGGACACGGCGCTGCGCGCCGCCCAGCTTGCCCATGGCTGGATGCTCGATATCGTCGAGCGCAACGCGCCGTCGGCCGACACCGTGAATGAGGTCATGATCGGGCGTAGTCTGGTGGCGGAAAACGCGATCAAGGCCGTCGAGCTCGCGATGGAATTGGCAGGCGGAGCGGGCTTCTATCGCGAGAACGGGCTGGAGCGCCGGTTCCGCGACATACAGGGCGCGCGCTACCACCCGCTCCAGGCCGGCCCACAAGCAGAATATGCAGGCGCGACAGCACTAGGCTTGCCCACGGCGAACATTTACTAAGGGGCTTGGCGCGGCGGCATCTCGATCGGTCAGGCCCCTCTCGCGTCGCCGCTGGGGGGCCTCAGTGCCGCGGCGGCCGGGCTATTGCTTCGCGTGTCGAACCCGCCGACGGCGTGTCGCCCGGCGCGGCGCGCTTCGCCGGCCTTTCCTTTGGAACGTCCTGCCATCGGAATCGTTGACCTCGGAGAGCGGCGTTCCGACAAGCGCGTTCCGGACGCTCGGTGCCGCCAGGCAATCACGAGAGGGTCGGAGATGACAAGCCTCGCAATCGCGCAAACCGAAATTCCGCCCCATCCACCGATGCCTCCGACCGAACCTGGCCCGCCGCCGGTCGAAGAGCCGCGTCCGGATCGTTTGCCTGACGAAGAGCCGGAGCCCAATCCGGACGAAAACAATCCGCCGAAGCAGCTCTGACGGGAGGCCGGCGGACAGATCAAGCCGTTGCCTGGGCGGGGCAGGGCGCCGACGGCCCGCGCCCGGAGCGTCGCCCTTGGCGACGGCCAGAGCGAGACGGTCCCCTCCGTGGTGGAGAAATGCGTGGAGCGACCCGACTTGGAAGGCAGCGGATGCGCACATCTCTCAAAGGGATCCGAATTCGCAGCCCTTCGAGGCTTCGCACGAGAACCACGGATAGCGCGCGCGCCGCCCTTTTCCGTCATGGCCGGCCTTGTGCCGGCCATCCACGCATGGCCTTGACCGCGGAAGACCGGACGACGTGGGTGGCCGTGACAAGCACGGCCATGACGAAGCGAGGAACGGCGCGCCAAGACACGGATTGTCGAGATGTGTGAATCCGCTAACGCGGAAGACGGCGGATGAGGATAGAAGGCTGGAATTTGGCTTCAGAGCGAAAGGACACGTGATGGCCAAGAACACCATTTGCCTCTGGTACGACAAGGACGCCGAGGCTGCTGCCCGCTTCTACGCCGAGACCTTTCCCGACAGCGCGCTGGGTGCCGTCCATCACGCCCCCAGTGACTACCCGTCCGGCAGGAAAGGCGACGTGCTGACGGTCGAATTCACGGTTGCCGGCGTCCCTTGTCTCGGCCTCAATGGCGGCCCCGCGTTCAAGCAGAGCGAAGCCTTCTCGTTCCAGATCAGCACCGAGGATCAGCAAGAGACCGATCGCTACTGGAACGCCATCGTCGGCAATGGCGGCCAGGAGAGCGCATGCGGATGGTGCAAGGACAAGTGGGGTGTCTCCTGGCAGATCACGCCGCGCGTGCTCATCGAGGCGATGGCGGCCGGCGGCGATGAAGCAAAGCGCGCCTTTGATGTGATGATGGACATGACGAAGATCGACGTCGCCGCGATCATTGCGGCGCGCCGCGGCTGACGCGACGATGGCAGATCGGGGTGACGTCGACCAAGCCGAAATTCCCGCCGAGTTCGGCATGGCGCCGGATGAACTCGGCGCCCAACAGGGCGGGCCTCTTGAGATGCCGCCCGGTTCGTCCCTTGCCGTCAGGTCCCGACAGGCCAGCCCGAGCCGGCCGCCATGCGCTCACATGGACGATGGCGTCGACTGACGGTCGACCATGCCCTGGCTCGACGAATACCAGGAGGGCGGCTGCTGATGATAACGCTGCGCAAAAACCGGTGTCAGCGAGGCGACGACAAACAGGCCGACAAGAATGATCTTGGTCATGACCGGGGTCCTTCGTTCTGGCGCCCCCGCAAAGGGGCTCATCCATCACTTAGGACGCCTGTCCAGTAGCCACTATCGACGGATACCCGAGGGCCGGAGCGCTGAATCTACCGAGCCCGGTGGCGGATTTCCCCGGGGTGGGAAAAGCCGCGCGCTCGGCCCCGCATTCGCCGTTCACGGCTCGACCAGCTTGTGGCGCATGGCATAGCGGATCAGCTCCGCCATGGACTTCGCGCCGAGCTTGCGCATGGCGGTCGAACGATGGGTCTCGATCGTCTTCACGCTCACCCCCAGTTCCGCCGCGATCTTCTTGTTGCTGGCGCCTTCGGCGATGAACTGGACCGTCTGGCGTTCCCGCGCGGTCAGATGCGGCGCCGGCTTTCGGCTGCTGATGAAGCTCGCCAGCATGGCCTCGGAGGCCCGCGCGGTGAAATAGGGTTGCGACAGCGACAGGGCGTTGACGGCCCGGATGAGATGTTCGTCAGCTTCGGTCTTCAGCAGGAAGCTGCGGACGCCGGCGCGCAGGATGTCGCGGATGAGATCTTCGTTGTCATGCTGCGTGAACATCAGGATCTGGATCTGCGGCAAGACCTTGCGCACCTGCCGGACCACCTGCAGGCCGTTCAGCTTGGGCATGAAATAGTCGAGGATGGCGACATCAGGCCGTTCCTGGATCGCCAGACGCACCGCTTCCGGGCCGTCCGCCGCCTCGCCGCAAATCTCCCAGTCCCCATAGGACTCCAGCAAGCTTCGGATGCCACGACGGACGATCTCGTGGTCTTCGGCCAAGAGGACCCGCGCCATGACGATGCTCCTTCGCCCCGTGGTTCAATGGTAGCCGGCGCAGGTGCACGCGTAACTTGTCGGTTTCACTGATCGGGCCGGGAAAACACAACCGCTTGCCGTTGGGGTAAACCCGGCCTCCGCCATTGGGCATCACCGGGGCTCGCCACCCGGGTTGAGGCTTGCCGGAAGCACCGGCCGGAAGCCTGGGCGCCGCCCGGTCTTCCAGGTGTTTCGGGCCGCCTGAAGCGCGGCGATCAGGTTGCCGCCAGGCCAGGCGCCCGGCCCGCGTCCGCCGCCGCCATAAAGCCGCTGTTCGAGCCGCGCGATCTCAAAAGCCGGACGAGCGGCCGCGTCACCCGGCGCCTTGTCCCGGATGGCCGCGGCCCGGTCGGATGGAAGGCGATCCAGCCAGATCAGCAGCGCCGCGTAGATGTCTTCGGGCGATCCTCGCCGCGCGGCGCGCCGGAGCCGGTGATAGGCGGCCTGTTCCGATGCCGCCCGGTGCAGCCGGCGCGCAGCCCACCAGGCCGCCAGCCGGCGCAGCAGCGGCGGCAGGACGACGGCGGACCCCGCCACCAGGGCGACAACGCCCAGGACCGCAAGCCAGTGCTCGCGCAGCCCCAGAAGGGCCTGCCGGACAAGCGACTGCGCAACCTCGCCGGCGGGCTGGCCAGGCGCGGGGGCGACATGGATGGCGAGCGCCGGCAGCCGCGCGTGTTCGACACGGCCGGACTGGCTGTTCCACCAGTCGAGCCCGATTGCCGGCAGGACATGGTCGCCGGCCCGCTCGAACGTATAGGTCACCGATTGAACCCGCCGGCCGCGCCCGGTCGCGCCCCGGTCGCCGCCCCGGTCCTCGACGATGGGCTGGCCCGGATAGGCGGCGACCCCGTCCGGCGCGCTCGCGCCGAATGCCGGCAGAAAGATCGCCGGCAGGTCGTCGGCCTCGGCCGTGATGGTGCGGGTGAGGGCGTCGCCGACCTGGAAACGTGTGCCTTCGGGCGCGAATGTCTGATCGAGCGTCAGGCGCGGCGCCGCCAGGAACGGATCCAGCGCACGGGCGGCATCCGGGATGGTTGCCGTGAAGGTCAGCTGCGGTGTGACCAGCCTTGCGGTCGTGCCACGGGGCGGGTCCAGGGCATAGGTCAAGGTCACCGTCGCGGGTGCCAGGGCGAAGCGTCCGGGCTCCTGGGGATAGATGTCGTAATCGGCCATGACCCCGGCCAGGGTCACGTCGCCGCGGGTCTCCGAGATGCTGGTCTGCCCGGCCGGCCGGGTCACCGCATTGGATATCTGCAGGTCGGGAAATTGCGCCGGCTGGGTCAGGAAATTCGGCGCCAGGGCGCGGATCCGGACTCTCACCGGCCGGCCGACCACGACCGTCGACGGCTCCAGGGTTGCCTCGATGGTCGCCTCGATTTGGGCTTGGGCCGGTGCCGGTTCGACCGGCGCCGGCTGGGCGACGAGCGGCGTGCTCGACACCAGGACGAGCAGGATCGCCGGCGCCTGTCCTGGGGCCCACCTCATGGCCGGACCGCCGGCGCCTGCGACTGGATGGCGAATTTGGCGCGCAGGAAGCTTGCCGGCCGCGTCTGCACGGAGCGCATCCAGGCTTCGGCCGCCGCATCCGTCGTGACGTCGCCCGGCTGCACCTCGATCCGCTTGCCGCCCTGTTGCGACGGATCGACCCTGGTCTCGTCGGGCGGCAGGTCGGGCGGCGCCTGGTCGTCCTGTTCCATCTTGCGGCGCTCGGCCTCGATGGCCGCGAAGATGGCCTGAACGATGGCCAGATTGGTCTTGGCGTCCTGATCGTCCGGGTCGCTCGCGAGCAGTTTCTGGTAAGCCGCGATCGCCTTGTCCCACTGGTGATTGCGCGCCTGGGCATTGGCGAAGGCCAGCATGCCGTCACGGCCCGGCACTTCGGCGAAGGCTCGGCCGGCCTCGAAGAAATCATTGGTCCGGTAATAGGCGATGCCGCGCCAGAACGGATCGGCGAACAGCCTGGCGGCTTGCCGATAGTCGCCGCGATCAAAGGCGATCCGGCCCTGCTGGTCGCGCGTCAGCCAGAGATCGGCGAACCGAAAGCTCTCGGCGGCCTGGGCCGTCGGCGCCAGGGTGAGGGTCAGCAGGAGCGCCAGGGCGAGCTGCACCGCAAAGCCGCGCCGGAACCAGCCGCAGGCGATCAGCGCCGCCGGAAGCGCGAACCAGATGCCTTCGTCCAGCCAGCGCGATTCCGGATTGTCGGCCTGGGCGGCGACAAAATTGGTGGCGATGCGCCGCTCCACCGCATCGACATCGGTGCTGCCGGCGGCAGCCCGGACAAGATCGGCGCCGCGACCGGCGGCGATCCGGCTGCCGTCACGGTCCGGCAGCATGGCCCAGACGACGACCTGCCGGGCGCCGTCCAGCACTCCGGGCGTGATCCCGTCGGTGATCAGCAACACCGTGCTGCCGAGATGGTCCGAAGCCATCATGGTTGCGGCCAGGGCGGTCGCAGCGGCGATCTCATTGCCGTCGCGCGGCATCAGGTCGGGTGCCAGCGCCTCGAGGAAGGGCTCGATGACCCGCGGATCGTCGGTTGGCGGCATCACCACATGCGCCGTACCGGCATAAGCGATCAGGCCGGTCTTGGCGCCCTGGCGCCGCGCCAGGAGGTCGCGGACCTTCTGCTTGGCGCGCTCCAGCCGCGACGGCTTCAGGTCGGTCGTGGCCATCGAACGCGACACGTTGAGGACGATCGCCAGCGCCGCCTTGTCCTCGGCGAAAGGCGGCGGCTCCTTGCGCCAGGTCGGGCCGGCGAGCCCGACAATCGCCAGGACGACGGCCGCCCCGACGGCATATTCGGGGCGCAGCCAGCGTTTCTGATCGGCACCGACGATCAGGTGGCGGAGCAGATGCGGCGCGATCACGCCATGTCCCGATGTCAGCGCCAGATGCCGGCGTCGCAGGATCCAGGCGACCGCGACCGGTACCAGGACGGCCAGAAGCCAGATCGGGCGAAGGAAGTGGAAGGCGAGGTCAGACATGGGCCGGCTCCGCGCGTCGCCGGAACAGCGGCAGGACCAGGGCGATGAGGGCAAGTCCGGTGGCAGCCCCGAGCGGCCAGTGGAACAGCTCCAGCTTCGGCCGCCATGACAGGCTCTGCAGCTTGACCGGCGTCAGCTTGTCGATCTCGGCATAGATCGCGCCGAGCTGCGCGCCATCGGCCGCGTCGAACATCCGGCCGCCGGTGCCCGTCGCGATTTGCCTCAGGCTGTCGAGATCGACCCGGTTCTCGCCACGCGCCGCGGGATCGCCAATGCCAATGGTATGGACGATCACGCCATGGCGCCTGGCGATCTCGGCGGCCTTGGCCGGGGGCACCCGGCTCGCCGTATCGTTGCCATCGGTCAACAGGATCAGCACGCGCTGCTCGGCCTTGCTCGCCGCGAACAGGGTGATGGTCAGGCCGATCGCGTCGCCGATCGCCGTCTGCTCGCCGGCCATGGCGACCTCGGCTTCGGCGAGCAGCGAGCGAACCACGGCGAGATCCCGGGTGAAGGGCGCCTGGACATAGGCACGGGTGCCGAACAGGATCAGGCCGAGCCGGTCGCCCTGGCGGTGCGCGATGAAATCGTCGACGACCCCTTTCACGCCGTCGAGGCGGCGCAGCACGCGGCCGTCGGGGGCCTTGAAATCCGCCTGGTCCATCGAGCCGGAAATGTCGACCGCCAGCATCAGGTCGCGCGCCGACACGGTCTTGGTGACCGGCGGGCCGAACCATTGCGGCCGGGCCAGGGCCAGGACCAGCAGGATCCAGATGACGGAAGCGAGGATCCACTGCAGCGGGTGTTTCCGGGCCACCGCGGCGCCCTCCGAAGGCGTCTCGCCGAGCGCCTGGGCGACCAGGGCGAAGAACGGCACCCGGACCGCCGCCACCTGCTGCCGGTACGGCGGGCAGAGCCACCAGACCAGGATCGGCAAGGGCAGCAGCACCAGCAGCCATGGCCAGCCGAGCTCAAACATGATGCTTCTCGATCCAGTGCCGGACCAGCGCCGCGGCGGCGCGGATCTCATCCGGCGCAATCGACGCGGCCGGCCGCCAGGCCGCTTCGGTCAGCTGCCGGCCGGCGGGGCTGTCGAAGCCATGGCCGCCGCCGCTCCGGTCCAGGAAATCGCGCCAGTCCGCGCCAACGAGCGATGCGACCTTGTCGCGCGGGAAAGCGACCAGCGCGACCCGCCGCAGCAAGCTCTCCAGCGGCACCAGGATGCCGCGGGTCTCGGCGGCGTCGAGACGCCGCTCGATCCGCTGCAGCTCGGCGATCGCCTCGCGCCGATAGCGGTTGGCCCGGCGCTGGCGGAGCCAGGTCCAGGCCCCGGCAACGGCGCCGGCGATGATCAGCGCGAGCAGGACCCGGCCGGCCCAGGTCTGCGGCCACAAGGACGGGGCAGGGGGCAGCGGGAACTCGACCAGCGGCGCGAGCGCCTTGTCCAGGGCGGCCGAATCCATCGTCAGCCTCCGCCATTGCCGCGCGGCGTGCGCCGGCGCGCCGCCTGCGCCTTGCCGAGCAGCGCCCGCACCTGCAGCACCGGGTCGTCGGCCGTGCTGATCGGCAGCACGGGAATGCCGAGCTCGCGGTCCCATGACCGGATGTCGGCAAGCCTCTGCCGGCTCATGTCGAGCACCCGGTCGCGCGTCGGCGCATGGCCGAGATCGAGCGCCAGTTGCGCTTGCCCGTCGGTGATCGTCACCTGGCCGGCATCCGGCAGCGCGCTCTGCAGGGGATCATGGACGAGTGCCGCGAGCACGTCGCTATGCAAGGCCATCTCGATGACCATCCGGCGCGTCTCGGCATCGGCGCCGTCGAAATCGCTGACCACCAGGATGGTGTCGTCATGGCGGGCGAGACCGGCGACCGATTTCAGCGCGACGTTCAGCATGGCCGGCTGCGGCGTGATGGCCCTGTCGACGCCGAGCGCCCGGTTCTTGACCAGGATCTCGTGGAAGATCCGGAGTACGGTGCGGCGGTTGCGCTGCGGCTCGACCGAGGTGCTGGAGCTGTCGTCGAAGACGATGGCGCCGACCCGGTCGCCAGCCTTGATCACCCGCCAGGCGGCCGCCGCCGCGAGTTCGGCCGCGGTCACCGACTTCATCGCCACGCGACTGCCGAAAAACATCGACAGGCGCTGGTCGACGACCAGGAAGGTCCGCCGGTCGCGCTCCTCGTTGAAGATCCGGACCTGCGGGCGGGCGAGCCGCGCCGTCGCCCGCCAGTCGATGCTGCGCACGTCGTCGCCGGGCCGGTAGGTGCGGATCTCGGAAAAATCCAGGCCGCGACCGCGCATGCGCGAGGCGTGCCGGCCGGTCAGCAGGCTGTGAACCGGTTGGCGCGGCAGCAGGGAGAAACCGCGCGAACGGTATTCCAGCGCGACCAGGTCGTTCAGATCGGCATAGACGCCCTTGTCCGGACCGGTCGATGCGGTGGCGACCATGGCATCCCCTCCAGGCTTGCCGATCTTTTGCGTCTTGTGCTTCAAGAGATGGATTAAATAAATATTTTATCATGATGGAATATAACACATTTTAGAATTGTTTATTGACACTCACGGCACCGCGACGAGCTTGACGATCTCGTCGATGACCTTGTCCGCCGTGACGCTTTCGGCATTTGCCTCGTAGCTCAGGACCAGGCGATGGCGCAGGCAGTCGTGGACGACGTCGCGGACATGGCGCGGCGTGACGAAGGGCTTGCCATCGAGCCAGGCGCGCGCCCGGGAACAGCGGTCGAGCGCCAGGCCGCCGCGCGGGCTCGCGCCGATCTGCAGCCATGTCGACAGCGGCTCGCCATAACGGGCGGGAAAGCGCGTCGCGGTGACCAGGTCGACAATATAGGTCTCGATGGCGTCGGAGGTGAAAATCCCGTCGATCTCGGCGCGGGCGTCGAAGATCACCGATTGCGCCAGAGGCGGCGCCGGCGCCTTGCCGTCGGTTTTCGGCGCGGCACGGGCACTTTCGCCGCGCACCAGGCGCAGCACGCCCTTTTCCGAGGCCTCGTCCGGATAGGTAATGGTGACATGCATCAGGAAGCGGTCCATCTGCGCTTCCGGCAGCGGATAGGTGCCCTCCTGTTCGATCGGGTTCTGGGTCGCCAGCACCATGAACAGCTCGGGCAAGGCCCGGGTCTTGCCGGCGACCGTCACCTGGCGTTCTTCCATCGCCTCCAGCAAGGCCGACTGAACCTTGGCCGGCGCCCGGTTGATCTCGTCGGCCAGGACCAGGTTGGCGAAGATCGGGCCGGCCTCGAAGGTGAACTCGCCGCCCTTTTCGGTCTGGTGGTAGATCTCGGCGCCGGTCACATCGGAGGGCAGCAGATCCGGGGTGAACTGGATGCGCGACAATTGGGCATCGAGGTTATGGGCGAGCGCCTTGACGCTGCGGGTCTTGGCGAGCCCCGGCAAGCTTTCGACCAAAAGGTTGCCGTTGCACAAAAGCCCGATCACCATGCGATCGATCAACTGGTCCTGGCCCAACACGGATTGCGCGATCCGGCTTTTCAGGTCGGCGATCGCCTGCCGGGCGGGCGAGGGCGGCGCCTCGACCGGCGCCGGGTCGCGGCCGGGCTGCGTCATCGGATCGTGTTGCGGCAGGGGGGCGCCCATTTCTGCTCCACGCGTCGACCCGGCACGTCGCGGGGTCTCGTTGGTCGATAGCGGTTGAGCGGCGATCGTCGGCCAGACCGCCGGATCGCGACATCCAGTGATTGTGGAAACCACCGCCCGGTCATCCCGCGGTGGCGCATCGGCGAAACCCCACCTGGCTCCTCATGACTATCCCTGGAGCGGAGCCGGTGATGTCGGCTGCCCGCACCTGCGGCTCGGCCCGATACCCGCGCCCTCTTGCCCGTGGTCGGCTGAGGCAAGTCCTTCGCCAAGCCCCCACCAGGAGAGATTTGCGATGTCCACGCACGAGGACCACGAGACCAATCCATCCGACGCCGCGGAAATCAGCCAGGGGCCGGCCAGTTCCCCGCAGGGCGGCGGCCTCAGCCGCCGCAATATCCTGCTGTCGAGCACGACGCTCGCGGCCATCGCGGCGACCGCGCCCTTCGGTGACGCCCAGGCGCAGCAGCGTCCGGCGCAACCTGGCCAGCCCGCCCAGGCGCCGCAGCCGGCGGCCCCCGCGGCCACGGGGCGGCGCCCGAACATCCTGGTGATCTTCGGCGACGACATCGGCCAGGCGAATATCAGCGCCTATACCTTCGGCTTGATGGGCTACAAGACCCCGAATATCGACCGGATCGCCAGGGAAGGCATGATGTTCACCGACTATTATGCCGAGCAGAGCTGCACGGCAGGCCGGTCGAGCTTCATTACCGGCCAGTGCACGCTGCGGACGGGCTTGAGCAAGGTCGGCACGCCGGGCTCGCCGGTCGGCCTGCAGGCGAGCGATGCGACCATCGCCGAACTGCTCAAGCCGCTGGGCTACGCCACCGGCCAGTTCGGCAAGAACCATCTCGGCGACAAGGACGAATATCTGCCGACCGCCCATGGCTTCGACGAGTTCTTCGGTAATCTCTATCACCTCAACGCCGAGGAAGAACCGGAATCGCGGACCTATCCGCGCGATCCGGAATTTCGCAAGAAGTTCGGCCCGCGCGGCGTGATCCGCTCGACCGCCGACGGCAAGATCGAGGATACCGGGCCGCTGACCAAGAAGCGGATGGAGACGATCGACGACGAGACCTCGACCGCCGCCATGGATTTCATGGATCGCCAGGTCAAGGCCAGCAAGCCGTTCTTCTGCTGGTTCAACGCCACGCGCATGCATTTGCGCACCCATGTCAGGGCCGAGCATCGCGACCAGCCGGGCCTGACCTCCAGGACCGAATATGCCGACGGCATGATCGAGCACGACAATACGATCGGCATCATCCTCAAGAAGCTCGAGGATCTCGGCATCGCCAATGACACGATCGTGCTCTACACGACCGACAATGGCCCGCACATGAACTCCTGGCCGGATGGCGGCATGACGCCGTTCCGCAGCGAGAAGAACACCAATTGGGAAGGTGCCTTCCGGGTGCCCTGCATGATGCGCTGGCCGGGCCGGATCCGGCCGGGCCAGATCTCCAACGAGATCGTCAGCGGCCAGGATTGGCTGCCGACCCTTCTGGCGGCGGCCGGTGATCCCGACATCAAGGCCAAATTGCTCAGGGGCCACACCGCAGGGTCCAAGACCTTCAAGAACCATCTCGATGGTTTCAACCAACTGCCCTATCTGACCGGGCAGCAGGAGCGCGGCGCGCGCAAGTCGTTCATCTATTTCAACGACGACGGCGATCTGGTCGCCGTGCGCCATGAGAACTGGAAGGTCGTGTTCGAGGAACAGCGCGCGCAGGGAACCCTGCGCATCTGGGCCGAGCCGTTCACCACGCTTCGCATACCCAAGCTGTTCGACCTGCGCGCCGACCCCTATGAGCGCGCCGATGTCACCTCGAACACCTATTACGACTGGTGGATGTCGAACAATTACGTGGCCTATATCGCCATCGCCGAGGCGACCGAATTCCTCGCGACGTTCAAGGACTTCCCGCCGGCGCAGCGCTCGGCGAGCTTCGGCATCGACCAGGTGGTCGAGAAGATGCGGCGCTCGATGACGGCCAGCCAGTAAGCCTCGGGGCGCGCCGGCCGTGGCCTCGGCCGGCGCGCCTTTTTTTCGTCGTGCTTCAGCGGGACATCCCAAGCGAGACATGCCATGTCCAATCCGTTTGCCGCACCGTCGCGCCGGAACGTCGTGACCTCCGCCGCCGGCCTGACCTTGCTCGGCCTGGCTTCGGCGCCGGCGCTTGCCCAGCCACCCGTCCTGATACCCGCGCCGCTGCCGTCCTGGAACGAGGGGCCGAACCGGCAGGCGATCCTGGATTTCGTGGCACGCGTCACCCGCGAGGGCGGGCCGGACTTCGTGCCGCCGAACGAGCGCATCGCGACCTTCGACAATGACGGCACGCTCTGGGCCGAGAACCCGATGTATTTCCAGGGGCTCTTCGCCTTTGCGCGGGCGCACGAGCTGGCCTCCAAGGATCCTGTCCTGGCCCAGCGCGAGCCGTTCAAGTCGATCCTGGCGGGCGACCAGGCGGCGATCGCCAAGTTCGGCGAGCACGAGATCGCCGCGCTGATGGCGGCGACCCATGCCGGCATGACCACCGAGGAGTTCAACGCCATCGTCCGGCGCTGGACCGAGACCGCCATCCACCCGCGCTTCCAGCGGCGTTATGTCGAGCTCGTCTATCAGCCCATGCTCGAACTGCTGGCCTATCTTCGCGCCAACGGCTTCAAGACCTTCATCGTGTCGGGCGGTGGCGTCGACTTCATGCGTGTCTTCGCCGAATCCGCCTATGGCATTCCGCCCGAACAGGTCATCGGCTCGAGCGGCAAGACCAAGTTCGAGATCCGCGACGGCCGGGCGGTCCTGATCAAACAGGCCGATATCGGCAGCATCGACGACAAGGAAGGCAAGCCGGTCAATATCGACCTGCATATCGGCCGGCGGCCGACCGCGGCCTTCGGCAATTCCGACGGCGATCTGGCCATGCTGCAATATGCCGCCGGCGGCCCTGGCGCGCGCCTGATGCTGATCGTCCATCACGACGATGCCGAGCGCGAATATGCCTATGACCGGCAATCCCATGTCGGCCGGCTCGACAAGGCGCTCGACGAGGCCACCCAGCGCAACTGGGTCGTGGTCAGCATGAAGCGCGATTGGCGCACCGTCTTTCCGGCGCGCTGAGGTCGCCGTCGACGGGGCTTCGGCCCGTCCGGCCCGTCTGGCGCGGCGGGATATCCGCCCGACCCTTTCCATACCGAGGATGATGCCATGCCCAATCCACCTGGACGGACCGGCCCGTTGCGAAAAGCCGGTCTGTGCGTGCTCGCGGTCGGCGCGCTCGCGGCCGGCGCCATGGCCGTGGCAGGGCCGGCGGAGGCCCAGACCCGGCCGCCGCGCGGCGCAGAGGCGCGGCTGATCACGCCCGCCGTCGATCCTGCCTCGATCGCCGCGCTCAGCCGCATGGGCGAGTACCTGCGCTCGCTCAAGGCCTTTGAAATCAATGCCACGACGCTCGTCGAGGTGGTGCTCGACAACGACCAGAAGATCGGCATCGTCGGCACGGCGCGTTATCGCGCCCGACTGCCCGACCGGCTGCGGGTCGATCTCGCCGCCGGCAGCCACCAGCGCGAGATCGTCTATGACGGCAAGACGCTGATGGTGATCGCGCCGCGTGAGCATTATTATGCCCAGGTCGATACTCGCCCGACCATCAAGGAGATGCTCGAAGAGGCGGCCCGGCGGCTCGGCGTCGACATGCCGCTCGCCGACCTGTTCGCCTGGGGTGCGAGCGACGCCCAGTGGAACGCGGTGCGCGGATCGTTTCGCGTCGGCGAGGCCATTGTCGGCGGCGCGCCCTGCGAGCATTGGGCCTTCCGTGAGCGCGACCAGGACTGGGAACTGTGCATCCGCACCGGTGACCAGCCACTGCCGCTGAGGATCGCCATCGTCCGCACCCGCGATCCCGCCAGGCCGCGTTTCGAAGCGATCCTGACCTGGACCGTCAATCCGGATCTCGGCGATGGCCTGTTCGCCTATGCGCCCGGCGCCGGCACGACACGGATCGAGTTCCTCACCTCCGACATGACGGGAGCCCGCTGATGGCCTGGAGCGACCGGTTTCAAGGGCGAGGGCGTCTCGCCCGCCAGGCGCTGACGGTTGGCGGCGTCGCGTTGACGCTGGCGGTGTCGGCGCAGCTCGCCGAAGCGCGTTTCGGTGGCTTCGGCGGCGGGCGGGGTGGCCATTTCAACATCGGCGGCGGCTTCAACGCGCCGCGTTTCGGCGGTGGCGGTTTTCGTCCCGGTGGTTTCGAACCCGGCGGGTTCCGCCCGGCATTCCACCCCGAGATGGGGTTTCACCCGGCCTTCCGGCCCGGCCATCCCTATGTCGGACCGGGGCCGGTCAGACCCAGTGGCTTGCGCCCGGGCCCGGTCCCAAGGCCTGGACCAGGGCCTCATCCGGGACCTGGACCAGGACCGCATCCCGGACCAGGACCCGGGCCGCACCCGCCGGGGCCGCCACCCCCGCCGCCACTGCCGCCACGGCCATTGCCACCGCTACCACCGCCGCCGCTCTATCCCGGCTATTATTGGGGCCCGGGTTACATGGGCGCGCCCTGGATCGCCGCCGGCGCGGCCGCGGCCACCGCGGTCGCGGTTGGCACGATGATCGCCACCTTGCCGCCGGCCTGCGCCAGGGAAGTGGTCAACGGCAGCACTTATGAGCTCTGCGGCGGCACCTGGTACCGGCCGACCTATTCCGGCAACCAGCTCGTTTATGTCGCCGTGGCGCCGCCGCGATAAGCGCTTTCATCGCAAGAAGCAGGGGCCGGTCTCGCCAGGAGACCGGCCCCATGTCTTGTCCGCCCATCGGATCGAAAGATCGGCGCTGATCGCGTCAGGCTTGGCGCTGCACGCAACGAAAGCCGACATGGCTGGTCGAGGTGTCGACCGGCTCGGCATGGCGGGCGGCCGGCCGGTAGCGGCGGCAATAGTTCGGCGCGCACAGATGCGAGCCGCCCTTGAGGACCTTGCGCGGGATGCGGATCTGCGGCTGGCGCGGATCGTAGCTCGCGGCCTCGGCGCCGCCGCGCGGGTTCTGCGGAATGCAGCAGGCCTTGCCGGCATCATCAGCGTGTTTCGGGCTGTACCAGTCGGCGGTCCACTCCCAGACATTGCCGATCATGTCGAGGACGCCATAACCATTGGCCGGGAAGGCGGTCACCGGTGAGGTCCGGTCATGGCCGTCATCGCCTCGATTTTCGTGCGGAAACAGGCCCTGCCAGGTATTGGCCATATGCCGGCCGCCAGGCATGAACGCGTCGCCCCAGGCGAATTCCGCGCCATCAAGGCCGCCGCGGGCGGCGAACTCCCACTCGGCTTCGCTCGGCAGCTGCTTGCCCGCCCAGCGCGCATAAGCCTCGGCGTCGCAATAGGCGATATGGACGACCGGGTGCTCGTCGAGGCCGTCGAGGCTGCTGCCCGGTCCGGATGGCCGGCGCCAGTCGGCGCCGAAGGTGAAGCCCCACCAGCGGCTCCAGTCACGCAGGTCGACCGGTGCCGGCGGCTGATGGAACACCAGCGAACCCGCGCGCAGCATATGGGGCAGGGCGCCGGGATAGTCGCGCGGATCCGGCGCGATCTCGGCAAAGGTCACATAGCCGGTGGCCGCGACGAAGGCGTTGAACTGCCGGTTGGTCACCGGTGTCCGGTCGATCCAGAACCCGTCGACCCGCACCTGGTGCGCCGGGGATTCTTCCGGATAATGCGTATCCGACCCCATGCGGAACGAACCGGCTGAGATCCAGACCATGCCGGCGTCGGCCGGCATCATCGTTTGCGCCGATGCCGGAAGCGCGCAGCCGCACGACTTCACATCGCCCGAAACGGGGTCAGCCAGGGCGCCGGCCGGAAATTGCGCGTCCATCATGATCTCCCGCATGCTGGCTCGAAGCCGGCCGAACCCGACGATTCATCAGTCAAAGAACAGCCCGCCCGGCTCGCCGATCGCCTGGATGTCCATGACACAGGGAATTGCCACGGCTCGAAAGCTCGGCGGATCGACAATGTGGGTCAGGCCGCAGGTCAGTCCGACCACCGGCGCGGCACAGCGATCCGCGCAGAACCGATCGGCGGACCTGGGCCAGACCGGCCGCTGCGGGCCGCTCGTCCGAGCCTCGGGCGAAGCGGCGAAAGTCGCCGATGGACTGTTGGTTTCAACCGATCCAGCCGACGCAGGGGCGGCCGGGATCAGCAGGAACACGGCCGACAGGACCGCGATCGACGTTCGGGACAGAACCATGTCACCGCCTCGGGTATGAACACCGGAGCCATCAGGGCACCGACCAGGCCGGCGGGCTATCGGGTCCAGGCCTCGTCCGCCCCCAGGGTCATTGCCCCGATCTTGCCGGGGATCTGCCTGAGCCGAAGCGGACAGCACCCGTGCCAGCTCGCCTCGGGCCTGGACGCCAGGACAAGAGGAGGCCGCCTTGCGACGGCCTCCACAGTTGGGAGCATCCCAGGTCGGGATTGGGGGGAGGTGCCGCCAGCTCCTGAAGCATGCGCCGGCGAGGTCAGGTCAGCGACGACCGGGAATGGTGCCGCCATTGGCGACGCAGGACTGGTAGAGCATGGTGCGGCTCTCGGCGATGCCGGTGTCCTCGCGGGAACCGGGAACGGCCTCGACCACATCATGCATGCATTTGGATTGAATCACCGCATTCGACCGGTTCGGCACCGTTGCCGACTGGGCGTTGGCGGCACCGGCAAACAGCAGGGTGGCGCCGACGGATGCGAGCGTGAATGCCGAAATCGAGGTGAAAGTCAGGCGAGCCATGTGGTGCTCCTCTTGGGGTTGGCGGGACCAATGAAGCGCTGGAGCCGGTTCACATCGATCAGGCGATGCACTGAAGCGCCGGAGAATATTCCCGGGGCAGTTTCAGGGGAAACCCTGAGGCCGGCGTCGTTGCCGAATTGACCCGTGCCGGAGCCCGGCCCGGCCGTTCAATGTCCGACCGGAATGGAGGCGCGCACCATGGTGCCCTTGCCGGCGCGGCGGCGGATCGTCAGCTTTCCGCCGAGCTGGACGACGCGGGCCTTCATGCCGGGGAGCCCGACGCCCAGTCCCGCATGGGCCTCGCCCTGCGGGTCGAAGGGAATGCCTATGCCGTCATCGAAAATATCCAGCACGAGCCAGTTGCCCTGGTCGCGCAGCCGGACGACGGCTTTCGACGCGCCAGCATGCTTGAGCACGTTGGTGAGCGCTTCCTGGGCGATCCGCATCATGGCGATCGCGGTGTCCTCGGCGAGCCTGGTGGCGCGCGAATTGGTGCGGAAATCGACCGCAAGTCCGGTGCGCGCCGAATAACCCGTGACGAAGCGGTCGAGCGCCGACATCAGGTCGCCATGCTCGAGCGCCGGCGGGTGCAGGAGATAGCTCAGCACCCGGACCTCCTGCTGGGCATCCTTCAGCGCGGTGCGGATATCCTCCATGATGTTGCGGGTCTGCGCGTCGGCCGGCAGCTTGTCGCGCAGGCCGGCGAGGCCCAGTTGAATGCCGATCAGATGTTGCGCGGTGGAGTCGTGCAGCTCGCGTGCGATCCGGCGGCGTTCGGCGTCCTGGGTTTCGAGCAATTGCGCCGACAGCGTGCGCAGCTCCGCGTCGCGCCGGAAGATCTCGGTCACGTCCTCATGGGTCACCACGATATGCTCGGCATTGCCGACGGCGAAGCGCGTCGCCTTGACCAGCAGCCACAACGGATGGTCGGCGAGCTTGAGCAGGGTCTCGAACCGTTCGCTCCGGCCCGCGAGGATATCGCCGACATGGCGCTGCAGGGCGCCGGCGAGATCGAGGCCGACAGCGCCGCGGATCCAGGTCGAGAGATAGGCGTGACCGACCCCGGAGCCCTTTTGCGTGGAGCCGCGGCCTTCGCCCATGACGCGCCAGGCGCGGTTGACCGCAATGATCTTGCCGTCGTGATCGATGATCGCGATGGCCGCGGCCAAGGCATCGATGGTCGACTGCAGGAAGGTCGTCTGGTCCTGTTTCTGCTGTTCGGCCTGCTTGCGGTCGGTGATGTCGTGGAACAGGATCCCGACGCCCTTGGCGGTCGGATAGACGTTCAATTCGATCCACCGGTCGGCCACGAAGGCGGACCGCCGGGCGATCCGTGTCGGCCGTTGCAGCTGGACCGCACGCTCGATCGTCCGAGCGAAAGCATCGCGCCGGCCAAGGATATCGAAATATTTCTGGCCCCTGAGATGGGCTTCCGACACGCCGAACCATTCGGTTGCCGGACCGCTGACTTCGGTGATCCTGAGCTCCGGATCGAGGCCGATGAAACAATCGCCGACCGCGAAGAGAATCGCCTCGAGCCGCCCCTGGGTGGCCCGGGCGGCTTCTTCCGCCGCCTTCAGGTCGTGAATATTGATGGCAACCCCGAACAGGCGCTCGATCTCGCCGCGCTCGTCGCGGACGATCTGGCCCTTGTTGGAGAACCAGAGATATTCGCCGTCGGCGCGCCGGATCCTGAGTTCGTGCGCGAATTCACCGGTTGTCTCGGCTTGGCTCGCCTCGAGAAACCCGATGTCGTCGGGATGCACCACGGCATGCCGGAGCTCGTCGCAGCTCAGCCCGGCGGGCATGCCGGTAAAGTCCTGGAAACTGCGGTTGATGAAGAAGCTGTCGTCGCTCGTTTCCAGCAGATAGAGCATGTCCGGGATCGTATCGGCGACGAGGCGGAAGCGGCTTTCGCTCGCCTGCAGCTCGGTCACGTCGTGGCCACTGCCGAGCAGGGCGATCACCCGGCTGTGGTCGGCATTCCACAGCGGTACCAGCACCATCTGCAGCACCAGCGGCGGCGCGCCGGCGAAATCATAGACCTGCTGGTAACGGATCGGCCTGCCGGCTTCGACACATTGGCGAAACCGCGCCACGACCTGATCGGCCAGCGCCGGCTCCAGGCACTGGTGCGGCTCGCGGCCGGCAATGGCTGACGACCGGATGCCCGAGCGCCGTTCCTGAGCCGGGTTCATGCCCTCATAGATGAAGCGGCCGTCGGCCTCGACCCGGACGGCGAACAGGCTCTCGGCTGAATTCTCCCAATAGAGCCCATAACGCAGCCCCCAGTCGGCCATCGCCTGCTCCGCGTCATCGGAGGTCTCGACGCGCCCCATGATGGCGCCGCCGCCGAGCCAGGTGGCAATCAGGACTTTCGCCTCCAGCAGGGGGAAGGGCGCCAATGCCACGGGCTGCTCCAGCGTAGCGGGCAGGCCGAGCGATTGAAACACCAGACCCGCGGCCAGCGCACTGGCGGCCAGGACCAGGCCCCCGATCATGATCGAAAGGCGCACTTGCACAGGCTCGCCCCTTCCATCTGACAATTGCTGCGGGAAACCCTCGTTATGGCGATCGCGAACAAAGCCGGCTCGGGTACAAATCATACCTGAGATTGCCCGTCGCAGAACCCCTGGTCAACAATTGCACGTAGCAATTGCTCGAAATGCACTCAAAAATACCGAGTATTCATTAGAATTTTTGGATAGTTTTAAGTTATGACTACTTTGATGCCGTTGCCGCCCCGATGAGGCAGACCCAAAACGCTCTTGAGGATGCCTCGGTCAGGTCTGCGACGGCGCGCGGGGTGTTGCGACCGAGCCGACACGATGAATCATCGCTTGGTCTGGTGGGTCGCGTTCAAGCATACGCCCGGCGCGGCGCGGCGTCATCCCCGGGAGGAGCCCGAAGCGGGACGCCCCCGAGACCGCCGGGACCACGACCGAACCCAGACCGGCCGACAAGCCTATTCGACCGGTTGCAGCGGCGGGCGGATCCACGCGCCGGAAATCAGCTCCGGCTTCGGTTCATAGACCCGCAGGACCAGATAGAACGGCCCGTTCGGCGCCGGCAGCCAGTTGCTCTCTTCCGCCGCTCCCGGCGACTGCTGCTGGATATGGAGCGTCAGGCTGCCGTCCGCGGCAGTCTTCAATTGCGGCAGCATGGGCGAGTTGATCAGGTAACGGTTGAGCGGGTTGTCGACCAGCAACTGGGTCTTGCCGTCATAGAGGGTCAGGGACCAGAAGGCATTGGCCGGCGGCAATCTGTCCTTTTCGAAACGCAGCATGTAGCGGCGCTGCGCGGCATTGGCCGGCGCGCCGTTGCGATCAACGAAATAGCCGAGATAGAGCGCCTCTTCGCGTGAATTGCCGAAGATGCCGAGCTTCGCGCCGGCATAACGGTAGAGATAATTGTTGTTCAGGAAGGCGCGGGTCCCGAACATCTCGCCGCTGCTGACCTTGGCGGTGTCGAGCTCAGTCGCCTTGAACGTCTCGTACGCCTTGATGCCGTCGGCTATGCCGCCTTCCAGCGCCTGGCGCGTCTCGGCCGACAGCGCCGTCTCGTCGAAGCCGAAGCCGAGGCCGGCGCCGACGCCGATCCTGGCGAAGCGGGCCATCAACGCGGTTTCGCTCGGGTCGGTCGGCGCCAGGCTCATGAGAAAATTCATGTAGCGGAAGATCGCCGGCGTCTGCGACATGGTCGCGAGTTCCGGCTTCGGCCAGTTCAAGGCCGGCGCGGGGGCAGGAGCCGGTTGATTGAGGAAGGCGCTCAGCGGCTGAACCCGATACGTGCCCTGGATACGCTTGACGTTGTCGAGGTCATCCGCGCCGAACAGCTGGGTGCGATAGAGCGCATAGGCGATCTCGGTCTCGCAACGCACCACCGCGCTGACCCCGGCCGGCGTCTGGCCTTGCCATTTCGGACCGGCGACCAGGAAATTGCCGGCCTTGGCGCCGGTCGTGCGCTGACCGAGATAGGCGAAGTTCTGGGTGTAGAGATCGATCAACTGGACCGACAGATAACGTTTCGGGTCGATATCCGGCAGCGTCAGCACCACCGGCTCGGCGCGCAGGTCCATCCAGATGAAGGAATAGGGCGTATCCGAATTCGGCGTGACGAAGGCGGTATCCCTCGGTGTGAAGACATTGGCGGTATTGCTGATCTGGTTGAAGGGCGCCTTGAAGTTGGGGCTCTCGCGATCGATCGCCTGGGTGTAGAGCGTCTTGTAGCTCTCGACCATCGGGAAGCCGTAGAGATAGGCCTCCTTGGCAATGGTGCGGGCCTCCGCCGCGGGGACGGCCTGGGCATGAGGCGATCCCGGCTCCACGATCAGCGCGACGCCGATGGCGGTCGCCGGCAGCATGGCGCGACGGGTCAGGTTAGGGCCGGTGACGGGCATCTCGCACTCCTGAATCTGGCTGGCGCCCGCGGTTCCGGCATTGCCATCGCGACGATGGTCTGGGCCTGCGGGACCTGTCGGCATGCGAGCTGCTTTCAGGATGCTCTGCGCTGGAGGCGGCAGAAGCCATCCGGCAAAACCCCGAAAAAAGCGCAAGGGGTTTCACCGCCTCAGAACACCAGATAATTGAGCCAGCTCTTCATGCGCAGAAGGATCTGCCGGATGATCGCGACATGTTCGAAGCGCCCCGAATAGACCGCGACCTGGCCGATCGCACCGGCCGGGAGATTGGCCCCTCGCGGCAGGTCCAGCACTTTGATGATGACCTGTGCCCGCCCTGGCGTCCGGGCCCGGTCCTCGACCGACAGCAAGCCGCCGCCGGGTTGGAACTGGCCTTGCGGAATGGTGTCGAGCACCCGCTCGACGACGCCTTGAAAGATGCGCCCGGGAAAGGCGTCGAAGGCGATCTCGGCCTTGTCCTGCGGGCTCAGCCGCTGCAGCACGGCCTGCGGAAAGGCGGCGACGAAGAACTGCCTGTCGGTATTGACATAGACCATGGCCGGCATGAACGGGAACGGCACGGTGACCATGCCGGGCTGCAACGCCACCTGGGTGACGAAGCCATTGGTCGGCGCCCGGACGGTGGCCTGTTCCAGTTCGAACTCGGCCTTGCGCAGGGCGGCTTCGGCGGTTGCGACAGAGGTGTTCTCGCCGTTGATCTGCGAGGCGAGGGCGAGCCTTGCCCGCTCGGCCTGCGCCTGGGCGACCGTCAGCGCCGCCTCGGCCACCAGATATTCGCCCCGCCGGTTCTGTTCGTCCAGTTCGGTGAAGGGCGAAGCCCGGCCGGTCTGGCGCGCCGTCGCATTGCCGTCGCGATAACGTTCATAGGCCTGTTTGCTGCGGTCGCGGGCAGCCGCCGCCTCGGTGACGGCCGCCGATGCCGCATCCAGCCCGGCCTTCATTTCGCGCACGCCCTGTTCGGCCTCGGCCAGCGCGGCGCGACGGTGGTCGACGGCATATTGAAACGGCCGCGGATCGAGCCGGAACAACACATCGCCCGTCTTCAGCGGCATGTTGGCCTCGACCGGCACTTCAATCACCCGGCCTTGCACGGCCGACGTCATCGGCGTGGTCGAGAACACGATGCGTGCCTCGTCGGTGAACGGGTGATTGTAGTTGATCAGCGCGAGCACCCCGCCGACGATCGCGACGCCGCCGAGCCCGGCCGTGGTCAGTGTCCACTCATTGGCCGCTATGCGCAGGAGTTTGAAAGCGCCGATGCACAGGGCGACATAGGTCAGGATGAGCAGCGTGGTCATGCCGAAGCCTTCGGCGCCGACCGCTGTTCGAGAACCAAGTCCCGCTGTTCGAGAACCAAGTCCCGCTGTTCGAGCACCAGGACCCGCCGTTCGAGTGCGGCGATGGTGGCGGCCGGACCCGCCGGCGCGGCTTCATCGCCAGCCGCAATCCCCCAGCCCCGATCCGGGCGATAGGCCATGGCCCAGATCCACAGGAACGGCCAGATCACATGCAGGGTGAACAGGCTGACCCAGCCGGCGACCTGAATGGCATCCTGCTGCGGGTGATGGCGCGCGCGGGCCAGGCGATAGGGAATGTCGTGGATGGCGATGATGCCGTAGACGAGCGCAACCGCGACCAGCACCAGAATGACGAGAGCGACATAGTCCAGCATCGGCCCTGCTCGTTCTGATGGCCGGGACCCGGCCCGACGCGCGACTGCGTCAACCGAAACAGCAGCGCCCTGGCGTTGCCCGCCAGGCTCCGTGGTTTCGGCCGTTGCGGTCTCAACGATCGTGATTGTCGGGATGCCGGCCGCTTTCACAATCAGGCAAGACCAGCGCCGCGGCGGTGGTAAATCACCTGAGGCGGAAGCGGCGAGGCCCCCGACGGGACAGGGCCCGGGGCCGCCATCAGCCGTTCAGCGGCGCGCCGGCCCGAATGGCGCGGGGATCGATGCGGGCCTCGGCCCGCAGCGTCAGCGCATGGCCGAACGCAGCAGCCCGACCGGAGCGCCCGGCATGTAGAGCGGCATGGAGATGGTCAGGAAGCCGGCAGTGCCTTGCAGGCGGTTCTGCGTGTTGAACTCGCGGTAGACCTTGACGCTGGCTTGCATCGGGGTCTCCCAGGCCGTGAAATTATAGGCCACCATGCCGCCGAGCGCGGTCGCCCGGCCCTTGAAGTCGCCCAGCACCGCTCCGGGCCCGCTGTCGCCGGTCACCTGCTGATAGTGATAGCCGACAAGAGCAACGGACCATTCCTTGGTCAGGGTCTTCGAGATCGCCCATTCCGCGTGGAATTCCGTACCTGTGCGGTAGTTGGTCGCCGGGTTCATGCCGTTGAAGGTGACCCCGACGGCGCCGGAAATGTCGAGGCCGAGCGCCGGGTCCAGCCAGGTCGCGGCCAGGGTGAAATCGCCGGCCCAGCGATGGAAGGCGAGATTGGCGAGCGCGCCCTCGTTATATTGGCCGACCGGCGTATTGACCGTGGCATTGGCGGAGATGTGGAACTTGTCGAAGGTCCAGCCGATGGTCGCGCCGAACACCGGATCGCCAATGGTGAAGGTGTTGTCGCTGCGCGAACCGGTGAACGGTCCAACCGTCACATTGGCTTTGACCCAGGGACCGCCGATCGGCAGCGAACCATTAAAGGCGATCCGGCCGCCGAAAACCTGCCAGGGCGTGACCCATTGCAGGGTGGCGAAATCGCCGAGAATGGTGCCGCGCAGGCCGGCGGCAATATTGCCGCCCACCGGCAGCGACCGCGAGCCGCTCAACCCGCCGCCATAGAGATAGGCGGTATTCTGGAAGTAGAGGCCTTCCGGCGCGAGAAGGCCGGCCCCCGGGCCACGCGCGCCGAGCAAATAGAAGCCGGCGGCATTTTCCGCGGCCCGCGCTCTGTCGACGGCTCCGGAGAGGCCCGCGACAACCATGACGGCTCCGATCCAGAGCCGCGCGCATCTTGCCGATCGAGCAACCAAAAATTGTGCATCATTCATTGACCGCACCATGCTTGTGGCGTTGCGCACGCTCCGGCGTCCTGATCACCCAGGCGCTGACTCGGCGAGACTATAATCGCGACCATGGATTCGAAAAGCCATTATCGGCCGCCTCCGGGTATTTTCCGAAGGCCGGCATGTATTCCCCTAAGTAAAGGTCGCGAGGCGTCCGGTGGCGACCGGAGCCTGCGCCTGGGGAGGTCTCGCTTGCGGACCCGGCCCAATTTGATCTTTTGCGCCGCAAAATGTACTTCAGATAGGACACGTCACTGAAAATTGCGGCTCCGGCGCGGCTTTTTCTCCGGAATCAACCCGCAGAGCGGTCAGGGTTTCACCCGATCATAATGCGTTGGAATTTCCAAACTTAATAAGGATGTTTGAAGACCTCCATCAGGATGATGTCATTCAAACTGGGGCAGGGAGTGGCGTAATGATCCGGATATTGTTGGCTGATGACCACGAAATCGTTCGTCGCGGCGTGCGCAGTCTGATCGAAACACGCGGGGGTTGGGAAATTTGCGGCGAAGCCGCCAACGGTGTGGAAGCCGTGGAACTCGCGGTGAAGGAAAAGCCCGACGTTGCGGTCCTCGACTATTTCATGCCGGAGTTGAATGGTTTGGACGCCACCAAACAGCTGCTGGTCAAGCTGCCCAAGCTGCAGGCGCTGATCTTTTCCGAACATGACGGCGAGACGCTGATCCGCGACGCCTTGCAGGCGGGTGCGCGCGGCTTCCTCTTGAAGCGGGACGCCGAGGACCAGCTCCTCGACGCGATCAGCACGCTGGCGCTGTCACGACCCTATTTCACCGCGCGGGTTTCGGAGGCGATGCTGTCGGCCTTCACCGGACAAAGTGAGCCGGCAAGCAAACTCACGCCGCGCGAGCGCGAGACGGTGCAGCTCATTGCCGAAGGGCTGAGCAACAAGCGCATCGCCTGGCAAATGCAGGTCAGCGTCAAGACGATCGAGACCCATCGCGCCACCGCCATGCGCAAGCTCGGCACCCGCTCGGTGGCCGAACTGGTGCGCTACGCCGTGCGCAACAAGCTGGTCGACGCCTGACCGGTTCCAGGCCGGTCCGAACCAGACCTTTGGCGACGCAGGTCTGCCAGGTCTCAGGGACAACCCCGACGGGCCCAAGGGTATTGTCCGATATCGGGCCATGGCCTCGCCTCGCATGATCGATGCTTCATCGGAACGCAAAGACCATGTCGACCTTCGATATCTTCGCCATCATCGTTCTCGGCTTCGTCGTAGCGAGCGGGGTTGCCCTCGTTGTCGTGGTCGGAGCCTTGCCCGGCTGGGTCGCGCATAAGCGCCGGCATCCCTACGCCCAGGCGGTCACGATCGCCGGCTGGGTCACCTTGATCTGCGGTTTCGTGCTCTGGCCCGTCGCCATGATCTGGGCCTATGTCGATATCCCCGCCCGCACCGACCTGTCATCGCGAGCCAGTCCCGCTGGCCACCCGGCAGATGCCGGACCGGCGCCGCGCCTTGGCGAGGCAGGCCAAAGATCATCTTCCTGTTCAACATCTACCTCGTCCTGCTGTTCGTCCTGGTGAAGCTGAGGATCATTCGCTTCAACCTGTTCTGGAAAATCTCGCCGGCGATCTGGCTGCTCGTGCTGCTGGTCGGGCTGTTCATTCCGATGGGTTGGGGGGCACCGTCGGGACCGGCCCTGGTGATACGCCAGTCGGTGCAGATCGTGCCCGATGTCGCCGGCGAGGTGATCGACGTTCCGGTGCAGCCCAACACGCCGCTGAAGGCCAATGACGTGCTGTTCCGCATCGACCCGACGCCGTTCAAGGCCCAGGTCGACGCGCTGGCCGCCCAGCTGAAATTCGCCGAACTGCGCCTCGGCCAGATGACGCAGCTTGCCCAACGCGACGCCGGCCGCGGTTTCGATGTCCAGCAGCGCGAGTCCGAGGTCGACCAATTGCGCGCGCAGCTCACGAGCGCCCAGTGGAACCTGGACAAGACGGTGGTGCGCGCGCCGGCCGACGGCTTCGTGACCAATGTGGCCTTGCGCAGGGGCGCCAGGGTCTCGACCCTCGCGCTGGCGCCGGCCATGGCCTTCGTCGACACCTCGGAGACCGTTCTTGGCGCCGAGATCGACCAGATCAATGCCCGCTACATCAGGGCCGGCCAGGCGGTCGAAGTGACCTTCAAGTTCCTGCCCGGACAGGTGTTCACGGGCAAGGTCCAGGCGGTCCTGCAGGCGATCTCGACCGGCCAGGCCTCGCCATCAGGCACGGCGGTCACGCCGAAAGAGGTCCAGGCGGCACCCTTCGTCGTCCGCTTCACCCTGGACGATCCAGCCATAGCCGGCCGCCTGCCGGCGGGCAGCACCGGCCAGGCGGCGATCTTCACCGACCATGTCCAGGCCGCCCACATCATCCGGCGCGTCATTCTGAGGCAGACGGCGCTGCTCAACTACATCCTGCCGTTCTGACAAGACGGTCGACGGGCGGTGTCGCCGGCCCGCACCCTGCGGTTCTGGCTGATCCGCCTGGACAGATGGAGACGCTCTCATGAAATCATTCTGCAAGGCATTGCTGGGTTTTGTCCTGCTGCTCGCCGCCGCCAGCCTGGTCGGCTCGGTCCGCGCCCAGGCCGTGCGCTACAACGAACCGTCCAACTTGCCATTCAGCCAGGGCTACATCGCCCCGGCGGGATACGCAGAGCCTCATTGACGCGCTGGTCTTCCAGCGAGCGGTTCAGGCCTATCTCCGGGCGTTGCCGGCCCTGAACATGGACGGCATGAAAGAGGGCTCGGAGCGCGTCTTCGGCCGCGGCCACAATATTCTGCCGATCTTCAAGAGGCGGCTCGACGCGAAAACCCTGGCTCGTGCTGCGGACCAGCCGGCTCGGCCAGACCAGCAACGGCTGGCACCTCGCGGTCAATGAACCGGTGCCGCCCCGCCGCTCGGCGACGGTGGTCTGCCGGCTCAGGGCGTCCGGGGTCTCGTGGCGGGATCTGGCGCGATCGGGTTGGGAGCCGCGGCATCTGACCCTGTGGGAAGGCTTGCGGCAGCCGGATCCGGCGCTGTCGTGCCCCGGGCCTGATCGCGCTCGCGCTCGGCCAGCATGCGGTAGGCCGTGTAATATTTGTAGATGTTGCTGACATATTGCGGCGTCTCGCGGCCGACGATGAGGGCCGCGGCCTGTTCGACATTGTTGAACCAGACATCGGGGTTGAGCCCTTCCGCCTTGGCGCGCGCGCGGAAGCGGCGGAGATTGCCGGGCCCGGCATTGTAGGCGGCGAAAGCGAACAGGGTGCGGTTGCGCTCGCTCAAGCCCGGGTCGTTGATATAGGTGTCGACCAGGTGGCGCAGATAGCGTGCGCCGGCATGGATATTGTTCTCCGCGCTGGTTCCGATGTCGCTGATGCCGACCTCCGGGCTGCGCGCGGTCGCCGGCAGCAATTGCATGATGCCGACGGCACCACGCGGGCTTCGGCGCGACTGGTCGAGCTGGCTTTCCTGGTAGCCCTGGGCGCTGATCATCAGGGCATCGAAGCCATATTGGCCGCCATAGCGCTGGAACAGCCCGAGCAATTCCCCGTGCCGGCGGGCATCGTCCTCGGCCAGCGCGTTGCGCGCCATCCTGGTGTCGGTGAAATAGCGCCGGCGCAGGGTATTGCCGAAACTGGTGCCGGCCTGGTGCTGGGCGAAAAAGGCGTCGAGCTCGGCCCGCAGCAGCGGACTGTTCTCGCGCATCGCCCAGGCGATCTCGCCACCCGCATGGACCACGAGATCCGGCCGCAGGGTCAGCCCGGACAACACCTCGGCCCAGACCTTGGCCTTGTGTTCGTCGACCACCGCGAAGGGCAGGAGCCCGGCATGGACCATTTCCATGAGGTCCTCGTCCTCGAGGTTCTCGTCGGCCGGCGCGATGACGATCGGCCTGGCGCCTTCCGACACCAGGCGCCGGCTGAGGCTTGCCAGATGCGTCGCATAGCTCGACGAGGCCCGGACATGGACGGTCTGGCCGGCCAGATCCTCGATCCGCGTCAGCGCCGGCGCGCCCGGCCCGGTCACCACGACTTCCCTGACGTCGCGCATCCAGGGGCGGGCGAAGTCGATCGCCGCCTCGCGCTCCGGCGTTACGGTCAGATTGGCTGCGACGATGTCGCCGAGCCCGGCGACCAGCGCCGGCAACAACTGATCGCGCGCGGTCGGCACGAAGGCGACGTAGATGCGCAGGTTGCGCTGCGGATGACGCTTGTTCAGCCAGTCCTCGAGCGCCTGGCCGAATTCGGCGTTGAGGCCCATCTGGCGGCCGCGATCGACGAAGAACAGCGTCTTGCTGTAGGGCACCAGGATGCGCACGGTGCGCCGTTTCAGCATGCCGTCGAGATCGCCGGTCCAGGGCCGGATCCGCGGCAATGCCATGGTGCGCGGCGGCGCGCCGGCGGGTCGCGCAGCCGGAGCCTGGCCAGCGGCGGGCGCCGGTTGCGCCAGCCCCGGGGTCGACAGCGCGAGGCTTGATAACCCGAGACTTGATAGCGACATGGCCGCCAGCGCCAGCAGCCTTGCCGCGGATCCCGCGCATCGTTTCGTCTTGGCCATGGTGGCGGGCTCTTCGGCCGGAGGGGCGGACAGGACAGCGACGGCCATCAGCGGCCGGCCGGATCCCGCGCGAACGTCGCCGTCGGGGGGTGTTACGGACAGGCGTCCCAGAAGCCGCGCGTCCGGCTCGGATCGGTATAGTACCAGCAGGAATTGGGCGTCGGCGGCTGTCCGGCCCAGGCGACGGCGGTGGCCGCCGCGACGAAGCCGATCGCGGCCCCCGCCGCGATCGCGCCGCCCGGACGCCACCAGTAGCCGGCGGGCCTGACCCAACGGCCCGGCCGCACCACCACGGGCCGGACCACCGGGCGCACATAGCCCGGCCTGACGACCGGCCGGCCGCCGCGCCAGGCAGCGCCGCCGCGATAGGCCGCAACGCCGCCGCGCGGTCCACGAACGAAGCCGGCGGAGGCTCGCACACCACCCCGGCGCTGCATCTCGGCGGGCTGGGCGCTGGCCCGCGCGGCCGACGGGACTTCCGCGGCCAGCGTGGTGCCGACGGCCGGCGCGCCGGCGGACAGCATCGTCAGCAGGGCGCCGGCGAACAGGCTCGTGCGAAGATTGATCATGGCCGTCTCCTTCATTGCAGATGTGCGGACGATCCGCTCATTTCTCCGGGAACAGGAACGTGAGTGAGAAGCGCAGTCCCCAGGACGGCCCACCTGTCGGTTTCACGACATAGATCTGCGGGCCGGCGGCGACACTCAGCATCTGCCCGCCGAGCTTCATCACCTGGCTGAGCTGGACGTTGATCGGCACTGTCCATTGCCGGTGCACCCAATCGTAATTGCTCTCGGTATTGACGCTGAGCGTGCGGCCCTCGCCAAGCGGGAAGGCGATGAACGGCTGCAGCAAGGTGTTGCTGACCTCCTCGCGATTGGCCGGGCCGGCAAGGGACCAGATATGGTTGGCCATCATGCCGATGGTCATGGTCTTGGTCTGATGCAGCACCAGGCCGGTCAGGCCGACACCCCATTTGCCGGCGCCGAGCAGCGGATCGGTCGCGGTCGGCAATACGAATACCGGTCCCACGCCGAGTGTCAGGCCGTTGATCGGCCGTGACGGCGAGAGGAACAGGCTCGCCGTGACATCGCCCAAGCCCGTCGTCGACGGATCGCCGACATGGGTGCGCGGCCGCCAGATGATCGGCAGGATCGTGCGCGAGATCAGGTTCCAGTCGTCGTTCAGCCTGATCGGGATGACCGGCTGGATATTCAGCGTGTTGCGCCAGGCCCCGAGCGATCCATAGCCCTGGGTCAGGTTGGACTGCAGCGGTATGCTGATGAGGCTCGCCACCGGATTGGACAACTGCCGGGCCAAGTCGTCGGCCTGGCTCGGCGACTGCGCCCTGGCGGTGCCGTCTACCGCTGCCGAAAACCCGATCAGCAGGCCGATCCAAGAGACGCGTCGCCAGCCGCGTCGCCAGCCGCGTCGCCAGCCGTGTCGCGAGGCGCTCAACGCGCGCGCGGCAAGGTTCCGCCATTGGCCATGCAGGACCGGTAGAGAGCGGTGCGCTGTTCCTGGACGCCGGTCCCCATATAGCTTCCCGGCGCGGCACGCTGGGCAGCCCTGAGGCAGGCGGCCTCTACCGCGGGATCATTGCTCATGGCCCGCTGTTCGGCACAGCCGCCGAGCATCAAGAGGCCACCGGCGGCGGCCAGTGCGGCGACCAGCGATCTGCGTGCGGAACGGGACATCGACATCTCCACGAGACAGGACGGGACCGGCCGATTGAACGCCGGATCGGCACCGCCTTGGATCGGGCAATACCCTGAACTCATGGGGGAATATCACTGGCCGCAAAACGCCGGACGGCCGCAGGCGCGACTGGGGGGCCAAGACGGCCGCGGGAGGGTCCCGAGTGGGCAGGCGAGTTGCTTGATGCCGGTTCCCTGTGTCAGCCGCCGGATCAGAGCCCGAGCCCACGCGGCGGCCACGTCACATCATCTGCCCCCAGGTCATCACCCTCGTCTTGGTCGACCGCCGGCGGCTGGCCCCAGAAATGGTGACCTTGAGGTGTTGCTTCCGGCGGGAAGGGATCGTCGAGCTCGGGCTCGCCGGAATGCGGCACTTCGAAACGGGTTCGTCCGCCGCCTGGCGCGATCCTGTACCAGATCGGTTCAGGTGGATTCAGGCGCAGCCATTCTTCCAGAACGCGGCCTTTCTCGACACGCAACTTCCGGTCACGCTCATACCTGCTTTCGAAACCGAAGTGCCGGTACGAGATCCGGCGCCCCTCGGGGCAACGCAACCAATCGCTGACCCAGGTCGCCAGCACCGGCGGCTTCAACCAGGGCAGGGCAACCTCCAGGCTCGCCTGGATTGGCTCGCCGTCCCGTTCCATCCAGCCGGCGAGATCGACGAGGTAGAGCGCGTCGTCACGCACTACCCAATGGGCCACATAACCGCGCCAACAGGCGCTCGACGTGGTCACAAAGACCGGCCGCCGGGCCTTTTTGAGCCGCCTGAGATAGGGCTCCAGCGGCAAGGCGCAGAGGTCATGAAGTTGGCCGCGCAAAGCGAGCACGTCGGGACATTGTGCTGTCATTCCACCTCCCTGAATTTTATCCTTTCACCCTAGCCGAACTCTACCAAAAATCCAACAAAAACCCGCTTGGAAGCGCACCAAAGACTCGCACCTATCGTACTGATATTGTGTCTGATTTTATCGCACTGCGATGGGCTGATAAGGAGCGCCGAAATCGCGGCGATCCGCCATGCACATATTCCTATTTCCTTAGAGGCCATCCTACCTTAAGTTGCATCTTGACCCGTCACACGGCATCGGGCGCGCCATGTCCAGATCGATCGGAAGCCGCATCAAGTCGTTGTTCTCTTCAGGCAAGCCCGCGCCCGCCGCCGCGCCGCCGGAGGATGTCCGGCTGGGCGCCGAGGCCGGTGATGCGGAAGCGCAGAATGCGCTCGGCCGGTGGTATGCGGACAACACCGCGGAAACAGCCGTGGCCGGGGCATGGTTCATGCGCGCGGCCGAGCAGGGCTTCGTCAGGGCCAAGCACAATCTGGGCGTCCTTGCGCTTCAGGCCGGCCAGAGGGAGCCGGCGGCGGAATGGTTCCTGACCGCCGCGAAAGAGGGCTGGACGCCGTCCCTGGCGGCCATTGGCGCGATGTTCGAAGGCGAGGGCAATCTTCGTGGCGCCCTCAAATTTTTTGAGATGGCGGCCGAGCAGGGACATGCCGATGCGCAGGATGCGCTCGGCCGGCTGCTGCTGGCGGATGACGACCCGGAACTCTACGAAGCCGCCCGTGCCTGGTCCGAAAAGGCCGCCGATCAAGGCCATTCGTCAGCCCAGACCCGTCTCGGCACCATCTACCATGAAGGCCTCGGGGTCACGCGCGATCCCGAACGGTCCGCCTCCTGGTTCCTGAGTGCTGCCCGGCAAGGTCATCCGGGAGCCCAGGGCATGATCGGCGTCGCCCTTCACCTCGGCATTGGCATAGCGGCGGACCGTGTCGAATCCGCCTTCTGGCTCTCGCGGAGCAAGGCTCAGGGCAATGAAATCGGCCGGGTCTATTTGCCGGAGGTCGAAGCCGAGCTGACGGCTGAGGACAGGCGAGCGCTGGAGGCGCGGTTGCGGCAGCCGTGACGATCTGGTTGAGATCGCCGGCCGGCCTGCCGAGTGGAACAAGGGCGTGATGGTGGAACTGGTTGAACTGGCCGGCGAGCAGATCCTGCTCTGCGACACCGATGGCCCGATCATCGACGATGAGCGGCAGGCGACCGATCTGATCGGCGAGGCCGCTTGGCAGGGCGCGTCCTTGCTCGCCCTGCCTGTGGCGCGGCTCGGCCCGCGCTTCTTTCAGCTCCGCTCGGGCCTGGCGGGCGAGATCACCCAGAAGGCCGTCAATTACCGGCTGAAGCTCGCCATCATCGGCGACATCTCGGAACAGCTCGCCGCGAGCAACGCCTTGAGCGCCTGGGTGCGCGAGGCTGATCGGCGGACCGACCTGTGGTTCCAGCCGAGCCTGGAGGATCTGGCCATTGCCCTGGGCAGGGCCGGAGGCCGGCCGTAGCGGCCGGCCCGCATGGCCCCGGCGCGGCTCCTCGAGCCTCGCAACGAGACCCCGCCGCAGTTTCGAATTATTCTATTTCTCTTGTAATTTCAACATCTTGCTCAATATCGCAATTCGGCCTATGGCTCGGTCGCGATCAAGCAGGATAACCGATGCGGCGCATCTGGCGTCGGCCGCGGCGAGATCCGGCATCGCCGAAGGAGTGCCCGCTCATGTCGAACGGCCAGACTGCCGAGGACCACGCCGACGCCGCACGCGCCGAGTTTCACCAGGCGATCATGGCGGCCTTCTGCCATGCGCTGCGCACGACGCAGCTGCCGCCCATCACCGTGCTCGGGCTGGTCGCCATGGCGCTCGGTTCGGTCTATCAGGAGGTCGCAGAAGCCCATCGCGGCGACAATGCCTGTCCCTGTGGCTGGCAGCCGGATCCAGGCGCCGACGTCGAGGCGCTGCAGGCGGCACTCGCCGCGATGATCCCGTCGCCACACGTCACCGATCTCCTGACGATGCAGGCACTCGGGCGGGCCTGAGGCCTGGGGCTTGCGCTCGGCGCGGCAGATCGCGCAAACAAGCGCGCCGGACGTTTGGCGGCGCGCGGCCAGGAAAGGCAGACGACATGAACATCCAGGTGACCGATCCGGCCGCGACGGCCCAACGCACCGGCGAGCCGGCCGGCGAGGGGCTCCTCGCGCTGCTCGAGACGCGCCGCTCGGTCGGCATGACCGTGCTGGCCGGGCCCGGACCGAGCGAGGCCGAGCTCCGACGGCTCCTGGCCATTGCCGCCCGCGTGCCTGATCACGGCGGCCTGGAGCCGTGGCGGTTCATCGTCATCGAGGGGCAGGCCCGGTTCGATGCCGGCCCCCATCTCGCGGCCCTTTATGCCGCCGAGAACGGCGACATGGATCCGGAAAAGCGCGCCAAATTCGCCGGCATCATGTCGCGCGTCTTCACCTATGCGCCGGTCATCGTCATCGTCGTCAGCCGCAGCGACGCGGCCGCACGCATTCCGGCCTGGGAACAGGACCTGTCGGCCGGCGCGGTTTGCATGAACCTCTTGACCGCGGCCGCAGCCCTCGGTTTCGGCGCGACCTGGCTGACCGGCTGGGCCGCCTATAGCCCGGGAGCCCACCGGCTGTTCGGTCTCGAGGCGCATGAAAAAGTCGCCGGCGTCGTCCATATCGGCACGGCCAAGGAGACGCCCGCCGAGCGCAAGCGACCTGATATCGCGGCGATCACCACCCGGTGGCAGGCGCCGGAAGCCGGACCAAAGGCCTGACGGCGAGACCGAAACGCCGCCGATCAATCGCCGGCGCGTCGATCCGAATGGGGTGGTGAGGCCGGACACCGGCGACGAGGACAGCCACGAACCTGCACAGGCGCGCCGACCTCTCGCCCGGCCAGGGCGAGGTCAGGGCGGAGGTTCCGGCGCGAGATCTCGAAGGACGGCGCATTCAGGCTTCGTTTGAGAAGCGTGTGCAAACGCTCGCCCCTTCGACCGATGCCGAAACAGCGCACCCACGCGCTTATCCCGCACAGGGCTGTGCGAAACGGAATGCGGCTGCATTGCGGCAGCCGGCCATTTGTGTTTCGTTAAGGAATCTTCGGTGCTCCCTCAGGGAGTGAAACGGGAATGCGGTGCGTGCTGATTGAAGCACAATGCCGCGGCTGCCCCCGCAACTGTAAGCGGATAGCGCTCTTCGACAATCCACTGGCCGTCAGGCCGGGAAGGGGAAGCGGCGCGTGACCCGCGAGCCAGGAGACCGGCCGAGGATCGAGTGCAACCCATGCCGGCGGCGGGCCGGAGGAGTCGATCCATGTCCATGTTTTCGCCGTGCGCGACCGCGCCGGCTGTCGCTGCCCTTGTCCTCGCCGGGGCCTTCGCGCCGGCCTTTGCCCAAGAGGTCCGCAACGCCCCGACCATCCTCGACGAAATCGTCGTGACCTCCACAGGGCGCCCGGAGCCGCGCAGCCGCATCACCGGCACGGTGCAGGTCATCGAGGGCGAACGCATCACCCGGTCGACCGCCCATTCGGTGACCGAACTGCTGGCCGAGAATGCCGTCGGCTTCCTCTCGGAATGGACGCCCGGCCAGACCTCGATCAACATTCGCGGCGGCGCCAGCGACGGGCAGGGCAAGGACTTCCGCAGCCAGGTGCTGGTGCTGATCAACGGCCGCCGCGCCGGCACCGCCAATATTTCCAAACTGTCGCCGGCCGACGTCGATCGCGTCGAGATCATCCGGGGACCCGCCTCGGTGATCTATGGCAGCCAGGCGATCGGCGGCGTCATCAACATCATCTTGAAGAACGGCCGCAACACCACGGGCAATTTCGCCGATATTCAGGGCGGTTCCTGGGGCTTGCTGCAGGGCCGTGCCCATGCCGCCGGCCGCAACGGCAGCGACGATTTCTACATTGGCATCTCTGGCGGCCGGCGCGACAGCTATCATTCCGGTGCCGGCGGCGGCCTCCTGGCCAATACCCAATATCAGCGCTTCGGCGTGACCGGCGCCTTCGGCCGCCAGCTCAACGACAACCACCGCATCGATCTCACGGTGCGGTCCGACGGCATCTATGATGCCGGCTTCCGCGGCTCGTCCTGGAGCACGTTCAACCGCGACGAGCGGACCAATGCCTCGTTCGACCTGGTTTATTCCGGCAAGACCGACAGCGATTTCGCCCGCTGGACCGCGCATAGCTATCTGGTCGCCGATCGCGACGTGTTCCGCTGGGCCGCGCCGAATTCGGCGACGGTCGCGCAGAGAACGCGGCTGGACCTGAACCGCCGCCATCTCGACATCATGGGCCTCCGGTTCCAGCCGATCTTCAACCTGTGGGCCGGCAATGAACTGCTGCTCGGTTTTGATGCCGAGCGCAGCTGGCTGCGGTCGCAGCGCTACCGCGAAAGCGTGGTCGCGCCTTATACCAACATGGCTCAGGTCTCGCCGCAGGATAACAACCAGACCGACTCGGTCATGGCCTTCTACGCCGAGAACAGCCAGCGCCTGTTCGACGACCGGGTGATCCTGCGGGCCGGCATCCGTCACACCCGCGGCTCGACCAGCTTCGACCCGACGCCGAATCTCGCCAACCAGGCGACCGGCAGCCGTCCTTATGACGCCACCACCTACACCGTCGGCGGCACCTATCGGGCGACCGATTACCTGAGCTTCCGCACCGGCGTCTCGACCGGTTTCCGCTCGCCGACCGCAACCGAGCTTGCCGGCAATTACACCGTGCTGGTCGGCACCCAGATTTTCGGCAATCCGAATGTGAAGCCGGAAACCAGCCGCCAGTATGAAGTCGGCACGACCTTCGCCTTGAACGGCTGGAGCCTCGACGCGGCCTTGTTCCAGAACGTTATCTCGAACCGGATCATCACGAGGCTCCGGCCGGGTTCGACCACCACCTCCGACTATGTCAACAATGCCGGCGACGTGACCGTGCGTGGCATCGAGCTGCAATTCGGCGTCGACGTGCTGCGCGCCTTCTCCGCTCAGGCCAATGGCTGGCACTGGTCGGTGACATCCAATGGCGGCTATAATTTCTTCATGCGCGACGGTGGCGCTGCGGCCACCGCCAACAGCAATCAGGTCGAGCGCATGTAACAGTACCAGGCAGCGGTCGGCACCCGCTTCGGTCAGCGCACCGGTGTGGCGATCCCCTGGAGCCTGGCGATAACAGGCATTCTGCGGGGGCCGCTCTGGTACAATACCGAGGAACCCCTGCGCATTCCGGCAGCCGAACCGAATGCCAGCCATATCCACTGGAAGCCGGCCTTCTGGGTCTGGAACGCCCGGCTGGAGGGCGAGCTGCGCAAGGGGCTGACCGCCTATGCCGCGGTGAACAACATCTTCAACGTCAATCAGCACGCCCTGTTCATCGCGCTCGACCAGCAGCCCTTCCTCGGCAATCCGACCAATGCCAATACGCAGGGCATCGGCAACATGGGCAATTCCATGCCGGGGCGCGAGTTCATCGTCGGCATGCAGGCGAGGTTCTGATCGTGAGGCTGAAAGCGGTCGCCGCGGCATGTCTTGGACTGGCGCTCGCGACCGCGCCGACCGCCACCCCGGCCCTGGCCGCGGATCACCAGGCGATCGTCGACGCGCTCGGCCGGCAGGTGGTGCTGGCGCGTCCGCCGGCGCGGCTGGTCACCATCTTCGCCTCGAATACCGAACTGGTCGCCGCGATCGGCCTGGCCGAGCGCATTGTCGGCATCGAAACCTTCACCCGCTTTCCACCCGAAGTGGTCGGCCGCCCGACGGTCGGCGGCCGGCTCGGTTTCTCGGTCGACCGGGTGGTGCGCCAGCGCCCCGATCTCGTCGTCGTCACGCCGGCGCGCCAGGCGGTGAACCAATTGGTCGACCCGATGGAGCGGCTCGGCATCCCGATCATCGTGCTGACCCATCGCAGCATTCCCGAAGTCATGGCCAATATTCGCCTGGTGGCCGGCGCGACCGGCGTGCCGGAACGCGGCGAAGCCGTGACCGGCCTGTTGCAGGCGCGCCTCGATGCGGTCGCCGCCCGCATCGCCGGCCGATCCCGGCCGCGCATCGTCATGATCACCGGCCGTGTCGCCACCGGCATGCTGCTGATCGCCCGTTCCGGCAGCTATACCGCCGACGCCATCATCGCCGCCGGTGGCAGTCTGGCTTTCGACCAGGCGCAGATGTTGTCCCAGGTCTCGCCCGAAGCCGTGCTGCGCGCCGACCCCGATGTCGTGCTGTTCGCCGGTTCCGCCGCCGACATGGCGGATCTGTTTGCCCGGCCCGGCTGGTCGAGCCTGCGCGCGCTGAAGGAGAAGCGGGTCTTCACGGTGTCGCGCGCCGAGTTCCTGATCCCCGGCCCGCGGGTGGTCGGCGGCATCGAAAAGCTTGCGGCCCTGCTGCATCCGGAAGCCAGGCCATGACCCGGGTCTGGCTGTCGCTCGGCGCCGTCTTGCTCGCCGTCATGGTGCTTGGCCTCTCCGCCGGCCACGATTGGGCATCGCCCGCCGCGCTCTGGACCGCCGTCAGCGGCGACCAGTCGCTCGATAGCCGGCTGATCATCGACTGGCGCCTGCCGCGCGTGCTGGCCGCGGCGGCCGTCGGCGCGCTGCTCGGCCTCGGCGGCTGCCTGTTCCAGGGCCTGTTCCGCAACCCGCTCGCCGAACCCTATCTGCTCGGCTCGGCCGGTGGCGCCGCGGTCGGCGCGACGGTTGCCCTGCTGGTGCCGCTCGGTGTGCCACAGGCCCTGTCGCTGCCGGTGCTGGCCTTTGCCGGCGCCTGGGGCGCTACCGTGCTGGTCCTGGCGGTGTCGCGGGTGGCCGGCGTGGTCGATGCCGCCGGCCTCCTGCTCGCCGGTGTCGCGGTCGCCGCCGTGCTCGGCGCCGTCAGGTCCTTCATGATGCTCGCCTTGTCGGACGAGACGATCAACCTGCAGGTCGTGCTGAGCTGGGTGCTCGGTGGCATCCAGACGCCGTCCTGGCAGGGTCTCGCCCTGCTAGCGGCACTGCTGGCGGCCGCCATCATGCTGGCGCTCAGGACCGCGCAAGGGCTCGATCTCCTTGGCCTCGGCGAGGCCATGGCCCATGGCTTCGGTCTCGACGTCCGCCGTTTCGTCACGCTTTGCGTCCTGGTCGGCGCGATCGTCGTGGCGATCGCCGTGGCCTATGGCGGGCTCGTCGCCTTTGTCGGGCTTGCCGCGCCGCATATCGCGCGCTGGCTGGTCGGACCGCGGCACCGGCTGTTGATCCCGGCCTCCGCCTTCACCGGTGCCATCGTCGTTGTGGTCGCCGACGCCATCGCCCGTTCGGCCTTGCCGCCGGCGGAAATCCCGCTCGGCCTGGTCACCGCCATTGCCGGTGGGCCGTTCTTCCTGTTCCTGCTGGCGCGGCGGCTGAAATCATGAGCAGCGTCAACGCTCAGGGTCTCCGCCTGATCCGTGGCGGCCGGCCGATCGTCGACGGCATCGATTTCGCCGCCGGCGCCACCGGCACGGTCGCGGTCATTGGCCCGAACGGCGCCGGCAAGTCGACCTTTCTGAAGATCCTTGCCGGTCTCGAGCCGGATCATGCCGGCACGGTGACGATCGGCGGACGCGACCTCCAATCCCTGACCGGGCGCGAGCGGGCGGCGGCGCTCGGTTATGTCCCGCAGAATTTCGTGCCGCATTGGGATATCACCCCGCGCATGCTGGTCGAGATGGGCGCCGAGCGGCTGCCGGGTTTTGGGCCCGACGCGGTCGGCAAGGCCCTGGCCGACGGTGAGTTGACCGATCTCGCCGACCGCCGCTGGTCGGGCTTGTCGGGTGGCGAAAGAGCGCGCGGCCTGATGGCGGCGGTGGAGGTCACCGACCCGCCGGTCCTGATCGCCGACGAACCCGGCGCCAGCCTCGACATCCGCCACCGGATCGATCTCGTCCGCAGTTTCGCCGAACGGGGCAAGACGCGCCTGGTCATCGTTGCCCTGCATGAGATCGAACTCGCCACCACCTGGTTCGACCGGGTGGTGGTGATCGACAAGGGCCGCGTCGCCGCCGACATGGCGGCCGGCGATCTGGTCGAAACCGACGTGCTGGCGCGGGTTTTCCAGGTGGCCTTCGAGACGGTCAGCGTCGACGGCATCACCGTGGCGCGGCCGGCCTCCGGGCGCCCGGTCTGACCGGCAGCCGTCAGCCGCATCGCGGCATGGATCCGACCAATCGCGACACACCCACCGTTTTGGCTGTTGACCTGCCGAGCCCAATCCCCCTACCTTGGGTTGACGGTTCCCGCATGGGATCAAAATGGGAATACGGTGCGAGCTCTGCTCAAGGCCGTGGCTGCCCCCGCAACTGTAAGCGGAGAGTCCTCTGTCACCATGTCACTGGGCCTTGTGCCTGGGAAGACGACAGAGGGCATCGATCCGTGAGCCAGGAGACCTGCCGTCAGTCGTGGTCATGCGCGAACAGGTTGGGCGGGGTGTCCTGACTGGTGCCGAATCGCCTGTCCGCACTGGACCGGCGGCGAGGCTTCATTCGCGGTGACGTGCCACATCCGTCGCCGCGAGGCCCTTCGTGTTCCCGTCCATTTGCCCCCCGGAGCGCCGCGCTGCGGCGCGAGCCCGCATTGTTCTGCCCACCGCCATTGGCCTCGTCATGGTCTCCGCTGCGGCGGCCCGCGCCACCGGGGAGGGCGGTCAGACCACCCCCGCCACGGTCACGCTCGACACGATCACCGTCCAGGGCCGCGGCACCGTGGTGCCGACCGGCCTCAATCTCGGCACGCCCAGCCGCGGCGGCAGCCGTCTCGACCTGACACCGCTCGAAACACCCGCCAGCATCGAGATCATTCCCGGTGCGAAGATCCGCGAGCGCGGGCAGAACAGCATCACCGAAGCGGTAACCCAGAACGCCACCGGCATCACCTCGGTCGGCGCGCCCGGCAATGGCGGCGCCGCCTACACCTCGCGCGGCTTCGCCGGCGTGAATTCGGTGATGAACCTCTATGACGGCACCCGCCTCTATGTCGGCTCGGGCACCATCACCTTTCCCTTCGACACCTGGAACGTCGAGCGCATCGAGGTGCTGCGCGGGCCGGCCTCGGTCCTCTATGGCGAAGGCGCCATCGGCGGCATCATCAATGTCGTACCGAAGAAGCCGAGTTTCGATGCCATCAACGAGGTGCGTGCCGTCCTTGGCACGAATGGCACCAGGCGCCTGGCCCTCGACAGTGGTGGCGCGATCAGCGACCGGCTCGCCTATCGCTTCAACATCAGCGGCAACATGACCGATGGCTGGCTCAGGCAGAACGGCAATTTCGGCAACCTGGCGATCTCGGGCGCACTGCTGTTCCAGGCCACGCCCGATCTCGCCTTCACGCTGTCGAACGACTTCGGTTACCAGGAGCCGATGCGCTATTTCGGCACGCCACTGGTCAACGGCCAGCTCAATCGCGCACTCCGCTTCAACAACTACAACGTCGCCGACAGCGCCATCCGCTTCCAGGACAACTGGACCCAGTTCAAGGCGGAGTGGACGCCGAATGCCGACCTGACCATCCGCAACACCGCCTATCGCATCACCTCGGACCGGCATTGGCGCAATGTCGAGAGCTACGCCGCCATCCCGAGCACGGGGCGGATCGCGCGCTCCAGCTATATCGAGATCTTCCACCGCCAGGAGCAGATCGGCAACCGCGCCGACGCCACCCTGCGCGGCAGCCTGTTCGGCCTGAAGAACGAGCTGGTGGTCGGTTTCGACGTCAACCGAATCTCGTTCCGCAACACCAGCAATTCGCCTTATGGCGGCACGAGCAGCGTCGACCCCTACGCTTTCGATCCCGGCCGTTTCATCAATCTCGCCGGGACACGCCCGGCCTTCCAGACGACGACCGACCAGGTCTCCGTCTTCGCCGAGGACCGCCTGTCGGTCACCGACAAGCTCGCGCTCATCGCCGGCATCCGCTACGAGGCGCCGCGCATCCGCCGTGACGACCTGATCAACCCGGCAAACAGCTTCACCAAGAGTTTCGACGCGATCAGCTATCGCTTCGGCGTGGTCTACAATCCGTTTCCCGACACCGCGCTCTATGCCCAATATGCCACAGGCGTCGACCCCGTCGGCAGCCTGATCTCACTGCCGGTGTCGCAGCGGAATTTCCAGCTCTCGACAGGGCGGCAGATCGAGATCGGCTTCAAGCAGGCCTTCTGGGGCGGCCGCGGCGAGTTCACCCTGGCGGGCTACCGGATCACCAAGGACAACCTCTTGACCGTCGAGCCGACCAATCCGGCCGTCATCGTGCAGGTCGGCAGCCAATCGTCCCAGGGCGTCGAGGCCTCGCTGTCGCTGAGGCTCTGGGAGAACTGGCGCGTCGAGGGCAATCTCGCGCTGCTCCGCGCGCAATATGACAATTTCCGGCAATCCGTCGGCGGCGTCGCGGTCTCCTATCGGGGCAACCAGCCGCAGAACGTGCCGAACCAGGTCGCCAATCTCTGGCTCTCCTGGGCCTTCGCGCCGCGCATGGAGGCACGCGCCGGGGTGCAATATGTCGGCCCGACCTTCGGTGATTTCGCCAATACGGCGCGGCGACCCGGCTACGCGCTGGTCAATGCCAGCATCGACTACCAGGTGACTGATAAGTCCCGGCTCAGCCTGCGCGGCTACAATCTGTTCGACCAGGTCTATGCCGTGACCGGCAGTTCCACCATGTGGCTGCTCGGGCGGCCGCGCACGGTGGAACTGTCCTATGCCGTCACCTTCTGAGGCGACGTGATGGCCGTTCCAGCCGACACGTATCCAGCCGCGGCCGTTCTCGTCGAGGACCTGTGGTACCGCCGCGGCAGCCGCGACATCCTGCGCGAGGTCAGCCTCAGCGTCGCGGCGAACACCATCCTCGGCATCCTCGGCCCGAACGGCTGCGGCAAGAGCACGCTGCTGCGCTGCATCGCCGGCCTCGATCGGCCCGATCGCGGCCGCGTCGTGCTGGCGGGTTCGGACGTGCAGACGCTGTCGCCGGCCACGCGGGCCCGCCATCTGGCGCTGCAGGCGCAGGATGCCGATGCCGCGCTCGGCTTCTGCGTGCGCGATGTCGTCGGCCTCGGGCGCCTGGCCCGCCGCCGCGGCCTGTGGCACGGCGAGGACGAGCGCGACCGGGCCGTCGTCGCCCGCGCGCTCGCCAGGCTCGACCTGACGGATCTCGCCGACCGCGCGGTCGAGAGCCTCTCCGGCGGCGAGCGCCAGCGGGTGCTGATCGCGCGCGCCCTGGCGCAGGAGCCGGACATCCTGCTGCTCGACGAGCCGATGAACCACCTCGATATCCAGCATCGCTTTGCCGTGCTGGCGTTGCTGCGGTCGCTCGGCATCACCGTTCTGGCGGTGTTCCACGATATCGAACTGGCCGGCCGGTCCTGCGACCGCATCCTGCTGATGAAGGGCGGCCGGGTCCTCGCCGACGCGGCCCCGGCCGCGGCCCTGACCTCGGAGCATTTGATGGCCGCCTTCGCGGTCGACGCCAGCGTCGACACCCACCCGGCCACGCGGCAGATCCGCGTCGACCTGCGGCCAGCCCAAGGGAGACATCAGCCATGAGGTTCGGCCCCGTCTTCGCGCTCGCCATGGCCCTCGGGTTTGCCCCCGGCGCCGCACGGGCCTTTCCCGTCGAGGTCGACAATTGCTTCGAAACGGCGCGCTTCGATGCCGCGCCGCGCCGGGCCGTGGTCAACGACACCAACATGGTCCAGACCATGCTCGACCTCGGCCTCGCCGATCGGATCGTCGCGGTTTCAGGCATTGCCGGCGTCGAGCGCCATCTGATCGCAGCCCCCGGCGTCGTCGCGGCGCTGCACCAGTTCGTCGGCCGCTACCCTTCGCTCGAAGCGGTGCTCGGCCAGGACCCCGACTTCATGTTCGCCGGCTGGAACTATGGCTTCTCGGCGGCGCGCGGCCTGACCCCGGCGGCGCTCGCGGAGATGGGCGTGAAGAGCTACACGCTGCGCGAGAGCTGCATCCGGGTCGGCCGCCGCGAGCCGATCACCATGGAGACGCTCTATACCGACCTCCAGGCGCTGGGCGCGATTTTCGGCATTGTCGAACGCGCGGAGCGGATGGTGACGACGTTGCGACGGCGCGTGGCCGATGTGGTCGAGCGTGTGCGCGGCGCCGGCGTGCCGCCCCGTGTCATGTATTGCAGCGACTGCAACAGCGAGAGCCCGCCGGTGTCGGTCGGAGCCGAGGGCATGACCGCGCTGATCACCCGGCTCGCCGGCGGACGGAACATCTTCGACGACGTCGCCGACAGCTATGTGCGGGTCAGCTGGGAGGAGGTGGCCCGGCGCGATCCGCAATGGATCCTGATCAGCGACCATCGCGTCCCGATCAGCGAGATCATCCGCCACCTGACCTCCGACCCGCAGCTCGGCCATGTCGAGGCCATTCGCAAGCGGCAGTTCATCATCATCACCTATGCCGAGCAGACGCCCTCGACCCGCAGCGTCGACGGGCTGGAGAAGATCGCCCGCGCCCTCCATCCCGATCGGTTCGCGCCATGACCGAGGTAAGCAGCACGCGTCCCGCCGCCGCCGCGTCGCCAGTCATCATCGGGCAGGCGCGACGCCGTCAGCGCGCCGATCTGATCGTCTGGTGCGGCATCCTCGCCGCCCTGCTGGTCACGTCCTGCATCGCGGCGGTCGCTTTCGGGGCGGTCGCCATCCCGATCCGGACCGTGGCGGGCATCGTCGCCGACGAACTCGGTCTCGGCCGCGTTGCGTCCGGTTGGAGCCGGGCCGAGCGCAACATCGTCTGGGAGCTGCGCCTGCCGCGTGTCCTGCTCGGCGCGACCGCGGGGGCCGGGCTTGCCGTGATCGGCGCCGTGCTGCAGGTGCTGACCCGCAACTCCCTCGCCGATCCCTATCTGTTCGGCGTCTCCGCCGGCGCTGCCGTCGGCGCCGTCCTGGTCATTCTCTATATCGGCCCCTTCGCGGGCGCCCTGGGATTGCCGATCGCGGCCTTCGCCGGCGCCTTCGCAGCCATGGTGCTGGTCTTCGCGGCGGCGCGCGGCGGCGGTGCGCCGACCAGCGAGCGGCTGGTGCTGACCGGCGTGGCGGTCGCCTTCATCCTGCATGCGGTGACCAATGCCCTGATTGTCGGCGCGGCCGACCGCGGAGCCGAGGCGGCGCTGTTCTGGATGATGGGCGGGCTCGGCAATGCCCGCTGGGCGACCGTCCCGGTTCCGGCCATCGTGACGCTCGCCGGCACCGCCTGGCTCTGCCTGCGCGCCGGCACGATCAACGCGCTCGCCTTTGGCGACGATACGGCGCGGAGCCTCGGCATCGACCCGGTGCGACTGCGCATCGAAGTCTTCGTCGTCGCCTCGCTGATGACCGGCGCGATCGTCGCGGCCAGTGGCGGGATCGGCTTCGTCGGCCTCGTCCTGCCACATCTGGTCCGGCTGTTCGTCGGCGGCGACCTGCGCCGTCTGCTGCCGCTGTCGGCGCTCGCCGGCGGGCTGTTTCTGGTCTGGGTGGACGTCCTCGCCCGCACGGCCTTCGCGCCCCGCGAAATCCCGCTCGGGGTCGTCACCTCGCTCTGCGGCGGGGTGTTTTTCCTCTGGCTGATGCGCCGGCGGCGCATCTGATCCCGCAAAGGCCGAGCCGCATGTCCAACTCTTCTCCTCCGTCCGCCATCGTTCTCTACGGCCGGGCGGCTTTCGACCAGACGCAGAACCTCACGCAATTGGCCGCCCGCCTGCACGAGGTGCTTCAGCCTGATCGGGCCGGCTGCCGCATCACCACCGCCTTCGCCGACTTGACCGGGCCGTCCCTGCCCGACGTGCTCGATGCGCTCGCCGCCGCGGGGATCGAAGACACCACGGTGGTCACCTGCATGGTGCCGGCCGACCCGAGCCTGTCGACCTGGCTGGCCGGCGCACTCAGCCAATGGCGCGCCGATCGTGGAGCCGCGATGACCGTTCGCCTGGCGCCGCCGGTCGAGCAGGCGATCGACATGGCCGCCGCCGTCGCCGCCGTTCTCGCCCTGCCGGCCGCCGGCGACGTGGCACAGGTCGTGCCGAGCCTCGGCAAGCCCGGCTGGTCGAAAATCCCGGAACACGGACGGCAGGTCTTCTTCTGCGTCGGCGCCCGCTGCCTGCATCGCGCGGCCGAGCCGCTCTACCAGCACCTGCGCAGCGCCATGAAGTCCCATCGCGCGCTCGCCGCAGGCCCTCGGCGGGTGATGTGCGCCCGCTCCAGTTGCCTCTATCCCTGCAATTTGGGGCCGCTCATGACGGTGCATCCCGACGGCGTCTGGTATGGCGGGCTGACCCGCGAGCGGATCGATCGGATCGTGGCCGAGCATCTGCTCGGAGACGTCAGGGTTGAAGAGTGTGTCGTGCACGCTGCGGTGAAATAGTCCAGCTCGGCATCAGGTCGCCTTCGAGACCGTCAGCGTCGACGGCCGCCGGGTCTGACCGGCGGCCCTCAGCCGCGCTGGATGGCGTGGAAGAACGAACCCGAGACATGGCCCCTGACATGGCCGACCGGGCCGAGCGCGCTTGCCTCGGCATCGACCGCCTCGCCGAGCGCACCATCAGGGCTCGAGGCCAGGATCGTCGCATAGTGGAACTCGTGGCCGGTGAGGCGCGAGCCGGCGGGGCCAAGCGCGCTCGCGGCGCTGGTCGTCACCACACGATAGCCGAGCGACATGCGCCGCTTGGCGAAGCTCGTCACGACCGGCAGCAGCCCGAGCATGGGGTAGCGGACGCCGTCGGCCGCTTCGATCGCCTCGCCCAGCACCATATAGCCGCCGCACTCGCCATGGACCGGCCGGGTTTCGGCGAAACGCGCGAGACCGGCCTTGAACCGGCTCGCTTCGGCAAGCCGCGCCGCATGCAGTTCCGGATAGCCGCCGGGCAGCCAGCAGGCATCGCAATCCTCGGGCGGGGCTTCATCGGCAAGCGGCGAGAAAGCCACGATCTCGGCGCCTTCGCCACGCCAGCCTGCCTCGACATGCGGATAGATGAAGGAGAAGGCGGCATCGCGCGCCACCGCGACGCGCCGGCCAGGTGCCGGAACCGGCGCGCCGGTCGGGCCGGAACCGGCGATCTCGGTCGTGCCGGCCGCGGCCAGCACGGCGTCGAGATCGACGGCCTCGGAGACGGCCGCGGCGAGCGCATCGAGCCGGGCCATCAGGTCTTCGGTCTCGCCGGCCTGGACCAGGCCGAGATGGCGCTCCGGCAGGATCAGGCTCGCTTCGCGCGGCAGGGCGCCGAGCACGGCCAGGCCGATGCGTTTCATGCCGTCTTCGACCAGCCGGCGATGCCGCGGGCTCGCCACCTTGTTGAGGATGACGCCGGCAATGGTGATGCGCGGATCATAATGCATGCAGCCGAGCGCGATGGCCGCCGCCGACTGGGCCTGGCCGGAAACGTCGATGACCAGCACGACCGGCCAGCCGCAGCGCGCGGCGATATCGGCGCTGGCGCCGGTATGGCCGTGGCTCGCGCGCACCCCGTCGAACAGGCCCATCGAGCCCTCCGCCAGGATGATGTCGCTGTCCTGCGCGGCCGCGCCGGCAAGGCCTGCGACCAGATCGTCGGACATGGCGAAACTGTCGAGATTGCAGCTCGGCGCGCCGGTCGCCGCGGCATGAAAGGCCGGGTCGATATAGTCGGGTCCGCATTTGATGCCACGCACCGTCAGGCCGCGCCTGGCAAAGGCGCGCTGCAGCCCAAGCGTGATGGTGGTCTTGCCCGAGCCCGAGCGTGGCGCGGCGATCAAAAGGCCCTTGGCACGGCTCATCGGACAGCCTCCCCGACGCCGGCGAGATAGGGCGCGATGGCGGCGCGCAGCGGCGCGATGGCGCCAATGGCGATTACCGCGGGCGAATGAATGCGGCCGGCCGCCGCCAGGCCGGGCAGCGCGGCGAGTGTCGTCGTGATGACCTCTTCCGCCCCGGTCGTGGCGCGGTGAACGGCAATGGCAGGGGTATCCGCGGCAAGGCCGCCGGCCTGGAGCGCCGTGGTGATCGGGGTGAGATTGGCCACCGCCATATAGAGCACGAGCGGCTGGCCGGTCCTGGCGAGCGTCGCCCAGTCGACGGTCTTGTCCTCGGCGAGATGACCGGTCGCCAGGATCACCGCGTGGTTGGAGTCGCGCGAGGTCGCGGGAATGCCGTGCAGCGCCAGCGTCGCAAGCCCGCTCGACACCCCCGGCACGATGCGAAAACCGATGCCGGCCTTAGCCAGCGCCAGCGCCTCTTCGTAACCGCGCCCGAACACGAAGGGGTCGCCGCCCTTCAGGCGCAGCACGCGCCGGCCCTGGCGGGCGTGGTCGACCAGCATGTCGCTGATTTCGGACTGTTTCGGCGAAGGCCTGTGACCGCGCTTGCCGGCATTCTCCAGGATCGCGCCGGGCCGGGCATAGGTCAGGATGCGCGGATCGATCAGCGCGTCATGCAGGATCACGTCGGCCTGGCCGATCGCATGAACCGCGGTGAGGGTCAGCAGCCCGGGATCGCCAGGACCGGCCCCCACCAGCCAGACCGTGCCTGGCTCGAACACCGGCAGAAATGAAGAGGGCGTCATCGCAGACAGGCTCGGCAGGATGGGGAAGGGCAGGGTGGTTGGCGAAAGCGGCGTTTCATGCGTCCGGCCCTTCGTCACCGCCGCGCGGACGGAAGCGGCGGTCATAATCACGCGAATAGAGCGCGCTTTCGCGGAAATCGCTGGCGCCGAGCGCCGGTCCGACCAGGATCAGCGCGGTGCGTTCGAGTTTGGCCGCGGCGACCGCCTCGGCGATATCGGCGAGCGTCCCCTCTAGCAGGCGCTCGTCCGGCCAGGAGGCCCGGAACACCACGGCCACAGGGCAGTCGGCGCCGTAAAACGGCGTCAGTTCGGCCACCACCTGGTCGATCACATGGATCGACAGATGGATCGCCAGCGTCGCGCCGGTCGCGGCGAAGGCCGGCAGCGTCTCGGTTGGCGGCATGGACGAGGCGCGGCCGCTGGTGCGGGTCAGCACCACCGACTGGGCCACCTCCGGCAAGGTCAGTTCGCGGCGCAGCAGCGCCGCGGCCGCCGAAAAGGCCGGCACGCCGGGGGTCACCGAATAGGGAATGGCGAGCGCATCGAGCCGGCGCATCTGCTCGCCGACCGCGCTCCAGATCGACAGGTCGCCGGAATGCAATCGCGCGACATCCTGGCCGGCGTCATGCGCGGCCGCGATCTCGGCGATGATCGCGTCGAGATCGAGCGGCGCGGTATCGACGATGCGCGCGCCCGGCGGACACCAGCCGAGCAGGGCCTGCGGGATCAGCGAGCCGGCATAGAGGCAGACCGGGCATTGCTCGATCAGCGTGCGGCCGCGCACCGTGATGAGGTCGGCGGCGCCCGGGCCGGCGCCAATGAAATGAACGGTCATGGTCTGTTTCCGCGGGCGAGGGCGCAGGTGACCCGGCCCATGACGATGCGAGGCAGGATGAGGCTGGCGGAGGCGCCGGCCGCGGCGAGCGCGGCCGCTTCGGCCACCGAACCGACGCCGAACAGCGCGACCACACGGGTCGAGCGCGTGGCGCAGCCGGCATCCTGGCCGCGCAACGCCTCGTCGGGAATGCCGATGACCGGCGCGCCGATAGCGGCGGCGAGCGCGATCAGTCCCGGCTCGGCGGCCCGCGTGGCGACCGTCGCCAGGCAGCCGATGTCGGCGACGTCGAGGTCGAGCCGGCCGAGCGCGGCCTCGATACAGGCCCTGATGTCGACAGGCCCGGTTCCCGGGCGCAGGCCCAATCCGACGGCAATCATGGCTTTTGCACCCGCCACTGGGTGACCGGCATGGCCGCGCGCCAGCCGTGCAGGCCGCCGATCGCATCGAGACGGGCAACCGCAATCCGCCGCATCGTGCCGCCATGGGTCGCGAACAGCGCAGCAAGCCGTGCCTCGCCTTCGAGCGTCACGACATTGGCGACCAGAAGGCCGCCGGATTTCAGTCCCGCCCAGGCCGTCTCGAACACTCCGGCATCGCCAATGCCGCCGCCGATGAACACGGCATCAGGGGCGGCCAGCCCGGCCAGCGCGGCCGGCGCTTCGCCGCGCACCAGCGTGACCTCGGGCGCCCCCAGATCGAGCGCATTGGCCTCGATACGCGCCGCGCGATCCGGCCGCGGCTCGATGGCAAAAGCCCGGTTGGCCTGATGGCGCAGGCACCATTCGATGGCGATCGAACCGGAACCGGCGCCGATATCCCACAAGACCTGGCCGCGGCGCGGGCTCAGCGCCGACAGGGTCACGGCGCGGATCTCCGCCTTGGTCAATTGGCCGTCGCTCGAAAACCAGTCGTCGTCGAGGCCAGGGGTCAGCGGCAGCGTGCGCGCGCCAGGGCCAGCCACCACGTCGATGCCAATCGTGTTGAGCGGATCGATGTCATCGAGGACGAAATCCCTGGCGATACCGCGCCGGACCCGCTCGCGCGGGCCGCCCAGCGCCTCGAGAACCACGATCTCCGAGGCTCCGAGGCCACGTTCGCCAAGCAGTGCGGCGAGCTTGGCAGGGGTTGAGCCGTCCCAGGACAGCGCCAGGATGCGCGCGCCCGGCTGCAGATACGGAACGATCCGTTCCAATGGTCGACCATGCAGCGAGACCAGCGCGCAATCCTGCTGCGCCCAGCCGAGCCGTCCGGCGGCGAGACTAAAAGCCGAGGGCTGCGGCAGCACCCGCATCTCCGCAGCCGGCACGTGTGCAGTCAATTGCACTCCGACGCCGTAGTGGAAGGGATCGCCGGAGGCGAGCACGCAGACCCGGCCGCCACGCCGCGCCAGGATGGCCGGAAAGGCCTCCTGGATCGAGCTCGGCCAGGCGAGCGTCTCCCGGGCCAGCGGCGCGACCAAAGCCAGATGCCTGATGCCACCGACCACCAGCTCGGCTTCATCCAGCGCCTTGAGCGCCGCGGCCGACAGGCCGGCACGGCCGTCCTCGCCGAGGCCGACAATCGTCAGCCAGGGCGCCGTCTCACCGCTCGACAGGGCGGTCTCATTCCGCGACAAGTCAGCCATGACGATCCTGATCCTCGGCGGCACCACGGAAGCGGCCGCGCTCGCCCGCCGCCTGGCCCGGAGCTTCCCCGACCTGCCGGCCCTGGTGTCGCTCGCCGGGCGCACCAGCGCGCCGAAACCGCTGGCGCTGCCGACCCGGACCGGCGGCTTCGGCGGCATCGAGGGGCTTGCGGCATTCCTGTCCGCGAACAGCATCACGGCGGTGATCGACGCGACCCATCCCTTCGCTGACATCATGCCGTTCAACGCCGAAGCGGCCTGCCGGATCGCCAAAAAGCCGTTGCTGGCGCTGCGCCGGCCGCCCTGGACGCCGGTCGCCGGTGACAACTGGATTGGCGTCCAGGACATGGCCGCCGCCGTGACGGCACTCGGCACGCAACCGCGCCGGGTCTTCCTGACCATTGGCCGGCAGGAACTCGGTGCCTTCGCCGCAGCGCCGCAGCACAGCTATCTGGTGCGCAGCATCGAACCGACGGGCGATGTGCTGCCCATGCCCGATGTCACGCTCATCCAGGCGCGCGGCCCCTTCCTGGTCGCGGACGAGATCGCCCTGATGCGGCAGAAGCGCATCGACCTGGTCGTCAGCAAGAATTCGGGCGGCACACAGACCGAAGCCAAGCTCGCCGCGGCGCGGGCGCTCGGCTTGGCCGTCGTGATGGTGGCGCGGCCTGCCAAACCCGACGTGCCGCAGGCCGCCGATATCGATCAGGTGATCGCCTGGCTCAGCCGTCATGGCCTCACCCCGACCGAGCGCGGCGTATAAACAAAAGGTTCTTCGCCAGCGCGTGCGATCAGCCGTGTCGCCGCGGCGCCGATCATCACCAGGGTCGACATGTCGGCGGTTTCGGCCGCTTCGATCGCCCTATCAAGCGGAACGATACGGATCGTTTCGTCCGGCCGACCGACGGCGCGGGCGAAGATCACGGGCGTCTCGGCCGCCCGCTCGGCGCCCGCGAGTTTCAGCGCTTCGCCGAGCTGCCAGGGCCGGGCCTTGGAGATCGGATTATAGAGCGCGATGACCAGATCGGCCGCCAGCACGGCCTTCAGCCTGGCGACGATGACATCCCAGGGCTTGAGATTGTCGGACAGCGAAATCGCGCAGAAATCGCCGCCGAGCGGCGCGCCGACACGCGCCGCCACCGCCAGCATGGCGGTGATCCCCGGTTCGACCTTGATCGCCACGCCAGGCCAGCGGGCCGTCTCGGCCTCATAGGCCTCGAACAGCGCTGCCGCCATAGCGAAGACGCCGGGATCGCCGCCCGAGACGACCGCGACGCTGCCGCCATCGGCTGCCAGATCCAGGGCGAAACGGGCGCGCTCGACCTCGACGCGATTGTCCGAGGCGTGCCGCCGCTGGCCCGCCCGCAGCGGCGCCCGGTCGACATAGGCGCCATAGCCGACAATGTCGGTCGCCGCGGCAAGCGCCGCCGCGGCTGATGGCGTCAGATAGCGCGGATCGCCGGGGCCGAGGCCAATGACCGTGACCAATCCCGCCGTCACAGCCGCCGCCCTTCGCCAGGCACCAGGATCATCGAAAAATAGGGTGCCTCGTCGTCGGTCTTGTCGGCGAGCCGCAGGATGAGCTGGTCGCTCATGCTGGCGCGCTCGACATAGATGGCGCGCTCGATCAGGCCGGCCGCGGCGAGCGCGCGGCGGACCTTCGGGAAGTTCCGGCCGATCTTCATCACCACCGCGGCGTCGGTATCGCCGAGCCGGCGGGCGAGTTCCGCCTCCGGCAAGGTGCCCGGCAGAACGGTCAGGATGTCGTCGCCCCAGGTGATCGGCGCGGCGGCAAGCGTCCAGGCGCCCGACATGCCGGTAATGCCGGGGATGACCTCGAAGGGATAGAGCGGCGCCAGACGGCGCCAGAGATGCATCAGGGAGCCGTAGAAGAACGGGTCGCCTTCGCAGAGGATGGCGACCAGGCGGCCATTGTCGACCTCGGCGGCAAGCCGTGCCGCGGAAGCGGCATAAAACGCCGCCATCGGATTGATATAGGCTGCGGCGTCGACCGGCGCCTCGGTGGTGACCGGATAGACCAGCGCGATTTCGCGCGCCGGGTCGGCGCCGACCAGCCGGTCGGCAATGGTGCGGGCATTGCCGCGCTGGCCCTGCTTGCAGAAATGGACGAGCCGATCGGCGGTCTCGAGGATTTCGCGCGCCTTGACCGTCACATAGGACGGGTCGCCGGGCCCGAGGCCAACGCCATAAAGCGCGATCTTGCCAGAGACGGTCATGCCGTCACTCCCGCTCGCTGGCCAGCGCATTGACGGCGGCTGCCGCCATGGCCGAACCGCCGCGCCGGCCATGCACGACCAGGAAGGGCACGCGGCCATCGGCGGCGAGCGCCGCCTTGGATTCGGCGGCGCCGACAAAACCGACGGGAATGCCGATCACCGCCGCGGGGCGGGGCGCTCCGGCATCGAACATTTCGAGAAGCCGGAACAGCGAGGTCGGCGCATTGCCGATGACCACGACGCTGCCGGCGAGCTGCTCGCGCCACAGCTCCATGGCCGCCGCCGAGCGGGTCGTGCCGGCGTCGCGCGCCATGTCGGCGACCCTGGGATCGTCGAGGGTGCAGATGACGGCATTATGCGCCGGCAGGCGGCTGCGGGTGACACCGAAGGCAACCATCTTGGCATCGCACAGGATCGGCGCCCCGGCGCGCAGCGCCGCTTCCGCCTGACCAGCGAAATCCCCGGACATTTCGACGTCGCGTGGCAGGTCGGTCATGCCGCAAGCATGAATCATGCGTACCATCACGCGTTCGGCCACCGGCGCGAGGCCGGCAAGGTCGGCTTCGGCGCGGATCATCGCAAACGAGCGCGCATAGATCTCGGCGCCGTCACGAAGATAGGATTGGCGGCTGGCCGCCTCGGCGATCGTCACGATGACGAAACTCCCTGAAGATTGGGCCCGATATCGCCGGTTCCGGCAAGAGCAGACGTGATATTGGCGGCGGTGAGCCGGGCCATGGGTCGGCCGGCCGCGGTCCCGCCAAGGACGATGTGATAGGCGCCGTCATGCCCGACCAGCGTCACATCGGCAATCCCCGGATGGGCACAGCCCTTCGGGCAACCCGAGACATGCAAGGTCATGCCGCCGGCAAGACGGGCGCTCGCGGCGCGGGCAAACATCGCGGCATCGCTTTGCGCGGCCACTTCGCCGCGGCTGCAGGCCGGCGCCCCCGGACAGGCGCGCACGCCAAGGCGCGGATCGTCGGGCGCGACGATCAGACCGAGCTTCGCGACCTCGGCCAGCGCCAGGTCCGGCCCGGCCAGCCCGGTCATGGCGAAACCGCGCCAGGGCGAGAGCCTGAAATCTTCGGCGCCGGCCGCTTCGGCGATGGCGGCGAGGCCATCGAACTGATCAGCGGTGCAGCGGCCGAAGGCTGCGCCGAACAGGATGGCGCTGGTGCCGCCTGGTTCGCTCACAATCCCGGCCTCGGGCGGGCGCGGGCGCCCGGGCGGCGCGGTCGTTCGACCGAAGCCGAGCGGCGCGACAAGCCCGGCGAGTTCGTCTCGCGCCAGGTCGCGCATGCGCCGGACGAGCTCCGGCTCGGCCCGGTGGCGCTCGGCGAGCCGGCCCAGCAAGAGCTCGGTCACGCCGGGCAGGACCTCGACCGCGGCCGGGCCGAACCAGCTTCCATCAGGCAGGCCGATCACGCCGTGCGTCGACGAGATCGCCATGAGACGCAGGTCGCCCGCCTGTCGATCGAGCGACAAGGCGCCGCCGCCGTCGACGATCACGGAGGTCTTGGCCGGCAATCCCCCGATCTCGCGGCGGAGCCGCTCGATCCGTCCCGCCAGCGCCGCGGCATCGATGAGATCGGTCGGATCGCGCCCGGCGAGCGGCGACACCAGTGTCAGCCGATAGGGGCCGACATCCTCGTCGGGATCGACCAGCGCCCCATCGATCAGCCCGGCCACCAGATCGCCATGGCTTTCCGGACGGACGCCGCGGATCTGCAGATTGCCACGGCCGGTCAGGTCGACAAGGCCATTGCCGGTGTCGCGGGCCAGCCGCGCGACGAGACTGAGATCGGCGGCGCTGAACCTGCCGCCGGGCGGATGCAGCCGCACCAGCAGGCCGTCGCCGGTCGCCATCGGCCGGAGCGCGCCCGGACACCAGCCCCGGCGAAGCGCGGATCGCACCGCCGGGTTCATGGTGTCGCCTCGCCGGCGGCAAGATCGAGCAAGGCCGCGACCGAATTCAGCCGGGTCGTCCACAGGCCGCGCCGCCGGGCATCGGCAAAACGCTCGGCGATCGCCTGATGGGCTCCGGGATTGGCCTTCCGCAACCGGAGCGCCACGGCCTCGTCGCCGAGATAGGCCTGGAACACCGCGTCGAACATCGCGTCGGGCACGGCCTTGGTGGTCGCGGCGTAAACGAACAGGCTGTCGACCGCCTCGGCGAGTTCGGCGGCACCGCGCCAGCCATGGGCAAGCTGGCCTGCGATCCAGCGCGGATGGATGAGCCGGCCATGGACGATGCGCGAGAGATCTTCCGCGAGCGTCCTGACCTTCGGCGTGTCGGGCGTCGACGTATCGAGGCTATAGGCCCGGGCTTGGCCGCCGAGGCTTTCGGCCGCGGCCGCGAAACCGCCAATGCCGTCGGCGGCGCCCGACGCCTCCAGGATGTCGCGGCCGGCGACGTCGCTGACATGGATGAAGGCCTCGGCGCCGGCGACCCGGCCGGCGAAGCTCGCATCCGCCACGCCGGCGGCCTCGGGCCCGCCAAAAGCATGGCTGGTGGCGGCAAGATAGGCGCGGCCGAGGTCGGCCAGATCTTGCCAGTCGCCGTCGAGCGCCAGCGTGCCGGCGCCTGCGCCGAAGCGGCCGGGCGGTGCGCCGAACACCCGCGCCCGGTTCTCGCCGCGCCGTCGCGCCGCCGCCGGCTCGTTCCAGGCATCGTCCTCGTCGAGATCGGCGACGGCGCGCGCGGCTGAATCCAGAAGCGCGATCTGTTCGGGAAACGTGTCGCGAAAGGCGCCGGAAATGCGAATGGTGACATCGACCCTTGGATGGTCGAGCCGGGCGAGCGGCAGGATCGAAAAGCCGGTGACACGGGTCGAGGCGGCATGCCAGACCGGTTCGACCCCCATCAGCGCCAGCGCATGGGCAATATCTTCGCCGCCCGAGCGCAAGGTCGGCGAGGCCCAGAGATCCATCACGACCCGGCGCGGCCAGTCGCCCTGGTCCTGCAAATGGCGGTCGAGCACGGCGCGCGCCGCACGGGCGCCCAATTGCGTCGCCGCGCGGGTTGGAATGGCGCGCGGGTCCAGGGTCGCGAGGTTCCGCCCGGTCGGCAAGACATCGGGCCGGCCGCGATGCGGCGAGCCGGCCGGCCCCGGCGGCACGAAACGCCCGTCGAGCGCCCGGATCAGGTTCCGTCTTTCGTTGGCCGACGAGTCCTGGTCATGGAGCGCCTGGCCGAACACATGCAGCCCGTCGCGAAAACTCGTCTCGGCGAGGTCGCAGAGATGGGCGTCGAGCGTGGTCAGCGCCGCGCTCATGTCCTGCTCGGCGGTGACGCCGCAGGCCGCGGCGAGGCCGGAGCTTTCGGCGCGCTGGCGGATTTCGGCGGCGACCAGATCGGCGCGGCGCGGATCCATCACCTGCGCGGCGCTATATTCCTCGACCAGATCGCGCAGCAGGGCGGTTTCGCCATGAAGATCGCTCGCCGCAAGCTCCGGCGGCAGGTGGCCGAGCGTGATCGCCCCGAGCCGGCGCTTGGCCGGCGCGGCTTCGCCGGGATCATCGACCACGTAAGGGTAGACCACCGGCAGCGATCCGATGGCGATCTTCGGCCAGCAGGCGGCCGACAGCGCGACGGCCTTGCCCGGCAGCCATTCGGTGGTGCCGTGGGTGCCGAGATGGATTATCGCGTCGACCTGGTCGACGATCCTGAGGCCGCAATAGAAGGCGAGATAACCGTGGCCGGGCGGCCGGTCGGGATCGTGATAGGCAAGCTTGCGATCGGGGCCGGCATCACGCGGCGGCTGCAGGGCAATGCGCAGATGGCCGGTCGACAAGGCCCGGAACCGGAAGGCGCCGTCGTCAAAGCTCGGGTCGTCCTCCGGTTTGCCATGGGCCGCGAGCAACGCCGCCTGGACACCGTCGGGCAGGCCGGCAAGGAAGGCCTGGTAAGTGTCGAGCGGCACGCTGAACCCGGCATCGCCGTCGACCAGCAAAGGCATCAGCGCCGCCGGCGCCGGGCAGTCGTCGACCGTGTAACCGGCCTCGGCCAGCAAGCCGTGGATGACCTTGACGCTCTCGGGCGTATCCAGGCCGACGGCAAAGCCGGCGCGCCCGCCGCGCGCCGGATAGTCTGACAGCACCAAAGCAAGGCGCCGCGCGGCGGCTGGCTTTTGCCGGAGCACGACCCAGGCCAGCGCAAGATCGGCCAGCGCGGCGACACCGTCTTCGTCGGGCAGCAGGCGCCGCTCGACGAGACCGGATGCCGTGTCCTCCGTCGCCTGCTTGAAACCGACCACGGCGCCGGCAAGCCGGCCGTCGAATTCCGGCAGCGCAACCTGCATGGCCAGATCGACCGCCGAGAGCCCGCGTGGCGACGCCAGCCAGGCCTCGCGCGGATTGCCGACGGGAATGGCCTGCAGAACGGGGCAATCCGCGGTATCGAGCACGAAACCGTCGCCGTCACGCGCCGAAAAGGCGGTGGTCGTGACGATGACCGCAGGCTTGCGCGTCGCGATCAGCCTTTCCAGTTCGGCGGCGGCCGGCGCATCCTTCAGGCTGGTCAGCGCAATGACCAGGGGCGCCAGGCCGCGCGCAGCCAAGGCCCGCGCGAGCGCCGCGGCGATCCCGGTATCACCTGATGTCACACTGGAGCGATAGACCAGGACCAGGGCGAGCGGCCGGCCGGCGGGACAGCCGGCAAGCGCCTCGGGCCAGGCCTCGGGTCCTTTCGCCGCGCTCCAGGCGAACAAGGCCGGCAGCGGCAGGGCCGGCTCCACCTTTGCTTCGGGGTCGAGATGCCCGGCGATCCGGCCGAGCAGCCGGCGCATGTTGTCGGCGCCGCCGCCGGCCTGGAAATAGCTGTCGAGCGCATGCGTGACCGTGGCGTCGACGGTGCCATAGGCGGCGAGCCGGTCATCGCCGCGATCGTCGCCCGGCAGGACGGCGAGCGGAATATTCGCCTGCCGGCAGGCGGCATGGAGCTGGTCGAGCCCATAACGCCAATAGTCGAGCCCGCCGAGCAGGCGCACCAGCACGAAACGTGAGCCCGTGACCGTCTTGTCGAGATAGAGATCGACGGAAAGCGGGTGTTTCAGCTGGCGCAGGCTGGCGAGCCTGACCGTCAGCGGCTGGGCCTTGGCCGCCGCCGACAGCGCCGTCAGGTCGCTGTCGGCGAAAGACAGCACCACCACGTCGCCGGCCGCCTGGCCGAGGTCGACCGCGCGGTCGGCCTCGTCAAGCGTCACGGTGGTGGCGGGCAGGATGTGCATGATTGGTCCGCGTTACGAGGCCTTGGCTGATCGCCCCTTGGCGCCTCAGCCGTTGAGCGCGGCCTCGACCGCGCCACGGTCGAAACCCTTCAACCCGATCGCCACGATCCGGCCCTGGCGGGCCTCGCCCGGCGTCCAGGCCCGATCATAATGATGGGCGATGCGGCGGCCAACGCCCTGGACGACCAGGCGCATCGGCTTGTCGCCGACCGCGGCGAAACCCTTCAGGCGCAGCACGCCGGCGGCTTCCGCCGCCTTGGCGACCCGGGCCGCCAGGATGTCGGGCGAGCCGACCGCTTGAATCGCGAAGGAATGGCTCTCGAAATCGTCGTGGTCGTGGTCCGCTTCGGTCTCGTGATGCGAGGGGCGGCCGGCCAGATCGGTTTCGGCGGCGGCGCCGAGACCGACCACCAGGGCCGGCTCGACCTTGCCGTGAGAGGTTTCGACGATCTTGATCGCTTTCGGCAGATGCGCCTGGATCTCGGCCTTCACCCGGTCCCGGGTGGCCTGGTCGATCGCGTCGCTCTTGTTGAGCAGGATCAGGTCGGCGCACAGGATCTGGTCCTCGAACACCTCTTCCAGCGGATTGTCGTGATCGACCGCGCCGTCCTGGGTGCGCTGGGCGGCGAGCGCCTCCGGGTCGTCGGCGAAGGTACCCTCGGCCACCGCCGGGCCATCGACCACCGCGATGACGCCGTCGACGGTCACGCGATTGCGGATCGCCGGCCAGTTGAAGGCATTGACCAGCGGTTTCGGCAGGGCGAGGCCCGAGGTCTCGATCAGGATATGGTCGGGTGGCTGCGCGCGGTTCAGCAGCTTTTCCAGCGCCGGGATGAAATCATCGGCCACCGTGCAGCAAATGCAGCCGTTCGGCAGTTCGACAATGTCCTCGGCCGTACAGCCGGTAATGCCGCAACCTTCGATGAACGACCCGTCGAAGCCGATATCGCCGAACTCGTTGACCAGCACGGCCAGCCGCCGGCCGCCATTGTTTTCCAGGAGATGGCGGACCAGCGTGGTCTTTCCGGCGCCGAGAAAGCCGGTGACGATGGTGCAGGGGATTTTGGCCGGGGGATTTTTGACGGAAGTGGCCGGGGTCGGCTGGGTCATGATGTGTCCGTGAAGGCAAAGGGGAAAGCGGGCGAGGGCGCCCTCGGTTCGGCATCCGGGCGATTCGTATGCGGGCGCTCAGTTGGCCCGCGGTCGGATCGGCGGCTCGGGATGGCGGGGAAGCGCAAGTCGTAGCGGGTCTCGGGATCTCATTACGGCATACTCCGTCTGGCAGCCGGCTTTCGCCGGAAACGCTCCCAAGGACGAAGCCGGGCGCGGAACGCCTGGACCGGTTGCCATCGAAACACCCCGCTCGATGGGCCCATGAGAAGCACTGGTGACGGCAGGTCTCCTGGCTCACGGGTCTAAACTTTCCGCCGCCTTCCCGGGATCTTGCGCCCAGTGGCTTGTGGCTTCAGTTCGCCGCTTACAGTTGCGGGGGCAGCCGTGGCGTCGCACCACGTTCCCTTTTCACCTCGTCTGAGAGGCACCGTCGGGATTTAGCACTACCGGCGCGCTCGCCGATTTGCAATGGATGCGCTCCTTCACGTCCGCTCCGAACCCATAGGTCCTTATGCCGAGCCCGACCCGATCCGTGACCCTGGTGTTGGGCGGCGCGCGTTCCGGCAAGAGCCGCCATGCCGAAAGCCTGATCGAGGCGCTGCCCGCACCCTGGCGCTATGTCGCAACCGCGCAGGCCTATGACGACGAGATGCGCGCGCGGATCGCCGAACATCGCGGCCGGCGCGGCGCAGGCTGGCAGACCGTCGACGCGCCGATCGATCTCGTCGGCGCGATCGCCGGGGCGCCCGCAGGCACGCCCGTCCTGGTCGACTGCCTGACGCTCTGGCTGACCAACCTGATCCTGGCCGAGGCCGACATCGCCGCGGCGCGCGCAGCCCTTGCCGAGGCCTGCCGGAGAACCACCGGGCCGCTGGTTCTGGTCTCCAACGAGGTCGGGCTCGGCATCGTGCCCGACAATGCCCTGGCGCGCCGGTTCCGCGACGAGGCCGGCCGGCTGCACCAGGAGCTTGCTGATGTCGCGACCCATGTGGTCTTCATGGTGGCCGGATTGCCGATGATCGTGAAATGAGGCCGGACATGACTGATAAAACCGAGGAGGCCGAGCGCCACCGCGCCAAAATGGCCAAGCGCAAGGCGGTGCAGGACGCCGAGGTGGCCTCCAAGATCGTCGAAAAGGGCCTGCTGATCGTCAATACCGGCCCGGGCAAGGGCAAGTCGACGGCCGCCCTCGGGCTGATCCTGCGGGCGCTCGGCCATGGCTGGCGGGTCGGCGTGGTGCAGTTCATCAAGGGCGCCTGGTCGACCGGCGAACGGCAGGCGCTTGCCGTCTTCGGCGACCGGATCGCCTGGCATGCGATGGGCGAAGGTTTCACCTGGGAAACCCAGGACAAGGCGCGCGACATCGCCGCCGCCGAGCGCGCCTTCGCCAAGGCCCGGGAGCTGATGGCTGACGAGACCATTGGCCTCGTCGTGCTCGACGAACTCAATATCGCGCTGCGCTACGACTATCTGCCGCTCGCCGAGGTGGTCGAGACGCTGGCCGGCCGCCGGCCCGGCCTGCATGTCGTGGTCACCGGCCGCAATGCCAAGCCGGAGCTGATCGCGGCCGCCGACCTGGTGACCGAAATGACCCTGGTGAAGCACCATTTCGCGCAAGGGGTGAAGGCCCAGGCGGGAATCGAGTTCTGACCATGGCCCGCGCTTTGATGATCCAGGGCACCGGGTCGAATGTCGGCAAATCGCTTGTCGTCGCGGGCCTGGCGCGGCTGTTCGCCAGGCGTGGCCTGAAGGTTCGCCCGTTCAAGCCGCAGAACATGTCGAACAATGCGGCCGTCACGTCGGACGGCGGCGAGATCGGCCGCGCCCAGGCCCTGCAGGCCCGCGCCGCCTTCGTCGCCCCGACCGTCCACATGAACCCGGTCCTGTTGAAACCGCAAAGCGACGTCGGTTCGCAGATCATCGTCCAGGGCCGGCGTGTCGGCACCGCCAAGGCGCGCGAGTTCCAGGCCTGGAAACCGCGCCTGATGGAGGCCGTGCTCGGCTCGTTCCGCCAGCTTTCGGACGAAGCGGATCTGGTGCTGGTCGAGGGCGCCGGCTCGGCCTCGGAAGTCAATCTGCGCCCCGGCGACATCGCCAATATGGGTTTTGCCCGCGCCACCCATACCCCCGTTGTGCTGGTCGGCGACATCGACCGGGGCGGGGTGATCGCCAGCCTGGTCGGTACAAAGGTGGTGATCGCGCCCGAGGACGCGGCGATGATCCGCGGCTTCATCGTCAACCGTTTCCGCGGCGACCCGAGCCTGTTTTCTGGCGGCATGGCCATCATCGCCGAGCGCACCGGCTGGCCGGCCCTGGGGCTCGTGCCACATTTCGCCGAAGCCGGCCTGCTGCCGGCCGAGGACATCTTGGGGCTCCGCCGTCAGGCCGACGGCGCGGGCGAGGGCGGTCGCGACCGCCGCGCCGTGATCGCCGTGCCGGTCATGCCGCGCATCGCCAATTTCGACGATCTCGATCCGCTGCGCACCGAGCCCGGGGTCGATGTCCAGCTGGTCGAGCCGGGCAAGCCGATCCCCGCCGAGGCAGCACTCGTGCTGTTGCCCGGCTCCAAGACCACCATTGACGACCTCTTGTTCCTGCGCGCCCAGGGCTGGGACATCGATCTTGCCGGCCATGTCAGGCGCGGCGGGCGTGTGCTCGGCATTTGTGGCGGTTACCAGATGCTCGGCCGCTCCATTGCCGATCCTCAGGGGATCGAGGGGCCGCCGCGCCAGGTGCCGGGCCTTGGCCTGCTCGACGTCGAGACCGTGCTGACGGCGGATAAGAACCTGACGCCGGTGACCGGCATCAGCCTGGCGACCGGGGCGCCGTTCAGCGGCTATGAAATGCATCTCGGCCAAACCGAAGGGCCCGATACCGGGCGCGCCTTCGCCCGCTTCGCCGATGGCCGCCGCGACGGCGCCGTCTCGGCCGACGGCCGGGTCACCGGCACCTATGTCCACGGCCTGTTCGCCGGCGATGCCCAGCGGCGCGCCTGGCTCGCCCATCTCGGCGCCGCGACCAGCAATCTCGCCTATGAAGCCCTGGTCGACGACATCCTCGACCGCTTCGCCGCCCATCTCGAGGCCCATCTCGATATCGAGCGGCTCTGGGCGATCGCGGGCGAGGCGGAGGGGTGAGGCTGCGGCGTGGCCTCCGGTTGTCGGCATCCTCTACGTCACCCCCGGCCGAGCCGGAGCAGAAGCCCTTGCTTCTGCGGAGGCGAGGGGAAGGGGGTCCAGGAGCCAACAGGCCGCCCTCGCGGCGCACGCGTTCAGATATCTTGCAGTGTTGAGGGCCGGAGCACTGCAACTCCTGGACCCCCTTCCCCTCGCTGCGCTCGGCCGGGGGTGACGTACAGTGCTCGTGCAACGCATTGTGTGAACCCGCCAACCCTGCAGTCAAAGGCTCAGCACGATCAGAGCCCCAATGCCGGCCAACCCCCAGAGCAGGCCGCAGGCGCGCCGGTAGAGCCGCAGCGCCGCGCGGATATCGGCTGCCGTCGCCTCGGCGCGGCCATCACCCATCCAGCGGTCCTCGACCTTGACCGCTCCATAGATGCGCGGCCCGGCGAGCCTTAAGCCCAGCGCGCCGGCCATGGCCGCTTCCGGCCAGCCGGCATTGGGCGAGCGGTGATGGCCGGCGTCGCGCCGGACCGCGGCAATGGCGCGGCTTGCCGCCTTCAGGTCGTCGAATGCCGCCGCCACGATGATCAGCAGCGCCGTCAGCCGGGACGCGGGCAGGTTGACCAGGTCGTCGAGACGCGCCGCCGCCCAGCCGAACGCCTCATGGCGCGGCGTGCGGTGGCCGATCATCGAATCGGCGGTGTTGATCGCCTTGTAGAGGGCGGCGCCCGGCAGGCCGGCGAGCCCGAGCCAGAACGCCGGCGCGGTGACGCCGTCGGAGAAGTTCTCGGCCAGGCTCTCGATCGCCGCACGCGACACGCCGGAGACATCGAGGCTTTCCGGATTGCGCCCGACGATCATCGACACGGCGGTCCGCCCGGCGGCAAGCCCGCCGGTCTCGAGCGCGGCCGCCACCCGTTCGACATGCTCGTGGAGGCTGCGCTGGGCGATCAGGCTGGAGGCGACCAGCGCCAGGGCAATGACGCCGATCGGCCCGAGCAGGCCGCAGGCGAAAACAATGGCAACGGCAATGGCAAGCGTCACGGCGATGAGCAGGACCAGCGCCACGATACCGGCCCGGCGGCGCTGTTCGAATGTCCAGGTCTCCCGGTTCAGCTTGCCGTCGAGACCTGCGATCAGACGACCGATCCAGGTGACGGGATGGCCGATTGCCGCGTAGACAGGCCCGGGATAACCGAGCGCCGCCTCGATCACGAGGGCGAGGCCGAGCAGGATCAAGGGTGAGAAGGCGAGCATGACGGTGGTTTCGGCGATCTGGCACGGCGGCGATCTGGACACGGCGAAGCGGCTTTTCCCCGATGCGCCGGACCCCTGGCTCGATCTCTCGACCGGGATCAATCCCATCCCATACCCATTGCCCGACATTCCCGCCAGCGCCTGGCAGCGCTTGCCCGGCCGCGCCGAAGAGGCCGGCCTGCTGGCGGCGGCGCGCCGGGCCTATGGCGTGCCCGCTGATGCCGGCCTGATCGCCGCGCCCGGCACGCAGATCCTGATCGAGCTTTTGCCCGCGCTCGGCCGGGCCGGCGACAGGATCGCCGTGGTCGGCCCGACCTATGGCGAACATGTGAGGACCTGGCGCAAGGCCGGGCACGAGGTCGCCGAGGTCCAGAGCCTGGCCGAAGCCGGCGACGCGCGCGTTCTCGTGCTGGTCAATCCGAACAACCCCGACGGCGGCATCGTTGCGCCGGGGGAGCTCGATGATGTCGCCCGCCGGTTCGCCGCCCGTGGCGGCCTCATCATCGTCGACGAGGCCTTTGCCGATTTCGAGCCTGGCACCAGCATCGTTCCGACCCTGCCGCCATCGACCCTGGTGCTGCGGTCCTTCGGCAAGACCTATGGTCTCGCCGGGCTGAGGCTCGGTTTTGCTGTCGCTCGTGGCGACCTTACCGCCCGGCTGGCCGAGCGGCTCGGCCCCTGGGCGGTCCCGGGCCCGGCCTTGGTTGTCGGCACGACCGCGCTGGCCGACCGCGGCTGGCGCGACGCCGCCGCTCGGGCCCGCGCCGGCGATGCCGAACGCCTCGATCGACTGCTGGCGAAAATCGGACGGGTGATCGGCGGCACCAGCCTGTTTCGCCTGGTCGAGACCGAGCAGGCCGCCGATCTGTTCGACCGGCTCGGCCGCCACGGCATCTATGTCCGGCGGTTCCAGGACCAGCCGTTGCGGCTGCGCTTCGGCTTGCCGGCGGGCGAGGCGGCCTGGTCACGCCTCGCGGCGGCACTTGCGGGCTGATCGGCTCAATCGGTGAAACTGACCTCCGGCGCGGCCTGTGCCGTTGGCCGCTCACGCCGCAAGGCCGGCAGGACCTCGGCCGCGAACAGCTCCATGCCGGCGAGCGCGGTTTCATTGTCGAGCACGCCATTGCCGTTGAAGACGCAGCGCAGCTCGCCGATGCCGGTCGTCGCTTTCAGCCTGACGATCTCGGCATGGCAGGCGTCCGGGTCGCCATGGATGACCTGGTCGCGCAGCACCTGGTCGCGGTCGAGCGGCGGCACCTGGTCGGCCGGCACGCCGCGCGCCGCGGCAAACCCAAGCCGGCGCTGGTAGATCCGCGGCAGCAGGTCGTCGATCCGCGCCTCGGCCGCCGCTTGCGTCGCGCCAATGCAGACATAACGGGAGAGCGACGACCGGGCCAAGGCGCTGGGCCGGCCGCTGCGCGCCAGAAGGTCCCGGTAGATGCCGAGCTGCCGGCCCTCCGGCGGCTCGAGGCTGAGCAGCAGCGGCAGGTCGTGCGCGACGGCGAAACCGAGCGTTTCCGGCGTCGATCCCGCGACATAGAGCGGCGGATGCGGCCGCTGCACCACGCGCGGCCCGACCGGCACGTCGCTGAAGTGCCAGGGGCCGGTCCCGGCGCTCGCCTGTTCATGCGTCAGCGCCTGGCGCAGGATGGCGAACCCCTGTTCGAAACGGTCGCGCGCCGAAGTCTGTTCGATGCCGAGCGCCGCGAAGGTCGCGGGATCGGTGCCGCGGCCGATCCCGACATCCAGCCGTCCGCCGCTCTGAAAGTCGAGCTGGGCGATCTGCTCGGCCAGCATCAGGGGGTGATGCAGCGGCAGGACCAGGATCGAGGTGCCGACACGCAGCCGTCCGGTCCGGGCGAAGATCGCCGCGGCCAGCAGAAGCGTCGACGGGTAAGGCAGGCCGGCGCGAAAATGGAACTCGGCGAACCAGACGCCGTCGAAACCGAGCCGGTCGGCACGTTCGAACAGCGCCAGGAAAGCCCTGTGGTCGCCGAGCGTCGCCTCGCGGGTCCAGCCGGCCAGATCGATGCGCATTCCTGTCCTCTTCAGCCCATGGTCTTGGCGTTGATTGGGAATTGGGCCGGTTGGCATTACGGTGTATTGCGCGGCGGCCGGCCCTTGCGCAAGGCGCCTCAGGCCTGTCGGACGGATCGAGAGAATGACGGAATGAAAAAGAAGATCCTGGTCATCGGCATCGGCGCCGGCAATCCCGAACATGTGACGGTTCAGGCAATCAACGCCCTCAACGAGGCCAAGGTCTTCTTCGTGCTCGACAAGGGCGAGGCGGCCGAGGACCTGGTCCGGCTGCGCGAGGAGATCTGCGCGCGCTATATCCGCAACAGCGACTACCGGGTGGTCAAGGCCGTCAATCCGCCGCGCGACCGCGCCGACAGGGACTATCTGTCGGCGGTCGACCGCTGGCACCACGACCGCGCCACGCTTTACCAACAGCTGATCCAGGACGAGCTCCAGGACGGCGAATGTGGTGCCTTCCTGGTCTGGGGCGACCCTTCGCTCTATGACAGCACGCTGCGGATCCTGGATCAGGTGCTGGCCAATGGGGTGGTCGATTTCGACTGCGAGGTCATTCCGGGAATCAGCAGCCCGCAGGCGCTGGCCGCCGCCCACAGGATGCCGCTGAACCGCATCGGCGAGCCGGTCCGGTTCACCACCGGCCGCCGCATTTCCGAAGAAATCGGCGATGTATCAGGCAGTTCCGTGGTTTTCCTCGACGACGGCACGGCGCTGACCGCGATCGCGGACCAGGACCTGGAGATCTATTGGGGCGCCTATCTCGGCACGCCCGAGGAAATGCTGGTGTCCGGCCGTCTGCCCGAGGTCGCCGGCGAGATCGCCGAAAAACGCCTGAAGGCGCGCCAGGAGCGGGGCTGGATCATGGACCTCTATCTCCTGCGCCGGAGCCGCCCGCAATGAGCGGCCCCGCGACCTGATCCATCCCGCCCTGTCCCGGACCCATGGCCTCGACCAACGCCACGCGCATGACTGCCACCCCCCTTGATGTCGCCGTCGTCGGCGCCGGTGTCGCCGGCCTCGCGGTCGCGACCCTGCTCGACCGGGCCGGGCATCGCGTCACCGTGTTCGAGCGCTTCGATGCCTCGCGGCCGGTCGGCTCGGGCCTGATGCTGCAGCCGACCGGGCTGGCGGCGCTGGAGCGGCTGGGTCTGAAGGCCGAGATCGAGCGCCGCGGCGCCCGGATCGACCGGCTCCATGGTCTCACCGACCGCGGCGCCATCATCTTCGATCTGGCTTATGGCGATCTCGACCCGTCGCTGCACGCCGTCGCCGTCCATCGCGGCGCGCTCCACGCCGTGCTCTGGGATGCCTTTGCCGGCTCGCGGGCCAGGCTGGAGACCGGCTTCGCGGTGGCCACGGTCGACGACGGTCACGGCGCGGCGGCGCTCTCCATCCTCGATGCCGCCGGGCGAAGATCGGGCCCCTTCGATCTGGTCATCGACGCCTCCGGCGCCCAGTCCCGGTTGCGTCGCCATGTCGCCAGCGGCCGGCCGAAGCCTTATCCTTACGGCGCGGTCTGGGCGACCGTGCCCGATATTGGCGTCGCGCCGGCCAAACTGGCCCAGCGTTATGTCGCCGCCCGGATCATGCTCGGCTACCTGCCGATCGGCACGCTCGACGGTTCGGGACCGCCGCTGACCGCGCTGTTCTGGAGCCTGAAACCGGCCGAGCATGCAACCTGGCGCAGCGGCTTTGACAACTGGCAGCAACAGGCGGCCCGTCTCTGGCCCGAACTCGCGCCGGTCATGGAGGCCCTGTCGGGGCCGGATCAGTTCACGCTGGCCAGTTACCTGCACTTCACCGCCGAGCGATTCCATCGCGGCCGGCTGGTGCTGATCGGCGATGCCGCGCATTCGACTTCGCCACAATTGGGGCAGGGGGCGAACCATGGTCTCCTGGACGCGGTGGCGCTCGCCGATGCGCTCGCCGCGACCCCGGATCTGACCGCCGCGCTGGCGCTCTACGAACGGGCGAGACGGCGCCAGATCCGCTTCTATCAGGCTGCCAGCGCGCTGATGACGCCGTTCTTCCAGTCCGATTCGCGGCTGTTCGCCTGGGCCCGTGACAGGACCTTCAACCGCATGAAATATTTGCCCTATCTCCGGCGCGAGATGGTCCGCACCCTGGCCGGCCTGAAAACCGGCCTGTTGACCGCCGCCACGGCCGACAAGATCGCCAATCCGCTGGGGAAGCTGGCCGCCGGCGACCTGGATCGGGCGCTGCGCCAGGCCTCCGACGAGGCGGCCGCCCGCTAAGACATCATCAACCATCAAGGCCCAGCATTCTCGCTGACGCCACGTTTTGGTCTCATTTGACCCGATGATGCAAAGGTCTATTAACGTCGGCTATGACATCCGGCGGAACGGGCCGACAGTGCCCGAATGCGGGCGCGGAGCAATCGGCTTGATTTTCATGACCACGACCGGCGTGTCGCGCGCCACCATTTGCGATCGCAAGATGGCGCTTCGTTATGCGGCCCTGGCAGGTTTCAGCCTTATCGTCGCCGGTTGCGCTTCGCAGGATCGCCTCGCCCAGCAGCAAGGCCGCGGCAATACGTTCGATCAGCGTTATGGCGTCAGCTCCAGCCCGCGGGTGGTCCAGGAAGGCCAGCCGGTTCCGCGTGGCGGCGGCGTCTACCGCATCGGCCGCCCCTATATGGTCGGCGGACGTCGCTACACCCCGTTCGAGAAGCGCGAGGGCCATGCCGAAGTCGGCATGGCGTCCTGGTACGGCCGGCAGTTCCATGGCCGCCTGACCGCCAATGGCGAGGTCTATGACATGACCAGCCTGACGGCGGCCCATCGCACCATGCCGATGCCGAGCTATGCCCGCGTCACCAATCTGCGCAACGGCCATTCGATCATCGTGCGCGTCAACGACCGTGGCCCGTTCCATGCCAACCGGGTCGTCGACCTGTCGAGCCGCGCCTCGCATCTCCTCGACTTCCGCGGCCACGGCGTCGCCCGCGTCAAGGTCGAATATGTCGGCCGGGCGCCGCTCGAAGGCTCCGACGACCGCATGTTGCTGGCAACGCTGCGCACCGACGGTTCGGCCGCGCCGACGCCGACCGGCCTCGGCGCCGGCGTGATGGTCGCCTCCGCGGCTCCCGCTTTCGTGCCGCAGACCCCGGCCCAGCCGGCCGTGGTCGAGAACCGCGGCATTCCCAGCCAATTGTCCGAAGGCATGCCGCTGCCGCCCGAACGTCCCTTCGATCTCGGCCTTTCGGCCGGCGGCGGCACCACGGTGGTCGCCTCCGCGGCGCCGCGTCAGGCCGCGCCCGCCGTTGCCACGCCGGTCGTCGCCGCAGCCGTTTCGGCAGCACCCGCCATGGCGCCGGTGCCCGCGCCGGCCCCGGTCTCGAGCCCTGCGCCGGCCGTCGCCGCGGTCACCCAGCAGCCGCCGGCCCTGGCCTCGGCGGCATCCAGGCCGGTCACCGTATCGACCGGCGCGACCACTACCACCACGGCTTTCGCGGCTCCGCCGCCGCCGCCGGTCCCGGCGATCGCCGCCATGCCCGGCGCACCGGCCGCACGGGCTTCGTTCGGCGTCGGCGGGCTTTACTGATCATCGATCGGCCTGCTTGATTTCGTGCGTCGTGAGCCCCATGCATGGGGAATGCAGGGCAAGACGCGGGCAGAGCGGAACGGACGACAGCGAAGGCCTGGATGGCGCCGATGGGCCATTGCGCTGGCCTTCGCGACATTGGCCTTGAGCACGGCCAAGGCCCAGGACGCGTTCCAGACCACGGTGCGCAACGCGATTCTCATCGATGTCGGCACCGAGTCGGTGCTGTTCGAGAAGGCCGCCGACGAGCTCCAGGCGCCGGCCAGCCTCGCCAAGCTGATGACCATGTCGATCGTCTTCGAGGAGATGCGCCAGGGCCGCCTGCCGCTCGACCAGGAGGTGGTGATCAGCACCGATGCCTGGCGGCGCGGCGGAGCCCCGTCGCGCACATCCTCGATGTATGTCGCGGTCAATTCGCGGGTCAGGGTGCAGGATCTGCTGCGCGGCGCCATCATCCAGTCCGGCAACGACGCGTCGATTGCGCTGGCCGAGGCGATTTCCGGCACCGAGGCCAATTTCGTCGTGCTGATGAACAAGCGCGCCCGTGACCTCGGCCTCGTCCGTTCGGTGTTCCGCAATGCCACGGGCCTGCCGGATCCGGACCAGCGCATGACCGCCCGCGAGGTCGCAAGGCTCGCCGAACACATCATCAAGACCTTCCCGGAGCAATATGCCGTTTATGCCGAGCGCGAGTTCACCTGGAACAATATCCGCCAGCAGAACCGCAACCCGCTGCTCGGCACCTATAACGGCGCCGACGGCCTGAAGACCGGCTATATCGAGGAGGCCGGCTTCAACCTGGCCGGCTCGGCGGTGCAGAGCAACCAGCGGCTGATCGTCGTCGTCCTGGGCGCCCGCTCGCTGCAGGAGCGCACCAACGAGGCACGCAAGCTGCTCGACTGGGGCTTCCGCTCGTTCGAACTGCGCGACCTCTTCGCCGAGAGCGAGACCCTCGGCGATGTCAGGGTGTTCGGCGGCGCCTCGGCCACCGTGCCGGTGACCGCCGGCAAGCTGGTGCGGCTGCTGCTGCCGCGCGGCCAGTCCGACCGCGTCTCGGCGCAGATCGTCTATCAGGGGCCGGTCAAGGCGCCGGTCCGCCAGGGCACCGAGATCGGCAAGCTCAGGGTCATGCGCGGCGCCCAGCTCGCCCTCGAAGTGCCCGTTTATGCCGCCGCCGACGTCGAAGTCGGCTCGCTCAGCCAGCGCGCCATGCAAGGGGCCTGGGAAGCGGCGTCGGGCTGGCTGCGTTCAGGGATCGCCCGGCCGTGACCGACAATCCGTCAACCGGGGAACCGGCCCGCCGCGGCCGGTTCATCACCTTCGAAGGCGGCGAGGGCGCCGGCAAGTCGACGCAGGCGCGCCTGCTCGCCGAATGTCTCGGCAGCCACGGCATCCATGCCGTGCTGACCCGCGAGCCGGGCGGCTCGCCGGGCGCCGAGATCATCCGCCATGTCCTGCTGAGCGGCGCAGCCGAGCCGTTCGGGCCGGAGGCCGAAACCATTCTGTTCGGCGCGGCCAGGCGCGATCACCTGACCTCGACCATCCTGCCGGCGCTCACCCGCGGCGACTGGGTGATCTGCGACCGTTTCGCCGATTCGACCCGGGTCTATCAGGGGCTCGCCGGCAAGGTCGACCCCGATTTCATTCTCGCCCTGGAACGCCTGACGGTCGGCGCCGACCGGCCGGACCTGACCCTGGTGCTCGATCTGCCGCCGAAGATCGGGCTCGCCCGGGTCGCCAGCCGCCAGCAGGGCACGCTCGACCGGTTCGAGCGCGAGGGCGTCGCCTTCCACACCAAGCTGCGCCAGGGCTTCAAGGCGCTGGTCCAGGCCGAACCGGAGCGCTGCCGGCTGATCGACGCGACCCGGGACAAGCACGTGGTCGCCGCCGAGATCCGCGACCTGGTGCTGACCCGGTTCGACCTGCCGGCACGGCTGGTGGCGTCATGATCGAGGAAAATGCCGCCGATCGCCTGGATGGCGCGCCGCACCCGCGCGAACGCAGCCTGCTGATCGGCCATGGCGAAGCCGAGCGTGGCCTGTTGGAGGCCTATCGCGGCAAGCGCATGCACCACGCCTGGCTGATCAGCGGACCGCAGGGCATCGGCAAGGCGACGCTCGCCTATCGTTTCGCCCGCTTCGTCCTGGCCCATCCCGACCCGCGCGCGATCCCGCCCGCTGTCGCCGATCTCGCCGTCTCGCCCGACCATCCGGTGGCGCGTCGCATCGTCGCCGGTGCGCACCCGGACCTGCTGGCGCTCCGGCGCATCGCCGAGGCCGGCAAGGACAAGATCCCGCAGGATATTTCGGTCGGTGCCATGCGCGACATCGTGCGCTTCTTCGGCTCGACGGCGGGTGAGGGCGGCTGGCGCATCTGCCTGGTCGATGCCGCCGACGAACTCAACCGGTCCAGCGCCAATGCGCTGCTGAAGCTCCTGGAGGAACCGCCGCCGCGCTCGCTGTTCCTGATCGTCGCCCATATGCCGGGCCGGCTCCTGCCGACCATCCGCTCGCGTTGCCGGACCTTGACGCTGGCGCCGCTCACCGAGGACGAGGTGGTCCAGGGGCTCGCGAGCTTCGACACGGTCAAGGTGCCGGTCGAGGAGGCCCGTGACCTCGCCCGGCGCTCGGAGGGCAGCCTGCGCCGCGCGCTCGAGATCGCCGAGGGCGGCCAGGCCAGCTTTGCCGCGGCGGTCGAAGCCGAGCTCGCCCGCTTGCCGGCCACCGATCCGCAGGCCCTGCACGCGCTCGGCGACAAGCTGGCGCGCCGTGACGACGCCATGTTCGACCTGTTCCAGCGCGCCGTGACCGACCACATCCATTCAACCGTCAGGGCCGAGCTCGGCGCCGGCGCCCGGCGCCTTGCACCGCTTTCCGAGGTATGGGAGAAGATCGACATAGCCGCGGCGCAGGTGCGGACGTTCAATCTCGAACGCAAGCCCTTCGTTTTCCAGGTTTTCGGCTGGCTCGCCGAGGCTGGCCGGCGACGGACCTGACCCCAAAGCATTGATCGATCATCATGGCGAAGCCGCGCTTCTACGTCACCACCGCTATCTCCTATCCGAACGGCGTGCCGCATATCGGCCATGCCTATGAGGTCATCGCGACGGACGCCATCGCCCGCTTCATGCGCCATGACGGCCATGACGTGTTCTTCCTGACCGGCACCGACGAGCACGGCCTGAAGATGATGCAGACCGCCGCCCGCGAGGGCCTGACGGCGCGCGCGCTGGCCGACCGCAATGCCGAGGCGTTCCGCGCCATGGCCAAGGCGCTGGCCATTTCGAACGACGATTTCATCCGCACCACCGAACCGCGCCACTACCGCGCGAGCCAGGCCATCTGGGAGGCCATGGTCGCCTCCGGCGACATCTATCTCGGTGGCTACGAGGGCTGGTATTCGGTTCGCGACGAGGCCTTCTACGGCGAGGACGAGACCTCGGTCGGGCCTGACGGCGTGCGCGTCGGCGGGCAGGGCACGCCGGTGGAATGGACCAAGGAGGAGACCTATTTCTTCCGGCTGTCGAAGTACCAGGACAAGCTCCTCGCCCATTATGAGGCTCATCCCGACTTTGTCGGCCCGGATACCCGCTTCAACGAGGTCATCAGCTTCGTCAAAGGCGGCCTGACCGACCTGTCGGTGTCGCGCACCACCTTCGACTGGGGCGTGCCGGTGCCGGGCTCGGACGGCCACGTGATGTATGTCTGGGTCGATGCCCTGACCAATTACATCACCGCCCTCGGCTACCCCGATGTCGACAACCCGCAGTGGGCGCGCTGGCCGGCCGACCTGCACGTCATCGGCAAGGACATCGTGCGCTTCCACGCGGTCTATTGGCCGGCCTTCCTGATGTCGGCCGGCATTGCCTTGCCCAAGCGCGTCTATGGCCACGGTTTTCTGTTCAACCGCGGCGAGAAGATGTCGAAATCCCTTGGCAATGTCGTCGACCCCTTCGCCATGGCCGAAGCTTATGGCGTCGATGCCATGCGCTATTTCCTGCTGCGCGAAGTCGCCTTCGGCAATGACGGCTCCTATTCGCACGAGGCGATCGTCGCGCGCACCAATGCCGATCTCGCCAATGATCTCGGCAATCTGGCGCAGCGTTCGCTGTCGATGATCGCCAAGAACTGCGACGGCGTGCTGCCGAAGCCCGGCGCGCTCAGCGACGAGGACAAGGCGATCCTGGCCCAGGCCGACGCGATGCTCGCGCCCTCGCGCGAAGCCATGGCGAGCCAGCAGATCCACCGCTATCTCGAAACCGTCTGGGCGGTCGTCTCGGAAGCCAACCGCTATTTCGCCGGCCAGGCGCCCTGGGCGCTGCGCAAGACCGATTTCGCGCGCATGGAAACGGTGCTCTATGTCACCGCCGAGATCATCCGCAAGGTCGCCATCCTGGCCCAGCCGGCGGTACCGTTGGCGGCGCCCAAGCTGCTCGACCTGCTTGCCGTGCCGGCCGACGCGCGCGACTTCGCCGATCTCGACACGGCGCTGACGCCCGGCATCAGCCTGCCGGCGCCGGAAGGCGTGTTCCCGCGCTATGTCGACAAAGCCGACGAGACGGCCTGATGTGGGTCGACAGCCACTGCCATCTCGACTTTCCCGAACTCGCGGTCGATCACCGCGCGCTGCTCCAGCGCGCCGTGACGGCGGGTGTCGGAACCGTCGTGACCATCAACACGCGGGTGCGCCGCTTCGAGGCGATCCGCGCCATCGCCGAGGCCCATGACGGGGTCTGGTGTTCGGTCGGCACCCATCCGCACAATGCCCATGAGGAGCTCGACGTCACCGCCGGCGAGCTGGTGGCGCTGGCCGCCCATCCCAAGGTCGTCGCCATTGGCGAAGCCGGCCTCGACTACCACTACGACCTGTCGCCGCGCGCAGCCCAGGAACAGGGTTTCCTGACCCATATCGCCGCCGCCCGCGAAACCGGCCTGCCGCTGGTCATCCATGCCCGCGAGGCCGACGACCGCGTCGCCGAGATCCTGACCCGGGAAATGGCCAAGGGCGCCTTCAAGGCGGTGCTGCACTGTTTCACCGGCTCGGAAGAGTTGGCGCTGACCGGCGTCGCGCTCGGCCTCTATGTGTCGTTTTCCGGCATCGTCACCTATAAGAGCGCGGCCGAACTGCGCCGGATCGCCGCGCTGCTGCCGGCCGACCGCATCCTGGTCGAGACCGATGCGCCTTATCTCGCGCCGGGCAAATACCGCGGCAAGACCAATGAGCCGTCCTTCGTGGTCGAGACCGGCAAGGTGGTCGCCGAGGCGCGCGGCGTCGGCGCCGAGGACTGGGCGCGGCAGACGACCGATAATTTCTACCGCCTGTTCGCCAAGGCCGACCGCGGTCAGCGCCTCGAGGCAGCGTAGGGCCGATCCATGACGCTGACCCTGACCATTCTCGGCTGCGGCTCCTCCGGCGGCGTGCCGCGTGTCGGGCAGGGCTGGGGTGCCTGCGACCCGGCAAACCCCAGGAACCGCCGCCGCCGCTGCGCGCTGCTGGTCGAGCAGACCGGGCCGGGCGGCGTCACCAGCGTGCTGGTCGATACCGGCCCGGACCTGCGCGAACAGTTGCTCGATGCCGGCGTGACCCGGCTCGACGGCGTCATCTATACCCATGACCACGCCGACCATACCCATGGCATCGACGATCTCCGGCCGCTCGCCCTGAACATGCGCCGGCGCGTCGAGGCCTATGCCGACGAAGCGACCTATGCGACCCTCATGGCCCGCTTCGGTTATTGTTTCGCCTCGCCCGCCGGCAGCGACTATCCGCCGATCATCAACCTCAATCCGCTGGTTGCCCATCAGCCGCTGGCCATCGAGGGGCCGGGCGGCGCAATTGTCGCCGTGCCCTTCCCGGTCATGCATGGGGCGCCCTACAAGGCGCTCGGATTTCGCTTTAATAACACAGTGTATTGCCCTGATATCAATATATTATCGGATGAATCTTCACGTTATTTCGAGGCCTGCGAGCTGATCATGCTCGATGCGCTTCGCTTCACCCGTCACCCCACCCATCTGAGCGTCGACGAGGCGCTGGCGCTGATCGAGCGGTTCAAGCCGGCCCGGACGATCCTGACCAATCTGCACTCGGATCTCGACTACCAGACGCTCGCCGCGCGGCTGCCCACCGGAATCGTGCCGGCCCATGACGGCATGACCGTCACGGTCGAGTAGGGCCGGGCGCCGCCACTGCACAGTGATTATCACCGGTCGATTTCGGTGCGGACAAGTCGTGGATGCCCGGGACAGGCCCGGGCAAGACGATGTGTGGGCCTCACGCCGTCCTGGGCCACGGCACGCGTCGTGTGGCGGTAGATCCAGCGCACCCCTCGAAGGCACTTCTCGTCTTGGCCGGGCTTGTTCCGGCCATCCACGACTTCACCCCTATTGCACATAGAGAACGGCCATTCGGGGTGCGCGTCGCCTCGATTTTATCGTTTCCGCCTGGGGTCCATCAGCGCAACGCCGGCCAACCGGATGACCACCACCAAAAAAGCACGCGAAAGGCTTCGCCGTGCCTGTCCGGCCAAAGGCTCATAACCTCTGCGCAGCGGTACTACGCCTGGACGCGCCTGAACACATCCATCAACTCGGCCACCTTGCGCCGCTGCTCGTCCTTGTCGCCGGACGCGATGGCATGTTCGACGCAATGGCCGACATGGTCCTTCAGCACCTCTTCCTCGACCCGCTTCAAGGCGGCGCGGACCGCCGAGATCTGGGTGACGATATCGATGCAGTAGCGGTCCTCGTCGACCATGCGGGCGATGCCGCGCACCTGGCCTTCGATCCGGCTGAGCCGCTGCTGACAAGAGGTTTTGGTGTCACTTTGCATGCTTGCCATATACCCCATGCGGGTATATGGGACAAGTCGGCATATACCCCCTATGGGTAGCAGAGCAGAGAGAGGCGAGGGCATGGCCACGCATGATCATCACCCCCACCAGAAGCCGGGCGGCAGCTGCTGCAGCGACAATCCGGGCGGCCATGATCACGCAAGCCACGGTCATGCCTCCCATGGCCAGCCGAACGCCGCGCACCTGGTGAAGGATCCGGTCTGCGGCATGGATGTCGATCCCGCGACCTCCAGGCACCGGGCCGAGCATGCCGGCAAGACCTATCATTTCTGCTCGGCCGGCTGCCGCGCCAAGTTCGAGGCCGATCCCATGCGCTATCTGGCGCCGGACCAGGCGGCGCCCGCCGCGCCGGTCCCGGACGGCACCGTCTATACCTGCCCGATGCACCCGGAAATCCGCCAGATCGGCCCCGGATCCTGCCCGATCTGCGGCATGGCGCTGGAGCCGGATATCGTCACCGCCGATAGCGGCCCCAATCCGGAACTCGCCGACATGAACAGGCGCTTCTGGATCGGCCTGGCGCTGACGCTGCCGGTCTTCCTGCTCGAGATGGGCAGCCATCTGGTGCCGGCCTTGCACCATCTCGTGCCGCCCGCGACCTCGATCTGGATCCAACTCGCCCTGGCGACGCCGGTCGTGCTCTGGGCCGGCTGGCCATTCTTCGTCCGCGGCTGGCAGTCGCTGGTCACCCGCAATCTCAACATGTTCACCCTGATCGCCATGGGAACCGGGGTTGCCTGGCTCTACAGCCTCGTCGCCAGCCTGGCACCCGGCATCTTTCCGGCGGCCTTCCGTGCTGCCGACGGCACCGTCGCGGTCTATTTCGAGGCCGCCGCCGTCATCACCGTCCTGGTCCTGCTTGGCCAGGTGCTGGAGCTGCGCGCCCGCGAGCAGACCTCCGGCGCGATCAAGGCGCTGCTCAATCTCGCCCCCAAGACCGCGCGCCGCATCGGTCCTGACGGCACCGAGGCAGAGATAGCGCTCGATCTCGTCGCGGTCGGCGACCGGCTGCGCGTCCGGCCCGGCGAGAAGGTACCAGTCGACGGCCGGGTCGCCGAGGGCCGCTCGGCGATCGACGAGTCCATGGTCACAGGCGAATCCATGCCGGTGACCAAGGGCGAGGGCGCCGCCGTCATCGGCGGCACGCTCAACCAGTCGGGTGGCCTGGTGATCACTGCCGAAAAGATCGGCCGCGACACCATGCTGGCACGCATCGTCCAGATGGTTGCCGAGGCCCAGCGCTCGCGCGCGCCGATCCAGCGGCTCGCCGACACGGTCGCCGGCTGGTTCGTGCCGCTGGTCATCGCGGTGGCGGCCGCGGCCTTCGTCGCCTGGGCGCTGGTCGGACCGGAACCGCGGCTGGCCTATGGCCTGGTCGCCGCCGTCGCGGTGCTGATCATTGCCTGTCCCTGTGCGCTTGGCCTTGCAACGCCCATGTCGATCATGGTCGGCGTCGGCCGCGGCGCCGGCCTCGGCATCCTCATCAAGAATGCCGAGGCGCTGGAGCGGCTCGAGCGCGTCGACACGCTGGTCGTCGACAAGACCGGCACGCTCACCGAAGGCAAGCCGGCGGTGACCGCCATCGTGCCGGCCGAAGGTTTTGCCGAAGCCGACATCCTGCGCCTTGCGGCGGCCGTCGAAAGGGCCTCGGAACACCCGCTGGCGCTCGCCATCGTCAAGGCTGCCGAGGGCAGGGGCCTCGCCCTGCCGCCGGTCAGCGGCTTCGATTCGCCAACCGGCAAAGGCGCCAAGGGCATCGTCGAGGGGCAGGCCGTCGCGATCGGCAATGCCGCCTTCCTGGCCAGCGAAGGGATCGACCTCGGGCCGGCCGTGGCCGCAGCCGACAGCCTGCGCCAGGACGGCGCCACCGCGATCTTCATTGGCGTCGGCGGCCGGATCGCCGGCACCATCGCCATTGCCGATCCGGTCAAGCCGACCACGCCGGAGGCCTTGAAGAGCCTCAGGCAAGCCGGTCTGCGCATCGTCATGCTGACCGGCGACAACCGGGTCACGGCCGAGGCCGTGGCGCGCCGGCTCGGCATCTCCGAGGTCGAAGCCGACGTCCTGCCGGACCAGAAGAGCGCCGTGGTCGAGCGCCTGAAGCGTGAAGGCCGGGTCGTGGCCATGGCCGGCGACGGCGTCAACGACGCGCCGGCGCTGGCCGTCGCCGATGTCGGCATCGCCATGGGCCATGGCACCGATGTCGCCATCGAAAGCGCCGGCGTGACGCTGCTCAAGGGCGACCTCAACGGCATCGTCAAGGCACGCCAGCTGTCGCGCGCGACCATGGCCAATATCCGCCAGAACCTGGTCTTCGCCTTCATCTACAACGCCGCCGGCGTACCGATCGCCGCCGGCGTGCTCTATCCGGTCTTCGGCATCCTCCTGTCGCCGATCATCGCCGCGGCCGCCATGGCGCTGTCGTCGGTCAGCGTCATCGGCAACGCGCTGCGGCTGCGTGTCGAGCGGCTGTGAGGGCGGCCAATGGTCAATGCTCCTGGTAGCTTGATCCCAGCCCCCTGGGGTCGTGCACCGGCGTCTCCAGGCCTTCCAGCCGAGCCTTGAGCTGCAGGGCCAGGAGTTTCGAATAGAACCGGGCCTGGTGCAGGTTCCCGCCATGCATCCAGAGCGCGTCCTGGCGCGTCGGTTTCCACATGTTGCGGAGTTCGCCGAGCCAGGGTCCGGGATCGCGCCGGGTGTCGGAGCCGAGCCCCCAGACGTGGCCGACCTTGGCCGCGACCGCGGGCGAGATCAGCTGTTCGAGCCATCGCTCCATCGGATCGAAGCCGGTGGCGTAGACGATCAGGTCGGCGGCAAGGAAGGAGCCGTCGCTCAGCGTCAGTCCATCCCTAGCGAGGCGCTCGACCTGAACGCCGCTCTTCAGCTTGACACGGCCGTCGATGATCAGTTCGGAGGCGCCGACATCGATGTAATAACCCGAGCCGCGACGCAGGTACTTCATCGACAGGCCGGTGTCGTCCTCGCCGAAGTCGAGCAGGAAGCCCGCCCGTTCGAGGGCGTCGTAGAACCCGGAATCGTGCTTGCGGATGTCGATATAGACCGCCTTCTGGGCCTCTGCCATGACGGCATAAGGGCGCGACGCATAGGTGAAGTCGGCCTTGTCGGTGGTGATGCCGGCGGCCAGCGCTTCTTCGGAATAGAGCTTGCTGGACAGGAAGCTCCTGAGCGTCTCGGCGCGGACGACAGTGGTCGAGGAGCGCTGCACCATGGTGACGTCGGCGCCGTGCTCCCAAAGGTCGGCGCAGATGTCGTGGGCCGAATTGTTCGAGCCGATCACCACGCAGCGCTTGCCTTTGAAGGCTTCGCCCGAGCGATAGGCGCTCGAATGATGGGCAAGGCCGGCGAAGGCCTCCTGGCCGCGATAGTGCGGCACGGCCGGAGGGCCGGACATGCCGGTCGCGACGACCAGGTGTTTCGGTTTCAGGATCACCGTTTCGCCCTGACGCTCGACGGTGACGGTCCATTCGCCGCGCTCGTCGTCATAACGGGCAGCCGTCGCCGCCGAGGCGCTCCAGTAGTCGAGCTCCATGATGGAAACATAGGCCTCGATCCAGTCGGCCATCTTGTCCTTGGGCGTGAAGACCGGCCAGTGATCGGGAAACGGCAGGTAGGGCAGGTGAATGTTCCAGACCGGGTCATGCAGGCAGAGCGACTTGTAGCGTTCGCGCCAGGCGTCGCCGGGACTGGGATGCCTGTCGACGACGAGCGCCGGAACGTTCAGCATCTTCAGGCGTGCCGCAAGCGTGACGCCGCCCTGGCCTCCGCCGATGATCAGGCAGTAGGGCTGGACCTCGCTGCCGAGGGTGGCGGCCGCCTCCCGCCGGTCGTCCGACCAGGTCTTCCGGCCGCTCACGGCGCCGTGCTGCACGCCCTTCGCCCGCAGCGCTCCGCGCTTCTCCTCGAACCCCTTGAGCTCGAGCATGCAGGTGAACAGGGTCCAGCACAGGCCGTCGCGCAGCCGCAGGTGGCCGCGGCAGACCGCGACCCTGGTCTCGAACCGGAACCACGCCTCGGTGACGCCGGCAGCGTCCGTCCTCGGCTCGCCCTCCAGGCTGAACGAGGCGGGCACGCTGGCCGGAAGACAGCGCTCCAGCATGCGCTCGACCTCTGGCTTGCCTTCGAGCGTGACGAGCGACCAGGTCAGCGCCACGAGATCGCGCCAATAGCAGTGCGGCTCGAACAGCGCGAGCGTTCCGGCGTGATCGGCCGCCGCGAGGCGTTCGGCGAAAGTCGCGAGCCACCGTGTGACCTGCTGCGATGGCTCGGTATCGGTCATCGGAAATGTCCTCGATTGTCGGTGCAGCCCGAGCTCCCACACGGCTATCCATGGCCCTGTGAGACACCCGCCCGGTCGAACGTCAGGCGATGCTATCGGCGCTGAGCGAGGCGCTGAAGCAGGCGTTCGTTCGGTTGGGCGGGCAGCGAGGGCAGGGCGTTCTTCAGCTCGGCGAAAGCCCGGTCGGTGATCTCCAGCGTGTCGTCGACGTCGGCTGGTGTCATCGCCGCGCAGCAGAACATGTTGTGATAGGGGTGCATATAGACGCCGAGCCGGGCCGCCGTGCCGGTCCAGAACGAACCTTTGCGCATGTCGGGATCGTCGTCGAACAGGATCAGCGGCATCTGCGCCGGCCCGGTCTGCCGCACCGGGATCCCGTGCCGCCGGGCCTGTTCATCGATGCCGTCTCTCAGGCGGTCGGCAACCGCGACGATCCGCTCGAGATAGTCGGTCGACCGAATCGCGTTGAGCGTCGCGATCGCCGCGGCCATCGGCACGGCGGAGAACCAGAAGGACCCCGTCACATAGATCGAGGAGGCCGCCTGCCGCGCCTTGTCCGAACCGAGCAGGGCGGAGATCGGATGGCCGTTGCCGAGCACCTTGCCCCAGGCACTGAGGTCAGGCGCAACGCCATGGACCGCCCAGCTGCAGTCGCGCGACAGCCGGAACCCGGTCCTGACCTCGTCGATGATCAGCAGCGCGTCGGCTTCGTCGCACAGGCGCCGCAGGCCGGTGGCGTATTCCGCCGATGGCAGGAACTGGTCGGCGAAGACCTCGTGGCGGAAGGGTGTGGCGAAGACACCGGCAACGTCGCCTTCGGCGCTCCGGAAAGCCGCCTTGGCGCTGTCCAGGTCGTTGTAGTCGAAGGTGATGATATGAGCGCGGTCTTCAGGGACGATGCCCTTCAGGCTCGGCGTGTTCCAGGGCGACGCGCCGTGGTAGGTGCTCCTGGCGACGAGGATCTTCTTGCGGTCGCGATAGGCCCTGGCGGTGACCATGGCCATGCTGGTGGCGTCGCTGCCGTTCTTGCAGAATATCGCCCAGTCGGCATGCGAGATCATCGACACGAAATCCTCGGCAAGCACCACCATGGCCTCGGAGGGACCTGTCATGGTGTCGCCCTCGGCGGCCTGGGCCGCGGCCGCGGCCTCGACGGCCGGATGGCGATAGCCCAGCAGATTGGGCCCGAAGGCGCACATGTAGTCGACATAGCGGTTGCCGTCGCAGTCCCAGAGATAGGCACCGTCGGCCCGCGCGAAATATTGCGGAAAGGTGTCGGGAAGCAGTGCGGCCGACTCATGGCCATACATGCCGCCAGGGATCACCAGTCGGGCGCGCTCGCGCAGTTCGGCATCCCTCGAGTTTCGTCTCATGGCTTCCTCGCGCGGTTTGAAGGTTGATGGGCGTCGGCACGGCCAGGTGGCGCAATCAGATGTGATGAGGCAGCGCCGCGGTCCCGGTCAGGCTGCCCTGGCCAGATCCGGGCGCCGGCGGTGCATCGGCACGGCGGCCTCGAAGGCTGCCGCCGCCTGCAGCACGCCGAGATCATTGAAACGGCGGCTGACGATTTGCAGGCCGACCGGAAGTCCCGCACGGGTCGTTCCGCAGGGGATGCTCGCGGCTGGATGGCCCGACATGTTGAAGGGATAGAGAAATTCCGACCAGGCGAGCCAGTCCCAGGCATGGTCGGGCCAATGCGCCGGCCGCACCCGCTCGACGGGGAAGGCGGCGACCGAAGCGACCGGCGTGATCAGATAGTCCCAGGTCTCGAGAAAGGACGACATCTGCGCCACATAGGCGAACTTGCGCTCGCGCGTGTCGATGTACTCGGCCGACGAGAAATTCGCCCCCTCGCGGATGCAGGCGACGAGGTCCGCGCCCATCCGGTCCTCCCATTCGGGCAGCAGATGGCTGCGCCGGCCCCATAGAGCCGCCCAGAAGAAGCGGCCGAGTTCGGGCCCGAGCGGCCCCCAATCCGGCGTCACCTCCTCGACATCGGCCTGAAGCGTGTCCGAGAACACCCGCGCCGCGCCGCGGACGATATCGGCGATCTCGTCATCGACCCGCGCGTGGCCGAGGTCCGGGCTGAAGGCCACGCGCTTGCCCTTCATCGAGGCCTTGAGCTTGGCGAGATAGGCGTCGGGCGGCGCTTCGCAGGACGTGTGGTCGAGAAAATGCGGGCCGGCCATCGTTTCCAGCATGAGCGCGGCATCGGCGACCGTGCGCGTCATCGGGCCGATGAAAGTGGCATAATCATTGTTGGAGACCGGGGCATAGGGGACGCGCCCATAGGTCGGCTTGAGCCCGAACACGCCGCAGAAATGCGAGGGCATGCGGATCGAGCCGGCGCCGTCCGAACCGAGATGCAGCGGGCCGAAGCCGGCCGCGGCCGCGGCTCCGGCGCCGGCCGAGGAGGCGCCGGCATTGAGACCGCGTCCCCAGGGGTTGTGGGTGATCCCGGTGACCGGGTTGCGGCTGATGCCTGACCAACCGAGCTCCGACATCGTCGTCTTGCCGATGATCACCGCGCCGGCGCGGCGCAACCGCTCCACCACGATGTTGTCGGTGGCGGCGACAGGCCCTTTGAGCGCGAGCGTGTTGGTCGCGGTTTCCTGGCCGGCGACGTCGAAGGCATCCTTGATGGTGACCGGAATGCCCTCCAGCGGACCGGCTTCGCCGCTGCGCAGGCGTCGGTCCGACTGGCTGGCCGAGGCCATCGCCGCCTCGCGCATGATGACGGAAAAGGCGTTGATATCGGGATTGACGGCGTCGATCCGGTCGAGCACCGCCTTCACCACCTCGGTCGGCGCGCTGTCTCCGCGGGCATAGCGTTGGCTCAGATCGGCGGCGGTGGCAAAGCCGGCGTCAGCGTGAAGATTGGTCATCGTTCTCTGTCCCGGCTGCCCCGGCAGCGCTTGAGGAAGGGCCCGGCGGCAAGCGGCCGGGCGCTGGTGATGGAGGGGGCGGATCCGCTCCGGCATGGCGACGCGCCGAAGCGGTGGGAAGGACGGCCGACCCGCCGGACAGGCCGGCCGGTCGGCCCGATGTCAGTCCTTCGTCACATTGTAGAACTGGGCGAAACCGACCGGCACGTTGCGCAGCCGCTGATTGTAGGCGGTTGGCTGGGCGAAATAGCCAAGCGGCAGATAGGGCGTGTCCTGGAAGGCCTGAGCCTGGATCTCGCGCACGAGGCGGTTCTTGTCCTTCTCGTCTTGCGCCGACAGGAAGGCGTAGCGCAGGGCTTCGACCTTCTCGCTCGTCGGCCAGCCGAAGGTTCCGGCGCGCCCGATGCCGCGCAGATAGGTATGCGTCGCCGGATTGATGGTCGTTGCGCCCGGGACATAGTTGCACCAGGCGCTCCAGCCGCCCTGGTCGGGCGGGCGCTGCGAGGCGATGCGCTGGAGCACCGTGCCCCAGTCGGATGTATAGTAGTCGACGTTGAGGCCGATCTTTTTGAACATGTCGGCGGCGACCAGGCTCATGGAATTGAGCGCATGGAGATCGGTCGGAACCACGAAGACGATCCGCTCGCCCTTGTAGCCGGCCTTGATGAGATCGTCCTTGGCCTTGGCGTAGTTCGGGGCCCCGGCGAAGACCTCCATGCCGGCGTCGTTCGCCAGGGGCGATTCGGGAAGAAAGAAGCCGACATTGTCCTTCCAATAGGCCTTCTCCGTGCCCATCACCCCGGTCATATAGTCCGACTGGTTGATCGCCGAGAGGATGGCCCGGCGGATCGCCGGATTGTCGAAAGGCGGCACCAGATGGTTGAGGCGGATCATCGCCAGATAGCCGCCGGTGTCCTTGATCTCGACCTTGAGGTTGCGCCGGCGCTGGAGCAGCGGAATGAGGTCCGGCGTCGGCTGCTCCCACCAGTCGACCTCGCCCGCCTGGAGCGCTGCCGCCGCGGTCGCGGGATCCGGCAGGACGCGCCAGACGACGCGATCGACATGGGCGACCTTCGGCCCGGCCATGAAGCTGGCGGTGCCCGATGACCTCGGCACATAGCCTTCGAAACGCTTGTAGACGACCTGGGAGCCGACCACCCGTTCCGCGGGGACGAACTGGAACGGGCCGCTGCCGACCATTTCGGTGACCTGCTCGGTACCGGGCCTGAGCGCCAGGCGCTCCGGCATGATCGGGCATATTCCGGAAGGCTTGCCCAGCGCATAGGCGAGCAAGGGGAACGGCTGCTTGAGGTCGAAAACGAGGGTCTTGTCGTTCGGTGTCGACAGCTCGGCCGTGGCGTTGCGCAGGTCGCCGCCGAACACGTCGCGGTTCCACCAGCGCACGATGCTGGCCGCTGCGTCCCTGGCGCGAACCGGTTCGCCGTCATGGAACTTCAAGCCGTCGCGCAGCGTGACGGTCCAGCGCAGGCCTTCCTTCTCGATGACATGGCCGGCGGCCATCTGCGGCTGCAGTTCGAATTTCTCGTCGACGCCATAGAGCGTGTCGAAAACCATGAGACCGTGGTTGCGCGTCACCAGGCCCGTGGTCTGCACGGGATCGAGCAGGGTCAGGTCGGATTGCGGGACGAAAGTGATGGTCTTGTTGCTCTGGCCCCAGGCGACGCCCGGCGCGGCAATGCCGGCCGAGACTGCGGATGCTGCTGCCTTCAGGAAGTCACGACGTTTCATAACGGCCCCTCTGCTGTGCGAGACGTGATGGTTCTCGGTGGCGGTTGATCCGCTTCTGATAGCCCCATGACGCTAGTGATAAATAATTCGGCTATCAAGGACCGATTCACGCTGCCAGCCAGATCGGCCCGCGGCGACCTGCGGCGGCAGATCCGCTGCGACGGCGGAGAAAACACTCAGAAATCATTGAATATTTCGGAGCGAGCGAAACGTCTGACGGCAAGAGGTGCCGTCAGAGGGGCCCATCCGGAAAATACCTTATGATAGAAACTTTGAATATGCAGGAACGGTCTCGCGACCACAGCACTTGCCGTGGACGCACAGTTGCAGCCGGCCGTCAGGCTGGTGTGATCAGCTTTGGCGCCGGCCCACGACCTCGGGGAGATAGCAGCGCAGATAGGCGATCGCCGCGCGGATGGACTCGCTCAGATAGCGGGGAGTGATCTGCCGATGCAGGCTGTAGGACATCGCCCAGATGCCGTCGACCAGCGCGATCGAGACGGCGACCCTGTCTTCCAGATCCGGAAGGTTCGGCATGTCGAAGGTCGCCCGGAGATAAGCCGCCCTGAGGCGGGCCAGCTCGGCATTGCCGTTCAGGTCGGTGTTCCTGACCTCGACGCTGACGCCGGCCCCCATGAAGAGCCGCAGGGCCGCGGGATTGGCGTTGAGATAGGCCGATCCGTGCCTCTGGCGGTTGGCGATGTAGTCCTGCCAGGTATCCGGCGGCGGCTCGATCAGGACCCGGGCCGAAGCCCCGAGCTCGGCATGATAACGCCGGGCCAGGGCGACGAAGGCGGCGTTCCGATTGGGAAAGAAGTGATAGACCGAGGCGAGCGGCACGCCCGCGCGGTCGGCGATTTGGGCCAGGCTGATGTCCTCGTCGACCAGCTCGGCGAGCAGATCGGCGGTCGCGTCGAGCAGCAAGCCGAAGCGTTCGAGCCCGCGCTTTCGCATGGGGGCGCGATGGGTCGAGCTCAAATTCTTGCTTTGGTCCATGTGGGCTCGCTTGCGAGGGGCCTGACCGGCCACTGAGCATATGCAAGAAACGCCAGCCTGCCGCAACGCAGCCGGCGTTCGCGAGCCGCACCCGTGGCGTCGCGGCCATGGCCGGCGGCAGCATCGCCAATGATCCGAGAGGCTTGGCCAGAACCGCTCAACTGCCTTGTGGAGCCCAAAAAAATGCCGCCGAGGGCCCTGGCCCTCGGCGGCTGTATGTTCGCACCAAGACAATCCCCGTTCCGGACGAACCGGAACGGGGGTGCAGTGCCTTGTCAGACGACCAGGAAATCCGCGTCCGTCAGCTCCAGGCCAGGCGCCAATTCAGCGAATTGCTGCGCCTCGCCGGCACCGTTGCCGTCCGCGTCATAGAGCAGCGCGCCAGTGTCCTGGTTGTAGATGATGCGGTCGTCGGCATCGACAGCGGCGGAGCCGATGTGGAAGGCAGCCGAGTCGAGCTGTCCCGCACCGCCCAGGTTCGCGAAGACGGCCTGATCGAGGTGGAACACGTCGTTCCCGACCGAGAAGTCGGTGACCGTGTCGATCCCGCCGGCATTGGCCACGAAAATATCGTTGCCCGCACCGCCGGTCAGCGTGTTGTCGCCGTCGCCGCCGTCGAGTGTGTCGGCACCCCGGCCACCGTTCAGGACGTCGTTGCCCGCACCGCCATTGAGCGTGTCGCGGCCCGCGCCGCCGAGCAGGGTGTCGTCACCCGCGCCGCCGGTGAGCGTGTCATGCCCGCCGCCGCCGTTCAGCCTGTCGTTGCCGGCAAGGCCGCTCAACTGGTCGTTGCCGGCGAGGCCACGGATGATGTCCGCGCCGGTGGTGCCCTCGAGGGTGTCGTATCCCCAGGTCCCCGAGATGGTCTTGCCCGGTTCGGGCGTGGGCTGCTCGATCACCGGCGGCTCGGTCACCGGCGGCTTGATCACCGGCGGCTCGGTCGTCGGCGGCTCGGTCGTCGGCGGCTCGGTCGTCGGCGGCTCGGTCACCGGCGGCTCGGTCACCGGCGGCTCGGTCGTCGGCGGAGGGGCCGTGGCGCCCCCGTCGGCGGTATTGTGATCGAGAAAGACCTGCTGCAGTTCGGGCGAGGTCGACAGCGCCGTGTCGCCGTTCTGGCTTTCCCAGTGATAGACGTAGTCGAAAGCCGGATTGGGGACGAACTTGGCCCATTCATTGATGATGTTCTTGGCTTCTTCGGCCGTCGGCATGACATACTGCCCGCCTTGGTCGTTGGTCCAGCCACCGCCACCAAAGGCCTGATAGATCGGCACCATCTTCTCGATCGGAATGCCCGCCGCCTCGGCGGCGGCGACAGCCTTGCCGATCATGCTGTAATCGACCTCACCACCGTTGCCCGACCGCACCGGATAGGGGTCGATGCCGTAATAGTCGATGCCGGTATTGGCGGGGTTGTAGGTGTTCATGAAATCAGGCTGTTCCGACCAGCCCATGTCCATCAGGGTAATGTAGGTCGAGGCGCCCGGCACATTGGCGTGAATCCAGTCCGATTCGGCCTTCAGATCCTCGGCCGTCACCAGCGGACCCCACTGGCCGGTCGGGTCGGGCTCGTCAACGAGATAGAAGCCCTCGAGCTTCGGATGTCCAATGTAAGGCGTTACCTTGTCAATGAATTCCTGAGTAACGCCATTGCCTTCGTCCAGCCAAACCAGGCCTTTAACGCCATCTGGTAAGGCATTGAGTTGGTCCAGCGATTGTACATCCGCCAGATTGAACCCAACTTTTCCTGCAGCATACTGACCATTGTCGTCAATACCGCCACCCGCAGTGTAATGAAGTGTCATGTTTGGCATGTCCTTTTTGTTCATTTACCCAGCACGGCACTTCTCGTTGCCATCGATGGCGAGAATTTGTCATCTTGGTGTTAATTCACAGCCTACTTTGGTAGTTTGACCGGTCGCGAGCCGCCCGTGGCAGGCGCCGCGGGCAGGGCGTACGCCATTGCCCGGCCCGCACCGGGCCTGCCAATGACCGCCGATTCCGTCGCTGGAGTGGCCGGCGCCGGCGCCTCCGGGCAGCCGTCGTCGCAGGTGTCGCCGCGCTGATCCGGGCGCCGCGAATGGCGAATCCGGGTCGTCCTACTCTGGCAGATTGACGGGATCTTAGGGCTTCGAGGCCAAGGCTGCGCTCCGATCGGGAGCGGAGCGGCGGCATGCAGCGGGCGACGGAATGGGACGAGCATCAGCAGGTCTGGCTGGCGCCGTTCCTCGCCGCCTTGAGGCACAAGGCGCGGCGGCGGATGCTGCCGCTCTATGTCTCCGGACTGATCGGCCCGGGCGAGCGCAAGAGCATGCAGCCGATGGCGAGCCGGCTGGCGGCCGGGGATTATGACCAGCTGCACCATTTCGTCGCCGCCGGCCTATGGGACGAAGCGCCGCTCGAGGCCGAGCTGCTGGTCCAGGCCGACAAGCTCGTTGGCGGCGGTGACGCGGTCCTGGTGATCGGCGACACGGCGCTGCCCAAGAAGGGCAAGCACTCGGTCGGCGTCGCCGCGCAATATGTCCCGGCGCTGGGCAAGAGCGCCAATTGCCAGACCCTGGTGTCTTTGGCGCTGGTCCGCGGCGACGTGCCCGTCACGGTGGCGCTGCGCTTGTTCCTGCCCGAGAACTGGGCGAGCCATCCGGACCGGCTCGAGCGGGCAGGCGTTCCCGCCGCCTGTCGCGCTCACCGGACGAAACCGGCGATCGCGCTCGCCGAGCTCGACCGCCTGCTGGCCGGCGGCGTCCGTTTCGGCTGTGTGCTCGCCCATCCCGGCTACGGCCTCAGCGCATCGTTCCGCCGTGGCTTGACCGAGCGCGGCCTGGCCTGGGTGGCCGGCATTTCCCGTCATGAAAAGGTCCAGGCGCCAGATCTCCCGCCGCTGTCCGCCGAAGCCATGCTGGCTGAAGCCGAAGCGCGGGACGACAGCCGGCACGGCGGCCGGAAGGGCCCGCTGCAGGTTCGCTTTGCCGCGGTCCGTGTGCGTACCGCCGACAGCCTGTCGCAACGGGAGGACAAGCGGCAGCCGCATGTCCCGGGTGACGACGTCTGGCTCATCGGCGAGCACAGAGCCTCCGGAGAGCGGCGGTACTTTCTCGCCAATCTGCCGCCCGAGACCGATCTGCGCACGCTGGCCCGCATCATCCGGGCCCGCGAGGCCGCCGAGCAGGCCGACCGGCAACTGAAGGACGAGCTCGGCCTCGATCACTTCGAGGGGCGCTCCTGGAGCGGCCTTCACCGCCATGCCCTGATGACCATGATCGCTTTTGCGTTCCTGCAGAGCCGGCATCTCGCGCAGGCCGGACAGGCCAGGAAGAGGCGACGGTCCGCCGCCGCGACCAACCGTCCGCCAGGCCGGCCGGACTCCCATGCCGCGCCGGCCAGTTCAGCTGCGCCGGGGCCGCCGCATGGCGGCGATGGCTGATCGCGCGGCCGCCACTCTCACGATCATTTCGACGCCCGGCACATTTTCGCCGTGGATGTGTCGGACAAGGCCACGGAATTGCCGTGCGGCCGATGCGGCGGCAATTCGATCCTGAGCCATGCGATCGCGATCGAACGAGCATGTCCTGGGGCGAACCATCGAAGATCGCCTCACGATCGGCATCAAGTCCTGGCGTGAAGCAACCGCCGAGCGATCCTCGGGACGGCCAGCGTAGCATTTGCTTTCAATTCTGCTGCTTCGGATAGCGGCAGGATCACTTGCAATCCGACAACATACCCCGCACTCCCGTTAGTCATCGCGATTGAAGGCTCAAGCTTTCAATCATGATCATGCATTGCTGCATCCGCACTCCAACCTAATCCATAGGAACGAATGATCCCGAGCAAGGATCCTAGGAGTTTCAAATGTACAAATTACTCACTTCGGTCGCAGCGCTCTCAATCGCCATGATCAGCACTACCATGGCGCGCCCCCGGCCTCACGGACTGAATGTTCAAACCAGCCGCGTCGTGACAAGTTGTTTCCCGGCCAAATTGCGAAACGCGATAGCAATCCTTCAATCACGAATAGGCCCCATTCAGATTACCTCGGGCTATCGACGATCCCGAGGCATGCACGGCCACTGCATGGCGGTGGATTTCCGACCACTTCGGGTCAGCAACAGGGTCGCATTGCAGGCGATGCGCGGGATTCCCGGGGTCGGCGGCATCGGTTCCTATCGTCGGCGATCAATTCTGCATATGGATGTACGGCATACCCGGATGACCTGGTATCGCTGAACGACGTCGAGGCCAGCCGCAGCCCATGCCGTGGCCCTGCGAGCGTCGCGCCCCCGCCTCGACGCTCGCAGGCTTGTGCCGCTGCCATGGGCGCTGCGGACACGGGCGGGAGAACCGCCGTCCTCCGGCTGGGGCACCCTTCGGCCGGGGAGCAGGCTGACGGTTGGCAGGTCTGCCTGCCTGGCCTCGCAGCTAGGCCTTCTCGTGCGTCCGTGCATGGGTCTCCGCATAGGGCGGCGAATAGATGATCAGAACCTCGACCGGCTGCTCGCTGGTGGCGACAAACGTATGGGGAGCGTCGGCCGGGAAGAAACAGGCATCTCCCGGCCCGAGCTGCATTGTCTGACCGGCGACTTCCGCGACGGCCGCGCCCGACAGCATGTAACAGACCTGCTCAATGCCTGGATGGCTGTGGGGCAGGGCGCCATGGGCCTTCTCGACGCGACCGAGCACGACTTCGAGCTGCGTGGCGCCGACATTTTCGCGACCGATGATGCGGCGATTGACGGTCCCGGTGTGGTTCTTCGGAGAGTAGGGAGCAGGCGATCCGGCCTTGATGAAATAGCTGCGCGTCGCGTCTGTCATGTGCGTCCTTCCTGTAGTGTCTTGCCAAGACCGGTCACTGGGTCTGCGCCAGGCCAACCTCCTTGATGATCACCTGCCAGCGCTCGACGTCGGATTTGACGAGTTGAGCGAAGCTGCCCGTCTCGCGACTGATGAGCTCGAACCCCAATTCTTCGAGCCGCGGCCTGAGCGCGGGCGCCGCAACGGCTTTTGCCAGCGCCTGGCTCAGACGGTCGCGCACGGCTGGTTCCAGACCTGCGGGTGCAAACAGGCCGCACCAGGCAGACAGATTGAACGCCGGCAGACCGGAGGCCGCGACCGTCGGCAGATCGGGCAGGAGCCGGCTCGGTTCTTCGGTCGTGACCGCAAGGGCACGGACCGCGCCCGCACGGACGTGCGGCAGGCCCGTGGTGGCGTCCACGAAGATGTAATTGATCCGGCCGGCGATCAGGTCGGTCATGGCCGCTGGCGTGCCCCTGTAGGGAACCGCAAGCACATCGATGCCGGCGAACCGCGAGAGTGCGGCACCGGCGACCTGGCCCGTGCCATTGCCGTAGGCGTATTGCAGCTTGCCCGGCTCGGCTTTCGCCCGCGCGATCAGCTCGCCAACGGTGCGGACATTGAGCCCGTTCTCCGCGACCAGGATCACCGGAAAGACCCCAACCTGGCCGATCGGCGTGAAGCTGGTCACGGGATCGTAGGTGACGTTCTTGGTCACGAAGGGTGTGATCGAATGCGACGTCGACGTGGTGAAGAGCAGCGTATAGCCGTCGGGATCGGCTCGCCCGACCACGCCTGCGCCGATCGCCGCGTTCACACCCGGTCGGTTGTCGATGACCACGCTGCTGTTGAGCTCAGCCTGCAGCAGCGGCTGAACCAGCCGCGCCACCGTGTCGGTTCCGCTGCCGGCGGGGAAGGGCACCACCATGGTGATCGGGCGATTGGGATAGGACTGCGAAAAGGCTCCTTGCGCGGAGCCCAGCAGGGCCGGGCCGGCGAGGGCCGCGGTGACGAAGCGCCGGCGTGACATTGGTCGGGTGTGAACTGGCGAAGCCTCTGGTGCGGATGTCATCTCCCGGTCCTTTTCTGTGTGTTGAGATTTCGCGGTCGCCTCTCGGACATGCGTGCGGGCCGCTGGCGCTTGGCAAAAATACTCCAGCAGTTCCAATAGGTTTGAGGCCTGCCTGACGAACATCGACCTTAGCAATCCTGGTTCCGGTGACTTTGGCCGAGACGCGAATCCGGCACGCGTCGTGCCGCCTTCAGGTGTGGCCCGGGCTTCATGATGACCGACGTCATATCGATGACCCTCACTCCCGCGGTTGGGTCCATTCATGAATTCATGATATTGCTAATCTGAATCCATGATCATGAATAGTGCGGACGCTCCGACGGGATCATCGGTCGTTAGGCAGAGGGCGCGCGGAGCGGTCTCATAAGTGAGGTGAATGCGAAATCGCCGAGTATATGGACAAATTGGCTAATCTGGCCGCGCCATGGGCGCAGAAGCTTGCTCTGTGGCCTTGTGGCGCTCGACCACGGCTTGCGGGAGCCATTGACCTGTAATCCAAGAATCCGCATTCATGATACACGCATGTGAATTATTGGCATGCCCAGCAAACTCATACCGAACAGAGCGCGACCGTCGCTGAAGCTGCGACCTTCGTTTCCGGAATTTTTGATCCGCAAAGGACGCCATGAGATGATATCCCGCCGCTCGTTTCATATGTTGGCAGCTGGATGGGGTGCGACGGCCTTGTCGCGGCCGGCGTCGGCCAGCACCTTTCCCGACCGAACGATCTCCATTGTTGTGCCGTTCCCGGCCGGCAGCGGCACGGATTCGGTGGCTCGTCTGGTGCAGCCGCTCATGAGCTCAGCGATCGGCGGGTCGATCATCATTGACAATCGCGCCGGCGCCACCGGAACCCTCGCGCCTCAATTCGTCAGCAGGGCGCCGGGAGACGGCTATGCAATCCTCATGGCGACGTCGACGTCGAACATCATTTCGCCCGCTCTCGGGGTGAACAATTCCTACCACCCGATCGACGACTTTGCCCCCGTCGGCTTGATCGGTGTGTTTCCGTTCCTTCTGGCCGTTGGATCGACGTTCCCAGCCACCAACGTGCGGGAGCTGATCGACTATGCCAAGAAGTCGCCGACGCCGCTGCAATATGCCGTCGGCAACGGAACCGGTCTGCTCGCTGGCGCGGCCTTCAAAGAATATGCGGGGATCGACACGACCGCTATTCCTTACCGGGGAACGCCGCCGGCCTTGACCGACCTGATGGCCGGCCGGGTGCAGTACATGTTCGTCGATGCGACAACCGCGCTTTCGCATATTCGCGCCGGCACCATTCGCGCACTCGGCGTCACCACCGCGAAACCGTCCGAACTGCTGCCGGGTGTGCCGCCTGTGGCTGCCGCGGGCCTGCCAAAATTCGATATTGCGGCCTGGTGCGGCCTGTCGGTTCCCAAAGCCACGCCCACGGACGTCATCAGCAAACTGGAGGGCGCGCTTCAGGCGGCGCTGGGCACACAGGGCCTCAGGCAACGAATGGCCGATATCGGGTTCGAGCATATGCCGCTCAACGCCAGCGGCTTTGCAACCTATGTCGCAACCGACTCGGTCAAGATGCGCAACCTCATCGCCGATGCGCGCGTCACCCAGCTCTGACGGCAGACCGTCATTGGCGGGCTCGGCTTTGCGTTCCAGGCAAGGGACGGCAGGTTGAGCCGCCGACGGCTCTGAGGCGGCCGATCCAGATGGCAGCAAGGAAACGCTGGATGTTCGAATGGCGGACGCAGAGCGTCGCGGCTGGCGCCGGAGGCACGATGCGTCAAGCGACGAAGCGGGCTGCGGCCGGCAAGGCGCCGCACAGTTCAAACGCAACGGCCAAGACTATCAAAGAATATCAAATGATCCGAGTGGCTTGGCCTGATGAGCTCAGATGCCAGGGCGGGACCGCAAGGCGCCGCAGGAGCGCCGGGATCGGCTCGCGACGGCCATTTCCTCGATCTGTTTTGGTTCCATAATATGTCTTATGCGAATCAGAGATAGGCCGGCGCCCACCTCTTCTCACTCACCGGCCGTCGAAAGATGGCCGGCGCTTTTCGACAAAGGCTGCGATGTCTTCGCGGCCATCGCGACGCGCCATGGCACCAACCGTCCGCCTTCTATCGCGACAGCGAGAGGACGTTCAGACCGGCGACGTTCTCCTCGATCTGGCGCCAGCCCAGCGACATGTAGAACGGTGCCTTGTCGGGTGTGGCGCAGAGATAGAGCATGCCGATGCCGGCCTCGAATGCCCTGGTCGCCGCGGCCTTCACCAGGGCCGCTCCGATGCCTTGCCGGCGATGCTCCGGGTCGACCCACAGCGCCGCGATCCAGGGGCTGTATTGAGGCCGTTCGTCCATGTCGCTTTCGATCAGCGACACGGTTCCGACAAAGCGCTCGCCACTGGCCGCGATCAGAGCGCACGGGATCGGCCCGGCCCCGAGGCTTTGCCCGACACGGTCGTCGATCTCGGCGAGCGCATGCCCCTCATCGCGCCACCATGCCTTCCAGATGCGATCGGAAACCGCCTCGCGGAAATGCGGCTGCTCGGCCAAGGTGGTCATCCGGACGGCGGGGTCGGTCATGGTCACGGCGGTGGTTCATCCTTCAAGGCGCATCGCCCTGGCCGCCCCCGGCGAGCCGCCGCAGCGACAGCGCGATGTTCGCGCGCGCCTGCTGCTCATAGGCCTGGTGGAACGCAGCCGTGCGGAAAATCCTCGCGCGCTCCAGGAAGCCGCGCAGCACGCGCGACCGGCCGAGCACCCAGGTGGCGTCGTCGACCCAGCCATATTCTTTGCGGGTCGCCTGTTCATAGGCGTCGAATACGGCCGGCGGCGCGCCGAGAATGGCGAGATCCATGTCCAGGAACAGCATGGCGTCGGCGCGCGCGGCCGGCTCGGCGAAATCAGGCGGAACATGGGTCGCCGTCGCCGTGATCATGCTGGCGATACGATCGAGGCGCAGCGGGTCGCAGGCCCCCTTGAGCCGGTCGCGCGCCAGATCGGCGCTTTTGGCCTCGTTGTCGGTGCGGCGGCTGTCATAGATCGCGTCATGGAACCAGATCGCGGCTTCGACGGCCTCGCGATCGGCCAGCGCCGCGCAATGCGCCTCGGCCAGACCGAGCAGGGCCTTCACATGGGCCATGCCGCGATAGAACCTGTCCGGCGCGCCATAGAGGCCGGCGAGCATCCGGCGCGTCGCATCGTCGACCAGGGTCACGGCTCGCTCTCCTCATGGGGATCGCAGCACCCTGCCCGATCCGGGCTTTGTCCCGGCGGCCCGGATGTCCTGGTGGCCAGCATGTCCGGGACAAGGACCGTGGTCCAGCCTGTCGGTTCGAAGCTCATTCGCGCCACCCCGGGAAGCGATGCGGACACAACCAGGCCTTTGCCGGGTTGCCGTCGCCCGACATCACCGCATCAACCAGCCATCGAGCCGTGGCCGGCGCGGCATGCATGCCGATCGACCCCATCCCGCCATGCACGAACAAGCCTTCGACCGCGGTCCTGCCGGCCACCGGCAGCCCGTCGGGCAGCATGGGCCGATTGCCCGGATAGACGTTCGTGACCCGCGGCGAACCGAGGCCGGGCAGCATGCGCAGCGTACGCCCCGCGATACGGCTCGCCATATCGGTGTTTCTGACCAGGTCCCGGAACGCCGGCTGAACCGAGGCGCCAAGCCGCGCATCGCCGCCGCGCATCGGATTGAGACAGATCGCTTCGACAGCCGGCTGGTCGTCTCGCTGGGCCGCGACATCGGCGAGCCCATCGAGCGACATCCGCCTGCCGAGCTCCTCCTGGTCGGGCCAGGTCAGCTCCTCGACGATCCACGGCAGCTCGAAGTCCAACTTGCCGAGCTGGATCAGCCAGCCGCGTCCCGCGGTGAACTGCAAGCCGGGCAGCGGGCCGTCGCCAACAGTGCGGCGGAGCAGGTCGTTCATCCACAAACCATTGGCAATAAAGACCAGGTCCGCGGCGATGATCCCCCCGTCGGTCAGCACGCCCTCGACCTTGCCGTTGCGCGCGCATATCTGCGCGACGCGGAGGCCGGTCCTGATCGTCGCCCCCGCCTCCCGTGCCGCATGCGCAAAGGCATGCGTCGCTCCCATTGGTTCCAGCGACCATGCGCGCTCGACGAAATAGCCCCCGGCAACGTTGAAGCCCAGCCTCGGATGATCCCGCGCGAGCACGGCTCCGGAGACCTTCTCCATGCCGACACCGGCCGCGCGATAGCGATCGGCAACGGCGCCCGCCGCCTCGAAGCTCGCCTCGTCTTCCGAAATCAAGAGATGCCCGATCCTTGCAAACTCGAATGGAACCGGTCCTTCGGCCAGCTCCTCATAGATCGCCGCGCAGGCATCGAGCAGTTCCACGACCTCTCGCTGCGGGCCGCTCAGGAGCGTGCCGGTGTTCCGCCCCGACGATTCGGCGGCGACCCAGTTTTGTTCCAGGACGACGGTCTTGACGTTCCGCGACGCCAGTTCATAGGCCAGCGTGCAGCCCGCGATGCCACCACCGATCACGATGGCCTCCACCGGCCTGCCAAGAGAACTTCCAAGGGAACTGGCAAGAGAACTGCCAGGCGGACGACGATCCGGCGCAATTGAACCCGGCATGGATGTCTCCAGTTTCACGCTGTGAAGCGAAACCCGCACATGGTGTTTGGAGGAAAACAGCCAATGCTGGATACTGGTATACGAGAATACACATGTCCAAGCAACAGCGTTTCTGCTAGGCAGGCCTGGTCGCGGGTGGAACATCGGATGGATCGTTTGAGCGGACTGGCAGGCACGGCGATGCAGAAGCCGCAGACCGTGGCGGAGCAGATCGCCAATATTCTGCGCGAGGCCATTGCCGAGGGCTCGCTGACCGCCGGCACCCCGCTGCGTCAGGATGAGCTTGCGGCGCGGTTTGGCTTCAGTCGCATGCCGATACGCGATGCGCTTCGCCAGCTCGAAACCGAAGGCATCGTGTCGATTCACCCGACACGGGGCGCCTTCGTCGCGCAGATGGACAGCACCGAGATCAGCGAGATCTACGCGGTCAGGGAGCTTCTGGAGATCGAAGCGCTGCGGCTGGCCTATCCCCATCTCACCGGGCAGATGCTGGACGAGGCAGCGGCGGTGCTGGATCAGATCGATATGGAGCCTGATGTTGGCCGGTGGGGCAGCCTCAACCGTGTCTTTCATCTGACGCTTTATGGCGCCTGCGGAAATGCCCGATTGCTCGGGCTGATCGAAGCCCAGCACAATGCGGCCGATCGCTACGTTCGCATTCTCCTGTCAAATCTCGATTACCGCGCGCGGTCCCAGGCCGAACATCGCGAGATTCTCGCCGCTTGCCGCGCTCGAAACCGGGAGCAAGGACTGATGTGGCTGTCGAGACATCTTCGGGACGGCAGCGAGGCGCTGGTCAAATTCACCAAATGACGCGGCTCGACCTCCTCGAGGACAGGCGCCGCGATGAGCCGGCAGGCCATCGGCGCCCCTGAGCCCCCTGCCCGATCCCGGTTGTGTCCTGGTGCTGGCAACCGCGCCCGGCCCTGTTCCGACCGGCGGTGCGGCCGCTCCGTTCAGGCCGGTTTCGCGCGGCTCGAAGCGCCCGGCGGCGGCGCGGCTTGGTCGCCCGGCGCGCCACGCAGGCCGAAGGAGATGAATTTCCGATAGGTCTCGACCGCATCCTGCAGGGCTGACGCCATGTCGGGACTGCGGGCGACATGTTGGGAATAGACGTAGTCGCGCGCCGAGATCAGCAGATAGGCCAGCGTATCCAGTTCCTGTTCGCCATATCCCGGCAGTTCGCCGAGATCCCAGCTGCGTTTCAGCGAGCGCCGGAACCGCACCATGATATTGTCGATATGCTGCCGGTAGCCGTCCGGCGCCGCCACTTCCGCCTCGTGCAGCAGGCGGAAGAACCAGGGATGGCTCTGGGCGAATTCCAGGAATCCGAGGAAACCCTTGGTTTCCATCTCGACGAAATTCGACGCGCCCTTCACCCGGTCGTGCAGGAAGTCGAGAACCTCGCTGCCCTTCATCGGCAGCAATTGGTCGAACAGCGCGGCGCGGCTGTCGAAATAGGCATAAAAAGTGCCGTGGCCGAGGCCGGCGCGCTCCATGATCCGCGCGATCGAGGCTTCGGCATAACCGAACTCGCCAATGATCTCGGCCGCCGCGTCGCAGATCGCCTGGCGGGTGCGTTGCGACTTCTCGATCCGCGTCAGCTTGCGCTTCGGCGCTCTCCTGGCCGGCACGGCCGTCGCCAACTCGCCGTCGTCGCGCCGCGGATCGTCCGTCTTCGCCATCGGCTTGCATTCCCTGCCCGTAAGGCCGCGCCCGTCCGGCCCGGCCGAGGCTTTTAGCATGCCACCAGGTCTTTTGACTTGGGCCGGCATGCCGATTTCACCGGGCCGGCAGACTGCAGGCCTGTTCGCTCTCCGGACGGAACGCGCGCTCGGCCGGGACCTCCGACAGGATCGTGTAATAGTCCCAGGGCTCGCGCGATTGCGCCGGCGTCTTCATCTGGGCGAGATAGGCCGTCCGCATCAACCGGCCATCGGGACGCAGCCGGGCGTTGCGTGTGTAGAAGTCGTTCACCGGCATGTCGTGCATCCGCGCCATGACCGCATCATGCCGGCTGGTGCCCGCCGCGCTCACCGCCTTCAGATAATGGCTGACGGCACTGTAGGTGCCGGCATGGGCTTCCGTCGGCATGAACCGGTTGCGCGCGAAGAAGCGCTCAGACCAGGCTCGCGCCTCGGGGTTCAGGTTCCAGTACCAGACGGTCGAGAACACGATGCCTTGCGCCATCTGGGGGCCGAGGCCGTGGGCGTCCGACAACAGGAAGGCCGGCGCGACCAATTGCTGGGCGGATCCGGCGAGGCCGAACTCGCTCGCCTGCTTGATCATGTTGGAGAGGTCTTGGCCGGCGCTCAGGAAGGCGATGACATCGGCCCCCGACGCCTGCGCGCGCAACAGCATGGACGAATAGTCGAGCGTGCCGGGAGGATGACGGACGCTATCCATGACCTGGCCGCCGCCATCGGTCACCACCTTGCCGACATCGCGCTGCAGCGCGTGGCCGAAGGCCCAGTCCTGGACGATCAGGAACCACTTCTTCTTGCCCTGGCGCATCAGCTCGGCCGGCAAGGCATTGGCGAACAGATAGGTGTCGTGGCTCCATTGCGCGGTGTTCGGCGAACAGGCCTTGCCGGTCAGGTCGGCGCTGGACGCACCAACATAGAGCGCGATCCGGTTCTTGCTCTGGACCAGTTCGCGCACCGCCAGCGCCACCGCCGAATTGCCGATGTCGACAATGACGTCCACGCCGCCCTCGTCGAACCAGCGGCGGGTCAGGCCGGAGCCGATGTCGGGCTTGTTCTGATGATCGCCGACGACCAGTTCGATCGGCCGTCCGAACATGTTGCCGCCGAAATCCTCGATGGCCATGCGGGCGCCGTCGACCGAACCCGGCCCCAGCGCCGATGACAGAATGCCGGTCATATCGGTCAGCACCCCGATCTTCAGCGGCCGCTGCGGCGTCTGAGCATGGCTCGCCGTTGCAACGAGCGCCGCGGCCAGAACTGCCGCGAATGTCCAAGAACGCATGATCCAAGAACGCATGATCCAAGACCGCATGATCCAAGAACGCATGGCCTGTCCTCCCCTTTCACGCAATCGGTCACTGCGATCGCTTGACCCCGGCATAGAATTTTCCACTGGACACGTCAAGAAAACTGACTATCGAATCGGAAATCGAATTTGTTGATCGAAGCCCATTGCCGCGGCCGGCTCGTACCGGCCGGCCGCCCGATCGCCGGCGGCAAAAGGCGAGCGCCCGAGTGGAGGAACAAGCCATGGCAGCCTTCGTCCTGCCCGACGCGCTGGTCGGGCGCTCGATCATCGATCTCGTCGCGGACCAGGCGGCGCGACGGCCTGACGCCCTCGCCCTGACGGCCCGGTCGGCCGACGGCGCGGAGCAACGCCTGAGTTACGGAGAACTGCTCGCAAGGGCGCAGCGGCTCGCCGCCGGCCTGCGGCATCTGGGCGTCACGCGCGGCGACCATGTCGGCATGATGATGAACAACGAGGCCGGCGTGGAAGCCGCCGTCACCATGCTGGCGCTGCATCGCCTCGGCGCGGTCGTGGTGCCGGTCAACACCCGCTTCGCCGCGGATGAAATCGTCTATGTCGTCAACAAGGCGCGCTTGGGGCTGCTGATCGCCATGCGCGACTTCTGGCCGCTGCTCCAGAGCCTTGAACCACGCCTTGCCGGTGTCAGGCACGTCATCACCGTCGGTGGCGACGCGGCCTCCGCGCCGGCGGACTGGCAGCGGATCTTCGACGAGGCCCCTGCCCGCCATGAGCCCTGGCCATCGGTGCCGCCCGACGCCATGTCGGAAATCCTGTTCACGTCAGGCACGACGGCCCATCCCAAAGGCGCCGTGATGACCCATGGGCGCAGCGTCATCTCGGCTTATGGCTTCGCCGAGGCCATGAGCCTTGCCGAAACCGACGTCTTTCAAAGCTTCTTCCCGTTCTTCACCACGGCAAGCCTGCATTGCCTGCTGCTGCCGGCCTGGTGGGCCGGCGCCCAGGCGGTGCTCGACCCGGCCCTCGACGTGCCCGCCATCATTGGCCGGATGGAGCGCGAGCGGACGACCAAATATATCGGCGCGCCGGCCTTCTACATCTTCCTGCTCGATCACTATGACCGCTCGCGGCACGACCTGTCGACGCTGACCATGTTCGATTATGGCGGCGCCGCCATGCCGGTCGAAGTGATCCAGCGCCTGGCCGAGACCTTCCCGCATATCGAACTGCGCCAGACCTATGGAATGACCGAAAGCGGACCGGCCGGGACCGTGCTGAAAGGCGAGGACGGCCAAGCAAAGCTGGGGTCGGTCGGCCGGCCATGGCCGCTGACCGAAGTGCGTGTCGTCGACGAGGCGGGCGCAGCGGTCGCGGCCGGCACGGCGGGCGAGATCGCCATCCGCAGCCCGAGCGTCATGCTGGAATATTACGACGAGCCGGTGCTGACCCAAAAAGCGCTGCAGGACGGATGGCTGCTGACCGGCGACATTGGCTATCTCGATGCCGAGGGCTTCCTCTACCATGTCGACCGCAAGAAGGACATGATCATCCGGGGCGGGCACAATATCGGCTCGCTCGAAGTGGAAGAGGCCCTGTTCCGCCATCCGGCCATCCAGGACGCCGCCGTCATCGCGGTTCCGCATCCAAAACTCGGCGAAGATATTCACGCTTTTGTCGTGCCGCGGCCGGGCCGGACGGTCGATGCCGGGGCGTTGCAGGCGTTCTGCCGCGACAAGCTCGCCGATTACAAGATTCCGCGCCGCATCACCTTCACCGACGCATTGCCACGCGGCCCGATGGGCAAGGTCCTGAAATCCGACCTGCGCCGGCTCGCGGCCGAACAGTCCCATGGGAGCACGACCAATGAAGCAGGCTGACTACCGCACCATCAGGATCGAGCGCCGTGGCCGGGTTCTCCATTTGACCCTGGATCGCGCCGCGGCACTGAATGCCGTCGATGCGGTGATGCACGAAGAGCTGGCGCGGGTCTTCTCGGATGCCGGCAATGATCCGGGATCGGACATCGTTGTCTTGACCGGTGCCGGCCGCGCCTTTTGCGCCGGCGGTGACATCGACTGGATGCAGGATGCCATCGATCACCCTGAAAACTTCGAAACGACGGTCGCCGAAGCCAAACGCATCGTCTTCTCCCTGCTCGACTGCGAAAAGCCGACGATTGCCAAGATCAACGGCCCGGCCGTCGGGCTCGGCGCCACGCTGGCCCTGTTCTGCGACATCGGCTTCGCTGCCGAGACCGCCTATCTCGCCGATCCCCATGTCTCGGTCGGCATGGTCGCCGGCGATGGCGGCGCGGTGATCTGGCCACAGCTCGTCGGTTTCGCCCGTGCCAAGGAGTTCCTGTTCACCGGCGACCGGGTCACCGCCCGGCGCGCCGAGGCGATCGGGCTGATCAACCATGTCGCCACCGCAGGCGAGCTCGATGCCGCGGTCGACGCCTTCGCCGACCGCTTGGCCAAGGGCTCGACCAAGGCGATCCGCTGGACCAAGGTCACCGTCAATATCGCCCTGAAACAGCTCGCCCATGCCATGATGGATACCGGCCTTGCTTATGAGGCCCTGACCAATGCCAGCGCCGACCACCGCGAGCGCGTCAAGGCCTTCCGCGAGCGTTCGCAGCGCGCCGCAGCCCCCGGGGTGGCGTCATGACGACGGCTCCGCGCGACGTCGACGGCCTCGCCGCATTGGTCACTGGCGCCGCCGGCGGCATTGGCCTGGCGATCGCCCGCCGCCTCGCCGGCGGCGGCGCGCGGGTGATCCTGTGCGATCGCGACGCGGCGCGGCTTCAGGCGGCGGCGCGCGACTTTCCGGCCGAGGCAGAGGCCATGGCGGTCGCCGGCGACATCGGGTCGGAGGAGGCGGTGGAGGATCTGGTCGCGCGCGCCATCGGTAGCGCCGGCGCGATCGACATCCTGGTGAACAATGCCGGCATCGCCGAGCCGATCAGACGCACCACGGATCAGGACATCGTCACCTGGCAAGGGATCATCGACGTCAATCTGCGCGGGACCTTCCTGGTCAGCCGCGCCGTCGGCCGGCACATGCTGGCGCGCAAGGCCGGCGGCGCCATCGTCAACATCGCCTCGATCGCCGGCCTCATCGGCCTGCCCGGCTCCAACGCCTATGGCGTGTCGAAGGCGGCCATCGTTCATCTCACCCGCACCATGGCCTGCGAGTGGGCGAGCAAGGGCATCAGGGTCAATTGCGTGGCGCCCGGCTATATCGAGGCGCCAATGGCTTTCGAGATGTTCGCCGACAGCCGGGTCGACCGTCAGCTCATCGAGGCGCGCGCCCCGATGCGCCGCCTCGGCCGGCCCGACGAGATCGCCAGCGTCGTCGCCTTCCTGGCATCGGAGGCGGCCTCTTATGTCACCGGCGCGACCTTGCCGGTCGATGGCGGCTGGTGTGCTTATGGCGGCCCGTGACGGGCCCGGCCACCAGCCCTATGGCCGGCTTCTGAGCGCGATGAGCCGCGCGCCGATCCGCTCCGCCGTTTCGTTCAATCGGGCGACGCAGCGTCGGCGCTGCGCGTCGTCGAGCCAGTCGGCGACAAAAGCCGTGCTGATCGCGGCGACCGGATAGCCGGTGGCGTCGCGCACCGGCACGCCGATGCCGGCAATGCCGCGGGTGAACAGGCTGTCATGGCTGGCAAATCCCGCAACGCGCGCCTCGGTGAGCGCAAGACGGAACGCCGCCTCGTCGAAACCTTCGGTCTCCTGCCCGTAACGCGCGAGATTGGCCCGGATGATCGCCTCGGCCTCGGCCACCGGCAGCGCCGCGAGAATGGCCATGCTGCCCGCGCCGCGGCCGAGCGGCACCTGGCTGCCGACCTTCAGCACCAGCGTCTGGATCCGTGACGTGCTTTCCTGGCGCGCCGCGCAGACCGTGTCCAATCCGGCGCGGACGCTGAGATAGACCGTCTGCTCGATGTCCTGGACCAGGGCCGCGAGTTCGGTCGCGGCAATCCGTTCGATCGGATGATGGGCGGCGGCGACCAGTCCCAGCGCATAGATTTCGCGGCCGAGGAAGAACCGTCGCGAGGCCTGGTCGCGTTCGACCCAGCCGGTCTCGATCAGCATGTCCAGGACACGATGAACGGTCGGCCGCGGCAAGCCGGTCCAGGCGACGATATCGGCGAGGGCAGCACCGCCCTCCCCGCCGCGGGCGATCGCACGCACCAGTGCGACCGAGCGATGCAGGCTGCCCGCCGCTTCGGTCACCGCTCCACCCGCCGCGGCGATGGATTGGCTGACCGCCGCAATGTCCGATAACTGGATATGAATGCCGTGACATCGCCCACGGCCGCGACCGCGGCGCTGTCGTCCATTGATCGACATACGTCATTCGGTTGACAGCCGGGCCTCATATCGTAGCATGCTCTCTGAAACATTCATCCGATAGTTGGACATGCCGGCCGAGAAGTCAAGAAATGTCGGCCGGCACGGCGTGAAGAGAGAAGCCATGGCCGTCGCCTCCCCGACCACCTGTGCCGGCGCCGTCGTCGGAACCCTCAAGGCCCATGGGCTCGACCGCATCTATTGCGTGCCGGGCATCCAGAACGACTGGTTCTTCAACGCGGTCTACGACAGCGCCGGCGCCGTCACCGTCGTGCATACGCGCCACGAACAGGGCGCGGCTTATATGGCGCTGGGCGCGGCGCTGGCGACCGGCCGGCCGTCGGCCTATTCGGTGGTCCCGGGCCCCGGCGTGCTCAACACGGCCGCGGCGCTGGCCACCGCCTATTCGACCAATGCCCCGGTGCTCTGCCTGACCGGACAGATTCCAAGCCGCGCCATTGGCCGCGGCATTGGCCTGCTGCACGAACTCCCCGACCAGCTCGGCATTCTCGAGCGCCTGACCAAACAGGCGAGCCGGGTCACCGATCCCGCCCGTGCCGCGGGCGAGCTTGCCGCCGCCATCGCCGCACTCACCGAGGGACGCCCGCGGCCGGTCGGCCTGGAGATCCCACCCGACATTCTGGCCGCGCGTGGCGATTTCGCGCCCGCCCTGCCGTCGATCCCGAACGCGCAGCCGGATGTCGATGCCGGGCTGCTGGACGAAGCCGTCACGCTGCTTGCCGCTGCCGAACGGCCGCTGATCGTGGTTGGCGGCGGCGCGCAGGACACGAGTGAGTGGGTCCGCCTGTTGGCCGAGCGCCTGCAGGCGCCGGTGCTCGCCTATCGCATGGGGCGTGGCGTGCTCGACGACCGCCATCCCTTGAGCGTCACCATGCCGGTCGGCCACCGGCTGTGGCGACACTGCGACGCCGTGCTGATGATCGGCTCGCGGGCGCAGATTCCTTTGAGCAATTGGGGCACCGACGCCGCGATGAAGATCGTCCGGATCGAGGTCGACCCAAGCGTGCTCGACACCATCCGCGCACCCGACGTCGCCCTGGTCGGCCGGGTCGAGGCCATCCTGCCGCGGCTGGTCGAGGCCTTCGACCTGAAAGCGCCGAAACGCGCCTCGCGTATTGCCGCGGTCGCCGCCCTGAAGGCCGAGATCGCAGGTGAAATGGCCTGTCTCGACCCGCAGATCCCGTTCCTGACGGCGATCCGCGAGGCGATTGGCGACGACGGCATTCTGGTCGAGGAAATGACCCAATGCGGTTACGTCTCGCGTTTCGCCTATCCCGTTCACAAACCGCGGACATTCATCTCGTCGGGTTATCAGGGCACGCTCGGCTGGGGTTACGCCACCGCGCTCGGCGTGCAGGACGCGCGGCGTGATGCCGCCGTCGTTTCGATCAGCGGCGACGGCGGCTTCATGTTCAACGTGCAGGAACTGGCGACCGCCGTGCGCCACGACATTCCGCTCGTCGCCATCGTCTTCAACGACGGCGCCTTCGGCAATGTCCGGCGCATGCAGCAGGAGCTCCACGACAACCGGGTCATCGCCACCGACCTCGCCAATCCGGATTTCGTGGCGCTGGCGGAGAGCTTCGGCGTCGAGGCGAGCCGGGTACAGCGGCCGGATGAGTTGCGCCGGGCGGTCGCCGCCGCGGCGGAACGGCGCAAGCCCGCCCTGATCGAAGTGCCGGTCGGCGAAATGCCGAGCCCATGGCGGTTCCTCGACATGCCGAGAATTCGCGGCCTTGCCTGAACCAGGCATGGTCCTGCCCGACCCGACGGACATGAGATCCGTGACTTTTCACCAGCCGGCAGGGACCGGCCGCGCCCGGGCGCCGGATGACTTCGGTCATTCCGCCCCGGCGCCTTCGAGGAGGAATGCCTGATGACCACGATCGGCGCCGGGACGGCCCGCTTCGTCCTCTGCCTCTTGGCCCTGCTGCCGTTGTCCTTCGCGGCGACCGGCCAGACCGGCTATCCGCAACGGCCGGTCACCTTCATCGTGCCCTATCCGGCCGGCGGCACCACCGACATCCTGGCGCGCCTGCTCGCCGAACACCTGAAGGAAAAGCTCGGCCAACCCGTGGTCATCGACAACCGGCCGGGCGCCGGCACGACGATCGGCGCCGGCATGGCGGCGCGCGCCGAACCCGACGGCCATACGCTGTTGATGGCGACCAGCACGACGCTGGCCATCAATGCCAGCCTGTTCCAGCGCCTGCCCTATGATCCGGTCGCCGATTTCGCGCCGGTTTCCCTGGTCGCCGGCGTGCCGCTGATCCTGATCGTCAACCCGGCGCTCAACATCAAGACGCTGGCCGAGTTCGTCGCTTATGCCAAGAGCAAGCCCGGCGAACTGGCCTACGGCTCGGCCGGCAACGGCACGCCGCATCACCTTGCCGGCGAGCTCCTGAAGACGGTCGCCGGCATCGAGGCGCGCCATGTCGCCTATCGCGGCAGCGTGGTGGCGATGAACGATGTCATCGGCGGCCATATCCCCTTCATGTTCATGGACATGGCTCCGGCCCTGCCGCTGATCGCCGCGGGCAAGCTGACGGCGCTGGCCGTCTCGGCGCCCCGGCGTGTCGCCGCCGCGCCGACTATCCCGACCGTCGCGGAAGCCGGCTATCCCGGCTACGAGGCGGTGGCCTGGCAGGCCGTGGTCGTGCCGGCCAGAACCCGGAGCGAGATCGTCGCGCGGCTGCATGCCGAGATCTCGAGCTTCCTCTCAAGCCCCGCCAACCGCGACAAGCTCATTCAGATCGGGCTGGAGCCGCTCGGCGGCTCATCGCAGGACCTGGTCGCCTACATCAAGTCCGAGATCGCCCGGTGGGCCCTGGTCGTCCGCAGTTCCGGCGCCCGGGTCGAGTGATCTTGGGCCGCCGAGCGCCCGCGGCAAGTTTGAAAGAACAGCGAAACATGGCGAGAACGATCGAAACCGACGTGCTGGTGGTTGGCGCCGGCCCGGTCGGCCTGACGCTGGCGATCGACCTGGCCGGCCGCGGCGTCGATGTGACGCTGGTCGAGCTGCGCCCGCGCGGCGCCCGGCCGGAGCCGAAATGCAACCACGTCTCGGCGCGCTCGATGGAGATCTTCCGGCGGCTCGGCCTGGCCAAGGCCCTGCGCGAGGCCGGGCTGCCCGAAGACTATCCAAACGACATCAGCTACCGCACCTCGTTTACCGGCCGGGAAATCACCCGCATCCCGATCCCGTGCCGGCGCGACCGTTATAGGCGCAAGGACGGGCCGGACGGCTGGTGGCCGACACCCGAGCCGCCGCACCGGATCAACCAGATCTACCTGGAGCCGATCCTGTTCGGCCATGCCGCCGCCATGGCGCGCATCCGCATCCTCAACCGCACCGAGATCTCGGAGGTCGGCCAGGACCACCATGGCGTCAGCGCCACCGCCCGGGATCTCGACACCGGCGAGACGATCGCGATCCGCGCGGCTTATCTCGCCGGCTGCGACGGCGGCCGCTCGCTCGTCCGCAAGGCGATCGGCGCGACCCTCACCGGCGACGCGATGATCCAGCGCGTCCAGTCGACCTTCATCCGCGCGCCGGAACTGATCGGTCTGCAGCAGCACGGCAATGCCTGGGCGACCTTTTCGCTCAATCCGCGCCGCGCGGGCAATGTCTATGCGATCGACGGACGCGAGACCTGGCTCGTGCACAATTACCTCACACCCGGCGAAACCGATTTCGACGCGGTCGATCGCGACTGGGCGATCCGCGCCATTCTCGGCGTCGGCGCGGCTTTCGACTATCAGGTGATCTCGCGGGAAGACTGGATCGGCCGCCGCCTGGTCGCCGACCGGTTTCGCGACCGGCGTTTGTTCATCGCCGGCGACGCCGCCCATATCTGGGTGCCCTATGGCGGTTACGGCATGAATGCCGGAATAGCCGACGCCGCCGGCCTCGCCTGGCTGCTGGCGGCCCGTCTCGCCGGCTGGGCGCCGCCGGGCATTCTCGACGCCTATCAACGCGAGCGCCTGCCGATCACCACCCAGGTCTCGCGTTTTGCCATGGACCACGCCCACAAGGAGATCCGCAACCGCAGCGGCGTGCCCGACAATATCGAGGCCGATGACCCGGCCGGCGCGGCCGCGCGCGTGGCGCTAGGCCAGGCGACCTATGACCTCAACGTCCAGCAATATTGCTGCGCCGGGCTCAATTTCGGCTCCTATTACGACCAGTCGCCAATCATCGCTTATGACGGCGCCGCCCATCCCGGTTACACCATGGGCAGTTTCACCCCCTCGACCGTGCCCGGCTGCCGCACGCCGCATCTCTGGCTCGGCGGCGGCCGTTCGCTTTATGACGCGACCGGGCCGGACCACGCGCTGCTCCGGCTCGATCCGGCGCTCGCCGTCGACGGGCTGATGCAGGCGGCTGCCCGCCGCGCCCTGCCCTTGCGGCTGATCGACATCGACCCGGATGCCATGCCCGAGGCCGACGGCCACGGGCTCATCCTGTCGCGCCCGGACCAGCACGTCGCCTGGCGCGGCCGGGCCGCGCCGGCCGATCCCCTGGAACTGATCGACCGGCTTCGTGGGGCGAGGGCCGGCGCCTAGACCATAGCTCTGCAGAGAAGTTGGCCGTCCTTCGAGCTCTTGCGAGCCTCGAAGGACGCCGGTGCTATATGCAGGTGTTTCAGTCTGAAAGCTAAACCCTTCTGTCCTTGATCGTGTTCATGACAAAACTCGTCTCGATCGAGGCGACACATTTCAGCCGGGCGATCTTCTCCTTGATGAAGCGCTCGTACTGCTCGAGCCCGCCGGTCATGACCTTCAGCACATAGTCGCGCGAGCCGGTGACGAGGTGGCATTCCAGCACTTCGTCCCAGCCACGCACCGCCGCTTCGAACATGACGATCTCGTCTTCGTTCTGGCGGCTGAGCCGGATGGTGGCGATCGCCGCCATGGACCAGCCATGGGCGGCCGGGTCGACGCGCGCGGTATAACCACGGATCACGCCGGTCTCTTCGAGCCGCCTGACGCGCCGCAGGCAAGGTGACGGCGACAGGCCGACCCGTTCGGCCAGCTCGTTATTGGTGATGCGGGCATTGGCCTGCAATTCGCGCAAAATGCGCCGGTCGACCTCGTCGGCAATTTTCTGCTGCATGATCTCTCTTGTTTGGCAAAAGCTTGCGACAGCTAAGCCATTTCCGCTTGAAAGTCGCAAGGATCGGTCGCCATGATTTGCTAGGATTGCGCCGGAACGACCAACTCAGCGAGGACTGCCGTGACCGCTCCGAGAGCCTCCAAGACCCATGTCGGCAATCATCGCCTGCACCCCGAAACCCTGATGCTCAGCTATGGTTTCGATCCGCAGCTGTCGGAGGGCGCGGTCAAGCCGCCGGTCTTCCTCACCTCCACCTTCGTGTTCAAATCGGCCGAGGAAGGCCGCGATTTCTTCGACTTCGTCTCAGGCCGCCGCGAGCCGCCGCAAGGCACCGGGGCTGGCCTGGTCTATTCCCGCTTCAACCATCCCAACAGCGAGATCGTCGAGGATCGCCTGGCGATCTATGAAGGCGCCGACGCCTGCATCCTGTTTTCCTCGGGCATGTCGGCCATTGCCACCACCCTGCTCGCCTTCGCCAAGCCAGGCGACGTGATCCTGCATTCGCAGCCGCTCTATGGCGGCACCGAAACCTTGCTGTCGCGCACCTTCGCCAATCTCGGCATTGGCGCGGTCGGTTTCGCCGACGGGGTCAGCGAAGCGGTGGTGCGCGCGGCGGCGGAAGAGGCCGCGGGCAAGGGCCGCGTCTCGGTGATCCTGATCGAGACGCCGTCCAACCCGATCAACAGCGTCATCGACATTGCCCTGATGGGCCGCATCGCCGACGCGATCGCCGCGCGGCAGGGCCATCGTCCGGTGATTGCCTGCGACAACACGCTGCTCGGACCGGTGTTCCAGCGGCCGCTCGACCATGGCGCCGACATCTCGCTCTATTCGCTGACCAAATATGTCGGCGGCCATTCCGACCTGATCGCCGGCGCGGCGCTGGGCAGCCACGCCGTCACCAAGCCGATCAAGGCGCTGCGCGGCGCCATCGGCACGCAGCTCGACCCGCATTCCTGCTGGATGCTCGGCCGCTCGCTGGAAACGCTCAGCCTGCGCATGGAGCGAGCCAACGACAATGCCCGCATCGTCGCCGAATTCCTGCGCGATCATCCGAAGGTCGAAAAAGTGCTCTACCTGCCCTTCCTCGGTCAGGACAGCGCGGAACGGCGGGTCTACGACGCGCAATGCCTCGGCGCCGGCTCGACCTTCTCGTTCGACATCAAGGGCGGCGAGCGCGCCGCCTTCGCTTTCCTCAACGCGCTGGAAATCTTCAAGCTGGCGGTCAGCCTCGGCGGCACCGAATCGCTGGCGAGCCATCCCGCGGCCATGACCCATTCGGGCGTGCCGCTGGCGGTGCGCCAGCGCATCGGCATTCTCGACACCACGATCCGGCTGTCGATCGGCGTCGAACATCCCGACGACCTCGTCGCCGATGTCGCCCAGGCGCTGGCCCGCACGGGTGGTTGAGAGGCGCGCACAACGGGCTTGGCCCGCGTTCAAGGGGCGATTCGCTCCCGGAAGAGGAGAGTTCCGAGCGAGCTCACTGGTGACGTCAGGCAGGACGACTGCCGGCATATTCTCGACGTCATCCCCGGCCGAGCGAAGCGAGGGGAAGGGGATCCAGGAGCCAACAGGCGGCGCCTTCCGTGCGTAGATTTCTCAAGCCATTCGTCGGTCCCGCTTGCTTCGACATGTCCACCTAGACTGCCCTGCAGCCCCTGGATCCCCTTCCCCTCGCTGCGCTCGGCCGGGGATGACGTAGAGCATTTCTCGACCGCCGGTTGCGCTGTCTTGCCCCCGAATTGCATCGCCCGAGCCGGGTTCACCCGCCGGGCTTGGCCGCCCGGCCGCCGCTCGCCTTCGCCGCCTTGCGGGTGGGCGGCTTCGGCTTGGCGGACTTCTTCTGCGCCGCGCCATTGGCCTTGGCCGCCGCCCGTTTCGTCGGCGCCGGTTTGGCCGGCGCTTTCCTGGCCGGCGCGATCACCTGCAGGCTCACCTGGCCGTCCTTGTAGGCGCAGCTGACCCGGTTGCCCTCCTTGATCTCGCCTTTCAGCATGGCCTTGGCGAGCTTGGTTTCGATCAGCTGGCGGATCTGCCGCTTCAATTCGCGCGCGCCGAATTCCGGCTGATAACCGACCTCGGCCAGGTGCTCGATCAGGCTGTCCTCGAAGACCAGCTCGACATCCTGCCCACGGGCGGCCTGGCGGACCTGGTCGAGCTGCAATTTGACGATCGTCTTGATCTGCTCCCGGTTCAGCGCGTCGAAAATGATGATCTCGTCGATCCGGTTGATGAATTCCGGCCGGAAATGCCGGCGCAGCACCTGCATGATGTCTTCGCGCACCGTGTTGTTCTGGGTGAAGCCGATGGTCGAGCGGGTCGCGCCGGTGATGATCTCCGACCCCAGATTGCTGGTCGCGATGATCAGCGTATTGGTGAAATCGACCACCCGGCCCTTGCCATCGGTCAGCCGGCCGTCGTCGAACACCTGCAGCAGCACGTTATAGACTTCCGGATGGGCCTTCTCGATCTCGTCGAGCAGGATGACGCTATAGGGCCGCCGGCGGATCCGTTCGGTCAACTGGCCGCCTTCGTCATAACCGACATAACCCGGCGGTGCGCCGATCAGCCGGGCCACCGCGTGGCGCTCCATATATTCGCTCATGTCGACGCGGACGATGGCGCCCTCGTCGCCGAACACCACCTGGGCCAGCGCCTTGGCGAGTTCGGTCTTGCCGACGCCGGTCGGGCCGAGGAACAGGAAGGTGGCGATCGGCCGGCCGCCGCGGGTGAGCCCGGCACGAGCCAGCCGGATCGCGTCGCTGACCGCGCCGATCGCCACGTTCTGGCCGATGACGCGCTCATGCAGGCGCGCTTCCAGTTTCAGGAGCTTGTCCTTTTCCTGGGCGGTCAGCTCGGTCACCGGAATGCCCGATAGTTTCGAGACGATCTCGGCGACGTCTTCCACCGTCACCTCGGCCGTGCTCGAGCCGAGCTTCTTCTTCCAGGCGCTGTTGGCTTCCGCCAGCGCCTTGTCCTTGACCGCGCCCTCCTGTTCCAGGGCCTTGGCCCGGTCGAACCGCTTGCGGGTCGTGGCATAGTCCTGCTCGCGCCGGATCTGGGCGATCTCGGCCTCCAGCTCCTGGATCTCGATCGGCCGCGAGGTCGTCGACAGGTGCACCCGCGCCGCCGCCTGGTCGATCAGGTCGATCGCCTTGTCCGGCAGGAAGCGGCCGGTGACATAGCGATTGGACAGCTCCGCCGCCGCCAGGATGGCCTGGTCCTGGATGGTCACCTTGTGGTGGACCTCCAGCTTGTCTCTGAGGCCTCTGAGAATATTGACGGTCTGCTCGACCGTCGGCTCCGACACCAGCACCGGCTGGAAGCGCCGCTCCAGCGCCGCGTCCTTCTCGATATGTTTCTGGTACTCGCCGAGCGTGGTGGCGCCGATCAGGTTCATCTCGCCGCGCGCCATGGCCGGTTTGAACACATTGGCGATGTCGAGACCGCCCTCGCCGCCGCCCTGGCCGGCGCCGACAATGGTGTGGACCTCGTCGATGAACAGCACGAGCTGGTCCTGGTTGGCCACGACCTCTTCCATCACCTGCTTGACGCGTTCTTCGAACTCACCGCGATATTTGGCGCCGGCGACCAGCGAATTGACATTGAGCTCGACCAGCCGCTTGTCGCGCAGCACTTCCGGCACGTCGCCATGGACGATCCGTTGCGCCAATCCCTCGACAATGGCGGTCTTGCCGACGCCCGGCTCGCCGATCAGCACCGGATTGTTCTTCTTGCGCCGGGCCAGCACCTCGATGGTGGTCTCGACCTCCTTGGAGCGGCCGATGACCGGATCGAGGCGCCCTTCCCGCGCCATCAGGGTCAGGTCGCGGCCGACCTTGTCGAGCTGCGGCGTATTGGTGGGAACCTCGACCCGGCCTTCCTCGGCGCCCTTGCCGACCACCCGGTCGGTCATCTGCCTGAGCGCCTGGACCGACAGGCCATATTTCTGCAGGAGGTCGCCGGCGAAACTGTCCGGCACCTCGGCGAGGCCGAGCAGCAGGTGTTCCGGGCCAATATAGGAATGGCCGAAGGCGCGCGAGGCGATGAAGGCGCGTTCCAGCGCGCGCTTGACCCGGGGCGAGACGCCGACCTCGCTCTGCTTCGACGACCCGGTCGCCGCCACGGCGGCCGAATGCCGATCGATCTGCTGGCTGAGCTCGGCCGGCGAGATCTTGAACTGCTTGAGGATCGCCAGCACCACATTGCTTTCGAGCAGGGCTTGCAGGAGATGCTCGGTATCGACCTCGCGCTTGCCGGATTGCACCGCCCGCTCGGCGGCCCGCTGCAGCAGTTCCTTGGCCTTGTCGCTGAACCGGCGCTCCAGGTTGAGCGCATCGCGTTCGGCTCCACCGAAACCGCGCCGCGGCACCGCCGGCTGCGGCTCTTGCGGTGCCTGCGACGACAGCCCGAACGCGCCGCTGCCGAACAGCGCCTCGAGCGGCGAGACGTAACGCTGGTGCCGGGTCAGCTGGGCATAGTGATAGTCGCAGACATCCAGTGGCCGCCTCTCGCCGTCCTGGACGACGGTGATCCGCACGGTTGCCGGCCGCTCGCCGCAGATGTCGCACAGGGAATGGGACAGAGGCATATCATCCACCCTCACCGCTAGCCATCATCGGGCGAATTAGATAAGCAAAACGCCAGCCTGACAAGCATTATCGGCTCGCATGAATAGTAATCGCCCGCGTCAAATGAGCCGGATTTTAGCCAAATATTACGGCCCGGCAGCGAGACTTGCCGAGGCGCCGGCCCGACCAATTCAGCGACATCATCAGTCTAGGCGGCGCCGGTATAATGACACGCGCCGCATCTCAACCCGGATGCCGGGATCGACGCGACCGTGAACCGCCTCTGCTCTGGTCATCGCGGGGGATGGCCAGACTTCTTTCATGCGCTGGCGTCTTTCATGGTCAGGCGGCGACGCTCTCGCACAATTCCTGGCCAACCCAGGCCAGCAGGCGGTCGGCGGTCTTGCCGTCGCAGACCGCCGGGTCATAGACGCCGACCAGGCGCGTGCCGTCGGTCGCGACCGCCGGAAACGGCCGGGCCAGCCGGCCCTGGCGAAAGCCGGCATCGGCGAGCCAGGTCGGGCCGACGATCACCCCTTGGCCCGCAACCGCGGCTTCCAGCGCGACGTAGAAATGGGCGAAGACCTTGGGTTCGAGGTTGCCGGCCAGGCCCGCCGCGGCAAGCCAGGCCTGCAGCTCGCCGTGGCGGGTATCGGAGACCAGGAAGGTTTCGCCGGCCAGGGCCTGGAGCCCACCGGCGGCCAGGCGCGCGGCGCGTTCGGGGGCTGCGAACAGCGTCAGCCGTTCGCGGCCAAGCACCCGCCTCTCCCAGCCCGGCGGGATGCGGTCGTGCCGGAGAATGGCGACATCGAAAGGCGTTTGCCGCCAGTCGTCGGTGCTGTGCACCGGATGGACCCGGACCGGCCGGCCGCCGACCGCTTCCTGCGCCGCCACCAGCCGCGGCACCAGCCAATGCATCGTCAAGGTGGTGTGCGCCACAACGGTCAGGACAGCCGTCGACTTCACATCGGCCGCGTCCTCGCAGGCCCGGCGCAACTGGCCAATGGCGAGCCCCACCGCGCGCGCCAGGTCCTGGGCACCGGCGGTGGGTTTCAACCGATGGCCCGGCTCGAACAGCGCCGTGCCCAGTTCGTCAGCCAATTGGGTCAGGTGCTTGCTGATGGCGCCCGGCGTGACGCCGATCTCTTCCGCCGCGCGCATGACATTGCCGTTGCGCACCACGGCTTCCAAGGCGCGCAAAGCCCGGAACGACGGAAGATGTTGCATCATTCATCTTGCCAAAAACTCACATACGACAGATTTAAACTCGCTTTTCGTCAATAACAAGATCGCATATCATAGTATTTGAGCGTCAATACTCGAACAAAACGGATGATACTAGTTGCCGCACATGTCACCCGTGTGACGCCGGCAGCCAGGCTCGAGAGCATCAACCGCATGAACGCAGCCCGAAGCAATGTCCAGGTCGAGGTCAATGGCCGCTCCTACCGCGCGCCGGGGCGGCCCGTGGTGGTGATCTGTTACGACGGCTGCGATCCCGCCTATCTCGCCGATGCCGCGATCCGCGGACTGACCCCGGCCCTGTCGGCGATGATGGCGGAAGGCTTCTACTCGAGCGCCCTGTCGGCCATGCCGAGCTTCACCAATCCGAACAATGTCTCGATCGTCTGCGGCGCGCCGCCGCGCGTCCACGGCGTCTCCGGCAATTATTGGTTCGACCGCGACACCGGCAAGGAGGTCATGATGACCGATGCCGGCCCCTTGCGCGCGCCGACCATCCTGGCGCGCCTCGCCGCCGCCGGCGTCAAGGTGGCGGCGGTCACCGCCAAGGACAAGCTGCGCAAGGTGCTGGCCGCCGGCCTTGCCGGCCCCGGCCTGCCGGGCCTCGCCTTTTCGGCCGAGCGCGCCGATACCTGCACGGTCGGCGAGCATGGCCTGGACGCGGCGGAAGCGCTCGGGCCGGCCAAGGTCCCCGATCAATATTCGCCTGAGCTGTCGTTGTTCGTGCTCGACGCCGGCCTGCGCCTGCTCGGCCAGCGCGGCAGCGAGCTTGTCTATCTCTCCCTGTCGGATTTCGTCCAGCACGCCCATGCGCCGGGCGCCGCGGCTTCCGACGACTTCATCCGCGCCGTCGACGCGCGCATGGCGGCTTTCCTCGCCGCCGGCGCCATTGTCGGCGTCGTCGCCGACCACGGCATGACCGACCTGTCGCTTCACGACGGCAGCCCGAACATCCTCTATCTCGGCGACCTCCTCGATCAGCGCTTCGGCGCCGGCCGCTTCAAGGTGATCTGCCCGATCACCGACCCCTTCGTGCGCCATCACGGCGCGCTCGGCGGCTTCGTCCGCGTCCATGTTCTCGACGGCAGCGACCCGGCGCCCTTGCGCGACTTCGTGGCCGGCCTGCCCGGCGTGCATCTGGCGCTGACCCGGGACGAGGCCTGCGCCCGTTTCGACCTGCCGCCCGAGCGCGAGGGCGATGTCACGGTGGTGGCTGAAAAAGGCGTGGCGCTCGGCACCCGGCAAGGCGAACACCGGCTGGATGAACTCGCCGGCGCGCGCCTGCGCTCGCATGGCAGCCTGGCGGAACGGCCGGTACCCTTCGTGCTGTCGCAGCCGCTCAACCCCGACTACCGCGCCAGGGCGCGGGCCGCGCCGCTCTACAATTACGACATTTTCGACTTCGCCCTGAACGGAACGGAGACCGCATGAGCCCGCAAGACAAAGCGCCGGCCACCGCACCGCGCCGGGTCATCGCCGTCATGCTCGACGGCCTCCGGCGCGATTTCATCACGCCGGACGCAACCCCCGCCTTGGCGGCGTTGCGCGCCCGCGCCACCTGGTTCGACGCTCATCGCACGGTGTTTCCATCCGTCACCCGCGTCGTCTCGTCATCCTTCGCCACCGGCTGCCGGCCGGCGCATCATGGGCTTGCCGGCAATACCGTTGCGCTCGTCGAAGACGGACGCCTGGGGCTGCACGATGTCGGCCGGCCGGAGTTTGTCGAGACCAAGCGCCGCCTGACCGGCACCGTGCTGGCCCGGCCGACGCTTGCCGAGCGTCTCGCCGATCACGGCGGCGCCGTCATCTTCAACAATGTCTCGCCCGGCGCCGCCTATATGCACGACCCCGACGGCCACGGCCATGTCTACCACCGGGCCGGCTCCTTCGGCCCGGGCCGCCGGCCGATCCAGGGCGATCGCGCGCTCGAGGTGACGCCCGACGCGGCCGGCGACCGCGCCGCCGCCGAACGGTTCATCGCCGAGGTCGTGCACGGCGGCCGTCCGGCCTTCGGCCTCATCTGGCTGTGCGAACCCGACACCACCCAGCACGCCGCGCCGCTCGGGTCGGCCACCCACCGGGCCATCCTCGCGACCGCCGACAGCCACGCCGCCATGATCATCGCGGCGGTCGCGCGGGCGCGCGCCGAAGGCGAGGACATCCTGCTGCTGGTCGGCTCGGACCACGGCCATCAGACCGTTCGCGCGGTGATCGACATCGACGCCGAACTGATCGAGGCCGGGCTCAAGGCGGGGCCGGGTTCGACCGACGTGGTGGTGGCGCCGAACGGCACCGCCGCGCTGGTCTATGTCGACGGATCGGCCGAGGACCGTATCGCCGCCATCGAAGGCTTCCTGGCCGAGCGTCCCTGGGTCGGCCGCCTGTTCACCCGCGACAGCCTGGCCGAGGCTGGCCTGCCCGCCGGCGGCGGCCTCGCCTTCGCCATCGCGCTCGCCGCCAGCGACGAGCCGAACGCCGAAGGCGTGCCCGGCCTGAGCTATGCCGCCAAGCCCGCCGACGGCAAGGCCGACCGGCTCGGCTGCGGCCAGCACGGCGGGCTCGGCACCTTCGAACAATTGCCGACGCTGATGCTCGACGGCGGCGGTTTCACCGCCGGCCGGACCGTCACGGCCGACACCTCGGTCATCGATATCGCCCCGACCATTCTGCGCTTCCTCGGCCGGCCCATTGGCGGTGTCGATGGGCGCCCGCTGCAAGAGCTCTGACCCGACAAGGATTTCGTGATGACCGCCCCTGTCTTCCCGTCCCTCACCCGGCGCCGTCTGCTCGCCGGTTCTGCCAGCCTCGGGCTTGGCCTTTCGGTCGCTCCTTCGGCCCTTTTCGCGCAAAGCCCGGGCCAAGCCGGCGTGCTGAAATATGCCACCCTTGGCCTCGACACCTCGGACCCGCATCGCCACACCGGCAGCATTGCCGTGCAGCAATGCTTCGTCGAAGCCCTGACCTCGATCGGCGTCAATGGCGGGGTCGAGCCGTTCCTGGCCGAGAGCTTCGAGGTCTCGGCCGACGGGCTCACCTATCGCTTCAAGCTGCGGGCCGGCGTGAAATTCCACAATGGCGACCCGCTGACATCAGCCGACATCGTCGCCAATATCGAACGGGTCAAGACCAAGGTGCGCGGCGGCTGGCTGGTTTCGGCCATGAAGCTGGTCGACAAGGTCGAGGCCGACGGGCCGGACGGCGTCACGCTGCGGATGACCGAGCCTTATGCCCCGCTGCTCAATCTCCTGTCCGAACTCTGGATCCTCTCGCCCAAGTCCGAGGGCTGGGACGACACCATCAAGACCCCCATCGGCACCGGCCCGTTCACCTTCGGCGCCTGGCAGCCAAAAGTGAAATTCACTGCGCCGGCCTTCCCGGGCTATTGGCGCGCCGGCCTGCCGGTGGTGCGTGCGGTGGAATTCGACCTGCGTGACGGCGCCGACAAGAGCCTGGCGTTGCGTGCCGGCGACCTGCATATCGCTTCCGTCGAACGCGACGCCGCCGAAGTGCTGAAGAAGGCGGGCGCCGCCGAGATCAAGACCTTGAAGGACACCGCCTGGTTCTTCCTCGGCTTCAACAACCGCCGGCCGCGCGCGCCCTTCGACGATCCGCGCGTGCGCCGTGCGCTCGCCCATGCCGTCGACAAGGCGGCGCTGATGAATTTCATCGGCGGCGCCGAAGGCGTGGTCACCAACCAATTGGTCGCGCCCGGCAATCTCTATTTCGACCAGGCCCTGCACGACGCCGATCCGTTCCGCCGGCCGGATCTTGCCAAGGCCAAGGCGTTGCTCGCCGAAGCCGGCGTGAAACCCGAGGACCACACCATCGAATTCGTCTCCTGGCAGGGGACCTATACCCAGATCGTCGTGCAGATGGTGCGCAAGCTCGGCTTCAAGGTGAACCACCAGGCGCTCGACGACATCGGCGCCCAGAAACGGCTCGGCCAATGGGACTGGGACATGAACGTCATGTCCTCGGGGCCGCGCGCCGACATTTTCCTGCGTTACGTCCGGCTGATGAGCGACGGGCCGAACCCGGTTCTCTGGGGCGGCATTCAGGACCCGGCGCTCGACCAGCTGATCACCACGGCGGTGAAGCAGCCTGACGCGGCCAAGCGCAAGGCGGCCTATCTCGAGGCCACCAAGAGGATCGCCGAAAAGTCCTATTTCGTCGTGCTCGGCCATGCCCCGGACCTGATCGCCGTGCGCAAGGAGGTGCGCAATTACGAGCCGGGCTTCACCTGGGCCTGCCATTGGGCCAGCGGCGGGGTCGCCCACGCGGCCATTTCCGGTTGACCGGCGGGAAACTGGGACAGGCGATGACCGTGGCCCCCTTGCCCGCGCGCCAGGCCTGGCCATGGCCCGGCACGGGCCTGGTTCTCGCCTGTGCGGTCATCGCCGTCATGGTCGCCGCGGCGCTCGCCGCGCCGGTCATCGCGATCCAGTCGCCGCTCGACCAGGACCTGCTGGCGATCAACCGGGCGCCCGATGGCGAGCATCTCCTCGGCACCGACAATCTCGGCCGCGATGTCTTTGCCCGGCTCGTCGTCGGCGCCCGCACGACGCTCGCCATCGGCACGCTCGGCACGCTGTTCGCCTTTGCGCTCGGCGCCGGCCTCGGCCTCCTGGCCATGGTCTTCGGACGGGTCACCGAGACCATGCTGTTCTCGGTCATCGACCTCATTCGCGCCCTGCCGGGAACGCTCCTGGCGCTGCTGCTGGTGGTGGCGCTCGGCAGCGGCCCGGCGCCGGTCATCGCGGCGCTCGGCCTGTCCTTTGCGCCGCTGATTGCCTATGTCGCCCGCGCCGCCTACCGGCGCGAGGTCGCGCGCGACTATATCCGGGCCGCCCGCAGCTTCGGCGGCAGCCGGCTGCATCTGCTGACGCGCCACATCCTGCCCAATCTCGCGGGAACGCTGGTGACCCAGGTGGCGATCATCCTGCCGCGCTCGATCGTCACCGAATCGGTCCTGAGCTTCCTCGGCCTCGGCTCCTCGCCCGATGCCCCGACCTGGGGCCGGATGATCGCCGATGCCAGCCGGTTCATCGAGCAGGCGCCGCACGCGATCCTTTGCCCGATGGCCGCCCTGCTCTTGGTCACCCTCAGCCTCTCGGTGATTGGCGGTGCGCTGCGCCGCCGGCTCGACCCGACCCGCGGCGATGCCGACCGCTCCGCCATTGGCCTGACCCCGGCGACACGGACGGGCACGTCATGAACCGCGTCCTGCCGGTTGCAGTCACCGTCCTGCGCGGGCTGGCGCAAGCCGCCGCCATCGTGGCCCTGACCTTCTTCCTCTGCCGCGTCATTCCGGGCGACGTCGTCGACGTGCTCGGGCTCGAGGGCGGCCTGACCGAGGCCCAGCAGGTCGAGATGCGCCGCGATCTTGGCCTGGACAAGCCGCTCGCCAGCCAGTTCATCGACTGGTCGGCCAAGGCGCTTTCGGGCGATTTCGGCCAATCGCTGCGCTTCGAGCGGCCGGTCGCCGACATGCTGGTTCATGCCCTGCCGGTGACCTTCCGGCTGGCCTCGGGCAGTTTCGTGCTCGGCCTCGGCCTTGCGCTGATCATTGCGATCGGCGCTACCGCCTTCCGCTCGCGGCTCGCCGAGGGCGCGGTCGATGCGCTCAATCTCTGGTCGATCGCGGTTCCGACCTTCTGCGCCGGGGTCGCCGGCATCATGGTCTTCTCGCTCTGGCTCGGCTGGCTGCCGGTCATCGGCAGCCTGGTCCTGCCGATCCTCATCATTGGCCTCGACAATGCCGGGCAGATCGTCAAGCCGCTGCGCGAGGAGCTGAAGGAGGCGGTCACCCTGCCGCATGTCCGCACCGCCCGCGCCAAGGGCCTGACGCCCTGGCGGATCGCCACCGCCCATGTGCTGCCGGCCGCGGCCCCGGTCCTCCTGGCGCTCACCGGCCTGGTGCTCGCCGGCCTCGTCTCCGGCACGCTCACCATGGAGGTGCTGTTCGGCCTGCCGGGGGTCGGCAGCCTGATGCTCAATGCCGTCTATGGCCGCGACTATCCGGTCATCCTCGCCGCCGTCGCCACCGTGGCGGTCGCCCTGGTCGCGATCAACACCGTGGTTGATGTCCTGCACCGCCTGATCGATCCGAGGATTCGATGAGCACACCGGTTCTCGAGGTCCGCGACCTGGTCATCCGCTCCGCCGCGCGGGTGGTCGTCGACCGCCTGAGCTTCACCCTTCACGCCGGCCGCACGCTGGCGCTGATCGGCGAGTCCGGTTCGGGCAAGTCGTCCACCGCCGCCGCCATCATGGGCTTGCTTCCCGCGGGCCTGTCGATCGCGCCCGGCAGCCACGTCGCGCTTGATGGCGCGACGCTTCAGCCGGATGACGAGGCCGCCATGCGGCCGTTGCGCGGCCGCGCCATGGCCATGGTCTTTCAGGACCCGATGAGCTGCCTCAATCCCACCATGGCGGTTGGCGGCCAGATCGACGAAGCCCTGCGCCGGTCTGGCTCGGCGGCAGCTTCGGCACGCCGCGTGCGCGCCGCGGCCCTGCTCGAAGCGGTCGAGCTGACAAACCCGGGCGCGGTCCTGCGGCGCTACCCGCACGAACTCTCCGGCGGCCAGCAGCAGCGCGTCATGCTGGCCATGGCGCTGGCGGCCGAGCCGAAACTGCTGATTGCCGACGAGCCGACCAGCGCGCTCGACGCCAGCGTCCAGGCCGACATCCTGGCGCTGCTGGAGCGGCTCCAGGCCAAATTCGGCATGGCCATGCTGTTCATCACCCATGACCTCGGCGCCGCGGCCCGCCTCGCCCATGACGTCATCGTCCTGCAGGCCGGCTCGGCCGTCGAGCAGGGGCCGGCACGGCGCGTGCTCGAACGCCCGGACCATCCCTATGCGCGGAGCCTCGTCTCGGTCCGCCGCATGCTGGCGACGCCACCCGCGCCGGACCCGATCGATCGCCCGCTCGTCCTATCGGTCGATGATCTCCGCTTCGACTATCCGGCGCGCCGGCTGTTCGACCGCCGCTTCCGCGCGCTCGACGGCGTGTCGCTGACGCTTGCGGCCGGCAAGACGCTCGGCATCCTCGGCGAATCCGGTTCGGGCAAGAGCACGCTGGCCGGCCTTGTCGCCGGGCTGGTCCAGGGCGCCTCCGGTGATATCAGGCTGTTCGGCACCTCGCTCGCGGCCCACGGTTTCCGCATGCCGCCGGCGCTCCGGCCGCGTTGCCAGATCGTCTTCCAGAACCCCTATGGCGCGCTCAATCCGCGGCTGACGGTGGAAGCCGCCATGCGCGAGCCGCTGCAACTGCTGCGTATCGGATCGGCGGCCGAACACCGCACCAGCATCATCGAGACGCTCGAAGCGGTCGGGCTCGGGGCGGAGCACCTCGGCTGTTATCCGCATCAGCTCTCGGGCGGCCAGCGCCAGCGGATCTGCATCGCCCGGGCGCTCCTGAGCAAGCCGGACCTGCTGGTCTGCGACGAGATCGTCTCGGCGCTCGACGCCACCATCCAGGTCCAGGTGCTGACCACGCTGAAGCGCCTGCAGCAGGAGCGCGGTTTCGCCATGCTGTTCATTGGCCATGACATCGAGGTGGTGCGCTGGGTCGCCGACGACATCGCGGTGATGCATCTGGGCCGGGTGGTCGACCACGGCCCGGCCGCGCGCGTCGTCAGCCAGCCGAGCGGCGCCTATGCCCGGCACCTGATGGCGAGCGTCGCCTCCGGCAAGCCGGCGGCGACGCTACCGGATGCCGCGCCCGCCGCGGCCTGATCCCGGCGGCAAGCTGGCGGCTCACGCCTCGCGGCTGCGTCCGGGATAATCCGGATCGGGCAGGAACGGGTAAGGCCCGGCAGCCTTCTCGACATAGGCGGTGTGGCTGATCAGCCCCGTCTCGACGCTCCAGTAATGCAGGTGGAAGGCCGCCGGTTCGAAATTGAACGCGGGCTGCGCACCCTCGCGCATGTCGAGCACCACCTGGTGGGCGACGCTCGGCGCGATCATCGCCAGAGTGCCGGCGAACATCGTCTGGATCGGCCGGTGATGATGGCCGCACAGAATGCGCACGACCTGGCTGTTGGCGCGAATGATCGCGGCGAGTTCATCGACACCTTCGACCAGCATGATGTTGTCCATGAGCTGCAGGCCGCAGGCAAAGGGCGGATGGTGCATGACGATGACGGTGGGTTTGGCCTTGTCCTCGGCCAGCCGTTCGGCGAGCCATTCCAGGCGCCGCGGGCAGAGCCGGCCGGCACCCGAACCGGGGATCACCGTGTCGAGGCCGATCAACCTGAGGGGCCCGAGGTCGGTGGCCCATTGGGCATATTTGTCGTGCTGGGCAAGGCCCGGAAAGTCGGCCAGCACGGCCTTCAGGTTCTCGCGCCGGTCGTGATTGCCGGGGATCAGCCAGACCGGCATGGGCAGCCGCGCCAGGAGGCGCTTCAGGTTCTCATATTCGGCGACGAGACCATTATCGGTCAGGTCGCCGGAAATCACCACGACATCGGGGCGCGGGGCCAGCGCCAGCACCGCTTCGAGCGCCCTTTCGGTCAGGGCATTGGTCTCGGCGGTGCGATAGGCCGGCAGGCCGACAGGGCGGATGTGGAGATCGGTCAGATGGGCAATCAGCATGATGAGCTCGCAAGGGTGATGGCCGTCGCCTAGCCCTCGGTGATGACAGAACGACGACGATGCGAGTGGCAAGTGGCAAGTGGCAAGTGTGCCGCAAGCGCGTCGCGCGAAAACCCTCACCCTAAGAAGACGCGGGCGAGGGTTGGTGCGCCGCCCTCGCCGCGACTTGACCTCCGCGGTAATGGGAGCCCGCCGGCCGCCGCGTCATGATCCGTGCCTTCCGCCGTGAGGAGACGAGCATGAGAACCACCGCCGAATTCGCCGATCGTTATGTCGCCATGTGGAACGAGACGGACGTCGGCCCGCGCCGAAACTTGGTCACCGAGATCTGGATGCCCGACGCCCATTTCACCGGCTCGCTCGCCGAAGGCCGTGGCCATGACCGGATCGATGCGGCGCTCGCCGCGGTCCAGCGGCGCTTTGCCGGCCATTCATTGCGGCTTGCCGGTCCCGCCGACGCCATCGGCGCCTATCTGCGCCTGCCCTGGATCCTGGCGGAAGTCGACGGGTCGACCGTTGCGAGAGGGACCGATATCGGCACCCGGTCGCCGGACGGCAGGCTGGAGGCCGCCGTCAGCTTCTTCGACCTCCAGCCGCACAAGGCGGACGCCGGCAAGCCGGCCTGGTCGGCCGCGAGCTGGGCGGCGTTCTGGGCCAATCCGGACCCGGAGGTGGCGCGCCGCCGCGTCCCCAATGTCGTCAGGCCGGATGTGACGGCCCATTGGCCGCACCGCAGCGCGCCGGTGCGCGGCGTCGACGACTATCGCGACTATATCCTGCAGCTGCTGGCGCTGGTGCCGGATCTCCGCCTGACCATGGAGGAGCACGTCACCGAGGGCGACAGCACCTTCATCCGCTGGAGCGGCAAGGGAACCGGCGTCGAGGGCCCCTTCCATTGCACCGGCGTCGATCGCATCCGGGTCTCGCAAGGACGGGTCATCGAGAACCGGATCTATTCCGACCATCTGATCTTCCAGGCCTTGGCCGCCAAGGTCGATGACGCCTGGGCGAGCCGCGCGGCCTGACGATGCCGTGGCGGGCCCCGGCGACTTCGGACGTCTTGGGCCCGTCATCCGCATTGACATTGACTGACCGCCAGTCATTATCATGAATGGAAACCGGCCTGTATCGGCGGACCAAGAATCAACAATGAGGAGAGGGGAATGAGCGTCGCAATCCATTCGACAACCACCGTCGAGCAGCCGTCACGAACCCGCGCGATCGTCGCCGGATCGGTCGGCAATGTCCTGGAATGGTATGATTTCGCGGTCTACGCCTTCCTGGTGCCGGTCATTTCGTCCCTGTTCTTTCCGGCCAAGACCGAGCTCCTCTCGATCCTGTTCGCCTTTGCTGCATTCGGTGCCGGTTTCGTCACGCGTCCGCTCGGCGCGATCCTGTTCGGCATCTACGGCGATCGCGCCGGCCGGCGCGCAAGTCTCGCGGCGATATCGATCCTGATGGGGCTCGCGACGCTCACGATAGGACTGTTGCCGACCTATGAGACCGTCGGAGTCTGGGCAACCGTCGCTCTGGTCTGCGCCCGGCTCCTGCAAGGCCTTTCCGCGGGCGGAGAATATGGCGGCGCCATCCCCTTCCTGGTCGAATTCGCCGCGAAGGGGAAGCGAGGCGTCGTCGGCAGCTGGCAGCAGATCGGCAATGGCCTGGGGCTGCTGCTCGGCGCGCTCTTTGCTTATGCGCTCACCGCCAGCCTGTCCGCCGAGGACCTGAAGAACTGGGGATGGCGCATTCCCTTCATCCTCGGCGCCCTGCCCGCGGTCGTCGGCATCTATCTTCGCCTGCGCCTGCCCGACACGCCGGTCTTCGAGAAGCTCGAATTGCAATCCGCCAAGGCGGTCACCCCGCTTCGGGCGGTCGCCACCACCTATCGCAGCAACACGCTTCTGGTCTTCGCCATGGTCCTGCAGCTCGCCGTCGGCTTTTACATCGTCCTCACCTTCATGCCGACCTATCTCGGCCTGGTCAGCCGGCTGACCCGCGCCGATGCCCTGCTCATCACCAGCGCGGGCCTGGTGTCCTACATGGTCTTCTGCTTCATCGCCGGCGCACTGTCCGATCGCTGGGGCCGAAAGCCGCTCCTGCTGATCTCGAGCATCGGTTATGTCGTTCTCACCTACCCGCTGTTCCTGCTGGTCGCCTCGGGCCAATTCGCCCTGGCTCTGTTCGCCGAGATCGTCATGGCCGCCCTTCTCGGTTTCGCCGGCGGGCCGATCTCGGCGGCTTGCGCCGAGGCCGCCCCGGCCAAGGTCCGTTCGACCGTGGTGGCGATCGGCGTGGCCTTTTCGATCACCATCTTCGGCGGCTTCGCGCCGTTCCTCGGCACCTATCTGATTGCGACGTTCAACACGCCGCTGGCGCCGGCGTTCTACGCCATCGCGGCCGCCGCGATCACCTCCGTCGTCGTGTTCAGGATGCGTGAAACGGCCTTCGACGAGATGACCTGAGGCCCCGCCCGCGCCTCGCGGCCGGACCGGGCGACACGCCGCGGCTTCGGCGGATCCGGGCCGGTATTTTGACTGACGATCAGTCACACGACGAATGCCGCGACGGCCGACCAGGCCGCCGACGGCACCGCCATGCGCGGGCAACACCACACCCTCGCAAGCCCGCTGCATTCGGGCCTGGAGGCAACAAGGACACCGGCCATGACCATGGAAACCAAGGCGGCATCGCCGAACATTCTCGACCTGTTCGCCGCCGCTTTCACCGAGATCCGCGCGATACGGAATTCCGAAATGGTCGAGATGACCGACGACATGCGCCGGAGCGCGAAGGCAAGCACGGTCAGCCTGTCGCGCGGCGCGCTTCACTACGAACTGGTCGGCCCGGACGATGGCCCGGTCGCGGTTCTGCTCTCGGGCGCGACATTGCCCATGTGGGTCTGGGATCCCGTCATGGCGCCGCTCGCCGCCGTCGGGTTCCGGGTGCTGCGCTTCAACTATTACGGCCGTGGCTGTTCCGATTGTCCGTTCGATCCGCAGGATCCGGCCTTTTTCAACGCCCAGATCACCGAACTCACCGAAGCGCTTGCGCTCCGGCCGCCTTTTCACATCGTCTCGATCGCCTTCGGTGCTCTCGTCGGCCTGCTCTACGCCGAACAGGCCCCCGCCAGGGTCGCGTCTCTGACGCTCATTGCCCCCGACGGCATGGGCACCAATGTCTCGCCGGGGCTCGGCCTGACGCTCACGCCCGGGCTCGGCGACTATCTGTTCGACCTCGTCGGCAACGACCTCCTGCTGCAGCGCATGCCGACCTATTCCGACGACCGCGCCGTGGTCGCCGATCTCACCCGGCGCATCAGCGAGTGCTTTGCGGTCAAGGGTTACAAGCGTTCGGTCCTGTCCTCGATCCGCGAGATGCCGATCCATACGGCCGAAGCCTCCTATCGCGCGGTCGCCGCCAACCGGACCAGGACCCTGGTCCTGTGGGGGCGTCGCGACGGCACCACGCCGGTCGCGATCATGGATCGCATCAGGCCGGTCATGCCCGATGCCGAATACCGCGTGCTCGAGGCCGCGCACCTGCCGCCCTACGAGGATCCGGACCTCTTCCTCAGCGCCCTGCTGCCATTTCTGCGGTCGGCCGTCGGCTGAGGTCGCCGGCCCACGGCCCCGTCGCCCGGCATTCCAGAACAACCTTCAAGAGGAACCCATGTTTGGACTCATGCAGGAGCAGCCGCTCCTCATCTCGTCGCTGATCGAACATGCCGCCGAGGCGCATGCCGATCGACAGGTCGTGTCGCGCGACGCCGAGGGGCGCATCCGTGCCTTCGGCTATCGCGAGCTGGCGGCGCGCGCGCGGGCACTGGCGCGGGCCTTGATCGAACTCGGCGTCAGACCTGGCGACCGGGTCGCGACACTGGCCTGGAACGACCACCGCCACATGGAGCTCTATTATGCCGTCTCCGGCATCGGCGCGGTGATCCATACCGTCAACCCGCGCCTGTTCCCGCAGCAGATCGGCTTCATTCTGAACCATGCGGAGAGCGTCTGCCTGTTCTTCGATCCGGGCTTCGGTGCCATGGTCGCTGAACTGGCCCCTGGCCTTTCCGGTCTTCGCCATGTCGTCGAGATGGCCGACGACGCCACCGTCCCGCCGCTGGGCGACCATGTCGTCCGGCACAGCTATGAGCGGCTGCTGGCGGGCCATGCCGGCGAATTCGCCTGGCCGCAGCTCGACGACCGCGCCGCTTCCGGGCTCTGCTACACCTCCGGGACGACAGGCGACCCCAAGGGCGTCCTCTATGCGCACCGCTCGACGGTTCTGCATGCGCTGAGCGCAGGCGGACCCGGCGGTTTCGACGTGACCCGGGATGACGTCGTGCTCGCGGTGGTACCGCTGTTCCACGTCAACGCCTGGGGCCTGCCTTATGTCTGTGCGCTGAGCGGCGCGACGCTCGTGCTCCCGGGCCCGAGGCTCGACGGCGCCAGCATCTACGAGCTGATGCGCAGCCAGCTCTGCACCGTGGCCTTCGGCGTCCCGACGGTCTGGATGGGACTGCTCGATCATGTCAGCAACAATCCGCAGCTCCGCCCGCGCGACGAGCTCAGGCTGCAGCGCATCGTCATCGGCGGCGCCGCGGCTCCCGCCGCGCTCATCGACGGCCTTCAGGACCTTCTGGGCTGCGACGTCATTCTCGCCTGGGGCATGACCGAACTCAGCCCGCTCGGCAGCATCGGCCGCGTCCCACGCAAGGGCGAGCTGGCCGATGAGGACGAAAGGCGCCGGCGCCTCGCCAAGCAGGGACGCGCCGTGTTCGGCGTCACGATGAAGATCGTCGATGCCGACGGGCGCCCCCTGCCCCGCGATGGCCGCGCCGCCGGCCGGCTGCTGGTTCGCGGCCCGTGGGTCACGTCCGGCTACTTCCGCCACGACGAGCCGTTGCTCGACGCCGATGGCTTCTTCGAGACCGGCGACATCGCGACGATCGATCCTTCCGGTGATCTCGAAATCACCGATCGCATGAAGGACGTGATCAAGTCCGGCGGCGAATGGATTTCCTCCATCGAGCTCGAAGGCGTGGCGGCGAGCCATCCGGCCGTCGCCGAGGCCGCCGTCATCGCCATGGCTCATCCGAAATGGCAGGAGCGGCCACTGCTGATCGTCCGGCTGCGCGCGGGCATGGCCGCCTCGGCGAGCGACATTCTCGGCCATATGGCGCCGCGCGTCGCCAGGTGGTGGCTGCCCGACGACATCGCCTTCGTCGACGACATCCCGCACACCGCGACCGGCAAGATCCAGAAAACCAAGCTGCGCGAGCGGTTTGCACGACACCAGGCCCTGCAGCCCGAGCCGAGCTGACGGGCCGGGCCACGCACCCACAAGCGAGAGAGGATGACACCCATGACCACATCGTCAACCGGCGCCTTCGACAGCGTCGCGGATATCATCGCGGCGGTCCGGTCAGGCCGGACGTCGCCGCGCGACGTCGTCGACGCCGCCATTCAGCGGGCACGCGCGGCGAGCCCGCTGAATGCCTTCATCTCGATCGCCGATGCGATCCCCGACGCGTTGATCGCGGCGGCCGCGGACAAGCCCCTGGCCGGCATTCCGATCGCGGTGAAGGACAATACCGATGCCGTCGACTTCCCCTGCACCGGCGGCACGCCGGCGCTCCGCGACTGGCGGCCGGCGACCGACGCAACCGCCGTGGCGCGCCTGAAGGCGGCCGGCGCCATCGTCATCGGCAAGGCCAATCTGCACGAACTGGCCGCCGGCATGACTTCGAACAACCCGACCTTCGGCCCCGTGCTCAACCCCTATGATCGCCGCCTGATCGCCGGTGGCAGCAGTGGCGGCAGCGCCGCGGCGGTTGCCGCCGGCATCGTGCCGGCGAGCCTCGGTTCGGACACCGCCGGCTCGAACCGGGTTCCCGCTTCGCTTTGCGGCTGTGTCGGGTTTCGTCCCACCGTCGGTCGTTATCCGACCGATGGCGTGATCCCGCTATCGCTGACCCGCGACACCATCGGGATTTTCGCCCACACGGTCAGCGATGCCCAGCACCTCGACGGCATCGTCGCCGGGCGTCCGGCGGCAGCGAAACGGTCGGGCCTGAAGGGCCGCCGGCTCGGCGTGCCGCGCCCCTATTTCTACGAAGCGCTCGACAGCGAGACACAGGCCGTCATCGAGACGGCACTCGGGCGGCTGAGCGAGGCCGGAGCGGTCCTGGTGGACACCGAGGTCAGGGACATCGGCGCGCTGGTCGGCCCGATCACGCTCGGCCTGATCTTCTACGAGACCCTGCGCGACATTTCGGTCTACCTGGCCCGCAGCCGCTGCCCGGTCCGGGCCTGGGAAATCGTCGACCAGATGGCAAGCACGGTGGAGCGCGGCTGGCTCGAGGCCGAGATCTGGGGCGAGAGCCTGCCGACCAGCGCCTATAACGACATTCTCGCGCGCGGCCGCCCGGCGGTTCAGCAAGCTTATCGCGACTGCTTTGCCAGGCACGATCTCGACGCACTGGTCTTGCCGACGACCGCCATCCCGGCCCGGCCGGCGGGCCAGGACGAGACGGTGAAACTCAACGGCCGGGACGTGCCGACGCTCGCGACCTATATGCGCAACACCGACCCGACTTCGGTCGCCGGCATGCCCAGCATTTCCGTCCCGGCCGGCCTGACCGTTTCCGGCCTGCCTGTCGGCCTGATGTTCGACGGCCTTGCTGGCAGCGACGGCGACCTGCTCGACATCGCCGCCGGCTTCCAGGCCCTGGCGCCGAGATTGCCGCGCCCGACCGCAAGCTGACGGCTCGACGCGCCGCCCTCTTGTCCCGAGGGCCGCACGAAACAGCGCGTCCGCACCATGCCATCCACCGCGGCCACACCGGAATGCCGCCTTCCCACGGAGGTACCGCCAGCTCGCTGATCCAGACCCACGCGCATTATTGACTGGCTACCAGTCATATCGAAGCAATCATGTCGCGCGGATGGCCGCGCGGCAATCCAGTCCTGTCGAGATGTCCCCTCGAGAGGCAAACCCTGAGGGAATTGGTCCATGTCTGTCTTTGAACTGGCGAAAATGACGGCACCCGAGGTGCGCAAGGCGATCGACGACGGACATGACACCGTCGTCTGTCCGTTCGGCTCGCTCGAACAGCACTCCGCTCACCTGCCGATCGGCACCGACGCCATGCTGGGCGACGCATTCGGCCGGCGCCTGGCCGATCAACTCGACGCCTTTCTCGTGCCGACCGTGAGCGTCGGCTGCGCCGAGCACCACATGCCCTTCGCGGGCACCATGACGGTGAGCCACGAAACCATTCAGCGCATGGCCGGTGAATATGCCCGATGCCTCGCACGCCACGGCTTCAAGCAGATCATCCTGCTCGGCACCCATGGCGGCAACTTCAAGCCGCTCGACGATGCCGCCAAGGACTGCGCCGACATCGAAGGCGCCACCGTCATTGCCCCCATGAAGGATTTCGATCTTGATGTTCTGGACCCTTGTCATGCCGTTTCGGCGAAATTCGGCATTGGTAAGGGAGAAAGCGGCGGTCATGCTGGCGAATGGGAGACCTCTATCATGCTGGTTCTCACGCCCGACCTGGTGCACATGGATCGAACGGTAGAAGGTTTCGTCGGCAACATGTCGGATGCCGTGAAGCGGTTGCTCCAGGACCGGCAAGGCATCGACGTGGTGACCCATGGCACCGGCATTCTCGGCGATCCGCGCCGGGCCGATGCCGAGCGCGGCAAGCTCCATTTCGACGCGCTCGCCGGCGCGATGATGCGCGGTGTCCGCCGGGAATGGCCGGCTGGCCGGCCGGCGCCGAAATAGGCGCCGCGACCGGCCAGGACACTTGGAAGCAGGACACTTGGAAGCAGGACATCTGGAAGCCGGACATCTGGGGCCGGGGATGCCCCCCGGCCGCCTTTGAGGGCGGCGGGCCCGGAAAGATTCGGCCGCCGGCCTGCCCGCATCGAACGAACATGCGACAAGCCGTCGACTTTCGGTTAGTCAGTCGAATGTCTTCGCGGTGGCGTGTCCGCCGTGGTGCGGGATCGGAGAATGCGGGTGGTCGACAAGCAGATGGCCTTGAAGCGCAAGCGCGTGGCGAAACCGCAAGAGGAGCGGCTCGACGACCTGCTCGCCGCCGCCGCCGCGATCTTCGGCGAACAGGGTGTCACCGGCGCCAAAGTCGAGGACATCACCGAAAAGGCCGGCGTTTCCAAGGGCACGTTCTACCTCTACTTCACGTCCAAGGAGCATGCCGCCGACATGCTCTGGCAACGCTATATCGATCGCTACCTGAGGATCGGCGAGGACATCCTCGCGCGCGACCACGGCTCGCATCTGGACAGGCTGGTCGCCGTCTTCGAGGCACTGACCGAATATGTTCTGGCCAATGCCGGCCTGCACCGCACCGTGTTCTACGCCACGCATAGCGAAGAGCGGCGGGCGATGACGCAGAAGTTCATATCCGCCATCGCGGCTGCGGTGCGGCAGGGCATTGCGGCGGGCGAGCTTCATGCCGACGAGCCCGAACTCATGGTCGAGGTCCTCTACCATGGCATCGGCACGTCGCTGCACGACGCCATCGCCGGCGGGCAACCGCTGCGGGCCGACGCGCGCATCCGGACGGCCGGCGAACTGGCGCGCCTGACATTCTCGCCGCAGTCCCTGCCCCGAACAGCCTTCGCGCCGAAAAGCGCCGCGCCGGCAGGAAAGAAGGTCCGGCGGAACGCCTGATGGCGCCGCCTCACGCGTGTGCCGCGCTCCATCGGCGGCCCCACTCATTCGCTCGCGCCGCTACCTGCCGATGCGGCTTCGACGGGCCCCAGCGCGAGGCGGCGCGGCCAGCGAACCACCCGGCTCGGGCAAGCCGCGCAATGACCGCTCGTCAAATCATCTATTGACTGACTGACGGTCACTCATTAAAACTCACGCATGGGAGCGAAGCCGCGCGCGATCTGCCATCCCGCAGCGTGTCCGTCCCGACCGCCAATCAACAAACCTCCGGGAGGACGTCCCATGTCGGATCTCGAAATGCTGAAACGGCAGGCCTGCGAACGGGTCGATGCCGTCGCCGACCGGCTGATCGCGGTGAGCCGCGAGATTCACGCCAACCCCGAACTGGCCTTTCAGGAGCACAGGGCCTGCGCCCTGCTTGCCTCCATCGCCGAGGCGGCCGGCATGGCGGTCGAACGCCGGGCCTATGGCCTCCAGACCGCCTTTGCCGCCGAATTCGGCAATGGCGAGGGGCCGGTGATCGCGGTTCTGTCGGAATATGACGCCTTGCCCGGGATCGGCCATGGCTGCGGCCACAATATCATCGCCGCCACTGGCCTGGGCGCCGCGCTGGCCCTGAAGGGAATGCCGGCCGGACTGCCCGGCAAGGTGCGCTATATCGGCACGCCTGCCGAGGAACGGGGCTGCGGCAAGGAGATCATGGCGCGCAACGGCGCCTTCGACGGCCTGGACGCGGCCATGATGGTGCATCCCGCCTGGGTCAACGCCAAGGCGTTCCGGACACTGTGCCTCGGCGAAGTCCATGTCGACTATATCGGCCAGTCCGGTCACGCGGCGCTGGCGCCCGAGCAAGCCCGGAACGCCCTCGACGCCGTCGTCATGTCCTACCAGGCGATCGCCAATCTGCGCCAACACCTGAAGCGGGGCGAACATGTTCACGGCGTCATCACCGATGGCGGCGATGTCCCCAACGTCTTCACGGTCTCGACCAGGGCGCACTATTTTGCCCGGGCCGCCACGATAGAGGACCTCGCGGTACTCAAGCGGCGTGTCGATGCCTGCCTGCAGGCCGGCGCGACGGCGACCGGCTGCGAAGCACGGATCGCCTGGTCGGATGCGGACTATCAGCAGATGAAGGTCAACCTGCCGCTCGCCGATGCCTTCGAAGCCAATGCCAGCCGGCTCGGTCGGGAGTTTACCGACTACCTTCAATTGCCGATCGGCGGCGCCGACATGGGCAATGTCAGCCAGCGCGTGCCGGTGCTGCACGCCCTGATCTCCTGCGCGCCTGCTGACGTGATCATCCACACGCCGGAATTCACCCGCTGGGCCGGCTCCGAGCAGGGCGACCGGGCCGTCGTCGACGGCGCGAAGGCGCTCGCCATGACCGCGATCGACATGCTGGTCGATGGCGCCTTCCGGTCACGCGTGGCGACGGCTCAGGCCACGCTCTGAACCCCACCGGTACGACAGGGCGAATGGCTGATGGCGAGTGGCGAGTGGCGAGTGGCGAGTGGCGAGTGGCGAGTGTGCCGCAACCGCGTCGCGCGTAAACCCTCGCCCGCTTGCGGGAGAGGGTGGCGCCGTCAGGCGCCGGGTGAGGGCGTGAAATAGGCCCCGCCCGTCATTGGCGCCCGGAATGCACGTCACGCACCGGCGCAACCACCCTCACCCGGCCGCTCCGCGGCCACCCTCTCCCGCGAAGACGCGGGCGAGGGTTCCTGCTTCGTCACCGGACTGTCGTCCTCCTGTCGGTGAATTGTCATCGCGGCGTCGCCGGACTGTCGCCCCGTCCGCGTAACCGGAGCTCCATCCTCGGAGTTCCACAGTCATGGCCGGCATCATTCTCGACCGGATCGAGAAGTCATTTGGCGCGACCCGCGTCCTCGGCGGCGTCAGCCTGTCTTTCGCGGCCGGCGAGTTCGTCTCGCTGGTCGGTCCGTCCGGCTGCGGCAAGACCACGCTCTTGCGCATCATCGCCGGGCTCGAGACCGCCGACCAGGGCCGGGTGTCGATCGGCGGCGCCGATGTCACCGGCCGGCGGGCCGCCGACCGCGACGTCGCCATGGTGTTCCAGAACTACGCACTCTATCCGCATATGACGGTGGAGCAGAACATCGCGCTGCCGCTGGTCATGCGAAGGCTTCGCGCGCTGGAGCGGGCGCCTCTCCTCGGCCGCCTGGTGCCCGGCACCGATCAGCGCCGCCAGGCGATCCTCGCCGAGGTGCGCGAGGCCGCGCGACTCTTGTCGATCGGCCATCTGATGCAGCGCCGGCCCGGGCAATTGTCCGGCGGCCAGCGCCAGCGTGTCGCCCTTGGCCGCGCCATCGTGCGCCATCCGCAAGCCTTCCTGATGGACGAGCCACTGTCGAACCTCGACGCGGCGCTGCGCCACGACATGCGCAAGGAACTGGTCGAGCTGCACCGCCGGGTCGGCGTGACCACTGTCTATGTCACCCACGACCAGGCCGAGGCGATGACCATGTCGGACCGCGTCGCGGTCATGCTCGGCGGCAAGGTGCTGCAATTCGGCACGCCGAGAGAAGTCTATGACCAGCCGGCGACCATCGATGTCGCGGGCTTCATCGGCTCGCCGCGCATCAATGTCCTGCCCGCCGAAACCGACGGGCGCGGCGCGCTCGCCTTTGCCGGGCGCCGCACCGGTGCCGCGGTCGATCAGGCGAGAGCCAAGGTCAGGCTCGGCATTCGCCCGGAACATCTCAGCCTGCAGGCCGACGGCATCCCCTGCACCATCCGCCATGTCGAATTTCTCGGCGCCGAGGTGCTGGTCTATGTCCGCGAGGCGACGACCGGCGTCGACCTGATTGCCCGGCTGACGCCGGAGGCCTGGGCCAAGGTCGATCGAAACCGCGCGGTTGGCCTCGCCTTCGCTGCCGCCAGGCTGCTCGCTTTCGACGGCGACGGCCTGCGGCTGGCGATCGGTATCGACGAACCGGCGGTGAAAGCCGTTGTCTGATCTCGCCCTCTCCCACGCCGCCGCCCTGCCCGCTCCGGCCGCCGACCGCGCCGGCACCGGCGAGGCGCTTGCCGCCTGGCTGCTGTCGCTGCCGGCGATCATCGCCTTCGTCGTGATGCTGCTGCTCCCGACCGCCGCCGTGGTCGCCATTGCCTTCACCGATTACGAGCTCGGCGCCCGCTCGCTGAGGTTCGTCGGCCTGGCCAATTTCGCCGAGCTGCTCGAAGACCGCGGCTTCGTCACCTCGTTCCGCAACACCGCCTTCTTCGTTGCCGTCACCACGCCGGTCTCGCTGTTCGGCGGGCTTGGCCTCGCCATGCTGATCGAGGGCGGCACGCGCGGCCGCGCCGTGTTCCGGGCGGTGTTCTTCCTGCCGGTGGTGTCGCTGATGGTCGCGATGGCGACCGCCTTCCAATACATGTTCCACCCGACCATCGGGCCGGTGAACGCGGTGCTGCGCACGCTTGGCCTGGTCGGGCCGAACTGGCTCGGGTCCTCCGACAGCGTCATGTGGACGCTCGCGATCATCGGCATCTGGGAGCAGATCGGCTTCAACATGGTGCTGTTCCTGGCCGGGCTGACCGCCATCCCGCGCGATCTCTATGCCGCGGCCGAAATCGACGGCGTCCGGTCGGCGTGGTCGCGCTTCGTGACCGTCACCTGGCCGCTGCTCGGGCCGACCACGCTGTTCGTCCTGACCATCACCATGATCCGCTCGCTCCGGGTCTTCGAGATCGTCGCGACGCTGACCCAGGGCGGGCCGAACAAGGCCTCCGAAGTGCTGCTCTACACCATGTATAGCGAGGCCTTCACCTTCTTCCGCATGGGCTATTCGGCGGCCATCACCGTGGTTTTTCTCATCGCCGTGGTGGTGCTGATGCTGCTGCAGACGCGCCTCCTCGACCGCCGCGTCCATTACGGGTGAACAGGTCATGAAACCCCGTACGGTCCACGACAAGAGCCTGATCGCCGACCTGCCGCGGCTCGCCCTGCTGAGCCTGCTCGGCATCCTGTTCCTGATGCCTTATCTCTGGATGATCTCGGTTTCGCTGAAGCCGATGGACGAGGTCTGGCGCGCCTCGATGTCGCTGATCCCCGAGAATTTCGCCATTGCCAAGAATTACGGCCGGGTGTTCCGCGAGGTGCCGATCGGCCGCTATCTCCTGAACGGCGTCATCGTCTGTTTCGGCATCCTGGCCTTTCAGCTCGCCTTCGCCATTCCCGCCGGCTACGCGCTCGCCAAGCTGCGCTTCCGCGGCCGCGACACGCTGTTCGTCTTCGTCATGCTCGGCCTGCTGATCCCGGCGCATGTGCCGGCCATCCCGCTCTATATCGGCCTGGCCCAGACCGGCCTGCTCAACAGCTACGCGGCGCTGATCGCGCCGTCGACCATCTCGGTCTTCGCCATCTTCATGTTCCGCCAGTTCTTCCGCGCCATGCCGGACGAGCTGATCCAGGCCGCGCGCATGGACGGCTTGGGCGAATGGTCGATCGTCTGGCGCATCGTGCTGCCCAATGCCTGGCCGGCCGCCACGGCCTTCGCCATCTTTTCGGTCGTCGCCCATTGGAACGACCTGTTCTGGCCGCTGATCGCGGTCTCCGGCAAGGGCGAGCTCGCCACTCCCGCGCTCGGCGTCATCTATTTCCGCACCGAAGAGGCCGGCGACGACTTCGGCGCGCTGATGGCCGCCGCCACCCTGACCACCATTCCCCTCGTCGCCGCCTTCTTGTTCGCCCAGCGGCGCTTCGTCGAGGGCATCACCATGACCGGCCTCAAAGGCTGAGCTCCACGACACCAAGACAAGACCGGCAAGCATCCGCCCGCCGTCTCAGCCGCCAGGAGCCCTGACAGATGACGATCAGCCTGACCCGCCGCGCAGCCCTTGGCGCGGCCGCCGCTCTCGCAAGCCCCCGCCTCGTCCGCGCCGCCGCGGTCGAGATCGTCGTTCATTATTCCCAGCCGGTCATCTTCAAGGATTCCAAGGAACAGCTCGCCGCAGCCTTTGCCAGCCGCCATCCGGATATCAAGGTCTCGTTCATCAGCAACACGCCCAACTACGAAGAAGGCGTGCAATATGTGCTGCGGCAGGCCATCACCGGAACGCTGCCGGACCTCAGCTATCAGGGCTTGAACCGCGTCCGGGCGGTTGCCGAGCGGGGCCTTGCGACCGATCTGGCACCCTTGATCGCCCGCGACGGCGGCGCGGCGAAGCTCGGCTATTCCCCTGCTATCCTTGGCCAGGGCCGGGTTGGCGAGGCGCAGGTCGGCCTGCCCTACGCCATGTCGAACACCATTCTCTATATCAATGCCGATCTCGTCCGGCGTGCCGGCGCGGATCCCTTAGCCCTCGGCGCCAGCTGGGACGCGATCCTGCCGCTTGCCCGCGCGATCAAGGATGTCGGCAGCGGCGTCGACGGTTTCTACATCGACTGGATGCCGGGCCAGGAATGGATGTGGTCGTCGCTGCTCTATTCCCACGGCGGCAGGATGATGTCGGTGGACGAACGCGAGATCGCGTTCGATGGACCGGAAGGGCTTTCCGCCACGCGCCTCATCGATCGCATGGTCAAACAAGGCGGCATGTCCGGCTTCACCTCGGGGGCGGCGCAACAGGCCTTTTTCGCCGGCAAGCTCGGCATCATGATGCGCTCGACCGCGGCGCTGCGTGGCATGATCTCGGGCGTCGCCGGCAATTTCGAACTGCTCACCGCAACCGTGCCGATCCCCGGCGCGGCGCAGGGGCGGCTCGCCACCGGCGGGTCCTGCGGCATGATTCTGGCGCGCGACCCGGCCAGGCGCGAGGCCGCCTGGACGTTCCTGAAATTCTCCACCAGCGCCGAAGGCACGGCCATCATGGCCAAGGCCACCGGCTATGTGCCGTGCAACCAGATCGCGGTCGACGACCCGGCCTATCTCGCCGACTTCTACCGGACCAACCCGCTCTTCCTGCCGGCCACCAGGCAATTGCCGCTGAGCCTGCCCTGGTATGCCTTTCCGGGCGCCAACGGCGTGCGCATCGGCCAGGCCTTCGTCGACAATCTCGCCCGCGTGGTCGAGCAGAAGGCGGCGCCGGAACAGGTGCTGACCGATATCGCGCGCGAAACCCGGCGTCTTCTGGCGCGCGCCTGACCGCTTTTGCCTTGCCGCCAGGGCCGGTGGGGCGGCCCTAAGCGGACCCTTGCCTTGATCGACCCCTCTGGAGGACGTGATGTCCAATCTTCATAACCGCCGCTCGGCGCTCGGCCTGATGGCCGGCGCGGCGACCCTTGCCATGCCGCATGTCGCGCGCGCCCAGACCATCGAGGTCGTCGCGCATTATTCCATGCCGCCGATCTTCAAGGAGGCCCAGGAGACGCTCGCCGAAGCGTTCAACAAGAAGAGCGACAAGGTGAAGGTCACCTATGTCAATCCGACCCCGACCTATGAGGACGGCGCCCAGCTGATCCTGCGCCAGGCGACCACCGGTGGCCTGCCCGATGTCTCGTTCCAGGGCCTGAACCGGCTTCGGCTGTTCTCCGAGCGCGGCATCGCCGCCAATCTGAAACCCTTCCTGGAGCGCGAAGGCGATGTGAAGAAGCTCGGTTATTCCGATCCGCTGCTGGGCCTCGGCTTCCATGGCGGCGTGCAATGCGGGCTCGCTTTCGCCACCTCCAATCCGATCAGCTATCTCAATGCCGATCTCCTGAAGCGGGTTGGCCAGAACGCCGCGGAGTTCCCGACCAATTGGGACGACGTGATCAAGCTGTCGGCCAGGATCAACGCGCTCGGCGACGGCAATGAGGGCATGTTCTTTCGCTGGCCGGGCGACGACTGGATGTTCTCCGCCCTGCTCTACGGCCATGGCGGCCGCATGCTGACGGTGGACGAAACCAAGGTCGCCTTCGACGGCCCCGAGGGTCTCGCCGCCCTGAAACTGCTCGACCGCATGGTGAAGGAAGGCAAGATGCCGAATTTCGGCGCTTCCGCCACCGCGACCGCCGATCTCCAGGCTTTCGGTGCCGGCAAGCTCGGCACCATGTTCCGCACCACCGCCCAGGTCCGCCAGGTCTCCGGCATGGTCGGCAGGAATTTCGAACTGAAGACCACCACCTTGCCGGTGATCGATCCGGTCAAGGGGCGCCTGCCGACCGGCGGCGCCGGCGTGATGTTGACCGCCAAGGATCCGGCCCGCCAGGCCGCCGCCTGGGAGTTCATGAAATTCGCCTCCTCCGCCGAGGGCACCTCGATCATGGCGCGCAACACCGGCTATGTCCCGTGCAACCAGCTCGCCATCGACGATCCCGGTTATCTCGGCGAGTTCTACCGGGCCAATCCGCTGTTCCAGGCGGCGACCAGGCAGGTCCACCTGATGATCCCGTGGTACGCCTTCCCGGGCCAGAACTCGGTCAGGGTGACCCAGATCATGGTCGACAACCTCGCCCGCATCGCCGAACAGAAGGCGAGCCCCGAAGAGGTGCTGCGCGACATGGCGCGTGAGGTCGGCCGGCTCATTCCGCGGGCGTGATCGCACATCGGGCCCTGCCCGATCGTTGGTCCGGCCGGAGCTGTCATGGCTCCGGCCGCGTCATTTGGCGGGCGAGCGCTGCGCGTAAACCCTCTCCCGCTTGCGGGAGAGGGTGGCGCCGCCAGGCGGGCGAGCGCTGCGCGTAAACCCTCTCCCGCTTGCGGGAGAGGGTGGCGCCGTCAGGCGCCGGGTGAGGGTCTGAAGAGGGCCGGCCCATCATTTCCAGGGGGAATGCACGGCGCGCATCGACGCAACCACCCTCATCCGGCCGCTTCGCGGCCACCCTCTCCCGCGAAGGCGCGGGCGAGGGTGCCGGCGGAGCCGGCGGGTGAGGGTCTGAAGAGGGCCGGCCCGTCATTTCCAGCGGGAATGCACGGCGCGGGCCGACGCAACCACCCTCACCCGGCCGCTCCGCGGCCACCCTCTCCCGCGAAGGCGCGGGCGAGGGTTCGCGCAGCCCGCTTCATCAGGCCGCGCTTGCCTATTCCCCATACGCTATTCGCCCCTCGCTATTCGCCATTTGCGGCTTTTGTCACGATCGTCACACACCTGTCATCGAGTGTCGCCAGACGTGTGCGAGCAGATCGCTCAATCTTTCGACACTCGAGGTACCCACAATGTTCAAGCGGATTTCAGCTGCGGCGGTTCTGGCCGCTGCAACACTCTTCGCTCAGCCGGCCGCTGCGCAGGGCGTCGAGTTCACTGGCGCTGGCGCCACCTTCCCCGCCCCGGTCTATGCCGCCTGGGCCGCCGCCTACAAGCAGGCGACCAACAACACGCTCAACTACCAGGCCATCGGCTCCGGCGGCGGCATCAACCAGATCCAGAACCGCACGGTCGATTTCGGCGCCTCCGACGCGCCGGTTCCCACCGACCGCCTGACCCAGCAGAAGCTGGTCCAGTTCCCGGCGGTGATCGGCGCGGTGGTGTTCATCGTCAATCTCGACGGCGTCAACAAGAACCAGCTGAAGCTGACCGGCGAAATCGTCGCCGACATCTATCTCGGCACCATCAAGACCTGGAACGACCCGCGCATCCTGGCGATCAATCCGGGCGTCACCCTGCCGAGCCTGGCGATCCAGCCGATCTATCGCTCGGACGCGTCGGGCACCACCTTCGTGACCACCAGCTACCTGTCGGAAGCCAGCGCCAAGTGGAAAGCCGAAGTCAGCGCCGCCACCTCGGTGCAGTGGCGGACCGGTGCCGGTGCCCGCGGCAATGACGGCGTGGCTGGCGCGGTGCGCAACACCAAGGGCGCCATTGGTTATGTCGAATATGCCTTCGCCGCCGAGAACAGCCTGACCACCACCCAGCTGCAGAACGTCGCCGGCCAGTTCGTCGAGCCGACCACCCCGAACTTCCAGGCCGCAGCCGCGGCCGCGGATTGGGAAAACGCCCGCGACCTCGCCGCCTCGATGATCAACAAGCCGGGCGCCCAGAGCTGGCCGATCGTCAGCCCGACCTACATCCTGTTCCCGCGCGACCCGCGTGACGCCGCCCGCGCCAAGGCGGCGCTCGACTTCTTCTCCTGGTCGTTCGCCCAGCAGGGCGGCCAGATCGCCGAGCGTCTGCATTACATCCCGCTCCCGGCCGCCGTCGTCACCCGCGTCAAGGCAGCCTGGGCCAATGTCCACAACGCCCAGGGCCAGCCGGTCTGGACCGGGCCGTCCCAGTAAGCCGTCCAAATCCCGTGCCTGCGCTCAACGGCGCAGGCACGGTTGTTCCGACAGTCGCAGCCATCCAATCCCGATCGAGCTTGTGAGACCCATCCGTGACAACTGTCGCCGAGCCTTCGCTAGCAAGTGACCGAAGTTCGAGCCTGGCGCGCACCATCCGCCGCGGCCAGATGGCCGACGCCGTCTTCCACGCCCTGCTCTGGGCCTCCGGCGCGCTGGTTCTCTTGATCCTCGGCGCGATGATCGCCATGCTGGCCTATGATGGCTGGCCGGCGCTGCGCCACTTCGGCGTCGCCTTCTACACCACCGCCATCTGGAACCCGGTGACCGAGCGCTTCGGCGCGGCATCCATGCTGTTCGGCACCCTGGTGACCGCGGTCATTGCCGTGGTGGTGGCGGTTCCGGTGTCCTTCGGCATTGCCTTCTTCCTCACCGAAGTCTGCCCGCAGGCCCTGCGCAAGCCGATCGGCGTGACCATCCAGCTGCTCGCGGCCGTCCCCTCGATCATCTACGGCATGTGGGGCGCGCTCGTCGTCGCCCCCTTGATCGCCGCCTATATCCAGGCGCCGCTGGTTGCCTTGCTGTCCTGGCTGCCGGTTGTCGGCGAGGTCTTCGCCGGCCCGCCGCAGCAGTTCAGCGTGTTCACCGCCGGCATCATCCTGGCGCTGATGATCCTGCCCTTCATCACCGCCATGTTCGTCGAGACGCTGGAATCCGTGCCGGCCATGCTGGCCGAATCCGCCTATGGCATCGGCGCCACGACCTGGGAAGTGTTCCGCAACGTGCGCGTGCCCTATGGCCGCACCGCCATGGTCGGAGCCGGCATGCTCGGGCTTGGCCGGGCGCTCGGCGAAACCATGGCGGTGACCTTCGTCATCGGCAACGCCAACCGCATCAGCACGTCGATCTTCGCCCCGGGCTCGTCGATCGCCTCGGTGATCGCCAACGAGTTCGGCGAGGCCCAGTCCGGCAGCCTGAAGCTCTATTCGCTCCTGCAGCTCGGCTTCGCGCTGTTCGTCATCTCCTTCATCGTGCTGGCGATCTCGCGCTGGCTCGTGCGCAGCCGTCTGGACTGAGGATCATCATGACCACGCTATCGACTGGTCGCATGAACCGGCGCCTCGCCACCGACAAGGTCGTCAAGGGCATTTCGACCACCTTCGCCGTGATCGCCCTGGTGCTGCTGTTCTGGATCATCTGGACGCTGCTCTACAACGGCCTCTCGGCCATGGGATTGTCGACCTTCACCAATGACGCCTTCGGCCGGCCGCAGGGCCTGATGAACGCCATTGTCGGCTCGCTCCTGCAGGTCGGCATCGCCACTGTCATCGCCACCCCGATCGGCGTGCTGGCCGGCACCTATCTCGCCGAACAGGGCAAGGGTTCCTGGATCGCCGAGGCCATCCGCTTCGTCAACGACGTGCTGCTGTCGGCACCGTCGATCCTGATCGGCCTGTTCGTCTACACGCTGATCGTCATCCCCATGGGGCGGTTCTCCGGCTGGGCGGGCGTCATTGCCCTGGCGATCATCATCCTGCCGGTGGTGCTGCGCGCCACCGAGGACATGCTGCGCCTGGTGCCGACCCAGCTGCGCGAGGCCGCCTTCGCACTCGGCGCCTCGCATTGGACCGTCGTGTCGTCGGTCCAGTGGAAAGCCGCCCGGGCCGGCATCCTGACCGGCCTGTTGCTCGCCATCGCCCGCGCGGCCGGCGAGACCGCGCCGCTGCTGTTCACCGCCTTCGGCAATCCGCAATTCACCGCCAATCTCAATTCGCCCATGGCGACCTTGCCGGTGCAGATCTTCAACCTGACGCTGAGCGCCGATCCGTCATCGATCGCGCTGGCCTGGGCCGGCGCACTGATCATCACGCTTGGCGTGCTCGCGCTCAACATCACCTCGCGTCTCATCATCGCCCTCGGACAGAGGAAATAAGCCATGACCGTCGCCGTCTCGGACACGCTGATCAACAAGGCCCGCACCGTCTCGTCGCTCGAGGGCGTGCCGGCCCGTGTCAGCGTCAAGAACCTCAATTTCTTTTATGGCCAGTCGCAGGCCCTGAAGAACATCAATTTCGACATGCTCGACCGGCGCGTCACCGCGATGATCGGCCCGTCGGGTTGCGGCAAGTCCACCTTGCTGCGCGTCATCAACCGCATGTTCGAGCTCTATCCCGGCCAGCGCGCCGAGGGCGCGATCCTGGTCGATGGCGAGAACATCATCGACAAGAAGACCCCGGCGGCGATGACCCGGGCGAAGATCGGCATGGTGTTCCAGAAGCCGACGCCGTTCCCGATGACCATCTACGACAACATCGTGTTCGGCATTAAGCTGCATGAGCGGCTGTCCCGCGAGGACCTCGACGAACGGGTCGAATGGGCGCTGCGCAAGGCGGCGATCTGGGACGAGGTCAAGGACCGCCTGAAATCCTCGGCGCTCGGCCTGTCCGGCGGCCAGCAGCAGCGCCTGTGCATCGCCCGCACCATTGCGGTGAAGCCCGACGTCATCCTGCTCGACGAGCCGACCTCGGCGCTCGACCCGATCTCGACCTCGCGCATCGAGGAGCTGATCGACGAATTGAAGCGCGAGTTCACCATCGTGATCGTCACGCACAACATGCAGCAGGCCGCCCGCTGCTCCGACGTCACGGCCTTCTTCCTGCTCGGCGAACTGATCGAGCAGGGACCGACCAACGACATCTTCGTCAATCCGAAGAAGCGCGAAACCCTCGACTACGTGACCGGCCGGTTCGGCTGATCCTGCCGGGATCTGCCTTAAAGCGAGCCCTGCAAGCAGATAAGTGGAACCGAGCGACGCCCATGAAGGACCATATCGTCACCGCGTTCGATACCGAACTGAAGAGCCTGGCCCACAGCATCGAGGAGATGGGAACGCTCGCCCGGCAGAGCACCACGATCGCGATCGCTGCGCTCGGCCAGCGCTCGCCCGATCTGGCCCGTCAGGTCGGCACGCTCGAACGCCAGATCGATGCCTTGCAGCGCGAAATCGAGGAATCCGGCATCCTGGTCATCGCCCGGCGCCAGCCGGTGGCCTTCGACCTGCGCGAAGTGGTCTGCGCCCTGCGCATTTCCAATGACCTGGAGCGGATCGGCGATCTCGCCAACAACATCGCCAAGCGTGTCGTGGCGCTCGGCGACGTGCCGGTGCCGCATCCGCTGATCTCCGGCCTCGAAGGCCTGTCGGCGCTGGTGGTCGAGCGGCTGGAAGAGGTGCTCTCGGCCTTCGATGCCCATGATCCCGACAAGGCGGTGGCGATCTGGACCTCCGACGATGCCGTCGACGACCTCTATACCTCGGTGTTTCGCGGCGTCCTGACCTATATGATGGAAGACCCGCGCAACATCACCGCCTGCACCCAGCTGGTCTTTGTCGCCAAAAATCTCGAGCGGATCGGCGATCACGTCTCGAACATTGCCGAATCCGTGCATTATGCCGCGACCGGCGCATTGCTGGACGAGCCGCAGCCGGATCGGCGCGACGCGATCGGCGAGCCGGAAGTCGTCGCCGGCTGATGCCGGCGCGCCTTATTGGAAGACCGCCTCGAGCTTGTAGCCATCAGGATCGATCACGAAGGCCGCATAATAGGTCGGGCTATAGTTGAGCCTGAGGCCGGGCGCGCCGTGGTCCGCGCCGCCATGCGCCAGCGCCGCGGCATGAAACCGGTCCACCGCGTCGCGCCCCGGCGCCGCGAAGGCCAGGTGGAAGCCGGGCCCGGGCGGCTGCACCGGCCCCGGCGTGAGGAACAGCGTCAGCTTTTCCTCACGCGCATTCGGGCCATAACCGACCCCCTTGTCGGAGGTCCAGACCCTGCTATGGCCGAGCGCCGCCATGACGGCATCGTAGAAGACGGTCGTCCGGGCGAGATCGGCGACGCCGAAGGACAGGTGCGACAGCATGGCGATCTCCGAATCCGCGAGCGAGGCCGAGGCTAGCAAGGGCCAGGCGGAAGAACAATCAAAGAACATCCATGACGTTCCGGCCTGCCACCACGGCCCCGCCCGACCGCCGATCCTGTGGATCGATCGCGGTTCGGCTTGCATGCCGGCGACAATTCCAGCCCTTCTTGGCCAAGACGCGCGACGAGTGCCCTCAGATGACCGATCCCGCCAGACCAGCCCATCCGACCGAACCGCCCGGCCGCATCGAGCCGTCAGGCGACATCGCCAGATTGACCGAGATCATGGCCTGGCTCAGAACACCCGGCCAAGGCTGCCCATGGGACCTGGTCCAGAGCTTCGAGACCATTGCGCCCTATACGATCGAGGAAGCCTATGAGGTGGCCGATGCGATCGAGCGCGGCGACCTCGCCGATCTCAAGGACGAATTGGGCGACCTCCTGCTGCAGGTGGCGTTCCATGCCCGCATGGCCGAGGAACAGGGCCTTTTCGGCTTCCCCGACGTGGTTCGCGCCATCACCGAGAAACTGATCCGCCGCCACCCCCATGTCTTCGGCGGCGCGCGCGACCTGTCGCCCGAGGCCGTCAAGGCGCTCTGGCACGAGATCAAGCTGGAAGAGAAACGCCTGAAGGCCGAAGCCCATGCCAGGGCCGGTCTGCCGGCGCGTGACGACACTGGCGCGCTGTCGGGCATTCCCGGCGCCCTGCCGGCGCTGACCCGCGCCCTCAAGATGCAGGAGAAAGCATCAAAAGTTGGATTTGATTGGAATAACTTAGACAGTGTTCTTGAGAAAATAGTCGAGGAAGCGCAGGAAATCGTCGCAGCCCGCCGTGACGATCAGGACAAGGCCGCCATCGCCGGCGAGGTCGGCGACCTGCTGTTCGCCGTGGTCAATCTGGCGCGCCACCTGGAGATCGACCCGGAGGCCGCGCTGCGCACCACCAATGCCAAGTTCGAGCGCCGCTTCGGCGAGATCGAGACGAGCCTGGCGGCGCAGGGCCGCACGCCCGGCGAGGCCTCGCTCGCCGAGATGGACGCGCTGTGGGATGAAGCCAAGCGGCGCGAGCGGGCCGCCAAGGCGTCCGGCGGCGGGTGACATCTGGCGAAATGCGCAGCGCGCAAACCCTGTCCCGCGAAGACGCGGGCGAGGGTTCACGCTCTCACGGCCCGTGACGGGATTCCGGCATCTGGTCGATACGGTCGGGAAACGTGATGTCGAACCAGCCGCCCTCGCGCAGCGTGCGGGTATCGTCGAGATGCGCCCGGCTCGCCACCAGGGTCAGCGTGTCCGCGTCGGGCACGCCGGAATAGGCGCCCTCCCGCGTCGACACGACGGCGAAGCGCGGCTTGCCGTCCGGCGCGCGCTCGGGCAGCACCTTGTCGAGCTGGTGCCTTGGCGTGCCGTTCTTGCTGCCGTGATGGCTGATCTTCAGGAAATGCACGGGCCGGAGCCCGTTGGTCCGGTCCATCATCTCCCAGCTCTTCTCCTCGGCGTCGCCGGGGAAGAACAGCCGCCAGCCGTTCCACTCGACCTCCAGCGCCACGCTCGAATTGTTGGCGGCCTTGTCGATCGTCTTGAGATTGGCCGTCATGCCATTCGAGCGGAACTCCATGAGGTCGAAGAAGTGCCCCGCCGCGACACCGGCCGGCGGCGTGATGGCCTTCCCGTCGAGCGATAGGGGCGCCGCGCCATCGAGCACCGCGCCCAAGGTGCGCGGCGGCAAGGCGCCGTAATAGATCGAGGTGTCCTCCTCGGGCGCCAGCAACCGCACTTTCGTACGCCTGAAGGGGTGATGATCCCCCACATTGGCGGTGCGGTGCACATAGCGCGGCTTCACTCCGTCGAGGCCGCGTTCGCTGATATGCTTGACGCAATCCTTGCTGGATTGCGGATTGTTGATCGCAAGCAGCGCCAGGATGCCGATCGGCACCGGCGCGGCACTCTTCGCCAGGAAGGTCGCGACGCTGTCATAGGCGGCGAGCGCGGCGAGACGCTTCGTCTTGGCCTTGGGGAAACGGTTATAATAGGCCGGCCCCTCCGAAGAGGCGGTCATCCACAAATGTCTCGCCTTGAACTCGATGCCGAGCTTCTTCGAACCGTGGAGCAGCCCCTGGACGTGGTCCATGTGCTCATGCGTCATGATGTAGAGGTCGAGCGGCGCGTCATCGAGCTCGTCCTTGATGTTCTCGAGCACCGCCTTGAACACCCCGTCGCGGCCGCCGTCCCCGGCAAGGGCGTTGCCGACGTCGAACAGCACGTTGATCTTGACCTCGTTGCCGGCCTCGTCGATTTCCGGAATGGTCAGCAGGATCGCGTCGCCGAACAGGACGTTGTATATCCTCACCCTGAGCTTGCTTGCCATCTCAATGCCCCATCATGTGCAGCATCTGACCCATCGCCCGCACGCGCAGCGTACCGTTCTGGATCTGGACATTGGGCGAGCCGAGCTCCAGCAGGCCGTCGGCGATGTTGCTGGCGAGGAAAGTCTCCCGCATCGCATTGTTGCGCACGGTCGCGGCATCGCGTTGCGTCGAATGATCCGGGCTGCTTGACAGCAGGGTGCACACCTTGCGTGTCTCCCAGTCGATCGCCAGCATCGTGCCGCGCGTGACCGCCACCTCGCTGACGAAATCGCCGGACTGAAACACCTGCGCATCCTGCCAGGCGACTTTGAACAGAAGCGCCCGCGTCATCGCCGGCACGCCGTCCTTGCGCCAGGTCTTGCGGGTGACATCGAGCCGCGGCCGCACCTCGAAGGGCGTGTTCTTGGGGATCAGCAGCTCTTTGCGCCAGGTCTCGGCGAACTTGTATGCGGCCCAGTCGCTGCGCGCCAACTGCTCCAGGTCGAGGTCGGCAGGCAGGTCGAAACCGGGTTCGACCGGATCGAGCTTGCCGGCATCCTCCACCATGCCGCGGCGCACGAACTCCTTCTTGATGAACTCCCGCGGCTCCGGATCGTCCGGGTTCGAATAGGTGTCGGCGGCGACCATGGCGCGGCCATAGTCGGCGAAGGCGATCTCGCCCGGCGGCAGATAGTCCAGCGCGCGAAAGGCGATCCGCTTGAATTTTTCGCTGGCCTTGAACAGCGCGAAACCTGAAACGGAGAAGCGGAGGTCGTCCTTTTCCTCCGTCGTCAGCGCCGGCCGGCCGTCTTGCTTCCGCTTCGCCTTTTCCGTCTTGAGCTTGTCTTGGTAATCTTCCTCTCTGATCGTCTCATATTCGTCGACGAGCAGTGCATAGAGCGCGCCGGTGAGCACGGTGCTGAGATCGTGGGGCGCGTTGAGATCGAGCCCCCTGGGCTTCGACATCGATGCCCGGTTGAACAGCTCGCGCAACGGCCGGCCTTCACCGTAGAGCGCCTCGCCGAATTGCTGGGCGATCCGGCTGAAGGCCTCGGCCGTCCTCATCTCGCCGCCGGTTTCCAGCATCACCTGACGCAGCAGCCGATCGGTGCGCACCGCCAGCATGACTGCGCCGAGATCGGCGATCGCCTCGTGCATGGCCAGCGACTGCGGCGAGGTCGCGTTGTAGAGATCGGGCGCGATCCCGTCGAGGATCGCATGGGTCGTCTCGTGAGCGACGATGTCGGGCGACAGGCAGGTATGGACCAGTTTGCCCGGCTTGGTCGGGTCGTCGACAAAGAAGAACTGCAGGCTGCGCGAATCCCGGTGGTAGAAGGCATTGGCCATCTTGCCCGCACGGGGCACGACCAGCAGTTGCTCGCCGTTGAAGGCCCAACACAATTTGCGGCCGAGCACGTCGGGCGTCTCGAAGATCGACATCATCTTCATGACCGCGGTGTACACGCTCACCTGCTTGAAGCCGGCCGAGTCGAAATCCAGTTCGCTCTTGACCTCGTAGCGCCCGGGCGTGCGGCCCTTGGGCGCAACGAAACGCGCGCCCGGCATCACCGCTCCGGTATCGGGGTCGAGGTCGATCACCGCGACGCGACGTGACACCGGTCCATCGAGCATTGGCTCGGTGGCGGTAAATTCCCAGCCCTGCATGAGCGTCTTCGCGCCCTCGGCGGCGTGGCCGGGTTCGGTGTCCATGTATTTCAGCTTGACGACTTTGGTGTCCGGCACGGGCGGCTTCTTCGCAGCCATGAGCGTCTCTCCCTACTTGTCGGTCACGGCGAACTGGACCGGCCTTTGCGCCGACGGCTTGCCGACGAAGCGCACCCGGTAAAAGCCCGGCTTGCCGATGGCCGGCAGGCGCAGCTTCAGGATCGGGATCGGCGGGCCGGAATAGCTGACCTTCAGCGCCGCGCCGAAGGCAGTGAAGGGCTTGCCCGGCCCGTCCGAGCTCTCCAGCACCACCTTGCCCTTGACGCTGACGACGGGCGCCGAAGGCGCGATCACCAGTTCGACCTCGTCGCTCTTGCCAATGGTGAGCGACTGTACCGAAAGCGCTGCGGTCTCGGTGCCCGCCGCGCCGAGCGGCGGGGTCGGAAAATTCTTACCGAAGAGCCGAAAGAAGACAGCGTTGAACGTCGTCTCGGAGAAGAAGCTGGCATGTTCGCCGACAACCAGCTGCTTCTGCGCCGATTTCGGCAGCGCACTCCACATCGGCACGGTGCCGTCGCCGGCATCTTCGGAGCGGGTCACCTGCTTCGAGCTGGAGCCGACGTTGACGCGGGTCGCGGTCTTGTGGCCGGTTCCGGCGAAGTAGAAATAGCGGATATGGGCAGGCGCCTTGGCCTTGGCGAGCGTCGCATGAACCCAGGCGGCGCGTGCCACCAGGACGGGATCGAGCCCGAGGCTGCCGGCGACCGTCGGGTCGTAGATATTGAGCTCGCCGAGCGTTCCACCGGCCTTGATGTCCCAGCAGGCGGCCTCCCCGGGCGCCGGCAAGAGCTGGTATCCCGAGGGATAGCGCCGGTCGGCGGCGATCTCGCGAAAATCGGCGGCGCTGATCCCCATGGCGCTGTCGAGGCCGAGAATGCGCGCCAGCGCCAGCGGCGCGCCGAGATGCGGCGTCGCCAGCGTCATGAAGGCATTGACCTTCCTGAACCAGGGCCTGGTGTCGAACTTGCCTGCCTCCAGCGCCAGGCGGCCGACGAGGCCGCCCATGCTGTGGGCGACGATGGCGATCGACGTCGCATTGGCGGGCAAGGCATCGAGCCGGGCGGCCAGTTGCGCGGCAAGCGCCTCGAGATCGCGCCGCCAGTCATAGGCAAAGAGGTGCAGCCGGTCGCCCGATCCGCCTTCCTTGAAGCCGATCGCTCCAAACGTGTCGAGCAACGGCTTGTAGACGTCGAAGCAGGAGACCTCCCGCACGATATCGCCGACGACGAGATCCTCGCGCAGCAGTTTCTGCTTGCGCTTATAGCCAAAGGCGACCTCGAGCGGCGTCGGCGGCCAAACCTCCTCGCCATCGGGGGTCGACAGGATGGAGCCCATCGTTCCCGGCACGAACACTACACATTTCATCTCTGCCTCCCCATTGAACAGTCATTGCGTCGGGTCGAGCGTGCAGCCGCATGCGCAGCTATGCGCTGAGCTGCTGCCGCCGGCCCAGTTCAGCCTGATATGGCCAAGGCCCGAGCCGCCGGCGCCCCCCGGCCGGTCTTCGGTGCGGCGCTCGTCCTTGCCGGCTGCGGGATGGCCGATGTGCCATCCCGACGCGGTCAGCCCTGTCAGCGAAGGCGTCAGCGGATGCCCGTAGCTATTCTTGTGACCATAGGAGAGCGCCGCCCGCGGCGTGCTGGCGCCCGGCCTCGCCGGAGCCACGCCCGGAGCGCGGCCGCCGTGATGGGCAACGGCGAAGGCCCCGATCGCCTTTCCAGCGGCGAGTGTCGGGACATCGGCGTAACCCGCGTCTCCCGGCAGCAGGATCGGATCTTTGCCAACCGGCCCCCACACCCAGACCGAGATGCCGGTCCTGTTCTGGTTACCCGTCGGGCCCGTGCAGCGTTCGAGAGCGATCTGGCTCGTGGAGAGGATCCCATGGCCATTCCAGATCATCAGCGCGCCGCCGGCGCGGGTGATGGAGCTGGCCATTAGCGATTGCGGGCCCGGCCCGAGCCTCTGGAGCGGCGCGATCCATGTCAGCTTTTGCGCGGCCGGATAGATGTTGGCGGCTTGGAAATGATCGTAGTGCCAGTGGGTGAGGATGACCTTCGGCTGGTGGCAGAGACAAAGGCCGCCCATCGAGTTCGGCCAGGTCCCGACATCCCTGAGCACGCCGGCGCCGAGATCGACATAGGCGACCACCTCTCCGGCGGAGGTCACCAGCGCGTTGGCCGCCCCCTGCCCCACGTCGAGCACGAAGACCTGGTCGATCGCGGATGTCGGCAGCGCCCGCTCGATCTCTGCTTCGGGCCTGATATCCGGGGTCAGGTCTGTGGCCCGCTCCAGCGCCTTCACGCGCCTCCTGGACAGGGGCCGCACCGAAATCCTGGCACGTTGCGGCGGCCCGGCGATAGTGTCGTAGACGTCGGCTGCGCCGTTCGGATCGGGATCCAGCTCGATCTGCGACCATTCCGGCAAGCCGCCCAGCGGGTGGCGCTTGAGCCAGTCAATCGCGGCCGGCGTGCCGCCCCGGGCGTGGACCTCGACCGCATAGACCGGGGCGCGGTTGACGCGGCTGCGCCAGTTGCCCGGCGCAATCCGATAGCCAGGCGCATAGGTCTGGTCGAAAAATTGCGCGTCGACCGCGTCGAACAGGACAAATTCGCCATCCTCGCCTTCGATCAGGAGGGCATACATGAGCGGCGGAATCTTGAAGGGACCGCCGTCGCGCCGTCGGAAGAAGTCGTGCATAGCCCCCTCCAAGTAATCCCTCTGCTCACCGGTTCCGCGCAAGCCACTCCAACATCTGCATCACTTCGGTGTCATGATTTCTCTATGAATAATCAAATTTTCAATTCGTTTATAGTAGCCAGACTGGAAGCTTTGCCGGCCATCCGATGGCTCACTATTCGGGACGCTGAACTTGCTCAACGCGCACGGGTCAAGCAGACAATGCTCTTGAACCAGCCCCCACCGCCATTCGAAGAGATTGATCCCGGTCGGCCCGCAACTGTCGTGGCGATCGGCCTGATCGCTATCAACTTCAGCGTGAATTCAGCGTGAGTTACCGTGGGATCCGTCGCCGTCGCGTTCGGCCATCGTTCGCCCGATGCCGGCGAGGCTCGTCAGCCCTCAGATCCGCGTGGCCGGAGGCATCGGCTTCGGGTGGGTCCCGGTGAAACGCGTGGCGCATCGACCCTCTCCCACGAAGGCGTGGGCGAGGGTCGATGCGCCGCCCGCACGGCATCATCCCTATCAGCTACTCGCTATCAGCCACTGGCTGTCTCAGGCCGCCTCGCCCGGCTGTCGGAGCCGCCGCTCCAGCTGCGACCGCTTGGCCGGCGCGATCCTGAGCGTCACCAGGGTTTCGCCGCTTTCCAGCGCCTGCCGGCTTTCGACCTCGGCATTCTCGTGGATCCAGTTGAGCGTACGCCCGTCGGCCGCCGAGACGGTGACGGTCAGCCGGTCGTGGCCGGCGACGACACGCTCCTCGATCGCCGCCAGAAGCTCCGGCAAGCCCTCGCCGGTGACCGCCGAGACGAGATAGGGGCGCTTCTCCTGATCGTTGCGGGCTGCCCGGTTCAACGCCTCGGTGCGGGCCTCGCCGTCGAGCAGGTCGACCTTGTTCCAGACCTCGATCAGGGCCCGCGTCTCGGCAATGCCGAGTTCGCCGAGGATCGCCGCGACATCGGCGGCTTGGGCTTCGGTGTCGCCATGGCTGACGTCGCGCACATGCAGGATGACGTCGGCCTCGATCACCTCTTCGAGCGTCGCGCGAAACGCCGCCACCAGCATGGTCGGCAGGTCCGAGATGAAACCGACGGTGTCGGACAGGATCGCCTTGGCGCCGTGCGGCAGCCGCAATTGCCGCAGCGTCGGATCAAGTGTCGCGAACAGCATGTCCTGGGCCAGCACGCCGCCGGTGGTCAGCGCGTTGAACAGGGTCGACTTGCCGGCATTGGTGTAACCGACCAGCGCGATGATCGGATAAGGCACGCGCTTGCGGCTTTCCCGGTGCAGGCGGCGGGTCCGGGTGACCTGGGCCAGTTCACGCTCGATCCGGGTGATCCGTTCCTGGATCATCCGCCGGTCAGCCTCGATCTGGGTTTCGCCGGGGCCGCCGAGGAAGCCGAAGCCGCCGCGCTGGCGCTCCAGATGGGTCCAGGAGCGGACCAGCCGGCTCTTCTGATAGCTGAGATGGGCGAGTTCCACCTGCAGCGCGCCTTCCTTGGTGCGCGCCCGCCGGCCGAAAATCTCCAGGATCAGGCCGGTGCGGTCGACCACCTTGGCCTTCCAGGCCTTTTCGAGATTGCGCTGCTGCACCGGCGACAATGCCGCGTCGACGAACACCAGGCCGGTCTCGTAGGCCGTCACCAGGCCGGCGATCTCCTCGACCTTGCCCTTGCCGAGCAGTGTCGCCGGCCGCGGCATGGCGAGCGTGACGATCAGGGATTCGACCACGTCCAGGTCGATGGCGGCGGCAAGCCCGGCCGCCTCGTCGCGCCTGGCCTCGGCCGAGCGCACGGTTTCCGGCCCCTCGCTGGTACGGCCGCGCAACGGCCGTACCGGAACCACGACGAGCACGCGCGTCGGTTCGCCACGCGGCTCTTCCGGCGCACCGGACTGGGAAAGCGAGATGATGTCGGGACGTCGTATTTCCAAGCCAGGCCTCGAGAGTGGTCTCAGCCCTTTTCGCCTTCCCCGTCCTGCGGTTCGAACAGCTGGACCGGTGCGCCGGGCATGATAGTCGATATGGCGTGCTTGTAGACCAATTGCGAGTGGCCATCGCGCCGCAGAAGTACGCAGAAGTTATCGAACCAGGTGACGACGCCCTGAAGCTTTACGCCGTTGACGAGGAAGATGGTGAGAGGAACCTTGTTCTTGCGGACGTGATTGAGAAAGGTGTCCTGGAGGTTCTGGGCTCGATCCGCCATTGTGTTTTTCCGTTGTTGCCGCGGCAGAAAGTGCGCCGCGAAGGTTGAAGAACCGGCTTTTCGACCGGCTCCGAGCTTCTTCTTGACTGCCTATTAGAGGCCGATCGGTCCTCCCCGCGCAAGCGGGGCGGCCGTCACGGCCTCGTGTGGTCCTCATGCCTCGCGCTTCAAGCGATCTCCGCCACCTCGTGAAATTTCGAACGCAGATCGGTGGCGATCGAGCCGGGCGCGCCGTTGCCGACCGGCCGGCCGTCGATCGCCACGATGGGCATGACGATGGTCGTCGCCGAGGTCAGGAAGCACTCGCGCGCCTCCTGGGCCTCGGCCACGCTGAACTGGCGCTCCTCGATCCGGACGCCCTCGCGGGCGCACAGATCGAACAGTGTCGTGCGGGTAATGCCCTTGAGGATGCCGTTATCGGCATAACGGGTCACCAGCACGCCGTCCTTGGTGACGATCCAGGCATTGGTTGACGATCCCTCGGTGACGAAGCCGTCCTTGTCGACCAGCCAGGCCTCGTAGGCGCCAGCCTCGCGCGCCGCCTGCTTGGCAAGGCAATTGGGCAAGAGCCCGACCGACTTGATGTCGACCCGCTCCCAGCGATTGTCGGGCAGGGTAATGACCTTGACGCCCTTGGCGGCATTGGCGTCGCCCTTGGACATGTCGACCGATTTGGCGGTGATCACCAGGGCCGGCGGCGTGCCGGGCTTCGGAAAGGCGTGATCGCGCCGCGCCACGCCGCGGGTCACCTGCATGTAGACGAGGCCCTCGCGCACCCGGTTGCGCCGGACCGTCTCGCGCAGCACCACGCTGAGCGCGCCGCGCGACATCGGCGAGGCGATCTTCAATTCGTTCAGCGAGCGCTCGAGCCGGTTGAGATGGCGCGTCTCGTCGACCAGCCGGCCGCCCGTCACCTCGCAGACCTCATAGACGCCGTCGGCGAACTGATACCCGCGATCCTCGATATGGACGGCTGCCGAACCATGAGGCAGGTAGCTGCCGTTGACATAAGCGATGCGGGACATGGTCGGGCTCCTGTTCGGGCTTGCCGATCGTCAGTTGGGACAACGCTCGCAGCGCGGGCCGCCTGACGCCTTGCAGAACGCGGTGCGGTTGCACCGCACTGCAACACCAATCTGACACGGTTCCGCCGGTCAGCGAAGGCCGGACATGCCCGGCCCGCGCAAAGCCGCCCTGACGAATTTGCGGGACGCCGCCGCGGGGATCGCCGCGGCGCGGGCCCCGGACGGCGGCGATCGCCGGCGAATCAGCCGACGCTCAGCGCCTTCAGTTTGCGGTGCAGCGCCGAACGCTCCATGCCGATGAACTCGGCGGTGCGCGAGATATTGCCGCCGAAGCGATTGATCTGGGCTGCCAGATATTCGCGTTCGAAGGCTTCGCGCGCCTCGCGCAGCGGCAGGGCCATCAGGTGTTCGCCCCCCTGGCCCTGCGGCATGGAGGGCACCGCCGAGCCGACATCGGGCGGCAGCATGGAGACATCGACCACCGCGTCGGGATCGCCGCCGGCGAGGATCAGCACGCGTTCGATATTGTTGCGCAATTGGCGCAGATTGCCCGGCCAGTCATGCGATTGCAGCACCGCCATGGCGTCTTCGCCGATCTTGCGCTTGGACAGGCCCGTGCCGGCCGAGATCTGGTCGAGGAAATGCTCGACCAGATCCGGGATGTCCTCGCGCCGCTCGGCCAGCGACGGCACCCGGATCGGCACCACGGCCAGCCGGTGGAACAGGTCTTCGCGGAAGCGCCCTTCGGAGATTTCGGTCTGGATGTCGCGCGCCGTCGACGAAATGATCCGGACATCGACCTGCACGCGGGTCGCCCCGCCGACGCGCTGGAAGCTCTGCTCGACCAGCACCCGCAGGATGCGGTTCTGCGTCTCGCGCGGCATGTCGGCGATCTCGTCGATGAACAGGCTGCCGCCATGGGCCTCTTCGAGTGCGCCGACCTTGCGTCCCCCGCCGTTCTGGCTCTCGGCCCCGAACAGCTCGATTTCCATGCGCTCCGGCGTGATCGCCGCGGCATTGATCACGATGAACGGCCCATTGGCGCGCACCGAGGTCGTGTGGATGGTGCGGGCGGTCAATTCCTTGCCGGCGCCGGAGGCGCCGAAAATCATGATCCGGCTGTTGGTCGGCGCCACCCGCTCGATCGTCTGGCGCAGCTGGTTCATCGCCGAGGAGCGGCCGACCAGCCCGGTGGCCTGCCCGGAAATCTGCCGCAGCGCCTTGACCTCGCGCCTCAGCCGGGAGGTTTCGATGGCGCGCTCGGCGACCAGCACCAGCCGGTCCGACTTGAACGGCTTTTCGATATAATCATAGGCGCCGCGCTTGATCGCCGAGACGGCGGTCTCGATATTGCCGTGGCCGGAGATCATCACCACCGGCACGTCCGGATGGCGTTCCTTGACCACGTCGAGAAGCTGCAGGCCGTCGAGCCGGCTGCCCTGCATCCAGATGTCGAGGAAGATCAGGTTGGGCCGACGCGCCTCGATCACCGCCAGCGCCTCGTCGGAATTGCGGGCGGTGCGGGTTCGATAGCCTTCGTCGTCCAGAATACCCGCGACGATGTCACGGATATCCACCTCGTCATCGACCACCAGAATATCGCCTGCCATACTACGAAACCCGTTCCGATCTCACTCGGCCGCCGTGGCGGATGCCACGACGACTTTCTGGTCCTTGAAACTCAAGCGGATGCACGCCCCTCGTATCCGTCCCTCGGCATCTGGCGGCGCGTCGAACAGGCCGAGGCCGCCGCCATGCTCTTCGAGGATCTTGCCGACGATCGCGAGCCCCAGTCCCGTTCCCTTGGTGCGGGTGGTGACATAGGGCTCGAGCAGCCGGTGACGGTTCTCCTTAGGTAAGCCCATTCCGTTGTCGATCACGTCTATCGCAAAGAAAGGCGGATTTGCGACCAGGCGCACCATGATGCGTCCCTTGCCGCGCTCATCCTCAGGAACCGCCGCGATCGCCTCGGTTGCGTTCTTGATGATATTCGTCAGGGCCTGGCTGATCAGGCGGCGATCGAACGAGGCCGGCCACGGGCCTTCGGCAATATCCGCGGCGATATCGATCTCGGGATAGCCGATGCGCATCATGAACACGGCTTCGCGCACGGTCTCGGCGACGTCCTCGCGCTCGAACACCGGCTTCGGCATGCGGGCGAAGGAGGAGAACTCATCGACCATCCTGCCGATGTCGCCGACCTGGCGGATGATCGTGTCGGTACACTGGTCGAAAACCTCGCGGTCCTCGGTGATCACCCGGCCGTATCGCCGCTTCAGGCGCTCGGCCGACAGCTGGATCGGGGTCAGCGGGTTCTTGATCTCATGGGCGATGCGGCGCGCGATATCGGCCCAGGCCGAGGTGCGCTGGGCCACCACCAGGTCGGTCACGTCGTCGATGGTGACGACCGCGCCATGGGCACCCTCCTCGTCGGCCTCCAGCGCGACCCGCACCACCAGGGTTCGTTCGCGCCCGCCGCGCACCAGCATGACCTGGCCCTGGACCAGATTGGCGCCGCCCTGGCCCGCGCGGCCGATCAGGTCGGCGAGCTCGGGCACTTTCTCGGCCAGCACCGCCCCCGACAGTTCGGCACTGGCAAGGCCCAGAATGTCGGCGGCCGAGCGGTTCATCAAGGTGACGTGGCCGGCCTCGTCCAGGCCGAGCACGCCGGCGGTCACGCCCGACAGCACGGCTTCGGTGAAACGCCGGCGGCTGTCGATCTGGTCGCGGGCGCTGATCAGATCCTCGCGCTGCTGGCGCAATTGCGCGGTCATCTTGTTGAACGTGTCGCCGAGATTGGCGAGATCGCCCTCCGACTTGCGGATATGGACTTCGACGGCGAGATCGCCGGCCGCGACCTGGTCGGCGGCGCCGATCAGGCGCCGGATCGGCTGGACCAGGCGGTTGGCGAAGCTCAGGCCCAGGAACACCGACGACAGGGTCACCAAAAGCGCGATCAGCGCGAACATCAGGGCGAAGGCGATCTGCAGGCCAAGCCTGCGGTCCTGCAGCTGCTGATATTCGAACAGCCCGAACTGGGTTGCCCTGAGGTGCTCGCCAATGCGCGGATTGATCGGCCGGACAATGTAGAGGAACTCGTCGATCCCGCGCTTGAGCCTGAGGATCGCCTCGATGAAGTCGCGCTCGCCGCGCGAGGCGACATTGACGATGATGTCGTCGGTCTTGCTCACCTCGTCGAGAATCGACGCCGGAATGCTGAAATCGACCTGCACCGGCAGGTCGGCCGCCTCGACCACGCTGCCGTCGGGGCGGACCAGCCTGACCACCGCGAAACCGCGCACCAGCGCCTGGGCGGTCAGGAACCGTTTGAAATCGACCTGCCGGCTGTCCAGCGCCCGGATCCGCTCGATATCCTGGGTCAGCGCGCCGGCTTCCGCCCGGACCAGCTCGATCTGCTCGCCGACATAGGCATTGGCGACCTGCGCCGAGGCCTCGACGGCGCGTCTCACACCGCCGGAGAAAATGCCCTCCATGCCCCGGTCGAGCGTCACCGAGGCGGCCACCGCCAGCACCGCCACGGGAATAGAGGCGACGAAGGCGAACAGCCGCACGACCCGTTCGTGCAGGCGCGAGGCGGCCTGGCCGCTGCGCCGGGCGCGCCTCAGCGCCAGGATCTCCCGGACGATCATCAATACCAGCAGCAGCACCAGGACGGCATCGACCACCAGGACGCTGAGCACGACCTCGTGGGTCGGCGTCACCGGCGAGAGCCCGGTGACCAGCAGGAAGGTGACGAGCCCCGCCAAGAGGGCGACGCCGACCATGACGGGCCCTGCCCGCCCGGAACGCAGGCGCGGCATGCTCGCCGCGCTGTCGATGACACGGATCGCGGGATCGGGCGGTGCTTGAGCCGTCATGCAGTGAATGCTCTCCGGACGGAGCGTCGAGCAGCCCTTATTGGCAGCTCGACAGCCCAATCGCAAAGGAATCCTGCGGCCCTCTTACAACAACTGTGTCCGAAAAGTCACGTAATCGGGCTTCACGTCACCGCGAGGTGCGGATCACCTGGATGTCCAGGTCGCGCACTTTCTTGCGCAATGTGTTGCGATTGACCCCGAGCAGATCGGCCGCCTTGATCTGGTTGCCGCGGGTCGCCGCCAGCGCCGCCGAGATCAGCGGGATCTCCACTTCGCGCAAGACCCGGTGATAGAGGCCGGGCGGCGGCACGTCGTCGCCGAACGATTTGAAATAGGTTCCCATGTGGCGTTCCACCGAGGCCATCAGGGTCTCGTCCTCGCGTGCCGCCTCGCGCGACGACATCGGCTCCGGCGTCGACAATTCATTGTCGATGATCGGCCCGGTGATGATTTCCTGCGGATAGAGCGCGGTCAGCCGCCGGATCATGTTCTCGAGTTCACGGACATTGCCCGGCCAGCGATAGCGCTTCAGTTTCTCCATCGCGCCGGAATCGATCTGCTTGGCCGGCAGGCCCTCGCGCTCGGCCTGGGCGAAGAAGTGGCGGACCAGATCCGGAACGTCGTCGCTGCGCTCGCGCAGCGGCGGCAATCTCAGCGGCACGACATTCAGCCGGAAGAACAGGTCCTCGCGGAACATGCCCTGCTGGATCTGCTGGCGCAGGTCCTTGTTGGTCGCGGCGACGATCCGGACATCGGCCTTGATCGGCGTGCGCCCGCCAACGGTTGTATATTCGCCCTGCTGCAGCACCCTGAGCAGCCGCGTCTGGGCCTCCATCGGCATGTCGCCGATCTCGTCGAGGAACAGCGTGCCGCCTTCGGCCTGCTCGAACCGGCCGGGATTGCGCGCCTGCGCGCCGGTGAACGCGCCCTTCTCGTGGCCGAACAGCTCGCTCTCGATCAGGTCGCGCGGGATGGCCGCCATGTTGATCGCGACGAAAGGCCCGGCGCGGCGCTTGCCGTAATCATGCAGGGCGCGCGCGACCAGTTCCTTGCCGGTGCCGCTTTCGCCGACGATCATCACCGTCAGGTCGGTCTGCATCAGCCGGGCCAGGACCCGATAGATGTCCTGCATGGCCGGCGACCGGCCGACCAGGGGGATCGTGTCGGCGTCGGCCAGCGGCGCCTTGCCGCCGAGCTTGCCTTTCGGCTCGGCCAGCGCCCGCCCGACGATCGACACCAGTTCCTTCAGGTCGAACGGCTTCGGCAGGTAGTCATAGGCGCCGCGTTCGGAGGCCTTGATCGCGGTCATGAAGGTGTTCTGCGCACTCATCACCACCACCGGCAGCTCCGGCCGGAGCTTCTTGATGCGCGGCAGCAGATCGAAGGCGTTCTCATCGGGCATCACCACGTCGGTGATCACGATGTCGCCGTCGCCCTGGGCGACCCAGCGCCACAGCGTCGTGGCATTGCCGGTGAGCCTGACGTCATAACCGGCCCGCGACAGCGCCTGGTTCAGCACCGTCCGGATCGCGGCGTCGTCATCGGCGACCAGGATCGTTCCCGTCGGCATAGGTGAACCTCGTCAAAGAGCTTTGCGGCCGTTGATGTCGCCGTGCGACACGCGCGCCATGGGCAGGAGAATCCGGAACAGGGTCTTCCGGGGCTGACTGTCGCATTCGACAATGCCGCCATGGTCGCCGACGATCTTGGCGACCAGGGCGAGCCCGAGGCCGGAGCCCGAGCTCTTGGTGGTGACGAAGGGGTCGAACAGGTGCGGCAGCAGGTCGTCGGGCACGCCTGGGCCGTTGTCGCGCACGCAGACCTCGAGCGGCAGCGCGACCCGGGTCGCCGTGCCCGGCATGGTCAGCCGGACACCCGGGCGGAAGGCGGTGGAGAGCATGATCTCGCCCTCGCCGGTGTGGTCGCCGATCGCCTCGGCCGCATTCTTCATCAGGTTGAGGAAGACCTGGATCAGCTGATCGCGATTGCCGAACACCGGCGGCAGTGACGGGTCATATTCCTCGGCGAAACGGATGTGCCGGGCAAACCCCGATTGCGACAGCTTCTTCACATGTTCCAGCACGACATGGATATTGACCGGCTCGCGCTCCACCGGCCGCTCGTCGGAAAACACCTCCATGCGGTCGACCAGCTTGACGATGCGATCGGCCTCGTCGCAGATCAGCCGCGTCAGGGTGCGGTCCTGGTCGTCGACCGAGGTTTCCAGAAGCTGGGCGGCGCCGCGAATGCCCGACAGCGGGTTCTTGATCTCGTGCGCCAGCATGGCGGCGAGCGCCGTGACCGAGCGCGCCGCTCCGCGATGGGTCAATTGCCGGTCCATCTTGTCGGCAATGGTCCGTTCCTGAAGCATGACGACGACGGCGCCGGCACGCTCCGGCATCGGCGCGACATAGATGTCGACCACCCGCTCCGCGCCGTTGCGCGGCGTGCCGAGATCGACCTTGTATTCGTTGACCGGCGCGCCGCGATCGCGGACCTGCTCGATCAACGCCAGCAACGGGCTGCCGAAGGGCACCAGCTCGCGCAGGGCGTGGCGCTGCAGCACCGGAATCGAGGCCTGGAAGAAGGCTTCCGCGGCGGCATTGCCGTCGAGGATCGTGCCATCAGACGAAACGCTCACCACGGGATGCGGCAAGGCGTTCAGAATCGAATCATGCGCCTCCATCGACGAGGCGGCAGGCTTGGTCGCAAGCGTCATGCTGCAGCCCTCCAGGCCAGCGCGTCATAGGCCTCGTCGAGCGCCGCGATCACCTGTTCCGGCTGGTCGAGGGTCAGCACCCGCCGGCGCGCCGCCGACAGCGTCATGGCCGAAGCGCCGGCCTGGCCGGCCGCCACGTCCAGGGCCCAGCCGAGATGTTTGCGGGCATGGCGCACGCCGACGGCGACGCCGTAATGGGTGAGCTGCGCCTCGTAGAGCTCGACGGCGACGTCGCGCTGGCTGGCGAGATCCGGATCGGCCGGCACCGCCATGCCGGCCAGGTGGGCCGCCACCTGGGCCAGGAACCAGGGTTTGCCCTGGGCGCCGCGGCCGATCATCACGGCATCGGCCCGCGCCCTGTCCAGGCAATCGGAGGCCTGCTCGACGGTCGCGACATCGCCATTGGCGACCAGCGGCACGCCGATGGCGGCGCGCACCTCAGCGATCAGCGACCAATCCGCCTGCCCCTTGTAGAACTGCTGGCGGGTGCGGCCGTGCACGGTGATCAGCTGGATGCCCGAGGCCTCGGCGCGGCGCGCCAGCTCCGGCGCATTGATCGATGCCTCGTCCCAGCCGAGTCGCATTTTCAGCGTCACCGGCACATCGACTGCCGCAACGGTGGCCTTGATCAAATTTTCAGCAAGATCGAGGTCGCGCATCAGCGCCGAACCGGCATAGCCGCCGGTCACCCGCTTGGCCGGGCAGCCCATGTTGATGTCGATGACCTTCGCGCCGGCACCGGCGGCCACCTTGGCCCCCTCGGCCATCCAATGCGGCTCGCAACCGGCGATCTGGACCACGTGCAGGTCGAGCCCGTCGCCTTCGGCGCGCAGGCGCGCCTCTTCCTCGCCCAGCGCCAGGTCGTCGCTCGGCACCATCTCGGACACCACCCAGCCGGCGCCGAAGCGCGCCACCATCCGGCGGAACGGCGCATCGGTGACACCCGACATCGGCGCAAGCGCCACCGGGCTGGCGATCCGATGCTGGCCAATCGACAAAGCCACGGCCGAAGGCGTCGTGGTCGAAATGTGAGCCATCCGAATGCCTATTTCCTGTGCGTCTAACTGAGTGCCTACAGTTTAGACATCATTGCCGCACTGCACAAGAGGATTGCTGTGCTGATCGACAGGAAGACAGCCGCGGCCCGGGCTGCCGGCGCGGAATTCCCGCCCGGGCCATGGCCTCATCATGCGGCCAAGGCGGACCGGCGCCGGAAGGCCGGCGTCACCGGCGCAGTCTCTGGTCCCGGCCGGCCGTAGCCGGTTGGAGAATTCCGGGCTAGGTAACGGGTGAACGGGCCCGACGCATGATGAAACCGACCAGAACCATTGCCGCGCTGATCGTCGCGGCCGGACGAGGCAGCCGGGCCGGCGATGGCCTGCCCAAGCAATACCGCCGCGTCGGGCAAAGCCCGCTGCTTGCCCATTCCGTGGCGATTTTCGCCGGGCATCCGGCGATCTCGACGGTGCGGGTGGTGATCGATCCGGCCGACCAGCAGCTCTACCGCGAATCGGTCGCGCAGGCCGCGACGCTCGGCGCGCCGGTCCCCGGCGGCCCGACGCGGCAGGCCTCGGTGCGGGCCGGGCTCGAGGCCCTGGCGGCCGACGCCCCCGACCTCGTCCTGGTGCATGACGCGGCCCGCCCCTTCGTGTCGTTCGACCTGATCGATCGGGCGCTGGCCGCCCTGTCCGTGCCGGGCAGCCTTGCCGCGGTCCCCGGCACGGCCTTGGTCGACACGATCAAGAGCGTCGACGCCGCCGAGACCGTCACCGGCACCCCTGCCCGGCTCGCCCTGCGCGCCATCCAGACGCCGCAGGCTTTCGATTTCGCCGCCCTGCTCGCCGCCCACCGCCGCGTTGCCGGCGAGCCCGGCTTCGCGGCGACCGACGACGCCGCGGTGATGGAATGGGCCGGGCATCCCGTCCGGGTGTTTCCGGGCGATCCGGCCAATGTGAAACTGACCTATCCAGCGGATTTCGCGGCGGCCGAGCGCCTGATGACACGGACCATCGCAATGAATGATGTGCGCATCGGCCAGGGCTACGACGTCCACGCCTTCGGCCCCGGCGACCATGTCTGGCTCGGCGGCGTCAGGATCGCCCATGACCGCGGCGTGATCGCCCATTCGGACGGCGACGTCGTCCTGCACGCGCTGACCGACGCCTTGCTCGGCGCCATCGCCGACGGCGATATCGGCAGCCATTTCCCGCCGAGCGATCCGCAATGGCGCGGCGCGTCGTCCGACCGGTTCCTGGCCCATGCCGGCGCGCTGATCGCCGCGCGCGGCGGCCGGATCGGCAATATCGACATTACCGTGGTCTGCGAGGCGCCGAAGGTCGGGCCGCATCGCGATGCCATGCGGGCCCGCATCGGCGCGATCCTCGGACTTGAGGCGGAGCGCGTCGCCATCAAGGCGACAACCAGCGAACAGATGGGCTTTGTCGGCCGCCGCGAGGGCCTGGCGGCCCTGGCGGTCGCAACCGTCAGGCTTCCGGGAGACTGACATGGACGAGGCAAGGATCCGCGCGGCCGCCAGCGAAGTGCTCGACCTCTGCCGCGCCAGGAAACTCATGGTGGCGACCGCCGAGAGCTGCACCGGTGGCCTGGTCGCCGGCGCGCTCACCGCCATTGCCGGTTCCTCCGACGTGGTCGACCGCGGCTTCGTCACCTATACCAATGACGCCAAGCACGAGATGCTCGGCGTTCCCCAAGCCGTGCTGGCAAGTGTCGGGGCGGTGTCGCGCGAGACCGCCGAAGCCATGGCGCGTGGCGCGCTCGGGCGGTCGAAGGCGCATCTTGCCGTGGCGATCACCGGCATTGCCGGCCCGGGCGGCGGCAGCGACGCGAAACCGGTGGGACTGGTCCATTTCGCCGCCGCCGCGCGCGACGGGCGGCTGGTCGCCGAGGAGCGCCGGTTCGGCGCGATCGGCCGCGACGCGGTGCGCGCCGAGAGCGTGGCGGTCGCGCTCGGACTGCTCAAGACCCTGGCGGTCAGCGCCGGTAGTGCGCGATGATCGCGCCGAGAATGTTCGAATAGTCGTCGGTCCAGGGCCGCACCGTGCCGCCGTCCTGGTCATGCCAGCCACGCGCGGCATCGAGCGCCCCGAAGGCTGTCGGCTGCTCGGCGACGATCGCGGCGATCACGCCGAATTTCATCTCCTCGAGTTGGTCGGGCGACGCGGTATAGTCGTTGACGCGCACCGCCATGCCCTGGTCGGCCGCGATCGCCGCGACCACGGGGCCAAGACGCATGTGCCGGTTGGAAATGTGCATGACGATCATGCCGCCGGGGGCGATCTTCTTCCGGTAGATCGCCATCGCCTCGCGCGTCAGCAGATGGCCGGGGATCGAATCGGATGAAAAGGCATCGATCACCAGCACGTCCAGGGCGCCTTGCTCGCCCTCCGCGAGCGTCAGCCGGGCGTCGCCCAGGATGACCGGCGCGCGCGGCGTGCAACTGCGCAGGAACGAAAAATCGCGGCGCGCGATGCGCTCGATTTCGCTGTCGATCTCGAAGAAGCGCCAGTCGTCTCCAGCCTCGGCGTAACAGGCGAGGCTGCCCGAGCCCAGGCCGACGACGCCGACGCGGATCGGCCGGCCGAGCCTTTCGCGGGTGGCGACAAGCGCGCCGCCCAGCGGTCCGGCGGAATGGTAATAGCTGAGCGGCTCCGGGCGCCCGGCCGGCGGCCGTCCGCTGGCGTCGGCCAGCCGTTCGGCGCCGTGGAATGTCGTGCCATGCTGGAGCAGCCGGAACTGGCCGTCGCCACGGGTCACCACCCGATGCACGCCGAAGAAGCTGCGGGTCGTCCGGGTATCGCCCGAATCGTTCTGGTAGACGCGCACGACGCCGAGCGCCAGCACGAGCGACAATGCCAGGCGAAGCGGCTTGCCGCGCCAGAGCATGGCGGCGACCAGGGCAAGACCCATGACCGCGGTTGCCGCGACCACCAGGGCGAGCCGCGGCGCCACGCCGAAGAGGCTCGCCGGCACGAGCAGGATGACGCAGGCGACCGCCAGCCCCTGCGCGATCCGGTCGGTCCTGATCGCCTGCCACGACGCGCCCGGCCGGCACAGCACGGCCAGCACCAGCATCAGCGGATATTCGACCACCCAGTTGAACAGCTGCGGCGCCAGGAGGCCGGCGAAGACCCCGCCCACGACGCCGCCAAAGGACATCCACAGATAGAAGGCGGTCAGGTGGCGGGGCGCCGGCCGGCGGTTGGCCAGCTCGCCATGGCAGACCATGGCGGTGACGAAGAAAGCGGCCAGGTGCAGACCGATCTGGACCGCCAGCGAACCGAGCAGCGCCGGTTTGGCGAGCGAAAGGATCACCGCCACCAGCAGGAACGGCTGAACCATGACCATCAGGCGGTGCGGGATGACCGGCCGGTCCTGGAACACCACGACGAAAGTGAGCAGAAACAACCCGAGCGGCAGCACCCACAGGAACGGCGCGGCGGCGACATCGGTCGACAGATGTGCGGTCACCGCAACCAGCAGGGCGGACGGGACGCAGGAGAGGCCGATCCAGCCGATGATCGCCTTGATCCGCGGCGCCGGCGCGGCGCTTGCGCTCGCGCGATCGCGGTCGAGCTCCCGGCCGTCCGGACCAAGGGCGCGGACCAGGGTCACGCCGCAGGCCGCGACCAGCGCGATCAAGAGATAGAAACCCTGGGACCAGGCGGTGATCTGGACACCGAGCGTCGACAGGGGTTCGATCAGAAACGGATAGGCAAACAGCGCCAGGAACGATCCGACATTCGACGCGGCATAGAGCACATAGGGATTTCGGGCCTGGACGTGGCCGGTCCGGGCAAACCAGGCCTGCAAGAGCGGCCCATTGGCGGACAGGGCAAAGAACGGCAGCCCGATCGATGCCGCGAACAGGCCGAGCAGCCAGAACGCTTCGCCACTGGCGGGCGGACGCCCCCAGCCGGCGGCAATGCCGAGCGGCAGTGCGAGCGACGCGCCGGCCAGCACCATGACATGCAGGATCACCGCGACGCGCGGGTTCAGCCACGTGGTCAGGGCATGGGCATAGGCATATCCGAACAGCAGAACCGTCTGGAAGAACACCATGGCGACCGACCAGACGCCCGGGCTGCCGCCGAGCACCGGCAGCACCATCTTGGCGAACAGCGGCTGCACCGCGAACAGCAAGGCCGCGCTGGTGAAGACCGCGCCGCCGAAGACCGCCATGACCCAAGGTCCGGTCGAGCTCAGCAGCGAGGCGCGCGCGTCGGCGAGGCTCATGATCGTGTTCCCAGGAAATCCCTGGAGACGAAGCCTAGATCAGCCGCCTTAAGGACCTGTTGCCTGGCCTGGCGGGCCATAGACCGCGTCGGCACGCGCCTCGAAGGCGTCGGTGAAACGCCGGAAGGCGGCGTCGAACACCGCCCCCATCACCAGCGCCAGCGCCCGGCTGCGAAACTCGTAGTCGATGGAGAAGCTGACCAGCGTGGCATCGGCGCCATCGGCGGCGAAACGCCAGTGGTTTTCCAGCCGCGAGAACGGGCCGTCGAGATATTCGGCGAGAATGTGCAGGCGCGGCCGGTCGAGCGTCACCCGGCTGGCAAAGGTTTCCCGCAGCACTTTGTAGGCGACCGTCATGTCGGTCACCAGGATCTCGATGCCGCCATCGCCGGCATTGACCCGGCGGCGCACCCGCAATTGCTGGCAGAGCGGCACGAATTCCGGGTATTTTTCGACATCGGCGACCAGGTCGAACATCTCGGCCGGCTTGTGCCTGACCCGCCGCTCCGTCTTGAAGACCGGCATCGCCCTAAGCTCTCGCGCTGGCGCGAAGGCCGGTCAGGAAGTCGACGGCCTGGCTGCGGGCGGTGAAGCCGACGAGCCGCTGGTCGGCGCGCAATCCGTCGAAATAGGCCAGCAATTTCGGCCTTTGCTGCTGCCGGTAGGTCCAGACATAGCGCAGGAACGTGAGATCCACGCGCTCCGGACAGCCGGGCGCCATTTCCGGTCTGACCTGGCCATGGCTGGCGGCGATCCGCCTGATGACGCCGGACAGGCAGGCCAGCCGCGGCAGGTCGAACCAGAGGATGCTGTCGGCGCGCGACCGGCGCAGTTGGCCGGCGCCGTGGCTGACATAGTTGCCGTCGATCACCCAGGCCGGCCCGTCGGCGACCTCGGTGACCCTGGCCGAAAATTCCGCCGGTTCCGATTCGCGCCAGCCCGGTTTCCAGAACAGCGCGTCGAGCGAAACCAAGGGCAGACCGAGCTTATCGGCGAGCGCGCGGGCAAACGTGGTCTTGCCGGAGCCCGAACAGCCCATCACCAGAACCCGCTGCATCATGGCCCGACCGCTCAGCGGCCGAGCTTGGCGAAACGCGCAGCCTTCAACCGGGCGAAATCCTCGCCGGCATGATGCGACGACCGGGTCAGCGGGCTCGACGACACCAGCAGGAAGCCCTTGGCATTGGCGATCGTCTCGAAACCCTTGAACTCGTCGGGCGTCAGGAACCGGATCACCTCGTGATGCTTGCGGGTGGGCTGCAGATATTGGCCGATGGTCAGGAAATCGACCTCGGCCGAGCGCAGGTCGTCCATCAGCTGGAGCACTTCGTTCCGCTCCTCGCCGAGGCCGACCATGATGCCGGACTTGGTGAAGATGGTCGGGTCCATCTCCTTCACCCGCTGCAACAGCCGGATCGAGTGGAAATAGCGCGCGCCGGGACGAACCTTCAGATATTTCGACGGCACGGTCTCGAGATTGTGGTTGAACACGTCGGGACGGGCCGCCACCACCACCTCGAGCGCGCCATCCTTGCGCAGGAAATCGGGGGTGAGGATCTCGATCGTGGTTTTCGGCGCGCGCGCCCGGATGGCGTGGATCACCTTGGCGAAATGGTCCGCCCCGCCATCGGCGAGGTCGTCGCGATCGACCGAGGTGATGACGACATGCTCCAGGCCGAGCTTCTCGACCGCGATCGCGGTGTGCTCCGGCTCATGCGGATCGAGCGCGCCGGGCATGCCGGTCTTGACGTTGCAGAACGAACAGGCGCGCGTGCAGGTGTCGCCCATGATCATGAAGGTGGCGTGCTTCTTTTCCCAGCACTCGCCGATATTCGGGCAGCCGGCCTCCTCGCAGACGGTGACCAGGCCGTTTTCCTTGACGATCCGGTTGGTCTCGGCCCATTTCGGCGAGCCCGGCGCCTTGACCCGAATCCAGTCCGGCTTGCGCTGGATCGGCTGATCCGGCCGATGCGCCTTTTCAGGATGCCGCGGACGGTTGTCTCGGCTCAGGGTGTCGATCAGCGTGGCCATGGCTCATCCCGACGCGATTGTCGTGTCTCATTAGGCGGCTTGGCGCCGGTTTCGCAAGGCCCGCAGCCCCGTCCAATGGTCGCGTCTGCCCTGCCGCCGCTCAGGCCCGGTGTCCGGCCGGATCGAAATTCTCGATGAATGTGATCAGCGCCGCGACCGCCAGCCCCATATCCCTGATGCCGGCGAACTCCGCCGGATTGTGGCTGATACCGCCCTTGCAGCGCACGAACAGCATGGCGAAATCGGTGAGCTTGCTCATCGACTGGCCGTCATGGCCGGCCCCCGAGACCAGCCGCGGCGCCGGCAGGCCGAGCTGTTCCAGGCTGCGCGCCAGGCCCTGTTGCAGCCAGGGCGCGCAGGCCGCGGTCGCACAGTCGTGATAGGTCTCCAGCGTGACCGAGCAGCCCCGCGCCGCGGCGATCTTCTCGCACCGGTGGGTGAATTCGGCGAGCGCCTTCACCCGGGGCGCATCCGACGAGGCCCTCAGGTCGAGCACGAATTCGACGATGTCGGGCACGACATTGGCGGCACCCGGCATGACCTTCATGGTGCCGACGGTCGCGACCATCGCCGCCTCCGGGCGCTCCCTGGCGATGGCCTCCGCGGCAACCACCATTTCGGCTGCCGCGACCAGCGCATCCTGGCGCATCGCCATCGGCACCGTGCCGGCATGGCCAGCCATGCCGCGCACCGTGACACGCGAGCGGAACTGCCCGGCGATCGAGGTGACGACGCCGAGCGGCGCGTCCTGATGTTCCAGCACCGGCCCCTGCTCGATATGGACCTCGACATAGGCGAGCGCCTCGTCGCGCCTCATGGCGGCCGCGGCGACGGCCTGCGGATCGAGGCCATAGTCGCGCATCGCCTGCTCGAGCGGGATGCCGTCGCCGTCGAGGCCAGGCAGCCAGCGGCTCTCGAACTGTCCGGCCAGAGCGGCCGACGACGACAGCACGGTCGGAAAGCGGCTGCCCTCCTCGTCGCCGAAGGCCAGCACGTCGACCGCGAAGGGAAAGCGCCGGTCCTGATCGCGGAAATGCTCGACCGCCAGGATGCCGGCCACCACGCCGAGCATGCCGTCATATTTGCCGGCATTGATCACCGTATCGATATGCGACCCGACCAGCAGCCGGGGCACGGCATTGGCGCCGGCGGCCTCGCCCTCGCCGGCATAATGGCCGCGGACGGTGGCCAACGCATCCTCGGCGACGCTCATGCCCGCTTCGGCCATCCACTGGCCGACCAGATGGGCCGCGCGCTTGTGTTCCGGCGTCAGGAAGCGCCGGGTCAGCCGGTCCGGTTCCTCGGAAATCGCGGCCAGTTCTTCCAGCATGGCCTCGGCGCGGGCGCCGAGCCGTTCGATATCGTGGCTGGCCATTACCGGGCGCTCGCCAGGAAGGCACCGAGCTCGGCGCGTTCGGGGTCGGTCATGCCGGTCTCGTTGCCGAGCGGCATGGCTTTCGATTGCACGGTCTGCTGCACGATGGCTCCCGAAAAACGCCTGAGGTCGGCTGACGTCTCCAGAGTGACGCCTTTCGGCGCTTCGGTGAAGCCCGCATGTTTCGGCTGGCGCGCATGGCAGGCGGCGCAGTGCCGGATCGTGATGTCGAGCGCCCGCGCCTCGCTCACCTTGCCGGCGGCGGCAAGGTCGAGCTGCGGCCGCTGGGCGGTGACGAAAATCATGCAGATCAGGGCGATCGCCGCCACCGGCACCGCCCAGCCATAGCTGGCCCAGGGGTCGCCGGCCTCGTGGCGGTTGATCGTGTGCTGCACCAGCGCGCCGCAGACGACGATGAAGGCGACCACCAGCCACGACGCCGGATGCCCGTAGAGCATCGGATAATGGTTCGACACCATCATCAGGAGCACCGGCAGGGTCAGGTAATTGTTGTGGGTCGAGCGGGTCTTGCCGATCTTGCCATATTTCGGATCCGGCCGGCGCCCGGCGATCAGGTCGCCGACCACGATCTTCTGGTTCGGAATGATCACCAGGAAGACATTGGCCGCCATGATCGTGCCGATGAACACGCCGACATGGATGAAGGCGCCGCGGCCGGAAAAGACCTGGGAGAAGGCCCAGGCGGCACCGACGATCAGGACGAACACGATCACCGACAACAGGGTCGGGTAATTGGCCACGCCCGAACGGCAGAGCGTGTCGTAGACGAGCCAGCCGGCCACGATCGACGCGAGCGACAGGCCGATCGCCTGCCAGGGCTCCAGCGCCGCCACCGCCGGGTCGATCAGGAACCCGCGGGCGTTCCAGTAATATTGCACGGCCAGCAGGATGAAGCCGGAAACCCAGGTGAGATAGGCCGCCCAACGGTGCCAGATCAGGTCCGGCGGCAGGTTGGCGGGGGCCACCAGATATTTGTCGACATGATAGAAGCCGCCGCCATGGACCTCCCAGGCGGTGCCGTCGGGTCCCGGCGCGCCGGCGGGTTTGGCCTTCAGCTGGTAGTCGAGCGACATGAAATAGAAGCTCGTGCCGATCCAGGTAATGCCGACCGTCATGTGAAACCAGCGCGACAGCAGGTTGAGCCAATCGGCGGCGAGGGCAAAATCCATGATGGGTCCAGGAACGGCTCTAGGGGGTCAGGCGGGTCGGCGGGCGTGAAGTCTGGTGTGGCCCGGCGCGGCCAGTGCCTCGCGCAGGATGAGGCATTCGGCGGCGATCGAGGCGGCGATGACAGCCGGTTCCTTGCCTGAAATCCCGGCCATGCCGATCGGGCAGCGCAAGGCGCGGATGCGCTGCGCCGGCACGCCCATCTCGGCCAGGCGCTTGGCAAAGCGCGCCCGTTTGGTGGCCGAGCCGATCAACCCGACGCCGGCGACGCCGGCATGGGTGAGCGCGGCGGCGACAATGTCGAGATCGAGCTGATGGCTATGGGTCATCACCAGCACCTGGACGCCGGCCCCGGCCTTGGCCAGCACCGCGCGCGCCGGCCCGGCGGTCGGTTCGACATGGCCCGGGATCGGCGCTGGAAAGGCGCCGGGCCGCTCGTCGCACCAGACGACCCGGAACGGCAGCGGCGCCAGCGCCAGCACCAGGGCCCGGCCGACATGGCCGGCGCCGAACAACAGGATGGTGGGTGGCCGCTCGCCGAAGCTTTCGATATCCCGGTTGGCGATCGCCGGACCCTCGCCCACCTCAGGCTCGACCATGCGCCGGATCGTCCGGCCGCCAGGGTCCCGCCGGACGGCGACCGAAAAGGGCCCGGCGCGCTCGGCCGCGGCAAGCAGGCCGATCTCGGCGAGGTCGCTGACATCGAAGGCCTCGATGGTCAGCCGCACATGGCCGCCGCAGCATTGGCCAAGATCCGGCCCCAGCGCCTGGTCGATCGTCACGGTCGACCGCTCGGCCTGCGCCAGCACCGCCTGGGCCCTGGCCAGCGCCTGCCATTCCAGCGCGCCGCCGCCGATCGTGCCGTGAAACGCCCCGTCGGGCCTGACGATCATGCGCGCGCCGGCCTCCCGCGGGGTCGAGCCGCGGGCGGCAACAAGGCTGACCAGGGCGCATGAACCATGCGCCTTGATCATCGCCTCGATGCGCGGCCAGATCTCCATGTCTCAGCCTCCACGCGCGGCGCGCTGCGCCTCGCAGGCAAACAGGATGGCCTCAGGCGTGGCGGGCGCGTCAAGATCGACAGCATGAGCCGGATTCAAGGCATGAATAGCGTCGCCAATGGCCGAGAACACCGCATTGGCGAGCATCAGCGGCGGCTCGCCGACCGCCTTCGACCGGTAGATCGTCGCCTCGCGATTGGCGTGATCGAAAAAGGCGACGCGAAAATCGGCCGGCACGTCGCGCGCCGTCGGGATCTTGTAGGTCGACGGCGCATGGGTCCGGAGCCGGCCCTTGGCGTCGTAGACCAGCTCTTCCATGGTCAGCCAGCCCATGCCCTGCACGAAACCGCCTTCGATCTGGCCGATATCGATCGCCGGGTTCAGCGATTTTCCGACATCATGCAGGATATCGACGCGGTCGAGCGTGAATTCGCCGGTCCAGCTGTCCACCGTCACCTCGGCGCAGGCCGCGCCATAAGCAAAATAGAAGAATGGCCGGCCGGTCGCCTTGGGCCGGTCCCAGGTGATCTTGGGCGTGGCGTAGAAGCCGGCGGCGGAGAGATGGGTGCGCGCCAGATAGGCCTTTTTCACCACCTCGCCGAAAGACAGGACCTGATCGCCGGAGCGGACCTGGTCGTCGCCGAACAGGATGGTGCTGACCGGCACCTGCCAGTCGCGGGCGATGAACTCGGCGAGCCGCGCCTTGATCTCGGCCGCCGCGTTCTTCGCCGCCATGCCGTTCATGTCGGTGCCCGAGGAGGCCGCGGTCGGCGAGGTGTTCGGCACCTTGCCGGTATGGGTCGCAGTGATCTTCACCCGGTCGAGCGCGATGCCGAATTCCTCCGCCACCACCTGCGCCACCTTGATGAACAGGCCCTGGCCCATCTCGGTGCCGCCATGGTTCAGATGCACCGAACCGTCCTGATAGACATGGACCAGGGCGCCCGCCTGGTTGAGGAAGGTGGTGGTGAAGGAGATGCCGAATTTGACCGGCGTCAGCGCCAGCCCCTTCTTCAGCACCGTATTGTCGGCATTGAAGGCGGCGATGCCGGCGCGGCGCGCGCGATAATCCGCCGTCGTCTCGAGCTCGCGCATCACCTCGGCCGCGATATTGTCCTCGACCGTCATGCCATAGGGCGTGATGTTCCGGTCGCCGGTGCCATAGAGGTTGCGGTAGCGCACATCGAGCGGATCGAGGTCGAGCGCCCAGGCGATCCGGTCCATCAGGCGTTCGGCGAACAGCATGCCCTGCGGGCCGCCGAAGCCGCGAAACGCCGTATTCGACACGGTATTGGTCTTCATCCGGCGCGAATGGATCGCGACATCGGGGTAATAATAGGCATTGTCGGCGTGGAACATGGTGCGGTCGTTGATCGACGACGACAGGTCGTGGCTGTAGCCGCAGCGGCTGGCGAAATCGACCGCCACCGCGGTGACCCGGCCGTCAAGGTCATGGGCACAACGATAACCGGCGATGAAATCATGCCGCTTGCCGGTCATGATGAAATCATCGTCGCGGTCGAGCCGGACCTTGCACGGCCGTCCGGTCAGCCGCGCGGCCAGCGCCGCCATGGCGGCCCAGCCGCTCGCCTGGCTTTCCTTGCCGCCGAAGCCGCCACCCATGCGCCGGACCTCGACCGCCACCGCCGCATCGGCGATGCCGAGAACCCGCGCGACCACATGCTGCACTTCGCTCGGATGCTGGGTGGAGGAATGCACGGTGTAGCAACCGCCCTCCTCCGGCACGGCCAGCGCCGCCTGGCCCTCCAGGTAGAAATGCTCCTGGCCGCCGATCCTCAAACGTCCGTCGATGCGCTGCGCCGCTGCCGCCAGGACCGCCTCGGCGTCGCCGCGCCGGAACGCGTAATCCGCCATGATATCGGCATTGGCCGCCAGGGCGTCGTCGACCGAGACGAGCGACACCTCCTCGTCGATCTCGATGATCGCCCGCGCCACCGCGCGGCGCGCCGCGTCGCGCGTTTCGGCCACCACGGCAAAGATCACCTGGCCCTGGAATTCCACCCGGTCGACGGCGAACAGCGGATCGTCGCCGGCCACCGGGCTGACGTCGTTGACATTGGGAATGTCCCTGGCGGTCAGCACGGCGACGACGCCGGGCGCGGTCGCCACATCGGCGAGCTCGAGCCGCCTGATCCGCCCGCAGGCGGCCGGCGAGCCGCCGGGCGCGACGTGCAGCGTCCCCTCGGGTTCCCTGACATCGTCGATATAGGGCGCCGAGCCCTGCACATGCCGCTCGGCGGCATCATGCTGCACGGCCTGATGGACATGACGCTCAGCGGTCTGGCGTTTCTCGACGTTGCCAGGGGCGGGTTCAGGCGGCATGACCGGCATCCCTGAGATGACTGATCCGCGTCTCGTCGCGCCGGCCCGAGACGATTTCCGCCAGCGCCTTGCGCAGCAGGTTGACCGCGACGAGGCTGCGATAACGCGCTGACGCCCGGTGGTCGTCCATCGGCTGGAAATCATCGGCAAGCCGCGATATCGCCGCGTCGCAGGCCGCGCGATCGTCGATATCGAGCCCGGTCAGCGCCGCCTCGACGGTCGCAGCCCGCTTCGGCACACCGGCGAGGCCGCCAAAAGCCACCCGCACCGCCCGAATCCTGCGGCCATCAAGGCTGAGCTTCAGCGCACCCATGACCGAGGAAATGTCCTGGTCGTTGCGCTTGGCGATCTTGAAGGCGCGCAAATGGTCGTCCGGGCCGGGCCGCGGCACCACGACATGGGTGACGATCTCGTCGGCCGCGCGGTCCTGCCGGCCATAGGCCAGGAAGAAATCCTCCAGCGGCAGCGACCGTTCGGCAGCGCCGCGCCTGAGATGCAGCGTCGCGCCGAGCGCGATCAGCAAGGGCGGGCTGTCGCCGATCGGCGAGCCATTGGCGATATTGCCGCCGATCGTGCCGGTGGCGCGAACCTGGACCGATCCGAGCCGGTTGGCCCAGACGGCGACATCCGGGTCGAAGGCGGCAAGCGCCTGCTCGGCCTCGGCATAGGTCACCGCGGCACCGATCGTGAGACCCTCGGCGGCGTCGACGACCTGCCGGAGTTCGGCCACCCGTCCGGTGTGAACAAGCCTTGGCAAGGTCTTGAGTTGCTTGGTGATCCACAGGCCGACATCGGTCGCGCCGCCGACCAGGACAGCGTCGGGGTGACGGGTCATCAGGGCGCAAAGGCCGTCGAGCGACCGGGGCGCGGCAAAAAACGATGCTTCGTCGCCGACCAGCACGTCCCGGTCGTCGGCGAGAGCCGACAGCGCCTGTGCCGTCGCGGCTTCGCGTGCATGAAAGACATCGCCCGCCGGCGCGGCGCAGGCCTCCAGCGCCGCATCGACGATCGGCCGGTAGCCGGTGCAACGGCAGAGATTGCCGGCGATCCGCGTCAGCACCGCCTCGCGGCCGCCGGTCACCGCGCCGCCGTCCTGGTAGAGCGTGAACAGGCTCATCACGAAGCCCGGCGTGCAGAAACCGCATTGTGAGCCGTGATGCCTGACCATGGCGTCCTGCACCGGATGCAGCGCACTGCCCTCGGCCAGGTCCTCGACGGTCACCACCTCGCAGCCGTCGACCTGGCCGAGCAGCAGGATGCAGGCATTCACCGGCTCATAGACAAGGCGGCCGGCCTTGATGCGGCCGAGCGCCACCGTGCAGGCGCCGCAGTCGCCTTCGCCGCAGCCTTCCTTGGTTCCGGTCAGGCGCTTCTCGATGCGCAGCCAGTCCAGCAGCGTGGTCATCGGCTGGAACCGGTCGATTTCGACGGTCTGGCCCCGATGCAGGAAGCGGAGCGGGCGTGTTGCGCGCGTCATGATCCCCGATAGGTCGAATAGCCATAGGGCGAGAGCAGCAAGGGCACGTGGTAATGCTGGTCGAGGGCGGAAACGCCGAACCGCAGTTCGACGACATCCAGGAACGGCGGGTCGGTCAGCGCCACCCCGGCCGACCGGTGATAGGCCGCGACGTCGAACTCTAGGGCATAAGGCCCGGGCGCGATCGTCTTCGGCGTCAGCAGCGGCGTGTCGGCGCGGCCATCGGCATTGGTCGCGCCCTCGGCGACCAGGCTGCGGCCGGCGCCGTCGAGCCGGTACAGCCGGTAGCTGATCCCCGCCCCCGGCCGGCCGGCCGCGGTATCGAGAACATGGGTCGTCAGATATCCCGGCATGGCATTCCTCTGAGCGCAAAATGTGCCGGAGATCAGGGGCCGCGCAAAGCGGAATCTGTGGCCCGCCCGATCGCCGCCGCGATCTCTCGCCGCCTCCGGTATGACCCGGAAGCAGCGGCTCCGGCGCCAGCCGCTAGGCTCATGGGCACCGCCACCGATTCGCGCCATGCCCCCCGTCCGTCCGGTCCAACCGTCTTTTGCCGATCTGTTCACGCCGAAGCTCGTCACGGTGCTGCGCGAGGGCTACGGATCGCGCGACCTGCGCACCGATGCGATCGCCGGGCTGACCGTCGCGATCGTCGCCCTGCCCTTGTCCATGGCGATTGCCATCGCCTCCGGCGCGACACCCGACAAGGGGCTGATAACAGCCATTATCGGCGGACTGATCATCTCGGCGCTCGGCGGATCGCGTTTCCAGATCGGCGGGCCGGCCGGCGCCTTCATCCCGCTGGTCGCCAGCACCATCGCGATCCATGGTCATGACGGCCTGGTCATCGCCACCTTCATGGCCGGGCTCATGCTGATCGCGGTCGGCCTGCTCCGGCTCGGCAATTATATCAAATACATCCCCTATCCGGTCACCGTCGGCTTCACCTCCGGCATCGCCGTGATCATTTTTGTCGCTCAGGTCCGCGACCTCCTGGGGCTCGGCCTCGCCGGCCGCGAACCGCCCGAAGTGCTGCACAAGCTGCCGGTGCTGTGGGCGGCGCTGCCGACCGTCAACGGTTTCGCCATCGGCGTGACGCTGGTCTCGCTCGGACTGATCCTCGGCCTCAGGCGGTTCAGGCCGGCCTGGCCGGGGTTCCTGATCGCGGTGGTCGCCGGTTCGGTCGCGGCCGCCCTCGCCCATTGGCCGGTCGAAACCATTGGCTCGCGCTTCGGCGCCTTGCCATCGGGCATCGCCTGGCACGGCCTGCCCGGCCTGTCGCTTGGCCGCATCCGTGAACTGCTGGTGCCGGCGATCGCCATCGCCTTGCTCGGCGGCATCGAATCGCTGCTGTCGGCGGTTGTCGCCGACGGCATGACCGGCCGGCGTCACCGGTCGAATTGTGAACTGGTCGCGCAAGGCATCGCCAACATGGCCTCCGCCCTGTTCGGCGGCCTGCCGGTGACCGGCACCATCGCGCGCACCGCCACCAATGTCCGCGCCGGCGCGCGCGGTCCGGTTGCCGGCGTGCTGCACGCGGTCTTCCTGTTCATCGTCCTGGCCTTTGCCGGGGCGCTGATGGCCTATGTGCCGCTGGCGACGCTGGCAGCCGTGCTCGCCGTGGTCGCCTGGAACATGGCCGAGAAGCGCGAGTTCTGGTCGCTGATGAGAGCATCGCGCGGCGACGCGGTGGTGCTGCTGGCGGCCTTCTTGCTCACCGTCTTCGTCGACCTGACCGCCGGCATCGGGGTTGGCATCGTGCTCGGCGCGCTCTTGTTCATGCACCGCATGGCGGAAGCCATCCAGGTCGAGACCGAAATGCCTGTCGTCGACGAAGACGTCGCCGACAGCAGCCACCGCCATCCGGCCTTCGATCCGGCGATCGCCAGCGACAAGGATATCCTGGTCTACCGACTGAGCGGCGCGTTCTTCTTCGGCGCGGCCGGCACCGTCGGCGCGGTGTTCGACCGGCTCGGCCGGATGCCGAGGATCTTCGTCCTCGACATGGCGGGCGTACCGTTCCTCGACACGACCGGCGCCTATACGCTGGAGACCTTCGCCCACAAGCTGGAGCGCGCCGGCACCACCATGATCATTGCCGGCGCCAACCCCTCGGTCGCCAAGGCGCTCGGCCATTTCGGACTGCGCGAGCCGCGGATCCTGATGACCGAGACGGTCGAGACCGCGATGGTCGCGGCCGACGCGCGCCTGGCCCTTGGCGAGGCCTAGCGGCTGGAGCTGGCGACCACTGCGTTGAATCGCGGGTCATCGGCCGTGGAATTTCCGGCTTTCCTGTCCAAAAAAGCAGCCAGGCCGGCACGCGCTTCATCCGTATTGATTGCGCTGCAGAAGCTTTCGACCGCATGGCTGATCTCACTCCTGGTATCGGTCGCGCGCATGAACGCGTTGCGTGCAAGCTTCATGATGCCTGGCGGCTTCTCGGCAAAGGCATGGGCGAGCTCGAGGGCCGCATCGACGACTTTGTCGTCATCGACGACGCGGCTGACCAAGCCAAGGTCACAGGCCTCCTGGGCCGAGAAGGTGCGGCCGGTGAACAGAAGCTCGAAGGCACGGTGCTTTCCAACGATACGATGAAGATGCCCGAAATGGATCGCCGGGATCAGCCCGACATCGATTTCCGGGTAACCAAACGTGGCGCTCTTGCCGGCGATCAGGACGTCGTTCGAGATCGCCAGCGTCATGCCGCCGGCGCGTGCCGCACCGTTGACCGCTGCGATGGACGGCTTGCCAAGATGGTATTGTGCCTCGGACAGCTCGACGTAATGTTTTCGCAGCAGCGCGTGAATACTCTCGCCGTGGCCACCGCTGATAATATTGATATCCAGCCCTGCACTGAATCGGCGCGCTATGGCGCTTTCGAGAACGACAGCGCGGACGTCGTCATCGGCGCGCGCCTCGGCCAGGTGAGCGAGCAGATTTTCGACCATCGGCAGGCTCAGCGCATTGGCCGGAGCGTGATTGAGAACGATGCGCGCAACGTGGTTTTCGACGCGATATTGGATGTATGACATTCAGGCCACCTTGAATTCGAAATAGGCGCTAGTGCCACTGCACAGTGGTCATGACGGATTGATTGCCGCGAGCCGATCAATGCTCGGATGCCGGGGACAGGCCCGGGCAAGACGATGTGTTGACGTCACGGTGTGCTGGGCCACGGCGCGGATCCTGCGCCCGGTCGATCCAGTGCCCGCGCACCCGAGGACAATTCTCGTCTTGGCCGGGCTTGTCCCGGCCATCCACGACTTGATTGCCGCGAGCGGATGAATGCGTGGATGCCCGGGACAAGCCCGGGCAAGACGACGTGGTGCCAGCATGAGGAAGCGGTGCCAAGCCGCCATTGCGCCGCTGTCTCCATCAGCGCTGCGCCTATCCAGTCAAGGAGCCATACTCACCGAGCAGCGGTGCTAGGTCGCCGGGCCGAGACCGATCTGCCGTGCGACGTTCATCCACGTGTCGGTCGCACGTTCCAGGAATCGTGGGAGTTCGGCGCGCGGCACGACAAGAGCATCCGCGCCGCGGAGCCTCAACGCGTCCGCATAGTCCGCCCCGCTCGCGATAGGGTCGAAAGCGTCCTGCAATCGCGCCAGGACGTCAGCTGGAATTTTGGCGGGCGCCATCAATGAAAACCCGAAATCCAGGTCGAAGCCATCGAAGCCTGCTTCTTTCATCGTCGGAATCTCGGGAAGCACGGAAGAACGAGATGCCGACGTCACGGCGAGCCCGCGGATGGTGCCCGCGCGGATCTGCTCCGCCGATGTCGTGATGTTGTCGAACAGAAAATCCAGCTGTCCGGAGAGAATGTCGGTGAGGGCCGGAGCGCTCCCGCGATAGGCAACCGGAACGGCTTCGAACGCGGCCTTCTTCTGAAAGAGCAGGCTCAGGATGTGGGGCGAGGTGCCGTGTCCGAATGTCCCGAAGCTCAATCCCCTGGGCTGCCTGCGGCCAAGCTCGGCCAGTTCCTGAACCGTCTTGATATCGTGCTTCTTCGGCTGAACCACGAGGACGTTCGGCAGGGCTGCGGTGGTTCCGACCGGAACGAAGTCGTTCAGAGGCCGAAGCCTGGACGCTGGCATGAGAATCGGATTGAGCGCCTGCGTCGCAATGGTGGTGTGAAGCAGCGTGTAACCGTCGGGGTCCGCGTCGGCGACGGCTTGTGCTCCGATGTTGCCGGTTGCCCCGGCCCGGTTCTCGACAAAGACCTGCTGTCCAAGCGGTTCGCTCAGGGCTCTTGCAACAAGGCGAGCAACGAAGTCCGTCGGCCCTCCGGGAGCAAACGGGACAACGATCTTGATCGGCCGGGTCGGCCAATCAGCCGATGCGCGAGCGCGCGTCGCCATCAAGGACAGTCCACCAGCCACGACGCCGCGCCTTGAAATTCCTGTCATTTGCTTGTCTCGTTTCCGGCAAGTGTTTTGGGCTGCGTTCGCCCGCATCGCTGGTCAGTCTTCAGCGCTTGCAGCACGTCGGCCGTGTCCGCACCGAGCTCGAGACGCCGCCGCCGCGGCGCAGGCCGTTTCCCATTGATCGATAGCGGTAGCCCGACAAGCTTGATGGTCTCGCTGTCGGGAGTGTCCTGCATGATCTCCAGCGAAAGCGTTTGCGGGTGCGCCAGGGCTTCCGGGATCTCCATGATCGGCGCGCAAGGAATTCCCTTCGCCTCGAAGAGCGAAATCCATTCGTCGCGGGGCCTCTGTGCCAGGGCGCCAGCGATCAGGTTTTCGAGCGCCGTGCGGGCCCGCACACGTCCGTCATTCCTGGCGAAACGATCGTCCTGAGCCCATTGCGGATTGCCAAGGGCCTCGGCCAATCGCGCAAACAATCGATCGTTGCCCGCGGCGACGATCAACGGGCCGGTTGCGGTCGGAAATGCGCCGTAGGGCACAACCGACGGATGACCGGAGCCCATGCGCTCGGGCCGAGCCCCCGATGCGAGATGATTGGCGATCGGGATCCCTGCCCAGCAGAGCGCGGTTTCGAACAGCGAGGTTTGCAGCAGGCAGCCTTCTCCGGTCCTGGCGCGATTGTTCAGCGCTGCCAATATCCCGATCGCGGCCCACATGCCGGCGCCCAGGTCGTTGATCGAAGGGCCGGTTCGAACCGGCATCCCGCCTGGCTCTCCCGTGATGCTCATGACGCCGCTGAAGGCTTGAACAAGGAGTTCGTAGCCGGGCCGCTTGTTGAGCGGTCCCTTATGACCGAAGGCACCGATATCCGCGTAAACCAGGCTTGGATATTTCTCGCGCAAGGCCTTGGCGCCAAGGCCGAGCGCCTCGGCTGCTCCCGGCCTCAGGTTGTGAACGAAGACGTCGGCCGTGCCGATCAGCGCGACAATGCTTTGAAGACCCTGGGGCGTTTTGAGATCGAGCACCACACTGCGCTTGTTGCGGTTCATCTGGTGAAACAGCGCTGCGTCGCCTTCCCAATAGGGCGGGCCCCAACCGCGCGCATCGTCGCCCCCCTTGGGCTTCTCCACCTTGATGACATCGGCTCCGAGATCACCAAGGATCTCCGCGGCAAAGGGCGCCGCAAGAATTTGGCCGAGCTCAACCACTCGGACGCCACTTAACAAAGCCATCGCTAACTCTGGTCGAAGGAGAGGAGCGCTGGACATCCAGCCATCAACTCGTATCCGAGGGCGGCCTGGCTGGATAAGACAGAGTCGATCTGGGAGTCATACCGCTTTGTTATGGCTACCCACGAAACGTCCAGGCCACCGTTTTTCATCGACCAGGTGCCGCGCCGTCGCGATGAGCAGCGCCTCGACCGCGACGGTGGCCCGCGTCGGAGGAATTTCGCTGGATCGGCATAAGATGACGCGTCGGGAAATGACGGGCTCGATGATGCGCCTCGCGCCCAGGCTGCCATCGGCGAGCTCGGCCTGGACCGAGGCTTGCGTCAGGATCGTATGCCCGACCTCCGCAGCGACGAAATCCTTCAGCTGAGGCACCGCGTCGACCTCGCCAACGACATCAAGGGAAAGCCGGTTCTTCCTTGCATAGCCGTCGATCAGCTCGCGCAAGCTGTGGGGGCGACCAGGCAGGATCAGCGGCAGCTTTGCGACGTCGTCGAGCGTGACGTTTGGTTGGCGTTTGTTGCCGCGTTTATCGGCCGGGCTGATCAGATAGAGGTCCTCTTCGACCAGCGGCTCTTCGTGAATGGCCGGATCCTTCTGCGCTCTGAAGGTGATGCCGAGATCAATCTGGCGCTGTCGCAGCAGGGTTGGGACATGACCCGTATTGCTTTCGCTGAAGCGCAGCGAGACGCGGGGAAGCTCTGACGCCACGCGCCGGAAGACCGGCAGCGCGAGCACTTTTGCGATGGACTGCGTCATCGACAGAACCACGTCGCCGACAGCCGATGCCGCGTGACCCCTCACCTCTTCTCGCGCCAAGTCGACTTTGGCCAGAATGTCCCGTGCGTGCTGATAGAGACGTGCCCCGCTCTCGGTTGTTGTCACGCCGCGCGCGGTGCGATGCAGCAATTCCGTATCGAGTTCCTGCTCGAGGTTGAGGATGTGAAGGCTCAATGCCGGTTGGGCAACCCGCAGGCGCAATGCGGCCCGAGAAATCGAACCTTCCTCAACCACCGCGGCGAAATAGGTGAGGGTTCGCAAGTTCATCGACAAAGAATTGGCCTGCCCCTCAACGCGGTGCCCAGGGCCGGTTCGGAACCTGGCCGCTGGTGGCCAGCGTTTGCGCCGGCCGGAACGAAGCCTAGGCGGCTGCGGAGGCTGGCGGCAAGGCGGATATGCTCAGGCGAGCCGCGCGCGACCGATGGCCGGCCTTGCGGCCTTTAGCTTTTAACGGCAATCGCCGATGACATATCCATCGCCGCCGCGACAATGGCGCGTCTCAACCAGATGTGCCTGGGCGCGTCTTGCTGGCGCGCGTGCCAGGCGAGGCTCATCGTGAAACTGCCAAGATCGAGCGGCGGCGGCAACGATACGAAGCGCCTCATGTCGGCGGCCGCTCGTGCCAGGCTCGACGGCAGGGTCATGATCAGGTCGGAGCGAGCGGCGATCTCGACGGCCGCGAAGAAGTTCGGCACGCGCAGCTTCACCCGTCGCGTTCGCCCCATCCGCGCAAGCACCTCATCGACCGGTGCAGGCCCGACGCCGGTGACGCTCACCACGATATGCTCAAGCGCCAGAAAGCGGTCGAGCGTGAGTTTTCCGGCGAGCGCGGGGTGATGCGCCCGCATCAGCGTCACCAGTTCTTCGTCATAAAGGCGGCGGCGCTGGATGCCGGCCGGCGCCTCGTCGATCAGCGCCACCATCGCGTCCGCGGCACCCTGCTCCAGCGCTTCGATCCCGTTCGTGCCCGGCGCGACAATATCGAGATCGAGGGACGGTGCCTCGCGGGCGAGGCGGGCGAGCAGATGCGGCGTGAGCACGGCGGCCTGGAGATCGGGCATGAGAAGCCGGATTCGACCCGTCGCCGTCGCGGGATCGAACGCGTTCGCCTCCAATATTTCTCCAACCCCTGCCAATATCCTGCGCAGCACCGGGCGCACCTCTTCGGCACGGGCGCTGAGGATGTAGCCGCCCGGCCCATCGACCAGCAGCGCGTCCGAAAACAGCGCGCGCAATCGCCCGAGCGCTCGGCTGGCGGCCGGCTGGCTCATGCCGAGCCGCAGGGCGGCCCGCGTGACGTTCTTCTCGTCCAGCAGCGCCTCGAGCGCCACCAGCAGGTTGAGATCGATCCGGCGTAAATCCACTTCGCGCATGCTGACTATATACGTCATGCATTGGACGCATGGAAATCCCGCGCCTATCGGTTCCGCTATCGAGCGAACTGACGGAGTGACCATCATGCATGTTGTGTTTGGAGCAAACGGACGCGCCGGCGGCGAGACGGCGCGCGCCCTCATCGAACGCGGCGAGGCCGTGCGTGTCGTCCTGCGTCGCAAGGAACAGGGTGAAACATGGACAGCCCTCGGCGCGGAGGTGGCCGTCGCGCACATGGAGGATGCCGACGCGATGGCCGATGCGCTCAACGGCGCGTCGGCAGCGTTCCTGGTCAATCCGCCGCCGGTGAGCGGTGATCCCTATGCGCGCACGGAAGAACTCGGCGCGGCGCTGGCCGATGCGGCACGCCGGGCGCGTCTGCCCAAGGCCGTTGTCCTGTCGTCGATCGGAGCCCAGCATGCCTCCGGTACCGGCGTCATCGCCACCCTCAACCGGTTCGAGGCACTGCTTGACGGGGTGGCACCGACGACCACCTTCCTGCGGTCGGGCTATTTTGTCGAGACCTGGGGCGAGGTGGCGGAAACCGTCATGTCGGAAAGCGTGCTGCCGAGCTTTCTCGAGCCCTCGCAGAAAATCCCGATGGTGAGCACGATCGATGTCGGGCGGGCGGCGGCAACCCTGCTGTGCGAGGAATGGACCGGGAAGCGGGTCGTCGAGCTCGCCGGACCGGAAGACTGGAGCGCCGGCGACGTGGCGGCGGCCTTCGCGGAGGTTCTCGGCCGCCCGGTGGTGCCGGTGCCGGTGCCGCCGGAGCGCCGCGCCGCGCTGCTCGCCGAGGCAGGCGTGCCCGCCGAGGTGGCGAGCGCGCTTCTCGGCATGTATGAGGCAATCGCCAACGGCCTGTTCATGCACCAGGACGGCTACGAACACCGGCGCGGCACGATTTCTCTGGCGACAGCGATAGAGCGCATTGTCGCAACGCTCGAGCCGGCCGGCCACTGATCCTTAAGCCGGCTAGCGAGGCCTCCGGATACGATCCTGAGCAAGTCGAACCTGCCCTAGCGCGCCGGCCGTGCCTTGCCGAACAACAGGCCTATGCCGAGGAGATAGAGGCTGGTCGCGGCGAGCGGTAGCGTCACCCAGGGCCCCGGCGCGAGATCGGCGACCAGCGTTGCGATCGACGCCAGGGCCCACACCGTGAGCACGACAAGCGTCAGGGCGCGCAACCGGGCGACCCGGAACGGGTGGATCACCACGATCGGCGCGAAGGTCGCCGCCGCCAGCACGACGACGGCCGCGGCGGTTTGCCAAGGCCCCGGCCGGAACACGAAGAACAGAAAGATCACGCCGTTCCAGACCGCCGGAAAGCCGCGAAAGCCGCCTTCCGCCGTCTTCATCTCGGCATCGGCGAAATAGAACGCCGAGGAAATGAGAATAAGCGCCGCGAAAACCAGCTCATGGCCTGATGGCAGCAGCCCGCCGGCCACCAGGGCATAGGTCGGCACCATCACATAGGTCAGGAAATCCACCACGAGGTCCAGGATGTCGCCGGAAAAGCGCGGCAGCACCTGTTTGACCCTGGCCGCGCGCGCCAGCGTGCCGTCGATGCCGTCGACCAGCAGCGCCACCGCCAGCCAGGCGAACATCACGGCCCAGCGCCTGTCGACCGCCGCCTGCAAGGCCAGAAAGCCGAGCACCGCCCCGCAAGCCGTGAAGCCATGGACGGCAAAGGCGGCCAGCAGCCGACGCCCGGATGCGCCCGTGTCGCTCACGCTTTGCTCCGATCGGCTGTTCGGACCTGGACCATCAGGCGTGAGCCTCCTCGCGTCCTGATTGTTAGATCGCGGACCGGGCGAACCGTCAACGCGACCATCGACCGCTTTGACCGGCAGCGCCACGGTGTTAGGTCTGGGCCATCCGGAAGCCCATGATGAGCCTGACCACCAAGCCCGCCAAGACAGCCGCCGAGCAGCCCAAAACGGTCGCGACGCGCCCGAAGACGATCGCCAAGCCGGCGGCCACGCCGGACGACCGGACCGACGTGGTGATCGTCGGCGCGGGCCCCGCCGGCCTGTTTGCCGCGCTCGCCCTGCATTCGGCCGGCCTTGGCGCCGTCATCGCCGCCGGCCCGCGCCGCGCCGGCCTCGACCAGCGGACCAGCGCCCTGCTCGACGGATCGGTCAAGGCGCTGGCGACCCTCGGCGTCTGGCCTGATATCGCCGACCAGGCCGCGCCGCTGCGCGTCATGCGGCTCGTCGACGATACCGGCCGGCTGATCCGGGCGCCGCTGTTCGAGGGACGCTCGGACGAGATCGGCCTCGATGCCTTCGGCTACAACATTGCCAATGCCGACCTCAATGCCGGCCTGCGCGCCGCGGTGGACCGCGCCGGCATCCCGGTCGTCGACGAGGCCGTGACATCGGTCGCGATTGGCAGCGAGGGGGTCGCCGCGACCCTGGTGTCGGGTCGTATCCTGAGCGCCCGGCTGGTGGCCGGCGCCGATGGACGCGAGTCCATCGTGCGCCGGACCGCGGGCATCGAGACCGTCGAGACCCGTTATCCGCAGACCGCCGTCACGGCGAATTTCGGCCATTCCCGGCCGCATGACGACATCTCGACCGAATTCCACACCAGGACCGGGCCGTTCACCCTGGTGCCCCTGCCCGGTCAGCGCTCCAGCCTGGTCTGCGTCGTCACGCCTGACGACGCCGCGCGCATGCTGGCGCTCGACGATGCCGCCTTCTCGCGCGAGATCGAACGGCGATCGCAGGCCATCCTCGGCAAGGTCACGGTCGAGCCGGGCCGCGGCCGGTTCGATCTTTCCGTGGTCACGCCGAAGCGCTTCGGCGTGTTCCGCGCCGCCCTGATCGGCGAGGCCGCCCATGTCGTCCCGCCGATCGGCGCGCAGGGGCTCAATCTCGGTTTGCGCGACGGCGCCGCTCTGGCCGACTGCCTCGCCGATGTTCTGGCCTCAGGCGCGGATATTGGCGGCGAAGCCGCGATGGACGCCTATGACCGCGCCCGGCGCGCCGACATCGTCAGCCGCTCGCTGGCCATTCACGCCCTGAACCGCTCGCTCTTGTCCGACTTCATGCCGGTTCACGGCCTGCGCGGCCTGGGCCTCTGGCTGATGGACCAGGTCGGCCCGCTCCGGCGCGCCTTCATGCGCGAGGGCCTGCAGCCGGGCCATGCCCAGCCGCGCCTGATGCGCGGCGAAATGCCCGATCATGCCGCGTAGGGGTGTCAGGCCGGAAACAGATTGATCGGCAGCATCTCGTGCTTCACCAGATAGAGCACGCTGGTCAGCGTCACCACCGAAACGACGGTTCCGAGCAGCACCGCGTTGGAGGCTTCTTCGACCCAGGTGTCGTAGTGCCGGGCAATGATGAAGACATTGAGCGCCGGCGGCAGGCAGGCCATCAGCGCCGCGGTGAAGATCCAGGAGGGCTCGAACGTGCCGAGCGCCGACAGGATCACGATCACCAGCACCGGATGGATGATCAGCTTCAGGATCAGGATCGGTGAAATCGCGGTCGCGACCCGCGCCAGCGCCGCGAAACTCTCCATCCGCAGCGCCACCGTCACGCCGAGCGTGAACAGCGCCACCGGCGCCGCCGCCGACTGCAGGAAGGCGAGCAGGCGATCGAGCATTTCCGGCGGCTCGAACTTCACCATGGCCGATGCCACGCCGGCAAGCGTCGCCAGGATGAAGGGATGGCTGATGATGCCGACCGTCGTTTCCAGCATGATCGAGCCGAGCGACCTCCGGCTGCCACCCGACAGCGCCATCAGCAGCGGCACCAGCGAGAACAGCAGGATATTGTCGAAGCAGAAGATCAGCGCGACCGGCACGGCGGCTTCCGGGCCAATGGTCGAGAACGCCAGTCCCGGCCCCATATAGCCGATATTGCCATAGGCCGCGCAGACGCCGGCCACCGTCGCGAAGCGCATATTGCCGCGCGAACGCCACATCACATAGGCAAAGCCGAGGGCGAAGACCGTATAGGTCGCCAGCGTCGTGCCGACCACGAAAGGCACATTGTTGAGCTTCTCGAGCGGCGTCTTCGCCAGGATCCGGTAGAACAGCGCCGGCAGCGCCACATAGATCAGGAAGAAGTTCATCCAGGCGAGGCCCGATTCCGGGATCGCCGTGCCGCGCCACGCCTTGAACCGGGCCGTGAAGAAGCCGAGCGCGATCAGCCCGAAGAACGGCATCGCGAGATTGAGAACCTGGATCATGCGGAAGAACCGGCCGCGCCTTGGATCGGGCGTGGTTGAGCGCTAGCGGCGCCAACCCCGCCGGTCAACGCGGCGATGCGCAGGGGCTCAATGCAGCTCGGAGCGGCGGGTGTGATATTCGCCGGTCTCGTCGCGCTCGAACACCTCGTCGACCTGCGGGTGGCGCACCGGATCGCCGCTCATGTCGGCCTCCAGGTTCTGCTCCGAGACATAGGCGACGTATTCGGTCTCGGCGTTCTCGGCGAACAGATGGTAGAACGGCTGATCCTTCGAGGGGCGGATCTCCTTCGGGATCGAATCGTACCATTCGTCGGTATTGGAGAAGGTCGGATCGACGTCGAACACCACGCCCCGGAACGGATAGAACCGATGCCGGACGACCTGGCCGATCTTGAATTTTGCGACCCGGGGCTTGTCCATTACGCTCACTCGGCGTCTCGCGAAGGGTTCGGGGTGATTTGAAGCGCGCGACAAGAACGCCAACATACCGTCCTGTCAACCAAAGCTTCAGGAATCCGTCACAATCGAGACGAAAGACCGCGCCGCCGGCACCCTGCGAGGCGCCCTCCCGGCCGGTCGGGCCGGCTGCGCTTTGATCTGATACGCGCCAGCGGTGCTTTTGGTTCAGTTGGCCGTGCTGCCGGCGGCTGCCGGCGACAACGCGTAGCGGGCCGCGAAATCGGGATCTTTCGCCGCCACGATCCTGGCGAGGTCGACCATGACCTTGGCCTGTTTCCAGGTGGCATCGTCCTGCATCTTGCCGTCGATCATCACCGCGCCGGTGCCGTCGGGCATGGCCGCGAGAATCCTGGCCGCGAAGGCGACTTCGGCCGGATCGGGCGAATAGACCCGCTTGGCGATGTCGATCTGGCTCGGATGCAGCGTCCAGGCGCCGGCGCAGCCCATCAGGAAGGCATTGCGGAACTGGGTCTCGCAGGCCACCGGATCGGAGAAGTCGCCGAACGGACCGTAAAAGGCCTTCAGGCCGTTGGCGGCACAGGCATCGACCATCTTGGCGATGGTGTAGTGCCAGAGATCCTGCTGGTAGGACGCCCTCGGCGCATCCGGCGCGCCGGCATCGGCCACCACCCGGTAGTCGGGATGACCGCCACCAACCCGCGTGGTCTTCATGGCGCGCGACGCCGCGAGGTCGGCCGGCCCGAGGCTCATGCCGTGCATGCGCGGCGAGGCCGAGGCAATGTCGTCGACATTCTTCACGCCTTCGGCGGTCTCCAGGATGGCGTGGATCAGGATCGGCTTGCCGATGCCATGTTTCGCCTCGAGCTGCGCCAGCAACTGGTCGAGATAATGGATGTCCCAGGCGCCTTCGACCTTCGGCAGCATGATGACGTCGAGCTTGTTGCCGACCGCCGCGACGATTTCGGTCAGGTCATCCAGGATCCAGGGCGAGTTCAGCGCATTGACCCGGGTCCAGACGCCGGTCGTGCCGAAATCGGTCGCCTTGACCATGTCGATGAAGCCGCGGCGGGCCGCCTCCTTGGCGTCGAGCGGAATGGCGTCCTCGAGATTGCCGAGCACGACATCGACCGAGCCGGCGAGTTCGGGAACCTTGGCGCGCACCTTCTCGATATGCGGCGGCACGAAGTGGATCATCCGCTCGAGCCGGACCGGCAGTTCCCGGTAGGGTTCCGGCGCGCCGATGGCGAGCGGCTTATAGACGTTGCGCGGCAGTTTCATGGACCCCTCCGGGATGATCGGACCGGTTGGCGCGATCCCCTCATGAGCCCCAGGGAACCAGCGCTATCTCATTGGCATGCCGCGTTTTCTTGCCCGCGAACAGGCATCGGCCCGCCGGCCAAGCTCTAACCGAGACCGCGCCGGACGGCCATCCGTCGAAGGGCCTATGATGCACTGCAAAAACAAAAAAACGGCGCGGGACAATCCCGCGCCGCTTTTTGACTGTTCCGGCCATCGGGCGCTCGGGCGCCCCGATGGCCAGGGAATCAGCGGGTCGGCGGCGCCAGCGGCGCGGCACCGGCCGGCGGCGCACCGAGCGGTGCTGCCGGTGCCGGCAGGCCGGGCGCGGCCGGGGCACCGGGAGCGCCACCCTGCTGCTGCTGTTGCTGCTGCAGGCGGCGCTGGGCCTCCTCGCCGCGGCGCTGCAATTCCTCGGCGAGCTTGCGCTGGCTCTCCTCATAGGCCTTCGGGTCGACCGGCTGGCCGTCATAAGAAGCCTGGAAGCCGGTCAGCGACATGGCGAGCGAGATCGCCCGGTTGTTCATGTTGACGACCTGGATGTTCAGGTTGTTCGCGCGCTTCATGCGGTTCAGGAAATCCGGCTGGATTTCCATCTGGGCGAAGCAGGCATTGGGCAGGCAAACCTCATAGCGCATGGCCTGCGGCGTCGGCGCGCCCTGGCCGCCTTCGAGCACCACGCGGATGCCCGGCTGCAGCGACATGCCGACCGGCACGGCGATGATCAGGCGCGGCTTCTCGCCTTCGAGTTCGCGAATCTGCACGGAGGCGAGCATCTGGCCGTTCTCGGCGCGGGTCTCCTGCACGACCATGCAGAGCTTCTTGGTGGTCGGCGGGGTGCGCTCATCGACCGGCACATTGTCGCACAGCTTCACCCAAGGCGTCTGAATGGCCTGGAGCTGCGGTTCGGCGGCGGCCGGCGCGGCGGGTGCCGCCGGCTGGGCCGGCTGGGCTGGACGTTGCGCCGGGCGTTGGCCCTGCTGCGCAAGCGCGACCGCCGGCAACAGCAGCAGTGCGGCGCCGAGGCCCAGGCGAGCCGGAACGGAGAGACGGGACATGGAAAGAGTCCTTTCGGTCGTTGTCCCGGCGGCGCACGCGCAAAACGCGGTGGATCGGAACGGCAGGAAACGGAATCGGGACGCGCTCTTTCGCCATTGAACGTGGCGACACTTGGGCGCGACCTCCGGTGGCGGTAGATAGCGGCTCGCTTGACGCTTGGAAAGCGGGAATCATTGGCCCATCGTGATAAGCCTCGACGCCGATGCGACAGCTCCTGGACTCGATGATCCCCCGCCTCCTCACGATCGTGGCCTGTCTCTGCCTGGCGCCCGCCGCCGGCGCGACCGATTGGCCCCGTGCCGAAATCCGCACTGGCATTGCGATGCACGGCGAGCCCGCCCGCTCCGCCGACCTCGCCCATCGCCGCTACGTCAATCCGGACGCGCCGAAGGGCGGCCGGCTGGTCATCGGGCTTCCCGGCACCTTCGATACGCTCAACCCTTTCGTGGTCCGCGGGCTCTCGGTCCCCGGCGCCCGGTCCTATCTGCACGAGACCCTGCTGGCGCGCTCCTATGACGAGCCGTTCACGCTCTATCCGCAGATCGCCCGCGGCCTCGAGGTTCCCGACGACCGGTCCTGGGTGATCTTCCACCTGGACCCCAGGGCGCGCTTCTCCGACGGCCGCCGGATCACCGCCGACGATGTGCTGTTTTCCTGGGAACTGCTGCGCGAGCGCGGCCGGCCGAACCACCGGACCTATTATCGCAAGGTGGCGCGGGCCGATCGCCTCGACGACCTGACCATCCGTTTCGACCTCGCCGGCGCCCAGGACCGCGAACTGCCGCTGATTCTCGCCCTGATGCCGATCCTGCCGCGCCACGCGATCAATCTCGCGAGCTTCGAGGACACCACCCTGACCCCGCTCGTCGGCTCCGGCGCCTATACCGTCGGCGAGGTTCGCCCGGGCGAAAGCCTGACGCTGAAGCGCAACCCGGACTGGTGGGGCCGCGACCTGCCGATCAACCGCGGGCTCTTCAATTTCGACGAGATACGCTTCGATTTCTATCGCGATTCCAACACCTTGTTCGAGGCCTTCAAGAAGGGCCTGGTCGACATGCGGGCGGAAACCGACCCGGGCCAATGGGCTTCGGGTTATGATTTCCCGGCCATGCGCGACGGCCGCGTCGTGCGCGACAACATCCACCCCGGCACGCCCAAGGGCATCCGCGGCTTCGCCATGAATATCCGGCGGCCGGTGTTCCAGGACATCCGCGTGCGCGAGGCGCTGGGCCTGCTGTTCGACTTCGAATGGGCCGACCGGACGCTCTATGCCAATGGCTTCCAGAGGACCCTGTCGATCTTCGAGGATTCCGAACTGTCGGCACGCCGCCGCCCGGCAAGCCCGGCCGAGCGCGCGCTCCTGGCCAAGGTCGGCGCCGCGGTCCGCCCGGACATTCTGGAGGGCGGTTACGACGCACCGGTCTCGGACGGCACCGGAACCGATCGCAACCGGCTGCGCGAGGCGATCCGGCTGTTCCAGGCCGCCGGCTGGGAGCTGAAGGACGGCGTGCTGCGCAACCGCGCCACCGGCGAGCCGTTCGGCTTCGAGCTGTTGACGCTGACCAAGGACCAGGAGCGGCTGGCGCTGACCTATCAGCGCTTCCTGCGGCGGGCCGGCATCACCGCCCGCGTCCGTACCGTCGATGCCGTGCAATATGACCGGCGGGTGCGCGACTATGATTTCGACATGATCGACTATCGCTGGTGGAACGTCTCGCTGTCGCCCGGCAACGAGCAGGCCTTTTATTGGGGCAGCGAAGCCGGCCGTTCGCCCGGCAGCCGCAACGTCGCCGGCATCGCCGACGCCGCGGCCGACCAGCTGATCGCCACCATCATCGAGGCGCGCTCGCGCCAGGACCTGGTCACCGCCGCGCGGGCGCTCGACCGCGTGCTGATATCCGGCTTCTACTGGGTGCCGTTGTTTCACGAGCCGGCGCAATGGGTGGCGCGCTGGACCCATATTGGAATTCCTGCCGAATCAGCGGTTTTCGGCTATCTCCCTGAGACGTGGTGGCGCGAAGAGCCTGGAGGGGCGACGCGGCAGTGATCTTGACCGGTGGGCGAACCAGGACTGCAACAGCTGCGCCGGCCGGCATGACGGGCCGCGCGACGCTCGATGGCCTGCTTCGCCGCGCCGCCGAGATCCGGCCTGAGGCAGCCGCCCTGGTCGACGCCGCCAATCGGCCGCAAGTGACCGGTGGCGAGGCGCGCCGCTTCGACTGGGCGAGCCTCGACAAGACCGTCGATGCCCTGGCGGCGCGGCTGCGCGCGCTGGGCTTTCCCACCGACAGCGTTGTCGCCACCCAGTTTCCGCTCGGTTCGGACGGCATCGTGGCGCTGTTCGCCATCATCCGTGCCGGCTTGATCGCCGCACCCCTGCCGCTCGGCTGGGGCCGACGCGAAACCGTCGCTCACCTGCAGCGCCTCGGTGCGCGCGCGATCCTGACCGCCGGCCGTGCCGGGCCGATCGACTGCGCCGACATGATGCGCTTCGCCGCCGCCGAGACCTTTTCGGTACGCTTCGTCATGTCGATCGGCGCGCCGGTGCTCGACGGTGTCGTGCCGCTCGACGACGTCTTCGACCACGCCGGCACGCCTGAGCCGATCGAGACGCCCCGGCCGGGCAATGCGGCGGATCATATTGCCCTGGTCACCGTCGACACGACGGCCGAAGGCCATCTGGCGGTGCCGCGCAGCCATAATGAAATCATCGCCGGCGGGCTCGCCGCCTTCATGGCCGGCGTGCCGGACGAGACCGCGATCTTCGCCGCCACGCTGGCGCTCGACGCCTTTGCCGGGATCGCCCTGCAGATCGTGCCCTGGCTGATGTGCGGCGGCACTTTGGTGGCCCATCCGCCCTTCGCGCCGCGGGTTTTCGCCGACGATCTGGCAAAGGACCGGGTGACCCACGCCGTGCTGCCGGTGGCGGCGGCGGCCAGCCTGTTCGAGGCCGCGCCCAAGGCCCGCCCGGCACTGCGCCACCTGACATTGCTGGCGCGGCGGGCGGCCGACATCGCCGCGGCTCATGAGGTTCGTCCGGAGGCGGTCGCCGTCGACGTGTTTTTTGGTGCCGGTGAAGCCGGCCTGACCCGGACGCTTAGCCCCGGAGCCGCCGGTGGCGTGCCGCTTGGTCCCGATACATTCGCAACCGGCGCCGGCCAGGCCCCGGTCCTGGTCGAGACCCGCGCCGGTCCGGCCGGAACCCTGCAACTGCGCGGCGCCATGGTGCCGGCTTTCGCTTTTCCGCCCGGCGCGGAACGCGGCCTGCCGCCCTTCTGGTCAACCGATGCCGAGGGCTTTTTCGATACCGGCCTGCCCGTCGCCACCGACAAGGCCGCGCGCGCGCTGATCGTGGGAGACGGGCCTCAGGGCGTCATCGCCATTGGCGGACGGCGCTTCGCCGAGGCCGAAATCCGGGCGGCCTACGTCGAGGCCGGCGGCGAGATCGCGCCGGTGGTGCGGGCAGATCCCGTGCTGGGCCAGCGGGTTGCCGGGATTGTCGGTGACGGCCGCGCCATCGTCGGGCTCGCCGGGCGGCTTCAGGACACCGGCTTGACACCGCTCGGTGTTCCCGGCGGCCAGCGCCATCATGCGGGGCCCCTGCCGTTTGAGGACACCCGCCCGCCGGACCTGCAACCGGCGCGCGACCCCTTGACCGAGACCCAGGCGGCGCTCGAACAGCTCCTGACCATGGCGCGGGCGGCGACCGCCGGCTGAGCCATCCTGGCCGATTGTCGCCGGCAGAGACAAAAAAGGAGGGCCGGACAAGCCGGCCCTCCCCTCATGCGGTCATTGCGGAGGTTCAGTTGCAACCGCAACCGTGTCCGCCACCCAGAAGACCACCAACGATGCCGGTGACGCCCCTGATGTTCAGGATGCCGCTGAGGACATTCGTACGGCTGCCGTTCAACACCGGCACATTCACGGTATTGCCATTGGCAATGCCGTTCAGGGCCGAGACGTTGATGTTGCCGAGATTCAGCAACCCGCCACCTGACGAGCCACCACGGCCGCCAGCAAAAGCCGGAGTTGCTGCAAGAGTCGCCAGAGTAACGAGAACAAGAGTGCGTTTCATGACATTCCTCCAGGTAATCGCCGGACCAATCCGGTCGATAACATGTGTTTTAAATTGACACATTCGGCTTGACAATCTTTGGATCTTTTTAACCATACTTCGTATTGTTAACGCGGCAGTATTACTACAAACAACAAAGAAGAACGGTCAGGCGCACTGACATAGGAATTGTTGTCCCGCGGCGACCAAATCCGACAACTGATCGTTTACCAAGAATTAGCAATGAATGACTGATCATTCCGGTGGCAATTGACGGATTCCCAGGCAACCCCGGGTGAGTTCATGCAGCATTCCATTGCGCTGAGTCTGGCCCTCGCGACGCTGACAATGGTCAGTTTGACGCCGGTTGCAGCGACCGAAGATTCCGTAAGGGAATACTCCGCCGCGACCTTCGGTTTACGTGGCGGATACGATTCAAATCCGATGAATTTCTCTGGCGGACCGAGCAGCGCCTTCATGACCCAGAGCGCGACCTGGGACTATATTCGCGGCAGCGACAAGGACGGCTATGCCATCGCGATCGCCACCAACAACACGGTCTATGAGAGCCGCGAGGTCGACCCGGCCACCGCGCTCGGCCTCACCTTCCGGCACGCCTTCAGCCTGTCCGACAACCTGCTGCTGAGGAGTTCGCTCAGCGCCGTCCATGACCAGACCTGGTCGCGCCGCAGCGATGCGCTCATCTGGCGCGAGCGGCTCGACTACGACATCGGGCCGTTGCGCCTGTTCACCAGCGTCGACACCAAGGTCACCACGCTGAACGAACGCAATATCTTCGCGCTCGGCAGTTTCCTGCCTTATCCCGAAAGCTTCGTCACCCTGTCGGTGCTGCCGGGCGTGCTCTACCGGCTGTCCTTCGGCGAGATCGGCGTGTCGCTGACCGCCTCGCGCACCATGTTTCGCTTCGAGACCGACTATCTGGGCCTGCGCCGCAACAATGACCGGGTCCAGCCCAACCTGTTCGCCTCGGCCACCTTCTGGGGCATCAAGGTCGAGGGCTCGCTGTCCTATGCGCGGGTGACCTTTCCGGCCGGTGACTTCGATAACCTGCAGCGGCTGCTCTATACGGCCAAGGCCACGATCCCGCTCGAGCTGTTCCGGCTGCCGATCGAGAAACTGACATTGGAACTGTCGTCGGGGCGGACGCTGGAAGACACCACCTTGCCGTTCTCGGTGATCAATGTCTCGACGCTCAGCGATGCGCGGCTGGTCGCCAAGTTCAATCCGAGCCACGCCCTCACCGTCTTCGCCCGGCGCAAGGACGACGAATATGTCGGGCTCGGCGCGCGCGCCGTGACCACCTCGCTCGGCGCCGAATATGCTTATACGTTCGACGGCGGACTGACCGCCATCGTCGCCGGGTCATGGCGTTACACCCAGGAAACCGGCAATATTCCGGTCTCCAGCCTGAACCTGCAGCTCGGCCTGTCGAAACGGATCGATTTCAGCCGGACCACCACCGCCGACGCCTCACGGGCGACGCCCGCGGCCCCGACGACCACCCGATGACCCCGGCGAGAATGCCGGCAATCGCCTTGTCGGCGGCGGCCTTCATCCCCAGATGGACCTGAGCCGGCCCGCCCTCTAAGATTCGGGCCGGTTGCCAGGGAGATCGCCCATGCCGGGTCAGACTGTTTCGGTCGACGTCATCTCGGACGTCGTCTGCCCGTGGTGCTTCATCGGCAAGCGCCGCCTGGAAAAGGCCCTGGCGCTGGTGCCCGACGTCAAGGTCGAGATCCGCTGGCGCCCCTTTCAGCTGGCGCCGGAACTGCCGCCGGCCGGCGTCCCGCGCGACCAGTACCTGATCCAGAAATTCGGCAGCCTGGACCGGACCAAGGAGATGTTCGAACGGGTCGCCAAGGTCGGCGCCGGCGACGGCATTGCCTTCGCCTTCGACAAGATCCAGGTGTCGCCGAACACGCTCGACGCCCACCGCCTGATCCTCTGGGCGCGCTCGGGCACGACCCAGGACGCGGTGGTCGAGGCCTTGTTCCGTGCCTATTTCATCGAGGGCAAGAACCTCGCCGATCGCCAGACCCTGATCGAGATCGGCGCCGCCAATGGCCTCGAGACCAATCTCCTGGCCGAACTCTATGCCTCCGATGCCGATATCGAGCGCACCCGGCGCGAGATCGCCTCGGCCCAGCGCATCGGCGTCACCGGCGTGCCGTTCTTCATCGTCGCCGAGCGTTATGGCATTGCCGGCGCCGAGGCCGCCGAAACCATTGCCGAGGCCATCCGGCAGGCGGCCAAGGAGACAGGCCAAGAGGCTGGCCAAGACGCTGGCCAGCAAGCCGGCGGAGCGCGGTCGGCAGCCGAGTAGACCGAACTCGCCGTTGCGGACGCGGCCGCGACGGGCTAAGCCCGCGTCATGGCGCAAGGACAGACCCTCACCCATCTCGATGCGGCCGGCCAGGCCAATATGGTCGACGTCTCGGCCAAGCCCGTGACCGAGCGGATCGCGGTTGCCGAAGGACGCGTGGTGATGCGCCCGGAGACCCTGGCCATCGTCAAGGCCGGCGAGGCCAAGAAGGGCGATGTGCTGGGCACCGCCCGGCTTGCCGGCATCATGGCCGCCAAACGCACCCACGACCTGATTCCGCTGTGCCATCCGCTGCTGATCAGCAAGGTGGTGGTCGAGATCGAGCCGGATGATGCCTTGCCGGGCGTCAGGGTCACCGCCACCGTCAAGGTCTCGGGCCAGACCGGTGTCGAGATGGAGGCTTTGACCGCCGTCTCGGTCGCCTGCCTGACCGTCTACGACATGGTCAAGGCGGTCGATCGCGGCATGCGCATCGAAGGCGTCCACGTGGTCGAAAAGACCGGTGGCGCTTCCGGCAGCTACCGGGCCGAATGACATGGCGGGTCTGCTGCCGGTCGCGGAGGCGCTCGCCCGTGTTCTCGATGGCGCCGGGCCTTTGCCCGAGGAATGGCTGCCGCTCGCCGAGGCCGACGGCCGGGTCCTGACCCGCGACCTCACCGCGACCCGCACCCAGCCGCCTCGAGCGGTATCGGCCATGGACGGTTATGCCGTGCGTGCCGCCGATCTTCCCGGCACCTTGCCGGTCATTGGCGAGAGCGCGGCCGGCAGGCCCTTTGCCGGCGCCCTGCCGCCCGGCACGGCCTTGCGCATCTTTACCGGCGCCGAAATGCCGGAAGGCGCCGACACGGTCGTCATCCAGGAAGACGTCGCGCGCCAGGGCGACCGCGTCTTGGTGTCGATCTCGGTCAGCCCCGGCCGGCATATCCGCCCGCAGGGGCTCGACTTCGCCGCAGGGCTGGTCGGATTGAGGGCCGGCACACGGCTCGACCCGCGCAAGCTGGCGCTCGCCGCCGCCATGAACCACGCGCGGCTGCCGGTCCACCGCGCGCCGCGCATTGCGATCCTGTCGACCGGCGACGAACTGGTCGAGCCGGGCACCGCGCCGGGCCCGGGGCAGATCGTCTCGTCCAATGCGCTGGCGGTCGCCACCCTGGTCCAGCGCGAAGGCGGCATCGCCACCAATCTCGGCATCTGCGCCGATCGGCTGGACGAGACGCTGGCCGCCGTGCGCGGCGCACGCCAGGCCCGTTTCGATATCCTGGTGACGTCGGGCGGCGCATCGGTCGGCGAATATGACCTGATGCGCGACGTCATCGAGCACGAGGGCGCAACCCTCGGTTTCTGGAAGATCGCCATGCGCCCCGGCAAGCCGCTGATGATGGCCGATCTCGGCGCCATGCGGCTTCTCGGCCTGCCCGGCAATCCGGTTGCCTCCTTCGTCTGCTCGACGATCTTCCTGCTGCCGCTGATCCGCCGTCTCGCCGGCCGTGCCGATGTCGAAACACCAACCGAAGACGCCGAACTCGGCGTCGATGTCGGGCCGAACGACCTGCGCGCCGACTACCTGCGCGCGGCGCTCGCCTGGCGCGGCGGCCGCCTGGTGGCGACGCCCTTCCCGATCCAGGATTCCTCGATGGTGCGGGTGCTGGCCGAGGCCGACGCGCTTGTTCTGCGCGCGCCCCATGCCGCCGCGGCGCCGGCCGGCAGCCCGTGCCGGATCATCCGCCTCGCGCGCTGATCAAGGCCTGCCAACCCGGTCGGCCCCGGTGAGCGGCGGACGCATCGACCATGCCGGGCGCCCGGAAGCCTTTTGGCTCAGGCGCCGCGTCCGACCCCGGTATAACTGAAGCCGTGACGCAGGACCTCGTCGCGCGGATAGATATTGCGCAGGTCGACCAGGGCCGGCGCCGCGACACAGCCTTTCAACCGCCGGAAGTTGAGGGCGCGGAACTGGTCCCATTCGGTGACGATGGTCACCACCGAAGCGCCTTCCGCGGCGTCGTAGGCGCTGGTGCAGAACGTCACGTCCGCCAGGAGCAGCCTGGCCTGCTCCATGCCTTCCGGGTCATAGGCCCGCACCCGCGCGCCGGCATCGAGCAGCGCCTGGATGATCGCCAGCGACGGCGCCTCGCGCATGTCGTCGGTGTTGGGTTTGAAGGTCAGACCCAAGATGGCGATCGTCTTGCCCCGCACCGAACCCTCCGCCGCGTCGATGATCTTGCGCGCCATCGCGCGTTTGCGTTGATCATTGACCGCCACCGTCGCCTCGATGAGACGCAGCGGCCTGTTGAGGTCTTGCGCCGTCTTGACCAGCGCCAGGGTATCCTTGGGAAAGCAGGACCCGCCATAACCCGGACCGGGGTGGAGAAACTTGGTGCCGATGCGTTTGTCCACGCCAATGCCGCGCGCCACTTCCTGCACGTCGGCGCCGGCGCGCTCGCACAGATCGGCGATCTCGTTGATGAAGGTGATCTTCATCGCGAGGAAGGCATTGGCGGCATATTTGATCAGCTCCGCCGCCCGGCGCGTGGTGAACAGCACCGGCGAGGCATTGAGGTAGAGCGGCCGGTAGATTTCGCTCATCACGTCGCGCGCCCTGATGTCGTCGGTGCCGACGACAATGCGGTCCGGCCGCTTGAAATCGGCGATCGCCGCCCCTTCGCGCAGGAATTCCGGATTGGCGACGACGGCGAAATCCGCTGCCGGATTGACGTCGCGGATGATCCGCTCGACTTCGTCGCTGGTGCCCACCGGCACCGTCGACTTGCTGATGACGACCACGAAACTCTTCAAGGCCGCGGCGATCTCGCGCGCCGCCGCATAGACATAGGACGTGTCGGCATAACCGTCGCCCCGCCGCGACGGCGTGCCGACCGCGATGAACACGGCCTCCGCCGTGCCGACCGACCCCGGCAGGTCGGTCGAGAACGTCAGGCGGCCGTCCGCCACGTTCTTGGCGACCAGCGCATCGAGGCCCGGTTCGTGAATCGGGATCAGGCCTTCGCGCAAGGCCCGCACTTTGGCGGCGTCGCTGTCGACGCAGGTCACACAATGTCCGAAATCGGCAAAGCAGGCCCCGGAAACCAGGCCGACATAGCCGCAGCCGATCATGGCGATACGCAAGGCCGTTCCCCTCGATGTCGGGTTGAAAGACTTTGGAAGACCTGATGGGGCGGACGGGCGGCGAACCGCCCGGCGCGTGGCCGGCGCGCCGGCTGGAGGACGCCGCGCCCGTCACGCGGGCGCGGGCAGCCGCTTGATGGCGCTGCCGTCAGGGTAAAACCGCGATGCGGGCGAGCAGCGTCACCAGTTCCGCCTGTCGCCTGGTCTGTGTCTTGGCGAAGACCGACGCCAATTGGGAACGGACCGTTGTCCGGCTGAGACACCGCCGGCGCGCGATCTCGGCCGGAACGACGCCCCTTGCCAGCTGAAGCGCCAGACGCGTCTCGGCCGCGGTCAGGCCGAACATCCGCTGCAGCATCGAGGGATTGGGCTCGAGATGAGCGTTGAGATCGAGCAGCATGACGATGCTGTGGCCGTCCGGCAGGTCTTCCGCCGGCTGGTTCAGGATCAGCGGCGCGTCGTCCTTGTCGGAAATGACCACCCAGGACAGCGCCCCGAGCAATGGCCGGGCCGGTGCGCGCTCGATCAGCCGCCTGAAGGCGCGGGAGAGATCGTCAAGCGGCCGCACGGCACCCGCCTCACGCTCCAGAATGGCGCGGGCGGTGGCGTTCGCTTCGACCACCCGCCTGCCCGCTTCGAGCAACAGATAGCCGCAGCCGATACGGTCCAGCATGCTCAGCACCGCGTTGCCGCGGTGAGCCTGCCGTTGGAGCGGGCTCGCGCCCTGCGAAGCGGATGGGAAAGCATCGATTTCGGCATTCGAATAGGGCACGCCAGCGAGCGGCACGCCCCGTGGAATTGATCTCTCGACCTGCTCGCCGACGAATGACATTGCGATGCTCCATTATTCTCAAATTCTGAATGAGAGACGACGGCGAACGTCAATATTCAACATTTGACGAGGTAATATCGTCACAAACGTCGTTCTATATTTTCTTATATTGAGCACTGTCGTGGAATTTGGAGAGACACTGCTCTTGGTGAATTCCAATATATGCACTTAAATTTTTGCAACCTTGGGTCATCGACCAGCAACAAATCATAACAAAAAGATCAAAATCGACACGAACTCTGAGGGGTTAGCGATTTGCACCCGAAGGAGGAGGTCAACCTTTGGCGGTAGGCGCGCCTCGGCGACAGGCCCGGACGCCTAGCCAGCACGGGCTACCCCGAAAGGGGTATCGCCTCGCCCGCGGGCGCGATTCCAAGCACTTGCCCTGAAGGGCGCCATGCGCGCCATGCCGCCGCCGGGTCTCTTGCGGCAAGGCGACGGTCATCCGCTGCACCGGACGCGGTGCCCGATCCCGCCGGCATCCGTCATGCAAACGAACGAAGACAGTGTTTGCCGCCCCTCCTAGCATTCGTGTGAGGCCCGGAAGGCGCGGCCAAGGCGGCGATCGAAACGACGCCGCGGCCTGCAGCCGACCGGGGGACCTTCCGCCATTCCTGCGCGATGGCGCTCGATGCGGACGATGTGCGGGTCCGATAAGGGCGCGCCGTCGCAAAGGCCACGTCAAGGAGGCTCGGATGAAGGCTGTGATCCAATGCGGCGGCCGGGGCACTCGCCTGCGTCCCTATACGGCTGTCCTCCCGAAACCGCTCATGCCGATCGGATCCAGGCCGGTCCTGGAGCTGCTGCTCAAGTGGCTCCGGCGCAACGGCATCCAGGAGGTCTTCATCACCACTGGCTATCTCGGCCATCTCATCCGCAGCTTCTGTGGCGACGGCAGCCAATGGAATCTGAAGATCAACTACACCCAGGAGGTGGAGCCGCTCGGCACGATCGGTCCGCTCGCGCCGCTGCGCGAGCACCTGGACAGCACCTTCCTCGTCCTCAACGGCGACGTCCTGACCGACATCAGCCTCAGCCAGTTCGTCAGCTGCCATCGCCGCTATCCGGGGCCCGTGACCATCGCGACGACCACCCGGACCACCAAGATGGACTTCGGCGTGATCGAGCAGGTCGACGACCGGGTCGTCAGCTTCCTGGAGAAACCGTCGCTGCCGCACCTGGTCAGCATGGGTCTCTATTGCATGGACCCGGAGGTGTTCGACCTCATCCCCTCGGGAATCCCCTACGGTTTCGATGATCTGATGTTCCAGATGCTCGAAAACGGCACGCCGGTGCATGTCTTCAAGCACCAGGGCCTCTGGCTCGACATTGGCCGGGTCGACGATTTCCACAAGGCCCAGGACATCGCCTGGGACGAGCAGTCGCTGGTCATCGAACCTCAGGCAGCCGCCTGACCGCCCGCCCCGCGGCGCCCGTCGGCGCGCCGCGGATCAGTCCAGGACAGGTTTGGGAGAGTTCCATGCTTCTGGTCGCCGAACCGATTGTCGGCCCCGAGGAGAAGGCAGCGCTTCTCGAGGTCATCGACAGCGGCTGGCTGACGATGGGCGACCGGGTGCGGGCCTTCGAGCAGGCCTTCGCCAGTCAGCACGAAGCCGAGGACTCGGTCGCGGTCAATTCCTGCACCGCGGCGCTGCATCTCATCCTGCACGCGCTCGGCCTGGGCCCCGGCGACGAGGTTCTCGTGCCCTCGCTGACCTTTGTCGCCACCGCCAACAGCGCGCTCTATGTCGGCGCGACGCCGGTCTTCGTCGACATCGAATCCGCCGACGTTCCGCTGATGTCGCTCAGCGACGCGGAAGCCCGCTGCACGCCGCGCACCAAGGCTGTCATCCTCATGCATTTCGCCGGCTGCCTGGCCGATCGCGCGGCGTGGCAAGCCTTTGCCCAGCGCAGGGGCCTGGTGCTGATCGAAGACGCCGCCCATGCCCCCGGCCTGAAGGAGGTCGGCACCTATGGCGCGGCCGCGGCGTTCAGCTTCTATGGCAACAAGAACATGACCACCGCCGAGGGCGGCGCGGTCATCGCCCGCGATCCGGCGCTGCTCGCGGCGATCCGGCAGGCGCGCGGCCATGGCATGACCAGCGGCACCCGCCAGCGCCTCGACAGCCGCACCCCGAGCTATGACGTGACGATGCTCGGCTTCAACTACCGGATGGACGAGCTGCGGGCCGCGATCGGCCTTGTCCAGCTCCGGCATCTGGCCGCCTGGAACGAAATCCGCCGCGGCCTGGTCGCCCGCTATCGCCGGCTGATCGCCGACCGCTGCCCATCGGTGGCGGTGCCCTTCGCCCAGCCGAGGCTGTCGACCTGCCACCTGATGCCGGTGCTGCTGCCCGGACCTGTCCTACGCCAGGAGGTCATCGATCACCTGCGCGCCGACGGCATTCAGACCACCATCCACTACCCGCCGGTTCACCTGATGTCGTTCTATCGGGACCGCGACCCGACCGTCGACCTGCCGCGAACCGAAGATTTCGCCGCGCGCGAGCTGACACTGCCGCTGCATCCCCGGATGGGTCCGGAAACCGTCGAAGCGGTGGTGTCGAGCCTGGCCCGCGCCGTTCAGTCCAGCACGTCAGTGGAGGCTGTCGCATGAAGGTCCGTTCCATAAGCGTCGACCGCCCTCAGGTCGCCCTCGCCTCGGGGGCGACGGCAAGCCGTTGCCTCGACATCCTCGTCGCGACGACGGCGCTCCTGCTGTTCGGCCCGCTGATGCTGGTCATCGCTGTCGCGATATGGCTCGAAGGCGGCCGGCCGATCCTGTTCTCGCAGCTTCGCCTCGGCCGCGGCGGGCAGCCCTTCCGCATGTACAAGTTCCGCAAGTTCAGCGCGACATGCGGCGTCACCGGCTGTCCCTTGACCGTGGCGCAGGACAACCGGCTGACCTCGATCGGGCGGTTTCTCGCGGCCAGCAAGCTCGACGAGTTGCCCCAGCTGTGGAATGTGCTGAGGGGCGATATGGCGGTGGTCGGGCCGCGGCCCGAATCGCTGGCCTTCGCCGATTGCTTCCGCAACGGCTTCGAACGCGTTCTGGATCACAAGCCCGGGCTGCTCGGCCCGTGCCAGATCCAGTTCCGCAACGAGTGCCGGCTCTATCCGACCGACGCCGACCCGGCCAGCTTCTACCGGGATGTGCTGTTCCCGGCCAAGGCGCGCCTGGATCTCGCCTATTTCCCGCATCGCACCCTCATCTCCGACATCGGCTGGATCATTCGCGGAGTGTTTGCGGTGCTGGGCTGGGCGCCGCGGGGCGGCACCGGCGTCGCCCAAGCCCAGAACTGGCAAGCCGAGCGCCCCTGAGGCGTGGACGCTCGGACCGAAGCGAAAAGGGAAGCGCTCCATGAGCTACACTGGCATGAAGGTTCTCGTCACCGGTGCCGATGGCTTCATCGGGTCGCATCTGACCGAGGTGCTCGTTCGCCACGGGGCCAAGGTGACGGCGCTTGCCCTGTACAATTCCTTTGATAGCCACGGCTGGCTGGACGACGTGTCGGAAGCGACCAGAAGCCAGCTCAATCTCATCCGGGGCGACGTCCGGGATGCCGCTTTCGTGGGCCGCATCGTGCAGGACCAGGAGGTGGTGTTCCACCTGGCCGCCCTGATCGCGATCCCGCATTCTTATGCCGCCGCCCAGTCCTATGTGGAGACCAACGTCCTCGGGACGCTGAACGTGCTCGAGGCGGCGCGCCAATGCGGAACGGAGCGGGTCGTCCACACGTCGACCAGCGAGGTCTACGGGACCGCGCAGACCATGCCGATCAGCGAGACCCACCCGCTCCAGGGACAATCGCCCTATTCGGCATCCAAGATCGGCGCGGACATGATGGCGGAGGCTTTCGCCCGCTCGTTCGGCCTGCCCGCCGTCATCCTCAGGCCCTTCAATACCTTCGGTCCGCGGCAGAGCGAAAGGGCCATCATCCCGACCATCGTGCGCCAGGCGCTCGATCCGTCCTGCACCGCGATCATGGTCGGCGACACCACACCGATCCGGGATCTCACTTTCGTCGACGACACGGTCGCCGCCTTCCTGGCGGCCGGCAGCACCCCGGCCATCGAGTATGGGCGCGCCTATAATGCCGGCAGCCAGCGCGCGGTGACGGTTGCCGACCTGATCGAGCTCATTCGCGGGCTGACATCCTGCACCAAGCCGGTGAAGCAGGACGAGACGCGGATGCGGCCGGTGAACTCCGAGGTCCGGGCGCTGCTGGCCGATTGCAGCCGGTTCCGGCGCGAAACCGGATGGCGCCCCCAGACGAGCCTGCGCGACGGTCTCGAGCGGACGATCGCCTGGTGGCGCACACGCGTGTCGGAGGGCCGGGTTCGTCGTCAGAAGGACTTCATCACATGATCACCGACGGGCGCCGGCGACGATCTCAGGTATTCCTCGCGGCGGCCATCATCCTCGCGGCGTTCGCAACGGCCGGGCGCGCCGACAGCCTGGCTTCCGCGCAGCTGGTGCCGGCGATTGCCGTTCCCCTGCCGGGTTACCTGCAGGCGACCGCCGACGCCGCCTTCGGCACGCCGTTCACGCGGGTGACGCAGGCCGACGCCCATCTCGGCGCCGGGCTCCTGTGCGGCAAGGAACGCTGCCGTCATCGTTATTCCAGCGCCCAGGCCTGGAATGCCGACCAGAGCCTGCTGATCATTCCGATCGGCTGCAACGGCATGTGCTTTCTCGACGGCCGCAGCTATGCGCCACTGTTCCGGCGATGGCGATCAGGCGAATGCGAATGGCACCCCAACAATCCCGAGCAGATGATCTGCGTCTCCCGCAGCACGATCTCGATCTGGGAACCGCGCACCAATGTCGATCAGCTGCTCTATATCTCCAATGGCTATCGCGAGCTGCAGTTCGGCCCCTACAAGGGAAACCCGTCCCGGGACGGCCGGCATATCGTCATCCGGGCGGTCGCCGAAGGTGGCGGTTCCGTCGCCTTCGCTTACGACCTGGTCGCGCGCCGCAAGTATCCCGATATTCAGCTCGACCGCCTCCCGGGCCGCAACAATTCCTGCACCATCTCGCCGCTCGGCATCCATGTCGCCTGCTTCCAGCACCTGCTGATCGGCATCGACCAGGCCTTCATCTTCACCATTGACGGCCGCCTGGTGCAGAGCTGGATCGAGCACCACCGGCCGGGACATGGCGACATGACGGTCGATGCCGACGGCAGCGAGGTCTATGTCGGGATCAGCAAGTCTCCTCCCGACCTCTACCAGGTCATCAAGCGGCGCCTGCATGACGGCGCCGTCACCGTGCTGACCGCCTATGGCGAGGCCCAGCACGCTTCCATCAGGTCGACCCGGCGCCCCGGCTGGGTGTTCCTGACCTATGGCGGGGATCCCGCCAATGTCGCCCGCCGCCCGACCTGGGCGCCGTTCGCGCGCGAGGTGATCGCCGTGCGGATCGACGGCAGCGGCGAATTCCGGCGGGTCGTCCAGACCGCCAGCGTGCCGCACGACTATTGGAACGAGGCTCAGGCCTCGCCGTCCCCCGACGGTTCCCAGGTCATCTGGGCGAGCAATTGGGGCGTCGCCGGCGGCCCGGTCTTCGCTTTCGTCGCCCGCCTGCAGTGGCCCGCCGAAACGACCACCGCCAGCCAACCCGTGAGGGATCGTTGAGATGACCCGCCACAGACATATGCTGACGCGTCCCTGGGCCCTCGCGGCGAGTGTCCTGCTGATCGGCGGGCTCGGCTGCGGCGCGCGCGCCGAGACGACCTACCGGTTGTCGCCGGGCGATATCGTCGAGATCGGCCTGGCCGGAATGACCGAGCAGCGCCATCGCGCGGTGATCCAGCTGGACGGCACGATCGCCCTCCCCTCGGTCGGTTCGGTCGCGGTGGCCGGGCTCACGTCGGCGGAGCTGCAGACCCGCATGGAGAACCTGCTGCCGACCAAGGTGTTCCGCCGCCGCACGCCCGACGGGCGCGAGCAGATCCTGATCGTCAAGCCGGAGGACGTCACCACCTCGGTCGCCGAATACCGGCCGATCTATGTCACCGGCGACGTGCTGACGCCCGGCCAGCAGACCTACCGGCCCTTGATGACCATCCGGCAGGCCGTGACGACCGCCGGCGGATACAGCCTGCTGCGCTCGCGCGCCACCCAGGCCGGCACCGATCCGGCCGACTTGCGGCGCGACCACGACTTGCTCTGGACCGACTATATCAGGGAGTATTTTCGCGTTCTGCGCACCCATGCCGAGCTGGCCGGCCAGGATACCTTCGACCAGACCCCGCCGAGAAACGCGCCCTTGCCTGAAACACTGATCGCCGCGATCGGCCAGGCCGAGGCGGAGGCGCTCCGGGTCGCGCAGGCCGACTACCGGTTGGAGCAGAGCTTCCTGGACCGGGCCGCCAAGGAAACCGACGAGCAGATCGTCGTGCTCCAGCTCCGCGAACAGGAAGAGGAACGAGGCGTTCAGGCCGACATGCACGAGCTGGACCGGGTCAACCGGCTGTTCGGCAGCGGCAACCTGGTCAGCCCCCGGGTGACCGAAAGCCGGCGCTCCCTGCTGTTGTCCTCCTCCCGTCGCCTGGAAACCACCGTGCAGCTGATGCGGGCGCGCCGGCAGGTCGATGAATATCGCCGCCAGCTGGAACGGCTGACCAACCAGCGGCAGGTCACCCTGCAGCTCCTGTTGAGGGACCTGAACGTGCGCCTCGCGGATCTCGGCGTCCGGATTCAGGCGGTCAGCGAGAAGCTCCGTCCGCTGGGCGGCGTCAGCACGATACCCGCGGTCGGCGCCAGGCTTCGCTCGGAAGTCGCCATCATGCGCAAGATCGGCGAGCAGTGGCAGCGGCTGCCGAGCCCGGAGGATGCCGAGGTGCAGCCGGGCGATGTGATCGAGGTGGCGTTCCGCGACGAGGCGACCGCGGCCTCCGCCGTCCACTGAGCGACGGCACGCCAGGATCGCCCGCGAGGCCTTCCCGGCTGGTGCGGCCTACTCCTCAAAGCGGCTCGTGGCGTCACGATCACCGTCATATCGTCTGGTCAGCGGAAACGGCGGCAACCAGGACTCGCGACGGACGATCCAGCTTTCGTAGGTCGGCATCAGTTGGTCAGGGGCGTCCAGCGACCCCAGGTTCACTTCGATTTCGTCGGCGCTGCGTCCGAAAATGGTCGAGCCGCAGCGCGGACAGAAATGCCGCCCGGCATAATCGCGTGTCTCGCCGGCGATCGTCACCGCATCCTGAGGAAACACCGCGGAGGCGTGAAAAAGCGCCCCATGATGCTTGCGGCAGTCGAGACAGTGACAGAGGCCGACCCGGTAGGGTCGTCCCGACGCCACAAATCGGACATTGCCGCACAGGCAACCGCCGGTGACACGATCCATGCGGCGTCCCCCCCAAAAAAATCAAGCGGTCGGAATGTCTACAACCAACCCCGTGGAGCGTCCATGGCAGCAGCGGAGAGTATCGTCCCGTGCGGGTCAGCAGTCGAACACGAACCAGCATGCATGATTGCGCAGCCGCTGGTCATCAAGCACAAGCTCCCGGATTTGGTCTGGAAGTTGTTCGCGTTGCCATTGGCATTCCCGACGGCCGGCTTGCTCGCGTCCGGCCGCGTCGGCTGCCGCCTGCACCGCCCTGATGGCATAGGCTGCCGCACCAAGCTCGTGTGCGGGCACATGGGCGACCGCGACGGCTTGGGCAGCGGCATAAGCTGCATATTTCGCCGCGCCTGAGACGTCCCTGGCCGCGGCATTGGCGGCGGCCGCCTTGAGGGCCTGGCGCATCGTGATCTCGCCACGAACCCACGCATGGTTCTGTTCAATTGCGCGCCGCGGACGATCATCGCCTGGCATGGCGTCTTCGAAGACATGCAGCACATGCTCGGCGCAAGCAGCGGCCCACAGTGCAAGGAGGTGATGGTTCGTATCGCTCAGGGTGCCGCCGCGACGAACGGTGATGAACCTGGGATCGCGGGGCTCGGTGAAAATCATCTTGCCTGAGACGTCTCTGCATGTCTTCGGATCAATGAATGACCCTGTATCGATTGGGCTCAGGGCTCACAACCAGACCATGATGGTTGCCGCGGTGCAGATGGCCGGGAAGAATGTGCGGGCGCGGCGGCGGTAGCGAAGGACTTTGCCGGCAGTTCTTGGATTCGCTGCAACGGCGCTCCGGTCGCCTGTTTCGACCTGACGCCGAACCTTGATCGCGCAGCGTGTCGAGCCTATCTATCGCGTGTCGGGGTGTCGCAGGCTCCCGGCGCCTAAAGACGGCTTCCCGTCCAAGTCCTGCTCGCGGTCGGCGCGTTCGCGCGTGACCGGAGCACGATTGAACGGGAGCCGTTTTTCCATGTCTGAACCCAGAACTCGCCTTGGCCGTATCGCCATTCTGTGGCGGGGCGATGAAGCGGAACGCCGCAGCGCCACGCTGGCGACCAGCCGTTTCAAGGCCGTATTCGCGGCGCTCGCCGATGTCGGCGTCGATGCAGAACCCTTGGTTTACGAGGACGATGTTCTGGACGCGGTTCGCGCCCAGCTCGCCACGTTCGATGGCGTGCTCGTCTGGGTCAATCCGATTCATCAGGGGCGCAACCGCTCGAACCTCGACGCGCTGCTGCGCGAGGCCGCGGCGCGCGGCGTCTGGGTAAGCGCTCACCCCGATGTCATCCTCAAGATGGGCGTCAAGGAGGTGCTCCATCGAGCCAGAATGATGAGCTGGGGCGGCGACACGGCCCTTTATCGAACAGTCGAGGCGATGCGCGCCGAATTTCCGGCGCGGCTTGCCGCCGGACCGCGCGTGGTCAAGCGCAACCGCGGCAATGGCGGCCAAGGCGTCTGGAAGGTCGAGATGCTGGCAAGTCCATGCGATCGGCCGATGGCGCGCGTGCTGGACGCCACCAAGGAGGTGTCGGAGGAGCTGGCGCTGGATGAGTTTCTGGAACGGTGCGTTGAGTACTTCGAAGACGGCTGCGTGATCGATCAGGTTTTCCAGGCGCGTCTGGGCGAAGGCGTGGTGCGTTGCTACATGGCAGGCGATCGCTGCGCGGGCTTCGGCCATCAGAAGGTCAAGGCCTTGGTGGACGCGCCGGCGGCGCGCGCGCAGGCCGGACCCCGGCTCTACACGTCCAAGGCCGACCCTCGCTTTCAGCGTCTCCGCCGGTTGATGGAAGACGAGTGGACGCCACAGCTCACCGCTTTGCTGGACATCCCGCGGCGCGACCTGCCGATGATCTGGGACGCAGACTTCATGCTCGGCCCGCCCGGGGACGACGGCGCCGAGAGCTACGTGCTTGGCGAGATCAACGTCAGTTCGGTGTTCCCGATCCCCGACGACGCGCCTGCCGAGATCGCCCGCCGGGTCGCCGATCGGCTACGATCGAAGCTCTGAATGGGAAGGGCCGGCGGTTGTGACCGCTGGCCCTTCTTTTGCTCCATACCGTCACCTTAAGAGCCGAAAGATCATGGATCGCGCCTGCACTCCGATCAGCGCCGCACCGGCGGCAAACCGGAGAAACACGCCACTAGATCCATCTTCTGAACAGGACGTTGTCCTTGGTCAAAGACGACCCGATTTCGCGTTCAGCAATCCGCTTCTTTATTCTTTCGTCTTTCTTCATGTATATGGAATGGAATTCGACGTAGCACACATAAATATTACGATGGGCGCCATTTTTAATGATGTCGTCGAGGACATCGTATTCGGCACCCTCGATGTCCATCTTGAGAACGACGACGTCATAGGCCCTACGCTTCGCGGTGATCAGGTCGGATAGGGAAAACGTCTCGACCAGATCCGGCGCAAAGCCCTCCGGCTCATAGTAGCTGGCATTATGCTCGGGATTGATCGAGCACCCCTCGTAAACCGGCTCCTGCTGGCCCGCCGGCGGACCGAAGAGCTTGGCATAACCCTGCCTGACGCCTGCCGCCTTGCCGATGATCTCGATCCGGGCGCCGCCGTCGGCGCTCAGCGCCTTGAGATAGGGCATGCAGTTCACGTTCGGTTCGACCAGGATGTAGTCGTAGAAATCGGGGGTGTAATAGGTGCTGAAGAACTTGTAGCCCTGTCCGATATTGGATCCGCAATCGATAAAGAGGCCGCGCTGGCGTTTTCCGGTCTTGATCACGCGCATGATCCGCCGGGCGTCGGCGGCAACGGCCAGGCGGAGCCGGAGCGACCTTACCGGCTCGCACAGCGCCAGGGTCCACAGTTCCAGCAACCGCAACGGCCCATCGCGCTTCAGGACGTCGGTGCCCTGCCGCACCTTTGCCAGGAGCCTCGAGCTCAGTTGCACATGCGGCTCGACGGCCATGGCGAACCTCCGTACTCGTGACACGTCCATGATGGCGATCTCTCCGTGATGGCTGCACCGGTTGCCGGCCGCCGCCATGAGGCGCCGCGGCGGTTCGAAAACGTCATGCATAGGTCGCCGCCACCGCCCCCTCGACGAGCGGACGGTTGACGGCGAGATGGGGTTCCACGACCAGATCGAGATGACCTCCCGCGATCGCAATGACGTCGACGTCCGCGAACAGCCGGCCCCAACCGAGGTCGAACGGCACGCCGGGCCGGTTGCAGCGGAACAGGGTCCCCTTGATCGGCAGGCACGACTTCGACAGCGCGAGCCAGTCGCCCATGGCGCGCATCCGGAGAACCTCCTCGAGTTCCAGCCTGAGCAGGAACCGCGTGTCGGGCAGATGCTTCAACCATTCGCGTTCGAGGAGCCCGGCGAGATGCCGCTCCCAGCCGAGCCTGGCGGCGGCCTTCGCGACACTGCGACAGGCGGTCCGGTAAACCGAGACACGATGGGCCCCGATGCGCTGCACGGTCCGGGCAACGGCTTCGCGCAGGTGATGCGCCGCTCCCCCGACATTGGTGTCGAGAATGCCCAGGAACTTGACCGGACGCCCTGCGGCGAGCAGGCGCGCGGCCACCTCGAAAGCCACGGCGCCGCCCAGGGAATAGCCGAGCAGGCGTACATCGCCGCGGGGCTGGGCCAGGTTGATCTGTCGCAACGCCGCCTCGGTCATGGCCGCGATGGTTCCGCGTCCGTCGAGGATCGCGACGAGATCCGGGTAGCGGATCGGCGTGACGCGCGCGACGCGGCCCATGCCCGCGCCAAAGGCCGCCAGGCTCGGGCCATAACCCACGGATCCGGGAAGCATGAACAGAACCGGCGGCGCGCCGGTCTGCCGGTCGGCGCCGGGGCTCGCGTCCTGCCCGTCAGCGACGGCCGCGATCATGTCGGCCGCGGTCATGTCGGTCGTGAAGGCCTCCAGATCGAGCTCCCGGCCGAGCAGGGTCTCGATTTCCATGACGCATTGCAGAAGCTTCAGGGAATCACCGCCGGCCTCGTCCCAGCGCCCCGCCACATCCGCCCTGCCGAGTATTCGCTTCCATGTGACCTCCACCGCTTGCTCGAGGTTCAGCGGCGTGCCGGCATCCGCACGCTCCGCCGGTTCGGCCGTCCCGCGCATGGCCTGATCGAGGTCGCGAAGCCTCGCGGTATCGACCTTGCCGCCGGCAAGGCGCGGGATTTCGGCGACCAGGTGCAGTCGGGTCGGATGCAGCGACGGCGGCAGCGCCCGCCTGACGATATCCCGAAGCGCCGGGCCGAGGTCCGGCCCCGCCGTCTCTTCCGGCACGACGAAGGCAACCAGTTCGCTCGCCGCGGTCACGACCGCCACGGCGTCGCGAGCCTGGCGCGCACGACGCAGGACGATCTCCAGTTCGGCCGGCTCGACACGCCGCCCGTTGATCTTGATCTGGCGGTCCTTGCGACCGACGATCTGCAACAGTCCCCGCTCGTCGAGCTGGACCAGGTCGCCGGTCGAAAAGACGCGCTGGCGCGGATCGTCCCGGTCCGTCGTCATAGGCACGATTTGCCCGTTCTCCCAATAGCCGAGCGTGACATGCATGCTCTTGATCAAGAGCTCGCCGCTCTGGCCAGAGCGAACCGGCGCGCCATCGTCGTCGACCACGGCAAAGCTGATGCCCGGAAGCAGGTATCCCGCCGGCACGCAGGCTGCGAGTTCGGGATAATCGACCGGCACGAACCAGTGCGAGCCGGTCGTCTCGGTCGACGAATAGCTGATCTGGATGAAACAGGATCGCGAAACGACTTTCCGGACCAGGGCTATGTCGGTCCACAGGATCTTTTCGCCGCCGATGCGGACAACCCGCAGCGATCCGAAATCATCGTCGTCGGAAGCCGTCATCAAGGCGCGAAGCAGCGCCGGCACCAGATAGACGATCGTCACCCCGCATGACCGGAATTGCCGCCTGATGGCACGCAGACCCACGGCCTCGACATCGGCGAGATGCAGGGTGGCGCCGACCAGCAGGGCCGTCAGCACCTCCCGGCAGCCGGCGATGGTGGCGGCTCCGCTCAAGGGCAGGAACACATCCTCGGAATTGATGTGGGCGGCATCGACATATTGCTGGACGCGCTGGAGCAGGCTGCGCTGGCTGTTGACGATGCCCTTCGGCCGCCCGGTGCTGCCGGAGGTGTAGAGCACGACGGCGGGCGCATCCACCGAGACTGCGTCGGGAAGCGTGGCGGCGGGCTGCGGATCGCCGGCGTGGAGGGCGCCCGCCACGTCGATCCATCGCAGGTCCGGCCGTTCTGGCCAGGCGGCGAAGCCATCGGCGCCAAGGCCAATGATGGCGGGCAGACCGGCATCCCGGGCGATGTCCAGGATGCGTCGGGGCGGATCCCGGGGATTGAGCGGCACGGAGACCCTGCCGGCCGCCATGCCGGCGAGCATGGCGACGGGATACCAGCCGCAATTGCCCAGCAGCAGACCGACCGACTGCCCGGCGGGGACCGCGGCCGCGATCAGCAACGCGAGCCGCGTCACGGCCTCGGTCAACGCGCGATAGGTGAGCCGCAGATCGCCGTCGCTGATCGCCAGCTTGTCCGGATATTTCCTGGCGATCCGCCCGAGGTGGTCGACGGCGGATATCGCCGAGAAACCTTTGCCCATCGGCTCGAACGGCCACCCGATGGGCCCGCCCATATCGAGTGGCACCCGGGGCGCCGGCAACCACGCCGGCACGTCGGCTGCGCGCCTGGAACGCGGGGTGCGCGCGAGCGGTTTCTGATCCGTGTTGGCCGCGCCGGGAGGCGAACTCGCGTCGGAACGATGTTCTCTCGTCGAGCGACTTAAACCCTTCAGCATCCACCGCTCCCACATCGCAGACAGATTGGTCATAAGCGCCATTCCCACAGCCGACATCCTCTGATCAGAGGAAGCCGCCCCGGGCTTCCCGGCCGTGGCGCGCGGCCTGCAATTCGGCCCGCTTCCGCCGCTCTGGTTCACCGCCCTGGAGGAGGAGCAAAGGCCGGCCGCGTGTCACGCTCGGCCGCCGTCTCGCGCGCCCTCGCCCGCCGCCGCGCAATGGCCGCCGCCAGTCCGGGACCGAGGCCAAGGTGCTTGCGAACGCTCACCGCCATCGTCAGGTTCCAGAACACCATGGTCGCGGTTGTCGCCACCGCCGCGCCGATCGCGCCATAGAGCGCGATGCCGATCACGCAGCCGACGATGTTCAAGCCGGCGCTTGCGATCATCGTGGTCAGGGCCGCCCGTTCATTTCCGGTCATGATCAGCATGGTCTGTTGCGGGCCCGCGGCCGCGGCGAAAACCTGGCCGATCACCAGGATCTGGACGATCGGAACGCAGCCGACGAAGTCTTGGCCGAACCACCTCAGCAGCGGCTCCAGCAGCAAGAGAAGCGGCAGCGCCAGCACCGCGGCGCCGGCCAGCGACAGGACGCTGGCGCGCGCGAAGAGCCCGCGGAGGCCCGATTGGTCACCCTGGGCGTGAAGCGCCGCCACCGTCGGCGCGAAGATGGTGCTCACCGCCACCCTCGGCAGCATGAGCAGCATCGCGAAACTGAACCCCAGGGCAAAGATGCCGGCATCCCTGATATTGCCTGTCCAGCCAAGCACGATCACGCCGCTTCGGCTGATCAGGATGTCGAGCGCCGTCATGATCATGATCGGCAGGACCGAGGACCACCATTCTCCGATGGCGTAGGCCGGCTTCACCTGCCGCATTTCCCGCGGCCAGAACCGGAGCGCGGTCACCGCCACCAGGGCCGCCGTGCAGGCCGAGCTGACCAGTAGCGCCGCCATGACGAGTGGCGCGTCCAAGGGCTGGGAGGTCACCATCGCCGCCAGGCCGACCAGTGCCAGGAGCAGTCCGTCGCGGAAGATGCGTTCCGGAACCAGCGCCGAGACGACGCCTCCGAAGGCGCGCACCAGCGTCGCGCCAAGCATGTACATCGTGATCAGCGGCACCGCCGCCATGCCGATCAGCATGCTGGCGCGTTCCGAGGCGAAGTGTTCGGCCGATGCCGCGACGATCCCCGCACCGACCAGGGCGACCACGACGGCGGTCGCAAACGACGCCGCCAGGGCAAAGCGGATGACGCCGCGCGCCAGGCACCACTGGTCCTTGGCGCCATAGGCCGGCACGAAGCGCAGCAGGGCGACGTTAAATCCGAGCGTCGAGCTGTAGCCCAGCAGCGTGATCCAGGCGAACACGTAGGAATAGACGCCGAAGCCCGAGACACCGATGAGCCAGGCAATCTGGAGCTGCGCCAGGGTGGTCAGCGCCGCGCCGCCGACATAGACGACAAGGGCCCAGACACTGGCATTCGACAGCCGCTGGGCCAGTTCGCGGCTTTCGACAGCAGCGGCCGGGGCGGCATCACCGAGGGCCGCGGCAATCGGTTCCTCGGGCGACACGGCAGCGGTCGCGCGCTCGTCGGCGCGCCGTTCCTGGTTCTCGGAGGCCTTGGCGTCCGACATCATGCCCGTCCCTCCACCATTGTTCCGTCACATGCGCGCGGCGTGTTCAGGGGGCTGCGGATGTCTCCGCGCCGAACCAAGGGTCGCTTTCGGCATCGACCCAGGTCAGCACCGATGCCACCCGCGAAGCCCCGTCAGGATCGAAACCGGCGGTGCCGCTGACGAGCCGCAGCGCATTCTGCGCGGTTTCCCGGTAGGTCGCCTTGCAACGCACCGCGAACAACACCTTGTCGGCCCAGCTCGCCAGCAGGCTCGCCTCCGGCCGGTCGGCCAAAGGCGGCGCATCGACGATGATGAGGTCATAGGCTTCCCGAAACTGGTCCAGCCATGGCGAGATCCGAGAACCGGCCAGGACGTGGAACAGGCCACCCAGCCGCGACGCGGGAATGTAGTCGACCTTGAGTTCGGGGATGCGCTCGACGGCGTCGGAAAGCGGGCCGCCGCCCGCGATCAATGCGGCGAGATCGACGCCGGGCACCGCCAGGTTGCGGCCCGCGCGGATTTCCCCTTCGAGCGCCGAGGGCTGGCCGCCAAGGTTGAGCAGCAGCACACGCATCCGGAAACGCGCGGCCAGGATCGCGAGGCTCCAGGCCAGCGTCGTCTTGCCTTCGCCGGGCAGCGACGAGGTGACGAGTATGACCTTGGACTCGGTGCCAGTCGTGTTCGGGGAAAGCAGCGAGACCAGCAAGGCGCGAACCGCCCGCGCATAGGCCGCCTGCTGTTCGTCCTGCAACAGATCCTGAATGCGCATCGTCTGCCACTGGGCGACCGCCGGCATCGTCGCCAGGCACGGCACGCCGAGCGCCGCGACAGCCTCGTCTTCGTCTCGGATGGTGCGGTTGAGCCGATCCAGGGCGAAGGCGAGCAGGACGCCCATGATGCCGAAGGCAACCACCGCCGGTGGAACAAAAAACGCCGGGTGGATCGAACTCGGCCGCTCCGGAGGCCAGGCCTCGGCCAGAAGTCGTGCATCCGGCTGGACGAACTGGACCTGCTCGTTCGCCTCCTGCTGGCGCCGCAGCAGCGCATCGAAGAGCTGGACCACCGCGGCGGCCTGACGCTCCAGCGCCCGCAATCCCGACATGCCGGCGGCGGTTTCGGTCGCGGCGCCCTTGAGCGGCTGCAGGCGCTCCTCGATGGATTTGGTCTGGGCCCGGTAGATCCGCGCCTCGCTCTCCAACCTGGCCACGGAGCGGTCGATCTCCTGCCGAATGGCGAGATCCAGATTGCGCCGCTGCTCCGTCCCGGCCTCCTGGCCGGAGCCGGCAAGGCTGAGTTCGCGACGGCCAAGGTCGGCGAGCACCGCCGATCCGATGGCTTCCGCCAGGGCACTTGTCGGCGCGCCGCGCGCACGCAAGTCCTGGATCCGGCCGAGCCGTTCCTGCACCGCCAGGGCTTCCGATCCGGCGACCGCCAGTTGCCGCGCCAGTTGTGCAATCTGCTGCCCGGTTTCATCGGGATTTCCCGCGGCGGCCACGCCCTGAACCAGTCGGTAGGCCTCCAGGTCCTGCTCGGCCCGCGCCACCTCTTGCCGCATCTCGGGGATGCGCCTGGCGAGCCAGCTGGCGAGACGCTCGGCTTCGATTCGCTTTTGCAGCCCGATATCCTGCAGATGGACCTGCACCACCATGTTCGCGATGACCGCCGCCCGATGCGGCTCGGCCCCTGCATATGAGACCGAGACGATCCTCGAACGGCGCTCCTGAACGACCCTCAGGTTCCGCTTGATCGCCTTGGCCAGGGCGTTCGTGGCCGCCTCGGCGTCCGGCTCTTGATCGCTGCGGCGGAACGGCTGGGTCAGCGCCGACCAAACCGTGCCGAGACCCTGGCCGATACGCTGGCTCCAGGAGGGCGGCCCGGGATCCGCGGGGCCTGGGCGGCGTCCTCGGCCAGCAGGGCGGCGGCGACCCGCCGCAAGAGCGCGTCGGAAGTAAGCACCGTCACATGAGTGTCGATGGCCGCCTCCTCCACCGCCATCGTGACCGGGGTTCTGGCATTCGTCGCTTCGAGCGGACGCTGGTCGACGATGACCTGGGCTATCGCCGTATAGCTCGGCCGCGACAGAAGGCCGGCCATGATGGCGACGACACCGCCAAGCGCCACCATGGTCAGGATCAACACCTTCCATGTCCGCAAGAGACGGATGACGCGCCAGAATGACAGATGCCCGTCGGCGGTTTCACCACCTGGGCGTCCGCCCCGCGCGGTCGGGTCGAATGCAAGCAGGTTCGACGATCGCACCGCCGCGACAACCCGCCTGCCCTTGCCGGTCAGCGCTTCCATCATCAGCTCCCTTGCAGGATGGGTTCGAGTTGATTGATCGGCCCGGCGGCACCGGGCGCGGTGCTTTCGTCGAGCCAGGCCTCGAGCATCAGCACCGCCCAAAGCACGCGCGAATGGTCGCGCCTGCCGCTCAGATGCTCCTGCCAGCAGGATCGGACGGCCACCGGTTCGAGGAGATCGTGACGCCTGAGCCGCGCCGCCGTCAGAAGGTCCTCGGCCCAGGCGCGCAAGGGCCCCTTCAGCCATGCGCCGACCGGCACGTCGAAGCCCTGTTTGGGCCGCTCGAAGAGCGCCCGGGGAACATAGCGGGCCAGCACCTGGCGGAGGATCCACTTGCCTTGGCCGTGGCGCACCTTGGCAGCGGTCGGCAGGCGCCAGGCGAACTCGATGATGCGATGATCGAGGAGCGGGCAGCGCGCCTCGAGACTTGTCGCCATGCTGGCCCGGTCGAGCTTGACGAGAATGTCGTCCGGCAGATAGCCCGCCATGTCCCGGAAGATCAGTTCGGACACCAGGTCGTCGAGCGGCGGAGCATCGGCTTCGGCAGGTCCGGCATCCCGTGCCAGGCAAAGGCTGGAGAGCCGCGTCAGCCGCCGGTACATGTCCCGGGTGTCGTCAGCCGCCAGCAGCTCGGCCAGGCGGCGCAGGCGGTCGCCGCCAATGGCGCGCCGCAGCGCGTTCGGCAGCGGCAGCTTGTCGACGATCCACGCGCTGGTGCCGCCGGCCATATGGTCGAGCGCCGCGGCCGCCGTCCGACGCATGCGCGAAGGCCCCCTCAGGAGGGGTGCCAGCCGCGCGGCGAGGAAATGGCGCGAGTAACCGGCGAAACACTCGTCGCCGCCGTCGCCCGACAGGGCCACGGTCACGTCGGTGCGGGCCAGCCGCGAGACCAGCAATGTCGGAATCTGCGACTCGTCGGCGAACGGCTCGTCCCAGATCCGCGGCAACTCGGGAATGACGGTCCGGGCCTCGGCGGGCGACAGGCGCAGCTCGGTATGATCGGTCCCCAGGTGGCGGGCGATCCGGCCGGCATCCACCGACTCGTCATAGCCGCGCTCCCCGAAGGCGATCGTGAAGGTTCTGACCGGCCGGTTCGCCTGCGCCTGCATGAGCGCGACGACGGTGGAGCTGTCGATGCCGCCGGACAGGAAGGCACCAAGGGGAACGTCCGCGACCATCCGCTCGCCCACGGCGAGCCGGAGCAAGCCGTCCAGTTCGGCAACCATGTCGCCATCGTCGAGGGCGCAGGGATCCCGCCTGCCCCGCTCGGCCACGGCGGCCAGGGACCACCATCGGCTGATCCGCGCCTTCAGCGACGCCGTGTCGGCCGGCCCGGCGATATCGGCGGCGCTCAACGACAGCATCGCCCCGGGCGGCAGCTTGAACACGTCGTTCCAGATGCACAGGTCATCAGGAACGCAGCCGCGGGCCAGCATGGCGGCGACCGCTCGCCGGTCGATCTCCGGCCGGAAATGCGGCAAGGTACGCAGGGCTTTCAGCTCGGAGGCGAACACCAGGGCTCCCGGCAGGCGCGCCACATAAAGCGGCTTCTTGCCGATCCTGTCGCGGGCCAGGTGGAGGACGCGCGCCGCGCGATCCCAGAGAGCGAAGGCGAACATGCCCGAGAACCGCTGGAGCGCCGGCTCCAGGCCCCAGCATTCGATCGCGGCCAGCATCACCTCGGTATCGCTGCCGCCGCGAAAACCATGGCCGAGGCTTTCCAGCTCCCGGCGCAGCGCGCCGAAATTATAGACCTCGCCGTTGAATGTGATGATCAGCCGGCCATTGGCGGACCGCATGGGCTGGCGCCCGGCGTCCGACAGGTCGACGATGGCAAGACGCCGGTGGCCCAGCGCGATGCCGGCGTCGCTGTCGCTCCAGATCCCGTCGCCATCCGGCCCGCGATGGCGGAGCAAAGCCATCATCGGCCCGATCGCATCCAGGCTGAGCGCCTCGGAGGCGTTGGCGGCGAGAACGATTCCAGCGATTCCGCACATTCCATCACCTCCCGTAACGCGCACGCACCATCGGCGCTCGCGCGCATCCCTCGGCCACACAAAGGGCGATGGCGAACCAGAAGATCGGATGGCGAAAGATGAAGTGGCTGATGCCGAACAGCGCGAGAACGCCGATCACCGCCGCCAATGCATCGAGCCGCGCACGCAGGACCAGGATGAGCGTGCCGACGATGAGCCAACCGAAGGCGACAACCGCGATCAGCCCCCCTTGGATGTACAGGTCGAGGAGCGTGTTATGCGCCTCGAAGGGCATCGGAAGGGACTGCATGTTCGGTATGTTCGGACGATCGAGATGGGGGCCCGGTCCAAGGCCGAGCGAGCCGGTTTCCAGCCCCCTCCGCAGCGCGCCCTGCCAGACATCCAATCGCAGATTGGCTGTCTGCATGGTCGCATCCCCGCCCTTGTCCTTGGTCAGGCTCAGGGCGAAGCTTTCGACCTCGTCGGCCACGGCGACCGCGTAGGGCAGCAGCGCGATCGCTGAGAGAGGTGCTGCCAGGACGATGAAGATGGCTGCCGCGTAACGCAGGCTGCGCGATGACGCCGCCATCCAGGTGCGGACCTGCAGGCCAACCAGCAGCGCACCGGAGCACAGCATGGCCAGCAGGAAGGTGTCGCTCTTGGTCAGGCGGCCGACGACGAGCGGCATGACGGCGCCGGCGAAACCGGCGATCCGGCCGATCGCCTTGTCGGCGGTCATTCCCAGGTGGATGGCGACGGGGCCCATCACCGCGCAATAGAGCGCGGTCTGGTTCGGGTTCTCCGACCAGCCACGGAAGCGATCCCAGTACCAGGGGCTCAGCGTCCCCGAACCGAGCATCCCCCAGCCCACGGCAACCTGGAACGCCAGGCCCGCATTCGCGAAAGCGATCAGCAGCCAGGCAATCTGCCGCAGGCGCGCATCGCCATCCGGCTCGGCGGTGGCGAGGCAGGTCAGCATCGCCATGAGCAGATAGGCGGTCGCATCATGCGTCACGGTGCTGAAGTCGATTTCCCTGTCGGTGAGAAAGCTGACGACCGCACCAATGCTCAGGGCGAGCGCGAAGAGCATCCAGAACATGCCCAGCCGGCGCAGCGATTGGTTTGCCGCGACGCGGCCCCAGATGAAGATGCGCGAGATCGAGAGGCCGATCCACAACGCCAGACAAATCTCGCCAGCTCCGACCGGCACGCCGGGGATCCTCAGCTGCGACGCCGACGACAGCACCACTCCGGCGGCCAGGATCGCGTTGCGGATCATTCCGGTTCTCCGCTCGGTCGACGGTGCGCCCCACCATCGCCAGCCAGCGCCGGCCGGGATGACGGCTCCGCCTGAGTCGGCTGGAAGCGCTCGCCCAGAATCTGCCGGTAGAGATCGCTATATTGCTCGACGACGACGCCGAGCCTGAACTCGCGCCGCACCAGTGCGACCGAGCGGCGGCCCATCGCCCGGGCGCCACCGCGGTCGTGCAGCAGGTCGAGAATGCGCGCGGCCAGGGCGCGCGGGTCGCGGGGCGGCACGAGATAGCCGTTCCAGGCGTCGGTCACCACGTCGTTGCAGCCGGGCATCTGCGTCGCGACGATGGGGAGCCCGGCAAGCCCGGCCTCCAGGAGGACGCGCGGAATGCCCTCCCGATATTCCGTCGGCAGGACGAACAGGTCGGCCATGTCGAGCAGAGCCGGCACGTCGGACCGCGCGCCGAGCACGACGACCTGAGGCGCCAGGCGATCGATGGCGGCCTGGTCGATCGCGAACGGGCCTTCGCTTTGCCGCGGGCCGACGAGCAGGAAACGGGCCTCGGGCCGCACCTGCCTGACCAGCGAAACCGCCTCCAGCAGGGTGGGAATCCCCTTCTCCCGCGTCAACCGGCTGACTGTCATGACGATCGGGGCGTCGCCGAGGCCAAGTTGCTGGCGCAGCGCCGCCGGTGACGGGCCGCGGGCACGCACCCTCTCAAAGGCGTCGATGTCGATGCCCGAACTGCGGATGAGATGAGCGCGACTGTTTCCGAGAAGGCGGTAGCGTTCGAAATAGGCCTTGTCCTCCGTGTTCTGGAAGACCGTTGACGCGGTCCAGTGGGATGCCCCCCATTGGAGCGCGCAATAGGCCGGCCTGAGAGCCCGCGCCCGCAGGCCATTCGAGGAGAACACCCAGCCCATTCCGTTGATGGTGCGCACCACCGGCACGGCGCCGCGCACCGCGAACGGCGCCAGGAGGTTCGGCTTGGTGTCGAAGCTCTGGACGATATCCGGCTTGACCTCGGCAATCACACGGGCGAGCTGGCCGATGGCCGCCAGATCGGCGCCGCGGCTGTCGAACCGGTCGAAATGATAGGTTCGGTGGGCGAGGCCGGCACTTGAAAAGGCAGTCCCGTCGCCGCTCGACGCCGCTGACACGTGGAAGCCGCGATCGCGCAACTCGCCGAGAAACGGAATTCTGAGCGCGTGGTCTTCTCCCCCCACGCAGAGCAGATGCGGCAGCATTTGTTGCGCCTCCCGACAGGCACCGGGCCCCGCCGGGAATGGCCCCGGGGGAGCGAGCGCCGGGCCGGATCGCGCGGCTGCCGGCTCTCGCCGGCTTGTCGTCGATCCATCGCCCGCGCATGACCAGCCATCACGGTATGAAGCGATGCCGGCTCTGTCCTCATTCGTTCGAATGACGGTGGGGGGCATTTCGAAACGCCGGGGCAGTCGGGCATCCGGCCCGACCGTCCTCAGATACCGAACAGCCGCCGGTCGAGCCTGTGGGCGACGCCGTCATTCCCGTTCGCCGGGTCGGGCGACGACAGGAGCGGCAGGGTCGGATTGGACGCCTCGCCATTGATCTCCAGGCGGATATCGGGATGCGCGAGGTGATTGATGGCCCAGACCGCCGCCTGGGTCCGGTTTCGCACCCCGATCTTGCGCAAGACAGCCTTGATATGGACCTTCACCGTGGCTTCGGTGATGTTGAAGTTGCGGGCGATCACCTTGTTGGACTGGCCGCTGATGAGGCATCGCGATATCTGCGCCTCGCGAGCCGAAAGCAGGCATGGCGACTGCTCGATCGGCGTGTCCTCCAGGACGTCGTCGTCCCGTCCGGCATCGGACACCGGTGCCTGCATGTCGATGATCCGCATGAGAATCGCCGAGGGGAAGATGTTTTCACCGAGCATGACCAGTTCCAGCGACTTGATGAGCGCCGCACCGCTGATCGATTTGGCCAGGTAGCCGTTCACCGATAGCCGAAACACTTCGACCAGCTCGTCGCAATTGTATCGGTCGGCCAGCACGACAATGCGCGCTTCGGTGAACCGCTGGCGCAGGGCCCGGATGTTTTGCTCGGTCACGCCAATATCGTCGGACGCGCCCAGTATGACAAGCATCGCCCGCAGTTCGGAAGACGCCGTCGGCTTCAACTCGTCTGCCTTTGCGACGCTCGCAACGACCCTGAACATTGTCCCATCTAGTATTTTACCAACCCCCTCCCGAAATATCGGGTTCACTTCTACAAGCGTCGTGGAAATTGTACGCATAATCACACCCTGGTGGCTGGGCGAATGAACTCGCTTTATTCTGGCTGTCTCGCGGGACGACCGAGAGAGAGATAGACCGCGCAGGGCACCTCCTTGCTCACCGTAAATCGATCATGCGCAGACCGGGCGGCCTTTTTGGCGCCGTCCCGAACGCCCGACCGGACGAGGCCGCTCGGGATCAAGCGGCCGTCCGCAAGACAGGCACCGCTTCGCCGGTTCGGCGACAAATTGCCCCCCGCCCCGATGTCTGACCCGAGGCAGATGGTTTTAGGTGCCGTCGACATGCGAAAGCGGAAACATGAGACGCCGGCACCAGACCGCATAGCCAGATCCTGGCTGGCGGCTTGGCTTTGCTAAGGCAGCATCGGGGAAAGGCGAATGGGATGCCAACTGTGCAAGTCTTACGAAACTTGAGGAGCTCCGGATCAACGCAGCCGAACCCGGTCCGACGCCCCCCGTATCGTTACGTAACCATCACTCAGGCAAGCCGGCGTTGATAGATCGAAAGGTCAATCAAAAGCCGGGACTTTGGTCGCCCCCTGTTTCGAGACCTTGAGGCCGGAGGCAGGCGAGACTTAAGGCTCGGGCGTATGGACCTTGGTCCATAGCTGGCGGACCTTCCCCGCAGCGTCCGCGCCGCTCCGCCCCGGATCATCGATCGCGCGCCGGCGCGTCCTTCATGCCGGCGGTCGCAGATCGACCACGGACCGGCTCATCGCACGAGCGCGGCGGTACGATCCAGTGCCGGGCCCAGGCCCTTCAGTGAAATCGTCAACACGCTCGGCTGGCCGCCTTCGGGCAGAACCCGCGCCTTCAAGGCCGTACCGGCCCTGAGCGCCACGGCCTGGCGCGCGTCGAAACTGACCGGAACCAGGCAGCCGGAAGGCAGGCAGGTGCGAAAACGCAGCGGCTGGCCCTGGGGCAGGTCGTCGATCTGCAGAACCACGCCCTGGTCCAGCACCAGCCCGAAAGGCAGCAGCAACAAGCCTTCGATGCGATCGCCGGCCGGCGTCATTTCCATGGCCAGGACGCGCTGGCGCGTCTGCTGATTGGTCTGCTCCTGGCTGAGCCCGCACCGTTTGGCATTGCCCTGGACGGCACAGCCGACGACCCAGTCGCCATGGCTCTCCTGGAGCGACGTTGCTCCGCCCGGCAATGACGGCGCCTGGGCGGCTACGGCGGCGGCAGCCGCCGGCGGCCGCGGCGCGGCGTCGGGCCGGGGCGTTTGCGCGAAGGCGGGCGTCGCCAGCATCACCAGCGCGGCCGCGGCCGGCAGAAGGCCGCGGGACCTGCGGAACGGCAGGGAAATTGTCATGGCTACCATCTTTCATATCCGGGGCCGCGCGCGCCGGAGGGCGAACGCGGGTCCCGCCTTGGTCAAAACTTCACGGATGCATTGGCGTTGACCCGCCAGCCGTCATGGCCGGGGCCGTCGCCGATCTGGCGCGCGCCCTCGAGCCCGAGATCGATCGCGCGCGGGGCCAGGGGCTGGCCGTTCGGCACCACCGTGGCGCGCACGCCGGCGCCGACATTGGTGGCGCCGACGGTTCGGCGTTCGACGATCGTCGGCCTGAGGTTGACCGCCTGGCCGCGCGCGACGAACAGATAGGGCACCATGGCGCCCTGCCCGGCCGGTCCGGGCGGGATCAAGGCGGAATATTGCAATTCGGCCCGGATGAGCCAGCCGCTGTCGCCGGCAAGCAGGCCGGAATCCAAAGCGCTGAGACTGCGCGGCCCGCCGAGCGTGAACCGCTCGCTGTTGAGCAGCGGCCCGGTCAGCGCATATTGCGCGCGGCCGCTGAGCTCCAGCGCGAAATTCCAGGCCAGCGCCTGGGTCAGCCTGGCGCGGAATTCCAGCTTGCTGAAGACGTCGTTGCCAAGCGCGCGGGAGATCGGCCGGTCAAGCGTCGCATCGGCGCGGCCGCGGCTGCCGAGCCAGTGGAACCCTTGCGAGAAATCGAAGCCGAGGCCGAGGCTGGTTCCGGTCGACGCGACGACATGGACGAGATCGGCGCCGATGCGGATCGGGCGCAGACGATCGTCATAGAGCGCGATGTCGAACAGCGGCGCGCGCTGCTGCTCGTCGGTCACCTCCAGGGCGGCGCGCAGGGTCAGGCTCGTCGTGCGGCTGCGGATCAGCGGATAGGCCAGCCGAAAAGCCAGGCGGCGCAGCGTGCTTTCGGTTTGAAGCACACCGGGGCCGTTGCGCGGATGGGTATCGGACAGGGTCGCCTCGGCGTTGAACGTCAGGCCATCCGCGCCAAGCGGCAGGATGATGCCGGCCGCCACCAGGCGCCGTGGCCCTTCGGACGCGAGCCAGCCGTTCGATGGCGACCCCGAAGCGGTGATATAGGCGAGTTCGCCCATGCCGGCGGCGGACTGAAAGGCGGCGGACAGCGTCGCCGATGTCGTTCCGAGCGACTTCGGCAGCGAATTGTCGATGCTCAGATCGGCCCCGAGCGGCCGGTGCTCGCCATCCAGAACCAGCTTCACCGCGCCGGTGGCCGAACCCGGTTCGAGCCGCGAGCGCAGCGCCAGGCCCGGCGTGTCGCCGGCGAGCAGCAGCTTGCGCTCGAAGACGGCAAGCGTCAGGCGGCGCACGCCGACGAGCCCGGCGGTGATCGTGTCGACCCGGCCACGGACGCGCGAGGACAGCCGGGAGCTGTCGATCGCCTCGACAAAACCTTCCACCACCCTGAGGCGCAGCGTGCCGCCATGGCGCGCGTCCTGGGGCGGAATGACCACCCGGGTCAGGAAGTAGCCGCGGCTGGCATAGAGCTGCTCGATCGCCGCTGCCGCGGCATAGACCGCGGCGATCGAGACCGTACGCCCCCGGAGCGTCGCCGTGATGGCGGCGGTGTCGGGCGCAAGGCCCGGATCGCCGCCTTCGACGACGACGGCGCCGACCCGTAGCGTCACGCCGGCGGCGCCCGGCGGCACCTGGCCGGCCGGCACCTCCGGCAACACCACGCCGGTGGGGCTGCGCTGGATATCGGGCGCAAGGCTGCGCGGCGTGACCTGGCTCGGCGACGGCGCTTGCGCGAAGCCGGGCACGGACATTCCAGCCCCGATCGCGACGGCGAGGAGCACACCACCCGTGCGCACCGCCAGCCGCCGTGCCGATGAAAGCCTGGACGTTCGTACGCGCGCCATTTCCAAAGACATGATCAAGGACAGGTCAGGCCTCCCGCCGGCTGCGGCCGGCAATTGACCCCGCCCTCCGGACCGGCGGCCGTCAGCCCGGCCAGCACCGCATCGCCCCCGGCGCCAACAGGCGAAGGCGGCGGCGCGGACAGCGTCGCGAGCTGACCGATCGCCACCGGTGCGGGGGTCGGCATGACCGTGAAGCGCCCCTGGATGAAATTCACCTGATAGTTCGAGGACAAGGCGAGCGAGCCGGCGAGGATCGCATAGGAGCCGATGCTCTCGCCCGCTTCGCGTGTCAGGCTGCCGGTCGGCTGATCGCCGTCGACCAGGCCCATGCCACCGACGAGATAGGCCAGTGCCGGATCCGCCTGGCCGAAACTCTTGGCCATATCGACGGCGGTGATGGTCACCGGCCGTGCCGTCACCGTCAGCGTGGCGCCGGTGAAGCTGGTGACCGTGTAATTGGCGCTCACCGTGCCCTGGCCGATGGCGTAGCCGCCGACGTTGGAGCCGGCTCCGGCGGCGGTCGTCAGGGCCCCGGCCAGGACATCGCCGTTGCCCAGGCCGGAACCGCCCACGGTAAAGGTCAGGCTCGGATTGGCATCGCCATAGATCCGGCTGAGGTCATGCGCCGTGATGGTGATCGGTCGCGCCGTGACCGTCAGGTTCGCGTCGGCATAGGTGACGGCATAATTGGCGTTGCCGAGCGACCCTTGCGTAATCGCATAGGCACCGACGCCGGAGGCGCCCGTCGCCCCGGTGGCGAGCGACCCGGCGAGCGTATCGCCGAACAGCAGCCCCGTCGCCGCATAGGTCAGCGCCGGATTGGCGTCGCCATAGATCCGGCTCGCGGCATTGGCGGTCACCGTGATGGCCCGCGGCGTGATCGTCAGATCGGCGCCGGCATAGCTGATCGCGTAATTGGCGTTGGCCAGCGTGCCCTGCGTGATGGCATGGCCGCCGACGCCCGATGTCGCCGTCGCGCCGGTGGCGAGCCCGCCGGCCAGCGTATCGCCGAACAGGAGCCCCGCCGCAGTATAGGTCAGCGCCGGATTGGCATCGCCATAGATGCGGCTCTTGGCGTCGGCCGCGACCGTGAGCGCCCGCGGCGTGACCGTCAGATTGGCGCCGGAATAGCTGATCGCATAATTGACGTTGGCCAGCGTGCTCCGCGTGATGGCGTAGCTGCCGACGCCCGAGGTCGCGGTCGCGCCGGTCGCCAGTGCGCCCGTCAGGCTGTCGCCGAACAGCAGGCCCGTCGCCTGATAGGTCAGCGCCGGATTGGCGTCGCCATAGACGCGGCTCGTGGCATCGGCAGCCACGGTGATGGCCCGCTGCATGACCGCCAGGCTGGCGCCGACATAGGTGATCGCGTAATTGCCGTTCGCCAGCGTTCCCTGCGTGATGCCATAGCTGCCGACGCTGGAGCTGGCGGTCGCGCTGGAGGTCAAGGCGCCGCCAAGGGTGTCGCCATTGACGAGGCTGCCTGACGTCACCTGGTAGCCGAAGGCGGGATTGGCATCGCCGTAGACACGGTTGGCCGCATCGGCGGTCACCGTCACCGCACGTTGGGTGACGGTGAGGCTGGCTCCGGTAAAGGCCGTGATCGTATAGTTCGGATTGGCGAGCGACCCTTGCGTGATCGCATAGGTACCGACCCCGGATGCCGCCGTCGCACCGGTCGCCAGCGCGCCGCTCAGGGTATCGCCGAACAAGAGACCTGGCGCCGCATAGGTCAGCGCCGGATTGGCGTCGCCATAGACACGGCCGACCGCATCGGCGGTGACCGCGATCGCACGCGGCGTGATGGTCAGGTCGGCGCTGGCATAGGTGATGCTGTAATTGGTGTTGCCCAGCGTCCCCTGGGTGATCCCGTAGATACCCACGCCGGAGGTTTGCGTCGCACCCGTCACGAGCGACCCGGTCAGCGTGTCGCCGAACAGCAATCCTGATGCGGCGTAGGTCAGCGCCGGATTGGCATCGCCATAGACGCGGTTCCTGGCTTCCGCCGCGACCGTGATCGCGCGCGGCGTTATGTCGAGATTGGCGCCGACATAGGTGATGGCATAATTGGCATTGCCGAGCGACCCCTGCGTGATCAGGTAGGAGCCGACGCCGCTGGTGTTGAGGGCGCCGGTCTCGAGCCCACCCGTCAGCGTATCGCCGTTCACCAGGCTGCCGCTGGTGAGGGCATAGGTCAGCGCTGGATTGGCATCGCCATAGATGCGGCTCTTGCCATCCGCCGTCACGGTGATGGCGCGCTGGGTGACCGTCAGCGTGCCGAGGCTGCTGAGGCTGATCGCATAACCCGCCGTCGACGTCAGCGTGCCCTGTGTGATCGAGATGGCGTAGCCCCCGCCGGCGCCGACCGACGCCCCGGTGCCGGCCGAGGTGAGAACCGGCGCGCCGGCGAAAACGGTCGCCGCGCTATCGGCGAGATAGGCGCCGCTGACGCCCGGATCGATGCCGGTCACCACATAGCGGCTGGCCAGCGCCGCCGCGCCATCGTCGCCATAAGCCTTGGTGCTGTCGATCGAGGTGAAGGTCAGGGTCGGCTGATGAGCGAAGATGTAGCGGTTGCCGGACTGGCCGACACTGCCGGGGGCAAGGGTTGCCGGCGTCTGGTTGAAGATGGCGGTCTGGCCGCTGTCGAGCCCGCCGAACGTGTTGCCCGACGGCGCGCTGGAATAGATCAGCCAGCGGCCCGAGGTGGCCGACACGGCATCCGAGCCGCGCAGGTTGGTGAAAGTGGTCCCGGCGGCCAGCACGGGCGAGGCGCCCGAAACCGTGGCATCCGCCGCAATCGTGATTGCGCCGCCCGCCGTCACCGACACCGTATCGTCCGCGCTGATGCCGGCGGTGATGAAACCGGCGCTGGCGATCCTGCCGATCGTCAGGTTGCCGCTATTGGCGAAGGTCAGCTTGCCGACATCGCCCGCCAGCGTACCGACCTGGTTTGCGGCATGGACCAGCGTGAACGTGCCGGCCCCGCCGAGCTGCAGATTGCTCGCGGCGATGGCCGTCGTCTGTGTGACGGTGCCATCGGATGTCAGGGCCAGCGTTCCCGTGAGCGACACTGCCTGGTCGACGACGAAAGCCGTGGCGGCCGCATCGATCCGCTGGTTGACGAACGTCATGCCGGCCGCAGGGGTCCCCGAGGTCGCGGCCGTATAGAGGCTGTTGACCGCCGACAGCGAGCCGATCGACGCGTCGGCGCCGACGATGCGCCAGCCATTCTGCAGATTGACGCCGGCGGTCGTGCCGCTGATGCCCATTTTCACCGTTGCGCTGTTCTGCGCGCCGGTTGCGGCATTCGCCGTCATGGAGACGACGGCATTGCCGGATAGCCCGTTGGCCGGCAGCAGAATGTAATAGTAGCCATTGGCCCCGGTCGTCGCAGTTCCGCTCAGGCCGCCGCCGCTCGCCAGCGCGACGCTGACGAAGCCGTTGGCGTCGGAACCGAAACCGGTCGTTCCATCGCTCCGATAGGCGGTGCCCGAGATCGCCTGGACGCCGCTGCCGTAGAAGCTCTTGAGATAGGGATAGAGCCCACCGGCCGCGCCGCCCCAGACGGCCGGATCGAAGCCGAACGCGGCGAGACCGCCGGTCTGGATCTGCGCCGTCGTCAACCCGGCCGCCCCGACCGTTCCGCCATCAACCTGGCCCGCCGCGGCGGTTTGGCCCGTCGTCCCCGTGTCAAAAAACGAAGCCGTGACCGATCCAAGGGACTGCAACCCGATCAACCCGCCGACCGTCGATTGTCCGATCACCGCGCCGGTCGCGAAGGCCTCCGACACCGCACCGGCGTTGGCGCCGACAAGCCCTCCCACATCAGCCACTCCGCGAACGCCGCCTGTGGCATAGCTCTGGCTGATCGTCCCGAACGACATACCGACGAGGCCGCCGACAAAGTCGACGCCCGACGCCGTGCCGGTGGCGAAGGAACGGCTAATCTGGCCGAGCGACCGCCCGACCAGGCCTCCGACAAAGGAAAACTGTGCGGTGCCATTCGCGGTCACCGTGCCTGTGGCGTAGCTGTCGCTGATGCTGCCCTCGCTATAACCGGCAAGGCCGCCAAGCATCGAGGCACCCGCAACCGAACCGCGCGCGGTGGACCTGGCGATCGTGCTCGCGCCGGCGGCGAAGCCGACCAGCCCTCCGACAGAGTCGACTCCCGTCACATTGGCGTAGGAATAGGTGTTCAGCACCGCGCCATTGGCCATGTAACCGATCAGCCCGCCGGTAAAGGCCCCGCCCGCCACAGCGCCGTTGACGATGCCGATGTCGCGGATCGTGCCGCCGTCGACATAGCCGAACAGCCCGACATTATTGCCGGCCACCGACATGCTGAAATTGCGGATCGTGTGGCCGAGACCGGTGAACTTGCCTGAGAAGGCCGTTCCGGCGTCGCGCCCCACCAGCGTCCGGCTGTAAGTGGCGCTGGTCAGATCCAGATTGTAGGCGAGCGCGAAATTGCCGCCGAGGCCGGTGCCATAAGCCGCGATGGCGGCGCCGTCATGGGCATATTGGCCGTCGATCTCGTCAAGCTGGAACCGCGAATAGGCAATGTAATATTTCGCGCCGTTGATCGTGAGGTATTGCCCCGTGATCTGATCGTAGATGGCGCCGAAACCGGGGGGCGGGATGAAGGCGCCGCCGGCAGCATTGTAGAACGACATGCTCGCGCTATTGCCGAAGCTGTAATCGCTGCCCGCGCCGTTCGACATGGACACCGAACCGGCGCCATACGTCGTGACATTGGCGTTGATCGCCAGCGCGCCGCCGGAATAGAGCGCGAGCGCGCTATTGTTCCTGAGGTCGATGGTCGCCGCGACGGTGAGCGGCGCGCCGTTCTGGGTCTTCACGAACAATTGCTGCCCGTTCAGGGTCTGCGCCACGTCGATGGTGAAGCTCGCGCCAGTGGCGAGATAGCCGCGGCCGGTCGTGCCGGCGAGCGCGGCAAGCGCCGTCGGGCTCGTCCCGGCGGCCCCGCTCGCATCGATCGTGCCGACCTGCGACAACAGCGTCGCCGAGGTCTGCGCGGTCAGGATCGAGCCATAGATGTTGAGACCGGTCATCAGGCCGGCCCCGGTCGCGACGGCGAGCGTCGCCGCGTTTTTCGCGCCCGATGTGTTGGCGCTGAGGTCGAGATTGGTGAAGGTGAGGACACGTGCGCCCGATGCCAGCGTCCCGACCGGCAGCAGCGTCGCATAATAGCCGTTGGCACCCGTCGTCACCCGGCCATATTCGATGCCCTCGATGACGGTCGCGACATAACCGTGGTTGTTCGCATAGATGGGTTGCGGGATGCCGGAAACCAGCGGGGTGAGGCCGAGATCCTTGTAGGCGGTGCCGGAGATCATCTCGGCGCCGTTGGGATAGAAGTTTGCCAGATAGGGCATGATGCCGCCGGCCCCGCCGGCAAAACCGGTTCGCGGCCCGCCGGTCAGGAATTGCGCAAGCGAGAGCCCCGGCGCGGCGATGGCGGTCCCTATCCCGACCGCCGCGCCGCGGCCGGTCGTCTCGGTGACGAAGAAGGCGTTGGTGACCGTCGGGCTGGCATTGGAGCCGATCAGGCCGCCGAGCGCGGTCGCGCTGGGGGTGGAGCCGACGGCACCTGTGGCAAAGGCCTGGTTGATCGTGGCTGTGGCGGCGTTGAAACCGACGAGGCCGCCGATGACCTCGCCGCCGATCACCGCGCCCGTCGCATAGACCTGGCTGAGCGCACCCTCGTTCCGGCCGACGAGGCCGCCGATATTGTTGCGGTCCCGCGCAGTGACGCCCGCATTGGAGAACGACTGGCTGATCGTGCCGGCATTGTAGCCGACGAGGCCGCCGGTGTTGAACGTTCCGTCGACCTTGCCATCGGCCCAGGCCCGCGTGATCGTGCCGCGGTTGAGGCCGGCGATGGCGCCCGTGTTTTCCTGCCCGCTGATGGTGACATTGCGCAGGCCGACATTGCTGATGACACCTGTCGTGCCGACATAACCGAACATGCCGACATAATTGGTCGGGATCTGCCGGACATTCAGGTTGTAGATGACATTGCCGAGCCCTTCGAACGTGCCGGTGAAGCCGTTGCCGCCGTTCTGGATGTTCGAATTGCTGTCCATGCCGAGGGCGACCATGCCGAGGCCGCCATTCCAGCTCGCCGTCGGTCCGCCGTCGATCGGCCGGGCCAGCGCGTAGCGGCCGCTCAGGTTGGAATTGATCGCCTGCAGCTCGCTGACGTCATAGATGAGCGTGTAGCTCTGCCCGTTGATCGACAGCGTCTGGCCGGTATGCGGCGTACCGATATAGTTCGTCCCGGCGCCGAAGGCGAAGGACAGCGTGCCGCCCGAGCCGCCCTGGTTGGTGTTGAAGGCAAGGCCGCCCGCGCCGGTGATGAACAGGTTCGCGTTGACCGCGATCGAGTGATAGGCGCTCAGCGTCAAGACCGATCCCGACGACCAGACGAGCGGGGCGGCAACCGTGATGTCACCGGCCTGCGACCCGCCCGAGCCCGTCGAGATGGTGACATTGGATAAGGCCAGCTGGTTCTGCAGCGTCCCGGCATTGATGACGCTGTTGTCGCCGGTGGCGGTGAAGCCGGACTGGTTCGAATCCGGATCGTTGGAGATCGTGACGTTATAGGGGTCGAGCAGCAGCGTGCCGAAGCGACCGTCCGCCGCGCGCAGGTCGGCGCTGCCGGTGAACGACAGCGTCGCCTTGCCGGACACCTCGGCAAAGCCGCCATCACCGCCCTGCCCGCCGCCCTGCGCGGAAATCGTGCCGGCAAAACGCGTCTGCTGGTCCGACCAGATGATCACCCGGCCGCCGTCGCCGCGTGCCGTGGCATCGGCGCGGATCACCGTGGCCGCATCCACCGAGACGGTCTCGGCCCGCTGAAGCGGGCCGCTGCCCTGGTAATCGCCGCCGATTCGAACCCGGCCGCCGCCGGTCGCGCCGGAGGCATCGAGCCGCGCGCCGGAAAGATCGATCGCCCGGCCGGTGACGGTGATCGCCCCGCCGGACTGGTTTGGGCTCGCCACGTTGACACGGCCGGTGACCGACACCCGTCCGCCGGCGCCGCCATCGACCACGACGCTGCCGGCCGGACGTGCGCTCGCCGGCCGGGTGGCCGCCGGCCGTTCGACCGATCGCCGGTCGGCGCCGGTCGATGCGCGGCGCGCCGCCTGGCTCGGCCGGTCCGGCGCCGGGGCGGCGGCAGGGCCGCCAAATCTCACGCCGGAACCGGTTTGCGCCACGCCGCTGGCCTCGATCGAGCCGCCGAGCTGGATCGCCGCACGGGCGACATCCGCGCTGGTCGCCGCGCGCACCTCGACCCGGCCGCCGCTGGCATTGATCCGGCCGACCTGCCGGATCAGGGCCCGGGCACGGTCCGGGTCGTTTGTCGGCACCGAGACCGTCAGGAAGCCGTCGCCCTCGACATCGACCGACACCCGTTCGCCGGAACCGAGGCCAACCCGTCCGCCATGGGCGCTGATCGAACCCTCATTGGTCACGCGCCCGCCGATCAGCACGGCGTCGCCGCCGCCTCGAACGCGAATCCGGCCCTGGTTGGTGACCTCGGCGGAACGGCCATTGCCGGCATAGCGCTGGCGGCCCGCCATGAAGTCGTCATTGGTGGTATCGAGCGTCGAGGCCGTGAAGCCCGCCGTGTCGACCGAGCCGGTCCGCGTGATCTGGATGCCGTTGGGATTGACCAGATAGACCTGCCCGTTCGCCCGGACCTGACCGGCAATCGTCGACGAGGTCGCGCCGGTGACCCGGTTCAATGTCGCCGACGAGCTGTTCGGCTGCTGGAACGACACCGTTCCGCCCTGGCCGACCGAGAACGCGTTCCAGTTGATGACCGCGCGCTGCGACGTCTGGTTGATGGTCAGGGCGCCGGCGCCCGCCGGACCGATCGTTGCCGATCCCGTGGCAACCCTGCCGCCGGTCGGCAAGGTCTGGCCATGCCCCGAACCGCCGGCCAGCGGCATCATGGCAGCGCAGAGGGCTGCAACGGAAACCGAATGGCGCAGCCATTTGCGGCTGTCCGAGACCAGTTCCATCGGCTCTGTCCGGGCAATAGAAAAACCTGCCGGCGGCGCGAGGTCGCGCCCGGTCCCATCAAGCCGCTGGCTCATCGCCGACCGCCTCGCCTCTGTCTTGCGGGCCTTGCGCCCGGATTGACCGAGGACATGACACCGCCGTCCGGCGGTTGTCTTCTCAACCAGCGCACGGGCCAGGGAAAATCTCTCGCGACTTCATTGAGTTGCGCGAACCGGCGCGGACCGTCCGGCCGGCGGTCGAGCGGAACCGGTATCCCAGGGCAAGAGGTCGGATGCCAAAGTCCGCCAGGCGATACTGGTCGCCGGCGATCGGGGCCGCTCCGGGCCGCCAGCACATATCAATCGCGCAGGCCCAATACTTCACGAAATATCAACGCTTGCGGAACACATAAAGAACAGATAGGGACTGTTCATGATCTGTTCGAGCGAGTCGGGCCGGTCAAAATCAGGGGCAAACACCCGATGCTGACACGCAAGCAACACGAACTTCTCCGCTTCATTCAAGAACGGCTGAAGGAAAGCGGCGTGCCACCCTCGTTCGACGAGATGAAAGAGGCGCTGGACCTGAAGTCCAAGTCCGGCATCCATCGCCTGATCACCGCGCTCGAGGAGCGTGGCTTCATCCGCCGCCTGCCGAACCGGGCGCGCGCGCTCGAGGTCATCAAGCAGCCCGAGCAGTCGGCAGGTCCCGGGCGGGCTCGCTTTGCGCCGAGCGTCATCGAAGGCTCGCTTGGCCGGGGACGTCCGGCCGACGACGACGCGGTCATGCCGGTGTCGGTGCCGATCATGGGCCGGATCGCCGCGGGCGTACCGCGCGAGGCGATCGAGAACCGCACCAGCACGATCTCCGTGCCGCCGGAAATGCTGACCCGCGGCGAACATTATGCCCTCGAGGTGCGTGGCGACTCGATGATCGAGGCAGGCATCCTGGAGGGCGACCTGGCGCTGGTCCGCAAGACCGATTCCGCCGAGACCGGCGATATCGTGGTCGCCCTGATCGACGACGAGGAAGCGACCTTGAAGCGGCTGCGCAAGCGCGGCACGTCGATCGCGCTCGAAGCCGCCAATCCGGCCTATGAGACCCGGGTTCTCGGACCGGACCGGGTGCGCATCCAAGGCAAGCTTGTCGGGCTGATCCGGCGTTATTGATCAGCGGTCCGGCTCGAATTCGTCCGGCGCGGGACCTTCCGCAGCCGGCTGCGGTGTGGCGGGGTCCGCTGCTGGCCCCGGCCGCCTGAGCAGCGGCACCGGCGCGCCCGCCGGACGCGGGCGAAACCACGGCCGCTGGCTTGCCGGATCGCGCCCGACCTCGATCCGATAGCCCCCCTCGGCGGCAAACAGCGTGATCGCGCCGGTCCAGGCAAGGCCGCGCAGGTTCAAAACCGTCGCCTTGCAGTCGGCCGGTGGGGGAAAACGCGTGACGACGAGGCGCGCCTCGCGGCAATCATCGGCGAGCGCCTCCGGATCCCGCGCATAAGCGACCCGGCCGCCGCCTTGCAGCGCCATCGCGCAACCGATCGCGTCGCAGATCACGCCGGCGATCAGCGACTGGTCGGAGGCCAGCCGCTGGTCGGCATCGGCCGCCAGCCAGCGTTGCAGCGCGAAACGGTTGGCGCGCGGCGACAGGGCCCGCAAGCGCCCGTCGGTGCCACGTGCCGCGACGGTCAGCCCCTCGGCATCGATCGCCATCAGCGGCCGCTCGCGCAGCGGCGCCACGGTGAGCCCGAGGACCGCCACGGGCACGCCAATGAGCCTGAGCGGCGTCGACAGCATGGCAAGGCAGATCAGCCCGATCGACAGAAGTCCCAGGGCGAGCGGTCCGAAGGTTGGAACCGCGACCTTGCCGCCGGGCCAGGACGCGACCCATTCGGCCACCCTGATGAACAGGTCGATGCTCATCCCGGCCAGCGCCCAGACCGGCCGGTCGAGCCCGAGCGGCCAGAGCAGCAGCGCGATGATCTCCAGCGGCATGGTGAGGAATTCGACGATCGGCGCACCGAGCAGGTTTCCCGGCACGCCATAGAGCTGGATCTGGTTGAAGTGATAGGCCGCATAGGGCGTGGTCGCGAGCGAGGCGACGAACGAGCTCATGGCGAGGCCGGCGACGCCGTTGCTGATCGCCAGCAGGGCGCGCCCGAAACCTCGCCTGTCGCCGGCATGGTGCTCGGCCCAGGGCCGCAGCATGGCGTAACCGGAGACCAGCGCCAGCGTCGCGGCGAACGACATCTGGAAGCTCGGCCCGAGCAGGCTTTCCGGCGCCAGCGTGAGCACCAGCAGCGCGGCCAGCGCCAAGGTCCTGAGCGTCAGCGCGCCGCGCCCCAGCATGACGCCGATCAGCACCACCGCGATCATGATCCAGGACCGCTGGGTGGCCACCTCGGCGCCGGAAATGACGAGATAGCAGGTCGAGACGACAAGGGCTGCGAACGCCGCCCAGGCCTTGACCGGCCGGTTCAGCGCCAATGACGGAATGAGCGCCAGCGAGCCGCGCACCGCGACGAACACCAGGGCCGCGACCAGAGCCATGTGAAAGCCGGAGATCGACAGGATGTGATAGGTGCCGGCCGCCCGCATCGCCTCGTTGAGCCCCTCGGGAATGCCGTCGCGCTTGCCGGTGACCAGGGCATCGGCCACCGCCCCGGCATGGCCCGGAATGGCCGCGCGGATACGCTCGCTGATGGCCGAACGAACCCGGTCGAGATGGGTCCTCAGTCGCACGCCGAGCGGCGCCTCGCCGAGCTCGATCCGCCTGACCTGGCCAATGACGAAGCCGCTGGCGCCGATGCCGTTGAAGAACGCGTCGCGGCCGAAATCATAAAGGCCGGGCCCGGGCGGATCCGCCGGCGGCCGAAGCCGGACCATCAGGCTGACCGCCGCGCCGGTCTGAACACCGGTCGCCACCCGGCTGGTGACCCGCACCCGCTGCAGCGGCTGGGCGAGCGCCGGCTCGGCGCGGACGATGCGCAGGGTCAGCCGGTCACCGTTCTCGCGCCGTTCGAAGACTTCGACCCATCCCGAAATGGTCACCGAGCCGGTCTCGGCGCCCAGCACCGGATGGGCCGCGATCGCGGTGCGAGCGGTCGCGGCGGCAAAGCCGGCGGCGACCGAGGCAAGCGCCGTGGCGACCAGGAAGGCCAGGCGCCGGTCCCTGAAGCGATAGGCAAGCAGCGCCAAGAGGGCCGTCGCCACGAAGGGCCCCCACAGGCTCGGCTCGTCGGCGGCCGAGAAATAGAGCAGGATTCCGGCGCCGTAGCCGACCGGCAGGAACAGGAAGGCCCGGCCGCGTTCCTGCTCCAGCGCCAGCCATCCGACGACCCGTTCTTTCAGGCCGTCGAACAGCGCGCCGAGACCGCCGGCAGCCGCCGGTCTCACGCCCTGCCCGATCGCCGCGGCGATTGCTTGCGCGCGCGCCCTCACGTCAGCCCCCTCGGCTGGTTGTTCGCCGCCTTCGCGCCGCCACAAAGGGCAGGCAATCGCGGTTCCCCAAACCGTGCCGGGCGTGCTACAGCCACGCCCCTCGCGATATCAAGACTATCGCGAGCCCGCGCACTCTGTCGTCCTCGGATGAATCATGACGGTCGTCTCCCGCTTCGCCCCCTCCCCGACCGGCTTCCTGCACATTGGCGGCGCCCGTACCGCGCTGTTCAATTGGCTTTATGCCAAGAAGACCGGCGGCAAGATGCTGCTGCGGATCGAGGATACCGACCGCCAGCGGTCGACCCAGGAGGCCATTGGCGCGATCCTGGACGGGCTGTCCTGGCTCGGCCTCGCCTGGGACGACCAGACGATCTACCAGTTCTCGCGCGCCGAGCGGCACGCGGCGGTGGCCCGTGAACTCCTGGCCGCCGGCAGGGCCTATCATTGCTACGCGACGCCGGAGGAGCTCGACGCCATGCGCGAGCTCGCCATGAAGGAAGGCCGGCCGCCGCGTTATGACGGCCGCTGGCGCGACCGTGATCCGTCCGAAGCGCCGGCCGGCGTCAAGCCGGTGATCCGCCTCAGGGCGCGCCAGGACGGCGAGACTGTCGTCAACGACCTCGTCCAGGGCCGCGTGGTGATCCCCAACAAGGATCTCGACGACCTGGTGCTGCTGCGTTCCGACGGCACGCCGACCTATATGCATGCCGTCGTCGTCGACGACCATGACATGGGCATCACCCATGTCATTCGCGGCGTCGACCACCTGACGAATGCCGCCCGCCAGACCCAGATCTACGAGGCGCTGGGCTGGCACGTCCCGGCCATGGCCCATATCCCGCTGATCCACGGGCCTGATGGGGCGAAACTGTCGAAGCGGCACGGCGCGCTCGGCGTCGACGCCTATCGGGCCATGGGCTATTTGCCGGAGGCGCTGCGCAATTACCTGGTGCGGCTCGGCTGGAGCCATGGCGACCAGGAGATCTTCTCGACCGAAGAGATGATCGAGGCCTTCGACCTGTCGTCGGTTGGCCGGTCGGCGGCGCGCTTCGACTTCGCCAAGCTCGAAGCGACCAACGGCCACTATATCCGCAACGCCGACGATGCCAGGCTGATGCAGGCGATCGACGACGTCCTGCCCCATATCCCGCAGGGCGCCGAGATCGCCGCGAGCCTGACGCCGGCGGCCCGCGCGCAGCTCCTGAAAGCCATGCCCGGCCTGAAGGAGCGCGCCAAGACCGTGCTCGAGCTGATCGACGGCGCGGCCTTCATCACCGCCAGGCGGCCGCTGCCGATGGAAGACAAGGCGGCGGCGATCCTCACCGGCGACGCGCGCGCCCATCTCGCGGCGATCCACCAGCGGCTCGCCGCCCTGCCGGAATGGTCGGCCCAGGCGGCGGATGCGGCGGTGCGCGCAGAGGTCGATGCCAAAGGTGTGAAGCTCGGCGCACTGGCCCAGCCGTTGCGCGTGGCGCTCACCGGACGTACCACGTCACCTGGGATTTTCGACGTGCTCGATGTGCTCGGCCGCGACGAAAGCCTGGCCCGGATCGCGGATCAAGCGATCGGCTGATCCGGACCTCCTGGCACGCGCCAAAACGCCGGTCTTATACCTGCGTCGTAGGTAGTTCTCACGCGGGGGACCGGCGCTTGCCGGCCTTTCAAAAAGGGGCTATCGGATCGGGCATAGCCCGTCGGCTGGCCGGACTTGGTCATTTCGCGCGTGCACACCATAATCGTTGTGGAAATTCAAGAGGTTGCCCATGTCCGCCAGCGCTAAGTCGGCCACATTGACCTTCGGCGACAAGACGGTGCAGTTCCCGGTTTCCGACGGAACGATCGGCCCTTCGACGGTCGATATCGCCAAGCTTTATGCCCAGACCGGCATGTTCACCTACGATCCCGGCTTCACCTCGACCGCAAGCTGCGAGAGCCAGATCACCTATATCGACGGCGACGAGGGCGTCCTGCTCTATCGCGGCTACCCGATCGAGCAGCTCGCCGAGCACGGCGACTTCCTCGAATCCTGCTATCTGCTGCTCTACGGGGAGTTGCCGACGGCTGCCCAGAAGGCCGATTTCGACTATCGCGTCACGCGCCACACCATGGTGCACGACCAGATGTCGCGCTTCTTCCAGGGCTTCCGGCGCGACGCCCATCCGATGGCCGTGATGGTCGCCGCCGTCGGCGCGCTGTCGGCCTTCTATCATGACTCGCTCGACATCGCCGATCCGCACCAGCGCATGGTGTCGTCGATCCGCCTGATCGCCAAGCTGCCGACCCTGTCGGCCATGGCCTATAAATACACGATCGGCCAGCCCTTCGTGTATCCGCAGAACAATCTCGACTACTCGTCGAACTTCCTGAACATGTGCTTCGCCGTGCCGGCCGAGGACTACAAGCCGAACCCGGTGCTCGCCCGCGCCATGGATCGCATCTTCATCCTGCATGCCGATCATGAGCAGAACGCATCGACCTCGACCGTGCGCCTTGCCGGCTCGTCGGGCGCCAATCCCTTCGCCTGTATCGCGGCCGGCATTGCCTGCCTCTGGGGCCCCGCCCATGGCGGCGCCAACGAAGCCGCGCTGAAGATGCTCGGCGAGATCGGCCATGTCGACAACATCCCGAAATTCATCGCCAAGGCCAAGGACAAGAACGATCCGTTCCGCCTGATGGGCTTCGGCCACCGGGTCTACAAGAACTATGACCCGCGCGCCAAGATCATGCAGAAGACCTGCCATGAGGTGCTCAGCGAACTCGGCATCAAGGACGACCCGCTGTTGGACGTCGCGATCGAGCTCGAGCGCATCGCCCTGCATGACGACTATTTCATCGAGAAGAAGCTCTATCCGAATATCGACTTCTATTCGGGCATCACGCTGAAGGCGATGGGCTTCCCGACCACCATGTTCACCGTGCTGTTCGCGCTCGCCCGCACCGCCGGCTGGATCGCCCAGTGGAAAGAAATGATCGAGGATCCCGAGCAGAAGATCGGCCGGCCGCGCCAGCTCTATACCGGCGCCTCGCGCCGCGACTTCGTGCCGATCTCCCGGCGGAAGTGACCTTGAGCCGACTAAGCATGGCATTGAACGGGGCGCTTCGGGCGCCCCGTTTTCATTTCGAGGCGATCAGGCTCCAAGAATGTCTCAGGCCGCGGCGCGTCCCGCGCCGGCCGGCCGCCTGGCCTCGATCGTCTCGAGCACGACCTTGGCTGCCCTCAGACTGGGGTCCTCGCCGTCAAAAGCCATGATGGCGTCGAGCCTTGCAAAGGCGTCGAGCTGGCTCCGGCGCTCCGGCGTGTCGGCGATGACTGCGGCCAGCGCCGGCGCGACGGTTTCGACCGAGCCGTATTCCTGCAGGAACTCCGGCACGACGCTCTCGCCGAGCACCAGATTGGCCAGCACCGCGGTCTCCGCCGTGATCAGCCGGCGTGCGATCTGCGCCTCGAGCCACCCCGTGCGATAGGCCACCACCTGGGGAATGCCGGCCACCGCCAGCTCCAGCGTGACGGTGCCCGAACAGGCGAGCGCCGCGCGCGCGGTGCGGAAGGCCTCGAACTTCTCGGCCTCGGTATCGACGACACGTGGCTTGACCGGCCAGTCGGCAATGGTCTGGTCGATCAATCCGCGCAGATGCGGCACCGCCGGCAGCACCAGGTCCATCGGCCCGAGCATGTCCTGGACCTTCGCCAGGGTGCCGGCGAAGAGCGGCGACAGGCGCTGGATTTCCAGCCGCCGGCTGCCGGGCAGCACCAGCACGCGCGGCGGGGCTGCCGTGCGGCGCGCCTGTTCGGCGGCGTTTGGCCTGATATCGGCAATACGCTCGGAAATCGGGTGGCCGACATAGGTGGTCGGCGGACCGCCGAGCCTGGCGTGGATCGCCGGCTCGAACGGCAGCAGCGCCAGGAGATGATCGACATAGGCGCGCATCTCCTTGGCGCGCCGCGGCCGCCAGGCCCAGACCGTCGGGGAGACATAGAAGACGGTCGGAATATCCGGCCGGATCTTGCGGATGGCCCGGCCGACCCGCCGGTTGAACCCCGGACAATCGATCAGCACCAGGACGTCGGGCGGGTTGGCATTCAAGGCTTCGACGGTCTCGCGCACCCGGCGCAGGATGGTCGGGATATGCGCGATGATCGAGGTGATGCCGAACAGGGCGATCTCCGACATCGGAAAGCGCGAGGCAAGCCCGCGGGTGGCCATGCGCGGGCCGCCGACGCCGCGAAAGCGGGCGCCGCCCGGTGTCAGCTTCGACAGGGCATCCATCAGCTGGGCGCCAAGCTGGTCGCCGGATTCCTCGCCGGCGATCACGAAGACATCGAGCGGGCGGGACGTCTCAGCCATGGGCGCGCTCTTCGGCGTCGACACCGACCACGAACAGGTCGTGCTTGTCGGCGAGCCGGACGATCTCCTGGGGTTCGACCATCAGCGTCGAACCGGCGACCACGGCAATGCCGCGCAGGCCCGCCGCCGCGGCCTTCTCGACGGTTGCCGGACCAATGGCCGGCATGTCGATGCGGTGATCCTGATTGGGTTTCGGCGCCTTGACCAGGATGCCGCTATTGCCGGTCCATTTCAGCCGGCCCGAGGCGCGCATCGCGGCGCAGCGCTCGAGCATGCCGTCGGTGCCCTCCGCGCCCTCCACCGCCACGACGCGTTTCGCGCCGATGATCATGCCCTGGCCGACATCGTAGGGACCGAGCGCGCGGATCGCCGCCAGGGCCTGGCTGATATCGACGAGGTCCTGGTGGTTCGGCACCCGCCGCGCCAGCGGCCCGACCGGCATCAGCAGCTCGGGCGCAACCTCTTGTGCCGCCAGCAGCCGAAAGCCCTGGCGTTCGAACAGGCCGGCGACGCCGCGCAGCAGATGGTCGTCGCCGCCACGATAGAGCTTCAGCATCTCCGGCAGGATGCGCAGCGCGCCGATATCCGGTACGGTGGTCCAGAGGTTGGGACGCACCAGCGAGCCGATGAAGACGAGGTCGCGGCAGCCGGCGCGCCGCGCGGCCCGGAGCATGGCGCCGAACCGGCCGATGCCGACCCAGGCATGCGGGTAGGCCTCCATCTCCGGCCCGGCTATGTCTTTGAGCAGAATACCGAAAACCGGCCGGCCCTGGCTGGTTGCGGCCTTGGCCAAGGCCAGCGGAAACCGGCCGGCGCCGGCAATGATGCCGAGCGGCGCAGCCGTTCCGGCCGGCCCGGTGGCGCCGGCAGGCAGATCGTTGGTTTCGGTTTGCGGCATCGTCGTCACGCCAACCGGTTCACGTCTTGTCGCCAAAGGCCGGGCCGTCAGTCATCGGCCCCGACCACCCGCGTCTTCTTCGGCGCCGCCATCATGACCGAGCGCCGGCCGCCAGCCTCGATGAAGCCGATCAGGCGACCGGCGGCGGGGTGATCGCGATAGGTCGCGGTGGCCTCGGCCAGCCGGTCGGCAAAGGTGCCGGGCCCATAGAACAGGGTCTCGTAGCAGGCGCGCACCATCTTCACGTCGTCGCGCGAATAGCCGCGACGCTTCATGCCGACCACGTTGAGCCCGATCAGCTCGCCGGATACGCCATTGGCGCCGAAGGCCATGCCGAAGGGAATGACGTCGTCCTTGGCGCCGGTCAGGCCACCGACCATGGCGAAATCACCGATCCGGGTGAACTGGTGCACCGCGCAAAGGCCGCCGAGAAAGACGAAATCGCCGACGCTGACATGGCCGCCGAGCGTCGCCGCATTGGCGAAGACGACATTGTTGCCAACCCGGCAATCATGCGCGACATGGGCATAGGCCATCAGGAAGCAATGGTCGCCGATGCTGGTCAGGCCGGTCTTGGGCGTGCCGCGATTGATCGTCACGCTTTCGCGGATGATGCAATTTTCGCCGATCGTCAGGCGGGTCGGCTCGCCCTTGTAGGACAGGTCCTGCGGCGGCCCGCCGATCGCCGCGAAAGGATGGATCTGGCAGCCCGCGCCAATGCTGGTGTGGCCGGAGACATTGACATGGGCATGCAGCGTCACGCCGTCGCCGAGCTCGACATCCGGTCCGACGACACAGAACGGGCCGATCGTCACCCCCGTCCCGATCCGGGCCGTCGGCGCGACATGCGCCAGCGGGTCGACGATGACAGGCTTATCGGTCATGGGGGTGCTCAAGCGTCGGCCAGCATGGCGGACAATTCGGCTTCCGCGACCAGCTTGCCCTCGACGAAGGCCTCGCCGCGATAGAACCAGATGTTCCGCTTCTTGGCGAATTTGGTCATGTGATATTCGACGACGTCGCCGGGGATCACCGGTTTGCGGAACTTGACCTTGTCGATGGTCATGAAGAAGACGAGCTTGCCGGCGCCGCCGCCCTGGGTCAGCAAGGCCAGGACCCCGCCGGTCTGCGCCATGCCTTCGATCATCAGCACGCCGGGCATGATCGGGTTGCCCGGAAAATGGCCCATGAACTGCGGCTCGTTGGCGCTGACATTCTTGATGCCGATGCCGAATTCGTCGCCGCGGATCTTGATGACCTTGTCGATCAAGAGAAACGGATAGCGGTGCGGCAGCACGCTCATCAGCTTCTGGATACCGGCAGAATCAATGCTGGTCGTGTCGTTCATCGCCTGAAACCTCGGCTTTCCAAGCCCGTCAATCTGTCTGCTTGGCGCGCGAGAGCCGCTCCAGGGTGGCGATCTCACGGAACCAGTCCTTGACCGGTTTTGCCGGCCTGCCGCCCCAGCGCGCGCCCGCGGGCACGTCGTCCTTGACCACCGATGTCGCGGCGATCTGCGCGCCCGAGCCGATCACCGCGTGGTTGTTGACCCCGACCTGCCCGCCCAGCATGACGAAATCTCCGAGCGTCGCCGATCCGGAAATCCCGACCTGGCTGACGATGATGCAATGCCGTCCGATGGCGACGTTGTGCGCGATCTGCACGAGATTGTCGATCTTGGTGCCTTCGCCGATCACCGTGTCGCGGATATGGCCGCGATCAATGGTCGAATTGGCGCCGATCTCGACATCATCCTGCACGATGACCCGGCCGATCTGCGGGATCTTGGTGTGGCCGCTCGCGCCCGGCTGAAAACCGAAGCCGTCCTGGCCGATCCGCACCCCGGCATGCAGGATCACCCGATTGCCGATCAGCGCGTGGACCACCGAAGCGCCCGGCCCGACCGCGCCGTCGCGGCCGATGCGCACGCCGGGGCCGATGATCGCGCTGGCCGCGATGATCGTTCCCGTCCCGACTTCCGCGCCGGGGCCGATGACCGCGCCGGGATCGACAATGACGCCGGCTTCGAGCTTGGCGGTCGGATGAATGATGGCGCCCGGCGAAATGCCTTGGGCACCGAACATCGATTGCGGCCGGAGCGCCGCCGGGAACATCTTGCGGGTCACCGAAACGAAGGCGGCATGCGGATAACCGACGACGATCGCGACCGTGCTCGCCGGCACCTTGTCGCGATGCCGTTCGGTGACCAGGCAGGCAGCCGCCCGGGTCGCCGCCAGTTGATCGGCATATTTCGGATTGTCGAGAAAGGTCAGGTCGGCCGGGCCGGCATCGGCCAGCGCGGCAACGCCGTCGAGCCGTCGGTCGGCGCCGGCCGGCCCGAGCTGGGCTTTCAGAAAAGCCGCGACCGAGGCGACGGTCATCGCCTCGGTCGGAGTGAAGAAAATCGGGTCCGTCATGATCAGCCTGCTTGCGATCTCCCCGCCCCGTCTGCACGGGACGCGGTGGATCAGAAGCGCGTGCCGCCCGAGAAGCGGAAGAATTGGGTGCGGTCCCACTGGGCCTTCGACAGCACGAAGGAATAGTCGAAGCGGATCGGGCCGAAGGGCGAGTTCCACAACAGGCCGACACCGACCGAGGAACGGACGACGTGATCGGCCGAGCTGCGACCGGACGGGTCGTTCAGATTGACCGGCAGGACGCCGCCGCCCGTCTGCAGCCCGGTGACGCTGTTGTAACCCCAGACCGCGCCGGCATCGGCATAAAGCGCGCCGCGCATGCCGAAGTCTTTCGGCAGGAAGGTGATCGGGAAGGTGACCTCGGCCGAAGCGCCCCAATAGGAGGTGCCGCCAACCGCGTCGGGCAGGCGTCCCGCCATGCCGGCAGTCGCGAAGTCGCGCGGACCGATGCCCGCGGTCTGGAAGCCGCGCACCAGTTCCGGTCCCATGAAGAACTGGTCGATCGAGTCGAGCTTGCCGCCATTCGGCTTGGTCGAGCCCCAGCCGAAGATGTTGCCGGCCTGGCCGCGCAGCATCAGGATCCAGTCATTGGTCAGGTCGTGATAGTAGCGCAGCTCGCCGGTGGTCCGGACGAACTTGGCATCGCCGCCGATGCCGGCGACATCCTGCCTGAGTTCGGCGAAGACGCCCTGGCTCGGGTTGATGGCGCGATCGAGGTTCGAATAGATCAGCGAATAACCGAGCATCGAGATGAAGCGGCTCCGGCCGTCAATCGCGCGCAAGGCAGCCGAGGCTTCGCCATCGTCCAAGCAGCCGAACAGCGCGGCGCCGCCGGGATTGGTCAGTGATGGAACACCACCGACATTGTAGAGTGGCCCGTTGTCAACCGCGCCGGCAGGAATCGACGGGTCGCCCTGCTGGAAATTCTGGACCGTCCCGTTCGCCAGCGTGTACTGACGCAGATTACCGTTATAACCCGTGTAGCAGTTGGTCAGGTCCTGCCGCAGCGTGATCCGCTGCGACATGGCGGTATAGCGCGCCTGGATGGCGAAGTTCTCGGTGATCGGAACGCCGAGCCTGAGCGTGCCGCCATAAGAGGTCGAGGCATAGGACTGGTAGTTCGACACCGAGGTGTGCCGCCAGAACAGGTCGAAACCGCCCGACAGCCGGTAGTCCAGCAGATAGGGTTCGGTGAACGAGAAGTTCAGGCCCTGGGTGCGCTGGCCGAAGGTGCCGCCGAGACGGACGAACTGGCCGCGGCCGAGGAAGTTGCGCTCTTCGACCGAGGCTTCGGCGATGAAGCCGTCCGAGGTCGAGTAGCCGCCCGAGATCGAGAACTGGCCGGTCGGCTGATCCTCGACATCGACATTGACGATGACGCGGTCGGCGGCCGAACCCGGCTCGGTGGTGATCTTGACGTTCTTGAAGAAGCCGAGGTTCTTCAGGCGCCGCTCGGCGCGGTCGACCAGAACGCGATTATAGGCATCGCCTTCGGCCATATCGAATTCGCGCCGCACGACCCGGTCCTGGGTGCGCGTATTGCCGCGGATATTGATCCGCTCGACATAGACGCGCGGGCCTTCCTCGACGACATAGACGAGATTGACGGTCAGCGTCGACGGATCGCGCTCGCCGCGCGGCCGCACCTGGGCGAAGGCATAACCACGCCGGGCGACTTCGAGGGTCACGTCCTCGAGCGACTTGTCGACCAGCTCGACATTGTAGACGCCGCCGGGCGACGTGCGGACGATGCGACGCAGCACGGCGCCGTCGACGTCGCGGATGTTGGACTGCACGTCGACCGTGCCGATCCGGTACTGCGGACCTTCCTCGATCTCGATGGTCACGGTGAAGGCATTGGCGGCGCGATCGAAATCGGCACGCGCCGACACCACGCGCATGTCGACATAACCGCTGCGCAGATAGAGCCGGCGCAGCGCTTCCTGGTCGGCATTGAGCCGGTCGGCGTCATAGACGTCGTTCGACCGGAGCCAGGAGAACAGGCCGGTCTCGCCGGTCGACATGACGTCGAGCAGCCGCTGGCGGCCGAAATTGTTGTTGCCGACGAAATTGATCGCGCGGACCGAGGCCTTCTTGCCTTCGTTGATCTCGAAGACCAGGTCCATGCGGCCGTTCGGCTGCTGAATGGTCTTCGGCACGATCTCCACGTCGTAGCGGCCGGTGCGGCGATAGACGTCGTAGAGGCGCTGCACGTCCGACTGCACGGTGGCGCGCGAAAACGTGCCGCGCGGCCTGGACTCGATCTCGTTGGTCAGCTGCTCGGTCTTCAGGCGCCGGTTGCCTTCGAACACCACCCGGTTGATGACGTCGTTCTCGACCACGGTGACCACGAGACGGCCGCCCTGACGGCTGACGCGCACGTCGCGGAACAGCCCGGTGGCGTACATGGCCTTGATGGCCTCGTCGACACGGGCCGCCGAGAGCGGCTCACCCGGGCCGGTGGAGAAGTAGGACCGGACCGTATCGGCCTCGATCCGCCGGTTACCCTGAACGACGATGGAACTCGCCGACTGCGCATTGACCCCTGTCGAGAGAGCGGTGCTTGCCAATGTGGCTGCTGCCACACCCGACGTCACTACCGTCCCTGCGATCACGACCGTTCGGACCGTCCGAGCGAAAAAAGTCATGAACCACGCGCCTGTCTGTTCAATTTGTCGTTTCCGCGCGAACGCGAACCACCCACGGAATCCCCCGGAGCGGGTTGCTTGTAGCCGGTTTCACGGACAGTGCAAACCGCACCAGAAACCGCCCGACTGTTTTTTACTGCCCGTTGCCGCAACGCCACGCACCCCATCATCCGACCAGCTTTCCGAAGATCATTCCAATGGGTCCCCGCAGGTCGTTCCAAGTCGCAAAAATCATTAAAGTCATGACCATGATGAAGCCGATCCGGAAGGCGGTTTCCTGCGCCCTTTCGCTCATCGGCCGGCCACGGATGGCCTCGACGGCGTAGAACACCAGATGACCGCCGTCGAGCAGCGGAATCGGGAACAGATTGAGCAATCCGATCGAGACCGAAATCAGCGCCGCGAAGCCCATCAGCGTGCTGAAGCCGATCTGCGCCGCTTCGCCGGCGACCTGGGCGATGCGAATGGGCCCGCCGAGCTGATCGGCGCTCTGGGTGCCCATGAAGATGCCGCCGATATAGCTGAGCGTGGTCGAGATGACGAACCAGGTCTCCTGCATGCCCATCCAGGCCGCGGTGAACGGGTCGTAGCGGCGCATCTCGACGTCGCCCGGCTGGGTCGACTTGGAAATGCCCAGGCGGCCGATTCGATGGGTGCCGCCGAACCGGTCCTTGAACTCGAACACCGCCGGCGTCGCGGTCAGTTCGGTGCGCCGCCCGTCGCGGTCGACCACGATGGCCAGGGCCCGGCCGGCGCTGGATGCGACAATGCGCTGCATGTCCGAGAAATTGTCGATGGAACGGCCGTCGATCGACAGAACCAGGTCGCCCGATTTGAAACCGGCGGCCTCGGCCGCGCTTTCGGCCACGATCGTATCGACGCGCGGCGCGGTGGTCGGCTTGCCGAACAGCGAGAAGACGGCGGTGAAGATGACGATGGCCAGGATGAAATTGGCGATCGGGCCGGCCGCGACGATGGCGGCGCGCTGGCCGAGCGTCTTATGGAAGAAGCTCTGCGAACGCTCGGTCTCGCTCATTGCGCCGGCGGTCTCGAAATCCGGCCGGCTCGCCGCGTCGGCGTCACCGAAGAATTTGACATAGCCGCCGAGCGGAATGGCGCAGAGCTTCCAGCGCGTGCCATGACGATCGCTGAAGCCGAGCAATTCCCGTCCGAAACCAATGGAAAAGACCTCGACGCGGACGCCACAGCGGCGCGCGACCCAGAAATGGCCCAGTTCGTGGAAAAACACCACGATGGTCAAGACGAACAGGAACGCGATGATGGTCGGGACCACGCCCAACCCCCATCCACCCCACGCGGAGATGAAATTCATACAACTGTCCCATGGGTATGCGCCGGCTCTTCTGATCCGGACCCACACCCTCCCAGGGATCAGGATGCCGGAGCCGGCGTCAGATGCAAGAGGACCGCGCGCGATCTCTCGCGGCATGGTCAATGAAAGTTAAGTCATCCAATGTGGCCGCAGCGGGGCCGCCGCCCAGTTCCGCCAGCACATCCGCGACGATGCCGGCGATGTCGCCGAACCGGATCCGCCCGGCCAGAAAGGCCTCGACCGCGATTTCGTTGGCCGCATTGAGCACGCAGGGCGCCCGGCCGCCGCTCGCCATGGCTTCGATCGCCAGCCGCAGCGCGGGAAAGCGGACGAGATCCGGGTCCTCGAAGGTCAGGCTGCCGAGGCTTGCCAGATCCAGCCGCTTGGCCGGCCCGTCGATCCTGTCGGGAAAGCCGAGGCAGAACGCGATCGGCACCCGCATGTCGGCGGCACCGAGCTGGGCAACCACCGACCCGTCGCGATAGCCGACCATGCCGTGGACGATCTGCTGGGGATGGACCAGGACCTTCAAACGATCCGGCGCGATATCAAAAAGATGATGCGCTTCAATCAGTTCCAGGCCTTTGTTCATAAGGCTGGCAGAATCGATCGTGATTTTCGCGCCCATCGCATAGTTCGGATGTTTCAGGGCGTCCGCGGGGGTCGCCCGCGCGATCGCCGCGGCCTCCCAGGTGCGAAACGGCCCGCCCGAAGCGGTCAGCCAGACGGTCTCGACATCGGCCATGCGCGACCCGGCCAGCGCCTGGAACACCGCATTATGCTCCGAATCCATCGGCAGCAGTGTGACGCCGCGCTTGCGCGCCTCACCCATGACCAGGTCGCCGGCGGCAACCAGGCTCTCCTTGTTGGCGAGCGCAACCGTAATGCCCTGCCCGATCGCGGCCAGCACGGGCGCGACACCGGCGGCGCCCGACACCGCGGCAACCACCATGTCGGACGGCCGGGCCGCCGCGGCGACGATCGCCTCGGGTCCGGCCGCCGTTTCGATGCCGGAGCCGGCAAGCGCCGCCTTGAGCGCGGCATAGGCGGTCACGTCGGCGACCGCGGCGAAGCGCGCGCCATGGGCCCGCGCGATGGCCGCCAGCTCCTCGGCATGGCCATTCGCGGTTACCGCCTCGACCCGGAATCGGTCGCGGTGCCGCGCGACCAGGTCGAGCGTATTGGTGCCAACGGAGCCGGTGGCTCCGAGAATGGTCAGCGCGCGCATGCCCTCTCCTACCAGATCAGGATGCCGGCCGCAGGATTGGCAAATCCGCCGCGCGCAAGACCGATGAGCGCCGCGACGATCGCCGCGACCAGAAAACCGTCGAGCCGGTCCATGACGCCGCCATGGCCGGGGATCAGGCCGCCGGCGTCCTTGGCCTCGAAACGTCGCTTGACCGCGGATTCGAAAAGGTCGCCGGCCTGGCTGAGGGCGGCAACCGCCAGGGTGACCAGGATCAGCCCGAGGCCAACAGGCAGTCCCGCCGCCTTGACGATGGCGCAGCCGAGCGCGCTGCCGATCAGCGTGCCGCCGATGAAGCCGGCCCAGGTCTTTTTCGGCGACAGGCGCGGCCACAGTTTCGGCCCGCCAATGGCGCGGCCGGCAAAATAGGCGCCGACATCGGTGCCCCAGACCACCGCGAAGAGCCAGAGAATGGCGACGAAACCATAGGTCGCATCGTCGCGCAGGATCACCGGGCCGGCGACCACGGCCGCGGCATAGACGAGGCCGGTTATGGCCCAGCGCGACACCCCGGCCGGGCTGAAGGCGAGCGCGAAACCGGTGCCGATGCCGAGCGCGACCAGGCCGAAACCGGGATTGAGGAAATAGCGGATCAGCACGACGGCCGCGATCAGGGCCGCGATCTCGCCGGCCAGCAGGGTCGGCGGCGCGTCGGTCTGCACCAGCCGGTTCCATTCCCACAAGACGGCGATCGCGGCCGCGAGCCAGAACGCCGCGAAAGGCCAGCCGCCGAACCAGGCCACCGCGATGGCCACCGGCACCAGGACCAGGGCCGAGGCGATCCGCCGCAGCAGGTCGGGATCGGAAAAGGCGCCAGCGGGACGCTGGTCGGGGGTCATTGGCTCACGCGCCCGCAGCCGTTGCGAGTCCGCCGAAGCGGCGTTCACGCCGGCCATATTCGGCCAGCGCCTCGACCAGCGCCTCCCGGCCATAGTCCGGCCAGAGGATCGGCTGGAACACCAGTTCCGAATAGGCGGCCTGCCAGAGCAGGAAATTGGACAGCCGCTCCTCGCCCGAGGTTCGGATGATCAGGTCGGGGTCGGGAATGCCGGCGGTGGAAAGCCGCGCCTCGATGGCCTCGGGCGTGATCGATGCCGGATCGCGCCGGCCGGCCGCGACCTCTTCGGCAAGCGACCGGGCGGCGGCCGCGATCTCCTGCCGGCTGCCATAGTTGAAGGCGACGACCAGCGTCTGGCGCTGGTTGGCGGCGGTCAGTGCCTCGGCCTCGACCAGCAGGTGGGCAATGTCGGGCGCCAGATCCTGGCGATCGCCGGCGATCCGGACCCGCACGCCGGCCTCGTGCAGCTCGGCCAGGTCATTGCGGATGAAGCGCTTCAACAGGCCCATCAGGAACGACACCTCGGCCGGCGGGCGCGACCAGTTCTCGGAGGAAAAAGAATAGACCGTGACGATCTCGATGCCGATCTCGCGCGCGGCGCGCAAGGTGCGGCGCAAGGCTTCGACCCCGCGGCGATGGCCCTCGACGCGCGGCAGGCCGCGGGCGGTCGCCCAGCGGCCATTGCCGTCCATGATGATGGCGACATGGCGCGGCAGACCTGGAGATGGCTCTCCGGCAGGATCCGACGGTTGGCCGGGTTCCAGGCCTTGCCGGTCAATCATGGTCATCGCCGCAGCAATCCCCGTCAAACGGTCATGATCTCTTTTTCTTTGTGAACCAGGAGCTGATCGATCTCGGCAATATGCTTGTCGGTCTCTTTCTGGACCTGGTCGGCATTGCGAGCGTGATCGTCCTCGCTCATCGTATGGTCTTTTTCTTTGGTCTTGAGGATATCAAGGCCGTCGCGACGCACGTGGCGCACGGCGACGCGCGCGCCTTCGGCATATTTATGCGCGACCTTCACCATGTCCTTGCGGCGATCCTGTGTCAGTTCGGGGATGCGCAGGCGGATGACCTGGCCCTCGGTCTGCGGATTGAGCCCGAGGCTCGAATCGCGGATCGCCTTTTCCACCGCCTGGACCATGCCGCGGTCCCAGACCTGCACCGACAGGAGCCGCGGCTCCGGCACGCTGACGGTGGCGACCTGGTTCACATGCATGGTCTGGCCATAGGCCTCGACAATGATCGGGTCCAGCAGGTTCGGCGAGGCGCGGCCGGTGCGCAACGTGCCAAGCTCGTGCTTGAAGCTGCCGATCGCGCCCTGCATGCGGCGGGTGATCTCTTGGATGTCGAATGTCGGGGACGCGGCCATGGGATACGCCTCTTGGTCGTTGCGCGAACGGCAGGTCCGCGGGAAAGCAGCTGATCAACTCGTGACCACCGTACAGCGCCCCGTGCCGGTGAGCACGGAGGTGACGGCGTTTGGAGCATCGAGCGAGAACACGATTATCGGAAGACGGTTCTCCCGGGCAAGTGCGAAGGCAGCCGTATCCATCACCTTGAGATCCCTGGCGATGGCTTCGTCGGCGGTCAGCGCGTCGAAGCGCACCGCCTTCGGGTCCTTCTTGGGGTCGGCGGAATAGATGCCATCGACATTGGTGCCCTTCAGCACCACGCCGCAATTCAGTTCGACCGCCCGCATGATCGCCGTCGTATCGGTGGTCAGGAGCGGCACGCCGATGCCGCCGCCGAGCACGACGATGCGGCCCTGGGCGAGATGGTCGAGCGCGTGGCGCGCGGTATAGGTGTCGAGCGCCTCGGGCACCGGCTCTGCCGACAGGGCGACCGCGGGGTGGCCGAGCGCCTGGATCTGGCCGGCCAGCGTGATGGCGTTCATCACGGTAGCCAGCCGGCCGATGGCATCGGCGTCGACCCGCGACAGGCCGATGCCGGCGATCTGCTTGCCGCGGAAGATATTGCCGCCGCCGACCACCACGGCAATGTCGATGCCGGCCTTGGCGGAAGCGATCAGATCCTCGGCAATGGCCCGAACGACCTTCGGGTCGAAGCCGAAATCGGCTGTGCCGGCCAGGGCTTCGCCGGAGATCTTCACCAGCGCGCGCGTGTAGCGTGGTCCGGCCATCGTCCCCTCCCGATTCGAAAATGATACACCAGTACGACTGGCGACGGGTTTAGCGAAACGAGGCGCCAGCGCAACCGCGAGGTCCCGATAGAACCGGGACACCCCCAAGAAATACGGCCCCACGCACGCCCGAACCACCGTTGCGCGCGTCAACCCTCGCCCACGCCGTCGTGGGAGAGGGGTCGCGCAGTGCCCCGCACCAGGGTCAGCCACTTCCCGTGAGCCCGCATATGAAAAAGGGGCGGTCGCCCGCCCCTTTCCCGTTTCGGCATGATGACCGGTGCGTCAGGCCTTGAGGCCGGCCTGGGCGGCCACTTCCGCCGCGAAATCGCTCTCGGCCTTCTCGATGCCCTCGCCCAGTGCATAACGCACGAAGCCGGTCACCTTGATCGGCGCGCCGACCTTGCCCTCGGCATCCTTGACCGCCTGGGCGACCGACTTGCCGGTATCGTGGATATAGACCTGATCGAGGAAGCAGACTTCCTTGTAATAGGTCTTCAGGCCGGACTCGACGATCTTGGCCAGCACGTTTTCCGGCTTGCCGGCATTCTTCTCGGCCAGGATCGCCTTCTCGCGGGTGACCACCGCCGGATCGAGGCCGGCCGATTCCAGCGCCAGCGGGTTGGCAGCGGCGACATGCATGGCGAGCATGCGGCCGAGCGCCGAAAGCTCTTCCTTCGAACCGGTCGATTCGAGCGCCACCAGCACACCGATCTTGCCGAGGCCCGGCTCGACCTGGTTGTGCAGATAGCTGGCGACCACGCCGGCCGAAACCGACAGCACCGCCGCGCGGCGCAGCGACATGTGCTCGCCGATCGTCGAGACCGCGGTGGTCAGCGCGTCGGCGACCGTGGTGCCGGCGGAAGCCGGCGCCGCCAGGATCGCCGCGACGTCGCCGCCGGTCTTGTAGGCGACATGGGCGACCATCTTCACCAGGCCCTGGAACTGGTCGTTGCGCGCGACGAAGTCGGTTTCCGAGTTGACCTCGACGACCGCTGCCTTGGTGCCCTCGGCCCAGACGCCGACAAGACCCTCGGCGGCAACCCGCCCGGCCTTCTTGGCGGCCTTCGACAGGCCCTTCTTGCGCAAGAGATCGACGGCCGCTTCGATGTCGCCATTGGTCTCGGTCAGCGCGGCCTTGCAGTCCATCATGCCTGCGCCGGTCATCTCGCGCAGTTCCTTGACCATCTGGGCGGTGATGTTCGCCATGGGGGTCGTTCCTTGAAATCGATTGGAAGATCTGGATGGGAAACGGCCGGCCCGAGGGTTCGGACCGGCCGGAATCACGTCAGCCGGGTCTTCCGCTCACCATGCTGGCATGTCGAGCGGATGACGTCGGGCGAAGGCCTTAGGCCGCTTCGGCCTCGACCAGCGCCTTGGACTGGGACACCCAGCCGTCGACACGACCGGGAAGACCGACGCTGTCGCCGATCTCGGCGGCATCAGCCGGGGTGAACGAAGCGATCTGCCAATAATGGAAGATGCCGAGGTCGTTGAGCTGCTTCTCGATCTCCGCCGACACGCCGGTGAGCTTGGTCAGCTCGTCGGCCGGGCCACGGGGACCGGCAAGCCGTTCGAAACCGGCCGGAGCGGCGGCCTCGGGGATCTCCTCGACCAGCGGCTTCTCGGACGCGCCGAGATCGACGCCCGACGAACCCTGCGAACGGGCGAGGCCGTCGATGGCGGCCCGTGCGATCAGATCGCAATAGAGCGTCAGCGCGCGGCCGGCGTCGTCATTGCCCGGGATCGGGAAGGTGATGCCGTCAGGATCGCAATTGGTGTCGACGATGGCCGCCACCGGGATGCCGAGGCGACGCGCCTCGAGAATGGCGATCGCTTCCTTGTTGGTGTCGATCACGAACATCAGGTCCGGCGTGCCGCCCATGTCCTTGATGCCGCCGAGCGCCCGCTCGAGCTTGTCGCGCTCGCGCTGCAGCGTCAGGGCCTCCTTCTTGGTGTAGCCGGCGCCGCCATGGCTGAGCGACTCGTCGAGCTTGCGCAGGCGCGAGATCGACTGCGACACGGTCTTCCAGTTGGTCATCGTGCCGCCGAGCCAACGCGAGTTGACGTAGTACTGCGCCGACTTCTTGGCGCCTTCGGCGATCGATTCCTGGGCCTGGCGCTTGGTGCCGACGAACAGCACGCGGCCGCCCTTGGCCACCGTGTCCGACACCGCCACCAGCGCGCGATGCAGCATCGGCACGGTCTGGGCGAGATCGAGGATGTGAATATTGTTGCGGACACCGAAGATGTACTGATTCATCTTCGGGTTCCAGCGATGGGCCTGATGGCCAAAGTGGCAGCCAGCTTCCAAAAGCTGACGCATGCTGAAATCGGGCAGCGCCATGGTCTTCTCCGGTTAAGCCTCCGCGGACATGGGCCGGTTCCGGGATGGAACCTCGACACCACCGGAGCGGCAAAAGACGAGCGTCTTCCGCCGCGGGTCCGCGTGTGGAATGGGCCGGGCGATATACCAAAGACCCGCAAGATGCAAGGCCGAACGAGCGCGCGAGGCGCCACCTCGCGGTCGCCGGACGACCGGACCGGCGCCTCAGCGCCAGTCCGCGGCGATCCGCTTGACCAGCCCGGCGAGCTCCTCCGGCCGTTCGCAGAGATGGGTCGCGCCGGTGTCGCTGAGTTCCTGGGCACCGCCATAGCCCCAGGTGACGCCGATCGATGCGATGCCGTGGCGCCGGGCGGCCAGGATATCGTGCTTGCGGTCGCCGACCATGATCGCCCTGGCCGGATCGAAACCCTGTTCGGCGATGATCTTGGCCATCAGGTCGCCCTTGTCGTCGAGGCTGCCGTCGAGCGTCGTGCCATAGACCTGGTCGAACAGCGGCGCATAACCGAAACGGTCGATGATCGGCCTGGCGAAGGTCTCAGGCTTGGCGGTGCAGACGAACAGCCGCCGCGCCTCGGACCGGATCAGCGCCACCGCCTCCGGCATGCCGGGATAGACGGTCAGGTCGTAGAGGCCGCCGCCGCCATAATGCAGGCGGTAGCGGGCGAGCGCCGTCTCGACATCGGCGCCGTCAGGCATGAATTTCGGAAACGACGACCGGAGCGACGGGCCAATGATCCATTTCAGCTCGTCGAAGGGCGGCGTCTCATGGCCGAGATCGGTCAGGGCCTGCTGGAAACAGCCGATAATGCCGGGCGCCGGATCGGTGAGCGTGCCGTCGAGATCGAAGAGAACGGTGTAGGACATAGCCGGCATCTAGCGCGGATGCCCGGCAAAGGTCCATGCCGCCACGGCATCGGTCATCCGCGCCGGTGGGCGATGACTTTGTCGGACAAATCGCGCAAACAGTCCTCTTTCGCCGGACCGTTCCAAAGGTATCGCCAATGAGCGCCCATGTTCTGGCGGTCAGCCGCAATGGCAGCCATGGTTTCAGCAAGACCCCCTGCCCGGCCATCACGCTGCTTGCCGGCCTCGGCGTCGAGGGCGACGCCCATGCCGGCGAAACGGTCAAGCATCGCTCGCGCGTCGCGGTCGATCCAACCCAGCCCAACCTGCGCCAGGTTCACCTGGTTCACGCCGAGCTGTTCGACGAACTGAGAGCCAAGGGTTACGCCATCGCGCCCGGCGATATCGGCGAAAACATCACGACCCTCGGACTGGACCTGCTCGGCCTGCCGACCGGCGCCCTGGTCACCATTGGCACGGCCGTCATCGAAGTGACCGGCCTGCGCAATCCCTGCATCCAGCTCGACCGGTTCCGGCCTGGCCTGACCGCCGCGGTGCTCGACCGCGACAGCCAAGGCCGGCTCGTCCGCAAGGCCGGCATCATGGGCATCGTGCGGGCCGGCGGCCAGGTCAGGCCCCGCGACCCGATCGGCGTGACCTTGCCGGCCGAGCCGCACCGCCCGCTCGAACGGGTCTAGGAATTCCCGCCGTCGATTCCTGGCGAGAACCGGACCGGCGCGGCTTCCATCAGCGCCCCACCGCGGCGCCATGCCTGCCCGCGCCCCCGGCGAAGCTGGAGGCACCGGCCACCGTCTCGCCGGATCCCAGCGTCGCCAGACCGAGTTCGATTTCATTGGCGATCGCGTCGGCTTCGCTGAGATCCCAGCTGTCGATCAGGGCCTTGCGGTCGTTGCGCATGGCGACCTGGGGCACGCTGCCGATGTCCTCCGCCAGCGCGAGGGCGGCTGAGAGCGCCGCGCCGTCATCGACCACCCGGCTGACCAGGCCGATGGCCAGGGCCTCGTCCATCCCGACCGTCCTGCCGGTCAGCATCAGATCGAGCGCGCGCCCCTGGCCGATCAGGCGCGGAAAGCGAATGGCCCCGAGATCGCAGGTCGGAACCCCGAAGCGGCGGTTGTACATGCCGAAAAGCGCCGAGCGTCCGGCCACCCGCAGGTCGCACCAGGCCGCGAGTTCCATGCCCCCGGCCACAGCAGGGCCTTCGATCGCCGCGATCACCGGCTTGGACAGTTTCAAGCGTGTCGGGCCAATGGGGGCGAACGTGCCGGCGCGATTGAGCGGTTTGCGCTCCCCGGCGGCGATGGCGACGAGGTCCGCGCCGGCGCAAAAGGCTCCGCCCGCGCCGGTCAGGACGGCCACGTGGCTCGCCTCGTCGGCGTCGAACGCCTCGAATGCGGCGATCAGCGCCTGGGCCGTCGGCAGGTCGATGGCGTTGCGGCGCTCGGGACGATCGATCGTGACGATCGTCGTCCTGCCGTGGCGCCCGGTGAAAATCGTCTTGGCCAAGCTGTTTCTCCTGCTGATGGGGTGGTGATTTTCGGCTCTTGCGCCGGCGCGATCAGGTTTCCGATCGCACGGCCACCAACTGCCGGCGATGAGCCACCATGGCCGCCGGCAAGTCCTGGTCCCACGCGACCCGCTCCGACCAAAGCTTGGACGGGACGACGGCACCGCTTCCGACCGCCTTGAACGTCTCGTGGACATGCGGGCCGGTGCAGCTGCAGAGACCGCAGTGGAGCGTCGCGCCGGTGCCGTACCATTGCCAGCCAGGCAGGGTGACGTCGCCCAGGTGTGCGACGCACTCGACCATGCTTTCCGGTTCGATCAGTCGCATGACGCCGCGCAGCCATTTCGGATCGGCGCTCGCGTCGACCACCAGATCGAAAGGCCCCATGCCGCGGTCTGGCGGCCCTGGAAAGGCCGTGGCGCCGAGTTCGGTCGCGGTCTCGCGATTGGCGGTGTCGTCGTCGACATAGGTCAGGGAGCGGGCGCCGAGCGCCCGCGCGAACGCCACGACATAGAGGCCGTTAATGCCCCAGCCGAGCACCAAGATCCGGTCCCGGCCCGCCTTGATGTGCGGCGCGACCGTTGCATAGCCCAGAGTGAGATTGTCGCTGGTGGCGACGAAGGCCACCGGATCGACGCCCCCGGGCAGGCGGTGCAGCATGGCGTCGGCGAACGGCACACGAACCACGTCGTCGAACAGGCCGCCCCAGGATTCGCGGCCGGGAAGACCGTAGCAGGTCCCGGGCGCGGTCTGCCGGCAATGCGCCAGCAAACCGCGCCGGCAGCGGTCGCATTGGCCGCAGCTGATGTGCCAGCTGATCGCGACGAGGTCGCCAGGCGTGACGGTCCTGACCCCCTCGCCAACCTCGAGAACCCGGCCGACACCGTTGTGGCCGATCGCGAACGGGTCCTTGAACGGCGAGGGTTGCGAGATGATGAGGCGATCGATGTCGCAGGTGCTCGCGGCGATCGGCTGGACCAGAGCCTCCAGATCCCCGCCCAGCCGCGGTGCCGCGACGTCCCGCCATTCGAGATGGCCCTGCCGCACGAACCATAGGGATTGCATGGTCATATCCTCGATTGGAGATGGCTTGGGATCGTTTCGCTGGTCGCCGGAAGGTCATGAATTTCCCGGCGATTGAATCGGTCGGGATTGCCGGACCGTCCCTTGCCGGATCCGCGATCGAACGGCTTGAGTACACAAGTCAGTGTAATTAAGCTGCCATCGCGCCGCCCTCGAGGCAAGCGAAAATACACAGATCGGTGTAATTTAATGACCCGTCGCGACACCACGCCCATGGCGGAGAGAATTCTCGATACCGCCGATCGCCTGTTCTACGGCCAAGGCATCCGCGCCATCGGGGTCGATACGATCGCGGCGGAAGCGGGCATCAGCAAGCGAACGCTCTACAATCACTTTCCGTCAAAGGACGATCTGATCGTCGCCTATCTCCAGCGTCGCCTGCGGCCCCCGCTGCGGCGCTCCGACGCCCCGCCGCGGGACCAGATCCTCGGCCTGTTCACGCTTTTGGAGCGCGCTTTCGCCCACCGGGATTTCCGCGGCTGCCCCTATGTCAATGCGGTCGCCGAAATCGGCGAACCCGATCATCCCGCGCGACCTGTCGCGGTCGAGTTCAAGGAGCGGCAAAGGGTCTGGTTCCGCGATCTGTTGACACAAGCGAACGCCGCGGACCCCGAGGGGCTGGCGACCCAGCTGATGCTGCTGGTCGACGGTGCCATCGCCACCGCGCTGGTTCGCAAGGACGCCCAGGCCGCCAGGGCTGCCGCCCAAGCGGCCGGCACTCTGCTCACCGCGGCCGATGTGCGCTGAGCGGAGCGGGCCTGGCCTGACCGCCGCGGTGCTCGACCGCGACGCCGAAGGCCGGCCCGTCCGCGAGGCCGGCATCATGGGCATCGCATGACCCTCGCCCAGGTCTTCGTGGGAGAGGATTTGCGCCCACTTCACGCGAATTCGCGCGTCGAGGCGGTCAGCCACTCCTCGACATGGTCGGCATAGGAGCTCGCGACATAGACCTCGAAACGCTCGCCCTCGTCGACCAGGATGGTCACCGCGAGCTTGGTCAAGGCAGCGACGATGGCAGCCCCCGCGGCAAGCTTCGCCGGGCGCAGATCCACGGTGCAGCCCTTGGCCAGCACCACGCGGGCGCCCTGCCCTTCGAGCGCGAAGACGACGCGGCCATGGCTGAAATCGACCACCGCGGCGGTGGCGCCGAGGGCTGCTTCCAGGCGCGCGGCAAGGCTCGAGGCCGCCGGCGCCTTGGCTGAAACCATCCACCGCCCTGCCCCGGTGCTCGCCAGGACATGATCTTCGGTCTCGGTCCAGCGGTTCGGCGCCGGCGCGGCGCAAGCGAGCGTGGCCGCGAGCCTCGGACCGGCATCGGCGCCATCCAAGGCGCCGACCAGCACCAGGTCCTGCGGTTCGATCCGTTCGATCGTCAGGCTTTCGCCCGACAGGATGCGGTGGGCGCGTCCCGGTTCAGCCATGCATCCGTCCTCCACCGGCATCGACAAAGACCGGATCGCAAACCTTCACCGCAATCGACAGGTCGAGCAGCGGCGCGGCGGCGAACAGCTCTTTGCCCTCGGCCACCGCGCTCGGCTTGATCAGCGCCAGCGCGATCGGCCGGCCGAGCGTCGGGCTATGGGTTGCCGAGGTGACATGGCCGAGGATCGGCATGGGGGTTGGCGCCGCCGGATCGCGCACCAGATTGGCGCCGGCCGGGATCGAGGTGGCGCCGTCGATCGGCTCCAACCCGACCAGTTTCAGCCGGTCGGGATCACGCAAGCCTTCGCGGCCGAGCAGCACCTTGCCGACAAAGGCCTTTTTGGTCGAGACCATGCGCCCGAGGCCGAGATCGGCCGGCGTGGTGCGGCCGTCGAGCTCGGCGCCGGCGACATGGCCCTTCTCGATGCGCATGGCGCCCATGGCCTCCAGCCCATAGGGCACGATGCCGTCGGCGGAGCCGGCCGTCATCAGGCGGTTCCAGACCTCCGCCGTGGCCCGCCACGGCACCGACACCTCATAAGCCCGTTCGCCGGAATAGCTGACGCGGAACAGCCGGCACCGGTGACCGGCGAGCTCCAGCGCGAGCGTGCCGAGATGCGGCAGGACATCGTCGCCGAGGCTGATGCCGGCCGCCGTCTCGAGAACCGCCCGCGACCGCGGACCGGCGACCGCGATCTGGCCAAAGTGATCCGAGATCGAGGCCACCTGGACCTTCAGGTCGGTCCATGCGGTCGCCAGCAGGAATTCCATATGGCTCAACACCTTGCCGGCATTGGCGGTGGTGGTGGTCAGGTAAAACCTGGTGTCGCCGACCCGCGTCACCGTGCCGTCGTCGAACACCATGCCGTCGTCGCGCAGCATCAGCCCGTAGCGCGCCTTGCCGATGGCAAGCGAAGCCATCGGGTTGCAATAGAGCCGGTCGAGGAACACCTGCGCGTCCGGTCCCTGGACGTCGATCTTGCCGAGTGTCGAGACGTCGCAGAGGCCGACGCCCGAGCGCACCGCCAGGGTCTCGCGGATCCAGGCCTCGCGATAGGTCTCGCCCGGCCGGATATAGGTTTTCGGCCGCTCCCACAGGCCGGCTGATGTCATCACGGCGCCATGGGTGCGGTGCCAGGCGTCGAGCGGGGTGCGGCGCACCGGCGCGTGATGTTTGCCGGTCTCGGCGCCGACCAGCGCGCCCAAGGTCACCGGCGTATAGGGCGGCCGGAAGGTCGTGGTGCCGGCCTCGGCGATCGTCGTGCCGCGCTTCTCGGCGACGATCGCCAGCCCGTTGAGGTTCGAGGTCTTGCCCTGGTCGGTGCCCATGCCGAGCGTGGTGTAGCGCTTGACATGCTCGACCGAGCGGTAGTTCTCGCGGACCGCCAGGCCGAGATCGTCGGCCGTCACGTCATTCTGGAAATCGACGAAACGCTTGGCCTTCAGGCCTTCGGGCAGCGCCACCACCCAGAGCGGCTGCGCCGGCGCCGCGTCGTCCTCCTTGACCGCCCATTCCGGCAGCGCGCGCCGCGCGAAACCGCAGGCCTCGGCGGCATCGGCGCCGGCCATCGCCGCTTCCTTGACGATCGCCGCGAGCCCGAACGTGCCATTGGCGGCCCCCGCCGACACGGCCGCCTGGCCGATCAGGCCCGGTACGAAACCGCCGATGTCGTCGCGCCAGATGAGCTTGCCGCCGGCCTGGGAATGCAGATGCACCGATGGCGTGAAACCGCCGGAAACCGCGATGGCGTCGCAGCCGACGATCCAGCCCTTGCCGCCGCCGGTCGGCGCGATGGCGCAGCCTTGGACCTCGCCCCGGCCGATCGCCTGCGTCGGCACATAACCGGTGACGACCCGGATGTCGGCCAGGCGCGCCAGATCCGCGATCGGCCCCGGGGTTGGCCGGGCATCGGCGATCAGGGCAATGCGCACGTCCTTCGCCGCCAGGTCGAGCGCGGTGCGGTAGCCGTCGTCATTGGCGGTGGCGACCAAAACCTGCTTGCCGGCAGCCGCGGCGAATTGATTGGCGTAGCGCCTGACGGCGGAGGCCTGCATGACGCCCGGCAGGTCGTTGTCGGCGAACACCAGCGGCCGTTCGATCGCCCCTTGCGCCAGCACGATCCGGCGCGCCTTGACCTGCCAGCGGCGCTGGCGCGGCAGGCTGGCCGGCGCCACCGCGCCGAGATGGTCGGTCACCCGCTCGGCGAGCGCCACTGTCCCGTGGTCGTAGAAGCCGAAGGCGGTGGTGCGGGTCAGGATGGCGACGTTCGGGCGGCCGGCGAGATCGGCGGCGCTGCGCCGGGCGAAATCCGGCGCCGGCAGGCCGTCGATCTCATAGGTCTCGAAACACAACTGGCCGCCCAAGGCCGGACGTTCATCGACGATGATCACGTCGGCGCCGGCATCGGCCGCGGCATGCGCCGCGGCAAGGCCGGCCGGCCCGCCGCCGACCACCAGCACGTCGCAATGGACGGTGCGGTGCTCGTAGACGTCGGGATCGGCATGGCGCACCGGCTTGCCCATGCCGGCGGCGGCCCGGATGAACCGCTCATAGATCATCCAGGCGCGGTTCTGGCCGGCGAATTGCGGCCCCATGAAGGTCTTGTAATAGAAGCCCGACGGCAGGAAACGCGCGATCAGCGAATTGGCCGCGCCAAGGTCGAAATCCAGCGAGGGGAACCGGTTCTGGCTCTCTGCGACCAGCCCCTGGTGCAGCTCCACCACGGTGGCGCGGCTGTTCGGCTCGGCGCGGCTGCCGGCGCCGACGCGCAGGATCGCATTGGGCTCCTCGGGGCCGGCCGACAGGATGCCGCGCGGGCGATGATATTTGAACGAGCGGCCGACCCGGCGCACGCCATTGGCCATCAGCGCCGAGGCGAGCGTGTCGCCGGCGAACCCTGAAAACGAGCGGCCGTCGAAGGTGAAAGACAGGCGCCTTTCACGGTCGAGCCCATGGCCGCCGGCCAGCCGGAACGGTTGGTCCCCCGGCCCAAGTTCCGGTCGCGTTTCCGGCGCGCTGTCGCTGGCCGTCTGATCGCTGCGGACATGGCTCACGATGCGGCCTCCGGCAGCGGACCGGCAGCCGCGATGGCGTGGGTCACCAGGTCACGCTCGATCACCACGAAACCCCGGCAGCCGAGATTGTGCTGCCAGATCTCGCGCAACGGCCCGCGCTTGTTGTCGCGCAGGAAGACGTGGTCGAACCAGGCGGCCTCGGGCGCATCATCGGCCGGCCGCGTCTTGGAGGCGTCGCCCATGAAGGTGAATTCGGTATGGGTGCGTTCGCCGCAATAGGGGCAACGGATCGTCAGCATGGCCTGGCCTTAGTGCGCATTCGGGGTTGGCCCCGCGCCTTTTTCGTCGATCGCATAACCGCGCTCGAACCGGTCGAGGGTGAAGGCCGCGTTCAACGGGTGCGGTTCGTCGCGGGCGATCATATGGGCGAAGACGAAGCCGGAGCCGGGCGTCGCCTTGAACCCGCCATAACACCAGCCGCCGTTCAGGTAGAGCCCGCCGACCGGCGTCTTGGAGATGATCGGCGAGCCGTCCATCGACATGTCCATGATGCCGCCCCAGTGGCGCAGCATGCGCAGCCGCGACAGCGAGGGGAACATCTGCAGCCCGCAGGACATCGCTTCCTCGATGATCGGCAGGTTGCCGCGCTGGGCGTAGGACGGATAAAAATCGAGGTCGCCGCCCATCACCAGCTCGCCCTTGTCCGACTGGCTGACATAGAAGTGGCCGGCGCCGAAGGTGATCACCGTATCGATGAAGGGTTTCAGCGGTTCGCTGACGAAGGCCTGCAGCAGGTGGCTCTCGATCGGCATCCTCAGGCCCGCCATGGCGGCGACATGGCCGGTATGGCCGGCCACCGCGATGCCGATCTTGGCCGCCCGGATGGTGCCGCGCGTGGTCTCGACGCCCTGGATCCGGCCGTTTTCGATCAGGAAGCCGGTCGCCTCGCAATTCTGGATGATATCGACGCCGCGCTGCGAGGCGGCGCGGGCATAACCCCAGGCCACCGCGTCATGGCGTGCCGTGCCGCCGCGCCGCTGCATCAGGCCGCCGACAACGGGAAAGCGCGCTTCGTCCGAACAATCGAGCAGCGGCACCATGGCGGCGACCTGCTCGCGCGTCAGCCATTCCGAATCGATGCCGTTCAGGCGCATCGCATTGCCGCGGCGCATATGGGCGTCGCGCTGGCTGTCGGAATGGGCGAGATTGATGACGCCGCGCTGCGAGAACATGACATTGTAGTTGAGGTCGGCCGACAGCCCCTCCCACAGCTTCAGCGACAGTTCATAGAACTGCGCATTGGCTTCCAGCAGATAGTTCGACCGGATGATGGTGGTGTTCCGGCCGGTATTGCCGCCGCCGATATAGCCCTTCTCGATCACCGCGACGCGGCCGATGCCATGTTCCTTGGCGAGATAATAGGCGGTCGCCAGCCCGTGGCCGCCGCCGCCGATGATGACGACATCGTAAGCACCCTGCGGCTCGGCATCGCGCCAGGCCTCTTCCCACCCGGAATGATTGCGCAGACCTTCGCGGAAGAGCCTGAGCGCGGAATAATTCATCGTGCTGCCGTCATTGACCGTTCGAAAAGACCCGCCCCGTGCTGCAGCGCGGGACAAGGCGAACTCATCAGGTTCTTGGCGCCGAGGGAAGAGCCAGTTTTTAATTGTCCCTCTGCCGGAAGAGCGGATCGGACCAGTTTGGGGTCGCCCGCCGTGCCGGCCTGTGCAAAAACGCCGGGCAAACCCCTCGTCCCGGGACTGCCGCAATGACCGCCTCGACCGACCGCCCGGCGCTTCAGCCCGCCTTCGTCCTCACCCTGGTGTGCCGCGACCGCGTCGGCATCGTCGCGGCCGTCTCCCGCGCCATCGCCGACAAGGATTGCAACATCACCGAGAGCGCCCAGTTCGGCGATCCGGCGACCGGCATGCATTTCATGCGCCTGGTCTTCACCGCGCCGGCCGGGGTCAGCGCCGAAAGCTTCACGAAGGCCTTCGCGCCGGTCGCCGACCATTTCGCCATGACCTGGCGCCTGTGGGACGCCCATCAGCGGCCGCGCGTGGTGATCCTCGTCTCCAGGCACGATCACTGCCTGGTCGACCTCATCTATCGCTGGCGCCTCGGCAGCTTGCCGATGGACATCGTGTCGATCGTCTCGAACCATGACGATGCCCGGGCGCTGGCCGATCAGCACGGCATCGCTTTCCACCACTTGCCGGTGACCCGCCAGACCAAAGCCAGCCAGGAGGCCGAGATCATCGACCTGATCGGCCGGGACAAGGCCGACCTGGTCATTCTCGCCCGTTACATGCAGATCCTGTCGGACACGCTGACGGCCCGGCTCGCCGGCCAATGCATCAACATCCACCATTCCTTCCTGCCGAGCTTCAAGGGCGCCGCGCCCTACAGCCAGGCCCATGCCCGCGGCGTGAAACTGATCGGCGCCACCGCCCATTACGTCACCAGCGACCTGGACGAAGGGCCGATCATCGAGCAGGAAACCGAACGGGTGACCCACGCCATGAGCGTCGACGAATTCGTCGCCATCGGCCGCGAGATCGAAGCCCGCGTGCTCGCCCGCGCCGTCAAGATGCACGTCGAGCACCGGGTGTTCCAGAACGGCGGCAAGACGGTGGTGTTTCGCTGAGGCGAATGGCGAATGGCGAATGGCGAATGGCGAATGGCGAATGGCGAATGGGGATGAACCGAAACCCGTCGCGCGCAAACCCTCGCCCGCTTGCGGGAGAGGGTGGCGGCGGAGCCGCCGGGTGAGGGTTTGAAGAGGGCCGGCCCATCAATTCGACCCGGAATGCACGGCGCGCATCGACGCAACCACCCTCACCCGGCGGCTTTGCCGCCACCCTCTCCCACGCAGACGTGGGCGAGGGTTGATGCGCGGCGCGCGACATCATCCCCCATTCGCTATTCGCTATTCGCTATTCGCCATTCGCTATCAGCCATTCACGCCTATTCCGAATAGGGCAGCCGCAGCTCGAACAGCTGGTGCACGGCGCGATCGAGGTCGCTGGCGAAGAACGGCTTCCTCAGACAGGCCGCCGCGCCGAGCTCCTGGGCCCGTTCGGCGATGTCCGAACTCGCCGACATCAGCACGACGCGCACATGCCGGTTGACCGCGCGCAACAGCCTCAGCGTGCTGGCGCCGTCGATCCAGGGCATGTTCATGTCGAGGAAGACGATGTCGGCGCCTTCCCTGGCGTAGTTCTCCAGCGCGGTCACGCCGTCGCCGGCCTGATCCACCGTCAGATTGAAGATCGAATGGGACAGGATGCGCGTGACGATGGCGCGCGCGGTGCCGGAATCGTCGACGATCAGGATCCGGGTCGGCTGACTGACCCGCTCGAAGGTCTGCAGCACCGGCGTGATCGCCTCGGAGCCGAAGGGTTTCACCAGATAGTCATAGGCGGCGAGCTTGCGCATCCGCGCGATCGCCTGGGCATCCGAGGTCACCGAGACGACCACGAAGAACGGCATCTTGCCATGGTGCCTGACACGCTCGACCACCTCGGTGCCGTCAATCTCCGGCATGGCGAGATCGACGAAGGCAATATCGACGGGATGTTCCGACAGGGCGTCGAGCGCCTCCTGGCCGTTCTTGGCTTCGATAACCGTCGCGGCGCGATCGAAGGCTTCGATTCCAGCCCGGATGAGCCCCCGCCAGAACGCCGAATCATCGGCGATCAGGATGGTCCAGGGCGGCACCGTGACGACCTCGATATCGGGATGCTCATCCCGGCCTGCGGCGAGCTTCATTCACTTCTCTTCCAACAGTCGAATCTGCCCCCTCCTTAACATCCGCTGCACAATGGTACCATTGTGCCGTAAGCGACATCGCCGCCATGTTGCCCTACGGCACCACCGCCAGGATCCGGAAACGTCGGGACGACCCGACTTAGCGCAGGAGCCGGAGCCGGGTGATCCGGCTCGGATTGCTCTCGGCCAGCAACAGATCGCCATCAGGCGTGCCGAACAGGCCATGGGCGCCGTTCAGCACCGGGCGGGCGCGACCGAGCCTGACGCCGTCGGCACCGATCAGATGCAGGCTCGGCACCTGGTCGGTGATGTATGCGCGGCCTTGCGGATCGCCCCAGATCGCCACCGGGCGATAAAACCCCTCCCAGACGTCAAGCACATTGCCGTCGCGATCGAACACCTGCACCCGGTCGCGGGTCCGGTCGATCACCACGACGCGGCCGTCGGCAAAGGTCCAGATGCCGTGCGGCTCGCCGAATTCGCCGGCCTCGAAGCCGAGCTGGCCCCAGGTGGCGAGCAATTGGCCATCGGCCGAGAAGCGGTGGACATGGTTGGCGGCATAGCCGTCGGCGACATAGATGTCGCCCCAGGGCGACACCGAGATATCGGTCGGATGGTTGAACGGCGACTGCGGAATGCCGCGCCCGCCGAGCTGGCCGAGCCGCTCGCCGCCGGCTGAGAACCAGATCACCTCGTGCATGTCGCGGTCGACCACGATGACCCGGCCATCGGCATCGGTGGTCAGCATGTGCCCGTCGGCGATCGTGTCGCCGCCCCAGCCGCCGAGATGGGCGCCATCGGGCGAAAGCTCGATGACCCGCGAATCATCCGGCTGCGTCAGGCTGTCATGGCGCAGCAGGACGAAGACATGGCCGCGCCCGTCGACCGCGACATCGGAAACGAAGCCGGAATTGGCCGGCCAGGTCCCGAACGGCCGTTCGACGCGGTAGCGGGCCTCGCCCAGGGCGACGATCAGGTCATGTGTGCTCACGGCGATTATCCTGCAAAGGGATGGGTCTTCACCCAATGCTGCGCGATATCGAGGCGCCGTGTCACCCACACTCCGTCATGGCTCATCACATAGTCGAGGAAGCGGGCGAGGCCGGCGGCCCGGGCGGGATGGCCGATCAGCCGCATATGCAGGCCGACCGACATCATTTTGGGCTGGGTCCGGCCCTCGGCATAGAGCATGTCGAAGGCGTCCTTGTGCCATTCGAAATAGTCGGCCGCGGTGGCGAACTGGCCATTGCCGAACTTGCCGTCATTGTTGACCAGCGAATAGGGCACGACCAGCTGCGGCCTGCCGCCGACCCGCTTCCAATAGGGCAGCTCGTCGTCATAGGCGTCGGAATCGTAGAGGAAACCGCCCTCCTCCATCACCAGCCGGCGGGTGTTGACGCTCGGCCCGTAGCGGCAATACCAGCCGAGCGGCCGTTCGCCGACGGTCCGCTCGAGCGAGGCGACCGCCTTGGCGATGTGCTCGCGCTCCTCCGCCTCGCTGAGCAGATAGTGCTTCACCCAGCGCCAGCCGTGGCAGCAGACGTCGAAACCGGAGGCCTTGATGGCCGCCGCGGCCTCCGGATTGCGCTCGATCGCCAGCGCGCAGCCGAACACGGTCAGCGGCAGACCACGCTCCTGGAACAGCCGCATCAGGCGCCAGAAGCCGACCCGGCTGCCATAAGCGAACATGCCTTCGCCCGCGAGGTCGCGGCCTTTCACGCCGGTATCGATGCCGTTGACCTCGGTCAGCCCGGTCTCGGTGAAGCCTTCGCCGTCCTGCACCGAGGGTTCCGAGCCCTCCTCGTAATTCATCACGAAATTGATCGCGATGCGCGCGCCGCCGGGCCATTTGGGATCCGGCGGATGGGCGCCGTAGCCGATCAGGTCGCGGTCATCAGCTGGTGTCATCAGGTCATCTCCGGGTCGGCTTTCGGTTGCGCCGCCGATCGGCCTGGTCAGGCCGGCCGGCCGATCCTCACATCGGAGCGTGATTCCATCATCCCCCACGGGCGGAGGGGCAGCATGTCGGCGCGCGCATCGAGTGCGGCCGGGGGCACCGGGAGGTTGTCGACGAGATCAAGGCGAGCGACGAGCCAAGGGCCATGCCGGTTGCGCTCCGCCGTCCGCCGGCCATCATCCCGGCGCCATCATCCCGGCGCAGGAACAGGCCTGCCCGCGCGTCATGGCCCTTGCTTGACCGGGCGGCCCGCTGGCACGCTGCGATGCCGCCTGAGATCGATGGAGCTTGCATGCCCGCATCCGAACAGCCGTCTCCCGATCAACCCTGGCCGTCGATCATTGCGCTGGCCGATGCGGTCCGCTCAGGCCGTTCCACCGCGCGCGCCGAGACGGAACGGGCGATCGAGCGCATCGTCAGGCTCAATCCGGGGCTCAATGCCATCATTTCTTTCGATCCGGCCGATGCGCTCGCCCGCGCCGACGCGGTCGACCGCCGGGTTCAGGCCGGCGAAGAGCTGCCGCTCGCCGGCGTGCCGGTGACGATCAAGGACAATATCTGGGTGAAGGGCCGTCGGATCACCCAAGGCTCCAGGTTGTTCAAGGACTTCGTCGCGCCGCAAGACGCGGTGGCGGTGGAACGGCTGGAAGCCGCCGGCGCGGTCATTCTCGGCATATCCAACACGCCGGAATTCGCCGCCAAGGGCCAGACCACCAACCTGCTTTATGGCGCGACCAGGCATCCGATGAACTCAGGCCTGACGCCCGGCGGCTCGTCCGGCGGGGCCGTCGCTTCCGTCGCCGGCGGGCTGGTGCCGCTGGCGCTCGGCACCGATGCCGGCGGCTCCAGCCGGCGCCCGCCGGCCCATACCGGACTGGTCGGTTTCAAGCCGTCCTTCGGCGCCATTCCCTACGGGCCGGGCTTCGAGGAGCCGTTTTTCGGCGTGTCCTGCCATTGCCCGATCACCCGCACCGTGGCCGAAGCGGCGCTGGCCTTCGAGGTCATGGCCGGCCCCGATCCCCGCGACCCGCATTCGGCTTTCGTCGAACCGGGCGAGCCCGTCGACATCACCGCCCTGACGATTGCATACACGCCCAAATGGGGCCTCGACGTACCCGTCGAGCCCGAGGTCGCCGATGTCGTCGCGCGGGTCGCGGACATGCTGCGCGGCGCCGGATTGAACGTCGTGGCGCAGGATCCCGTCTGGCCGGCCGGCCTTGCCGAAGCCGGGCTCAACCCGATCCAGCATGCCGGGCTCGCCGCCCTCCATGGCGCCGCCTGGCGACAGGCGCCTGACCTGATCGATCCGGATCTCGGTGCCCAGATCGCCGCGGGCTTCGACCTGTCCGGACCCGATGTCGGCCGCGCCATGCTGCTGTCCGAACAGGTTGCGCTGTCGGCCGCCCGCTTCTTCTCCGACCATCGCTTCGATGCCGCGATCGGCCCGACAACCCCTTGCACCGCCTGGCCCATCGACCAGCTCGGCCCCGATACCATTGCCGGCGTGAAGGTTGGCCCGCGCGGCCATGCGGTGTTCACGCCGCTGTTCAACCACGCCCGCCAGCCGGCGATTTCGGTGCCATGCGGCACCGACGCGAGCGGCCTGCCCATCGGCCTGCAGATCATCGCGCCGCGCCTCAAGGACCGGACGCTGCTCGCCATCGCCGCGGCCGTGGAGGCGCTGCTCTGAGCCACGATCTGTTGCGTGCCTCCATACCCGCGCCGGCAGGCCGACCATGCATCTGCTCCTGATCAACCCGAACACCAGCCGGGCGACCACCGAGAGCATGGCCGGCATTGCCCGTAATGCCATGCCCGGCATCACCGTCGAATGCCTCACCGCGCCCTTCGGCGTGCCGCTGATCACCAATGCCACAGAACTCGCCTTGGCCGCGGAAGCGGTGGCCGCCGCGCTGGCGGCACCACGCACCGGCATCGATGGCATCGTCATCGCGGCCTTCGGCGACCCGGCGCTGCAAAGCCTCAGGCAACGGCTGGCGGTCCCGGTCACCGGCATTGCCGAAGCCGGCATGGCCGAGGCGGGCCAGGACGGCCGCCGCTTCGCTGTCGTCACCACCACCCCGGACCTCGTCACCTCGATCGCGGGCCTCGCCGAGGGCTATGGCCATGGCGGAGCGTTTCTCGGCACCGTGCTCACCAAGGGCGACATTCGAACCGTGATGGCCGATCCGGACCGGCTCGCCGAAGCGCTCCTGGAGGCCAGTCGACGAGCCGTCCGCGAATTCGGCGCGGACGCCGTGGTCATTGGCGGCGGTCCGCTCGCCCTGGCAGCCCGACGGATCGGGCCCGACGTGCCGGTGCCGCTGATCGAGCCGGTGCCGGCGGCGGTCCGGCTCGCCGTGGCGCGCGCCGCGAAGACGTGAAGGTGCATTGCATTTGGGGGGCGTCCTTCCAGTTCTCGCACGAGAACCACCCTCACCTCGCCCCAGCGGGGCTACCGGATTGACACATCTGACGAGCGGCGGCGAAAACTGACGGGCCTTGCATCCTTCGAGACTCGTGCCGGAACCGCCCACCTGACCTCGCCCCGGCGCCAGCCTCGATCTCACGGCGCTCATCGTCCTGGCCGGGCTTGTCCCGGCCATCCACGACTTGCTTAGGCCCAAAACATGCGTGGATGGCCGGGACAAGCCCGGCCAGGACGAAGTGCGAGGCTTGCGAGGTCAGGCCTGGGTCGGATCCGCGCGGCAAGCCCGTATTCAATCGCGCCTGCTCAATCGCTCCCGGTAATCCCGCTCCATCCGCGCCGCGCCGGCGCGCACTTCCGCGAGGAAAGCCTGGGCCAACCGCGACAGCGGCCGGCTCTTCGACCAGGTCACCGAGGCGACCGCCCGGGTCACCGGTTCATAAGGCAGGACCACCAGCTCGTCGCCGGCGCCGTAGCGCGGTGAAAACGGATCGACGATGGCGACACCGACGCCGCTTTCGGCCAGCACGCAGGCGGTGTTGCAATAGCGCACCTCGACCGCGTGCTTGAACGGCTGGCCGGCCTTGCGAAAGCTCTCGCGCACCGCTTCGCCGAGCCGGGTGCCGCGCTCCAGCGCAATGAACGGATAGCCGTCGAGGTCGGCCGGCGTGATCAGCGGCTTGTCGGCCAGGGGATGGCCGGGCTTGACCACGCAGACCATGTCGCCGGTGAACACCGCCTCGCAATGCAGGCCGGGGCGGTCCTCCAGGCCAATGGCGAAACCGAGTTCGACCAGATTGCTCTCGACACTGTCGATCACGCCCTCGTAGCGGCGGACGTCGAAGAACACCTGCACCTGCGGCCGCTGGGCCAGGAACTGGCGCAACGCCGAGGGGATCACGCCATAACCGATCGGCGGGGTTGCGACGATGCGCAGATGGCCGGCCTTGCTCTCCTTCAGGTCGCGCAGCTTGTTCTCCAGGATCGTGTGCATGGTGAAGATCGATTCCGCCTCGTCATGCAGCATCTGGGCTTCGCGGGTCGGGAACAGCCGGTTGTTGATCCGCTCGAACAGGGGAAAGCCGGTCTGTGCCTCCATCGCCTTGATCGCATTGCTGATCGCCGGCTGCGACAGGCCGAGCTGGCTCGCCGCCGCGACCGTGGTCCGATAGCGGATGATCGCCCGCAAGATCTCCAGCTGGCGCAGCGTCATGGCGGCCTCCTCGCTATCATTCCACTGAATAGACATGGCCAAAATATCATAGTCCGGCCTATTGTTGCACTGCCGTCGCGATGTCACAGTTTCGTCGTCCGGCGGGACTGCCCCGGGAGCCCCAGGCTTGGCCTGAAGCTCCTGAAACGCCCTGCCCTCATCGCTCAAGAGAAGGCCAAGACGATGTCGCGCAGTCTTCGCGTCGCCGGTGCGCAAATGGGCCCGACCCAGCGCGATGACAGCCGGGCAAAGACCCTGGCGCGCCTGATCGCGCTGCTCGACGAGGCGGCAGCCAAGGGCGCCGGCCTGGTGGTGTTCCCGGAACTCGCCTTCACCACCTTCTTTCCGCGCTGGCTCCTGGAAGCCAATGAGCTCGCGAGCTATTTCGAGCCCGCCATGCCGAACCCGGCGGTGCAGCCGCTGTTCGACCGGGCCCGCGAGCTGAATATCGGCTTCTATGTCGGTTATGCCGAAAAGACCCCCGACGGCCACCACTTCAACAGTTCGATCCTGGTCGGGCCGGACGGCGAAATCGTCTCCAAATACCGCAAGATCCACCTGCCCGGCTCGGTCGAGCCGCGCGCCGGTGAAAAGTACCAGCAGCTGGAAAAGCGCTATTTCGAATATGGCGATCTCGGCTTCCCGGCCGTGCGGGCGCCGGACGCCTGGGCCGGCGCCATTACCGGCATGTTGATCTGCAACGACCGCCGCTGGCCGGAAGCTTGGCGCGTGCTCGGCCTGCAAGGCGCCGAACTGGTCTGTATCGGCTACAATTCCGCCGCCTATGATCCGAACGGCGGCGACCGCGAGGACGCGGCGCTGCGCACCTTCCACGCCAAGCTCGCGGTCCAGTCCAACGCCTATATGAACGCCACCTGGGCGGTCGCCGTCGCCAAGGCCGGCGACGAGGACGGCGCCGGCCTGATCGGCGGCTCCTGCATTGTCGATCCGAACGGCGTCATCGTCGCCGAGGCGGCAACGCTGGCCGACGAGATCATCATCGCCGATTGCGATTTCGATCTGTGCCGCCAGGGCAAGACCAAGATGTTCAATTTCGAGGCCCATCGGCGGCCGCAATGGTACGGCCCGATCACCGGCCAGGTCGGCGTGGTCGAACCGGGCCGGGAGACTGCCGGTTAGCCTCGACGCGTCACAGGGGCCGGTCGCCGGCCGCCGCATCTGGAGGGGAGTACAGATGATCAGGCATGTTGTTGCAGGCGTCGCCGCGGCGGGCCTCTTGATCGCCGCGAGCGGCGGCCGGGCCGGCGAATTGCCGGCCCAGGTGAAACAGTCCGGCGTGATCCGCATTTCGGTCAACGCCATCTATCCGCCAATGGAATATCGCGACCCCGCCACCAACCGGCTGGTCGGGCTCGACATCGATCTCGGTGAAGCGCTCGCCGCCAAGCTCGGCGTCCGCATCGAATGGTCGGAGAGCGCCTTCGAGCAGCTCATTCCCGGACTGCAGACCGGCCGCGCCGATCTCATCCTGTCCGGCCTGAGCGATCTGCCGGCGCGCCGCGAGACCATGGATTTCATCGACTATCTGAAATCCGGCGCCCAGTTCTACACGCTCGCCGCCTCGCCGCTGGCGACGCCTGAGGACGTCTGCGGCAAACGGGTCGGCACCAGCCGTTCGACCTCGTTCCCCGACCAGATCCGCCGCTGGAGCGCGGAAAACTGCGAGGCCAAGGGAAGGCCTGCCATCACGGTCGTGCCGGCCGAAAGCACCGCGGACGCCCGCGCCCAGCTGAAGCAGGGCCGCATCGACGCCGCCGTCCAGGGCAGCGAGACCGTGCCCTATGCGATGTCGCTCGACCCTGGCGTGTTCAAGCCGATCGGCACGTCGTTCACGGTCAACTATCAGGGCATTGCCTTCCGGAAGGCCGATACGGCCTTTCGCGACGCCATCGCCGAGGCGCTTGTCGCCCTCATCAAGGATGGCACCTATCAGCAGATCCTGGCCAAATGGAACCTGCCTGGTAACGCGGTTGCCGGCCTGATCATGAATGGGGAAGCCCGATGACGCTCGCATCACCGCAAAGCCTCGGCGTGTCCGCGACCAGCGACCCGTTTCCCGATATTGCCGGCTTGAAGATCATCCGGCGCACCCATTGGGGCCGCTGGCTGGCGGCGACCAGCATCATCGCGCTGCTCGGCTGGATCGGACTGGCCTTCGCCCGCGGCCAGATCGAATGGGTCTATGTCGGCCGCTTCCTGACCGTGCCGTCGATCCTGTCGGGCGTGGTCAACACCATCACCATGTCGGTGCTCGCCATGGCGCTCGGCATCCTGCTCGGCGTGGTCGTGGCGATCATGCGCATGTCGCCCAATCCGGTGCTGCGCTCGGTGGCGCTCGGTTATGCCTGGTTCTTTCGCGGCACGCCGGTCATCCTGCAATTGCTGCTCTGGTTCAATCTCGCCCTGATCTTCCCGACCATGGGCATTCCCGGCCTGTTCAGCGCCCGCACCGTCGACATCATGACGCCCTTCGTCGCGGCCCTGCTCGGGCTCGGCATCAACCAGGGCGCCTATACTTCGGAAGTCGTCCGCGCCGGCCTGATCTCGGTCGACCACGGCCAGTATGAGGCGGCCCAGTCGATCGGCATGACCCGGCTCCTGTCGCTGAAGCGGATCATCATTCCGCAGGCCATGCGGGTGGTCATCCCGCCGCTCGGCAACGAGTTCATCGGCATGATCAAGCTGACCTCGCTCGCCAGCGTCATCCAGTTCTCCGAGGTGCTGCACAACGCCCAGAACATCTATTACGCCAATTCGCGCGTCATCGAGCTCTTGATCGTCGCCGCCATCTGGTACCTGGCCATCGTCTCGGTGCTGACGCCGCTGCAAATGCTGCTCGAGCGTTATTTCGCGCGCGGCGCGGCGAAGGGGCGCTGACCATGACCGCTCCGCTCGTCTCCATTCGCTCGGTCGCCAAACATTTCGGCTCGTTCCGGGCGCTCAACGGGGTGTCGCTCGATGTCGACCAGGGCGAGGTGCTGTGCATCATCGGCGCCTCCGGCTCGGGCAAGACCACGCTCTTGCGCTGCATCAACCAGCTGGTCGAGATCGATGCCGGCGCCATCTGGGTCGACGGCGACCTGGTCGGCTACCGCCGCGTCGACGACAAGCTCTATCCGCTGACGGAGGCTGAAATCGCCCGCCAGCGGCTGAAGACCGGCATGGTGTTCCAGCGCTTCAACCTGTTTCCGCATATGACCGCGCTGGAAAACATCATCGAGGGCCCGGTCCAGGTGCTGAAGCGCGACAAGGCCGAGGCGATCCGCGAGGCGCGCGCCCTGCTCGACCGGGTCGGCCTGGCAGCGAAAGCCGATGCCTTTCCGGCCAACCTGTCGGGCGGCCAGCAGCAGCGCGTCGCGATCGCCCGGGCGCTCGCCATGAAGCCGAAGCTGATGCTGTTCGACGAACCGACCTCGGCGCTCGATCCGGAACTGGTCGGCGAGGTACTGGCGGTCATGCAAGGGCTCGCCAAGACCGGCATGACCATGATCGTGGTCACCCATGAGCTCGGTTTCGCCCGCGAAGTCGCCGACCGGGTGGTGTTCATGGACCATGGCGCCATTGTCGAACAGGGAACCGCAGCGGCAGTCCTGAACGCTCCGAAAGAAGAGCGCACGCGGGCCTTCCTGTCGGCGGTTCTGGCGTGAATGTTGGATAAACGAAGAGGGGTTCCGACATGAAGAAACTGGCTTTTCTGACCTGCTTGCTCGGCCTGATCGGCCCGGCCCAGGCCGCCGAACTGCCCGCCGCCATCAAGGCGCGCGGCACGATCATCGCGGCCATCGTGCCGAACTATCCGCCGCTCGACCTGAAGGATCCGGCGACCAGCGAATTGACCGGCTTCGATGTCGAGCTGGGCACCGCGATCGCCGCCAAGCTCGGCGTGCGGATCCAATGGCAGGAAACCAGCTTCGAGCAGATGGTCTCGGCGGTCGGCACCGGCCGGGTCGACGTGGTGATCTCGGGCATGAGCGACCTGCCGAGCCGGCGCGGCACGGCGAGCTTCGTCAATTATCTGCGCTCCGGCCCGCAATTTTTCGTCCGCGCCGCGCGGGCCGCCGAATTCCCCGACATGCTGTCGCTGTGCGGCAAGACCGTCGGCGCCAGCCGCCGGACCTCCTATCCGCGCGAGATCGCGCGCTGGAGCGAGGAAACCTGCGCCGCGGCCGGCAAGCCGGCGATCAATTTCGTCGGCACCGAAGGGTCCGCCGATGCCCGCACGCAGCTGCGCCAGGGCCGCATCGACGCCGCCATGCAGGGCAACGAGACCCTGCCCTACATCATGGGCCTGGAACCCAATACCTATCACCCCGTCGGCACGCCGATCGCCACCCAGCTGATGGGTATCGCCACGGGCAAGGACGCGACCGAGCTGCAGCAGGCGATCGCCGGCGCGCTGACCGAACTTATCGCAGACGGGACCTATCGGCGGCTGCTCGACAAGTGGCAGCTGACCGCCAATGCCATCGAAAGGGTGACGATCAATGCCGGGCAATGAAAAATGGGACGTGATCCCGACCAGGCCAGCCAATATGGCACCGCCGGCGCCTGAATTCCCCTGGCCGGCCGGCCATCGCGCGGCGATGTTCCTGTCCTTCGACGTCGACGCCGAAAGCGCCTGGACCTCGAAGGACCCGGCCCATGCCGAGCGTCTGGTCACCATGTCGTTCGGCGGCTTCGAGGCGCGTGTCGGTACGCCCAAGCTCCTCGAATTGCTCGACCAGCTCGGCTTGAAGGCAACCTTCTTCATCACCGGCTGGGCGGTCGACGCCCATCCGGCCATGGCCGAAAATATCCTGAAGGCCGGCCACGAGATCGGCCATCACGGCTATCACCACCTGCTGCCGGATCCGGGCGATCCCTATATCCAGGATGAGCTCGACCGCGGTTTCGAGACCCTGAAGCGCCGGCTCGGCGTGGTGCCGGTCGGCTATCGCGCGCCCTTCGGCGAAAGCTGCGACGAGCTGCGGATCAGCCTGAAGCAGCGCGGCATCCTCTATTCGTCGTCCTGGCGCGACGATGTCCGGCCCTACCGGCAGGTTCTGCCCGACGGCTCGCCCGGCGTGATCGAGCTGCCGCCGACCTCGAGTTATGACGACTGGATGCACGGCTTAAGCGCCCGCTTCTCGCCGCGCTCGGTGTTCCCCAAGGAACATGTCCTGTCGATGTGGAAGGACGAGCTCGACGAAGTCAGGGACTGGGGCGCCATGGTCACCACCGTGCTGCATCCCCAGGTCAGCGGCCGGCCGATGCGGCTGCGTCTGTTGCGCGACTTCCTGACCTATGCCCAGGCGCACAAGGACGTCTGGATCACCACCGGCGCCGAGATCGCGGCGCATTACGCGGCCTGCGAAGCGGCGGCCGCCAAGGCGGCGTGAGGCACAGGAACCCTCTCCCGCGAAGACGCGGGCGAGGGTTCATGCGCGGCCGGCCGAGCGTCAAGCCGCCTTCAGCTGCGCTTCGGCGAATTCGTAATTGGCCAGCTTGTCGAGGAAATTCGTCACATAGTCCGGCCGCCGATTGCGGAAGTCGATGTAATAGCTGTGTTCCCAGACATCGAGGCCAAGCAGCACCTTGCCCTCGTCGGTGGCCAGCGGATTGGAGCCATTGGCGGTCTTGGTGACCTTGAGGCGGCCGTCCTTGGCGAGCACCAGCCAGGCCCAGCCGGAGCCGAACTGGCCGGTCGCCTGGGCCTTGAAGGCCTCCTTGAAAGCCTCGACGCTGCCGAAATCGGCAATCAGCTTGGTTTCGAGCGCCGAAGGCAGCCGGCCGCCCTTGGGCGACAGCGCCTGCCAGAACAGGATATGGTTCCAGTGCTGGCCGGCATTGTTGAAGACCGGCGCGAGATCGGCCTTGCCGTTGGACAGCCGAACGATCTCGTCGAGCGACTTGCCCTTCAGCGCATCGTTCTTGTCGACGAAACCGTTGAGCGCGGTGACATAGGCCTGGTGGTGCTTGCCGTGATGAAACTCGAGCGTTTCCGCGCTCATGCCGGCACCGGCAAGCGCATCGGTCGCATAGGGCAGCGAGGGCAGTTCAAAAGCCATGATGGGCTCCTTATCAATGTCGCCCGCACCGCCAAACGTGATGCCGGGCCGTCTCGGCTTGCGCTCCGGATGGGCGCGGCCTATTTTCCAAGCTAATCCTTTTTAAATTGGCCGCAAGGGATAAGTCGGGACACCATATGTCGGAACACGATATCGCCGGGCCTGCCCCGCTGAACACCACCGACCGGTCCGCCCGCTCGCCCGCGCAGCGGATCCTGATGGCGTTGAAGATGCACGGCGCCCAGACCGCACCGGCCCTTGGCACACGTCTGGCGATCACCGGCGAGGCGGTGCGGCAGCAATTGGTGCGGCTCGCCGAGGATGGCCTGGTTTCGGCGCGATCGGAGGCCCGCGGCGTCGGCCGCCCGGCCCAGTTCTGGGACTTGACCCCGGCCGGGAACGCGCAATTTCCCGACACCCATGCCGAATTGACCGTCCAACTCCTGCGCACGATGCGCAAGGCGCTGGGCGAGCAGGCGATCGACACCATCATCGCCGCGCGCGAACTGGAAACCCGCGAGGCCTATCGCAGCGCCATGAAGGACGTCACCGGGCTCAGCCAGCGGGTCGCCCATCTCGCCCGCATGCGCACCGCCGAAGGTTATATGGCCGCCTGGGAGGAGCAACCCGACGGCACGCTGCTGCTGGTCGAGAACCACTGCCCGATCTGCGCCGCCGCGGCGACCTGCCAGGGCTTCTGCCGCGCCGAGATCGACCTGTTCAGGACGGTTCTCGGGCCCGACGTGCGGGTCGAGCGGCTGGAACATATCATCGCCGGCGCGCGCCGATGCGCCTATGCCATTGCCCCGGCCGCGAAGCCGCCGGCCGTCTGATCTCAGCCGGAAGCCGGCGGGTCTAGAGCTGCATCAGCACGGTGGCCGCGAGCGAGGCGATGAGCAGGCCGATATGGCTCAGTTGCAGCGCGTCCTGGCGAATCCAATAGGCAAACCACATGCCGCCGAGCAGGAAGCCGAAACACAGGCCGGTGAGCGCGGCGAGCGCCAGCGTGGCCGATCCCTTGGCCATGGCGGCCTCGCCCAGCAGGAACTGGACCCCGCTCAGCCAGAACAGGATGGCGGTCGCCAATTGCCAGAGCGCGATCAACCCGAGCGCCGCCTTGGCCAGCGCCGGATTTGTGATGGCGCGTCGCCGCAAGGGGGTCGGTATTGCCGGCTGCTGGTCCAGCAGCGCCATGCTCATGGTCACCCCGACCGCATGAGCAAACCCCTTGAAGTCGCTGATATTGTTGATGAAGGCGAGTGTCGACCAGAGCGCGAAGCCGAACACGGCGATCACCTGAGCGAGAATGAGGGTCATGTCTGATGCCTGGCCTATTTAGCAAGAATAAACTTGCTAAATAGGCCAGTTCGTATTGGCCCGCAATCGCCTTCCGGGCAGTCTAGTTGCCCAGTCGCTGCAGGATGGCGCGCATCTGGGCGATCTCGGCCTCCTGCGCCTTGATCACCTCTTCGGCGATCTTCCGCACCTCGGGGTCGCGGCCATATTGCAAGGCCACCTTGGCCATGTCGATGGCGCCCTGGTGATGCGGGATCATGCCGGCGACGAAGTCGCGGTCGGCATTGCCGCTGTAGCGGATCGCCATGCCGCGATGCATGCGGTCATTGGCCTCTTCGAAGGCCTTGGTCGCGGGCGAAGCCGGGCTGGCCGGGGCCGCGGCCGGCTGGCCATGGCCCGGGTGACCCTGGTGGCCGCCGCCCTGCTGGGCGAAACCGGCGCCGGCGGCGCCGATCGCCAAAGCCAGCGCCAGGGCGCCGACAGTCGTGATCCTGGTCATGATGGTCCGTCCTTCAGGCATCAGCGAACCTGGGCCTGGATCATCCGGCGGCCCGGCGGGGTCAGTTGCACGGCGCCGCGCGGACGCTGCGGAAGTGCAACGGTCGAGGTTCCGGTCAGCCGGTTGGCGCCGGCCGGCGCCAGGGTCACGCGCACCGATTTGCCGTCGACCACCAGGATGGCGACGCCTTGGAACCCGGCCGCAGAGACCGCCTTATCGTCATGGTCGCTCAGATAGATGTCCAGCGCCGTGCCCTTGGCAACCACCTCGACATGATAGGTATCGGCCATCTCGTAGATGGTGCCGCCATTCGGCCCCGTCTGCGACCCATGATGATGTTGCGCGAAGGCCGGGGTGGCGCTCAAGGCCGCGGCGAGCGCGAGGAACAGAAGTCGTTTCATCGGATGGTCTCCTTCGAGGGTCGGGTGGATCCGGGGCAGTCGAAAACGCGTGGGGTCAGAAGGTTTCGGCCTTGGCACCGGTTGGCTCCGCGGTTTCATCGGATGAGGAGGCAAGGGCTGCCAGCCGTTCCAGCGGCTTGCGGCCGAACAGCAGGAACAGGACCGGCGTGACGATGGTGTCGAGCAGGGTTGCCGTCACCAGCCCGCCGAAAATCGTCACCGCGACCGGGTGCAGGATCTCCTTGCCCGGCGCCAGCGGGTCGATCATCAGCGGCACCAGCGCGACGCCGGCCGACAAGGCCGTCATCAGCACCGGCGTCAGCCGTTCCAGGCTGCCGCGTATCACCAGGTCGCGGCCGAAGCTCATGCCCTCATGCAGCGCCAGATTGACCGTGTGGCTGATCTTCAGGATGCCGTTGCGGGTGGCAATCCCGGTCAGCGTGATGAAGCCGACCATGGAGGCGACCGACAGCGGCTGGCCGGCGATCCACAGCGCCGCGACCGAGCCGATCAGCGCCAGCGGGATCGAGCCCATGATGATCAGGGCGAGCACGGTCGAGCGATAACGCGAATAGAGGATGGCGAAGATCAGCCCGAGCGACAGGAGCGACAGCAGGCCAATGGTCCGGCTGGCCTCCTCCTGGGCCTGGAAAGCGCCTTCGAGACTGACGAAAAAGCCCGGCGGCAACCTGGTCGCATCGACCACCTTGCGGATATCGGCGATGATCCGCGCCATGTCGGCGACGCCGTCGGAATTGGCCAGCACGACCACCCGGCGCTTGCCGTTCTCGCGCAGGATCTGGTTCGGCCCGTCGGTTTCGGTGACGGTGGCGAGCTGGCGCACCGGCACCCAGCCAACCGGCGTCTCGATCAGGAGGTCGCCGAGCCCCTGGGTGGTGCGCACCTGGTCGGAGAGCCTCACCACCACGTCGAAGCGGCGGATGCCGTCGATGATGCGTGACACCACCCGGCCGTTGGACAGGCGCTCCAGCTGCTCGGTGATCGCCGCCGGCTGCACGCCGTAGAGCGCGGCGCGCTGATGATCGACGACGATCTCGAGCTGCGGAATCCGCACCTGCTTTTCGACCTGCAGGTCGACAAGCCCCAGGATGCCGGCGAGCTTGGCGCGGAACTCCTCGCCGACGGCACGCAGCGTGTCGAGATCCTCGCCGAAGATCTTCAGCGCGATCTGGGCGCGCACGCCCGACAGCATGTGGTCCAGCCGGTGCGAGATCGGCTGGCCGACATTGGTGGTTACCGGCAGCACGGCCAGGCGCTGCCGGATATCGGCGACGACCTCCGGCTTCGGCCGGCCGCCGGGATGCAGCGCCACCTCGAGGTCGGAGACATGGACGCCCTCGGCATGTTCGTCGAGCTCGGCCCGGCCGGTCCGGCGGCCGACCGTCTTCACTTCGGGAATGTCGATCAGCAGGCGCTCGGCGACCAGCCCGACCCGGTTGCTCTCGGCCAGCGAGATGCCCGGATTGAACTGCATGGTGATGGTGAAAGTGCCCTCGTTGAACGGCGGCAGGAACGAGCGCGGCAATTGCGTCGCGGCGAAACCGGCAACCGCCACCGCCAGCACCACCATCGCCAGCAGCCGGCGCGGCCGGCCGAAACACCAGACGAGCGCCCGGCGATTGACGCTCTTCAGCGCGCGGATGAGCCCGCTTTCCTTGTGGTCGAGCCGCTTCAGGCCGGGCAGCAGCCAATAGGCCATGACCGGCGTCAGGGTGATCGACACGACCAGGCTCGCCAGGATCGAGACGATATAGGCAACCCCGAGCGGCGCGAACAGCCGGCCCTCGATGCCGGACAAGGCGAACAGCGGCACGAAGACCAGCACGATGATGGCGGTGGCGTAGACGATGCCGGAACGCACCTCGTTGGAAGCCGTCACCACCACCTGGAACACCGAGCGCGGATTGCCCTGCTCGCGGTTCTCGCGCAGCCGCCGGAAGATGTTTTCGACATCGACAACCGCGTCGTCGACCAGTTCGCCAATGGCGATGGCGAGCCCGCCCAAGGTCATCGTGTTGATCGACAGGCCGGCGAAATGGAAGACGATCGCGGTCGCCAGCAGCGAGACCGGAATGGCGGTCAGCGAGATCAGCGTGGTGCGAACGTTCAACAGGAAGGCGAACAGGATGATCGCCACCACGATGATCGCCTCGCCCAGCACCTTCTTCAGATTGGCGATCGAGGTCTCGATGAAATCGGCCTGGCGGAACAGGATGTGGTCGGCCTTGACGTCGCGCGGCAGGTTGGCGCCCATCTCCTTCAGCGCCAGCTCGATCTCGCGGGTCAGCCTGATGGTGTCGACACCCGGCTGCTTCTCGATCGACAGGGTCACCGCCGGCCGGCCCATGAAACCGACATCGCCGCGCTTCTGCCGGGCGCCGAACGACACTTCGGCGACCTGGTGGACATAGACCGGCCGGCCGGCGACGGTTGCGATCACCACCTGGCGCAGGTCGTCGAGGCTGGCGGTCCGGCCAATGTTCCGGATCAGGAATTCGCGGGCATATTGGTCGGTGAAACCGCCGCCGCTATTGACGCCGAACTGCGCCAGCGCGGTCTCGAGCTGCGCCTGCGTGACCCCGCTGGCGCGCATGGCCGCCGGGTTCGGCGCGACGCGGAACTGGCGGACCTCGCCGCCCATGGGAATGACCTGGGCGACGCCTGGAATGGTCAGGAGGCGCGGCCGCATCACCCAGTCGGCGATCTCGCGCAGCTCCATCGGCGAGGTCGTCTCGGCGGTCAGCCCGACCAGCAGAACCTGGCCCATGATCGAGTTGATCGGCCCCATTTGCGGACGCGCGGTCGGCGGCAATTGATCGCGCACCAGCGTCAGGCGCTCGTTGACCAGTTGCCGGTTGCGGAAGATCTCGGTGTTCCAGTCGAATTCGACATAGATGATCGACAGGCCGACACCCGAGACCGAACGCACCCGGCTGACGCCCGGCAAGCCGTTCATCTGGGTCTCGATCGGGAAGGAGACGAGCTGCTCGACCTCCGGCGGGGCAAGCCCCTCGGCCTCGGTCATGATGGTGACGGTCGGCCGGTTGAGATCGGGGAACACGTCGACCGGCAGGCGCGCGACGTTGAGCGCGCCGAACAGGATCACCACCGCGGCAAAGGCCAGGACGAAGAGCCGGTTCTTCAGCGAGTGGGTAACGAGGAATGTGAACATGGCCCGCTTACCGGACCTGGTTCAGGAGTTCGGCGCCGCGGGTGACCACCCGCATGTCCGGCGCCAGGCCGGCGACGACGATGACCCGCTCGCCGTCGAGCGGCTCGACCCGGATCTCGCGCGGTTCGAAACGCTCGCCGGTGGTCTTCACATAAACGATGGTCTGGCCGTTCTGGCCGCGCAGCACGGCGGCCCGTGGCACGGCGAGGCCGCTGCGCCGGTCGCCGCTTTCGGCCGCGACCGTGACCAGCTGCCCGAGCCTCAGGCCCTGGGGTTCGCCTTCAATGGCGAAATGCACCGGTATCGCCTGGTTGCGGTCGGCAAAACCCGATCCGCGATAGCTGAGCGTCTGGCTGCGTCCTTCCGCCGTGCGCATGGTTGCGCCGCGTTCGCCGACCGACATGTCGAAGGACAGCGCCTCGACCCAGAGTTTGGCGGGATCGACGATCAGGAAGATCAGGGTCGCCGGATCGGCGATCTGGCCGGCCACCGCATTGGCCGAGGCGATGACGCCGCCGACCGGCGCCACCAGCGTCTCCGGCTCGCGCTTGAACCGGTCGAGCCGCGCCCGGCGCTCCCTGAGGCCCTGGATCTCGATGCGCAGTTCATCGGCCTGCACCCGCGGCGCGGCCGGGCCCATCTGGATCGAGCGGGCGAGCCGCGTCTCGGCGAGCGTGATCTGCTGATCGAGCTCGGCGGCGCGCTGGCGCTGGTCAGAAGCCTCGGCCGAGGTCAAGGGCGGGGTAACGAAACCGAGCACGTCGCCGGCCTGGACCCGGGTGCCGAGGCGCGGAAACCCACCCGGCGGCGCCGACAGCCGGCCGGCGACCGCTGCCTGGACATTGCCCGATGAATTCGGATCCGGGATCACCCTGGCCGGCAGTTCGACCGACCGGCCATGGTCGGCCTGTTCGACCAGCAAGGTCCTGACGCCGAGAATGCGCTGGGTCGTCTTCGGCACGAACACCGCGCCGTCGGGCAGCCGGATCGCCACGTCGCGCTCGATCGCCGGGGCGGCAGCATGCGCATGCGCATGCGCATCGCCATCGGCCCGCGCCGGATCCCCCGCCGATGCCAGCGCGAGGCCGATGCCGAGGACCACGACGGCAGCGGTGGATCGGCGCCGGCGGACCAGCAGGGCCGCCGCCAGGAAGCCGGCGGCGAAACTTCCGCCGATGATCGCGTAGAGCGAGCCGTCGCGGCTGCCGATTCGCTCCCGGAGGCCGTTGGCGAAGGCCGCCGGCACCAGCCAGGAGCCGCGTGCCGCCGGCGTTTCGCCCGGGCTCGCGTCCGGGATCACCAGGGTGGCGGTCATGATCTCGGTCTCGCCGCGCGCGGTGACGGTGAACAGCAGCTCGTGCGAGCCGGGCTGCCTGGCCCAGGGGGCCGGCACCAGCCAGGCTTCGGCCTGCGCGCCCCTGCCCTTCACCGCGTTGACCGCGCCGCCCGGACCTTCGAGCGCGATCTCGGCATCGGTGATCGGCTCATTGGTGCGAAAATCGTCGAGCGTCAGCTCGAGCGTCTCGCCGCGCCGGACGATGACCAGCTCGAAGGCCGCCGAAACCGCATCCGCGCGCGGCGCCAGCGCGCCGGGCGGCGGCGGCGCGGCCTCGTCATGGCCCGGATGGGCCGCGACGGGCGCGACCATCAGGCCAAGCAACAGAAGCAGGCTCATTATCGGCAGGCGCATGGGGAGCATCATCGAACCGGTTCGCGGATCATCATCCGCTCCGTTTGCGTGGCTCCTGTTACGTGCCGATTGCGGCTTTGTTACCGATTGTTGCAGCCGGCTTCGGCAAGGTCACGGTCACCCTGAGCCCGCCGCCGTCGCGATTGGCCATGGTCACGTCGCCGCCATGGCCGCGCAGAATGGTCCGGGCAACGGTTAATCCAAGCCCGACGCCGCCGGTCTCGACATTGCGCGACGGCTCCAGCCGGACGAAGGGGCGGAACACGTCCTCGACCGCCGCGGCCGGAATGCCCGGCCCGTCGTCGTCGATGGTCACCACCGCGGCCTGATCCGTGACGGCAAGTCCGACCCGCGCCGTGCCGCCATATTTCACCGCATTGTCGATCAGGTTGGACAGGGCGCGCTTCAAGGCGAGCCGCCGCCCCCTGACCACCACCGAGCGCGAGCCGTCGGAACTGACCTTGGCGCCCTGGTCGGCCAGGTCGTCGACAACCGTCTCGATCAGGCTGGTCAGGTCGATCGACCGGACCTCTTCGTCGGCCCGGTCGCCCTTGAGGAAAGCCAGCGTGCCGTCGAGCATGCGCTCCATTTCGGAGAGATCGGCCGAGATCAGCGCCCGCCGCTTTTCCGGCAGGTCTTCGATCCGGAAGCGCAGCCGGGTGATCGGCGTCTTCAGGTCATGCGACACGGCGGCCAGCGTCTGGGTGCGGTCGTCGATCAGCTTGTGGATACGATCCTGCATCTCGTTGAAGGCATGGGCGAGATCGCGCACCTCGCGCGGGCCGGTTTCCGCGACCCGCTTCGGTTCGGCGGTTGCGTAGAGATCGCGCGCGGCGGCGGCGAACAGCACCAGCGGCCGGGCGAACCAGCGCACCAGGAGAATGCCGACGATGACGATGCCGATGGCCATCAGCGTCGTCGACAGCACGGTGCCATGGGTCAGGCTGAAGTGGTCATGCGGCCGGACCTGGACCAGATTGACGTTGACCCAGCTCTGGTCCGGCAGCCGGATCGAGACGAGGGCCAGATGCGGGTCGTCATGGCCGACGGTATGGGCGCCGGTGACCAGCCCGTCGGGTCCGATATCGGGCGCGGCCTCCAGGATGCGGGTGCGCAGGCCGGCCAGGAACGGCGAGCTCTCGATGACCGGAATGGCCTGGCGGTCGGCGTTCCAATGGGCATTCAAGGGCCCGCCCGACAGGGCGTGGGCGGTCGCGTCGCGTTCGGCCGGCGCGGTGCGCGCCACGGCCCGCGCGACCGCCACCAGCCGGTCGGCGACCAGGGTCTCGTTGGTCAGCGACACTTCCTGTTCGAGCGACGACTGATAGGCCCAGAGACTGGCCAGATGCAGCACGCCCATGGCCACCAGCAGCACCACGATGGTGCGCCCGGCAATGGTATCGACCAGCCATTTCATGCCCGTTCGACCTTCGGCACGAACATGTAGCCGGCGCCCCGGACGGTCTTGATCATCGGCGGCGCGTCGGCGGTGGGCTCGATCTTGCGGCGCAGCCGGCTGATCTGCACGTCGATCGAGCGGTCGAAGCCCGAGGCGACGCGGTTACGCGCCAGGTCGAGCAACTGGTCGCGCGACAAGACCCGCTGCGGCCCCTCGATGAACGACAGCAGCAGGTCATATTCGCCGGTCGACAGGTCGACCACCACGCCGGCCGGATCGGTCAGCTCGCGCCGCGCCGGATCGAGCGTCCAGCCCTCGAAGCGGAACAGCCGGCCGGGCGCACCGTTGGTGACCGGCGCAATATTGACCCGCCTGAGCACCGCCTTGATCCGGGCCAGCAGCTCGCGCGGGCTGAACGGCTTGGCGATGTAGTCGTCGGCGCCGATCTCCAGTCCGACGATCCGGTCGGTCTCGTCGCCCTTGGCGGTCAGCATGACGATCGGCAGCGACGAGGTCCGCCTGATGTCGCGGGCGAGATCCAGCCCGTTGGCGCCGGGCAGCATGATGTCGAGCACCACCAGATTGATCGTGGCGGTCGCCAGGATGTCGCGCATCTCGCGGCCGTCGCGCGCCGCCGAGACGCGAAAACCGTGGTCGCGCAGGAACTTGGTGACCAGCGAACGGATCTCGCCGTCATCGTCGACGACAAGGACGTGCGGTTCGGCCTCGGCTGCCGCGGCGGCCGGAAAGGGCATGTGCTCGTCTTGCATGGTACGGCGGTTCCGAATGGCGAATGGCGAATGGAAGATGAGTCGCGGACGCGGCGCGCGCAACCCTCCCCCACGAAGGCGTGGGCGAGGGTTTGCACGCCCCCCGACACGCAGCTGTCACAACACTTGAGCATTGAGCCGGGCCTGTCATGCTCCTGCCAGTCCGCCCGACCGATCCGATCGCACCCGAAATGCCGCCATGAACGCCCTGGTCTCCTTCAATCTTCCTGAATTCATCAACACGGTGATCAGCCTGGTCACGGCCTTCGCACTGGGCACCGCGATCGGCGCCGAGCGGCAATATCGCCAGCGCACCGCCGGCCTCAGGACCGCGGTGCTGGTGGCGGTCGGGGCCGCCGCCTTCGTCGATCTCGGCATGCGGCTCGAACACACCCGCGGCGCCATTCAGGTGACCGCCTACGTGGTCTCCGGCATCGGCTTTCTCGGCGCCGGCGTGATCATGAAGGAGGGCATGAACGTCCGCGGGCTTAACACCGCCGCGACGCTCTGGTGTTCGGCGGCGGTCGGCGCCTTCGCCGGCGCCGACCTGATCGCCGAAGCAGTCCTGCTGGCCGCCATGGTGCTGGCCGGCAATACGCTGCTGCGTCCCCTGGTCAATGCCATCAACCGCTCGCCGATCGACGCAACCCAGACGGAGGCGACCTATGAGGTGCGCGTCACCGTGCCGGCCGAGCGGCAGGACCAGGCGCGCGAACTGATCGCCGAGCTCCTCGACAAGGCGCATTACCCGGCCCGCGAGGTGGAAACGGTCGAGCGCGCCGACGACCTCGTCGAGGTGGTCGCCACCTTGATGTCGACGGCGGTCGAATCGGCTGAGCTCGATGCCGTCGCCCGGACGCTCGAAGCGCAGCCCTTCGTCCAGCATGCCACCTGGACGATCCGCACCTCGGACTGATCGCCGCTCAGCCCCGCGCCGTTCGGTCCGGCACGGCCGGCGCCCGGGCGCGAACCAGCCAGCAGGCCGCAGTATAGCGGACCTCGGCGCCATGGACATAGGGATCGAAGGCGGCGCGGACCGTGTCGACGACCCCCGCTCGGGTCTCGGCGGCCAACTCGGGAAGGATCTGGCCAAGCGGGCCGAAGCGGGTCAGGTAGCCGGCCAGTTCCGTCTCCGGCAAGGTGCAGGCCATGTCGATCGGCCGGATCTCGATCCCGGCCCAGCCGCTGTCTTCCAGGATCTGGCGGACCCGGCCCTGGTCGGCGAAAGCGAATTGTCCGGGTGCACCCGGCCGGCGGGCGGGCATGTCGGGCAGCAGCGGCGCCGCCGCACGCTCGGCCGTGGTCATGAACGGATTGTCCTCGGCACCTCGCCAGGCGACGAAGCTGAGCTCGGCGTCGGCCCTTGCGGCGCGCCGGAGATTTGCGAAGGCCCGGACCGGGTCGTCGAAGAACATCACGCCGAAGCGCGAGATGATCATGTCGAAGCTTGCGGGTTCGAAGGCGTGGGTCTGCGCGTCGGCGATGATGAAGCGCGCCGGCGTGCCGTCCCGTTCGGCGCTGGCGCGGGCGGCAGCGATCATCGGCTCGGAAATGTCGATGCCGACGCAGCCGCCTTTCGCGCCGGCGAGCCTGGCGACGGCCAGCGTGATGCTGCCCGTGCCGCAGCCGACATCCAGCACCCGGCCGCCCGGCCCGGCTGAGACCGCTTCGACCAGCAGCTCTTCGATCGGCCTGAACATCCGGTTGATCACCTCCTGGGCCTCGACCCAGGCCTGTCCGGCACGGCCGTTCCAAAGCCTGGTCTGCTCGTTGTCGGTCGGGGGCGCGACAGCCATGATCATCATCCCTAAGCTTGCCTTCCAGAGGCTGAAGCCGCACCATGCCAGTTCAAGTCGACTTGAGGTCAAGAGCATGAGGGATCTTGATATAGCCGAGGTGGCGCAGCGCTCCGGCATGCCGGCCTCGACGCTGCGCTTTTATGAGCAGAAGGGGCTGATCGCCTCGATCGGCCGGCGCGGCCTGCGCCGCCTGTTCGATGCCGAGGTGCTGGAACGGCTGGCGCTGATCGCGCTCGGGCGCTCCGCCGGCTTTTCGCTCGACGTGATCGCGCTGATGTTCGGCCCCGACGGGCGGCCGCGCATCGACCGGCAGATGCTGGCGGCCAAGGCCGAGGAGCTCGACGGGACGATCCGCAGGCTGAGCGCCATGCGCGACGGCCTGCGGCACGCGGCCGCCTGCCCGGCGCCAAGCCACATGGAATGCCCGACCTTCCGCCGCATCCTGCGGACCGCCGCTGCCGGAGCGGTCGCAGCGCGAGGCAAGCAGGCACCTGGGTGGCAATCCTAGATGCCCGCGCCTTGGCGCCGATGGCGCGGCCGGCCACGAGGGGCCGCCGCGCCTTTCAGATGACCCGCGCGTCACCATCGACCGGCGGGCCGGGCTGCGCACCAGCACACCGCATCAAGCGAACTGGGCGATGCCGTGACCGAGCGACCAGTTCTCTTTGGCGGCCTCGATGACGTTGACGAACACGTCCTCCGGACGGATGCCGGGGCTGTCGCCGAGCAGTTCCGCGATCCGCCGGAACAGCGCCTTCTTCTGGTCCACGGTGCGGGTGTCGAACACCGTGATCTGAATGAAGACGAGATCGTCGCTGCGGGCGACGCCAAGATAAGACGCGCCGTAGCGGAAGTTCGCGGCGTCATGCTCCGTGATGGTCATGAACTGGTCGTCTTCGGGCACGTTCAAGGCCTCGCGCATCGCGCGGTAAAGGCTGTCGAAGATCGCCTGGCGATAGGCTTCCGGCTTTCCGGCGCGCAGTGAGATGTGAAGCAGTGGCATCAGGGATCCTTTCCAGTCTTGTCCCGGATCGACACTAGGCGCCGCCTGTCTATTTCCGTACGCTATGGATACTGATATCAGTTATAATGGTCGGAAATGATCGAACGTCCCCTCGACCTGGATGCGGTCCAAGCTTTCATCCGCATCGCCGAGCTCGGCAGTTTCACCCGCGCGGCCGAGGCCATGCGGACGACGCAGGCCGCGGTCAGCTTGAAGCTGAAACGGCTCGAAGACCGGCTCGGCTTCCGGCTGGTCGAGCGGACGCCCCGGCACGTGCAGCTTTCGGCCCGGGGCGCAACCTTTCTCGACCACGCCCGCGAACTCCTGGAGGTCCACGATCGCGCGCTCGCCCTCTTTGCCGGAACCCGGCAGCGCCTCACCATCGGCATCAGCGACCATGTCGCGGGACCGGAGCTGCCCGCGCTGATCGCGCGGATGAACGCGCAGGACCCGCAGCTGTTGATCGAAATCCGGATCGGATCGTCGGGCGACCTGCTGCAAAGCTTCGACCGGCGGGAACTCGACACGGTAATCGTCCGCCTGCATGTCGGGCGGAGCGACGGGGAAATTCTGACCGAGGAAAAATTTGGCTGGTTCGCAGCGCGCGGCTGGCAGCATCGCGCGGGCGAGCCCCTGCCGCTTGCTACCCTTGCCGAGCCCTGTGGCGTGCGGGCGATGGCCGGGCAGTTTCTCGATGCCGCAGGCGTGCCCTGGACGGAAATTTTCGTCGGCGGCGGCGTCGCGGCGGTCGCCGCGGCGGTCATGGCGGGGCTCGGCGTTGCGGCATTGGCGCCGCGCATGCTGCCCTTCGGCGCGGTTGATGTCGGCCCGAGCCTCGGGCTTCCCGAGTTGCCGCGCTTGCCGGTTCTGCTTCACACGAGGGTCAAGGACGGCCCGCCGCGCGACGCGCTTGCCGCGCTTTCGGCTGCCTTCCGAACCGCGGTGCGCGGCTAGCCGGCGCTCCCCGAGCCGCAGGTCGTCCGGACCGGCGATCCGGCAGTCCCTGTGTGGCTTCAGCTGAAATAGCTCGGATAACGGCTGCGCATCGCCGAGCTGAACGCCAGCGACTTCGACAGGTGGTCGCGCACAATCGCCTGCGCCTCGCCGGGCTTGCCGGCCTCGATGGCGCGGATGATCGCGAAATGGTCGTCGATCACCTGCTGCGCCTTGCCTTCCACCGGCAAATGAAGCCGGCGCAGCCGGTCGATCTGGCCGCTCTGCCGGCGCACCAGGAGCCACAGGCTGCCGACGCTGGCGGCCTCGTACATCACCTTGTGGAATTCCAGGTCGAGCACCGAAAACTGGTTCAGGTCGCCCCTGCCCGCCACCCATTCCTGGTGTTCGGTGATCGCCCTGAGGCGGGCCGCCAGCGCCGGATCGGGCGTCTCGGCGAGCACCCCGGCGATCTCGATCTCGATCGAACGGCGCAGGAACTGCGCCTGACGGGCGCCGTCTATGTCGATCAGGCTGACCATGGTCGCGTGTTGCGGGAAGATCTCGACCAGCCCTTCCTCCTGCAGGCGCAGCAGCGCGTCGCGCACCGGCGTCGAACTGACCCGGAAGCGTTCCTGCAGCTCCAGCCGGACCAGCGGCGCGCCAGGCGGCAAGGTCAGCGCGATGATCTCGTCGCGCAAGGCGTCGAACACCCGCGAGGCCGCGTGGCGTGAGCGGTCCTGCGGGAGCGGCGACGGGCCGGCGCGATCGTCCATGGGCGGCATGTTTCGATCCTTCGGGCCAGCCATAGCACAGGTGCCGGTGCGTTGACACACTAATGCATTAGTGCTTTTCTAAAATTCCAAGCGTGGCGCTCCGCCCGCGCAAACCGCTCCTGCCATCCGGCCAATTTCCTCGCGTCGCGAACCCATGCCGCGCCGGTGCGGACCCTGGGCTTGTCTTCGGCCGGCACAAGCCTTTGGATGGATCCAAACACCGCCAAGACCGAGAATCCCAAGAGAAACGCCCCATGACCCGCAAATCGCCTTCCGACCTGCGCAGCGCCCGCTGGTTCGCCGCCGACGACCTGCGCAGCTTCGGCCATCGCTCGCGCTGGATGCAGATGGGTTATGACGCGGCCGACTGGGCCGGCAAGCCGATGATCGCCATCCTCAACACCTGGTCGGATGCGCAGCCCTGCCACGCCCATTTCAAGACCCGCGTCGAGGACGTGAAGCGCGGCATCTTCCAGGCCGGCGGCTTCCCCATCGAACTGCCGGCGATCTCGCTCTCCGAGAGCAATGTCAAACCGACCACCATGCTCTATCGCAACCTCCTGGCGATGGATGCGGAAGAGCTGATCCGCTCCCATTCGGTCGATGGCGTGGTGCTGATGGGCGGTTGCGACAAGACCACCCCGGCCCTGCTGATGGGCGCCACCAGCGCCGGCCTGCCGATGATCTATGTGCCGGCCGGGCCGATGCTGCGCGGCAACTGGAAGGGCAATGTGCTCGGCTCCGGCTCGGATGCCTGGAAATATTGGGACGAGCGGCGCGCCGGCAAGATCAGCGACGCCGACTGGACCGAGGTCGAGGCCGGCATCGCGCGCTCCTACGGCGTCTGCATGACCATGGGCACCGCCTCGACCATGACCGCCATTGCCGAGGCCATCGGCATGACCTTGCCCGGCGCCTCGGCCATCCCTGCCCCCGATGCCAACCATATCCGCATGTGCACCCAGTCCGGCCGGCGCATCGTCGACATGGTCTGGGAAGACCTGACGCCGGCCCGGATCCAGACCCGTGCCGCTTACGAGAACGGCATCACGGTGGCCATGGCCATGGGCTGCTCGACCAATGCGATCATCCACGTCATCGCCATGGCCAGGCGCGCCGGCGTCGACATCACGCTGGATGATTTCGACAACGCGAGCCGCAAGGTGCCGGTCATCGCCAATGTCCGGCCGAGCGGCGACACCTATCTGATGGAGGACTTCTTTTATGCCGGCGGGCTTCCCGGCCTGATGAGCCGGCTCACCGATCACCTCCATCTCGGCGCCATCACCGTCACCGGCCGGCCGCTGTCGGAAGCGCTCGAAGGTGCGGCGGTCTATAATGACGACGTCATCCGCCCGGTCGACAACCCGATCTACGCCGAGGGCGCGCTTGCCGTGCTGCGCGGCAATCTCGCGCCCGACGGCTGCGTGATCAAGCCGAGCGCCTGCGCGCCCCGCTTCCTCAAGCACACCGGCCCGGCGCTGGTCTTCGACGACTATCCGACGCTGAAGGCCAATATCGACCGCGACGACCTCGAGGTCACCGAGGACCATGTGCTGGTGCTGCGCAACGCCGGTCCCCATGGCGGCCCGGGCATGCCGGAATGGGGCATGCTGCCGATCCCGAAAAAGCTGGTGAAACAGGGTGTGCGCGACATGGTGCGCCTGTCGGACGCGCGCATGTCCGGCACCAGCTACGGCGCCTGCATCCTGCATGTCTCGCCGGAGGCCTATATTGGCGGCCCCCTGGCTCTGGTGCGCACCGGCGACATGATCGCGCTCGATGTTGCCAACCGGCGCATCGACATCGAGGTCAGCGAGGCCGAGCTCGCCCGCCGCCGCGCCGAATGGACGGCGCCGCCCAAGCGCTATGAGCGCGGCTACGGCTGGATGTTCACCCAGCATATCCGCCAGGCCAATGACGGCTGCGATTTCGACTTCCTGGAAACCCAATTCGGCGCGCCGGTCGACGAACCGGCCATCTACTGAAGATCGGACCTAAATCCATGGCGATGACCGCTTCGACCCGCGACAAGCTCAAGGGCGTCTCGACCGCGACGCTCTGCACGGCCTTGTTCAAGCGCGGCCTGCGCAACCAGTTCATCCAGGACGTGCATCCGCTCAACCCGGCACTCGGCAACATGGTCGGCGAGGCCTTCACGCTGCGCTATATCCCGGCGCGCGAAGACCTCAATCCGCTGAGCGTCTTCCTCGACCGCAGCCATCCCCAGCGCAAGGCGGTGGAGGAATGCCCGCCCGGCGCGGTGATGGTGATCGACAGCCGCAAGGACGCCCGCGCGGCTTCCGCCGGCGGCATCCTGGTGTCGCGGCTGATGAAGCGTGGCGTCGCCGGCGTGGTCACCGATGGCGGCTTCCGCGACAGCCCGGAAATCGCGACCCTGTCGATCCCGGCCTACCATCACCGGCCGGCGGCGCCGACCAATCTGACGCTGCATCAGGCGCTCGACATCAATGTGCCCATTGGTTGCGGCGATGTCGCGGTCTGGCCGGGCGATGTGGTGGTTGGCGACGGCGAAGGCGTGGTGGTGATCCCGGCAGACATCGCCGACGCAATCGCCGACGAGGCGGTGGAAATGACCGCCTTCGAGGATTTCGTCACCGAAAAGGTGCTGGAGGGCCGCTCGATCCTCGGCCTCTACCCGCCGACCGACGAGCAGTCCAAGATCGACTTCGCCGCCTGGCGCAAGATCAAGGGGCGGTGAAGGCGAATAGCCAGTGGCGAATGGCGAACCTCACCCGGCGGCTGACGCCGCCACCCTCTCCCACAAAGATGTGGGCGAGGGTTTCCCCGCCTCCGCCCTTTACCCCTGCCCCAGCGCTCCCGCGAGATCCCCTCGCCGCTTGATCTCGACCTGTTCCAGCCCGAGCCACAGCGCCATCAGGTCAAGCTCGGCCTTCAGCGGCTCGACGATATCGGCCGGCGCGATGCCGGCTTCGGCATGGGCTGCCTGGACGATCAAGGTCGAGCGGGCCCGGTCGGCCTTCAGGTCGGTGCGGGCGACGATGCGGTCGCCGAGCAGGAACGGCAGCACGTAATAGCCGTGGGTGCGCTTGTGCTCGGGCACATAGATCTCCAGCCGGATGCGCGCGCCGAACAGGGCCTCGGTGCGTTCGCGCTGCCAGACCAGCGGGTCGAACGGCGCCAGCAGGGCGCGCGCTTCGATCCGCCGGGGAATGCGCGCCTGCGCCGCGAGATAACCCGGCTTCGACCAGCCCTCGACGGTGACCGGCACCAGCTCGCCAGCCTCCACCAGGCTTGCGACCGCTGCCCTGGCATCCGCGACTTCGAGCCGGAAATAATCCCTCAGGCAACGCTCGGTCGCGATGCCCATGGCGCCCGCAGCGATCCGCACCAATGTGCGATGCGCCTCGGCATCGTCGGGCGTCGGCGCCTCGACAATGTGTTTCGGCAGCACCCGTTCGGTCAGGTCATAGACCCGCTCGAAGGCACCGCGGCGCGTCTTGGTGGTGACGATGCCGGCCCAGAACAGCCATTCGATGGCGCGCTTGCCGTCGGACCAGCCCCACCAGCCGCCCTCGCCGCGATGATCATGCGACAGTTCGGCCGCCGCCATCGGGCCCCGGTCGGCGATCTCGCGCCGGACCTCGGCGATCAGGTCCTGGCGCTCGCGGCCGAATCGCGCGAGACCGCCATAGGTGCCCTCGCCGCGCGCCGCCCGCGCCATGCGCCAGCGCATCGCCGGCTGCAGGTCGACCGGCAGGTAGGAGGCCTCGTGGCCCCAATATTCGAACAGGCTGCGCTTGCGGCCGTTATAGGCCAGCGTCTCGAGATCGGCGGTGTCGTAGCGGCCGAGCCGCGAAAAGCCCGGCAGCGTATGGGCCCGGGCAATGACGTTGACCGAATCGATCTGGACCACGCCGAGCCGCTCGATCATCGCCTTCAGGTCGCGCCGGCGTGCCGGGGTCTCGGCGCGCGGCTGGCCGAACCCTTGCGCGGCCAGCACGATCCGGCGGGCTTGCTTCAAGGACAGGCTGTCGGAACGGCGCGGTGTCGGGGTCATGGTGGGAATGTTATCCCATCGGCGCGGCGCGAAGACAAGACTGTCCGCGCGCCGCCCCGACCGATCGGCGGGCTCACTGCGGTTCGATGCCCGCCGCCTTGACGATGTCGCGATAGCGCGCCCGCTCGGACGCCCCGAAGGCCGCGAAGACGTCGGGCGTATTGGGCGCCGCGACCGCGCCGATCTCCTTCAGCTTGGCGATCACCTCGGCTTGCGAATAGATCCGCTTCACCTCGGCCGAGATCACGTCGACGATCGCCCGCGGCGTGCCGGCCGGCGCATAGAGCCCATGCCAGGTTGCGACATCGAAGCCGGGCAGCGTCTCGGCGATCGCCGGCAGGTCGGGCGCGGTCGGGCTGCGCTCCTTGCTGGTCACCGCAATGGCGCGCACCGTGCCGCCCTGGGCCTGCGGCCAGGCCAGCGTCATGTTGTCGAAGGCGAGATCGAGATGGCCGCCGGCCAGCGCGTTCATGATCTCGTTCGACGAGCGGAACGGGATATGGGTCATCTTGGCGCCGGTCATGTTCTGGAAGATCTCGGCCGGGATGTGGTTGGAGGCGCCGATGCCCGACGAGCCGTAATTGAGCCTGCCGGAATTGGCCTGCACATAGCTGATCAGCTCGGGCAGCGTCCGCGCGGGTATCCTGGGGTTGATGACCAACAGGTTCGGCAGTGTCGCGAACAGGCTGACCGGCTGGAAATCCTTGTCCGGATCGTAAGGCAGGGTCTTGTAGACATAGGGCGCGATGGCGTGGGTGCTGGCCGTGCCGACGAACAGCGTATAGCCGTCATTGGCCTGGCGCGCGGCATAACCGGCGCCGACCGTGCCACCGGCGCCAGCCCGGTTCTCGACGATGAACGGCACGCCGAATTTCTGCTGCATGGCCTGGGCGAAGATACGCGCGAACAGGTCGGTGGTGCCGCCGGCGGTAAAGGGAACCACGACATTCACCTGCCGCTGCGGCCAGGCGGGCGCCGGCGCGGTCTGCGCCGCGGCGCCTGCGACCCATCCCGCCATCGCGCACAGGACAGCAATCATCAATCTTTTCATTGGCTTCCTCCAGATTCTTGAACCATGGGCCTCCTTGCATGGAAGCTCCTATGCTCAGAGCCTAGGGCGGGCCACGGCGCGGCGCAACCGCGCGATGTGACGCAAGAGCCCTGCGTCGATCGATCGGGTGTGGAGACGTGTCGAAGCGCCGGCTCAGGCGCCGAGCCACAACAATTCGCCGGGCGGCCGGGCAATGTCGGGATGATCGGCCACCATGCGCTCCCAGACCCGCCGGGTGACGCTATCGGCCTCGTTCAGGAGCGCCTCTTCGTCGATGGTCAGCACCTTGCGGTCGCGCATGACGAAAGCGCCGTCGACCATGACCGAATGGACGATGCCGGGATGGCCGTAATGGACGATGTTGGAGACGAGCCGGATCAACGGCCGCAATGCCGGCGTGTTGAGATCGATGAAGGTCAGGTCGGCCTTCTTGCCAACCTCGATCGAGCCGATCTCGGCTTCCGCGCCGACCGAACGGGCGCCGGCCCGGGTCACCGCGTCGAGCACCTCCTGGGGTGACGGCGAGACGCCGCCCTCCTCCGTCCGGCCGCGGCCGGTGCGGTGGATGATCGAACCGAAGGCCATGGCGTGGAACATGTCCTCGCTCATGTTGTCGGTGCCGAAAGCGATGCTGACGCCGGCATCGCGGATCTTGCCGATCAGCGCCTTGTGCGCGCCGCGCCTGGAGATGCTGGCCGGCGTATGGGCCATCTGGACGCCCCTGTCCGCCAGGATCGCGATATCGGCCTCGGTGCAGAAGGTCCAATGGGCGGCGATCAGGTCGGGGCCGAGAAAGCCTTCGCGCGCGAGATAGGCAGCCGAAGTCAGCCCATGCGCCCGTTTCACCGCGGCGACCTCGCCCGGGCTCTGCGACAGGTGGATGGTCCGGGTCACGCCATGGCGCGCCGCCATCTCGCGCACGTGGGCGAGCATGGCCGGCGAGCAATTGTCGGGCGCATGGGCCGCCACCTGGCAGCGCACCCGGTCGCCATGGCGGCCGTGCATGGTCTCGATCAGCGCCGTGGCGCGATCGAGAAAGGCCTGGCCGAAGGCCTCGTCGACCGAATAGTCGCCATGGCGGATGCGCCGGGTATCGATATCGGCGCAGGCCTCCGACAGCCAGAGGCGCATGCCGGTCGAGGCCATGGCTTCGGCATAGGTGGTGACATGGCGGAACGGGTCGACCAGCGTCGTCGTGCCGCTGCGGATCGCCTCCAGGCAGCCGAGCATGGCGATGACCGAGCGCTCCTCCGGCGTCATGACATAGGAGATCGGCGTCATGTAACGGTAGATCGCGTCGCCCGACCAATCCTCCACCGTGCCGCGCAGCGCCATCAGCACGGTGTGGGTATGGGCATTGATGAAGCCCGGCAGCACGGCGAGGCGCCGGCCGTCGAAGCGCTCGAGCGTCGGGTAGTTCGCCTCCAGTTCGGCGGTCGGACCAAGCGCGGCGATCCGGCCGTCGACAATGGCGATGGCATGATGGTCGAGAACGCGGCGCTGGTCGTCGCAGGTGACCGCGACGGTGTCGGTGATCAGGAGGTTCACGCCGGATACTCCGTAGGAAGCTTCGCTGCCGTCGGCGGTGGTCAGCGCGTTTTGGCGATATCGGTCAGGACGTCGTCGACCGCGGTCAGGAACAGGTCGGCGTTATCGAGCGAGAAGACCAAAGGCGGCCGGATCTTCAGCACATTGGCGGCAGGTCCCGCCGCGCTGATCAGCACCCGCTTGTCGCGCAGGCCATTGACCAGCTTCGCCGTTTCGAGCGTCGCCGGCTGGCGCGTCTCCCGGTCGGCGACCAGTTCCGCGCCGACGAACAGGCCGGCGCCGCGCACGTCGCCGATCAGCTCATGGCGCCTGGCGATCTGTCTCAGCCCATCCATCAGGCGGGCGCCGACGCGCTTGGCATTGGCGACCAGGTCCTCGTCCTCGATGACGTCGAGCACCGCCATGCCGACCGCACACGACACCGGATTGCCGCCGAACGTGTTGAAATAGCGGGTGCGCTGGCCGAAGGTTTCCAGAATGTCCGGCCGCGCCACCATGCCGGCGACCGGATGGCCATTGCCCATCGGCTTGCCCATGGTGACCATGTCGGGCACCAGGCCGTGACGCTCGAAACCCCACATGCCCTCGCCGGTGCGGCCGAAACCCGGCTGCACCTCGTCGGCGATGAACAGGCCGCCGGCCTCGCGGATCGCCGCCACCGCCGGTTTCAGGAAGCCGGCCGGATCGGAGAACACGCCGTCGGAGGAAAAGATCGTGTCGACCAGCAGCGCCGCCGGCTTGATGCCCTTGGCCAACATGTCGGCGATCGCCGCACGGACATGGGCCGCGAAGGTCTCGCCGACATCCTGGCCGCCCGCGCGATAGAGATCGGGTGCCGGGATCGTCCTGACATTGGGCGCCAGCGTGATGCCTTGGCCGAGCGACGGCGACATTTCCGAGATCGCCACCGTGACGCCGTGATAGGCGAGCTCGGTGACGATGAAGCCGGTGCCGCCGGTGAAGGTGCGCGCCGCCCGATAGGCGAGGTCATTGGCCTCGCTGCCGGTGCAGGTGAACATGACATGGCCGAGTTCGGCCGGGAATTTCGCCAGGAGCCGCTCGGCATAGTCGAGAATGCCGTCGGTGATGTAGCGCGTATGGGTGTTGAGCACCGCCGACTGGCGGGCGAGTGCCGCCACCACATGCGGGTGGCAATGGCCGACGGAAGCGACGTTGTTATAGACGTCGAGATAGGCCTTGCCGTCGGGATCATGGAGCCAGACGCCCTCGCCCCGGACGAAATGCACGGGATTGGCGTAGAACAGCCGGTAGGCGGGGCCGAGCAGGCGCTCGCGCCGGGCGATCAGCTGGCGCTCGCGCTCGCTGATGCCGGTGGCGGCAGCCGCGTCATAGGCGTTGATCATGGTCATGGCGTCACCCCTTGGCGATTTCGGCGCCGAGCCAGTTGATGGCATCCTCGCGGGACAGTTCGTCCAGCCGCTTCAGCCCGGTCCAGGCCGCCCCCTGGTTGCGCAGGATGTATTCGGCATTGTCCGGATGGCGCGCGGCGCGCCAGGAACTGATGGCAATGGTCAGCGCCAGGCGGGTGGCGATCAGCTCGGGCAGAACCGCGAGTTCCCTAGGCAGGATCGGGCAGACCGCGTGAAAGGCCGCAGCCATCTCGGCGACACCCTGCAGCGGGTGGCCTTCCGGGCTCACCTGATAGGCGCAGGCGGTGGCAAGATCCTGGATCAGCGGCGCCCGCACCATGTCGCCGAAATCGATGACGCCGGCGATCCGGTCGTCATCGGTCGCGCCGGCCAGCACATTGTGCGGATTGAAGTCGTTGTGGACGACCTGGGCGCGCAGATCCGGCAGCACCGGCAGGACATGGGCGCTGAACCGGTCGAGCGCCCGTTCGGGCAAAGCCCGGCGTTCGGCATCGGGGATGTCGGCGAGCAGGCCGCGCACCCGGTCGGCCTGCTTCAGGTCCCACAAGAGATCGTGGTTCTCGGCCGGATGGCGGAAACCGGCCAGCGCCAGGTCGAGCCGGGCCAGGAAGGCGCCGAGATTGCGCCGCTGCGCCGGGCTGCGCTCGGTCAGGTGCAGCGGCCGACCCTCGAGAAAAGTCAGGCAGCGGACCCGCCGGTCCGGTTCGCCGGCCACCCGCCAGGCGACATCGCCGAAATGGCTGCCGCGCGGGCGAATGACCCGTGGCGTCGCCAGGCCCGGATCGACGGCGGCGACGTGCAGCAGCGCGCTGCTCTGAAAGTCAGTGACGGCGCGGTCCTCGGCCGGATGCACGACCTTCAGGACATAACCGCGGCGCCGGATGTCGGTGAGATGAAAATTGCGGTCGCGCTCGCCGGTCAGCGGCCGGACCGTGACGTCGAGGCCGAAGTGATCGCGCGCCAGCGCCCGCGCCTGTTCAACCGTCACGGCGGGCGCGGCGACGTCGAGAAGTTCGCCCAATTGTTCAGCCACCTGCATCTTCAGCCCAATCTCTTCGCGTCCTGCCGACGGGCTTCGGAATCGCGAACACCAAGGGGAATCGCGAACGCCAAGGCCCTGGCGGAACACCTTATAGGTGAGGCGGGCGGCGCACATAGACAGGATTGGCCGCCCCACTGCCATGCGGGAGGCGAACTGGGCTTTCGGCAGATTGCCGGCCACTTGCAATAACGCGCGCTATGATATTTCGTTGGTATTTATTCGTTTGATCAATAGCTGGCCCGGACCGCGCCGGTCAGTCGATCAGGCCCAGTTCCCGCGCTCGCTGAATCGCGCCGGACCGCCGGCGGACACCGATCCGGTCATAGATCTGCTGCAGGTACCATTTGACCGAGCCCTCGGTCATTCCGACCCGGTCGCCAATTTCGCTGTTGCGCATGCCGGCGCCGGCCATCCGCAAGATGTCGATCTGGCGCGCGGTCAAGGCACCGTGCTCGCCGGCGACGATGCCGGCCCGGCCGGCCGCCGGCCCGGGCGACGGATCGGCACGGTCGGCCAGCAAGCGCGCGAGAAAGCGATCGGCCGGCGTGTCGCAGATCGGCGACGCCTCGAGCTGGCCACGCAGCAGGCCGACCACGTCGCTGCCCTCGTCGAGGAAGCTGCGGATGAACTCGCCCGGCGCCGCGCGCCCGACCGCCGATCGGAGCACGCGCTGGGCCTGGCGCTCGTCGTCGCCGGCCAGACAGGCGCGCGCCAGCAGGATCTCCCAGCGGATGACCGATCGCACCGCGCCGGCCTGCGCGGCAAACCGCAGCCAGCGCTGGGCGAGCGCGGCCGCCTCGGCCGCGGCGCCGCGCGCGATCGCCAGCCGCATCCAACCGAAGGCGCGCGCCTCGTCGCGGGTGGTGAAATCGGCACGCGGCTTGACGCTGTCCGACGCCACCAGGAGACCTTCCTCCTGGCCGATCCTGAGGGCCTCTTCGCGCAGGCCGAAACGCAGCATCAGCCTGATCCGCTCGGTGATCAGGTTCTGGCGCAGGCGGTCCAGGTTGCGCTGTTCGGCGACCGCCAGGCCGCCGACCAGGCGGGCGTCGGCCGCCTCGACGTCGCCGCGCAGCGCCTTCAGCCGCGCATCGGTCAGATAACCCGCGACATATTGGTCGACAAAGCCCCTGGCGCTCGACGGAAAGTGCCGGGCCAGGAGATCGCGGCTCCGGTCGAGATCGTCGCGCTCGTAACAAACCTCGGCCAGCAGCGGTCCCGGCAGCTCGGCCAGCCAGCTCTGATCCTCAAAGGCCGTCGCCAGCGCCACCGCCTGGTCGAGACGCCGGGCAGCTCCGGCGAGATCGCCGGTGACGAAGCGTGTCGGACCGACCACCGAGAGGTGCCAGACCAGGCCATAGGGGCTGTTGCACCGGTTGAACTCGCGGATGCCGGCGCCTTCCAGGTCGTTGGTGTCGGTCAGCTTGAACTGCTCCCGCCGGGCGTAGAGCAGCGAGCCGTATATGGTGCCGCGGGTATAGGGATCGAAACTGTCGCAATTGCGCACCAGCTCGACGCATTTGCGCTCGGCCGCGGGCTGGTCGTCCTCGGCTTGGGCCATCAGCATGCGCTTGTGCAGAACCAGATGGTCGAGCTGGGCGCCGTCCGAGGTCGCCTGCCCGCTGGCGGCCCGCATATGCTCGGCAACCAGGCTCAGCAGATCCTCGGCCACGCCGAATTCCCGGCTGACCGACGCCGCCTGGGCGGCATAGAGCAGCAGTTTCGGGTGCTTGCGCAGAACCCGGCGCGGCAGGCGCAGCATCAGCGACGCGAAGCCGTGCCCGACGCCGTTGCAATAGGCGGTGAAACAATGGGCGCTGAGGATATCGGCGGCGCGATCGAATGCGCCCGCCTCGATGGCCTGTTCCGCGGCGTCGCCGAACCAGCCCTTGAGCTCCAGCCAGTCCGCCGCCCGGATGGCGAGGCTGTGCACATCGCCCGGCAGCCGGCGCCGCAGCTGCGCACGGAGGAATTGGGCGAACAGCGGGTGATAGCGATAGCCGCCGCGCTGATCGTCGACGGCGTCCAGGAACAACCCGGCCTGTTCAAGCTGTTCCAGGAGGTCGGCGCTGCCGAACCGGCCGATGACGGCATCGCACAGATCGGCGTCCAGCCGGTCGAGCAAGGCGGTGCGGATCAGAAAGTCCTGCAATGGCTGCGGCTGCGGCCCGAGGATTTCCTCCAGGAAGAAGTCCTGGACGAGCCGGCTTTCGCCCGACACCCGCGCCTGCCGGTCACGCCGGCCGCCGGCGCGCAGCTTGGTGGCCTCCAGGCGCAGCACGAAGGGCCAGCCCTCGCTCGTCCGTATCAGATCGGCCAGCGTGGCGGCGTCCGGGTTGACGCCGCTTTCCGAGCGCAGCAGTTCCGCCGCCTCGTCGCGGGTAAAGCACAGGGCTCGCGCATCGATATCGACGACCTGCCCCAGCGCCCGGGCACGCGCCAGCGCGACCCTTGGCGGATGGCGCGAGCCGAGCACGACATGCAGGCCGGAGTCGCGGCCCGAAATGATCCGGTCGATCAGGCTGTCGGCCAGTTCGGCGGCCAGCAGGTGCCAATCATCGATGATCAGCACGGTTTCGCCCCGCTGGCGCTGGCGTTCCTCGACCACCGGCGCGATCGCCGCATGGCTGTCGAGCCGAACCGTCGCCGGCCGGCGCAGACTGTCGGTCAGCACGGCGCCCTGCCGCCCGACCGCGATCGTCACCACGTGCCGCCGCTCGGCGACCATCGTGTCCCGCCACTGCCGGATGAGCGACGACTTTCCGAAGCCCGCCGGCGCCCGCACGATGGTCAGGCGCGCGCCGCGCGCCGCCTGCAGATCGGCGATCAGGCGCGGCCGGGGCAGAAGCGACGGTTCTGGCGTCACGACCGTGCGGCGATCGGCGAGCACATGCCGATCCAGAACGCCGGCGCGCCCGAAACCTGGGTCGAAAATGTCTTCGGCTATGAGATCGGTCATCTGCGGCGAGAGGGTTCGCGATCCGGGCGGACGCGGACCTCGCCGCGGCCATCGGCGGCTGCCGACTGTCGGGCCATTCTGCCAGCGCGCCGCCAGGAATCAACCGCCGCGTGGGGGCGGCATCGGCGCCTCGCGCAGGCCCCCGAGGGCCGATCCGCGCGCCACTATCTTTCGATAGGTGACGGCTCTTGCGCCCCATCCCCACACTCGACCCACGTTCAGAAACAGCAAGTGGGGAGATTGCCATGGGATCCGTCATCGACCGCACCCGGGAAACACTGGATGGCTTCGACCGGCAGGAGCTCGACCTCAACGGCATCAAGACCGTCGTCTACTCGGCCGGCACCGGCAAGCCGCTGGTCTTTCTGCACGGCTCCGGCACGTTTCCGGGCTTCGCCTTCGCTCGGCGCTGGACCGACAGCCACCGCGTCATCATTCCCTATCATCCCGGCTTCGGCGAATCCGGCGACGACGACCGGATCGATTCCATGCAGGACTATGTGCTGCACTATCTGGATCTGTTCGACGCCCTGAAGCTCGACCGGTTCCACCTCGTCGGTTTCTCGTTCGGCGGCTGGATGGCGGCGGAATTCGCGATCGCCCACCACCACCGGCTCGACAAGCTGGTGCTGGTCGCGCCGGCCGGGCTGGTGGTCAAGGATCCGCCGGCGACCGACCTGTTCACCATCCCGCCCGCCCAGCTGCCCGGCTATCTGGCGACCAATCCGGCGGCGCTCGCGCCCTTCCTGCCGGAAGGTCACGACATCGAGTTCCTGACGCTGCGTTACCGCGAGACCACGGCGGTCGCACGCCTGATCTGGGAGCGCGCATCGGGCAATCCCAAGCTCGCCCAATGGCTGCACCGGGTGCGCGTGCCGTCGCTGCTCTTGTGGGGCGAGCAGGATCGCGTCCGCCCGATCGCCCATGCCGACCATTGGCTGAAGCTGCTGCCCGACGCCCGGATCGAGCGCATCCCCGGCACCGGGCACCTCTTGTTCGAGGACACCCCTTCGGCGGCCGAACGTGTCACCGCCTTCCTCGGCCGAGGCTGACGGCGCCGCGAAAGCGACCGCGTCACCTTGAAGGGGCCAGCCAAGAGCCCCCGATCCAAGAAGCCATCCGCGCAACGCCCAACGCCCAAGTCTGGAGGGGACCCATGTCGACCACAGGAGAAAGCCTCAAACCCTGGTTCATCGTCTTCATGCTGACGCTGTTCATGATCCTGGCCTTCGCCGATCGGGCCGTGCTGGGATTTGCCGCGGTGCCGCTGATGCGCGACCTGAACCTGACCCCGAGCCAGTTCGGCCTGGCGGCCAGCGCCATGTATTGGGTCTATCCGATCGCCGGCATTGCCGGCGGCTTCCTGGTCAATCGCTGGCCGACCAAATGGGTTCTCGCCGGCCTCGCGACGGTCTGGGCCGCGACGCAGTTTCCGATGTTGTGGGCAACCTCGCTCAATGAAGTGGTGGCCGCCCGCGTCCTGCTCGGCCTTGGCGAAGGCCCGGCCTTCGCCGTGGTGCTGCATGCGGTGTTCAAATGGTTCGAGGACGACCGGCGGGCCGTGCCGACCAGCATCGTGTCGGAGGGCGCCGCCTTCGGCATCGTGCTGGCCGCGCCGATCGTCGCCTATTTCATCGTCGCCCAGGGCTGGCGTTTCGGCTTCGGCCTGCTCGGCACCGTCACGGCCGCCTGGGTGGTGCTCTGGCTGATCTTCGGCAGCGAAGGCAAGGTCGCCACCCCGAGCGCCGGCGCCGGCAATCTGCAACCGGTCAGCTATCGCCTCCTGCTGCTCGACCGGACCTTCATCGGCAACACGCTCGCCGGTTTCGCCGTCGCCTGCGGCATCACCATCATGCTCGCCTGGCTGCCGCCCTATCTCACCCGTGGGCTTGGCTATTCCACCACCCAGACCGGCTGGCTCACCACCCTGCCCTGGATCGCCAGCATCGTGCTGGTGCTCGGCGGCGGCTACCTGTCGCAGCGCCTCCTGCTCGCCGGCGTCACCAGCCGCTATGCCCGGTCGGGCCTGCTCTGCCTGTGCCTGGTGGCGGGCGGAGCGGCGACCGCGGCGATGACCTTCCTGTCGCCCGGTCCGCTGCAATTGGCCTTGCTGGCCATTGGCTTCGGCCTGCCGACCCTGGTCTGGACACTCAGCCCGGCGATCATTGCCGAGGTGACCCCGGTCGCCCAGCGCGGCGCCATGCTCGGCCTGTTCTCGACCATCGCCAATTCGGCCGCCGGTTCGTTCGCGCCCTATCTGATGGGCCTGGCGGTCGAGCGCGGCGCGACGCCGGCGGCGGGCTATGCTTCCGGCTTCCTGCTGCTCGGCGTTCTGCAGGCCGCCGCGGCGGTCGCCGCCTGGTTCCTGATCCGGCCGGCCGCGACCATCGCCGCATTCCAGGCGGAAGCCGGCAAGGCGACGGGCCGCCGCCCCGTCACGCCAACCGCCCTGACACCTCAGCCGGCCCGCATCGAGCGGACGGCAAGCGCCGGCGAGTGACGGCTCGCTCGCGCCGCACGCCGAGACATCCATTCGGACAAAACGGAGAGAAGTGATGCCGATCCTGCCGGATACCAAGTTCTACGCTTGGCATTTCATGCCCTACACGGATCTGCCGGAGAATATCGACGACTTCGACTCGCTCTGGGTCGACTTCCCGAACAAATATTTCGACCCCAAGGCCGGCCATGCCTTCTACCAGCGCTACCTTTCCGAGCTGGTGCTGGCCGACAAGCTCGGCTTCGATGGCGTCTGCGTGAACGAACATCACAACACGCCCTACAGCCTGATGCCGATCGCATCCGTCATCGCCGCCGCGCTGATCCCGCAGACCACCAAGGCCAAGATCTGCGTGATGGGCACGCCCGCCGGCCTCGACCAGCCGCACCGCCTGGCCGAGTCCTACGCCATGCTCGACGTCATGTCGGGCGGCCGGCTGGAGGTCGCCTTCCCGCTCGGCACGCCGATGGAATATTGGTCGAACTCGGTCAATCCGGTGACCTCGCGCGAGCGCCAGCAGGAAGCGCTCGACGTCATCATCCGGGCCTGGACCGAGGATGGCCCGATCCGCCACGAGGGCCGCTTCTACAATTATCGCTACCTGAACATCTGGCCCAAGCCCTATCAGCAGCCTCACCCCAAGGTCTATCTGGTCGGCTCCGGCAGTCCCGGCACCATCGAACTCGCGGCCCAGCGCGGCTTTGGTTATTCCTCGACCTTCAGTCCGATCGCCACTCAGCTCGCCGCGCAGAAGACGCTGAAGGAACGCGCCGCCCATTACGGCCACACCATCACGCCCGATCAGATCCCGATCGTCTGCATGGTCTATATCGGCGACGACGACGAGAGCGCGCTCGCCGAGATGGAGCCGCATGTCCGCTATTTCTTCACCACGCTGACCAAGGCCGGCCGGTTCATCGACGCACCGGGCTATCTGAGCCTCGACGAGTTCAAGAAGCGCAATGGCCGCATGCTGCCGTCGAGCCATGGCGGCGCCTTCGACTGGCATCAGATCCGCCAGCAGTTCCGGGTTGTCGCCGGCACCGCGAAGACGGTGGCCGACACCATCGAGAAATGGGCCGAGGAAGCCGGATCGAGCCGGATCATCTTCCAGATCCACCGCGGGGACATGCCGCATTGGAAGGTGGTGCGGACGCTGACCGGTCTCGCCAACGAGGTGATCCCCATGCTGAAGGCCCGCCAGATCCACGCTGACGACCAGCCCCTGAATGTCGCAGCCGAATGAGCCGCAAGCCGCGGCCGCACGCGCAACGCGTTATCCGCCGGCGGCGAGCCAGGCTGCCGCCGGTCGTCCAAAGTCTCTGATCAAAGGAACCATCCCATGGCCATGACCGCCGGCTTGACCCGCAAACAGGACAGTCTCGACGGGATCGTCTGGAACATCCTCGGCCAGACCTATGTGCCGAAGCAGCATTCGGAGAATTCACTGTCCTGGCACGCGACCTTTCCGGCCGACACGTTCGTGCCGCCGCATATCCACCCGACCCAGGACGAGTTCGTCTATGTGCTCGACGGCACGCTCGAGTTCTGGCTCGACGGCCGGGACATGCGGGCGGTGGCGGGCGACCTCGCGAGGCTGCCCATGGGTATCGCGCACGGCATCTTCAACCGGTCGGGCCAGACCACCACCTGCCTGTTCTGGGTCTCGCCCACCCGCAAGCTGTTCGACCTGTTCAAGGCCCTGCACAACGTGCCGGATCCGGCCGAGGTGGTGCGGCTGGCGGCCCTGCACGAGGTCGATTTCCTGCCGCCGCCAAACGCCTGATGGCCTCGCGCCGCCCGATGTCCCGGCTTGAACAGGAGCAAGCGATGCTCGCCCGACCATTCGACAAGTCCGGACGAAAACTGTCCGTGGTCGCGATCTCCGGCAGCCCGTCGCCGGCCTCGACCACCGCCATGCTGGCCGACTACGCCCTTGGCCAGTTGCCCGCACGGTCCTTCCACGTCAGGCACATCCGGCTCCGCGACATCGACGCGGCGGCGCTGCTGGGCGCGAGGCCTGACGAGGCCGGCTTGGCTGAAGCGATCGACAGCATCGAGGCGGCCGACGGCATCATCGTCGCCACCCCGATCTACAAGGCCGCCTATTCGGGCCTGCTGAAGGCCTTTCTCGACGTGCTGCCGCAGTTCGGTCTTGCCGGCAAGACCGTCCTGCAGCTCGCCACCGGCGGCAGCCTCGCCCATGTCCTGGCGCTCGACTACGCCTTGCGGCCGGTGCTGCAATCCATGGGCGCGCGCCATATCGTCCAGAGCACCTTCGTCGCGGCCGGCCAGATGCAGCGCAGCGACGCCGGACTGGTGCTGGAGCAGGAAGCGGCCACCTTGCTCAACGAGGCGATCCTGCATTTCCGTCATTCGGTCATGCTCGCGCCGACCGCCACGCTGCTGGGCCACCCGCGTCCGGTCCGCCAGCACGCGGCGGAGTGAGGCCTTTCCTCATCGGTCTCCAGCACGCGGCGAAATCGGCAAAGCTCCGTCAACTTGCGAGCTGAACCACCGGCGGCGGGGTCCAGCTGCCGTCGATGGTGGCCGCCTTCGGCCAATAAGTCCGGATATAGAGCGAGAAATCGCCGCCTTTCGGGGCCGGCAGCCAATTGGCGGCATGGTCGGCGGTCGGCCGGTCGGCCTGGACATGGATCGTCAGCGACCCGTCGGCGTTCAGCTTCAACCCCTTGTTCTTGGTGCCGACCGAATAGCGCTTGATCTCGTTCGGCGCGAAGAAATGATGCTCGTTGTAAAGCGTCAGCGACCAGAAGCCGTTGACCGGCGGCGTCGCGTCCCTGGCGAAAGTCACCGTGTAGCGGTGCCCGCCATTGAGCCGCGCGCCGTTCTCCGCGAGATCCTGATAGAAATATTTCGTCTCGTTCGGCTGGTTGACGAAGATGTTGGATTTGGCGACCGCGGTGCGGGTGAAATAGTCGGTTCCGAAGGCCGCCCCATTGACCACCGTGCTCCAGTGGTGCGGCAATTGGCGTCCGTAATTGCGGAACTGGAACAACGGCTGGACCAGGGTCTTGTCGGCATCGCGCGCGGCTTCGATCATCGCCTGCTTGAGCGCCGGGTTCTGCTTGGCCGCGGCGACAACGGCGAGCACCTGGGCGTAACGCGCCTCTTCGCCTGGCTGCGCCGGTGCGTCGGCGAGCACCAGCGGCAGCACGTCGAAAAACGTTTCCGGCTCGACCCATTTGGTCTCTTCATCGCCGGATGATGAGACCGGAAAGGCTGCGACCTTCGACCAGTCCTGGCTCTTCAGGACGCCGTCATATTCGGCGAGCGGATACATCAGGATCTGCGCGAGGCTCGGCTGGATCGCTCGCCGGTCTTCAGGCGTGTCGTCCATGAACACACGTGGGATGACATTGCCCGTGCTGGTCGTCGCCCGGAACGCGCGCGTGATGCCCTTCGGCGTCTCGCCCTGCCAGTTGGGTCCGGCAAAGAGATAGAAGCCTGGCGTCGAGCCGTACATCTTGCCGATCTGGATGAAGCCGTCGGTCCTGAGATCGACTGCCTGATAGACCCAGAAGCGATCGCCGAAATCCGGCACCTGGATGACCACCGGCGACTGATCGAGCGCCAGGAGCCCGGCCCCATAGACGACGTCCTGATTGGGACAGGCGACGACGCGTTCCTCCGGCTCGATATAGTCGGTCAGCATGGACAGGCGGTTGAGCGGCGCCATCGGCACCGGGCCGCTGCGCCCGATGGCTGGCACCTTCGCGAAGGTGAGCCGCCGGTTATAGACATTGACCAGCGGCCAGGCCCAGAAATAGGCGTCGCGCGCCACCAGCCGCGCATAGTCCTCGGTGATCTTGACGTTGGCGTCGGGACCCGGCGGCAGCGGAAAACTGATCCTGGCATCAGCCTTGGCGAAGCGCGGCGGGACGCCCGCCAGCACGGCCGCGGCGGTCCCCGCGGCCAGAAGATGCCGGCGATCGAGACCCGCGGTGGCGGTCGGGCTTTGCTTCGGTCCGGACATGGGAGGCCTCCTGCTGCCCGACCATCGGGCCGCACGACAGGCTACGAAACCGGGCTCCGCAGGTGAATCACCCACTACCCCCATGGCGCCATGGGACAACCCCGAGCACCGCCCCGGGGCATTCCCTGATCCGCCAGGCCATCAAGGCGTTGCGCGCTTCGCCCTGCCGGCCGATGCTGGAGTTTCCCGCGGCCCCCGCCCATGGCTGAACCCGTCGTCGCGGCGGCGCCACCGTTCAGGAGCCCAGCCGATGACGCTTCCGCTCGCCGGTCTTCGCATTCTCGACATGACCAATGTGCTGGCCGGCCCGTTCTGCTGCTATCAGCTCGCCCAGCTCGGCGCCGATGTCATCAAGGTCGAGACGCCGGGAACCGGCGACCTGGCGCGCCAATTGGGCGCCGATCCCGAGCTCAACAGCCGGCTGATGGGCGCGTCGTTCCTGGCCCAGAATGCCGGCAAGCGCTCGGTGACGATCAATCTGAAGAGCCCGGCCGGCAAGGCGGTGTTCCGGCGCCTGGTGGCGACCGCCGACGCGGTGATCGAGAATTTCCGGCCCGGCGTGATGGACCGCCTCGGGCTCGGCTACGAGGCCCTGACGGCGGTCAGGCCGGACCTCGTCTATTGCGCCATTTCGGGTTTCGGCCAGGACGGGCCGCTGAAGGACAATCCGGCCTATGACCAGATCATCCAGGGCCTGTCCGGCGTGATGAGCGTCACCGGCGACAAGGGCTCGGCGGGGCTGCGCGTCGGCTATCCCGTCGCCGACACCTTCGGCGGCCTCACCGCGGCCTTCGCGGTCGCCGCCGCGCTGTTCCGGCGCGAGCGCGACGGGTCGGGCGAAAAGATCGACGTCTCCATGCTGGAGGCAACCCTCGTCTCGATGGGCTGGGCCGTCTCCAACTGGCTGATCGCCGGCGTCCGGCCCGAGCCGATGGGCAATGACAACGTCACGGCGAGCCCTTCCGGCACCTTCCGCACCGGCGACGGCCTGCTCAACATTGCCGCCAACAAGCAGGAACAGTTCGTCATGCTGTGCCGGATCATCGGCCGCCCGGAGCTGACCGAGGACCGGCGCTTCGTCGAGCGCGAGGACCGGAAGACGCATCGCGCGGCGCTGACCGCCGAAATCGAGACCGCGCTGGCAGCAAGACCCGCCGCCGAATGGGCCGTGCTGATGAACAGCGAGGGCGTGCCGGCCGGCGAAGTGCTGAGCGTGCCGCAAGTGCTCGACCATCCGCAGGTCAAGGCCCGCGACCTGGTCAAGCATTTCCCCGGCGCGCCCGGGGTCGGCCGGAAGGTTTCGGTGGTGCGCGCCGGTTTCCGCCTGGCCAGCGGCGACCCCGAACCGCCGACGCCGCCGCCGACGCTCGGCGCCGATAGCGACAGCATTTTCGCCGGGCTCGGTTATGGCCCGGACGAGATCGCGCAATTGCGCCATGACGGCGCGATCTGAATCGTCCAAACGGCGGAGCCGGGCACGTCTGTCGCGGCGGCCCGGATGAGGTAGCATTGCCGTCACGCGACGTCGCGGACGCGCTTGACCGTCGGGAGGCGAACATGAACGCCAGCAAATATCTGCCGATCACCTTGCTGAAGGGCCAGACCGTCTTCGTCACCGGCGGCGGCAGCGGCATCAATCTCGGCATTGCCAAGAGTTTCGCCTCGGTCGGCGCCGATGTGGCGATCTGCGGCCGCACCGCCGAGCGCCTGGAAGCCGCGGCGGCCGAATTGCGTCACATGGGCGCCCGCGTCTCGACCTCGGTCGCCGATGTCCGCGACTACGCGGCGGTCGAAGCAGCACTGGCGAAAAGCCGCGAGGAACTGGGACCGGTCCACACCATGGTCTGCGGCGCGGCCGGCAATTTCGTCGCGCGCGCCGAGGCGATCAGCGCCAAGGGATTCCGGACCGTCGTCGAGATCGACCTGCTCGGCGCATTCCACGGCGCCCATGCCGCCTTCGCCCAGTTGAAGGAGACCCGCGGCAACCTGATCTTCGTCTCGGCCGGCCAGGCCTACCTGCCCTTCGCCTTCCAGGCCCATGTCGGCGCGGCCAAGGCCGGCATCGACAATCTCATGCGCAATCTGGCGCTCGAATGGGGCCGCCACGGCATCCGGTCCAATTCCATCGTGCCCGGGCCGATCGAGGGCACCGAGGGCATGAAGCGGCTCGGCGGCGCGGCCGGCGACAATACAGCCGGCGAGGACACCTTCAAGCGCATGGTGCCGCTCGGCCGTTATGGCACCGTCGACGATATCGGCGGCATGGCGGTGGTGCTCGCCTCGCCGCTCGGCGCCTATGTCACCGGCGCCCAGATCGTCGTCGACGGCGGCATTGGCCTGCAAGGCTCCGGCCTGTTCAACCAGGCCGTCGAAAGGGCCATGCCGCCATCGCCGTGAGGATCGGCGCACCACCCTTGTGTTGCTCGTTTGTTCACGATACAAAGGTGCCCTCGATCAACCTCCAATAGGCTTGCGATGACCCTGAAAGTGGCGATTGGCGCGGCTCTCCTCGGAAGCCTGCTCCTCTCCGGCGCAGGCTTTGCGCAAACCCCGGGCCAGACGTCCTGTACCAACGTCGGCGGCAACGCCACGTCGCGATTCACCGGGCGGCTGAGCCACCACGTCTTTCCGGGACCGCCGGGCTACCAGGACGTGCGGAGGGGCGACGCACGCGAACCGGCCTACATCCTGACGCTGCGCCAGCAAACCTGCGTCAATGCCGAGGGCGACGAGGCGCTTCAGCGCGTCAGGCTCGACCGCATTCATCTGCGGCTCGATAACCGCAACCCCAGAAGCCGCACCGCCTATCGTGGTCTGCGCCGGTTCATTGGCCAGGACGTCTCGGTCACCGGGACTGACGGTTTCGGCGAGCACACGGGCCACCATCGGGCGCCGCTGGTGCTGACCGTTGTCGGGGTGGCCGCGAGGCCCGGTCCGGACAGGTGAACGCTGCCCCCGACCGCGCATCAGCGGGCGGTGCCATCAACCCGGACCATGCCGGTTCAGTGTGACGGGGGAACCAAGGTTCACAAAATTGGTTGTTGGACTCGAGCCCCGCGCTGCAAGGAGGCCAACATGACCGATGCGACCAAAGGCGATCAGCGTGATCCCGGAACGGCCCGGCGCAGCCTGCTGCTCGGCCTGGCGGCTTTGGTGGCCTATTCGGCTCCGACCTTCCTCAAGATCGGCGACGCGGCGGAGGCCCGGAGTGGACGGTCGCGCCGCCGGCGCGGCAGTTCTCGCAGGCGCCGCGGCAGTTCTCGCCGACGCCGGCGCGGCTGGTCCCGGCGCGGCTGGTCGCGGCGGCGTGGCTCGCGGCGGCGTTGGTCCCGACGCTCCTGGTGGTGAGGTCCGCAGCAGCTGAAGGAGGCCGAACTGACCAGCTTCGCGCTCGCCGGTCTGTCGCGACCGATTGATCTCGGCGCCTGCCACGACCTCTTGCCGGTCTTCGGCACGGTCTTCGGCACCTGGCGCGACGACCGTCCTGCCGACGGCAAGCCGTTCATCGCCATCCGGTCGTCCGGTGGGCGATATCGTTATCGCTCGACCATTCTCGACCAGGACGTCACGGCCAGATCGGCCATCGGCCTTGCCTGCGAAATCATGGCCGACGCCGTCGCGGCCTTCGGCGACGAACATCACGATGCCGCCTGTCTCCATGCCGCCGCGGTCCAGATCGGCGCGCGCCTCATCCTGTTTCCGGCCGCAACCGGCGAAGGCAAGACGCTGCTGGCGGCGCGGCTCGCCGCGATGGGCGCACGCATCTTCGCCGACGACGCGGTCCTGATTGCCGGCCCCGACGACCAGGCGATGGCCTTCGGCACCGCTCCGCGCCTGCGAAAATCCGCGCGCTATGCGCCGACAGCCCCGTTCGCAGCCTTCCTTGCGCACTATGCCGGCCCGGAGGACCGCCAGTTTCTTTATCTGGCCCTGCCCCCCGACCTGTTGGCTTCTCATGGCGAATGCCTGGGCATCACCGATGTGGTGCGGCTTCGGCGCCGGCGCGGCGAAACCGCCGAACTGACACGGGCGGCACGGGGCGACGGGCTCGCCGCCCTCCTGCGCCAGGATCTGACGCCGCGGGCGCTCTCGGTCGCAGCGGTCGACCGGCTGCACCGCGTGGCCTCCGCGGCCGATGCCTATGGCCTCGCTTATGACGATGTCGACGAGGCCGCCGCCCTGCTGATCCGCGAGTTCAGCAAGCCGACCGGACCGGAGGTCAGATCGGCGCGTCTGGCGATCAGAGATCGCCGGCCGGCAGCGCGACGCCACGCCGCCATGGCCCGCCGTTTCGTCCGGGCGACCGATGCAACGCGCCGCGAAATCGACGGGCAGCTCGTGCTGATGCGGCCGGGCAAAGCGGTTTTCGTGCTCAACGAGACCGCCGGCATTGTCTGGGAACTGCTCGACGAGCCGATGCCTGTCGAGCAGCTCGTCGGCGCACTGATCGCGCTTTTCCCCGCGATTGCGCCGCGCCGCATCACCGCCGACCTGCAAAGCCTGCTGGCCGAACTCAGGCAGGAGCATCTCATCGCCGAGATCGACCAGGCCTAGGGTCCGCCTGGAGCGCGGCTGGGCGCCGGCCATTTGGAGCTGGCGAAAATCACACCCATATAACAATCATAGCGCGAGGTCCCTGCCATGAAGATGGCGCTGACGGCCTGTCTTGTCGCGATTGTCCTGGCTGCCTCCGCCCCGCCCCTGTCGGCGCAGGAGACCGGCCGGAGCGGCTTGGCGCTGACCATTGATCTCGAAGGTCCGATCGGCCCGGCGGCCGCCCGCCATGTCAAGGAAGCCCTGGCGACGGCCGCCGAAAGGCGTGCGGCGGTGGTCATCCTGCGCCTGAACACGCCGGGCGGGCTCGTCACCAGCATGCGCGAGATCATCATCGACGTCATTGGTTCGCCCGTACCGGTGATCGGTTATGTCGCGCCATCGGGTGCCCATGCCGCCAGCGCCGGCACCTATATCCTCTACGCCACCCATGTCGCCGCCATGGCGCCGGGCACCAATCTCGGGGCGGCGACGCCGGTGCAGATCGGTGGCCCGCTGCCGGGCCTGCCCGGCGGGCGCGACCGGGACAGCCCGCGCGACGCCCCCAAGGACGGCACGCCGCCCGCCGTCAGGCCGGATGCCATGACGGCGAAAGTCACCAATGATGCGGTCGCCCTCATCCGCAGCCTCGCCGAACTGCGCGGGCGCAATGCCGACTGGGCCGAAAAGGCCGTCCGCGAAGCCGCCAGCCTGTCCGCCGGCGCCGCCTTGCAGGCCGGGGTCATCGACCTGGTCGCCCATAGCCCGGCCGAATTGCTCGAGCGCCTGGACGGCCGCATGGTCGAGATCAGCGGCGGCCGCCAACAGCGCCTGGCAAGCCAGGGCCTGACCATCGAAGCGCTCACGCCCGGCTGGCTGATCCAGCTGCTGGCGGTGATCACCAACCCGAACATCGCCTTCATCCTGATGGTCATCGGCATTTACGGCCTGGTCCTGGAATTCGCCTCGCCCGGGGTGGTCGCGCCGGGCGTCATCGGCACGATCTGCCTGCTGCTCGGGCTCTACGGCCTCAACATGTTGCCGATCAATTATGCCGGCCTCGCCCTGATGTTGCTCGGCCTGGCCTTCCTGGTGGTCGAGACCTTCAACCCGACCGTGGTCGTCGGCCTCGGCGGCGTCGCGTCCTTCCTGCTCGGCGCCGCCATGCTGTTCAGGGTCGAGGCGCCCGGCTACCGGCTGTCATGGCCGCTGATCGGCAGCGCCGCGATCCTGCTCATCGGGCTGATCGCCGTGGTGACCGGTTCGCTCTGGCGGGCGCGCCGGAGCCGCGTCTCGGGCGAACTTCAGGCCATGCGCGGGCTTTCGGCCGAGGTTCTCGACTGGTCCGGCGGCCAAGGCCATGTCGTCGCAGGCGGCGAACGCTGGCAGGCGCGCGGGTCCGAAACCTTTGCCTCGGGGGAAACCGTCGAGGTCACCGATATCAAGGACCTGACGCTCCTGGTGCGGCGTCCGCCGGCACGGAGCGCTCTTGAAGGAGGCCTGCCGTGACGCTCGACTATCTTGCCTACGTCCTGCTCGCCCTTGCCGTGGTGCTGTTTCTGGTCAAGGCGATCCGCATCCTCAGGGAATATGAGCGCGGCATCATCTTCACGCTCGGCCGGTTCAGCGGCGTGAAGGGCCCGGGGCTGTTCATCCTCATTCCCTTCGTCCAGCAGATGGTGAAGGTCGATCTCCGGCTGGTGGTGCAGGACGTGCCGCCCCAGGACGTGATCTCGCGCGACAATGTCTCGGTCAAGGTCAACGCGGTGCTCTATTTCCGCATCGTCGATCCGGAACGGGCGATCATCAAGGTCGCCGACTTCATGGCTGCGACCAGCCAGCTCGCCCAGACCACGCTGCGCTCGGTGCTGGGCAAACATGAGCTCGACGAGATGCTGGCCGAACGCGACCGGCTCAATGCCGACATCCAGGAGATCCTGGATCAGCAGACCGACGCCTGGGGCATCAAGGTGACCAATGTCGAGATCAAACATATCGATCTCAACGAATCCATGGTCCGCGCCATCGCCAAACAGGCCGAAGCCGAGCGCCTGAGACGGGCCAAGATCATCAATGCCGAAGGTGAGCAGCAGGCTGCCGAGAAGCTGGTCGAGGCCGGCCGGATCCTCGCCGGCGAACCGCAGGCCATGCAGCTGCGCTATTTCTCGGCCCTGCACGACATTTCCGGCGAGCGCTCGTCGACGGTGGTCTTTCCCCTGCCGATGGATCTGCTGGGCGGGCTGACGCCAGGTCGGGCGAAGTAAGGTTGGGCGAAGCAAGGCCGGGCGGGCTTAGTCCTCGCTTCGGCGCCGGCGCACATAGGGTGCCGCCGGGGCGGGTTCGCGTGCCTGCCGGGCATAATAGATGCCGATCAGGACACCGGCCAGGGCCGCCACGCCAATGGCGCCGATGGGGTGGCGCGCGGCCTGCCGGAACAGGATGCGCTGCAGCTTGCTCGCTTGCGTTCCGGCAACCTGCTGGACAACCTCCGCTCCGAAACCGAAATTCCGGAGCTGGTCATTGGCGGCCGTGGCCATGCCGGAGGCATTGGTCGTCAGGTAGCGCTTGAGATAGTCGACATCCTGCTGCAGCCGCGCCGCGGCCTCGCTCGCGCGTTCCATGGCGTCATCGGCCATGTCGCGGGCATTCTGCACCTGGTTGCGGACGGTGGACGAAAAAGTGGCGGCCATGGGACTCTCCGACTCATCGGTTGCGTCGTGCTCCTGAAAGCAACATCCCGAGAGCCGGTTTGGTTCCTCGCAAGCCCCGCCCACGCGCCCGGACGGCGTCAGGACGCAGCACCCGGCCGGTCGTCGGGGGCCTGCACCCTGCCTTCGCCGGCCGGCGGCTGCGGCCAGCGGACCAGCGCCGCGCGCCCGGCATCGGTCAGCACATAGATCCCGCGCTCGGCGCGGCTGAACCAGCCATAGACATTGCCTTGCAGGATCTTCGCGGCATCCGGCACCAAGAGCTTGAGGTCGCGCGGGCGCTGCGGCCCCTGCGTCAGGGCCATGGCGCAGGACAGCGCCTGCTGGCGGTAGGCCGTCATGATCGGCTGGCGCGTGCTGCCGCCGGCCGCCGGATCGCCCTGCCGCTTCTGATGTTCCGCGACGATGCGCGAGCGCCGGCGGGCATTCTTGCGCAAGCCCGGCGCCTCCGGATTGGCCAGGACGTGGACCTCGCCTTTTTCGGTGACGCCGAGCAATCCGAAGCCGAGCCGGCGGCAGAGATTGCGAAAGCGCGCATCGCTTTCACGGCCCTTGCCGCGCGCCGACATACGCGCGGCGAGCCAGACCTCGTCGCAGACCGAGGCGCGGTCGACACCCTGAAGCACGAGCTCGAGGTTGAAGCTCAGCTTCAGTTCGCCGATCACCACGACCGGCGGGTCGCTGCCCTTGATCGCGACCAGGTCGCAGCCTGCCACCTCGCCCTTGACGGTGAAGCCGAGGGTTTCGAGGAAGCGCTTGACCGGCAGGTAGAGCGAGGTCTCCAGGGCTTCGATCTCCGCTTTGCCAAATTCCGACGCAAGTTCCGAGGCAAGTTCCGACGTTCGGCTCCCGACGTTAGACACGAGTCGCGCACGCCGATCATGTCGAAACCAGCGGAACCGGCCGGTTCGCTCACCGCCCGACGCCCGGCGGCCGCCGGAACCCGCCGATCGGGACGCCGCCGCTGGAACCGCAAGGCACTGTCGGCGTTATCGAAAATGGGTGGGCGATCATGAGGAGGAGCGGCCATGGACCGCAGATCATTCTTCACGATCCTGGCAGGCGGCGTGGCCGCGGCAGCCGGCGTCAGCACCGATGCCCGGGCTGCCCCGATCTCTGCCGAACCGTTGGAAATGCAATGGGGATGGGGCGGCCCTGGCCCCTATTACGGTCATGGCTGGGGCGGACCACGTCCGTGGCGCCGCAGGCATTATGGTTATGGCTATGGCCCCGGCTTTGGTCCCGGCTTCGGTCCCCGCCCCTGGGGACCGCCCATGTACCGGCGACGTTGCTGGATCAACCGCTGGGGCGAGCGGGTCTGCCGCTTCTGACGCCTTGAAACGGACGGCCGAGATCGATCGGCCGTCCACCGGCTTCACCCATTTGCGCGCCAGCCGCGGCCGGGGTCAGGCCGCGCGTGTCCGTTCGGTCGGACCGTCCTCGGGCAGGCCGACAATATCGACCCCGACAAAAAGTCCGGTCAGCGCTCCCGCGGGCCCGACGAAGCTTCCGGACACCGGCGAGGCCTCCCAGGGAACCCTGGCCATCGCGACCCGGATCAGATGCGGGTCGGCGACCAGCGCATTGGTCGGATCGAACTCCACCCAACCGTCGCCCGGAATGAACAGCTCGGCCCAGGCATGGGTGAGGCTGGTCGGCGCACGCAGGGCCGTGTCCTGGCTCAGCCCGTCATGCAGGTAGCCCGAAACGAACCGCGCGGCATAACCGAGCCGCCGCACCGCCTCGATGAACAGCCAGGCGAGATCGCGGCACGAGCCCGTGCGCAGGGCCAGCGTCATGGCCGGCGCCTGGACGCCCTCTTCATAGCGCAGCGCATAGGCGAAATTGGCGTTGATGGCATTGAGCAGGCGGGCGATCGGATCATCGCCTGGTGTCTGGTCGGCGAGAACCTGATGCATCCAGTCGGTCAGCACGGATGCGCCGTCGCTGCTCGCCGGCGCCAGGAACGGCTGCAGCACGATGCGTTCGTCGTCGGAATAACGAGGGGCGAACTGGGCGCCGCGCGCCGACGCATGATTGCGCGGCAAGGTCGAGCCATAACGCCTGAGGATCAGCTCGCTGGTGATCTCGAGCCGGTCGCCCGGCTCCCGAAAGGTCGCGATGGCCACCGGATTTCCATAGACGTCATGGATCCATTCGACCTGCGCCGCCGGCCAGATGTCCAGCCGGGTGTCGAGGATCCTCAGATCGAAACTGTCGCGCGGCCGCAGCATCAGCCGATGCGGCCCGAACGCAACGCCTGAGCCATACTGATAGGTCGTCTTATGCCTGATGCGGATATCCATATCGCAGTGTCCGATCCCGCTCGCCGAGCCCGCCCGCGCGCCGGACCGTCGTCCAGCCATTCGAAACGCCAGGTTCATCGGCAACTCTTGGGAGGCCGTTGAGTTGCAGGCCCATAAGTTCATTTGCCGTCGTCCCGTCTGATGTCGGGACGGCGACCACGCGTTTCAACTGCCCAGGACCCACCATGGCCGATGCGCCGAGCCCAGCCACCCGCCGCCAGCCCGACCCCGGCACGCTCGCCGGCCAGCCCGCCCTGGTCACCGGCGCCAGCTCCGGCATCGGCCGCGCCGTGGCCCTCGGCCTTGCCGCGGCAGGCGCCGATGTCGCGGTCAACTATGCCTCCGACCGAGCATCGGCCGAGGCGCTTTGCCGCGAGATCGAGGCCATGGGCCGGCGCACCGTCGCGATCCGGGCGGATGTCGCGGACGAGGCGGCGGTCACCGCCCTGTTCGCGGAGGCCATCGACGCCTTCGGCACCTTGCACGTGGTGGTCAGCAATGCCGGGCCTCAGCGCGACGCCGCCTTCGACCAGATGACGCTCGACCAGTGGAACCGCGTGATCGCGGTCAATCTCACCGGCCAGTTCCTGGTGACCCGTGCCGCCGCGCGCGAATTCAAGCGCCGCGGTCCGGACCCGGCCCTATCGTCGGCCACCGGCAAGATCATCTGCATGAGCTCGGTGCATCAGCAGATCCCCTGGGCCGGACACGCCAATTACGCCGCATCCAAGGGCGGCGTCATGCTGCTGATGCAGTCGATTGCCCAGGAACTGGCGCCGGCGCGGATCCGGGTCAATGCGATGGCGCCCGGCGCGATCCGGACCCCGATCAACACGGCGGCCTGGAACACGGCCGAGGCCTATGCCGCCTTGATGAAACTGGTGCCCTACGGGCGCATCGGCGAGCCCGACGACATCGCGCAGGCCGCCGTCTAGCTGGCCTCGGATGCCTCGGACCATGTCACCGGCGCGACCCTTTTCGTCGACGGCGGGCATGACGCTCTATCCCGAATTCGCCGCGGGCGGCTGACGCCGGGGCCATGAGGGTCGGCCCTATCTTGGTCATCGCCCGGAACGAAGCTGCCGCTCGGCTGTTCAGTCTTTCGGACCCGATGGAGATGATCATGACCCGACTGGACGAAGACGCACTCACGGTTCGCGGCGGACAGGCCGGCGATCCGCAACCGCCGCCGGAACCCTTTCCCGGCCCGGTGCCGCAACCGATCCCGCCGCAGCCGGGGCAGCCGGAACCGTCGCCCCAGCCGATCCCGCCGGCCGATCCGAGCAATCCGCCCGACCGGATGTAAGGCGCTCGCGCCGGCGCGGCGGTCACCCGGTCATTTGCCGGCCTTATTGGTGAAGCTGGCATTGCCGAGGCCGGTGCCGATGGTCACCACGCCCCAGGTCTTGACGTCCTGCATGAACGGCACCTCGGCGAGCCCCTGTACCACCGCGTCGTTGTGGATCACCACGAAGGTCTCGTGATCGCCAATGGCCGGGATCGCCTTGATCAGCGCAGCCGCCAGGTTGAAGCTTTCGCTCTCCCAATTGCCGCCGGGCAGGTTCTGTCCGCCACGCTCGATCCGGCCATCGGGCTCGATCAGGCCGGGACAGCCAATGCCAATGAAGGGCGCCAGCTTGAGCTCCGCCTTGTCGGCCTGATTGATGTGATCCTTCAAAATCTTGACGAGCTTTTTTACAGCGTCCGTCCGGGACGGGCTGTCGTCGGCGTGCCGCCACAGATCGGATTTCCAGACCTCGGCTTCGGACAGGTCGGCGGCCTTTTTCAGGTTGAGCTTGACCACTCCCACCCGGATATTGCTGCCGCCGATATCGACCGCCAGGATGGCGTCATGGCCGGCGAACATCCAGGCCGGCACGAGATGGATGGCGCCGATCAGGCCAGCCTCGTCGGGATGATGGTGGATCGGCTGCAGATCGACCTCGCTACCGGCGGCATTCAGGATCACCTTGGCACGCGCGATCGCCAGTTCGCCGACCCGGCTCTCCTTGAAGCCGCCGCCGGCGGCGATCCGTTCGACCCCTCCCCAGCCCTTGGTGCGCATGAAGCGCCTGATCACCTCGGCCAGTTCGCCGGCAAACTCCTCGATCGCGCCATGGATCAGCGCGGCGGCGCCGGCATCCTTGCCCATCACATGCTGGTCGAGCTGCTTCTTCGAGATATCCTCCGTCGCCACGTCGCCGATCGGATCGGCATCGACCTTCTGCAGGCGCGAGCGCAGGTCCTCGAGCTTGTCGACGAAGGCGCGCTTGCTGGCGCGATCGCCAATGAAGCCGTCCTTGTCGCGCAGCTCCAGATTGTAGCTGTCGACCGAGACCGACGACAGTTCCGAGGCCCCATGGCCGATGGTCAGTTCGGCAGGGCGGGTCTTCGCTTCGCTTTTGGCCATGGGCGGACACTGCTCTCCGGGCCGTCCGGCGGGTGCGCTGACGGTGCAGGCCATCAACGCATCATGGCGCCTCGCGTTCCCTGGGGCCTGACGCCATGGACGCGATCAGGCATCGCTGCCGGTCAGCCGGGCTTGTCGCGATCGAGCGCGAAATCGTCGTGCCACGCGGCGGTTTCGCCGGCGATCATCGCGCCGATCATCCGGGAGGCCAGGAAGCTGAAGGTGATGCCGTTGCCGCCATAACCATAGGCCGCGAAAATCCGCCGCCGGCCCGGCACCGGCCCGATCAGCGGCAAGCCATCCCCGGTCTCGCCAAAGGCGCCGGACCAGGCATAGGCGGCCTCCGTGCTGGCCCGCGGCCAGAGCGCCGCCAGCATGGCACGCAAGGCCTCATGTTTGAGCGCCGCCTTGTCGAGCCTTTGGTCCTGTTCGTCGAAAGGCTCGTCGCCGCCGCCGATGATGATCCGCCCATCGGTCGTCGTCCGCAGATAATGATAGGCCTCGCCCGCCTCCCAGATCAGCGCCCGGTCGCGCCAGAGCCGCGCCGGATCCTGCGGCCCGGTCGCCATGGCCCAGGTCGACGTCACCTGGTGCAGACCGCTGCGGACGAAATCCGGCATGACGTAGCCGGTCGCCAGAACCATGTGCCCGGCCTTGATTTCGTGACCATCGGCGAGGCCGATATGGACCTCGCGATCGGTCGCATCGAAATCCCGCGCATCGCCGCTGACCAGCCGGACGCGGCGCTTCGCCGCGACATCGGCGAGGCCCGTCGCCAGCGCCACCGGATCCGCCTCGGCCGATCCGGGCGACAGGATGGCGCCGGCCCGATCGATCTCGAATGTCCCATGGAGGGCGGCGAAGTCGAGATGATGGCCGGGCAGCTCGGCGCGGCGGCGCAAGGCGAATTCGGGCAGGATGTCGTGGGATTGGCTGTCGCCGGGCGCCAGATAGAGCGAGCTTCGCGGCTGAAAGCTGCAGGACAGGCCGAGCGCGCCGACGAGGCCGGTCAGTCCGGCGACCGCCGACAGGCTCAGCCGATAGGCGCGTACCGCGCGTTCGAAACCATAAAGCCCGGTCAGTTCGACCAGCGAGCGGTCGATTTCCCACAAGAGCATCGCGGTGCTGGCGGCGGTGCTGCCATGGGAAGCCTGTTCGCGATCGATCAGCACGACATCCAGCCCGCGCGCCGACAGGTGCTCGGCGACCAGCGAACCGGTGATGCCGGCCCCGACGATCGCGACGTCACAGGTGAGGCTCTCGCGCGGCGCGACGAAGCCTTCTCCGGTCCCCGCCGGCCAGGGCGGCCGGCCTTCGCGCAGGTCGCCATGCGACGCGTCCTGGTCAAGGTGCTGGTCGGGAGCCATTGGAACCGCCCTGGATGATCGGCAAGACGGCGGCGGCCACCCGCGACTGGCGGCGGCTTCGCGCCCGCCCGGCAAGCCGGTGCAACATCTGCTCGACGCGTCGCATGTTGCGGCGCGGTTCGGTGGCCCGGTAAAGCCGCTTCAGCGCGCCGGCCATGAAGGCGTCGACCAGCACGACATGCACATAACTCTTGCGCGCCACCGCCGGCGTATTGCCCAGGCGCTCGGACACCACGCGCATGACCTCGGCGAGCTGACGCCGCTTGGCGCGCTCCTGCGGTGCCGGCTCGACCTTGACCAGGATTTCCGCGGCCAGGACGCTGCCGGCGAGCATGCGCAGGTCCTTGGCGCTGATCGCGACGCCGGTCGCGTCGCGCAAATAGGCGTTGATATCGGCCGCGCCGATCCTGTGCACCGTGCCGTCCTCGGCCCGATATTGCAGCATGCGGCGGCCGGGCAGCCGCATCACGGCGGACAAGGTCCTGGCCAGCGCCGCGTCTTCGATGTCGCATTCAACCGTCTTGCCGCCCTTGCCACGGAAATTCAGCCGGATCCCGCCGCCTGTCAGTCTGACGTCGCGTTTCAGCAAGGTCGCGGCCCCTCGCCCGCCATTGGCGCGCGCATAGGCGTCGCCGCCGACCCGGATAGAGGTACGGTCGATCAAGGCCACCGCCAGGGCCAGCACCATGCGTCGGCCGACGCCTGGAAGGGCGAGGTCGCGGCGCATGGCGGCGCGCAGCCGCGGCAGGGCATCGGCGACCCCCGCCAGCCGCCTGGCCTTGCGCGCCTCACGAACCACCTCCCAATCCCGGTGATAGCGATATTGCAGGCGGCCCGCTTCGTCGCGGCCGACCGCCTGGAGATGCGCGTTCGGATCGGACGAAATCCTGACGTCCTCATAGGCCGGAGGCACGGCGAGCGACCGGATGCGGGCGAGGATCGTTGCCTTGGTGATGTGCTCGCCGGTCTCGTCGCGATAGCTGAAGCCGCGCCCCGACCGCAGGCGCCTGATGGTCAGGCCCTGGCGTCCGGCGGTGGTCAGCCGCCCCGCCCGGCTCTTGGCGGACACGTCTGGACGATCGCGCTCATCGGTCATTACGGCGTTCCATCTGTCTCGATCCCGGCCCAAATGACGGCCGCCGGCGTGCTGCGGGCACGCCGGCGGCCGATCGAACGGTTGCTCTACGACCGAACGGGCTCAGACCTCGGGCCTCAGGCCTTGTCGACGACCTTCTTGATGGCGTCCTTGGCCTTGCCGACAGCCTGCTGAGCCTCGCCCTTGCGCTCCTGCATGGCGCCCTTGACCTGCATTTCGGTATTGCCGATCGCCTTGCCGGCGGCCTGCTTCACATTGCCCGCGGCTTCGTTGGCGAGGCCTTTGATCTTGTCGGAGGTGCTGCCCATTGTCGGTCGTCCTTCTGATCTGACGCGGCCTGATCGCCGCTCCCGATAGAACGGCCCGGCACCGGTTTTGGTTCCGCCGTTGCGCGCGACGCAGCCTGCCCGAGCGCCTGCGCAAGCCTTGCCGCCGCCATCCGGATGCAGAACGGGCCGCCTTGATGGCGGCCCGTCGACGTCACGATGGATCCGGTCCCGGCCGGCTCAGATCGGATCGTTCGGATAGCGTCCGCTCCAGCCCTCGTCGCGCCATGTCCGATCCCGTTCGGCGAGACTGTAGGAGCCGCTATCGAGCACCGCCTTGATGCGGTTGCGATCGGCATCGGGGACACGGGCGTTGACCAGCGTGCCGCCGCGCCGAACACCCTCGGCATAGGCATGGGCATCACGCTCGTCGACGCCGGAACCGACCAGCGCCCCGACAATGCCGCCGGCAACGCCGACCGCCGTCGCGCCGACCAGGGTGGAGGCAAGCCAGCCCGCCGCAACCACCGGGCCGAGGCCCGGAATGGCAATGATGCCGAGACCGGCGAGCAGGCCGCCCGCCGCACCGGCCATCACGCCGAGGCCGGCGCCGGTGCCGGCGCCGTCAGCGGCCTCGGACGTGCCGGGATAACGATAGTCCGCATAGCCTGCCCGGTCGGCGCCGGCGTCGTTCGACACCAGGCTGATGTCGTTGGCGGGCACGCCCGCTGCCTTGACCCGCTCGACCGCGGCCGTGGCGTCGCCATAGGTGTCGTAAATCGCTGAAACCGTTGTGGTCATCATCGTCTCCTGAACTGTCTGAAGCCCGCAGACCGGGCGTTATTCGGCGCGGACATTGCCGCGGAAATCGACGCCGACGGTGACGGCGGCACCATTGCGCGTCGCCCGGCCGCGCCAGATGCCCTGGTCGTCTTTCTTCAATTCGCCGATGCCGGTGACGCCGGCCTGTTCGAGGCGCGCGCGGGCCTGGCCTTCGGTGAAACTGTTGGCGCCGGATTCGAGCGCGGTCGCGTTGATGGCCGCCGGCGGCGTCGGCGCCGTCGTGCCGGTGGTTGCCGGCGCGGTCTGGGCGGCGGCGGCGCTGATCGCGGCGATCGACAGCGCCACGGCGGTGAAGGTCTTTCGGAACATCGCTTGTCTCCTGGCTTTGGGTGTGCCTGGAGAACGTGTCGTCAGCGGTAACGGTTCCGGCCCGCCGCACAATCGCGCCGCCGATCGACGGGCCCGGACAAAAAAGCCGCCGGTCGGGAACGCCTCGCTCCGCCATTGGTTTTGTCTGTCAATTGGTCCCATCAGACTCAGGAGGCCGGATGGCTGAGATATCCCTGTTCGAACCTCTGGAAGTCCAACCCGAAGACCTCGGCGAATTCGAGAAGCGCTTTCTGCTCGATGTCGCCGCTGGCGTTGTCCGGGTGGTCGATGCCGCGACGATCGGCAAGATGAAGAGCTACGGCCTGATCGTCGTGCTGAACCGCCATGTCAGGCTGACCGAGCGCGGCCACCTGTTCTGCAGGTCCTATACCGTCAAGCGGCCGGCCTTCGCCGACAGCACCGGCAAGGCGGTCCGAACGCCGCGCTGAAGCGGCATCGCCTGCGCGTCGCCGGCCACCGGCCGGCGGGCCGCCGAGCGTCAGGAGGCACCCATGCCGGCAAAATCCAAGGCACAGCAGAAGGCCGCCGGCGCCGCGCTGGCCGCCAAGCGCGGCGACATCAGCAAAAGCGAACTGAAAGGCGCCTCCAGGTCGATGGCCAGGTCGATGAGCGAGAAGGAACTCCACGACATGACCTCGACCAAGCGCAAGGGCAAACCGGAACACGTGTCGAAATCGTAATCGGGTGGCCGGAAGCGGGCCGGCGCGATCGCAAGACGGAACCCGGCCGACGGCGCGGCGTTTGCCTTGAGGCCGGCCGCCCGGGAGGTCCCGATGTCGTTGTCGTCGAGATTTTCCAGCATTGCCGGCGCGGTCGCCCGCGCCTCCGGTCCGCCGGCCGTCTTCATCGCGGCCGCGGCAAGATCCGCGCAAGACGATTTCGCTTGGCGCGCGGCGCGCCGACGCACCCCGCGTTCAACTGCGTTTCGGCCCGCCCCTGGGGGCCGATGTCCGCTCCGATTGCAGGCTTTTCTTCAGCGCGTCGAACAGGTTGACCACATTGCCCGGGCGCTCGGCGGCACTGCTCACGGCCGCCGTCCCGGCCTTTGCCCGCTTGGGCTTCTTTTTCGACCGGATCAGCTGCAACAATTGGTCCTGGATCGGATCCTTGACCATGCCCGGATCCCAGTCCGCGGTTCGCTGGGCGATGACCTTCTTGATCATGCCCATCAGCGCGGTGTCCGGCTTGGCCGTCCTGATCCCTGCGAAATAATCCTTGTCGTCGCGCACCTCGTCGCCATAACGCAGCGTCCACAGCACGATGCCGGAATCGCGCGGTTCCAGCATCACCGCGCGCTCCCGCCGATAGAGAACCAGCCGCGAAATGCCGACCATGCCGGTCGCCGCCATGGCGTCGCGGATGACCGAATAGGCCTCCTCGCCGACCGGCTCGTTGGGCACCAGGTAATGCGGCTTGTCCTGGTAGATCCAGGCAATGGAATCGCGTTCGACAAAGGTGTCGATGTCGATCGTGCGGGTGCTCTCCAGCGCCACGTCTTCCAGCTCGTCGTCTTCCAGCATGACATAGTCGTCGGCGCCGGTCTGATAACCCTTGACCTCATTGTCCTCAGCCACCGGCTTGCCGGTGACCGCATCGACGTAGCGGCTCTCGACCCGATGGCCGGTGGCGCGGTTGAGCGTATGAAAGCGCACCTTCTCGCCTTCCGTGGTCGCCGGCAGCATCGCGACCGGACAGGTGACCAGAGACAGTTTCAGATAGCCCTTCCAGAACGATCGGGGTGCCATGATCAGCCTCGATGCCGGCCGGCGAAGCGCCGCCGCGATCTGTGACCAACGCCTGCGGCGCGCGGCGGTTCCCTCGCCCCGGAACATCGCGGCGGCGCGGGCGTTGGGTTTGGCAAGTCATGTGGTGTCAAGTCATGTGGAGTGCTGCGTCATGCCCTTGCCCAGAGCCAACTGGAAAGGCCATCTGAAGATCGGCGAGCTGAACTGCGCCGTGGCCCTGTTCTCCGCCGCCTTGGCCTCGGAGCGGATCGCCTTCCACATCCTCAATCGCAAGACCGGCAACCGCATCCGCCGGGAATTCATCGATCCGGCGACCGGCAAGCCGGTCGATCGCGATGATCAGGTCAAGGGTTACGAGGTCTCGCCCGACGACTATGTCGTTCTGGAGCCGGACGAAGTGGCGAGCGTCGTGCCGGACAGCGACAAGACGCTGGCGATCAAATCCTTCATTCCTTGCGACCAGGTCGACACCGTCTATTTCGACAAGCCTTATTATCTCGCTCCAGCGAACGCGATGGCGGATGACGCCTTTGCGGTGCTGCGCGACGGCATGGCGACCGGCAAGGTCGTGGCGCTTGCCCGGGCCATCCTGTTCCGGCGCGTGCGGACGCTGCTGATCCGGCCGGAGGGTACCGGCCTGATCGCCCATACACTGAAATTCGACTATGAGATCCGGCCGGCGAAAGAGGCCTTCGACGACATCCCCGAGTTGAAGATCAAGGGCGAGATGCTCGATCTCGCCAAACACATCATCACGACCAAGAAGGGCCACTTCGACCCGGCAACCTTCGAAGACCGCTACGAGGCGGCGGTCGCCGACCTGGTGCGCGCGAAGATGGAGGGCCGTCCGGCCAAGCGCCGTCGCGCACCAGCCGAGGCCAAGGTCGTCGACCTCATGGAAGCGCTGCGCGCCAGCGCCGGGGCCAAGGCGCCGGCCCGCCGCGCGACAGCCGCCGGTGGCCGAGCCACGGCGGCCAAACCCAAGGCGACGTCCAAGCCCAAGACAACAGCCAAACCCAAGACAACAGCCAAACCCAACACAAAGATGCCGCGGAGCCGAGTCAAAAAAGCCGGCTAAGGGTCAAGGGGCCGGATTTCGGAACCAATCCCGGCAGGCGGCGTTCAGGCACTACCAGCCAGTGCAGGACAAACCGTTCCTGACCGCCCCCGCGCCCGGCGCGCGGGCTCCTTTTGGCTGAGCCCAAGGACACGCACCATGACGACAATGACGTTTCGAGGTCTGGTCAGTCTCGCGGCTTTGACCGTGCTGGTGATCGCTCCGCCAAGTCCGGCCTGGTCAGGCATGCTGAGCGGTCTGCCGCAACTGGGACTGTCGCCCGGCGGCGGCTTCGTGCCGGTCCAAATGCCCGGCCGGCCCGCGACGCCGGGTGACGCACCGGCCGTTCCGGGCGTCCCGACCGCGCCGGGCGCCCCGAGCGCCGGCGGTGGCGACCCTCAACAAGGACGCGGATCCCGCGGTGGCGGCGACGGACGCGGACCAGGCGGCGGCGGTCCCGGCGGCGGCCAGGGAGCCCAGCAAGGCGGCGGCGAAAGACGTGGCCCTGGTGCCGGCGGGCCGGGCGGCCAAGGAGGGGCACAAGGCGGCGGCCTTCCCTCGCCCGGATCGTTCAGCGGCGGCCGTGTCCGCGAGGGCGGCGATGCCGACCGCGGCGGCCGGGGTGGCCGCGGCGACGGTGATCGCGGCGGTCGTGGCGACGGCGACCGGGGCGGTCGTGGTGACGGCGACCGCGGCGGTCGTGGCAATTGGCAGCAGGGTGGCGGTGACGGCGAACGTGCCGGCCGCGGCGGCTGGGACCGCCGGGGCGACTGGGAACGGTCCCGGCCACGCCGCTATCATGGCCGCGTCTATCGTGGTCATGACGCGCCCTATTGCTGGACGGTGAGGCGCTGGGTCGAAACGCCTTATGGCCCGCGCCGGCGCATCGTGCGGGTCTGCCGCTGAGCACGGCCTTTCAGTTCCCCGGCCCGTTCGATCTGTCCGGGCCGGGAACCTCGGGTTCGGCCGTGCGTTGAGGCATTTCCACGGCCCTCGCGCTGGCGGGCGCGCGAAGGAGAGCCCGACAGCGCGCGGCAAACCGGAGACAGCAATGGTGAGCAAGATCCTGATGACGGCGGCCGCGGCCCTGCTGCTGGCGGGCGGCGTTCGCGCCCAGGCGCCGGCCCCCGCGCCGGTGCCGGCCCCTGCCCCCCAGACCGCTCCGAACGTGACGCCAGCCCCCGGAGCGCCCGCGGCGCGGGCGCCGGTGCAGCCAACCACGCTCAGCCCTGGCGAAATCACCGTCACCAGCGTCCTGGGTGTCAAGATTTATGTCCCGAAGCCGGGCACGCCGGCGGCCAATGCGGCGGCCAACCGGCCGAGCGACGCGCCGATATCGCCCACTGCATCCGGCGCGCCGGCGCGCAATACGATGATCCTGACCCTGTCGGAGACCGACTGGACCGCGCTACGCGAGCACCACGACAGCATTGGTGACGTCAACAATATCGTGCTCGACAATGGCGGCCGGGTACGCCAGGTCGTGCTCGGCGTCGGCGGTTTCCTCGGCATTGGCGAGAAGGCCGTTGCCGTCGACTGGAGCCATATCAACTGGATGCGCGATCCCAGCGGACATTTGCTCGGCATCGTCCTGCGCACCAAGCAGCAGTTGGAAGCAGCGCCGCGATTCGTCGACCGGAGCTAGGCTGCTGATGCTCCGGCGATGAAGATCGCGACCTTCAACATCAACGGCATCAACGGCCGGCTGGAGCAATTGCTCGCCTGGCTCGCGCTGACCGGCCCGGACGTCGTTTGCCTGCAGGAACTGAAGTGCTCCGGTCCGAAATTCCCGGCGCCGGCGCTGGCCGAGGCCGGTTATGGCGCGGTCTCCGCCTGTGACCGGGGTTTCAACGGCGTGGCGATCCTGGCCCGCGACACCGAGCCGGTGCTGATCCGCGACGCCTTGCCGGGATCATCCGATGACGGCCAAAGCCGCTATATCGAGGCCGCGGTCGGCGGCATCGTCATCGCCTCGCTCTATCTGCCGAACGGCAACCCGCAGCCGGGACCGAAATTTACCTACAAGCTCGCCTGGTTCGAGCGCCTGATCAGCCATGCCGCCGGATTGAAGGCGGCCGGCGTTCCCGTGGTTCTCGCCGGCGACTACAATGTCGTGCCGACCGATCTGGATATCTATCCAACCAGGTCCTGGACCGACAACGCCCTGCTGCAGCCGGAGAGCCGCCAGGCCTATCGCCGGCTGGTCGGGCAAGGCTGGGTCGACGCGCTCAGGCGGCTGTTTCCCAAGGAACGGATCTACACCTTCTGGGACTACAAGCGGAACCGCTGGCAACGCGATGCCGGCCTCAGGATCGATCATCTTCTGCTCAGCCGCGATCTGGCGAAACGACTGGTCGAGGCTGGCGTCGACCGGGCGGTGCGCGGGCTGCCACGGGCCAGCGATCATGCCCCGGTCTGGATCCGGCTGCGCTGATGCCAGGCGTGCGCCCGCCCGCCCGGGGCCCCGCTTTTTTTTCGCACCCGGAGCGAACTCCGCAGCGATCGGACACGTTCCACCTCGGTCCATGCAGTGCATGGCAATGTCGCCTGAAGCCTGAGGAGATGGTTGATATGAAACGTTATTCTCTCGCGAAGATGACTGTCCTGAGTATCGTCCTGGCGCCGGGCCTCGCCTTGGCCCAGGTCGTTGAACCCGCGCCGCCTCCGGGCGTGCCGCCGGGCGTCGGCGCGGGTGCCGCAACCGGCGCCGTCGGCGGCGCCATCGTCGGTGGCCCGGTCGGTGCCGCGGTTGGCGGCGTCGCCGGCGCGGTTGTCGGCGGCATCGCCGAAGCCTCGCGTCCGCAGTTCCGCAGCTATGTGGTCGAACGGCGTCATCCGTCCTACCGCTACTCGTCCGAGGTCGTCGTCGGCGCCGAGCTGCCGGCCTCCGGCGTGACCTACTACCAGGTGCCGCGTCAGTTCGGCGAGGTCGAGTACCGCTACACGATCGTCAACGACCGCACCGTGCTGGTCGATCCGCGGACACGGCGGATCATCCAGATCGTCGACTGAGCCGGTTCCGGTTTGTCGGCAGGGGCGGTCTCGCGCCCGCGCGACGGCCGCCGTCCGGCGTCCCGCCGGCAATCCGTCCGGCGGGACGCCAAGGCCCCAAGGGCACCAAGTCCAACCGCACCAAGTCCAACCGCACCAAGTCCAACCGCACCAAGTCCAACCGCATCAAGTCTAACGGCATCCGCCAGGAACTTGTCCGGCGACGCGCACGTTAGATCCATGACGTCTCGCATGGAGACGCCTTCCCGCTTTTCTTCCCACGCCGACAGGAGGTCGATCATGGGCTGGTTTTCCAAGGACATTCAAACCATGGACGATCTGTTCGTCCATACCTTGCGCGACATCTATTATGCCGAGCATCAGATCGTCAAAGCCCTGCCCTCGATGATCGACAAGACCACCGATCCGCAGTTGCGCGACAGCTTTTCCATGCATCTGAAGGAAACCCACGGCCATGTGAAGCGGCTGGAAGAGGTGTTCCGGATGCATGGGGTCGAGGCCGGCGGCGTCGATTGCCCGGCGATCGACGGCATTCTCGAAGAGGCTGACGATATCGTCGGCGACGTTGCCGACAAACGCGTGCTGGATGCGGCGCTGATCGCCGCGGCCCAGTCCGTCGAGCATTACGAGATGACCCGCTACGGCACGCTGATTGCCTGGGCCAAGCAGCTCGGCCGCAATGACTGCGCCAGCCTGCTCCAGAAGAACCTCGACGAGGAAAAGGCGACCGACCGGAGATTGACCGAGATCGCCGAGGCCAAGGTCAACCTGCGCGCCGCCAGCTGAGCGCTGCGCCGACTTGAGAAATCCCCCGCTTCGCGCCGAAGCGGGGGAGCTTGTTTTGGCTCAAGCGCCGCCCGCGGCGCCGGCCTGGCCGGGCTTTCGTCGCGGCGGTTCTTGCAAGACCTGAAGGCTCCGGCGGGCTCGTCCATGCGCATTTCGCATGGTCGGTTCGCCTTGATGGCGCGCCCCTGCGAGGAACCGTCGCGACGCGGCCGGCGTTTGGTTCAGAGCGCGGCGCGGCGCCGCTCAGGCGGCGAACTGGCGCTCGCGATAGAGGATTCGCCTGGCTTCCGCCCGGTAGGCTTCGCGCGCCACTTCGGACAATTCGCTCCAGGTCACATTGGTCAGGCATTCCCGCAGAAAAATCTTCTTGGCGAGCCGTTCGACATCGGACAACGCAAACATTTCCAGTCGCCTTTCATGCTTCAGGCGGCGATCACAGCCTATCCGATCGCCACCTTCGGGCGGTCAACGCGCAGGTGGGCTTGAGGTTCCCGCGCGACCGACGGGCCGCATCAGGCGACGGGTTTGCCGGCACCACGGGCGGCCGCGGTGATCGCTGCGACATCCCAGTTGCCGCGTTCGACCTCTTTCAGAATGGTGCGCGCGATGGCCTCGCGCGTCGGCTTGTCATCCGGGCCGACCGAACGCTCGGCGCAGACCGACATATAGATGACCTGCATCATAGCCAGTTCGTCAGGGGTAAAGGCGCCCCGGCTTTCGAGGTCGGGAATGATCGTCCGCATTGAAAGCCTCTTGCGTAGGTCCGGCAAGGTCGCGTGAATGCGCAGGCGCCTCGCGCCATGGACGGATCATCCTCGCACAGATCGACCGACAATTCGATGCGGACGCGTGTCGCGAGGCCCAATGCCGGCCCGTCATGTCGCGGCAGGGAACCCCTGCCCGAGACGGGCCGTTACCTCCAACAGACATCAGGAGGACGGGTCATGGGTTGGAACGATCACGAACAGGCGTCCGGACCGGACGCGGGGGCGTTGCGGCGCCGGATCGAGGCGGGTCGCTTTGTCGAGGGCTCCGAGGAATATCTGGTCGCCGACCAGGTCGCCCGCGAGGGCATCGGCTCGCTGAGCGATCGTCAACGCGGCATCTTCGACAGTGCGATCCAGCCGATCCTCGACGAGCCGGACGATCCGCCGCCCGCCGCAAGCGATCTCGGCAACCAGATCGACGGCCCGATGGCCGATGACGGTTCGGTCGAGCCCGGGCAGGATGCCGAAGGCGACGGCGACGACGAGGTCGACGAAATCCATGATGCGCCGACAATCCAGCCGCCGGATTTTGGTCGCGATTGACGGCGGCCGGCGACGCCAGGTCGCCTGATCACCCTATTTGCGCCGCAGCGGCTTGGCCGCGGCGCGGAAATCGCGCCAGGGCGCGGCCTTCAGGATCGCCTTCAGCAGATCCGAACCGACCTGATAATCCGCCGGGCCGATCCCCTTCTCGACCGCCTGCCACGGCACCGGCATGGCCACCGCCGATCCCGGCCGCGCGCGGGTGGAAAAGGGCGCGATCGCCGTCGCGCCGCGCCCGTTGCGCAGATAATCGATGAAGATCTTGCCCTTGCGGGCGCTTTTCGACAGCGTCGCCGTATAGGATTTCGGATCCGACTGCTCGAGCGCCTCGGCGAAGTCATGGGCGAAACTTTTCACCTCGGGCCATTCGGCCTGCGGCGCGAGCGGCATGACGACATGAAAGCCCTTGCCCCCGGAGGTCTTGGCAAAGCTTGAGAAACCGAGATCGGCCAGCCGGTCGCGCACCAGAAAGGCAGCCTCGCGCACACGCTCCGCCGACACCCCGGGATCGGGATCGAGATCGAAGATGACCTGGTCCGGCTTTTCGATGCTGTCCTTGGTCGAACCCCAGACATGGATCTCGACCACGCCAAGCTGGACCAGGGCGGCGAGCCCGTCGAAGTCGCGGATGAACAGCAGGTCCTCGCCGTCCTTCGGGTCCTTCACCGTGGCGATGGCCTCGTGCATGCCGGGCGATGCATGTTTCTGAAAGAAGGTTTGTTTGTCGATGCCGCTGGGCGCGCGCAAGAGGCTGAGCGGCCGGTCGAGCACATGCGCCCGCATCTGCGGCCAGACCGATTGGTAATAGCCCAGAAGGCCGCTTTTGGTGAGCCCGGTATCCGGCCACAACACCTTGTCCGGATTGCTCAGCACAACCTTGGTTTCGGGCGCCTTGGCCCTGGCCGGCACCTGCTGCCCGGCCCGCTTTTCGGGACCTTTCTTGCGACTTTCCGTTGGATGATCTCCGGCACGTTCCACGACAATCTCCCTGGCAGGCTTGTCCTCGCGCAGGCCCTTGAACGCCGCCTGGCGCAAGATCTTGCCGGCGGTCCAGCTGCGGAACTCCACCTCCGCCACCAGTTCGGGCCTGACCCAGACGACGCCTTTCTCGCGGGCGGCGGCGCCGGCAAGCGCCGAACCGGCTGTTCTCAGGACGTCGAGCCGCGCCCTGAGCTGGCCGATCGTCTTCGCACTGAAGCCGGTGCCGACCCGTCCCGCCGGCTTGAGCTCGCCATCCTCGTAATAGCCGACGACCAGCGATCTTAAGCCCCGCCCGGCGACTTTCGAAGGGACATAACCGGCAATGACGAATTCCTGGTTCAGCGTGCATTTCGATTTCAGCCAGTCACCGCCGCGGCCGCTGCGATAGGGCGCATCGGCGCGTTTCGAAATGATGCCTTCGAGGCCGAGCCGGCAGGCATGTTTCAGCATCACCTGGCCGGGCTCGCTGAAATCCTCGCTGTAGCGCAACTGCCCGGCGTCGGCCGCAGCCAGCAGGTCCTTCAGCCGTTCCTTCCGGGCGATCAGCGGATCCGGCCTGAGGTCACGGCCATCGAGATGCAGGAGATCGAAGGCGAAATAGACAAATCCCGCCGCCCGTTCTTCCGACAAGGCCTGCTGCAAGGCGGCAAACGACGAGATGCCGGCCTCGTTCATCACCACGATCTCGCCGTCGAGCAGGGTCGTTTCGCATGGCAGCGCCGACAGGGCCTTGGCCAGGCCGGCGCCGAACCTGGCCGTCCAGTCGAGGCCGGTGCGGGTCAGCAAGACGACCTTGCCCCGGTCGATGCGCGCCTCGATGCGATAGCCGTCGAACTTCACCTCGTGAAGCCATCCGGCACCCTCGCCCGGCGCCGGCTTCAGCCTCGCGAGGCAGGGTTCGACAAAGCCCGGCAGCGGATCGGACGCCGCTCGCCTGGTCGGCCTGGCCGGCCGCGGTTTCGCCTTGCCGGCCGGCGGTTTCGTCTTGCCGGCCGGCGGCTTGGCGGCGATCGGCCGCGTCGACGCCGCCCGGCCCGCCTCGACGTCTTCCACCGTCCGCCCCGACGCCACCGACGCTGGTTCGTCCGCCAGGATGTCGCCGTCCTCGCGCGCCGCCTGGTCGCGCACCTTGATCAGCAGCCAGTTGTCGCGCGTCTCGCCGCGCCGCGGCTTCAGCCGCACGAGATGCCAGGCCCCGTGCAGCTTGTGGCCCTCCAGGGTGAACGACAGATGCCCCTTGGCCAGGCCCTTGGCCGGATCGGCCTCGGGCATCCAGCGCCCCTCGTCCCAGACGATGACCGCGCCGCCGCCATATTGGCCTTTGGGAATCATCCCTTCGAACCCGCCATAATCGAGCGGGTGGTCCTCGACATGGACGGCCAGCCGTTTTTCGCCTGGATCGAGGCTCGGCCCCTTGGTCACCGCCCAGCTCCACAGCACGCCGTCCTGTTCGAGCCGCAGGTCGTAATGCAATCGCCGCGCGGCGTGCTTGTGCACGACGAAGGCCCCGCCGACCGCCTTCGTCCGGCGGGCCCTGCCTGTCCCCGAAGGCTCCGCGGTGCGGCTGAAGTCGCGCTTGGCGCGATAAAGGTCGAGCCCAGGCATCGTGCGTGATCTCCCTGGCGGGGCAGCCGGTCAGCGCGACAGGATCGAGGTCACCGGCGCTTCGAGCGACCAGTGCAGGCCGCGCGGCGCATAGATCATCGTCACTGCAGCGTGCAAGGTCGCCTCGGTCATGCGAACCAGGACCGAATGGCCAAATCCGTAATGAGCCGGCTGGCTCACCGGCGGCCCTCCGGCTTCGCGCCAGGTCAGGACGAACTGCTGCGGTTCGCCGGTGACAGCCCATTGCAAATGCACGGTGCCCCGGTCGTTCGACAGCGCGCCGAACTTGAGCGCGTTGGTCGAGAGTTCGTGCAGGGCCATGCCCAGCGCCTGCGCGCCGTTCGGCGACAGCATGAGTGGCGGGCCGTCCAGGTCGATGCGCGGGGCTTCGGCGCCGTCGACATGTTCCAGCTGCCTCTTGGCCAGCGCCCTGATCTCCACCCCCGCCCAATTGCCGTTGACCAGCAGATCCTGGCTCGCCGCCATGGACTGCAGGCGCCCGGACAATTCCTTGGCGAAGTCCTCCGACGACGAGCGCCTGATCGTCTGGCGGACGATTGCCTCGACGATCGCCAGCATGTTCTTCGAGCGGTGGGCGACCTCGCGCATGAGCATGTCGCGGATTTCTTCGCTCCTGCGCCGCGCGCTGATGTCCCGGGCGATCTTGGACGCCCCGATGACGACACCCTGGCTGTTGACGATCGGCGAAATCGTCACCGAGACATGGACGTCTTCGCCGCTTTTCCTGCGGCGGATGCTGGTGAACGTCTCGACGCGCTTGCCGGCCCGGATGGTGTCCAGGATGACCCGCTCTTCCGCGTGGCGATCCGGCGGGATCAGGCGTGTGATCGGCTCGCCGATGATCTCATCGGCCGAAAAGCCGAAGATCCTCTCGGCCGCGGGGTTCCACGAGGTGATGATACCGTCGAGATCCTTGCTGACGATCGCGTCGTCGGTCGAATCGACGATCGACGCCAGCAGCGCCCGATAGTCCAGTTGCGCTCGGGTCTGAGCCATGCCCGCCACCCCATTCCCATCCGTGAGCCGGAATTCAGAAGCAGGCGGCATCGTCGGGGTGGTTGCCAAGGAGCAGCAGGTGCCAGCCTGTCCCGGGAGCCGGGCTCTGTCATGTCAATCCGCAAATAGATCCAAAGTTCCAACGGCTTCCCCTTACGCCTTCACGGCCCCGATGGCGGCACGATCGAACCGGCAGGTCATGACCGGTTTCCCTGGCGATTTCGAAGGTTGTCGGCGGGGCGGATGACTCGCAGCCTCCGATGCCCGATGATCCAGCGATCGCACCATCGTCCTGCTCGGCGGCCGGGCCTGGTGCGGCGACAATGGCTTGGGGGACCGCCATGGCCACCCGCCCGATCACCCGCCCGCCACGGCCCGGCGCGGCCGACGCGCCCGACGCCTCGCTGCCGCCTATCGCGGCTGGCCGATCCTTCCTGATCGAGTATGAGGACGCCGCCGGCCGCCTGCAGCTCCGGCCGGTGACCGTCTGGTCCGTCAAGGTCGGCGCCGACGGTGTGCCGATCCTGGTCGTCCACAGTCACGATCGCCGGGCGCTGCGCTCGTTCCGTCTCGACCGGATCAAGGCGGTGGCCGATTTCGACGGCGTGGTTCAGGAACCGCTGGCCGACTTCTTCATGCAGGTGCTGGGGCTCGACTGGCCGGGGCCGAGCCATGGTCGGTCGGATGCCAAGCTTGCGGCCGATCGCTGGGCCGTCGTGCGCAAGGTGGCGCGCGAGGGTGGCCTGGTGCTGCTGGCGGCGATGGCGGCCGCCGACAGCCATGTGTCGGCCGAAGAGGTCCAGGTGATCCTCGATCATGCGCTGCGCACCTGCGCCGCGCAGGGCATCAGGCTGACGATCGCCGAAAGCGAGCGTCTGCGCACCTCGATCGGCCGCATGCGTCCGTCACCCGAGGCCGTCGACCGGGCCGTTGTTGCGCTGGCCGACGCCGACGCGGCCACCATCGCGGCCGTAATCGACGCCTGCCTCGCCATCGCCGACGCGGATGGCTTCCGGCACCACCGCGAAATGACCCTGCTGAACCGGCTGAGCTTCGGCCTGACCGGCAGGCGATTGCCAGGCGCGGCCTGAAGGCGGCCCGCGGCATTGCCGGGTCTGAAAAAAATGTCGCCCGGCATGGAACCAGTTGGGCCGCCGCCCGTTGACGCGCAGATCCGAACCGCGGCGAAGCGCGGCACCGAAGGAGGCGTCCATGGGTGTGCTCGATCACCTTTCGATGGTGATGATGATCGGCCTTGGCTTTCTGACCGGCGTTTTCGTCGCGGCGCAACGCCTGGTATTTTAGAGAAAACCGGCGGTTTCCGTCAGTTGATCGCCGGCGCGCCATCGGCCGCGATGGCGATGACATTGGCCTCGAAGATGACGATGGGGCGAAACCCGCTCGTCAGCAGTTCTTCCGTTGTCACATAGCCCTGTTCGACCAGTTCCGCGGCGAGATCGACGAGATCGCGGACGTCCCGTATCTGGATCGTTCCCGAGGTCGTCTGGACGGCATAATTGGCCATGGAATGCTCCTGTCGGCGGCCCGCGCAGGATTGCGCGTGTGCCGCCCTGGTCTCCTCCAACCAACCGCCGGGGCGATCCGTGGTTCCGGTCCAATCCCGGCCGAGCCGCGGCCGCAACTCCGACGCGCTCGCCGAACGAGCCGCATCCCGCTACTGTCTTTGGTGACCCTCGATCCGCACGCGGCCCCTCCCGCCTGAAAGGACTTCAAGGCATGCCAGATCCTGTCGACGACATCGCAACGCGCAGCTTTCCGCCGGCAGTTGTCCAGGCCATGCGCGAGGCCTATCGGGAGGCCTGTTCCGAACTCGGCCTGGGGCCCGAACAGACCGACCAGCATCGCGCCATCGCCGCCGCTATCCTGCACATGGTAGGGGCGGACGAGATCGACCAGGACGCCCTGGTGAAGACCGCCGTCGCCGCCGGCAAGGCCGCGGCGCCGCCCGCCGCGGAGCCGGATCCGGCCTGACCGGCGGAGCGGCCGGTGGTGCGGTCAGATCCCTGAGCTGGCGACGATATCGAGAACCTGAACGCTGTCGGGAAGCTCAAGGAGATAGTCCGCATCGCGCTCCAGATGGTGGATGCGGCGCGGGTCCTTGCCGGCGAAGCGCGACATGGCCTCGACCGATTCCCAATAGGAGATGGCGATGAAATGGCTTTCGGCATCGCGATCCTCGCGGAGCAGCTGGACCGCCATGGCCTTCTCCTCCAGCGGCTTGATGCCGTGCTCATAGAGATAGGCATGGTATTCGTCGGCTCTCGCCCGGCTGGTGCGCCCGCGCCAGATCCGGGCGATCTTCGGCTCGGCCTGCATGCTATCCACCGATCGGCTCCTTCACACAGGGTGCCCGTTCACGATCCCGTCGCCTCGCCCGGCATCGTATCGAGCGCGGCCCCCTCCTCCGCGCCGGCCACCCGCGCCCGCGGCTTGGCGGCAACCACGTCGGCTTCGGCCAGCCGGCGATAGAGGTTGCGCGAGCGCCGGACCGGCCACCAGTCGTAGAACAGGATCTGCGCCGGGCGCCAGTTGGCGACCCAGCCGAAGACCGAAATGCCGTCGCGAATGCCTTCGCGCCAGCCGTCGCGGATCGGTGCCTCGTCGACGGCGCGCGCCAGGGCGGTGCAGATGGCGAGCACGACCATGCCGATGGCCAGCGACACCAGGCCGGTGCGGATCAGTTTGCGCAGGTTCTGCGCCTCGGTCGCGGCCGCGCGCTTGAAATGGAACCGCAGCACCGTCTTGAGCTTTTCGGCCGCCGGACGATCCGCCGCCTTGCCGCGCAGGCCCAGCTCGATGATGAACCGGTTGCCGCGTGGCGCGTACCAGGCTTCCGACGCGATATATTGCGCGGCGGTGCTGTTGAGGCTGAACTCGTGGAAGGGCGAGGGATCGAAGGTCGAGAACAGCTGGTCGACGTTGTGGACATCGAGCGCGATCCGCGTGATCCCTGCCTCGTTTCGTGTTGATGGCATCTCGTTGCACCGTTGGTTTTTTGCTCGATGGCGACGCACCGGCCTGCGCGCTCGGTGGCGCAGGCCGGTGCATGCGACAGGCCCTGGCATTCCGTCGCGACATGTGCCGTTGAAGGCGATCAATACCACGCTCCGGAACCGCGCCCCGGAACGCTCCTATCAGGCCATGGGTTCACACCCGTGACGCCCCTTGCCCTGGCCGTGCGGTCCCCGCCGGTGAACCCTCCGGCTTTGTCCAGAGGTCGACCAGCGCGCCGCTTGGACCCAAGACCGGATCGCTGGCGGGAAAATCGACTGTCAGCATGCGCTCGATCATGTCAGGGGTCGGCGCGTCCCGCACGATGTCAGCCGCCTGCCCCGGCGGATAGGCGCCAATGACAAGGAAGTCGTCGCTCGCCGCGATGCGGACATGGCCGGTGCCTGCCGGCAAGACCAGGACGTCGCCGGCCCGGACCTTGGTTTCAGGTCCGCCCGGTCCGCCCAGCGCGAGCCTCGCGGCCCCCGCGGCAACCCCCAGCACCTCATGCGCCTCCAGGTGATAGTGGTGAAAGGCGTAAACCCCGTTGCGCCAGAGTGGCGGCCAGCCGTTGCGCGCGAAGCGCTCTTCCATGGCCCTGGCCATCGGCTCGCCCGGCTGGTCCTCGAACGCTTCGCGATAGAGCAGCACCGGCAGAACCGGGTTGTTCGGCACCCAATGGCGGCGTTCCAGAAACAGTGTTTGCGGCGTCATGGTTTGCATCGACCTTGGATCGCTCGAGATGAGCGCCGGATGGCGCTTGCAGGGCCGGCCCGCTCGTCCGGCGCGGGCCTGTCGAGCGGAGAACCATGGCCGCCACCCATTGTTCCATGATCCGCTGTTCGATGCTCCGGCCCCTTAAGCAGCGGCAGCGGAACCCGTGCCGACCTGGGCGGTTGCCCAGACATAGGCCCTGCGAGCCCGCTCGGCAGGACAGAGGCAGGAGGCAAAGATGCGGATCAGAACCCTGATAGCCCTCGCCGCACTGACCGCGGTGACCGCCACGGTCCATGCGCAGGCATCCGCGCCGACGCTCGCCCGCAACGAGCCGGCGGTCGATGCCGGCAACGCTCAGCCGCGGCCAAGGCCCGGCGAACTGAGCCTGCGCGGCTTGCTGACCGCCAAGATCTATACGCCCAAGCTCGGCACCGCGGCGACTGGTTCGGCCAGCACCCGCGCCGCTCCCTCGACCCGCGAGCCGGCCGGTGGCGCCGGCCATGACGCGACGGCCAGCAGCGTGCCCACCGGGCGGCGGCTGACCATGGCCGAGGCGGAATGGCAGACCTTGCGCCAAACCTATGATCACGTCGGCGACCTCACCGACGTCGCGGTTTCCGACGAAGGCCGGATCCGGCAGATCGTCGTCAAGCTGAGCCCCTCGCTCGGCCTCGGCGAGAAGTCCGCAACGATCGATTGGAGCGACATCAACTGGATCGTCAGTGCCAGTGGTGACCTGGCCGGCGTGGTCGATCGCAGCAAGCTGCAACTCGAAGCCGCGGCGCCGGCGCGATGATCGCTTTGGCCGGCGCGGGTGTCGGCCCGACGATATCTGCGGCCACAGGGAACGATCGCGGCGGGCTGCGCTTCATCGGGACGGTGATGAACCAAGACCCCTGACACCCAAGACCTCTGACAATGCAAGACCTCTGACAATGCAAGACCTCTGACAATGCAAGACCTCTGACAATGAAGGAGGCCAGCATGGCCCCTGTCCTCACCGGCGGATGCAATTGCGGCGCGGTTCGTTACACGGCGGAAGGCCCGCCGCTGCGCACCGGCCTGTGCCATTGCCAGACCTGCCGTCGCGAAACCGGCTCGCATGGCATGTGGTTCGGCGTCTGGAATCGCGGCGCCGTATCGATCTCGGGGGAAACGTCCAGCTGGACCGAACGGACCGAGACGCGCCACTTCTGCCCGCGCTGCGGCTCGCGCCTGTTCGCAACCTCGGATGACGAAGAGATCGAGATCCGGCTCGGAACGCTCGACCAGGCGCCGAGCAAGCTCAGGCCCGACTACGAGTTGTGGATCGTCCGCCGCGAACACTGGGCCGAACCTCTGGCCGGAACCGCGCAATATCCCGGCAATCGGAGCGAAGGATAATCAAGCCGATATCCCGACTACCGGCGGCTGTGGCGTTGGCGCCGCCTGCGCGGCCGACCGCGCGCCTGCCGCTGCCTGGCCCGCGGTCGCCCGCGTCCGGCCTGGCGCCGGCCCTCGCCGCCGGCCTCGCGGCCCTGGGCCAATTCGTCGTCGCGCGTCATCCCGCCGCCCAGCATGCCGCCGGCCGAACTGGCGCCGCCCGCGCCACTTTCCGGCTCAACCCGCAATGGCGGCTGGGCCCGCGCCGGTTGGCCCGGCAACAAGCCGGCGACAGCGGCAAGGCCGGCGACAACACCGAGCAGGTTGCGGCGATCCAGCATCTCGTTCGTCCTCCGATTGAAACAGCAACCATTTCACCGGGCGAACGTTCCAACGAAGGTGGCTTGCGCCGGTGACAGGGTTCCGCACCGCGCTCGGCCGCCTGGGACAAAACGTCAGGAGACGCACCATGTCCGAACCGACGGTCGAACTGACCAGACGCATCGAGGCACCACCCGCGCAGATCTGGAGCGCGCTGACCTCGCCTGACCTCATCAAGCGCTACTTCTTTGGCGCGGATGTCGAAACCGATTGGGTGGTTGGCAATCCGATCCGGTTTCGCGGCGAATTCAAAGGCAAGGCCTATGAAGACAAGGGCACGATCCTCGCCTTCGAGCCGGAAAAGCTCTTGAGCTATTCGCATTGGAGCCCACTCTCGGGCGAGCCCGACACCGACGAAAACTACCGCGTGGTGACCTTCGGCCTGAAGCCTGAGGACGATGCGACCCTCGTCAGCATTGCGCAGGCCCATCTGACCGGCGACGAGCGGCCGGAGGATCGCGCCAAAAAGGCCGAATACGAAAGCAACTGGTCGAAGGTGCTGGACGGCCTGAGCGACGTCGTCGGCCGCGCCTGACCGATAGCGATCCGGCCGGTCGCCACGGTAGCGATCCGGCCGGTCGCCACGGGTGGGCGGCGGGAACAGATCGGCGTTCCGCGGGTTGAGCCTGCGATGTAACGCCGGAGCCTCGGCTCGACTGATCAAAGACTCCTTGAGAGCGGGGCCCGGCCACAGCCCCGCCGCTTTTTGGGGGTGCCCTGTCGGTCTCGATACGGCACCGCCGGGCCGCTTTCGCACCGGCGCCTTGACTGTCGAAGCCTTGCTCCCGTCAGGAGGCATGCCGATGAAGATCGCCCAGATTGCCCCGCTCTGCGAGCGGGTTCCGCCGCGCTTTTACGGCGGCACCGAACGCATCGTGTCCTATCTGACCGAGGAACTGGTCCGTCAGGGCCATGACGTGACCCTGTTCGCCAGTGGCGATTCCGTCACCTCGGCCAATCTTGTCCGCTGTTCGGACATGGCTTTGCGGTTGAACCCGTCGGTCAAGGATTACCTGCCTTATCACGTGATCATGCTCGACGAGGTGGCCCGTCGCGCCGATGAATTCGACGTGCTGCATTTCCACATCGACATCCTGCAGTTCCCGCTGATCCGCGGCCTCGCCGACCGGACGGTCACGACCCTGCACGGCCGGCTCGACCTGCCGGACATGAAACCGTTCTACGCCGCCTTTCCCGAGGTGCCGCTGGTGTCGATCTCGCAGCACCAGCGCGAACCGATGCCGCCGGCGCTCAACTGGGTCGGCATGGTGCACCATGGCTTGCCGCCGGACCTTCTGACGTTCAACCCCACGCCATCGGGCGATTATCTCGCCTTTCTCGGCCGCATATCGCCGGAGAAGCGGCCGGACCGGGCGATCGAGATCGCGCTGGCCGCCGGCGTGCCGCTGAAGATCGCGGCCAAGGTCGACAAGGTCGACCAGGTCTATTGGGAAACGGTGATCGAGCCGATGGTCACCGCCCATCCGAGCATCGATTACATTGGCGAGATCAGCGAGCAGGAAAAGGCCGAATTCCTCGGCAATGCCCGCGCCTTGCTGTTTCCCATCGATTGGCCCGAACCGTTCGGCCTCGCCATGATCGAGGCCATGGCCTGCGGCACGCCGGTGATCGCCTTCCGCTCGGGCTCGGTGCCCGAGGTCGTCGATCACGGCCGCTCCGGCTTCATCGTCGACACCATCGTCGAGGCGGCCGAGGCCGTTCCGCTCGCCAGCACGCTCAGCCGCGCCGGCGTCCGCGCCACCTTCGAGGCGCGCTTCACCGCCGCGCGCATGGCCGCCGACTATGTCGACATCTATCGCGCCTTGCCCGGCGTCCGCGCCGAGGCGGCCCGTTTCCGACGCCGCAACGGCGATGGCGCCGGCCTGCACCTGGTCGGATCGGGCGCGCTGGCCTGACCGAAGCCGCCACGGGCCCGGCCGCGGACGCGCAGCCGGGCTGATGTTTCCGACAAATCCGTTTCATGCCCTCGCAGGAGGTTCGAGCCGATGCCGTCAGTGAGCGCCGAAATCGCCCCCCATGCTCCGGCTCCGGCCGGGCCGGCCGCCCAACCGCTCGCACAGTTCTTCATTCCCGCCGCCGCCTCCTTGCAGGAGCGGCGGCCGCGCACGCTCAAGCACGGCGATACTTTCGCCGTGTTCGACCATAATGGCGACGCGCTGGCCGGCCCCGGCAGCCCCGAGGGCATCTATCACCGGGACACGCGCTATCTCTCGCATCTCTACCTGACCACCGGCGGCGCGCGGCCGATGCTGCTGTCCTCGACGCTGCGCGACGACAATGCGGCGCTGACCTGCGACCTGACCAATCCGGATCTGTTCGACGACGGCGGCCGCCTGATCCTGGAGCATGACCTCATCCACATCCGCCGGTCGCGCTTTCTGTGGAACGCCACGTGTTACGAACGCCTGGCGGTCCGCAACTTCGATATGCAGCCACGCTCGGTCCGGCTGACCCTGGCCTATGCCGCCGATTACGCCGATCTGTTCGAGGTGCGCGGCACCCGGCGGCTCCGGCGTGGCCATCATCATCCCCCGGTGGTCGGCAAGGACGGCGTGACGCTGGCCTATACCGGGCTCGACGGACGCCGGCGCGAAACCAGCCTGCGCTTCGAACCGGCGCCGAGCCAGATCAGCGCCGAGGTCGCGGTGTTCGACTTCGACCTGGCGCCGCATGAAATGCAGCTCCTGTTCGCCCAGGTCCGCTGCGACCCGGAAGGCGAGGCCCAGGCGCCACGCCGGGCCTTTTTCGTGGCGCTCAGGGAATCCCGCCGGGCGCTCAGGGTCTCGTCCTCGCGCGCGGCCTCGATCTCGTCGTCCAACGACATCTTCAACCAGGCGGCGCGGCGCAGCGTCTCCGACCTCTACATGCTGATGACCGATACGCCCGAGGGCCCCTACCCCTATGCCGGCATCCCCTGGTTCTCGACCGCCTTTGGCCGCGACGCGCTGATCACCGCCCTGCAGACGCTCTGGCTCGATCCGGCCATCGCCCGCGGCGTGCTCGGTTACCTCGCCGCCAACCAGGCGACCAAGCTGGACCCCGTCGCCGATGCCGAACCGGGCAAGATCCTGCATGAGATGCGCCAGGGCGAGATGGCCGAACTCGGCGAAGTGCCGTTCCGCCGCTATTACGGCAGCGTCGATTCGACGCCCCTGTTCATCATGCTGGCCGGCGCCTACCTGAAGCGCACCGGCGACGCGGAAACCATCCAGAAGCTCTGGCCGAACATCGAGGCGGCGATCGCCTGGATCGACACCTATGGCGATGTCGACGGCGACGGTTTCGTCGAATATTCGCGCCGCACCGCCGAGGGCCTCGTCAACCAGGGCTGGAAGGACAGCCATGACAGCATCTTCCACGCCGACGGCACGCTCGCCCACGGGCCGGTCGCGCTGGTCGAAGTCCAGGCCTATGTCTTCGGCGCCTGGGTGGCCGCGGCCGAGATCGCACTGACGCTCGGCAACGCCGCCATGGCCATGGATTTCGAGGCCAGGGCCGAGACCCTGCGAACGCATTTCGACGCGACCTTTTTCGATGCCGAACTCGGCACCTATGTGCTGGCGCTCGACGGCGACAAACGGCCATGCCGGGTGCGGGCCTCCAATGCCGGCCACGCCCTGTTCACCGGCATCGCCGAGCCGAAGCGCGCCGCCGCGGTCGTCGCGACCTTGATGACCAATGCGTCCTTTTCCGGCTGGGGCGTGCGCACGCTCGCCGCGACCGAGGCCCGCTACAATCCGATGAGCTATCACAACGGCTCGGTCTGGCCCCATGACAACGCGCTGATCGCCGCGGGTTTTGCCCGCTACGGCTTCCGCCACGAGGCCGCGCGGATCTTCGAAGGCCTGTTCGCCGCCTCGATCTATATCGACCTGCACCGCCTGCCGGAGCTGTTCTGCGGTTTTCCGCGCCAGCGCAGCCACGGCCCGACCTTCTACCCGGTCGCCTGTGCGCCCCAGGCCTGGGCTGCCGCCACGCCCCTGTCGCTGGTCCAGTCCTGTCTCGGGCTGGGTTTCGATATCGCCACCGGCCAGATCATCTTCGAGCGGCCGGTCATGCCCGACTTCCTCAACGAGATCACCCTGCGCGGCCTGGCGGTCAATGGCGGTTCGATCGCCGTCGCGCTGAGAAGGACCGGCTCGGAGGTCGTTGCCAACGTGCTGTCGCGGCAAGGCGATATCCGGGTCGTGACGATGAGCTAGGGGCCGGCCCCAACAGGGCTCGGGCTCGCGACGCGCGAGCCCCGGAACCAGCCTTGGGTCGGCGCGTTAGCAGGAGGGCCGGCCGAACGTCCCGGCCGCGCCGGAGCACGGGATGAAGCGCTCTGTCCGCCGCATCGCAGCCGGGACAGCCGGCAACGATTTCGCCGGCCGGGCCATGCCCGGCTGGCGCGCAGCGGGTACAGTGGGCGTAGCGGCTGCAAAACCCGAACAGGACGCACGACCATGGACGACACGGATGTCATGATCCTCGAGCTCGACAAGCGTATCGCCGCGACGCGGGACAACATTCGCCAGCTCGTCGAACAGGCGGCCGCGGTCACCGGCATCGCCGCCGAGGAGGCCGCCGCCGACCGCATGGCCGAACAGGAGGCCGTGCTGGCGGAGTTGATCAAGGCGCGGGACAATCTGACCGGAGGCAAGCCATGAACACCGCCAACCTTCAGCTCGAAGGCCTTTGCATGGCCGTCGCGGCGTTGACCCGCCTGCTCGTCCAGAAAGGCGTGGTGACCGCGGACGAGGTGGACCTGGCATTGCACAGGGCCGAGGCCAACCTGACCAGCGAGGACCGGCAAGCCGAGGACATGTCGCCCGCCAATCGCAATGCCGTGGTCTTCCCGTTGCGGCTGTTGCGGCTCGCCAACCGCCGGCTCAACCAGCCCGAGCCGTCATTCGCGGAACTGGCGGTCCTCGTCGGCGAAACCAAGCGTCCCTATAACGACCAGATGTAGGTCCGGCCCGCCGCGGCCGTCGCGCTCGCGAAAAGCGGCCCGCTTCATTGCTGAAGCGGGCCAGGGAGGTCATTGGTAGATTGGCTGCAGTTCATCCCCTGCAGGCAGTCGCGCGGTCGCGAAGGCCTGTAGGGGATCGGTGACCAGTCTAGCCGCGACAGCCGGCATCGCCACTCAGTCGAAGTGCTGACTGGCCGGCGGGGCCTTGACACCGCGCCGGCCCTTAAAAGCCTGGTCCAAGGGTCTTAGTCGTTCGGCGCAACATGTCATTTGACATTGTCGCCCCCAGCCATCCCGATAGCGTCGTCCCGCGCGGCCGGCGGCAGGTCGCCCGAGGGCTTGAGCCGATATGCCAGGAAGACCGATATTTGCGATCGGCGACCATGTGGTGTCGAAAGTCGACGGCCGCGAGATGGAGGTGGTGAGCGTCCGGACCGCCGCCGCGGGCAAGACCGCCATCTATTGCGCCTGGGGCCTGCCGGGCTCGCATCGTGTGATCAGGCGCTTTCTGGCCGATCAGATCGACAAGATCCCGAAACCGGCCAAGGACGGCCCGGTCGAGGCCGCCGAGGCCACACCGCAGGAGGGCGGTGGCGATCCGCCGTGACCGGCTCGCGCCGGACGGGCTGGCTGGCACGACATCACCAGGATAGGCTGCAATCGGGCGCGATCCGACGAATGCCGGTCCGTGGCCGGGGGAACCGGTCGCGAGATCATGAGTTTCATGACCCTAGGGGAACCTCATGATCGCCGGTACCGACCTGCTCGAAGCCCTGCCCGTCGCGGTCTACACGACCGATGCCGAAGGCCGCATCACCTTCTACAATGAGGCGGCCGCGCAGTTCTGGGGCCACCGGCCGACGCTTGGAAGCGACAGGTGGTGCGGGTCATGGCGCCTGTTCTGGCCGGACGGCCGCCCTCTCCCCCATGACGAATGCCCGATGGCGGTGACGCTCAGGGAAGGCCGGCCGGTCCGCGGGGTCGAGGCCGTGGCCGAGAGGCCAGACGGCACGCGCGTGCCCTTCATGCCCTATCCCACCCCCTTGAAGGACGCCTCGGGCCAGGTGACCGGGGCGATCAATCTCCTGGTCGACATTGGCCACCACAAGACGGCCGAGATCGAATCGGCGCGTCTGGCGGCGATCGTCGCCTCGTCCGACGATGCGATCATCAGCAAGACGCTTGAAGGCCGGATCACCTCATGGAATGCCGGCGCGACACGCATCTTCGGCTACGAGGCGGACGAGATGATCGGCGCGCCGATCCTGCGCATCATTCCGCCGGAGCTGCACGAGGAAGAATTCGAGATTCTCGCCAAGTTGAAGCGCGGCGAACGCCTTGATCATTTCGAGACGATCCGGGTCGCCCGCGATGGCCGGCGGCTGGACATATCGCTGACCGTCTCGCCCTTGTTCGACAAGGCCGGACATGTCATCGGCACCTCGAAGGTCGCCCGCGACATCACCGAGCGCAAGCGCAGCGAGGAACTGCAACGCCTGCTGTTCGACGAGCTCAACCATCGCGTCAAGAACACCCTGGCGACGATTCAGGCCATCGCCAGCCAGTCGTTGCGCCGCGCGACGAGCCCTGGCGATTTCGTCCAGAGCTTCAACGGCCGCGTTCAGGCGCTGGCGCGCGCGCACGATCTCCTGGTCAGGGGCAAGATGACCGGCGCCGATGTGGCCGAACTCGTCCGCGAGCAGGTCGTGCTCGGCTCCCCGGACGGCACCCGCATCGTGTGTTCCGGGCCGCGCCTGAAGCTTGATGCCCAGGCCGCCGTGCAACTGGCGCTGGTCCTGCACGAGCTTGCCACCAATGCCCGGAAATACGGGGCGCTGTCGGTGCCGACGGGACAACTCTCGATCAACTGGAAGATGCAGATGAACGGCGGGCGCGAGCTGTTCCTGGAATGGCAGGAAAGCGGCGTTCCCAAGGTCGATGCGCCAACCTCGCACGGCTTCGGCACGACTCTCATTCAGCGCACCCTCGAAACCAATGGCGGCCAGGCCGACATGCACTACGGCGCCCATGGCGTGGTTTGCGAGATCCGCCTGCATTTGCCCGAACAGGCTGCGTTGGAATTCGGTGAAAGGGCTGCACTGGCGCTGGTCGACGATCGGCCCGGCGTGGCGGAGCCGGCCGGCCTCGCCGATCTGCGCGGCAAGCGGATCCTGCTCATCGAGGACGAGCCGCTGGTCGCCATGGATATCGAACATGAGCTCATTGCCGCCGGCTGCCAGGTCATCGGCCCAGCCGGCACCATCACGAGCGCGAGCCGGCTGATCGCCGATACGCCCTGTGACGCCGCGCTGGTCGACGCGAACCTCGCTGGCCATCCGGTCGACGAACTCGCCGCGGCCCTGGCCGCGAAGGGCATCCCCTTCGCCTTCGCAACCGGATACGGACGGGATGGCCTGCCCGGCGCCTTCCAGGAGAAACCCATCCTGGCGAAACCTTTCAGTTCGGCGCAACTGCTCGCGATGATGACCGGCCTGCTCGGCAAGGGCGGCCAGCCTCCGAGCTGACGCCCCAATCCTGATCGCCCCGATCCTGAGACGGCCCAACAGCGAAATGCGTCAGGGCCGGCTGCCCGTCACCGGATTGGCGTCAGGCAGCCCGCGGTTCCCTTCGGTCTCGGCCGGTGGATTGTCGAGATCGGCAACCGCCTGACCGAGTTCCTTGCGCTCCCGTGGATCCGGTGCTTGCGGAGCGTCCGGGGCCTTCTGATCTTGCTCGGCCCCCGCCCCTTGGCCGCCGGCCGGCCGATCGGCTTCCGATCCTTGACCGGGCCACATTTTCCCGAGGTCGTCGGCCGCCGGCCGGTCCGGGTCCTGGCCGGGTGTCGAGGCCGGGTTGGTCATGGGCGCGCCAGACATGTTCGTTCTCCCTTGCTTCATCCAGGACCAACCGATGGCCTGCGCATCCGTTCCGCTCAAAAAAGTGGCCCGCCGATCGGGCGGGCCACGGACGACGACATACCGGCGGGAGGCGCCGGGCTTTGAGCTCACTCGAACAGCGGCACGTCGTCGCGGTAGCTCGCGCCGAGGGCCGCCGCGACACAGGCAATGAAGGCACCGATCAGCAATGACAGGAAGACCAGGAGCGATCCGAGCGAGGCGGCCTTGCGGGCCTTGTCGGCGGTCTCCTGGGCCTTGACCTTGGCCGCCTGGGCCTTGGCCAGCACGGCGTCGACGCGGCGCAGCGCCTCGTCCTGGCCGATGCCGGCGCGCTGGGCGACGATCTGGGCGAGATAGGTCTTGTCGGCAGCCGGCATTTCACCGCTGGTCGCCGCGCTGACCAGGATCCGCGTCGCCTCGCCGCGCGTGTCGGCATTGTTTGCCGGCGCCGCGGCCGCACCCCGGAACAGCGTGTCCACCACATAACCCGTGACATCGCCGGATGAACCGGATTGCCCGTCCGTCACCCCGCCGACTGCGCCGGCTGCGACCGTAGCAGTCGCCTGGACGCCGGTCCGGGTGATCGCCGAGATCGTCGAGGTCAGGCAGATCGCGACGATCAGGGTTGCGACGCACCAGGTCAAAAGCCCGTTCGCCGTATCGCGAAAGAACACCTCGTCGCTGTGCAGATTGGCCCACCGTGTCCGCAGCCTGCCGGTCACGAAGCCGCCGACACCGGAGGAAATCCATTGCACCAGGATCAGGCCGATGCCGCTGGCCACGCCTAAGGCGGTGCCGCCAACGCCTTGCCCCGACCAGGGTGACACGCTGGCAAGGCCAATTGCCGCGCACAGAAACAGCAGCGACAGGCTGGCCGTCGCGGCAACGACGGCGCCGGCAAAAACCGCACTCCACGAGACCGCCGACCATGGCGATTCAACTGCGGCAGTTGTTTGAGTCATCTTGCCCTCCTCGATTCAGCGCGTGAATAACGCGAGAAGAATGATGACCGGGATTGGAATGCCGAGCAGCCAAAGCAGAATTCCGCGACCCATTGATGCCTCCTGTGTTTGCAAAGACAACGGTGCTGCCGGCGAATTGGTTCCAGCCGGGACGTTTCAAGCGGCCGCAACGCGCAAGCGCTGCAATCGTCAGCGCATTTGCGGGAGCGACTCCTGATATCGGCACCCGACTTTTCAAGCGTTCTCATTCCGGCAACACGCCATGCGCAAGATTGGGCTTCCGGCGGAAATTCCCCCTGTCACACTCCGGTCAGAAACTCTGTCCTGCGAGATGGGGTTAGAAGGGGACATTTCTCATGGATCGGCGTTCACTGCTCGGCGGCCTCTCCGCCGCGGCCCTCGGCTCTCGCTTCGCTTTCGGCCAGACCACCAGCGAAATCCGTATTGGCGCGCCGCTGCCCTTGACCGGGCCGCTGGCGCCGGAAGGTCGCAAGCAGAAGCGCGGTTACGATCTGTGGGCCGCCGAGGTCGCCAAGCAGGGCGGCGTCGAGGTCGGCGGACGAAAGCTGCCGGTCAAGATCATCTATTCCGACTACCAGTCGGCCACGCCCCGTGGCGTCCAGGCCTGCGACCTCCTGGTCAGCCAGGAGAAGGTGCAGTTTCTGTTCTCGCCGTTCGGATCGGGCGCCGCCAAGGCGGGCAGCGCCATTGCCGAGCGCTACAAGATCCCGATGATCGCGCCGACCGCCTCCTCGGTCGAGGTCTATGACCAGGGCTTCAAATATCTGTTCGGCACCTTCACGCCGAACTCGACCCTGACCGAACCGCTCGCCAAGCTGGTCACCGAGAAGGCGCCTGATGTGAAGAAGGTGGCGATCTTCTCGCGCAACGACCTGCTGCCGCTGTCGCTGGCGGTGGAAATGCGCAAGTCCTGCCAGGCGCGCAATCTGAACGTCGTCTATGACGAGAAGTTCGCCATCGGCACGCTCGATTTCGCCTCCGCCCTGACCCAGATCCGGGCCGCGGCCCCGGACTGGATCTTTGTCGGCGGCTATATCAACGACCTCGTCCAGGTCCGGTCCCAGATGCGCGATCTCGGCCTCAAGCCGAAGGTGCTGACCATGATCGCCGGCCCGGCTTACGAGGAATATATCCAGGCCCTCGGCAGCGCCGCCGAAAACGTCACCAGCGCCTCCTGGTGGCATCCCGCCGTGCGCTACGAAGGCGCCGACCTGTTCGGCTCGACCGCGCGTTACGTCCAGACCTTCCGCGCCGCCTATGCCGGCGAAACCCCCGACTATGCCGAGGCCTCGGCCTCGGCCGCGGGCGCCATCCTGCAGCTTGCCATCAAGCAGGCCGGCACGCTGGAAGGGCCGGTCGTGCGCGATGCGCTCGCCGCCCTCAATGTCCAGACCTTCTGGGGCCCGGTCCATTTCGGCGCGAGCGGCCAGATCGACAGCCTGACCCCGCCGGTGTTCCAGATCCAGGACGGCAAGACCGTCGTGCTGCTGCCCGGCGAGATCAAGCAGGGCGAGCTCAAGTTCGGCATCGCCTGAGCCATGAGCGCCTCCCTCCTCGCGCAAGTCCTCGCCAACGGCCTGTTGCTCGGCGGCCTCTATGCCGCCGTCGCAGCCGGTTTCTCGCTGGTCTGGGGCGTCCTCAACGTCGTCAACATGCTGCACGGCTCGGCGATCGTGCTGGGCTCCTACGCGGCCTTTTTCGGCTGGCAGAAGTTCGGCGTGAATCCGTTCCTGTCGGCCCTGGTGGTCGGTCCGGCGATCGGCGCGCTCGGCTGGGCGGTGCAGCGCTATCTGGTCGAGCGGGTCATCGCCGCGCCGGTGCTGATCACGCTGGTGCTGACCTTTGCCCTCGACCTGATCCTCAACAACGCCATGATCGCCGCCTTCTCGGCCGACTACCGCAAGATCGGCAGCGTCTCGGGCCTGCCGCCCTTGACCATCGGCCCTGTCGGCGTGCCGGTCGACCGGCTGCTGGCAGCACTCGCCGGCATTGCCGCAACCCTTGCCATCCACCTCTACCTGACCCGCTCGCGGCTCGGCCGCGCCATTGTCGCCGTGCGCATGGACCGCGAGACGGCCATGCTGATGGGCGTCAAAGTCGAGGCGATCTATGCCGCCACCTTCGGCATCGGCCTGGCGCTGGCCGGCATTGCCGGCTGCCTGATGGCCGCGGTCTTCCCGATCTCGCCGCTGAACAGCCCCGGCTATCTCGGCGTCGCCTTCGTCGCCTGCGTTCTCGGCGGCCTCGGCAGTGTCGTCGGCGCCATTGTCGGCGGCCTGGTGCTGGGCGTGGTCGAAAGCTTCGGCGCCATCTTCGTCGGCCCGGAATACAGCGTCACGGTCGCCTCGGTCCTGCTGATCATCATGCTGCTGTGGCGTCCGCAAGGGCTTCTCGGCCGAGCCGGTTACGAATGAGCAGCCCGATGAAATCCTTGACACAATCGCCCTGGCTGCTGCCGGTCCTGGTGCTGGCGGCGGGTGCTGCCATCGCCATCGGCGCGCCGGCACTGCTCAGCCAACACACCTATGTCTCGCGGCTGGCGACCTCGCTCGCGCTGCTGGTGACCCTGTCGATCGCCTGGAACCTGGTCGGCGGCTTCACCGGCTACCCCTCCTTCGCCACCGCCGCCTTTTTCGGCCTTGGCGCCTATGCCACCGCGGTCGCCCAGCAGGCCGGCTGGCCGGTCATGGCCGGCTTTGCACTGGCCGCCATCTGCGGCGCCTTGCTGGCGGCGCCTTTCGGCTTCGCCATCCTGCGCCTGCGCGGCCATTATTTCGCGATCGCCAGCCTCATGCTGGTGACCATCCTGAAGGAACTGACCACCGGCTGGGCCTCCCTCACCGGCGGCGGCATGGGCATCAACCTGCCCGGCGCCGGCGGCGACCCGATCGCCATCGCGCGCATCGCGCTACAGACCATGGTCATGCTGGCGGCCGTCGCCCTGGCCTTGTCGATCGTGGTTGCCAAGGGGCGGCTCGGCTTCGGCCTTGCCTGCATCCGGATGAACGAGACCGCCGCGCTCGGCGCCGGCATCGACGCACCGCGCCTGAAGACCATCGCCTTCACGCTGTCGGCGGCGATCTGTGGCCTGGCCGGTGCGGCCTATGCCCGCTGGATCGGCTATATCGACCCCTCCGACGTCTATGACGTCATGTGGTCGGTGCGCCCGATCATCGCGACCCTGATCGGCGGCGTCGGCACCATTTTCGGGCCGGTGGTCGGCGCCATCGTCTACATGGTTTTCGAAGAGCTCATGTGGCGCAACCTGCTGACCTTCGGCACCGGCGCGCTCGGCGTTCTCATCGCCCTGCTGGTCCTGGTCATGCCGGGCGGCATCATCCCGACCTTGCTGAAGCGGAAAGCGTCATGACCACAACGCCTTTGCTCCAGCTCGACGGCCTGACCCGCCGTTTCGGCGGCCTGACCGCGGTCAATGACGTCACCCTGTCGTTCGGCGAGGGCGAAATCGTCGGCCTGATCGGCTCCAACGGCGCCGGCAAGACCACCCTGGTCAACCTGGTGACCGGCCATCTCAAGCCGAGCGCCGGCCGGGTCACCTTCGCCGGCCGCGACATCACGGGATCGCCGCCCTACCGGCTCGCCCGCCTTGGGCTGCTGCGCACCTTCCAGGTGGTGCAGCCCTTCGCCCAGCTGCCGGCGCGCGACAACGTCGCGGCGGCAGCCCTGTTCTCGGGCGCGGCACCCGACATGGCCTCGGCCCGCGACGCGGCTGAGGCGGCCTTGCTCAGGCTCGGCATTGCCCATGTCGCCGACAAGCTGCCGCCGCACCTGACGCTTGCCGAACGGAAGCGCCTGGAGCTCGCCAAGTCATTGGCCGCCAAGCCGAAAATGCTGTTCCTCGACGAGGTCAACGCCGGCCTCAACTCGGCCGAGATCGACGCCGTGCTCGACATGATCCGGTCGATCGCCGCCGAAGGCGTCACCATTGTCGTGATCGAACATCTGATGAAGGTCGTGCGCGGCCTGTGCACACGCCTGGTCGTGCTGCATCAGGGCGCGCTGCTGGCCGACGGCCCGACCGACGCGGTCGCCCGCGACCCCGCCGTCATCGATGCCTATCTCGGCGCCCGCGGCGCCGCCATGCTGGAGGCAGCCCGATGACCACCTTGACGGTCGACACCATGACCGCCGGTTATGGCGACGTAACGGTCCTGACCGGCGTCTCGTTCAGCGTCGGCGCGCCCGGCATCACGGCCGTCATCGGCTCCAACGGCGCCGGCAAGACCACGCTGCTGCGCGCCATTTCGGGGCTGATCCGGCCAGCCTCCGGCAGCGTCACGCTGAACGGTCAGAACCTCGCCGGCCTCGCGCCGGATGGCTTCGTCGCCGCCGGCATCGCCCATGTCCCCGAGGGCCGGCGCCTGTTCGCCGGCATGACGGTCGAAGACAACCTGATGATGGGCGCCTTCTCGCGGCGGGTCCCGGCCGCCGAGCTGCAGCGCGATCTCGACGCGATCTATGCGATCTTTCCGCGCCTCGGCGAGCGGCGCAAGCAGGATGCGGTGTCGATGTCCGGCGGCGAACAGCAGATGTGCGCCATTGGCCGCGGCCTGATGGCCAAGCCCAAGGTCATGCTGATCGACGAATTGTCGCTGGGGCTCGCCCCGGTCGCCGTCGACGTACTGGTCGCCGCCCTCAGGACGGTGGCCGCCGACGGCCTCGGCCTGCTGGTGGTCGAACAGGACGTGGCGGTCGCCTTCGATCTCGCCAGTTCCATCGTGGTGCTCGACCGCGGCCGGGTGACCCGTACCGGCTCCAGCGCCGAGATCGCGGCCGATCCGGCCGTGCGCGCCGCCTATCTCGGCGAAGCCTGATCCTTATCTCACGTCCGGACATCAATCATGACGCAAGCCACATTCGAGGTCATTCGCTCGCCGTTCGACGGCGCGCCGGTCGGCGAGATGCCGGTCGCCGACGAGGCCGCGGTCGAGGCCGCCGTCGTCGCCGCCGGCCGCGCCTTCGAGACCATGCGGCGCCTGCCGCGCTTCGCCCGGGCCGACATTCTCGACCGTGCCGCCGAGATCCTGCGGCGGCGCCGCGACGAGGCCGTGCAGATCATCGCCGCGGAGGCCGGCAAGCCGCTCTACGACGCCCGCGGCGAGGTTGCCCGCTCGCTGTTCAACCTGACCAATGCCGCCGCCGAAACCCGCCGCTTCGGCGGCCACGAAGTGCCCTTGGACATGGATGCCGGGGTGTTCGAATATCAGACCACCACCTCGAGCGGCGCCAAGCTCGACCTGGCCAAGGCGCCGATCGACGACCTTGCCGCGCTGCGCCGGCGCGTCGGCATCGCCCGGCGTTTCCCGATCGGCCCGATCCTCGCCATCGCGCCGTTCAACTTTCCGCTCAACCTGGTCCTGCACAAGGTCGCGCCGGCCATTGCGGTCGGCAATTCGGTGGTGCTCAAACCGGCGCCGCAGACACCGCTGACCTCGCTGCTGCTGGCCGACGTGTTCCGCGAGGCCGGGCTGCCCGATGGCGCCCTCTCGGTGGTCCATTGCGCCGTGCCGCTGGCCGAGAAGCTCGTCCGCGACGAACGCTTCGCCATGGTCACCTTCACCGGCTCGGCCAAGGTCGGCTGGCACATCAAGGCGATCGCCGGGCGTAAGAAAGTGGCCCTCGAGCTTGGCGGCAATGGCGCGGTGATCGTCTGCGCCGATGCCGATCTCGATCTCGCGGCGGCGCGCTGCGTGCGCGGCGGCATGGTCTATGGCGGCCAATATTGCATTGGCGTCCAGCGCATCATGGTCGAGCGTCCGGTCCACGACGCCTTCGTCGAAAAGCTGCTGGCCTGCGTGCGCGCGCTGAAGGTCGGCAACCCCATGCAGGAGGGCGTCGATGTCGGCCCGGTCATCGACGAGGGCTCGGCGAAGCGTATCGAGAGCTGGATCGGCGAGGCCAAGGCCGGCGGCGCCCGCGCGCTGATCGGCGGCGACCGCGACCGCGCGGTCATCCAGCCCTGCGTCCTCACCGACACCCAGCCCGGCATGAAGGTCGAGGACGAGGAAATCTTCGGCCCGGTCATCACGGTCAATCCGTTCGACCGGTTCGAGGACGCGGTGGCGCGCGCCAATTCCGGCAAATACGGCCTGCAGGGCGGGCTGTTCACCGGCGACCTGAAGCGCGCCTTCCGCGCCATCGAGGACTGGGACGTCGGCGGCCTGATGGTCAATGACGTGCCGATCTACCGGCTCGACAACATGCCCTTCGGCGGCTGGAAGGAATCCGGTCTCGGCCGCGAAGGCACGGTCTACGCCATGGAAGAGATGACCGACATCAAGCACCTGGTCGTCAACTACGCCTGAGCCGCGATCGACCGACCTTTTCCCGTTTCATTCAATGAGAGATATCCCATGACCGAGGTCATCGATTTTGCCACCGGCGGCTACAAGTTCATCAAGGGCGTGTCGCAATATTCCGCCGGCGTCGCCGCCCTGCCCGGCTTCCGGCTCGAGCGCGTTCGCTTCGCCTCGCCCGTGCCGCTGGCCGAGGGCTTTCGCCGCATCGCCGAGATCATCAAGGCCGCCGGCCGGTCGCTGACCGCTTTCGCGGCCTGCGAGCTGCGCTCGCCGGCGCCCTTCACCGAACAGGGCTTCGTCGCCTTCAATTCGGTCTATATCACCACGCTGAAGGAGTGGGGCCTGTTCGAGAACGGCCTCAACCCGATCGCCCGCAGCAATGTCTGCCCGGAGGTCTTGCCGCCGTCGGAGCCGAGCTTCTACGCCTTCTCCTTCACCACCGTCGCGCCCGATGCAGCGCCCTCCTTCGTGGTTGCCGGCAGTGGCGAAGCGCCCGAGGGCCATGCCACCTATGCCGACCATATCGTCAGCCGCGGCGACCTCAGCCAGGAGGGCCTGCGCGCCAAGGCGCGTTTCGTGCTCGCCGAAATGGAACGGCGCATGGCGGCCCTCGGCTTCACCTGGGCCGACGCCACCGCCTCCCAGCTCTATACCGTGCACAACGTCCATCCCTTCCTCGCCGACGAGATCGCCCGCCGCGGCGCCATGCGCGCCGGCCTGACCTGGCATTTCAACCGGCCGCCGGTGCAGGAGCTGGAATATGAAATGGACTGCCGCGGCCTGGCGATCGAACACGTCGCCTGACACGGCCGGAGCGGCTCGGACTTTGGCAACGCAACAAGGCCCGTCCGGTGGACGGGCCTTGTCCTTTTGAGCGTCTTTCGGCGGTCAGCGGCGGGCGGCGGCGAGTGCCCGCAAGGTCCTGAGGAAGGCCTCGACAGCCAGCGGCAGCCGACGTCCGCCCAGCACCAGCACGTCGATGGAAGCGACGAGCACAGGATCGGCCAGCCGGATCGAGACGAGTTCGCCGGCGGCGACATCGCGCTGGCACGACATGCCGGTGATCAGGGACACGCCGATGCCCGCCTTGGCGAAGGTCCTCAAGGCATCGATGCTGTTGGTCACCAGCGCCGGCATGGCGCGCAGCCGCTGCACCCGGCAGCTCTCGTCGACCAGCGCCCGGATGCCGAAACTGGTCACCGGCATGGCAACCGGATAACCGAACACGTCGCGCAGCGAGACTTTGGCGAGCCGCGTCAGCGGGTGGTCGGGGCTGCACATGGCCCGGACCTCGTCGTCGAGCTGGAACAGGAACTCGACCTGCGGATCCGGCTTGGCGTTGAAGGCGATGCCGATGTCGGCATCGCCCTTGCGGACGTCGGCGACGACATCGGCGGTGCCGGTCACCATCAGCTCGAAGCTGATGTCGGGGTGATCGGCCCGGAACCGGCCGATCGCCTCCATCAGGTAGCTCGACACCACGCCCTCGACCACCACAAGCCTGACGCCGCCGCGCTCCAGGCCGCGCAGCGCCGCAAGCTCGGAGCGGGCGCGTTCGGCGTCCATCATCACCAGCTTGGCGTGCAGGGCATAGATCTCGCCGGCCTCGGTCAACCGCATGCCGCGGGTGTGCCGTTCGAACAGGGGCATGCCGACCTGGTGTTCGAGCTGCTGGATCTGCCGGCTCAAGGCCGATGGCGCGACGTTGAGCTTGTCCGAGGCCTTGCGGATGGTGCCGACCTGGGCGACCTCGTGAAAATAACGCAACTGGGTGAAATCCATCCGGACGCCTCGTCTCCGGCCGCCCCCGCGAGCGCACCGGCCAGGTGACTGGTGTCATGACTTCGGAAGGTTGCGCAAGCTCTGGCGGGCGCAGCCGGACTGAGCCCTGTTCGCGGGCGGCCGCTGAGCGCCGCGTTCGCGCGACGGGGGCCGCGGGCCCATTTGCAGTCCCTATCCGTTTGCCGCAATACTCCGGGGTTGCCGGTACCCTTGCGTATTTTGCCACGCTGACCTCGCCCCGCGGGCCGCTCCGATGAAGCTTCGCGCCTTTGTTCCAGGAGCCTTCCGGGCCTCGGCCAGCCCAGGGCAGCCTCAGCCGTCCGATCCGGATCTGGTCCGCGATGCCGAGGCTATTCGCCGAGGCCTCTACGGCAATCAACCGGCCGCGACACTCGCGCCGAACCGAGGCACGCTCGATCTTGCCTTTCTCGATGCCGCGGACCGCGCCGAAGCGATTTTCGAAGTCGCCGCTCCCGATGCTCCCGGCCTGGTCTTCATCGGAGCCATGACCGATGCGCGGCGCCACCTCGACCACGCCGGTGCCTCCGCGACCGTCAGCGCCGGCGGCTGCGGCGGCGACTTTCGCCAGGCGTTCCTGGCCTGTGTCGGGGAAATGGCCGAGCGCGTGTCGCAAAGAAGCCCGCACCAAAGCCGCCGGATCGAGGCGGGTTCGGCGGCACCGCTCGGCGAGATCCTCACGCCGCGGGATATCGCCGCACTCGACCAGCTCCTCGGCGATGGAACCAGCGGCAGCCAGGCGGACGCCTCGCTGCCCGCCCATGCGCTGACCCGTGGAGCCGCAACCGCGCTGCCCGCGGCATTGTGCCTTCATCCGATCGATGACGCCGGCGCGGTTTCGCCCGCCCATATCGGCATTGGCTGCGCCTCCGGCCCCGATCCCGAATTCGCCATGCGGGCGGGTCTTCTCGAGTGGGTCGAGCGCGACGCGGCCGCGCTGTGGTGGATGGCCGGCCGGGCGCCGCGCCAGGTTCCACTCGAGACGCTGGAGGAGGCCGGGCTCCTGTCGCTCATTCCGCATGTCCGGCAAGGTCTTGCGACGCGGCGCAGCTGGCTGCTCGACATCACCAGCGACCTGGAAATTCCCTGCGTAGCGAGTGTCTCCTTCGATGCCGACGGAGGCGGTTTCGTGCATGGCTCGGCCGCGCGCCCGACCCTGGCAGCAGCCGCCCGCGCCGCGTTCCTGGAAATGTGTCAGATCGAGGTGGCCCGCCATCTCATCGCACTCAAGATGTCGACCGTCGGAGCTGAACGGCTGGGCGCCGCGGACAAGGCGCATCAGGCCCGTTTCGCCGTCGTCGATGCCGAGCGCTGGTCGATCTTGCAGCCATCCCTGGCGCCAGCGCCGCGGCGCCCCATCGAGGCATCGTCCGGCGACCTCGCCGCGGTGGTCGAACACCTCGCGCGGGCCGACCTGCAGTGCCTGGCGGTCGACCTGACGGTTGCCGAGATCGGCATCCCCGTGTTCAAGACATTCGTGCCCGGACTTCAGCCGCTGCCTTCCGCGATCCGCACGTCGCGGCTCGCCGACGCCGAGCGGCGCGCGAGCCTGCCCGCCATTCCCGTCCCGCTGTTTTGAAGGCCCGTCCAGACCTTGTCCGGACCGGCGCCGGTCGATTCACATTCGGATCACGCTGCCTGCGCAAGTTTCAACCGAACGATCGGCAGGCACGGCAATGCTCGGGGGGCATCATGAACCGGCACGGAGACTACGCGCCTTTGGCAAGCCCGCGGCGATCGCCGCCAGGCGATATGGTCGTGATGGCGTCGACCACGCCCAAGGAACAGCAGAACCCCAGCCAGACGGACTTCGTCCCGCTGATCGATCCCCTGCCTGATGTTGCCGATGCCGACACGACGGCGGCCCTGCTCCTTGCCTATCCCGGAACCCGCGACCGCCACCAGCTCCTGGCCAATCTCGGCGCGCGGATGCTCGACTGGGAGGTCCCGAGCGCGACGGCCAAGCCCACTCCGACGGACGAGCGGACGGCGCCGGCGGGATATACCTATCTTGGCCAGTTCATCGCCCATGATCTCAGCTTCGCCGCGGATCGCATCCCGATATCGAAGGCCGGCGTTCCGAACGCCCAGGTTCTCGACAACATGCGCGAGACACAGCTGCAGCTCGAATCCATTTACGGCGGAGGTCCCCGGGAATTTCCGCTCGGCTATGTCTGCCCGATCTCGCCGACCGTGGCGGGCCGCCGCCGCACGGCCCGCACCCATCTCAGGCTCGGAGCGATCCACGCGGTTCAGCCGGACATGACCCTGGTCAAGGCCGGCAGCGACCTGCCGCGTCTCGCCTGCCCCTTCCTTGACAGCGCAACGGCGCCCGTCGCCGGCCCGGGCGTCATCGCCCAAGGGGCAACCGACGTCCTGATTGCCGACCCGCGCAACGACGACCACGCATTGATCTCGCAATTGACCGTGCTGTTCTGCCGATTGCACAACAAGATCGCCGATTCGATCGTCGCGACGGCCGAGGCCGGCGCCGCGGGAGGCGATGGGGCGATCGACTATTACGGCCTGTTCGAACGGGCGCGAAAGGCGACCACCGCGATCTACCGCAATGTCGTCTGGAACGACTATTTGCGCCGGATGCTCGACCAGGACATCTTCGAGCGCTATGCGCCCCGGCGCAACGACATCCATCGTCCGGTCGGTTTTCTGACGGTGCCGCGGCCAGGACGTGTCGCTGTCGAATTCTCCCATGCGGCCTTCCGCTTCGGCCACGCCATGGTTCGGGCGAAATATCGGCTCGGCAATATCAGGCATTTCGAACTGGACGCCATCCTCGAGCTGAATTCCACCGAACATCCCGGTCTCATGCCTTTCGATGCGACCTGGCTCGCGGACTGGTTCCGGTTCTTCGACGGCAACGGCACCCCGCCAGCCGATTTCATGTATTCGCGCCCGCTCGGACCGACAGTCACGCCAATGGGCCCCGACGTCGTCTTTCTGAACGACGAAGCCGGCGGCCCCCCGCTTCTGTCGCTCAGCGTCGTCAAGTCCGGCCGGACGATCCCCGCCCGTGGCATCGCGACCCGCGATCTCGTGCGCAGCTGCAGCGTGCCCATGGCTTCGGTCGACGCGGTGCTCGCAACCATGGCGCAGGACGAAACGATGAAGGCGATCATCGCGCGCCATCCGCTGCTCGCCGACAAACGGGAGCGCACCGGCCGCATCGCCCGATGGCTCGATGCACCAGGATTGTTCGGCGTGGAAAAGGACGTCCAGTTCGCCGAGAAAGACATCAAGTTCCTGGCGGCCAATCCACCCTTGTTCTTCTTTGTGCTGTTCGAGGCCGAGCAGGTCGGCCACGGCATCAGGCTCGGCCCGGTCGGCTCTTTCATCCTGGCCGAGATGATCTTTTCCAAGCTCGCCGTGCCGTCTCCAGGCGGGCCGCCGCGCGGCCATAGCGGACATTACGCGGATCTGCTGAACCTGCCGCCGGCGGTCGATCAGGACCTTCGCCGGGTCTTCGGCGCCAATGCTCCGGAAACGATGATCGACATCGTCAAGTCGCTGGCGCCATGAGCCGCTCCCCGGCCGGCGATCGCGCCACCGTCCGGGTCGTCGCAGATTGGGGCGCTGGAGCGAAGATCATGGACAACGAGTCTCTCCCCTATACAGGGCACCAGCAGGTCAAGGACCTGATCGCCAGCAACAACGTCGAGAAGCTGGCGTCACTGCGCCAGGACTACATGGACTATTTCGCCCAGAACCAATGCGAGCCGATCGGCGGCGGCGGCTGGAACGAACTCGGCCAATATTTCCTCGGCCTGGCGATCATGGGATCGCACGGCATGAGGCAGACACGGCAACAGTTCGAGGCGGCGACGGCAGGCATGCTCAAGCAGCCCATCCCGGCATGGATCACCACCGTCGAATATGTCCAGACGGATCTGAACGGCATCTATTATCTGGCCCTGCCGCCGCAGGATCTTGCGCGGCAGGCCTCGATCCATGCGACCAACCCCGCGGCCAAGGACACCGACTACGTCGTGCCGCCGATCTACCAGGGACTGAAGCCCAACCTGTCACCGGAGCAGATCCTCAACACGCGCATCTGCGACTACGTCATCTCGCATTGCGGCTGAGCGCTCTCAGGGATGACGCGGGATCTCGGCCTCCGCGGGGACCGCGAGCCCGGCACCAACGACGCCTTCTCTCAGGCTTTCCCAGACATGCCTTTCCTTGATCGGAAAGGCATGCAGGAACCAGGCGGCCAGCCGGCTTTCCGTCGCCAGCTCCGTCGAGGCCCAGCGCGCCCGCGTCTGTTCGACGAAATGCGAGATGGCGAGGCGCGCCTCTTCGCCACGGCCAAGATGAGCAAGCGTCGCCGCCTTCCAGGCGGCGAGATCGCCAATGATGTCGCCGGCCTGCTCATAGGCCGAGAGCGCGCCGGCATAGTCGCCGGCCATGAAGCGCACCGCCCCCTGATAGGCGGAATGGAAGGCGGTCGGCTTGAGGCCCCATGTCAGGGCCTTGCGGACGGTGGCGATGGCATAGTCGACATCACCGCAATAGGCGCAGCCGAGCGCGGCCGAATTGATCGTCCAGGGATCGTTCTCGTTCAGCTCGAGCGCCATGGTGAAGGCCGCATAGGCCTGATCGAACTGGCGGTTCATCGCCGAGGCCCAGCCGAGCGCCAGATGCGCCCGGGAATCGAACGGGTCGCAGCGCACCGCCTGGCGCGAATGTTCAAGCCCGGCGGCCTCGCGCTCGGCTGATCGGAAGACCCCCGGCAGTGCCAGGTGCTCCATGCTCTCCAGTTGCGCCAGGCTGGAATAGGCCGGCGAGAAATTTGGTGAGTCCTTCAGAATGGCCTGGTAGATGCCGCGGGCCTTATCCCGCTCCGGCTTCCAGTTCATGATGATGGTCTGGCCGCGCAGCCATCGGTCGTAGATCGCCAGCGAGACATCCGGCGCGCCCGACGAATTCAACAGCCGGGCCGTCGAGATATGCAGGTTCATCGTCGTCGCGATACGCGCCAGCACCTCGCGTTCGATATCGAACCAGCTGTCGAGATTGAACCGGAAGCTGTCGCTCCAGATCAGGCTCGCCGCCGGATGCTCGCGCACGGAGATATTGATCTTGAGCTGGCTACCGGCCTGCATGACGAAGGCGTCGATCCAGATCTGCTGCGGCCAGCGCGTCTGGAACGCGGCCGGCGGGCCGGCCGGCACGTGCTGGCCATCGATGATCGCCCATTCGCGAAAACGGACGAGCTTCGAGATCAGTTCCTGCCGAAGCCCGGTGACCAGATAGGCCGATTGCGGATTGACACCCCGGGTGTCGAATGGCGCGACCACCACGGCGCATTGCGGCGGCGCCTTCATCCGCAGATTGGCTGGCGCGGTGTCGACCAGTTCGGCCGGCGGGGCGGCCGGGGTCGAAGCCAATGGCGCCGGTGGCGGCGCGCTCTTCAGGCGAACCGCCAGGGCCTGGGTTTCCGGCGACGGCTCCTCGTCGTACTCGTCGGCCAGATGATCCCAAAGCTGCTTGTAGACCTTGAGCGCGGCGGCCAGTTCGCCGCGCGCCGCGCGCGCCTTCATCAGCTGTCGGCAGGCATGTTCGTTGGTGGCGTCGATATTGACCAGCGCGGTTGCCGCCGCAATCGTCCGCTCATCGCCGAGATCGCCGTCGACCAGCGCCAGCAGCGCCCGATCCATTCGCTCGCGCAGCAGGCGTCGATGAATGGCCAGCCAGACGTCGAAGCCTGGATCCAGGCCGTCGAAACCGGCAAGCAGGGCTTCGTGCGGCTCATACATCGCGGTGAGGACGGCGGGAACCTCACCCCGGTCCAGCCGGTCCAGCGTCGTCGCGACATCGAATGCGACGGCCTGGCGTTCCAGCCGGACCACGTCCCGGTCCGGCGCGAAGCCGGCGAAGCCGTTCGCCTCCAGGGTCTCCCGAAGCCCGTGCAGAACTTGCCGCAGCGAGGCGCGCGCCTTGTCTTCAGGGAACTCGCTCCACAAGAGCCCGCACAACCGCTCACGCGTGTCGGAGGGAAGCGGATTCAGCAACAGGTAAACGAGGAGTGCTTGTGCCTTTTTGCTGCGCAACTCAATGCGTTTTCCGGCCATGGCAAGATCAAAACCGCCAAGCGCCACGATCGATAGCATCAGCACCGTCCCTGCCTTCTTCAGCCGATGAGAAACGACATCAGCCGTGGCGACGCCTGAAGTCCGTACGCAAGTTCATCCACCCGTGAACAAGGTATTATATTGCCTACGATAAGAACAGTCCCGTTATCGGACGCTGCAGCCGCCGGCGGAACCTCGCCTTGGCGCTCACGATCGGATCACGGCAGCGCCCTACCCTGACTTGAGACACGAGGCAGGCACACCAGCCTCGACCGAACGCAGCGGGTGGGGGCTCATGCGGACCGAGTACTTTTTTGCGGCATGTATCGGCGCGGTGGTCCTGGCTTTTGTCGGCTGGCAGATCGGCAGAATGCGGCGCAGCGAACAGGCCGCCGGCAACGCGCTGAGCACCTCGGGCCTGCCGCCGAGCATGGTCCTGACCACCGCGACGGTCGCGACGACCATTTTTGTCGGTTTCATTCGGCATGTGCTCGACAAGGCGTTCAGTGCCGAGGCCACCGCGAAGGTCGGCTTCGCCTCCGTCGCGGGCCTCCTGCTGGTCGGCATGGCGGCCTTCATCGGCAGCATCGACGCCGTTCCGGTGGCCGAACTCGAGCGGTCGTCGCTCAGCATCGAGAACGCCACCGACACGATCGAGGGCGTCAGGAAGACCATCCAGAAAATCCAGGTCCCCTAGCTCCCGACCTGCGACACGAACAGACGATTGGAATGGCAGCCCTTCCCGAGGAGCGACCACTTTCGAGAGGCGAAACCATGAGCATCACGAACCACTGGATCGATGGCATCGACAGGATCAACCTGCTGCATAACGGGGCCAATCAGACGCCGCGCCTCGTCGTCATCCACTATTCGGTGACCAACACCGTGGCTGCTGCCGTCGAAGCGCTGAACAGCCAGCGGCTCAGCTACCACATCCTGATCGAGAAGGATGGCGAGGCCTTTCAGACGCGCCGGTTCACCGAGAGCGCCGCCCATCCCGGCCTGAGCAATTGGAAGGCCGCAGGCAATGTCGGGCTCGGCCATTCGGTCCAACTGGGCTCGGTCGGCATCTGCCTGATGAACAAAGGTTTTGATTTCGACGCTTCGTCGCCGAACGCACCGGGCCAGCTCATCTACAATCCGGACGATCCATCCATGCAGCGCTGGGAGACCTATCCCAGGCCGCAGCTCGCCGCCTGCAAGCGCATCGTCCGGGACATCATCGACACCTATGACATCCAGGAGGTGGTGGGCCACCACGACATCGCCATCATGGGCAAATTCGATCCCGGCCCGCTGTTCGACATTGCCGGCCTCAACGTGCTGATCGCCAGCGCACCCCGCCTTGGCTTTCGTACGACCGTCAGATCACCCGACGGCAGGCTCAGGCTCAGGCGCGGCCCCTCGGCCGAGACCGCCGTCGTCGCCGAATTGCAGAATGGCCGCGAGGTCCATGTCCGCTCGATCGCCTATGGCCCGAGGAGCCATTGCATCGACCCGAATGCGTCGGGCCGAAAGCGCTATCTGACGCGCTGGGCGTCGGTCGGCATCGACGGCGCCGACAGACATGCCGGCTTCGTCAACATGAAGTTCCTCGCGGCCACGCCGCTGACCGCCTCGCTCGCAGCCTTTCTCTGACCACCGTTCCGATCGCCGTCGAAGCCTTCGGCGGGATGATCGCATCACCGGGAGCGCAGCACATGACAACCAGCCCAAAATCCGCCGCCGCGACCGCCGGCGCAAGAAACAGACCGGCCAAGGCGAGCCTCGCCGCGGTGCAGAGCGTATCGCGCGAGGGGCTGATGGAGCTCATCGGCCACGAAGGGATCGTGCAGACCCGCTACAAGGATTCCGTCGGCGTCTGGACCATTGGCGTCGGCCACACCAAATCGGCCGGCCCACCCAATCCGGTAGCCTTCCTGGGCACCATGACCATTGCCGAGGTCTATGACCTGTTCCGGCGCGACATCGCGAAATATGAGGCGGATGTCCGCTCGGTGCTGACGGTCGCCGTCTCGCAGACCGAGTTCGACGCTCTCGTGTCGTTCCATTTCAACACCGGCGGCATCAGGAGAGCCTCCCTGGTGCAATCGCTCAATGCCGGGGACCGGCAGTCGGCGGCGGCCCAGTTCATGAACTGGAGCAGGCCCGCCGAGATCATCCCGCGACGCAAGAAAGAGCAGAAGCTGTTCGCCCAGGGGCACTATTCCGGTGGCGGCAAGGCAACGGTCTACCCCGCCGATGCCGACGGCAAGGTGAAGTGGAATCAGGGCCGCATCATCGACCTCGCCAGCGTGTTGGACCGGCGCGCCGCCAATACCCTGGAAACGCCGGCAGCCGCGGCAAGGCCGCGGACGGCCGCCCGCAAAGATGCAGCGCGACGGGCGTCGCGCTCGAAGCTGCCCTAGCGGCGGACGGAGGGGGCGGTCGCGGGGCCCTGCACAGGCCGACGACCTCCTGCCGCGGCCGCCTCCCTCCACCGTCGCTGCGCCAATTCCGAAGGACCGATCCATGTCCAACGCCGAGACCCACAATCGAGATGGTTCTGCCCTCGCCCGCTCCGGCGGCGGCGGCTTGCGCGCCACGCTCGATCGTTGCGGTGCGCTCATCCGCCTCGACGGACTGGACCTGCCCGGCGGGTTCAAACGCATCTCGAGCCTTTCGGGAGGGGCGATCACCGCCATCACGACCGATCAGGCACCGCCACCGGCCCGGCCGCGACCGCGCCGGAGCTTGTCCCAGTCCATCGACACGGATTCGGAAGGGCAGTCATGACGACAACCCAACAGCTCACCGAGGCGAACCGGCGGTTCCTCGACGAACTGCGGCGGCGCAATCCGGAGGATGCTCAGCACCTCAGTGATCGCCTCGCCCAGGCACTGGCCGGCGCGCCGACAATGGAAGCGACATCAGGCGACAGCGACAGCCAGATCCACGTGGCGCTGGAGACGATCGTCAGCGAGAGCCGGCCGGTTCTCTTCGCCAAGGCCGACAGGATCGATTTCGCCGATCTGCCGAACCTCAGCCGAGAAGCGCAGGGCATGGTCGACCTCCTGCAGCGGCGCGCGGCGGACATCCAGCCGATCCTGCCGCTTGTCGGACGGGTCAACGTGTCGGGCTTCCCGGGCGGCAGCGACTATCTCGGGACGGGTTGGTTCATCGACGAGGACATCGTCGTCACCAACCGCCACGTCGCGGTGCTGATCGCCCAACCGAACGGCCGACAATTCGAATTCACCGCGGGTGCCGCCGGCAAACCGATCGCGGTCACGCTCGACACAAAGCGCCAAAAGGGCGATGACGGCCTCGACGGCACCCGCGCCTACGCGGTCGAGAGCGTCCTCTACATCGAACCGAAGAGCGGGCCCAACGACATCGCATTCCTGCGCGTGCGCCGCGCGGCAACCGGCGACAGGCCGAAGGCCATTCCGGTCGCAAAGACGGATGCCGCAGCGGGAACCGCGGTTTGCGCCATTGGCTATCCGGCCGAAGGCGACCCTGCCGCGATACCCGACCAGGCCCTGATGCGCCGCCTCTATCAGAGCCAGTTCAACGTCAAGCGTGTCGCGCCCGGGCTGGTGATGGCATCGACGGATGCTTCCGCCTCGCACGACTGCACGACAATGGGTGGCAATTCGGGCTGCGTCGTCTACGATCCGGCACGCGGTTTTGCGGTCGGGCTGCACTTTGCGGGCATATGGCGGGAGCGCAATCTCGCGGTTCGGGCGAGCGTGCTGCAGGACTATGTGAACAGGCGCCGCTGGCTGGCGCCGATATCGGTCGAGACCGGCGGCAAGGCCGACACATCCGGCGGCGAACCGGGCCTGCGCCGGCCTTCCAGCGACGACGATGCCGGCGCGGCGCCGGTGCGAGCGAACCCGACCACCGGTTCGGCAAGCTGGACCATCCCGTTGACAATCACCGTCAGTGTCGGCCAGCCCTCGCTGGCGTTCGGAACCACCGTGGCGACGCCGGATGCCGGTGACGGCGTCAGGCCGGCCCCGTTGGCGGCGGCCGTCAGCGCCTTCTGGAGCGAGCGTCCGAACGGCATCGTGGCGGTTCGCGCCGGCTTTCTCGACGCGGATGAAACGGTTGGCGAGGAGCCCTGCATCGCGGCCTCGGTGCATCCGGACCAGTGGCGCTTGGGCGCGGCCGCCGCGCCGGCGACGTTCATGGGTTATCGGGTTCGCTATGACGCGGCCGATCTGACCGAGCAGATGGACACGGTGATCCGCCCCGAGGCGATCACCTCGATTGCCTATGACGACACCAACCGCAGCGGCGATGCCTTCTCGTTCGAGACGGTCAATGAGCCCATGCGTGTCCGGCTTCACGTCGGGCCGGAATATTCCTGGGATGAGCTCAAGGCCTTTCTCGGCGGCGTGACGACCGGACTCGTGTCGGCCATTTACGAATTCCACGCCGAACATATCAAGGAGGCCATCGAGGAGCGCCTCGAAGCCGGCGCGGATGTCCGCCTGGTGATGGACATCGTCACCTTGTCCGACGCTGCCGGCAAAGACGGCGAGTTCGATCGCGAGGCCGTTTTCGACGCATGGCGGACGGCCTATGCCGGGCGCTTCCACGCCATCGTTCCGCGGGAAGGCGCGCGCGGCCTCGTCGCGCGGGCCTATCACATCAAGGTCAGCGTCCGGCAGGACGATACGATCTGGCTCTCGTCCGGCAACTGGAAACACGGCTCCAGCCAGCCCGTCGTCACGCAGGACATGCGCGACAATGCCGGCCGCAAGGACTTGCCGGGCAATCGCGAGTGGCATGTGGTGATGGCGAGCCCGACGCTCGCCAAGCGCTTCCGCGCCCATATCGAGCAGGACTTCGCGCGTTCAGTTGAGCTGAACGGTCAAGTGCTGGCGGAAGCAAGCGACCTCGATCCCCTCGTCGACGTGCCGATCGCGGCCCTCGAATCCGTCGTGCCCGAGCGGAAGCCGCCGTCGAAAATCCTCGAGCCCAGGGAGATCGACCGGCCTATCCGCGTCCGCCCCTTGCTGACACCGGACCAGCGCGGCGCGGTCTATTCGGAGGCCGTCCTCGAACTCATGCGCTCGGCCCGGCACAGCCTGCTGTTCCAGATCCCCTATATCGGCATGCCGTCGCGGCCCGACGACGACCGAGGCTATATCGACGAGCTCATCGCCGTCCTGACCGACAAGCTGAGGACGCTCGCCCATGCCCGCGTCATCCTGCGCACCGGCGGCAGCCACCTCAGCAATCCGACCCACGCCGCCTGGCACTTCAAGGCGCAGGGCGTCGACATCGCGGGCCGACTGCGTCAGATCGACAACCATCATACCAAGGGAATGATCGTCGACGGCAGGCGCGTGCTGATCGGCAGCCACAACTGGAGCGGTGAAGGCGTGACGCTGAACCGCGATGCGTCGCTGATCTTCTATGACGACGAAGTGGCGGCCTATTACGCCGAAGCTTTCAACATCGACTGGGACCGCGCACGGCCGATCAACCCGAAAAAGTCGGCCAAGGCCGAAACCGTCATTCTCGCCGCGCGCGGCGATGCGCCACCGCCGGGCTATCGGCGCGTGCGGTTGTCGGCGTTGAGCGCCGGCGACGCCTGAACGGAGGGTCGCCATGCCAGAATTTGAAGCGAGGCTGGGCTATATCGAGCGGCAAGTATCGGCGATCTATGCCGTCTGCCGGATCGAGGTCGATGGCCAACCCCAGGGCACCGGCTTCCTGGTCGGTCCGGAGGCGGTGCTGACCAATCACCACGTGTTGGCGCTGGTCGATGCCTTGGCGGCCGATGGCGTCAACCTGCAGAAATCGGTCACCTGCCGGTTCGACTACGATGTTCGGCAGGACGGAACCATCCAGCCAGGCGAGACGGTCGAAGCCCTGATGTGCCTGGCCTCCAGCCCGGCCTCCGCGTGGGAGCGCAAGGAGCCGGGAGCGACAGCCCATCCAGCCCCGGCGGAGCTCGACTATGCCCTGCTCAGGCTGGCACGACCATTCGCTCAGACCTATACGCCGCTCGGCCTGCTGCGCGGCTGGATCACGCTCCCCGAAATTCAGCCGCCGATCCGCCGGGAACGGGTCAACCTCGTGCAGCACCCCCTGGGTCAGCCGGCCTGCATCAACTCCGACGGAGCCGGTGTTACCGGTTTCCTTTCGGGGGCAAAGAACCGGCTGATCTACACCCCCGAAGCGCTGCCCGGATCTTCTGGGTCACCCTGCTTCAACGACGACTGGAACCTCATCGCCCTGCACAACTGGCGCAGCGATGCCGAGCGCCGCGGTATCCCGATCGGCCTCGTTCGCGCCGACATCGTCGCCAGGGGACAGGGCGGTGTTATCCGCCCCGCGCCGACGAGATCCGCCTTCAACGTGTTGCAGGATCGTCTGATGGCCTTGCGCCAGGCCGCCGATCACGACGGTGCGGTGCGGAATTTTCTGAGGGCATCGGCACACGTACTCGACGGCATTTCAGCGGCGCTCAGGCGACTTCAGATTTACAAGGAACTGCACGAATTCCTGCACAACGTGCAGACCGGTTCCCTGCCCGGCCTGCTGGCCGCGGCTCCGCTGAAAGGCAGCTTGCGCCGAAGCCAAATTACCGAGGCGGCCGACACCCTTGCCTTGAAGCTGGACGAGCCGACCGCCAGCGCCAGCGCGCTGCCGCCCGATGGACTGCACGGCGCAACCGCGCAGCTCGCCTGGCTGAACGAAATGCGGGAGCTCGCGGCACGCTTGAGCGCGCCGCAAGCGGATGGACGACGCGAAATCCTGAAAATCCGCCGGCTCGTCCGCCAGCGGATGCAGAGCCTGAACGAGGCATTGCGGGCCGAAGCCGACCGGATCGATTTCGACCAATTGCGCCAGCTCTTGGCCGATTCCATGGACTTCGCGGCCGTCGCGGGTCCCATCGGCAATCGCGACGCGCGCGCCGAAGAAGCGATCAGGATCAAGGAGGAGCTGCAACGCCACGTCCGTCGCCATGGCCGATGGCAGGCGAGCGAGAACGACCAGATGTTGCTGGAGGATCTTGTCATCGACGAGGTCGTTCAGGCGCCGGTCGCCTTTACCGAATCCTGGGAGCCGACCCTGGATCAGGTGCAACAGCTCTGCGGCGACGACCTGAACTCCCCGATTCTCAACGATCTCGCCGATTGCGGCGAAGAACTCGACGCTGCGGTCAAGGCGGGTCGATGGGACGATGCGCCCGAGGTCTTCGGACGGTTCCGGCGCCGAACCATGCGGGCGTTCTCGGACGCGGATCGCGATCTGCTCAAGCAGGCACGTCAGATCGCCGAACTCGGACAGCCCATCAACGCTCTTCTCGCCTTCGTGAGGGGATAACCGTCATGACCGATGCTGCGACCGACTATTCCGGTTTCGAAACGCTCCAGGAGCTTCAGGACGAGAACCTGAAGCGGATGCGCGCCTGGCGCGAGAAACTCAAGGCCAGGCAGGACAGGCCCGACCCCGGCGACGTCGACATCTTCATCACGAAGACGATCGCCACCGGTCAACGTCTCTGGTCCCGGCAGGAACGGGAGCTGGCTCAATCCGCGCTGGACTTCTGGACGACCGAGCTGACGAGCCTCGGCAGGTCCGTCCCGGGAGATGCGGGTGGTCCCAACCTCGCTCCCTTCGATGAAAAGGGCCTCCCGAAGCTTGGCGAAACCTCGCCATTCAAGGGATTGAGGGCCTATGAGGAACAAGACGCGGCAAACTTCCACGGCCGCGAAGGCGCGTCAAAGGCGCTTGCCGACCGGGTCCTGGCGCGGCCGCTCGTGGTCGTCACCGGACCTTCGGGGAGCGGCAAGACCTCTCTGATATCAGCGGGACTTCTGCCCGAGCTCAGGAAGCGCGGCGTCATTGGGGACAATGGCGAACTGGCCCTGGTGCATATCAGCGCCCCGACCTCCAATCCCCTGGACGAGGTGATCGAGATCCTGCTCGACCCCGCGGCCAATGGCGAAGCGGTGCGGAAGGCGCGGCAGCAGATCGAGAGCGAACCCGACATCCTGGGCGCGCTGCTCGAGGCCAGGTTCGGCAAGCCGGTCTTGATGATCATCGACCAGTTCGAGGAAATATTGACCTCGGCCGCGCCGAATCCGGGGCGTGACGCCTTTGCGCGCGCGATCGCCAGCTTGCCCGCCGACAGCCACGTGGTCATCGGGCTGCGCAACGATTACCTCGACGAACTGCGCCAGCTCCCGGAACTTGGTCTCCTCGCCAATCAGCGGGGTGCCCGGTTTTCGCCTCCACCGATGTCGCCCGCCGAACTCAAGCGCATCATCATGGCAACGGCCGACGGGAGCGGCCTTCGTTTCGCCGATGGCGTTTGCGACGAGCTGGTCAAATCCATCGCAGGTGAACCGACGGGCTTGCCTCTGCTCCAGTTCACCTTGAACGAGATGTGGCATGCGGCCAGATCGGGCAACACGAACTGGATATCGCGCGCCATTGCGCAGAAGGTGGGCCCGCCGCGAGAGGCGCTGAAACGGGCTGCCGAACGGGTCTATGCCGAGCTGTCGGATGAGGACAAGGAACTCACCCGCGACCTGTTCCTGGATCTGGTCGCCTTCAGCATCGATCGCGAGTTCATGCGCCAGCCGCGCAGCCGCGGCGAACTGCGGAGCAACCGCAACCCCGAAGCGGTGGATCGTGTACTCGACCGCTTCACCGAAGCCGGGCTGCTCAGGGTCGAGAACAGCCGCGCGCGCACCGAGGACTGGTACGACGTCACGCATGAGACCCTGATCGGCAACTGGTCGCGGCTCAGGGATTGGCTGATCGAGGCGCGCAAGGCCAACCGGAGCTTTCTCCGAATGCGTGAGATTGCCCGGCTCTGGGCAAGTCATGACAAGGCCGAGGGTTACCTGATCTCCGGCCGCGCCCTTGACGAGGCGCGCAATTATCGGGGGCGATCCGCCACGCTCGACGAGCTCATCTTCGCGAGCGAGGCGAAGGAAAACAGAAGCCGACGGCGTGACCGGATGGGGCTGGCCGCAGCCGTTTCGCTGGTCCTGGCGGTCATCATTGCCATGCCGTTCTATTACGTACGGCAGGTTCAGCAGGAGAGCTTGGTCGCGATCGCATCCGCGCGCGCCGAGCTGGACCGCATCAAGGCCGAAGCGCGCGCAAGTCTGGATGGCCTCAACCAGGGCGAAATCGAACCACTGCGGAAATTCCTGCGCGACTATGGCGACGCACAGCCCGAGGAGTTGGCGCGTCTGGCGGTCCAGCGCAGGCCGGGAGGCCAAGGCAGCGACATCCGCTCGCAGATCGTGGCGACCTCGCAGAGGTCGATCAGACCGGCAGATCCACGCGCAACCTGCCAAGGTCATCTATGGCTCGGCAGTGCCGACAATCCGAAGGTCGTGCCGCTTCCCTCGGCTGGCGACGCCGCGGTCGGCAAGACCCTGACCTTGACCGCCAATGTCCGCTTGCGCGCTGGCGAACCCACGGCGAACTACCTTATGGCAAGGCAGATCGGTGTCGTTCCGGTCGACGCCGCGGTGACCATCCGTGGGCCGGTCGCCGCCCGCCGGCGAAGCACCGGTGATCAGCTTTGGGCGCCCGTGGAAACAGCCCGGCAATATTGCACCAATGTCTTTGTTCAATATGTCGGGGACGCCGCGCGTGTTCCGGATCTGCGCAAGGTCCTGGCCGACGCGGGCTTTCAGGTGCCCGCGGCCGAACAGATCGAGACTGCGCGGGGGCGCTCCGAGGTCAGGTATTTTTATGCCGCCGACAGGCCGATGGCGACCGAGGTGGCGCAGCGTCTCGCCGTCTACAACAACGGACGGCCGCTCGCCCTGAGCCCGCTCCTGGATCTCCCGGCCAGGCCGCCGGAAAGCACGATGGAAGTCTGGATCGATCTGGGGAGGTGACCGTGCACGACGACATCGAAGATTATGTGGTTCTGCGCATCGAAAACCTGCCGACCAAAAAGCCGTCCGGCGGATTGAGCGGGCTCCGAGCTCCGGTCGGCGAGGTCTTCGACCTGGCATCCGCGACCGATCGTCCGCGGATCGTCTCGGAAACCGCCAAGCTGACCCCAAACCAGGCCCAGGAGGCCGCGGCGGATCCGCGCAACACCCTTTCCCGCGCCTTTCCGGTCACGCAGATCGTGATGCAATCGAGCGAGCCGGCGAGTGCCGCCGCCGTCGCGGCGGCCGCCGCCGCGGGCCACGGCTGGGGCATTCCGGCGGTCGGCGCCGATGCCGGCCACCTCGACGGCAAGGCTGCGGAGGTCGTCGTTGCCGTGCTCGATTCCGGCATCGACCACAAGCATGAGGCGTTTCGTGGCATGGAACTCGTCACCGAGAATTTCGCCGGCGGCAGCGCGACGGATGTATCTGGTCATGGCACCCATTGCGCGAGCCTCATCTTCGGCCGCTCCGTCAACGGCGTCAGGATCGGGGTCGCGCCAGCCATCCGGAAGGCCCTGGTCGCCAAGGTGTTCGACGACCACGGCGCTAGTTCCACCGGCTGCATCGTCAACGCATTGGCCTGGGCCTACGAGAACGGCGCGAACATTGCCTCGATGTCGCTGAGCTTCGATTTCGAGGCGATGTTCCGAAGGCTCAAGACCGCGGACTGGGAGGAGCCCGCGGCGATCTGGGAGACGCTGGTTCGCTATCGAGAGGCCGCGAACCAATTGCAGCTGCAGATCGACATTCTGACCCACAAAAGCGAAACGTGGCCCGGCACTCTGATCGTCGCAGCCGCTGGCAACCAGAGCCGCCGGGCGGCAGTCAAACCGTATAGCGTCAGGGCGGGCGTCCCGGCGAGCATCAGCGGTGTCATCCCCGTCGGTGCGGCTGGGCAAGAACAAGGCGGCTGGATCATTCCGCCCTTCTCGAACATCGATCCCTTTGTCCTCGGTCCGGGGACCGAAATCGTTGGCGCCAAACCTGGTGGCGGGCTCGTTGCGATGGATGGAACCAGTGCGGCCTGCCCTTACGCGGCAGGCGTGGCTGCCTTGTGGTGGGACCATACCGTTCGGGATATGGCGGATTTCACGACGGCCGAGGAGGTCGCCATAAATCTTCGCACCAGCGCGCTGAAATTGCCGGTCATCAAACCCAACATGCAAGGTCGAGGCCTGGTTCAAGCGCCGCCGGCTGCGACGCCTGCGCGCTGATCTCGCCGCGAAGATATCATCGACACGGCCGCGGCGCCGGCCTGCGCAGCCTTGCCATCCCGCTTGCCTTGCCGACGGATGGGACATCCGATGACGCCATGGCAGATGACCCCACCATGATTGAACTCAGCCGGCCCGAGCTGCGAGAGGTTGCCGGCTATGGGGTGGCGTGCGCGCGGCCTGCATTGGCGGTCTTCGAACGCGAACGCCCTGGCGATCGGCGCCCACACGCCGCGATCGACGCCGCGCAGGCCTTCGCTGAAGGAGCCGAGCGGACCAAGACGCTACGAGACAGCGCCTGGGCGGCACACCGGGCGGCTCAAGAGGCGCGCGATGCAGGACAGGCGGCTGCGAGCGACGCTGCGCGCGCGGCGCTGGCTGCTGCCGGTGCGGCCTTCCTCCACCCCCTGGCCGAAGCCACCCAGGTCAAGCACATCCTCGGATCGGCCGCTCATGCCGCACGAGCGCTCGAACTCTCCGCGGGCGACGATCCCGCCGTCGGAGCCGACTACATCGCGCAGGCACGGATCCTGGCGCCTTCCGTGGTGGTGGACGTCCTGAGGCACTACCCGGGCGCCCCGCATGGCGGTGGGCGGGTCGGAGAACTGATCCGTCTGTTGGACGCGTCGCTCCGGTCTTACCCGGCTGTGCCGGCGCCATAGACGTCCGCTGGCGCCGATCGGAAAAGCTGACATCGGTGGCGTATCATCGGCCACTCCCGCGCCGCCGCCGGACACGACGGCGCAGAATGGCCCGGGGACACGGGCCCGCCGATCTCGCGGGCCCCGGGTGTCAGGACGCGCGCCCCGGGCTGAACATCTCGCGCATCCTCTCCCAATAGTGATCTTCAGAGGTTGTCCAGCGTAGGGCCGCGACGAGCTTGGTGTCGGCTCCGGCCGGATAACGGAGCTTGCTCCCCTGCTCCGTCGCAGCCGCGAAGACGGCCTCGGCAACCTCGGCCTCGGTGCAATAGGCCGTCGGATAATGGGCCATCTTCTCGAAACAGGCCTGGGCAAAAGACCCATAGTCCGCCGGGATCAATCCCTGCATGCGCGCGCCGCCATTGGCGGTGAAGCTGGTGGTCGGCGCATAGCCGGGCTCCACCAGCCTGGCCTTGATGGCGAACTGGTCCAACTCGTGGGACAGCGACTCGGTGAAACCTTCGACCGCGCATTTGCTGGCGGCGTAGACGGCGACAAGCGGCATGGGGGCGATGCCGGCGCTCGACGTGACGTTGATGATGACGCCACCGCCTTGCTTGCGCATGTGCGGAATGATGGCCCGACAGGTTGCGAACACGCCGAAGGTGTTGGTCTCGAAGATCTCACGCACCGTGCTATCAGGGGTGACTTCAACCGCCGAGGCCAGGCCGAGGCCGGCATTGTTGACCAGCACATCGATGGCACCAAAGGCTGCAACGCTCGCCGCAATGGCCGTGTCGATGCTGTCGGCCTCGGTGACGTCGAGCGGCAGCAGTTTCAGCCGCTCCGACGTCGTCGCGAACACGCCAGGATCGGGCCGGCGCATCGTCGCGAGGACATTCCAGCCACGATCGAGAAACAGCTCGGCCATCGCCTTGCCATAACCCGATGAGGTTCCGGTGATGAGGATTGTCTTGGTCACTTGAGGTTCTCCCGTGGCTGTTTCCTCCCTTGAGAATGGACAGATCATTCAGGACGATCCATAATTGAACGTCCATTGTTTGTTATGGATCGTCCAGAATGGATCCCCTCAGTCAGCTCATCGCGTTGCTCCGCCCGCACACTGCGGTGTCGAAGCCGATCACCGGGCGCGGCACCTGGGGGGTTCGCTATGCGGCCTACGGACTGCCGGGCTTCGCAATCGTGCTCTCGGGGCAATGCTGGTTGGGGATCGACGGCAACGCGCCGGTGCAGCTCGCGCGCGGAGACTTCGTGCTGCTGCCCGCCACTCCGGCCTTCACCCTGTCCAGCCAGCCGGATGCCGATTGTGTTCTTCGCGATCCCACCGACACCGCCGTTCGGCATGGCGACCAGGAGGGTGAGCCCGACTTCCGGATGCTCGGCGGCGCCTTCCGGATCGAGACGGTCAACGCGCCGCTGCTCACCGCGCTGCTGCCCGCCATGATTCACATTCATGCGTCCGAAGGCGGCACCGAGCGACTGGGTCGCATCATTGAGCTGATCATCGAGGAATGCGCGTCCGATCATCCGGGCAAGGACATGATCCTGCAGCGCCTTCTGGAGGTCATGCTGGTGGAGTCGCTGCGCTGGCGCAGGGCCGGCGCGGACGCCTTGCCGGCCGGCCTGCTGCGCGGCATGGGCGACCCTGTCCTGGCGCGGGTCCTGCGGGCGCTGCATGGCAACGTCCGGGCCGGCTGGACCGTGGCCGAGCTCGCCAAGCTCGCCGGCATGTCGCGCTCGGCCTTCGCCGCGCGGTTCGGCTGGACCCTCGGCTGCGCGCCCATCGAATATCTGTCCCGATGGCGCATGGCCTTGGCCCAGGACGCCCTCGGCCGAGGTGGAACATCGCTCGACCACCTCGCCGACGAGATCGGTTATGAATCCGCCAGCGCCTTCAGCGCCGCGTTTCGTCGCCGCGTCGGGTGCTCACCGGGCAGCTTCGCCCGCGCGCGCCGGGCACAGGCAGCTGTCCCTGCCGCGTGAACTGTCCGCGGCCCAGGGCTCCGACGGAGACTGCTGGCGGCGGCCGGCGCAGCCGATTCCGACCGCGCGCCGACAGCCCGTTGAAGCTGCCCGCGCCTTGCAAAAACAGGAATTCGGGAAGAATTGGCGCTCCCTAGGGGATTCGAACCCCTGTACCCAACGTGAAAGGCTGGTGTCCTAGGCCTCTAGACGAAGGGAGCGCGACCGCAGTGCGGCGGGGCGGTTTATAGGGGGGTTCCGGCCGGTCATCAACCCACCCCGGCAAAGTTTTCAGTCGGCCTTGATCGAATTTTCCCGGACCACCTGACCCCATATGGCCATTTGGCCTTCGAAGAAGCGTTTGAGCTCGGCGGGGCCGGCCGTCATCAGCTTCACCTGCTGGTTTTCGGTGAGCTGGCGCAGGATCGATTCGTCACGGAAGCTGGCGGTCAGCTCGGCGTTGAATCGCTGCACCATGGCGGCCGGCGTGCCGGCCGGCGCGAACACCGCCCACCAGGCTTCGGCCTCGAAACCGGCAAAGCCGCTCTCCGCGACGGTTGGAACCGCGCTCAGGGTCGCGGCGCGCGCCGTGCCGGTCTGGGCGATCGGCCGGAGCGTTCCCGCGGCGAGATGGGCGGCCAGCACGGCGGAAGAGGCGATCGCCAAGGGCACGTGACCGCCGAGCGCGTCATTCACCAGGGGCCCGCCGCCGCGATAGGGAATGTGATTGAACCGCACCCCGGCGCGTTTGGCCAGCAGCGTCATGGCGAGATGGCCGAGGCTGCCATTGCCGATCGTGCCGTAGGGAATGGTGCCGGGCTTGTCCCTGGCCGCGGCGATGATGTCGGCGAGCGTCCGATAGGGCTGGCCCGGATGGGCAGTGATCACCATCGGCGCGGTACCGATCAGCATGACCGGATCGAGGTCGCGATTGGCATCGAAGCCCATCGAGGGCAGCAGTGTCGGATTGACCGCATGGGTGTCGAAGACGAACAGCCAGGTCAGTCCGTCGGCCGGCGATTTCGCCACCATATTGGCGCCGACGCTGCCCCCTGCCCCCGGCCGGTTCTCGACGATCACCGTGGCGCCGAGCCGCCGCTCGAGCCCCGGCTGGGCGAGCCTTGCCAGCGCATCGACCGATCCGCCGGCCGGAAACGGCACGATCAGCCGGATCGTGCCCGAAGGCCATGTCTGCGCCCGCAGCAGCGCCGGCGCGCATGGCCAAAGGAAAGCCGCGGCTGTCAAGCCGCGGCGCGTCAGTCTGCCCATGACGTCCCCCGTGATATCGTTGACGGCGGGAGCGTCGAGGCCCCCGCCGAACAGCAATAGAGCACGATCAGGGAATGCGGAGAACCCAGCCCGGCTGGATCAGGTCGGGATTGACGATCGGCGGATTGTTGGCCGCGACGATCTTCGGATAGTCCGCACCCTTGCCGTAATGTTCCTCGGCGATCTTCCAGAGCGTGTCGCCCTTCTTCACCGTGTACATCTTGGCCGCCGGTGCCGTCGCGTTGACCACCAGCTGGCTGGTATCGACATTGGCGACACCCACCGTATTGCCCAGCGCCAGGATGATGCGCTCGGCGTCTTCTTGCGATTTGACCTGGCCGGTGACCTTCACTTCGTTGCCGGCCGACTGGATCTGCAGGTTATTGGTGTCGAAGCCGTGACTTGCCACTTCCTCGGTCAAGGCCGGCGCTGGTGCCGCCTGTGCCTCACTGGCACCGACCAGCTTCTTGCCGACATTCTTGACGAAATCGAAGAAACCCATGCTGTCCTCCTACACGCGATCCGAGCATTGGGCCGGTTCGCACCAGAAGACTAACCGCCGGCCCATCGGCTTACCAGTCCCGGGAAAACCCAACATCGGGTGGCGGCCTCGCGGTGCAACATGGCCGGCTGTGGATAAACCGAGCCCGATGGTGGTATCTGGTTGCCCGAATCCGGTGTGCGGCGCTCAATCGCCATCAGCCGGGTGTTGGCCGGCTGGCAGTGCATAACATGCGATTGGGTGTGCCGTGGACCTGATGTCGACAGCCAAAGACCCTGCGCCAAGGCTGATCGAGCCCGACGACGGCCTGCTGGCCCTCGTGCGTTGGCGGCTTGCCGATCCCGCCTGGAAACCATCCTTCCGCGACCTTCTGGACGACGCCCAGACCTGCATCGGTCCCCTGGCCGGACCGCCGGTGGTGCTGGCGGCGCTGCGCGACGTCGTCCAGGCCGACGCGGCCCTGGCGCCGCGGGCCAGGATCGTCGCCGTCGAGGCGCACCAGGCGATCACCGCCAGAACCGAGCGCAATGACGCACGTGGCGGCCAGGCGCTCGGCAAGACCGCCTTGCGGCTGTTGAGCGGTTTCCGCCAGGCCGCCGCGTCGCGCTCGTAGGGGACGTGCGTGAACCCTCGGCCGCTCGCGGGTCACGCGCTAACCCTCTCCCACGCAGACGTGGGCGAGGGTTAGCGCCGCTCTCTCCGCCTCGCGCCCTCATCCGCGTCCGGGAACCGCCACGTCCAGGATCCGGAACTGCACCCGTTCCCGGCCCTGCCAGCGATCGATCGAGATCGAGCCGGCGACATGCAGCTGCCGGCCACGGTGTTCGGCCAGCGCCAGGCCAACCGGCTGCCCGGCGGCGCGAAAGGCGATGGCGTCGACGGTGGCATTGTCGCCGCTCTTCAGCCGGGTGCGGACATGGGCGGTCCCCACCTCCTCGGCATAAACGATCGTATGGGCCGGCAGCACCAGCACCGGCTCGGCATTGCCCGAGCCGAACGGTCCGGCGCGGTCGATCAGGGCGGCGAGCTCGGGCTTGATCGCGGCGGCGGTGGTTGCCGCGTCGATCGCCAGCGCATCTTGCTTGCGGGCGGTCGCGACGCTCGCCTCCAGCTTGGTTTCGAGAAAGGCGCGAAAATCCGCCAGCCGACCGCGCATCACGGTGATGCCGGCCGCCATGGCGTGGCCGCCGCCCTTGGCCAGGAGCCCTTCGCTGACCGCCTGGCGCACCACGGCGCCGAGGTCGACGCCCGGCAGTGACCGGCCGGATCCGGTGCCGATGTCGCCGGTGAAGGCCACCGCGAAGGCCGGCCGCTTGAACCGTTCCTTCAGGCGCGAGGCGACCAGGCCGACGACGCCGGCATGCCAGCCGTTGCCGGCGGTGACGATGACCGCGGTGCCCTCCTCCATCGGGCCAAGCGCCGCCAGCGCCTCGGCCTCGGCTTCGGCGACGGTGCCGAGTTCCACCACCTGGCGCTCGCGGTTCAGCCGGTCGAGCTCGGCGGCGATCCGCTGGGCCTCCAGGGCATCGTCGGTGACCAAGAGCCTGGCGCCGAGGCCGGCATCGCCGATCCGCCCGCCGGCATTGATGCGCGGGCCGATGAGGAAGCCGAGATGATAAGGCGTCGGCGGGCCGTCGAGCTTGGCGACGTCCATCAGCGCGCGCAGGCCGACATTGTCGCGCTTGCGCATGACCGCGAGCCCGCGCGCCACGAAGGCGCGGTTGAGCCCTTTCAGCGGCACCACGTCGGCAATGGTGCCGAGCGCCACCAGGTCGGTAAGCCGCATCAGGTCCGGCTCCGGCCGTCCGGTCGTCCAGAAGCCGCGTTGCCTGAGCGCCCGGTTCAGCGCCACCACCATCATGAAGGTGACGCCGGCGGCGCAGAGATGGCCAAGGCCGGAGAGATCGTCGAGGCGGTTGGGATTGACCAGGGCGGCAACCGCCGGCAGCGTTTCATCGGCCTGGTGGTGGTCGCAGACCACCACGTCGAAGCCGATCCGGCCAGCCTCCGCCAGCACCTCGTGGCTGGTCGTGCCGCAATCGAGCGTCACCAGCAGCGTCGCGCCGTCGGCGCGCAATTGCCGGATGGCCTCGCTGTTCGGGCCATAACCCTCGAAAATGCGGTCGGGTATGCGAATGACCGGGTCGAGGCCGGCGGCGCGCAGGAACAGCGCCAGCACCGCCGAGGACGTCGCGCCGTCGACGTCGTAATCGCCGAAGATCGCGACCCTCTCGGTCGTCACCACCGCGTGGACGAGCCGTTCGACCGCCCGGTCCATGTCGGTCAGAACCGAGGGGTCCGGCATGGCCGCCTTGACGGTCGGCTCGAGATAGGCCTCGACGCCATCGGCGATGACGCCGCGGCCGGCCAGCACCCGCGACAGGATGTCCGGCAGGTCATGGACTTGGGCGATCGCCAGCGCCTGGGCGCGGGCCGGATCGTCCAGCCGGTCGCGCCAGGCGCGACCGAGGACCGATTGTTCAACCCCGAGGAACAGCCGCCGCGGGTTGATCATGTCAATCGAGATGGAATTTCTCGAACTGGCGGTGTTCGCCGAAAATGCGCCGGACGGTGCCGGTGGTCGAGCGATAGACGATCGTCTCGGTGGTGATCATGTCGGGACCGAAGAACACGCCCTTGAGCAGCGCGCCGTCGGTGACCCCGGTCGCCGCGACGATCACGTCGCCCGAGGCCATCTCCTCCATGGTGTATTTCTTGTTCGGGTCCTTGACGCCCATGGTGCGGGCACGCTCGACCTTAGCCTCGGAATCGAGGATCAGGCGGCCCTGCATCTGGCCGCCGACGCAGCGCAACGCCGCCGCCGCCAGCACGCCCTCGGGCGCGCCGCCAATGCCGAGATAGATGTCGATGCCGGTCTCGGCGACGCTCGCCGTGTGGATGACGCCGGCAACGTCGCCATCGGTGATCAGGCGGATCGACGCGCCGGTGCTGCGCACTGCCTCGATCAGCTTGGCATGGCGCGGCCGGTCCATGATCAGCGCGGTGATCTCGCTCGGCTTGACGCCCTTCGCCTTGGCGATCGCGTAGATGTTCTCCACCGGCGTGGCATCGAGGTCGACGAGGCCCTTGGGATAGCCCGGGCCAATGGCGATCTTGTCCATGTAGACGTCGGGCGCGTTCAGCAGCGAGCCATGCTCGGCCATGGCGATGACCGCGATCGAGCCGGGCATGTCCTTGGCGCAGAGCGTCGTGCCTTCCAGCGGATCGAGCGCGATATCGACCTTGGGGCCGCGCTTGGTGCCGACCTCTTCGCCGATATAGAGCATCGGCGCCTCGTCGCGCTCGCCCTCGCCGATCACCACGGTGCCGTCGATCGGCAGCTTGTTCAGCTCGCGCCGCATGGCGTCGACCGCGGCCTGATCGGCGGCCTTCTCGTTGCCGCGTCCGCGCAGCCTGGCCGAAGCCACCGCGGCGCGTTCGGTCACCCGCACGAGTTCCATCGACAGAACCCGCTCGATGACAAGATTTTTCGGAACGGAAAGCCCTTGGTCGGACATGGCGATAATCCCCTCGGAGAATGTTCGTCTCAACTGCGTTCGATACGAATGACCTGCGGCCGGCCAAGCAGCACGCCGTCTGTATCCATGGACCTCAGCGCGCGCTGAACCGCGGCCTCGGTGGTGGCATAGGTAATCAGGACGACCGGCGCCGGCGCATCGGCCGCCGCCGGATCGGTGCCGCCGCGCACCGGACCTGAGCGCCTTTGAACAATCGATTCCAGCGAAATCTTGTTCTGCGCCATGCGCGAGGCGATTCGGGCGGCGGTGCCGGGCCGGTCGACCACTTCGAGGCGGATGTAATAGCCGCCCTCGTGGTGGGTCAACGGCGCCCGGGTCGGCTGGGTCAGCGAGGCCACCGGCCGGATGAACGGCGCGGTGCGATGGCCGCGTGCGATATCCGCGATGTCGGCGATGACAGCCGACGCCGTGGCATCGCCGCCGGCGCCCGGACCGACCAGGGTCAGGTCGACCGCGTCGGCATCGATCGCCACCGCGTTGAGCACGCCATTGACCTGGGCGATGGCCGAATCCTTCGGCACGAAGGTCGGGTGCACCCGCTGTTCGACGCCATCGGCGGTGCGCAGCGCGACGCCGAGCAGCTTCACCCGGTAGCCGAGCTCGTCGGCCATCTTGAGGTCCACCGGCTTGATCGACCGGATGCCCTCGATCGAAATGCCCTTGGTGTCGACCAGCGTGCCGAAGGCGAGGCTGGTCAGCAGCGCCAGCTTGTGAGCGGTGTCGAAACCGTCGACGTCGAAGGTCGGATCGGCCTCGGCATAACCGAGCCTCTGAGCGTCCTTCAGGCAGTCCTCGAACGAAATGCCCTCATCCGCCATGCGGCTCAGGATATAGTTGCAGGTGCCGTTGAGAATGCCGTAGACGCGCTCGATCGCATTGCCGACCAGGCCCTCGCGCAGCGTCTTGATGACCGGAATACCGCCGGCCACCGCCGCTTCGAAATTCAGCGCCACGCCCTTCTTTTCGGCGCGGCGCGCCAGCGCCGTGCCATGGGTGGCGAGCAAGGCCTTGTTGGCGGTGACCACCGCCTTGCCGGCGCCGAGCGCCGCCTCGACCGCCTGTTTGGCCGGGTCACCGGCGCCGCCGATCAGTTCGACGAACACATCGATGCCGGAATCGGTGGCGAGCGCGATCGGATCCTCGACCCAGCGCATGCCGTCGAGCACGATGCCGCGGTCCTTGTCGCGCGACCGGGCGCTCACCGCCACCACCTTGATGCGGCGGCCGGCGGCCTCGCTCAAGAGATTGTCGCGCTTGGCCATCAGCCGCACCACCGACGCGCCGACTGTGCCGAGGCCGGCAATGCCTACCTTCAAAATGTCCTGCATGAGGAGCTGATCCGCGACTTGTCGCGGCAATGCGCCGCGCCGGGCTTTTGCCCGATTTGGCCGGTCAAAGCAAGAAAAGCACCGGCCGGTGAAAGCTTCAGTCGATCAGGTGATCGATGCCGCGCACCAGTCCGACCTGGCCGCCGACCTTGCGCACCGCCAGCAGCGTGCCGCCGACATAAGGTGCTGCGGAGGAACCGGCATCGTGGCGAATGGTCAGCCGCTCGTCGGGAAGACCGAAGATCGCCTCCGCCGACAGCACATAGGAGGGCATGCGCACCGAATGGACCTGCACCGCGATGCCACCGGCATTGACCGCGCCGCCGCGTGTCTCCCGGATGCCGCCGAGCTCGCCGACCGGCTTGGCGGTCGGCTCCAGGCGAATCCTGGACAAGATCTCGCCGAGCTCGCGGCCGGTGCCCGACGGCGTATCCGGCTTCTTGGCCGAGGCGTAGTCGATGATCTCGACATCGGGGATATGGCGGGCCGCAACCGTTGCGAAGCGCTTCAGCAGCGACGCGGTGATCGAGAAATTGCCGGCGGCGATCACCCCTCGCCCCGCCGCCTTGGCAGCCATATCGATCTCGGCATAGTCGTCGGCCGTCAAACCGGACGTGCCGACCACCACGTGGCGGCCGGCGCGGAGCGCGGTCAGGGCATGGCCCTTCACTGCCTGCGGCTTGGTATAGTCGATCACCACGTCGCTCGGCACGGTCAGCGCCTCGTCAAGGCTTTCGGCGACCTTCAGGCCAAGCGCCGGCAGGCCGCCGACCGTGCCGGCATCCTGGCCCGCCGCCGAGCGCGCCACCGCGCCGGCAAGCTCGAGGTCGGCGGCGGCGCTCACCGCCTTGACCAGCTCACGCCCGACCCAACCGGTCGCACCGACGACGACAACCCCGATCATGCTGATGTCCGATTTGGTTTAGCGTCCCGCCGCCGCCAGCGGCACCACGTTGTGCAGCGTCGTCGCGGCGGTGTCGAAGAACCGCTTGACGTTGCGGGCGGCCTGTTTGATGCGCTGCTCGTTCTCGACCACCGCGATGCGGACATAGTCGTCGCCGTGCTCGCCGAAACCGATGCCGGGGGCAACCGCCACCTCGGCCTTTTCGACCAGCAGCTTGGCGAATTCGAGCGAGCCGAGCGACTTGAACGGCTCCGGGATCGGCACCCAGGCGAACATCGACGCCTGCGGCGTCGGGACGGCCCAGCCGCTCTTGCCGAAACTGTCGATCAGCACGTCGCGCCGCTTCTTATAGGTCTCGCGCATCTCGCGGATGCAGTCCTCGGGACCGTTGAGGGCGGCGGTCGCCGCCACCTGCACCGGCGTGAAGGCGCCGTAATCGAGATAGCTCTTGACCCGGGCGAGCGCCGCGCAAAGCCGGTCGTTGCCGACAGCGAAGCCCATGCGCCAGCCGGCCATCGAGAAGGTCTTCGACATCGAGGTGAATTCGACCGCGACGTCGAAGGCGCCGGGCACCTGCAGGATCGACGGCGGCGGGTTCCTGTCGTCGAAATAGACCTCGGCATAGGCCAGGTCGGAGAGCACGATCAGCTCGTGCTTCTTGGCGAAGCGGACCAGTTCGCCGTAAAAATCGAGATCGGCCACCTGCGCGGTCGGGTTCGAGGGATAACACACGACCACCGCGATGGGCTTCGGAATCGAGTGCTGCATCGCGCGTTCCATCGCGCGGAAATACTCGTCGTCGGCGGTCGCCGGCACGGAGCGGATGACGCCGCCGGCCATCAGGAAGCCGAAGGCGTGGATCGGGTAGCTCGGATTGGGGCAGAGCACCACGTCGCCCGGCGCGGTGATCGCCTGGGCCATGTTGGCAAAGCCTTCCTTCGAGCCGAGCGTCGCGATGACCTGGGTCTCGGGGTTCAGCTTCACGCCGAAACGGCGCTCGTAATAGGCGGCCTGGGCACGCCTGAGGCCGGGAATGCCCTTCGATGCCGAATAGCGGTCGGTGCGCGGCTTGCCGATGGTTTCCTTGAGCTTCTCGATGACATGGTCAGGGGCCGGCAGATCCGGATTGCCCATGCCGAGATCGATGATGTCGACGCCTTTAGCTCGCGCCGCGGCCTTCACCTTGTTCACTTGCTCGAACACGTAAGGTGGCAGGCGGCGGATACGGTGAAAGTCGGTCGTTGTCATCGGTTCTGATCGTGTTGGTGGTGGGAAAAACCCCTTGGGGCGCCGCAACACCTATCACGGCGAAGGCGGCTGCGGAATGCTTGTCTGATGCGCTGTCGGCCCATCTGGCCGCGGCGCGCGGGCCAAAATGGGCCGGACCCGCCGCCGGATCATTCGGTCGGCGGGTTGCGATCCTCCTCGATCGCCGGCCGCGAGCCCGGATCGGGGCCCCGGATACGGCCCGAGCTGGTGAGCCGCCGGTCCATGGCGCCGGAATGGGCGCCGCGCGCGGTCTGCAGCTCGCCCCGGCGCGCGGCCTCCTGCGCCGGCGTCAACAGTTCCGGCGTTTCCGACGAGCGCGCCGGCGCCGGCACCCGCGGCGCCTCCGGCAGGCGCGAGATCAGGGTGGCCGCGCCATAACCGGTCGCGCGTATCGGCTGCGGCTGCCAGAGCCCGCCGCCGGCGACCGCCGGCAGCGGCACCCGGCGCGACGGACCATAGGGTGAAGGATAGCCGTCATTGGCTGTCTGGCAGCCGCCAAGCGCGAGCGCCGCAAGGGCGAAGGCTGCGAGGCCTGCCCGGCTCCGGCGCCGGATGGTCGCGGTCTGATCCGTCATCTCACGCATGTCGATCTCCAGGGGGCCTCGCCGCCATCTTTCGCTGGCGGCGCGCCCGTGGCCTTCCTAATATGTCCCAACCAAAAAGTGGACCGATTTCGTGCGGCACGAAAGCGGCGAATTTCGGAGGGAAGCTCATGGCGAAACGCGATTCGAGCAAGCCGAAGACGCCGAGGGCAAGAAGCGCCTCCGCAAAAGCCGGCAAACCGGCGGCAAAGCGCGCCGGAAAGGCCGGGAACGACGCCGAATCTCCGCCGCCCGGCGCAACGGCACCGGCTGCCGCCAAAGCGCAGGTGGGCAAGGCGGCGACGGCCAAGGCCGCCGCAGCGAAATCGAAACCGGCCGGGACACGGGCCAAGACCGCGGCCGCTCCGGCGCCAGCCAAGGCATCCCGGGCGACCAAATCGTCGGCAAGCAAGTCGCCGCCGGCCGTGGCGGCGGAGGCCAGGCCGAAAGCCCCGGCCCTGCGTGCGGTCAAGGCCGCACCGGCCCGGGCCAAGCCGGCGGAAACGCTGAAAGGCAATCCGAAGCCTTCGGCCAAACCCGTGCTCGTGGCGATCGAGGGCGGCGCCGCGTCGCGCCCGTCGGCCGATCCGCGCCAGGCCGCCGCCGGCAAGCCCGCGCCGGCCGCGCCGCCGCCGCCGCAGGGCGGCGCCGCTTCGGAGGACCCGTTCCGCTTCCGCACCATGGATATCGAGCGGCTGTCGTCCAATGTCGCGCGCATGGTCGAGCTCGGCGGCAAGGCGCTCGCCGCCTATATGCGGCCGCGCGAAACCGGCAGCCATCCGAGCGACCAGCCCGACAGCGTCACCGACGTGGTCAAGACGCTCGGCCATGTCGCCGAGTTCTGGCTGAAGGATCCGCAGCGCGCCATGACCGCCCAGACCGAGGTCACCGGCCGCTACATGGATCTCTGGGCCAGGTCGTTGAAGGCGATGGCTGGCGAAAAAACCGAACCGCTGGCCAAGCCCGATCCGCGCGACGCCCGCTTCAAGGACCCGCAGTGGAACGACAATGCCTTCTTCGATTTCCTGAAGCAGTTCTACCTGGTCACAACAGGGCTTGCCGAAAGCTTCGTCGACCAGGCCGACATCGACGGCCATCTGAAGCACAAGGCTTCGTTCTACACCCGGCAGATCGCCAACGCCCTGTCGCCGTCGAATTTCGTGCCGACCAATCCGGAGCTGCTGCGCGAGACCATCGGATCGAGCGGCGAAAACCTGGTGCGCGGCATGCAGATGCTGGCCGAGGATATCGAGCGTGGCGGCGGCGATCTGAGAATCCGGCAATCCGACGATACGCCGTTCGCACTCGGCACCAACCTCGCCATGACGCCCGGCAAGGTGGTCTATGAGAACGACCTGATCCAGCTGATCCAATATACCCCGACCACCGAGAAGGTCGGCGCCGTCCCGCTGGTCATCGTGCCGCCCTGGATCAACAAGTTCTACATTCTCGACCTGGTCCAGGACAAAAGCTTCATCAAATGGGCCGTCGACCAGGGGCTGACCGTGTTCGTCATCTCCTGGGTCAATCCGGACCAGCGCCACGCCCACAAGGGCTTCGGCGACTATATGCTGGAGGGGCCGCTCGCCGCGCTCCGGGTCGCCGGCGAGATCACCGGCCAGAAGAAGGTGCACACGATCGGCTATTGCGTCGGCGGCACGTTGCTGGCGGTCGCCCTGGCCTATATGGCCGCCAAGGGCATCGACAACGTCGAGACCGCGACCTTCTTCACCACCCAGGTCGATTTCACCTTCGCCGGCGACCTCAAGGTGTTCGTCGACGAGGAACAGATCCAGTCGCTCGAAAAGCGCATGGCGCAAACCGGCTATCTCGAAGGCAAGCAGATGGCCAATGCCTTCAACATGCTGCGCTCGAACGACCTGATCTGGAACTATTTCGTCAACAATTACATGAAGGGCAAAGCGCCGATGCCCTTCGACCTGCTCTATTGGAATGCCGATTCGCCGCGCATGCCCGCCGCCAATCATTCCTTCTATCTGCGCCACTGCTACCTGCAGAACGACCTGTCGAACGGCCGCATGGAGGTGGCCGGCGAGAAGCTCGACCTGAAGAAGGTCAAGGTCCCCGTCTATAATCTCGCCACCCGCGAGGACCACATTGCGCCCGCCCGCTCGGTGTTCATCGGTTCGTCGGCCTTCGGCGGCCCGGTCGAATATGTCGTGGCCGGATCAGGCCATATCGCCGGCGTGGTCAATCCGCCGTCCAAGAACAAGTACCAGCACTGGCTCGGCGGGCCGCCCACCGGCCGGTTCGAGGACTGGATCGCCACCGCCACCGAACATCCCGGTTCCTGGTGGCCACATTGGCGCGAATGGATTAGGCGTCACGACGGCAAGGAGGTTGCCGCCCGTCCGGTCGGAACCAAGCCCTATCCGGCCATCGAGGATGCGCCCGGCCGCTATGTGAAGGTGAAGGATTGAGCCAGAGAATTCCGATGAGCGCGCGCGCCGCGCTCGACAGCTATCCGTTCGTGACGGTGCATCCGATCCGCTACGGCGATCTCGACCCCAACAACCACGTCAACAACGCTGTTATCGCCACCTATCTGGAGATCGGCCGGACCGAATTCTTCTCGCGCGAAGGCATCCGGCTGACCAGCGAGGGCCGCGGCATCTCGCTGGTTCATATCGAGATCCATTATCACCGCGAGATCCTCTATCCCGGCTTCGTCCAGATCGCGACCGGCATCGTCAAGGTCGGCGGCGCCTCGATCACCTTCGACCAGGCCGTCTTCGTCGAGGGCCAGCGCCATGTCAGCGCCTCCACGACGACGGCCCAGGTCGACCTTGCCGCCAAGCGCTCGACGCCCTGGAACGACGTGCAGAGAGCGCGGTTGGCGACGCTGATGATGCGCTGACGACGGAGACCCGGCCGGAAGCCGGACGATCGTGACCCACGGCGAGACCCGCGCATCGCGGGTCAATATTCGGCGTAGATTTCGATGATGTTGTCCTCGGGATCGCGAAAGAACAGGGTCCGGTGGCGCCAGCTGGGCAGATCGGTTGGCTCCCTGAGAATGGGCACCCCCTTGGCGACCAATTCGGCATGGCAGGCATCAACCGCGGGAGGCGGCACGCGAAAGGCCAGCTGCACCGCCGCCGATCCGGGCACCGACGCTCCATCGTCGCAGACGCTCCACGGTCCGCGCGGCCGGAGCGTCAGCAGCTGCGCACCAACGCGAAAACTGACCCAGTTCTCACGATCAGTCTCAATCGGAAACTGCATGACGTCACGGTAAAAAGCGCGCGTTTCATCCATCTTGCTGCACAAGAGGACAGTATAGTCGAGGTTACCGATTCCACCCAGGCTCACTGCGATACTCCACGATCTGTCTTGCCCCGCCAGCCGGAAACCCGTCCCCTCGACCAGAGCGGTTCGATCCGAGCGGAAAACGCCCTAGATATTGGAATTCCGCGGCACCAGGACTTCGCGATAGCCGCTCGCGGTCCGTTCGACATGGGCGAGAGCCGGGAACGGGCAATGGAAACCCTGGACCAGCATCTTCTCGGCCACCAGCATGTCATAGACCGTTCGGCGCGTGGCCTCGGCCATCACCGGGTCCCGATCGATGGCTGCATGCCAACCGGGATTTGCGACGAACAGCACGGGAACATGAGCCACGTCGCCCTGGATGAAGACGCTGCGGCCGCCGGACGACAGAACGAAGGACGTATGCCCGACGGAATGCCCTGATGTCGCAACGGCGGTGAGCCCGAGCAGCACCTCCTTGCCCGCGTCGTAAGGCGTGACATTGCCGCCGAGCGCGCCAAAAATCCGGCGGCTGTTCCTGAACAAGCCCTCGATTCGGCCCTTCGGCGCCCGGCTCATCTCGCCGTCGTCCATCCAGTATTTCCACTCGGCTGCCGGCACGAAGATCTGCGCATTCGGGAAGGCCGGCTTGCCATCCGCCCCAACCAGGCCGTCGACATGGTCGATATGGAAGTGGGAGATCACCACGGCATCGATATCGGAGCGTTCGAGACCCGCAGCCTTCAGGTTGGTCGCGAATTGCCCGATGGTGCCTTTGCTTCGCTCGAACGCGGCATCGCCGAGACCGGTGTCGATCAGGATCAGCTTCGACCCGGTGTTGACGACAACCGGCGAGAAGGGAACCGACAGTCCGTCGGTGCCGCGATAGGCTGCCGCAAGGGCTGCCTTCACCTGCTCCGTCGTCGCATTCGAAACGAAGTTCTCGACCGGGAATGTCAGCGCACCATCGGTGATGACGCTGACCTCGAAGTCGCCGACCTTATAACGATAGAAACCGGGAGCCTGCTTGCCGACGATGGGCGCCGCCGCGCGAACCGCCGTGTGATGCGACAGGACCGCACCCGCCGTCATCATCGCGGCGCTGCCGGACAACAGTTCGCGGCGGGTCATGAGGGCCATGTGATGTCCCGTGCAACAGCGATGCCGTGGAAGCGGCTCAAGACTGTAGGCAAGGCCGGGCCATTTGCAACCGGACGCGCTATCGCCACAACCCCCGGAAGTCCTTCACCTGGACCGCCGCGCCCGACAGCTTCGACACGCGGCGATCAGGTCTTCGCGCGCTAGCGCAGACCGGCGTCCGGGCCAAACCCGGACGCCCGCCTCCTCAAGGAAACAGCGCGATCTGTTCCAGACCCAGGGTCTCGGGATAACCGAGCACCAGGTTCATGTTCTCGACCGCCTGGCCGGATGCGCCCTTGACCAGGTTGTCGATCGCCGAGACGACGATCACCCGGTTCGGCACGCGGTCCTGGACCAGGCCGATGATGATCAGGTTCGAACCCCGCACGTGCCGGGTCTGCGGCGTCTGGCCGAGCGGCAGGACATGCACGAAGGGCTCCCGCGCATAGGCCTGCGCGATGATCCCATGCAGGTCGGCGGCGGTCCGGCCACGCTTGGCGGTGACATAGGTGGTTGCCAGCATGCCCCGGCTCATTGGCATGAGATGAGGCGTGAAGGTCGCAATCACCGGCTTGCCCGCGATCAGCGACAGTTCCTGGTCGAGCTCGGACGAGTGCCGGTGGCCGGCGACGCCATAGGCGTGGATGCCTTCGGTCACCTCGCAATAGAGGCTGCCTTCCTTGGCGGCCCGGCCGGCGCCGGACACGCCCGACTTGGCGTCGACAACGATATTGTCGGTCTCGATCGCCTTCTTTTTCAGGAGCGGCGCCAGCGGCAGGATCGAACAGGTCGGGTAGCAGCCGGGATTGGCGACCAGCCTGGAGGTCTTGATCGCGGCCCGGTGCAGTTCGGGCAGGCCATAGACCGCCTCCTGCTGGACGTCGAGCGCGTGATGCTCATGGCCGTACCAGCGGGCATAGTCGGCCGGATTGGTCAGCCGGAAATCGGCCGAGAGATCGACGATCTTGATATCCGCCCGCGCCTTCATGATCGAGGCGATCACCGTCTGGGTCGTGCCGTGCGGAAGTGCGCAGAACACCAGGTCGACGGCGGCCGTCTTCCAGTCGATGCTGTCGATCGACACCAGGTCCGGCAAGGCGAACGGCGCGAATTGCGGGAACACCTCGGCCATCGGCTGGCCGGCTTTCCGGTCGGCGGTCATCAGCACGATCTCGACGCGCGGATGCCTGAGCAGCAAGCGCACGAGTTCGGAACCGGTATAGCCGGAAGCGCCGAGGATCGCGATTTTGGCTTTCGTAGCCATGGCAGGTCTCCGCTGGGGCGAGGTGTTGAAGCGAGCTTGGGGGGACGAATTCAGATGAAAAAAAAGCCGCGCTGGAGGCGCGGCGATCAGATCGATCGAAGCAAACGACCGCGCGCGCTCATCGGAGGATGAGGCTGCGGCGTCGGGTGCTGGTCGAGATCGTGTTCATGGGGCGCCTATTTGCTGTGGGACGGCCCGCCTGTCAAGAATTTTTGCGGGATCCGGGCGGGTGCCGGCACCGGTAGAGATCGAACTCCGTACCATAGGCGGCGCGGCGCCCATCGGCTGAAAAGCCGAGCTTTGCGGCGACCGCGATCGACCGCGAGTTCTGCGGATCGATCAGAGCCACGACATCCTCGAGCCCGAGCGTCGCGAAGGCATGGTCGAGAACGCAGCGTGCCGCTTCGCTGGCATGGCCCTGGCCCCAGGCGGAGCGCGGCAGCCGCCAGCCGATCTCGATTTCCGGGCCCCTGCCCTCCACCGGCATCAGGATCGCCATGCCGAGAAAGCCATGCGGCGCGACGCGCGAGCGCAGCGTCCAATGCCCGAAACCGGGCCCGAAATCCCGAGCCATCCGTTCGGCAAGCGCCACCCGATAGGCATCGGCGTCGAAATTGTCGCGGAACTCCGGCGTGATATGGCGCCGGACCTCCAGATCCCCGTCCATCGCGACATAATCGTCGATCTCGGCGATATCGCGCTGGCGCAGCAGCAGGCGCGCCGTCGTCAGGTCCGGAACCATTGCGCCCGCCTTAGCCGCCGCGCCGCCGGGCCCGGCCCAAGCCATGCTTGATCAGCCGGTCGACAAGCTCGGAATTGGGAATGCCGCTGGCCGCGAACGCCTTGGGATACATGCTGATATTGGTGAAGCCGGGGATCGTGTTGATCTCGTTGACCACCATGCTCAGGTCGGGCCGCACGAAAAAATCGACCCGCGCCATGCCTTCGCAGCCAAGCGCCTGGAAGGCCAAGCGCGACAGGTCCTGGACCTGGCGGGTCGCCGTCTCCGCAAGTTCGGCGGGAACGCACAGCGCCGCGCCCGCCGCATCGATATATTTGGCGTCATAGCTGTAAAAGCCGTGGCTTTCGGCCGGAACGATCTCGCCGGGCACCGAGACCGTCAGCGCGCCGTCGCCGTCTTCGAGGACGCCACATTCGATCTCGCGGCCCTGGACAAACTCTTCGACAAGCACCTTGTCGTCATGTTGGAAGGCGTTGCGCAAGGCGATCTCGAAGGCTTCGGCCGTCGCGGCCTTGCTGACGCCCACCGATGACCCCTGGCGCGCCGGCTTGATGAAGACCGGCACGCCCAGGGCGCCGGAAATATCCGCGAACGAGGCGCTGTCGGCGGGCCGCAAGGTGACGGACCGCGCGACATTCAGCCCGGCCGCGCGCAAGAGGCCCTTGGCGATATCCTTGTCCATGGCGCAGGCCGAGCCGAGAACGCCGCAGCCGACGAACGGAATATCGGCAATTTCGGCATAACCCTGGACCGACCCGTCCTCGCCGAAGAGACCATGCAGGACCGGAAACAGCACGTCGACCGGCGGCAATTCACGGGGCGGCTGATCCGGCGGAAGGGCGACAAGGCGGCCCTTGCCGCCGGGCACGAGGCTGACCTCTATCCCGCGCTCGGGCACGGCGGCGGGCAATTCGCCGTTCTGCAGATCGGCCAGCAGCCAGCGGCCGTTTCGCGTGATGGCGATCGGAACCACCTCATATGCAGCGGGATCGATGGCTTTCACGACATTGCCGGCGGACAGGATGGAGACATCGTGCTCGGCCGAGCGCCCGCCGAAAAGAACCGCAATGCGTAGCTTCGTCGTCATGGAGTTCCTGCCGCCAGATATCGCGTGCCACCAAATCATCTCGTGGGCGTCGCGCGCAACCCCGGGGGAATCGGTGTTGTCGCGACGCCATTCGCGTTGCACCGGAATTGCGGCTTCGCTTCGGCGGCGGGCGCCGAAGCGCGGGATATCCGCTCGCGGTTCTCGCCCTAACGGTTCTTGCCCGGCACCCACAACACGTCGCGCGCGCCTTTGTCGTTGAGGGTGCGGCCGGCGACGAACAGGAAGTCCGACAGCCGGTTGATATATTGCAGCGAGGCCTCGGAAACGATCTCGCCGATCTGGCGCGACAGTTCCACCATCACCCGTTCGGCCCGCCGGCTGATGGTGCGGGCGAGATGCAGATAGGCCGAGGCCGGGCTGCCGCCGGGCAGGATGAAGCTCTTCAGCGGGTTCAGTTCGGCATTGAGCCGGTCGATCTCGGCTTCCAGCCGTTCGACCTGCGTCGTCACGATCCGGAGCGCTTCGTAGCCGAGCTCCTCGCCGGTATCCGGGGTTGCGAGATCGGCGCCGAGGTCGAACATGTCGTTCTGGATGCGCGACAGCATGGCGTCGATATCGGGGTGATCGGCGGTATGCAGCCGGGCGAGCCCGATCGCCGCATTGGCCTCGTCGACAATGCCATAGGCCTCGACGCGCAGGTCGAATTTCAGCCGCCGGCCGCCGGCCGCCAGCCCCGTGGTGCCGTCGTCACCGGTCTTGGTGTAGATCTTGTTGAGTTTCACCATGGTCTTGGGGGTCCATCATTGGCTTGAGTCTGGCCGGCCGGTCAGCCGGCCTTCAGATAGAGCGCGATGACGATGATGATGACGGCCAGGAACTGCAGGCCGACGCGCCAGCGCATCAGGTTCTGCGACCTGCTCGCCGAGCCGTTGCGCAACATGTTGACAAGCCCCATCAGCAGCACGACGGCAACCGCGCCAATGGCAATGGGGATGAGCATCGAGAAAGTCATGGGCCTTGTCCGTTGTCAGCTATTGAGCCGTCGGATCGCGCAGTCCAGCAGCGTGGCGAAGCTCATCCAGGCTAGATAAGGGATCGGCAGCGCCGGCGCCATGCGATCCTTCGGCCAGGCGGGCACGATCGTCGCGGCGATGGCAGCTGCCCTTGCCGTCCCCATATGGTGGAAGCCGGCCTGGCGACCCATCCGGCGCCGCAATCGCCTGGCGGGTTCCAGCACGGCGAATTGTCTGATATCGGGCGCCGGCGGGACGTCGTCCCCAGCGCTCCGTTTCCGTTCCGTTCGCTTCCGGGCACGCTTGTGCCATGATGCGCTGATCGATTCGGGGCACGTCCAGACAGGCCCTTTTTAGCTCTTGGTGTGCAATGGAGAATTCCAACGACCTGTTCGGGGCGGCGCCGGCTTCGGAAAAGCCGGCCGTGGCGGCACCTGCGCCCGCACGGCCGAAGCCGGAGGCCGTGAAGGCCCAGCCCAAGGCCCCTGTGGGGACGCCGGGTGAACAGGGTTATACCGCCTCCTCCATCGAAGTGCTGGAAGGCCTGGAGCCGGTGCGCCGCCGGCCCGGCATGTATATTGGCGGCACCGACGAAAAGGCGCTGCACCACCTGTTCGCCGAGGTCATCGACAATGCCATGGACGAGGCGGTTGCCGGCCATGCGACCTGGATCGATGTCGAACTCGGCCTCGACGGTTCGCTGACGGTGATCGACAACGGCCGTGGCATTCCGATCGACCCGCATCCGAAATTTCCGGACAAGTCGGCGCTCGAAGTCATCATGTGCACGCTGCATGCCGGCGGCAAATTCGACAGCAAGGTCTATGAGACCTCCGGCGGCCTGCACGGCGTCGGCGTGTCGGTGGTCAATGCGCTCTCGGTCGAGCTCGATGTCGAGGTGGCGCGCGGCCAGATGCTCTACCGCCAGCGCTTCTCGCGCGGCATTCCCCAGGGTGGCCTGGAGGAACTCGGCCGCGTGCAGAACCGGCGCGGCACCAAGATCCGCTTCCTGCCCGATCCGCAGATCTTCAAGGACGGCCATCATTTCAAGCCGGCGCGGCTGTTCAAGATGGCCCGTTCCAAGGCCTATCTGTTCGGCGGCGTCGAGATCCGCTGGTCCTGCGCCCATGACCTGGTCAAGGGCACCGACACGCCGGAAAAGGCGGTGCTGCGTTTCCCCGGCGGCCTGAAGGACTATCTCGCCGCGACCCTGACCGGCGCCACCATGGTCCACCAGGACATTTTCTCCGGCAAGCTCGACCGCCAGGGCCACGGCTCGGCGGAATGGGCCATCGGCTGGGTCGGCGACCAGGACGGTTTCATTTCGTCCTATTGCAACACCATTCCGACCCCCGATGGCGGCACCCACGAACAGGGCCTCAGGATCGCGCTGCTGCGCGGACTGAAGGACCATGCCGAACGCACCGGCAACAAGCGCGCCGTCCAGATCACCACCGACGACATCCTGGCCGGCTGCGCCGTCATGATGTCGGTGTTCATCCGCGAGCCGGAGTTCCAGGGCCAGACCAAGGACAAGCTGGCGACCGCGGAAGCCTCGCGCATCGTCGAGAACGCCATTCGCGATCCGTTCGACCATTGGCTCGCCGGCAATCCGAACCAGGCCAACCGCCTGCTCGACTGGGTGATCGAGCGCTCCGAAGAGCGGCTGCGCCGCCGCGCCGAAAAAGAGGTCAACCGCAAGACCGCCGTGCGCAAGCTCAGGCTGCCCGGCAAGCTCGCCGACTGCTCGAACAACCAGGCCGAAGGCTCGGAACTGTTCATCGTCGAGGGCGACTCGGCCGGCGGCTCGGCCAAGCAGGCGCGCGACCGCAAGACCCAGGCGATCCTGCCGCTGCGCGGCAAGATCCTCAATGTCGCCAGCGCCGGCCGCGACAAGCTCGCCCAGAACCAGCAATTGTCCGATCTGGTCCAGGCGCTCGGCTGCGGCACGGCGGCGCATTACCGCGACGACGACCTGCGTTATGAGAAGGTCATCATCATGACCGATGCCGACGTCGACGGCGCCCATATCGCCAGCCTCTTGATCACCTTCTTCTACCGGCAGATGCCGCGCCTGGTCGACAACGGCCATCTCTATCTCGCCGTGCCGCCCCTGTTCCGGCTGACCCAGGGCGGCAAGACCGTCTATGCGCGCGACGATGCCCACAAGGAAGAGCTCCTGAAGAGCGCCTTCAAGGGCAATCAGAAGGTCGAGATCGGCCGCTTCAAAGGCCTCGGCGAGATGATGCCGCAGCAGTTGAAGGAGACCACGATGGACCGCAAGGTGCGCACGCTGCTGCGTGTCCATGTTGTCCCCGAGGAGCGCCCGGAGACCAATGACAGCGTCGAGCGGCTGATGGGCGTGAAGGCCGAACCGCGCTTCGCCTTCATCCAGGAACGCGCCGAATTCGCCCAGGAACTGGATATCTGACGTGCCCCGGCGCGGCGCCCTGCCTGGCACCCTGGCAGGCGCGGCGCTGGTCGCTTGTCTGGCTGTCGCGCCGATCCCGCTGTCGGCTCAAGGCGCCGACCCGATCCGGCTGCTGTCGGGCATCCCCGGCGAAGTCATGTTCGTCCGGATCACCGGGGCCTGGGCGAGCCATGACCGCCGCGGCCCGACCCGTGTCGTGCTGATCAGGCCGGCCCCGCGCGAGGAGGCCATGCGGCTGTTCGTGCAATGGCTCGCGCTCGACGCCCGCAGCAACCGCTTTTCGGTGGTGGCGACCGAGGAGGTCCCCGAAGTGTTCGACTGGCGGGTCAAGATCGACGACTACCGCATCGAGCCCGATGCCAATGGCTCACGGATGATCTTCGACGCCATCGTGCTGACCAACAACCAGCGGCGGGCCTATGAACTCACCATCGGTCCGCCGGGCGAGGTGATGTTTTCGGCGCGCTAGGGTCGACTGCTCGCCGGTTCTGGGCCTACCAGGTCAGCCATTCGCCAAGCGCCGCGGTCACCGCATCCGGCCGCTCCAGGCTCGACAGGTGGCCGCACTCCGGAACCACCACCAGGTGGGCCCTGGGGATCGCCGCGGCCATGTCCTCCGACATGAAGGGCGGCGTCACCGCGTCGCCGTCGCCGACCAGCACCAGGGTCGGGCAACGGATCGCCTGCAGCCCCGGCTGGTAATCCGGCCGTGCCCGCGCCGCCTTCTGCTGGCGCACGAACACCTCCGGCCCGGTCTCGGCGTGCATGGCATGGACAACCGCTTCGAGCGCGCTGTCGTGGCGCCTGTTGTCATGGACGAGCCGGCCCCAGAGCAGGCGGTGAACCTCGTCGAAATGGCCGCGCTCGGCGAATTTGATGGTGATGCCGCGGATTTCCGCGTCCTGATCGGTGTCCGGGCTCGCCCGGGTGTCGAGCAGCGCCAGTCGTGTCACGCGCTCCGGGGCTCGCCTGACCACCTCGAGCGCGACATAACCGCCGAGCGACAGGCCGCCGAGCGCGAATTGCGGCGGCGCATCGGCCAGCAGCCGGTCGGCGATGCCGGCGATCGTCGCATCGCGGGTATGGTCCGCGATAATCGTCTGGACGGTCCGGCCGAGCGCCTGTGACTGCGCCGCGAACAGCGCGGCCGTGCAGTTCAGCCCCGGGACAAGGACGAGCGGCTCAGTTGCCATGATCATGCCTTCTTAGACCAAATACCGTCGAATCCGACGCAAACACGTGATCTTGTACGGTTTGCACGGCTGTCATTCATTGACAATCCGGCGTCTCCGTTTATGTTGCACCGCGTCGAGGAGGCTCGCTTGATTGCGCCTCTCGCACCGTCCGTCCGGCCTCGTGGGTTCTAGGGGCCGATCCGCGCGAAACCGTTTCGCGCCGAACGTCGCCTCATCCGTACATCAGATCCCTATCGAGTCACCCCCAAGGACACCCCCGACACATGTCGTTTTCCGAACTCGGCCTGAGCGCCAAGGTTCAAGCAGCCGTCGCGAGCGCCGGCTATACCACCCCCACCCCGATCCAGGCCGAAGCCATCCCGCACGTTCTCGCCAGGCGCGACGTGCTGGGCATCGCCCAGACCGGTACCGGCAAGACGGCGGCCTTCACGCTGCCCATGCTGACCATGCTGGAAGAAGGCCGGGCCCGTGCGCGCATGCCGCGCACCCTGATCCTCGAGCCGACCCGCGAACTTGCCGCGCAGGTCGAAGAGAATTTCGTCAAATATGGCACCAACCACAAGCTGAGTGTCGCGCTGCTGATCGGCGGCGTCTCGTTCGGTGACCAGGATGCCAAGCTGACCCGCGGCGTCGACGTGCTGATCGCCACCCCCGGCCGCCTGCTCGATCATTTCGAACGCGGCCGCCTGCTGCTCACCGGCGTTGAACTGCTGGTCATCGACGAAGCCGACCGCATGCTCGACATGGGTTTCATCCCTGACATCGAGCGCATCTGCAAGATGGTGCCGTTCACCCGCCAGACGCTGTTCTTCACGGCAACCATGCCGCCGGAAATCCAGCGCATCACCGAGCAGTTCCTGCACAATCCGGTGAAAGTGGAAGTGTCCCGGCCGGCCTCGACCGCCGGCACCATCACCCAGAAGCTGGTCAAGTCGGGCCGCAAGGATTTCGAGAAGCGCGACCTTCTGCGCAACCTCATCCGCAGCGCCGACAACTTCAAGAACGCGATCATCTTCTGCAACCGCAAGAGCGAGGTCGCCACCCTCTACAAGTCCCTGCAAAAGCATGACTTCTCGGTCACCGCCCTGCATGGCGACATGGACCAGCGGGCGCGCATGCAGGCGCTCGCCTCGTTCCGCGACGGTTCCATCCAATTGCTGGTCGCCTCCGACGTGGCGGCCCGTGGCCTCGACATTCCCGATGTCAGCCACATCTTCAATTACGACACGCCGCATCACCCGGAAGACTATGTCCATCGCATCGGCCGGACCGGCCGCGCCGGCCGCCTCGGCACCGCGATCACCATCGTCACCACCGAAGACATGAAGTCGCTCTCGGCGATCGAAAAGCTGATCGGCCAGCCGATCAATTGGGAAGGCGCCCCGGTTTCGGCCGAGGAAGCCACCGAAGCCCGCCGCGAACGGCGCGGCGGCAGCGAAGGTGGACGCGGCGAGAACGGCCGTGGCGAAGGCGGACGTGGCGAAGGCGGCCGCGGACGACGCAGCGTCGGCACCTCGCGCAGCGAGGCCCGCAGCACCGAAGAGCGTCCGGCCCGCCGTGAAAAGGCCGCGTCGACCGAGGATCGTCCCGCGCGCCGCGAAGCCGCGCCCCGGCCGGCTGAAGACCGCCCGGCCCGTCGCCAGGAAAGATCGGTGCAAGAGCGTTCGGTGCAAGAGCGTTCGGCCGAGGACCGCCCGGTCGAAGCCCGTCCGGCCGCCCGGGCCGAACGGCCGGCCCGTTCGCAGGCGGCATCCCGCCCGGCCCAGGCCGCCAGCCGCCCGCCGCAGCGCCCCGACGAGGAAGGCGATGCGTCGCATCTGCCGCAGTTCCTGCTTCGACCGATCACTTTCAAGTCTCGCTAACCGCATCACGAATGCCCGGTTTTTTACCGGGCATTCAGCATTGACTGGTTAGCCTGTCGGCCAGAAATCTCGAGGGCGTGCCTTGCGCGCCCTTATTCCCAGTAGGGACGGCCGTTCAGATGTTTGACCGCAACGACGACATTGAACGGACGCACGCCTTCGGCGACCTCGCATTCGGCCAGATCAAGGGCCGCAAGCTCGCGGCCGTGCCGCGCAACTACGAGATCTGGTATACCTATGCGTCGGGCTACCACACGGAATTGTCCGACGCGGTCAATACGATGCTGTCCGAGCATGGCGCGATCGACCAGGACCAGCTCGACGCCATCTATGACCACTACCTCTCGCCCAATCGCCTGACCGAAAAGATCGACGTCGTCGGCAATCGTGTCATGGACGAGATCGAAGACGTCATGCGGATGATCGATTCGGCCGCCGGGCAGGCCACCGCTTATGGCCATGACCTCGCCGGCGCCTCGGCCAAGCTCGCCGCCGCCGCCTCCACCGACGGGGTCAGGACGGTCATCGAGACGCTGGTCCGCTCGACCCGCGAGATCGAAGCCAATAACAAGGCGCTGGAACAGCGACTGAAGGCTTCTCATAGCGAAATCAAGCAATTGCAGGACAATCTTGATGCGGTTCGTACGGAATCCCTGACCGATCCGCTGACCTCGCTCGGCAATCGCAAGTTTTATGACCAGGCGATCGCCAAGGCGGTGGCCCTGGCGCAGAAGTCCGAGACGCCGCTGGCGCTGCTGGTCAGCGACATCGACAATTTCAAGAAATTCAACGACACGTTCGGCCACCTGACCGGCGATCAGGTGCTGCGCCTGGTCGCCCTCTCGGTGAAACAGAACGTCAAGGGACACGATCTCGCCTGCCGTTATGGCGGCGAGGAATTCGCCATCATCCTGCCGGACACGCCCTTGCGCGCCGCCGTGACGGTGGCCGAACATATCCGCCGCGCCGTCATGACCAAGGAATTGATCAAGCGCTCGACCAGCGAAAATCTCGGCCGCATCACGGTCTCGCTGGGGGTTGCCATGTTCCGCCCGGGCGACACGGCGGCGACGCTTTATGAGCGGGCCGACCAGTGCCTCTATGCGGCCAAGCGCAATGGCCGCAACCGGGTGGTCTGCGAGACCGACGCCGAGGCCGACCGAGGCCGCGCCAAGGTCGCCTGACCGGCGGCGAGTGGCGAATAGCGAATGGGGATGAAGCGGCGAGCTCAGCGCGCGTCAACCCTCGCCCGCTTGCGGGAGAGGGTGGCGGCGCATAGCGAGTGCGAACGCATCTCGCGTTCGCTCGATGCTATGAGGCGCCGGGTGAGGGTCTTAAATCCCCCGCCAATCACTTGCGCCCGAAATGCACGTCCAGCATTGACGCAACCACCTCACCCGGCCGCTCCGCGGCCACCCTCTCCCACGAAGGCGCGGGCGAGGGTTGATGCGCGGTCCGTCGTCGCCTGCTTGAGGAGGTGACCGACCAGGCCCTTCATGAAGGCCGAGGCATCGTTGATGTCGCGCGTCACGATCTTCAACCGGCGCTCCGCCCAGGCGTCGAGCAGCGGCACCGCCACGCATGTCCGATCGGTGAAGGCGTTGCCGAGGACACTGCGGGGCACCAGCGCAACGCCGACATTGGCCGCCACCAATTGCAATACCGTGGCGAAATTCTGGGCGTGGATACGAACCTTGAGATGTTTGCCGAGCTTGCCGGCAGTCGCCGCGAGGAACTGGAAATTGCTGCTGGCGCGGTGCATGCAGACGAAGTCGTGGTCGAGCGCCTGGTCGAGCCGGATTGCACCACTCTCCGCCAGCGGATGGCCAGGGGCGACCGTCAGCACGAGGCTGTCCTCGGCATAGGGATAGACCTGCAGGCTGCCCGACGAGATGTCGCTGGCCATGACGCCGATATCGGCGATGCCGTCGCTGACGGCGAGCACGATGTCGTCGCTGTTGTGTTCCTCGAGCTCGATATTCACCTGCCCGTTGGCGACCAGGAAGCCCGCGAGATCGCGTGGCAGGAAACCGTTCAGGGAACTGCTGTTGGCGAACAGTCGGATATTGCCGCGCATGCCCTTGGCGAAACCGCTCATCTCGCCGTGCATGCATTCCAGGTCGGAGAACACCCGCGCCACATGTTTCAGCAGATGCTCGCCGGCGGCCGTCAGCTCCATGCCCCTCGGCGTGCGCAGGAACAGCGCGGTTCCCACCGTCCGCTCCAGGTTCTTCAGCCGGTAGCTCGCCGATCCCGCCGACAGATAGATCTGCGCCGCGCCGGCCGACAGGCTGGCGGCCTCGGCGATCGCCCGGAACAGTTTCAGATCGGTGAGGTCGTAACGCATGAACTGAACAGGGATCCGCCTTTGCCAGCCGCGAGCTTATCTGCCGAAATCGGACCGTGCGAGCGGTGATCCTCCCCGGCCTCACCGTTTCAAACAGGAGAACGCCGCCTTCGGCTCTTTAAACTGGCAAGCCCGCCGGTCCCCGGCCACACCCTCAAGGCCGCAGACCGGTTTCACCCCTGGTCGACACGCGCCCCGGGGAGTTTCCATGCCGCTGCAAGATGCCCTGTCGGGCGTGAAGATCCTCGACCTCTCGCGCATTCTCGCCGGGCCCTGGTGCACGCAGAACCTCGCCGACCTCGGCGCCGATGTGGTCAAGGTCGAGAGCGTCGAGACCGGCGACGACACGCGCGGCTGGGGACCGCCCTTCCTCACCGCGGAGGGGCAGGATCCCTTGTCCGCCTATTTCCTGTGCTGCAACCGGGGCAAGCGGTCCATCGCTATCGACTTCGCCAAACCCGAAGGCGCCGCCCTGGTCAAGCGGCTGGCGGCGCGTTGCGATGTCGTCATCGAGAACTTCAAGAGTGGCTCGCTCCTAAGGTTCGGTCTCGACTATGCCAGCCTGCGGGCCATCAACCCGCGGCTGATCCAGGTCTCCATTACCGGCTTCGGCCAGGACGGTCCGATGGCCGGGCGGCCGGGCTACGACTACGTCTTCCAGGGCATGGCCGGGCTGATGAGCTATACCGGCATTCCCGACGGCCAGGCGGGAGCCGGGCCGCTCAGGACGGGGGTCGCCGTGGTCGATCTGATGACCGGCCTGTACGCGACCATTGCCGTGCAGGCGGCGCTGCGCGAGCGCGAGCGCTCCGGACAAGGCCAGCACATCGACCTTGCGCTGCTCGACGTCGGCGTCGCGCTCAACGCCAATCAGGCGACGAACTATCTGGTTTCGGGCAAGGCCCCGGCACGAAGCGGCAACGCCCATCCCAATTGCGCGCCTTATGAGGTCTTTGCCTGCCGCGACGGGCACATGATCCTGGCGATCGGCAATGACGCGCAGTTCGAGCGCTTCTGCGCCGTCGCCGGTCGCGATGACCTCGGCCGCGACGCGCGTTATCGGACCAATGCCGGGCGGATCGAGAACCTGCCCGCCCTGCGTGAGGAGGTCGCCAGGATCCTGGCGCGCAAGGACCGGCAGGACTGGGGCCGGATGCTCGACGCGGTCGGTGTGCCCTGGGGGCCGATCCAGCCGCTGAACGAGGTCTTCGCCGACGCCCAGGTTCGCCATCGGCAGATCAACCGCACGCTGCGTCATCCGCGGATGGGGGCTATCCCCAGCGTGCGCAATCCGCTGCTGCCGCCGGTCGCCGGCGCCGACGACGGGCGCCCGCCGCCGCTGCTCGGCGAACATACCGAGGAAGTCCTTGCCGAGCTCGGGCTCGGCGCGACCGAAATGGCCGCGCTGCGCAGCGGCAAGGTCATCGCATAGGCGCCTGGTCGTCCTCTGCCATTGCAACAAGAGCGGCCGGCCATCAGCGCCTTGGCGCCGTCCAACAAAAAATCCGGGAGGCCATCATGCCGAAATATCCGTCTCGCCGACATGTCCTGATCGGCGCGGGAGCCATTGCCGTTTCAGGCCGGCGGGCCCAGGCGGCCGACTATCCCACGCGGCCGGTGCAGATCGTCGTCCCCTATGCGCCGGGCGGCACCACGGACATCATTGCGCGCATCGTGGCGCAAAAGCTGACCGAGGTGCTCAAACAGTCCTTCGTCATCATGAACCGGCCGGGCGCCGGCGGCGCGATCGGTTCCGAATTCGGCGCGAAACAGCCGGCCGACGGCTATTCGCTGGTCATGGCGGTCGAAAGTTCCCACGCGGTCAATCCCAATGTCTACAAGGAACGCCGCTACGATCCGGTGCGCGATTTCGCGGCCATCAGCAATCTGGCCGAGGTCCCCAACGTCCTGGTGGTCGGTCCGGAATTTCCGGGCCGCGACTTCGCCTCGTTCCTTGCCGAATTGAAAGCGAAACCCGGCCACTATCATTTCGGCTCGTCCGGCATTGGCGGCCTCAGCCATATGAACGGCGAGCTGTTCATGCATGTCACCGGCACGAAGCTCCAGCACGTTCCCTACCGGGGCCTCGGACCGGCGCTGACCGACCTGATCGGCGGCCGGATCGGTGTGCTGTTCGACAATATCCCCTCGTCGGCGCCTTTCATCGAGGCCGGCAGGATCGCACCGCTGGCGGTGGCGTTCCGGCACAGGCTCGATATCCTGCCGCAGGTTCCGACCTATGCCGAGCTCGGCTTGCCGGCGATGAACAACCCGTCCTGGTTCGGCATCGCCGCACCCGCCGGCACGCCGGCGCCGATCATCGAGGTGCTGAACGGCGCCATCCGGGCGGTGCTCGCCGCCAAGGACGTGGTCGAGGCGATCGGCCGGCAGGGCGCCGTGCCGGCGCCGACCTCGGCGGCCGAGTTCAGCACCTTGATCGCCGACCAGGACAGGGCCTGGAAGAAGATCGTCGACGACATCAATTTTGCGAAACTGTGAGGCGGTGACGGATATGACGGCTCTGAATGATCACTGCACGATCGCCGAGGACGGCAAGGGAACCGTCCGGCTGACGATCAGCAATGCCGGCAAGGCGAATATCCTCAGCAGTCAGGTGATCGATGCCCTGCTTGCCGGCCTCGACCAGCTTTCGCGACGGCCGGAGTTGCGCGCCCTGGTGCTGTCAGGCACCGGCGATCGCACGTTCATCGGCGGCGCACATATCGGCGAAATGGTCGGACTGGACCAGCAAAGCGGCGAACGCTTCATCTCCAGGCTGCGCGATCTGTGCGAGGCGGTCCGCCTCTTTCCGACACCGGTCGTCGCGCGCGTCGCCGGCTGGTGCCTGGGCGGCGGGCTGGAACTGGCCATGGCCTGCGACCTGCGCATCGCGTCCAGCGCCGCGCAATTCGCCATGCCGGAGGTCAAGGTCGGGATCCCCTCGGTGATCCATGCGGCCCTGATGCCCCGGCTCATCGGTTCCGGCCGGACGCGCTGGATGATCCTGACCGGCGAACCGATCGACGCCGCGACCGCGCTGCAATGGGGCCTGGTCGACCAGGTGGCGGACCTCGCGGCTCTGGATACGGCGATCGAGACCACCCTCGCCCCCATTCTGGCCTGCGGACCCGAGGTGATCCGCGCCCAGAAGGTCCTGCTGCGCCAGTGGGACGAATTGCCCCTGGCCCAAGCGATCGAAGCCGGCGTCCCGGCTTTCGGCCGGGCCTTCGCGACCGGCGAGCCGCAGCGCTTCATGCAGGCCTTCCTGGATCACAAGGGGCGATAAGCGAGTGGCGAGTGGGGAGTGGCGAGTGGCGAGCGCGTAAACCCTCGCCCGCTTGCGGGCGAGGGTGGCGCCGCCAGGCGCCGGGTGAGGGTCTGACGAAGGCTGGGCCCTCATTTCCGGCGGGAATGCCCGTCGCGCATCGACGCAACCACCCTCACCCGGCCGCTCCGCGGCCACCCTCTCCCACGCAGACGTGGGCGAGGGTTGACGCGCTGCCGGGACGGCATCATCCCCTATTCGCTATCAGCCATTCGCTACGGCTTGCCCTTTGCCGCCTTCGCTTTCGCCGGCTTCCTGGCGGCGGCGCGCAAGGCGGCGCCCCAGGCATGGCCGGCCCAGCGCTGGAGGCTCGCCTCGTCGTCGAAACAGGCCTCCGGCATGCGCCGGTAGTTCATCGGCATCTGTTTGCCGGCCTTGGTCGTCATGACGAACAGCTCGAGCCCTTCGGCGGCGAATGCGGCGTCGGTCTCGGCATCGGATTTCAGATAGATCACGCCGCCGTCGACCAGGGCGAACATCAGCCCCTCGCGCATGATGCCCTGGCCGCCGAACATGGCGCGGACGGAAATGGTGGCGAAAGGCTGGAACAGGTCGACGAGGAAATCCGGATCGAGCAGGCCGCCCGGCATCAGGAGGCGCCGAGCGCTTCCGGGGCGGCGGGCGTCAGCGCGATCGATTCGCCGCAGCCGCAGGCCGATGTCTGGTTCGGATTGTTGAACACGAACTTGGCCGCCATCTTGTCGATGACATAGTCCATTTCGGTGCCGAGCAGATAGAGCACCGCCTTGGCGTCGATGAACACGCGCACGCCCTTGTCCTCGACGATCTCGTCGAACCTGGCCGGGCCGTCGATGAACTCCATGGTATATTCCATGCCGGCGCAGCCGCCCTTCTTGATGCCGACGCGCAGGCCGGCATCCGGCGAACTGGCGGTCGTCATCAGCGCCCTCACGCGCTCGGCTGCAGCGTCGGTCAGGCGCATGGCCTGCATTTTCGGTAGCGCCATGGTCTCAAAATCTCCGAAACGGACCGGGTTCAAGGCCCGGCGTCCAAAGCATCACATGCCAGATATAGACATTGCCGGCTCGAAGTTAAATCCCGGCGAGCCGGCCGAATTCTACCGAAGATCCGTCACCACATGTTGAGCGCGACCCGCGCCTCGTCCGACATCCGGCTCTGATCCCAGGGCGGATCGAAGGTCAGCGTCACCTTGACCTCGGCAATGCCGGGCACGGCGGCGACCGCGTTTTCGACCATGCCGGGCAATTCGGCGGCCGACGGACAGGACGGCGAGGTCAGCGTCATGTCGATCGCCACCTTGCGGTTGTCGTCGATATCGACGCGGTAGATCAGGCCGAGCTCGTAGATATCGGAGGGGATTTCCGGATCGTAGACCGACTTCATCGCGGCAACGATGTCATCGGTCAGCCGATCGAGCTCCTCCGGCGGAATGGCCGCGGCATCGCCGGCAACCGTCGTATTGAGCGTCTGGGTGTCGTCCATAGGGGTCAAGGTCCCATTTCGGAGGTTCGGGCGAGGCCAAGTCGAGCCTCACCGACAAGAACCCGCGAAAGTCACATAATGCCGCTTGGCTGCCATTTCAAATGGAACGGCTGCAGGCGGCGCGCAGTCAGCCGAACATCAGCTGAACATATCCTGGGCCTTGATCAGGGCTTCGGCAAGCCGGTCGACCTCGTCATGGGTGTTGTAGAGCCCGAATGATGCCCGGCAGGTCGAGGTGACGCCGAAGCGCTGCAGCAGCGGCATGGCGCAATGAGTGCCGGCCCGCACCGCCACGCCGTAGCGGTCGATGACGGTGGCGACGTCATGGGCATGCGCGCCCTTCATCTCGAAGGAGACGATGGCGCCCTTGTTGCGGGCCTGGCCGAAAATGCGCAACGAATTGATCGCGCCGAGCCGCTCATGGGCATGGCGGACCAGGGCATCCTCGTGCGCCCGGATCTTGTCGCGGCCGATCGACATCATGTAGTCGAGCGCCTGGCCGAGCCCGATCGCCTGGACGATGGCCGGCGTGCCCGCCTCGAACCGATGCGGCGGGTCGTTATAGGTCACCCCGTCCATGGTGACGACGCTGATCATCTCGCCGCCGCCATTGAACGGCGGCATGCGCTCCAGGTGCTCGCGCTTGCCGTAGAGCACGCCGATGCCGGTCGGCCCATAGACCTTGTGGCCGGTGAACACGTAAAAATCGGCGTCGAGATCCTGCACGTCGACGTCCATGTGGACGGCGGCCTGCGAGCCGTCGACCAGCACGGGAATGCCGCGCGCATGCGCCATCCGGATGGCTTCCTTGATCGGAACCACCGTGCCCAATGCGTTCGACATATGGGTCAGCGCCACCATCTTGACGCGCGGGCCGAGCAGTTTCTCGAATTCGTCGAGAAGGAAATTGCCCTCGTCGTCGATCGGCGCCCAGACCAGCTTGGCGCCGCGCCGCTCGCGGTGGAAATGCCAGGGCACGATGTTGGAATGGTGCTCCATGATCGAGACGACGATCTCGTCGCCCTCGCCGATCACCATGCCGCCGAAGGATGCCGCCGCCAGGTTGATCGCTTCGCTGGCGTTGCGGGTGAAGATGATCTCATCCGTCGAGGGCGCGTTCAGGAAGGCCCGGACGGTCTCGCGCGCCGCCTCATAGGCCTCGGTCGCGGCATTGGCCAGGAAGTGCAGGCCGCGATGGACGTTGGAATATTCGGTTTCATAGGCCCGCTTGATCCGCTCGATGACCGCCGCCGGCTTCTGCGCCGAGGCGGCATTGTCGAGATAGACCAGATCCTTGCCGTAAGGCTTCAGCGCGAGCGCCGGAAAATCCCTGCGGATCAGATCGACGTCGTAGCCGCCATTGGCGACGGCGGGATGACGCGTGCCCATGGCCTCAATCACTTTCTCGTCCGCATCCACTCGGCGATCGTGCCGAACATGGCCTCGCGCAGTTCCTCGACGGCGGCCAGCGGACCGTCGCCGAAATCTTCGATGGCCTCGCGCGCGAAAGCCTCGATCAGCAGGGCCTCGGCCTCGGCATGCGGGATGCCGCGGGCCTTCAGATAGAACATCAGGTCGGCATCCAGCTCGCCGCAGGTGCAGCCATGGCCGCACTGGACGTCGTCGGCGAAGATCTCGAGCTCCGGCTTGTTGTCCATCGCCGGCCCTTCGGTCAGCATGATGGTCTGGCTCATCATCTTGCCGTCGGTCTTCTGGGCCTTCGGCGCGACGATGATCTTGCCCTGGAACACGCCATGGGCCTCGCCGTCGAGCACATGCTTGAACAGTTCGCGGCTGTCGCAATGCGGCACGGCGTGGTCGACGACCAGCGTGGTGTCGGCATGCTGCTTGCCGCGCAGCATCGAAACGCCGCGCAAGGTCGCCGTCGAATGCTCGCCGGCGAAGCGCACGAACAGCTGGCTGCGCGAAATGGCGCCGCCGGTGGTCAGCGTCAGCGTGTCGAAATGCGCCTTGGCGCCGATCTCGGCGTCCAGCGTCGCCAGATGCAGCGCCTGGTCGCCGTCGATCTGGCGGCGGCCGTGCTCCAGCGTCGCGCCGTCGCCAACCACGATCTGCAGCACCGAGTTCTTCTGATAATCGAGGCCGTCGGGACCGATATGGGTCTCGACGATGCCGGCGGAAGCGCCCTCGCCGACCAGCAGAAGATTGCGCGAGGTGATGAAGCGGGCAGCCCCGTTCGAGGCGATCGACACGAGGTCGAGGGCATGGCCGACTTCCGCGCCGGCGGCGATCTCGATCAGCAGGCCGTCGGTCAGGAAGGCGCCGTTCAGCGCGAAGGCGACATTGGCCTGGGCCATGGCGCTGCCGGCGAGGCGGGTGGCGATCGCCGGCCGGCGGACCAGCGCCTCGGCCAGGCTCGACACCGAAACGCCGTCGGGAAGCTTGGCGATGTCCGACAGTTCCGGCGCGAATGTGCCGTCGAGCACGACCACCCGGCAATCGCCGACCCGCGGCAGGTCGTAAAGCGCCGTCTTGACTGCCAGCATGGTCGCGGCGTCAGGCGTGCCGGCGAGCGGCTTGGCCTCGCGCACCATGGCGCGCAGGTCGGTATATTTCCATTCCTCGACCCGCCGATGCGGCAGGCCGAGCATTTCGAAGCGCTGGAAGCCGGCGGCGCGCAGCGCCTGCAGGGCTTCGCCGCCGGACCCGTCGGCCGCGGTATAGGCGCCGATCAGCGCCTGCTCGGCCGGGGTGCGAATAGGAGTGACCGCGTTCATGTCCTGATCCTCACGCGGCCTGCTCGACCATGTCGGCATAGCCGTTGGCTTCGAGCTCGAGGGCCAGCTCCGGTCCGCCCGACTTGATGATCCGGCCCTTGGACAGGACGTGCACCACATCCGGCTTGATGTAGTCGAGCAGGCGCTGATAGTGGGTGATGACCACGAAGGACCGGTCGGGCGCGCGCATCCGGTTGACGCCGTCGGCGACGATCTTCAGGGCGTCGATGTCGAGGCCGGAATCGGTCTCGTCCAGGATCGCCAGCTTCGGCGCCAAAAGCGACATCTGCAGGATCTCGTTGCGCTTCTTCTCGCCGCCCGAGAAGCCGACATTGACCGAGCGCTTCAGCATGTCGGACGAGATGCCGAGCTCCTTGGCCTTGGCATTGACCAGCTTGATGAATTCCGGCGTCGAGATCTCGTCGAGACCGTTCTTCTTGCGCTGCGAATTGATCGCCGCCTTGAGGAAGGTCATCTGGCCGACGCCAGGGATTTCGATCGGATATTGGAAGGCCAGGAACAGGCCGGCGGCTGCCCGGTCTTCCGGCTCCAGCTCCAACAGATTGACGCCGTCGAGCCAGGCTTCGCCCTCGGTGACCTCATAATCGGCGCGGCCGGCCAGCACATAGGACAGCGTCGACTTACCCGAGCCGTTCGGGCCCATGATGGCGACGACCTTGCCGGTCTCGACGGTCAGGTTCAGGCCGTTGAGGATCTGGGTGTCCTCGTCGGCGATCTTGGCGGTCAGGTTCTTGATCTCGAGCATGGGTCTGGTCCTGGAATATCTTTTAGGCGATCTGCCGGCCCTGGCCGGCGTCCGCGATGATTGAAAACGTGCCGGCGGCCGGCCTAGCCCGGGCCGCGCCGCTTGGCCGGGCGAGCGATCATCCGACGCTCCCCTCGAGCGAGATGGCGATCAGCTTCTGCGCCTCGACCATGAATTCCATGGGCAGGTGCTGCAGCACGTCCTTGACGAAGCCGTTGACGATCAGCGCCACCGCCTCTTCGGCCGACAGGCCGCGCTGGCGGCAATAGAACATCTGGTCTTCGGAGACCTTCGAGGTGGTCGCCTCGTGCTCGAACACCGCGGTTGCCGTCTTGCTCTCGATATAGGGCACGGTATGGGCGCCGCACCGGTCGCCGATGAGCAGCGAATCGCAATTGGTGAAGTTCTTGGCGTTCTTGGCGCGCCGATGCGCCGAGACGAGGCCGCGATAGGTGTTCTCGGACTTGCCGGCGGCAATGCCCTTGGAAATGATCCGCGACCGGGTGTTCTTGCCCAGATGGATCATCTTGGTGCCGGAATCGACCTGCTGCGCGCCGTTCGACACGGCGATCGAGTAGAATTCGCCCTGGCTGTCGTCGCCGCGCAGGATGCAGGACGGATATTTCCAGGTGATCGCCGAACCGGTCTCGACCTGGGTCCAGGAGATCTTCGAGCGGGCGCCACGGCAATCGCCACGCTTGGTGACGAAATTATAGATGCCGCCCTTGCCCTCGGCATCGCCCGGATACCAGTTCTGGACGGTCGAATATTTGATCTCGGCATCGTCGAGCGCGATCAGCTCGACCACCGCCGCATGCAGCTGGTTCTCGTCGCGCATCGGCGCCGTGCAGCCTTCGAGATAGCTCACATAGGAGCCCTTGTCGGCGATGATCAGGGTGCGCTCGAACTGGCCGGTCTTCTGCTCGTTCATGCGGAAATAGGTCGACAATTCCATCGGGCAGCGCACGCCCGGCGGGATATAGACGAAGGAACCGTCGGAAAAGACCGCCGCGTTCAGCGTCGCGTAGAAATTGTCGGAGGTCGGCACGACCGAGCCGATATATTGCTTGACCAGCTCCGGGTGCTCTTGCAGCGCTTCCGAGATCGAGCAGAAGATGACGCCGGATTTCCTGAGCTCGTCCTTGAAGGTGGTCACCACCGAGACGCTGTCGAACACCGCGTCGACCGCGATGCGGTTCGCCGGTTCGACGCCGGCCAGGATTTCCTGCTCCTTCAGCGGGATGCCGAGCTTCTTGTAGGTCTCCAGGATCGCCGGATCGATCTCGTCGAGCGATTTCGGCGCCGGGTTCGATTTCGGCGCGGCGTAATAATAGATGTCCTGGAAATCGATCTTCGGATAGTTGACGCGCGCCCATTCCGGCTCACGCATGGTCAGCCAGCGCCGATAGGCTTCCAGCCGCCATTCCAGCATCCATTCCGGCTCGTTCTTGCGCGCCGAAATATAACGGACGGTATCCTCGGACAGACCGATGGGCGCGAGCTCCATCTCGATGTCGGTCGAGAACCCGTACTTGTACTGGTCGACGTCGATCGAGCGAACCTGTTCAACGGTTTCTTGAACAGCGGGCATTGGTCTCTCCTCGTCCTTGCGGCTTCAAGGGCCACAGGTTGGCACTGTCATGCGGCCCGGGAAGCCCGGTCCGATAGCTTCTGAACATGCGCCGCCAGGGCGGCCGTGAAACGTTCCACATCGGCCTGGGTGGTCGACCACCCGAGGCTGACGCGGATTGCCGATTTCGCCCTGTCGGCGGCGATCCCCATGGCGGCGAGCACATGGCTCGGGGCCACCTTGCCCGAAGCACAGGCCGATCCCGTCGAGACCGCGATACCGGCGAGATCCAGTGCGATCACCGTCGTCTCGCCGTCCAGGCCCGGATGGACTGTCAGGCTGGTATTCGCCAAGCGGTTCGCTTGCAAGCCAATTACCTGGCTCGCACGACATATAGTGGCGATATCCGCCTCCATCCAGTCCCTGAGAGCGGTAATTCGGGCAATTTCCTGACTAATTCCGTCAAGTACAACGGCCGCCGCGGCGCCAAAGCCGGCAATGCCGGCCAAGTTTTCCGTGCCGGCCCTGAAGCGCGCTTCCTGACCGCCACCCAGAACCAGGCGGTCGATCTCGACGGTTTCGTCGCCGCGAATGATCGCGCCGACGCCCTGCGGCGCGCCGATCTTGTGGCCAGACACGAAAATCGCGTCGGCGCCAATGGCCGATATGTCGACCGGAACCTTGCCGAGCGCCTGCACGGCATCGACGACGAAGCCGGCGCCATGGGCCTCGACCAATGCGCCGACCGCGTCCAGCGGCTGCAGCACGCCGGTCTCGTTATTGGCCAGCATGACCGCGACCAGCGCCGGGCCCGGAACGGTTTCCAGCAGTCCGGCAAGCGCTGAGAGGTCGATCCGGCCCTGCGCATCGACCGGGCAGACATGGATATCGCCAGGCGCGAACCGGCCACCGGCGAGCACGCAGGAATGCTCGATCGCCGAGACGATCAGCGAGCGCGCCGGCGCCCCGTTGGCCCGGCGGCCCTTGAAACCGGGCGACAGCAGGGTCGCCGCCGCCTCGCTGCCGCCGGAGGTGAAGGTGACGAGCTTGGCCTCGGCGCCAGCCAGCCGGCCAACCTGTTCACGGGCGATCTCGATGACGCGCCGCGCCGCCCGGCCCTCGCCATGCACCGCCGAGGCATTGCCCGGCAGCGCCAGCGCCGCGAGCACGGCCTCGCGAGCCTCGGGCCTGAGCGGAGACGTCGCATTATGGTCGAGATAGACGCGCATCATGCGGTCGAAACGCCCCGTCGGAAAAGCTTGGCATTCTGTGATCGGATCGTGCTATAGGCCCGATCCTCAAGCGTCTGAGCCGCCCGAGCCCATTGACTGGGTGCCTGGGCACTAACTTAGAACAATTCTAAAAACTAAGGGTGTTAACCCGACCTGTCAAGGACGGACACCCATCGCAGGCATGATCGAAATGGTCGCTGCCGCGACATCGCTGTGGGACGAGGTTCTTTTATGCCTGAGGTGATCTTCAACGGTCCGGCTGGTCGGATCGAGGGCCGCTATCATCCGGCCAAGGTCCGCAACGCGCCGATCGGTATCATCCTGCACCCGCACCCGCAATTCGGCGGGACGATGAACAACCCGATCGTCTACAACCTCTACTATCAGTTCGTGAATCGTGGCTTTTCGGTCCTGCGCTTCAATTTCCGCGGCGTCGGCCGCAGCCAGGGCAATTTCGACCATGGCGTCGGCGAATTGTCGGATGCGGCCTCCGCGCTCGACTATGCCCAGGCGATCAACCCGGAAGCCCGCACCTGCTGGATCGCCGGCGTCTCGTTCGGCGCCTGGATCGGCATGCAGCTCTTGATGCGCCGTCCCGAGGTCGAAGGCTTCATTTCGATCGCCCCGCCGGCCAATCTCTACGACTTCTCGTTCCTGGCCCCCTGCCCGTCCTCCGGCCTGATCGTCCATGGCGACAAGGACGCGGTGGCGCCGCTCGCCTCCGTGCAGGGCCTGGTCGAGAAGCTGAAGACCCAGAAGGGCATCATCATCGAGCAGCAGGTGGTGGCCGGCGCCAACCACTTCTTCGAGGGCAAGGTGGACGAGCTGATGGGCATCGTCGGCACCTATCTCGACAAGCGCCTGGGGAAACGCGACGCGGCCGAGTAATCGGCCTTGCCCTGGCGGGCGACTCCGTTTATGCGCCAGGGCTTATGACAACTACGCCCTCGTCCTTCGTGCTGAACCGCCGGCACTTGCTCGGGATCGACGGCCTTTCCGCTTCAGAGATCACCGGCCTGCTCGATCTGGCCGAAGAGTTCGTCACTCTCAACCGCCAGGTCGAGAAGAAGCGAACCTCCCTGCGCGGCCGGACCCAGATCAACCTTTTTTTCGAAAACTCGACCCGGACCCAGTCGTCCTTCGAGCTCGCCGGCAAGCGGCTGGGCGCCGACGTGATGAACATGTCGGTGGCGCAGAGTTCGATCAAGAAGGGCGAGACCCTGATCGACACGGCATTGACCCTCAATGCCATGCATCCCGACATCCTGATCATGCGCCATGCCGCCTCCGGCGCGGTCGAGCTTTTGTCGAAGAAGGTCGATTGCTCGGTGGTCAATGCCGGCGACGGCACCCATGAGCATCCGACCCAGGCGCTGCTCGACGCCTTGACCATCCGCCGCAACAAAGGCCGGATCGAGCGCCTGACGGTGGCGATCTGCGGCGACATCCTGCATTCGCGGGTGGCCCGCTCCAACATCATCCTGCTCAACCAGATGCAGGCCCGGGTGCGCGCCATCGGCCCGTCGACCTTGCTGCCGGCCTGCGCCGAACGGCTTGGCGTCGAGGTCTATCGCGACATGAAGGAGGGCCTGAAGGACGTCGATATCGTCATGATGCTGCGCCTCCAGCGCGAGCGCATGAACGGCTCCTTCGTCCCCTCGGTGCAGGAATATTTCCACTTCTTCGGGCTCGACGAGGCGAAACTGCGCTACGCCAAGCCGGACGCGCTGGTCATGCATCCCGGGCCGATGAACCGCGGTGTCGAAATCGCCACCTCGGTCGCCGACGGCGCGCAGTCGCTGATCCGCGAACAGGTCGAAATGGGCGTGGCGGTCCGCATGGCCGTGCTCGAAGCGCTCGCGCGCAACCTGCCGAACGCGTGACGCCATGGCCCTGACCGATCCCCGCCCCCTGCTGCTCGCCAACGCCCGGCTGATCGATCCGTCGACCGGCTCCGACATGCCCGGCGGCCTGTTCATCGAAAACGGCGTGATCCGCGACCACGGCCCCGGGCTGGTGGCTTCGGCCGTGCCAGACGGCACCGAGATCGTCGATTGCGGCGGCGCGGTGGTCGCGCCCGGCCTGGTCGACATCCGCTGTTTTGTCGGCGAGCCGGGTTATGAATATCGCGAGACGCTCGCCTCCGCCTCGCAGGCCGCGGCCGCCGGCGGCGTCACCACCATCGTCTGCCAGCCCTCGACCGAACCGGTAATGGACGATCCGGCGATCGTCGACTTCCTGCTGCGCCGCGCCCGCGACACCGGCATCGTGCGCATCTATCCGATGGCGGCGATCACCAAGAAGCTGGCCGGCCGGGAAATGACCGAATTCGGCCTGTTGAAGGAGGCCGGCGCGGTCGCCTTCACCGACGGCGCCCGCTCGGTCACCAATGCCCTGGTGATGCGCCGCGCCATGACCTATGCGCGCGATTTCGACGCGCTGATCGTCCATCACACGGAAGATCCCGACCTGATCGGCGAAGGCGTGATGAACGAGGGCGAATTCGCCTCCAGGCTCGGCCTCGGCGGCATCCCCGTCGAAGCCGAAACCATCATGCTCGAACGCGACATGCGGCTGGTGAAGCTGACCGGCGTGCGTTACCACGCCGCCTCGATCACCTGCCGCGACAGCCTGGCGATCATTGCCCGCGCCAAGAACGAAGGCCTGCCGGTCACCGCCGCGGTCACCGTCAACCATCTGACGCTGAACGAGAACGACATCGGCAGCTACCGCACCTTCTGCAAGCTGACGCCGCCGCTGCGCACCGAGGACGACCGGCTGGCGCTGGCCGACGCGGTTGCCGACGGCCTGATCGACGTGGTCGTCTCCGACCATGATCCGCACGACGTCGAGACCAAGCGCCTGCCCTTTGCCGAAGCCGAGCCGGGGGCGGTCGGGGTCGAGACCATGCTGCCGGCGGCGCTCCGCCTGGTCCATTCCGGGCTGGTGCCGCTCGCAACCTTGCTGAAGGCGCTCTCGACCACCCCGGCGAAGCTGCTCGGCCTGCCCGGCGGCACGCTGGCGCGCGGCGCGCCCGCCGACCTCGTCGTCATCGATATCGACGAGCCCTGGGTGCTCGACCGCGACACCCTCAAGTCGAAATGCAAGAACTCGCCTTTCGACGAGGCACGCCTGACCGGCCGAGCCATCAGAACTCTCGTTGCCGGACGCACCGTCCACGGCTAGCTTCTGACGCATCAGTCAGGTGCCGCCTTCATGTTTGATCTCTCGTTTCCCGCTCTCCTTGCAGCTCTCGCCTTCGGCTATCTGCTCGGTTCGATCCCCTTCGGGCTGCTGCTGACCCGCGCCGCCGGCATGGGCGATATCCGCGCCATCGGCTCGGGCAATATCGGCGCGACCAATGTGCTGCGCACCGGCAGCAAGAAACTCGCCGCGGCGACGCTGCTGCTCGATGCCCTGAAGGCGACCGCCGCCGTCCTTATCGCGGCGCGCTTCGGCCCGCAGGCGGCGCTCATCGCCGGCATCGGCGCCTTCCTTGGCCATATTTTCCCGGTCTGGCTCGGCTTCAAGGGCGGCAAGGGGGTCGCGACCTTCCTGGGGCTGCTGCTCGGCCTCTATTGGCCGGCCTTCCTGGTCTTCGCCCTCACCTGGCTCGCCATGGCCTATGCCTTCCGCTTTTCATCGCTGGCAGCCCTGGTCGCGAGCCTGGTCGCACCGGCCTTCCTCATCGCGCTGGCCAAGCTGCCGGGACTTCAGGCGCTCCTGCCCCTGCCCTTCGGCTCGGCCCTGCAAATGGGGGTTGCGACGCTGGCCGTCGCCGCCGCGATCTGGGCCAAGCACCACGAGAACATCGCCAAGCTCATGGCCGGCACCGAAAGCCGGATCGGCGAAAAGAGTGCGGCCGAGGCGCCATGACCGACAGGCCGCTCCGGGCACTCGACGATGTGGAGCGCCTGGACTGGCTGAGGCTCGCCCGCTCCGACAATGTCGGACCACGCACCTTCCGCGACCTGATCGGCCTTTATGGCGGCGCCTCGGCCGCGCTCGACGCCCTGCCCGGCCTGACGCGCCGCGGCGGCGGGCGCGACATCCGCATCGCCACCCGCCAGGAGGCCGAGCGCGAAACGGCCGCGGCGGCGCGCCATGGCGTGCGCCTGGTGGCGCTCTGCGAGCCCGGCTATCCGGAACTGCTGCGCGAGATCGCCGCGCCGCCGCCGATCATCGGCATCGGTGGCCGCGCCGAATGCCTTGGCCGCCCGATGGTTGGCCTGGTCGGCTCGCGCAATGCCTCGGTGCCCGGCCTGAAAATGGCTGGCCTCCTGGCGCGCGGCCTCGGCCTGTCCGGTTTCACCACGGTGTCGGGCCTCGCCCGCGGCATCGATACGGCGGTGCATCAGGCCTCGCTCGCCAGCGGCACCGTCGCCGTGCTCGCCGGCGGCCATGACCGCATCTACCCGCCGGAAAACCAGCCGCTCGTCGCGCGCATCCTGGAAACCGGCTGTGTGATCAGCGAAATGCCCATGGGCCACGAGCCGCGCGCCAAGGACTTCCCGCGCCGCAACCGGCTGATCGCGGGCCTGGCGCTCGGCGTCGTGGTGGTCGAGGCGGCCGAACGCTCGGGCTCGCTGATCACCGCGCGGCTCGCGCTCGAAGAAAACCGCGAGGTTTTCGCTGTGCCGGGATCGCCGCTCGATCCGCGCGCCGCCGGCACCAACCGGCTGTTGAAGGACGGCGCCGTGCTGGTCACCGAGCTTGATGATGTCGAGAGCGTGCTGCGCCCCTTGCTGGCGCGCCATGGTCGCCCGCTGAGCGCCGAAGAACAGGACCACCCGATGCCGCAGGCCGAGCCTGGCGACGACGAGCGCGGCCGGGTTCTCGCCCTGCTCGGCCCGGTTCCGGTGACCGTCGACGACCTCATCAGGCTCTCCGGGCTCGGCGTCGCGGCCGTTCGCATCATCGTGCTCGAACTGGAACTTGCCGGCCGGCTGATCCGCGATTCCGGCGGCCGTATCTCGCTGGCCTGACCAGCCTGGGCTTAAGCCCAGTCCGCTCCGCCGCCGACACCGCCGGATTTCCGCCGAGCGGCCGGCTGTGATGCCACAGCGCGACGCCAAAGCACGATCCGCCGCTCCTGCCATTTGACTTGATGCGACCTTGTGCCCATGTTCCGGCCGGTTTGCGGCACCGCATCATCGGAGCCGCCACGGCAAAGGACGCAATCGATTGGGCGTGAACGTGGTCATCGTCGAATCGCCCGCCAAGGCGAAGACGATCAATAAATATCTCGGCTCGGACTACGAGGTCATCGCCTCGTTCGGCCACGTGCGCGATTTGCCCCCGAAAGACGGGTCGGTCGACCCGGATGCCGATTTCGCCATGATCTGGGAGGCCGACGGGCGCGGCGCCAAACGCATCGCCGAGATCGTCAAGGTGGTCAAGGGCGCCTCCAAGCTGATCCTGGCGACCGACCCTGACCGCGAGGGCGAGGCCATTTCCTGGCATCTCCTGGAAGCGCTGCGCGAAAAGCGCGTGCTGAAGGACATGCCGGTCGAACGCGTCACCTTCAACGCCATCACCAAGCAGGCGGTGCTGGAGGCGATGGCCAATCCGCGCGCCATCGACGTCGACCTGGTCGAAGCCTATCTCGCCCGCCGCGCGCTCGACTATCTCGTCGGCTTCAATCTCTCGCCGGTGCTCTGGCGCAAGCTGCCTGGCGCCCGCTCCGCCGGACGCGTGCAGTCGGTGGCGCTCCGCCTGGTCTGCGAGCGCGAATCCGAGATCGAGCGCTTCATCAAGAAGGAATACTGGTCGCTGGTGGCGACGCTGGCGACGCCACGCGCCGAGACCTTCGAGGCGCGCCTGGTCGGCGCCGATGGCAAGAAGATCCAAAGGCTCGACGTCGGCGCCGAAGCCGAGGCACGTGCCTTCGAGAAGGCGCTGCACGAGGCCCATTTCGCCGTCGCCGGCGTCGAGGCGAAACCGGCCAGGCGCCACCCCTTCCCGCCATTCACCACCTCCACCCTGCAGCAGGAGGCGAGCCGCAAGTTCGGCTTCGCGCCGAACCGCACCATGCAGGTGGCCCAGCGCCTCTACGAAGGCGTCGATATCGGCGGCGAGACGGTTGGTCTGATCACCTATATGCGAACCGACGGCGTCGACGTGGCGCCCGAGGCGATCACCGAGATCCGTGGCCTGATCGGCAAGGATTTCGGCCCGCGCTACGTCCCGGGTTCACCGCGCAAATACGTCTCCAAGGTCAAGAACGCCCAGGAGGCCCACGAGGCGATCCGTCCGACCGATGCCCGCCGGCACCCCAAAGATGTCGCCCGCTATCTGGAGGCCGAGCAGGCCAAGCTTTATGAGCTGATCTGGAAGCGCACCGTCGCCTCCCAGATGGAGAGCGCCGAACTCGAGCGCACCACCGTCGACGTGACGGCCACCGTCGGCGGCCTCGGCTCGTCGCTCGGCCGCAAGCTCGAGCTGCGCGCCACCGGCCAGGTGGTCAAGTTCGACGGCTTCCTGACGCTTTATACCGAAGACCGCGACGACGACGGCGACGACGAGGACGGCAAGCGCCTGCCGGCCATGACGGTTGGCGAAAAGGTCACCAAACAGGCCATCGCCACCACCCAGCATTTCACCGAACCGCCGCCGCGCTATTCCGAAGCGAGCCTGGTCAAGCGCATGGAAGAGCTTGGCATCGGCCGGCCCTCGACCTATGCCGCGACCCTGCAGACGCTGCAGGACCGCGAATATGTCAAGATCGAGAAGAAGCGGCTGGTGCCCGAGGACAAGGGCCGGCTGGTCACCGCCTTCCTCGAGAACTTCTTCAACCGCTATGTCGAATATGGCTTCACCGCCGCGCTCGAGGAGAAGCTCGACCTCGTCTCCAACCACGAGCTCGACTGGAAGGCGCTGTTGCGTGACTTCTGGCGTGACTTCAACGCGGCGATCGACAGCACCAAGGAACTGCGTGTCACCGACGTTCTCGCGGCGCTCAACGACAGCCTGGGGCCGCATATCTTCCCCGACAAGGGCGACGGTTCCAACCCGCGCCTCTGCCCGACCTGCGGCACCGGCGCGCTGTCCCTGAAGCTCGGCAAGTTCGGCGCCTTCATCGGCTGCTCGAACTATCCGGAATGCCGCTTCACCCGGCAATTGTCGGCGCCATCGGCCGAAGCTGTCGGCGACGGCCCGGCCGATGCCTCGCCCGACGGCACGCGCCGGCTCGGCGAGGATCCGGTCAGCGGGCTGGAGGTCACCGTCCGCGACGGCCGCTTCGGCCCCTATATCCAGCTCGGCGAAGGTGAGAAGCCGAAACGTTCGTCGCTGCCCAAGGGCATGACGCCGGCGGCCCTCGATCTCGAGCGGGCGCTGGCCCTGCTGGCCCTGCCGAAAGAAGTCGCGGTCCATCCCGAGAGCGGCAAGCCGATCCTGGTCGGCCTCGGCCGTTATGGCCCCTATGTCCAGCACGACCGGACCTATGCCAATCTGGAGAAGGACGACGATCTCCTGGCGATCGGCGCCAACCGGGCGATCGACCTGATCGTCGCCAAGGAAAGCGGCGGCGGCAAAGGCCGCTTCGGCCGCGCCGCGGCGGCGCCCGGCCGCGAACTCGGCGACCACCCGACGCTCGGCGGGCCAATGACGGTCATGGCCGGCCGCTATGGCCCCTATGTCAAGCACGGCTCGGTCAACGCGACCTTGCCCAAGGGCAAGAGCCCGGAAGCCTTGACCATCGAGGAGGCCGTGCAGCTGATCGCGGCGCGTGCCGAGATGAGCGGCTCGTCGAAGAAGCCGTTCAAGCGGGGCAAGGCCGCATCCAATGGCGAAACCAAGCCGGAGGCCAAATCCGCCGGCAAGGCGCGGTCGGCCAAGACCGGCGCAGCCAAGATCGGCGCAGCCAAGACCGGCGCAGCCAAGACCGGCGCAGCCAAGGCCAGGACCGGTGCCGGCAAGTCCGCCGCCAAAGCCAAGCCGGCCGCCAAGGCATGACGCCTGGCGCCAGGCGCGACACCGCGGATCGTCGTTTCGCCGAATCCACCGATAGGCTAGCGTCGAGGGGCCCTTGCTCCTCGCCGCTGCCAGGAACTCCGATCATTGCCCCGTAAGCCGAAGACCGAAGTTCACTCCCGCCTGCCCAGCCGCGAGGAGGTGCTCGCCTTCATCGCGACCCAGACCGTCCATATCGGCAAGCGTGAGGTCGCCCGCCATTTCGGCCTGCACGGTGCCGACAAGGTGGCGCTCAAGCACCTCCTGAAGGACATTGTCGACGAAGGCCTGGTCACCAAGGGCCGCGGCAAGCTGCACAAGCCCGGCGCGCTGCCGAACGTGCTGGTCGTCGACGTGATCAAGCGCGATGCCGACGGCGACCTGATCGGCAGCCCCGCCGAATGGGACGAGGCCGAGCACGGCGAGGCGCCCGACATCGTCGTCGCGGTTCCGCGCAAGGCCCGGCCGGGCGATCCGATCCCCGGCCTTGGCGACCGGGTCCTGGTTCGCATCGCCGATGGCGGCGCGCCGAGCGACGATCCCAGGCCCGTCGCCCGGGTCATGAAGATCCTCGATCGCGGCCGCGCCCGGATGATCGGCGTGTTCCGGGCGATCCCCGGCCATGGCGGCCGGCTTCTGCCGGTCGACAAGAAAAATCTCGGCCGCGAGCTGACCATTCCCGAAGAGGCCATGGCGGACGCCCGCGACGGCGACCTGATCGCGGTCGACATCATCAGAAACTCCCGCTTCGGCCCGCCGGTCGCCAAGGTGCGCGAGCGGCTCGGCAACCTCAACTCCGAGCGGGCGATCTCGCAGATCGCCATTGAAGTCCACGCCATCCCCTATGTCTTCCGCGCCGACGCCCTGGCCGAGGCGGAACGGGCAAAGCCGGTGACGCCGGCCGGCCGCGAGGACTGGCGCAAGCTGGCGCTGGTCACCATCGACCCGCCGGACGCCAAGGACCACGACGACGCCGTTCATGCCGAGCCGGACCCCTCGCCCGAAAATGCCGGCGGCTTCATCCTGACCATCGCCATTGCCGATGTCGCGGCCTATGTGCGCCCCGGTTCGGCGCTCGACCGCGAAGCGGCGCTGCGTGGCAATTCGGTCTATTTCCCCGATCGGGTCGTGCCAATGCTGCCCGAGCGCATTTCCAACGACCTCTGCTCGCTCCGGTCGGGCGAAGACCGGCCGGCCATCGCCTGCCGGGTGACCATCCGGGCCGACGGCCGGCGCAAGTCGCATTCGTTCCACCGCATCCTGATGCGCTCGGCCGCCAAGCTCGCCTATGCCCAGGCGCAGGCTGCCGTCGACGGCCATCCGGACGAGACGACCGAGCCGATCGCCGGGCCGATCCTGACGCCGCTCTGGGAGGCCTATGCCGCGCTGAAGCGAGCGCGGGACGACCGCGAGCCGCTCGATCTCGACCTGCCCGAGCGCAAGATCCTTCTCAAACCCGACGGCACGGTCGACCGGGTCGTGGTGCCGGCAAGGCTCGATGCCCACCGGCTGATCGAGGAGATGATGATCCTCGCCAATGTCTGCGCCGCCGAGACATTGGAGAAGCATCGCCTCGCCTGCATGTACCGGATCCATGACGCGCCGAGCTACGAGAAGCTCCTGGCGCTGAAGGAGTTCCTCAAGACGCTCGACATCACCTTGCCGCAGGCGGCGCTGCTCCGGCCGTCGAACTTCAACCAGATCTTGGCCCGCGCCAAAGGCACCGACTCGACCGAACTGGTGAACCAGGTGGTGCTGCGCTCGCAGTCCCAGGCCGAATATTCGCCCGAGAATATTGGCCATTTCGGCCTCAATCTCAGGCGTTACGCCCATTTCACCTCGCCGATCCGCCGCTACGCCGACCTGATCGTCCATCGCGGGCTGGTTCGCGCGCTCGGCCTCGGCGACGACGGCCTGCCGGATGCCCAGGCCGCCGCGCTGTCCGAGATCGGCGCCGAGATTTCGGCGGCCGAGCGGCGCGCCATGGCGGCCGAACGCGAGACCGTCGACCGGCTGATCGCCGCGCATCTGTCCGAGCGCGTCGGCGACATCTTCGGCGCGCGCATTTCGGGCATGACCCGGTCCGGCCTGTTCGTGAAGCTCGATGACACCGGTGCCGACGGTTTCGTGCCGGCAGCCAGCATTGGCGGCGATTATTTCCGCTACGAAGAGGGCCAGCAGGCCCTGGTCGGCACGCGCACCGGCGAGACCTACCGGCTCGGCGACCCGGTCACCGTCAAGCTGGTCGAGGCCGCGCCGGTTGCCGGAGCCCTGCGTTTCGAACTGATGAGCGATGGCCGGGCCGGCCTTGCGCCGAAGGGGCGCGGCGGGCACATACGGCGCGATGACGGTTTTGCCAATGGCCGGCGTGCCCGGCCGGGCGACAAGCCGGCGAAGCCACCGTGGAAACGCAAGGGCCGGAAATGACTGTCCAGATCCTGCATGGCGCGCCGGTCGCCGAAGCACGACCGGATCGCAACCTGTGGACGGCGCTGAAGCGCGGCCTTCTCTGCCGCTGCCCGAATTGCGGCAAGGGACGCATGTTCTCGTCCTATCTGAAAGTTGCGCCGGCCTGCGACCATTGCGGCGAGGCCTTGCATCACCACCGGGCCGATGACGCGCCGCCCTACCTGACCATCATGGTGGTCGGCCATATCATCGTGCCGCTGCTGATGTGGATGGAACTGCGCTACCAACCGGAGTTATGGATCCATTTCATCCTCTGGCTGCCGCTGACCCTGGCCCTGTGCCTGGGCCTGCTGCCGCCGATCAAGGGCCTGGTGGTCGCGCTGCAATGGGCCCTGCGCATGCACGGCTTCGATCCCGACAGCCCGGAAGCCAAAGAACAAGCGAGCGTCTGACATGAGCGACCAGGGCACGACACTGGCCGAGCGCCTGACCAAGACCGAGCGGGAACAGCGCTGGGCCAACCAGAAGCCGGTCGATGCGGCAACCCTCATCCTGATCGACCGCAACGGCCCCGAGCCGAAGGTCTTGATGGGCAAGCGCCGGCACGACCTGAAATTCATGCCCGGCAAGTTCGTCTTCCCCGGCGGCCGGCGCGATCCCGACGACCGCAGCATGCCGGTGTTCGGCACGCTCGACAGCCATGCCGAGGAGCGGCTGATGAAGCGCGTCCAGCGTCCCTCGCTGTCGCGCGCCCGCTCGCTGGCGCTGACCGCCATTCGCGAAACCTTCGAAGAAACCGGCCTGATGCTCGGCACCAAGGATGCCGGCGCGCCCGAGGGCGTGCCCAAGGGCTGGGAAGCGTTTGCCGAACATGGCGTCTTTCCCGACCTGGAATCGCTGCAGTTCGTCGCCCGCGCGATCACCCCGCCGCGTCGGCCGAAGCGTTTCGACACGCGCTTCTTCGCCTGTGACGCCGACCATGTCGCGCACCGGATCGAAGGCGTGGTCGGTCCGCATGCCGAGCTGGTCGAGCTGAAATGGCTGACGCTGAAGGACGCGCTGCACGAGGATCTGCCGACCATCACCACGGTGGTCCTGGAAGAGCTCGGCGACCGCATCGCCAAGGGCTTTTCGCCGCTCCTGCCGGTGCCGTTCTATTTCATGGTCCGCAAGGAATTCCGCCGCGAAGTGCTGTGAGCCCTCATCGTCTCACAGGAGGACGCGGCGTGCTTCGGTGCTCCGGCTCGGCGGTCTTTGCCGCCCGATGCCGGCTTAGTCCAGATCGTCCATGAGACCGAGTGTGGTCGGATTGTCGATGAAGATGCGCTGGCGCATCCGGGGCTCGATATCGCCGAGCTGTTGATGTGGATTGGGCAAGCCCATCGAAAACGGCCAATCCGACCCGAACAGCACATGATCTTCGCCATGAACGGCCGCCGCCAGCGCGAGCGCATGCCGATCGTGGGTGATGCAATCCACGCAGAAGCGCCGAAACGCCCGCCGTGCCGTTTCAGCACCGGTATCCGCGCCGGGCCGGCCGGTGACCTGGCCCCGCTCGAGGCGCCCCGCAATGGCACCCGACGCGCCGCCGCCATGCGCGAGGCAAATTTGCAGGTCCGGGTGCTGCTCCAGCACCCCGGACATGGCCAGGTGGGCTGCCGCCAACGCCGTCTCGACCGGGCTACCCATGAGGTTGTGCAGATAGAACGGCTCGTAGCGCGGGTCGCAGCCCTTGCATGGATGCAGGAAGAGAAAGGCCTTCTCGGCGTTCAACACCGACCACAAGCGAGCATAGGCCGGGTCGCAGAGGGTAATCTTGTGCTCTTGCGAGCCCGCCGGCATCGCAAAGCGCGGTCTTCCGGTTATCGCCCGCTCGACCACGATGTCGGCGGCAAGCTCCGGGTGTTGAACCGGCAGATGATAGAGCGGCGCAAGGCGATCCGGACGGCGCGCCGCATAGGCATCGAGGCCGTCATTGGCATAGTCCGTCCAGTCGCGGGCGGCGGCCTCGCCCAGGTTGAGCCGGTAGAGCGGTGGCGGGATCGAAATCCAGGCCCGATCCACCCGGTTGTCGTCCATCCAGGCGAGCAGCGCCTCCGGCCGATAGACCGATGTCGCGCCAAGGGTGTAGCCGTCGATCGTCATCACGCCGGCCTCCTGGTTCCAGTCGACGCCGGCGATGCCGGACAGGCGATCGATGACGACAGGAGCCAGGTGGGCGTGAACATCGAGGGCGATCCGCTGCGCGCCGCCATGGGGCACCGATCCGCTCATGCCGCATATCCCATGATGGCCTTGACCTCGAGGAACTCGTTGAGGCCCCACGCCCCCCACTCACGCCCGTTGCCGGACTGCTTGTAGCCGCCGAACGGCGCGCGCCGGTCGATCGGCGGATAGTTGATGTGGACATTTCCGGCCCGGATGCGCCGTGCCACGCGCCGCGCCCGCGCGAGGTCCGCCCCTTGCACATAGGCCGACAGGCCATAGGGCGTGTCGTTGGCAATGGCGACGGCCTCGTCCTCGCTGCCATAAGGCATGATCACCAGGACCGGTCCGAAGATCTCCTCGCGCGCGATCGCCATGTTCGGACGCACGTTGCCGAAGATCGTCGGCCGCACGAAATAGCCGCGGTCGAGGCCTTCGGGCCGGCCGGGGCCGCCGGTGATCAGCGTGGCGCCTTCGGCGATCCCGGTTTTGATGAGCCGCTGGACTTTGTCGAATTGGGCGGCGTTGACCAGCGGCCCGAGAACCGTGCCCTCGACATCCGGCAAGCCGACCTTGTAGGTCGCCGCTGCGGCCCGCGCATGGCTGGCGATCTCGTCATGCCTGTCGGCCGGCACCAGCAAGCGGGTGGCGGCGCTGCAGGACTGACCGGAATTGCTGAAGCAGCGCGCGACGCCCAAGTCGGTGCACCGTTTGAATTCCGCATCCGGCAGGAAAATGTTCGGCGATTTGCCTCCGAGTTCCTGGGCCACACGCTTTACCGTATCGGCGGCGGCCTTGGCGACCTGTATGCCGGCCCGCGTCGACCCGGTGATCGACACCATGTCGACTTCAGGGTGGGCCGCCAGCGCGGCTCCGACACCGGGGCCATCGCCGTTGACCAGATTGAAGACCCCGGCCGGCACCCCGGCCTCGTGGAAAATTTCCGCCATGATGATCGCGCTCAAGGGTGCGATCTCGCTCGGCTTCAGAACCATCGTGCACCCCGCCGCAAGCGCCGGCGCGACCTTGCAGATGACCTGATTGATCGGCCAGTTCCACGGGGTGATGAGCGCGCAGACACCGATCGGCTCCTTGGCGACCAGGGTTCGCCCTTGCTGCTCGTCGAACTGGAAGCTCTCGAGGACCCGGATCATCTCGTTGATGTGGTTCGGCCCGCTGGCCACCTGCGCGCTCATCGCGAAAGCCAGGGGCGCGCCCATTTCCATCGAGACGATGCGGGCCAGTTCGTCCCGGCGCGCGTCGAAACCGGCGAGGATCCGGCGCAACAGCGCGATGCGGGCGGCAACCGTCGTGTCCGAGAAACCGTCGAAGGCCCGCCGCGCGGCCGCGACCGCGCGGTCGACATCGGCAGAGCTGCCGATCGACACGTCCGCGAAGGCGAGTTCGGTGGACGGGTTTACGACTGGAATCCGCCGCGGCTCGGCCGGTTCGATCCACCGGCCATCGATATAGAACAGTGTCGCATTTTGCATGGTGAAGGCTCGTGCCTCGGCAATTGAGTTCAGGGGGAGCGTCGGGCGCCGGCCCGGCCGGGGATCAATGGCGGCATCAATGGCGGATCAATTGCGCGATCAACCTGGTCATGGCCGCGGGCCGGGCGACGAACGACGCCCAATTCCGGTGGCATCAGGACAGAGCAAGCACGGGATCGGCCTGAACGAACTCCGCCTTGGCCGGCACGGCGGACCGGCCCGAAGCGAACACTTCGGAATAAAGCCGCAGCCAATTGCCGCTCGTGATCTTTTCGACCTCGTCGGGCGCAAACCCGACCACGCGCAATCCACCGGGGAGAAGGCCGAGATGACAGACTTCGGTGAACCAGGATGGCGGTGGTGCCTTGCCGGGCCTGGCTGCCGATCCGGCCCCGAAGTCGACGCTTCTTGTCCAGCGCCCCATGCGCATCCAGTCATAGTCCGGCTTGGTGAAATTGTGGCTGCGATCCGTACCGATCGCCACGTGATCGATGCCGATGATGTCGACCGTCTTGGCGACCATCTCGCACCAGGACCGGAGCGAGCTTGAATAGTGATCGCCGGTAATATTGCGGTAGGTCGCGCAACCCAGCACTCCGCCACGCTCGGCCAGCGCCTTCAGCACATCATCGGTCTTGTTGCGCTTGTGCTGAAAGAGGCTGTCGGGATTGGCATGGGTGACGGCAACCGGCTTCTGCGAGCATTCGATGGCGTCCAGCGTTGTCCGATTGCCGACATGCGAGAGGTCGACCAGGATGCCGGCACGATTCATCTCCAGGATGACCTCCCGGCCAAAGCGCGCCAGGCCGGCATCGTTGGGCTCATAACAGCTGCCGCCCAGTTCATTCTGGTTGTTGTAGGTGAGCTGGATCACCCGCACGCCGAGTTCCGCGAAAATCTCGACAAAGCGGATGCGGCCTTCGAGCAGGTTGGAATTCTGATAGCCGAGCACGATCGCAGTCCGGCCAGCCGCCGCGGTCGCCACGATCTCCTCGGCCGTCGTCGCAATGGCGACCAGATCGGAATTGGCGGCCACCAGATCGCGCCAGCGGGCAAGCGCATCGAGGGATTCGACGGTTCCCTCCCAGAATCCGCAGGTCACCGTCACGGCGCCGACATCGGCCCGGCGCAGCTCGGCAAATACCTCTCGGGTGAAATGTCCGCATTGGAGGCCATCGATCAACATGGCTTGGCTCCCTTTCTAAAACTCACGCCGATTGGCGCACGATGAGTTGGGTAGGAATGACGCGGCACGCGGGCAAAGCCGCTCCATTGTCGCCGGCACTGAAAGTCTGTCCGACGGCGCGGGCGATGGCTTCAGTATCGAGTGCGACGCTGGTCAAGGATGGCCGGCAATAGACACCCCATTCGAGATTGCCAAAGCCGGAGAAGGCGACATCGCCGGGCACCGACAGGCCATGGTCGGCGACCGCCGCCATCGCGCCGATGGCGAGTTCGTCACTCGCCGCGACCACGGAACGAAACCGCAATCCATCCGCCAGGGCCTTGCCGGTGACGCGGTAGCCGGCATCGGCGCGATAGCCGTGGGAGATGTCCCAAACGAGCGTCGGATCCGGCGCCTGCCCTTGCTCCGCAAGCCCCTTGCGGTAGCCCTCGAAACGCGCGCGGCCGATCGCCGATGTCGCGATACGGCCGATGAAGGCGACCGGTCCCCGGTTCCGGCCGCAGAGGTGGCGGACGGCGGCGGCGGCCCCGCCGACATTGTCATGAACGATGGAGCGAAGACCGAAATCGCTCAGGTCCTGACTGACCGACAGGACGTCGACCCCGGCAGCCGTCGCCGCTTCGACCACCGGTCCGATCCGCGCCATGTCCATGACATGCGGCGACGACAACAAGACGCCGCGCAAGCCGAGCGACGGCGCGCGTTCGAGCAAGTGATGCAACCGGTCTTCGCGGTGGCCGAGATTGAACAGCAGGAGGTCGAGGCCGATCGATTCGAGCTCGGCCTGGACATCACGCGCCAGCGCCGCATAGACGCCCTGCTCGATGTCGCCGGTGACCAGCGCGACACCCCGTCCCCGGCCGCTGCGAAGGCTGCGCGCCATCTCGTTCGGTTGATAGCCAAGCTGCTCGACCGCCTCGAGAACACGGGCACGCGTCTCGGCCGTGACCGGCAGCGAGCCTCGCAGAACGCGCGACACCGTGGCGGTGGACACGCCGGCATGTTTGGCGACGGCAAGGACGCTCGTCATGGGCAGCTCACCGCCGCCGCAACCGCCTGCGAGGCACCGGTGGCCCGGCCTTGCCTCAGGTCGGACAGCACGGCCTGGCTGGTATTGTGGCCCGACACCCCGGAAATGTAATTGCCGGGCCAGGTTCCGTTGCCGCTGAGATAGAGCCCCTGGGTCGGCGTCCGATAGGCGTGCAGGCCCGGCATCGGCCGCATCCAGAACATGTTCGGCGGCAGCGTATCGCCGTGGGTGATATTGGCCTCGACCAGGCCGAACTGGCTTTCGAACTGGGTCGGATCAATGACGCGGTAGTCGTTGATCAGGCCGGGCAGCGACGGCATGTATTCCGCGAGCTTGGCGATGGCACGCCTGGCGAAGACATCGCGCTGCTCGGCCCAGGTGCCCTCGCGCAGGTGATAGGGCGCATTGCCGACATTCATGCTCAACACATGTTTGCCCGGCGGGGCGAGCTCCGGCGAGGTCATCGAGGGGCAAAGGCCCCAGATGACCGGCTTGTGCGACAGCCGGCCGAGCAGCATGTCGGAATGCCCTTCCTCGATATAATCGACCGTCGGGGCGATGCGGAACTGCGCGCAGGCCAGCATCGCGGCCTCCGCGTCCGAGGCCGCAGCCGCGAAACGCGGCATCCCGTCGAGCGCCAGCACCACTTTGAAGGCCCGGCCGCGCATGGTCTTGCGCTGCATCTTGGGTTTGAGTTCGCCCCAGTGATCGGCATCGTCGAGCAGCGACACCACTGTCGTGCGCGGGTTGATCGCCGAAATGACGATCGGCGCCTCGTATTCGTCACCGTCGCACGTCACGACGCCGACGACGCGTTCCCCCGCGTCTTGATCGTGGCGACGCCGACGCCGGTTTTCACCGCCCCGCCATGGGCCAGGACACTGGCGCGCAGCGCGTCGATGATCGCGCCCAGGCCGCCAACCGGCAGCCCCGTGGAGCCGCGCAGCGGAATCAGCCGCGGATCCTGCGCGCCGCCCGCCTTGAGCGAGGCGAGCGAGAGCGGCCGCATCATCAGGTTGAACGGCGTGCCCGGCGTCGAGGGGCTGGCCTGGCCGCCGACCACCGCGAGCGGCGCGATGAGCGCCTGTGTCTCCTGGGCCAGTTCGAATTCCTGCATGAGGTCGCGGACATTGCCGAAGAAGATCCGGCTGAACGCCTCCTGGTCCTCCAGACGGGTCAGATTGCGCACCAGGTGGTGCAGCGACGGCGGCGGCTCGAAGATCGAAATGCCCAGGCGGTCGGCGAACTTTTGCAGATAGGCGAAGAAGGCATCGTAACGGGCGGCCTCGCCGGGGGCGAAAGCCTCGATCTGCGCCTGGTTGCGAGCGGGATTGCGCCAGCCGACATAGAGCCTGTCATGGGCGAGCGGCTGCACCAGGGTCGGATCGGGCCGCACGAACGTGAGACCGTAGTGCTCGAGTTCGAGGTCGCGCACGATCTTGGGCTCGAGCGAGCCCGGCGAATTGGCGATCGACGAGAAATAGCCGGGCATGAACTCGACGGTGGCACCGGGGCCGCCGAGCATCGGGCGGGATTCGAGAACCAGTGTCTTCAGGCCGGCGCGGCCGAGATAGGCGGCGGCGACCAGACCGTTATGGCCGCCGCCGATGATGATCGCGTCATGGCGTCCGCTGGAACGCGGCCGGGACGCCGGCAGGCTCAAGAGACCGGTCACTGGGGCACGAAATCGTTGGTGTAATACTGCGCCGCCTGGACGTCCGCCGGCAGTTCGCCGACCGCCTGAAGCGTCCTGACCAACTGGTTCCATTCAGCCTCGGACATGCGCCCCCAGCCCGGGTCCGTGGGCGCGGTCGAGAGCGCCATCAGTCCTTTGAAGTAGTCGACGCAACGCTCGACGGTGCCGGCGAGATGGACCTTGGTCCTGATCAGCTCGCAGGCCGCCTGGGGGTCACGGGCTGCCTCGACGAAGCCGCGCCTGCTGGCGGCGAGAAACTGGCGTACGAGTTCGGGATTGCGGCCCAGGAACGCGGTGTTGGCGGCGAAGCCGAAGCCCAGCAGCGGCACGCCGGCATCGGCGAGTTGCAGCGTCTCGGGCTGCTGACCGGTCGCGCGGACATAGGCGTCAAAGGCCGGGCTGTCGCCACTCACCACATCGATGCTGCCGCCGAACAGGGCGGTCGTCTTGGCATTGGAGTCGAGCGAGACGACGTTCAGATCGGTCGGGCCCATGCCGTTGGCGCGCATGAAGATCCTCAGGCTGAGCGCGTCGGAGCCGCCCGGCGTGCTGCCGATCTTCAAGCCGCGCAGCGATCGCGGCCCATCGAGCTTCACCCTGCCGCGGATGCCGATGAAGGCTGCTGCCGTCCGGTGCTGATACAGGCCGATGATCCTGATGCTGCCGCCACGGCCGATCATCTGGGTCGCGTTGGTGATGTTCAGATGGGCGATGTCGAAACCGCCCTGCGACAGCAGCAGCGCCGTTGTCGCCGAGCCACGGCCCTGTTCGAGGCTGACCGCGAGCCCGGCCTCCCTGTAGAAACCCCGCTCCTCGGCGATCAGGAACGGCGCGTGATAGGGCAGCCAGGCCCAGTCGAGCAGCACCTTCACCCGCGCCTGCGCCGCTGCCGGAACGGTGGCGGCGCCCAAGAGGCCCAGGGCGACCAGGCTCGCCGAAAGGACGGCGCGCAGACGGGCGCGCGAAACCGAAACACGTTCGACCACACAACTCTCCTCAGGTTCAGATGGTGGCGGGGCGCAGCAGCGCCGCGTCGCGCTGGCTCGGATGCCACGGCAGGACCAGACGTTCGCCCCATTCCGCCAGACGCCACAACAGGACGCCGAAGACCGAGAACACCGTCACCGCGGCAAAGGCGAGCGGCGTGTCCATGTCGCCGACGGCCCGGATCAAGAGATGGCCGAGGCCCTTGTTGGATGCCACGAACTCGCCGATCACGGCGCCGACCGGCGCCAGTGTCACGGCCAGCTTGATGCCGGCACAGATGCTCGGCAGCGCGTTCGGAAACTGGATCTTGCGCAGCGTCTGCGCGCGTGTCGCCCCCATGGCACGCACCATGGTCAACTGCTCCGGGTCGGCTGACTTCAGCCCGGACACCGTGTTGACGATGACCGGGAAGAAGGTGAACGCCACGACGAAGAACACTTCGCTCTGCAGTCCGAACCCGAACCAGACGAGGAACAAGGGCGCGATGACCACCTTGGGAACCGCATGGGCGATCACCAGCCAAGGCGTCAGCATCCGGTCGACCAGCCGCGAGGAGCTGATCGCCGCCCCCGCAGCGAGCCCCAGGACGACGGCCATGACCAGGCCCAGCGCGGCGGCAAATGTCGTGATCGCCAACTGGCTCAACAGATAGGACCAGTATTGCACGATGGCGGCGACCACCACCGACGGCGCCGGCAGGATGAAGACCGGCACCTTGAAGACCCGCACCAGCCCCTCCCACAGCGCCAGCCCCAGCGCGCCGCTGATCAGCGGCCAGAGCACGCCGGCGACCAGGTTGGCGAGACTGCGAAACATCGCCGCGCCGCGCGGCTCGACGTCATTGCCGGCGTCCGTCTCCATCACCGCGCTCATCCGACCAGAACTCCGACTTTCTCGAATTGCTCGCGAATGCGGCGGCCAATGGCCGAGAACTCGCTGGTTTCACGAAGGGCGAGCCGCCGAGGGCGCTCGAACGGAATGGCAATGTCGTCGATGATCGCTCCCGGCCGGCCCGACATGACGAGCACCCGGTCGGCGCAGAAAATGGCCTCCGGGATGCTGTGGGTGATCAACAGCGTCATGACGCTTCGGGTCGCCTGCACCCGCTGCAGCAGCACGTTCATCTGATCGCGCGTCAGGGCATCGAGTGCGCTGAACGGCTCATCGAGAAACAGCATGGTGGGGTTGGTGAGCAAGGCCCGGGCAATCGCCACGCGCTGACGCATCCCGCCCGAAAGCTGCCAGGGATAGGAGCCGGCGAAGTCGGCGACGCCGAACTCTTCCAGCAGCGCCCTGGCCCGCGGCTCCATTCCGCTCAGTCCCTTGATCTCGGCGGGCAGCAGCACGTTGTCGAGGACGTTGCGCCACTCGAGCAGCAGGTCGCGCTGAAAGACGATGCCGACATCGTTCACCGGCCCCTTGACGGCCTTGTCGCCGAAACGGATCTCGCCGCGGCTCGGCATGTCCAGTCCGGCGATCAGCCGCAGAAGGGTGCTTTTGCCACAGCCGCTCGGCCCGACGATGCTGACGGCCTCGCCCGACCGCAGCTCGGCGCTCAACGGCGCAATCGCGCGCACGCCCCCGGCACCGCCATACATTTTCTCGATCCGATCGAGGACGATCGACCGCCCCTCGGCCTTCCGGCCAATGCCCGCGTCGCCAATCTGTGCTGTCACAGCCATGCAGCTTGAACCCCGACTTCAGCGAAAAATGAAGCATGACAACGATTACATGCGTCATTTTGCCCGTCAAGGCTCGATTTTCGGATATCTGGGACCGGCTTGTCGCAGGCCCGCCGGTATCATGCAGCCGTCGCAACGACTGGCTGAACAATCCGCGATCTGCCGGATATCCCGTGCCTCCCCGCCGGTTCCGCCGAGGCCGGCGCGATCAAGCGCTGAGCAGCCCGGCGCGCTGCCGCCTTGTCATGGCCCTGTTGCTTGGCCATGACAGGCCGCAGCCATGACCAGCACCGTGTTGAACCCCGATCCTGAAACGCGCCGCCTCGTTCTGTCGATCGGGGCCGCGGTCGCCTGCATCGTCGCCGTCGGCCTCGGCCTGTCGCTGTCGATCCCGCTTCTGTCCTTCGCGCTCGACGCCAAGGGCGCGTCGCGCACCATGATCGGCCTCAACACGGCCATGGGCGGCGTCGCCACCATCATTTTTGCGCCGTTCATCTCGGGCTGGGCGCGCATCTACGGCGTGCGCGCCGTGCTGGCGGCGGCCATCGCCCTCGGCATCGCCTCGTTCCTCGGCTTCCTGGTGGTCGAGCCGCTCTGGGCCTGGTTCCCGTTGCGTTTCGTTTTCGGCGCGGCGCTCACCGTGCTGTTCGTGCTGTCGGAATATTGGATCAACGCGGTCGCCCCGGAGGCGCGCCGCGGCCTGGTGCTCGGCATCTATGCCACCGCGCTGTCGCTCGGTTTCGCGTCCGGCCCGCAGATCCTGACCCTGGTCGGCACCTCCGGCCCGGCGCCCTATCTGGTCGGTTCGGCCCTGTTCGCCCTGGCCTCGCTGCCGGTGGCGCTGTCCAAGGGCATGGCCCCGACCATCGACGAAAAGCCCTCGCGCGGTTTCGCCGCCTTCCTGTGGGTGGCGCCGGCGGCAACGCTGGCGGCGCTGGTCTTCGGCGCCGCCGAGACCGGGGCCTTCGCGCTGCTGCCGCTCTATGGCACCTCGATCGGCTTCGACGCGGCCGGCGCCGCGACGCTGATTTCGCTGGTCTCGCTCGGCAATCTCCTGTTCCAGATCCCGATCGGGCTGGTCGCCGACCGCGTCGACCGGCGCTTCGTCCTGCTGTTCTGCGGTGTCGCCGGGACGATCGGCATGGCGCTCATTGCCATCGTGCCGATGCCACGCGAGGCGCTGATGGCGCTGCTGTTCGTCTGGGGCGGCATTGTCTCCGCCCTCTACACGGTTGGCCTCACCCATCTCGGCAGCCGCTTCCGCGGCGCCGATCTCGCCCAGGCCAATGCCGCCTTCGTCGTCATGTATTCGGTCGGTCTGATCGTCGGGCCGCCCATGGCCGGCCTCGGCATGGATCTGTGGCCGCCGAACGGCCTGCCGGCGACCCTGGCTCTATTGTTCCTGGCCTATGTCGTGGTGGTCTCGGCCCGCATCATCAGGACCCGCGGGCAGGTCTGAGCGGATAAGCGCTTCAAGTCACGTGGTCGACCGACGCGAAGACGCGAAACCGGCCATCGATGCGACAGAGGTTGTAGGACTCGCGCCACGAACTCATCACCACGCCCTCCCCCGACAAGAGCTCCCATGTCACGCTCGCCAGCGCGGATTGTCCGCCGAGCGGCGCCACGGCGAGGTCGTGGTAGCGGCAGGATCGACAGCCCTGGTCGTGATAGACGCTGACCACACGCTGAAAATATTGCGCTATTTCGATATCCGAGCCGAAACATTCCCGCGAGCCGTCATCGTGAAGCGCCACATAGGGAGCAACGTAGCGCCGCGCGATTTCGCTGCCCCGGAAGGATTGGAACGCCACGACGAATGCGTCGAAGAAAGCGGCGGCCTCGCGGTCGAGTTCGGACTGGTCCATGTGTCGCCGTCCCCCGCTCCATTGTCGCCGGGATTGACATCCGGAACCGGCCGAACCGGCGTCACTCCACCGTGACGCTCTTGGCGAGATTGCGCGGCTGGTCGACATCCGTGCCCATCTCCACCGCCGTGTGATAGGCGATCAGCTGGACCGGCACGGCATAGACCAGCGGCGTGATGGTCGATGGCAGGTCCGGCAGCACGATGGTGGCGATCGAATCGATGCCGGCATGTTCGGCACCCTTCTCGTCGGTGACCAGGATGATCTGGCCGCCGCGCGCCGCGACCTCCTGCATGTTCGAGACCGTCTTCTCGTAGATCCGGTCATAGGGCGCGATGACCACCACCGGCATGGCCTCGTCGACCAGCGCGATGGGACCGTGCTTCAACTCGCCGGCAGCATAACCCTCGGCGTGGATATAGGACAGCTCCTTCAGTTTCAGCGCGCCTTCCAGCGCGATCGGATAGCTGGTGCCGCGGCCGAGATAGAGCACGTTCGGCGCCTTCGACAGCGACTTCGCGATCTGCGCGATATGGCCTTCGAGCTTCAAGGCCTCGTTGATATAGCGCGGCGCTTCCATCATGGCGCGGACCAGGCGGTCCTCGTCGGCTTCGTCGATGAAACCGCGGCCCTTGCCGGCGGCAATGGCGAGCGAAGCCAGCACCGCCAGCTGGCAGGTGAAGGCCTTGGTCGAGGCGACGCCGATCTCCGGTCCGCCCAGCGTCGGCATGACGATGTGGCTCTCCCGCGCGATCGTCGAGGTCGGCACGTTGACCACCGCCAGCACGTGCTGGCCGTTTTCCTTGGCATAGCGGAGCGACGCCAGCGTATCGGCGGTCTCGCCCGATTGCGACACCACGATCATCAGGCCGCCCGGCACCATCGGCGTCTCGCGATAGCGGAATTCCGAGGCGATATCGATGTCGACCTGGATGCGGGCGAAACGCTCGAACCAATATTTGGCGGTCAGTCCCGCGAGATAGGCGGTGCCGCAGGCGGCGATCGAGATGCGCGGCAGCTTGGCCCAGTCGAACGGCAGGTCGGCCGGCAGGCGCACCTTGCCGTTGGCCATGTCGAGGTAATGGGCCGTGGTGCGCGCCACCACTTCCGGCTGCTCGTAGATTTCCTTGAGCATGAAGTGGCGGTGATTGCCCTTGTCGACCAGGAAGGCGGAAGCGGTCGACTGGATCACCGGGCGGTGGACCACCAGGCCGGCCTCGTCGCGGATCTCCACCGATTGCCGGTCGAGGATCGCCCAGTCGCCCTCTTCGAGATAGGCCACGGCCGAGGTGAACGGAGCCAGCGCAATGGCGTCCGAGCCGAGATACATCTCGCCCTCGCCATAACCGACCGCCAGGGGCGAGCCCTTGCGCGCGCCGATCAGCAGGTCGTCATTGCCCTCGAAGACGAAGGCGAGCGCGAAGGCGCCGCGCAGCCGCGGCAGAATATTGCCGACCGCCTCGACCGGGCTCTTGCCGGCCTTCATTTGCTGGCCGACCAGATGCGCCACCACTTCGGTGTCGGTCTGGGTCGAGAAGACCACGCCCCTGGCTTCGAGTTCGACCCTCAGCTCGCGGAAATTCTCGATGATGCCGTTATGGACCACCGCCACGCCGTCGGAGGCATGGGGATGGGCATTGACCTCGGTCGGCGCGCCATGGGTGGCCCAGCGGGTGTGGCCAATGCCGATCCGCCCCTGGAGCGGCTCGCGCGCCAGCACCGCCTCCAGATTGCGCAGCTTGCCCTCGGCACGCCGGCGCACCAGCACGCCGTTCTCCAGCGTCGCGACGCCGGCCGAATCATAACCGCGGTATTCGAGCCGCTTCAGGCTGTCGAGGAGTTGCGGAGCGACCGGGTTCTTGCCGAGGATGCCGATGATCCCACACATGCGCGTTTGCTCCGTCCGAATCCGGCCCCTGATAGCCGATCCGTTGTCAAAGTCGGTTTAACGGTGAAGCCGGACACGACTGAAATGAATTGATGTTTCGGATTGAGACATGCAGCAGCGTGTACGAGGCCGGGCTATGCTGTGGATCAACGGGCCCGACCTGCCTTATGAACCGGCGGTCGCATCGATCCGGCGGTTTCCCTGCTATAGCGCAGGAACCCGCCGGTGAAACCAAGGAAATGCCGTTGGCGGCCGGCCCGCGATCACCGGCATGGCGAGAAATTCCAGGGAAATCCGATGTCTATGATGAGAAGAGCGCTGGTTGCGGCCGTCCTGGCCCTCGCGCCGTTGCTGTCGGCATCGGCCGCCGTGGCCCAGTCCGTGCTGCGCGTGGCCATGCATGCGGACGTGCGCGCCATCGACCCGGTCTTTTCGACCGCCTATATCACCCGCAACCACGGCTACATGGTCTTCGACACCTTGTTCGCGATGGATGCGAATGGCGAGATCAAGCCGCAAATGGTCGACCGCTTCGAGGCCTCGGCCGACGGACTGACCTACACTTTCACCCTGCGCCAGGGCCTGGTCTGGCATGACGGCCAGCCGGTGACGGCGGAAGACTGCATCGCCTCGATCAGGCGCTGGGGCGCCCGCGACACGCTCGGCCAGACGGTGCTGGGCTTTGTCGACACGATGACCCCGGCCGGTCCGGATAGCTTCACCATCACCTTGAAGGAAAAGACCGGCCTGTTGATCTATGCGCTCGGCAAGCCGTCATCGACGGTTCCCTTCATGATGCCGAAACGCCTCGCCGAAACCCCGCCGACGGTGCAGATTTCCGAGGTCGTCGGTTCCGGGCCATTCGTCTTCCGGCGCGATGAATGGCGGCCCGGCAACAAGGCGGTCTATACCCGCTTCGACGGCTACCGGCCGCGCGCCGAGCCGCCCTCCGGACTTGCCGGCGGCAAGGTGGCGCGTTTCGACCGGATCGAGTGGCTCGTGCTGGCCGACCAGCAGCAGGCGGTCAACGCCCTGCTGGCCGGTGAGATCGATGTCCTGGAGGCCGTGCCCCACGATCAGGCGCCGCTGCTCGAGGCCGACCGCAACATCCGGATGTGGAACGCCAATCCGCTCGGCAGCCAGTACAGCTTCCGGCCCAATCACCTGCAGAAGCCGTTCGACGACCCGCGGATCCGCCATGTCCTCTGGCACGCCCTGAACCAGGAGGATTTCCTGCAGGCGACCGTCGGCAATCCCGAGTTCTATTCGGTCTGCCGCTCGATCTTCGTCTGTCCGTCGCGCCTGATGACGGAGGCCGGCATGGACGGACTGCTCGAGGGCAATGCCCGGCGGGCCCGCGAATTGCTCAAGGAGGCGGGTTATGACGGCACGCCGATCGTGCTGCTGCACGCGACCGACGTCGCGGCGCTCGCCAACCTCGCCCCGGTGGCCAAGGCTCTCTTGGAGCGCGCCGGCTTTGTCGTCGACATGCAGGCGATGGATTGGGCGACCCTGGTCTCCAGGCTGCAGAAGCGCGATCCGGCCAATGCCGGCGGCTGGAGCGCCTATGCCTCGTCCTGGAGCGCCGCCGACATTCTCGATCCGGTGATGACCGGCTTCCTCAACTCGCGCTGCGAGCGCGCCATGATCGGCTGGCCCTGCGACCCCGAGATGGAGCGCCTGCGCGACAGCTTCGCCCGCGAAACCGACCCGGCACGCCAGAAAGAGATCGCCGCCGCCGTGCAGCTGAGGGCGATCGCATGGACACCGCTGGTCCCGCTCGGCCAGAGGCGCGACCGGATGGCCACACGCAGCAACATCACCGGCATTGTCCCGGCGCCGGTGACAGTGTTCTGGAACATGAGCCGGCAGTAGCGGCGCGCCTTCGGCGCCTGGCACCACGGTAGGCCGTCCTTCGAGGCTCGCAAGAGCTCGCACCTCCGGATGAGGAGTGGTGAGACTTGCATTGAGGTGATGCCAAATGCGCTCAAGCGGTTGATATTCATTAGCAACATCAATGCATTAGACCAATCCCCCTCATCCTGAGGTGCGAGCTCTTGCGAGCCCCGAAGGACGGCTAGCCGAAGTGCAAGGCCAAGTCCTCGCACCTCGCAAAAACTACCCGCCGCGGGCCTTGCGTTCGGCCCGGCGCGTCTTGTTGGCGCGGATCTTCTCCGCGCCGCGCTCTGGGATCGTCGCCTGGCGCGGCCGGCCGAAGGCCAGCGCGCCGGCCTCGACATTCTGGGTGATCGTGCTGCCGGCGGCGATCAGCACCTCGTCGCCAATGGTCAGCGGCGCGATCAGCGTCGAATTCGAACCGACAAAGACATCCCGGCCGATCACCGTCGGGTGCTTGTCGGCGCCGTCGAAATTGCAGGTAATGGTGCCGGCGCCGATATTGGTGCCCTCGCCGACCGTCGTATCGCCGAGATAGGCCAGGTGATTGGCCTCAACCTTCGGCGCGAGCACGCTGCGATTGACCTCGACGAAATTGCCGATATGGACCTTCTCGCCGATCCGGCTTTTCGGCCGGATGCGCGCGAACGGGCCGATCACCGCGCCCGACGCGACATGGCAGCCGGCCAGATGCGAATAGGCGCGGATGCTGACATCGCTGTCGATGCTGACGCCCGGGCCGAACACGACATGCGGTTCCAGCACGACGTCCTGGCCGATCACCGTGTCGAAGCTCAGGAACACCGTGTCGGGAGCTGTCATGGTGACGCCCGCGCGCATCGCGGCGGCGCGCAGGCGGCCTTGCGCGATCGCCTCGACCTCGGCGAGCTGCACCCGGTCGTTGACGCCGCGCACCTCCTCTTCGGGGGCCACCACCACCGCCGTCGGCAAGCCCGCGGCGCGCGCCAGCGCCACCACGTCGGTCAGGTAATATTCACCCTTGGCATTGCCATTGCCGACCTGTTTCAGCAGCGCCAGCGCATGGGCGCCGGCAAGCGCCATCAGGCCGCCATTGCACAGCGTGATCAGCTGCTCGGCCAGCGATGCGTCCTTGTGCTCGACGATGCCGGTCAGTTCGCCCTGGTCGATCACCAGCCGGCCGTAGCCGGTCGGGTCGGCGGCCTCGAAGCCGAGCGCCACGACGGCGGCGCCCGCCGCCACCGCCTGGCGCAACCGGCCGAAAGTCTCCGGGCGCACCAGCGGCGTGTCGCCAAAGGCGATGATCACGTCGTCATAACCTTTGGCCAGCTCGGTTTCGGCGTGAAGCACGGCATGGGCCGTTCCGAGCCGTTCGGTCTGGACATGAATGGTCGCGGCCGGCACCAGCCGCCGCGCTTCGGCAGCGACATCGTCGCGGCCCGGGCCGACCACGACCGCCGCGGCGGTGCCGCCAGCACCCGCCACCGCGTTCAGCACATGGCCGACCATCGACAGGCCTGCGATGTCGTGCAGCACCTTGGGTTTGGCCGATTTCATGCGCGTGCCTTCGCCGGCGGCGAGCACGACGGACAGGCAGGTGCGGTCGGTCATCGAGGATATCCGGTTCGAATCGTCGGCGATTTTGCCGTCAGGCCAGCCCTTTGGCGAGCTTGTCGAAGCTCACCAGGGTTTTCAGCAGGCTCTCCATGTCGCGCAGGGGCACCATATTGGGCCCGTCGGACGGCGCCTTGTCCGGATCCGGGTGGGTCTCGATGAACACGCCGGCAACGCCGACCGCCACCGCCGCGCGCGCCAGCACCGGCACGAATTCGCGCTGGCCGCCCGACGATGCGCCCTTGCCGCCGGGCTGCTGCACCGAATGGGTGGCATCGAAGATGACCGGCGCGCCGGTCTCCGCCATGATCGGCAGGCCGCGCATGTCGGTGACCAGGGTGTTGTAGCCGAACGAGGCGCCCCGCTCGGTCACCATGACATTGGGATTGCCGGCTTCCGTCACCTTGGCCGCGACATTGGCCATGTCCCAGGGTGCCAGGAACTGGCCTTTCTTGACATTGACCGCGCGGCCGGTTTTCGCGGCGGCGACCAGAAGGTCGGTCTGGCGGCACAGGAAGGCCGGGATCTGCAGGATATCGACCACCTCGCCGACCGGCGCGCATTGCTCGATCTCATGGACATCGGTGACCACAGGCAGGCCGAGCGTCTGCTTGATCTCGGCGAAAATCGGCAGCGCGGCCTTTAATCCTATGCCCCGGGACGATTTTCCAGAGGTCCTGTTCGCTTTGTCGAACGAGGATTTGTAGACGAGGCCAATGCCGACCCGCGCCGCGATCTCTTTCAGCGCAGCCGCCACTTCCAGCGCGTGCGCGCGGCTTTCCATCGCACAAGGGCCGGCGATCAACGCCAAGGGCAGGCGGTTGCCAAAGCGGACGGAACCGACGGTGACGGTCGTTTGCGCGGTCATGGGCTTCTCCGGATCGGAGAGGGTTCTGGCAGACCGCAGCCGCCGGATCAACCGATGATCGCGTGGGGCACGAAGCGCGACATGTTGCCGGTGACCAATCCCTTGTCCTCGCGGATGCCGATGCCGGCCGGCTGGTCGTCGACGATCCACGAGCCGATCACCGGGCGCATGCCGTCGAACACGGCCTCGGGCGCCAGCGCCTGGACGATGCGCGGCAGGTTCTGGTAGGGCCCTTCCGGCGCCACCGCGGTGACGCCGCCCTTGCGGATCTCGATATTGGCGCCTTCGCGCGACATCAGCGGCTTGGCGACATAGGTGTTGCCGAGCGACTTGGCCGCCGCATCCTCTTCGAAATAGGCCTCGAGCAGGTTCGGATGGCCGGGCGCCAGCCGCCACAGCTCGGGCAGGATCGCCTTGGTCGACAACAGCATCTTCCAGGCCGGTTCGATCCACACCGTCGAGGTCAGCGGAATCGAGACGCCGAACGGCTCGTGGATCAGCCATTCCCAGGGATAGAGCTTGAACAGGGTCTGGATCGGCCGGTCCTGCTCGTCGACGAAACGGCCCTGCCCGTCCCGGCCGATGCCGGCAATGTCGATCAGCACCACCTTGTGGCCGGCGGCGGTTGCGCATTCCGAGAGATATTCGACGGTCTTGCGATCCTCGATCTCGGTGGAATAGGCGGTCATGTGCATCGGGCCGACGCGCGGCCAGGCGGCGAAGCGGGCGATCAGCTTGTCGTGCAGGCTGTTGAACTGGTCGGCGTTCTTGGGCAGGACGCCGGCCGCCATGCGGTCCTCGAGCCACAGCCACTGGAACACCGCCGCCTCGTAGAGCGCGGTCGGGGTATCCGCGTTGAATTCGAGCAGCTTGGGCGGGCCATTGCCGCCATAGGCAAAATCGAACCGGCCATAGAGGCTCGGATCCGAGCGGTTCCAGCTCTCGGCGATCCAGTTCCAGAAATTCGAGGGTATCTTCAGGCGCTTGAGATAGGCCTCGTCGCGCACCGCCCGGCCGACCAACTCGCCGCACAGCGCCACCATTTCCGTCGCGGCATGTTCGAGGTCGTCCTCGATCTCGCGCATGGTGAACAGATAGGCCGCGCTCTCGTCCCAGTAGCGCTCGCCGTCCGGCATCGCATAGGCAAAGCCGTATTCATCCGCCAGCGCGCGCCAGTTCGGACGTTCCGCCATGGTTTTGCGCTGCATGTCAGCTCCCGCTCGAGCCGGACATGGCGTGGGCCGTGGATCCGAAGCCGGCGCGCTGGACGCCCTGGCTCTGGTTGGCGGTCGACCAGCCCGACGAGGTCCCGCCCGAGGAATGGCCGCCGCCCCAGAAATAATAGGATCCGGACGACCCCGAGCGGCAGGTGCGGCCGGCGGTGAAGGTCCGGCCGGACATGTCGACATAACTGCCGCCGGCGGCCGCACGCAGCGGTTGATGCTGCCACGTCCCGGCGCTGTTCTGGGTCAGTCCGACCGCCGGTGCCCCGCCGGCGAAGACGGTGGCGCAGCTCGGCCCCGGCACCGACGCCTCGCATTGCTGGGCGGTCGTGGCGATCCGGTTGGTCGTGTTGCAGTTGCGCTGGCCACCAAGGCCGAAACCATTGGTCACGGCGAGTGCGCCGACGCCAACCACCGCGATCGCGCCGAGCCCGGCGGGCGACAGCAGGCGCGAACGCTTTTGGTCGGGATTGTCAGGGCGGGGAGATTGCATGGTCATGGCGCGACCCTCAAGTGGTCATCGACGCCGCGGCAAGCTGGCCGGCGGCAATGGACACACCGGCCAGCCAGATGCCGGCCGGCAGTTCGCCGTCTTCGATCCGCCGCGTCAGGTCCTTGAACACCAGTTTGACGAGCAGGTAGACGCCGAGCTGAACCAGCAGCGAAACGGCGGCCCAGATCGCATTGTCGAGGATCGACACCGAATATTCGATGGAGCTCGCCAGCGGCAGCGAAAAGCCGACAATACTGCCGGTGAAGGCAAGAGCGCAGGCGACATTGCCCTGGCGCATCAGGGCGATCTCGTCATGCCCGGTCAGCCAAGTATAGATCCAGACGAAGATGGCGACGAAACCGATCGCCATGACGAAATGCGCCAGGAATGCGGGAAACCCCGATAGATAATCTGCGATCATGAGCCAGCCCCAGCCAAATCGGATGAGGCATGCTAGGGCAGGATTGTTTCCGGTTGAAGCCGTCAATCGGCGAAGCCGATGACGTGCAAGGGGGCGAATGGCTGATCAGACCAGCCTCGACTGCACCTTGGCCGCCTCGATGAACGAACGGAACAGCGGATGCGGCTCGAACGGCCGGCTCTTCAGTTCAGGGTGATATTGCACGCCGACGAACCACGGATGCTCGGGATATTCGATTGTTTCGGGCAAGACGCCGTCGGGCGACAGGCCGGTGAACACCAGGCCCTTGTCCTCGAGCCGCGCCTTGTAGTCGAGATTGACCTCGTAGCGATGGCGGTGGCGCTCGGAAATCATGTCGGAGCGATAGATCGCGGCGATCTTGCTGTCCGGCTTCAGGTGCGCCGTATAGGCGCCGAGCCGCATGGTGCCGCCGAGATCGCTCGCCTGGTTGCGCTTGACCAGCTCGTTGCCCTGCAGCCACTCGGTCAACAGGCCGACCACCGGCTCGGCCGTCGGGCCGAATTCGGTCGAATTGGCGGCAGCAATGCCGGCGAGATTGCGCGCCGCCTCGATCACCGCCATCTGCATGCCGAAACAGATGCCGAAATAGGGCACCTTGCGCTCCCTGGCGAATTGCGCCGCGCGGATCTTGCCCTCGGCGCCGCGCTGGCCGAAGCCGCCGGGCACCAGGATGCCATGGACATGTTCGAGATAGGGCGAAGGATCTTCCTTCTCGAACACCTCGCTCTCGATCCAGTCGAGATTGACCTTGACCCGGTTGGCCATGCCGCCATGGGCCAGCGCCTCGATCAGCGACTTATAGGCATCCTTCAGCCCGGTATATTTGCCGATGATGGCAATGGTGACCTCGCCTTCCGGATTGTGCACCCGGTCGGAGACATCGGCCCAGCGGCGCATGTCGGGGCCGCCCGTCGGCTCGACGCCGAAGGCGCGCAGCACCTCGTCGTCGAGGCCGGCGCGGTGATAGGCGAGCGGCACGTCGTAGATCGAGGCGGCGTCCTGCGCTTCGATCACCGCCGAGGGACGGACATTGCAGAACAAAGCGAGCTTCTTGCGCTCGCCTTCCGGGATCGGCCGGTCGCAGCGACACAACAGGATGTCGGGCGCGATGCCGATCGAGCGCAGTTCCTGCACCGAATGCTGGGTCGGCTTGGTCTTGAGCTCGCCTGCCGAGGCGATGAACGGCAGCAGCGTCAGGTGCACATAGATGCTGTCGCCCTTGGGCAATTCATTGCCGAGCTGACGGATCGCCTCGAAATAGGGCAAGCCCTCGATGTCGCCGACCGTGCCGCCGATCTCGACCAGGACGAAATCATAACCCTCGTTGCCGGTGCGGACGAAATCCTTGATGGCGTCGGTGACATGGGGAATCACCTGGATCGTGGCGCCGAGATAGTCGCCGCGCCGCTCCTTGGTGATGATGTCGAGATAGATCCGGCCGGTGGTGATATTGTCCTGGCGGGTGCAAGGCCGGCCGGTGAACCGCTCGTAATGGCCAAGGTCGAGATCGGTCTCGGCGCCGTCGTCGGTGACGAACACCTCGCCGTGCTGGGTCGGGCTCATCGTGCCCGGATCGACATTGAGATAGGGATCCAGCTTGCGCAGGCGGACCGAATAGCCGCGTGCCTGAAGCAAGGCGCCAAGCGCCGCCGAGGCAAGCCCCTTGCCCAGGGACGAAACCACGCCGCCGGTGATGAAAATATACCGCGTCATGGGGCTTCCTCTTTAAAGCTCTCAGTGCGATTCGGGTAGCGCCATGCGTCGCGATGACGCCCGCACTCCCACAAAAAAACGAGGGCCGGTTGCCCGGCCCTTGCTGTGATCACGTCCGGCGCCCGAAAAGCGCCTTATGGCAGATGCCCGGACTGACGTCCGGGGTCGCCGGTTACCGCGAGGGCGCGGCCGGCGGCTGCGAACCGGGCGCTGCCGGGGGCTGCGAACCCCCCGGTGCGGCCGGCGGCTGCGACAGGCCGCGAAGCCCTTCGAGCACGCCCGTGCCACCACCCTGCCCCGACGGCGGAACCTGCGGAGCTGCCGGCGCGCCGGGCACCGCGGGAGCGGATGGAGCCGCCGGTGCCGTGCCCTGTTCCAGGATGGAGCGCGGCCCGCGGGCCTGGGTGGCAAGCAGAGCCAGCACGATCGAGGTGAAGAAGAAGGCCGCCGCCAGAATGGCGGTCGCCCTGGTCAACACATTGGCCGTGCCGCGCGACGACATGAAATTGCCGCCGCCGCCCATGCCGAGGCCACCGCCTTCGGAGCGCTGCAACAGAACAACGATGATCAGTGCAATCACGATCATCAGATGGACGACGAGAATGACGGTCTGCATGGAGGCTCGACGGTCCTTCGAGATAAGGAAAGCGGGTCTCTACACGATCGAATTGGCCTTGCCTACCCCGGATTGCCCAGGAATGCGGCAAGCTTCATTCGCCTGGGGAAAGCCCGGCCGAAGGCCGCCCGCAGCCTTCGACTTAGCCTCCATATGGGCGCGCCCGCGGCCATTCGCCAGCCGGGCAAGACTGCCCTGCGGCAAGCCGCCGCCGTCAGCGATAGGCCGCGGCGATTCCCAGGAAGTCCGCCGCCTTCAGGCTGGCGCCGCCGACCAGGGCGCCGTCGACATTGGCGACCGCCATCAATTCCTTGGCGTTGGACGGCTTGACCGAGCCGCCATAGAGAATGCGGATGCCCGCCGCCTGCTTGCCGTGGCGCTGGATCAGCTTCTTGCGGATCAGCGCGTGGACCTCGGCGACATCGGCCGCGGTCGGCGTCAGGCCGGTGCCGATCGCCCAGACCGGCTCATAGGCGACAACCACGGCTTCCGGCGTGGCATCCTCCGGCACCGAGCGCTGAACCTGCCGGCCGACGACGGCGAGCGTCTTGCCGGCCTCGCGTTCGGCACGGGTCTCGCCGACGCAGACGATGGCCGTCAGCCCGGCGCGGATCGCGGCAAAGGCCTTGGCCGCGACCAGCGCATCGGTCTCGGCATGATACTGGCGGCGCTCGGAATGACCGACGATGACGGCGGTGGCGCCGCTTTCGACCAGCATGTCCGGGGCGATGTCGCCGGTGAAGGCGCCGGTGGTCTCGGTGTGGCAGTCCTGCGCGCCAATGGCGATGCGGGTGCCGAGCGCGCTGGTCGCGGCCAGTTGCAAAAGGGTCGCCGGCGGGCAGATCATCAGATCGACCTTGCCGCGCAGCGTCGCGTCATAGCCCTCGGCCATGGCGCCGATTTCCTCCAGCGCCTTCTTCGAGCCATTCATTTTCCAGTTGCCGGCGACTAGGGGACGCAGCGCCATCAAGACCTCCTCGGTTGTTTCGCGGCTTGCTACCAGATGGCGCGTTTCAGGGCTACCGCGCGACCTTGCCCGAACCAGGGGTGGTCACTATGCTCCGCCAACTTTTTTGGGGCCCCACGGGCTCACGCCGTCATAACCGGAGATCGCACGGGCATGCTGACCGGCATTCGCACCACCTTCGCCACGGGCTTCATGCGTCTCGTGCTCATCGCCTTGATGAGCCTGCTCGTCGGCAGTTTCGCGATCTGGGGCATCGGCGACATTTTCCGCGGCGGCACATCGACGACACTGGCGACCATCGGCGGCACGCAGGTCTCCCAGCAGACCTTTCAGACCATGTATAATCGCGAGGTCCAGAACCTCGGCCGCATGCTCGGCCGCGGCGTGACGCCGGATCAGGCGCGCTCGTTCGGCATCGACCAGCGCGTGCTCAGCCAGCTCGTCACCGACGCCACGCTGGACGAGCGCGGCCGCCAGCTCGGCCTCGGCATCGACGACGCCACGATTCGCAACCGTATCGTCACCTCGCCGTCGTTCCGCGGGCCGACCGGCCAGTTCGACGTCAACACCTTCCGCGAGCTGCTGCGCCAGAACGGCTTCACCGAGCAGGCCTATATCGATAGCGAACGCCGGGTGGCGGTGCGCCAGCAGATCGCCGGCGCCATTTCCGACAAGCTCGGCACGCCGCAGGTGCTGCTCGATGCCATGGCGCGCTACCAGGCGGAAACCCGCACCGCCCAGTTCGTGACGATCGGCGCGCGCTCGGCTGGCGACGTGCCGGCCCCCGATGCCGCCACCCTGCAGACCTTCTTCGACGCGCGCCGCGCCGCCTTTCGTGCGCCGGAATACCGCAAGCTGGTGATGCTGACCCTGTCGCCCGAAGAACAGGCGGCCTTTGTCGAGGTTCCCGCCGATCAGATCGACGCCGAGGTCGCCCGCCTGCGCGACACCGCCGAGAAGCGCACGGTCCAGCAGATCACCTTCGCCAATGCCGAAGAGGCCGCCGCCGCCTCGGCGCGCATCAAGGCCGGCCTTGATTTCGCCGAGCTGGCCAAGGAACGCAACATTTCCGACACCGACCTGACGCTCGGCACGCTGTCGCGCGCCGAGATAACCGATCCGCCGGTCCGCGACGCGACTTTCGCGCTCGCCGAAGGCACTGTCAGCGAGCCGGTTCGCGGCAGCTTCGGCACCGTGCTGCTGCGGGTCACCAAGGCCGAGCCGTTCAACGCCGAGGCCATGCGCGAGCAGGCCCGGATCCGGCTCGCCCGTGAACTGGGGCGTGTCGCGGTGAACGACCTGCACGACAAGATCGAGCGCGAGCGCGCCAGCGGCCTGCCGCTCGCCGACATCGCCAGCAAGGTCGGCCTGGCGGTGAGCGTCGTCGACGCCGTCGACCAGAGCGGCCAGGACCCGTCCGGCGCCCAGCTCAACCTGGTCGGTGGCGCCGAATTGCTGCCGGCCGCGTTCCGCGCCGATGTCGGCATGGAGAACGAGGCGGTCCAGGTCCGCCAGACCGGCGCGTCGATCTGGTACGAAGTGGCCGCCATCACGCCGGCGCGCGACCGCGCGCTCGACGAGGTCAAGGACCGCGTCGAGGCCCGATGGCGTGAGGAAGAGGTGAAGAACCGGATCGCCAAGGCGGCGACCGAGATGACCGAGGCGGTCCGCCAGGGCAAGACGCTCGCAGAGCTCGCCCAGCCGCTCGGTCTCGAGGTCAAGACCAGCGGCGCGCTCACCCGCACGGCGACTGAAGGCGATTGGGGTTCGGGCGCTGTCCAGACCCTGTTCGTCACGCCCAAGGGCAGCGTCGCCAATGCGCCAGCCGCCGACGGCATCGACCGGATCGTCTTCGTCACCCTGGATGTCGCGCTGCCGGCCAATGCCCCGGTCGATGCGCGAACCCAGGCCCAACTGACCCAGTCGATCGAGGACGACATCCTCGGTCAATATATCGCGCGCCTGCAAAAGGACTTCGGTGCCAACGTCAATCAGACGGTGCTGCGCCGCGCGATCGGAGCCGGCGACGGCGGCTAGACGCCGCCCTGTTCGCCCTCGGGAGAACGACCATGCAGATCGAACCGGCCTTCGAGGCCTTTGCGTCCGTTCACGCCACCGCCAAGCCGCAGGTGGTCTGGACGACCCTCGTTTCGGACCTGGAAACCCCCGTCTCGGCCTATCTCAAGATCGCCGGATCCAGGGCCAATGCCTTCCTGCTCGAATCGGTCGAGGGCGGTGCGGTCAAGGGCCGCTACTCGATCCTCGGCCTGGAGCCCGACCTGATCTGGCGCTGCCGCGGTTCGGTCGCCGAGATCAACCGGCGCCCGGGCGCCGACCGGGCCGCCTTCGCGCCGCTGCCGGAAGCGCCGCTGGTCGAGCTGCGCAAGCTTTTGGCCGAAAGCAAGATCGACATTCCCGACCGGCTGCCGCCCATGGCGGCCGGCGTGTTCGGCTATCTCGGTTACGACATGGTCCGCCAGATGGAGCATTTGCCGGATATCAATCCGGACCCGCTCGGCCTGCCCGATGCCTTGTTCATCCGGCCGACCGTGGTGCTGGTCTTCGATGCGGTGAAGGACCAGATCACCGTCGTCACCCCGGTCCGCGCACAGGCCGGCCAGGCCGCCAAGGCCGCCTATGACCGCGCCGTCGACCGGCTGATCGCGGTGGTCGACGCGCTCGACACGCCGCTCGACAAGCAGACCCCCCTGCCCGACCATGCCGAGATCATGGCGGGCCTCGTCTCGAACACCAGCGAGGCGGATTATTCGGCCATGGTCGACCGGGCCAAGGACTATATCGGCGCCGGCGACATCTTCCAGGTCGTGCTGTCGCAGCGCTTCTCGACGCCGTTCCAGCTGCCGCCGTTCTCGCTCTACCGGGCGCTCAGGCGGGTGAACCCGTCACCCTTTCTCTATTATCTGGCCTTTGACGGCTTTTCGGTCGCCGGTTCCTCGCCCGAGGTCCTGGTCCGGGTGCGCGACGGCCAGGTGACCATCCGCCCGATCGCCGGAACCCGGCCGCGCGGCGCGACGCCGGCCGACGACAAGCGGCTGGGCGAAGATCTGCTGGCCGATCCGAAGGAGCGTTCCGAACATCTCATGCTGCTCGATCTCGGCCGCAACGATGTCGGCCGGGTCTCGAAGATCGGCACGGTCAATGTCACCGACCAGTTCTTCCTCGAGTTCTATTCGCATGTCATGCACATCGTCTCGAATGTCGAAGGCGAGCTGGATCCCAGGCACGACCTGATCGACGCCATGGCCGCTGGCTTCCCGGCAGGCACCGTGTCGGGTGCGCCGAAAGTCCGCGCCATGCAGATCATCGACGAACTGGAGAAGGAAAAGCGCGGCCTCTATGCCGGCTGCGTCGGCTATTTCTCCGCCACCGGCGCCATGGACACCTGCATCGTGCTGCGCACCGCTGTGGTCAAGGACGGCGTCATGTATGTTCAGGCCGGCGCCGGCATTGTCGCCGACAGCGTCAACGCCATGGAACAGGCCGAATGCGTCAACAAGGCCAAGGCCCTGCTGACCGCGGCCGATGAAGCGGTGAAGACGGCGGCGCGCGCCGGGAGGGGCCAGTGAAGATCACCCTCATCGACAATTACGACAGCTTCACCTGGAACCTGGTCCATTATATCGGCGGCCAGGGCGCCGAGGTCGAGGTCGTCAGGAACGACAAGATCAGCGCCGACCAGGTGATGGCGACCGATCCCGACGCCATCGTGCTGTCGCCCGGCCCCTGCACGCCGAACGAAGCCGGCATCTGCCTGGAGCTGGTCGACAAGGCCTCGGCGACCATTCCGATGCTGGGCGTCTGCCTCGGCCACCAGGCCATGGGCCAGGCCTTCGGCGGCACGGTCATCCGGGCGCCAGCGCCGATGCATGGCAAGCTCTCCGAGATCAGCCATTCCGGCCGTAGCGTGTTCCGCGGCATCAACGGCAAGTTCCAGGCGACCCGCTATCACTCGCTGACCGTCGACCGCCTCAGCTGGCCCGGCGACCTGGAAATCACCGCCGAGACCGCCGACGGCGTCATCATGGGCCTGATGCACAAGCAGCGGCCGGTGCACGGCGTGCAGTTCCACCCGGAAAGCATCGCCTCCGAGCACGGCCACCGGATGATCGGCAATTTCCTGGCCCTCGCCACCGAATGGAACCAGGCCCGGAGGCGACGCTGATGGAACAGTTCAAGTCCCTGATCGCCACCGTCGCCGGTGGCGCCAGCCTCGACCGCGCCGAGGCCGAGCGCGCCTTCAACATGATCATGTCGGGCGAGGCGACGCCCTCGCAGGTCGGCGGTTTCCTGATGGCGCTGCGCGTGCGCGGCGAAACCGTCGAGGAAATCACCGCCGCGGTCGCCACCATGCGCGCCAAGATGGTGCGGGTCGACGCGCCGGCCGAGGCGGTCGACGTGGTCGGCACCGGCGGCGACGCCTCCCATTCGCTCAACATCTCGACCTGCGCCGCGTTCATCGTCGCCGGCGCCGGCGTGCCGGTGGCCAAGCACGGCAACCGCGCGCTGTCGTCGCGCTCGGGCGCCGCCGACTGCCTGATGGCGCTCGGCGTCAGGATCGACCTGACGCCGGAGGCGATCTCCCGCTGCATTCGTGACGCCGGCATCGGCTTCATGTTCGCCCCGGCGCATCATCCCGCGATGAAACATGTCGGCCCGACCCGGGTCGAGCTCGGCACCCGCACCGTGTTCAACCTGCTCGGCCCGCTGTCCAATCCGGCCGGCGTCAAGCGGCAGATGGTTGGCGTGTTCTCGCACCAATGGGTCGAGCCGCTCGCCGAAGTGCTGAATAATCTCGGCTCGACCCGCGCCTGGGTCGTCCATGGTTCGGACGGGCTCGACGAGATCACCGGCACCGGCCCGACCGCCGTGGCCGAACTCAGGGACGGCCGCATCTCGACCTTCCAGATCAGCCCTGGCGATGTCGGGCTCGCGCTCTGCGCCACCGGTGCGTTGAAGGGTGGCGATGCCGGCTACAATGCCGATGCGCTGCGCGCCGTGCTGACCGGCGCCAGGAACGCCTATCGCGACGTCGCGGCGCTGAACGCCGCCGCGACCCTGGTCGTAGCCGGCAAAGCAGCGACCTTGCTGGAGGGTTTCGCCATGGCCGAGGCCTCGATCGATGGCGGCGGCGCGGCGCTCCGGCTCGAACGCCTGATCGCCATATCGCATGCCGAATGAGCTGGGGACGCCGCCGCCATGGCCGATATCCTGAAGACGATCGAGACCTATAAGCGCGCCGAAATCGTCGCGGCCAAACAGCAGAAGGCCTTCGCGGTCATCGACGCCGAGGCGCGCCGGGCCGCACCCGTGCGCGGTTTCGCCCGGGCCATCGAGGCGACCATCGCGGCAGGCCGCAAGGCGCTGATCGCCGAGATCAAAAAAGCGAGCCCGTCCAAAGGCTTGATCCGTCCTGATTTCGACCCGCCGGGGCTCGCCAGGGCCTATCAGGCCGGCGGCGCGACCTGCCTGTCGGTGCTGACGGATGCGCCGTCGTTTCAGGGCGCGCCCGAGTTCCTGACCGCCGCCCGCGCGGCAACGACGCTGCCGGCGCTGCGCAAGGACTTCATGCACGACGTCTACCAGGTCGCCGAAGCCCGCCTCTGGGGCGCCGACTGCATCCTGGTGATCATGGCGTCCGTCGACGACGCGCTCGCTGCCGACCTGGTCGCCGCCGCCACGGACTACGGCATGGACGCGCTGATCGAGGTGCATGACGACGCCGAGCTCGACCGGGCGCTGCGCCTGCCCTCGCGGCTGATCGGCATCAACAATCGCAACCTGCGGACGTTCGAGGTGACGCTGGCGACATCCGAGCGCCTGGCGCCGCGCGTGCCGAAGGACCGGATCATTGTCGGCGAGAGCGGCATTGCCACGCCGGCGGATGTCCAGCGGCTGGCCGCCATTGGCATCCGGACTTTGTTGGTCGGCGAAAGTTTAATGCGCCAATCTGACGTTGCGGCAGCGACCAGGGCCCTCCTGACGTAACACGACCTAACGTAAAGCACTGTTTCGGCGGGTTTCCAGCATTCTTCCGGAGGCTCTAGGTAAATGTCAAGTTAATATCATCGGTAAAATCAATCAACAATTGAATCCCGTCCGATTCCGATTGCTTATTTTGTCGTCTCTATTGTGCTCCTGGGTCGTAGACACAGGATCACTCCTTGATGTGGAACTTTTTTCGGCAATTTCGCGATGATCATCGTGGCGCCATAGCCGTCGCCTTCGCCGTCGCCCTGTATCCCATCATGATGATGATCTGCGCGGCGGTCGACCTGAGTCGCGTCAGCCAGCAGGACGCGCGCCTGCAGGCGGCCGTCGATGCCGCGGCGCTGAGCGTGGCGCGCCAGGTCGCGGACGGCAGGCTGACCGGCGATCTGAATGCCGCGGCGCGCGCCGTCGTCGAAGGCAATATCAATCCGAGCATATTGACCGGCCTTGCCGTCACCGCCGTGCTGGATGGCCCCGCCGTCAGGGTCAACGGCAGCGGCCAGATCAAACCGATGGTCGCCAACCTCCTGAGCGACGGCAACCTGACCATTTCCGCCACCGCCAGCGCCATATGGCGCACCAAGAAGATCGATCTCGTGCTGGTGCTCGACAATACCGGCTCGATGGCGAGCGCCAACAAGATGACCGCGCTCAAGACCGCCGCCACCAACCTGATCAACACGCTGCAGGCGGTGTCGACCAACCGGCCCGATGCGGTCCGGATCGGCATCGTGCCTTTCGACACCCAGGTGAATGTCGGCACGGCCTATCGCAACGAAACCTGGCTGCGCTACCCGAGCAATCTGACCGCGAGCAGCTGGACCGGCTGCGTCATCGACCGCGACCAGTCCCACGACGTCAGCGACACCACTCCGACATCGAATGCGACGAATTTTCCCGCCCGCAACTGTTCGACCGGCAAGCTTGCCACCATCCTGCCGCTGACCAACGACTGGACCGCCTTGACCAACAAGGTCGCGGCGATGAACCCCTCGGGCAATACCAATGTCACGATCGGCCTGGTCTGGGGCCTGCATATGCTGACGCCGTCGCTGCCCTTGACCAATGCGCGCACGCTGGCCCAGGAGCCCGATCTCGAGCGGATCATCATCCTGCTGACCGATGGCGACAACACCCAGAACCGCTGGTCCACCACGGGTTCCGAGATCGACGCGCGCACCGAACTCGCCTGCGCCAATGTCAAGGCCAACGGCATCCGGCTCTACACGGTTCGGGTGGTCGACGGCGACGCCGCGATGCTGCGCCGCTGCGCCTCGGAGACGACGATGTATCATTCGGCCAGCACCGCCGAGCAGGTCGTCCCGGTGTTCCAGCAGATCGCCGGCGAGATCAGCCGGCTGCGCCTGAGCCAGTAGGCGCGAGCCAGCAAGCCCTGCTGGCGCGGCATGAAAAAACCCGGCGCAAGGCGGCGCCGGGTTTCTTTTATCGGTCTGGCTGGCATCGGCCGCGCCCCGGGGGGCGCGGCGGGACGCGGTCACTTCGCCGCGGCGGCCTTGCCGAACACACCCTCGTAGGGCTTGTAGATTTCTTTCGCGAGATCCGAATAGAGCTCGCCGATCTTGGTGGCGCGGGCGACCGCGGTCTCGTAGGCCGACTTGACCAAGGTCGACTGCAGTTCGATCGCCTTGTCCAGGCTCTTCACCGCGGCGAATTTCTCGACCGCCGCCGAGCTCTCCTCGAAAGATTTCTTGGCATAGTCGACAACCTCGGCGGTGATCGCCTGGTAGCCCTTGGTCACTGCGGTCAGGCTCTTGACGGTCCGGTCGAGGCCGTCTTTGCCAAGCTTCTGCACGTCATCGAAATTCTGCAACATGACATGGCTCCTGCGGCGGCTGCGCCGCTTTGGTTTAATTTTCCGCCAGGACGACAAACCCGGAAGACATATGTCCCCTAGCCGTCTTGCTGCACTGCGTCAATCACGCCTTTGCATCGCAACATGAGGAATATCAACGCTCTAAGACTGATCGAGCGATCAGCGTGCCGGCTTCAATTCGCAACTCCGCCTGATTCGCTTAACCAACTGGCAACCGCGACGCATTACCGTCTGCCTCACGTTCCCGTAATCGACGGGGGCGGCGTGAAGAGTACGGCTGCGTATCGCCGATAGTGGTGTTGCGTCGCCGGCGGCCCTTAACCGGGGTCGTCGGTTGCGCAAAGCCGGTCGAGCCGCGCCTGACCTCCAAACGCGAGGGACAGGGACGCGGACCGGTCGCCAGAAGGCACCCCGGCCGCCTGCAGTCAGGGGTGGTGCAATGGCGACCACAATCGGCGCCGGTCGGACCGGATCGGGACGTATTTTCCGGCAGATCGCCGCGATGGCCGTCACCGCAGGTTTGATTGCCAGCGCCCTGCCGAGCCAGGTCGAGGCTCGCCCGCGCCGTTACGACGGCTACATGCCGGCCTATGCGGCCATCGTCATCGATGCCAAGACCGGCCAGGCGCTGCATTCCGAAGCCGCCGACGCCCACCGTTTTCCCGCGTCCGTCACCAAGGTGATGACGCTTTATGTCCTGTTCGAACAGATCGAAGCCGGCCGCTTCTCGCTGCAGTCGCCGCTGCGCGTCTCGGCGGAGGCCGCCAGCCAGCCGCCCTCGAAGATCGGCGTGCGTGCCGGTTCCACCATTACGGTCGAGGAGGCGATCCGCGCGCTGGTGACCAAATCGGCCAATGATGTCGCCGTGGTCATCGCCGAGAACATTGCCGGCGACGAGGAGCGTTTCGCCAGCCTGATGACCCGCCGCGCGCGCGCCATCGGCATGAGCCGCACCACGTTCCGCAACGCCTCCGGCCTGCCGGATGCCGAACAGATGACCACCGCGCGCGACCTCGCGACGCTCGGCCGGGCGATCCAGGATCATTTCCCGCGCTACTGGAGCTATTTCCAGACCTATTCCTTCGCCTATCGCGGCGTGAACCACCGCAATCACAACCATCTGCTCGGCCGCGTCCAGGGCGTCGACGGCATCAAGACCGGCTATACCCGCGCCTCCGGCTTCAATCTCCTGACCTCGGCGCGCCGCGGCGACCGGCAGCTCGTCGCCGTCGTCCTCGGCGGCCGTTCGGGCGGCTGGCGCGATGCCCGCATGCGGCAGCTGCTGGAAGCCAATTTCCCGCAGGCCTTTGCCGGCCGCCGCACCGCCCCGATGGTGGCGCGCGCCAGCGAACCGGAGAACCGCGCGCCGACACGCATCGCGGTCGCGGCCCAGGTGCCGGTGCCCGGACGGCGCCAGCCGATCGCCGCCCCGATGCCGATCACGCCGATGGCCGCGGCCGTCGTCGCCGCCGGCCAGACCCGTGGCGGTGCCTCATCCGGTGCTTCCGCCGCGGCGCCGGTCACCGCCAGCGCCCAGGCGCCGCGCCAGGTCATCCGCGAAGAGACCGCCCCGGCGCCGGTCGCCGCCTCGCTCGCCGCGGCGAATGCCTATGCCGCCACCCTGCCCGGCAATCCCAATCCGCGCCCCGGCGTGCTCGGCCAGCTGCATTCCTCGCAGCTGACCACCGCTTCGGTGTCGCCGCGCTCGGTTCAGATGGCCTCGGCGTCGGGCCAGACGCCGCAGACCGAGGTCCTGCCCCAGCGCCGCGGCGAATGGTCGATCCAGCTCGGCGCCTTCCCGACCGAAGCCGCCGCCCAGGCGACGCTGAAGGAAGCCCGCGAGACCACCGGCCGCCAGCTCGGCTCGGCCGATCCCTATACCGAGCGTGTCGAGCGCAGCGGCATGACGCTGGTCCGCGCCCGCTTCGCCGGCTTCGATCGCGCCAGCGCCGACGCCGCCTGCCGGGTGCTGAAGAACAACGACTACGACTGCATGCTGGTCCGCAACTAAAGCGGATCCGACGAAGCCCGGATGAATGTGTCAGGAGTTCCGGCGATGGTTGTCCAGGAGAATGTCCTTGGCCTGGTTGACGCGGGAAGCGAGCCACGTCGAGCCCCCTTGGTCGGGGTGCAGTTTCTTCATGAGCGTACGGTGCGCGCCACGGATGGCCTGCTCGTCCGCCCCCGGCTGAAGGCCAAGGATCTGGTAGGCCTCCTCTTTGGTCATCGCGCTCGAAGCCGGCGGGCCGCTTTGCCCCGCACCCGCATTGCCCTCAGCGTTTTCACGCCAGCGGGGGTCTCGGCGGTCAAGATAAGCTTCGAGTAGAGCCGCGCTCTCGCCGTCGATCTCGGCGAAAGCCTGCAACAGGCGGGCGATCGGGATCTGTTCCAGCGTCTGGCCGGCGAGCGAGCCGGCGACGAACCGGCCGGACATCCGGCCGGTATCGAGATCGAGCTCCATCTCGACGAAACGCGAACGCACGCTGGAGGTCTGGCGCGGCGTCTTGGTGCCGGCCTGACCCCAGCCGCCGAGCATGCCCTGGCCCGGGATCAGGCCGAGCAAGGTGGCGCCGGCGATCGCCGCGGGAATCGCCAGCTCCCACTGGCCGCGGGTCAGCAGAAACAGCCCGAAAACGATCGCCGCGACGCCGCCGATCTTGCGCATCTGCGCCGACAGCCATTTCGGATTGGCGCCGAGAATGGCGTTGAGACCGCCGGAGAAGACGATCAGCGCAATCACGCCTGCGATGAAATAGGTCATGGCGCGGATCTCATGCGAACTTGGCTCACTTCATTTGCCCGAGCAGCAGCTGGGCACCGCGCGCGCCCTTGGCCGACGCATCGGTCAAGGCGGCGCGCCCGCCCGAGGCGAAGATCGCCACCGCCTTGAGCAGTTCGGCGAGCTGGGCTGCCGCCCCCGGGTCGAACCGGGCATAGGCTCCGCGGGTGATCCGCGCAATCTCCCGATAGGCCTGCTCGGCCGAGGGATCGCCACCTTCCTGGAACAGGAAGACCGGCACATTGGCAAGCCCCAGCCGTCCGGCCTTGGCGCAAAGATCGTCCAGGCTCTCCTCCATGGCGTCGCCGACATAGACCAGGGCATGGATCCTCTTGTCGCTCGCCTCCTCGGCGGCGTGGCTGAGCACGCGTCCGATCTGGGTCTGTCCGCCGACACACTGGATCTTCTGCATCAGCCCGGCGAGCTGGCCGGCTTGCGCCACCCAGCCGGAAGCGCGGCATTCGCCGACCCCGCGAAAGAAGACCAGCTGGATGTCGAGCGATCCGACCTTGGCGGCTTCGGTGAACATCTGGCCCTGGATCGCGCAGGCCATGTCCCACATCGGCTGGCGGCTCATCGTCGCGTCGAGCGCGAAGATCAGCCGGCCGCGCTCGCCGGCGACCTTCGGCCGGCCGACCGCCGCCGCGGTCTTGAGGAAAGCGGAAATATCTGCGGCACCCGCGGTCGGCACGCTGCCGGCCTTGGCCTTGGAGGGATCGACGATACCTGAGGGATCTTTGGGACTCATGCCCTTGAATCTGGCGCAGCCGCGGTTGAATGCAAGCCGTCAGGCGGTCGCGGGGCTTGATACCCCATGTGTTTCTTTGCCCCACCATCCGGCGCGAGGCGACACAAGCGCCTGTGGCCGCGCGAATTCGTGATTGGCATTCATGCCTGGCGCAAACGATTTCATTGGCGATTTCTCCTTTGGCATATGACGATCACTCCGCTTTTGGCCTGCCGCGACGTCGCTCGGCCGGCAGTCCTTGCCCGCGAGGAGGTCTCCCGATGGCTCATCTGTCCCGCCGCTTCATGGTTGCCGGCGGCCTTGCCGTTTTCACCAGCCCGGTCCTGGCCCAGCACCAGCATCACCAGGGCCAGTTCGAGCGCCTGAGCCAGCCAGGCAGGGTCGACCTGCCGGCGATCCATCACGAACAGGTGGTCAGCGATAGCCCCGCGCCGAAAGCCGCGACCCAGGGGCGCTGGATCGATCGTGCGCCGCTGCCCGTCCCGCGCACCGAAATGGCCTGGGGCGCCGAGCGCCAGGGCAAGATGCACCTGGTCGGCGGTTATGCCGAACAGCGCGTCGACCGGCAGTATCACCACGTCTATGACGCCGCGGCCAACCGCTGGATCGCCGCCGCCGAGCTGCCGCGCGGCGCCAACCATGTCGGCGTCGCGGTCGCCGGCAACCGGCTCTACGCCATTGGCGGCTTCATCGAGCAGAACCGCACGCCCCATGCCGACTGTTTCGTCTATGGCGTCGATGGCGACACCTGGTCGAAGATCCGGCCCCTGCCCGAGGCCTGCGGCGCCATGGCCTGCGTGACCATTGGCGATACGGTCCATGCCATCGGCGGCGCGGTCGGCAACAGTTTCGAGAACCGGAAGTCGATCGACTGGCACCTGGTCTACGACCCGAAGGACGACAGCTGGACCCGGCGCGCGCCGCTGTTCCTGGCGCGCGACCATACCGGCACCCTGGTGGTCAACGGCCTGATCCACGTCGTCGGCGGCCGGGTCGACAGCTTCCTGACCAATTCCAACCTGCACCACAGCTACGATCCGAAGACCGATCGCTGGACCGCGCGCACGCCCTTGCCCACCGCCCGCTCCGGCCACGGCGCGGTCTGGTACCGCAACCGCATCTTCGTCATGGGCGGCGAGGGCTGGAACCGGGTCTATGGCCAGAACGAGGCTTTCGACCCGGCCACCGACAAGTGGGAGTCCTATGCGCCCATGCTGACACCGCGCCACGGCACCGGCGCGGTGGTGGTCGGCGACGCCATCCATGTCGCCGGCGGCGGGCCGCAGATGGGCGGCGCCGTCAAGAGCGCCGTGCACGAGGCCTTCACGCTGGGATGAGCCGCCGCCGGCGGCCGGCCGGCGTTACTCCGGCGAGACCAGCTTCAGGCCGGCAATGCCGACGACGATGAGCCCGATGCAGGCGAGCCGCAGAAGTTGCGCGGATTCGCCGAGCAGCGCGATGCCGAGAACGACCGTGCCGACAGTGCCGACGCCGGTCCAGATCGCATAGGCCGTGCCGAGCGGCAGGGTCTTCAGCGCCAGGCCGAGCAGGCCCAGGCTGATGATCATGCTGACGATGGTCAACACCGTGGGGCCGAGCCGGGAAAAGCCGTCGGTATATTTCAGGCCGATGGCCCAGCCGATTTCGAACAGGCCGGCCAGCAATAGATAAACCCAGGCCATGACAGAACCTCCGTCAACGGCAGGGTCGTCCCTACCTCAATCTTTCAGGGGAAACGGCGAGGTCGTCCACGCCGTCGTCTCAGATAGGCCGCCGGCGCCAGGAGTTCAACCGGGCGCGTTTGCGCCTCAGGCGGCAGCCCCAGTGACCCGCGCGACGAAATCCGCCGGGCTGAGCAGTTCGCGCTCGCCGGTATTGCGCATCTTCAGCTCGACCTTGCCTTCGGCCAGGCTGCGCGGGCCGATCATCACCTGGCAGGGAATGCCGATCAGGTCGGCGGTGGCGAATTTGGCGCCCGGCCGGTCGTCGCGGTCGTCATAGAGCACTTCGACGCCCTTGGCCGAGAGCGTGCGGTAGAGCTCCTCGCAAGCCGCGTCGACCGCGCTGTCGCCCTGCTTGAGGTTCAACAGCGCGACATCGAAGGGTGCCACCGCGGCCGGCCAGCGAATGCCGGCCTCGTCGTGGCTCGCCTCGATGATGGCGGCGACCACCCGCGACGGACCGATGCCGTAGGAGCCGCCGTGGACCGGCACCGGCTTGCCGTCGGGGCCCTGGACATGGGCGCCCATCGGCTCGGAATATTTGGTGCCGAAATAGAAGATATGGCCGACCTCGATGCCGCGCGCCGAAACCCGGCTCGCCTCTGGGATAGCGGCATAGGCCGTCTGGTCATGCATTTCCGAGGTCGCCGCATAAAGCCAGGTCCATTTGGCCACCGTCGCCTTCAGGGCGTCGGCATTGTCGAAATCCGTGTCGGCGCCCGGCACCTGGAAATCCAGGTAGTCGCGATGGCAGAAGACCTCCGATTCGCCGGTGTCGGCCAGGATGATGAATTCATGGCTGAGATCGCCGCCGATCGGGCCGGTATCGGCACGCATCGGGATCGCCTTCAGGCCCAGCCGCTCGAAGGTGCGCAGATAAGCGATGAACATCTTGTTGTAGGAATGGACGGCGCTGGCCTGGTCCAGGTCGAAGGAATAGGCATCCTTCATCAGGAACTCGCGCGAGCGCATGACGCCGAAGCGCGGGCGCACCTCGTCGCGGAACTTCCACTGGATGTGATAGAGGTTCAGCGGCAGGTCCTTGTAGGACTTCACATAGGCCCGGAAGATCTCGGTGATCATTTCCTCATTGGTCGGGCCGAACAGCATTTCGCGGTCCTGCCGGTCCCTGATCCTGAGCATTTCCTTGCCATAGGCATCGTAGCGGCCGCTCTCGCGCCACAGGTCGGCCGACTGGATGGTCGGCATCAGCAATTCGATCGCGCCGGAACGGTTCTGCTCCTCGCGAATGATCTTGCTGACCTTCTGCAGCACGCGGTGGCCAAGCGGCAGCCAGGCATAGATGCCGGCGCTTTCCTGGCGCACCATGCCGGCGCGCAGCATCAGCCGGTGCGAGACGATTTCGGCTTCTTTCGGCGTCTCGCGCAGGATCGGCAGGAAATAGCGGGACAGGCGCATCGAAGACCTCTGAAGCACACGCAAGAGACAAACGGCGCCGAAATGGCGCCGCGGATCGGATAAGGCTGAAGCGGCCGGACGACCGCAGTGCGGGAGCGGACTTGACCTGTTTTTGGCCGATTTCGCAAGGGCGAAGCCGGCAGTCCAGCCCGAGTGGATCGGCAAGCACCAAAAAGAAAAGGCGGGATCAAAGATCCCGCCCATTCCAGGTTATGCATCAGAGATTCCTTGTCGTCGCGGTTCATCGCGCCGAAAGTCTCTTCCTTGATTAACCCATGACGGACGTCCCGATGGACGCCACACCTTAGGGGGTCTTCCTCCCAAGACCTGAGCCACGAGACCTTCCCTCTTCGTCGAAGGGGCCTCTTTCTTTGCAGCAAGGGGACGCTAGACGACCAAAATTCGTTTGTCATCAACTTGTGCAGTTGGTGGCGAAAAAAAGTGCACCATAGGACCCTCGGAAGAATACGTATTTCACCCTGCGGCAGGTCTCGGCAGGAGCGGAATGTTCTCCAGGGTCAGGAAGCCGCCGACATAATTGATGTAGAACAGGCTGAACAGCACACTCGCCACCACCGTCGTCCAGATGATGTTGCGCAGCATATGGTGGTGCGCCGGCGCGCCGCGCTCGGTGCCCGGAACCACCCGGCCCTCCTCGATCTGCGAGCGCACGCCGAAGGGCAGGACCACGAACAGCGTGGTCCACCAGATGATGAAAAAGATCGCGATGCTGCTGATGAGGCTCATGCCTGTTCAAGCTCCACGAGAGTGCCGCAGAAGTCCTTCGGATGCAGGAATAGCACAGGCTTGTCATGTGCGCCGATTTTCGGTTCGCCGTCGCCCAGCACGCGCGCGCCCTGCGCCTTCAATTGGTCGCGCGCGGCGATGATGTCGTCGACCTCGTAGCAGACATGGTGGATGCCGCCATCGGGGTTCTTGTCGAGGAACTTGCCGATCGGGCTGTCGGCCCCGAGCGGCTCCAGGAGCTCGATCTTGGTGTTGGGCAGTTCGATGAACACCACGGTGACGCCATGCGCGGCCTGCACGCTCGGCGGGGTCACCTTGGCGCCCAGCGTGTCGCGATAGACCGCCGTTGCCTTCTCGAGGTCGCGCACCGCGATGGCGACATGGTTCAAACGCCCGATCATCCGGACCTCCAGCGCAAGCGAGTTCTGTTCACAAGGGTCACCGCACGTCACGCCGCCGGCTTTCACCGGCCCTTGCACGACATGCGCCGCGACCGAGGCGCTTATACCGTGATGACCAGCACGTGGCACATCGGCTTTTTGCCCCATCGGCCGTTCAGCGTACCCCGGATGGTCTTGGTGACGCTTTCGCGGACCGCTTCCGGATCGCGCCGGCGCGCCTTGGGCAGCGTCTCGATGCAGTCGAGCACGGCATCGCCGATGAGATCGCCGAGATCTTCGCCGAGCGCGTCGGTCTCGGGGATGCCGGCCATGTCGAGCTCGATATCGCCGACCAGATGGCCGCGCTCGTCCATGGCGAAGGCCACCGAGACGATGCCGGCAAAGGCGAGCTTGCGCCGTTCGGGCACCGCCCGCGCCGCCTCTTCGACCAGCAGCATGCCGTCCTTGAACAGCCGCGCGGCGGGAATGGCGTCGACCACGTCGGGCTCGCCCGGCGCCAGCCGAATGACATCGCCGTCAGAGGCCAGAATGACGTCCTTCACGCCCATGCGCTTGGCGAGCGCCGCGTGTTCGGCCAGATGCAGCGGCTCGCCATGGACGGGAATGGCGATCGCGGGGCGGACCCAGCGATACATCTGTTCCAGTTCGCCCCGGCGCGGGTGGCCGGAGACATGCACCAGGCCGTCGCGATCGGTGATGATCTTGATGCCCTGCTTGACCAGGCCGTTGACGATATTGCCGACCGCCTTCTCATTGCCCGGAATGGTGCGCGACGAGAAGATCACCGTGTCGCCCGGCGTCAGCGTCACCTCCGGATGATCGTCCGTGGCGACACGCGCCAGGGCCGCGCGCGGCTCACCTTGGCTGCCGGTGAGAATGGCGACCACCTTGTCGCGCGGCAGGTAGCCGTAGGATTCGGCCCCGACAAAAGGCGGCAGCCCGTCGAGCATGCCCTGTTCGCGGGCGATATTGACCACCCGGTCCATGGCGCGGCCGACCAGCACGACCTGCCGGTCGCAGGTCAGCGCGGCCTGGGCGACCGAGCGGATGCGCGCGACATTCGAGGCGAAGGTGGTGACCGCCACCCTGCCCTTCGCCTTGGCGATGATCTTGGCGAGTTCGACCGCCACGTCGGTCTCGGACGGCGACTGGCCTTCGCGAATGGCATTGGTGGAATCGCCGATCAGCGCCAGCACGCCCTCGTCGCCGATCGCGGTGAACCGCGCCTCGTCGGTCTTGTCGCCCAGCACCGGATTGGTATCGATCTTCCAGTCGCCGGTGTGGATGACCGTGCCGAGCGGCGTGCGGATGGCAAGCGAGGTCGATTCCGGGATCGAGTGGGCGACCGCGATCATCTCGACCTCGAACGGCTCGAGCCGGATGCGTTCACCCGGCCGCACCACATGGAGCGGCACCTTGGGCGAGCCGGAATCGCCGAACCGTTTGGCCTCCAGCATGGCGGCGGCAAACGGCGTCGCGTAGATCGGGCATTGCAGCCGCGGCCAGAGGTCGGCCACCGCGCCGATATGGTCCTCATGGGCATGGGTGATGATCAGGCCCTTGAGATGTTTGCGCTGCTCTTCGATGAAGCGCGGATCGGGCATGATCAGGTCGACGCCGGGCAGATCGGGACCTGCAAAGGCGACGCCGCAATCGACCGCCAGCCAGTCCTTCCGGTGCGGCGCGCCGTAACCGTAGAGCGACAGGTTCATGCCGATCTCGCCGACGCCGCCGAGCGGAACGAAGACCAGTTCCGGGCTGTTGCCCTGCGATCGCGGTTGTTTAGCCATGGTGGTGCACCGTCTTTTCCGGTGCCAGCAGCACCTCGCCGGCGGTGATCAACTGACGGCCATCCGGCGTGTCGAGGATCAGCCGGCCGTGGGCGTCGAGCCCTGTGAATATGCCTTCGGCGCGCTTGCCGTCGGATTGAATGACCAGAGGCCCGCCGAGACCGGCGGCGCGCGCCAGCCAGCCGGCGCGGATCTGGGCGAAACCCTCGCCGCGGTTCCACACCGCCAGCGCCCGGACCATGGAGGCGCTCAAGGCCTCGAACAACTGGTCGCGGCCGACGGCAAACCCCTTTGCCGCAAACGAGGTGGTTGGATAGGGCGTATCGACCGGGTGATGGGCAACGTTGACGCCAATGCCGATCGCCACCTGGGTGGTGGCGGCCCGCGTCGTCGCCTCCACCAGCATGCCGACGACCTTGGCGCCGCCGAGCAGCCCGTCATTCGGCCATTTCAGCCGGAACTGGTCGAAAGCGTCCGGGACCACTGCCAGGAGCGCGTCGTCGACCGCCAGCGCGGCGACGAAACAGAGTTCGGCGATATGGGCGACCGGCGCCGGATCGACCAGCAGGAGCGAGGCGAACAGATTGCCCTTGAGCGACGTCCAACTGCGTCCGCGCCGGCCGCGACCGGCGGTCTGCCGGTCGGTGACGAACCAGGTCGGCCGGGTTTCGCCCTCGGCCGCCCGTTGCAGCGCGACCGCATTGGTCGAGCCGATCTCGTCGAACGTTTCGAGGCGGTACCCCGCCGCCGCCGCTGCTTGCGCGAGCTCTGTCACCGGATCAGAACAGCGACCGGGCCGCGGCGCCCGCGGCCGCGACCAGTGGCGCGGGATAGACGACGAACAGCACGACGAACAGGGCCGAGACCGCCAGCACTACCTTCAGCTCGGTCGCCATCGGCTCGAACGGCGCCGCCGGTTCGTCGAAATACATCAGCTTGACGACCCGGAGGTAGTAGTAGCAGCCAACCACGCTCGCCAGCACGCCGAGCACGGCGAGCGTATAGAGCTTGGCCTCGATCGCGGCGGCGAAGACGTAGAACTTGGCGAAGAAGCCGGCGAGCGGCGGGATGCCGGCCAGCGAGAACAGCAGTGCCGCCAGCGCCGCCGCCATGAACGGGTTGGTGCGCGACAGGCCGGCGAGGTCGTCGATCGTCTCGATCGAGCCTTCCTTGCGGCGCATGGCGATGATGCAGGCGAAGGTGCCGAGCGTCATGATCATGTAGATGGCGATATAGATGGCCACGCCCTGCACGCCATTGGCCGTGCCGGCGGCGAGACCGACCAGCGCGAAGCCCATATGGCCGATCGAGGAATAGGCCATCAGGCGCTTGATATTGGACTGGCCGATGGCGGCGAACGAACCGAGCGCCATGGAGGCGATCGAGACGAACACGACGATCTGCTGCCATTGCGGCGCAGCCGTCGGGAAACCGTCGATCATCGCGCGGACGAACAGCGCCATGGCGGCGACTTTCGGGCCGGCGGCGAAAAAGGCGGTCACCGGGCTCGGCGCGCCCTCATAGACGTCGGGCGTCCACATGTGGAACGGCACGGCCGAGATCTTGAAGGCAAGGCCTGCCATCAGGAAGACCAGGCCGAAGATCAGCCCGAGGCCGATCGTGCCGGTCTTGATCTGGGCGGCGATGCCGGGCAGCGACACCGTGCCGGTGAAGCCGTAGATCAGCGAGCAGCCATAGAGCAGCATGCCCGACGACAGCGCGCCGAGGACGAAATATTTCAGGCCGGCTTCGGTCGAGCGCTCGTTGTCGCGGTGGAACGAGGCGATGACGTAGAGCGCCAGCGACATCAGCTCGAGGCCCATATAGAGCGCGATCAGGTCGTTGGCCGAGATCATGATGCCCATGCCGGTGGCCGACAGCAGCACCAGCACGGGAAACTCGAAACGGTCGATGCCTTCGCGCTTGAAATAGTCCCAGGACAAGAGCAGCGCCGCGGCGGCGCCGACAAAGGCCAGGACCTTCATGAACTTGGCGAAGCCGTCGAGGATGAAGGAGCCGCCGAAGGTCAGCCGCGGCGCGCCGCCGATCCAGGTCACGGCAACAGCCGCGACGACCAGCAGCACGATGCCGGCGACGGTCACCGACCCGGCCGATTTCTCGCCGGTGAAGACGCCGAACATCAACAGCGCCATGGCGCCGATCGCCAGGATCAGTTCCGGCAGCACCGGGGCGAGATCGAGAAGCGGAGCGTTCATCGTATTGGCTCCGTCAGCGCGGCAGAACGGCGGCGGCCTTGCCGGCCGCGGCGTTCGCCTGATTGTAGGATTCGACGAGCGCGTTCACCGCCACCTCGGATGTGTTCAGGACCGGCGCCGGGTAGAAGCCGAGCACGATGGTCAGCACCACCAGCGGCAGCAGGATCGCCAGTTCGCGCCGGTCGACATCGGTGATGGTCTTCAACGACGGCTTGTCGAGCACGCCCCAGATCACCTGGCGATAGAGCCAGAGCGCGTAGCAGGCCGAGAAGATCACGCCCGAGGTTGCCAGGAAGGCGACCCAGGTATTGGTCTTGAACGTGCCGACCAGCGTCAGGAACTCGCCGACGAAACCGGATGTGCCGGGCAGTCCGACATTGGCCAGTGTGAACACCATGAAGACCACGGCATAAATCGGCATGCGGTTGACCAGCCCGCCATAGGCGGCGATCTCGCGGGTGTGCATGCGGTCGTAGACGACGCCGACGCAGAGGAACAGCGCGCCGGAGACGATGCCGTGCGACACCATCTGGAACACCGCGCCCTGGATGCCCTCGGCATTGCCGGCGAAGATGCCCATGGTCACGAAGCCCATATGGGCAACGGACGAATAGGCGATCAGCTTCTTGATGTCCTCCTGCATCATGGCGACCAGCGAGGTATAGACGATGGCGATCACCGAGAGCGTGAAGACGAAGGGCGCGAAGAAGGTCGAGGCCTCCGGGAACATCGGCAGCGAGAAGCGCAGGAAACCGTAGCCGCCCATCTTCAGGAGCACGCCGGCGAGGATCACCGAACCGGCGGTGGGGGCTTCCACGTGGGCATCCGGCAGCCAGGTATGCACCGGCCACATCGGCATCTTCACCGCGAAGGACGCGAAGAAGGCGATCCACAGCCAGAACTGCATGTTGCGGCTGAACAGCGTCGGGCCGACCCTCAGGAGCTCGACGATGTCGCTGGTGCCGGCGGTCCAGATCATCGCCATGATGGCCAGCAGCATCAGCACCGAGCCGAGCAGCGTGTAGAGGAAGAACTTGAACGAGGCGTAGATGCGCCGCTTGCCGCCCCAGATGCCGATGATCAGGAACATCGGGATCAGGCCGGCCTCGAAGAACAGGTAGAACAGCACGATGTCGAGCGCGCAGAACACGCCGACCATCAGCGTCTCCAGCACCAGGAAGGCGATCATGTATTCCTTGACGCGCTTATCGATCGCTTCCCACGAGGCCAGGATGCAGAACGGCATCAGGAAAGTGGTCAGGATGATCAGCGGCAGCGAAATGCCGTCAATGCCCATGCGGTAAGAAATGACGCCGCCGAGCCAGCCGGCCTTCTCGACGAACTGGAACTCCGCCGTCGAGGCGTTGAACAGGTAGAGCGGGATCAGCGACAGCCCGAAGGTCACCAGCGTCGTGAACAGCGCGATCATCCGGATATTGCGCTTGGCGGCTTCGTCCTCGCCACGCACGGAGAACACCAGCAGCGCGCCGAGCAGCGGCAGGAAGGTGATGATCGACAGGATCGGAGCGTTCGACATCAGTGCAATCCGCCCGAGAACATGAACCAGGTGGCGAGCGCGGCGACGCCGATCAGCATGGCGAAGGCGTAGTGATAGACGTAGCCGGTCTGGATCCGGACGACGCCGCGGGTGACGTCGACGACACGGGCGGCGACGCCGTCGGGGCCGAAGCCGTCGATCAGCCAGCCGTCACCCTGCTTCCAGAAGAACCGGCCGAGAGCGCGGGCCGGCCGCACGAAGATGCGGTCGTAGAGCTCGTCGAAATACCACTTGTGCAGGAGGAACTGGTACAGCGCCGGGTGACGCCTGGCGAGCTGGCCGGGCATCTCCGGATGCCGGATATACATGTACCAGGCGAGCACGAAGCCGAAGGCCATCATGACGAAGGGCGTCCACGGCACCCAGCCCGGCACGTGATGGAACTCGTCCATGATGTGGTTGTCCGGGCGGAAGAACAGTGACTCGCGGAAGAACTTCTCGACCCCGTGATGGTCGGCGAACTGGTAGGCGAAGACGACACCTGCGAACACCGCGCCGATCGCCAGGAGGACGAGCGGGATCAGCATGACCGCCGGGCTCTCGTGCGGCTGGTGGTCGTGGCCATTGCCGGGCTCATGGCCGATCCCATGCTCTTCCTCGTCATGCGCGTCGTGACCATGGGCGCCGTGGCCATTGGCCCAGCGCGGCTTGCCGTGGAAGGTCATGAAGATCAGGCGCCAGGAATAGAACGAGGTCATGGCCGCCGCGACCACCGTCAGCGCGAAGGCATAAGGCCCCATGACATTGTGCGAGGCATAGGCGACCTCGATGATCGCGTCCTTCGAATGGAAGCCGGCGAAGCCGACATGCAGGAAGGGAATGCCGAAGCCGGTGAGCGCCAGCGTGCCGATCAGCATCATCGCATAGGTGACTTTGATGTGCGGCGCGAGCCCGCCCATGTTCCGCATGTCCTGCTCGTGATGCATCGCGTGGATGACCGAGCCGGCGCCGAGGAACAGCAGCGCCTTGAAGAAGGCGTGGGTGAACAGGTGGAAGATGCCGACCGAATAGGCACCGGCGCCGAGCGCCACGAACATGTAGCCGAGCTGCGAACAGGTCGAATAGGCGATGACCCGCTTGATGTCGTTCTGCACCAGGCCGACGGTCGCCGCGAAAAAGGCGGTGGTGGCGCCGAAGAACATGACGACCGAGAGCGCGGTCGGCGAATATTCGAACACCGGCGACAGGCGCGCCACCATGAAGACACCGGCGGTGACCATGGTCGCGGCATGGATGAGGGCTGAGACCGGCGTCGGGCCTTCCATGGCGTCCGGCAGCCAGGTGTGCAGCAGGAACTGCGCCGACTTGCCCATGGCGCCCATGAACAAGAGCAGGCAGACCACGGTCAGCGCGTCCAGCTGATAACCGAGGAACTCCATCTTCTTGCCGACGAGGCCCTGGGCCGCGCCGAAAATGGTGTCGAGCTCGATCGAGCCGGTCAGCTTGTAGAGGCCGAAAATACCGAGCGCGAAGCCGAAATCGCCAACCCGGTTGACGATGAAGGCCTTCATCGCGGCGGCATTGGCCGAAGGCTTCTGATACCAGAAGCCGATCAGGAGGTAGCTCGCCAGGCCGACGCCTTCCCAGCCGAAGAACATCTGCAAGAGGTCGTCGGCGGTCACCAGCATGAGCATGGCGAAGGTGAACAGCGACAGATAGGCGAAGAACCGCGGCCGATGCGGATCCTCGTTCATGTAGCCGATCGAATAGAGGTGGACCAGGAAGGAGACCGAGTTGACCACCACCAGCATGACCGCGGTCAGCGTGTCGATGCGCAGCGTCCAGGACACTTCCAGCGCGCCGGCGGAAATCCACGGGAACAATTCGATGCTGGCGGTCTGGCCGCCGAACCCGACCTGGACGAAGGCGACCCAGGACAGCAGGGCGGAAATGCCGAGCAGGCTGGTGGTGACGATTTCCGAGCCGCGCGCGCCGATGGCGCGGCCGAACAGCCCGGCGATCAGGAAGCCTACGAGCGGCAGGAAGACGATGGCTTGATACATGTCCCCGTCAGCCCTTCATCATGTTGACGTCTTCGACCGCGATCGACCCGCGGTTGCGGAAGAAGACCACGAGGATGGCCAGCCCAATGGCGGCCTCGGCGGCGGCAACCGTGAGCACCAGCAGCGCGAAGACCTGGCCGACGATGTCGCCCATATGGGTCGAGAAGGCGACAAAATTGATGTTCACCGCCAGCAGGATCAGCTCGATCGACATCAGGATGACGATGATGTTCTTGCGGTTGAGGAAAATGCCGAGAACGCCGAGCGTGAACAGGATCGCGGCGACCGAGAGGTAGTGCGAAAGACCGATCGTCAGCATGGTCAGACCCCCTGCCCCGACTTGACCTTGACCACCTCGATGGCGGTCTCCGGCGTCCGCGCCGACTGCGCCGCCGGGTCCTGCCGCTTGACCCCGACCTTGTGGCGCAGCGTCAGCACGATGGCGCCGATCATGGCGACCAGCAGAATCAGGCCAGAGACTTGGAAATAGAACAGATATTTGGTGTAGAGCACCTGTCCGAGCGCCTCGGCATTGGTGACATTGGTCGGGATCGCCGCGACCACGGTGCGCGCCGAGCCGCCGCCGATGGTCCAGGAGCCGAGCACCATCAAGAGCTCGGCCAGGATCACCAGGCCGAGCAGCACGCCGACCGGCAGATATTGCAGGAAGCCCTGGCGCAGCTCGGCGAAATCGACGTCGAGCATCATGACGACGAACAGGAACAGCACCGCCACCGCGCCGACATAGACCACGACCAGGATCATGGCGAGGAACTCCGCCCCCATCAGCACGAACAGTCCGGACGCGTTGACGAACGCCAGGATCAGGAAGAGCACGGAGTGCACAGGGTTGCGCGCGGCGATCACCATGAAGGCGGAGGCCACGAGCACGGCTGCGAATAGGTAAAAGAAGAGACCGGCGAGCATGCTGCCCCTTTGCCCCGTTCCTGTTCTCGATGACGGTTGGGACTCGAAGGTCCGCGCGCGCCGTTCTTAAAGTCCAAGTTGGAACCCGTCCAGACAGCAAAGCCCGGACGCATCCCTCACATTCGCTTATGACCGCGCGGCAAGGCCGCCCGGCCGGACCGTCACCGGTAGGGCGCGTCGAGCGCCTGGTTGGCGGCGATCTCGCGTTCCCACCGGTCGCCATTGGCGAGCAGCCGGTCCTTGTCGTAATAGAGCTCTTCGCGGGTTTCGACGGCGAATTCGAAATTCGGTCCTTCGACGATCGCGTCGACCGGGCAGGCTTCCTGGCAGAAGCCGCAATAGATGCACTTCACCATGTCGATGTCGTAACGGGTGGTGCGGCGCGTGCCGTCATTGCGGCGCGGGCCGGCCTCGATGGTGATCGCCTGGGCCGGGCAGATCGCCTCGCACAGCTTGCAGGCGATGCAGCGCTCCTCGCCGTTCGGATAACGGCGCAACGCATGCTCGCCCCGGAAGCGCGGCGAAATCTGGCCCTTCTCGAAGGGATAGTTGATGGTCGCCTTCGGCTTGAAGAAATAGCGCATCGACAGGAAGAACGCCGAGACGAACTCCTTCAGGAATATCGCCTTGGCCACCTGGTCGAGCCGCATTGCCGACGCCATGGGACCTCTCCTCGGAGGGCTCGGGCGCAACCGCGACCGGGCCGGAACATCACAACCGGTCAGCCGTTGGTACCGGCCGACCGAACTTGAAACCTTGGGCGAGCCGGACGCCGTTACGGCGCCCAGCCGGTGATCTGCAGCGTTGCCGCCACGATGACCACCATGGCGAGCGAGATCGGCAGGAACACCTTCCAGCCGAGCCGCATCAACTGGTCGTAGCGGTAGCGCGGCACGAAGGCCTTCACCATGGCGAACATGAAGAAGACCATCGACACCTTGAGCACGAACCAGACCACGCCCGGCACCCAGGTGAAGGGCGCGAATGGGAACGGCGGCAGCCAGCCGCCGAGGAACAGGATCGTGGTCAGCGAACACATGGTCATGATCGCCACGTATTCGGCCAGCATGAACATCATGTAGGGGGTCGAGGCATATTCGACCATGAAGCCGGCGACCAGCTCGGATTCGGCTTCCGGCAGGTCGAAGGGCGGCCGGTTGGTCTCGGCCAGCGCCGAAATGAAGAAGATCACGAAGACCGGGAACAGCGGCAGCCAGAACCAGCCGAACAGGCCGATGCCCTTGTCCTGCGCCTTGACGATGTCGCTGAGGTTGAGCGACCCGACGCAGAGCAGCACGCAAATGATCACGAAGCCGATCGAGACCTCGTAGGACACCATTTGCGCCGCCGAACGGAGCGCGCCGAGGAACGGATATTTCGAGTTCGACGCCCAGCCGCCCATGATCACGCCATAGACGCCGAGCGACGACACCGCGAAGATGAAGAGGACGCCGACATTCAGGTCGGCAATGGCCCAGCCGTCGGCGAGCGGGATCACCGCCCAGGCGGCCAGCGCCAGGATGACGCTGACCAGCGGCGCCAGCAGGAACACGCCCTTGTTGGCGCCGGACGGGATCACCGGCTCCTTGAAGACGAATTTCAGAAGGTCGGCGAAGGACTGCAACAGCCCGAAGGGACCGACGACGTTCGGCCCCCGGCGCAACTGCACCGCCGCCCAGATCTTGCGGTCGGCGAGCAGGATGAAAGCGACGAAGACCAGCAACGCGACCATCAGCACCAGGCTTTGGATCGCGATCAGCAGCAGCGGCCAGAGATTGGTCCAGAAGAATTCCATCGTCTCACTCCGCCGCGATTGCGGCCGGACCGCGCGCCAGCGCCGAACATTCCGCCATGGTGGCGGAGGCCCGTGCGATGGGGTTGGTCAGGTAGAAATCGTCGATCGCGACCTTGAACGGCTGCGGTTCGATGGCGCCGCCCCTGGCGGCCAGCGCCGCCAGCGGTGCGGCATCGACCGTGCCGAGCGAACCGACCCTGAGCGTGCCGGGATGATCCCGGCCCATGGCGGCGCGCAGCGCGCTGAGCGAATCGAACGGCAGCCTGGCACCGAGCACATCCGACAGCGCGCGCAGGATCGCCCAGTCTTCCTTGGCCTCGCCCGGCGCGAAGCCGGCGCGGTTGATCGCCTGGACCCGGCCCTCGGTATTCATCGTCAGGCCGGACTTCTCGGTATAGGTCGCGCCCGGCAGGATGACGTCGGCGCGGTGTGCGCCGCGATCGCCATGGGTGCCGATATAGACGACGAAGGCACCGTCGGCGATGTCGATCTCGTCGGCCCCGAGATTGAACAGCACGTCGACGCCGCCCTTGGCCATGGCCTGGGCATCGAGGCCGCCCGCGCCCGGCACCAGGCCGAGATCGAGCGCGCCGACGCGCGCGGCCGCGGTGTGCAGCACGGCAAAGCCGGTCCAGCCGTCCTTGACCGCGCCGACCGTAACAGCCGCATGGGCTGCCAGCGACAGGACGGCGGCGCCGTCGGGCCGGGTCAGGGCCCCCTGCCCGACAATGATCAGCGGCTTCTGGGCCGCCCGCAGCACCTCGGCGAACGAATGTTTGCCGGCGACGATGTCGGCGAGCGTGTCGGGACCGGCGCCGAGATAGTCGTAAGCGTAGGTGAGATCGACCACCTCGCCGATCACGCCGATCTTCAGGTTGCCCATGCGCCAGCGCTTGCGGATGCGCGCATTGACCAGCGAGGCTTCCTTGCGCGGGTTCGAACCGACGATGAGGATGGCGTCCGCCTCCTCGATGCCGGCAATGCCCGGATTGAACAGATAGGAGGCGCGGCCGAAAGCCGGATCGAGCTTGGTGCCGTCCTGCCGGCCGTCGAGATGGACCGAACCGAGGCCGGCGATCAGGCCTTTCAGCGCATACATTTCCTCGAGCGTCGCCAGGTCGCCGGCGACAGCGCCGGTCTTGGCGCCGCCGACCGCCTTCACCTGCGCCGCGATCGCCGCGAAGGCCTGGCTCCAGGAGGCCGGCACCAGGCGGCCGTTCTGACGCAGATAGGGCCGGTCGAGGCGCTGGGTGCGGATGCCGTCGGCGACATGGCGCGTCTTGTCCGAGATCCATTCCTCGTTGACCGCCTCGTTGAGGCGCGGCAGCACGCGCATCACCTCGCGGCCGCGGCTGTCGACCCGAATGGCCGAGCCGACCGCGTCCATCATGTCGGTCGATTCGGTCTTCTGCAGTTCCCAGGGGCGGGCATTGAAGGCGAAGGGCTTGGAGGTCAAGGCGCCGACCGGGCAGAGGTCGACGACATTGCCCTGCAGTTCCGAGGTCATCGCCTGTTCGAGATAGGTGGTGATTTCGGCATCTTCGCCGCGGCCGATCAGGCCGAGCTCGGAAATGCCGGCGACCTCGGTGGTGAAGCGGACGCAGCGCGTGCAGTGGATGCAGCGGGTCATCACCGTCTTGACCAGCGGGCCGATATATTTGTCTTCGACCGCCCGCTTGTTCTCGTGATAGCGCGACTTGTCGACGCCATAGGCCATGGCCTGGTCCTGCAGGTCGCACTCGCCGCCCTGGTCGCAGATCGGGCAATCCAGCGGGTGGTTGATGAGCAGGAACTCCATCACCCCTTCGCGCGCCTTCTTGACCAGCGGCGTGCGGGTGTTGATGACAGGCGCCTCGCCGTTCGGGCCCGGGCGCAGGTCGCGGACATTCTGCGCGCAGCTGGCGATCGGCTTGGGCGAACCCTTCACCTCGACCAGGCACATGCGGCAATTGCCGGCGATCGACAGTCGCTCGTGGTAGCAGAAGCGCGGAATCTCGGCGCCAGCCGCCTCGCACGCCTGCATCAGCGTGTATTCGGCCGGAACTTCGATCTCTTGCCCGTCGACGATCAGCTTCGTCATCGGCCTTCCCATTCGGTCGGTTCAGGCCGCGCCGGGGCGCGACCTTGTGATGTCAGTCCGGCGGCCGCGGGCGCCTCATGCGGCCCGCGATCGCCCGGTCCCTATCCCATCCGCAGCCCGGCTCCAAGGTCGTTGGACCTCAGGCCTGACCGCCGATGCGTTCAAATCTCGCCCGGACCCTTCGCCGGTTCCCGGCGCGGGGTCTTGGCCTTGTCGCTGGTCGCGGCGGGAGCCGCTGCCGGCGTGTCGTCCTGGATCGACACTTTGGCCAGCGAAATCCCCTTCGCCGACGCCTGGGTCTTGATCTCGGCCGGCGCGGCCGGAGCCTTGGCCGCGGGGGCCTTCGGTTCGGCCTTGGCCTTGGCCGCTGCCGATTTCGGCTTCGGCGGCGTGCCGCCCGGCGTCGTCGGCTTCGGCGGAGCGCCCGGCGAAGCGGGTTTCGGCGGCGTGCCGGCCGGCTTCGGCGCGGCTTCGGCCGGAATGGCTGCGGATGCGACCTTGGCTACGGCTTCGGCGGCCGCCGGCGTCTTTGCCACCGTCTTCGACGCGGTCTTAGCCGCGGCCGATTTCGGCTTCGGCGGCGAGCCGCCAGGGGTCGTCGGCTTGGGCGGCGCACCGGGCGATGCCGGCTTCGGCGGCGTACCGGCGGGCTTCGGCCCGGCAACCTCGAGCGGCGGCGCGACGACGGCAGGCGTCACCACCGGAACCTCCGCCACCGGCGCGACCGCGACCGGCACGGGCGCCACGGGTGCCGCGACAACCGGCATTGCCGCGACCGGCGCGGGCGCCGCGGGTGCGGCGACAACCGGCACTGCCGCGATGGTCTCGACCTTGGCCGGCGCTTCCGCGACCGGCTTCGGCGCCTCCACCACGCTGGCGGCCGGAGCTGCCTTCGCCACAACCGGCGCGGGCTTCGACCTGGCCAGCCTCGCCTTGACGATCTCCGGCTTGACGATCTCGGGTTTGATCACCCTGGCCTTGACCACTTTCGGCTCGGCCACCCTGGCCGTCAGCGGCACGACGTCGGGCACCACGGTCAGATGCGGCACGGCAAGCTTCGCCTTGACGGCCGTGTCGGCGTTCGCCGCCTTGCCCGTCCCCGTCCCCGTCCCCGGCATGAACGCCCGCATCAGACCGATGCCGACGCCCCACAGCGCCACCCAGCCGGTCATTGCGATCGTCATCGGCAGCACGGCCGCGGCGACCGCCGGCCCTGCCAGCTCTTCAGCGGCCCGATAGGTCCTGGGCCTGTCCTTCAACTTTGCATTCACGTCCACGACCGGAAGCGACATGGCTTTCACCCTGTTCTCGTTGCGCACATGCACTGCGGCCTTGAAGGACATTTCCCCGTTGCTCGCCTTGATTATTCCGCCGCAATCGGAAGACGGTCCGGATGCGGGTTCGCGGCATAGGCGTCGATCTTCTTTTCGATCTCACCGCGGAAATGACGGATCAGGCCCTGCACCGGCCACGCGGCGGCATCGCCCAGCGCGCAGATGGTGTGACCTTCGACCTGCCCCGCGACGTCGAGGAGCATGTCGATCTCTTTCTTGTGCGCGCGGCCCTCGGACATGCGCGTCAGCACGCGCCACATCCAGCCGGTGCCCTCGCGGCACGGCGTGCACTGGCCGCAGCTCTCGTGCTTGTAGAAATAGGAGATCCGGGTGATCGCCTTGACCACATCGGTCGACTTGTCGAGCACGATGACGGCCGCGGTGCCGAGACCGGATTTCAGCGCGCGCAGCGCATCGAAATCCATCGGCGCGTCCCAGATCTCGTGGGCCGGCACCAGCGGCACCGAGGAGCCGCCGGGAATGACTGCCAGAAGATTGTCCTTGCCGCCGCGAATGCCGCCGCAATGTTTCTCGACCAGTTCGGAAAACGGGATCGACATCGCCTCTTCGAACGTCGCCGGCTTGTTCACGTGGCCGGAGACGCAGAACAGCTTGGTGCCGACATTGTTCGGCCGGCCGAAACCGGCGAACCAGGCCGCGCCGCGGCGCAGGATGGTCGGCACGACGGCAATCGATTCGACATTGTTGACCGTGGTCGGGCAGCCGTAGAGGCCCATATTGGCCGGGAATGGCGGCTTCAGCCGCGGCTGGCCCTTCTTGCCCTCGAGGCTTTCCAGGAGCGCCGTCTCCTCGCCGCAGATATAGGCGCCGGCGCCGTGATGCACGTAGAGGTCGAAGTCCCAGCCGTTCTTGTTGCCCTTGCCGAGCAGGCCCGCGTCATAGGCCTCGTCGATGGCGCGCTGCAGCGCCTCGCGTTCGCGGATGAATTCGCCGCGCACATAGATATAGCCGACATGGGCGCCCATGGCGCAGGCCGCGATCAGGCAACCCTCGACCAGCGTATGCGGGTCGTTGCGCAGGATCTCGCGGTCCTTGCAGGTACCGGGCTCGGATTCGTCGGCGTTGACGACCAGATAGCTCGGCCGGCCATCCGACTGCTTCGGCATGAACGACCATTTCAGGCCGGTCGGGAAGCCGGCGCCGCCACGGCCGCGCAGGCCCGAATCCTTGACCTGCTGGATGATCCAGTCGCGCCCATGCGCGATGAACCCCTTGGTCCCGTCCCAATGGCCGCGGGCGATGGCGCCCTTCAGGCTCTTGTCGTGGAAGCCATAGATATTGGTGAAGATGCGGTCCTTGTCGGCGAGCATCATCTCACTCCTTCACGGACGGCTTGTCAGCCGCCGACGTCTTGGTGGTCGCCTTCTTGGCCGGGGCCTTCTTGGCCGCGGCCTTCTCGGCGGCCGGCCTGTCGGCAACCGCCTGATCGCCCGGGCTCGCCGCGTTGAACGGCAGGTCGTGCAGCGTCAGCGCGCCACCGGCGGGCTCGGCGCCATGGCGGCCGTTCTGCGGGCCGGGCGTCGCCTTTTCGCCACGCGCGAAGGCATCCAGCACCTTCTCGAAGCTTTCCGGCGTCAGGTCTTCATAGGTATCGGAGAACACCTGGATCATCGGCGCGTTGACGCAGGCGCCGGCGCATTCGACCTCTTCCCAGGAAAACGCGCCGTCATCCGACAGATGGAACTGGTCGTGATGGATGCGCGACTTGCAGATCTTGATCAGGTCTTCGGCGCCGCGCAGCATGCAGGGCGTGGTGCCGCAGACTTGGACATGCGCCTTGGTGCCAACCGGCTGCAGCTGGAACATGGTGTAGAAGGTGGCGACCTCGAACACCCGGATATAGGGCATGCCCAGCATGTCGGCGATATATTCGATCGCCGCCTTAGGCAGCCAATAGGCATGCTGCTCCTGGGCCCGCCACAACAGTGGGATGACGGCGGAGGCCTTCCGCTCGACCGGATATTTGCCCATCGTTTCCGTCGCCCAGGCAAGGTTCTCCGCCGTGAAGGCGAAGGAGGCCGGTTGGACCTCGTCAGGGGCAAGTCTGCGGACGCTCATCGGTCGATGCTCTCGTGATTGTCGTCAGTTCAGCGGAATGCAGGGAAGCGCCGTCAGCCGCGCCGGCGGATCCGACTGGTTGGTTCCCCGTGCGCCGGTGACGACGCAAATAAAAGCCCTGGCGCCCTGCTGCACGGTCAGCACCACCTCGCCCGGCCGGCCATTATTGGTCGAGGACGAGATCGCGAAGCCCGAATTGATCAGTTCGCCGAGCGGCTTGCCCGCGGCCATGTCGAGCGCCTGGGCCCGGACCTCGGAACCAACCGACAGGACCGTCATGAACGACATCGCCAACAGGCGCATGACTGTCATCGATCGACCTCCCCGAAGACGATGTCGATCGAGCCCAGGATCGCCGACACGTCGGCCAGCATGTGGCCCTTGCACAGGAAGTCCATGGCTTGCAGATGGGCAAAACCCGGCGCCCGGATCTTGCAGCGATAGGGCTTGTTGGAGCCGTCGGCGACCAGATAGACGCCGAACTCGCCTTTCGGCGCCTCGACCGCGGCATAGACCTCGCCGGCCGGCACGTGGAAGCCTTCGGTATAAAGCTTGAAGTGGTGGATCAGCGCTTCCATCGAACGCTTCATCTCGCCGCGCTTCGGCGGCACCACCTTCTGGTCCTTGGCGGAGACCGGCCCCGGCGTCTCGCGCAAGAGCCTGGTCACCTGCTTCATGATCTTGACCGACTGGCGCATCTCTTCCATGCGGATGAGATAACGGTCGTAGCAGTCGCCGTTCTTGCCGATCGGTATGTCGAAATCGAGCTCGGCATAACATTCATAGGGCTGCGACTTGCGCAGGTCCCAGGGCGTGCCGGACCCGCGGATCATCACGCCGGAAAAACCCCAGGCCCAGCATTCCTCGATCGACACGACGCCGATATCGACATTGCGCTGCTTGAAGATGCGGTTCGGCGTCAACAGCGCGTCGAGGTCGTCGACCACCTTCAGGAACGGGTCGCACCAGGCTTCGATATCGTCGACGAGCTTCACCGGCAGGTCCTGGTGCACGCCGCCGACGCGGAAATAGGCCGCGTGCATGCGCGAGCCGGAGGCGCGCTCGTAGAAGATCATCAGCTTCTCGCGCTCCTCGAAGCCCCAGAGCGGCGGCGTCAGCGCGCCGACATCCATGGCTTGCGTGGTGACGTTGAGAAGATGCGACAGGATGCGGCCGATTTCGCTGTAGAGCACCCGGATCAGCTGGGCCCGGCGCGGCACCTCGATGCCGAGCATCCGCTCGATCGCCAGACAGAAGGCATGTTCCTGGTTCATTGGCGCGACATAGTCGAGCCGGTCGAAATAGGGGATCGCCTGCAGATAGGTCTTGGTCTCGATCAGCTTTTCGGTGCCGCGATGCAGCAGGCCGATATGCGGATCGACACGCTCGACCACCTCGCCGTCGAGCTCCATCACCAGGCGCAGCACGCCGTGGGCCGCCGGGTGCTGCGGGCCCCAGTTGAAGGTGAAATTACGGATATCGTGTTCGCCCATCTCGATCTCCGCTCAATTCGCCTTGGATTTCTCGTCGCCGGGCAGCACGTAATCCGTACCCTCCCATGGTGACAGGAAGTCGAACTGGCGGAATTCCTGGGCAAGCCGGACCGGCTCGTAGACGACCCGCTTCTGCTGGTCGTCGTAACGCACCTCGACGAAACCGGAGGTCGGAAAGTCCTTGCGCAGCGGATGGCCGTCGAAGCCGTAATCGGTCAACAGCCGGCGCAGGTCCGGGTGCCCGGTGAACAGCACGCCGTAGAGATCGTAGGTCTCGCGCTCGAACCAGACGGCGCCGGGGAAAACCGGCGTGATCGAGGCGACCGGCGTGGTTTCGTCGGTCTGCACCTTCACGCGGACGCGCGTGTTCTGCTTCGGCGACAGGAAGTGGTAGACCACGTCGAAACGTCTGGCCCGGCCGGGATAGTCGACGCCGCAGACGTCGATGATGTTCCAGAACTGGCAGCGCGCGTCGTCGCGCAGGAAGGTCACCACCTTGGTGATCTCGCTGGCTTCCGCCGTCAGCGTCAGTTCGCCATAGGCCACCGTCGCGCCGGTGACGGCGCCAGCAAGGGCCTTGGCGATGTAGTCGCCGAGATCGTTCAGCGTCCCGTCCATTCGATACCCCTGCCCGTCTCAGCGCTCGATCGTGCCGGTGCGGCGGATCTTCTTTTGCAGAAGCAGCACACCATAAAGCAGCGCTTCCGCGGTCGGCGGGCAGCCCGGCACATAGATGTCGACCGGCACGATGCGGTCGCAGCCGCGCACCACCGCGTAGGAATAGTGGTAATAGCCGCCGCCATTGGCGCAGGAGCCCATCGAGATGACGTAGCGCGGCTCGGGCATCTGGTCGTAGACCTTGCGCAGCGCCGGCGCCATCTTGTTGGTCAGCGTGCCGGCGACGATCATCACGTCCGACTGGCGCGGCGAGGCGCGCGGCGCGAAGCCGAAGCGCTCGACGTCGTAGCGCGGCATTGACAGCTGCATCATCTCCACCGCACAGCAGGCCAGCCCGAAGGTCATCCACATGAGCGAGCCGGTGCGCGCCCAGTTGATCAGGTCGTCGGTGGCGGTGACGATGAAGCCCTTGTCGGCGAGCTCGTTATTGATGCCGGAGAAGAACGGATCGGCCGAACCGATGGGCTTGCCATCGAGGCCGAGCAGGCCTTTGGGTGCCGGAGCAACGATCGGATCGCCGCGGTCGAGGGCGGTTGCCATGGATCAGAACCTCAATCCCAAACGTCTCAAGTCCGAGCGCCTCAATCCCATTCCAACGCGCCCTTCTTCCACTCGTAGACGAAACCGATCGTCAGGACGGCGAGGAAGGACATCATCGACCAGAAACCGAACCAGCCGACCGATTTGAAAGCCACGGCCCAGGGGAACAGGAAGGCGACTTCCAGGTCGAAGATGATGAACAGGATGGCGACGAGATAGAAGCGCACATCGAACTTCATGCGCGCGTCGGCGAAGGCGTTGAAGCCGCACTCATAGGCCGACAGCTTTTCCGGGTCGGGATTCGAATAGGCGATCAGGAACGGGGCAACCAGCAGCGCCAGCCCGATGACGGTGGCAAGGGCGATGAAAATAACGAGCGGCAGATAGTCGTTCAGAAGCTCGTTCACTGGCTGCTCTCCACGCCTCGATCGCAGGTTTGCCGGCCCGCGTGCGACATTTGCCCCGTGCCTTACTCCCTCGCTTGTTGCGGTGCAAGCAGCCGAGGCCGCAGAGGGATCACATTCCTTAGAAACGTTATGAGGAAAACGCAGAGCTCAGAAATCAGCGCGCAAACCAAGCTGCGGAACGATCAGCCAGCGCGAATATCGCACCTCCGGCGCGCTCGACCAGCGATTCTCGTAGGCCAGGAATGCCGAGACCTGCATGCCCTTGCGGATCTCGTAACGAGCGCCGACCGAGACATTGGCGACCACGTCGTTGCGTGTCGTGGTCCAATGCGGCACGTGGCGGTGGTCGATCCTTGACACGAAGACCAGGTCGAGTTGGGGGTTGATCCGGTAATACAAGGGCAGCGCGATCTGAACCTTCGAGCGTTCCTTCTCGGAATCGGTCGAGAACCGGTAAGCCAGCATGATCCGCGGCGATATCGACCAGGGCGTGCCCTCGAACACATAGCTGCGCGACAGCTGGGTCTGAAATTCCAGCCCGGTCGACGAATAGCTGTTGAACAGCCCGTCCCAGGACGGTGTCGCCTCCATGGTCCCGGACCATGAGATGTCGCCGAAATTCCTGGAAATGCTGATGCCGCCGGAAAAGCCGGATGCGCCGATGACGAAGGGACGACCGGCAAGCCCCAATTGCGTCAGCACGTAGGATTCGACCGACGTATCGGCGTCGATCTGCCGGCGCATCGCGAGGCGTATGCCGGGAACCACCACAAAATTCGGCGGCCGCCCGTCAAAAGTGTCGATGTCGGGGAAATCGAACTCGGCGGCCGACGCCGGCGATACCGTCATGATCGCGAGAATCGCCCATGCGGCGACGCGGCAAATGCCCTTCAGGTCTCGCATGATGCCGCGCCCCCTTGGCCCAACGCAGCCCGACGAAGACCCGAAACTGGCCGAGTTGGGCGCGCCGCTCAAGCGCTCGCCGCTGCCATCCCACAGGTTCCTGGCCGCGTCAGTGCGCGAGCCGCCGGCCAGCGCCCGGCGCCATCAGGATCAAAGCGAGAACGTGAAACAGAAGCGGTACCATATTAAGGACAATTGTGCGGATTGTCAGACAAGGCGCGCGGCGCGGCACTTTTGATCCGCCGGAGCAGGTCGCAGGTTGCCCTGGCACGTAAGCTCGACGGCAAACGGTTGCGCCACCCCTCCCCGAGGCAGCACAGGCAAAATCCAGTGATTTCAAGGGGAAGAGTGGCGCGGGCGACGGGACTCGAACCCGCGACCTCCGGCGTGACAGGCCGGCACTCTAACCAACTGAGCTACGCCCGCGCGGTCTCGGCGGTTTGTGCCGCCGAGGTCGCGGTGGATAAGGGAGCACCCGGACCATGTCAAGGCGGATCGACGCCATCCTGTGCACATAGTTTGCCGCCGGCCCCGTCTGCCCCCGGCCGGCAGTGTAGGCGACGGCGCGAGCAAGCCCATGTGCCGCCTGCCGGACCGGCCTTGGCGGCGGCTGAACACGCCAGCGCACAACGCCCTGCGAACCCGCCACGAAGAATAAAATTCTCCGCCAATGAACTGATTGTTAACTGCAAATCCGCGTCATTGGCCCGGGGATGAAATGCAGGCGCCGCCTGACGGCGCGGGGGTTGGGGTCCATGGCTTTGAGCGACGTTTTCAAGCTCCGCACGATCGGGGCGAAACTGATGCTGTCGATGACGGCGACCGCCCTGCTGGCGGCCGCCGCGGTTGGCTTCGCCGGCTATAAGCAGCAGCAGTCGCTGAGCAAGCTGGCGATCGAGGCCGCACTCATCCAGCGCTACGAGGCCATTGTCGCGGCCATGGCCGAACAGGGCCAGCGGGCGCTCGGCACCGCCTTGTCGATCGCCAACGACCCGCGCGTCGGCGAGGCCTTCAGCAAGGACGACCGCCCGGCCCTGCTCAACCGCTTCAAGACGCTGTCGACGTCGCTGCGCGGCGATCTCGGCCTGGCGCTGATCTCGTTCCAGAAGACCGACGGGGCGAATCTCGCACGCGTCCATGCCCCGGACGCCCATGGCGACAACGTGCTCGCCCGCCGGCTGATGATTCGCGACGCGATCCGGTCCGGCCGCACGCTGGTCGGCATCGAGCCGGGCCGCGACAATATCAGCATCTTCGCCAGCGTCCCGACGCTGCACGAGGGCGCGGTGGTCGGCATTACCGATATCGGCGCCGTGCTCGGTGCGCAGTTTCTCGACGATCTCAAGCGCCGCTTCAATGTCGACGTCGCCATGCACCTGGTCCAGGACGGCAAGGTCAATACGCTCGGCGCGACCTTCACCGACAAGACGCTGCTGGACGCAGGCGCCCATCAGGCGGCGCTCGCCCGCCCGACCGAATGGCGCGAGGCGACGCTCGGCGGCCATCCGGCGGCGGTCCTCGCCGGCCCCCTGAAGAACTATTCGGGCACGCCGATCGGCACGGTGGAGGTGGCCCTCGACACCAGTGCCTTCGTCGCCGCCCGCGATCAGGCCATGATGGTGCTGCTCGCCGTGCTCGGCGCCGTGGCGGCCGCCGGCGTGGGGGTCGCGCTCATGCTGACCCGCCATCTCGGCCAGCCGATCCGGGCGCTCAACCAGACCATGCTGGCGCTGGCCGGCGGTGACCACGGCCGCGCGGTGCCCTCGACCGGCCGCAGCGACGAGATCGGCGCCATGGCCCGCTCCGTCGAGGTGTTTCGCACCAATGCCATCGAGCGCGAGCGGCTCGAGGCCGATACGCTGAGCGATGCCGCGGCGCGCCGGGCGCGCCAGGTCAAGGTCGACGCGCTGGTCCGCGACTTCAGCGATTCGATCGGCGCGGTGCTGCAGGGCGTCGGCGACAATGCCCGGCAGATGGAGGCGACCGCCCGCACCCTCACCGGCATTGCCGCCTCCGCCTCGGGCCAGGCCAATGACGCCGCCGGCGCGTCCAAGCAGGCTTCCGCCAATGTCCAGTCGGTGGCGGCGGCTTCCGAAGAGCTGTCGGCCTCGATCAACGAGATCGCCGCCCAGATCGCCCAGACCAACGACGTGGTGGTCCGGGCCAGCCGGGAGGCCGAAGGCGCCAACGAGCGGGTCAAGGCGCTGGCCGATGCCGCCGGCCGGATCGGCCAGGTGCTCGGCCTGATCCGCGACATCGCCGAACAGACCAATCTGCTCGCCCTCAACGCCACCATCGAGGCGGCGCGCGCGGGTGAAGCCGGCCGCGGCTTTGCCGTGGTCGCCAGCGAAGTGAAGTCGCTCGCCGGCCAGACCGCCAAGGCGACCGAAGAGATCGCCGCGCAGATCAATTCGGTGCAGCAGGAGACCGGCACGGCGGTGAAGACCATCGAGGCGATCGCCGGCACCATGGGCGAAGTGGCAAGTTATGCCGCGGCGGTTGCGGCAGCGATCGAGCAGCAGCGCGCCGCCACCGGCGAGATCTCGCAGAACGTCCAGGCCGCCGCCACCGGAACCGCCCAGGTGGTCGACAATATCACCGGCGTCACCGAGGCCTCGGGCGAGACCAACCAGTCGGCCGAGCAGGTGCTGGTGGCCGCCCGCAGCCTGTCGGAGCAGGCCGGCTCGCTCGGCCGCTCGATCGAGAACTTCCTGAGCGAAGTGCGGGCCGCCTGAGCCGGCGCGCCCTGCCCCGACCAGTCAGGCGATCAGCCCGCGCCGTTTGCCCGGAGCGGCTCGCCAACGGCCCGGCGGATCGCGTCTTGCAGGAGATCGGGCGCCAGCGGCTTGTGCAAAAGGACATGGCCGCTCGCCGCCAGATCGCGCAGCCGCTCCGGCGAGGTGTCGCCGGTGACGATCAGCGCCGGCGCGTGGTAGCCGAGATGGCCGATCAGGCTCTCGATGGCGGCGGCCCCGGTCATGCCGCCGGCCAGGCGATGGTCGGCGATGATCAGGTCAACCGGCGGCGCACCGGCCTCGTCGTGGCGGCGGCAAAGCGCGTCGACGCTCGGCGCGGCGTAGCTCCGATGGCCCCAGCTCGCCATCAGCGCGGTGATGGCGTCGAGCACCTGGAGGTCGTCGTCCACCACCATGATGCCCAGCCCTTCGGAAACATGCTGCGGCGCCGGGGCGGGCTGAACCGCGGGCGCGGCAACGAGCGGCACGGTGAGTGAGAAGGTCGAACCTTTGCCGGGCAACGAACTGAGCGCGATCGGATGGCCGAGCAGGCCCGCCAGGCGCCGCACGATGGCCAGGCCGAGGCCGAGGCCCTCCTGGCGGTCGCGATGCGGATTGTGCAGCTGGGTGAACTCTTCGAACACGGCCGCGTGCTGGTCGGCCGGGATGCCCGGCCCGGTATCGACCACCTGGATCTCCACCCTGTCGCCGCGCCGGCGGCAGCCGATGAGGACACGGCCGCCCGGCGCGTAGCGCAGGGCATTGGACAGGAAATTGTCCAGGATGCGCTTCAGGAGCGCCGGATCGCTCTCGACCCAGGCATTGGACGGCACGGCGCGCAAGGTGATGCCGCGATCCCGCGCCTGGCCGCCGAACTCTTCGCGCAGGCCCTGGATCAGCCGCATCAGCGCGATCGGCCGACGCTCCACCGAGACCAGCCCGGCGTCGAGCCGCGATACGTCGATCAGGCCATGCAGGAGCCCGCCCAGCGAAGCGATGACCGCCTGCTGCTTTTCAGCCAGGCCCTGCGCATCGCTGGCGCGGACATCGCCCTTCCGGGCAAGGGCCGCCAGGGCCGCCGCGAACAGGCCGAGGGCATGGATCGGCTGGCGCAGATCGTGGTTGGCGGCGGCAAGGAACCGGGTCTTGGCGTGATTGGCCGCGGTCGCCCGGTCGCGCTCGTGCTTGAGCCCGTCGATCAGTGCCGCATTCTCGAAGCGCAGTCCCACCGTCTCCTTCAGCGACCGGTAGTTGACCCGGCAATAATAGAGACTGACGACGATCAAGCAGGCTTGCAGGACGAGATAGAGATCGAAGACCGGATCGTCCTGCATCAGGCAGCGCAGGGCGAAGGGCGCATGCATCGCCAGCAGCACCCGGGCATGAGCCGGCGGATGGGCCGCCACCGACGACACGCCGCCGCCCGACATGCCGGTCAGCACGATGCAGACGAAGGCGACGAGGTGAGCCTGGGTGGGAACGAAGCCGATCCAGCCGAGCGCGCCCCAGGCCAGGCTCCAGAGAATCGACAGCAGCGTGAAGCGGCGGGCCCAGACCGCGAAGCCCGGACTGTCGCTCGCGCGCTGAAAATAGCGGCGGGACAGGAGCCAGCGGGCCCCGGTCAGCGCATAGATCGCGGCGGCCCAGGTCAACAGCAGCGGGCCCGCCACGGTGCCCCACAGCACATAGACGACCGGCCAGGGCACGACGATGCTGGCGATCATCGCCCCATAGGACTGGCGATAGAGAAGGTCGACCAAAGCCGCCTGCAAACGCGCTTCGCCGTTTGCCTCTGTCTGCGACATGGTCATCGTCCTGATGCGACCGGGCGTTTGCCCGGGCCATTCGTGCGACCGCACGGGCTTTGAGTCTAAGGCTGTCCTATGTGAGTCGGAACCGGCCGACGCGCACGGGTGGCCTGAACCGGCGCGCCCTACTCGGCCGGCTGGCGTGCCGGCCGTTGTTCCGGGCCGAGCAGCCGGTTGGCGATCCGGAACGCCAGCGGCGCGGAAATCATCACCAGGAAGACCCTGATGATGTGATGGGCCGCGACGAAAGCCACCTCGGCATGCAGGGCGACCGCGATCAGGCTCATTTCGGCGAGCCCGCCCGGTGAATAGGCCAGCGCCAGGGTCACCACGCCGAAATCCGACAGGCGCGAGACGATGACCGCGAAGACCGTCATCCAGAACAGCAGGATGACGGTCGAGCCGACCGACAGCGCCAGGATGCGCATGACCGTCCGGCTCGCCGTGCCGGCGAAGCGGCAGCCGATCGCCACGCCGAGGATCAGCTGGGCCGCGTTGACGATCTCGAACGGCGGCTTGAAATCGCTCCAGCCCATGAGATGCACGCAGGCGCTCACCAGCATGGGACCGAGCAGGGTCTTGGCCGGCAGGTTCAGGAGATGGCCCAGGAGTGCGCCGGCAAGCCCGCAGCCGACCAGCCAGGCTTCGCTGACCAGCGGCGTATCGAACATCGAGACCGAACCGGCGGCACGGTTGAGCGAAACGCCCTCGATCCATTGGATGGCGAAAGGCAAGGTCATCACGATCATCAGGATGCGGGCCGAATGGACCAGTGCGATCACCCGGGCGTCGCCGCCGCGCTCCTCGCCATAGGTGATCATCTCGACCAGGCCGCCCGGCATGCCGGAAAAGAACGCCGTGGTGCGGTCAAAGCCGCCGATCCGGCGGAAATACCAGACCACCGTCAGGCCGCAGGCGACCATGAAGACGACGAGGCCGAGGATGGTCGGCAACCACTGAGGGATCTGCGCGATCACCGAAGGGCTGAAGCCCGAGCCGAGCATGACGCCGATCACCGCCGACATCGGCGGCCGGATCACCGCGGGTGCGGCGACCGGCGCCCGGGTCAGCGCGGCGACCGTGCAGAACATCATGGCGCCGAGCATCCAGGGCAGCGGCAGCTTCAGGATCGAGAAGATATAGCCGCCGGCAAGGCCGAGCAGCAGCGCCAGCGCGAACCGTGGATAGGGAAACCGCGACGGCGCCAATTGCGCGATGCCGTAGCGGATCTCGGCGAACCAACCGTTCACGCCCTGCTCCTCTGCTGCCCCGGCAGCCGGTGCCCTCGGCCGGACTCCGGCTCTTGGCCCAGGCTGGGCGAGCGCATAGCATCTTCGCCAAAGCCCGCGCCAGCTGGACTTATCCACCATGACGCCGGCCGGAAATAGCGGGTCTCACGGGTCGCTTTCCATCCGTCACGGCCCGGCCTATAAGGGCCGGCCCGGAGGGTTGCGATTTTCCGGGACCGCCTCGATTCCGCACCGGATCGATCGCGGAGCGGCCCCATCTGGACCCGACGCCCCCGCATGAGCACCGTCCTCGTCCTCAACGGACCCAATCTCAACCTTCTCGGCACGCGTGAACCGGCGATCTACGGCGCCACCACGCTGGCCGACGTCGATGCACTTTGCCGCACCGCGGCTGCCGGGCACGGCCTCACCGCCGATTGCCGGCAGTCCAACCATGAGGGCGTGCTGGTCGATTGGATCCACGAGGCCGGCAAGGCCTATGCCGCGGGCGACTTGAAAGGCGTCGTGCTCAATGCCGGCGCCTATACCCACACTTCGCTCGCGATCGCCGATGCGATCCGGGGCACCGGCGTGCCGGTGATCGAGGTCCACATCACCAATGTGCACGCCCGCGAGGCGTTCCGTCATCATTCCTATCTCTCACCCGTCGCGCGCGGGATCATTGTCGGGCTCGGCCCCAATGGTTACGTGCTCGCCATCGCCGCACTCGCCGGACTTCCGCCGAAGGCCTGAGGCCGACGGCGAAGCGATCGGCCAAAGAGGGCCCCATGCTCAAGAACAAATACCCCATCGATCCCGCGCTCATTCGCGAACTCGCGCAGGTGCTGACCGATACCGACCTGACCGAGATCGAGGTCGCCCATGACGACCTGAAGATCCGCGTGGCGCGCCAGATCACCGTCCACACCACGGTGGCGGCGCCGGTCGCGGCGCATGCACCGGCCGCCGCGCCGGTCGCAGCAGCTGCGGCGGCCGCGCCCGTGGTCGTCGACGACCCGCGCAAACATCCAGGCGTGGTCACCTCGCCCATGGTCGGCACCGCCTATCGCCGGCCCTCGCCCGACGCCAAGCCGCTGGTCGAGCTCGGCACGGTGGTGAAGGAGGGCGACCGGCTCTGCCTGATCGAAGCCATGAAGACCTTCAACGATATCGCCGCGCCGCGCAGCGGCACGGTCACGCGCATCTTCTTCGAAGACGGTCGGCCGGTCGAATACGGCGAGCCGCTCATGATCGTCGAATGAGCGGACAGGTGCCCATGTTCCACAAGGTCCTGATCGCCAATCGCGGTGAGATCGCGCTCAGGGTGCTGCGCGCCTGCAAGGAGCTCGACATCGCAACCGTCGCCGTGCATTCGACGGCCGATTCCGATGCCATGCATGTGAAGCTCGCCGACGAGAGCGTCTGCATTGGCCCGCCGCCGGCACGCGACAGCTATCTCAACATTCCCCAGCTCTTGGCGGCCTGCGAGATCACCGGCGCCGACGCGGTCCATCCCGGCTACGGCTTCCTGTCGGAAAACGCCCGTTTCGCCGAGATCCTGGAAAGCCACGGCATCACCTTCATTGGCCCCAAGGCCGAACACATCAGGGTGATGGGCGACAAGATCGAGGCCAAGCGCACCGCCAAGCGCCTGGGCATTCCGACCGTTCCCGGCTCCGAAGGCGGCATCGACAATGACGAGGATGCCCGCCGCGTCGCCAAGGAGATCGGCTTTCCCGTCATCATCAAGGCCGCCGCCGGCGGCGGCGGCCGCGGCATGAAGGTGGCGCGCACCGCCGACGAACTCGACGTCGCGCTGCAGACCGCCAAGACCGAAGCCAAGGCGGCGTTCGGCGACGATGCCGTCTATATCGAGAAATATCTCGGCAAGCCGCGCCATATCGAAATCCAGATCCTCGGCGACGGCCAGGGCAGCGCCATCCATCTCGGCGAACGCGACTGTTCGCTGCAGCGCCGGCACCAGAAGGTCTGGGAGGAAGGCCCCTCGCCGATCATCACGCCGGCCCAGCGCGCCGAAATCGGCGGCGTCTGCGCCAAGGCCATGGCCGATCTCGGCTATGTCGGCGCCGGCACGATCGAGTTCCTCTACGAGGACGGCCAGTTCTTCTTCATCGAGATGAACACCCGCATCCAGGTCGAACATCCCGTCACCGAGATGATCACCGGCATCGACCTGGTCAACGAGCAGATCAAGATCGCCGCCGGCCAGAAGCTGTCGATGAAGCAGTCGGACATCGTCATCGAGGGCCACGCCATCGAATGCCGGGTCAATGCCGAGAACCCCTCGACCTTCCGCCCCTCGCCCGGCAAGCTCGGCCTGTTCCACGTGCCGGGTGGCCTCGGCGTGCGCGTCGACAGCCATGCGTATCAGGGCTACACGATCCCGCCTTATTATGATTCACTGGTCGGCAAGTTGATCGTCCACGGCCGCACGCGCGCCGAATGTCTCGCCCGCCTGAAGCGCGCGCTGGATGAATTCGTCGTCGACGGCATCGAAACCACTATCCCGCTGTTCCGGACGCTGGTTCGCAATCCGGAAATCGCAGCTGGCAATTACGATATCCATTGGCTGGAAAAGTTCCTGGCCACCAACGAGATCGCGGCCTGAGGCCGCGGTTCGCGGCCAGGCCAGTCCGAGACTGGAGGAGCCGCGACCATGTCCCGCGACAGGACCCAAATCGACAGACGCCTGCTGATCGCCGCCGCTGCGGCCGTGGTTGCAGGCCCTGCCCTCGCCCAGAGCTCCGCCCCGGGATCGGGTCGGGTCTCGAGCCGGATCTCCAATTCGGCCTATGCCTTCACCTTCGACGGACTGGAAGGCGAGCCGGTCAGGCTCGCCGATCATGCCGGCCGGGTCCTGCTGGTGGTCAACACCGCCTCGTCCTGCGGCTTCACGCCGCAATATAACGACCTGCAGACCATGTGGGACCGCTATCGCGCGCGTGGCCTGGTGGTGGTTGGCGTGCCGTCCGACGATTTCAACCAGGAGCGCGGCTCGAATCAGGAGATCGCCGAGGTCTGTCACGGGCAATATGGCGTGTCCTTCCCGATGACCGGCAAACAGGTGGTGCGTGGCTCGGCGGCCCATCCGTTCTACCGCTGGGCCGCCGCGCAGCGGCCGGCCGACATCCCCACCTGGAACTTCCACAAGTTCGTCATTGGCCGCACCGGGCTCATCGCCGGCGCCTTTCCGGCACGCGTCCGGCCGACCGATCCGCGCATCGTCGCCCTCGTCGAGACACAACTTGCAGGCGTCTGAAACCGCTTCGCAATCGCGGCCCGACTCCTGTATGTAAGGCGAGATGTTAGTCACTTCTCCGTCCGACCTCGCCGCGATCTGTGCGCGCCTCGCCAAACACCCTTTCGTCACGGTGGACACCGAATTCCTCCGTGAGACGACTTTCTGGCCGAAACTTTGCGTCATCCAGCTCGCCAGCCCGGATGAGGCAGTGGCGATCGATGCGCTCGCGCCGGGCATGGACCTGGCGCCGTTTTTCGACCTGATGACCAATCCGGCGGTGATCAAGGTGTTCCACGCCGCCCGCCAGGACGTCGAGATCGTCTGGCATCTGTCGGAGCGCATTCCGGCGCCGCTGTTCGACAGCCAGGTCGCCGCCATGGTGCTCGGTTATGGCGACAGCATTTCTTACGATCAGCTGGTCCAGCGCACCAATGGCACCATGCTCGACAAGACCAGCCGCTTCACCGACTGGTCGAAGCGGCCGCTGAGCGAGGCGCAGATCACCTACGCCATCGCCGATGTCACCCATCTGCGCGATATCTACGTCAAGCTGACCGCCGAGCTCGAGAAGCGCGGCCGGGCCGAGTGGGTTGCCGAGGAAATGGGCGTGCTGACCTCGCCCGAGACCTATCGCCAGGAACCGGAGCGTGCCTGGGAGCGTTTTCGCAACCGCGTGCGCAAGCCGCGCGAACTGGCCGTGCTGATGGATGTCGCCGCCTGGCGCGAGCGCGAGGCCCAGGCCCGCGACGTGCCGCGCTCGCGGGTGTTGAAGGACGACAGCCTGATCGACGTGGCGATGACCGGCCCGAAGACCGTCGAGGCGCTCGGCGCCATGCGCTCGATCCCCAAGGGCTGGGAGCGGTCGCGCGACGGTATCGCGATCGTCGAGGCGGTGCAGAGCGGGCTGGCGCGCGATCCGAAGAGCTTGCCGGCGATCGACAAGCACCGCCCGCCGAGCCACGCCCAGTCGGCGACTGTCGAGCTGCTCAAGGTGCTGTTGAAAATGGTCGCCGAAAAGCACCATGTCGCCGCCAAGGTGGTGGCAACCTCCGACGACCTCGACAAGATCGCCGAGAACGACGAGGCCGATGTCGGTGCGCTGAAAGGCTGGCGGCGCGAGCTGTTCGGCGAGAATGCCCTGGCCATCAAGCACGGCAAGCTGGCGCTGGCCATCGACCGCGGCCGGGTGGTGACGGTCGAGCGCGACACCGCCTGATCCGCGCCGCGCGACCAGCCGCCATGCGCGCGCGGGCGGCGCGGCGGCGCGCGCCGAGAGCCATAGTCAGGCGCGCCGCAGCACCGCGGCACGCGCAGCGAGAGAGCCGTTATGACGAAGTCGGATCCGGCCCTGGACAAGGCCCTTGAACTGCTCGGCAGGTTTCCGCTGTTCGACGGGCACAACGACCTGCCCTTCACCATCCGCCGCGACCGCGCAGCCCTTGGCGATGTCGCCGCCTATGGCCTCGACCGGGTCCATCAGGAAAGCGATACCGACATTCCCAGGATGCGCGAAGGCCGGGTCGCGGCCCAGGTCTTCGCCGCCTTCGTGCCGACCTCGGTACCAAGGCCCGCCCGCTTCACCCTGGAACAGCTGGCCATTTGCCTCGACATCGAGGCGGTGCACCCGGATGTCTTCCTGCCGGCCCGGCGCGCCGCCGATGTCGGGCGCGCCCGCAGGGCCGGCAAGATCGCCTCGGTCATCTCGGTCGAGAGCGGCGTCGGCCTGGAGAATTCGCTGAGCCCGTTGCGGGTCTGGCATGCCGCCGGCATGCGCATCCTGACGCTCTGCCACAACGAGACGCTCGACTGGATCGATTCGGCCACCGACGCGCCGCGCCATGACGGGCTGACCGATTTCGGCCGCGCCGTGATCGCCGAATGCAACCGGCTCGGCGTCATGGTCGATCTCGCCCATGCCTCGCCCAAGGCCCAGCACGACGCGCTCGACCATGCCCGGGCGCCGCTCATCTGGTCGCATTCCAACGCCTTCGCGCTGTGCGACCACCCGCGCAACGTCACCGATGACGTGCTCGACCGGGTCAAGGCCAATGGCGGCATGGTCATGGCGACCTTCGTGCCGAATTTCATCTCGCGAAAGAGCCGCGAATGGATGACGCCGTTCCAGATCCACGGCAAGACCAGGCCGGGGCTCGATATCGACGCGGCGGTGACCGAAAAGGCCAAGGCCGAAGGCCCCTGGCCAAAAGGCTCGATCGCGGAGCTGTGCGACCATATCGACTATATCGTCGGCCGGACCGGCCTGAACCATATCGGCATCGGCTCCGACTTCTATGGCGGTCCCAATCCCGACGACCTCGCCAATGTCTCGCGCTTTCCGCACCTGATCGCCGCCCTGATCCGGCGCGGCTGGTCGGACGCGGCGATCGGCAAGATCGCCTCGGGCAATATCCTCAGGCTCTGGAAGACCGTCGAGCGCAAGGCCGCCGAACGCGCCAAGACCGAAACCCCTGGCATCGCCCAGGTCGCCGCCGAGGCGATCAACCTCAAGCCGCGCGCCAAGACCGAAGCGAGCAAGAGCCAGAGTTCGAGCGCTTCAGACTGAGGCGCCCTGCACCAAGATGAGTAAGATCACGAAGGCCTGAGATTTCAGGCCTTCGTGATACCGGTTACAGTGGACGACCGGTCGCTAAAGGTCTCCACGATTGGTCTCGGTCGGCCTCGGTGGCGAGGTCGGTTATGACCTGCGTGCCGGTTTTGATACGCCGCCGCAAAATGTCGGCGCGGTCCGAATTGGTCCGAAGCGTGCCGCCGTCGTGAAGCGTCTGGAGCCGTGCACGCGAAACTCTCAGCTCGGACGCCAGCAGACGGTCAAGGCGTGTGCTGATCGGAAACGGGACCATCAGCTCGATTGCCAGTTTCGTCCAATTGCGCGTTTCGTGCAGGATCTCTTTTTCGATATCAAACTCGGAAAATTCATCGACGCGCTGCGACCTGCGCCGCAATGCTTCGAGGTTGAACGTTTCTGTCCGGATCCATTGCGGATCGTTGGACTGCAGCGCTTCCAGGACGATCGGATCGATATCGCGGACATTCTGCCGCTCAAAGATCGGACGGTTCCATGTCCTTTCGCAGATCAGGCACTTGTAGATAAGCCACGCATCAAGCTTGCGACCGTTGGCGTTGAGCCGGATTTTGCCGCTGGATTGGAAGGCCCTCAGGCCGCCACATCCGCTGCACGCAATCCAAGGCTGGGGAGCTGTTTGGGCAACGATGGTCCATCGGACCCGAAGTATATTGCACATACCGTCTTGGTCTTCCGTTCGGAAGTCCACCAAGATGGTGCATGAGAAAACCCCTTGCGGGCGCGGTGTGGCGATGTTTTGGGCGGCTGAAGAGCTGAGACAGCGGAGCTGCACATGGCACATTTTAACAATGCCAAACCGGTCTCTAGCCACCACCCGATGGACATGGTCATACGCCGGCAGCGTGTTGCTATCCGGCAGTACGGGTGAAACGGGATTGAGACCGGTATTTACTTAGGCAAAGCTGACCTCGATGCGCCAAACGCTCTTCGCCCCCAGCGATAGCAAATCATCGGTTCGAAATGGAGTCCTCGGGCGCGTCCGGAGGTCGAAAACGGCGGCGTTGCGGCTTTGATGCAACTCTTTGACGAGGCCAGGTGAGGTTTGGCGCCTGGCTGGTCGTTGCAGACCCGGCCAGCGCATGTCCCGATCGACGGTGGAGCGCCCAAGCCCAAGCTGTCGGGCTGGCTCGTCAACGACATCAGGACCAACGAAATCCTGAAACCCCGTCAGTGCGACATCAGCACCGGCACCGACGAATATTGCAGCATGGTCGTCGTGGTGCCGCCGAGCACCATTTGCCGCAGCCGCGAATGGGCATAACCGCCCATCACCACCATCTGGGCGCGGACGCTCGCCGCGTGGTCGGCGATCGCCTTGCCGGTGCCGCGCGTATAGGGCAGATCGGTCACCGACACCTTGACGCCGTGATGGGCCAGCATCGGCGCCAGCGCCGCGCCGGCGATCCGGTCCTCGGCATGCCTGTCGCCAAGCACCGATACGATCTCCACCTGCCCTGCCCGGTCGATGAACGGCGTGGCGCCGCCAACCGCGCGGGCTGCCACCGCCGAACCGTCCCAGGCCACGATCACGGTGTTGGACGCCCGCTCGGGATCGAAGCCGTCGGGCACCACGATGACCGGCCGCCCACTGGACAGGAGCAGCGTCTCGGCGAGTTCGGTCGACCAGATATCGGCGGTCCGGGGACGGCCGCAGATCGCCAGGTCATGCAGGCGGGCGCGCTTGCCGATCCGGCTGAACAAGGGATCGATCGCGTCGCTGACCACTTCGACCGCCGCCGCCACGCCGTTGATCTGCGCACTCCGGCCGATCGATTCGGCGAGTTCGTCGGCATCCCGGCCGCGGAAGTCGTTGTCGTCGGTGACGATCGCCTGCACCTCGGCGACGCCGGAATAGACCACCACCGGCACCTTGATGGCGCCGACCACCACCGAGAGATGGGCCTTGTGGTCGGCGGCCAGCGAGATCGCGTAATTGATGGCGCCGCTCGGGCGCTCACCGTCACCGGCGACAAGAGCGAGGAGAACTGTCTTGATCGACATGGCACGACCTCCGCTGCGTGTACCGCTTCACTTGATCTAAGCGGTGCCAGCCATCCTCGGTAGTACGTCGGCCCGACGCAAGCGGACCGTTGGTCCGGATGTCTCACAGCGGAATGTTGTCGTGTTTCTTCCACGGAATCTCGCTGGCCTTGTGCCGCAGCAGGGCCAGCGCCCGCGCCACGCGCCGGCGGGTCGAGTGCGGCATGATCACCTCGTCGATATAACCACGCTCGGCGGCGACGAAAGGCGACAGGAACCGCTCCTCATATTCCTTGGTGCGCGCGGCGATCTTGGCCGTGTCGTTCATGTCGGCACGGAAGATGATCTCGACGGCGCCCTTGGCGCCCATCACGGCGACCTGCGCGCTCGGCCAGGCATAGTTGACGTCGCCGCCAATATGTTTGGACGCCATCACGTCATAGGCGCCGCCAAAGGCCTTGCGGGTGATGACGGTGACCAGCGGCACGGTGGCCTGGGCATAAGCGAACAGGAGCTTGGCGCCGTGTTTGATCAGGCCGCCATATTCCTGGGCGGTGCCGGGCAGGAAGCCGGGCACGTCGACAAAGGTGACGATCGGGATCGAGAAGGCGTCGCAGAAGCGGACGAAACGGGCGGCTTTCCGGCTGGCGTCAGAATCGAGCACGCCGGCCAGCACCATGGGCTGATTGGCGACGATGCCGACGCTGCGGCCCTCGAGCCGGCCGAAACCGGTGATGATATTCTGGGCAAACTTGGCCTGGATCTCGAAGAAGTCGCCCTCGTCGACCATTTTCGAGATCAGTTCCTTCATGTCGTAGGGCTTGTTCGGATTGTCCGGCACCAGGGTGTCGAGCGACAGGTCGATCCGATCAGGCGTGTCGAAGGACGGCAGTTCCGGCGCGCCCTCGGTATTGTTGGCGGGCAGGAAGTCGATCAGCCGGCGCATCTGCAGCAGCGCCTCGACATCGTTCTCATAGGCGCCATCGGCGACCGATGATTTCACCGCATGGATGGAGGCGCCGCCGAGCTCTTCCGAGGTGACGATCTCGTTGGTCACCGTCTTCACCACATCCGGGCCGGTGACGAACATGTAGCTGGTATCCTTCACCATGAAGATGAAGTCGGTCATGGCCGGCGAATAGACATCGCCGCCGGCGCAGGGCCCCATGATCAGCGAGATCTGCGGAATCACTCCGGACGCGATGACATTTCGCCTGAAGACTTCGCCGTAACCCCCGAGCGCATCGACACCTTCCTGGATTCGTGCGCCGCCGGCATCGAACAGGCCGATGACCGGCGCGCGCGCCTTCAGCGCCATGTCCTGGACCTTGGTGATCTTGGCGGCGTGGGCGCCCGACAGCGAGCCGCCGAACACCGTGAAGTCCTTGGAGAAGACGAACACGGTACGGCCATTGACCGTGCCCCAGCCGGTGATCACGCCGTCGCCGGGGATATGCGACTTCTCCATGCCGAAATCCGCGCAGCGATGCTGCACGAACATGTCGAACTCCTCGAAGGAGCCACGGTCGAGCAGCAGTTCGACGCGCTCGCGGGCGGTCAGCTTGCCCTTGGCATGCTGCGCGTCGATGCGCTTCTGGCCACCGCCGAGTCGGGCCTCGGCCCGCCGCTCTTCGAGCCTTTCCAGAACGTCCTTCATGCGCACCAAGGGGCTAAGCGCCCCCCTCCGAGGGGTTGAGACCAGTCGCTTGCGATAGCATGCCAGCAATAAGCCGGCCAATCGGACGGACGGGGGATGTGGCGGCCGCGCGAACATCGGTCATCTGGGAGCTTTGCCGCGACGGCGCGCGGCGCACGCCGCGTCACCTGCCCGGACCGGCCGGGCGCGCGGCCTGTCGCCGGCGCTCACGCCGCCGGCGCTTGCTCGACCTGTGCCAAGGGCTGCTCGCAGCCGCCGCGCAGCACCGCGACGATGGTCGCCAGCGCCTGGTCGATGGCTGGCCGCGGCATCTGCGGCCGGGTCTCGGCCAGCTTCTGCTCGAGCGCGAGAATCAGCCTGTCGCGGTCCGCGGCCTTCTCCGTGCAGAGCTCGTCGAGCGCATAGGCCACGGCACGAACCACGCCGATGACCAGGTTGGTGAGGGTCTTTTCGCTGGCATTCAGGGCGCCGTTCATGCCGGAATTCATGCCGGTCAAGATGACCTGTTGCCGGCCGATGGCTTCATTGAGGAGTCTGACGGCCTGTTCGAGCCTGCCGACTCGGTCGTCAATCGGATCGGACATTCATATCCCCCCGGTTGTCCCTGAGTCGGTATCCAACCATTGCCATCCGGGAAAGTCGATAGATTCCCCGCGTTCGACCTGTCCTTAACCAAGGCCCAGGAGCCACCGGCAGGGTCAGAGGTCGGATGCGGCGCCCATGCCGTAACGTCAACCAGCAGAGGTGCCCGACCTGTTGTATCGCCAGATGCCGACCGCCAGCGCCAGCGTGACGACACCCGCGACCAGGATCGACAGCGGGTTGGGCCCGAGCCGCTCGAACCACTGGGTATAGAAATGGATCGCGCCGAAGACCGCCGCGAGGCCAAGGACCCAGGAGCGCCCGCTGCGCGCGGCCCAGGCGCCGGTGCCGATGATCGCGACGGCCCAGGCGATGGTGAAGGTCCAGGCGGGCACGCCGACCAGGCTTCCGCCGGAGGGGTCACCGCCGAGCCAGCGCAGCCGGTCGCCCCAGAGCGAACCCACCCAGAAGCCGAAATTGACCAGCAGCAGCGAGGTTCGCGCCGCGATGATGGCGAGCCGCGCCTGATCGGCGGCGAGCCGCTTCGAGGCCTGGTAGGCCGCGATCGCGAGCGCAGAAAACACCAGGACGGTGAGCAGCGGCCGCTCGATGCCGAGGAAATAGGAGGCGTGGGCATAACCGGTGCGGGCGCCAACGGTTGCCGAAAGGGTGAGCACGGCAAGCCCGATCAGCAGGCCCGAGCGGGCGACGACCGCGACCCCGGCCAGCACGATCGTCACCGCCAGCAGGGTGGTGGCGGAGCCCTTGGTGGCGAAGACCAGCCCGCCGGTGGCGAGCAGCGCGCCGGCAACGAGGCCGATATTGGCGAGAAGGCCCCAGGCGCCGCTGCCGGACAGGATGAAGCCGAGCCCGGCCGCCGCCATGACGGCGCCGATGACGATCGCCGTGGCCGGCTCCGGCACCAGGCCAATGGCACCGAGCGCAACCGCCACCACACCGAAGCCGATCAGGATATTGATCGCGGCCGACCCCGCGCCTTCGGTGGCATACCCCTTCAGCCGGTCGAATTCGGCCGGGGTGATCCGGCCGTCCTCGAGCAGCTTGGCGAGATCGAGTGTCACTCTCACGGTCGGGAGCCTCCCTGGCGCGGCACCTTGGGCGGGGCCTCGGCATGGCTGCATCAACGACCGCCACGTTTCATGCCGATGTCACAGCGAGGCGAGCACCGTTGCCGCTGCCATCATCTCGCGTTCGCGCGCCCGCCGCCGCTCGGCGGCGTCTTCGTCATGGCCCCAGAGTTCGGTCTGGAAATCCTCGTCGACATGCGCCGCCGACCAGACCTCGGCCGGCGTCAGGCGGCCCATCTGCAGCGCCACGGCAAGCAGCGCCGAGCCGGTCAGCGTCGTCACCACATGCATGGCGCCGAGCCGCCAGGCGTCATCGGGCAGCGCCGCCCTGAGCGCGGCGAGCGCGCGCTCCGGCTGGGTCACATGCACGATGCCCTCGGACAGGATGAAACGGGCGCCGAGCGCGTCGCGCGCCCAGGCCAGCACCGGATCCCAGGCGGCGGCGTGACGCGCAACCAGGCTTGCCGGCGTGGCGGCGCGATAACACAGGAGGTCGGAGGCCGAATAGCGCACGATATCGTCGGCGACCGGCGCCGGATCCGGCACGACCCCTTCGATAATGGCGTTGACGATGCGCGTCAGCGGCATGGTCGCGGGGTCGATGACTTGCCTTTGCGCGGCCCACTCGGCGGCCACCGCCTCGGCCAGGCGCCGGGTTGGGACGGCGAGCGGATGGCGCGACGGCGTCTTGGCCGAGCGGCCGTCGAGCAGAAGCCGGAACGCGCCGTCAGCCTCGCCGACGCCGGCCTCGGCATAAAAGCGCTTGGGCAACTGGGTTTTCATCGACAGCCGGGCGGCGGCGGTCGGATCATAGGCCGCCGGATCCATGCCCTTGGCGAACCAGTCGTCGAACACTGAGCGGGTCATGGCCTCGCCTTACCACCCTGCCCGGCCGGATGCCAGATTTGCGCAAGCGCCGCCGGCAATTCGGCGAAACGGTCGAGCACCACCCGGGCGCCGGCGCCTTTCAGCGCCTCGACCGGATGATAACCCCAGGCGACGCCGATCGGGGTCACCCCGGCGGCCTGCGCCATGTCGATGTCGAATGTCGTATCGCCGATCATGACGGTCGCCGCGGGCGTGGCGCCGACCGCGGCCATGGCCTGCTCGATCATCGCCGGATGCGGCTTGGACGGCGCGTCATCGGCGGTCTGGATGGTGGCGAAATGCTGGAAAATACCGTGATGGCCGAGCACCAGCCGGACGCCGCGCTGCGACTTGCCGGTGGCGATGCCGAGCACCACGTCGCTGTCGCCGGCGAGCGCCTCGACCACCGCGAGCGCGCCCTCGTAGAGCGGTTCGGTATGGCTCGCATCGGCACGCAGGTCGTGGAAGGCGTTCTTATAGGCTTCGATCAGCGCGGGAATGTCGCTGTCGTCGGCGCGCGTCAGCCGCACGAAAGCTTCGTGCAGCGACAGGCCGACGATCGACAGGGTCGCCTCGCGCGTCGGTGCCGGCCGGTCGAGCGCGGCAAAGGCGCCGTTCATCGCCGCAACGATCATATGCTGGCTGTCGACGAGCGTGCCGTCGCAGTCGAAAATGACAAGCTTCAAGGATAGATGCTCCGGGAGATCAGGCCCGGAGCGCTTTCAGGCCTCGGCGCCCCCCTTGTCAAGCGCCGCGCCGGCAGGCCTGGACCGTGGCGCGGAATTCCGGCGTACGCGGGATCAGGCCCTGGGCGCGGGCGCCCCGGCGGCATTCGACGATGCGGGCGAGATCCGGCCGGCGGGCGCGCAGGCATTCCAGCACGGCCGCGCGCACCTCCGGGCCGCGCGCGCCGCGCGATCGCGCCTCCTGGCGGCAAGCCATGCGTTCGGCCCGCAGTTCGGGATTGCCGCCGCGGCCGGCGAGTTCGGGAAAGCGGGCCCGCATGCAGGCCCTGACCGCATCGCGCAGCTCCGGGCCGAAGACACCCCGGGCCCGCGCGTCCTGCCGGCATTCCATGCGGGCAGCCCGGCGCTCGGGATCCGGCCCCCGGCCGTCAGGCATGGGCTGGGCCGTGAGCGGGCCGGCCGACACAAGAACGGATGCGGCGATCATCGCCAGGCGCTTGACCGCCAAATGTTTGGTGAAGCGTTTCATGAAGCGTTTCATGGAGCATCCCTCGGTGAGCGACCGAGGCTCGGCCAGGCCGCCTGAACCGGCGCTGAACCCGCGGTTCAGCCGGTGCGCGGCACCGATCCGCCATGTTCCAGCGCATCGACGCGCTTTTCCAAGGCATCGATGCGCTGCTCGGCCAGATCATTGGCGCGCTTGATCTCGCCGGCGAGCTGAGCCACCGCCCGCGCGTCGGCACCGCCGCCCGGCACCGTGCGGATCACCCGGCGCGTCACCATCACGATCAGCACCAGAACGACGGCGAGCACCGCCGTGGTGATGTAGATGACCGTGGTCAAGGACATGGCCTCACTCTTCCGGGGCTTCGACGATCGGATCGTAATGCGACACGTCCCAGCCGAGCAGATTGAAGGTCTGCTGCATATGGGGCGGCAGCGGCGCCGAGACGTCGATCGTGCCCTTGCCACGCGGATGCGGCACCACCAGCCGGCGGGCATGCAGGTGCAGCTTGTGCTGCACGCCGCCCGGGATCTCCCAGTTCTCCACGTCGAAATATTTGGGATCGCCAATGATCGGATTGCCGATCTCGGCGGCGTGGACGCGCAGCTGATGGGTCCGGCCGGTGACCGGTTTCATCGACAGCCAGGACAGTTTCTGCGCCATGGTGTCGATCACGGCATAATAGCTGACCGCGTGGCTCGCGCCCTTCTCGCCATGCTTGGCGAGCCGCATGCGGCTTTCGTCCTCGCGCTCTTCCTTGGCCAGGAAGGTCGAGACCCGGCCTTGCCGGGGCTTCGGCACGCCGGCGACCACGGCCCAATAGATCTTGCGCGCCGAGCGGGTGCGGAACGTCTTGGCGAGCGCGGCGGCGGCGAAACGGCTCTTGGCGACCAGGATGCAGCCCGACGTGTCCTTGTCCAGCCGGTGCACCAGCCGCGGACGCTGGCCGTCCTCGTCGGTCAGCACGGCCAGCATACCGTCGAGATGTTTCTTGGTGCCCGAACCGCCCTGCACGGCGAGCCCCGCCGGCTTGGCGAAGACCAGCACGTCATTGTCCTCGTAGAGCGTGATCGAGGTGAGAAAGCCCTTGATGTCCTCGCCGACCTTGGCGGTCATCGGCCGGGCCTGCTCGAGTTTCAGCGGCGGCACGCGCACCGCCTGGCCCTCTTCCAGCCGGTCCTTGGTCTCGACACGCTTGCCGTTGACCCGCAGTTCACCCTTGCGGACGATGCGCTGGATATAGCTGAACGACAGCTGCGGAAAGCGCGCGGCCAGGAACCGGTCGACCCGCATGCCGTCCTCGTCGGCGGTGATGGCGAGCGTCTGGACCCCGGTCTGCAGCGTCTCGGTGGCGGCGGCCTTCATCTCGGCCTTGGTCGGGCCGGCCGGCGGCGGCGCGGGCGCGCGCTCGTCGCGCGACGCACGCGGCGGCGGACGCCGTCCTTCGTCGTCGCGACTGCCTGGCGATGCGGCCCCGCGGCCGCCGCGGCTCTCGCGGCGTGGTTCGTCGCGGCGTGGTTCATCCCGGCGCGGTTCGTCGCGTCTTTCGGGCCTGCCATGCACCGGACGGCGCGGCTCCTCGATGCCGGCAATATCCAGATCGGCTTCCGGCGCCCAGCCGGTTTCGTCGCGCACATCCCAGTCGCTGTCGCGCCGGCGCCGCGGCGAGCCGTCGAACGAGCGCGATTCGCTCTCCTCGGCCTCCGGCCTGCGGCCGCGCGGCGGCCGGCGATCCTCGGCGCCCTGACGCTCCGGCCGCTCGGCAGCACCGGCACCAAACGGCCGCTTGCGCTCCGGTGCGGACCGCTGCTCGGCGAACCGCGGAGCCCCTGGACGCGAGGCGCCCGGGCGAGATGTGGCTGGACGCGAACCGGCCGGACGCGGCGGCCCCTTGCGCGGCGGCCTGCCGCTGCCGGAGCCCGGCGGCCGTCCTCCCTTGCCCTTCATGCGAAACTCCTCACAGGGGCGAGCCCGGACGCGAAAGCCGCCATCGACAGGATCACCAAACCCTTCACATAGAGCGCCACGGCGCCATAGTCACCCCGCGCGATCGGCAAGTGACGCCTCAGTTGGGTTTCGGCTCCGGCCAGGACCGGCGTTCCCGGTCCAATCACCCCCCTTGTCCGTACAAGAAAACACCTGATTGACGGCGGCAGATTTTGCGCCGCTCAATACAGCGAGCGACTTGGCTCTTGCGCCAGGAGTGTTGTCATGACCGCATCGCCTCACCCTGCTGCTTCGCATCATCTGCCGGCCTTCATCACCGCTCCCAATGAGACCGATTATCTCATGGTGGCGATGGCAGTGCTCTTGGTCGTGGCCGTGCTGGCGATCGGTTTGCTCTTTCTGCGACTACACACCTTGCCCGAGCGTATGGCGCACAGGGCACACAAGCTGCAGTTCGAGATCGTCGCCGTGTTGGGCCTTCTCGCCCTCTTTACCCACATTCACCTGTTCTGGGTGATCGGCTTGCTGCTCGCATTGATCGACATTCCCGACTTCTCGGGAATGTTCGGCAGGATGGCGGGCGCGCTGGAGAAGATTGCCCATATGGCACCCGGCACGGGCGCCGACCGGGTGCCCGAAGAAGCGATCGCCCCGGCCTCACCGGACGACGGCCCGACGGATTCGCCGGCCGAGACCAACGTCACCACGGTCAAACCCGAGGTGTTGAGCCATGCTTGAGATCCTCGTCTGCTCCTTGGTGACGATACTTCCCGACTATCTTTTTCGCCGATACGTACAAGGAAAGCGGTTCGGCAAAGAAATCACCTTCTTTTCGGTATGGTTCGAGTTACGGTGGGGTATCGTTACGTGTTTCATGCTTACCGTGGCACTGATAACGGTCATCTTCTACAATCATCCGTCGACGACCAGCGCCACATTGTACTTTCGGACTGTCGCGATCGTGCCGGAGACGAACGGACGTGTCGCGGAGATCTATGTCGGCTTCAGTGATCGTATTGCAAAAGGGGCACCGATCTTCCGCCTGGACAGCACGAAGCAGGAGGCGGCCGTGGAGGCGGCCCGGCGCAAGATCACCGAGGTCGAAGCAGGCGTGGTCGTCGCGCGGGCCGAACTCCTGGCCGACGAAGGCAAGATCCAGGAGGCCAGGAGCGCCCTTGAGCAAGCACAGGATGAATTGCGGACGAAGCAGGAACTGAGGCGACGCAACGAGGCGACCGTCGCGGCCCGCGAGATCGAGAGGCTGGAGAACACCCTGGCCGGTCGCGAGGCCGCGCTATCGTCCGCCACTGCCGCGAAAGAAGCTGCCCAGGTCCGGATCTCCACGCTTCTCCCGGCCGAAAGGGCAAGCGCCGAAGCTGCCCTCGCCCAGGCCCAGGTGGAATTGGACAAGACGGTCATCCGGGCAGGTGTCACCGGCCGCGTCGAGCAGTTCACGCTGCGGGTCGGCGACATCGTGAACCCGTTCATGCGGCCCGCGGGAATTCTGATTCCCGAGGAAGCCGGGCGGCGAGGCCTGCAGGCCGGCTTCGGGCAGATCGAAGCGCAGGTCATAAAAGTCGGCATGACCGCCGAGGTGGCGTGTGCATCGAAGCCCTGGACGATCATTCCCATGGTGGTGGTGGGGGTGCAGGATTTCATCGCCGCCGGCCAGATCCGCGGCGGCGAGCAACTGGTCGAGGCTCAGCAGGCGGTCCGGCCAGGAACCATCCTGACCTTTCTCGAACCCCTCTATGCCGGCGGGCTCGACGGCGTGACGCCCGGCAGCAGCTGTATCGCCAATGCCTATACCAGCAATCATGACTTGATCGCCTCAGGCAACATCGGCACGACAAGACGTGTCGCCCTGCACGCCATCGATGCTGTCGGGATCGTCCACGCCATGATCCTCCGCTTGCAGGCGCTGGCGTTTCCGATCAAGACCCTCGTATTCGGCGGCCATTGATCCCGCGTGAGGCATCCAGGCTCATCCGCGCTCGCGGCGGAGCTTGTCCCACCATTCCATGCGCTTGCGGATCTCGCGCTCGAAACCGCGCTCGACCGGCTCGTAGAGGGTCTGGCGACCGATCGCCTCGGGCCAATAGTTCTGGCCGGAAAAGGCATCCGGCTCGTCATGGTCGTAGCGGTAACCGTCGCCGTAACCCTCGGTCTTCATCAGCTTGGTCGGCGCGTTCAGGATGGTTTTCGGCGGCATCACGCTGCCGCGCTCCTTGGCCAGCTGCGAGGCGGCTTTCCAGGCCATGTAGGCGGCATTCGACTTCGGCGCGGTCGCCACATAGATGACCGCATTGGCCAGCGCCAGCTCGCCCTCGGGACTGCCGAGAAAATCATAGGCATCCTTGGCGGCATTGGCGACGACCAGCGCCTGCGGGTCGGCCAGGCCAATATCCTCGACCGCCATGCGCACCACGCGGCGGGCAATGAACAGCGGGTTCTCGCCGGCATCCAGCATGCGCGCGAGATAATAGAGCGCCGCGTCCGGGTCCGAGCCGCGCACCGTCTTATGCAAGGCCGAGATCAGGTTGTAGTGGCCTTCCTGCGCCTTGTCGTAGATCGGCGCGCGCCGCTGCACCACCTCCGACAGGCCGGCGGTATCGAACACCTCGTCCGGCGCGGCAGCACGCCAGACCTCTTCGGCCAACGTCAGCACCGCCCGGCCGTCGCCATCGGCCATCCTGACCAGCGCCGCGCGGGCATCGTCATCGAGCGGCAGCGGCCGGTCCTCTTCGGCCTCGGCGCGCTTGAGGAGCTTCTCCAGCGCCTGCTCGTCGAGCGCCTTGAAGGTCAGCACACGCGCCCGCGACAGCAACGCGGCGTTCAGCTCGAAGGACGGATTTTCGGTGGTCGCGCCGACCAGCGTCACCGTGCCGTCCTCGACGACAGGCAGGAAAGCGTCCTGCTGCGACCGGTTGAAGCGATGGATCTCGTCGACGAAGAGCAGCGTGCCCCGGCCCTGGATGCGCCGCGAGCGCGCTTGTTCGAACACTTTCTTCAGGTCGGCGACACCGGTGAAGATCGCCGAGATCTGCTCGAAGGCGAGATCCGTCTCGCCCGCCAGCAGCCGCGCGACCGTGGTCTTGCCGGTGCCCGGCGGCCCCCAGAAGATCAGCGAGCCGAGCGAGCGCGTGCGCAACAGCCGGGTCAGGGCGCCGTCCGGACCGGTCAGGTGGTCCTGTCCCGCGACCTCGGCCAGCGTCTTCGGCCTCAACCGGTCGGCGAGCGGGCGCGGCGCCTTCGGATCCGGTCCGGCGGCCTCGAACAGGTCCACCTCAACCGCCCGTCATCGAATTGATCACCTGGCCCTGCCGGTCGATCTGGAAACGCCAGAGCCTGGCGCGCTGGGCGGTCGCCTGCTGCAGCTCGCGCGGCGTCTTGATCTCGGCGCCATTGACGCCGAGCACGACGTCGCCCGGCCTGAGGCCGATCTGCTGGGCCGGCGAACCCGGCTCGACGATCGTCACCACCACGCCCTCGGAGCGGTGCGGCACACGAACCTCTTCGGCCAGCGCGGGCGACAGGGTGGCCACCGTCGCGCCCTGGAACGGCGACGGGCCGGTCATCTTCTCGGCATCGCGCGGGCCTTCCGGCGCGCGCTCCAGCGGCACCGACACGGTCATCGAGCGGCGCTCGCGGGTGATCGTCAGGCTGGCCGCGCCGCCGAGCGGACGAATGCCGAAGCGATAACCGAAACTGTCGGGCTCATCGACCGCCTGGCCGTCGACGGCGGTGACCAGGTCGCCGGGTTTCAGGCCGGCTCTGGCCGCAGGTGAATTGGCCACCGTGCTGACGATCAGCGCGCCGGCCGGCCGCGTCAGGCCAAGGCTCTCGACCAGTTCGGCGGTGACCGGCTGCAGGGTCGCGCCGAACCACGGCCGGCGCACCACCTGGCTGCCGTTGCGGGCCGAATCGAGCACCAGCCGCACCATGGCGGTCGGAATGGCGAAACCGATGCCGTGGCTGCCGCCGGAGCGCGAGAAGATCGCCGTGTTGATGCCGACCAGCCGGCCGGCCATGTCGACCAGCGCGCCGCCGGAATTGCCCGGATTGATCGCGGCATCGGTCTGCACGAAGGACTGGTAATCGGACACGCCGACCTGGGTGCGCGCCAGCGCCGAGACGATGCCCTGGGTGACCGTCTGGCCGACGCCGAAGGGATTGCCGATGGCCAGCACCAGGTCGCCGACCTCGAGCCCGTCGGAATCGCCGAGGGCGAGCACGGCCAGATCGCGCGGCGGCTCCTTGATCTTCAGCACGGCGAGATCGGTGCGCGGGTCGCGCAGCAGGATCTCGACCTCGAACTCGCGCCGGTCGGCGAAGGCGATCTTCACCTCGGTCATGCCGTCGATGACGTGATTGTTGGTGATCACCAGGCCGGAGGCGTCGGCGATCACGCCGGACCCCAGCGACCGGGCGACCTCTTCGCGGCGCGGGCCGGAACCGCCGCCGCGATCGCCGAAGAAGCGGCGGAAGATCGGATCCTCGAAGAACGGATTGCGCACCTGTTCGACGCGCGCGCCATAGACGTTGACGACGGCGGGCGCGGCGCGCCGGACCACCGGGGCGAAGGACAGCTGGACCTCGGCGCGGGTGACCGGCGCCTGCCTTGGCGCGGCCTGGCCGAAGGCCGGCGGGGCGGCAAGCCCGAGGATCGAGACAAAAGCGGTGGCGAGGGCAATGGGAGCAAGCTTGGTCATGGCACAGATATAGCGCCCACGACCGCCGCCCGGAAGAGAAGCGGTGACGTTCCAGCGCTTGTCCGGCACCGATCCGGAGCAGTGGTCGAATGCGTTGGCGTCGGTTGACCGGCGGCAGCCGAGCCGCGACGCTCGCGCCATCGAGGAACGTTCAAGAGACCGAAAGATCCAGGCGCCATGACATCAACGGATTTCGCAGCCGGCAATTACCGTTTCATCCCGAGCGTGTTCCAATATTCGGCCGGGGCCGCCGCCCATCCCGGCTACCACGTCGAACGCGTGACCTTTCGCGCGCCGGTGCCGCTCAAGGAGGGCTTCCAGCAGATCGCCGCGATCATCCGCGCCGCCGGCCGGCCGCTGACCGCGTTTTGTGCCTGCGAGCTGCGCTCGCCGGCACCGTTCTCCGATCAGGGCTTCCGCTCGTTCAACGAGGTCTATGTCGAGACGCTCCGCGACTGGGGCCTTTATGACGGAAAAACCAACCCGGTCGCCCGCTCCAATGTCTGTCCCGAGCTGGCGCCGCCGGCCGAGCCGTCGTTCCACGCCTTTTCCTTCGTCGCCGAAGGCGATGCCGGCGCCCCCTCCTTCGTGATTTCAGGCGGTGCCGAAGCGCGCGGCGGCAATGCCCCTTATGCCGAGCGCATCGTGCGCTACCAGGAAACCGGCGCCGAGGCGCTGCGCGACAAGGCCGCCTTCGTGCTGGACGAGATGGAAAGCCGCATGGCCGCCCTCGGCCATGGCTGGGCCGACACCACGGGCACTCAGGTCTATTGCGTCCACGACATCCATCCGTTCCTGGCCGATGAAATCGTCAAGCGCGGCGCCGCCCGGGCCGGCCTGACCTGGCACTTCAACCGGCCGCCGGTGATCGGCCTCGAATATGAGATGGACTGCCGCGGCGTCGCGGTCGAGCGGGTGCTGTGACGGCGACGCCTCCCCCCTTCGGGACAGGCCCATGACCGATGTCATGACCAGCGCGCCGTCCCGCCGCCTCCTCGGCCCCGCGCTCGCCGGCTTTTGCGGCATGCTTGTTGGTGTCGGGCTCGGCCGTTTCGGCTATCCGCCGCTGATTCCGGTCATGGTCGAGGCCGGCTGGGCCAGCCCGACGGCGCTCCGGCTCGCCGGCGCCTTCAATCTCGCCGGTTATGTCGTCGGTGCGGTCAGCGCCATCGGCTTCGCCCGATGGCTCGGCCTGCGCCGCGCGGCGCTGGTCGCCGCGGTGTTGTCGGTGCTCGCCTTCGCGCTGTCGGCGGTGCCCTTGCCCGAATGGGCCTTCATCGGACTGCGCGCCGTGTCCGGCATGACCGGCGGCATCTTCATGATCGTCGTGCCACCGGTCATTGCCAGCGTGGTCGCGCCCAGCCACCGCGGCCGCGCCGGCGGCATCACCTTTGCCGGTGTCGGCATCGGCTTCGTCCTCTCGGGCATTGCCGTGCCACTGCTCGCCGGCTCCGGCCCGGCCGGCGCCTGGCTCGGCCTTGCCGCCGTGCTGACACTTGCCAGCAGCGTCATGATGATCCTCCTGCCCCGCTCGCCGCCGCCGGAAGCGCCGCAAGCCTCGGCCGCCGCGGCTTCGGTCGCCTGGCGCAGGTCGGCACCGTTCCTTGGCCTCGCCGCGGCCTATGGCGGGGCCTCCATCGGTTATGTCCCGCACACCCTGTTCTTCGTCGACCATGTCGCCCGCGATCTCGGCTACGGCCTGGCGGCCGGTGGCTGGATCTGGATCGCCTCGGGTGCCACCGCCGTTGCCGCTCCGCTGGTGGCCGGCGTCGCCGCCGACCGCTTCGGTTATGCCGCGGCGCTACGCATCGTCGTGGCGCTGATGGCGGTCGGCGCGGCGCTGCCGGCGCTGACCAGCAATTTTGCGCTTTTGATGCTCTCCGGCATGCTCTGCGGCGGCCTGATGATCGGGCTCGGCTCGCTCACCGCCGGCCGGACCCGCGAAATCGTCGGCGCCGGTGCCCATACCGAGGCCTGGGCGCTCCAGACCATCCTGTTCGCGGTGCTGCAGACGCTCGGCGCCTATGGCTTCACCGCCCTGCTTGCCACCACCGGCAGCCACGAACTGGTCTTCGCCGCAGCCGGCGGCATCCTGGCGGCCGGCCTGGCGATCGAATTGCTGGCGAGCCAGCTTGGCCGCTCCGCGCCCACCCAGCCATAGCCTTCGCATCTTGCATGAAAGACCGCGATGCCAAACGCCAAGTACGAGCCGCCCCATCACAGCCCCAAACTACCGCCCCGAAAGAAAAAGGGCGACCCGAAGGCCGCCCTGTACCAGCCCGCGCCTGAGCGCGAGCCTCACTTTCCTTAAGACGCGCCGTCGATCAGGCCGCGGCCTGCTCGCTCTCGGTCGCCTTCGCCTGCACCGGACCGGAGTCCTGGCCCTTGGCGTTGACGTCGCGGTCGACGAACTCGATGACCGCCACCGGCGCATTGTCGCCGTAGCGGAACCCGGCCTTCAGCACGCGGGTATAGCCACCCTGGCGCGCCTGGTAGCGCGGTCCGAGCACGTCGAACAGCTTCTTGACCATGGTCTCGTCGCGCAGCTGCGAGATCGCCTGGCGACGGGCATGCAGGTCACCCCGCTTGCCGAGCGTCACGAGCTTCTCGACGATCGGACGCAGGTCCTTCGCCTTCGGCAGCGTGGTGACGATCTGCTCGTGCTTGATGAGCGCGGCGCACATATTGGCGAACATCGCCTTGCGATGTTCGGCCGTCCGGTTGAATTTGCGGTGGGCTTTGCCGTGGCGCATCCCATGTCCTCCGATGACCCGCGGACCTCACGGTCGGCGGGAGTGTGATCAGTAATGGTCCTCGAAGCGCTTGGCCAGCTCTTCGATATTCTCCGGCGGCCAACCCGAAACCTCCATACCGAGATGAAGGCCCATCTGGGCAAGCACTTCCTTGATTTCGTTCAGCGACTTGCGGCCGAAGTTCGGAGTGCGGAGCATTTCCGCCTCGGTCTTCTGGATCAGGTCGCCGATATAGACGATGTTGTCGTTCTTCAGGCAGTTGGCCGAGCGGACCGACAGTTCCAGCTCGTCGACCTTCTTCAAGAGCGCCGGGTTGAAGGCGAGATCCGGGATCTGCTCCTGGACGACTTCCTTGCGCGGCTCCTCGAAGTTCACGAAGATTTCGAGCTGGTCCTGCAGGATGCGCGCCGCATAGGCGATCGCGTCATCCGGCGTCACCGAGCCGTTGGTTTCCACCGTCAGCGTCAGCTTGTCGTAGTCGAGCACCTGGCCTTCGCGGGTCGGCGAGACCTGGTAGGACACCTTCTTGACCGGCGAGTAGAGGCTGTCGACCGGGATCAGACCGATCGGCGCATCCTCGGCGCGGTTCTTCTCGGCGGGCACGTAGCCCTTGCCGGTGTTGACGGTGAACTCCATGCGGATCGCCGCGCCCTCGTCGAGGGTGCAGATCACCAGCTCGGGGTTCAGCACCACCACGTCGCCGACCGTCTGGATATCGCCGGCCACCACGGTGCCCGGGCCGTCCTTGCGCAGAACCATGCGCTTCGGTCCGTCGCCCTGCATCTTGATGGCGATGTCTTTGATGTTCAGGATGATGTCGGTGACGTCTTCACGCACGCCGGCAATCGACGAGAACTCGTGCAGAACGCCGTCGATCTGCACCGCCGACACGGCGGCGCCCTGGAGCGACGACATCAGGATGCGCCGGAGCGCATTGCCGAGCGTCACGCCGAAGCCACGCTCGAGCGGCTCCGCCGTCGCGGTGGCGAAGCGCTTGGCATCGTCACCCCCGACAATCTGGAGCTTTTCCGGCTTGATCAGTTCTTGCCAGTTCTTCTGGATCACAGGATCACCTTCGCTGATATCGGGCAGCTGTCTCGTCCCCTGCAGGACCTTGACGCCCGGTTCCCCTGGTTAAGGGGCATGGAACCACCGACGGCTGCAGGGCGCGCCGGCGATTGCGAGACGAGATGGATTTAGACGCGACGGCGCTTGCGCGGGCGGCAGCCGTTGTGCGGGATCGGCGTCACGTCACGGATCGAGGTGACGGTGAAGCCGGCGGCCTGCAGGGCGCGAAGCGCCGATTCGCGGCCCGAACCCGGACCGGAAACCTCGACTTCGACCGTGCGCATGCCGTGCTCGGTGGCCTTGCGGGCGGCGTCCTCGGCGGCGACCTGCGCCGCATAGGGGGTCGACTTGCGCGAGCCCTTGAAACCCATGGTGCCGGCCGACGACCAGGCAATGGTATTGCCCTGCGCGTCGGTGATCGTGATCATCGTGTTGTTGAACGACGCGTTCACGTGGCAGACGCCGGAGGCGATGTTCTTGCGCTCGCGACGGCGGACGCGATTGGCTTCCTTGGCCATAGTTCTCTTCCTTGTCCTTCAGGCGCGCCCGTGATGCCAGGCGCTCGGGAAAATCGAGCCGGGAGCGGCGAAGCCGTCCCGGCCGGATTGTTACTTCTTCTTGCCGGCGATCGCCTTGGAAGGCCCCTTGCGGGTGCGGGCATTGGTGTGCGTGCGCTGGCCGCGGACCGGCAGGCCCTTGCGGTGACGCAGGCCGCGATAGCAGCCGAGGTCCATCAGGCGCTTGATATTCATCGACACTTCGCGACGCAGATCGCCTTCGACCATATAGTCGCGGTCGATCACTTCGCGGATCTGCAGCACTTCCTGGTCGGTCAGCTGATTGACGCGACGCTCGGCCGGGATCTTGACCTTTTCGCAGATCTCGCCGGCGAACTTGGCGCCGATGCCGTGAATGTACTGAAGCGCGATCACGGTGCGCTTGTTCGTCGGGATATTGACACCCGCTATACGAGCCATCTCTCGTCTCCATGTCGGCCACGCCTGAGCGCGGCGGTTCAGAAAAACCATGCGCCGGTGGAGGCCGGCCTCTGCATGGGTGTTCGACAAATGAAAAAGGCGCCGCCTGCTCACGCAAACGGAGCCGTCTTCCGTCAATCGAACGAGGCGTGCGACATAGCCGCTAAGCGCCCGTTCGTCAACCCAAATCCGCCAGCGGCTTCAGGCTTCCAGGATCGCGGCGACGTCGCTGGTCACCTGATCGATCGGCGCCATGCCGTCAACCGAGTGCAAGGCGCCCTTCGACGCGTAATAGCCGGCGACCGGAGCGGTCTGGGCGCGGTAGGCCTCGAGCCGCTTGTGCAGGGCCGCCGCATTGTCGTCGGGGCGGATCGCCTCGCCGCGCGCCTTCATCTCGGCGACGCGCGTCTCGATCCGCTGAATCAGGATGTCCTCGTCGACCTTCAGCTCGATGACCGCGTCGAGCTTCAGGCCGTGCCGGCCGAGCATGGCGTCCAGCGCCTCGGCCTGGGCGACCGTGCGCGGAAAGCCGTCGAGAATGAAGCCGTTGACGCAATCCGGCTCGGCGATGCGATCTTCGATGATGCCGACCACGATCTCGTCGGAGACGAGTTCACCGCGCGCCATCACGTCCTTGGCCTTCATCCCGACCGGCGAACCGGCCTTCACCGCCGCCCGCAGCATGTCACCGGTCGACAGCTGCACGATGCCGTGCTTGTCGACCAGTCGCTGTGCTTGGGTCCCCTTCCCCGCTCCGGGAGGCCCGAGCAGTATGAGTTTCATCGACGCTTCCCCCGCAATTGCGATTTCTTCACCAGCCCCTCGTACTGGTGAGCCAGCAGATAGCCCTGCACCTGGGCGACCGTATCCATGGTGACGGTGACGACGATCAGGAGCGACGTGCCGCCGAGCAGATAGAAGCTCTGGCCGAGCTGCGCGATCATCAATTCCGGAATGAGGCAGACCAGGGCGATATAGCCGGCGCCGATCACCGTGATGCGGGTCAGCACATAGTCGATATAGCTGGCGGTCTTTTCGCCCGGACGGATGCCCGGGATGAACCCGCCATATTTGCGCAGGTTGTCGGCGGTCTCCTGCGGGTTGAACACGATCGCCGTGTAGAAGAAGCAGAAGAACACGATCAGCAGCAGATAGAGCGCCAGGAACAGCGGCTGGCCATGGCCGAGCAGCTGCGCGGTCAGCCGCAGCCATTCCGCCGGATTGGTCTGGAACGACAGCGCGGTGGTCGGCAGCAGCAGCAGCGACGAGGCGAAGATCGGCGGAATCACGCCGGCGGTGTTGAGCTTCAGCGGCAGGTGCGAGGAATTGCCCTCGAACACCTTGTTACCGACCTGGCGCTTCGGATACTGGATCAACAGCCGGCGCTGGGCCCGCTCGCAGAACACGATCACGCCCACGGTGACGACGATCAGCACCAGAAGGCCGAGCAGCAGCGGCGTCGACAGCACGCCCTGGCGGCCGAGCTCGAAGGCCTGGGCCAGCACGCTCGGCAGTTCCGCGACGATGCCGGCGAAGATGATCAGCGAGATGCCGTTGCCGATGCCGCGCTGGGTGATCTGCTCGCCGAGCCACATCATGAACATGGTGCCGCCGGTCAGCGTGATCACCGTGGTGACCATGAAGAACAGGCCGGGATTGGCGACGATCGTGCCCGACGACTGCAGGCCGGCCGAAATGCCCCAGGACTGGAACAGCGCCAGCACCACCGTCAGGTAGCGGGTATATTGGTTCAGCTGCTTGCGGCCCATCTCGCCTTCCTTCTTGAGCTTTTCGAGCTCAGGAACGACGGCGGTCAGTAGCTGGATGATGATCGAGGCGGAGATATAAGGCATGATGTTCAAGGCGAAGATCGCCATGCGGCCGACCGCGCCGCCGGCGAACACGTTGAACATGGCCAAGACGCCGCCCTGCGACGACGTGAAGATCTGGCGCAGCGCTTCCGGATCGATTCCCGGCAGCGGGATATAGGTGCCGACCCGGTAGACCAGCAAGGCGCCGAGCGTGAACCAGATCCGTTTCTTCAGGTCCTCGGCCTTGGCCAGGGCGCCGAAATTCAGATTGGCTGCCAATTGTTCCGCTGCCGATGCCATGGTGGCTCCGATGCAAATGGTCGAGGGGCTGGCCAAGGCCGCGCCCGTCAGAGGTTGCACTCACTTAGCGGCCTGAAGCCGCCAGCGCCAGTCCCCGGAAGGACCGGTACCCGAATTCTCGGGCGCCTTGTCGTCGCAGACGAAAAGGGGCCGGTCCTTGCGAACCGACCCCTTCCGCTTATGTCGTTCAGGCGCAGGTGGCAGCCGGTCAGGCCGCGGCCACGGCCTTCGGCTTCACGAGGGTGATCGATCCGCCGGCCTTCTCGACCGCGGCGACCGCGCCCGACGACGCGCCGTGGACCGTCAGCTGCACCGCAGCCTTGATCTCGCCGGTGGCGATCACCCGGATGCCGTCACGCGAGCGCCGGACGACGCCGGCGGCAACCAGGCCAGCCGCGTCGATGGCGCCGGCCTTCAGCTTGCCCGAATCGATGGCGCGCTGGAGACGCGCGAGCGTCACCTCGACGAAATCGAGCCGGAAGATGTTGGTGAAGCCACGTTTCGGCAGGCGCCGATGCAGCGGCATCTGGCCGCCCTCGAAGCCGTTGATCGCGACGCCCGAGCGGGACTTCTGACCCTTGACGCCACGGCCGCCGGTCTTGCCCTTACCCGAACCGATGCCGCGGCCGATGCGCATCTTGCGCTTTACGGCCCCGTCATTGTCCTTCAAGTCGATGAGTTTCATCGTCTCAGCCCTCGACCACTTTCACGAGGTGAGCCACCTTCGCGATCATGCCGCGTACGGCCGGAGTATCCTCCAGCGTGGAACGGCGGTGCAGTTTGTTCAGCTTGAGCCCGATCAGGGTTGCCTGCTGCGATTCCTCGCGGCGGATGGCTGATCCGATCTGCTCCAACGTGACGGTCTTCTTGCTCATCGTCTGATCCTCACGCGTCGCCTTCGCCCTCCTCACGGCGACGGCCCTGGAGGGCAGACACCTTGAGGCCGCGGCGCGCTGCAACGGAGCGCGGGCTATCCTGGTTCTTGAGCGCGTCGAACGTGGCGCGCACCATGTTGTAGGGGTTCGACGAGCCCATCGACTTGGCGACAACGTCAGCCATGCCGAGCGTCTCGAAGACGGCGCGCATCGGGCCGCCGGCGATGATGCCGGTACCGGCCGGAGCCGCCCGCAGGATCACCTTGCCGGCGCCGTGGCGACCGTTGACGTCATGATGCAGGGTCCGGCCTTCGCGCAGCGCCACGCGGATGAAACCGCGCTTGGCCGCTTCGGTCGCCTTGCGGATCGCTTCCGGCACTTCGCGCGCCTTGCCATGGCCGAAGCCGACCCGGCCCTTCTGATCGCCGACCACGACGAGTGCTGCGAAGCCGAAACGCTTGCCGCCCTTCACCGTCTTCGACACGCGGTTGATGTGCACCAGCTTGTCAGTGAATTCGCTGTCCCGCTCCTCGCGGTCCCGTTCACGTTCACGAGCCATGATTTGTCCTTTCGGCGGAAAACCGCCCGTGTTCGCTTAGAAGCTCAGGCCGCCCTCGCGGGCGCCTTCGGCGAGTGACTTGACACGCCCGTGATAGTGATAGGCGCCGCGGTCGAACACGACCTCGGTGACGCCGGCCTTCACCGCACGCTCGGCCAGGAGCTTGCCGACGGCACTTGCCGCGGCAACATCCGCACCGGTCTTCAGCGAAGACTTCATATCCTTCTCGAGCGAGGAGGCACTCGCGACGGTCACGCCCTTCAGGTCGTCGATGACTTGAGCATAGATATGCTTCGACGACCGGAACACGCTAAGCCGCGGACGCCCATTTGCCGCCGCGCGCAGTGCACGGCGGACACGCGCCTTACGACGCTCCGTTGCATCCTTCGTATTGGCCATGATCGGCTCCTCTTCGATGGATCAGCCCCGCGAGCGGGGCTGTTGCCATCACTTCTTCTTGCCTTCCTTGCGGAAGATGAACTCGCCTTCGTACTTGACGCCCTTGCCCTTGTAGGGCTCCGGACCGCGGAAATCGCGGATCTCGGCGGCGACCTGTCCGACCTGCTGCTTGTCGATGCCGACGACCAGAATTTCGGTCGGCTTCGGCGTCGTGATGGTGATGCCGTTCGGCACCGGGTAGTTGATGTCGTGGCTATATCCAAGGGAGAGGTTAAGAACCTTGCCCTGGGCCGCCGCCTTGTAACCGACGCCGGTGATCTCGAGCTTCTTTTCGAAGCCCTTGGTCACGCCGACGAACAGGTTCGACACGCGGGTCCGCGACATGCCCCACATGGAGCGCGCGCGCTTGGTCTGGTCGCGCGGCGTGACCTTGAGGGCATCGCCCTCAAGAGCCACGATGACGTCCTCCGGGCAGGTGAACGCGAGTTCACCCTTCGGACCCTTGACCTTGACGGTCTGGCCGGCGACCTGGGCATTGACACCCGCGGGCACGGCGACCGGTTTCTTACCGATACGAGACATTGGAAATCGTCCTCGTCCTGAGAGCGCTCCGCCGGTCAGAAGACCGTGCAGAGCACCTCCCCGCCCACGTTCTGGTCGCGTGCCTCATGGTCGGCCATCACGCCCTTCGGGGTCGAAATGATCGTGATGCCGAGACCGTTGGACACGCGCGGCGTGTTGCCGACGCCGGCATAGACCCGGCGGCCCGGCTTCGAGACGCGGGCGATCCGACGGATCACCGGCTCGCCGTCGAAATATTTGAGCTCGATTTCGAACTCGGAGCGGCCATTCGGATGCGTCACCGTCAGATAGTCACGGATATAGCCTTCCGACTTGAGCACTTCGAGGACGCGAGCACGCAGCTTCGAACCCGGCGTCGAAACGCGGTTCTTGCGGCGCATCTGCGCGTTGCGGATGCGGGTCAGCATATCGCCGAGCGGATCGTTGAGAGCCATTTGTCCCCTCCTCTCACCAGCTCGACTTCACGAGGCCCGGAACGAGCCCCTTGTTGCCGAGTTCACGCAGAGCCACGCGGCTCATGCCAAGTTTGCGATAAAACGCCCGGGGACGACCGGTCACTTCGCAGCGGTTCTTGATGCGGACCTTGGCGCCGTTGCGCGGCAGGCTCGCAAGCTTCACAGTCGCAGCGAAACGCTCCTCGATCGGGAGCGACTGGTTCATCACGACGTCCTTCAGCGCGGCGCGCTTCTTGGCATCGCGCGCAACCAGGGCGCGGCGGCGGTTGTTCTTCTCGATGGAGCTAGTCTTCGCCATCTGAAGGTGTCTCCTAGTTTCCGCGTCTGAGACGGGCTTCTGTTGGATAAGAAACCCGGCTCACTGCCGGAACGGGAAGTTGAAGGCCGCAAGGAGGGCACGAGCCTCCTCGTCGGTCTTGGCGGTGGTGCACACGATGATGTCCATACCCCACATCTGATCGACCTTGTCATAGGCGATCTCGGGGAACACGACGTGCTCCTTCAGGCCCATGGCGAAGTTGCCGTGGCCGTCGAAGCTCTTCGGGTTCAGGCCGCGGAAATCTCGAACGCGCGGCAGCGCGATCGTGACCAGGCGGTCCAGGAACTCATACATGCGCTGCTTGCGCAGGGTGACCTTGCACCCGAGCGGCATGTTCTCGCGAACCTTGAAGTTCGAGATGGCCTGGCGGGCGCGGGTGATGATGGGCTTCTGGCCCGTGATCAGCGCGAGATCCGCGGCGGCAACCGTCGCCTTCTTGGAATCGGCCGTCGACTCGCCGACGCCCATGTTCACGACGATCTTGTCGATCGACGGGATTTCCATGGCGTTCTTGTAGCCGAACTGTTCGATCAGCTTCGGCCGGACGACGGTCTCGTAATGCGCCTTCAGGCGCGGGGTCTCAGCGGCCTCAGCCATTGATCGTCTCCCCGGATTTCTTGGCCACGCGCACCTTCTTGCCGTCGGCCAGGACCTTGAAGCCGACGCGGGTCGGCTTGTTGTCCTTCGGATCGGCGATCGCCAGATTGGACAGGTGGATGGGAGCCTCCTTGGAGATGATCCCGCCCTCCTGGTTCTGCGTCTGGCGCTGGTGGCGCTTGACGATGTTGACGCCGCGCACGAGAGCCCGGCTCTCGGTCGGCATGACCTTGATCACTTCGCCGGTGCGACCCTTGTCGCGCCCGGTAATGACCACAACCTTGTCACCCTTGCGGATCTTGGCGGCCATTACAGCACCTCCGGGGCAAGCGAGATGATCTTCATGTGGTTCTTGGCGCGCAGCTCGCGCGGAACCGGCCCGAAGATACGGGTGCCGATCGGCTCTTTCTGGTTGTTGATCAGCACGGCCGCATTGCGGTCGAAACGGATCACCGAGCCATCGAGGCGGCGAATGTCCTTGGCGGTGCGAACGACGACCGCCTTCATGACGTCGCCCTTCTTCACGCGGCCGCGCGGGATAGCCTCCTTCACCGACACCACGATGATGTCGCCGACATGGGCGTACCGGCGCTTTGCGCCCCCAAGCACTTTGATGCACATGACGCGGCGCGCGCCTGAATTATCCGCCACATCAAGATTGGTTTGCATCTGGATCATGACGCAACCTCTTCCTTTCGCGCCCGTCTCGGATCAATCCGACGGCGGCGCGCTGTTCTGAACGAAACCGAAAGCTCAGGCCTTCGGCAGCACGACCCAACGCTTGAGCTTCGAGATGGGCTTAGTTTCCTCGATGCTCACCAAGTCACCCGTCTTGAAGGCTTTGCCTTCATCGTGGGCGTGATAGTTCTTGGACCGGCGCACGGTCTTCTTCAGCAGCGGATGGGTGAAGCGACGCTCCACCTTCACCACTACGGTCTTTTCCTGCTTGTCGCTGACGACAACGCCCTGGAGCACACGCTTCGGCATGTCGCTCTCCTTACTTCTTAGCGTCGCGCTTTTGCGCGGCGATGGTCTTGACGCGGGCGATATCGCGGCGGACCTGACGGACCCGCGCGACGTTTTCCAACTGACCGGTGGCCTTCTGGAAGCGCAGGTTGAACTGCTCCTTCTTCAGGTCACCAAGCTGGCCCTCGAGCTCGTCGAGGGTCTTGGTCCGGACTTCTTCGGCCTTCATGATCCTCGTTTCCTCACTCGGCGATGCGCTGAACGAAGCGCGTCTTGATGGGGAGCTTGGCGGCGGCGAGTTCGAGCGCCTTCTTGGCGACATCGACCGGCACGCCGTCGATCTCGAACATGATGCGACCCGGGGCCACCTTGGCGGCCCAGAACTCCGGTGCGCCCTTGCCTTTGCCCATGCGGACTTCGGCGGGCTTCTTGGACACCGGCACGTCGGGGAAGATTCGGATCCAGACGCGGCCGGCACGCTTCATCTCGCGGGTCATCGCGCGGCGAGCCGCCTCGATCTGACGCGCGGTGATGCGCTCCGGTGCCATCGCCTTGAGGCCGAACTGGCCGAAGTTCAGGTCCGTGCCACCCTTCGAGGCGCCGGAAATCCGGCCCTTGAACTGCTTGCGGAATTTGGTTTTCTTGGGCTGAAGCATGGCTCAGACCTTCCCTATCAAGCCGCGTCGCGGTCGCGGTCACCACCGCGTGGGCCACGACGGGTCGAGCCTTCACCCTCGGCCAGGCGCCTGTCCTGGGCCATCGGGTCATGCTCCATGATCTCGCCCTTGAAGATCCACACCTTCACGCCGCACGTCCCGTAGGTCGTGAAAGCGGTGGCGACGCCGTAGTCGACATCCGCGCGCAGGGTGTGCAGCGGCACGCGACCTTCGCGATACCACTCGAGGCGAGCGATTTCGGCGCCGCCGAGGCGGCCCGAGCAGTTGATCCGGATGCCTTCGGCACCGAGACGCATGGCCGACTGCACGGCGCGCTTCATGGCGCGCCGGAAGGCGACACGACGCTCGAGCTGCTGCGCGATCGACTCGGCGACCAGCGTCGCGTCGGTCTCGGGCTTGCGGATCTCGACGATGTTGATGACGACCTCGGCGGAGGTCAGCTTCGCGACCGCCTTCTTCAGCTTCTCGATGTCGGCGCCCTTCTTGCCGATCACGATGCCCGGACGTGCCGAGTGGATCGTGACGCGGCACTTGCGGTGCGGACGCTCGATGATGATCTTCGACACCGCCGCCTGCTTCAGGAGCTTCATCAGCTCACGACGGATCTTGAGATCCTCGTGCAACAGCCTGCCGTACTCGCCCTTGTTCGCGAACCAGCGCGAGTCCCAGGTGCGGTTGATGCCGAGGCGGAAGCCGATCGGATTGATCTTCTGACCCATGGTCTTCTCCTCAGGCCTTGGCTTCTTCGATCTGACGAACCACGATCGTCAGATGCGAAAACGGCTTTTCGATCCGTGCGCCGCGCCCGCGGGCACGGGCGTGGAAGCGCTTCAGCACCATGGCCTTGCCCACATGGGCTTCGGCCACGACGAGATCGTCGACGTCGAGATCATGGTTGTTCTCGGCATTGGCGATGGCGCTCTCGAGGCATTTCCTCACGGCACCGGCGATGCGTTTGCGCGAGAACTCGAGGTCGGCGAGCGCGGTGTCGACCGGCTTGCCGCGGATCAGCGCGGCAACCAGGTTGAGCTTGCGCGGGCTGACGCGCAGCATGCGCGCGATCGCCTTTGCCTCATTGTCTTTTAGTGCACGCGGAGTGGCGGTCTTACCCATGGCTCACCTCACTTCCGCTTTGCTTTTTTATCGGCCGCATGGCCGTAAAAAGTGCGGGTCGGCGAGAATTCGCCAAACTTGTGGCCGACCATCTCCTCGGTGACCTGCACCGGGACATGCTTCTGACCGTTATAGACGCCAAAGGTCAGCCCCACGAAATGGGGCAGGATCGTGGAACGTCGGCTCCAGATCTTAATGACATCATGCCGACCCGACGTACGGGCGGTATCGGCCTTCTTCAGGAGGTATCCGTCGACGAACGGACCTTTCCAGACGGAACGTGCCATGACGGGCCTCGATTACTTCTTCTTCGAATGACGGCTCGACACGATAAACTTGTCGGTCCGTTTATTCGAACGAGTCTTCTTGCCCTTGGTGGGGAAACCCCAGGGCGTGACGGGATGACGGCCACCGGACGTGCGGCCTTCGCCGCCGCCATGCGGATGGTCAACCGGGTTCATGGCCACGCCGCGATTGTGCGGACGAAGGCCCTTCCAACGGTTACGGCCGGCTTTGCCGATCGCGACGTTCATATGGTCCGGGTTGGACACGGCGCCGATAGAAGCCAGGCACCGGCCGTGAACCAGACGCTGTTCACCCGAGTTGAGACGCAGGATCACGTAGCCCTCGTCGCGACCGACGATCTGGGCATAGGTCCCGGCCGAACGGGCAACCGCGCCGCCCTTGCCGATCTTCATCTCGACATTGTGGACGATCGTGCCGACCGGAATATTGGCGGTCGGCATGCAATTGCCCGGCTTCACGTCGACGCTTTCACCCGCCACCACGCTGTCGCCGACAGCAAGCCGCTGCGGTGCCAGGATGTAGGAGAGCTCGCCATCCGCATATTTGATCAGCGCGATGAAGGCCGAACGGTTCGGATCATATTCGATCCGCTCGACGACAGCCGCGACGTCCATCTTGCGCCGCTTGAAGTCGACCAGGCGGTACGACTTCTTGTGGCCGCCGCCGCGGAACCGCGACGTGATGCGGCCAAGGTTGTTGCGGCCGCCGGTCGACGACTTGCCCTCGGTCAGCGACTTGACCGGCTTGCCCTTGTAGAGCGCCGACCGGTCGACCAGGACCAGCTGGCGAAGGCCTGGCGTGATCGGTTTGAAGGTCTTGAGTGCCATGGTTAGATCCCTCGCCTCACAGACCGGTCGTGATGTCGATCGAGTGGCCCTCGGCGAGGGTCACGACCGCTTTTTTCACGTCCGAGCGCCGGCCGAGCATGCCCTTGAAGCGCTTGGTCTTGCCCTTTTGGACGAGCGTGTTCACGCTCTTGACCTTCACGTCGAACAGCTTCTCCACCGCCGCCTTGATCTGCGGCTTGGTGGCGTCGCTGGCGACCTTGAAGATCACCTGGTTCTGCTCCGCGACCAACGAGCCCTTCTCGGTGATCAGCGGCGACTTGATAACGTCGTAATGACGCGGATCGACGGTGCTCATTTGAAGCGCGCCTCCAGCGCATCGACGGCCGCTTTGGTCAACACGAGCGTATTGCGGCGCATGATGTCGTAGACGTTGATGCCCTGGATCGGCAGGACGTCGACGAGCGGGATGTTGCGGGCGGCCAGCGCGAAGTTCTTGTCGACCTGCGCGCCGTCGATGATCAGCACGCTCGCGAAGCCGAGCTTCTCGAACTGCGCCTTCAGCGACTTGGTCTTCGTTTCGGTCGCCATGGCGTTTTCCAGCACGACGATCGAGCCGGCCTTCACCTTGGCCGAGAGCGCATGGCGGAGCCCGAGCGCGCGGACCTTCTTCGGCAGCGCGTGCTCATGCGAGCGCGGTGTCGGACCGAAGGAGCGGCCACCACCGCGGAACAGATTGGCCCTGGCCGAGGAGTGACGGGCCGAACCGCCGCCCTTCTGCTTGTAGAGCTTCTTGCCCGTGCGGTGGATTTCCGCGCGGTTCTTGACGTCATGCGTACCGGCGCGGCGCTTGGCGAGCTGCCAGCGCACGACCCGATGCAGGATGTCGGCACGCGGCTCGAGACCGAAGATCTCGTCCGACAGGTCGACCGAACCGGCATCGGCGCCGTCGAGGGTTTTGACCACGAATTTCATCTCAACCCTCCGTCGACTGTGCGGCGGGAGCGTCAGCGCCCGGCAGCGTGAAGCTACCCGGAACCGGCACGTCCTTCGGCAGCGGCTTCTTGACGGCGTCGCGAACGAGGATCCAGCCACCCTTGGAACCGGGGACCGCGCCCTCGACCAGAATGATGCCGCGCTCCACGTCGGTGCGCACCACCTTCAGGTTCTGCGTCGTCACGCGCACGTCGCCCATATGGCCGGCCATGCGCTTGTTCTTGAACACCCGGCCCGGATCCTGACGCATACCCGTCGAACCGTGGGACCGGTGCGACACCGACACACCGTGAGTGGCGCGCAGGCCGCCGAAGTTGTGGCGCTTCATCGCGCCGGCGAAGCCCTTACCCACCGTCGTGCCCGTCACGTCGACGAACTGACCGGCCAGGAAGTGGTCCGCCGAGAAGCGCGCGCCGACCGGCACGACTTCCGTGGTCCCAACGCGGAACTCGACGATCTCATGCTTCGGCTCGACCTTCGCAATGGCGAAGTGGCCGCGCTGGGCTTTCGTCGTGTTCTTCACCTTGGCAAGACCGGCACCGAGCTGAAGCGCGGTATAGCCGTCCTTGTCCTCCGTGCGATGGGCGACGACCTGACAGTCGTCCAGCAACAACACCGTCACTGGGACGTGCTCGCCGCCATCGGTGAAGATGCGGGTCATCCCCATCTTCTTTGCAATCACACCGGAACGCATCGCGCGCATTCCTCTGTCCTTGGGGTCATCCGAAAAGTCCTGGTTAGGACCGGAGAGGACCCGGGTTCAACGAGACGCACCGTCATCGGTGCGTCATGCGACTCAGAGCTTAATCTCGACGTCAACGCCGGCAGCGAGATCGAGCTTCATCAGGGCATCGACCGTCTGCGGGGTCGGGTCCACGATATCGAGCAGCCGCTTATGGGTGCGGATCTCGAACTGCTCGCGCGACTTCTTGTCGATGTGCGGCGAGCGGTTTACCGTGAACTTCTCGATCCGCGTCGGCAGCGGGATCGGCCCGCGGACCTGGGCGCCGGTGCGCTTCGCCGTATTGACGATTTCGCGCGTCGACGAGTCCAGGACCCGGTGGTCGAACGCCTTGAGGCGGATCCGGATGTTCTGACCGTTCATAGGTTCAGCCCCTTCAGGCAAAGCGACCAGGGTGCGCGGCGAGCCGCGCAACCCCGAAAATGATTCACTCGATGATGGTTGCGACGACGCCGGCACCGACGGTGCGGCCGCCTTCGCGGATGGCGAAGCGCAGCTTCTCTTCCATGGCGATCGGCACGATCAGGTTGACCGTCATGGCGATGTTGTCGCCCGGCATGACCATCTCGGTGCCCTCGGGAAGATGCACGATGCCGGTGACATCGGTCGTGCGGAAGTAGAACTGCGGACGATAATTGGTGAAGAACGGCGTGTGACGGCCACCCTCCTCCTTCGTCAGGATATAGGCCTCGGCCTTGAACTTGGTGTGCGGCTTGACCGAACCCGGCTTGCACAGGATCTGGCCGCGCTCGACGTCCTCGCGCTTGGTGCCGCGCAGGAGCGCGCCGATATTGTCGCCGGCCTGGCCCTGGTCCAGGAGCTTGCGGAACATTTCGACACCGGTGACCACCGTCTTGGTGGTGTCCTTGATGCCGACGATTTCGACTTCTTCGCCAACCTTGACGATGCCGCGCTCGACGCGACCGGTGACCACAGTGCCGCGGCCCGAGATCGAGAACACGTCTTCGATCGGCATCAGGAACGGCTGGTCGATCGGACGCTCCGGCTGCGGGATGTAGGCGTCGACGGTTTCCATCAGCGCCAGCACCGCGTCATGGCCGATCGCCGGCTCGCGGTTCTCCAGCGCGCACAGCGCCGAACCCTTGGTGATCGGAATGTCGTCGCCGGGGAAGTCGTACTTGGACAGGAGCTCGCGCACCTCGAGCTCGACCAGCTCGAGAAGCTCGGCGTCGTCGACCATGTCGACCTTGTTCAGGAACACCACCAGCGCCGGCACGCCGACCTGGCGGGCCAAAAGGATGTGCTCGCGGGTCTGCGGCATCGGGCCGTCGGCGGCCGAAACCACCAGGATCGCGCCGTCCATCTGCGCCGCGCCGGTGATCATGTTCTTCACATAGTCGGCGTGGCCGGGGCAGTCGACATGGGCGTAGTGGCGGTTCTTCGTCTCGTATTCGACATGCGCCGTCGAGATCGTGATGCCACGCGCCTTCTCTTCCGGCGCCTTGTCGATCTGGTCATAGGCCGTGAACGTCGCGCCACCGCTCTCCGCCAAAACCTTGGTGATCGCCGCCGTCAGCGACGTCTTGCCATGGTCGACGTGACCGATCGTGCCGATGTTGCAGTGCGGCTTAGTGCGTGCGAACTTTTCCTTGGCCATGACGGCCTCCTTCAATCTTCGCTCCGACGTCGGGTCCAGTGACCCAAGTCGATAGGTGCGACCAACGCTTACGCGTATTTGGCCTGGACTTCGGCGGCGACGTTGGACGGCGCCTGTTCATAGTGGCTGAACTGCATGGTGTAGTTGGCACGCCCCTGGCTGAACGAACGCAGCTGGTTGACGTAGCCGAACATGTTCATCAGCGGCACCTGAGCGTGAACGACATTGGCGTTGCCGCGCATGTCCTGACCCTGGATCTGGCCACGTCGGGAGTTCAGATCGCCGATGACCGAGCCGGTATATTCTTCCGGCGTCACGACTTCGACGCTCATGATCGGCTCGAGCAGAACCGAGCCGCACTTCTGCAGGGCTTCACGCATGGCGGCACGCGAGGCGATTTCGAAGGCGAGAGCCGACGAGTCGACTTCGTGATAGGCGCCGTCGATCAGCGTCACCTTGATGTCGACCACCGGGAAGCCGGCGATGATGCCCGCGCCCATGACCGAGTTGAGGCCCTTTTCGACGCCAGGCAGGTATTCCTTGGGCACCGAACCACCGATGACCTTGGACTCGAACTCGAAGCCCTTGCCCGGCTCGTTCGGCTCGACGACGAACTTCACCCGGGCGAACTGGCCGGTACCACCGGTCTGCTTCTTGTGGGTGTAGTCGATCTCGGCCTTCTTGGTGATCTTCTCGCGGAAGGCCACCTGCGGCGCGCCGACGGAGACATCGACCTTGTGGGTGCGGCGCAGAATGTCGACCTTGATGTCGAGATGCAGCTCGCCCATGCCCTTGATGCGGGTCTGGCCGGATTCCTGATCGGTGGAGACGCGGAAGGACGGATCCTCGCTCGCCAGTTTGATCAGCGCGAGCGCCATCTTTTCCTGGTCGGCCTTGGTCTTCGGCTCGATCGCCATCTCGATGACCGGCTCGGGGAACTCCATCCGCTCCAGGATCACCGGCTTGTTGGGATCGCAGAGCGTGTCGCCGGTGCGGGTGTCCTTCAGGCCAACCAGCGCGACGATGTCACCGGCATAGGCCTCGGCGATCTCTTCGCGGTTGTTGGCATGCATGAGCACCATGCGGCCGACGCGCTCGGTCTTCTCGCGGCTGGAATTGAGCAGGCTGGTGCCCTTCTCCAGCTTGCCCGAATAGATCCGGCAGAAGGTCAGGACGCCGTACTGGTCGTCCATGATCTTGAAGCCGAGCAGCGACAGCGGCTCGCTGTCCGACGACTTGCGCTCGATCTCGGCGTCGTTGCGCGGATCGATGCCCTTGATCGCGGGAACGTCGACCGGCGACGGCAGGTAATCGACGACCGCGTCGAGCAGCGTCTGGACGCCCTTGTTCTTGAAGGCGGAGCCGGCGAGAACCGGGAAGAAGGCCGAGGTCAGAACCGCCTTGCGGATCAGGCGCTTCAGCGTCGGCTCGTCCGGCTCGGTGCCGTCGAGATAAGCGGCCATGGCGTCATCGTCGAGTTCGACGGCGGCTTCGACCAGCTCGTTGCGGTATTTGGCGGCCTTTTCCTTGAGATCGTCCGGGATCTCGAGATCGCTCTTGAACTCGGCGCCGAGCGCTTCGCCCGACCAGATCACGGCCTTCATGCGAACGAGATCGACGATGCCCTTGAAATTGGCTTCGGCGCCGATCGGCAGCTGGATCGGGATCGGCTTGGCACCCAGGCGCTTCTTGATGTCGTCCAGGCACATGTAGAAGTCGGCGCCGGTCTTATCCATCTTGTTGGCGAAGACGATGCGCGGAACCTTGTACTTGTCGCCCTGGCGCCAGACGGTCTCGGTCTGCGGCTCGACGCCCTGGTTGGAATCGAGCACGCAAACGGCGCCGTCGAGCACGCGCAGCGAACGCTCGACTTCAATGGTGAAGTCGACGTGGCCGGGGGTGTCGATGATGTTCAGGCGCTTACCCGCCCAGTGAGCGGTCGTCGCGGCCGACGTGATCGTGATGCCGCGCTCCTGCTCCTGCTCCATGAAGTCCATGGTCGCGGCGCCGTCATGGACTTCGCCGATCTTATGAGACTTGCCGGTATAATAGAGGATCCGCTCGGTCGTCGTCGTCTTGCCCGCATCGATGTGGGCCATGATGCCGAAGTTGCGGTAGTCCTCGATCGCGTGGGTGCGCGCCATGATCGTAATCCTTCAGGTCCGTCGGGGGCCTGGGTTTCGTTACCAGCGGTAGTGCGAGAAGGCGCGATTGGCTTCCGCCATCTTGTGCGTGTCTTCGCGCTTCTTCACCGCGTTGCCGCGGTTGTTTGAGGCATCGAGAAGCTCAGCCGAGAGCTTGTCGACCATGGTCTTGTCGTTGCGCGACCGCGCAGCCTGGATCAGCCAGCGGATCGCCAGCGCCTGACGGCGATCGGGGCGAACCTCGACCGGCACCTGATAGGTGGCGCCGCCGACACGCCGCGACCGAACCTCGATCGCCGGCATGACGTTCTCGAGAGCCGACTGAAACACCGTCAGCGGCTCCTGCTTCGTCTTGGCTTCGATGATATCGAAAGCGCCATAGACGATCTGTTCGGCGGCGGACTTCTTGCCTTCGTACATGACCGAGTTCATGAACTTGGTCAGCACGACGTTCCCGTACTTGGCGTCCGGGATGATTTCCCGCTTCTCTGCCCGGTGACGACGCGACATCGTTCTCTCCGTAAACTTTTAGAGCCACCAGCTGCCCCGGCCCGACGCAAAACGCGTCTCGGCCGAAGCAGCCAGCGGAAACTCACTTCGGACGCTTGGCGCCGTATTTCGAACGGCGCTGCTTGCGGTTCTTCACGCCCTGCGTATCGAGCACACCGCGCAGGATGTGATAGCGGACGCCGGGAAGATCCTTGACGCGACCGCCACGGATCATGACGACCGAGTGTTCCTGAAGGTTGTGGCCTTCACCCGGAATATAACCAATGACCTCGAAGCCGTTGGTAAGACGCACCTTGGCGACCTTGCGGAGCGCCGAGTTCGGCTTCTTCGGGGTCGTCGTATAGACGCGTGTGCAAACACCACGCTTCTGCGGGCAGCCCTCCATGTGGCGGGACTTCTCGCGGTAGGTGCGCGGCTGACGCGGCTTGCGGATCAGCTGGTTGACGGTCGGCATCGGCGGCCTTGTCCTTAAACCTTACGAGGTCCGGTTACCCGGTCCCCACCAAAGCGTGCGAACGTTCGTCTCATTTGCGAAACGAACAACCGGACGCTCAGCCTGCCTGTGAAGGCAAACGGCGCCCGGCGAAAACAGAGGATCACCGCGCGGTGAGGCGAGGCGATCATGCAATCGGATCTGACTGACGTCAGGCGGCGTAGTCTCGGTTTGCTTCGGTCAGGGGGCGGTGAACCGCCACGGGACCGGGTGTGCAACCGACGTACGCCGGAAGAGTGAGCGGGCATTACACGCTGACTCGCGGTCCGTCAAGCGTTTGAGCATGCAAACCCGGCCAACGACGCGATGTTTCGTTTACCAGCCCCCCTGCGAAAGGAATGGTTTGTCCTCGGCCCGGCGCGCCGGTCCCGTGCTCCCGCCGGCGCCCTCCGCTGGGCGATCGGCGAGCCCCGGCAGAATCGGTTGCATAGGTATATCCACGGCACCTGCCTCTTGGCATTCCGCCCTTATTGCCCTATCGGAAGGTTCTCCGGCAGCGCTTTTTCAGTGCCTTGCCTGGGCGCCGAAGGGGGAATTGGCCGGTATTTTGGCCGAAACGGCGACGAAGCGATCAATCTTCGGCTCTTGGCATGCATGAGTGCCGAGACCTTTTTGGAGAGGAAAGACCTATCATGGCATTTAAGAACGCGTTGTTTGCTGCATTTGCGGCCATTGCGATGGCGGGCTCCATCGCCTCGTCCGCGCCCGCCATGGCGCAGACCGACCGGGATGGCCTGCAGCGCTGGATCAATGTCGTCAACCAGACCGGTGTCGAGATCCGCGAATTCTACATGACCGATGTCGACACCCGCGGCTGGGGCGACGACCGGCTCGGCCAGGACACGATCGATTCCGGTGATTCCATGCGTGTCATGCCGACCCGCCGGCAGCGCGAGCGCGGCTATTGCCAGTTCGACATGCTGGTGGTGTTTTCCAACAATGCCCGTGTCGAGCGGCGCGGCGTCAACCTGTGCTCGACGACCAATCTCGTCTGCGTCTCGACCAGGCAGTGCCGCGCCCAGTGAGCCCGGCCTCCAACTGAACCAGCAAGGGCCGCCTCGGCGGCCCTTTTTACTTTCAGGCCCCGGCTGGCGCGGGACGAGCACGGTGGTCTGCACCTCGTGCAGAACCCGCCGCGTGCAATGACCTGCGGGTCAAACGAGGCCAAGCAAAAGGGCCGCCCCGAGGGGCGGCCCTTTTTTTTTCCGTGGTCGAGCGAGGGGGCTGACGCCCCCTGCCCCGCCATCAGCTCTGCGGCGCTTCGATCGCGGCAAGCTCGGCCGGCGCGGCACCCGCCTGGACGCTGGCGCTGGCGCTCTTCTGCTTCTCGTCGAGGATCAGATCGTCGCGCTTGGTGGCGATCTCGCGGATCCGGCTCATCGTCGCACCGGTTCCCGCCGGGATCAGGCGGCCGACGATGACGTTCTCCTTCAGGCCCTCCAGCGTGTCGGACTTGCCGTTGACGGCAGCTTCCGTGAGCACGCGGGTGGTTTCCTGGAACGACGCCGCCGAGATGAACGACCGGGTCTGCAGCGAGGCCTTGGTGATGCCGAGCAGAACAGGCACGCCGGAGGCCGGCTTCTTGTTCTTGTCGTCCTTGATCGCCTCGTTGGCTTCCTCGAGCTCGGTCTGGTCGACCTGATCGCCCTGGATCAGATCGGTGTCGCCGGGATCGGTGACCTCGACCTTCTGCAGCATCTGGCGAACGATCACCTCGATATGCTTGTCGTTGATGACGACGCCCTGCAGCCGGTAGACCTCCTGGATCTCGTTGACGAGGTAAGCGGCAAGCTCCTCCACGCCCTTGATCGCCAGGATGTCGTGCGGCGCCGGATTGCCGTCGACGATGAAGTCGCCCTTCTGCACCTCGTCGCCGTCCTGCAAGTGGATGTGCTTGCCCTTCGGGATGAGGTACTCGGCCGCATCGAGCTCGGCCTCGAAAGGCTCGATCGTGAGGCGACGCTTCTGCTTGTAGTCCTTGCCGAAGCGCACGACGCCCGAGACCTCGGCGATAATCGCGGCGTCCTTCGGCCGGCGGGCTTCGAACAGTTCCGCGACACGCGGCAGACCACCGGTGATGTCGCGGGTCTTGGCGCTTTCCAGCGGGATACGGGCGATGACGTCGCCGGCATAGACCTGCGCGCCGGCATCGGCCGAGATGACCGCTTCCACCGCCAGCGCGTAGCGGGCATCGGTCCCGCGCGGCAGCTTCTGGATCTTGCCGTTCGAGTCCTTGATCACCAGCGCCGGCTTCAGGTCGGCCGAGCGCGTCGAGGTCCGCCAGTCGATGACGATACGCTTGGTGAAGCCCGTCGACTCGTCGGTGGTCTCGGCGATCGACTGGCCGTCGACCAGGTCCTCGAAGCCGAGGATACCGTCGATCTCGGTGATGATCGGCCGGGTATAGGGGTCCCATTCGGCGATGCGCTGGCCGCGCTTCACCTTGGAGCCCTCGTCCACCCTCAGCTTGGCGCCGTACTGGATACGGTGCGTCGCGCGTTCCGAGCCGTCGGCATCGACGATGATCACCGCCATGTTGCGGCCCATCACGATGAGTTCGCCGTCGGAGTTCTTCACGATGCTCCGGTTGCGGATCCGGATCGTGCCCTCGAAGGTCGCCTCGATGAACGAGGTGTCGACCACCTGCGCGGCGCCGCCGATGTGGAACGTGCGCATGGTGAGCTGGGTGCCCGGCTCGCCGATCGACTGCGCGGCGATGACGCCGACAGCCTCGCCGATATTGACCGGCGTTCCGCGGGCGAGATCGCGGCCATAGCACTGGCCGCAGACACCGACCTTGGTCTCGCAGGTGAGCACCGAGCGGATCTTCACTTCCTGGATGCCGGCGGCGGTGATCGCCTCGACGTCCTTCTCCAGGATCATCCGGCCGGCTTCCACCAGCACCGCGCCCGACGACGGGTCGGTGACGGTGACGGCGGCCGAACGGCCGAGGATGCGGTGGCCGAGCGTCGCCACCACCTGGCCGGCGTCGACGATCGCTCGCATGCCGATGCCCTTGTCGGTGTGGCAGTCGACCTCGGTGATGATGCAATCCTGCGCCACGTCGACCAGACGACGGGTCAGGTAACCCGAGTTGGCCGTCTTCAAGGCGGTGTCGGCCAGACCCTTACGGGCACCGTGGGTGGAGTTGAAGTACTCCATCACGGACAGGCCTTCCTTGAAGTTCGAGATGATCGGGGTTTCGATGATCTCGCCCGAGGGCTTGGCCATCAGACCGCGCATCGCCGCGAGCTGGCGCATCTGGGTCGGCGAACCACGGGCACCCGAGTGGCTCATCATGTAGATCGAGTTGATCGGCTTGTCCTGGCCGTTCTCGTCCTTCTGGACCGCCGAGATGCGGCCCATCATTTCCTGAGCCAGACGATCCGAGCACTTGGCCCAGGCGTCCACGACCTTGTTGTATTTCTCGCCGAAGGTGATCAGGCCGTCGAGATATTGCTGCTCGTAGTCCTTGGTGAGCGAGCGGGTCTCTTCGACGATCGGCCACTTGTTGTCCGGCACGACCATGTCGTCCTTGCCGAAGGAAATGCCGGCCTTGTAGGCGTGGTAGAAGCCGAGCGCCATGATCCGGTCGCAGAAGATGACCGATTCCTTCTGACCGCAATGGCGGTAGACGGTGTCGATCATCGCCGAGATCTCCTTCTTCGTCATCAGCTTGTTGGCTGCGTCGAAGGGGACCTTGGTGGAGCGCGGCAGGAGCTGGCCGAGCAGAACCCGGCCAGGGGTCGTGTCGTACATGCGGCGGACCTCGTTGCCGTCGGCATCGAGACCTTCCCAGCGGTAGCGGATCTTGGTGTGCAGCGTGACGACCTTCTGGGCCAGCGCGTGCTCGAGCTCGCCGATATTGGCGAAGGCCTTGCCTTGGCCCGGCATGCCGTCCGACATCAGCGACACGTAATAGAGGCCGAGCACGATATCCTGCGACGGCACGATGATCGGCGCGCCGTTGGCGGGATGCAGGATGTTGTTGGTCGACATCATCAGCACGCGCGCTTCCAGCTGCGCTTCGAGCGACAGCGGAACGTGCACGGCCATCTGGTCGCCGTCGAAGTCGGCGTTGAACGCCGAGCAGACCAGCGGATGCAGCTGGATCGCCTTGCCCTCGATCAGCACCGGCTCGAAGGCCTGGATGCCGAGGCGGTGCAGGGTCGGAGCGCGGTTCAGCAACACCGGATGTTCGCGGATGACCTCGTCGAGGATATCCCAGACCTCCGGACGCTCCTTCTCGACCAGCTTCTTCGCCTGCTTGACGGTTGCCGACAGGCCCTTGGCGTCAAGCCGGGCATAGATGAACGGCTTGAACAGCTCGAGCGCCATCTTCTTCGGCAGGCCGCACTGGTGCAGCTTCATTTCCGGGCCGACGACGATGACCGAGCGGCCGGAATAGTCGACGCGCTTGCCGAGCAGGTTCTGGCGGAACCGGCCCTGCTTGCCCTTCAGCATGTCGGCGAGCGACTTCAGCGGGCGCTTGTTGGCGCCCGTGATGACGCGGCCGCGGCGGCCGTTGTCGAACAGGGCATCGACCGCTTCCTGAAGCATGCGCTTCTCGTTGCGGATGATGATGTCGGGCGCGCGCAGCTCGATCAGCCGCTTCAGGCGGTTGTTGCGGTTGATGACGCGGCGGTAGAGGTCGTTCAGATCCGAGGTGGCGAAGCGGCCGCCGTCCAGCGGCACCAGCGGGCGCAGGTCCGGCGGGATCACCGGCACGACCGTCAGGATCATCCATTCCGGCTTGTTGCCCGACTGGATGAAGGCCTCGATGATCTTCAGGCGCTTGGCGAGCTTCTTCGGCTTCAGCTCGGTGGTGGCCTCCGAGATCTCCTTGCGGGTATCGGCGGCGAGCTTCTCCAGGTCCAGGCCGCGCAGCAGCTCGCGGATCGCCTCGGCGCCGATCATGGCGGTGAAGCTGTCGTCGCCGTATTCGTCCTGGGCGCGGATATATTCTTCCTCGGACAGGAGCTGGCGCTCCTTGAGGGCGGTCAGGCCCGGCTCGAGGACGACGTAATATTCAAAATAGAGGATCCGCTCGAGATCCTTCAGCGGCATGTCGAGCAACAGGCCGATGCGGCTCGGCAGCGACTTCAGGAACCAGATATGGGCGACCGGAGCGGCCAGCTCGATATGGCCCATGCGCTCGCGGCGCACGCGCGACAGGGTGACCTCGACGCCGCACTTCTCGCAGATGATGCCCTTGTACTTCATCCGCTTGTACTTGCCGCACAAGCACTCGTAGTCCTTGATCGGCCCGAAGATGCGGGCGCAGAACAACCCGTCTCGCTCCGGCTTGAAGGTGCGGTAGTTGATCGTCTCGGGCTTTTTGATTTCGCCGAACGACCACGACAGGATCTTTTCCGGGCTCGCGATCGAGATCTTGATCTGATCGAAAGTGGCCGGCTGCGTCGTCGGATTGAAGAGATTCGCGACCTCTTGGTTCATCGCCGTCTCCAAAGCCCGGGTTTACCGGGAGAAAATCCGGGCCGGGGCGAAACGCTCCCGACCGATGTGAACATCTTGTGGCGGGACCGGGCGAACCCGATCCCGCAAAAAGCGTCGAACGATTACTCGGCGGCCTGCCGGCCAACGTCGTCGGAGCCTGCGCCCCGCTGCGGCTTGGTGGCCGCCAGTTCGACATTGAGGCCGAGTGACCGCATTTCCTTGACCAGCACGTTGAAGCTTTCGGGGATACCGGCCTCGAAGGTGTCGTCGCCCCGGACGATCGCCTCGTAGACCTTGGTGCGGCCGGCGACATCGTCCGACTTCACCGTCAGCATCTCCTGCAGCGTATAGGCCGCGCCATAGGCCTCGAGCGCCCAGACTTCCATTTCGCCGAAGCGCTGGCCGCCGAACTGCGCCTTGCCGCCCAGCGGCTGCTGGGTGACGAGCGAGTAGGGACCGATGGAACGGGCGTGGATCTTGTCGTCCACGAGGTGGTGCAGCTTCAGCATGTAGATATAGCCGACCGTCACCTGACGATCGAAGCTCTCGCCGGTCTTGCCGTCGAACAGCTTCACCTGACCGGAATGGTTCAGGCCGGCGGTATCCAGCATCTTCTCGATGTCGGCTTCCTTGGCGCCGTCGAAGACCGGCGTGGCGAAATGAACGCCGCGACGCGTATTGCGCGCGAGTTCCACCAGGTTCGGCTCGTCCAGCACGGTGATCTGCGGGTCGTCGCCATAGATCTTGGCGAAGGTTTCCTTCAGCGGCTTGACGTCCCTCGACTTCATATAGGCGTCGTAGGCCTGTCCGACCATCTTGCCGAGACCGGCCGCGGCCCAGCCCAGATGGGTCTCCAGGATCTGACCGACATTCATGCGGCTCGGCACGCCGAGCGGGTTCAGCACGATGTCGACCGCCGTGCCGTCCTCGAGGAACGGCATGTCCTCCAGCGGCACGATCCGCGACACGACACCCTTGTTGCCGTGCCGGCCGGCCATCTTGTCGCCCGGCTGGATCTTGCGCTTCACCGCCACGAAGACCTTGACCATCTTCATGACGCCCGGCGGCAGTTCGTCGCCGCGCTGGAGCTTTTCGACCTTGTCGAGGAAGCGCTGCTCGAGGCGGCGCTTCGATTCGTCGTACTGCTTCCGCATGGCCTCGATTTCGGCCATCAGCGCATCGTCGGCGACGCCGAAGGCCCACCACTGACCACGGGGGAATTCCGTGATGATGTCGCGGGTCAGCACGGTGTCCTTCTTGAAGCCCTTCGGCCCGGCGATGCCGGTCTTGTTCTCCAGGACTTCGGCCAGGCGGCCGTAGACGTTGCGGTCGAGGATCGCCTGCTCGTCGTCGCGGTCCTTGGCGAGCCGTTCGATCTCCTCGCGCTCGATCGCCTGGGCGCGCTCGTCCTTGTCGACGCCATGACGGTTGAACACGCGGACTTCGACGACCGTGCCGGTGACACCCGGGGGCACGCGCAGCGAGGTGTCGCGCACATCCGAGGCCTTTTCACCGAAGATCGCCCGCAGGAGCTTCTCTTCCGGCGTCATCGGGCTTTCGCCCTTCGGCGTGATCTTGCCGACCAGGATGTCGCCCGGCTGCATTTCCGCGCCGATATAGACGATGCCGGCCTCGTCGAGGTTCTTCAGCGCCTCTTCCGACACGTTCGGAATGTCGCGCGTGATTTCCTCAGGGCCCAGCTTGGTGTCGCGGGCCATGACCTCGAACTCCTCGATATGGATCGAGGTGAACACGTCTTCCTTGACGATCCGCTCGGACAGCAGGATCGAGTCCTCGAAGTTGTAGCCGTTCCACGGCATGAACGCGACGAGCACGTTGCGGCCGAGCGCCAGATCGCCGAGATCGGTGGACGGGCCGTCGGCCAGGATCTCACCCTTCTTGACGATGTCGCCGACACGCACCAGCGGACGCTGGTTGATGCAGGTGTTCTGGTTGGAACGCTGGAACTTCATCAGCCGGTAGATGTCGACGCCCGACTTGGTCGGATCGAGATCTTCGGTCGCGCGGATAACGATACGGGTCGCATCGACCTGGTCGACCACGCCGGTCCGGCGGGCGGCGATCGCCGCTCCCGAATCGCGGGCCACCACCGCTTCCATGCCGGTGCCGACGAAGGGCGCATCCGCCTTCACCAGCGGCACGGCCTGGCGCTGCATGTTCGAGCCCATCAGAGCGCGGTTGGCGTCATCGTTCTCGAGGAACGGGATGAGCGCGGCGGCGACCGACACCAGCTGCTTCGGCGACACGTCCATGAAGTCGACGCGATCGACCGGCAGCAGCAGGACTTCACCGGCCTGGCGGCAGATGATCAGGTCCTCGACGAACTTGCCCGACTTGTCGATCGGCGCGTTGGCCTGGGCGACGGCATATTTGCCCTCTTCCATGGCCGACAGATAGATCACCTCGTCGGTGACCCGGCCGTCACGCACCTTGCGGTAGGGCGTTTCGATGAAGCCGTATTTGTTGACGCGCGCAAAGGTCGCGAGCGAGTTGATCAGACCGATATTCGGGCCTTCCGGCGTCTCGATCGGGCAGATGCGGCCGTAATGCGTCGGGTGCACGTCGCGCACCTCGAAGCCGGCACGCTCGCGCGACAGACCGCCCGGTCCAAGCGCCGACAGGCGGCGCTTGTGGGTGATCTCCGACAACGGATTGGTCTGGTCCATGAACTGCGAGAGCTGCGAGGAACCGAAGAACTCGCGCACGGCGGCAGCCGCCGGCTTGGCGTTGATCAGGTCCTGCGGCATGACGGTGTCGATCTCGACCGACGACATGCGCTCCTTGATCGCCCGCTCCATGCGCAGCAGACCGACGCGGTACTGGTTCTCCATGAGCTCGCCGACCGAACGCACCCGGCGGTTGCCGAGGTGGTCGATATCGTCGATCTCGCCCTTGCCGTCGCGCAGTTCGACCAGCGTCTTGACCACCGCCAGGATGTCGTCCTTGCGCAGGATGCGCACGGTGTCCTCGGCGGTCAGGTCGAGGCGCATGTTCATCTTGACGCGGCCGACCGCTGACAGGTCGTAGCGCTCACTGTCGAAGAACAGCGAATGGAACATCGCTTCCGCGGTGTCCACCGTCGGCGGCTCGCCCGGGCGCATCACCCGGTAGATGTCGAACAGCGCGTCTTCGCGCGTCATGTTCTTGTCGCCGACCAGCGTGTTGCGGATATAGCCGCCAATGGTGATGTGGTCGATGTCGAGCGTCTCGATGTCGTGATAGCCCTCGGCCACCAGCATCTTCAGCATCTTCTCGGTGATCTCGTCGCCGGCCTCGGCATAGATCTCACCGGTCTTCATGTTGACCATGTCTTCGGCGAGGTAGCGGCCGGACAGCTCTTCCGCGGTCATGCGGAGCGCCTTCAGGCCCTTTTCGGCCAGCTTCTTGGCATCGCGCACGGCGAGCTTCTTGCCGGCTTCCAGCACGACTTCGCCACTGTCGGCGTCGATCAGGTCGGTGGTCGTCTTGTACCCGCGCATACGCGCCGGGTCGTAAGGCATCCGCCAGCCGTCCTTCTTGTCCTTCGAAACCGTGATGTGGTTGTAGAAGGTCGACAGGATCTCTTCATTGTCCATGCCGAGCGCATAGAGCAGCGACGTCACCGGGATCTTCCGGCGGCGGTCGATACGCGCGAAGACGATGTCCTTGGCGTCGAACTCGATGTCGAGCCAGGAGCCGCGATAGGGAATGATGCGGGCGGCGAACAGGAGCTTGCCCGAGGAGTGGGTCTTGCCCTTGTCGTGATCGAAGAACACGCCCGGCGAACGGTGCATCTGCGAGACGATGACGCGCTCGGTGCCGTTGACGATGAAGGTGCCGTTCGAGGTCATGAGCGGGATATCGCCCATGTAGACGTCCTGTTCCTTGATGTCCTTGACCGACTTGGCGCCGGTGTCGGCGTCCACATCGAACACGATCAGGCGCAGCGTCACCTTCAAGGGCGCGGCAAAGGTCATGCCGCGCTGGCGGCACTCGTCAACGTCGTATTTCGGCGGCTCGAACTCGTATTTCACGAACTCCAGCATGGCGCTGCCGGAGAAATCGGTGATCGGAAACACCGATTTGAAGACCGCCTGCAGCCCCTCGTCGAGGCGTCCGCCTCGCGGTTCCTCGACCATCAGGAACTGGTCGTATGACGATTTCTGAACCTCGATGAGGTTCGGCATCGTCGCGACTTCCCTGATTTTACCGAAGAACTTGCGGAACCGCTTGCGGCCGGTGAAGGTCTGAGCCATGTCGCTCCCTCGCTTGGGCCGCTCGGCGTCGGCGGCGGCCCTGGTCCCAGCGGCAGAGACGGTCATGAGTGAACCATCTCTCCGCAGACGCCTGACCGGACGGTCCAAAACGGGTCGGATTTCACGACCCTGGACCGTCCGGTCAAGCGTTCGACACCTGTTGCACTGCGCGGGGGCAAACCCGCGGATCGAAATCTCGCCGCGATGCGGCGCCTAAACCCGCCGCGGTCGCCCGCGACGGGGGAAACCTGCGGGCGGCCCCGAAGGACCGCCCGCACGTCACATCACTTCAATTCGACTTTGGCGCCGGCGGCTTCCAGCTGCTTCTTCAGCTTTTCGCCTTCGTCCTTGGTCACGCCTTCCTTGACGGCCTTCGGAGCGGCTTCGACCAGGTCCTTGGCTTCCTTCAGGCCGAGGCCCGTGATGGCGCGGACTTCCTTGATCACCTCGATCTTCTTGTCGCCGACGGCGGCAAGAAGCACGGTGAACTCGGTCTGCTCTTCGACGGCGGCGGCAGCGCCACCAGCCGGAGCAGCGGCAACCGCAACGGCGGCGGCGGCCGAGACGCCCCACTTTTCTTCGAGCATCTTGGCGAGGTCAGCCGCCTCGAGGACGGTCAGCGACGAGAGTTCTTCGACGATTTTGGCGAGATCAGCCATTTCAAATCTTCCTTATTGATCGGTTCGAACCGTTAGAGTGTGAGAGGAGCCTCACGCAGCCTTGTCTCGATTGGCATAAGCGCCGAACACACGCGCAAGCTTGGCAGCAGGCGCGGTCGAGAGCTGGGCGATCTTGGTCGCGGGAGCCTGGATGAGGCCCACGATCTTGGCGCGCAGTTCGTCGAGCGACGGCAGTGTGGCGAGCGCCTTCACTGCGTCGGGGTTCAGAGCGGTCTTACCCATCGCACCACCGAGGACCACGAACTTGTCGTGAGCCTTGGCGAATTCGACGGCGACCTTCGGTGCCGCGACCGGATCATGGCTGACCGCCAGGATCGTGGGGCCCGTCAACAGGGCTCCAATGGACGCGACGTCCGTGCCTTCGAGAGCGATCTTCGCGAGGCGGTTTTTTGCGACCTTCACCGACGCGCCCTGGGCCTTCATCTTGCGACGGAGGTCCTGCATCTGCGCGACTGTGAGGCCGGAATAGTGAGCGACGACGACAACGCTCGAGGTCTGGAAGACCTCCTTGAGCGAGCCGACGAGCTCTTTCTTTTCCGCGCGATCCACTTTGTGCTCTCTCTGGGTCGAGGTGCCCTCGCGGGCCCCTCGGGTTGCACCTGCCGATGATCGGCTTCCGGTTTCGAGCCGGACACCGAACGATCGACGTTCGGCCCTGTCCCCTCAGGACACCGCCGGATGTCGCCATCCGTCGGCCGAGGTGCATTGAGTTCGAACCGGTCCTTCGGCGTTGCCGCCGGTGAAACGGTCTTCACCCGTCTGTGCAGGCTTGGCGATTAAGAAGGGGAAGCCCCCCCTCGCCTGCAGTCTCGGACAGGACATTCCAGCCGCCTCTTCTCCTGACCCTTCGGCGCGGAGACAAATTCGGCTGGCCTTGCCGCCCGGGTTGCCCCGAACGGAAGCTTGTTAAATTCGTATCGGACTCTGATCGAGGTCCCGGATCACTCCGCCGTCAGATCCTCGCTGATGACCGCCGCAAAACTCCACAGCGATCCATGGCCCAAACGGAATCGGGGCGCGGTCACCCACACCCCAGGTCGGCTCATCTAGCAAAGGCTGTTCCACTTGCCAAGTGGCGAATACAATTTTTTCATTGACAATCGCGCGACAGCTCCCGGAAGACCCGGAGGGCGCACCACGGCAGATAAGTGGTGCGCCGTCCGTTTTCAACGCCTCAGGGCTGAAATCAGCCGTTCAGAACGCTAGCCGCATCGACTTTCACGCCCGGACCCATGGTCGAGGAAATCGCGATCCTCTGAACATAGGTGCCTTTCGCGCCGGTCGGCTTGGCCTTCACAACTGCGTCAGCGAAGGCCTTGATGTTCTCGATCAGCTTCGACTGATCGAACGAGGCCTTGCCGACCGCCGAGTGGATGATGCCGGCCTTCTCGACGCGGAACTCGACGGCGCCGCCCTTGGAGGCCTTCACCGCGCTGGTCACGTCCATGGTGACGGTTCCGACCTTCGGATTCGGCATCATGCCGCGCGGGCCGAGCACCTTGCCGAGGCGACCGACCAGACCCATCATGTCGGGCGTCGCGATGCAGCGATCGAACTCGATCTTGCCGCTCTGGACGATCTCGACCAGATCCTCGGCACCGACGATATCGGCACCGGCCTTGAGGGCCTCTTCGGCCTTCGGACCGCGCGCGAACACGGCAACCCGCAGCGTCCGGCCGGAGCCGTTCGGCAGGTTGCACACGCCGCGAACCATCTGGTCGGCATGGCGGGGATCGACGCCGAGATTCATCGCGATCTCGACAGTCTCGTCGAACTTGGCGGTGGCGCGCTCCTTGATGAGCTTCACCGCTTCGTCGATGGCGTAGGTCTTGCTGGCGTCGATACCTTCGACAGCTTTACGAAAACGCTTGCCGCTCATGATCTTACCCCACGACCTCGAGGCCCATGGAACGGGCCGAGCCTTCGATCATCGACGAGGCCGAGTCGACCGTGTCGCAGTTCATGTCGACCATCTTCGCCTTGGCGATCTCGGCGATCTGGGCGCGCGTGATCTTGCCGGCGAAACCCTTGCCGGTGGTCGGATGGCCCTTGTCGATCTTGGCCGCCTTCTTGATGAAGTAGCTCACCGGGGGCTGCTTCATTTCGAAGGTGAAGGAACGGTCCTGATACGCGGTGATGATCACCGGGATCGGCACGCCCTTTTCCATCTGCTGGGTCTTCGCATTGAAGGCCTTGCAGAATTCCATGATGTTCAGACCGCGCTGGCCGAGCGCGGGACCGATCGGCGGCGACGGGTTAGCGGCACCCGCCGGCACCTGCAGCTTGATAAAGCCGACGATTTTCTTCGCCATGATGACCTCCTAACAGACCCCTCGAGGGGTCGTCGGGTTGGGTTTCGTGGTCGGGTTCGGAGCGCTGGCGGACCGCCGCTCCTCGCCTCCCACGGGTGAACGGAACGGCTTGACCGCTCCGGCATGCCGGCCGCCCGGGCGAAAAGCCCGGCCGGCCGATTGGTCAGAGCTTGTCGACCTGACCGAATTCCAGTTCGACCGGCGTCGGCCGGCCGAAGATCGAGACCGCGACCTTGACCCGGGCGCGGGCGTCGTCGACCTCTTCGACGAAGCCTTCGAACGAAGCGAAGGGACCGTCATTGACCTTGACCTTCTCGCCGACCTCGAAGGACACGGTGGCCTTCGGACGGTCGACGCCTTCCTGGACCTGCTGGGCGATGCGCATCGCCTCGGCTTCCGGGATCGGCATGGGCTTCTTGTCGGCGCCGAGGAAGCCGGTCACCTTCGGGGTGTTCTTGATCAGGTGATAGGCCTGATCGGTCATGTCCATCTTCACCAGGACATAGCCGGGGAAGAACTTGCGCTCGGTGTCGACCTTGCGGCCGCGGCGCACCTCAACCACCCGCTCCTTGGGCACCAGGATGTCCTCGAACAGTTCGGACAGGCCGCGCTGGGCCGCACCCTCGCGGATCGCCTCGGCGACCTTGTTCTCGAAGTTCGAATAGGCGTGAACGACGTACCACTGCTTGGCCATGACGTCCTCCCGATCAGCTGCCGACCGAAAGGAGCGCCTGGACGCCCCAGCGAATGACCGAATCAGCGGCAAAGAAGAAGATCGCCGACACGACCATGAAGATGAAGACCATCAACGTGGTGATCCCGACTTCCTTGCGGGACGGCCAGGTGACCTTGTTGGCCTCCTGGCGCACCTGCTGCATGAACTCGAACGGGTTGGTCTTGGCCATGAACTGAATCCGAACAAGGCCGATCACCGCCCCGGCCCGTTTCGGACCAGAGCCGGCGCATCGGCCTCTCAAGAAGGAAGCGCGTCCCGCCGGATGTCCGTCACCGGGCCGGCAGGGAGAGGGTCTGCTAACCGAAACCGGGCGAGGCGTCAAGGAAAACGCCGCCGGTGCGGCGTCCCGGCGCAGCAGATCAGGACGCTGTCGCGATACGATCGACCTCGGCCGCACCGAAGCCATGGCGCGCCATCAGCGCCCGATGAGCGGGCGTGCCGAGAAATCCGGCCAGCGCCGCGTCGACCGCCTGCGCCAGGCCGTCATTGGCCCGGCTGAAGGCAAAACCGCCGGCCCGGGCCGGCCCCGCGACATCGACGACCGCGAAAGCCGAGGCCCCGGTCTTCGCCAGATAACCCCGGTGCGCCATGGCGACGCTGGCATAGGCCTCGACCTCGCCCTGGCCGACGCCCTCGGCCGCCTCGCCTTGGGTCGCATAGACAACGATTCGCTCCGGCGGGATGCCGCCGGCACGCGCCGCGTCATGCTGGATCTGGCCCTCGATCACGCCGAGGCGCGCCTTGGCGTCGCGCGCGATCGAACCGTAGCCGGTCAGCCGCTTCGGATTGCCCGCGGCCACCAGCAGGCCGTCGGGCAGCGCCCAGACCGGCCGGCTGAAGGCGACCTGCCTTGCCCGTTCGGCGGTGATGAACAGCCCTGTCGTCATGGTCCAGCGTCCGTCCACCAGGCCCGGCAGCAGGTCGGCGAATTCGGCCATGACGAAATCGACCGGTCCGGCGCCGGCCGCGGCCAGCACGTGGCGGGCGAGTTCGACATCGCAGCCCGCCACCTGCCCGTCGGCCTCGCGCCGGCAGAACGGCGGCTCCTCGAGATAGGCGAAGGTCACCCGCTCCCGCCAGGCCGGCTGGGTCTGCCCCTGTGTCCGCTGCATCGTCATGGCATGATCCAAGGCTGGCCGGGATGGCGCCAAAAAGAAAAACCCCGGCGATGCGATCGCCGGGGTTTTCGAATTTGGCAGGGGCAGCAGGGTTCGAACCCGCGACCTGCGGTTTTGGAGACCGCCGCTCTACCAGCTGAGCTATACCCCTAAGAAGAACCGCCGGACGAGCCGCAGGATATAGTCCCCCGCGGCTCGGCGATCAATCGTTCGATGCGATCACTCGATGATGGTTGCGACGACGCCGGCACCGACGGTGCGGCCGCCTTCGCGGATGGCGAAGCGCAGCTTCTCTTCCATGGCGATCGGCACGATCAGGTTGACCGTCATGGCGATGTTGTCGCCCGGCATGACCATCTCGGTGCCCTCGGGAAGATGCACGATGCCGGTGACATCGGTCGTGCGGAAGTAGAACTGCGGACGATAATTGGTGAAGAACGGCGTGTGACGGCCACCCTCCTCCTTCGTCAGGATATAGGCCTCGGCCTTGAACTTGGTGTGCGGCTTGACCGAACCCGGCTTGCACAGGATCTGGCCGCGCTCGACGTCCTCGCGCTTGGTGCCGCGCAGGAGCGCGCCGATATTGTCGCCGGCCTGGCCCTGGTCCAGGAGCTTGCGGAACATTTCGACACCGGTGACCACCGTCTTGGTGGTGTCCTTGATGCCGACGATTTCGACTTCTTCGCCAACCTTGACGATGCCGCGCTCGACGCGACCGGTGACCACAGTGCCGCGGCCCGAGATCGAGAACACGTCTTCGATCGGCATCAGGAACGGCTGGTCGATCGGACGCTCCGGCTGCGGGATGTAGGCGTCGACGGTTTCCATCAGCGCCAGCACCGCGTCATGGCCGATCGCCGGCTCGCGGTTCTCCAGCGCGCACAGCGCCGAACCCTTGGTGATCGGAATGTCGTCGCCGGGGAAGTCGTACTTGGACAGGAGCTCGCGCACCTCGAGCTCGACCAGCTCGAGGAGCTCGGCGTCGTCGACCATGTCGACCTTGTTCAGGAACACCACCAGCGCCGGCACGCCGACCTGGCGGGCCAAAAGGATGTGCTCGCGGGTCTGCGGCATCGGGCCGTCGGCGGCCGAAACCACCAGGATCGCGCCGTCCATCTGCGCCGCGCCGGTGATCATGTTCTTCACATAGTCGGCGTGGCCGGGGCAGTCGACATGGGCGTAGTGGCGGTTCTTCGTCTCGTATTCGACATGCGCCGTCGAGATCGTGATGCCACGCGCCTTCTCTTCCGGCGCCTTGTCGATCTGGTCATAGGCCGTGAACGTCGCGCCACCGCTCTCCGCCAGAACCTTGGTGATCGCCGCCGTCAGCGACGTCTTGCCATGGTCGACGTGACCGATCGTGCCGATGTTGCAGTGCGGCTTAGTGCGTGCGAACTTTTCCTTGGCCATGGGACGCCTCTCGACGGATCGAATTGGAACCTGCGGCCGGAACGACCACATCTCGGGGCGTGGGGATAGTGTGAATTCGCCGGTTCTGCAAGAGCCAGTTCCGGCAAGTCTTCACAACTCCTGATGAAGATCGTGCCGGGGGCTGCCGGCCGGGGGTGGCGGCGGCCGTGAGCCGGGTGGTTTCGGCAGGCGTTCGCCGGCGCCCGCGGCTGCGACCGTAAGCCGTCGAATGGTCCCGCGGCAGCCGCCGGGACAGGCAGGATGGCCGCGCGCGCCCACGGATCTTCCAGTGGCAGCCCGCCCACGCACGCGAGAACGGACAGATCAGCGGGCGTGACGTCTCCAGCACGCAAAAGGCCCGTGATGACAACGGCCTAGCGGCATTGATGTGGCGGGGGGTGCTGGAGCGGGTAGCGGGAATCGAACCCGCATATTCAGCTTGGAAGGCTGCTGCTCTACCACTGAGCTATACCCGCGTCGGCATGGGAGTGACCACATTCCGCGCGCCGGATCAAGAGGCAGGCTGAACCGGCGCGCTGCGCGTCGCTTCCCAGGCCCGGCCGGGGATCGCCGCCAGGAGTTCTTTCGTATAGGCGTGGCGCGGGGTTTCGAAGACGTCGCGGGTCGGGCCGAGCTCGACGATCTCGCCCTGTTTCATCACCGCGATCCGGTCGCAGATCTGGGCGGCGATGCGCAGGTCATGGGTGATGAACAGCATGGTCAGCCCAAGCCGGGCCTTGAGATCGGCGATCAGGTCGAGCACCTGGGCCTGGACCGAGACGTCGAGCGCCGAGACCGGCTCGTCGGCCACCAGGAGTTCCGGATCGAGCGCCAGCGCCCGGGCGAGCCCGATGCGCTGGCGCTGGCCGCCGGAAAACTCATGGGGAAAACGCTCGATGGCACCGGCATCGAGGCCGACAAGGGCCAGGAGCTCACGGGCGCGGCCAAGCGCCACATCCCGCGACACGCCATGGGTTACCGGACCTTCGGCAATGATGTCGCCGATCCGCCGGCGCGGATTGAGCGAGGCGAAGGGATCCTGGAACACCATCTGGATCTTCTTGCGCAAGGGCTTCATCGCGGCCTTGCCGAGCGGCGCGATATCGACGCCGTTGAACAGGATGGCGCCGGCTGTCGGGTCGTAGAGCCGGACGACGCAGCGCGCCAGCGTCGACTTGCCCGACCCCGATTCGCCGACCAGTCCGACCGTCTCGCCGCGCGCGACCACCAGCGAGGCGTCGTTGACCGCTTTCACCTCGCTGCGCTTGATCAGGAACCCGCCGCGGTGGAACACTTTCGAGACGTCGCGAATGTCGAGCAGCGGCGCGGTCGTCACCGCGGCGCGCGAAATCGCGGCGAAATGCGGCACGGCGGCGATCAGCCGCTGGGTATAGGGATGGCGCGGCGCGTTCAGCACCTCGTCGCGGGTGCCGATCTCGACGATCCGGCCCTTGCTCATCACGGCGACCCGGTCGGCGATGTCGGCGACCACGCCGAAGTCGTGGGTGATGAACAAGACGCCGGTGCCCTTGGTCGCCTGCAGGTCACGGATCAGCCTGAGGATCTGCGCCTGGGTGGTGACGTCGAGCGCGGTGGTCGGCTCGTCGGCGATCAGCACCGCCGGTTCGAGCGCCAGCGCCATGGCGATCATGACGCGCTGGCGCTGGCCGCCGGAGAGCCGGAACGGATAGGCGTCGATCGTGCGCGCGGGATCGGGAATGCCGACGCTCGCCAGGAGTTCCAGCGCCTTGACCCGGCGCGAGCCGGGATCGCCGACGTCATGGGCCTCCATCACCTCGGCGATCTGCTTGCCGATCGGCATGATCGGGTTGAGCGCCGTCATCGGCTCCTGGAAGATCATCGCGACCCGGCGGCCGCGCAGCGAGCGCTTGGCCTCGGCGCTCAGCTCCAGGATGTCCTGGCCCTCGAAGATGACCGAACCGGAGGTCACCGGCAGGCGCTTCGGCAAAAGCCCCATGATGGTCGAGGCGGCGATCGACTTGCCCGACCCGGATTCGCCGACGATGCACAAGACCTCGCCGGGCGACAGATCGAAGGAGACGTCCGATATCGCCTCCGGCCGGTCGCCGCCCGGCGGCAGCGCGACGGTCAGGTTCTTCACCGAAAGCAGCGGCCCGGTCATTCGCCACCTCGGTCATGCAGGCGCGGGTTGAGGGCATCCGACAGCCCCTCCCCGATCAGGTTGAGGGCAAGCACGGTCAGGAACAGCGCGATGCCGGGAAACACGCTGGTCCACCAGGCGAGCTGGATGGTCGAGCGCCCCGAACCGATCATGAAGCCCCAGCTCATCACATTGGGATCGCCGAGGCCCAAAAACGACAGCGCGGCCTCCAGCAGGATGGCGGTCGCCACCATGAAGGACGCCAGCACGACGATCGGCGACAGGGCATTGGGCAGGATCTGGCGGAACACGATGGTCCAGGTGCCCTGCCCGAGGACGACCGCGGCCTGGACGAATTCGCGCGAGCGGAGCGACAGGAATTCACCGCGCACCACGCGTGCCACCGGCGGCCAGGAGACGATCGCCACCGCCAGCACGATGGAGGCGACCGAGGGCTGGAAGATCGCCACGATCAACAAGGCCAGCACGAAGCTCGGGATCGCCTGGAAAAACTCGGTGAAACGCATGATCAGGTCGTCGATCAGGCCGCCGGCATAACCGGCGAAGGCGCCGAGCGTCACGCCGATCAAGAGCGCCGCCGCGGTCGAGACCGCGCCGATCAGGAGCGAGACCCGGGCGCCGTGGACAATGGTCGCCCAGACGTCGCGGCCGAGCATGTCGGTGCCGAGGAGATGGCCCTCGTCGAGCGGCGGCGACACCGGCGAACCCGCCATGTCCCAGGGATTGCCGGGCGCGATCCAGGGACCGAACACCGCCAGGACGAGCACCACCGCCATGATCGCCAGGCCGATCACGGCCCCGACATTTTTGGAGAAGCGTTTCCAGAACGAGGTCATGCGCCCACCTCGATGCGCGGATCGACCAGCGCATAGATCACATCGGTGATCAGGTTGATCACGACCGCCATGGCCGAGGTCACGATGAACACGCCGAGCAGCAGGTTGTAGTCACGCGCCAGCAAGGCCTCGAAGGCGAGCCGGCCGACGCCCGGCCAGGCGAAGACCGTTTCGACCAGCACCGAGCCGCCGACAATGGTACCGGCCTGGACGCCGGCAAAACCGATGACCGGCAGCAGCGCGTTCCTGAGAATGTGCCGGCGCACGATCGGGCCCTCCTTCAGGCCCTTGGCGCGGGCGGTGCGGACGAAGTCCTGGGTCGCCACCTCGAGCATCGAGGCGCGGGTCAGCCGGGCGTAAAGCGCCATGAAGAACAGGCCGAGGGTGAGCGACGGCAGGACCAGGTATTGCGCCACGTCCCAGGCGAACGCGAGGCCGTGCAAGTCCTCGCCGATCGAATACATGCCGATCGCCGGCAGCCAGTTCAGCCAGATCGAAAACACCAGGATGAAGATCAGGCCAACCCAGAACAGCGGCGTGGCGTAGCAGGTCAGCGCGATGACGGTGATCAGGCTGTCGGCCCAGGTGCCGACCCGGCGCGCCGCCAGCACGCCGAGCGTGACGCCGACCGAGACGGCGAAGATGAAGGCGGTCGCGGTCAACAGGATGGTCGCCGGCAGGCGCTCGGCGATCAGGCTGCCGACGGTGCGCTGGACCCGGTGCGAATAACCGAAATCGAGTGTGGCTATGCCCTTGAGATAGATCAACAGCTGCGTGCCGAGCGACTTGTCCAGGCCGAACTGCTGGCGCAACTGGGCGAGGAACTGCGCGTCGGCCGCCCCCGACTGGCCGGCGATGACCAGCGCCGGATCGCCCGGCGCCAGCCTGACCAGGAAGAAGGCGAGGATGACCACGCCGATCACCACGCCCAGCGCCTTGATCAGGCGCTGGACGAGGAACATGAGGAAATGGGAGGCATCCATGTCAGATGACCCGGATCCGGGACTGCGTCACTCCGCTCACCCCAATGTCACGCCGGCAAAATTGTCATGGATGCCGGTCGCCGAGGTGATGACGTTTTTCAGCCTTTTGTCGGTGATCGTCGGGAAGGCGAGTTCCAACAGCCAGATCACCGGCATCTCGTCGACCAGGATCTTCTGCACCTCGCTGAAGGCCGCCTGCCGATCCTCCGCCTTGGCCGACTGGCGGGCCTTCAGGAAGGCCGCGTCGACCTTCGGATTGGAATAGCCCATGGTGTTGGTGAAGGTGATCTTCTGGATGTTCGACGAGACATAGGTGCGCTCGACCCCAATGGTCGGATCGCCCCACTGGTAGACGAAATTGACCGTCAGGTCGTAGTCCCACTCGCCGACCCGGCGCGCCCAGGTGGCGGCATCCACGGCTTCCGCATTCAGCTTGACGCCGATCTGGCCGAAGGCCTGGCGGATATATTCGCCGAGCCGGTTCCAGATCTCGCCGTAAGGCAGCGTCATGAAGCGCAGTTCGAAGCGCGTGCCGTCGGCCTTGCGCGGCAGGCCGGCCTCGTCGAGCAGCTTGTTCGCCTCGGCGACGCTGAACGCCGGCAGCCGGACCGAGGCGTCGTGGAACTTGGTCGACGAGCAGATCGGGCTGGTCGCCACCTTGCCGACACCGAACCACAGCCGGTTCAGGATGAAGTTGCGGTCGATCGCCATCGACAGCGCCCGCCGCACTTTCGGGTTGTCGAGCGGCTTCACCCGGTTGTTGATGTCGATCCAGGACAGGGGCGCGAACAGCTCCCAGCCGTTGATCGCGACCTCCAGATTGGGCAGGCCGCGGAAGCGCGGCACGTCGAAGGCCTCGATGTCGTTGAAGGCGGCCATCTGCACCTGGCCCGACTGCAGCGCGACGCCGCGCAGGTTGGAATCGGGAATGATGCGATAGACGATCTCGTCGAGCGTCGGTTTGCCCGGCTGCCAATATTTGTCGAACTTGACGAAGCGGATGAAATTGCCGCGCTGCCATTCGCCGAAGCGGAACGGGCCGGTCCCGACCGGGTTCTGGTTCGCCGGATTGTTGCGGACGTCGGTGCCCTCATAGAGGTGTTTCGGCAGCATCGGCAGCGTGGTCGCGTCGAAATTCAGGATGAACGGCTCGAACGGCGTCTTCAGCTTGATGACGACGGTGGCCGGATCCTTGGCGACGGCGCTTTCGATATTGGCGAGGGTGGCGCGCAGGCGCGGGTTCACCTCCGGATGCAGCTTGGTGAGGTTGAACACCACGTCGTCGGCCGAGAACGGCTTGCCGTCATGCCAGGTTACGCCGGTCTGCAGGTTGAACGTATAGGTCAGGTCATCGGACCCGACCTCCCAGGACTTGGCCAGCGCCGGCCGCGCGCCGAGCCGCGGCGAATAGGACAAAAGACCTTCGAACAGCTTGCTGCCGACGATCAGCGTCGGGCCCTGGTTGTTGATACCCGGCACGGCGATCGGCGGCTCGGGCGTGATCATCGTGTTGAGCACCTTGCGGCCCTGCGCCAGGGCTTCGGGGCACAGGAAGGTGGAAGGCAGCGCCGAGGCCAAGCCGCCCGCGGCGGTCAGCTTGATGAGCGAGCGGCGGCTCAGCCGCCGGTATGTTTGATCCACAGCCATAAAGTTCCCCTGTCGGTGCCGTTCGCCCGTGCAGCCGTTAGCCGGCCACTTGGCCCGAGTATGGGCGGCTGCCGCCAATCGTGCCAAGCGATAAAAGCAGGCAGCGCGTGATGCGCTACACGGCAAAGGCGCAAGGGCCCGCCGGCAGGGCCGGCCCGGTTCAATCGCGGGCTGCGCCGCGCGCCCGACGACGCCGTCGATCGGCTTGCCCGTCGCGGCGCCGGCGATCGCTGCGCCCGGCGGGATCGCGGCTCGCAGCGGCCCGAGGACGCTGAGCAGCCGCGCTTTTTCTCAGGGTTGTAAGCCCCTGCCCGCTCAAGCAATTTTGACGGGAAATGCCGAGTCCGCCCGTCCCGACAAACCCCGCCACCACCCGCGTCGCTGGTCTCCTTGCCATCACCCAGGTGTTCGGCTGGGGCACGACCTATTACCTGCCCTCGACCATGGCCGGCCCGCTCACCGCCGAGCTCGGCTTGACCGGCGAAGGCATTTTTGCCGGCATTTCGGTCATGCTGCTGGTCAGCGCCGTGGTCGCGCCGCGGCTCGGGCGGGTCATCGACCGCCATGGCGCGCACTGGCCAATGGTGGCCGGCTCGCTCCTGATGGCCATCGCCCTGGTCATCCTGTCGCGCGCCACCGGCCTGGTCAGTTATCTCGCCGCCTGGGTGGTGATCGGCATCGGCACGCCCTTGTCGCTGACCCAGGCCGCGACCGCAGCGCTCGCCCAGCTCGACCGCCAGCGCGCCCGCCAGTCGATCGGCCTGCTGATGCTGATGGGCGGCCTGTCCTCGACCGTGTTCTGGCCGCTGACCGCCTGGCTCAACACCAGCATCGGCTGGCGCGACACCTGCCTCCTGTTCGCGCTCGCCCAACTCGTCGTCTGCCTGCCGATCCACGCCTTCGGCCTGCGCGTCTCCAATGGCCGCAACCACGCCGATAGCGTGCCCGGCGAACCGGCGACAGCCGCCCTGTCCTTGACCCCGGCCGACCGGCGCAAGGCCTTCATCCTGATGGCGGCCGGCTTCTCGCTGACCGGCTTCGTCTCCTGGGGCCTGCCGCTACATGTCATCGGCATTCTCGAAGGTTATGGCCATTCCGCGGCCTTCGCGGTCGCCGCCGGCGCGCTGATGGGGCCGGCCCAGGTCTCGGCGCGGCTTGCCGAAATGACCTTCGGCAAACGCCACGGCATCCTCACCATTGGCGTGGTCTCGGCGGCGATCATGCCGGTCGCGGTCGCCTTGCCGGTGATCGGCAACGCTTCGCCGGCCATCGCCATCGGCTTCGTCGTCGGCTACGGCCTGGCCGCCGGCGCCATGACCATCGTGCGCAATGTCGCGCCGCTCGCCCTGTTCGGCTGGCAGACCTATGCCACCATGACCGGCTGGCTGTCGCTGCCGCAGAACATCGTCTTCGCCATTTCGCCGATGATCTTCGCCGCGCTGATCCGCCATTCCGGCCCGACCGCCGCACTGATCGTCGCCTTCGGCGCGGCGCTGGCCGCGCTCGGCGTGATGATCATGCTGGAGCGCCATTTCCGCCGGGCCACCGCCGGCGGACGGGCGGCCTGAAGCCGGTCCGATCGGTCGGCCGACCCCGCAGGCGGATTGCACCGACTGCTGGACCGGCCCGAAGAAACATTTCGATCCGACGCGGCGCGAACCCAAAAAGGGCTGACGCGCCTCAGCTGACGACGGGCAGATCCGCAATGTCATAGGCATGGCTGATCGCCCGGTTCAGCACGGGATCGATCAATTCCATCTCGAACCGCGCGGCCGGCCGGATGCCGCCGATGGCACCGAGCGTGCCGCCGAACATGACGGTCGCCGGCGGCAGCGTCGCGTGTCCCGTCCATTTGGCGATCAGGTCGGACGGCGGGCGGAGCGCCGAGAGCTTGCCCTCCTGATAGAGCACGCGGGCGCCGTCGATCACCGCATGCGACCGCAGGATCAGCTCGTCCCAATGGGCGGTCACCTCGTCGAGCTTCCATAAGGCCGTCGCGACCGGCTTGGCGCACATCTGCTTGGACAGGGCGATGCCGACGGTTTCGGCCTTGCGGTCGGTGTGATCGGAACCGACCGTCACCCACAGGCCGTCGGCGAGCGACACGATGACCGGCTCGATCTCGCCTGACGAATCGGGCCCGAGCACCTCGACCCGCGTCGCCTGGGTCAACAGCGCATTGGCGCCGCGATAGAACACCGGCACGGATGACGGCGGCGGCACGCCGATCGCCGCGAGCTCCTCGATATGGTGATGGATCGCCTTTTCGTCGCGCCCGGCCCAGCCGGCAATGACCAGGGTTTCCGGGGTGAAGGCGATATGGTCGAAACGGTCGGCCTGATGGCGTGTGAACGTCAGCATGAAAACGGGTCCTGTCGAAAGATGAGCAAGCGATAGCGGTTCAGGCGCGATGGCGCCAGCAGCCGATGGCTGGCGGAGGTTCGCGCGCGGGAAGGAGTTCCCCCTCTCCCGGCCTTCGGCCGACCTCTCCCCGCCGGGGCGAGGTGGGTCGGTGGTTCTCGTGCGATCCTCGAAGGACGACAACCTGCTCTGGGGGGTACTGGAGGCAGACCCTCTCGATATCCCGCCCCGCCCCTACCCCTCGACCGCTATCTCCTTGCGCTTGGCATTGATCCAGGGCACCAGCGCGGTCAGCAGCACGACCGCCGAGGCGATGATGAACACCGCCGAGATCGGCCGCTCCAGGAAGGTCATCCAGCTGCCGCGCGACAGGATCAGCGCCTTCCTGAGGTTGTTTTCCAGGAGCGGCCCGAGCACGAAACCGAGCACCAGCGGCGCCGGCTCGAAACCGAAGCGCGCGACCGCCCAGCCGACGACGCCGAAAGCGATCATCACATAGACGTCGAAGATATGGCCGGAGACCGAGAACACCCCGATGCAGCAGAGCAGCAGGATGATCGGGAACAGGATGCCATAGGGCACGCTCAGGCAACGCACCCACAGGCCGATCAGCGGCAGATTGAGGATCAGCAGCATGACATTGCCGACATACATGGAGGCGACCACGCCCCAGAACAGGTCGGGCCGCTGGCTGATCAGGGTTGGACCGATCGGCACGTTGTGGATGATCAGCGCGCCCATCAGCAGGGCCAGCACGGCATTGGGCGGGATGCCGAGCGTCAAGAGCGGAATGAAGGCCGAGCCGGCGGCCGCATTATTGGCGGCTTCAGGCGCCGCCACGCCCTCGATGGCGCCATGGCCGAAGCGCTCCGGCGTCTTCGAAATGCGCTTTTCCACGGCATAAGCGACAAAGGACGAGATCACCGCGCCGCCGCCGGGCAGGATGCCCAGCACGAAACCGATCACTGTGCCGCGCAGGATGGCGAAGCGGCTGGCCAGCCAGTCGGCCCGCTTCGGCATCAGGCCGGTCACCTTGCTCTGCACCAGGCTGCGGCTGGTGCCCTGTTCGAGGTTCTTCAGGATCTCGGCAACCCCGAACAGCCCCATCACGACCGGCACCAGGCCAACTCCGTCGATCAGTTCCAGCCGGTCGAAGGTCAGCCGCGGCAGGCCGGTGATCGAATCGAGGCCGGCGAGGCCGAGCACCAGGCCGATCGCCGCCATGATCAGCGATTTCAGCACCGAGGCCTGGGACAGATAGGCGATGAGGCAAAGGCCCAGCACCATCAGCGCGCAATATTCGGCCGGCCCGAAGGCCAGGGCCGCGGTCACCATGACCGGCGCCAGCAGGACGAGCCCGACCAGCGCGGCGGTGCCGGCAATGAACGAGCCGATGGCGGAAATGGCGAGCGCCGGGCCGGCCCGGCCCTGCTTGGCCATCTCATGGCCGTCGAGGCAGGTGACGACGGAAGCCGCCTCGCCTGGAATGCGCACCAGGATCGAGGTGGTCGAGCCGCCATACATCGAGCCGTAATAGATGCCGGCCAGCATGATCACCGCCGCGGTCGGCGGGATGGCGAGCGTCGCCGGCAGCAGCAGCGACATGGCGGCGATCGGGCCGATGCCCGGCAGAACCCCGACCAGCGTGCCGATGACCACGCCGGCGAGGCAGTAGAACAGGTTTTCCGGCGCGAGCGCGACCAGAAAGCCGGTTCCGAGCTGGCTCAGGAGATCCATGGCTCAACTCCCGGCCAAGATGCCGGCGAGCAGGCCGGGCGGCAAAGGGCTCGACAGGAGCCGGGCGAACACGAACCAGGACAGGACGGCGGTGCCGGCGCCGAGCCCGAGCGCGACCGGCCAGGCATAGCGGCCGACCACCACGAACAGGCCGGTGAGCAATGCGATGGTCGAGGGAATGAAGCCGAGCGGCTGGAACACCAGCGCATAAGCGAGCACGGCGGCGGCGGCGGCCAGCGCCAGCTGCCAGCGCCCCTCGCCCGCTGGCACCGGATCGGCCGGCGGCGCGGCAAGGCCGATCAGGCCAAGCGCCCCGGCGGCTGCGATCAGGATCACGCCGATCCACCAGAAGATGAAGCCGGAACCCGGATTGGCCGGCCGGCCGAGGCCGAGGTCCAGCCCCTCCCGCACCAGCAAGGCGCCGAGCGCGGCAGTGGCCGCCGCCGCCACGAGATCCGCAACGCGCATCGTGAGCACCATCCTGATCGTGTGCGGAACCGGCGTCAGCCGCGCAGGTTGAGGCCTTCGACCTGGCTCTTCATCTCGTCGAAGGTCTTGCGGACGAAGGCCTCGTAGGTTGCCGTGTCCATATAGTCGACCTCCTGGTCGAGCTGCGCCATGACGCGCAGGTGATCCGGGTCCTCGATGCCCTTCTTGAAGGCGTCGTGCAGGATCTTGACCACGCCCGGGTCCATGCCTTTCGGCCCGGCCAGGCCAAAGGGCGAGTTCGAGACGATGTCGATGCCGCTTTCCTGGAGGGTCGGAACGGTTGGCCAGGACTTCGTCCGGCTCTTGCCCCAGGTGCACAGGAGCCGGAGCTGCCCGCCATTGACCAGCGGCGCCCAGCCGCTGGAATCGGCCTGCACCATGACATGGCCGCCGAGCACCGCCGCATTGGTCTCGGCCGCGCCGCGAAACGGCACATGGGTCCACTTGATGTTCTCGCGCTTGGCGATCTCCATCATGGTGATGTGCAGCGAGGTGCCGGCGCCCGGCGTGCCATAGGTCACCTCGTCGGGCTTGGCGCGGGCGAACTCGATCAGGTCGCGCATGGTCTTGTGCGGGCTGTCGGCCCGGACCGTGACGCCGAAGCAATAACCGGCGACATGGACCACATAGCTGAAATCGGTCAGCGGGTTGAAGGTCACCCGCGTCATGTGCGGCAACCGGAACATGGTGATCGGCATCTGCGCCAGGGTATAGCCGTCGGGCTTGGCATTGGCCGCCATCTGCGCCGGCCCGAGGGTGCCGCCGGCGCCCGGCCGGTTCTCCACCACGATCCGCTCGCCGAGATGTTTTTGCGTCGCCTCGGCGAGCGCCCGGAACCCGACATCCGACGACCCGCCGGCCGTCCACGGCACGATCAGCGTCACCGGCCTCGCCGGGAAACGCGGCTGCGCCAGCACCGCCGGTGCCGCGGCGCCCGACAGCGCCAGGCCGGCCGACCCGGTCAATATCGTCCGTCGCGACGGAATCCAGACTTTCGTGGACATGGGGCGCTTCCTCCTCGATGCGCTGAAAACAAGCCAACGGTCTTGATGCCGTCCGGGCGGAGCTTTGGTCCGCATTTTTGACGAGTAGACAGTGCCGCCGGGCACTCTTCAAGTGCGGCAATCGCCGCGGCGCCCCGGCCGCCGCGCTAATCATAACGGCAGTCGCGGGTTGCCCGCGGACGGGCCTTGCGGTTTGATCCGGCCCGGACACATGCGAGGGGAGAATATCATGCAGCCGATGACCGCTGGGGTCACCAAGGCCGGCACCGGGATCGACGGGATCGTCTGGAACATCATGGGCCAGACCTATGTGCCGAAACAGCTGAGCGAGGGCTCGCTGTCATGGCACGCGACCTTCCCGCCGGGCACCTTCGTGCCGCCGCATATCCATCCGACCCAGGACGAGTTCATCTATATGCTCGAGGGCCGGCTCGACCTGGTGCTGGAAGGCCGGGATTTCGCCGCCACATCAGGCGACGTCATCCGGCTGCCGATGGGCCAGGCCCACGGCATTTTCAACAAGAGCGACCAGACGGTGAAATGTTTCTTCTGGGTCACCCCGACGCGCAAGCTCTACGACCTGTTCTGGGGCATCCATTCGCTGCCCGAGCAGACGCCCGAGGCGGTCGTCGCGATCTCGGCCAAGCATGAAGTGGTGTTCCTGCCGCCGCCTCCGGGGGCGTGAGCTGGTCGAAGCTCCGACACGGCTGGCCGATTCACGTCTGTTGCGAAAGCCGACCTCATCGGGATGCCGCCGACCTCCCCCCGGCGGGGGGAGGTCGGCGCTTTAGCGCCGGGAGAGCATCTGTGTTTCGGGTCAAGCCTGTTTTGGAGCGTGAGTGGCCCAAGTGCGGTCCTGAGCGATAAGGGTGTTGGCGAGGACGACGAGCTTTCGAGCCACGGCGATGAGGGCGCATTTGGGCTTCTTGCCCTTGGCGATCAGGCGGTCGTGGAAACTTTTCATGTCGACGTTGCAGCGCGTGGCCGAGAGCGCCGCCAGGTAGAGAACGCGGCGCACCCGGGAGCGTCCGCCCCAGATGACGCGGACGCCCTGTCGTTCACCCGAATCATCGGCGATCGGGGCTAGTCCCGCCAACAGGCTGATCTGTTTGATGTTGCAGGTCCCCAGCTCGGTCAGGGCGGCCACCAGGGTCGTGGCGACCGCCGGGCCGAACGAAGGGATCGAGATCAGAATGTCGTGGCGTCTGGCCAGGCATGGATCGGCCGCGATGCGTTTGGCGATCTCGCCGGCGATGGCTTCGATAGCCTTGGCGATCCGGGTGAGACGGTGAGCGAGATGGCGGATCAGGAACTTGTCGGTGACCGCGTGCCGCTGGTTCTTGAGGGCTGTCTGTTCGTCGACGGCCGCATCGCGGGCGCTGACCAACTCATTGAGCGCATCGAGGGCTTCCGGTGCCGGCGGTCGCTGGGCCGGGTTCATGGCCCGCGCGAACAGGGCCAACACGCGGGCATCGAGCCGGTCGGTCTTGGCCAAGGTGCCCGTGGCACGCGCGAACATGCGCACGCGATAAGGATCGACCACGGCAACCGGCACGCCCGAGGCATGCAGGCTTCGGCGAACCTGGCGGTGCCACTTGCCGGTCGCCTCGACCACGACCAGCGCCAGATCAAAGCGCTGAAGCCAGCGCTTCAACTGCCGGATGCCCAACTCGGCATTGGCAAAACGGTGGGTCTCCCCGCCGGGCAGAACGTGGATGTCGAGCCAGCTCTTGCTGACGTCGATTCCCACGGTAGACTTGCCTTCGGTCTCTTGTTTGGACGCTTCCTTGCCTTGCATACGGGACTTCCTCCCCAGCATCTGTTCAGGACAAGAGCCAGAGGACGGCCGGACCATGCTCTCCCGCGGTGCTGAGCCAAAGGGTGAAACGGTCCCGGACATCCGCGTCGAGGCCGGTGGCCACCGGCCTCGACGCACCTCTCAGCCTGCGCTGAGTCGGTCCCGCAAACATGCAAGGGGGAGGGAGTTGTGGTGCCCGTGCAAAGCAACGCCCGTTTCGCATGGCGCCCGTCGGTTGAGTGCTTTGCCCCCTCTCCCGCCCCATAACGTCGAGCGAACCCAAGATGTGTTCGCACGCGCTATGGGCCGAGCCCTCCCCGCCGGGAGAGGCGAAGGGCAGAGGTTCACGTGCAAGACCAAAAAAGGACGGACAACCCGAGTGCTCAGGTCGTCAGGCCCACTCAGGCTCTCGGCTGCTCGACCAGCGCGCCGACAATGCGCCGGACCAGCGGCAGCACCACCAGCAAGGTCGGGAAGGCGACCAGCCAGGACAGCGCCCAGGCGCCGGTCCAGCGCCCGAGGAATGGCCCCGACAGGCCGAGATTGAGTGCGGTCGAGATCGCCGAGACCACCGCGGTCATCAGGATCGACAGCACCAGCGGCATGACGATGCCGGCATAGCGCGGCGGCAATTTGCGTCGGACGCGGCGGCCGCCGGCATGGCTGAATTCAGATGTCATCATGAGAAGTTCCGTTCACAGGCTCGAGCCGCGCCGCGGCCCGGCGGGAGAACCCGGACGCGCCGCCCCAAGGCTCGAAGCCTCCTCAAGGGTTTGGCGCGTTGATTCTCGTGAACGCTTACGATCCCGCCTTTGGCCGGCGGAACGCCGCCCTCATAACCAGAGCGCGGCGGCGATGCAATCCTCGATCGCTATTGGCGCGCCTGCGAATAGGTCACCAGCGCGACGCCGGCGACGATCACCAGGGCGCCGAGCCAGGTCGCCAGCGGATAGCTTTCGCCCAGCATGACGGTGCCCGAAACGAGCCCGACCGCGGCCGCGACATAACCGATCTGGCTGAGATAGACCGGCCCGCCGACCTGCTGCAGGCGGAAGAACAGCGACAGCATCATGCCGGTCGAAAGGATCTGCGCCGCCAGCAATCCCGGCGTCGCAGCCAAGGAGGCAAGGCCGGCACTGCCCTCGCCGCTCAGGAAAACCGCCAGGAACAGCATCGCGGCGGCGGTGATATTGGTCGCCGCGGCCAGCGCCAGCGGATCGGCGCCGTCGGGCCAATGCAGCGTCCGGTAGATATTGCCGGCGGCCAGGAAGGCCGGGATCAGCAAGGCCAGCGCGACCCAGCCGAGCGCGGCCGGCTGGCCGACCCCGCCGCCATTGCGCGTGGCGATGATGATGAGCGCGCCGATGAGGCCGAGCGCGATGCCGGCGACCCCGGCGACATCCAGCCGGCGCATGCGCAGGAGCCGGGCGAGCGCCAGCGTCAGCACCGGCGACAGCGCCAGCATGACCGAGGTGAGACCGGCGCCAATGCGCGGGATGCAGAAGAAGATGATCAGGTTCGGGATGACGAAGGAGATCGGCGCGCTGATCAGGTAATAGCGCAGATGCAGCCGCGACGCCGGCAGCCGCCGGCCGGCGAGCAGCGCCCAGGCCAGCAGGAACAGGCTCGCGCCCGAGGTCATGGCAAAGACCCAGGAGGTCGGCGGCACGCCGGCCTCGCCCGCAAGCTTGCCGATCGGAAAGGTCGCACCGAGAAACAGCCCGGTCGCCACCAGCAGGACGGCGGCCTGGCGGGTCGCCGAGATCACCATCGCCGCATGGCCCCGGGCGGCGGCGCCCGCCGCGAGGTGCCGTTCGGCCCGGTCCGAAAACGCACTGCCGGCATGGATCAGGCGGCCTTGGCCCGGTTCACCTTGTCCTGGGTGAACCCGGCGGTCGAGGCATAACCCCTGACGATCGCCTTGCGCTCGTCGAAGGTCAGCACCTTGTCGATATCGGTGAAACCGTCGGGCGCGCGGGCTTCCACCGCGTCGATGACGCCTTCCGGCCCGCCGCTGCGATTCATCCGGACGATCTGGGCGGTGGCCGGCAGGCGTGCCTGCTCATAGGCCCACAAGGCCTGGACCGGATGGTCGGCCGAGACCAGCAGGTCGGCCAGGCAGCGCGCATCCAGAATGGCCTGCGAGGCGCCGTTCGAGCCGACCGGATACATCGGATGGGCGGCGTCGCCCAAGAGCGTCACCCGGCCATGGCTCCAGCGCGGCAGCGGATCGCGGTCGCACATCGGATATTCCCAGAACTCGATGGTCGCCTCGATCATCCGCTGGGCGTCGAGATAGGGGATCGAGAAGCGCTTGAGATAGGGCATGATGTCTTCGAACCGGCCGACCCGCGACCAGTCCTCGCGCCGCGGCGGCGGGCTCGAGCCGTCGCCGAGCTTGGCGGCGATCGCCCAATTGGTCAGCTTGCGGCCGGGCGACAGCCCCTCGGCGATCGGATAGATCACCAGCTTGGCGCTCATGCCGCCGGCGATCACCATCGAGCGTCCGGTCAGGAATTCCGGCCAGTCGAGCGCGCCGCGCCACAACATGATGCCGTTCCAGGCCGGCGGACCTTCATTGGGAAACAACCTGGCGCGAACCGTCGAGTGGATGCCGTCGGCTCCAACAAGTACGTCGCCGGTAGCGGTGTGGCGGTGCCGTCCCTCGCGATCGAAGAAATAGGCGGTGACGCCGGCCTCGTCCTCGCGCCATGACCCCAGCCGGTGGCCGGTGAAGATCCGGCTTTCGCCCAGCCGCGAACGCACCGCCTGGTGGATCACCGTCTGCAGGCGGCCGCGATGGATCGAGAATTGCGGCACGTCGAAGCCGGCCTCGAGCCCGCGCGGCTCGCGCCAGACCTCCTGGCCGAAGCGGTTGGTATAGATCAGCTCATGGGTGCGCACCGCCACCTCGTCGAGCCGGGGCAGCAGGCCGAGGCCGGCCAACTCCTTGATCGCATGCGGCAGCGTGTTGATGCCGACGCCCAGTTCGCGGACCTCGGACGCCTGTTCGTAGATCTCGCAGTCGATGCCGCGCTCGGTGAGCATCAAGGCGGTGGTGAGCCCGCCGATGCCGCCGCCGACGATGATGGCCTTCATGGATTTCACGCTCCCCAACGCGAAGGCAAGACGAGCCGCCACTATCACTATGCCAAGCCGGCCACGCAAGCCGGCGGCGGCCGAGATGTCCCGAGAATGACACGAAAATTCAGCTTCGGTTCAGCTGAGCTGCCGGAAGGTTAAGGCCAGCCGGATCGAGCAGGATCCGGACGTCGGCAAGCAGCGGCAGGAACCCGCACCTTGGGCCCGCGCCTTGAGCGCGCGCGGATCTGTGCCGCGCGATCAGGAGGACACCATGCGCAAGATCGGCTCACACCTTGGCATCGTCTTCGGCTCGCTCGCCATGGCGCTGGCGGCGACCGCGGCGGCTCCCGTCCGCGCCGCCGAACCACAAAACGAGCGCGTCGCACTGGCCCCCGTCGCCGGCCCGGCGACCCTGCCGATCGAGATGCGCCGCGGTGGCGGCCATCGCGGCGGCTTCCATCGCGGCGGCGGCTTCCATCGCGGCGGGTTTCATCGGGGTGGCGGCTTCCACCGCGGCGGCTGGGGCGGCCATCGTCACTTCGGCGGCGGTTGGGGCCATCGGCGTCACTTCGGCGGCGGCTGGGGCCGGCCCGCCTGGCACGGTCATCATTGGCGTCGCCACCATCACTGGCACCGCCCGGGCTGGGGCTGGCGCCGTCCCTGGGGACCGGCCTTTATCGGCGCGCCGATCGTCGCCGGCGGCTGGGGCTACGGGCCGGCCTGCCGGCGCGTGCTGCGCGTCAACGCCTGGGGCGAGCCCATGTGGGTGACCCGCTGCTGTCGCGTCGTCGTGACCTATGACGGTTTCCGCCAGCGGATCTGCCGGCGCGCCTGGTAAGCCCCCGGCCATGACGGATGCCCACCGGCCAGGGCCCGGCGGTGCCTTCATTCGGGCGAACCGCGGACGATGCCGTTCTTGAAGAAGACCCGGAACGGCGTCGTACCCGAAGCACTGCCGTCGGCGGAGCGCCAGCGGCCGTTGGTGCACAGCGTGCCGCCCTGCGCTTCCACCGCGTCGAACTCCACGACATTGCGATAGACCGTGCCGTTCGGCTCGGTCGCGGTGAAATTGGTCGTGCAGAGCTTGCCGACGATCACCGGCCGGTATTCGCCGATCATGATGCCGCCGCCACCGGTGCTCGGAAAGCTCGGCTGCAAGACCGCCCAGCTCTCATAGTTCTCCTGCGGCTGCGCGCCGGCCGACGCGAGCGATAGAACCGCGGCAGCCGCGGCGGCCAGGATCAGGTTGCGCATGGTGCTGTCTCCCCTGCTTGTGGCCAGGCGACGCTTCCCGCGCGGCGCCTGGTGCCTGCCTGAACACGGAAAGCGACCGAACGGATGCATGCCCAAGGATGCATTCCCCTTGCATCCGGCGCCAGCTGAACCAAACAATGGGGCCGGTCCACCAACCCCCGGTCGCACGCCATGTCGCATTCCTGCCCCAAGTACCTGAAACACCTTCTGGTCAAGCCGGGTTCCAAGCTGAAGCTCGACGACGTCGACCCGCGCGAGGTGTCGTTCCTCGGCGAGGAAGACGACGCCAGGGCAAAGCTCGCCGAGGACATCATCGAAATCGACAAGCTGCAGGACCGGCTCTACGCCGAGGGCAAGCGGGCGCTGCTCGTCGTGCTGCAAGGCACCGATACGGCGGGCAAGGACGGTACTGTTCGTGGCGTGTTCAACACGACAGGACCGATCGGCGTTTCGGTAACCGCGTTCAAGCAGCCGAATGAGCTGGAGCGTGCCCACGACTATCTCTGGCGGATTCACATGGCGGCGCCCCGGCGCGGCACGATCGGCATCTTCAACCGCTCGCATTACGAGGACGTGCTGGTCGGCAAGGTGCGCAAGCTCGCCCCCAAGGATGTCATCCAGGAGCGCTACGACCAGATCAACGCCTTCGAAAAGCTGCTGGCCGACAACGGCACGGTGATCCTGAAATTCATGCTGCATATTTCCAGGAAGGAGCAGGGCGAGCGCCTGCAGGAGCGGCTCGACGATCCCAAAAAGCACTGGAAATTCAACGCCGGCGACCTGGAGGACCGCGCGCTCTGGGGTGATTTCCAGGACGCCTACCAGACCGCGCTCAGGCGCTGCTCGACCGATGCCGCGCCCTGGCATGTCGTGCCGGCCGACCGCAAATGGGCGCGCAACTGCATTGTCGCGTCGATCGTCCGCGACACCTTGGAGACCATGAACCCGGTCTATCCGAAAATGCCCTGGAAGGCGTCGGACTTCAAGATCGACTGAGCTGGCTGGAGGGTGGCTGCCCACGCCTCGAGCTCTGGCACCTGAAGCACCGGCCCCACCTCGCCCCGGCGCGGGAGGTCGGCGCGGATAGCGAGTGCGAACGCATCTCGCGTTCGCTCGATGCTATTGCGCCGGGAGAGGGTGAATAATACTTTCAGAACAAGGCTTTACGCGTTTCGCATGGTGCTTTGTCGTCGAGCGCCTTGCCCTCTCTCTCCCGAGCTTTCGCTGCGCTCAAGGTCGACCTCGCCCCGCCGGCGAGAGGTGAAGGCAGTGGTTCTTGTGCGAACACGCGAAGTGCCGCAACCCGGCGTGCGCGGCTCCAGCGTAAACCCGCTCAGCCGCCATAAGGCGCGAGATCGCCGCGCTGCCAGCCCGCGCGCACCTCGGCGGCATAATCGGTGAAGCGGCCGGCGGCGATCGCCGCGCGGGCGCCGGCCATCAGGTCCTGGTAATAGGCCAGGTTGATCCAGGTCACCAGCATCGAACCCAGCATCTCCTCGGTGCGGATGAGATGATGCAGATAGGCGCGCGAATAGTCGCGCGCCGCCGGGCATGACGACGTCTCGTCCACCGGCCGCGGATCCTCGGCGTGGCGGGCATTGCGGAAATTGAGCTTGCCGAAACGCGAAAAGGCCTGGCCGTGGCGGCCATTGCGCGTCGGCATGACGCAGTCGAACATGTCGACGCCGCGCGCGATCGCTCCGATCAGGTCGTCGGGCGTGCCGACCCCCATCAGGTAATGCGGCTTGTCGTCGGGCAAATGTGGCATGACCGTCTCGATCATCGCCAGCATGACGTCCTGCGGCTCGCCGACCGCCAGGCCGCCGATCGAATAACCGGGAAAGTCCATCGCGGCGAGCGCCCGGGCGCTCTCGACCCGCAGGTCCGGCTGATCGCCGCCCTGGACGATGCCGAACAGCGCCCTGCCCTTCGGCTGGCTCTCGAAGGCGCGCCTGGAGCGCTCGGCCCAGCGGATCGACAGGCGCATGGCCTTGTCGATCACCGCCCGCTCATTGGGCAGCGCCACGCATTCGTCGAGCTGCATCTGGATGTCCGAGCCGAGCAGGCCCTGGATCTCGATCGAACGCTCGGGCGTCAGCTCGAAACGGCTGCCGTCGATATGGCTCGCAAAGGTCACGCCCTGCTCGCTGAGCTTGCGCAGCTTGGACAGCGACATCACCTGGAAACCGCCGGAATCGGTCAGGATCGGCCCGCTCCAGCCGCCGAAACGATGCAGGCCGCCAAGTCCGGCGACCCGCTCGGCGCCGGGCCTGAGCATCAGGTGATAGGTATTGCCCAGGATCACATCGGCGCCGAGCGCGCGGACCTGGTCCATATACATGCCCTTCACCGTCGCCTGGGTGCCGACCGGCATGAAGGCCGGCGTGCGGATGGCCCCGCGCGGCGTCGTGATCACGCCGGTGCGCGCCGCGCCGTCGCGGCCGTCGATCCGGAACGAGAAGCCGGCCGGGGCGTCGCCGGCCGACGCGGTCGACGGCTCATGGTCAGGGCGATGCGACATTTTAGCTGGCCTCTCCAGGCGCTGCGGCCGGCTGGCGGAACAGCAGGCTGCCGTCGCCATAAGAATAGAAGCGATAGCCGGTCTCGATCGCGCGGCCATAGGCGGCCTGCATGGTCGCAAGGCCGGCAAAGGCCGAGACCAGCATGAACAGGGTCGAGCGCGGCAGGTGGAAATTGGTCATCAGCGCGTCGACGGCGCGGAACCGGTAGCCCGGCGTGATGAAGATCGCGGTTTCCGCGGCGAACGGCCGGATCACGCCATCCTCGGCCGTCGCGCTTTCCAGCAGCCGGAGCGAGGTGGTGCCGACGGCGACGATCCGGCCGCCGCGGGCGCGCGTCCGGTTGAGCGCATCGGCCACCTCAGGCGTCACCAGGCCGAATTCGGGATGCATCTTGTGGTCGGCGGTATCATCCGACTTGACCGGCAGGAAGGTGCCGGCGCCGACATGCAAGGTCAGGAAATGCAGGTCGATGCCGCGGGCTCTCAGCCGGTCCATCAGCCCGGCGGTGAAATGCAGGCCGGCGGTGGGCGCCGCCACCGACCCTTCGTCGCGGGCATAGACGGTCTGGTAATCGGCCCGGTCCGCCGCGTCCTCGGGCCGTTTCGAGGCAATATAGGGCGGCAGCGGCACGTGGCCGACCCGCGCGACCGCCTCGTCCAGGATGACGCCCGACAGGTCGAAAGCGAAGACCACGCCGTCATCGTCCTTCGACACGACGGTCGCGTCCAGCGCCCCGAGCAGGCAGGTTTGCGCGGTCTCGCCGAAATGGATGCGGTCGCCGGGCTGGACCTTCTTGGCGCCCCGGACGAAGGCCAGCCAGCGGTCGTCGGCAAGCCGCCGGTGCAGCGTCGCCGAGATCGACGCCATCGCGCCGTCGCGGTTGCGCAGGCCTTCGAGCTGGGCCGGGATCACCCGGGTGTCGTTGAACACCAGCGCGTCGCCGGGCGCGAGCAGATCGGCCAGGTCGCGGACATGGGCATCGCGGATATGGGCATCGGCGATCGCCTGGCCGGGCGCGGTGCCGGGACGCACGACCATCAGCCGGGCGTCGTCGCGCGGGCTTATCGGGCGAAGCGCGATCCGGTCGGGCGGCAGGTCGAAATCGAACAGGTCGACGCGCATGGCGTTTCCAGAAAAACACACGGCGCCCGGGCCAGGCCCGGGCGCCGTGTGACCTATCACAAGCAATCAGAGCTTGGCGATGACGTCGCCATAGGTGGCCAGGTCGTCGGCGGCGATCTTCGCCACGACGATCTTGTCGGGATCGCGCACCGGCTCGCCGCGCTTGATCGTGTCGACATTGTCCATGCCGTCAACGACCTTGCCCCAGACGGTATATTGCTTGTCGAGGAAGCGGGCGTCGTCGAACACGATGAAGAACTGCGAATTGGCCGAATTCGGGTTCTGCGCGCGCGCCATCGAGGTGATGCCGCGGACATGCGGCTCGGCATTGAACTCGGCCTTCAGGTCGGGATAACGCGAGCCGCCGGTGCCGGTGCCGTTCGGGCAGCCGGTCTGGGCCATGAAGCCGTCGATGACGCGGTGGAAGACGATACCGTCATAGAAGCCTTCCTTGACCAGCTTCTTGATGTGGTCGACGTGGCCGGGAGCCAGGTCCGGACGCATGGCAATGATCACCCGGCCCTTCGTCGTTTCGAGGATCATGGTGTTTTCGGGATCGAGAGCCATCATCGGCATCCTTCTCGTGAGGGTAGGTCGGAAGTCTAGCGGATATCGGCGGCGACGCGCACGCGGATCATCTTGTCCGGCTCGGCGCGCACCTGGCCGTTGGCGCGCGGGTCGCCGCGCTTGATCTTGTCGACGGCATCCATGCCCTGCACGACCTGGCCGAACACCGTGTACTGGTTGTTCAGCGAGGGATATTCGTTGAACATGATGAAGAACTGCGAATTGGCCGAGTTCGGATCCTGGGCGCGGGCCATGCCGAGCACGCCGCGGACGAACGGCTCACGCGAGAATTCGGCGCTGATATTGCCGAGCTGCGAGCGGCCGGTGCCGGTGCCGGTGGGGTCGCCGGTCTGGGCCATGAAGCCCTCGATCACCCGGTGGAACACCAGGCCGTTATAAAAACCCTGGCGCGCCAAGGCCTTGACCTGGGCGACATGGTTCGGCGCCAGGTCCGGGCGCAGCTTGACGATGACCGGGCCGTCCTTGAGTTCGATCACCAGGGTGTTTTCCGGATCGAGGCCCGCCGGCAGGCGGATCGCCTGGGCGGCAGCTGGCAGAGCCGCGCCAAGAACCAGCGCTTGGGCAAGAAAGACACGACGTTTCACGATGAAATCTCCGACAAAAAAGTCAGGCCCGCTTGGGCGCCTTGGCGACGAGCGCGCTGGCGACGGCGGGCGGCACGAACTGGGTCACATCGCCACCCATCAGCGCGATCTGCCGCACCAGCGTGGCGGTGACATGGCGAACATTGGGGGAAGCGGGCAGAAAAATGGTCTGCACGTCGGGCGCCATGCCACCATTCATGCCGGCCATCTGCATCTCATAGTCGAGATCGGTACCATCGCGCAGGCCGCGAATGAACAAGGTCGCGCCAACCCGTTGCGCCGCCCAGACCGCCAGGTCGTCGAAGGTGATGACCTTGAGCACGCAGTCTTCGGCCGCCGCCACCGGGCCGCAGACCTCGTCCAGCATGGCCACGCGTTCATCGGCCGAGAACAAGGGTGCCTTGCCGGGATGAACGCCAATGCCGATCACCAGCTCGTCGGCGAGCCGGCAGGCGTGGCGGATGACGTCCAGGTGGCCATTGGTCACCGGATCGAAAGAGCCCGTATAGAGCGCAATGCGTCTGGTCATGGATGATCGCTTAACGAAGCGGGCCGCCCGACGCAAGGGAACCATGCCCTGCATGCGTTGCGCTTCGCGCCCGGCATCGAAACAATGCGCGCCGAAGGAGACACCCGATGTCGCAGACCGATGAAACCCGCATCACCCAATGGCTGAGCGAGCAGCGCCAGGCGATGCTCGACCTCTTGCGCGATGTGGTCGACACCGATTCAGGTTCCTACGACAAGGCCGGCGTGGACGCGGTCGGCGCCCATTTCGAGCGCTTTCTGGCGAACCATGAGATCGAGACCTGGCGTGAGCCCCATGGCATCTTCGGCGACGCCATCCATGCCAAGGTCGGCGAGCCCGGCGCCAATGAAAAGCCGATCCTGCTGATGGGCCATCGCGACACGGTGTTCCCCAAGGGCGAGGCCGGCCGCCGGCCGTTCACCATCGAGGGCACCAGGGCTTATGGGCCGGGGGTCTCCGACATGAAATCCGGCATCGTGATGAACCTGTTCGTCGCCGCCGCCTTCAGGAAGTTCGGCGGCGCGCCCTGCCCGATCAAGATCCTGATCACCTCGGACGAGGAGATCGCCTCGCCGTCGTCCCGGCCGGTGATCGAGCGCGAAGGCCGCGCCGCCCGCGCGGTCTATAATTCCGAGCCCGGACGGCCGACCGGCAATGTCACCACCGGCCGCAAGGGCGGCGTCTTCATGCGCTTCGAAGTGGCTGGAAAAGCGGCCCACTCCGGAGGCAATTTCACCAGCGGTATCAGTGCGATCGGCGAACTTGCTCACAAGATCGTTGCGATCCATGCGCTGACCGATCTCGCCAAGGGCATCACGCTGAATGTCGGCCTGATCTCCGGCGGCCAGTCGGTCAACACCACGGCGCCCCATGCCGAGGGCCAGATCGACATGCGCTATATCGATCCGGCCGACCGCAAGCGGACGCTGGAGGCGATCGAGAAGATCATTGCCGGCTCCACCGTTCCGGGCACGACCGCCAAGCTGCACATCAACGGCGAATTCCTGCCGGTGGTCCAGACCGAGGCCTCGAAGGCGATCTTCATCGCCTACCAGGCCTCGGCGAAAGATGCCGGGCTCACCGTCGATGGCGAATTCTCCGGCGGCTGCGCCGATTCGGGCTTCACCGCTTCGGTCGGCACGCCGACCATTTGTGGCGTCGGGCCGGTCGGCGGCAATGCCCACACGGTCGAGGAATATATGGAGGTCGACACCATGGTGCCGCGCGCCCAGGCGCTGGCCCTGTCGATCCTGCGCACCAGGGTCGACTGAGGCGTAAGCCGACCGAAGCCCTCGGGGGCGATCACTCCGCCGGCCGGGACGCCGGTCCCGGCAGCAGGAACAGGGCAGCGGCGACCCCGCCCAGGGATGCCGCCGCGGCCAGCAGAAAGGCGGCTGGGAACCCCTTGGCGGTCTCGGCCGCGCCAAGCGCCGCGATGCCGAGAGCGAAACCCGCCTGGCGCAGCACGACAGTGACCGCGGAGGCCATTCCCGCCTGCGACGGCGGCGCCAAGGTGACCACGACGGCCGACAGCTGCGAATGGACCATCGCCGTGCCCAAGCCGATCAGCACCATGCCGACCAGCGCCAGCCCGAACGGGACAAGGTCGAACCGGGTCACGTCCAGGAGCCCGGGCGCGAAGCCTGCGCCGGCTCCCGCGCCCAGCGATGTCCAGGCCAGGACGAGGTCACCGGCGACGACAGCCGCGAGCCCGGTCGCGAACAGCCGGGGCCAGCCCCAGCGGATGACGAGCCGGCCCGCCATCGGCGGCAGGACCAGCATCGGCAGCGTCGCCGCCAGCAGCGCGAACCCGACCTGCTCCGGCGTCAGGCCGAAGCCGGTGCGCAGGAACAGCGGCAGATAGACCAGCACGGCCCAGTAGCCGACCGACAGTGAGAGCAGAAGGATGGCGACGCCCGCCATGGCCGGACGGGCGAACAGGTCCGGGTCGAGCAAAGGCCGCGGCAGCCGTCGCTGGCGCGTGATGAAGAGGGCGCCGAGGGTGGCGCTCGCCAGCAATCCGGCGAACAGAACCGCGGGTGCCCGGGCACCTTGCAGCAGCGCCACGATGGCGACGCCGAGCGCCGCGGTCAGTTGGAGGATGCCGACGGGATCGAGAGGCGGGCCGCCGGCGTCGCGGGTTTCCCGGATGAGCCGCGGCACAGCGACCGCGATCATCAGGCCGATCGGCAGGTTGGCCAGGAAGATCCACCGCCACCCGAACCAGGCTCCGACCAGGCCGCCGAGCGTCGGCCCGAGCGCCATGGCCATGCCGGAGACGACGCCCATCAGGCCGAAGGCCCTTGCCCGCTCCGTCGGCTCGGCATAGAGGCCGGCGATCAGCGCGATCGCCCCGGTGACCACGAAGGCAGCCCCCGCGCCCTGCACGCCACGCGCGATCCACAGCGAGGGACCATTCCAGGCGAGGCCGCATCCAAGCGAGCCCAGGGCGAACAGGGCATTGCCATGGAGCATGGCCAGGCGCCGGCCATGCCGGTCGGCAAGCGCGCCGGCCGCCAGAAGCAGGGCGGTGAAGGCCAGGCTATAGGCGTCCATCACCCAGGCGAAGCCGGCCGAACCGAAGCCGAGCTCGGCGCCGATCGAGGGCATCACCACCACCACCGCGGTGACGTCGAGCTGGGTCAGGAAGACGGCGAGGCTGAGGGCCAGGGCCGGCGCCAGGCGTCGGGCGCCCGCCGCCGCCGCCGGGGCGCGGAGCGCATGGGATCTGAACATCGGGAACCTCGCGCGATGGGAATTGCGCCAAGCCTCGCCGGTCGGGCCGGCGCGGGCGAGCGCCAAGAGTTCACATCGTCATGAATCTGCTTCATGTTGCTCGGATGCGGTCACTCCCCCCATTCGACGCCCTGGTCGCCTTCGACACCACGCTCCGCCATCGCAGCATGACGCTGGCGGCGGCGGAACTCGGCATCACCCAAAGCGCCATCAGTCACCGCCTGCGCCGGCTCGAAAGCTTCATCGGCGCGCCCTTGCTCAGCCGGACGAGCGCCGGGCTCTATGCCACGCCGACGGGGGCCGCACTCGCCGCCGGCCTCGCCGACCTGCTCGACGGGCTCGCCGACCTCCGCGCACGCTGCCGCGTCGCCTCGGCTCCCGCCGGGCTGCGGGTCGGGGTCGGCGCGGCGCTCGCCGACAATTGGCTGGTCCGCCGCCTGCCTGGCTTCGCCCAGACTTATCCCGCCATTGCGGTGGAGCTGAGCATCGTCGAGACGGCGGCCCAGGCCGGCGCGCCCGATGTCGACGTCCAGGTTCTGTGGCTGCCGGCGGCGACCGCGCGGGCCGCCTCGACCCAGCGACTGCTGTTCCAGGAACAGGTGTTTCCGGTCTGTCACCCCGGCCTGCTGCCCGATGGCCCTCTGGTCGATCCCGCCGGCCTTGCCCGCCTGCCGCTGCTGCACAAGGGACCGGCCGGCCGGCCGGGTGGCGCGGAATGGTCCTGGTCCGCCTGGTTCGAGCGGCTCGGTATCGCCGGCCCCCCGCCCGCAGGCCTTCGGTTCGGCACGGTCGGCACGGCGATCGCCGCCGCCCTGCAGGGCGCCGGCGTGGTTCTCGCCCGCTCGCTGCTGGTCCACGACGCGCTCGCCGAAGGCCGTCTGGTGCGTGTCCTGCCGGAGAGCTGGGACATGGCCTCGAGCAAGGCCCATCTGGTGCGCTGGCCGGGCGCGCTCACCGGCGACCCGCGTGTGCGCCAATTCGTGACCTGGCTCACCGCCGAGGCGGACCGAACGGTTGCTTCGTGACGGCACGGCCGGGGGCGAACCCTCCCCCACGAAGACGTGGGCGAGGGTTGATGCGCGGCGCCTCGGCGAAGCCCGGGCGATCAGGCCTCGGGCGTGCCTTCGGGCGCCTCGCCATTGGCCTCCGGCGCCTCGCCATTGCCTTCGGCTTCGCCGTCCAGGGCCTCGTCGTCGCCCTCGTCGGTGATCCGTTCCACCGACACGACCTTCTCGGTCTCGTGGGTGTCGAAGACGATCACGCCCTGGGTCGAGCGGCCGGCCACGCGGATGCCGTCGACCGGGCAGCGGATCAACTGTCCGCCATCGGTGACCAGCATGATCTGATCCTTGTCCTCCACCGGGAAGGAGGCGATCAGGCGGCCGTTGCGTTCGTTCACCACCATGGCGACGATACCTTTGCCGCCGCGGCCGGTGATGCGGTACTCGAAGGTCGAGGTGCGCTTGCCGTAGCCGTTCTCGGAGAGCGTCAGCACCACCTGCTCGGCCGCCGACATCTCGGCATAACGCTCCGACGACAGCTCGCCGGTGCCGGCGGCTTCCTCGTCGTCGCCGCCTTCCTCGCCGGTCACCGCCCGGCGCATCTTGAGATAGGCGGAGCGCTCTTCGGAGGTCGCCTCGAAATGGTGCAGGATCGCCATCGAGATGATGCGGTCGCCCTCGGCCAGCGAAATGCCGCGCACACCCATGGAATCGCGGCCCTTGAAGACGCGCACCTCGTCGACGGGGAAGCGGATGCACTGGCCGCCATCGGTGGTCAGCAGCACGTCGTCATGCTCGGAACAGACCGCGACATTGACGATCGCCTCGCCCTCGTCGAGCTTCATGGCGATCTTGCCGTTGCGGTTGACCTGGACGAAGTCGGACAGCTTGTTGCGCCGGACCGTGCCGCGGGTCGTGGCGAACATGGCGTCGAGCGTATCCCAGGTGGTCTCGTCCTCCGGCAGCGGCAGGATCGTGGTGATCCGCTCGTCCTGTTCGAGGGGCAGGATGTTGACGAAGGCCTTGCCGCGCGCCTGCGGCGCTGCCAGCGGCAGCCGCCAGACCTTCAGCTTGTAGACCTGGCCCTTCGACGAGAAGAACAGCATGGGCGTGTGGGTATTGGCCACGAACAGCCGGGTGACGAAATCTTCGTCCTTGGTCTGCATGCCCGAGCGGCCCTTGCCGCCGCGGCGCTGGGCCCGGTAGGTCGACAGCGGCACACGCTTGACGTAGCCGGTATGCGAGACGGTGACGACCATGTCCTCGCGCTGGATCAGGTCCTCGTCGTCGAGGTCGCCGCCATGTTCGAGAATCTCGGTCTTGCGCGGCGTGGCGAACTCGTTCTTCACCGAAGTGAGTTCGTCCCGGATGATGTTCTGAATGCGCAGCCGCGACCGCAGGATGTCGAGATAGTTGACGATCTCGTCGGCGAGCTTCTTCAACTCGTCGCCGATTTCGTCGCGGCCGAGAGCCGTCAGGCGCTGCAGGCGCAGGTCGAGGATGGCGCGGGCCTGGGTGTCGGACAGCTTGTAGGTGCCGTCGTCGCGCACCGGGTAGCGCGGATCGTCGACCAGCCGGATCAGCGCCGCGATGTCGACGGCGTTCCAGTTCGGCGCCATCAGGCGCTCGCGCGCGGTCGCCGGGTCCGGCGCGGTGCGGATGATCCGGATGACTTCGTCGATATTGGCCACCGCGATCGCCAGGCCGCACAACACATGGGCGCGCTCGCGCGCCTTGTTGAGCAGGAACTTGGTCCGCCGGCTGACCACCTCTTCGCGGAAGGCGATGAAGGCGACGATCAGGTCCTTGAGGTTCATCACCTCGGGACGGCCACCGTTCAGCGCCACCATGTTGCAGCCGAAGCTGGTCTGCAGCGCGGTGAAGCGGAACAGCTGGTTCAGCACGACATCGGCGACCGCGTCGCGCTTCAGCTCGATGACGACGCGCATGCCGTCGCGATCGCTTTCGTCGCGGAACTCGGCAATACCTTCGACCCGCTTCTCGCGCACCAGTTCGGCCAGATGCTCGAGCATCTGCGCCTTGTTCACCTGATACGGGATCTCGGTGACGATGATCGCCTCGCGCTCCTTGCGCACCGTCTCGATCAGCGTGCGCGCCCGCATCACCACCGAGCCGCGGCCGGTCAGATAGGCCTGGCGGATGCCCGAGCGGCCGAGGATCAGGCCGGCGGTCGGGAAATCCGGGCCCGGAATGAACTCGTTCAGCTCTTCGATCGAGATTTCCGGATTGTCGATGGTGGCGAGACAGCCATCGATGACCTCGCCGAGATTGTGCGGGGGAATATTGGTCGCCATGCCGACCGCGATGCCGCCGCCGCCATTGACCAGGAGGTTGGGGAAGCGCGCCGGCAGGACCTTCGGCTCGCGCTCGGAACTGTCGTAATTGTCCTGGAAATCGACGGTGGCCTTGTCGAGGTCGGAGACCAGCTCGCCGGCGATCTTCTGGAGACGCACCTCGGTATAGCGCATGGCCGCCGGCATATCGCCGTCGACCGAACCGAAATTGCCCTGGCCTTCGACCAGCATGACGCGCATGGAAAATTCCTGCGCCATGCGGACCAGCGCGAAATAGACCGACTGGTCGCCATGCGGATGGTATTTACCGATGACGTCGCCGACCACGCGCGCCGACTTGCGATAGGGCTTGTTCCACTCGTAGCCGTTCTCGTGCATCGAATAGAGGATGCGCCGGTGCACCGGCTTCAGGCCGTCGCGCACGTCGGGCAAGGCCCGGCTGACGATCACGCTCATCGCGTAATCGAGATAGCTGCGGCGCATCTCGTCGGTGATCGAGATCAGGCGGATTTCGGTCGGATCCGAGGGCGTGGCGCCCGCCGGCGTGTCGTTGTCGTCAGCCAAAGAGTTTCAGTCCGGTGAGGCGGGTCAGGAGGCCCGCTAGGTAGCTCTGTTTCTAGACGATTCCTTGACGCGGGACCAATCGAATCGGTCGCGGCGACCCTGTCATTTCATCAGTCTTTTCAGATGCTTGCGGAAATCGCCTCGCAGGCTGTGGACGAACCTGTCACGAAATGGGCACAAAGGGCCCTCCGCGTCCGCGGCCGGGGCCGATCATGACCATCGAATTCCTGACCAATGCGCTCGTCACCTTGTTCGTGATCGTCGAGCCTCTGGCCCTGGTCCCGATCTTTCTGAGCGTCACCCAGGGCTTCTCCGCCGACCAGCGCCGCCAGGTCGCCTGGCGCGCCAGCCTGATCGCCTTCATCGTGCTGGCGCTCTGCGCCTTCTTCGGCGACTGGGTGCTGCGCAAGCTCGGCATCTCGCTGCCGGCCTTCCGCATCGCCGGCGGCCTCCTGCTCTTCGTCATCGGTTTCGAAATGGTCTTCGGCCTGCGCGCCGACCGCAAGGGCGCGGTCGACCGCGAGGTCATCGACAAGGACCACATCATCCGGGTGGCCGCCTTCCCCATGGCCATCCCGCTGCTCGCCGGCCCCGGCGCGATCGCCGCGACCTTGCTGATCTCCGGCCAGGCGGCCGGCGACCCGGGCCTGATGGCCGGGCTGATCGCGGTGCTGGCGGTGGTTCTCGCCGCCTCCTGGGCCTGCCTGCGCATCGCCGAACGGGTCAACCGGCTGCTCGGCACGCTCGGCAATGTCGTGGTCTCGCGCCTGCTCGGCATCCTGCTGGCGGCGCTCGCCGTGCAATTCGTCATTGACGGCGTACGCGCGGCGATCCGGGCCTGAGGCCAATCCCAGCCTGAAGCCCCGCGTCCGGGCGCCCTCACCCGGCCCAGGTCATCATGGCCATCACCCGCCCGGGCAGGAAGGCGAACAGGCCGGCGGCGACCCAGCCCCCCGTCACCATCATCATGATGCGGCGGTGACGGGCGATATCGCCGCGCCGCCGCGCGATGATCGCGCCGAACAGGCCGAACAGCGTGATGAGCGACAGGATGTGGATCGGGCTGAACGGTCCGATCAGGCGGATCGAATGGATCCAGAACGACGAGATGGCGACGATCGCCATCAGCACGACCCAGGACCAGCCGAGGACCCGATGCGCCGAGCCCCCCTTGCGGCGCATGAATTGCGCCAAAGTCAGCGGAATCAGGGCCAGCGCCGCGATGGCATGGATCTGGATCATGACGGGTGCGGCAAGCAGCGGAGCGAGGGTCATGGCGGGTCTCGGGTGGGTCAGGGAATGTAAAGTAAATAAACTTTACATTCCGGCATGTCAACCGCGCCTGCCGCGGCGCCTCGCCCTGCGGCCGGACGAGCCCCAAGCCCTGCCGAAAGCCTTGCCGAACGTCGCCGGGCAACCCGCGACACGGATGGCCAGATGTCGGTGCGGCAGGCTCGCCGGTGCTTGCATCAGGTCAGGCGCAGATGGCGGGCCGCCGCACCATCAACGGTCATTGCCGTGGACCTCGATCGGCGGCGGTATCGCCGATCCTTGCGTCGCTATATCCAATAGAGCATAACGACGATGCCGGCCCCCTATCCGGCGCCAGCAGCCGCCGATGACGAAGACCTGTCCTCATGAAGCCAGTTCGTGAAACAGAATCGAGCCTTGCGTGACCGATCGACGCGCCACTGCCGAAGCTTTCCACGCGGCACGCGGCGCCGGCAGCGCGGCGGCCGCCGGGCTGCTCTCGCTTGACCAGGCCTGCGCACGTGCCGCGAGCTTCGTGCGTCCGATCCCGGACGCCGAGACGGTGCCCTTGTCGGCGGCGGTTGGCCGCGTGCTCGCCCGCCCGCTGATGGCGCGGATCGCCATTCCGCCGTTCACCCAATCGGCGATGGACGGCTATGCCATCCTGGCCGGCCAAGGGCTCGCCGCGGGGACAGGCCTGATCGTCATCGATCGCATTCCGGCGGGGCATCCCGGCAGGCCGCTTGGCGCGGGCGAAGCCGCGCGCATCTTCACCGGCGCGCCGCTGCCTGAAGGCGCGGACGCCGTCATCATGCAGGAACATGTCCTCGGCGACGCCGGCAGGATCGTCCTCGGCCGGGAGATACGCGCCGGCGACAATGTCCGCCCTCGCGGCGAGGACATCGACCCTCCCGAGCTCATCCTTGCCAAGGGAACGCGGCTCGACCCCCGTCACATCGGCCTCATTGCGGCGCAAGGTTATTGCGACGTGACAGTGGTCGCCCGGCCGCGCATTGCGGTCGTCTCGACCGGTGACGAACTGCGCCAGCCCGGCGACCGGCTCGCGCCGGCCACCATTTACGATTCCAACCGGTTGATGCTTCTGGCGCTGATCACCGCGGCGGGCTTCGAGGCGCGGGATGGCGGCTGGGTTCCCGACGCCCCGCAAGCCATCGCCGAACGGCTCGGGAGCCTCGCGGGTGACACCGACCTGATCGTCACGACCGGCGGCGCCTCGGCTGGCGACGAGGATCATTCGGCGACCGCGCTGACGCTCGCCGGCGGGCTTGGCGGAGCCTTGAGGATCGCCCTGAAGCCGGGCAAGCCGGCGGTCGTCGGCCGGATCGGCGCGACCGGCTATCTCGGCCTGCCCGGCAATCCGGTCGCGAGCCTCGTCACCTGGATGCTGCTGGGCCAGGCCATGACCAGCGCTCTGACCGGAGCGCGGTCGCACCGCGACCGCGGCTACCCGCTGAAAAGCCTGTCCTGGTACCGCCGGCGCCCGGGCCGGACCGAGTTCGTGCCGGCCATCCTGTCGGAAGACGCGCAAGGCCTGATCGGCATCGAGATCCTCGGGCGCGGCGGATCGGCGCGGCTGAGACCGCTCGCCATCGCCGACGGCCTTGCCGAGATCCCGCCGCAGGCCGACGGGATCGAGCCTGGCGACGAGCTTCACTTTCACCCGTTCCGCAGCATCATCTGAGGTCGGCGCGTCCAGCGATGGCGATCATGCGGTCGGATGCCTCAGCGGCTCGCCGGTCTCGAGCCTCTGGCGCAGCGCGCCCGACGGCCCGAACACCGCCTCCGCCGCCACGCCGGACAGGGTGACGAGCTCTTTCAGCGACGCGCTGAGGCTGCCGGCGCGCTGCGGCCGCCGACGATCATTTGAAGCGCTCGCAGAACGTCGCGCCGGAAACCGCATCCGAGGTGGCGTCCAAGGGGCTGTTGCCGAGCGAGTGCCACCAGGCGTCGAGGCTTGGTCGATCCGGCCGGAGCTTCACCGCCAGCCCTTCGGCTCTTGCCAGCCAGTGGGGAAACAGGGCTTCGGGAACGGCGATCAGCACGGGAATATCCCGGTCGATCGCCTGGGCGAGGACATCGAGCAGCCCTGCCCCGGCCGCTTCGAGGGATCCGTAGCGGTTGAGGATCACGACATCGGGGCGCCGCTTCAACGCCAGGGACAGCCTGGCGCCAATGCCCTGCAAGGCGGTGCCGCAAGCGGCCATGTTGGATTTCCCGGCGCCATTCGCATCGCCGCGCCATCCGTCGTCGGGAACCAGGGTGAACTCCGCCGTCCCGTCAAAGCCCGGATGATCAGGGCGGCGCCTCTGGACCACGCCGAGCGCGTCGAAACCCAGCCCCAGGAGGTGGCGAAGAAAACCCGTCAGCACCGCGTCCGGATTGTCGCCGGGGCCATAGACCATGGCGGCGACATCGCAGTCGCCATGGAACTTGGGCCTGTCGGATCGCGCGCCGGCATGTTCCGTCATCGGCTTTCCCCTGGTGGTTCGCGCCGCGCTCAGGCGACAGCCGCCGGCCGTGCCGGCAGATCGCCCCCGGCGATCGCCGCGATGAAGCTGGCAAGGCTCGCCGTGCGCAGCGGAACGAAAGGCTTGCCGGCATCCCGGCAGAGCTTCTTCACCTGGCCCGCGGCGTGGTGGCTGATGCAATCGACCGGAAAGAAGGCCGCATCCGCCTGGCTGATCAGGCCCGGCAGCAGCGCCGCGCTGTCCTCGATCCCGCCATCATGGGCCAGCAGCACGCCGCCGCGTCCGGCCGCGAGCGCCTTCAGCTGGTCGAGCAGCTTGGGACGGCCGCCGACATAAAGCAGGGTCAGATCCGCCAGGTCCCGCGCGGCCGCTTTCGGCCCGTCCTGGTTCGGTCCGCCAAGGTGCAAGCTGGCTTCGAGGGCTGAGAGCTCGCGCTGCAGATGGGCCTCCCGCTCGATCAGCTCGGCATTGCGTTTCCGTTCGATCGCGGCCTGGTCCTCGACCTCCTTCAGGCGCGCGGCCAGGACCTGGGCATGGGCCTTCTCGGCATCGCTGCGCTGCGCCAGCGCGGCCATGGCCGCGGGCGCAAGCTGCGGACCGGCCTTGGCCTGGTCCTGCACCGTTCGCCGCGCCGCCTCGATCTCCAGGCTTTCGATGCGCCGCAAGAGCTCGGAGCGTTCATTGGCCGCCGTCTGGAGGCGCGCCTCCTGCCGGGCGATCTTTTCGTCGCGCGCGCCGAGATCCCGTTCGAGCTTGCGCAGCCGCGCGATGTCGACCCGGTTGGAGGTACCGACCATGTGCGACAGCATATGCACTTCGCCGAAGACCTCCTGGATCAGCGGCCGGTCGGCGGCGGGATGGGTCAGGACCGCCCAATAGGCGCCCGGAATATCGCCCTGGTCGAGCGCCTGGAGCCAGAGATCCCGCACCTCGGCCACCGTCGAGGCCCTGGTGAAACGCTTGATCGCCGTCTCGTGGCGCTTGTCGAGGGTCTTGTGCAGCAGTTTGCCCGCGAGGTCGTGCTGCCCCGCGGTGCGCACCCCCCGCCCGTGCAGGACGTGGTCGGTCGCCCCTTTCGCGTCGGCCTCGCCGAGCCTGACGAAGAACTGGCGCAGCTCCGCGGCACTCAGGCAGGTGCCGATGATCGAGCAGTGAAAATGCGAGGATATGTCCCAGATCTTCGACCGGCGATGGCCCTTGGGATCGACGGCAACGAACGGCGCCTGGCTTCGCGCCTGCTCGAGCACCGCATTGATCCCGGTCTGACGATGGAGGTGGAGGACTGTCAGGGTCGACACTTGGCCACTCGTCTCGTTATGTTCGTACAGCTATAACGCTACCCGGCATTCCGCCTGCCCGCAACACGCCCATGGCGACAGGCGAGATCGCCGCATCCGATCGCCTCATCCCGGTCTTGCGTCCAGCGCTATTCCCATTGGAGAATAACGCGCCATGATCTGTCGCGACGCCTGGCACGGCCCGCCGACGCGCGGCCGGCATTGGGAGATCACCGCGATCCCCGACATTCGCAAGCGCGCGGCGACGATGGCCGCGGATTTCATCCGGAAACTGGCGTCCTGATGATCGATCAGGGTGATCTGCCACGGCGTGAGACAGCCCGTGGTGATGCGTTGCGGAGACGGGCGCGCTCGCCCTGTTGGCCGGGTCCGAGGGCTATCGATCCGCAGCGGTCATCGGCAAGGTCGCGGCCGGCACCGCTGAGCGGGGGGCCACCTCAGGGCGCGCGCCACTCGCGTCTCAGGAGCGACATCAGCATCTGGTCGGCCCGCGCGCCATCGGCCCGCTTCACCGCCTCGCGCAGCAGCCCCTCCTCGACGAAGCCGAGGGAACGATAGACATGCCGGGCGCGCGGATTGTCGGTGAACACTTCGAGCAGGAACCGGTGGCAGCGCGTTTCGGCAAAGACCCAGTCGATGACCGCGGTCAGGAATGGCTTGCCGAAGCCCTGCCCGGCTGCCGCCGAGACGATGCGCTGCAGGCCAATATTGTCGGAGGCATTGTTGAGGTCGCGCAGGATGGCGAAGCCGGCGGGCAGCCCGCCAGGGCCCATGCCGATCAGATAGGCGAAATCCGCGGAGGCCATGGCGGCCTGGTGCCGCTCGGCGGACCAGCGCCCGACCTGCCGTTCGAAGGCGGGCTGACGCTCCGCCGCCATGATGAAATCGAGATCGTCAGGCGCCGCCCGGCGCAACGACACGTCGATCGCCGGGCCCGCCATGGTCGCCTGGTCGCTCAGAACGGGATTTCGTCGTCATCCATCCGGCCGCCGCCAGCCGGAGCCGCCGGGCGACGCGGCGCCTCGGCGCGGCCCATGCCCGACCGGTTTTCGATACCACCCGACGAACCGAAGCTGTCGTCGCCATAACCCGAACCGCCGCCGGCATCCGCGCCACCGCCGCCACCGCGGCCGTCGAGCAGCACCATTTCACCGCGGAAGCGCTGCAGCACCACTTCGGTCGAGTATTTCTCGACGCCCGACTGGTCCTGCCATTTGCGGGTCTGCAACTGGCCCTCGAGATAGACCTTGGCGCCCTTGCGCAGATATTGCTCGGCGACCTTCACCAGGTTCTCGTTATAAATGACGACCGCATGCCACTCGGTGCGCTCCTTGCGCTCGCCCGAGCCCTTGTCCCGCCAGCTTTCGGTGGTCGCGATGCGGAGGCTGCAGACCTGCTCGCCGTTGTTCATCCGCCTGACTTCCGGATCCTTGCCCAGATTGCCGATCAGGATGACCTTGTTGACGCTGCCTGCCATGTCGCTCTCCCTCTCCCCGCAGCCGCTGCCCGGGGCGCTTTCAGCCTGAACCGATCGGAGCCATCCCATGTTCGGCCGGCTCCGTCACCGCGCGATCGACGGGAATTCGAGATCTATCCCCAGTTTCCCGACCTCTGCTCTCGGGAATTCCGATCCGCAGCAATGTTCATTATTTGTTCTTGTCGGTTCTGGCAAGCCCCGATAAGCTCCGCCGGCGTGATCGTCTCGAATCGGCCAGCGCATCCTGTGCAAATCAGCCATCCGGTGGCCTTCAGCCCCTGGCGGTGAGGCGCTGCCGTTTCTACTTTGGGGGCTTGCTTCTTGACACGTCGACCCTTGCGCAGGTTTGGCGATCCCGCATGCCCCATGCCTGTTCTTCAGAATGCCCGCCTGCCGACAGCCTGCTTGCGCCGCTTCCCGCGTGATCGTGTTCAACGGACCTGATAGATGACCGATCTTTTCGACAAGTACCGCGACGACGTGCGGCGCCCCGACCAGCGGGTGATCTCCGTGCGCGGCGCGCGCGAGCACAATCTGAAGGGCGTCGACCTGACCATCCCGCGCGATGCGCTGGTGGTGTTCACCGGCCTGTCCGGCTCGGGCAAGTCGTCGCTCGCCTTCGACACGATCTATGCCGAGGGCCAGCGGCGTTATGTCGAGAGCCTGTCGGCCTATGCCCGCCAGTTCCTCGAAATGATGCAGAAGCCGGATGTCGACCAGATCGACGGCCTGTCGCCGGCGATCTCGATCGAACAGAAGACGACGTCGAAGAACCCGCGCTCGACGGTCGGCACGGTCACCGAGATCTACGACTACATGCGCCTGCTGTGGGCGCGGGTCGGCGTGCCCTATTCGCCGGCCACCGGCCTGCCGATCGAGAGCCAGACGGTCAGCCAGATGGTCGACAAGACCCTGGCGCTGCCCGAGGGCTCCAGGCTCTATCTGCTGGCGCCGGCGGTGCGCGGCCGCAAGGGCGAATATCGCAAGGAACTGGCCGAATATCAGAAGAAGGGCTTTCAGCGGGTCAAGGTCGACGGCACCTTTTACGAGATCGCCGACGTGCCGCCGCTCGACAAGAAGCTGAAGCACGACATCGACGTGGTGGTCGACCGGGTGGTGGTGCGCGCCGACATGGCCGCGCGGCTCGCCGACAGCTTCGAAATGGCGCTGAAGCTCGCCGACGGCATCGCCATTGTCGAATTCGCCGAAGGCAAGGACGCCAAGGGCGAGCCGCTGCGCGTCATCTTCTCGGAAAAGTTCGCCTGCCCGGTCTCCGGCTTCACCATTTCCGAGATCGAGCCGCGGCTGTTCTCGTTCAACAACCCGTTCGGCGCCTGCCCGGCCTGCGACGGCCTGGGTGTCGAACAGACGATCGACGCCGACCTGGTGATCCCGGACAAGGACCTGAGCCTGCGCAAGGGCGCGATCGGGCCCTGGGCCAAGTCGACCTCGCCATTCTACACCCAGACGCTCGATGCCCTGGCGAAACATTACGGCTTCTCGCTGACCGCGCCCTGGCGGTCGCTGCCCGAGAAGGCGCAGACCGTGATCCTGTTCGGCACCGGCGAAGAGACCGTCACGTTCAAATATGACGACGGGCTGCGCTCCTACGAGACCACCAAGACCTTCGAGGGCGTGGTCCGCAATCTCGAGCGGCGGCTGAAGGAAACCGAGAGCGAATGGGCGCGCGAGGAGATCTCGCGTTACGTTTCGGCGGTGCCGTGCAAGACCTGCGGCGGTTTCCGGCTGAAGCCCGAGGCGCTGGCGGTGAAGATCGCGGCGACCCATGTCGGCGAGATCTCGCAATTGTCGGTCCGCGCCGCCAATGAATGGTTCGCCACCCTGCCGCCGAAACTGACCGCGCAGCAGAACGAGATCGCCGTCCGCATCCTGAAGGAGATCCGCGACCGCCTGCGCTTCCTGGTCGATGTCGGCCTCGAATACCTGACCCTCGGGCGCAATTCCGGCACGCTGTCGGGTGGCGAGAGCCAGCGCATCCGGCTCGCCTCGCAGATCGGCTCGGGCCTGACCGGCGTGCTCTATGTGCTGGACGAGCCGTCGATCGGCCTGCACCAGCGCGACAACGAGCGGCTGCTCGGCACGCTGAAGCGGCTGCGCGACCTCGGCAACACCGTCATCGTCGTCGAACATGACGAGGATGCCATCCTGCAGGCCGATTATGTCGTCGATGTCGGGCCGGGCGCCGGCATCCATGGTGGCCGCATCGTCGCCCAGGGCACGCCGTCGGACGTGATGAACGATCCGAAATCGCTGACCGGCAAATATCTGACCGGCGAGATGTTCGTGCCGACGCCGAAGCGGCGCAAGCCCCAGAAGGGCCGCGCGCTGAAGATCGTCAATGCCCGCGGCAACAACCTGAAGGACGTCACGGTCGAAATCCCGCTCGGCACCTTCACCTGCATTGCCGGCGTCTCCGGCGGCGGCAAGTCGACCTTGCTGATCGACACGCTCTACAAGGCGGTGGCGCGCAAACTGAACGGCGCCAGCGAAGCCCCTGCCCCGCATGACCGGATCGAGGGCATCGAGCATCTCGACAAGGTCATCGACATCGACCAGTCGCCGATCGGGCGCACGCCGCGATCCAACCCGGCAACCTATACCGGCGCCTTCACGCCGATCCGCGAATGGTTCGCCGGCCTGCCCGAGGCCAAGGCGCGCGGTTACGAGCCGGGCCGCTTCTCGTTCAACGTCAAGGGCGGCCGCTGCGAAGCCTGCCAGGGCGACGGCGTCATCAAGATCGAGATGCACTTCCTGCCCGACGTCTACGTCACCTGCGACGTCTGCAAGGGCAAGCGCTACAACCGCGAGACGCTGGAGGTGGTGTTCAAGGGCAAGTCGATCGCCGACGTGCTCGACATGACCGTCGACGAGGGCGTGGAATTCTTCAAGGCGGTGCCCAGGGTGCGCGACATCCTGAAGACGCTGTCGGAGGTCGGGCTCGGCTACATCCATGTCGGCCAGCAGGCGACGACGCTCTCGGGCGGCGAGGCCCAGCGCGTCAAGCTGTCGAAGGAACTGGCGCGCAAGGCCACCGGCCGCACCCTCTACATCCTGGACGAGCCGACCACCGGCCTGCATTTCCACGATGTCGCCAAGCTCCTGGAGGTGCTCCACGAACTGGTCGCCCAGGGCAATTCGGTTATTGTCATCGAGCACAATCTGGAGGTCATCAAGACCGCCGACTGGGTCATCGACATGGGGCCGGAGGGTGGCGACGGCGGCGGCGAGGTGGTGGCGATGGGGCCGCCGGAAGAGATCGCCAAGGAACCGCGCAGCCATACCGGGCGCTTCCTGCGCGAGGTCCTGGCCCGCCGTCCGATAAAGGCCAAGATCGAGGCGGCCGAATAGCCGCCACGGCCGCCATTGGCAGAGCGCGCCGCACCGGGCATATCTGGCGGGTCGGTTGCGGTGCGGGCCTGCCATGAATGACATCGAGCTGTTTCAGCGCTTCGGGCTGGCGATTGCGATCGGCGCGCTGGTCGGTGTCGAACGGCACTGGCGCGAGCGCGACGAGCCGCAGGGCCAGCGCACCGCCGGCGTCAGGACCTTCGCGCTGATCGGCATGCTCGGCGGCGGCGCCGGCCTGCTCGAGCTGGCGCTGAAGTCCGCCGGCCAGGTCGCCGGCCAAATTGCCGGCCAGTTCTCCGGTATCGTGCTGGTTGGCCTGTTCCTCGGTTTCGCCGCGACCTTCACCCGCTTCAAGCTGCGCGAGGCGGCGGCCGAAAACGACTTCAGCGCGACCACAGCCATCGCCGCCATGCTGACCTATGTGCTCGGCGCCGTCGCCGTGCTCGGCGACATGCGGGTGGCCGCCGCCGGCGGCGTGGTGCTCGCCACGATCCTCGCCAGCCGCGAGGCCTTGCACGGCTTCATGCGCACGCTGACCTGGCCGGAACTGCGCTCGGCCATCGTCCTCCTGGCCATGACCCTGGTCATCCTGCCGCTGGTTCCAACCGATCCGATCGGCCCGTTCGGCGGCATTTCGCCGGCCCGGATCTGGACGCTTGCCATCCTTCTGGCCGGCGTCTCCTTTGCCGGTTATGTCGCGGTGCGCGTGCTCGGCGGCAGTTCCGGCGAACTGGTCGCGGGCGCCGCCGGCGGGCTTTTGTCGTCGACCGCGGTGAGCCTCGCCAATGCCCGCCGCTCGACCGAACAGGACGCGCCCGACCTGCTGGCCGCCGGCGTGCTCACCGCAGGAGCTGTGTCTTATGCCCGCACCGGCGTGCTGATCGTGCTGCTCGCCCCGGCCCTGACCGGCCATGTCGTGCCGGCGCTCGCCGCCGGCACCCTGGTCATGATCGCCCTGGCCCTGCTGCTGGCGCGCCGCGGCGGTGCGCTCGAGGGCCGGCAGGAAACCCGCAATCCGTTCGAGCTCTGGTCGGTGCTGCAGATGGCGCTGCTGCTCGCCGCCATCGGCTTTCTGGCGCGCGCCGCCGCCACCTGGTTCGGCAGCACCGGCACCATCGTCGTCTCGGCGCTCGCCGGTTTCGCCGATGTCGACGCCGCCACCCTCACCGTCGCCGGCATGGCGACGGCAGGCCTGCCGGCCGATACCGCGGCGCAGGCGATTCTCGCCGCCGTCCTGTCCAACACGGTCGCCAAGGCCGGTTATGGCCTGGCACTCGGCACCTGGGGCTTCGGCTGGCGTTTCGCTGCCGCATCGGCGGCGGCCCTGTTTGCCGGCTTTCTAGGCCTCATTGCCGGGTCCGCGCTCACCTGAGCCCAGGCGCCTGCATTCGCGCATAGCTGCGGTGCAACATTTTCTCTTCGCAACTGCGAAATCGCAACTATCTCTGGTGCAGCGAACGTCATGGGAGGGGCGTTCGAGTGATCCGCTTGGAGATATCCCGATGCTTTACCTGTTCAACGCTCTCGTGACCCGTTTCAAGGCCTGGCTGACTTACCAGCGCACCAAGGCCGAGCTGACCCAGCTCGACGACCGCTCGCTGGCCGACATGGGCTTCCAGCGCGGCGAGATCGAATTCCTCGCCCGCAAGGCGTCCCGGTCGCACTAACCAGAGCTGTCAGACCGCTCAGGCGGTTTTTGCCCCAGGGGTCCGGACTCAATAGGGCTGGGTCGACATCCCCCGTCCATTTTGGCCTCGCCGTGAGCCCCGGCCCTATTGAGGCCGGACCCTAGAGATCGGCGAGCCTCGGACCAAACCGGGCTCGCCGGGCAGCACGCCACAGCAGCCACTGGCGGCGCCATTGCGGCGCTTCGACCTGATTGGCGAACGGCGCCTTGATGAACTGATCCATCCGATCGAGGTAGAGGCGGCAGAGCGCCATCGGCAGGAACGCCGCGGCCACCTCGACCGCGACCTGGCCCTGCAAAGCTTCGGCCGCCGCCACATGGCGCCGCGCGAGTTCGCGCAGGTCTTCCAGCGCCCGGCTGATCCCGTCCGAACTTCTGCCGCTCAGAATGTCGTCGCGTTGCGCCCCGTTGCGCGCGAGGATGTCGGCCGGCACGAAGATCTGGCCGCGTGCCGCGTGCAGCGGAAAGGCCCTGATCAGTCCGGTCAGCGCATAGGCGACACCGGCATGGCCTGCAATGTCGGCGGTTCCGGGGTCGCGGCCGTCGGCCAGGACCAGCGCCGCAAGCTGCATCAAGGCCGACGAGGTCTCGCCGCAATAGCCTTCGAGATCAGCCACCGACGGCATGGCATCGTCATAGAGATCGAACACCCGCGCATCGATCAGGTCGATCAGCGGCTTTGCCGGCAGATGCCGGCGGGCGATCACCTGCGCGAGCGCCGCGGCCACCGGATGGCCCGAGACATCACCCCTCGCCTCGCCATCAAACACGTCGCGCCACCATTGCAGCCGGACCTCGCCCGGCAAGGGCGCGGACACCCGCTCGCGCACCCCGGCGACCTCGATGTTGAAGGCATAGAGCGCCATCAGGTCGGCGCGCAGCGGCGCCGGCACGAACAGGCTCGCCAGCCAGCGGTCCTTGTCCGCCGTCCGCACCAGATCTTCGCAAGCCTGAAAGGCGTTCGCCGCCCCGTCCGCAGCCATGATGGCCTTCGCTTAAGAGAGCATGGTCAGCTGCCGCGACATCGCCTGCCCGAGACGAACACGCGGCACAACAACAGGATAGCGGCTTTTCCCGAATCGCATTGGCAAGGATCGACGCCCCGGATCGGCCGCTGTCAGTCCACCGCGACGAGGGCTGCCGCGACGCGCCGGCCCTCGGCGAGCATGATGTTGTAGGTTCGCGCCGCGGCCCCGGTGGTCATTACGTCGAGGCCGATGCCGGCGTCGCGCAAGGTCCAGCGGATTTCGTCGGCGGGCGGATAAGGCGCGTCGCCTGCCCCGATCAGCAGCACGTCGATCGCCTGGCGCTCGGCGACCACCTTGGCGAAGGCCTCGGCGGTGAAATCGAGGTGGCTCTTCACCGCCCAGGCGTGAATGCCCGAGGGCAGCGCCAGGATCGAGCCGCGATGGCTCATCTCGGCGAAGCGAAAGCCCCCGCGGCCATAGGCGTCGATGACGAACCGGCCCGGCACGAACCCGTCATGCAGCTGGCGGAGCGGTTCGCCGCGCGGCACGTCAGGCTTTGACCTTTGTCGATGCCGCGGCGGGGGCCGGCGCGGCCGCGCCGAAACCGCCGGTCTTCAGGCCGAAATAGATCAGGATCGACGGCGCGATCAGCAGCGACGAATAGGTGCAGATCAGCACGCCGACCAGCATGGACGCGGTGAAGCCGCGGATCACTTCGCCGCCGAAGAAGAACAGGCCGAGCAGCGCCAGGAACGTCGTCATATGGGTGATCGTGGTGCGCGCCAGCGTCGAGTTGATCGCCTCGTCGAGCAATTCGTCGATCGGCATCTTCTTGTGCTTGCGCAGCATTTCCCGGATGCGGTCGTAGATCACCACGGTGTTGTTCAGCGAATAGCCGACAATGGTCAGAAGCGACGCGATCGACGTGATGTCGAAATCCGACTGGGTGACCACGTAGAAAAAGACGATGACGGTGATGTCGTGAATGGTGGCGACCATGGCGCCGAGCGCGAACTGCCACTCGAAGCGGAACCACAGATAGATCAGCACCGCCAGGATCGACAGGATCAGGCCGACCACCGACATCTGCACCAGTTCGGACGAGACGGTGGGCCCGACCACCTCGGTGCGGCGGACCTCGTAATCGGCATCGACCACTTCGCGGACGCGCTTGAGTGCCGCCTGCTGGCCGGGGTCACCGCCGGGCTGCTCGCCATAACGCACCAGAACCAGCGACGGACCGCCGAATTCCTGCAGCTGGACCTCGCCGACATTGACCGTGCCGAGCCGGGCGCGCAGCTGCTGCATATTGGCCGCACCTTGCTTCGCCTGCAGTTCGACCAGCGTGCCGCCCTTGAAGTCGATGCCGACATGCAGGCCGAGCAGCAGGAAGCCGGCAATGGTCGCCAGCGTCACGACCATCGAGATGGCGAAGGCGATCGGCCGGATTCGCAGGAAGCCGAATTTGGTGTCGTCCGGAACAAGTCGCAGCAGGCGCACGGTAAAGATCTCCCTTTCGCGCGATCACATCGGGATGCGCGCGGGTTTGAACCAGCGCAGCCAGAGGACGACGATGAACCGCGTGAAGGTGATGGCGGTGAACATGGTGGTGATGATGCCCAGGCCCAGCGTCAGGGCAAAGCCCTTCACCGGACCGGTGCCGAGATAGAACAGGATGGCCGCCGCCAGGAACTGGGTGACGTTGGCGTCCATGATGGTGCCCATGGCCTTGGTGAAGCCGGTATCGATGGCGGCGATCACCGAGCGGCCCATGCGCGCCTCTTCACGGATGCGCTCGAAGATCAGCACGTTGCTGTCGACCGCCATGCCGACGGTGAGCACGACGCCGGCAATGCCGGGCAAGGTCAGGGTCGCCCCGACCAGGCTCAACAGGCCGAACATCATGGTGACGTTGACCATCACGGCGATATTGGCGAACAGGCCGAACAGGCCATAGGTCGCGAACATGAAGATGATCACGAAGATCGAGCCGATAATGGCCGCCCGCGTGCCCGCCGCGACCGAATCGGCGCCGAGCGAGGCGCCGACGGTGCGCTCCTCGACCACCGTCAGCGGTGCCGGCAGGGCGCCGGCGCGCAGGAGCAGCGCCAGATTGGCCGAGCTCTCGGCGGTGAACCGGCCGGAAATCTGGCCGGAACCGCCAAGGATCGGCTCGCGGATGACCGGCGCCGAGACCACCTTGCCGTCGAGGATGATGGCGAAAGGCCGGTTGACGTTCTCCTGGGTGACCTGCGCGAATTTGCGGCCGCCGCTGGAATTGAAGCGGAAATTGACGATCCACTCGGCCGACTGGGCGCTGAACGCCGCCTGGGCGTCGACCAGTTCGTCGCCGGAGACGATCACCCGCCGCTGCACCAGATAGGGGATCTGCTGGACGACCCGGCCGCCTTCCTTGACCTCTTCATACATGACGACGGAATCGGCTGGCGCCCGGCCGGCAAGCGCCTCCTCGACCCGCATCGACTGGTCGACCAGGCGGAATTCGAGCTTGGCGGTGGTGCCGATGATGCCCTTGACCCGCTCCGGATCCTTTTCGCCCGGCACCTGCACCAGGATGCGGTCGATGCCCTGGCGCTGGATCACCGGTTCGGTCGTGCCGAGCTGATCGATCCGTCGCCGGATCACCTCGATCGACTGGGTCACCGCCCGCGAAATGCGCTCGCGCAGGCCGGGATCGGTTGCCGTCACGGTGAAGATGTCGCCCTGGCGGGTGACCTCGAAATCAAACTGGCCGGAGGTCGAGAACACCCCGCCCAGCGGCTGCGGGATCTTGCGCAACTCGGTATTGGCCAGCTCGGCGTTCTGGCCTTCGCGCAGCCGCACCACCACGCTGTTGCCCTGGAACGTCGCGCTCAGGATCTGCACACGCGCGTCGCGCAGGATCCGGCGAATGTCCTCGCGCAGGCTCTCCAGTCGCTCGCGGCGCACCGCGTCGGCATCGACCTGCACCATCAGATGCACGCCGCCCTGCAGGTCGAGGCCCAGCGTCATATGCGTGCGCAACGCGCTGGGCAGCCGGTCGACCCATGACTGCGGCATGATATTGGGCGCAGCCAGCAGCATGGTGACGAAGGCCGTCACCAGGATGAGGGTGGCTTTCCAGCGCACGATGTTGAGCATCGGAGGTCGTTCCTAGGCGAAAACGGGCGTGCCTGGGCGGCGCGCCGGAGGCAATCTTATTTCTCTTCCGCCGGTTCGCCCTTGGAGCGCACCTCCGCGACGAATTGCCTCGCCGCGCGGATCCGCACGTTGTCGGCGATTTCGATCTCCAGGGTGGCGTCGTCGACCACCTTGGTGATCCGTCCGATCACGCCGCCCGAAAGCGTCACCTGGTCGCCGCGGCGCAGGTTGCCGAGCATTTCCTGCTGGGCCTTTACCCGCTTCTGCTGCGGCCGCAGGATCAGGAAATACATGATGACGAAGATCAAGACGAAGGGCAGCAGCGACGGGAGGATTTCGCTGATGGAACCCGATCCGGTCTGGGCGAAGGCCGGGGTGATGAACATGGACGGTCCTTTGTGGAGATCCCGCCGCATCATCGCAACAGGGATGGAAATTCGCGCGGACTATAGCCACCAAACTGTCGATTGCAACGGCAGCGGGCGCCTCATCGAGCCATGTGGGTCGCGCGGGGCGATCTTTCCAGTCCCGCAATTGATCGAAGGCCTTAGCTGGTGCAAGTGACAGGCGACTGATCCTGGAGTTTTCCCGTGTCCGACGACCTCGCCCGCGCCACCCAACTCGCAACCGACACGCTGGCGCGCATCGCCGCCGCGCTCGAGCGCCTCGCTCCGCCGGTGCCGGTGGTACCGGACCTCGCCGCGGCCCAGGCTTTCGTCTGGAACCCGGTCGGGCCGCGGCTCGAGCCGGTCCAGCGCGTCAACCGGGTCGAAATGGTGCTGCTGCAGGGCATCGACCGGTCGCGCGACACCCTGATCGAGAACACCCGCCGCTTCGCCGCCGGCCTGCCCGCCAACAATGCCCTGCTCTGGGGCGCGCGCGGCATGGGCAAGTCGTCGTTGGTCAAGGCGGCGCATGCGACCGTCAATGGCGGCCTGGTCCAATCCGGCGGCGAGGCGATCCTGAAGCTCGTCGAGATCCACCGCGAGGACATCGAGACGCTGCCCGGCCTGATGACCCTGGTGCGCGCTTCGCCCTATCGTTTCATCGTCTTCTGCGACGATCTGTCCTTCGACAACAACGACACCTCCTACAAGTCGCTGAAGGCGGTGCTCGAGGGTGGCATCGAAGGCCGGCCCGACAATGTCATCTTCTACGCCACCTCGAACCGGCGCCACCTCCTGCCGCGCGACATGATGGAGAACGAGCGCTCGACCGCGATCAATCCGAGCGAGGCGGTCGAGGAAAAGGTGTCGCTGTCGGACCGCTTCGGCCTGTGGCTCGGCTTCCACAAATGCAGCCAGGACGAATATCTGGCCATGGTGTTCGGTTACGCCGCCCATTTCGGCCTGAGCCAGGACGAGAACCTCACCCGCGCCGAGGCGCTGGAATGGTCGACCACCCGCGGCTCGCGCTCCGGCCGAGTCGCCTGGCAATATATCCAGGACCTCGCCGGCCGGCTCGAAGTGCGGCTGGAGAGCTGAGAACCCTCAGCATTGAAAGAAAGTGGGGCGGCACTGCCGTGCCGCCCCGAAAATGACCAGCCCCCTTTGGAGGTCGCAGGAGAAGGGCTGATCGACTACCCGTGTCGGCGCGCCGGCCGGCAAGCGAGGGATACCCTGCCCGCTTGCAACCGGACGCGTCGGAAAGGTTGAAGAGCTTAGTTCGCGCCGAGGAAGGTCATCGGATCGACCGGGGTCGCCCCGCGGCGGATCTCGAAGTGGAGTTGCGGCGAGTTGACATTGCCGGTCTGGCCCGCCGAGGCGATGGTCTGCCCCCTGCGCACCTGTTCGCCGCGGCGCACCTTGATGTCGCTGTTATGCGCATAGGCCGTGACGAAACCGTTCGAGTGACGCACCAGCACCAGATTGCCGTAACCGCGCAATTCGCTGCCGGCATAAGCCACCACACCGTCTTCCGCGGCCTTGATCGGCGTTCCCTCCGGCACCGACAGCTTGATGCCGTCAGAGGAGCCGGGCCGGAAGTTCGAGATCACCCGGCCGCGCACCGGCCAGCGGAATTGCGGATCGGCCGATGCCGCCGGCGCCGCGGCCTGTTCGGTCCGCGCCGGCGGCGTGGCGGGAGCCTCGGCGGCCGGAGCCGGCGCAGGCGCGGCGGGAGCCGGTGCCTGAGCTTGAACCGGCGCCGTCGGCCGTTCGGCCGGAGCCTGGCGGGCGGTTGGCGCGGTCGGTGCGATCGAGCCGGTGAATTGCTGGTCGGCACGCTGGCCGGCCGGCGTATTGCGCGCCTGGGCAACCGCCCGTTGCGCATGGTCGCGCTGGGCGGTGGCGGCCGGCGCGCCCGGCAGCCGGAGCGTCTGGCCGATCCGGACCGGGCGATCGAGCGGCACGCTGTTGGCGCTGGCGAGCTGCTGGCGCGTCACGCCGTATTTCGTGGCGATCGAGGTCAGGCTCTCGCCCATGACCACGGTATGCGACGCCGGACGGGCGGCCTGCGGCCGGGCCGGGGCCGGCGCCGCGGCCGGACGGTTATTGGCCTGCGCGCCGGCCTGCCAGTTCATCCGGGCCGGCGGCACCGGTGCGGTCGCCGCATCGGTGCGGGTCGGCTGAACCGTGGCGATCTGGCGCGGTGCCGGACGCGGAGCCGTGGCCTGCCGCGGCGCTTCGACCTGGGTCCGCATCGGCTCGGCCGGACGGGCCGGCGCGGTACCGGCGGTCTGGGCGTTGAGCCCCATGGAATAGGTCGGAATGACCACGGCCTGGCCGGCACTGAGCGACTGGCCTGGGCTGAGATTGTTGGCCTGCGCGATCGCCGAGCCGGGTACGCCGTAGCGGCGCGACAACGTCTCGACCGTATCGCCGGAATTGGCGCGGATGCTGGTGCCGCCGGCGGCCGACCAGCCGCCGCGGCCGGAATTGGCCGGCGGCTCGCCGGTCCGCGACATGGCCATCTGGCGCACGGCGGGCGTCGGCGGATTGGACGAACCGAAGCCCGGGCGCTGCGCCACCGAACCGGTGGTCAGGCCCGGATCCGAATTGGCGCCGAACGGCGAGCTTTCGACCGGCGATCTTTCAACCGAATCCTGACGGGCCGGCGGCTGCGCCACCACGAAATCATTGGCTGGCGTCAGCGGCGCGCGGTCGACCCGCGTGGTCGGCACGGAGGCAACGGTCTCGTGGCGCTGCGGCGCGCTGGCGACCTGCTGCGATCGGAAGGGGTTTTCGTCAAAGCGCGCGATGTCGGAGCTGCAAGCAGCACCCAAGCCCGAAACGGCGACGACGAGGGCAATCTTGGATAGCCCGGAAAACGCGCTGGCACGCATTGTCACTCTCACGCGGTACGCAACTTGACACGCCGTGATTAAGACCTGTTCAGGTTAAGGTTCGGTTTCTTTTAACCTCAAATATTGCGCCGACGTTACAGCCTTCGGGCAACCCCTGATACCGCCGGCTCCACCCGCGCCCGGCTGAAAGCCGTCGAAACCAGGCCTTCCGGGCCGCGCACCACGCGCACGATGTCCTGGGCCCCTGCCCCGTCGCCGAGCGGCGCGACCAGCACGCCCCCCGGCGCCAGCTGACCCGACAGGCCCGCCGGGATCGCCGTCATGGCGCAGGTCACCAGGATCCGGTCATAGGGCGCGCGCGGCGGATGGCCATCGAGGCCGTCGCCGAAAACGGTTTCGATCATGTCGTAGCCGAGCCCGCGCAGCCGGGCATGGGCCTGGTCGGCGAGCGTGCGCCAGCGCTCGACGGTGATGACGCTGGCCGCCAGCCGCCCGAGGATCGCCGCGGAATAACCCGAGCCGGTGCCGACCTGCAGGACGCGATGGGCCGGCTCGACGCCGAGCGCGTCGATCATCAAGGCCGTCAGCGAGGGGGGCAGGATCGACTGGCCGCAGGCGATCGGCAGCGCAATGTCTTCGTCGGCCAGCGCGAACCAGCGCTGGTCGAGGAACGGCACCCGCGGCACCTGTTCCATGGCGCGCAGCACGCGGGTGCCATAAAGGCCGGTCTGGCGCAGCATCAGAACGAATTCCGCCGCCGCCAGATAATGGTTCGGGCCCGGCGTTTCGTTCATCTGAGCGTCCTGGTTCAGGAGCCGGGAGCGCGGTCGCCGGCGAACACCGCGGCGTAACGCGTCATGGTCGGCTCGTCCGTCAGATCGATCCTCAAGGGCGTCACCGAGATATGGCCCTCGGACAGCGCCCAGATGTCGGCGCCATATTCCAGCCGCTGCGGCCGCCGGACGAAGGCGATCCAGTAATAAGGATTGCCGCGGCCGTCGTGGCGCGGGTCGATGGTCAGGATCTCCTGGTCGCGCCGCCCCTGCACGGTCACCTTGACGCCCTTGACGTCGCCGGGCTTGCGGTTCGGGAAATTGATGTTGATCAGCGTGCCCTTGGGCATGCCTTCTTCCAGGATGGTCTTGATCACCCCGGGGGCATGGGCCTCCGCCGTCTCGAACGGCACGGATTTCCGGGTCTCCGGACCATAGGCCTGCGACAGCGCGATCGACCGGACGCCCAGGATCGTGCCCTCGATGGCGCCGGCGATCGTGCCGGAATAGGTGACGTCCTCGGCGACGTTCTGGCCGCGGTTGACGCCCGACAGCACCAGGTCGGGCGGATCGCCGGCCATCAGGTGCTTCACCGCCATGATCACGCAGTCGGTCGGCGTGCCCTTCACCGCGAAGGTCTTTTCGGAAATCTCGCGCAGCCGCAACGGATCGTTCAGCGACAGCGAATGCGACACGCCGGACTGATCGCTCTCGGGCGCCACGACCCAGACGTCGTCGGACAGGGATCTGGCGATCCGTTCGGCGCTCTGCAGGCCGGGGGCGTGAATGCCGTCGTCATTGGTGACCAGGATGCGCATCAGGCTTTCTCGACCGTTTTGAGCCCGCCCATATAGGGCTGAAGCACGGCGGGCACCGCAATGGCACCGCCCTCCTGCTGATAATTTTCCATGACCGCGATCAGCGCACGGCCGACGGCGACGCCCGAGCCGTTGAGCGTATGGACGAATTGCGGTCCGCCGGTCTTCGGACGATAGCGGGCATTCATCCGCCGCGCCTGGAAATCGCCGCAGACCGAACAGGACGAGATCTCGCGGAACGCCTTCTGGCCGGGCAGCCAGACCTCGATGTCATAAGTCTTGCGCGCCGAAAAGCCCATGTCGCCGGTGCACAGCGTCACCACCCGGTAATGCAGGTCGAGCCGTTTCAGCACCTCCTCGGCGCAGGCGAGCATGCGCTCGTGCTCGGTCAGGCTCTGCTCCGGCGCGGTGATCGACACCAGCTCGACCTTGAGGAACTGGTGCTGGCGCAGCATGCCGCGCGTATCGCGCCCGGCAGCCCCTGCTTCCGAGCGGAAGCATTGGGTGGCCGCCGCCAACCTGAGCGGCAGCACGTCCTCGGCGACGATCTCGTCGCGCACCAGATTGGTCAGCGTGACCTCGGCGGTCGGCGTCAGCCAGAAGCCCTCGCGGGTGACGAACATGTCCTCGGCGGCCTTCGGCAATTGCGCCGTGCCATAGGGGATATTGTCCTTCACCAGCACCGGCGGGGCGATCTCGTCATAACCGTGCTCGGTCGTGTGCAGGTCGAGCATGAACTGGGCGAGCGCCCGCTCCATGCGCGCAAGGCCGCGCTTCAGCACGACGAAACGCGAACCCGACAGCTTGGCGGCCGCCTCGAAATCCATCTGCCCGAGCGCTTCGCCGAGCTCGAAATGCTCCTTGGCAAGGTTGACGGCGGGCGCCGCGCCGAAGCGGTGGTGCTCGACATTGGCGCTCTCGTCCGGCCCCACCGGCACGTCGGCCAGGGGCAGGTTCGGCAGGACCTCCAGCGCCGCGATCAGGTCGGCCTGCGCCTTCCTGTCGGCCACCTCGGCAACCGCCATCGTGTCCTTCAGGCCGGTGACTTCGGCCTTCAGCGCGTCGGCGCGTGCCATGTCCTTGGCGGCCATGGCCTGGCCGATTTCCTTGGAGGCGGCGTTGCGCCGTTCCTGGGCCGCCTGCAGCGTGGCGATCGCGCTCTTGCGGGCGTCATCCAGCGCGATCAGCTCCGCGGACAAGGGCGAGCGGCCACGGGTGGCGAGCCCGTCGTCGAAGGCTTGCGGATTGTCGCGGATCCAGCGGATATCGTGCATGGGACTTCTCATCGCCCGGCTCAGGCAGGAAATGTCCTGCTGCCATCAGGTTGCGGGATTAAGCGAGCGCATCGGCGATGGCAAGCAAAGCATAATCGCTCAACCCAACGAACGGATGAAAGCCTCGCGCGCGTCGGGCATGGTCAGCCCGCGCGGCTCGAAAACGTGGCGGGACAGGAAATAGCCGGTCAGCCGGAACCCGGCGAGCACATCTTCGAGCACCACCGGCCCGGGTCCGGCCAGGAAGGCCGGCAGCGCCAGCAGCTTGTCCTTCCAGGGTTCGCCCGCGCTCGCCGACACCGCCCGCGCCGATTTCGGCGAGACATAGATGAGATCGGCGGTCGCCCCGGTGGCCGCGCATTCCGTCAGGTCGAGCCCGAAGCCGAGCTCCTGCAGGATTTCCAGCTCGAAACGCACCACCAGCGGCGCGGCGATCTCGCGGTCCGGCAAGGCGTCGGCAATCATGGTCAGCCCTTCGAACAACCCTGGATGCGGATCGCGCTCCGGCATCAGGCGAGCCAGGGCCGCCAGATGGGTGATGCCGGCAACCCCCACCCTGCCCTCCATCAGCCGGGCGGCCCGCGACAGCACCGGTTCGATGGTGAAATTGCCGAGATGCTCGTCGAGCCGGGCGTGCCAGCTGGCATGCACGGTATTGCCCGGCTGCAGCACCGGCTGGTTGCGCCGCGACCGGCCGCCGCGCACCAGCCCGAGATGGCGGCCATGGTCGCGGGTATAGAGCTCCAGGATCACGCTGGCTTCCCCGTGCATGCGGGTGCCAAGCACGATGCCGTCATCGATCCATTGCATGAGCACGACCATGACCGGTTCGCCCGCCGGAGGGAAGGCCCGGCCGGCCTTTCCGCAGTGGTCCGACCGCTCCGGCGATGCCCAAATGCCAATCGATTGCAGTGTCATGAATGTTTCAACAAAGCGTCATGCGGCCCCCCTATCAAGCCTCGGCAAGCATGGGGCTGAACAATGACATCGACATTCCTGCGTGGCGTGTGCCTGCGCGCGCTGGTGGTTGCCGCCGGCAGCCACAGCCTTCCCGCCGGCGCTCAGACCGTCATCACCAACGGCCAGACGGTCACCACCACCCAGACGATCTCGGGCACCCAGACCCTCACCGTCGATAGCGGCGGCACGCTCAGGACATCGGGCATCGGCATCAACTGGAACGGTGCCTCGACGGCCGCGACCATCACCAATAGCGGCATCATCGAATCGACCGGCGGTCGGGCCTTCGATTCGAGCAGCGCCGCCACGGCACCGCGCACGATCACCATTACCAACAATGCCGGCGCCCTGATCCAGGCCAGCACGACCGATGCGCTGCGCGTCAATACCAACCTCTCCGGCGGCACCTTCATCCTCGACAATGCCGGCCGGATCATCGCCAACAATACCAGCGTCATCGCCGACGGCGGCCAGGCGGTCGATCTGCGCGGCATCGCCGCCGGCACGGCCAGCGTCACCGTCATCAACCGGGCAACCGGCCTGATCGAGGCCAAGTCGGATGACGCGCTGCGTGTCGGCCAGAACACCCAGGTCGAGAATTACGGCAGGATCTACTCCTCCGGCACCAACACCTCCTCGGGCAGTTCCGACGGCATCGACGCCGGCGGCCGCACCGGCGTGGTCATCGACAACCGGGCCGGCGGCGAGATCAGCGGCGCGCGTCACGGCATCACCGCCGACACCGACATCACCGTCATCAACGCCGCCGGCGCAACCATCACCGGCCGCAACGGCTCGGGTGTCGGGTCCGACGGCACCGCCACGGTGACCAATTACGGCACCATCATTGGCGCCTATGCCGGGCCCGGCAATATCTTCACCAATACCAACACCGCTTCGCTCAATGGCGATGGCGACGGCGTCGACATCGACCTGATCGGCACGGTGCGCAATTTCGGCATCATCCGCGGCACGGGCGCAGGCGGGGTCGATTCCGGCGGCTTGCCCAATGGCTCGGAAGGCATTGCGATCGGCGGCGGCCTCGTTGAGAACGCCGCGGGCGCGCTGATTTCCGGCGCCACGCGCGGCATCCTGGTCGACAATGGCAGCGGCGGAACCGCCTATGGCGCCATCACCATCCGCAATGCCGGCACCATCGAAGGCGTCGCCAGTTCGGCCATCGGCATCGTCGGAACCTTCGCCAATGTGCTGGAGAACTCCGGCACGATCACCGGCAAGGGCAGCGAAGCGGCGGTCTGGATGGGCGACGGCGCCGACACCGTGACCAATTCCGGCCTGATCGCGGCGGCCAGCGCATCGGGCGTCGCGCTCGATCTCGGCGGCGGCAATGACAGCCTGACGGTGCGCGGCGGCGCCTTCATTGGCGCGGTGCGCGGCGGCGCGGGCACCGATACGCTGGTCTTCGACCCCGGCGCCGGCGCCACCCAGACCATCGACAGCAACTTCTCGCAATTCGAAACGACACGTTTCGTCAGCGGCCGGTCGGTGCTGACAGGCACGATCGAGAGCGCAAGCTCGATCGAGGTTCTGGCCGGCGCGACGCTTGCCGGCATCGGCACGCTGACCACTGCGGTCCTGACCAATTCCGGCGTGATCGCGCCGGGGATGAGCCCCGGCACGCTGAACCTCAACGGCAATTACGTTCAGACCGCCGCGGGTACGCTGCAGATCCAGCTGGGCGCCGCCACCGCCAGCCGGCTGGCCCTATCAGGCACGGCAGCGCTCGACGGCACGCTGCAGATCGTCGCGGCCGGTCCGGCCGTGGTCAACGGCACCCAGCGCATCCTGACCGCGGCCGCGGTGACCGGCCAGTTCGCCAGCATCTCCTCGACATCGCCGCTGTTCACGGTCACCACCCTCTATGGCGCGACCTTTGTCGACCTGCAGATCGCCACGCGTTTTGCCGCGGCACTTGGCACCACCGCCAACCGGGCGGCCCTCGGCGCGGCGCTCGACGGCGTCAGCGGCACCGGACCGAACGGCGCCCTGGTCGGCACGCTCGCTACCGCCGCGCCGGCGGCGGTCGCCGGCCTGCTCGACACGCTCTCGGCCCAGGTTCATGCCGAAGCCCGACGGGCCGCCGCCCGCAACGTCTCGGACGTCCAGTCGGCGATCGGCGATCATGTGGCCGGCCTGCGCGCGGACAGCCGGCCGGCGCCGGCCTCCGGCTGGACGCTGTGGGGCACCGCAACCGGTCAGATCGGCAACCGCTCCAGCGACGGCAATGCCGCGCGTTCGTCAGCCTCGGCTTTCGGCTTCACCGCCGGCTTCACGCGCCATGCCAGCCCGGACACCGTCATCGGCGTCGCACTCGGCTGGGCGTCGTCCTCGCTGTCGCTCCGCGCGATCGCCCAGAACGGCCGGGTCGAGACATCGACCGCGACGCTTTATGCCAGCCATCGCGCCGGCCCCTGGTTCGCCGATGGTTCGGCGACCGTCGGCTGGCTGACCGGCACGACCGCGCGCGACCTGCGCGCCGTTCCCGGCACCGGCATCGCCACCGGCTCGCTCGGCGGTTATGTCGGCGGCGTCTCGGCGCTGGCGGGTTATCGTTTCGCCGGCACCGGCTGGTCGATCGAACCGGCCATCGGCCTCGATTACGCCGGGGCCTTCGTCAACGATGTCATCGAGACCGGCGCTACGACCGGTGGCCTGATGGTTCGCGGCTCGGGCTTCGACAGCCTGCGGGCAACGGCGGGCGCCCGCTTCGTCGCCTCCGCCCCGGTCGGCACCGGCATCGCCAGCGTCGATCTCCGGCTGCGTTATGCCCGCGAGCTGCTGTCGACCATTCCGGCGGTGAGCGCTTCGTTCACCGGCGATCCGGCCAGTGGCTTCACCACGCTTGGTGTTGCCGGCGGACGGGACCTGCTGCTGGTCGGCGCCGGCCTCGGCTACAGCCCCAATGCCGGCACCCGGCTGTTCGTGCGTTATGACGGCACGCTTGGCCAGCGCGAGACCAGCCACGCCCTGCGCGCCGGCGCCAGCGTCAGCTGGTAGGCGCCCGGTCCAGGCCGCGATCCGCTCCTGGCAGCGGGTCGCGCCCGGCCTGCCAGCCTCAGTAGTCCGACAGCTTCAGATCCGGCGAATAGGCGATATCCTCGACCTCGCGGACGATCGCCTGGCCGCAGACGACACGGCCTTTCAAGGCATCGAAGGTCAGCGTCGGATGGCCGTAGAGCTGCCAGCCCTTGTTGATCGCCTCGCTGACCCGATGGCAGAACGTCGCATCGTCAGGCCCGGTCAGATAGCGGTAGAGCGTGGTGGTCTTCTTCGAACTGATGGCGGTCAGCATGGCGGTCATCGGCCTTTCGGAAATTCCAGCCCCATGCGCTCGTAGCGCTCGGGCTCGTTGCCCCAATCCTCGCGCACCTTGATGAACAAGAACAAGTGCACCGGCACTTCAAAAAGCTTTGACAGTTCCTCGCGGGCCGATTTGGAGATCGCCTTGATCGTCTCGCCGCCCTTGCCCAGCATGATCTTCCGCTGGCCCTCGCGCACCACGTAGATGGTCTGCTCGATCCGGATCGAACCGTCCTTCCGCTCCTCGTAGGATTCGGTCTCGACGGTCGAATCATAAGGCAGTTCGTCGTTCAGCCGCTTGTAGAGCTTCTCGCGGGTGATCTCGGAGGCGAGCATGCGCGCCGGCAGGTCGGACACCTCGTCTTCCGGATAATGCCACGGCCCGGCCGGTACGACTTCGGCGAGGTGCCGGCGCAGGTCCTTCACGCCCGACCCGCTCAGCGCCGAGACCATGAAGGTCTTGTCGAACTTGGCGCGCGCGGCGAATTCGGCGGCGAGATCGAGCAGCTTGCGCGGTTCGACCAGGTCGACCTTGTTGAGCACGAGGTCGACCGGCTGGCGAACATCCCGGAGCTTGTCCAGGATCGCCTCGACGGTCTCGTCGAGGCCCCGGCGCACGTCGATCAGCACCAGCACCCGGTCGGCATCGGCAGCCCCGCCCCAGGCCGCCGAAACCATCGCCCGGTCGAGCCGGCGCTTCGGCGCGAACAGGCCGGGCGTGTCGACCAGCACGATCTGCGACGTGCCTTCCATGACGATGCCGCGCACCAGCGCGCGCGTCGTCTGCACCTTGTGCGAGACGATCGTCACCTTGGCGCCGACCAGCGCATTGACCAATGTCGATTTGCCGGCATTCGGAGCGCCAATGATGGCGACGAAGCCGCAACGTGTCGGAATGTCAGTCATGGCTCAATCCCAGGGTGGCGGATCGGCCGGTCCGGCGGCGCGTTCGGCCTGCCGCTTCGGTTCCGCAGGTTTGGTTGTGCTCCGATCCGAAGCTGCGGTCCAGACACCTTCGCGTACCAGCACGGCGGTGGCGGCGGCGATCTCGGCCGGACGTTTGGCTGGCCCTTGGCCGCGGCCGTCCTCGATGCCCGGAATGACCACCGCCATGGTGAACACCGGGGCATGGTCCGGGCCGGTGCGATCGATCACCAGATAGGTCGGGGTCGGCAGGCCCCGCCCCTGCGCCCATTCCTGCAATTCGCTCTTGGCATCGCGGTTGTGCACCGGGCCGGCCGCGACGCGCGCGCGCCAGTGCCGCGCCACCAGGGCCTCGGCCGCCGTCCAGCCACCGTCGAGATAAACCGCGCCGATCACCGCTTCGGCGAGATCGGCGAGCACGCTGGCGCGCCGGCCGACCTGCAGGGCGCTTTCGGTCGGGCCGACCCGCACGCCGGCGCCGAGATCGAGCTCGGCCGCGACATCGGCGCAGGTTTCGGCGCGAACCAGGTCCGACAGCCGGCGCGACAGCGTGCCCTCGTCATCCGAGGGCAGCATCTGGAACAACATGTCCGCGACCGCCAGGCCCAGCACGCGGTCGCCGAGGAATTCCAGCCGCTGATAAGATTTGTCGCGCTTGTCGGCGCCGGTGACGGCGCTCGGATGGGTCAGGGCGCGGACCAGCAGGTCCTTGTCGGCAAAGACATGGCCAACCCGGGCCTCGAGCTCATCGAGGCTCGGGCGGATCGGCTTTGCTTTGCGACCGGGAGCCAAGACCTTCTCACCTCACGATATTGGCGAGCCGGGACCAGCGGATCGACCACGGCCAGCGCCAGAACGCCCAGGCGCGCTCGCCCTCTTCGATCGAGAAGAACAGCAGCTCGGCCCGACCGACCAGGTTTTCCATCGGGATCGGCCCGACCTGGCTGATCACCCGGCTGTCGGTGGAATTGTCGCGGTTGTCGCCCATCATGAACAGGTGCCCCTGCGGCACCTCATAGACCGGCGTATTGTCGTAGAAACCGTTCTCATAGAGGTCGAGCGTCGAATAGCTCACCCCGTTCGGCAGGGTTTCGCGGTAGCGGCGGGTGCGCGTCTCGCGCCCGTCCTCGATCTCGACGAAATCGTCGATCTTCTCGCGCTTCACCGCCACGCCGTTGATATGCACGACGCCGCCCAGCACCTGGATGCGGTCGCCCGGCAGGCCGATCACCCGCTTGATGTAGTCGACGTCGGGCTCGCGCGGCAGGCGGAACACCACGACATCGCCGCGCTTGGGCTCCGAACCCCAGATCCGCCCGTCGAACAGGGCGGGTGAGAACGGCAGTGAATATTTCGAATAGCCATAGGCATATTTGGACACGAACAGGTAGTCGCCGACCAGCAGCGTATCCTTCATCGAGCCCGAGGGAATGTTGAACGGCTGGAACAGGAAAGTCCGGATCACCAGGGCGATCAACAGTGCATGGATGACCACGCGGACGGTTTCGCCCATTCCGCCTTTGGCGGTCTTGCTGGTTTCAGCCACTGTGTCGCGCCCGTGATCCCTCTGGAGCCCGCCCTATAGCCCGCTTCACCGCGCCGGTGCAATGACAGCGGCGTGATGCAGGCGCGCGGTGTCCGCGCGAACATCCATCTAGCTGCAATTGGTCGCCTGGTTCGAGCACAGGCTGCGCCACCAGCCGCGCGTGCCGGCCCGGGTCTCGACCAGCGCCCAGGCCCCGGAACAGGCGAGAATGTGCCGCGGCGACCCATCCAGGCTCAGGGGCTGGCCCGCTTCGTCCAGCGCCTCGCGGGTCGCGGCATCGGCATGCGGCGCGCGGTACAGCCGGCCGGTCGGCAGGCCGCCATTGGCATAGGCCGCGCCGACGAGGCCTGCGCTGACCCAGCCGCGACCGGCGAAGGGGCGCGGCAGGCTGACCGGATAGCGTTCGCCATAGGCGACGCCCGGCGCCTGGATCTTGTCGATCAGGAACCAGCCGTCGTGAAAGCCGAGGATCCTGAACTCGGATTTCACCGGCTGGTCGCCGAAAGCCTCGCGCGCCGGCAACGGCCGGGCCGGTGGCACCTGTCCCAGCACACGGGCCCGCGCCGATGGCGCGGCGCGGACATTCATGCCGCGCGGATCGGCGTCATTGGACCAGCCGGCGAGATCGCATGGCTCGGCGCCATCAGGCAGCCCGGCGCGCAACCGCGCGCGGGCGGCATCCTCGCTCGCCGCGGCCGCGGCTTCGGCCGGTTCGGTCAGGGCCGCCCGGCTCTCGAACCGGGCCTCGTCGTCATGGGCGAGCCCGAGCGTTTCGCCATGCCAGGCGAGCCTGACCACCAGCACGGAGCCGCGGTCCGAGACGCTGCCGGGGCTGGCCGGATCGTCGGCGTCGCCCCGGAAGAACACCAGCCGGCCTTCCAGCCTGGTGAAATCGACCTTGAGGACCTGGCCGATCCCGGCGCCGCGGCTGACCAGCCGTTCGGCCTGTCCGACCCAGGCATCAGCGCGAAACGGCGTCACCGCGCCCGGCTCGATCCGATAGGCGACCGCCAGCCCCGGCGCCAGCGTCAGCACGGGGTTGGCGGGGTCGCCGGCGATTTCAGGCGCGACGGACGGCGCATCGCGCGACACGTCATAGGGCACCAGGAAGCGGCCGATGACCGTCCCGGCGCCATTGTCCCAGCGCAAGACGCTGATCAGGTTGACGCGCAGCTGCGCGCCGACGCCGCCTGGAGACGACGACGAGCGCTCGTAGACCTTCGACCGCAGGACGGTGAAACGCGTGCCGGCATGGCCAAGCGCAAAGACCTGCACGGTCCGGCACAGGATCCCGTCGATGCGCTGATGCCGGAGCGCCGGGTGCAGCGCGGCCTGAAACACGGCGTCGGTGCGCCAGGCGAGCCCATCGGTCGAACAGGCGGGCGTCGAAATCTCCGCGGCTGCGCCGCCGCCGAGCCACGCCGAGGTCAGCAGAACCAGGACAAGGCGTTTCATTGCGGGACTTCTCGCGGTTTGGGCGACACGTCAGCCGCAGATGTCGATGAGTTGTGCGTGGACCCAGCCGCGCCGGCCGTTGCTGGCCGCGGGCTGCGCCGTCCGCGTGCCGCCGGGCCAATACAGAACCTCCTGCCAGACACCGCGGCGGCCGGCACGAAGCATCACTTCGTCGCCGCCCTTCATGCGCGCCAGGGTCGCGGCGTTGCGGTCAGGCGCCACCCGCAGAGCCACGAAGCCGTCGGAGGTTTCCTTGACCGCGCAGAAGGCGGTCGCCGACGCCGACGTCTGAGCCGCCGACATCGCCGCGGCGACAACGGCGCCGGCCAGGATGACGCGGCGGGTGCGGCTGAAGTCGATCATGGTGAAGCCTCCAGGGTCTGGAGGGCTTTTGGCACGCCGCCATTGCCGCCGCGTGGCGCGGCGCGCGGCGTCCTATTTCGGCCGTTTCAAGCGCGGCAGCCGGTCAGAACTCGACCCGCTGCCGGTTCCTCAGCGTATTGCCGGTGGTGTCGCGCAGCTCCGGCGCGACGATCGGCGGCGCCGTGCCCGGCCCGAGCGGGTCGGTCGGCGTGGCGCTCCGCCGCGCGGGCAAGGTGCGGTTCCGGTCGATGACGCTGGGAATGGCGCTGGCGGTCTGGCCGCTGACGATGGTTCCGCCGAGCGCAGTGCCGCTGGTCGCGCCACCGCGCGACACCTGCGAGACATTGCTCAGGCCGGCGCTCTCGCGCGCGCCGGGCGCCCGCCGCATCGCCATCGTGCCGGACATCGACGTCGTGGCCACCGGCGCGGCGGCCGTCGCACCGACTGGCGGCAGCGCGCTGGCGGTGACCGGGGTCACCGGCGCCGCCTCGACGCGCGCCGGCGCGCTGGAGGCCACCGGCCCGTCGGAAGCGGTGGTGCAGGCGGCAAGTGCTGCGGCCGAAGCGAGAACCAGGAAAAGGCGCATGAAAGATCCGATCAGGTCGCCGGCGGCGCGGCGGGCATGAGGTCGTAGGGCGGCTTCCAGCCGGGCAGCGCGGCGATCCGCTCGCGCCAGGCATGGATATTCGGGTGGGATGCGGCCAGATCGTAGCCGGTTTCCGCGATCGGATAGAACATGTAACCGGCCAGCGAAAAATCGGCGATGGTCGGCCGGCCGCCGACGATGAACGGCCGGTCGGCCAGGTGCTTCTCGACGATCGCCAGCGCGCCGTCGATGCGCGACCTGAGGAAACCGAGCACCGCCGGATCGGCCGGCTTGCCGGCCAGCGAGAACATGAAGCGGTGGGTGGCGAAATAGCTGGTGAACTTGTGGTTGTCGAACAGGAACCAGCGCAGGATTTCCAGTTCCTCGTCTTCGTTTTCCGGTCCGAACTGGCCGGTCCGGCGCGACAGATAGGTCAGGATGACGCCCGACTGGGCCAGCCGCTTGCCGGCATGGTCGAGCACCGGCGCCTCGCCCATCGCGTTGACCTCGGCACGCCACTCCGGGTCGCGCGTGGCGCCGTGAAAGAAGTCGACGGTCGCCGGCTCCCAGTCGAGGCCGCACAGCGCAAGCATCAGCGCGACCTTGTAGGAGTTGCCCGACTGGGCGAAACAATAAAGTCGGTAGTCAGGCAAACCACACCTCGTCCCTGCGCCGGCTCGAAATCCCGGTCAATTTCACTTGATCGGCATGTCTTGTCGAAAAAGTGGCAAGCTTGGGCCTAGCGTCGGCGGCGCGCCGGTGTCGTGGGCGCGGCCGGCTGGCCCAAGGCCGGGTCCGGCGGTAGCGGCGGCGGCGTGGCATTGGTCACCGCGACGACCGGCTGCTGCGCCGCCTGGTTCTGGGCGCAGCCGGCAAGGGTGATGAGTGAAAGGACGGCGCAAACCAGCGCGGCCTTCTTCTGCATGGGATTGATCCTCGTCTTGACCATCGGTTGCGGCTGACGCCGGGCGGCAGCGACTGTCGCAAGACCTGGGCGCGGCACTGAAGAGGGATCGACCCAAGCCAAGCGTCAAACCGCTGGTCGGAGGGGATATCCGCGCCGGCGCCGCCTGTCCAGGCGCGACGCCCGCCTTCACGCCCGACCTTTCGCGCCAGACCGACACGAGATTGCGTCGACCGGCAGCGGATGGACGGTCCCGGCAGCCCTGCGGCAGGCCGCCGACAAAGCTTAAGGCTTCACCCGGCTTCGGCGCCTCTGCCGCCGATCAGGTTGCCGAAGCTGCGGCAGCGGACCACGGCTGCCTTGACGATCCGGTCCTTGCGGACCTCGCCCAGGTCGATCATTTCGCGGACACACAGCGCCACCATGCGGTGCTGCCGGGATGCTCCCTTGGCAATGGCCAGTTCGGCGCAGGCGTCCCGGTACGCTTCCCGCATCACCTGCACCTGTTCTCTGGGGAACCCGCCCCCGTCGAATGCGTAGCGAGCATGGGTCACGAGAATGCTCCTCAGCGTGGAGCGCGCGAGCAGGGTCGTCTCGCGGTCGCCGGTGCGCTGATGACATGCCCGACGATGGCGGCAAACTACCTCCGAGCCGTCGGCCAAGGCAAATCAAAAAAACGCCCGCCCCTCATCCCGCCGGAGCGTCGCCCGGCCGGCCAAGCCCCGGCGCTCAAAAAAGGGCCAGGCCGGATGTCGGATCGGCTCCGCCTTGCGCGTCCTCGGGAAACAAGGGCCAATCCCGGAGTGCGCCCGGACGGCCGGCAAGAGGATTGCGCGATGGCGACGACCAAGACCGAAAAGATCGTGGTGGAAAATGTCAATCATCCCGGCCAGTCCCAGCGGGTCGACAGACACATGTACGAGGCCATGAAACAGGCGATTCTGCACGTATTGCCAAAGGCTTCGCCGGGGCTGACGGTGGCCGAGGTGCAGCACGGCGTGCTTGCCCATCTGCCCGAAGATCTGTTTCCGGGCGGCGCCAAGGCGGGCTGGTGGATGAAGGCCGTTCAGTTGGACCTCGAGGCCAAAGGCATTGTTGCCCGCGAGACCACCAAGCCGCTGCGTCTCCGCAAGGCGTAGCCGCTCCCCCGGACAGTGCCGGTCGGCGGCGGCCGGCGCCGGCGCAATTCAGTTCAATACCACCGGAATGTCTCGCCGGCCTGCGGGAACGACACCATCACGTCGTCGGCCTTCGACACGAAGCCTTCGTCGGCCGGATCATGCGGCGTCCGGTCGTTGGAATAGTGCTCCAGCCCGCCGATCTCACGGAGAATGGCCGCCCGGACCGCGCTGGTCAGCGGCTCGGCCATGAACACCACCTGCTTGACGTCCCAGTCGGTCGACACCGCCTTGACGCGGTTGCCCGCGCCCGTGGCGATATCGACGACACGCCGGATCGCCGCCGACGCAATCTCCAGGTGAACGGGTTCGGGCCGCTTCCGCATCGGCCTTGGGCTTATCGCCGCCCGGGGCGGCGAACAAGGCGCGCGGGGCCGCTCGCGGCGAGGATGGCGCCCGGCATCGACCAAGCGCGCCAAACCGAAACGAGCGGCGGCCGGTCGCCCGCCAACGGCCGGCCCCGAAACCAAATCCTCAACGGTTGCAGGACCTTGCCGGTAAGTCTTTGCAAACAAATCGTTATCGGTCCGAGTAACGTTAAGGGGCCTTTAATTCCCATCGCCTAGGGTTCCGACAGATCGATCACATGCAAGGGCCCGCGCGGAACCATCAATGGATATCGCAACAATCCTGGGCCTGGCCGGCGCGGTGGTCACGATCGTGACGCTGATCATGATCGACGGCGGCAATTTCGCGCAATATTTCGACAAACACGCCGTCATCATCATTTTCGGCGGCTCTTTTGCCGCGACCTTGCTGCGCTATCCGCTGCCGGTGGTGCTGCATGGCATCCCCATGGGCTTCAAGGCCGCCCTGGCCATGCCGATGGTCAGCCACCGCGACCTGGTCGAGGAAATCGCCAAGATCGCCGATGTCGCGCGCAAGCAGGGACCGAACGCCCTCGAAAAGCTCGAGGTCTCGGACCCGACTTTGGCCCAGGGCGTCCGCTACATCGCCGACGGTTATGACGCCGAGTTCATCCGCACCACGATGGAAACCGAAAAGGACAACGTCTACGTCCAGCTCGACGAGGCGCAGAAGATCTACCGCTCGATCGGCGACTGCGCGCCGGCCTTCGGCATGATCGGCACGCTGCTCGGCATGGTCAACATGTTCGCCAACATGACCGATCCCTCGAAGCTCGGGCCGATCATGGCCATGGCGCTGATCGCGACGCTTTATGGCGCCGTGGTCGCCAACATGGTCTGCATGCCGATCGCCGACAAATGCCATGTCAAAATGGTCGAGGAGGATATCGCGCGCTCGATCATCATCGATGGCGTCGTGCAGATCCGCAACCAGAAGAGCCCGCAGATCGTCAAGGAAATGCTGCTCGCCTACCTGACGCCGCACGACCGCAACGAACTCGCCGAAGCAGCCTGAGGATCCCATGGCCAAGCGCAAGGGGGGTGGTCACGCAGGCGGTCACGGCTGGTTCGTCACCTTCGCCGACCTGATGGGGTTGTTGATGTCCTTCTTCGTCGTGCTGGTGGCGACCTCGAACCAGGACGAACGCAAGAAACACATGATGACCGGCTCGTTCCGCGAGGCCTTCGGCACCACCAACAACACGCTGATGACCGGCATGATCGAGCTCAACGGCGTGCCGATGCGGCCCTATGTGCAGAATGTCTCGCCCTCCCCGGACTCGCCCTCGGACCGGCCCGGGCCGCAAGCCAATCGCGACGAGCCGAACGCGCTCGCCCTGCAGGCCGACCGCCAGATGGCGCTGGCCGCGGCCAGCCTGCGCCAGGCCCTGCAGGCCTTTCCCGAGATCGCCGAGATCTCCAAGAACGTCATCATGGAAGAACGGCCCGACGGCCTCGACCTGCAGATCGTCGACCAGGACGGCCGCGCCATGTTTCCCCCCGACGGACGCGAGCCTTATGAGCGGACGCGCCGGCTGATCGCCGCGATCACCCCGGCGCTGCGGCAATTGTCCAACCGCATCAGCATTACCGGCCACACCTCCAGCCTGCGCGTGCTCGGCCGGCCCGGCTATGGCCCCTGGGACCTGACCTCGGACCGCGCCAATGCGGTGCGCATGATCCTGGAGGAGAACGGCCTGCCCAGCGACCGGATCTTCGCCGTCACCGGCAAGGCCGATACCGAACCGATGTTTCCCGACGACCCCTATCTCGCCGCCAACCGCCGGATCTCGATCCTGATCATGAAGGAAGCGCCGGTCGCGCCGCGGGCGATCCTGGGCAACTGATCGGGTGGTGCGTCTAAAACGTCCTGCACAAAGACTTGCCGTCTTCAACGCAAGACGATTTGGCTCCTGTTGTTCATTCCCAGCCGATCTCGGCGAGGAAGCCCTGGACCGTGGCGTTGAACAGCGTCGGGCGCTCGAAATAGACGGAATGGCCGGACACCGGCACGACCACGGTGCGCGCCTTGGGCAAGGTGCCGGCGACCAGCTCGATGCCGCGCGGGCAGATCAGCAGGTCCTCCTCGCCGATCACGAACAGCGCCGGGCAGGCGATCCTGGCGGCATCGGCGGTGCCGCGGACGCGCATCTTGCGGATGCGGTTGCCGACCTCGTTCTTGTCCAGGCCGAAGGACAGCCGGTCGATCGCCTGGTAGAGCGCATGGATATCGGGCTGCTCCTCGGCCATGCGCGCGCCGGCCGCCCGGTGGATGCCGCGTTCGACCAGCCTGGCGATCGCCTGCGGCGCCGCGGCGCGCCAGGCCTTTACGCCGGCATCGTCGAAATGGTCGTAGTCGAACGAACCGGAGGTGCAGGCCATGACGATGCCGGCCACCCGCGAGGGTGCGGCAAGCACGGTCTCCACCGCCGTCCAGCCGCCCATCGACTGGCCGATGACCACCGTCCGGTCGATGCCGAGATGGTCGAGAAGTGCCAGCAGGTCGGCGGCATAAAGCGTCGGATCGGCGAGGCCGCCGGGCGCCGTCGACGGCGGAAAGCCGCGATGCGAGAAGGTCACCACCCGGTGGCGCTGGGCAAACACCGGCGCCGACTGCCACCAGCTCAGGTGATTGCCGCCGAGGCCATGGGCAAAGGTGATGGCCGGCCCCTCGCCCGCCACCTCGTAATGGATCACGGCGCCGTCGGGACGCACCATGCGGCCGGTCTCGAAAGCGGGAATTGGTTTTGACATGGGGCGCTCCTCCGGGGCGTGACCCTAGGGTCCGGACTCAATAAGGATGGGGCTCACGACGCGAGGATTTTTGGCCGGATGGCAGGAGGCTTGCCGACGCAAGCCTTTCGGCTTGCGAGGTGAGCCGACGCACCAGCCGGTCAAAAGGACCGCGCCGCCGCGTAGTGAGGCGAAAATGGCCGATGGCTGTGTCGAAGCGCTTGCCCGATGGAAAACATCGGGCTGCGCACTTCTCCTTGCCCTCAACCATTTTGGCCTCATCGTGAGCCCCATCCTTATTGAGTCCGGACCCTAACCCGGCGTCCCCGTGGCCGAAAGTGCCGGCGCCGCGCATCCCTCCTGCCCGGCAACAGGCTTCCCGCCAGCCGAATAGCCCGCCATGATCACCTCAAAAATCGGGAGGGATTCCATGGCCATCGTCGATGCCGGCCGCCTTGTGGCGCTGGTCACCGCAATTTTCGAGGCTGCCGGCTGCGCGCCGGATGAGGCCGGCCGCATTGGCCGCTACCTGACCGAGGCCAATCTCGCCGGCCATGACAGCCACGGCGTGGCGCGCGTGCAGCGTTATGTCGACTGGCTGAACGAGGGCAAGGTCGAGGCCGGCAAGACCGTCTCGACCATTGTCGACACGCCCTCGCTCGCGGTCCTCGACGGCCATTACGGCTTTGGCCAGACGGTCGGCCCGCAGGCGGTCCGGATCGGCATCGACAAGGCCAAGAGCCAGGGTCTCGCGGCGGTCGCCTTGCGCCACGCCGGCCATCTCGGCCGGATCGGCGATTTCGCCGAAATGGCCGCGGCCGAAGGACTGGTCTCGATCCATTTCGTCAATGTCGTCGGCTCGATCCTGGTCGCGCCCTATGGCGGCGTCGACCGGCGCATCTCCACCGCGCCCTATTGCATTGGCGTGCCGCGGCCGGGCCAGGCGCCGCTGCTCTTGGATTTCGCCACCTCGCTGGTGGCCGAGGGCAAGGTGCTCGTCGCCTCGATGGGCGGCAAGCCGGTGCCGCCGGACGCGCTGATCTCGCCTGACGGCGCCAAGAGCGGCGACCCGGCGGTGCTCTACGGGGCCTATCCGGCAGGTCCCGGCACGCGCGACCCGATGCGCGGCCCCGGCGCCATCAGGGCCTTTGGCGAGCACAAGGGCTCCGGCCTCGCCTTCATGTGCGAGATCCTCGGCGGCGCGCTGACCGGCGCCGGCACCACCGGCCCCGACAAGCGTTTCTGCAACGGCATGATGTCGATCTATATCGACCCGAAAGTGGTCGATCCCGACGGCTTCTTCCCCGGCGAATGCGCCGAATACGTCGCCTATTACAAGAGCGCCAAGCCGATCGAGGCCGGTGGCGAGGTGCTGGTGCCGGGCGAGGCCGAGATGCGCGCCAAGGCGAAGAAGCTGAAGGACGGCGTGCCGCTGTCGGACGGCACCTGGGATTCGATCGTCGCCACCGCGCGCAAGCTCGGGGTCCCGGAGGCAGTGACGACGGCGGCGCTGCGGTGAATGGGCGAGCGGCGAGTGGGGATGAAGCGGCCACCGCAGCGCGCAAACCCTCGCCCGCTGGCGAGAGAGGGTGCCCCGGCAAAAGCGAGCTTTTGCCTGAGCGGAGCCGGCGGGTGAGGGCTTGAACAGGCGCCCCGGCCATCATTTCGACCCGGAATGCACCTCTTGCATTGACCCAACCACCCTCACCCGGCCGCTCCGCGGCCACCTTCTCCCGCGAAGGCGAGGGCGAGGGCTCATGCGCGGCGCTCGCTGCCCCCACTCGCTACTCGCCACTCGCCGCTCGCCTCAAATACTGCCGAAATCGCCGCCGCGGCCCTTGCCGGCGGCGAAACGGCCGGCGCCGGCGACACCTTCGGCCGCGACCATCGGCGCCGAGCCGCGCCATTCGTTGCGCAGGGCCGCGGTGACCGGCAGGTCCCATTGGGCATAGGCCGAGGCGCGGTCGGCGCGCATGCAGCCCTGCGGGAAGCGGGCGATGTCATGCGCCAGGGCTTGCGCCGCTTCACGCGCGGTGCCCTTCGGCACGACACGGTCGGCGAGCCCGATGCGCAGCGCCTCCTCCGCCGCCACCTTGCGGCCGGTGAGGATCAGGTCGAGCGCCCTGCCCTGGCCGACGAGGCGCGGCAGCCTGACCGTGCCGCCGTCGATCAGCGGCACGCCCCAGCGCCGGCAATAGACGCCCATATAGGCGTCCTCCTCCATGACCCGGAGATCGCACCAGAGCGCGATCTCCATGCCACCGGCGACCGCCGGACCGGCGATCGCGGCGATCACCGGCTTCGACAGCATCAGCCGTGTCGGCCCCATCGGGCCACGCGGCCAGTTGTCGTCGCCGTCGGGAATGTCGAGCGGCCCGCCAAAGGCGGCGGTATCGGGCGCGCTCGCCGCATGTTTCAGGTCGAAGCCGGCGCAGAAGGCGCCGCCCGCGCCCCACAGCACGCCGACGCTAGCCTCGGGATCGGCGTCGAAAGCGACGAGCGCGGCGCACAGCGCCGCCGCCCCTTCCGGGTTCATGGCATTGCGCGCCGCCGCGCGGGTCCGGATGAAGGTGGTGACCGGGCCGTCGCGCTCGATGATCAGGTCCGACATGGCTTATCCCCTCAATCGACGATTCCCGGCGTATCCATCACCATCATGGTGGCGGTCATCATGGCGATCAGCTTGCGCGTGCCGCCGGTCTCGGCGAAGCACTCGCCGAGCGTCACCATCAGCTTGTTGCCGGGACGCACGACCCGGCCGGCCGCGATGAAGCGTTCGCCCTTGCCCGGCGACATCAGGTTGATCTTGAATTCGGTGGTCAGCACGCCGGCGCCTCTGGGCATCAAGGTCATGGCGGCGAAACCGCAGGCCGTGTCGACGATGGCCGAAATGGCGCCGGCATGGACGAAGCCGTGCTGCTGCAGGATATGCGGAGCGAACGGCATGGCGATCTCGACATAACCGGGTTCGACCAGCACGATCTCGGCACCGAGCGTGGCCATCAGCGGCTGGCGGGTGAAGCCGGAGCGGCCGCGCTCCTCGAAATCCGGGTCTTTGGGTGGAAACCGGGGATGATCAGCAGCCATGCGACTTTCCTTCCTTGCAATCGGTTGGGATGTTCGCAAACTTGATTCCCTTCGGGCAACCCGTCCGGACGAATGAGGGCTCTCATTGTTCTTCTGGTACATGCCCCGCTTCACCGACAGCGCCATGCGCGCTGCCTCGCTCTCCGCCTCCACCGCGATCGCAGCCGGTGTCACCATCGCTCACCGCATGGCGATGATGGCAACGCCTTCAGGTTTTGATGCCGCCAGCCAGCACGAGGCCATGCGCATGGTCGCCGAAAAGGTCGATGCGGCGACCGAGGGCTCGTTCGACGCGGTTGTCGAAACCGGCCGGTTCATGATGCGCTCGGCCTTCGGCCAGGTGTCGCCCGACGATGTCGCCCATGGCCTGATGGCGATCGGGGTTGCCGCTGCGAGGCCCGCCGCCCGCACGGCCAAAGCCAATGCCAGGCGGCTGACGCACAAGCCGCGCTGAAACGGCCGGAGCCGGCGGCACCGATCAGGTCAAAAGACCCGATCGCGCAACGAGATGGCGAGGGTCCCTGACTCACTCCGTGAGCAGCCTCGGCTCAAGTCAGCCAGTTGACCAGCCAGAGCGCCAGCGCCGGGAAGGCCACGACCAGGCCGAGCCTGATCACGTCGGCCGCCACGAAAGGCAGCACGCCGCGATAGGTCGAGATGATCGGCACGTCCTTGGCGATCGCCGAGATGACGAAGACGTTGAGGCCGATCGGCGGCGCGGTCAGCCCGATTCCGACCACCATCAGCACCAGGATGCCGAACCAGATGGCGACGTCGTCCGCGGGCATGCCGAGATCGAGCGCCACCACGATCGGAAAGAAGATCGGCAGCGTCAGCAGGATCATGGCGAGTTCGTCCATCACCCCGCCGAGGATGACGTAGAAGATCAGCAGCACGACGATCACCCCATAGGGCGGCAGGCCCGACTGGGTGACCACCTGGGCGGCGAGCTCGGGCAATTGCGACAGTGCCAGGAAGGCGTTGAACACCTCGGCACCGAGCAGGATCATGAAGATCATCGCCGAGGTCTCGGCGGTCTGGATGACCGACAGCTTGATCTCGTGCCAGCCGAGCGTGCGCTGCAGCAGGCCAACCACCAGCATGGCGATGCAGCCGACGGATGCCCCCTCGGTCGGCGTGAAGATGCCGCCATAGATGCCGCCGACCACGGTGACGGCGATCAGCATGACCGGCCAGACGCCGACCACCACCTTGAGCCGGTCGGCCCAGCCGACCCGTTCCAGCGCCGGTCCCGCTTCCGGGCGCAGCCTGACCATGATGGCGATGACCACGCAGTAGAAAAACGCCGCCAGCAGGCCGGGAATCAGCGCCGCCATGAACAGCTTGGCGATGTTCTGCTCGGTGGTGATCGCATAGACGACCAGGATGACCGAGGGCGGAATCAGGATGCCGAGCGTGCCGCCGACCGCGATCATGCCGGTGGCGAAGCCCGGATCGTAATTGTAGCGGCGGAATTCCGGCAGGGTCGCCCGACCGAAGGTCGCGGTGGTCGCCACCGACGAGCCGCAGATCGCGCCGAAGCCGGTGCAGGCGCCGATCAGGGCCATGCCGAGCCCGCCGCGCAAATGGCCGAGAAAAGCTGCCGCGGCCCGGAACAGCGCGGTCGACAGGCCGGATTTCTCGGCCAGCGCGCCCATCAGGATGAACAGCGGAATGACCGAAAGCGTGTAGTTGGCGAACAGGTGATAAGGCGTCGTCTTCATATAGTTGAGGAAGATCGCCAGGCTGGTGAAATGGACATAACCGAACGAGCCGACGGTCAGCATGGCAAGCCCGATGGGCATGCGCAGGCCGAGCAGGACCAGCATTCCGGCAAAGCCGAGGATTGCGACGGCCGCTCCGCTCATTTGGCACCTCGGCGCAGCCGGTTGGCTGTCGCCAGCGTCACGATGAACAGGAAGGCGGCCATGGCCGCGGTCACGGCAATCGCCCAGCCGATCGGGATCGCCAGCACCATCGAACTGGTGCGCGAGGAAATCGCGTCATAGGCGCCGAGGCCGAGACGCCAGGCGATCAGCAGCGCGAAACCGGCATAGACGAGGTCCCAGAGGACATCCAGGCCGCGGTTGAAGCGGGCCGGCGCCTTCAGGGTGAAGGTATCGACGAAGACGTTGCCGCGGCCCCATTGGCAAAGCGGCAGGAAGGCGAAGACCGCCACCGCGGTGGCGATCTGCACCATCTCGAAGTCGCCGTTGATGCCGGTCCTGAACAGCCATCGGGACAGGACCGACAAGGTCACCATGGCGGCGGTGACCAGCATCACCGCGCCGCCGAAAACCGCCAGCGCGCGGGCCGCGCGGCCGATCGGATCGCGCGGCGGTTCATCGCCCCGCGCCCTGTCCAGGTCGTGCACCATCGAGGCTCAGGCCATCATATGTTTGGCGACCGCGGCGCGCACATCGTCGACCACCTTCTGGCCGTCGATATTGCGCTCCTTGGCGGCCTTCAGCCAGGCCTCCTCGACCGGCTTGGTCGCGGCGCGCCATTTGGCGGCCTCGTCATCGGCCAGCATGGTGATGGTGTTGCGCGACCGCCCCTTGACCATTTCGGCCACCGCGCGCCCACGCTCGTCCCACATCTCGCCGGCCATGATCGCCGCCGGCATGCCCGAATTGGCGTCGATGACCGTCTTCAGGTCGGCCGGCAAACCCTCGTATTTCGGCTTGTTCATCGCCAGGATGAAGGTTGCCGTATAGAGCGTCGGCGAGCCCGGGATTTCGGTGTGGTAGCGGACCAGCTCGTGCAGGCGCAGCGACGGCACGACCTCCCAGGGCACCACGGCGCCGTCGATGACGCCTTGCGACAAGGCTTCGGGCACCTGCGGGATCGGCATGCCGATGGCGGTCGCGCCGAGCGCGCGCAGGGCTTCGCCGGCCTGGCGGGTCGGGAAGCGCAGCTTGAGGCCGGCGAGATCGGCAAGCGTCCTGACCTGCTTGCTGGAATGGATCAGTCCGTGGTCATGCGCCCACAGGCAGAGCGGCTGAACCTCCGAGAACTCCTTGATGAAATGGGTCGGCGCGAGTTCCGCCAGCGCCTTCGAATTGGTCACCGCCCGCTTGCCGGCAATGAACGGCAGTTCGATCGCCTCGATCGACGGGAAGCGCCCGGGCGTATTGCCCGGCAAGGTCCAGATGATGTCGGCGACACCGTCGCGGGCCTGATCGTAGAGCTGCGGCGGCGCGCCACCGAGCTGCATGGCCGGAAAGATGTCGATCTTGATGCGGCCGCCGGATTCGGCCTCCACCTTGCGCGACCACGGCACCAGGAAGCGCTGATGGGCGTTCGAGGCCGGCGGCAGGAAGTGGTGCATGCGCAAGGTCACCTGCGGGGTCTGGCCCCAGGCGGTGCGCATCACGGCCGGCGTTGCGACAGTGCTGCCGGCAAGGGCCAGCAGGTGGCGGCGAGACAGGGTCATTGTCCAGGATCCTCGTCAGACGTTCCTCGATGCCGGCTCTTGGGCGCCGGGAGCGCTTCCACTGCGCTTCTTTCGCATGCTGGACCGACGATAGAGATGTTCAGCCCCGCACGACAAGGCCGAATGGTTGAAAATGAGACCAATTTTCACGATCGGCCGGCGCGATCGTCCATGGACAGGGCGAAATCCGCCGCCTAGCATCGTGCAGATACACGACAACATGAGACGAGCGCATGTCCGGGACGTCGGTCGAGACCATCGAAATCGCAGCGCGCGACGGCCTGCGCCTGGCCGCGACCATCTTCGAGCCGGCCGGCACGGCGCGCTCCACCGTCATCCTGCAGGCCGCCACCGCCGTGCCGCGCGGCTTTTATGCCGCCTTCGCCGATCACCTGGCCGGGCTCGGCCGACGCGTCGTCACCTTCGACTATCGCGGCATCGGCGGCTCGCGCCCGGCAAGTTTGCGGGGTTTCCCGGCCACCATGCTCGACTGGGCCGACCAGGACGCACGCGCCGTCGCCGATCATGCCGCGGCGGCCTGGCCGAACCAGCCACTCGGCATTGTCGGCCATAGTTTCGGCGGCCAGGCCTTTGGCCTCGCGCCGCATCCACGCGTCACCCATGTCGTCGGCATCGCCGCGCAGATCGGCGACATGCGGCTGTTCGATTCGAGAGTCGCGGGCCGGATCCGCTTCCTGTCACGCTATCTGGCACCGGTGCTGATTCCCTTTGCCGGCTATTTCCCGGCCGGATGGTTCGGCATGGGCGAAAACATGCCCGGCGGCGTGTTCCGGCAATGGACCCGCTGGTGCCTGACGCCGGACTATTTCTTCGGCGACCCGCAAGTCGGCGCGGCCGAGCGTTTCGCCGCGGTCACGGCGCGTGTCCACCTGATCGGTTTCGACGACGATCCGTTCGGGCCGGCGGCGGCCATCGAGGGTCTCGCCAAGGGCTTCCCGGCCGGCCTGGCGACCACCGAGTTCATCGCGGCGAAGACCGCGCCGGGCGGCAAGATCGGCCATTTCGGCTTTTTCCGGACATCGACAGGACGACCATTCTGGGACCAGGTCGACGCGCGGCTGGGATAGAGAGCGATGGTTCAGACACAGACGTCCCGTGCTTTGCACAATGCCGCGCCGTTCTGCAATCTAAGCCACCGCCACGGCCTCGATCTCGATCAGCCAGGCCTCGTCGAAAATGCCTGTGATGACCACCGTCGAGGCGATCAGGTGATCGCCCAGCACCTCCTGGCGGATCTCACGGTTTTCCAATCCGAAGCGGCGGTCGGCGAGGTAGATCGTCACCTTGACGAGATTGGCGACCGTCATGTCCGCGGCGGCGAGCTGTGCCAGCACGTTGCGCCAGGTGAGCCGGCACTGGGCCGCAAAGCCCGCGGGCGCGTGGCCCTTCGCGTCGACCGGAATCTGGCCGCTGACATAGAGCGTCCTGGCGACCCCGGTCACCTCGACGGCGCGGGCATAACCGATGGCGGGCGGCGCGTCGGCGGCACTGATCGGGCGTCGTTGCATGGTCGGCCTCGCAAGATGGTATGGGCGGCCGGATCATCGTTCGCCGTGCCCGCCGGCCGATGCCATAGGCCGTCAAGGCTTTCGAAACGAGGCCCGGTTCTTGGAGATCGGCCCCGCCCCGTCTCACGCCACCGCGACGGCCTCGATCTCGATGAACCAGGCTTCGTCGAAAATGCCGGTGATGATCACCGTCAGCGCCGGCTGGTGATCGCCCAGCACCTCCTGGCGGATCTGGCGGTTTTCCAGCGCGAAGCGGCGCTCCGCCAGAAAGATCGTCACCTTGGCGAGATTGGTGACGCTCATGTCGGCGGCGGCGAGCTGGGCCAGCACATTGCGCCAGGCGAGCCGGCATTGCGCGGCGAAACCCTTCGGGCATTCGCCCTTGGCGTCGACCGGGATCTGGCCGCTGACATAGACCGTCCGGGTCGCTGCCGTCACCTCGACCGCCTGGGCGTAACCGCCAATGGCGCAAGGGGTATCGTCCGCACTGATCACGCGTCGTTGCATCGCATCGGCCTCACATGGTTGCGCCGATTTGCCAGGGCACGAATTCGTTGTCGCCATACCCCAGCAGTTCGGACTTGGTCTTGTCTCCCGACGCCGTCCTGAGGATCAGCTCGAAGATCTCCCGGCCCTTGTCCTCCAGCGACACGCCGTCGAGCACGTCGCCGCAATTGATGTCCATGTCGTCGATCATCCGGGTGTAGATCTCGGAATTGGTGGCGAGCTTGATCGACGGTGTCGGCTTGCAGCCATAGGCCGAGCCGCGGCCGGTGGTGAAGCAGAGCACGTTGGAACCGCCGGCGACCTGGCCGGTGGCGGCCACCGGGTCATAACCCGGCGTGTCCATGTAGACGAAGCCGGCGCGATCGATCTTCTCGGCGTAATGATAGACCGCGCGCAGCGTGGTCGAACCGCCCTTGGCGGCAGCTCCCAGCGACTTCTCGAGAATGGTGGTGAGCCCGCCGGCCTTGTTGCCGGGCGACGGATTGTTGTCCATCGAGCCCTCGTGCTTGGTGGTATAGGCCTCCCACCATTTGATGATCGAGACCAGCTTCTCGCCGACCTCGCGGCTTTCGGCGCGGCGCGTCAGCAAGTGCTCGGCGCCATAGATCTCCGGCGTTTCCGACAGCACCGCCGTGCCGCCATGTTCGACCAGGAGATCGACCGCCTTGCCGAGCGCCGGATTGGCGGTGATGCCGGAATAGCCGTCCGAGCCGCCGCATTGCAGCGCCAGGCAAAGCTCGGAGGCCGGCAGCGTCTCGCGTTTCACCTGATTGACCAGCGGCAGCATCTCGCGGATGCGCGCCACGCCCGCCTCGATCGACTTCCTGGTGCCGCCGGTCTCCTGGATGGTCATCGACTGGAAATGCGCGCCCGGCTCGATGCCATAGGCCTTCATCAGCCGGGGGATCTGGAACACCTCGCAGCCGAGTCCGACGATCAGCACCGCCGAGACATTCGGATTGGTGGCATAACCCCAGATCGTGCGCTCCAGGATGTCGAAGCCGAGCCCCTCGCCGGCAATGCCGCAGCCGGTGCCGTGGACCAGCGGAATGACACCGTCGACATTGGGGAACTCGGCCAGCATGCCCGAGCGGTTGACCGCCTCGGCCATGAAACGGGCGACCGAGGCCGAACAGTTCACCGAGGTCAGGATGGCAATGTAATTGCGCGTCCCGGCCCGCCCCTTGGCGCGGCGGAAGCCCTGGAAGGTGGCGCGCTCGGGCAGCGGCAGGATCGCCTCCGGCGCGGCGCCCTCAGCGAAGGCATAGTCGCGATCGAACGTGGCGAAGTGGCAATTATGGCTGTGCACCCAGTGGCCGGGCGCGATCGGCTGCGAGGCGAAGCCGATGATCTGGCCATATTTGACCACCGGCGCGTCCTGCGCGATCGGCTGGGTGGCCATCTTGTGACCCTTCAGCACGCGCGCGGTGGCGGTGACGCCGTCGACCCGCTTGCCGGCATCGATCAGATCGACCGCGACGACGACATTGTCACCCGCCGCGAGCCGGATGAAGCGCGGTTGCGTGGTCATGGCGTCACTCCCGAAAATCCATTGGCGGCGTTGTCCGCCTGCTTCGCTGTTTATAATGGCTCTTGAAACGGTTGACGCAAAGCTTGGCCGCGGCGGCCGGCGGAATGGCCGCTGCGCGTCTCACGCAGGTTTCAGCCCGCCCTTGTCGCGGATGAACCGCACCACCGTGTCGACGCCGTCGCCGGTCTTGATATTGGTGAAGACGAAGGGGCGCTGCCCGCGCATACGCTTGGAATCGCGGTCCATATTGCCGAGATCGGCACCGACCATCGGCGCGAGATCGGTCTTGTTGATGACCAGCAGGTCCGAGCGGGTGATGCCCGGCCCGCCCTTGGACGGGATCTTCTCGCCGGCGGCGACGTCGATCACATAGATGGTCAGGTCGGCGAGCTCGGGCGAAAAGGTGGCGGCCAGATTGTCGCCGCCCGATTCGATCAGGATCAGGTCGAGCTCGGGGAACTTGGCGCGCATCTCGGCGACCGCCGCCAGGTTGATCGAGGCGTCCTCGCGGATTGCCGTATGCGGGCAGCCACCGGTCTCCACCCCCATGATCCGCTCGGTCGGCAGCGCGCCGGAGCGCATCAGATATTCGGCGTCCCACTTGGTGTAGATGTCGTTGGTGATCGCGGCGATCTCGAACGAGCCTTTGAGCGCCTTGCACAAGGCGTCCATCAGCGCGGTCTTGCCGGAACCGACCGGTCCGCCAATGCCGACGCGTAGGGGTCCGTGGGGTGAAGGCATCGGTCAGCTCCTGAACAGCCTGGTATATTGGGTTTCGTGGCGCATCGAGGCGATATCAGAGCGTAGCGCATGGCCGCCGATATCATCGAGCGCCGTCTGGGCGGCCAGCCCGGCAGTCGCCTCGACCAGCGGCTCGAGCGCCGCCAGCACGCGCTGGCCGTCGGTCTGGCCGAGCGGCACCAGGCGCACCGCCGCCGAGACGAGGTTTGCCGTCACCGCATGCAGGAAGGCATGCAGCGCAACCGTCTCGTCGATGCCATGGGCCGCGGTCGCGCAGCCGGCCGCAACCGGATAGGCAACCGCGTCGCCCCAGGCCGCGCGGATCAGCGCCAGGCCGTCGGCCGGCCAGGCCGCCTCGGCCGCCAGCATGAAGGCATTGCCCTGCGCCGTCGTTTCCAGCCGGCGCTCCCTGGACGGCTGAAACGCCAGCGCCAGTTCGGCAACCTCGGCCAGGGCTTGTCGGTCGCCGGCAAGCGTCGCCCGATGGGCATGGACGAAGAAGGTCGCGTCGGCGAGACCGGATCCGGCGCCGATGACCAGGTCGAGCCAATCGACCAGGGTCGCCGCGCTGGTGATGTCGCCGGTTTCCACCGCCCATTCCAGCCCATGGGAATAGCTGAAGGCGCCGACCGGGTAGGACGGCGACATCCAGGCGAGCAGTCGGTAGAGCGCCGCCGGACGGAACGGCTCAGCCATGCTTGTGGTCGTGGCCGTGACGATGTCCATGATCATGCTTGTGATCTCCGTGATCACGCTGGTGATCATGGTCATGGCCATGCTCGTGGTCATGCTTGTGGTCGTGGCCGCAGCCGCAGGCGTCGTCATGCCCGTGCCCGGCGCTCTGCACGCCGAGGACATCCCGCGCCTTGCTGGCGTGATCCTTGGCCGCATGATCGTGGACATGCTTGTGGCCATCGGAATGCTTGTGGCCATCGGCATGCTTGTGGCCATGGTCGTGCTTGTGGCCATGGTCGTGATCATGGTCGTGGCCGGTCACGGTGCCGTGGCCATAGGCGCCGCCTTCGGGATCGAACGGCGCCTCGATCGCCACGGCCTTGGCGCCCAGCCCCTTGACCATGTCCTCGATGACATGGTCGCGACGGATGCGCAGCTTGGTGCCGAGGATCTGGGTCGGCAGATGGCGGTTGCCGAGGTGCCAGGCGATCCTGACCATGTGGTTCGGGTCCTTGGTCCGGATCTCCAGGAGCGGCTCGGCGGCCGCGACGACCAGCACGATCCGACCGTCTTCGAGCTCCAGCCCGCAGTCCGAGACGAGCGGCACCGCTTCGGCGAGATCGAGCAGGAATTCGGTGCCCTCGACCCCTTCCATCGCCATGCGGCGGCGATGCCGGTCGTCATAATCGAGCACGACGCGGTCGATCACCGCGCTATCGGGGAAGGAATGGGGCAAGCGGACGGCGATGGCGCGGATCATGGGGTTTCCCGCAAATGGCAAAGGTTCGACGACGACGAGGGTTCGACAACGAATAGAGCCGCCGCGACGTTCTGGCTACACGTCATCCGCCGCTGCGCCGCTGGCCTCTCGCTTCGCCGCGGCCGAAGCGACGACGCCCCGGCCTCGATCACCCGCCGGCCCGGCCGAGCTCCGCCCGCACCCAGCGGCCGGTCTCGGCCAGCCTGGCGAGATCGATGCCGGTGGACAGGCCCTGCCCTTCGAAGAAGCCGACCAGCGCCTCGGTCGCGACATTGCCGGCGGCACCCGGCGCATAAGGACAGCCGCCGAGCCCGCCGACCGAACCGTCGAACACCGTGACCCCCAGCGCATGGGCCGCGGCGACATTGGCGAGCGCCCGGCCCGCCGTGTCGTGGAAATGGCCGGCAAGGCGGCCGACAGGCACCCGGGCGGCCACCGCCTCGACCATGGCGGCGGTCGCCTCGGGCGTGCCCCGGCCGATCGTGTCGCCGAGCGAGATCTCGACACAGCCAAGCTCATCGAGCCGGGCTGCGACCTCGGCCACGGCCTGGGCCGGGATCGCGCCCTCATAGGGGCAGTCGAGCACGCAGGAGACATAACCGCGCACCGGAATGCCCGCCTGCCGCGCCAGCGCCATGACGGGCAAGAAACGCTCGAGGCTCTCGGCGATCGAGCAATTGGTGTTTTTCCGGGCAAAGCTCTCGGAGGCCGCGGTGAACACGGCGATCTCGTCGGCGCCGGCTGCGATCGCCGCTGCCGCCCCCTTCTCATTGGGCGCCAGCACCGAATAGATCAGGCCGGCACGCCGCGGCACGCCGGCCATGACCGCCGCGTGGTCGGCCATTTGCGGCACCCATTTCGGCGAAACGAACGCCGTCGCCTCGATGCGGCTGAAGCCGGCATCGGCGAGCCGCCGGATCAGCGCCAGCTTGATGTCCGTGGCGACCACACCCTTTTCATTCTGCAGGCCGTCGCGCGGGCCGACTTCGACAAGGGTGATGTCGGGCATGGTTCAGGCTCCGTCGATTGGCGAGTGGCTGAGAGCGCGTGGCGAATGGGGCATGATGCGACAGGTTTGCGCGCAAACCCTCTCCCGCTTGCGGGAGAGGGTGGCGCCGTCAGGCGCCGGGTGAGGGTTCGAATCTAGATCCTGCGCATCAATTCGACCCGACATGCGCAGTTAGCATTGACGCAACCACCCTCACCCGGCCGCTCCGCGGCCACCCTCTCCCGCGAAGGCGCGGGCGAGGGTTTGCGCGCTCGTCGCATCATGCCCCATTCGCCATTCGCCATTCGCCATTCGCCATTCGCCACTCGCCCTTTCACGCCCCCAGATAAGCCGCCTGCACCCGCGGGTCGGCGAGCAGCTCGGCGCCGGTGCCCTCGAGCGTCAGGCGGCCAGTTTCGATGACATAGGCGCGGTCGGCAATGGCCAGCGCCTGGTTGGCCATTTGCTCGACCAGCAGGATGGTCATGCCCTGGGCCTTCAGCCGCCCGATCACCGCGAAGACCTCACGCACCACCAGGGGGGCGAGGCCGAGCGAGGGTTCGTCCAGCAGCAGCAGCTTCGGCCGGCCCATCAGGGCGCGGCCGATCGCCAGCATCTGCTGCTCGCCGCCGCTCATCGTGCCGGCGAGCTGGTGCTGGCGCTCGCCGAGACGCGGGAAGACCGCGAAGATGCCGTCGATATCGGCCTCCAACTCACGGTCCTTGCGGGTGAAGGCGCCGAGCAGCAGGTTGTCGCGCACCGACTGGTCGCCGAACACCATGCGGCCTTCCGGCGCATGGCCAATGCCGAGGCGGACGCAGTGATGCGGGCGCACGCCCCTCAGCGAGCGGCCGTCGAGGCTGATATCGCCCGAGGTCACCGGCGCGAGGCCGGAAATCGCCCGCATGGCGGTGGTCTTGCCCGCGCCATTGGCGCCGATCAGCGCGACCACCTCGCCCGTGCCGACATGAAGCGAAATGCCGCGCAGCGCCTCGATCGCGCCGTAACGCACCGACAGGTTGGAAATCGTCAGCATCGCTCAGCTCGCTCCCGCAAGTTCGGGCACGGCGGCCTCGGTGCCGAGATAGGCGGCGATCACGCGTGGGTCGCGCTTGATCGCGGCAGGCGTGCCCTCGGCGATCTTGGCGCCGTAGTCGAGCACGATGACGTGGTCGGACACCTCCATGACCAGATCCATATGATGCTCGATCAGGAGAATGGTGACGCCGGTTGCCTGGATCCGCTTGATGACGGCACCGAGCTCGTGGGTTTCTTGCGGATTGAGGCCGGCGGCCGGTTCGTCGAGCAGCAGCAGCTTCGGCCACGAGGCCAGCGCGCGGGCCATTTCGAGCCGGCGCTGCAGGCCATAGGGCAGGCTTTGCGCCGGGCTTTCGGCATGGTCGCCGAGATCCAGGCTGTCGAGCAGCGCCATGGCTTCGGTGCGGGCGCGCGCCTCGGCCTGGGCCTGGCCCGGCGTGCCGACAAGGCTTGCGAAGAAACCGGCCTTGATATGCAGGTGGGCCCCGACCAGCACGTTGTCGATCACCGACATGTCGGCGAAGAGGCGCAGGTTCTGGAAGGTGCGGGCAATGCCCAGCGCCGCCACCGCATGGGCCGGCGCCCGGGTGATGTCGCGGCCACGGAACAGGATCGTCCCCTCGTCGGGCGCGACATGGCCGGACAGCAGGTTCAACAGCGTGGTCTTGCCGGCGCCGTTCGGGCCGATCAGCGCATGCACCCGCCCCGCCGTGACGGTGAGACTGACATGATCGGTCGGCACCACGCCGCCGTAACGCTTGACCAGGCCGCGGGTCTCGATCAGCGGACCGGTTTCAAAAGGCTCCGGCCGGGCGACAGGTGTCGCCGTCGCGGCAAGGATCGGCTCCGCCGGCTTCTTGGCCGTCCAGCCCAGCCGGTCGGTCAGGCCCTGCAGCGCGCCGGCGAGGCCCTTGGGCATGGCATAGAGCGCGAACAGCAGCAGCCCGCCATAAGCGAAATGCTGCAAGGCGGGCCAGCGGGCGAGCCAGGCATCGATCAGGGTGAGCGTGACGGCGCCGAGCAGCGGTCCGTAGATATGGCCGGAACCGCCGAAGATCACCACCACCAGCAGGAAGACCGACAGGTTGAACGAGATGAAGTCCGAATTGAAATATTGGTTCTCCTGGGCGACCAGGGCACCGGCCAGCGCGCAGGTGACCGCGCTGATGACGAAGGCCAGCGTCTTGGCAGCGCGCACCGAAATGCCGACGGAAGCCGCCGCCGGCTCGGCGAGCTGCACCGCCAGGAAGGCCCGGCCGAAACGGCCCGCCAGCAGCGAGCGCAGCATGAGATGGGTCAGCACGCCGAGCAGGGCGACGAACCAGACCCAGTCCTGGCTGGCGAAGCTCGAACCGAACAGGCTCGGCGGCGTGATGCCATAGACGCCGGCCTGGCCCTTGAACACATCGGTCCATTCGGTGGCGATCTTCTCCATGACGATGCCGAAGCCAATGGTGACCATGGCAAGGCTCGGACCGGCGACCCGCACCGCAGGAGCCGCGATGACCAGGCCGAACAGGCCGCCCATGGCGCCGGCGAAAGCCAGCGCCACCCAGGGGTTCAGCCCCCATTCGGTGCCGCCGAGCGCCGCCGCATAGGCGCCGACCGCGAACAGGCCGGCATGGCCGAGCGATTTCTGGCCGGCATAACCGACCAGCACGTTGAGGCCGGCGGCGGCGAGATAGTTCACCCCGATCATGAACAGGATGTGCAGGTAGAAGCCGTTGAGGCCGCTGCGGGAGGCAGCATAGGCAAGCGCCACGATCAGCGCGCCGAGGCCAAAGGGAGCAAGGCGCGGCATCAGAGCTTCTCCACCGTGCGGGCGCCCATCAGGCCGCTCGGGCGGAACACCAGGACCAGGATGATCAGGCCGAAAATGGCGATCTCGCGCAGTTCGGCGCGCCAGAGCCCGACCATGGCCTCGACCACGCCGAGCAGGAAACCGCCGAGCACGCAGCCGCGCGGATTGGTCAGGCCGCCGACGATGGCGGCCGAAAAGGCCTTGAGCGCAATGCCAAGCCCCATGAACACCGAGGCCGTGACGATCGGCGCGATCAGCATGCCGGAAAGGCCCGCGAGCGCCGAGCTCAGGACGAAGGCGATGATGACGATCCATTCGACATTGATGCCGACCAGGGCTGCGGCCTGCGGATTGAAGGCGACCGCGCGCAGGGCCTTGCCGTAGCGGGTGCGGTTCAAGAAGAGATCGAGCGCCACCATGACCACGATGGCGGTGCCGGCGATCAGGATCTCCTGCGGGCGGATGCCGACACCGGCGATGCGGATGACGCCATTGCCGAGGGGCGACGGCACGGCGATCGAGGCCGGGCCCCAAAACGCCAGCGCGGCGTTCTGGATGATGATGCCGAAGCCGATGGTGGAGAGCACCCAGTTGAGCCCGGCCGAGCCGACAAAGGGTTTCACCGCGCCGTAATAGAGGGCGACGCCGAGCGCGCCGACCAGCGCCATAGCGAGGAGCGAAGCGGCGGAATAACCGATGATCGACATTTCGGCGGGCGCGAGATTGCCGAAATGTGGCTTGCCGGCAGTGACCAGCAGGATGGAAATGCCGGCGAGGCTGCCGGCGACCAGGAATTCGCCCTGGCCGAAATTGAAGGTCTTGGTGGTGGAATAGGTGATGTTGAAACCGAGCGCGACCAGGCCGTAGATGGCGCCGAGCGCCAGGCCGCTGGCCAGCGCCTGCAGGATTGCCGTCATGCGTGCCCTCCCCTCGGGGTGGAAATTGGTTTGGCTCGGTGGTTGATCGCGGCGTCGTTCATGATCGAGGTCTTACCGATGCTTCTCGCCTGGCGCACCGCATGAAAGCACCGCACGCAAGAACCCTCTCGCATCGGGCGAGGGTGGCAGCGCATGGCAAGTGCGAACGCATCTTGCGTTCGCTCGATTCTATGAGGCGCCGGGTGAGGCGCGTGAGCGCGCGGAACGGGCGCCAATGCTCGGGTTGCAGGCGCCCTCATCCTGAAATGGACGCCCCCTCACCCGCCGGCTCCGCCGGCACCCTCTCCCTCTGGGAGAGTGTTGGTTCGCCGCCTCAGCGCTTGAAATCCGCCGCGGTCAGCGCCCGGGTCACCGCGTCGTCGAGCTTGACCACCTTGCCGTCGCGCCAGACCGCCAGGTTGAAGTCGGCAACCCCGAGCGCCTCGTGATTGGTCTTCGAGAACGGCCGCTCATAGGTCTTGATGACACCTTCGACCTTGCCGAGGTTTTCCAGGGCTTCCTGCACCTTCGGGCCCTCGGTCGAATTGGCCTGGCGGAGCGCCGCGGCGATCAGCATGACCGCGTCATAACCCTGAGCCGCCGAGACGAAGGCCGGCATGTTCGGATGTTTGGCGACCAGGCGGGTGTTCAACGCCGCCGCCTTCGGGTTGGAATTCTCGGTGGTGGAGGCGGCGAACACGATGCGCTCGGCGAGTTTCAGCCCGGCAATGTTCAGGAGCGGCGTGTTGATGCTGCTCCAGGTGCCGAGCAGGCCGGGGAAATAGTCCATCTTCTCCATGCTCTTGAGAATATGGGCATTGGCATCGCCGAGCGATCCGGCGATCACCATGTCGGCGCCGGCATCGCGCAGCTTGGCGAGCTGCGAGGTCATGTCGGTGTCGCGCGGGCCGAATTTTTCGACCGCCACCGGCCGGATATTGTGCAGGGCCAGGATCTCGGTGAGGTCCTTGGTCGCCGCCTGGCCGTAACCCGTGGTGTCGGCGATGATGCCGACCTTGCCGGATTTCGAGCCGCGCACGGCATAGGCGGCCAGCAGCGCCAGCTGTTCGCGATCGACCATCGAGACGCGGAAAATATAGTTCCTCGGCTGCGAGGCGTAACGCGTGGTGATCTCGGTGGCGGTCGCCACATGCGAGATGACCGGCGTCGTCTTCTGCTGCGGCAGGTGCAGCCAGGCCAGCGCATTGCCCGAATTGGTCGGGCCGACGACGGCCGCGACCTTCTCGTTGTCGATCAGCTCGAGCATGTTCTGGATCGACTTCGGCGGCGCTCCGACATCGTCCCTGATGACGCCGACGAGCTTGCGGCCCATCACGCCGCCGGCGGCGTTGACGTCCTCGATCGCCGCCTCGAAACCGTAGCGGCCGGAGAGGCCGAGTTCGGCGGCCCCGGTGGCCGACTGGTCGGCATTATAGCCGATCTTGATGTCGCCCTGGGCTTGCGCCCTCAGCGGTCCCAGGCCGAAGCCGGCGGCAAGCGCCGCCGCCCCGATCAGGCTGTCGCGGCGGCTCGGTGCAAAACTTTTCTTCATCATGTCTCTCCTTGGCTCCCGTTTCATTGATGGCCGATGGCTTCGGCTCTGGTCTTGGCAAGGCTCACCCGCGCAAGCCGGCGAGCAATTCCTTGGCGCGATCGACCCTGACGTCATGGGTCCTGGCCAGTTCAGCCGCGACCCGGTCGACCTCCGCGCCGCTGGCGCCGGCGACGATCGCGATGTTGCGGGCATGCAGCGCCATGTGGCCGCGCTGAATGCCTTCGGTGGCGAGCGCGCGGATCGCCGCCATGTTCTGGGCGAGCCCCACCGCCACCGTCACCTCGGCGAGCTCCTGGGCGGTCTCGACCTTCAGGATGCGCAAGGCGAGCTGAGCCAGCGGATGGGTTTTGGTGGCGCCGCCGACCAGGCCGAGCGCCATGGGCATTTCCAGCGTGCCGACGAGCCGGCCCGCCTGGTCGACCTCCCAGGTGGTGAGCGAGGTATAAGACCCCTTGCGGCAGGCCCAGACATGGGCACCCGCCTCGATCGCCCGCCAGTCATTGCCGGTCGCGACCACCACCGGATCGATGCCGTTCATGATGCCCTTGTTATGGGTCGCGGCGCGGTAGGGGTCGACGGCGGCAAGAGCATAGGCGTCCAGCATGCCCTCGATCATCCGTTCGCCTGAATAGGCCGACGTCGCCAGCGCTTCCGGCGGAACCGCGACGCGCGCACGCGCCAGGCGCAGGTCGGCGAAATTCGAGAGGATGCGCAGGCGCACCTCGCCGCCGGTGACCTGTTCGACGATCGGCGCCACCGTCTCGGCCATGGTGTTGACCGTGTTGGCGCCCATGGCGTCGCGCACATCGACCAAAAGATGCAGCACGACCATGGCCCCGCGCGGCGTCTCGGGGAAGACATGCACCTCGATGTCGCGGCAGCCGCCACCGAGCCCGATCAGCACCTTGTCCCTGGCATTGGCGGCTTCGATGATGCGGTCGCGGGCGCCGAGCAATCTGAGGCGGGCGCCATGCGGGTCGGTCAGGCCGATGACCTGCACCTGGGCGCGCATCATCGGCGCCGAGGACGAGGTTTCGAAGCCGCCATGGGGCCGCACGATGCGCGCCATATAGGAGGCGGCGGCCACCACCGAGGGCTCCTCCACCACCATGGGGATCAGATAGTCGCGGCCGTTGACGGTGAAATTGGTGGCGATGCCGAAGGGCAGCTCGAAGGTGCCGACGACATTTTCGATCATGCCGTTGGCGCGCTCCACCGGCAGCGCGCCGGGAGACGCGAGCAGCGCCAGGTCGGCCTGGCTGAGTTCGGCCGCCTCGACCAGGCCCGCCAGCCGGTCGGCCGGCGAGAGATTGCGATAATTTTCCAGGCGCGAGCTGAGAGCCCGCGCAGCGTCCGCTGCCACCTTGACGTCCTCCTGCCAATATCAAGGGTTGGTCGACGAACCTCCCTTGACAGATCTTGACCGGGACAATCAAGCTGCTGTGCCCTTTCATCAAGGTACAGTTTGGCGCGACTTCCCAGGCCTGTACCAGTAAAAATTGGGGAACAGTGATGCCCTCGCCCGCTCCACCGAGAGGCAAGGCCGAAACCATCGTCAGCCAGATCTCGAGGGCTATCGAGGCCGGCCTGATGAAACCCGGCGACCGGCTGCCGTCGATCCGGGCAGCGGCCGAGCATTACGACGTCGCCAAGAACACCGTTGTCGAAGTCTATGACCGGCTGGTTGCGCTCGGCCTGGTGGAAGCCCGGCGCGGCTCGGGCTTTTTCGTCGGCGCAGTCAGGCGGAGCTCGCCGGAGATCCAGGCGCCGCATGTCGCCGAGGCGCTCGACATTCTCGGCCTGTTGCGCGAGCAGCTCGACCAGCATTTCGAAGTGCGCATCGGCGACGGCCGGCCGCCGGCCTCGTGGATGGAAGGCTCGGAGCTCGGCCGCCACATGCGGCTGACCGGCGCGCGCGGCGGCGAACCGATCGAGCACGGTTATGGCAGCGCGCTCGGCTACGGCCCCTTGCGCGAGCGCCTGTCGCTGATGCTGGCGGAACGTTCGATTCCGGTCGGGCCGGACCAGGTCCTGCTCACCCACGGCGCCAATCATGCGCTCGACCTGATCATTCGCCATGCGCTGGAGCCGGGCGACGCCGCCATGGTCGACGATCCCGGCTATTATCCGCTGTTCGCCAAGCTGAAACTCGCCAAGGTCGAGATGTTGGGGGTCAGGCGCCTCGCCGACGGGCCGGATCTCGACGATTTCGCCGACAAGGCGGCGAGCGGCCGGGCCAAGATCTTCTTCACCCAGAGCCTGGCGCATAACCCGACCGGCAGTTCCATGTCGGTGGCGGTGGCCCATCGGCTCTTGCAAATCGCTGCACGGCACGGCGTGACCATTGTCGAGGACGATCCTTTCGCCGATGTCCTGGCGCCGACGCTCTACCGGCTCGCCTCGCTCGACCAGTTGGAGAGCGTCATCTATCTCGGCACTTTCGCCAAGACGCTGTCGGCGAGCCTGCGCGTCGGTTATATCGCCGCCTCGCCCCGCACCGTCACGGTGTTGCGCGACATGAAGATGCTGACCGTGGTCAACTCGTCGGGATATGTCGAGCGCCTGGTGCACGACCTGATGATCTCAGGCCATTACCGCCATCACCTGAAGCGCCTGAAGACCCGCATCGAACAGGCGACCGAAGTGGCGGTCGGCGAACTCGGCCGCTTCGGCCTGGAGATCTTTTCAGCCCCCACCGGCGGCTATTACCTGTGGTGCCGCATTCCCGCCGGCCGCGACGACGTGACCTTTTCCAAGGCCGCGGCGGCCGAAGGCATCTTCATCGCGCCCGGCACCATGTTTTCACCCGACCGCTCGGCCCATTCCGGCCATATGCGCATCAATGTCGCTTATGCCGACGATCCGAGATTCCTCGGGTTCCTGACCAAGGCCGGCCGGCCCGGCGACGTTTCCCTCGCGGCTCCGGTCCATAGCCTTCAGAACAGGAAATAGCGCTGCGCCATGGGCAATTCCCTGGCCGGCTCGCAGGTCAGGAGCTCGCCGTCGGCACGCACCTCATAGGTCTCCGGGTGCACTTCGATATGCGGTGTCGCGCCGTTGTGGATCAGGCTCTTCTTGGAAATGCCGCCGCGGACGTTCTCGACCGGCAGCACGATGCGTTCCAGGCCGAGCTTCTTGTGGACACCGTTCTGGTAGGCCGCCTGCGAGACGAAGGTGACCGAGGAGGCGGTGAGCGCCTTGCCGAAGGCGCCGAACATCGGCCGGTAATGCATTGGCTGCGGCGTCGGGATCGAGGCATTGGGATCGCCCATCGGAGCGGCGGCGATCGTGCCGCATTTCAGCACCAGGGCCGGCTTCACGCCGAAAAATTTCGGCTCCCACAAGACCAGATCGGCCAGCTTGCCGACCTCCACCGAGCCGATATGTTTCGACAGGCCATGCGCGATCGCCGGGTTGATCGTCACCTTGGCGATGTAGCGCTTGACCCGGAAATTGTCGGCGCCGGTGCCGACATCTTCGGCCAGCGCGCCGCGCTGCACTTTCATCTTATGGGCGGTCTGGAAGGTGCGGATGATCACCTCGCCGATCCGCCCCATGGCCTGGCTGTCGGAGGCCATGATCGAGAGCGCGCCCATGTCGTGCAGGATGTCCTCGGCCGCGATGGTCTCCTTGCGGATGCGGCTTTCGGCGAAGGCCACGTCTTCGGGGATCGACGACGACAGGTGATGGCAGACCATCAGCATGTCGAGGTGCTCCTCCAGCGTATTGACGGTGTAGGGCATGGTCGGATTGGTCGAGGACGGCAGCACGTTCTCGATCATCGCCACCTTGATGATATCGGGCGCGTGGCCGCCGCCGGCGCCTTCGGTGTGGAAGGCATGGATGGTGCGGCCCTTCAGCGCCGCGATGGTGTCGTCGACGAAGCCGCTCTCGTTCAGCGTGTCGGTATGGATCATCACCTGGATGTCGTGGTCGTCGGCAACGCTCAGGCAGTTGTCGATCGCCGCCGGCGTCGTGCCCCAGTCCTCGTGCAGCTTCAGCGCGCAGGCGCCGGCCTCGATCTGCTCGACCAGCGCATCCGGCAGTGCCGCATTGCCCTTGCCGGCAAAGGCGAGATTCATCGGGAAGGCTTCGGCCGCCTGCAGCATGCGGGTCAGGTGCCAGGGGCCGGGCGTGCAGGTGGTCGCCGTCGTGCCCGAAGCCGGCCCGGTGCCACCGCCGAGCATGGTGGTCAGCCCGCTCATCAAGGCTTCTTCGATCTGCTGCGGGCAGATGAAATGGATATGGGTGTCGATGCCGCCGGCGGTCAGGATCTTGCCTTCGCCGCCGATCGCCTCGGTGCCCGGCCCGATGATGATGTCGATACCAGGCTGGACATCCGGATTGCCGGCCTTGCCGATCGCGGCAATGCGGCCTTCCTTCAGGCCGACATCGGCTTTCACGATGCCCCAGTGGTCGATGATCAGCACATTGGTGATGACGGTGTCGACGGCGCCGGCCTTGTTGGTGACCTGGCTCTGGCCCATGCCGTCGCGGATCACCTTGCCGCCGCCGAACTTCACCTCCTCGCCATAGATGGTGAAATCCTTCTCCACCGTGACCAGCAGTTCGGTGTCGGCCAGCCTGACCTTGTCGCCAACCGTCGGCCCGAACATGTCGGCATAGGCAGCCCGGGAAATCCGGTAGGGCATCGTGTTCTCCTGGGGCAGCTAATCCCCGATAGGGCCGGTCAAAGCTTGCCCATCACGTCCTGGCGGAAGCCATGGACGGTCCTGTTGCCGAGATAAGGCACCAGCGTCACCTCGCGGGTCTGGCCGGGCTCGAACCTGACGGCGGTGCCGGCGGGAATGTCCAGGCGCATGCCGCGGGCCATGGCGCGATCGAAGACGAGGCCCGGATTGGTCTCGAAGAAATGGTAATGCGAGCCGACCTGCACCGGCCGGTCGCCGCTATTCGACACCGTCAGCGTGACGCTGTTGGCGCCGGCATTGAGCACGACATCGCCCGCGGGCGTGATGATCTCGCCGGGTTTCATTGGCCTAGCCCGTCGCCCGCAGGCCGGCGCATCCATCAGGCTTCAGCACCCGCTTGGCCGAGGCTGGAAAGCGCGCGAGCTTGGCCGCCGGCCGGACCGGGCGGCGGACCAGCTCGCCGCCGCAATTCGGGCAGGTGCCGCCGAGCACCTTGTCCGCGCAGTCGGCGCAGAAGGTGCATTCGAAGGTGCAGATCATCGCGTCGCGCGTCTCCGGCGGCAGGTCGCGATCGCAGCATTCGCAATTCGGGCGCAGTTCGAGCATGGAAAACCTCCTGTCGAGGGGCCGACAGCACTTCGCCGCCGGCCGGTCATGCGGTGGTCGGAGTGCTCAGGCGAGCCCGCCGGCCATGGCCAGCACCAGGCCGGCGGCAGCCGTCAGGGCGCCGGCCGTGCGGACCGCGGCCGGAACCGTCAGGCGCGCGGCCAGAATGGTCACGGCGATGCCGAACAGGTGCAGCGCCGCGGTCGAGATCGCGAAACCCATGGCATAGGCCGCGCCCGAGGCATTGGCCGGCACCACGGTGCCGTGGGCATGGCCGTGGAACAGCGCGGCCAGCGCGATCAGCGTCGCGCCGACAGCGACATTCGGGCGTGCCGCAAGCGCAACCGCAAGGCCGAGCAGCAGGACCGAGGCGAGAATGCCCTGCTCGACGAAGGGCAGAGCCAGGCCGGACATGCCGAGAATGCCGCCGACCACCATCACGCCGACAAAACTCGCCGGCCACACCCACAGGGCGGCGCCGCCGCGCGAGCCGGCCCACAGCCCGACCGCGACCATGGCGAGCATGTGGTCGAGCCCGGTCAGCGGATGCATGAAACCGGCGGCGAAAGCCGAGGTCGAGCCGATGCCGGTATGGGCTTCGGCGGCGGTCGTCATCATGACCGCGACCAGGAGGGTGAGGAAGGGTGAGGTCGGTTTCATGGTGCGGGCCTCTGCAACACTGTCAGCGGATGGGATTGTGCACTGTGACGAGCTTGGTGCCGTCGGGAAAGGTGGCTTCGACCTGGATATCGTGAATCATCTCGGCGATGCCGGTCATCACCTGGTCGCGGCCAATGACATGGGCCCCGGCCTCCATCAGGTCGGCCACGGCGCGGCCGTCGCGCGCGCCCTCGACGACAAAATCGGTGATCAGCGCGATGGCCTCGGGATAGTTGAGCTTGACGCCGCGCTCGAGCCGCCGGCGCGCCACCACGGCCGCCATGGCGATCAAGAGCTTGTCCTTCTCACGTGGTGACAGGTTCATCCGACATCCTCAGCACGACCAGACGCGGGGCAGCGGCCCGCGCAGCATTTCAAGAAGCTGGACCAGCCCGCGGCGCAGCGCGAACGGATCCGCCGACAGGAGCCGGATCGAGACCAGCCCGTCGAAAGCGCTCGCCCCCGCCTCGACGCCGGTGGCATCGAGGCCGGCCAGCCGGTCGCGGGTCGCGTCGATCAGGTCCTCGGCGCCAGGCGAGACCACCACGACGCTCGCCGCGGCGATCGCGCCGGCGCCGGCAGCCCGCGCCGCGAGCCTTGCCGCCACCGGACCGTCGAAACGAAGCCCTTCGGCATAGACCAGCCGGCCGCCCCGCCGGATCCGCCAGCGCTCGAACAGGAAGGCGCTTTCGACGCTCTCGCCACGCGCCAGCCGACCGAACACCACGCTCTCGACCGCCAGGAGATGGGCGCTTGCGGCCATTTCGATGTCGAGCCGGCGATCGAGCGCCGAGCCGTCGAACAGGATCGCCTCCTGCGGCAGCCAATCGAGCGAGGCCGCCTCGCCGAGCACGATGTGGGTCCGGAACGAGCCGACACCACCGCTCGAGCGGTAGACCTTCTCGGCGGCCTGGCCGGTGACCACCGCACGCGTGCCCTCGCCCGCCACGATCTCCAGCGAGAAGCGGTCGCCGCCGGTGAGCCCGCCGGCCGTATTGATGATGACAGCCTCGACCGGCATGGCCGGCCCTGGACGCGGCATGCGGATGCGCAGGCCGGCTTCCTGGTAACAATCCCGGATCACCGTGTCGGCGCCGCGCCGGACGAACGACAAACGGCCGACGCCATGGGCGCGCTGCATGCGCGCGCCCTCCTCCCGCCACCGAAAAGCGTCACGGTCCGTTCCGACCGCTCGTGTCGCCAGCATGTCCACCTCAGCCGACGCGATCTTGGAGCGCTGCCGCCATGCCCGCAAGCCGAGAAAATGGGCATGGACTGCCGGGTGACGTGGCGCACATCGGCCTTAAGGGGCCTGATGCGATGATACGTCCTGCCGGGAACCGGAGCGGTCAATCAGCGGTCGCTGCCGCCGCTCCCGGAATTGCCGGAATTGGCTGCGAGAATCACCGCATGGTCCGACCCCCGCGGTCATGAAGCGTTAACCTTGCGGTGGGAGCCTGGCTTGAGACGTGCATCGCGTGAGTTGCGAATTGTCCGGGTGGGAATGCCATCGGAGGCCGTCATGACGCAGGCACATGTCGACACACGCGGCGCGGCGCGACGGTTATCCTTGCCTCTCGAAGGCGACGACATGGTCGCGCTGCTGCGGGCCAAGACACCCCAGACCGATTCGGAAGCGTTCCAGGTGCTGCGCCGGAGCTTTCCGGCAAGCCCGCTCTGCGACCGTGTCGCCGCGATCAGCCGCTGGCGCGTCGACGGCACCCAAAGCGCCATCGGAACAAAAGCTTAACCGGCGCTCCTGATTCGAAATCCGAAACCGCCGCGGCGCACCGGCGAACTGCTCATTGCGGCTTGTCTTCGTCCGCTGCGGCCTCGGCAGGCTCGGTCGCGGCCGGCGCCGGTTCGGCGCGCGCCAGGGCCTGGGCCTTGGCCGCGCCGAACGGCAGGGAGGCCAGATAGGCCACCGTGCCGACCGCCAGCACGATCCACGGATAGCTCATCAGCAGCGCCACGAAGGCGATCGCCGCGACGAACAGCGGCAAGACGCTTTCCCGCGGCACCTTGGCGCCGAGCTTCTTGCCCGAGAACACCGGCACGCGCGACACCATCAGAAGCGCGATGGCCATGGTGAAGGCGGTGACCAGCCAGGGATGGATCAAGCCTTTGGGAACGCCGACATTCTCCAGGTAGATCGGCAGCATGACCAGCACCGCGCCGGCCGGGATCGGCACGCCGGTGAAATAATTGGCCATCCAGGCCGGCTGGTTCGGGTCCTCGATCTGGACGTTGAAGCGGGCGAGCCGAAGCGCGCCGCAGATCGCGAAGACCAGCACGGCGATCCAGCCGATCGGCCCGGCCTCGTTCATGCCCCAGAGATAGAGCACCAGCGCCGGCACCGCGCCGAAACTGACGAAATCGGCGAGGCTGTCGAGTTCGGCGCCGAATTTCGAGGTGCCTTTCAACAGCCGCGCGATGCGCCCGTCGACTGAATCGAGCACGGCGGCGCCGAGGATCAGGTAGACCGCCAGCTCGATCTTGCCCTCGAGCGCCATGCGAATGGCGCTCAAGCCGGCGCAGAGCGCCAGCAGCGTGATCAGGTTCGGAATCAGCAGACGCAGCGGAACCGGCCGAAACCGGCGCCGCGGCGGCTCGTTCCGGTCGGGGGTGAAAGGCTGGAACAGGGAACTCATGGGGCGAAACTAGCGTGAAATGGCCGCGGCGTCAGCCGATGCGCACGACTCGCGCTCCCTCTTTCGAGGCCATGTCGGCCAGAACCGTTTCACCGGCGACCGATTTCTGGCCTTCCGACACCAGCGGCTTGGTGCCCTCGGGGAAATAGACGTCGACCCGCGAGCCGAACCGGATCATGCCGAAGCGCTCGCCGGTGCCGATCTGATGGCCCTGCTCGACCCACCAGACGATGCGCCGCGCCACCAGACCGGCGATCTGCACCACGCCGAACGCGCCCCAGGACGACTTGATGGTCAGGCCGTTGCGCTCATTGTCTTCGGACGCCTTGTCGAGATCGGCATTGAGGAACTTGCCCGGCCGATAGGCCATGGCGGTGATCTTGCCGGCAATCGGCGCCCGGTTCACGTGGCAATCGAACACCGACATGAAGATCGAGACGCGCGGCAGGGCGGCCTCGCCCAGGCCGAGTTCCAGCGGCGGCACGGCATTGGTGACCAGCGAGACGCGGCCATCGGCCGGCGCGATGACCAGCCCGTCGCGCACCGGCGTCACCCGCACGGGATCGCGGAAGAAGAAGATCACCCAGACGGTGAGCGCCAGCATTGGCCAGGCCAGCCAGGCCCCCCACCACACCAGCAACAGCGTGCCGACCGCGGCGATGCCGATGAACGGATAGCCCTCGCGATGGATCGGCACCAGCACCGTCGTCTTGACGCTGTCGAGAATGGACATGGACTACCCCCTGGCGATCCGGCTTGGTAGCCGGATGCGCGCTGCACGGTCAATGGTGGCAATGGATCGGGCGAGCCCGGATCAGGTCACGGGCTTGGGCGCCGGATCTCCACCTTCGCTCTTGCCATCGCCTTCGCTCTTGTCGTCGTCATCCGAGGTGTCTTCCACCGCGCGCCGCTTCTCCATGCGGCCGACGACCAGGATGCCGATCTCGTAGAGCAGGCAGAGCGGGATGGCGAGCGAGAGCTGGCTGATCACGTCGGGCGGGGTCAGGATCGCCGCCAGGATGAAGGCGATGACGATGAAATAGCGCCGCTGCTTCCTCAGGAAGGCGGTGTCGACCAGGCCGATCTGCCCGAGCAGCGCGATGATGACCGGCAACTGGAACGAGATGCCGAAGGCGAAGACCAGCGTCATGATCAGGCTGAGATAGTCCTCGACCCGGCCGAGATATTGGATCGCGGTGGCCGTGTCGCTCGGCGCCTGCTGCATGCCGAGCGAGAACAGCATCAGGGCGCGCATGACGAAGAACAGCACGAACAGGGCGCCGGCGAAGAAGCAGATCGGCGTCCAGATCAGATACGGACGGAAGGCGTCCTTCTCGTGCGAATAGAGCCCCGGCGCGACGAATTTGTAGAGCTGGATGGCAATGACGGGGAAAGCCAGGAAGGCGCCGCCGAACATGCCGATCTTCAGCTGGGTGAAGAAATATTCCAGCGGCGCGGTATAGATCAGCCGCACTTCGCTGCGCGGGATCTTCATATAGTCGGCGGCCCATTCATAGGGCACCACCAGGATCTGGAAGATCTGCTTGGAGAAGATGAACGAGAAGATGAAGCAGACGATGAAGCCGAGCATGGCCTTGATCAGGCGCGCGCGCAGTTCGATCAGATGCTCGATCAGCGGCGCCTTGGACGCTTCGATCGCGTCCTCATCGGCTTTCAGTTTGTCTTCCTTGGGGTCGGCGAGCGTCATGCCTGGGTCTTTCGGGCGCGCTTCGGCTTCTCCGGAGCATCGTCCGTAGCGGGCTCGGCAGCAGGCTCAGGGGGTGCGGCGGGGACTTCGGCGGCCGGCGCTTCGGCCGCCGCCTTGCGCACGCGCTTCGGTTTGGCCGGAGCCGCTTCCTCGGCAGGCGCTTCGACGGCCGGTGTCTCGACGGCCGGCGTTTCGGGTGCAGGCGCGCTAAACGCATTCTGGATCGCGGCGGGATCGACCGAATAGCTCGGCGGCGCGGGAATGGCCGCGGCGACCGGATCGACGGCGGCGGGCGCCGGCGGCCCGACCTGACCGGCAGGCGGGTCGGCCGGCGTGGTCACCGCCTTCACGTCGTCGACCGCCGACTTGATCTGCTCGCGGGCATAATCGATCGGATTGAACGAGGTCGACGCCTGGACGCTTTCGGTGACGCTGTTGATCGACGACTTGACCTTGTCGACCTCGGCTTCCTGCAGCGCCTGATTGAACTGGTACTGGAAGTCGGATGCCATGCGGCGCAGTTTCGCCAGCGCCTGGCCGACGCCGCGCAGGACGCCGGGCAGCTCTTTCGGGCCGATCACGATCAGCGCCACCACGCCGACCAGTGCAATCTCGCCCCAGCTCAAATCGAACATGACATCTCACCGTCCCGGTCGCGGGTACGGTCCCTTACCCGTTCAGGCTCGCCCTTCGGCAGGCAATGCTAGGCTCAGCTCGCCTTGGGCGTCTGGGCAGGGGCGGGCTGCGCGGAAGCGGCAGCGGGCTCCGCCGGAGCATGATCGATCGTCCGCCCCTCGGTGGTGACAGGCGGGGCCGGCGGCGTCTCCGGCTTGGTGTCGTCTTCCGCCAGGCCCTTCTTGAAGGCCTTGATGCCCTTGGCCGCGTCGCCCATGAACTCGGAAATCTTGCCGCGGCCGAACAGGAGCAACACGACGATCGCGACGAGGATCCAGTGCCAAGCGCTAAAGCTACCCATAACTCACTCCTTGATCATAGTGCCGTTTGACCCGTGCGGGCCGTTCGCGCGGCATTGTCCGGTTTCGGCAGCAACCTGCCGTGTTGGGGGGAAACTAGGCTTCGGGTACGGCAAAAACAAGGACCTCGGATGCCGCAACGTCGACGCCGAGGTCGCGACCTGGCGTCAAGGTTTCCGCCGAACGGACCCTTGCCTTCAAGGGCGCTTCCAGTCCTTCCACAGCGATTTCGAGGAATTCGACCTCGCCAAGGAAGCGTTTGGCCAAAAGACGGCCTGGAATGCACATTTGCGCCGGCATCGGAATGATCGCCTGCGGCCGGATCGCGGCGATCGCGCGGGTGCCTTCGGCAAGGCCGGGCGCGGCAAAATAACCGACGGGTGTCACGATTTTGCCGGCCCTGACCACGCCCGGCACCTCGTTGACGTCGGAAAAGAAGCGCGCCGCCGCGAGATCCACCGGCTTGCGGTAGAGCTCGGCCGCGGTGCCGGCCTGGACGATACGGCCGCCGCGCATCAGGACGATGCGGTCGGCCATGCGCATCGCCTCTTCCGGATCATGGGTCACCACGATGCAGGTCGCCCGGGTCTCATGCATGACCGCGAGCGTTTCCTCGCGAATGGTGTCGCGCAGCCGGCTGTCGAGGCCGGAAAAGGGTTCGTCCATCAGGAGCACGCCCGGGCGCGGCGCAATGGCACGGGCCAGCGCCACGCGCTGCTGCTCGCCGCCCGACAAGGCGTGAGGATAGTCGAGCGCGTGCCCTGAAAGGCCGACCCGGCCGAGCGCCAGGCGGGCCGCCTTGTCGGCTTCGGCTCGCGGCAGGGCACTCAGGCCGAACATGACATTGGCGAGATTGGTCAAATGCGGAAACAGCGCGAAATCCTGGAACACCAGGCCGACGCCGCGCTGTTCCGGCGGTACGAAGATCGACGGGCCGGCAACCTCGCGCCCGTCCATCAGCATGCGCCCGGCGCTCGGCCGCTCGATGCCCGAGGCGATCCTGAGCAGCGTCGTCTTGCCACAGCCCGACGGTCCGAGCAGGCAGACGATTTCTCCGGGCCGGACGTCGAGCGAGACCTGGTCCAGGGCCCGGATCTTGCCGTAGGAATGCGACAGCGCCTCGAAACCAAGCGCCACCGCGATGGCCGGCCCGGCGGTGCCACGCCGCCCCCAGCGCGGCTCGGCGGCCGGCTCGCGGTCTTCGGCCTCGGCAGATGTCATGATCCGGCCTCGTCGTCGCCGATCCTTGGTCCCAGCGACAGATCGAGGATGGCCTGGTCATCCGGCTCCTCGTCGTCGCGCAGGTTGTGGTCGTCGCTCGGCATCGGAATCTGGAAGCCCGGCGGCAGGCGGCCGTCCAGCAGGCCAGCGGCCTTGAGGTCGTCGAGCCCCGGCAGGTCGCCAATCGCCTCGAGCCCGAAATGCTCCAGGAAGGCCTGCGTCGTGCCGAAGGTCACCGGCCGGCCCGGCGACTTGCGCCGGCCGCGAATGCGCAGCCAACTGGTTTCGAGCAGCAGGTCCAGCGTCCCCTTGGAGATCGACACGCCGCGGATCTCCTCGATCTCGGCGCGCGTCACCGGCTGGTGATAGGCGACGATCGCCAGCGTCTCGAGGGCGGCGCGCGACAGCTTGCGCTCCTCCGCGGTCTCCTTGTGCAACAGGAAACTCAGGTCCTCGGCGGTCCGAAAGGTCCATTTGCCGGCGACCCGGACGAGATTGACCCCGCGCGGCGCGTAGAAGGCCTGCAACGTCACCAAAAGCGATTTCAGGTCGGCGCCCTTGGGCAGCCGCTCGGCCAGCGCTTCCTCGTCGAGCGGACCGGCGGCGGCGAACAGCAGGGCCTCGACGATGCGCAATTGCTCGACCGGCCCTTCGACGATGCCGAGGGGCTCGCCGAGATGCACCTCGCTCTCGCTGTCATCGGTCACTGGATCCGTGCTCATTCGCTCGGTTTCTAGCCCGGATTTCTCACACGGGCTATGGCCCGCGTTGCGGTTGCCGGGCGGCTGGCGCCAGGCGGGCGGCGCCATGGCCCGGAGGAGCAACGGGCTGTCATGTCCCGCGCGGCTTGGAGCCCGGCTCGTCGCGGCGCTTGCGCATATAGAGCGTGCCGAGCGGCCGGTCCTGATGGACCTCCAGCACGCCCTCGCGGACCAGTTCCAAGGACGAGGCGAAACTGGAGGCGAGCACGGTTGCCCGGCGGTCCGGCTCGACCAGATAGTCGATCAGGAAGCTGTCGAGCGGCGCCCAATCCATCGCCGTGCCGATCAGCCGCTCCAGCATCTCGCGGGCCTCGCCCAGCGACAGCACCAGCCGCTTGGTCATATGGACATGCGAGAGCGCGCTCTTCTGGCGCTGCTGGGCGTAGGCCGTCAGGAGATCGTAGAGCGTCGCGTCCCAGCGGTTGAGCGCGATGGCGACCACCGGCTCGGGCGCGCCGCGGGCGAAGATGTCGCGGCCCAGCCGGTTGCGGGTCATCAGCTTGGCCGCCGCCTCGCGCATCGCCTGCAGCCGTTGCAACCGGAACGCCAGGACCTCGGCGAGCTCGGTCGCCGAGGGCTCGTCGCCCTTGCCGGGATCCGGCAGTAAAAGCCGCGACTTGAGATAGGCGAGCCAGGCCGCCATCACGAGATAGTCGGCAGCCAGTTCCAGGCGCATCTTGCGCGCCTCGTCGATGAAGCTGAGATATTGCGTGGCGAGCGCCAGGATCGAGATCTTGCCGAGATCGACCTTCTGCGTGCGCGCCAGCGCCAGCAACATGTCGAGCGGTCCCTCGAAACCGTCGACATCGACGACGAAGGCCGGCTCCGAGGGGCTCCGTTCGGGAGCCTCCCCGAAAGGCAGCGCGCTGGTCGTCTCTTGCGGCGATTTGGCCATGATCGGTCCCGGCCGTGCGACAGGCGCGGCCCGAAGCGATCATAGACCGCATTCAAACCGGCAAGGCAATTCGCGCTTCAGACGCTCAGCGCGTGGGTTGGCGCAAAACCCGTCGAGGCGGTCATGCTGGCCCGCTCCAGCACCTCGAAGAAGCGCGCCTTGGCCTCGGCCACATCGAGCGGCTCGGGCTCGTGGCGAATGCGCGCCAGGGCCGCTTCCGCGCGTCGCCTGGCCTTGCCGGCGAGAACCGGCGTCTCGGCCGCGACCGCCGCCATTTCGGCGACCCGGCCATTGCAATGCAAAGCCATGTCGCAGCCGGCGCGGAAACTTGCCCGGGTGCGCTCGGCGAGCGTGCCCGACAGCGCATTCATCGACAGATCGTCGGTCATGACGAGCCCGTCATAACCGATCGTGCCGCGGATCACCTCACGCATCACCTGGCGCGACGTCGTCGCCGGGCGCTTCGCGTCGATCGCCGCGTAGACGACATGGGCGGTCATCGCCAGGGGCATGTCGGTGAGCGTGCGGAACGGCTTGAAATCGGTCGCTTCCAGGCTGTCCCGGCTCGCCTCGACCACCGGCAGCGCGTCGTGGCTGTCGGCGACCGCCCGGCCATGGCCGGGAATGTGCTTGATGACCGGCAGCACGCCGCCGGCCAGGAGGCCTTCCGCCGCCGCGCGGCCGAAACCCGCGACGATATCGGGACCTTCGCCATAGGCCCGGTCGCCAATGATGCTGTGCGCGCCCTCGACCGGCACGTCGAGCACCGGCAGGCAGTCGACGGTAATGCCGAGCGATTTCAGGTCATGGGCGATCAACCGGGCGCCGAGCCGCGCCATCTCGCGGCCGACCAGGGGATCGTTGGCGGCGATGCGCGAGAAGGCCCGGCCAGCCGGATATTTCGGCCAATGCGGCGGCCCGAGCCGCTGGACCCGGCCGCCTTCCTGGTCGATCAGGATCGGCGCATCCGCCCTGCCCCCGATCGCCCGGAAGCTGTCGACCAGCCGCCGGATCTGGTCCGGATTGTCGCAATTGCGCTTGAAGACGATCAAGCCCCAGGGATCGAGATCGCGATAGAACGCGATCTCGTCGGGCGTCAGGACGGTGCCGGCGCAGCCGGCGATGAATGCATGAACGGCCATGATCTTAGTTGATGACGCAGGATCCGCCCGATGATTTCAGCCGCTCGCAGAAGCTCTGGGCATCCGTCCGCGAGAACGGACCGACCCTGAGGCGATACCAGGTGCCGCGGCCGGGCAGCTCGGCCGACCGGATATTGGCCGACTGGCCCTGCAGCACGGAATAGCGCCGCTGGGCGCTGGCAAAGGCGCTGCGCGCCTCGGCTTCAGTCTGGTGCGAGGAGATCTGGACGAAGGACGTACCGCCACCGGCGGCGGGCGCAGGCGGCGCGGCCGCCGGCTGGCGCAGCGACGCGGTGCGCTGCGGGGCGATATCCAGCGGACGCGCGCCAGGGGCAGCCGCGGCCTCATTGGCGTCAGCCGGCGGGCGACCGGCACGGGCCGGCCTCGGCGTTGGCGTCGGCGCCGACCGGCTGTCGGCCGAGGCAAGCGTGGGCGCGGCCGGCGTGGCTGCGGCCGATGGCGGCTGGCTGGGCGCCGTCGGCACCACCGACAGCGGCATGGCGGCCGGCGCTGGCGTCGGGCGCGGCGCCGGGTTGAGGATCTGGTTGTCCGGGCCGACGGTGACGGTCCGAACCCGGCGCGGCTCCTCGCCGGCCGCACGCGGGGCGGCGCTCGCCGTGGCAAGGGGCGCCTCCGGGGTGGTCGGACGCAGCACGGCTGCCGGCGCGGCATTGGCGCTCGGAACAACGACGGATTGCACCGACCTGACCATCGGCAGGCCCGGATCGGTGACGCTGCCGGCCGGCGCGGACGGCGCAAGCGGAATGACCCGCGGCGCCGCCGGTTGCGGCGGTGCCTGGACCTGGGCTGCCTGCTCGCGCGGGCTCACCGGACGCTCTTCGCGTGACACGACGCGGTCGCCGCTGGGCACACGATCGGTGACCGGTTTCGGGTCCTGGGCCTGCTGCACGGGGACGCGGACCGGATCGGTATTGGCCCGCACGACACGCGGCTCACCGCTGTTCGATGCGCCGCCGGTCAGCGCCCGATAGCCGAGCACGCCGCCGCCGCCGGCCACCGCCAGGCCGACGACCGCCAGGATCGCGGTGACGCCCGCACGCTTGCGCCGCGGCGGTGCTTCGTCGAAGACCTCCGGGGCAGGCTGCGGCATGTGGCCGTCCTGGATGAAGACGGGATCGGAGGCGGCCCGCTCGGCCGCCGGCAGGTAGGCATCGTCGGCGTAACGCACGGTATCGCCGCGCTCGGCGGCCGCCATCTGGGGCGCCGCGGCACGGGTGCCGTGCTGACGCCAGGCGGTGGCTGCCACCAGGGCGCCGGCGCCGGCGACCGCAGCGCCGTATCCGGCCGCCGCCACGCGCTGATCGCGCGGCTGATCGTCGGCGAAAGCCTGGGCAATGCGCTCGTCGATATCGTCGGCCTGACCGGCCGGTGCCTGGCCACCCTGCCCTTGCGCGGCCCGACGGGTTTCGACCGGCTGCGGCAACGGTTCCGAATAGGCCGGCGGCTGATAGATCTGCCGGGGGTAAGCCTGCTGCGGATAGGTCGACGCCTGATAAGCCGGCGCTTCGTCGGCGGGCACCTGATAGGTCGGCTGCGGGGCAACTGCGGGCTGGTAGACGGCCGGCTGCCGGCCATGGCTGTCGGACAGCATGCGCTCCAGGTCGCGCAGGCTGCCGGCGGCGTCATCGACCGCCGGGTCGGCTGCCGCCGGATAGCTGCCACGCAGGCCGTCGGCCTGCACCGCTGCGGGTTCGGCCGGCGCCGGCGCGCGGTGAGCGGCGACCTCGTCGTCCATGCCGTCATCGTCGAACAGATGATCGTAAGTCTCGGGCGCCTCGGCGCGACGCCCGGCCTCGGCCTTCGGGCGAGCGCCTTCGCCGGAGCGGACATAGCTTTCGAGCTCGGCTTCGAGATCGTCCCAATCGGTCACCCCGGCCTGATCGGGCTCACGGGACTGGTCGGCGCCACGCAGCCGCATGGCCGGAAGCTCCAGCGACTGGCCGGCATCGGCCTCGGGCGTCCGGCGCGACGGCAGCTCGCCGCGGGTCCGCGCCACGCTCTTCAGCAGGTCGGCATAATTGTCGTCCTGGCCCATGATGCGGGCGAGTTCGGCCAATGGATCGCCGGCTGACGCCTTGCGAACCGTGTCGTCGGCGGAGCCGTCACGGTTATAGGCGTCGAAATCACGGTAGCTACGCAGACTTGTCTCGTTGGCCATGGGCCCCGCCGTCGGTGGGCACGGCGACCGTATCACGGGCGCAGCGCGATCAACGCATCTCTTCGACGGCCTCGACACCCAGGATCGCAAGTCCCGACTTCAGAACGGTCACGATACCCTGGACCAGCGCAAGGCGCGCCGTTGTTGTTTTTCGATCATTTTCGATAATGAAGCGTAAATGCGGCGAATCTTTTCCGCGGTTCCACTGCGCGTGGAAGTCCGCCGCCAACTCGTACAGGTAGAACGCAACCCTATGCGGCTCATGGGCTTGAGCCGCGGCTTCGATCATTCGCGGATACTGCGCGAGGCGCTGAATTATTGCAGTTTCCCCGGCGTCGTCGAGGCTCTCGACAGCCGCCGAAGCCAGCGCCGCAGGCGTCAGATCGAGATCCGGCATGGCCTCATGGGCGTTGCGCAGGATCGAACGGCAGCGCGCATGGGCGTATTGCACATAGAAGACCGGATTGTCCTTCGACTGTTCCAGCACCTTGGCGAGATCGAAGTCGAGCGGCGCGTCGTTCTTGCGGAACAGCATCATGAAGCGCACCACGTCGCGGCCGACCTCGTCGACCACTTCGCGCAGCGTGACGAAATCGCCCGAGCGCTTGGACATGCGCACCGGCTCGCCGCCGCGGAACAGCCGGACCAGCTGGACGAGCTTGACGTCGAGCGCCGCCGTGCCGCCGCTGATCGCCTTCAGCGCCGCCTGCATGCGCTTGACATAACCGCCGTGGTCGGCGCCCCAGACGTCGATCTGATCGAGGAAACCGCGATCGGCCTTGTCCTTGTGATAGGCGATGTCGGAGGCGAAATAGGTGTAGGAACCATCCGACTTCATCAGTGGCCGGTCGACGTCGTCGCCGAAATCGGTGGAACGGAACAGCGTCTGCTGGCGCTCCTCCCAATCCTCGGCATCGGCGCCTTTCGGCCGCTCCAGCACGCCCTCATAGACATCGCCCTTGGCCCTCAGCGTCTCGATCACCGCGCGGACCTTGTCGGTCGGCGCCTGCAGTGAACGCTCGGAGAAGAACACCTTGTGTCGGACATTGAGGGCGGCGAGATCGCCGCGGATCTCCTCCATCATGGCCTCGATCGCCACGTCACGGCAGATCGGCAGCCATTCCTCTTCGGGCACATTGTGCAGGCTCTGGCCATATTTGGCCGCCAGCGCCTGGCCGACGGGCTTCAGATAGTCGCCGGGATAGAGCCCTTCGGGGATCGTCACCGTCTCGCCCAGCGCCTCGCGGTAGCGCAGATAGGCCGAGCGGCCGAGCACCTGGACCTGGGCACCGGCATCATTGATGTAATATTCGCGGGTGACGTCGTAGCCGGCCGCCGCCAGGAGATTGGCCAGCGCGTCGCCGAACACGGCGCCGCGGCAATGGCCGACATGCATCGGGCCGGTCGGATTGGCCGAGACATATTCGACATTGACCTTGGTCTTGGCCCCGACCGCGGTGTGGCCGAAGCCCTCGCCTTCCGCGACCACCGCCTTCAGCACTTTCGGCCAGACTTCAGGCTGCAAGGTGAGATTGATGAAGCCCGGGCCGGCAATGTCGACCTTGGCGACATCCGGCAGCACGGCGAGCCTGGCGACGATCTTCTCGGCGAGGTCGCGCGGCTTCAGGCCGGCGTCCTTCGACAGCACCATCGCGGCATTGGTCGCGAGGTCGCCGTGGCTCGAATCGCGCGGCGCTTCCACCACGACGCGGTCGAGCGCAGTCTCGGCGATGGCGATGCCGTCGGAGCCGAGCGAGCGGACCGCGTCGCGCACGTGATCTGTGAACAGGGCGAAGATATTCATGCCGAAAGCCTCGAAGAATGGAGGCTGCGTCTAGCGTAGATTGGGAGTCTGGGCAAACAGGCGCCGGTGCTCGTCAAGCGCATAGTGGTCGGTCATGCCGGCGATATAGTCGGCGACGCGGCGCGCCCGCTTGGCCGGCTCGACGGCCTCGAGCCCCGCCGACCAGACCGGCGGCATGGCGATCGGGTGGTCGAAAAACGCCTGGAACAGGTCGCGCACCACCAGGCCGGCCTCGCGGCGGATCGGCACCACCCGCGCGTGCCGGTAGACGCTCTTGAACAGGAAGTCCTTGATGCCGCGGTCATAGGTCTGGATGACCGGCGAGAACTGGATCAGCGTCCGGCCGCAGCGCCTGATGTCGTCGACGGTCTCGGGCTTCACCTCGGCGATCGCCCGGGTTGCCTCGGTGATCGCATCCTCGACCAGCCGGGTGATGACCCGGCGCGTCAGCTCGTTGATCTCGCGGGATTTTTCCAGCGTCGGATAGCGCCGGCGGATCTCTTCGAGGAACTGGCCGGCGAGCGGAACCTCGGAGCCCAGGTCGTCGAGCGTGAACAGCCCGGCGCGCAACCCGTCGTCGATATCGGCGGCATCATAGGCGATATCGTCGGAAATCGCCGCTGCCTGGGCCTCGGCGCTGGCATGGCTGGCGAGATCGAGCGGCTGCAGGGCATCATATTCGAGCAGCGCCACCGGCACGCCGCGCTCGGCATATTTGGCCACCGGCGAACCATCCGGCTGGAGCAGCGGGCCGTTGTGCTTGACCAGCCCTTCAAGCGTCTCCCAGCACAGATTCAACCCGTCGAAGGCGGCATAGCGCCGCTCCAGCCGCGTCACGATCCGGAGCGACTGGGCATTGTGGTCGAAGCCGCCATAGGGCCGCATCACCTCGTCGAGCGCATCCTCGCCGGTATGGCCGAACGGCGTATGGCCGAGGTCGTGGGCGAGCGCCAGGGTTTCCGCCAGGTCCTCGTCGAGGCCGAGCGCGCGGGCGAGCGACCGGGCGATCTGCGCCACCTCGATCGTATGGGTCAGCCGGGTGCGGTAATGATCGCCCTCGGGCGCCACGAAGACCTGGGTCTTGTGCTTCAGCCGGCGAAACGCCGTCGTGTGGATGATGCGGTCGCGATCCCGGTGGAATTCGGTGCGCGTCGGCGAGGCCGGCTCGTCGATCAGCCGGCCGCGGCTCGCCCGCGCATCGCTGGCATGGGGGGCGAGCGGCGGGTAAAAATAGCTCGCTACCGCCATGGCTTGCCTCTTCACCGCGCCCTGCGACATTGACCAGGGCCTTGGTCGCACATACCTATTGGACAGCGGCCTCGCAAGACGTGGCTGAATTTCAACGCCTGTGTTTCCGGCCTTGAACCGGGGAGACATCGATGTCCGACACCGTCACCGTCACGGAACGCGCGGCCCAGCGCATTGCCAAGATCCTCGACACCGAACCGCCGGGCTCGATGCTGCGCATCTCGGTCGAGGGCGGCGGCTGCTCGGGCTTCCAGTACAAGTTCGACTTCACCACCGACCGGAACGATGACGACCTGGTCATCGAAAAGGCCGGCGCCACCGTGCTGGTCGACGAGATCTCGCTGCCCTACATGGCCGGCACCGAGCTCGACTGGGTCGACGATCTCATCGGCTCGGCGTTCAAGCTGCAGAACCCCAATGCCACGGCCAATTGCGGCTGCGGCACCAGCTTTTCGGTCTGAGCGGTTCGCCGCCGGTTCAGTACAGCGTCGCGCGCTGCCGCTCGGCCAGGCCCTTGTCATAGTCCTGGGCATCGAAGGGCGCATAGGCGCCCTTCAGCATCTGGCCGGCGCTCGGCAGGTCGCCGCGCGGCCGGTGCTGGGCCGGATCCCACAGTCTTGAGCGGTGCAGCGCTCGCGAGCACTGGAAATAGACGCTGTCTATGGTGATCACCAGGACGCTGCGCGGCTCCTTGCCGTCGACCGCGTAACGCGCGAGCAGGTCCGGATCGGCCGAGATCCGCGCCCGGCCATTGACCCGAAGCGTCTCGTTGATGCCGGGAACCATGAACAACAGGCCGACACGCGGGTCGCGCAGCAGGTTCTTCAGGCTGTCGAGGCGGTTGTTGCCGCGCCGGTCCGGCAGGATCAGCGTCGTGTCGTCCTGCACCTCGACAAATCCCGGCGCATCGCCGCGCGGCGTCGCGTCGAGCCCGTCCGCGCCCGCGGTCGCCAGCACGCAGAACGGTGCGGCCACGATCATGGCGCGATATTCGGCGGTCAGCCGCGGCACCTCCTTGACGATCGAGGCTTCCCCCGGCTCGCCGTAGAGAGCCATCAGTGTTGCCTCGTCGTCGATCCACATGATCATCTCCAGCCTGCGGTTGCGCGCCACGCGGTTTGCAGTCGCGACGTTATTTCAGGTTCCGGCTAGACTGGCACCATCAGAATCGCGAGCCCGCCATGATCATCGCCACGTGGAACGTCAATTCCATCAAGATTCGCGTCGAAAACACCCTGGCCTGGCTGAAGGAGCGCGATCCCGACATCGTCTGCCTGCAGGAATTGAAATGTGTCGACGAGGCCTTCCCGCGCGAGCCCTTCGAAGCCGCCGGCTACAATGTCGCCGTGCACGGGCAGAAGACCTATAACGGCGTCGCCATCCTGTCGAAGCACCCGCTCGAGGACGTCACCCCTCGCCTGCCCGGCGACGAGAGCGACGAACAGTCGCGTTATATCGAGGCGGTCGTCTCGACGCCGAGCGGCGTGTTGCGCGTCGGCTCGATCTACCTGCCCAACGGCAATCCGCTCGGCACCGAGAAATTTCCCTACAAGATCGCCTGGATGAACCGGCTGATCGCCCATGCCCGCAACCGGCTGCCGCTCGAAGAGGCCTTCGTGCTGTGCGGCGACTACAACGTCATTCCCATGCCGGAAGACGCCAAGAACCCCAAGGACTGGGTCAATGACGCGCTGTTCCAGCCGGAAAGCCGCGGCAAGCTGCGCGAACTCGCCGCACTCGGCTTCACCGACGCCATCCGGGCCTGCGACACCTCGCCCGGGCTCTTTTCGTTCTGGGACTATCAAGCCGGCGCCTGGCAGCGCAACAACGGCATCCGCATCGACCACCTCATGCTGTCGCCGCTCGCCGCCGACCGGCTGGTCACAGCAGGCATCGACAAACATGTCCGCGCCCTAGAGAAGCCGAGCGACCACGTGCCGGTCTGGTGCGAATTGAGGCTTTAGGGGCACGGTGGTTTTCGGCGCTGGACGTCATCCCCGGCGGGCTCGCACGCATGCGACCTGAGATGGCGTCAGTGCCTCCGGCTATCGACTGGAAGCCTCGTTCACCCCGTCGCGTCTTGAGCCTCGACGTCACCCCCGGCCGAGCGAAGCGAGGGGAAGGGGGCCCAGGGGTTGAAGTGCAGAGCCGCAGCGTCGCATATTCTGTTCAGAGGCCAGCGAACGGCGCGGCCTGTTGGCTCCTGGATCCCCTTCCCCTCGCTTCGCTCGGCCGGCGATGACGTAGAAGATGTTTCGGCGTCGGCCCTGCTTCAGACACGCCCAAAATTGCCGCCCCAACAACGCCTTACAGCCTTCCCCGGACTCGGAATCAAAACATGAGGATCCGCCGCTAACCGGGCCCGCCTCACGCGCCCTGGGTCGGAAACTCTGCCGGCAGGGTGATCTCGATCAGTTCGAGATCGTCGGAATGGGCGATCTCCTGGTGCACGATGCCGGGTGGCTGGTGGACGCAGGAGCCGGGCTCCAGCAGCACCTCGCCGACGCCCTCGTACCAGAAGCGGACCCAGCCCTTGAGCACATAGACCATCTGGAAATCGAGCGTATGGGTGTGCTTGTCGCCGCCGGCATGGGCGCCGGGCACCGCCCGGATGACGTGGGCGCCGACCCGTCCGCCGGTGGCTTGCCTGATACCGAGGTCGCGATAGACGAAGAAGTTCCTCAGGCCCTGGCCCTTGAACTCGCCGTCCTTGGCATGTGCGACCGAAAAGGCGCTCGCCTTGGCCTCGACCTCGCCGCTATGAGCCTCCGCCATGTCAGTCTCCCTGGATGCGCTCCCGCGGCGCTTGGGGCCAGCCTGCACCGCAAGGGCCGGCGGCCGCAACCGTCAACGGCGGGCGACCGTCATGGGCAGTCCGCCCTCCGGGCGCAGCGTCAGGCGCGTATTGGGTTTTGGCCGGTGGCCGGGCACCGAGGCAAATTTGAGCTTGCGCAGCATGGTGGCGAAGATCACCACCGCCTCGATCTGCGCGAACGAGGCGCCGATGCAAATGCGCGGTCCGGCGCCGAACGGCAGATAGGCGCCGCGCGGCCGGCCCTTCGACGCCTCGGCCGAGAACCGGTCGGGGTCGAAGCTGTCCGGATTGGTCCACAAGGCCGCGTGGCGGTGGATCGCATAAACCGGCACATAGACCGGCGTCCTGGCCTTGACCGTCTCGGTGCCGAGCACGGTGTCTTCGCTGGCGACCCGTGGGATCAGCGGCGCCGGCGGATAAAGCCGCATGGCCTCCTGGATCACCTGCTTGGTATAGACCAGCCGGTCGGCCGCCGCGGCATCGACCGGCGCCTCGCCGGCGACGCTCGAGATCTCGTCCAGCACGCGCTGTTCGACCGACGGGCTGTTGGCGGTCAGCCAGAGCGCCCAGGTCAGCGCCAGCGCGGTCGTCTCATGGCCGGCGACCACGAAGGTCAGGAGATTGTCGGCAAGCTCCGCATCGGTCATGGCGCGGCCGGTTTCCGGATCGCTCGCCTGGATCATGAAATCCAGGAGATCCGGCGTCACGCTCGGATGGGCCCGCCTTTCGGCGACGACTCTCGCCATCTCGGCCTTCAGGAAGCGGTTGCCGGCACGCGCCCGGCGCTTGCCCGGATAGGGGATCCAGCGCGGCAGGCGCAGCACGGCGAGCGCCGCGACCCAGCCGATCGTATCGAAATAATGGGTGATCTCGGCGCCGAAGCGCTCGATGTCGAAGCCGCCCTTGCCCGACAGCATGGTCTCGACGATGACGTCGAAGGTGGTCGCCATCATGGCTTCCGCCATGTCGATGGGCGTGCCCGCCCCGGCTCCGGCGATCTGGCCTTCCAACCGCGCCACCGCCGCGTCGGCGGCGGCCGTCATGGCCGGCACGAAGCCTAAGATCTTCTCGTGCCGGAATGGCGGTGACGAAGCGCGGCGCTGCCAGCGCCAATCGGCGCCCTCGGCAGTGAAGATCGACTTGGTGCCGACCGCCGCGCCGATGGTCCGCTGGATGATCGGCGCCTTGGGGAAGATCGCCGCGCGCGCGACCAGGACGTCCTCGACCAGGGCCGGGTCCATCACGAACAGCACCGGCCGGCCGGCCATGGCGAGCCGCAGGACCGGCTCCTCGAACAGCGCCCGCGGCCAGGTCTCCAGGGGATTGCGCACCAGGGTGCGCAGGAACTTCAGCGCCTTCAGCGGCTCGCTCGGGTGGTCGATGGCGTGCGGCGTGAAGCGCGGCGTTTCGACCAGCGTCATGCGATCCCCCGGCCCCTAGCGGCGGCCCGATGTCTTCAGCCAGGCCTCGACCATGCGCAGCGCCACGCCGCGCTCGTCGTCAGAGGCCGTGCGCATGGCCTCCTCATACATTTCGGTCACCCAGGTATCGGTCTCGCTTGCGGCTTCCTTGGCCAGCGTCAGGAACATCAGCCCGCGCGGCGCCTGGCGCGGCACGTCCCGGCCGGCGAACAGCATGTGGCCGAGCACGGCCTGGGCCTTGTAATGGCTCTTGCCGGCGGCCAGCGACAGCCAGCGCGCGGCCTGGCGCGGATCGCGCGGCGTGCCCTGCCCTTCGAGGAACAGCCGGCCGAGCCGGAACTGCCCGTCGGCGTCGCCAAACGTCGAGGCGGCATAAAAATAGAGTTCGAAGGCGCGCTGCGGATTGGCGCGGACATAGGTGTTCGGGATGCCCTCGAGCCAATAATTGCCCATGGTGACGAAGGCGGCCGAGATGAACTGGGCATCCGGCGAATTCGGACTCTCGTCGCCGCGCTCGATGGTGATGCGGCGGAACGTCTCGAAGGCCTTCAGGTCGTTCTGCGCGACGCCGTCGCCGGCCATATACATGCGGCCGAGCTTCCAGGCGGAGGCCGCGTGCCCGTTGCTCGCCGCATATTGCAGCGACGAGACCGCTTCTTCCGTCCGGCCATCGCGCAGCGCCCGCCCGCCCGCCCGGAAGGCGTCGAGCGGCGAACGCGGGTCGGTGGTCGTCTGACCGTCAAAGGCGAACGCCCCCGTCGCGCCGACGGGGCTTGCCGCCACCGCCAGCGCGAACAGGAACGCACGAACCCTCGAGGTCTCAGACATCAGCATAAACGTGCTTTTCCCCGGCGCCGCCCGGATGGGTCACCGCGCCGTCAATTGCAGGGCCGACCTGCTGGGCGTATTTCCAGATGGCGCCCGAGCCGAACTCTGTGTCCTTCGGGCCTTTCCAATCCTTTTTACGCGCCCGCATTTCGGCGGCCGTAAGGCGAACTTTGAGCGTTCCTTTGACGGCGTCGATCTCAATTATGTCGCCGTCGCGCAGATGCGCGATCGGACCGCCGACCTGGGCTTCCGGGCCGACATGGCCAATGCAGAAGCCGCGGGTCGCGCCCGAGAACCGGCCGTCGGTGATGAGCGCAACCTTGTCGCCCATGCCCTGGCCGTAGAGCGCCGCGGTGGTCGCCAGCATCTCGCGCATGCCGGGGCCGCCTTTCGGCCCCTCGTAGCGAATGACCAGGACCTCGCCTTCCTTGATGGTGCGGGCGGTGACGGCGGCGAAACACTCTTCCTCGCGGTCGAAGCAGCGGGCCGGGCCCTTGAACTTCAGCTTCTTCATGCCGGCGACCTTCACGATCGCGCCGTCGGGGGCGAGATTGCCCTTCAGGCCAACCACGCCGCCGGTCTTGGTGATCGGCTTGTTGGCCGGACGCACCACGTCCTGGTCCGGGTTCCATTTCACCGAGGCGAGGTTCTCGGCCATGGTCCGGCCGGTCACCGTCATGCAGTCGCCATGCATGAAGCCATGGTCGAGCAGCGTCTTCATCAACAGCGGAATGCCGCCGATCTCGAACATGTCCTTGGCGACATATTTGCCGCCCGGCTTCAGGTCGGCGACATAAGGCGTGCGCTTGAAGATCTCGGCGACGTCGAACAGGTCGAACTTGATGCCGCATTCATGTGCCATGGCTGGCAGGTGCAGCGCCGCATTGGTCGAACCGCCCGAGGCGGCGACCACGGTCGCGGCATTTTCCAGCGCCTTGCGGGTGACGATGTCGCGCGGCCGGATGCCCTTGGCCAGGAGCTCCATGATCTTCTCGCCGGCGGTGTAGCAGAACTGGTCGCGGATATCGTAGGGCGCCGGCGCGCCGGCCGAATAGGGCAGTGCCAGGCCAATGGCTTCCGACACCGTGGCCATGGTGTTGGCCGTGAACTGGGCGCCGCAGGCGCCCGCCGACGGCGCGGCGACGCGCTCCAGCTCGTCGAGATCCTCATCCGACATCTCGCCGGTGGAATGTTTGCCGACCGCCTCGAACAGGTCCTGGACGGTGACCTGCTTGCCGCGGAACACGCCAGGCAGGATCGAACCGCCATAAATGAAGATCGACGGCACGTTGAGCCGGACCATGGCCATCATCATGCCGGGCAGCGACTTGTCGCAGCCGGCAAGGCCAACCAGGGCGTCGTAGGAATGGCCGCGCATCGACAGCTCGACCGAGTCGGCGATGATCTCGCGCGACGGCAGCGACGACTTCATGCCGGCATGGCCCATGGCGATGCCGTCGGTCACCGTGATGGTGCAGAATTCGCGCGGCGTGCCCTGAGCCGACTCGACGCCCTTCTTGACCGCCTGAGCCTGGCGCATCAGCGCGATATTGCAGGGCGCGGCTTCGTTCCAGCAGGTCGCCACGCCAACGAAGGGCTGGTGGATCTGCTTGTGCGACAGCCCCATGGCATAGAGGTAGGAGCGATGCGGCGCACGCTGCGGACCTTCGGTGACATGCCGGCTCGGCAGCTTGTTCTTGTTGAATTTGAACGTGGTCATTTCGCTCCCCATAGAGATGCAATGGCCGCTTCCAACTCTGGAAGCGTTAAAACCTGTCCTGCCATCGTCCGGGGGGCTTGAAAAGTCATGAACTCACGGGGCCACGCATGCAAAGAGACCGCGACCTCTGGGTTTCAGCGGTCTGGTGGGGAATTTCGTCGCGTGGGGCTGTGGCGGGATTGGGGCAGAAAATGGTGAACGCTTGGTAGGTTTCTCAGCATTTTATAAGTGTTGTAAAAAGGATACAAAAAAATCGCCGCCGGCACCCCTCTACCGGTGCGGGCCGCCGCGGCGCTCCAGCCCGCTAGCGGCCGTCGCCGCCCTAGAGTGCAACCGGTCTCGGTAGCGGCAGCGCCTCGCCGCGCCATTCCAGGTCGAGGAACAGGCCCTTGGGGTGGATCGCCGGAACCGCCGCATAAGGCAGCCCCGCGGCGGCCAGCGCCTGGCCGACCCAGTGGTTGCAGACCTGCAGGATCGAGAACGTGCCGGTCGCGGCATAAAACAGGCTCGGCCCATAGAGGCCCTGGCCGATCTCGCGCGGCCGTCCCTCGGCATCGGGCGCCACCGCCTGGTCGACGAAACGTGCCAGGCGGTCGAGGCCCGCCTCCGACAGCCGCAGCGCCAGGATCTCGGAGCGCCGGAACACCTGCGGCGCCGACCGTTCGAGCCCGACGACGTGCAGCACCGCCGCATTGCCGGGGCGGAACAGCGCGCCGAGCGCGCTCATCAACTGGACATCGGCAATGGTCGGCGTCTCCTGGTAGAAGCGCGCCTCGCCCCAGCCGATCTCGACCACCGGAAAATCGCGGAAGCGCTCGAGCACGGTGGCGAGCCGGCCGAGCCCCTGGCGCAGCGCGGCCGCCTTCAGCGCCTCGCGCGACAGGGCAAGGCCCGAATGCCAGCCATGGGAGACCACATGGACCAGCGTCGACGGCTGGTCCGGTTTCGGCGGATAGAGCGCCGGATCGCCCGGACGCATGGTCGCGATCGTCAGCACGATCAGCCCAGCGATCAGGCAGGCCGCGACCAGCGCCACCCCTTTGAGGCCGCGCCGGAGCCGGGTCACGCGGCCGTCTCGGCCACGAACGTGACCGTCACCACCTCGGGCGGCGCGAACAGGCGCAGCGGAATGGTGCTGCAACCAAGGCCGGCGCTGACGATCAGGTGCCGCCGGCCGATGCGGTGGTGGCCATGGGCCATGGCGCGCGGAATGCGGCTCGGCGGCATATGCAGTACCGGCAGTCCGGGAATGCGGATCTGGCCGGCATGGACATGGCCCGAAAGCAGCACGCAGCCGTCGGGCAGGTCCTGGATGACGCCGGGATCATGCGAGACGACGATTTCGGCGCCCGCCCCTGCCCCGACCAGCGCCGGTTGCGGCTCGCCGTGAACGTCGTCGGCGAGCCCGACGATCCTGACCGCTGCGCCGTCGACGGGGATCTCGACCGCCCGGTTCTCCAGCACGCTGATACCGGCGGCCTCAAAGGCATCGGCCACGGCATCCAGGCCATATTCCCAGTCGTGGTTGCCGAGCACCGTCGCCATCGGCGCCGACAGGGTCTTCAGCTCGGCCGCGATGGTTTCCGGCGGGATCCGCCCGCCACCGAACGACATCATGTTCATGTGGTCGCCGCCGAGCAGCACCATGTCCGGCTGCATCGCCTCGACCTCGGCGAGGATGGCCGAGAGCCGGCGGCGATCGTCGGTATGCGAACCGAGATGCAGGTCCGACAGGAAGGCCACGGAGAAGTCGCGCCCATGCCAGCCGGCAAGCGGCACGCGGTAGCCGACATGCCGGTGGGCTGGTGCCCGGCTGAACGGCGCCCAGAAGCCCTTTGCCCCGGACGGGTCGGCGAAGGGGGCTCGCGCACCCCAGGCCGACCGCGTCACCGGACGCCGGGCCATGGCCTCAGGCCACCTCTTTCAGGCGCAGCAGGGCGGCTTCCACCTTGGCCTTGCGCTCGACCGCCTCTTCGCGTTTCTCGCGCTGCTCCTCGACCACCTCTTCGGCCGCGCGCGCCATGAAGTTGGCGTTGTTGAGCTTGCCGTCGCAGCGGGCGATGTCGCCGTCGGCTTCCTTCAGCGCCTTGCCGAGACGCACCGTCTCGGCGGCGACGTCGACAATGCCGGCGAGCGGCAGCGCGATGGTCTCGCCGCGCACCACCTGCTGGATCGAGCCCTTCGGCGCCGCGGCCACAGCGGTGACCTCCGACAACCGCGCAAGACGGTTCAGCAAATCACCGTAACGCTTTGCCCGATCTATCGTTTGATCGGATGCCGCGACCAGCGCCAGTGGCACCTGGGCCCCCGGCGCGACGTTCATTTCGGCGCGCACCGAGCGAATCGCCTGGATGGTGTCGACCAGCCAGCCGATCTCGGCCTCCGCCGCGCCGTTCTCCAGGCCGGCCAGTTCAGGCCATGCGGCGAGCGCCAGGACACCGTCGCGCGCCGGGCCGTCCTCGCCGGTCACCGCCCAGAGCTCCTCGGTGATGAAGGGCATGAAGGGGTGCAGCAATTTGAGGATCTGCTCCAGCGTCCAGGCCGCGGTTGCGCGGATCTCGGCCTTGGCCACCTCGTCGGCGCCGGTGAACACCGGCTTGGCGAATTCCAGGAACCAGTCGCAGAAGACGTTCCAGACATAACGATAGACCGCACCGGCCGCCTCGTTGAACTTGTAGGCCTGGATCGCGGCTTCGGTCTCGGCGACCGCCTTGGCGGTCTCCCCGACGATCCATTGGGCCAGCGTCGACTGGACATGCGCGGGATCGAAACCGGCGACGCGCCGGCACTCGTTGATCTCGCAGAAGCGCGCGGCGTTCCACAGCTTGGTCGCGAAGTTGCGATAGCCTTCGACCCGGTTGGTGGCCAGCTTGATGTCGCGCCCCTGCGCCGCCATGGCGGCCAGCGTGAAGCGCAGCGCATCGGCACCGAACTGGTCGATCAGGTCGAGCGGGTCGATGACGTTGCCCTTGGACTTCGACATCTTCGCGCCCTTCTCGTCGCGGACGAGGGCGTGGATATAGACCGTGTGGAACGGCGTCTCCTTCATGAAGTGCAGGCCGGTCATCATCATCCGGGCAACCCAGAAGAAGATGATGTCGAAACCGGTCACCAGCACGTCGGTCTGGTAATAGCGCTTCAATTCCTGGGTCTCGTCGGGCCAGCCGAGCGTCGAGAACGGCCAGAGCGCCGAGGAGAACCAGGTGTCGAGCACGTCCTCGTCGCGGGTCAGCGCGGTTTTGGCGCCGTAATGCTCCTCGGCCGAGGCCAGCGCGTCGGCTTCGCTCAGCTCGACGAACACCTTGCCGTCGGGACCGTACCAGGCCGGGATCTGATGGCCCCACCAGAGCTGGCGCGACACGCACCAGGGCTGGATGTTCTCCATCCATTCGAAGAAGGTCTTTTCCCAGTTCTTCGGCACGAAGACGGTGCGGCCGTCGCGCACGGCGGCCAGCGGCTCCTTGGCCAGCGTCTTGGCGTCGACATACCACTGGTCGGTGAGGAAGGGTTCCACCGGCACGCCGCCGCGATCGCCATGCGGCACGGTGTGCAAATGGTCCTCGATCTTGGCGAGCAGCCCGCGCTCCTCCATCATCGCGACGACGCGCTTGCGCGCCTCGAAGCGATCGACGCCGTCGAGCTCGAGCACGGCGGCGAGATCGTCGCCGCCTGCCCCATCGAGGAAATCCTCGTTGCCTGCCAGCGCCAGGCTGGCCTCGACACTGAAGATGTTGATCTGCGGCAGGTTGTGGCGCTTGCCGACCTCGAAATCGTTGAAGTCGTGGGCCGGCGTGATCTTCACCGCGCCGGAACCCTTTTCCGGATCCGAATAGGCGTCGGCGACGATCGGGATCAGCCGGCCAACCAGCGGCAAGCGCACCATCCGGCCGACATAGGGCTTCCAGCGCTCGTCATCCGGGTGCACCGCGACCGCCGTGTCGCCCAGCATGGTTTCCGGCCGGGTGGTGGCGACCGTCACCTTGATGTTTGGGTCATCGGCCAGGGGATAGTCGAAATACCAGAGCTTGCCGCGCATCTCTGTCTGCACCACTTCCAGGTCGGAAATGGCGGTGAGCAGCTTGGGATCCCAGTTGACCAGCCGCTTGTCCTTGTAGAGCAGGCCCTGCCGGTAGAGGTCGACGAACACCTTGAGCACGGCCTTGGACAGGCCCTCGTCCATGGTGAAACGCTCGCGCGACCAGTCGCAGGAGGCGCCGAGCCGCTTCAGCTGGTTGACGATGGTGCCGCCGGAGTCCTGTTTCCAGGCCCAGACCTCCTTCAGGAAGGCCTCGCGGCCCATGCTGCGCCGCGAGGTCTTGTTCTCGCCGGCAAGCTTGCGCTCGACCACCATCTGGGTGGCGATGCCGGCATGATCGGTGCCGGGCTGCCACAAGACATCCTTGCCGCGCATGCGCTCGTAGCGGCACAGCACGTCCTGCAGCGTGTTGTTCAGCGCGTGGCCCATATGCAGCGAGCCCGTCACGTTCGGTGGCGGAATGACGATGCAGAAGGGCTCGGCGCCCGCGCGCTCGGGGCGGCCGGCACGGAAGGCTTCAGCCGTCTCCCAGGCCGCCGACATACGGGCTTCGATATCCTTCGGCGTGTAGGTCTTCTCGAGCATGGCGTTTTCGGTTGATCGCTTTGGCTTGATATGGGGAGCGCACAAAGCCGGCCGAAACGCGCCCTGTCAACATTTCTGCCATGCGCCCGTGCGACTTGCCGCATTGCACACACCAGTCGCATAGCTTGTGGCATGACAACAGTGGCAGTCGAAGACGTCGGGACGGACACCGTTCCGTGGCGCGCATTGTTCCTGCTCGGCGCAGCCTCATTCGCCTCGTCGGCGGCGCTGCGCTTCTGCGATCCGCTGCTGCCGACGCTGGCCAATGCCTTCGACACCACGCCCGGCAAGGCCGCCATCGTCATCACCGCCTATGCCGTCTCCTACGGCTTCTTCCAGCTTTTGACCGGGCCGCTCGGCGACCGCTACGGCAAGGTCCGCATGGTCACGCTCGGCGCGATCCTGAGCGGCCTGTTCACGCTCGCCTGCGCCTTCGCCACCGGCATCGACCAGATCTCGGTCCTGCGCTTCCTGGCCGGCCTGACCGGCGCCGCGATCATTCCGAACTGCATCGCCTTCATCGGCGACACCGTCCCCTTCGCCCAGCGCCAGGCGGTGCTCGCCCGCTATATGATCTTCACCAGCTTCGGCGCGATCTCGGGCCAGGCGATCGGCGGCGTGCTCGCCGATGCGCTCGGCTGGCAGTCGGTGTTCATCATGGCCGGGGCGTTCCTGCTCCTGGCCGGAACCGTGCTGGCGATCCAGCAGCGCAGCAGCCCGGTGCTGTCACGCCGGCAACCGGCGCCCGCCGGCGGCGTGCGCGGCTCGCTCGCCCAGATGTTGGCGCTGAGGAACATCCCCTACGCCCGGGTGGTGCTGATGGCGGTGACGATCGAGGCCGTGCTGTTCTACGGCACCTTCACCTTTCTCGGCGCCCATCTCCGGCAGGTCTACAATATCAGCTATACCGCGATCGGCGCGATGACCGCGCTGAGCGCGGCGGGTGCCGCCGCCTATTCCTGGTCGGCGCCTTTCCTGCTCGGCCGCTTCGGCGAACGCGCAGTGCTCGGCATGGCCTCGGTGTTTCTGGCCGCCAGTTTCGCCCTGCTGGCGCTGACCCCGCCGGTCTGGCTCGTCGCGGTCGCGATCGCCATTGGCGGCTTCGGCTTCGTGCTGCTGCACAATCCCCTGCAGACCAACGCGACCCAAATGACCCCGGGCTCGCGCGGCGCCGGCATCGCCACCTTCGCCTTCTGCTTTTTCGCCGGCCAGACCGCCGGGGTTGCCCTGTGCAGCCTGATCTACGACCAGGTCGGCGCGCCGCCACTGTTCGCCGGCGCGGCGCTGCTGCTGCCTGTGCTGGTGTTCTGGTTCCGCGCCGGCCTGGCGCGCACCAGGCCGGTGTGAGTGGGGCGGCTAGGCGAAGCGGCGACAACGGCGCTCATCGTCTTGGCCTGGCTTGTCCCGGCCATCCACCCATGCCTTGCACGGAGGCAAGTCGTGGATGCCCGGGACAAGCCCGGGCAGGACGAAGTGCAAGGCTTGCGAGGTCACGCTGGGGTCGGATCCACTGACGCCGAGGCTCGCGGAGCATACCGCGCCGTTCGGAGATGGACGTCCCGTCACCCGGCGCCTCCATAGCGTCGAGCGAACGCGAGACGCGTTCGCATCTCGCTATGCGGCGCCACCCTCTCCGTTTGGGCTACCGGATTCACACATCTCGACAATCCATGTCTTGGCGCGGTGTTTCTCGCTTCGTCATGGCCGTGCTTGTCACGGCCATCCACGTCCTCCGCGGTCAAGGCAATGCGTGGATGGCCGGCACAAGGCCGGCCATGACGAAAAAGGACGGCGCATGCGCTATCCGTGGTTCTCGTGCGAAGCCTTGAGAGGTGGCGAATTCAGGCCCCTTTGAGAGATGTGTGAATGTCGTAGCCCCCTGGGAGAGGGTTAATTCAGCCCCCTCAGCGCGGCGGGGTGCCGCGCGACACGCGTTCGATCTCGGCGCGCACCAGCCGCTCGACCAGTTGCGGCAGGTTGTCGTCGAGCCAGTTCTTCAGCATGGGCCGAAGCATGTCCTTGACCAGATCCTCGATGGTCCGGGCATTGTTGGACAGGATCGTATTGGCGAGCGAGCCGAACGCGGCTCCGACCGCGGCATGGGCCTGTGACGACAGGAGCGGGTCGGCCGCCGTCAGCTGTTCGATGCTCGCGAAGGACGGGGCGGCCGGCTGAGCCCGCGGCTGCTCCGCCATTTCCATGAACTCGATGTCGGCGCGGCGCGAGATCGGCTTGATCATGCCGACCGCTTCGACGACCGCGTCGTCCTTGCTCAGTTCCAGAATGTCGGGCTCGGGCACCTTGGCCGGCTTCGCGGCCACCGGCGGCGGCGCGGGAGGCGCCGGAGGCGGAGCTGGAGGCGGCGGCGGTGCGGGTTCCGGCTCAGCCTCGTCCATCGCGTCGAAGCCTGCGAGCAGAGCGTCGATATCGTCCTGCGATTTCGGTGCTTCCTCGACCTTAGGCGCGGGCGGCGGCGGCGCCGGCGGCGGAACGACCGCGACCTTGGGTGGTGCCGGCTTCGGCGGCTCGTCATCCGCGATGATCCGGCGGATCGACGCCAGGATCTCTTCCATTGACGGTTCGTTAGCCTTCGCTGCCTGCGACATCCCCGTCCACCCCTTTTTACGCACACCGTGGGATCACGTCGTCTCCCTTCGGGAAAAGGGAGAATCACCACGAATCAACTCAGCGAACTATGCACCGAGGCAGCCGTCAGGGCTAACGGCTCAACTGATGATCCACAAACAAGATGTCGAGAGTCTTGAAGGCGGTGAGCGCAAGTGATGCGCTCACCGCAGACGCGTTCAGCGTCCGTCGGGGGTCCGTACGCCGATCCAGAGATCGCGAACCTGCTGGTAGTGCTGGGTCGGATCGAAGATCTCGGTGGCCAGCGCCAGCCGCGGCGCATTCAGCCGGCCCATGGCCGACAGCACCGAATAGGACAGCACGACACGGTCGCGCTGGGCCCGAACCAGCGCGACCCTGGCTTCGAACAGGTTCTGCGTGGCGTTCAGCACGTCGATGATCGTGCGCTGGCCGACCTTGTACTCTTCGCGAATGCCGTTGACGGCAATGGTCTGGGCCCGGACCTGCACTTCGGCGGCCTGGATCTGGGCGCGCGAGGCTTCGAGCGCCGCCCAGGACTGCGTCACGGCCTGGCGGACGCTGGCGGTGGCCGTCTCGATCTGGATGCGGCGCTGACCGTAAGCTTCTTTGGCGCCACGGATCGTCGCGTAGTCACGGCCGCCATTGGCGAAGATCGGAATGGTCAGCGTAGCGCCGATGCTGGCGGAGGACACCTGCGGCGCGCTCGACTGGTCGGCGCCGCGGAACAGGCTGGCGCTCAGGCCGAGCGTCGGATAGAGCGCCGATTCGGCGATGCGCACCTGCAGGAGCGACGCGTCGGCGCCGTGGCGCGCGCCGCGAATGGCGGGGTGTTCGGACTGGCCGGCGATGACGGCCGCATCCAGGCTGCGCGGCAGCAGCCGCTCGACGGTCCGCGCCGGCGCCAGGCGCCCGGCCGCGATGCCGACCTGCTGCATATAGACCGAGCGGGAATTGGCGAGGTCGGACTGGGCGCCGCTCTCGGTCGCAATCGCGCCCTGCAGCGACGATTCGGCCAGCGCCACGTCGGTGCGCGTCACCTCGCCCACGGCGAAGCGATCACGGGTGGCCCTCAGCTGCTCGCGGAACACCTCGACCGCGCGATGGCGCAGGTCGAGCACCGCCTGCTCGCGCAGCACGTTCATATGGGCCGTGGAGGAGGCCAGCAGGATGGTCTGTTCGGTGTTGCGCAGGGTCTCGCGCGCCACCAGCACGTTCTGGTCGGCCTGCCGGACGCTGTTGGCGGTCCGGTTGCCGTCATAGATCGGCTGCGTGGCGGTCAGCGTCGCCGAGCGCGGAAAGGAACGCGTTGCCGTGTGAAACCCAGGCGCCCCGGTCGAGCCGCCACCGGCTTCGGTATATTGGCCTGACGCGGTGAAGGTCGCGCTGACCGAAGGGCGGTAACCGGACAGGGCCGCGGGAACGCCTTCATTGGCCACCCGGACGCCGGCACGTGCCGCATTGAGGTCGGGATTGTTCCGGTAGGCCTGGATCAGGGTCTGATTAATGGACTGAGCCCGCGCGGATACGGGCGAAAACAGCGGGACGAGAATCGCGACGGTGAGTGCCGTCGCGGAGCCGACACGGGTAAACGTGGCTCCGATCATGTGTAACACCTGCTTCGTGGCGTTACCCTGGATGATCCGCCAAGACCCAGGGCACCTAAGGGGACATTCGATAACCGCTTCGGGACAATGAAGAAAGCCCCGGTTTCAATATGCGGCCGATTAGACAGGAAGTGGGACGTGAATGCCACACTTCAAGCCGTTAAAAGACGAAACCGCGCGCTGCGGCAAAACCCGGCAGGGGCGGAATGGCTGCGTCGAAGATCGGCCGCGCGCTGATCTCGCCGCTGATTCGGGTATGAACGAGGCATTTCGCCGCGCGCCCCGAACCGACCACGGCAACCAGGCGCCCGCCCTCCTTCATCTGGCCGAACAGGGCCTCCGGCACCGCCTCGACCGCGCCCTCCAGCAAAATCACGTCGTAAGGCCCCTGTTGCGGCGCACCCTCGGCGAGTGCGCCGGCGACGACGGTGACATTGCCTGACGCGGCCAGCGCCTGGCGCGCCGCCGCGGCCAGCGTCTCGTCCTCCTCGACCGCCACGACTTTCGCCGCGAGCCTGGCCAGGACGGCCGCCGAATAGCCTGTCGTGACCCCAATATCGAGCACGCTGTCGGCCGGGCCGATGGCAGCGGCGTGAACCATCTTGGCGAGCACCATCAGCTCGATCAGGTAGCGGGCCGGCTTGCCGTTCGATGCTTCGCTCACGGCGACGTCGTCGTCGATATAAGCGAGCTCGCGGCGCGCCTCGGGCACGAAGGCCTCGCGCGGCACCGCCATCAGCGCCTCGATGATGCGGCCATCGGTGACATCGTTCACCCGAATCTGCGTGTCGACCATGGTCCGGCGAGCGCGCGCAAAATCGATCATCGCGAAATCCTCGGATTGCGGCGGCAAAAGCATCGCCGAGGCCCCGTCTTTAACGGGGGAGGCGGTCGGATTGCAAGGTCATGAAGATCGCTCGCCCGCCCGCGCGACGCTGTCGGCGGCTCTGTTGCGGTGCCCGGATCAGCGTGCTAGAGCGAGCCCACTCCGCGCCGGGCTTGCCCGGTTGAGTTACCCGGACGGCCTCGTGGCGGAGTGGTTACGCAGAGGACTGCAAATCCTTGCACCCCGGTTCGATTCCGGGCGAGGCCTCCACCTCCTTCCCCTTGGAACATCTGCCGATGGTTGCGGGCGGCCGAACCCGGCCCCATGCCGCGCACCCGGCTGCGCTGCGCCCGGCGCATTGCATTCGCGCCATGCCTTGGGGAAGATCGCACCGGGCGTCCCGGCGCCCGCCCCCGGCCCGCTTACGCCCAAGCCCGCTCCGTCGGAAGGACCGCCCCATGTGGCAGCCGAGCCAGCGTTACCCTGACCCTGCCATCGAAATTCTCGATCCGAGCTTTGCCAAATACCGCCTGTTCAGCGCGGCGGTCGAGCGCCTGGCCACCGGCATGCGCTGGGCCGAAGGGCCGGTCTGGTTCGGCGACGGGCGCTATCTCCTGTGGAGCGACATCCCGAACAACCGGGTCATGCGTTGGGACGAGGAGACCGGCGCGGTCTCGGTGTTCCGCAAGCCCTCCGACTTTGCCAACGGCCATACCCGCGACCGCCAGGGCCGGCTGATCACCTGCGAGCATGGCGGCCGGCGCGTCACCCGCACCGAATATGACGGTTCGATCACCGTGCTGATCGACCGTTTCGAGGGCAAGCGGCTGAATTCGCCCAATGACGTGGTGGTCAAATCCGACGGCTCGGTCTGGTTCACCGATCCGCCCTTCGGCATTGCCGGCCATTACGAGGGTTTCCAGGCGACGCCCGAATCGCCGCAGAACGTCTACCGCCTCGATCCGGCGACCGGCGAGGCCAGGGCGGTGGCGACCGGCATTGCCGGGCCGAACGGCCTCTGCTTCTCCCCCGACGAGACCCGGCTCTACCTGGTTGCCTCGCGCGCCGTGCCGAACCGCCTGATTCTCGCCTATGACGTCGTCGACGGCGTGACGCTGACCCGTCAGCGCACCTTCATCGATGCCGGGCCCGGCACGCCCGACGGCTTTCGTTGCGATGTCGACGGCAATCTCTGGTGCGGCTGGGGCATGGGCAGCGACGAGCTCGACGGCGTCCATGTGTTCAATCCCGACGGCAAGCTGATCGGCCGCATCCGCCTGCCCGAGCGCTGCGCCAATGTCTGTTTCGGCGGGCTGTCGCGCAACCGGCTGTTCATGGCGGCGAGCCAGTCGGTCTATGCGCTCTACGTCAACACCCAGGGCGCGCCCGGCGGCTGAGAGTGGTCCGCCTCAGGCCGGCGGGCCTTTCAGCCAGGCATTGAGTTTCGGCCAGCGCCGGCCGATTCGAATGGCCAGCCGCCGGCGCATGCGCCGGAAGAACGGGCTGTCGACCGACAGGATCGCCAGGCCGACCGGAAACATCCACGGGCCGAGCACCGGCAGGATGCTGAGCACGCCGCCGAGAATGAAGGCCCAGCCGAGCGCCCGGCGGCGCCAGCGCCGCTGCGGCAAGGCGAAGCGGCGGCCAAGCACGGTCAGGCTTGTCGGGGTGTCGGCGGTCACGGTCGTTACCCCTGAAAACACGGCTGGCGGCCTTTGTCGCCGGCCCCCTGCCCCACGGTTTGGCTGGGGACAAGTCGGGAGCCATGCTGCCGCCATCCTTTCACGTCATCTTTGCCCCTTGGCAATCGTGACGGTCTTGTGTTATTCGCGCCGCTCACTCGCGAAAGCGGTGGTCCTCGGTAGCTCAGCGGTAGAGCAACCGGCTGTTAACCGGTTGGTCGCTGGTTCGAATCCGGCCCGGGGAGCCAAATTTGAAGGCGGAACGGACGAATGTCCGTTCCGCCTTTTCTTTTTGGTCGAACGCCGAAGCCAAATCGACGCTCTGCCCTGCCGCTCATAAAAATCCCCGCCGGCTTGCGCCGACGCGGGGCTGTTCGGGCGCAGCTCAGCAGCAGGCGCCCATGGCTGGCAATCCTGCGACAATCCTTCGCGGCCTCGAAGCCGCCGGCGCCATCGCCACCGAATCGAACGGCAGCCGCTCCGGCGGACGGCTGAGCCCGTCGCATGGCGGCTGAACCAAGGAACCTGCGCCGGCTCCCCGCCGGTTCGAATTCCAGCACAACAAACGGAGTTTTCCCGATGCGTCCCCGGCCTACCCCATAAGCCGAGGTCCAGCGGCATGCCGCCGGCGCGGACCGTCCCAGGCAAAGGCGGCACAAAGGACTGCATCATGGCTAAGGAACAGGACAACAAGGCCATTGTCGGCCGATGGTTCGACGGCTTCTGGGGCAATCCCTGGAATCCCGCTGTCATCGACGAGCTCGCCGCGCCCGACATGCTCTTGCAATATTCGCTGCACGCACCGCGCCGCGGCCGCGAAGACGTCAGGGCGTTCATGCTCGGCTTCCGCCAGGCCTTCCCCGACCTGAGCTTCGGCGGTGCCGCAGACCTGATCGCCGAAGGCGACTATGTGGTTGGCCGCTGGATTGGCGGCGGCACCCATACCGGCCCGGCCTTCAGCGACTTTCTGACCGGTTCGCTGCCGGCGGCGTCCGGCCGGAAGATGCGTTTCACCGGAACCACGGTGCTGCGTGTCGAAAATGGCCTGATCGCCGAGGAGATCGGCCTCGACGACGGCGTGACCGCGCTGCAGCAGCTCGGCATCCTGCGCGCCGCCTGATCGCCGCGCCGGATCTGCCTCAAGGCGGCGCGACCGGCCTATCCGCTCGCACGGCCGTCGCGCCCATACACAGCGGCTGGGCCAGGATTTCGGCCAGCAGGCTGCGTTCGCTGATCCGGGCGCGCGCCGCGTAATGGTCGAAATGCTGGGTCGCCAAGGCCGTGCCGGCGGCCAGGACGATGGCGGCGGCGGCGAAGGCCGCCGCCCAGCGCAGCCGCGGCTGCCAACCGCGCGTGGCCTGAAGCCAGCGCCGCCACGCCGCCGTCACGGCCATCAGCAAGGCTCCGATCGCACAGCACATGGCGCTTGCCTCTCATGCCGCGCACCGGCGAACGGCCGCGGACTGCGGGCTCAGGTGTGGATGGCGCAGCCGCAGGTCGGCGCGTGATAGCGCCCGTTGGGCTCGACCATGCCGCCCTGGCCGTACATGGTTCTCGGCCGCACCCAATCGGTGAGCGAATGATGGGGCCCGGTCTCGTTGCGCCCCTTCGGCGCCATGTCGAGCACGGCATAGGTCGCCAGAACCGCTTCGCCGCCGCGGCCGAAGGTCGAATAGGTGTGGAAGATCTGGCCGTCATCGTCCTTGAAGAAGACGCTGACGCCGGACAGGTCCTCGATGCCTGGATCGATTTCGCGGAAATTGTAGAAGACGCGTCCGGCCGCGACCTGTTCCGGCGTGAACGACACGTTGAAATCATAGTTGAAATCGCTGCCGAACGCCGAAACGAAAGGAAATCGCCAGCCCATGCGCTGGCGCAGGGTTTCGATTTCCGCGATCGGCGCGCGGGCCACCACGACATAGGACACGTCGTGGTTTTCGAGATGGACGAGAATGCCCTCGACGTGGTCGACCTCGAACGAGCATCCGACACATTGGTTGGTCTGCCCCGGCCCCATCATGAAGTGCTTGATCACCAGCTGGCTGCGGCCGCCGAACAGATCCGCCAGTGTCAGCGGCCCGGACGGCCCATCGAACCGGTAGGATTTGTCGATCTTGACCCAGGGCAAGGCGCGCCGCTCGGCGCTCAGCTCGTCGTTCATCCGGGTCAGCGCCTTCTCCTTGGCCAGCAGGGCGATGCGCGCGTTCTGCCATTCTTCGCGAGACACGATGGTGTTCGGCATGGTCGATCTCCTCTGGTGCCGCGTCAATCACTTAACCTTTTGGTTTAGTAATGGACGCGGCACCCTCCGTCAAGCCCGGCCCGCACACGCCGCGGTCGACGGCTCGGGCGATCTGGTCGGGCCCTCGAACGATCCGCCGGCGGCGCCGAAGAGAACCCGCTGGCCAAACTGGCCGGCGCCGATGTTCAGCCGTGGATGCAGGTCGATGACCATGTCGAAGATATGTGCCGTCCTGATCTCGCCGACGGGTTTCACGCGGGGGTCCGATGTCATTTGGTCATGGCCTTCGATGGCTGGGAGGGGCGGGCCGCCGTGTTCCGCCGGGGCCGGCATGCTGGTTCTATTCCGCCGCGATCGGCTCGGTCGCTCCGTCTCCAAACAGCTTTCGCCGGACCGCATCGGTCGAGACGCCGGTTTGGGCGCAAAGCGCCGACCGGTCGAAGAAGAATCGCTCGCCGCTTGGCGTCTTCCGCCGGCCGTGAGAGTGGCGGCGGCGGGGGCAGCGCAGGCGCGAAGGCAGGATAATGGCGCGCGCCGAGGCCGCGCCGATCGCTTCGTCGTGATGCTGTCGCATCTGGAGCTACCGCTCGGACGGCACCGGGAGCGGCAAGCGCCCTGCCCCGGCCGGCCCCTGCGGGGCAACATGGTCGTCGCTGCTGATCCTGCCATCGACCAGGTGGACACGCCGATCCATGCGCGCGGCCAAGGCGAGATCATGGGTCACCGCGACGACGGTCTTGCCCCGTTCGCGTACCAGGGTCTCGAGGATCGAAAAGACCTGTTCCGAGCTCTTGCTGTCGAGGCTGCCGGTCGGCTCGTCCGCCAGGATGAGCGGCGGATCATTGGCGAGCGCCCGCGCCACGGCGACACGCTGGCGCTGGCCGCCGGACAGCTGTTCGGGCCGCTTGTCGAGGTGATCGCCAAGGCCGAGCGACTGCAGCAGCTCGGCCGCCCGCACGCGCATCTCGGCGCGGCCGAGCCTGGCCAGCCGGCGCATGGGGATCTCGACATTCTCGCGCGCGGTGAATTCCGGCAGCAGGAAATGGAACTGGAAGACAAAGCCCATCATCGACAGGCGGGTCGCCGCGCGCTCCACTTCGTCCATGGGCCGGGTGTCCCGGCCGCCGATGCTGAGGCTGCCGCCGGTCGGCCGGTCGAGCAGTCCGAGAAGATAGAGCAGCGACGACTTGCCGGAACCGGACGGGCCGGTAATGGCGATGAACTCCTGCTCGGCGATGGCAAGCGAGACGTCGTCGATCAGCGTCACCGGCACGGTGTCGTTGAGGCTGCGCCTGAGATCCCGGGTTTCGATCAGCGGGCTCATGTGGCGCCCCTGATGATATCGACGGGATTGACCCGCGCCGCCCGCCGCGCCGGAAGATAACCGGCGACCGCGGCCGACATCAGCGCGAAGCCGAGCGCCAGCAGGTAATGGGTGAAGCTCCAGGCGATCGGCAGCCTGGTCATTTCCTGGCCGGTGGTGGCCACCTCGAAACGCACCAGCGACAGGGCATAGATCAGCGAAAAGCCGATCAGCCAGCCGACCAGCGAGCCGGCCGCGCCGATGGCCACGCCCTCGAGCAGGAATAGCCGGCGCATGTCGGCCTCGGCGAAGCCCAGCGACTTCATGATGGCGATGTCGCGCGCCTTTTCATGGGTGATGGTCGAGATGATGTTGAAGATGCCGAAGCCTGCCACCAGCATGATCGCGGCGACCACCGTGTACATGATGACATTGCGCACCACGAGCGCCTCCAGGATCTGCTCATTGGCCTCCTGCCAGGCGACCGCCTTGTAGCCGATTTCGGTCTCGACCCGGCGCGCCACCGCCGGCGCGCCGGCGGGATCATCGAGCTTGATGCGGATCTGGTTGATGGCATTCGGCCGGCGCGACAGGATCTGGGCATTCTTCAGGATGACATAGGCTTCGCCCTCGTCCCTGGCCGTGGTGCCGGTATGGAACAGACCGACGATCTTGAAATCGCGGGTCAGCCCTTCCGACGACACGGCCGTGACGGTGTTGCCCATCCGCGCCCCCAGGCGGTTGGCCATGGTGTCGCCGATCACGATGCCGTTGCCGCCCGCCGTCAGCGCGGCGAAACTGCCCTGGGTGAAGTCGCCGACAATGGGCGAGACACCGGCTTCGGTTTCCGGGTCGATGCCGATCACCGCCGCGCCGACATCGCGGCCGGAATAGCGGATGACGCCCTGCAGCCTGAGCGTGCCCGCCAGCCGCCCGGGCACCCAGGCCTTCAGCCAGGACAGCGCCGCCGTCGGATTGATGATGCCGCGCCGGTCCTCGCGCGGCCGGAGCCCGGCAATGGCAACCGTCGCGAAGACGTCCTCCGCCGGCTGACGGCGGGCGGCGCGCCGGTCGTCGGTCACCTGCACATGCGGCATGGTGTCGACCAGCTGTTTGACGAAATCGTCCTGGCCGCCTTGCATCAGCGCCGCCATGGCCACCGAAAAGCCGACGCCGACGGCGACCCCGATCACCGCGACGAGCGTCTGCCGGGCGCGGCCGGCGATATGGGTATAGGCGATGTCGAAGATGAGGCGCATGGCCGCCTCACCGCGCCGCCGTGGCCGAGATCGAAACCCGTGCGCCGTCGGCGAGACCAGCCGGAAACGGCGAGACGATCCGGGTAGTCTCGTCGACGCCCGCGACGACCTCGACGCCGGCCGGCCCGCGAATGCCGGTGCGGATCTCCTGCAGCCGCGCCCGGTCGCCGTCGATCACGACGATCCTGGCGCCGTCGACGGCAACCGTTGGAACGAGCCAGGCATCGCCCGCCACCCGGATGACGATGTTGACATCGGTCGACATGCCGATCCTCAACGGCGTGTCGTCGGGCAGGCGGAAACGCACCCGATAGGCCTTGGTCACCGGATCGCCCTTCGGCGTGATGCGGTCGACCACCGCTTCCAGTGTCCGGCCGGGAAAGGCATCGGACCGGAGCAGCGCGCGCTGGCCAACCTCGACGCGCGGAATATCCTCTTCATTGACGTCGGCGGTGACGATCAGCGGATTCGGCTCGCCGACCCAGAACAGCACGCTGCCGAGTTCGGCCACCTCGCCGACCTCGCCGTCCCGCCGCAGCACCACGCCCGCGCCCGGGGCTCTGAGGACATAGCTTTCGAGCCGCGCCTGCTGGCCGGCAATCAGCGATTCCAGCTGGGCCACCTCGCTGCGGGTCCGGTCGAAGGCCTGCTGGCTGCCGACATTGCGCTCGACCAGCACGGACTGGCGCCGGTGTTCTTCCCGGGCGAGCGTCAGCCGCGCCCGGTGCTCGGCCAGCGATGCCTCGACCTGGCTGTTGTCGAGCCGGGCGAGCACATGGCCCTTGGCGACCCGCGAACCCTCGCAATTGCACTGCTCGACGATCCGTTCGCGGACCACCGGCGTGACCTTGGCCCAGATCAGCGGCTCGACCACGCCACTGGCATAGACGATCTCGGCGGCGTCGCCGCGCGACGGCGTCACCGTGATCACCGGCTTCGGCTTCAGGATAAACCAGCCGACCGCAGCGGCCGCGCTTGCGACGACAACCAAACCGATGGCGTAACGTATCAACCGCAAGAGAGCCTCCCGTGGTGTCCTTCGTCGTCAGGCCGGCTGTTCCGATCGGCGTGACCCGGCATGGCGGCCGCGCCGGCCGGTTGCGTGGGACCGCGCCGCGTCGCGTCATGTCAAAAGCGGTAACGCAGCAGGCGGCCGATGCGCCGGAAGCCCGGCACCGCATGCATGACCCGGATCGCCAGGCGCGCGGGCAGCGAGAACCGGCGGAACTGCGCCGCCTCGGCCGGGTCGTAAATCATAAGCTCCGCCACGAAGCGCAGCTTCGGGACGAGCACCTCCAGCTCCCTGGGCTCGTCGATGTTCCAGTTGAGCGTCGCCCCGGTGGCCTTGATCATCCGGTTGCTCTGGGCAAGCCTGATACCGAGGCGGTTGAAGCCGTCGAACACCAGCTCGCCGCCCGGCAGGCGCGTGGTGAGCGCGCCCAAGAGATCACCGACTTCCGCCTCGCTCAGATACATCAGCAGGCCTTCCGCGATGATCAGCGCCGGAGCATCCGCGGGGATCGTGTCGAGCCACGATGGATCGGTCACCGACGAGCCGATCATCGTGCCGGCCGCCTGCGCCGGATAGAGCCGGTGGCGCAGGGCGATGACCTCGGGATAGTCGACATCGAACCATCGGACCGTCGCCGGCGGATCGAGCCGGAAGATCCGGCTGTCCAGGCCGCAGCCGAGATGCAGCACGATCGCGTCCGGATGGGCCGCGATGAAGGCGCGCGCGCATTGATCGAAGCGATAGGCCCGTGTCGCCAGCCCGACCATGTCGTCCCGGCCGACCTGCAGCTTCGAGAAGTCGTAATCGATCCGGCCAATGACCTCGGCGGCAAATCGGTCGCGCAAGAGCGAACCAGTTAGCCGGCTCTCCTCGCCCTTGCCATAAAGCGTGATCAGCAGGGTTTCCTTCACCCCGGTGAGGGTGATTTTCTCGGCCGTCATCGCTGGTCACCTCACGGCCATGACGGCCCGCACGAAGCCAGGCTCGACATAAACCAGGCTTCCGTCGGGAAGACCCAGAATGCGATCGATGGCGATCCCGTGAAAAATCAGCCGCTGCTCGAACTCTTCCCACACGGCTTCCGCCTCGGGCGTTCCCGCAACGGCGATCGCCCGCGCCATGAGATCATAGGCGCTGGTGCCGAGCTGCAGCACGACCTCGGCCGCGGCGACCGGATCCGGCACGTTGAACACACCCTCGGACTTGCCCTGGGCGATGATGCGGGCAAGCAGCGGCACCACCACCGGCAGCACGGCGGCGTTGATGCGATGGTAGAGAACGATGTTCTCGGGCTTGAACAGCACATCGAAGGTCGCCCGCGTCCGGGGCGCATCCTCGATCTTCATCCGGCGCGCCCGGGCGAAGAAGGTGTTCAGCCGGCCGAGACCGTCGAGGCCAGGCTCATCGAACACGTTCTCGAGCCGCGCGACCGATTCTTGCGACAGGCGGGCCGCCAGCGCCTCCAGAATGTCCTCCTTGGAGGCGAAGTGATGATAGAGGCCGCCCTTGGAAACCCCGGCTTTCTCCATGATCGCGTTGATCGTGGTGTTCTCGTAGCCGCGCTCGAAGAACAGCGCCTGGGCGGCGTCGAGCAGCGCGCCGCGCCGCGCCGCCGGATCCATCATCACACGTGGCGTCTTGAATTCCCTGGTCATCGGCGAATCTCAGACCGACCGTCGGTCTGTCAATGATTTAGAACTGTGCCGTGCAAAAATCAAGCGCGCGGCCGGCGGCGCGACGACGGGCCGGCGGCCGGTCCGGCGACTTTTGGCGAGATGTCCGGGACCGCGCCGGGTTGCTAGGATGCACGGCCAAGGCGCGGCATGGCCCAAGGCCGCGAACCGCGAGCCCGCCGCTGGCAGGAGGAGACCCTCATGGCAGATGTCCCGCGTCTCGACGCCGAACTGGTCCACGCATTTGTCGGCCACGCGCATGGCGACCTCGATCGTGTGGTGGCGCTGGTGACCGGCCAGCCGGCGCTGGCCAACGCCGCCTGGGACTGGGGTGGCGGCGATTGGGAGACCGGGCTCGGCGCCGCCGCCCATATGGGCCGCCGCGACATCGCGGACGTGCTCTTGGCCAGGGGCGCACGCATGGACATCTTTGCCGCGGCCATGCTCGGCCATCTCGCTGTTGTCCAGGCGCTGTTGGCGGTCGCGCCCGAGGCGCGCAACGCGCGCGGCCCGCATGGCATCCCGCTGATCGCCCATGCCAAGGCCGGCGGTCCCGACGCGGCCGCCGTCGTGGCCTATCTCGAGAGCTTCGCCACGGGCGCAATATAGCGGGCGCTTCGTTTCCCAGGGATGCGGACCGCCCCACCCGAGGCCCGGCCACGGTGATCCGCCGCCCGCGGCAGGCCGTAGACAGGCTGATGACATCCATGCCCGCCGCGCCTGCCCCTGCCCTTGTCTGGTTCCGCGACGACCTGCGGCTGGCCGACAATCCCGCCCTCACCCATGCCATCGCCTCCGGCCGGCCCGTGCTGGCGCTGTTCGTGTTCGACGACGGCGATGCCGGCCAGCGCCGTCGCGGCGCGGCGTCCCGCTGGTGGCTGGCGCAGAGCCTCAGGCAACTGGCCCGGGCGATCGCGGCCAAGGGCGGCCGGCTCATTCTGCGATCGGGCGCGGCGAGCCACGTCGTGCCGGGCGTCGCCGGCGAGGTCGGCGCCAGGCTGGTGACCTGGAACCGGCGTTATGAGGCAGCTGCCATGGCGGTCGATGCCGGCATCAAGACCGCGCTGACGGCCGACCATGTCGTCGCCGAGAGCTTCTCCGCCGCGCTGCTGCGCGAGCCCTCGACGGTGAAGTCCAGGGCCGGCCAGCCGATGCAGGTGTTCACGCCGTTCTGGCGGGCGCATCAGGCCAAGGGCGAGCCGCGGGCCGCGCTGCCGGAGCCGGTCCGCATCAGCGGCTTTGCCGGCGCCATCGCCAGCGAAGACCTTGATGATTGGGGCCTCGAGCCGCGGTCTCCCGACTGGGCCGCGGGTTTCGGCGCAGCCTGGCAGCCGGGCGAAGCCGGCGCCAGGGCGCGGCTGCTGGCGTTTCTCGACAATGGGCTTGCATCCTATGCCGAGACCCGCGACCGCCCCGATCTTGCCGCCACCTCACGGCTGTCGCCGCATCTGCGATTCGGCGAAATCTCAGCCGTCCAGATCTGGCACGCCGCGCGCCTCGCCGCCGAGCTCCACCAACCGCCCGGCCTGCCCAAGTTCCTGTCGGAGGTCGGCTGGCGCGAATTCGCCTATCACCTGCTCTATCACCGGCCGGACCTGGCGCGGGAAAACGTCCGGAAGCGCTTCGACGGCTTTGCCTGGACCAACGATCCTGCCCACCTTCTGGCCTGGCAGCGCGGCCTGACCGGTTATCCCCTTGTCGATGCCGGCATGCGCGAATTGTGGCGAACCGGCTGGATGCACAACCGGGTGCGCATGGTCGCGGCCTCGTTCCTGGTGAAACATCTGAAAACCGACTGGCGCGCCGGCGAGGCCTGGTTCTGGGACACGCTGGTCGATGCCGATCCGGCCAATAATGCGGCAAGCTGGCAATGGGTCGCCGGCTCCAGCGCCGACGCCGCGCCGTTCTTCCGCATCTTCAACCCGATGGCGCAGGCGCAGACATTCGATCCGGCCGGCGACTATGTCCGCCGCTGGGTGCCGGAACTGGCCGGACTGCCCGCCGGCGCGATCCATCAGCCCTGGACGGCGGCCGCGGCGGACCTTGCCCAAGCCGGTGTCACATTGGGTGTCACATATCCCCGGCCGATCGTCGATCATGCCCGCGCCCGAGAACAGGCTCTGGCGGCCTTCGCGGAACTCGAGGACGTGGAGCACGTTGACTGACAACGCCGAGCAACGCGCCCGGCGCCGAGCAGGATTACGACCGGATTTGCGCCATTGAAGCTTGCCGCAAATCGCATAACCTAGGTTTCAGCGCCCTGCCCCGCCTCCGCCCGATCCGTTCGGGCCGGCCTTGCGTCATGAAGGCTCGAAGCGAGCGGACAAGCGTCGCAGGCGGCGTGATCGGTTTGTCTTGTGACACCGCCATGCAGTGAGCAGGCCCATGACTGTCGACAGCTATCAGCCCAATCTCGACCAGACCATTGAGGTCACGCGCGACAGTTTGCGCCGCGCGACCGAGGGACTTCCCGCCGCCGTCCGCTTCGCCCTCGGCTACCCGCTGAAGATCCGTTACGGCACCCTGATCATGGGGCTGCCCGACGGCCGGCGGCTGTTGTTCCGCGGCGGCGAAGCCGGCCCGAGCGCGGAAATGATCGTGCACGACTATCGCTTTGCGCGCCGCCTGATGCTGGATGGCGACCTCGGCTTCGCCGAAGCCTATATCCGGCGCGAATGGGACAGTCCCGATCCGGCCGGCCTGCTCTATTTCTTCTGCGTCAATATCGACGCCGTCGCCCATATGCCCCGGCACAACCCCGTGGCGCGGCTGCTGCAGCACTACCGCCATTGGCGCAACCGCAACACCAAGTCCCAGGCGCGGCGCAACATCATGGCGCATTACGACCTGGGCAATACCTTCTACCGGGCCTGGCTCGACCCTTCGATGACCTATTCCTCGGCCTATTTCGGCGCGGGGGCGGCGAGCCTGCCCGAGGCGCAGCGTGCGAAATACCGCCTGCTCGCCGACGCGCTCAAGCTGAAGCCTGGCGACCGTGTCCTGGAAATCGGCTGCGGCTGGGGCGGCTTTGCGGAACTGGCGGCCACCGAATATGGCGTGCACGTCACCGGCCTCACCTTGTCCGAGGAACAGTTCGCCTATGCGACGAAGCGCATGCAGGAGGCTGGCCTCGCCGATCGGGTGACCATCAAGCTGCAGGATTATCGCGACGAGACCGGCTCGTTCGACGCCATCGCCTCGATCGAAATGTTCGAGGCGGTCGGCCGCGAATATTGGAGCACGTTCTTTTCCAAGGTGCGCGACTGTCTCACCATTGGCGGGCGTGCCGGCCTGCAGGTGATCACGGTTGCCGAGAGCCTTTGGCAGAACTACCTGCGCGAGATCGACTTCATCCGGGCCTATGTGTTTCCGGGCGGCATGCTGCCGACCGCGACCCATCTGCGCGAGCTGCCGCGGGAAGCCAGCCTCGCCCTCGAGCACGAGCAGGCCTTCCGCCTCGACTATGCGCGGACATTGCGCGAATGGGCCGACAGGTTCACCGCGGTGTGGCCGGACCTCACCCATCTCGGCTTCGACGAGCGCTTCAAGCGGTTGTGGACCTATTATCTCGCCTATTGCGAGGCCGGCTTCCGCGCCGGCACCATCGACGTGCGCCAGTTGGTCTATGCGAAAAACTGACGGCTGGCGTCAGCGCCGGGACAGCCATTCGACGATCCGCCCGAACCGTCCGGTCAGGCGAAACGGCCCGTCGGACACGATGAAGCAGATGCAGCCCTCGGCCGCGTCGGCGACCGGGCGATGGTTCACCGTCTCATCGGCCATGCAGATGTCGCCGCGCCGGTAGACGCCGGACGCGTCATGAAACTGGCCTTGCAGCACCAGGGTGACCTCCTGGCCTTCGTGGGTATGAGCCGGCAGCGCGCCGCCGGGCTTGACCATGATGAGCTGTGCCCGGTGACGGCGATAGGTGCCGATGACGTGTTGGCGGATCCCGGGCAGCCTGGTTTTCCAGGGAATGTCGTCACCCGACCGCCCGACAAAGGCGCGCAGCGGACCCGGCATGAGGTCGTCGGCGGGCGCGGCCGGGGCGACGGCAACCGGCGGCTCGGCGAAGATCGCGGCAAGCTTGGCGTCGCGATCGGCCACCGGCACCGGAGCGGTCGCCGCGAGTTCGTCACCCTTCAGGATATCCAGTGCTTCGACATAGGCGCGGCTCCGAGGCTGAAGTGTCAGATGGGCCGCGACCAGCACGTGAAGCGGTCGGGACAGCGAGCCTGCCGCATATTCGGCAAGCAAGGTGTCGACCGGCCGCCCCCCGGCGTCGAAGAAATGTATCATCAAAATCAAATCCCTTGGGATCGGACGCCCCGCCCGCCGCGGTTGACGCCACGCCTTGTTCCATGACCAGTACTACGGGTGAGTAAGTGGTCTAGATCACCCGAAAATGCACGGGAGGCCTGCATGAGCGCGTCGGCGGAGCAGCACGCCTCCACCGCGACCGGCACATGCAGGGGACGCTGAACAGCTTCGCCGGTCGTCGGGGTGATAGCGCGAAAGCGCGAAAAAAGCCAGCGCCGGCCGGGATATAGGTCTGGACATCAGACTGCGGCAGGGTTGAGGTGCGACCCTCGCTCGGATAGCGTCTCCGATCGTCAGGATATCCGCGATGCCTATTCATGCCTCCCTTGTCGACGCCATCGGCAACACACCGCTGATCAAGCTGAACCGCGCCAGCGCGGCGACCGGCTGCACCATTCTCGGCAAGGCCGAGTTTCTCAACCCGGGCCAGTCGGTGAAAGACCGGGCGGCGCTCTACCTGATCAAGGATGCCATGGACCGGGGGCTGGTGAGGCCCGGCGGAACCATTGTCGAGGGCACCGCCGGCAATACCGGCATCGGGCTTGCCATGGTCGGGCGGGCGCTCGGGCTCGGCTGCGTCATCGTCATCCCCGAGACGCAGTCGCAGGAAAAGAAGGACGCGCTCAGGCAGCTCGGCGCCAGCCTGATCGAAGTGCCGGCCGTGCCTTATGCCAATCCGAACAACTATGTGAAGGTCTCGTCCAGGGTCGCCGAACGGCTGGCGCGGGAGAACCCCAACGGCGCGTTCTGGGCCAACCAGTTCGACAATGTCGCCAACCGGCAGGCCCATGTCGAAACCACCGGCCCGGAAATCTGGCGCGATACCAATGGCCGGATCGACGGTTTCATTTGCTCGATCGGCTCCGGCGGCACGCTGGCCGGCATTGCGCTGGCGCTCAAGGGCTCTAGCGACAAGGTCACCATCGGCTGCGCCGACCCGATGGGAGCCGCCATGTATTCCTGGTTCAGCCATGGCGAATTGAAGGCGTCCGGCTCGTCGATCACCGAGGGCATCGGCCAGGGCCGCGTGACCAAGAATATCGAGGGCGCGCCGGTCGACATCGCCTTCCAGATCCCCGACGACGAAGCGATCCCTGTCATGTTCGACCTGCTCGACCACGAGGGCCTGTGCGTCGGGCCGTCGACCGGGGTCAATGTCGCCGGCGCCATCCGTCTCGCCCGGCACCTTGGCCCCGGCCACACCATCGTGACCATTCTGGCCGACTACGGCTTCCGCTACGCCTCGAAGATCTATGACCCCGCCTTCCTCAGGTCGAAGGGTCTTGCCGTGCCGGAATGGCTGGAGCGCAAGGCCCTGCCCCTGGTCGACCTGGTTCCGGTGCCCTGATGCCCACTGAATTTCTGTTTCGCGACGATGCCTATCTGACCGAGGTCGAGGCGACGGTGACCGGCCTGACCGAGAAGGACGGCGCGATCGGCGTCGCCTTGGATCGCACCGTGTTCTATCCGACCGGCGGCGGCCAGCCCGGCGACACCGGCATCCTGGTGGTCGCCGGCCAGGACCTTGCCGTCGTCACCGCGGTCTATGGCGAAACCAAGCAGGACATCGTCCATGTGCTGGCGCCCGGCGCCACGGCGCCGGCGCTCGGCACCAGCGTGACCGCCAGGATCGACTGGACCATCCGCCACAAGCGCATGCGCATGCATACCGGCCTGCATCTGTTGTCCGTGGTGCTGCCCTATCCGGTCACCGGCGGCTCGGTCGGCGCCGATGAGGGCCGGCTCGATTTCGACATCCCGGAAGCCGGCCTCGACCGTGACGACATCACCGCCAGGCTGAATGTGCTGATCGGCAAGGACGCCGAGGTCACCGAGCGCTGGATCACCGATGCCGAGCTCGAGGCCAATCCGGGCCTGGTCAAGACCATGTCGGTGAAGCCGCCCATGGGCTCCGGCAAGGTCCGCCTGGTCGACATCTCAGGCCTCGATCTTCAGCCTTGCGGCGGCACCCATGTCAGGCGCACAAGCGAAATCGGACCCATGGTCGTTTCGGCGATCGAGAAAAAAGGCAAGCAGAACCGGCGCGTGCGCGTCGTGTTTGCTTGAAGGAGTAGCAAAGCATGACCACCCTGCCCTCGCCCTGGCTGCGCTCCACCGACTGGCTCGCCGAGCGCCTGAACGCGCCGGACCTGGTCATCCTCGACGGCTCCTATTACCTCTCGACCATGAACCGCGACGCCGAGGCGGAATTCGTCGCCGGCCATATCCCGGGCGCCCAGCGCTTCGATATCGACACGGTCAAGGATACCGAAACCGACCTGCCGCACATGATGCCGCCGACGCCGGCCTTCTCGGCGGCGCTGCGCAAGCTCGGCATCGGCGATGGCCAGTCGGTGCTGATCTATGACGGCGCCGGCCTGTTCTCCGCCCCCAGGGTCTGGTGGATGTTCCGCACCTTTGGCGTCGAGCGCGTCTTCATCCTCGACGGCGGCCTGCCGAAATGGGTCGCCGAGGGCCGCGCCGTCGAGACCGGGCCTGCGAAAGCCCGCGCGGCGCGCCATTTCACCGCCCGGCGCAACCATGGCGCGGTCGCCGATCTCGGCGACGTCAAGAAGGCGCTCGCCTCCGGCCGCGTCCAGGTGGTCGATGCCCGTCCGGCCGATCGTTTCCGCGGCGAGACCGCCGAGCCGCGCGCCGGGCTGAAATCCGGCCACATGCCGGGCTCGCTCAACGTGCCGTTCGGCAGCATCGTCCAGAACGGCCGGCTCGCCTCGCCCGAGACCATCAAGGCCGCCTTCGAGGCCGGCGGCGTCGATCTCGACAAGCCGGTCATCACCAGCTGCGGCTCGGGCGTCTCGGCGGCCATCCTCTGGCTCGCCATGGACGCCGTCGGCCGCCAGCCGGCCGGGCTCTATGACGGCTCCTGGGCCGAATGGGGCGGCCGCGAGGATTGCCCGGTGGTCGCGGGGCCGGCCAAGACGGGCGAATAGCCGACCGCGAGCGGCGAACGCAACGCGCGCAAACCCTCTCCCGCGTCTTCGTGGGAGAGGGTGGCGCCGTCAGGCGCCGGGTGAGGGTCTAATCCCACACCCCTGCCAATCCCTTGCACCCGGAATGCGCGTCGCAGATCGATGCAACGCCCTCACCCGGCCGCTGACGCGGCCACCCTCTCCCGCGAAGACGCGGGCGAAGGTTCGCGCGGCCCTCTTCGTCAGGCCGCCCTACTCCATTCCCCACTCGCCACTCGCTATTCGCCCTAGTGAAGGATCTGGCTGAGGAACAGCTTGGTCCGCTCGTGCTGGGGATGTGAGAAGAATTCGTTCGGCTCGTTCATTTCGATGATCTGGCCGAAATCCATGAAGATCACCCGGTTGGCGACCTGGCGGGCAAAGCCCATTTCGTGGGTGACGCAGAGCATGGTCATGCCCTCTTCGGCCAGCCCCACCATGGTGTCGAGCACCTCCTTGACCATTTCCGGATCGAGTGCCGAGGTCGGCTCGTCGAACAGCATGATCTTCGGGCTCATGCACAGCGCCCGCGCGATGGCGACGCGCTGCTGCTGGCCGCCGGACAGCTGGCCGGGATATTTCAGCGCCTGCTCGGGAATGCGCACCCGCTTGAGGTAGTGCATCGCCACCTCCTCGGCGTCCTTCTTGGGCATTTTCTTGACCCAGATCGGCGCCAGCGTGCAGTTCTCCAGGATGGTCAGGTGCGGGAACAGGTTGAAGTGCTGGAACACCATGCCGACCTCGCGGCGGATCTCGTCGATCTTCTTGAGGTCGTTGGTCAGTTCGATGCCATCGACGACGATCTTGCCCTGCTGGTGTTCCTCCAGCCGGTTGATGCAGCGGATCATCGTCGATTTGCCCGACCCCGAGGGTCCGCAGATGACGATGCGCTCGCCGCGCCGGACCGTCAGGTTGATGTCCTTCAGCACGTGGAACTCGCCGTACCATTTGTGCACGCCGGTGAGATCGACGGCCACCTCATTGACCGTCGTCGGCATTTTCATGGGGGCGGGACTGGCCATGCGGAACTCCTGGAAACGTTGTTGGTCGTGGCCGGCCGGGCCTGGTCTTGACTCTAGTGGCGGCGGCCCTTGTTGAGGCGGTTCTCGACGAAGATCGAGTAGCGGGACATGAAGTAGCAGAACGAGAAATAGATGATCCCGGCAAAGGCGAAGCCGGTATAGAGCGTCACCGGGCTGGCCCATTGCGGATCGGTGAAGCCGGCGCGCATGCCGCCGAGCAGGTCGAAGATGGCGACGATCGAGACCAGCGTGGTGTCCTTGAACAGCCCGATGAACGAATTGACGATGCCCGGAATGACCAATTTCAGCGCCTGCGGCAAGATCACCAGGCCCATCATCCGTGGATAGTTCAGGCCGAGCGCCTGGGCGCCCTCGAACTGGCCTTTCGGGATCGCCTGCAGGCCGCCGCGGATGACCTCGGCCATATAGGCGCCGGAGAAGATCGAGGCGCCGACCAGCACGCGCATCAAGGGGTCGGGCGACCGCTCGAGGAACAAGGGCAGCATATAGGTTGCGAAGAACAGCACGGTGATCAGCGGCACGCCGCGAACCAGCTCGATCAGCGCGACCGAGAGGAAGCGGATGATCGGCAGTTTCGACCGCCGGCCGAGCGCCAGCGCCACGCCGATCGGCAGCGCCGCGACAATGCCGGTGACCGCGACCACCAGGGTGACCAGAAGCCCGCCCCATTGCCGGGTCTCGACGACAGGCAGAGCCGGCAGATCGAACCAGCCGCCGCGCACCACGCCGAAGGCCAGGATGCTGACCGCCAGCGCCGCGGCACTGAACAGCAGGAGGCGCACATTGGCCCGGGGCTCCATCAGGCTGAGCACACAGGCGATCAGAACGCCGAGCCCGACCAGCGCATGCAGCTCGAACCAGTCGGGCCGCAAGAACCAGATGGCCACCGCGACGACGAACAGCACCAGGCCGCCGACGAACAGGTAGCGCTCGTCCATGCCGGATTCGCTGAGGCTCAGGAGATAGGCAATCAGCAGGCCGAGTGCCGCCAGGATGGCCAGCCAGTCGATGACGCCGAGCCAGGGATTGATGATCGATCCGCCCTGCAGCAGGACGAAGGCGAGGATCGGGAACAGGCCGAAGAACAGGATCGCGTTCAGCACCTTGTAGCCGACCGAGGGGATCAGCAGCGGCACCAGCAGGATCACCGCGATGATGCCGGTCAGATTGACCCGCCAGCGCTCCTCGACCGGATAGAAACCATACATGAACTGGGCGAACTTGGCCTGGACGAAGGGCCAGCAGGCGCCGACATGGCGCCCCACCTTCTCGTCCAGGCAGGCATCGCGATCGGCGCCGGTCCAGACCGCCCGGATCAGCGTGAAGTCGATGAAGATCCAGAGCAGCTTGAAGGCGACATAACCGCCGATGACGGTCAGGATCGCATGCGGGATCGACGAGAACAGGTTGGCGCGCATCCAGCCGAGCGGCCCGGCCAAGGAGACCGGCGGCGGCAGCGACTGGGCGAGTTCCCGGCGGACGAAGGTCGTGGACGACATGGTCATCGGCCGGCCCTCAGCGTTCGACCAGCGCAATGCGCCGGTTGTACCAGTTCATGAACAGCGACGTGATGATCGAGATGGTCAGGTAGCAGCCCATCCACATCGCGATGATTTCGATCGCCTGGCCGGTCTGGTTGAGGATCGTGCCGCCGACCGAAACCATGTCGGGATAACCGATGCCCACCGCCAGCGACGAGTTCTTGGCGAGGTTGAGATATTGGCTGGTCAGCGGCGGGATGATCACCCTGAGCGCCTGCGGAATCACGATCAGGTTGAGGATGCGTCCTTCCTGCAGGCCGAGCGAGCGGCCGGCTTCGGTCTGGCCATGGCTGACCGCCTGGATGCCGGCGCGGACGATCTCGCCGATGAAGGCCGCGGTATAGGCGACCAGCGCGATCAGCAGCGCGACGAATTCCGGGATGATCGTCATGCCGCCCTGGAGATTGAAGCGGCCCTGGACCGGATGATCGAACGACACCGGCATTCCGGTGGCCAGATAGGCCAGCAGCGGCAGGCCGATGATCAGCCCCCACATGGTCGGCACGACAGGGAATTGTTCGCCGGTGGCGTCCTGGCGCTTGTGCGCCCAATGGCGCACCGCGAAAGCCACCACGATGCCGACGATCAGGCCGATGCCGATCCATCCCGCACCCGGCTGGAACAGCGGCTTCGGCATGGTGATGCCGCGCTGGTTGATGAACAGCTCACCGAACAGCGAGATGGAATCGCGCGGCGCCGGCATGGTCGCGAGCACCGCCAGGTACCAGAACAGGATCTGGAACAAGAGCGGCAGGTTGCGGATGATCTCGACATACCAATAGGCGATCTTGGCGATCACCCAGTTGCGCGACAGCCGGGCGACGCCAACGATGAAGCCGAGGATGGTGGCGAGGAAGACGCCGACCACGGCGACCAGAAGCGTGTTCAGCAACCCGACCACGAAGGCCCGGCCATAAGACATCGCTTCATTCCAGGGAATGAGCGTCTGCGAAATACCGAAGCCCGCGGTGTTGTCGAGGAAGCCGAAGCCCGCCGCGATGCGCTGGTTGGTCAGGTTGGTGACCGCGTTCGAGATACCCCTGTAGGCCAGGAAGATCAGCAGGCCGAGGGCTATCGCCTGGAAAATGGTGCCGCGGATTTTGGGGTTGTTGAAGAACGCCACTTTGGGCGCACTTACCCCGCGAGCCGGCAATGTGCCGTCCGTCATGTTCGCCGTCCCCTTCTCTGGCCCGGTGAGGGACCCTTCCGGCGCCGACAAATCGGCGCCGCGGGTCGGTTATCTTCACCGAATTACCGTCCTGGATCGTGGACCCAGGACGATTGTCATGTCCAGTCGTATTCGCGCAGCGTCAACGGATGGGCGGCGCGTATTGCAGGCCGCCCTTGTTCCACAGGGCATTCAACCCGCGTGAAATGCCGAGCCGGGTGTTCGGCCCGACATTGCGCTCGAACACCTCGCCGTAATTGCCGACATGCCGGACGATGCGCACCACCCAGTCCTTGGTCAGGCCCAGCGCTTCGCCGGAATTGCCCTCGGTGCCGACCACGCGCCGGATCTCCGGATTGGGCGACTGCAACATCTGGTCGAGATTGGCCTTGGTGATGCCGAGCTCTTCCGCCGTCACCTGGGCGTAGAGCACCCATTTGACCAGGTCGAACCACTGGTCGTCGCCGTGCCGCACGACCGGGCCGAGCGGCTCCTTGGAGATGATTTCCGGCAGCACGATATGGTCGTCGGGCTTGGCCAGCTTGACGCGCTCGGCATAGAGGCCGGAGGCGTCGGTGGTGAACACGTCGCAGCGGCCGGCGTCATAGGCCTTGACGGTTTCGTCGGCCGTGCCGAACACCACCGGTTCGTATTTCAGGTTGTTGGCACGGAAATAGTCGGCGACATTCAGTTCGGTCGTCGTGCCGGTCTGCACGCAGACCGACGCGCCGGACAGTTCACGCGCGCTCTTCACGTTGAGCGACTTGCGCACCATGAAGCCCTGGCCGTCGTAATAATTGACCCCGACGAAGTTGAGGCCGAGCGCGGTGTCGCGCTGCAGCGTCCAGGTCGAGTTGCGCGCCAGGATGTCGATCTCGCCGGATTGCAGCGCGGTGAAGCGGTCCTTGGCCGAGAGCGGCGAGAACCTGACCTTGGTCGGGTCGTTGAAGATGGCGGCCGCGACCGCCCGGCAGAAGTCGACGTCGAGGCCGGTCCAGTTGCCGGCGCTGTCGGGCATCGAGAAGCCCGCCAGGCCCTGGGTCACACCGCACTGGATGTAGCCCTTGTTCTGCACGTTGCGCAGTGTCGTGCTGGCCGCGGGCGCCTGGGCCAATGCGGCGGTGGCGGAAAATCCAAGCGCTGCGCCGAGCGCGAGGGTCGAGACGATCCGTTTCATGGTGGCAGCCTTTCCACTCTTTCATTGGTCGATCGTTGAAGTCTGCGAGCAAGCGGCCGGCGCGATGTTCCCCTCGTTGCCACCCGTTTTCTCCGCGGAAACAGCCTCCGTTTCCTGGGCCAGCCGCTGGAGACCCCGCATTCCTGCATCACAGGCCATCTCCGAACAGGGGTCAAGGGCTTGGAACAACCCTCAAGGGCTTGACGGCGGTCGATCGGCTCGGGGAAATGACTTTTCCCACCTTCTGCGGGCCATGCTCGCTTTTTCCCGATGCGAGGCGATCATGGCAGGCCCATCCGACACCAAGCGCTTTTCCGAGCGGACACGCCTGGTGCTCGGCGGCCGCGACCCGTCCGACCAGCATGGTTTCGTCAACACGCCGATCTATCGCGGCTCGACCGTGCTCTATCCGACCTATGAGGAGCTCAAGGCCCGCCGTCAGCGCTTCGTCTATGGCACCAAGGGCACGCCGACGACCCAGGCGCTGGAACAGGCCTGGACCGAACTGTCAGGTGCGGCCGGTACCGTGCTGGTGCCCTCCGGGCTCGCCGCCATCATGGTGGCGCTGCAGTCCTGCCTGAAGGCCGGCGACCACCTGCTGGTCACCGATTCCGTCTACCGCCCGACGCGTAATTATTGCGACACCGTGCTGAAGCGCTTCGGCGTCGAGACCACCTATTACGATCCGACCATCGGCGCCGGCATCGGCGCGCTGATGCGCCCGAACACCACGGCCGTGTTCACCGAGGCGCCGGGCTCCCAGACCTTCGAGATGCAGGACATCCCGGCGATCGCCGAGGTGGCGCACGCGCGCGGCGCCGTCGTGCTGGTCGACAACACCTGGGCGACCCCCTGCTGTTTCCGCCGCATGAACGCGGCGCGGATATTGCGATCGAGGCCGGCACCAAATATCTCGGCGGCCATTCCGATCTGCTGATGGGCCTGGTCACCGCCAATGACCGCTGCTGGAAGTCGCTGCGCGACACCTTCGACGCCATGGCCATCCTGTCGGCGCCGGAGGATGTGTTCCTGGCGCTGCGCGGCCTGCGCACCATGAGGCTCCGCCTCGACGAGGCCGGCCGCCAGGGCATGGCCATGGCGACCTGGCTCGCGGCGCGCCCCGAGGTCAAGACGGTGCTGCATCCGGCCTTCCCGTCGCATCCTGGACACGACATCTGGAAGCGCGATTTCAAAGGTGCTTCAGGCCTGTTCTCGGTCATCCTTCATCCGGTTTCCGAGAAGGCGCTGGGCGCCCTGCTGGATGGGCTCGAACTGTTCGGCATGGGCTATTCCTGGGGCGGTTATGAAAGCCTCGTGGTGCCCTTCGACTGCTCGCAATACCGCACGGCGACCACCTGGAACCCCGGCGGCACGCCGCTGCGCTTCCAGATCGGGCTCGAGGATGTCGCCGACCTGCAGGCCGATCTCGCCGCCGGTTTCGCTCGCATGAAAGCGGCCGACTGACAGCGAATGGCTCCGGCCGTCAGGGCACCAGCCAGCGCCCGTCCCAGCCTGTGCCGGTCCAGTCGAACACCGCGCGCCGGTGACCGGCATCATCCAGCAGCAGCCATTCGAGCCGGTCGGCGGTGACCGTGATGGCGGCGAAATGGACCACGCCGGCGAGAATGCCGGCCGCGTCCTTGGGCATGCCATAGGCTCCGCCGGCTGCGATCGGCGACCCCGGTCCGGGCTCCACGGCATAACAGGCGCGGCTGCCGAGCCGCGCGCTGTCCCAGGCCTCCTGCCCTGCCCCGTCGGCACCGGCGATCTCGGCGGTGCCGGCAAGCTGGACCTGAACCTTCAGGCCAGGGTCATAAAAATGCACCGCGATGCGCGGATCCCGGGCAAGTTCGCCTGACTTCGCCGAGCGTATGTCGGTATGGAAACGGATGCGCCGCGCCTGCGGCGCGCAACCGCGCAGCACCACGGTGCGAAGTCGCGGCCTGCCCTCGGCATCGACGGTCGCAATCGTCGGCGTGTGAAACGGCGCGCGGACCGCCTCGACGCCGGCGGCGATCAGCCGCCAGGCTTCGGCGCAACTGGCGGCGAGATCGTCGCGACAGGCTGAAATCGTCACGGCTTCAGCCGGCGGCCGAGCGTCGCCAGCGCCGCCACGACCCGCCGGCGCGGCATGGGGAACGGCCGGCGCCCGGGCCCGGGCGCGAAGACGAAGCCGCGCCGGGCGAACCAGTCGCGGGTCATGATGGTGAACCAGGCGCCCCAGGCCGAACCGACCACGATGTCGGTGAAATAATGCGCGTCGACCACGATCCGGCTGAGCGCCACGAGCGTCGCGATCACCAGGAGCAGCTTGCGCCAGCGCGGCGCGAGGCAGGCCAAGGCGACCGCTATGGCGAATGCGGTCTGCGAATGGCCGGAGGGAAAGCTTGCATAAGACGCCTTCCAGGCGGTCAGGTCGAAATGCAGCGCGCCGAATTCTTCGAAATAGCGCGGCCGGGCGCGGCCGATGATGCGCTTGACGATGGCGATGATCAGGCCGGAACCGCCGACCGCAATGAACAGGAAGGCGAGCCGGGCGGCGAGCGCCAGCACCACCCGGTCGGCGAAGCTGCGAACCGGCGGCATCACCGCCAGAATGACGATCAGCACGATGCCGGTCGGCCAGAGCAGCCAGCCGGACTTGCCGAGATCGGTGACGATCTCGAAGAACAGCGCGAGCCCGCCGGTGATGGCGTGCTGGCCGCGCTGAATGACCGGATCGATATAGGCCATGCTGGCCAGGACCAGCGCGGTGCCGACCAGGACGGCCGAAGCCCAGGCCGCCCAATCCTCGAAGAGCTGCAGGGCCGGCGCGGCATTCGGCCGGACCGGCCGGCCGAGACGCCGCATGCCGGCGAGGAAAGCCTCGCTCGAGGCCGCCAACCGCCCCCGCAGGGACAGGTGCGACGCAGGCGTGGCGGTCAAGGGCGGCGTATCGATCGGGCTCATCGCGTTTTTGTCTGAGAACCGGCGGCGCCGGTCACCTTCAAATCGGGCGCAGATCCCTACGCCGATCGCGCCGCCGTGTCACGCGGGTGCCGGCCCATCTCGACGACATGGGAGCGGCCCGCCTCCGCTCAGACGGCGGCGTTGAAGGCGCGCTCCAGCATCTGGCGGCAGTCCTCGGCCTGCTGGCGCGAGGCCTTGCCGCGCAGCCGGCGCGACAGGTCGCGCAGATCGCGGATGGCAATGTCGACAGCCGACAGGAGGTCGAGTTCGCTGTCCTCTTCGGTGGCCTTGGGCTTGGGGCGGAACGGGATAATCTCGGCCACTCGATGCTCTCGCGAATCACTAATGTCACTGCTGGCATGGCAACAGCGAAAGGTTAATTGAGCGCGAAGATGGCGGACCGTGGCCGCCGGAAAGGATGACGGGACCGCCTGGAATTGCCCGCGACAGCCCTTCACAATCCTGCGCGCGAGCGATTTTTCGGCATGACGACCGGCCGTGCCGCGGTGTAGAGCCCAGCATCGAACGCCTGCCTTGCCCGAACGGAATCCGCCCGCATGATCGGAATTGCCTCGCTTGTCGGTTTTGTCGCCACCATTCCGCTGGCGAACTGGCTCATTGGCAATGTCGGCACCTTCTGCGTGCCGAACGGCCCCTGCGTCATCCCGGTCGGCTTCGGCCTGATGGCGCCGAGCGGCGTGCTGATGGTTGGCCTGGCCCTCGTCCTGCGCGACCTGGTGCAACGCACGCTCGGCCTCGGCTGGTCGCTCGCCGGGGTCCTCGCCGGCGCGGCGCTGTCCTGGTTCGTCGCGCCGCCGGCGCTGGCGCTCGCCTCGGGCGCGGCCTTCCTGTTCTCCGAGCTTGCCGACACCGCGGTCTATACGCCGCTCGCCAGGCGCCGGCTGATCACCGCGGTCCTCGCCTCGAGCCTGGTCGGCACGGCGATCGACAGCGCCCTGTTCCTCTGGCTTGCCTTCGGCTCGGTCGCCCTGCTGCCCGGCCTCGTGCTCGGCAAGGTCTGGATGGTCGCGGCGGCCACCCTGGTGCTCTGGCTGTCGCGGCGGCGGCTGGAGGCTTCGACCGCCAATCCGTGACGCGCGCCGGCGCTGCCCCCTCGATCGGCCGGACAGGCCTGGCCGGGGGCTAGCCGAAAGGGATTGTTACGGGGTAATCGAGACGGCTGCCCGCGAATTGGCCAGGAAACAGTCATGACCGACACTCAGGCGCTCGCGCGGGCGATCCACGCGGCCCGCTTCGCCGACGAGCCGGCCCAAAGCGTGACGCCCTTCGATGAACTTTCCGAAACCGACCGGGCGGTCTGGGTTCGTTGCGCCGAAGCCGCCGCCAAAGTGAGCCGCGCCGGCCGCTCCGAGAAATCCAAGGATCCGGTCGCCACCCGCGTGCAACACCTCGAGGAGGTCGTCCGCCGGTTTCGCGAGCTTTGCCGCGAGGCCGAAGCAGCCGTTGGCAACCTGAAGGAGCCCTGACCCGCCTTCCGCCCGCGCCTGCAGCGGCGGAGCCTTGGCCGGGCGGAACCGATTGGCTCGCCATGGCGTTGTTACGGGGCCAAGGGAGAGCCCCGACAATGACCGACAAATCCGCCCGGCTGTTTGAAATCGACAATCGCATCGCGGCCATCCGACAGGAAATCAGCGATCTGACGAACCGGTCCTCGGCCGTTTCCGGCCAGGCGTCCGAGGACGCCCTCGCCCAGCAGATCGAAGACCGTGAGACCCAGCTCGCCGCGCTCCAGGACATGCGTGAGGCTCTCGCCGAGACCTCGGAATGAAAACCCTGTCCATGCGCTGCGGCGCGCCCGGCCGGTGCGCCGCGCAAGGCCGCCGGAATGACCGGTCGCCGCGGGCTCGGCCATGATCGACAAGATCCTCTCGTCAGGGCAGTTCGATCTCGCCCCGCATGTTGTCGCGCTCGCCATCGCCTATTTGCTGGCACTGCCCATCGGTTGGGATCGCGAGAAGGAGGAGCGCAGCGCCGGGCTACGCACCTTCCCGCTTGTCGCCATCGCGTGTTGCGGCTTCATCCAGGCCGCGGAAGCGAAATTCGGCGGCTCACCGGACGCCATGTCCAAGGTGATCGAAGGCCTGATCACCGGCATCGGCTTCATTGGCGGCGGCGCGATCCTCAAGCTCAAGAATTCGGTGAAGGGAACCGCCACCGCCGCGAGCCTGTGGGCGACCGGCGCCATTGGCGTCGCGGTCGGCCTCGGCTCCTATGACGTCGCCCTGCTGGTCACCGTGTTCACCGTAGTGACCTTGCGCTGGCTGACGCCCCTGAAGGCGGAAGCCGCACCATCAGCCCCCGCGGCCGGCGCCGAAAAGTAGCGGCGCCCAAGGCCCGGCGGGCGAGCGCGCGGCTTGCTCGCCGAGCTGCCACGATCCGCGATCACATCAAATGGAACTGAAGATCGGCACCGAGAGTTGGCTTGGCATGACTCTGGAGGCGAAAATGTTGCGCCCGACCGTGAAATCATACGAACTGTCCAATATCTGCTTCGACTGTTTCAGCATGACCCGGACTGCCGCGATCAAGCAGATCATCGGCGCCAGCCCGTCCGATTACGATAATGTTCTCTTGCAATGCTCGGAACTTTGCCGCCGCACCGCGCAAGCCTTGACGATGGGACACCGCGTCAGCCCGGATGTGCTGCACGCCTGCGCCGAGGCCTGTGCGCTGTCAGCGGATTATTGCGAAGCGCGCGACATGGACGCCTGCGCCATTGCCTGCTGGGAAACCGCCGCTGCCATTGCCGACGAGATGCTGGGACAGGCACCAGACATGATGCTCGCCGCCGAGTGAACCCCGGCAGCCCCGGAAGCCTGGGCCTCTCGATCCGTTCATCGATGGCAGGACCAGATCATGGAGGCCAAAAAAATGCCTGTCGCCCCGACCGCCGATCCCAAGTTCGACCCGGACAAGCACGAGGATCCGGCGCGCCGGCCCGGCCAATCCGGCGCCGAGGATCAGCCGGCGCGGCCGGGCATCGATGTCGACCGCGGCCATTCCCGGCCGGGCACTTTCGACGAGCGGCAAATCCCGGTCGATGGCCGCATCGAGAATGAACCCGATCCGATGGAAGCCGACCTGCCGGAGAATGATGGCGCGGGAGCCGGCGCACCCCGGATGACGTCGGACGGCACCACCCAAGACGCCGCCGACCAAGACGACGCCAAGCGGCTCGCGCGCGGACCTGAGGGAACCCATCCGCGCGAGCGGCGTTAAGCTCGCCCGGAAGGTCGCCGACTACGCATGATGGCCCTCAGCGTCGTTCATGGGCGCGCCTCTCACCTCGATCAAGCCGACGGCATGCGGCCTTCGCGCCTCGAAGACGCCAATCACCAGGCGCCCGGTGCGCCAGGCATGGGTGTCGAGATTGGTCCTGCCGTCCAGGCGCAACGGTCCATGCTCCTGCTTGTCGTGGCCGTGCACCACGTGCAGCGGGCCGGAGCCCTCGTCTCTGTCATGATAGCGCTTGCACAACAGCGTCGGCACGGTTTGCTGGTCGAGCGAAACCGCGGGATCGATGCCGGCATGGACGAAGACATGGCCGTCATCGACATGCATCAGCGGCAGAGCGCCGATCCAGGCGACATGATCTTCGGGAACGACCTCGGGCCGAAAACCTGCCTGGCCATCGTCGCCGTAGGAGGCGAGCGTGTCCCGGCCGCCATTGTCGAGCCAATGGTCCGGCGCCGCGCGCCCGGTGAGCGCCGACCACATCATCAGGTCATGGTTGCCCTTGAGGCAGATCAGCCGATCGCCGGCGCGCCGGGCTCCCCTCATCAACGTTGCGACGACCTCGGCGCTCGACGGCCCGCGGTCGACATAGTCGCCGAGCGTGACGATGGTCGCCGGCTCCGGCCCCGCATGCGCTTCGACCGCGTCGAAAGCCGCGATCAGCAGGTCGTGACGGCCGTGCAGGTCGGCGATCGCATAGGTCATCGGCATCGAGCGGCATCCCCAGGCCGAGGTCCGTGCTGCGGCCAGACGGCCTGCCGCGGCTGCGCCATGGCCATGCATGTGCACCGGATCTAGGATCGGCCAGCGAGGGTGCGGAGGGCAACTCCATGGTGGAACGGACCGCGAGCTGTTCCTGCGGCCGCCTGCGGATCAGGACGGTCGGGGAACCCGCCAAGGTATCGGCGTGCCACTGCCTCGCCTGCCGGCTGCGGACCGGCAGCGCATTCGGCGTCGCGGTCTTCTACAACAGCGACGCAACCGAGCCGTCAGGCGCCTCGACGATCTACCGCAGGCAAGGCGAAAGCGGCCATTCCCTGGATTTCCACTTCTGCCCGACCTGCGGATCGACGGTCTTCTGGTATCCGGCGTTCCGGCCCGGCCTGGTCGCCGTCGCGCATGGCGGTTTCGGCGCGGACGCTCCCGCGGGACCATCGCAAGCGGCCTATGATGAACATCGGCACGATTGGGTCACGATCGGGCTGGCGCCGGGCTGAAATGGCCCGAACTTGCCGCAATGCGACCGTGAGGTCGGCGCGGACGTTTCTCAACTGGGCTGCTTCGGCATCAACGCGCATCCAGCAGTGACCAGGCCTATTTCGAGACTCGACCACGCACCAGGCCGACGAGAAAATACCCGACCGCCATCGTAAGGCCCTCCAACGCGCGGTAATCAATTCCTTTGGTCGTCGCAAAGAGCAGGCCCGCAACCAGCGCGACGGCCGCAAGACTATACGCCGCATATGGGGAACTCGCTTTCCAAGCGGCCCACGCCATTATCGCGAAAATGAAAATCGAGAAGAGGATTTCACCAGCCATCTGCTGCTCCGTCGTGGCCAACCGGCCAGTGCCCCGCCGGCTTATGTCGACCACACGACCAAGCAAATCGCCACTGCCCAGCTCAAGCGGCGGGCGGTGCGAGAACAAAAAAGGTAGCCGTTATCAGAACGGCAGCGCCCTCGCGGGCGGCACAATCCCGCAAACCCGCATGAATGCTAGAAGGCGAGTGGCGATCCCGGCAGGGCTCGAACCTGCGACCAACAGCTTAGAAGGACCGCGCTCACTCAACGATTTCAACGCCGTTACGACAAAACAGCGCATAGGCAGACCATTGATACGACTTATGAATTCGAGCTTGTCGTAACGGCCGGGCGCCCATCCCCGCGCCTCGGGAGTCTGTGTTGGCGATCCGCGATCTCGACCCCGACGCCGCCTGGCCTTCGGGTCCTTCCCGGGGCCCCCACCCCATCGCGGCTCATAGAGGCCCGGCCTCTCGGTAGCGACGCCCATCAAAAATCCGGGTTTACAGGCGACAGGGGCGCAGGCGCCGGCGGCAGGCCGGCGCGGGTACTGAGCTTTTTCCGGCGCTCCGTCGCCCGTGGCCGTGGTTCCGCTCGGCCGTGGCCGGAGACGCCCAATGCGCTTGGCCTTCGGGTCCTTCCCGGGGCCCCCACCCCATCGCGGCTCATAGAGGCCCGGCCTCTCGGTAGCGACGCCCATCAAAAATCCGGGTTTACAGGCGACAGGGGCGCAGGCGCCGGCGGCAGGCCGGCGCGGGTACTGAGCTTTTTCCGGCGCTCCGTCGCCCGTGGCCGTGGTTCCGCTCGGCCGTGGCCGGAGACGCCCAATGCGCTTGGCCCTCGGGTCCTTCCCGGGGGCCCCACCCCATCGCGGCTCATAGAGGCCCGGCCTCTCGGTAGCGACGCCTATCAAAAATCCGGGTTTACAGGCGACAGGGGCGCCGGCGCCGGCGGCAGGCCGGCGCGGGTATTGAGCTTTTTCCGGCGATCCGTCGCCCGTCGCCGTGGTTCCGCTCGGCCGTGGCCGGAGACGCCCAATGCGCTTGGTCGGGTCCTTCCCGGGGGCCCCACCCCATCGCGGCTCATAGAGGCCCGGCCTCTCGGTAGCGACGCCCATCAAAAATCCGGGTTTACAGGCGACAGGGGCGCAGGCGCCGGCGGCAGGCCGGCGCGGGTACTGAGCTTTTTCGGCCCCGCAAGTCGAACATACTGCCTGCCGCGCGGCGGTCATCTGTCGTCCGGCAAATCCGTTTCGATCGCGGCGATTGAAATGGCTTCGGCGATATCCTCGGCAAGGTCGGGATCGGCCGTGATCGCCGCCATGTCGCGGATCATAGGCAAGGGATCGCCGTTGGCCGACATGGCCTCGATATGGCTCGCCAGCGTGGCCGCTCCGCGGCGTAGCGCCTCGTCTACGGTGGTGCCGCCGGAAACGCAGCCCCGAAAATCGGGGAACGAGATGCCATAGGCCCCCTCGACACCGTGGATCAGTGCGACGATTGCGGACACACAGGCCTCCTTTGCTCGTCTTCGATCGGCCAATGATCATCTCAAGGCCGGGCCAATAGTCCAGATGCCCGACGAGAGACAGCCCGAAGGCATGCCCTTATCCGGCCGCCGGCAGCGGGCCGGCGTGGCTGCGTCGTTTCGCGGCGCGTGACCTAGCCGCCTCCGCCGCGAGCTTATTGCGGCTTGAGCAAAGCCCGGGAAATCGGAAGTTCGACCTTCGAAAATTTGACCTGACACACCTGACACTATGGCCTGGGCACCTGACACCGGCGACGGCTCCGGACGCACGGACCTCAAAGCCTCCGCCGCGAGCGCTTCGCGGGAGGCGGCCGCGTTCTCGCGGGTCCTTCCCCGGCCCCGGACCCCTTTGCGGTCAGTATGACCCCGAGTCTACGGCAGCAAGCTGCGCCGGAGGCCGACCGAACAACCCGAACCGTCCGAACCAAAGGAGATCGGCCCGAACTCACCGCGGCGCTACCATTGTCCGGTCGATCCGGCAGCAGTTCGAGGGGGTTAGCGATGGCCGGCGCAGTGCAGTGGTTACGCGTACCCGCTCCGCCGCGTCGAGTGGATACGATATTCCTCTTTTGAAATCATATACTTATGAGGCCTGTAACCACTGTACCCACTGTACCCGCCAAAAACAGGGAGGAGACGCATCAAGCCCCAGCGAGCGCAGCGGGGCAGTCCGCAGCAGGCTCTATATAAATATAAAAATTCTAGAAGAGATATGTATTTAGGCCACCGGTTGGTTACAACGCGCCACGCGGCGAGCATTGCTTTTTGCCGAGATCGTTCGTTGCCGGCGATCAGCTGGAAGACCCACTCCATCATCTCAGGTGCAGGGCGCGGCGCCCCGAGGATCGCGCCGAAGGACTTTCCAAAAATCTGGGTTTACGAGGTTTATACGGTTTACAGAGGCGCACAGAACGAGCCTTGGTTTACAGGACGGCGCTCCGTTGCGCGCCCAGGTTGTCGCGTTTGCTCTCTCTGTGTCTCTGCCACCGATTTTGAGCGGTTACACCGGGTACAGTGGTTACACACCCCGCAAGCCCATGAAAAATCGAAAAAACTCTGTACCCGCTCGGCCAACCGAAGCGGGTACGCGTACCCACCTGCGTGGGTACAGCCGTCTGCCATGGGCTGATGAGCGCGTCAGGGCAGGAAGCCGCATGAAAGACCCCGCCGGGTGGGTTTCGCCTGGCAGGGTCGGCCTCAAGCGGCTTAAAGCTCAACGTATTCCGGGAGCCATGGTCGCTAAACTAGCTTGGGCCTCGTCCTTCGTTTGCCGCTCGAAGGCGCGGCTTTCGCTTTCCGACGCTCTTCCATCATCTGCGTAAAACCGACGGTCACATGACTGGAGTTCGTGCCCGAAGAACGGAGGGTTCCTGACCTTATAGGCGGACTGTCGCGCCGCGTCTGACGCTCGAGGAACTCCAGAACATCCGCCGGCGTGAATTCGCGGCGCGGATGGACATCGCCAAACCCCTTTTGGATGTAGCGGATATTGCCCGCGCGGGCGTGCGCGAGCAGTGTCTTCGTCGACATGCGCAGCGCCGGCGCGAGCTCGCTCGCTGATACCGATACGCGACCTTCGAACAGTTCCGCGAGCACCGGCGGAAGTTCTATCATGGCAAGGTATCTTCCCGCGTGATTTGGCTGTTCCTTCATACCTGATCGAATCTGCCAACAGGAAGCCTTGCCCCTGAATTTCCGCCTTACCGAAGCTGGCCTCGTCTTGGTCTAGCGACCAAGACCGGAGCCTTCCTGTCCCTGGGCTGCCATCGTGGAACCCGCGGCCATGCGTTCAAGGCCGCCCGCGGCATTCAGGTCGCGGGCGATGTTGCGCAGGATGTGGGCCATAACCCCGGGGTCTACCGCACACCATGTGCGCTCGATCGCGCCTGCCACGGCAGACGCCTTAACCGCGATTTCGCGCAACGTGTGAGCGGGGATCTCTCCAAGCGTGCCGAAGATCGTCTCCTCGAGGGCCTTCGCCTTTTCCCATGTGCCGTTCTCGTCATCGGCCAGCGCTGCACAGGCATCGCGCACATGGATGGCGGCGGCGGCCAAGCCATCGACTGTCACGGTGCTTTGCCCTCGCTCCCTCGCGAACCTCTTCGGCGGAACCGTCGCGGCGCTGACAGTCTGGGCCGAAGCCACGGGGCTCGCGCTCTCTTGGTCAAGTCGCGCCAGCCGATTGAGAATGCCAGCAAGCACGTTGCGGCTGCGCGGGCCGCGCGCCGGATTGAAGCCGATGTCCATGACATTGTTGGCATCGCCATCGCCGTCCCAATTGATGGAAACGCGGGCCTGTATCGCCATCGTCTGGACGTTCGCTGCAGGCTGTTCGGCAATCAGGTCCACGAGCATGGCGATGGCGCTGTGGAGCCATTCCACCGCGTCGCTAACCCCGGTGTTCTGCGGATCGATGGGCTCTCCCGGCACTCGGCCGCAGAGCGCGAGGAGGCTGTTCCAATCGTCGAATGCCTGTCCCAATTGCATGACGATATCGCCTGGCCGCGCACGGGGCGGCGAAACGTTGTCGGAAACTCCTGCCATCGTCGGATCGATGTCGGTGATGGCGTGGGTAGCTCCGTCAACGGCAACGCGGAGGGTTTCGAACAGCGTGGTGATCTTTGCGCGGTCCTGAATCGCATTCGCTCGGTTGGTGATATCCGCGAATTGATCATGCGCGCGGATAATTCCGTCGCGGATTTCATGAAGCGAGGCAAGGCGCGCCGCTTGCAAGGCGGTGCGCTGTGGGGATGGGGCGGTCACCGGGCGGGCGGAAGCTTGGAAGTTATGCGTCGTCATGGCGTTCCCTTGGGGATTTGGGGGTGGATCAGGCGGCCAAGCCGCGCTCGGCGGCGAGCAGGTTGCGAAGGCCCACGCGCCGGCCGAAGTCGCGGCTGGCGTAGAGGCGGGCATAGGCATGGCTCGATGCGCCGCGCCTGGCCTGAGCCGCGGCGCGCATCTCCTCGAGGCGCAATGCGTGGGCGAGCTTCTCGACCACCTCGTCGCGGCTCTCGGCGACCCGTACTCCGATGAACTGGCGCAACACAGCGAGCGGCGTCACCGGGCGTGCCTTCGCCTCCGCCCATGCCATGCGCAGCGCTTCGGCGAAGGCCTCACGTGAGAACGGGCGCGGGCCGGCGCCGCGGTAGAGGCTCCAGGCCCGGACCATGATCGACTTGAGCGGGGCGGCGCATTAAATAGAACCTTGTGTGAACCTGATATCGTTGATATGAATTCACTCTATCGATGTCAACATCAAAAGCTCAAGGTAATATCAAAATGAGCCTTCTGGCCTCGCAATGCCGGGCTGCCCGTGCTCTCTTGGCGTGGTCGCAAGACGATCTTGTCGGCGCGTCCAAGGTGACCAAGTCGACGATTGCCAATTTCGAGGCCGGCAAACGTAACCCCTACGAGCGGACGCTCGATGATTTGCGGGCGGCGTTCGAAGCCGCCGGAGTCGAGTTCATCGGCGCGGGGACCGCGAGCCCTGAAGGCGGCGCCGGCGTGCGACTGAAGGGGGGCGCGTGATGACGTGGAACTATCGCATGGTCCGTCGTGCGGACGGGTCGGGGTTCGCCTTATTCGAGGTCTTTTACAACGATGCCGGGGGCGCGACGGCAATGTCGGCGCGGCCTGCGACACTCGATGTGACGGCAGAAGAAGGGCCAGAGCGCCTTATCCGCGAGATCGAACTTGCGCTTGAAGATGCGCGGACGCTCGGCGTGATCGATGAGGCCGCGATCCTGGCGAATGCCAAGGCGCGCGATGCAGACGGAACGGGCGTGCAGCTGGATAGCGGCACCGGAGGGGCTCATGGAACGGAGTGAGCGCCCGATCGTCCGGGTCGAGCCAGGCGGCGCTCTGTCCTTGGAGTTTCCGGGCCCAAACGCATATCCAGCCTATGGACGCTCATTTGGGCGCTTCTTGCGGCAATGTACTCGGCTTGGCGAACGGCTCATCCAGTCAGAGTTGACCAATCGTAGCGTTGAGCGCCTGCCGCCTTCGCTCGCCATATTCCACGAAGATAACGCCCAGAAGGCGCTGTCCGGTGAGCTCGCGCTTCTGCGGCGCGGGTGGCTCGATATCTGGGAGTTCCAGAGGCTCCACCATGACACTTGGCTCGAGACGCTGGGGTCGTCGCGTGCGCTATCCGCTGTCCGATCAATATTTCCAGACGCCGTCCGCCCATCGGCCGAAACTTTCCCCGACTGGCGGGCCTTGACTGTCTTGCCAAAGCTGCCCGCTGCGCTGGCTGTGAACCGCCTCGCCGCAGGGGCGATGCTTGCTTACCGCTTTGAGACTGACGGCAAGATTGGCGAGCTCGTGTCGCGCCAGAAATGGGCGGCGATCGAGGAGGGCACGCTCGTTGCCGCAGACAAGCTGTTCACCCGGAATCGAATTCCGGCTGAAGGTGGTGAAGTGAATTTCATGGTGGCTTCGGAGAAAATTGCTTCAGAGATCATAGGCCATGGTGTGTGGGTGACTTCCCCTCTCGAGGCTGTTTGCGCCGACTTGCCACTCCCTGCCGATTTCCTTTGGGACTGCACACTCAAAGATGCCTACCGGCGTCTCGTTCTCTCGGATCTTGATTTGGTCTCGGCGATCGTCGGCGCGGAAGTCATGAACAATGGTGGCCTGCGCCAGTGGGGCGGCGAAATATTCGGGACCGATGACTTTGATGCACCCGTGAGGTTCGGTGGACCGGCGGCCGATCTGTTGCGGCTACTTCGGGCTCCAACAAGGCGCCCGCCCGATCTCTCTGTGCCCCTTGGCGAACGTGAATGTATCGATTTCCTGAAGTCCTTCGTGGGCTCGACGAACGAGTATGACTCAGGCGATGCGTGGATCGAGATATTCGCCAATCGACATTCTATGTTCTTCAGGTGCCTCGGCGCCGGGAAACTAAGGAGCCACGGCCGTGCCTCCGGGGCGACATCCGGGATAGGAATCGACAAAGCGATCTGGGAGGAAGAGCGAGCCACATTTGATCTCGTCACGGGTGATCTTTCGACCGGTGATGGCCTGACGTGGCGCTCCATTACTGTGCAACGGGGAAACGAGCCTTCAACGGGCGAGATGGGTACGGTCGCGCCTCCGTATGCGAATAGCGCGGCGCCGAGCGCCGGCAAGCGGCTCAATCAGCATGATCGAATGGTCGCCATACTGGAAAACTACTACCGGGATGACCCACTAGACAGGAAGGGCCCCGAAAAGATACGCGATATGCTTGGCCCTCGCGGCCGCAACGATCCTGATTTCGTCGCGATGAGCCCGGTCGATAGCGTCATAGATGAGGCGCTTAGTGCACATCGTGATAGAATAGACCCCAATAGAAAAACCCGCCGCGGCGACTTATAGGGCCAAGTTCGCGATGGACATTGGGCGAATTCGCCCATGATTTTGGGCGTATTCGCCCATGCATTGCGTAGCTTGCGCGGTCACCATGCCGCCCATCGCCCGCTTTTGGGCCTGTATGGGAGCCGCGAATGCCGCGCAAAACGATCACCATCAACCTTTCTCAGTCGGTGATGACGCACAAAGGTCTCGTGTCAATCATCACCCTTCAAGAGCCGCTCGCCGGCGACTATTTCGCCCTCGGCGACCCCTTCACGATCGCGTCATCCCCGCAGGGCAACCCGTTCTATGTCGAGGAACCGGAGCGGATCGCTGCCTATTTGGATCGCTGTGTGATCGGTGACGTTGGACCGGATCGGGTTGCGACCCTTGGTCTGCACGACGCCATGGCGATCAAGGAAGGGCTACTGAGTTTTTTCCGGCACGGCGGCGAGGCGGCCGCGGGCTCGAAGACGCAGCCGACGAACTCGTCTTCTCAAACGTCGCAGCCGTCGACCCCGGCCGGATCGGCGGCCTGAGCATCTCCGAAGTATTGTACTGGCATCGGCGCGCCGTGAAGTGGCGCCAAGTGCATGATCGGGAGCGTTGATGGGCAAGATTATCGAAGCGACCGCGATTATCTCCGCGGAAGATCGCACCGCCGGTGCGATCGATAGCGTTGTAAGGCGGCTCAATACGCTGAACGCTGCAATGAAAAGTGCGCTGAAGGTCGATGGCGCATCTGGCTCGCAAAGCTTTGGCCGGCAGGCGGCTGACGTCGACAAAATGTCAAACGCATTGCGCCGCCAGGCCACCGAGGTTGACCGCCTGGCGGCTTCGTACCGGGCGCTCGAATCGGCCCGCGCAGGTCGTGGCGACAGCGCTGGGCGCACCTCGGCGATTGATGCAGAAATCGCCAAGCTTCGCGAGCTTCAGAGGGCCCGACAACAGGCAGCGCAGGTGCCTGCATCGGTGCCGTCGTCCGGCCGCATCCCACAGCGGTTGCCCCCGCACCTGCCGCCCCCTCATCGCCTGCCGGCACCTGGCCTGCCAATGGGCGGGCCGTCGATCGCGCCCGGATCGACGACCGTCAGGAATGCGGCGCGTGAAGGCTTCGACGAGGCCGCTACGCCTGCTCAAGTTGAAACTCTGATGCGCGCGAGGGGGGATATTTCTGAGGACGACATAAAGAAGGCGCGCGCGCTCTCGAACAGGATGTCGGGCGAGATCCGGTCATTTTCATCGGCGCAACACTTTCAAGCCATCCATTCAGCCATGGCCGTTTTTGGCGACTTGAACAGGGCGATGGAGGCGGCGCCGGAGTTGCAGCGCGCGAATGCCTTCATCGAAGCCCTGAAAGATCGATACGAGTCCTTGCGGCCGTTCTCGGGCGGTACGTCAACCAAGGATTTCGCTCGCACTTTTGACATCATGGGTGCCACGGACAACGCCGCCAGAATGCGAGTTCTGAGTGGCGCCATTATTCGGGGCGTGCAGTCGTCTTCTGGCGACGTGACGCCTACCGATTATCTCGGCACTCTGAAGTACGCCCGGAGTCATCGGTACGGGTACTCTAACGATTTTCTTCAAAACTACCTGCCGGGCATCATCGGAGATGCGAAGTTTCGCGGCGGCGGCGCTACGTCTGCCGGTACAGGGCTCGCGGCTCTGGGTGATCAATTTTTCAATCTCCGGGCGCCCGATCGCGCAAAGCTCGAAATGGAGCGACTTGGGCTCATCGAAGGTTCCTTCGATCGCGCGCGCCCGGACGGTCGCATCCGAGGCCGCGGCACCGCACGAGTGAGGGGCGCCGATGTTCTGGCGCAAAATCCGCAGCAGTGGGCCACCCAATTTCTACTGCCGCTGATCGAGCCCCAAGGCGGGCCGCTCAGTGGCGACGAAGCCCAAGACGCACCGCGTGTGAACGAGGCGATTGGACGCATCACCGGTAATCGGGTCGCGGCCGATTTCCTGTCGTCGATGATTCTGCAGCGCGGTGAGCGCGAGCGCGACGCACGAATTGCCCGAGGGATGCCTGGCATCGAGAGCTTGCCGACGCTCGAACAGGGGCCCGTTGCCTCACTGCAAAATTTGAGCGCGGCGACCAAGGATTTTCTGGGATCGATTTCCGAACCGCTCGTCCAGCCCGCCATATCGGGCATGCGGCTGCTCGGCGAAGCGCTTCGCAAAATGTCACAGTGGAATAGGGAGAATCCTGAAGCCGCGGCGACATTGGGGACGACGGCAACGATTGGCGGGGCGATCGCAAGCACGGTCGCGGGCCGCGCGGCTTGGCAGTGGTGGCAAGGGGGACGCAACGTCCCGACAATCGGCCCCACGCAGCCGCCTGGCGGACCCTTGCCGCCGAATTCGCCGCGCTTTGCCCCCGGTCCGATTACCGTCCCGCCGGCGGCCTCTGGCGGTTCGCTCATTGGCAATCTTGCGCGCGGCGCCTTTCGCCTCGCTGGGCCTGCCATGGTCGCCTACACAATCGCGGACACGGCACGGAATGTCGCCCGCGGCGATGTGGCGACCGAGGGAGCGAAGACAAACTTCCGGGCCGATGAGGCGATGGCCAGGCTACGCTTGCTCCGGAACGAGTCGAATCTGCTTTCCGTCGCAAACCCAGGGGCGGCCGGTTTTGAAGATCGCGTTTCGCGCGCCCGTGCGGCACTCGATGAAATCGATTCTAGCGTTGCTCGAACGCGGCAGCGACCGGACCAGACACCGGTTTCGCGCCAAGGCCTCGACAACGCGGCGGCCTTGGCTGGCGCGATCCGGGACATCCTGAATCGGATCGAACTGCCGGGCAATCGCAGCAAGGCGGGTGACGGCCAGACGCAAGGAACCCTGCAGCCGGCCGCACCTGTCAGCGTCACAGGCAACGTCGAGCTTCGCCAGCAGCATCAGCATCAATTCGATGTGCGCTTCAACACGGAGATGCTGCGTGGCGAGGTTCGGTCGATCGTGCGCGAAGAGGTTTCGCGCATCCCGTTGAACAGCAATGGCCCCGGTTCGACAGGGGGCTCGATGACTGAAGCCGCACCGGGCGGCAACACCGGACAGTAGGAGGCAAGCGGATGTACGAGATACAGGAAATCAAGGAAGCTCTTGCCTACCTCAAGGTGAGGGTCGCGGTCAGTGAGGCCGTTCTTGACGCAGTCATTCAGATAGCCGGCCGTGTCGTCATCGATCCCGCGAGCCGCGCCGCATTCGCTGGCGCCATCTTTGACGAGCTCCGGTTCGTACCGGGCGGAGATATTGACCCCGCGACGCGAATGGCCTCTGAAGCTCTGGCCTTGCAATGCCACAGCGCCGCCAAAGCCTGGCGCGATCGGGTTGAATCGCTCCTCACAGAGGTAGTCTGTGAGGGCGTCCAGGCGGCAAGCGGCGGCGATCGTCCGAACTGAAATCGGCTTTTGGGCGATTTGACCCGCGAGTTTGGGCGATCTCGTCCATGCATTGCGTAGCATATGCCCTCAATATCCCCCCCCATCACACGCCAACGTGGCAGATGGGAGAAAGCAAATGGCATCCGATGAATGGCTCTCGGCCCGGCAAGTCTCTGAACGCTATGCCATAAGAAAGAGTTACCTCGACAAATTGAGAGTTCGCGGCGGCGGTCCGGTCTATTGCAAACTCGGCCCGAAGCTCGTGCGCTATTACGCCGCCGACATTGACGCTTGGTTCGCGTCCAGTCGGCGCGCAAATACTTCCTCCGTTACTTCTGAGGCGCAAATCGCGGGTGCCGCCTGATGGCTCGTCGACCGGTTCTTGATGCCCGGACACGGGCGGCGATCCTGCTGGAAATGCGCATGTGCGTCTCAGGCGCACCGCGGGCCCTTTCGGCGCATATGACGCGTGTCGAACGGCTGTTTGCCGGTTTCGAACGCGAAGCGCTGATGGCGCTCGCCGGCGCAGAGGAATTCGATGTGCGGCCGGACGGCGCCGCGCGGTTCATGGTGCCGGTGTCTCGCAGTTTTCGCAATGCTCGGCCGTGGCCGGTGGGGTCCGAGGCCTGGTTTGAATGGCACCCGAACGCTGATCGATGGGCCTCCGAATTCGCCGCAGGTCGCGGACTCCTCGCGGGCGCGTCCCATATCCACCGCATTCGGCACGCCGGCACTCTCGCCACCCTGGGCGAGGGTGAGGGGCCGATCGCCAGCTATCACCGTCTCGCCGCGTTCTGGGCCGTGGCAGTGCTTGCCCAGGCCGGGATGCGCCCTGCATGACCAAGCGCATCAAGGACAGGAGCGGCTCGGGGTCGGTTCCGCCCAAAGGCGACGGCGAGAGCCCGGCACACGACCGGCTCGCCGAGATTGCCGCTCTGATCGAAGCCGACGACCCTTCTGATGAAGGCCTCCCCGTCACATCCTCGCCTTCGCTCGCGGTCGGGGCCTTCGATGCGGCCGAAGGCGCGACGAAGACAGATGGGGCGCCTTCGGCCGCGCCAGTGGCCTCCCCGGGCCCATCCAGCGCCTTGGGAACCGGGCTGCGCAAGGATGATGTCGTCTGGCCATGGGGCTTTGCAATGCGTGCCGATGGCCTGTACTGGGCGCCGCCTACCACTCCTCAGGAATCGCAGCGGATCTCCGCGCCCTTCGAAGTGCGCGGCCTCGGTCGATCAGAGGACGGTGAGCATTGGTGCACCGTGATCCGCTTCGCGGACCCCGATGGCGGTTCACATGATATCGTGATTGGCCATGCCGATCTTGCCGGTGACGGCGCCGAGGTCCGGCGGCGGTGCTCTGATGGCGGCCTTTGGATCAGCACCGCGCGCGGGGCGCGGGAGAGGTTCGCGGCGGCGCTCGCCGGGTGCTCGACGGGCCGGCGCGTGCTTCTCGCCTCTCGCCTTGGCTGGCACCAGGCAGGGGATCTGTTCGTTTTGCCCGATGGCTCGATCCGTCTCGACGGTCGCGACGCCGTCCATTTCGAGGGCGCGCGCGGCACCCATTTTGGACAGAGCGGCGCGCTCGATTCCTGGAAGCAGGAGGTCGCCGCCCTCGCTGTGGGGCAGGACCGGCTTTTGCTCTCGCTCGGGGTCAGCCTGTCTGGCCCGGTGCTGGCCCCGCTGGGTCTAGACGGCGGCGGCGTGCACCTCTTCGGATCGTCGAGTGTCGGCAAGACGTCCGCCTTGCTGATGGGCGGGTCCGTTTGGGGCGGCGGCGGCCCACTCGGCTTCGGGCAACTCTGGCGCATCACAGCCAATGCGCAGGAGGGCATTGCCGCGGCGCATAACGATTGCCTTCTCGCGCTTGATGAGGTTGGCACCTGCCCGCCGGCGGAGCTCGAAGCCGCGAGCTATGTGCTCGCCGGCGGTCAGGGCAAAGCCCGCATGCGATCGGATGCGACCCTGAAGCCCCGCCAGCGCTGGCGCATTGCGATCTTGTCGACGGGCGAGGTCACGCTCAGGTCAAGGATCGCCGAGGGGCGCGCGCAAGTGCGCGGCAAGGCGGGGCAAGAGGCGCGCATCATCGACCTGCCGGCCGATGCGGAGAAGGGCTTCGGGCTGTTCGATCACGCCGGCCCGGATGGCGATCCAGCCTCGCTCTCCAAGCGCATCAAGGGCGCCACGTCCAAGCACTACGGAACCGCAGGCCCGGCCTTTATCCGTGCTTTCCTCGAGGATCGCGAACCGGCGACGAAGGCCTTGGTGGGGCTGCTTGCCAAGTTCAAGCGCGAGCATGTGCCTCAGAGCGCGGATGGCCAGGTGGGCCGGGTCGCGGAGCGGTTCGCTGTCGCGGCGGCGGCCGGCGAATTGGCTATATCGTTTGGCGTCCTGCCATTCGATGCAGGAGCCATGGAGGGCGCCTGCGGTCGGCTGCTCGCTGTTTGGATCAAGCGCCGCGGCGGGGTCGGCTCGTCTGAGGCGCGTGAGGCCGTCAGCAATGTTCGGCGCTTCCTGCAGGCACATCACATGGCTCGCTTCGCGCGCGATGACAGGGATGAGTCGTGGCGTGCGCAAAACCTTGCCGGCTCCAAGACCGCTGCCGGTGAAGACCAAGTCTTCTATTTTTTCGATAGTGGCTGGGCGGAGGCCATCGGCGGTATCGATCCGCGCACGGCTGCCGATGCCCTGGCCGCGGCGGGCTTCCTGATCCGAGGATCTGACGGGCGCCGCAAGTGCCAAAGGCGCGTCAACGGGGTCCTACAGCGCGTCTACGGGGTCAAGGCGACCATCTTCGAGGGGGAAGAGGATGCTTGACGCCATTCCGTCCGCAACCGAGACGGCAGCCCTTCTCGACACGCTCGCGAGGCGTCGGGGCGTCGATCGGAGATCGACGCCGGCGACGGATGACGAAGCCTTCGCCGAACGCGCGGCGATCATGGAATTCGACGGCGGCCTGCCGCGTACGCTCGCCGAGCGGTTCGCCCGCGCGCTCGTCGCGCTTGGCCCGGCTCCGAATCCGACAGCCATCGCCGACATCGACAGGCAGATTCTGGATGGGGAGCAACGGCGATGACGCCTCGCAGCGACGTTGTCCTCTGGATATCGTTCAACGATCTTGCGCGAGAGCGCGGAGCATCCCGCCAAACCATCGCGAAGCGAATTGCTCGTCTTGCCGAGGTCGGGCTCATCGATCCGCGCCGGGATGTGCGCCGGCCTTCGGGGCGGAATGACCTGAATTCGCACGCTCGCCGCGGTCGAGCTTCAGTGCGTGTCCGCTTGCAGGGCGCGGTAGACCGACGCCCGGGCGATGCCGAGGCGCTTCGCGATGTCGCTGGGCCCGATCTTTTCCTCGGAATGAAGCCGCTTGATCTCGGCGGCATCGATCGAAGGCGGGCGCCCCTTGTAGACACCCGCGGCCTTGGCCTTGGCGATACCTTCGGCCTGACGCTCTTTCCGGAGATTAGTTTCGAATTCGGCGAAGACGCCGAGCATGTCGAGAAAGGCCTTGCCGGCGGCCGTCGATGTGTCGATCGGCTGCTCGGTCGCCCGAAGTGCCACGCCGCGGCGGCGCAGATCGCGAACGATATCCTGAAGATCGCCGATCGAACGGGCGAGGCGGTCGATGCGGGTCACCATCAGCGTGTCGCCTTCGCGAAGGAAGGCGAGCATGGTCGTCAGTTCCTCGCGACCGGTGCGCGTCGTGCCCGACCGCTTCTCCTCACGAACGACAGAGCATCCGGCGGCGCGCAATGCGGCAACCTGGATTTCGCAGTTCTGATCCGAAGTGCTGACGCGGGCATATCCGTAAATGGCCATGGCCGAACCCCTTCCGTCTCTTTTGGGTCTAGACCATTCCGTGATAATGTCTCAGAATTCCAAAGTCAACCCTATTGCGACGCACTTTCTGTCTCATACGAGTGTCGCACCGGGGTTTACCCGAATGAGACACGCCGTACGCCGCAGAAGATGGCGAGGTGGTCATGACCTCGGTCTTCCCAATGTGGCCGGCGGTACTGACCAAAGAGCACGCCGCGACGTATCTCGGGTATGAGACCCCGCGCCACATGCTCAGGGACGTGAGGAGGGGCCGCGCCCCTGGCCCTACGCTCATGCGCGGTCGGACGGCCGTTTGGGTGCGCATCGAAATTGACAAGTGGCTTGCCGCAACAACCGAACCGGACTCAAATAATGAGACGTCGGACCTCGCCGCCCTCATCTGAGCCTGCTGTGCCAAAGAAAACACTGCTGAACCTGGGCAAGTATGTCCGGCCGGTGCGCAAAAAGGGCCGGCTTGTAGGCTATTATTTCAGCCTGCCTGGCTGGGTCTACAAGATCGCGCCGGATGACCCGCGAGGTCCGTGCCCGGTTCGGGGGCAGGCGCTTGGGCTGGATCCGGACATCGCGCGCACGAAAGGCTCGGAGCTTCGTGAGCGGTTCGACACATGGCGCCTCTACGACGGCGAGCCGCAGACCCAAGCAAACACGGCTCCGCGCCGCGGGTCATTCGACTGGCTTGCGGCCGAGTACAAGGCCGACAAGAGGTTCAAGGGGCTCGGCGCGAAGACGCGGAAGAACCACGGCAACAACCTCGCCCTCGTTTCGCGATATTTGCTTAAGAACGGGCAGCGTTTCGGCGATCAGCTCATCTCGGTGATCACACCCAAGGCCGTCGATGCGTTATTCGACGCTTTGATCAAGAAGGGCGACGGCGAGCGCCGGACATCGATCAACAATGCCATGCGGACCTGCCGACGCGCATGGAACGTCGCACACCGCTGCGAACCCTCGGTCGTTCCGAAGGCCAATCCCTTCGCGAAGATGGGCCTGAAGGATGTCTACGATGAGACCACGCCAGCGACCTATGAGCAGTTGCTTGCGTTCATGGCGACCGCCGACGCGAATGACCGCGCTTCGTTGAGCGCCGCTGCTCTGAACGCTTGGGAGTGGCAACAGCGCGAGGTTGACATCTTCGGGCGCTTCCTGGTGACCCACTACCGACCACCGGCCCGGCCAGACATGGTCAGAATTGTCCACTACAAAAACAAGGAGCGGAAAGAGGTCTGGCAGCCGCTATTCGACCCGGCGACCGGTACGCCTCTCTTTCCGGAATTGCAGGCGCGCCTCGACAAGCTCACCGCCGGACGTGACGTCGGCCATGCCTTGTTACGTGATTGGCCCGATGCGACAGCTGGCCGGCCGCTTCCCTGGCCGGCGCCGAAGGGCGGCCTGGACTTCATGATCAAAGAGGTTCGCCGGATCTGCAAACTTGCAGATCTGCCGGAGGAGATCACCTTCGCCTCATTCCGGCACGGCGGCTACACCGAGGGCGGCGACGCCGAACTGACCGATTCAGAGTTCCGGGCGACCAGCGGCAAGGACGCCACCACCCTGCCCCTCTATGTGCATCGAACCGTCAAACAAATCGCCACGGCGCAGAGGAAGCGGCGGGCTGTGCGTGAACAAAACTAGATTCTTTTGTCGTAACGCTGTGTCGTAACGCCCGCGCGCCTGAGAGGGCGACGAATCCGCAAACCCATACAAACGCTGGAAAGTGAATGGCGATCCCGGCAGGGCTCGAACCTGCGACCAACAGCTTAGAAGGCTGTCGCTCTATCCAGCTGAGCTACGGGACCGGATGACTCACTTGGCACGGGCCCCTATGGGCCCGCGGCAACGGCTTGGCAAGATCACGATCAGGATCCGGCCGGGAAACTCAATGCGTCCAGGCGCCCATGCGATTGAACTTGAAATTGTCGGAATAGGCGGCCAGCCGCCGCTTCGGCACCTCGGCCTCGAACACCTCGTAAGCGAGGCCGTTCTTTTCGGCATAGGCGATCGCCTCGTCCTTCGTCGCGAAGTCGAGGCGCAATTGCTGGCGCATATCGGTCGAACTGGTATAGCCCATCAGCGGCTCGACGGTGCGCGGCGTTTCCGGCTCGAAATCGAGCCGCCAGTCCTGGGTCTTGGCCTGACCGGACTGCATCGCGGTCTTGGCGGGTCGGTAGATGCGGGCCACCACGTGAAAGCCTCCCCAAGTGGGCCGGAAATGGTCGGGGCGACTGGATTCGAACCAGCGACCTAGAGTACCCAAAACTCTCGCGCTACCAGGCTGCGCTACGCCCCGACGTCCTCGCAATAGCCGAGCCTCCGGGCCGCGGCAAGCCACGGCGGCGATCCTCGACCATGCTCAGGTTCCAAAAAAGGGGTGTTCGACCAGATCGCCCGCGGACAGGCCGAGCCGGGCGGCCGTGCCGCCGGCAACCTCGAGCACGCCCTTGACCGGACCGGTCGAGGAAATCAACGCCTCGGACAACGGCGTGGTGTTTTCGGCGATGTGGCGAATGGTGCCGTCGGCGCGGATGAACATCATGTCGAGCGGGATATAGGTGTTCTTCATCCACATGCTCACCTCGGTCTCCGCCGGGCCGAAATCGAACAGCATGCCGCGACCATCGGCCAGGTCCCGGCGGAACATCAGGCCGCGTGCGCGCGTCTCGGCGGTATTGGCCAGTTCAAGTGCGAATTCGTGGCGTTGCCCGGACCGGGTGGCGATCACCAGCCGGTTCATGACGCCGCGCGCCAGCGCCAGGCGCGGCGCCACCAGGAAACAGGCCCCCGCGGCCAGCACCGCGCGGCGATCGATCGTCATGGATTGTCCCGTTCAGCGCTCAGTGCGAGGCCGGGAAAGCCGCCCCGTCGGGACGGACCTCGGCGGCCATCAGGCCTTTCGAGCCGTCACCATAACGCACCAGAACCCACTGGCCCGGTCGCAATTCCGTGAGCCCGTAGCGGCGCAGGGTTTCCATATGGACAAAGATGTCGGGCGTGCCCGGGCCGCGCGACAGGAAGCCGAAGCCGCGCAGCCGGTTGAACCACTTCACCTCGGCCCGTTCCAGCCCGCTGGTCGGCGTCACCGAGACATGGGTGCGCGCCGGCGGCATCTGGGAGGGATGAATGGCGGTCGAATCATCCATCGACAGCACACGGAAGGTCTGCAGGCCACGTTGCCGGGCGGTTGCCTCGACCACGATGCGCGCACCCTCATAGGCCGTCTGGAAACCATCGCGCCGGAGGCTGGTGACATGCAGCAGCACATCCGCCCCGCCGCCGTCGGGAACGATGAAACCATACCCTTTGGCCACATCGAACCATTTGATGGTGCCGGAAATCTCGACGAGATCTCCCGGCGCTTCCTCAATGGTCGTCTGGGCATCGACCCGCGCGTGAAGGTTGTTCTTGCCGCCCTGGCCGTCCGGATCCGAACCGTCCGACGTCATCACGCTCACCGCCGCTCTATTGGAACCGTTGGCCCCGGTCCCACCCCGCCTGATTCTCTAACAAAAGGATAACATCGCCCTTGCGGCAGCAAAGCCATAAAATGGCGCCACGTTCCAATTACGAACACATTTGGTGGATGCCGCGTTGCGATCGGTCAGTGAACGCCCGCAATCGCCAGATGTTCCATCAGCTGATCCAGCAAAGTGCCGATGTCGGCTGATATCACCAGGTCGGCGATCTCGTCGAGCGGTGTCGCCTCGCGGTTGATGATGACGAGCCGTGCGCCGCTGCGCTTGGCGGCCACCGGCAGGCCGGCCGCCGGGTGGACCACCAGCGAGGTTCCGATCGCGATGAACAGGTCCGCCTCGACCGACCAGTCGAGCGCCAGGCGCATCTTGTCCTCGGGCATGGCCTGGCCGAACGAAATGGTTGCAGCCTTCACCGGCCCACCGCAGGCCGTGCAGTCGGGCGCCGCGCCGCCGCCGGCGTCGAAGGCCGCCTTGACCCAGGTGAGCTCGTAGCGCCGCGCGCAGTCGAGGCAGGTCGCATAGGTGCCGTTGCCGTGCAATTCGACCAGCCGGTCGTCGGGAACCCCCGACACCTGGTGCAGGTTGTCGATGTTCTGGGTGACGATGCCGGCGAGCCGCCCTGCCCGCACCATGGCCGCGAGCGCCCGGTGGCCGCGGCCGGGCACCGCCGCCTTGAAGCTCTCGTCCATGACGAACTTGCGCCGCCAGGCCTCGGTGCGCGCCGCGCGGCTTGACACGAAGGCCTCGAACGGGATCGGCTTGTTCTTTGTCCACAGGCCGCCCGGCGAGCGGAAATCCGGGATGCCGCATTCGGTCGAAAGGCCCGCGCCGGTAAAGGCCAGCGCACGGCTGGATTGCCTGACGAGGCTTGCCAGATCGGTCGCCGCCGTCTTCAACTCCGCGTCCATTCTCAATCGCCCCTCACATCAGATCAAAGGGAGGTCGCATGCGCTACCTGCACACCATGGTCCGTGTCACCGATCTCGACCAGTCCCTCGATTTCTACTGCAACAAACTGGGTCTTGTGGAGGTTCGCCGCACCGAATCCGAGAAGGGCCGGTTCACTTTGGTGTTCCTGGCGGCCCCGGAGGACCGCAAGGGCGCCGAAACCGCTGGCGCCGCCTTCGGCAGCCGCGGCGCGCCGCTCCTGGAACTGACCTATAACTGGGACCCGGAAACCTATACCGGCGGCCGCAGCTTCGGCCATCTCGCCTATGAGGTCGACGACATCTACGCCACCTGCGACAAGCTCCAAAAGGCCGGCGTGGTGATCAACCGGCCGCCGCGCGACGGCGTCATGGCCTTCGTCCGCTCGCCCGACAACATCTCGATCGAGCTCCTGCAGAAGGGCGAAGCCAAACCGTCAGCCGAACCCTGGGCCTCGATGCCCAATACCGGCGCCTGGTGAGCCCTTGTTCGCCTTGAATCCCGATGTCGTCGATACCGGCACGCCGCCCATTCCGGCAGCGCGCGCCTGGATGACCCGTTACGACGGCGCGCATGGCGCGCCGATCGACCTGTCGCAGGCAGCCCCCGGTTCGGCCCCGCCACAGCCGCTGCTCGACCGGCTCGCCGCCGCCGCCGGCCGGCCCGACACTGCCCGCTACGGCCCGATCCTCGGCGACGATGCGCTGCGGTCGCGTTATGCCGCCGAGGTCAGCACGCTCTATGGCGGCCGGATCGCGGCTGACGACATCGCCATCACCGCCGGCTGCAACCTCGCCTTTCTCGCCGCCGTCCTGTCGGTCGCCCGGGCCGGCGATGCCGTGCTGCTGCCCTCCCCCTGGTATTTCAACCACCAGATGACCTTGAACATGCTCGGCATCGAGGCGCGGCCGCTGGCCTGCGACGCGGCAAGCGGTTTCGTGCCGGATCCGGCCGCAGCCGAAGCGCTGATCGATGCCCGCACCCGCGCCATCGTGCTGGTCACGCCCAACAATCCGACCGGCGCGATCTATCCGGAGGGCGTCATTGCCCGTTTCGCCGCGCTGGCGCGGGCGCGCGGCATCGCGCTTGTTATCGACGAGACCTATCGCGACTTCTTGGGCACCGGCGCCAACCGCGCTCATGGCCTGTTCACCGATCCGGCCTGGCGCGACACGGTGATCCAGCTCTATTCCTTCTCCAAGGCCTATGCGGTGCCCGGCCACCGGGTCGGCGCCATCACCGCCGGACCCGCAGCACTTGGCCAGATCCTGAAAGTCCTCGACAGTTTCCAGATCTGCCCGGCCCGGACGGCCCAAGGTGCGCTTGCCTGGGCGATCGAGGGCCTCAGCGACTGGCGCGCCGCGACGCGTGCCACCATCAATGCCCGGATCCAGGCGTTTCAGGCCGTCCTGCAGGCCTGTCCGGGCTGGACGATCTCATCGATCGGCGCCTATTTCGCCTATGTTCGCCATCCCTTCGGCGACGAGCGCGCCGAACGGGTCGCCGAGGCGCTGGCCACCGGGCGCGGCGTGCTCGGCCTGCCCGGCAGCTATTTCGGTCCGGCGCAGGAAGGCCACCTGCGCTTCGCCTTCGCCAATGCCGACGAGGCCGCCATCGCCACCTTGCCCGCGCGCCTGAAGGAGTTGCGGCTCTAGGCCGCCCTTCGGCCGACCGGCGGAGACGATCGCATGGCTGGAAAATCGACCGCCATTGACCGACAGTGCGACCATCCAGGCTGCGTCTGCGGACGGGAGGCGTTTTGATGCCGGTAGACGTGCGAGCCGCCACGGAGGCTGATCTCGACAGGCTCGTCGAGCTCAATCAGGTGGTTCAGGGTCTCCACGCCGCGCTCTATCCAGGCGATTTCAAGCCGACGGCCGATCCGGTCGAGATGCGGACATTCTTCGCGGCCCGGCTGGATGGACCGCACAGCGCCATCGGCATCGCCGAGACCGACGGCATCCCTGTCGGCTACGTCCTGTTCGACGTGCAGGTGCGCCCGGAAACGCCACTCACTCCGCCGCGGGCCCGCCTCTATGTGCAGCACATCGCGGTCGCAGCGGCGGCGCGTCGTCGTGGCGTTGCCGCGGCCCTGATGCGCTATGTCGAAGGCCGCGCGCTTTTTGAAGGCATCGACGAGATTGCGCTCGATATCTGGTCCGCCAATCTCGATGCGCAGCACTTCTTTGCCGCCCAGGGTTTCGCCGCCTTCAACGTGACGCTGCGCAAGACGCTCGCCGAACCGCGCTGAGGCCGCCGCTAGGCTGGCCCGCCCCAGGTGATCGTCACGGCATCGGCCGAACGGTCGGCCGGACCGTGATAGACCGCCTCGATATTGTTGCCGTCGGGATCAAGGAGGAAGGCGGCATAATAGCCGGGATGGTAGGTCCGTTCGCCCGGGCCACCATTGTCGGTGCCGCCCGCCGCCAGGCCGGCCTGGTACCACCGATCGACGGTGGCGCGATCAGCCGCCTGAAACGCCAGGTGAATGCGGCTAGATTGTTCGCCGACATCGACCCAGAGCTCGTCGGCATGGAAATGCTGGCCGCCGTCGGTGACCTGAATGCCCAGAACATCAAGCACGGCGGTGTAGAAGCGCTTGCTGGCCGCCAGATCGCGCGTTCGCAAATGCACGTGGTCGATCAGTCGTCCGCGTTTCAGCTCCATGGCCTTTGCCTCCTCGCCTCACATCTCCATCACCGCCTGGACGCCAGCCACCGCCTTGATGGCACCGGCGATCTGCGGCGAGACCGCGAAACGGCCGGGCAGCTTCACCTCGACCTCGCTTGCGGCATCGGGCAGGCGCAGCACCAGGCTGACCTCGCCGTCGCCCTTGGCGACCAGGCGCTTGGCGATGCTCTCGATCGCGCCCGGCTCCTCGACGAAAACCCGAAAACCCTTCTGGACCTTGATGGCCGCGGCATCCAGCGGTTCGACGGTGAGGAGCCGGACGCGCACGTCTTCGCCCTGCAGCTCGGCGCCGACCGACAGCAGCACCGCCTGCCCCGGCTCCAGGAGATCGCGATAGAGCGCCAGTCCTTCGGAGAACAGCACCGCCTCGTAATGGCCCGACGCATCCGACAAGGTGACGATGCCCATCTTGTTGCCGGTCTTGGTGCGCCGCTCCTGGCGCGCCGTCACCACCCCGGCGAGCCGGCCGGCGCTGGCGCCGCCGCGCACGCTGCGCGCGAAATCGACGAAGGGTTCGATCCGCAGGCGTTTCAGCGCCGCCTGATAGTCGTCGAGCGGATGGCCCGACAGGAAGAAGCCGATCGCCCTGTATTCCTCGTCGAGCCGGCGCGCCGGCAGCCAGGGTTCGACGTCGGGCACCCGGATCGCCGAAGCCCCGCCCGCGCCGAACAATTCGTCCTGGCCGATCAGCCGGCCCTCGGAACTGCGCTGCGCCTCGGCCAGCACCTGCTCGACCGCTGCCACCGCGCGCGCCCGGTTCGGCTCGAGCGCGTCGAAGGCACCGGCCGATGCGAGGTTTTCCAAAGTCTTGCGGTTCAGCGTCTTCGGGTTGATGCGCTGGGCGAAATCGGCAAGGTCGCGGAACGGCTCGTCGCCGCGCGCCTGGACGATGGCCTCGACGGCCTGCGTGCCAACCCCCTTCACCGCGGCCAGCGCATAGAGCACCCGCCCCTCGGCGACGTCGAAATGCACGCCGGAGCGGTTGACGCAGGGCGGCTCGAGCGTGATGCCGAGCCGGAGCGTCTCGCGCCGGAATTCCGACAGCTTGTCGGTGTTCGACAATTCCAGCGTCATGGAAGCGGCCATGAACTCGACCGGATAGTTCGCCTTCAACCAGGCCGTGTGATAGGATACCAGCGCATAGGCGGCCGCGTGGCTCTTGTTGAAGCCATAATCGGCGAATTTCGCCAGAAGGTCGAAAATCTCGTCGGCCTTGGCCTTGGCCATGCCGCGTTCGGTGCAGCCGGAGACGAAGCGCTCGCGCTGCTTGTCCATCTCGGCCTTGATCTTCTTGCCCATGGCGCGCCTGAGCAGATCCGCCTCGCCGAGCGAATAGCCCGACAGGATCTGGGCGGCCTGCATCACCTGTTCCTGGTAGACGATGATGCCGTGGGTTTCGGCCAGCACCTGCTCGAGCAGCGGGTCGGGATACTCGGCCTTTTCCTGGCCGAGCTTGCGCGCGCAATAGACCGGGATATTGGCCATCGGGCCCGGCCGGTAGAGCGCCACCAGGGCAATGATGTCCTCGAAGCGGCTGGCCTTCATCTCGACCAGCGCCTTGCGCATGCCCTGGCTTTCCACCTGGAACACGCCGACCGTCTCGCCCCGCGCCATCATTTCATAGCTCTTGGCGTCGTCGAGCGGGATGGTGGCGAGATCGACCGCGATGCCGCGCAGCTTGATCAGGTCGATCGCCTTCTGCAGCACGGTCAGCGTCTTCAGGCCGAGGAAGTCGAACTTCACCAGGCCGGCCTGCTCGACCCATTTCATGTTGAACTGGGTGACCGGCATGTCGGTCTTGGGGTCTCGGTAGAGCGGCACCAGTTCGACCAGCGGCCGGTCGCCGATGACCAGGCCCGCGGCATGGGTCGAGGCGTGGCGGTTCAGGCCTTCGAGCTTGACCGCGATATCGAACAGGCGCTTGACCACCGGCTCTTCGTCGCGCGCGGCCTGCAGTTTCGGTTCGCCCTCGATCGCCTTGTCGAGCGTGATCGGCGCCGTCGGGTTCTGCGGCACCAGCTTGCACAGCTTGTCGACCTGGCCATAGGGCATTTCCAGCACCCGGCCGACGTCGCGCAGCACGCCGCGCGCCTGCAAGGTGCCGAAGGTGATGATCTGGGCGACCTGGCTGCGGCCGTAACGCTCCTGGACGTAGCGGATCACCTCGTCGCGCCGGTCCTGGCAGAAGTCGATGTCGAAGTCCGGCATCGACACGCGTTCCGGGTTGAGGAAGCGTTCGAACAGCAGGTTGAAGCGCAACGGATCGAGATCGGTAATGGTCAGCGCATAGGCGACCAGCGAGCCGGCGCCCGAACCACGGCCCGGCCCGACCGGAATGTCGCGCTGCTTGGCCCATTTGATGAAGTCGGACACGATCAGGAAGTAGCCCGGGAACTGCATCTTCTCGATGATCGAGAGCTCGAAATCGAGGCGGTCCTCGTAGGTCTTGACGGTCAGGCCCTCGGCCGGCCCATGGGCGGCGAGCCGGCGCGCCAGGCCTTCCCGCGACTGCCGGTTGAGCTCGGCCACTTCATCGACCGGCTCGCCACCCGGCTCGAGCGAAAAGCGCGGCAGGATCGGCTTGCGCGTGCGCGCCCGATAGTGACAGCGCCGGGCGATCTCGATCGTGCTGTCGATCGCCTCCGGCAGATCGGCGAACAGCGCGACCATCTCGGCCTGCGTCTTGAAACGGTGGTCCGGGGTGAGGTGTTTGCGTTCGGGATCGGCCAGCACCCGGCCGCCGGCGATGCAGCCGAGCGCGTCATGGCTCTCGTAATCGGCGGCGCTGCCGAAATAACATTGATTGGTGGCGACCAGCGGCAGGCCGCGGCCATAGGCCTCGGTGATCAGCGTCGGTTCGACCGCCCGCTCCTCGTCGAGCCCGTGGCGCTGCAGCTCGACATAAAGCCCATCGCCATAGATGGCGGTCAGCCGGTCGAGCCGGGCGCGCGCGAGATCGCTCTGATTGTCGCGCAAGGCCATGTCGATCGGCCCGCGCGGACCGCCGGTCAGGGCGATCAGGCCGCCGGCATGGCGCTGCAAGGCCGCCAGGCCGACGCTCGGGTCGCCGACATCGGTGCTCTCCATGAAGGCCATGGAGGTCAGTGCCATCAGGTTGCGATACCCTTCTTCGCTCATCGCGAGCAGCGCGATCCTCGGCTTGATGCCGCCGAGATTGGGCCGGCGCGGATCGACCTCGCGGTCGGCGAAATCGACGCCCAGCGTCAGTCCGGCGATCGCCTGGATACCGGCGCCGGCCAGCTTGTCGGACAGTTCGAGTGCCGCGAACAGATTGTTGGTGTCGGTCACCGCCAGCGCCGGCATGCGGTCGGCTGCGGCGAGCTTGGCGAGCTTGGCGATGCCGAGCGCGCCTTCGAGCAGCGAGAAGGACGAGTGGACGCGCAGATGTACGAAACGTGGTGGAGCCACGGTCGTCCCTCCCCTTGGCAGTGAGTCTTGGTCACCACCAGCTTTGCCCCGCGCCGCGGCGGCGATCAATCGCCACTGACGCGAAGCTCCCCGCACTTCACAAGCCGCTTGCATCGCGGCCGTCGATAGCGGGCGAATGGCAAGCCGATCAGAGGCCCTGGATTGCCTGTGCCCAGACCGCGACCATGCCGGTGAACAGTCCGAGCGCGGCGAGCGCCGCCATGTCTTCGATGAATGTCCGCACCATCAGTGCCTCCTTCGTCATCCGTTGACCCAGCGATCATGTTCGCAATTTGTTCTCACGACAAGTCATGAGAACAAACAAGCAACCCATGTGGTGAACAAAAACTTCCGCCGGTGCGGCAAGAGGATGTCGGCGCGCTGATGAGACCGGAGCCCGGCGCGTTGGCTGCTGCCTGCGCCTCGACCCTTCCGGATCGACCAGTATGAAAAGCACACGCCACGACAAGGTGTTGGACCATCGTGCGGAATCGCATTGACAGGTTCAGCGCCGGCTGTAGGTGCCGCTCATCTGGTTCTCCGGATCGACCAGCCGCAGCGCCTGTTGGCCGGGCGCGCCGGGGTCGGCGACCAGTTGCCAGGTCAGCGCGCGCGGCGCGAGGTCGCGGGCCTCCAGGTTCCAGGTGCCGGTCAGATCCGGCCGGCAACCGTTCGACGACGTGTAGGTGCCCGACCGCGTCAGGAAGACCAGCGTCGGGCCATTGACCTTGATCGTGCCGCGCTTGCGCGTCAGCGTCCGGATCTGGCCGCAGCCCTCGACGCGCGACGTCTCGACCAGCGCATGTTCGGCCTGCCCGTCGGCTCTGATGGTGAAGGACATGCTGCCGCCGCTATCAGGAGAACAATGGCCGAGCGGGTTGCAATAGTTCCCGATCGCCACGCTGAAGGCCCAGGCGCCGACGAGATCGGCCGGAACGGCCCGATCCGGCACCCCCGTGGCGCGCGCGGCCTGGATCGCGCCGGCCCGGTCCGGCGGCCCGCCGACCCCGAGGAGCCCGATCAGCAACGCCTTGGCGAGTGCCGCCGGCGGTCGGCGCCCGGATGCCCCGGTCCCTCGTCTCCCTGTCACCACGGCCTCGCTTCCCTGGAGGCGTCGCCGGCCTCCTCCCTGGCGCCTGGCGGCAGCCCATCGCGGAGATCGGGGCGCCATTGTTGCAATGACGACACGGCCCGCGTGCCGAAGGCTCGTCGGGCTGAAATGCGCCTTGGCTTCGATACCGCCGGCTTGGCGCTGATCCGCGAGCACCCTAAATAGGACCGGTCGGCCGGACTTGGGCGCAGCGGAACATCGATACGGACAGGACGGCCCTGAATGGACGAATGTGCATCCTTCGGATTCTCGACCCGCAATATCCCGCCGGCCGAGCGCATCGACGTGCTGCGCGAGGTCTATGGCCGGGCCATCCTGCGGGTTGACATCGAGTCGCTGGATGACGATCCGTGCGACATCGAGGTGCAGCTCCGCTCCATGCCGGAGCTGAGCTTTGCGACCGGCACCGCCGCGCGGCAGCGCTGCGCTCATCCGACGGGACTGGCCGACAGCGACGACCTGATCTGGCTCGCCGCCCTGTCCGGCGGCGGGGTCATGCGCCACCGCGGACGGGAGGCCGAGATCAGCGGCGGCGACGCGATCATGACGACGAGCGCGGAAGCCGGCAGCTTCACCTACCGTTCCGACCTGCGCTTCCTGAGCCTGCGCGTGCCGTCGCGCGTGCTGGTGCCGATGGTCGGCGACCTCTCGGGCGTGCTGATGCGCACTTTGCCACGTGACCTCGAGGCACAGCGCCTGCTCATCGGCTATCTCGGGATGCTCCAGGCCATGGACATGCCGTCGGGCCCTGCCCTGCGCCAACAGGTGGCGACCCATGTCCACGACCTCCTGGCGCTCACGCTCGGCGCCAACAGGGATGCCGCCGAAACCGCCAAGGCGAGAGGCTTGCGGGCCGCCCGGCTCGATGCCGTCAAAGCCGACGTCACCAGGCGGCTGGGCGACCCCGGCCTGTCGGTCGAGGCCATCGCCGCGCATCACGGCATTTCCGAGCGCTACGTGCGCAAGCTGTTCGCGGCGGACGGCTCCTCGTTCTCAAACTTCGTCCTGGCCGAACGTCTGGCGCGCGCCCGCCGCATGCTGACCAACCCGCGCCTCGCCGGCCGGTCGATCAGCACGATCGCCTATGATGTCGGCTTCGGCGACCTGTCCTATTTCAACCGCTGTTTCCGCCGCCGTTTCGGCGGAACGCCGTCGGATATCCGCAAGGCTTCGAATTCGGGCGATTGAGACGGCGCTTTTCGCTTCGTCATGGCCGTTGGCTTGTCCCGGCCATCCACGTCTTCCTCGGTCAAGACGATGCGTGGATGGCCGGCCCAAGGCCAGCCATGACGAGCGGGATGGTGACAGCCTAAAGCTCGACCACCAGGCCGTCGCGAATGGTGACGCGCCGGTCCATCCGCGCCGCGAGCTCCATGTTGTGGGTGGCGACCACGGCCGCCAGGCGCGAGGCGCGCACCAGCTGCGTCAGGGCCGAAAAGACATGGTCGGCGGTTTTCGGGTCGAGATTGCCGGTCGGCTCGTCGGCCATCAGCAGGCGCGGCGCATTGGCCACCGCCCGGGCGATGGCGACACGCTGCTGCTCGCCGCCCGACAGTTCCGCCGGCCTGTGGTTCAGGCGCTCGGCAAGACCGAGATAACCGAGCAGTTCGCCGGCCCGGGTCTTGGCTTCCTTCTTGGTCAGCCCGCGGATCATCTGCGGCAGCATGACGTTCTCGAGCGCGGTGAACTCCGGCAGCAGGTGATGGAACTGGTAGACGAAGCCGATCTCGGTGCGGCGGATGCGGGTGCGATCGCTGTCGGCCATGCCCGAGGTCGCGACGCCGCTGACATAGACCTCGCCGGCGTCGGGCGCTTCGAGCAGGCCGGCAATGTGCAGCAGCGTCGATTTGCCGGTGCCCGAGGGCGCGATCAACGCCACGCTTTCGCCGGGCCAGACCGCGAATTCCGCGCCCTTGAGGATATCGAGCGCGGCTTCGCCCTGCTTGTAGCTGCGCTCGACGGCCTTCAGCCAGAGCACCGGCGGTTCTTGTTCGGTCGTTTCACTCATAACGCAGCGCCTCGACCGGATCGAGCTTGGCGGCCCGCCACGATGGATAGAGCGTGGCCAGGAACGACAGGACCAGCGCCATGATCAGCACGGAAAAAGTCTCGCCGGTCGACATGTCGGCCGGAATATTGGTCAGGAAGCGCACGGTCGGGTCCCACAAGGTCGTGCCGGTGACCCAGGAGACGAATTCCTGGATCCTCTCGATATTCAGGCAGACCAGCACGCCGAGCGCGAAGCCGGCGAGCGTGCCGACCACCCCGATCGAGGCGCCGGTGATCAGGAACACCCGCATGATCGAACCGCGCGTCGCCCCCATGGTGCGCAGGATGGCGATGTCGCTGCCCTTGTCCTTGACCAGCATGATCAGGCCCGAGACGATGTTCAGCGCCGCCACCAGCACGATCAGCGTCAGGATCATGAACATGACGTTGCGCTCCACCTGCAGGGCCGAGAAGAACGTCGCGTTGCGCTGGCGCCAGTCGACGAAGAAGGTCGGCCGCTCCACCGCCGCCGAGGCCTCCCGCCGGTAGCGGTCGACCTGGTCGGGATTGTCGGTATAGACCTCGATGCTGGTGGCGTCGCCGTCGCGGTTGAAATAGGCCTGCGCCTCGGCGAAGGGCATGAACACGAAGGCCGAATCATATTCGGTCATGCCGACCTCGAAGATCGCCACGATCGGATAGGCCTTGATCCTGGGCGTCGTGCCCATTGGCGTCGAGGCGCCCTTGGACGAGACCAGGGTGAGCATGTCACCGAGCCTGAGGGAGAGCTGGTTGGCCAGCCTCTGGCCGACCATCACGCCCTCGGTCGTATCGAAATCCTCAAGGCCGCCCTGCTTGATGCTGGACGAGATCAGCGGCAGGCGCCGGAGATCTTGCGCCCGCATGCCGCGCACGATCACGCCGCCGCCGTTGAACGGCGAGGTCGCCAGCGCCTGGCCCTCGACGATCGGCGCCGCCAGCCGGATGCCGGGCACCCGCATCAGGCGCTCGGCGACCTCGGCATAGTCGGTCAGCGGCTGGTCGATCGGCTGCATCACCATATGGCCCTGGACGCCCAGGATCTTGCCCAGCAGTTCCTTGCGGAAGCCGTTCATGACCGCCATCACGATGATCAGGGTCGCCACCCCCAGCATGATGCCGATGAACGAAAAGCCGGCGATCACCGAAATGAAGCCTTCCTTCCGTCGGGCGCGCAGATAGCGCAGCGACAGCATCCATTCGAAGGGCGAGAAAGGTCTTGTTCCGGTTTGATCTGACATCGTGCGTTCGGTTTGGGCGAACCGCGGGCGCGGCTGCGTCCTGCACAAACTATCTGATTCAGGCCTTCTCGCGACCGCCTTCAGGCGGTTTTTCCAAAGCCCATGAAAGCCGCGGCCGATTTGCCTCCGGTTTCAGTTTGAAATTGACCGCTTCGGGCCGGGATGTAGCATCACCGCGCCATTCCCCTATGCCTCTTGGGACATCACGCGAGGGACCGAGCATGGCCGTCATCCAGCGAGAATTTTACCGCAGCGCCCGCGGCCCGTCGCCGGCCGACGAGGATTGGTGGGCACTGATCCTTGATCGCGCCAGCGGCCGCCTGTTCGTGCGCCACGAATGGCAAGCGACCCGCCACGGCGGCGTCGACGACTTCGAGATGGCCGAATTCCTGAAAGACGAAGGCGCCGCCCAAACCGCCCTGGTCGACAGCCTGTTCCGCGTTCACGCCGACGCCTAGCGGCTCAAACCCGGCTATTGCCTCGGTTCAGGCCGCATTGACCTTGCGAAACCGGTTGAAGAAGGCAAACGGCGCGCCGGACAACAGCACGTCGAAATAGCGCAACGACTGGAAATGGCCGTTGAGCGAAACCCTGGGCAGCGCGGTCAGGTGATCGCGATGTTCGGCGAAGATCAGTCCGGGCCGGGTGGTCACCGCGGTCTCGAAGCCGAGTTCGCGGGCCAGCTGGAATTCCCGTGGACCGGCCGAGGTCGGGTCGCCGACCGGATAGGCAAAGTGTTTCACCGGCCGGCCGAGCCGCGCCTCGATGATCGCCTTCGACTGCTGCATTTCATTGCGCGCGGTCTCGGGCGGAAATTTCGCCAGCATGTAATGATTGACCGTATGGGCGCCGAAGGTGACCAGCGGATCGGCCGCCAGCGTCTCGATCTCGTCCCAGGTCATGCACAGCTTGCGGCAGGTGTCGCGGAAGTCGAGGCCGTGGCGGGCGGCGAGATCGCGCACATAGGCGCGCAGCTCGGTCTCTGGCAGCGAGCGCAGCCACCAATAGATCTCCTGGTAGGCCTCGCGTTTGAGCGCCGCGGTCGAACAGTCGAAATGCACGACCTTGCCGGCGATCAGCGCCACCACCGCCCGCTGGGTGCGGATCGTCTGCTCCAGCACCAGCCACCACAACTCGCCGCGCTGTTCGGTGAAAGCTGTCGGCAGATAGATCGCAAACGGTGCCCCGTGGCGCTTCAGGATCGGATAGGCGAATTCCAGGTTGTCGCGATAGCCGTCGTCGAAGGTGAAGGCGACGAAGGGCCTGCCGTCATCACCTTCGGTCAGCCGGCGGCCGAGCTCGTCGAGCGTGACGATGTCGAAACCGCGCGCCCTCACCCGCTCGACCACGCTTTCGAGAAATTCCGGCGTCACCTCGAGCAGGGAATTGGGCGCGAAGTCCTGCCGCTCCCGCGGCCGGACGTGATGCAGCATCAAAATCGCGCCGATCCCGCCGAAGACCGGGCGCAGCACCCGATGCGCACCGGTGAAATACAGCGTTTCGAGACCCGCCTTGTAGGCGGACATCCGGATCCCGCTCATGGCGATGCATCAATCCTCTGGCCGGCCGCGCCGATCGCGCGGCAATTCCTCCAGCCACCATGCCGGCCATTGATTGAGATTTGGTAGTACTGCTTACATTCAGAAACATTTCGCGCGCATGAGTTGCAGCTGGCGGAGGCTGCCTGTTCGAGGCCTTCAGGCCGCCTGGACTTGGGCCCCCTTGGCCCGCGCCGCCTCCATGTCGGGCAGGAACACGGTCAACAGGCCCACCAGCGGCAGGAGCGAACAGATCCAGTAGACATATTCGATGCCCCTGACATCGGCGACGGCGCCCAGCACGGCGGCGCCGATGCCGCCAATGCCGAAGGCGAAACCGAAGAACAGGCCGGCGATCAGCCCGACCTTGCCGGGCACCAGTTCCTGGGCGAACACGATGATGGCCGAGAAGGCGGAGGCCATGATCAGGCCGATCAGCACGGTCAGCACCGCGGTCCAGGCGAGACCGCCGGCATAAGGCAAGGCCAGCGTGAACGGCAGCGCGCCCAGGATCGATCCCCAGATCACCAGCTTGCGGCCGAACCGGTCGCCGATCGGACCGCCGACAATGGTGCCGACCGCCACCGCGCCGAGAAACAGGAACAGCAGCAATTGCGAGTCGCGCACCGAGACGTCGAATTTCTCGATGAGATAGAAGGTGTAGTAGCTCGTCAGGCTGGCCATATAGACATATTTCGAGAACACCAGGACACCGAGCACGGTCAGCGCCAGCACGACCTTGCGGGTCGACAGCGCCAGCGCGGGCACCGCGACCGACCGCCCGGCCGCGGCAACGCGATGCCGGCTGTACCAATTGCCGACCTGCCACAACACCAGCATCGCGACCAGCGCCGCGATCGAGAACCAGGCGATGCTGGCCTGGCCCTTCTGCAGCACGATGAAGGCGGCCAGCAGCGGTCCGATCGCCGAACCGACATTGCCGCCGACCTGGAACAGCGACTGGGCAAGGCCGTGCCGCCCGCCGGACGCCATGCGCGCCACCCGCGAGGCTTCGGGGTGGAACACCGCCGACCCCAGCCCGACCAGCGCGGCGGAGATCAAGAGCAGCCAATAGTGATGGGCGACCGCCAGCAGGATCAGGCCGACCAGCGTGAAGCCCATGCCGACCGACAGCGAATAAGGCTGCGGCCGCTTGTCGGTATAGAGGCCGACCAGCGGCTGGAACAGCGACGCGGTGACGTTGAAGGTGAGCGTCAGCAGGCCGATCTGGCCGAAATCCAGCCCGAAATCAGTCTTCAGGATCGGATAGATGGCCGTCAGCAGCGACTGCATCATGTCGTTGAGCAGGTGGCAGAAGCCGAGCGCGGCAATGACCTTGAAGGCGGTATTGTCCGCGGCCGTTGGATCGGCCGTCGTGGCGGATTGGGTCACGGAATGCTCCATCGTCGAACGCTAGGGGGCCCGGCGGCCGGAGCGCGGGCGTTTCGAGTGCAGGATAGCGCTTGCGGACTGACCTGCTTGCGTGATCTGGTCTAGTTCTTTCGCGACTGGGCCAAACCGTGGACCGCCCCAAACGAGACCTGCTCCCGCGCCCCGGCCTCGACATCGACGGTCAGCGGCGCGCCTGGCTGGAGAGCACCGATGGCCATACCATCGCGCTCGCCAGCGACTATCCCAGGGGCTACCTGGTCAACAAGCACCGGCATTCGCGCGCCCAGCTGCTTTACGCGCTGGCCGGCGTGGTCACCGTCTCGACCGGCATCGGCCGCTGGGTCGTGCCGGCCGGCCATGCCTTGTGGATCCCGGCCGGCATCGAGCACGCGGTCGAAATGCTCGGCCGGGTCAGCATGCGTTCGGTCTATGTCATGCCCGGCGCGATCGGCGGCCTGCCCGAGGGCATCCGGGTGGTTGCCGTCACCGACCTGATGCGCAGCCTGGTCGTCGAGGCGGTCACCTTGCCGCTCGAGCATGAGCCGATGAGCCGCGCCGGCCTGGTCATGGCGCTGATGACGCTGGAAATTCCGCGTTTGCCGGAACGGCCGCTCGGTCTCGCATTTCCGGCCGAGCCGCGGCTCGCCATGCTGTGCCGGCGCTTTCTCGAACACCCCTCGCCCCATGCCCGCATCGATGAATGGGCGGACCAGCTCGCCATGAGCCGGCGCGCCTTCACCCGCGCCTTCCGCCGCGAAACCGGCTTGAGCCTGTCGGCCTGGCGCCAGCAGGCTTGCCTGTTCGCGGCCCTGCCCCGCCTTGCCGCCGGCGAAGCGGTGACCAGCGTCGCCCTCGATCTCGGCTACGAAAGCGTCGCGGCCTTCACGACCATGTTCAAGCGCATGCTGGGAACCCCGCCGAGCCACTATCTGCGCGAGACCCGCGAAGGCGGCGCCGGACTTGGTTGAGCAGACTTGGCTGGGCCAATCTGGCTGACCGGCCTTGGCTGACTGACCGGCGCCGGGCGCCCCGGCCAACGGTCGCCGGCCCCTCGAAACCAAGCAACACAACAGATTGTTGAGACTTCTTTGCTAGCCATGAGGCCGTGCTCCGGACAAGCAGATGACCCTGACCATCGACACGGCGCCTGATGGCCATCACGGCGACGCCTTGGCAGATGCGCAGCGTTTCAGCCTGCGCATTGCCGCAGGCTTCGCCGAGGCCGAAGCCGTCTGGCGCGATCTCGAAGCCGATGCCGTTTTCAGCGCGTTCCAGCGCTATGACTGGGCGGCGTGCTTCTTCTCGACGCTCGGCCGCGGCGCCACGCCGTGCCTGGCCATCATCGCCGATGCCGAAGGCCGTCCGCAGGCTCTCCTGCCGCTGGCGATCGCCGAGGAGCGCGGGCTGTCGGTCGCGAGCTTCATCGGCGGCAAGCACTGCAATTTCAGCCTCGGCCTCTGGCGCCCGGCCTTCGCCGCCGCCTGCGATCCGGCCATGATGCGCGCCATGCTGGCCGAGATCGCCCGCAACGCGCCGCGCCGGATCGATCTCTACCGCCTCGTCGGCCAACCGGTCAGCTGGGCCGGCATGGACAATCCGCTCCGGCTGATCACGAGCCAGCCGTCGCCGTCCTCGGGTTATCACCTGCGGCTCGGCCCCGATCCGGAAGCCATCCTCGGCGCCGCCATGTCGGGCCCGGCGCGCCGCAAGCTGCGCAAGAAGGAAAAGGCGCTCGGCGCCCATGGCGAGGTCGCCTTCCGCCAGGCCGCCAGCCGTGCCGAGGTCGAAGCCTTCACCGACATCTTCCTCGCGCAGAAGGCCGCGCGCTGCCGCGAACTGGGCATTCCCAACGCCTTTGCCAAGCCTTGCGCCCGCGAATTCATCCTTGCCGCCGCCACCCGCGGGCTCGCCGCCGGCCAGCCGGTCATCGAGCTCTACGCCCTCACCGTTGCCGGCCAGCCCGTGGCGATCTTTGGCGGCACCGTCTCGGGTGGCCGCTTCTGCGGCATGTTCAATGCGATGACATCGGGACCGATGACCCGCGAGAGCCCGGGCGAGATCCTGCTCAACCACCTGATCCGCCATTGCTGCGAGCGCGGCCTCGCCGTGTTCGATCTCGGCGCCGGCAAGGCCCGCTACAAGTCGAGCCTGTGCGACGGCGTCGATGCCCTGTTCGACCAGTTCGTCCCGGTCACCTGGCGCGGCCAGGCGGCCGCCGCAGCCTATGGCGCGGCGATGCGGCTGAAACGCGCGATCAAGCAGTCGGACCGGCTATGGCCGCTGGTCCAGTCGCTGCGCCGCGCCCGCGGCCAGGCCGCGGCCTGAGCGCCACCGCCGGTCAGGCGGCGGCGACCGCCGCCTCCGCCACCGCCAGCATCACCGTCACCGGCTTCAACCCGGCGTCATCGAGCGCGGCATAGGCAGCCACCACCGCCGGATCCGACGCGCTGGTATCGCCGATGATCACCGCGTCGCTGGCAAAGCCGGCCACCCGCGAGAACCCCTGGCTCGCGGTCGACAGCCGGCCGGCCAGGATCAGCACCACGTCATAGGTCCTGGTCAGCGCCCCGATCGCAAAGGACAGCCTCTCGTCGTCGGTGACGGCGGGCATGCCGGGCAGGCGCCGGCCGAGCGGCACCAGATGGGCGCGCGAGGCCGGATCGCGATGGATGATCTCGGCGAACGAGGTCCGCTCGGCCAGGAGGTCGGCAAGGCCCGGTGCGCCGTTGCCGGCAAGCGCCGACAAGGCGGCATTGTCGCTGTCGAGATCGATCATCACCACCCGCCGGCCGTTGGCGGCGAATTGCCGGGCGAGCGCCAGCGTCACGCCGGTGGCGGCAAGGCCGGCTGAGGTCGCCAGGATCAGGGTGCGGCGCATCGGCTGGCCGGTCGCGTCGAGCCGCGCGGCCAGGCCGGAAATGCTCTGGGCCGGCGTGCCGTCGGCCTCGGGACGCGCCTCCGGCGCCGGATCCTCCGCCAGCTCTTGCGCCAGGTCTTCTTGCGCCAGGTCTTGCGCCAGATCGTCCTCGAACGCCTTGCCGTCGCTCTCGATGGCGATCTCCGGGCTGGGCGCCCCCCGACCGGCCATGGTGGCACTGGCCATGGTGGCACTGGACATGGTGGCACTGGACATGGTGGCACTGGACATGGCCCGGCGATCCGGCTGCGGCTCATGGATCGCGGTCGCCATATGTGGCGCGATGTCAGGCGCATCCAGCACCGGCATCTTGTCGTCCGGCGGCGTCTCGCCGTCGTCCTGGCGCGCCGGGCGTTGCACGCCGCCGCTCATCAGGGCGCCGGTGGCGACGCAGCCGATCGCCAGCAGCACGGTGCCGAGCGTGGTGATCAGGACGGTCGGCAGCTTCTTCGGGAAAGCCGGAACATTGGAAATGGTCGCACGCGAGATGATCCTGGCATCCGCCGGCATGGCGCTCAGGCTGTCGCGCGCCGTCGCGTCACGGTATCGGGCCAGCAGCCCTTCGAGCTGGTCGCGGTGCGATTTCGCCTCGCGCTCGAGCACGCGCAGCTGCACCTCCTGCTCGCTCGCCTGCGTCGCCTGGCGTTTGACCTGGTCGAGCGTCTGGCCGAGCGATTCGACCCTGGCGCCGGCGAGCCTTGCATCGTTCTCCAGCACGCGGACCAGCTTTTCGGCCTCCGAACGCACCTGGCTGTCGAGACTGGTCAATTGCGCCCGCAACTCGGCAATGCGCGGGTGGCGCGGTCCGAGCGTCGAGGATTGTTCGGCGAGTGCCACCTGGACCGAGGCACGCTGCTCGTTCAACCGGCGAATGATCTCGGAATTGACCACGTCACCGGATTCGATCGGGCGGCCGGCGCGCAGGAAATCGCGCAACAGCCGCGAGCGGGTCTGGGCATCGGTCTGCTGCGCCCGCGCCGTGGCGATCTGGCTGTTCACCTCGGCCAGCTGCTGGGCGGTCAGGCTGGTATTGTTGGAGCCGACGAACAGGTTGGAGCGGGCGCGAAAGCTCTCGACCCGGCCCTCGGCCTCTTCGACCTTCTGGCGCAGACCGTCGATTTCCACCGACAGCCATTGCGACGCCGAGCGGGTCTGCTGGCGCTTGCTGGCCTGCTGGGCCTCCAGGAAACGATCGGCGACCGCGTTGGCGGCTTCCGGCGCCAGGCGCGGATCCTGCGATTCGAACTGGATCGCGATGATCCTGGACTTGTCGACCTGATAGGCCGTGAGCTTCTCGAAATAGCTGCGCAGCACGCGCTCGTCGGCCGTCATGCGCAAGGGATCCTCGGCGAGGCCGGCCAGGATCAGTGCCTGCTTGATCGGATTGAAGCCGCGCAGCACCGGGTCGAACTCGGCGCGCCGGCCGAGTTCGAGCTGGGTTGCGACGCTACGCTCGATATCGCGCGACAGCACCACCTGAACCTGGCTGAGCACGGCTTCCTGATCGACCGCGGAGCGGTCGCTGGCGCCGGCCCGGTCGACCTCCGAGCGGGTATAGGCGTTGTCGCCGCTCTCGACCAGGATGCGGGCTTCCGACCGGTATGTCGGGGTGGTCATATTGACCACGACGAGGCTGCCGATCAGCGCCAGCGCCGAGGGAATGGCGATCCACAGGCGCTTGGCCCAAATCGCCTGGCCGAGCGCGGAGAGGTCGAGTTCGCCACGCTGCGGCGCCCCCGCTTCATCCGGGCCTTGTTGGCCGCCAAACCCACGCATCATCGGCACCCTGAACCACTGCTTCCCGAGCCCGCATAAGAAATCATTAGGGTTGCCATCGCGTTAATTCCTGCAACCGCACCGGCTTCGCGTTGGGCTTTTCTTAACCACGCCGCCGCATGATCGCGCTCATGAAGACCGTGGTTATCAAGGACTGAACGTAATGCGTCGGCTCATCGCGCTTACGACCTGCGCTGTCGCGTTGGCGCTCGGCGGCTGCGCCGGCGGCACGCCCAATTCCGGCCCGGGCGTGCTGGTCGACACGACCCGTGGCGTCGTCGGACCGCTGAACGGCGACACCGGCACGATCGTGCCGCATGAGGCCATCGCCCCGCAAGGCCCCTATCTGCTCGACACCGGCGACCGGCTGCGCGTCGTGGTGTTCGGCCAGGAGGGTCTGACCAATTCTTACGCCGTCGATGCCTCGGGCAATATTTCCATGCCGCTGATCGGCGCGCTGCCGGCCGCCGGCCGCTCGACCCAGGGCCTCGGCACCGACATCGCCGCCAAGCTGCGCGGCGGTTATATCCGCGACCCCAGCGTCTCGGTCGAAGTCGAGACCTACCGGCCGTTCTTCATCATGGGCGAAGTGCTCGCCGGCGGCCAGTTTCCCTATGTCAGCGGCATGACCGTGCAAAATGCGGTCGCCATTGCCGGCGGCTTCTCGCCGCGCGCCAATCGCTGGAAGATCGAGGTCACCCGCAAGGTCAACGGCCAGCCCTACCGGGCCGACGTGCCGCTGACCCATCCGCTGATGCCGGGCGACACCGTGGTCGTCCGCGAACGCTGGTTCTGATGCCGCGCGCCATCCTGCACGTCATGCGCTCGCCGGTCGGCGGGCTGTTTCGCCATGTCGTCGACCTCGCCCGCGAGCAGTCGGCCCGCGGCCACCGCGTCGGCATCGTCGCCGATGCCTCGACCGGCGGCGAGCGGGCCGCCGGCATCCTCACCGCGCTCGACGCCGAGCTCGCGCTCGGCGTCACCCGCGTGGCGATGAGCCGCGACCTCGGCCCGTCCGACTGGTCGGCCGGCCGCCACGTCGCCCGCCGGCTCGCCGCAATGAATGTCGACGTGGTCCATGGCCATGGCTCCAAGGGCGGCGCTTATGCCCGCCTCGTCGGCGGCGACCGGCTGAAGGTCTACACGCCCCATGGCGGCAGCCTGCACTATTCGCGCCGGACGCCGGTCGGGCTGGTCTATCTGACGCTCGAACGCCTGCTGGCCGCGCGCACCGACCTGTTCCTGTTCGAAAGCGCCTTTGGCCGGGATGCCTTCCGCGCCAAGGTCTGCGAGCCGAAGGGCCTGGTGAAGGTTGTCCATAACGGCGTCGGGCCGGCCGAGTTCGAACCGGTGGCGCGCCTGGACGCGACAGCCGCGCCCGGCGCCGCGGCCATGACCGATCTCCTGTTCATTGGCGAATTGCGCCACCTGAAGGGTGTCGACGTGCTGATCGACGCGATCGCCGAGCTCCGGCGCCACGGCCGCCGGCTGACCGCCACCCTGGTCGGCGCCGGGCCCGATGCCGGGCTGTTCCAGGACCAGGCCGAGCGGCTCGGCCTGACCGGCAGCATCATCTGGCCCGGTGCGCTGCCCGCCCGCGAGGCCTTCGCGCGCGGCCGGCTGATGGTCGTGCCCTCACGCGCCGAATCCCTGCCCTATGTCGTGCTCGAAGCCGGCGCCGCCGGCCTGCCGCAGATCGCCACCGCGGTGGGCGGCATCGGCGAGATTTTCGGACCGGATGCCGGATTGCTGATCCGGCCCGGCGATGCTCTGGCGCTGGCCGCCGCGATCGCCGCCAGCCTTGACGACCCGGCCGCGGCCGAAGCCTCGGCCGCGCGCCTGCGCGAGCGGATCGGCCGGGAATTTTCGATCGCGGCCATGACCGACGGTGTGCTTGCCGCCTATGACGAGGCGCTCGGCCGGCGCGCCGTCTGACCTTTCGCCGGCCCCTTGAAGCCCCTTCAAACGCATCGCTCCGCGCCAGCGGTCAGCCGGCGCGGAGCGATGAGGGAGCGATGAGGGCCCGAAGGCCCGGTATCAACGGCCGAAGCGGGAAACCCGGTCGATCTCGGAGCGGCTGATGCCGATGTCGCGCAGCGCGTGATCGCTCAAAGTCCGGAGCTCGGCGGCGGTGCGGCGGGCGTAATAGCCCTCGGCGATCGTCTCGAACAGCCTGAAGGCGCGCGCCTGCAGACGGGCGAACAGGGTCGGGCCGGAATTGTGCACTGCGTCAGAGTGCAGGGTGAACAGGGTCATTGGAATCTCCATGATATGGTTTGTTGACTGAAAGCACGTCCACGGGTCGAGCCGCGCCGTTCGCTCCGTTAGTATCCCCCGAGTGTGAAGTTGTTCAGACAGGATTGATCAAAGTTTTTGAAGGCAGCGATCAATTATTACAGAAACGGTTTCTATTGTTTCAGTCCGTGATCGAATCAACTTGAGGCCTGCCCGAATTGGGGCTTTTTCTCGGTATTGGTCGGGATTGTTGGAGATCTATTAAGTCACGATTAACAATCAGTTTATGGTGCGATGCGGTAGGAAAATCGCCTGCCGCGCAATCCCCTATGCTCAAGCGAAAAGCAAGGTTTGTCCCTTAAAGGTAGGTCCAGGCGCCGGGTCCGGCGGTGACGGCGGACCTCACAAACAGACAAGAGACCCGATCATGTTGGGCTTTACGGGACGAGACATCATCAAGGCGGTCGAGGCTGGAACGGCCGATGCCGCGGCAACACCGGGCGCGGCGGCCAAGCCCGGCAGCGGGGTCAGGCGCCAGCTCTCCGAGCTCGCCTCCAAGATCGCCGACGAGGCCGTCGGCACCGCCTATTCGCCGGTCGTGCTCGCCGGCATCATCCGTCTCATCGAATTCACCGTCGTGATGTTCCTCGGCGCGGTCATCTATCTCGGCTGGGTCTACCCGACCCACGGCATCCAATGGGCCTCCAGCGTCGGCCTGCTCGGGCTGACCATGCTGACCCTGCTCGCCTTCCAGGCCGCCGGGCTCTACGACGTCCACGTCTTCCGCACCCATGTCGCCCAGTTCGGCCGCCTGCTGGTGGCCTGGACCCTGGTCTTCCTGGTCGCCACCGCGATCGCCTTCTTCACCAAGGCCGGCGTCGAGCTGTCCCGGGTCTGGCTCGGTGCCTGGTATCTCGTCGGCCTCGGCGTGCTCACCGTGTTCCGCATTGGCCTCGCCCAGATCGTCCGCTCGTGGTCGCGCGCCGGCCGGCTGCAGCGCCGGGCGGTGATCGTCGGCGGCGGTGAGGCGGCCGAAGAGCTGATCCAGTCGATCCAGGCCCAGACCGACAGCGACGTCACCGTCTGCGGCACCTTCGACGACCGGACCGACGCGCGCTCGCCGGCGCACGCGGCCAATGTGCCCAAGCTCGGCACCGTCGACGACCTCGTCGAATTTGCCCGCCGCACCCGCGTCGACCTGGTCATCGTGACCATTCCGATGACCGCGGAAGCGCGCGTGCTGCACATGTTGCGCAAGCTGTGGATCCTGCCGGTCGACATCCGGCTCGCCGCCCACACCGCCAAGCTCAGGTTCCGCCCGCGCGCCTATTCCTATATCGGCAACGTGCCCGTGCTCGACGTCTTCGACAAGCCGATCCAGGACTGGGACGTCGTGCTGAAATGGATCTTCGACAAGATCGTCGGCACCTGCGCGCTGATCGCCCTGTCGCCGATCTTCCTCGCCACCGCGATCGCCGTGAAGCTCGATTCCAAGGGGCCGGTGTTCTTCCGGCAGAAGCGCTACGGCTTCAACAACGAGCTGATCGAGGTGTTCAAGTTCCGCTCGATGTATACCGACCAGAGCGACGCCACCGCCGCGCGGCTGGTCACCAAGGGCGATCCGCGCGTCACCCGCGTCGGCCGGTTCATCCGCAAGACCTCGATCGACGAACTGCCGCAGCTGTTCAACGTGGTGTTCAAGGGCGACCTGTCGCTGGTCGGCCCGCGTCCCCACGCGGTCCATGCCAAGGCCGCCGACCAGCTCTATGACGATGTCGTCGACGGCTATTTCGCCCGCCACAAGGTGAAGCCGGGCATTACCGGCTGGGCCCAGGTCAATGGCTGGCGCGGCGAGACCGACACCCAGGACAAGATCCAGCGGCGTGTCGAGCACGACCTCTATTATATCGAGAACTGGTCGGTGCTGTTCGACCTCTATATTCTCGCCAAGACGCCGCTGTCGCTGGCGAGCCACCGCGAGAACGCCTTTTGAGCGCCAGCGGCTCGCTGACCGGGACGCCGATCGGAGCCGCGGACGCAAGACCGCGGCTCCCTTTGCTTGGGCGCGGCCGAACCACGCCGGCCGGCCCGACCGAGCGGCTGCGCCTGCAGCTCCTGTGGCTGATGATGATCGGCGGCGCCTTCGTCTTCGCCGAGCCCTCGCCCTACGAGATCGGCGCCCTGATCACCATTGGCGCCTTCGTCGCGACCGGCGCCATCACGCTGCAGTCGGGCCTGCTGCCGCTCGTCTTCGTGCTGCTGTTCTACTGTTTCGGCCTGACCGTCTCGGCCATCCAGGTGCTGTCGGAACCCAAGGTCGTGCCCTGGGTCGCCGTCTCCTGGTACCTGGCGGTGACCATGGTGTTCTTCGCCGCCATCCTGACCGAACGGACGCAGGCGCGGCTCGACGCCCTGGCGCGCGGCTGGACGGTGGCGGCGCTGATCGCCGCGCTCGCCGGTATTTCCGGCTATTTCCGGCTGTTCCCGGGCGCCTTCGACCTCTTCACCCTCTATGGAAGGGCGAAGGGAACCTTCAACGATCCCAATGTTTTCGGGCCGTTTCTTATCTTCCCCATGCTGCTCGCCATCCAGGTGTTCTTTCGTGGCACGCCGGTTGCCATGCTGCGTGCCGGCGCCTTGCTCGGCGTGCTGATGGTGGCCCTGCTCTTGTCGTTCTCGCGCGGCGCCTGGGTCCATTTCGGGCTTTCGGCGGCGGTCATGCTGGCGCTGATGTTCGTCACTGCCGAATCGAAAGCCGCCCGCCAGCGCATGGTGCTGATCGTCGCCATCGGCCTCGTCCTGCTGCTCGCCTTCGTCACCGTGCTCCTGTCGATCGACAAGGTCGCCGACCTGATGCGCGAACGGGCCAATTTCAACCAGAGCTACGACAATGGCCCGATGGGCCGCTTCGGCCGCCATGTCTATGGCTGGCAAATGGCGCTGGACAAGCCGCTCGGGCTCGGCCCCCTGCAATTCGCCAAATATTTCACCGAGGACGTCCACAACGTCTATCTCGATTCGTTCATCGCCGGCGGCTGGCTGTCCGGCATCACCTATCACGTGCTGGTTGGCATGACGCTGTTCGCCGGGTTGTTCGCCTGCCTCAAGCGGGCGCCCTGGCAGCCCCTGGCGATCGCCGTTTTCGCGACCTATTGCGGCCTCGCCTTCGAGGGCAAGATCATCGACACCGAGCATTGGCGCCATTTCTGGGTTCTGTCAGGGATAATATGGGGTTGTGCGCTGGCCAACCGGCACAGCCCACTGGATATCCGCTTCCGCCCGCTTGCGGCGCAGAGCAAAAGCGCCTAAATCCCCACCACGGTCGGAGTGTAGCGCAGCCCGGTAGCGCACTTGCATGGGGTGCAAGGGGTCCAGAGTTCAAATCTCTGCACTCCGACCAATTTCCTCCTCATCTCGAAATAATCGATATCGCCGGTCAGGCGCGGCGGCATCGCTTCGCCCGAATCTCGGCGACGGCGACCGGCTCGCTGCCGAGGCTGGCTCGTCAACCGCCTGTCGTTTCGAAAGCCCCGCCATTCCCGCCGACGGCCGGCGCCTCAGCGCGTCTCGAAGGCCTGGTCCAGCCGCTTGCGGCACTCGGTCAGTTCGAAGAGTGCGGATTGCAGCTTGCGGATGTCGTCGGCGGCGAGCAGCGTGGTTGGCGCGGTGTGATGGCTCGCCACCGGCGCAACGGCCGGCTGCCCGCCACGCGACGGCGGCGCGACGGGCCGGGGTCCGGATCCCGCCGGCGCCCAGGGCTGACCGGCCGACAGGTCCGGGCCCGGTCTTTGGGTCGGGGCCTGCCGGAGTGGACTGGGCGGCGGCTCGGCCGGCTCGTGCACGTCGTCATGCTCGACGAAATCGTCCGGCTCCCGCTCATCCTCGGCGAAACCCGGCTCGGCGCGCGCCCGCGCCTCGTCGCCGGCATGGGGCGTGTCGCCGCGCAAACCCGGGATCAGGCCCTTCAGGCTGGCGCGCAGGCCCGACGGCGACCGCGCGGCCTCGCCCGGCGCCTGGTCGTCGGAGCCGACGACATCGGGGCCGCCGGGCTTCGGCAGGGCCGAACCGCCCTCGCCGCGGCCCAGCGCCTGGATCGCCTTGATGCCGCTTTCCTTGATGATCCGCTGCACGCCGCGGATGGTATAGCCCTCGCCATAGAGCAGATGGCGAATCCCCTTCAACAGATCGATGTCTTCGGGCCGGTAATAGCGTCGCCCGCCGCCGCGCTTCAGCGGCCTGATCTGGGCAAATCGTGTCTCCCAGAACCGCAGGACATGCTGCGGCAGGTCGAGATCCTCGGCGACCTCGCTAATCGTGCGATATGCGTCCGGTGCCTTGTCCACTGAGCGAACCAATTGTTTCGGAGCCCCGATCCCTTAGCCAGGACCAGCGGCGAAACGGTGACGGATTCGTGACCGCCCGACAATCCAAAACGACGTGTTGGCAGGCTCTATCGACCGAAGGCCTCGCGAAGCGGGCGCCGCTCAGTCCTTCAGGCCGGCCGTGTCGTGGCCGTTGATCTGGGCTTTGAGGATATTCGACGGCTTGAACACCATCACCCGGCGCGGCGCGATGGGCACTTCCTGGCCGGTCTTCGGATTGCGCCCGACACGCTCGCCCTTGGAGCGCACGACGAAGGAACCGAATGACGACAGCTTCACCGTCTCGCCTTCGGCGAGGCAGTCGGTGATCTCTTTCAGGACCAGTTCGACGAGCTGCGCCGATTCGGTCCGCGACAGCCCCACCTTTTGATAGACAGCCTCGCACAAATCCGCGCGCGTGACGGTTTTGCCCGTCATGTCGACCCCCAATGCAAGCCCCGGAACAACAACGGAACAGCCGGTCCCAGGAACCGACGGCCGCGCTTATCACCCTGATTTCATTATCACTATGGCCTCAAGAGGCCCCGGTCAACCACCTTGGGTCGCGACCGGCCGTTTCAGCTCACCAGCGGATCAGCGCCGAGCCCCAGGTGAAGCCGCCACCCATGGCTTCCAGCATGACCAGGTGGCCCTTGCGGATGCGCCCGTCCTTGACCGCGACGTCGAGCGCCAGCGGGATCGAGGCGGCCGAGGTGTTGCCGTGCCGGTCGACGGTCATCACCACCTTCTCCGGCGCGATCTTCAGCTTCTCGGCCGAGGAATCGATGATCCGCTTATTGGCCTGATGCGGCACGAACCAGTCGAGATCGGCCGAGGTCGTGCCGGTCGCGGCATAGGCGTCGTTCATCACGTCGGTGATCATGCCGACCGCATGTTTGAAGACCTCGCGGCCCTCCATGCGCAGATGCCCGACCGTGCCGGTCAGCGACGGCCCGCCGTCGACATAAAGCTTCGGCGTATGCCGCCCGTCGGAGCGCAGGTGCGTGGTCAGCACGCCGCGCCCGGTAATCCCGGCCGGCTGTTCCTGGGCTTCCAGCACGATCGCGCCGGCGCCGTCGCCGAACAGCACGCAGGTGCCGCGGTCCTGCCAGTCGAGAATGCGTGAAAAGGTTTCAGCCCCGATCACCAGCGCCCGCTTGTGGCTGCCCGAACGCAGGAACTTGTCGGCGGTGGCAACCGCGAAGACAAAACCCGAACAGACCGCCTGCAGGTCGAAGGCGGCGCCATGGGTCATGCCGAGCCGGGCCTGGATCGCGGTCGCGCTGGCCGGAAAGGTGCGGTCGGGCGTCGAGGTCGCCAGCAGGATCAGGTCGATGTCGGCCGCGGTGATGCCGGCATGGGCAAGTGCTGCCTCGGCCGCCTTCAGGCCGAGATCCGACGTGGTTTCGCCGTCAGCCGCGATATGGCGCTCGCGAATGCCGGTGCGCTGCACGATCCATTCGTCCGAGGTGTCGACGGTTTGCGACAATTCGGCATTGGTCAGGATACGTTCCGGCAGATAGCTGCCGACGCCGAGGACTACCGAACGCAGTGTCACGATGCAGCCTCGAGAGAAACGGGCGCGGGCTCGGCCCGCAAGGCATGATAGGCGTCAACCATCGTACGAATCTTGGATTGGAGGTCGTAGCGCGCCATGTCGTAGGCGATATCGACGGCGCTCGCAAAGCCAAGCGGATCGGTGCCACCATGACTCTTGATCACGACGCCATTGAGGCCGAGGAAAACCGCGCCATTGCTTTTTCGCGGATCCATCTTTTCGCGCAGCGTGGCAAAGGCGGTGCGGGCGAGCAGGTAACCGAGGCGCGAGCGCCAGGTGCGCGACATGGCGCCGCGCAGATATTCGCCGATCTGCCTGGCCGTGCCCTCGGCGGTCTTCAGCGCGATATTGCCGGTGAAGCCTTCGGTCACCACCACGTCGACGACACCCTTGCCGATATCGTCGCTTTCGACGAAGCCCTTGTAGTCCAGCCCGGCCAGGTTGGCGTCGCGCAGGATCTGGCCGGCCTCGCGGATGAATTCGAGGCCCTTGACCTCCTCGACGCCGATATTGAGCAGGCCGACCGTCGGCCGCTCGAGATCGAACACCACCTGCGCCATGGCGGCGCCCATGACCGCCATGATGGCCAGCGCCGGCGCATCCGCGCCGATCGAGGCGCCCATGTCGAGCGCAATGGATTCGCCGCGCAGCGTCGGCCAGAGCGCGGCGAGTGCCGGCCGCTCGACGCCGTTCATCGTCTTCAGGTTGAACGCCGCCATCGCCATCAAGGCGCCGGTATTGCCGGCGGAGACGGCCGCCGCCGCCCGCCCGAACTTGACCTCGTCCAGCACCTTCCACATCGACGAGACCCGGCGGCCATAGCGCAAGGCCTTGGACGGCTTGTCGTCCATGCGAATGGCGATGTCGGTATGGACGATCTGCGCATGCGCCTTGACGCGCGGATTGGCGGCCAGAAGCGGCAGGATCTGCCGCTCGTCGCCGACCAGCACGAATTCCAGGTCGCGATGGCGCGACAAGGCGATCTCGGCGCCCGGAATGATGACCGAGGGACCGAAATCGCCCCCCATGGCATCAAGGGCCAGCCTGACCTTCTCAGACATTCGCCATCCCGTTCGACCACCGCGCGCGGTGCCAATTGCGTTGCCCGGAGCCGATCGGCCCGAGGAGCCGGGACAATAGCGTCTGGCTCCGGCGGCACAAGAGGCAGGCGCGCTGCGGCGAAAGTTTGATAGCGCGCATCAGGGTTCGCGCTTCAGCTTGACCAGCCCGGCGAAGGGCGAGGCGCCCTCGCCCGCCGCCGGCGCCTCGAAGGCCGCATCCGGCCGGCGCGGATAGGGATCGACCACCAGCGCCAGGAATTCGACGGCGAGCGCCGCAAGGTCGATCTCGCCGCCGACCAGCGGGTCGTCGGCGGCGACCGAGGCATCGATCGCCAGCCCGTCCTCTTCGTCATGGACGAGATGCGGCTTCAGCTTGTCGACCGGCCGGAACGTGGCGTCGACCTCTTCCTCGATGACGTTTTCGACCGGCTCGAGGCTGACCACGCAGGTCTGCACGACAGTCGCCTTGACCCGGCCTGACGCCGCCAGTCCGTCGCCGCGATAAGGCGTGACGTCGACGTCGAGCAGGAAGGCGGTGATGGCGTTGACGCCGATCGCCGCGGCGAGCGCCGCGCTGTCGGCCGGCTCCAGCCGGTCGCGCTTGTAATGGCGCCCGCCCGCCGGCACGTCGTGGATCCGCACCGGCCAGCGCGGCATGTGTCCAGCGGATTGATCGGATGTCATGACTGGCCTCCGTGGCGAACCAGCGGGAAGGATATCCGGCCACCGGCCAGATGTTCAAATGGCAAGGCCGAGAGATCGGCGGCGGCGGCGCGGACATAGGCCGCCAGCGCCGAGGCCTCGGCGGCCGGCTGGCCCAGGATATTGCGGGCGATCGCCAGTTCCAGCTGTTTCGGCTCGCCGCTCGCCAGCGCGTCGTCATAGGCCTTGACCCGGCCATAGAACGCCTCGCCCATCTTCTTGATGCGCTTGGGCACCTTGGTGTCGGCGACGCCGAGCTCGCGCAGGCCCCGGTCGAGATCGAAGAACATCAGGTTGAACAGGGCCTGGCCCAGCTCGCGGCGTTCGGGGGCCTCCTCCTTCAGCCGGTGCAGCACGAGGAAAATATGCAACACCACCATTTCAAATCGCCCCTCGACCGTGTCGGCCACGCCATGGTCGCGGAAGAAGGCGGGATTGCGGGATTGCGCCACGATGGCGCCGTAAAGGCTGCGGATCGTCTCGTCGCCCTTGTTCCGGCGGAAAAGGCCGAAGATCATGAGGTTCAGTCCGGCTTTGGGTTGAAAAGAATGCGCATGCGGGGTACGTCAACGCGCCCCCGCATTCAAGCGCGGGGCGGCGTCCACGACGCCGCAGGGGTGTTGAAGGTTGTTCGAATGGTGCCCGTGAAGTCCTCTTTTTCTAAAGCAGCGCTGCTGGTCGGTGCCGCTCTCATGACCGGCGCATGCTCCAACGGCCCGTCCTTTAATTTGTCCGCGCCGGCATTGCCCTCGCCGCCGTCCTTTACCACGGGCGAGACGTTCAATCGTGGCTATGTGATCTCCGAGGAGGCGCTCGCCCAGGTCCGGCCGGGCAACAGCCAGGATCAGGTGCTGGTGGCGCTCGGCACGCCGACGACCATCTCCACCATCAGCGGCGACGTGTTCTATTACATCAACGAGAAGCAGCAGCGCTCGTTCATGTTCCAGACGCCGCGGACGGTCGAGCGCAACATCATCGCGGTCTATTTCACCCGCGAACGCAAGGTCGAGCGGATCGCCAATTATGGCCTGCAGGACGGCAAGGTGTTCGACTTCATCAGCCGCTCGACCACCAGCGGCGGCGAAGAGGCCAGCCTGTTGCGCCAGATCCTCCAGGGTCCGCGCTCCTGACCTGAAGACGCGCCCTGCCGCGGCCGAACGGCCCGCCACGGCGGGTCGCACGAAAAGTCAAAAAAGCCCCGTTGAAAGACGGGGCTTTTTTTCGCGGTTCGGTCCGGGAATTCGGCGGGACCGGCCGTCACGGCGCGGTCAGCGGTTCGGCCTGGTAGGCCCGGTGCAGCAGATCCAGGAAGGCCGGCGCCTCGGGCAAGCGCGCCGGGCCGATCCGGTGGACCGCCACACCCGGCGTCCACGAGTTCATCACCACGGCCCCGGCCAAGGCCGGCAGGTCGGCCGGCGTCACCGCCTGGCTGCGCTGGTGAATGCCGAGCCGATCCAACTGCCGGCGGACGATGCCCATCGTGGTGCCGCCCAACATCTCGGCCTCCGGCCACACCACCGCGGCGCCGTCCCAAAAGGCCAGGTTCCAGATCGATGCCTCGCTGAGCCGGCCCCGGCGGTCGACGAAAGCGGCATCGTCGAAACCCTGTCGAACGGCCTCGCGCAGGAAATAGGTCTTGGCCACCTCGCCGACATGCTTCAGGGCCGGGAGGACGCGTTCGTGCTCGACCGTCGCCAGGGTCAGCGGGCCCTGCGGCCCGGACGCGGCCGCTCCGGTACGCACAAGCAGCTGCAGCTCGACATCGGCCCCGGCCACGGTGAACTCGCCCGCCGGCGAATAGACCGTGGCGGTCATCGAGAGGTCAGCCGGACCAGCCGCCAGTGCCGCCCTGAGATGGGACCGCACCCGATCGTCGGACAAGGCCTGGCCGAACAACGCCACCGAGGCGGACCTGAGCCGTTCCAGATGCAGGTCGAGGCCGCGGACCTGGCCGCCACGCACCTGCATGGCGGTGAAATGGGCGTAACCGGCGAAGGCGAGCGGCGCCAGATCCTCGACCGTCGCCGCCCGGCCAATGCGTTGAACCACAAAAGAACCCGCTGACATCGCTGCACTCCAGGCATTTTGGACCGGGACGCGGCAAGGCCGTGTCCCGCCAGACATGATCGTCAAGTCAGGAGATCATCGCCGATTGAGGCGACACTGAAAAACAAGTAGTTTTCGTCCGATCATCAAACATGGCTTGAAGATCGATGGACCGCATGCTGCCGGGAACACGCGCCCTCAGGACCTTCGAAGCGGCCGGGCGGCATCTGAACTTCACGCGCGCCGCCGACGAGGTCGGGCTGACGCCGGCGGCGGTCAGCTACCAGATCAAGGACATCGAGGATCAGCTGGGCGTCGTGCTGTTCACCCGCACCAGCCGCCGCATTCAGCTGACCCCAGCCGGCGTGGTGCTGTTCGAGGCGGTCACCGACGCGCTGGACCTCTTGCAGCGCGCCGCCGGCCGCGCCCGAAGACTGGCGCGCGGCTCAGCGCAGCTGCGCCTGTCGCTCGGCGCACGATTTGCGACCAACTGGCTCTTGCCGAGACTGCCGCGGTTCAGGGCCGCGAACCCGACCCTGGAGCTGACATTCGATATTACCGATCAGGTCAGGGATTTCGACACCGACGATGTCGATGTGGCGATACGCTTCGGCGCCGGCCATTACCGGCCGGCGCGCTCGGATCGCCTGTTCGACACGGTCATAGCCCCGATCTGCAGCCCGAAACTGATTGAAACCGGTCCCAGGCTGGAGACGCCGCGGGATCTGTTTCACCACACGCTCTGCTATGCCGACCGAAAAGCCGAAGGCATGGCCTGGCCGAACTGGCGCATGTGGATGGCCGCGGCCGGCATCGATGACTTCGACGACAGCCGATGTGTCGCCTTCGCCGAAACCAGCCAGGTCGTGCAGGCGGTCATCGAAGGCGGCGGCGTTGGTCTTGCAGATCTCGCGATGATCGCCGGCGACCTCGCCCAGGGCCGGCTGGTGCGGCTGTTCGACATCGGCCTCAGCGTGGCGCAGGACTATACCTATCACCTGGTCTACCCGGAGCGCAGCAGCCAGGACCCGCGCGTCCTGGCCTTGCGCGAATGGCTGCTCGCCGAGGCCGGGCGGCCGATCGCGGCGAGCTGATGCGCCTTGGCCAAAAAGAAACCCCGCGGATCGCTCCGCGGGGTCTGGTGTTTCAAGAACCGGCCGACCTCGTTCAGTGCGCGAGGATCGCCAGCAGCAGCAGCGCCACGATGTTGCAGATCTTGATCGCCGGGTTCACGGCGGGGCCGGCCGTGTCCTTGTAGGGGTCGCCGACGGTATCGCCGGTCACCGAGGCCTTGTGCGCGTCGGAGCCCTTCAGGTGCTTGACCCCGTCCTTGTCGACGAAGCCGTCCTCGAAGGACTTCTTGGCATTGTCCCAGGCGCCGCCGCCCGAGGTCATCGAGATCGCCACGAACAGGCCGTTGACGATCACGCCGAGCAGCGAAGCGCCGAGCGCGGCAAACGCCGAGGCCTTCGAGCCGGACAGCCACAGCACGCCGAAATAGGCGACCAGCGGTGCCAGCACCGGCAGCAGCGAGGGAATGATCATTTCCTTGATCGCCGCGCGGGTCAGCATGTCGACGGCCCGGCCGTAATCCGGCCGCTCCGTGCCGGCCATGATGCCCGGCTTTTCCTTGAACTGGCGGCGCACTTCCTCGACCACCGAGCCGGCAGCCCGGCCGACCGCGGTCATGGCAATGCCGCCGAACAGGTAGGGGATGAGGCCACCGAAGATCAGGCCGGCCACCACATAGGGGTTGGACAGGTCGAAGGAGACCTTACCGACGTCCCTGAAATAGGGCAGGCCCGCGTCGATGAACTGCTGCAGGTCGTTGGTATAGGCGGCGAACAGCACCAGCGCACCGAGGCCGGCCGAACCGATGGCATAACCCTTGGTGACCGCCTTGGTGGTGTTGCCGACCGCGTCGAGCGCATCGGTCGACTGGCGCACTTCCTTGGGCAGGCCGGCCATTTCGGCAATGCCGCCGGCATTGTCGGTGACCGGGCCGAAGGCATCGAGCGCCACGATCATGCCGGCGAGGCCGAGCATGGTGGTGACCGCGATCGCCGTGCCGTAGAGGCCGGCGAGCTGGAAGGTGGCGATAATGCCGCCGACGATGACGATCGCCGGCAGCGCGGTCGATTCGAGCGACACGGCGAGGCCCTGGATCACATTGGTGCCGTGACCGGTGACCGAGGCCTGGGCGATCGACACGACCGGACGCTTGCCGGTGCCGGTGTAATATTCGGTGATCCAGACGATCAGGCCGGTAACGGCCAGGCCGACCAGGCCGCAGATGAACAGCGCCCTGCCGGTGACCGACTGGCCGGCGACCACGCCGAGCTCACCCCAGCCGGTGACGAACTGGGTTGCACCGGCAAGGCCGACGATCGACAGCAGGCCGGTGGCGATCAGGCCCTTGTAGAGCGCGCCCATGATCGAGTTCGAGGCGCCGAGCTTGACGAAGAAGGTGCCGGCGATCGAGGTGACGATGCACACCGCGCAGATCGCCAGGGGATACATCAGCGCGGCCTGGAGCACCGCGGGCGAGGCCTTGGCGAAGAAGATCGCCGCCAGCACCATGGTGGCGACCACGGTCACCGCATAGGTCTCGAACAGGTCGGCGGCCATGCCGGCGCAGTCGCCGACATTGTCGCCGACATTGTCGGCGATCGTGGCCGGGTTGCGCGGGTCATCTTCGGGAATGCCGGCTTCGACCTTGCCGACCAGATCGGCGCCGACATCGGCACCCTTGGTGAAGATGCCGCCGCCGAGACGGGCGAAGATCGAGATCAGCGATGCGCCGAAGCCGAGCGCCACCAGGGCGTCGATGACCGTGCGGCTGGCGATGCCGAGCCCCATCGGGCCGGTCAGCACCCAATAGTAGCCGGCAACGCCGAGCAGCGCGAGACCAGCGACCAGCAGGCCGGTGACCGCACCGGCCTTGAAGGCGATGTCGAGGCCGGCGGCGAGCGACTTGGTCGCCGCCTGGGCCGTGCGCACATTGGCGCGCACCGAAACGTTCATGCCGATGAAGCCGGCGGCGCCCGAGAGCAGCGCGCCGATCAGGAAGCCGATGGCGACGATGCCGCCGAGCAGGAAATACAGCCCTACGAGAATGACGATGCCGACGATCGAGATCGTCAGATATTGGCGGCGGAGATAGGCCTGCGCGCCCTCGGCGATCGCGCCCGCGATCTCCTGCATGCGCGCCGAACCCGGATCCTGTGCCATCAGCGACTTGGTCGCCCAAGCGCCATAGACCACGGACAATAGTCCGCAGCCGATAATTACCACCCAAAGGGCTGTGCTCATTGAAAACGTTCCTCTCGACCAGCCGTCCGAATGGACGACCGACCGGCCACTTCGACCGGCTCTTCTTGCCTCTTGTTCACCGCGCGCAGCGCTGGGGACGCCGGCTGTCGCGGGACCGTCGCTTTTTTGCCAAAGTCTGTCCCGGTAAGCAACGGAAGAGAGGTTCGTCGAGCCTCGGTCGTTAGGCGATCAATGAGCCGTCGAAGGAACCCGGCGCAGGGTTCCGAACGCCAGCGACACGGCGGCGACCAGGACGATCGGGAAGACCACCCAATTGACCATGTCCCAGCCATAATTGGTCAGAATCTGCCCGGAAGAGAAGGATCCGACCGCCATCACGCCGAAAACGCAGAAGTCGTTGATCGACTGAACCTGGGTGCGTTCTTCCGGCTGGGCAGTCGCCGCGACCATGGCACTGGCGCCGATATAGCCGAAATTCCAGCCGAGCCCGAGCAGCACCAGGGCAAGGTAAAAATGCGCGACGGTCAGCCCTGCAAGCCCGGCAACCGCCGCAAGCGCGGTCAGGGCCAGGCCGGCGGCGACGATTCGCGGCGCGCCGAAGCGGCTGATCAGGCCGCCGGTGAAGAAACTCGGGCCATACATGGCGATGACGTGCCACTGGATACCATAGGCCGCGTCGTCGACGCCGTGGCCGCAGCCGATCATGGCGAGCGGCGCCGCGGTCATCACGAAATTCATCAGCATGTAGGTGGCGGCGCCGCAGACCACCGCGGTCAGGAAGGCGCGGTCGCGGAAAAAACGCGACACCGGCCGGCGCGCCGCCGCGGCCACCGGCTTCGGCTTGGGGATATCGATGAACGACAGGATCACGCCGGCGAGGATCGCCACCACCGCCTGGCCGATAAAGGTGCCGGCAAACAAGACAGGTGGCATCGCATCCTTGGTCCAGACCACCAGTTGCGGCCCGACCACGCCGGCAATGATGCCACCGGTCATGACCCAGGAAATCGCCTTCGGCCGGAACGCATCCGACGCCGTGTCGGCGGCGGCGAAGCGATAGCTCTGGGCGGCCGAGGCATAGAAGCCGGCGCAGAAGGTGGCGAGGCAGAAGATCGGAAAGCTGGCCAGCGTCACGCCGAGATAACCGAACAGGCCGGTCAGCACGCCGGCCGAGGTGGCGATCTGATAGGCGGCCCGGCGCCCGAACCGGTGGATCAGCATGCCGACCGGCAGCGAGGCCGCGGCGAGCCCGACCACAAAGATCGAGATCGGCAGGGTCGCCAGCGAGCGCGACGGCGCAAGCCCGGCGCCGACAATGGCGCCGGTGGCGAACATGACGGTGGTATTGGCACCGGCCAGCGCCGTCGCCAGCGACAGGATGAAGGCATTGCGGCGGGCCAGCCGGTCACCGGCGGCCAGCATGTCCTGTGTCGTCGCGGTCATGGCGTTTCCGAAGAATTCCGATAGCGGGCTTCCGGCGCTCCGCAGGATGTATGTTCCGTGGAACAGCTCTTTCGGAGAACGGACTGTTGCCTTACCCGGAATGCCCCGCAACAGCCACAGCGGGCCGTCCGGGGTGACCTGCGCCGGACACATGCAGGCAGCGCGCCGGGGCGCTTGCCGTTGCGCGAGCTTTCCGGCCAGATCGGCTCAGGAGACCTTTTCCATGAGCCAGCTGTTCACGCCTCTCGACCTCGGCCCCTTGCATGTGCCGAACCGCATCGTGGTCGCGCCGATGTGCCAATATTCCGCCAATGACGGCTGCGCCAACGACTGGCACCTGCAGCATCTGATGACGCTCGCCATGTCGGGCGCAGGCCTCGTCGTGCTCGAAGCCACCGCGGTCGAACGTGCCGGGCGGATCACCCATGGCTGCCTCGGCCTCTATTCCGACGCCAATGAGGCGGCGCTCACGCGGGTGCTGGCGGCCGCCCGCACGGTTGCCCTGCCCGGCACCCGCTTCGGCATCCAGATCGGCCATGCCGGCCGCAAGGGCTCGGCGGAGCGGCCCTGGGAGGGCGGCCTCGCCCTGAAGCCCGGCGCCGATCCCTGGGATGTCCTGGCCGCCTCGGCCATTGCCTTCGACGACGGCTGGCACCGGCCCAAGGCGGTCGATGCCGAGGACATCGCGCGGATCACCCAGGCCTTCGTCTTGGCCGCCGAGCGCGCCGCACGGATCGGCTTCGACGTGGTCGAGCTGCACATGGCGCACGGTTATCTCCTGCACAATGTGATGAGCCCGATCTCCAACCGGCGCGACGACGGCCTGGGCGGCAGCCGGACCAACCGCTTCTCCTGGCCGCTCGCCATTGCCGGCGCCGTCAAGGCGGCCTTGCCGGACAGGATAGCGCTCGGCGCCCGCATCACCGGCCAGGACTGGGCCGAGGACGGCCTTGAGGTCGCCGACGCGGTGGCGCTCGCCGCCGCGCTGAAGGCGGCGGGGCTGGCCTTCGTCTGCCTGTCGTCCGGCGGCATTCATCCGAAGGTCCGGGTCCAGGTATCGCCCGGCTACCAGGTGCCCTTCGCCCGCGAGGTCAGGGCAAAGGCCGGCATCGCCACCCGTGCGGTCGGCATGATTGCTCGGGCCGACCATGCCGAGGAGATCGTCGCCAGCGGCGCCGCCGACCAGGTGGCGCTCGGGCGCGCCATTCTCGATGATCCGCGCTGGGGCTGGCATGCCGCCGAGGCGCTCGGCGCGAGCCTCAGCCTGCCGCCGCAATATGCCCGCGTCGCCGCCAGGCTCTGGCCCGGCGCCGCGCTGGCGCGACCGCGCGCGGCGTGACGGGCCAACCCTCCGCCCGCGTCTGCGCGGGAGAGGGTGGGTCCGGAGGACCCGGGTGAGGGTCGTTGCGTCGGCCCGCAACCTGCATTCCGGGCCGAGATGATGGCCGGGGCGTCGAATTCAGCCGTTCGCCCGCCGGCTCCGCCAAGTGTCAATGCATCCGGTGTCGCTCAATGCGGCTGCGCCGGGAGCGGCCACAAGTCGGCGCTCCGCATCATCTGATGGCCGCATGCGCGCCTTGCAGGGACGCAACCACCCTCACCCGGCCGCTCCGCACAGGCAAAAGCTCTCGCTTTTGCCGAGCCACCCTCTCCCACACAGATGTGGGCGAGGGTTGACGGTGCGGCCCTGCGCGAAAGGAATGGTGGGCAGTGACGGGCTCGAACCGCCGACATCCTGCGTGTAAAGCAGGCGCTCTACCAACTGAGCTAACCGCCCTGGCCGATCAGATCGGATCCATGCGGGCCATGTAGACGCCTCGGCCCTCGCAGGCAAGAGGCGCGGCCAAAACCGCGCGCCCCGGAAACGGCGAACGCCGCCGGGAGACCCGGCGGCGTTCGCGAAGCACTGCTCGATCCGTCAGCTGTTGACGGCGTCCTTCAGGCCCTTACCGGCCGAGAACTTGGGTGCCTTCGAAGCGGCGATCTTGACCGGCTTGCCGGTGCGCGGATCACGGCCATCGCGGGCAGCGCGGTTGCTCACCGAAAACGCGCCGAAGCCTACCAGCTTCACGTCGCCGCCAGACTTCAGCGTGGCTTCGATGATGTCGAACGTGGCATCCACGGAAGAACCCGCCTGCGCCTTCGTCAGGCCTGCCTTCTCCGCAACAGCTGCGATCAGTTCGTTCTTGGTCACGGCTTTTCTCCTTGATCTAGCCGGGCCGGGAATCAGGGATTCCGCTGCCGGCGAGGACGACATGCTGTGCCGTGTGACGAGGTGGAAATCAAGGCTGGCGCGGCTTTTCCAAGCCGCAAAGCCATGAAATCCGCCGCTTTCAACAGAAAACCCCGGGTCGAGACCCGGGGTTTTCAACAGTTCGAACCTGCAAGCTCAGTGCGCGAGCGCGCCGGCCGCGTCGTCATCGCCGGTTTTCGGCGATGCCACGGGCTCCGCCTCCTCGTCCCAGACGATCGGCACGGGCTGCCGGATCAGGGCATGCTTGAGCACTTCGTCCATGCGCGCGACCGGGATGATTTCCAGCCCGTTCTTCACGTTGTCCGGGATCTCCGCCAGGTCCTTGGCATTCTCCTCGGGGATGAGGACAATCTTCAGACCGCCGCGCAGCGCCGCCAGCAGCTTCTCCTTCAGGCCGCCGATCGGCAGCACCCGGCCGCGCAAGGTGACCTCGCCGGTCATAGCGATGTCCTTGCGGATCGGAATGCCCGACATGACCGACACGATGGCGGTCGCCATGGCGATGCCGGCCGACGGACCATCCTTCGGGGTCGCCCCTTCCGGCACGTGGACGTGCACGTCGCGCTTGTCGTAGAGCGGCGGCTTGATGCCGTAATCGATGGCACGCGAGCGGACATAGGATGCCGCGGCGCTGATCGATTCCTTCATCACGTCCCGGAGGTTGCCGGTCACCGTCATGCGGCCCTTGCCGGGCATCATCACGGCTTCGATGGTCAACAGCTCGCCGCCGACCTCGGTCCAGGCCAGGCCCGTCACCGCGCCCACCTGATCCTCGGTCTCCGCCATGCCGTAGCGATAGCGCGGCACGCCGAGATAATCCTCGACCACCTTCGGCGTCACCTTGATCGTCTTCTTCTTGGTCAAGGTGAGGTCCTTCACGGCCTTGCGGACGAGATTGGACATTTCACGTTCGAGGTTGCGCACGCCCGCCTCGCGGGTATAGCGGCGGATCACGCTCATCAGCGCTTCGTCGTCGATCGACCATTCCTTCTCCGCCAGGCCATGCTTCTTGATGGCGTTGGGGATCAGGTGCTTCTTGGCGATTTCGCGCTTTTCGTCCTCGGTATAGCCGGCGATACGGATCGTCTCCATCCGGTCCAGCAGGGCCGGCGGGATGTTGAGCGTATTGGCCGTGGTCACGAACATGACGCTCGACAGGTCGAAATCGACCTCGAGGTAATGGTCGTTGAAGGTGGCGTTCTGCTCGGGATCGAGCACCTCCAGGAGCGCCGCCGAGGGGTCGCCCCGGAAGTCCTGGCCCATCTTGTCGATTTCGTCGAGCAGGAACAGCGGGTTCGCCGTCTTGGCCTTCTTCATCGACTGGATGATCTTGCCGGGCATGGAGCCGATATAGGTGCGCCGGTGACCGCGGATCTCGGCCTCGTCACGCACGCCGCCGAGCGAGATGCGGACGAATTCACGACCCGTGGCCCGGGCGATCGACTTGCCGAGCGAGGTCTTGCCGACGCCGGGAGGACCGACGAGGCACAGGATCGGCCCGGTCAGCTTGTTGGCGCGCTGCTGCACGGCCAGGTACTCGACGATGCGGTCCTTGACCTTGTCGAGCCCGAAATGGTCGTTGTCGAGCGTCAGCTGGGCGCCGGCGAGGTCCTTCTTGATCTTCGACTTCTTGCCCCAGGGCAGCGACAGCATCCAGTCGAGATAGTTGCGCACGACGGTGGCTTCCGCCGACATCGGCGACATCTGACGCAGCTTCTTCAGCTCGTGATGGGCCTTGTCGCGGGCTTCCTTGGACAGCTTGGTCCGCTTGATCTTGTCTTCGAGTTCGACCAGTTCGTCGCGGCCCTCTTCGTCGCCGAGCTCCTTCTGGATCGCCTTCATCTGCTCGTTGAGATAATACTCGCGCTGGGTCTTCTCCATCTGCCGCTTGACGCGGGTGCGGATCTTCTTCTCGACCTGCAGCACCGAGATTTCGCTCTCCATCAGGCCGAGCGCCTTTTCCAGGCGCTTGGCGACGTCGAGCGTCTCCAGCACGGTCTGCTTGTCGGAGATCTTGACCGCGATATGGGAGGCCACCGTATCGGCGAGCTTCGAGGCATCCTCGATCTGGCCGACCACCGAGACGATCTCGGGCGAGACCTTCTTGTTCAGCTTCACATAGCCTTCGAACTCGGTGACGACCGAGCGCGCCAGCGCCTGGACCTGGACCTTGTCGCCGATCTCGTCGGCCACCACGGTCGCTTCGGCCTCGTAAAAGTCCTCGCGGGTGGAGTAGCCGGCGATCTTGGCGCGGGTGACGCCTTCGACCAGCACCTTGACGGTGCCGTCGGGCAGCTTCAGCAGCTGCAGGACGCTGGCCAGCGTACCGATGTCATAGATTGCTTCCGGCGCCGGATCGTCGTCCTGCGCATTCATCTGGGTGGCGAGCAGGATATGCGTTTCGGCACGCATCACCTCCTCGAGCGCGCGAATCGATTTCTCGCGGCCGACGAACAGCGGCACGATCATGTGGGGAAACACCACGATGTCGCGCAACGGCAGAACGGGGAAGCTCTTGGCTTCGCCGGGGGTGAGGGGCGGACGCTTCTTGGTCTCGCTCATGATGCTTTCGTCCTTTGCTCGACACGCCGTTAAAAACGGCCCTTATGGGCCCGTTCCGACGCGGCGCTCGGATGAACCGGGGCGTGCACATGCCTGCCACATATGTCGCGCGGGGACGGCGGCGGGAATGAGGCCCTGCTGGGGAGCCGATGCGGCAACCCAAAGGCGCTCGTGGCGCTTGGCCGACCCCTGGCATGAACCGTGCCCGGGGGTCTGTCGGTTACCATTAGGTGGCGGTGCACCCATGAGGTGTCAAGGCAGCCGAGGGACCCGTTTGTGCAGCGCCCACAAGTTGGCCGCCATCGCCCAGGCGCATGGCTCCGCCGAGGCCAAGAGATCGCTCACCAGATCGCCGCCCGATCGCCGCCCGATCGCCCTTGGGGGCGCCCGCGCAACCCGGCTGAAACAATTGCATTCGGCGGCCACATGACGTGGCGCGGCACGGCGAAACCCTGAAACATTCGCGCCCTAGTTGTTTAGTCCCGGCATTTGATGGAGTGGATCGAGCCTGAATCGTTGAGGCTCTGTTGTCCAGAGTTTGCAGATGAATTCGTAGGGTGTGAGGCCCTTGAGGGTCTTCAGCCTCCGCCCGAAATTGTAGGCGCTGACGAAGTCGGCGAGATGCGCTTCGAACTGCCGGTGGCTGTCGTAGTGGTAACGCTTGACGGTGGCTTCTTTGATGGTGCGGTTCATGCGCTCGACCTGGCCGTTCGTCCAAGGGTGCTTCACCTTGGTGAGGCGGTGCTCGATGCCGTTCTCCTGGCAGCGCATGCCGAACATGTGCGTCACGTAGCGCGCCGTCGGACCATCGGCATACCGTGGCGGGAAGGTGAACTGGATGCCGTTGTCGGTGAGAACGGTATGGATCTTGTAGGGGACGGCCTCGATCAAGGCCGAGAGGAAGGCTGACGCGGAGGTCCGCCCCGTCTTCCTGACGATCTGTACGACGGCGAATTTGCTCGTGCGATCGATGGCGACATAGAGGTACAGCTTGCCCTCAGCGGTCTGCACCTCGGCGATATCGATGTGGAAGAAGCCGATCGGATAGGATTTGAACTTCGTCTTCGCCGGCTTCTCGCCTTCGACCTCGGGCAGGCGGCTGATCCCGTGACGCTGCAGGCAGCGGTGCAGGGATGACCGCGTCAGCGTCGGGATCGTCGGCTGTAGCGCATAGAGGCAGTCGTCGAGCGGCAGCAAAGTATGCTTCCGGAAGGCGACGATCACGGCCTCTTCCTCAATCGTCAGCACTGTCGAAGTCGGGTTCTTCGGCCCGGTCGGCACATCGGTCACCGAGGTCCGCTTCTTCCACTTCGCGACCGTCTTCTGGTTAATCCCGTAGCGCTTAGACAGAGCCCTCAGGCTCTCTTGACTATGTTGTATCGCTCGACGGACCGCCTCAGTCGTCGTGGCGCTCCCGTGGAGAACCTGGCCCATAGCGCGTCCCTCGATTCCTGCATCGAGATTGCACCATCAAAGCCCGGGATCAAACACCTAGTCAGAGGTCACGCCTCGACGAGGAGGACGGGCCGCCGGCCGAACCTGCCAGACCGCTGCATCCCCTCAAGGGATCGCATCGGCCAGGCGGCAAGGACCGCAGCGACACGGCCAGGATCTCGGCGCGGTTCCTCATTCGGCTTCACAGCAGAACCACGGGAGTGTCCCATGCGCCGCCGCCTTTTCCTTGCATCCCTTGCCGCCGCCTCGGTGGTGGTCTCGACCGAAGCCTTCGCCCAGGCCCAGCAGAACTTCTCGCTGGTCAACCGCACTGGCTTCCAGGTCAACGAGGTCTATGTCAGCCCGTCGGCCAACAACAACTGGGGCCGCGACATCCTCGGCGACGGCGTGATGCCATCCGGCACCCGCCGCAACATCACCTTCCCGCGCCGGACCCAGGCCTGCATGTTCGACCTGCGCATCGTCTATGACGATGGCGACAAGTCCGAAGCCCGCGAAATCAACCTTTGCCAGGTGAGCAATGTCACGCTGACCTGGACCGGCCGCGGCACCCGCTTCTCCTACGACTGATCACCTGACCGCTTCCTCCGCAGACCTCCACCTTCAGGCGGGCTTCACAAGCCCGCCTTTCTTTTTGACCGCCTGCCATTTCGGGACGCCCGGCCGGTTTGCAGGTCCAGGCTGTGCCAAATCGGCATAGGGGGCGGTCGTTTGACCGCACCCCTGCCACACCACCCGGCATGCGGGTCCGCACCGGGCGGTTCGAGAGATTGAGGTCAGGCGAGCCTGGGCATTCCCAGTTGGTCGGCCCATTTGATCGTGAGGACTGAGTTGAGGAGCATCCCGCTGTTGCGCCACCAGCAGCGGGAGTTTCCCGCTACCTTCTGAGCGACGTTGGGTTTGGCTCCCATCGCTATCAGCTCCCGAAGGATTGTCCTGCCCCGCTTCCAGTGCTTGAGCTGGATGGCCCGCAAGCGATGACGCATCCACTCGTCCAGCTCGCGCCAGACCTTGGGTGTTTGCGCCAGTCGGAAGTAGGCTTTCCACCCCAGCACGAAGGAGCACAACCGCGCCGTCACCGCTGTTAACGATCGCCCGGTCACCCGGGGTGTCAGTTCACGGATCCGGGTCTTGAACGCCTTGATCGCCTTGTCGGCGACCCGCCGTTTGACCACCCGACCCGGCGCCACCCAGAAGGCGTAGCCGAGAAAGCGGCGGCCGAAGACGGAAGCCACGGCACTCTTGGTCTCGTTCACCGTCAGATGAAGCCGGCCGTAGAGTCGTCGCAGCAGAGCCATGACCCGCTCGCCCGCCCGCCTGGACCGCACATAGACGTTGCTGTCGTCGGCATAGCGGCAGAAGGCATGGCCGCGTCGTTCAAGCTCCTTGTCCACCTCGTCGAGCAGCACGTTGGCCAGCAGCGGTGACAGCGGGCCACCTTGCGGCGTGCCCCTGGTCCGCTTGATGACCGCATCCCCATCAACAATGTCAGCGTTCAGGAAGGCACGGACCAGACGGATAACGCCGGGATCCGGGACCTTCCGGCGCAGACGATCGATCAGGATGTCGTGGTCCACCCGGTCGAAGAACTTCTCCAGGTCGACATCCACCACAACCCGCCGCCCGGACTGCACGAACGATTGCGCCGCCAAAACGGCATCGTGTGCGCGTCTGCCCGGGCGGAAGCCGTAGCTGTGCTCGCTGAAGGTCGGATCAAGGATCGGCTGCAGGACTTGCAGGAGCGCCTGTTGGATCAGGCGATCCAGCACCGTCGGGATGCCGAGCTCGCGCTCGCCTCCCCCCGGCTTCGGGATCATCACGCGACGCACCGGCTGCGGCTGGTACGTCCCCTTCAGCAGACTGTCGCGGATCACGGACCAGTCGGTTCGCAGCATGCTGGCCGTCTGGTCGATATCCAGACCATCCACGCCTGCCGCACCCTTGTTGGCGCGCACCTGCTTCAAGGCCCGCAGAAGGTTCTCTCGCGCCAGAACCGCTTCGAGCAGTCCCGGCCCCGTGTCGTTCCTGGTCCGGGGCGGGGGCGCGGCTTCGTCGAGACAGGAGCCCGAGCGGGCTTCACCCGTTCGCCTCTCCCGCTTCCCGGGCGTACCCGGCATCTGACGCATGGCCTTGCTCATCCTTGGGGGAACTTCACTCTCTCTCGTTCGGTCCTTCGCCGACGGTGGCCCGCCGGCTACTACGACCTCGGCTGACTTCTCGCTCCGGTTCGACACCGTCGCCCTTTCAGGCACGAGGCGAGATCTCCCCAGGTAAGAACGCAATCCTTCCCCGCACAAACGCCGGATTTACGTCATCGAGCCTTGACCACAAGGGCTTTGCGGTTCGTTGCCCGCTCGCCCTGCTCGACACCGCCTTCTATCCGGTTCTTGTCCATCGTCTCGCGGGTTACGCTCCACGCTTCCTCCCCACGGTCGGTCGCCCTTCCGCAGTTGCGCTTCGCTTCGTTCGCTGTGGCCAGCTTACGGGAGGACTTCCACCTCCAAGATTGCGCCCATGCTGGGCGCACAACGAAAAAGGCGGGCTCTTGCGGCCCGCCTTTCCCAGATCTCGCCGGTCGCAGCGCCTCAGGCGCTCGCAGCCTTTTCCTTCTCCGAATAGATGTAGAGCGGGTGCGCCTTGCCCTGCACCACCTCGTCGGAGATGACCACCTCCTCGACGCCTTCCAGCCCCGGCAGGTCGTACATCGTGTCGAGCAGGATGCTCTCCATGATGGAACGCAGCCCACGCGCGCCGGTCTTGCGGTCGATCGCCTTGCGGGCGACCGCGCCGAGCGCGTCCTCGTGGAACGACAGGTCGACATTCTCCATCTCGAACAGCCGCTGATACTGCTTCACCAGCGCGTTCTTCGGCTCGGTCAGGATGCGCTTCAGCGCCGTTTCGTCGAGGTCTTCCAGGGTTGCCAGCACCGGCAGGCGGCCGACAAACTCCGGAATGAGGCCATATTTCAGGAGATCCTCGGGCTCGACCTCGCGGAAGATCTCGCCGGTCCGGCGATCCTCGGGAGCCCGCACCTTGGCGCCGAAGCCGATCGAGGTGCCCTGCCCCTTGGTCGAGATGATCTTTTCCAGGCCGGCAAAGGCGCCGCCGCAGATGAACAGGATGTTGGAGGTGTCCACCTGCAGGAATTCCTGCTGCGGATGCTTGCGGCCGCCCTGCGGCGGAACGCTCGCGACCGTGCCTTCCATGATCTTCAGGAGCGCCTGCTGCACGCCCTCGCCCGACACGTCGCGGGTGATCGACGGATTGTCCGATTTGCGCGAAATCTTGTCGATTTCGTCAATATAGACGATGCCGCGCTGCGCCCGCTCGACATTGTAGTCCGACGCCTGCAGCAGCTTCAGGATGATGTTCTCGACATCCTCGCCGACATAACCGGCTTCCGTCAGCGTGGTCGCGTCCGCCATGGTGAACGGCACGTCGAGGATACGGGCGAGCGTCTGCGCGAGCAGCGTCTTGCCCGAGCCGGTCGGCCCGATCAGCAGGATGTTCGACTTCGACAGCTCGACGTCATTGTGCTTGGTCGCGTGATTGAGCCGCTTGTAGTGGTTGTGCACCGCCACCGACAGCACGCGCTTGGCATGGAACTGGCCGATCACATAATCGTCCAGGACCTTGCAGATTTCCTTCGGCGTCGGAATCCCGTCCTTCGACTTCACCAGCGCGGACTTCGATTCCTCGCGGATGATGTCCATGCACAGTTCGACGCACTCGTCGCAGATGAACACCGTCGGGCCCGCGATCAGCTTGCGAACCTCGTGCTGGCTCTTGCCGCAGAACGAGCAGTAGAGCGTGTTCTTTGCGTCGCTGCCGGCCTTGCTCATCTGTCTCTCCACGCGAACCCACGAAACATGTGGGCCCTTTGATACGAGGCATCCCCCTTTCGGGATCGCCTCCTGAGCTCTCGGATCCGGGCCCGTCCACCGGGGGTCGATTAGCCAACCATGGTGGCCTGACCCGGATCAAGAAATGATTAACGCTATTTCGTCACGCATGAGGGGCCGGTAAAGCCCGTCACACGCCATCGTGAGACGATCCTGTGACACTAAGCAATCTTTGGGCCGCAGGATGTGTCCCAAAAGTGACACGATAGCGGCGACCGCTCAGTGTCGGTCTCAACCCTTCGTCGCAGCCGGATCTTCGGGCCGCTGCTCGATCACCTGATCGATCAGGCCGAACTCCTTGGCCTTCTGCGCCGACATGAAATTGTCACGCTCGAGCGCTTCCTCTATCTCCTTGAGGGTGCGGCCGGAGTGTTTCACATAGATTTCATTCAGCCGCCGCTTCAGTTCCTTGACCTCTTCGGCGTGGATCAGGATGTCGGTCACCTGGCCGCGATAGCCGCCGGACGGCTGGTGCACCATGATGCGCGAATTGGGCAGGGCCAGGCGCTGGCCGGGCGCGCCGGCGGTCAGCAGCAGCGAGCCCATCGAGGCGGCCTGGCCCATGCACAAGGTGGTGATCGGCGGCTTGATGAACTGCATGGTGTCGTAGATCGACATGCCCGCCGTGACGACGCCGCCCGGCGAGTTGATGTACATGTTGATCTCCTTCTTCGGGTTTTCGGCCTCGAGGAACAGGAGCTGGGCGACGATCAGGGTCGCCATCGCGTCTTCGACCGGACCCGACAGGAAAATGATGCGCTCCTTCAGGAGGCGCGAATAGATGTCGTAGGAGCGCTCGCCGCGGTTGGTCTGCTCGACCACCATCGGCACGAGATAGTTCTTCAGGGTGTCGGCCGGATCTCGCATCGTCTTAATATCCTCAAGGAGCCCATGTCCGGCGTGTCTTTCGCCGATTCTCTTTGACGCAATCCTAACCGGATCGCGCAATCCAGGTGAACTGGTCCGCACCGAACATGCGAAGGGCCGCGCAACGGCGGCCCTCCCCTGAACCCAAGACGAAGGCTGTGGCCGGGGAACCGCTTCAGGCGGCCTCCTCGTCCTCGTTGTCCTTCAGGAGATCGTCCTTGGAGACGACCTTCTCGGTCACTTCGGCGAGTTCCAGAATATAATCCACGACCTTCTCCTCGAAGATCGGGGCACGGAGCGAAGCAAGCGCTTCGGGGGTCTTGCGGTAATAGTCCCAGACCTGCTGCTCCTGGCCAGGGAACTGACGTGCCCGCTCGACGACCGCGCGCGTCACTTCCTCGTCGCTGATCTTGATTTGGGCCTTGTCACCGATCTCCGCAAGGACGAGGCCGAGACGGACGCGCCGCTCGGCGATCTTGCGATAGTCCTCGCGGGCCTTCTCCTCGGTCGAGTCCTCGTCGGCGAAGGTCTTGCCGCGCGATTCCAGATCCTGGGTCACCTGGCGCCAGACGCTCTCGAACTCCTGCTCGACCAGCGTCGGCGGCAGCTCGAAGGCGTGCTTCTCGTCAAGCGCGTCGAGCAGCACGCGCTTCACCTTGCGGCGCGAGGCGCTGGCATATTCGTCTTTCAGCTTGTCGGTGATCGCGGTCTTCAGCTTTTCGAGATCCTCGAAGCCGACCATCTTGGCGAACTCGTCGTCGATCTTGCGCTCGCCCGGCTTCTCGATGCTCTTCACCGTGGTGGCGAACTCGGCATCCTTGCCGGCCAGCTGCTGGGCCATGTAGTTCGACGGGAACTTGACCTTGATCACCTTCTCGTCGCCGGTCTTGACGCCGACCAGCTGGTCCTCGAAGCCCGGAATGAACGAGTTCGAGCCGATTTCGACCTGAATGTCCTCGGCGGTGCCGCCGTCGAAGGTCTCGCCGTCGATGGTGCCGACGAAGGCGACGGTCAGCCGGTCGCCGGCTTCGGCCTTGCCCTTGGTCTTCGGCTCGAACGGCCGGTTCTGCTTGGCCATGGTCTCGAGCATGGCCTGGACGTCGGCTTCCGACGGCTCGACCACCGGCTTCTCGACCTTGATGCCCTTGAAATCGGCCAGGGTGATGGTCGGCAGCACCTCGAAGGCGACGGTGTAGTCGAGGTCGGCCTTGCCGTCGAACACCGCCTGGGCCTCGTCCTGGGCCTCCGGCAGCTTCACCGACGGCTCCATGGCCAGCTTGAAGCCGTTGTCGGCGACGATCTTCTGGTTGGTTTCGCCGACCAGCGCCTCGATGGTCTCGGCCAGCACCGACTTGCCGTAGAGCTTCTTCAGGTGCTGCACCGGCACCTTGCCGGGACGGAAGCCATTGATATTGACGCGGCCCCTGAGGTCGTCGAGGCGGGCGTCAGCGCGCGCGGCGAGATCGGTCACGGGAACCACGACGCGGAATTCGCGCTTCAGACCTTCGGACAGGGTGGCTGTCACCTGCATGGCTCAGTTTCTTTCGTGTTCGTGGTCTGTGGACCGGTCCCGATCGGTGGGTGGTGCGGGCGGAGGGACTTGAACCCCCACGGCTTTCGCCACGGGAACCTAAATCCCGCGTGTCTACCAATTCCACCACGCCCGCCGAGGGCCGCTCGAAATAGCTTCTCGTCCCGGTAGGCGCAGACCGCCACCGGGCGCGGCCTCTTAGCACCGGGTTTTCCCGCATGCATCAAAAAAATGACACCGGCCCCGCCCTGATGCGGGATAAGGCGCCGAAGACCATCGTCCGGACCCTGCGGCTGCGCTGATGCGACGCGACCGGCGACGGCCCCGGCGGCGCGACCGGCCGCTGCCCGCCATGCTAAGAAGAGCCGCGATTCACGCCCGAAGGCCGAGTGTTTCATGCCCCAGTCGACCCGCATCAGCCGCCGCCTGGCGCTTCAGGGCCTTGGCCTCGCCGCCGGCCCAGGGGCGCTCGGAGCGGTGATCGGAATCGTGTCGAGCGGCGTGGCGCTGGCGCAGGCCAAGCCGGCGACCACGACGACGCTGACCGCCATGCGCGGCGAAGCCAGGCTGCGCGGGCCGGACCTGCCGGCGACCCCGGTCTGGGGTTTTGACGGCGTCAATCCCGGGCCGACGCTGCGCGCCCGCCGGGGCGAGGAATTCCGCCTGCGATTCGTCAACGGCCTGGACGAGCCGACCGCCCTGCACTGGCACGGCATGCGCATCGACAACCGCATGGACGGCGTCCCCGGCCTGACCCAGCAGGCGACCGCGCCGGGCGCCGGCGTCGACATTGCCTTCACGCCTCGGGATGCCGGCACCTTTCTTTATCGGCCCTGGCACCCCGAGCACGGCGCCGGCCAGATGGCGCGTGGCCTTGCCGGCCTCCTGATCGTCGACGGCCCGAGCCTGCCGACCGCCGACCGCGAGCTGACGCTGGTGCTCGACGACTGGGGGCTGGACGCCTCCGGCGCGGTCGCCGAGCCTGGCGTCACCCTGGAGCCGCAGGCGGCCCCCGGCGTCGCCGGCCGGCACCTGACCGTCAACGGCCAGCCCTCGCTGACCATCGCGGCGCGCGTCAACGAGCGGATCTGGCTCAGATTCGCCAATGCCGCCCATGCCCGCATCCTGCAGTTCACCCTTCCCGGCCAGCCGCTGACCCTGATGGCGCTCGACGGCCAGCCCTGCGAGACCTTCCTGCTCGAACAGGCGCGCGTCGTGCTCGGTCCGGGCCAGCGCGCCGAGGTCATGCTCGATGTCACCGGCACGCCGGGGACCAGCGTGCCGCTGGAAGTGACCAATTTCGCCGGCGCCAGCCTCAAGGGCCACCTGGCGATCTCGGGCGACGCCCCGGCCCGGCTCCAGCCGCTCGGCGCCCCGCCGCCGCTCAGCCCCAATCCGATCGCCCAGACCATGGAGTTCCAGCGCGCCTTCCGGCTCGACCTCGGCATCGAGCCGCGTCCGGCCGGCGCGACCGCCTTCAACGGCCGGGCCGACCGGGCGCCGGGGCCGCAGCCGGCCTTCAAGGTCCGGCGCGGCACGGTGGTCATGGCGGGCCTGCGCAACGACACCAGGGTGTTCCAGGCCGTCCACCTGCATGGCCATCAGGCGCGCCTGCTCGACGGCCTCGACGACGGCTGGAAGCCGTTCTTCCTGGACACCGTCATGGTCGCGCCCGGCCAGACCTCGCGCATCGCCTTCGCGGCCGATAATCCCGGCAAGTGGATCATCTCGGCCCAGGCGATCGGCGACGATCAGGGCCCGCTGGTGGCATGGTTCGAAGTGACTTGAACCAACCCCCCAGGGCGCCTGGCTCAGCTTTGCAGGCGCTGGTAATTGGCGATGTCTGCCTTGATGCCGAGCCGGGCGATCATCTCCTGACGGTCGAAGCCGAGCGTCTTGTGAAACTCCGCCACGGCCGCGGCGACCGGCGCGACCATGCTGGCATCGGCCCATTCGACGAATGTCACGAAGTTGAATTCGCCCGGGCCCGAGCGCTGCTCCAGGATATAGTCCTGAACGAAGCCGTCCTGCCTCCGCAGGAAGGCATGGGTGGCGTTCACTCTCGCGAGAAACTCGGCCCGCGCCGGCGCGGGAACGGCAAACTTGTCCACCCGATATAGCGGCGCCGGCGCCTGATCATCCCCGCTCCCATTCATCTGCATCTCCCATGGCTCGTTGTTCGGCTCCGCCCCTGCGGACGGCGCGATACAGCCAAGCCTCGCACCTCAAACAAGATTGAGGTCAAGCGCCATGGGAGTGAAATTCATCGGGGCGAAACCCGCCATCAACCTCCGAGGCAGGCGGTCACAAGATCGACCGGCCGAGGCGTGAGGCCCGCTCACGCCCGCCCGGTCAGGCTGCCGGCGCGGCCGCCGGCTGGGCCGGCAGGGGCGCCACCGGCATGCCCGGGAAGATCTTCTGCAGGTTGCCGCTGATGATCCGGTCGGTCTCGCGGATACCCCTGGTGACCGATACGAGATCGCCGTCGGCCGGTCCAAGCTCGACCAGCCGGATGCCGACCTTGCCGTCCTCCTCGATCACATAGACGAACTTGCCGAGCTGGTTCGAGCCGATCGCGACCTGCGGCACCAGCAGCGTGTCCGGCCTCTGGCCGACCAGCACGCGGATGTTGACATATTGGCCGGGCAGCAGGGACAGATCGCCGTTCTCGATGGTGGCGCGGGCGACGATCGTGCCGGTCGAACGATCCACGCTGTTGTCGATGAAGGTCAGTTCGCCGCGGTGCCTGGCCTGGGCCTCGCTCGGCACCCGGACCTCGGTTTCGATCTTGCCGTTGCCCCGCGCCTTCTGGATCTCGACGAGGTCGGCCTCGCTCGGGTTGAAGGTCACGTAGATCGGGCTGAGCTGCACCAGCGTGTTCAAGGGCGTTCCCGCCGCGCTGATCAGCGTGCCGGCCGGCGCCTGGTTGCGTCCGAGACGGCCCGGGAACGGCGCGCGGATCTCGGTATAGCTGAGATTGAGTTCCGCGCCGCGCACCGCCGTCCGCGACATCGAGAGCTGCGCCTCACCCTGCCTGACCGAGCTGGTCCGCTGCTCGAACGAATCCCGCGCCAGATAGCCGTTGCGGGCGAGCTCGTTGCCGCGACTGAGATTGGAACGCAGATATTCAAGCGATGCGGCATCGCGGTCGACCTGCGCCTTGGCGCTGTCGAGGGCGACCTGGTAGTCCCTCTGGTCGATCTGATAGATCAGGTCGCCTTCCTTGACGTCGGATCCGTCGGCGAGGCTCTGCAAGCCCATATAGCCGGTGATCTTGGCCTGCAGCACGACGTTGCGGATCGATTCCGTGCGCGCCGCATAGTCGAGATAGATCGGCACCGTGCGCTTGACGACGGCGGCGACCGGCACCGGCATGGCCTGCATCGCCGGGCCACCCGGTGCCGCCACGGCACGGACGAGGCCAGGCTGGTAGCGCAGGACGAAATAGGCGCCTGCCGCGGCGGCGATCGCCACGACTGCTACGCCGAACCTGATTTTCCCAATAGCCATGTGCAGTTTCCCGTCTTATTCCGCGGCTTGTGGATGGCCGGCAGGCCCATGCGGAGTTGCCGGCGGCGCCGACACCGGATGTTGCAGGGCCTTTTCGCGCCACTGCTCGATCATCGCATAGAACACCGGCACGAATCCGAGGGTCAGGATGGTGGCGACCAGCATGCCGCCGAACACCGCCGTGCCCAGCGACTGGCGGCTGGCGGCACCGGCCCCGGTCGCCAGCATCAGCGGCACGACACCCAGGATGAAGGCGAAGGCGGTCATCAGGATCGGGCGAAGCCGGAGCCGCGCCGCCTCGGTCGCAGCATCGATGATGCTGAGCCCCTCTTCGCGGCGGCGCTTGGCGAATTCGACGATCAGGATGGCGTTCTTCGCCGCGAGGCCGATCAGCATGACGAAGCCGATCTGCGAATAGACGTCCAGTTGCAGGCCGCGCAGCCAGATCGCCAGCAGCGCGCCGAACAGGGCGAGCGGCACCGACAGCAGCACCATGAAAGGCATCGACCAGCTTTCATATTGCGCCGCCAGGATCAGGAAGACGAAGACGATGGCGAGAGCGAAGACGACCATCGCGATCGAGCCGGCCTTCAGCTCCTGGAAGGTGATGCCGGTCCACTCGTAGCCGAAGTCGCGCGGCAGCGCGACCGCCGCCGCCCGCTCCATCGCCTGCACCGCCTGGCCCGACGAGAAGCCGGGCGCCGCGCTGCCATTGATCAGGGCCGATCCGTAATTGTTGTAATGGGTCACGGTTTCCGGCCCGACCACCGGCCGGAGCGTGCCGAGCGTCGACAAGGGCACCATGGCGCCGGCGGCGTTGCGGACATAGAGGCGGGTCAGGTCGGCCGCCTCGGCGCGCGCGCCCTGATTGGCCTGCAGGGTGACGCGGAAGGTGCGGCCGAACAGGTTGAAGTCGTTGACGTAGAGCGACCCGAGATAGATCTGCAACGTGTTGAAGACGTCGGGCAGGTTGAGCCCGAGAAGCTTGGCCTTGTTGCGGTCGAGGTCGTAGCGGAACTGCGGCGTCGAGGTCGAAAACGTGCTGAACAGGGTTTGCGGATTGAGCTCGGGCTGCTTGCGCGCCTCCGCCAGCAGCGCCTGCATCGCCTCGTTCACGGCGGCCGCGCCGCGCCCGGACAGATCCTCGAGCTGGAATTCGAACCCGCCGGTTGCACCGAGCCCCTGGATGGAGGGCGGCTCGAAGGCGAGAACCAGCGCCTGCGGGACGCCGAACAGCTTGGGACGCACCCCATTGACGATGTCGGTGGCGCTGAGCCCGTGACCCCGCTCGTGCCACGGCTTGAGGATGGCGAACAGCACGCCGGAATTCGACTGCGCCGCGCCGGTGAGGAAGTTGAAGCCGCTGATCGACATCACCTTGTCGATGCCAGGCGTCGCCAGCAACGTCTGGCGCACCTGCTTCGACACGCTGTCGGTGCGCTCCAGCGACGCGCCGTCGGGCAACTGGACCACCGCGAAGAAATAGCCCTGGTCTTCGACCGGCAGGAAGGTCGAGGGAATCCGGGTCGAGATCAGATAGGTCGCGGCGCAGACGAGCGCGAACAGCACCAGCACCGCCCAGCGCAGCCTGACCAGCCCGTGCACCGACGCGGCATAGCCGTGCGACAGCCAGTGGAAGCCACCGTTGAACCACCGGTAGAGAACAAAATTGCTCGGTGGCCGGTGGCGCAGGAAGGCCGCCGCCAGGGCCGGGCTGAGCGTCAGTGAATTGAACGCGGAAATGCCCACCGAGATCGCCACCGTCAGCGCGAACTGGTTGTAGAGCTGGCCGGCGACGCCTGGAATGAAGGCGACCGGGATGAACACCGCCATCAGCACCGCGGTGGTGGCGACGATCGGTCCGGTCACTTCTTTCATGGCGATCTGGGCCGCTTCCAGCGGCGGATGCCCTGCTTCCAGCTGTCGTTCGACATTTTCGACCACCACGATGGCGTCGTCGACGACCAGGCCGATGGCCAGAACCATGCCCAGCATGCTGAGCATGTTGATCGAGAAGCCGAGCATCAGCATCACCACCAGGGTCGCGATCAGCGAGACCGGAATGGCAATGATCGGGATGATGGTGGTGCGCCAGTTCTGCAGGAAGATGAAGACCACCGCCACCACCAGCAGCAGCGCCTCGAGCAGCGTCTTCACGACGTCTTCCATCGCCGCGGCGACGAAACGTGTGGTGTCGTAGTGCAGGCCATATTCCACGCTTCGGGGAAAGCGCGCCTGCAGTTCCTTCATCTTCGCTTCGACATTGCGCTGCAACTGGAGCGAATTCGATCCCGGCGCCTGGAAGACGCCGAGAACCACGGTCGGCTGCTCGTTGTAGAAGGCGGTGGACGAATATTGCAGGGCGCCGAGTTCGATGCGCGCCACGTCGCGCAGACGCACCACCGAGCCCGCGGCTGCATTGGCGCGCACGACGATATTGCCGAATTCCTGCGGATCGCTGAGCCGCCCGGTGGCGTTGACCTGCATCTCGAAGGCCGTGCCCGATGGTGTCGGCGGCTGGCCGATCTTGCCGGCGGCGACCTGGACGTTCTGCTCGGCGACGGCCTGCTGGACGTCGACCGCGGTGATGCCGAGATTGGCGAGCTTGTCCGGATCGAGCCAGATGCGCATGGAATAGCGCCGCTCGCCGAAGATCAGCACGTCGCCGACGCCCGGCACCCGCTTCAGCGGGTCGACGATCTGCAGATAGGCGAAATTGCTCAGCGCGATCGGATCGACCGAGCCGTCCGACGAGGTCAGGTTGACGATCAGAACGAAATTCGGGTTCTGCTTGGTGATCGTCACGCCGCCCTGGTTGACGATGCCGGGAAGGGCTGAAGCCGCCTGGGACACGCGGTTCTGGACGTCGACCGCGGCGATCGCCAGGGGATAGCCGACGTCGAAGGTGACGGTGATGCGCGACGAGCCGTCGTTGGAGCTCGCCGACGACATATAGGTCATGCCGGTCACGCCGTTGATCGCCTGCTCGATCGGCGTGGTCACCGTGTCGGCGACGACCTGGGCGCTGGCGCCGGGATAATTGGCGCTGACCACCACCTGGGGCGGCGTGATGTTGGGAAACTGCGCCACCGGCAGCAGAAAATAGGCAATCGCGCCGGCCAGCACCATGATGATGGCGATCGACGATGCGAAGATCGGACGGTGGATGAAGAAGGTCACCATGGTCCGGCCCCTTTCCGGCGATCGATCGCCATGTCTGTCTCGGCAAGGGCGGCAGCACCGGAACGTCGCAAGCCGGGACCGGGGCGTTTCGCGCCGGCAGGATTGGCATCGGCGAGACTTGAAGTGCCGAGACTTGCCGAAAGCTTGGCCAGCATCGCCCTGAAGCGAGCCGGATCAACGCCATCGGCCCGCATGATCGCAAGGATCATCGGATCATCGAGCAATTGATCGACAGTCGGCTCCACGCAATGCGATGCCATTGGCCTTATCCTGCCGAAAACCGCTTACCCCCGCGCCCCGCCAAAACGCGTTCTCGGACCTCCGCCGGAGAGCGTCCGCTCCGCTCCCGCCAACGGCCCCTTGACCGGGGCATGTCCATATCAGATACTTACCGGTCAGTAACAGTCTGTATTTTTACGGACTGAGAAGGTTTAGAGTGCGCCATGTCGGATACGATCGTGCATCATGACGGGATGGACGGCACCGTCGCATTGCGCCCCCGCGAACGGATCGTCGCGACCGCGCGTGACCTGTTCCGTCGTCATGGCATCAGGGCCGTCGGCGTCGACGCCATCGCCGAGGCTGCCCGGACCAACAAGATGACGCTCTATCGGCATTTCCGCTCGAAGGACGAGCTCATCGTCGAATGCATGCAGCGCGCCGTCGACGAGTCCAACCTGTGGTGGGACCAGTTCGACGCCGAACATCCCGACGACCCGCTGGGCCAGATCAAGGCCTGGATCGAGCGTGGCGCCGAATGTATCGGAGCCGACGAACGTGGCTGCGAGATGGCGACCGCGGCGATCGACCTCGCCGCCGACGATCATCCGGCGCGGCGGGTGATCGAGGCCGGCAAGAAATTGCATCGCGACCGCTTCGTCGACCTGTGCGTCAGGGCCGGCCTGGTCAAGCCCGAGCTCGTCGCCGACACCCTGTGGCTGCTGCTCGAGGGCGCCAGGATCAGCCGCCAGAGCGCCGGCGCCGAGGGACCGAGCGCCCATTTCAAGCGCATGGCCGAGGCGATGATCACCGCCGCCGGCGGCGGGCGCGCCGGCTGAGCCAGGTCGCACCCGGTCGTCGCCTGCCCCGAGCCGCCCCGCCATTGCCGGCCGCGCCACCCCGGACTCACTCCGCCGCGCGCAGCGCCTTCAGGACCCCGGGCAAGACCTCCGGCAGGTCCTCGGCGATCAATCCGATGCCCGCCGCAAGCCCTGCCTCGCCATGCAGCCAGACGCCGGCCGCCGCCGCCTCGAAAGCCGGCATGCGGGCCGCGAGCAGGCCGGTGACGATGCCGGCCAAGACGTCGCCGGATCCGGCGGTGGCCAGCCAGGGCGGCGCATTGGCGGCGATCGCCGCGCGTCCATCGGGCGCCGCGACCACCGTGTCCGGCCCCTTGAGCACCACCACGGCGCCGGCCCGTGCGGCGGCGCTGCGGGCCGCTTCGAGCTTCGAGCCGGCCTGATCCGGCCCGAACAGCCGGCCGAACTCGCCGGCATGGGGCGTCAGCACCACCGGCCGCTCGGCCCAGGCCTTGATGCCGGCGAACAGCTTGTCGGCCTCGCCGGCAAAACTCGTCAGCGCATCGGCGTCGAGCACGGTGGCGGCCCCGCTCGCCAGCGCCTCGGCGACGAGGCCCCGCGTGGCCTCGCCGAGGCCCAGCGCCGGGCCGAGGCAGACCGCATTGCGGCGCTGGTCGGCGAGGATCTCGCTCAAGCCGGTGACCCCGTCCATGCGCATCAGCATGATGGCGGTCAGATGGGCGGCATTGACGCTGAGCGCTTCCGGCGGCGAGGCGAGCGTGACGAGCCCTGCCCCGGCCCTCAGCGCACCGCGCGCCGCAAGCCGCGCGGCGCCGGTCTGGGTCAGCCCGCCGGATACCACCACGGCATGGCCGCGGTCATATTTATGGGCGGCGATGCGCGGAAACGGAAACAGGCCGCGCCACAAGGCGGGTTCGTTGACGAAAGTCTTCGGTCCGATCGCCTGCAGCACGTCATCGGAAATGCCGATATCGGCGACCCGTATGGTGCCGCAATGAAGCCGCCCCGGCAGCAGCAGGTGGCCGGGCTTGCGCCGGTAGAAGGTGACCGTCTCATGGGCCTTGACCGCGGCGCCGCGCGGCTGGCCGGTGGCCCCATCGATGCCCGAGGGAATGTCGACCGCGACCACCCGGCAGGCGGAAGCGTTCAGCCGCGCGATCAGCTCGGCCGCGGCGCCGCCGATGTCGCGTGACAGGCCCGCGCCATAAAGCGCGTCGACCACGATCCCGGCCGACGCGTCGGACCATTCCGACAAGGGCTCGATCGGCCCCTGCCACTCGGCGAAGGCGGCGGCGGCATCGGCCGCGCGGCTGTCCGGCGGGGCGTCGGCGAAGACCGTCAGGCGATAGCCGCGATGCCGCAGGATGCGCGCAACGACATAACCGTCGCCGCCATTGTTGCCGGGCCCGCAGATGACCGCGACCCGGCCGCCCAGCGGCGCCGAACGCGACACCGCATCGGCCACCGCCAGACCGGCGCGCGCCATCAGCACCTGGCCCGACGGCCCGGCGGCGATCGTCAGCCGGTCGGCTTCGGCCATTTCTATTGGCGTTAGGAGTGCGGGCATGGTCAAAAGACTGGTCAGAAGGGGCCGGCAACGTCAACTCGCGCGCTCGAAAGCAACAATTGGCCTGAAATTGCATAAAAAATATGCAAACAAGAACAATGCACCCTTACGTCGCCAGCGCTCGACATGACTTGTCTGCCTCTATTTTAAGCAATATGCCTATTTTCGGATCACTTCGAGAGCAGCATGCCTTGCCTATCCCGCCAAGACGGCATGCGGCCCTTGAAATCACGTGCCTTTTCTATTCGGGCAGCTCTGGCACGCCTCCTGCAAGCCCGCGAAATGGTCTGAGCGTCGGCACCATCCGCCGGCTCACGGGCCATAGGAGCAGACCGGAATGAAGAAGATCGAGGCGATCATCAAGCCGTTCAAACTCGATGAGGTGAAGGAAGCCCTTCAGGAGGTCGGTCTCCAGGGCATCACCGTCACCGAGGCGAAGGGCTTCGGGCGTCAGAAGGGCCATACCGAGCTCTATCGCGGTGCCGAATATGTCGTTGACTTCCTCCCCAAGGTGAAAATCGAGATCGTGATGCCGGATGAGATGGTCGAAAAAGCCATCGAAGCGATCCGTCGCGCCGCCCAGACGGGCCGTATCGGCGACGGCAAGATCTTCGTGTCGACCATCGAGGAAGCGATCCGTATCCGCACCGGCGAATCCGGCCTCGACGCCATCTGATCCCGGCTGCCAATTCCAAATTCGGCGGCCAACCCTGCTTTCGGCGGCAATAGCCGCCGTTTTGACTGAACGTGCAAACCACAAAGGAAGCACCAATGACGACTGCCAAGGACGTTCTGAAACTGATCAAGGAAAACGACGTGAAATACGTCGATCTCCGCTTTACCGACCCGCGGGGCAAGTGGCAGCACGTCACCTTTGACATCACCATGATCGACGAAGAGATCTTCGCCGAGGGCACGATGTTCGACGGTTCGTCGATCGCCGGCTGGAAGGCGATCAATGAGTCGGACATGCTGCTCATGCTCGACCCGTCGACCGCGGTCGTCGATCCGTTCTTCGCCGAGACCACGCTGTCGATCGTCTGCGACGTGCTCGAGCCGACCACCGGCGAGCCCTATGGCCGCGACCCGCGCGGCATGGCCAAGAAGGCCGAGGCCTATCTGAAGTCGACCAAGATCGGCGACACCATCTTCGTCGGCCCGGAAGCCGAGTTCTTCGTGTTCGACGACGTGAAGTTCTCGTCCGAGCCCTATCACATGGGCTTCAAGGTCGATTCCAGCGAGCTGCCGACCAATTCCTACACCGACTACGAGGGCGGCAACCTCGGCCACCGCGTCCGCACCAAGGGCGGCTATTTCCCGGTTCCGCCGGTCGACAGCCTGCAGGACATGCGCGGCGAAATGCTCGCCTCCATGGCCAAGATGGGCGTGAAGGTCGAGAAGCACCACCATGAGGTCGCTTCCGCCCAGCACGAGCTCGGCATGAAGTTCGACACCATGACCCACATGGCCGACCAGATGCAGGTCTACAAGTACTGCATCCATCAGGTCGCCAATATCTATGGCAAGAGCGCCACCTTCATGCCGAAGCCGGTGTTCGGCGACAACGGCTCGGGCATGCACGTGCACCAGTCGATCTGGAAGGGCGGCAAGCCTTTGTTTGCCGGCAACAAATATGCCGACCTCAGCCAGGAATGCCTGTGGTACATCGGCGGCATCATCAAGCACGCCAAGTCGCTGAACGCCTTCACCAATCCGTCGACCAATTCCTACAAGCGCCTGGTCCCGGGTTATGAAGCCCCGGTTCTGCTCGCCTATTCGGCGCGCAACCGTTCGGCCTCCTGCCGTATTCCGTGGACGTCCAACCCGAAGGCCAAGCGCGTCGAGGTTCGTTTCCCCGATCCGACCGCCAACCCCTATCTGGCGTTTGCGGCGATGCTGATGGCCGGCCTCGACGGCATCATCAACAAGATCGATCCGGGCGCCGCCATGGACAAGGATCTCTACGACCTGCCGCCGAAGGAACTGAAGAAGATCCCGACGGTTTGCGGTTCGCTGCGCGAAGCGCTGGCCAGCCTCGACAAGGACCGCAACTACCTGAAGGCCGGCGGCGTGTTCAACGACGACTTCATCGACAGCTATATCGAGCTGAAGATGACCGAGGTGATGCGTTTCGAAATGGCGCCGCACCCGATCGAATACGACATGTATTACTCGGCCTGAGGCCTCATCCGGGGCGGACGATCACTCGTTCGCCCCGTGCTCCGGCAGGCAATGGCATTCCGGACCCAAGACGGTTCCGGCGCCAGGCTTCCTCCAAGCCGCCTGCCATGTAGCGGTCGCCTTCCAGAAACGGGCGCGCGAGCGCCCGTTTTTGTATGCGCGCGAGCCTCAGCGCAAGCCGAAGCGGGCGATGACCGGGAAATGGTCCGAGCCGAGATCCGGGCCGCGCGCCACCTGCAGCGGCGTGAGGTCGCGCCCGGCGAAGATGTGATCGATCGCCAGGAACGGCCGCGGCGGATGCAGGCCGAAGACGCCGCGCCGGGTCGGAAAGCTCATCAGGCCGTGGGTCGCACGCGCCAGCGGCAGCACCGCCGCCAGCCGCCGGAAGGCAAACGAGCCGGGGGCCGAATTGAAGTCGCCGGCGACAAGCAGGCGCTGCGGCCGCGATGACGCCAGATAGTCTTGCGCCAGCCAGTCGAACTGGATGGGCTGGCCAATGCCGGCCGGCTGCGGCCAGCCGAAATGGACGCCGACCACGCGCAACGGGTCCCTGCCCGGCAGCTGGACCGTCGCGGCGATCAGGTCGGGGCGGGTCCTCGCGCCCTTGTCGAAGAGCGGCCGCACCAGCTCGGGCTCGGACAGCGGATAGCGCGACAGCAGGGCCAGCGCGCCGTCCGGAGCATGGACATGCGGCAGGATGCGCGCCAGCTCCGCCACGGCCTTGCGGCCGCCAAGGCCGACCTCCTGCAGAACGATGACGTCGATGCCTTCATCCCTCACCCAGGCGGCGAGCCGCTCGGACGAAGTATGGTGTTTCAGCATGTTGTAGGTGGCGACCGTGACGGTGGTCGCCGCCGGCCCAGGCATTGCGGCGAGCGCCGCCGGTGGCCTGATATGTTCGGGGACGACAATGCGCCCCTGGGTAACCAGCACGATGGCCGAAAGCACCACCGCGACGAGGCCGGCCCGGCGCCGGATCAGCAGGGCGGCCGGAACCAGGACCGCCAGCGCCGCGAGCAGGATCAGCGGCCGGAAATGATTGATGATGTCGAGCGGGGCATGGAACGCGCCGAATTCACCGGCCAGCGTCAGGCCAAACAGGCCGATGGCGCCAAGCGCCAGCAGCAGCCCGAAGAGATCGGCCAAGACAGACAGGCCAGAAAAGACCGGGAACCGTGTTGTCATGCCTCCGTTGAAGCGGCCGCTCGCGGCTCATTCATGGCCGGATCGCGTCGAGACCCGGCCGCGCCGCTCGAGGTCGGTTCACAGCACCAGGAAAGCGACGGCGAGCGCGCCGGTGATGGCCCAGGCGCCGATCCGGCCGAAGGTCCAGGCCGAGGCGATCTCGTCGCCCGGCAGAACCAGCCGCGTTTCCTCCGGATCGATGCAGCCGAGCGCCAGGCCTGCGCGCTCCGCGGTACGCATCAGCCTGGCAAGGTCCGCCTCGACTGTCTGGAACCCGAGAACCCGATCCATGACCCACTCCCAACGCAACACATACCCACCGTTGATGAGTATAGCTTGAAGCCCGTAAACGAGGCCTTTCGCTTCTGTTGGCCCCATCGCATAGCCAGCCCGCGTGTCCAGTCGATGACGCGGCGACGGCCAGAATGGGACGAAATGTTTCAACGGTTCCGGCGAAGCTGCGTCAGTCACCGGCTTGTCGCCGATCCCATGCAAATTTGAGGGTGACCCATTCTGGAGCAAGCCATGATCGACAAAACCAGCGCAAACGACAGCCTGGCCGCCCAGGCCGACGCTTTGGCGGAAACCCCGCTCAACCGCTCGCAGCAGGCCGAGGAGGCCGAGAACGCCGGCACCAATCTCTCGGATAATCCGACCATCGGCGACATCATTGCGGTGCGCTTCAACCGGCGCGACCTGATGAAGGGCATTCTCGGCGTCGGCGCGATCACCGCCACCGTCTCGCCGCTGGCGCTCGCCGTGGCCGAGGCCGCCGGCGCCAACACCACGCCCTCCTTCGCCTTCAACGAATTGTCGTCGGCCCCGACCGACCGGGCCGAGGTCGCCGCGGGTTATGACGCCAATGTGCTGATCCGCTGGGGCGACCCGGTGCTGCCGGGCGCGCCGGCTTTCGACCCGCGGAACCAGACGGGGGCGGCTCAAAGCCGGCAGTTCGGCTACAACAACGACTATCTCGGCTATATCCCCCTGCCCGGCGCGGCCAATCCGTCCCGCCATGGCCTGCTCTGCGTCAATCACGAATATACCAATGAGGAGCTGATGTTCCCCGGCATCGGCGTGCAGGACGCCCGCGCCGCGCAGCGCGGCGGCATACCCTTCGCCAAGATGACCGCGGAACTCGCCAGCATCGAGATGATGGCCCATGGCGGCTCGGTCCTGGAAATCCGCCGCGACGGCGAACATTGGGCGGTGGTTGCCGACAGCCGCTACGCCCGGCGCATCACCGCCGAGACCGAGATGGAGATCACCGGACCGGCCGCCGGCCATCCGCGCATGCGCACCGGTTATGATCCCGAGGGCCGCAAGGTGCGCGGCATGATCAACAATTGTGCCGGCGGCCGCACGCCCTGGGGCACCTGGGTGACCTGCGAGGAGAACGTCAACGGCTATTTCTCCGGCACGCTCGGCGAGGACCATCCGGAATACCGCAACTACCGCCGCATGGGCATTCCCGGCCGCTGGCAGAACTGGGCCGACTATCACCAGCGCTTCGACGTCAACAAGGAGCCGAACGAGGCCAACCGCTTCGGCTGGGTGGTCGAGATCGACCCGTTCGATCCCAATTCCGTGCCGAAGAAGCGCACCGCGATCGGCCGCTTCAAGCACGAGGGTGCCGCCGGCATCACCGCCCGCGACGGCCAATATGTCATCTATGCCGGCGACGACGAGCGCTTCGACTACGTCTACAAATTCGTCACCGCGGGCAAGGTCTCGGGCAATCGCGCCGAGGACATGAACCTCTTGGAGACCGGCACGCTGCATGTCGCACGCTACAATGTCGACGGCACCGGCGACTGGCTGCCGCTGGTCCATGGCCAGGGCCCGCTGACCGCCGAAAACGGCTTTGCCTCCCAGGCCGACGTGGTGATCGAGGCGCGGCGCGCCTCCGACCTGCTCGGCGCCACCCGCATGGACCGCCCCGAGGATGTCGAGGCCAATCCGAAGACCGACAAGGTCTATGTCATGCTGACCAACAACATCAGACGCACCGGCGACCAGGTGAACGCCGCCAATCCGCGCTCCGACAACCGTTTCGGCCACATCGTCGAGATGTTGCCCGAGGGCCGCGACCACGCCGCCTTGAAGTTCACCTGGGACATCCTGGTGCGCTGCGGCGATCCGTCGGTGGCCGCCGTCGGCGCCACCTTCAACGCCAACACCACCAAGGACGGCTGGTTCGGCATGCCCGACAATTGCGCCATCGATTCCGAGGGGCGGCTGTGGGTTGCCACCGACGGCAACATGCCGTCCAAGACCGGCCGCAATGACGGCATCTGGGCGATGGAGACCGAGGGTCCGGCGCGCGGCACCTCGAAACTGTTCTTCAAGGTGCCGATGGGCGCGGAAATGTGCGGGCCGGAATTTACCCCCGACGGCGAGACCTTCTTCGTCGCCATCCAGCATCCCGGCGAAGCCGACGACGAGAACCCGCGCGCCGAACCGGCAACCTTCGAGAACCCGTCGACCCGCTGGCCCGACTTCAAGCCGGACATGCCGCCGCGCCCGGCGATCGTGGCGATCACCAAAAAGGGCGGCGGCAAGATCGCGGTTTGAACGATCGCGGTCTGATCAGACAAGCGACAGCGCGGCGCGGGTGAGCAAACCATCCGCGCCGCGCAATTCGTCGAGCACCGAGAAGTGATCGGCGCCGGCAACCGCGATCAACGGACCTGGCGCGCCGGCGCGCTGACGCGCGGCATGAAAGCCGACGGAATTGGCCACCAGTTGGGGCAGTTCCTCGCCGCCATAGGCGATGGCGAGCGGCTTCATCACCGCCGGCCGGCGCATCGGCGAGAGATCGGCGACCTCGATCATGGTCAGCTTCAGCTTCTCGTCGAGATAGGTGTCGCACAGCGGCGCCAGTTCGAACACGCCTGAAATGGCCAGGCCCGCGGCAACGGCGGGGTGGTCGAGCGCCAGCGCCGCCAGATGCCCGCCGGCCGACCAGCCCGAGACGATGAGCGGCCCGCCGACGCCCTGCGCCGGCCCCTCATCCGCCAGCCAGTCGAGCGCTGCCCCACATTCGGCCACGATGTCGCTGAGCGATGCCTCCGGCGCCAGCGTGTAGCCCGGGATCGCCACCGACCAGCCATGCGCCGCCACGCCCTCGCCCAGCACCGCGAACATCTCGCGGGAATTCCTCTGCCAATAGCCGCCGTGGAAATAGACAAGACAGGGCGCCTGCGGGTCATGGCCGGGAAACAGGTCGAGCCTGGTCCGTTCGCGCCGGCCGAAGGGCAGGTCCATGGTGGCCGGGTGACGGGCGCGGATGTCAGCCGATTGCCGGGTCCAGACGGCGAATTTTTCGGTCCATGACGGCACCGCCGCACCGTTGTTATAGGCCGCGTCGCGTTCGGCTTGAGGCACGGGCGAGACGTCGATCGGCATGCGAAACTCCTCAGACCGTCAGCGCGGCAGTTCGATCAGGAGCTCGGCGACATCCCTGACGTGGCGGGGGCCGGGCCTGAGATCGGCGAAGGCGCGCAGACTGAAGACGCCCTCGCGCGCGCTGTTCGGCCGGCCGTTCTCGCCGGTGATGACGAAGACGCGCCGGCCGCCCGACGTGTTGAACAATTCGCCCCAGCTGAAGCTGGCGCGATAGCCGTCGCGCGCCACCACGATGACGGTTGCCGCCCGCACGCCGTGCCGGTCGAGCCGCTCGATGCCGTTCGCCTCCAGCAGTTTGGCCAGTTCGACGCCGCGATAGACGATGTCGATGCGCTCGCGCCCGGTCGGCGTGGTCACCTCGCGGCTGTCGATCACCTCCGATGTGCCGAGCTTTTCGAGCGTGGCGAGGTCGAGCGTCACCGCCGCGTCCGGCAGCCCGCGAATGGTCAGCGTCTGGGCCTGGACCGCCGCCGGCAGCGCCAGCGACACGAGGATGAACAGGAGAAATCGCCGCATTGCGATCAGGCTCCGAACCAGGGAACAATGCGCCGCGTCGCGCGCTTGATGAGCCAATGCCGGCCCGGCGGGGCGCCGATGGCGTGCAGGATCATGCCGGACGGCGGTTCCGCCGACAAGGAAACAGGCAAGGGAACAAGGAACACCATCATGTCAGCCAAGCCGTTTCAGCCAGCCGATCATTCCACCGTCTCCGCCTATATGATGGCCAGCGATGCCCGGCAGGTCATCGATTTCATTGCCGATGTCTTCGACGGCAAGACGCTGATGCGCATTGCCCGCGACGACGGCAGCGTCATGCATTCTTCCATCGGCATCGGCGATTCGGTCGTCATGATCGCCGACGCCACGAAGGACTACCCCGCCTTCCCGGTCTGGCTGCATGTCTATGTGGCCGATGTCGACGCCACCTATCGGACCGCTCTGGCCAAGGGCGCGACCTCGGTCCAGGAGCCCTCGGCCAAGGGCGACGGCGACCGCCGCGGCGGCTTCATGGACCCGATCGGCAATACCTGGTGGATCGCCACGCCGGAGTGAGGGCGAAGTCCGGCGCCCTGCCCGCCGGTCGGCCGGCTGTTCGAGCGCCAGCCCGGTCGCTCTCACCGCGCCATAAAGAAAAAGCCGGGCGCGAGGCCCGGCTTTTCCAAATCCTTGAGGTCTGAAAGACCCGATCAGCGCTTCGAGAACTGGAAGCTGCGGCGGGCTTTGGCCTTGCCGTACTTCTTGCGCTCGACCACGCGGCTGTCGCGGGTCAGGAAGCCTTCCTTCTTGAGCACGCCGCGCAGGTCCGGCTCGTAAAGCGTCAGAGCCTTGGAAATGCCGTGGCGCACCGCGCCGGCCTGGCCCGAAAGTCCGCCGCCGGCCACCGTCACGTTGATGTCGTACTGGGTGTCGCGGTTGGCGAGCACCAGCGGCTGCTTGAGGATCATGCGCAGCACGGGGCGTGCGAAATAGACCTCGAGCGAACGCTCGTTGACGGTGATCGTGCCCTTGCCCGGCTTGACCCAGACGCGGGCGACCGCGTTCTTGCGCTTGCCGGTGGCATAGGCGCGGCCCTGCTTGTCGAGCTTCTGGACATGCTTCGGCGCCTCGGAGGCAGCCGGCTTGAGGGACGCGAGGCCCTCGAGAGACGAAACGGTCTCGGCCATCGTCAGATCCTCACATTCTTCGAGTTCATGACGCCGACGTCGAGCGTGACCGGCGACTGCGCCTCATGCGGGTGCTTGTCGCCGCCATAGACGCGCAGGTTCGACATCTGCTGGCGACCGAGGGGACCGCGCGGAATCATGCGCTCGACGGCCTTCTCGATGATCCGCTCCGGGAAACGGCCGTCGCGGATGGTCTTGGCGATCCGCTCCTTGATGCCGCCGGGATAACCGGTGTGGTGGTAGTAGGCCTTCTGGTCCCACTTGCGGCCGGTGAGCACCACCTTCTCCGCATTGATGATGATGATATTGTCACCGCAATCGACATGGGGGGTGTAGCTGGCCTTGTGCTTGCCGCGCAGGCGCATCGCCACGATCGTCGCGAGGCGGCCCACAACCAGGCCTTTCGCGTCGATCAGGACCCACTTCTTGTCGACCTCGGCCGGCTTGGCCACGTAGGTCTTCATGATGGTCTCATCCGAACAAGAGGAAATTCGAACGCCGGGACACGAGATCCCGGCGCGATGGGCAAGGCTATAAGCGAGGCGGCGCAGCGCGTCAATGCGCGATCCTGGCAATTTATTGAGCTATTTCAACTGTTTATAAAAATGGTATTTCAATACCTTTGATTTAAGCGCGAAATTGCAAGCGCTTAGCCGTCGGACCGTTCCTGCGGGATGGCGTAGGTGCCGGTGACATGGGCGACCATCTCCGCGTCGCCCTCCGAATAGATCGCAACCTCGCCGACCGCCAGCCGGCGGCCGAGCCGCATCAGCTTGGTCTCGGCGATCAGGTCGCGCGGCGCGGGCTTGCGCAGGAAGTTGATGTTGAGATTGGTGGTCACCGCCATGGCCACCGGCCCGACGGAGGCGAGGATGGCGACATAGAGCCCGACATCGGCGAGCGTCATCATGGTCGGGCCGGAGATCGTGCCACCGGGCCTGAGATGGCGCTCGTCGAAACGGCAGCGCATGACGCATTCGCGATAGCCGAGCGAAACGATCGTATAGAGGCTGTCGGCGGTGAACACCTGCGGGAAGTCGCGCGCCAGGAAGGCGTCCAGCTGCGGGATGGACATGACGGCATGGGACATCGACGTTTCTGCTCCGGCAGGGCTGCCGACCGGCAGCTCTCTTGAAGCCGGAACGATAGCGGGCCAATTTGAGCCTGGCACCCCCGCGAAAGGCAGATGGTCATGAATGCTCCCGCGCCCCAGCCTCTCGAGGCGACGACCATCCTCGAACGCCACGACGAAGGCGGCGTCACCACGCTGACGCTGAACGATCCCACGAGCCGCAACAGCCTGTCGGAGGCCATGCTGACGGCCTTGTCCGAGGCGCTGAAGGCGATCGCGGCGGATCGTTCGGTGCGCGCCGTGGTGCTCGCCGCCAAGGGGCCGGTCTTTTCCTCGGGCCATAATCTCAAGGAAATGACGGCGCGGCGCGCCGACGCCGATCGCGGCCGCGCCTATTTCACCGACATTCTGGATCGCTGCTCGGCTGTCATGCAGCAGATCGTCACCCTGCCCCAGCCGGTCGTCGCGGCGGTTCAGGCCACGGCGACCGCCGCCGGCTGCCAGCTCGTGGCGAGCTGCGATCTCGCGGTCGCCTCGAGCGCCGCGCGCTTCTGCACGCCCGGCGTCAATTTCGGGCTGTTCTGCTCGACCCCGATGGTGGCGCTGTCGCGCAACGTGACGCGCAAGCACGCCATGGAAATGCTGCTGCTCGGCGAGCTCGTCAGCGCCGATGAGGCGTTTCGCATGGGTCTGGTCAACCGGGTCGTCCCGCCGGGCGAGGAGCTCGGCGCGGCCCAGGTTTTCGCGCGCGTCATCGCGTCGAAATCCACGCTCACCGTCAAGATCGGCAAAAAGGCCTTCTACGAACAGCTGGAAATGGGCCTCGCCGACGCCTATCGACATGCCAGCGCCGTCATGGTCGACAACATGCTGGCCCGCGACGCCGAAGAAGGCATCGGTGCGCTCCTCGGCAAGCGCCAGCCGCGCTGGGAGGACAAGTGAATCACGATGACTATTCCAATGGCTATATCCGCGGCATCCTGTCGTCGGTGAAGGTCATCGCCATGGTCGGCGCCTCGGCCAACGAGGTCCGGCCGAGCTATTTCGTGCTGAAATACCTGCTTGACCGCGGCTATCGCGTCCATCCGGTCAACCCTGTTCTCGCCGGCCGGGAGATCCTCGGCCGCACCGTCTACGGTTCGCTGGCCGACGTGCCCGGGGCCATCGACATGGTCGACATCTTCCGCAATGCGGAGGCTGCCGGCGCGGTCGTCGACGAGGCGCTGAAGCTCGAGCCGAAACCCCAGGTCATCTGGATGCAGCTGACCGTGCGCAACGACGCGGCCGCGGCGCGCGCCGAAGCGGCCGGCCTGAAGGTGGTGATGAACCGCTGCCCGAAGATCGAGCTTGGCCGGCTGTCGTCGGAGATCGCCTGGATGGGCGTCAATTCACGCACCCTCTCGTCCAAGCGCGCGCCGCAACTGAAACAGGGCAAATTCCAGAAGCTCGGCCTCAGGCCAACCTTCGGCGGCTCCGGCGGGGACGAGTGATCTTCCCCACTTCGCCTTGACGCCTTCGCCCATCGTTCGATAAATCGAACGCAACGTTCGTCATTCGCGCCAGATCAAGGCCGACCCTCCAGGAGGAAACCATGTCCGACCGCATTCCCGGCTTCTCGACCTTGGCCGTCCACGCCGGCGCCCAGCCCGATCCGACCACCGGCGCCCGGGCGACGCCGATCTACCAGACGACCTCCTTCGTCTTCGACGATGTCGACCACGCCGCCTCGCTGTTCGGGCTGCAGGCCTTCGGCAATATCTATACCCGCATCGGCAACCCGACCAATGCGGTGCTCGAAGAGCGTGTCGCCGCGCTCGAAGGCGGCACCGCCGCGCTCGCGGTCGCATCGGGCCATGCCGCCGAATTCCTGGTCATGCATGCACTGTTGCAGCCGGGCGACGATTTCGTCGCCTCCAAGAAGCTCTATGGCGGCTCGATCAACCAGTTCAACCATTCCTACAAGAATTTCGGCTGGAACGTGATCTGGGCCGACCAGGACGACCTGGCGGCCTTCGAGGTGGCGATCACGCCGAAGACCAAGGCGATCTTCATCGAGAGCATCGCCAATCCGGCCGGCAATATCACCGACATCGCGGCGATTTCGGCGATCGCCCGCAAAGCCGGCGTGCCCCTGATCGTCGACAACACGCTGGCCTCGCCCTACCTGATCCGCCCGTTCGAGCACGGCGCCGACATCATCGTCCATTCCGCCACCAAGTTCCTCGGCGGCCACGGCAATTCCATTGGCGGGCTGATCGTCGACGGCGGCACTTTCGACTGGTCAAAGGGCGGCCGCTATCCCATGCTGTCGGCGCCGCGCCCGGAATATGGCGGCATCGTCCTGCACGAGACCTTCGGCAATTTCGCCTTCGCCATTGCCTGCCGGGTGCTCGGCCTGCGCGATCTCGGGCCGGCCCTGTCGCCGTTCAATGCCTTCATGATCCTGACCGGCATCGAGACCTTGCCCCTGCGCATGGACAAGCATTGCCAGAACACCGTCAAGGTCGCCGACTGGCTCACCAAGCACCCGAAGATCGCCTGGGTCAGCTATCCCGGCCTGCCCGGCGACAAGCAGCATGGGCTCGCCCAGAAATATTGCCCGCGCGGCGCCGGCGCGGTGTTCACCTTCGGCCTCAAGGGCGGCTTCGAGGCCGGCGTCAAGCTGGTCTCCGAGGTCAAGCTGTTCTCGCACCTGGCCAATGTCGGCGACACCCGCTCGCTGATCATTCACCCGGCTTCCACCACCCACAAGCAATTGTCGGATGATCAGAAGACCCAGGCCGGCGCCGGCCCGGAAGTGGTGCGCCTGTCGATCGGCATCGAGGATGCCGCCGACATCATCGCCGACCTCGAGGAATCGCTGCGGGCGGTGTGATCGGGGCCGACGTCGGCGCGAAGCGGTGGCCGGTTGAGACGGCTGGCCATCCACCACATCCAAATGCGTCGCACTTGAACCTCTACGTCGCCCCCGGGCGAGCGGAGCGAACGGAAGGGGGTCCAGGAGCTGCAGGGCACGACCTTATCCCAGCGAAACCACCTCCCCGATATGCCGGTGAGCGCCGACGAGGCCGCCCTGGACCCCCTTCCCTCGCTTCGCTCGCCGGGGGTGACGTAGAACAGATCAAGCCGCGGAAAGAACCTGCGCCGCGGGCTGCTCCGGCATACGCGGCGCCCGCGTCAGGCCGTGGACATGGGCAACCACATGGCCGAGCACCAGGACCGCGAAGGCCTGGTGCAGCAGGCCGGCCCAGAGCGGCACGACCAGCACCAGCGCGGTGATGCCGATGATCGCCTGGGCCGTCACCAGGCCGAGTTGCACCACCGCGCCCTTGGCGAAGCCGGTGCCGCGCGCGCTCAGCATGTGCCAGATCGCCAGGGCAAACAGCGCATAGGCGCCGAGCCGGTGGTTGAACTGGGTCAGCGCCAGCGAATCGACGAAGGCCTCCAGCGTGCTCGGCTTGTCGAACAGTTGCTCAAGCGGCGGCACCAGGGCGCCGTCCATCAGCGGCCAGTCGTTGAAGCGCATGCCGGCGTCATTGCCGGCGACCAGCGCGCCCAGCATGATCTGCACGAACAGCAGCACCAGGATGGCGATGCCGCCGGCCCGCAGCCTGACCGGCGCCGGCGACCGTTCGCGCTGGGCCCCGAGGCCGAGCGCCACCCAGATCAGCGCGGCGAAGATCACGCAGGCGAGCGTCAGGTGGAACATCAGCTTGAGCGGCGCCACCGCCACCATACCCGGATTGAGGCCGGAGGCGACCATCAGCCAGCCGACCAGGCCCTGCAGGCCGATCATCAGGCCGATGCCGAAGGTGACCGCCGCAAGCCGGCCCTTCAGCCAGCCCTTGGCGACGAAGAACAGCCAGGGCAGCAGCATGGCGGCGCCGATCAGCCGGCCGAGCAGCCGATGCGCCCATTCCCACCAGTAGATGAACTGGAAGTTGCCAAGGCTCATGCCGCGATTGATCGCGTCATATTGCGGGCTGGCCCGGTATTTGGCGAATTCGACGAGCCATTGGTCATGGCTGAGTGGCGGGATCGCGCCCATCAGCGGCCGCCATTCGGTGATCGACAGCCCGGAATCGGTCAGCCGCGTCGCGCCGCCCACCACCACCATGGCAAACACCAGGACGGCGATGACGAAGAGCCAGAGGCGCACCGCGCGGTCATGGCCATCGGGGGCGGAAACGGTTTGGCCTGCCGGCATGCGGCGATCCCTTGGGCTTGTGATGGACGGTCCGGGAGAGATATAGACCGCGCCGGTGCCCGACAAGGCGGCATCCTGTCCTGGACAAGACCCATGCATGTACGCACCCGCAAGCTCATCGGCACCTTCATCCTGCTGGCCTGGGTGGTGTTCTATGCGCTGCTGGTCATGGCGATCATGTACAACGCCGCCCGCAGGTTCGGCCCCGTGGGCGAGCCGGTCTTCTACGCCCTTGCCGGCATCGGCTGGATCCCGGTCGCCATGCTGGTCGTCTGGTGGATGGCGAAACCCGGTCCGGACGACGACACTGCCTGAGCACTGAAATCCGTCCCGATCCGCTGCGAGGAATGCCCATGACATCAACCATGCCGGTCGTCGTCCGCACCGTCGCCGATCTGCGCGCGCGGGTCGCAGGCTATCGCGCCGCCGGGGAAAGGATAGCGCTGGTGCCGACCATGGGCGCCCTGCATGCCGGCCACGTCTCACTGGTCGAGGCGGCCAAAGCCGAGGCGGCGCGGGTCGTGGTGTCGATCTTCGTCAACCCGACGCAGTTCGCCCCGACCGAGGATTTCTCCAAATATCCTAGGACCTTCGAGGCGGATCTTGAGAAGCTTTCCGAGGTCGGCGCCGAGGTGGTCTATGCGCCGACCGTCGATGTCATGTACCCGCAAGGCTTCGCCACCAGCATCACGCTGACGGGCCCTGCCGCGGCCGGGCTCGACGACATCGCGCGGCCGCACCATTTCGGCGGCGTCGCCACCATCGTCGCCAAGCTGTTCACCCAATGCGGGCCGGATCTGGCGATCTTCGGCGAGAAGGATTTTCAGCAACTGGCGGTGGTCCGCCGCATGGCCGTCGATCTCGATCTCGGCGTCGATGTCCGGGGCGCGCCGACCATTCGCGAGGCCGACGGCCTCGCCATGTCCTCGCGCAATGTCTATCTGAGCGCCGAGGATCGCGCCAAGGCACCGCTGCTGCACCAGGTCATGCAAGCTGCGGCAAGCGCCATCCGCGCTGGCGGCGCGATCGAGACCGCCAGGATCGATGGCGCGATGGCGAGCGGCCGGCAGGCCATCACGGCCGCTGGTTTCAGCCTCGACTATCTCGAATGCCGCGCCGCCGACGATCTCGGCGCGCCGCGATCCGGCGCACCGCTGCGCCTCCTGGTCGCGGCCCGGATCGGCGCCACCAGGCTGATCGACAATATCGCGGTGTGATGGGGTCGCATGACGTCTGCCTCGCAGACTACGTCATCCCCGGCCGAGCGAAGCGAGGGGAAGGGGATCCAGGGGTTGAAGGGCAGTGTCCACGACGCTGCGAAATCATCGGGCGGGATCATCCGCCTCTCGGGTTTTTGCGCTGAAAGCGCGGCCTGTCGACTCCTGGGTCCCCTTCCCTCGCTTCGCTCGCCGGGGATGACGTAATGTATTCTCCGGCCGTCGTTCTGCCCGGCGTCATCAGCACCGCAACGCCCCCCTACAACAACCCGAGCTCGGTCAGCTGCTTGGCCAGTTCCTGCGGCATGCCCTTGGTCGCGCCGCTCGACATGTCGGGCGGCGCGTCGCTGGCCGGGAAATAGCGCCAGCCCTGGAACGGCCCGCGCCGGCGTGGCTGCACCCTGACGATCACCGGCTCGAGCAGCAGGTCGCAGCGCGAAATGCCCTCGCTGTCGGTGAACGGCCGGAGGCCCAGGAGCTTCTGGCGGCACAGGATGGTGCCCTTGATCACCCAGTAGAGCGAGCCTTCGCCGATCAGCTCATCGGCGCGCTTGGGCTGCATGCGCGTGGTGTGGACCTGCTCGCCATAGGTCTTCATGCGCCGGTCGACCCATTCCTGCAGGTCCTCGACCGATTCCGCGCCGACGCAGAGCTTGATGAGATGCAGAGCCATGGCGCCATCCTAGCGCGAAGCACGTCGCCGGCCCAAGGCCGCCGGTTCAGCGGCTGGGGATAAATGGCAGCGGCCGCAACGCCAGCGCCATGCACAGATTGGTGCGCCAGACCGGGCCGTCGCGCACCGCGGCGAGGATCACCCGCTGGGCCACCCGGAAATCGACCCCGCAGGCCGCCGGACTGTCCGGCGTCAGCACGACGATCGAAGTCACCGGCAGGCCTTTTTCCTGGCGGCTGACATCGATGGTCGCCTGGTGCTGGCCGCGCGCCACCCGGGTCACCACCGCAACCGTGCCTTCGACCAGCACGTCGGCACGCGCCACCACGTCCTCGCGCGACCAGGGATAGCACTGGCAGGCCTCGGCCGGACCGGCCAGCAGCGTCAGCGCGGCCGCCGCGGCGACCGCGAGCCTCGCGGCCGAGCCGCTCATGCGGCTTGCTCCGCCGCCGCCTCGATGGTGGCGACCGCTGCGCCCTCGCCCACCTGATCGCCGGCGACAACCATCACCGCGGTCACCGTGCCGTCGCTTGGCGCGACCAGCGTATGTTCCATCTTCATGGCCTCGATCACCGCGATCCGGTCGCCCTTGGCGACCTGCTGGCCCGGCTCGACCAGAACGGCCACCACCTTGCCATGCATCGGCGCCTTGACCGCGCCGCCGCCGTCGAGATGGTCGAGATCGACATCAAAGGGGTCGAACCGGCGCACATCGGTCTGGCGGCCGTTGCGGACGACGAACAGGCCGTCCCGGGTCGGGGTGAAGGTCGGCTCGGCGCCGACATCGCCATGGTCGTGCAGGCTGCTGCTCTCGCCGCCGCCGAACACCACGCGAACACCGGACGGGCCGGCGGCGCCAGCCCGCGGCGCGGTCCAGACCAGATCGACCTGAACGCGCTCGCCATCGACGATCAGCGGCATGGCCACCCGCCTGGGGGCGCCGAGCTGGAAGCCGTCGCTGACGCCCCAGGGCGAGGCCGGCTCGCTGGAGCGCGTCTCGGCGCGCCATTGCAGGTCGCCGCTGATCCCCTCGAGCAATTTCAGCGCGGCGAGCCGGATGGTTTCCGGGTCGGCCGGCCGCGGCACGGCGCCCAGCGCCTCCAGGTTGCGGTCGATGAAGCCGGTGTCGAAATGGCCGGAGCGGAAGCCGGGCGCCTCGGTCAGCGCCTTCAGGAAAGCGAGATTGGTGCGTGGGCCGGCCACCACCGTGCCGCCGAGCGCCTGGCCGAGCCGGTCCAGCGCCTCGTCGCGGGTCTCGCCAAAAGCGATCACCTTGGCGATCATCGGATCGTAGAAAGGCGAAACCTCGGCGCCTTCCTGGACGCCGGTATCGACGCGCACGCCTTCGCCGTCGCCGAAGCTCAGCCGGTGCAGCGTGCCGGTCGACGGCAGGAAGCCCTTTTCCGGGTCCTCGGCATAAAGCCTGGCTTCGACCGCATGGCCGTGGATCTGCAACTCGTCCTGCAACAGCGGCAGCCGCTCGCCCGAGGCGACCCGCAACTGCCATTCGACCAGGTCCTGGCCGGTGATCGCCTCGGTCACGGGATGCTCGACCTGCAGGCGGGTGTTCATTTCCATGAAATAGAACTTGTCGGGCTGCAGGCCGTTGGAGCCGTCGGCAATGAACTCGACCGTGCCGGCGCCGACATAACCGACCGCCTTGGCGGCCTCGACCGCGGCGCGGCCCATGGCCTCGCGCATGGCCGGCGGCATGTCGGGGGCTGGAGCCTCCTCGATCACCTTCTGGTGGCGGCGCTGCAGCGAGCAGTCGCGCTCGAACAGGTGCACGACATTGCCCTGGATATCGCCGAACACCTGGATCTCGATATGGCGCGGCGACTGCACATATTTTTCGATCAGCACGCGCGGATCGCCGAACGAGCTTGCCGCCTCGCGCTGGGCCGAAGCCAGGGCCTCGTCGAAATCGACCAGCTTCTCGACCTTTTTCATGCCCTTGCCGCCGCCGCCGGCGACCGCCTTGATCAGCACGGGATAGCCGATCTCATAGGCTTTCTCTTTGAGGAATTTCGGGTCCTGCATGGCGCCGTGATAGCCAGGCACGACCGGCACGCCGGCCTTCTGCATCAGCGTCTTAGCGCCGTCCTTCAGGCCCATGGCGCGGATGGCGCTGGCCGGCGGGCCAACGAACACGATGCCGGCCTCGGCGCAGGCGTCGGCGAATTCGGCGCGCTCCGACAGGAAACCGTAGCCCGGATGGATCGCCTCGGCGCCGGCTTGCCTGGCAACGGCAATGATCTTGTCGATGACCAGATAGCTGTCGCGCGCCGGCGCCGGGCCGATCGCATAGGCCTCATCCGCCATGCGCACATGCATCGCGCCTGCGTCCGCTTCCGAATAGACCGCGATCGTGCGCAAACCCAGCCGCCGCGCCGTCTTGATGACGCGGACGGCGATTTCGCCGCGATTGGCGATGAGCACGGAAGACAGCATCTCGAAAACCTCGAACCGGCACTGATTTGGCCGTCGAATTTAGCGGTTCTGGCGGCGAAGGCCAGCACTCCGAACGGCCGGCGGGATTCTCCCGCATGGCTTGCCCGCAAGCGCGCCCTTGCGGAGACGGGCGGCGGCGGACGATGCTGCGGCAACCTTCCGGAGCCATCAATGACTGCCTTGCCTGACCTGTCGACCGCCCAGCTCGCCACCGCCTATCGCGCCAGGACTTTGTCACCGGTGGAGGTGACCAAGGCGGTGCTCGCCCGCATCGCGGCCTGCGAGCCGAAGATCAACGCCATGTACATCGTCTCGGCCGACCAGGCGCTGCTGGCCGCCGGCGCCGCCGAGAAGCGCTTCGCCAAGGGCGAGCCGCTGTCGGCCATCGACGGCGTGCCGGTGACGGTCAAGGAGAACATGGCGACCGAGGGCGATCCTTGCCCGGTCGGCGTGCCGATCGCCGACATGACGCCGCGCCCGGCCGATTCGCCGGTGCCCGCGCGGCTGCGCGAAGCCGGCGCGGTGATCACCGGCAAGACCACCATGCCGGATTACGGCATGCTGTCGGCCGGCCTGTCGTCGCTGCATGGCGTCACCCGCAATCCCTGGAACCTCGCCAAGAACACCGCCGGCTCGTCGTCGGGCGCCGGTGCGGCCGGCGCCGCCGGTTATGGCCCCTTGCATATCGGCACCGATATCGGCGGTTCGGTCCGCCTGCCCGCCGCCCATTGCGGCTTGTTCGGGTTGAAGCCATCGCTCGGCCGGGTGCCGATCCATCCGCCCTTCCTCGGCCGCGTCGCCGGTCCGATGACCCGCACCGTCGCGGATTCGGCCATGCTGATGACCGTGATCTCGCGGCCCGACCCGCGCGACTTCATGGACCTGCCTTATGATCCCGTCGACTATGCCGACAGGCTGGATGGCTTGCCGGTCAAGGGCCTCAGGATCGGCCTCTTGACCGAAATGCCGGCCGGGCTGAAGGCCGATCCGGCGATCGTCGAGGCGGTGCGAGCGGCAGCCAAAGCACTCGCCGGGCAAGGCGCCGAGGTCGAGGAGCTCAAGGGCTTCCTGACCAAAGAGATGCTCGACGGCATGTGCCGCTTCTTCGAGGCACGTTCCTATTCCGACATCGTCGACCTGCCCGAGGCCAGGAAACAGCAATTGCTGCCCTATATCGTGGAATGGGCGACCTGGCGGGCCAAGTCCTTTACCGGCACCGACGTGATGCGCGCCTATACCGCCGTCCACGCCATGCGCGAGGCGAGCGTCAAGGCGACCCAGCCCTATGATTTCGTGCTGTCGCCGGTGACCTGTCCGGTGAGCTATGCGGCGGAGGCCCATTCGCCGACCGACGACCCGCATAGCGCGCTGGAGCACATCCCCTTCACGGTCGCCTCCAACATGAGCGAGCAGCCGGCGGCGAGCGTCAACTGGACGTTCCACACCGACGGCATGCCTGTTGGCGTCCAGGTCATCGGCCGGCGCTTCGACGACACCGGCGTGATGCGGCTGAGCCGCGTGCTGGAACAGCTCCGGCCGCAGCAGCGCGAGTGGCCGGTGCTGGGGTGAAAGGCCGGGGCGCCCTTTCCGGAGGGCGCCCGGGGACCGAGGATGAGCGCTGGAACCTCTGCGTCTCCCCCGGCGAGCCCGAGCAGAAGCCCTTGCTCCTGCGGAGGCGAGGGAAGGGGGTCCAGGAGTTGCAGAACACCGCCAGTGACGCAGCGAAATCACTCGAACGCATGCGCTGAGGACGCGGCCAAGCGGCTCCTGGATCCCCTTCCGCTCGCTTCGCTCGGCCGGGGATGACGTAGGGGCCCCAGCGCGACATCTGAACGCTGGAAGCCCCCTCGCCCACCCTGCGACCTCACATCCTGAACACGCCGAACCTGGTCTCCGGCACCGGCGCGTTGAGCGCCGCGCTGAAGGCAAGGCCGAGGACCCGGCGGGTCTCGCTCGGCGTGATGATGCCGTCGTCCCACAGCCGGGCGGTGGCGTAATAGGGATGGCCCTCGGCCTCGTAATTCGCCCGGATCGGCGCCTTGAAGGCCTCTTCCTCCTCGGCGCTCCAGTCCTTGCCTTCGGCCTCGAAATTCTCGCGCTTGACGGTGGCGAGCACGCTCGCCGCCTGTTCGCCGCCCATCACCGAAATGCGTGAATTCGGCCAGGTGAACAGGAAGCGCGGCGAATAGGCCCGGCCGCACATGCCGTAATTGCCGGCGCCATAGCTGCCGCCGACCAGCATGGTGATCTTCGGCACCTGGGCGCAGGCGACCGCGGTGACGAATTTGGCGCCGTCCTTGGCAATGCCGCCGGCCTCGAACTGCCGGCCGACCATGAAGCCGGTAATGTTCTGCAGGAACAGCAGCGGGATGCGCCGCTGGCAGCACAGCTCGATGAAATGGGCGCCCTTGACCGCGCTTTCCGAGAACAGGATGCCGTTATTGCCGATAATGCCGACCGGCATGCCGTGGATATGGGCAAAGCCTGTCACCAGGGTCTGGCCGTAGAGCGCCTTGAACTCGTCGAATTCGGAGCCGTCGACAAGGCGCGCGATCACCTCGCGGATATCGTACTGGGTCTTCAGATGGGTCGGGACCAGGGCCTCCAGCTCGGCCGGGTCGTAGAGCGGCTCGCGCGGATCGGTCAGCGCGATATCGATCGACTTGCGGCTGTTGAGATTGGAGACGATGCGGCGCGCAATCGCCAGCGCATGGGTGTCGTCGACGGCATAATGGTCGGCGACGCCGGACAGCCGGGCATGGACATCGGCGCCGCCGAGATCTTCCGCCGTGACGATCTCGCCGGTCGCCGCGCGGACCAGCGGCGGACCGCCGAGGAAGATCGTGCCCTGCTTGCGCACGATGACGGTTTCATCCGACATGGCCGGCACATAGGCGCCGCCGGCGGTGCAGGAGCCCATGACCACGGCGATCTGCGGAATGCCCTGGGCCGACAGATTGGCCTGGTTGAAGAAGATCCGGCCGAAATGCTCGCGGTCGGGGAAGACCTCGGTCTGGTGCGGCAGGTTGGCGCCGCCGGAATCGACCAGATAGACGCAGGGCAAACGGTTCTCGCGGGCGATCTCCTGGGCGCGCAGGTGCTTCTTCACCGTCATCGGGTAATAGGTGCCGCCCTTGATCGTCGAATCATTGCAGACGATCATCACCTCGCGGCCTTCGACCCGGCCGATGCCGGTGATCAGGCCGGCGCCGTGGATCTTGTCGTGATAGAGCCCGTTGGCGGCGAGTTGCGACAGTTCCAGGAACGGCGACCCGGGATCGAGCAGGCCCATGACCCGGTCGCGCGGCAAGAGCTTGCCGCGGTCCAGGTGGCGCTGGCGGGTCTTCGCATTGCCGCCGAGCCCGGCCTCCGTGCGCTTTTCCTTCAGGTCGGCGATGATCGCCCCCCAGGCTTCGGCATTGGCCTTGGCGTCGGGACTTGATGGGTTGAACGAGGATTTCAGAACGGCCAAGGCTGAGGGCTCCGGCTGAGGCTGTGGGGCCGTCCTGGTTATCGCGTCCTGGCTGCCCTGTCATCCGGGCGAAGGACAGACGCGACGGCATTCACGGCAGCCGCGCCGGCTCCATGCCGGCCTCCATCAGCACCGGCACCGAGGCCGGGCTGGTCAGGAAGATCAGGAAAGTGCGCGCCGCCTCGTCTTCCGCGGGCACCGCCGCCAGCCCGACCGAATAGGTGGTGATGCTCTGGATTTCCGGCGGCAGCGGTCCGACCAGGGTGACGCCGCGCACCGGCAGGATTTCGCTGATCTGGTGGAACACCACCTCGGCTTCGCCGCTCGCCACCAGTTCCGCGACATAACCGCCGGCCTTCAGCCGGGTCTTCGGCCGCATCGCTTCGGTCAGGCCGAGCCGTTCGATCAGCCCGGCGAAATAGATGCCGCTGGTGCCGCCCGACGCCGGATCGACATAAGCGATGGTGGCGGCCGACCTGAGCAGCCGCTCGATCGCCTCGACCGAGGAAATATCCGGGATGGGCGCGCCCTCGCGCACGCCGACACCAATGCCGGTGCGGGCGAGATCGGTGCGCGAGCCGGCCCGGATCAGGCTCTTGGCCGCCAGCGCGTTGAGCACCGCTGGCGTCGCCACGATGACATCGGCGGTCTCGCCGGCCTCGACGCGGCGCTGGACGCCGCCGGCCGTGTCGCTGGTCAGCACGATATGGTGGCCGCTCATCACCTCGAACTGGGTCGCGATGGCCTGCACCACCGCCTTGCTGGCGCCGGTCGTGAGAACCCTGAGTTCGGCTGCCCCGGCTGCCGCCGTCGAGCCCAGGAGCAGGGCCGCGATGCCCCAGACCGCCACGCGTCGCGCCATCCGACCCTCCCTGCCCAAGATGCTCACATGCTGCATCGGGGCCCGGCCATGATGCGGCCGGGCCTGCCGGCATCATGGCGCGGCGGCGCGCGGGCGGAAATGGCCTTGTCCAGAAATCACGGATCGCGTTTGCGTGAAGCGTGGCCGCCGCCGGCTCAGGCGATGTCGTCGTAACGCGGCTCGAACCAGGGTTCGGCCATGGCGCCATCAAGCCATTCCTTCCAGGCCGGCAGCGCCATCATCGCTTCCATATAGGCCTTGACGCCTGGCGGCACCGGCACGGCATAGGCATGAAAGCGGTTGATCACCGGCGCATACATGGCGTCGGCTGCCGAGAATTCGCCGTAGAGAAACTCGCCCGCCCCGCCGAAGCGGTCGCGCGCTTCGATCCAGGCCTGGCAAACCCGGTCGATTGCCGCGTCGACGTCCTCGTCATGCGGGATCGCCTTCGGCTGGCGGCGCAGATTCATCGGCAGGCGCGCACGCAACGGCATGAAGCCGGAATGCATTTCGCAGGAAATCGCCCGGGCATGGGCCCGGGCCGCGCGGTCGCGCGGCCAGACGCCGGCTTCAGGCAAGGTCTCGGCCAGATATTCGATGATCGCGAGGCTGTCCCAGACGGTGATCTCGCCGTCGATCAGGATCGGCACGCGGCCGGCCTGCGAATAACGTGAGATCCGGCCCGATGTATCCGGCTGGTACAGCCGGATCACCTCCTCCTCGAACGGCATCGACAAGGCTTTCATCAGGATCCACGGCCGGAACGACCAGGACGAATAGGCTTTGTTGGCGATGACAAGTTTCATTGGCGACCCCACGACTGGTGGAGCCGCCATGATGATACATGGCTAGCGTCGCCAACAACGCATTCGGTTGAAGGTTATGATTGACGCCGCTGATCGATGAGGCCGCGCTCAGCTGCGCGGCTTGACCGCCTCGACCGCGCCTTCCGCCTTCTTCCAGGCGCCGAAACCGCCCTCGATATGGGCGACCGGCTTCAGCCCCATTTTCTGCGCCGTCTGGGCCGACAAGGCCGAACGCAGGCCGCCGGCGCAGAAGAACACGAAGGTCTTGTCCTCGGCGAAAACCGGCTTGTGATAGGGGCTTTCCGGGTCGATCCAGAACTCCAGCATGCCACGCGGGCAATGGAAGGCGCCGGGCACCTTGCCTTCGCGCTCCAGCTCGCGCGGGTCGCGCAGGTCGACGAACACCACGTCGTCGCGGCCGTAGAGGGCCTTGGCCTGGTCGACGGAGAGCGTCTCGATCTCGCGCTCGGCCTCGGCGAGCAGCGCCTTGTAACCGGTGGTGATGGTCTGCGGCATGAAGTCCTCCTTGGCCGGACCTGAAGATCGATCGCCGGCCTTGGCCCTTCCCATAGCATTGCCCGGGGCGTCCGACCCAGCCCATGGCGGCAGATCTCGTCAGCGCCCGGCTCGCGTCGGCGCCGGCTGCCTTAAGGATGCGATCGACCGAAAGGCTCGACGGCGAGCCCTTGGATGCGCTACCGATCGGACATGCTCGGTCTGACGCCGCTCGACGCCTTCGCCTTCGCCTGGTTCGTCATGGCCTGGGCCGGCTATTCCTGGCTGGTCGACGTCCTCGGCGCCAAACGCGGCCTGACCTCCACCATGGCGGTCTACCGCGAGCGCTGGATGCACGAAATGCTGCACCGGTCCAATCGCATCGTCGACGGCCAGATCAACATGACCTTGCAGCAGGGCACCGCCTTCTTCGCCTCCACATCGCTGCTCGCCGTCGGCGGCGGGCTGACCCTGATCGGCGCCACCGACCGGGCGGTGGAATTCGTCCAGACCTTGCCCTTCGGCTACCACCCGAGCCGGGAGCAATGGGAGGTCAAGGTTGCCGGCCTGACCATCATCTTCGTTTATGCCTTCTTCAAGTTCGCCTGGGCCTACCGGCTGTTCAACTATTGCGCGATCCTGATCGGCGCGACGCCCGACGGCGACCGGCGCGGCACCGAGGAGGCGGTCGCCATGGCCGGCCGTGCCGCCAAGATGAACGCCATCGCGGCCGCCCATTTCAACCGCGGCCAGCGCGCCTTTTTTTTCGCGCTCGGTTATCTCGGCTGGTTCGCCGGCCCGATCGTGCTGGTGGTGACCACGGCCGCCGTCGTCTCGGTGATCTACCGGCGCCAGTTCTGCTCCAACAGCCTCGACGCCGTGCGGCTGTAGCAGGGTGGACGATCCAGCGCTCCGCGCATTGCTCGATCTCACCGCGCTCGACGTCTTGGCCGGGCTTGTCCCGGCCATCCACGAATTCCCGGGACAAGCCCGGGCATGACGCTGTGGGTGCTGCACGGGGCGCGCGGCAGCTCGCCGCGGCAGTGGCGCCGTCCAGCCGCGCCCTCGATCTCACCGCGCTCATCGCTTCATGGCCCGACGCAGCCAAGCACCTCCAAGCTCCGGTTCTGTCGACAACGCACAGCTTCCCTGCCCCATGCCCCTGGGATCCACGGCGTCGATCGTGCACTCTCGCGCCGCCTCGCAACACCGCGCCGAATGCGCCCGGACAAGGAGCCCAGCCTATGCATATCCTGCGGCCGGCCTTCGACTGGGGCCGCGACGGCGCGCTCGAATTCGCTCACGCGCGCGGCTTCGGCCTGGTGGCCGCGAGCGACGCCGCCGGCCCGCGCGGCTCGCATGTGCCCTTCACGCTCAACCGCGACGGCGAGGCCGCCCGCGTCCGCTTCCACGTGACCTCGGGCAACCCGCTCGCCGGGCTCGCCGATGGCAGGGCGTTCCTCGTCGCCGTGTGGGGCCCCGACGCCTATGTCTCCAACGACTGGTACGCCACGCCGGACCACGTCTCGACCTGGCTTTACGAAGCGGTGCACCTGGCCGGCCCGGCCCGCCGGCTGACCCGGGAGGCCAATCGCGACCATGGCGACGCGCTGCTCTCGACCTTCGAAGAGCGGCTCGAGCCGAAACCGCCCTGGCAGCTCGAGACCATGGCGCCGGTGAAACGCGAGGCCATGCTTGATGGCATCGTGGTGATCGAAATGACGGTCGAAACCGTCGAGGGCCAGCGCAAGTTGAACCAGCACAAATCCGACGAGGATTACCGTGCCGTCGCCGACCGGCTGGCCCGGGCCGATGACGCGGGAAGCCGGGACATCGCCGCCAGGATGCGCCGGCTGAAACCCCACCTCGTCTATGCCGTCGACGCCGGCGGCGACCCGCAGACCAGGACAGATCAATGGTAAGTGCCGCTTCACCCGTCGCCGTCATCGGCGCCGGCCTCATCGGGGTCAGCTGGGCGGCCCTGTTCGCCGCGGTCGGCGGCCATGACGTCCGGGTCTGGGATCCCTCCGAGGAGGCACGGGCCGGCATCGCCGACCGCGCGGCGGCCATGACCGGACAGCTCGCGGCCCTGCATGCCCTGGTCGACCGGCCGTTGACGATCTGCACCACACTCGAGGACGCCTGTACCGGCGCGGCCTGGGTGCAGGAGAACGCACCGGAGAACCTCGACCTCAAGCGCGGCCTCTACCGGCAGATCGAAGCGGTGGTCGGCCCTGAGACGGTCATCGCCAGCAGCACCTCGGCGCTGGTCTGGCCGGATCTTGTCGAGGGCATGAGCGACGCCTCGCGCTTCATCACCGCCCACCCGTTCAACCCGCCGCACCTGATGCCACTCGTCGAGCTGTTCGGCACCGATCCAGGCGTGATCGGCCGCGCCCGGAGCTTCTACGAAGGGCTCGGCCGCGTGCCGGTGGTGTTGAAGCGCCCGGCGCCCGGCCATATCGCCGGCCGGCTGTCCGCCGCGCTCTGGCGCGAAGCCGTCGCGCTGGTCGCCGACGGCACGGCCAGCGTCGAGGATGTCGACCAGGCCCTGGTCAACGGCCCCGGGCTGCGCTGGGCCGTGGTCGGTGCCCATATGGGTTACCATCTCGGCGGCGGCGACGGCGGCATCGAACATTACCTGGCAACGCTTGGCCCCAGCCAGGAGCGCCGCTGGGCGACGCTCGGCACGCCAGCGCTGACGCCGGAGGTGCGCGCCATGCTCATCGCCGGCATCGGCCAAGAGGCGGCCGGGCGCCCGGTTGACGCCATCGCCGCGGCGCGGGACACCGCCACCATTGCCATTCTGAACAGCCTGCGGAAGCCGACATGACCATCGCCCCCATCGCGCCACGTATCGCCCTTGTCCACGCGCTCGAGGAATCGGTGCTGCCGGCCCGCGCGGCATTCCGGGAACTCTGGCCTGAAGCCGCCTGTTTCGACCTGCTCGACACCGCGCTGGCGGTGGATCTGGCCGCCCGCGGCAGCCTCGACCAGCCCATGGTCGACCGCTTCCTGACGCTCGGCCGTTATGCCGCGGCGACCGAGGGCCTGGGCGGTCCGGCGCGCGCCATGCTGTTCACCTGCTCGGCCTTCGGCCCGGCCATCGACGCGGTCAAGCAGGCTCTGCCGATCCCGGTGTTCCGGCCGAACGAAGCCGCCTTCGGCGAGGCGCTCGGCCTTGGCGGGTCGATCGCCATCCTCGTCAGCTTCCCGCCCTCCTTGCCTTCGCTGACCCGCGAGCTGCAGGACGAGGCCGATGCCCGCGGCATCCCCGTCACCATCGAGGGCATCGTCGCCGAAGGCGCGCTCGCCGCCCTCAAGGCCGGTGATGGCGCAACCCATGACCGGCTGGTGGCGGAAGCCGCGGCCCGGCTCTCCGGCGCCGATGCGATCATTCTCGGCCAGTTTTCGCTGGCGCGTGCCAGAGGCGCGGTGGAAGCCGCAACCAAGGCGCGGGTCATCACCACGCCCGACGCCGCGGTCCGGGCGCTGCGCCATGCGGTGGAGGCGGCGAAGCGGGCTTAGCTGCGCGGCGGCTGGCGCCTAAGCCGACGTCGAGAAGAAAAAGCTCAGGCAAATCAACCCTCTCCCAAAGGGAGAGGGTGGCAGCGTCAGCTGCCGGGTGAGGGGTCGTCCCTCTCCGGATGGGGCGCATGCGGCGCGAGCGTCAGCATCAGTTCGAAGCGCTCACGCCCCTCACCCGGCGCCTGACGGCGCCACCCTCTCCCTTTGGGAGAGGGTCGATTCAGAGGCGCTTGTCCCATCCCCCTACCCCCTGCGGCGCGGGTCGGGGTGGCCGTCGAGCCGCATCTGGAACAGAAAGTAAGTCGGCGAGCAGTAGCCGAGCCCGGCCACCTTGCCGATCTCAGGCAGGTCCGACGGCAGCGCCTGGCACATGAAATCCTCGCGGCAGAACCGTTCGCCGCCGCAGGTCGCGCGCATGCCGCGGACGATCGAATTGCCGAGACAGGCGGCGAAATCATTGGAGGCGACGCAAATGTCGAAGGCCTTGCCGCCGGCAAAACCGCAGATCTCGTTGGGCGGCTCCGCGCCCGGCCGGAAGCCCTGGAAGTGGCGGTCCTGGTCGTGGCATTTGCGATAGGCAAGGCCGGCCGGCGCGCCGCCGACCGGTGGCCGGCAGGTATGGGCGGTGAAATTGATCGCGGTCGCCCGGCTGTTCAATTGCCCGGTCACCGCGAAGCGGTCGCGCCAGGGCTGGGCCGAGGCCGTGGTGATCCGGCCGGCAAGGCAGGCCTGGCCGGAAAACTCGGCCGCCCGCTCGGTGGTCAGACATTGGCCGAGCTCGATGCCGACGGCCGAATTGCTGGCAAGGCTGGTGCAGGCCGACCCGGCGGCGCAGGTCCAGGCCGCGCCGAAATGGCGGCGCGCCTCCGCCGGCAGGCAGGCAAGCCCGAGGCTCGCCGCCCGATAGGCGGGTGGCTGATCGGCGGTCCAGGCCGCCGGCGGCGCCGCCGGCAGTGGCCGGAAGCGGTTCGGCTCGCGGCCGGCGATCATCGCCTCGGCATAGGCCCGGCGGCGCGGCTGTTCGGCGTGGAAATGTGGCGACACGCCGATCAGCACCCGGTTGAGCGGCGAGATCGCCGGATCGTCCTCGCCGATCACGTGGAAACCGGCGGTGGCGTTCGACTGGTGGCAGCCCTGGCAGCTCGCCGTGTCGAGCCGCTCCATCAGCGCCTGGGGGGTCCGCACCAGCCCCAGGCCGTCGAAGGACATGGCGGAGAACGCATCGCCCGCCGGGCCGAACAGCTCAGTGAACGGCTTGTTGGCGAGCCGCGCCGAGCCATAGGTCGAATAGGAGATCGCCTTGGTGGCGAGGAACCGGTCGGGGATCGTGAACACCCCCTGGTCGATCGCGGCTCCGCGCGCGGCGAGGAAGGCGACGAGCTCGGCGCGCAAGGCCGCGTCGGCACCGAGCCGCGCCATGTCGGGCGTGTTTTCCAGCGCCTTGTCGAACAGGACCGGCGCACCTTCGCCGGGCGCGACGCCGAAGATGCGCATGACATAGGCCGCCTGGCCGCCGAAGGTCGTCTCCAGCCCGGAGGGAAAGCGCACCACCTGGGCATTGATCTCGATCTGCTTCGGCCGGACGCCGCTCGCCGCGAGCGGACCGGCGGCGAGCCAGGCAGCCCGGGCCCGCGGATCGCCCATCGCCTCCGGCGGCACGAAGCGGCTGACCATGTCGGGGCAGGCCGTCCCGGCCGGGCGCGGCAGGTCAAACACGACATTGATCGAGAACGGCATGCGCGAGGCATAGGTCCGCCCTGCCCGTTCGAAGCGATAGGCCAGCCGGTAGATCAGCCGGAGCTCGCCGCAACTCGCATCGCGCAGGTCCTCGGCCAGGAAGTCGCGCCGGTCGAAGCGCGTGACCAGGCCAACCAGCCGGAACCGTGCCGCCGGCGACGCCAGCCAGGCGAGCTCGAACACCCGCCCGACATTGTCGTCGGTGATCTCGAGCAGGCGCCGGCCGCTCGCCTCGATCTCGCGGCGGAGCTGGCGGACATCGTCGGAAATCGTCGTGACGATGTGGCGATAGGCCGGATTGTCGCGGTTGAGTGTGTCGTTCGAAGCGGTGCCGGGCCCGCCGAACCCTCGCCCGAAACCGAATCCGCCGTCCTCCAGCGCCCTCAGCGTGGCATTGTCGGTGACCGCGGCGACCGGCCTGCCCGGCTCGAATGCGGCGGCGGTACCGGCATGAAAAGCCACCGAAGCGATCAGTCCGACGATCGAGAGGCCTCGACGCGCGGCCTTTCGCGCGGCATGAGGAAGATATGAACACATCTCTCGAATCCGATCTCGAAGTCGCCATCCTCAGGCTCGCGGAAGCCAAGGGTCCCGACAAGTCCATTTCCCCCGATGATGCCGCCAAGCATGTTGCTGGCGTGCGCGACGTCGACTGGCATTCATTGCTGCAGCCGGTCAGGCGTACGGCGATCCGGCTGGCGCTCGAAGGCCGGCTGGTCATCCTGCGCAAAGGCAAGCCCGCCGACCCGAATGATTTCAAGGGTGTCTACCGGCTCACTTTGCCGCGCGAATAGGCCGCGCGGCAGTCATCAGGACAGGCCTTCGTGGCGGTGCCGGCCGGTCAGGCAGTCATCATGCGCATGAACTGGCCATGGGACAGGCCCGCCGGATAATCGAACGATCCGGTTTTCTTGACCGCCCGCAAAGCGTCGAGGGCTGCGCCATAGGTGGCCGACATCCAGGACCCGCCGAGGCTGACGCGCCGCACGCCCAGCTCGGCCAGTTCCGCATAGGACGGCGTGACGCCGCCGCCGATCGCCATGACGTTGACCGGCCCGCCGATCGCCTGCGTCAGCGCGGCAATCGTCGGCTTGTCGAGCACCGCGGGCACGAAGACCGACCGGGCGCCGGCGGCGAGGTAGAGCCGGGCCCGGGCCACCGCTTCGTCGAAACACTGCTCGGGCGTGCCGAACTTGCGGATATAGCTGTCGATCCGCGCGTTCAGGCAGAAGTCCGGCAAGCCCGCGGCGCGCGCCGCCGCCACGCCGGCGGCGATGCGGGCGGCCGAAAGGCCGCGGTTGAACAGAGCGGTGGTCCCCGGGACACCATCCTCGATATTGCAGCCGACCAGCCCGGCTGCGATCGCGTCCCGGACGGTCACCGCCACGTCCTCGGCGGTCGCGCCATATCCGGCCTCGAGATCGGCGGTGACCGGCACGTCGAAGCGCGCCGCCAGCCGCCCTGCCAACCCAATCATCCGCTCCCGCCCGATCGATTCGCCATCGGGAAACCCTTGAGCGAAGGCGACCCCGGCCGAGGTCGTCGCGATCACCTCGTACCCCTCGTCGATCGTGATGGCGGCACTGGCGAAGTCCCAGGCATTGGGCAGCACGAAGCAGCCGGTTTCATGCATTGCCGCGAACCTGGCGGCCTTTTCGCTTTGGGATGGCATGGCAACGACCCTTATCGGTGATGAGCGGGAATAAACCGACCGCCAGTCTGTTTTCGACCGCCAGTCGGTTTCTGTCAAGCCGTCGCATGTCAGGACGACTGGACGCCCGACAGCATCTTTTCCAGCGCCGCGACAAAATCCCGGGCGATCGCGTGGGGATCGTCCACTTCCCCGCAGGCCAGGGCCGCCTCCATGATCGCGCCCATGACCAGGCGGGTGACGGCCTCCCGCTCGGCCGGCTTTGCCTCCTCCGGCATCAGACTGGCGACGCCGCGCCGGATGCCGGCGGCAAAATAGCGGTCGTCGATCTCGCGCCAGCGCTGCCAGCCGAGCACCACCGGCCCGTCGACCAGCAGGATGCGGCGGGCGGCCGGCTGCAGCGCGGCATCCAGATAGGCGCCGACGCTGCGGGCGATCGAGCGGGCGGTGGCGCGGGTCGCGACCGGCGCGCGGTTCGCCGCCAAGGCCACCGCGACATTGGCCTGGATGGTGTCCAGCACGCGTTCGAACACATCCCGTTTGGCGGCGAAGTGGTGATAGACCGCGCCCTTGGCGATGCCGGCCTCGGCCGCGATCATGTCCATGCTGACCGCGTCATAACCATGCGCCGCGAACAGGACGCGGGCGGCATCCAGCACGGACTGTATCGTTAGGGCGCTGCGCTCAGCCTGTCTTGCCATGGTCTGGTGTCATACGACCGGCGCTCGGGCAGGCCAAGCCCGGCCGCCATCATGGCCTCGGAAACACCGCATCGGTGCGCCCGCCCAGGCGATAGGCCAGCAGGCCGAGCCATTCGCGGCTCATCCGGTCGACCAGGTCGAGGCCCCGGCTCACCGGCAGGACCGGCAGGTAGAGTTCGCGCTCGATATTGCGCGTTTCGAAATCGACCGGATAGGCCACGACATCAAAACCCGCCACGCGAAAGATCCCGACCGAGCGCGGCATGTGATAGGCCGAGGTGATCAGGATCCAGCGCTCGCCGGGCTTGGGATCGACGACCCGCTTGCTGAGCAGGGCGTTTTCCCAGGTGTTGCGGCTCTCCCGTTCGATCGTGATCCGTTCGGCCGCGATGCCGAGCTCGATGAAGAGCTTCTTCGCCGCTTCCGCCTCGTCGAGGCCATCCCGCAAGAACAGCGCATTCGAGCCGCCGGAGAACACCAGGCGTGCCTGGGGATAGCGATGTGCCAGGGCGACGGCTTCAGTGATCCGGCCGGGCGCCGCGCCGATCGTCACCTGGCCGCCGCGCGCCGCCGTCGTCACCTGGTCGATCGATCCGCCCAGCACGATGATGCCGGATGGCGCCGGCATGTCCTGCGCCATCAGCGGAAAGCGGTTTTCCAGCGGGCGCGCCAGCCAGATGCCCAGCGGCACCGGGCCGGCGATGACCAGCCCGAGGGCCCCGAGCACGAAAAAGCGGCGGCCCCAGCGGGCCAGGCGCGTCGCCCGCAACAGCACGCCGACGACGATCAGCCCGACCAGCAGGTTGGATGGGGTGAGGCCCCACCAGAGGATCTTGGATGCGTAGAAGAACATGCTGCCTCGTCGTCACGCTGGCATGACGGATGCGACGACGTTCCTCAAGCGGTCTTTTCGAACAATTCACGGCCGATCAGCATGCGCCGGATCTCGCTGGTGCCGGCGCCGATCTCGTAGAGCTTGGCGTCGCGCAACAGCCGACCGGTCGGATATTCGTTGATATAGCCGTTGCCGCCGAGCAGCTGGATCGCGTCGAGCGCCATCTTGGTGGCGTTCTCGGCGGCATAAAGAATGGCGCCGGCGGAATCCTCGCGGGTGGTCTGGCCCCGGTCGCAGGCCTTGGCCACCGCATAGACATAGGCGCGGGTGGCATTCATCGAGACATACATGTCGGCGAGCTTGCCCTGGACCAGCTGGAACTCGCCGATCGACTTGCCGAACTGCTTGCGCTCATGGACATAGGGCATGACCACGTCCATGCAGGCCTGCATGATGCCGATCGGCCCGGCCGACAGCACCGCGCGTTCGTAGTCGAGCCCCGACATCAGCACGCTGGCGCCCCGCCCGACCGCGCCCAGCACGTTCTCCTCCGGCACCTCGCAATCCTCGAACACCAGCTCGCCGGTATGCGAACCGCGCATGCCGAGCTTGTCGAGCTTCTGGGCGCAGGAGAACCCCTTGAAGCTCTTTTCGATCAGGAAGGCGGTGATGCCGCGCGAACCGGCCGCCGGATCGGTCTTGGCATAGACCACCAGGACATCGGCATCCGGACCATTGGTGATCCACATCTTGGTGCCGTTCAGGACGTAGCGGTCGCCCTTCTTCTCGGCCTTCAGCCGCATCGACACGACATCCGAGCCGGCGCCCGGCTCCGACATGGCGAGCGCACCGACATGGTCGCCCGACATCAGCTTGGGCAGGTAGCGCCGGCGCTGGGCGTCATTGCCGTTCTTGCGGATCTGGTTGACGCAGAGATTGGAATGGGCGCCGTAGGACAGGCCGACCGAAGCGGAGGCTCGCGAAATCTCCTCCATGGCAATGCAGTGCTCGAGATAACCGAGGCCGGTGCCGCCATATTCCTCCTCGACGGTCACGCCGAGCAGGCCGAGATCGCCGAACTTCTTCCACAGATCCATCGGGAACTGGTCGGTCTTGTCGATCTCCGCGGCGCGCGGCGCGATCTCGGCCCGGGCGAAGCTCGCCACCGTGTCGCGCAGCATGTCGGCGGTCTCGCCGAGGTCGAAATCGAACGGGCGCGGCGCATTGGGCAGCATGGGACATCCTCCCTGGGACAAGTTTTGCCAAGCGTTATAGAAGTCCCCATGCGACCTGTCATGATCGGCCAAGCGGCCCAGGGCAGGCCTGCCAAGCCGCCGAGGGAAAACCGTTGAGCGAACAGTCTCAAAGCGCCTATCTGGAACGCCCGAGCCGGTTTCCCTGGCCGTCGGTGATCTTCATCGGCTGCCTGGCCTTCGGCTGGGGCCTGACCACGCTGCTGCCGCTGCATGACGGCATCGTCGAACTCCTGCGCATCAAGGGCGCGCTGTGCCTCGCCGCAGGCGTCGGCCTGTCGATCTGGGCCTCGGCGACGCTGGCGCGCGGCCAGACCACCACCTTGCCCCATGCCGCGGCGAGCCATCTGGTCACCGGCGGGCCGTTCCGCTTCACCCGCAATCCGACCTATCTCGGCCAGGCTCTGATCATTGCCGGTTTCGGCGCGCTGCAGGCCTCCCCCTGGTATATCGCGGCTTCGGTCGTCTACCTCATGCTGATCACCCGCTTCGCCATCCTGCCCGAGGAAGCGCATCTGAGCTTGCGCTTCGGCGCGCAATGGACGGCGTATCGGGCCCGGGTCAGGCGCTGGCTGTAAGAAACCGTTTGAAGGGTTTATCCGGGCAGTTCGCCGCCGCTCGTCATCCCCGGGCTTGGCCCGGGGATCCAGGCATTCAAAACGGAACAAGTCGTGGATATCAGGGACAAGCCCGGCCAAGACGACGTGGGACCTCGCTGGAACACGTTCTCAAACGGTCGCTAAGGAACCCGTCGGTAACGACGATCTACGGCCGCGGCCGCGGCCGGGGCAGCGGCGCCAGCATGGCCGGCGCGTCGGGCGCGGGAATGGCGGCCGGCGGCGGCGTCGGGCTGGCGGTCTGCGACGTCACCTGGGCCCCCTCCACCGTGGCCGGCTGGGTGGCGACCGCGGCCAGCACCGGTTCGGCCTGATGCGGTCCGCGCGGGTCGGCGGCGGGCGCAGGCGCCGGCGCGTGCGGCTGGGGCGAGGCATGGGGTGCTGCATGCGCGACGGCCTGGTGGCGGAAACCGGACTGCGCCAGCCTTTGCCATTGCGCCCGCGACCCGGCGAAGACATTGCGGTCGACATTGCCATTGACGCCGGCGACCCGGCCCGTGGCGGTGATCTGCCAGAACGCCCAGCGCCGGCCGGGATAACGCTCGTGCGGCAGTGCCCGGACCGAGCGGACCCAGAACGGATATTGCGAGAATTCGCCGCTCGCCAGAACCTCACGATGGAAGGTGATGTCGGCATAGATGATCGGCTTCTTGCCGTAATGCCGTTCCATGGCGTGCAGGAACTCGCGCATCTTCTGCTGGGCGACCGGCACCGAGACACGCCGCGGACAGGTCGGCGAATGGAAATTCCACTCGACGTCGAGCACCGGCGGCAATGCGTCCGGGTCGTTCGGCACGTGGCGCTGGAACCAGGCGATCTGGTCCGACATCGAGCCGCACCAATAGGTGAAATGATAGGCGCCGCGCGCGACACCGGCGCGCCGCGCGCCTTCCCAGTTCTCGCGGAACCGGTCGTCCAGCCGGTCGCCGCCCTCGGTCGCCTTGATGAAGGCGAAGGTGACACCGGAGGCGCGCACCTGCTGCCAGTCGATCGGCCCCTGCCATTTCGACACGTCGATGCCGTGGACCTCGTGCGCCGAGTGGCCGGTGGTATGGGTCAGGGTCGGAAACGGATGGTCGCCGCCCGGTTCGGCGGTCTGCATCGGGACGCTGCCGCACCCCGCCAAAGCGAGGCCTAAGAGGACGAACGCGATGCGGGAGGAGGCGTGAACCAGCATGGACCGAGCGCAATGGCCAACAATCATGGCCGAAAAAAGAAAGATGGCCGCGAAAAGGCCACGGGACGTCAGCGACTATGCTTTACGACCCGTTTCCTTTTCGTAACGAGCTTTCGTTTCCGCGTTGGGCGGATAGAGACCGGGCAGCGGCACGCCCTTTTCGACCTCACCCATGATCCAGCCCTCGAGATGTTCCTGCTCGGGCGCCAGCTTGGCGACCACCTCGACCAGGTCCTGCGGGATCAGCACGGCGCCGTCGCCGTCGACCACGATGACGTCGTTGGGGAACACCGCCACGCCGCCGCAGCCGATCGGCTCCTGCCAGTTGACGAAGGTCAGCGCGGCGACCGAGGCCGGCGCTGCGGCGCCCGAGCACCAGACCGGCAGTTGCGAGTCTTCGACGCCGGCGGCATCACGCACCACGCCGTCGGTGACCAGCGCGGTAACGCCGCGCTTGCGCATGCGCGCGCACAGGATGTCGCCGAAAATGCCGGCTTCCTGGATGCCCATGGCATCGACCACGGCGATCACGCCCTCGGGCATGGCCTCGATCGCCCCGCGGGTCGAGCGCGGCGAGGACCAGCTCTCCGGTGTCGCCAGGTCTTCACGCGCCGGCACGAAGCGCAGCGTGAAGGCGCGGCCGACCAGCCGCCGGTCGGCATTGGTGAAGGGCATCGGCCCGGCCATCCAGGTCTTCCTGAGACCCTTCTTCAACAGGATCGTGGTCAGCGTCGCGGTGGTCGTGGCTTCGAGGGCAGCCTTGATCGCGGGATCGAGCGGCAGAACGTCGGTCATGTCGGAAACTCTTGGAAGCGGCAGGAAACCGGGTGGGGGAATGTCAGGGGCGAACCTGCCTGAAGCCGGCGCCCCTGTCGAGCGCGACCGGCGCATGGTGGAACCGGAAAGCCCGGATGGCCGGACAAGACCCGGTCAGCAGTCGCCGATGCGCTGGCCCTTCATGGCGATGACCCGTGCATTGGGCCGGCCGATGCCGGTCGCCATCGTGCCTTCGTAACTGGTGCCGCGATAGACCATGCTCGAACGCGCCGGCTGGCCCTGGCAAACCATGTCGACGGTGATCGCCGGACCGGCGATCAGCACCTGGGTGACCCGGCAGGATTGCGCCGCGCCCTCGCGCCTGGCCGCCGCGGCGATATCGTCTTCGGTGCCGTTGGCGGCAAGCGCGTCCTGGGCCGTGATGCAGGTTGAGGTCGGTGTTCCCAGCGTCTGGCCGTTCAGCCCGGTCGCCACCGCCCAGCGGCCGGGCTGCAGCCGCTCCGGCGGCTTGGCGGCGGGCCTGAGCATGGCGACGACGGCGACCAGCACGAGGACGGCCGCGAGGCCTCCGGCCGCGACAATGGCGAGACTTATCCTGGACTTCATTTCCGGCCCTGACGTCGGCGCCCCCTGCCCGATCGGCTGGATGCCGGCCGATCCAAGCGGAAGCAAGGCAATCATCGAATCGGCGGCGATGATAGCCGCAGCGCCGGCCAGGCAAGCAAGCAGGCCGGAGGCGGTCCCGGTTCATTACCGGCTCCGGCATCGTTGCCCCCGGACCTCAGACAGATCGCGATACATTTCCCGGGCCGGTTCGCCGGCCCAAGCACGCGGCCGCGCGCGCGACATGCCAAGTCAAGTTCGGTTCCGCCGGTCAGGCGACCGCGCGCTCGGGCGCCGGCGCGAGGCCGTAAATCGCCTCGAATTCGGTGACCGGCATAGGCCGCCCGAACAGATAGCCCTGCATTTCATGACAGCCGGCGGCGCGCAGGAAACGCGCATGCTCGACGGTCTCGACCCCCTCCGCGATGACCCTGAGCCCGAGCGCGCGGCCGAGATTGATGACGCAATGCAGGATGGTGGCGGCTTCCGCGCCCTTGTCGAGATCGAGCACGAAGCTGCGGTCGACCTTCAGCTTGTCGATCGGAAATTTGCGCAGATAGGACAGCGACGAAAAGCCGGTGCCGAAATCATCCAGTGCGATCTGCACGCCGAGATCGCGAATGCTGCGCAGCGCCACCAGGGCCTTTTCCGGATCGTCGATCATCACGCTTTCGGTCACTTCGAGCACCAGCCGGCCGGGCTCCAGGCCGGTCTCGCCGAGCACCGCCATGACCACGTCTGGAAAGTCCGGCCGCCGCATCTGCACCGGCGAGACATTGACCGAGATGAACAGGCCGGGCCAGCGCGCCGCCGCCCGGCAGGCCCGCTGCAGCACGATATTGCCGAGCTGATGGATCAGCCCGGTCTCCTCGGCGAGCCGGATGAATTCACCCGGCATGATCGCGCCGCGATAGCTGTGGTTCCAGCGCGCCAGCGCCTCCATGCCGACCAGCGTCTCGCCGTCGGCGGTCAGGATCGGCTGCAGGTGCACGTCGATCTCGCCGGTCAGCACGGCGCCGCGCAATTCGCGCTCGAAGAAGCGCCGTTGCGCCACGTCCTTGTCCATCTCCACGTCATAGGCAATGGCGCAGCCGCGACCGCGCTCCTTCGCGGCATAGAGCGCGCGATCGGCCTGGCGCATCAGGTCGTCGCGATCGCCCGAGGGACGGTCGACCTGCAGGAAGCCCATGGATACGCCGACATTGAGGGTCTTGCCGTCCACCGTCACCGGCTTGGCGATCTCGGCCGAGATCAGCGCGCAGGCCGTCAGCACATGGGCGGGTGCCGAACTCGCGGAAATGATGATGGCGAATTCGTCGCCGCCGAGCCGGGCGATCTCCGGCTCCGGCCCGCAGACCTGGCGCAGCCGGCGCCCGACCTGGGCCAGCACGACATCGCCGGCGTGATGGCCATGGCTGTCGTTGATCTCCTTGAAGTGGTCGAGATCGAGCAGCACCAGGGTGAAGGCGCGCCGTTCGGCGAGGCCGTCGAGCGCCCGCTCGAAGGCGCGGTAGAAGGCCGCCCGGTTCGACAGGCCGGTCAGGTCGTCGATCCCGACCGGCGACAGGAAGCGCGCGCCCTGAATGACCTCGGCCTGAACCAGGCGCAGCCGGACCAGCAGCACCAGCGCAATGCCGGCGACCATCAGGGCCATGGCCGCCAGGCGCCCGAACCAGGTCTGGTCGACCTGCCAGGCCAGGCGTGCCGGGAACCAGGCGAGGACACTGGCGGCTGCCATGAATGCGGCAGACAGCGCGATCGCCGCCCCCACCGCCCAGACATGGCGGCTCAGCGCCGAATAGGCGCTACGCTTGATGGACGCCGACATTCTGTCGCCCCAAACATTATCGCAAGAGACCGATCCTGCCGGCTCTATAGACATCGGGCATTAACGGACACTTATGGTCGCCGCCGGAATAGTTCTGACGATCAGAAAATGATTCTCTTAGGCGCGCCCGCTCACAGCAAAAATAAAGATCTATTCTTTGCGAAACTGTCACATGACTGTCACATACGCGCAACCGATCGGCCATCGGCTAGATCTTGAACCACCAGGTGGCGATGGTGAGGAAGCCGAGGAAGCCGACGACATCGGTGACCGTGGTGACGAAGGGCCCTGACGACACCGCGGGATCGGCATTCAGCTTGGCCAGCCCGAGCGGGATCAGGATGCCGGCCAGCGCCCCGGCGACCAGGTTGCAGACCATGGCGAGGCCGATGACCACGCCGAGGCCGGCGAGCGAGAACCAGAAGCCGGCGACCACCCCGATGATGAGCGCGAAGGCGGTGCCGTTGATCAGGCCGGTGAGCGCCTCGCGGCCAATGACGCGCAGCGCGTTGTGAGGCCCGAGATCATGGGTGGCGAGCGCCCTGACCGCCACCGTCATGGTCTGCGTCGCGGCATTGCCGCCCTGGCTCGCCACGATCGGCGCCAGCACCGCCAGCGCCACCATGGTCTCGAGCTGTTTCTCGAAAGACTTCAGCACCGTCGTGGCGATGAAGGCGGTGAGCATGTTGATGAACAGCCAGCGGAACCGCCCCTTGGCGGTGGTCCAGACGCTGTCGGAAATCTCTTCCTCCGGCTTGACGCCGCCGAGCGCCTTGATGTCGGCATCGGCCTCTTCCTCGATGACGTCGACGATGTCGTCAACCGTCAGCACGCCGACCAGCCGGCCGGCCTCGTCGACCACCGCCGCGGAGAGCAGGTTGTAGCGCTCGAACATCAAGGCGACGTCCTGCTGGTCCTCGGTCGCTTCGACCGTGCGGACCTCCTCCTCCATGATCTCGGTGACGGTCACCGGCCGCTTGGTGCGCAACAGCCGGTCGAGCCGGATATGGCCTTGCAGATGATAACCGGGATCGATCACGAAGACTTCGGTGAAGTCGTCGGGCAGGTCGTCGGCTTCGCGCAGATGGTCGATCACCTGGCCGACGGTCCAGAACGGCGGCACGGCGATGAAGTCGTCCTTCATGCGCCGGCCGGCGGAATCCTCGGGGTAGTCGAGCGCACGCTTCAGCGCGACCCGCTCGACCGCCGGCATCTTTTCGAGGATCTCGGAGCGGTCCTCCTCGTCCAGGTCCTGCAGGATCGAGACGGCATCGTCGCTGTCGAGTTCGGCGATGCCTTCCGCCACGGTCTCGGCGGGAAGATCCTCCAGGATCTCGACACGAATCGTTTCGTCGACTTCGGTCAGCACGGCGAAGTCGAAATCTGCTCCGAGCAGTTCGACCAGCTTGCGACGGTCTTCGGTGTCGAGCTGGGCGATCAGATCGCCCATGTCGGCCTCGTGGGCTTCGCCGACGAGATCCTTCAGCCTGGCGGCGTCGTTACTGGCGACGGCGCTGGTCACCGCCTCGACAATGTCCGATCTGAGCGCGCCGTCGTCGTCGCGCCAGTCGTCGGTCATGGTCGGGTGTGGCGTGGGAACGGCCATGGGCGCCTCGCTGATGGCATGCCACGTCGAGCGGCGGAGGGTGGCGCCTTCTTGGGCGTGCGAATGGCATTTGGCAAGGAGGCGGAGACGCCACGATGAGCAGTTTTGACAGCATGGATCGCCGCCGCGTCGCGGCCAAGATCGCGGCAGGTGTCGCGGCAGGGGTCGCCGCCTCGGCGCTGGCGCCGGCCGCAGCGCTCGCCGCCCCCGCCTGCCGGGCCGATGCGCTCGGCACCGCCCGGGTCCTGCCGGTGGCGACCGCGGGTGGCCTGCGTGTCGGGCGCAAGAGCTATCCCCGGACCTTGCCGCTCGGCCCGCGCGAAGTGGTGCTGACCTTCGACGACGGCCCCCTGCCCGGCCCGACCGACCAGGTGCTGGCGGCGCTCAAGCAGGAATGCGTGCGCGCCACCTTCTTTCTGGTCGGCCGCATGGCCCATGATGCCCCCGGCCTCGCCCGGCGGATCCTCGCCGAGGGCCACACCGTGGCGCATCACTCGATGACCCATCCGATGACGCTGGCGCAATTGCCGGTCGAGCGGGCGCGCGCCGATATCGAGGCCGGGTTCGCGGCGGTCGACCGGGCGCTCTACGGCACCTATTCCGGCACGCCGCGCACGCCGTTCTTCCGCTATCCGGGCTTCGGCGATTCCGACGAATTGAACAACGGGCTGGCGGCGCGCGGCATCGGCGTGTTCGGCTGCGATTTCTGGATCAGCGACTGGAACGAGATGACCGTGGAGGCCCAGCTGGATCTGGCGCTGCGCCGGCTCGAACGGACCGGCTCCGGCATCATCCTGATGCACGACACCCGGCAGCAGACCGCGGCCATGCTGCCGGCCTTCCTGCGCGAACTGAAGCAGCGCGACTTCAAGGTCGTGCACATGCAGCCGGCGTGACGACCAGGGCGGCCCAAAAACAAACGGCGCCCTGGATGGTGTCCAGGGCGCCGTCCGGAGACCGAAGTCTCGGATTTGGTGCGGTCGAGAGGACTCGAACCTCCACTCGGTTAAGAACTACCACCTCAAGGTAGCGCGTCTACCAGTTCCGCCACGACCGCATTCGCCAGGCAAGCCCGGCGAGAGCGGCTGTCTAGCAGAGCGATTCACCGGCCGCAAGGCTTGTCCGCGCTCTTCTCACAGCCGTCACTCGAACTCCATGATCACGGCGTCCACCGCCAGGCTGTCGCCGGGCTTGGCCGCGATCGACTTGACCTTGCCGTCGCGCTCGGCGCGCAGCACGTTTTCCATCTTCATCGCCTCGACCACGCAGAGCGCCTCGCCCGCCTTGACCTCCTGGCCGACCACCACCGCGATCGACTTGACCAGGCCGGGCATCGGGCAGAGCAGCTTCTTGCCCGTATCGGCGGCGACCTTGACCGGCATCAGCGCGGCAAGCTCGGCCTCGCGGCGGGTATAGACATAGGCGCGGGTGGCGATGCCGCGATAGGCGAGCAGGAGGCCGTTCGGGATGGCGCGGACCAGCACGTTGACCGGCTTGCCGTCGACCGTGCCCGAGAACACCGGCTGGCCCGGCGCCCAGGCCGAGGCAATGGTGTGGCTCGCGGTCTCGCGGCCGCCGGCGCCCTCGAAGAAGCGCACGGCGATGTTCTCGCCGTCATCCAGCACCTGCACGTCGTAGCGGCTCTCGCCCATGGTGACGACGCGGTCGCGGTCGAACGACACCCGGTGGCCCTGGCGCATCTGGCCGGAGATCTTGCGTTTGCGCGCGTTCAGCATGTGATCGATGAAGGCGGCGACCGCGGCCATGGCCTCGGCCGGCTCGCCGACCGGCTGGCGCGGCGCGAAACCTTCCGGATATTCCTCGGCGATGAAGCCGGTCGACAATTCGCCGGAGCGCCAGCGCGGATGCTGCATCAGCGCCGACAGGAACGGGATATTGTGCTGGATGCCGTCAATGGCGAAGGCGTCCAGCGCATCGGCCTGGGCCTCGATCGCCACCTCGCGGGTCGGCGCCCAGGTCACCAGCTTGGCGATCATCGGATCGTAATAGAGCGATATCTCGCCGCCCTCGGTGACGCCGGTGTCGTTGCGCAGCACCGCCGCGCCCACCTTGCCTTCGGCCGGCGGACGGTAGGTCACCAGGCGGCCGATCGAGGGCAGGAAATTGCGATAGGGATCCTCGGCATAGATGCGGCTTTCGACCGCCCAGCCGTTGAGCTTCACGTCGCTCTGCTGGATCGTGAGCTTTTCGCCATAGGCGACTTTGATCATCTGCTCGACCAGGTCGATGCCGGTGACCATTTCGGTGACCGGATGCTCGACCTGCAGGCGGGTGTTCATTTCGAGGAAATAGAACGACCGGTCCTGGCCGGCGACGAATTCCACCGTGCCGGCGGAATCATATTGCACCGCCTTGGCGAGAGCCACCGCCTGCTCGCCCATGGCGCGCCGGGTCTTCTCATCGAGCAGCGGCGACGGCGCCTCCTCGATGACCTTCTGGTTGCGCCGCTGGATCGAGCATTCGCGCTCGCCGAGATAGATGACGTTGCCGTGCTTGTCGCCCAGCACCTGGATCTCGATATGGCGCGGGTTGACGATGAATTTCTCGACGAACACCCGGTCGTCGCCGAACGAGCTTTTGGCCTCCGACTTGGCGAGCCGGAAACCCTCGGCCACCTCGCCCGCCGAATGGGCGATGCGCATGCCCTTGCCGCCGCCGCCGGCGGAGGCCTTGATCATCACGGGATAGCCGATCTCATCGGAGATCTTGACGGCATGAACCTCGTCTTCGATGACGCCGAGAAAGCCCGGCACGGTCGAGACCTTGGCGGCGGCCGCCGCCTTCTTCGATTCGATCTTGTCGCCCATGGCGGCAATGGCATGCGGGTTCGGCCCGATGAAGACGATGCCGTTGTCTTTTAGCGCCAGCGCGAAGGCCTCGCGCTCCGACAGGAAGCCGTAGCCGGGATGCACCGCTTCGGCGCCGGTCTGTTTGCAGGCGGCGATGATCTTGTCGATCACCAGATAGCTTTCCGACGCGGTCGGCGGGCCGATATGCACGGCTTCGTCGGCCATTTCGACATGGACCGCGTCCTTGTCGGCATCCGAATAAACCGCGACGGTCTGGATCCCCATCTTGCGTGCGGTCTTGATCACGCGGCAGGCGATTTCGCCGCGATTGGCGATCAGGATCTTCTTGAACATGCAGGGGGCCCTTCGAGGCACGCGACTTCATATGATGCCGCGTTCTAGGGCCCCAGCGCTAGTCCCGTCCACTCGGCTAATGGGATGACGGCGGGCGGCCTGATCGGGCCGGCCCGCCGCCTCGCCTCAGCGCAAGACCTTCAGCGCAGGACCTTCAGCGCAGGACCTTCAGCGCAAGACCTTCAGCGCGCCTGCCCACTTGTGCAGCTCGTCGAGCAGCGTCGCGGCGCTGGCATTGATCAGGTCGTTCGGGGTGAACTCGCGTTCCTCGTTCAACAGGCTGGTGAAAGCCGGAAGGGCGATGCCTTCCGGGATCGGCATCAGCTTCAGCGTGGTCAGCGTCGGCTTGGCCTGCTGAACCGCCCGGGTGCCGCCGGAAATGCCGCCATAGCTGAGGAAGCCGGCCGGCTTATAGGCCCATTCGGCGGACAGATAGGTCAGCGCGTTGATCAGCGCCGGCGACGGGCCGTAATTATATTCCGGCGTGACGAAGACGATGGCATCGGCCGCCTTGACGCTGGCGCTCCACTTCTTCGTATGCTCATGCTGATAGTCGCCGAGCCTGGGGTGCTTCGGCTCGTCGAAGATCGGCAGGTTGAAATCGGCCAGGTCGACCAGCGTCGGGTCGAATTTGCCATGTGCCCTGGCGACCCCGTCGAACCATTTGGCGAAAATCGGCCCGACGCGGCCCGGCCGCGTGCTGGTGATGATGGTGTGAAGCTTCAATGCCATCGTAACAGGTCTCCTGGTCGGATCATCATCAGCCGCGGACCTATGCACCCGGGGGCGAAGCCACTAAGTTACTCTTTGTGACCGAGGCTATTTAGAGAACCGGCCACATGGCCCGCAAGGAGGCACATGCATGGACCTAGGGCACATCGATGTAACCGAGGACGAAGCCTGGTCCCACACCGGCGACTGCAGCGTGGTGAAGCCGATCCTGGCCCGCATCGGCGACAAATGGGCGGTTCTGGTGGTGCGCCTCCTAGGCGCCGGCCCGATGCGCTTCAATGAGCTGAAGCACAAGATCGGCGTGGTCTCGCAACGCATGCTGACGCTGACATTGCGCGGTCTCGAGCGCGACGGCCTGGTGTCGCGCACGGTTTTCCCGACCGTGCCGCCGCGGGTCGATTATGCCCTGACGCCGCTCGGCCGCTCGCTGATCGGTCCGATCCGGGCGCTCAGCGACTGGGCTTTCCGGCATCAGGCCGAGATCGTCGCGGCGCGCGAGCGCTTCGACCACACCTGTCCGCACCTGGCGCCGCAGCCCAAGCCGCCGGTGGCCAAGACGGGCAAGATGGCGGCTGGCAAGATCGCCTGACGCCCGGCTCTTAAGGAATCGCGCGCAATTCGCTGTCGCGCCCGACCATGCGCCCGAGCGTGCGCAGGCGATTGACCAGCCGCTCACCGGCCAATCCCGACAGGTCGCCGGCGAGCGTCAGCACCAGCCGGCGATCCTCGACCGTCAGCGGCGCGCGCGGCAGGACGCCCGGCATGGCCGCCGAGATCAGATAGGCGACCCGCATGGCGGCGCCGAGCACCCGGGCGCGATCGAGCAGCCTGACCCCGACCAGTTCGCGGATCCGGGGCGACATGAACTCGTCGATGATGCCTTCGTGGCGATAGAAGGTCGCCAGCGCCAGATAGGCGCGGCCGGGATGGTCGACGCCGGCGAAATTGGCGTGGGCGATGATGTTGAGGCTCTGCTCACCGCGATAATCGGGATGGGCGCGCCAGCCGATATCGGCGAGCAGGCAGGCGGCGTGGCGCAGCCGGCGCTCCTCCGCGGTCTCCTCGAGGTGAGAGACCTCCATGAAGCGGTCGGTCCAGGCGATCAGCTCCTCGCCATGGCGCGGCGAGCGCGAGCGCAACAGGCTGAGTTCGCGCGCCGCCGACAACAGGGGATCCTGGTCGCGCTCGATCTCGTCGAGCATCGAATAGAGCAGGCCCTCGCGCACGCCGAGCACCGAGATCACCACGCGATCGACCTTGGAGGCCCTGACCACGGCTTCCAGCACCAGGGCGCCATAGGCCAGCAGCGGCCGCCGGCTTTCCGCGACCACCTCGATGCGCGAGATCGTATCGGTCGGCTGCCGGCTGACCAGATAGCAGAAGTCGGCGATCTCCTTGCCGGTCAGGGCATAGCCATGCATGACGTTCAGGGGATAGCCGCGCTGCGCCATGTGCAGCTTGGCGAGCGAGCGCCACGTGCCGCCGACCGCATAGAAGGTGTGGCCCTTGCCCTTCTTCAACAGGTCGACCTTGGCAATGGTCTTGGCGGTGATCCGCTCGGCCTTCTTGACCGAATAGCCCGAGGTGTCCTGCAGCGCGAGCCCGCCGAGCGGCAAGGTCACGCCGCCGCCGATCCTGCCGTCCTTGACGTCGACCAGCTCGAGCGAGCCGCCGCCGAGATCGCCGACGATGCCATCAGGCCGGTAGGTGCCGGAGATCACGCCGAGCGCCGCGAAATTGGCCTCCTCGCGCCCCGACAGGAGCTTCAGCGGCACGCCGCAGATCGCCTCGCATTCGGCGATGAAGACGTCGCCGTTCTTGGCGTCGCGCACGGCGGCGGTCGCCAGCACATGCAGCTCGCCGACATTCAGCTGGTTGCACAGCACGCGGAACCGGCGGATCGAGGCCAGCGCCTTGGCCACCGCGTCATCGGCCAGCCGGCCGCTGATCAGCACGTTGCGGCCGAGGCCGCACAACGTCTTTTCGTTGAAGATCGGCGTCGGCGAGCGGGTCAGCGCCTCGTAGACGACGAGGCGAACCGAGTTGGAGCCGATATCGATGACGGCGATCGTCGGCCCGAGCTGGAGCCGGCCCGGCGCGATCTCGAAAAAATCAGCTCGCTCCACGCTCTGCCCGACGGGAGAGGTGGCGGGGAGATGATTCTTTGAGCGATTTTCCACGTCCTGACAGGCTCGGATTGGTCATGAAATATTTATGGGCATTGAACGGCTCTTCGCCCTCGGCCGGCTTGATACGCTCCGAGCTCCCGTCCGACAAGACCCGCCAGCTCTGCTGGTTGTCCTTCAGATTGGCCATCATGATCTGATCGAGCGCCTGCTGATGCACCGTCGGGTTGTTCAGCGGGCAGAGCGACTCGACCCGCCGGTCGAGATTGCGCGGCATGGCATCGGCCGAGGAGATGTAGACCCGGGCCTTCGGATGCGGCAGGCCATGGCCGCCGCCGAAAGCATAGATGCGGGTGTGTTCGAGGAAGCGGCCGACGATCGATTTGACCCGGATATTGTCGGAAAGGCCGGGCAGGCCGGGCCTGAGGCAGCAGATGCCACGCACCACCAGGTCGATCGCGACGCCGGCCCGGCTGGCATCGTAGAGCGCATCGATGATCTCGGGATCGACCAGCGCGTTGAGCTTCATCCAGATCGCCGCGGGCTTGCCGACCCGGGCGAATTCGGTCTCCTCGGCGATATGGTCGAGCAGCCGCTTCTTCAGGTTGAGTGGCGACACCGCCATCAGATCCAGTTCCTGGGGCTCGGCATAACCGGTGATGAAGTTGAAGATGCGCGCGACGTCGCGGCCGATCACCTGGTCATCGGTGAAATAGGACAGGTCGGTGTAAACCTTGGCGGTGATCGGGTGATAATTGCCGGTGCCGACATGGCAATAGGTGACCAGCGCCTCGCCCTCGCGGCGCACCACCATCGACAATTTGGCGTGGGTCTTCAGTTCGATGAAGCCGAACACCACCTGCACGCCGGCGCGCTCCAGGTCGCGCGCCCAGCGGATATTGGCCTCTTCGTCGAAACGTGCCTTGAGTTCGACCAGCGCGGTGACCGATTTGCCGGCTTCGGCGGCTTCCGCCAGCGCCTTGACGATCGGCGAATCCGAGGAGGTGCGGTAGAGCGTCTGCTTGATCGCCACGACATTCGGGTCGCGGGCGGCCTGGTTGAGGAACTGCACCACCACGTCGAAGCTCTCATAGGGGTGGTGGACGATCAGATCCTTCTGGCGGATCGCGGCGAAGCAATCGCCGCCCTGGTCACGGATGCGCTCGGGATAGCGTGGCGCATAGGGCACGAATTTGAGATCCGGCCGGTCGAGCGAGACCAGCTGCGCCAATTCGTTGACCGCCAGCACGCCTTCGACCCGGAACACCTCGTCGTCGACCACGCCGAGGGCGCGGGCAATGAAATGCCTGAGGTCTTCGGGCATGCTCGCCTCGACCTCCATGCGGATGACCGAGCCCCGCCGCCGCCGCTTCAACGCCGATTCGAAGTGGCGGACCAGATCTTCCGCCTCTTCCTCGATTTCCAGATCGCTGTCGCGAATGACCCGAAAGGCGCCCTGCCCCTTGACCACATAGCCGGGGAACAGCCGGCCGATGAACAGGCCGACGGTCTGCTCCAGCGTGATGAACCGGCGAGCGCCGGTCTCGGCGAGGTCGGGCAGCTTGATGAATCGGTCGATCTTGGCCGGCACCCGGATCAGCGCCCGCATGGCCCGGCCGTCGCCGGCGCGCTGCAGCGACAGGGCAATGGTGAAGCCGAGATTGGGAATGAACGGGAAGGGATGCGCCGGATCGATGGCGAGCGGCGTCAGCACCGGGAAGACGTGGCCAAGGAAATGATCCTCCAGCCAGGCCCGCTCGGCCTTGGTCACATCGGGGCCGTCGACCAGCACGATGCCCTCGGCGAACAGGTCCTCGCGCAGTTCGCGCCAGCGCTGCTGCTGGTCGGAGGCCAGCGTCGCCACGCTGTCGCTGATCTTGACCAGCGCCTCGGCCGGGCTCAGCCCGTCGGGCGAGAGCGTGCCGACGCCGGCCAGCACCTGGCCGCGCAGGCCGGCGACCCGGACCATGAAGAATTCGTCGAGGTTATTGGCCGAGATCGACAGGAAGCGCAGCTGTTCGAGCAGCGGATGATTGCGGTTCGACGCCTCTTCCATGACGCGCCGGTTGAACTGCAGCCAGGACAGCTCGCGGTTGATGAAACGCTGCGGCTGATGGCGCAGGTCCACCGGCGGCCCCTGCTTTTCGGCGGGCGCCGCGAGCTTGACTGCCGGTTTGGCCTCGGTGCGGAGCTCGACGATCGGCTCGTGCCGCGGAGCGTCCTTCTTGGTCTCGAGCGTTGCCATGTCTTTCCCTCGGGCGATAGGCGATACCCATCACCTGCGATCATGACGCCGCTGTGACCGGCGTCAAAGAGAAGTCTTCGTCAGATCAGGCTCGGCTGCATGACCCGCTCGAGCACCTGGGCGGCGAGCGGACGGGTCAGCCGGCGGCCGGTTTCCAGCGTCTCACGATCGAGCTCGGTGACCAGACGGCGCGCGGCATCGAGCGAGCGCTCCATGCGGCGGGCCAGATATTCGACGATGTCGGCGTCAGCCAGCAATTGACGGTCGGCGAACAGCTTGACCAGGACGGCGCGCAGCAGCGCGTCTTCGGGTTCGGCCAGCGCCACCGCCGGAATGGCGCGCAGCCGCGACGACAGGTCCTTCAGGCCGGTTCCCCAGCTGACCGGCGGCTCACGCGTGGTCATCAGGACGAAGGCGCCCTCCTCCTTGGCGCTGTTGATCAGGTGGAACAGCGCCAGTTCCGAGGTTTTCGGGCCGGCATCCTCGAGCAGCAGCGCGCCGGTCGCCAGCGCATCGGCCGGCACGGCGCCGGCCAGGTCGCGCGCCGCCAGCCGGCGGGCCCCGGCATGGTCGGCCCAGATCGCGCCGAGATGGCTCTTGCCGGCGCCCGGCGGGCCGACCAGGGCAACCACCGGCGCCGGCCATTCCGGCCAGGTCTCGATCAGCGCCAGCGCTTCGGCATTGCACGGCGCCTCGAGAAAATCGTCGCGCGCGAGGGACTCGGGCAACGCAAGATCGAGCGCCATCTGGCGCGGGCCGGCACGAAACGCATTCGGGAACATGATCACTTTTCCGACCGAGCCGGACCTTCCCGGGGCACACCCGTATAGAGCGGGCTTGCGAGGTACTGCCTGATGGCGAAGCGGGTCAAGACACCGATCGCAGCCGCCAGCGGCACGGCCAGCAGAAGTCCGACGAAACCGAACAGGGCGCCGAAGGCGAACAGGGCGAACATCATCGAGACCGGATGCAGGCCGACCGATTCACCGACGAGGTTGGGATAGAGCACATAGGCTTCGAGGAATTGCCCGACCACGAAGATGCCGATGATGATCGCCACCATCGACCAGTTCGGCCAGAACTGCACGATGGCGACGCCGAGCGACAGGATCAGCCCGGTGAGCGAGCCGACATAGGGGATGAAACTGAGGAAACCGATGGATATGCCGATCAGCAGGCCGAAATTGAGCCCCGACGCGGTCAAGGCGACACCGTAGAAGATCATCAGGATGCCGCAGACCGCGGCCTGGCCGCGCAGGAAGCCGGCCAGCGCCCGGTCGATCTCGCGCATCAGGCCGAGGATCGTCTCCCTGTGCTTCAGCGGCAGCCAGGAATCGATCTTGACCATGATCTTCGGCCAGTCGTTCAAGAGATAGAAGGCGACCACCGGCGTCACCACGATCAGCGAGAACAGCGAAATGAAGGCGGCGCCGCCGGACCACAGCCCCTGCAGGAAACCCGCGGCCCAGCCGACCGACTGGGAGACCAGGTCGCCGACCGAGCGCGACACGTCGGGCAGCCGCTCGCCGAGCACCTTCTGGAGCCATTCCCGGTTCTGCTCGGTCGCCAGCGTCTGCAATTGCACGACATAACCGGGCAGCCGCGCGATGAAGGCGGTGAGCTGATTGGCCAGGATCGGCACGATCAGGAACATCAGGCCAATGAACAGCACGACGAATGTGCCGATCACGAACAGGGCGCCGAGCGTGCGCGGCAGGCCGAGCTTGGCCAGGCGCCGGACGATCGGGTCGAGGAAATAAGCCAGCGCCAGCCCGGCGACGAAAGGCAGCAGGACACCGCGCAGGACATAGAGGGACAGGATCAGCAGCACCAGGCCGCCGATCCAGAACCCCACTTGCTTTTGAAGCGTCAACGGTATCCCTCGCGGATCGCCACCGATCGTACCGACAAGGTCGCAAGACGCCGCGTCGGTTTCAAGGCCTCATGACAAGGGATCGTCACGTCGACATGTGGCGCACCCAGGCCACCAGATAGGCGCCGGCCGAGGCGAGCGTCAGCACCGCGACGGCCCACATCGCCACCTCGATGGCCAGGTCGAGATCGAGCCCCAGCCCCTTGGAGGCCAGCACCAGCGCGGCAAACACGATCTGCGCCACCGTATTGGCCTTCGAGACGAGCAGCGGCTGGATCGCCAAGGGCTTGTCGACAAATGTCGACAACAGCACGCCGCCGACGATCATGAAGTCGCGCGACACCACCAGAATGACCACCCAGGGCGGAATGAAGCCGAAAATGGCGAGCGAGACATAGATCGAAACGATCAGCGTCTTGTCGGCCAGGGGGTCGAGATAGGCGCCGAGTTCGGTCCGCTGGTCGAACCGCTTGGCGATATAGCCGTCGACCGCATCGGTAATGCCGGCGAAAACGAAGATGCCGAGCGCGACGCCCATCCGCCCCTGGGAAATTGCCCAGACCACGACGGGGACGAGCAGGATCCGCAGGATGGTGAGGAGATTGGGAATGCTCACGGTTGCGTTATCGATCCGGCCCCAGGGACGCGGACACTAAGGCCGGCGCAACGGCTTGCCAAGACTATCAAAATGGAGATCGACTATCAAAATGGAGATCGACCACCAAAATGCAGACCGACCGCCGAAATGCGGATCGGCACGGAATTTCCGGGCCTTGCGCCGGCGGCACCGGGGCCGGCCGCCGCCCGGCCTCAGGCCGGATCGCAGCGGCGGGCAAATTCGGCGATCCGATCGATCGACGGCCGGTCGGTCAAAAGCGGCGCATGGCCCTGGCCCGGCACATCGAACACCCCAAGGTCCGGCCGGCGCGCGACCATGGCGGCGACCGTCTCGGCCGAAATGATGTCGGAATGTTCGCCGCGGATCACCATGGCCGGGACATTGGCCAGGCCATCGAATTGCGGCCAGAGCGTCGGCAGGGGCGCATCGAAATTCATCGTCTCCATCGGCTTGGTCAAGGCCGGGTCGAAGGCCGGCACCAGTCTGCCGTCCCTGGTCATCCACATGCCCTCGGCCTGCCGATACCAGTCGGCATCGGAAAGTGCCGGAAACTTGGCGCTGCCGATGCTTTTCAGCAGCGCCACTGCCTCGTCGAGGTTTTTCGGCTCGGGCAATTTGCCGAGATAACTCTTGATCCGGGCCAGGCCGGTGCCGTCGATCACCGGCCCGATATCGTTGAGGATGGCGCCGGCGATCAGGCCCGGCCGCGCCGCCGACATCAGCATGGTCAGGATGCCGCCGCGCGAGGTGCCGAGGAAGATCGCCTTGTCGATGCCGAGCACGGTGGTGACGGCGAGCAGATCGTTGAGCTCGACCGGCAGCGCATAATTCTGCCAGTTGGTGTCCCAGTCGGATTGTCCGCGGCCGCGATAATCCGGCGCGACCACTTGGCGCGTCGCCGACAGCGCGCGGGCGAGCCGGTCGAAATCGGCGGAATTGCGCGACAGGCCGGCGAGGCAGATGAGCGGCCAGCGGCCGGGCTGCGGCACGCCATAGACCCGCACATGCAGCCTCAGGCCGTCGGTCGCGCCGACGAACCGGCTCTCGTAGCCCGCCTCGCCCATCGCCTCAGGCTTTCGGATCGATGGCGAGCCGGATCGACAATTCGCGCAGCTGGCGGGGCGTCACCTCCGATGGCGCGCCCATCAGCAGGTCCTCGGCGCGCTGGTTCATCGGGAACAGAGAAATCTCGCGCAGATTGGTCACGCCGCAGATGAGCATGACGATACGGTCGACACCGGCCGCCATGCCGCCATGCGGCGGCGCGCCATACTGGAACGCCCGGTACATGCCGCCGAAGCGCTCGATCACCGTTTCCTCGCCATAACCGGCGATCTCGAAGGCCTTCACCATGGCCTCGGGCCGATGGTTGCGGATGCCTCCGCTGGCGATCTCGTAGCCGTTGCAGGTGATGTCGTACTGAAACGCCTTGATGGTCAGCGGATCCTGGCCCTCCAGCGCCTCCAGCCCGCCTTGCGGCATGGAGAAAGGATTGTGCGAGAAGTCGACCTTCTTCTCGTCCTCGTTCCACTCATACATCGGGAAGTCGACGATCCAGGCGAGTTCGAAGCGGTCCTTGTCGACAAGGTTCAGCTCCTCGCCGACCTTGGTGCGGGCAAGGCCCGAGAACTTGACGAATTTCGCCGGGTCGCCGGCAACGAAGAAGGCGGCGTCGCCTTCTTTCAGTCCCAGCGCGTCGCGGATCGCGGCCGTGCGCTCCGGGCCGATATTGTTGGCGATCGGGCCGGCGCCCTCGCCGCCCTCGCGCCACATGATGTAGCCGAGGCCGGGCTGGCCCTCGCTCTGCGCCCAGGAGTTCATCCGGTCGCAGAAGGCGCGCGAGCCGCCACCGGGTCCGGGGATCGCCCAGACCTGGTTCTTGGCGTCCTCCAACATGCGCGCGAAGACCTTGAAGCCGGAACCGCGGAAATGCTCCGACACGTCCTGCATGACCAGCGGGTTGCGCAGGTCCGGCTTGTCGGAGCCGTATTTGCACATCGATTCCGCATAGGGAATGCGCGGGAAGGCCTGGGTGACCGGCTTGCCCTCGGCGAAGTCCTCGAACACGCCACGGATCACCGGTTCGACCGCCGCGAAGACGTCGTCCTGGGTGACGAAGCTCATTTCGAGGTCGAGCTGGTAGAACTCGCCGGGCAGACGGTCGGCGCGCGGATCCTCGTCGCGGAAGCATGGCGCGATCTGGAAATAGCGGTCGAAGCCCGACATCATCAGCAGCTGCTTGTACTGCTGCGGCGCCTGCGGCAGAGCGTAGAACTTGCCGGGATGGATGCGGCTCGGCACCAGGAAGTCGCGCGCGCCCTCCGGCGACGAGGCGGTCAGGATCGGCGTCTGGAACTCGAAGAAACCGGTGTCCTTCATGCGCCGGCGGATCGAATCGACCACCTGGCCACGGGTCATGATGTTCTTGTGCAGCTTCTCGCGACGGAGATCGAGGAAGCGGTATTTCAACCGGGTCTCTTCCGGATATTCCTGGTCGCCGAACACCTGCAACGGCAGTTCCGCTGCCGGACCGAGCACTTCGATCTCGGTAATGAACACCTCGACCTCGCCGGTCGGGATCTTGGCGTTCTTCAGGCTCTCGTCACGCCCCTTCACCTTGCCGTCGATGCGGATGACCCACTCGGCGCGGCATTGCTCGAGCGCCTTGAACGCCGGGCTGTCCGGGTCGGCCAGGCACTGGGTGATGCCGTAGTGATCGCGCAGGTCGACGAACAGGATGCCCCCGTGGTCGCGGATACGGTGGCACCAGCCCGAGAGCCGGACGGTCTCGCCGACATCGGTGGAGCGCAATTGGCCGCAGGTGTGGGAGCGGTAGCGATGCATGGAAGGCCTCGGCAAACGGAACGGCAGCGCGGATGCGCGCGAAAGAATGTGCGTCCGTTTAGCGGAAGCGCGCGCCCGCTTCAAACGGAACCGACGCAAAACAGCCGCCGCGACCCTGAGAAAGCGCCCTCCGCCGCCCGGATCCGGGCTCGATCAGGCCTTGGGCTTGCCCCGCGGCTTGGCGCGCGCGGCTCCCGGAGCCGCCGTCGCCGGCTTTGACGGGCGCTTCGCCGCCCGCGTCTTTCCGGCCGGCTTGCCGTCAGGCGGCAGGCCCGCCGGCAGCATTGCCGCCGGCGGCTTTTCCCCTTGCGCTTTCCTGGCTCGCGGCTTGGCGACCTTGGCCGGCGCCTCCGGCGACGCCGGTGCCGCTGCGGCCTCCGGCGGCACAGCCGGAAGCGGCATCGCCTCGACCGGCACAACCGCAGGAACCGGCGGCGAAACAACCGCCAGTTCGGAATCCGGTTTGGCTGCGCCGCTGCCGAGCCGGCGCAGCACGGCGCCAATGCCGCAGCCGAGCACATAGGCCCCGGTCATTGCCAGCGCCATGTCGAGCCAGAGCCCGTGCCGCCCCCTGAGCCAATGAAGGATTGCGGCGGCGACCCCGACCGCGAGCAGCGCCGCGATCGCCCAGACCAGCAGATCCAGGGCGAGACCGCTCCGCCGGGTTTCGCCGGGCTGCCGGGGGCGGCCGGTCGCCGCCCCGACCACCATGCCGAGCAGGATCGCCGCGACGACCCAGGGCCAGAGTGTGGTCACGAGATAAGCCATCGATCCCCCCTCACGGCCTGACGACGAAATCGATACGGCGGTTCTTCGCCCGGTTCGCCGCCGAGTCGTTCGGCACCACCGGACGCGTCTGGCCGAACCCCTGGGCCGTCAGCCGCGCCGCCGGAACACCCCGCCGGATCAGATATTTGACCACCGACAGGGCGCGCGCCTGCGACAGGTCGAGATTGCGTTCGGCCGAGCCGGTGTCGTCGGTATGGCCCTCGACAATGAAGGCAGCGGCCGGACATTGCCCGAGGCTGCGCGCGATACGGGTCAGGACGGCAAGGCTGTCCGGCCGGATGGCATCGCTGTCGGGGCGGAAAGCGACGCTGCCCGTCGTCAGGATTTCGCGGATCTGGACCGCACAGGGATTGCTCGAGGGCGCGGGCGCCAGGCCGGCCGGCGGCGCGACCGGGCCGATCAGCTCGTGGTGTGTGGCGAAACCTTCCGGCCCGGCCGGCGGCAGCTGGCCGCGGATGTCATTGGCGACCGCTTCGGACGAAGCCCGCCCGGCGACGCGCAAGGTCCGGTCGAGGATCGAAGCCCGGCCTTCGGCGAGCCGCGCGACCTGCGCCATGGCAAACAATGCAACTTGAGCGAACCCATCCGGCGCGCCGGCGGCGAGCTCCTGGCTGTCGCGCACGGCGAGCGGCGCGAAGATCCGCTCGGCCGCCTCGCGATTGGCTTGGCGCAGCGTGTTGGATGGCACGAAGCCCTGCAGCAGGACGCCGCTTTCAGTCTTCTGGACGAACCAGGGGTAAGGCGAAACCACGGGTGGCCTGATATCGACACCGGCGAGCCGGCCGCCATTCGGAAACGGCTCGGTGCGCACCGCCTGGTTGGCGGCGACAAATCCCGGCCGGTCGATCGCATCGCCTTCGATGGTGAAGGCCTGGTCCTGGTAGCGGGCGCTGCCTTGCCGGAGCCGCGCGACCTGCATCAGCGCGAAACGGCCCGCTGCCACCCAGTCCATATCGGCCGGCTGGCCCTCGGCAACCCTGATCTTGTCGGTCACCGTGACGCCGGGCAGCGTGGCGCGGGCGGCCTCGACCAGCGCCGTCTTGTCCGCCTCGCTCGCGGCAAAACCGTCGAGCGTTACCCCTTGCGCAGTCCTGATGATGTTGAGCAGGAACGGCCGGGCCGACAGAATGGTCGCCACCACATCGTTCTGGACGATCCTGGCGCTGCGCGGCAATCCTTGCGGACCGGACGCGGCAGCCGCCACCTCGGCCGCGCCGACCGTGTCACGCCCGGTACCGGTGATCGCGAAACTGCCGTCGGAGAGCGAGACGGCCCCGTCCTTCAGCCGCTGCAGCTGGCCGAGGCCGAACAGGGCGGCAGCGGCAAAATCGGCCGATGCGCCCTCGGCGACCCGCATGCGATCGACCACCTTGGCATTGCTGGCAATAGAACGCGCGCGCGCAAGGACCTGATCGCGGACGCCGGTCGAAGGCACATGGCCCTCGAGCACCACATCCGCCCCGTCGAGCCGGGCTGCCCAGGTGAACGGCCGGACCGTCGGCGGCACCAGATCGATGCGTGCAACCGTCAGTCCGGTCGGCGGCTGCCTGAGCATCGCGGTGACCGCATCGAGAACGGCGAAGGTCCCTGCCCGGCCCTGAATGGTCAGCGCCGTATCGGCAAGCAGGGCGGAAGCCGGGTCGAGCCGCGCCGCCTGGCCGGCGACGAAAGCCGCCATGGGCTGGAACCCCTGCGGCGCGCCAAGGCCGATCTCGGCCCGATCGGCAATGGTCAATGTCGGCGCCGCCGCCCTGATCGCCGCCAGCACATCGGCGCGGACGTTCTCGTCCGGGATAAAGCCGCCAACGGCAATGGTGTCGCCCTGGCGGATGACCGAGAACCGGTAAGGCGCGATCACCGGCGCGGTGATCGTGGCGGTGGCCGAACTCAGCACCGCCGGCAGTCCGCTGCGCACGGCCCGCGTCACGGCGGCATAGGTCGCGCCATCGGGCGCCGCGCCGCGCAGCGCCAGGGCGCCGTCGCGCAGGCTGACCCGGCCCGCGCTCAGCCGGCCGAGCTGGGCCAGCGCGAAACCGGTCATCGCCTCGTAGCCCGACGGTGCGCCTTCGGCGAGCGTCATCCGGTCGGTGATCGCCACGCCGGGCAGGACCTGCCGCGCCATGGCGAGAACCGAAGCTCTGGTGGCTTCGTTCGGCACATGCCCCGACAGGGCGAGGCCCGACGGGTCGCGCTCCGCTTCGAACAGATAAGGCGTGGCGCGCGGGGGCCTGATCGTGATCTCGGCGACCGAAAATCCCGCCGGCGGCGCGCCGATCGCCTGGCTGACGGATGAAATGACTTCCGTCGTGTTTGCAGTGCCTTGCAAGGATATCTTGAGATCGGAAAGGGCGGCGCGGCCTTGCTCGAGACGGCCGAGTTCGCGCAGCAGCAAGGCCGTGGCATCGGCAAAGCCGTCAGGCGCGCCGCGGGCAAGCTCCAGCCGGTCGACCACTTCGGCGCCACCGGTGAGCCGACGTGCCTGCGCGATGATCTGGCCGCGGGACGCCTCACTTGGCACCACGCCGGTCAAGGTGATGACCTCGCCGGCCTTGTCCGCGGTCCAGAGATAGGGCTGGCGAACGGCAATGATGCTGGTCGCGTTGTCGACCAGCCGCGCGCCGGCGACCTCAGCCGCCGCGCGCGCCGCGAGCGCCTGCGCTTCCAGGCTTTCCGCCTGGCCGTCATCCTGATATCGCGGCCGATCGCCTCGACCTTGGCCAGTCGAACCCTTGGCGAGCCAGTTCAGCGCTGACCGCTTGCCGACATCGGCGGTGACGGGGGCCTCGGTGAAGGCAATGGCCAGGAGGACGAGCAGCGCCAGCGGCGGCAGACCCCAGATCCATTGCTTCGGCCGAAACATGTCCCAATTCCCTCTCCGCCGGATCGCGTCGCCGCGCGACATGGCGAGACCTGCGGGCGCGCAGTGTCTGCGACGCCACCCTCTGACCGCAACCCCCAGCGGCGACCGGCCACAGGTTTCGTCGCTTCTGTCCGGACCGGCGTCGCCGGTCGGAGCCATGCTGCGACTGTTGCGGCTGCGAGACGCTGCTTCAAGGCAAAAAGAAACCCCGGCGGTTGCCCGCCGGGGTCCTTTAACTCAGGATCTGAGGATCAGATCAGAAGTTGCGCTGAACGCGGAAGGTACCAACCCAGGCACCTTCCTGGCCGCGCGCCACGCCGCCGCCGGTGATGGCCGGAACGCCACCAGCCTGCGTGCGGGCATTGATGTTGTGATAGACAACTTCAAGGCCGAGGTCGAGGTTACGAACCGGCGACCAGATCGTGTTGACGCCGACGTTCCAGTACTTGATGTCCGAGAGACCAACACCGGCAGCCGGCTGGTTGATGTCGGAATAAGCACCGAAGATCGACGAACGCAGAGCCGGGGTCCAGAAGTGACGGAAGCCGGCGGCAACCGACCAGGCCTTGGTGGTCTGGATCGAGGCATTGCCGACGACCGGAACACCACCGAGGTTGTTGGCGACGACGGCGTCACGCAGGTTGCTGTTCAGAGCATTCACGCCAGCGAGTTGCCCGCACCGGAGATCGTGCCGCGGTCACCACCCTGGTTGGCCGTGCCGAAAGCGTAGTCGAGAGCGCCGTCGGCATAGACTGCCTGCAACCACAACACGTCGCCACGGGCGAGCATGTCGAGGTTCAGACGCAGACCGGCACCAACAGCCCAGCCGAACTTGTCGCCAGCGGCGTTGGTCGGACCACCGAAGTTCAGGCCAGTCGCCGTGGTCACCACGGCAGCGTTATAGCCATAATCGGTCAGCTGGTGCAGGGCACCCATGATCTGAGCCGAACCCCAGGCCTGATCGACGCGCAGGTTGGCGACGATGTCCGGGAGCTTCTGGGGGCCGTAGGTCATGCCGTAGACGCCCGAGAGCGGACGCGCCAGGCCAACCGTGTTGACGCCGACAGTGCCGTCGAGCCAGGTATCGCTGTTCGAGTAGCGGCGATACATGCTGTCTTCCAACGACACCGTCGCCGAGAAGCCCGAACCGAACGAGGCGGTATAGGCCAGCACGGTGGTCGAGCGCGCGGTCGCGGCGAAGTTGCCGGAGAGCTGCACGTCGCCTGGTAGAAGTTGAAGAACGAGGCCGAGAAGCCGAAGGTGAAGCCAGCGAACTGGATGAAGGCACGCTCGACGTTGATGGCGGAAGCACGCGGCGACTGATGCACGCCTGAGTTGACCAGGCCCTGCGAAGAGAAGGCGCCGCCGTACTGACCGCGATAGGCCGAGAACTGGCCGAAAGCGCGGAGCAGGCCGTATTCGGTGTTCGAACGGGCGTCGACGTTCAGCGTCAGACGCACCGAGGTGCCGTAGAGCGAGTCGAAGTACGAGGTGCCGAGAACCTGCTGGCCGGGGACAGCGGTGCTGCCGTTAGAGCGGCTGCCCGGATGGTGTTGACGCCGTAGTCGACACGCACGAAGCCGCCGATACGCAGGCAGTGTCGGTGCCGGGATGAAGAGAAGCCCGCGCCGTAGGTGTCGCAGATGCGCACGTACTCAGCGGGGCCGCCTTGCCCGGAAGATCGGCAGCCTGAGCGCCGGCGATGGCAACGAAGCCCGCCGCGGTGCCGAGAAGAAGGCTCTGCTCCGACAGGCGACTCGGTACCTTGAGAGACCTTGGCGATCCGCCCGGCGCGGTCGCCATCGCCGATGGCCGGCCAAGACCGGAAGCTGGCGCCAACGGCAGGGCCGCGCCTTGGCCCGTCGGTCTCCGGCCTGCATAAAAGAACTGGCCATCTTGTTCGGCGATCGCCTTGCCAATTGCCGCGTTCGCGGGCATAGAGACGGCCATCGCGGAGACGTGGCCGAGAGGCTGAAGCGCTCGTTTGCTAAACGAGTGTACGCTCAAAAGGTGTACCGAGGGTTCGAATCCCTCCGTCTCCGCCAGACTTTAGGTAATGCAGACGATAATCTGGAGATGTGAGGCCGGTTGCAAGATCAGTGACAAGAGCGCCCCTGCTCGATCTAGCGCGCTTTTGGCGGGAACCATTTGACAGTGCCACGCGTTGAACCGGTGCAAATCATGCGCAGAGGTTCGATGGACTGCCGGAGCGGATCGCCATTCAAGATAAGCGATGTGAAGCAGCCTCGGCGCAACGGCCCGATTCCGGCCGCCAAAGCGAATCCCCAAGCTGTCACGGCAAATCGCATTATCTTTATCGGAAATGCGCGATTGCCATGGCGATGAAGCCAGTGAATTCCTAAATAAGTCCCACCCAGCACGAACCAAGGCTAACCTTTGTCGATCCACCAGCAGACCACTTTTACCGGACGTCGCGAAACCGCCGAGAAGGCCAAGCAGAGCCTTCTGGAAAAATTCCGTTCGCGCCCGGGGCCGGATCATCCGGAGACCATCAAGCGCGAGGCAGCCCGCCGCGCCGTGGTCGAAGCGCGCGAGGCCCGCGAGGCCGCGCGCGAAGCCGAGCGCGCCGCCAAGGCCGCGCAGGAGCCGCCGAACGGGCGAACGCGAAGAAGCCGAGCGTATTCTCGAGGCCGAGCGCCAGGCCCAGCGCGAGGCCGACCGCCGAAAGCCATGCTGCGCGAGGCCGTGCTTTACGCCACGCAGCGCGCCCAGCGCGGATCGCGTCGCTAAGTCTTCTCAAGCCCGAGACCGCCGACGAAGCCGTCGGGGATCGAAGGCGATCTGATCAGTTTGGAAAGGCCGGCCTCGCGCCGGCCTTTTGTTTTTTGCCCTGACCGAAGCGGTCAACGGGTCGACCGCCTCAGCGGAACAGGCGCCGCCACGGCGCCGCGCAGCATCTGCGCTCTTGCCAAAACAGAATAAATATTCTCATATCCGGATGAAATCTAGCCTATCAGAAATTATTTTCTCATAAGCCCAGTTTGGTGAACGCCATGTCACATTCGGGGCTAAGCAGAGAATGGATGCCATTGACCGCAAGATCCTGACGATTCTTCAGATGACGCCACGATCTCGATCGCCGAACTCGCCGAGCGGGTTCACCTGTCGCAGACCCCGTGCTGGAAGCGGATTCAGAAGCTCGAGACGAATGGTTTCATCGTCCGCCGTGTCGCGCTGGTCTCGCCGGAAAAGCTCGGTCTCGGCCTGACGGTTTTCGTTTCCATCGAGACGTCGGACCATCGCCGGGAATGGCTCGGCAAGTTCGCCGAGACGGTTTCGGCGCTTCCCGAGGTGATGGAATCTACCGGATGGCGGAGACGTCGACTATATGCTGCGCGTGGTGTGGACCGACATGGCCGCCTATGACGCCTTCTACAAGCGGCTGATCGAGACGATCCCGCTGAAGAACGTCACGTCGCGTTTCGCGATGGAGCGCATCAAGTCGACCACCCCTATCAGGTGCCGGCCTGCCGAAGCCTTGAGGCGTGGCAGCGGCGTCGCAGTTCATTCCAGTGATCGGCGCTGAGAGCATTTTATTGTCGTCATCAAGCCATTTTCGAGAATGAAATATCTGCCCATGCGACCGTCTTGCGATCCGAAACCATATCATCATCTGACTTTGAAATGACCGCCTCGCGCCGCCTCCATCAAATGGATTGACCATGTCGCTGTCCCGCGTCTCGTCCTCGCCGCGCCCATGGTGGTGACCTTCGCAACCCGCTCCGGCGCGCAAGGCGCGGCTCCGGTCGCGGCCCGGATCGGCGTCATTCCGATCCTGGCGGCGGCGCCGGTCTTCGTGGCCGACCGCCAGGGCTGGCTGAAGGAGGCCGGGCTCAACACCAGCTACACGACCTTCGAGTCGGGCCCGAACATGATCCAGGCGCTCGCCTCCGGCACCATCGACATCTATGTCGCCGGGGTCGCGCCGCTTGGCGTCGCGCGCACCCGCGGCATCGACATCAAGGTGTGTCGACGACGGCGGTCGAGGAGATGACCGCGGTGGTGACGCCCAAGCTCGCCCTTCTTCGAGCCGGCGTCGCGCCGGCCGAGGCGTTCAAACGCTATCGCGCCGAGGCCGCGCGCGGCCACGCTGGCATACGACATAGCACTGGCTCTGGGAGGTGACCAGGACCGACAAGGCCGATGCCACGGTCGTGCCGATGGGCATTGATGCCACCCAGCAGGCGGTTCTGGTCGGCGCGGTCGAGGGCGCGACCATTCGCGAGCCGGCGGTGACCATCGTCACGCAGCGCGATCCCGGCATCAAGATCGTCGCACTGGGCGGCGAGATGTTCCCGAACCAGCCGGGCACGGTGGTCGCGGTGACGGCGGCGTTCCTGCAGCGCCACCCGGACAAGGTCCAGGCGCTGGTCACCGGTGTGGTCAAGGCCGTCGCCCTGATCAAGAGCGATCCGGCCCGCGTCGCCCCGCATGTCGAGCAGGCGCTGGGCAAGGGCATTGTCGATGTTGCCACCATTGCCAAGGCGCTGGTGTCGCCGGCGTCGAAATTCACCGCCGATCCGCGCAGCATCATCGAAGCCACCGCGGCGCTGCAGCGCTACCAGTGAAGCTCGGCTCGCTCGACCGCGAACTGCCGCTCGACGGACTGTTCGAGACGCGCTTTTTCGAACACGCCGCCGCCAGCCAGTGACGCCGTGAAGCCGTTGAATTTGCTCCTGCCGCTGGCGGCCTCGCCGATTCCTCGGCCTTTGGGAGGCCGTGCCGCAGCTTGGCCTGGTCAATGCGCCTTCCTGCCGCCCCCAGCGTGCTGCCGGCGGCGTTCTGGCGTGAACTCGCGTCGGGGGCCTGGCTCGAAGCCATCCGCAGCAGCCTCGGCCACTACACCACCGGGCTGGTCACCGGTTCGGCGCTCGGCGTCGGGCTCGGCGTGGTCACCGGCATGTATCGGCCAATGGAGAGCCTGACTCCTGGGTGGTGCGCCTGCTCCGGCCGATCCCGGGTCTGGCCTGGGTGCCGTTCGCGATCATCTGGTTCGGCGTCGCGCCCTCGGCGGCGGTGTTCATCATCGCCATCGGTGTGTTCTGGATCGTCTATTTTGCCGCTCATGGCGCGGTTCGCCATGTCGATCGCGACCTGATCGAGGTGGCCGATGCCTTCGGCTTCCGCTCCGGACCGGAACGGCTGATCAAGGTTCTGCTGCCGGCCGCGACCCCGGGCATCCTGGTCGGCCTGCGCACCGCCATCGGCCAGGCCTGGATGGCGGTGGTCGCCGCCGAAATCTTCGGCGTGGCCGCCCTCGGCCAGCGCATGATGCAGGCGTCCAGCCTGCTCGCGACCGATATCGTGGTGGTCTATATGCTGACCATGGCCGGGCTTTACGGCCTGCTCGACACTGCCTTCGTGGCCCTGCAGGGATGGTTGCTCCGATGGAGGGCGTGATCGACATTAAGGGCCTGTCGCTCGCCTTCGAGCGCGACGGCCAGCGCACCGAAGTCTTGTCCGGCCTGGACCTGACGGTCCGGCGCGGTGAATTCCTGGCGATCGTCGGACCGTCGGGGTCGGCAAATCGACCCTGCTCCGCGTGCTGATGGATCTGGCGCGGCCGACCGCCGGCGCAGTCGAGGTCGCGCAACCGGCGCCTGGCCGGCGGGCGCTCGCTTTCGTGTTTCAGGATGCCCGGCTGCTGCCTTGGCGCCGGGTCATCGACAATGCCTTCGGGCTCGAAAAAACCGGCCTCGGACGGAGCGAAAGGCGCAACAAGGCGGCCGATGCGCTTGCCGTCGTCGGTCTCGCCGAATTCGCCGAACGCTGGCCGCACCAGCTTTCGGGCGGACAGCGCCAGCGCGTCGCACTGGCCGCGCGCTCGCCGTCGATCCCGAAGTCCTGCTGATGGACGAGCCGTTTTCGGCGCTCGATGCGATCACCCGCGAGGGATTGCAGGACGAGTTGACCCGGGTCAGGCAGACGACCGGCAAAACCGTGCTGTTCGTCACCCATGATATCGACGAAGCGACCTATCTCGCTGATCGCATCGTGGTGCTCGCCGGCTCGCCGGGCCGCATTGCCGGCGTGCATGGCATCGACCTGCCGCATCCGCGCCGGCGCCAGGATCACAGCCTGCAGAACACGGCACTTGCCGTGCGCGCCGCGCTCGAGGGGGATCTCGTCATCGACGGGGCGGCGATCTGACACCCCAAGCGCCGGATCGGGCCGCCATATCGACTCGGCACCCGAATCTGCTGATGGGGCGAATCCGGCGTTCGCCGAGATCCAGGCTTGTGAGATTCGCGCCTGGGCCCGTGCCGGGTGATTCCCCGCGGCCCCGATGCCAAAGCCGCCAGATCGATCCGAAAGACGGCAAATCCACCGGAATGGCCGGTGGGAGGCGTGAAATGCGCAAATTGCCGCCGTTCGGCTCCGGATTCGCCCGAGTCCAGCTCTCTCTCCGCAAGCGGCGCGCGGACCGCCGCCGGGCCTTGGCGCCGGGTGGGCGCAGAGCCGCTCCGCGCCCTATTGGTTAATGGCGGCTGTCGCCGGGGCTGCCGAAATTGATCTATCTCTTTAAGGGCTTGCGGTGCCGATGCGGGCTTTCTGGCCGGTTAACGGCGGCGTGGCCTTCTTGCAACAGTTCCGGGCAAAGCCACTCCAGAGGCTGTGCGGACTGTTGTTTCCGTTGATTGGCGCGATGCCATCGGCAATGGTGACCCTGCGACGAAGGGGGGCACCCCGGTCGCACCGCCTTTCTTGGGTTCGAAGGTTCGTAACCCCGAAGACAAGAAAGTCGGCTCGCGGGGAATTAAGGGCCGAAGGCTCGTCGGGATACCGGCAAGATCAACGAACCCCAGCTCCCTTTCAGGAGAAACTTTGGAGGTCTACAACATGAAGACGGTCAAGAGCCTTCTTCTCGGCACCGCGGCGGGCTTCGTTGCCATCGCCGGCGCTCAGGCTGCCGATCTTCCGGGCAAGGCGGCCCCCGCTGAGTACGTGCGCATCTGCGACACCTACGGCGCGGGCTTCTTCTTCATCCCGGGCACCGACACCTGCCTGCGTATCGGCGGCTTCGTGCGTGTCGACTACACGGTCAACACCACTCCGGGCAGCCGCTCCGGCAGCACCGCTGTCCCCGGCCAGCGGGTTCTCGGTACCTCGTACTTCGACTCGCTCTACGGCACCTCGGCGCGTCTGACGCTGAACGTCGACGCCCGTTCGAACACCGAATACGGCCTGCTCCGCGCTTTCGGCCAGTTCTCGGCCTATCGCGGTCAGTTTGACGGCGCCTTCTCCTCGCAGGGCCTGGTCAACTCAGGGTGCATCAGTCGCCGCGTGCTTCCGCCATCAACGTCGAGCGTGCCTTCATCCAGTTCGCTGGCTTCACCTTCGGCTTCTCGGCCTCGTTCTTCAACTTCTACCAGGGCGACGTGCAGCTCTCCGGCAACTTCGCCGCGACCGCGCGCTCGACCACCGTGCTGGCCTATACCGCCTCGTTCGGTTCGGGCTTCTCGGCGACGGTGTCGTTGGAAGACAGCATGTATCGCCGCTACTCAACAGGACGTCTGGCTCGACGCCGCCGGCGTCAACATCACGCCGCTGGCGCGTCCGCTCTCGGGCGTCTACGGCATGACCTACGGCCCCAGAAAGTCCGGACATCGTCGCCAACCTGCGCGTCGATCAGGCCTGGGGTTCGGCTCAGATCATGGGTGCCCTGCACCAGCTGACCGATTACGGCTATGCTGCACGACGGACCCACCCCGCCCTGGCCTGAACTTCGGCAATCCGACCAACGCAGCCGGCGACAAGTTCGGCTGGGCTGTTGGTGCCGGTCTCCGTCTGAACCTCGACATGCTCGCCCGTGGCGACGTGTTGTGGTTGCAGGCAGTCTATGCCGACGGCGCTCTCGACTACGCCTTCGGCACGGCCAACCAGGGTGGTGATCGCGACCATCTCCGGCGCGGCAACCTGTCGGGCGTAAATGCTCTGAACAGCAGCCTGCGTGACGCGGTCGTCGCCAACAACCTCGGTGGTGTTCCGGTCGTCGGCAATGCCTCGATCCAGACCACCAAGGCCTGGTCGGTTGCCGCCGGCTTCCGTCACTTCTGGACCCCGGCTCTGCGTTCGTCGATCTTCGGTGCTATTCCGACATCAACCAGCCGGCTGCGGTGTTGGCCTCTCGGACATCAAGTACTGGAACGTCGGCGTCAACACGATCTGGTCGCCGGTTCGTAACCTCGACCTCGGCCTTGAAGTTGTCTACCACAACATCAATGCCCGCACCCAGGCTGGTCGTTCCGGCCATCTCGGGCGGCGGTGTGCCGCGCGGCCAGGAAGGTGCCTGGGTTGGTACCCTCCGCGTTCAGCGCAACTTCTGATCTGATCCTCAGATCCTGAGTTAGAAGACCCCGGCGGGCAACCGTCGGGGTTTTTCTTTAAGTTAAACCCAAACAGATCAGAAAATACGAACAGCGAACAAGCTGTGGCTATCCCTCAATGACTGAGAGGGTCAGGAATCTTCTTCAATTCATCGAACATGACCGGCACGGATACAGCGCCATAACGCCGCGATATGCTCGCCTGAGCGTGACCAACGATGGCATCCGTGATTTTTTCGGGAATGCCGACCTCGAAAGCCTTCTCCTTGAACCAATGTCGCCAGGCATGGTTCGGGTCCTTGCCGGAGGATCGGCCAATGTCGAGGCCAAGCGAATGGATCCACTCGGTCAGTCGATTCCGGGTGGTGCGGCCAGGATTATACGGCGCAGGGATCGACGAAGTCGTCGTCTTCCCGTCCAGAATGAATCGTCGCGCGTCTTTGTTGATGAAAAGACGATCGCGCCCTGTCGAATGAACGAAGTCTATAAATCCACGCTCGAGAATAAGCGGATGAATAGGAACAATGCGCTCGGACGCAGCGGTCTTGATTGGCCCCGCCTGCCGTGAAATACGGATGCACCAGACGTCATCGATCTTCACGACATCTTCGTGTCGCAGATTGACGATGGTAGAAATACGGCTGCCGGTCAGCGCGGTCAGCCACGGGATCCATCGTCGCGATGGTTTGTCTTCGAGATCGGCGGCGCGCAACAATGTCCGCGCCTCATCATCGGAAAACGCCATCATCTTCCGGCTCGTCACCAGCCGGCTGCTGCGGAAACGAACGCCGGATGTCGGATCCGCGATCGGCAGCAAACCCTGTTCGATCCCGAAACGGAAGATCGACCGGAGCGCCGCGAGGTCCGAATGCCGGGCGGTTCGCAACAGCCGGCCGCTCTTGATCAGGTGATCCCGGTAATTCCTGACATCCTGGGTCGAAACGCGCGCCGGATCCGAATGCCCGAGATAAGCGACGAAGCGCTGAATCAATGTTTCCCAATAGGGCGGCGTCGTCGGCGCCCCGCCGGACAGCAGATGTTGCTCGCGCCATTGTTCGAACAGCTCGTCGAACGACAATTCCGGCTCGCGTCCGGTGGCGCGGGCTGTCGATCCCGCTTCCGGGGCGGCTCCAGCCCGGCCAGGTGAAAGGTCGGCGCAGTTTGCGCCGGCGCGAGTTCGTCAAATCGAACGGCAGCCTTGAACGGAACCACCACCCTCGCCTCTCCCCCGCCGGCGAGCTCCTGAGCTGCGACCGTGGGAGAGGCCGTATTGACCGACGACAATTCACTAACATGGACCAATATCTGAAACGATATCGCCATTGCGAAGTATTTTGCGTCCTGAATCGACCGGCAAACCGGAGGATCTGGATGGAGGAGTCGATTACAACGTTGAAGACAAGACCATCGACGTTGACCCTGACCGAAACTCCAAAAAAATCCTCGACAATGCTCGGTGCGATAGGCAGCGCAAAGCTGAATGTCCCGTTGGGCGCACAAGTCAATTCGGGTTGTGACGCGACTGAACTCAAAGCTTGAATTCCTCAATCCAAGACCGTCTGCCAACCGAAATCATTCAGCCGACCGACAACCGCTGCGCCTCACATAGGTCCGGAGTCGTCAAAGCGTAAAGGACAGACCAGAAATCGGTCACCTCGCCACATCCAATTGTCAAATACCCGACATTTGAAGCATCATAGCCATATGGCTGCTGTGATTACAAGCATTGAGTCAGTTCGGTGACAGGTTATGGCCAGAAACATTGCTTGTTTTTTGGCCAATCACAGGCCTACCAGATTCCAGGTATTCCATCGGGAAGCTGAGGCCGGCCAATTTTCTCGCCCGCACAACCCATGCGGATACATCACGACCCCAATCTGAAAAATTATCCGCCGACGACGGGCGAGGTGCCGATCAACGGATGAGTCCACCGGCAGGTACCTTGGGCATCGCGGTTTTCACGGGCCGTTGCAGTTGTGCCACGCTGGGCAACCCGGCGGACTCTCCGGCTGGACCTGGCGGCTCGACCAGCCGCAAATGCCTGCCCGGTCATCATCTCGCGACCCGTGAGAGGCGAAACAACCCATTGTTATAATTGGCTTATCTGAACGCGCCGCGTCCGGCCCGCCGCCAAGACCGCGAAACCCGACGATCGGCAAGACCGCGCAATCGGCGGAACCGATCCGGCCATGAATCTGAGCGGGCCGCCACCTTTCACTATGCCGTGATGACCGAGAAGTGCTCCTTGACCACCGCAACTGACGCATAGGTTGCATATAAAACACACGTTATAGTTTATCAATTGGATTCTACAACCACGAGACCAAGACGGATGAGGCGGCCCATTTGACCTCGGAACGGGCCCGTCGGGCGGAGGCACGAACGCAGCACAGGCTGATCCCGGCAGCACGACGCGGCGATGCGCGCCTTCGAGAGGCGGCCGCCTCGGCCGGCGAGGCGAAGCGACCGTCGACCGGCTTCGCGACACCTGCGCCGGAGCGCTCCGCCCGATTGGCGCCTGCCCGCCGCGCTGGGCTTTTCATACGAAGCGGTATCCACTTCGCGCGGAAATGCTCTAGAACCCGGGCGTGAACGCCGTACCCACGCAACCGCCTGCCGCTAA